>CAVULU010000010.1:0-64753 GCA_963742455.1 uncultured Acidobacteriaceae bacterium | reverse complement strand
AGGCTGAGCAGCCACAAGGTTGCCAACGCCGTAGAAATTACGCTCAAGGCCCAAAACCTGCTGTCAGTCGAACTTGCAGCGGAGAGGTTGCGCGCTGAACCACGGCTGGTTGAACGGATTCTTGAAAACGGATCGTGCACTGATGAAGGCTGGCTGATGCATTTCTGGGGTGGCCTGCTGGCCACCTCATGCGCAGCAGATGGAATAGGGGAATTGAGTAGTGTCCTTGTGGAGTTATTCTCGCAACTGACGACTTATCCAGTCCGCATCCTGTGGTTGTATGTACGCGAGAACGAAGTTTCTGGCGGAGTCAGGATTGATATTCGCGAAGCCACTCGCATGCAGGATTGAAGAGCTCTCGCTGACAACGGGATCGCGAGGACTGCAAATTGAACGCGATCTCAGACTCCTGTCCGATCTTGGACTGATTGAAAAGAAGGGTCGAATTCCCCGACCTTGTTGCCCAGTGACGAAATTCTTCTCACACCCACCTGTCTCGGCCTTCAACTGTTTGCCCACTGTACCGGACAGAGGGGATCGCTGCGGAAGTTTTATGACTTAACTTGGCAAAGGCGCCACCCTACGATCCTAGAACATTTGACGGGCGTGGAGATTAGCAGATCGAGAGCGTCAGGCGGAAGTCACCGAAATGGCTATCGGGCCCGACACGAAATTGCTAGCGTCTATAGTCTCAATCCGCGTTAAGTTGGTATTGGCGAGCCACGACCCTGCTTCACGGGTTGGCTTCACAGCATGCGTTATTGAAGTAGCCATGCAACCTGGGTTCTGATTTGGGGATCGCAATGCTGCTGAGCCGAGCCTTGGCGTACCACGGGAGAGAAGCTTCTTTTTGCCTAGATATGCGGCGTGACCTCCAAAGCGAAAGCGATCAGAGCGCAGATCTCTCAGCGCCGGGAGGTCGCTCGCGTTTATGTCGAATACGACTACATTGATCTTGATTTTCACTTGACGCCTAACGGCTGGGTTATGGGCGACATCCGATGTGTATTCAAGGATGTGAACTTGATCAAACCAGCCCCCAGTGATCGAGTGCTCACCTTGACTCACAGGACACACCAGGTTTCAACACGTTCGAATCAACTCCGCTCTGTGACGGTTTCATGGCGAGGCAACGCGACCGACGCTGAGATCTCCGCACTAAGGGCGAAGTACCCGCCCCCGTTCGATCCCGCAGATGAGTCGACGCTGCGCTGCTAGGTTGTTCTTGACGGGGCCGTGGCGCGACTTCTCACTTCCATTCGTAATTGGCGCAGACAGTCATGATCGGGGAAGCAGCGATGCTTCACCCACAGCCAGCTCAATCTTGATCTCCGGTGGCGTCAGCAGCGTGTTGTGCACCAGGCAGTGGTGCACGGAGCGCATGAGCCCCTCCGTTTGTTCTTCCGTCAAAGTCGCGGGGCACACAACTTGGATGCGGAAGTTGCCAAGCCGGGCAGGCTGTTTCAGCTTTTCTGCAGTCACCGAGACCTCCACGCCGCGATCGCTGAGGTTGCGGGTCTTGAGATATTGCACAGCGTAAAAAGCAGCGCAGGAGCCCAATGACGCGAGCAGAAGCTCAGGGGGCGTCATCCCGCTGTCTTCGCCCCCGTTTTCCGTCGGCTGGTCGCAAAGAATGGAATGAGACCGCGAATGAATGGCGAATTTAACCCGGTCAAGATGCGTAATCTTTACTTCCATTGTGTTTCTCCTGTTCATTAGAAGAAAGACACAAAGGGAGTATTCCGTTACAAGATCGCAGACATTTATTTTGCCGCTGGCATCACCAGCATGCGCAGGTACTCGCGTGTAAGGAGAGCGCGCAATCGAGGTGCCACAGCCGAGTCACAGGGGATGTCCAGAGAGCGACAGCGGTCGATTGCCGCGCGCAGGTCGCGCAGAAATGCGACGCAGGATGGGCATGTTTCGATATGCCCTCGCATCTGCTCGCACGTAACAGGGTCTACTCTGCCATCCAGATATTCAGAGATGTTGGCAAACAATTCGCGGCAATCATCGGGACGTCGCTTGCCGCTCGAGCGGGGTCTTCTAGGTTTGGCGTGCGTCTGATCCATGGTCAGGACAACTCCCCCGAGGAGATCATTCATCTCCTTGCGAACGCTCAGGCGCGCCCGATGAAGCCGAATACGGATCGTCCCCTGCTGCAAATCGAGAATCTGAGCAACCTGCTCGGTTGTCAATTCCTCCATGTCGTGCAGCACGAGAACAATGCGCAATGGCGCGGGAATGCGGAGGATCGCCTGATGCAGCAGATGGCGTTGCTCGGTCTCAAGCAGGTTCAATTCCGGGCTTTTGCCGGCATCCTGGAGTAATATTCCCAACTCTTCATCGCTCGGCATCAACTGGTCGAGTGAGAGCATGCTTGCCGGAGCATGGGCAGGTTTACGGCGCATACGCCAGCAGCGGTTTCGGGTGACGGTGTAGAGCCAGACGGCCAATTGCTGAGGGTCTTCGATCTTGGCCAAGTGTTCAAGAGAACGAGAGAGCACCTCCTGCATGGTGTCTTCCGCATCTTCAGGATGCCCACAGACTTTCATGCTGAAGGAATAGACAGTGTTCTGAAGCAACCCGATTGCCTTTTCAACAGCTTCAGGTGTGTTGAGGCGCAGCAGATCTGTGGCTTGTAGCAGTTCAGGTCGCATCGTTTGGGTCGTCGAGATCAATACCAGTATAGGCGCGCGTTCGAACCTGGTAACTGATCCTCCTGGAGGTCCGCAGGTTCATCGCACGCATGCCGACAGTGCTCACTGCGCACAGGAATGCCCACTGCCGCCCGCTTCTAATGCAGCCTCAATCATTTCCAGGCAGATTGAGGATATTTTCTTCAGCCAATCCCGTTCCTCGTCGCCTGCGGATTTTGAGTCGGCGACCAGCCATGCGCGCAACAACGCCAAAGCTAGTCCCAACTCGGCGCCAGGCCTGCTTTCTTCCAGACGGAACATCTGTCGATATACTTCGTCCTTGATCCGCTCGCCCCGCAAATGCCGCAGACGAGACGGCCGGGAATTACTCTTGCGGACTGTCATTGCACCTCTCTCCTTGCACTAGCGAGGAGTGTCGTCCAAGTTCGGCAGAAGTAAGCCGTTCGAACCCGGCAAGCCCACCTCGCTTTGCCCATCGGCCGACAGCACTCAGGGGCGCGGAAAAGTATCCCGTGCCCGCGCCCACATGGACGACGGCTTCGCCAATGTGCACACCCAGGGCGCCGATCACCTCGCCGGAAGAAGACAAAGCATGCGCTCGGGATTGTCGAGCCGCTCGGCCTGGGCTGCCGGGAAACGCCTTATAGTGCATCATTTCCCTTAACCCTTGGGACCCCAGCTCGCGTCTTTCAAACCAGCAGCGCGCAACATGAGCATAGCCGGACACCAATTTGTAAATGCCGATTGAAGCAGATTGAGACCCACAAAGGCTGTCAGCCATAGCCAATAGAGGGAAACATAATGCGCAAGCAGCAGAGAGATCAGCACCATTGCGCCCCCCATCAGGCGCACTCCGCGTTCGACTGTCATAGAGAAACTCCTTCTTCTATTTCAGTTTGAGACTCAACCCCTTTGCCCGCTTTATGCCCGGAGTGAACCATGTAATAGAGGACTGGAATGGTTGGCCACGAAAGGAAAGTTGATGCCACCGCTCCGGCAATCAGTGACAAAGCCAGCCCTTGAAAGATCGGATCGGTAAGAATCACGCTAGCGCCGACCACGACCGCCGCCGCGGTTAGCAGCATGGGACGGAAGCGGGTTGCACCCGCATCGATCACGGCTTCTGCCAGCGGCATACCCTCGCGAATTCTAAGTTCGATGAAGTCAACCAGGATGATCGAATTCCGCACGATGATGCCGGCTCCGGCAATGAACCCGATCATGGAAGTCGCAGTGAAGAAAGCGCCCATCATCGCATGCGCCGGCATAATGCCAACCAGGGTGAGCGGAATCGGCGCCATGATGATCAGCGGCACGATGAAGGAACGGAACCAGCCCACCACGAGCACATAAATCAGGACCAGCACCGCCGCGAACGCCAGACCCATGTCGCGGAAAACTTCGATCGTGATGTGCCACTCGCCATCCCACTTCATTGAGTAGTGGTCGGTCGACTCCGGCATCGACGCATTATATCGGGTCAGAGTGTACCCGGCTGGAAGGGTCAGGTGGTCGAGTTCCTTGTTCATCTTCAGAATCGCATAGACCGGACTTTCAATTGCACCGGCCACGTCGCCTGTAACATAAACGACGCGGTGCAGATTCTTGTGATAAATGCTGCGCTCGATCGTCTTGTGTTCGACGATCACCAATTCGCGCAACGAAACCATTCCACCGTCGGCGCCGGGCAGTCGAATGTTGTCGAGAGCTTGCTCAGAGGAGCGATCCGCGCGGTCAAGCTCGACAATTGCAGACACGGGCTCCCGGGCCGTCTGATCGTGGAGCAGGCCGACCTGAGTTCCGGAAATGGCAAGCGCCAGCGCATGAGCGACGTCAGAGACCGCAATGCCATGCTGTGCCGCCTTCACCTCATCCACGCGGATTGAGAGCCTTGGCTGCGGATCGTCGACATACCAGTCGGTGTCTACTACCCCAGGTGTGTTTTGGAAGATGGACTTGATCTGCTGTGCCACCTGTGTCTGGCCATCGAGGTCAGGACCGTAGACTTCGGCCACCAGCGTCTGAATCACCGGAGGCCCCGGAGGCACTTCGCTGACCTGAATGCGCGCTCCGTATTCGTTGCCGATCGCATCCAGCAACGGACGAAGCCGCTTGGCGATTGCATGACTCTGCACGCTACGCTGCCTGGCTGGCAGCAGGTTCACCTGGATGTCGGCCTGGTTTGACTGGCGTCGCATGTAGTAGTGACGTACCAACCCGTTGAAGTTATAGGGCCCCGACGTCCCGGTGTAAGTCTGGTAATTCAACACATCCGGCTGACGCGCGAGCTCATCGCCAAGTGCCTGCGCAACACGGGCAGTCTGTTCCAGCGGAGTGCCATCGGGCATATTGATAACTATCTGCAGCTCGCTTTTGTTATCGAAGGGCAACATTTTCACTTTCACTAGCCCGAGCGGAACCAGCGCCCCCGAGATCAGCAGCAATACTGCCACTCCAATGAAGAACAGAATGCGATTGCGCGGAGACCGGATCAGCGGCGTCATAATGCGACGATAGAGCCTTGTCCGCCAGTTCTCCGTCTCCGGTTCCAGCAGCTTTGCTCCTTCGAGGTGCCTGCCCAGCAGGCGAAGAGCTGCCCATGGAGAAACCACAAAAGCCACCATCAGCGAGAAAAGCATCGCCGCCGAAGCGCCCACTGGGATGGGCCGCATGTACGGCCCCATTAATCCGCGTACAAAGGCCATCGGCAACACTGCTGCGATCACGGCAAAGGTAGCGAGGATCGTGGGATTTCCCACCTCGGCAACCGCCTCCACGGCGACGGTGCTCATGGGCCTGCCGTGGTTCTCCGGCAAGCGGAAGTGCCGGACCATGTTCTCGACCACAACGATGGCGTCGTCCACGAGAATGCCAATCGAAAAGATCAAAGCGAAGAGCGTAACGCGGTTGATGGTGTAGCCCAGGAAGTAGAACACTGACATAGTTAGCGCCAGCGTAACCGGAATGGCCAGCAGCACAACGCCCGACTCTCGCCAGCCCAGGAAGAGCGCGACCAGCAGTGTGACGGACAATGTCGCCAGCAATAGATGTTCAAGAAGTTCGTCCGACTTGTTCTTGGCTGTCTCTCCATAATTCCGTGTGGTCGTGACGGTCACATCGTTAGGAATGGTGACGCCCTGCATCTCATGCACGCGTTTGAGCACGGCGTTCGAGATGTCGGTCGCATTGGTTCCTTTGCGTTTGGCCACGGTAATCGTCACCGCCGGATACTGGCGAGTTGTTTCCTGCGACCCGGCACCCGCGTTCGTCGTGCCGTAGACGACATAGTCCGAAGGCTCCGCGGCGCCGTCGACGATCTTGTCCGCGACATCCCGGAGATAAACAGGATGCCCGTGAACCACACCCACAACTACGGATTCCAGGTCCTCGCGGCGGGTGAATAGATTGCCGGCATCGACGCGGACTTCCTGGTTATTATCAGAGAAGTTTCCAGCCTGAACGCTGGCATTGGCGGCCTGTAGATGCCCAACGATGGCCATGGGCGACAGACCGTATGCACTCAGCTTTTCGGTGCTCAGTACGACACGCATGGTGCGGGGAAGTCCGCCGATTATCGTCGTTTCCGAAACATCGACGATCTGCGCTATGTTGTGCTGCATCTCGTCTGCAATCGCGCGCAATTGATAGCCGTTGTAATGCGCACCCCACAGCGTCATGGCCAGAATTGGAACGTCATCGATCGAGCGAGCCTTGATCAGCGGTCGCGAGACCCCGGGCGGCATGCGGTCGAAGTTCGAATAGAGCTTGCTATAGACCTTGATCAGAGCATCTTCCTGCGGCGTGCCAACAAGAAAACGCACAATCACCAGGCTTTGTCCCGGCGCCGACGTCGAGTACACATATTCAACCCCTGAGATCTGATGCACCAGGTTCTCGATGGGCAGGGTTACGCGCTCTTCCACCTCGGCCGGGGATGCACCCGGCATCGCGGTGGCAATATCCAGCATCGGAACAAGAATCTGCGGCTCTTCCTCGCGGGGAATGATGGCGACCGCGAAGATTCCGACGCCGAGCGACGCGGCAATGAAAAGCAGAGTCAGTTTGGAATTGATAAATGTATGCGCCAGTCGCCCGGCGATTCCAAGGTCTTGCTTCATGGCCGGACCCCTGTGCTGCTCTCAATGCGCTTCCCGGCGAGGTCACGGTCGGAGGGAGTGTCGACGAGCTTCTCGCCGGCGGAAACACCTGAAAGTACTTCGACGAGATTTCCCTGAGGCGCGCCCAGAGTGATGTAGCGAAGTTGCGCAATGCCCTGGCCGTCAAGAACATACACGCAATTGAGCGAGCCGCGCGCTACGACAGCGGAACGTGGAATGAGGATCGTCTGCCTCGTGCCCTTCGCGAACTCGGCCGTCCCATACATGCCTGCGCGCGTCTGGCTTGAGGCTGGCAGGTCAATCTTGATGAGAAAGCTGTGACTCGATGGATCCGCTGCGGGAACAATTTCGACGACTGTCCCGGCTATGTTCGTAGATGTCACGCCATCAATTGCCACCTGCACTTTCATCCCTCTGTGAATCACACCGATCACGGACTGATCTACCGCGGCTTGAAGTTGTAAGTTCGTGGCTTGATCGACCTGCAGCAAGGGCACGCCCGGTGCGGCCATCGTGCCCGGATCAGCCATCCGTGCCGTTACGACTCCGGCAAATGGGGCACCAAGGTGCGTGTACCCGAGCATTGTGCGCGCGCTGCTCTCCTGCGCTCGCGCGGCGTCAGTCTGCGCACGCACGGCTTCAACGCCCGACGCCGCTGCTTCAGCACGCCGGGATACTTCGTCCATCTCCTGGAGACTCACGCTCTTTTGCGAATCAAGCTGCTTGTACCGGTTCAGCGTGCTTGTTGCCAGGGCGGCGTTCGTCTGCGCCGTGGCTTGCGCACCCTCGGCCGCCTTCACTCCCGCCTGCGCCTGCTCCAATTGAGAGCGCAGTGCCGCATCGTCCAGAATTATCAGAGTCTGTCCAGCGCGCACAGCATCTCCCTCATGCACCGTCACCTGCTGAATTCGGCCCATAACTTGAGCCGACACTACGGCTGTTTCCCGCGCATGAACTGTGCCAGTGGATCGCAAACTCACTGGAACTTGCTGCTGTTGGCTTTCGACAACTTGCGCTTGCACGGTCTGTGCGGTCCCTGGGATTGAGGCGGGTTCACCGCCTTGGCAACCGCCTACCATCGCTGCGGAAACGGCAAGCAAACTTGCCCAAATGACATTCTTCATTGCAGGTCCTCCGCAGCATCGGGAGTAAGAGTCCCGGTTGCGTACAAAAGTTCGCTATAGGCCATGACGTTTCCATATACGGCATGCCAGTAATTGGATTGGCTTTGGCGCTCGGCATCTTCGGCCCGTAGTAGATCGGTGATAGTGGCAAGCCCGGCGTCGTAACGATTCTTCAGAATGCGCAGACTCTCCGCAGATTGGTCCATGGCCGCTCGCGCCGTCTCCAGTTGCAGTGTTGCGGTACGCCGATGGATGTGCGCCTGGCTCACTTCGAGTCGCAGATGCTGCTGGGTGGCTGCCACCTGCGCGTCAATCCTCTGTTTCGCCGCGCTTTCGCGTGCCAGTTGCGTGCGCTTGGTCAGCGGCAGAATATCGATGCTGATTTGAACGCCGGCCACCCAGCTGTTTCCGCCGGAGCCGCTAAAAGACGGTCGATCTTCCTGCCAGTTTCCATATGCGCTCATGCGTGGGCCGAAGTCGGACTTCGCCGCTCCTACCGCGGAGGCCTGTGCAGATTGAGCCTGTTCCAGAGCTATAAGATCGGGGCGCGTTTTTTGCGCAGTAGCGATCTCTTCTTCAAGCGCGCCCTGGGAAAATGTGTGCGGTTCAATCGGCTTCAACTCGGTAGCCTTCAGTTCCGGCGCGCCTGTCGCTTCACGTAACGCTGCCCACGCAAGTTCCAGATCGCCTTGGGCTGCAATCAACTCCTCTTTGCGGGCCGCTATGTTCACCTGGGCCGACATGCGATCCGACTCGACGGCAAGACCCGCGTTCACATGCTCATCTACAGAACTCAGCAGCGCCGCCGCCGTCTCCTGCTCGTGCTGCGCGACTTCAATCCCCCGCTGCGCATAAAGAACCTGCTGGTAGGCCGCTACAACGCGGGATACGATTTGCTGGTCGGCTGCCTTTGCGGATGAGGTCGCGCTCTCCTTGAAGAGGTCCGCTCGGTGAATCTCTTTCTGGGTCTTGAAGGAATCAAATGCCACCCACTGCCCGGAAAAACGCGTAGAGAAATTGCCGACCGGCGGCGGGAAGTTCAAAGAATCGAGGGAAAAATCAGCTTGCGTGAACTGTCGCTGGCGAAGGCGTGTGCCGAAAACATAGACCGGATCGTTACCCCGAGAGATGTCTTCAGTGAAACCAAGCTGAGGCAAAAGCATGATGCGGGCCTGGCTTGCCGCCGATTTCGCATCCAGAGTGCCGGCGCGCGCGATCGCGACCTCTGGGCTTTGTCTCAGCGCCACATTTATCGCTTGATGTAACGTCAGAGGTTCTTGTCCGCCAGCGGCAAATCTCCCCAACGAGAGCAGGAAAAACAGGAGCAGAGATCGAAAGAAAGGTGAACTCATTGAGTCAGATGTCCTTGGTTGCCGCTTTCATAGGAATAAAGTCACGAACACGCCAATCTGTTACAAAACGCGCTCAAATAACTTTTTTAGGCCGAGCTCCGAACCGTTCCGGCAAGCGTTCCAAAAGTGGATTCGAAGCGACTGATAGGCATGCGTATTGAATTGCTTGTTTTCTAATGCCAATCTGTCTTGAATACAGGTGCAAATCATCCCCTGTCAGGCACGCTTGAAGGGAGTTTGAGTTCGACGAGAATCGAGCAATGGTCTTCGCTACTTTGAGGTGCAGCGATGAAGAGATCCAGGAGTCTCCTCGCGATTTGTGATAGGACTCACTCCCTGGTCTTTGTCTTCTCGTGGAGTAGATCGGCGTTGGAACAGCCTCGAGATTCGAAGCGAGCTCTTAAACCGCGTTGCCTTTGTCTACATTCGATTCAGAGGCAAGCCGACTTAGATCATGGATCGAGCCTGTCATGGCTCTGCCGGAGGTGGTTTCAAGGCCTCGACGCTCGCGTTGATTTGTAGACCTGCTGTCAGTAATCAGCGATCGATTGTTGGTAAGGAGGCTCTTTTTTGCTAAGCGCTGATCCGATCTTCGGGTCGGGCTCTTCCAGCTAGTGCTCGCAAAAACTGCTGCGGATCCATGCGGTATTTGAACGCTTTACGCCCGTCAATCAAGACCACCGGGACCTCATCGTTGTACTTTTGGCGCAATTCTGGGTCGAAATCGATGTCCAACTCGCGCCATTGAAATTCAGCTGAGCCCTCAAGCTCGACTAGAACCTGTTTGACGACGTCACAGAGATGACATCCCTTGCGGGAATACAGCAATACTTCGTGCATATGGCGATTGTAATCGCCTGTCGGAGAGGATTAAAACTCAAGCGGCTAGACGTGATGCGCATCGTGCATCCGCGCTCACACTCTGCGATATGCGCGCGTGAAGTTCGGCCCCAAAGGCACAGAGGTGACTGGAACAAAGCCGGTCGGGACAACCTCGTGGCCAATAAGGGCGTTAAGCAGGGTAGACTTGGTTCGCTTGAACCGGCCTACACAAGCCACATAAAAATGGCCTTCGGCGACCCTGGATGCAAGCTCGCGTGCTTCCTCGGCGACGGGCTCAGTTTCAAGCTCCTGCGCCAGATCCACCAGGCGCAACAGACTGGAGGAGCCGTCCGCGAAAACAAATTTCTCTGCCGTACTATCTGTCGCCAACCGAGCCATGGTTTCCATCTGTGCGCGCCTAGACCTTTGCCGATTCGTTCCCTGAAGTCCGCGAGTATCGAATCACCTCGACACGGGACATCGCGATGAGCCCCTCTTCGACCATTACGTCGAGATGAGGAATCAGCTTCTCAATCTGCTCCTCGCGGTCGATGACGGTCAGCATCATTGGCGAGTCCTTGGAGAGCGTCCAGTGACTGGAGTGGTGAATCCTTGTACTCGCACCGTATCCTTCGATCGCTCGATACACAGTGGCGCCTGCCATTCCCAGTTCCAGACATTTGGCGACAATTGCTTCATGAAGAGGTTTGCCTTGCCATCTGTCAGCCTCGCCGAAATGGATGCGCAACATGCAAGCTTGAAATTGGTCTTTCATAGTTGAGCCTCCGCTCATACAGAAGCACTTCCCGCTGAGAGGTCTGACTGATCACCTTCCAGCGCGCGGTAGGAATACTTGATTATGTCCACATCTGAAAGCACGACTAAGCCTTCTTCCACCATCTGATCTACAAGCCCAAGAAAGGATCGCAGTTTCTCTTCCGTATCAACGGCCGACAGCATGATTGAACAATCGTGCGAGAGGCGAAGGGCTTTGTCCTTGTGCATCCGCCGGTGCGCGCCATACCCGAGGATGCCCCGATAAACAGTCACGCCAGCGATATCGTTGGCCCGCATGGCCTCGACCAGGGCTTTATAAAGCGGCTTGCTTTTCCATTGATCGGATTCACCGATGTAGATACGCATCATCTTTGCTTTGCCTTCCATCTTCAGATGTGAAGGAGGAGTGGCCTTCTTTGGCTTCGAGATCTGCGCGGGCTTCGCGAGGGTGGTTTCCTGAACCTCGATCATTCCGGTTCCGACCAACTCCTCCAACTTCCCGAGAAGTTCGTTGACCTTCTCCTTCGATTCGATGAATTCGATCTTCAATGGAAGATGGTCTGATATCTCAACGATGCTGGCGGTGTGCATGTGGTGATCTGCGCCAAAGCCGGCTATCCCTTTCATGACGGTTGCACCCGAGACGCCCCGATAAAAGAGAAAGTCGAGGATGCTCGAATACGTTGGGACCCCGTGGTGCTTCGATCCCTCGCTCAGATAGATGGAAACTTTCATTGCCTTTCCGGCGCTCAACATACGTCCTCCCTTAGGAATGTAGCCCTCGTTGCGATACAAGTAATTCAGCCGCACGCCCCAATGCTCCCGATCCGGCTCGGTCGGGTTCTGGTTCGGCACTCAGATGTTTCAGTTCTATCGCCAATTGCTGGCGATACTTTCGATAATCCTGTCTACTCTGGCTCCAAGCACGGGCGGGACCCACTGCCGTAGCTTGATCCCATGTGGAATACACAACGCAGCAGATTCCCCCAGCCACCGATAAACGTCATTGCCTCCAAGGCAACTACCAAATTCGCTGAGGCGCAGTTCTTCTTCTGCGATGACCTCTGCACAAATGCCGCACCCTGACACGGAATTTGAAGATTCGGCTCGTTCAGCAACCAGCTTTATGAAAACCTGTGCCGCAATGAACGCATCCTGAACCGCCGCCAAACCCCATGCATGGAAGTTGCACAGGCAGTGGATGTTCGGGATCGAGTACCCGGCTTTTTGAATTGCTTCGAGAATCAGTTCGATGGCTTCTTTGTTGGACTTCAATTGCGGAGCAAAACCGCACTTCGGGCGGCAGCCGAAACATTCCAAACTCTCCAGGCTGTTCTGCACAAGAAGCGTCACCGCACGGGAGTCGGCGATGGATGATGCTGCCTTTCGCAACAGTTCGCGACATTGTCGACGGGATTGATCTCGAAATAAACTCTGACGATTCGCGAATGCGAAGAAGCGTTTCACGATGTCTCAGTCGGGCCTCGTTGAAATTGTCTTGTGGCCTGCAAATTACTCCGACCGGTCTTAGATTTACATCCTTCCTAACCAATCGGCTGATGAAAGTTTGGCGTAGGTTATGCCAACAGAACTCTTCGCGTTGGCTTGTTCGAGAGTCAATTCAAACTTCTTCTGGGATCGTGGATGAGATCCTGGCAAAGTTAGAACAAAGTAGCACCCAAGGTGGCACCGGCGCCTGTTTTATGACAACCTCCTGATCGAGGCATATTCCTTTTGTGGTGCCCGGAGGGGGACTTGAACCCCCACGGCCTTGCGGCCTGCGGATTTTAAGTCCGCTGCGTCTGCCAATTTCGCCATCCGGGCTCTTGGAATGGATGGACTCGCGGCTGCCCAAAAACGGGGCACGGCCTCGCGCGGTACAGGACCATGGTAAATCGAGATGGTGGAGCACGCGCGGACGATCCATGGATACAGTCTAATGGCGACGCCAAGCCGGAACGACAAAGTAATCGCCGCTAGGAGTTCGGGATAATTGCGAGGCTGTCTTTTATCGATATTGCGGATCCGGGATGTTATTGCGGATGCCGAAATTTGATGGTTTCGCCTTCGAGCTTATATTCCGCGGAGCAGGTATCCCCACCGCAGATCATGGTTTCTTTTTCGCAAAGCTGCCGACGGGTGATTAACCCCATGGTCCCGCATCGCGGACAGGACATGACGGCTATATATGGATTCTGCGCATGACCGAGCTTGGACTGGTTTTCAAGAAGGAAAACCGTGCCGGGGTCCATTTTTTCGGGGATCCATTCTTCGAGGAATTGCAAGTCGGTAGACATCCTGCCCTCCGGGAATTTGACGTGACAAAGCAAGTTCCGTTGGTGCTGGGTGGTCCGTCTTTCAACAACGTGCTGCGAGTGCGCTAGAGGAGACTAACGTCTTCTCCAGTTGCTTCGTAGTGTTTACGGGACGCAGGCTTTGAGTCAACGAGAATCGACCGAGGCTAGTAGCAAATCGGATTCCTGACTAATGCTTTCCTTATCTGCCGCTCGTAACCTTCGATGCCGACGTCGTGGTCGTGCTTGCGTCGATCTCCCGATAAATTTCGATGTTGCGCAAAATTGCCTGCACGTAATCGCGAGTTTGCGAGAACGGAATGGACTCGACGAACTCGTCGATGCCGCTGTAGGGCCCTGCCGCCTGCCAATCTTCGACGCGGCTGTCGCCAGCGTTATAGGCGGCAAGCGCGTACTCAGGAACTCCGCCAAACTTATCGAGCGTCTGCTTGAGGAAGCGAGTGCCGAGACGTATGTTGGTTTCGGGATCAAGCAATTGGAAGGTCTGGAAGTGAGTCATACCCTCTTCGCGTGCCAGTGCTTTGCCGTTCGAGGGCAAGAGCTGCATGAGGCCCCACGCGTTGGCGTAGGAAATTGCCGACGGATTGAATTCCGATTCCTGGCGTATGAGGGACGCGACGAGATACGGGTCGAGGTTGTTCTTAGCGGACTCTGTCTTGATGATTGTCCAGTAAGGCTCGGGGAAAAGGATATGCCAGTAGGCGAGCGGGATGGACCGGATAGGCGCGCTTGCGGCGCCCGGCAGCGCCCGCTTGAGCGCACGCATGGCGCGGTAGGCTTCACCGTAGGACGCGTAGATCTGTGCTTCAGCGAGCGCGCTCCACGAACCTGAGTCAGGATCTGCCGCGATTTCTCGAGGAATGTAGTCGTTAAGGCCTGCGTTGGCGAGCAGTTTTGCTTTGGCCAAATGCGGACTGTCCTCGGGGAAAGTCTCTGCAAGGGTCGGCACGTCTGTTGACTTGATCTGGTCAAGATCGGGAGCCGAAGCGGGCACGGTGCTGCCCAATGCGATAAGGCGCTGCCGCGCCATTTGCGCATAGAAGAAATGCTGATAGACGCGCACTATAGTGCGGTAATTGGCTGCTGCCTGGGCCGGATTGTGATCCTGGGTTTCATACAGACGACCCCGCCAATACAGGGCAGAAGCGGTCTCGGGCGCGCCCGGAAAGTTGCGAATCTGCTCATCGAAGATTCGCGCGGCATCTTTGAAGTTTCCTAGCCGGTAATTAAGCCAGCCGGCACGCCAGTGTGCCGCGGCGGCATTTTTGTTTGAGGGAAAATGTTCGGCGAGATAGGCGTAATATTCGGCGGCGCGCGGATAGTCCTTGCGCAGCAGATACATGTTGCCGCTGGAGAACAAGGCCTCAGCCAGCCATTGGCTCGAGGGAAAGTCTGTCTCCATGCGGGTGACGATTTGCGTCTGCCCGTCCAAGTCGTTGCTGTTGCGAGCGAGCTCCATCAGCAGGTAAAGACGGCGCGCGCCATTTTCATCGGGAGTGTCCGCGAGGGCTGAGGCCTGGCTTTCCGTAAGGCGCTTCAGCTTTAGATCGCAGGCGGCGGCGGCTACTGCGAAGCCGTTGCGGGATTGCGTATCAAGGTTGAATTTAAGAGCAAGCGCACGATATTGCTCGGCGGCTTCTTCGTAATGGCCCGCTTTGTAGTAGGCGTCTCCTAAAGAACGCAGTTCATCGCTCGTCAAGGTATCTTCGGCCCCGAGCGACGTGAGCTTGGCGCGTGCGATGGCGGCCTCGGTGGTGAGGGGATAGGCGAGCAAGAGCGCTTTGAAAATGTGGACTGCTTCCTGATTTTGATTCTGCGCTTGGGCCACGAGCCCGGCGGCAAGCTGATAGCCGGGGCGGCCGGCCGCGGGATCGCTGGATGCGGCGTCGAGGACACGTTTGGCTCCAGCGGGGTCGCTAAGATCGAGCAGCACGTTGGCTTCGAGTTCGGGAACCTCGTCAACGAAGATGCTGTCTGGATATTTCTCCTTGAAACCTTTGAGCAGCGCTTCAGCCTGGGCTTCCTGGTTGGCTTCGTGATTTGCCTTGGCCGCGAGGAAGTCGGCATAGTCGTCGAGCGCTTCGCCGGTCTCCTTTGCCTGATGGAGGCTGGCGATGGCGTCGGTATACCGCTTATCGAGAAGATAAGCGTGGCCGAGAGCGAGATATGCCGCTGCCGCGGCTTCGCCGGAATGCGAATGCGCGTACGTGGTAACTCCGGAGTAGGCAGCCGGGGTGCGGAGGCTGGCGAGTTGCTGAGCCATGGGCCGAAGCTCGGTGGAGGCGACAAAGGCGAGCTTGATTTTGTGGGCGCGGGCGGCACGTCGGCGCCGCTCGGCGGGGCTGACATACTTAGTTTTGCCGCGCGGCGCGGTGGCTGAATGGTGCATCGAGGTTGATGTCTTCTTGGCTGCGGAAGAGGCAGATCTCTTTGCCGCTGCTGTCGATCCCGCAGGCTTCTTTTTGGATGACGTGCTATCGGACTTGGTCGACTTATGGGTGGTCGAAGTCGCGGTGTCGGATTGCGCGTAGTACGGTTTCCCCTCAATCGGCGAGACTGCCAGCAAGGCACAGAGCACGGCAGCCAGCGTCCGAGCCGGGACCTGCGATACAAAAAGGGGGAAAACTGGGTTCATAGTTTCACTTTAAGCCGAATTGGCTGTGGAGAACAGCGAAGTACCAGTACCGTAACGTTCCTTTCGAATTGGCGGTTGCGTCATCTCCCTGGTTGGAATTCCTCGTTGGACAGGGTGGCGTCGTCCATTACACTTGGATGTATGGACTCGGCTGTTTCGACCGACCCAGAGAATTCCCGCAACCAACCCCCATGTCGACCATCCAATCGGTAGCAGGCGAGAACGAGCAACACCCCGATGTAGCCCTGGTTGACAGGGTTCGCAGCGGAGATATCTCGGCGTACGATGAACTCGTCCGCAAATACGATCGCCAGATCTTCAGGATTGCGCAGCACATAACGCAGAATCGTGAGGATGCTGAAGACGTAATGCAGGATGCGTTCCTGAAGGCGTATGAGAAGCTCGATCAATTTCAAGGGAACTCGAAATTCTACACATGGCTGGTTCGGATTGCAGTAAACGAAAGCCTGATGCGACTGCGCAAGCGGCGTACGGGCAGGATGGTCTCGATCGACGAGGACATCGATACGGAAGAGGGCAGCGTTCCGCGCGACCTTGCGGATTGGGCTCCCGATCCGGAGCAGAACTACACTCAGTCGGAGCTGGCCGATATTCTCCGCAAAACCATTCAGGGCCTTCCTCCGGGATTTCGTGTGGTATTTGTGCTGCGCGATGTGGACGGTCTCTCCACGGAAGAAACGGCGGAATCGCTGGGATTGAGCGTGCCTGCCGTGAAGTCTCGCTTGTTGCGCGCCCGGTTACAGTTGCGCGAACGCCTCAGCCGCTACTTCAAGCGGAAGAAGGTTCCCAGGAAAAAGGGAGTGAAAAGTGACGTGCACTGAGTTTCTGGCCATGCTCGACGATCTGATCGACGATTCGGTGACGACCGAGATGCGCGCGGATCTGCAGGAGCATCTGCGTGGCTGCGAGCATTGCGAGGTCACGTTAAGCACCACGCGCAAGACGATCCAGATCTACCGCTCGCATGAAGTGTACGAAATGCCCGCAGGGCTGCGAGAGCGGCTGCACAAGGCCATCATGGAGCGGTGCAAAAAGGGCTGCTGAACTCTCAGAATTCCCACCGTCCCTCCCGATTGCAATGATCCAAAGACCCGTACTCCATCCGGAAGTGGCGAATCAAAGCCAAAGCAAGGGTTAGCATTTTTCGCGAGCCGACAGTGTGCTATTAACCCCGTAAAATCAGAGAATTACATCAGTAACCATGGTGCGAAGGATGGACTTTCGCGTGAAGCGGGGGATTGCTATGCTTGGTTGAGCCATCTACCGCGATGACCTCGATCAAGATGACTTCCCTGCCCCTTCAGGTTACCAACGGGACAATTGCATGGCTCGACCACAACTTCCCCGGGGAAATGGAGTCATTGCAACCAGGCAGTTTGTCGCAACAGGTTCGCAAGCATCTGAGGTGAGGAGCCGTACATGCAGCTTTTCCATGGACCGCTGACTGCAATTCTGTGCCTCAGTCTTGCCGGACAAGCTGCGCCGGCACAGTCGCTGCTTTCGGATTCAAACCAGACTACCAAGCATGGACGCACCACATACAACTCGACGGAACTTCAGGGGGATGCACGGATTCTGCACGCACTGAACCGCTTCACCTTCGGCGCCCGGCCCGGAGATCTGGAATCCGTTCGCACGATGGGGCTGGAAAAGTGGTTTGATCAACAACTGCATCCAACGACCATCAGCGAGACCGATCTGCAGAGCCGGCTGGCTGACTTCCCTGCCATGCAATGGAATCCGGAGGAATTGCTCTTCCGCGTGCCCAGCAATGCCATTATTCGGCAAACGCTGGATGGCAAGATTGCGGAACCGCAGCAAGGTGCGCTGCATGCGGTGTATGCAAACCAGATGTATCGCGTAAGTGTAAAGCGGCAGGAAAAGCAAGACAAGAAAGCTGAAGAGCAAGTGAAGCCGCAGATGGCGGCAAACACGGCGTCGCAGATGGCGGCAGCCAACGACGGAAACAGCGACGTCGCTGAGGCGCTGAAGCAAGCGGCCGCACTCCCGCAAGCCACAATGGATGCGA
Source organism: uncultured Acidobacteriaceae bacterium (assembly GCA_963742455.1). Lineage (GTDB taxonomy): Bacteria > Acidobacteriota > Terriglobia > Terriglobales > Acidobacteriaceae > Telmatobacter. The sequence continues at coordinate 46,900 of CAVULU010000010.1, read as the reverse complement.
ACCAGATGATCGTGGCTAAGGCTGCGCCGGTAGCGTCTGTAGATGGTGGAGAGTTTCGGCGGATGCTGGAACTGCCTCCGCAGCAGCGGGTATTGCAGCTGGTGGCAATGCAGCCCGAATCGTTTGATGAGTTTTTCAAGTCGCTCAAGCCGCAACAGCGCAACGCGCTCACGCTCGATCTTTCGCCTGACCTGAAGGAGGTCGTTGCCGATCTTGAGAATCCGCAGCGGCTGGTGAATGAGGAGATCATTTCGCAACGTCTGACGCACGATATCTACGCCAATGCGCAGTTGCAGGAAGTGATGACGGATTTCTGGCTCAACCACTTCAACGTGTTTCTGCACAAGAATGAGGCGACACCTTATTACATGGTCAGCTTTGAGCGCGATGTAATCCGTCCGCGGGCCTTGGGAAAGTTTGAAGATCTGCTGGAAGCCACGGCGCACAGCCCGGCGATGATGCTGTATCTCGACAACGCCAGCAGCATCGGACCCGATTCGATGGCCGCGGAGCGAGCTGAGCGTCGGCCGAATAATAACAAGAAAAAGCGCGACGGCTTGAATGAGAACTATGCGCGCGAATTGATGGAACTTCATACGCTGGGCGTAAACGGCGGCTATACGCAAGCGGACGTAACACAAGTGGCTCGCATTCTGACGGGCTGGAGCGTCGAACGACCGGAGCGCGGAGGTGGATTCCAATTTGATCCGAATCGGCATGAGCCAGGTGCGAAGGTCGTAATGGGTGAGAAATTCAAAGATCATGGGGAGCAGGAAGGGCGCGAACTGCTGCACATGCTCGCGACGCGGCCAGTGACGGCGCAATTTATTTCGCGCAAGTTGGCGGTTCGATTTGTGAGCGATGACCCGCCGCAGGCACTGGTGGATCGAATGGCGCAGACGTTTCTGAGTAGCGATGGGGATATGTCGGCGGTGCTCAGCACGCTATTTCATTCGCAGGAATTCTGGGACGCGAATGTGTATCGCGCGAAGGTGAAGACACCCATCGAATTTGTTGTTTCCGCAGCGCGGGCAAGCAATGCCGATATTGAGAACATGCAGCCGCTGGCTAATGCGGTGCGCGAGATGGGCATGCCGCTTTATGGCTGCGTGACGCCGAATGGGTATAGCTGGATGTCGGACACGTGGGTGAGCACCAATGCGCTGGTGAACCGGATGAATTTTGCATTATCGCTGGCGGCGAATCGGCTGCCGGGAATTTCGATTGAGTGGGATCCCACCGAGACTGTAAGCAACGACATGGCGACTCTGGAGAACAATCCGGCTGCACCCGATCCGCAGGAAGAGGAGTCGCGGCTTGAATCGTTGCTGTTAACCGGCGGAGTGAGCGATTCAACGCGCACGGCAGTGCTGCAGCAGTTTGAGCAGCAGAGAAATCAGAATCAGAATGGCGCAGCGGCGCTGCCGGTAGCAACAACAGAGCGCCAGAAGTATCGCGCACGGGCAGTAACGGATGCCGAGAAACAGGACCAAGTGCTGGCAGGGCTGCTGCTCGGTTCGCCCGAGTTTCAGAGGCGTTAGACCAAGATCTCTTGCCGCGTGATTTGTATTTTCCATCCATGCGGCAAAAAACAAATATGCCGCATGGACGGGACGCCCTTCCTCGGTGCATGATTTTGCGGTCAGAAATTCAGGAGACTCAGCATGCAGATGAATCGACGGTTCTTTCTTCACAAGGGCGCCTTGGCAGTTGCCGGTACGACAACGCTGCCTGGATTCCTGGTGCGTTCCGTGCTGGCCGAGACCGAGGGCACGCCTAATCGCCGGATGGTCGTTATCTTCCAGCGTGGCGCGGCTGACGGGCTGAACGTTGTGGTTCCCTATCGCGAGAAGAACTACTATGCCATGCGGCCGAACATTGCAATTCCGCAAAACCAGGTGATCGATCTCGATGGATTCTTCGGGCTGCACCCTTCGATGACGAGCTTCAAGCCGCTGTACGACGCGGGACATCTGGCAATCGTGCATGCGGCGGGTTCGCCGGATATGTCGCGGTCGCACTTTGATGCGCAGGACTTCATGGAGTCGGGCACGCCGGGAATCAAGAGCACTGAAGACGGATGGTTGAATCGGGCGCTGCAGGCAGAGGATGAGAACAGCAGGCGGCAGGAGACGGCGTTTCGAGCCCTGGCGCTTGGACCGGAAGTTCCGCGCACGCTGGCGGGAAAGGTTCCGGCGATTGCGTTGAATAATGTCAACAATTTTGCGGTTGCGGGACGTGGACCTACGCCATCGGCTGCGGCGAGTGCTTTTGAAGCGATGTACGGTAAGAGCGGCGACCGCATCTTCCATGCAGCAGGTGAAGAAACATTTGAAGCGGTGAAGATGCTGCGCGCTGCCAATCCGGCGCAATACCAGCCAGCGGCTGGAGTGGAATATCCGAATTCTGAATTTGGAAACCGCATGAAGCAGGTTGCCCAGTTGTTGAAGTCGAACCTCGGAGTGGAAGCCGCCTTCACGGACATTGGTGGTTGGGATACACACCAGAACCAGGGCAGCGTTGAGGGACAGCTCTCGCAACGGCTGCGCGATTTCTCCGATAGCATTGCCGCTTTCTGGCGCGACATGGGCGACGGCGCGGAGAACGTGACGCTGGTGACCATGTCAGAGTTTGGCCGCACGGCTCACGAAAATGGTACCGGCGGCACGGATCACGGGCACGCGAATGCGATGTTTGTGCTGGGTGGAAATGTGAAGGGCGGCAAGGTCTACGGAAAGTGGCCGGGGCTGAATAACGATCAGTTGAATGAAGGGCGCGATCTGGCGCTGACCACTGATTATCGGCAGGTGCTGGGTGAAGTAGTGAGCAAGACGATCGGGGCAACGGATTTGGACATCGTTTTTCCAGGAGCACGCGTCACGCCGAATGGATTTCTGCGGCTGGTCTGAATCCATCCCGCAGTCCCTCCGCGGAGTATTTCGGAGCTTGTTTGCCGGACCAGATACCAGTAGCCTGCGAATACCCCCCACTGGTCTCTGGAAGTAAAGATTCTCTTTTCACAGGGTTACCGCCAGGGGTTGGCGCTAAAGATTTCTGCCGAAAAGACTTAGCTGTAGAGATCTCTTGTGGAAGGACTTAGGCCGCGTGTGGTTGCCTCGGCGAGTTCATTTGTCACAAATCCGGATAAATGATGTGAAGCGCATACATGGCCTTCCGGCCTTCGTATCGAACCAGACAATCTCATTGTGCAACATTTGGGGAAAATTACCTGCAAAACCCAATCACTTGACGCCCGCTTATCGCGATGAGACGGCGATGAATGGGGCACACGCCTTGCAGTGTCGGCCAACGGCCAATCTTATCTCTGTCGAGTGATTGTGAAGATGGTATTGCCAGCCGGTATGTTCACCTGCCGAAGAGTGCCACTTGTGTCCTCGAACCAGAGCGATGCGCTATCGCCTGCGACAACCTTTCCATACGTGGTCGGAACCGTCACTTTCATTTGCGCATGGATAGAGCCTGGGGTGTGCGTCCCAACCATGTATCCCGCCAAGAGAAGTGCTACGCCGATGCTGATCCGCAGGATTCTTACTTGCATGTCAGGTCTCTCCATTTCTACGTAACTGACGTAGAAAAGCAAAAAACGCTCGAAACCCGAAACAGCGCTATTCAGGGTGTCGGAAGTGCCCGAGCCTGAAGGCTCTGATTCTTGTCGCCGTATGTCAGTAGCCTGAAGGCTGCTGCTCCTTCCCTATTCGGTAGGTGTCTCGCTCACTTCTGCTTTTAGGTTATGGGCGATCGAGGTGCGGTCGAAATTGAGCCGGAGTGGAAAGCAAATTCTAAGAGTCCCCACTCATCTTGATAAAACGGCGGTATGGGGATCAGACCTTCTTGAGTGAGCACGGGACGCCCACTCATCGCGATAACACTGCGATGAATGGGGCACAGACTTTGTTGGGGGGCACAGATCGACTCTCTCTGAATCGTGCGGCTCATTCCTAGAGACAACGATAAGAGCTTGTTATTCGGCGCGCAGTGCGTCGGTGGGACTGACGCTTGCGGCTCGGCGCGCGGGCAAGAAGCTTGCGGCCAGTGATGCAGAGCCGAGAACCAGAGCGACGGTCGCGAGAGTAGTTACGTCCCAGGCTGCGACGCCAAACAGCAACTTGCCCATGAGCATGCAGCAACCAACTGCACATACAAGCCCGATACTGATGCCCGCGAGGGTCAGCCAGCCGGCCTGGCGCATCACCATCTTGTAGACCGTGCTGCGCTGCGCACCGAGAGCCATGCGCACACCAATCTCGCGGGTGCGCTGACTCACTGAGTAGGCGATGACTCCGTAGAGGCCAACTACGCCGAGCATCAGCGCGATGACGGCGAAGCCCGCAACGATCCAAGTTGCAAAGCGATGAAGAAGGGCGGACTGGGTGCTGCTGATCTGATCTGCCATCGTGATTTCGCCGTAGGTTCCAAGGCTGGGGTCGACCTGGTGAATTGTCTTGATGACTTCAGGGAGAATCGCTTGCTCGTCGCCAACCGTCCGAATTGCGATGGCAACATTCGTGTCGGGTCCGTAATAGAGGGCCTCGTATTCAGCCGGCCACTGTTCGTCGTCGAGGCCGCCCTCGCGGACGTTGCCGATGACACCGATGATCTCGCGCATGGTTTTTGGATCGAGGCTGCCATTGGCGACCTTCTTTCCGATGGGGTCTTCTCCAGGAAAATACTTTTGCGCGAGGGCTTCGTTGATGATGATTTTTTGCGACTTGGATGCGTCGTCCTCTTCAGTGAAAAGGCGGCCGCGCAGCAGATGCGCTTTGAGGGTGGGGAGATAACCGGGGCTCAAGTCACGCTCTTCCACTTCATTGTGTTCGCCGTGAAAGGGCTTGCCGACGATGCGAATCCAGTCGGTGTCGCAGAGGCATTGGACGGGCAGGTCGGTCGTGATCCCGACAGACTCAACGCCGGGAAGTGCGGAAAGGCGGCGCGTGACTTCGCGGAGCAAAGCGACCCTTTGTTCCGGCTTGGGATAGGATGCGTCTGGCGCGACCATTTGAAGAGTGGCGAGGTGTGTTGCATCGAAGCCGAGGTCGACGTGGAGGAGGCGATAGAAGCTCTTTCCCAGAAGACCGGCACCCACCAATAGGACAACGGCTATTGCAAGTTCGATGACGACAAGGTTGGATCCCATGCGACGCCAGAACCGACCAGCCGCGCCGCGGCCCCCTTCGCTGAGACCGCTGCGTATGTCTTGAAAGGAGAGGCGAATGATCGGCGTGAGGGCCATGAGAGTTGTGGCGAGAACGGCGACGGCTGCAGCGAACACGAGGGAGTGCGAGTGTAGGCCGACGCGACGGAGGAAGGGCACGGAGTCGGCCATGGATTTGGGTATAAGGCTCTTAAGGATAGCCATGGTCCAGGTTGCGGCAGTGAGACCAGCGAGGCTTCCAGCCGCGGCGAGGAGCAACCCTTCGGTGACGAATTGGCGGCTGAGGCGCGCCGATGTGGCTCCCAGTGCTCCGCGCACAGCGATTTCGCGACGACGCGATTCGGACCTGACGAGGAGCAAACTGGCAACGTTGACCGATGCAATGAGAAGCAGCAGACCGGAGGCGGCGAGCAGGGTCAGCAGGACTGGGCGTAACTGGCCAACAATGATTTGTGAAAGCGGCTGCACGGCCGCTCCCTGCCCCTGATTCGAGCCGGGATATTGGACGGCCAACTGTGCCGCGATAGCTTTCATGTCGTCGAGAGCTGCCTGGGGCGTAACTCCGTCGCGAAGGCGGCCGATGGCGAAGAGGTTATGGCAACTGCGACGTTGCTCACAGCCGTTTTTGTCTAGCAGCGGTACATAGAATTCCGCGGTGGCGCGCGGGGCGAACTCGAAGCTGCGGGGCAGCACGCCAACGATGGTGTAGTTTGCTCCGTCGAGGGTGAGCGACTGGCCAACGATATCGGCACGGCTACCGAATCTTCTCTGCCAGGATCCATAGGTGAGGATTACGATTTTTGCGCCACCCGGGCGGTCTTCGCCGGTGCGGAAGTCGCGGCCAAGCATGGTGTGGACGCCGAGCGTTTTAAAGAAGCCATCTGCAACTCGAGCGGCGGGCACCGGCACGGAGCCAGATGAGCTACGCAAAAGGAATCCCGTCCCAGCGTAGGCCTCAAGCGAACTGAAGGAGTGGTTGAGGCGTTCCCAGTCTTCATAGTCGGCTCGGGACAGGTTGGAACGGGTGATCAAGGCGCTCTGTTCGCCCACGTCCATCAGGCGATTGGGAGCGAAGTAGGGCAACGGTTGGATGAGGGCTGCATCAACGAAGCTGAAGATGGCGACGCTGACGCCCATTCCCAGAGCAAGAATGAAGATGGCAGTCAGCGCGAAGCCGAAATTGTGGCGCAACTGGCGCAGCGCAAACCGCAGATCTTGCGTAACGGTCTCCCATCGGAAGGAAACGAGGCCATGGCTCTGTTCCTGCAACTGAGTGGCGTTTCCAAATTGGCGTGCTGCTGCGACATGAGCAGCTTGAGGAGACATTCCGGAATCAAGTAAGTCCTTCTCGGCTTGTTCGCGGTGGAAGGCCATCTCTTCGGCAAGTTCGCTGTGAAAGCGATTGCGGTGAAACAGGAGATCCATCTTCTTTGCCACTTGAGCGATGAAGTTCACTTTGCGACCTCCGGCTTGAGATATGTTGAAAAACAGTTTCTGTTTACTCGGCCCGCAAGGCTTCGGCTGGGCTCACGGACGCAGCGCGATGCGCTGGGAGGAAGCTTGCGAGCAGCGCGGCAGTGGCGAGAACTGCGGCTACGGCAGCCAGCGTCGGCGCATCCCAGGCCTGCACACCGAAGAGCAGATTGCGCATCAGCAGCCCCGCAGGAACGGCGACGACAATTCCGAGACCGACACCGATCGCGATCAACTGTCCGGCTTCCGTGAGTACCATCCGATATACAGTGCGCCGTTCGGCACCCATGGCCATGCGAACGCCAATCTCCCGGGTTCGCTGGCTCACGGAGTAGGCGATGACGCCGTAGAGACCGACGACGCCGAGCAGCAGCGCCATAACTGCGAATCCACCGACGATCCACGCGGAAGAGCGATGCAGATAGGTTGAGGGAGCATCATGAATCTTCTGCTCCATGGTCATCGGATCGTAGATTGCCATGCCGCTATCGATCGATCGGAGTGCAGATTCGATCGCGGGCAGCATGGTTCGCTCGTCCTGCGCGGTGCGCACGAGAATCACGAAACTGCTATTCGGATCCTGAAGGAAAGGCAGGTACATTGCTCCGCGCGGAGCAGCATCCAGCTGGCCTTCCTGAATGTCGTTAATGAGGCCAACGATCAGCAAGGGAGAGGGCTTGGACCCGTCGCCGATGTCGATCTGTTTTCCAACGGGATTTACTCCGGGAAAATATTGTTTAGCCAGGGCCTGATTCACGATGACGACCTTTGTGTGGGAAGCATCATCGGTATCGGCAAAGTAACGGCCACTGACGAGCGTTGTACGAAGAGTCGTCATGTAGCCGCTGCTCACGAGGCGGATCGCAACTTCGTTGTGCTCGCCGTGATAGGGGCGGCCCACAATGCGAAATCCGGTTGTCCAATCGGCATCTTCGATAGGCAGTTTGGTAGTGATGGCGGCAGACTTGACGCCTGGGAGGCTTGACAAGTTGTTCAGGACTTCGCGGCTGAGCGCGGCCTGCTTATCATCTTTGTTGTACTTCTCAGGCTGGGCGTTCACGTGCAATATGGCGATGTGGTCGGGCTTGATCCCGATGTTGACGTGCAACAGGCGATAGAAGCTTTTGCCAAGCAAACCGGCACCTGTCAGCAACACCATTGCAGTCGCCAACTCGATTACGACAAGCCTTGAGCCGAAGTGGCGCCACACGATTCCAGCAGCGCCACGGCCGCCTTCCGACAGGCCTTCACGAATCTCGCTGAAACGCAGGCGCAAGACAGGAGTGAAGGCAAACAGCGCTCCGGAAAAAACAGCGAGCAAAATGGCAAATGCAAGAACCCGGGAGTTTAAACCGAGGTTATGCAGGAAGGGCATCGCGGCCATCATGTCCTTGGGAATAAGTGTGGCAAGCAAGCGCATGGATTTTTCGGCGCATACGATTCCCATGATGCCTCCGATGGAGGCGAGCAACATACCCTCAGTGATGAACTGGCGAACCAGCCTACGCGGCGATGCACCCAATGCACCGCGGACGGCCATTTCGCGCCTACGGCTTTCTGTGCGAACAAGCAAAAGGCTCGCTACATTTACGCATGCGATCAAGAGAAGAAGTCCCGCGCCGCTCAGCACGGTGAGAAGGATCGGGCGGATATCTCCGACGATCACATCTGTCAAGGGGAGCATAAAGGCGCGCTGATCACGATTGGAATCGGGATATTGACGTTCCAACTGCTGCGCGACGGCCTTGATATCGGCAAAGGCGGCAGAGAAGGTTACACCGTCTTTAAGACGGGCTACCCCGAATAGTCCGTGACACCCCCGGCAAGAGTTGGGCTTCATAATCGCCCAGAAATCCGCAGGATCCGCAGGCGCAAAGTTAAACTCGCGCGGCAGAACTCCGATGATGAGGTACGGATCACCATCCAGCACAACTGTCTGCCCGAGCACGCCGGGACTGCCACCGTAACGTTTTTGCCAGGCTCCATAGGTCAGCAGCGTGGTGCGCGGCGCTTCGGGGTGATCTTCGCCGTAATAGAAATCTCGGCCCAGGATTGGTTTCACGCCGAGGGTGCGGAAAAAGCCGTCGCTCACCCGTGCGCCATCCGTCTGCCGAAGTCCATCAGGGGTTCTCATCATGAATCCAAACGGCGCAAACACGTTCAGGGAGTCGAACACTTTGTTGTCGCGTTTCCAATCGAGGTAGTCGGGGTAGGACAAATGAAAACGCGGCCCGAGCGGAATGCTCTCGAAGAGCTGCACGAGACGCGCGGGATCCTTGTACGGCAAAGGTTTAATTAGGGCTGCATCGACGAATGCAAAGATAGCCACGCTGGAGGCAATGCCAAGCGCGATGATCAGGATGGCAGTGGCAGCAAAGCCTGGGTTCTTACGCAACTGGCGCAATGTGAATCGAAGATCCTGCACGACCGTTTCCCAACGGAATGCGATGGAACCGTGACTCTGTTCGAGGATTTGCGCGGTGTTACCGAATTGCTGCGCAGCCGCCGAGTAAGCTTTTTCAGGCGGGACGCCTGATCCGATCAGATCTCTCTCCGCCTGCGCGCGATGAAATGCCATCTCCTCGTTGAGTTCGCTACGGAAGCGGTCGCGTCGGAAGAGGAGCGAGAGCTTTCTCATAACAATTGTGAAGGGATTCATCCTGAGCTCCTTGTTAGCAAGCGAATCGAAGGGCGCTGTCCAGGGGTGTCCGCCTACAGGCAAGGTTCAACTATGCCGGTTCGCTGAGAACCCGCCCTATGGCAGTGATCATCTGCTCGAACTGCGTGACTTCGAGGCCTAACTGCTTGCGGCCGGCAGCGGTGAGCGTATAGAAGCGGGCGCGTCGATTGGTTTCAGTCATCTTCCATTCGGCTTTGACCCAGCCCTGGAGAAGAAGACGCTGAAGCGCGGGATAGAGCGAGCCCTCTTCCACGGTAAGGACGCTGTCTGAAAACCGCTTGATGGATTGAGCGATCCCGTAACCGTGGAGAGGAGCGCGGGTGAGGGTTTTGAGGATGAGCATGTCGAGAGTGCCGGGAAGAAGATCCGGTTTCTTCATGCGTCTATGTATAGAACATCTATGGGTAGGGAGTCAAGGGAATGGCGCGCGGCCAGGCGTCAGCGATCAGGGCGTCCCTTTGCGGAGGACTGCAAGACTGAATTTCTTTTCTCTGATCACTGAGACCTGACCACTGTTCTTTAGTGTTTTGCGTACATGTCCATCACGTCCTTGCGAAGAGCGAGACGGCTGTCGGTACGGGTATAGAACATGTGACCGCCGGGGAATTCGTGAACGGAGACACGGGTGGGGTCTCCCATGACGGGCATCTGATCGACGGTGAGGACGGAGCCCATGAAGGGGCAGGAGAGATCGTTCCAGCCATGCACGATCAAGACGCGAAGCTTGGGATCGGCGGCAACGGCTTCGCGAAGATCGGGTACGGAGCCCTGGCGAAGTTCAGCATCACGATTCCAAAGGCGATTTACGTCGTAGGAAAGCGCGTTATAGCGGGCATCGACCTTCCAGCCGACTGTGCGGGTGACGAAATCGACCATGCCAGTTGTAAGCGGAGCGATGATGCTGGCCAGAATGGGATCGTTGGCGCGCTGCTCGGGCGCAAATGGGAAAGGATCGAAGGAGGTTACATTCGAGTCGTACACCGAGCCGAGCTTGCCTTCCTCACGATGCACTTCGCGGAGATAAGCGCCGGTTTCGATGCGGCCACCGGAGACCTTCACGAATGCCGGATCTAGGCCGGTAAGCTCGGTGACGTGCGCGATCATTTTTTGCGTCGCAGGTTCGTCGGAGCGGCCTTTGAGGAGAGTCGTGGCGTATTCACCTTGTGTGTAATTGATGACCTCGGCCATGGCTTCGGGTGTGAGTTTCTTTTCGCGCTCGAAATGGGCTGCTGTAATCGAGGGCAGCGTCATCATCCAGGGAAGCGGGGAAATGTCGCCATCATTCTCGATGGTGGGGTTGAGATAGGGCGAAACGAGGACAACGCCATTCATTGCGACGCCAAGCTGCGATTGGAGGTAGTGGGTGATGCGGGGTCCGCGGAATCCTCCATAGCTTTCACCCACAAGATATTTGCGCGAACTGAGGCGGTCGTTTTTCACGAGCCAGTCGTAGACGATGCGCGACAGGTATTCGATATCGGGGACGGTGCTGTAGAAGAGCTTCTTGGTTTCGGCTTCATCCACTTTGGATCGGCTGAAACCGGTGCCGATGGGATCGACGAAGACGAGGTCAGTGAAATCAAGCCAGGTGCCGGGATTGTCGACAAGATTGGTGGGATCGGAGGGGCTGTCACCTTCGTTGCCGGCGTCGAGGTGTTTGGGACCAATGGCTCCGAAGTTCAGATAGACGGAGGAAGCGCCGGGGCCGCCGTTGAAGGCGAATGTGACGGGACGGTTGGCGCCTTCCATGGTGTAGGCGGTGACGACCACTTCGCCGGCGACTTTACCTTCGCCGTCGCGAACCGGAAGCGCGCCGACGGTGACGGTGTAATGCAACGTCTTGCCGTCGAGTTGGATGGTTTGCGCGGCGTGCGCCTCAGGGGGCAACGGAGGCAAGCCAGGTTTGTCGTCGGCAGGTTTTGCAGCTGGCTTGTCTTTGCCCGCTGCGCCTGGGTCTGTTGCGGCTGGCGCCTTGTCTGCCTGCGCCGTGACGTGCGCAGGTGCGATCCCAAGGCACAAAAGAGCGCACGCGATCAGGGCTGTGCGTGAGGGGAAGGTCTTCAGATTTCGAAAGCTCATGCGAATACAATACATGCAGCGATTGCCGTTTCGCTTCCGTCCCTCCTTCCTACCCATTCCAAAGTGAATAGACATGTCGCGTCAAACTGGCTATTGGATCTGTACCGGCTTACTAGCGCTCTGGCTTGTGCCGAGCGGCGTTCTAGATATTCTTCGCGTGCCAGCCGTGGTTGAGATTCTCCACCACCTTGGTTACCCCGCCTATGCAGGAGTGCCTCGGCGGATTTAGTGCGAAGCTAGAACAACTCGACCGAATCGTCGGTCAGAGCCGGGACACTTCGCCTCCAGTAGGAGAGCGTCTTACGTCGCACCGGCTCTCAAGTTTGCTTTTAGATGCTGCTAACCCAAAGCGATACTTTGAGCTTTTATCTCTCGCCTAAGCAAAAGTACCGAACTCTTTTTGATCAAACCCGGGCTCTTGCCTACTTGCTAGGCTCGGGTACGACTTCGATGGCATTTATAAGTGGATAGTTGATTATGGGCGAGAATGTAAGTTCTATCTTCCCCAGTGCAGTGGCCTGCACATTGTCAAAAGTCTTCACGACGGGTCTGGAGCCGGCTTCGTTGAGGATGTCGAAATTGTTAAGCAGAGCAACGCCATTGCACCAAACGTCGAAGACCCGACTGCCAGGACCGCCGATGCCGGCATTCTCTTTGCCAAACCATGGTTCCTGGAAATAAAGCCGTACACGGTACTTCTCGAAAGGAACAACCGGAAGAATATACCGGAAGTTCCCAACGCGATGGGAACCATACAGACCTGTTTGCTCGTTTTTGACGACCTTTGGTCTTTGTCCGGGGCGTCCACCAATCACATAACGGTCGGGTAGCCAGACATTTCCGCCGGGATCTTTATAGGGGTTCGATGCAGCCACAATTCTGATGGGCAATAATGCTTCGCTAGGAGCGGGAAGGATCTCTACCGCTTTCATCGCCGATATTTCGCCGGTGAAGTCAATGTGAATAGTGCCATCGTTTTCAGGGCGAACGCCTCGGAAGACCTTTGTATCGGCAATGAAATCGCCACCAGCATCATCGACGAGGTCCAGAGATATGTTTTCACCGCCATTCAAAGAAAATACAGAGCGGTCTGTGGCTTCGGTCAAATCGGAAGCTTCTGCAAAAAGCAAATGCACCTCGTAGATTCCAAGATCGACCGGGAAAGTGCAGTGAGCGTGGCCGCGAAGCCCGCCAAGAAATATCGCAGGATCTTCAGTGCCTGCAATCCGCTGGTTTGGCTCAGAGACGTTAGTGCCGCCTGTACAGTAATCTCCTGGCGACCAGGTATTTCCCGCACGATCGATGTAAGCCTGGCGACCTTTGCCCAATAACGCTCGAACGGGGTGTCCCTTTACAACACTGTTCGTCATGGCGCCTGGAGTGGCGCCAGAGGTCGAACGCGCCCTCGAATGCATCACCACAAGCAGGATCGCTCCGAGCAGGACCAAGAACGCCAAGGCAAGTCCGTATACCAGCCATCTCCGGTGCGGAGCGGCCGGCTCAACAATGGCCTCTTCGTCCGATGAAGAAACCTGGCTCTCGAACCCAGTGTCCGAGGAGGATAGCGTGGGGGTTTCGTCTTCCTTATAGACGAAGGATGGCGCATATTGCCCGGCTGGAATATGGATTTGTACGGGACGGGAGGCCCCTGGACCGGCATAGATTTCCTGCAGGCGCTTTCGAAGTTGATGGGCGGTGACACGGACGATCGTGTCGACCTGGGGGTTGAAATCGCTCCTGCGTCCGAGAGCTTCCACGGCGAGCGCGTGCTCGGTGATCTGACTGGTCTGACCCTCGAAATGCTTCTCACAGATGAACTTCAACATCTGGGCGAGGTTATGCGAGCGGCCCAAAACTCCTGAAGTCAGCAACCAATCGAGTTCTTGATGCTCACTCTCGCTCGCGTTGACAGTGGTGACCATCGATCAGGCGCTCCGCGGTCGATTCTATATGAACTTCTCAGTGCGGACACTCCGAACTGCCAAACTCCGCCATTCACGTCCCTTAATGCTGTTAAAGGGAAATCATTAACAACTTTAACGTGACGAGCAGGAGCGGTTCCAGAAGCTATTTAACTGTCCTCTTTTTTCGATTTTGCCGATGCGAGGGGCTTGCTCACAATTTCGATCACACAGATTTAACTACGAAATAACAAGACATCAAACACGGAAAATCGCTAGGGTTGCACGCGTCAATCTGACTCAATTTGTCACCTCTTCGGAATTTCCTGCCACCGTCGCCGGCTGGTGCGGGGCGCTTTGAGTGAGAGGGTGAAGGATGCTGGACAGCGGACCATGCGGGCACACAAGGAGCATGGCCGAATCAAGGAGCAATACATGAACTTAATTTTTCGGAGGCGGTCATCAATGGCATTTGTGAGTAAAAGACCGAACCTGTTCGTTCAACTGGTAGGTTTCTTACTCCTGGGGCTGGGTTTCCTGCCTGCTACCGCGCAGCAAACTACCGGGTCTATTGTAGGCACCGTGAAAGACCAACAAGGCGCGGTAATCAACACGGCCACGGTGAAGGCAACGAACGTAAATACCGGGCTAACGCGCACCGCACCGGTGAACGGATATGGCGAGTTCCGTATCGATTACCTTCCCGTCGGCAAGTATATCGTCCAGGCGGACGCTGCAGCTTTTGAGCGCTATGTGCAACAGAACGTGGCCCTCGACGTTGACCAGACACTGTCACTTGACATCAAGCTGATGGTGGGGTCGCAGAATACCACGGTCACGGTCACCGAGGCTCCTCCGCAGGTCAATACGAGCGACGCAATATTGGGCCGGACGATTGAGCCGGACGAGATCACCGGCCTGCCGCTGGTGAATCGCAACGCCTACTCCGAACTCTCGCTGACACCAGGCGTGATGGCCAATAACAACAGCCCGACCTCGAACCCCAGCGGCTCGGCTAATTTCACCGTCGGACTACCATCCGCAACTGTACAGATCAACGGCTCGCTCGATGCCGGCAACGGAACCGTGGCATTTTACCTGGATGGCGGCAACAACATTACGGGCATGCGCAACTACGGCAACCCGGCTCCTAACCCCGACGCACTTGACGAGTTCCGCGTAGAGACCAGTGCATTCCAGGCTCAGTACGGCCAGTTCTCCGGCGCGGTAGTCACGGTCATCACAAAGTCGGGAAGCAACAGGTTCCATGGCGGCTTGTTCGAGTTCAACCGCAATACCGATTTCAATGCCTATCCGTGGAATTCGAAAATCAAGAATCCGTACCACCGCAACAATTTCGGCGGAACCTTTGGTGGCCCGATCAAGCACGACAAGGCATTCTTCTTCTTCAGCTATGCCGGTCTGCGCCAGGTTGCCGGTGCACCGGTGACGGGTGCCGTGGTGCCGACAGCTGCTGAGCGTGAGGGCGACTTTACTGCGGACACGGGGTCCTACGCGCTTTCCTCGCTCATCTACGCGCCGGGCACTAAGCATGTGGCCGCGAATCTGGTCAACGGAACAAACGCTGGTCCCGGCTGCCAGGCTATAACCGCAGCTACTGCGGGGTATTGCATTCCGACTTCCCTCCTGGATCCAACCGCCGCAAATATGTTGAACGTAAGCAACAAAATCGGCGTCTCCATCCCGTTGCCCAACGGCAGCCAGGTTGCAAAGACCGGGGGCGCGAATTACACAACCGTATACGTCACTCCCACAACGTCTGACGAATACCTGGGAAAGTATGACCAGTCCATCGGCAACAAGGACCATCTCACAGCGACCTACTTTTTTGTCAGGACCACGTCAACTCCCAGCGGGGGCGGCAACATCAATTGGACCGGAAATCAGTCCGCTGCGGATCAGACGAATATCAACCTCGCCGACGTTCACACCTTCAGTACCACTACCGCCAATCAAGCATGGCTCACGTTCACGCGGGCAATGGGCGGGCGCGTTCTTCTGCCTGTGACCGGCCCGGCCAATCAAACCCTCGGCAGTTTCGGCTCGGACTTTCAGATACAAGGACCGAACGCACTGCCCTATCTCACCATCAGTGGTGACTTCAATACGGGGAACCCGAATGCCGGCCCGGTCACGGGTTCCGACAACTATGAGTTACGCGACGTAGTCAGCATGATCAAAGGCAAACATAGCCTTTCCCTTGGCGGTGAATTCGCTCTCGACAAGACCATGTTCCTGGCCGACCTGAATAATTATGGCGACGTCGGTTTCGCGACCTCCGCTCCTACGAGCACGGGTATTGCGCTTGCGGACTTTATCACCGGCCAAACCAGCTCGTTTGAACAGGACACGCCGTATGTCACGCATCTGAGCACGTGGCACTTCGCGGCGTTTGCGCAGGACAACTACCGCATCACGCCTCGTTTCACAGTCAATCTTGGACTTCGCTGGGACATCGATACACCTCCTGTCGATGCCCATAACAGGACCGCGTCGTTCATTCCCGGCCAGCAATCCACCATTACCCCGGCAGCGCCAAAGGGCCTGCTATTCGTTGGGGACGCCGGCGTCCCTCGCGGCATTATCGACACGCAGTTCAACCACATTTCGCCTCGTGTTGGTTTTGCATGGGACCCGTATGGGAACGGCAAGACGTCGGTTCGCGGGGCGGCGGGCATCTTCTACGGCATCCCCAGCGGGAATGAATGGAACCAGCCCGGCAACGCCGCGCCCTTCGCCATACGCAACAGCTTTGGCCCGACTCCATCGCTCACAAATATGTACGGAGGCGTCCCCTACGGTTTTGTGAACACCTCTCCCGGTGGAGGGATTTTCCCGTACACCTATACGCCGTCCGCTCCGGAATTCTACCCGCAGGCCGGTATCGAGACCATCAGCACAAATATGAAATACCCCTCTGTCTACCAGTTCAACCTCAGCGTGCAGCAGCAATTCCCTGCCAGGATAAGCCTGACGGCAGCCTATGTAGGTACGCAATCTCGCAACCTGTCAACCTTTGTGGACGGCAACTACGCGCCTTACTCAACCGCTTTCGGCACGCCCAGTACCGCAGCTGCGAGCATCGACGCTCGTCGTCAATTCGATTCCGGCAAACCTGGTGCGACTGGCACTCTGGGCGGGAATACCATGCTGATCGCAGGCCAGGACGCCAACTATAACGGGCTTCAAGTTTCGGCGACCAAGACGATGTCCCACGGCTTCTCAGTCAGCGGTTTCTATGTCTGGAGCCACGCGCTGCAAAGCTCAAACGTGGTGGAGAATGGCCAGATGACCGCGCAGGATTTTGGCGTGTTTGGTATGCCCTTCACCGCAACCAACAACTCCATGGGTGCCGTCGGCGGCGGCCTTCAGGAAGAATACGGCGACATGGATGCCAACCATGCCAACAATGCAGCCATTGCCGGCATGTGGAACATCGGCTACTTCCACGGATCGAACAAGATCGTAAAGGGAGTGCTCAATGGCTGGTCGATCACACCAGTCGTTTATTTGATCAGCGGCGGACCGTTTTCGATGTCCACGGGATCCAACAAGAACTTTGACAGTGCGAATGCGAACCGCCCCAACTACAACAGTGTTAACCCGGTTAACCCCAAGCTCGACTCACACCGCTGCCGCGTATGCGCTGGCAATAGCGTATTGACGGCATGGTTCAACACCGCAGCTTACACGGCCAACGGGCCGGTAGGCTCCAACCCGAATGCACCTCTCGGGGGCATCGGCCCTGGCGGCGCAGACGGTAATGTGGGACGCGACACCCTGATCGGACCGGGACTCAAGGACATGGATATGGGCCTGTTTCGCAACATCAGGCTTCCTGGTGAAACCACCGTGTTCCAGTTCCGCGCCGAAGTGACCAACGCCTTGAACTGGGTTAGTCTCAGTAACCCGACATCGTCGCTCTCGTCGGGCAACGACGGCAAGATCACCGGTGCGCAGGGCACCCAACGCGTCATCCAGTTGGGCGGACGCTTGACCTTCTAGCGCAACGCGAAACGAGTGAAAGCCGGCGTGCTCTTCTATCCACAATCAAGCTGGAAGAGCACACGGCCGCCAGCAAGGCGCATTCTGCGCGGGTTCAGCTCCTGGCACAGGGTGAATGTCTTTTTGGATCCGAAACGACCTCAATTCGGGTCCCAGAACAGGGGCGGGCGCCTCCATCCATTCCCGTTCAGTTTTGTAGTAGCCGATCCCGCTAAGGACCTCCGATGAAAGCCACGTTCTGTACATGTTTTGCCTTCCTCCTTATCTGTCCCGTGTTTTTATATGGCCAATCAGCTACAACGGTTCTGGTCGATGTGGATCATCGCGAGAGTGTGAGCCTCAACGGTGACTGGCATTTCATCGTCGATCCATACGAGACTGGTCTCTATACGTTCCACCACGAATTGCGCAAGGATGGGTTTTACCTCAATGGTGTAGCGGAACCGGGAAGCGACCGTCTGGTTGAATACGATTTTGCCAAGTCTCCCACATTGAAGGTGCCTGGAGACTGGAATACTCAAACCGCCCAGCTTTTTTACTACGAAGGGTTGGTTTGGTATGAGCGAGACTTCGACTTTCAGCCCCAAGCCCGTCGAAGAACCTTCTTGCATATTGGTGCGGCAAACTACAAAGCAATGATCTGGATGAACGGGCAGCATGTCTGCGATCACGAGGGGGGATTTACCGCCTTCGACTGTGAAGCAACTCAACAGTTGCACGCCGGCAAGAATTTCATAGTAGTAGCGGTCGATGCGACGAGGCAGGCCGACGGAGTTCCCACCGCAATAACTGATTGGTTCAACTATGGAGGCCTGACTCGCGATGTGTCCCTCGTAGGCGTGGCGGACAGCTTCATTGACGACTACGACCTTCACCTCAATCATGAGCGCAAAGCGGTTGTGGGATGGGTCCACGTACAAGATGCAGGGGCAGCAGCCACGACCACCGTTGCGATTCCAGAAGCCAATTTGTCGGTTACCACGCAATTGGATTCCGAAGGAAAAGGATTGATTAGTATTCCCGCGACCAGCTTGGAATTCTGGTCTCCCGAGCGACCCAAACTCTACCGCATTCTGCTCTCTGCGGGAGAGGATAGACTGGAGGATGAAATCGGTTTTCGGACCGTCGAAACCGACGGTCCGAATATCCTGCTCAACGGAAAGCCGATCTTTCTGCGCGGCGTCTCGATGCATGCGGAAGCGCCTTTTCGTGGGGGTCGCGCTAACAACGACAAGGATGTCGAAACGCTCCTCGGATGGGCCCACGAACTGGGGTGCAACTATGTGCGCCTTGCCCACTATCCTCAAGACCAGCGCATGACTCGCGCTACCGACCGTTTAGGGATCATGGTATGGTCGGAGATTCCGGTTTACTGGGCCGAGCACTTTAGCGACCCCGCGGTGCTCAAGAAGGCGCAGCAACAATTGAGTGAGGAAATTCGCCGCGATAGGGACAAGGCATCGGTTGTACTCTGGTCGATCGCCAACGAAACGCCCAACACCCCGGATCGAACAAAATTTCTCACGACCCTGGCAAGCAACGCGCGTGCTCTCGATTCTTCCCGCCTGATGACAGCGGCATTGTTGGTTCGCACGGAAGGTCACGATAAATATATCGACGACTCTCTGGGCGATGCTCTCGATGTGATCGGCGTCAATGAGTACATCGGATGGTATGAACAACGGCCCGGGGACGCTGATGCTACTGTGTGGCACATCGCCTACAACAAACCAGTGATCATCAGCGAATTCGGGGCCGATGCAAAGGCCGGATTACACGGAGCGGAGACTGAGCGCTGGACAGAAGAGTACCAGGCTGATGTATTCCGACATCAATTGGGCATGTTGAACCGGATCTCCCAACTACGTGGGATGAGCCCGTGGATACTGGTGGACTTTCGTTCCCCAAGACGGATGCTGCCCGGAGTGCAGGACGGTTATAACCTTAAGGGGCTGATCTCGGATCAGGGTCAAAAAAAACAGGCATTTTTCATTCTCCAAAATGCCTATCGGGACAAGGAGCTTTTCAAACTGAAATAGCGGTCCTGCCTGCAGGCTCGCGTGTGAAAGAACCACTGAAAGATCTCGGTGCCACACTTGCCGAACGGATCGCTAAGGCTCTGCTCGATTCCAGCGCTGAAGCCATCTAACGAAACTCCAAATCCGGCGACACGAACTTTTGACATTTGTCCTTTACTCCCCGATTGTTGTGCTGAGTTTTTGCCTCAGCACTGAGATGCATTTATCCTGCAACGTGTTTTTGTCGGCGCTGCTCGCTTGCCTTCAAGATTTCGCTCATGTCCCCTGCCGGCCGTATCTCCCAGGACCCAATCTTCAAACCTGGATGCTGCGACATGAGCTGTATGGCATGATTAATATCCCGCGCTTCAAGCATTAGAATGCCGCCGAGTTGTTCCTTGGTCTCGGTGTAGGGACCGTCGGTCGTTGCCACGGTGCCGTTTCTCCAATGGAGGGTCAGGCCGGTTTCGGGCCCCTGAAGCGCTTCTCCACCGGCCCAATGTCCGCTGGCGCGAAGATGGTCGTCATATTCAATGCATGCATCGAACATGGCATTTCGCTCGCTCTCAGTCATGACCTCGAATTTGCCTTTGTCGTAGTAGCCGAAACAGAGGTATTTCACTGTTCTTCTCCTTTTCCTTCCGGGAGCCAGCACAGAGCCTTGCGCCGGCTCGTTCATCTCCCAGGGCGAGTGTTCAGAGGCCGCGGTGGCCAGGTTGTTTACTTGCTTTCGCTGGGTTCTTGTTCCGGGGCCGGGAAGAAAAGAAGCTCGCGCACCTCGCCGGCCACATCGCAGAGGATGGCGCCCTTCTTCGCCCATGCCAGCGCCTCGTCGATATTGGCGCATTCCAGTATCCAGAATCCGCCCATGTGCTCCTTGGTCTCGGTGTACGGCCCGTCGGTGACGAGCACCTTGCCGTCGGCTTGGGTCCGCAGTGTCTTTGCGCTGGCGGGCGGGGCGATGCCGCAGGCGAACTTCCTCACGCCGGCAGCAATCATTTCGCGGTTGAGCGCGTGAATCTGCTCCATCATTTCTTCGGTTACGACTGACGGGTCGAAGTCGTCGGGCATGTAGTTACAAACCAGATACTGTGGCATGAGTTCTTCTCCTTGGTTTCTGTGGATTATTTTCTTGTTTCCGATGACTCGTTTCCTGTTCACTCAGGAGCCGAAGCTCATCGTTCTTTTGTCCTATAGTCGTTGGGGAGACGGGAAATCGACAGCTAATCTGATTTTTTTATTTAATCTGCTGATGGAGCAGCTTCAATCACTACACTACCGAATCCGGGGAATCGTTGAAATCGAGTCCCAATGGACGGCGAGGACTCGCGGCCCACTCATCGTGATAAAGCTGCGATGAATGGGGCACAGACTTACCTATTTACGAAGCTCAAGCAGGTGGTTCGATCGATGAATGGGGAATCCTCGCGCAGTTTTGCTATCCCAGGTCCCTAAATGCGAGGGACCTGGGGCACCCATCTTTTGTGGGAGGAGCATTCACTTTCTTCCATTTTTTATTTGAGCTGCCGAATCCGTTGCTGCAGGAATTGGCGCTCTGGTTCCTGTTGGGTGAGGGCCAGAGCTTTCTCATAGGAGGACCGGGCCTCAGCGGTCCTGCCAAGCCTGCGGCACATATCGGCGCGGGCTGCATGCGCAAGGTAGTAATTTGCCAATTCGCCTTGTGCTAACACCGCATCGATATGCGTGAGACCGGCCTCGGGGCCATACAGCATGGCAATGGCCACGGAGCGATTTAGATAGACAACCGGCGAAGGCTGAATTCGAATCAATTGATCGTAAATCGCAACGATCTGCCGCCAGTCGGTTGCAGCAGTTGATTCCGCTTGAGCATGAACGGCCGCGATCGCAGCCTGCAGTGTGTAAGCGCCGAAGCGGCGAGAGTTCAGGGTTTTCTCCACCAACGCCACGCCCTCCGCGATCTGCTCCCGGTTCCAGAGCGAGCGGTCTTGATTTTCCAGCAAAATCAGCTCTCCGGTAGAGGAAGTTCTCGCGGCGCGACGAGATTCCTGGAGCAACATGAGGGCAAGCAGGCCTATGGCTTCCGGCTCTGGCTGAAGTTCGGTCAGCAGGCGGCCTAATCGAATCGCCTCGCCGGTTAGCTCGGCCCGCGTTACCTCCGCTCCGGCCGCAGCTGAGTAACCCTCGTTAAAAACCAGATAGATGACCTGAAGCACTGCGTCCAGCCGCTGGGGCAACTCCTGCGGCGTCGGCACCTCGTATGGAATCGGTGTCTCTCGGATCTTAGCCTTGGCGCGCACGATGCGCTGGGCAAGCGTTGCCGGCGTAACCAGAAATGCCCGGGCAATCTCCTCTGTGGTCAGGCCGCAGACTTCGCGCAGGGTGAGCGCAACTTGCGCTTCAGGAGGAAGATCGGGATGGCAACAGGTAAAGATGAGACGAAGGCGATCATCCTCGATCTCTTCATTCTGCTCAAGCGCGTCGTTGACCCGGGCCTCGAGGTAGAGCGCGAGGTCTTTCTGTGCACTGTCGAAGCGCGCTCGCCGGCGCATTCCGTCTATAGCTTTAAAACGCGCGGTTGAAATGAGCCAAGGGCGTGGTTTGTCCGGTATGCCGGTTTGAGGCCAGAGGTGCAAAGCGACTGCAAAGGCCTCGTGCATGGCCTCTTCGGCGACGTCAAGATCTCCGAGCAGGCGAACCAGCGTAGCAAGAATCCTACCCGATTCAGAGCGGTAAAGAGTCTCTATGTCCTTGCTCAGATGTTCAGGCACATGCCGCGGCATCAACGACAAAGTAGCAGACGGGCAGCTTCGACACAACTGGATCGGCTCATGCCCATCCACAATTCAGCATTCGTATGGATGACTCATCGAAAGCAACGCGGGGTTTCTCTGAGGCGGAATTGTGGACGAGCGCTCGTGTGTTATTTTTCGATGACCCCGCAGGCAATGCGATCGCCGGAATTGCCTGACGGATCGGACATCAGATCGTCGGCTTTGGCGTGGATGACGAGCGCGGTGCCGCCGTCGTGAAAGAGCGAGTCAGGGCCATCGCCGAGGGTAACGCCGTTGGCCAGAAACGTCGCATTGGCACTGCCCTTCTTGTCTACGGTGAGGTTCATGAGGTCGCCAAGATGCGGATGCGGGTCCTGGGTGTTGTGGATTCCGTGATGAGCGCTTGTCGGGTTGAAGTGGCCGCCGGCGGTGGTGAAGGCCGGTGCGTCGCATTTGCCCACGTTGTGGATGTGGATGCCGTGCTCGCCGGGGGTTAGTTGCGTCACTTTCACTTCGATCTTGACACCCTGGCCGGTGGAAGTGATCTTCGCAGTTCCAATTTTTGTCCCCTGCGCGTTGGCGATATCGGCATGGGCTGATTTAGTTGCAGCGGCGACTGACTGGACCGCAGCGGCAAATCCCAGAAGCCCTGCGATCACCAAGAGAATTCGTACTCGCATAGCATGCCCTCCTTGAAGGATGCGTCGATGTCGAACCCCGATATTATCGCACGCAAAGGGTGACGTATATCACACGGGATCTGCGGCGCCATTTTGCGCAATCGGGTCTGTATCGCATTCAAAGGGGCGCCCTTACTCGACGGTCAACCTAATGATCGTGGATTCACAACGAAGTTGCTTTCGTTTCGATCCGAAGGATTGAGATGTGAGCTACATCACTTTCATGGCCGCAAAGTGCCCTAGATCGTGATTTGCAACACTTGTGATGACGCTCACAGCCGATCGTATTTCGAGCTAAGTACTGTGCCTACATTTGCTGGACTGCCAAATGTGATCTGACCTACATGGATCTTCTTTGGGAGAATCCGGTACCCGCACCGCAAGTGATGCGTGGCGGATAGTGCATTGCGCTTGACGCACTGCAAGCGAGGTAGGCATGGGGCAGACGATTTGGCAGTCGATGGAGCAAAAGGGGTATAGCCGCAGGCAATTCCTGCAATTTTGTACGGCAGCCGCAGCGGCTGCCGGTTTTGCGAAGAGCGGCGTAGCTCAGGTGGTGTCGGCGTTTGAGAAAAAGGAAAAGCCGGCCGTGGTCTGGATGCACTTTCAGGAGTGCACCTGTTGCAGCGAGTCGTTTATCCGCGCATCGCACCCGATCGTGGCGGACGCACTGCTCGATGTGCTCTCGCTGAATTACACCGAGACGCTGATGGCGGCGTCCGGTTTCCAGGCGGAAAAGAGCCTGAACGACACCATCAAAAACAATAAAGGCAAATATATAGTTCTCGTGGAAGGGGCCGTACCCACGAAGGATGGCGGCGTCTACTGCATGATCGGCGGAAAGACAGCCGAATCGATTCTGCAAGAAGTCTCAAAAGATGCGGCGGCCATTGTTGCCTGGGGCAGCTGCGCTTCGAACGGCTGCGTGCAGGCTGCAAAGCCGAATCCGACGCATGCCACGCCGATTCACAAGCTGGTGGACAAGCCGGTAATCAACGTGCCGGGCTGCCCGCCAATTGCCGACGTAATGATGGCGATCGTGACACACGTCCTGGTGCTGGGTCAGCTTCCGGCGCTCGATAACCTCGGCAGGCCCAAAGAATTCTACGGACGCCGCGTACATGACACATGCTATCGCCGTGCGAATTACGATGCCGGTCTCTTCGTTGAGTCATTCGACGATGAGAACGCGCGCAAGGGATATTGCCTGTACAAGATGGGCTGCAAGGGTCCGGTGACCTACAACTCCTGTTCAGTGGTCAAGTGGAACGATGGCACAAGCTATCCGATCCAGTCGGGACATCCTTGTATCGGCTGCAGCGAAGAAGGTTTCTGGGACAACGGTCCGCTTTATCAGCATCTTTCGTCGTTCCCGGGATTCGGCATCGAGAGCACGGCCGACACGGTTGGAACAATCGTGGCAGCAGCCACTCTGGCCGGCGTTGCAACTCACGCTGTGGTCACCAATATTCGCAAGAAGGCAGTCATCGCGGAAGTACACGCAGATGACCAGAAGGAGTCCTAAGCGGCCATGACTCGTATAGTCGTTGATCCAGTAACTCGTATTGAAGGCCACCTGCGCGTAGAAGTAGTGGTGGAAAACGGCGTCATTACCGACGCATTCAGTTCAGGCACCATGATTCGCGGACTTGAAAAGATTCTCATCGGCCGCGATCCTCGGGACGCCTGGGCTATTACAGAGCGCGTATGCGGCGTTTGCACTACCGTGCACGCGATGGCCAGCTGTCGCGCCGTCGAGGATGCACTGGGCATTCAACTGACGCCGACAGCGGAGCTGATTCGGAACATCATGACGGCGACGCAGCATGTGCAGGATCACGTGGTGCACTTCTACCACTTGCACGCGCTGGACTGGGTTGACATCGTGAATGCGCTGAAGGCCGATCCGAAGAAAGCTGCGGAAATTGCGCAGTCGTACTCAAGTTACGACAAAAATACAGCAGCTCACTTTACAGATGTACAGAACAAGATCAAGCAATTCGCCGCCACCGGCCTGGGCATCTTCGCCAACGGCTACTGGGGAAATCCGGCTTACAAGCTTCCGCCGGAAGTAAATCTCATCGGCGTGGCGCATTATTTAGACGCGCTCGAGTGGCAGAAAGAAATCGTCAAGATCCACGCGGTGTTCGGCGGCAAGAACCCCCATCCGAATTACCTTGTGGGCGGAGTTCCCTGCTCGATCGATGTGGACGAAGTGGCAGCCATCAACATGGAGCGGTTGAACCTGGTCGGCAGCCTGATTTCGAAGGCCGACGAATTTGTGAACCAGGTTTACGTGCCCGATCTGTTGACGGTGGCATCGTTCTACAAAGACTGGGCAAAGTGGGGTGGCGGACTCAAGAACTATCTCAGCTACGGCGAGTATCCGACGCGGGGCTACAACGAGCCAGCGTCGTTCAAGTATCCGCGCGGCGCGATACTCAATCGCGATCTGAGCCAGGTATATCCAGTCAATCCGAAGGACTCACAGGAAATCAAGGAATATATCGCTTCGTCCTGGTACACCTATGCTGGCGGCGACCAGGTGAGCCTGCACCCATGGGAAGGCGAGACGGAGATCAAGTACACCGGACCGCAGCCGCCGTTTGAGACGCTGGAAGGATACGAGAAGTATTCGTTCCTGAAGACCCCACGGTGGAAAGACAATCCAATGGAAGTAGGTCCGCTCGCTCGGCTACTGGTTGCGTATGCTTCCGGTCACGCCGATGTGAAGGAGTTGGTCGGGGCGACTCTTGGCAAGCTCGGCGTTCCCGTGGACGCGCTCTTCTCGACATTGGGACGGACCGCGGCGCGTGGTTTGTCGGCTGCGCTCGAAGTGGGCTGGCTGAAAGAGTTCTACGGTGAACTCCTTGAGCGCGTGAAGACTCGCGAGACCGCGACCTTCAACAATGAGAAGTGGGACCCGAGCACCTGGCCGAAAGAAGCCGAGGGTGTCGGTCTCGTCGAAGCACCTCGTGGTGCACTTGCTCACTGGATCAAAATCAAGGACGGTAAAATCGACAACTACCAGCTTGTTGTTCCGACAACCTGGAATGGTTCTCCGCGCGATGCCAAGAAGCAGCGCTCTTCGTTTGAAGCAGCGTTGATTGGAACGCCGGTGGCCAAGCTCGATGAGCCGGTTGAAATCCTGCGGACGATTCACTCCTTTGACCCGTGTCTAGCCTGTGCCGTGCACCTGTACGATCCGCAGGGTCGGCACCTTCACCAGATCTCCTTCGAGTGATGCTATGAGTGCGACTGGAATTGTAGGAAAAACAACTTTGGGTGATGGCAATCGTCCGGCAGAATACAGACGGGTGTATGTGTGGGAGCTTCCGGTCCGCGCATACCACTGGATCAATGCGGTTGCGCTTGTATTGCTCTGCATCACAGGCTATTTGATTGGTGCGCCACTTCGCGTTTTCTATTCGGCCGAAGCCTATCAGCAGTATTGGTTCGGCTGGGTGCGCTTCATCCACTTTCTCTGTGCCTATGTGTATGTCTTCAACTTCCTGGCGCGTCTTTACTGGGGCTTTGTAGGCAATAAGTATGCACGCTGGAACTCGTTCTTCCCGCTGAAGAAGGCGCAGCGTCAGGAGATCGTCGACGTGATCAAGGCCGACGTGCTCGAGACAAAACTGCACGGGCCCATCTCAACGGGACACAATGCACTGGCCGGGTTCATTTATTTCTTTACCTTCCTGGCATTCGTGGCGCAGTCCATTACCGGCTTCGCTCTTTACTCCAGCATGAGCAATTCGTTCATCCCTCGGATGTTCACCTGGATCGTACCGTTAATGGGCGGCGAGATGAGCGTTCGCTACTGGCACCACCTGTTCCTGTGGTTTTTTGTTACGTTCATCATCGTTCACGTGTATCTTGCTTTCTATCACGACTACATTGAGGGGCGCGGTACAATTTCCTCGATTGTGGGTGGATGGAAGTTCGACCGGGAAAGACCGGCAGACAACAAGAAATAAAGCACAGGGAGTAAGAGCCTTCCGCCTCACGACCTTCAAGTGATAAATCTTAGTGGAATGAGGCATCGGTGAGTACGGACGCGAAAAAGACTCTGGTACTGGGGCTCGGCAACGTAATCATGGGCGACGAGGGTGTTGGCGTCCACGTAGTCCGGGCCCTTGAAGAATATCCGCTTCCTGCAAATGTTGAGACTCTGGACGGCGGCACCGGAGGATTCGTTCTGCTGGAACCACTGCAAAACGCCGGTCACATCATCCTCATCGACGCAACAGACGACGGGAACCCTCCCGGAACCGTCACACGGACCACGCCGCGATTCTCCGCCGACTATCCCCCCACACTTACTGCTCACGATATAGGGGTGAAAGATCTGCTCGACGCCTTTTACATGCAAGGTGGTGAGCGAGAAGTCGTGCTTTATGCCATCACCATTGATCCACGGCAGTCGATCTCAATGGATCTGTCACCCGTTCTGGCCAAGGCAGCCAAAGAAGCCGCGCAACGCATCGTCGCAGAGCTGAATAACGCCTGAATCGAAGAAAATCTAGTAATCCTCTCGCTCCTATCGAGCTTTCAGCCAGGGAAAGGGCGAACCTGCTGACCCTTCTGGGGACAGCATGCTGTGACCATCCTCACATCGGGGCCGAGTTCACTGAATCACCAGCGGATGCATGCACTTGCCGAGATGCGGCCCTACCGCTTAGATTTCAAACGTTACCTAAAACGGAGATTTCCTCCAAGGCTGTCCCAGAGAAAGGAACTCCATGGACCGTCGTACGTTTTTGGCTGCCGCATCCGCAACCGCAATTTCTACCGGACTTCATCCAATTCCCTCCTTCGCCGAACTCGACACTCCAAAACTGCAGCCGATGGCGCTGGGTCTGCTCATCAGCCCCTTTGGAGAACCGGGAGCCGCCATCAAGCGCGTTCATGATATGGGCTTCAGTAACTGCTTCCTCTCGCTCGACGGATACATCAACAAATTCACAGCAGATGCAGCAAAAGAGATCGCCGATTCATTGGCAAAATACCAGATGGTCGCAACCACGGTCGAAGTGGTAGGGCCGGGTCCGCTCGAGTGGAATTTCCTGCAGGGACCGTCGACAATTGGCGTTGTGCCGCCAAAGACACGCGCTGCGCGCATTGATGCTTTGCGACAAGTTTCGGACTTTGCTAAGCAACTCCACATCCGACAAGTTCAGACGCATTGCGGATTTATCCCGGAGGATCCAACCGACGCGCTTTATCCTCAGGCGGTCGAAGCGATCCGAAAGGTCGCTGAACACTGCCACGCCAACGGCCAATACTTTTTGATGGAGACGGGACAGGAGACGCCGACCACCATGTCGCGGGTGATTCGCGACGCAAATCTCCCGAATCTGGCAGTAGGTCTGGATACGGCAAATTTGATTCTCTATGGCAAAGCCAATCCCGTCGATGCCGTCGACATCATCGGCACCCACGTCCGCAGCGTCCATGCAAAAGACGGGAAGTGGCCGACAGATCCGAACAAGCTCGGAGAAGAAGTGCAGATCGGCAAAGGGCTGGTCGATTTCAAGACAGTGTTCACCAAGCTGCACAAGCTCGGCTACACGGGTGCGATCACGATTGAGCGCGAGACCTCCGGTCCACAACAGATTGCCGATGTGAAGAACGAGAAACTGTATCTGCAGAAGATACTGGATGAAGTGCTCGCCTGATACAAGTCGGATAGGCGGTAACGAATGATCTTTCTGGTGCGCGAGGACACATGAATCGTCGAGAGTTTTTGCAAACAGGATCGGGGGTGGTTTCAGGCATGCTGTTGCTTAACCCACGCGCGGTATTCGGATACGAAGCAAATTCCGCAGTGCGCCACGGCCTTCTGGGATGCGGTAACCGCGGTACCGGCGTGGCCTCATCGTTTGCGAAGAATACCTCGGCCCGCATTGTTGCGCTGGCTGATCTGTTTCCCGATAATCTCGCTGCCGGTCACGATCACTTTGACAAGCTTAACGCCAGCCTTGGACAACCAGCCATTGACAGTAAGCTTTTGTTCAAGGGCCCACATGCTTACGAACAGCTCGCCGCCTCATCTGACATCGACCTGATCCAGATCTCCACACCGCCGTTTTTCCACGTACAGCATCTTGAGACAGCCGTCGCCTCAGGCAAGCATGTTTATTGCGAAAAGCCTGTCGGTATCGACGTCGCTCAGGTAAAGCACGCCCTTGAAATCGCCAAGGGCGTGAAGCCGAATCAAAGCGTCGACGTAGGTTTCCAATGTCGCAATGCCCCGCCGATTGCTGCAGTGGCCGAGAAGATCAAAGCTGGTTCCCTTGGAAAAATCGCGACAGTCTCAGGCAACTACAACGCGCCGGCGTCAACCGAGAAAAAACGCGAAGGCGAAGGGCCGGACGAATATCGGCTGCGCAACTGGCTATGGGATCGCGTGCTTTCCGGAGATATCCTCGTCGAGCAGAACATCCACATCATCGATCTCTGCAACTGGATGCTCGGTGCGCATCCACTGAAGGCCACGGCCACCGGCGGGCGCAATGTCATTACGCATTACGGTGACTGCTGGGATAATTACCAGGTCGACTTCACCTATCCCAACGATGTGCACTTCTCTTTCACCTCCACACAATTCGCCGCTGACAATGTGTTCGATGCCGGCCTGAAACTGTTCGGCGCAAGCGGTTCGGCGACCTGCCCCTACTCCGGTCCCATCGCTATTACCGGTGCGAACGCCTGGACATATCAGGACTCTGCATTGACCGCCCCGGGCTCAGGGAAGTTCGCTGCCAATGGCGCCTTTCTCGACAATCTCGAATTTGCCGACCGCGACAAGGAACGGACATTCATCGCAAGCATCGTCTCAGGTCCAACGCACAACCAGATTGCCGACGGCGTGGAGACCGCACTGAGCTGCATGCTCGGTCGCATGGCCGGTTACCAGAAACGCGAAGTGACGTGGGAAGACCTGCTAGCACACGGTGAGAACTACAAACTCGGCTTTAGCCTCGATCAATTCGCCTGAGGCTGGGGTTTGGGATCGTGGCACGCGGCATATTCTGCAATCTCAGTGTATTCAGATGGCCTCTTGTAATCTGAATACAACACCAGGGGGTGAGCCATGTGTTTCCGGAGACGTCACTTTCTTGCTAACCCATATACGTTATTGCTTTTAATTCTTGTATTTGCGAATTCAATCGTGGGCCAGCAAATAGTTCAGCGCGGCGCTTTGGGGCAGCCATCGCAGGTTCTTGACGAGACGGGGCAGTGGACAGTCCCCCTTCTTGTAGCGTCTGACAAGGACGTGCACATCTATATCCCCGACGTTACCAATCCCGAGTGGCTCGAACGGAACTATCCCGACTTTGAGAACAGGGGTATTTACATTCTTTCGATGTTCACTCTCTATAAAACGCCCGAAGCGTGCCGCGCTAATCAGATAGCGTGGGGACTGAGCGACGGTGCGCACCTAGATGCGTGCAACTGGATCGGCTATCGAGTCCGTCGTGCGACGATCGACCCGCGGCAGAAGTCGGTAACTTTGATTATGGCGGGGATGGTCGATCAGAACGGACAGCTTGACCCGGGATCAATTCAAGATCAAAGTGTCTCTCGTTCTTGGAATCAACTCGACGCCAACACTCAAGAAGCCCTGAAGAAGGCGAACGCTCTGGTTACGGAACAGATGAGAATCTACGACAGGAAGCTTCATAGCGCGCACTAGAGAAATAACTTGGTCCCCCATTTTCAGCGAGATGACATAGGCGCGAGGATCTACGCAGAGTGAAAGCCGATACGGCCAATCAAGGTGTCCATGACCAAGAATTTCAATCCGCAACTGAGGTCCGTATCGTGGGTCAAGGTGCGTAGAGAATCAGGGCGATTCTCGTAAATTGAACATAAATTGGCTCCTCAGGTAGGACTCGAACCTACAACCCTTCGGTTAACAGCTAGACATTTGTCCGATTTAGCGTTGCTCATAATTGCTCTATATCGCACAATTCCGGTAGTTTACAGACATCGTTGGCTGCCCGAGAAATGTGGGTACTGACCACAATTGCTCGCTATTTTGAACCAGTCCACCCACAAAAGTCCCCACAGCGTTTCCGAGCCTATGTCATGGAACGATCCGCCTGAAATCTCCCTCGAATGCTCGAGTGAGCCAACGCTATGGGTCCAACGGCCAATTCGATGACGCTGTCAACGTGCGGCAGGACCGCGGAAACTGTACGTGAAGCTGACGCTCGCATACGATGGAATTCGGTGGAGTCAATTTGCAGCGACCACTTGACCGGATTGGCGTTTTTCGTCCGCTTGCCAAAGACACACAGATCCTTCTGAGGGGCTCGATGAGTCCATTACCCTAATATCGTCAGGTCAGTCGCCGACTTTCAAGTAGGATTTCCATTCATTCGATTTCTCGCGGGGGTTTAACTGCGGAGAACGACACTAACCAGTGAGGCGTAAATCTTCAATCCGCTCTTGCCATAGGAAACGAAGCCTGCTTTTCTGAATTCCTTCATCAGAGAACCGACACGGTGCGGGCTTACATCCGCCATTTTTGCCAGATCGCCCTGACCGATCTGTGCGACCATCACCTCGGGCGCGCCCTTCTCACCGAAATGCGCATGCAAGAGCAGGACTCGGGCCAGCCTCTTCTCGCTGGGATCGAAAAGCTGTTCAACCAGAGCCTGATGATATCGAATGTTACGCGCCACCAAATGCCTTACGAATAGATCAGAAAGAGAGCGCCTGTTATGAAGTGCGAGCATCATGGCTTGATCATCGATTTGCAGAAGTTTGCAGTCCGTCATTGCAGTTGCAGACTTCATCCGCAACGACTGTCCAGCCAGTCCGCCATCTCCAAAGAACGCCCCATCGCTCAAGATGCTCAGGGTTGCCTGCTTGCCAAACTTGGATGTTACGGTGAGGCGTACCTTGCCTTCCTGGATGTAGAAGACCGCGCCATCTTTGTCGCCTTGCGCGAAGATTACCTGTTCACTAAGAAAGGCCACGGCCAACGCACCCGGGGTAATGTCGGCAAGCAGGCTTTCCGATGCAACGAGGCACTTGTTCTTAGCCGAGTTGGTTGGCGTCTTCAAAGACTTCTCCCGGCCGTGTCACACTTCGCGACTTTAAGTCAGAACGATCCCCAAAGATGTTCAAAACTGCTCGGACTTTGCCATCGACACATCGAATCTTTTCGGCGTCATGCAGGACCAAATCGGCTCCAGAATGTGAGCAATTCTGGCCAGAATTTACATGTGCAACATCTCATGATGGACTTCGTGGCTTCTTTCCGCTCCGAGAAGGTCTGATGAACTCTCGGCCCTCGCGGAGTATCCCTCGGAGGAGAACGTAATGAATTTTCAATTCACGAATACCCAGCTGACCGTTGCCGTGGTTGCACTCTTTCTCGTCGCCGCCATCATCATCGGCCTTTATCTTCAACGCCGTAAGACGAGGACCCTCGGTTTCCGCAATCGTTTTGGATCGGAGTACGACCGCGCCGTCCAGACACACGGCACCTCAAAGAAGGCGGAGGCAAGACTGGCCGACAGGGAAACCCGCGTGAAATCTATGAAGATCCGAAACCTCGGGGACACCGAGCGGGAGCGCTTTGTTGCCGAGTGGCAAACTGTGCAAAGTCGCTTTGTTGACTATCCCAAGCCAGCCGTAATTGAGGCCGGCGACCTTATCAATACAATCCTTCAAGCCCGCGGATATCCAGAGGCTGGCTTCGACCAGCGCGCTGCCGATCTATCGGTCAGTTACCCTCGCATCATGGAGAACTACCGACTGGCGAGTGCTGTTGCGGTGCGGCCCGGTCGTGCTGATGCGAGCACAGAAGAACTTCGCACCGCAATGGTTCAATACCGCACCATATTCGACGAGCTGATTCAGGTTCAGCCGCCCAACGAGAAGGTCGCAGCAGCGTAACTCGAACTGCGGCTCTCGATCCAGAGGCGTCTCATGGAACAGGTAGAACGTCAGGTTTCTGCGCGTTGTGGTCAGGCAACTGGTCGAGCAGGACCACATTGAGCAGCGCCTTGTGGACCTGAATGCGACCGTTATAGCTGATGAACCCTAACTTGCGAAAGCGATTCATAAAGAAGCTGACCCGAGAACGCGTTGTCCCAATCATGTCCGCCAACGTTTCCTGCGTGACCGGCGGGATGAAGATTTCGGGTTCACCCGGCTTTCCGAATTCCGCCATCAACAAGAGGATCCGCGCGAGGCGCTTTTCGCTGGAATTGAACAGCTGATCCACAAGATCGGCCTGCGTCCGCATACTCCGAGCCAATAAGAACTTGAGGAATGTGTCGGAGAATGCAGGCTCGTCGTGCATCACGCGAATCATTTCTTTTCTACTGATTTTGAGTGCTGTGCAGGCATTCACGGCAGTCGCAGTCGCCAGATGCAACCCGACTATAGTGGCGAGAGACTCCTCGCCGACAAAATCGTTGGCAGACAGAAGGGTAATGGTCGCCTCTTTGCCTCCCTGCGAAACGACGGTGACTCGCGCACGGCCCTTCTGTAGGTAATACACAGAGTCCGCAACGTCTCCCTGGCAAAAGAATGTTTGCTTTGGCTTCAATTCGACGATTGTTCGGCCAAGACCTGCATTGGCAAGGAATGACGCAGAATTGAACTTAGGATCGTGATCGCTTATCAAAAGGGTTGCCTCGTTGCGGGGTGCTTGAGCGAGTGAATAGTCAGCCCTCTAGGCAGTCCCGCAGGTGTACGTCGATTTCAAAATGATGGCAAGATCCCAAAACGACAGACACGGCATTCGAGGTCGGCTTCATTTCCCAAACCAACCGCGATTCACCACTACTTTCTGTCCATCATCGCTTGTACTGAAGCTACACGTCTGAGCAATATTGCTCACTTTCGGCAAAGAACGTTCATAAGAAAGGCTTATTACGGTCGTCCAAGCGTGGGTCGTCCGAATGCCTGTGGTTGCCCAGGTGCACCTGATCGAAAAGAGCCACCAGGTGCAGAAGCTTGCGGTAGCGGTTCAAAAAATGCTGAGATCTCGATTAGCGTCAAATGTGTAGATCGTGCAGGAGAGGGTTCCAGAGAAAAGTCTCCGAGGAAAGCAATCATGTTTGCCCTGCGGTCCATTAGAGGTGATCTCAGAGGCGCCGGATCTGGGAGCTTGTTCTGCTGTCTTGGACGAACGTGGCCCTTGGAGGCGGCTCATTGCAGCATCTCTTCTCATCCATAAAGCGCAACGCTTATCGAAGGGAGATTGAAGGGTTATTTGCTCGCTGCGATCTGCGGAGGCTGCAGCTTTGAACAGCGAGAGCTTCTCCGCCGGCAGCGGAGACAATGGTGTTGTTCTTTTCCACACCTATCTCACTGAGCGTATTGTGATCGGCGTTCCACAGTCAGCAGACTCAGCATATATTCCCCATCTAAAAAAGTGCGGACACCCGGACTTGGAATCTTCCGGGAACGCCCGCACCACATTTACAAACGACGGCTGTTAGTTCGACGCAACTGCCTGCGCCTTTGCGTCCCTGACAGCATCGAGGAACGAGTGAGCCGCACTCGGCATGGCAACTTCGCCCTTTAATATTCGGGCGTTGGAGATGTCCTCGCCATAAATGGCCCTGGTGGAATCCTCGTCATGACGAATCGAAGCGCCGTTCAAAGTGAGTCCGGCAAAAGCTCCCTTCGCACGGGAATAGGTGAGGATCTCAGCATCCATTTTCCAGTCGGTGTCGGCTGAAGCGTGGCGGCCTACGGGTCCGGCTGCTGCGGAGGCGTCAGCACCCAATTCAAACTTGCTGGAGAGCAGCTGCCTCATTCCACGCTCATTTTGGATGATCATGACCAGGTCAACACCCTCCACGCCGATCTGCAAACCCCAGCTGCCACCCGTAATGGCAAAGAATATTGGCGCACTCCAGCCGTCTGCAGTTCTGCAGGTGGCTACGCCCCGGCCGTTTTCCGCGCCGAACACAAAGCCGCCCTTGAGAAGATGGGGCACCACGGCGACGCATTTTGCGTGTTCGAGAACCTCTTCCGGGATACCTTTATCCGGCGCGGCCATGATCTCGTGCAGTACGCTGCCCGCATGATCCAAGCGGTCGTTCGTCGCTTCGCGATCCGCCCCCGCCCAGCCAATACTGGTCAGGCTGAGTAATGCCACTAAGGTGATAGCTTTCTTCATTCAAAACACCATTTTCTACCTGTGCGCATCGGTGCTTGCTTTCCGCGCCATAAGGAACACGAGGTACTCCTCACAGTAGAGAGATTGTGCGCATCTGTCTGAGCAATAGCGCTCTACACGATCGCGGAAGAAGTGGGCAAAATTGAACGAATCGCTTCCTCTGGTGCCATACTAGGTGCAAATCAATCTCATTTGTCGGCCTCGTTTCGCCAGCCGGCAAGGAAGCCACCATCACTCTCCTTACCGCCGGAGACTTTGTAGGAGAAGAGCCTCTGGCCGCGTCGTCCGGACTGCGGTTGGCCACAGCCGTCGCCGTCACTGCCTGCACAGCACTCAAGATAAAGCGAGAAGAGATGGTCCGCGTGATGCATGAAGAGCATTACTTCTCGGACCTGTTCTTGAAATTCCTGCTCGGGCGCAGTATGCGGAGACATGCTGATCTTGTGGATCAGCTCTTCAACTCCAGCGAAAAGAGGCTGGCACGCATTCTCCTCTTGATGGCAGAATTCGGCAGGCCCGGCGAGCCCGAGTCGATGATTCCAAAGATATCGCAGGAGACCCTTGCGGAGATGGTCGGAACAACACGGTCCCGCGTCAGCTTTTTTATGAACCGCTTTCGCAAGCTCGGCTTTATCGATTACAACGGCCGCATCAGAGTCCACAAGTCGCTACTCAACATCGTCCTGCATGGTCCGTTGCCCAACAATAACGCAGAAAAGCGAGATTCGCCCATGGCTCCAAGCAAT
Source organism: uncultured Acidobacteriaceae bacterium (assembly GCA_963742455.1). Taxonomy (GTDB): domain Bacteria; phylum Acidobacteriota; class Terriglobia; order Terriglobales; family Acidobacteriaceae; genus Telmatobacter. The sequence continues at coordinate 11,211 of CAVULU010000010.1, read as the reverse complement.
CGCCCGAAAGCGCGCCGCTCGAGATAGGGCGGCTTGGGTAGTGATCAAAAGTGAGCAGCCAGAGAAGTTGCGCCATGTCACACTCGCACCAGTCCCCAAATAAGTCTGGTGCCGAGGTGAGTCTTGCTCCCCAACGGAAAATCCGTTCTAGTAGTGGACGACAAAGAGTGTATTCGTACTTCGATGTCGCTCGTCCTTGAGTCGTTAGGGTATTCTGTGCGATCTGCCGAAGATGGGCACTCCGCATTACGCGAAATCCGTCGCCAGAACCCTGATATTCTTCTATCCGACCTCGTGATGCCCGGCATGTCAGGATTCGAATTGCTGATGAATGTCAGGAGCTTATTCCCGGCAATCCAGGTGATCGCCGCAAGCGGGTCCTTTTCCGGCAGTAAGATTCCAGAGGGCGTTCTAGCAGATGCCTTCTATCCCAAAGGTGGCGGTATGGGCGCGCTCTTGAATATCTTGCGATCGCTGCCTCAAATGCACCGCCGAACGCCCGAACCTTTCACGGCGAAGCTTCATCTTGAATCGAGCAATGACGTTCTCTCCCTCCTCAATGCGTAGCGACTTCCTAACCAAGAGCCCGGGCCATATTCCTCGAGTGTTCCGGGATAAGGTCGCTGGCCCCGTTCCTTCTAGTTGCAATACTGATCGTGGCAGCAACAAGAAGCTGATGCAGGGCCAACCGAGCTCCGCCTGGGATGGGTTGTTGTCGCCGCCAAAACCATTGCCATCTTGGTCGCGGGCGTAGCCATGTTTGTTGTGAAGTTCGCCGATCTTCGCCCTCTCCTCCGCAGGGTTAGTTAGCCAACTACAGATTCCACTGCAATTCCGTGGCACATGAGCATTAATACACAGACTCGGCACTGCATCTCATGGAAGTCTTGGGCATGGCGCATCACGCGTCGCCTTTTGGTCCACGCAGCCCGAGTTGGTTCCATGCAGGGGTAATCGAAGGATGAATTGGCAAGAGGATCTGTATGCGTACCATCCGCATTTTGCTGGCATTTCTTGCATTGGCCATACCGGCCACTTTGTTCGGACAGCTTAGGGTATCCATCTCCGTTGGCCCGCCAGCATTGCCCGTCTACGAGCAGCCGATTTGTCCCGGAGATGGCTATCTGTGGACGCCCGGCTACTGGGCATATGACGACAGCGTTTCCGAATACTACTGGGTCGGCGGCGAATGGGTGTTGGCACCGGAAGAAGGCTTCCTTTGGACGCCGGGTTACTGGGGTTGGGGAGATGGCGGATACCGTTTTAACGACGGTTACTGGGGTCCTTCGGTCGGCTTCTATGGCGGCATCAACTACGGTTTCGGCTACTACGGCAATGGCTACGAAGGCGGACGTTGGGACCATGGTCACTTCTTCTATAACCGGTCGGTGAACAATGTAGATGTCGCGAGAAATCACAATGTCTATGACACCCCCATCAGCTACCGGAATGAGAGCCGCGTCAGCTTCAATGGCGGAAAAGGCGGCATCGAAGCCAGGGCCACCTCTCAGCAGGAAGCGGCATCAAGGCAGAGACATGTCGCGCCCGTAGCTTCTCAAACCGAACACGCGCAGACCGCACGAGCCAATCCGGCATTGCGAGCATCGTCAAATCACGGCAACCCAACTATGGGCGCTGCCTCCAGACCAGAAGCCGGCAACGACCATCAATCTGCCGTGTCGGCAAGTGCAATGGATACATCCAATCCCGAAGGCAATGGCGCGAGGACCAGCGAGCCACGCGACCAGAAAAAGCAGGCAGATGAATCCCATTCGCGCACGGTTGTCCACCCCAATGATCTGCCTCCTATTCAGCGTCCCGAGCCAGTCAACTCTGGTAATGCCAAGGCAGACAAGAAATACCAGACGCAGCAGGACAATTTGATTGCCAAACAAAGCCAGGAGCGTCAGGGTCTCCAACAAAAGCAGGACTCAGAACATCAGAAGTTAACCCAACAGAAATCGAGCCCTACTCGGACACAGCAGGTAGAGCAGAAACACCAGCAACAGACGCAGCAGTTGTCACAGAAGCACGCGTCGCAGCAGCAGGCATTGCAGTCTCGGCAACCACAGCAGAAGCAGCAGGGGCACCCGAACAAAGGCAATTGATTGAAGGTTCAGTCCGTTTGCGGCCGGGGATACTTGCCCGGCCGATTCTCTTGTGCCGGGAGCGTACTTCGTTTCGGAAGCGGTCCCAAGTGAGTGCTGGCGAGAACTCAACTCGCAGGGGATCCACGCAACGTGACCCAGTAATAGCGGCGCCAGCAGAACATGCACCGAACCGGCTGCATCCCCATCACCTGTAGCAGGCTATCGAATGGGCGCAGCTCGGCCGCTTTGAATTGAACAGAGTTGCAACGCGGACATTTGCACCTTATCCAAAGAAGTTCCGGCATCCAAGTAGGCCGGCGCCAGCCTGTGTGACTCACTCTGCTTTCCTCTTCCGCACATTCCATCGCACTAATGATTCGCTATCTGAGTCGACTTCGAATTCGCGTCCAGCCAGGTGAGAAGATACTGGATGCTGCCCGTGGCCAGAGCGACGCTGGAGTCGGCGACGCCGTAGTACAGGTTTATGGTATCTCCATCCGCGCCGATGGTTTGTCCGCATGGAAACACAACATCGTTCACATCTCCGCCGCGTTCGTAAGGTGCTTCTGGACCAAACACCCAGGAGTCGCCTCGCTGCAAGCATTTGTCCGGACATTCGAGATCGAAGAGTGCAAGTCCCAGGCGATAGATATTCCCCGACGCTGTCTGGCGCACCCCGTGATAGATTGCAAGCCATCCTTTTGCAGTTTCGATCGGAGGCGAACAGAGGCCAATCTTGTTCGCATCCCACCATCCGCCACGCCGCGCCTCAAGAATGATCTTGTGGCTCCCCCAATGCCGCAAATCCGGAGAGTAGGAAATCCACATGTGCGCACCGAGCCTTGTCACCGGCCGATGAATGAGAGCCCAGCGCCCTCCAATCCTTCGAGGAAGCAAGGCAGCATCCTTATCTTCAGGAGACATGATTACGCCGAATCGCTCAAAGCTTCTGAAGTCTTTGGTTAGTGCCAGTGAAACTCCTGGGCCGCCACGCGCAAAAGACGTGTATGCTACCGCATATTGCTCGAGTTCCGGCACGTATGTGATGCGGGGATCTTCAATTCCCCAAATTTCCTCAGGGTACTCTGAAGGATTTCCGATCAGCGTTGGTTGGGGATCGATTCGCCATCCATCAATTCCGTTTGCGGATCGGGCCGCGCAAAGATGCGAAAGGCCGCTTCTGTCTTCGACTCGGCAGAGCAGCAAAGTATCTCCGTCAGGCAGTAGTACGGCCCCTGCGTTAAAGACACTGTTAATCGGATATGGCCAGTCTTGCCGGCTCAGTATCGGATTGGCGGGGTGACGGGTAAAGATTGGGATCTCGGTACATCCCTTTGCTCCAGGTGCTTCCAGAGCCGCTGAATCCTGCGATGAAGGCGGGGTAGTTACCAAATTCAAGAGGCGACACTCATTCCATGCTGCTGTTCGTTTTCACTGGCTACCGTAGCTGCCTGCATATCAAGCAGGGCCATGAGGAACGAGAGCGTTGATTCCGCTCCCTGGTTTTCATTTACGCGGTCAGGGTGAAGCCCGTCTCTACACCCACCGGTGATCGGGTCATAGAGCGGCACCTGAAGGTCGTTCTTACCAAGAAACCACCGGAATACACGATGGGCTTCTTCGAGCCACTGGCTCTCCTCGGTCAGCCGGTATACCTCCAGGCAGGCAGAGACTGTTGCGCAAGCTTCGACTGGTTGCTGATCGAAACGTGCTTTCTCATTTCCCTCGACGAAGAAGCCGCTTGAGCCAATGGGCACGAATATCTCCCGATCGCCACGATGTTGCTCGGCAACTAACCACTTCAGAGAATCCATTCCAGCTTCGATCATCCTCTGGTTATTGCTTCGCCATCCTGCGAGGATGAGCGCGTGTGACAACCTTGCATTCGAGTACGAAAGGCTCTTCTCAAACCATTGCCAGGTCTTGGAATGGCTGCGTTCGTAGATGTCCAATAGTCTGTTGGCGAGTGCATTACGAGAGCCTTGAATCGCTCGATCCCCTGGGAACCAGTCCAGATATGCCTGCATGCCGAGCACGCTGAATGCCCAGGCACGAGGACTGCTAAACGTAAGGGCGGCCGGTGCCGCGGCTTCAAACAACCTGCCTGCAGCACCGCGCAGTCCGGCATTCCGCGAGTGGCCTAGAACCGATCCCAAAGCCCACAACGCGCGACCATGGCTATCTTCTGAGCCGACATCCTCCAGCCACTTGCGGTCGTAGCCAAGAAAATTTCGGAACCTCCCGGTATCGGGATGAAATGCAAGCCATAGAAACGCGAGATATCGGCGAGAAAGGTTGATGTGCTCCTGTTTATCTTCATAGCCATGGCACTCATCCAGCCGCGTTGATACCACAAGCGCGCGTGCGTTGTCGTCAGTCGTATATCCCTCGCGCGTGTTGGGCACAGAGAAGATTGCATGCTGCAACATGCCTGTGTCGTCCGTCATAGTCAAGAGGTGTCCGGTATTCAGCACGGGAAGACAATCCGCCGGGTCCGACAAGTGATCATCCGGTTGGGCAGGTCTCGGCTGTAACGTGCGCTCAAACCGGGCACGTTGAAAGCTAGCCATGTATGCTCGTGCCGTCTTCTGCCAGGTTGTGCTGCGGGAATGCAAATAGGCGCGCTTCCGCATCGCATGACGTTCGGCATCGTTTTCCAGCAACGCGATCACTGCTTGAGCAATGGCGCCGGGGTTCTCGAACGGAACGATTACTCCCCGCTTTTCCGCCAGCAACTCTTTTGCGTGCCAGTAGGGTGTAGAGATAATCGCCTTACCCGCGCCTAGTGCAATGGCTAATGTGCCGGAGACCACCTGCGCTTCCTGGCGATAGGGCGTGATGTAAATGTCCGCGGCACCTACATGCTCAACCAGTTCTTCAGCACTTACGAAGCGATTGTTCAGAATCAGATGATCGCTCACCCCAAGCTGAGCTGCCAGCGCTTGCAACTCTTCCCGATAACGCTCGCCTTCGCGTCGCCGGATATGCGGATGCGTCACTCCTGAAACGATGTAGACGACTTTCGGATCGCGCAACAGAATTTCAGGGAGCGCCCGAATCACATTTTCAATGCCCTTGTTTGGAGACAGGAGACCGAACGTAAGCAGAACGGATCTGCCTTCGGTACCAAACTTGTCTTTGAAATAGTTCGGATCCATGAATGGCAGGTCTGGCACCCCATGGGGAATTACATCAATCTTCCCGCCAGGAACCGAATAGACGTCTCGCAAAAGTTGCGCTGCCAACTCGCTCATGACCACCATGCGATCGGAAAGCTGAGCGATCTCCTCGAGTACATTCCGCTGATCCGCGTCCGGCTCACGAAGTACGGTATGCAGGGTCGTAACTAACGGCATCTTCAATTTGCGAAGCAACGTCAGAATGTAACGCCCCGCGCTGCCACCGTAGATGCCATATTCATGCTGCAGACAGACGAGATCATTGCCGTTGAAATTCAAGAAATCCGCGGCCCGTACGTAGGAAGCGAGGTCTTCCTGGTCAATCTCGAGACGTACCTGCTCGGGATAACTGTAGGCTGAATCCGGATCGTTTACGGGAATTGCAAACAGGCGTCCCTCTCCGTATTCGGTGGCAAGGGCTGTGCACAAGTCAGTCGTGAAGGTGGCTATTCCGCATTCTCGTGGAAGATAGTTTCCGATAAAGGCGATCCGCGTCGGCAAAGGAAGTCGACAGGCGGCTAACGAGACTAGCAACGCATCATTTCCAGGAACGGTGCTCTTATCAATATCGGTAAAGCTCACTCTAGATAACGACATCATGCCCTGCTTTCGATGCTGCACTAGTGCGCGCACTAATTTACGCGGTGCTTCAATCGGCTGGTTCTAAATTCCTCAGTTCCCGGGGAGCGCAACAGTCAGCCTAAACTGCTGGGAATGTCCCCAAGGAGCTTCCGTCAGCAACATCCAGGGATGAAATGCCATGCTGCCTGGCGGATCTCCCACGAGGTCTCACTTCGCGCACATTGGCCGGATGAACGGATCCAGGCAAGTTGGCAGGATGCATCCAAACCCGAGGAAGACCGAAAGCGGCCTCACCATTCCACACGTGCGGATACCGAGGAAGCAAAGGCGAACAGCGGTTTGCTTCAGCAAGCCTTCATATCGATGTTCGTGATGATATTCACGGCATCTCCTGTCGTTCGGTTGCGTGATTGAACGGTGCTTGTCCGGTGCGACGCCAGGAATGCCAAAGGCGAGGAGGGAGAATGCTAGCGACTGCCTTAAGGATACGCCTTTCTCGGTTCGCGTGCCGCTGCCCCATAGAATGCTTAATATTCAAATTCGGCCAAGGACCAGAAGTACGATCACAATCAACAAAACCAACCCCAGTCCTCCGGTTGGAAAATATCCCCAGTTTCGGCTGTGCGGCCATCGCGGCAGCGCGCCAAGCAGCGCCAACACCAGGATCACGATCAAAATGGTTCCAAGCATCTTTGTTCCTTCCCCGCGACTCTACATCCCATTTGCGTATGGAGTGGCAAAACAACTCACAACGGCAGGTCACTCATTTAAGGCCTGTCGCGAAAGGTCACTCTTCACCATCGTCATTCTGGGGGATTGGCGCTCGAATATCTGTGCAACATTGCTCAGTATCAACATCCTCAGAACCGCCGCCTCATTCATCCGGCGCGACTCGGAAAACGCTCGTGCTTAGGCTCCACACCAATTGCGAGAGCCGATACCCCACTGCGCCTCCAGCAGCTTAAGTCTCATCGCATCCCGAGCTAAGGCTTTACTGTAGCCGTAGCAGTCGCCTGTGCTGCCCGGTCCGCACGCGGCCTCTCTGCGTCAGACGTCGGCTCCGGCTTTGATGTCGGTATCGCCGTTCCTTCCGGAAAAACCAGGATCTGAATCGATCCCCAGTCTCCGTCAACGCCCGTGCTTGCACTGGTCTGTTTCCCCGTACCCAGTGTCTTCAGCTGCGTGTCATCGAATCCAAAATTCTCCACCAGGTATTTGCGAATGACCATTGCCCTCGCTTCGGTCAGAATCTGGTCCTTTTGCGTGTCGCCTTCCATGCCCGTTGAAACCACAACGACCGCAAATCCGAATTGATTCTGCGCGAGAAACTCTCCGCCGGCATTCAACGACTTTTGATTTCTCAGCTTCGCCGAATCGCGACCATCGAAGAGCTGTTTCGTCGTATACGTAAACGCCTTCACCGGAGCGCCCTGCGGCAGCCAGCCAATCCGATTCGCACTCAGATCCTCAGCGTCTTCGTATCCGCGCTTCTTAAAATAGCCGCTCAACAGGAAGTTGCGTTTCAGCGCTTCCATGTTTTCCTGAAAGTCCGTAACACCCACCTGGGCCTCGACCATCGTTGATTGCAGTGTCGTCGTTGTCTGCGCAAGGTTGTTGTAGAGTTGCTTATCGTTCACCAGCGCCCCCACTGTGCCCTGGCCTGCATCGATCTTCGCGCTCACTGAGTTCAAATGCCCAGTCGCAAGCGTTGCATTCTCGATCGTCTGCTGGCTGCCATCGAGAATGCCTTTTGTCTTCTTCAGCAGATCAGCCATCTCCAGCGGCGGTTCGCTCTGGATCATCTCGCCGTCCTTTACATCCGGCTGACCTACGGATCCAAACGAAATCGACAGGTACTGATTGCCCAATAACCCTTCTGTCTGGATCGAAGCCACCGAGTCCAGCTTGATAATCGCGCGCGTCGACTTCGCCAGTTCCATCAACACCAGGACTTTTCCCCCGGGGCGGGTCGGCAGTTTGATGCCGGTCACAGTCCCGCTGTGCACACCGCCTACCTGCACATCGGCTCCTTCAGTCAGCCCAGCCACCGTGTCGAACTGCGCCTTCAGTTGGTAGGTCGGGCGAAAAAGATACTCCTGGCTCCCGATGAGGAAGACCCCGCTACCCAGCACCGCCAATGAAACCACGATAAAAACTCCCAATCGCGCCACTCTCGACATATATCCCCTTTAAGACTGCCGCAGAAATTCCTTCACAAACCCGATCTCGCTTTTTTGAAGGTCCTCGAATGAACCCTCGATCACCACAAGGCCTTTATTCAAAATCGCCAGCCGATCGGCAATCGTCCTCGCGCTATGCAGATCATGCGTCACTACAATGGAGGCCATCTTTCGCTCCCTCTGCAGTTTCAGAATCAAATCATTGATCTCCCCTGAACTGATTGGATCGAGTCCGGCCGTTGGTTCGTCGAGCAACAAGATCTCAGGCTCCAGTGCAAGCGCTCGGGCAAGCCCCACGCGCTTTTGCATCCCTCCTGAAATGTCGGAAGGCATTTTCTCGAATCCGTCTTCCAACCCAACTTCGGCCAGCAACACCTTAACTCGATCGGTCCGTTCCGCCTTCGACATTTCTCTTCGGTGATGTTCTAGCGGGAATCCCACATTCTCCGCAATGGTCAGCGAATCGTAAAGCGCGGCGTGCTGAAAGAGAAAGCCCATCTTCTTCCGGATTGCGCCCAGCTGATCGAGGGCTAGTCCTGCGATATCCTCGTCGTGAATGCGAATCTGTCCCGAGTCCGGCTTCTCGAGCCCGACGATCATTCGCAGCAGAACGCTCTTTCCCGTGCCGCTTCTCCCTAGCACAGCAAGCGTCTCTCCGCGAGTCACGCTTAGGCTGACCCCATTCAGAACTGTTTGCGCTCCGAAGCTCTTATCCACATTCTGCACAGCGACAGCAGTTGCACTGCTCTCTTGCTCGTGCCCCATCTGCTTCGCCGCAATGTCAATGGTTGATGTCATATCTTTCCTCCAAAATGCCGAGGATGAACTAAGGGAAGACAACCAGGATGAATTTCACCAGCACTACATCCGCGAGAATGATGAAGAGCGAGCCCAGCACAACAGAGTTCGTTGCTGCGCGTCCCACTCCCGCTGCTCCTCCGTGTGTCCGCATCCCTTGAAAACACGCAATCAGGCCGATAATTAGCCCGTAGACAGTCGTCTTGAAGGTCTGCGGGAGAAATGCATTGAAAGTGGCGCCCCTGAAGCCGTTATCAATGAATTGATGAAACGACAGAGGCTCAACCAGGGTCTGCGCAAACCACCCAGTCATTAAGCCACATCCGTCGGCGACGACGGTAAGCAGCGGCAACATCAGAATGCAGGCCAGGATCCTCGTCGCTACAAGGAGTCTGTAAGGGTTGATCGCCGAGGCCTCGATGGCGTCAATCTGCTCGGTCACTTTCATAGATGCAAGTTCCGCCCCGATGCCGGCACCTACTCGTCCGCTTACTACTAACCCGGTAATAATCGGACCCATCACCTGGACGACTGAATATACGAGCGTGGCGGGAAACAGCGACTTCGCGCCGAACCGGCTTAGGCTGTAACGTGCCTCCAGCGAAATCACCACGCCGATCGCGCCTCCCGCCAATGCCACCAGCGGAAGTGACTTCGATCCAACCTCATCAAGCTGCCGAATCAGCTCTCGCCATTCAAACGGCGGTGTTACCGCGGCCTTCAACACCTCCCAGGAAAACACTCCCAGGTTGCCAAACCACTCAAAGAACCCATTGATCAGATCCCAGGGAGAATCTCCCTCAGGAAAAAGATGAACGCCGCGCCGCTCAATTGTCGGCCCAGCGATGTCTGCAACCAGCGTCGACTGGGGCTCGGTCATTGGCTGGGCTCTGCCACGGGTGCTCCGCGTGCACTGTCCAAGTGCATGCGCGAAATCAAGGCGTGGGGTCCACTGTAGATGAACTCCAGAACAATGTTTGAGAACACAGAATCAAGCAGGCTGTAATTGCCCATCCTGAACGCGTCTTTTCCGTTGTATCGATTCGGATACCACCCGTAGACCGCGGCAGACGCACCCGCATAGGGCGCCACCAGCGCGGGGACTGAGAAAACATGATGGCCATCACTTCCACGGCGTGCCATCAAAGTGGACATCATCGCATAACGCAGCCGGGGAGTGATTCCGTTGCAGTCGCATCGGTAGTAGGATGTGTCTTCCTTGAAAACCGCGGCGAGCCCATAGCGCGTTGATGTCCCAACCAAAGAAATCCCAAAATCTGACCCGTATCGTTCTGCGTAACCAGCAAAGCCTTGTCCCCACTCTGGTGGCGTATTGGTTCCCTGATCAAAACCCGCAAAGAAAGCTGTGCTCAGGAAGGGATACGGACCGAAGGCATCGAAAACATAGTGGTTCAGCGTTGTTCTAGGCGACGGACGCACATATGTCAGGTCCAGACGTCCGACTGTTGCATTTCCCCTCTCTCCCGAGGAATCTCCTGAACTTAACCCCGATTGCGACCACGCAAGAAGCGGGAGTGTCACGAAGACTACCGTGGCCGACAGGAGAACGACTGCTTGGCGGATCCTCACGTCGACCACCCTTTTTAACCATCGACGGCCGCGACCGCCCCCCAGATTTCTCCGAAAGAGGCACGGGTATTGCGTGTCAAGTTCGATTGTTGATAACGTCAAGTACTGTCCTCCGAGCGACACGCACAAGTGAATCTCTGAGCGTCTTGCGCCCGGACATGTTTGTGCCCTTTTAAGATGTTTTCAGAATGGCATTCGAATTGATGGTCAAATCTGCTCTGTTTAGCAGGCTGGCCTACTGACCGACCGATCAATTGTTGTGAAACTCGACCTGCGCTTGTTCGGTGATCGTTGAATCGAGCATTCTCCGGCATGCGATGTATGACGGATCAACGACAACACGTCCACTTTGACCTAGCTCAGCTCACTGCCTTCTTTCACAATCCCGGATGCATCGCACAGCTCAGGGGAAACCAAATGGATAAGTTGCGTTCAGGCGCGGCGATGCAGGCTGATCCCAATTCAGGAGCAGCTTGGCCGACATCTATTTGGCAATGCCGCTTTTGCTCTCGACTGCTGAACATTCCATTTCCACCTCGATACGGGATTCGTGGTTGACCTCGGCTTCGTTATTTGCCTCGTGAACGACATCTTCCGCCTTTCCCCAGGCACTTTCAAGCTTGCCTTTCACCTGCTGAGCGATGCCCTCTAACTGCAGGTCACCAAGTCCGGCCAATTCGCCAGCCTCCCGCTTGGCGCTTCCCAAAGATTCGTCTATTGCTCCCTTAACTCGGTCTTTATTCATGAGTCCCCCTCCGTGGATTGAATTGAATTTGTTTCATGATCATCAAG
>CAVULU010000009.1:0-140365 GCA_963742455.1 uncultured Acidobacteriaceae bacterium | reverse complement strand
ACGCTCAAGGGGCACAAGCGTGACAAACAGATTGATATGTTCGATCTGTTCGGCGATCCGCAACACTCTGGCACAGACCAAATATTGCGCGCCTATGAGTATCAGGACAAGTGGGTCAACCGGATGATGCTCGGGGACTCGCTGGTAGTGATGAATTCGATGCTTCGCTTCGAGCAGATGGGCGGGCAGGTGCAGATGATTTACATGGACCCACCTTACGGGGTCAATTATGGTTCCAACTTCCAGCCCTTCGTGCGCAAACGAGACGTCAAGAACGGCGAAGACGCAGACATGACCCGCGAGCCGGAAATGGTGCAAGCCTACCGCGATACCTGGGAACTTGGGCTACATTCGTACCTTACATACTTGAGGGATCGCATGCTGATTGCCCGGGAGCTTTTAACGCCCAGTGGGAGCATCTTTGTACAAATCAGCGATGACAATTTGCATCATGTGCGGGAGCTTTTGGATGAAGTATTTGGGGGGGAGAACTGCTCCGCCGTGATTGCTTTCAAGGCAGCGGATCCACTGGGTCAAAAGGGGCTTGCACGAGTCTACGATTACATCTTGTGGTACGCAAAAGAAAAGCCGTTAATGAAATATCGCCCCTTGTATCGTCCGAGAGACATTAAAGACAACCCGGAATACAAATTCGTTGATGATCCAGACTCCGCGGATGGATACCGCATTCTGAGCGATGAAGAGTTCGATGCCCTCCCAAATTACCAAGGAGTATTCCGGCGTCGAAACCTCACTTCGTCGGGATATACAGAGAGTTGTATTTTTCCCTTCGAACTCAATGGGAAGACATTCAAGCCGCCAGGGGGGAAGAGTTGGTCCACAAATCCGAAAGGCATCGAGCGCTTAAAAGAACTGAACAGACTTTTCATCTTAGGAAAGGACCCTAACTTCAAGTCGTATCAGGACGACTTTCCCTGGGTTCAATTCGAAAATGTTTGGACTGACAAACCCGCAGCAAAAGCAAAGGCATATGTAGTCCAGACTGCTGAGAAATTCATTCAGCGTTGCATGTTAATGACTACTGATCCCGGCGATCTTGTGTTTGATCCAACCTGTGGATCGGGTACCACTGCCTACGTTGCAGAGCAGTGGGGAAGGCGTTGGATTACGTGCGATACCTCGCGGGTGCCTCTGGCGCTGGCGAGACAACGAATGTTAACAGCAACGTTCGTTTGGTTCAGTCTACGATCCAATACGAACTCACCGGCGGGTGGATTTGAATACCGACAGCGGAAAAACAGCAAGGGAGACGAGGTCGGCGGTATTGCCTCGCACGTGACGCTGGAGTCATTGGCAAACGATGAGCCTCCCGTCCAGGAGATCTTGTTTGATAGACCGGAAGAAGACAAAGCAATAACAAGAATCACCGGCCCGTTTTGTGTTGAAGCGACTATCCCAACTCCTATGGAGTGGAATGAAGAGCCAACCGGCGCAGACAGCATTGAAGCCGAGAATACTGTTACGTTCCCTGAGCGCATGATGGAAGTGTTGCGCCGTTCTCCGGTGTTGCGTTTGGGCGGAAATCGAACTTTGAACCTGAAGAATGTACGCAGACCCGCGAAGAGCCTGAGCTTGAGCGCGGAGGCTCTGGTGGACGCGACTGCAGAGGGACAGGCTGCAACACTCGCAGATGCAATGCAGGAAGCAGCTGAGAAATCGGGACTGGCCTTGCCGCTCTCTGCGCGTCCGGTTGCCTTTGTTTTTGGGCCAGAGAACGGAGCAGTGAGTATCCGACTTGTGGAAGAAGCGGCGAGAGAAGCTTATCAAAAGAGCTATACGCACCTCTATGTCATAGGCTTTGCCATTCAACCCAACGCGCGTGAAGCGATAGAGGTCTGTGAGCAGGTGAGCGGCATCCCTGCAACCTATGTGCAAGCCACACCAGACCTGATGATGGGCGATCTGCTCAAGAATATGCGCTCAAGTCAGATTTTTAGCGTGTGCGGGCTGCCCGAGGTTGAAGTCAGGAATGCCGTACGCAAGGAAAGGCGAGCCAGACGGTAGAAAGCAGGTGGAGTTGCTGGGGCTCGACGTGTTTGATCCCGCTGACGATGGAGGTGAGCCACAGCGCAGGAGACGACGTTCCGGCATGGTTTCTGGACTCCGGATTACAACGGGATGCGCTTCTGCGTCTCACAAGCATTTTTCCCGCGCACGAACGGAGTGGGACAAGCTAAAGAAGGCGCTGAAAGGCGAGTTTGACGAGGCGGTGTGGGCGCATCTCGCAGGGACAGTGAGCGCACCGTTTGAGCCGGGAGAAAACAAGCGGATTGCCGTGAAGGTGATTGACGACCGTGGAAACGAATTGCTCGTGGTGAGGACCCTATGAGTTTTGAAGTTGGAGAGCCGATTCAAAACTCGCCCTTTGAAGAGCCTCAAAGATACTGGTATATCCGTGAGGGCGAACACCCCCAGCTAATCGAAGGGCATCGGCGGTCGGCGGTAGTGTTTCCACCACGGGATCAGAAGCGACCGTGGGATTTGGACGACCGAATTTTGCGACCTTCAACTGAGTATGCAAACGGGTTCGAGCTAGTGATGGTGAACCTGATTCGCGAGCGTTTGGCAGAGTGGAAGAAACAGGGTTACCCGGGGTTAACCCGCACCACGCTGGAATTGATTGAGTGGTGGACACGCGATGGCAGGAAGCAGAATCTCTTTTTCGCACAGCTAGAATCTGCGCTGACTGTGATCTTCCTGAAAGAAGGACGGCAGGACTTTTTGCAGGGCCTTACGATTCCGCGAGACGAGCCGAGCGAAGAGATCAAACAGAGCGATGGATACACCGGCTTTGAACGCTTTGCGTGCAAAATGGCCACTGGGACGGGCAAGACAACTGTGATGGGAATGCTGGCGGCTTGGAGCATTCTGAACAAGGTGAACGCCCGAAGTGACGGCCGATTCTCTGACACGGTATTGGTGATTTGCCCGAACGTGACGATCAAAGACCGCCTGCAGGAATTAAAGCCGGAGCGCGGCGAAGCGAGCATCTACCGGACCCGCGATCTGGTGCCAGAACGGCTGATGCCTGCACTCGCGCAAGGTCGGGTGATCCCCTACAACTGGCACATCTTTGAGCCGCGTGGAATTGAGACCGGCGGCATGCGGCCAAAGTTAACAAGGCAGGCGTACGCAAGGAAGTCACCACGACTGTTTTGATCGGCAGGAAGAACACTACCACCTTTCGGAGCCGGTATGTAACAGCTGCCTCTTTGGAGGCGGGTACGGCGGCGGGTGAGATCCAAGTGGTAAACGGCTCAGAAGTGTACGAGGGCGGCCATCTGAAGTCCGTCCAGATAAAGGAAGCGAAGTATATCGAGAGCGAGACGGCGCTGGTGAATCGCGTCCTGGGAAAGGAAGTTGGTGGGAAGCGAAACATCCTCGTCTTCAACGATGAGGCGCACCATGCATACCGGATTCGTCAAGAAGAACCTGATGAGGATGAGGAGGAATTGTTTGGCGAAGCGTCCGAGGCAGAAGAAGAAGTAAAGGAAGCAACGGAGTGGATTACCGGGTTGGACAAGATTCACAAGCTGCGAGGGATCAATTTCTGCGTTGATCTTTCAGCAACACCATACTTTCTTGCACGGGTCGGACGCGAGACGAACAAGCCGTTTCCTTGGGTAGTGAGCGATTTTGGGCTGATTGACGCCATTGAATCTGGGCTGGTGAAGGTGCCCCAGCTTGCGGTACGCGATACGACCGGCGCGGAGTATCCGAAATACTTCAATATCTGGCGCTGGATTGTTGAAGAGAAACTAACAGCTTCGGAAAAGGGCGGAAGCAGGGGAAGCCCCAAAGCCAGATGCAGTCCTTAAGTACGCCCACCATCCAATTGCCATGCTGGGAGGCGAGTGGGAGAAACTCGGTGAGGAATGGAGGGAAAGAGGCGAAGATGCCAGACCGCCGGTCTACATTCTCATCTGCAAGAACACGACCATTGCCAAAGTGATGTATGAATGGCTTGCGGACGACAAGAAGCCCAAAGGTGTCCCTTCATCCAACGTTACAGAATTCCGTAACCGGGAAAATGCTATCAATACAATTCGCGTGGACTCGAAAGTCGTTCACGACACTGACTCTGAATCTGGTCCGGCAAAGAGCGATGAAAGCAGATGGATGCGCATTACGCTGGACACCATCGGCAAACTTGATTGGACGTATGACTCGCAGGGACGCCCGGTGTATCCAGAGGGCTTTGTGGAGTTGGCCGCGAAGTTGGAAAGGCCATTGCACCCGCCTGGACGCGATGTGCGGTGCATTGTCAGCGTGGGGATGCTGACCGAAGGATGGGACTGCAACACAGTGACCCATATCATTGGGCTGCGTCCGTTCATGTCGCAGTTACTGTGTGAGCAGGTAGTCGGACGTGGACTGAGACGAAAGAATTACGAAGTGAACGCCGACGGGAGACTCAACGAAGAGGTTGCAAGAGTCTTGGGTGTTCCATTCGAGGTAATCCCATTCAAGGCGAATTCAACTGGACCAAGTCAACCCTTGCCGAAGCGTCACCACGTTCATGCGATCCCCGAAAAGAGCGCGTTTGAGATTACGTTTCCTAGAGTGGAAGGGTATACGACGGCGATACGCAGGCGCATCACCATGGACTGGGAGAACGTTGCACCTCTGTTGCTAAGGCCGGGTGAGATTCCGCCGGAAGTGGAGATGAAGGGACTGAGTGTCAACAACGCAGGGCGATTGACGCTCTCTGGGCCTGGGAGAATGAGCGGTGCCGCTCTTACCGAGTGGCGGAAGAATCAGCGAATTCAAAAACTTGTATTTGAGTTGTCGGCGTCGTTAGCGAAGGATTACTCCCAAAACAAGAATTGTGAAGTTCCGGGTCATGTGCTCTTCAAGCAACTGGTGCCCATTGTGGATAGGTACATCCACGAAAAAGTGATCGTAGTAGCACCAGCGGATTTGAAGGATTTGTTCTTGGCTCCATACTACGGTTGGCTCGTGGAGATGCTTGAGTCAGGGTTACGCCCCGATTTGACCGCTGGCGAATCACCGGAGGTTCCGATATTCGAGCGGAATCGTGAGCCAGGTTCCACCAGCGAGGTCTCCTTTTGGACCAGCAGAGACGTTCGGGAAGTCTCCAAAAGCCATTTGAATTATGTAGTGGCTGATACACAAAATTGGGAGCAAACTGCGGCCTACTATATCGACACGCATAAGGAAGTTGATGCCTTCGTCAAGAACGCGCAACTTGGGTTCGCAATCCCGTACTTCAACAATGGCCAGAATCACGAATACGTTCCCGACTTCATCATTCGGCTCAAGGATGCGAACGCCACGCATCTGATTCTCGAAACCAAGGGATACGATCCGTTGGAGCAGGTGAAGGCTAATGCGGCGAACCGTTGGGTGGACGCCGTCAATGCCAGCGGACAATTTGGGCATTGGGCCTATGTGATTTGCAGAAAGCCCACTGATGTGGGAAAAGCAATCGACGACGTTTACTAGCTGGCAACCGAGTTGGCATAGCGAACTTCTTTCTGCTCTCTAGTCTCCGAGGTGCATTCCTTCCTAGATGGCGGACTTGCTTTGGCCAGCTACTCATGGCTTCCACTTGGCTGTTGAGCAAGCCCCAGCACAGATACAGCACGCAAAGAAAAGGGCCAACCGCTAAACGGCCAGCCCCGAGAAACTGCATAAAATGCAGACGTGTTTAATCCGCGGCCTGGGTCTGTGATGCCTTCGCCGCTGTCGAGTCCAACCATCCTGCCCACCAATCCATGAGTTCTTTACGCTGGGGCAGATACTGTGAGAAGTCGTAATGCGCAGTCACTCCTTTCCGTTGGTGGTGCAGCGCTGCTTCGATATGGTCATGCTCGAATCCGTGTTCATGGGCCTGTGTACTGAATACCGCCCTGAAACTGTGCATCGTTTGCTGCCCACCGTAACCAGCGTCACGCAGCGCCTTGAGCATAGCGCCGTTACTCAGATGCTCGCCTCTCTTGTGGCCGGGAAATACATACCGCTGCCCTTTGCTCATCTCGTGCATGAACCTCAGAACGTCCGCTGCTGCGGGGCTCAGAACACAGATGAACGGTGAACGAGTTTTCATTACCTCTGCCGGAAATGTGATGCGCGATTCGTCCAGATTGACCCATTCCCATTCCAGCGCAATGATGTTCGCTGTGCGGAGTACCGTGTACATGGTCAGTTTGGCGGCCATGCGAGTAACGATGCCTGGATGAGCGTACAAAGCAGCAATCACCTTGGGCAGTTCATCATCTGCGACTCTCGCGTGATTGCGCTTGACGGTCTGCTTAAGAATCGTACCGGCCTGGATATCGGCGCATACATTGTGCGGCGCGTAACCGTTTGCCACGGCATGAACGAACACAGCGGAGCAGTTCTCCAGCACTCTGCGGGCAGTCTCGCCAACTCCGCGTGCCTCTACCTTACGCGCTAGCGCTGTAATATCAGGCGCAGTGATTTTGGCTATTGCGCGGTTGCCGATTACGGGGTAGATGTCGCGCTTCATTCGAGCATGCACACGGTTGATGTGAGCGGGTGCCTTGCCAGCGCTCCACGTCTCGAACCATTCTTCCGCTGACTGCTTGAATGTGGTGCCTTGTGTGCGTTCCTGCTTCTGGTGCTCGATTGGGTCAATACCAGCGTCCAGCAATCGCCGAGCGTTGATGTGTTTGTCTCGTGCTGCTTTCAACGTGACCACTGGAAACGAACCCAGCGCCATCAAACGCGGTCTGCCGTTGAATCTGAATTTGTATCTCCATAGCTTGCTGGTTGGATTCACGAGTAGATACAGCCCGTCACCGTCCCATAACGTGTATGGCTTGTCTGTGTGCCTCGAACGTTCCATCTCAGTTGCCGTCAGTGCCACCGTATACCTCCCAGGGGGCGTATACCCGCCCCGCAGAGACATGTATACCACTGACGTATACCAAAAGATGTGAGATAGAGGGAGACTGTTAGAGACAGCAGGAGACGCAACTCTATCCGCAAGCCTCCATATATAAATTAGGAACTTGCGGACAGATAAGATTAATGATTTCAACTGTTGGAAATTTTTATTGGTAGCGCTAACGGGAATCGAACCCGTGTTTTAAGATTGAGAATCTCACGTCCTAACCCCTAGACGATAGCGCCACACTTGGAGGGGGCAGCTCTTAAGCCGCCTTACTAATCTACCAAAAAATCAATGGTCTGCCAAAGCTGCTCTGCTTCGGAAACGCCTTCAAATCCCCAATTTCCGCACTTCTTCGTTGTAGTACTTGCGGTAGAGGATCTCCCATTCCTGCGAACCTTCGAGGATGATCTTCCGTTGAGAGGCAATCTTCTGGCGCGCCGCAGTGTCGATACGAGCTTCTTCCGTCAGCAGGTCTTCAAGAGCCTTGCGAGCTTCCTGGCGGATCGTGTTGCGATCCTCGTTGAAGCCAACGGCCTCGATGTCGGCCAGAGTGTCAGCCACGGTGTGAGCCAGCTTGTTGAGCTTGTCGCGGTTGATCCTCATAGCACCGCCTTGTACTTCCTGGCGAGCTCGGTCTTCACCTTCTTGAACATCTCGGCATATTGCGCACCCGATTTGCGCATCTCTTCGGAATACGCGTCGAGGATCACGCGTACCTCTTCGTTGATGCGGTCCTCGAGCGCGAGCTCCTCAGTGAGACCCTCGGTGACGCGCGCCTCTGTGCCCTTCAAGTCACTGGTGGTGATGAGCTTGGCATCCAGGAGGTGCTTGACCGTACGACGGGCGAGATACCCAATGTATTCGCGAGAAAAAATCATGAGCTAAATCTCAGGATACCGCATTGGACCACCCGGTGTACACCGCGGAAGCCAGTGAACTGCGAACGGTGGACAGTGAACGGCTGCATGGCAGCCAGCGCCTGCTCGGAACGAGCACTCAGAGCACTGGCCGGTGAGGACAATTCTTTGTGTTGACGCACGCGTCGGGCAGGCGCAGACGCTGCACCGGCCGGCCGTTCACCAGGTGCTCCTGCACAATCTCCGCGGCATCCTCCGGCGTTACATGTCCATACCAAACAGCCTCGGGATACACGACCACCGTAGGCCCATGCTCGCACTGGTCAAGGCATCCGGACTTGTTGATGCGCACGGCATTTCCGAGGCCGGCCGCTTTGGTCAGTTGTTGCAACTGCGTGAATAACTCGCTCTTTCCATCGGTCGTGCATGAGGGCCGCGGAGCGCCTTCCGGACGGCTATTATGGCAGACAAAAACGTGGTGCTCGAACAGGGGCAAGCGTCACTCCTCCAGCTTCCAGCTTACAGGGCCGAGCCGTGCGCAAACTTTCCACATTTGCGTCTGCCCAACCGGCCCCCATCTGAGAGAATGATTCCTTGACTATGAGCACGGACAATCTTCTGTCGCTGAAAGACGATATGGTGGCCTTTATCGAGGGCCATGGTCTCGTACGTCTTCCGGGATACATCACCGAAGACATTCCTTCTGTTGTGTGGGAAGGCGAAGGCAATCCTGACGCGTGGAAAGATTTCGTAGAGATGGCCAAACGCGTTGGCGCGCCATTTGTCACTTTCAGCGAAATGCGCCTTGAGCGGGAAGAACTCGATCGGCTGATCGAAGAAGCCGGCGAGATGAACTTCCCCGACGAGGAAGCCTCAGAGCTTGTGGAAGCGCAGTGGCTGCGCAAATATGCCGGCATGGTGGGCTATATCCAGCTTGGCTTCATCTATCAGGGCATCGTGTTCCTTCACGAAACCACCACGGAGTGGTACGAGCGATTTCAGTCTTTGCTTGAAGATGTCGAGAGCTTTAACGACATCATCATTGAGGACCACGATCACGAGCATGACGAAGAGGACGAGTAATCGCGGTGAGCGCCACAGGCGCAGCTCTGAATAGCACGAAAATCCTCCTCACTCCGCGCCAACGCTGGATTCTGGATGATTCTCATCCCCGGGAAGCCGAAGCGCTTGCGCAATCAGCACACATCCCCGTTGTCCTCGCCGAACTTCTCGTCGCTCGCGGCATCACTACCTCGGGCGAAGCCTTTTCCTTCCTCAATCCTGAAGTCTCCCATCTCCACGATCCGCTGCTGATGCTGGGCATGAAGACTGCTGTAGAGCGTGTCGAAACGGCCATCGCTCGCAAGGAACCCATCCTGCTCTACGGCGACTACGACGTCGACGGAACTACCGCTGTAGTCCTGCTCAAAACCGCCATCGAATTGCTTGGAGGCGAGGTTCGCTTTCATGTGCCGCATCGACTGCGCGAGGGATACGGCTTGCAATCAACCGTGCTTGAGGCCGCGTATGCCGAAGGTGTTCGCCTCGTTATCACTGTCGACACCGGGATGCGGGCTTTTGTGGAAGCAGAGACCGCGCAACGCCTCGGCCTCGACCTCATCATCACCGACCACCATCTTTCGCGATCAGACGATGCTGTTCCGATCGCGCTGGCCATCCTCAACCCCAACCAGCACAACTGCGGCTACCCCGAGAAATCGCTCTGCGGCGCGTCCATCGCGCTCAAACTCGCGCAAGCCCTGCTCGAGCGCCACGACGCCGAGCGTACCCGCGACAAGCTGCTGCCAAGTTTTCTGAAAATGGCCGCCATCGCCACCATTGCCGACGCCGTTCCGCTCCGTGGCGAGAATCGCGTCATCGCCGCGCTGGGCCTGCGCGAACTGCGCAAGCCTGTTGGAACGGGTCTTCGCGCACTCCTCGCCGCTGCCCAGCTTGATCCAGCAACGAAGGCGATCTCCAGCTTCGATATCGCTTTCCGCGTTGCGCCCCGCATCAACGCCGCCGGCCGCATGGACGTCGCCTCCGAAATCATCGAGCTCTTCTGCACCCGTGACGCTGCCCGCGCCACCGAACTCGCCGACAAGCTGGAGCATCTAAATCGCGACCGACGCGAGACGGAAGCACGAGCACTGGCCGCAATCGAAACACGCCTCGCCAACGACGCCGAATTTGCCGACGCGCGACTCGTGGTCGTCGACGGAAAAGGATGGCATCGCGGCGTCATCGGCATCCTGGCATCGCGCGTGGTGGAACGCACCGCAAAACCCGCTCTCGTCATCAGCGTTGAGGATGGCGTCGCGCACGGATCGGGCCGGTCGGTCGATGGTTTCCAACTGCTCAACGCAATTGAAACCTGCGCCGATCTCTTCACGCGGTTCGGTGGACATGCCTTCGCCGTTGGCTTTGCGTTACCGGCTGCATCTCTTCCGGAACTAAAACGTCGCCTCGCTGAATGTGCCGCTGAACGCCTGGCGGCGCGCGAGCCCGAACGCCTGGTTCAAATTCATGCCGAGTTGCCGCTGCATCAGATTACCGGCGTGCTTGCCGGCTGGCTGCGCAAACTGGAACCCTTGGGGCACGGCAATCCCGAGCCTATTTTCATTGCCCGCAACGCCCGCCTGCTCTCAGCGCCGCGCATCATGAAGGACCGTCATCTTCGCCTGGAACTCACCCAGGACGAAGCCACGGCTCCAACCCGCGCCGTCGGCTGGGAAATGGCTGCACGTTCCGCGGAACTCGACCTGGCAATGGGGGCGCGAATCGATGTTGCCTACCGCATTCGCGAGAATCTACACCCTGACTTTGGCGGCCTCGAACTTGAGATCGTCGGCATGCAGAATCCACGCGCCTGAGCCGTCCGAAAAGAACAGAGCCCACGGCATGCCGTGGGCTCTCTGATTGCTGCTCAACACCAGTCAGGATCTGACTATTTGTGGTCCTTCGGCTGCTTCTCCTCATGCTGAGGCTGCGCATGGGATTGCTCATGTTGCTGCGGTGCGGGCCGAGACTCATTATGCGGCTGCTGAGAGTTTCCATGTGGCTGTTCATAGCTGCCGTGTTGTTGCTGATATTGCTGCTGGTGCTGTTGTTGTTGCTGCTGCTGATATGTCGGCCGGCTCGGGGCGCCGTGGTTGTTGTTGTACGAGTTCTGCTGTTGCGGTTTCGCGCTGTTGTAACCCATCGGCCGCTCCGCCGCCATTGTCTGCGGATGACCACCGTTATTGTTAGCGTAGAAGCTCTTGTCAGAACGTGCCGCCTGCATATGCTGCTGCTGCACCGGGGTCGCTCCCATGTGCTGTTCGTGCATCGCGTTCCGCTCTTCAGGCAATGGCTGATGATTGATTCCGCCTGGGCCGCCGCTGTACGCGACGCGATGTTCGTTCACAATCGTGTTGCGTTCTACCACGGTGCGATCGACGTAGGTGTTGTGGACATACACATTGTTCACGCGAACAACCGCTGTGTTATAGACAAAGTCGTGGCCGCGCCACATGCCGCCCACAAAGCCGACGCCCATGAAGCCAAATCCGTAGTTCACGCCGCCATAGTAGCCCACGTGGGGTCCCCAATAGCCGCCATGAAAAACATACAGCCCGCCGGACCAGCCCCAATACGGCGGAGTCCACAACGCGCCCGTGTACGGAGCCGGTACCCACGCGCCTGGAACCCAATAGTAGCCGTCATCGCCGTAGGCCCAATAGCCCGGCGTCCACATCCATCCGGGCTGCGGGCAAGGGGGCTGTTCGTAGACAGGCAGCACCGGCGGTGCGATTCCGACACTGATCAAAACGCCCGCGAATGAAGATGCGGGAACCAGAGAAAGCAGAAGCGCCAAAAGCATCCAGCGAGATTTGCGAATGAAACCCATGGGAACCCTCCTCGAATTTCTTTAACCCGTTTGCGAGCAGCATCCATGTATCGCCGCGCCTCGGGGATTGTTTATCTTGCGCGGCTTCGGGCTGCACTTGCGATGTGTGTGCTCCCCTAAGACCCAGGAACACACTTTCTTGCTTCCGGCCGCTCTCGTGCCGGTCGTCATCGATACAGCTCGCCGCACATTCAGACTACGCAGGCATAAACCCGCTACGCCATGGAAAGTTGCAGCACGGTTGGATACTTTAGTTATGTCAACCCGAATAGGTCGCAGAGGGCAGACGACTTAGCGCGTACCCCCTGCTTCGGAGCGAATCTTATTAGTTAGTAGCGGTAACTCAGACCCGTCCCGATAACCGCGTTGGCCTTCAGATCGATGGGTATCACCACATAGGGCGGATTTGGTATTCCGGTCGGAACTGCTGTATGACCGATGACACCCGCCACATGCCCTACGCCTATATCAAACGCAAAGTGCGGATTGTCCTTCTGCGTCACACGCACCGCATAGTCCATCGTGGTCGGAATGTGCGCTCCGCTGCCCGGAGGAAACAAGATTGCGCCGAGGTTCACCACTTGCGGAGGCTGTTGCGTAAATCCAATCGCCGGCACCGCGGCTAGATTATGTCCGAGCGGAACCGGAATACCGAGTCCGCCGAAGAGGCGTCCCATAAACCGCGTCGACTGCCCGCCGAGCCCGAAAATCGAGGCGTTCGTCATCTTGAAGCCAAAGTTCAGCAAGAACGGAACCGGCGGCTTCAGCCACGTCTTCGTTGCTGCGACGTACACGTCCTCATTTGTGTAGGACTTCAGGCTGCCGTAGAGTTCCTGGTTCAGCGCGCCACTCACAAACTTGTCGCCGGTGCGCACCACAACTCCCCCGCCGATACCGGGAGTCCACGCACCAAACTGCCCATCCTTGATCGCCACGCCCTTCGCGTTGAACACGTTCATGCCCGAATAATCCCACAGGCTGCTGAAGGCCGGGCTGTTGCCTTCGAAGTGCACGCTGCGCGTATAGCCAAATTCGGCACGGTTTGCGATACCTTCTTCAACCGAAAACGTGTTCACGTATCCGATCACGCTCGAGGCATTCACAAAGTGATAGCTAACCGCAGGATTTGACCATACGTGATCCTGGTTCGATAAGACCACGTAAGCCGTTGGCGTAATGAAGCCGCCGGTCTGACCTTCGAGCGTCAGATTCTGCGCGTTGATGCGCGCGGTCGCAAACATTACCGCCGCAATGGCGCCGCCGACGACGAGCCTTTTCAAGAAAGAGAGCTTTAACATCCAATAACTCCAATTGAGCGCGATTGAGCGCCCGCAATTTTCCCAACCGTTTGAAGTGGCGTACCGCAGCTTGTGATGTATGCGGGATTTTCGGTCGGCCGGGCACCCCGGCGACTGCTGAAGTTGTCGAGGGGTCGGACCGTGTCTGCCAAACGATGCTCTGTCGCAGAACCGAAAGAAAACCGCGGGGCCAATTGGCCGCACCACAGGTTTACTCCGACTTTGAATTGAGAACCTCCTGTTTGTAACACAAAATCAACAATATCGTCACCCCGCACGCGCCGCCGCGGAGTATTACGTACGGGTGGTAGACTCTCGGCATGCCGCGCGGATTGTTCATCACCCTCGAGGGCCTCGACGGCTCAGGCAAAACCACGCAAATCAAGCGCTTGGCCTCGTGGATGCAGAAGCGTGGCCTCGACCCCGTCCTCACTCGCCAGCCCGGTGGCACCGCCACTGGCGACCGCATCCGAGCTCTCCTGCTTGACTCCGGTTCCACCTCTCTAGCGTCTATGACGGAGATGGCCCTCATGTTCGCCGACCGCGCACAGGCCATCGCGGAAGTCATCGAACCCGCGCTAGCCGCCGGCAAAGTGGTTCTCTGCGATCGCTTCACTGACTCCACCGAGGCCTACCAGGGCGGTGGCCGCGAACTTGGCTCCCAGCGAGTCCTCGATCTGCACCGTCTCGTCTGCGGCAATCTTCAGCCCGACCTCACTCTGCTGCTGCTGCCCTCGCTCGAGTCAAGCCTTGCCCGCGCGCGCAATCGCAATGCCCGTGCAGTTGCGCAGACAGGCAAAGACGAAAATCGCTTCGAGCAGGAACAAGGCGACTTCTTCCAGCGCGTTTGGCAGAAGTACCGCGAGATTGCAAGTCGCGAACCAAATCGCGTCGTGCTGATTGAAGGGAACCTCAGTGTCGACGAAGTGCACGAGCAGATTGTCGAAGCCGTTTCCGAACGCCTGATCGCAAACTCGCCCGCTCGCTGATTCAACTTTTGCGCTGCAAGTCCTATCCTTGCGATCTGTAGTGCATTTTGAAAGGTACGGCCTTAGCCCATGCATCGACTTGGCTTTGAAGGGTACAGGCTTCAGCCCGTACTTGAACGGGGTTTTAGCCCCTGAGAGGAGCCTTCAGGAACCAAACGAGCATGCGAGACGTATGCATTTATACCCTCAACCACGGATCGAGTCGCAACCGTGGCTTGAACTCAGGAGGTCCATGCAATGTCCTCACATGCACATCCGCTGAGACGTCATTCTGAATTTCGCTTTGTCACAGGTTTAGCTGTCGCGATTGGCTTACTCGCAGGCGCGTCGCGCGCGCAAACATCTTCCTCTCCGAAGCATGCTCCTCCCGAGACGGAAATGTCCGGCGGCATGGCCCACATGTCCGGACACATGTACATGACGACCCTGCGGCCCAAACAACCAGGCGACCAGGCCAAAGCCAGTGCCATCGTTGTCGGAGCGAAAGCCGCCATGGCTCCCTACGAGGACTACCACAACGCGTTAGCTGACGGCTATCGCATCTTTCTGCCTAACATTCCGCAGCCCATATATCACTTCACCAAGGCTGGAAACGGACTCGCCGCGCGCACTCACTTCGATCCTCTCAAACCGACGTCGCTGCTCTATCGCAAAACATCCGACGGGGGCTACCAGCTCATCGGCGTCATGTACACCGACCGCGTCGATGCCACCGAGGACGAAATCAACAGCCGCATTCCTCTCAGCATTGCCCGCTGGCATCAGCACGTGAATTTCTGCAAAGCGCCTCCGGGGCAACTGGCCGCCTACTTCGGTCCCAACGCAAAATTCGGCCTGCTCGGTTCCATCCATACGCAGGAAGCATGCGATGCAGCTGGCGGAGTCTTCCTTCCTCACGTTTTGGGCTGGATGGTCCACGTGTATCCCAATGAAGCTGACCCCGCCAAAGTCTGGTCCGTCGACGATGACGACAACGGGCACGATAACATGGACCACTCCTCCATGCCCGGAATGAAGATGAATTAGCGAATCACGGACTTCGGGGCGCCCAGTCCTTGCGCAACAAGGGTAGTAGCTGGAAGCCAGGCTTAACGGCTCCCATCACCCCCACGCGCCCAGCATTTTCCTCACCAGCACCAACTGTCCCACGTGGTACGCGTTGTGATCCGCAACCAGCAATGCTTCGCGCAAAATCGTCTGCCCATCGCCATGCGGAATCTTCGCGAATAGATCTGTCTCCTCGTCTTCAACCAGCGCGACCATCGCCTTCAAATCCTTCTTGAACACCCGCACGCTTTTGTCCCACGCCTTCTCATCCGGCGGAGCCTTCTCTTTTGGCCAATAGTCGTCGGGCCACTTCAGCGCCTGGTATTTCGCATTGACCGAAAAATCCAGGATGTCCCACTGCGCGAGCCTCAGATGCTCAAGCAGCTGCCACGGCGAGTGTTCCGCACCCTTCGGCACTTTCCCCTGCAACTCGGCGGGTAATCCCTTCACCGCCTGCTCGAACGTCGCGTGCGCATGACCGCCCGTCAAGACTTCCACCAAATGCTTCCGAAACGCAGCGTTCTCGTTATTCGCCATCAAACCCCTCCGCATCAACGGATTCCAATCCATCGCGAAAGATTCCAAAATCACTGGCTGACCGGAGAATGCACTGTTTAGATTGCAAATCGTGCTCCGGTCTTCTGACCTGCTCAAACGCAAAACAAAGACCTCTGAACCGAGAAAGACCATCATTGCTATACTCGGCAAAGCAGCTATGAAGGTTCTTCGAGAGCAGCGCGCCTGGTTCTGGATAGCGATCGCGGCCATCGTGATTGCACTCGTTGCCCTGCTGGTCCCCCATGGCCACAGCACTGACGCTCCCGCATGGATGGCGCTTCTTCCTGCGTTCTTCGTTGGCCTGCTTGTCCCGTTCGGCCTGTTGCCGCTGGTTGCGGTCCTCTCTCTCGGCCACACGCCCGAAGTCCCATCGCTGGCTGCCTCCTTCCAGCGTCCCCCGCCCTTCCGACTCGCTTAAATCCTTCAATCGGTCCCAGTCCCTTGCGGTTCGTGCCGCAGGTGTCCCTGTGATCCACCGATAGCGACGTTCTGCCCACATCGGAAAGGCATTTTTATGGACACTTTGTACCGTGCAGTCGCTGCAGTTGCTATGGCTTCGCCGTTTCTGGCGATCCTGCTGATCCTGGTTTACTACTACCTGTCCCGCGTGCCGTGGTGGCGCAAACGAAGGCGCGAATCGACTTCTTCCCGGTCTTCCGGCGGGATCTCGACTGCGCTTCTCGGTTTGACACTTTTTTATCGGCCGCGCATGGAGTATGCCATCGAAGCCCAGCAGCACCAGGCTGAAGACGCCGACGAAGACGACAATGGCGATCCCGAATCTCCCGCCAAACACCTGCTCCGCCAACTCCGCCGGATTCGGCGCGGCGAAAAAGTGGACCGGCTGATCCTGAATCTGGAGTGAGCGGCGTGCCCACCTCACGCCCCGTGTCAGCATGCGCGCCCTGGCCGTACGCTGACCCCTCAATCCATTTACACTTATAAAGGAGACTCACGTGTTTTTCGATAAGGCACTCACGAAAGTATTTGGCACCGCCAACGAGCGGGTCATCAAGAAACTGCTTCCCATTGTTGCCCGGGTCGGCGCCTTTGAGCCGGAGATGGAAAAGCTGTCGGATGAACAGCTTCGAGCCAAAACGGCCGACTTCCGCGCCCGCATCGCCGCCCGCATTCAAGGAATTACCGACCCGGACGAAGTTCGTATTGCTGAAGGCGCGGCCCTCGACGAAATCCTGCCCGAAGCCTTTGCCGTAGTCCGCGAAGCCGGCTGGCGCGCCGTCAAAATGCGCCATTTTGACGTGCAGCTCATCGGCGGCATGGTTCTTCACCAGGGCAAGATCAGCGAAATGAAGACGGGCGAAGGCAAAACGCTCGTTGCCACCCTCGCCTGCTATCTCAACGCGCTCGCCGGTCACGGCGTCCACGTGGTCACCGTTAACGACTACCTGGCCAAGCGCGACGCCGAGTGGATGGGCAAGATCTATGAGTTTCTCGGCCTCACCGTTGGCGTCATTGTTCACGACCTATCCGACGACGAACGCCGCGCCGCCTATGGCGCCGACATCACCTACGGGACAAACAACGAATTCGGCTTCGACTATCTGCGCGACAACATGAAGTTCGAGATCAAGGATTGCGTGCAGCGCGGCCACTACTACGCCATCGTCGACGAAGTGGACTCCATCCTCATCGACGAAGCCCGCACTCCCCTCATCATCTCCGGCCCCACCGATCAGACTACTGACAAGTACGCGCGCGTGAAGAAGATCATTCCGGCGCTCGAGCTGGGCGAGGAGATGGACAACCTTGAAGGCAAGACCTTCACCGGCGACTATGTGGTCGACGAAAAGCACCGGACCATCGGAGTAACGGACGAGGGCTGGGTCACCATTGAGAAGGAGCTTGGCATCGACAACATCGCCAGCGCCGAGAACTGGGAACTCAAGCACTACGTCGAAACCGCCATCAAGGCTCACTCGCTTTATAAGCGCGACGTGGATTACGTGGTGAAGGACGGCGAAGTCATCATCGTCGATACCTTTACCGGCCGCCTTATGCCCGGCCGCCGTTGGAGCGATGGACTGCACCAGTCCATCGAAGCCAAGGAAGGCGTCAATATTCGCAAGGAAGACCAGACCCTTGCCACCATCACCTTCCAGAATTACTTTCGCCTCTATAAAAAATTGAGCGGCATGACGGGTACTGCCGAAACCGAAGCTGCCGAGTTCGAGAAGATCTACAAGCTCGAAATCGTCGTCATTCCCACCAACAAGCCGCTGCTCCGCAAAGAGAATGCTGACGTCGTCTACCGCACCGAAAAAGAGAAATTCAATGCTGCGGCTACCGATATCGCCGCGTTATACGAAACCCAGCAGCCAGTGCTGGTTGGAACGGTGTCGATCGAAAAATCGGAACGCCTCTCCGCCATCCTGCAACGCAAAGGCATCCGCCACGTAGTGCTGAACGCCAAGCAGCATGAGAATGAAGCCCAATACGTCGCGCAGGCAGGACGCCTCGGCATGGTCACCATCGCCACCAACATGGCTGGCCGCGGCACCGATATTCTGCTCGGAGGCAATCCTGAATTCCTTGCCCGCCAGGAACTGGTGAAAAAGGGCCGTGCGCGCGCCATCAGCGTTGCCGAAGGAGCCATCAGCCCCATGGCGCCCGCAGGATTCCTGCGCTTCTACTACCAGGGCCAGGAATTCGAGGTCGCCGAACCCGACTGGGCTGAGACCTTCTCAGTCCACAACGAAGCAGCCCAAAAGGAACATGAGCAAGTCATCGCCAAAGGCGGACTGTTTATCCTCGGGACCGAGCGGCATGAGTCACGCCGCATCGATAACCAGCTTCGTGGCCGCGCCGGCCGCCAGGGAGATCCCGGCGCCTCACGTTTCTACCTCTCGCTTGAAGACGACCTTATGCGCATCTTCGCCAAGCAGTGGGTCAGCACCCTGCTTGAGAAGCTGGGCATGGAAGAAGGCGTGCCTATCGAGTCGAAGATGATTTCGAATCGCATCGAGGCCGCGCAGAAAGCCGTAGAATCGCAGAACTTTGAATCCCGCAAACACCTGCTCGAATACGACGACGTGATGAACAAGCAGCGCGAAGCGGTTTACGGCCTTCGCCGCCAGCTTCTCGAAGGCGTCGACCAGCGTGAGCTCATTCTGGAAGATTATGTAGGCGGAATCCTCAGCAACCTGCTCGATGAATTCATCCCTGAAGACAAGCACCCCGACCAGTGGAACCTCAAGGGGCTCGACGAAAAGCTGATGGGCCAGTTCGGCATTTCGCTCGGCACCATGGGCGCCAATGCAGCGAACCGGCACGATCTCGGCGAAACCATCTTCGAAAAGCTGAAGGAAGACTACGAAGCCAAGGAGAAAATCCTCGGTGCGACCACCATGCGCTACCACGAACGCATGGTCATGCTGAGTGTCATCGACGGTCTGTGGAAAGATCATCTGCTCTCGATGGACCACCTGAAGGAGGGCATAGGCCTGCGCGGCTATGCGCAGCAGGATCCACTGGTGGCCTACAAGCGCGAGTCTTTCGACATGTTCGAAGCCATGATGGCCAAGTTCCAGGAAGACACGGTCCGGTTCCTCTTCCGCATGCAGATCCTCGGCCCCGATGGCCGTCCGATCGACGCCGCTCCGGAACCCCGCAGAGCCGTTCCGCCTGCGCCCCCAGTGGCGAGCGCCGAACAGTTGACGCTGAATGGCGATGGACGACCCAGGCTGAATGATGCTCCTCCGCGCGAGATTGCCATTCCCACGCGTGCACCTTCCACTACCATCGACGCGCTGGAGAAAGAGTTCCATCGCAAGAAGCAGCGCGAACTTGAAGCGGCCACCCGGGCTGGCGCCGGAAACGGCAGTGAACCCTCGCAACGTCGCACCGGGGAAAAAGTCGGCCGAAACGATCCCTGCCCCTGCGGCTCAGGCAAGAAATACAAGAAGTGCCACGGCGCGGAGGCCTAGCGCAGACCTGCGCCTCCATGTGAGCCGATTCTTTTGAAGCGGCACGGCTGATCCGGGGTTCCCCGGCAAGTCTTGGGCAAAGTTGTGCAAGTAGTAACGTCCGGGATGGCGGTGATTCCCCCTCAATCCGTCAGGCACCATGGAGCCGCATCAACTAGCAGCTCCCCCACTTGTCAACGCTACCTCCTGGAATTGGAAAAGACGCTAGCTTGTCGGAGAGATGGCCGGCGGCTTCCACGTACCGTCGATAATTGAAGGCGGCGTGTCCTTCGGCCAGTACAGCCGCAGCATTGGTACGAATTTTCCTTTCGGAGCCGGCAGCCAGTTGGCCACCTTCGATCCGCCCGGTGACTGCGCCTGGATATATATATCCACCGACCCATCCGGGTTCGTAACGAACTTGTCTCTCGAGCTCACTGTGTAGCGGTTGAGCGAATTTGGCACAAAGAAGTACGTCGAATCGTACATCGTGAGCGACCAGAAGCCGTTGACCGGTGGCATCTGCCCCTTGTCGATGTGCATCACGTAGTTGTGCCCGTCGGCGTCAAACTTGTCACCCTTTGAGTCCTTCTCGCCGGTAGGATAAACCGCATCTTGTGGGCGATTTGCGCCTAGCCCGATCGCGGTAACCAGAGCGCGCTGGATGTAGTCGGTCCCATAGGTCCCGGCATTCGTAGTGAACATCCACCCGTTGACCGGCTTTCCGGCCTCTTTGAGGTGTTCGATGATCTTTGCCTGCGCGACCTTCGGAACAGCCTTGATCAACTCCTGGTCCAGCGAGCGCAATACGCTCGGGTCGAAGTCTTTTCCCGGAACGATGCCGATCTTTGCCATGTTCTCGACCATGGGTGCGTCGGCGGCGGCAGGAGGATTGTCCTTCATCAGGCGCGCGAGATAGGTGAAGTATTCTTCGACGCTCATATCGTCTACCTGGTCGCGGACGGCCGTCTTCATGTCGAGATTACTGTCAACTTCGCCCGGCGGCGGCATATAGGACTTCCCATAAGAGCTCAGCGGAACCAGTTCAAATTTGTCTTGCAGCGCGTGAACCGCCTTGTAATCCTCCGGCGTACCCGTGCAGTAGATTCGACCCAGCAGCCAGACCATGCCGGTGGGTGATTTGTATTCGGTCACTCCGTCTGGAAGTTTGCCCGACCAACCGGGCCCTGTGATCGCATACTTCGCCGCTTTGCCTCCGGTCGTTCTCTTTCCAGGCACCTGGAAAACGTCTGTCCAGCCGCTCAGTAGCGGCAATAGAAAATATCGATCCCCCATATCGGGGACACTAAGGATCCATGGCTCGCGCGTCACATCAAACCACGCCATCGTGTAAAGTGTGTCGGCGTTCGGCGCGGTAACGGCGTGGTTATCAACGCTGGGATAGGTCCGAAGTTTCAGCATCTGACCCTCTGGCGCGTGCGCATCATCGGCAACGGCAACATTGGTAAGCCGCTTCCGCGTCATATCCATCGTGACAAGGGGATATCCGTAGATATAGGCATCGGTTGCAATGCGCACGGACTCTTCCAAATTCGGGGCGGAGTTCGACTTGCAGGAAGTGAAGGTCAAAGCAACTGCGATAGAGGAGCAGGCAAGAATTAGGCTCCGTACGGTGGGTTTCATTCGCGTTCCCTTTCTAAACCAAACCAACGGACTCGATGAATTGTCGGGTTTTGAATATGGTCAGAAACGGGAGTGCACAAACGCAACTGTTAAATCTGCCAGTTCAATGTCGTGGGTATAGTCCGGACTGCTTGCTCCGGTCGTATTGTTTGAATGATAAGTCGAGGAGGAGCAAGTCTTGGGCAAAGTTGTGCAAGTAGTAACGTCCGGGATGGCGGTTGTCGTTAGCACATAATATGTCCGGCGCTGGAAACTCTGGCAAGTTCCCGCTCGTAGTTCCCGCGTTCTTCCGGAGCCTGACCGACAATTTCTTGTCTCGATTGACAGGTCATGCAATTGATGCCCAAGTGCGCGAGAAATATGGTATACACGAGCAAGTAAAAATGCCTCTTCCCTCCTCCTAACGCAAGATTGACTTTGTGTGGTTGCTTGAACAATTCCAGCTGGTCGACTTCCACGATCGGTTCCCCAGCTTTTAATTGGGTGCTCCTCGCGTATTTCCAAATGAATGACTCGCTGGAGTTGCACATGCTTTTTTCTCCTCGGCTTGTTGCCTGCCGTTCCGTCCGCCGTTCCGACAGCTTCTTTCTGCCCCTCGTTCTCCAACGGGGTGAAGCCTTCTCTTTGTGTGCCACCTTGGTTTTTGTGGGTAGCCTTGTTGCGCAGACCGCGTTGTTGAACGCGCAGGCTGCCACGCGACCAACACATCATCCGAGACACCGCTCCGCCGAACCGATGATCAGCGGCGTCGATGGCGCGCAGACCGGCACAGCGGACTTCTTTGGCAACTTCACCGCGATCTCCACTCCGACGGGTGCGCTAGCCCTGGGCCGTCAACCAAACTGTTCCTTTGGATTGGCAACGGGGACTTATGTGATAAGTAGTTCAGGCCTCACATATACGCAAACAGATATCACTCCGCATTACGAACTTTTGCTGCATTCAGAAGCGCAGCTGTCGACGACTCCTGACGTTTTCGCAAAAGGATGTATCATGCAGCCGCCCGCGGGGTTCGGTTCACAGCCGGGTGTGTTTGTTGGCTCGACGACAACCGGAATCAAAGTATTCGCCGGCCTTGGCCTGGTCTATCCCTCCCTCACAAATGGCGTGTACATCCTGAGCGGCACAACCAGTTTCACACTCTCCTCTTTCATGGACTCGTCGGCCGGCAATCTGACTGCGGCGGACCTCAACAAGGACGGCAACGGCGACCTGGTGATCGTCGACAACCCGATTGCGACTACCGCGCAGGTTACCGTCATGCTCGGCAACGCAAACGGTACCTTCAAGAATGGCGTCACATACCCGATTGCGGGAAACTACTCCGTCGCAGCTGTCGTCGACGACGTCAACGGTGATGGCAACCCGGACATCGTCGCAGTTTCCGGCGATCAGCAAATCTCGGTTTTGCTGGGAAACGGGGATGGCACTTTTCAAACTGCAAAGAGCCTTGCCGCGCCCGCGCTGCCCGGCTTTACCAGTGCGGCTTCCACGCCGATCGTGAACCTGATTACCGCGGATCTGCGCGGGAGTGGCAAGAAGGACATCATCTGTTCCAACGGTCTGGTGCTCTTGGGCAAGGGGGACGGAACCTTTACAGCGGTCAGCGCGCCGGCATTTCCTTACTTTCAGGACCCCATCAACGCCGGGGGCCCAGGTCTGGCCAGCGGCGATGTGAATAACGATGGCAAGATCGACCTCGTAGTGAACAACAGCAGTTCCATCTCAACATGGTTTGGTAAAGGCGATGGCACATTTACTCAAGGCCAGAGTTATGCAACGATTCCCACCGATGGCTTTATTTCTGTCAACGATCTCGATGGAGACGGCAATGCCGACGTATTTGTTGGTTTAGGTGAAGGGGAGTTCTACGGCGGCGATGAAGGCTCTCCGAACCTCGCCTATGCGCTGATGGGAAACGGCAATGGCAGCTTCCAGGGCGCGCCGCAAATCAGCGCCGGAGAATATACCGGAAACAACCTCGCGGATGTGACCGGCAGCGGGACGCTGGATTTGATTACGAATACGATAAATACTCCGTACGGATTTCCAGACACAGCAGTTTCCACGTTCACCGTTCAGCTCGGTACCGGGAAGGGCTCGTTTAATCCGGTAGCTACCCCCATTACACCGCCTGCCTCATTCGTCCTGAATGGAACGACTATTACCGGTGCCGACAAGGCTATCGCAGATAGCTTCGCTGTCGGCGATATTAATGGCGATGGCAAAGCTGACCTTGTGTTTCTGGACAACAACCTGACGGCAGGGAACACTATCTACCCAACTCCCGTTTACTTTACGGCGCTCAGCAATGGTGACGGCAGCTTCGGCGCGCCGACTCCGCACGCTTTGCCGCAGATCGCACCCGCTGCCGATTTTGACATTTCGAACACCGCCAGCGGAGTGCAGATCATTAACTTGAGCAGAGGCGGTAACGCGGGCCTCATTGTCGCCTTCGACGAAATCGAAGGCGGGACGGGCGTTACGAACCCCTACAACCTGGGCTTTGCGGTGCTTGCCGGCAACGGAGATGGCACATTCAAAGCGCCGGTCATCACCAGCACCTACAGCAGTGCCACCGCTTCCTCCAGCGCCTTTCCGCCATCGCTGGTGGCCATCGCCGACATCAATGGCGACGGCAATGCCGATCTTGTCGTCAACATCCCCGGAACAACCGTCGTCAACTTCCAGCTTCAGAACCAGTTCGTTATTTTCCTGGGCAATGGCGACGGCACATTTAAAGCTGCCATGCCGATCTACACGACGGCCGATGAGTACGGGACTCCGGTGGTTGCAGACCTGAATAAAGATGGCAAACTCGATCTCGCCTTTCTCGCGGAAGACCCAACGGGGCAGGCTCAACTGGTCATCGCTCTCGGCAATGGCGACGGTACCTTCGGCACGCCAACTATTCTCGACCTGTCAGGCGGCGATTCAATCCGAAGTTCCAGCCTCGCCGCTGCAGACTTCAATGCCGATGGCAACATCGACTTGGCCCTCTTCCAGTCATCCGATTTCAGCGGGATTTTCTACGGCAACGGAGACGGCACATTCACTTCGGTCAACATCGGCACCACTTCTGCGCCAAATATCATTCCGAAAGATCTGCTGAATCTTGAGCTATCGGGCCCCGCTGTTGCCGCAAGTCTGAGCGGGGGCACGATGCCCGACATTCTTGTCGGCAACACTATTTTGCTCAACGAATACGGCGCCGCGGTCACTGGTCCGGCCGCATCCTCCACCTCACTTTCTGCATCTCCCACATCGATCACCGCGGGGCAGAGCGTTACCTTGACCGCGACTGTTACAGGACCATCCGGAAACACCACTTCACCGACGGGAACCGTCACGTTCGAGGACGGCACCACGACACTTGGCACCGGTACACTCACGGCTGGCGTTGCTACGGATGCAACCACTTCGTTACCCATCGGCTCTGACAGCATCACTGCCGTTTATTCAGGTGACACTAACTTCAGCGGCAGCACATCGAGTGCAGTGACCGTCACGGTAGCGACCGCGCCCGTTTCCAGCTTCGCTCTCACTAACAGCGGAAACCTCAGCATTACTGCCGGCGCCACCACCGGCAACACGTCGACCATTACGGCAACGCCATCGAACGGATTTACCGGCGCAGTCGACCTGACCTGCGCGGTGGCAGGACCAACGGGAGCCACAAGCCCGGTAACATGCGGCTTTGCGTCAGACTCGGTCATCCTCACCGGACCCGCAGCGATGACCGACACCCTTACATTGGCCACTGCTTCCACAACCACGGCCGGAGGCTACACGGTAACGGTGACGGGCGTCTCCGGCACAATTACTCAGACCACGACAGTGACTGCAACCGTGACTGCAGCGCCAGCTTCATTCGGTCTCACCAACGGGGGCGCCATCGCGGTGAACCCTGGTGCCACCAGCGGCAATACTTCAACAATCACAATTACTCCGAGCGGCGGCTTCACGGGCAGCGTGGCCTTGACTGCCGCTCTCACTACCAGTCCCTCCGGTGCTTCGAATCCCCCCACGTTCAGCTTTGGCACGACGTCCCCGGTCAGCATTATCGGCACGACTGCGGGCACAGGCACGCTCACCGTCCTCACTACCGCAGCGACCAGCGGGGCTTTGGTCCGACCCATACTCCGGGTAAACCCCTGGTATGCGGCAGGTGGTTCCGCGCTGGCCTGCTTGTTGCTTTTCGGCATTCCGGCACGGCGGCGGCGCCTCCGGACATTGCTCGGCATGATCTTTCTGCTGACATTCCTGAACAGCGGTACCGTAAGTTGCGGCGGCAGCGGTAAGAGCGGCGGTAGCGGTGGCGGCAACCCTGGAACCACGCCGGGAAGTTACACCATCACAGTGACCGGCACTGCGGGATCGGTCACCAAGACAACGGTGGTGAATCTCACGGTGAACTAGTCTGAACCTGGTCGGGGACCGCATCCCTCGAAGGGTTGCGGTCCAGATCTTCCTCTTTGATTGTCAGGTGCAAGCGATTCTCGATATCTTAGGCCGCGAAATTCCTGTGCTCCTGACAGTTTCAGATTGCGACACGCATAAAGCTCGATGCTGCGATTGCGAACGCAAGGATGCCAAGGGCCCGAACAGCCATCTTCCACCTCGTTGCGGAGATTCCTGCAACGCCAATTCTATGCATTTTTCAACCCGAAGAAAGGAGGATATTTACGCACAGAGACCGGACAACAGGGTGGGGTTGAATTCGCAGTCTCCGCTCAGTGAGCGATCGACACAGCTTCAAAGGTAAGATCGTTGGCGTCGGAATGATGCTCTTCACGCCACTGCTCAAACAGCCGACCATAGCTGAGCGTGATGTAATCCGCGCGATCCACGCCGATCCTCGCCGCCGTGCGATCGATCCACTCCGGCGATCCTTCCAGCTCCGCGTAGTCGCCAATCGGGGTCTCGTCGATCACGCAATGCCCTTCGTCGTCAGTCCACTCGCTGCGCCACTTTTCGTAGCGAAAGGCTTCCACCAGCCCCAGCGACTTAAAAACCTGCGCCATTACCTCGCCGTCTGCCACCTCGGTCTCGGTTTCAACGCGATGCTTGTGCGCATCCTCGCCCGGACCCACGTCCGGCAGCCGTTTGTGCGTCACCGTCCACTTGCCCGCATAGCTTCGAATGCGCAGAATTTCGGTCCGCGCCCGCATCTTCCGATCGGGCGTGTCATACAGAACGTTGCTCTCGAATGAACGTGGCGTCTGCTGGCGAAACCTCGCCTGGCGAAGCTGCAACACCAGTTCGCCCACGCTTGCAACCCGGAATTTGATCTCCGTCTCGATAGCCATCCAGCGCGTTTCAAAGGAGCCAGTTCAGCTCGATTTGCCTCTTCCGGAATCTGGCAACGAACCAGCTTCCATCATCTCTGCGCGCCACGGACCCAAATCCTCAAACGCGCTCTGTTAATCAGCGAGTATACGCAGGTGGCAGCAACCGCTTCAAACGGCGACAATAAAGGTGTGAAGACTCTGCGCCTCTCGGTTGACCCGGCCCGCATGGAGACGGACGAGGCACGAGCCGCCATCGCTCAGGCCGCGCAGATCCTTCGTGCCGGTGGCCTCGTCGCCCTTCCCACCGAAACCGTTTACGGATTGGGCGCCAATGCGCTCGACGCAGCAGCCGTAGCTCGCATCTTTCAGGCCAAACAGCGCCCCTCCTGGGACCCCATCATCGTGCACATTGCGGGCCCTGTTCTCAAAAACCCGATGCTGGAACAACTCATTACGACTTATCCTTCCGCAGTGCGGAGCGTGATGGAAGCCTTCTGGCCGGGACCGCTGACCCTACTGTTGCCGCGTTCTGGAGCCGTGCCCGATGTTGTCACCGCGGGCCGCGCTCTGGTCGGCATTCGCATGCCCGCACATCCCGTCGCTTTCGAGGTCATCCGGCAGGCCGGCGTCCCCATCGCGGCGCCCAGCGCCAATGTCTTCAGTCATATCAGCCCCACCACCGCCGCTCACGTGCTCGAGGACCTCGACGGCAGAATCGACGCTGTCATCGACGCCGGCCCCACCCGCCACGGCGTTGAATCCACCGTTCTCGATCCCATGCAAAGCCCCATGATGATCTACCGCCCCGGCGCTATCACCGCGCAGCAGATCCGCTCGGTCGCCGGTCCGGTGGATTACTTCAAGGAACAAATGTTGTCTGCCGATTCGAC
Source organism: uncultured Acidobacteriaceae bacterium (assembly GCA_963742455.1). GTDB lineage: Bacteria > Acidobacteriota > Terriglobia > Terriglobales > Acidobacteriaceae > Telmatobacter. The sequence continues at coordinate 113,078 of CAVULU010000009.1, read as the reverse complement.
ACCACAGTCGCTTCCGTCGCCCGGTGCAGGTTTGCGCCACTATGCACCCCGCGCGCTGCTGATTCTGGTCGAAGGATCCCTCGCAGAACTTCCCGCCCGCCTGACGGACGCGGCCCGTCTCCACGCAAAAGAGCGGATTGGAGTGATGCTTCCCGCAGAGTTGGCTCTCAGCAAATTCGAATCGCCGCTGCGGGGCGCGGCCGAGTTTGCGTGGGGCCATTGGAAGGTAACTGAGGAATTGGCCGAGAGGCTTTATGCCGGCCTTCGCGCTCTGGACGCCGAAGGCTGTACCGTAATTCTCTGCCCGCTGCCGGCTGCCGAAGGAGTTGGCGTGGCGATTCGCGATCGCCTGCGCAAAGCTGCTTATTCAGCCGGGGATTAGTGGGTAGTCTACTGCCCCACTTCGCCGAGCTTATACATATACTTGATTGCAGACTTGTAAATTAGAACTTTCGCGCGGCCGCGAATCTTCAGCACGCCGCGGTCGTACCATTCGATCTGACCTTCGAGGCGCTCACCGTCTTCCAGCACAATCACCATCGGCGTCTGCGCCTGAATCTGCTTCTGTAAATAAAACTGCTCTGCCTGTCGATGCGCAGCGTTCTCATCGAGTTCGTGGTTTGTAAATCGAAAAGATGGTGTCGACATCGAGTTCTGATGCTTGCGGTGAGTTGGGAAGAAAGTCTCAGCGCGGCGCTGGTTTTCGACCCCAGGCAAAATTGATTGACCATTCATAAAATAAGACCCTCCAATGCAACGGAACTCTTCAATGCAGAGATGCAGAACGACTGCTTCAATTTGCTTGACGAGGAAAACGAAAAGGCCGCTCTCGGAAAACGCCTGAATAGAGCAGCTAAAGACAGCAAAACCATCTGCACAGCCGAATGTCAGACTAAAAACTGGTCTTCGTTTCTTGAGAGTGAACTGATTCTAACCCAAAGGATGCCCTCGACGACGTCAAGGTTGCATACTTCGGGACGATGGGTGGCGAACGATGCGACTATCGGTCTTGCAGACTGACCGCCATTGCATCAATTGACAGTGAGCGCAAGAGGTTGCGTCGCATGCCCTGCTCCACCTGCACAACCGCTCGGGAGGTCGCAGCAATCCAGTCGACTGTGATTCCCTGCGCCATGCGTTCCAACTCGGCGGCAAGGTCAAGATTCCGAATCAGCTCCGGCGTTCCCGCAATCATCAGCAGCAGATCCTCGAGCAAGCTGCCAAGGGCGCGCAGCAGGTTGATCGTCTTTTCCTGCCCGTCAACGCCCCCGCGATATGTTTCCGTCACATGAAAAAGCTGCGAATAATCCGGCTCGCGCAACGCGTTCTTCAGCATCAACAGGGCGTCCTGCCTGCTGGAGAGATAAACATCCAGGTCGATCGTCAATGCCCGGCCCACTGCGCCCTCCGCCAGCCTAGCCGCAAGCGCTCTCTGCGCGGGCTTCAGTTCCGGCCGGCGCTCGGCCAGCAACGCTTCGATCTCTGTCGCCGGTAGCGCTCCCAGCCTGTAGAGAAGCGCGCGCGAGCGGATCGTCGGCAGCAGTTCGTGCGGATTCTCCGTAAGCAGAATCAGCGACGTACGCTCCGGCGGCTCCTCCAGCACCTTCAGCAGGCTGTTCGCCGCTTCTTTCATAAACGCTGAAGTCGTAAAGATCGTGAACGCCCGATGCGCGTCTGCCGGCGGTCGATAATACGCCGCGTGAATCACCGCGCGGACCTGCCCCATTTTGATCAGAAGTTGTGGCGGATCGGGAGGCACGATCAGCACATCGGGATGCGTCTGGATCAGAATGCGCGTCTCGCGCTTGTCTGTGTCGCGCATCTCGTCGCGCGTAGCGACTGCTTCTGCCACGCGATCTTCAAGATTGGCCGACTCTGCGATGCGCACACAATTAGCACAGTGCCCGCAAAAATCCGGCAGGCCGTCGCTTTGAGTCGGCTCGAGACAGTTCACAGCCTGCGCGAGCATCAGGGCAAGCGTGTACTTGCCTGCGCCCCTTGGCCCGGCAAGAATCAGCGCTTGCGGAAAACGCCCGCTGCGCAGCCCCTCGCGCAGATGCCGGACAGTCGCCTCATTGCCATGGAAGCTTTGGAAACCCACACTTCGAGTCTACGGCATCATCGATATGCCAGATCTGGCGTCGCTTTGAATCCGAAAGAAGCCGGTCGATGGGCCAAATCGTTTTCAGGCTCTTGGAACGACTTTTACCCGGATTCCGTTCTTCGGACGGAGCGTGATCTTCGGCTGCAGCTCAATCTGCTGGCCCGCAATCAGCTCAACGCGCCACCGTTGCGCAATTGTCGCCAAAGCCAGAATCGCTTCCATCCACGCAAACGATTCCCCAATACACTGCCGTCCTCCTCCGCCAAACGGAAAATATGCGAACCGCGGCCGACCTGCTTTGGCTTCGGGAGCAAATCGCTCCGGACAAAACCGCTCCGGATCGGGAAACCATCGCGGATCGCGTTGCACAATGTACTGGCTGAACAAGACCATCGTCCCCTTGCGAAGCCGGTACGGCCCGATCGAGACGTCCTGCAACGCCTCGCGCCCCATCGCCCATGCCGGCGGATAAAGCCGCATGGATTCTGACAGCACCATGGCGGTGTATTCGAGCCGTGAAATATCCTCGAGCGTCGGCGGCCTCGTGCCCAGAACCGCATCCAGTTCCGCATGCAGCCGCGCTTCCACCTCGGGATTCTGCCCAATCAGGAGCCACGTCCAAGCCAGCGCATTGGCCACTGTCTCAAACCCGGCAAGAAACAGCGTCAGAACCTGGTCGCGGATTTGCTGGGCATCCAGCTTGTGCCCATCGCCTCCAGCCTGATCATCCCGCGCCGCCACCAGCATGGAAAGCAGGTCGCCATGCTGATCCAGATTTACCTCAGCCCGGCGCGTCCGGATCATGCCGTCCACCACTTCATCCAGTCGTTTTTTCGCCGCGCGAAACCGTCGCATCTGCGGCAATGGTGTATTCAGCAATAGCTCAGCTCGCGGCAGAGTGACCAGGAAGTGATAGAGATCCATAACAATGTTTACCTGGTCGTTGATCTCATGAATCTCGGCTGTCACCTCGGTATCGAATAGAGTACGCGCCGTGATTTGCAAAGCCAGCCGCATCATCTCGGCCGCAATATTGAGTTCCGCCCCGGGGTTCCATTGCGCGCGGAGGCCGTCGGCAAGTTCCACAATCTGAGCGGCGTAGCGCTCAATACGGCGCCGGTGAAAGGCAGGTGCGGCTATTCGTCGTCCCCGGTTATGATTTTCACCGTCCGATGTGATCATTCCCTCGCCCAGCAGGATCTTCATCCGCTTCTGGGTCCGGTCCTTGCCGAAGCATGCTGCTTTGTCGATAAGCACTTCCGCGATATCAGCCGGGTCATTCAACAACACAACGTCATGCAGCAGAATGCGGTAGTGTGCTGCGCGACCATAGCGTCGCAGGTGTTCGAAGAGAAGAATGGGGTTCGCAGGGTCAAAGAAACTATGAAATCGGTAAAAAGGAAGATTGAAACGCAGGCCCGGAGGGTACAGATACTTTCCCCGGCGCACGACGTGGGGCAGTTCGCCCACGTCCGCAGAGGCCGTGATGGAAGGACTCGATCCCACGCTCCGAGTCTAAAGCAGCGTGGTGTAGCGCTTCGGGTCGGATTCGCCTCACCTGGAAGGCCACTTCCATGCCCTCAAATGGAACGCCGCTGCGAAATGTCCAAATCTGCAACCCGTACAATGGAACACGAGAGCTTTTGTTGACCGATGCCTAACGCTGAGCAAAGACCCAGCCAAACCAAGGTGAAAGAGCGCGATCCGCGTAACGGCGATGCGCGTCCAAAAGCCGATGAGGATCCGGTTGGCAAAGTCTATGACTCCCGGTTGATCAAGCGCCTTGGACACTACCTGCGCCCTTATTGGCTGCAGGCAACAATCTCTTCCATCTCCATCTCCTTGAAATCGATGAGTGATGTCGCCGGGCCGTACCTTGTAATGGTCGGCATCGACCGCTACTTCCCCACCGGCAAAGGCGAGGCGGGAACCACGATCCTGAGCCACGAAGGTGGGCCGACCGGCTTTCTACTTCGTCACCTTCCCACTGCCCCGATACCGGGCATTACTCGACTCGCATTGATCTTCCTGGTCGCCCAGGTCTCCGCTTATCTCTTCGAATTCATCCAGACCTACCTGATGCAGTGGACCGGTCAGAAGATCATGTTCGACCTACGCCGCGACATCTTCCGTCACATGCAGCGCATGCATGTCGGCTTCTTTGACACCCACGCCGTGGGCCGCCTGGTCACCCGCATTACGTCCGATGTCGACGCCATCAACGAGATGTTCACGGGCGGCATCCTCGCCATCGTCGATGACTTCTTCACGCTGAGCATCATGGCCATCGTGATGCTCAATATCAACTGGTGGCTGGCGCTGCTGGCCTTTGCGGTTTTACCTCTTATCCTCGTCGTGACGCGACTCTTTCGCGACAGCGTCCGTGAGAGCTATCGCCGGGTCCGCGCAGCCATTGCGCGCATCAATAGCTTCACCCAGGAACACATCGGCGGTATGGCAGTTGTGCAGCTCTTCAACCGCGAAGAGCGCGCCTACCAGGACTTTGAAGCTGTCAACCGCCTGCACATGATCGCTTTCAAAGACACGATCTTCGCCTATGCCCTTTACTACCCCGCAGTTGAAATTCTCTCCTCCATTGCTATCGCACTCGTCATCTGGCGCGGCGGATTTGGCGTCCTCTCGGGATCGGTCACCATCGGCATGCTGGCCGCGTTCAATATGTACTCGCAGCGTTTCTGGCGTCCCATCCAGGACCTGAGCGACAAGTACAACATCCTGCAGGCCGCCATGGCCGCATGCGAACGCATCTTTAAATTGATGGACACCGTCCCGGAAATCGTCAGTCCCGCCAATCCCCGCTCCGGCGACGGATCGAACCGCATCGAGTTTCATCATGTCTGGTTCACGTATCAGAAACTGACACCGGAAGAGAAAGAGCTCGTAGGTCGCGTCGCCGAATCCCCTGAGCGTGCAAAGGAACTGGCTGCGTTCAGCAACATCGAGTGGATTCTGAAAGACGTCTGCTTCACCATCGAACCCGGCCAGACCGTGGCTATCGTCGGACACACCGGGGCCGGCAAAACCACGCTGACAAGCCTCATGATGCGCTTTTATGACGTGACCGCAGGGTCGATCCGCCTCGATGGCGTCGACCTGCGCGAACTCGACCTAGCCGCGTTGCGAAGCCATTTCGCCGTAGTTTTGCAAGACCCCTTCCTTTTCACCGGGACTATCGCCGAGAACATCCGTTTCGGCAACGAAGCCATTACTGAAGAAGCCATGCGGCAAGCCGCGCGCGACGTCAATGTACTGGACTTTATCGATTCGCTTCCTGACCGGTTCGATGAGCCGGTCCGCGAACGCGGCAACTCTCTTTCAACAGGCCAGAAGCAACTGGTCAACTTCGCCCGCGCACTCGCCTACAATCCGCACATCCTCATCCTCGACGAAGCTACCTCCAGCGTCGACACCGATACCGAACTTCGCATCCGCGGCGCTCTCGAGCGCATGGTCGAAGGCCGCACCAGCGTACTGATCGCCCATCGCCTGTCCACAATCCAGCGAGCCGATACAATTCTTGTTATGCACAAAGGACAACTTCGCGAGATGGGCACGCACCAGCAACTCCTTGCCAATCGCGGACTCTACTGGAAGCTCTACCAGTTGCAGTATAAGGATCAGGAGATGGGCATCGGCACAGTTCCTCATCGCGAACCGTCAATCGCACCGGCCGCATCCTAGGAATGTGACGGGAAGCCCTGATCGGCATTTCTCGTATCTCAATCCAACACAATTCCTTCTAAACTTGAAACGCCATGAGTTCATCGCCCATCCCCAGCGACGCAGCGCAAGCTCCCGTACCTTCCGACGCTGCTCTGCGCCTGCTGCCATGGCTCGTGGCAGTCGCCTTCTTCATGGAGTCGCTCGACACCACCATTCTCAACACCGCCGTGCCGGCGATCTCCGAAGCTCTCAGCGTTACGCCGCTCAGCATGAAGGCCGTGCTCGCCAGCTACACGCTGAGCCTTGCCGTATTCATACCCATCAGCGGCTGGATGGCCGACAAGTTCGGAACACGGCGCGTATTTGCCTCCGCCATCGGCATCTTCACGCTCGGCTCGTTTCTCTGCGGCATCTCTACCAGTATTCATCTTCTTGTCGCATTCCGCGTCGTGCAGGGCATGGGCGGCGCCATGATGGTCCCGGTGGGCCGGCTCACCCTGGTCAGGACATTCCCCAAGTCCGACCTCGTCCGCATCATGAGCTTCGTCTCCATCCCGGCGCTCATTGCCCCCATGCTCGGCCCGGTCGCCGGCGGCTTCATCGTCGACTACTTCCATTGGCGCGTCATCTTCTTTTTGAACATCCCCATCGGAATCGCCGGCCTCATCATGGTCTACCTTCACCTGCCGAACTTCGCCGAAGACGACACTCCGCCCCTCGACATCGTGGGGCTCATTCTTTTTGGCTCCGGCATTGCATTGCTTTCCTATGTCCTTGAAGTCTTTGGCGAACATACATTAGGCGCAGTCGAAATCGTCGGCCTGCTGGCGCTGTCGGTCACCCTCCTGATCGGCTACTGGCTACATGCGCGAACACTGGAATCTCCGCTCCTCCGACTCAAGCTTTTTAGCATCCGTACCTTCCGAGCAGCGGTGAATGGCAGCTACTTCACGCGCTTGGGAATTGGCGGCGTGCCGTTTCTGCTGCCCTTGCTCTACCAGACCGGACTTGGCTTCAGCCCGATTCAGTCCGGGCTGCTCATCATGCCGCAGGCACTCGGAGCTATGAGCATCAAGGCGATCATTCGCCGCCTTCTGGAGATGTTCGGCTATCGTGGCGTACTCATTTCCAACACCATCATCATCGGCATTCTTCTGGTTGTGTTTTCTACGATCGGACTGCACACCCCGGTCTGGTTCATCCTCGTGCTGGCGTACTTTTATGGCGGCTTCACGTCGCTCCAATACACAAGCATGAATACGCTTGTCTACGCCGATGTCTCCGAGCGCGACACCAGCAGCGCGAGCACCATCGCCAGCACCATGCAGCAGATGTCGATCAGCTTCGGAGTGGCTGCAGCCGGACTCACCACCGCGTTCTTCGTTCCGACCGGCGCATCCAGAGTTCCCCAGGAGATGATTCACGGCATTCATCTCGCGTTCCGTGCGCTCGGATGTCTCACCATCTTGTCCACAGTCGTTTTCGCAAGTCTGAAGCAGGGGGATGGCGACGCCGTGAGCCAGCAAAAGATCATGCGCCAGCATCACCCGGACGGATAAGAAGCAACGGCGGTCTGCGCAAACGAAAAGGCCGATCCGCCCAGCAGATCGGCCTTTGTTGTCGGTCGTTATTCAGATCACGGCCCCATGCTCTGCGGCAGGCAAGGATTGTAGCCCAACGATGTCGCAGTCACCGGTGCAGGCGGCGTGGGGGGCGTAGCCCACGGCTTGCCGGTGAAGTCGAAGAAGTCGAGCAGATTCGGTTGCACGGCGTCGCGCGCGGTCAGGTGCGCAGAACTTCCAATGAAGCGATTCTCGACAAACTTGATGATCGCGGTGTGATCCATTGGAATGTGCGAAACGTAATGCCTGCGCGTAAATGGCGAGACCACCATGTTCGGGACGCGGAACCCCAGCTGAGCTGCGAATCCCTGCTGCGCCGTGGCATCGGTGCTCTTGGCGCCGGGATCCGATGAGTACAGGTCACAATGCGTAGTGGGTGTGCCGCCCGAAGGTACGCACGGGTTATAGCTGTCGGCATTTACGGCGATGGAGGAGATATCCGGAATCGAGCCGAGAGAAGAATCCGTGTATTCGTTCGAGTGGCCGGGCACCGGCGGAACGTGATCGTATGGGCCACCTCCTTCATCGTAGCCGAAGAAGAACACCGAGCCTGCCCACGACGGGCTGACCATCAGCGCATTGACCACGTTGGCCACTTCGGCCTGGCCGGTCAGAATTGACTGCTCCGAACCGGGATGCTCGTCGTTCGTTCCGCTCCCCGATTCGATAAACGCAAATGCCGGCAGCGTGTTGTTCTTCACGTCGGTGTAGTACTGCGACAGCGGGGCGATGTGGTTTGGGTCGACGCAGTAGGAATTGGAAGTATCGCCCCAGACCGACGATGGCTGGGTCGTCCCCGTGCAAGCGGCGTGGCTTGCATTGGCGTAGACAAAGTGCGTGGAGTAACTGAGCGAGAGGAAGGTGGTGTCGGGCAGGTTGTTGTTGCCCGAACCGCACGCGCTGCCGCCCAGGCATCCGCCTTGGGTCACGGTGTAGTAGACCTTCCACGACACCCCTGCGCCTTGCAGTTCCTCGAAGATGTTATTGATGTTGAGCTGGGGTAGATGGTCGTTGTTGCCGGGATCGTGAACCAGCCCCTGGGTGGTGCCTCCGGTAAAGGTAGCGATACGATTGGGAACGCTCTTGGAAGAAACCGGCGAGAACCACCGGTCCGACACTGCGAACTGCGATGCCATGTAGTAGTAGTAGTTCAGAAAACCCTGGTCGTAATAGCCCATGGCGCGCTCGCCGGTCGTATCGGTGTATGCGCCACCGCACGTTCCGGATGCAAGACAGCTCTTGGCGTACCCTTCGGAGGTATGGACGAATCCGTCCATATTAATGGGCCGAGTGGCGGCGAAGTTATAGCGATTGACGTCTCCGTAGCTAGCCAGCCAGTCGGATGAGTCGTCGTCGATGCAGGTGGTGCGAAACTTGTAGAGATAATAGTACGTTCCTTCGTCGTCTTCGTTCTTGATCGTAGTGAGCTTGTCGTCAATGCCGTCCACGTCGTATTTCTTGCCGTCATCGCCGATGTCCCACCCATTGGAATGCCGGTACGGATTCAGCATGCCGAAGTAATTGTCGAAGGTATGATTCTCCTGCAGCATGAAGACCACGTGCTGGACCGCGCTCTCGCCTGCAGCTGATCCAACGGTCACAGTCGTTTCCGACGAAGCTACCGCGCCCGCCGCGTTGCTTGCCTCCGCCGTATAGGTAGTGGTCGCTGTCGGAGTCACCGTCTCGGTGCCCCCGGTAGCCGAAAGCGTATAAGAGCTTCCATCGGACCCGGTCACCACAACTTTGGTGGCGTTGGCTGCAGTTACCGTCAGCGTGTCGGAACTGCCCTGGCTGATCGAGCTGTTCTGCGCGGAAATCGACACCGTAGGATTCGGTGTACTCGATGTCACGGTAATCGTCGTCTGGGCCGTCGTGCTCCCGCTTGAGTTTGTCGCGGTTGCGGTATACGTCGTCGTAGAACTTGGAGATACAGTGATGGTGCCGCCGGAATAGGGCAGGTTGTACGATGTGCCGTTCGACCCCGTCACATGCACTGAGGCAGCCTTGGAATCCGTTACCGTCAAGGTATCCGACTGTCCGGATGAAATGCTGCCGGAACTCGCTGTCATCGAGATCGTTGGAGTGGACGGAGTGGAGGTGCCTGAGCTCACAGTTATCGTGGTCTGGGCACTGACACTACCACTCGAATTCATAGCTGTAGCCGTGTACGTCACTGTGGAAGTGGGCGCAACGGCAATGGTTCCGCCGGAATAAGGCAGGTTGTACGATGCGCCGTTCGATCCCGTCACATGGATCGAAGCCGCACTGGTTTCTGTCACGGTCAGCGTGTCGGTCTGTCCGGAAGAAATGCTGCTGGACCTGGCGGCGATCGAAACGGTGGGGGCGGAAGCTGCGGCGCTGGCGGCGAACGCTGAAATTGCAACCAAGGAGAGAAAGGGTGTCAGGGAGGGGATAGTCTTCACGGGGGCCTGCCTTGATATTCGTTTTTATGAGTCGGGGTGGATCGTGTCTGGCGGAATGCCCAGAATTTTCCTTTCGTTCGATGCGGTTGAAGTGCCTATAAGTTGGTGGGTGTCCGGATTTTGGTTTTCGACCCCTTAGCCTCTCGGAGCGATAGCGAACATCACGGCCTGTTCAGAACCATCACTATGATCGAAAAACCTGCTCGTTGGCGGCAAGCAACCGTGCTTCGCCGGCCCCAAAAGCAAGATGGCTACCCCGCAAGTGCGGAGCAGCCATCAAATTTTACTTTAGAGGTGAGAAACCGCTAACGCGCTGCGGCCATCGACGGACGCGTGTCCAGCGAGCCGTTCGCATAGCCCTTGGCAATCTCGGTGATCGCCATCGGCTTATAGTCGCCCGCGTGCCCGGCCTGTCCAAACTGCGTCATGCGCAGTGCCACAACCTTCTTCATCGCCTCGCGTGCCGGCTTGAGGTAGTCGCGCGGATCGAACTTCTCCGGTGTCTCCGCGAACACCTTGCGGATGGCGCCCGTGATGGCGAGACGATTGTCGGTATCCACGTTGATCTTGCGCACGCCGTTGCGGATACCGAGCTGAATCTCCTCAACCGGAACGCCCCACGTCTCCTTCAGCTTGCCGCCATACTGATTGATGACGTCCTGCAGATCCTTGGGAACCGACGAGCTGCCATGCATCACGAGGTGCGTGTGCGGCAACCGCTTGTGAATCGCGATAAGCACATCCATCTTCAGCACTGATCCATCCGGCTTCTTGGTGAACTTGTAAGCGCCGTGGCTCGTGCCGATAGCGATGGCCAGCGCGTCAACGCCGGTGCGCTCTGCAAACTCCACAGCCTGGTCGGGATCGGTAATGTGCTCAAGCCCCGTGCCGCCCGCTCCATGTCCGTCTTCCACGCCACCCAGCACGCCGATCTCGCCTTCGACCGTCACGCCCCGCTCGTGCGCAAACTCGACCACTTTGCGCGTTACTTCCACATTTTCTTCAAAAGTCGACGGAGTCTTTCCATCTTCCTTCAGCGACCCATCCATCATCACCGAGGTGTAGCCCAGCTCGATGGCGCTCTTGCAGGTCTCAAAGCTGTTGCCGTGATCCTGGTGCATCGCGATCGGAATCTCGGGATTCAGTTCGGCGGCGGCCTGGATCAGGCGGAAGAGATAAAGGTCTTCGGCAAACTGGCGCGCGCCGCGGCTCGCCTGTACGATCACGGGCGACTTGGTTTCCTTCGCCGCCATCATGATGGCCTGAATCTGTTCCATGTCATTGACGTTGAATGCGCCGACGCCGTATCCGCCCTTGGCGGCCTCGTCGAGAAGCTGCCGCATGGAGACTAAAGGCATAGCAATTCTCCTTCTTGAGATCTTTCCGGAATTCAGCCGCCGGCACGCTCATATGGGCTTATCTTGCGGCGGGAACTGCAATCGTCCTTATGGTAGCAGAGCCGCGCAAGGCAAATGTGTGCGGCCGAACACACCGGCACAACCTGTTTATTGCCGCAGACATCGCCCGATACCGCTCCGCACCTCTGGATGCCGCTAAAAAATCCGGAACCAGCCGACGGGCCGGAGTTTTTAACGGTTGTGGCACGGTCTGGTCACCTAGTAGTCTGCATCTCTGTTCCCGCATCTCCATCGTCTTCGTCTCTGTTTCCGTTTCCGCAACTTCCAAGAGGTTGACCGAATGATTCGCCTTTCGAGCCGCATCTCTCTGCCCTTCGTTGCCGCCGTGTCACTCACTGTCTCGTTGCCTGCCATCACTCAGGCACAGCAGAGCCCCTCTCCGCAGTATCCCAACTACCCGAGCGAGACGCCCCATCACCTCCAGCCTGCCGCCTCCTCATTCGACTATGCTCGCCGCGAAGCCATGATCCCCATGCGCGACGGCGTCCACTTGCACACGGTGATTCTCGTCCCGAAAGGCGCATCGCACGCGCCCATCCTCCTGACACGCACGCCCTACAGCGCCGACCAGCTCACCACGCACGCCGCCAGCGCGCATCTGGGTCCGAATCTCTACGGGTATGACAACGCTACCGACGTGATTGTGGACGGTGGATACATTCGCGTCATTCAGGACATCCGCGGCAAGTACGGCTCCGAAGGCGACTACGTGATGAACCGCCCCAACCGCGGGCCGCAGAATCCCACGCCAGTCGATGAATCCACCGACACCTACGACACCATCGAGTGGCTGATTCACAACATCCCGGAGACAAATGGCAAAGTCGGCATCCTCGGCATCTCCTACGACGGCTGGCTTCCCCTCACGGCGCTCGTCCATCCGCATCCGGCCCTTAAAGTCTCGGTCCCGATGAACCCCATGGTCGATGGCTGGATGGGCGACGACTGGTTCCATAACGGAGCCTTCCGCGAACAGAACCTGCCCTACATTTACGAACAGACAGCGACGCGCGACAACAGCGCCAAGTGGTGGACCGCGCACTTCGACGACTACGACGAATACATGAGCGCCGGTTCCGCCGGCGAACTTGGCCGGCAGCACGGACTCGAACAGATCGGCTTCTGGAAAAAGCTGATCGCGCATCCCGCCTACGACGCCTTCTGGTCCGATCAAGCCATGGACAAGGTGCTCGCCGCGGACTTCCGCGCCAGCGGCATCCCGATCCCAATTCTCCTCGTTCACTCGCTCTGGGACCAGGAAGATATCTACGGCGCAATGGCGGTCTACAAGGCCATCAAGCCGCTCGACAAAACCGGCGACAAAGTCTTCATGGTGCTCGGCCCCTGGCACCACGGCCAGGAGATCGAGCCTGCCGATTCACTCGGCGCAATCCACTTCGGCTCGGACACCGGAACATGGTTTCGAAAAAACGTCCTGGCGCCGTTCCTCGCGCATTATCTAAAAGACGACGCGCCCGCGATGGACATAGCCCCGGTGACGGTCTTCGAGACAGGCAGAAACGAATGGCAGAAACTCTCCGCGTGGCCCGTTGCACCCGCGATGAAGTCGCTCTATCTCCAGCCCGGCCTCAAGCTCAGCTTCTCTCCTGAGTCCGCTAACACCGCTAACTCTGCTTCCTACGACGAATACATCTCCGACCCCGCCAAGCCAGTTCCCTTCCGTGCGCGTCCCAGCCAACCCGTCGGCTACGATCTGCCCCTCACCTGGCCCCAGTGGCTCGTCGACGATCAGCGCGAAGACTCCGGCCGCCCCGACGTTCTCACCTACACGTCTGATGTTTTGACCGAACCTCTTCACATCACCGGGCAGGCCATCGCCAATATCGTCGCCTCAACTTCAGGAACGGACTCGGACTGGGTCGTCAAGTTGATCGACGTATATCCGGATGAAGTCGCGGGTGATCCTAATCTCGGCGGCTACCAGTTGGCCATCGCCATGGACATCTTCCGCGGCCGCTACCGCGAAAGCTTCGCCAGCGCCAAGCCCATCGAAGCCGGCAAGGCTCTTACGTATCGATTCGCGCTCCCGCCCGCGAATCACGTCTTCCTGCCCGGCCACCGCATCATGGTGCAAGTGCAGTCCAGTTGGTTTCCGCTCTATGACCGCAACCCGCAAACCTTCGTCGAGAGCATCTTCTGGGCCAAACCCGGCGACTACCAGAAAGCAACGCAGCGGATCTACCACACGCCCGATCACGCAAGCGCGATCGAACTGCCGGTAGTCGAAAAGAAGTAATTGTTTAGAATTGAAGTTGGGTTTTCAAGGCTCCCATGAGTGAACGGTGGCGGGACTGGCGGATGCGACTTGTCGTCATTTCAGTCGTGCTCACTTTCGGCATGTTGGCAGCGGCAGAGGAGAGCCTCCGCACAGTAGATTTTCGAAATTTCACGTACCCTCTTTCGGGGTCGCGCCTTGGACACGATCGATTGGTCTGGCTTGATACCAATGCTCCGGGAAGCCTCCGCCTCAAAAACGGCAAGGGCCAATCGGGGTTTTCCCTCAGCTCAGTTTCGTTCGCGGACGTGACAGGCGACGGAAGACAGGATGCGATTGTGGTCATTCATTACGGCACGGGGGGCACTCAGCAGACTGACTACATCTATCTCTACGCTCCTTCGCCGGCAGGGCCACGGCTGCTCGCCTATTGCCGCACCGGAGACAGGGCGTATTCAGGATTGCAAAAGGTATACGGCGAGCATGAGCAACTAGTTGTTGAGTTATCTGATCCAGCCAAGATGGAAGCGGATTGCTGCTCCGCAGGCATAGTGCGCACCCGCTACGTTTGGCGCAATGAACGTTTCCAGATCATCGGCGCTCCCGAGCACGAGGCTGCTTCCGTACTCGAACATAAGGAGGAATGAACCCGCCGCGTTCTAGCACGCCTGTCGCTGGCTAGTATTCCAGTTTTAGCACGGCCCGTTGAGCAGCGAAAATCTCCTTGAGCCCGCCCTCCGCCAGATCGATCAAGGCATTCAGATCGCTACGGGAGTAGCTCCCCTTCTCCGCCGTGGCCTGCGTCTCGACCAGCCCGCCGTCGGCTGTCATTACGATGTTCATATCGACCTCAGCCTGCGAGTCCTCCTCGTAGCAGAGATCGAGCAGAGGCACACCGCCGACTATCCCAACCGATGTAGCCGCAACGAGCTGCTTCATCGGCGACTGCTTCAGCGTCCCTGCCTTCACCAGTGCATTCAGCGCAATCGCAAGCGCAACAGCCGCACCCGTAATCGCCGCCGTCCGAGTACCTCCATCCGCCTGGATCACGTCGCAATCAAGGATCACCGTTCGCTCTCCCAACAGGTGCATGTCGACTACGCCCCGCAGGCTTCGGCCAATCAGTCGCTGAATCTCGTGCGTGCGTCCGCCGATCTTGCCCCGCTCGCTCTCGCGCGGAGTCCGGGTCACCGTCGACCGCGGCAGCATCGCATACTCCGCCGTCACCCATCCCCGGCCCGAGTTCCGCAGCCAACCTGGGACTCCTTGCTCAATCGTCGCGTTGGTCAGAACCCGCGTGTTACCCAACGTCACCAGCAGCGAACCTTCTGCAGTCTGCACAAAATTCGGCGTCAGCGTTAAAGGGCGAAGCTGGTTCGGTTTGCGATCGCCTGGGCGGAAAAAACTCTTTTCATCTTGCCGGTCCATAGGCCGATTGTACGAGACCCCAAAGACCACCTCGAAGTGGAATCCCATTCCGGGAAAAACCGAATCGGGAAAGTGTCACGCGGCCGGCACGTAACTCGAAAGGCTGCCACCATATGCATGCGGAACGCGGATCCACAATTCCCAGATTGGGCCGTTTTCGATCTCGCCAAGGCGCCCTCCGTTCCAATCTCTATTCCCATAAAACTCATTGTTTGAATAAGTTAATGCGATCGTCCGGATTTGGCACGCTGCGTGTACTAAGAAAGGACAGAAATCATTCATTCAGGTACCCGGATCGAGGTGGCTCGTGAGACCCGGTCGACGAAGCTCAGAGAATTCAAGAAAGGTATTCAACCCATGCAGCAGGTCGAAGAATTAACGGAATTGGGCCCAACCGAACAGAGGCAGGTCAACAAAGTGGTGGAAGTGCTCTCGACCCTTACCAGCCAAGGTGAAAGCCTGGCGGAGATTGCACACGATGCACGCAACATGGTTACGGCGCTCGATCTCTACTGCGACCTGCTCCAAGTGCCGGGAGTCCTCGGAACGCCTTTCCTGCATTACGGCGGAGAGTTGCGGCTGGTGGCCGCCGCGAGTCGTCGCCTGGTTGAAAAGCTGGTAACCGTAGGCTCTGCCGAGGCGCCAGCGGCTGCCGCGACCAGCAAGGATACCGTCAACACCGAATTGTGGCCGGCTTCAGCGCTGAAAACGAAACCGCAGCATTGGAAGAATGTCCCCGCCGAGCCCATCGAAAACCTCGCCGAAGAGTTGTTCGCCAACCGCAGCCTCCTGGTGGCGCTTGCTGGACCCACCATTGCATTGACGGTTGACGCAAAGGGTGGCGCGGTTCCGGTGCAGATGACCAGCGAAGACTTGACTCGAATCCTCGTTAACCTGGTGAAGAATTCCGCAGAAGCCATGTCGGCTGTTGGCAGAGTTCACATTTCACTTTGGGAAAGCAGAGGCGAGGAGAACACACCCTGGGTAACCCTGAACGTCGAAGACAACGGGCCCGGACTGGCGGGCAGGGTTATGGAGAAGCTTTTCGAACCGCGAGACACTCGACCTCCCAGCCAGGATGCCTTCGCATGTGGCGAGTGGCCGCTGCCCCATCGTGGCCTTGGACTCTCCATCACCCGTTCCATCGTAGAGGCCGCGGGAGGCATGATCCATGCGGCGAACCGCGACCCCGTGGGCACATGCTTCCAGATCGAACTGCCGGTACAGACGGCATAGGGTTTCCCGAGGTTTAAACACACAGGTGATCTGGCCCACATAGCCCGGATCAACAAGGCGAATACCATGCTTGCAACATCACCTTTTTCGCAGACCATGAATTGTCTCCCTCCGATCTCGCCCGAGCTGTCCCGCCTGCATGTGCTGGTCGTAGATGAAGATGAGGCCGCCCGCTCGGCATGTATAGAGGTTGCTGCGAGCCTCGGATATAACGCTGAAGGAGTTTCAAAGCTTGACCGCGTGCGGTCGACCCTGCTCCGATTGCCCACCGACATCATTCTGATCGATCTGCCCAGGAACAGTGATGTCGGCCTGGAAACGGTCGCGGAGATCAATGCGCTTTATCCGCGCATCGCGATCATAGCGATGGCACCTGTGAACTCCGCCAGTGTGGCGCTGTCTGCCGTGCATTGCGGCGCCTCCGACTATCTCAATAAACCATTTTCGGTGGACGAACTCGCATCCTCGCTGGAACGTGCCGGCGGTCTGAGCCGGGTTGATGCGCAGGCCCGGCAATTGAGAGAACGACTTCGGGTGCACGAAGGCATGGGCCAGATGATCGGTCATACGCCGCAGATGGAGAAGTTATATCGCATCCTGTCGAAGGTGGCGCAAACTACCCACCCGGTTCTGATCCTCGGCGAAAGTGGCACAGGAAAAGAACTCATTGCACGTACCATCCACAACTTTGGTCCCAGCGCGGAGAAGCCATTTCTACCCGTAGACTGCGGATCTCTGGTGCCGACGCTCGTAGAGAGCGAGTTGTTCGGCTACGTCAAGGGGGCTTTCACCGGCGCCAATCATGCCAAGGAAGGCCTGCTGGTCGCCGCGGGAGGCGGAACCGTATTCCTGGACGAGATCGGAGAACTCAGCCTCGACCTTCAGGCTAAATTGCTTCGGGCACTGCAGGAGCGGGAGGTTCGGCCCGTCGGAGCCACGCACCGCGTACCGATCAAGGCGCGCATTCTTACGGCGACGAATCGTGATCTGGCCGCGATGGTGGAGAAGGGAACCTTCCGCAAAGATCTTTACTACCGCTTGAATATCGTAAATCTCCGTCTGCCGCCCCTGCGCGATCGCCGCGATGACATCCCAATGCTGGTGGCACACTTTCTCAACAAGATCAATAAGGAGCATCCTTCCAGATTCAGCATTCACGACGATGCTCTGCGCGCAATGATGCAGTACGACTGGCCCGGCAATGTTCGCGAACTTGAAAACGCAGTCGAACATGGCGCCACCATGACCTCGGGCGGGGAAATCCAGTTGGGCCACCTGCCCACACAACTTCAGCAGGAGTCGCTTGCCGCACTGCACGCTGCAACGTCAGCAGGAAGAAAAAAACAGGAATCGTCTGAAGCGAAGGAAATCATTCCCCTCGCAGTTCAGGAGAGGCATGCGATTCTCGACGCGATCCGAGTCACACACGGCGACAAACTTCTGGCAGCCAGGTTGCTCGATATTGGCAAGACCACTCTCTATCGCAAGTTGAAGGAATACGGAATCGCCGACTCAACGCGGGAAAACTAACCCCCTTCGCACCGATTGAGCGGTGGTATTGCCAGCCCAGGTTTCTCAGCCCACAGAAGAACTATTTGCTCGGTGCGGTCAAAAACAACACGGGCCGAGTTTGAGGAAGATATGAGCATTCTGATCATCAGCGGCATCGAAGGTGTTCGCAATTGCGCTGAAGTGTTTGCGAAACAGCTTGGAATGAAGGTGGAAGTTGCAGAGGGTCGTCGCGCAGCGCTTGCAACCCTGCGGCGCAGAGAGTTTGTTGCCGTTGTGGTCGATGAGTCTCTCGTCGAGTGCGACGCTGCCGGTGCCGATGCAATCTGGGAGCGGTCCGGGTTGGCAATTCCGCTTCAGATCAATTTCGCCGTCTCAGGAGCTGCCAGAATCATCCGCGAGATCCGCGCCGCACTGCACCGGCGAGAACGGGAGCAGGCAAAGGCTCTTCAAGCAGCCACTGCTTCCATCGAAAGCGACCTGAAGAACACCGCTTCCGGCCTTCTTCTTCATTCACAACTGGCTCTGTCGCAAGGGGGCGTGGTTGGCGTGGCCGCGGAAAAACTGCGTCTGGTTGCGGATCTTGCCGGAGTCCTCTGCAAGCAGCTATCCCCTCCCCCACAGCCGGCGGATGCCTCAGCTCGATCTGCGAATCACTGAACAACGAGAAAGCATTCATTCCCGGTAACTGCGGCGAGACTTTGAGCGGCACCTTCGGCTTGATCAGTCGACCAGCGCATCAGCTATACCGAGATGGCGATCGAGGGCGTCGATGCCGAAGTCGATTTCTTCTTTGGTGACGATGAGCGGCGGCGCGATGACGAAGTGACTGACCCATGCCTGCTGGGCGACGCCGTCGGCCATCATCTTCGCAGCGATCTGATCGACGACAAGCGGCTTGCCTTCAACTTTGTCGCGCATGGTGTTGAAGGGCTGCTTCGTCTTCCGATTCTTGACAAGCTCGACTGCGAAGAAAAGCCCGAGCCCGCGTACATCGCCGATGGACGGATGTTTCTCTTTCAGGGCTTCCAGCTTCTGACGCACGTAAGGCTCGAGTTCGGCGGAGCGTTCGACAAGCTTGAGGCGCTGCATCTCATCGATGGTGGTGACGGCGGGCCCAAGCGTGATGGGATGCGCCTCGTACGTGTGTCCGTGCGAGAAGTAGTGATCTTCGAAGTGGTCGGCTATTTTCTTGGTTGTCGCGCAGAGTCCGAGGGGGACGTAGGCTGAGGTGATTCCCTTGGCGGTGACGAGGATGTCCGGCTTCACTCCCCAGTGGTCCACGGCGAACCACTTGCCGGTGCGGCCCCAGCCTGCCATCACTTCATCATCGATCATCAGCACACCGTGGCGATCGCAGATCTCGCGCAGACGCGGGAAGTATTCGGGCGGTGGAATCAAGACGCCGTTGGTGCCGACGACCGGCTCAAGAATGATTGCCGCGACATCGCTCTCGTTCTCGATCATGTGCTCGATGTAATCAACGCACGCCACATTGCAGGCGGGGTAAGTGTGCTTGATGGGGCAGTCGTAGCAATTTGTCTCAGGCGCGAAGACGACATTGTGGATTTTGCCTGCGGGTTCCATGGCCCAGCGCCGCGGATCGCCGGTAGCGGCGATTGAGCCGGCTGTCGATCCGTGATAGGAGCGGTAGCGCGAGATGATCTTGTTCTTGCCGGTGTACATGCGGGCGATTTTGAACGCGGCTTCGTTGGCCTCGGTGCCGCTGGTGGCAAAGAAGAATTTCTCAAGGCCCGCGGGCAGAACTTCGAGGAGCTTGGCGCTGAGTCGGGCGCGTGCTTCGGTGGCATATACCGGACCGACGAAGGCCAATTCGCGCGCCTGCCGACCGATGGACTCGACGACCGCGGCATTCTTGTGGCCGAGATTCACGCACATCAGCTGCGCGCTGAAATCGAGGTAGCGCTTGCCTGCGCCATCGGTAATCCAACAGCCTTCGGCGTCGGCGATGTAGAGCGGCTTCCAGGTTTTCTGGAAGCGCCAAGTGCCGTAATTTGTCTGGCGGGTTAGGCTGCTGATCTCTGCTGCGCTTAGAACTGGAGGAAGGGTGGTGTCGGCCATGCTGGACCTCGCGTCGGGAATGTTCAACCTATGCTAAGGCGTGAGGCAGGTTCTAGCTACCCCGCTAATGGCTTCAACTCCTCAAACTCGCCATTCCCGCTTATCCAGCTGGGCTGTCGCCTCTGTGGTCATCCGCGATTCGTGCAGACTTTCGGATGCCCCCCTATATGCCGGTCTCTGCGAGTAAGTATCCTTCTTTCTTGGGTCTGCAGACAGGGGTGCGCTGCAGAGGTAGATATCCCCGCACGTCAGGTATACTCAAAATTCCGTGACAGGGTGGCGCTCCTATGGCGCAGTTTTCAGGGCTTCTTTTCTTCGGTCGGCTCCAGCATTTCGCGGGTCAGGATCGGCTGTACTTTCCTCCCTACAATAATGTTGATGGCCGCATCCGGCTTACGCTTGTTGGGATGCTGGGGGTCGATATCTGAAGCTGGATGTTGGCATAGGAAGGCTGGGGATGGGTATTTGTTTACCTCTTGGAACGTGCCAATTTCAGGCGTGAGTGCCTCAATCAATCGAGAGGCAATCTTGTCGTCGGTAGCAGCGTTGCCACTACTTCCGTCCGTTCCATTAATTCCAACGACGATGTTTGCGACGTTCCCAGGATTTAGACATGAATCAAGCTTCCAGCCAGCCTCATTTACACCTACTTGTCTCAATATCCCCATCACTTCTATGGCAACATTGCGAGAGTCTTGGAAGTCCTCCGATGTACCATTCACGGCATACACAAATACATCGACCTTGATTCCTTTTAATCCGGTTAGTTCACCTGCGATTTTGGCAGATTGCGCTGCGGTCAACTGTCTAGGTCCGAAGATATCGGCGATTCTGTTTTCTAGTTGGACGCGCCTCAAGTCTGCTTGGGCTGCCTCCTTGTGTGCATCTTCGGCTTCATGTTCGACATTTGCGATAAGTTCTCCAGACAATTGCGAAACGCGAACTTCACTCAGCAATTCTCCCGCTATTCCAGCAATTAAGACAATTAGAGACAGGCGGGATAGTTTATGTTTACTCCTTTTGCTCTTTACGCAGCGCGTAAACTCTGCGACGAACTCGCCAATACAGCCAAGGAACACAACTCCCGTTGAGATGTATCCAACCCACTCCCAGCAATTCAACGTTGATTTCAGTGACTCGACTTCGGAGGCTGGCAGAATCATATTGCTTCACCAAAAACGTGCGCAGAAAACACTGATCGCTTGTCTCGTAGGAGTCCTATTGATGCTGGTTATGATGGTAGTTTCATTTATCCGGGACCATATCTCAGAGATGAATAAAAAGAAGAATGTGCCATAATCCTAGCAGCAGCCATGGCGAGATCATCAAAACTGACAAAACGGCAAAAGAACAGCGGCAAAAGAAAACTCCTGATTCCCTCGAAAGAGACTCAGAAGAAGATGAGGCCGATAACATTCGATGACTTCGCTAGCCTTGTCCGAAAGACTATTCCGCCTTCCCAATCACCTGCGTCAGCAGAGAAGTGAACATCGGCTGATTCATCATGCGGCGGTTGTAACGGAAGCTATATTCGTTCAAGTAGGTCTGCAAATACTTCTTGCTGACAGAGTGGTAGACTCCGCCGATCCCGCGCTTCACGAGGCTCCAGAACCCTTCAATCGTGTTGGTGTGAATGTCGCCCATGACATACACCTTTTGCGCGTGCTGAATGCGGCGGTGGACATACCCGTTGGGATGCTGCGCCAGTTTGTCGTAGATCGGGTAATCGTCCGTGTAGACGATGGACTCGGGCAAAACCCGCTCGTGAATGATCGGGAGAATGGTTTTGCTTTGCGCGTTTGGAGTGACCAGAGCGATAACGCAACCGCCGCGCTCAACCATACCGAAGACAGGCGTCTTTTCATCGTTGCTGCGCCCATCGAACCCCTTGCGCTTGTTCGCATGCTTGTTCTTGTTTTTCCCGCCGAAGTACATCTCGTCTGCTTCTACTGTGGTCCCCTCCAATCTGACATCTTCCGACATCAGGGTTCGAATCTGCTTAAACATGCGCCACGCAGTTTTGTAGGTGACACCGACTTCGCGCTGAATCTGCTTCGCAGAGATTCCGCAACGGGTTGCAGACATGAGGTACATGGCATAGAACCACAGCCGGAGAGACGTGCTCGACTTCTCGAAGATCGTTCCTGCCATCGGCGCTATCATCGTGCCGCAGTGGTCACAGGAATAGACCTTGCGCGTCGTGACGCGATGGAACTTCCGCTCGACGTTGCAATAGGAGCAGAGAGCCTTGTATCCGGGGTAACGCTGGGCCATCAGCCAATCGAGGCAGGAATCGTTATCGGGAAACATTCGATTAAACTGCTCAATCGTGAACCTAAGCTCTTGAGGAATCGACTGTTTAACTTTCATATAAAACAGTATGCGCTTAAACTTACCTGTCGTCAAGGGATATGTACCGCTGCAGATTATTCTTATCATTGGGTTTACCTGTAGAGATTCCTAAATAAATGGGTTAGTCGCCAAACCAAACGCTGACCGAATTCTGTTTGGCGCACTTTCTATTTCCATTTTGCTCCGAAAGCGGGAAATTACCTGCAAACTGCCGCGTAGTTTTTTACACAGTTGAATGAGGGATTTAGCGCCATCAGCAATCGCCTCGGTATTGACGAAATGAGGATGGCGAGCTTGCGGTGGCTGCTTCGGCGGATGAGATGGATGAAGTTCGAATTGGTTTCGGACGGGCAGCGGCAGCGAAGGAGAAGCAGGTCGGGTGTTGAAAAAAGAACAACCGCAGATTCCTCCGCTCCCTTTGGTCGGTCGGAATGACAGCGTCTTTGGGATATGGGAATAACAGCACTAAGGGAGAGTTTGGCGGCTATCCACGCCGCCACGCGTCGCCGGGCATGATTCTCTTCATGAATTCGTCGAAGAGTGGAACGGTGAATGCTGTCTCTCCGTGAGTCTGGCTCCAGATCATGCCTTTGCCGATGAGACCGGAACGCGTTGGAGCGAGAGAGGTGACGCCGCGACCGAGCTGGTCCGCGATGTCGCCGGAGCGCTGGGGTTCGGGGCCGAGTTCAGCCATGGCGCGAAGATATCGCTTTTCGGTTGGTGTGAGGCGATCGAAGCGCACGCGGAAGAAGCTTTCGTCGAGCGCGGCCACTGCTTCGTCTGAGGCGTTGACCACGTCGTCATAACGAATGGGACTGGCCGGGGCGAGGTCCCAGGTGTGTTTGCCCCATTCCTGAAGGAAGTACGGATATCCCTGCGTCTTGGTGATGATGAGGTCAACGGCGTTGTCGTCAATGAAGGCCCCTTCCACTTCGGCCGGCCGTACGATCGCTTCGCGCGCATCAGGTGGTGCGAGCGGTCCGATCTCGGGAAAATCGAACAGCCGTTCCGCATACGACTTTGCTTCGCCCATCCGTCCGCGCAATTGCGGAAGGCCCGCTCCAACGACCGTGACCGGCAACTGTTCTTGCGCACAGCGGTGCAATGCCTGTATCAAAGCGGCCATCTGCGGTTCATCGACGTACTGGAGTTCGTCGATGAAGAGAACGACGGCGGTTTCGGCCGCCTTCGCTGCCGCGCCAACTTGTACGAGGAGCGTGCCTAGATCGAGTTCAAGATCGCCATTGTCGGCGAGGCCCGGTTCGGGATCGTAGTCGAGGCCCACTTCAATGTCCTGGTAGTGCACCTTCAATTTGCTCGCGAAACCGGCAAGGGCCTTGAGGCCGCGGATGGCGAAGTCCTTTGCGGCCTCCTTTTTGCTGAGATGGAGGAGGGCAAGCCTCAGAGCCGGAGCGAGAATGGCGGGGAGGGAGCGATGCTCGGGAGCTTCGATGCGCACGGTGTGGATGCCGCCGGCTTCGGCGTCGCGGCGCATCTGGTCAAGAAGCACTGTTTTGCCAACGCCTCTGAGTCCAATCAGCATCATGCTCTTGGCTGGACGGCCCAAGCGAAGCCGTTGGAGGCGGATTTCAATGTCTTTGCGAATTTCGTGGCGACCAGCGAGTTCGGGCGGCGGGCTGCCGGCTCCTGGGGCGTAGGGATTGCGAACGGGGTCCATAACTATAGGGAGTTTATCAGGTTTATGGGAATTGAATAAGATTTGTAATTTACCTATAACCTAGGGTGGGCTTTGTCTGCGAGGGAAAGCTAGCAATTTCTTAGTCTCAATGTCTCAGTTGGCGGTGATTGACTCGCGACCATGAACTGCGGAATCTCCCGAATCATTTCTCGTGACCGCGCACACACAGCGCACGCCTAAAGCGATATGGGTAAGGCCATCCAGTCGGATCATCGTTTGATTTGCCTTCATTGAAGTCGAAGTAATACCCATATCCGCTGAACTTTCCGCGGTCATTCTGCCTATAGTTGCTGCTCCATTCGTAAGCGGTTAGAAAGAGGTTTCCCTTCACGTGCCACGTATCTGGATCCTCTGAATGCATTCCCGCCATCCCTGGAGCTTCGGCCGTCTTGTCGTAAATCGCTTGCAACTCGGCCAGATTTGGCAGGGTCCAGTCGGAGTACCCAGCCAGCCGTAAAGCGCGACAGTATTTGATGGCCTTCTTCCAGCTAAGGTCTTTGCCATTGTCTCTCGCTGTCCACGTGAGACCTGTCGCAGGGTCGGTCCAAGACCCAAATGCTTGCTTGTCCTGCGCAGCGCCTTGGGCTTCCGTTAAGAATGGGGTGCCGAAGATCATCGTGGCCACGAGCAGACAAACGGCGGTTTTCATGACCATCAACATATTCGGATTTCCAACTGTATGGGACGGTCCATGTGCCACTTTTGCAGCTGTCACAGCAACAGTCTGCTGCGGTTGAGTGGTCGGCCACTCGGAACTTTGACGAATCTTCGCCTCGTTCAGCCTTTGTCTCCGGGTACCAGAGCCTGCCCCATAAAAAGAAAACCCCGGCGGGTTAGCCGGGGATTTGAGTAACCCAGGTCTCAGAAGCGAGACCTGGGGCACCCCGATGGTTCATTCGTTTTCGTCGGCTACGCGCTGTAGAGGAGGATGCCGGCTGGCTTTTCTTCGGTCGCCGTTTCGTCCGAACTTACCGGGCGATAGAAGAGCTGGTTGTTCTCGAGATAGACCTCGAGGAAGGCCGGACGCTGCTGGATCTGTCCAGCAATGAGCGCCTCCGACAGAGGATCTTCAACATAGCGCTGCAGGGCACGGCGCAACGGACGCGCACCGTAGCTGCGATCGCTAAGGGTCTTGTCGAGAATCCACTTCTTGGCTTCCTCTCGGACGGAGATGGTAATCGCCTTCTGCGCCAGGTTTGCGTTCAGGCTCTGCACCAGCAGCTCGACGATCTGGATCAGGTCCGCATCGGACAAGGACATGAACAGAATGACCTCGTCTAGTCTGTTCAAAAACTCTGGATTGAAGGTCTTCTTGACCTCCTGCTTTACCAGCTCTTCTACCTTGTCGTTGACCAGGTCTTCGCGATCGCTCTGGAAGCCGAGGCCCTGCTTCTTCTGCAGGTGACGGGCGCCGATGTTCGACGTCATGATGAGGATGGTGTTCTTGAAGTCGACCGTGTTGCCGAGTCCGTCGGTCAACTGGCCGTCTTCAAACACCTGCAGCAGGATGTTGAACACATCCGGATGCGCCTTCTCGATTTCGTCGAGCAGGACGACAGAGTAAGGAGACCGCTTGACGCGTTCGGTCAACTGGCCGCCTTCTTCGTAGCCCACGTATCCCGGAGGCGAACCGATCAGCTTCGACACCGAGTGCTTTTCCATGAACTCCGACATATCGAAGCGGATGAGAGCCTTGTCAGATCCAAAGAGGAAGTTGGCGAGGGTGCGCGCGACTTCTGTTTTGCCGACGCCGGTGGGCCCGAGGAACAGGAAGCTTCCGATGGGCCGCGCGGGAGACTTCAGTCCAGCCCTCGACCGGCGAATGGCGCGGGCCAGCGCGGAGATTGCCTTCTCCTGCGAGATGATGCGCTTGTGGAGCTCTTCTTCCACACGCAACAGCTTCTGCGTCTCTTCTTCCTTGATGCTGGTGACGGGAACACCGGTCCAGCGGCTGACCACGTCTTCGATGTCTTCGCGGCCTACGATGCCGGCAGCGGAGTCGTCGAGGTGATACTTGTCGCGGAGGGCACGCAGGTTTTCGCGCTCCTTGCGCTCCTCATCGGAGTAGAAACGGGCCTTCTCAAACTCGTGGTTCGCAATGGCCGAATCCATACGGTGCACGATGAACTTGATCCGCTTCTGGACTTCGGTGATCTCCTCGGGCAGCGAGGTCTGGCGCAGCTTTACGCGAGCGCCGGCTTCGTCGATGAGGTCGATGGCCTTGTCGGGCAGGAAGCGATCGGGAATATAGCGGTTTGAATGCGATACTGCGAACTCGATGGCGGCATCGGTGTAGCTGACGGCGTGGAATTTCTCGTAGCGGTCCTTGATGCCGTTGATGATCTTGATCGCGTCGGCTTCGTTGGGCGGCGGAACCTTGACGGCCTGGAAGCGGCGCTCGAGCGAACGATCCTTCTCGATCGATTTGCGATATTCAGCGGGCGTGGTTGCGCCAATGCACTGAATTTCGCCGCGAGAGAGAGCGGGCTTGAGGATGTTGGCTGCGTCCAGAGAGCCTTCGGCAGAACCAGCGCCGACGAGGGTGTGCAGTTCGTCGATGAAGATGATGGAGTTTTGATTTTCCATCAGCTCTTTCATGATGGTCTTGAGGCGCTCTTCAAACTGGCCGCGATACTTGGTGCCGGCCACGATGAGCGAAAGGTCGAGAGCAAGCACGCGCTTATCGGCGAGGAAGCTTGGCACTTCGCCGTCGGCGATGCGCTGCGCCAGACCTTCGACGATGGCCGTCTTACCTACGCCGGGTTCGCCGATGAGCACAGGATTGTTTTTGGTGCGGCGGCAGAGGATCTGAATCACGCGCTCAAGCTCGCCGTCGCGGCCAACCAGAGGATCAAGCTGCCCGTCCATGGCGGCCTGGGTGAGGTCGCGGCTGAACTCGGCCAGAAGGCTGGACTCGCGCTGTCGTGCCTGCGCCGGAGCCTTCTCCTGGGTTACGCGGGCGAGCTCGTCGCGAATCTGCGCCAGCTTCAGGCCGCGTTCCTGCAGAATCTCTGACGCGAAGCACTTCTCTTCTCGCAAAAGGCCCAGCAGCAGATGCTCGGTACCGATGTGCTTATGTCCCAGGCGCTCGGCTTCTTCCGCTGCGTAGGCCAGGACCCGCTTGCACTCGTTCGAGAGGGGAAGATCGACGCTTGTCGACACTTTCTCGCGAATCGTGGTGTGCGCTTCAATCTGCTTGCGAATCGACTCCACCGAGGCGTGCGAACGCAAAAAGCGATTGGTTAACGCCTTGTCCTCGCGCAGCAGGCCCAGCAGCAAGTGCTCGGTCTCGATATAGGGCGAACCAAACTGGCTGGCCTCGTATCGCGCGAAGAAGATCACGCGACGTGCCTTCTCCGTATAGCGTTCGAACATACTGATCTCCTCTTGCAGCAGGCTTTCGGTAGCAGTGGTCGTCCGATTTTCCAGTACCCCAACGACAAAGATCTATCGCTGCGGATCCCGCGATCGGCTTCAACCCTTCTTGCCGCGCCCTTCTTTTAACTAACGCCGCCGGTGGCCCCGGAAAATCCCTAGACTGCCCCGAACAGCTCTTTTGGGTGGACCGGAACTTCTTGCCCTCTCCCGGCCGCTCCGGAGTTCTTCTTCCGTAAGCACCCCACCCACCGCTCGTGAATCCGGATAGCAATTCCAGACCCACTTATACAATCAGACTCAAAAACCACCCGGAAAGGTGCTTTTCCTACTCCCTGCCGGGGTGTATTCCCGCTGTGGAGACTCCCGCAGGAGCGATTCCCGTAGCATGAAGGCGCCCGCCCTCCAGGCGCAGAGTCCGCGTACACCGCGCGGCCAGATCCATGTTGTGGGTCACCACAATTGAGGTGAGCCCGTGGGTTACGTGCAATCGTTCTAAAAGGTCAAAAACTTTCCCGGCAGTTGTCTCGTCCAAATCGCCTGTAGGTTCGTCGGCCAGCAAGAGCCGCGGATTGCCAACCAGTGCCCGGGCCAGCGCCACGCGCTGTTGCTCTCCGCCTGAGAGCTCTCCGGGACGGTGATCGCTGCGGTGTTGCAGATCGACCTCCTTAAGCCAATTAGATGCAGCATCTAGCGCCAGACTACGACTATTTCCGCGCGCCAGCAGCGGCATTGCCACGTTTTCAAGCGCCGAAAACTCCGGTAACAAGTAGTGGAATTGCCACACGTAACCAATCTCACGGTTGCGAAAGGCTGCCGCCTCCCGAGCGTTGAGAGTTGCGACGTTGGTTGATGCGCAGTGTACAGTGCCTGCTGTCGGCGCATCAAGGGCACCCAGAATGTGCAAAAGTGTGCTCTTTCCTGTGCCGGATTGCCCCACAATGGCGACGAGCTCGCCGGGGGCGACGGTTAACTCAAGCTCCCTGAAGAGCGTGAGAGCTCCGCGGGCCGTCTGGTAGGTCTTTTCGAGATTCTGAACCTGGATGATCGGGGAGGTTTCCTGCACCCGCGAGTTCGACTCCCGCATAGAGCGGAAAGCCTGGCTGGCGGCCGCTGGAGTGATTTGCATCATTAGCTGTTCCTATTTTACCGCGAAGTTTCAGCGCGAGGTCATCGCTTGAGCCGCTTCTGCACCCACAGGAGTACCCGGGGTTCAGTAGTGTCAAAACGAATGGGCGGAATCGCTGCAAATTCAAGTTGCTGCCTCGCGTTCCGATAAAGAGCAAAGCAGGGGCACGTGCCACCTGCGCACTTCCGGCGGGACACACCAGTCGGGTGCGATTGGTCACAGAGCCAGTCGCAGGAATTCTGTAGAAACGAAGGCAGACTCATGCGATCGAATCGCCTCATCTGCGTCGTGCTGACTATCGTCGTTTGCGTAATCGGTGCGCATCGACTGTATCCGCAAGGGTCATTCAGCGAGCACAACAGCGCAATGGCGAAGCTGCAGCCCGCGTTTATCACTCCGCTGGTCGCGCCTGATCCTCGCCTCATTCAATATGCTCGATTCTCCGTCTCCCACGAATACAACGCCGAAGGCGCTGAGACGGTGAACTACGGCAATGGAAAAGGCGGCGGGATCATCGCGGGAAATCGCTTTGAATTCGACTTTGTTCCACCACCATACATTCAGCACAACAGCGCCGCCGTTGACGGATTCGGAGATACTTCGGTGCTGGCAAAGTTGCGCATTGCATCCGGAGATGCGGAGAGCGGCAACTTCGACATCGCAGCGGTTCTGAGTCACTGCTTCGCGATGGGAAGCTACAAAAACGGCGCGGCGACAGACTCCTACAGCCCGGCAATCACAGCAGGATTTGCCTTCCGGCGCCGCTTCGATGCAATGACCTCGCTCGGCGGCACACTGCCAACCGGCAAGATTTATCTCCAGGGAAGGTCGGTGGCGTGGAATAGCGTGGCCCAGGCGCATGCCACTCCGCACGTCTGGTTCGAAGTCGAGAACAACTCGACGTTTTATTTTGAAGGCAGCCACGACGGCAAGATGCAGAACTTCGTTCTTCCCGCTGCGTTCTATGTTGTCCGGCCGAAGAGTTGGAAACCGAAGCATCCGTTTTTCATCATCGATGGCGGCATGCAGATCGCTACGTCCAGCTTCCATACTTACAATCACAACCTGATCACGGAAGCGCGGGTGCGGTTCTAGCGTGGCGGAGAGACACAAAAGCAGATTCTTCGCTCGCCACCCCCGAACCTACCCCACGGAGCTGACGCTCTGTGGGGCCCCGGTTACGTTCGGGGACCCTGTTCACTCAGAATGACACCTCCGCAACTTAATGCGTGTAAGGGTGAAATTCTAGTTCGTTCCGGCATGATCTCGCGCTGCATTAAGCAGTGGTGCCGGAGCTGGTGCTGAGAGCCGCATGAGCAATGTATAGATGAGGCCGGAGGTGAAGAACCCGACGAACCAGGCGTAGTCATACAGGAAATGCAGCGGTTTGACCGCGAGACCAATCAGGGCAATGGCGACACCGAGCACCAGGGCCACAATGGCGCGCGGGTTGATTCCTCGGGTGTAGTGATAAATACCTTCGGAGTGGTAGAGCGAGTTGACGTCGAGCTCGGTTTTGCGGATGAGGAAGTAGTCCGAAACCATGATGCCTGCGACCGGCCCCAGCAGCCCGGAGTAGCCGATGAGCCAGCCAAAGATATAGGCGTCAGGCGAGGCCAGCAGTTTCCAGGGACACATGGCGAGTCCGAGAAAGCCAGTGATCAGGCCTCCGGTGCGAAAGCTGATGAGGCGCGGATAGAGATTCGAGAAGTCATTCGACGGCGAAACAACATTGGCGCCGATGTTGACGTTGAGCGTGGCGATAAGGATGGCGATGAGCGCGATGAACGCGACGACGGGTTGATGAAATGCGCCGATGAGTTCGATCGGATTCCAGATGGGGTGACCGAAGAGGACTGTGGATGCCGACGTCACCGAGATGCCCACGAAGGTGTAAAGGGTCATGGCTACTGGCAGTCCGAATGCCTGTCCATAGGCCTGTGCATGCTGCGATTTCGAGTAGCGCGTGAAGTCCGGAATGTTGAGTGCGAGCGTGGCCCAGTAGCCCACCATCGCGGTGAGTGATGGGAAGAAGACGGCGAGAAACGCGCCGGTTGAATGAAACTGACTTGGTGTAGACAGCATACTTCCGAAGCTGCCCGCCTTAATCCGCACCCAGATCAGCAACGCGGCAGCCATGATGAACATGAACGGGGCACCGAAGGCCTGCAGGTGGCGGATCGATTCGACGCCGCGCCACACGATCGCCATGTTCAACAGCCAAAACAGCAGGAAGCACGCCCATTTCGCGAAGGCGGAGCCTGCTGTTGCGGGCCAGATCACGGCAAGCATCGAGTGGATTGCTGTGCCGCCGATCCACGATTGAATGCCGAACCAGCCGCAGGCCACAACCGCGCGCAGAATCGCCGGAAGATTCGCGCCGCGCACGCCGAAGGGCGCGCGAATGAATACCGGGAATGGGATGCCGTAGCGTGTGCCGGCATGCGCGTTGAGAAGCATGGGAACGAGCACGATCAGGTTCCCCAGGAGCACCGTGCCGACGGCCTGCTTCCAGTCCATGCCCTTGGCGATGAGCGAGGACGCAAGCTGGTAGGTCGTGATCTCCATCGACATGGAGAACCACAGCGCGATGTAGCTGTAGGTGGTCCACGTGCGCTGCTCCGGTGTTGTCGGCGCCAGGTCGCGATTGGATAAAGTGGGGTCGATTGTGCTCAAGCGGCCTCCGGGTGCAGATAGATATACAGGAAGGCCGATGAGAAGGCGATAAGGAACTTGCCTGTTGGGGCGACGCAGTAATCATTGTTCAGAGCCGTACCCAATCTAAAAAAGCGAAGCTTAGAGATCGTCGACCGAAAAGCAACCGCGGATCCCTCCACTTCGGTCGGGATGACAGCGCGTTGGATGCGCTGTTGTTCCAGATGATCTGGTCGCACTTATCTTCATTTCCAAGCGCCGCCGCGGGCTTCGCGACGGAGGTAGTTGCCGCGGCCGGGAGTGCCGATGAAGTTGCCGCCGGAGACGATTAGTTCGCCGCGGGAGTAGACGTCGCGGGCGTTGCCACGCACTTTGAACCCTTCAAACATCGAGTAGTCCACCCGCATGTGATGCGTCGCGGCGGAGATGGAGTGATGCGCTCCGGAATCCCACAGCACGATGTCGGCGTCGCTGCCGGGAGCGAGAACGCCCTTCTTCGGATACATGCCGAAGATGCGGGCGGGGGCAGTGGAGACGAGTTCGACGAAGCGGTTGATGGAGAAATTTCCCTGGCCGACGCCGTGATGATGCAGCAACTGTAAACGGTTCTCGATACCGGGGCCACCATTGGGAATTTTGGTGAAGTCATCCTTGCCGAGCGCTTTCTGATCTTCGAAACAAAACGGGCAATGATCCGTTGAAACGACCTGCAGATGATCCTTGCGCAGGCCTTCCCACAGTTTCGGCTGATTCTGCTTCTCGCGCAGCGGTGGGGTGAAGACGTACTTAGCACCCTCCCAGCCTTTGTCGACCATGTTGTCTTCGAGCGAGAGCAGCAGATACTGCGGGCAGGTTTCGGCAAATGCCGGAAGTCCGCGATCGCGCGCCTCGCGAACCTGATTCAAGGCATCTTCGCTCGAGAGATGCACGATGTAAACGGGAACGCCGGCCATCTCCGCCATCGCAATCGCGCGATGCACTGCTTCGGCCTCGGCTGCCGTCGGCCGAGTGAGCGCATGGTAGATCGGCGCAGTCTTTCCCTCGGCCAGCGCCTGCTGGACTATGACATCGATGACAGACCCATTTTCCGCATGCATGCAGATCAGCGCGCCGTTCTTTGCTGTCTGGCGCATGGCCTTGAAGATTGTCGCGTCATCAACCATCAACACGTTGGGATAGGCCATGAAGAGCTTGAAACTGGCTACGCCTTCGCGGACCATGTCGTCCATGTCTTCGAGTCCCGCGTCGCCGAGATCCGTCACGATCATGTGCAGACCGTAGTCGATGCAGGCCTTGCCTTCGGCCTTCTTCCACCACATATCGAGTGCCGTGCGCATCCGGGTCCCGCGCGCCTGGATAGCGAAGTCCACGATCGTCGTGGTCCCCCCAATCGCCGCTGCACGTGTGCCGGTTTCGAAGTCATCGGCTGAGTAAGTGCCGCCGAAGGGCATATCGAGATGGGTGTGCGCGTCAATGCCGCCGGGGAGGACCAGCAGGCCGGAAGCGTCGACGACTTTGTCAGCAGCGCTCGCAGGAATGCCGGCACGCACTTCCTTGATGACCGCGCCGTCGATCAATAGATCAGCCTTTACGGTTGAGTCAGCATTGACGATGGTTCCGTTTTGAATGAGGATCGAAGGCATATCAATCTCGCGGTAGAGAAAACGGGTTGAGGTTCGTGCTTTCCCACCCTCGCTTCGCAAGGATGGGGCACCCGGCATGTATTCGCAATATTGTGGTCTCCCACCCATTTCGCAAAAGACGCGAAATGGATGGGGCACCGAGCACGACAAAAGTGGAACCCTGATACAGGCGAGCACAACAGCAGATCCTTCGCTTCGCTGAAGAAAGCCGCTCCGCTCAGGATGACACCCGTACCTGATTAAGATCGCTGTGGCTCGACCGCACACTCTGCACCATGGGTGCGCTGATCCCATGTTTCAGCAGGAACACCGGTATCGACGCGAACCATCGTGATGCAATCTTCCACCGGACACACCAGCGCGCACAGGTTGCAGCCCACACACTCCGTCTCGTCTACTCGCGGAATCTTGTTAAGCGGCGTCGGATACGGCCCATGGTTTGCCATGGCGGCGGTCCGCTCTTTGCGCGTGACCGGCGTGGTGGCAATCGAAGTTCGCGTGCGCCACTCCACAGTAGACGGTCCATCGTGCAACTCGACCTGCCCGTTCACCGGACCCGATACTCGATCCATGTGGATGCACTGATGCGCGCCGTCCCAGCAGGCGATGTGGCACAGATCGCAACCAATGCACGTCTGCTCATTGATATGCGCGACGATCTTGTAATTCAGATTCAGGTGTTTCCACTCGGTCACTTTGGGGACAGAGAGCCCGCGGAAATCTTCGATGGTGGCAAAACCCTTCGACCGCATCCAGTTCTCAAGACCTTCGGCCATGTCTTCCACGACGCGGTAGCCGTAGTGCATGACGGCGGTGCACACCTGCACGGTGCCGCATCCCAGCAGCATGAACTCTACTGCATCGCGCCATGTCGAGACGCCTCCAATGCCCGAAAGCGGCAGTGCCGCCTCAGGATCGGCCATGATCTGCTGCACCATGTTCAGAGCGATTGGCTTTACGGCCGGGCCGCAATAGCCGCCATGCGAGCTTTTGCCGTCGACGTTGGGTCGCGGCACAAAGGTATCGAGATCGATGCCGGTAATTGAGTTGATGGTGTTGATCGCAGACAACCCGTCTGCGCCGCCGCGTTTGGCTGCGCGCGCAATTTCGCGGATATCGCTGATGTTGGGCGTGAGCTTTACCAGCACCGGCGTCCGCGCTTTCTCCTTCACCCAGGCGGTAATCATCTCGGTGTATTCAGGAACTTGCCCGACCGCCGACCCCATGCCTCGTTCGCTCATCCCGTGCGGGCATCCGAAATTCAACTCGAGCCCATCGGCGCCCGCATCTTCAGCGCGTTGCACGATCTCGTGCCAGGCTTCGCGATTCGATGCCACCATCAAGGACGCGACGATGGGGTGAGAAGGGTAGCACTTCTTCACCTGAGCCATCTCGCGGAGGTTTTCTTCGATGCTGCGATCGCTGATGAGTTCAATGTTGTTGAGGCCCATCATGCGCTGGCCCTGCCAGTCGGTCGCGGAGTAGCGCGAGCAGACGTTGGTTACAGGCTCACCGATTGTCTTCCAAACCGCGCCGCCCCATCCGGCATCGAACGCCCGCATAATCTGCTCGCCGCAGTTGGTGGGCGGAGCCGAAGCCAGCCAGAACGGATTCGGCGCGTCAATGCTGCCCGCGAACCGGTGAACGCGAATATCAGGCATAAGCTGCCTCCGCGATCTTCATAATCGCCTGCGCGGCGCGCTTCCCGTCGGCAACGGCGTCCACCACTTCCCTGCCTCCATTCGCGCAGTCACCGCCGGCGAAATAACGGGAATTGGCGGTTTGCCCGGTCTCTGGATCGGTAACGATGACCCCGCCGCGCAATTCGATGCGGCGAAGCTCCTGCACTAGCTGGGCAAACGGAGACTGCCCGATGGCCGGCACAACGTAGTCGCACTCAATGGTGTATTGCGAATCCGTAATCGGTATCAAAGCCTTGTCCACTTCGCTTACCTGGACCGTGTCGAGTTGCAACCGGCCACGTTCATTTGTCCGTATGGCGTAAGGCTGCCGCCGCCACAGGAATTGAACACCTTCCTGCTTGGCATGCTCGTATTCAAAGTCGAATGCGGACATATCGTGCTCTCCGCGCCGATAGAGCAGATACACCGTTTCAGCTCCGAGGCGGCGCGCCGCATTTGCCGCATCAATTGCTGTGTTGCCGGCTCCCACAACAACCACGGTGCCATTTAATTCGCGGAGCCGGCCGGTCTTGTAGGAAGCGATGAACTCGAGCGCGTTCAGAACGCACTTATGATCCTCACCGGGAATGTTCATTCGCTGCATGGCTCCAAGCCCTACACCGAGAAAGATGAAGTCGAATTCAGATTCCAATTCTTCGAGCGCTTCTGCGGTTTCAATGGCCGAACCGGTGCGAAACTCCACGCCCATGCGGCGAATCATCTCAGCTTCGCGAAGACTGTCAGCAGCGCGGAGCTTGTATTCGGCAACTCCGTAAGTATTAAGGCCGCCGGGCAGGTCCTTGCGCTCAAGAATGGTAGCCGAAGCGCCGTGTCGGCATAGCTCGGCTGCACATGCCAGGGACGCCGGTCCGCCTCCAATACATGCAACCTGCACGTTGCGCGACCTACGCGGAGCAGTGAGCAGTTCCTCTCCGGTGGCTTGAAAGGAATCCATGGCATACCGCTGCAAGCGGGCAATCTGAATGGGCGCGTGATTGTAGCGGTGCATGACGCAAGCGCCTTCGCAGAGCACCTCGACCGGGCAGGCCTTAGCGCAGCTGCCGCCCAAAATGTTGGCGTCGAGAATCCGCAGGGCCGAGCCGCGAAGGTTACCAGTGCTGATGCGCTTGATGAAGCCTGGAACGTCGATGTGGGTGGGGCAGGCACCGGTGCAAGGCGCGTCAAAACAATTCAGGCAACGATTGGCTTCAATCACTGCGGCCTGGGGTTCGAGTGGCGGCTTGATGTCGCCGAACCGCTCTCGCAGCAGTAGATCGTCGGGTAATGTTGCAGTGCTCATGAAGACCTCGGGAAGCTCACTCTTACTCTCTGCTGTCTTTCTTTGGCTATTCTCCGCCGACTTCCATTGTTATTCTCTGCTGTCTTTCTATGGATTGACGAGGGTTTTCGCCGCCAGGTTTTAAGAAGCAACCAGCGGCCCATACATGTCGGGTCGACGGTCGCGGAAAAACTGCCAGGTTCTGCGCACTTCAGCAATCTGTTCCAGATCGAGGTCAGTGGTCAGCACCTCGTCCTTATCGCGCGAAGCCTGAGCGATAATCTGGCCGCGCGGATTCGCGAAATAGCTGGACCCGTAAAATTCGCCGATATTCCAGGGAGCCTCGGTACCCACCCGGTTGATGGCCGCAATGAAGTAGCCATTGGCTGCGGCGTGGGCCGGCTGCTCAAGTTTCCACAGATACTCGCTGAGGCCGGCAACTGTTGCCGAGGGGTTAAAGACGATCTCAGCCCCGTTCAGCCCCAGGCAGCGAGCGCCCTCGGGGAAATGCCGGTCGTAACAGATGTAGATACCGATCTTGGCAAATCCAAGGTCAAAGACGGGGTATCCGAGATTGCCGGGCCGGAAATAAAACTTCTCCCAGAATCCCGGAGCCACGTGAGGGATGTGTGTCTTGCGGTATTTGCCGAGATAGGTGCCGTCGTTCTGCAGAATGGCGGCGGTGTTGTAGAAGATCCCTTCCTGCTCCACCTCGTAGACCGGTACCACCATGGCAATGTGCAGTTCCCTGGCCAGCTGTTGCATCAGCTTTACGGTTGGACCGTCTGGAACCGGTTCGGTAGTCTCGTACCATCTGGTTGACTGTTCGGCACAGAAATAAGGCCCGTTGAAAATCTCCTGCAGGCAGACGATCTGAGCACCGTCGCTGGCCGCCTTGCGAATGAGGCCCAAGTGCTTCTCGATCATCGCCTTCTTCTGCGTCGCGAGCGGCT
This sequence comes from uncultured Acidobacteriaceae bacterium, assembly GCA_963742455.1. Classification (GTDB taxonomy): domain Bacteria; phylum Acidobacteriota; class Terriglobia; order Terriglobales; family Acidobacteriaceae; genus Telmatobacter. Next base: position 76,569 of record CAVULU010000009.1, on the reverse strand, counting down.
CAGTGGCAGCTACGGCGTTGGAGGCCTGGATGATGGAACATCGAACTACGCGCGGCATTCGGCGGCTACTCCCGTAGCAAATGGTTACGAGTATTAGACGTTATCGCATGCACCTCGCGATGGGCAACCGCTATGTTACCGGCCCCAATCCCCGGAAACAGTTTCAGTTCATCGGGTTCCGGGAACTCAGTATTCGGTTTTGTTCGGAGAAACAATCCAGGCGGCAAAGCTGGCCCAAGCCTCATCGCGAAGAAATTGCTTGGCCGGGAGCGACCGGTCGGCGGGACTTTTGCGGAATTCCTCGTATAGATATGCATCGTCGAAGCCGGCCCTGGCCGCATCTTCCGCACCGGCACCGAAGTAGACCGCGTCGAGCCTTGCCCAGTGCGATGCTGCCAGGCACATGGGGCAGGGCTCGCAACTGGTGTAGAGTTCGCATCCGGCAAGCATGAACGTGTTCAGCGCCTTGCACGCCGCCCGGATAGCAGTGACCTCGCCGTGCGCCGTGGGATCGTTTGTCGCCGTTACCATATTCACACCTTCGGCAATCACCTTCCCATCGTGTGCGATCAACGCGGCAAATGGCCCCCCGCGACCGGAGGTCACGTTTTTCGTGGCGAGCGCGATGGCACGGCGTAGAAAATCAAGATTGGGCTGGCGATTCATATCGGCTTGTCTTCGGCCTTAACGAAGGTAAAGTAAACACAGTATGGCACAGGCTTTACGATCAACGCGCGTCCTGACCGCCGACGGGCTCGAGCCGGCCACGTTGATCGTGGACGGCGAGAAGATCGTCGCAGTTCGTGCCTGGAACGATGACGGCGATGCCGCACAACTCTACGATTTCGGCGATCTGCTTCTCCTTCCCGGACTCGTGGACTCGCACGTGCACATTAACGATCCCGGCAGGGATTGGGAAGGCTTCAACACGGCTACACGGGCCGCAGCGGCAGGCGGTGTCATCACGCTCGTCGACATGCCCCTCAACTGCGTGCCAGAAACCATAAACGTCGAAGCGCTCGAAGCAAAACGCACAGCGGCGCAGGGCAACGTCTGGGTCGACTGGGCCGCATGGGGAGGCGTCGTCCGCGGCAATGCCGATGCGTTGCCCGCTCTTGTCCAAGCCGGCGTCCCGGGATTCAAGTGCTTCATGATCCACTCCGGCATTGACGGTTTCGCTTGGGTGAATGAGTGCGATCTGCGACTGGCGTTGGAAAAACTACGCGGAAAAGGCTTGCCGCTTCTGGTTCACGCCGAAGTTGCCGAGCCCGTTGAGGAAGCGACCGCAGCACTCAACCGGTCCGGTGCGAATTGGCAGAAGTATTCGGCCTATCTTGCCTCGCGGCCCGATGATGCCGAGGTCGAGGCCATCAAACTGTTGATCCGTCTCGCACAGGACTACCAGACCTCGATACACGTCGTGCATCTCGCCAGCGCCAGAGCTTTGCCGATCCTTGCCGAAGCGCGCAGCAACGATGTCTCGCTCACGGTGGAAACGTGCCTGCATTATTTGTGGTTCGCCGCAGAACAAATTCCAGATGGCGCCACGGAGTTCAAATGTGCGCCACCCATTCGCGATTCAGCCAATCGCGAAAGACTCTGGGAAGCGCTCGAGTCAGGACTCATCGATCTCGTCGCCACCGATCACTCGCCCTGCCCGCCTGCCATGAAGCGCCGCGAAGAAGGACGCTGGGATCTAGCCTGGGGTGGAATTGCCAGCCTCGGCCTGGCGCTTCCCGTCATTTGGACCGCCATGCATCAACGTGGATACAGCGCGAACGACGCCGCTTTGCGAATTGCCAAATGGATGTCCGCAGGACCAGCACATCTCGCGGGCTTCCTCGGCCAGAAAGGAGCCCTCGCCCCTGGCGCCGATGCCGACATTGCCATCTTCGATCCCGACGCCGCCTGGACTGTTACTGAAGGCGATCTGTACTTCCGTCACAAGATCTCGCCTTACCTCGGGGCGCACCTTTTCGGTCGCGTTCGGGAGACCTGGCTGCGCGGTGAGCGTATCTTCTCTGACGGAAAATTCGCAGGCTCGCCCCGCGGCGGAGAGTTGGTCCGCAAGTGAGCGATCGCGCCAGACGCGCCATTGAAGAATGCCGCACCATCGCCCACATGAGCGAAGAGCCCGGCTCTACCACCCGCCGCTTCCTCACTTCACCAGTTCACCAAGTCCACCAGCATGTGCGCTCTCGAATGGAAAGTCTTGGCATGTCTGTGCATGTCGATGCCGCAGGCAACCTGCGCGGGCTCTGGAAACCGTCTGGCGAATCTAACAGGCGCTTCATCCTCGGATCTCACATCGATACCGTACCCGATGCCGGTGCCTTCGACGGCGTCCTCGGAGTTGTTCTCGCGCTTGATGTGGTGGCGTCTGCAAGGCGTCTTGAACTGCCTCTGTCCCTTGAAGTCATCGCATTTTCAGAGGAAGAGGGCGTCCGCTTCGGATTTCCCTTCATCGGCAGCCGGGCCGTTGCCGGACGATTCGATGCGGCAATGCTCGGACTCAAAGATTCCGATGGAATAACTATCCGGCAAGCAATTGAGAATTTCGGCCTCGATCCGGGCAAACTCGAGGATGCAGCAGCCGATGAGCATGCCATGGGCTTCCTCGAGATTCACATCGAACAAGGCCCGGTGCTTGAGGCCGAAGGCCTCAACGTAGCCGCGGTCACCAGCATCGTGGGCCAGACTCGCCTCGATCTTGAGTTGATCGGCCATGCCAACCACGCCGGCACCACTCCCATGCATCTGCGCCGTGATGCCCTCGCCGCCGCTGCGGAATGGATCACGAAAGTGGAAGCTCTCGCCACAAAAACCGAAGGCCTCGTCGCCACGGTCGGCAAGTTGAAAGCGCAACCCAATGCCGGCAACGTAATTCCAGGCTTGGTCGAGTTAAGCCTCGACGTTCGCCACGTTCACGACAGCGCGCGTCGAGCAGCAGTCGACGACATCGTCGAACACGCCCAGGCGATTGCGACCCGTCGCGGATTGGCACTCGATTGGTCGAAGAAGATGGACGAGCCGTCCGTCCCGATGGACGAACGCCTCACCGCATTCATGACCGACGCGATTGAGGGCGCGGGTTTCCCGGCAAAGTCAATGCCAAGCGGAGCCGGCCACGATGCCATGATCATGGCTGGCCGCATGCCTACAGAGATGCTCTTTCTGCGCAGTCCCGGCGGCCTCAGCCACCACCCTGACGAAGCGGTTCGCGAAGAGGATGTCGAGGCAGCGCTGCAGGTCGGCGAGAAATTCCTTCAACGCCTTGCAGCCGAGATTCGCTAGAATCGAAAAACGCAAGCGAGGTCACGATTGCATCATCTCGGAGCAACCCGTAGCTGTCTCAAGCCGGATCACTTGCTGCAAACTCCGGACACGTTCGTCCGCATACCGCTGCCCGGTTCCATGGGAGTCGAGTTCATCGTGCACGCTGGTCCGCAACTCGGCGCAAACTTCACGCAAATGACAGCAGAGTTTTCGGTCGGGGGAACCCTTGGACCCGCACCGGCACAGCGGTTTGTTTACGTGCTCGAGGGCGAACTGGATCTGGTAATCGGAGGAAACAGGCATCTGCTTGGGACCGCCGGATTCGCTTACCTGCCCACCGGTACCGATTGCTCCGTGACCGCAATGGGCGCCGCGAAAGCCGCTCTGATTGAAAAAGTCTATGAGCCAGACACAAACGGGCCGATCCCGGCAGTCGTCATCAGCAATGAATCGTCAGTGGCTGAGGTCCCTTTGATGGGAGATTCATCCTTGCGGGTTCGCTCGCTCATGCCCGACACAGATGCATACGACTTCGCGGTCAACACCATGACCTACGATCCCGGCGCAGGGCTCAGCATGGTTGAGATTCACGTGATGGAGCACGGCCTGCTGATGCTTGAGGGCGGCGGAATCTACAGGCTCGGCGATTCCTGGTATCCCGTCGAGGCCGGCGACTTCATCTGGATGGCGCCATATTGCCCGCAGTGGTTCGGTGCAATCGGCAAGAAGCCGGCGAAATACCTTATCTACAAAGATTGGCGCAGACACCCGCTCGGAGCATGAACATGGAATTGCGCCCCACGCTGTCGATTGACCGACTGATTGCGGAACTCAGCGCGCTAGCGCAAATCTCCGCCGCTGAGCCGCCGGTGGTCACCCGCATCGTCTTCAGCGAAGCCGACTTGCGCGCGCGCGCTTACGTGAAAGGCCTATGCAAGGAAACCGGGCTCGAAGTGAAGGAAGACGCCGTGGGAAACACATTCGCACGCTGGCAAGGCAGCGAACCGGGCCTCGCACCCGTCGCAACCGGTTCCCACATTGACGCGATACCCAACGCCGGGCTCTACGACGGCTGCGTAGGAGTACTCGGCGGCCTCGAAGCCATCCGTGTTCTGCAGCAGCTTGGATTCAAGCCGCGCCGCTCCATCGAACTCGTCATCTTTACGGCCGAGGAACCGACACGCTTCGGCATCGGATGCCTGGGCAGCCGCATGATGGCTGGCGTGCTTTCGCCAACGCGTGCGCTCACACTGATCGACAAGGAAGACCGCGGCCTCGAAGAATTGCGGAGCAACGCCGGATTCAGAGGCTCTCTCGAATCGGTCATCCTGGCACCTGGACGCTTCCACCAGTTCGTGGAATTGCACATCGAACAAGGCCCGCTGCTGGAGCAGGAAGGTATCGATGTTGGCCTTGTTACCCACATCGCCGCGCCGGCCAGTATGCGCATCCTCATCGAAGGCGAAGGCGGCCACGCCGGCGGCAAGCTGATGCCCGGGCGCAAGGACGCGCTGGTTGCAGCCGCAGTCCTCGTGCTTGCGCTTGAAGCCGCTGCAAAATCAACCGGCGCCGTCGACACCGTGGGAACGGTGGGTGTCTGCGAGGTCTTCCCGGGCGCAGTCAACAGCATTCCCTCGCGCGTTCGACTTGAAACCGACATTCGCGATATTGATGCTGCGCGTCGCGACGCGGTGATCGACAAGTTGAAGACCGCATGCGAAGAAGTGGCGGAGGGTCGTGGAGTGTCCATCAGCACCGAGATGGTGAACGCCGATCCACCTGCCGCCTGCGACCCCGCAATCCTCGATGCTATGGAGCAAGCCGCGAAGGCAGCCGGGAAGAGTTATAAGCGCATGGTGAGCCGCGCGTACCACGATTCGCTGTTCATGGCGCGCATCGCTCCTGTCGCCATGCTCTTCATTCCCTGTCGCGGCGGCGTAAGCCATAGGCCAGACGAATATGCTTCGCCGGAGTGGATTGGTGGCGGGGTTCACGTACTCGCTCGCACACTTGCCATGCTCGCGTCGTAGCGTGCGCTTTCAAAGTTCGTCCCGCCGTTGTATGCTATGCGTCAACCCGTACGGCGTTTCGCACTTCCCCAACCATGAGCGAGCCCGCGAAAAACCGCATCGTTGGCACCTCCGTTCCCCGTAAGGAAGGTGTTGACAAGCTGCGGGGTACAGCGCGTTACATCGACGACATTCAGCGTGAAGGCATGTGGTATGGCGCCACGGTGCGCAGTGCAGTCCCGCGCGGACTCATCCGCTCCATCGGGTTCCATCGCAATATCAACTGGAGCGAATTCACCGTCGTCACGGCAGCTGACATCCCTGGTGAAAACCGGATTCAGATGATCGTCGCCGATCAACCCTGCCTCGCCGACGGCCAGGTGAATCATTGCGAAGAAGCCATCCTCCTGATCGCCCACCCCGATAAACACAAGGTTCGGGAAGCGGTAGACGCCGTTCACGTTGAATATGATTTGATGCCGCCGGTCTTTACGATCGAAGAAAGCGAAAAACAGCAAACGGTCATCTGGGGAACGGACAACTGCTTCAAGAGTTTTCTGCTTGAAAAAGGCGATGTCGATTCCGTTTGGTCCCAGGCCACGCACATCGTTGAAGGTGAGTACCGCACCGGTGCTCAGGAACACCTCTACATTGAAAACAATGGTGTGATCGCGGAGTACAGCGCAAAAGACGGAGTGACGGTGTGGGGATCGCTGCAGTGTCCGTTCTATGTGCACAAATCGCTTCTCGCGGTTTTCAACCTATCGCCCGAAAAGGTTCGCGTCATCCAGACTGAAACCGGCGGCGCCTTTGGCGGAAAAGAAGACTATCCTTCCGTGCTTGCCGCGCACGCGGCGCTGCTCGCAATGAAGTGCGGACATCCGGTAAAGATGGTCTACGACCGCATTGAGGATCTCGCCGCGACTACCAAGCGTCACCCCTCGCGCGTGCGCCATCGCACTGCACTCGACGACAAGGGCAAGTTGATAGCGATGGACATCGACATCGCCACCGACGGCGGCGCCTACTCCACGCTTTCCTCCACCGTGCTCTCGCGCGCAACGCTGCACTCGCCCGGACCCTATGTCTGCCCCAATGTTCGCGTGCGCTCGCATGCATGGGCAACCAACACCGTTCCTTACGGCGCCTTCCGTGGATTCGGCGCACCGCAAACAGTGTTCGCCGTGGAGCGACACATGGACGAAGTGGCTGCTGCCATCAACATGGATTCCATCGAACTGCGGCGCAGAAACTTCATCCACCAGGGCGAAACCACCGCGACCGAACAGTTGATGCGCGAACCCGTAATCCTCGACAAGCTGCTCGATCGCGCACTGGCTGAAAGCGACTACTACAAAAAGCGCGCCCGATTCCCGAAAGAAGATGCAGACCATCCTGTCAAACGCGGCATGGGCATCGCAGCTTTCTATCACGGTTCCGGCTTCACGGGGTCGGGCGAGCGCTATCTCAACTCACTCGCTGGAATCGACGTCACCGCCGAAGGCAAAGTGCGCGTACTGGTTTCAAGCACCGAGTTTGGCCAAGGCACCAACACTGTGCTTACACAGGTTGCTGCGGAAATTCTCGGTGTGGACTACGACGATGTCGCTATGGCGCCGCCCGACACCGGCATCGTCCCCAACAGCGGCCCGACCGTCGCCTCGCGCACGGCTATGGTTATCGGCCGTCTCATTGAGCGCGCATCTTCGCAGTTGCTCTCGATGCTCCGCGAACAAGCCGGCCTGCCCGAGCAATTTTCGCGCAAGCAGTTCTTCGCCGCTTGTGATCATTTGCGCGAGAAAAACGGCGAGGTCGTCTCGCTCTGCCGTTACGAAGCGCCGCCCGGCATCTTCTGGGACGACCAGAAATATCGCGGCGAAGCCTATCCCGCCTACGGATGGGCTGTCCATGTCGCGCAGGTTGCGGTTGACACCGTCACCTACTCTGCCGAAGTGGAAGAGTTCTGGTCGGCGCAGGAAGCCGGTCGCGTTATTCATCCTGTACTAGCAGGCGGCCAGATCGAAGGCGGAATTGCGCAGGCCATCGGTTATGCGCTCTACGAAAAAGTCATCCTGCAAAACGGGCGCATGGCCAACAATCAGATGACCAACTACATCATGCCCACCGCAGAGGATGTGCCTCCCATCCATGTCTTCTGGGAAGAACTTCCATTCCAGCACGGCGGCTTCGGCGCGAAGGGCATCGGCGAATTGCCTCACGACGGTCCCGCGCCCGCAATTCTCAACGCTATTCGCGACGCCATCGGCGTCAGTTTTAACTCCATTCCGCTGCTGCCTGAAGATCTGTTTGAAAAACTGAGCGTGCAGCGCAAAGTTGAAGAGCCGGCAACGGTATGAGTTCGCCCACGGACACAATCGAACTGAATGTAAACGGCGAGAATCGAATCGTCTCCGCTCCTGCCATGAAGCGTCTGCTCGACGTGTTGCGTGAAGATTTGCAACTTACGGGCACCAAGGAAGGATGCGGCGAAGGTGAGTGCGGCTCGTGCTCCGTGCGCATGAATGGCGAACTTGTGAATAGTTGTCTCGTCCCCGTGTTGCAGGCTGCGAACAGCAGGATCGAAACAGTCGAAGGACTCGCGCGCGACGGCGTTCTCCATCCATTGCAGCAGGCGTTTCTGTACTGTGGCGGAGCACAGTGCGGCATCTGCACGCCCGGCATGCTGATGGCTGCCAAGCATCTGCTCGCGAAAAACCCCCAGCCAACAATGGCGCAGATTCGCGAAGGACTCTCCGGCAATCTCTGCCGCTGCACTGGCTTCATGCGCATCTTCGAGTCCGTACTGTCCGCAGCAACAAGCATTTCCGGCACAGATCAGCGGGAGACACATGCGCGGTAACGCGGCAGAGCACGACCTCATCGCACCCGGATCGTTGGCCGCGGTGCTCGATCTGATTGCTTCTGCGCCGGGCCAGTGGATGCCGATCGCTGGCGGTACGGAGTTAATGGTCGCATTTGCCGCGGGTCGGCTTAACTTCACCAAGCTCATCAGTCTCTGGGGTATCGAAGAACTTCGATTCATCGAAAGCAAAGGTGACGAATTGGTCGTTGGCGCAGCGACAACCTTCAGCGATTTGCGAGCGAGTGCAGCCGTCGCAACAGACTTTCCTCTACTTGATAAAGCTGCCAGCTGGATTGGCTCCATTGCCAACCAGACGCGCGCAACGCTTGGCGGAAATCTCGTCAACGGTTCCCCCGCCGCCGACTCGTCTCCGGCGTTACTCGTTTATGATGCGGAGATCGAACTCATCTCGGTACGCGGCAAACGCCGTATGCCCTACCGCGAATTCCATACCGGTTACAAGCAGAACGTGATGACCGCCGACGAATTGCTTTATGCCGTCCACCTGCCGCGTCGGTTCACCCAGCACCGCCAGTATCTGCGCAAAGTGGGCACGCGCCGGGCGATGGCAATCTCGAAGGTCGCGCTTGCCGCAACGGCGCTGATCAAAGGAGATGTGATCGCGGAGATTCGCGTAGGGGCCGCAAGCCTGGCGCCATCCCCTACGCGCCTCATCGCGACAGAAGCCGTGCTGTCCGACCAAACACTTACTCCCAACCTCATCGAAGCAGCGCGGCAGGCCCTGCTCACCGAAGCCCAGCCCATCGACGACATCCGTTCCAACGCCCAGTACCGGAAGGTTGTAGGCGCAAACCTCCTCGAGGAATTTCTCCGCAGCCTGAATCCGGAGGCCTCAGCGCGATGAATGCCGTGCTCGAAGCATGGAACAACGCCGATGAGAGCAGCGCGAAAGAAGCGATGCTGGCTTGCTGTGGCGCGCGTCGCTGGGCTGAACAAATGGTTGCGCTTCGTCCCATCCCAAGCATCGCCGAACTAAGTGAAGCAGCCGACCGCGTCTGGGCCGATATGAGCGGAGCGGATTGGATGGAGGCGTTCGCCCGCCATCCGCGTATCGGTGAACGAAAAGCATCAGAGAAGTCGACTGCATGGTCCACACAGGAACAGGCCGGAACGAGCAGCGCTGCAAACCACGTCATGCGCGAGTTAGCCGAAGGTAATGGCCAATACGAAGAGCGCTTCGGCTTCACCTACATCGTGTGCGCGAGCGGCAAGAGCGCCGATGAGATGCTGACCATCCTCCAGCGCCGCCTCGCCAACGAGCCCGTGGCAGAATTGAAAGAGGCTGCCGAGCAGCAGCGGCAGATCCTGCAGATTCGACTCGGAAAGTGGTTGCTGTCATGAGCAAGATCACAACGCACGTGCTCGACACCGTTCTCGGCAAACCGGCGGCGGGTGTTCTGGTGCAGTTGGACAAGATGCTGGGCGGGGTAGGCTGGTCAAACGAGGGCGTGCGCCACGAAGACGCTCAATGGATCATGGTATCGGCCGGCAAGACCGACGCGGATGGCCGCTGCGCCAACTTGAAAACCGATGCCGCGCCGGGCCGGTACCGGCTTACGTTCAATACCGGCGTCTATCTCAAGGCGCTCGGCCGAACCACTATCTATCCGGAGATTCTCATTGCCTTCGATTGCGATGGCGCTTCGCATTATCACCTTCCGCTCCTTTTGAGCGATAACAGCTACACAACCTACCGAGGAAGCTGATCGATGACCAGACTGGGTGAGAATCGATACGGAAAATCTCGTGTGCGCCTGTCGCGCGTCACGCGATCAGGAGACCGGCACGACTTCAAAGAGTGGACGGTTGGAGTGCTGCTGCACGGAGACTTTGAAAGCAGCTTTGCAGAAGCCGATAACAGCAAAATTCTGCCCACCGATACGATGAAGAATACGGTCTATTCCATCGCGCGCGCTTCAAGCGCGCACACCATCGAAGAATTCGCCATGGAACTCGGCAACTACCTGCTCACCAACAATCCCCAGGTTTCGAAAGCAAGCATTGACATTAAAGAAATGAGCTGGGAACGTCTCGTGACCGAAGGAAGCCCTGAATCCGCGACATTCAAAATGGGTGGTCCAGAGTTGCAGACGGTGTTTGCGGAGCGCGACCGCGAGGGTGGCTGGGTGATTACATCCGGCGTGGACGGGTTGACGATTCTGAAGACAACCAAGTCCGCATTCACCGGCTACATCAAAGACCGGTTGACTACGCTGAAGCCCGCAACCGACCGTATCTTCGGAACTCGCGCGACGATCGCGTGGGATTATGTCTCAGCGGCCCAGAAATTCTCAGAAGTTCGCGCCAGAATCATCGCCACTCTGCTCAAGGAGTTTGCCGCGCATCACAGCATGAGTGTCCAGCACACGTTATTCGACATGGGCAAAGCGGCGCTTTCTGCCGCACCCGAGATCGCGCGTATTCATCTCACCATGCCCAACCTGCACCATTTGCTCGCTGATCTAAGTCCCTTCGGGCAGGACAACCCCAATCACATCTTCGTCCCCATCGACGAACCGCACGGCTACATCGAAGCCACGATCGAGCGCTGACGTTCACCGAATCCTCGCCAGATCATCCGGACTGTCGATATCGATTTCGCCGCCCTCGAGCGGTACCTCGATCCCATGCCAAAGCGGCTTCTGAAGCAACGCCCGCGCTCCCTTGTCGCCACGAAGCGCCAGCAGTTCACGGTGCGCCTCGCGGGGAAATATCGCCGGAATCCCGCGAACGCCGGCGTAGGTCGATGCAATCAAAATCGACTCTGTTCGAGTCTCGAACTTCTCGATCATCCGGCGTAGATGGTCTACAGTAACGCGTGGCTGGTCGCAAGCCATCAACAGCAAGCCCGTTGCATCAGCCGCACCCTTCTCAGCTGCCATTACCCCGACGCGAATTGAACTGGCCAGGCCTTCCGCCCAGTCCTCATTCACAACGATAGCTGCGGTACCAAAATCAATTGCGCTCTCGATTTGTTCGCGGTGAGCGCCGATCACCACAAAAACTGGTGATGCGGCCGACTCCTGAACACGTCGAATGGCGCGTTGCAGCAGCGGTTCGCCGTCAATCGAGACCAGCTGCTTCGGCTGGCCGAGCCTGCTGCTCGAACCCGCGGCGACGATGATAGCGGCGACAGACACCGGCATCAGTCTACCTGCTCTTCTTGACTCCAACCCGATGCGCAGGCAAAACTAGCTCAACCAGCAAGGCAATTTGCGACGGAAGGCGGACTGGGTGGGCAACCAAAAACGCGCGGCGGTCGAGGTGTATCCGGAGCAAAAGGGAAAGGAAGATTACGGCCTTCATGCTGGCGTTCTCAGTCCGCTGGAGACGCTGGCTCAGTCAGTCTCGGCAATGGCGCCCTCCACTTCGCCTTCCCTCACCATCCCGCTGGTCTTCGCCCTTGCGGGTAACGCCACCTGGTTCGTTTACCTGCTCGCCACCGGGGCCACATTGCTGGTAGGGTTCTGCGTCAGCCGTTTTGCGCGTCTTTCTGCATCGCCTGGATCTCTCTACACCTACACGGCCGACACACTGCCGCCGGTATTTGGGGTTGCCGCTGCATGGGGGTTGCTGCTGGCATATCTCGCCACAGCGGCCTCGGTCGCGGGCGGCGCACTTTACTACACCAACGTGCTTTCGCAGCAATTCCTTCACTGGACCCCACCGTCATTTCTCACACTGGCTGCGGTCTGCGCGATCGCGGGCCTCGTTGCCTATCGTGATGTCAAGCTCTCGGCTGAGTTGATGCTCTGGATCGAGGTTTGCTCGGTCAGCCTCATCTGCATCGTGCTGACGGTCATGCTCATTCACTTCGGATTTCATCTCGACATGGATCAGTTCAGGCTGCGCGGCGTTTCGTTTTCCAACCTTGGCCCGGCCCTTGTGCTTTCCATGTTCAGCTTCGTGGGATTCGAGAGCGCGACCACACTGGGCGGCGAAGCGCGCAACCCCCTGCGGACCATTCCGCGAGCGGTAATCCAGTGCGCCATCCTCGCCGGCATCTTCTTCGTGTTGTGTTCGTACTCCGAAGTGCTCGGATTCCGGGGCGAATCGGGCAAACTCAGCGAAACGACCAGCCCGTTGCACCTCCTCGCCGACAAAGCCGGTATGTCGCCTTTGGGCACCGGCATCGACTTCGGCGCGCTCATCAGCATGGTGGCATGCGTGCTCGCTTGTGTCACCGCAGCGTCACGCGTGGTGCTACGCATGGCCCGCGAAAGACTGCTTCCTCGTCTGTTTGAAAGGACCAGTCCGCGCCATGGCACGCCGGTTGCAGCGGTTATCCTTTCGACATGCGTGGTGTTCATACCGGCAGCCGTGATGGCAATGCGCGGCGTAAGCGGATCCGATGTGTACGACCTCCTCGGATCCTTATCTGTCTTCGGCTTCCTCACCGCCTATGCACTGGTGGCCGCCGCGCTACCCTTTGCGCGACGGGCACGCGGGCAGCATTCCCACTTTGTAGCGGTAGTGAGCGCGGTTGCGGTTGTCGTGGTTGTACTGATCGCGGTGTTCGATCTGCGATCGGCTGCCGACGTTGCCCACGCACGGCTCCCATATATCTACCTGCTCTATATCGCAGCGGGACTTGCGTGGTATGCAGCGCGCCCCAAGCAATCCTCAGTCGGCGCCCGTTGAACCGTTACGGTTGATTATCCGTTTCGGGCTGCAACAGCAGCAGCAACACGAACGCAACAATGACGAACATGCGAAAGGCTTCTTCCTGCCCATTCCACGTGTGTGACTGCCACATCAGGAACCACTCGCCGCCCACATCCAGAAAAGCCACGAGCCACATCAGCAGCGACAGCGTAAGTGCAACTATCGCGAGACGTTTCCCGGCATTAAAGGCGACCGCGGAGTCACGCACCGCGCGGATCAGCCTCGCCAGCCCCCACCACGCAAGGATCATCGTGACGAACTCCCAGGCGATGATCGTCCAATAGAAAACGAGGTGTATTGTTGGCGAAGTCAGTGCGCGCCACATTGTGTGATTCCCCGCAGGCGCGGTATCCATCGAGAGCACATGTTGAATGAACTCATAGTTTGCGCTGAAATCAGTCAGGTTGTTGAACACGACCAGCGTGTAGTACAGCGCGATTCCTGCCACAAGCAGCATCTTCGCCGAGCGCGTAATCATCGGGGAAACCTCTGAATTGCTAAGGTTACGAGCCGCTTGACGTGTTCGATTTCGTCGCGGGCTCTGACCGTGATTTCGGTATGCACCATCCTACCGCCCGCATCGCCGGTGTCCAGCGCAAAATCAGCTTGCGCAAAAGATCGATTTTCCGCATTTCAGTCGCTGGCTTCTCCTATCTGTGGAAATTGACGACCAGCTGTTGAAAACCGGTATCGAATCACCCCGCCCCCAGGCTCGGATGTCGACGCAAGTGCCTGAATCCAAGGAATCCTTAGATGAATTTTATGCATGGATTGTTATCGTAGGCTCACTCTGAGAATCCAGACTTCTCTCAAATCCAGGCAACAGACGTGTATCCCGCAGAGGGTCCACCTTCAGCTTTTCGGTGATTCAGTAGCTCTGAACTCACTTTTGAGTGCTTTTCCAATTCAATAACTCCGGAAAAACTCATTCCGAGGCCAGCAAATTGAGGTATTCGATGCGCATCCGTTCATTCCTATCTTCGCGGCTGTTGATATTAGCGGCAGTCGCAGCGTTGTGTTCGGTGCAGATTCTGGCACAGCAGACGCTTGGAGGCATCACCGGCGAGGTCACCGATGCGTCTGGCGGAGTCATTCCCAACGTATCGATCACCGTCGTGGATGAGTCAACGTCACTCACACGAACCACCACCACAAATGCCTCTGGAACGTATTCGTTGGTGAACCTGCCCATCGGGACCTATACGTTGACATACAAGGCCGATGGATACGATTTGCAGAAGACCCAGCACATCACCGTGCAGGCTAATCGAACCGCGACGGTAAACGCCGCACTTAAGGTCGGCCAGACAACCACGACCGTCGAAGTGGAAGCATCGCCGCTGATGAATGCCGTTGACACCACCGTCGGCTACGTTCTGGACAAATCCGAAATTGAGTCTGTGCCGCTGGCGACCGGCAGCTTTACCGGTCTCGCAACCCAATCGAGCGGCGTGAGCGCGGAACTGGGGGGTGGAACGGGATCGAACTCCGGTCTCGGCAATGCACCCATCTGGGCGAACGGCCAACGCGACACTTCGAACAGCTTTTTATTGAATGGTGTCGACGCCAGCAACCTCTTCAACGGCAAGAGCACCAGCCAGGTATCTTCGGCGCGCGTGATCAACAGCACCGGAGTTCAGACCAGCCCCGGCGGTGGTGGCGGCACAATCCCTTCGGCGGCCTCGGTCTACCTTTCCATCGGCAACGCCATCCCGACCCCGGCGCCGGAAACCATCGCAGAGGTCCGTGTAAATGCGTCCATGTATGACGCGACCCAGGGCTCAACCTCGGGCGCGCACATCGATCTGAGTACGGCCTCCGGAACGAACATTTATCACGGCTCGCTCTACGGACGCCGCGGCACGGACTGGCTCAACGCCGCCCCATTCTTCTTCAATCAGGATCCAGCCGTTCCGGCAGAAGATAAGGTTCCTGAGTTGCATCGCTACGTCCTTGGTGGAGCTGTCGGCGGCCCCATCATCAAGGACAAACTCTTTGGTTTTCTCTCCTATCAGCACCTGCATGTAACGGACGCGGAGATCGGCGATTCGTTCCTCGACGTTCCCGTCGGCCTCGGCGACGACCGTTCAGCAAGTGCGCTGGCTGACCTGACGAACAACTCGTTCGGCGAGAATATCGGTAATCCGAACGTTCTGGCCGCGAATATCGACCACAATGCGCTCGTCCTGTTCAATTCACCTGCAATGCCCGGCGAACCCGGCAAGTGGCTGGTTCCCAATGACGGTCTGGGCGGCGTTCCCCCTACGATTACCCACCTTGATAACGCCTTCATTCCCGGGACAGCCTCGTTCTACGCTGACCTGGCTGTGGCAGATGTTGATTACAACGCGACCAAAAAAGACACCCTGAGCCTGAAGTACTACTATCAGCACGATCCAACTATGGCGCCCTACACGTACTCCAGTGTTCCCGGGTTTCCCGAGCACCTCGACTCGGGGGCACAGGTCGCCTCTATCAGCAACAGCTACCTGGTGAAGCCTAACCTCAGCACGACTCAGACGTTCGGATTCATCCGCGAGAAGAATTGGGCTGATAACGATCAGGCGTTTGGTCCAGGTTCTATTCCGGGCGGCGCAGCGGGCACCGGATCAATCAACATGTTCGGGTCGAGCTACTTTCCAGGAATATCGATCTACAACGTTCTTGGCCAGTACCAACCGAGCGGAGTCAGCAACGTTTATCTGAACATCGGCCCCAATGCCGAAAGCCAGTCATCCAACACCGGTGTATTCCAGAACCGGTGGGCACCATCCGGCACCGCCATCTGGATGTTGGGCAAACATACCGTCAGCTTCGGTGCAAACTACACCTATACCCAACTCAACACCATCGACAAGCGGACGGGCACCGGAACAATTGCAACTTCTGACTTCAGCCAGTTCGTGCAGGGCTTCGTAACCCCCGGCAGCTCGGCGACCGGTTTCTACGTCACTTCATTCCTGCAAGGTGACGCCAGCCGCTACTACCGCTCAAACCAGCTCGGAAGTTATCTGCAGGATAAGTTTCAGGTGACGCCAACCGTTTCTCTTACCGCCGGTGTTCGCTATGACTGGGACGGCGGCCTCACGGAGAAATACGGTCGTATCTTCAACTTCGATCCCAGTTCCTATAGTTACAATGCCGCCAACGACAGCATCGACAGTGACGGCCTCATCATTGCCGGCAATAACAAAAACGGCACCCGAGGCGTAAGCTCGACCACTCTGACCGGCCGTCAGTGGGGCATCGCTCCTCGACTTGGCGCGGCGTGGCAACCGGAAATGTTTCACAGCAAGGTCGTAGTTCGCGCGGGCGCGGGCATGTATTACGATCGCGGCGAACTATTCAGCTATCTCTCGCCTGGCTACGCCATCGGAACCGTTACAGGCGGCCCTTTCGGCGTCAACCAGCAATTGCCCTTTGTGAACGCATCCACCTGCCCCACATCTTCGCAGTCGCTCTATGGCTCTTACGGCACATACTACATTCCGACCTGCGGCGGTGACGGCGGCTACGGTCCGCCAACGGCTCTGCCGACCGACCAGGAGGGCAACCTCGAAAACCCCTACGGCACTACCCTTCAACATCCTGCCCCTTCGAATCCGAAGGCGTCTGATCTCTCTAATTACCTGCCTAACGCCTACAGCATTGAGAACTACGGCGATGGCGCTCCGGGCGTGATCAACAACGGTCAACCGATCTCACTGGGTGTTTACAACCGCAACAACAAACTTCCCTACACATTCAATTACACGTTGGATGTTCAATGGCAGCCAAGAAACGATTTGGCAATTCAGCTGGGCTATGTGGGCAATCTCGGTCGACATCAAGTCATTCCATTGCCCTTCAATCAGCCGAAGATCGCATCGTCTTCGAGTCCTGCGCTGGGAGGCGGTGCCTATCAGCAGAACTACAGCTATGGCTACAATGTCGTCGGTGCAGCGCTGCCCGATGGAACCGGCTACCAGGCCAACTACGAAGGCGGCAACGTCGACCTGCGCGTTCCATACATCGGCTATGCGGCTGAGTCAATCTCCTACGTAGCCGCGGGCGTGGATGCCTACAATGCCCTGCAGGCGCACCTGGAGAAGCGGATGAGCCACGGCTTCCAGGTTGGCCTTTCGTACACATGGTCGCATGCACTTGATGAGCAGAGCGGACTTGGACTGTTCTACAACGGCAACAATCCTCTAAACCTGCGCAGCGGATATGGTTCGTCGGATTACGATCGCACGCACGTAACGACCTTCAACTACATTTTCGATGTTCCGAAGACTGCCAACGAGCACTCCGTGCTTGGAAAGTTCGTGGACGGTTGGTCGCTGGTTGGATTGACCGTTCTGCAAAGCGGTCAGCCGTATAGCGTCATTGACTTTTCGGGCGCAATCGGCAGCATCTACTACTCCACTTCGAACGGCATCACGAATCCCATTGTGCCGCTCGCTCCCGGATGCACCGCAAAGTCCGCGCTGACTGGCCACTCCGGGGCATGGACGCCCGTGCTTGGGCCATCGGGCGCAGCGTTGAAGTCCTCTTGCTTCACGCTTCCTCTGCTTCAGGCGGGCGGTCTCGGCGGCGCCATCCCCGACTCCGATCCATACGAGACGGGATTCACGACCGGCCAGCGCAACATCTTCCGCCAGTCTTTCCAGCGGCGCGCCGACGCTTCGCTGGTGAAGGAAACCAAACTGACAGAGCGATTCGAATTGAAGTTCACCTTCGATGTATACAACCTGACCAATACAACGAGCTTCGACGTACCGGGCAACGAAGTTTCGCAGAACGCGCTCTACAACCCCTTCCCCGCCGCTGGGCAGCCCGTGCTGCCCAGCGACTGTAGCGGAACCGGAGAGTGCAACTCGCTCTACAGTTCGCCATCGGGACTGGGCATTGTGACGCACACCATCGGCAGCCCACGGCAAATTCAGATGTCGCTGCATCTCGATTTCTAATTCGGTCTTGAACGCAAAGGCGATCGCCTCTTTTTTGCGGTCCCATGCTGGACCATGACTTTGCGTCGCGAATGCTGTCGGAACTTAATCAGGATGTGATCCCTATTGCTCAGACACGGCATTGAGGAGGCGCTAAAGTGAAAAGCATAGGGATAGACAGATAGATAGATGTTCGTGCTTCCCCAGGGCACTGGAAACAGATTCAAAATCCTTATGGTAGCTGCTGTTGCCGGGTTATTCTTGACGGCTTCACACAGCATGCCCACGCACTGCAAGGAACCGCAGACACCTTAAGGGGGTCAAACATGCACGGACTCAAGATCTTGGTTTCAACGGCAGCACTGCTCGCGGGGCTCACAATGGCGCCAACGGCGCAGTCCCAGATTTCGATTAACATTGGCGTTCAACCTACCTGCTCGTACGGATACTACGGATATGCGCCGTATGGATGCGCGCCAAGGGGCTATTACGGCTCGGGCTATTTCTATAATGGGGTCTTCGTGGGTATGGGCCCATGGTCTGGCTATGGCTATAGCCACGGCTGGGGCGGCCATCGATTCGTGAGTGACGGTGGTGGAAGTTATCACGGCGGAGTGAACCACGTAACGTACCACGAGAATCAAGACAACAAGGAATCCCAAAAGGGTAAGAGCAATCCGCAACACGCTGGTGGCAACGAAAAGCCTCACCCAACCAACTCGAATCATGGCGGCAGCAACGAAAAGCCTCATGGTGACAACGACCACAAGTAGTCAATTACCTGTGAATCCAGCAGCGATCGTGCAGCACTCGGCGGAACATATCAGCTCCGCCGTTCTGCATTCTGCGGGGGGATCAGCTCTGATCAGCTCCCTCGATGCTCGCGGAATTTGGCGAACATGCCATAGATCAGTCATTTCTACGATCCGCTTATCCGTTAGCGGTCTCTTCGCCGATTCAAGACCAAGCCCGACACGCAGCCTACAATGCAGGCATGGGCTCTCCTTCGATGACTATTCGTGGCGCTCGCCAAGCTCTCGCCACTGGGAAAGTTTCTCCGACAGAACTTGCCGAGCAAGCTCTGCTGCGCGCCAATCAGAATGCCGGCAAAAATACATATCTCTGGCGCAATCCACGGTGGACGATGGGAGAAGCCGAGCGCGCGACAGCGATGCCACGCTCGGCCAACGGCCGTTTCGGCGATGGTCGCAGCAATCTTTGGGGCATGTCCATTTCGGTAAAGGATTGCTTCGACCTGGCGGGCGCTCCGACCAGTTGCGGCGTGAAGTTCTATCGCGACCTGAACGGAATAGCCCAGCACGATTCGTGGCTCGTCGAACAACTGCGCAAAGCCGGTGCCGCAATCACCGGCAAGACCCACCTTCATCCCCTGGCTTACGGAATCACCGGGGAAAATCCGGAATTCGGCGATTGCGAGCAGCCCGGCAACCCCGGTGCTTTGACCGGCGGATCCTCAAGCGGAGCGGCGGCAAGCGTTCTCGAAGGTTCCGCGCTCGCCGCGATCGGCACCGATACGGGCGGCTCAGTCCGCGGACCCGCTGCACTCTGCGGCCTGGCAGGCTATCGTGCTTCCATCGGCCGCGGTAACTGGCGCGGCGGTGCGCATCTGGCACCGTCGTTCGACACCATGGGCTGGCTTTTTCGAGATCTTGAAGACGGCCCTCTGCTAGCCGATAGTCTTGTCCCTGGTAAAGCAGCCGCGAGACGCGACTTTAAAAACTTCGCTGTCATTCATGACGAGTTTCTGCATGATTGCGATCCTGCAATCGTCGATGGTCTTCGCCAAGTTGAACGTAGCTTGAATGCGCTGGGGCTCGAGAGCACTCGAGTTGACGTGAGTTGGTGGGCAGATTCATTTGAGATTTTCGCCCCTATCCAGGCATGGGAGGCAGCGCAGATTCATGCCGGACACTTCGACAAGATTCAGCCAGCTATACGTGAGCGGCTAGAGTGGGGCGCGAGCATCACCGACGCTGAGTTAGCCGATTTCCGCCGACGTCATGCCCAGTTTCGCGCACGGGTCGACGAATTACTGCAGGAACACGAACTACTTCTTTTGCCAGCCTCTCCAGTAGCGCGCCTGAACATCGGAGCCGACAACAGCGCTGCCCGCAGCCGGATTCTGCGCTACACAACCCCATTCAGCCTCGCAGGCATCCCGGTCGTCACCATTCCCTGCCGCATAGGCGGCATGCAACTGGCTGCTGCCCGCGACGATGACGAGAGCCTCCTCGCACTTGCCGCCAAAATCGGATTCCTGCATGAGCAGCGGGCCTGACAACGAGATTTCATCCCTCAGTCGAAGCAATCCAAGATGAACCGGCGATCACCGCAGGCCGCGTCTCGCGTCAGTGTTTCGTCCAGCCATGCATTCCTGCTTCGAAGCTGCGGCGATCGAGCCGGGGCAATGCGCGCGCTACCTTGTCAGGAAAGAGCGGGTAGTGCCGCGCTGCGATCAGGAGTTCCGGGACGCACCAAACATCTTCCTCTGAAGTCATCCAGTGCTGGCTGTCAAGCCTCGCCAGGTTCACTGGTTTTGAGTAGGAACGTAAGGTTCGCTCGCCGCGCAGGTTGTAGTAGAACTCAAAATAGCTCAGCGCCAGTTCGCGCGGAGTTCGATAAACAGGCGCGCGAAAGCGAATTCCTGCAAAATTCGATTTGGCTATGCTGCCCCACAGCCCGTTCTCACGGTAGACAGCGACCACGTGGTCGTCATCATGTACTGACTCCAGGTCCATCAGCAGCGGAGGGCGCCCGTTGACGCGCAGTGCGGCGGCGGCCAGCAGCGCACCCTCCAGGCAGTGTCCTTTGCGCTCGCGCAGGACGCGCTGAGGAGACAACGCCGTGTTGGCATATTGGTAAGGGACCGCGTCAATAAACTTCTGGATCAGTGCCGGCGTCTTCAGCGCACGCAACGTGCGTAAATCTTCCGGGGCCAATCCAAAGCTCTCGCGTTTGTCTCGTCGAATTCCGTTACTGGACAGTTCTCCCCCTTGCAACGTAGAGCATCGATAAGCAGCTTGATTTGAATAATCATCTTACCGAAGATGGATGGCGCAGAGCGACCACCACGAACATACGCCAATCAGCGGGAAACCAGAATCGCACGAGCGTGGCACTTGTGCATCTGCAATAATTCTCCGTAAAGGACTCGCTCTTCTTCCAGCCGCTTCCCGGCCGTCTCGGGCTATGCTAATCTCTGTCAGCTTTAACATTTGCCACATGGAGCCGCCATTCTCAGGTTTGAGAATGGAGACGCAGGATTCAGCGATAGCACCCGGCTCACATTCAGGGCAAAGGGCATTCAAGTGCCAGCGTTGATCATTCAATCGCCGACACCAAAGCGCAATTTGTCTATCCCGATCTTTACCGATCGTCAAGGAGGTCTTGCCAATGTCTGAAACCGGGGGTAAGAACGTCGAAATCGCTCACCATCTCAGCGAGCACGGGAAATCGTCGCAGTCTTTGGGAGAAGAGATATTGGAGATTTTAGAGGCCCTGGTGCTTGCCATTGTCGCTATCGCAACTGCTTGGAGCGGCTATCAGGCAGAGCTTTGGACTGGACATCAGGCACAACTGTACGGCCAGGCAAGCAAGCTGCGGGTTCAAGCTGAAGGAACCGCGAATTTTGCGAATCAGGAGCGTTTGTATAACTCTTCGACCGTAGTTGAGTGGCTAAATGCCGAAGGTCATGGAGACAAAAAGCTCGCCGATCTTTTTGAACGGCGTTTCCTTCCCGAGTTTCGTCCGGCCTTTGAAGCCTGGAAGAAAACTGATCCCATCAACAACCCTAATGCGCCGGCGGGTCCTCAGTTGATGGCAGAATACCGGAGTTCCAAAACTCAAGAAGCTGCCAAGTTGAATGACCAGGCCACAGAAGTCTTCGATCAAGGTACGCAAGAGCGGCAACGCGCCGACCAATACGTACGTATGACGGTGACCTTGGCGACCGTGTTGCTGCTGATGGCAATCAGCCAGCGTTTCAAGATGCGCGGTGTGCGCCTGGGACTGCTCGGTTTTGCGTTGCTGCTGCTGTGCTTTCCGATTTACCACATCCTCACGCTGCCCCGAGCATAGAGCATCCCGCCGCCGCACGCCGTCGGCGCGGCAGTAGATCGGACTGATCCGGGATGATCAAATTGCCAATGCGCGCATGGCTGGTCTTCTGTTTATTTCTGCTGAGCGCGATTGCCTTTCTCGATCGCACCAATATCTCTATCGCCGGACCCCAGATCAGCCGCGAGTTCTCGCTAGACAATGTTCAGCTCGGCTGGGTACTCAGCGCATTTCTCGTCGGATATGCAACATTCCAGGTATTTGCGGGATGGATGGCGGTCCGGCTTGGGCCGCGGCGCGCACTTACCCTGGCGGTGGTTTGGTGGGCGGCATTCACGCTCGGTACTGCGCTGGTTTCTCCTCGAATGCCCGGCGCCCTGTGGACCCTGATCGTGGTCCGTTTCACGCTGGGAGTTGGTGAGGCGATCATGTATCCGGCTTCAAATCAATTTGTCGCTCAGTGGATTCCTGCGCGCGAGCGCGGCCGCGTCAACGGCGTCATCTTTGCCGGGGTCGGCGCCGGAGCCGGATTGACTCCGCCGTTGCTGACCGCAATCATCGCAGGGCATGGATGGCGCGCCGCTTTCTGGTTCAGCGCTATTGTTGGTGTCGTTGCCGGTATCGCCTGGTTTCTCATTGCGCGCGACACTCCCGAAGAGCATCCGCTGGTCTCGCCCGATGAACTCAGAACAATTCGGGCAGGTGCAGTGCAAGTCCCCGCGGTGAAGCCGAGCGTTCCCTGGAATGCTATTCTGCGCAGCCGGACGTTGCTTCTGCTCACCTTTGCCTGCTTCTGTTTCGGCTATATTGCGTGGATCTTTCTCGGATGGTTCTATCTGTATATGGCGCAGGCACGCGGTCTCGACCTGAAAGCGAGCGCGATCTATACCATGTTCCCATTCATCGCCATGACCGTTTTCTGCATGGCCGGCGGTGTGGTCGGTGATTGGATTGCATCGCGTTATGGATTGCGCGCGGGCCGCTGCGGTTCCGGCTTCTTCTCGCTTCTCGCAGCGGCAGGTTTGCTCGTGCTGGGCTCGCGTATGAGCAGCGCACCTTTGGCGGCAATCACGCTCGCGGCCGGCGCCGGCGCCCTCTATATCTCGCAAAGTTCCTACTGGTCAGTCACGGCCGATATCGCAGGCCAGCATGCGGGCGTAGTGTCGGCCGTCATGAACATGGGAGCGCAGATTGGTGGCGCGGTCACAGCTTCGCTCACGCCCTGGATAGCTGAGCACTTCGGATGGACTTCCTCGTTCCTTGCAGCCGCCCTCCTCGGGTTCGCCGGTGCGATTGCATGGCTCGGCGTGGATCCCGAAATATCACTCGCAGAGACCTCTCGTAGCTGACCTCTTCACCGGCAAGCAACCGCCGGATGGTCCACGATCGCCACCAGAGCGAACAAACTAGCTCGATCAGCATTCTGCGGTCATCCAGATTGACTTGGACAAAGTTTTCCTAAGCACGGTGGAGCGATGCAGAATAGAGCCATGTCTGAAGACGCATTCGTTCAGATTCTTTCCGAGATCCGTAAATTTGCAGAGTCTGCAAACGATCTCGCGTCTTTGCAGAGCTTCATCGTCGAAATCATTCCGCAACGTCTGCCCTACTACAACTGGACGGGCTTCTACATGCTCGATCCCGAGGATTCAAACATCCTTGTCCTTGGGCCATTCCGTGGCGCGCCGACCGAGCATATACGAATTCCGGTCTCGGAAGGCATCTGCGGCGCGGCCGTCGCCCAGGGTGCATCGATCCTCGTGGACGATGTAGCGTCAGACCGACGTTATCTGGCCTGTTCGATTGAAACCCGCTCGGAAATCGTCATCCCCGTTCGTGTCCACGGCGAAATTGTGGGCGAGATTGACATTGACAGCCATGAGCCCGCGGCCTTCTCGCCGCGCGACAAGGAATTCCTCGAAGAGTGTGCGGCTATCGTAGGCGGCTTCATGGAGCGGATACAAGCGCAGGCAACTTCTCCACGTTGATCGCCCGGCGGATTTTAAACTTGCGACGCAGCCAGCGGGCTGAGAACCAGATTTGTGATGTTACTGACAATTGCTTCAAACGCGAAGCGTGGGTCGGCTGAAAGCTTCTTCCACGCCGGATCATTGCGAAAAACGTTCCACTTCGCGTCGAGATCTGCCGAATCTGCAAAGCTGAGCATGTACGTCAGGCTGGGCATACGCTGCCCAATCAGCGTGTCTCCGAAAAAGACCATCTGAAATCCGGCGTTCCTGAAAATCTCGAACTCCCCCGAGTGGAACATTTGCACTTTGAGAACGTGGTCCCGATAACTGGGGCTCTCGTAGGTGCGAAGTTGAAAGATGCGTTTGGCCTTCGCGGGCGGAGTTATCCGCGGCCATCCGTCAAATGCCACCAGCAGCGAGGAGTCAATCCGAAGAAATGCCGGCGATGCTTCGGGCGCGATCCAGAATGGCTCTGCTGCTTTCACATAGTCGGCATCCTGCGCGAGTTCGAGTTCGAGCGCCCCCGCCATCGCCGGCGCAAGGATCGGAATCAGGACATAGAATGTCGGCGTTTCGGGACCGATATCCAGACGAAATGCGCCAACCGGTCCGGCCCTCTTGGCGAGGGCCGGAATGAGCGCCTCGCTGATGTACTTCTCCGTCATGGCCGCCTGCGGGCCCGACTGCAGCGCGTAGCGCCGCAATTGGTAAAACTCGCGCGGCCGAGTAATGGAATTCTGCGCCTCCGTTACAGGCGATACGGCAACGGCAGATGCGGCAAGTGTCCCGGCAAGAAAGTCACGACGATCCATCGAATCCTCCACTAAGACGGTCCAGGCAAAATTGAACTACTCTTCGCCGATGTCCTCGTTCCAGATCTGTGGGTGTTCGGCGATAAAACCCTCCAGCAGCTCGCGGCACTCGTGGCTGTCGAGATCGATGACCTCCACGCCATTCTCCCGCAGCCAGTCAAGCCCGCCCGCAAAAGTGCGGCTTTCGCCTACGACGAGCGTGCCGATATGAAATTGCCTCACCAGCCCGCTGCAATACCAGCACGGGGCCAGTGTTGTGACCATCACGAGATTACGATAGCTGCGCTGCCGACCGGCGCGGCGAAAGGCGTCGGTTTCCCCATGGATGCTGGGGTCTCCCTGCTGCACGCGGCGATTGTGCCCTCGGCTGACCAGCTCGCCAGCCTTCGTAAAGAGCGCGGCGCCAATGGGGATACCGCCTTCCATACGCCCATAGCGCGCTTCTTCCAACGCGACGGATAGCATCGTTTCGTAGAACTGCAAATCGCTTGCCATAGTCGTTGTTGATAATACGAGATCACCAGGACCCAAACGCATCGATTCGCACCGGGTTAAGCGGATTCATCTCGCAATTCAGCCAGAAAAGCAACGTCGATTCCCCGACAAATCTCCCGTGGTCAAGGAATGAAAAAGCATCGGATGGAACCCTGGGATTCATTCCAAACCCCGAAGCGTGTCCGTGCATTAGACCGGAGGAACTGAACCGTCAGCAGCTATTTCGGCTCTACGGGTCTCGTTCCACCTCTCTTAAGAATTGTTAAGGCGCGAACGGATGCCCATCATGGGTGTACCGGCTATGTCTATGAAACGTCGATGATTGTAGATTCAAACGCCCTGCCCCGATCTCGACGCCAGGTTGAGGGGCCGGTTTGAAGCCTTCCTCTCTATTGACTTTGAGCGCACACAAAGATGTAGGTTGGACTTGTGAGAGACGCTGGTTACACGATCCGAAGCATGGCAGAGAGGTGCGGTATGACCGCGCACACTCTGCGCTACTATGAGCGCGTCGGCCTGATTCAACCGGTTGGACGCGCGCACAACGGTCATCGCCGCTATTCTGAAGCCGACGAGGCGTGGCTCAACTTTCTCCACTGCATGCGAGCCACCAATATGTCTATTCGCGAGATGCAGCGCTATGCTAAGTTGCGCGAAAAGGGCGACGCCACCTCCTTGCAACGGCGCAAACTCCTGGAAGATCATCAGACCGCCATTTCCGCGCAGATTGTCGCGCTGCAAAAGGCGCATGCCCTGCTGAACCATAAGATCACGAACTACAGAATGATCGAGGAACGAATCCGCGTCGGGGTCCCCCAGCCAGCCGAGCGAGAACGCGAAAGCGAACTAGCGACGGCGAGCTAGTCCGCCGTCGTCCGCGCCCCGGATAGAACCGGAGGCAGACACCCCCTGAAGGACCGTTGCATCGAAGATATTTGGGGGAGTACGTCCGGGACGATTCGGTGCGAGCCGCATGAATTGCACGAGCTCAAAACCATTTCCCACTTGTAAGGGAATTTGGATAGGATATCGGCACGGCGTCTCCCCGGATGGGGCCGTTCCCCTGCTCTGAAACGCCGGTTCGCTGAAGACAACTCGAACCCAGTCCTGTCCCAAGGAGGTCGACCTGTGGCAGACACGATTGATACGCGCATGAGGCATTTGCGCCCACGCACCCCTCAGAACTTAAAGGATGGTCTGGCGCCCGACCAACAATCTGTAGATCTTGAACCCTTAACGGTGCCCGAAACAGCCGGCAAGCGCGGGTTCAGCCGGCGTTCATTTCTGTCAGGCCTGGGAGCTACCGGTGTTCTTGCCGGAGCGGCTCCACTGGCCGCGGCCGCCCCGGTGATCGAGCCCATTCTTCAGGATTCGTCCGAAACCAGTGGCACCGGCAATGTCACGCTGCGCGTCAATGGCAAGGACTATACCTTGCGTGGTCTTGACCCGCGGGCCACTCTGCTCGACACCCTGCGCGAACGCATTCATCTCACCGGCACCAAGAAGGGCTGCGATCACGGCCAGTGTGGCGCCTGCACGGTGCATGTAAACGGTCGTCGCGTAAATAGCTGTCTCTCTTTCTCTGTGATGCACGAGGGTGACGAGATCACGACCATCGAAGGCATCGGTCAGCCCGGCAACCTGCACGCGATGCAGGCAGCTTTTGTGGAACATGACGGCTACCAGTGCGGCTACTGCACCAGCGGCCAGATCATGAGCGCGGTGGCACTGCTGAAAGAGCCGATCGGACGGGCGGACGAGGATATCAAGAACGCCATGGCGGGTAATATCTGCCGCTGCGGCGCCTACACCAATATTGTGGCTGCGGTGCGGCA
Source organism: uncultured Acidobacteriaceae bacterium (assembly GCA_963742455.1). Classification (GTDB taxonomy): domain Bacteria; phylum Acidobacteriota; class Terriglobia; order Terriglobales; family Acidobacteriaceae; genus Telmatobacter. The sequence continues at coordinate 49,615 of CAVULU010000009.1, read as the reverse complement.
AGTGCGGTCGCGGGCCTGATGGACATTCGTCTGCTGGACATCGCCTGACGAAGAGGAGACGTTATGGAAACCTTTAGCTACGTCAAAGCTCCGAGCATCGACAAGGCGCTGGCCAGCGCGAACCAGGCGAAGTTCATCGCCGGCGGCACCACGCTGGTCGACCTGATGAAATTAAGCGTCGAAACCCCAAAGACGCTCGTCGACATTAATCTCCTGCCTTTGGACAAAATCGAAAAGCTGCCCGACGGCGGATTGAGGATTGGCGCGATGGTGAGGAATTCGGATCTCGCGTGGAATGCGGATGTGCAGAAGTCGTACGCGGTGCTGTCGGAAGCGCTTCTTTCCGGCGCTTCGCCCCAGTTGCGCAATATGGCGACGACGGGCGGCAACCTGCTGCAACGTACACGGTGCGCATATTTCCGTGAGCCAAGCGCGGGCTCGCCGGGGGGTTATGGATGCAACAAACGCGCGCCGGGAACGGGATGCGCGGCGCTCGAAGGATTCAACCGCACACACGCGATACTGGGAACCAGCGACCACTGTATTGCAACGCATCCTTCAGACATGTGCGTGGCCATGGCCGCGCTTGAAGCGGTGATCCATGCAGAAGGACCGAAGGGCAAACGGACCATTGCCTTCGCCGACTTCCATAAGCTGCCAGGCGAAACGCCAAACATCGAGAATGCGCTGGAGCCCGGAGAACTGATTACATATGTAGACCTGCCCAAGCCGGTCGAAGGAGCGAAGTCAACTTACCTGAAACTGCGCGACCGCGCCAGCTACGAGTTTGCGTTGTCTTCAGCTGCGATCGTCGCGCGTGTCGAGGGTGGCCACATTCGCTACATTCGCGTGGCCATGGGCGGCGTAGGCACCAAGCCCTGGCGCTCGCATGAAGCGGAAGCCGCCTTAATGGGCAAGCCGGCGAATGCCGCCACGTTCAGAGCCGCGGCAGAGGCTGCGCTCGCCAAGGCAAAGCCGCAAAAAGACAATGCATTCAAAGTGGAACTAGCCAAGCGCTGCCTGGTGCGCTCGCTCAAAACCGCAACTGCTTAGATCAGTTTCAGAAATCAGCTGAAGTTACCAATTGCGTTCAAAGGTCGTCGCTCCCTGATGGTCGCGCCGACTAAGCTACCAGGCTTTACAAAGCATCATTTCTGAAACTGCTCGATGGCGCAAAGGAGATTCTATGGCGACGGACACACTTCCTCACGCGAGCATTATTGGCGCGGCGGTGCCTCGCATTGACGGACCCTTGAAGACCAGCGGAACGGCGCGCTACGCGGTGGATCATGATTTTCCTGGTCTCGTACATGCAGTGGCAGTGCAGGCCACAATTGGCAGCGGGCGCATCCGTTCGCTTGACGCGTCGGCTGCAGAAAAAATGCCGGGCGTTCTCCAGGTCTTCCATCCCGGTAACAAGATGCAGGGCGTTTACCGCCAGATTCCGCATGAAGAGGATGGCACGATGAGTGAAACGCGCCCTCCCTTCGACGACGACAAGATTTACTACTGGGGCCAGTTTGTCGCCCTCGTCGTCGCCGAATCACTGGAACAGGCTCGTGCCGGAGCGCAGGCGGTTCGCATTGAATACGAAGTTGACAAGGCGGATGTCCGGCAAAATCTCGGGGATGGTTTCACCGGACCGCGCCAGAGCAGCTGGAAACGCGGCGACCCCGACCAGGCTCTTTCCGCGGCGTCGGTGGTGATCGACGAGACCTATTCGACGCCGGTCGAAACGCACAATCCCATGGAGATGCACGGCACCGTCGCGGTGTGGGACGGCGACAACGTCACGCTGTACGAGTGCTCGCAGGGCGTTGTCAATCACCGCGTTGTAATGTCTGAGGTGCTCGGTGTACCGATTGAGAATGTACGCGTGATCTCCCGCTTCATCGGCTCCGGCTTCGGCGGCAAGCTCTTTCCCTGGCCGCAGTCATCGCTGGCGGCTGCGGCAGCCCGGCAGCTCAAGCGCCCAGTAAAGCTCAGTGTCGATCGGCGCATGATGTTTTCAAACGTTGGCCATCGCCCGCGCACTGAGCAGCGCATTCGCCTCGGCGCAACAAAGGACGGCAAACTCACTGCCATCCGTCACGACTTCCTCACGCAGACTTCGCAACTCGACGACTTTATCGAGCATTGCGGAGAACAGACGCCGTTTCTTTATAGCTGTCCGAATCTCATAGTAACGACGGGTATGGTTCGACGTAACGTGGGGGCGCCTGCGCCCATGCGCGGTCCTGGCGCGGTGCCCGGACTCTTTGCGCTCGAATCCGCGATGGACGAACTCGCCATCAAGCTCAACATGGACCCGGTTGAGCTGCGGCTGAAAAATGATGCCGACCGAGATGAAGGAAGGAACCTTCCCTTCTCTTCCCGCCACCTGAAGGAGTGCTATACCACCGGCGCGGAAAAGATTGGATGGAAGCAGCGCACGCCGCAAGTGGGCTCGATGCGGCGCAACGGCAAGATTATCGGGATGGGACTGGGAGCCGCTTCGTGGTCCGCAGCACGCATTCCGTGCAGTGCCAGCGTGGAGCTGTGTCCTAACGGACGGGTGTGCGTTCGCTGCGCAACCCAGGACATCGGCACCGGCACCTACACCATTTTTGCCCAGGTGGTGCACGCACGGACAGGCGTGCCGCTGGATCGCATCGACGTCTTCCTCGGCGACACTTCGTTGCCGCCTGGACCTACATCCGGTGGCTCGATGGCTACCAGCGCCGTGTTGCCGGCCTCAACCAGCGCGGTAAACGAAGCTGTGAACCGGCTTCTGCATATCGCGACATTAACACCAAACTCGCCGTTCCACGGAATGAAGCCCGAGACACTGGCTCTCTCCAATGGCCTCGTGCATTCGAAAGAGCAGCCAAAAGTGACTGGCGTTGCCTACCATGCAGACGGCCAACTCTCGGTCAATGGCATTCCTTTCGAAGAGATACTGAAGATGGCCAACGTTGGAAGCCTCGTAGCCAACGGAAAGACCAATCCCTCGTTCGACGATCCCAAGGCCAAGCAGTATTCGCTGCATTCCTATGGCGCGCACTTTGCCGAAGTGGAGTGGGAACCCGATATTGCCAGACTGCGCGTGAGCCGCGTCTTCTCTATTTTTGATTGCGGCCGCATCATCAACAAGGGCGCGGGTACCAATCAGATTCTGGGGGCAGCGGTGATGGGCGTGGGGATGGCGCTGCTTGAAGGCACGGTGTACGACTCGCAGCGCGGCCAGCCAATCAACGGAAACTTCGCTGATTACCTGGTCGCCACATGCGCCGACCTGCCTGATCTCGACGTTACGTTCCTCGACTATCCCGATTACATCGTCAATGAATACGGTGCGCGCGGCATTGGCGAGATCGGTATGGCCGGTGTGGCGCCAGCAATTACAGCGGCGGTCTATCATGCAACCGGCGTACGCGTACGCGAATTGCCGATTCGCATTGAAGATCTTTTGAAGTCGGATATTCGCGAAGCATAACGTCGTTTCAAGACCAATTATTTCCAAGCAACAGCAAGAGGGAAATGCAAGTATGAGCACGACTCCCGCATCCATCATCGGAAGGCCGACTCCACGCATTGACGGACCGCTCAAGACGAGCGGTGCCGCACAGTATGCAGCTGATTTTCACTTTGAAAACATGGCTCATGCGATGCCTGTGATCGCCTCAGTTGCCAGCGGCCGTATCCGCACACTCGATACTTCCGCCGCCGAGAAGATGCCAGGCGTTCTACTCGTTCTGCACCACGGGAACATCGGTCCGTTGTACCGGACCGTTCCCGGCGATGACAACGCAACCAACAGCGAAGTGCGCTCGGCATTTGAAGATGAGGTCGTGCGCCACTGGGGTCAGTACATCGCACTCGTTGTCGCTGAAACTCTGGAGCAGGCTACAGCAGCGGCGGCGGCTGTCCACGCCGAATACGATGCGGAACCGGCGAAGCTGCGGCCGAGCCTCGATGACTACTCTGGTGAACGCAAAAAAGGTAGCGAGCGGGGTGACTTTGCCCGCGCATTCGAAGGTGCGACGGTAAAGATCGATCAAACCTATATGACTCCGAATGAAACGCATAATCCCATCGAGTTGCACGCCTCGGTTGCGGTGTGGGATGGCGATCGCATCACGATGTATGAGACAACACAGGGCGTGATGAATCATCGCGCAGTAATGGCGCAGACGCTCGGAATTCCGGTCGAGAATGTGCGCATCGTAACGCGATTTCTGGGATCGGGATTCGGCGGGAAGCTCTTCCCGTGGCCCCATTGCGCGATGAATGCCGTCGCCGCGCGCAAACTGGGCCGTCCGGTAAAGCTGAGTGTCACTCGCCGGATGATGTTCTCGAGCGTTGGATATCGTCCGCGCACCGAGCAACGGCTCCGCGTCGCTGCATCGAAGGATGGAAAGTTGCTGGCGCTCAAGCAGGATTATGTGAATGTCAGTTCGATTCTTGACGATTACGACGAAGGCTGTGGCGAGGCTACACCGTATCTCTATAGCGTTGCCAATCTTGAAGTGACGAGTGGCATCGTTCACCGCAATCTTGGTGCGCCCATGTACATGCGCGGCCCCGGCGCAGTTCCCGGGTTGTACGGCCTTGAGTCTGCGATGAACGAACTGGCGGATGAATTGAAGATGGATCCGCTTCAACTGCGCATCCTGAATGACGCCGCAACGGATGAAGACAAGAAGATGCCGTTTTCGTCGCGGCATTTCCGCGAATGTCTTGAAGTAGGTGCGAAGAAATTCGGATGGGAACGCCGCACGCCGGAGATCGGCTCCATGCGGCGCGACGGCAAAATCCTGGGCTGGGGACTTGCCGGCGCAAGTTGGGTGGCGTTGACACTTCCATGCACGGCAAGGGTGGAATTCCATGCCAATGGGCGTGTCTCCGTCAGATCGGGCACGCAGGATATCGGCACCGGCACCTACACCATTTTTGCGCAGGTAGTGCACGCAAAGACCGGCATTCCGCTTGATCGTATCGATGTAATTCTTGGAGACAGTTCGCTTCCCGACGGCCCAATGTCTGGCGGATCGATGGTCACCGGATCCGTACTGAATGCCATAGCCGCAGCGTCCACCGACGCAATGAAGAAGATGACTGCGCTCGCCATCAGCACAGAGGGCTCTCCGCTAAAAGGCGCGAAAGCCGAAGACATAATCTTTGCGGATTGCCGCATTCGCAAAAAGGATCAATCAGCCGGCGGCGACCCTGAGTTCGCAGACATCTTGCACATGGCCCGTCTCAATGGATTAAGCGCAGAAGGCAAAACAACCCCTACTTGGGAAGATCCGAAAGCAAAGAACGTCTCGCTTCATTCCTACGGCGCGCAGTTCGTCGAAGTCGAGTGGGAGCCCGACATTGCGCGTCTGCGCGTCAGCCGCGTCGTTACGGTAATTGACGCTGGACGCATCATCAATCCCAAGGCGGCTTCAAACCAGATTGCAGGCGCCGTGGTGATGGGTGTCGGCATGGGACTTCTTGAAGAGACCCATCACGATCAGCGCACCGGCCAGCCCATCAATGGAAATATGGCGGATTATTTGATGGCGACGTGCGCTGACGCACCGGAGATCGACGTCACGTTCCTCGATTATCCCGACCCGGCGATGGGTGAATATGGCGCCCGCGGTGTGGGCGAGATCGGGCTAGCAGGTGTTGCGCCGGCAATCACTGCAGCTGTATATCACGCGACTGGCGTCCGAGTTCGCGAACTGCCGGTCAGGATCGAGCACCTGCTGGAGTCGAAAATAGTGGAAGCTTGAGCGAGAATAGGAGTTCATGACCGACCTCGAAAATATTGTGCCGCTGTGGCATGCCCTTAGAGACGCAGGGTCGGACTACGTCCTGGCTACAGTCGTAGAGGTGGACGGGCCAAGTTATCGCAAGCCGGGTGCGCGCATGTTAATTGCGGCCGATGGCAGACGAGCAGGCACCGTAAGCGGAGGATGCCTGGAGGCCGAGGTTGCGAAGCGCGCATTCTGGATGACGGAATCGGGTCCGGTAGTGGAGCGCTACTCCACCGCGGAGGATGATGGCGACTTGCCATACGGTTCCGGCTGCGGCGGCGTTGTTTACATCCTCCTGGAGCGGCGTGCGACGGCTGCCTCATTGTTGACAGAGCTGGAAGCGGCCTTCGATGCGCGAGTGCCATTGGCGATTGCGACAATTCTTGATGGAGCGAACATCGCCACTCGCGTATTCGCGGGACCGACAAAAACAAATTGCGGCAGCGAACAAATTATCGCCGAATCGAGCGCCGCGATACTCAGCAATCTCGCCGGGCTGGCGCTCGAGCGAATGCAGTCAATCGACCAACGGCTTTCGATCGATCGCCGCAAAACGCGGGTCTGGGTCGACTATCGCGCTCCCCGGCCAGGCTTATGGATCTTCGGAGCCGGTGACGACGCAAAGCCTCTTCTTCGCCTGGCGCGCGAACTTGGCTGGTTCGTTTCCATCGCGGATGGGCGCAGTCATCTTGCTACGCGCGAGCGCTTTCGTGCCGCGGACAAAGTAACCGCATTGCCGATCTCGACCTTGCCCGAAGCGGCGTCATCGCTGTTTTCAGATTTGAAGGCCACGGATGCGGCAGTGCTCCTGACTCACAGCTTCGAGCAGGATTCGCAGATCCTTGCAAGCCTGTTCGCGCGTGAAGTGCAGTCAGCTTATGTGGGCGTGCTTGGCCCCCAGCGGAGAACGCGCGAGGTTCTGGCTGAGGCAGCCCGATTGCTTGGGTTACCGAATCCGATGGAACGCGCCGAAGAGTGGCTGTCGCGCATGCACGCCCCGACTGGTCTCGATCTCGGCGCGGAAACCCCTGCCGCCATTGCGCTCTCGATCATTGCGGAAATTCAGCAGACGCTAAACAATGGTTCAGCTCTGCCGCTGCGGCAGGTGCGCGCGGTGCATCCAGCGATCAGCAGGGTTTGACCCCAGCTCAGGCTGCCGCTTCCTTCAGGTGCGCTGCCAGCACGTCCAGAAATCTTGCCAGCCACGCAGGATGCGCCGTCCACGCCGGTCCGGTCACGAGTTTTCCGTCGACGGTAGCATCCGTGAAGTCGAGTGAGACAAAGGTCCCCCCGGCCAGTCCCACTTCAGGCGCGCAGGCCGGATAGCAATTGACCTTGCGGCCTTTCAGCACTCCTGCCGCGGCAAGAATCTGCGGGCCGTGACAAAGGGCGGCAATGGGCTTGTCTTCCTTGTCGAAATGCCGCACCAACTCGAGGACCTTGGGATTGAGACGAAGATATTCCGGAGCACGCCCGCCAGGAACGACGAGGGCGTCGTAGCTGGCTGGATCCACCTCGTCGAATGTTGCGTTCAAGGTAAAGTTGTGACCGCGCTTTTCCGTATAAGTTTGATCACCCTCAAAGTCGTGAATTGCCGTGCGCACCTGGTCGCCCTTCTTCTTGCCCGGACACACCGCATCCACTCTGTGGCCCACCATCTGCAGGGCCTGAAACGGAACCATGATCTCGTAGTCCTCGACAAAGTCGCCGGCTAGCACCAGTATTTTGGCTGATTTCATTTGAATATTCTCCGGTTGGGAAGTATTCGTGGTGACCTTCGGCTGCAAACACCTGGGAAGTTGGTCCGCGCAGGCACCGAAAGAGTCAGACACTTGTTATCTGATGGGTTTGACGCGACGAGGATTCAAGTGCAGGCGGCGCATTTGAGTGGAGGGGAAGTGCGGCCAATCGGCGGTATAACCTAGTAGCAGGCATGGCCGCTTCCCCGAAATCGCTCGTAGCTCTGAATGTACAGATCGTCGCCTGCGAGCGGTGTCCACGCCTGCGAGCGCATTGCGCTGAGGTCGCGCGTGTGCGTCGGCGCGCCTATGCCGATTGGGAGTACTGGGGACGACCCGTACCATCCTTCGGTGATCCCGAGGCGCGCGTCCTTGCGCTCGGGCTTGCGCCTGGCGCACATGGCTCCAATCGCACAGGACGGCCCTTCACAGGGGATGGTTCGGGCAATTTTCTTTATCCGGTCTTACACGAAGCGGGCTTTGCCTCCTCTCCACAGGCAAGTTCGCTCGACGACGGCATGAAGCTCACAGGGCTTTGGATTACATCCGTGGTCCGCTGCGCTCCGCCGGGCAACAAACCGACACCAGAAGAACAGCGCAACTGCGCGCCATGGGTGGACGAGGAGATCGCACTGCTCAAGAGTCTTCGCGTTGTCGTTTGCCTCGGAAGGATTGCATTCGACGGCCTGCTCGCGCACGAGCAGCGGCGCGGCGCGATCATCATCCGCTCCAACTACACATTTGCGCACGGAGCCGAGTACACGCTGCCGAGCGGGTTGAAGGTGATCGCCAGCTATCATCCTTCGCTGCAGAACACGAACACGGGCAAGTTAACACGGCCGATGTTTCTTCAGATCTTCAAGCGCGCGAAGGAGTTGGCTGGATTGAACTGATGTGGCCGCCGTGTCTCGCTGAGAGAACAAACGTTTCGACGATCCCGGCCGTTTCGATACAGTGATTCGGGTGCTGTCCTAATAATCTATTAGGACAGCACCAGTGATTCGTGCTGAACCGAGCGAGGAAAATATAATGCGTAAGACTGTCAACAGAATTTTGACTTTGGCACTCATGGTGAGTGCAATGGGAGTTTACGGACAGAAAATGAAATCCGATCACTGGTCCACCGCTGAGTTACTAGAGCGCGCAAAACATCTCAAAGAATTGGCTGCGAAGGGCGACGGCTCAGCCAGCGAAACGCTCGAGAATTATCCGCACCATTACACCATGCTCGCTTATCGCCAGCACAGCGGGGGCGGTGAGCTGCACCAGAATTTCGCGGATATCTTCTTCATCCTGGATGGGCATGCAACCGCAGTTACCGGCGGAAAACTTGTCGACGAGAAAACGACTGCTCCGGATGAGATTCGCGGCAAGTCCGTCGACGGCGGCTCAAGTCAGGCGCTCAAGGCGGGCGACGTCGTCCACATCCCCGCAGGCACGCCGCATCAGATGCTCGTGGCCGACGGCGAATCGGTTACCTATTTTGTCGTAAAGGTGGAAGAGAGCCGGTAGCTCGGCCGGAGAAATGTGAATGCTCGACCGAACCGGTGTATGGAGCGGGAGACCAGGATCGAACTGGCGACATTCAGCTTGGGAAGCTGACGTTCTACCACTGAACTACTCCCGCCCTTAAAAATCAATAATTTACTAAGAGCGATGGGCCTCGCTGATCAACTCACTGACCATTTTACTAAAATCACGTACATCCGCCATCCCGATAACCGAAGGAGCAAGATGACCGTGGACAGCGGGCATGGTCATAAACGAGTCCACCTCTTACAGTATCGCCGAGTCGACGGCTGCTGGCAATTCATTCGAGTGGTTCGAAAGGATAACGAGCCCGACCCGCGATCCAAATCGTGGTTGTGCGTCCGTCTATCCCCACGAAGATCTCTGCGTGAACACATCTTTGAGGTGGTGAAGGCTCACGGAGGTTACATGGCCTGGACCGACAAGCATCCCGCCTATGAATGGACCAAAGGTCCGAGCGGCCAGGCTGTTGATGACTTCGTTGGTCCCGAGATCAACTCCCCGCAACGTTAATCAATACGATTGCTTCCGGCGAGGCTTTTGACATCTCCGACGACGGCTCGCTCATCTGGCTGAACGACTCTTCGCAAGCCGCAGAGATCGCGGAAGAGCTAAGCACGCCGGCAAGCCAGGCCATTCTCGGCATCCAGGAGATCTTCGCAGGCAACGCACTCAAGGAAAAATTCAACAGCCCGTTGACTGATCCGCGCACACCCGACATCATCCTCAAGGTCAACACCCGCGTCATCTTTACAGGCGGCTCAAAGATCGCCGAGCACGGCGGCCTCAACGAGGACGATACTCATGTGGCGCTGCTCTTCTCGATGCCGGAATTCGCACCTAAGCATGTGAAAACTTACGTTCTCAACCAACAGGTCGCGCCGACTGTTCTTCAAGCTCTGGGCCTCAATCCCAACGAACTGAAGGCAGTGTAGATCGAAGGGATCTCTCCGCTTCCATTCCTTTTCTAACTGCCGCGGCGTTTTTGGTCTTCCTCGAGACGGCTCCCAAAACTGGGGGCCGTTTCTTTTGGTGTCCTGATATCAATTAAAGCGTGGAACGAAGGAAAGCGTTATTCCTCCCGTCGGTCAACTTTCTAGATCAATCAGATACGTTCCGAGCTTCTTAAAGTGGCGGGGATAGAACAGCAGTCACATGTCATCAAACGTTAACAATGGGCTGTGAGCCTCTGCAAATTAGGGCTTTACGTCTGCATATTGTTCGTACTAGTATCCAGCAGTCGATGAAGGGAGGTCGCTTCCTTGGCGGTTATCGTGAACAGCAAGCCTCAGGAGATCAAGCCCGGGGAACGCCTGATCGACACCATCAACCGCAGCGGGTTCATGATTCCGCAAGTCTGCTATCATCCCCAGCTTGGTCCAGTCCAGACCTGCGATACCTGCATGATCGAGATGGACGGGAAGCTGGTGAGAGCCTGCGGAACCGAAGCCGTCGACGGCGTCCGTGTCGAAACAGGGTCACCGCGGGCGCAGGCAGCGCAGCGTGAAGCCTTTGATCGCATCCTCGGCAATCATCTGCTCTACTGCACGGTCTGCGACAATAACAACAGCAACTGCACCGTCCACAACACCGCGGTTCTCCTCGCCATCGAGCATCAGGATATTCCTTTCAAGTCCAAGCCCTTCGAGGTCGATTCAAGCAATCCCTTTTATCGCTACGACCCTCAGCAGTGCATTCTCTGCGGGCGCTGCGTGGAAGCCTGCCAGAACCTGCAGGTGAACGAGACCCTCAGCATCCGCTGGGAGGACCCGCATCCGCGCGTTCTGTGGGACGGAGGCGCGTCGATCGGCAGGTCGAGTTGTGTCTCCTGCGGCCACTGCGTCACGGTCTGCCCCTGTAATGCGCTCATGGAGACGTCGATGCTCGGCCACGCCGGCTACTTTACGGGCCTGCCGATCGAGGCCCTGAAGGGCATGATAGACATCGTCAAGGGCGTGGAGCCCGAGGTGGGTTTTGGCTCGATCATGCAGCTCTCTGAAGTTGAAGCCTACATGCGTGAATCGCAGATCAAGCGAACCAAGACCGTGTGCACTTACTGCGGTGTGGGCTGCGCGTTCGACGTCTGGACCAAAGAGCGTCAGATCCTCAAAGTTGAGCCGCTTGACGGTCCTGCCAACGGCGTTTCGACCTGCATCAAGGGCAAGTTTGGGTGGGACTACGTCAACAGTCCCGATCGCCTGACCACGCCGCTGATTCGCGAAGACGATAAGTTCAGAGAGGCGACGTGGGATGAGGCTCTCAACTTGGTCGCCCGCCGCTTCTCCGAGATTAAAGCCGCGCATGGTCCCGACGCACTCGCGTTCATCTCGTCGTCAAAGTGCACCAACGAGGAAAGCTACCTGATGCAAAAGCTGGCGCGCGCGGTGATCGGGACCAACAATATGGACAACTGTTCACGCTACTGCCAGGCACCAGCGACCACCGGCCTCTTCCGCACCGTGGGCTACGGCGGCGATTCGGGTTCCATCAAGGATATAGAGCAGGCCGGCCTGGTCGTCATCATCGGCAGCAACACGGCCGAGAGCCATCCCGTCCTGGCTACGCGCGTCAAACGCGCGCATAAGCTGCACGGCCAGAAGCTCATTGTGTCTGATCTTCGCGAGAACGAAATGGCCCGTCGCGCTGATGTTTTCCTGCATCCGCGGCCCGGCACCGATCTCATCTGGCTCTCAGCCGTCACGCGCTACATCTTTGACCACGGACTGGCAAACGAATCCTTTATCGACAAATGGGTGAACAAAGCGGATGAATACCGCAACAGTCTCGAGCCCTTCACTCTCGAGATGGCGAGCGAGCGTTGCGGCATACCGCAGGAGACGATAATCAAGGTTGCCCACATGATCGCTGAGGCAAATGGTGTATGCATTTTGTGGGCCATGGGTGTTACGCAGCATGTGATGGGATCGGACACATCGACGGCCATCTCGAATCTGCTGCTGGCCACCGGCAACTACATGCGGACGGGCACGGGCGCATACCCGCTCAGGGGACATAACAACGTGCAGGGCGCGAGCGACCATGGTGCCATGCCGAATTACTTCCCTGGATATCAGAAGGTCGATGATCCGGTTATCCGGGCCAAGTTCGAGAAAGCATGGAACGTGACTTTGCCGCCGAAGCCCGGCCTCGATAACCACCTGATGATCGATGCCATCCACGATGGTCGCCTTAAATCGATGTATGTATTCGGCGAGGAGATGAGTCTGGTCGACTCCAACGCAAATTATGTCGGGGCTGCGTTGGAGAAGCTCGATTTCTTTGTAATGCAGGAGATCTTCTTTTCTGAAACTTGCCGCTTTGCCAACGTGATTCTGCCGGCGAGCCCAAGTCTTGAAAAGGAAGGCACCTTTACGAGCACCGAGCGGCGAATCCAGCGACTTTACCAGGTCATGGAGCCGCTGGGAGAAAGCCGTCCGGACTGGCAGATTCTGATCGATGTCGCCAACCGGCTTGGCGCCAACTGGACCTACAAGCATCCGTCCGAGATCTACGAGGAGATTGCCCTTCTCACACCGCTCATGGCGGGCGTTAGCTATGAGCGACTGGAAGGCTTCAAGTCATTGCAGTGGCCCGTCGGACCGGATGGAATCGACGAGCCTCTGCTCTATACGGAAAAGTTCAATACCCCCGACGGCAAGGCGACGTTCTTCCCTGTACCGTGGACCGAGCCTAGCAATCAGACCGATGACCAATATGACCTGCACCTGAACAACGGGCGCCTGCTTGAGCACTTCCACGAAGGCAACATGACGTACCGCACTGAAGGCATCCGCGAGAAAGTGCCATGCGCATTTGTTGAAGTCTCGCCCGACCTGGCAACCGCGCGTGGTATCCAGACCGGAAACTGGGTTCGGCTTGCCTCGAAGTATGGCGCAGTGAAGGCACAGGCCGTTGTCACTACTCGCGTCAGCGGCAACGAACTTTACATGCCGATGAACTCTACTCTCGAGCCGGTGAACCGTCTCACCAGCAGTAGCACTGACAAGGCAACGCACACGCCAGCCTACAAGGAGACCTCTGTCCACCTTACGGTGCTTGGTCAAAACGGCGACAATCCATTGCCGCGGACTAATCCACGTCACGGGCATCCAACTCCGCAGATGGGTGTGGAAGTCGAGCGCAAGTGGGCGCGCAGCGATTATCACCCGCCCGGCAATGGGTTGGTTCAGATTGAAACGCGCACAACCGAACCTGCTGGACAGGGGAAATAAACATGGCGCGCCCTATTGGCTTGGAAGTGGCGCCGCGCGATCCGCGCGAAGAGCTGCGCAAGCGGCTGGAAGAAGCACCCGAGCAACATGCGGAAGCACTCCTCGAATCGTATGAGCTGCTGCAGCAGGTGCACGACTCCGGCGTTCTGAGGTTGCTGCGCGGAGGCGTTAGTTCGGGCGGCATGATTATCGATGCCCTGGTTGGCGCGGCCGATTCCGAAGAGGGCATTCGCGGCCTGCGGAATGCAATCATCCTCGGCAAGATGCTCGGTGCGATCAACCCTGACCTGCTGCAGGGATTCGCCGTCGCCGTGACCGAGACTTTCGGTTGCCAAAAGCCGATTGTGGAACCGCCCGGCCTGTTTAAGTTGCTTGCCGAATTTCGGCAACCCGAGTTACGACGCAGCGTGGCGCTTATCAATAAATTCCTGGAAATCCTCGGAAGTGAGCTCAAAACCCGTGGAGAGTGCCGCTGAAGCACCTCTAACGCAAGATTCGGAGGCGTTGTATGGCAGCTGCCAATCGCTGGGGCATTGCACTGGCCGGCTTTCTGATGCAGGTCGCATTGGGAGCCGTATACGCGTGGAGCGTATTTCGCAACCCACTCACAAAACAGTTCGGATGGTCTGTCGGACAGGTCACCTGGACCTTCACGATTTGTATCTTCGTCCTTGGTGTCTCCGCCTTTTTTGGCGGCCTGTGGCTTAACAGGAAGGGCCCTCGTGTTGTTGCGCTCACGGCCGGTGTGCTTTATGGGCTTGGCGTGTTTCTGGCGAGTTTCTCCGCCGACAAGCTTTGGTGGCTTTACCTCAGCTATGGCGTAATTGGCGGAGTCGGGCTCGGATTTGGCTACATCGTTCCCATCGCTGTGCTGGTCAAATGGTTTCCCGACCGCCGCGGCCTGATCACCGGCATTGCCGTTGGCGGTTTCGGCGCCGGAGCCCTCGTCACTGCACCTGTGGCTCAACGGCTGATCCAAAGCGTCGGAGTTCTGAAGACCTTCGCGTATCTCGGTATCGCCTATATGATCGTGGTCGTCTTGGCGGGTCTGTTCATGAAAAACCCTCCCGCAGGATGGGCCCCGGAGGGGTGGATTCCAAGCGCCACGCAAACGGCGCAGCGGGCAAAAGTGGACTACACCCTTGGCACAGCGCTGGCAAGCTGGCAATGGTGGGCGCTCTGGCTTTTGCTCTTCCTGAATACGTCGGCCGGAATCTCGCTCATCTCCCAGGAGTCGCCGATCTTCCAGAAACTGACCGCCACAAGCGCGGCCGTTGCAGCCGGCATGGTGGGAATCGTCAGCATCGGCAATTCGGTGGGCCGCATCATCTGGGCCTGGGTATCTGACGGCATCACCCGGCGCTGGACATTCGCGGTAATGTATTTATTCCAGTTCGGACTTTTCTGGCTGCTGCCCTCGCTGACTTCAATTGCGGTCATCACCGTGGTCTCATTCGTGATTCTCATGTGTTACGGGGGAGGATTTGGAACCATGCCCGCGTTTACGGCCGACTACTTTGGTTCAAAGAATGTCGGTCCGATCTACGGCCTGATGCTCACGGCATGGGGCTTCGCGAGTTACTTCGGTCCGCAACTGCTCGTGAAATTGCTTGGTCCAACCGGATCCTACTCAAGCGGATTGCATACCATTGCGATCATCATGCTTGTTTCCACGGTTCTGCCAATCATCGTTTCCCCTCCGACGCGAACGACGTTGAACGAATCAGAATCTGCGCCAGAACGATCCGCAGTCGTCTGAGTAGTGCACGAAGTACTCGAGGCGGCAACTGAACTCTCCGAGGTTGTTCGGTCGCTCGACAGAGGAGAGTGGCAGGTGCCATCGAAACAGGGGAGCCCGCCCTCATGCGATACGAGTTCATGGCGATTGAACAGAACGAGATCCCGCTGATGAAGGTGCATTCCCTTCAGTACGCGCTCGACACGTATGCAAGCGAGACGAATAAGATCGTTTCAACCTGGCGCGAGTTTGCTGATGGCGATCTGGGTTTCAGTCCACATCCGAAATCGAGCACCGTCGGAGAAATCTTGAAACACCAATTGCTTTCCGAGCGAAGGTTCTTCGGAGAGTTTCTCGGCACGCCAGAACCTGATCCGGATCACATCCTGCCGCCGTCGGCGACCATCGAGGGCTATTGTCAACGTATAGCGGCGTTGGCAAAGGCCCGGTTTCCGTTCTTTGCGGAACAGGATGAGAGCTGGTGGTCCGCCGTCGTGCCTTTCTTTGATGTGCAGCGGGAGCGAATCTGGATATTTTGGCGCCGTATCTTACACACTGCGCACCATCGCACTCAGCTGACGGTCTACCTGCGCATGCTCGACAAGGTTGTGCCCTCTACCTATGGGCCGACGTCCGACGTTACTTGGATGGGAGCGGACCCAACCACTTCGGTGAAATCTGCAGGCCGGAAGTAGCTTCCTTCCGCTCTTTCCGGGCCGTTTGCAACACTGCTCAGCAATTGAACTCCGACCTATGTCAACATGCCCGCGGTTCGCTGGATGGTGCTAGGGGCACGTGTCGACAACGCGCCTCTCTTTCAGGCATCCATCGACCCCTGCTACTCGTGCACAGACAGGTGATATTCGTTAAAGTGTACTTCGGCTGTTTCCGCAGCTGGACAAAATTGAATAAAGCGTCGTGAGTCTCACCAGAATTTATCATTGTGTGGGAATCGCAGGGCTCGTGGACCGCGGTGAGTTGGAGAACACGCTTACGGAAATCCTACAAAACGATATCTGGTTGTGGTTGGCCGACCCCGCGGAGGTATGTTCGGGGAATGAGCGAACTTGCACCGCATTGCTTAGCCCGGATGAGCGGTCGCGGGCTGGCGCTTTCCGATTTGAGCTGGACCGTCAGGTCTATTTGACGACGCGGGCTCTGGTACGGGTGTCGCTGTCACATTGCGATGATATGGCACCAGCGCTGTGGCGTTTTAGGTCGAACAAGTACGGCAAGCCGGAGACCGATCCTGCGTGTGGACTACGCTTCAACGTGGCGCATACGCGACAACTCGTGGTATGCCTTGTGAGCCGCGGTATTAAGTTGGGCGTCGACGCAGAGGCAGAGAATCGCGCGGGCGAGATCGTTCAACTCGCGGAGGAAGTCTTTTCGCCGACGGAACTCGAACAGTGGCGCGTTCTGCAGGACGATGAAAAAAGGAATCGGGCGCTGACGCTGTGGACTCTGAAGGAGGCATACACGAAGGCTTTGGGAAAGGGTATTTCTTTTTCACTGAAGCGAGCATCGTTCGTGTTTCGCGCAGGTGGTGAGATTCGACTTGACGTGAATGCGGAGCCAGGCACCCTCGGTATTCCGTGGCAATTCTGCGTTATGGATTACGCCGGACACCGGATTGCGGTTGTGATTGAGCGAACTCCCGGACTGAGAATTAAGCGAGTGCGGATGAGATCTCTTGGAGAGACTCCGGTGTTTCTGGCCGATGGTGGAGAGCGGTGGTTTCAATCTGCGCAAGAATGAGCTTGATGCTCTCGGCGACATCGCGTACTTGCGGCTCGAGAAGCATATTAACGTGGTGGGCCGGGACGTCGTGGATTGTGAGTCCATCCCCTACGAGCCCGGACCATCCCAGAGCCGGATCGTCGTATTCGCTGATACTATCGATACCGTCGTAACCACGTTGAGCAGCGCGGATGAGCGCGACCGTGCCAGCATAGGGCTGAACATGAAAGCCCGCGAGGGCACGGTTATGGATATCTTCCATGAGAGCGTAGTGAAAGCGTGAGGGAAGCTTCCGATCGACACGCTGGTACGCTGAAGCAACGATCAAATCGACACGCCGAACAAATTTTTGCCACAAATATTCCTGCTTCAGCGCGACTTTTTTCCGGAAATAGCTGATTCCCCGGTTGCGGAAATTGTAAGCGAGGATTGAGAACTGCCTCGGAAACTCAATCTGTCGAAGGCTACCAGGCACGACCGTGTCGAAAAGGATGACTTCTGCGGGTGCAGTGCCGAGGACCTGGAGTTGTCTGGCCATCTCAAAAGCGACCATGCCACCGTAGGAGTGTCCCCCGAGCACGAAGGGGCCTTGTGTCTGGAACGCCTTCAACTGCTCAACGTAGATGGCCGCCTGCTCTTCGATGGTGATGTCGTGGAGATCCTGGCGAGATGCAAGGTGCGATTGGAAGGCAAAGAAAGGATAGTCCGGCCCCAGAGCCCGCGACAATGGCTCGTAAAAGAGGACCTCTCCGCCTACGGCGTGCACAAAGTAGAGAGGTGTGTGAGAGCCATTGGGCTGAATAGGAACGATACAGGGGAATTTGCGGATGTCCTTTGCCACAGGTTGTTGAGCACCGCGAATGGCCTCTGCAAGCTGTTGAACAGTGCGGGCCTGAAAAAGACGGGCCAGCTCGAAATCGACGGCATAGAGATTGCGGACTTTGGCAAGCAGGCGAATCCCAACGAGCGAATGTCCGCCAAGCTCAAAGAAGTCATCTTCCGGCTTGACCTCCGGAACTCCGAGTAGCTCCTGGAACCACTGTATGAGCGTGTCTTCCACGTTGGCGGCATCCCGATCCTGCGCAAGCGGCGACGGCGGCGAAGCGACTACAGAAGCCGCTTCTGAGGCGAGGACGCGGGAGGAGACGATGACTTGAGCCGGGGTTGATGAGCGGAGCAACCGGGTGAGGGCGCGGACTCCATCGCGGGGATCGATGCCTGCGGCCGGACTCACTTCGCTGAAGTGCGAGGGTGCAAACGAGGTGTCCGACCGAGGAACTGCGTTGCCCATTAATGCCGCGTTCTCGACCCTCCGCATGGCGAAACCTTCGATTTCAGCGATAACCTCGTTTTGATCGTCAAAAAGAACAATGTCAAAGCGAGCGAATGCTGAGTCCAGACTGTTATCGCGTGAAGACAGGATGTGACTGAAAAAGTGAGCAGGCAAGCCGCGATAGAGACGAAGCGACTTGTAAGAGAAGGGTAGATAGATGTTCTCGCTGGAACCGTAGTCCGGAATGAGGTAGAGAGAGCAGCCAGTGGCAAGATCGAGCAATGCCGGATGCATGCGATAAGACGTCAGGTCTCCAAGGAATTGAGGGTCAAGTTCGAGTTCCGCGAGTCCTTCGTTCTTGCCAATATGTAGCCGCTTGAGACATTTCCACCGACGGCCGAATATAAAGTGTCGCTCCTGCTGGGTGCGGTGGTCTTCGTCAAAAGTGAGTTCTCGCACACGACAACGGTCAAGAATAGACGTTCGTTCGATGGCATGCGGCGAAGCGTGAGGGATATAGGCGATCTTTCCAGTGGCGTGCTCGATCCAGTCTTCTGCTTTTGACAATACCGAGAACTGCGACCATCGCGCGGACTGTTCCGCGTCAACGAGGAGCTCGAGCCGAATGCGAAGGTCGTGAAATTCTGAATCGCGCACCATGAGCGGCAACAAAAAGAGTACGTCGCGGAATTCTACCGCCTTCATAAGGGTGTTATGCCCAAACACGGCCGCGACCGCTTCGAGGTATCCGGTGCCGGGCATAAGTGCAGTTGCGGAGTCGATCCGGTGTTCGTGAAGCACCCAATGTTTGGCCGTGGATAGAGTGCTTGAGAGGATGGATTGGAGAGGCGTGTCGATGAGGCGCCCGTTGATAAGCGGATGGAGGGATGTAGATCGTGTGGCCATGCCCACCTCACGCCATGCATCCCAGTTGACCGCGAGAACGCGGCCTTTTCGGCCCTGAGCAAATGTATCGAGGAAGGCGTTCGCAGCAGAGTAGTCAATCTGCCCCGGCGGTGCCAGGAGAGAGCTTATCGATGAGAACAGGACAAGGAATTTGTAGTCTACATCGCGGAGGATTTCTTCAAGCACCAGCGTGCCGCGCACTTTGGGATCAAGGACGCGCATGGCAGATTGCGCAGACTTAAGCAAGAGAGGCGCGTCGTCGAGCACTCCGGCTGCGTGGAAGACGCCGTCGATCCTGCTGAACCGCGATTGTGCGAGTGCGATGCTTTTTCGCATTGCATCGGAGTCAGTCACGTCGCCTTGCACGACGATCAGATCCGACGCTGCGGCCTGGATTTGGATCAATTTCCTAATCAGGACTTTCTTCGCGTCCGTGACTGTATCGTCGTCTAGAAGAGGCTGCCATTTCGATTCGGAAGGAACTGCGGCGTGGGAGATCAGGACGAGGCGAGCCTGGAACTTGCTTGCGAGGTAACCCGCGAGTTCGAGGCCGAGACCCCCGGTCCCTCCAGTAACGAGATAGACGCCTCCGGGTTCGAGACCCCGCTCAGGTACAGACTGGGACAGATTGACGGGCTCAAGAGTCTCGACAAAGCGATTGGGTTGGCGATAGGTGACGATGGGGTCTTGCGCATCGGACCCCATTTCCGCGAGAAGCTGCGCAGCGCATTCGGCCATGCTGCTGGTGACCGTGTCTAGATCGACAGCGCGACATGCAATTCCCGGAAGTTCCAGGGGAATGACCCGGGCGGGACCGAGAAGGAGAGCACGCACGGGAGCATGCACGACCTCATCGGATACCGATTGCATGGCATTGGAGACAAAGGCAATCTTAATACCAGAGATGTCGGCTGAGCCGAGCGCCTGCGCGAGCAAGAGAGGGCTCGTAAAGCTGAGTTCGATGGTGCGATCGAGTTGGGCCGGCGCGCCGAGCGGTACAACTGACCATAAATGGAGAATTGTTGACGGTATTTTGCCATTGGTCCGAACTTGCTCGAGGAGAGCATCGTAGTCTTCGCGCGCTCCGGGCCGAATGATGAATTGGTTTTTCCCAGGGCGGCGCGAGTCAGTGCCGGCATCGACGAGGATGACCTCTTGCCCTTCGCGTTGGAGTTGTTGAACGATCGCGTCGGCGAGGCCGAGAGAATCACGGAAAATGAGAAAGTGATGCTTTTGGCGCACCGCGGCACCGTGGAGTGGCTTGAGCTTCCACTCACGGCGATAGAAGTGCAAGGGAGAAGTTTGCACGGGTACGACAGAATCTGAACTCAGAAGCGGCTGGGGTTTATCCGGCTCGATCCAGAACTTCTGGTGTTCAAACGGATATGTCGGCAATGAGATGCGACGCACTGAGCGGGATGCATGGAAATGGCGCCAGTCGACCTGGACGCCGGCGACCCACATCTGGGCGAGCGTCTGAAGCGAACCTGCAAGATCGGAGATTGCGCTGCGCGGATGAGGAAGTGAAGAAAACGCCTTGAGTCCCTGCTGCCCCTGCTGGCGTGCCAGGGAAGTGAGGACGTCTCCGGGTCCACACTCGAGGAAGAGCTGATAATGGCTGCGCGACAGCTCAGCGAGGTTTGAGGAGAATCGAACAGTGCTTCGGATGTGACGCGCCCAATATGCCGGATCGGTGCCTTCTTCGGGCTTGATCCATGTTCCAGTGACGTTCGAGAGATATGGGATTTTGGGGGCCCGCAGCGAAATCGAGCACATGTGCTGTTGGAACGCATCTAGGATGGGGTCCATCATGCCGGAGTGAAAGGCGTGCGAGGTGTGCAAGCGACGACTCACGATTTGCTGGGCGGTTAGCCGATGCTCGAGCGCAGCGATCTCTTCAGGGGGCCCTGAGACGACGCAGAGTTCCGGTGCGTTGACTGCGGCGAGAGAGAGCGACGGTGTGATTGTGAGTTGCTCGGCGGAGAGAGGAATGGCGAGCATGGCGCCGGACGGCAAGTCATATATGAGACGGCCGCGGAGGACCACTGTGGAGAGCGCATCTTCTAATGAGAGAACGCCCGCGATGCAGGCGGCTACATACTCGCCGATGCTATGGCCCACCATGGCAGCCGGCTTGATTCCCAGGGACATCCACCATTGCGCCAGCGCGTATTCAACGGCGAAGAGGACTGGTTGCGTAAGCCACGTCTGGCTGAGCACTTTCGCGGACTCTTCGCGCTGCCCGTCGGGCGGGAACATATGCGATAGAATGTCGACGCCGCAGTGAACTGCGAGGTAGTGAGCGCAGCGGTCCAGTGCATCGCGAAAAACCGTTTCATGGGCATATAGTTCGTACCCCATGTTGACGTATTGCGAACCCTGTCCCGAGAACATGAAGACCACTCCGGGTTCGACGCCGTTGACTGTGCCGGATGCGGTGGGCTTTGTATGCGAATCGATTGCTGTGCGTGCCGCAGGTGAATCGGCGGTGACCAGTGCCCTGCGATGTGGGAAGGCCTGACGGCCAAGCTGGCATGTATACGCGACATCAGCGAGTTCACATTCCGGGTGATTACGTAGATGATCGATCAGATTTGCGAAAGAGCGATCCGCTGCTGCGGCTGTTTTGGCGGAGATAGTTAGGATATTCCAGGGCTTAGGACAGCGGGAAAGCAGCGGGATTGACGCTTCTTCGAGAATGACATGCGCATTGGTACCCCCAATCCCAAGTGAAGTCACTCCTGCTCGCCGAGGCGTGTCGGTGGAGGGCCAGCTGCGCAGCACCTCATTTACGAAGAAAGGGCTGTGGTCGAAATCGATGTGCGGATTCGGCAACTCGAAGTGAAGGCTAGGCGGCAGTTCGTGGTTTTCGAGCGAGAGTACAGTCTTGATGAGAGCGGCCGCACCCGCGGCAGAATCGAGATGTCCGATATTCGATTTAAGGGATCCGATAGCGCAGTATCCCTTTCGCGCGGTCGACCGGCGGAAAGCCTGGGTGAGGCCACGGATTTCGATGGGGTCGCCGACAACGGTACCGGTACCGTGAGTCTCGATATAGGAAATATCGTCGGGGGAGACGCCGGCGACATCGAGGGCTTCGCCGATAACCTCGGCCTGGCCCTCAACGCTAGGCGCGAGATAGCCGATCTTGCGCCGGCCGTCGTTGTTGATTGCAGAACCGAGAATGATGGCGCGAATATTGTCGTTCGACTCGAGCGCATCTTCGAGACGGCGCAGGACGACGATGCCAATCCCGCTGCCAAAGACCGTGCCGCTGGAAGATCCGTCGAACGGACGACAATGCCCATCGCGGGAGAGTATTTCGCCTTCGCGGTAAATGTATCCGATGCCATGGGGAACCTCGATCGTCGCTCCGCCGGCGAGAGCCATATCGCATTCCTGGTTGACTAGGCTCTGACAGGCAAGATGAACGGCAACCAACGAAGTGGAGCAGGCAGTCTGGATATTGACGCTGGGCCCGCGAAGGTCAAGCTGGTAGCTGACGCGCGTGGAAAGAACATCCTTGTCATTGCCGGTCTGCTTGAGTTGGAACAGCCCCGCTTCGGCGAGCAGAACACGATTGGCGAGCAGATTGTGAATCAGGTAGGTGTTCATGCCTGATCCCGCAAAGACGGCAATCGAACCATCGAAGAGCTGCGGCGGATGACCAGCGTCCTCCAAAGCCTCCCATGCGCATTCGAGAAAGTGACGATGCTGGGGATCCATGATGGACGCATCTCGCGGGCTAAAACCGAAGAACGCTGCGTCGAACAAAGGAACGTCGTCGAGCATCGAGGCACGCTTGACGTAGTGCGGATCCGCAAGCTCCTCCGCAGTAACGCCCGCCGCAAGTAGCTCCTCGTTGGAACGATCGCAAACGGATTCCACACCGGCGCGCAGGTTCTGCAAGAGCTGCCAGATATTTCGTGCACCCGGGAATCGCCCAGCCATGCCAACGATCGCTATCTTTCCGGAGTTCATGAGACAGCCTCTAGTCTCGCCGCGCGAAGCGGCGCCGTTGAGCTCGGTTGTTTCCGGAATCTGGGGAGGCGGGAGAACCTGCAATGTGGCCTGCCAGCGAGGCGACTGTGGAGAACTGGAAAAGGTCAACGAGCGAGATCTCGACGTGAAGTCGATCTTTGAGTGCAGCGTGCACTTCCGCGACGGTCAACGAGTGCGCGCCTAGATCGAAGAAGTTCTGATGCAGTCCGACACTGGAAACACCGAGAGCGTCACACCAAATATTCGCAATTTTGGATTCGAGCGTGCTGGCGGTATTTGGGACATCTTGCGTGCTCAGCACGGGAATCGGAGCATTCAGCAGTTCCTTGCGGTTAATCTTTCCATTGGCTGTGAGAGGAAAGGCGTCGATCCAGACAAAGCTCGACGGGATCATGTATTCGGGAAGGCGAGATTCAAGCTCGCGACGCAAGGTTGACCCAGCTGTGGTAGCAGGCGCCACATTTACGGGGATAAGGAAAGCGACGAGCCGCTGATCGCCGTTCGGTTCTGCGCGCGGCAGGACAACGGCTTGGCGCACGCCAGGGCACTGCTCCAGCGCGAATTCGATTTCTGCGGGTTCAATGCGATGGCCACGGATCTTGACCTGGTAGTCGGAACGCCCGACGAAGTCGATGTTGCCGTCGGGAAGATAGCGCGCGAGATCACCGGTCCGGTAGAGGCGGGCACCGGAGATTGCAGGGAGCGTGAGGAAACGCCCGGCTGTAAGATCGGGGCGATTCCAGTAGCCGCGCGAAACACCGTCGCCGCCAATATATAGTTCGCCGATTTCGCCGTATGGAACTCGTTTCTGCTGCGAGTCGAGAAGGTGAATGTCCGTGTTGAGAATGGGCTGCCCAATTGGAACGGTCGTTCCAATCTCGGCAACAAGGCATGCCGTGGACCACACAGTAGTCTCGGTAGGTCCGTACACGTTGAAAATCTGCCCTCGGTATCGCTCGCGCAATTTGCGGATAAGAGACGCCGGCACAGCTTCACCGCCGAGAAGAATCTGGCGGATCGAACTGACAGCTGCAAACGCCCGGCTATTAAGCGTGAGCATGCGGGCAAGAGTCGGAGTCATCTGAAGGTGAGTCACGTGGGAGCGAGTGATTTCGCCGGCAAGCTCTTCGGAATTGTTGCCGGAGCTTAGAACAACTGTGAAGCCGCGAGTAAGGGTCCAAAAAAGCTCGAGGACGGATATATCGAAAGAAATACTCGTGACTGCGAGCCATATACCTGGCCGGGATCCGAGCACAGCATCAAATCCGTGGAAGAGATTCACCACGTTGCGGTGCTCGATCATGACGCCCTTCGGCGTGCCGGTGGAACCTGAAGTGTAGATGACATAAGCGAGATTACTGGCTACTGCTACACGCTCAGGAGTACGAGGTGGTGCGGAGGTGATATCGATCTGGTCGGCAACGAGCAACTGCGGGCGAGTCCGATTAGAGGAAAGGGCAAGACCTGTTTTCGCGGTGGTGAGAAGGATCGAGATGCCTGAGTCCTCAATGATCCACGCCAGGCGCTCCGCGGGGTAACTGGGGTCGAGAGGCACGTAGGCACCGCCGGCCTTCAAGATGGCGATCAGGCTCACCAGCAAAGTTACAGAGCGCTCCACGGCGATACCGACAAGCTTTTCCGGGCCCACCCCCAGGCTCTGCAAGTGTGTGGCAAGAGCATCAGAACGTTGGTCAAGTTCCTGGTAGCTGAGGCTATCCCTCCCGGCGATCAGAGCGATCGCGTTCGGCGAGCGCGCCGCCTGGGAAGCGAACAGCTCGCCGATCGTTTCAGCGGGATGCCGATCGAGTAGAGTCGTCAGTGCGTCAGGCTGTTGCGCGAGTGACATAAAAGTTCTCAAGAAAAAGGCAATCTATGCCGGTGCCGAGAAAGGTTTCGATCGCTTCGTCGGGAGTGTTCACGATTGGCTGTCCCTTCACGTTGAAGCTGGTGTTCAACACCATCTGGCCTCCGGTGACTCGACCTACGGCAAGAAGGAGTTCGTGGAAGTCAGGGTTGTCTGCATGGGAAACGGTCTGCAAGCGAGCGGTTCCGTTGACATGGGTGATCGCAGGAAGCTGCGCACGCATGTCCGGACGGACGTAAACAATGCTCACCATGTAAGGCAGATGGATTCCAGGGGATATCTCGAACCAGCGATGCGCATCTTCGATGGAACATGCCGGTGCGAAAGGCCGAAACGATTCTCGCTTTTTCACCATGGCGTTGATGCGGTCGCGCATCTGGTGGCGACGCGAATCAGCAAGGATACTGCGGTTGCCGAGCGCACGAGGGCCGTATTCCATGCGCCCGCGGTGCCACGCGAGCACTTTCCCTTCAGCGATAAGATGAGCTGCACACTCGCAAGTGGCCCGAAGCGAATCAAAGCGCTGTACGCGGATTTTGCCTGCGTGCCGGGCAAGAGCGGCGTCGATTTCTATCTGGGTGCAACCTGGCCCCAACAGCGGCGTCGGCATTCGGCGATTGCAGATTAAGTCCGTGAGAGACGCGCGATAGAGTGCCGCACCCAGCGCCGAGCCATCATCCCCAGCAACGGGCTGGATGTAGACCTCGTCGAACAGACCGGATCGCAAGAGCTTGCCGTTGGCCGTGCAATTGAGTGCGACGCCGCCGGCCAACGCAATACGGCGGAGACCGGTTTGTTCGCCAAAGTGCTCGCAAACGTGCATCACGCACCGCTCAAGGCACTCTTGCAGCGCTGCGGCTACGTCTTCGTGATTGGGATTGACCGACTGATTGCGTTGGCGGTGCGGAATGAGGTGCTCTTCCAGGTAAGCGCGTGTGGCCGAGTAGTACTCACACTCGTCGCGCGTATGGTTGAGGCGCAGGATCGGAATACGGATCGTGCCGTCATCTCGAAGTTCCAAATGCTTTTCAAAGAAAGGCCGAAAGCGCGTTGGATCACCATAGGGTGCCAATCCCATGATCTTGTACTCGTCAGAGTTGAATTCGAAGCCGAGGTGGAGCGTGACGAGCGAGTAAAGAACTCCAATGGAGTCATTAGCGCTGATGGTACGGAGACGCTGCAACTTGCCTTCGCGAAAGTGATAGACGCTAATGGACTCGACCTCGCCCATGGCGTCATTGACAACAACGAGGCACTCATCCCAGCCGGACGTTAAGGCAGCACTTGCGGCATGCGCCAGGTGGTGGCCTACAAAGTGGATCTTCTCGAGTGGACAACCTGGCAAGTCACGTTGCACCTGGGCCAGGATCGCCTCATGCGAGTAAACCTGCTCGTATCGCGCCTTGGAGAAGGAGTCATGCAGATATAGTTCGCGGTAGGGTTCGTAGTCGAACCCATGCGCGATCTCATCGATGTCGTAAATCGAAAGACCTGCCTCGGCAAGGCAGAAGCGGATGGCCTCACGCGGAAAGCGAGCGGAGTGCTTTTGGCGGTCGAAGCGCTCCGCTGCGGCCGCAGCCACGAGCACTCCATCGACAACAAGAGCAGCAGCGGAGTCCATGCCTTGTGCCATCCGATACTCATGCTCGTCCAAGCCCGGCCACGCTTCTCGCTTGAACGGAACCGAGTTTTCGAGCCCGCTGATCCCAAGAATCTTCATGGCCTTCTCTTCTTTCTAAGGCTTCAAATGACTCTCATCAGGGTTGTCTGCGGGGATTTCGGACAACTTGTGCGGACATATTACGCCAATCTTTACTTTTATGGCTGTGATCACCAGGTACAACGAAAGTGGTAGCGAGAAGAATCGCACCACTGGCTAATTGAACGGGCTCGAATACTGCCGCAGCAAGTTTCCAAACCTCCGGGGAGACGTACAATTCGAGCGAATCATTACTTGAAGATGGGAAATCCCAAGGGATTGAAAAGTGAGGCTTGCCTTGATTTCCAGGAAATTTTTGGTTGCCTTAATAGCTGTTCTGCTCACGCTCGGCGGGTTTGCATCTGGTTTCATCGCGTGCCTTCATCTTAAGAGCGCTCCTTCCAGTGAAGTCCGCAAGCTGTATTTGCAGCATTCAGGAGACGCATCGCCCGAAGTGCGATTGGAGGTACTGAAAGCATTGAGGGCTTTTCAGGATGGATATGCCAAGCGTGATCCGACCGATCTTGATTCCTTTATGAGTCGTCTTATCGCAAAAAGCGACGATGTTCTCATTGTGGGGACCGACGCTGGCGAGTGGGTGCACGGCTATTCTGCGACGGCTGAGTTCATCAGAGCGGACTGGAAGGGTTGGGGAGATTTTCGGTTCGCAGTAGACGATTCCATCATTTGCTCATCCGGCGATGTCGCCTGGGTTGACAGCATCGGGACCGTGCATTTCAAGGGGTCGGAGCGGCCTGTGCGTTTCTCAGCGATACTAACGCGTAATGGAACCGATTGGCTTTTCCGGGAAATACATTTCCAATGGGACGATCGCGATCCTAGCTCCGCCGATATCCTCCGCTCAAACACGTACCTGGAACTCGTCAAGGTGGCGTTAAAACGCGTTACGAATCGAGCGGAGTAATCAAGATTCTGCGACTCGGAGTTATCGGGCAAAGCCTGAGTGTCATCTGACCAGATCAGTAGAGCCCAACTTGGTCCAGCGGTTTTCGGTCGGTAGAAATGACCCGGTGCTAGAATCAATCTATGAAGAGCGAATGGCGCAAGTTTAACCCCAAAGACCCCAACACTCATCCCAGGGACAATTCAAGGGTAGAGTTGAAGTATGCGGATGGATCTCAGCTCTTTGGAGGGTACTTGAAGGGCCATTTCCTTCAGGGTGGCGTTATCTCAGCGAGCGGCGTTAGTTCCACTTTGCGCTGGCGCTATGCGCAATAGATCTCCCATGTGACCAATTTGCCTGGTTTCCTGGGCGGTGTGTTGGTTCTTCTGCCGAAGTCAACATTGGCGGATTATTACGCTTTCAACTTGTCCAAGGATTCGTCTTTCTGGCCATCGCTATCCGGTGCGATATTGCTGATTTCGCTCCGGAACCAGCCGACTGAAGATTCCAAGCTCAGTTTCGACAGCCTTCCCTGGCAAGTTCCCCAAAAACGCGAACCCGCACCATGAGCACAATCCACACGCGTTCGATTTGCATTCTGGTCACCGACAGTGTTTCAATCGTAATCATTGAAACAGGGGTGCTCCACGATGTGGGGCTGAGAAGATACCCTCGAACCCGATCCGGATAATGCCGGCGTGGGAAGCTTTCGAAGCCAGTTTGGCAAACTTCCTCGAATCCCAACACAGACGCTCTTGTTTCATGAAAGTGGGAACAAGGCATGCGTGCGCGCCAACCTCAGCCGCGGCAACTCGACATCGACTCCGCCCCGCCAGAATCGGATCGCAACGTTATCCTCGGGTGCTGCGGCTCCCGACTTAAACGAGGCTCGCTCTGGTGGATGCTTTCCATCGTCATCCTCGGCGCCTCCGCTGCATTCGCGCAGAGCCCAACTCCCAGCGATTCAGGCACCCGGACTCATACGCAGAGTGCGGCAGCAAACCAATCCCAGCAGATACCAGCTCGCGTCACCACAACCGTTGTCGTACACGGTGAAGTCAAGGACGACTATTTCTCCAATTCCGCTTCAGCCGGAAGTCTCGACAACACTTCATTGAAAGAGACGCCACTCTCCGTCACCGGTGTGACCAGCGCCGTGATGGGCGATCAGGTATCGCGCCTGCTTTCTGACGTCGTTAAAAACGATGCTTCCGTCGGAGAAGATTACGCGCCGGTCGGTTACTACGGCGACTTCGAGATTCGTGGGTTCCCGATTGATCTCGCAACGGGCCTGCAGATCAATGGAATGACCATCGCCGGTGAGCAGGATGTTCCGCTCGAAAACAAGCAGCGCGTCGAGATCGTAAAAGGAATCGCGGGG
Source organism: uncultured Acidobacteriaceae bacterium (assembly GCA_963742455.1). Classification (GTDB taxonomy): domain Bacteria; phylum Acidobacteriota; class Terriglobia; order Terriglobales; family Acidobacteriaceae; genus Telmatobacter. The sequence goes on along the minus strand of CAVULU010000009.1, from coordinate 20,821 downwards.
CTCGAGAGCGGAGTGGCCTCCGCCGGGGGAGTCATCGACTATGTGACTACAGAACCAGGTCCCGGCGAGCGCCCCACAATCGACCTTGCCACCGATCAGCGCGGCACCGCATACGGGTCAACACAATTCATGGTACCTGGATTTCACGGCAATTCCGGCCTTCTGATCACGGCTGCAGGCGAGGACATCCACACCTACGTTGAGGGAGCCAACGGATGGCGAGCCATGGGTGCGGCAGACGGCCGATGGCAACTCGGACCGAACACACAACTCATGACTGATTTTGAATACCAACACAAGGTGGAACGCTCCGAGGCCGGATATCAGTTACTCGGAGGAACCACTGTGCCCGCTCCTGTATATCCCTCCGTGATGCTTGGATTCCAGCCATGGTCAAAGCCGAATACCTTCGACACTTTCAACGCCGGCGCGCGCCTCGACCGCAAGCTCGCTGCAAATTGGAATCTTCACGTCGGGGGATCCTATAGCCACTCGCTCATCGACGATAACGTAATCTGGCCCTATGGAGCGGCGCTTGACGCAAACGGAAACTCCCTTTGCCCCAACTCTCCGCTTTACTTCTTCTGCCCGGACGGAAGCTACGAAATCTACGACTACCGCAGCCCCGGGGAGCTCCGCATCGATGCGCTGGGAGAGGCTTTGCTTCTGGGTCACTTCACCACGGGCAAAATCAGTCACGACGTCGTTGGCGGCGGTTCTCTTTTTCACCGCTCTGTCGATCTCTCTCCCACCATCGTCTATGCGCCGCTAGGCATCGAAAATGTCTATCAACCCAATATCCCCTACGCCCCGGAAGATCCCTACCAGGAGGCTGGCCCTTCTTCGCTTGCGGATTTCGATCACCAGCTCTCCGGCATCGTGCAGGAGCGCGCCCACTTCCCGGGCCACGTTGTCGTTCAGGCAGGCGGCCGCTTTGCGCGGGTCACCGATTTCAACTACACCTCGTCTCGGACGATCTGGCTGCCGCAGTATGGTGGCACCTATTCTCCCGCAACCAGCCTGACGTTATATGGCAACTACGGAGCGCTATTATCCCTCGGGCCGCAGGCTCCGTGGTGGGTCGACAATGCGAACGTATTCCTGGCTCCCTTCATGACCCGGCAGACGGAAATCGGTGCGAAATACGAGCACGCAATTCTGTTGACTGCCGCGCTCTTCCGCATGCGCCAGCCCTTCTTCTACCCCAAAGTGATCGCGGGGCCCGATGCATTCTGTCCCACCGGCAATCCCGGCGATCAGTGCTTTGAATCCGAGGGCCACGAAACCCATGATGGTATCGAATTGAACGCACAAGGCAAAGCCGCAAACTGGATCCAACTGAGCGCTTCGGCCACAGCACTGCGCGCAATCTCCAGCGACACCGGCACACCGTCATTCGACAACAAACAGGTCATCAATGTTCCCCGCTTTCACACGACTCTGTTTGCCGATGTCCTGCTCCCGCATGCACGCGGGCTGCATGTGATGCCCGGCTGGAGTTACACCAGCCGCAAGGAAGCAACACGCGATGACACAGTCAGCGTAGGCGGTTACAACCTGTTCAATCTTGGCGCGCGCTATACCCCCGGCGGCGAGAATGGACACGTCACGTTTCACCTTTACGCCGATAATGTACTCGACAAACGCTACTGGAAAGATACGGGAGCAAGCTACGGTGATACCTTCATCCATCAGGGAGCACCCACGACGGTCAGGCTTTCGGCCCACTACGCGTTTTAGCGATCCACAACTTCAATAAGGAATTGCATTGAACGAAGCTGCAAAAGCGCACGGATTGGACGGAACCTTGGTCGAACCCGACTGGCCTCCACTCACGCTCCACGAGGTCCATGCTCTGCTGGAACATTTCCCGGAGGCGGGCGAACCAGTTGCAATCGTCTCCGCAAGCCCCCGGCCCTTTTCTGCAGCAAGCGTCGTCGAAACGCGTGTGGGCCGCGTATTCATCAAGCGGCATTCTCGTCTGGTGCGCGATGCCGAGGGGCTGATGGAAGAGCATCGATTTATGGCTCACCTGCGCGCCAACGGAATCGGCGTTCCCCTCGTGTTCACGACCACATCCGGCAATTCGGCCGTTGAGATCGACGACTGGACATATGAAGTACACGCAATTCCCGCGGGCCTAGACCTGTATGAAGACGCAATCTCGTGGACGCCGTTTCGATCAGTGGGACACGCGCGGTCTGCCGGAGAAATACTTGCGCACCTCCATATTGCAGCCGCTGGTGACGATGCGCCCGCAAGAAAACCTCGCCCGTTGGTTTCAAGTTTCACCATATTCGCAGGGAATGATCCCGCTAATATGCTCCAGCGATATCTCGCCGCGCGTCCCGTGCTGGATCAAGACCCATCAACTCACCTCGATTGTGAACGAGCGCTCGAACTGCTGGCCCCGTTCCTTGACGAACTGAAACCGCAAATCTCAGCAATCCATCCACTCTGGACGCATAACGACCTCCACGCCTCCAATCTCTTTTGGAGCAGCACCGGCTCTTGCGCGCGCGCAACGTCCATCATCGACTTTGGACTTGCCGATCGCACGAATGCTGTCTTTGATCTTGCGCAAGCCATCGAACGCAACATCGTGGAGTGGCTCGTGCTAATGCGCGATCCGGAACATGGCGGACAAGTCCCAGTACACCTGGATCATCTGTGGGCCATGCTCGATGGCTACGAGCGAGTTCGACCTCTCAGTCACGTAGAAGCTGCCGCGCTGGCCCCGATGCTTGCTCTCAGCCATGCAGAGTTCGCGCTCACAGAGGCCCACTATTTTCTCGGAGTTTTGCATTCACCCGAAAAAGCTCGCGTGGCAACCAACGATTACCTTGTGAGACATGCGCAGTGGTTTCGCGGTCCGGGCAAGCAAAAGCTCATCGAGCCTGTCCGGCGCTGGGCCGAGACGCGCGAACGGGAAGTGGTCCGCCCATGATTCTGCAAGCCATTGCCCACTATTTCGCCGCCAACTGGGTGGAGCTTGCGGGCTTCGTCACCACGGCTGTCGGCATCTGGCTCACCACCAAACGACTGCTCATCTGTTGGCCGGTGGTTCTCGCGGCGGACGTGCTTTACCTCATCGTCTTTTATCGCGCCCAGCTTCTTTCTGACGCGCTGCTTCAGATCTTCTTTATCGCTTTCACTCTTTACGGATGGTGGCACTGGTGGCGAGGCGTGCGCGAAGAAGGCGAAGTGCGCGTAGCGCCACTCGCAACATCGAGTCTCGTCATCGCGCTGATCGTGGGAGTTGCAGGCAGTTTCGTGCTCGGAGAATTAGCCAAACGCCTTCATGCTGCCCTGCCGTACCTCGATGCTGCACTCACCAGCTTCAGCCTGGTCGGTAGTTGGTGGCAGGCACGTAAACACATCGCCAACTGGTGGCTCTGGATCGTGGTGAACCTGGTCTACATCGGCGAATACATGTATAAGGACTTGTGGCTGACCTCAGTGCTCTATGCCGGTCTGGTCGGTCTCGCCATCCTAGGCCTGCGCGACTGGCAACGCGCCGCGCGAACGGCTCAAACGGCTGCCTGCACCACGTTGCGCAGCGGCTCGCCGGCCATATAGCGTCGCAACTCATCGGCGGCAATATTCAAGGAGCGCCGCGCAAACTCCGGACTGGACCCACCGACATGCGGTGTTATCAGCAGGTTTGGGCATTTCCACAATGGGTGATTAACCGGCAGCGGTTCCGGATCAGTGACGTCGAGCGCCGCGCGAATTCTCTTATTTTGCAACGCCAGCACCAACGCATCTGTATCCACGATTGGTCCGCGCGCAGCATTCACCAGCAGCGCGCCTTGCTGCATCAGCGAGAACTGCCGAGCGCCGATCAGCCACCGTGTCTCTTCCGACGAAGGCAGAATCAGCACAATGACCTGGGCCATCGGGAGCAATGCATCAAGTTCTCCCACGGCATGCACGTCAGGATTTTCGCGCGCAGTCCGCGCAAGCCGGATCAGCTCAACATCAAACGGTCCCAGCATGCGCTCGATCTCCTTGCCAATCGAGCCATACCCGACCAGCAGCACCGTCTTCCCTGTTAGTTCCTCGAGCATCACCGGCGGATAGAAAGGCCGTGTATCTCCGGTGATCGCCGCGTATTCCGCGCTCGCCTCGAATCGCCGTTTCCACTCACCCGACCGCTGAATATCGAGAAACAGCGGAAAATGTTTCAACATGGTGAGAATCGCGGAAACCGTCCACTCCGCTGTCGAGATGTTGTGAGCTCCACGCGCATTGCAGATGGTTACATGCGGGCCCATGGCGCCGGGAATCCACTCCGTCCCCGCCATTAGCGAAAGCACCAACTTCACACCGCGCAGATGCGGAACGATTTGCGTATTCCTCGTCGGATACGGATCGGGAATCCAAACCTCGATCTCAACATCGTGGTCAAGTTCCCGCGGCAGCCGAATCAATTCGATCCCCGACGGGAAATCGGCGAGCAGCTCGGCAGCTAGATTTGCGGAATATCCAACACGAAGCATAGACAATAGAGAATGCACAGAATCGCTCTTGCCTCTATGCTACATGCTGTGTGCTCCAAACTGCGGCACGAATGCGTCCCAGATACGCCATGCTATGAGTGAGGAGTTGCTCTTTCAACCGTCATGCGATTAACCCGAGCCAAAACGTGGTCGCAACAGGAACTTGCGGTCAAACTGCGGGTTGACGGGTCCGCCGATCAAGGACTGTGGAACTGGGACCGCAAACGGCTGTTGATCGACGCGACCAAGACTGCTCTCGCCGCAGCTCTCAGCTGGTGGATCGCCCTCCAATTCGGACTTCACGATGGTTACTGGGGCGCTATCAGTGCTGTTATCGTTCTCCAGTCCAACTTTGGCGCCACCATCTCCGCGTCGCGCGATCGCATTCTGGGAACCATGATCGGCGCTGCATTTGGCTTTGCCTTTTCGCTCTTCGGCGTTCTTCCGTGGAACTACATCCTGGCGCTGCTTTGCGCCGTAGTACTGTGCGGACTCCTCGGCCTGCGCAACAGTTCGCGCCTTGCCGGGGTGACCATCTCTATCGTGATGCTGGTACAGAAAACAGGATCACACTGGTTGCTTGCCCTGCACCGTGTTGGCGAGGTCTTCTTCGGAATCATAGTCGCGGTCACCGTTTCGACGCTGGTCTTTCCCGATCGTGCCCGCCTGCGATTGCGCGATGGACTCGCCCAGGAGTTTCTCGTACTCAATGCGTTCTTCGAAGGTATCCTGCAGGGCTTCCGCGGGCACCCGGCAGAGAACCTTGCAGAATTGCGCGAAGATGCCCTCGCCATGCTGCGCGCAAACAATGCACTTTTAGAGGCGTCGCGCAACGAGCCCTCTGGTGGACCCGGATGGCGAGAAGGCCTGGGAATGCTGGCGCAGTTTGGCCGAACAATCTTCGATGCGCTCGTTGCCTTGGAACTCGCTGTCAGGGAGAGCAACGACGACAATTACGCACAGCAATTGGAGCCCGAGTTGGGCCGCCTGGCAGCTGATATTGAATCAGGATTTCAGTATGTTGCGAAATGCATTCATGGCTGGCGATTCCACATCCCGCCGCCCAATCTCAATCTTGAAGAAGACATCGCGCAGCTCGAAGACCGCATGGCAAAAGTGCGGCATACAAGCTCAACTTTTTCGCAGGCTGAGATCCTTCGTGCCTACGCCGTCCAACTCCACCTCAAGCAGATTGCGCGGATGTTGCGCTCGTCGCGTGTAGAGACCAGCCGTGCCATCGGCGAGGCGCAGGTTAGCGAGGCCTAGCCACGAAACTCCGCAAGGCTTCCGCACAATCCTCGATCTCCTTGAGGGTGATCGCATAACCAAAGCGCAGATGCCCTTCGCCCTGCGCACCAAATACCGACCCTGGAATGGTGGCGATATGCGCCTTCTCGAGTAGAATCTGCGCTGCCGTGCGGCTGTTCTTGTGAATTTTCTCGACATTCGGGAATGCGTAGAAGGCTCCAGCAGGCGGCTCGCACTTCAAACCGACCTCGTTCAGCACCCCTACCAGCAGATCCCGCCGCTTCCGATACTCCTCACGATGCGCGTCAATCTCAGCCTGCGGCGTCTCGAGCGCGTGAATCATTGCCTGCTGCACAAAGGTGGTCACACCGTTTGTCGAGTAAAGAACAATCTTCCGCAGCGCCGTCATGAACGGTTCTTTCGCTACGGCATATCCGGCGCGCCAACCCGTCATGGCAAATGTCTTCGAAAAAGTGAAGCATGTGATGGTGCGCTCTGCCATGCCTGGCAACGAGGCGATGGAAACATGTTCGCCTTCATACACCAGGTCCTCGTAGGCTTCGTCGGCGATCACGATCAGGTCGCGCTCCTTCGCGAACGCAGCTACCTCTTCCGCTTCTGCGCGCGTGAAAACCAGCCCGCTCGGATTTTGAGGTGTGTTGTAGTAGATAGCCCGGGTCTTGGGCGTCGAAAACTGCTCCAGCGTTTTGCGAATCCCGTTGCGCCGCGCCGTAATGGTCGGCACCAGCAGGGGACGCGCCTGCGCTCCGGTCACAAGGTCGCCGATGGGCGTCCAGTACGGGCTGAAAACCAATGCGTCGTCACCCGGATCGAGCACGCTTTGGAAAGCTCCATACAAAGCCTGTGAGCCCCCGACCGTCGCGATCACCTCGTCGGTCGTTATGTTCATTCCATTCTTCGCGGCAAGCTTCTCCGCCAGCGCCTTGCGTAACGGCAAGACGCCCGACGACGGCGCATAATGCGTGTAGTTCTCCACCAGCGCCTTTACCGCTGCGTACTTGATTGCTTCCGGCGTCTCAAAATAGGGCTCGCCGCCGTGCAACGAGTGCACCTGCAGACCCTCTGCCCGCATTTCCATGACCTTATTGCGAATCTGCACGATGTCAGAGAATCCAACCTCATCAAGGCGCTTTGCCAGGCGGATTCCACTCGGTTTCGTCATGGTGTACGGTCTTCCTTTCGCGCGCATTTCAATTACGGGTATTCCCAGAATATCCGATGGATTGAAGCATCGAGCAGAATGTGAGATTCGGTACCCGTTTTTCGAGCTCAAACCGGAAGCAGATTCGTATAAACCGCCATACCCACCACGGCATCCACGCCCATCGCATCCAGCTCATCGATTTCCTGCTGACTTCGAATTCCTCCCGCCACAATGAGGTGACGCGCCGTCAATCCACGCAACCGCGCGGCTGCACCCATCGGGAATCCTTGCATCAAACCCTCGCCGTCTACATGCGTGTACAGATACGCAGCCACATACGCATCAAGCTGTGGAATCGCCTCGTCGGGAGTCAGCGCCACCTGCGCTTTCCAGCCCTTCACCGCAATGCAGCCATTCTTGGTATCGATCCCCGCAACCACACGCTCTGCTCGCACTGCGAATGCAAGTGCTGAAGCAAAATCCACATTCACTTTCCCGTCTTCTGAAAACAATGCCGATCCAACGATGATCCGATGTGCGCCAGCATTCAACACCTGTTCTGCGCGCTCAGTTGAATGAATTCCCCCGCCCACCTGGCACGGAAGGCGACGCGCGATCTGCGCGACCAGCGCAGAATTATTGCCCTGACGCATTGCCGCATCCAGATCAATCAGTTGCACCAGGGGAAAACGCGAAAACTTCTCAATCCAGTATTCGAAATCATCAAAAGAGAGACGCAGCTTCTCGCCCTGCACAAGTTGCACAATGCGGCCACCCATCAAATCAATGGAAGGAATCAGCATGGCAGCCTCACGGGTACTCCAGCGGTAACGAGTTCTTCTTTTAGCGAACGCGCGCTCGATACGCCGAAATGGAAGATACTCGCGGCAAGTGCCGCATCCGCTTTTCCCCGGGAGAATACATCGGCAAAATGGGCCACCGTCCCCGCGCCTCCCGATGCAATCACGGGAATGTTGACCGATTCGCTCACTGCCGCGGTGAGTTCACAGTCGAACCCGGCTCGCGTACCGTCCGCGTCCATTGACGTAAGCAGAATCTCTCCCGCCCCACGCGCCTCGGCCTCCAGTGCCCACTCCACAACACGCCGGCCCGCAAGCTTGCGTCCGCCCTGCACAAACACCTGCGCATCGCGCACCGGATCTTCAGTATCCGGATCGCGCCGTGCATCGATCGCAACCACCACGGCTTGCGCGCCAAAACTCCGCCCAATCGCGCTGATCAGCATGGGGTCTGCAAGCGCCGCCGAGTTGATGCTGATCTTGTCAGCACCCGCCTCGAACACCTGCTCCGCCTCCTCGGCGCTTCGAATGCCGCCTCCCACGGTGAACGGCACAAACAACTCCCGCGCCGTGCGCCGGACCGTCTCCAGCAGCGTTTGCCGCCCCTCATGCGTGGCCGTAATATCCAGCAGCACAATCTCGTCCGCACCTTCTCGCGCATGCCTTGCTGCCAGCGCCGCGGGATCGCCGGCATCCACAATATCCACAAACTGAACGCCCTTGACCACGCGCCCCGCATGGACATCGAGGCACGCAATGATCCGCTTCGTCAACATGTCCACTCCAGAAAATTGCGCAGTATCTTCAACCCCGTCTCTCCTGATTTTTCCGGATGAAACTGTGCACCCATCACATTGCTACGCTCAACCGCCGATGCAAACGGCTCGACGTAGTGTGAAACTGCAGCAGTGTCCGCTGTAACAGGAGCCTTGTAAGAATGCGTGAAATAGACGAACTCGCGCGGCTCAACCCCCGCTAGAAAACATGAGCCGGGTTTCGGCTCCAAGGAGTTCCAGCCGACATGGGGAACCTTTTGGTTGCATTCAGGAAACCGTGTACACGATTCAGCGAAATGGCCGAGCCCCTGTTGCTCTGCCGCTTCTGTCGATCCGGAATACAACCACTGCATGCCCACACAAATCCCAAGGAAAGGGGTCCCCCGTGCAACTGCAGAACGAATCGCCTTTGTCATGCCGGCCGAATCCAGGCGCGCAGTGGCCGCAAAATGCCCAACTCCTGGGAGGACAATCCGTTCTGCAGACTCAATGAGCGATACATCCGAGTCCGTCACCACCGGTTTCGCACCTAGATGCCGAAGCGCTTTGAGCACCGATGTCAGATTACCCGCCTTGTAGTCGATGACGGTGACGCGCATTAGAGAAGCCCCTTCGTACTTGGTAGCATCTCGCCCAGCTGCTTATCACGCGAACAAGCCACGCGCAGCGCACGCGCAAAAGCTTTGAAGATTGCCTCAATCTTGTGATGATTTGACCGGCCATACATGGTCTTCACATGCACATTCGCCCGTGCACCACGCGCAAATCCCTCGAAGAAGTCCGTCACCAGTTCAGTCTGCAAATCGCCGACAAGCCGTGTGCGCACCTTCGCGTCCACCGCGTATGCAGCCCGCCCGCTCAGATCCACCGCAGCAATAGCCAGCGTCTCGTCCATCGGCATTATGAAGTATCCCGCTCGCAGGATGCCGCGTTTATCACCCAACGCACGATCGAACGCCTCGCCGAGCGCGATCCCAATATCTTCCACCGTGTGATGCTGATCAACATCGAGGTCGCCTTTGCACGTTAGTTCAATATCAAACGCGCCGTGCCGCGTAAACAGCTCAAGCATGTGATCGAAAAAGCGGATGCCGGTAGAAATCTTGTATTGCCCCTTACCTTCAATCGTCAGATCAATAGCAATGCGCGTCTCATTCGTGTCGCGCACAACCACTCCCTTGCGGACCGATGTTCCACGCGAATTCTTCTGCACCCTGACTGCCATCGTTATCCCTCCCGATTGCCGCGGAGCATTTCCAGCGTTTTATACAATACGCCTACAGCTTCGCGCATCTGCTCCCGCGTACCAATTGTGATGCGCACACACCCGTCGCAGCCGGGATCGCCCGACCGGTCGCGCACCAGTACCCCGCCGGCCGACATCAGGCCAACGAATTCATCATGCGTCGCTCCAATATCCACCAGAATAAAATTCGCGCGACTCGGCCAGCGACGAACCTCGGCGGCATCAAGTGCGGTTTCAAACTCCGCGCGAGCTGTAATCACTTCACTGACGTACCAATCCAGATACGCGGAGTCTTCAAGTGCGGGAGGCAGACAAGCAAGAGCCAGCGAGTTAACGCTGTAGGGCGAGAGCACGCGGCGAATCCAGCGCATCAGCTCCACCGGCCCAGCCAGCACTCCGAGCCGCAATCCCGCAAGCCCATATGCTTTCGAAAATGTCCGCGCAATTATCACGTTAGGCAGGGAGGCGATCAAATCTATAACCGTCTCGCCGTAAAAGTGAAAATAGGCCTCATCCACCAGAACCACGGCTTGGGAAGCGCGCTGCGCGAGTTCAATAATCTGCTGTCGAGTCGCTATCGAGCCCGACGGGCTGTTCGGATTCGCGACGGCAATGACCTTAGTTCGCGGTGAGACCGCATTTACAAGTCGATCAAATGGAAACTGCAAATCGGCGCCCGCTTGCACCGTAACTGCGCGCGCATCCGTTGCTGACGCGTAAACCTCGTACATCGTATAGGTAGGAACAGGCAGCAGCAGTTCGTCGCCTGAATCGAGGAACGTCTCGAACAGAACATGAATCGCATCGTCTACTCCGTTCGTGAGTACGACCTGCTCCGGCGCGACCTCGAGATGTTTCGCCACAATGTGCTCCATGGGCGCTCGTTCCGGATAGCGCGTTAAATCGCCAGCTGAAATGCGTCCAAGAACCTCCAGCACCCTGGGCGAGCAAGCAATCGTGTTCTCGTTGAAGTCTAGTCGCATCGCGTTGCGATTCCCGAGCGGCGGATGGTACTCCTTCATCGCCTGAACGCGAGCCCGCGGAATTGGTTGAACAACCGACGCGGATTTATTCACTTGCTCTCCTTCCGCCTGAGCCGACCTGACCGCGAACGCGGGGAAGCCTTGCGCAATCGCATGCGTATCGCTTCCGCGTGTGCGGTCAATCCTTCGGCTTCCGCCAGCAACACCGCCTGCGGTCCAAGCGAGCGAATTCCCTGCTTTCCATACTCCTGCACGGTAACCAGCTTCACAAAATCATTTACGCTGAGTCCGCCGCGCAGCCACGCCGTTCCGCCCGTGGGCAAAGTGTGGTTCGGTCCCGAGATGTAGTCACCCATCGGCTGCGCAGACCATCCGCCAACAAACACCGAGCCGGCGTTTGACACCCAGTTCAGATCGTCCGCTGAATCGACGGTCAGATGCTCGGGTGCGAGACGATTTGTGATGGCTCGTGCTTCCTGGATGTCTGCTGCCACAATCGCGATGCCGTTTCGAGACAGAGCTTCTCGGGCGATGACATTGTCACGGCTTTGCTTTCTGGTTTCCGCGATCACCTGACTCGCGATCTCGCTTCGCGTCGTCACCAGTATCGCAACCGCCTCTGGATCGTGCTCAGCCTGCGCCACGAGATCCGCGGCAATCTCCGCCGGATCTCCATGCTCGCTGGTAACGACGATCTCGGTAGGCCCCGCAAGCATGTCGATTGCGCAATCAAACGCCACGAGCCGCTTGGCCGCAGTGACGTAGAGGTTTCCCGGGCCAACAATCTTATCCACCGGCGCAATCGCCCTCGTACCGTAAGCCAGCGCGGCAATCGCGTGGGCTCCGCCGACCCGATAAAACTCCGTGATACCTAGCAAATGCGCCGTCGCAAGAGTCTCTCGCGCCGGGTTCGGCGAGACAACTACGATCCGCTCAACGCCAGCGACGTGCGCAGGAATCACCGTCATCAGTAAAGTGGAAGGAAGTGGATGGCGCCCGCTAGGCACGTAGCAACCCACGGAACCGATCGGGCGGACAAGTTGACCGACCATGAGCCCTGATGTTGAATTTCTGCTCCATGACCTCGGAAGCTGTCGTTTGGCAAACGCCCGAATCTGCCCGGCCGCCGTCCTGAGTGCAATGCGAAGCGACGGGTCAATGGCATCCCATGCTTCGGCCATCTCCAGCGGTTCAATCCTCAACCGCGACGCATCCTGAAGCCCGTCGAACTGAGCAGCGTAGCGAAACAATGCGCGATCGCCGCCGAGCCGTACGCGTTCAACAATGCGCTTCACCGGCGGCAGCACCGAATCGAGCGCCGCACCACCTCGCCTCTCCAGCGCGTCCAGAACGGCGGCTGCATTGCGTGCCCCTCGACCTCGGGTTCGAATCACCTTCATTGCTCTCGTCCAGTCTTTTCTAAAGCACGACTTTATTCAGGGGATACTCGACGATCCCTGTTGCCCGTGCAGCTTTCAACTTGGGAATCACGTCCCGCGCCACGCGCTCTTCCACAATTGTGTTCACAGCCACCCACTCCGAGTTGCTCAGCTGCGAAATTGTCGGTGAATTCAACGCCGGCAATACACCAAGCACGCCTTCCAGATCGGAGCGCTTCACATTGAGCATCAGGCCAACCTGCGACTGCGCATCAATCGCTCCGCGCAGCATCAACGCAATCTGGTCAATTTTCTCCCGCTTCCACGTGTCCGCCAGCGCAGCTTTGCCCGCGATCAAATGCGTCTCGCTTTCCATTACCGTGTCAATGATTTTCAGATGATTGGCCTTCAATGAGCTGCCCGTCTCCGTCACTTCGACGATGGCATCGGCGAGTGTTGGCGGCTTCACCTCGGTGGCTCCCCAACTGAATTCCACCTTCACATTCACGCCTTTTTGGGCGAAGTATCGCTTCGTCACCTCGACCAGTTCGGTAGCGATGATCTTGCCGTCGAGGTCTTCGGCCCGCTGAAACCCGCTCGCTTCCGGCACCGCGAGCACCCAGCGCACCTTACGGCGACTCTGCTTGGCATACGTCAGAGTTGTTACGCTGGTGACGTTCAGGCCGCTTTCGACAACCCAGTCAATACCGGTCAACCCGGCGTCCAGCACGCCGTGCTCCACGTAACGCGCCATTTCTTGAGCGCGAATCAACATACATTCAATCTCCGCGTCATCAATGGATGGAAAATACGATCGGCCGTCGGCATAGATGTTCCATCCTGCGCGCTTGAAGAGCGCAATTGTCGAATCCTGAAGGCTGCCTTTGGGCAGTCCGAGCCGCAGTTTGTTAGCCACACGCCACCTCCGCAGCACCTGAAAATCCGACCGGCTTGGTAAAGCAGCTCACAGTGCCCTCGTGACAAACCAGCCCGTCTCCCTCCACAACCACCCTGAAGAGCAACGCGTCGTTATCGCAGTCGGTCGCGGCCGAGACAACGCGCAGGCGATTGCCGCTGGTCTCGCCCTTCATCCACAACTTCTGGCGCGTGCGGCTCCAAAAGGTTACGAATCCCGTCTCCAGGGTTTTCGCATAGCTGGCGTCGTTAAGAAAGCCCAGCATCAAGACCTGGCCGGTTTGTGCGTCCTGCACGATACCGGCTACAAGGCCGTCCATCTTTTCAAAATCGATTTTCGGTTCTGTGCTCATTGTCTTCCTGAACTTCGTTGAAATCCGCTGCAAAATCAAAAAACCCACCGGCTTCTTTGCCGGCGGGCTTTGGGGTTCTTCGATCTCTCTGGCCGTCTAGTTCAGGCCATGGCAGTCCGCCGACATGGATGTCCCATGATGGTGGTGATGATCGTGATGGCGGCTGCTCTGCATCTGTCTAAAAAATAAGGGAAACATGGCCACGTGTCAACTTCAAGCGCCGCGGGAGAGGAAAGCTTGGGCCCATTTCTATCCATTTTGCGTGATCGTAGCAGTTCCCGGATCGGCCTGCTTTCCCGGACCCCGTAGCATCTCAAGTAGCTTCTGATACAGGCGATTTCGCAGTTCAAACCGCTCCGACGCTCGCGTCACATAGCGAACCACAACTTCAATTCCTGAGGCTGACGGCCGAAGATTCTCGACAGCCGTGGCGCTGAATCGGCTCAGGCTGGTGCCGTGCGCCCCGCGCTTCCACTCCTGCTCGGCGAGATTCGCATTCTTCTCTGTTTCCGCCACAACCACCTTTTGAATGCGCTCGAGCCATTCGTGGGTGTTGTCAGACGCCGGCAGATCGAGAGTAATTTCATCCCACATCCATTGGCCACTCGTTGAGAAATTGAAGTATTGGCCGCGGATGGCAAACCCGTTCATGAAGGTAATCCTCCGACCCGTCGGCAACCCTTTGTCAGCAAGCGTCCCGGTCTCCAGCAGCGTCGTATTGAACAATCTCACTTCAATCACTTCGCCGCCCACTCCATTGATCTCTACCCAATCGCCCACGTGAATACCATTTTTGCCGATGAGCACGAACCATCCGAGGAACGCGATGATAAAGTCCTGCAGTGCAATGGTGAGTGCTGCAGTGGCCAGGCCAAGAATTGTTGGCGTCTCGTTCGGCGGACCGAAAATCACGAGCAGGATCAGCACCAGTCCGAAGACCTGGATGCCGAGTTGCAGAATGCTGCGCATCGTCTGGGAACGCCGCCGGTCAAGTGCGGGTTTGTCCGTCAGCCGGTGCACGAGAGCATCGCAAAGAACCATGCAGATCCCGATGAATGCGATCAACGCAAGCGATTGCAAAATAAGATGCAGCACAATGCGATGCTGCAACTGCACCTGCGCCTCCCACTTGCCGTACACGGTGGCGAGTTGCTGTTTCGTCTGAATGCGGTCGTCGTAGATGCTCAAAATCTGCCGCTGCGCGGCTTTGTCCTTGATGAGCGCAAGCTGAGTCGTGCGATCGGCAGCCGATGGCGAACCGGTAGATGCCCCCTCGTTGGCCTTCAACTCAAGCGCGTTGTGGGCAACCGTGATGGCCTGAATGTCTGCCTGCGTTCGCTGAATCGCCTGTTGCAGTAACTTGGTGCGGCTCATCTGGGAAAGCCACGCCTTGACGCGACTGGCCATGGTCCCTTCTAGTCGCGCTGACACGACCGCAACGTCACCACCCGATTGGGCTTGCTTGTCGTATTCCTGCATGGACGCTTCGTGGGCGGCCAACTCCGCCTGGATCTGGGCCGTCTGATCGCCAGTGGCACGATCCAGATCCTTTTGCGCATCGGCAAGCCGATCCGAATCCAGTCCCAGTTGAGCTTTGGCCACATCCAGATCGCCATTGTCCACCGCAGCCGGCGTAGCGCCTTTTGCCTGGTTTGAGGGTGAATTCAACTGCTTTGTAATGCTCTGGACTAGATCCTGGTCCTGCTTAATGAGCTGCTGAAGTTCCGCGATCTTTTTCGACAGCGCCAGGGCATCCCCAGAGAGGGTGATGTGTTGCGCCTGCAGCAGAGCCTGGCGCAGCGCAGACGCAAATGCCTGATCTACATCATGGTCGGCAAGGCGTTCGGCGTCGTGCGCGAACTGCTTCTCTTCGGCGGTAACCGCCAAAGGAGCAAGAGCCTGGGCAGTTTGCCAGGGGCTTATATCGACGATCGTCTTCTTGCCAGCACCAGCCCGGCCGTTGTGGTTGTTGAGGAACGAGAAATTCGCCATCGCATCGCGAGTCAACCACGCAAATATCAGGCACGCGGCGAGGATCGTCAACAAAACAAGCAGGATCACGAGCCTGGTACTGCCTAGGATTCTGCTGCGGAGGGTGCGGACCGGGGCTGGAACATTCGGAGCAATTGGGGGAATTGCCATACATCTATTTTGCAGGAAACCCGCTCTCCAAGTCTCCAAGTTTAGCGCGATTGCGAGCGAAGATTTTCGCTTCGATCACCGGATGGCGGAGAATAGGTATGTGAGAATGCAGGTGTTGTGTGGAATCGTCGCCATCGCGCTAAGTTGCGCCATTGCGCCGGATCTTGCGAGTTTCCCTTATCAATCGCCTGCGCCCCAGACAGGCTCGCGCAACGTTCCCCCCCCGGACGAGCGCGTCGATATCAACGCAGCAAGTCTAGATCAGCTCATGCACGTGCCGGGGATGTCGCGCACGTGGGCCACACGCATCATTCGCTACCGGCCGTATCGTGCTAAGAACGACCTGATTGACCGAGGCATCGTCACAGGCCAGGAATACGAGCGGATCAAGGATTACATCATCGCGCATCGCGCAAAGCCCTAACGCGCTAGACTGCCTCCTCCGCGTGCGCCATGCCGTGATCGTCTCCGCGGCGCAGCAACCGGCTCAGCAGTACATACAAGACGGGTATGAACACCAGGTTCAATACCGTGGAAAACAGCATGCCACCTACAATCGTTGTGCCCACCGAGCGCCTGCCGAGTGCACCTGCACCGGTTGCGAATACCAGGGGAAGAACGCCAAGGATGAAGGCAAATGACGTCATCAAAATCGGACGAAGCCGCAACTCAGCAGCCTCAATCGCGGCATCTGCAATCGAGCGTCCTTTGCGCCGCAACTGCTCTGCGAACTCGACAATCAGAATCGCGTTCTTGGCCGACAAACCAATCAGCATCACCAGGCCGATCTGGCAGTACACATCGTTCGACATGCCACGCAGCGACACCAGGCCCAATGCGCCTAGAACCGCCATCGGCACGGCCAGCAAGATGATGAACGGCAATGCGAAGCTTTCATACTGCGCTGACAATGTCAGATACACGACGAGGATTCCAAGTCCGAAGATCAGCAACGCGCGCCCGCTCGATTCAATTTCATCAAGCGTCAGTCCCGTCCACTCATAACGCATACCTGGCATCATGAACTGTTTCGCCAGGTCTTCCATCCCCGTGATTCCCTGTCCAGAACTGAATCCCGGAGCCGGCGAGCCATCGATCTCAACCGCGCGAAACAGGTTGTAGTGCGTGATCACCGGCGGCCCGGAACTCTCCGTAACCGTTGCCAGGTTGTCCAGTGGAATCATCTGTCCTGGATCGGACCGAACATAGAAATTGTGCAGATCTTTCGCTGTCATGCGGTACTGCTGATCGGCCTGCACAAACACTCGATACGTGCGGTTGTTGAAATCAAAATCGTTCACGTATTGGGATCCCATGAACACGCCCAGGGCATTCGTGATCTGCGAAAGCGGGACATTCAGCGCCTTCGCCTTCTCACGATTGATGGTCACAAGTACCTGTGGGTCATTTGCCGAAAACGTGGTTATGAGACCAGTAATATCTTTGCGCGCACGTCCTGCTCCAACAATCTGGTGTGCCACGCGATCAAGATCGGTGATCGTGTTCACACCCGTATCCTGCAGCATGAATTGAAAACCGCCATAGCTGCCCACACCATTTACCGCGGGAGGCTGAATAACAGCTACCAGTCCGCCGTTGGGCTGGAACATTAGCGAACTTAGCTTCGGCGACAAATCCGCAACAATGTCCGCTGCAGAATGACCTTCACCGCGACGATCTTTTGCGGGCTTGGTGCTGATGAACATCATCCCGGCATTCGATGCGTTGCCTGAAAAACTGAAGCCCATGATGGAGAATGCGCCGACAATGTCCTTGTTCGAATAAATGATAGCCTGTGCGCGATCGGCCAGCGCCGACGTATACGCCAGTGAAGATCCCGGCGGAGCTTGAACAATTCCAATCAGGAAGCTCTGATCTTCCTGCGGAATGAAGCCGGTGGGAACCTTGTTATAAATCCATACGGTTGCACCGAGACCCACAAAGAAGGCCAGCAACAACACAAACCGCAGTTGCAACGCAACATGGATGATCTTTGCGTACGTCTTGCCAAGCCACGTCACAAATGCATCGGCGCCGTGGACGAACGCGGCAAATAAACGCGAGACCGGCCGGATATGCAAAAAGTCAAGCTGCTGTGGCCGCGCCTCTTCACCCCGCAAAAACATCGCTGACAGCGCCGGTGACAGCGTCAAGGCATTGAACGCCGAGATCGCAATTGAAAACGCAATCGTCAACGAGAATTGCCTATAAAGTATGCCCGTCGTCCCCGGAAAGAATGACACCGGTACAAACACGGCGATAAGCACCAGCGACGTCGCAATCACCGCGCTCGTCACTTCGCTCATTGCGCGCGAAGCAGCCTCGTGCGGGTTTGAGTGCTCCAGCGCAATGTGACGCTGCACGTTCTCGATCACGACGATCGCGTCGTCTACCACCAGACCTGTCGCCAACGTGATACCAAACAAGGTCAACGAATTGATTGAAAAGTTGAAGACGCGAATAAACGCAAACGTTCCGATCAGCGAAACCGGAATCGTAACCGCAGGTATGATCGTCGCGCGCCAGTCCAGCAGGAACAGGAAGATCACGAGAATAACGATTCCAACGGCTTCCGCCAGCGTCACGAGCACTTCTCGGATCGAATCACCCACGACGGTCGTTGAATCAAAGGCAACCGCATATTGAAGACCCGGCGGAAAGCTCTTCGACAGATCCTTCAACACTGCCTTCGCCTTGCTGTCGACATCCAACGCATTGGCGTTCGAAAGTTGGATAACGCCGATGCCCTGGGCGGTGTGGCCGTTGTACTCGAGTGACGAACTGTAATCCTCCGCTCCGACCTCCGCGTGGCCGACGCTCCCCAGCAGGATCAACCCGTTAGCCGTGCTTTTCAAGATAATGTCATTGAATTGCTGAGGGCTCGAAAGCCGTCCGACCACGCGCACCGGTATCTGAAACGCCTGCTTGCTCTGCGATGGCGGTTGTCCGAGCTGGCCAGCGGGAATCTCGACGTTCTGTTCCAGAAGCGCGTTAATCACATCCGTCGCAGTAAGGCCATTCACAGCAAGCTTCAGCGGATCGAGCCACACGCGCATGGCATACTTGCGCTCGCCAAAGATATTTACGTCGCCGACGCCGGGAACGCGCTTCAGGGCGTCTTTAACGTACACGTCCAGGTAGTTGGAAATGAACTCGTTGGAGTATCGGCCATCGACGGTATAAAAGCCCGCGCCGAAGACAAAATTGGTATTGGCCTTGCTGATACTGACGCCGGTCGCGTTCACGGCGGCGGGCAAGCGCCCCGTAACGCTGGCCACGCGGTTCTGCACATCCACAGCCGCGATATCGAGGCTGTAGCCGGTCTGAAATGTCGCAGTAATCTGGCTGGTTCCGTTATTGGTGCTGGAGGAACGAAGATAGCGCATGCCCTCCACGCCATTAATCGCTTCTTCCAACGGAATCGTGACTGCCTTCTCCACGGTGTCAGCGTTGGCGCCCACGTAATTGCAGACCACATTGACCTGGGGCGGCGCGAGCGTCGGATACATCGCGATGGGTAGATTGGGAATGCAAACTGCGCCAGCCAGAATAATCAGAAGTGCACAAACGGTGGCAAAGACTGGCCTATGAATAAAAAAATCAACAAACAAGATGAACCCTCTTTCGTTACGTGCCCGGCAGCGCCATCAGGCGCAGCGCCGCAAGCGGCGAAACCGCTCAGCCTGGAATGGGGGACACAGGCATTCCGTTCACTAGGAATTGCGTGCTCGATACCACCACCTGGTCCCCGGCGTTCAAACCCGAGGTGATGGCGTACGCGTTCTCCACAGTGTCACCAAGAGTGACGGGTGTCTG
Organism: uncultured Acidobacteriaceae bacterium; assembly: GCA_963742455.1. Taxonomy (GTDB): domain Bacteria; phylum Acidobacteriota; class Terriglobia; order Terriglobales; family Acidobacteriaceae; genus Telmatobacter. Next base: position 1,496 of record CAVULU010000009.1, on the reverse strand, counting down.
TGCCGCGATGAATTGCCCATTCGCCTGTTTCCGCGCAATAAACACAAACGTCTGTCCGCCCTGCCGCGTCACAGCCAGCACCGGGACAACTGCCATCGGCTTGGTACTCCAGATCACGCGTGCCTTGATCAATTGGGCATTGCGCATGATCTCCGGCGTGGCATGCACAGGAGCCTTTGCCAGGATGCCCTGCAGATTCGGGTCAACTTGCGGCGAAAGGAAATCGATTCTGGATTTTTCGAGCAGTTTGCCGCTTGTATCAGACAGTTCCACTTCAAGCCCGACACGCGCCTGGCTCGACCGGTCGGTCGGAATGTAGATGTACGCCTCGAGATCCCCGGGCTGGTCTACCGTCGTTAGAACTGTAGTAGGCGACATCAGTGGCGAGACATAGTCGCCCAGATGCACGGGGATATCGCCGATCACTCCGTCAAAGGGCGCGCGGACGGTGTAGTAGCCAAGCGTCTCTTCCTGCATGTTGCGCGTCTGCACCGCGGCTTCGTAATCAGCCTTTGCGTTGCCGTAAGCCTGCTGCGCCTGGTCGAGCGAATCCCGGCTCGTCACCCCCGCGGCGAACAGCTTCTTCTGCCGATCAAGCTCGATCGTGTCGTAGTCAAAAAGAGCCTTCTTTTGACGCTCCGTCGCGCCCTGCGATGCGACCGTCGCCTGCTGCTGACGCGGATCTATTTCCATCAGAACCTGGCCGGCCTTCACGCGCTCGCCACTGTGCACCAGGATCTTCGTCAGGAGTCCGCTCACCTGGGGCAGAATCGTCGCCGACCTCCGCGACTTGATCGTCGCCATGTACTCGCTGCTCTGTGCCACCGGCTGAAGCGAAACCGCGACTGTCTTCACAGGCATGGCCTGCATCCCTGCTCCCGCCGGCGGAGCCTTTTGCCGTTCCTGCTGGCACCCAATTGCAGCCAGACCCATCAGCAATGCGCTGCTTACAATAAAAATGCGTCTCAAAATAAAAGCCCCTTACTGATCCCTGCTCTTAACGCTCGAGAAAAATGGAGTAAGAAATGCATCACTGATGTTACAACCCCGCTATCGCCTGTTCCTGTGATCCCGCGCAGTGAACCGGCATTTCTTCGACCGAAAACTGCCTTGCTTTCTCTGCGTTAGCAGATGCATGGAATCTGGCAATTGTCGCAAAAAATCCCCTCTGCGACCCGAGACTTGTTGCCATGCGGATTCTTGTGACGTCAGGCGCGCTGGCAGTTTGCCAAGCGTGCTATACCCGCCCCCTAGAGAACAACCCGAGACAGATCCGCATGGATAGGGTATTTCTTCGTGAAACCGAAAGGCTGTTAAATCGCGAAAAACCAGAATGCGCCTTCACGCGATGCTCATGCGCTAATCGCATCGCGAAGCTGTTTTGACATGGCTGGAGCGGGTTGATACCCTTCTTAAGGGCGCATTCCGGCCATCTGACCGCCTTTCTGCCCTTCTTCAGCGTCCCCGTCGTCTAGCCCGGCCTAGGACACCGCCCT
>CAVULU010000008.1:0-99448 GCA_963742455.1 uncultured Acidobacteriaceae bacterium | reverse complement strand
CAGCCGCCCTGAATGAGCGTGATCTTCCAGATGTTCGCCCGCATAGGCGTTCCGCCCGATCTACTGGAAGAGGCTCACATTGAACGTGTCTCAGACAGAGACGCGCGGGAGCGGTTCGGCATCCAAGGGCCGGTCTCAAAGAACATGGCCGGTATCGTCTTCCCCCTACTATTCGCACGTCACCGGACAGCGCGTGACGGCACGGGTTCCGCGCGACAACCCGGAGATTGAAGACGGGAAGCCCAAAAGCAAATACATGTCCGCATATGGCGACGGGAGACACCTGTATTTCCCGCCTGATGCGCTGAGCAAGCTACAGGATCCTAGCACTCCGATTGTTTTGGTGGAGGCCGAGAAATCCGTCTTGGCGCTCACTGCATGGGGGCGGCGCACCACCACTGATGTACTCAGCGTGGGTTTGGGAGGCTGCTGGGGCTGGCGAGGCCGATTCGGGAAGGCTGACGGTATCAATGGTGATCGAGTGGATGTGGAAGGCCCGTTGCCCGATCTGGCCGTCTGCGATGGCCGGACTGTTTACGTGCTGCTGGATTCCAATGTTTCTATCAACCGCAAGGTGCTAGCCGCGCGCAATGCGCTAGCGAAAGAGTTCCTCAAACAAGGGTGTCGTGTACGGCTGTGCAATCTGCCGCAAGTGGAAGGGGTCAACGGGCCGGACGATTTCATTGAAGCTCGCGGGGATGAGACCATGAGAGATGTCTTCGCGGCGGGAGTCGCCTGGTATATTTCGAGAGCAGGACTGGTCCGAACCGGAGCCGTTGGGCCAAGAATTGCCCCCGGTCTCGCCGTTCGATGCTGGCCTGTTGCCCGTGTCTCTTCGCCCGATGGTGGAAGATATTAGCGACCGGATGCAAACCCCGCCAGACTTCGCCGCTGTTGTTTCGGTTATGACTCTCCGCCGGGCTTTGCGGACGGCGCGCAGTTATGCAACCCAAAGCACACGATCGCTCATGGATAGTAACGCCGAATCTTTGGGGCGGGATAGTTGCAGGTCCAGGAATGATGAAGTCTCCCCTGGTAGGCAGTGTGACCGCACCAGCGCGTGCTCTGGAGGCCGATTGGCACACGAGGAATACGCTGGTGCCCAACGCGAGTACGAGGCCGCCCAGGAACGGGCCAGACTCGACAATTCAGTATGGGCAGAAAGCTATAAGCGCGCCTCAAGGAGACAAGAGCCACTTCCCGCAAAACCCGAGCTAGAAATTATCGAATCATCGCAGCGCCGTTTGATCGCTGCCGATGCGACGTTTGAGAGTCTTCATCAATTGCTTGCTGAGAATCCCGCTGGTGTCTTTGTTCTACGCGACGAATTGAGCGGATGGCTGGCAAGTTTGGAACGGCAAGGCCGCGAATCGGAGCGCTGCGTTTTACCTGGAGTGCTGGAGTGGAGATACAAGGCTTTACCGTTGACAGATAGGGCGCCGGTGGAACCTGTCGAGCCAAGTTGCGTTTCGCTCTTCGGAGGAATCCCAACCGGCCCGGCTTCGCGCCTATCTTGCCGATGCGCTTCGGGATGGTCCGAGCAACGATGGATTGATTCAGCGCTTTCAATTGCTCGTGTGGCCGGACACAAAGCAGGAATGGGAATACTGGGACCGCGCGCCAAACGATGGCGCGATGCAAGACGGCAGAGACGTCCTACCGGCGCATCGCAGGGATGGAGCGCGGATAAGCCTCTCCGCTTTGAAATTCGCTCCTGATGCTCAGGCCTGTTTTGTTGCATGGCTGACCCATAGATAAACACGTCTCCGGGCCGAGGATACAAGTCCATTTATGCTGGCGCATCTGTCAAAGTACCGAAAGCTGATGCCCGCGCTTGCTCTCCTCTTTTTCGCTTGCCGATGAATCGCTACCAGTCAGTTGGTTTGCATCATGCTCAGCAGGCCGCCGATTGGTGCGAATACCTTGCCCACCACGCGCGCCGCGTCTATGCCTCACAAATCAGCCCCGGAGCGATCTGGCCGGAATCTCGCTTGCGCAAAGACTGACCAAGGGCTGGAAGCGAGATCGCGGAACGATTCACAATCCGGGATGTGTACTTGAACGATTGGAGCGGATTAGGGACGCCGGATGCAGCCAGCGCCGCAGTGCTGGTCCTGGAATGTGCCGGATGGGTGAGGACCGGAAAAACCGAAGTCCCAGACGGGCAGACCGTCCGAAGTCTACGCCATCAACCCCAGGATTGGAGGCGCGAATGTTGGCAATTGATCGCTGGCGCAATTGGCGGCCGTCGGATGAAAAGTATGGGGAAGATCCCGAATGCGAACCCTCAAAACCCTCAAAACCAACTTTTGCAGGTTTTGAAGGTTCCACTTTTGGCGCAAATACAAAAGTTTTATTGAGCCCGTCCGGCCGGATGAGCCGGACGCCCGGCAGGAAGAATTCACTGTGTGGGCGCTGGAACGCTGCGCGCTGCGCGACGACTGGGAAGATTCCGCCAGCATCGCTTGTCTGCTTCTGGACTTCGCGGAATGGTGCATCGCGCATGAGAGTGTTCCCTGCCAGCGCGTGGTATTTGAGACGCTTTTAGAAGAGGCCGGGTTCCGCTGCGCAAATGGCATGGCTGCGGGGATGGTCCTGAAAGTGGACCTGGAGATTGTTTTGCGGTCTCAGGCCGCAACAAGGGCTACGGAACGCTAGCGCGGGCCAAGCCGGGAGAGCCTGCCCATTCGGGAGCTACCCTAGCCGATTCAAGAAAATGGTATCTTACAAAGCTTCAGCATTCGGCTAAACTGAAAGCGAAAATGGAAAACCCCGCTGGGCAGGCGGGGCTTTTTGGTGAATCCTATACATTCCAAGCGAATCATCGCATGGGGTGTGTCGAAAATGCAACCATTCAAATTGGCCTCATTGTATCTTGCAAATGCGCGTCGAAGCTTTCTAAAAAGACTCCTGTTCGTCGTGCAGCGCCGGTTAGTGCGATATCCGTGTTATTACCCTCCAGGTCACATTCGTGGAAGCCAAACGGCCCGCCTGAATACAGAAACCGGCACCTTAGAAATACACAGTTGCCGTACTGATGGTTATCAACCAATATCGTTTTATCCTCGTAGGTCTGACCTTCCACCGTTATCCACTGCGGTTGATAATCATCATCAGGAATGTCAAGACACGCACAATGTAATCGCATCATTCCTTTCAATGGTCGAAGGCGAAGAGCACAGCCTTGCAACCTATTGGCTAAACTGACTGCTGTTGCGCACCACGATCTCAGGCTCTCCCCGGTAATCCTTAATCAGACCCGTTGCGCACACATGCGACTTTAGGCGCGGTAATTCCCCTACGCCCTTCCTGTCGTCCCCCCATACTAGGATCGTGAAGACTTGATCGGGGTAAGGGGACCCAAGATTGATGAATGTCGGCTCTCCCCGGCTGCTGGCTGCTGTGTGTTCGCTCGCAACGATTCCGCAGACAGTGGCATTCTCTCCAACGTGGGCCTCGGCCTGAGCGGAAGTGAGCGTTTGAGATTGAGCGATAGACGCCAAAAGCAGGAACGTAGTTACAGCCGCGATTGTTTTCATTTACAGTCTCCGCGATTCCAGCGCTAGTCTCCGCACATTTTATCCCGCGTCTTCTCTAAGGTTCCTTGTCTTCTTGATAGTCCAATATCGCGATAAGCCAATCAATTCGAGTTCGATCATGATGAAGACTGTTGGCGCTGAAATAGCCGTATGATTTTCCGTCGGCATCGACGATTATGGGAGCGGAGGCTGAGAGGCTGTTCCACGGGCTATATTCGAGAGGCTTGAACCGAATATTCCCAGGCTATTCCAAATGCTGTTCTTCTGAAGGCTCGATCCAAATTTCCCGAGTTCATTGCAGACCGAAACATCAGCCAGTGCGGAGCAGTTGAGACAACCAAGAAACGTCTTGTGATCTTCTCCACCGAAGAGCAAAAGCGCTTTCGTTTGCGCTTTGCAGCTTGAGGACAGCGATATGAAGACAAGACGAAGCACATTAGCTGGGCTACTTTTTTCAAAATAATTCAGCTCCTTTCCCCTTTTGAGTAACAGATATTGGCAGATACTTTGGGGAAATCTCTATTTCGTCTTCGCATCGTTCAGAGCATCGATCGGATTGAACTTCTCGTTCCACTTGTCTGCCGTAAGGACTTCCGTGCTCGCGTTTATTTGAGTCAACAGATGGCGAAGGGCAGTGAAGGCTTTATCGGGTGGCATGTCGCCACGTTTTATATGTACCTCCGCCATGAAGACCCACCACACAGGCAATTCGATATTGGCCGGGTCCTTCCAGCCCTGATCAATTAGATCGACAGCGTTTCGGAGAGATATGTTTTCGGTGATCCCCATAGCCAAGATCTTGGAGACTTAGATGGAACATTACCAGATCTTGTTGGGCTTTCCATCCATCCATAAAACCTGAAAAAATATGTCATCTTTACCTCATCAGAAAAGATTGCCCAGCCGTGTCCATTGATGTGGCGAAGGGTGCGAGTTTCAGGCTCTGAGCCCGTCGAAACAAAACTGCCAGTTGCGAAGAGCAACGATAGCATCGCGAGCAAAATACCTTTGCGCGCATCAAACAACCTTTCTAGATTTGGGCGAAATGTGACACCATTTCAGGAATCACTTTTTGCCCTTTTCGATGAACTCTTTCAAGTGCTTCGCACATGCCTCAGCCGCACTCTGAATCTGGTTCGTACTGCCAGCTTTGCCGACGGCGTACGCAAAGACGATCTGAGATGAGTGAGCGTCGATCACAGAAATGCTCGCACTCGTCGATCCGCGTGCGGCCTGACGGGCAGCAGCCATCTGAAACCCGCTCTCGAATGCATCATTGCCACTGTTATTGTTCGTTACATCGCTGCTGTTCACGGTCGCACCGTTCACGTGGGAATTGTGACAACCACTGCGGTTGGCTTGGATGGGATGACCACCGAACTAGTTATGAAGTAGTCTGCCTTGCTCTTGTCCGCGAGGACGATCAAAGGAACCTTCTTTTTGGCGATGGCTGCGGCGAGATACGTTTCGTACCCGCCCATCGGTTCGATATAGACAGTTGCGCCACTCTTGATTTGCGGTGCTTGCGCAATGCAAAGGCTGGAGCAAGCAAGCAGCAAAAAAGCCGAAATACGGTTCACAAGGTTCTCCTTCAGTCCAAGAGAGTGTATGCGCTAAATATAGCGCAAAGACTAATCCGATCATGAACGCATGGCAAGGGAATCTGCGTGGCAATTGGCGAGCGAATCAGGAAGCTACGCCGGGCCAAAGGCTGGCGGGATTGATCTTGCCGAGCATTCTGGCGTTCATGAGGTCCACATCTCAGACTTAGAACGCGGAAGCCGAGAACCGGTCTGAGGACTATGAGCAAGATCGCGACGGCTCTCAGCACGACGTTGTCAGACTTGCTGAAAGGGTTGTGATTAGAGGCGGCGCAAAGTTTTCTCTGTTCCCCCTCCCTATTCCGTGCCATATAAGTCCGCACAGTTCCGATCCAGAAAAGAAGCGTTGTCCCAACAACCACCAGGACGCTCTCTGTCCTGAAAATCTGTAAGATTTCCGACCACATATCCGAGTAGGCATTTCGTTGAGCTTCCACGAGATAGGTTAAGCCGCCAAGGAAGGCGATTGCCGCAAGTATCGCCCCGCCCCTAGAAGGGCTTGCAGAGCATACAACGCGAATTTCACCAGCTTCCGTGAACTCATCCTTCTTACCCCTTCTGCGGCGAGGCAGGGTGCCATTCTTTCAGTGGAGCGCCAACCTGTCGGAGCGTCAATCCCTCGAAAGCGTGGAGGGGTGAAAAAGGTAATGTGTTAGAGACACGGAACAATGACCAGAGGGAATGGAGTACGAAGGCTTTCAGTAGTCCTGAAACCACTCGATCAATTTCCTTTCCTTTTCGGCATTCGTGTTGTGCTCCTGACAACTCCTATAGGTCCAACCATGGCAGCGGCGGCAGCGGAATGTTGTCTCTCCCGGCGATACATAGAGGCGACCGACCCGCCTCCCACAGCGACAGGTGAACCAGTATCGTGTCCCGCCAAAGTGGGGTTTGGTGACACAGAGATTGATTAGTTGGCCGATCCCAGCGTCTCCGAAGTATTGGCGAGGGATTGCGATTCCGCGCTCGCCTGCGCTGTTTGCCACGATCACGCAGGTTACGGGGGAAGCATAGGGCGGGGGAGATCGCTACTAAATGAAAACTCAAACACAGTCCCGGCGGGAGACAGAAGAAATTCCCGTTCGTCGGTTGCGCAAAGACGGGCTATGCAATCATCAACAGTCTTTCGTTCGGTCCATGCAGAGCGGCCCAAGTTGTCTTCACCCCCTAAAATTTCCTAAATCAATAGTCAATTGTGCACCTGAGAGGGGAGATTCCGAGCGAAACAGTGGCGAGCCGACCTCTTTTAAGTTCAAATTTTCCGTTTTTTTCTATGCGTATCTCAGAAAAAAAGGTGCCTGAGGCTTCGTTCGAACTGCCCCTCAGACAACTAATTTCGCCTCGGGATAATCCTCCGATTGCCATCGTTGGCAGTGCGCTTGCCGTCGGAATCTCCAGCCGCCCCAGGGTGAAGGTACCGGGGAAAATACCGGGGACCGTAGGCAGCAAACCGCAGTCAACGGGAGTATCGGCAAGGGACACGGAACCCGCATAAACGCAGGGTTCCGAGCACTCCAGAGACAACCGCAGTCAACGGCAGAAATGGGCTCTCCTGCAACTCTTAACCGACAGGTTGAAGGTTCGATTCCTTCCGCGTCCACCATTTAATCAATAATTTAGAGACACCCCCAAACCAAACTTCACCGCATTTCACCGCATTTGAAAGTGAAATCGCGTTTCATTCGAGCCGCGAGATGTCTTTCCTAAAGACGATTACTCGAGGTAGAGTTCCGACGCATGGAAGAGCTGGACATGTCGAAGCTGATGCTGCTCAATCTCGATTATCGAGCAATTCTCCCGAACCTAGGCGCCCCCGAAGACTACAAGTCAGATGTTTGTGGAGTTTCTAATGTGCCTCAGTTGGCTCCCTTCCGTGCCCGAGAGTCGAGCAGGTGGCACCGGGCGACGGTTCGCACCGAAGAAGCAGTGGCACCGGATTAAAGCAGTTCGGATTCCTGGATCCTCCATCGATTTCCAAAATGACTTCAGTTCGCAGGCTTGTGCCCGTTATGTCGCACGCAACAAATCACCCAGTTGGAGCCAACCAAGGTTGATCGTTCTGAACGCAATCTTCCTGGAAATCCTCATAGGCCTCTTTTCGCGGACAGCCATCAATCTGGCGCCGCGCTTCACGAATATCCCCAAAGGCTCGCCGGCGACGTGGAAATTGCAATTCGAATCGCCAATGCTGAATCCACGGAATTGGAGTTTCCCGACGATGAGGAGTCAGCAGACGATTTGAAGGAAAAGGCCAGCAATCTTAATTCTTTTGCGCAGTCTCTGGTCCGTCTCGCGCGAACTGGTTCAGAATCAAGCGACCTTATCCAAAGATCGGCAAGACGGCTAGAGACATTGGCAGAGTAACTCCAACAATTGGCATATGAGAGAGAACCTGAAGAACCGGACCATGATCGTGATTACGACACCGCCCGAATTGAAGATATGGATTTCGATATAAAGGCACTCTTCGATGAGCTTCGGTAACTTAACCGCAAAGTTGAATGCTCGATTCCATCCGCATTCGCCCTGGGATCACATGCTTAAAGAAGCGCTTTTCGATTCTCAAACCCCACAAATTCTCACAATGGCTAAATGGCCACTGCTTCACACAGACCAAATGCTCCGTGCAGATGCGGTCATCCTCGCCGAAGCATGCGGAGTAATTGACGTATTGGCGGATTTTACCGGCCCGAACTTAATTTGATGTTCCCAAAGCCGCCGTGCGGCTACCTATATCCGCGCAATTGCGAATATGTGGTATGGCCATGCAGTCTCGATGGCAAGAACTTCCATGCCAAGAGTCGTCAGCAACTCGCGCGTATTTGTCTCCTCGAAGACGTGGTGATGTAGACATCGGTTTTCGAAGTTCCTGAGCGAACGCTCTCGAAACGCTTCAGGACCCAGCCCATGGATCTCGGCTCAGGTCGTGCCTGTCGAGAATTTCGTCTAAGTGGCTCAGATCGGATTCCGGCGTATCCTGCTCGTAGTCAAGTAGCATGTGTTCGACTCTTGTGGGGTTCCTTCTGTGGTCGAAGGTGTACCGGTAGTTGGGTACGGCGAGGATTAGGGTACCGCCAGGCCTTGTGACCCGCTGCCATTCTTTGATGGCCTTTATGGGATTAGCGAAGTGCTCAAGGTTATGGGACGAAAGCACGAAATCGTAGGCGGAATCCGGGACCGATGCCAGATTCGATCCGTCTGCCACAAAGTCGTTGCCGGGCGGCCGCATGATCTTGCTGGCCTGTTTCGCCCAGACGTTCTCCTCAGAGAAATTGCAGTTGTCTAGCTGGCGAACAGATCTGTAGAGTGGCATCCACTTCCGGCTGAAAACCGCGCTCGGGCCACCTATTTCGAGCCCGATCTTGTCTTGAATGAGGGGATTGGCAAGGGCAAAACAACGGACTCTGCGCAGTGCCATCAACCGAACTTTGGAAACCACTTTGTCCAGAGTGGAGATTGACATCGCTGATGAATCATAAATCACTGGGTCGTGGGCGGTTGGTGCTACACGTCAATTACGTCTGAGCAAACACGGGAGACGCGCATTGCGTTCCGTCCGATCCTTGTCGGGAACTTCAGCGCGAGTGAGAGCTATAGAAATGCAATTGCGGTAACGCGTCGAATCTGATTTCCTATACTGACTCAGGAGAACGAAGCCAGCATGGAACTTTGGTCTGCATTTTTCCTGGCATTTAGCGCGCTGCTCCCGCTCATCAATCCGTTGGGGTCTGCCCTGGTGTTTTTGGGCCTTGTGGGAAACGCTCCGCCAGCCGTCTACCGCGATCTTGCCCGCCGTATCGCCATCACGAATGTGATCTTCCTCGGAATCTTCGAGCTTCTCGGTTCCGCTATTCTCCATTTCTTCGGCATCTCTCTTCCGATTGTGCAGCTGGGGGGCGGTATCGTAATCGCTGCGATGGGTTGGGGTGTTCTGAATCAGAATCAGTCCACGGCAAGCGTACCTCGCAAGGAAGACTACAGCGATCAGGGCGCTGATTTACTCAACCATCTGAGCGAAAAGATCTTTTATCCTTTCACATTTCCCATTACATCCGGCCCGGGAACTCTGGTTGCGATGCTGACGCTGAGTGCTCATGTTTCGGGTCACACTGTGACATCTCATGCTCTCAGTCATCTCGGTGTCTTCATCGCGGTAGTAGTTCTGAGCCTCGTGGTCTACTTCTGCTACGCCTACGCTCCAAAGATTACCAGCAGGATTTCCCCGGCAACGGCACATGGTGTTCTGCGGGTCGTGGCTTTCATTCTCTTCTGTATCGGAGTCCAGATTGCGTGGAACGGTCTCTCTTCTCTCTTGAAAGCTCTGCTCAAGGGATGAAGTCTGGGCGATCTTCATCTGCAGTTCAGCCGACGACGATCTCAATAGGACTGGAAGTCGCTGTAGGCGATAATCTGATCAGGGCAATCGTGAATTCACCTTGGAAAATGACAATGCTCGGAGCCGCTGCTGCCTTTGCATTTGGTTTCACGGCGGCGGCTGCACAAACCAACCCCGGGCAGGTTGCTTTCTCGCTGGAACGAGAGGGAAAGCTGGCTGAAGCTGAAGCAGCGTGGGGCGCGCTCGCGAAGCAATATCCCACCAACCCCGAACCGCTCGCGCACATGGGGCTTATCGAGTCCCGCCAGGGGCACTACTCCGAGGCAATCAAGTACTACACGCGTGCGATGGACCTGAATCCACATATGCCGGGATTGCAACTGAATCTGGGCCTTGCCTTTTTCAAGGCGGGTGATTACAAGCAAGCGATCGCAGAGTTGGATCCGTTGCTCAAAGCGCAACCGGATAATCAACAACTGCTTATTCTGATAGGCATGTCGCACTACGGGCTGGAGCAGTTTTCAGAAGCTTCTCCTCTACTAAAGGAGGCTTCCGATCGCGATGAGGCGAATCTGACACTCCTTTTGACCCTGGCTCACAGTTGTCTGCTATCGCACCAATACCCCTGCGTTCTGGATGCATATCATCGGCTGGTCGCGCTGAATGCGGAGTCGGCCGAAGCCGACATGCTGGTGGGCGAGGCGCTCGACGAGATGAAGGATCCGGTGGGCGCAATACGGGAATTCCGGGCGGCGGTTGCGGCAGATCCTAAAGAGCCCAATGTGCACTTCGGACTGGGTTATCTGTTGTGGACGAAGGGGCAATATCCGGAAGCAGCGCTCGAGTTTCAGGCAGAGATTGCTAACGATCCGCATCACATTCTGGCATTGCTCTATCTTGCAGATGCAGAGATGCAAATGAATCAGATGGACAAGGCACAGCCGAGGCTCGAAGCAATTGAGAAAATCGATCCGAGCCTCGCAATGCAACATCTCGATCTGGGAATTGTATATGCGGAAACAGGCCAAAAAGAGGCGGCCAGGGCACAACTTGAAACCGCAATCAAGCTCTCGCCAACGAATGTGAATGCACATTACAGGCTCGCACGCCTCTACCGCTCCATGGGCATGACAGCCGACGCAAAAGTCGAGTTTGATAAGGCGAGCAGCTTGAACAAAGCGGAAGACGACAGGCTCCTGAAGATCATGTCGACGATCCCGGCCGGGAAAGCCAATTCAACCGGAACCAGACAGTCGTCTCAGAAGTAACACGCTCCGCCTGCTTTCAAAATAATTCCGCCATCAATCCCTCTCCATCGCAGCAGATTGCGTTAAGCAAAAAATGAGGCCGGAGCAGAGCTCCGGCCTGTCAGGAGAGTAATGCAATTCGACAACTAGAAGTTGAACTTCGCACCGAACTGGATGCGACGTGGCGAGTGACCGGCGGTAACCTGGCCAAAGCTGCTGTCGGCAAGTGCGCTGTCGACCGTCTCAAAGCTTTCGTGGTTGAAAGCGTTGAAGAACTCGCCGCGGAGCTGGAAGTTGTACCGCTCGTGGAAACTAATGTTCTTGATAGCTGCCAGATCCCAGTTGTTGTAACCGGGGCCGAGCAGGCTGCCATTGCGTTCGCTTCCGAAGTGGTAGAGGGCCGGGGCAAACGACGAAGTGGTGAACCACTGGCCGACTGTCTTGGTCCTCTGCACGAGCGAGATCTGGTCGGGGCGTGCCGAACCGATGCCGAGGCCTACGTTCAGGCCGTTCGGATCCCATGGGTCGTGTGGTTGCGTGAGCGAGAACGACTGTCCGGAAAAGAACGACGTGATGCCGGAAGCCTGCCAACCGCCGAGAAGCTTGCCCGTAAAACCTTGCTGGGTCTTGAAGAACGGCAGGTCGTAAACGTAGTTGGCCGTGAAGGTCTGCGGCTGGTTGTAGGAGGACAGGCCGTAGTCGAGCGAGAAATCATAACTGTCAGTCGCTACGTTGCTGCGGTCCGACGAGTTGGTGGTCAAGTCCTTGGACCAGGTGTAAGCCAATCCAACCTGGAGGCCATGAGAGTGATGATTGAGGCTGACCTGCAGGGAGTTGTAGTTGTTTGAGAAGAACGGTGCGCGAGCGGTGATGCCGGCGTACCCCGCGAACGGACGGATGTAGTTGACGCTGGTGTTGGGACCGAGACTTTCGTCGGCGTTCACGGCAATGCGTGCCCCAACGGTAGGCTGGTTCTCGTCGTATTCGCCTAACAGGTGCCGCGCTTGATTTCCAACGTAAGCCATTTCAAAAACTGTGCCGGACGAGAGCTGTTGCTGAAGGCTCAGATTGTAGTTGGCGTAGTTGGGAACCTTGAAGGTGGGGTTGCCGGTTGCCGTGAGCCCGTTGGGGCCGAGGGGAACCGAGGTCGAGCCACTGGTGATGTCGTCAAAGGGAGCATTGACGATGGTTACCCGCTGCGCGAACGGAGGATTGCCAAAGGCGTTCTGTTCCCAGATGCCATCAAGCAGGCGGTCATAGAAGATGCCGAAGCCGCCTCGGAGAACTGTCTTGCCGGTGCCGAAGAGGTCGTAGGCAAACCCGACGCGGGGCGCAAAGTTATCGTTGTAGTTGGGGTTGACGTACGCGCCAAATGGCGAGCACGAGGACAACGGCGCGATAGCTTTTGCGTTGGAACATGCTGTGCCCGTGGGAAAAATCATGCCGTTGGTGTACGTGGAGGGAATAAGCTCGACGCCGTTGATGTACTGCCCGGCGACAAAGTTACCAGAGCTGGGATCAATTTGAGGCGCCGACTCCACGCTGTAGTAGTTCGGGTCGAAGTTAGACAACGTGTTTTTTACATCGGTGACGGAGGGTAAACGGCTCCAGCGCAAGCCGAGGTTGAGCGTTAGACGCCTCGAAACCTTCCAGTCGTCCTGCGCGTAGACCTCAAAGTTGATGAAGTGCAGGTCGGGAATGATGTCCGGGAGGGTCTGCGTAAAGGATGCTACGTTGCCAACCAGGAAGTCGCCCCAGGAGTTAAAGCTGAAGCTCGGCTCGCCATTGACCGCATTTTCCGTCTTGATCATCTGCTGAATCATGAAGCCGGTGCGGAGGGTGTGCTTGCCGAAGTTGAAAGACAGGTTGTCGAAGTACGTGCGATCGAGATTGCGCTCGTTCCATGGCGCCGAACCGGCGTTGAAACCGGTGACGCCGATAATCGAGATCGCGGGGACCTTGCCATAGGGGTCAGGCGACCACTGATTGGTCAACGCGCTGTTGACTGCGGACGAGGTTGCGAATTGGCCGCTGTCGATGGCTGAGTAGTAGGTGCCCTGCGACCAGACAAACTCGAATTCGTTTACGACGTTCGGGTTGATGGTCCAGGTGAGATTGCCCACGACGTTCTTTCCGGGCGAGTTCACGAGCGTGTTGACGAGACCGGGATAATTCGATCCGGCCCAGAGGCCCTCGGGCTCGGCGACCGGCATATCGTCGTTGATGCCGCGCGCGTAGAAGTGAATCTTGTCGCTGAAGTAGTGATCGACGCGGACGATATCGTCACGGAAATTATTCTGCGACGAAGTCGAGAAGCTGTAATTTCCGTTGGAGTTGTTCGCTGGGTACTTGTCGAAGACGCTGGTCAGATAGACATTGGAATTCGCGCTGTAGCAGCTGGGTGAAAGCTGGGTCGTGTCTGTCGAAGGATCGTAGGTTGCGCAGCCTTCAGGCGCGTTGGTGAAATTGCCTGCAACGACACCGTTCAACTGCGCCTGGGAGGCCGCTGGCATCGAGTCTCCACCCGGGGTGGAGAGTTTGCGCCATTCTTCTGACCAGAAGAAGAAGGTTTTTCTCTTATCGGTGTTGTAAACCTTGGGAATGAAGACCGGTCCGCCAATCGTAAAGCCATACACGTTGTGGTGATTGATCGGGTTCTTGTTGGGCTCGTCGTTTTCTGCCTGGGTGCGCTTGTTGAACCACTCGTTGGAATCGAAGATGGTGTTGCGGACAAACTCGTACGCATCTCCATGGAACGCGCTGGTGCCGGATTTGGTGGCTACCAGAACCTGGCCGCCGCCGGAACGTCCGTAGCCGGCGTCGTAATTGCCGCGCTGAAGGGTGAACTCCGAAATGGCGTCGACGTTGGGAGCGTTGATGACGGTGCCGTTGGAGCCGGAGTCGTTGATGTCGGCGCCATCGATGGTCCAGTTATTGGCCGTTGTGCGGGCACCGTTGACCGACATAGCCGTGTTGCCGGCGCTGGTTTCGTCACCCATCTGGCTGACGACGCCCGGCTGAAGGGTGACCAGCTGCTGGAAGTTGCGGCCCGCGAGTTCGAGCCCCTCAATCTGTTGGCTGCTGAGGTTGCCCGCCTGGGCTGCGGATTCCGTGTCTACGGTCACCGCGGTTGCTTCGACCGTCACCGTGGTGGTGGCTGCGCCCGCCTTCAACTGGACGTTCAGGCCGCGCGCTTCACCGACCCTGAGAATCACGTCCTTGGCCACGAACGACGTAAAACCAGTTGACGAGGCTTTCAGGGTGTAGGTTCCGGCGGGTACATTGCTGAAGGCATAGTTACCAGACTCGTCGGACTGAACGGTCCGGACAGCAGATGTACCGCTTTGGCTGATGGACACGGTCGCTTTGGGAATTACTGCGCCGCTACTGTCCATCACCACACCGCTCAGGGTCGCCGAAAGTTCTTGGCCCTGCATGATAAGGGGGCAGACAAAGATGACGGCCGCGAGAAGTCCGAGTAGAGCTTGCCGCAGATTCAGGCCTCCGCTGCTATTCGAGCGTCCATGGCCACGGTTGGAACGCACTAATGAAAGACTTTGATTGCGAACCCGATTCAGCTCAATCATTGCCATCACACCTTTCCTTTGAGATCTCGTGGTGTCGATACGCGGGCGCGTACAGACGGGTGAATTCAAGAGCATGCGAATTGCCCCCGAAAGAATTCGCCCTGGGATTCCCTGAAGAAGACCGGCATCGAGAACAGTTCCTCAGGCGCAGCTTGACACGCCTCGAAAGGCTCACAGGCCTGGCTTATTGATGGGCATTTCGGTGCTTGCATTACGCCTCCCAAGGTATTGCAGAGCGGACTGGCAATTCGAACTTGAGGATTCGCCGATCCGTTTGTCGCCGTTGCGAGAACCTGGAGTGCTGAGACAGGATTCTTGCGGGACAAATGCTATTACTCGTTGGAGTGAAGATACGATGAACTTCAGGCAATTTCAACAACAAAATGATCGAATATGGCACAAACAATCATTCATGCCAACTTATTGGCTTCAATTAATCGATTTTCCATTGACTTTTGATCGAATACGGGTTAGTCGCTGGCCGCGCTCGTGGGGAGAGTGTCAGTTGGATCGAAGACCCAGAATCTCGAAGACGCTCGATTGGAGGCCCTGAAGCGCTTCATAATAAACGGGATCCGCGAATGCTGGAGCTTCGAATAGCACCTAAAACGGGTCGCGGCGATCAGGCTCGGATAACACGTATACCTTGGCGTTCGAAAGGAGCCAGAACCTCAGGCGAGGCTCCGACATTGGTGATGATGGTATGTATTTCGCTGGCCGGGCAGATGAATGCGGGGCTTACGTTGCCGAACTTGCTTGCATCCGTGACGGCGATGACCTGCTTGGACTGTTTGAGCATTTTGCGATAGACGAGCGCTTCGTCGGCTTCCAAGGTCGTGGCGCCTCGCTCGGCATCGAGTCCCGTGACACTTAGGAAGACTCTGTCCATATACACATCGTCGAGAAACTCAAGCGCTGCATTCCCGGTAAGCGAAAACGACCATGCCCATGGAATGACGCCTCCGGTCAGGTAGGTGCGAACACCGGGCTGGTTGCAGAGTTCCATGCCGATATTGATTGCGTTAGTGATGACCTGAATCTTTTCGCGGTGACGAAGACTGCGTCCGATATGCGTAGTTGTTGTTCCCGCAGTCAGGCCAATGGTCTCGTTTGGCTGAACAAGTTCGGCTGCGGCCAGGCCAATCCTGCGCTTTTCGACTGCGAACCTCTGTTCGCGCGCAAGAAAGGAGCTGTCGTAGCGGAAAGGTTCGTAAAGCAGTGGCTCAACCAGAGTCGCGCCGCCGTGTGTGCGACGAATCAGTCCCCGGTTCTCAAGGCGGGCCAGATCGCGGCGGATACTGGGAGCCGAGGAACCGGCGACGGCAAGAATTTCTTCAATGCTGGCCGTGCCTACGCGCAGCAGAAATTTGATGATGTGTTCACAGCGTCCGTTCAGGGTCTCGGGCATGTCGCGACCGATTCTACACGCCTGTGAATCAATCAGCTATCTAATTTGCAGAAAATATGTCAATTTCCCGAAAAAGGAGCCACTTTATTGCAATCTTATGAACGATTGCATGGTTAACGATCACCAACGGCTGCGCGGTTTACTCACTAGAATCCGCCAAAACGCGACGATGTGGGTCGCTTCACATCGCTCTCCCGGTGAAAACTCATCTGGATTAATGCAGAACCTTAGCAGCTTTTCCTTCTCCGAAGCCTGTTTTCATTGGGATTGACGACAATCGATTGCACTTCGCGTTCGAATTGGTTAATTCAGAGCCCTATAATGATCAGTCGGCATTTAAATGCTCATCCGGGTGATCTTGATTACGTCTGTTATCCGGATTTCGTTCCAGGTTTTTCCGGGGGTGATTGTGAAGGTCAGCACTCGTTGGCGTTTGGCTCTCTCGTTGAGCGTTTCCTTGGCGGTATTCATGGGAGCTCCCGCTGTTCGCTCGCAGAATCCACCATCGCTGCCCTTGATGCCTTTGCCACTTCATGTGACGCAGCGCGATGGACAACTCAAGATCGATAGTGGCTTCTCGATCGCCCTCGAAGGCTATAAAGAGGCTCGCCTTGAGTCAGCTCGCAGGCGGTTTCTGAACACCCTCTCCCGCCAAACGGGAATTCCTTACCACGATGAGGTCACGAGCGGCGAAGCTACGCTGATAGTGAGAACGGGTGGCGCGAGCGATCCTGTTCAGAGCCTGGGTGAGAACGAGTCCTACCACCTCGAAATCTCCCCGACGCACGCGCTGCTTACAGCGCCGAATCCGCTGGGTGCGATGCATGGGCTGCAAACGTTCCTGCAACTCGTGACGATCACTCCTGCTGGATTCAGCGCGCCTGCAGTGACCATCGACGACGAGCCACGCTTTCCATGGCGGGGGTTGATGATCGACGTCGCGCGACACTTTCAACCCATGGATGTGATCGAGCGCAACCTTGATGGGATGGAAGCAGTGAAGATGAATGTCTTTCACTGGCACCTGTCAGAGAATCAAGGGTTTCGCGCAGAAAGCAAGATCTATCCTCTGCTGACCGGCAAGGGATCGAACGGGGCTTATTACACGCAGGCGCAGATGCGCGAGGTCGTCGAATATGCGCGCGATCGTGGAATCCGTGTCGTTCCCGAATTCGATATGCCGTGTCACACGACTGCGTGGTTCGTCGGTTATCCGGATTTAGCGAGTGGCAACGGACCCTACAAGATCGAGACCAAGTGGGGCATATTCGATCCCGCGATGGATCCGACGCGTGACACCACCTTTGAATTTATTGGCAAGTTCATCGGCGAGATGACTACGATCTTTCCCGACGCGTACTTCCACGTGGGCGGCGATGAATGCAATGGGAAGGAATGGGATGCGAACCCGCGCATCAAGGCGTTCATGCGCGCGCATGGGCTGAAGGACAATGCCGCGCTGCAGTCGTATTTCACGGCCCGAGTGCAGAAGCTGGTTGCGGCGCACCACCGGATCATGGAGGGTTGGGACGAAGTGCTTGAGCCGAACACGCCCAAGGATGTTGTGATTCAGTCGTGGCGTGGGCCGAAGTCTCTGGCTGCAGCAGCGCGACAGGGCAATCGCGGGTTGCTGTCGACGGGCTATTACATCGATCTGAACCAGTCGGCCGCCGAGCATTACCTTGCGGACCCCTTGGCGGGAGATGGGGCCAATCTGACACCGGAAGAGAAAAAGCGCGTGCTGGGCGGCGAAGCTGCAATGTGGAGCGAATTCACGACTCCCGAAATCATCGACAGTCGTATTTGGCCGCGGACCGCGGCAATCGCGGAACGACTGTGGTCTGCACAGGACGTGCGCGATGTGAACTCGATGTATGCACGCATGGCGATGGTATCGGACAAACTGGAGTCGTACGGCCTGGCGCACCAATCCTTTACCCGGCCGATGCTGCAGCGCATGAGCGGTCAGGCTGATCCGAAATATCTTGCAACACTCGCTTCAGTGGTGCAGCCGCCGGTCGGATACCAGCGCGAAGAATTGAAGGAGTATGACTGGTATTCGCCGCTCAACCACCTCGTGGATGCTGTTCCACCAGAGAGCGAAACCGCGCGCACGTTTAAGAATCTGGTGAGCGCGATCGTCGCGGGCAATGCATCGCCAGAGCAGTTCCAAAAAGCAAAGCAGTCGTTGACTCTGTGGCGGGACAACGATGCGAAGCTGGAGCCTTCGCTGAAGAACTCCGACATTACCGCTGAACTTGCTCCGCTTTCCCAGTCCTTGTCGCAAGTTGCGGCAATCGGGCTACGAGCGTTGGATGACCTTCAGAATCGTCGCGTGCCGGATGCAATGAGAACGCAAAATGATACGGAAATGCTGAAGGCGGCGGAGAAGCCGCAAGCCGTACTGCGCAACATGGTCGTGGCTCCAGTTGAGATGCTGGTGCAGGCGGCGAGTGCCCAGAAGCCATAATCTCGATCAGTTGTGTGCCGCGGGCGCAACCTCGGCCTGATGTTCGTAGCGGGCCAGGTTGGCGCGGAGGGCGGTAGCCAGGTCAGTGTTCTGCTGCTTGTCGGCGATCTCAATCGCTTGTTGCGTGACCGCGATAGCCTGCGGATAGTTGCCGGTCTCGGAGTACATTGCGGCGAGCATCTGAAGGATTGCAGGCTCGCGGTTGCGCGTGAGTTTTGCAGCAGCTTCAAATTGCGGCAGAGCTTCAGGGAATCGGTTGCTCGCGGCATACGCCCGGCCGAGGTTGTAGCGGCATTCCGCGTTGCCCGGGGATAGAGCGACAGCTTTTTGCAATTCGACGATAGCCTCGTCGATCTTTCCTTCGCGGGCCAGGATCACACCGTAGATGTTGTGTCCGTCAGCGTTTTTGGGCGCGATCTGTATTCCCTGCGTCAGCTGGTCGATAGCTTCCTGGCGATGGCCGGTCACTTCCAGCAGGTGGCCAAGGTTGATGTGCGCCGCGCCATTATCCGGATCAAGCGCGATGGCCTTCTCAATCTGAGTCATCGCCTCGTCAAAGCGGCCAGCCTCAGCAAGAGCACTGCCCAGATTGTTGTGAGTCTGGGAACTATCGCTGTTCAGCGCGAGCGACTTGTCGTAAGCAGTGATGGCATCACTGGTTTTGCCGCTGGCTGCGAGCGCTACCCCCATGTTGTTCCAGGGACGCGCGTCGGTGGGATCCTTCTCGGCAGCCACCTTCCAAGCCGGCACCGCGTCGGCGTATTTGTGTGCGTCCTGCAGTTGCTGGGCCACGTCGAATTCTCGATAAAAGTCGATGGCGGGTGTATCGATGTGATCGAGGCCTTCGGGACCGAGGTTGACGAACTCTGGGATATTGACAGCCCGGTTGGCAGCAGTGGCGTTCTCAACGACCACAGGCGGGCTGGCGTGGCCCTGATCGTCAATGTGCGTGAGATAGAGATGCGTGTAGAGCGATGGGCTTTTCGAAGAGAACGCCAGCCAGTGGCCATTGGGATTGAAGGTGTGCCACGAATTCATCAGCGGCAGGTTCGATTCGAGCGGGCGCGCTTTGCCGCCTTCGAAGGGCACAATGTAAAGCTTGCTGTCAGGCCGCATGAGCAGGCCATTTTTGCATTGCACGAAAATGATCCATTTGCCGTCGGGCGAAACCTTGGGGAAGTTGTTGCTCATTCCATTTTCTGAAGCGCCGACGATGCGTTCTGGAGTTCCACCTTTGCCGTCGTTGAATGGGATCTTGTAGAGGTCGTACTGAATCTGGGTTTCGTTGGGATCGTTTGCGTAGGTAGAGCGTTTGTAGCCCGGGGGGTACGGATCCCGGGCAGTGGCACGGGAATAGATAAGGTACTTGCCGTCGACCGTCCAGAATGCGGAGGTCTGCACGTAGTTTGGGTCATCTGCGCCAGGAAGAGGCTGAAGTTTGCCTGTCTCCTTGCTGTACCAGGCGAGGACACCACGCGTTGGATAGAAGACCTGGCCGAAGCCGTAATTCTCATAGAAGCCGTTGTAGAGTCGATCGAGCACGCGGGTGCCGTGTGCGTGGGGCACATCAATCGAGTTGACAACGTATTTGCCGTCGGGCGAAACCTGGCTCATGAAACCGAAACGCTTTTGCGAGTGCTCCTCAGAGAACGAACTCCAGCGAAGCAGGTAGTCATTGGAGATGGTACTTACCTTGTGGATCGGAACAAGAGCGAAGAGGCCCTTGTCGTTGGCCGGGCCATCCACGTCGATGCCCATGGTCCTGCCGTCGCGAGAGAACGAGTGACAGTTGCCACAGGTGGGCAGGTTGGTCATCACTACTTTGCTCTCGGTCTGATTGACATAGCGCAGTTGCCACTTGATTTTGGGCAGCACGGAGTCGGGTAGGGGCTTGATAACGCCGCGTTGCTCCGTATCGGGGTCGGGCGGGATGAGAGGAACGTCGCGATAGAAGATGGGTGCGCCGACCGGGTCGCTGGATGTGGAGATGGTAGCTTCGGCGCGGGAGAGAGGCTCGACGGCCTGACGGCTTACAAAACCGGTAATGACGATCTTGGCTGGTTGAGAAACAGAGCGTTTCTTGATCTCGTCCCACGTTTTGGAGTCTGGACGCCAGGTGTGGTCGGCGGCTTGCTCAGGTGTGAGTGTCGGAGGCACGTAGCCGGTCAGTGTCTCGTCTATCGGACCGATTTGCATCTTCTCGCCGGCAGACCAGACCTCGATGGAGCGCGCTTTCTCGCCAAAAAGGATTTCGATACGCCAGACGGTGACGGCGGGGGTGTTGTCGCGCCACGCAAATTGGGGCGGTATGAGGTCCGGCGGGTAAATTGTGCCGTTGATCGGCACATCGATGGAGATCGGCTCTTCGGCGGCTGGTACCGCGGCGCCCATTGGAACGGGTTTGAGATACGCAGCGACTGGACCGGCAGGAGCCGGATCGGGCTTGGCTGCGACTTCAACGACCAGACCTGTACCGGCCGCCAGCAGGATCGCGGCAGTCCCAATCAATACACGTTGCATGCAGTCTCCCAGTCGATTCTTGAAGAACAAGGAGGCTGCGCGCTGTGAGATAGCTCACATCTGTAACGGTGCCGGGAACGCCCCTGAGAGGGACTGGGCAGGACGAAGCGATTGACCAGCCTGCCTGGATGGAAGGACCAGCAACTTCGAGGGTGCACTTCAGAAATATTGATGGTATGCAATTTCTTGCGAAAGTCGAAGATACAGGAGAGACAGGATTTGACTACGGTAGATTGAATGAGGCCCAAGGGGAACCAACATGCTCAAATTGGGGCACGACTTCCCAAAACACGAGTAGAATTTGTTCGAGCCAGATTGCGAGTTTGGCGTCCTCTGAAACTCAGAGGTAAGAGGCTTTTCTAGACACGGCGGCAAATAGAGCGACGCATGGACGAGTGCAGATAAATCAGGCAATCATATGAGACATTTCCAGTCGATTCGAGGTCAATGGATGTCCAGCTTTTATGGGTGGTGTGCAGTTCCAATCATGGCGATCGGAGCCTGCGCAGTTCACGGACAAGCGCCACCGGCTGCGCAACCCGTCGCGCCTTCGACATCCCCGGCATCTGAGACCGCCCCAGATACGACGATTCAGGTTCCAACCCTCAGTTCGAACGCCAATGAGGTCACCCTCGACATGGTGGTCAAGGATAAGAGGCACAAACCTGTTCTCAATCTGAAAGCGGAAGATCTCGTGGTCACCGACAACGACGTTCCGGTCAAACTGACCGGGTTTCATCTTGTCAGCGGTCCTTCCGAATCAGACCACCTTGTGACGCTCGTCTTCGATCATTTCACGGGTCCCACTGCCAAGGTCGCGCAGGCGATTGCGCTGAAAATAATCAAAACGCTGCCTTCAAAGGGCTATTCGTATACGGTTTTGGATATCCCTGGGCGCTTGCGCCTGATTCAGGGGTTCACTGACCACAATACGGCTGCCGATGCAGTGAGAATCCTCACCGAAAAAGCTGCCGTAGATCGGACCCAGAGAATCGAACTGACGTATACGGGCGGAGTTGTAGGCAGGGCCGACCAGGCAGATCCCGCAGTTACGAAGGCGGCCGCAGATGCCGAGAGATACTTGATCGCCGTATCGCGAACCGGGGCGGATCCATCAGGGACACATGTGGATTTGAAGGTGCGCATCGAGTATCAGACTCTACTGGCGGCACTTCTGGATTCGCAAAAGGTGATGCAGGATCAGCACACGTTCCCAAACCTGGCTGGGCTTTTGGCGTTGATTCAATCCCAGCAAAAGCTTTCAGAGAGAAAGTCGCTTATTTATTTCACGCAGAATATGCAGATGGACTCTGCCGGCAAGGAGATGGTGAAGACCATCACGGGTGCGGCGGGAAAGGCCGGCGTGAGTATCTATGTCGTCGATCTGGACGCGATGAACACCCAGGGACGATATCAGATGGTGAACGCTCTGATGACCGACCAGAAACCCTACAACCCAGCTCCGATTGTGCTTGGAGGGGGTGCCGGCGGATCTGAGTCGGTAATTCCGACGCAACAAGAAGGCCCGCAAGGAGTTGTGGGTACTCCCAGCTCACAGGGGCCGACCTGGGGACAGGCCCAGGACATTGCCCAGATGACGGACTTTCAAAGAAACGGCTTCGATTTCAAAGCGATGGCAGCGCCGAAAAATCCACTGGCCGACATGGCAAAAGACACCGGCGGCATTTACATCGACGCCCAGGACAATGTAAAGGCGCCCCTGCAGCAGATGCTGCAGGATATGACGACCTTCTATCAGGCCTCCTATATCCCGCCGATCCAGGAATACGATGGCTCATTCCGAACCATCGCGGTGAAGCCGGTCAATGCCCGGCTCGACATAAAAACAAAGACTGGATATTTTGCGCTTGCCCCAGGAGCAGAAGCTGGAATTCGTCCCTTTGAAGTGCCACTGCTAAACCTGTTCAATCAGTCGAACCTGCCACAGGACGTGAAGTTTCACGCATCGGTACTTCAGTTCGGAGAGCTGCCGGATGGAAATACGAGCACGGTAGCGATCGATGTGCCGATTTCTTCCTTGCAGACAAACAAGGACACCCGAACGAAGGAATTCACCGCGCACGTTTCGATCATTGCCGAGATCAAGGACAAGAACGGCACGGTGGTGGAGCACTTTGGCGAGAACATCTCGAAGAGAGGTGCGTCTGAATCGCTCGATTCAGATCCTTCTGCCAGCATCATTCTGCAGCGGCACTTCCTTGCGATACCCGGACAATACATGCTGGAGGCGGCCGTTTACGACGAGCAGGGCCTGAAATACGGGGCGCAGCGCGTGATCTTCGAAGTTCCGCCGACGCAGATCTCGCCGGCGCTAAGCCCCATCGTTCTGGTGAAGCGGGTGGACACTATAAACGATGACAATGACGATCCTCTCGAGCCGATGCGTTATGAAAAAGGCAAAATCACGCCGAATCTTGAAGGGTTGATTCCGGCGGGCACGAAGAATGTATCGCTGTTCTTCATTCTTCATCGCGACCCCAAGGCCAGTGAGCCGCCCACTCTGGAGATCGAAGCCAGCCGCAACGGGCATCCGGGAAGAACGACACCATTGCCGCTGAAACTGAATGGCTCTGACGAGACTGTGCCCTACCTTGCAAGTTTCAAAGGTTCGGCATTGGCTCCGGGTAACTATGAAGTAAAGGCGTTGCTGTCCCAGGGAGGAAAGACCGCAGAGCAGCAGATCTCGTTTACCGTGCAGGGAGATGGGATTGCAGCGAGCACAACGGGTGCGGAAGGGCATGGCGGTGTCAGCGGAGACCTGACTGTAGCCAGCGAAGCGACTGACACCTATAGCGGCGGCTTGCTCGCTATCACGGCCGTGACAAATCCGCTTCCCCCGCCGGCACCGGAAGAGATTGAGAGTCTGATTTCGGATGCTCGGAAGCGGGCGGTGGGGTACACCGAATCGCTGCCCAACTTCATGTGCGTAGAGGTGACCAATCGGTCAGTGGATGCGAGCGGCACCGGAAACTGGAAGCACCGCGACACCATTACGGAATTGTTGCGGTATCGGGACAAGAACGAAACGCACACGATGCTCGAGATTAACGGCGCCCCAAGCACTGCGGACCGCGACGCCCTGCTGAGGGAAAAAGGCAGTACGCTTTCCGGTGGGGAACTGGGCGGTGTGCTGACGGCTGTTTTCGCTCCGTCATCCAAGGCGGACTTCAACTGGAAAGAAACCGACGCGCTGGGCTCCGGCACGGTACAGGTTTTTGACTATCGCGTCGCCAAGAGCAACTCAATGTTTTCTGTGGTCGGTTCAAACGGCATTCAGTTGATGGTTGCATTCCATGGCCAGGTATACATCGACAGCGCTACGCGTAATGTGCGCCGCATCAGCCTTGACGCAGATGATTTGCCGAAGGGCTTTCCAACGCAGTCGTCGGTGATGGGCGTCGATTACGACTACGTGGTGATCAATGGAAACGACTACTTGATGCCGATCAGTGCGGAAGTGCGCGTCCGGCAGAGCCATCACCAGGCAGTGCTGAATACCATCGAGTTCCGGGATTACAAGAAGTACGGCTCGGCGATGAAAATTCTGGACTATAAGCCCGTTGACCAGAAACAGTAGATTGCCGGACTCGATAGCGGGATGCATTGGCGCGAGAGACTTCTCTGCTGCGCCCCGGTCCTGCGACGGTGCTTTATCCTAATAAACATGCGATCCGTTTCAATTGTGCTGGTTGCGCTTGCGCTGCAAGGGGCGTGGGCGCAGACAGGCAAGCCCGCGACCCTGAATGAGGCGGACGAATACCTGCGCAAGGGCATCGCCGCCCAGCAGCGAAACGATCTGAACGAAGCGATTGACGACTATCGCAAGGCGCTGGCCATCGATCCAAAACTAGCGGAGGCAAGCGCCAATCTCGGAGCGGCATTATCGGCAGCAGGGCAGTTCGATGCGGCGATTGAGGAAGATACGAAGGCGCTGGCATCGGCGCCGGATAAGACCGCTGTCCGGATGAACATTGGATTGGCGTATTACAAGAAGGGCGACATGGAAGGAGCCCACAAGGCATTCGAAGCCGTGCACGCTGCCAAGCCGCAGGATCTGGCTGCTGCGGTCTTGTTGGGGTACACAGATATCAAGTTGAACAAGGCGAGTGAAGCAGCGGCGATGCTGGCGCCGCTCGAAACTGGGCACGAAAGCAACATGGACCTCGAGTACGTGCTGGCCTATGCATTGATCGATTCCGGGGAAGAGACATCCGGCTTGGCGCGCATGGAGAAGATGGCTAAGGCAACCCAATCGGCTGACGCCTACTTCGTAGCGGGAACGACGCGGCTGCGGCGCCGGGAATTTCACGAGGCACGCGCCGATCTTGACGCCGCGATAAATCTGCACGGAGATTTTCCCGGTCTGTATACGATGGCCGGTCAAGCGCGTGATGCTTTGGGAGACACGGATGCCGCACAGACTGCATTCGAGCAAGCGTTGAAGGCGGACCCGCGGGACTATACCGCAAATCTCTACCTCGGAACTATGCGGCTTAAGCAGAGGGATATGGATAGCGCAAGACCGATGCTGGAGCTTGCGCTGCAACTGCAGCCAAATTCGGCCATGGCGCGGCTGGAAATCGCAAAGTTGAATGCCATGACTGGAAAATATGCCGAAGCTGCTGCGACCTTGGAAGAACTGGAGAAGGCTGATCCCAATTGGCTTGATCCTCACATTGAGCTCGCGCCGATCTACTACAAGCTCCATCGTCCGGATGACGGACAGCGAGAACGCGACATTGTGAAGCAGCTTGAGGCCGCGCAGCAGAAGGCCGGCCCGGCGAAGCAGTAATTCCTATTTGGAGGCCGCTGGCTCGGTAACTTTTAAAATCTGATCCGCCGCAACATTCTCTAGTGTTTGAACAATGCCGCTTGGCCAATGAATTTCAACAATCTTAGCCTTCGTGTCCGCGCCGAGTCCAAAGTGCACTGGCCCAAGGGTTGAAGATGCATAGCAGACGCTGGATGTCTGGTGGTTGTACTGCGTTCCAGCATTGGTTACGACTTTGATCCGCGCGCCGATTCCATCTCGATTCGATTTGACGCCGCGCAGAGCAATATCGAGCCAGTGGCCGGCGTTGGGGCTGCGGTTCATCCATAGCTCCGCCGGTTTATCGAGGCTGGTGGCAACAATGTCGATGCGGCCGTTGCCGTCGAAATCGCCGAATGCGCAGCCGCGATGACGCGCTGCGGTAGCGTCGGTAAATCCTGCCTCAGCGGCGAGTGCCTGCCATTTGCCACTGGCGCCGAGATTGCGGAAGACAACGTTGGGTTCAGCGAACTTGTAGCCCGGTGGCCAGACTGAAGTGACCTGCCCGCGCGTGACGAAGAGATCCTTCCAACCGTCGTTGTCAAAGTCGTAGAAAGCCGGGCCAAAGCCCGACATGCCCAGGCTGAGGTTACGCATGCCGCTGGGCGCTGTGGCCTCGGCGAAGTCGCCTTTGCCGGTGTTGAGATAGATGGGAAACGTCTGGCTCTTGAGTGCGACGTAGATGATATCGGGGAATCCATCGTTGTTGATGTCGCGGAAATCGGTGCCCATGCCGGAGATGAATGCGGCATCTTCGGCCAGAGCGACATTGGTCTGGAATGCGACCTCTTCGAATTTGTTGCCGAGGTTGTGAAAAAGAAACGCATACTCTGCATCGTTGGTCACGAAGAGATCGGGTTTGCCGTCGAGATCATAATCCGCCATCCCCACGCCCATGCCCTTGCCTATGTGATCGCGTATGCCCCACTCCTTGGAAACATCCTTGAAAGTCCCATCTCCCTGGTTGAGAAAGAGTTGATCGGGAAGTCCCTTGTAGTAACGGGGATGACAGTATTCCGCCACTCCCTCAATGACGCACTTTGGAATATTCGAATAAGTCCACTGCAGATAGTTGACGATGAACAGGTCGAGTAGCCCGTCGTTGTTCACGTCGACCCAGACGGCGGCAACTGCCCACAGCGGGCCATATTCCGGATCGTTCCACTTGTCGAGGCCGGCTTTCTTGGTCACATCGCTGAAGGTCCCGTCGCCGTTGTTGTGATAGAGCGTGTTGCCGTGTACGCCGGCAACGAAGATGTCGGGGTGGCCATCGTTGTCGTAGTCGCCGATAGCAACACCGACATCGAATCCGGTGCCTCTCAGTCCGGCTTGCTCTGTCACGTCAGTGAAGGTGCCGTCGCCATTGTTGCGGAAGAGACGGTTGTAATATTTCGGCGAGGACTTCTGCAGGGTTGCGATATCGGCGCCGTTGGTGAAGAAGATATCGGGACGGCCATCACCGTTGTAGTCGAAGACGGCGACTCCGCCCGCCATGGTTTCCGGGACGTTCTTGGCTGCGCTGAGGCTACTGTCCAGTTGAAAAGGCAGATTCTTGAGATCGAATTGAATCGGGGCGGGGGACTGGCCGGACTTCGCTGTTTGCTGGCATTGCAGGACGCCGCAGAAAGCCCACGAGACAAGCGCCAGCGCCGCGAGATGGATGGGGACGAATCCAGACCTGCACATGTAAAAGGAAGGGCGGCAGCAGCGGTGCCCCACTTGAATTCTACTATCTGCGAATCGGAGGAAGGGAGTCGACTGACGGATGTTCTATCCTGTAGAGCGATGCGAATTGTTCCGATTCTGTGCGCGGGGCTCCTGGTTCAGGCTGCTGCCGGTCAGAACGCCGCGGCGAATGCTGAGTCGGCGCTTCGAGAAGGGACCCTTGCGCAGGAACACGGCGACCTGAAGACGGCGATCGCCGATTTCCAAAGGGCGCTGACCCTGAAACCTGATTTGA
This sequence comes from uncultured Acidobacteriaceae bacterium, assembly GCA_963742455.1. Taxonomy (GTDB): domain Bacteria; phylum Acidobacteriota; class Terriglobia; order Terriglobales; family Acidobacteriaceae; genus Telmatobacter. Next base: position 71,949 of record CAVULU010000008.1, on the reverse strand, counting down.
TTGAGGCGCGGGCAAATCTTGGAGCCGCGCTGGCCGCCGCGGGGCAGATGGACGCTGCCATTGAAGAGGACAGCCATGTGCTGGAACTGGCTCCGCAGAATGACGCGGTGCGGATGAACCTGGCCATGGCCCACTATCGCACCGGCAATTGGAATCAGGCTCGCGTTGAGTTCGAGAAACTTCATGCCGCGCATCCTTCCGATTTGAATACGGCAATTCTGCTTGGGTATACGTATAACAAGCTCGACCGCCAAGCCGAGGCGGCGGCACTTCTTGCGCCGCTGGAGCCGGGACATGAAGACGATTATCAATTCGAATACGTTTATGCCTACGCCCTTATCGCCTCGGGCAAGCCGGACCAGGGATTGCCGAGGATGGAAAAACTGGCCAGGACGAAGAACTCCGCCGAGGCGTGGCTGCTGGCCGGTTCTGCCCGGTTTTATCGCGGCGAAATGAAGATTGCGCTCGAGGATCTGAATGCAGCGGTGGATTTGAATCCGAAGCTGCCGGGCCTGTACACAATGGCGGGTCAGGCCCGCTATGGACGCGGAGATGTCGACGGGGCTGTTCGAGCCTTTGAAGGCGCTCTTGCTGAAGATCCTAAGGACTTCATGGCAAATCTCTATCTGGGAACCATACGGTTGAATCAGAGGGATCTCGAAGACGCCGGGCCCCTCCTGGAACTCGCTCTGCAACTACGGCCGAACTGGCCGCTGGCCCGCCTGGAGATTGCCAAGCTGAATGACCTTAAAGGACACTTGGCTGAAGCCGTTGCGATCCTCGAAGATTTGGAGAAGACCGATCCCGGTTGGTTAGAACCTCACGTCGAATTGGCGAATGTTTACTACAAGCTGAAGCGGTCTGCCGATGGAGACCGGGAGCGAAATACGATTCGTGAGATTGAGGCTAAACAACAGCAGCAGCCATCTCGCGACAATTGAGTTGCGACTCTCTTTTTCCCGTTCGCATTGATACAGACTGCCGCGACAACCAAAACTGATCCTAATCAGGATAGGCGTCGCCTGCCTTCACGATACGAATCTCATGATCCGTGAAGCTGGCATGTTTGCCCGGTTGTTCAATCTTGGGCATGTGGCAGGTCACGCAATCCGTCTTGCTCACGGGGCATTGCTTCACCGCCATATCAGCCTTCATGGGCTTTGCGTTTCCGTGGCAGGTGAGGCACTTCGCGTCATAGTAAGACACCGTATGGTTTGCAGGCTGGTGCGGGTCGTGACACGCCAGGCAGCTGATGCGCCGGTCATTGACCTGGAAGCATTTGCTGTTCGATAACCGATAGGGCTGAAAGCGCACAAACACAGGCCCGCGCCAGTGGTTGCGCAGCACCGTATCCCAACTGCGATGGCACTGCCCGCAGAATGTTGATGTTTCTTGCGCGTCCATCTTGTTCAGCGATTTCGGCAACGTGCTGAAGTTGCTGCGCGCTGCGTCGGCCATGTGCTGCTGCGCTCCATCGTGGCAGCGCTCGCAATCCAATCCCGGACGAATTTTGTCCAGCGTCAATCGCACCCCTTCTATAGCATGCGTCGCATGGCAGTTGAAACATTGCCGCGCATCCCAGATCGATAGTTCCCGACCCATGGCTTCGGTGAGATTGCGCGGCACTATTTTTTGATCGCCGGGAGTTACGGCAAGCACCTGGTCGCGTGGAAAGAAGGACACCAGGCTTTCATACAGGCGCCCGTCCTTCTCCAGGATCCAAGTCTGCGTCTGCTCCCCGAGCATCCAGCGAATCGGCACCGTCAACGACCCTGTTCCGTCAGCCACGCTATAGGTGCTCTTGCCGTCCTTGGTCAACACCGTGTAGGTGTATCCGCCTAGCTCCACACTGAGCTTTGGATGGCGCTCGAGTGCTGGATTTGCCCCCGGAGATTCCATGGCATGTCGCATCGGCGCATGTGCATACGATGCCGATACCGCTGCATGGCACGTAGCGCACGTAACCGAACCTTTCGCTTGCTCCGGATTCTGCGCCGTGACCGGCAGTGCCGCCGCGAACCACAACAGCAGCCACGCCGGATTCCTGGCCCAGCCCGTCCTGACGAGACCCCGTCGTCTATCGAGCCAGCCCAAGGCAAACCCTCCGCTCATGGTATGCGTCGTCGAGTCTTCCTTCACGAACGTAGGCAGTGGCCAGTCCCATATGCGCTTCCAGGTTGTTCGGATCTCGCTCGAGGACCTTATTCAGCAACTCGCTTCCGCGTTTTGTATTTCCCGTTTCGATTAATGAGCGGCCCAACGCGAGCTGCACCATTTGCGAGTCTGGAGCTGCGGCCAAAGCCAGTTCGCCTTCGGGTACGGCTTCGCCGTAACGGCCCGCCAACATGAGCATCATTGCCAGCGCCCCATGTGCGTAACTATTCGCTGGGGCCAGCAATACTTCGCGTTGAAGAAGGCCGATCGCCACGTCCGGCGCGTTCGCGCTCACCAGCATGGCATAGAACAGATGAAGATTAGCCGTCTTCGGATACTGCAAAAAGAGCCGGTCAAATAGCGTATCAGACTCCTCGATGTTGCCGGCCATGAAGGCGAATCCGGCTTTACCCGCGGCCTCATAGAATGCCTTGTCACTTGACGGAACATCCCGAGACAAGGAATTCACTCTCATTCCGGCCACGCCAAGACCAACCAGCAATTCAGGGTCATCTACCGTCAGCGAGGCAAAAAACCTGTATTGGGCCACCGCATCTTCGAAGCGTCCAGCTCTGGTCAGCAATTGTGCGAGATGATACCGAATAATTTGCCCGTTGCGAGGCTCGTTGGCTGCTCCAAGGGCTACGGCCTGTTCCAGATCGCGCCGCGAATCGTCGTAAGCAGCAGTCTCGAACTCGCACAGCCCGCGCAGAGCCTTTGCTGGAATCATGCCCGGTTGCAACTCAAGAAGGTGATTGAACGACTCAATTGCCGGTGCGAACCTATTTGAGTTGTACTGGAGCAGGCCGAGATACCACCAGCCTTCCCCCCAGTCGGGGCGAAGCTGCACGGCTTGGTTATAAAGTTCGATAGCTAGAGACAGATTCTGCTGATCGCGTGCTTCTGCCGCACGGGAAATCAAATCTCCAAACTCGGGTGCGCCCTCTTGTGCCTGTATGCGTTTCTGACACACTACGAGTAACGTCAGCAATGCCAGAGTCCATAGAGCCTTGGAAGTTGCAGAGGGAAGCATTGAGTTTGAAAGTAGTCGGATCGAATGCGAGACGTCACGTGTAACAGCTGGCGTAACGGATATCGCCGGGGAAATCCCTTGATAGAAGTCGCTTCCGGCGCGCCAAAGTTCCGCACGTCGATCAATATTAGCATTTGAGGGATTAGATAGCGCATCGAGGCAGTGTCCACTCAATGCGCACATAGTTGCTTCCCGGGCGCGACTGAAAGCCATCCCACTACCCGCGGTTCCGCATTCGATAGCGAAGTGATCCGCGCGGCCATCCTGGAAAGCCACCACCATAAGTACTTTCTCCAGCGAGCAGAGAGGAAAGGATTACTTGTCCTGATGCCGATAAAGTGATCGATCAATTTCTGACGCAAAAAGAGAAGGGGTGGCATTTCGCCACCCCTTCTGAGTGCAAGCTCCTGAACTAAATCAGAAGTAGTACTTGGCTGCCAATTGCAACCAGCGATATCCAACCTTATTCTGCGGGATACCAGTGGTGCTTGAGTTGGTGTTGTAAACCCCAGCTGAAGCGGTGGGAACACCGTTAAACAGCAGGCTATTGTCCGAGGTTCCCGCCAATCCGAACTGTGCGTTCGGGTGGTTAAGGAAGTTGGTAGCCGAGGCGCGGAACTCAACCCTTTGAGAATCCGTAACTCGGAATGCCTTGAACATTGCCAGATCGCTGCCGAAGTAATGCGGGTTGCGGATATAGGGCCAGATGATCTGACCGTTCTGTCCAAACGACGTTGCTGTCGGCGGGAGCGGTGCTGCAAAGCAGTTGGGGTTGAAGTACTGGTTCTTCAGCAATCCCTTGCGAGGATCGCAAACAAGTACAGGTTGAGCCTGCTGGGTTTCGTACTGGTTCGTTCCCAACCAGGTCGTTGAGCTGATGTTGGTCGTCACGTTGCCACCCACCGCCGTTGCTGGGATCGGTAGATAGATATTGACGTTGTGAGTTGCACCAGATGGGTCGTGGTACTGCTGGTAGTTCATGTTCATGTTCGCCGAATTGGACTGGTAGGGTGATCCATCTTCGTACGTCGTGTAGTTGGATATCTGCCAGCCGTTGATCAACCCGCCCAGCGCCCAGTTGTTGTGGATGGGCTTGGGTAGCTTGTAGCTCAGCGACAGGTTGAAGGTCTTGGTGTGGTCATATCCGAGCGGCCCATAGTTTGAGTCCAGGCTGAAAGGATTGACCGCCGAACCGTTTCCGTTTCCGTTTGACGTGGATCCGTCGCGGGTACCGAGGACCTTGCCGAAGGTGAAGTTGGTGAACATGTACAGGTTGCCGGACTGCTTCTGTGCTGAAACCTGCAAGGAGTTGTAGTTTGCGTAACCACCATGCGACTGGATCCAGATGCTGCCGTAGTTGATCAGCTGACGCCAGTCATTGATGTTTGCGCCGGTGCCGGTAATTGGATAGAGGTTCTCGTAAAGACCAGTCTTCGGGTCCGGCGTGAAGGTCGCGCCGTACGCAACTGGGTTGGCATCGTTGATGTGGCCGTTCTGTCCGTTCTCGAGCTGGTTGCGGCTCGCGCTGCCCACATACGAAATCTCGGCGACGGAATGGCTCGGCAACGCCTGCGCAACTCCGAAGCTCCAGGTATTCGCATAAGGCACCTTGTCGTCACCCATCTGGTCGGCAACCAGGCCGGCAGTGCCATTCTGGTTTACGCCCTGCGGGATAGCGAGTGACTTGGTCCCGGTACAGTTCGCGTTCAAGCCACCGGTTATGGTGATGCACATGGTGCCGCCCTGAATCGCGGCTCCATAGAAGCCGTTCAGGCCGCCGGTTCCCGAGGTGTTGTAATCAAACGATCCAAGCGGGCCGTTCATAGCCTTGCTGGCGTCATTCGAGGATACCTGGTAACGGTAGGTGCCGAAACCTCCACGAACCACGGTTTTGCCTGTGCCGAACACATCAAACGCAGCGCCGAGGCGTGGGTTGTAGGTAAAGAGATTGCTCTTCCAGCCGGAGGTTGGAATCGCGGGATTGATTTCATGCCAGGCCAAGCCGGTGTCGGCAGGAGGGTTCGGCGTGTTGACGTACGTCGACGGATCCCAAACCTGAGTTCCACCGATCTTGTCGTACCACTGTCCTTCGTGATCCGCGCGGAGACCGATGTTGAGTGTCAGCTTCCGTGTGGCTTTCCAGGAGTCCTGCGCCCAGAGCGACCACTGGTGCCAGGTAATGTCTGGAACTACGTCGGTGTTGTACTGGTCATAGTTCTGTGGACGCATCATCAAGCGATCGACTGTGAGGTTGTAGGTGGAAGTGGAGCCCCAGGTCTCAAAGTCGTAGTTGCCGTTGATGTCGCTGCCGTTGGCCTGCAGGTTCTCCTGGGTATCCCAGTAGAAGCCGGCTTTGATCGAGTGAGTGCCGACGATCTTCGTGAAGGTGTCGCTGATGGCAGGAGCCTTGGCAGTTTTGCCAAAGGTGCCTGGCCCGTAGATGCCGCTGTTGAAATCAAACTCGTTGATTTCGGTCAGGCCGGAACTCCAGCCACCGGTCGAGTTCGGAATCTGGTCGGTCTTGGAAGCTCCGAACAGGCTCTGCGCAGGGAATCCAAGCGCCTTGCGGCTGCTGTTGGCGAGGTTGCTGAGAGACACGTTGTTCACGAATTCCGCATACGAGAATACGAACTCGTTCGTCGTGGTGGCGCTGAACACGTGGGTGTAGTTGGCCAGGTAAACGTGAGCCGTCTCCTTTGCGACCGGTAGAGAGGGATACGGAATGGTCCATTCAGGCGCCCACCATACTGACAGTGGATGCTGATCGGTTTCCGTCTGATACGTGTAAGAGCCCCACAGCTTGTTGTTGTCGTTGAAGGCGTAGGTGACCTTGCCCGTAACTTCCCAGCGGTTCTGCGGTGTGCTGGGAATCGTTCCATAGTTGTTCCAGCCGTTGGTCTGGTTGGGAGTCTGGTTAGGAGCTGGGTTCAACTTGGTCAGCAGCAGACCTTCCGGGTCGAAGTAGCTGTTCAGGCCAGTGTAGGTTCCCTGCCATGGCGAAGTAGCAATGTTGCAACCCTGCCATCCGTCGTCCGTGTTGCAAGGCAGTGCATATGCGCCTGGCCACGCCGAAATTACCTGTTGGGGAACGCCGGTGTTGCTGAAATCGCCGCTCAACTGAGCCGGAGTCGGAACGTTCATTTCGGTTGGAGCACCACCGTAGCAGCTGTTGCAATACGGGTGCTGGCTCATATATTCATAGCCGGCCCAAAAGAACAGCTTGTCGCGATTGTGGTTGAAATGTGGAAAGAACACCGGACCGCCGATGTTGCCGCCGTAGTAGTAGTAACTTTGAACCGGCAGTGGATTGCCAGACGCCTTGTTGAACCAGTCGTTGGCATAGCCGACCGCGGAGTTACGGGCGTAGATGTAACCTTCGCCGTGGAACTTCTGACCGCCGCTCTTGGAGAAGGCCTGCAGAACAGCCGGGCCTTTCGCATATTCAGCGCCGTAGGAAGCTGACAGGAATTTTACGCTGTCGGTCATATCCTGGTTGATGTTGGCAATCTGCGTTCCGGCATTACCCGGATCGATCAGGTTTGCGCCATCAAGGATGACCGCGGTTGAACCATAAGGCTGTGAACCGTTGGCAGAGAAGTTGCCCGCGGGTCCGTTATTGGTGCCCGTAACCGTTCCATTGAACCCCGAGCCTGCACCGCCGGAGTTGTTGAACGTGACGCCGGGCATCATCTTGATCATTTCGGCCGCGTTGCGTCCCGTCAGTGTGGCGGAGTCAACGAGCTCGTTGTTCAGGGTGGCGCTGATTTCCGCGTTATCTGTAGGAATTTCTGCATCGGCCCCGGAGATGACCGTTACAGCAGTCGCTTCGGAACCAATCTTGAGGCGAATGTTCGGGATGGTACGGGTATCACCCTGGTTGAGCAGGATTCCCGTCTCTTCCCACGTGGCGAAGCTCTTTGCGGTGATCGTGACCTTGTACGTGCCGGGAATCAGAGCCGTTACCGAGAAGAATCCCTGGTTATCGGCCTTGGTTTCACGAACGTCGCCCGTTGCCTCGTTGGATACAACAACTTTGGCCCCTGGTACGCGGGCTTCCGTCTGGTCGGTGGCTATGCCACTCAACGTCGCGGTCAGCTGTTGTGCATTTGCGATGGAAAAGGACAAAAGCATGACTGGAATGACCAGCCATGGGATTCGCCTAAACCATTTCGACATCGATGAACCGCTCGATGTCTTTCTTTGGTTTGTAAACATTTACCAAGCCTCCTGAAGCGTTTGTTGTTCTTGTTTTTTAATCCCTGACGCACAACTGACCCCGACGCGCCGGAGTTAGCCATCATCAGAAACTCATCTAAGTGAATCGAGTATCGATATCACAACCGGCATACCACGGGCAAGCGCTTTTTAGGCGCTGAACCCTGAAGTAAAACGGTTTCCCATATCACTCAGATTTCTCGAGATTTACCCGGTTGGCCTGTTCCGGCCGATGGTCATTAAATTGTCACCAGGCTCGATTTTTGGCAGTCGGCTCGAAATTGAACAAGAAATAGTTGGAAACTACCCACTCATTTATACGTGATATTCCCAACCTTGGATGTGACCCAAAATACCCATTTAGCCTGACCGGAAAGGCCGGCCTGGCACAATTCCGTGACCTTCAAGGATGGTGATCAGGTGGTCTGCGGCCTGGGCAGGGTATTTCTCGATGGTTCCCCGGGGCCATACCACTTCAATGTCGGCCGTCGTTTCCTTTCCCAGACCAAAATGAAGGCGGGGATCATTCCCAGACATGTAGCTTGCCTGGCTTAGGACGGCCTGGGCCTGTGTCTTGCCTCCATAGTGAACAAGAACACGTGCGCCAATGGCGCTTCGATTGCTCTTCGTTCCTTCCAGCCGAACCTTGATCCAATGATTCTCCTTGGGAGCGTCGTTACGGAGCAGCGACGGGGGCTCGTGCTGATTCATGATCACGATGTCGATATCGCCATCGTTATCGAAATCCCCAAAAGCGCAGCCTCGACTGACGTGCCGGGCGCTGATCGCCGACCCGGCTTCGTCGCCGATCCTGGCAAACGTTCCGTTCCCCCGATTGCGGAACAATACGCGGGGCCCTTTATAGGGGAATTTAGGGTTGATTTTCTCCACTTCCGCGTAAACGTTTCCCGTCACCCAGAAGATGTCCGGGTAGCCGTCATTATCGAGGTCGAGAAGGCAAGTTCCCCAGCTTACGTAAGTTCTCTCTCCTGCTAAACCGGCCTGTTGCGCCACATCGTCAAAGTTGCCCTTGCCGTCGTTGCGGTACAGTCCGGCTGCCTGGAGTTGGAAATGGGTTTTGACGATGTCCAGGTGCCCATCCAGATCGTAGTCGCCGACGCCGATGCCCATACCGGCCATTTCCTGGCCATCGGGGCTGATCGCGACGCCGCGCATCAGGCCTTCTTCGCGAAAAGTGCCGTCGTGATTGTTCAGCAGCAGAAGACTCTGCGTGGTATCGCAGGCTACAAAGAGATCTGGCCACCCATCCTCATCGATGTCGAACGAAACTGCGGTGAGCCCGTAGGAGCCCTTGATCGCTGCGATGCCCGATTCTTTTGAAACATCGGTAAATGTGCCGTCGCCGTTATTCTTGTAGAGATAGTGCTGCGGCGCCTTCAGTCCTTTCGGTCCGCATGCCACCGGCACGCCCTCGTAATTGCAGTTGGGAATGTTGAGTGACGGCTTGAGCGCATTCGCCATATCGATATCGACATAATTCGACACGAACAAGTCCAGCAGTCCATCGCAGTTGTAGTCGATGAAGGTGCAACCTGCGCCAAAGCGAATGCCATCGTGCGTCAGGTGTGCCTTCTCCGTGACATCGGTAAAGGTGCCGTTGCCGTTATTGCGATAGAGCTTGTTCTGGCCATAGTAGGTAAGAAACAGGTCTTCGAAGCCGTCGTTGTTGTAGTCGCCTACGCAGACACCGACAGCCCAGCCGGCATCCCACAGTCCAGCTTCCTTGGTGACGTCTTTGAACGTACCGTTGCGATTGTTTTTGTAAAGCCGGTTCGAAGCATCGGCAGGGACAGCATCGAGGGTTCGTCCGCCGAGAATGAAAATATCCATCCACCCATCGTTGTCGTAATCAAAAAAGGCGCAACCGCCCCCCATCTCTTCGATGATGTAGGTCACAGCCTCGGGGACGCCGTAATACATCGTGGCCGTCAGGCCCGCTGTCGCCGCCACGTCTGTGAATGTCGAAAACGGTTTGACTGCGGCGGTCGGATGATCCGCCTGTGCAGCAGCACCAAGCCTCGTGGGAAGAAGCGCCGAAGCACAAAGTGCGGGAGCAGTCTGCAACAGTTTTCGCCGGCTCCAGCCAGAAGTGGGGAAGATTCTTTTCATCCTTTGAGCTTCTTCATTCTCACATTGTCGCGGTGCAACCGCCAATCACTTGCGAGTTGGATCACGGATGGGATTGCTGCGCGGCGGCATCGCGAGAAAGGCGGTCGTTCAGCTTCTGAGCCTGCTCGTTCTCCGGCTCCAGGCGTAACGCCATCGCGATCGCGTCGCGCGCTTCCGGGAACTTTCCCGCCATCGCAAATTCGGCGGAGAGATTGATCCATGCATCGACGTAGCCGGGTGCAGCATGCACGGCTGATTGGAAGTGCTGAATGGCGCCGGCCGAATCTCCGCTGCGCGACAGCAGGTAGCCGAGTTCATTCTGCGCGCCCGCGAGGTCGGGATTCAACTGGACTGCTTGCTCAAGCTGTGCACGCTCACCGTCTGCATCGCCTGCCTGATGAAGAGCGAGGGCCAGCTTGTATTTGAAATTGGCGTTATCGGGTTCGGCTGCAACAGCCTCCTTGTAATGGCCGATTGCATCCTGCAGCTTGTCATTTTTCAGATCGTCGTCAGCCTGCGACGCCTTCATCGACGCTTCAAGCTTTGACTCATCGCTTGCCTTCTGATCCTGGTAATTCTTGAATTCTTTCTGAGCTTGCTCGGTCTCACCAAGTCCACGCAGGGCAAGAGCCAGCTGGTAGTGCGCCTGCGGCTCTTTGGCGCCCATGGCGATGGACTTCTCAAGTTCCTGCCGCGCTGGAGCCCAATCCTTAAGGAAGACCAGCACCATCCCGAGTTCGTAGTGCGAGTTGGGAGAATTCGGATCTGCGGCAACCGATTGCTCCAGTAGCGTCTTTGCTCCAGGATAGTCTCCAACCGCACGAAGAACGATCCCGTTGAGATAGAGAACTTCAGGATCGTGAGGGCGCTGCGCAAGAAGCCTGGGGCCGATAGGCCGCGCAGCGTTGATGTGGTTGGTGAGAACCAGAATGCGAAACAACTGCACCACCGCATCCACATTGTTCGGATTGGAATCGGCAATGTGCTGCGCGAGGTTGATCGCATCCTGAAAACGAACCTGCTTCACCAGGACAACGATGAGTGCGCTCGAAAGGGGCAGGGAAGAAGGATGAGCGTTCAGCGCCTCGGTCAGCACGTCGCGGGCCTCGTCGAGCATATTCAGATTTCCAAAAGCTCGGGCAAGATCGATGGAGAGCTTTTCAGTACGGGGAACGTTCCGTAACAGGACTACTACGTCGATGAAGGCATTGCGATCGAGCAGATCCTGGCTGAGGCCTTCGAGGGCGATAGTAGACTTTGGATCGATGGCGATTGCCTGGCGCCACTGTTCTTCCGCTTCTTGGCGCTTGCCTGTTCGATCAAGAACGTACGCCAGCAAGAGATGCGGCTTAAGGACATGGGGATCGAGTTGCACGGCTTTCTGCAGTTCAGAGAGTGCGTCACTGGTCTGGCCGCCATCGACATAAGCAAGGCCAGTGAGGTAATGCAGTTGCGCCGAATTGGGATCGGCGTTCATGGCCGCATGGAAGGTTGTGACCGCGCAATCTAATTGCTTGTGACTGGCATACCAGCTGCCCAGCAGGACAGCGTTCTCGGTGGTCGGATGAGTCTTGAGCTGCGCAACCAGTGCGGCAGGGCCGTTGCACGCTGCGTGGGCGGTTGCTGTAAAGGCTAGAAAGCCGGCCAGCACAAAACCTGCAAACTCCGCGCCCAGCCGCTTGACCACTGAAAAGATCTCCTGCCTGTCAGGATAGCAATTCCCAGAGCGAATCGTCTCTGGCCGCGGACTGAGCTTTATGCCAAACTGCTTCTGAGGTACTGAGGAAGCAGTCATGGAATGGCAGGATCAGGGAGTCAGCTCGGATATAGAGGATCGCCGGGGAAGTAGCGGCGGAGGCTTCGGTCTCGGCGGCGGCATGGGGATCGGCGGATTCATCCTGCTGCTGATCATCAGCGTGGTTACGGGGCGCAACTTCTTTGCCGGCAGCAGTGGAGATGCAAATCTGCAGCCCCAACCTTCCGACGGGCCGGTTACAGCGTCGCCGGCTGAAGAGCGCGATGTGCACCTTATCAGCTTCGTGCTCGATGATGCACAGAACACCTGGGAGCAGATTTTCGCGGCGCATGGCCGTCAATACCGCCGCGCCAAGCTGGTGCTGTATCGCGATCTTACGTACTCGGGCTGTGGTACGGCACAGGCGTCCACCGGTCCCTTCTATTGCCCGCAGGACGAGAAGGTGTATATCGACCTCTCGTTCTGGCAGGAACTCAAGCAATTTGGCGGAAGCACCGGAGATTTTGCGCAAGCCTACGTGGTTGCGCATGAGCTGGGCCACCACGTGCAGAAGCTGCTCGGGATCGAGCAGCAGATGCGGCGGCTGTCGCAGCAGGACGAAGACGCGCAGAATCCGCTGTCAGTAGATCTCGAGTTGCAGGCCGACTGCTTTGCCGGCGTGTGGGGGCATAGCACTCAGCAACGCAACATCGTGCACGCGGACGACGTTGCCGGCGCCCTCAAGGCGGCTGCAGCTGTTGGCGACGATAACCTGCAGAAGATGAGCGGGCGGGCGGTGAGTCCGGAGTCGTGGACCCATGGATCGAGTGCACAGCGCACGGAATGGTTCAAGCGCGGCCTCGATGGCGGAGAGGTAAGCAGTTGCCCAACGTTCGATGGCAAGTTGGCGCCCTGAAAGACAAGGACAACGTTCAGAGGTCAGCGATTTACCTGGAATCGTGAGGCGTTCGACCCAATCTCCGCACTCTAAAGCCAGGCGCGAAGAGTGGCTGCCCAGATGTCTGCGCCATCGCCTCCATCGTTTTTCTTATGGAGAAAAATAACCTGCACTGTCACAACTGACAGTAGGCCAGGGTCGCTGAGAAGCGTACCTTCACGACCGTCGGATGCCAGATATTCGGCTTCAGGATCGCGCCAAGTGCCCAGGTGGCAATGAACGACTCGAATGCCATTCCCCGCTGGTACGTTTCAGTTTCTGAATAGCACTGACACCGAAAGACTTCAGAGGTCAATTGACCGCGCGCCGGCCAGTTGACCTCGCCCAATCCCTGGAGGAAAGAAATGTATTTTACCGATGACTCCTTGCTACCCGAAAACCAGGCTCCACTGATGATCACCGCCGCGCCCTATGGGCCGGTGTGGATGCCGGTGGATTGCACCCCCGAACAGAAACTACCTGTCACCTGGGATGAACAGGTCCAGGCTGCGGTGGACTGTTATAACGCCGGTGCAACGTTGCTGCACATTCATGTGCGCGACCCCAAGACAGGTCATATCTCAAAGGACTTCAAGCAGTACAACGATCAGATCGGACGACTTCGCCAGGCCGTTCCGAAGATGATCCTGCAACTCGGTGGCTCAATCTCTTTTGCCCCTGAACCGGGCGAAGAAGCGCAGTTCCAAAGCTACGATTCGCGTCACAAGCTGGCCGAAGTGGATCCGAAACCAGACCAGGTTACCGTCACCTGCGGAACATCTCTTTATGATCTGACGGCGCTGCATCCCGTCGATGATGCGTTCGAAGGAACGCGCTTCACTAATCCGGCGATGCTACACGCGATGGCCAACCTTGTGGCCGACTCGACCCCCGACTTCTATCTCGAAAACATCAAGCGCCTGGTCCAGCACGGAATCCAACCGTATTTCGCACTCGGCCACGTCCACAGCCTCGAACTTGTGGAGCGGCTCATTCGCAAGGGCTACTACATGGGGCCAATGAACGGCTTCTTCAGCATCGGCGGCGGAGGCGTGTGCGGGTCCAATCCCTTCGACCTGATGGAACTCATCCGTCGCACACCGCATGGTTCCTTCTTCACCTACCAGACTACGTTCCGTCTTACCCATCCGGTCGCGGCTATCTGCATCGCCCTTGGGCAGCACACGCGCGCCGGCATCGAAGACAACCTGTGGGACACGACCAAGGGCAAGCGCATGTCGACGATCCAGATGATCGAGCGCCATGTGCGCATGGCCAATGAACTTGGACGTGCCGTTGCTACACCTGAACAAGCGCGCCAGATGTTGAAGATCGGAGTTACCTACAAATCCACAGAGGAAACGTTAGCCAACCTCGGCCTGCCGCCCAACCGCCGTCCAGGCAACATGGGGTTCATTGTGCATGAGACGGATGGGATGTACCATCCGGCAGCCCAGGGCGGATGCGGACATATTCACGCCGGGGAATGGGAAGAAAAGCTGGACATTCCGATCAAGATGGGGGCAAGCAGCTAAGAAGGGTGTCGCAGCTAAAACGCAAATAAGATCCCTCCCGAAATTCGGGAGGGACCTGAACACGAACGACATTTTGCGATCTTGCGATCAACATTCTCCTTCTGCAGGCGACAGCGATGGCGGACTTTATCGAAGTGACGGGTCTCGATCAAATCCGGCCCGGAGCCGGATCCCGGTTCACCGTCGCCGACAAGGACCTAGCAATATTCAACGTGGACGGAAACATCTGCGCCATCGCAGATACCTGTCCTCATGCTGGTGGCTCTCTGGGAATGGGAAAGCTGGACGGCACAATTGTCACGTGTCCCGTACATGGAATGAAGTTCGACGTCACCAACGGATGCTTCGCGGGCACTTCGGACGTTGGAGTTGCTTCTTTTCCGGCGAAAGTCGTCGACGGAATAATCCTGGTCGCGATTTCTTGAATTGCTCACGGCGGTAGGTCAAGGCCGCTACGTGCATTTCTTGAATCCAGGCAACAGTACCGTATTGTTCACGGAACCGCTAAAACTGCGATTTAAAAAGGAGAAAATCATGAGCGTCGAAGCGAAGGTATCTGGGGAAAACGCGGATGCCGCAACTGGTGCGCCTCAGGGCCCTTGGGAGTCGGCTCTGAACACGCTGCGCGAATGGGATCCGCAATGGGCCGAGCTCTGCTTCAGGATGAGCACCAATCCATGGACCCATTCTGTTCTCCCGCGCAAATTCATCGAATTGGTCAGCGTCAGCTTGAATGCTGCCTGCACGAATCTCAATCCCGAGGGAACACGTCACCACATTCGGGCTGCGCTCCAGGCTGGCGCGACTCGCGACGAAATCCTGTTTGCTCTCAAGTGCGGATCGGTCCTGTCCATTCATTGCTGCAGTCAGGCCGCTCCCATTCTTCTGGAAGAGGCCAAAGCTGCGGACGTGAAGCTGACTCCACGAACCGCTACAGAGCCGACCCCCGCTTGTGATGCCATGCGAAAGATCGGCCAGTGGAACGCAGCGTGGGATCCGTTCTTTGAACTCGATCCGGTTTTCACCGACGAATTCATGGCGATGGGAGCGGGTGTATACAAGAGCGGTCTCATGTCGTCCAAAGAGCTTGAACTCCTCAGCATCGCCCTCGATGCATCCGTCACGCACATGTATGCGCCGGGCACGCGCCGTCACATCAAGAGCGCACTGAAAGCCGGCGCGACCATGGAGGAAATCATGGAAGTGCTGAAGCTCTGCGTCGTTCAGGGAGTTCAGACCTTCAACCTTGGTCTGCCGATCCTGGTGGAGGAACTGCAACGCCAACGATGAGAATGTAATTCCGTGCAACCTGATCCCTGGCCGCTTCCCTTAGTGAATCGTCTTTGATTTGCGATTCATGTAGTCCATCAGCAGGTACTCGCCCAGGGTGTCCGGCGTGGTGAAGTAGGCCTTGCCGCGGCACATCTCTGAGACCTTGTGCACGAATTGCACGAGGCCGAGGTCCGACGCCAGCATGAAGGTATTGATCATGATGTTGGATCGCTTGCAGCGCGCAACTTCTTCCAGCGTCTCGCTGACAACCAGTGGATCGAGGCCATAGGCATTCTTGTAGATGCGCCCGTCAGGCAACGTGAGCGCCGATGGCTTGCCGTCGGTAATCATCACAATCTGCTTCATGTCCTTGCGTTGTCGGGCGAGGATGCGCTGGGCCACTCGAAGACCTTCGCGGGTGTTGGTGTAATAAGGCCCGACCTTGACCCGGGCGAGTTGCGAAACGGGCAGTTCTTCGGCGGAGTCGTGGAAGAGGACGAGCGAAAGTGAGTCTCCCGGATACTGTGTGCGGATCAGGTGCGACAGTGCCATCGCGACTTTCTTCGCCGGAGTGAATCTGTCCTCGCCATACAGAATCATCGAATGCGAGCAATCGAGCATCACCACGGTCGCGCAGGAGCTTTGATACTCGCACTGATGTACATGCAGATCGTCATACTCAAGATTGAGCGGCAGGCCGATGCCTTCGCGCGAAATTGCGGACTTGAGTGTGGTGGTGGTGTCCAGATTCAGCGTGTCGCCGAACTCATAGCGCTGCGATGCGCCGTGGGCTTCGACGCCGGTAGCCCAGTGGCGCGTATCGTGGCGGCCGAAGTTTGACTTTCCCAGAGAACCGAGCAGATCGCGCAGCGTCTTGAAGCCCAGAAAATCAAGGCTCTTGTCGGTGACTTCAAACCTGACTTCGCCCTGAACGTTTCCAGCCTGACCCATCATTTGCGACATCTGCGTGGGACTCATGTTCTGCGAGTAAGAGATGTAGTTCTCCTGCTCCATGCGTTGAATCAGTTTGTCGATCAATTCGTCCAGTTTCCCCTGCTCACCCATTTGTTCCAGCTGCTGGCGGATGCGGTCGTCGAACATTTCACCGGATTCGAGAAGCTGACGCAGTGCCTCGCGCAGATCGTCGAGGGTGTGATCCATGTCTTGAAAATGCAGATAAGGATCGCGGAAGCCGGAGTCGAGCAGGTAGTCAGAGAGAGCCTTGAGCAGGTCTTCAATGTCCATCTCTGAGGCCAGGTCGCCGTTAAATTTTGTGTAGCGAACGCGCTTCATCCAATCACCCTCGGGATGCGTGGGCTAATTCAAGCCGCCGCCGCGGCCAGACCGGCGTGCGCGCTGCCAGTCGTCGAATTCAACTTCAATGTCGCGTTCTTCTTTACGCTTTGGCTTTTCGGGTGCTGCAAATCCTCGTTCTTCGCTGCGACTGAGCTTGCGATGCGAAACCAGGCCTTCGAGAAAGAACTCTGCCGCGGCAACAGCCTTGGCCGGATCGTCGGAAACTTTTACAGCCAGCGGAGAAAGTTTTTCAAACAGGCCCTGGATTTTCTTGAGATCCGCCAGCGCTTCCGAGCTTGGCTGGTTGTCATCAAGCTTGACGGTGCCCCCAAGATTGAACCACTGCTCGATCTGTTGCGTGTTGGTCTCCGCAAAATAGCGGTCATATATTTTGCCAACGGCAGTGCGGATGAGTTCGCGGACGACAATGTCTGCGCCGCGCATCTCTCCTTCGTACTCCAGTTCGAGCTTGCCGGTGATGCCGGGAAGTGCTGCGTAGACGTCGCTGATTCGAGGCACGGCGACCTTCTCGCTATTCACCAGCGCGCGGCGTTCGGCGTTGGAGACGACGAGTTCCATGGTCGAGATAGGAAGACGCTGGCTAACCCCGCTGCGCTTGTCCACTCTTTTGTCTTCGCGTGCCGAGAATGCCACCTGTTCCACGACGGCGCGGATGTAAGGCGGAATGTCGATATGCGCTTCGTTTCGTTCAGACCAAGCCTCCTGCGCGGTGATCGCAATACCTTCTTCGAGCGTCTCGGGGTAGTGGGTGCGAATCTCGGAGCCAATGCGATCCTTGAGCGGCGTCACGATCTTGCCACGAGCCGTATAGTCCTCGGGGTTGGCGCTGAACACGAGGGCAACATCGAGCGCGAGGCGGACCGGGTAGCCCTTAATCTGCACGTCGCCTTCCTGCATGATGTTGAAGAGCGCAACCTGTATTTTTCCCGCAAGGTCGGGCAGTTCGTTGACGGCGAAGATACCGCGATTGGCGCGCGGCAGCAGTCCGTAGTGCATGGTCAGTTCGCTGGAAAGATCCTCGCCGCCGCGTGCCGCTTTGATCGGGTCGAGATCGCCCACAAGGTCAGCAACGGTGACGTCGGGCGTGGCCAGTTTCTCCACGTAACGTTCATCGCGGCCCATGTATGCGATGGGCGTGGCATCGCCGCACTTCGCGATCAGGTCGCGGCAGCGTTTGCAAATTGGCTGATAGGGGTTGTCGCGGATTTCGCAGCCCGCAACATAAGGTATGCGTTCGTCTAGCAAGGCCGTCAGCGCACGCAGAATGCGGCTCTTCGCCTGCCCGCGCAAGCCGAGCAGGATGAAGTTCTGCCGCGAAAGAACCGCATTCACGATCTGCGGGACAACCGTGTCTTCAAAGCCGACGATGCCGGGAAAAAGTGTCTCATGTGCCTGAAGGCGGGCGATGAGGTTCGAGCGCAGTTCATCTTTGACGCTGCGGGTCATGAGGCGAGCTTCAGAAAACTGGGTGCTGCTGCGCAGTTCCCCCAGGGTCTGGGGAAGAGGGTGAGCTGGCATCAAAGGGCTCCTGTTCCGGCCCGACCGAACCGGATGTGTGTATAGTAGACGCGCTCGGACCGGAGTGCGGTTCTATCGGAATTCAAGTTGTTTTCATCGGCCCGAAGAATTGAACGCTTCCATCAACCGGAAATGTTGATTCCGGTTGACTCAACTGCTTCGAAATGAGTGCAGGGGCAGGAGATGAAGCAATCCCGCATAACGAGAAATAATCCAGTGGTTCAGGCTAATTTGATTTTGTGCCGGAGACGTCGCGTTCATAGTGATCGAGATCGTCCTGCAGAATCTTTGCAACCTGCTGATTGTCTTGCTCCACCGCGAGATTCAAAGCCTGACGGGCTAGGGGGATGGCATCGGCGGCGCGACCTGTCTTGTCATACACCTTAGCCAACTCGACGAGACAACGCCAGTCTTTACTTTTGCTGAGAGCGACAGCCTCCTCAAGTGGAGAGATTGCGCCGGCGAAGTCGCCACGCGATTCAAGAACATACGCGAGGTTGAATCGATACTCCGCTGAACCGGAGTCGACGGCGATCGCCTTTTGCAATTGCTCAATAGCGCCATCCGGGTCGCCATTCAGGGCCAGTGAGACGGCGAGGTGGTCGAGGAAGATGGGATTGGTAGGGGTCAGGCCGACGGCCTGTCGATATTCGAGCAGAGCGTCCTTCTCCTGATCGTTGGCGCTGAGGGCAGCGGCAAGAACGTAGTGGGAGAGTGAGTCGTCCGGATTGGTCGCGATGGCTTTCTGCAGCGTTTCGATGGCCTGGGGAAACTGGTTGTTTTGAATCTGCGTGTAGGCCTCATCGAAGAGCCGGTAGAATTCAGTAGCCTGGGGGTCGATTCTGTCGATGCTGGTGCCGGGCGGCAAATTTACGAACTCGGGAATATTAATGGCGCGATTGGCAGCGGTGGTGTCGTCGACGATGACCGCGGGAGTGTCATTGCCGTCGGCGTCGATGTGGGTGACCATGAGCCGCGTATAAGGCCCGCGCGCCTTTGACGAGAACGCGAGCCAATGGCCATTCGGCGACCAGCTGTGCCAGGAATTCATCGGCGCGAGGTTGCAACTCATCAGGCGCGCTTTGCCTCCGCCGAAGGGAACGATGTAAAGCTTGCTATCGGGGCGCATCAGCAAGCCGTTCTTGTTCTGCACCCACACAATCCACTTGCCGTCGGGGGAAACCTTGGGGAAGTTGTTGCTCATGCCGTTGCCGGATGCGCCTTCAACTGGGACGGCTTTGCCTCCGCGGCCTTCATTGAATGGGATTTTGTAGAGGTCGTACTGGATCTGTGTTTCATTGGGATCGTTAGCGTACTCGGGCTTGGGCACGCCGGCAGGGTACGGATCGCGTGCCAGTGCGCGGCTAAAGATGAGGTACTTTCCGTCAGGGGACCAGAAGGCGCTGGTGTGGACATACTGCGGGTCGTCCGCCCCGGGCAACGCATGCATCTTGCCTTCTTTGCTGTCGTACCAGGCGAGGATGCCGCGCGTCGGATAGAAGACCTGGCTGAACTCAATGCTGCGGTAGTTGGTGCTGTACAGCCGGTCGAGGATGCCGGAAGCGAAGCCGGGTTCCTCTTTCTGATGCCGGTTGCTATTGTTGGGCGGCCCGATCGAGGTGACCACGTAGCGGCCGTCAGGCGAAACCTGCGACATGAATCCAAAGCGCTTCACTGCCGGATCTGCCGCGCCGGCTTCCTGATTGAGCCCGAAGGAACTCCAGTGGATGACATTGGAGTTGCGAATAGTCATCTGCTTCGAAACCGGAACCAGCGCGTACAGCCCCTTGTCATTGCGAGGACCATCGAGGTCAAGGCCGAATGTCTTGCCATCCCGCGAGAAGGAATGACAATTGGCGCAGGTAGGCAGGTTGGTCATCACCAGGTGGCTCCTGGGCTGCGCAATGTCGCGAATCTGCCACTTGATAAGCGGAATGGCAGAGCGTGGAAGCGGGGCGACGGGCCCCTTTTCGCCCGGAGGAGGAAGAAGCAGGGGTACATCGCGATAGAAGATTGGGGCGCCCACCGTGTCCGCCGAGGTCGAAATGGAAACTTTGCCTATCGACACCGGCAGTTCGGAACCATCGTTGCCAAATCCCATGATTGCAATGTTCGCGGTCGACTTTGCGGAAAGGCGCTTGATGTTTTCCCACGTTTCTGCGTCAGGCTTCCACGTATGGGTAGACGCCTGCTCCGGCGTGAGTGCCAGGCTCGGGCCTGCATTCGAGTCAATCTCGCCTTGCTGCATCGTTTTGCCCGGTGCATCGATTCGAATTGGCTCTTTGGTCTCCATGAATGAGACCTGAATTACCCAGCGCAACGCTGAGGGAGACGGATCGCGCCATAAAAACGTGGGCGGCGTGATCTCAGGAGGGAACACCGAGCCGTTGAGCGGATAGTCGATCTTGATCGTAGCTTGGGATGTGGCAGCAGCTTGCAATGGAGTGCCGAACCCTGGGAAAAGTACGGCGCAGGCGATCAGTGCCCCCGCGCACGCTGCAAGAACCGCCAGAATCTTGAATTGGGAAGGACGAGACCCCATGGACCCCCACAACAGCGCTATTCAACTTCGTCGTTATCTTGAGGATGAAGGGACGAAGCGAATGCTTCGGTGATCTCGCTCACATCAATGGGTTGGAAATCGGCGATCGCCGAGCATGCAAGCGTCAATTGGCTAGGAAGGGCGCAATGTCTCGCCAAACCCCGCCATGCGCTTCAATGCCGCATAAGCCCTTCATTTCATTAAGATCACACTCCGATCAGACGTCTTGCGACTAACCCAGGCGGTGTGACGCAATTCGCTGCCGCGCGATAATCAATTCAGTAGAATTCTTTATGCTTGCTTGGGGCTGACCCTTTTCGGGGCATAAAGCGGTCATAGAAATAGATAATTACTGGAGACATCCATGCGTTCTCATCCTTCGCTTCCGCTTGCTTTCCTGTTTGCCATTGGAACAGTTCCGCTTGTGGCTCATGCACAATTTCCGCCTGTTTCCAAAGAGGACCTGGCGATGACGTCGGATTCTAAAGCGCCCGGTGCTGCGGCGGTGTATCTCTACCGGGAAGAAACCGAAGACGACCCTCATGCGTATCGAACGGTTTATGCACGCATCAAAGTCTTGACCGAGGCTGGAAAGAGCGCCGCCGCCGTTCATGTCAGCTTCCCGCAGACGCTCGTCTATAACGCCGTGGGCAATAACTCCAGCTTCCTCGCTTCAGGGGACGCGACGAACTTCAGCCTTCCGTCAATCGAGCGCACCGGTGAGGACCAGCCCTGGGATACCGATTCCTACGTTGGCAAAGTTGAAATCGGGGCGCTCGAGGGACGCGTGACGCACGCCGACGGTACGGTCGTTCCCCTGACCGGAAAGGCTTCGCAACTGCTGAAAGTCAACAAGGGGCCGCGCGGCAGCGAAACAACATTCACCATGCCGTCGGTTGAAGTGGGCAGTGTCATCGAGTATCGCTACCAGGTTCGTTACGACCGCTATCTCACTGCGCCTGACTGGAAGGTGCAGAAAGAGTACTTCATCCACAAGGAACACTTTGTCTTCCGGCCTACTGGGCAGTTTCTTCCCCAGGACGTGAACGGCCCGGGAGTGGGAGACAGCGTGTTGAAGGATTCGCACGACAATATTCTGACTGACATTCGTTTCAAACCGATCCTTCCTGCCGGCAAGACTTTGACCAAGGACGCGATGGGAAACTATGTTCTGGATCTCACCGATGTACCTCCAATCCCGCAGGAACCCTTCGCGCCCCCGCTGAATACCGAGGCCTATAGTGTGAACTTTTTCTACACTTATACGCCCGACGTGAAGGATTACTGGCAAAAGCAGATGGCTTTCTGGACAAAGGCGCTGAATGCCTACACCGCTCCGACCCCTGCTTTGCAGAATGCAGTCAAGGAATTGGTTTCCCATTCGGATTCGCCGGAAGAAAAGGCAGCGAAGCTATATGGGTTGGTTCAGAAGATCGAGAACACCGATTCGAGTCCCGATGGCGCGCCGCTTACCGGCAGTGAATGGATTCCAAAGGGCAAGGTCGAGTCTGTCCTTCTAAAAAGGAAGGGATCGAGCAACCAGATCGCATTTCTCTACCTGGCATTGGTTCGCACGGCGGGTATCAGCGCCCGCCCCGAGCGGATTGCCAGTCGCAGCCTCCGCATATTCTCCGCGCAGTATATGGACAATATCCAACTCGACACCGTTCTGATTGCACTCAAGGTCGACGGGAAGGAAATCCTTGTCGATCCCGGAACAAGAATGGCTCCGTTTGCGATGTTGCACTGGGCGCACACCGGGGCTGGCGGCGTGGCCATGGACGCTGGCAACAAGGCAGAGATCATTGTGACGCCTTTGCAGAAGAATACTGACAACAGCACACTGCATGTCGGCGCGCTCAACGTGTCAGCGCAAGGCGCGGTTTCCGGAACTTTGAAAGTAGCGTTCCTCGGGCAAAGGGCGATCGAACTCCG
Source organism: uncultured Acidobacteriaceae bacterium (assembly GCA_963742455.1). GTDB lineage: Bacteria > Acidobacteriota > Terriglobia > Terriglobales > Acidobacteriaceae > Telmatobacter. The sequence goes on along the minus strand of CAVULU010000008.1, from coordinate 49,626 downwards.
GCAGATCGGCGTCAAATCCGGTGCGGAAGGGGTGAAGTCAGAGATCAACGCGCTGCTGGCGCAACAAGTGCCCGCTGGCGTCCAGGCTTCGGTTGATCATGTTGTCTATCTCGATGATCCGAGCAAGCAATTGCTGGCTGTTATTCCTGTATCCGGTTCGTTTGCGAAGAACTCAGGCGGTGGCCTCGTGCTGCCGCGAATGTTCTTCGAGGCAATGGAGCGAAATCCATTCCCTCCAGACAGCTCTCGCGAACTTCCGGTCGACATGCGATATGCAGCACAGGAGCAGGAGCAGATTACCTACGTGTTGCCGGCGGGCTATGCGCTCGAAAGAACCCCGCAGGATACGAACCTTAAGTGGGAAGAGAACGCCGCTTATCAGCTTCACACCAAGGTTGAAGGCGGTTCGATTACGAATGCGCGCGTCTTGCAGCGGGGGTTCACGCTTCTTGATCCCAAGGACTACGAGCAATTACACGACTTCTACCAGAAAGTTGTTGCGGCAGATCAGCAGTCATTGGTGCTGAACGCCGTACAGGCAAACAAAGCCCCATGACATCACCTTCGGCGAAGTACCGCATGATTGAATCCAATTTGAGCCGCAATTTGCGGGCCATGAATGGATTGCATCGGAAGCGCATCGCGAAGGCGCATCGCCTTGACAGCACAATTTACCGCCTGCGAACATCCAGTGTATTGTCGACTTTCATTCATGTTTTGCCAGTGTCAGCAATCGGAAATGCTGTCGATCAAATCATCCTTGCTTCGGCCGGCAATTCCAAACTCGTATCAGCATTGAGCGAACTGCACGCATAAGCAGCCAGTTTGCTTCCTTGTTCCTCGATGCAGAATCTTCGCTCTTCGGAGGAACAGTGCAACAGGGAGCCTCATTTTCGCGGCTGTTTTGGAAAGGAATGTTCTCGGTCTTCACGATTTCCGTCTTCATTCTGCTGGATTCCTCATTTCCGTCAGGCCGGCAAAGCAGGTTCGCCGGGAATCTCTTCGCTTGTGCGGCGAGCGCCACAGCCCCTGTTCTGACTCCGATTTCCATCGATTATCCCGAAGATGGCTCGATCTTTCCGCCGGGGATTACTCCGCCCACTTTTTTATGGCGGGATGCCGCGGGCACATCCTGGTCCATCGACATATCTTTCGCCGACAAATCTGAACCTATTCATGCAACGTCAAAAGGCGAGCGCATGCAGATTGGACCGATCGATCCGGATTGCGTGGCAGACTCGAACTCCCCGCCGAAATTGAACGCGCAACAGGCAGCGACCTGGACCTGGAAACCGGATGCCGCGACGTGGGCTGCGATCCAGTCGCACTCCGCCGGCAAGTCGGCAACGGTGACAATCACCGGGTATCGCGAAGGGCAGGTCGCCTGGTCTCAGTCGCACATCACACTCACTACTTCTAAAGACGACGTTGGCGCGCCGATTTTCTATCGCGATGTTCCGCTGATGCCCGCATCGGGAAGCGGAGGAGCAGTGGCCCCTCTCGCGCAATCCGATATTCACCTGATTCATTGGCGTATCCGCGACATTCGCAAGCCTGAGAGCCACACCGTGCTGAAAGATATGCCGACCTGCGCCAACTGCCACTCCTTCTCAGCCGACGGCAAGACCTTCGGCATGGACATTGATGGCCCGGCCAACGACAAGGGGCTCTACGCCGTGGTTCCAGTGCAGAAGCACATGGTCATCCAGAGCAAAGACATGGTGCACTGGAACACGGATGGAAAAGTCGGTGCGGTGCGCGTCGGCTTCATGTCGCAGGTCTCTCCCAACGGACAATATGTGCTGAGCACGTTTGCTGGACCGGCACTGAGCCGCATGATCGACAGTTATTACGTCACCAACTTCATGGACTATCGGTTTCTTCAGGTGTTCTTCCCGACGCGCGGCATTCTGGAGTATTACAACCGGTCTGCCAGCCTGCGAGAACCGCTCCCCGGCGCCGACGATTCGAAATATGTGCAGACCGACGGCGTGTGGAGTCCTGACGGAAAGTACATCGTCTTTGCCCGTGCCGAAGCACGAGATCCGCGCCCACCGGGCCACCCCGGCGCCACCCATGCCAACGATCCCAACGAAGCGCAGATCCAGTACGATCTCTACCGAATCCCGTTCAACGGCGGAAAAGGCGGCACACCGGAGCCGATCAAGGGCGCTTCGCAGAACGGGATGAGCAACAACTTTCCCAAGATCTCGCCCGACGGCAAATGGATCGTCTTCGTGCAGTGCAAGAACGGCCAACTGATGCGGCCCGATAGCCAGCTCTATATTGTTTCTGTCCGCGGCGGCGCGGCGCGGCGTCTGCAGGCCAACACGCGCCTGATGAACTCATGGCATAGCTGGTCGCCCAATGCCAGGTGGCTGGTCTTCTCATCGAAGGCCCGCTCGCCCTATACCCAGATGTATCTCACCCACATCGACGAAAATGGCAATTCCAGTCCCGCGATTTTAATCGACAATGCGACGGCTGCGAATCGCGCCGTAAACCTCCCCGAGTTCGTGAACATCAATCCTGACGGCATCGATCAGATCGAGGTACACGTCGCCGACGGCGCCGATGTTGCGAGCGGCGCGCAGGTTGAAAAGCAGCATTAGACTTGAGCCGAGCCAACATGCGCATGCGTCCTTCCAGTCCAATTCGATTCGTCTCCCTCCTTGCGTTTTCCGCGTTACTTCGATCCGCCGGTTGGGCGCAGGCCCCTTGCACGCCCCCTGAGTCGATGAAAGCGAAGTTTGCCGGAAAACCCGACACCGCCGCATTGAATGACCTCGGGGTGTGGTTTGGTGACGAGAAAGACTACAACTGTGCGGCGAATGCCTTCGCGACGTCGCTGCAGATGGATCCGAAGCAAAAGGACATGCCTCACGTCGCCTTCATGTTTGGCGCGAGCCTCTACCTTGTCGGGGACATCAAAGAGGCAATTACCGCGATGCAGGAGGCAGAGAAGTTCGGATACTGCGACATCAAGCTGCATCTGCTGCTGGCAGAGGCACTGGATAGTACCCATGCGACCGCTGATGCCGAAACGGAATGGCTGGCCGCCCTCGAAATCGATCCTGAATACTCTGACGCGCTCGACAAGCTCTCCGACGACTTGATTGCGGACAACAACCTCGAGGGAGTGATCGAATTGCTCGATACGGCGAGACTGGCGCCCCAGAGGACCGTGAAGCAGTGCATCAATCTTGATCTGGCCTATACGCGAGTGGGGAAATTTTCCGACTCGGCCAGAGTGCTGCGCGATGGAGTCAACACATACCCGGATTCACTCCCCCTTGCCGAGAAACTCGCCGATGTCCTCACCGAGATGGGGAACAAAGAAGAGGCCGCGCAAGTACTGGAAATCGCGCATGCACGTCTCGCCAGGAGCTCTGAATCTGAAGCGCACTGAATCAGTGGACTTCTCAACCAAACGCAGAAAAGGCGCGACCGTCGCTGGCCGCGCCTTTCTGCGTGTCGATCAGAGGATGAGACGTTCGCTCTAGAACAGGTTCCAGAGCGACTGGTTGTAAACCTCGTGGTGGAACTGTACCTCGGGAGCCTTGACAAAGGTGCCAAGTTCGCGCGCGCAGCGATTAGCGGCGGCCTGCTTCAGGTCGACAAACCGGCCTTGTACATCGGATCCAAGTATCTCGGCGATCCACTCCGACCCCTTGAAATCGTCGATGGCCGCTTGAATGTGGTCCGGCAAGTACCGCTCTGCCTGGCGCAGGTTCTTGATCTTGGCAGTATTGCCGTCGATGCCAGTTTTGAAGATTGAGTAAAGAGCCAGATAAGGATTCGCATCCGGTGCAACCGACCGAACCTCAACACGCATTGAGCGCGAGTTGCCGATCGGTACGCGCACCATGGAACCACGATCGGTGGCCGATGCCTTGATCTGGTTGGGGGCCTCGAAGTGCGGATCAAGGCGGCGGTAAGCATTCACACTCGGATTCAGGATCAGACAAATATCCAGTGCGCTGGTCAGGATGCGATCGATGAACTTCCACCCGAAGGCGGAAAGCATTTCCTGGCCTTTGGGGTCCCACATCAGGTTTACCTTGTCTTTGGAGACTGAGACGTTGGTGTGCATGCCGCTGCCGTTCACACCGACCACCGGCTTGGGCAGGAAACATGCGGTGTAGCCCATATTGTTAGCGATCTGACGACATAGCAGCTTGTAGAGCTGAATCTGGTCCGCGGCCGCGACAACTTCGCCGTATCCGTAGTTGATTTCAAACTGGCTGGGCGCAACTTCGGGGTGATCCTTTTCGTTCTGGAAACCCATCGCGCGCTGCACTTCGGCGGCTGTGTCGATGAACTGGCGTAGTGGATCAAGCGGCAGCACGTGATAATAGCCGCCAGTGTTGATGAAGTCGAATTTCAATGTCTCGTGGTAATGGCGCTCCGCGTCTTTACCGGCGAAGAGAAATCCTTCGATTTCGTTGGCCGCGTTGAGCGTGTAGCCCTTGTCCTTGAACAACTTGTCGGAGTAGGCCTTGAGCACGCCGCGCAGGTCGCCGGAGTAAGGCGTGCCGTCCTTGTCGATCACCGTGCCGAAAACTAGCACCTTGCCGTTGCCGAATACGTCAGCCGGGACCCAGTAGAACGCACTCCAGTCGATGCCAAGGCGGAGGTCGCTTTCCTTCTGCGCCGTAAAGCCGCGTATAGAGGAGCCGTCGAAGGTCAGATTCTCGTGCGAGCCGAGTAAAAACTTTTTATCGTAGTCCAATAGGTGCAGGCGGCCCTCGAGATCGGAGAACAAGACCGTCACTGCCTTGATGTGCTTTTGTTCTGTCAAATACTTGATCCGCTTTTCGCGAACCTCTTCGATAGGGAGACGGTTCATGCGGTCCGCCTTGGCCTCCAGGTTCAGTTCTTCAAGCTCATCGTACGAGAGGGCGAGAAAATTCCGGTAATCAGATGACATGGCTCTCCTTTTGCCAGGATGATACGGATTTCTAATCGGACGCGGCTACAACGCGCAACGCGGGCAGCCCGAAATCAGACTGAGCGCACGAAATGGAGAAGCGTGGAAACCTTCCCAATTTCGTGCGCCCTTGATTGTTGATTAAACATTGACAGAACAACTCAGGTTACATGAACGACTCAGTCAGCGCAAGAGAATGAAGTCGCGTTTTTCTCTTGAAACCTTCCTCGAAGTCTAGGCCATGACTGGCATTTCAACGCTGTTGATTGTCTTCAGAATGCGAGAGACGATCTGGTAGGGATCGCCTTCGGAATTCGGGCGGCGATCTTCCAGATAGCCCTTGTAGCCGTTCTTGATAAAGTTGACCGGCATCCGTATCGAAGCCCCGCGATCAGAAAGACCGTAGCTGAACTTATCGATGGACTGTGTTTCGTGGTGACCCGTTAAACGGAGATGGTTGTCTGGGCCGTAGACGGCGATGTGCTCGGGGATGAACCTTTCGAAAGCCTTCATGAGATCTTCGAAGTATTCTTTGCCGCCTTCTTCGCGCAGATATTTGGTCGAGAAGTTGCAGTGCATGCCTGATCCATTCCAGTCGCCCTTGATGGGTTTGCAATGCAACACGACGTCAACTTCGTATTTCTCACAGAGACGCAACATCAGGTAGCGAGCGGTCCAGACATCATCCGCCGCCTTGGCAGAACCCTTGGCGAAGATCTGGAATTCCCACTGTCCCTTTGCCACTTCCGCGTTGATCCCTTCATGATTGATGCCCGCGGCGAGGCAGAGTTCCAGGTGCTCTTCAACAATCTGACGCGCCATACTGCCCATGTATTTGTAGCCGACGCCGCAATAATACGGCCCCTGGGGGATAGCAGGATGACCTTCTTTCGGAAAGCCCAGCGGTCGACCATCTTTGTAGAGGAAATATTCTTGCTCAAGACCGACCCATAGGTCCGGATCATTTTCAATCGTCGCGCGCATGTTGGTGGAATGCGGGGTGCCGTCAGGATGCATAACTTCGCAAAGAACGATATACCCATTCTTCCGGCTTGCGTCGGGGTAGAGGGCCACGGGCTGCAGCACGCAGTCTGATTTGCTGCCCTCCGCCTGCATCGTGGAACTGCCGTCGAATCCCCACAGGGGAAGATCGGCAAGAGTGGGCGGATTCTCAAAGGATTTGAGTTGGGTTTTACCGCGAAGTTCAGGGATCGGTTTCTTGCCGTCGAGCCAGATGTATTCAAGTTTGTATTTTGTCATGGGTCTCCTTATGGCGGTAAAGGCGAGGGGGGCTTTGATCAGAATGTAGTGGCTGACCCATAAAGACGCCGTGAAGATTTGCGTTTCAATCGTTCTTCCACTGGGTTTACCTGTGATGCGCGACCAGCATCATCAGCAGAAGAATCACAACCGGAATGAGCGCAAGTGCACCATAGTAGAGCACCTGTCGCGATGTATGGGATTTCCGCTTGTTCCAGTCGCGTAGTTCGATACGGTCTTCCACTCCCACCTCTGCGAGATGCTGCAAATCATGTGCAAACTCGCGCGCCTTCGCATAGCGATTTTGCGGATCGCGTTCCAGCGCCCGGTAAAGCACTTCCTGCAACTGCGGCGAAATCGAGGGCTCCGCAATCCTGGGAGGCAGAGGATAGTTCAACAGGCGGTCATTCATTATTTCCATCGGAGATGAGCCGGAGAAGGGCAACCGGCCCGTAAGCATCTCGTAAAGGATGATGCCCACAGCATAGATGTCCGTGCGTCCGTCTCCCCGCTTGCCTTTTACTTGTTCCGGGGAGATGTAATCCGCGGTGCCAAGTGTCGCGGTGAAGTTCGCATAGGTCAGCCGGCGGGCCGCCGAATCTCCGGCAATGCCGAAGTCGATGAGCTTGATGTTGTCGTTGGCGTCAACCATGATGTTTTCCGGCTTCAGATCGCGGTGCACGACGCCCTGCTCATGAATGTATTCCAGTGCATCAAGCACCTCGATGGCGATATGGATAGCACGATCTTGCGGCATGCGGCCTTCGGCGAGGATGTCGCGCAAAAGTCTGCCCTCGCACCACTCCATCACCATGTAGATTCGGGAACGTTTCTCGCCGCCGTAGACGCGCATCACCATGGGGTGATCGAGCTTCTCACCGATGTCCGCTTCCCGCTTGAAGCGATCGAAGAGGATCGGATCGGCTTCCATGTCAGGGTGCGGAATCTTCAACGCGACCACACGATTGTCGCGAACGTCCACGGCGCGAAAGATCGACGCCATGCCGCTTCGCGCTATTGGTGCCTCAATGCGGTAAGAATCGATTTGCGACCCGGTTTCAATGGTGTCGAGGATGCCCATCGGGCGGCGTTCTCCAATGCTTGTGCTGCTCCTACTCTATCGAGCTTTGGCGGCGTATCTCTAAGGAATTCGTAAGGCTTGGGGAAGTCATTCAGGAGGGAAGCCGGTAGGGACGGCCGCGGTACATGCCGACCTGTTCGACCGAACGGATGCGAATCACCTGCGCCGTGGTATTGTCATTGCCATCAATCTCGACCGCGCGTGCAACCAGCTCCTGTGCAATCTCGTCGACGGGTTTGTTTTGCGAGACGATCGAAGCAATGGTCGCCTCGGGCATTTCGTCGTGCAAGCCGTCGGAACAGAGCACCAGGACGTCGCCGGCCTGAATCGTGAGCGCCGTGGTGTCGGGCGAAACAAACAGCTCTGGTCCAAGAGAGCGTATCAGCACATGACGCGAATCTGAAGTCGCCATATCGCTTGCTGAAATCACTCCCATTTTTCTCTGTTCATTCACCCAGGTATGGTCTTGAGTGATTTGCTTTGCAACGCCTTTGCGTACGAGATAGCAGCGCGAATCGCCCACATGAGAGATGATGGCCTGGTCGTGTCGAAGAGCGCAGGCGACTGCTGTCGTCGCCATCTTCTTTCCGCGAAACTCCGGCGCCAGCGTACGGTCGTGGACCGCCGCGTTGGCGTGCTGCACGAGCCGAGGCAGCAGGCTGATAAGCATGGCCCCGCCCTGCGCCTTTTCAAACTCCTGAATGAGAACGGAAACCGCCGTGGAGGAAGCTATTTCGCCCAGGTCAAGTCCTCCTACGCCATCGGCAACGATGAATAAATAACCGTGGGAACGAGCCTGGTGGCGCGAATTCGGAACAAAAGATCCCATGGCATCCTCGTTGTTCGTGCGAATCTTGCCGGGATCGCTTGCCTGACCAAACACGACATCCAACATGGACCGGTAGCCTCTTTTGGGGTCCTCACGAACGGGTCCTTGTTCGCAGGGTGATTTCAAGCTTCTTGCGCGTAACGCAATGGAGGATGCTGTTGAAGTTCAAAGACTAAGGTTTTGCAAGAACACTGGGTGGTCTCCCATCTGCAGCCTTCAGAATCGAGCTGAGAAGGTATGCCACCCAGTGGTTGTGTTCGGTGGAGGAAGGACGACTTTCTGCCTAGGTGGTCACGTTCTTAGTTTCCAGCAGGACAGATTTGCCCTTTGCCTTCGATGAGCGCAGGAAGTAGACGGCTCCGTAGATGCCCCACAGTGCCGATATGCCCAGCGCCAGCAATGGTTCCTTGAAGGTTCCCAGGCCAAATACCGGACTGATCAGGTAGAAGGCCATGCAAACGATGTTGGCTAGAAGTCCAAAACCGGGAATCAATGTGTGCACAAGGAAGTTGTGGTCAGGCCGCTTGTTGTACGCCACGATGCACAGGAAGCAACTAAGCGCATACAGGATGAATGTGCCGAAATTGGAAGTGAGTGTGATGGTGAGCAGCGAGTTCGGCAGCGCGGCTAACTTGTCGTGGGTACTATAGCCAAAGTTGGAAAGGATGCCGTGCGGGAGAGCTGCAATGGTGGCATCTGTCGGTGCGCTGGCATCGGCGAAGACCAGGGAAACGGCGATGCAGCCGATGATTGCTGATATCGCGGCCAGCGTCCAGATCGCCGTCCGCGGTGTCAGCGACTTTGCATGCAGCATACCGAAATGCTCGGGAGCCTCGTCATCCTTGCCCATTGCGTAGGTTACGCGGGCGCCGGTGTTCATGCAGGCAAGCGTGGTGCCGATCAGCGCTAGGAAGACGGTGATGGCTTCGGCCAGCATGAAGTACTTACCGTGGCCCTGGCCAAGCAGCGCATCGCCGACAATGATCATCATGTCACCGATGGGAGCTGCCGAACTTACAGCGGTCTGCATCGTGTAACCCGAGTTAAGGAAGTAATTCGCCGCAAAATACTCGATCAGGTAACACACCAGTCCTTGAATCAATAGCGACGCAATGACTGCGATGGGTATATGTTTGGTTGGGTTTTTTGCCTCGCCTCCCATCGATGTTACCGATTCGAAGCCGACCAGGATCAGAATGGCGACGGTAGCCTGGATGAACATGTAGCTGAATTTGTGCGGTTTCACGACCGATGCGGCGTTCTCGTGGGTCAGGAAGTTGCCCGTCGCGTCCGCTGTCGGATACGTGATCACGTAGGGCACCGGTTTGCCGGCTGAGTCGAGCAACGGCTGCGGGTTGCCGCTCGCATCGCGAATCGTCGCGCCTGTCTTGTCGGTTGCGAACTGATAGGTGTAAGTGGAGAGCGTCTGCGAGTCGTACTGGAAGCCGGTGGATCCGGAAGGATGGTTAACGCGATAGCCAAGGGCAAGCACGCTGAAAACGATCAGCGCGGAAATCTGCACAATATTGATCGCCAGGTTCACCGCCGTCGAAGCGCCGGCGCCCTTCTGCGCGATCCAAGCCACGAAGAAGGAAAAGACGACCGCGACCAAGCCCATGAAAACTGGGCCGGGATTGCCGCCGCTGATGAAATTGGGATAGAGGAAGCCAACCACGTATCCGACGAAAATACCCGTAGTCGCCACCATCACGCCGGGATAGACCCAGTAGTAAAGATGCGAGCCCCAGCCAACAATGAATTTGGCTACGCGCGCATACCTGAAGGCTTTGTCCTTTGAGAGCAGCGCCTGCTCTGCGTAATAGTAACTAGAGCCGGTGCCGGGGTAGAGTTTGGAGATTTCAGCGTAGGCGACCGCGGTAGCCAGGCAAAGTAACAGGGCGCCAAAGATGCCCAGCCACATGGCTGGCGCAGTGGTTCCAGTGCCTGCCTGGATGACGAACGTGAGCCATAGGAAGGCGCCGGGAGCAATCAGCGCCATTGCGTTGCTGGTCAACCCGGTAAGGCCCAGAGTTGCCTGCATCTGTGGTGCTTTCTGATCTGCCATGAACATTCTCCTGGAAATTCAAGTTCTTGAGGTCTTCTCCCGGGGCTTAAGCTACGGGATGTTTTGAGATTCGCCGGAAAGCGCTCCGGACTGAGGCTTCAGGTTTCTGGGTTACGTGAATGCTACGCAGCGATCGATGAAGATGAAATGAGGAAACCGAGGCTTCTAAGTGCATGAGTCTTCAGTTCAAGGGCCGCCCTTGCGAATCGTTGATTGCATCGCAAGGACGGGAAAATCCTCAAGTGTTTGGCTATTTTTCGATCATGTTTTTGCCAAAGATGAAGCCAAATTCAAGTACGCCTCGAAACTGATCGCCATCTGTTCCTGTTGTGCCAAAGACACTTCCCGGCGTGTAGCTCCCTGCATGCACCCACGCGAGATCGCCGCGCACATACATTCCCCCTTTTTGGTAGGTGGGCGTTGCCGTGAAAGTAGTGCCTGAGCTGCCAGCTCCAAAGCCCAGCAAATTAACCGATCCGTCGATTGCATTGCCGGAACTCGAGATGTATTCCACGCGCGCCGGAAGCGAGAATCCGCTCTTGAAGGCGTAGCTGACGTTGATCGCGCCGCCGGTAGCGGATGTGGCCTTGTAAACGCCCACTGTCGCGTTGGTCGGCAGGTTGCCATATTGGAAGTACGGCGAAATGATCCACGGACCCTTGGTGTACGTGTAGATCACCGCGTGCATGTAGCCGTTGTTCTGTATCGGCGTGGCGGCCGTCTCAAAGACGGTCTGTCCGAGGTTCCCCATCCCGTCATACACCAGGCTATGCGGCCCCTTCGTAAAGGTGACCGAGCCCGAGAGCCAGGAGTAGCGGTTGGAATAGTAACCGTCGTTCCAGCTGAACGAGGCGCTGAGGTATTTGTTAATCGTTTGGTTCACCTGAACGCCGCGATTGATGGCGTTTTCCTGGTTCCAGACGATGCCGCGCTCCACGTTGAAGTTCTGGTACGTGAAGGTGGACTCCGCGCCCATCAGCGTCGGAAGAGAGCCGATGAGGAACTGGGTCGTCTTTCCCACTGGCAACTTCAAGTATGCAACTGGAACAGGCCCGTAGAAATTCGTCATGGTAGTTTGGGCGCTGGTAAACGGTACCGAAAGTGCCTGCATGGTGTAGACACCCGCCTGGACGAAGTACTGAACTTTCCCGTCTGCCTTTTGGATGAAAATCTGTCCGTTGCTCAGGGTGGCTTGCGCACCGGAATCTCCCGGCACGTGATTGGTCTGGAATTGCGAGAAACCAGTTAAAATGCCGTTCACGCTCAGCTTGCCCAATGGTCCTGCATCGAAGGTCGCCGGAGGCAGCCATTGCAGTGGACCCGTGAGAACGAATGTGGAAAGCGGGGTCGGAGCGGCTGCGGCAGCTGGAGTTGCATCCGCTGCTGTAGCAACAGCAGGTGCCGGTGCTGCGGCAGGTGCTGGTGTTGCCGGAGCTTGAGCGCCGGCAACAATTGCCGTTGCGAGTAACGCAGCGCCTGAGGATTGGAGAACGATGTGAATCAATTTGAGAGATATCGACACGATTCCTCCTGACAAAATCGGGTATGAAACGAATAGTTTTATGAGAAGTGAGGTTGTTGACTCAATCTCTTTGATACGGACTACCGTTCAGTCACGCCACGGAAGACACAACGGGATTGCGTCTCTGCCAAGGCAAAGATGTTGAAGTCATGCGCGTTCAGCGCTGCTTCCTCTATGTTTTGAATCACTGCGGCTAGTCATTAGTAATGCAAAGAATCCGTAAAGAACAGATGAGGATTAGCGAAAGAAAATCTAAATTTCGATTTGCTCTCTATCCCGCGGCAAAGCTTGAATTAGGGCTGCTTTGACGAAGCTCGGAATCGCCAAGATGGCCTCTACTACGCTCCAGCGCATAAGAATCAAATGAAGAACTGTTAATATCTAGAAACAATCTTCCCGCGCACGATGCCAGCCCATTTGTTATGAAAAAGAGAGGTGCACGTGGGGAGTTCTCTGAAATTCAGCGCAGTTCGACATATATGGGCGCGCGGATTCAGGAAGAATATTTTCGCGTCAAAGCCGCAGAGGTTCAAGTTACTCACGGTCTGCGCCACTTGAAGGTGTACCCATTTCACTGCCAGGGTGAAGCGACCTTATGGCACTCGACGGAAAGGCCGGTGACCGGTTGTCAGGAACCTACATCCCTCTCCGCGCCGCGTTTGCAGGCCGTCGCTCGCGCGGCTCCGGATTGAAGGCGCTCCTGTTCTCCACGGAGTGCGCTCTCGGCATTGTTTCCGTGGTATTGGCAGGAGTCTTTGCGCACTGGCTGCAGTGGCTGCTGCCTGTCGCTGTTCTGCTCTACTTGCTCATCATCGTGCCCACAGCTCTTTGGTGCGGCTTCTGGCAAGCCGTGATTGTTTCACTCTCGGCAGTCGCGGTGCAAAGCTACTTCGCGGCGCGCCAGGGCAGATTAAATCCAGCCACGGATCCGGCGAACTCCATCACCCTCGTGGCCTTCATCCTGACCGCGCTTGTCATCAGCCGCCTATCCGCGCGTGTCACTGAGCACGCGCGCGAGACTGATTCGTGGGGTGGACAGATGCAGGATCTGTACGAGTTCACAAGGCGCACACTGCAAATGAATCTGCATGTGGAGCCTGGCGCCCAACTCGCCGAATTGGTGCATGAGATATTCGCCCTCGAGGCAGTAGTGATCTTCGATGCGGACCTGCACGAGATTTACCAGGCTGGCTATTGGAATGTCGATCCCCAGGAACTCGCGCAGAACGTCTACTACTTTGAAACCTCAGACGATGATTCCGAAACCGGCATTGCGCGGCGCGTCGTTCGGCTCGGCACCGTTCCCATCGGTTCCATCGTGGTCCGTGGCGAGACCAGCCCGCTGACAAACAATGCCATTGCTTCATTGATAGCCGTAACCTTCGACCGCTATCGTGCCTTCGCCAACGAAAGCCGCATCGAGACAGAGCGCCAGACCGAGCAGCTTCGCTCCACCGTGCTCGACTCACTCGCGCACGAGTACAAAACTCCGCTCACAGCCATTCGCGCTGCCTCCACCGGACTCAACGAGATGGGCAAGCTTTCCGCGGGCCAAAGCGAATTGGTGTCGCTCATCAATGAGCAGGCCGACCTGCTGAACGATCTCACGACCCGCCTCCTTACCACCGCTCGACTCGATGCTGGCGAAGTCACCGTCCACGCCATCCCCGTTGGCGTCGCGTCGCTGCTGGATGAGGTCGTCGCGAGTCTCAGGGATCGGCTCGCCTCGATGAAGGTGGCGATCGATCTGCCCGATGACAGCCTGGTGCTCTGCTGCGACCGCCGCCTGATGACGATGTTGTTGTCGCAATACATCGACAACGCCTGTAAATATGCAATCTACGGCACCACCATTACCATTCGCGCCGTGCAGTCGAAGGCCGAAGTTATTTTTTCGGTGCACAGTTTTGGTCCCGTCATTCCCATCGCAGACCGTGAGCGCATCTTCGATCGTTACTATCGCTCTTCCACTTCATCCAATCGTGCCTCCGGTACAGGAATCGGATTGTCGGTGGCCAAGCGTGCCGCGACCATCCATGACGGATACGTCTGGGTCACCAGCGACCACGATGAAGGCAACACGTTTTATGCGGCCATACCATCCCAGGCACGAAAGAGGGAATCATGAACCAGCCCGCCATTCGCATTCTGATCGTTGATGATGAACCCGCGATTCGCCGCGCACTCAAGCCGCCGCTCGCAGAACTTGGATTCCTGTTCAGCGAAGCCTCTCGCGGAGAAGAGGCGCTGCAGTTGCTTCATTCCAGCCAATTCGACGTTGTTCTTCTCGACATCAATATGCCTGGCATTGGCGGCATTGAGACTCTGCGCCGTATCCGTGCCTTTGCGCCGCGCCTGCCTGTGCTGATGCTTACGGTGCGCGACGGAGAAGAAGAAAAAGTCGAGGCGCTTGAGCTCGGCGCCGATGACTACATTACCAAGCCCTTCAGTACCCGCGAACTCATAGCGCGCATTCGTACCGCGGTTCGCAGGGTGCATGCACCGGCACGCGCCGAAGATGCGCCTATCGAGATTGGTGAGATCCACCTCAATCCTGCCAAGCGCAGCGTCACCAAACGCGGCCAGGCCGTCCATCTCACGCGCAAGGAGTTCGACATCCTCTACTGCCTCATGAGCCGAGCCGGTCGCGTCGTTTCCTACGCCAAACTGCTCACCGCGGTGTGGGGAGCAGATTGCCGCGAAGAGGTAGAGTATCTGCGCACCTTCATCCGCCAACTGCGCAAGAAGATTGAAGACGATCCATCCAACCCCATCTACCTGCTGACTGATGTTTATGTTGGCTACCGCTTCGCCGACGCGCAGATGCTTCAGGGCGATACCGTCGAAGGGCTGTCAGCCTGAGCGATGCGCAACAGAGTCCAATTTCCGGCTTCCGGTGTGAATCGATAGGGGATGGTACTGCCTCCTGCATCCCAAAACCGATGCGAAGCACAAATCGAAGGCAGCCCCGTCTCCGCAGTCCCCCGCGAAAAAAGTGCTGCCTTTGTTTTTGACACTTCGTTGGCCTTATCAGTTAGTCATGAGCTGCTGCTACCGCTTGCGCAGCAACCTGCTTCTCCGGTTCGGATAGCTGGGATTCCCCGAGTTTGAAAGTCAGTTTGTCGATCGTGCCCGTGAACTTGAACGGCACCTTGTAGCTGTGATCGACTCCGGTACGCGTATCCAATCCGATGTCGAAGGTCTCATCGACTGACATCATCAGCGGAATCGTGTGCTTGATGGTCTTCTTATCCAATTCCTTCCCATTCACTGAGAGCACACCGGTGCCGCCCTTGCCGGGGCCGGGACCGCTGTATTTAAAATCAAATTCGATGGTGTGCTGGCCCGGCTTCAGTGCCCGGCCAAACAGGTCAGCGCCAACAACTCCACCAACGCCCCCCTCCCACCTGAATCGCTCCAGATCGAGAAGGTTGTAAACAAAGACCGGCTTGCCATCTTGCAGGAACAGGCCATACCCGCCGAAGCGCCCACCAAACGTGACGATCATGCCCTCCGCGCCGCCTTCTGGCACAGTTATTTCGGCTGTGATGGTGTAGTCCTTGTTCAGAATATTCGGGGCATAGTCGGGCGGCAGGCCGGCTTTGACACCCGAGTATGTGAAGACAGATTTTCCAGCGGTAGGGCTCGGTCGCGGCGTCAGGTAGCGCACGAAACCCGTGTTATCCAGTGGCAGTACCTGGTATTTCGCTGCCTCTGCGAGAAACAACGCCTGCAACTCCTGAAGCTTCTGCGGATTCTTCTCCTTGAGGTTGTTCGATTGAGAAAAGTCCTTGGAAATATCGTAGAGTTCCCACTGGTAATCGCTGATTCCCGGTAGCTTGCCCGTACCCAGAAGCCACGGTGCGGCAAAAGGAGTGGTGCAGGCATACCAACCGTCGTGATAGATGCCCCGATTGCAGAGCATCTCAAAATATTGCGTGCTGTGCGTCGAAGGTGCGTCTGCGTTGGCCTTGTCAAAGGTATAAGCCATGCTCACGCCTTCAATCGGGCTTTGAGGAATTCCATTGACTATCTCCGGAGCTTTCAGACCGGCAGCTTCGAGAATGGTCGGAACGATGTCGATGATGTGGTGGAACTGCGAGCGGATGCCCCCTGCGTCCTTGATGCGCTCAGGCCAGGAGATGACCAACCCTTGCCGGGTTCCGCCGAAATGCGACGCCACCTGCTTTGTCCACTTGAAGGGCGTATCAAAAGCCCACGACCATTGCACCGCCATGTGCGGGTAGGTTTTATCTGAACCCCAGTTTTCGTAGTGCAGCATCTGCAGGGGTTCAGGAAGGGTCAGGATGCCGTTGTAGGCGGTCATTTGATTGAAAGTGCCCTCTTCGGTGCCTTCCGCACTGCTGCCGTTATCGCCGCAGATATAAATGATGAGCGTGTTATCGAGCTTGCCCATGTCCTCAACCTGCTGAATAACCCGCCCAATCTCGTAGTCGGTGTAGGCAGCATAGGCTGCAAACACCTCCGCCTCGCGCGCGTAAAGTTTCTTTTGGATCATCGTCAGCGAGTCCCACCGCGGCAGCTTGGCGCCGCCATACTCATCTTGACCGTCCGGCCACGGGGTCAGTACAGCATCGGCCGGAATCACACCCAGGCGCTTCTGGTTGGCGAAGATCTCTTCGCGCAACTTTTCGTAGCCCATGTCGAACTTGCCTTTGAACTTCTCAATCCATTCCTTTGTTGGCTGGTGCGGCGAGTGCGTGCCGCCTGGCGCGTAATAGAGAAAGAATGGCTTGTCAGGGTCCGCTGCATTCAGGTCGCCCATGTACCGGATCGCCTCATCCGCCAGATCCGTGGTGAGGTTGTAGCCCTCCTTCCCGATCCACGGGAAAACCTGGGTATGATCCTTGAATAGATAAGGCGTCCACTGGTCGGTCTCTCCTCCCATGAAGCCGTAGAAATAATCGAAGCCCATTCCCGACGGCCATTGATCGAAGGGGCCGGCAAGGCTGTATTGAAACGTGGGGGTGTTATGGTTTTTGCCATACCACGAAGTAGCGTAGCCGTTGTCGCGAAGGGCAGTGCCGACGGTGGCTTTATCCGGAGTGATCACGGAATCGTAGCCGGGGTAACCCGTGGAGAGTTCGCCGATCACTCCGAATCCCACCGAATGATGGTTGCGGCCAGTGATCAGCGCGGCGCGCGACGGCGAACAAAGCGCGGTGGAATGGAAATGGGTGTAACGCAATCCTGACTCGGCAAGCTTGTCCATCGCCGGCGTCGGAATCACGCCCCCAAATGTGCTGGAAACGCCGTAGCCCTGGTCATCGGTCATGATGAGTAGAACGTTGGGCGCGCCCTTGGGCGGCACTACGCGCGGGGCCCACCAGGGTGTGGAATCCTTGGCGGTTTCCTTGATTACGCCCCCGAATTTCGGAGGTAGCGGCGGAAGTTGCTTCCCGTCGAGGGTGGTCGTGGCGCCGGGTGAGCCCAAAGCGCCAACATTTTTTTGGTCTTCCATAGTGATCTCCTAGCTAGCTGTCGACTGGCAGTCAACCGAGTCGAAGTGCGCAAAGCCTAAGAGACCGTTGGGTGTTTGTTAACTGGCAGATGTACCAGTCAGGTCGTGAACATCGAGCATCCACCTCGTTCATTGAATGAGCACTTTGAATCCTGCCATCGTCATCAAGAAATAGAGCTGCGGTCATTCGCGAGCAAAAATATGGCCGCCATTTTGCAGGGAATTAGAACGTCCCGGCGCACAATGGATTCGAAGTGAAATCGAAATCACTCGGCTGATTGATTCGAGCAGCGGGAGCGGCCATGTGACGGAAGGATCATGCCTGACGGATTTACAACGGGAGGGGTAATTCATACCTGGATCGGTACCCCCCACCCCCCCTTCAAAATTTGCAGTTTTCGGCCGGGATTTCGCAGGAATCAATGCAGAAATCCCGACCGGATGAGTCGGAGATAGATTGGGGACGAACGAGGACACAGACCGCCGCCTTCAACTACAAGCTGGGTTTCTTGCTACTCGTCGTAGTGCAGCAGGCTGAAAACGTCGTATTCCTTGAAGCGGTCGCGCCCTTTCAGGAAATCCAGTTCCACGGCAAACGCAAGGCCGGCAATCTCTCCACCGAGCTGTTTTACCAGCTTTACGGTTGCTTCCATGGTCCCGCCGGTGGCCAGCAGATCATCGACCAGCACAACCCGCTGTCCCGGCTCGATCGCATCCATATGAATCTCGAGCGTGTCCGACCCGTATTCGAGGTCGTAGGTCACACGAGCGACAGGTGCGGGCAGCTTGCGCGGCTTCCGCACCGGCACAAAACCGGCATTCAGGCGATAGGCGAGCGCTGGCCCAAAGATGAATCCACGTGCTTCGATGCCAAGCACCAAGTCGATATTGTGTTCGATGTAGTGGGCGGCTAGCAAGTCGATCAGCTTGGCAAAGCCGGTCTTGTCTTTCAACAGCGTGGTGATGTCGTAAAACAGAATTCCGGGCTTTGGAAAATCAGGCACGGTGCGTACCAGCGCCTTCAGGGCTTCTACATCAATGGGCTTGATTGCTTCGGGCATGCGTTCGCTCGCTCCTCGGGTCTTGTTCAAGCCGCAGCTTGAGGGAAATACGGGGAAGGCACCAGCAGGATTGTCAGGTTTGCTTCCCTACAGATTATAGAAGAACAGGCGACGCTGACTGTTGGACGGACTGTCAGGGATGCTTCGAGGAGAAATATTCGAACGTTATTGGATTTTGAAGATTGACGAAGTGCACTGCAGTCAATCGGCGAGAGTTGCACACCTGCGGCAGCTTTGAAAGACTGACTTTGGTCGTCAATGATGGTTCTTCATTTCTTGATTCAAGGTCGTGTGCAAGGCGTCGGCTTCCGCTGGTTCGTGCACCGCGAAGCCAGCGAACTGGATTTGCGCGGCTGGGTGCGCAACACCGAAGACGGCGACGTCGAGGTTGTGGCCTCAGGCAGAGCTGAAGATCTCGCTGAGCTACGCCAGAGCCTGCGACGCGGTCCGCGCGGCAGCCGCGTTGACCACCTCATCGAGCACTATCTCGACGACAATGAAGCCAAAGGCCTCAACGCTTTCCGCATTGAAGGAGCTTGGTGAAATCGCCAGCCTGATTGCCGCTCGCGCTACACTGGTTTCACCCATGGTTTTCGTTCTCGATAACTACGATTCCTTCACCTACAACCTGGTTCAGTACCTGGGCGAGCTTGGGGCCGATGTTGAGGTCCGCCGCAATGACGAGTTGACGGTAGAAGAAGTGGAAGCGCTGAAGCCCGAGCGCATCCTGCTTTCGCCTGGACCCTGTACGCCGGGCGAAGCAGGCATCCTGGTTCCCCTCATCCGGCACATGGTGGGGAAGGCGCCGATACTTGGTGTCTGCCTGGGGCATCAGGCCATCGGAGAAGCGTTCGGGGGGCAAGTCGTGCGCGCGCGCAGCCTGATGCACGGCAAGACAAGCAAGGTTGATCACGATGGCAAGGGCATTTTTTCCGGATTACCGACGCCGCTCACCTGCACCCGGTATCACTCGCTGATCGTCGCCGAGAATTCGCTGCCAAAGGAACTGGAAGTTACGGCCCGCACACCCGAAGACAACGGTACCGGCAAGAAGGGTGGGTCTGTCATCATGGGGCTGCGCCACCGCACCTTGCCAGTTGAGGGCGTGCAGTTTCATCCCGAGTCCGTATTGACCGAAGGCGGTCACCAGATGATTCGCAACTTCCTGGAAATGTAGGCGCAATGCAAGATTCGCAAAGGTCAGCGAAACACTCGTTACAGTGGATTTTTGCCGTGGCCGCGGCTTGCGCGGGCACCTGTGCATGGGCGCAAACGCCGCAAGCGCCGCCGACATCCCCTGCGTCGACTCCCCAGGAATCACCAGTTCCTCCAGCGCAAACTCAGCAACCCCCCTCGCAACAGCTCCCGTCCGCAGCGTCGCCCCAGAAGTCTGCGTCTGGCACGCCTCCCCCTGGCGAAGTGCAGTACGGGCCAACCCAGTCAGGACCCATCGCGATTGTCCCGCTCGATAGCAAGGATCCAGGAAGCGCTGCCTTGGTCACAGGGGCTCTGCAGGTGGCGAATGGACGGGCGATGATCGCCACAAACGGCGCCATCACGTCTGGCACGAATACGACCGAGGTTACATTGCCGCGTCGCGGTGTGCTGCGCGTCTGCGCCGCGACCACGGTAAAGCTGGCAGCGGACGCCAGCGCACCCGAGGGCGAAATTCCTGGGTTGATGATGGTCATCGATCATGGCGCAATCGAGGCGAGCTTTGCCACTGGTCGCAACTCCGACGTGTTGCTGACGCCCGATTTCCGTATCCTGATCGGCGCGCCAGGTTCGGCGGATGTGAAGGTGCGCCTTGGTCAGCACGGTGACACCTGCGTTGACAACGCTGGCGTCAACGCGCCTTACGTGCTGGTGACGAGCGTCTTTGACGGCGGAGTCTATCGCGTGCAGCCGGGACAGCGCGTGATGTTCCAGCACGGCAGCGTCTTTGCGGTCGTGGATCAGGAGAAGGAGTCCTGCGGTTGTCCTGCACCTGTCCATCCCAACAGCAATGAATTTCCTGAGGCGCAGAGCGCCGGCTTCGCTCCTCTGTCTCCGCCCGGTCCATCGGGCAAAGTTCCCGGAGGCACACCCACTGAAGCGACAGACACTTTTGTGCACAAAAGCGGTGCGCCGCCACCGGAGACCGACACCATCACAACAACCGGCGGAACGCCGATGCCCCACGTGCAGGTAACTCCTGTTCAGAAACCGCCGAAGGTCAAAGGCGATAAGAAGCCAGGCTTCGTGACACGGATGGGCCACTTCTTTCGACGCTTGTTTGGGGCAGAATAGGCCGCAGACTACTTGTCCTGCTTTGTCGCTTCGCCGCCGTAGATTGTCTGGCCGTATTCGAGAATCGTTACCAGGCAGACTCCGCCGACGATATTGCCCCCGACCGCCGGAAAGAACCACTCCGGGAAAGCAGTCCACGGCGCGCTGTGGGTAAGAATCGTGACGAAGATTTCGCAGGAGCTTGCGATGCAGTGGGCAAAATCGCCAAGCCCCACCACATAGGTCAGTATCCATATCAACATCACCGATCCCGTGACGGAGTGGGATGCTGAGACGAGCCACGCAGCCAGCGCAATCATCCAACCGCCGATTACGCCGGACCAGAAGACGGTCGTGGCGGGATGGGCGAGTGCCTTTGCGCCAAGCGTGCTCATGGTGCTGACGAATGCGGGGTCGATCGCCGTGGTGTGGGACGCCAGCATTGCAAAGCCAAATGCTCCTAGAACATTGGTTGGCAACACTACCGCCCAAAGGCGCATGGTGT
This sequence comes from uncultured Acidobacteriaceae bacterium, assembly GCA_963742455.1. Classification (GTDB taxonomy): domain Bacteria; phylum Acidobacteriota; class Terriglobia; order Terriglobales; family Acidobacteriaceae; genus Telmatobacter. Next base: position 28,623 of record CAVULU010000008.1, on the reverse strand, counting down.
TCCAGAACTGCCGTTTTTCGCTGAGGACCAGGGCCACCGGATACAGCGTGTTCTCAGTGAAAAGTTGCGACCGGCCGATGATGACCACGATGAATCCAATTGGGTAGAACATCCGCGAGATGATGCGCGCATGCTCAGAAGCACCCATCAACACAAGCGCGATCGCGGTGCCCAAAGCCGACAATCCCATGAAAGCGCCGGCGCCGAACCCCGACAGGGCCAGCGAGAACGATGAGCGGGCCAGTTCCTGCCGTGCGCTGGTGGCTACCTGCTCGTAGATGTCGTCGGCGGAAGGACGCTCCAGGTCCTTCTGCTGACTTAAGCCAGAGGGCTGCTGCTCTTCGGCATCGTGCGTGTCTACAGTTGGCATCAGGCGACTCGGCGGACGCAGCAACAAGATTGAGCCGACTGCGATCCGTTTAGGCATAGATGCAGAATGGGGAGCAAAAGGCTTCGGCGCTCGGATTTGAGGAGGCCCGACTGCCTTTCTGGCGACATCAAGCCTGGAACTGATTTTTGCTTCGCTTACAGCTCGCGGGCGCGCTCGATCGCTCGAATCACTGCCTGCGCCTTGTTGAGGGACTCAGCGTGCTCGAGTTCGGGAACTGAATCGGCTACGATGCCCGCACCGGCCTGTACGTATCCCTTACCGCCGGTTTGGAGCAGCGAACGAATCGCAATGCAGGAGTCGAGGTTTCCGGAAAAGTCGGCGTAAAGCACGGCTCCGCCGTAGGTGCCACGGCGCGAGGGCTCGAGCTCTTCAATGATTTCCATCGCGCGAACTTTTGGCGCACCCGATAGCGTGCCGGCAGGGAAGCAGGCGCGCAGCGCATCTACAGCAGTCAGCTCGGGCCTCAGTTTGCCTTCAATGGTACTGACGATGTGCATCACGTGGCTGTAGCGCTCGACGAACATCAGGCGATCAACTTTCACGCTGCCGAAGTCGCTGACGCGTCCAACATCGTTGCGCCCCAGGTCAACAAGCATCACGTGTTCGGCGCGCTCCTTGTCATCATGCATCATCTCTTCTTCGAGCCGAAGGTCTTCGGTTTCGTTTGCGCCGCGCGGACGCGTTCCGGCGATAGGCCGGTATTCGACTTTGCGATCGTGTACGCGAACCAGAAGCTCCGGCGATGAGCCGGCAAGCTCGATGCTGTTGGACTGTTTCGTCTTTTTTGTCGAGCCCAGCGGTCCATCCGGAGTGAAGCGGAGGAAGTACATGTATGGGCTCGGATTCACGGTCCGCAGCGAGCGATAAACCTGGAAAGTGTCCATGCCTGTGGACACATCGAGCCGCTGCGACAGCACCGCCTGAAAAATGTCGCCCGCCGCGATGTATTCCTTCGTGCGCTCGACGGCGGCAAGAAAATTTCGCTTACTGGTACGGCGCTTCACTTCGACTCGCTTTGCACCTCGTGTCCGCGGCAGCTTCGGGAGGGGCTTCGCGAGGCGTTTTTCCAGCGCTGCCAGTCGTCTTACCGCCCTCGCATAAGCCTCATCGGGTTTGGCGAGCGTAAGGTCGGCGGTGGCGACCATCCAGATCTGCTTGCGCACGTGATCGAACGCCAGCACCTCGTCGAAGAAGAGCAGGCAAGCATCGGGAACTCCAAGCTCATCTTTGGCGTGGTTGGGCAGGCGCTCGATCTGGCGGACCGCGTCGTAAGCAAAGAATCCGACGGCGCCGGCGGTGAAGGGAGGCAGTCCCGCGATGCGAGCTGGTTTATGTCCGCTGAGCGCTTCACGCAGAACATGGAAAATGTCGCCTTCAATGCGGGTGGTTCGCCCAGCTTCGGTGATGTCAATCTGTTGATCGCGCGCGACGATGCGCTTGTACGGGTTGAGCCCGATGAAGGTATAGCGGCCCACCTGTTCGCCATTCTCAACCGACTCCAGCAAAAAGCATTCGCGCTCCTGCCACGCCGCACGCAGGAATGCCGATACCGGGGTTTCAAGATCGGCCGTGAGCGTGCGGTAGACGGGGACGAGCGTGTGCTTCTTGGCGAGAGCCAGGAAGTCCTTGCGGCTGGGCAGAATGAGACTCGATGCGGGCTTCACAGCCTCCAGTGTAATTGCACCGATTCCCTCTCGATATTGGCTGGTGAGAGGACAGCGTGGCCTAAATGCGATTCGTAGGTCCGATGATGTGCCAATGAATGGCAAACCAAATCAGGAACGCGCAGGCGAGCGCGACAAAGGTGAACTTCAGCTTTGTAATCACGCGAATGTTCCTGCTCCACGCGTCGAATCCGGCAATCACGGCGAGCGTGCTGATGACGATTGCCAGCATCGCAACAAAATTCTCCAGCACGAACCACTTGAACCACGCGGGAGTGGGAGGCATCATGTCGTCGCCTTTCACCGCAAAATAGCCGAGAAGCGTGCCCAGAAACAAGACCCACAGGAAGGCTGCCATGCGTGGCGTAGCCGTAACCCAGATGGTCCCCGGTTGTGGTTCTGGGCGCGGCCTTCTGCGCTGAAAAAGACGTCTCCAAGTGCGGATGATGCTTGCGAGTATAACCAGCACGAGAATGCCTATGCTCGACCACAGCGCGATCATTACCCAAATCTGGTTTTCGTACCAGGGCACGCGCTGAAGTTGAACTCCGGGGAAATCCACGGCGAGGCGCACCACCTTGTTGTCAGCGTCACGGATCGCAAAGATGCGTTGCTGTTCGCCTTCAGCCTGCCATAAATCCCTGCCGATCGGTTTCATTTTGACCGGATGACCGCGAAGGTCTTTTGCCCCGCTGATCGTGAGGACGCCGTCTTTATCGACGGACGCGCTGCGCTGACTGAAAAGCGTCGCTAGCTTGAGTTTTGTTGTGTCGTCACGGCGCGTGGATTGGTATGTGCCTTCGATACTCTTCAGATCTTTCGCAGGCGTCTTCAGATACTGCACATCGGGTGCACCGGGGAAATAGCGGTCTGAGAAGAAGTTGATAATTTCAGGTCGGGGCTCGCTCCCACCGCCGGCGGAATTGTAGGACACAAATAGTACGATCTTCTGCGTTGGTTCAACGAAGAACAAACTATGAAAAGCGATGAGGTCGCCCTCGTGGCCGATCCAGCGCAGATGATTGCGCCAGTCCTGGTAGAAGCCCATGCAGATGGGGGGCAGTCGATCGCTGGCGCGGAACTGCGGCATCCACATCAGGGCGAGAGTTTCCGATCTGAGAATGCGCTTGCCGTCGAGTTCTCCGCCATTAAGCAGCGCCTGTCCGAACCGGCCCATATCGGCAGCGCTGGAGGAGACGCCGCCTGCGCCGACCGGGTTGAAAATCTCGAAGCCGACCGCAGGCTTGGTTGTATTCGACCGATAGCCCTCGGACGGCAGGCTCGCCAGGGGCTTCTGCAGCGGTTGATAGAACGACGAATGCGTCATTCCCAGCGGCACGAAGATGTGTTCCTGCACGTATTGCTCGAACGGCTCTCCGCTGATGCGCTGGACGATGTAGCTCGCCAGTCCCACGCCGTAATTGGAGTAAGCCGGAATCTCGCCCGGCGGGTAAATACGCATTGGCTGATTGGCAATGAGATAGTCGCGCAGCGAAACGGCTTGTTTGGGATCGGTGATGATGATGTCGTTGCCGGTCTCTTCAAAGCCGCCGGTATGCGTCATCAGGTTTCGAAGCGTGATCGGCTTGTTGAAGGCGGGACGGATGGGGAAGTCGAGATACTGATTGACGTCGGTGTCGAGGTTGAGCTTGCCCTGCTCTTCGAGTTGCATGACGGAGACCCACGTAAAAAGCTTCGAGATCGACGCGAGGCGAAAGATGGTCGACGTCGGATCGACCGGCTTCTTCGATTTGACGTCAGCGTATCCATAGCCTTTCTGGAGCAGCACATTGCCGTCTTTCATTACAAGCACCGAGGCGCCGGCGATGTCGCTTCGCTCAAGTTGCAGGGGCAGAATACCGTCGAAAAATGCGGTGAGGTCGGCTTGGTCTAGCGAATGGATCGGCGTCGGAGCACTGGTACCCGGCTGCATAGCCTGCGGTTGTGCGATCTGGCTGGTCGCCGCCGGCGTTTTGGGGGTCGCAGTCTGTGTAACGCCAGTCCGCATGGTGAGCAGAAGTGAAGCAGCAAGCACCGCGCCTGCGAGTCTACGCATTAGCGTCTCCTGTCGCCAGAGCGTCCTTCGATAATCGCGAACAAAGCGCGTTACAGATAGAACTGAATGAAGTGGGATTGTTTCTGAAACTTGCGATCCGTATGAAAGGCGACGGGATTACTGTACTTGCTGGGCGCGATGGGATTCAAGCCAGCGAATGATTTCCATCGGAGGAAGAGCGCGGCTGAAGAGAAATCCTTGAACGCCATCGCAACCCTTTTCGCGCAGGATCCTGAACTGCTCTTCGGTTTCGACTCCCTCGGCAATGACTTCCATGTCGAGTTCATGGCCCATTTCAATGATCTTTTCAACCATCACCAGGTCCGAATGATTGGCGTGCATGTGCTTCACAAACGTTCTGTCGATCTTGAGTTCGATTGCAGGAACGTTCTGCAACTGCTTCATCATGGAGTAGCCAGTCCCGAAGTCGTCGATCGAGAGCTGGAAATTGCGCATCCGCAGACGGGTCAGGACATCGAGTGCGAGAGAGAATTCCATCAGGCCCGATTCCGTAATCTCGAGAACGATGCGCTCAGCCGGGAAGTCATACTTGCGTGCGAGGTTCATCAGAATATCGGGGAACTTCAGATCGCGGAGCGAACTGACGGAAATATTGATTGCAAGCCGGGGCAGGTGGCCGTGGGAAGCCGAAAATTGCTTCACCTCGTTGAGTGCGCGTTCGGCGGTAATCCAGCAGAATCGGTCCATCAGCCCGAGGTCTTCAATTCTGAAGATGAAGTTATCCGGGAAAACCAGCCCGAGGTCCGGATGCTGCCATCGAGAAAGAGCTTCAACTCCGGTGACGATTCCGGTAGAGATGTTGATTTGTGGCTGGTAGTAGATCACGAACTCGTCCCGATCGAAGGCGCGCCGCAAATCTTCGTCAGAAATCGCAATCCGTTGCTCGCTCTGCTTTTCAGCAGGCTTCTCAGGGGCAATATTGGCGCCGAGCAGGTCCTGCAATTGTGAAATAGGAAAAGGCTTTTGAAGGTGACCCACCACGGAGAGGCCGAGGGACTGGGCCAGCTTTTTGGCTGTCTCAATCACGCGGATGTTAATTCCGCTCATCAAGACGATGCTTGCCTTGCAGTTTCTTTCACCCAGCAGGCGGAGGATTTCGATTCCATCCATCTCCGGCATGACGAGATCAAGCAGAATCAGCGTCGTGTGCGGGCCTATGCGCTCGAAGAACTGCCCCGGTGTGCGGGTTATATCGCACTGCAACCCCATCGCCTTAGCCAGGGCAGAGACAATTTCGCCGACGACCCGGTCATCGTCAATCAATACGATCCTGTCACCAGATGGCATCTGTTCTCCGGGTGTTGCGGCGAAAACGGCTTCCGGCACAAGTGCTACCGGATAATTGTGGTTGGAGTAGGCCATTGGGTTCAAAATGAGTCTAGCCCAACCAATTACGGATGAGACCGCCTCCGACAAGATCTCCATTACCAACGTTGTAGGGCATAACTATTTTATCGTTAGCCGCACCCATTCCGCTGTCCATATGCGCGATAGAAGCACCGATCGTACCCAGAAAATCAAGGAAGAGTCGCTGGCCCCGGTTTGCTTCCTACCCCCGATGCATCTGGATAGCATGATGGGCGCAACTGTTCTGTTTCCATGCGGTACCAAGGGGTTCCCAGGCTGGTTCGCCCCGCCTTGACGGGGCTGTGCTGGAGGCCTAGACTCACATGGGTTTGGGCAAATGTTGGTGGTTTCAGGGCCTGGACGAAAGCCTCAGGGGGATCCCGGAGTGCATAAACAAGAGAATTGCCCTTTAACCGGGGAAATCTCGCCGCGTCTATAAGTCGGCTCTTGAAAGGGCCTCAGGCCTTTCCGCGGCGGGCGAAAGAATTGGAGATGGTAATGGCACCAGCAACAATGACATTGGACCAGGAGATTAACCCCTGGGAAGCGCAAAGCGCGCGGTTCGATTTCGCAGCACGGAAGCTCAATTTGGATGAAGGGCTCTGGAAGCTGCTGCGAACGCCCGCGCGCGAAATTATCGTTCACTTTCCTGTGACCATGGATGATGGTCGCATTGAGATATTTACAGGATTCCGGGTTCAACACTCTATTGCACGCGGTCCTGGAAAAGGCGGCATCCGTTACGCACCTGAAGTCACGCTCGACGAAGTGCGGGCGCTGGCAAGCTGGATGACATGGAAATGCGCAGTGGTGAACATTCCTTTCGGGGGAGCCAAAGGAGGAGTGATCTGCGATCCCAAAAAGATGAGCCAGGGCGAACTGGAGCGCATGACGCGCCGGTATACCTCGGAGATCATCGACTTCATCGGGCCGGAAAAAGATGTGCCCGCGCCGGATGTAAACACCAACGAGCAAACCATGGCATGGATCATGGATACCTATTCCATGCATGTGGGCCATACTGTGACCAGCGTTGTAACCGGCAAGCCGCTGAACATTGGCGGATCGCGCGGACGCGTTGAGGCAACGGGCCGCGGTGTGATGGTGGTGTGCGATGAGAGCCTCCGCTATCTGAACCTGCCCATCGATGGCTGCCGCGTCATCATCCAGGGCTTTGGCAACGTGGGCTCAAACGCCGCGCGCCTGATGATGGAGCACGGTTACAAGATTGTCGGTATCGCCGAGAAGGAAGGTGGCCTTTCAAATCCGAACGGCATCGATATTCACCAACTGGTCGAATACAAATACCGCAATGGAACGCTCCTTGGCTTCCGCGGCGCTGAGGCCATGCCCAGCGAGGAATTGATCGTCTCCGATTGCGACGTATTGATTCCGGCAGCGACCGAGAACGTGATCACCAGCCGCAATGCCGAGAGGATCAAGGCGCGCATCATTGTGGAAGGCGCCAACGGTCCAACCACCGCCGTCGCCGACGAAATCCTCGCTGACAAGCGCATCTTTATCGTGCCCGATATTCTCGCCAACTCAGGCGGCGTCACAGCCAGCTATTTTGAGTGGGTGCAGGATCGACAGGGCTACTTCTGGAAGGAAGCGATCGTCAACGAACAGTTGGAGCAGATTCTCCGCGACAGCTTCGACGACGTGGTTCGATACGCCGAGGCTCACAACGTGAATAACCGGATCGCAGCCTACATGCTGGCCATCGATCGCGTGGCCTTCACGATCAAGCAACGCGGGATCTATGCATAGTTTCGGGCCCCCATTCCTGGGTAGAACGGGTCGCTTCGGCGGCCCGTTCTGTTTTCGATCAATCCGCAGCGGCCTGTTCCGGCTCGCCAATAAAATCGCACACGAGTACGGTGAGATCATCGTCCTGCGATTTGGCCCAACGCTGCACTGCGCCAATCAAGTGATCGACGGCCTCAGAGGGTGTCATACGGGCACTCGTTTTCAGTTCCGCGGCCAGAGATTGATCTCCAAACAGCTCTCCGGCTACATTGCGCGCTTCCAGCAGGCCGTCGGTGTAAAGCAGCAGTCGATCGCTGATTGCAGTGGTAGCGACTTGTTTTCGTAGCTCGCACCATCAACTGCCGCCAGCAGCATCCCATTTTCAGAAATCTCCGTTACCGCGCCGCTGCGCAAGAGCAGCATGGCGGGGTGGCCGGCAGCGGAGTAGTGAAGTTCTCGCGCGGGAGCATCGAGATACACGTATGCGGCGGTTACATATTGGCCCTGAGTATTGCCAAAGAGAGCGGAATTCATTCCGCTCAGCAAAGCCGCTGGATGTGTAGCCTGCGCGCGTTGCGAAATCGCAGCCATCTTCACCATAGAGGCGATGAGCGCGGCCGGAACTCCGTGGCCCGAAACGTCGGCGATCAATAACCCGGCGTGCTGGTCGTCGGCAAGCAGAAAATCATAGAGATCTCCCGCCACCGAAGTCATCGGTACATACTTTGCCGCGACGCGAAATGATTGAGATGCGGGGAAGGAATCGGGAAGGATGGAGAGCTGAATGCGCCGCGCAAGATCGAGTTCCTGCTGAATCTCACTCAGTTCCTTGTCACGTTGCAGGGTACGCCGCGCGGCCACGTAACCGAGGCAAGCGAGCAGTATTGCGAAGCCGTAAGGCTCGATTCGCGGAATCGGAGAGAGATTGTCAAAGACCGCCGGAACCACAAAGCATATCAGTCCTCCGCGGACGACCAGGGAATCTCGATCACCCGCTCCCCTGCGAAAGGAACGCACCAGAACAGCGATCAAAGCCGCGACAATCACCAGGTTATTAATGGTGCCGAATATCGATAAAGATCCCCAGAGCAGGGTGGCCGCGACGAGACCGGAAAACAGGACGATGAAGACTGGAGTGATGATACGGCCGAGTTTTCCAAGAAATCCTGCAAAGTGGAAGAAGATGAATGCCGGGATCGGAACCAGGTAATTCACTGCCGAAGCGAAGCGATGGAAGAACTCACTCGGTGGAATCGTCAATTGCAGAATATTCGAGTTCATCCAAAGCCGTAGCCCGTAGAGATGAGCAAACCAGGCGAGCGACAGCAGCAGCCCATCCCATCGGCGGCGGATGATGATCAGTCCGATAAGAATGATTGTGACCGTGTTAAATGCAGCCCCGAGAAATAGGAATGGCTCGTCGCGATGGAATGCGCGTAGCACCTCGCTTGCGGTCAGTTGTGTATCGAGCGCGAGCATTGACACTCATGGTAAACGATGGGTGAACATATACTGATTCCAATGGAAAAGCGCAGCGCAGGCCTGTTGATGTTTCGTCGCCGAGGCGAACAGTTTGAAGTGTTCCTCGTGCATGCGGGCGGTCCGTTCTGGGCCAACAAGGATGCCGGAGCGTGGATGATTCCCAAGGGTGAATATGTTGATGGCGAACTTCCCCTGGATGCTGCTCGTCGCGAATTCCACGAGGAGACCGGGTTCGAAGCGAATGGGGAATTCATCGATCTGGGCACAGTGAGACAGTCCGGGGGCAAACTGGTAAGCGCCTGGGCATTTGAAGGCGATTGCGACCCGCGGAAGCTGACCAGCAACTTTTGCGAGGTGGAATGGCCGCCCCGTTCGGGACGAACGATCGAGATTCCTGAGGTGGATCGCGGAGCATGGTACTCGCTTTCCGCGGCAAAATCGTCCATCCTGAAGAGCCAACAGCCGTTTCTGGATGTTCTGGTGTCGAAGCTGCAGATCTCGTGAGTCGCCGGGAATAATCAGAAGCGCTTTGTCTGCAACCCACCCCTGCGATCCACCCCGAGCAGGCATAGGCTGTTTGAGGCGCTCCAGTGATGCGGTCTATAGTTGTAGTGGTACCTGTTCCGGGACACATGCAGGTACAAAAGTTTCGGCATTCACGATTAACCGGCTTCAAACGGGCATGATTTTCAGAAAGACTCTACAAGGATTGATGAGAAAAACGTGAATCTGCCGAACTCCATCACGTTGAGCAGGATCGCCATGATCCCACTCCTGTTGTGGATCCTCTCGCCACATTTCCCGTTGCAGGGACCGAACGGCGAGCAGGAGATTCTGGCTTCGGTTCTGTTCGTCCTGGCGTCAATTACCGACGGTCTCGACGGGTATCTGGCGCGCAAGCGAGCGCAGATCACGACGATGGGAATGCTGCTGGACCCGATCGCCGACAAGATCATGGTGACTGGGGCACTGATCGCGCTGGTGGCGTATAACCCGCAGGTCGTCAAGGTCTGGATCGTGGTGGTCATCATTGCCCGCGAATTTCTCATCTCGGGCCTTCGCTCCATTGCGTCGACCGAGGGGTTCACGATCCAGGCCAGCGAACTTGGCAAGCTCAAGACGGTGGTGCAAATTGTCTGTGTTGTCTCTGCCGTTCTGGCGCACCGCTGGTATCAGTGGCAGTTCGGCATGCTGGTGATTCCGGTGCAATGGATAGCCATCGCTGCGATCTATTTCACCGTGCTCGTGTCGACCATCTCCGCAATCGACTACTTTGTGGCGTTCTGGAAGCAGATCGACCACGCGTCGAAGGACCGGCGCAAATCGTATGTGCTGACACGCCAAAAGGGAACCGGAACCCAAGGCGCGAACTAGCGGCTTCCTCTTGTTCCATCCCTGCTCCCCCGAATAAAGCGGCTTAGTCTTCTGCCCTTGAGCACCGAGTCTCGAATACTCACCGGCGCGAACGGTACACGATCGATTCGATGCCTGTGGTACTTGAGAGGCCAGTAAACGTTCGGAACTGCGAGAGCCCCTGACTAAATTCAATGGAACTGTATTCCGGGTGAAGCCGTAGTTGATTCCAAGGGCAGCCATCATGACTACAGATCTGAGAATTGCGTTTCGAAAATTGTGGAAGTCTCCGGGATTTGCGTTGACAGCAATTGTGACGCTCGCGCTTGGCATTGGCGCGAACGCTGTAGTGTTCAGTGTGGTGAACGCGGTGGTGCTGCATCCCGTGAAGGTCCCGAATGTAGAGAATCTCTACATGGTGCAGCGCTTTCAGTATCCGTCGCAGTCGTATCTCGATTATGTAGATCTGCGCGACCGGAACCGCACCTTCGAGAGCTTGGTGATGAGCCAGATTCTGGGGCCGGTAGGGGTCGATACCGGCGGAGGTCCGTCGACAGCGTGGCCATATCTGGCGAGCGGAAACTATTTTGACGCCTTGGGAATTCGGCCCTACCTGGGGCATTTCTATCACGCGAGCGATGAGAAGGGGCCCGGCAGCGCTCCCTATGTGGTGCTGAGCTATGCCTACTGGCATGGACATTTTCATGGCGATGCCAGTGTAGTTGGGCGAGCGGTGGGAGTGAACAAGCACCAACTTACGATCATCGGCGTGGCACCCCCGGAGTTTCGGGGCACAGAGCTCTTCTTTGCGCCGGCAATGTGGATTCCGATGGTGGAGCAGCCCACGATCGAAGGCTATGACCAACTGAACCAGCGAGGCAATCACGGCGCGTGGGTGGTGGGGCGGCTGAAACCGGGAGTGAGCCCGGCGCAGGCGACGGAGGATCTGAATACTGTTGGCGCGTGGCTCTCCAAAACCTATCCCGGAGCAGACGATGGTGTGAAATTCACGCTGGCACGGCCAGGACTGATCGGGGACGTGCTGGGTGGACCGGCGCGGGCGTTCATGGCTGGCTTGATGCTGTTGGCGGCGCTGATTCTGCTTGCCGCGTGCGCGAACCTGGGAAGCTTGTTTGCGGCGCGCGCGGCGGATCGTGCCAAGGAGACGGCTCTGCGGCTGGCGCTGGGATCGCAGCGCGGAATGATTCTGCGGCAGATGCTGACGGAGGCGGTGCTGGTCTCCCTGGCTGGGGGAGCGATTGGGCTGGCGGCAGGCGTCGTAATTCTGCGCTTCCTGAGTACATGGCAGCCAATTCCGGATACTCCGATCAATGTACCCGTGAATCCGGATGCGGGCACGTATGTGGTGGCGCTATTGTTGGCGCTGGCAAGCGGCCTGGTGTTTGGAATGGTGCCCGTGCGCCAGGTATTACGCGCCGATCCGTGGCAGGTGATTCGAACCGGCGCGGCCGGCGTTGGCGGCTTGAGGCGCTTCACGCTGCGCGATGTTTTGCTGGCCGTGCAGATTGCGATTTGCTCGGTGCTGGTGACGTCTTCGCTGGTAGCGGTGCGCGGACTGGCGCGATCAATGCATAGCAATTTCGGATTTGTGCCACAGAACGTGATGCTTGCCGGGACGGAACTGCATATGTCGGGATACACCGACGAACGGGTGCAGCAGATGCAACGCCGCATGCTGGATGCGGCAGTAGCCATTCAGGGCGCGACGAGTATTGGCTATATCGACCACTTGCCGCTGGGCTTGGAGGGAGGCGACTCGTTTGTGTACCAGGACAGCACCACCGATTTCCGGCCGACCAATGAAGCCGCCGACGCCATGAATTACCACGTCTCGCCTGGCTACATCGCAGCCGCAGGAACCAACCTGCTCGCGGGCAGAGACCTGACGATGCGAGACGACGCGAAGGCGCCAAAAGTGGCCCTCGTCAACCGACAATTCGCCATCAAGGTTTTTGGATCGGTGAGCAAGGCGATTGGCGCGCATTTCAAGTTCAATGGCGGACAGCGGGCCGAAGTGGTGGGCGTGGTGGAAGACGGAAAATACCGGACACTCACCGAGGATCAACTGCCGGCGATGTTCTTCTCATTTCTGCAGCAGCCGTCGAGCAACACTTGGCTGCTGGTGCGTTCAAATCGCGATCCGCAGGAAATCTCCGTGGCGCTTGAAAAGGCTCTGCACGGCCTTGATGCAGCCATGCCTGTCACAGTGAGGGCGTGGAGCCAGGAAATGGGTTCAGCAATGTTTGCCGCACGTGTGGCATCGGTGGCGCTGGGTGTTCTCGGGCTCCTGGGCGCGATGCTTGCAGTGACCGGGATCTTCGGCATGGCCTCGTATACCGTGAGCAAACGTCTGCGCGAGCTCGGAATTCGCATGGCACTGGGGGCGCGGCGCAAGCAGGTGCTTCAAACGGCACTCGGCCGTTCGTTCATTCTGCTCTCGTTGGGTTCGACAGCTGGACTGGTGCTGGGACTTTTGGGGACGAAAGTGCTGTCGTTCATCGTGTATCAGGCCTCACCGAACGATCCGGTGGTGCTAGGTGGAGTGGTTTTCACTATGCTGGCATTGGGGCTGCTGGCTGCGTGGATTCCAGCCCAAAGAGCGCTGGCGGTCAATCCGGTGAAGCTGATGCGGGAAGAGTGAGAAGGAAGAACTTCCGTTGCCTTCTTCCGGATGACAACAAGCCTCGATGCATTCAGATCCCGCCTTTGAGACCTGGGGTTGAACCATGTCCGCCATCTCGGAAGTCCCCCTGAACACATAGTCCGCAATCGATGATTCAGGCTCAGATCAGAAGCTGGCCTTGCGTTCCGGATACCAGGTTAGCTTGATGGTAGTGGTGGTCACCGTTTGCTGGCCGGGAAGATAGATTGGGACCTTCCAGTGTTCAAACGCGAAGGTCCCGTTGATCTCGAAGTCCTTGCGGATGCGCTTGACGGCCTGAAAATAGATGTCGTTGATAGTGGTGCCGCCGTCGATGAGATAGGGGGTACCGGGTTGCGTAATCGTGGTCGAGCCGGGGATGAAGTCCTTCGCGGCTTTTTGATTTCTGTAGCCGCCCTGGAGCCATTCATTGCCGCTGAGGTGCCAGGTGATCCAGGCTTGGCCGCCCTTGTCTTCGCGGCCGACCCAGTCCCCAAACAGCTGACCGTTGTTGGTGTAGCCCTGGGTTTGGACAACTTCCCAATACATGAAGTGGCCGCCATTGCTGGTGCGCACCACCGGGTCGCTATCCACAGCTTCAGCCCGGATGTCGAGTTTGGGTAAGCCGGGCACATGTGACAAATAGAGGCCTGGGCGCCATGCCGCGCGTCGCGGTGCGTCGGCGGGAGATATATCGTCATGCACTTCGCCGTCGGCGTAAAGGGTGAGCCAATTGCGCAGGTAGGGCAGGCGATAGGAGAAGTCGAATGTTCCAAAACGCGCGCCGGGATCGTTGCGGCTGAATTTCTCAGCGGCTGAGACGTTTTGGAAGCTGAAGAAGCTCTTCAGGAAGCTATGCAGCGTGATGGGGACGTGTCCCTTGCCGCCCCAGATCACCGTGCGCGAAAAACCGAATTCCAGATTCTCGGTTGGGCGGAAGGCGATTTTTTCGACGTGAACCCACGGGTCTGCTGGAGCGGTGTGGCCCTGAAGAGGCCCGACGAGGAAGTCGTAAGTAAACGGGCCGAGGAGATAGGAGAGGCCGGGGATGTGCAGAGGCTCGACGCGATTGATGCGAAATGAATAGATATTTTCAGCGTTGTTAGAGTAGGCAAAAGAGCCGCCAAGTCCAGGCCCAAGCCATGCGTCCTGCTTGCCGAAGGAGATTTCATTATTTAGCACGTTTGCCGAAACGTAGGCCTCGATGACGCGGGCGCGTGCGATGCTGCCAATGGGACCCATTGGAATGGTGGGCTGATTGAGGGGCAAGCCGGTGGCAGGATCGAGGAACGGGATCTCGTCGACGTCGGAGAGGGTCTGTGCCAGCAGGGTTGAATATCCTGCAGCCGATGGGGCAAATTGCAACTCGGCGCGCGCATAGGCCGTGAAGCGGCCGGCCGATGCATAGCCGCTTGCACCGCTGTAGTTGTTAAATCCACCCTCGTAGGGTCGGCCGTAATCATTGATGATTGTCTGGCCGAGATGAAAACTGTCATTGAGCGGAGTGCCGGTTATCGGGCGCAGGGTGGAGTAGACGGATTCAACGCGTGCCTTGCCTCTGAAAGAGCGGCAGGGGCCCTCCATGTCGGGATGCAGTTCGCGATCGAGTGCTTCGTAGATTTCCTGTGCCTGGTCTAAAGCGGGATCGTTGGAATCCTGCGCGTCATCGATACGTGCACCGGCCTGCTCGACGATGTGCTCGAGTGCCGCGCGGGTCCAGGGACGCATTCCGATAAAAACGGTATCGATGTAGCCGAGGCCGTATAGGCGCAAGACCGCGGGATAGACCCAGCTGTCAACTGGAATATAGGGGGAATCCAGCGCTGAGGGCTCACAGACCGGAACGGGGCGACTCGGGTCTGAGGGTGTTTGCGCCGCGCTTTCGCCGGCTCCGGGCGTCTCGGCTGCAAGTGGGGTTGGATTGAAGCTGGTTAAAGCTGCCAGCAAGATCGCACTTGAGATGACAGACACAATGCCTGCTCGTTTACTGACGATCATTTCCTCACTTTACCATTCAGGTTGGTCCGGGGCCTGCTATGTCCTCTATTACCCGGAAGATAGATAAAAAACGAAGCTACGATAAGTTGGACTACGAATTAAGAAATCGGGTAGCTAGGTCGAGATCGCGATTGAAGGTCGCGACAATCTCGGGGATATGCTGCTTTGATTCGATGCCTCTGCGCAGGAGGTAGTTTTCCATCGAGGAAACAGGATCGATTGTCGGGAGATGTTCGACAGACAAATGGCCGACGTTTCCTCTTGTGGCAGTTGCCGCGCCAGGGTCAGTAAAACACTGAAGCAAGGTTGCACCGCGGCCTTGGCGCGCGCGGACGATGGCCTCGTAAGCGACGCGATATACCGCCACTGCGTCGTAAGCGTCAACGGCGATCGCCGGTACTCCGTGAACGAGGGCATCAGGATATTTTGCTTTGCCATTGGCTGGAGGCTTATCCGACTGATTTGCGGCCGCGACTCGATGCACCAAAGCAACGTGATGGACGAATACGATGGGGAGCCTTTTGGACGCAGCCGCGGCCATCGTGCCGTGCCATGGCTGAATCAACTCTTCGGCTGATGGAAGAATGGCGGCGATGATCGCGCCCTCCTTGGCAGCTTGCGCTGCGATAGCGCGCTCACAAACAAATTCGGGTCGGTGACCTTCATCGAGAGCGAAAATGTCTTTCTGCTCAAGCTCGGAAAGAGGGGAAGGTGATTTGCCATTGAGTTGGGAGGATGGGAACGCCAGTATTCGGAACAGGTTTTCGGGTGTGGTGCCTTTGACAAATGCGGGGAGCCAATCGCCCGGCGAAAGGCTGAGTGTATCCTTGGGCAGCAGATCAATGGCGAGACTGGCGGAAGTGGCTTCGCGGCCGGAGGATGCGTGGAGGTCGGAGGCGAGCTTGCCTGATTGGAAGAGTGACGCTGCGCGCTGCTCAAACATGCGGCACTTGACCATCGCGAAATAAATGGCGAGCAGCTTCTCACTCGAGATAAGGGAGAACGTCTCCGGCTCCAGTTTTGGCTTTGCCTTGCGTTCAGATTTTGACTTGACGATTTTGGCCATGGTAAACGGTTGTACCTGATCGAGCGAGCTGCAACTCGGTTAGATGCTACGTGGTGTAATCGGCGTTGATGCGAATGTACTCGTGGGTCAGATCGGTAGTCCAGAATTTGCAGGAGCCATCGCCCTGGCGGAGATCGATGGTGATGGAGAACTCGGGTTGCTGGATGTAAGCATGGGCAGTGTTCTCGTCGTATTCGGGTGCGCGGCCTCCATTACGGCAGATGGGCAGTTCACCGAAAGAGATGTCGATGGTTTCGGGATCGATTGCAGCGCCGGAGTAGCCGATCGCGGCCATAAGGCGTCCCCAGTTGGGATCGCAGCCGGCCCACGCGGTCTTCACGAGCGGAGAATGAGCGATGGCTTTGGCGACGCGGAGGGCATCGCCGTCGGAAACGGCGCCGTCGATCCGGAGTTCGACCACGTGCGAAACACCTTCGCCGTCCGCCACAATCTGTCGCGCGAGCGAACTGCAGACCTGGGTGAGAGCCATGGCAAATTCAGAATTGCTGGGGCCGACGATAGCGCCGCTGGCACCCGAGGCGAGCAGAAGCACTGTGTCGTTGGTAGAGGTATCGCCGTCGACTGAGATGCGATTGAAACTGACGTCGATGGCGTCGTGTAGATAGCTGTCGAGCGTCGTGGGCTCAATCGCGGCGTCGGTGAGGATGTAGACCAGCATGGTGGCATGCGGTACAAGTTGTGGATGAATCATGCCGGAGCCCTTGCAGACGGCAGCGATGCGCACTTCCTGGCGAATCTTGCCGGGACCATCGATTTCGGGTGTGGAGATTTCAATGCGCGCGAAGGCGGTCTTTTCGACAGTGTCGGTGGTCAGGATGGCTTCAGCGACCTGCTGAAAGTGGTCAGACTCAGAGCCGACGGATTTGGCAAGTTCTGGCAGTGCTGCGATCAGCTTTTCGGCAGGGAGGGGAACGCCGATGACCCCAGTGGAAGACGGCAAAACTTCTTCGGGCTTGCAGGAGAAGGTTTGTGCGGCGGCCCTGCAAGTGGCGAGGGCGGCGTCGATACCGGCCTGGCCCACGGCACAGTTGGCGTTGCCGGCGTTGATGGCGACCACGCGGACTTTGCCGGCGGTGGCGCGGAGGTGCTCAGCGTCCACAAGAAGCGGCGCGGCTTTGACGCGATTGCCGGTGAAAGCTGCAGCAGCAGATGCGGGTGCATCGGCGACAATCAAAGCGAAGTCGGTGCGGCCACTCTGCTTGAGGCCGGCCTTGGTCGCTCCGAAGCGGAAACCGCGGGGAATCACAAATTGAGAGAGGTCGCTCATTGAGTTGATTGCGGGGATCTTGTGCGCCGGGCCTTTACCCAAACAAAGGAGTCAATCCATTTAATCTAACAAACGAGGGCGCTTGGGAGGATCAATGGCGCAGAGCCGGAACGAGGAAGCGGCTGGTAATAACGAACAGTTTCTGGAATTGTCCCATGTAAATGTGGCGCGCGGCGATCGAGTTGTCCTTCACGACGTGAATCTGTCGATTCGCTCGGGAGAGCATGTTGCGATTCTCGGACCGAATGGCTGCGGCAAGTCCACACTGATTTTCACTATCACATGCCAGATTTATCCCATCGTGCGCCCGGGGATGCGTGTGCGTATCTTCGGGCGCGAGCGCTGGGATCTGACGCAGCTTCGCAAGCACTTCGGCATTGTGGCTGCGGGCCTTATGGGAACAGAGTTGCCCGGTGAGCGCACCGCCGTGACTACGGGACTGGATGCCGTAATTGCGGGATTCTTCTCGGCATCGACGTTGTGGCCGAATCTGCATGTCACGGACGAAATGCGCGAGCGCGCGGTGGAAGCGCTGGAAAGGATCGAGGCTGCACACCTGGGGAATCAACTGGTGGGCGAGATGTCAGCCGGCGAGAAACGGCGGATCCTGATTGCGCGGGCGCTGGTCCATCGGCCGCGTCAACTCTTGCTCGATGAGCCTTCGAACGCGCTGGATCTGGCGGCGCAGCGCGAGTTGAGGGAAACACTGCGGCGGCTGGCGCAGGAGGGAACCGGGTTGGTGCTGGTGACGCATCATCTGGGCGATATTCTGCCGGAGATCGAACGCGTGATCCTGATGCGCGGCGGACGCATTGTGGGCGACGGACCCCGTGTGGAGATGCTGACCGCCCCGAAGCTGAGTGAACTCTTCAACACACCGGTGCGGATTGGGAAGGATGAAGAGTGGCTGCACAGCTGGTGATAAAGCAAGGACCTGGGATCAGGGATATCAAATCCCCCCGGCGCGCTAGGCGCCGCCGGAGCCCGTATCAGGTTTGGCGCCGGGGAGCCGTTTGCGGAGCAAGGCGATCTGGCCAGTGTGATGGGCCTCGTGTTCGCAGACGTGGAACCACTTGCAGAGATTGTTGGTCGGCCCCCACGGCCACGTCTTGTCTGCGGCCAGAAACCAGCCATCATCTTTCTTTCGAAACTCGGCCAGCGTCTTCTCGCGTACCTCGTGCAGGATGTTGACGTAGTAGTCGCGGTCGTGGCCCTTGATGGTGGCACGGCCGGCATCGCCGAGGTTCATCGCGGGGTCCCACTTCTTCTTGATGTCTTCCGGCCACGAGTCCCACTTCATGTCGTCGAAAGTGTTCATCTGGTAGTAGGTTTCTGTCGCGGCAAGGTGGAGCATAAGTGCACCGATGCTGTTAGCGTTCTTGTCGAAGAGGTAGTCGAGATCGGCTTGCGTCAGATTCTCGGTCGCGCGGAGCACGCCATTCATTTCACGCATCCACGTCAGCTCCGACAAGAAGGTTCCAATCTGCGGCGAATACCCTGGCAACGGACCGAGCATGTTCGGACTGCTTGTGTCGCCGAATGCCGCTTCCGGAAGAACTTCGCAGAGGCCGACGGTAAGTGCGGCGGCGCCGGCGCCGACAAAGGTCCTGCGAGTGGTGAGCGGACTGGCGGCGAAGATCCGTTGACTGCTCATGATTTGGATACCTCCGGAAAAACATGTGGCCTGTTTGCGCGGGACGCGGCGGAAAGCCAGTGTACATGAACCCCGGGGGACAACGGGAAGGTCCTGCAATCGAGCCGAATCGCTAAAGCTGCGCGGCGTTCAATTGCGGCGAAATACCGCTCTCTTTATGCTCATCGGCGCGCTTCGCGGTAACAATGGCAGTTCCGAGAGACAGCACGATCAGCAATTCGGCGATGACGGGGCCCGCAAAGAAGAATGCGAAAGAATTCAGCGCCAGCGCGAGATAGCCCACAAAAAAGACCGCCAGGATGGGCCGGAGACGCCGTGCATCGGACTTTGCCAGCGACGCCAGCAGCCAGAGAATTGCGGCATCCATGGTGAGGGCCACCGTGATACCGAGGCCCATCCCGTGATAGAAGTCAGCGTAGCTGCGCATCACGCCAAAGACCGGGAAAGTGAGTCGCATGGTTGCGTTGACCATGGTCGCAGTCCCGGCTGGAGGTTTGCCGAAGACGCCGCCGATGGTGTGCAGGATGGCGTGAATCAGCGTGAGGATGGATGCGATGCGCAGGCAGATGACGGGTTTCATACACTCTCCATTTTCGAGCTAAGAGCGAACTCGGCTGGGTTCGCCTCGGGAAGCGAAACCCAGCCTGGCATGCACTGCTACAGTGTCTCGATCCGCTTGGCGAAGCACTCAAGAATCCCCGACCAGGCCCCCGGTCCGTCGAAGAGGGCGCGAAGCTGTTCGGCTCCCTCACCATGCCGTTCCAGTTTGCGGTGTTCGAGTTGGACAAGAGTCTTGCCAGGCCCTTCAGATACAAAACGTATTTCGACCTCGCTGGCTTTGGATATGTCGCTGTCAAAGGTCCATTCGGGCGAGTCGTGGCCCGGGCCGACATGCCAGGAAAGGCAGACAGAGTTGGGTGGATCCCACTTGAGGACCTTGCCCCAGTCGCATTGAGCGCCTTCAACATTGCGTTCGTACCAGCAGCCGCCAACGCGAGGCTCGATAAAGATTGCTTCAAAGGGCGTTTTGCCGATGTGGTGGGTGGCGGGCCACCAGGTCTCCATTTGCTCAACGAAGACCGAGAAGGCACGCTCGGTGGGCGCGTTCACACGAATGCTCTTAAACACTTTTAGTTCGAGTTCTTCTGCCTGCTTTGCCATGACGACCTCCTCCGGTGTCTTTTTCTGCAGTTTCCTGAAATGCGCTGAGCGCCCGATTCCACATCTGATCGAAGTGCGCGCGCAGACGGGCCACGCCTTCGGGGTTGAGCTGATAGAGCCTTCGCGTCCCTGTTTTGGTGTCCGTCACCAAACCCACATCCTTGAGTACCCTGAGGTGCTGCGAAACGGCGGGACGCGTTACCGGAAGCATGCGCGCGAGCTGGTTGACGGCAATCGGGCCCGACGAGAGCTTTTGAAAGATGGCCATGCGGGTTGAATCGGCGAGGGCATCAAGTCCGGCTTGAAGGTAAGCGTCCACTAACGGTAAGTTAGCACGAACCGTTGCGGTGTCAAGAGGGAATTTTTGGTATCAAAAAGGGCCGCTGAAACAGAAGCGCCATCGCAGGAATTAAAGGACTTATAACCGCGACGGATATCCGGATCGACCCGTCCGTCACAGCCCTTCTACGTGCCGTCTTCAGGCGTGCTACCATCTCGGCTAAAGGCTGCACGCGCAGCTTCCCATGGAGGTCCCGATGAGCCCATTGAATCGACGCGATTTTTTGAAGACCACGATCGCCGCAGGCGCTGTTGCCAGCGTGGGCACTTTGCCGCTGCAAGCGGCGCGGCGCACAGCTACGGACATTGTGACGCTGGGTAATTCGGGAATGAAGGTCACACGGCTCGCATTCGGCACCGGCAGCAACAATGGGCATGTGCAGGCCGCACTGGGGCAGAAAGAGTTTTCGCGGCTGATTGCCTATGCCTACGACCACGGAATTCGCTTTTTTGAGACCGCGGAGGCGTATATGACGCCGGCGATGCTTGGCGAAGCCTTGAAGCCGTATCCGCGCGATAGCTACCAGTTGATGAACAAGGTGACGACGGATTCCGGCGTCGATCCGCAGAAGCGGTTTGACGAGATGCGCCGCATTTCGCAAACGGAGTACTTCGACATCATGCTGTTGCACTGGCAGCACACCGGAGACTGGATGGAAGACACCAAGACTTGGCAGGAAGGGATGCTTCAGGCCCAGTCACAGCAGATCATCAAAACGCGCGGCGCTTCAGTGCATGGATTACCGGCCTTGCGACTGGTACCGGGGAACAAGTTTCTCGAAGTCGCAATGATTCGGATGAACCACAACGGAACGCGGATGGACGGAACGGTTCCCGATGGTCCAGAGCCCGGCAATGTGCCCGAAGTCGTGGCTCATGTCAAACAGGTAAAAAGCGAAGGCATGGGCGTGATCAGCATGAAGCTCTGTGGCGATGGGACTTTCTCGCGCCACGAAGACCGGCAGGCTGCGATGCGTTTCGCATTCAAGAACGCGGGCATCGATTGCGCAACGGTAGGTTTCAAGAGCACGCAGGAGATTGACGAAGCCATCGACAACATGAATCTGGCGCTGGCATAGCGGAGCAGCTGACGTGATAATTGCGCGCGGCAAACTCAACAAGCGCTTCACGGCCAAGCTGGAAAAAAGTCCCAGCAAAGGCGGGTGGACTTACGTCGTCTGGCCCGAGTCTGCCGAGTTCTTCGGAACGCGCGGGCTTGTGAAGGTGCGCGGCACAGTCGACGGCATTCCGTTTCAGAGCTCGTTCATGGCTCTCGGAGACGGCAGGCATAAGCTGCCGGTGAAAGAAGATATCCGCAAACAAATCAGCAAACAGGTCGGCGATAGCGTAAGCGTAGTGCTGGAAGAACGGATCTAGGAATTCCTGTGTCAACCCATAAGGAATTGTGCGGTGGTCCAATCCGGTTTACCGCACTTGACTCCCGACGTGTGCCGGGTTAGCGTGAAGCTACACGGGAAAGGAGGTTGATCCAGCCTATGCAAAATGATTGTTCCAGTAGTTTCTTACGTGAGGTGACTGAGGCCTAGGGCATCGCGCCCAGACCCCAGATTTGCCCCGGCGGACAGGATTCTACCGGCCGGGTCACTGGCACTCGCGGAAGCGCGATGGCCTTAGTCCAATCCCAACAGTTCACCGGCAACGGCCTGGGAGCAATCCCGGGCCGTTGTTGCGTCTGGGGCCAATCAACGGAATCCGGGCCTTTCGTTTTTGTCGCTTCAGGCCGACCAGAGCTCTCCGCTGCAATTCCAGACATTCCCCGCGCAGATTGAGATTGCAGTAAGCGCAGAAAGTGGTTTTCGCAATGGCGAATCGCTGGGCTGGTTTGTCTTTCCGCGTTCATCAAGTAGTTGCGAGTTCGTTTGTGCTGGTGCTTTGCTGTGGACTGCATGCTCAGAGTGCGGAAAGCTACGGCATTGTCGAGAGTAAAGACGTGATGATTCCGATGCGCGACGGTGTGCAACTGGCGGCGGATATCTATCGGCCGGCGCGGGGCGGCCAGGCGGTGGATGGAAAGTTTCCAGTACTGCTGATGCGGACGCCATACAACAAGGAGCGGGCCAGCTTCAATGCCAATGCCTTTGTGCCGCACGGTTACGTGCTGGTGCTCGAGGATGTGCGGGGCCGATACAAGTCGGAGGGGCACTGGATGGCGTTGGCGACCGATCCGGAGGATGGATTCGATACGACCAAGTGGATTGGCGCGCAGGCGTGGTGCGATGGGGGAATCGGAACGTTTGGCTCATCGTATGCGGGCGCCACGCAGCATGCGATGGCGATTGGGAATGCACCGTATGTGAAAGCTATGGTGCCCAGGAACGCGATGTCGGACTTTGGGCAATACGGCGTCCGGCACAACGGCGCGTTTGAGCTTCGGTTTTTTGACTGGGTATTGACCCTGGGTAACGCGACAGGAACGCCGGATGATTTGGTGGCGGCGAAGAGAGCGGCGTCAGACCCAATGGTTGCAAAGGCGCTGGTGGAGATGGGAAACGATGTGCGGCAGTATGTTCATAATCTGCCGCTGCGGCCGGGTACGACTCCTCTGAAGTTTGCGCCAGACTATGAGAAGTGGCTGATCGAGGCGATGAGCTATGGTGACTACGATGATTTCTGGAAGAACGCGGGATCGAGCGTGGTAGATCACCTGGCGGAATACAAGGATGTGCCGGAATATCACACGACGGGGTGGTACGACTCCTGGGGCATGCAGGTGGCGAATCTGAATTTTGTGCAACTGCGCAATTCGAAGAAGAGCCTCCAGCGCCTCATCGTGGGGCCATGGATACATAGCAGCGAGAATCTGAACCACGCGGGAGAGGCGCAGTTTACTGACGATGCGGCCTTGGACCTTGCGGCATTTCATCTGCGCTGGTTCGATCACTTTTTGAAGGGCGTCGATAATGGCGTGGATCGCGAGCCTCCGGTGCGTATTTACGTGATGGGCGGCGGCGATGCGCACAAGACCGCCGAGGGGCGCATTTTTGTTGGCGGACACTGGCGCGAAGAGCAGGAATGGCCGCTGGCGCGCACCGTGTACACGCTGTATTTCCTCCATCCCAAAGGCGTTTTGTCGACGGAGAAGCCAGGAGAAGATGCGTCGATTACGTATCAGTTTGATCCGAAGAATCCAGTGCCTACGATCGGCGGGAATGTATCGTCGCAAGGGACGCTGATGTTTCAGGGCGCGGCAGATCAACGATGCCGCGCGGATTTCTGGTTGTGCACGGATACAAGGCCGCTCTCAGCGCGCAACGATGTGGTGGTGTTTCAAACGCCACAGTTGGAGAGTGATATTGAGGTGACGGGACGCCTTGTAGTCAAGCTGTGGGCATCGTCGGATGCGTTGGATACGGACTTCACCGCGAAGCTGGTGGATGTTTATCCGCCCAATGCGGATTTTCCCGACGGTGCGGATTTGAATATTGCCGACAGCATTGTGCGCGCGCGGTATCGCAATGGGCCGGGGAAAGCCGATCTGATGAAGCCGGGCGAGCCATATGAATTCACCATCGAAATGTATCCGACGTCGCTGGTATTCAAGAAAGGCCATCGCATACGGCTGGATATTTCGAGCAGCAACTTTCCGCGCTTCGATGTAAATCCCAACACCGGCGAGCCGTTGAATGACAACCGGCGAACGCAGGTCGCGCACAATACCATATACCTGGACGCAGCGCATCCGTCGCAGATCATTTTGCCTGTGATTCCGTCAAAATAATCCGCGAGAACTGTACCGAGTTCCTGAGACGGTTGTGAACAGGCTTTAGGGGCTGGCGATTAGGCGGAGGCGTTTATCATGCCGCCATCCTGGTGCTTGGCGATGTGCTAGGGGCATGACCGATCCGTCGCAGGATTCGCTTCCCCTCGGCAACGTCATGTTATCCATCATTGCCACATCGTCACCTGTCAGTGCCGTCAGTACGTTCCGAATCTTACTTACCTCGCTCGCACTTCCGCGGGTTTGATACGGTAGCGTCGGAAAGAAGTTAGTGTCGGGAAAAGCAGCTGGCAACCAACATTTACGCCCCTGACCGCATCTGACGGGATGTCAGCAGCCCCACTGCCACTCTGAAGAAAGAAGGAAGCCTCATGCCAGAAACAAAAACCCAAAATCCAAATTCGGATCAAAAGAACGAGCCGAAGATCGACGTTGCAATCAAGGACTTGATCAAGGCGCTGAATGAAGACCTGGCTCGCGAATACCAGGCCATCATCGCTTACACCGTCTACAGCAATGTGCTGAAAGGCGCGCAGTGGATGAATATTGCGGGCGAGTTAAAGAAGCACGCTGCCGAAGAGCTGCAGCACGCCCTCATCATCGCCGACCAGATCGACTACCTGGGTGGGATGCCGACGGCGACACCGAAGGAAGTAAAGCTCTCAGAAAAGCCGGAAGAGATGCTCCGCTTCGATCTGGATAACGAAACCGTCACGATCAAGAACTATCGCGAACGCGTGCGTCAGGCTGAGGGGCTTGGGCACTACGCGCTGGCTGAGCAATTGCGCACGATCATCTCCCAGGAGCAGGAGCACCAGCACGACCTGGCGACTGCACTCGGCATCGATGTGCCGAAAGTGCTTGGACAGGGCGCTTGACAGCCCAGGTCAGGTTCAGATCGCTCGAATAAAATCGCGGAACAATCTCAGGCTCGTTTCCGCGCAGCTTCCTCGTAGACGGCGACGTACTCGCGAGCTGGTTTGTCCCAGCTGAAGTCTTGCGCCATGCCGTTCTGCATGAGTTTCGACCATTGCTTCTTGTCATAGAACGCGGCTAGCGCGCGGTCGATGGTATCCAGCAATGCCTGCGCTTCGTACGGCTCAAACTTGAACCCCGTACCGGCGTTAAGGCCGCCATTCCATTCCTCCACGGTGTCGTCGAGTCCGCCGGTCGCGCGCACAACCGGCACAGTTCCGTATTTGAGGGAGTAAATCTGGTTGAGGCCGCAGGGCTCGAAGCGGCTCGGCATGAGGAAGATATCGGATCCCGCTTCGACTTTGTGGGCGAGGGCATCGTCGTAACGAATCTGGACAGCGAAGCGGCCGGCGTTGGCATAAGCAAAGTCTCGAAAAAATTTCTCGTAGTAAGGCTCGCCGGTTCCAAGTGCGACAACGGCTACATCGCGCTCTGCCAGGCGCCCTGCAATTTGTTCGAGCAGGTCGAATCCTTTTTGAGACGCGAAACGGGAGCAGATACCGATGACCGGTGTCTGTTCCGCGACTTCAAGACCGAAGGCGTGAAGCAAATCCTTGCGGCATTCGCGTTTGCCCGACAGATCGGCAGGAGTGTAGTGAGCAGCGAGATTGCCGTCAGTCGCCGGGTCCCATTCCGTGTAGTCCACACCGTTCAGGATGCCGCGCAGGTCGGCGCGGCGCTGGCGGAGTGCTCCGTCCAGACCATTTCCAAACTCTGGAGTTTGAATCTCCTCTGCATACTTGCGGCTCACCGTGGTGAGCTCGTCGGCGTAGACGATGCCGCCCTTGAGGAAGTTAAAGGTGTTGTAATTTTCGAGCTTGTCGTAGGTGAAGATATCCCAGGGCAGCAGCAGTTGTTCTGTGGTGGCGGGCTGAAACCATCCCTGGTAAGCGGCGTTATGCATGGTCAGTACTGTGCCGCAATTCTTGAGCATGCGGTCTGCGCTGTAAACCGTCCGCAGCAGGACAGGAATCAAGGCGGCTTGCCAGTCGTGTGCGTGGAAGACGTCTGGCACACCAAGAATTTTGGCCGCCTCGAGGACCGCGCGACAGAACAGGCCGAAGCGCTCTGCATTGTCACCATAGCTGTCGCCATTGTCTCCATAAAGACCTTGACGGTCAAACATTTCCGGGCAATCTACGAAGTAAAACTTCACTCCGTCGCGCTCGCCGCCGTCTGCGATTCCAACGAAACGGTTGCCATGTGGAAAAGGGATGGTGATGGACCGGATCGCGTAGTTTACTTCCCCGACCAGATGGGAGCGAACTGTTGCATAAAGAGGAAGATAGACGGTAACTTGGTGCCCCAGCTTGAGGATTTCCTTTGGCAACGCACCCATCACGTCAGCAAGTCCGCCTGTTTTCGCAAACGGAAGAGACTCTGACGCTGCAAAGATAATCTGCATCTTTCTTCTCCTGACCTCATGCGGCCCATGAACTTGCGTCAATCTTTCAAAAATCTGACTGCAACCAACCGCCAAGTCTATATGCTCATCCTTTGACGCTTGTTTTCAGATCAAGGATTCGCATCTCCTTGTTCACCAGGATCATCTTTCATCCATGCCCACCTCCAATGCTGGTTCTCATGTCACTGGCATGACTGAATCTCTCCGATTCGATGCTCGCGAAGCACTTCTCGACAATCCGATTCTGAATGCCTTGCTCACGGAGCATCGGGAACTTGCGCTTGGCGATGGAACGCCCCTTCGCTATCCCGCAGCGATCGGTCCGCTGGCCGGCGCACGAGATCAGTCGCAATCGAGCTACAACGCGCTACGGGCACTGGCGGGTCAGGGAGGTTTGCTCGCCCTGTTCCTGCATGATGTCCCTGCACTCCCGAGAGGCTGGAGCCTTTTTCGGGGCGGGATTCTTACACAGATGATTTGTCGCGAGCCAAACTTTGGCGAGGGGCGCGAACTTGGCGGGGGCATCACCCTGCGTAAACTTGGCAGCGCCGATGTGCCAGCGATGATGGAACTCGCGACGCTCACCGAGCCTGGGCCCTTCCGCGAGCGCACCATCGAGCTGGGAAATTTCTACGGAGTCTTCGAAGAGCAACGCTTGCTGGCGATGGCGGGGCAGCGCACGCGGGTGCCGGGATTTATTGAAGTGAGTGCCGTTTGCACGCATCCCGCAGCACGAGGACGAGGCTATGCCGGTGTGGCGATGTGCGAGGTGATGCGCGACATCGTGGGCGCTGGCCGCATGCCGTTTCTGCACGCATTCGACGATAACCCCGCGATTCGGCTCTATGAGCGACTCGGTTTTAAGCAGCGCCGTAGCTTCCATCTAGCCGTCATCAAGAATGAAGAGTAGCGGCGCGCTCACTCGATCGGTCTGACTCACCAAACACGATCCAGCAGGCTGAATCGGGCCAGGCTGTCGATGACATCCATCTCATCGCACCGCGACCTTGTCCCATTTTCTTGACTCGAAGTACCATATTCTGAGAAACTGGGTTGTACTTCCAGACGGAATAGAGGACCAAGATGCGAGACACCGCCCCCCAGGGCACTTACAAAGTTCAGGCGCTCGACCGCGCCTTTGCCGTACTTGATCTGCTCGGCGAGAGCGAGGTTCCATTGGGACTCGCTCAGGTAGCTTCGTCCCTGCAGCTCCACAAGAGCACGGCGCATCGCTTTCTGATGGTATTAGAGCGGCACCGCATGGTGGAGCGGACGACTAATGGAAAATTCCGCCTCGGGCTGCGGCTTTTCGATTTTGGAAATCGCGCGATCGAGCAGTACGACCTTCGCGAGCGCGCTCAACCGCATCTGCGGCGCCTGGTGGCCGAGACCGAGGAAACCGCGCATCTTTGCATTCTGGAACAAGCGCGGGTGATTTACATCGACAAGATCGAGCCGGCGCGCTCCGTTCGCATGATTACGCGTGTGGGATCGAGCAATCCGGTGCACTGCACCTCGGTGGGGAAGGCGATGCTGGCGTTTCTGCCCGAGGATCGCATCAACGAAATCATCCGTCGCACTCGGTTTGAGAAGTTTACCCATCGGACAATCGCCACAGCCGAAGCGCTTAGAACGGAGATCGAGAAGACGCGTCGCCGCGGTTATGCCGTGGATGATGAGGAGCTTGAAGAAGGACTTCGCTGCATCGCAGTGCCACTGCTGGATGCGCAACGCCAGCCGGTGGCAGCGGTCAGTGTTTCCGGGCCGTCGTTTCGCGTGACTGCGCAAAAACTCCCTTCGATTGCTAATCATCTGCTGCAGTGTGTTCGCGGCATATCAATGGATATGGGTTTCACAGCGGCTGCACGCGGGAATCGCCCGGTTGCGGCTTGGACGGCCTAAGAGTCGAGTTTGGTCCCATGAACGCGCGGAGATTCTCTGGCGTTACCTGGGGCCCGCGCCGGTAGAGTGATTGGCAATCGCGCCCGAAGTCCCTTCATTGAGCGGAGTGCGCAATTGACGGGCCGGCGTAGCAGGTTTTTTGAATTGAGGAGGATGGGGCTCTCTGGCTGCGGAGAAATGCCCGTGCGGGATGCCATGGATACGAGGCTTTTCTGATACACTCGATGATGTTGCAGAAGCAAGAGTGCGGCTTGGTTTCCCGCTTGAATGCGGTTGCTGTAGGTGGAAGCGGTCAACTCTGCGCCATCCGTAGCGTGCAACATGCTTTTCCAGATTCACTCTGGGGACGTAGCTCAGTTGGTTAGAGCGCT
>CAVULU010000007.1:0-155324 GCA_963742455.1 uncultured Acidobacteriaceae bacterium | reverse complement strand
AGAGTCTCCTGGGCGGCGCGGTTGATGTGCGCCGTCCAGCTGTCACCCGACACTGCACTCAGAGCAGGAGTGACCGAGGCATCGTGTGTAACCATGTCCTCTAAGTCAGTGTGCGAATCAGCGTTGGTCGTCATCTTTGCGCTGTAGGGTAATTTATCTCTGTAGTCGTATGATGTGCTGACATGGCGAGTTTTAGATCAGACGATGCGTTTTTAAGTTACGCGAACACGTGATCAAGTCGGAGGGGTTGGCATTTACCTGTAGGTATTATTCCCTGAGTACAACAAGAAGAATGAATTATCCTACCAGGCCCATTTTCGTCTGGGTGCGAATGACAAAATATACAGGTTCTGGGGCATACGAAGGTCACGGTCATATGGTAAGTCATGAGAATACAGGGTATTACAGCGTATGAAGCCTGTAATCTAGCCCTGTAGTCCTCCAGAGTCCCTGTAAATCCCCTATGACGATTGGTCAAGCCGCTGTAGCGCAATTTCGGATTTCGGGTTGTGAATTTGTGGCCAATCGCTTTAGGGACTTTACAGGTGACCCTAGCCTAAACTGTGGAGAAACTGCAGGGCAGTTTAAGACATTACAGGGCTATTTTACAGGGCACCTTCGATTTTAGGCTTAAATTCTCATGACTTTTGACCGCGACCTTCGTATGACCCCTTATTATACAAAGCAAAATGGGTGGTTGGGTGCCCCTGCCAAACTGGCAGAGCCGGCATTCTGGGACTGAGCCTGCCGAGCCCTTGTTTTCAACAGTGAGCAGGTTTCAGCCCTCGCGCCAGTGAGATTCGCCCAGCCGGACTTTTCCGCGACTAACTCAAGCACGCCTTTAAACCGCTCCGGGATGAGAACGGATTGTCCTGTCGGCTCATGATCGCCCACGGCGTCGTGCTTCGCCCGACGACCATGGCGCTTGCTTGTTGCTGAGCAGTTCAAGCTGGAACTCGAGCGGATCGCGCCCGGCGGCATGTGCCAGCTCGTCAAGGAAGGACTGCGACACCCAGCAGTAGGCGTTGTCGCCGGGGGCGCGGAGAGCTCCGGTACGGAGCATCAGCGGCTGCTGGGAGGTGTAGAGCGCGTACGCCGGCGGAAAGCCAGCGGGAAAGTGTCCCTGCCGATGCCGCCGCCTGACGTCGAGTGCTTTTCATCGCCAAAGGTGACCAAGTGCTGCCGCCACGCAGTGAGCTTGCCCTGCGCATCAAGACCGCCTTTCAACCCAACCGTTCCGCCTGGCCGAAAGGGGTCGTGTGCGATGTCATCTTCGCGCGACCACAGCAGCTTGACCGGCGCGTCAACTCGCTTGGCGATCCAGGCGGCCTCCACCAGATAGTCGTTCTGAAGTCTCCTGCCAAAGCTGCCTCCCGAGCGCACCATGTGAGTGGTGATGTCGCTTTCCTCAATCCCAAGCGTCCTGGCTACCAGCCCGCGGCCATCGACCGGCAAAGTGCTGGTGGACCACATCTCCAGCTTTCCGTCTTTCCAGTGCGCCGTGGCGCCCTGCGGCTCAAGCGTGACATGCGCAATGAACGGATATTGGTAGGTGGCCTCGACTACCTTGGCCGATGACTTGAGCGCGGCGTCCACGTCGCCATACTTCCGCAGCGGTGTTTGCGGGCTGGGCCTGAAGCAGTTCCTCCGCCCGCTTCTTGAAACCCTCCGAGCTTTGTGTGGCGGCCGGGCCCAGGTCCCAGTCGACTACGAGTTGTTTGCGAGCCTGCTGGGCCTGCCACCAGTTGTCCGCCACGATCGCAATGCCCGGTTCCATCCCCGGCTCCCAGGGCGTGTAGGCTGCGGGAGTGATGCCGCCATCAATCACCAGGACATGGCGCACGCCGGGCAGCGACTTGATCTGATCGATGTTGGCCGACTTCACTTTGCCGGCAAACACGGGGGCCTTCTCAATCGCTGCGTACAGCATTCCCGGCAGTTGGACGTCGATGCCGAAAAGCGGCTTGCCGGTGACGATCGCGTGTGTATCGACGCCGGGTTGCGAATGACCAATGATGCGGTAATCTTTGGGGTCTTTGAGCTTAACGCTGCTGAGTGCGGGTGCGCGGCAGCGCGGCGGCTTTGGCAGCAAGTTCTCCATAACCAGCAGGAGCGCCTTGAGGCGGCGTGAAGCACGCGGCCGGATTGCGTGTGCACTCAGTCTCCGGCACGCCCCACGTTTGTGCAGCTGCGGTGATGAGCAACTGGCGCCCAGCCGCGCCCACGCGGCGCATTGGCTCCCAACCCGTCGGGGTATTTGCGGAGCCTCCGGAAAACTGCTGGCCGTATATCTTCTCGTTCAGTTCTGCCTGCTGCACGCGTACGTTCTTCCAGTCGACATCCAGCTCCTCGGCAATCAGCATGGGCAGCATGTTGCGCATGCCTTGGCCTGACTCCGAGGCGCGCGCCATGATTGTGACTACGCCATCCGGCGCAATGTGGATGAAGGCCTGCGGCGTAAGGTCGGGCGGTTTCCCTGGCCCTTGAGCCGCGGCTGAGGGGTGAGCGATAAAGATCCAGAGCGAGGCCGCCGCCCGCAAGGGCCGTCAACTGCAGAAACGATCTCCGATTCAAGCGCATGAGTAGGCCCTCCTTCACTTGGGACGGGTTGCGGTGCCCGCTTCTGCTGCTTCGTGAATGGCCTGACGGATGCGCGCGTAGGTTCCGCAGCGGCAAAGATTGCCGCTCATGGCCGCATCAATGTCCGCGTCGGTGGGATGCGGCGTGCGCTGCAACAAAGCAGCGGCAGACATGATCTGGCCGGACTGGCAGTATCCGCA
Source organism: uncultured Acidobacteriaceae bacterium (assembly GCA_963742455.1). Taxonomy (GTDB): domain Bacteria; phylum Acidobacteriota; class Terriglobia; order Terriglobales; family Acidobacteriaceae; genus Telmatobacter. The sequence continues at coordinate 152,544 of CAVULU010000007.1, read as the reverse complement.
TTGCGGCACGTCCAGCGCCTCCCACGCCACCTGAACCGGATGAAGGCCATCGGGCGAGAGCCCTTCGATGGTGGTGATCGGCTCGCCCACCACGGATCCCACCTCGCGTCATGCAGGAGCGCACCGCTTGGCCGTCCACCAGAACCGTGCATGCGCCACAGAGTCCGATTCCGCATCCGTACTTGGCTCCCTTGAGGTTCGAGTACGTCGCGCAGTACCCACAGGAGCGGAGTATCCGGCGGCACGTCGACCGGTGGACACCTGGTTGTTGATGTTAGTTTGATGGGCATTGATGCACCTCAATCCGGTTCGGGGGGAGAGGAATGCTGATGGTGAGCTTGGAACCAGAGTGTATCAACTTCTGACGATCGAACACCAGTGAAGAGAGCAGTTCAGTCTGTTCTGCGATCTCCAGATCGCCATCTCCGATCCGCCGCGCAATGAGAAGCAAAAAAAGCTCGGCCAGAGGGATGGTGATCAAGTAGTGATTGCCGAGTGGGCGGTCACTCGCTCGGAACTCCGTCGAAAAGCGATTCGCGGATTTTCGCGTAGTAACTCGCCTCAAGGACGTATTCGCTGGTGCTGTCTTGAATCCAATGCAATCGCCTGCAATCACTCAAAGCGATAACGTAGACCCTCTGCTATTGCTCTATAGCAAATGCGGCGGTAAATAGAATTGGATGTAGGGTTCGCCAAATCTGTGTAAAGTACGCAGCGAAAGCCGCCATGGTGCATATGCTTTGAAAGCGCATGAACGCACGCTGTAGCGTAGCCCCGGTTTCTCTTCTCGGCCGGAGTGTATACCCCGGAGATGCGGACTACGCCTTCTGCAGGTTTTCTGCCAACCGCCATCGACATCGGCTCCCCGTCGTCCCAAAGCCATAACTCTGCCGCAGCGATCCACCGGTCTACACGGAGTTCTGTGTCGTTCGCCGGTTCACCAATCTCAATTGAAAATGCGCGAAACCACTCCGTCATCAAACTGCGATCGCTCGGAAGAGCAAGCCGAAGCGTCCCCCTGGTGTTTCTAGCCTCGTCGGGTTCCAGCCATTCGTAGAGACGGCTACCCTGAAACGGCGTGGCAGCCGACTTCCGTCGTTCACTCCATTGCCCAGCGAAGCTGGCCGCTGTTCTGGCGTCTCCATTAATTCCTGGTAGAGAAATGTCGGCATCCGCCAGCGCACTCACCACGGCCTCGACCGCTCGCCCGTCCATCGGCGTGAGGGTCGCGTCAAGGGTCAGGGGCGTCTGCAGGATCACACCGACAATTTCCTCGTCTTCCGTTGCCAGCCAATAACGGCCCGGTTCGGGATGGGTGACGCGGGCATCGAGGAGCGAGAGGATCAAGTTGTGCGAAACCGGTTGCGATGCGAGGAACACTCCAGCCTCTTTCAAGACAAAGCCCGGATCTTCGCTAAATACAACCTTAATACCCATCCTCTGAGGATATCGAAAACCGGCTTGGATGGTTTCATATCGGTACGCTCTACGCAGGCATCAGAGGGATAAAACGAGGATAGACCCTCGGTTTCCACTTGCAGAAAAACGGAGTCGTCGAAGTTCCTCTGGATAAGGTGTCTCGGAATTATCGCCTTCCCGATCGTCGGGCTGAGTTGCGGCACGGCGATTCTTTGTAGCCACATGCAAGGGAGGATAGGAGATAGAGGCAGGGGAAAGTACTCCGCCTATAGCAAGAGCTCAGCCCACGGACTCGTTTGGATTTCAGTCTTGTGACTCGGGTCAGCAATACTGCATGGTGACTTTCGCGCGCCGTCTAGTTACCACTATGTCAACACAGTCGGGCAAATCGTGATTGCAATCGCTTACCCGAAGCTACTCACGCCAGCCCGATGTTTGGGGTCATTGGGTGCGTGATCGTTACTTGTTAAACCGCTGGCTTCAAGCGGGGCACCCGTGAAAACTTGCACATCTGTTCGCAACTTCACAAGGTATCGCCGCTCGCCCAATCATCGCAGCAGTTGAGCTGACCGATATCGAGAATGCAGAGGAGCATACGGGCAAGATTTGGCTGCTCACCGCGAACGATTGAGCGGCTCTGGAAAGACCGCGCAACCTATCTGACTGACGAGGAGGCACCCGATGCCACGATTGAGGATGCTCTGCGGCATATTTCTAATGGCGAGTAATAAGCGTGGATATATGGGCCAATTCAACCATGGTGTAGAGGACAGCTGCGACGGCTCGGACAGTAGGTCCCACTCATAACCTTGGGGCAGCCTATATTCCTTGAACTGTTGGAACGCCTGTTCAGATCGGGGGTTATCGATCGGAAGCTCTCACGCTGATATTCTGTCGAAACGAAATATTCTTGTGTACCAGAAAACTGATGACTGCACCCAAAACGGTCATCAAAGCAGCGACAAGATAGGGGGCAAGCTGTGGATTCCGCAGGTGATGACGAAAAACAGGGACTAGGATCGCCAACCCGACCAAGCCGATCAGCATGATGCTTCCGTAAACCCCACAGCAGCGAATCCACTCGATCAAGTAGTTGCCACGTGTGCGGAAGACAAACCACTTGTAACCGAGGAACGCAGCTGTGATTGCGATAACGTTGCCCAGCAGTGCTGCGTATAGATAGCCATAGCGGCTGAAACCGCTGAATAGCCAGTTCAACAGCGCAAAGAGAAAGTAGCCGAATAGCGTGTTGAATGCGCCGACGAGGATGTAGCGCACGAATTCTGGAAACGGCCTGACGTGGACAGCTGTCACGGAGTCAACATAAGTTAATCCTTTCCTTTTCCGTCACCCTAGGACGATTGAGGACCGTCGTGTGAATCGAGCCCACATACTCTCCTATGATACCCAATGCAATCAGCTCCACAGAACCAAGAAAGAACATGCCCAGTACCAGCGGCGCTACTCCCACAGAAAAACTGGACCAGAAAACCAGTTTATAGATCAAGTAAAACAAGCCTAAAACGAGGCTGATGAGGGCGGCGACGAATCCACTAAAGATAACGATCCGCAAGGGCACTTTAGAAAGATTCGTGATTCCCAACATCGCCAGATCGTAAAGTGCATAGAAATTGTTCTTCGTAGTACCGCGTTCGCGGAGCATTTGAGTGTAATAGACCTTCTTAATCGGGAGTCCAAGCTCGGCGATCATTCCCCTGAAATATGGATAGGGGTCGGGGAAGTGGGTACGAAGCTGCTCTAGGACCGAGCGATCGTAGATTCCAAATCCCGTGAAGTGCTCCAGCACTTTCACGTTTGTGAGCCGTGCGACCACACGATAGTAGGCAGTTCGCACGCCGAACATCCCGTCGCTTTCCGCGCTTGAATTTTTGATGGCTGCAACGATCGGGAAACCGTTCTCCCATTCGCGAATCATCTCGACGAACAACTCGGGTGGATCCTGTAGATCGGCCGCAATGATCCCGACTGCGTCTCCTTGAGCTTGCAAGAGGGCATGCATACCAGAACGGTCGGCTCCAAAGTTGCGTGCGTTCACAATGACCTTAACCGTGTGGTCCTCTGCTGCCATTTCGCGCAGCACTTCGACCGTGCGATCCGTTGATGCATTGTCAATAAAGAGGTGGTCGAAACGATACCCGGGCAACTGAGCTGCCACTGCCATCACACGCCGATGGATTTCTCGCACGTTCAGCTCTTCGTTGTAGCAAGGTGTCATGATAGTGATGAGCTTTTGGCTCATTGAACAACCCTCCAGAACACTGCCTATAGCTACTTCGGCGACCTTGGCAACAATTTCTTATATACGACCAAGAGTTTAGCATGCATTCTTTCAGGCAGGCACGAAGCACTGGTTGAGTTGCAGAAAGCGTACGTCATAACTTTGTATCTGAACTCGGCAACAGAGTACGGCGATTCTCTTTGCAAACCATCAGAAGAAACTCGAAGAGGAATCAGAAGGGTATCCTACTATGCAACGTCCATCTCATGCGGAGGTGCGGTATCGTAAAAGCAGAGACTTCGACAATGCTAACTTTGCCATGGAACGAGTTATCCGCATCGGCGCGTATTTGTGGCTCCCCGCATACCTGCTCGATTGCACCCGCGACCCGCTGCGACAGGTGTGCCGGGAAGGGGTAGGAGGTCGTTGATGTCCAACCCGCTTGCGGTGGACCTCGACCACGTATTGGCGCATACCGAGGAAATCTGGCCCTTGGCGCGAGGCGAGCGACTTTTCATCACTGGCGCCACAGGTTTCGTCGGTACATGGTTGACCGAAAGCCTTCTTTGGGCAAATCGCCGCCTGAATTTGGGCATTTCCGCGGTGCTTTTGACGCGCGATCCGGAGGGGTTTCGACAGCGTTTCCCCCACTTGGCGGATGACCCCGCAGTGACTCTGTGGGCGGGTAATGGCCAAAACTTTCGCTTTCCCGAAGGAAGCTTTTCTCTCGTTATTCATCTGGCCACGGAGCGCTGTTATCCGATCAATGCCCAGAGCCCCGTATCTTCCCTGGAAGGTGATCTTGCGACTACGCAGCGCGTGCTGGAGCTGGCGCGCACTCGAGGTACGCGCCGACTGCTCTTCTCCAGTTCAGGTGCCGTATACGGCATGCAACCAGCCGACTTGCTGCATATTCCCGAAGATTATGCTGGCGCTCCGTTGCCCACTGATGTGAACTCAGCCTACGGACAGTCAAAGCGTATGTCGGAATTTCTCTGCAGTGTCTGGTCTCGTGTGTACGGCTTCGATGCCCTTATCGGCCGGCTGTTTGCCTTCGCCGGACCGCTGCTGCCCCTGGACGCCAATTACGCCGTAGGCAACTTCGTACGCGACGCAATGGCCGGCGGCCCCGTACGAATTAGCGGTGACGGTACCCCGTATCGCTCCTACCTGTATGCAGCCGACCTAGCCATCTGGTTATGGGTCCTGCTTCTGCGCGGAAAGGGAGGCACAGCGTACAATGTTGGATCGCCGCACGAGATTTCCATAGCGGACTTGGCACAAACAGTTGTGGAGGTAGCCGCACCCGGCGCGAAGATCCGCATTGAGCGCCAGCCTGTGCCTGGATCCACGCCCTTACGTTATGTACCAGCTACGGATCGTGCGGCACTACTTGGACTCCAACCTTGGATTCCGTTGGAAGAATCCATCCGACGTATGTGCGAATGGCACCGGAAGACGCATTCGGCGGGATTATAACCATCGTGTAGTACGGCCGAAATTGAGGAGCACGGAGATCAATTCGCCGTATGTCAGGTTCCCCGAGCGCCTTTAATCTAGACACTGACCCTTCTTCGAGCCGAGATACCATGCAATGTCCGCTCGGCCCGCCGCTCCGCTGATTGGATAACTTCCAGAGGCGATCAAGCTGCCGCCGGCGCTCCGCATAAGTTCGCTGAGAGACCGCTCTGTGAAGTAATTGATGTGCTCGTGCATCATATAGAGCGCCGAAGGCTGAATCAGCGGAGTGGCAGACTTAGGACGCAAGAGTATGGTAAGGCCGACCTGGGCAATTCTCCGTGCCAACCGATACGAGCCAAATGGATCTTCGCAAGGCACTTCAATGAAGACAAGCCCTCTGTCAGGCAAAGCCTGCAAGATTCTCGTCACCATGTCGCGTGGGAATCCCACGTGCTCCAAAACGTTGCTGTTAATGATTAAGTCGGCCTGGCATGCTGCCAAGTCGGAAACTGCCGTCACATTGGCAACTGGCGAAACGCCCGAGATGTCGTAAACAAAAGCCTCCGCACCATCAATCAACCCCGCCGCCAAGTCGCCCCGATCACCACCATGGTCGAGCACCCTGCGGATTGCGCGGCCTCTCAGATGCTTCTTGAGAATGCCTGAGAGTACGGACCGCCGCTGAGCATAAGACCCAGGTAACGCTAATGCCGCATTCATTTTCTCCGAGTACCAGGGCTCGTATCTGTAGCGCATTTTCTGATATTCCGGAGAGCGATAGCCCGTGTAGAGATTTTGAAGATCAGCCTCATCCAAACGCGGATTGTAGAAGATAAATCCGCATTTTCTGCAACACGCCAGGTCGATATTAAAGGGCTTCTTGTCCCATATTCGACGCGCGATGAACGGGGCGACGAGCGCTCTTCTAAGATTGCGGATTTCTCCGGCACAGATTACACACGAAGTGACCTCAATCATGGAAAACCCCTATGGCTGTAACGAACAGAACTACACCAAACCTCTTGTGCACCAGAAGCGCTGGTCATTCAGTTGGCCATCATGTTGGGGATTTTGGAAATCTGCACTAAGCTCTCATAGGGCGCAGAAGTCTCGTCAAACCTCAGTCCATTGAGAATGCCACAGCAGCGAAAGCACATGGGCAAGACTCGATCGCGCGCCAACAGTCGCAGCACGCGCTCCTTTTCTTCTCCCTCCCACGCATCACGAATTGAGCCGGTAAGGATATTGCCGATTGTATGAGCGTCGCCACACGTAGCAATTCGCCCATCCGGGAAGACATCAACTCGAGTAAAGGGCAGATTGCAACTTGAAGAAAGCGCTGGTCGGCGGGATGAATAGTAGGCGTCAAGGTCTAAGTTCCAGTCGAAATCGATTCGCATTCCGCCCAGGCGAGTCTTGCTCATCTCTCGAATTCTTTGCAAGGATTTCCTAAACTCGGCGACCTCGATCGGCGTCAGGTATGAATCTACGCCCGGAACATGGTGCTGCATGAGTTGGTCGCCGATCCCGGTCTCCGCCCTCATTTGCCGGTGTGCGGCCATCGCACCATCGGTTATGAAGGCATAATTCTGAATTACCCAGCGGCGGACACCCATGTCGTAGAGGGCCTGCCCAATCTTTTCCATGCTGTGATGATTGACCTTTGTTACAACGGAGCATGCTCGGATGATCGGGAAAACACCTTTGCGAGCCCGAATAACTGCGGCAAAGCCCTTGCGGATTGCCTCGAAAGAGCCCGGGACGAGACCGCGCTCATAACTGGATTCCTCGTCCCATCCATCCACCGAAACTAAGAGTACATTCAATCCGGCCGCCACCATTTCGGGGCCGGTTCTCTCGAGGTTAAATCCGTTCGTCACAATGTATGAAGGAAGGCGATGCTTCGCGAGTAAGGCAATGGCTTTAGGCAGATCTTTATAGAGTGTGGGTTCTCCACCCATCAGTTCAACATAAGTTCCGTGCTTGCTGCATTCGGCGATCGTCTTTTCTACAACTTCCCAAGGGGAATCGCCCCGAAACTGCTTTCCACGTTGGTCGCGCGCGGCGCCGATTGAACACATTGGACATGCAAAATTGCAACGATTCGCAAGATGTAGCAATACTCGACGCGGAAACCCAGCGGAGCTCATCCCGAAAACTCGATCCTTGATCGCATTGATACAGCAGCGAGGACTCGCAATAGAAAGACGGAAGGCTTCGTATGGTGATAGCAGAGTAGAATTGCCAAAACGCCGCGATGCTGGCCGATGACGAACCATGAAGGATTCTCTCCGTCTGCCAATGGTTGCTCAGTCCTGAGTCTAACTCTGACCGCCTGGTCTTAAATCACCTTTGCCACTGTGACTGTACGAGAGACACACGGCACTTATTTCAAACTCGCTCGGTAAAACTCTTAGTTGTGTGCGGGCCTAGCGTTTCTTCAATATTACATCTTCGCGGGCTGCTCACAATGTAACGGAGAATCAGCATAACGTTGCGCATTCCGAAGTTATATTTAAAGCACTTAAGTAACACTTTGCCCAAGAATCAGCATGTATTATCTCGAAAGAGTCCAAACAAATAACCAAGCTGTCTGGGGGGTATGATGTTCGATCTTCGCAACCGAACCATTTTGATCACCGGTGGAACCGGATCGTTTGGCAAAAAGTGCGCCCGGATTCTGCTGAATGAGTTCGAGCCCCGTCGACTGATTATTTTTAGCCGCGATGAACTCAAGCAACACGAAATGCGTGTCGCAGGGTTTGATCATCCCTGTCTGAGGTATTTCATCGGAGATGTTCGCGATGTCGATCGCTTGCGCCGTGCGATGGTCGGTGTTGATGTAGTCATTCACGCAGCTGCCCTTAAGCAGGTGCCAGCGTGCGAATACAATCCGATAGAGGCTATTCAGACCAACGTCAACGGCGGCAGAAATGTGATCGATGCAGCGCTCGACAACATGGTGAAGCGCGTGCTTGCACTGAGCACGGATAAAGCGGTTAATCCAGTGAACCTGTATGGCGCCACGAAGCTCGTCGCGGAAAAGCTCTTCGTTCAGGCCAACGCCTATCGGGGAGGAGATCCGATCCGGTTTAGCTCAGTCCGTTATGGGAACGTCGCGGGCAGTCGGGGCAGCGTCATCCCCTTGTTCCAGGAACAGCGGAAGTCCGGAAAGGTCACTATCACTGACCCGAGGATGACCCGATTCTGGATCACGCTTGAGCAGGGAGTTCGCTTTGTGTTGAGGTCCATCGAAACAATGGTCGGCGGCGAAGTCTTCGTTCCTAAGATTGCCAGTATGAAGATGATCGACTTGGCAACAGCCATCGCGCCAAATTGCGAAATCCAGGTGATCGGGATACGGTCCGGGGAGAAGCTGCATGAAGTGCTGCTCTCCGAAGACGAGGCTCGCCATTCGATTGAACAGCAAGACCGTTTCGTGATCGCGCCCGCTCATCCATGGTGGAAAGACCAGCCTCAACCTGAAGGCAAAGCCCTACCGGAGGGTTTTCGCTATGATAGCGAGACGAACACCCAATGGCTTTCCGGCCAGGAGTTGCTTGAGATGGTGGGAGAATCCGAGACAGCCGTTGCCTTGGATTCGAATTAATGTTCCTCGGTGCAATGGGCGACTATCCGCGAAATTAGTGAATTGGAATAAGATATGCTCCTTTCTGACTATGTGATCCAGTTTTTGGGCCAAAAGGGCATTCGCGACGTCTTTCTAGTCTCGGGTGGGGGAATAATGTACTTGCTCGACTCCTTGGCCCGGAGCACGGACGTCCGGTACTACTGCAACTATCACGAGCAAGCGTGCGCTGTTGCGTCGGAGGGCTATGCTCGTGTCACCAACGGTGTCGGCGCTTGCGTAGTAACCACCGGTCCTGGAGCCGTCAATGCGATATCAGCTTTGCCGGCAGCGTGGGTCGACTCAATACCGATGATGGTTATCTGCGGCCAAGTAAAGCGAGAGTTGATCGCAGACTACAACAGGATTCGACAGATTGGTCCCCAAGAAGGTAACGCGGTCGGCATGGCGTCGCCAGTGACCAAATATGCGAAGAGCGTGCGGGATCCCAAGACTATTCGCTATGAGTTGGAATACGCGTACGCACAGGCCATTTCTGGTCGGCCGGGACCGGTGCTGTTGGAGTTGCCATTGGACGTGCAAGGTGCGGATATCGATCCCGATGTGCTCCCGGGATATACGCCAATAATGGATCTGCCCCGCCGTTGCCTCGCGAACGATGCGTCCATCGTTCTCAGCGAGATTCGTAATGCTCAGCGGCCGATTTTGGTATGTGGCAACGGAGTTTATCGAGCTAAGGCACAAGAATTGCTTCGCGCCGTCCTCGAAAGACTCCAGATCCCATTCGTGCTTCCTATTACGTGCAAGGATCTTCTCGAGGAAGACCATCCCATGCAGATGGGGATTTTCGGTATTGCGGGACAACGTCGTGCGAACTTCGCCGTTCAGAATAGTGACTTAATGCTGGCTATCGGGGCTGGCTTGAACTGTCAGAAGGTTGGCTTCAATATCGGCGGATTCGCGCCCAAAGCCAAGAAGATCATCGTGGACATCGATGAAGCTCAGCTCGAGTATCAACTGGTACGGCCAGATATTCCCGTTCAGGCGGATGCGGCGGATTTCCTAAGGGAAGTCTTGGCGCAACTGGGAGGCGAATCCTATGCAGCGCCTTCCCGCTGGCTCGACGCTTGTGCGCGTTGGAGAGAACGCTACCCCCCGCTAACTCCCGACTACTCAGAAGACCGGGATTTTGTGAACACATATTATTTCTATGATCGTTTGTCGGAGATTCTTGAGCCAGGCGCCTTGATGGTGACTGGAAACGCATTGGATACGACCAGCCATTTCCAGGCGTTTCGGGTAAAAAAGGGACAGCGCACAATCAACAGTGGCTGGGGCGCTATGGGGTGGTGCCTGCCGATGGCGATTGGTGTGTGCATCGGCTCAGGCAAAAGGCAAACGGTGTGCTCCACCGGAGATGGGAGTTTCCAATTCAACTCGCAGGAACTTCTTACCATGGCCCACTATCGCCTGCCGATTCAGATTTTCGTCATCAACAACCAGGGCTACTCCAATATCCGAGGCACCCAGAACAGCTTCTTTGAGGGCCGATTCGCCGGTGCCGACCCCTCTTCCGGCGTAGGCACTCCCCGTTTCGATCGCCTGGCTGCAGCCTATGATTTCCGTTATTCGCGGATAGAAAACCACAAGGATCTGGAGGCAGGCATTCGGTTCGCACTGAGTGCGGAAGGACCCGGGATTTGCGAAGTGAACGTTTCCCCCACGCAAGGAATCTGGCCCAAAGCCTCTGCGTTCCGGAGGCCCGATGGCACTTTCGAGTCTAGGCCTCTGGAGGACATGTTCCCGTTTCTACCGCCCGAGGAGGTATGGGAGAACATGCATCAGTTTGACGGCGAGGAAAGCCTTGGCCCCCGATAAGCCGATATTGGTCACCGGGGCGAGTGGCCTGCTTGGGGCCAATCTCACGATGGAGTTTTTGCGGCAAGGTCGGCGCGTTTTTCCGATTTACTACAACCACCCGATCACGGTGGCAGAAACCACTTCAGCGTCCTGCGATCTCACCAACGTTGCCGCAATTGCAAAGCTACTGTCGGGGTGGGGGCCGTCTTTAGTCGTTCATTGCGCCGCCGCTACCAACGTGGACTGGTGCGAATCGAACCCGCAAGAGGCCATGCGAATTAACACGCAGGCAGCTGGCGATTTGGCCTCGCAGGCCCGTTCCGTGGGCGCGGGCTTCGTGTACATTTCTACTGATGCAGTGTTCGATGGCATTGCCGGCGGGTACGTGGAGATTGATGCGGTCGGACCTCAAAATTGGTATGCCCGGAGTAAGTTGAAGGGCGAAGAAGCGGTGCTCCGTGCAATGCCGGAAGCACTGGTACTGCGAGTCAACATCTACGGATGGAACCTGCAAGCCAAGAACAGTCTGGCGGAATGGGTTCTTCAGCGGCTAGAGCGGGGAGAATCCGTGCCAGGTTTTTGCGACACGACGTTTTCACCCATTCTGGCGAACGATCTCGCGGAATGGATTCCGCGATTGGTGGATTACGGTTGTAGTGGCGTCTATCACGTTGGGTCTGCTGACCACCTCAGCAAGTACGATTTTGCCCGAGAAATCGCCCGTGTTTTTCAGCTGGACGTGACTCTGGTGAAGGAATCCTCGGTGGAGGCGTCCGCACTAACTGCATCGCGGCCTCGCAATACTTGGTTGCGTGCAGACAAAATCATGCAAACGTTGGGCCATCCCCTGCCCACTATCCGGCAAGGACTGGAGAAATTCCGCGTGCTGCGAGACAATGGTTTCTCGCATGGGTTGAAAGCCGCGGGCTCATTTTCCGGGAGGAGCGGTGCCGAGTGCCTTCGTTAAAGATCGGGTCGCTCAAAATCGGGGAAGAACCTCGCACGTATTTCATCGCTGACATTTCCGCGAACCACGATGGCGATCTCGAACGAGCAAAAGCGTTGATTCGGATGTGTGCGGAAGCAGGCGCGAACGCCGCCAAGTTCCAGAACTTTCGCGCCACAAAGATTGTCAGCGAACGAGGCTTCGCTCGGATCCAGGACAATACGTCACACCAAGCTCAGTGGAAAAGATCCGTCACGCAAGTCTATGCCGAAGCCAGCCTGCCCTGGGAATGGACCGAAATTCTGAAGAAGGAATGCGATGCGGCGGGAATCGACTATATTTCTACACCTTACGATCTCGAGGCGGTGGATATGCTTGACCCCTATGTGCCCGCCTTCAAGATTGGCTCGGGAGACATCACATGGCCGGAAATGCTTTGTAAGGTTGCTTCGAAGGGCAAGCCGATCTTACTGGCGACCGGCGCCTCGAATATGACTGAGGTTCAAGATGCCGTTCGTACCATTCGTGGCATCAACCAACACATTGGCTTGATGCAATGCAATACCAATTACACGGGGAGTTTGGAGAACTTCAAGCACATCCACCTCAACGTACTCAAAACATACTCGGTCGCTTTCCCAGATGTCGTATTGGGACTTTCCGATCACACACCGGGCCCCAGCACGGTGCTCGGTGCAGTGGCGCTGGGCGCGCGCTTGATCGAAAAGCACTTTACGGATGATACGGCGCGTGTCGGCCCCGATCATCCGTTCTCCATGACTCTGGCAACATGGCGCGAAATGGTGGACCGCACCCGAGAGCTGGAACTCGCGCTGGGGCGACCGGACAAGTCCGTGGCAAGCAATGAGCTGGCCACAGTGGTCGTACAACGACGGTGCATACGCGCCAACCGCGATTTGCAGGCCGGCACGGTGCTGACCCGGGAAATGTTGGACGTGCTTCGCCCTGCGCCCCACAATGCGATATTTCCCTATGACCTGGAGAAGACTCTCGGTCGTACCCTGCTCGTCGACCTGCAGTTCGGTGAGGCCTTAATGTGGTTAATGCTAGGAGATTGATTCATTAGCCTAAATCTTCAGGTTGTGAATCCAAGTGTCGATGCGAATTCTCTATTTTAGCCGTTCCTACACGTCGCACGATCGACGATTTCTAGTCGCGCTGGCTTCATCCCCGCACGAGGTCTGGTATCTGCGGCTTGAAAGCGAAGTGACGCAATACGAACGCAGGCCCGTTCCGGACGGTATTCGGGAGCTTGCTCCCCTTGGGGGAGGAGAACGACTAGTCTCGCCGGAGCAGTGGTTCCGGCTGGCACCGCGCCTCGAAGCGATCCTTGAACAGGTAAAGCCCGATTTAGTACATGGCGGAGCAATCCAAACCGGAGCATTCCTCACGGCGCTCGTTGGCTTCCACCCCTTGCTCGCAATGTCCTGGGGTTCGGATATTCTGGTGGATTCCAAACAGGACGAATTCTGGAAGTGGATGACAAGGTATGCTCTCCGACGCGCTGATATGCTGCTAAGTGATTGCGACGAGGTGTCCGAAGCGGCCAAAAAGCTGAGCGGTCTCGAGACGGTGAAAGTCATCCAATTCCCTTGGGGGGTCGACACGCATTTTTTTCGTGGCGGCCCTGATACCTTGCAGCTCCGGAGACGCTCGGGATGGGAGAGGGCGGTGATTGTCCTTTGTACTCGTTCCTGGGAACCCAACTACGGTGTGATGGATCTATTGGCTGCCTTTGGTATTGCTCGAGAGAAGATGCCACGGTTGCGGCTGGTGCTGCTCGGCTCGGGATCGCTGAAGGCCGATGTGGAGCGATTCGTTCGCGAGCAAGGGTTGGCGAACGCCGTGCTTATGCCTGGGGCAATATCTCCGGAGCAAATGGCAGAGTATCTGCGTTCTGTCGACGTCTACGCCAGTTGCGCATACAGTGATGGAAGTTCGATTTCGTTGCTTGAGGCCATGGCAACAGGCCTGCCCGTGCTAGCCACCGACCGCGCGAGCAATCGCGAATGGGTCGCCAGTCCGGATCACGGGCTGCTTGTACCCTTTGGAGACCCACCTTCGATCGCCGCTGCCCTACTTGAGCTGGCTTCTTTATCGCCTGAGCGCAGGAGCGGGATCGCGGCATGCAACCGCGCGATGATCGAACAGAGAGCCGATTGGAACGTCAATATCGCAAAACTCCTGACCGCTTACCTTGCATTGCGACCTGATCTGGCAAAGGAAACCCACACGGAATAGACGTCATCTGCACTGTTGCGGCACCTATCATAAAAATCCCCACCTCAAGATTCTCAGGCCGCGCCAAGCATCAGACTTCTAAAATCGTCCACCGGCGCTGAGGATAGGGTGAAGTGTCATACACAAGAGGTGGAGCTTCGCCGTCAGTTCTTCGTCCGGTGACAATTAACGGGGAGGCTGGTTTCTACCGCAACATCTTCTAGCCGGGAAAGTAACCAGTTTCGGATCGGGCTGATCTGACCCGCGACTACAAAGTCTCAACCCCCAAAAGCTAGCCCAAATCGTCCGGTCTGAGTCTGCGTACCAATCGTTATCGCCCCGTGGGCCGGAAGCAGGGTATCCAGCTCGCGGGCATTCTCGACCTCCCCGATCTGCTATGAATACCAAACTCAAGACCTGTCACTTCTGTCAGTTTACGAAGGGGAGCGGAGGAACTAGCGTGGTGGCACCTTCCAGCTGGGCGCTGCCTTCGATTCCATAACGTGCAAACTCTCTTGTATCGAGTTGCCGTACAGTCCACGCATTTGAGAAAGACCGCCATGGTCTCCGAGCTGCCAAAACAACTCCGAGCCTTTATCGTTGACGAAGAGCACCTCCTCGCTTCGACCCTGGCTCATTTCCTGCGCCAGGAGGGGTTGGATGCACGATCCTTCGCTGGCCCACTTGAGGCCTTGGATGCCGCTCACATAACGCCACCCGATCTTCTTATCTCTGACGTCGCGCTCCAGACTCTTTCAGGGATCGAACTTGCGAATGCCATGCGAAAAAGCTGTCCGGCCTGCAAAGTGCTGCTGTTTTCCAGCTCTGCCGACTCCAACAGCCTGCTTGAAGTCACAGGCGCGTCTAGATCCGACTTTGCGCTTCTGCCTGGTCCTATGAGTTTGCTCAACCTCTTGGAAGCCATTCAGAGCCTGATTTATTAGGCTCCGTCGCCCCGCAGTCCTTCCACAAGCAAGCTCTAGATGTGGGCAGCCTGCAGTTCGGAGACTGATCCACACTGCACACTCCGCACGCAAGACCGAACCGTCCCTGGTAGTCAACGGCGCCCTCGGTTGTATCAGCGTGTCACCATACTGAGAGCACTCTCAGATCAAGGCCCTTTCGAAATTGTTCGATTCCACACAGTCAGCGTGTCTCGCCCCAAGTAGACTGGTTGCAGACCTTGGAGGGATCGCCATGTCTTGCACGTTTTGCGCATCCAGTAATCAAACGGAGTTTCCTGCCGAGGTGAACATCCACTTTCCCGGGCTCAGAAATGCGGACAAACCCGGAGTCTTTGTATTTCCACGACTTCTGATCTGTCTTGATTGCGGATCTTCCGCGTTCACCACACCAGCCTCCGAATTGGCACAGCTCGTCAGTGCAGGAGCAAATACAACGCAATGGAATGATCTGTGCAAACCTGTTGCCTGATTGCTCGTTGAGAGGTCTACCGCACCTTGGTGTATCTATACTTAGTGATAGGGGTTCTGCCTTGGCTGCGAGAGATTGGCTGCGTACTGATAGCGAAGCTTGGCGCGCAATTGTTTGATCAGAACTGTGAGAGGATGGGCTTGGCGAGAATTTCAAACACGCGACCTTTCGCGAACTCGTGAAAGAAATGACAGAAGAGGATTTGAAGATCGCGGAAAAAGACGCGTTGGTGAAGAAGCACGCGTATTCAGTCTTCAATTATCGCGAGAATTGAGATGGAGATCTAAGCACCATGGAGAAGGACAGTCGGATCTACGTCGCCGGGCACCGGGGCTTGGTTGGGTCGGCGATCGTCCGAGCGCTGAGACGGCAGGAATACGACAACCTCTTTCTACGCAGCCACGCAGAGCTAGATCTGACGAATCGCTCCGCAGTGCAGGCATTCTTTGATCAACATCGGCCAGAGTACGTATTCCTCGCGGCGGCCAAGGTCGGAGGTATCCTCGCCAACGATGCTTATCCCGCTGATTTCATACGCGAAAACCTTGAGATCCAAACCAGTGTTATCGATGCGGGTTTTCGGAGCGGCGTGAAGCGGCTGTTGTTTCTTGGTTCCAGTTGTATCTATCCGAAGCTCGCGCCACAGCCGATCAAGGAAGAGTACCTCCTTACGGGGCCGCTTGAGCCTACGAATCGGGCATACGCAATCGCCAAAATCGCCGGTGTTGAAATGTGCTGGGCGTACAACCGGCAGTACGGCACAAAATACCTTGCGGCGATGCCAACAAACCTGTACGGACCAGGAGACAATTTTGACCTCCAGAGTTCACACGTCCTACCTGCGTTAATGCGAAAGGTTGTAGAGGCCAAGCTGGCGGGTGAAAAGAAACTCTCAGTTTGGGGTACGGGTCGCCCGCGGCGGGAGTTTCTCTATAGTGATGACCTTGCTGATGCTTGCCTGCATCTCTTGAATCTGCCTGAGGAAGTTTACGATTCACTGCTCGGTGCGGATGAAGCTCCGCTGGTAAACGTTGGAACTGGTGAAGACATAACTATCCGCGAACTGGCGGAGCTCGTGGCCCGTGTGCTCGATTTTGATTGTCAACTTGTTTTTGACACGAGCAAGCAAGACGGAACCCCTCAAAAGCTGCTGGATGTGAGCCGAATCCATGCACTTGGCTGGAAGGCAACGGTGAGCCTCGAGGAGGGGATTCGAAGGACGTACGCATTCTTCCAATCGCAACTCCAGGGTGCTAACTCCTAAGGCCCTGGCGATCCCCCCACCTTCGCCACTGCGCAGTTCATCTTCTCTGGCAATCAGTAGTACCAAATCTAATTCGCGCGAGATCGATTTCGTTTTCGACGGTGTTCATTCGGCCCGCAGATTGATCAGAGTCCCTCTAGTAGCTTCGACAGACTTATGGAAAGACCGTCTGCGAGGATTTTTAGGACTGTGAGACTAGGATCTCGCTTGCCTGTCTCCAGTCCAGACAGATAGCCCCTGTTGATTGCAAGAAGGTCAGCCATTTCCACCTGCGACCAGCCTTTCCCGGTCCGCAGGGCTCGAAGTCTTGCTCCGAATCTTTTCTTGGTGTCTACTGTCACCCCTACATCGTTGCTTTTCTATTTCCGCAGGCTGTACACGATCGTAGACATTTGTATCTTTTTGTGATAAACAACTTGAAAGATCGACAGGGGAATCAAAGGGGACTCGCCAGCAGGACGGCCACGCTTTAGAGGAGCGCGCAGTGTTGGCATATCAGGACCAGACTCATCCGAAGTTCGCGCAAGAGGGCAGCACCATTGTCGGGTGTAGTGCTCTTCTGAACTATAGGCAGGTGCCCGCGGCTCAGTACGTCCGCATGTCAACTGAGCACCAGTGCTATTCCACTCAAAACCAGATGGATGCCATTGCGTACTATGCACGAAGCCATGGAATGGTTGTGGTTCGCACTTTCTCTGATGAGGGAAAGAGTGGGATCACCTTGGATGGTCGGCCGGGACTCTTATCTTTGCTTGACGTTGTACAAAGCGGGTTGGCGGAATTCAGAGCCATTTTGGTGTATGACGTAAGTCGCTGGGGTCGCTTCCAAGATGCAGATGAGAGTGGATACTGGGAGTATTTGTGTAGGCGAGCCGGAGTGGCGATCCATTATTGTGCAGAACCGTTTCTCAACGATGGAAGTCTGTCCTCCGTGCTTTTCAAGTCACTGAAGCGGACCATGGCGGGGGAATACAGTCGCGAGCTGTCTGCGAAGGTCTTCGCCGGCCAGTGCCGACTCATCGGA
This sequence comes from uncultured Acidobacteriaceae bacterium, assembly GCA_963742455.1. Lineage (GTDB taxonomy): Bacteria > Acidobacteriota > Terriglobia > Terriglobales > Acidobacteriaceae > Telmatobacter. The sequence goes on along the minus strand of CAVULU010000007.1, from coordinate 135,067 downwards.
CTTGGATATCGACAAGGGGGACCGGAGGGATTTGGGTTTCGTCGAATGCTTTTGGATGGTGAGAATCAGCCTCAGGGAATACTCAGCAGAGGGCAGAAGAAGTGGTTGCAGACCGGCAGGGTGGTGCTCGTGCCAGGCCCTCAAGAGGAGCAAAGGATCATTCAAGAGATATACCGCACATTCATCGAAACCGGAAAGGGACAGACAGAGATTGCTCACGAATTGAACGCATGCGGGATCGCAACCGGAACGCGACGGCCTTGGACCTATGCTCTGGTGCATGAGATACTCATAAATCCGAAATACACCGGCGCGAACGTGTTCAACCGGACTTCGTTCAAGCTCAAGCAACGCTTGGTCCAAAACCCCGAAACCCTTTGGGTTCGAAAGGACGGCGCGTTCCCAGCCATCGTGACATCCGAGCGCTTTCTGCAAGCAGCGAACATCCTCGAGAGGAGGAGACGAGGACCAACGGACGAGGAGATGCTTGATCACTTACGCTTGCTCCGCGCTACCAAGGGACGGCTCACAAGACGTTTGATCGATGAGAGAGAGGGAGAGATGCCAGCGAGTGCATCATATATAAGACGGTTTGGCGGTTTGCGGGGAGCGTACGCCCGAATCGGGTACATTCCCAAGCGCGATTATTCATACATAGATGCGAGATGCGCGCTAAAGGAACGTCGAACTCAATGCTTCAACGCGATCTCTTCGCAGTTAATTGAGAATGGAGCAGCTGTCAGTGTCAATCGCGCGGCTTCAACTATGCGTGTGAATGGGGAATTCACACTGTGTCTAATTCTCGCCAGATGCCAAACGGGCTCGAACTGTCCATCCCAGACGCGTCCGCCCCTTTGGCGCGTGCGAGTTCCGTCTATGCCGAATTGTGATCTGACGGTTATCGCGAGAATGAACGAGACAAATAGCGGCATATTGGATTATTACTTGTTTCCGAAAGAAGCCCAGTCCAGAAAACGGACTCATTCTCCAAATGAAGAATTCATGCAAACTCGATATGTATCGGTTCGACAATCTCGATTATCTTTACCAGATTTGCAGACGCAAACGGGTTGGAGTTTCAGCATGACCCGCAAAAGCCTTAGTGACATTCCGATCGCTGAAATCCGGGTCGCGAATCCAAGAACGAGGAACAAGCAACATTTCGAAGCGATCGTGAATAGCATCTCAGCTGTGGGTCTGAAGAAGCCAATTACCGTGGTCAAACGATCCACCTCCGAAGATGGAACTCAATACGATCTAGTCTGTGGGCAAGGGCGAATGGAAGCATTTCTGGCGCTCGGTCAAACGACAATTCCCGCTAATGTGATTGATGCCGACAGAGAGAATCAATTCGTGATGAGCCTCGTCGAGAATATCTCCCGTCGGCCCCCGTCGAACAGAGACCTTCTCCGAGAGGTGATTCGTCTGAAAGAACGGGGATACGAACCTAAGGAGATCGCGTCCAAACTGGGACGTGAAGTCGGTTATATTTCGGCTATAAACCGCCTGATTGCGAAAAACGAAGCAGCTCTCGTCGAAGCTGTTGAGGCCAATCGGATCCCACTCTCAATCGCAGTCCTTATCGCCAGTGCGAAAGAACCGGAAATTCAGACGGCTCTTTCGCAGGCCTATGAGAGCGGCGAGCTGCGGGGGAGGCGCTTGCAGCAGGCAAAGCGCGTCATCACCAGCCATGCCGCTCGACTGAAAATGTCGATTGAATCCCCTGGCGAACCGGGACTTACCGGGCGAGCGCTTGTCAAGGAGTACGAACGCCGTACTAGAGAGCAACAAGCTGTCGTGAAACGAGCCTCATGTGTTCGAGACAAACTGCTTCTTATTAGATCTGCTATGAAGACTCTGCTGAACGATGATTACTTTCTCACGCTACTTCGGGCTGAAAACCTGCAGGAGATACCCGCTGAGCTTGAGTGCGATGGAGGCTGCCAGGATGGAACGACCGATACCAATTGCATTTGAAAAGGCAGAGTGCGTACTTCCGCTTTCCAAGATCATTCCTCAACGTGCGATGTCACCGAAATACCGCCGAACAACCCAATACAAAATGATCGCAAATTCCTTGAAGACTATAGGCCTGATCGAGGCATTGGTCGTGTACCCCAAGAGTTCCGACGAGTATCTCCTTCTCGACGGACACTCTCGGCTCCAGGCCCTTCGAGAACTCGGTGTGAGCGAAGTCCGCTGTACCCTCTCAACTGATGATGAAGCATATACGTTCAACCAGAAAGTGAATGCAATTTCCCATGTTGGCCAGCATTTCATGATTCTGAAAGCTCTCGAGAATGGCGTCTCGGAGGAACGCCTCTCAGATGCACTTGGGCTCAATGTGAAGAATATTCGTATGCGACGAGATCTTCTGAATGGAATTTGCCCAGAGGCTGTTCAGCTCCTCCGCAATAGGAATGTCCCGATCGGCGCATTCGCTGTGTTACGCAAGATGAAGCCTGTGCGTCAAGTCGAAGCGGCCGAACATATGATCGCCGGAGGGGTCTGTTCAGTTCTCTTCGCAAAGGCGCTGCTCGCGGTAACCAAAACAGAAATGCTGACCCGGCCGACACGAAAGCCGAAGATTTCGGCTGGCTCGCTTGCTGCCCAGGAGATGTTGGGAATAGAGACAGAGCGACTTGTCAAGGATCTCAAAACGATTGAAGAGTCACACGGTAAGAATATTCTCACGCTAACTGTGTGTTCGGGTTTCATCAAGAAATTGCTTGCCAATTCGCAAGTGGGGAACTACTTGTCTCGACATCATTCAGAATTGCTAGAAGCCGTCAAGGAAGCGATTGCCGATTAGAAACTCGTTCGGATTGATGGTCGCGGATGCTCTCAGGTATCTGCAGATGCGTCGGCGTACGTGACTGAATATGACACAGTCCGATCTTCCACTTAGGCGTTCAGAGCAAGAAATCAGGCTGGTCAACTCCACACGAGATCTGTTACGGACTCAAACCTTCACCAATAAGACCTGGCAAGGCACTCTGTGTTGCTGAACCCCATACGACAACCATATCGGTATCAATGCATGCACAGTCCCCTGCATTAAGAACATCCTTGTCTAAGCCGATATTTAGAGCCAACGCTCCATCGACCACGTAAACGAGGCAAGACAAAACTTGCCCCGGTTCTGATGCCGGAACATGAACCTTAGGAGGAAATGCAAGCAAGCTGGCAACGCATCGACCCGATCCAAGGTGATCGAAATGGAGGGGGACTTGCCGCGCTGTTTCATGCGATCCATGGATGGCTGCGAGATGACCTTTGCGCGTGATAGACAAACTATGCCTTTGGGGATCGGAGAAGAAATGATTCAGCGAGACCCCGTACACACGGCAGATTTTCGACAGAGTCAGCAGAGTTGGAATCATTCGCTCCGACTCAAGCTTGGAAAGCAGAGCGGTTGACATTCCCGTTTCTGCTGCCAGGCGTGACAGCGTGAGTTGCTTCCCGATTCGCAGTCTGCGAAGCTTTAGACCGATTTGATATTGATCCAGAGCCGAAGGATGAGAGTCAAGCATCAAGTCCGATGTTGCATTCTTCTGGCGCTAGGAGATGTGGGCTAGATCACAGTGCTCCGCGAAAGTGCAATCAGGACCACGGGAACATGAAGCTCGAGCGAGAGTTGAGTGTGGGTGGACAGGAATTCAATTCATCCTGAAGAAAAGCTCTGTTATACCCCTAGTCTCGGAATCGCCGCTCTCCACGAAGCCCGGATTCCTCTTCACTTAGTTGCTGACAGAGAATCGCGACCGTACAGACGAGAGCTCCCAAATATATGCAAACAACTGTAATTATCAGAGCCGCTAACGCGTAAACCATCCTGTCTCCAATTTCAGGGATCGGAACCAAAAGTAATCTGTTGAGTCTCGCGTATCACGACGCCTGTTTATTACTTTACTCGTCATCTCGTGCTTCGCCATCCAACACTTTCGATCCTTCATTCTTTACAGCGGGGAACTCTCATAGCCACAGTTCGGGCCTTACCGAGCAACTGATGCAAGTCCAAGTGCGGCCCCTTCTTCCTACCTTCACGCTGGGCTCAATATATGCCCATACACACACCCAAGGAAAGCACATACTTTCATAGTTAAGCCCGTCGGGCATGGCGACACAGGAGAATGCAAGAAACCGTAAACCAATACGCTCCAGTCTGTTTTTCAATCTATAGGTTGTGAAACGGCCGAATCGGGTGGATTCGGCCGTTGATTTTGTTGGGTTTGGAAGGCGTGATTTCAGACCCCTTTTGGAACAGGGCTGCCGGGGGGCCATTCGTGGTGAACCACGCGGTGAACAGTGGCGCGGCTGACGCAGTGGGCCTTGGCGATCTGGCCGAGGCTCTGTCCGCGTTGACGATCTATAAGGATAGCTTCGCGGTCGAGCGCCAGTGGTTTTCTTCCGATCTGACGGCCTTCGAGGCGGGCCCGCCGCATGCCGGCGCGGACCCGTTCGACGATCAGCGACCTTTCCAACTCCGCGATTGCGCCGACGATGATGACGATGGCGCGGCCCAGCGGGCCGCCCGTGTCGATCTGTTCGCGGAACGATACGAATTCGACTCCCAGTCTGTTCAGCTCGTCGAGCACTGACCTAATGGGATGGACCCGCCTCGTAGAGGTGAGTTGATAAGCTCGCCACGAGGAGGATCGACCGTGAAGACTATAGCAACTATTGGGCTGGACATTGCCAAGCAGGTATTTCAGGTACACGGAGCCGACAAGGCTGGGGGGGCCGTGCTTCGGCGAAAGCTGAGACGATGCGAGGTTATTCGATTCTTCTCTGTGCAGCCAGCGTGCCTGATCGGCATCGAGGCCAGCGGCAGTGCGCATTATTGGGCGCGGGTTCTGAGCCGCCTAGGACACACGGTTCGACTGATGGCGCCACAGTTCGTCAAGCCATACGTGAAGTCCAACAAGAACGATGCCAACGATGCCGAAGCTATCTGCGAAGCCGTGACGCGGCCCAACATGAAATTCGTTCCCCAGAAGTCTGTCGAACAGCAAGATCTTCAGTGTCTGCATCGAGTACGCAGCCGGCTGGTGGCTTGCCGCACGCAACTGATCAACCAGATCCGCGGTTTGTTGGCCGAGTACGGAATCGTTTTGCCGCAACATCCAGGTCAGGTGCGCAGCGGCTTACCGTCCGTGCTGGAGGATGCCGAGAACCAACTGACAGGTTTCGGCAGAGGGTTATTTCAAAGGCTCTACGAAGAGCTGGCGCAACTGGACGAAAAGGTTGCCGATGCGGACCATCGAATTCAGCTCGCATTCCAGAACAACCCTGATTGCCAACGCATTGCCGCCGTCGAAGGCGTGGGGCCATTGATTGCGACAGCCGTTGTCGCAGCGATCAGCAACGGGCATGCCTTCGAAAATGGACGTCAGTTCTCTGCATGGCTTGGGCTTGTGCCCCGGCAGAACTCCAGCGGCGGTAAGAGCAAACTGCTCGGTATCAGCAAGCGCGGGGACCCATACCTGAGAACATTGCTGATTCATGGAGCGCGCTCGGTGGTCTATCGAGCAAAAGCCAAGGCTGATAAGCGAAGTCTTCTGGATCAACGATAAGCAGCAACGGCTCGGAACATCCAAGGCCTGCGTGGCGGTGGCCAACAAGAACGCGCGCATCATCTGGTCGCTAATCGCTCGCGAACAGGAGTATCGGCGCGCGGCATAGGCGCAAACCAGCCAAGAACCGAAAAGCTTTTCCAACGAGATGCTCGAGCCGCCAACGATGGCGCAACCGGTGAGACCAGCTTCTTCAGAACCTGATGGGGGCAGGGCCACTAAAGGCCGATGACCTGATAAGGAGAAGAAGCGCAGATTCCATTATGGCCAGGGCGGAGATCCCCTCCGCGCACCAACAGGCCGGATATATGTACGCGTCTCATTAACGTTGCTCATCGAAGAAAGCTCTTGCATACGGGGCGGGTCCATATATGCTCCCCTAAATCCGCACACAACCGAGTACGATTTTCGTATTCAGGAGTGAGGGGCGGAGATGTCGAAGAGCAAGCATACGGAGGCGCAGATGATTGCTGCGCTGAAGCAAGTGGAGGCAGGCCGGAAGGTCGAAGACGTGGCGCGGGAAGTAGGAGTGTCGAATCCCACTCTCTCCGCCACCTTAACGTGTATCGGATTTATTCTAAACATATATATAAGATAATAATGAGGTTAAAGAGATTCACTTCCTTCACCTAGGTCACTTGGATATCCTTCAGGCCAACCCAAGTTCAAGTTGACGAACAGACGACTATACAGACAACCGACTCTTCTTGTTTGTCGAGAAGTGACTTAGCGATTTAGAGCGAAGCGAGAAACGTCTGTCAATATGTTTCACGGGAGTGGTTGACTAGAACATATCCCAAAGGCGACATCCACGAAAATACCGCTTGTACACCCTGAATTGTTCTGGATCGATCCCGCCCTGAATGCCGGCGCGGACCATTGAAGATTCCATATTTATTCGTCGCACTTTAAGGACTTGTTCACACTCGCGGCAGAGAGTGTTGATTGCGTGGCTAACCGAATCTGAAGACCCACGCTCCCAAACTCAAATTCGAGAGGTCTGTTTCCATGCTCAAGAAAGCATTGGCACTGGGCGCCGTCGCCGGAGTGCTTACAACCGTAGGATTCGCTCAGGAAAACCGTACTCCCACCGGCATTCCCCACCTCGATCATGTTTTTTTGATCATGATGGAAAACCATGGCTATCAGCAGGTCTTCGACAATCCGAATGAACCTTACCTGAACAGCCAGATCGCAAGCGGAAAGGTCAATCTTGCAACCAACTATTTCGCCGTCGGACATCCGAGTCTGACAAATTACCTAGAAATTGTGGGGGGGTCCAATTTCGGGATCCGCAGCGACAACTCCCCGGATTGGGGAAATGCGTCATGCACGCCGAACATTGCGTCGAAGATAGTGAACGCTGACAACGGCGGCGGTAACGCACCCGTTCCAGTGGACACCGGCAACGTCTGTCCGATCTCCGGCACCGGCACTGATGCTGCAACGCCAGCGGTCGACACCTGGAATGAAGTAGCAGGTCCCTTCGTTGCCTTGGCCGATCTCGATGGTGTCAAGTCGGTCCCGGCTGCGCCCACTGTCGGGAAAACAATTGCGGACCAGCTCGACGACGCCGGCATGGGATGGAAATCCTACCAAGAAAGCCTACCACTTGGTTCGATCTATGGCGTGAATTACAGCAACGGGACATCGACAAACCTGACGGATTTTTCGAAGTTGGCGCCGCTCACTTCCTCCAGCGTTGTGCAACTCTACGCCGTGAAGCACAATCCGTTCGCCTACTTCGCGAGCATCCAGGAAGGCAATGATCGCGATAGCAGCCTGGCCAACGCGGTCGGTTTCGACGGACCGACTGGGCTTTATGCCGATCTCAAGAGCGGCAAGGTCCCGGAGCTTGCCTTCATCGTGCCCAACCAATGCGATGACCAGCACGGCAGAAGCAACAGCGATGCGTTCTGCGCTTTCGACTACGGGCAGAACGATAGCGGGTATACGTATGGGACGCAGGTTGGACTGAATCCTGGGCTCATACAGCAGGGCGACACAACGATCGAGCGGCTGGTTCAGGCCATCCACGCGTCTCCAGCGTGGCAGTCGAAGCGCAGCGCCATCGTGATCGTTTGGGATGAGAATGACTACAGCGGGAGCACTACTCAGCTCACCGGGCTATTTCCGCCGCAGAACCAGAACCGTGTGGTGCTCACCGTTCAGACGAACTATGGTTCCCACGGCGTGCAGAGCGGAACCTACTACACCAGCTATTCGCTGCTAAAGTCCATGGAAGCGGGTTTTGGCCTGCATTGCCTCAACCACGCCTGCGACTCGAACGTCAGCGTCATGTCAGACCTATTTGCGGGTGGTAACGACAGCAATTAGCTATCAGCGAGCGGCACCCTGATAACCGTGAAATACGAACAATGAACGCGGAACGCAGGCTTTCAGTCTGTGTTCCGCAACCTAGCCAAAATCCGTCGGATCGTCGCTGCAGTTGCACGCTTCACCTTCAACTTATCCCCCTCTCGCTGCAACGTATCCACCTGGATCAGGCGCATTGGATGCGCATGCAGACACTCTGCAGTTGGATTGAAAGATCGAATGCCAGCATCCGATTCTTTACTCTGGCGTAGCATCTTCTCCGGCAGGTCTGTCATTTCGCAGATGAACGGGTTTGGTCACGCTGCTACCGGCAAGAGCACAGGCATGGGTCCAGAAGGCACCTGTGGAACGGGTGAGGGAGCGGACCGACGCGGTGGGCCAAATGCCGTCGATCAAGTCATCGAATTGCAATCTGACGATCATATGAATGCAACTTGGCGATGATGCTCTCGAAACATTTGCAGCATATGGTTCGGTGAGCAAACGCGCAAAGCGTTTCCCCGGAGGTAGGAATACTATGTCTACGGATCGCCGAACATTCTTACAGCTTTTGACTACGAGTGCGCTCTCTGCAGCTTTTCCATCCAGCATTGCTCGCGCTCTTGAGATTCCCGCCAACAACCGTACAGGCAGCCTCGCCGATGTCGAGCACATCGTGATTCTGATGCAGGAGAATCGAGCATTCGACCACTACTTTGGCACGCTGCGCGGAGTGCGCGGCTATGGAGATCCGCGCGCCGTCAAGCTTCCGAACGGCGATCCGGTGTGGAAGCAGCCGACAGCTTCGGGTGGATACGTGATGCCGTTTCATCCCGGAGCACCGAGCCTTGGTCTACAGTTCCTTCAAGACCTTGCGCATGACTGGGACACAACACACAATGCGTTGAACGAGGGCAAGTACGACCAGTGGGTGCCGCAGAAGGGCGCTACGTCGATGGCGCACCTGGTCCGCAGCGACATTCCGTTCCATTACGCGCTGGCCGATGCATTCACGATCTGCGATGCATACCACTGCTCATTTTTGGGAGCGACCGATCCCAACCGCTATCACATGTGGACGGGTTGGGTCGGCAACGACGGAAGCGGCGGCGGTCCGGTGCTCGATAATGCTGAGGCCGGCTATGGCTGGAGCACTTATCCCGAGCGGCTGGTTAACGCGGGCATTACATGGAAGATCTACCAGGACCAGGGTGCGGGGCTGACGGCGGCGGAGTATTGGGGCTGGGGCTCTGACGCATATATCGGGAACTATGGCGATAACTCGCTTCTCTATTTTCACCAGTATCAGAATTCGCTGCCGGGCAGTCCGCTGTTTGAAGCTGCGCTTACCGGGACGGACATCTCCGCAGGCGGCACACTCTTCGATGAATTTCGTGCGGATATTGCGGCCGGAAAACTGCCGCAGGTTTCGTGGATCGTGGCACCCGAGGCGTACACGGAGCATCCCAACTGGCCGGCAAACTATGGCGCGTGGTATATCTCGCAGTTCCTGGATGCGCTGACTGCAAATCCTGAAGTGTGGAGCAAGACGGCGTTCTTTCTCTGCTATGACGAGAACGATGGGTTCTTCGATCACGTGGTGCCGCCAACGGTTCCCGCTTCATCGGCGCAGGGGCTTTCGACCGTCGATACGGTCAATGAGTATTTCGAAGGAAACGCGGAGTATCCAGCTGGTCCCATCGGCTTTGGAGTTCGCGTACCGATGATCGTGATTTCTCCGTGGAGCAAGGGCGGTTACGTCAGCTCTGAGTTCTTCGATCACACCTCGCTCATTCGATTTATCGAACATCGTTTTGGACCCAACAATCCCGAACTGGTTGAGCCGAACATTACACCCTGGCGTCGCGCCGTCTCCGGTGATCTGACCTCCGCATTCAATTTCAAATCGCCGAATGACGCAAAGGTGGCGCTGCCCAGCACGGTCGCGTACATTCCGCCGGATGCAAATCGCCATCCGGACTACGTCCCCACACCGCCCACGGACCAGGCGCTCCCTGTGCAGGAATCCGGCACCCGTCCCGCGCGGCCGGTGCCGTATGAATTGCATGTGCATGGAACCGCCAACTTCGCCGATGGGTCTTTCGAGATTCACTTTGGCAACGCTGGGAAGACGGCAGTTTACCAGGTTCGGTCCGGTAACAGCACGCTCGGGCCGTGGAACTACACGATCGGCGAGGGCGCATCGCTTTCGGATGTCTGGCCGATCGCCGCAAACAGCCTGAGTACCTACGATCTTTCAGTCAACGGCCCCAACGGATTTCTACGTGCGTTCCAGGGAAGCGTTTCAGGCGAAGACAAGGCCAACGTGCACGTCCGGACGAGCTATAAGCCGCAGAGCAATGGAATCACGTTGCAGCTGACGAATCGCGGGTCTTTAGCTGTCGACGTTCGGATCACCGACATCTATACGGGTTCGGTGCATATGGTTCATCTGAAAGCAGGCGAAACGGCAAGCAAATATTCCGAACAGCACCAGACGTACGGCTGGTACGACCTTGTTATCGAAGTCGAATCAGATTCGACGTTCGTTTACCAGTTGGCAGGCCATGTCGAGACCGGGGAAGAGAGCCGCACCGATCCAGCAATCGCCGCGGCGTAACGCCACTGCAGTGAAAAGGCCATCCGCTAAAACGGATGGCCTTTTTGATTCCTCGCAATGCTATCGAGTCTTACTGCTTGTTCAAGCATTGGCCTCGCGATGGATTGCGGACTCAAAAGTGGCTCGAAGCTTGGCGTAGACCGACCGGCGCGGCACGGGTGCTCCCATGTGAAGGCTTCTGAGCTCCGCCATGAAGGCCTTCCCGATAACGCGACTCGACTACAGCTCAAGTGAGTTTTCGCTGTTTGTTTTAGCCGTACCAATCTACTGGGCTCTTTGGACCTAGTCTTCCACTAAGTTGTCATCCAGAGTTCGGCACCATTGTTGAGCGGCCATCTGGACTGGATCCCAAGGACTGCTGAGTGGCGGGGTATAGCTGAGATCGAGATAGGACAAGTCTTCAACGCTCATTTCGTGGAACAGCGCTGGCGCGAATACATCAAGACGTTTTGATATCTCCGCTCCCCAACGTCCGAGCATTTGCGCCCCGAGAAGTCTGCCGCTAACGACATCTCCGGTAATCCTAATGTTTATTGGAGATGAGCCGGGATAGTAAGCTTCGTGGTCATTTACAGTACTCCGCGGTGAACGGCTGGCCGATTTCGCAAAGCGCTTCATCGTACCGAAGCCCGGTGCGAGCGATCACTAGATCGAAGACTTTGACGACCTGAGTCCTGAGAGAACCTGCGAATTCGCGATTGCATCCCATCGCATTTTCGGCCGCTACCCATCCTTGCTTATGAGCCGTTGTGCCAAGGGGCAGATACGAGTTTCGATTGAGAAGTCTGTGAAAAGTCTCCCCGCAATCGCCAGCAACATAGATGTCCGAAAACCTGGTCCCCATTCGGCGATTCACCTTGAGAGCGCCCTTGACTCCGGTTTCTAAACCAGCTTCTATCCCCAGCTCCGCGTTGGGCTTTACTCCAACGGCGACAAGAACCATCTCGCAGTCCTGATCGAATCCGTTGCTGCCATAAACGTTAAGGTGATCTCCATCCCGCGTAATCCGGTGCGCTTCAAGACGGGTGCAAACTTTTACTCCGTGGTTTTCAAGCTCGTTGGCGACGATATTCCCGAACTCTGCGTCGACGGTAGACAGCACGGTCGCGGGACGGCAGGCGACTGTCACCTCAATGCCGCGGTGGGTAAGAGCATCGGCCATCTCAATGCCGATATAGCCAGCGCCGATAATCACGGCACGTCTTGGTCTCGCTGTTTCGAGATAATCGCGCACGGCGAAACTGTCGTGCATGGTGTGAAGTGGAAACACGCCGGAAGATCGCCAACCTTCGATTGGTGGCTCCGCCGGCCCTGCGCCTGTGCCGATGACCAACTTGTCGTAGGAGAAGCGCAGTTCGTCGGCCGCAGCGGTTCGGACGTAAACGGCCTTCGCATCAGGATCAATGTGAGTCGCTGCGTGCCCACGGCGGATGTCAATGTCCTCAAATTCGGTCCGATGCGCCAGGCTGTGCCAGTCCGGCGTCTCCCCGCTCAGAAAGAATGGGAGACCGCAGATGCTGTAGTTGGGGAAGTCATCAGCCAATAGGACGGTCACCTCGGCCGCGGATCGAGTTCACGTGCGCGAAGAGCTGCACTAATGCCTGCGTCACTGCCACCGATAATCAGTAATTTCATCTGCACTTCCTCGTTGCTACTCGGTTCCTTCGACCGCAACACCGAGCTGAACGGGATTGCCGCGTGGTAGCTTGATTGAAAGGACAGCGGCTAATAAGACCATGGCAGCTGATCCCCAAAGACAGCCTTGAAAGCCGGCCCATTGGAAAATGAGGCCGGAGAGAAGAGTTCCCAACAGGCGTCCTCCCGCATTCGCCATGTAGTAAAACCCTACGTTGATGGCCACGCTGTCTTCATCGGTGTATGCAAGCACCAGGTAGGAATGAATGGCTGAGTTGATTGCAAACAGGCCTCCGAAGGCAGCAAGCCCGACCATCAGTGCGACGCTCGGATTGAGACCAGCACGGAGTGCGAAAACCAACCCAACCGGCACAATCAACAAGATGAATGCCCAATGCTGCGCAGCCGGTCCGTCGACCTTCTCCCTGCCGACAGATCGCAGGATATCTGGGACAAATGCCTGGATGATGCCGTACCCAATGAACCAGAGTGCAACGAAAGCGCCCACCCCGGCGAATGTCCACCCGAGTTCTGAAAGGAATACGGGAAGTCCCACGACGAACCAGACATCGCGAGCCCCAAAGAGGAATAGCCTCGCGGCGGAGAGCCAGTTGATTGCCGCGCTCTTTGAAAAGAGGGCGGTGAATTTAACCTTCTTCTTCGAGCGGCCAATCTCCGGCGGCAAGGCAACGACTGTACCGAGCAGCACAACCAGCAGGCCGGCGGCCATTGCCACCAGAGCTCCGATGAAGCCGAGGGTAGAAAGAAGTATGCTGCCGACGAAGAATCCTGCTCCTTTTAGAGCGTTCTTCGAACCTGTAAGTCGAGAGACCCATTTGAAGAGGGTGTTTTCTGTATCGTCCGGCACCACCAACTTGATGGCGCTCTTGGCGCTCATTTTGGTCAGGTCCTTTGCAATACCGGAGAGGGCCTGCGCCGCCATTACATATGCGACGGATAAGATACGTGGCCATGACGGTTGCAGCAGCCCCAGCATGAGCAGCGCGAAAATCTGGAGCGCCAAGCCACCGTACAGCGTGGTCTTCAGGCCTGACCTGGAAGCAATCCATCCCCCAAGAAGATTCGTAACGATGCCAAAGAACTCATAGAATAAAAACAGGAAAGCGATTGTGATGTCGCTGTATCCAAGCTTGTAAAAATGCAGGACGACGAGCATCCGAAGTGCGCCGTCAGTGAGCGTGAAGCCCCAGTAAGCACCGGTAACGAGGGCATAGCTGCGGATGCCTTTCACGCAATCGTCCTCACGCCCTAGCCGGGAGTAACGCGGCGATCTTCGCTGCGAGTTCAACTAGTCGGTTGGCGTAGCCCCATTCGTTGTCGTACCAAGCCAGAATCTTGACTTGAGTGCCATCGATGACCATCGTAGAAAGCGCGTCGATGATGGATGAGCGGGGGTCATTGAGGAAGTCCACTGAAACCAATGGCCGCCCCTCATACCCCAGAATGCCGGCGAGCTCGCCCTCTGCCGCAGTTTTCAGTAATCCGTTGACTTCCTCAACTGTCGTGGGCCGCTCTACTTCAAAAACGCAGTCGGTGAGGGATGCATTCAGTAACGGCACCCTAACAGCGATTCCATTCAATTTGCCCTTAAGTTCTGGATAGATGAGTGTGATCGCCGTTGCGGAACCGGTAGTAGTTGGAACCAGCGATGCGATCGCAGAACGGGCGCGACGAAGATCCTTATGGGCAGCATCGACAATCGTCTGCGTGTTAGTTACGTCATGAATCGTGGTAATGAGACCGTGACGTATGCCCAGTCCCTGATGGATCACCTTCACAACTGGAGCAAGGCAGTTAGTCGTACACGACGCCGCGGTAGTGACGTCGTGCACCCGAGGATCGTAAAGATGGTCGTTGACTCCCATCACGATGTTCAACGCACCCTGCTTGACGGGCGCTGCGACGACAACCTTCTTTACACCGCGTGCGAAGTAGGGATTTAATGTCTCGGGCGTCAGCATCTTTCCGCTGCACTCAAGTACAACATCAACGAAGGATCCTTCCCAAGGAACATCTCCGGGCTGTGATGCCTCTGAAAATGCGATCTGCTGCCCCTCAACAGAGATACCGTCCTTGTTTGCCTCGATTCGCTTCGGCCACTTTCCATGCACGCTGTCGAACTCCAGTAAGTGCGCAGAGGTGTGCGAACCGCCTTTTACCTCGTTAATATGCACAACTGAAAGATCATTACGATCCCACGCGGCGCGAAATGCCAATCTTCCTATACGGCCAAATCCGTTGATACCTATGCGGGACATATCACTCACCATCGAAAACTCTAGGAATGCACTTGGATGAACCTCAATTTCAGTCCACATCTTCAATGAACATCGGAGCTGGTCGGGAGAGTGAGGCTCTCTTCCTCCCCTCAGGATCAGATGGGCGGCGAAGAACTCTGCGTACCAGGAGCGCAATCGAGACCAGGAGCGCAAGCGAGATCACTCTCGCACCATGTCCATCAGTTTTTTCCGATGTTGTCCAGTTCCTTCTGCAGGGCGAACGAATCGAGACTGGAAAGTGGCAAGCACAGGAAGAGGCTGATGCGGCGGTCGAGGGTCGCGAAAGCTTTTGCGAAAGCCTTCTCGATCTCCACGGGCGAACCCTGTACAGCCGCCGGATCCGGAACGCCCCAATGAGCTGTCATCGGTTGCCCAGGCCAAAACGGGCAGATCTCTTTGGCCGCGTTGTCGCATACGGTGAAGACAAAGTGAAGTGGTGGTGCTCCTGGGACCGAGAACTCCTTCCAGGATTTGCTCCGGAGGTTTTCCGTGCTCATATGAGCCGCTTCGATTTGTTGGAGAGCTTCAGGCCGCACGAGTCCAGCAGGGTGGCTTCCCGCACTATGCGCAGTGAAATTTGGGAAGCCTTTCTTTCTCATGATCGCCTCAGCCATGATGGACCGGGCTGAGTTTCCAGTGCAAAGAAACAACACGTTATAGCGGGCCATATCGAGCATCCTTCCGTAAAGCAGTCACCGGTGATTTAACGTCGTTTGCGTATTCTCTTACGAGCAGCATGTGGGTTCGCAGCAACTTTTCGTTGCCTTCACTTGTGGCTTCACGGCGTACACCTTCACGCTCGCCGCCGCTGCGTTGACGTCGTAATTTGCCAGCAGCGTCTTTAATTCGTTGTGCAGAGGCTCCGATGGTTCGGGCAAGGAAGAACAGCAGGACTGTTCAATGACTTGCAGAGGGCTAGGGGCGTCCATCTTCGAAGAGCAGCAGCCGGCCTGATTCTCGACCTTGGCATAGGCATTTAGATCTGCTCCGCTGTCCACGATCTCGACGTGCTCGAAACCGGCTGCGAGCAAGCCATTCCGGTAGTCGTCGATCAAGATTGCTCCTGCAATGCAGCCGACGTAGGCGGCAACACTCTTCGCAACGGCTTCGGGGAGTTCGCGCTTCAATGCGATATCGCTCACTGCCAAGCGGCCACCAGGTTTCAGAACGCGGGCTATCTCTCGAAACACTGCCGGCTTATCGGGCGCTAGATTGAGGACGCAGTTCGAAATGACACAATCAACCGACGCATTCGGCAGTGGAATCTGATCGATGGTCGACTGGTAGAACTCAACGTTGGTATATCCACCTGCCGCGGCATTTGCACGTGCCCGGTCAAGCATCGCCGGAGTCATATCGATTCCTATGGCGCGCCCTTCCGGACCAACCATCTTCGAGGCGAGAAACACATCGAGGCCGCCGCCGGATCCAAGATCGACTACAACCTCCCCGGAGCGAATGTGAGCAGTGGCTGTCGGATTTCCGCATGACAGTCCCATATTCGCGTCAGCCGGGATCGACGTCAGTTCTTCCACGGAATAGCCAAAGGCTTCTGCGACTGCTTGAACGCCCGCGTGGTTGTTCGATAAAGTGCTCTCGGCCACAGCTCCATACTTCGATTTAACCGACTCAAGTACGCTCTTTGTCATATAAGGGCCTTTCTGAGAAAACATATCTGCCAAAACGACTATATGTGTTGCCATCACATTCGTCAAGGCGTATAAGTAAGAGATGGTGGCAAAAACATCAGCCTTTAACATCGAACTGTTCTTCCGGGCTCTCGGCGACAACACTCGGCTCCGCCTGCTCAACCTCATGGGAGATCGGGAGATTTGCGTTTGCTATTTTGTGGAAATCTTGGGGCAGGGGCAGCCTAAGATTTCCCGGCATCTCGCCTATCTGCGCCGGGCAGGGATTGTTGAAGCTAGACGTGATGGCAAGTGGATGCATTATCGGATCGTGATGCCGCCGAACATAGGCGCAACTCAGGTTCTGCGCCAGACGCTTGCATGGCTTAAAGAAGATCGTGCGATGCAGGCAGACCGGGCCCGTCTTTCAAAGGCCTGCTGTAGCCCGGCAAAGTTTTCCGCTCTTCAAGGAGCTCCCTTGCCTGTGCCTGTTGATTGCCCAATCGTGATAGGGGTCAAATAATATGTCCAGCGCACCCTATACGCGAGGCCAGGTCTGCGCTCCTTTGCAGCGAAAGAAGCTCTCATTTCTGGATCGCTTTCTGACCCTGTGGATCTTTCTGGCAATGGCTATTGGCGTGGCAATTGGCCATTTCGTCCCTGGCTCTGCGGGACCAGTAAATCGCTTCCAAACGGGCACAACCAACATCCCAATTGCCATCGGCCTGATCATCATGATGTTTCCCCCGCTGGCCAAGGTTCGATATGAGAAGCTTGCCGAGGTGTTCCGCAAAAAGCGGGTTCTCGGATTGTCGCTCATCCAGAACTGGCTGATCGGGCCCGTACTGATGTTCTTGCTCGCGGTCGTATTCCTGCGCGGAGAGCCGGCCTACATGCGCGGCCTGATTCTCATAGGTATCGCACGCTGCATTGCGATGGTGCTGGTCTGGAATGAACTGGCGAACGGAGATACGGAATACGCTGCCGGATTGGTTGCCATCAACAGCGTATTTCAGGTGCTGTTCTACAGCCTCTATGCGTGGGTTTTCATCACGGTGCTTCCCAGCTGGTTTGGCCTTGAGGGCAGCGTTGTGGATGTGAGTATCGGGCAGATCGCAAAAAGCGTCGGGATTTATCTGGGAATTCCCTTCGTCTCCGGCATGATTACCCGATTCGTGCTGATTCGGATGAAGGGTGAGCCGTGGTACAGGACCCGCTTCATTCCTCGCATCAGTCCACTTACTTTGGTCGCGTTGCTCTTCACGATCCTGGTGATGTTCTCACTCAAAGGCGACCTGATCGTGCGTCTGCCGCTTGATGTACTTCGCATTGCACTCCCACTGGTCGTCTACTTCCTCATCATGTTCCTGGTGAGCTTCTGGATGGGCAAGCGACTAGGTGCAAACTATGCGCAATCAGCCACACTCTCGTTCACAGCCGCTGGAAACAACTTCGAGCTAGCGATTGCAGTGGCCGTAGCTGTGTTCGGGCTAAACTCCGGCGAGGCATTTGTTGGTGTGGTCGGACCGCTTATCGAAGTGCCGGCACTGATCGGGCTTGTGAATGTCGCGTTCTGGATGCGTCGGCGCTATTTCGCGGCGGACAATCGAGAGTTTACTGTACATGCGGTGGAGGACACTCCGTAGGCCACTTCCGTTCTGTGCTTCGGTCACCTAATGGGATCGATTCCAGCTTGGAGGCCTAAGGTGATCAGCGGATCATCCCTTGACCGCGGCCCTTTTCGATGGCGGAGAACGGTTTCCACTCGCTCAAGGTACAGGATCCGCTCGCGATGGCCCCTTTCAGCCGCTTGGTGTCTTGCGTCAACTGTTTTTCACCTTCAAATAGTACCCGCAGGAAGTCGAATAGCCGCCTTTTATCCGCCGCCTTCGCGTTGGCAAGGCGATAGAAGACCCGGTAGCCGTCGCGGCGGTCCAGCACCATCCCGCATCTTTTCAGGTACGCCAGGTGTCTTGAAATAAGCGGTTGCGGGTTTTCCAAAACGTACTGGATATCGCAGACGCAAAGTTCGCCGTGCAGCAACAGATTCACGATTCGTAGCCGATTCGCATCGCCAAGCGCTTTGAAAACCGTTTCGACTTGCAACATGAGCGAATCGCCTCTCTCTTGACTCTCGAGGAACTTTAACTCTTGTGCGTGGACACTCTGAGAACGATCAAGAATTCGTCCTCCAAGCGTAACCGAAGATTACTCCGGTTTCCATCCGAAGCTAAGAAAAGAAAGCAGAAAGCAATTTACGCCATTTTCACAATCAAAGTCGTATTGTGTTTATCTGCGTAGGCGCATAGACAATTGCAGTCTGCGGCATCTTCTCCAGGTCGAATCCGAGGAGTTCAGCGCACTTTCAACTTGTCGCGGCGATCTTCATCTCTGCGCGTAAAGAACCTGCAGCATCTACTCAAAGGCTCGTCCCCCAGTTCCTCCGGATGGGGAACATCGAGAAAGTCACGAGAAATGAAACAAAATCTCAAGCGTTTTGTTACGAGTTTTGCTGCATTTGTAGCCTGCGTGTGTCTTCTAGCGACGGGCTGCAATGGCAAACATTATGGGGAAGATGGCAAACCAGCAGACGACAGTATCACGTCCACTACGAATGTACGCTTGGCTAGCAGCAGCTGGAAGTACGTTTATTGAGCCACTCATCGACCGCTGGGACAACGATTATACGAAGGCTCACGAGCTGCACATCAACTACCTTCCTGTGGGCAGCGATGGCGGAATCGACCGCCTCCGCCACGGCTATGGCGCGTTTTCTGTGAGCGATGCGCCGCTGGGCGACGATCAACTTAAAGGACTTCCTCCAATTGCGCAGTTTCCTGTCACGGCTGGCCCAGTCTGCATTGTGTACAACCTTCCCGGTTTGAAGGCACCACTTCGGCTCAGCGGCAAGACACTCGCGGGAATCTATGCCGGCGAAATCCTCAATTGGCAGGATGCCGCCATTGCCCATGACAACCCCGGCGCCGCATTGCCTCGTACACCCATTCTTGCCGTGCATCGTCAGGATGGCAGCGGAACGACAAGCATTTTCAAAAACTATCTCTCGGCCGCTAGCCCAACTTGGAAATCCAAGGTTGGCCAGGGTCTATCGATCCGCTGGCCGAAAGGGGTAGGGGCCGATGGCAGCAACGGCGTGCTCAGCATGGTGCAGGGAAACGTTGGAGCAATTGGCTATGCCGAACTCTCGTACGCGAAGCGGGATAAAATGGCGGTGTCATTGATCCAGAATCGCGCGGGGGAATTTGTCGAACCCACTCCGGCTAGTGCGTCTTTGGCGGTGAATGCTGCAATCGATGTCCTCGCCAAGGATATCCGGACTCCGATCGTCGATCCTCCAGCAACAGCCAAGGGTGCATACCTAATCACGGGCTTATCCTTCATTTTGATTCCAAAAGACAGCAAGGGCCTTGTAGGAGACCAGAAAGCGCTGAGAGATTACATCGCCTATGCGTTGTCGACTGGACAGGACGTGGCGGAAGAACTCTCGTATGCGAAGCTTCCGCCTCCGGTTCAACAACAGGGCCAGGCTCTTCTTTCACAATTGACCCAAAATGGACAGCCGCTCAAGTGAGGCCTGAGGCTTAGTCAACTTCCGAAGCAAGCGCGCTGTAAGTGAATCACGTCGTAAGTTGCGGGACTCAATCGACACGTCATCTCTGGCAATCTTCATTTCCTGAAAGTGCGGACCTTCGCTTCCGGATGTAACGTCAATCCCATTCTCGATTGACGACAATTGGACAAGGCGCTGATTGAGGTTCGGTCTGTGTCCTCGCAAGCGGGCGTAAAGCCGGCTACCTAGAGAAGTGACTTCCGGGGTTGAGCACGTGTTCGGAAACCATGTGTCCCAGGAGACGACTTTTCGTCCAGGTGCACTCGTTGGATGGTCAGTGAGTGATTCTTGGTGTCGGAAAGCTGTTGGCGATTGCCGCAATCCTGACGCCTCAAACACGGCTCCTCCGTGAATGGGCATACGCGGGAAGGACGTTCGATCTGATGGGAGCTTTCATTTCCCACATGGTTATGCGCGATCCGCTGCGGATTGCATTTATTCCGTTGCTTGTGCTGGGACTGGCTGCGGGGAGCTATTTCCTGAGGGCAGACAGCCTCGATTGCGATCAGGGTGACTATGCCGCGGGCTGGCACCATACGAGCGCGATGAGTTAACCTCGAATTCGGCATGAGACTCAAACTCTTCTTGATCACACCTATTGCGGCCACATTTGTAACCGCCGCGATCGCGCAGGAAACGACTAAACCCGTGGAACCCGCCCTACCGGACGCTCCGCAGGCCACGGCTGCCGCGATGATCCATCCCAATGGACCGACGGTGATTATGGACACCTCAATGGGGCGGATCACTTGCCAGTTCTTCGAGAAGCAGGCACCGAAGACGGTGGCCAACTTTATTGGCCTGGCACAGGGGACGAAGGACTGGACCGATCCTCAAACCCATAACAAAATGCACAACAAGCCGCTGTATGACGGGACGGTGTTTCATCGCGTCATTCCGGAGTTTATGATCCAGGGCGGCGATCCGACCGGCACTGGCTCGGGCGATCCCGGATTTACGTTTGAGGATGAATTCGATCCGAACCTGAATTTCGATGTGCCGGGGCGGCTGGCGATGGCCAATTCCGGCCCCGGAACCAACGGGAGCCAGTTTTTTATCACCGAAGTGCCGACGGAGCATCTGAATCAGCACCACACGATTTTCGGGCAGTGCGATGAACCGAGCATCAACGTGGTGAAGACGATTGCACGGGTGGAACGCGATCCGAACGACAAGCCCGTGACGCCGGTGGTGCTGAAGAAGGTGACAATCATTCCGGAGGGGCAAGCTGTTCCGCCTGATCCGGCAGCAACGCAGACCCCTGTAGCACCACAGCAGTAATCGGGTTGAACATTCCCTCAGGGGCTACGGTCCTGGCGCTTTACTAAGCGGTCGCGGCACGACTGAAGTTGTGCCCTTTCAAACAACGATCATCGGCAGAGCTGAAGTACTGCCTTTCCAATAACGATGGAACCAGAGTTTCAGAGGAGTTAATTTATGGCACAAGCACCAGGAACCTACGCAACGTTTAACACGAGCGAAGGAAAAATTGTTGTCCGCCTGTTCGAGTCGGACGCACCGATCACGGTGAAGAATTTTACCGATCTTGCAGAAGGCAAGAAGGAGTGGACGCATCCTTCCACTCGCGCCAAATCGACGGACAAGCTTTTCGACGGAACGATTTTTCATCGCGTCATTCCCGACTTCATGATCCAGGGCGGCGACCCGGCTGGGACGGGCATGGGTGGTCCGGGATATCGCTTTGAAGACGAGACGAAGGGATCGCCCCACAAATTCGACAAGGCGGGCAAGCTGGCGATGGCGAACTCCGGACCCGGGACGAATGGATGTCAATTCTTTATCACTGTTGCGCCGACGCCGTGGCTCACGGGAAATCACACGATCTTTGGCGAGGTCGTGGAGGGGCAAGAAATCGCGGATAAGATTTCGAAGGTTGCGCGTGGGGGGCAGGACAAGCCCAAGACACCGGTAGTGCTGCAGTCGGTAACGATTGAGCGCGTGGTTTGAACCACAGTTGACAGGGATCAGTGTTCAGTGATCAGTTTGGCCCCGCATATCTCCAGGATTGCGGGGCCAAATTTTTCGACCTTGGCAGGCCCGATGCCGTCGATCTCGAGAAGTTGGCGCGGATTGCTGGGACGCGCAAATGCTACCGCTGTGAGGGTGCGGTCGTGCATGACGCAGTAGGGCGGGACGCGGAGGCGACTGGCTTCGCCTGTTCGCCATTCTTTGAGGCGTGACATGAGCGCTTTTCCATCGGCGGATAAATTTTGCGGAGATGCATCCTTGCCGATGGAACGCGCGGCTCGGGTAGTCGCGCGATTCGTGTCCGGAGGGTGCGGGCTTGAATCGCGCTTTGTAATTTTGCGGAGACGCTTCTGCGTTTCCGTTGCAGCGAATTCTTCGGCGATGCCGTCGTCGAGAAGTAACTCCATCTGCGCGAGGTTGCGAGTCTGCAGGCCGGCTTCGGTGAGGCGAACCTTGCGATACCGTCGGACTTCGCCATCTTTTTCGAACTCTGCTTCTTCGATTGCGATTAAGCCGGCGCGAGTCATGGCGTCGAGCATGGAGTCGAATTCGTCGCGCGTGATTCGGCCGGAAGGGTCAAGGGATTTCTGGAGAGTGCCGGCGGCTTTGTAATCGACAGAGCGCAACTCATCGGTCATCGCCTGGGCGAGTCGGCGTTCTGCCGGGGTGGCGCGACGGAACATGCGCAGAACCGCACGAGCGGGATCGCAGACATCGCAGATACCGCAACTCTTCGCTGCATCTTCTTCGTCGCCGAAGTGGCGAACAAGGGAGGACATACGGCAATCGCTGGATGTTGTGAAGCGCAGAACTTTTTCGAACTGCTCGGCGCGATGCTGGGCCTGCACGGAGTAGGTCTTTTTCCATCCCGGCGACCCAAGGGTGACGTTGCCGGCGAAGTCGACGCGGGCGCCGCCATGGATTTCAAGCTTCTCGAGTGCCTTATCGAACTCCTCTTCGGTGAGTTTTGAAGACGCGCGGAGATCATCCATTAGGCAAGGATCTTCAGACAGCAGACGGAAGACCTGGTGCAGATGGTCTGTGGGCGGGTAGTCACGATTGTGAAAAAAGTCGTGGGTGCGCCGGTCTGCGTAGGAGTGCATGAGGAAGGAGCGGCTCGGAGCGCCGTCGCGGCCGGCGCGGCCGATTTCCTGGTAGTAGCCCTCGAGAGTGCCGGGTAGGCCGGCGTGAATGATGGTGCGGATGTCGGACTTGTCGATGCCCATGCCGAAGGCGATGGTAGCAACGACGACTTCAAGCTGGCCGCATTGAAAGGCGCGCTGCACGCGCTCACGGGTTTCGCCGTCGAGGCCTGCATGGTATGCGGCGGCGGGCATCAATTGGGAGAGCTCTTCGGCAAGGTTTTCAGACTGCTTGCGTGAAGTGGCGTAGACGATGGCGGGTCGGCGGTCACGGTGCGCAAGAAGTCCGCAGATTGCGCGTGGGCGTTCGGGAACAGGGAGCTCGACAACTTCGATGGCGAGATTGTCGCGACGGAAGCCGTGGATGAAGCGGGCGGGACTAACCATGCCAAGTTGCGCGAGGATGTCGGCCTGCACAGTTGGCGTTGCTGTTGCGGTGAGGGCGAGAACGGGAACGCTTCCGGAACCGTTGCGCAGAGCAGGGAGATATTGGCCGATCATGCGGTAGTCCGGGCGGAAATCGTGGCCCCATTGGGAGATGCAATGGGCCTCGTCGATGGCAATGAGCGCGGGCGGACGCTTGGCGAGCATCTCAGGAAAGCCGGGCACGCGAAGCCGCTCGGGTGCGATGAAAAGGAAGTCTAGCGCCGGCGAGATAGTCGACGCAGGCCTGGCGCGAGACGGAGCGGTCGAGGCCGGAGTGAATTCGGGCGACGCGCAGGTTGAGTGCGGCGAGTTTGGCGACCTGGTCTTCCATGAGCGCGATGAGGGGCGAGATGACGAGGGCCGTTCCGCCGAGAGCGATGGCGGGGAGCTGATAGCAGAGCGACTTCCCTGCCCCGGTTGGCATCACAAGCAGCAGGTCGCGGCCATCTATTGCTGCGCGGCATACTGCCTCCTGGTTAGCGCGGAACCGCGCAAAGCCAAAGGCCGATTGCAAAAGCTGGGCAAGGTTTTCCGGATTGGAAAGAGTGGTCAAAACGCAGCAGACATGATTGGAAGCAGAAAGTGTCTGCTTCAACTTTACAGAAACGTGAAGATGCGCGTCCCGGCAGCGATCATAAGAGGAAGTGACGAGTCTGGTACAACAACACCAAACCTTTTACAATCAAATCCCCGGCGCGTTCCCACGCCCAAGGATTCCCCAACGATGAAGGATCCCCAATCCACCGCACCAAGGGCCAGCCTGACTGATTACCTGGCGGCCGAGCGCACCCTTCTGGCATGGATTCGCACGGGACTGGCGATGATGGGTTTTGGCTTCGTGGTGGCTCGTTTCGGTTTGTTTCTGCAGGAACTTCAAGTCGTGCAGAAATCAGCGGTGACGCAACACTACGGATTGTCGTTATGGTTTGGCACTGCACTGATCGCAGTGGGAGTGGTGGTGAACGTGGTGGCAGGATGGCATCACTTGCGGCTGATCCGGCAACTTGATCGTGGCGAAACGACACACACCCACGCCACGGCGCAGGCGGTTACGGTTGCATTTCTACTGGCACTGGTCGGGCTCGCCATGGCCATCTATCTTGTCTCCGTTCGCGGCACCGCAACGTCGGGTTCCGGAAGCAAAAAGGAGGTTTCCCTTGTCGAACAACAGCGGCATAGTTCAAATTCCCAGCCACTATTCCGTGGATGAAACCGTGCAAAAGCTCAAGGATATTCTCCAGGCCAAAGGGGTCATGCTGTTCGCAGTGGTGGATCACAGCGGTGAGGCCTCCAAGGCCGGTATGCAGATGCCGAATACGAAACTAGTGATCTTCGGGAATCCAAAGGCGGGGACACCTGTGATGCTGGCGGCGCCGAGTATTGCCCTCGATCTGCCATTGAAGATCCTTGTCTCAGAAGATGGGGCTGGTAAGGTCTGGGTGTCGTATAACAGCGCGCAGTATCTGCAAGAGAGGCATGGCGTGCCGGCGGATTTGATGAAGAATCTGGCAGTGATTGAGGGGCTGGCGCGGGCGGCCGCGGGCATTGGTCAGTGATCTGAAGATCAGCAGATCAGCGGCTGCCGTGGCTGTGTTTGGAGGGAACTGCGGAGTTGGCATTGCCGGGTGGGCCACGGCTCGCCAGCACCGGAGGAACAGGTTGCGCGTGGCTCGATATAGGGTTCCGGCACTCCGCTACCCGGTGCGGAAATCGCAGTGGTTCCTAATGTTGAGATGGGCGCTGGATCTGCTGCACGGTATAGAACGGCAGGGTCGCGACTCCTCGACGAAGTTCCAGTCCGAGACCGCTGAGGACGGTGTGGATGGTCTGCAGGTGTGTGAAATCCACATTTCCTGGACCATTGGGCGGTGGTGGGGGCAGGCGCATCGGCCGCCACCCCTCGCTGCTGGTTGTGAAGACACCGGTGAGCGAGGTTCTGTTGACAACTGGCAAATCGGTCCAGTTCTCTATGTAGTGAGCGAGGTCGTCCATATCTACCGCTCTCGCATTCAAGGGATGGCCGAAGCCTATGACGAAGCTGTGGCAACCGCCTTGTGCGGTATCGAAGATGCAGTCTGAGAGATTTGACTGTTTGAGTTTTGGGCCGCCGCGCGCAACGACGAGAGCGTACACGGGCAATGTCCTATTCTCGGCTCGCATCACGAGGTGGAATCGATCGGCGAGTATTTGGCGAAACATACCGGGGATCAGTGTCGAGGCGCTCTCGCCGGAAAGACTGCTTTGCTTTGCGCCGGAAGAAGCCCTGGCGTCGATGTCGTATCTCTCGCTGTAAGCCCATGGAGGAAGATTGGAGAGCCGGTCCGATGGGTTTGTTGGAACGTTGTAGCCTGCGGAAATCAGCGTTATTGCGTTGACCGAAGTGCCGAGCAGATCCCCGCTGGGGAGAACTCTAATCCGCCTGCTTTCGAGATCAACCGAACGGGCAGGCTCGACGTCGACGGCAACGAATGATTGTGCCTGGGCGAAAGCAGAAGCCGTTACAAATAGACAGATCGCGAATCCTTTGCTCAGCGGCATGGCTCACTCCGATACTTCGATGGCAATCGTACCTCTTTCCTGTCAGACGGCGCGGCGGGGCATTCGTTGAGGATCGCCGCTTCGATGCGACGAGCGAGAAAGAGGATTCGACCACTTTCGGAATCGGGGGTGCGCGGTTAGTATTCGTGTGATTCGCATAATCCTCTGGAAAGAACGGTGAAGTCAGTGATGAGTCGTTTTGATTGTCGGTATTGGTTGATGGTTTCGGCGGTTGCGATCGTGGTGGTGGGCCCGGTGGGCGCGCAGAAGACGGATTTTCTGAAGAGCTACAAGGGCACTCCGTTCCATGACAGCAAGTACAATGGCGGAGCGCAGAAGATTCCAGGCACCGTGATGTGCGCTTATTACGACCTGGGCGGCGAGGGCGTGGCTTATCACGATGCGGACGCGAAGAACAACGGAAGCGGAGCACTGAATCCGGCGAATGGAACTTATCTGAATGAGTTTCGGATGAACGAGGGCGTGGATACTTCGTATACGAAGTTCGGGCTCGATCCGAAGATTGACGATAACCCTTACGACAAAGTAACGCCGCCGGCGGGGTTGCTCTACGTGGGATGGACGGAGCCGGACGAATGGTTCAATGTCACGGTGGATGTGGCGGAGACGGGCGACTACTCGTCCGATCTGCTGTATACGTCGAACCGCGGGGGCGCGATTTCACTGGACGTGAATGGCGTGGCAGCGACCGGGCCGCTGACGATTGTGTCGACGTACGATGCGGCCGATCCGGTGGCGTGGCGGCAGTGGCACCATTGGAATCTAGCGAAGGGATTGGCAAAGGTTCATCTGGAAGAAGGCAGGAATGTACTAACGGTGCACACGTTGACTGAGGGGCAGATGAATTATGCAACTTTTGATTTCAAGAAACTTCAACATGATTGAGTTCTATGGTTGATCGGCGATAACTGAAATACGTGGTTGCACGTCCTGCTCTTCGATCGCAACGGAAACTTCCCAGGATGGAGAGTGCGATGATCTCGCGAAGAGTGACAAGACGTCCGGAAGATTGGAAGACCGTTCGAGCCGGGACGAAATATCGCTGGCTGCTTCCGTTCCGCACATTCGAGTGGTTTTGCGAGTGGGCCGCGTTCGGACTGAGCCGCTGGAGTTTTCTTGAAGCACTCGAATACATCAGCAGCCTGTCTGTACTGGTGGCGGTCATTTTCTATTTCAGCGAGTCGGGAGATCGCGTCAAGCAGCGGCACTACCAGGCGTGGCAGGTAATCAACACTGCGCAGGGCAAGGGCGGCAGCGGTGGACGCATCGAGGCGCTGCAGGAGCTGAATGCCGACAAGGTTCCTCTGGTCGGGGTTGATGTTTCGTCAGCTTTTCTGCAGGGGATTCGACTGGACCGCGCAAAGATGCTGCGAGCAGATTTGAATGCCGCTGATCTTCGCGGCAGCAGCTTAAAGTCCGCCGACTTTACCTATGCGAATCTGCGTTGGGCCAACTTCAGAGGAAGCGATCTCGAAGGCACGATCTTATCGAATGCGGACATGGCAAATGCGGACCTGGCAGGAAGCAATCTCGCCGGAGCAAAGCTCGATGGGACAAATTTGAGTTCGGCGGATTTGCGACACGCCGATCTTCGCGCAATCGATTGGAAACGAATCGCGGCGATCAATCAGGCGAACATCGCTGGAGTGAAGAACACTCCGGATGGATTCAGAGAGTGGGCGTTGAAGAATGGCGCCATAGAATCTTCGAACGGGGACGAATGAAGCAGTAACGGGTAAGTCCCGCCCAGGTCTCAGAATCGAGACCTGGGGCACCCGGTTTCTGTGAGGATGAACCGCTGTAACGTTAGTCGCCGGCTACGGTTTCGGCGACCGGGTGGGTGGAGGGAGGAACGGCTTCGATCTTCCCTTCCCTGAGCAGATCGAAGCGATCCGCGTTCATGACCTTGCTCCAAACAGCAACGAAGTCATGCACGAAGGCGGATTTCGCGTCGCTGCTGGCGTAGACTTCGGCGATGGCGCGGAGTTGGGCGTTCGATCCGAAGACCAAGTCGACAACGGTCGCTGTCCACTTGAGGTCGCCGGTGTGGCGATCGCGTCCTTCCAAAACATCCGGAGACTTTTCGGATTTTGCCCACTTGGTGCCCATGTCGAGCAGATTCACGAAGAAGTCGTTGGTCAATGTTTCAGGGCGTTTTGTGAAGACCCCGTGTTGCGAGTGCGCGACGTTTGCGCCGAGTGCGCGCATGCCGCCGATGAGTACAGTCATCTCGGGACCGGTCAAGCCGAGGAGTTGCGATTTGTCGAGGAGCAATGCGGCGGCATGTTCTTCGGTTCCCTTGCGGGCGTAGTTGCGGAAGCCGTCGGCGACTGGTTCGAGGACTGCGAACGATGATACGTCGGTCTGCTGCTGCGAGGCGTCGGTACGGCCGGGTTCGAATGGAACCTTGACGTCGTGCCCGGCTTTCTTTGCAGCAAATTCTATGGCCGCATCACCACCAAGAACAATCAGATCGGCAAGAGAGATTTTCTTGCCGCCCTTTTGCGCAGAGTTGAATTCTTTCTGAATGGCTTCGAGCCTGGAGAGCACCTTGGCCAGTTCAGCGGGCTGATTGACTTCCCAGTTCTTCTGCGGCTCGAGGCGGATGCGAGCGCCATTGGCGCCGCCGCGCTTGTCGCTGCCGCGGAAGGTCGAAGCTGAAGCCCATGCTGTGTTGACGAGCTGAGAGATCGACAGGCCTGAGGCCAGTATTTTGGCCTTGAGTGCGGCGATGTCCTTGTCGTCGACGAGCTCATGATTGACGGCGGGAACGGGATCCTGCCAGATCAATTCTTCCTTGGGAACGAGCGGGCCGAGGTAGCGGCTGATTGGACCCATATCGCGGTGTGTGAGCTTGAACCAGGCGCGAGCGAAGGCGTCGGCCAGCTTGTCTGGGTTCTTGAGGAAATCGCGCGAGATTTTTTCGTAGATCGGATCAACGCGCAGGGCGATATCCGAAGTGAGCATCATGGGCTGGTGGCGCTTTTTGGGATCGTACGCATCTGGAACTGTGTTGGCACCTGCGTCGCCTTTGGGCTTCCACTGGTGGGCGCCCGCGGGACTCTTTGTCAGTTCCCACTCGTAGCCGAAGAGGGTTTCGAAATAGCTGTTGTCCCACTTGGTTGGCGTGGGCGTCCAAGTGACTTCAAGGCCGCTGGTGATGGTGTCGGGACCGATGCCGGTACCAAAGCTATTCTTCCAGCCGAGTCCCATCTCCTCAAAGCTCGTGCCCTCAGGCTCCGCGCCGACATGGCTGGCGGGAGCGGCGCCATGAGTCTTGCCGAAGGTGTGGCCGCCCGCGATGAGTGCAACTGTCTCTTCATCGTTCATCGCCATACGGGCGAAGGTTTCGCGGATGTCGCGTGCCGAGCCTGCAGGATCGGGATTGCCGTTGGGTCCCTCGGGGTTCACATAGATGAGGCCCATCTGCACCGCGGCAAGTGGGTTGGCGAGTTCGCGATCACCGCTGTAGCGTTTGTCGCCGCCGAGCCACGTGGTCTCCGGTCCCCAATCGGTGTCAACATCTGGCTCCCAGATGTCAGCACGGCCGCCGCCGAAGCCGAAGGTCTTGAGGCCCATCGACTCTAGAGCGACGTTGCCCGTGAGGATCATGAGATCGGCCCAGGAGATTTTGCGGCCGTACTTCTGCTTGATTGGCCAGAGCAAACGGCGGGCCTTGTCCAGGTTGACGTTGTCAGGCCAGCTATTTAGAGGTGCGAATCGCTGCGCTCCCCGGCCTGCGCCTCCGCGACCGTCGTGGATTCTGTAGGTGCCGGCAGAGTGCCAGGCCATGCGAATGAAGAGCGGTCCGTAGTGGCCGAAGTCGGCTGGCCACCAGTCCTGTGAATCGGTCATGACGGCGCGGAGATCTTTGATGACCGCGTTGATGTCAAGTTTCTTGAACTCCTGGGCGTAGTCGAATTCCTTTTCCATCGGATTGGAAAGCGAGGAGTTCTGATGCAGGATGCCGAGATTCAATTGGTTGGGCCACCAGTCGCGGTTACCCTTTGCGCCTGCCGATGTGTGCTTGATTGCGCCGTTCGAGAACGGGCATTGTGCTTCGCTAGACATGATGTCTCCTGTAATGGTGTGCCGAAAAAATTGCGGGTTGAGGCGGAGGTTTCCGGGAGAATCCCGGCAGATGTACGTCGCGTTTAACGGTAAGGTAAGGCTTGCAGGTTCCATATGGCAAATCAATTGTTTCTACGATGATGATTGACGGGGCCTATCATGGAATGCAGCGGAGCTAGCATCGCTGCGCATTGTTAGCGCAGTTAGCGGAGTTAGGACAGAGGCAGCGAGTTAGCTTCCGCTGACGCGAAAGGAGCGAGTCAGCAAGTTAGCGGCGCATAGGCACGGCGAGGTTCATGTGCGTTGCGCTGGAATGGCAAGTTAGTGAGGCTTGAGATGAATTTGCAGGAATTGCGGTACTTGGCGGCAATTGCGGAGCACCGGCACTTTGGGCGAGCAGCTGAGGCTTGCAATGTGAGCCAGCCGACGTTGAGCAGCCAGATCAAGAAGCTCGAAGATGAGTTGGGTGTGACGCTCCTGGAGCGAACCAACAAGCGCGTGGATATGACACCGGTAGGAAGCCAGATACTGTTGCACGCGCGCAAGGCATTGAGCGAGGCAGCGCAGATGGAGGCGGTAGCGCGCGCGGCGCGGGATCCGCTGGTGGGGCCTCTAAAACTGGGGGTGATTCCGACGGTGGCTCCTTATTTGATGCCGCTGATTTTGAAGCCGCTGAAGCAGGGGTATCCGGGATTGACGATTGAGTTGTGGGAGGACCAGACGCGGGCGCTGGTGGAAGGTCTGCGTAATCACAGGCTGGACGCGGCACTACTGGCGACCGAGACCGATGCACCGGAAATCACGGAGATCGAACTGTTTGAGGAACCGCTGCTTGCGGCGCTGCCGCGGAACCACAAACTGGCAGGAGCGAAGAAGGTGGACGAGGAGGCGCTGACGGACGAGCTACTGGTGCTGGCTGATGGGCACTGCCTGTCGACCCAGGCGCTGGCGGCTTGCGGAGCGAGACACGGCGCGCATGGAATGGGGCACGGGCATGTTCGCGGCGCCCTGCAGGGGTCGATGCAGGCGGCGACTCTGGAGACACTTGTGAACCTGGTAGCGGCAGGGTATGGAGCGACTCTGATTCCGGCGCTGGCGGCGGGGTCGCTTGGGCAACGGGGTGTCGTGCTGCTGCCGCTTGCTGGAAGGTCGCGGAGAACGATCCGGCTGGCGAGCCGACCAGGATTTCCCAGGGCACAGGCACTGCGGGCGATCGAGAAGGTGATCCGGAAAGCGGTGACCTTTCCGGACAAATTTGCGCTGAATTCTGGTGCGTTCGGAGCTGTGGAAAACTCGGTTTAAACTCAATAAAAATAGGAAGATTCTAGGAAAAAGCCTAAAATAATCGAAAAGAAGGATTCGGGACCCCCTTATCCACAAAAGAACCTCTTCGCACGATTGACCCTGACTTTTGGGCTGCTTAGAGTCTGTAATCGAAGAGGGTATACGACCCCACCGGCGAAGGACCTGTCGTTGGGGGCCAGGACATTTCCCCTCTGGCACGTGTGCGGCTGGTGCTGCAATCACGGATGCTGAGTTGTACCCGTTCGTATCCCGTTGCCCCGGAGTGAGCATGCTGAAACTGAAAAAAATCCACATCCTCGGATTCAAGAGCTTTTGCGACCGCACGGAGTTGACCGTGCCGGGAACCGGCATTGCGGTGGTGGTGGGGCCGAACGGATGCGGGAAGTCGAACATCCTTGACGGGGTGAGCTGGGTGCTGGGCGAGCAGAGCGCCAAGAGTTTGCGCGGCGGCAGCATGGCGGACGTGATTTTTGCGGGGACGCGGGAACGGAAGCCGTTGGGGATGGCGGAAGTGACCATAACAATGGTCGATCCAGAGGCTTATGAAGGGCCGATTCCGGTAGAGCCGGATGTAGTGGTGGATCACGACGGACCGGCGGACTGGGACGAGAACGAACTGCGTAAGCAGAAGGCGGCGGAGGCGGAAGAGATTATCGCCTCAGAGCAGCCGGGGCAGGTTCTGGACGAGGACGAGGGTAGTCCGGACGGCGGCGTTCAAGCGGCGGCGCCCGAAGCGGGAGGCGGAATCCAGGCGAGCACGGGTGGGCCTCAACCGGTGATGTTGAAGATTCGTCGCAGGAAGTTCAACCGGACTCCGCAGAAGGGCGAAGTCGTGATCACGCGGCGGCTGTTCCGGACGGGCGAGAGTGAATACCTGCTGAACGGAAAGCTGTGCCGGCTGCGCGATATTCAGGACATCTTTATGGGGACGGGCCTGGGGCCGGAGAGCTACGCGATTATCGGGCAGGAGCGGATTGGGCAGTTGCTGAGTTCGAAGCCGCATGACCGGCGCGCAATTATCGAAGAGGCGGCGGGGATTACACGGTTCAAGACGAAGAAGAGGCTGGCGGAATTGCGGTTGGAGAGCGCGAAGCAGAACCTGGCGCGTGTCGACGACATTTTCGAAGAAGTTACGCGGCAGATGAACAGTCTGAAGCGGCAGGCTTCGAAGGCGGAGCGGTTTGCGCAGGTGCGCGACGAACTGCGCGGACGTCTGCGGGTGGTGCTGGCGAGCCGTATGACGCTGATGGATGCCGAGCAGTCGCGGCTGGATCAGGAGATTGCTGCAATCGGAGAGAAGATTGCGAGTGGCGCCGCCGAGATTGGAACGATGGAGGCAAGCCAGCATTCGCTGACGGAACGCGGATATGGACTTGATCGGGAAGGACAGGACGCGCAAAACAGGGCCAATAGTGCGGCCGTAGAACTTGAGCGGGCGGCGGCCCGGGAGCGCAGCAACGCGGAGCGTGTAACGGAACTAGAGGCCAGGCTGGCTGCTGCGGCGGCTGAGTTGGAACAGACGCGAACACAGTTAGGCGGTATCGCCGAGGAGCGGGAGCAGCAACGCGCGTTTCTGGAGACTGCAGCAAGCGAAGCGCGGGCGTTCCATGAGAAGGTGGAGGCTCGGCAACACGAAGCGCGGTCAGCGGCGGACGAAGTTTTCAATGCGGAGCGGAAGCTGGAGGCGGATCGCAGGCACGCGATGCATCTGTTGACGCTTTCGGGCAACGCGCGTAATAGCACGGCGCAAGCGGAAGAGAGCCTGGCAGCACTGGAGCGTGAAGCGGAGCGTTTGAACGCCGAAATGAGCCAGGCACGCAATGAGCAGGAGAGCCTGGGCGTGCAGAGCGGGCAGGCACGGCTGCGGTTTGAGTCGGCTGCGGAAACGCTGAAGCGGCTTGAGGGCGAGATTGCGGAGTTGCGCGAGCAATTGCAGGCACGGCGTGCAGATGAAGGCACTGTACGGACGCGGGCGAACCAATTGCGCAGCGAACAGGCCACAGCAGTAGGGCGGAAGGAATCGCTGGAATCGCTGATTCGCGATCACAGTTACTCGACGGAGACAGTCCGCCGGCTGCTGAAGCCGGGCGCGTTGCAAAACGGATCGACACCGGTAGGTACGCTGGCAGACTTCATTGAAGTGAGCGGCGAACACGAGGACGTGGTCGACGAATTTCTGCGCGATGAATTGAACTACGTCGTGGTGAAGAGCTGGCATGCGGCCGAGGAAGGTGTGCGTGTGCTGAAGTCGGGCGTAGATGGACGAGCGACTTTTCTCATTCACGATTCAGCGCAGGCGGCCTTGTTCAATGAGGCGGAGGAGACGATCTCCGGGCCGGGCGTGACTCCGCTGAAGGATGCGGTACGGGTGCTGAATGGGTTCGGACGTTCCCTCGAGACGATTCTGCCGAAGCTGCGCGATGGATATCTTGTGGAGACGGCAGCGCTGGCGCAGGCGATGGCGAACCAGCACACACATGCATATTTCCTGACGCCGGAGGGCGAGTGCTTCCATAACGCGACGGTAACGGGGGGAAAGCCTGCCAGCGCCGGACCGCTGGTGCTGAAGCGCGAACTTCGCGAGACGGAGATGCGGCTGGGACTTCTGGAGCGGGATCTCGGCCTGGCAGATTTGGAAGCAGCAACGCTGACGAAGCAGATCGAGGAGTTGACATCCCTGCTTGAAATGCGGAACGAAGAGCGGCGGCAGGCTGAGCGCGATGCGGCGGATCAGGGCGCGGCCTTGAAGCAGATGGAGAATGAGGCGCAGCGCATCGAGAGGCGGTTGCAGGAATGGACGCTGCAAGCCGAGCGCAACAAGGATGCACGCAATGCCAAGCATGGGGTGATCGAACAAAAGCGTGAAGAGGCGGTGCGGCTGGAAGCAGAGCGCACGACCGCTGAGGCAGCGCTGGATGACCAGCAGAACAAGCTGGCGACGATGCGTCAGACGCGCGAGACGTTGCAGCATGAAGCGGCGAAGTTGACGGCGGAGCTGGCGGGCCTGGAAGAGCGGCGTCGGGGCGCGGAGACAGCGTTCCAACGAATCGACCGACTCCATGCGGATCTCGAGCGAAGGGTGATGGCAATTGAACAGCAGCGGGCAGCGGCGGAGGCAGAGCGGGAACAGCGCATCAAGGAAAGTGCGGAACTGGCGCAGCGCGAGCAGGAGTTAACGACGCTTAAGGCTGAGGCGCTGGCGCAGGCTGAGTCGATTGCTGCACAGGCACTGGAATTGCGGCATCAACTGGCTGCGCTGGAAACGGAATTGAAGTCCGCGCGAACGGCGCTGGACCAGTTGCGTGAGGATCGCAGCGGCCGGTCGAGTCAGGTTGCGAAGTTGCGTTCTGACCTGGAGCACCTGGAGGGAAGCTGCCTGACGGAAGTGAATACGGAGGCGTCGGCGCTGCGTGCGGACGCGGAGATCGTTCGGATCGCTGACGAACTGCTCGCCGTTGAAGAAGAGACTTGCCGCACTCTTCGCCAGAAGATCGAGCAGATGGGCCCGGTGAACATGATGGCGCTGGAGGAGTACAAAGAGACAGCGGACCGGCACAGCTTCCTCGAGACACAGCGAAGGGACTTGATCGATTCGATTGAGAACACACAGGAAACGATCAAAGAGATCGATCAGATTTCCCGGACGAAATTTGACGAGGCATTCGCGCGGATCAATGAAAACTTCGGGCAGGTATTTACGCGGCTGTTCCACGGTGGCCAGGCGTTCCTGCGGCTGACGGATGTAGAGAACCAGGCGGAGAGCGGTCTGGAAATTGTTGCTTCGCCTCCAGGCAAGAAGCTGCAGAATGTACTGCTGCTCTCGGGCGGCGAAAAAGCGTTGACTGCGCTGGCGCTGCTGGTGGGTATCTTCCAGTTCCAACCGAGCCCCTTCTGCGTGCTGGACGAGGTTGACGCGGCGCTGGATGAGACGAACGTGGGCCGATTGGCTGACCTGCTGCACTCGCTGAGCAAGGAGACGCAGTTCCTGCTGGTGACGCACTCGAAGCGGATGATGCATTCCGCGGACATGATCTATGGTGTGACCATGCAGGAGCCGGGCGTATCGAAGGTGATCAGCGTGAAGTTGGGCGGGCAGGAGCAACAGCGGGCTACGGCATAGCGCTTCTGCTGTTCAGGGTGGTGGCGTGTCTGTTCTTTCCCAGGTCTCAGAAGCGAGACCTGGGCACCCGGCATCTGTGCTTTCCCACCCATTCATCTTCGATCCGGTGTATCCCTTTCGGATCTCGCTCGATCTGGCTGGCCAGAAAACAGTACACTGTTTTGCAAACCTTGCAGGAGTGAACGGTGAGCCCAGCCTCTTTCGATCCACGCGTCGATGTTTATATTTCGAAGGCCAGACCATTCGCGCAGCCGATACTTTTCGAGATTCGTGAGCTTGTTCATAAGGCTTGTCCCGGAGTTGTAGAGACGATGAAGTGGAGCCGGCCATTTTTCGAGTACAAGGGCGCCATTCTCGGCAACATGTCGGCGTTCAATGAGCACTGCAGTTGGGGCTTCTGGGGTGAAGAGATTTCGGCAGTTCTGCGCGACATGAAAGTTCTTAAACCTGGTGCTATGGGTTCACTTGGACGGCTGACCAGCGTGAGTGATCTCCCTTCGAAGAAGGAGATGCTCGGCGTGCTGAAGCAGGCGGTTGTATTCATCGACAAGGGTGAATACACGAGTCCGATTGCGGCTCGGCAAAAGGTAGTGAAGGCCCCGGCACAGCCATTGGAGCCGCCGCCAGAATTCGTGAAGGCGATTAAGGCTAACAAGAAGGCTGCGGCTGTCTTCGCGGCATTCAGCCCAAGCTGCAAAAAGGAATACGTGGAGTGGATCGCGGACGCCAAGCGCGCAGAAACGCGCGACAAACGCATCGCGACCGCGGTGGAATGGATCAGCGAGGGCAAGCAGCGCAACTGGAAATACCAGAACAGCTAGAGCATCGCGTTCTGACATTCTTCCGATAAGAATTGAGCTGAATGGCTTACGACGTTATCGTTCTTGGGCTTGGGGCGATGGGGAGCGCTGCTACGCAGCATCTTGCGGAGCGGGGCAAGCGCGTTCTGGGGATTGAGCAGTTCACACGGGCGCACGACCAGGGATCGTCACACGGCGGATCGCGGATGATTCGCCAGGCTTATTTTGAAAGTCCCGATTACATACCGCTGGTGCTGCGGGCTTATGAATTGTGGCGAAAGATCGAGAGGGATATCGGCACCGATTTGCTGCGCATCACAGGCGGTTTGAATATTGGCTCGCGAGACGGAGAGTTGGTGAGGCACACCATCGCGGCTGCCGAGCGGCACTTGATTCCCTTCGAGGTTCTGGAAAGACGCGAGGTCAGCGAGCGATTTCCGGTTGTGGCTCCGCTGCGTGACGACGTTGCGGTGTATGAGACGAATGCGGGATACCTTTTTCCGGAAGAATGCATTCGTGCTCAACTCGGGCTGGCATCGCGGACGGGAGCGGAGTTCCATTTCGAAGAAATGGTCTTGTCGTGGAATGCGATGGGAGATGGAGTTGAAGTCCGGACAAGCAAGGATACATACGTAGCGGGGCATCTTGTCATCACGGTGGGGCCGTGGGCGAATGCTGCGTTGCAGGGGATTTTTCCCTTGCGAGTGACGCGGCAGGTGATGGCGTGGATTCAGCCGACGACGGGCGTGACGCCGTTCATGCCTGATCGATTTCCGGTATTTCTTTGCGAGGATCCTGAGGGCGGATATCCCGGATATGGTTTTCCGGCGATGGACGGGCCAGCGGGCGGGCTCAAGACGGCCATTCACGGCAGCGATGTGACCTGTACGCCGGAGACCGTGGATCGCGAGATTCATGAAGCGGATTTGCGAGGAATTATTGATCAGCTGAAGGTGCGGATGCCGGCGCTGGAGGGCGAAGTAGTGCGCGCGAAGACATGCCTTTACACGATGACGCCAGACGAACATTTTGTGATTGGAAAGCACCCGGAGTTCTCCTCTTGTTCAGTGGCGTGCGGCTTTTCGGGGCATGGGTTCAAGTTCGCGAGTGTGGTCGGGGAGATTCTGGCGGATTTGGCAATTGATGGATCGACGGCGCATCCGATCGGGCTGTTTGCGCCGGGACGGTTTGTCGCGTGAGGAACAATGGAGATTCGTGCTCTCCTATTTTTTGGCAATTCGAAGGGCGAAGACCTGTCGCACGGGTTTTCCGGCTGACTACAGAAACCTGCAATTTTCAAGTCTTAAAAAGCGAAGCCTGAGGCACTCCACGTTGTCGCGAATTGGCGCTGGGTAGATGCGGTCATGCGATGGGATGATTTAGGGGCGCGGTGGATGAACCGTCGAGGTGTTCAAAGTGGTATCAGGGACGAAAAAATCGCCCCCGAAGGAAAACTTCGCCTCGGAGGCGCTTGCCTTGTAATCACAAGATGAAGACGGGGACCAGTAGCCGGCACTGGAGGTCGGTAGTACACGGCTACTGGCGATCCCAATAAAACGAAGCTAGCCGCGGCTTCCCCTTTCCACTGCTGCCTCGTGCCGCCCGGCTCAAAGGAACCTTCTAACGAGTTCCCGAACCTTGGTGACAAATGAAGTTTCGCCTAACTTCCCTTGTGGCTCCGTGATGGCCGTCACAGGGCATTGTGGGAAACAAGCGAAGATGTCGATTTGGTTTTCATGGCAGTTAACTTATCCGGCTGAACGGGTTTGACAAAGCGGGGCGCGGGCAAGAAAATCGGAGATTCACGGCGCCGAGGCAAGCCCCTCCATGACAACACTTTTGAAGACAGATCTAGGCACCACTCCGCTGATCGGCCGAGGCAAGGTGCGGGATTTATATGCAGTAGGCGATGCCCTGCTGATGGTAGCGACGGATCGCATCTCGGCATTCGATCATGTGCTGGGCACCGGGATCCCGGGCAAAGGCAAGATTCTGACCCAGATTTCGCTGTTCTGGTTCGAATTGGTACGTGACATCGTGCCGAATCACCTGATTGCGACAGAGGTTGCGGATTTCCCGGCAGAACTGCACAAGTATGCGGACCAGCTTGAGGGCCGGTCGATGCTGGTGAAGCCGGCGCAGATGTTTCCAGTGGAGTGCGTGGCACGGGGATATATTGCTGGTTCGGGGTGGAAGGAATACAAGGCGAGCGGAACAGTATGCGGGATCCAGCTACCGCCGGGATTGCAGGACGGATCGCGATTGCCGGAGCCGCTGTTCACTCCTTCGACCAAGAGCCAGGACGGGTCCCACGATGAGAACATTTCGTACATGGCTGTAGAGAAAGCGGTGGGCGCTGATGCGGCGCGGGAACTGCGAAGACTGACGCTGGCAATTTACGAGAAGGCTGGCAAGCATGCCGAGTCGCGCGGATTGATCCTGGCGGACACGAAGTTTGAGTTTGGCAGAACGCAGGATGGCATCATGCTGGCCGATGAGGTTTTGACGCCGGATTCGTCGCGTTTCTGGGAAGCGTCGGCATGGAAACCAGGTGGAGCACAGCCGAGTTTCGACAAGCAATTTGTGCGCGATTACCTGGAGAGCATTCGATGGAACAAGCAGGCCCCGGCACCGAGTCTTCCCGATGAGGTGGCAGAGCGTACACTGCAGAAATACCTTGAAGCGTTTCGTCGGTTGACCGGCCGGGATCTCGACGTTAGGCTCTGAACGATGGATGGCATGACGCTGGTTGATTGGATCATTGTTGTGGTGTTGGCGGCGTCGGTGCTTGCCGGCATTGCGCGTGGGTTTTTCCGGTCGGCTTTCTCGCTGGCCGGCCTGGTGCTGGGGTTGATGCTGGCGGCGTGGAACTACTGGCGCCTCGCGGCAATTCTGAAGGTTGTAATTCATTCGGTTGAAGTGGCCGATGCGATCGCGTTCGTTGTGATTGCTTTGCTGGTGATGGCGGTAGCGGCTATCCTTGGATCACTTCTGGCGAAGATATTTGAGAAAGTCGGTTTAGGATGTCTGGACCGGTTGGCAGGAGGGCTGTTCGGTTTTATCGAGGGCCTGGTTTTTGTGTTGGTGTGCATTCTCGTTACGGTGGCGTTTTTTCCGCAGACTGTGTGGTTGACTGAGGCGAGGTTACCAAGGTATTTCTTCGGTGCACTTCATGTGAGCATTCGGGTGACCCCTTCACGTATGTCGGATCGCGTGCGCAAGGAATTGCAGACCCTGGAATCGGAAACGCAGCAATTTATTCATGAAGAAAAGAGCAAATAAATTTTCGCGGGCTGAAGCCTGCGGGTTGTGGCAATCTAGTAGAGCAAGAGGGTGACGTGAGACGAGACCTGGACAGCCTGGTAACACAGATGCATTCCACCGGCATTCGCTATGAGGATGCCGTAAAAGAGTTTAAAAGGCAGTATCTTCGCGAAGTGCTGGCGGCCAACAGGGGGAACCAGTGCAAGGCTGCAGAAGAGCTGGGTATTCACCGCAACACGCTCAGCCGCACGATGGCTGAACTGGGCATCAGCCTGGCGGAAATCCGCGCCGGGCTCAAGCGTCCACCACGCAGCGAACGTCCTATATTTGGAGCGACCCGCCAAGGCATACGCCAGGGCTGAGCAAGCTCCGTAACAGCATGCAGACAACTGAACAGAACAACGAAGCGCGGACCGCCATTGAAGGCGAATTTGCCTGGGATGCGCAGGATGCAT
Source organism: uncultured Acidobacteriaceae bacterium (assembly GCA_963742455.1). Classification (GTDB taxonomy): domain Bacteria; phylum Acidobacteriota; class Terriglobia; order Terriglobales; family Acidobacteriaceae; genus Telmatobacter. The sequence continues at coordinate 95,230 of CAVULU010000007.1, read as the reverse complement.
ACTTGTTCGATATCGACGGCACCCTTTTGCGGAGCCGCGACCGCGTACATATGGACAGCCTTCCTTCGTCTGTACGCGAGGTGATGGGAATAGAAGTCTCACTCGAGGGTGTGTCTCTGGCAGGGAATACGGATACTTCCATCTTGCGCGAGGCCTGCGCGCTGGCAGGGATTCCACCAGAAGTGCTGGAGCCGCAGATGGCGGCGATTCTCGAGGGCATGTGCGCCAACGTGGCGGGAAGACGGCACGAGCTGCTTCCTATCCTGATGCCGGGAGTTGAGGAAACGCTGAAGTATCTGGCCGAGCGCGGTGCGACGCTTGGTGTGGCCACCGGAAACCTTGAGGTAATCGGCTGGATCAAGATAGAACGCGCGGGTTTGCGCGAGTGGTTTCGGTTCGGCGGATTCAGCGATCACTTCCCTGTTCGCTCAGACTTGATTGGGCATGCCGCGAAGAAGGCCCGCGAATTGGCGGGCCCGCAGGCAAGTATTTGCGTGGTTGGTGATACCCCCAGGGATATCGAAGCTGCACATGCAAACGGGCTGCCGGTGATTGCGGTGGCTACCGGACACTTCTCCTTCGATGAGTTGCTGAAGCACAAGCCGGAAGCGTGCACGACGACGCTTGCCGATCTGCTGCGCGCGACACGAGGCACGATATGAAGAACGTGCGCGCAGAACTAGCTGCGATGATTGCGATGTTGCTGGTGACGGCCTTGGCCGGGGCTCAGCAGGCACAGCCGCCGGCACAACCGCCTTCGAGCGTTACGCCGGATGCAGCGAGCAAGGCTCCGACGACACAAGCAAAGGACGAGGCTTCCCCGAAGACTGTTACGAACAAAGATCGCAGGCGCGCGACGAAGCTTTTCCTGCAGGCATCGAAGCTTTTTGAAAAGCAGCAGTATGACGCGGCAGTGCGGGATTACCAGGAAGCGGCGGAACTTGATCCGGGGAATCCCAACTATGCCGCTGCGACTGTTATTGCGCGCAGTCATGAGGTCACAGAGCTGATCCAAACGGCTGCGAAGGCACGCATGCGCGGGGACAAGACGGCTGAAGAGGCTGCATTGGAGAGGGCAGCGAAGCTGGACCCGCACAACATCGAGGTAATTCAACATCTGGACGAGATGGCCGCAGATGCGGCGGCAGAACGCGTGAAACCTGTTTACGACCAGGGGGTCAATTCGCTGGGACCGGCGCCGGTGCTAGAGCCCATCGCAGGTACGCACAGTTTTCATTTGAAGACGGACCGTCGCAACGTGATTCAGACGGTTTACCGCTCTTATGGAATCGAGGCTTCGATCGATCAGAGCGTAAGCGGGCCGCCTGTGCGGTTTGACATCGACGACGCCACCTTCGGCGAGGCAACGAAGGCTGTGAGCATGGTGACCGATTCGTTTACGGTTCCGCTGGATGCGCACCGCGCGCTGGTAGCGAAAGACACACGCGAAAACCGGCAGCAGTATATGCGGGAGGAGTTTGAAACGGTCTATCTCGGAGGGTTATCGACGGCGGATATGGCCGAGGTCGGGAACCTGGCGAAGACCGTATTCCAGGTGCAGCAGGTTGCGGTGCAGCAAACTTCTGGAACGCTCACCATCCGCGCAACGACCGACAAGCTGAATGCATTCAACGAAACGCTGCGCGTGCTGCTGGATGGACGAAGCCAGGTGCTGCTCGATGTGCGGCTTATTCAACTGGCGCACACCAACCAGCGGAATACGGGCGTGCAGCCACCACAGCAGATTACGGCCTTCAACGTGTACACGGAAGAGCAGTCGATACTGAATCAGAACCAGGCGCTGGTGCAGCAAATTATAGCGTCGGGGCTAGCGGCGCCCGGGGACACGCTGGCGATCCTGGGAATCCTTCTGGCATCCGGGCAAGTTTCGAGTTCGCTGTTCCAAAACGGCATCGCATTGTTTGGCGGCGGACTGACATTGACCGGATTATCGCTGCCGCCAGTGACGTTGAATCTCAATGTGAATTCCTCGGAGTCGCGCGAACTGGATCAGGTCCAATTGCACCTGGGCGATGGAGAGGAGGGCACGATCAAAGCCGGATCGCGCTATCCGATCGAGACGTCGCAGTACTCGAACCTGGGCTCTTCGGGGATCGTCATTCCGGGACTGACCACGGCGGGGACTTCAGGAACTTTGAGTTCTCTGCTGTCGCAATTGAATTCAGGCTCCCAGACGATTCCTCAAATTGAATATCAGGATCTTGGTCTTACGTTCAAGGCAACCCCGCGGGTAATTCGCAACGGAAACGTAGCGCTGACGATGGATATGAAAATCACCGCATTGGCCGGATCGTCGATAAATGGCTTGCCGATTCTGAACAATCGCAGCTACTCAGGTGTGGCAACGCTGAAGGACGGATCTGGCGTAGTGCTGGTGAGCGAAGTGGACAAGGAAGAAAGCCGTGCGCTGAGCGGGCTGCCGGGGCTGACGGAGATTCCGGGATTGAACAACATCACCGATACCGATGTGCAGAGGAACTATGCGAGTCTGCTGATCATCGTTACGCCGCACGTGATTCGCGGGACACAAGCGGCTGGACACTCGCCGATGATGCGGATCGAGCGGGGACAAACGACGCCGTAGTGCAGAGCACAATAACGAAGCCCCCGGGGGATGGATCCTCCGGGGGCTTTTATGTCGCAGCCGAACGACGACTGCATGATTATGGGACGACGTTATCCATTCTGGCTTGGAATTCGATGATTTGCTTCAAAGCATCGTAGGGCGTGTTTGCGGGAACTTCGCGCCCGTTGATCACCAGGGTTGGCACCGAAGAGATGTCGAGGTCTTTGCTGAGTTGGACTGACGATTCGACGGTGGCCTTGGTTTGAGGCGTTGACGCACAGGCGGCAATCTTTGCGGGATCGAGTCCGGCCTTGGTGACAGCGCTGTTCAGGGTGAGGGTGGCGCCATCGGCAGTTGCCAGGCCCTCCTGCCCGTCAAACACCGCGGATGCGAACTGGAAGAAAGCGGTGCTGCCTGCCAGTTTCGCAACGCACGTACCGTAGGACGCAGCGATTACAGATTGAGGATGAATCGACGCGAGCGGATCGTTCTGGAAGACGATGCGGGCTTTGGGGAAATCGACCGCCAGCTTATCCATGTTGGCCTGCGCTTCTTTGCAATGCGGGCACTGGAAGTCGGCGAATTCGACGAGTTCAAGGTCCTTGGAAGGCGAGCCACGGAAGGGGCCATCCGCGCGTTGCTGGAGCAGGGCGCGCTGGTCGGCAAAAGGATGTTCGCCGAATGGAATGATCCTTTCGCCCACAATGATGTGCTTTTGATCGGGGGTCGTGAAGAAAGCAAGGCGATAGGGTTGCTGCTTGCCGCTCTTGTCACCTATGAAGACGATGACCTTGCTCATGCCGGTGATCTGTGTCTTCTGAATAGCCTGCACCTGCCACATGGCATTGGCGTCGAAACCCAGGTTGGCCTGCATGAAGGCATTCACGACGTCCTTTGAAGGGCCGTCAGCAGTAAAATCTGCCGGATCGGGCGCGGGAAACTTGGGAGCCGCGGCGGGAGCTGAGGGAGCTGGAGCAGGTGAAGCGGGAGTCTGGTCCTGCGCAAAGGCATGTTCGATGGGGGCGAAAACAAGGGCCAATGCTACCGCAACGGCCAGTCGAGCTGAGTTACGAATCAAGCGAAATTCTCCTTCAGAGACGGGAAGTCTCCCAACCTTTAGGTTATACCTGCACTTTGACGGCGATGGGAAAGCGGCGACCCATGCCAAAGGACTTCGAAGTTACCTTTAAAACAGGGGCTGCCTGCTGGCGTTTATATTCCGAGCGTTCCACCAGGTGTACCACCTGTTGGACGAGTTCGAGGGGGAAACCGTTCTTCTGTGCGATACATTCCGGGGTTTCATAGCGCTCAACGTAAGCCTCGAGAATGGGGTCAAGGATCTCGTAGGGCGGAAGTGAATCCGTATCTTTCTGATCGGGGCGTAGTTCGGCAGAGGGAGGTTTCTCGAGGATCGGCAGCGGGATGATTTCGCGATCGCGGTTGAGCCAGCGGCAGATGGCGTAGACGCGCGTCTTAATGAGATCGCCGATGACGGCGAGGGCGCCGACCATGTCGCCGTAGAGGGTGCAGTAGCCGACGGCCATTTCAGATTTGTTGCCGGTGGTTAGCACGAGAGAACCGAACTTGTTGGAGAGCGCCATCAGGAGGTTGCCGCGGATGCGCGCTTGCAAGTTTTCTTCAGCCAGGCCTGGTTTCGTGCCTTTGAAAAGTGGGTCGAGGGCCTTCGTGTATTGATGGAAGAGTCCGGTGATTCCGATGACCTCGAACCGTATGCCGAGATTAGCGGCAAGTGCGCGGCTGTCGTCGATGGAGCCTTGCGATGAGTAGGGGCTGGGCATGCCAATGCAAAGCACGTTCTCTTTACCAAGAGCATCGGCGGCGATGGCGGCCACCAAAGCAGAGTCGATTCCACCACTCAGGGCGATGAGAGCCTTGCTGAAGCCGCACTTGCGTACGTAGTCTCGCGTTCCAAGAACAAGAGCACGGTAGGCTGCTTCGGTGTCGTCCTCGGGCGGATTGGGGATTGCCTGCGCCTGGAAGGGATCGATGATGATGAGGTCTTCGTCGAAAGATTTTGCTTGCGCGATGAGGTCGCCCTGAGCGTTGAATGCGATGGAGGAGCCGTCGAAGATGAGGCTGTCGTTGCCTCCGACCTGGTTGCACATGATGACGGGGATTCGGTCACGCTGAGCAATCGCGGCGAGCATCTGGTGGCGTACTTTGCGTTTGGAGTGCCAGAAAGGAGACGAAGACAGGTTGATGTGGATGGCGGGGTTTTGACGCACCAGATCTTCCAGCGGATCAAAGGAGTAGAGTCGGCTCGGCCAGAAGCTCTTATCGTTCCAGGCATCCTCGCAGATGGAGATGGCGAGGCGCAGACCATCAAGTTCAACCACTTGCTGACGGCTTGAGGGCAAAAAGTAGCGTTGTTCATCGAAGACGTCGTAGAAAGGCAAGAGACGCTTGTGTTGTTCGAGCAGAACCTTGCCACGGTCGAGAAGTACAGCAGCGTTGACGGCTGGTTTTCCTGCACCGGGGGGCGCGGGCAAAGCGACGCCTGCGACGAGAGCGGCTGGCAGGTCACGAGTGGCTAAGGCTAACTCGCTTACGGCTTCTCTGCAGCGTGCCAGGAAGCTTGGTTTCTCAAGGAAGTCGGCTGGGGGATAACCGCAGATAGCCAGTTCGGAAAAGACGATGAGACGAGCGCCCTGGTTAGCGGCACGATGGGTGAGAGCAACGATTTTCTCAAGATTGCCGGTGAAATCCCCGACCGTGGGGTTGATCTGGGCCAGCGCGATGTTCACCTATCCAGTTTAAAGCAGAGGGGGAAAAGACAGGAATAGGGACTAGGGGAATACAGATTTTGCTCTGTGTTGGTTTAGGGTGCTCGCGGGGCTTCGCGCAGATAGCACGTGCTGGTCTTGGCACATGTGAATTGAACAGGCTAGCGGCGGCACGGATGCGATGGAGAGTTAGCAGACTCAGGTGCCTGTACCGGAGAAAACTACGCCAATGGTGCGGATGATGATCTTGATATCGAGCCAGAGGCTCCAGTTTTCGATGTAGGTCACATCGAGGGAAACGTAGCTGTCAAACGAGGGATCCTGGCGGCCCTGCACCTGCCACAGACCGGTGACGCCAGGGGTGACATCGAGGCGCCGGAGGTGGCTGGGCTTGTACTCCATGACTTCACTGGCAATTGGAGGACGCGGTCCAACGACGCTCATGTCGCCTCGAAGGACGTTGATGAATTGCGGCAACTCATCGAGCGAGTACTTGCGAAGCAATCGCCCGATCCGAGTGATGCGGGGGTCGTTTGTAATCTTGAACAGGACGCCATCCCGCTCGTTCATGTGCATGATTTCAGTGCGGCGCTGCTCGGCATCGCGCACCATAGTCCGGTACTTGTAGCAGCGGAAGACGCGTCCCTTTTTGCCGATCCGCTCGGAAGCATAGAAGACGGGCCCATGGGATTCAAGCTTGATGGCGATGGCGATGACCAGCAGGAAGGGCGATAGAAACAGGATCAGGAGGCTCGAAAAGAAGATATCGAGCGCGCGCTTGAACAGGAAGCCGAGTTCCGGAACCTGACCGCAATGCAAGGGAATGGTTGGGAACTGGCCGATGTACTCGATAGGGCTGTTCCAGGCGAGGCCGTCATATAGATCGGGAACGACACGCAGATCGACACCGTGCATGCGCGATTTTTCGAGGACATCCTGGACGATGCCTCGCTCGCAGGGAGTGGTGAAGAGGATTTCGTCGACAAACTGCTTGCGCGCGTGCTGGAAGAGGGTGTCGAGAGTGCCGACCACGTCACCGCTTGAGGACATCATGTGCGGCGCGACGCCGGGGAATTCAATGAAGCCTTTGAAGGTATAGCCGAGGTGGCGGATGCTCTCGAGATGATGCCGGAGGGCGTGTGCTTCGGGGCCCGTACCAACGATGAGGACGTTGCGGGTTTCTTGTCCACGCTCAAACCTGCGGTACAGCAGAGTGCGGTAGATGAGGCGGCGCAGGCTCAGGGAAACCGTGACCAGAATCAGCGTCAGGATGACAATGCCCCGGGGAATGTCTTCGGCGCGAACGAGATAGAGGGTTCCAGTGAGTAAGAGGCCGGAAGTAAAGCAGACCTGGACGGTGAGCCGCTGCTCGTTCAGAAATGACCTCAAACGCGTAGGCGAATAGAGATGCAGCCTCCGGCTGGTTACGACCAGTACGGTGGCAAATCCAGAAAGCAGTGCAAGCAGGAGCCACATGGAGCGGCCGTTAAACAGAGTTCCGTTATAGAAGGCACGCGCTCCGAGGACGGGGCTGGTGTGGCGCTCGTAGATGGTGGCGATGATGGCGGAAACAAGGACGGTGAGGAAGTCAAGCAACATCCAAACTTTGACTTTCCCCTGGGACCTGCGCGATGAGGTTGCAGCCGTATCCGACACCCAATCGGACGGGGGCGCGACTGACGCTGAGACTCTTTGCCAGAAATCCGATGTCGCCATATACCTTCCGCAAACCTGACTAGTTCAAAACTAGTCTGGAATTGGGGAGTTCCCGGTTGAACGGACCAAGGAGCAGAATGCCAAATGTACGTTGACGCTAGATTGGAAGAGCTTTTGTTTTGGAAGGTTGCCTTACGAAGCTGGCTGAATCTCCCACTTTTTCGTTACTGCCTGTACCCTCGATCTCGCCTTTATTTCGTTGGAACATCTCCGCGCAAATTACTCATTTGCAGCAATTTGCGGTTTAAACAACGTTCGATCGATTTCAAATATGAGTCCAGAGAGCGTTCTTTGGAACGCTATTCAAGAACTGCCGCGCGAACGATGCGATTTACAAGGCAACGAGTCAAGAAGGTGGTGCGGGAATTTGGCTAGTTGTAAGGTTCTCGGTCAGAATCGAGATACCCTTTTGCTGGTTTGGTCTCCATTGCGAACCCGATACAAGGGAAACCTGCTTACGAATCTATTATGAACGAAGACCCGTTATAAAGTCATCAATTTGCTACGCCGAAGGTACTACATAGGCATCGAGGGTAAGAAACTGCTGGATATTGGGATCGGGCGATGCGAGGAAGTCTTTGAGGGGGCCGAAAAATGCGGCGCGGCCTTCGTGGAGAAACAGCACTGTATCCGCGAGACGCTCGGCGAAGCGCATATCGTGCGTGACGACAATGCTTGTAAATCCAAGCTGTTGCTTGAGGCGTTGGATCAGACCACCCAGCCTCCTTGCGATTATGGGATCAACCATCGTTGTGGGCTCATCGTAAAGGACGACCTCAGGTTGTGAGGCTAGTGCGCGCGCAATCGCGACCGCCCGACGGCGGCCGGTGGAAAGGCTCGCAGGTAACTCATCAGGTACGTCATCCGCACCAACGAGACCCAGCAAACGATCGACAACCTGCTGGATCTGGTCTTCTTCCTGACCTCCCCGTTCGCGGAGGGGGAACGCTACGTTTTCGCGGACGGTGAGTGAATCGAAGAGAGCGCCGTTCTGGAAGACCATGGTGATGCGCCTGCGCACGGACTGCATTTCCTCTTCCGTGTAGCGATTGATCTCCTGGCCATCGACCCGGATGGAACCAACCTGGGGCTTTAAAAAGCCCATGAGGATGCGGAGAGCGACAGACTTTCCGACGCCGCTACGGCCGAGGATGCACAAGGTTTCGCCGCGATTAACGACGAAACTGACGTTATCGAGGACCTTGCGATCTCCGAACCAAAGGGAAACATGGCTGAATGAGATCAGGGGCCAGTTTGTCTGTTCTTCCTCATCAGGGAAGGGCTTGTCACCCACGATGTCGGCGAGCACGTCCCCGGAGAGTTCTGGGACCTCGGGAATTTCCGAATCCGTCGAAGGATCGGTGGAGGGCTTCGGTGTGGGGTCGGAAGTAGCCACGCACTCAGCTTACTTGAAGATGCTCTGGACCTAGGAGTGTTTCGGCACGAGCGAGTTCGACCGGAGAGTTGACGTTAAGAAACCATTCGGCCGCCGCGAAGCCCTGCGGATGCATGACTTGGCCAGATTGAATGAGCACCTCGACTGGCTGAATCGAGAAGGGCCGGGAAATCGAGTCGGCCGCAGCACGGAAGGCGCGGAGGCAGTTGCGATCATTCGAACGAAGGATGGACTGGAGAACAGGAAGTCCGGCTCGGTCGATGACTACGGGAAAGGTTTGGACGAAGCCAGCGATTGAAACTCCGGTTATCGCAGACTCAGTGGCGATGGCGAGTTCAAGGAGATAGTCGACAAGGGAAGAGGGCAAAAGCGGCAGGTCAATGGAGAGAAACAACCCATATCGGGCGGTGCTGGACGCGAGCGCGGAGCAGATTCCGGCAAGCGGACCGAGGCCGGATTCGGATGATTTATCGAGCAAAGTGGGAGCGAAGGAGGAAAGATCGCTTTTTGCACCAGCGATGCGCGGTTCGAATCCAGCGGAGCTTAGGATCGTGAGGGCGCGCTCGATGAGGGGATTGCCTGCGAGGGGGACGAGGGCTTTGTCTTGACCCATGCGGGTAGAACGGCCGCCGGCGAGGATGAAAGCGTCGGCGGTCTTATTGTCGCTACCGAAATGGGGCGGGCTCAACGGCCCGCCTCCTCCAGAAATCGGATAAGTGAGCGAATGCCCAGTTCAAAGTTCTGCAGGCTGAACTTTTCGTTGGGGGCGTGGATGTTGTCGTCGGGCAGCCCGAAGCCCATCATGACGCTGGGCAGACCGAGGTGCCGGTCGAAGTCGCCGACGATGGGAATGGAGCCGCCGGAACGAATGAAAACCGTGTCTTTACCCCAGACTTCGTGAAGGGCTTGAGTGGCGGCCTGAATGTATTTGTTATTGACGGGAATCAGGCACGGGTCGCCGGAGTGGATGAGGCGGACATCGATGTCAACGCCAGCAGGAGCGATTTTCTCGACGTAGCTTTTGTATTGCGCGAAAGCCTTGGCGGGACTCATGCCGGGAACAAGCCGCATGGAGACCTTGGCGGTTGCCTTGGCGGGGATTACGGTTTTGGCGCCGGCGCCGGTGAAGCCGCCGGGAATGCCGTGAACGTCGAGCGTGGGCCGAGCCCAGGTGCGCTCAAGGACGCTGTAGCCGTCTTCGCCGACGAGTTGGCGCGATCCTACTTCGGAAATGCGGTAGTGCTCTTCGTCGAAGGGCAGACTCTTCCAGGCGGCGAGTTCTTCTGGACTGGGCGGGATGATGTCGTCGTAGAAGCCCGGGATGAGGATGTGGCCGTTGTCGTCTTTGAGACGGGCTATGATTTGCGCGATGGCGGTGAAGGGGTTGGGAGCTGCGCCGCCGTACATGCCGGAGTGGAGGTCTGTCTTGGCTCCGCGGACCTCAAGCTCCGTATAAATCATGCCCCGCAGACCGACGCAGAGGGTGGGAAGGCCGGGAGCAAAGAGCTCTGTATCTGAGACAAGTGCGAAGTCTGACTTGAGATTGGCCGGCTTGGACGCGACGTACTCGGCAATTCCCTCCCCTCCTACTTCTTCTTCCCCTTCGAAGAGGACGCGGACATTGAGCGGAAGAGATTTGTTGGAGGCGAGCAGAGCTTCGAGAGCTTTGACTTGCATCCAGACCTGGCCTTTGTCGTCGACGGCGCCACGAGCGTAGATGTTGCCATTGCGTTCTGCGGGTTCGAACGGGGGCGAGAGCCACTCGTCGATTGGGTCGGTGGGCTGGACGTCGTAATGGCCGTAAATAAGGACAGTGGGTTTCGCAGAAGCGTGAAGCCAGTCAGCATAGACGAGTGGATGGCCGGTGGTGTCGATGATGCGGACGTTTTCCATGCCTATGCGCTTGAGTTCGGAGACAAGGAATTCGGCGGCGCGACGGCAGTCGTCTTTGTGCTCGGGCAAGGTGGAGATGGAAGGAATGCGGAGCAGGTCTTTGAGTTCGTTCAAAAAGCGAGGGTGATTCTGAGTGGCAAAGTCTACGGCGGGCGAAGACATGAAAAGGCTCCTCTATGACCGATGTCACAACCAATTCAAAAGTATAGGCTCTATGATTGGTCCGGTCATACGAGGGGACTATTCTCTTGCGAAAGTTCGAACGGGCCGACCTGTTTCGTCTTGCAGTTGTTTTCTGCATCGCCTTCATCGTTCTCCTGGGATTCGCGGATATATCTTGGGCCAGACAAAGCCGGAGAATTCCTTTTACTCGCGCGTCAATGTTTTCGGAGTTTTCGGCGCCTATTCCGGTGATTCCAGCCATATCCTTCTGGGGACGGCAGAACAACGCAAGCTCCTCAGCTTCGGAGTTTCCTACAACCGCCGCTTTCTTTTGAGACGGTCGTTCAGCTGGCAATACAGCGCCGAGATTTTGCCGGTGATGCTGGAGAGTAACCCGCTGGAGCGATTCGTGACCCAGCAGACTTCGCCAACGACCGCTACCTACGCAGGGGTGCTGCAGAATTCGCCGGTGACTTGCGCGCCAGTGACGACGAACTATTCGTTTGTGTACAACGGGTGACTTATTCCGGTACGGAGACTTACAGCTGCTACAGCCAGCAATGGACGATGGGAGAGGCAATGTCCCCGGTAGGCATGCAATGGAATTTTCTGCCCACCCACAGGATCCAGCCTTTTGCGATCGCCCACGGCGGTTACATGTATTCAACTCGGCCGATTCCAACTGGCGGGGCAGGCTCATTCAATTTCACTTTCGACATCGGGGCTGGAGTCGAGTTCTACCGAACCAGTTCTCAATCGATCCGTCTCGAGTACCGCTATCACCACATCTCTAACGGTGATACTGCGAATAACAATCCCACTCAACTGACGTACACGTTCGGGCGCTAGTAGCGCGGGACCTTTGGGTCGATTTCGCTGGACCATCCATCGATTCCGCCGCGGAGGGACTGGGCGTTTTCGAAGCCCTGATTGCGGAGCCATGCGGTGACGTTGAGGGAACGCTGGCCGTGATGGCACAGGACGGTGATGTGCTCTTCAGGATCAAGCTCCTGGTGGGCGCGAGCGGGGACGTCGCCCATGGGCATGAGGGTGCTGGGATCAATGTGGGCGGTGGAGTATTCCCACGGTTCGCGGACGTCGATGAGGCGGGTTTTGTTCTCGCGGAGCAGGGTGACTGCGTCGGCCGGGGAGATTTCGTATTCGAGCATGGTTTTAGTGTAGCGGGGCGAGATTCCCGGTGATCGATCGGGTGCGGATGTGGGGCAACGGAAATCGGGCGACCCTATGGGGCGCTTCGACATGAATCGGGGCTGTCCCAGGGTTTCGCTTGCGCTTCACCCTGGGCTATTTTCGTGTCTTCCCGCCGGGAAGATCGCGATCGGCAATCAGCAGGCGGGGCCCTAGCGCGTGCAGGTCTCCTGCACGGTAGTCTAGATAGAGATGCCGCCGATTTTGAATGCACAAACGATTACGAAGCAATTTGGGGCCAAGCCTCTTTTCAAGGACATTTCGTTCACGGTAGAAGACGGAGCGCGAATCGGACTGATTGGGCCGAACGGCGCCGGAAAATCTACCTTGCTGGCGATTCTGGCGGGAGCGGTCGAGCCTGATTCGGGCGACCTAGCAGTACGGAAGCGGGCGCGGGCCGCGTATGTTCCGCAAGACTCGCGATTTGAGGCGGGACTGACCGTGCGGCAGGTGCTGGAACTGGCGCTGGATGCGGCTCATGCAAATGAGGGGGAACGCGAAGGACGACTGCGAGAGCTTTCAGGCCGGGCAGGCTTTGAGGATCTGGCGGCTGAGGCGGCATCGCTTTCCGGGGGGTGGCGCAAGCGTCTGGCGATTGTGGAGGCACTTGTGAGCCATCCCGATGTGCTGCTGCTGGATGAACCTACAAATCATCTGGATCTTGCGGGTATCGAGTGGCTCGAAGAACTTTTGGCCGCTGCGGATTTTGCAGTGGTCACAGTGAGCCACGACCGCTATTTCCTTGAGGCGACGTCGAGCGAAATCATCGAGCTGAACCGGGTGTATGCCGAAGGATTGTTCCGAGTCAAGGGGAACTTCAGCCGGTTTCTCGAAGAGCGAGAAGCGTATTTGGAATCGCAAAGCAAGCAGCAGGAGAGCTTGCGCAACCGGGTGCGAACCGAAATCGAGTGGCTGCGGCGAGGCCCGAAGGCACGGACTACGAAGTCAAAGGCTCGGATTGATACGGCCAACGAGATGATCGGGCAGTTGGCGGCGATGGATTCGCGGACTACGGTGAACTCCGCGGGCATTGATTTTGAGGCGACCCAACGCAAGACGAAGCGGCTGGTGGAGTTCAACGATGTGGCTTGCGGTATCGGGGATCGCAGGCTGTTCAGTGGATTGAAGTTTGTGCTTACCGCGGGATCAAAGGTCGGTTTGGTGGGTCCTAATGGGAGCGGGAAGACGACATTCCTGCGGCTTCTGCGCGGCGAGTTGGAGCCAGCGGAGGGCAGCATTCGACGGGCTGATGCGCTGCGGCTGGTGTATTTCAGCCAGATGCGCGAGTTGGATGAGAATCTGACGCTTCGGAGGGCGCTGGCGCCGGAGGGAGATGGGCTGGTGTACCAAGGCCGGAATGTGCACGTAGCGAGCTGGGCGGCGCGGTTTCTGTTTACGGGCGAGCAACTGAATCAGCCGGTACGGAATTTGAGCGGCGGCGAGCGGGCGCGCGTCCTGATCGCGAAGTTGATGCTGGAGCCGGCGGATGTGCTGTTGCTGGATGAGCCTACGAACGATCTGGATATTCCGACGCTGGAGATTCTGGAGGAAAACCTGCTGGAATTTCCGGGAGCATTGGTGCTGGTAACCCATGATCGCTATCTGCTGAATCGCGTTGCATCGACGGTGGTGGGACTGGATGGCGACGGACACATCGGACTATTCGCGGATTATGGGCAGTGGGAAAGCTGGCTCGAGGAAGACAGGACTGGAACCGCGGAACAGGGATCAGGGATTCGCAGGCAGGAAGCAAATTCGACGGAAGCCCCCCGGCCGTCCGTTACGGGGACTTCGGCAAAGAAGAAGAAGCTTTCGTATCTGGAAGCGCGGGAGTTTGCGGTGATTGAGCATCGAGTGGAGGAGAGTGATGCGCGCCTCGCCGCGGCTCGGGCCCAGGTGGAAGACCCGGCGATTGCCTCGGATGCGGTGGCATTGCAGGCGGCTCTGCGAGAGCTGGATTTGGCCCAGGATGAAAATGACATACTCTACGCCCGATGGGCTGAATTGACCGACAAGGCAGTCTAAACTGGGTGCAGACGGTGAAACAGGTCAAAGCGAAAGCCGAACTTCGACGACGCTAAGTGAAACATTTGCATCGAAAGAAGATATGCATAACCCGGTAAAGGTTCTAATTGTCGAAGACGAACCCCATGCTTTGATGGGACTTGCGGAACTGATTTCCGGCTGGGGATACCAGACGGAGACAGCGCGCGACGGCATCGAGGGCTGGGAGAAGGCGCTCGCCTGGAGTCCGGCAATCGTAGTGACGGATTTGAAGATGCCGCGGATGGATGGCATCGGACTGCTTACCAAACTCGCTGAGAGCGCAAATTCGAATGTCGCTGTGGTGCTGCTGACGGCACAAGGGTCGATCCAGTTGGCGGTGGATGCGATGAAGCTGGGCGCATACGACTTTCTGCAGAAACCCGTGGACGCAGCGCGGCTAAGGTCGATTTTGACGAATGCGACGCGGCAGCGCGCGACAGAGATTGAGCTGGAAGTGACGCGCAGGCAGTTGCGCAACACCGGCATTCTGGGCACGATGGTGGGCAGTTCAAAGGCCATGCGCGAGATATTCGCACTGATTGAGCAAATTGCGCCTTCGAACGTTTCGGTGCTGATCACGGGTGAAAGCGGCACCGGCAAGGAGATGGTGGCGCGGACTCTGCACGACTTGAGCCCTCGGAAGGGACGGCCCTTTCTGGCGGTGAATTGCGCGGCGATTCCCGAGACTCTGATTGAGAGCGAGATCTTCGGTCACGAAAAAGGCGCGTTTACGGGTGCGGTGGAGCGGCGCGCAGGCTGCTTTGAACTAGCTACAGGCGGTACGCTGCTGCTGGATGAGCTGGGCGAGATGCCAATTGGCACGCAGGCCAAATTGCTGCGGGTACTGGAAGAGCGAAAACTGCGAAGGCTTGGCGCGCGTACCGAGCAGGATGTGGATGTGCGCGTGTTGGCGGCGACGAATCGCGATCCGCAGGATGCTGTGACGCACGGTCATTTGCGCGCGGATTTGTTCTATCGGTTGAATGTGTTTCATATTCATATGCCGCCTCTACGCGAACACATGGAAGACCTGCAGGTGATGGCCGAGGCCATGGTGCACGAGATGAATCAGAAGCATACGCGTCATGTTTCGGGGTTGTCGGATCAGATTCTTGACCGGATGCTGGCTTATGACTGGCCAGGAAATGCGCGCGAATTGCGGAATACGATTGAGCGTGCGGTGATTCTGTGCCCGGATGGACATCCGCTGGATGTTTCGCATCTGCCACGGACGTTCGGTACACCGCAGCTGCAAGTGCCGGCGCGGGCTACGGATGCCAATGTGGTGCCGATTCGGGTGGGAACGACAGTGGATGAGGCGGAGAGGATGCTGATTCTTCGCACGCTTGAGTCGACGGGCCAGAATAAGACACGTGCCGCGGAGATTCTGGGCGTGAGCTTGAAAACGCTGCACAACAAGCTGAAGGAATACAGCCACTCGCGCGAGGACCAACCGGCGTGAGTTGGCAAGTGAGCGGATGAGCCAATCAACGCGGTGATTATAGGCGAGAAATTCTCCTTCGTGTGAGGCTTCCCGATTTTCCATTGAGATCAGACGGGCTTTCGACAAGTTTCCTACGTGAACGATGCGATTGAAGACAAAACTCGTGCTGGCGATTACGGGATTGGTATTTCTGATTGCAGGGCTGCTGTCTTTGGTGTTCGTGAGTCACATGGTGGATGCGGCGATTCAACAGTCTGATGACTCGAATCGCATGGTGGCGAAGTGGGTCAGTTTTGCCCTGCAAAATGCGCTTTTGGCGGGGCTCAAGGACCAGACGGTCGATCCCAATGATAAGCAAAAACTGCAGGAATTGGTTCGAGCGGCCATCAAGGATAGCGAATTTCTTGGTGCGACTCTCGACTCGGCCAACATGTACTCCGCGACAGAATACGACGTAAACATCGTGGATACGAAGTCGCGCGTTTTGTTGAGCACGTTTCCGGACAATGAAGGCAAGGTTTTGCCCTGGCGGCCAAAGTACAGTGACTTGCTTGCTGCCGATCCGATTACCAAGATGCGTGAAATCTACGGTCCCGCGAAAGTCTTTGACATCGCAGTTCCGCTGGATAGCAACGGCCAGCCTTTTCTGAGCGTTCATGTCGGGGTGCGGACAACCCTGTTGCAGGCAGTTTATGAGCCCTCGTTGAAGGAGGCCTTCACGCTGATGGCCTTTACGGCCGGAGCGGCGCTGATTGCGGCGTTTCTGCTGAGCAATCTGGCGCTGCGCCCCCTGGAAGAGATCAGCATGCAGCTGGATTACTGGAACCCCACCCCGGCGGAGAATGTTTCCGCGGGAGGGACGCAACCGCCGCTCGATACTGCGAAAAGGGTTTCGACGAAGATCGAGCAAATTGGGCAGCGCATGCGCAATGTGGAGGAAGTGTTTTCGGCCCTAAAAGAAAACCTCGACCAGGTTCTTGGAAACCTGCAGGACGGCATCCTGCTTTTCACAGGAGATGGGCGGGCAGTGCTGGTATCTGAGGCGGCTCAACGGTTCCTCCACATCGAGAGCGATAACATCCTGGGCTTGCAGGCTCGTGAGATTTTCGATAATTCCACGGTGCTGGGAAGAACGCTTCGTGAGGCTTTCGACGCCGGCGTAACGCTGGTACAGGAAGAGGTCCAGACCGAGACCGGGCGGCGCATTCAAGCATCTGTAGATTTCATTTACGACGACCATACGCGAATGGGGCTTGGCGCGCTGGTGACCTTGCACGACCTCGAATCCGTAGAGCAGATCGAGTCGGAACTGGAGCTTTCACGGCGCATGGCAGCGATTGGCAGGTTGACAGCCGGCGTGGGCCATGAGGTCAAGAATCCGATCAACGCCATTGTGGTGCATCTTGAGTTGTTGAAAAACAAACTAGGCGCAGACCATCCGCCGGCTACGCGGCACCTGGAAGTGATTGATGCGGAGATCCACAGATTGGATCGCGTGGTTCAGACGCTGGTCGACTTCTCAAGGCCGGTGGAGTTGAGGCTGCAGGAGCAGGATCTCTGCACGGTGATCGGCGACGTTCTGGCGCTGGCTGACGAAGAGCTCTCAACGCGCAATGTAAAGCTGGAGGGCCGTTTGCCTGATCATCCGCTGATTGTGAATGTCGATGCGGATTTGCTGAAGCAAGCGGCGATCAACGTGATTCTGAACGGTGCCCAAGCCATGCCGGACGGCGGAGCATTGCGGGTTACGCTGGAAGAAGATCGCAAGATGGCGGTGTTGCGCATCGCCGATGAGGGAACCGGGATTCCGCCGGAAATTCGGGAGAAGATTTTCGATCTTTATTTCACGACGAAGAGCGGCGGCAGCGGCATTGGACTGGCAATGACGTACCGTATTTTGCAATTGCACCACGGGAGCGTGGACGTACAATCGAAGGTAGGCCGTGGCACGGAATTCTCCTTGCGCATTCCACTCGCAGCCACGGAATGGGGACGCCGGCATCTGCAACCGGCAATTGTGGAAGAAACAAAGGGGTTGGAAACATGAAGTTGAAAGCCAGGAGCGCTGCCTGGCTGTTGCCATTGCTGCTGACCGGGTGTTTTCACAAGACCCAAGTCGCGCAAAATCAGCCACTCGCGCCACCGATCGAGGACACGCCGCCACCCAAGCCCGAGCCTGGGCCGACGAATCTTCCCCCGCCGGAGGTGGCCATACCTGTGCAGACTCAGCCCCAGGAGATTACGCCGCCGCCCGAGCCGGTAAAGAAGCCAGCCAAGCACAGAAAGCCGGCGAACATCAATCCGCAGGTTGCTTCGAACGAGACGCCCGCGGTGTCGGCGATCGGGACGCTTTCGACTGGCGATCCGCCTAATATACGTCAGCAGGCGGATGACTCGATTGCATCGACGGAAAAGGGCTTGAACGGAATTACCCGAAAACTGAACGACCAGGAGCAGAAGACAGCTGCGCAGATTCGGGAGTTTCTGAAGCAGGCACGCGATGCGCTGACCGCAGGAGACGTGGATGGCGCACGCACGCTGGCCGGCAAGGCGAAGGTCCTGCTGGACGAACTGCGTCCGTAGTTCGGCGAGTTCCCTTCTCTCGTCCATAAATTAAAAACAAGTCTTCGCACCAGGAGTGAAAGCGCTCGCGATTCTGCGTTACCGCTCGCCCCAGCTGAGCTTGCTGCGGAGCGCGTCGAAGAAACCACTCTCGCTGAGACGGACCAGGTTGACCGTATAATCCGAGCGACGACAGCGGACCTCGTCTCCGAGGTGAAGCTCAAAGCCAATTTGGCCATCAACGGTGAGCAGGCACTGTGTGGGAATGCCCTCGACCCGGACTGTGAGGTTTGCGTCGCCGCGCACAACGATGGGGCGCAGGGTGAGCAGGTGAGGACAGATGGGGGTCACGATGAGCGCATCGACGTCTGGCGTGAGGATAGGACCATTGGCGGCGAGTGTGTAGGCCGTTGAGCCTGTCGGAGTCGAGACTATGACACCGTCTGCCCGAAAGCGGGCGACTTTCTTGCCATCAAGTTCCACGGCGAATTCGCCCATGCGAGCAATATCGCCTTTGGAGACGACGACCTCGTTCAAGGCCTCGAATACCTTGACCGTCGAGCCATCGCGAATGACTTCGGAGTGCAGCATGGTGCGGGCGTCGAGCGTATGGCAGTTATCGCACCAGCTTTCGAGGGTTTGATAAAGCGCACCAAGACGCACCTCGGTGAGAAATCCGAGGGAACCAAGATTGACGCTGAGAATGGGAGTGCCGGTTGCGGCGAAGATGCGCGCAACGGAGAGCAATGTGCCATCGCCGCCGAGCACGACTACTAATTGAGGGTGATGCGCGGGCATGTCAGATCGATCGACGGCGGGGGCGGCATCGGTGTAGGTTGCACCTTCGCAGTCGAGAAGCGGCTTGTAATTATGCTTGCAGAGCCAGTCGGTCAGTTCGGGAAGCAACTGAGCGAGCTCCTGCTTTCGCGGCTTACTTACAATTGCGACGCAAGTCATGCGGTCTCAGTGTAACGGATCAGCGGCCGGTGGTCAGTGAACAGTGGTCAGTAAAACCAGATGCGAAAAAGGAGTTCCGAGCGACGATTCGTGGAATTCGCATCAGAATTCCTCTTCTTTTGTTGGCGATTTTGCGTAAAGCAGAAACTCCTTGTTACCCTCTGCGCCGGTGATGGGGGAGGGGATGACTTCGACGACTTGCCAGTTGAGGTCGTTGATGCAGTGAGCGACTTTTTCGATGGTGAGTTTGTGGACTTCGGGGTCGCGGACGATGCCGCCTTTGCCGACATTGCCGCGGCCGGCTTCGAACTGTGGCTTGATCAGGATCACCGCTTCAGTGACCGAGGGGGCAGCGGCGAAGACGGGAGCGAGAAGGAGCGTTGCCGAGATAAAGGAGACGTCCATGACAAGCAGAGTGAGTTTGGGCTGCCCGGGCTCGCCGAGCGCTTCGGGAGCGAGGAAGCGGGCATTGGTACGCTCGACGAGATGAACCCGTGCGTCGTTGCGGAGCTTAATGGCAATCTGACCGAAGCCGGTGTCGACGGCGGTAACATGCGCCGCGCCACGCTGCAGAAGGCAGTCAGTAAAGCCGCCAGTGGAGGCGCCTATATCAAGGCAAGCGCGACCGGCGACTTCGATCTTCCAGTGATCGAGGGCGGCCTGGAGTTTGAGGCCACCGCGGCTGACGTAGGGCATGTCATCGCCGAGAAGTCGAAGTGCGGAATCGGAAGCGATGGAGGCGCCGGGCTTGTCGATCTTCTGTTCGTTGACGAGTACTCGGCCGGCAAGGATGAGTGCACGGGCGCGCTCACGGCTCTGGACGAGGCCTCGGTCAACGAGGAGAAGATCGATGCGGGTTTTGACGGTGTCTCCCAAGGCTCCAGTTCATTTTGGGATCAGGTGTGGAGAGACGGTTTTCGGTTGAGGTCGCCGGCGAATCCGGATGATATGCAACCTATTAGTTGCCCGATACTCCTATTACCCGGTCTCTATGGACAAGTTTCCCGAAATCAGCGGCTTACCGAGCAAGGTCCCTGGCAAAGATTTGATTTCATTCTTCTTAGCCGTAGAGATCTCTGAGGCAAGGACTTGGTATCGGAGCAGAGCGGCCGTGTTGCTTTCAGGCGCTTCCGTTTTTGTGTCTCCCTGTTCGAAGGATAGCAAATCCGATGAAATAGCCTGCAAGAGTGGAGAAGAATTTACGTCGCATGAAATCAAGCAGTTGTGCCGTAATGGTGCAATGGGGGTGGACAACTTTTGGCGGACTCGGATGCTAAGGAGAATTCTTGTTGCGTCCCAGGGTCGGTATAGAGTGCCGTGAGGAGACATTTGACCATCCACTAAACTGGGCGAGAACAAAAAGTGCGGTTATGTCCGAGTGACCCACCACTCAATCAGAATGCCAACGATTGATAGGCTGGTCACGATCAAGCGCTCCTGTTTAACCAGTTGTCAGCTCTTCCAGCTTGACTGTCTTCGTGAACTCATACAGAGTGTCCACCAGCGTGATGGCCCGCTGTGCTCATGAAATAACTGCCTTCTGTCACTATTGCCAGTATCAGGAGACTTGCTGCGAGGGTACCGTCGGGTTCAGTTTCCGAATCGCTGTCTTTATACCAGTATCACCACTGGCATTCCAGACGGACCCCGCTTCGGGAGGCGGCGGACTGAAAGAGCGCGGAGCCTTTCTGGAACAAGTCATTCTCATGGCGCGGATGTCGGATTGGTGAAGCGAACGAACCCGTCCGAGCGCAGAAAGGGATCCAACCATGAAGACTAATTACCCACAAAAGCTCAACGCACTAACATGGCCAAGAGAATCAGGAGAGAAAACACAATGACGATCGTGCGCGCTCGAAATCTCATTTTTGTCACAATCATTGCCGTGTTTTCATTCAACACCACCAATGCTGTAGCCCAGGCAGGACTTTCCGTACAGGAAGCCAGTCAAATTGCCAAAGAAGCATACATCTATGCTTTCCTGTGGTGATGAACTACGAGACGCTGCACAAGCAAGCTCTAGATATCAAAAGCCCCGACTACCGGGCTCCGTTCAACACAATAGCAAGTCTGTCAAACGTGGCGACACCGGAAGACCATTTCGTGATTACGCCTAACTCCGACACTCCCTATTCATTCCTTTGGATGGACCTGCGAGCGGAGCCCATTGTTGTCACGATGCCAAAGATCGAGAAAGCGCGCTACTACTCAGGCCAATTGATTGATCTTTATACCTTCAACTTTGCGTACATTGGCACCCGTACCGAAGGAAACGATGGGGGTAATTTCCTGGTAGTGGGGCCGGGCTGGGATGGAGAAACGCCTAAAGGAATCAAGGCAGTCATTCATTGCGAGACGGAATTTGCTTATATCCTTTTCCGGACACAGTTGTTCAGTCCAAGTGATCTGGACAACGTCAAGAGAATTCAAGCGGGCTACAAGGCCCAACCGCTGAGCAGATATCTCGGCAAGCCCGCTCCCGCTACCGCAGCTAAGGTGAACTGGCCGGAACCCACCGCGAATATGCTGACTTCGCCGGCACTCTTCACCTACTTGAACTTCATGCTTCAATTCTGCCCCACCGATCCGTCCGAGAAGGAATTGATGGCGCGTTTTGCCAAGCTCAACATCGGGGCAGGAAAAACCTTCGATTTTGAAAAGCTCTCGGCTGAGCTGCAGAAGGCGATAGTCGATGGTATCGGGGATGTAAAGCCCGATGTTGAAGCAGTCATGAAGCAAATAAATGCCGGGGAAGTTACCAGTTCAGAGATGTTCGGCACACGCCAATTCCTGAAGAACAATTACCTCTACCGTTTCCTTGCCGCCAAGCTGGGTCTCTATGGCAACACCGCCGCAGAAGCCATTTACCTTTCCTACTTCGTTGATGCCAAGCATCAACCCCTCGACGCTTCAAAAGCGAGCTACACCCTGATCTTTCCCAAAGGCCAGTTGCCGCCAGTCAAGGCTTTCTGGTCACTGACGATGTACGACGGCAAGACCCAGTTCCTGGTGGCAAACCCGATCAATCGTTATCTGCTCAACTCCACCACACTCAAGTCATACAAGTATGGAGCTGATGGTTCATTGACCTTCTACATTAAGAAAGATTCTCCAGGGGCCAAGAAAGATTCGAACTGGCTACCCGCTCCAGATGGCCCATTTTACGCAATCCTGCGCCTCTACTTACCCGACGTCGAAGCACAAAACGGAACGTGGAAGAATGCACCGATGGAACCAGCGCCTTCAAAATAAGGAACACAGCATTGAAATCTGACTGGAGACAGATCATGAGAAAGAGCGCATTGCGTCACGGAGTGACGACGATTGCCATCGTCACGACGTTGCTTGCAGGCTGCAAGACAAGCACGGACACAGTCTCACAGACCGAAAAATCAACTGGGAACGGTGTAAGTATTGCAGAGACCAAGGCGATTGCTGAGGATGGGTTCATTTTTGGACTGCCGATTGTAATGAACTACGCGGTGATGTATGAGTACGCCGTTAACCCCGCTTCAGGCCAGTTCAAAGCGCCGTTCAACAAGCTCCTCAATGAGCCGCGCGTATTTACTTACAAAGATACGGCGATCATCTCGGCCAATAGCGACACACCGTACTCAATTGCCTGGCTTGATCTTCGTGCAGAGCCCATGGTGTTGTCGGTTCCGGCAGTGCCCAAGAACCGCTACTTTTCGGTAATGCTGGCCGACGGAAATACTTTCAACTACGGTTATATTGGAAGCCGGGCCACTGGCAATGAAGCCGGTAATTACATGGTGGTAGGGCCAAACTGGAGTGGCGAGACCCCCGCAGACATCAAGAAAGTATTCAAATCGGATACGCAGTTTTCGGCGGCCGCTTACCGAACGCAGCTCTTTAGCCCGTCAGATATGCCGAACGTCATCAAGGTTCAAGACGGCTACAAGGTGCAAACACTCTCGGCGTATCTCCATAAGCCTGCGCCATCCGCATCACTAGCGATCGATTTTCCTAAGATCGACAAGGAGATGATCAAGACCGGGTTCTTCGACTACCTGGACTTCGCCCTTCAGTTTTCTCCGGCTACTCCAGATGAGCAGGCGATTCGAGCCAAGCTCGCGCGCATCGGAATTGGGCCCGGCAAGAGTTTCAACTTCAAGGACCTTGATGCCGAACACAAGGCAGAAGTACTGCTTGGTATGAAGGACGGCGAGGACAAGATTGCCGCCGCAATCGCCGGTATGGGTAAGAAAGTGAACGGCTGGCGCGTTGGTGGGCTCTCAGGCGGCGATCGAGCTGCCTTCAACGGTGATTGGCTGAGGCGCGCCGCGGTGGCAAAGGCTGGTATCTACGCCAACGACCCAGCCGAAGCGATGTATCCCATGGCCGCCGACGACGGTGCAGGACAACCGCTTGATGCCAGCAAGCATAACTACACTCTCACCTTTTCAAAGGGAGGTTTGCCTCCGGTGAATGCTTTCTGGTCGGTAACGATGTATGACGGCAAATCACAGTTGCTGATTGAGAATCCGATCAATCGCTATCTGATTAACACGCCCATGTTGCCCGCGATGAAAAAGAATGCTGATGGATCCGTGACAATCTACATCCAAAACAAGACGCCGGGAAAGGACAAAGAATCAAATTGGCTTCCTGCTCCTGACGCTACCTTTTACGTGCTACTGCGACTCTATTGGCCAACCGAGACACCACCATCGATTCTGCCTCCCGGTGCGGGCACTTGGAACCCTCCCGGCATTAACGTAGCGCAATGATTGTCTTTCAAGAGAAGTCGGATTTGGGCGTTCTCGCCGCCGACTAGCATAGAGCGGCCTGAAAGCGCATCAAGGAAATGACTCCGAAAGGAGCCCCTGGGAATGTCACTGCCTGTAAGCTCAGTCAAGGGAGAATAAAGGAATGTAGGCTTATGGGCCTGATCGAACCGAATTGTGCGCTAGGGGAGTATCACCGTCCTCCATGTAAGTCTTTGTCAACAGAAAAGCACGGGATTTCCTTTACGCGCTCTGGAGAGCGCGTTGTTGGTCTGATCAGGATCGATAGCTGCGCACGTTTGCCTCTCGGCTGATGGTTCCTGCTTCAAGCAGAACCGGACATCCATTTGCGGTCTGAGACTCCGAAGAGTCCGCACCGAAGATTGAGTTTGTGTTCTCTGCCAGTCCCGAAACAACTCGAAGAGAGCCTCGGGAGTCGCCTCCGTCGCCCAGGCGGTTATCTGCGGGACCTGGCAGCCTGCGCATCGATAGATCCTGTTTTTGTTTTTTCCTTATTAGGAAACGTTTTTACGCTGCTGCGGTTCGCTTGAACTCGCCGGCAGGCACGAAGTCCTTGTTGCGCTTCTCCACGGCCAGCATCCACGCAACCATCTTCCTGGCCACAGCAAGAGTGGCCCGATTGCCGTTGCCTCGCTGCCGTTCTCGTTCGTAAAGCAGGGCCAGTTCGTCACTGTAACGCGGTGCCAGCCGGGCCGCTTCCACAAGAACCTGCTGGATGTGTTTGTTGCGCTGCTTGGAGATCGGCCCGCGCATCACCTTGTCGGCCGAACTCTTCTCACACTGCACAGTCCGCAGTAGCTGATGGCTTGCTTGATGTTGTGGAAGCGGGAAGTATCTCCCACCTCCAGTGCCCATGTCAGTGCCGTGATCGGACCAACGCCGGGCACAGTCCTCAAGCGTCGAAGCCGGTCAGCCAGCAGTGGATCCTGTTCGAGCGAGTTCAGCAGAGCTGTGTTCATCCGGATCGACCGGTCGATGTGTTCGCGGCACAGCCTGAGAAGCGGACGGATGCTCTCACTGACCTCTTCGTTGGTCGTCATCAGCTCGGCGAAGTAACCCATCCGATGCAGCCGCAGCTTGTTGTAGCTCACTCCGGTCTCCATCAAGAGACCTGAGACCCGATTCTTCATCTGCACTGCCTGCCGGAGCACCAGGTTCCGATAGCGCAGGGTGCGACGGCGGTCCCGGATCTCGGTCGAGGCCATGTGGCACTCCGGCAGCAGGTCGCAGCGCAGGCAGTCGGCGATCTTGCGGGCATCGATCGTGTCGTTCTTCCGCTTGGCCGCTGCGATCGCCCGCAGCATCAGCGGATGGGCCACCTTCACCTGCTCGGCGTGCGGAAGCAGGTGATCGTAAATCCATCCGGTAAAGATCGTCGCTTCCATGGCGATCATCCGGGGCTGAGGAAGCGTCTTGATCCACGCGTCCAACTCATACCGGGTTGAACCGATCTTGCCTTCCTGGCACACACGACCAGCTGCATCCTTCACGCAATAGCTGATCGTCTTCTTGTGAACATCCAGTCCGATGTAATACATATCGTCTCTGAGGAGCCTCCGAGGTCGTTCTCTGAATCAGCAGCCAGCTGAGTTCAGCCTTTGTAACACCTCGTGCTCCTCCTCGAGACTTACATTCAAACAACTCGGAAATTTCCATTCAGTTAACCAAGTCGGGAAGCTGGCGTTCGTAGAGAGCCTATCTACTCCGACGCGGTCGTTCCGGGCAGGGATGCGTTTTGCGCGTGCTGGACAGCGGCTTTGAGTTTTGGGATGCCGTGCTGGTGGCAGTCGGTGCAGCGGACCCAGTGGATGTTGTGGGCGCTTTTGGCGCTGGCGAAAGTGGTGTCCATTTTCTCTACGTCGACACCGCAGTGAGACATTTGCGGATGGCAGGTCTTGCAGGATGCGGTTGCGTTTTCATTGTGGCCGGCGTGGCAGGCGAGGCAGCTGATGCCTTCGTGAACGCCGACGGGGGTGCGGTCGTCGCCGGATCCGAATTGCGGACCCCAATGATTCGCAGCGGCGATGGTGGCGGTTTCAGGCTGGCGCGGCGCGTGGCATTGATAGCAGAGGGCCTGGCGCTGGTCGGGACTGATCTTCACGGGGCGGGCGCCGTCGGATAACTGTGGAAGTGAGAGCAGACTAACGGAGAAATGCATTTGCTCGCGGCGATCGAAGATGGCGAGGGAATCTGCAGCGGGGGGAATCGTGGCAGAGATGCGCGTCGCGGGCTTTGACTGCACAGAACCCTCACGATGCATCTGATGGCAGGCCATGCAGGGTATCGTAGGTTGATCAGCAAAATTGGAACGTACGATGCGCCAGGGACCGGTGGTGTTCTGCGGTTGAACAAGATCACGGACTGCGCCGTTGAAGTGCATGCCGTGGCATCGGAGGCAATCGTCGGCCAGGCGGCGCTCGGCGTTGTGCACGGGATTGACGAAGATCTGCGCGTAGGTAGCGCTGTGAGGACCGGCGTGCCAGGATGCGTATTCGTGCTGATGGCACTTCTGACAGGCCGAGGTCATTTCCGTCAGGTCGACATCGCGAAGGTGGATTTCCTCAGGAGCGCTGCCGCTGAGATGGACGCGGATGTGGCGCAGCTTTGTGGCGAGGCTGGCTTCGTGGCAGTTGAGACAAGTCAGGGTGCGATGTGCAGAGCTATGGACGGCGCTAGTATATGCGGCCATCTCGTGACAACTGGCGCAGCCCTGGCCGCGCTGCGAGGTGTAGTAATACGACGCGCCGTATACGAACACGATGGACAAGCCCGCGCCGAGCGCGACAACGAGGCCGACAAATTTGAGGTAGCGCATCATGAGCGGAACGCCGTGCCCTTCCAGTTGCGGACGAGCGAAGCGGAGGCGTAATAGGCGATGGCCATGATGGTCAGTACGGGATTGAATCCGCCATTGTTGACGTGGACACTGCCGTCGATAACGAAGAGATTGTCGACATCGTGAACCTGGCAGTCTGGATTGACGACGGAGCCGCGAGGATCGTCGCCCATGCGGCAGGTGCCGGCCTGGTGCTGACCGGCGGAGACGCTCTCGGAATGCCAGTTCATGAGCGAAGTGTTAACAGCGCCGGATTCCTTGAGCCAGGCTTCGGCTCGCTTTGCTTGAACATCGCCGATCTCGAAGGTGTGAGGGTGGACATTGCCTTCGAAACGGGCAACGGGAAGGCCCCACTGATCGCGCACATTGGGATCGATGGTGACGCGGCCGGTTGCGGTGGGAATCTGCTGCGTTGGGCCCATGATGACGATGGAGCGCTTGTGCCATTGGCGCATGGCCTGCTTGTGTCCTTCTCCCCATCGCGGCGTGCTGGGTGGCAGGCGGTCGACCATGTGGATGGGCAGGCGGATGAATTCGTTGGCGAGCATTCCTCCACCACAGAGGCCGGGGGTTCCGTGGTTGTAGTCGGTGATGGCGATGCTGGCACCGGGACCAATGTCGTCGTATGTTTCGAAATCGAAGTAGCCGACGGCGCCGGTGTAGTGATGACCCTGCAGGTTGCGGCCGACCTGGTCGTAGCGGTTGCCGAGGCCGTTGGGAAACAGGCGGCTGCGCGAGTTGAGCAGCAGGCGTGCAGACTCTATGGCAGACGCGGAGACGATGACGATATCGGCCGGTTGCTCCCGGAGATGGCCGTGCTCATCGTAGTAAGCGACGCCGATGGCGCGACCACGATCGTCGGTGAGGATTTCCTTTGCCATACACTCGGTGCGCAGTTCACAGTTGCCGGTGTTGAGAGCAACTGGGATTACGGTGTTCTGCGAGCCGTTTTTTGCATCGACTTCGCAGGCGAATCCACAGCACCAACGGCAGCGCATGCAGGGACCGCGACTGTTGTAGGGCACGCTGTTGCGCAGCATGGGCAAGTGAAATGGATGGAGACCAAGACGCTTTGCTGCAGGCTCGAGGATGGCGAATTCGCGATTGGGCGGCAGCGGGGGCATGGGAAGATCGCGGCGGCGCGGACCGTGGAAGGGTATGCCGGAGTAGTCGCCGGAGACGCCGATTTCGTATTCGGCCTTATCGTAAAAAGGCTCGAGGTCGTGGTAGGAAATGGGCCAGTCTTCGAGCGAACTACCGGCGGGCGCACCGTAGGTGGTGCGCATTTTGAAGTCCTGGGGCATGTAGCGCCAGGCTTGCGCGCCGTAGCTTAGCGTGCCGCCACCGACGCAGGCTGCGTTGTTCTGGTAAGCGCCTTCACTGGGGAGAACAGTATGAGCGACGCCATTTTTGTCGACCCATACACGGGGATTGCCTTGATCTTCTGGGCCGAAAGCGTTGCCAAGGAAGGTAGTGCGCTGGTTGCGGAGGTCGTCTTTGCGGCAGTCGGCTGGGGTGTACCATTTGCCGCGCTCAAGCAGGACAACACTGAGGCCGGCGGTGGAAAGTTCTTTGGCAACGATGCCACCTGCTGCGCCGGCGCCGATAACTACTGCGTTGACACGCTTCATGAGCCGTCACCTTTGTTGCGCGGCGACGCAGTGCTGCGCAAATCGTATTGGGCACGACCACGAATGGGTGGCTCGGCGAGGCCCAGCATTCGCCAACTGACGGCGTCGCGATTTCCACCGTGGCGCGGCGAGCCATAATAGCCCTCCATGGTGTGCTGGCGAAGCAGCTCGAAGAAAACGCGGTTCTCTTTTTCGAGCGCGGTGACGATTTGGAATTGTTGCGGCGGGGTAGCATCAGCGAACGCGTGGCCGAATTGATTTCGGCTTATTGCATCGACTTGTGCAAGACCGACGCCGTATGTATCCCGATGACGGCGATAGTGGCGCGCAAGTTGGCTATCGATGTAGATGACGACTCCGGCCTGCGACGCGCCGGGAAAAGCGTCGGCGGGAATAATCTGATCGCAAAGGGCAGAGAGAGTGCGGGCGCGGCTGTCGCTCAGAAAATCCCATGCCGCGCCGGTGCCATCGTGACAACCGATGACTGCGGCGGCGCCGCTGAGGGCTCCAGCCAAAGCAAACTGTCGGCGAGTTAGAACGATCTTTGATGCAGGCCTGCGCATGGGCCGACCTCGAACACAGCATGAGAGAGGTTGAGCGGGTCGGGCGAGCCAACGCACGTTACCAATCCCTGATCATGCTCGGCGGCCAGGTGCGCTGTGGTCTGTGTTTCGAATCACAAGCGAGAATATTGAAAACGCGCTGCAGAGAGAAGGAAAGGGCCATCCTGAAAAGGATGGCCCTCGATATACCGGTGCTGATCAGGGATGAATATTCTGGCAGGCTGCCAGGGAGGCTGTGGGACCGGGCAAATAACAGGGCTGCCCGGCGCCCGGGATTCGACTGGAAATGTTGACATTGCCCTTGGTGCCATTTTGCGAACTGACACGCACGTCGACGAGATTGCCCTCGATCAGGACGGTGGTGTCGACGATGTCCTGATCCGTACGGATGATCGTGAGAAGGGTGGTGTCGGGCGAAGACACGTAGACCTTGCCATAGAGCGAATTCGAAGTCGACACAACGGTTCGGGGATGACCGGTGACGGTCAGGGTCTTTTCCACGGTGTGGCTGGACAGGTTTACGATGTGCACGGTGCCGTCGGCCTGGTCTGCGGTGTAGGCGCGGCTGCCGTCGGCAAGCACAGTAACGCTGGCGGGGTTAGTACCGACGGGAATGGTGAACGTGGTCCCGAATGTGGGACTGTCATTGCCGTATTGATCGAGACTTACGTCGATCAGGCTGATTGTGCCCCCATCGTAGTCCGACACAACAAGCTGCTGATTGGTGGGAATGTATTCGGCGTAGACGGGCCCTGCCACTGCGGGTACATTCGGACCGGTGAGCCCGGCCGTTGTGGATAAGGGAAGTGTGGGGTGACAGAAATACGGCTGTCCATTTTGATTTAGACAACCAGTTACTGGACAAACACAGCTATCCGCTGCGTTGTTCTGGCTGTTGATCACGGAGATGGTGTCGTCGCCGCGATTGAGAACGAAGACGCGCCTGCCGTCGGCACTGCCAACGCCATAGACGGGACACTTGCCAAGAGGGATACGCGCCGAAACGGTGAAAGAGGCAACTTCAAGAGAATCGGCCTCGCCAACCTGCGAGACGGATGTTGGCGCATTGTTGCAGATCACGTCAAAGGGCACGTTCTGGCTGATGGAATAAATGTTCTGTCCGAGGGAGCCCAAACCGACCACCGCGACTGGGGTGGTTGCCACAGGAATAGCGAGTTTGAAGGCTTCAGCCGCGCCATTGATGGCGAGCACGTCGATTTGGTCCTGGAACAAATCAGAGGCCCACAGACCGGCGGTGGGCGAAAACAACCCCACGACCTGCGCCGTCGCGGGCAAGGTGGAGTAGTAAATGTTCTTCTGCTGGGGCTGGGAAGAGGAGACCTGGAAATTAGTGAGGGTATGGTCGCTGTTGACGGTATACCCATTCGCCCCGTTGGAATCGAGCGTGAATGCAAAGGGATTGGGCCCGATGGGGGCCTGGGCCAGAATGCTATCGCCGGCGTAATCGATGACCGTAGCAACGCCTGGAGCGTTCACGGAAGGGGATGAGACTACCACGGCGTAGGCTGTCGGCTGAGCCGCCGGTCCGGTGGGGTTAATCGGCGTAATGACGGGCCGGTAAGTGTTCCCGCAACCGGCAATAAAGGCTGTGACCGCAACCGCTGCGCCCGCCTGGACCAACCGCACGCGCGCCTGGCTTAAAACGTTGGGAAAAAGACTCATTCAGTTCGTTCCTGCTTACTTATCGATTGTAAATCAGAGGACGGCTGCATTCGGCGCTGGCAGCCAGCAACTGTCGCTTGGAAAGGGACATAGCTTCTCACTCGGAGAGTTGCCTGCGCCACACGTCTGATGGTGCTGGCCATTAGACGCACTCGCGACGTCATCGGTATCCTACCGCGCCATTTCTAGGATCAATGAGGAACGACGTCCACCCAAGCTCCTATAACCTTTACGATCGCGCTGTCGGGGCCACTCCATGCTGCCGGGCCATCATGCGTCAATTGGTGGCTGTCATAGGTCCAGTGCAGGTGAGTGACAGACCCGGCGCCTTTTTCATACGCATAGGTTGTACCGTCATCCGAGAAAAGCGTGAAGTCGCTGTCCGGTCCTACATAAATACGAACCTGTGCGATGGTTTGCTTCTCATGAGTGCTTTCGACGGCGGAGCCGATCGGAATAATGGAGCCGGCGCGGACGAAGAGCGGAAGGGTGTCGATGGGCGCGGAGACGGTGATGGTCTGGCCACCCGCGACGCGCTCGTTGGTCCAGTAGTTGTACCAGTAGGTTCCGTTGGGCAAATAAACCTTCCGGCTGGTGGCCCCCTGCTCGGTGACCGGAGCGACGAGGAAGGCGGGGCCGAACATGTATTCGTCGCGGAGATCGGCGACGTTGGGGTCGTTGGGGAAATCCAACGGGAGGGCGCGCATGAATGGCGCGCCGGTCAGCCAGGTCTGGTAGCCGAGCGAGTAGATGTAGGGCATGAGCTCGTAACGGAGGCGGAGGTATTTCTCGAGAATTGGCTCGGCCTGTTTGCCATAGGACCAGACTTCGTTTGTCTTCCGGCTGCCGTGAGCACGCATGATGGGTAGGAAGGTGGCGTACTGGAACCAGCGCGTGTAGAGCTCGGGGTAGTCGTCGTAACCGGCGACGTTGTCGCGGGCGTCGCTGGGATCGAGCAGAGGCGGGTGCGCGGGATGGTGCTCAGGGGGGAGATATTGCCATCCGCCAGTGTCGTTGGACCAATAGGTTATTCCCGATGCTGTGAAGTCCAGGCCGGTGGGGATCTGACGGCGATAGGTGTCCCAGGTGGGATAGATGTCAGAGGACCAGACGATGGCTCCGT
Source organism: uncultured Acidobacteriaceae bacterium (assembly GCA_963742455.1). Taxonomy (GTDB): domain Bacteria; phylum Acidobacteriota; class Terriglobia; order Terriglobales; family Acidobacteriaceae; genus Telmatobacter. The sequence goes on along the minus strand of CAVULU010000007.1, from coordinate 63,909 downwards.
TGCGCTGAATACCGAGGTATGCATCGCGAGAGAGGATGAGCGCGCGTTTCTGGGGCAGGTCGCGACGGAAGCCCTCTGACAGTGCGCCGGTATGGAGCAGCGGATAGACGTTATAGAACTGGGTGCCGGGGCCGATCTTGTAGTAGGAGCCGTTGGGGGGCAGGTCGGGCTCGGTTTCGTCTGCCCAGAGGGAGTCGAAGCCTTTGCTGAGGATGTTGTCGCGGATGGTGTTCCAGTACCAAGTGGCGGCGTCGGGGTTGGTGGTGTCGATGTCAGAGCCAGCACGGTCGTAGGGGAGGCCGTTGATGGGCTTACCGTCGGCGGTGTGGATGAGCCAGCCGTTCTTTTTGAGTTCAGCATAGAAGCGGCTCTCGGGAGTGAAGCGCGGCCAGACGCTGATCATGGTCTCGAAACCCATGTCGTGAAGCTGCTTGTTCATGGCTATCGGATTGGGCCAGAATTTCGGATCCATGTCCATCTGGCCCATCTTCGTGTAGTAGAACCAGTCGACGACCATGACGTCGGCGGGGAGATGGCGATCGCGATATCCCTTGGCGACGGAGAGCACCTCATCCTGGCTGGTGTACCGCTGCTTGCACTGGATGTAGCCGTAGGCGGCTTTGGGCAGCAGAGGTGTGGGGCCAGTGAGGAGACGGTAGCCGGCGTAGATTTCGTCGGCTGTGTTTCCGGCAATGACGAAGAAGGAGACCCGGTCGCCAACTTGCGAGGTCCACTTGGTCTGCTCGTTGAAGCCGGGTTCGATGGTGGTCTTGGACGGGTTGTCCCAGAGGAGGCCGTAGCCTTTGTTGGTGATCAGAAACGGAACGCAGGTGGTGGGAGCGGCGGGCGAGAGGTAATCGTTCCAGCAGCGGACGGGATGGCCGCGGTGATCGAGGAAGCCTTCGTGGTTGTCGCCGAGGCCGTAGTAGTGCTCGTCATCGGGTGAGACGAAGGTGGCGCCAACGGTGAAGAACTCGGGGTCGGTGGGGCGACGGTCGTTGTTGATGTCGGCGGTGCCGTCTTTGTGATTGGGGACGGCTTGTTGCCAGCCGGTCATCTCGAGGAGTTTTTTGCCGTCGGGAGTTGTGAAGGTGATGTGCGCGCCGGGCGTTGAGCCGTTGAAGAACTTCGCGATGTCGACTTCGGTGGAGAGCTTCGGATGAGTCGGAGGGTGATCGCGCTCGACGGTGGCGATGATGCGGGAGGATTGGTAGATGTCGTTGAGGTCGGTCTGACTGCTGCTCCAGCCGGTGGCGTCGGGGAAACCGACAAATCCGTAACCAGGCTTGGAGCGGGCATTTTCCGGCTGAAGACTGAGCGTGACGCGCACAATGTTGGGCGCGTAAGGCTCGAGGGCGATGGTTGCGCCCTTGTGCTCGATTTCAAGCCGGCCGGGAACCTTTGTCTGGCAAAGTACCGGGACGGCGAGGACACCAGCGAGAGACAACGCGAGCAATGAATACCTTTTCATCCTGAACTCCAACGACCGTGGAAATGTACGGATTGGTACGCGGGATGAGTGTAAATGAACGGGGTCGGTCGTACGAACGGGAGGTTTCATTCGCAGACCCGCTCATCGCGATGCGATGAACGGGGCACAGATTCGGAGTCGATGCGTGGGCCACGGGCCGCACTTTGTGATGCATGGTCCATCGTCCACCTATCGCACCTTTCTTACGAGGTATTTTCGGTGACGCGCTGCTGTCAGATCAATGACGGGCCGGTTGGATCGTGCTTTCCCAGGTCTCAAAAGCGAGACCAGGAGCACCCGCAGGGCCTGGGTCAGGATGACAGCCTTTGTGGGCCGGAACGATACGATGAATTCGTGACTCGTCCGAAGCTGCGGTGGCAATCGAAGACAATTTTGTTACTGGTGTTTCCGTTTGTGGGCGCCGATGTGGTGCTGCAAATGCGCTGGTGGGCGTCGCAGGTGCACACTGTCGCGATCTGGACGCTGAGCCTGAGCATCCTGTTGGGGCTGATTGCATTCAAGGTGCGTTCGGCCACGGCGGGGGCAGCCCTGGGCGGCGCGGCAATTACGGCGAGCCTGATGTTTGCGACGGTTTCGTTTCCCTATATGCCGTGGAAGACGGGACTGGTGCCGCTGGTGATGTTGCTGGTTATGACTGCTCTCGCAACCCGTGCGGGTCGAAAGCACAAAGAGAGCCTGGGAACGGCGGAGAGCAAGCGCGGGCGTGCGGCTGCGCAGGTGGCGGCGAACCTGGGCGTGGCTGCGATTGTGTCGAATGCGCTGGTGCTTTCGTGGATGGTGGAGCAATCATGGCTGCCGGAGGCGAAGGTCTTCCCTGCCGCTGCATTCTGCCTGGGATTGGCGGCGCTGGCCGAAGCGGCTGCGGATACTGTTTCGTCGGAACTGGGGCAGGTGCTGAGCGGGTCCCCGCGGATGATCACGACTTTTCAAAAGGCCGAGCCAGGAACAGATGGGGCGATCAGCGTGGGCGGGACGATTGCGGGGATCGTGGCGGCCGGACTGGTGGCGGCTTCAGGAACCTGGGCGCTGGACGGCGGCTGGTGGATGCTGGCAGTGTGCTGGAGTTCGGGCGTGTTTGGCTTGTTCTTCGACAGCCTGCTGGGAGCGACGCTGGAACGGCGCGGCTGGATCAACAACGATACGGTGAATTTTCTTTCGACGGTGAGCGCGGCGGGGGCTGCGCTGGGGTTGCTGGCGGTGGCGCCACATCGGCTTTTCTGAGGGGAGTTAGCACGTTAGCGGCGCTCCGCTCCGGAGCAAGTTAGCAAGTCAGCGAATCGCTGGGGAGCTGGGCTCTCTTGCTATTCGTTTGCGGCTAGTCCCTACTACCTGTTCCCTGCCTTATTCAATCCAGGTGCAGGCGCCATAGCGTGTAGCTGAGGATTTCGTGCTCAATGCGCTCGGTTTCGCCGGTGTTGCCTTCGATCGGTACGCGGGGGCGGGGCGAGGTGAGCACGTCGAGTCCGTTGGCGGCGCAGATCTGGTGGATGCGGAAGAGGTGCGTACCGTCGCTGACGACTACGATCCGATGAAGACTGTTGGTGCGGGCGATGACGGCCAGGCGTTTGACCGATTGATCGGTGCTGGTGCTTTCAGTTTCGGCGATGATGTCGGACTCGGGAACGCCGGCGCCTTCGAGGTATTGCTGACCGACGGCGCCCTCGGAGAACTGATCCCCACCGTCGCCGCCCAGGGTAACGATTAGAGGCGCGATGCCGCGGCTGTAGAGAGATTGAGCGTGATCGAGGCGGGCGCGGAAGACGGGTGAAGGGTGGCCATCGTATTCCGCGGCGCCAAAGACGGCAATGGCATCGGCGGGAGCAGACTGATCGAGTGACGCGTAATGCTCGATCTGGATGTAGACCCAGCGGCACCAGACGAGGCCGGCGAGCACCAGAACACCGAGCAGCATCAGAATCCATCGAAGAAGCGGCCTATTCGACTTTGTTTCATCCGACGCTGGCTTCGACGACTGCTTCATCTCGACTCTCAGCGTTGCAGCACCATGACGATTTCGTGCGTGGGAATAGCACCTTCACGGAGAATTTCCCAGCGGCCATCGCCGAGCGAAAGGTCGACGATGGTGGTGGGCTGGGCGCGACCGGTGGGGCCGCCATCGACGATTAGCGGTATGCGGTCGCCGATCTGATCACGAACGCAGGCGGCGTGTGTGCACTCCGATGCGCCCTGAAGATTCGCGGCTGTGGCCGTGATGGGCAGGCCGAAACGCTCGACGACGGTGCGTGGGATGGCGGAGTCGGGAATGCGCAAGGCTACGTTGCCGGTGTTTGCCGTGGAACGCAAGGGTAGCTTGGTGCCGGCACGGACAATGATGGTGAGTGGACCGGGCCAGAAGCGGTCGGCGAGTTTGTCGAGCATGGGATCGGAGTCGCGGGCAAGCTCATAGGCCTGCGCGAGCGAGGCAATCAGGAGCGAAAGCGGCTTCTGCTTCTGCCGACTCTTGATGCGGTAGATGTTTTCGACGGCGTGGAGGTTGACGGGGTCCACGGCGAGGCCATAAAAGGTGTCGGTGGGCATCGCAACTACATCGCCCTTGCGCAGACAGGAGACGATGTAATCAATCCGGTCTGTTTGGGGCTCGTCGGGATGGACGCGCAAGATTTCCGCGGACAAGAAGGTCTACCTCGGTTCCCTCAGGCAATTCAAGCTTGCCGACTTTCGTGGTGACTGCAAGCAGATCGCACTCGAGCGAAAACGCTGGCCCCGCCCGGGATACCGACGCAGACATCGCTTAAGCATTTACAGACGCCACAAAGACGGAAGCTATCACAGCACGGGCTATGGTGCAACCTGAGTACTGCCGTATATTCAGCGACATCCCGCAAAACGGCTTAGAATCGGCTAAGTGAAAGACGGTTCGCACAGATGCCTGTTCGCATTATAGAGAGTAAGCAGAACGCGCGGTTGAAGGAATTGCGGCGGGCGCTGGCGAGTCCGGGGCGGAATGAGCGCGGACTTGTGGGAATTGAGGGTCCTAACCTGCTGGCGGAGGCGGTGCGCGCGGGGCTGCACATCGCCTGTGTTTTTGTGGCGCTGGGATCAGAACGGCTTGTGGAAGCGCTCGGACTGCCAGAAGCAGTGGAGGTGCTGGCAATGCCGCGCGAACTGCTGGACGCCACGCTGACGACGGAGACGCCGCAGCCGGTTGCCGCGCTGGTGGAACCGCCGGACTGGACATGGGCGCACGTTGTTGGCGACCGGAAGGAATCAGCAGCGCTGATTGTGATGCTAGCGGGGTTGCAGGATCCGGGAAATCTCGGGACGATCCTGCGGTCGGCGGAGGCGTTTGGGGCGGATGGAGTTCTCAGTCTTGAAGGCACCGTGAGCGAGTGGAATTCAAAGGCGGTTCGGGCGTCGGCGGGGAGTGTGTTTCGGATGCCGGTTTTGCACGCAGGCGAAAAAGAAGCGATGGAACGGTTGCGCGAGGCTGGCGTGCGGATACTGGCGACAACGGTGCAGGGGGCAAAGCTGGCGGATCTTGTGGACCTGGCTGAACCGGTGGCACTGGTGATTGGAAACGAGGGGAACGGGGTACCAGTGGACCTTGCCTTGAAGGCGGATGAGGCAATTACGATTCCCTGCCCCGGGCCGGTAGAGAGCCTGAACGCGGCGGTGGCGACGAGCGTTCTGCTCTATGAGGCGGCACGGCAGCGAACTGCGAAGAGCGGCGGTCCGCGGGATCGGCGAGGAGGATCGCGATGAGTTTGTTTGACGGTGTGCCCGATGGCCCGGCAACGACGATGCGCTCGTCCAAAGGCCTGCCAGCCGGAGACGCGCCATTGGCGGAGCGGATGCGGCCGCGAACGCTGGAGGAGTACAGCGGGCAGGAGCATCTGCTGGGGCCGGGCAAGCCGCTGAGGGTGCAGATTGAGCGCGACGCCCAGGATGCGCAAAGCCTGGGTTCGATGATCTTCTGGGGACCGCCGGGAGTGGGCAAGACAACGCTGGCGAAGATTATTGCGGAAACGACGAAGGCGAATTTTGTTGAGTTTTCCGCGGTGATGTCGGGGATCAAGGAGATCAAGCAGGTGATGGCCGCGGCGGCGCAGGCGGCGGAGATGCATTCGCGGACGATTCTGTTCGTCGACGAGATTCACCGGTTCAACAAGGCGCAACAGGATGCGTTTCTTCCCTACGTGGAGCGCGGGACGATACGGCTGATTGGGGCGACGACGGAGAATCCTTCGTTTGAGATTATTTCGGCGCTGCTGTCGCGCTGCCGGGTCTATGTGCTGCAACCGTTGAGCGAGGAGCGCATTGTCGAGTTACTGCGGAAAGCCGTACTCGACAAAGATCGCGGACTGGGCGCGATGGAGTTGACGGCGGACGACGATGCGCTGGAATTGATTGCGAGCTACTCAAGCGGCGATTGCCGCAGCGCCTACAACACACTGGAGGTAGCGGCACAGCTTGCGCTGGAGCCGAACAGGGCCGTAACGAAGCGCATCGACAGGGCTGTGGCGTCCGAGGCGGTACAACAGCGCGTGCTGATGTACGACAAGTCAGGCGAGGAGCACTACAACCTAATTTCGGCATTGCACAAGAGCGTGAGGAACTCCGACCCGGACGCGGCACTGTACTGGCTGGCGCGGATGTTTGCGGCCGGTGAGGATCCGCTGTATCTGGCTCGGCGCGTGGTGCGGATGGCGGTGGAAGACATCGGACTGGCGGCCCCGGAGGCGCTGAATCTTTGCTTGTCGGCGAAGGAGGCGATTGATTTTCTGGGATCCCCTGAAGGTGATCTCGCGCTGGCGGAGGCGGTGGTGTATCTGTGTCTGGCGCCGAAGTCGAATGCAGTGTATACGGCGTATGGCGCGGTTCAGCAGGAGATCGAGCATACACGGCAAGAGCCGGTGCCGCTGCATTTGCGCAATGCACCGACACGGCTGATGAAGGAACTGGAGTACGGCAAGGGGTATCGCTATGCGCACGACGAAGAGGGCAAGGTGGCGGAGATGGATTGCCTGCCTGACTCGCTGAAGGGGCGCAGCTACTACAAGCCGACGCAGGAAGGTCGCGAGAAGGCGCTGGCGCAGCGGATGGAGGAGATTCGGCGGATTCGCGCAAGCAAACATGCGAAGAGCTGAATGCAGACGGATTCGTAAGGCCGCTCTGCATGGCTCGATGACCGGGACCCATCTTGACAGCGCCCTCATAAAAATCTAAGAAATTGACGAAATGTCGACTTCGAGACGGGATTTCGTCACTGCAATCTCGTCACTTCCGGTTTTGCCACCTGAGACTTATCAGGGAACAAATTCCTAACTCATCTCGTTTCATGCGTCAGTGGTACTTGATTCTGCCAACGCAACTTTGGCCCGCTAGTTGCTGTTTATACGCTTAAGTAGGTAAGCGCGGATGGTCCGATCCAGTCGCGAGCGGAACGCAAGAACAAGGCGTTGCGTAGTAAGTGGAAGGTGATGGAAACGGACCGACAGCTGCCGAGTTGGGCCGAACCTGGTGTGCCCGGCAACCGCGAAGCGAACAACGGACTGGGAGGTCATTATGACGCCGAATGGAAATGAATACACCTATGCAAAGCAATTCGAGGGCAATCTTCGCGGCTCTTCCGAACCAGTCCCCGTGCGCTTGAATACGAGCCTGCGAGTGATGTCGCGGGAGATGGTACAGGAAGTTCTGAAACTGGATCATCGTTCGAGCGGCGCGCCGCAATACATGTTCATGCGACGCGATGATTTGCCCCTTCATCCCAACCTGCAAGCCACCGGACTTCATTATTTCGAATGGTAACTTCGCCCGCAGAGAGCGGCGCTATTCGCGTCACTCAATCGCGGTACTTCACTGAGCATCCGTAAGCCCGCGTGTAAGGCATGGCCACAGGGTTCCCGGACATCGCTGCCGAAAGCGCCTCGGAGACATAGTTGTCAGCACCTTGAATGTCGCTGGTGTCTGGTGTGGGGCGATTGTCGATGGCACCCGAGTAGATGAGTTTGCCTTGCGGATCAATGATGAACATGTCGGGCGTGGTCTTCGCGTTGTACAGGCGCCCGACTTTGCCATCGGGATCAAGCAGCGCTGCCGTAGGTGCGGCATTCATCTTTGCCAGATAGTCATTCTCCTGGGCTGGCGTCACGTATCCCTGTGCGCCGGGCGCTGAAGAGATTACCGTGAACCAGACGACTCCTTTCGCGGTCCACTCTTTTTGCAGAGCCTGCATCTTTCCAGAGACATAGTGTTTGCGCGTGAAGGGGCAGCCCTGGTTGAGTCATTCGAGCACGACGTACTTGCCGCGGTATTGGTCGAGCGAGTGGGTCTGGCCCTGCGAATCGGTAGCGGTGAAATCAGGAGCGGGGGCGTTGACCTTTGCGGTCTGCGGGTGGCTCGAAATTGGCAGAAGGAAGAAAGTGAGCGCGGCTCTTGAGGGGAAACGCATGGTAGTCCTCCTGAGGGGAAATTTCAGAAGGTGAGGCCGGAGAGACTCCTGGATCTCACTGATGGTTGGACGAGGAAGAGGCGGGCTGGGATGCGGCGGTCTGGGATGCTGGGCGCGGGAGTTGCGCCAAGGCGTCGATCACGATGCCGGGGGTAAGCACTTCGGGGAGGAGCCGTGGACTCTTTTCGCCGGGGACGTAGAGGGCGTAGGTAGGAACGCCGCTGCGGCCGAAGGAGTTGAGGGCCTGGGTGATGGAGTCGTCGTAGCGGGTCCAGTCGGCGCGGAGGAGGACGACGTTGTTATCGGCGAAGGCTTTCTGGACTTCGGGCTTGCCGAAGGCTACGCGCTCGTTGACCTGGCAGGAGAGGCACCAGCTGGCGGTGAAGTCTACGAAGACGGGGCGGCCCTGGGATTGGTATTTCTGAACGGCTTCCGCGGACCAGGATTGCCAGTTGTTTCCACGAAACCCGGGGAGTGCCTTCAGCGTATCGATGTCCCCGACCAATAGGTTCTTGGGTACTTCCGGGGTCACAAACGAGTTCGCCGCTACCACGCTCATTCCAACAACGCAGAGAGCAAGCATGCCCGCGATTGCCGTTGCCCAGCCTTTTGCGGGCCAGCGGCCCAGGAACCATCCAGCTATGGCGAGGAGCAGGAAGCTGACAAGAAGCGCGGCTAGCAACATTGCGCCGTAGGCCTGAGCAATTACCCACGCGAGCCAGATGACGGTGCCGAAGATGGGAACGGAGACCGCCTGCTTGAGCACTTCCATCCAAGCGCCGGGGCGTGGGAGGATGCGTGTCCATGCAGGTTGCAGGGTGAGGGCTACGTACGGTGCTGCGAGGCCCAAAGCGAGCGCCGTGAAGACCGCTAAGGTAACGATGGCCGTTTGCGCGAGGGCGTATCCAAGGGCTACTCCCATGAATGGCGCCGTGCAGGGGGTGGCGACAATGACGGCGAGGACTCCCGTGAAGAAGCTGCCGGTGTAGCCCTGCTTCTGAGCCAGCGAACCGCCGGCACTGGTGAGCGTGAGTCCTATTTCAAATTGGCCGGCGAGCGACAGGCCTAGGAAGAACAGCAACGCGGCCATCAACGAAAGAAATACAGGCGACTGGAACTGGAATCCCCACCCGAGATGCGAGCCCGCGGAACGTAGTCCGAGCAACAGCGCCACCAACACCCAGAACGAAACCAGGATGCCGGCGGCATAGACGAAGCCATGGGTGCGCAGCTTATGTCTCTCTTCCCCTCCCGACTGCACCAGCGACAAACCCTTGATGAATAAGACCGGGAAGACGCAGGGCAAGAGGTTTAGGATGAGTCCGCCCAAAAAGGCGAGGCTGACGGCCTTAAAGAGGCCGGGGGAAGCGTTGTCAGGGGAGTTGGCTGTGTTCGCGGAGTTAGCGGTGTTAGCGGAATTCGGCGGAGTTGCGCTGCTCGATGCGTTTGTTTCGACGGGGACAGGCTTTGGCGCTCTTGGGGAGCCGGCTTGAGCGATCAGTTCGTAGGCGCGACCGCCGGAGAGCTCGAGGAGTCCGTTCAACTGTTTAGGGTTTGCGGCGAGGCTCTCATCTTTCTTGAGATCCAGGGTGAGCCCGTTTGCCGTTGGTGTTGCCGCTTGCGGCGCGGGGTTGGAAAGAGTGTCAGGATCCGCGGGGAAAAAAGAGGCATCGGTTTCCCGACATCCCGTTATGACAGTCAGGCGGAAGCCGGTGGATGTCGGCACGAATCCGATTTTCAGATTTGCCGGCAACGACTGTGGAAGCTTGTTGGCGAGGCGAGCCCATATGTCCTGATCGGGTTGAATCGGCGTGTTCGCGGCATTGCCGGAAGTTATCGAGCGGGTGAGGTCGAGCTCGGTCTTTTCGGGGATGCAGCTTCCGCGACAGACGAGCCAGTCGACCTTGGCATGGAGCGTCACCGGGCCGGAAGATGCTCCACTGACGACGTTCAGCTGAATGGGAAAGAGCACTTCGTCTTCGTAGCCGAAGTCCATCAATGGCCCGAGCGGAAGACGCTTGGGAATCGGAAACTGAAGCGGGCCGGCGGTGATTCCCTGCGGGAGTGTCCATTTAACGTGGGGCGGCTCCCCCGCATCCCCGGGATTCTTCCAATAGACGTGCCAACCGGCTTCCAATTTGAAATAGAGGCCTGCGTTGTTGGCTGTACCCGCCTGAAACTGTGCGTTGGGGCTGATGAGTTGCACGTGGACGTGAGGGAGATCGGCGGAGCTAGACGCGGCGAATGCGGAAACGGCTGCGGTGAGCAGGGTGCCAAGCGCGAGGATGGGGCGAAGGAATCTCATTTGGAGTAATGAAGTGTCATCTCATTTGACGCATAGGGCGTATCACTGGCTGCAAAAAGCGGGCGCGTCGGAGCATCGGTTTCGCACCCTTTCTCCGCAAGGATGGGGCACCCAGGTTTTGTGCGGGTGTGGGTAATCACGAGCTAGCCCACCCTTTGCGCGTGTTCGCGGAAGATGCAGACATTCTGAACACATTTCACACCGGCGGCTCGCGCGCGAGCGATGGCCTTGTCGTTGATCACGCCCTCCTGGAGCCAGAGATACGGGATGCCGAGACGGATTACATCATCGATGATCGGCGGTACATTTTCAGAAGAACGGAAGACATTCACGAGATCGATGCCTTTGGGGTAATCGTTTTTTGCGGCTGCATGCGCTGATTCGATGTCGGGATAGCACTTGAGGCCGAGCACTTCGCTGAGCGATGGATTCACGGGAAAGACGTGATAGCCCTGCATTACCAGGTAACGGCCAATGTTGTGGCTGGGGCGCCAGGCCTTGTCGCTCATCCCAACGACGGCAATGGTTTGCGCGGTGCGGAGCATTTCGTTGATGAGTGCGGGATCGTTCATTGTCTCAATGAGGAGTTGACAGTGGTCAGTGATCAGATTACGCGCTCGTGGCTGCCGTTAGGAAGTTTGCGCCAGCGGACACCGTGCATGTCGAGCCAATCGCCGATGGGTTCGTCTTTCTTGCGATCAGAGCCGATGCGGAGGACATTGCCGTCGAGGTCCTCGACCTGCATTTCGAGCGCCCACTCATAATTCGTGGGCGGATTGCGGATCTTTGCACCGGACGCGCGGAACTCGTCGTACACCGCTTCGACATTGACACCATCGATCCAGACCCAACTCCCGGGATTGCCCTGATCACCGTCCGAGAGAAACAGGTGGCAGCGGCCACGGGAAATGGAAGCGAAGAATGGAGCACTTTCGTTTGGAAATTTGAAGTCGACATGGAAGCCCAGGGCGCCGGTGTAGTAGTCGATGCTGGCTGTAACGCTTGCCACGCGGAGGACAGGGGTAACTCCGCCGAAGGCGATCTTCTTTTCTGTGGGAGAGGTTGCGGTGGACATGGTCTTGACCTCCTGGCTTTCGCTGGATTGGGTAGATCCCAGGTCTCAGACTCGAGACCTGGGGCACCCGGCTTGGTGCCTCACACGTCCAGTTCGTCTTCGGGGCCGGCGGAGACTGCGGTGCCGCGGCGCTTGGCAAGCAGATACCCGCGCAGAAATGGCTCCAGATATCCGTCAAGCACCTTGTCGACGTCGCCTACTTCCACTTTGGTGCGGTGGTCTTTGGCGATGCGATAGGGCTGGAGGACGTAGGAACGAATCTGCGACCCGAAGTTGATTTCGAGCTTCGAGTCTTCGAGCTTCTTGCTTACGGCGCGCTTCTTTTCGAGCTCATATTCGTACAAGCGCGAGCGGAGCATCTTCATTGCTTTCTCGCGGTTCTTGTGCTGAGAGCGCTCGTTCTGGCACTGCACCACGATTCCGGTAGGCAGGTGCGTCATGCGCACGGCGGAGTCCGTAGTGTTGACGTGCTGGCCGCCTTTGCCGCCGGAGCGGTAGGTGTCGATGCGCAAGTCTTCGAGCTTGAGATCGACGTTGATGGTTTCGTCGATTTCGGGCGAGACGTACACCGATGCGAACGAAGTGTGGCGACGCTTGGCGGAATCGAATGGCGATATGCGCACGAGACGATGGACGCCGCTTTCACCGGCTAGTTGGCCGAAGGCGTATTCACCGGTGATGGTGAAGGTGGCGGACTTAATGCCGGCCTCTTCGCCATCCTGGTAGTCGTTCATTTCGGTCTTGAAGCCCTGCTGCTCGGCCCAGCGCAGGTACATGCGCAGCAGCATCTCGGCCCAGTCCTGACTCTCGGTGCCACCTGCGCCGGGATGCACGGTGACGATGGCGTTGAGCGGATCGGCTTCGCCGGAGAGCATGGTGCGTGCTTCGAGTTCTTCAGTGAAGGTTGCGAGGGACTTGATATCGCGCTCGAGGTCGGCGAGAACGTCTTCGCCTTCTTTGGCGAGTTCGAAATAGGCGTCGATGTCGCTGGTGCGGCGGAGGAGTTCTTCGTCGTCGGCGATGAGGGATTCGAGGCGCTTGCGATCGCGCATCAGCGGCTTGCTGGCAGCGGTATCCGACCACATTGCGGGGTCGGCAAGCTTGGTTTCGATTGCGGTTAGTTCCCTGCGCAGACGGGCAGGGTCAAAGATACTCCCGCAGGTCGCGGACTTGGTCGCGCACCGGAGCGTAGGCGTATTCGAGATCAGTTAATGCCATGCTTTGCTCTTAGGACCTGACTTGTTAGCAAGTTGGCAAGTCGGCTGGTCTGGGATGGACCGTCGACTGCACTGAGGTAAGTATAGCGGAGTTAGCGGTGTTAGAGGGGTTAGTGTGAGATACCAGTTCTGCTAGCGATCTGCTTGATTTCAATCTTCAGCGACCAGAGGACGATGCCCATCGAGAGCAACGCACACAGCCAGGCGAAGACGTCGCCGTGCTCGGTGTAGAAGGTGATGTCGTCGCGGAAGCCGTATTGGGCGGGCAGCGCGTCAATCTGATGGCGCGGGATGCTCTGGCGGACGCGGCCGTAGGGGTCGATGACGGAGGTGACGCCGTTGTTGGTGTCGCGCAGGAGCCAGCGGCGGTTTTCAATGGCGCGCATTCGGGCCATATTCAGGTGTTGCCAGGGAGCGCTGGTGTCGCCGTACCATCCGTCGTCGCTGATGTTGACGAGAACTTCAGCGCCAAGCTGCGCGAAGAGGCGGACCTCATCGGCGAAAACAGCTTCGTAGCAAATGAAAACGCCGTAGCGATGGCCATTGAGGCGGAAGACTTTGCGGTCTTCTCCCGGGGTGAATTTCGAGACGCGTCCAGTGAGTTTGTGGGCGAAGGTAAGATATTGCGCGAATGGAATGTATTCGCCAAAGGGAACGAGGTGAATTTTTTCGTAACGGCCGATGCGATTACCGTCAGCGCCGATAACCATGGCGGCGTTGTAGTCCAGATATTCCTGCTGCTGAGAATAATCCGAAGCGATGCCACCGATGATGAGCGGAGCAGCTTCAGCTTGCGCGAGCGAGGTCATCGCTCTCTGAAAGCGGGGATCGTTCTCAAAAAACGGAGCCGGAGATTCTGGCCAAACGACTAAATCAGGGTGCGTGGGATAGGGCGGACAGATGATTTCGCCGTTGGGCGCGCCGGTCTGCGGGATTCCGGCGATATAGATTTTGCATTGCTCGCTGGCGAGGTGCTGAAACTGGGCGATATGCTCGTCCCACTCGCCGGGGCCGTTCCAGTCGTTGTCGCCGCCGACATCGAGGTTGGGCTGAATGAGGACGGCGGTGGCAGGCGTTGCAGGCTTAGCGGGTTGATAAATGATTCCGCTGAATGAAGTGATCAATACTATTGCGCCCACAGCGCTCCAAGTCCAATCGCGACGGCCGTTTTGCGGAATCCGACCGTGCACAATGAGCGCATTCACCGCGACAAGAATGAAGCTGATGCCGTAGACGCCTGCCCACGGCGCCAGTTGGTTAATGAATTCGTTATCGACTTGCGAGTAGCCAAGCTGATCCCACGGAACGCTCGTTATGCGCGCCGCGGCCAAGTCGAGCGCTACCCAAAGAAATGGTGCGGCGGCCAGCGCGAGAGTCTTTTTGCCGGTTGACCTGCGGACCAACATCACGCCAAGGCCAAATAATCCGAAATACAAACCAAGAACGAGACTGAACCCAATCAGCAGCAGCGTCGGCGCGCCGATGGGCATGTCGCCGTAATGCATCATCGTGTCGCGGATCCAGTAGCAATTTCCGATGTACCAGAGCACGCCGCAGAGGTAAGAAATCAAAAAGGCGCGGCGGAAAGGTCGACGATGATCCACGGTGCCGGGATTAAGAATCGCCCATAGAAGCGGGACCAGGCCAAACCACGCGAAGATGCTGCGCCATGGAGGCATGGGGCCGGCAAGCGGGAACGGGAGTTCCAGCAGCGCGGCCGATAGCACTGCAGCAGCACTCATCTTCATTGAATTCCAGCGCATACAGGGTGGAGTTTAATGCATCAGGCTTCAGCGAAGGGTTGCGGGCCCGGCCAGCATGTACACGGGTTCGTGAGCAGATTGAGAACACTATCGCAATTTGCCGCGATTTCGATGAAACGAAATGGACATCTCGTCATTTTGGTCCAGTTTCAAATATCCACGCTGGAAAGGATTTACAATTTATTCCATGGTTCTCGCCACATTTGCAATCAAAGCCCTGGAGGTAATGTTCTTCGTCGGCCTTGCAGGGTCAGCCGTGGTGGTTTTGATCAGCTTCGTCGAAGACTTCAAGGAATTGTTCGGCGAGGAGTGATCACCCTCCGCTTGGTCCCTTTTCCATCCTGTTTACAAGCATTTCCGTTTAGCGGTTGACGGCCGTATCGTTCAGAACTAAACTCAGCCAAGGGCGGCGGGAAAACGAGCCCTTTTTGACTTCAAGCGGTAGAAACACCTGGCTGGCGCAATAAGTAATGGCATCCACTCGAACGACCGTAGCCCCACCGTCAGACCGCGTCCGGCTCATCGTGGCATCCTCCGTGATGCTCACGTTCATCTCCTTCTGGCGTGCCGCCGCCATCGTCCTCAATGACTTAGGCTCATCCGCGTTTTACGCAGGCGGCATCGCCGAACAGGCGGTGGGCGCAGCGGCCCCCTGGTTCATTCTGGGCATCATGTTATTCAGCTTTGCTGTACGCGCCGTGTACGTGGAAAGCTGCTCGATGTTCACGCGCGGCGGCGTATATCGCGTGGTGAAGGAAGCCCTGGGTGGCACCTTCGCGAAGCTCAGCGTGTCAGCGCTGATGTTCGATTACATTCTAACTGGACCAATTTCGGGTGTGTCAGCGGGCCAGTACATCACCGGACTGATGAACGAGATGATGGTGGTGGCGAACAACAGTCACTGGCTGCCGCCGGCCCTGATGGATGCACAGGGCCATCCCTTCCAGTTCGACATGAATTACACCTCCGCGGTATTCGCGGCGGCGGTCACCATTTATTACTGGTGGCAGAACATCAAAGGCATCGAGGAATCGAGCGACAAAGCCTTGCGGGTTATGCAGATCACCACCATCATGGTGATCGTACTCTTCATCTGGGGCGCGTATTCGGTGATGGTGACGGGTGTCCATCTTCCTCCGCCGCCGACCCCTTCTAACTTGAAATTCAGCACGGATGCTCTCGGATTTCTCAAGGGTACCGGCTTGCCGATATTCGGCTTGTTCGGAATCATTATGGCCTTCGGGCACTCCATCCTGGCTATGAGCGGCGAGGAGAGCCTGGCCCAGGTCAATCGCGAAATCCAGCACCCGAAGCTCAAGAATCTTAAACGGGCAGCAATTGTCATCGCGATCTACAGCCTGATCTTCACGGGCGGCGCGACGCTGCTGGCCTCGATGCTGATTCCCGATGGACCTCGCACCCACATCTACCAGGACAACCTGATTGCCGGACTCGCCATGTACATGGTGGGCCCGATGTTCTGGCGTGTGGCATTCCGCATTTTCGTCGTGTTTGTTGGGTTCCTGATTCTCTCCGGTGCAATCAATACGTCCATGATTGGATCGACCGGCGTGCTGATGCGCGTGGCGGAAGACGGCGTTCTAACCGACTGGTTCCGCAAGCCGCACCCGAAGTTCGGGACCAGCCATCGCATCGTGAATCTGGTTTTCGCACTGCAGATGTTCACGATTATCGCCTCGCGCGGCAACGTCATCCTCCTTGGCGAGGCGTATGCATTTGGTGTGATCTGGTCGTTCACTTTCAACAGCCTTGCCATGCTGGTGCTGCGCTGGAAGTACCATGGCGAGCGTGGATGGAAAGTTCCGCCGAATATCAAGATTGGAAAGACGGAGATTCCGGTAGGGCTTTTCTGTGTCTTTCTTGTATTGCTTTCAACGGCTATTACGAATCTTTTCACGAAGTCGATTGCAACGGTCAGCGGCATCATTTTTGCGGCGGCCTTCTTTGTGATCTTTACCGTCTCAGAGCGCCAGAATCTGCGCAGGCATGCTTTGACCGCGCGGCAGATGAAGGATCATTTTCAACTTGAGCACCAGGACACCATCAGCCGGGAGTCAGTTGCGGTTCGCCCGGGCAGCGTCATGGTCACAATGCGCGATTCCAACAACCCTGTTGCGCTGAAATGGGTGCTGGCTCGAACCAAGACCGAAGATCGGGATGTTGTGGTGATGAGCGTGCGCATGATGGGCGCAGGCGGACCGGAGTATCTGAGCGCCGAGGACCAAAGCTTCAGTGAGCATGAGCAGATGCTATTTACCAAGGCTGTCTCTGTCGCGGAGAGCTTTGGGAAAAAGGTCTCCCTGCTCGTTGTTCCGGCCGGCGATGTGTTTGCTGCCCTGGTACAAGGCGCGAACTCGCTCGAAGTGGATTCGGTAGTTTCGGGACAGTCGACCTCAATGACCGCGGAAGACCAGGCGTTTCACATGGGGCAGGCCTGGGAGGCACTTCCTGAGCCGAAACGCCAATTCAACTTCTACGTGGTGGGTGCGAGCGGCGAGACAAAGGTGTTTTATATCGGTCCGCATGCTCCGACACTTGGTCCGGATGATGTCCAGCTTGTGCACCGACTGTGGCTGAATATGCGGCGGGATCCCTCGGTGCAGGACTTGCATCACAGTGACATCATCACGTATGCGCTGACTCGCCTGGCCGGGCAGTATGCTCGCGAGAAGGTGGAGATCCTGCGCGATCTGCGGAACTATCGTGCATCGGAGTCTCCGACGCTTCGGATCGGTGGGCAGGATCTTACCGGAGTTGCTTCCCCATCTACCGCGCATGATCCGGCTCAGCCCGCGAACAAAGCTCCCCGCGGTGTTTGAACTGCATCTTTTTATTGCGTTCTCGCACGCTAACTAATCGATCCAGGTAATCGAAAGTAATTATTGCAGGGAGATTTGCGCGGTTGGGGGTTTGCAGATACAAGGTTGCACATTACTTTAGGGCAATCAAAACCGCGCAGAATACGTACCTAAGAGCCAGCTACTTGCACCCGTAGCTCTCACCTTCGCCGATAAATGGAATTATTCCGTGATTCTGCGAAGTTAGACGACAATTAGCACGGACTTAGCTGACCAAAGACTAAGTTGGTTACTCTTTTTCGTTTGTCAAAGCATCCACGATTCGGTATTGTCTCTTCTCAGACACTTCAATTTCCAAGTTGTTGAGGATCCGCGTGCATCCTGAGCGATGCCGCGCCTGGATCGTCTGAGGAGGCATGGTGGGAGTCCCTGAGATACTGCTACAAATCGATCGCGAAATCGCTAAATTGCAGCGCGCGAGATCATTACTGAATGGCAATTCCGCGAAGAGTCCTAACAAGTTGGTAACTGTAGTCCCCAAAAAAGTCAGAAAGAAGAAGCGGAATCTCACTCCTGAAGGCCGGAAGCGAATCGCAGAGGCAGTAAAACGGCGCTGGGAGAGACACAGGAAAGCTGCGGGGGGAAAATAATAGCCTGGTTGCCGGAGCGGCCGGGGAATCATTCCCGGCCGCGTTGCTTTGCAGATAGCTTGTCGACTAAATCGACTCTCCGGGTGCGATGCGGATAACTTCGATGGAACCCTTCAGGTGTTCGGCAAGTTGATCTGGTGTTCCGGTAAGCGGCGGGAAGGTTCCGAAATGGATGGGAAGGACGGCTTTTGGTGCAACGAACTGCGCAGCCAAGGCTGCTTCTTTCGGTCCCATTGTGTAGAAACCGCCGATCGGGAGCATGGCAATCTCGGGGTGATAGAGATCCTTGATCAGCTTCATGTCGCTGAAGACTGATGTATCTCCGGCATGGTAAAGCACCGGTCCATCGGTAATCGTGAGGACGAAACCTGCCGCGATCCCTGCATATTGCACTCCGCTCTTAGCTTCGACGCCGGCGGAGTGCTTGGCCTCTACCATTGTGACTGCCACGTCCTCTAATTGGACGGTTCCACCTATATTCATTCCAGTAATGTTTTCGGCACCTTCCTTGTGGACGAAGGCGGCGAGCTCATAGATGGCGACAACGTTGGAATTATGTTTTTTTGCGACTGGCACTGCATCGGAAATGTGGTCGCCGTGCCCGTGGGTCAGCAACACGTATTGAATTCTTTCCGGGAGCTTAAAATTCTTAGGGTATTTGGGATTGTGCTCGATGAAGGGATCGATGAGGATGTTGGTCCCTTTGGGGGTTCGAACGAGTACGGTGGCGTGTCCAAGCCACGTGATGCGGGTTCCGTTCAAGGGAATCATAATCGCTCCAGATAGTGAGTTGATTCAGAAATTGGCTACGCGGTTGGATGCGACCGGGCGAGTTTAGATTTCTGTCAGCGAGTGATGATTACTTCAGAAATGCTGTCTTTCGCCAGAAACTGGCGGAAGCCCGACCATTGATTGAACAGGTCCTGAATAATTCGGTTCGTGAAGGCCCGCTGAATCGGGAGTGGCTGTGCCAACTGCATTTCGACCGTATCGCCATCGGTGAGATGAAAGCGGCAGTGGGCAGATTCTTCGGGTTGTTTCCGAGTGTGAAAGAAGGCGAGGACCTGGCCGCCGGGATTCAGGGAAGCATGCAAATGGCCCACAACGGCCGGCACGAATGGCTCCGGAATGTAATCGAGAGCCGTCCAGAGCAGCACGATGTCGTACATCTTCCCACCGAAGTCGAGAGTCTGTTTGAGATAACCCTCGGTGTCGAAGATCGGTTTTTCGTCCTCATCCAGGCCCTTTTGCCATGCACCAGTACACGCCTCGGTAGCCAGGTCAGTAAGAAAGACGCTGTGACCAAGGCTGGTGAGGTAATTGATATTGGTCGGCGAAGTTGCGCCTGAATCGATGATGCGAAGGCCGGGTTCCGCCTGGAGCCTTTTGCGTAGCGCCGCCCATCCTCCCGAGTGGCGCGGGATGCGGGGGCCGCTTGTCCCCGAACTAGCAGACTGCCCGCCTTCCTTCTTGTCGAACCAACGGCGAATCACCTTGAAATCCCCTTGTGACAGGACACGTGCTGAATGCAGCGCCCGGTCGCACGCCGGTGTTAAGAGTTCGTTGCGGGGACGGCTTCTGGTGTCTTGGCGCCCTGAGTAAGATCGACCTTGCCGCGAAATATGGCGTTATCTTCTACCGCGAGCCGGAGCGCGCGCACATCGCCTTCCACCACGCAACCGGAACGCAACTCCAAGCGGCCGCTAGCCACGATATTGCCCTGGACCTGACCTTGAATCAGAATGTCCCGTGCCGTGAGATCCGCGGCGACGTTCGCACTTGGTCCGATGGTGAGCCGGCTCTCTGTCAGAGTTACGGTTCCTTCGACTCGCCCGTCAATGATGAGGTCTTCTCCGCCCTTCACTTCGCCGCGGATCACGACGGACTTGCCAATCCGAGCAGAACCATTTTCTGTTGCCATGGATCAATTTCCTTCCGAGATTAATTGAATTCGACCGGCGCCAAACGGCGTCCATGCGTTGGGGAAACATTCGCAATCACGTTACCCGCGGCCGGGAGAATGCCGGCTGATCAGGCCCCTGACAAGACACGAAAGTCCCTAATCGAACTATAGCATCGGGGTCGAATTCTTCCCTTCAATAAACCAAGACAGTTCACAAGCGTCCAAACTAAAGAAACCTTGAGCGGGACCGAACTGAAAGGCGATAAACTAGTGATAGTGCGCCTCCTCGCTGTGTTCATCTTGATTTTTCCCCTGGCCGCAGCAGGCCAAGGCGCGATCGTGCATGATGATGACGCGCTGGTGAAGCGAGCGCTGACGAACGAGGTTCGGGCTGCCGGAGACCTGCGGCATCCGATGCGCTATTTCCTGCACAAGTCCAGTCCCCGACTCACTTCTACCAAGGAAATCTTCGAGACCAAAGACGGTGCAGTGGCTCGGCTTATCGCCGTCAACGACTCGCCTTTGAGCGCCGAAGACGAACAGAAGGAACAGGCCAGACTTGCCGCGCTGCTGGGCGATCCGGGCAAACAGTACCACCGGAAGCAGACGGAAGATGAAGATTCCGCAAGAGCGATGAAGGTATTGCGGGCTCTTCCGAACGCATTTGTCTATCAGTTTGCAAGTATGGGAACTGGTCCCACAGGGGCGGTGGAAAAGTTCACTTTCAAGCCCAACCCGAAATTCGATCCACCCGATCTTGAAACGCAGGTCCTGACGGAGATGAATGGTGAAATCTGGATCGACATCGCCCAGGAACGCGTGGCGAGGCTAGAAGGCCACCTCACGAAAGATGTCGATTTTGCCTGGGGGCTTTTCGCGCGCCTGAACAAGGGCGGATGGATCGTGATCGAACAGGCCGACATTGGCTCACGTCAGTGGCACATCGTGCACTTCCAGATGGCGATGACAGGACGAGTGTTCTTCGTGACCAAGGTTTTTGATACGACCGAAGATGAGAGCCGGTTTGCGCCGCTACCCACGAGCATGAGCTATAAGGAAGCGATCCAGATGGTGCAATCGGAGGGTGTGAACACAAGCCAGGGAACGAACCCGCAGACGAAGCGATAATTCTTGGGGAAACGAAGGGCGGGCCGTTGAACTCAACGGCCCGCCCTCTTGTTTGTGCGTCTGGCTCTACTTTACTTTGAGCAGAATGATGACCAGGGTGAAGAGGGTGAGTGACTCGATGAGCGCGAGGCCAAGGATCAGGAAGATCATCAGACCGCCACGTGCACCGGGGTTCCGGGCTAGCGCTTCGCAAGCCGAAGCCGTTGCCTTGCCTTGGCCGAGTCCGCAAAGACCAGCCGCCAACGCCATGCCTACGCCCGCGCCAATTGGCACCAGGTTGATTGCAGCCGAGCCGCCGTCAGCAAACGCCGGAATGGCGAAGCAGAGCACGGCCAGTGCCATGAATACGTATTGAAACTTGCGCATAGTTCTCCTGCTTCTCTTGGATTTGGCCGCCAGTGGGTGGTTGAGATTCACCGAGCTGATCTCCTCACGCTTGCGGCCGACCGTTTGTCCGGAATGGAAGCGCCTTCCGGCGGAATTCTGTTCTCGTCCGAGACGAGATGCGCGATGCGACTAGTGGGCATCGTGCGAGACTGCCAGCGACAGGTAAATCATCGACAGCAGCATGAAGATGAATGCCTGGATGCACGAAACGAAGACGTGCAGTCCAAGGAAGATCGATGGAACGCCAATCGGAATCAGCGAGAAAAATCCCAGGGTAAGCATGTCGCTCGCATACATGTTGGCGTAGAGACGAATGGTGAGCGACATGATGCGCGCGAAATGCGAGACAAGTTCAATCGGAATCAACAGCCACGCCATCCACCAGATTGGCCCGGCGAATTGTTTCAGGTAGCCGATGCCATTGGCGCGGAAGCCCTGGTAGTTGTAATAGAGAAACGTTGGCAGAGCGAGACCCAGCGGCACGCTTGGCGACGTGGTGGGAGCAGGTACACCGGGAATAAGCCCAACGAGGTTATTAATCAGCACGAAGAGAAAGATGCAGGTAACGTACGCCTGATATTTTTCATAGCCGTGCCCGATGACCTGCTCGCTGAGATTGCCGGTAAACTCCGAGATCAACTCTGCAACGTGCTGTGCAGGGCCCGGTTTATCGGGCGAAAGCGTGAGCCGCACCAGGATGAAGAACGCAATCAGCGCTGCTACAACAATCAGCTCCACCGTGAACGTATTGTTGATGGGCGCCGCGGGGTTCGCCGGATGAATGCCCATCATCTGCATGATGGAGGTAACAAGTCCGCCGAATAGCTGGTTGAGCAGGCGGGTCAAAACATAAGGTTCAGGCATGAAGACTTGGTCTTTCCGTTTCTTTTTGTATTCAACTGCGCAACTGCGCAGGGTGGAGCGAGGAGAGTAATGGTCCTCTCTTGAGGAGTGCGATCCTCAATCCAGAAGCATCCGCAGGGCCTGCCAAACGATGGTAAGAGCTGCTAATCCCAAGCCACAGAGCAACGCAACTGCCGATCCCTGGAAACACTTTAGGCTAACATAGATGGCCCCCGCATAAACGATGAGCCGGAGCACAAAGAAGACGACAACGGCGGCCGCACTGCGAGGTGTCTTTTGATTCTCAAGTTTGGCGCGGATGACGCGTGCGAGGCGCTGCCACTCGAAGATGCTGCCAGCGGAGATGAGAGCGCCGGTCATGAGCATGGCAGCGTTTCGCCAGCCGGATGCCACGAGTAATACAGCGGCGGCAATTATGCCTATTATGAGTGAGTTGCGCATGGCCCTCTGAAGCAGCACTTCAGCGGCGTCGTTGGAAAGCTCCAGTAAAGGGTGAGTGTCTTGATCAGGGTTGGGCGTCATTGGGGCAACTCGCTGGTTCCCTTCCCGGATCCGGTTTGGGACTTTTCGTCATTTCGGGAAGAGCGGTCCGCTTTAATGGCCATGCGAAAGACATATGCGAGCCCCGAGACGGCGCCGAAGATGATGCCGGCGATGGAGATCCATGTCTGATGAAAATGCTTGTCGGCCCAGGCACCGATGAGCCAGCAAATTGCCACCGAACTGGGTATGAGCAGCGCTATTTCAATTCCCTTTTCCGCCTGCACGATTGCATCAACGCCGCTCGACATCCTGGAGCGAGACCCGGAGTTCGGCAATGGGCGATGGAACGGCATCCTTCGTGGTTATACACGAACGGTGGTGCTGGGCGCGATGATGCGAACGCTATACTGGCGGTTGGACCTTAACGATTCAGTTAGAAGGAAACACCGTGTTTGATTCGGAATTTGAGCGCAATCTTTTTGAATTGCGTCGTGGCAAGCTGACGGAAATCGAGAAGCTGGGGCAGGCTGCCTATCCAAACCAGTTCCCTGCGTCGCACACCATACCGCAGATTCGCGCGAAGTGGGGCGAGACGACGGCTGAGGCGCTGGAGGCGGAGCGTTCGACGGTGGCCATTGCAGGCCGCATCATGGCGATTCGCGTTATGGGCAAGGCAGGATTTGCGACGCTGCAGCAGGGCGGCGAGCGGCTTCAGATTTATGTGCGCATGGATGCTGTCGGCGAGCAAGGCTGGGCGCTTTACAAGCTGCTGGACCTTGGCGATCACGTGGGAGTAAGCGGATACCTGTTTCGCACGCGGACCGGCGAGTTGAGCGTTCACGTGGAGCGGCTGACATTCCTGGCAAAGGCGATGCTGGCGCTTCCTGAGAAATTCCACGGGCTGGCAGATGTGGAGTTGCGGTACCGGCAGCGGTATGTTGACCTGTTTGCGAATCTCGAAGCACGCGAAGTGTTTGTGAAGCGCGCCAAGGTGCTGCGGGCGATGCGGCGCTTCTTTGACGAGCGCGATTATCTGGAAGTGGAAACTCCCATGATGCAGCCAATTGCCGGCGGAGCCAATGCGCGGCCGTTCAAGACGCATCACAACGCTCTCGATATGGATCTGTTTCTGCGCATCGCGCCGGAACTGTATCTGAAGCGGCTAGTCGTGGGGGGCCTCGACCGCGTGTATGAAATCAATCGAAACTTTCGCAACGAGGGTGTAAGCACGCAGCACAATCCCGAGTTCACGATGCTGGAGTTCTACCAGGCTTACGCGAATTACCACGACATGATGCAACTGACCGAGGATCTTGTCGAATATGTAGCACGCGAAGTGAATGGGACCACAATCACTGAATTCGATGGCAACACCATCGACCTGGGGAAGTGGACGCGGCTAACGATGCGGGAGGCGATTCGTGAATATTGGCCGGAGGAAGCGGGCGTAAAGCCGGCGCTCTCGGCATTCGGATCGGTCGAAGTGCTGCAAGAACGGATGCTCGCAGCAATCAGTTCTCTCGAAACGACAGAAGGACAGATGACGCATCAGCGAACTGCCGAGCGGATGTCGGATTTGAAGACGATCCGAGCGGCGATGAGCGCAGTCTACTACGAGTCGATGAAGGGCGCGCCGCTGGGCAAACTGATCTACAACCTCTTCGAGGCGGTGGTCGAGCCGTTCCTGATTCAACCGACGATTATCTACGACTACCCAACGGTGGTTTCTCCGCTTTCCAAGGCCAAACCGGACGATCCGGAACATGTGGAGCGCTTTGAGTTCTTCGCGGGCGGGTTTGAGTTGGGGAATGCGTTCAGCGAGTTGAATGATCCGGTGGAACAGCACAAGCGATTCGAGGAGCAGCTTGCGGAACGCGATCGCGGCGACGATGAGGCGCACCAGATGGATGAGGATTATGTACGGGCGCTTGCTTATGGTCTTCCGCCGACCGGGGGTGAAGGCATTGGCGTGGACCGTCTGACGATGTTGCTGACGGGATCGAAGTCGATACGCGATGTGATTTTGTTCCCGTTGATGCGAGACAGGGACCAGGGGGCAGACAACAAGGATCAGGAGAAGCAGCCGCCGACTTCCAGCTAGTGCTATTACGGCGGGATTTGTAGTCTCCCAGGTCTCAAATGCGAGACCTGGGGCACGCAGATTCATGACATTACAGAAGCACAGGGTCAGAGTGCTAGAAGTTGGAAACTAGAAAGCTGGGAGCTGTTTTTGAAGATTCTTTTTGTCGGCGATATTTTCGGCAGTGCGGGACGCAGGATTGTGCGCGAACACATTGGGCACGTACGCGAGGCACATGGCGTCGAGCTTGTGGTGATCAATGCTGAGAATGCGGCGGGCGGTTTCGGTGTGACGCCGCAGATTGCCGAAGAAATGTTCGATCTCGGCGCGGACGTGCTTACCACTGGCAATCATGTGTGGGATAAGCGCGAACTACTGGATTATCTAAATTCCGTGCCGGCGGAGAGCAAGGAGCGTCCGCGGCGCGTGCTTCGGCCTGCAAATATGCTGCCTGGGCTGCCCGGATTTGGCGTATTCGAAGGGGTGACGCAGAGCGGCGTGGACTACGCGGTTGTCGACTTGATGGGCAAGGTGTTCATGAGCGGCACCAATGATCCGTTCAACGCGGCCAATGACTTGCTGGCTGGAATCAAGGCGAAAGTGATAGTCGTGGATTTTCACGGCGAAGCGACGAGTGAGAAAGTTGCGATGGGCTGGCATCTGGACGGGCGCGTAACGGCGGTACTGGGCACGCATACGCATATTCCGACGGCCGATGAGCGTGTGCTGCCGGGCGGCACCGCTTATCAGACAGACGTGGGCATGAGTGGTCCGTATGACAGCGTGATCGGCGTGGAAAAAGAACTGGTGTTACACCGGTTTCTTACGGGCATGCCGGGCAAGTTCGAAGCGGCTAAAGGGAATCCGAAGATGTGCGCCGCGCTGATTACATGTGACGCCGCCACGGGGCGCGCCTCGGCGATTCAGCGGATCATGCTTGGAGAGTGACGGTGCTGTCTCAGGCACTCTGAAGGCAACCGCAGTCGTACACGGCGGGTCGCGCCAACAGAGAGGATGAAACTGCGCATGATATCGTGCTTTCCCACATCTCAAAATCGAGACATGGGGCACCCAATTTCTGTACAGGTATTTGCATTCTCAGCGCAGATTCGTCCACTCCCGCTTTTCGCTCGGAATGACATTGCCGAGCAGCGGGTAGCCTAAATGAAAGAGTGGAAATCTGAACCGTAATTAGTTCTGGCCGGACTGGGGAACCTGCCAAGTGCGAGCGACAGCGGACGTCTGAGGTGCGGGGTTGACCGCAAGCATCGGTGCCGGCTTGTGTGTGGCTTTGACCAGTTTTCCCTGATAGGTAAATGTCATTGTCCACTCCATCGGATGGGGACGCGCAGCCGCGTCGTCAAAGCGGAGCACTTCCGTCCCGTGTGTCTGCAACTCGACATCCATGGCGGCGGTGAGAGCGGGGATGGGCTTGTGCAGGGCTGGCTCCGCATCGTTGGGCAATATCTCAGGCCGGGAACCCGCAAGGGCAGCGTAGCAGAGGGCGTTTCCAAGCCAGTCGCTGTTTGCGGTTTCGCCTTCTTCGTGGCGAATGTGGTTGAAGGCGGAAATGGTAAGCGCATTAATCGGCGCCGGTGAAAAAAGCGAATAGCCGCGCTTGAGAATGGGGACGATGCGGACCCGGCCTTCGCCATTGCGGGGGACCGAGGCGGAAAAGATCGTCAGATCGCCTGCACCATTGTTCCGCGTGTACTGCACGAATAGATGATTCGGAAACGCAGGACAAACGATTTGCCGGTAAGTCCAATTGCTCTGTTGATACTCGAAACCGTTGAACCTCGCGTGTTCGGCGATGGAGGACTCCGCATCGGCAAGAACGAGGCGATCCTGCGGCGTCAACTGGTCAGCCGAGCGAAACTCGACAGTGTAGAGCGGTGTCTGGCGAATTGCGGTCGTTGGAAACGGCTTGGGCTGAACCTGGTCGGGCACAATTCGATCGTGTTTTGAGGGTCCGGAATCCTGACTTTGCAGGGACGCGGCTGCAAGCACACAAGCTACCACGAGCAAGGTCGGAATGAATCGGACAGAGGAAATGCGGAACGGCACCATGCTGTCTCAAGAGTACCATCGGGGCAGGTCAGAGACCTGGGCGGAAATCGAAAGGGCGGCCCGGGAAGGCCGCCCTTTCGATTTACCAGGAGCGCATTCGAATTACTGTGGTCTAGCCGCCGTGTGATGGCCGGCTGCCGGCTTGTGAACCGGAGCCTTCTTTGCGGTTTGCAGAATTCCGTCCTTCAGTACGATCTGCGCACTGGCAGCGGCCGTGGCTGAGGCTGGAACCTGTGTGTAGTTATCGTAGGTTCCATCCAGCTCCGGACCACCATCCTTGAGCAGCTTGAGTTCGGAACCCACAGCGGGGATTTCCTTTTCCGGAATCGGTTCCTTCATGTTGACGATGAAGTCGGCCGTCTTGGCATCCTTAGCATCCTGAGTTACGGCAACCTTGATCTGGTTGGCATTGGAATCAATCACGATGCCCGGGACAGGCGTTTCCTTGCCTTGGAGGAGAGCCCAAAGCTTGTCGGCGTCCTCCTTACTGCCAACGGAGAGCACGGTCTCCTTGTCGGCCAGCGCCAGTGTGTTCAGGTCGGAAGTGGACGCGAGCAAGTCGTGAATCTGCTCCTGAGGCGTCTTGGCAGGGGTGATGTTCAGGGTACCCGGCGGGAACAGCGTGGCCGCCGCCTGGGTCTTGAGTCCATCCAGGCCGGTCAGATCTCCATGGTACTTCTTGTAGTAGTACTCGAGCTGGGGTTCAATCTGGCTCTTGTAGTTTGCGGGAGCAAAGTTCCAAGCGCGGGCAAAGAACCAAACCGCCATCAGGTAATCCTGGCCTGCCTTGTCTTTCGCGGCCTTGGCAGCTGCGGCTAGCGCGGCATCGCCGGGAGCGGCCTTGGACTTGGTATCCGCGTCTCTAGCAGCCTGGGCATCAACAAGCTGCAGTTTGACGTAGGCAAGGGCAAGTTGGAGGGTATCGCCGAGAGCTGGCCCACTCGTGGTCTTATCCGGCGGATACAGCATCAGCTCTTTGCGGTACTCTTCGACAGCTGCTGCGGGGTCCTTCCTGGCCACCATGTCATCAACTGCTATGGCCGAGTCAAAGAACGGAGCAGTTGCGTCAGTCTGCTTCTTCCAATCCTCGTCGGACATGCCAGCGGGTTTGCTAGCCGACAATCCTTTCTGTGCAAGGGCGGCTGCATCATCACAAGTCTGCTGATCTGAAGTCTTTGCACATTGGTTCTTCTTGATGAACACCGAGATGTAGATGGCCTTCAGATTACTCGGGTCAACCTGCAGCAAACGCTGGGCTGCGCCCACGGTCTTGTCCATGTCGCCGAGCTGCTGGTAGGTATCGATCAACATGTCGAGCATGGTCTTCTTGACTACGCTTTGCGGGTATTTTGTCAGGAAGTCCTCAATAGCTGCGGCCTTGGCCTTAGGGTCGGACTGCGTTGTGGCCATTTGATAGGCGTTGTATTCGGCGGGATCCTTGATTTGAATCGTGGATTGATCCTGCGCGCGCAGCGTGTGTGCGGGAACGAGGCTTAAGCTCGCCAGCGCCATCACAGATGCAAAGACAAACTTCTTCATTCAGTGCTCCTGGGAGATGCGGAAGTGTAATGGTTACTCAAGCACTCGCTCGCGGTATCGTCAATCCGTTCTGGTGGGCAGTATTGCATATTTTGGCGGATCGACATTCCCACGATGTCCAATGCGGTATTGGGAGGATTATAGAAAGCCCAACCCAATGTGACAAGGCACCTGATTCGACAAAAAGTTAGACGCCTTGAATACGGGCGCACTTTGGGGGTCGTCGGCTCAACCGGAGACCGGCGCGCCGATGCTGATTTTGATATCTCTCTGATTCGAAGTCGTGCGGGAATCTTTCTGCCTCCCTGAGGGGAACCGATGGCCGCCCCCACAGCACATCGCTTAATGCCTTAGACACCAAAAGGCGGGAAAGTGTTTCCTGAGTGTATCAGGGCGGTATTTTAGCGGGGCTAGTCAGTCAGGAGCCGAAGAAGTTCGGCCTGTTCGGCGAGGAAGGCATCGTGACCGTGCGAACTGGTCATATCGCGGTATTCCGCGGCCACACCTGCAGAACGAATAACTCCGGCGAAGTCGCGAACAGATTCCGGAGGGAACAACCAGTCGGAGCTGATGCCGATGAAAGTAAGCCGGGCGCGAATGCCGCCGAATGCCTCGCTCGCGGATGAGTGGCTGTTCAGTGGATCCCAGGTATCCATGGTGCGCAAGATGGCGAGATAGGCGTTGGCGTCGAATCGCTGGATGAACCGTTCTCCCTGGTGATCGAGGTAACCGGCAATATCGAAACGGCCACCAATGAGGCCGCCGCCCTGGTTGTCGAGGCTCCATGGATTCTCGCCGTTGCGGTTGGGGTTGCGCGAAAAACGCTCGTCGAACAGGCCGGCAGACTTGTAGCTGATCATGCCGATTTGGCGCGCAAGGGATAACCCGAGGCGTGGCTGGCGCTGCGGCAGATAGTAGCCACTGTCCCAGTCCGGGTCGTTCTGGATGGCCTGGCGCTGGAGGTGGTTCAAAGCGAGTCCCATGGCAGACAGGGGAGCGACGGCAATGATGGCAGCGCGTTCGACGCGGCCGGGATCGTGGATGGCCCATTCCAGCGCCTGCATGCCGCCTATGGATCCGCCGAGAACCAGCCTGAGACGGCGGATGCCCAGGGAGTCGAGTAGCCGGGACTGGGCGCGGACGTTGTCACGAATGGAAACCAGGGGGAAATCGGGTCCGTAGACAAGTCCAGTTTCCGGATCGACGGAGCCGGGCCCGGTTGACCCGTAGCAGGACCCCAGCAGGTTAATGCAGATCACGAAGTCGTGCTCCAGCGACAAGACGGCGCCCGGAGCGAAGATCTCCGGCCACCAATCTCCCACGCGGGCAGAACCTGATAGGGCATGGCAGATGAGCACGGCATTGTCGCGGGCGGCGTTCAGCCGACCGTACACCGCATAGTGCAAGGCTGCTTGCGCCAGCGTGCGCCCGCTCTCAAGCATCAGATGCCGATCCAGCACGAAGTCGCCTTCATACGTGGGCTCAAGGGCAGGCGACCGGGCCGGGGCTGGGCCCGACCCGATAACGGCTTCGGTCATAACACTCATTGTGCCGTATGGACCTTGGTAGATGCAGCGCCGGTCGAGGCATGGCCGTTCGCTGTCTCAATGGCCTGGTCGAGATCTGCGATGATGTCGCGAATGTCCTCGATGCCGACCGACAGCCGGACCAATTCCGGCGTAACGCCGGTTGCGGCCTGCTCCTCAACCGAGAGCTGCTGATGCGTCGTTGACGCCGGATGAATCACGAGGGACTTGGCATCGCCGATGTTGGCAACGAGCGAGAAAAGTTCGAGAGCGTCGATCAATTTCTTGCCCGCTTCGTAACCACCCTTGATACCGAAAGTGATGAGCGCGCTCTGGCCGGACGGCAAGTATTTCTTCGCACGCGTGAAGTAGGGACTGGATTCCAGGCCAGGATAGTTAACCCAATCGACGCCCGGATGCTGCTCGAGGTGACGGGCAACGGCAAGCGCATTCTGCGAGTGGCGCTCGAGGCGCAGGTGGAGCGTCTCAATCCCCTGGAGCAGGAGGAATGCACTGTGCGGCGAGAGTGCTGCTCCGGTGTCGCGCAGCCCTTGAACGCGCGCTTTGAGGATGAAGGCGAGCGGACCAAACGCTTCAGTGTAGGAGAGGCCGTGGTACGACGGATCGGGCGCGGAAAACTCCTTGAAGCGGCCTGAGGCGGCCCAATCAAACTTACCGGCATCGACAATTACGCCGCCAATGGTGGTGCCATGGCCGCCAAGAAACTTGGTTGCGGAATTGATGACGATATCGGCTCCCCACTCGATGGGGCGAACCAGGGCTGGAGAGGCGGAGGTGTTATCGATGACCAGCGGCAGGCCGTTTTCGTGGGCAATGGCAGCAAGCTTTTCGATGTCAACGACGTCGAGCTTGGGATTGCCAAGGGTCTCGGTGTAGACGGCGCGAGTCTTCGGGTTGATAGCGGCACGGAGGCCGTCGAAGTCATCGGCATCGACGAAGCGCACCTGGATGCCGAGGCGCGGAAGCGTGTAGTGGAAGAGGTTATAGGTTCCGCCATAGAGTGATGTGGTGGAGACGATCTCATCGCCCGCAGCCGCGAGGGTGGTGATGGTGAGTGTTTCCGCAGCTTGACCGGAGGCCGTCGCCAAAGCAGCAGCGCCACCTTCGAGGGCCGCCACGCGCTTTTCCAACACGTCGGTCGTGGGGTTCATGATGCGCGTGTAGATGTTGCCGAACTCCTTGAGAGCGAAGAGACGGCCAGCATGATCGGCATCCTGAAACAGGTAGGACGTTGTCTGGTAGATGGGAACGGCACGGGAGCCGGTGGCGGGATCGGGCGACTGGCCTGCATGAACGGCGAGGGTGGCTAAGTGCTGTTTCTTCTCTTCGGGCATCGTGATCTCCTTCAGATTTCGTATCGGTTTGAGTTGCGGCGGGAACGGGTTTTTCAGGAAACCGCACCCAAGCCGGAAAATGCAAAAGCCCGAATCCTATTCTGGATCCGGGCCGCCTGGTTTCTTGATCGGTTGCGACTAGCGCATTCGCCTCTCAGAAGCCACACGGATGGATCCGCATGCGCAACACATGCACATGGCCATGACCTCAATCCGGTGGTGAGCTGAGTTCAGCATTGAAGGCAGTATCGCGGACGGCTGAGCCCGATGTCAAACCCGAAATGGCGTGGAATATCGCCTTTTCATGATGCGATAACTACTCATCCGCCTTCCAGACGTAGGCGCCGGGCTGAGGCAAGCCGATGTGGGCCAGCACCCGGAAGGCGAATTGGCGCGCCATTTCGGCGGAGTCGACGGGCTTGTTGTAGAACGCGGGAATCACGGGGAAGATGGTTGCTCCCGCTTCGGCTGCGAGCGTCATGTTGCGCAGGTGAATACGATTGAAGGGCGTCTCGCGGACGCAGAGCAGGAGCGGGCGGCGCTCCTTCAAAGTGACGTCGGCGGCGCGGGTAATGAGAGTATTGGCGAGGCCATTGGCGATAGTTGCCAGTGTTCCCATCGAGCACGGAAGAATTATCATGCCGTTCGAGGGATAGCTGCCACTGGCGATTGCGGCGCCTATATCTGTGTCGGAGTATTGCGTGATTTTAGTGGGGGACGCGCCGAGCAGTTTTTCGAGTAGATTGGTGCGACCGGAGATTCCAAGTTCTTCCGCCATCACACGCAGCGAATTCTCTGACGCGACGAAATGTATCCGAGCCACGCGCGCGTCCGAGTCGAGAGCGCGAAGTGCTTCACGACAGAGGATGGCGCCTGAAGCGCCGGTAATGGCGATGGTGAGATTTACGGCTTCCACGTGCGAGTTCCCTTCCCGAGATTACTTCTGCGCCGTGACGGCTTTCTTTGTGTAGGTGGTGAGAAACAACTTTGTCCAGGAATCGCCCTGCTTCATTTCAAGCAGGAACGTCAGCGTGTTTTCGCCTGGGCTCTCGTAGGTAGCACGCAGCACCGGTCCCGGGCCGGATGCACTGCTGAGAAGGACGAGCTTGTTTCCGGTGAGGTCCCCGGAAAGCTCGCTAGGGTGAGTGGAAGTATCGTTGAACCACCACGCGGTGTATTTTCCGGATTGTTTGCCGTAGGAGATGAAGTGGCGCGTGTCAGTGGGTTTGCGCCCGGGCAGAGTGGTTGAGAGCATCTCGCAGAGGTACTTGCCGGCAATTCCAATCTCGATGCGGTCGGTGGCATCGCCGACCATTGCAGGTCCACCACTTGTGTCGAAGTTCTGCTTGCCGGTCCAATCGCCCTTCATGAACGACAGATTGTCCAGCGGATTCGGCTGCTGTGCGGCTGGTTGTTGACCAGAGGCGAACGCGCCGGAACAAATCACGAGGAAGCAAACGATAAATCTCATCGACCTCTCCTGTTGAAAGACCATATCAGGCCCCGAAAGCTTCGTTGGCCTTAGGATTCGTCAGTGACTTCATCCAGAGGCTTGCCTTCGTTCCACTCCTGCATCAGTTGAGCGTACCCCTCGGAGTGGCCGTACTTCTCAAGCCGCTTCATCTCGTCAAAAGCTTGCTGGTGTTCGCCGGCGTTCCAGAGCACGCGAAAGAGCATGATCGACGACATTTCAGATTCCGGTGACAACTTCACAGCGACGCGGCCGTGTTCGATGGCCTCGCGGTGCTTGCCGGCGCGCGACAGCACCCAGGATGTATAGCTGTGTACCAGGGAGGTCTGGGGAAACTCATCCACCAGCGCCTTCATCCACCGCTCTGCCTGCTCGAGCTCAGCATCGGCCGAGTTGATCACCTCGTGAATCGTCCCAAGTACGCGTTCCGCCGCATGGTCGGGGATCTGGTTCATGCAACTATTCTCCAAGCACTCTCTTGAAGATGGCGTCTACGTTTCCGAGCTGGCGAGAGTAATCGAAGGTGCGATCGAGTTTCTCTTTGCTGAGCAGCGAAGTGATGGCCGGATCCTTCGGCACTTCATCGCGGAAGACGAGGTCGTCTTTCCACGCGCGCATGGCGTGACTCTGCACGAGGCGGTAAGCGTCTTCCCGAAGCATGCCTGCTTCGGCCAGATCGAGCAGCAGCTGACCGCTGAATATAAGGCCGCCGGTCGACTCGAGATTCTTCTTCATGCGCTCTGGGTAGACGAGGAGACGATCGATAAGATCGGTGGTCTTGAAGAGCAGGTAGTCGGTGAGGATTGTGGAGTCAGGAAATATGACGCGCTCGACAGAAGAATGCGAGATATCGCGCTCGTGCCAGAGGGCGATATTCTCGAGCGCCGCCTGGGAGTTGGAGCGGAGAACGCGCGCAAGACCGCTGATCTGCTCTGAAGTGATGGGGTTCTTCTTGTGGGGCATGGCGGAAGAGCCCTTCTGCTTTTCGCTGAAATACTCCTGCGCCTCGCGAACTTCGGTGCGCTGCAGGTGGCGGATTTCGACGGCGATCTTGTCGAGGGTGCTGCCGATGATGGCGAGCGTGCCGATGTAGGCAGCATGCCGATCGCGCTGAATAACCTGGGTAGCAACGGGAGCGGCTTTGAGGCCGAGCCGTTCGCAGATGCGCTCTTCATGCTCGGGCTTGAGGTGGCCGAAGGTGCCGACGGCGCCGGAAAGCTTACCTACTCGCATGTCCTCGGCTGCGGCATCGAAGCGAGCCACGTTGCGCTCCATCTCCGCGTACCAATTGAGCAGCTTGAGGCCAAAGGTGGTGGGCTCAGCGTGGATGCCGTGGGTGCGACCGATTGTCGGCGTGTGCTTGAACTCGATGGCACGACGTTTGAGGACGGCGAGGAGCGCGGCCAGGCCGGTCCGTATGAGTGCAGACGCCTCCTTTATCTGCAACGCTTGTGCTGTGTCGACAATGTCGTTGGAGGTAAGGCCGTAGTGCAACCAGCGGGATTCTTCTGCGAGCCCTTGTGACTTAAGGCTTTCAGAGACCGCAGTCGTGAAGGCGATAACGTCGTGCTTCACTTCGGCCTCGATCTCGCTGATGCGCTCGGCGGAGGCTGTGCCTTTGGCAATAGCCGCGGCAGCCGATGCGGGCACCACTCCATCCTCGGCAAGTACCTCAGTCGCAGCCAGCTCCACCTTCAGCCAGCAGTTGTACTTGCTTGCTTCGGTCCAAATGCGGCCTATCGCCGGGCGGGTATAGCGCTTGATCAAGAGCAGCCTCCTCGAAGCAGCTTTCAGCGGATCAGCCATCAGCTCTGAGTTTTTCGCGCCGAGCCGACGACGGCCGAAAGAGCCACAGGTATTCGCTAAGTCCTGATTGTACGAGGTTAAGCAGCCTAAGTGCGGGGAATCCCGAAGCGCTTGTGCAGCTCATCGTAAAGAAGGCCGCGGCCCGGTTTGTAAGGCTGAAACCACTCGCCGTCAATCACAAGTTGGGGGATAGCCCGTTTGCCGACGTGTCGGATGAGTTCATCCGAAGCCGCCGGATCCAGATCGACATTGACCTCTGTGTAAACGATCCCGTGTAAATCGAGAAACTGTTTAGCCGCCCGGCAATCTCTGCACCATGCGGCAGTGTAGACCTGCACCTTCATGCACTCATTTTACTTTGTCAGGCTGATAACATTTTTCTGTGACAGCAGACGAAGTCAAGAAACTGCTCAACCTCGATCCACACCCGGTTGAGGGCGGATTCTTTCGGCGGACTTTTACGTCGACGGAGAATCTGGATTTGCCGCGTGGAAGCCGTCCCTGTGGCACGGCTATCTACTACCTGCTGGAAATGGGATCTTTCTCGGAAATGCATGTGCTCGATTCGGACGAGATGTTTCATTTCTATCTCGGCGATCCGCTGGAGATGCTGCTGCTTTATCCTGACGGCGGCTCCGCGATTTTCGTTCTTGGACAGGATTTAATGGCCGGACAACACGTGCAAGTGCTGGTTCCGGCGGGCGTGTGGCAGGGGATGCGCCTGATTGACATGGGCCAAATGGCTCTGGTTGGATGCACGGTGGTTCCGGGCTTTAACTACGCGGATTACCATAATGCGAGCTTTGCCGAGTTATCGGCAAAGTGGCCGGAGCAGGAGGAACGGATTAGAGCGCAGACACGAAGTTAACGGCGCGCCTTTTGGCGGAGTTATCGCCGGTCGCGAAAAAAGCTACGCAGTAACTCGCCGCACTGGTCCGCCAGAATTCCCTGCTCCACCTTCATCTGGTGGTTAAGCTGCGGATGGTTGACGACGGAGAGCACCGACCCGCAAGCGCCTGCTTTGGGATCGGCGGCGGCGTAGACAATCCGGTCGAGGCGCGCATGCACCATGGCTCCAGCGCACATCACACAGGGCTCAAGCGTTACGTAAAGGGTGCAACCGTTGAGACGGTAATTACCAAAGGTGCGCGCGGCCTGGCGCAAGGCGACAATCTCCGCGTGGGCCGTTGGGTCGCTGCTTCGGATTACGGAATTCTGGCCTCGCGCGATCATTTCACCACGGCAAACGATCACGGCGCCTATAGGTACTTCACCGGCTGCGCTGGCTTTGCGCGCTTCGGCGAGGGCATCCTGCATGGCTTCGAGATCGGAGATCATGGCTTGAATGGTACGGCAAAACCGGTCCTTCGTTCGCGCCATTACGTTTACGGAGTCGTCAGGGCTGCTTTTGCGATAAAGCTGCGGGTTGCTGCTGGGTCATGCAGTGCAAGGTGCCGAGTCCCCAAACGAGGTCGACGGCGTGGATTCCGATGACATCGCGATCCGGAAAGAGCTCTGCCAGGATGCCAAGCGCGATGCGGTCATTGGGATCATGGAAGGTGGGCACCAAGACCAATCCGTTAGCGACGTAGAAGTTGGCGTAGCTGGCGGGGAGACGCTGCTTGCGGAACATAACCGGAGAGGGCAAAGGCAGCTCGACGATCGTGAACTGACTGCCATCTGTGGCGCGGGCAGTCTTGAGGCGGAGGAGATTCTCTGCCAGCGGTTCGTGATTGGCGTCGCTCGTATTCGGCTCGACAGCGGTGACGATCGTGGTGGGCCCGACGAAACGTGTGATGTCATCGACGTGGCCATGGGTATCGTCGCCGGCAATTCCGCGTCCAAGCCAGATGACATGGTCGATGCCGAGAAAATCGTGGAATGCGTGCTCGAGCTGTTCGCGGCTCACACCTGGATTTCGCTGTTGCACTTCGCTCAACAGGCACTCTTCGGTGGTAAGCAATATGCCGTGACCGTTGGTGCCGATGGAGCCGCCTTCGAGGACCAGTCGGCGATGCTCGCCGGCAACGTTGATGGTTGGCTTCCATGCAGACATGCCGAGTAACTCGGCGGCACGATCGGGTATCTGGTCATCAAGGTGCCAATCAGGATACTTAGCCCATGCATTGAAGTGCCAGTTTGTAAGGGCTACTCTCCCTTCCGCGTTTCGGACAAAGATTGGACCTGAATCGCGGGTCCAGACGCGGTCGGTGGGCCACTGATGGAAGCTGACGTTATCCAGATTGGCGTGGGCGCGCTGAAGGATGCTGTTGGCGCGACGTTCTTCTTTTTCATCCTGGACAAGGAGGTGGACGCGCTCACGGGAA
This sequence comes from uncultured Acidobacteriaceae bacterium, assembly GCA_963742455.1. Classification (GTDB taxonomy): domain Bacteria; phylum Acidobacteriota; class Terriglobia; order Terriglobales; family Acidobacteriaceae; genus Telmatobacter. Next base: position 27,234 of record CAVULU010000007.1, on the reverse strand, counting down.
GCGAGCATGCGGATGATTTCCGCATAGAGCCATGGGATGGCCTGAAACTTGCCGGGCCAGTCCTCCGGATTATGGGGCCATGCGAGCCAGGTGGCTTCGTGCGGCTCCCATTCGGCGGGCATGCGATATCCGAGTTCGCGCGGTGTTTGTTCTGATTGAGCGTGCATTGTTACTTGCCATCTCCGTCGGCCAGCCCGCCAATGGCCGGATCAAGAAAGCGGCTGGTGATGGGCGCATATGCGTCGATGCGACGATCACGCAGGAAGGGCCAATTACGGCGCGTGTCCTCGAGCAACGCCAAATCGACGTCACCTATCAGGATTTCCTCTTTTTCGTGCGAGGCTTTTGCGATGATCCGCCCGAACGGATCGGCGAGAAAGCTGCCGCCCCAGAACTCGAGGCCCGGGCCGTTTGCACGGTCGCCGCGGATGTCGCCGTTCTCTTGCCCTACGCGATTCACTCCGGCAACGTAAACGCCGTTGGCGATAGCGTGGCCGCGCTGGATCGTCTGCCATGCATCATATTGAGCCGTGCCGTACTCCTCTTTCTCGGCGGGATGCCAGCCGATGGCGGTTGGATAGAACAGAACCTCCGCGCCCTGGAGAGCGGTCAGACGTGCGCCCTCGGGATACCACTGGTCCCAGCAAACAAGCGTGCCGACACGGCCGAACGCGGTATCGACGGCTTTGAATCCAAGATCGCCGGGCGTGAAGTAGAACTTTTCGTAGTAGAGGGGATCATCGGGAATGTGCATCTTGCGATAGACGCTGATGATGCTGCCATCCTGGCCCAAGGTAACAGCCGTGTTGTGATACAGGCCGGGAGCGCGGCGCTCAAAAAGCGATGCAACGATGACGACGCGGGTTTCGCGCGCGACCTGAGCAAGTTTGTTTGTGGAAGGACCAGGGATCGGCTCGGCCAGATCGAAGAGCTTGATGTCTTCGCGCTGGCAGAAGTACTGAGCGCAAAAAAGCTCGGGCAGGCAGACGATGTTAGCGCCGCGTTTGGCTGCTTCGCGTATATGTGCGATGGCAGTTTCAAGATTTGCGGCCGGGTCAGGTCCCATTCGCATCTGCACCAGGCCGATTTTGTATTTGCGAGCGTTTTCCATTCGATTGAAAGTCCTTCTTGCTGCACAGTTCAGCGCTTCACGCGTGAGGCCAACCCCGTCTGTCGGAATTGGCCTCGATGCTTTCGCAAGCCACGCCTTACTCTTCGAGAATCAGCACGGCTGCCGCGATTGTGGTTGTCCAAAGTCCACGTTTGTCGCCCACTGCCGATTGGGTTACATTGCTGGTGCGCACGATCTTGTTGGAGATGCGGTAAATCTCCTTCTTTTCGTCCCAGCTTTTGTCTGGATCGAATTCAACGTCCAGGGTTGTAGCCAGCATTTCGGCGGCCAGTTCTTCAGCGTATTCACCGGCCTGCTCTTCCGTTTCACCAAAGCTATGGTGCTCGCTCAGGTAGCCGTATGTGTCACGATCGGCGGGGATGGCAACGCCGATGCTCGCGACGACCAAGCGATGCGGTTCCCGTGTGGAATTCTCAGCAATGACCGAGAAAACCACCTCACCATGATCGAGATACTTGAGCCCTTCCTTGCGTGATACCACTTTGCAGCGGGGCGGAAAGATCGACGAGACGCGCACCAGATTCTGTGAAGCAATGCCGGCATCCCGAAGGGCTAGTTCAAATGAGGTCAAGCGCTCTTTATGCTTGCCCACGCCCTTGGTGAAGAAAAGCTTCTTCGGCACCATGTTTTTTCCCAATTTCTATGTACCCTCCATGAGTCGGACGATCGTTGAGTCTACAAACGTTCCCGCCTGAGTTTAACGCAAAATCAGTGCTGGAGACGGCGGGGCCGGCGATTTAACGCCGACTTCACATACTTGGAGTCAAAAGGGTTACGATTGTCGGCCGGCATGCCGACCCTCCGGCGAGGCTTTCTGATGCTTTTGCGCATTTCCCAGCGGAACTTTTCCGCAGCCTCGGAGTTTAAACAAGAATGAAGCTGACTCTCATTCTCGGAATCTCTGTGCTCAGCGCCACCCTGGGCTGCGCGCTGGCCATGGCTCAAGACTTCGTGGCTCCGTCCGGCCCTCCGCCGGCTAGCACGGCGAACCCCGATGCCGATCCGGTGCCGCTGGAATGGGTTCCCCCGGCATTGGTCCAGCTCAGCTCACAGGCACCGATCAAGTCAAACTTCACGCTGGACCGAACCATGCTTGGAATTGCGGCGGGCCTGGTGCCGGACAGCGACGCGCCAACGCGACAGGCCATCAACAAACTGGACGGCGTAAGTGTCCATACGATGCGATTTGGCGATGCAGGCATTCCGGACGAGGGCGCAGTTGAAGCAATCCGGGGATCGTACCATCTGCGCGGGTGGAAGCACGTGGTTACGACTTCTGATCACGGAAGCCCGGTGCATAACGGAACTACAGATGTCTGGGTAGTCCTCGACGGCGCGAATGTGCGCGGCGCGGTGGTTCTGGCCGAAACGCCCAGGAGCCTGACACTGGTGACGGTGGCCGGCAATCTAAGCCCGGTAGACCTGATGCATCTGCGCGGGCACTTCGGGATCCCGAAGCTCGATTCCAGTGATTTCAAGAACGCTCCAGCGCAATAGCCGCAGTTTGCAACTCGGGGTAGGTTGCTGGGCGTGAGGGCGGATCGCGTTGTTCGGGTGGGTTCTCTTCTGTCCGCAAGAAGACTGGGCAGGTCTGGCGCGTTGCCACCTGTAAATTGAAGGTGTTAGCCTTCCCTTACGCCGTATCGAGGGAAGGAACTCCGTAACAACATGCCAAAGACCTACAACGGGCTGGAATTGCCGCGCGACGGCCAGCCTATCGAGTACAACCACGGCCAATATCAGGTTCCCGACAACCCCATCATCCCATTCATTGAGGGCGACGGCACCGGACGCGACATCTGGAAGGCTTCGCAGCGTGTTTTTGATGCCGCTGTAGAGAAGGCCTATGGTGGCAAGCGCCACATCAAATGGTTCGAGATTTTTGCCGGTGAAAGGGCATTCCGCCAGTTCAATACCTGGCTGCCGGACGACTCGGTAAGCGCCGCACGCGACTTGCGCGTTTCGATCAAGGGGCCGTTAACCACCCCAGTGGGGGGTGGGATCCGATCTTTGAATGTTGCTCTGCGTCAGCTTCTAGATCTTTACTCATGCGTTCGGCCGGTGAAGTACTACCAGGGCGTGCCCAGTCCCGTAAAGCATCCCGAAAAGGTCGACATCGTGATCTTCCGCGAGAACACAGAGGACGTGTACTCGGGCATCGAGTTCAAGCAGGGCTCGGCGGATGTCGCTCGCCTGATTGAGTTCATTAATGAGGATTTGTTAAAGGGCGGGAAGAAGAAGATTCGTTCTGACTCGGGTGTCGGCATTAAGCCGATCTCGATCTTCGGAACCAAACGTCTCGTTCGCTGCGCGATTCGGCAGGCTCTCGAGACCGGTCGCAAGACCGTAACGCTGGTGCATAAAGGGAATATTCAAAAGTTCACCGAAGGCGCGTTCCGCGAGTGGGGATACGAGGTTGCAGTCGAGGAGTTCCGCGACCAGACAGTGACGGAGCGGGAAAGCTGGATTCTCGGCAATGTCGATGCCAACCCTAATATCACCATCGAAGAGAACGCCGCGCTGATTGAGCCGGGCCTCGATTTCGGCAACCAGGATTTTCGCGATTCTCTTTATGCCGAAATCAAGGGCGTTCTCGATTCCATCGGAAAGACGCACGGCAAGGGCGCATGGAAGAACAAGATTCTCATTAACGATCGGATCGCCGACTCCATCTTCCAGCAGATCATCATTCGTCCGTCGGATTACAGCATTCTCGCAACGACAAACCTCAACGGCGACTACATTTCAGATGCGGCCGCTGCGCAGGTGGGCGGACTCGGGATTGCGCCAGGCGCGAACATCGGCGATGGTTATGCCGTCTTTGAAGCGACACATGGCACGGCCCCGAAGTACGCGGACAAGGACGTTATCAACCCCGGCTCGGTGATCCTTTCCGGCGTTATGATGCTCGACTTCATTGGCTGGAAGGAAGCGGCCAAGATGATCGAGAACGCGATGGAGAAGACCATTCAGCAGAAGTTTGTCACGTACGACTTCGAGCGCCAGACCGCCGGAGCCACGAAGGTGGGAACCAGCGAGTTTGCTACGCGCATTATTGGAAACATGTAAAAGACAGCGGAGCTAGCTGCGTTAGCGGAGTTAGCTCCTCAACCCTAAGTCCGCTAACACGCGCAAAGCGCGGCTAGCCCCGCGAACTCCGCTGGGTAAATCAGGAGAAGAAGATGCGGAAAAAGGTAAGTATTGTCGGTGCCGGCAACGTAGGCGCCACGGCGGCACACTGGATCGCAGCCAAGGAATTAGCTGACGTTGTGCTGATTGATGTTGTTGAGGGAGTGCCTCAGGGCAAGGCGCTTGACCTGCTCGAGGCGCTTCCGATTGAAAAGCGCGATGTGCATGTCATCGGATCGAACGACTATGCAGCCACTGCGAATTCTGACATCGTGATCATCACTGCCGGGATTCCGCGTAAGCCGGGAATGAGCCGAGATGACCTGCTGCACACAAATTTCAAGATCATGTCGGACGTGGTGGCGAAGGTAGTTGCGCAGTCTCCGGAATGCATTCTCATTATCGTTTCCAATCCGCTGGACGCCATGGCGCAGGCGGCGTACCGGCAGGCGGGTTTCAATCGCGAGCGCGTGATCGGCATGGCCGGGGTGCTCGATTCGGCTCGCTTCCGGACTTTTATTGCTGAGGAGCTCAATGTCAGCGTGGAGAATGTGACGGCGTTTGTGCTCGGTGGACACGGCGACACTATGGTCCCGCTCGCACGTTATTCGACGGTGGCGGGTATTCCGATTACCGAACTTATCGCGCCCGAACGGCTTGAACAGCTCATCCAGCGAACGCGCGATGGCGGTGCCGAGATTGTGAAATATCTTAAGACCGGAAGCGCTTATTACGCGCCTTCGGCGGCTGCGGTGGAGATGGTGGAAGCGATCCTCAAAGACAAGAAGAAGATCCTGCCCTGCGCGGCTTACCTCAATGGTGAGTACGGCATCGAGGGCTATTACATCGGCGTGCCCTGCAAGCTGGGTGCGGCGGGCCTCGAAAAAATCATCGAGATCAAGCTCACGCCAGAAGAAGACGCCGCATTGAAGAAGAGCGCAGCGGCGGTGAAGGAACTCTGCGCCGTGATTGGCGTCTAAACAGCTCTCGACAGTGGTGGGGCCGCCTTCGGGCGGCCCTTTCTTGTTCGGTGTACACCTAAAGGATGGGAATTATGGCGTCCAAATGCAGGTTGCGGTCTAGCTCACGGGCCGTCATTGTCATGGAACAAATGAAAAGGCTTTCCCTCCCCCTGTTTCTCCTGCTGACCTCGACCTGCGTGTGCGCGCAAGATGGAACAGCAGCTAATTCCCCCGGCAATTTTTATGCGCGATGGTCAGCGCAAACCTCAGCGATTCAGTCTCATCAACCAGGTTGGGCAGTACCTCTCGTTACCACCTATACGGGCCTGTTTCAGGTTGTGCGGACGGATGTCGTTCGGCAGATTGCCCCGGCCGGCACAGACACCTGGAACTTCGACAACAGCAAGGGATTCAACCTCATTGTCCCGGGCAATCTCGAATTCGATGTGAACCTGCCGCCCTATATCCAACACAATTCCACCGCCAAAGACGGCGCAGGCGACATGTCTTTTCTGGCGAAATATCGGATCATCAGCGGCAATGAACACCATGGCGCGTATACAGTCAGCGCTTTCATGCTGGCCACGATTCCTACCGGCAGTTACAAGAACGGCTCAACTAACGCTGCTTTGGTTCCTTCCATTGGGATTGGCAAGGGCTTTGGTTCCTTTGATGTTCAATCTACGCTTGGAGCTACGCTGCCCACGGGCAATCCAGCGATCTTAGCGAGCGGCCGTCCTATCGGCTGGAACGTTGCAGGCCAGTACAAGCTCGGCAAGTTGTTGTGGCCGGAAATTGAGAGCAATGCCACATTCTTCAAGGGCGGTCCGCACGACGGGAAGACACAGGAATTCATTACTCCGGGCCTCTTGATCGGCAAGTGCGGACTGCATCCCTCCGACAAGAAGTCGCGCCCCGGTCTGGCCTTCGGTGGTGGCATGCAAATCGCCACCAGCCAGCTTCACACATACAATCACGCACTGATTTTGACCGGGCGCTGGATCTACTAGAGCGGTTCCGCAGTAGGTTTAGCCGTTTCTGGCTTCGGAGGATGGTCGGTTTTGTTATGGAAAAGTCCACTCGACTGCAAGAGCTTCCCAGCGAAAACTGCGGAGCTGCTGTAGCTGTCATTGCCCGAGGAAGGCGACAACGCTGGGTCCGATCTGTGTAGCGCACTCGTTGGGGGCCAGGTGGCCGCATCCGGGGATGACTTCCATTTGCGATTGCGGAATAAGCTGGTGAATCTTTTGGCCTTCACTCAAAGGGGTGATTTGGTCTACTTCGCCCCATACGATCAGCACCGGCATCTTGAGTCCAGGCAGAAGATTGTCCGTGGTGTCGCGCCCAGTCAGCATCGAGTCGAGCGCGCGCCGGATGATCCACGAATGCTCGCGCAAGGTGCGAAGGATGTCTCTCACCACGAATGTCGGGAGCTGCGGCGGGTGAGGCATGAGCAACGTGTCAAATTTTTGGAGTTCTGCCGCGGAGATGGGTGTAAACAGCCTGGTATCCCAATCGGGCTTGACGTAGAGGCCGGCGCTATCGAAAAGCATCAACCGCCGCACGCGGTCGGGATGCCGAACCGCGACAAGCTGTACGATCCAGCCACCCATTGACCAGCCGCCGAGGTCAACTTGCTTCAACCCCAGTGCGTCGAAAAAGCCGACGACGATTTTCGCTTGATCACCGACGGAGTAGGAGAAGTTCGCCGGCTTGTCGCTTTGGCCGAAACCGGGGAGATCGGGCAGGTACACGCGATAACCCGCTTTGGCCAAGAAGGGGGCAAGTTTCTCCCAATCCTCCGAGCGGCCTCCGAGACCATGCACCAGAACTGCGATCGGCCCGTTGGCGGGTCCAAGAGCGTAATAGTGGATCCGATAGCCTCCGACGTCGATGAAATTGCTTCTGGCGCCGATCTGATACATCTGCGCTTCATTGAATATGCGAAAGACGGTGAGCGGACGCAGCCAGAACGTGAAGCCAAGGATCGCAATCAAGGCAACGATAACCAAAGATGCCCATCTCAATATGCACTTCAACTTGGCGCCTGCCCAGATTCACTCAGATGTCTTGCCCGTTGCCAACCGGCCTCAATCACGCGCACTGTAATCGGATCGAGGGCCAGCGCGCTGTGGCTGTTCCATTGCGCCCGTTCGACCCAGCGCACCGCTGCAGCATCCGAGGCGGCTTGCAATGTCCCGCCAAGAACCCGGCAGAGGTAGTCAGCAATGACGTAGTGGTACCGCACGCTCTCTCCGGACGGACCAGCTTCTCTGTGAATCCGATCGATGAGCTCGACTAATTCAATGGCTTCGACGTTGAGGCCTGTCTCTTCCTGAACTTCGCGCGCGACGCCCTGCGCCAGGGATTCACCCAACTCCAACATGCCACCCGGAAGAGACCACTTCCCTTTTGACGGCTCGTGTCCGCGCTGAACGAGGAGGACTCGGCCCTGGTCGACTACGATGGCTCCGACACAGATGATAGGTGCCTCGGGAAATTCGCGTTGCAAGCTTCTTGCCACCCTGTCTGCTTTCTACCATATACGCCCCAACACTTGCGTAACCCGTCAAGACCGTTTGTATCAACTTCGTACAGCCATGCATCGAAACAACGCGCGTATCATCAAAACCAACAGGAGAACTTCATGGCAGAGTTCACACTGCGCATCGATGGAATGCATTGCGGCTCATGCGTGCGTCGCGTGACACAGGCTTTGAATTCCACAGCAAACGTCGAAGTCGAGGAGGTCCGCATTGGAGCGGCCCGGCTAAAGTCGACCGACGAGAGTTCTCCGGTGGATGCTGCCATAGCCGCTCTTGCAAAGGCAGGGTACAGCGCACGATTGGAGCATTAAACCGCAAGATGGCCTGGTCCGAAACAGAGTCGCTGACACTACCCGTTATTGGAATGACATGCGCTTCCTGCCAGCACCACGTTGAAAGCGCCCTGCAGGAAACAGCCGGTGTGAAGTCCGCGCATGTTGACCTGATGGCAAATCGCGCCAGCATCGTTTTCGATCCCGCCGAGGCTTCTGCGGCGCGATTGATTGAAGCGATCCGCAGCGCTGGATACGATGCCGTGCTTCCCCACCACGGAGCGGACATCTCAAGAGAGTCAGAAGGCTCACATGGGAAGGCTGAAGCGAAGGCCGCAGCCACCCTTGTGGCCGGCGCGATCGCCATGCTGCTGGCGATGCCTCTCGGTACACAGATGGGCTCGCTCGATCATCTGATGATGCAGTTGTTGCCATGGCTTTACCGGATACCGCCAGATTATCTGCGTTGGACGTTGCTTTCGGTAACCCTGGTTCTGATGACATGGGCAGGCAGTGGCATTTATGCCGCCGCGGTCCGGGCCTTGCGTCACGGCAGCACCAATATGAATACGCTGGTGAGTCTGGGGACCGGTGTTGCATTTGCGTACTCGGCCTACGCCACGATCTCGCCGGCTCCGGGTCGCGAGGTTTACTTCGACGCAGTCCTGTTGATCCTTGGCTTTCTGCTTCTAGGAAAAGCGCTCGAAGCGCGGGCAAAGAGGCGCGCGCTGGCTGCCCTCGATGCACTCGGCAAACTGCGGCCAGCTACTGCGCGCGTTATCGTGAATGGCGTTGAAAACCTGGTTGCTCTCGAGGAAGTGCACATCGGGAACACGGTGCTCGTACTTCCGGGTGAGCGCTTCCCTGTCGACGGCAAGATCCTGGAAGGCCGAACCAGCGTGGATGAATCGATGCTGACTGGCGAATCAACTCCGCTGGCCAGGGAAGTTGGGGAGCGCGTGCTGGCCGGCTCTCTCAACTACGATGGGGCTGTTGTATGTCTGGCTGAGTCGCTGGGTGAAGACACCATGGTCGCGCAGATCACGCGTATGGTGGAGCAGGCGCAGTCGTCGCGGGCGCCTACAGAGCGGCTGGCCGATCGTGCAAGCGCCATCTTTGTGCCGGTTGTGCTGGGACTGTCCGTCCTGACTTTTGTTGTGTGGATGGCCGCCACGCATTCCGTCTCCATGGCATTAGCCAGCACGGTTTCTGTCCTCGTCATCGCCTGTCCTTGTGCCATGGGACTGGCGGTTCCTGCCGCGCTCACAGTAGCCGTAGGGCGCGGAGCGCAGTTCGGAGTGTTGTACAAAGGCGGAGAGGCGCTCGAACGGCTGGCCAATCTCAATGTCATCGTTCTCGACAAGACTGGAACGCTTACCATTGGCCGACCCGTCCTGCAGGCGGTGCGTCCCGTCAAGGGCTACAGCGATGATGATCTTTTAAGGATGGCAGCCGCGGCAGAGGAACGTTCGAACCATCCGCTGGCACATGCAGTGGTCGACTTTGCGCGATCGCGAGCGATCAAATGGGAACCTGCGGAAGAAGTCGTAGTCATTCCCGGCCGCGGAGTAGCGGCCCGCGTCGAGGACTACAACTGCCTTCTGGGAAATGATGCGCTGTTTCAGGAATCGGCAATTCGCTTTCCCGACAGCGTTCCACCGGTGAAGCCCGGGGTTACCCGTCTTTGGATTGCCCTCGATTATCAATCGATTGGCTGTTTTGATGCGCGCGACTCATTGCGTCCGGATGCCGGAAGAGCCGTAGCCGCTTTGCACGAGAGGGGTTTACGCGTCCTGATGCTGACCGGAGACTCGGCGGCTGCGTCAGCTCCCATCGCGAACCAGGCCGGCATCGCCGAAGTGGAAGCCGGGCTGGACCCGGCAGGCAAGCTGGCGCGCATTCGCGCCCTGCAAGAACAGGGGCTTCGCGTCGCGATGGTCGGAGATGGCATCAACGATGCCGCCGCGCTGGCGCAAGCCGATGCAGGCATCTCCATGGGGAGCGGCGCCGATCTCGCGCAGGAGGCCGGCGACGTCCTGCTCCTTCGGGCGCAACCGAGCGCGATGGTCGATGCCATCGATCTTGCTAAAGCGACCGTGGGTATCATGCGGCAGAACCTGATGTGGGCTGCCTGCTACAACCTGCTCGGAATACCGCTTGCCGCCGGACTGCTGTATCCGGCCTTCCACGTCCTGCTGAGCCCCTGGCTCGCCGCCGCGGCCATGGCCATGAGTTCGGTCAGCGTGCTGGCTAACAGCCTGCGGCTACGATCGTGGCAACCACACTCGTTGCCTGCCGCACAGGCAAGTTAAACTAGCGGCAGAGCCCTGACCTTGCGCATCCTCACCAGGTACATCCTCGGCGAAATACTTTCCTACGCACTCATCGGTTGCGCGGTCTTTACTTTCATTCTCTTTATGCGCGACCTGAATCAGATTCTTGAGGCAGTGGTTCGCAACAGCTCCACGTTTGTTAGTGTCGCGGAAGTCTTTGTCTACAGCCTGCCCAACACCTTTAAAGTCACCATACCGATGGCGGTACTTGTAGGCGTCCTGCTTGGGCTCAGTCGCCTGGCAGCCGACAGTGAAATCATCGCCATGCGGGCAACAGGACTCGGGATCGGCTACTTTGTCCGTGTCTCTTCTGTTGTGGCGATCGGCGGAACTCTGCTGGGGCTGGTGAATTCTATCTATGTAGCACCCCGCGCTAACCAGGCGATTCTCGACATGCAGCGGGAGTTGGAGACGTCCCAGGCGTCGTATGAGATCCAGCCGCGAGTCTTTTACGAAGACTTCCGCAACGCCGTGCTCTATGTACAAAATGTCCGCGAAGGGACAGGCGCTTCCAACTGGGACCAGGTCTTCATGGCGGACGTTACCGATCCCGCCAATCCGGTGATTACAACCGCCGCATCGGCCACGGTGGTCAACGATTCGACGCAGGAACTTCTGATGAGGCTGCGCAATGGCTCCCGGCACGAAACTGTTGCCGGACAGCCTCAGCAATACAACATATCCACATTCGAAAAGACCGATCTACCGCTATCGCTGAGTCCGCAGAGCGAAACGCACCTGGGGCGCATGGATACCGCCATCTACGCCCTCCCCATGGCAGCCTTGGAAGAGCGCACCCATGGCCCAGATGGAAGAAGATTTCTTCTCGAATTGCACACACGTTTCTCCTATCCCGTAGCGTGTCTTGTTCTCATGCTGGTTGGAGTTCCGCTCGGAGTCGTTTCGCGCCGTGGCGGGAAGAGTTCCGGCCTGGTTTTTACGGTTCTGCTGGTGCTGCTCTACTACGTTCTTTCGTATACCGGCATCGCGCTCAGCCGACAAGGGAAACTCCCACCGTTTCTGGGCGTGTGGATGGCCAATCTACTTTTTGCTGCCGCGGGAGGCTTTCTGCTTTGGCAGATGGCGAGCGGTGGTCGGGTCCTGAGCGCCATCGCAAACCTGCTGTCGCGAACGCCTCAGCCACGGTTCGCGGTCAAAACGAACGGAGGGCATCTTACCGAGCTGCTCGGAAAGCTCCAGCCCCGCTCGGTCCGCATTGTATCGCGAGGGCTCTTTCCGCGGCTCCTCGATGCTTATGTCGTGCGCGAGTTCTTTGGGATGTTCGTGCTGGTGCTGGCCAGCTTTGTAATGCTTATGCTGGTCTTCACGTTCTTTGAACTCGTTGGAGACATTGTTCGCTACCATATTGCACTTGCGACCATCGGTGAATACCTGTTCAACCTCGCACCCAGCATGGTGTATCAAATCACGCCGCTCGCGGTCTTAATTGCCGCCCTGGTGACCTTCGGGACCCTTAACCGCAACAGCGAAATTGTCGCAATGAAGGCTACGGGAATCAGTCTTTATCGTCTCGTGGTCCCCATCGTTTTGATCTCCTCGGTCCTGGCGGTCTGCCTGTTTCTTTTCGACGACTACTATCTTCCCTCAGCAAATCGCCGGCAGGAGGCGCTGCGGAGCACGATCAAGGGACGCCCACCGCAGACCTTCCTGCACCCTGAAGAGAAGTGGATGTTCGGGCAGTCTCATCCGGGCGAGCAGGGGCACATCTTCTACTACCAGTTCTTCGATCCAGACAACGACGCATTCGCCAATCTCTCAATTTTCGAATTCAATCCATCCACCTTCGCCTTGTCCCGGCGGATCTTCGCGTCGCGCGCGATATGGAATGACGAAACTGAAACCTGGCATTTTGAAAATGGCTGGGTAAGAAATTTCAACGGAAAGAATTCGGAGTACATCGAATTCAGAGATACGTCGTTCGCCGAGATTCATGAAGAACCCGGGTACTTCAAGAAAGAAAACTGGCAGTCGCAGGAGATGAATTTCGCGCAGCTCAATGGGTATATCCGCGACCTACGCCAAAGCGGCTTCGATACCATGCGCCTGCGAGTCGCATTGTGGCATAAGCTCGCGTATCCCCTGATCGCGATCGTCATGTCTGTTCTGGCAATTCCCTTTGCGCTTTCCATGGGCCGTCGCGGTTCGCTTTCGGGAATTGCAGTCGCGATTTCCGTCGCTCTTGCCTATTGGGTGGTCGATGGCTTGTTCGGTGCCTTAGGCAACGTAAACTATTTGCCGGCGGCGCTGGCCGCATGGTCTCCCGACGTGCTCTTCGGGCTTACGGGTGGTTATCTTTTGCTGCGTACGCCGACCTAAACGTCCTGATTCGTAAATCAAATTCCAAGTTTCACGCGACATCGTCACTGCCCGTACAATAGAGACATGCTTCGCGAACTGGGCCCGCTGCTCAGCTACATGCGCCGCTACCGGTGGGGGTACCTCTGGGGTACGCTCGCCTGCATAGCGACAAATATTGCTGCCGTCCAGGGTCCTCAGATTCTAAGAAAAGCAATCGATGAACTGGAGCGCGGAGTCTCTCGCCAGCGCATCGTTTATCTCGCGTGCGTTTTCGTCGTTATCTATCTCATCAAAGGCATTTTCCTTTACGCCCAGCGCTGGATCCTGATCGGCATCTCTCGCGAGATCGAATTCGATCTACGCAACGATCTCTTCCTCCAGCTTGAACGCCAGGACGCCAATTTCTATCAGAAATACCGCACTGGCGACGTCATGGCCCGCATGACCAACGATCTGAATGCCGTGCGCATGCTGCTGGGGCCTGCCCTGATGTACAGCGCCAATACCATCTTCTTCACCGTTGGTGCGTTGTACTTCCTGCTTCGCATCAGCCCCTGGCTCACCCTTGTGGCATGGGCGCCTATGCCGCTGGCCAGCATCCTCGTGCAATACTTTGGCCGGAAGATTCACGATCGATTTGAAAAGATTCAGGAGAGCTTCTCCGAAATCTCAGCACAGGCGCAAGAGAACTATTCAGGAGCTCGCCTGGTGCGCGCGTTCGGCCGCGAACAGTCGCAGATGAGTCTGTTCGAAAAACTGAACCGGCAATATATTTCACGCGCACAGGGCCTTGTTCAGCTCATGGGAATGCTGTGGCCTACGCTCGAATTTATCCTCGGCATCGCCATGATCATCACATTACTCGTTGGGGGGCACGAGGTGGTGGCGCATCGCATTACCCCAGGCGACTTTGTGGCTTTTAACACCTACATGATTCTGCTGATCTGGCCTATTATCGCCGTGGGATGGGTTGTCAATCTTTTCCAGCGCGGGACCGCTTCCGTGGCGCGCATTGACGAGTTATTGCGCGCGAAGCCCGGCATTGACGACAGCGCTGCGGACCCGGCGATTCCAAAAGACGAGGTTCTTCAGGGCGAAATCGAATTTTCCAATCTTAACTTCAGTTATGGCGGCACGCCGGTGCTGCGGAATGTCTCACTCAAGATCCCCCCAGGCTCCAGCCTTGCTATTGTTGGTCCGACCGGTTCCGGAAAGACCACGCTGGTCAACCTGATCTCACGTCTCTATGAAGCGCCAGAGCGCTCGTTGCTCATCGATGGCCGCCCTATCCGCGAGTATCCGCTCGAAGTACTCCGGCGCAATATGGGTATCGTGCCGCAGGAGACTTTTCTCTTCAGCGAGACCATTCGAGAGAACCTGGCTTTTGGCGCGCCCGCAAGTTCGATCGAGGATATGCTTGAAGCTGCTGAGGCGGCCCATATCCGCAGTGAATTCGAGGAGTTTCCACAGGGGTTTGAAACAATGGTCGGCGAACGCGGTATGACATTATCCGGAGGCCAGAAGCAACGGCTGGCCATTGCGCGCGCCCTGCTGCGTCGCCCTGCGATTCTTATTCTGGATGATGCGCTGGCGAGCGTGGACACCTACACGGAAGAGCGCATCCTGGGCGGACTGCGAAACTATACCACCACGGCTACGACGATCTTGATTTCGCACCGAGTGTCTACCGTTCGCAATGCCGACCAGATTGCAGTGCTAGATCACGGCCAGATTGTCGAAGTCGGCCGTCACGACGAGCTACTCGAACTCGATGGCTACTACGCGAGTCTTTACCAGAAGCAGCAGCTTGAGGAAGAGCTCACAGTCGCCGGCTGATCTATGCCGTCCAGCTAACCGCAGTGTGGGTCTCATCGTGGGAATTCCACCCGCCGTCCAGTGGTAAACCGGGCTGAATTATGTCCGCATGCGGGCGTGCGCTGGCTGCGAACTGGTTCGCTTTGGGATCTGCCGCCACCTGCTTCCATGCATCCCGCACGTTTCGCACATGCGCGATGACCTGTTCGAACTTCTTTCTGGAGTTTGCCTGCGAGCCCTGCAGCATCAGGGCAAACATCGCGACGTAAAAGTCTGAGAGCGACTCAGCGGGCTTGCCGCCGACATCCTTTTTGAGGGTCGCCTGCAGGTGAATCACGATGTCCATGGCTCGCTTGACTGCAGCGCGGCGTCGCTCGACATCCTTACGCTCCACTGCCTCAATTGCATTATGCATGAAGCGAATGATGCCGTCGTAAAGCGCGATGGTGAGTTCAACGCCAGAGGCACCTTCAAGCGCGTGGGACGAGTACGTATCCATTGTGAAACTCCTAGCCGTTCTGATTTGTGTTGTATCCGGTGATGGCACCGTACATCTCGTTGACTTCCTGAATCTGCTCTGGAATGGACTGGAGAATCTCATTGGCCGTATTCAATTCCGTGGTCAGGCTGGTCTTCTGCGTAGCAATCAAGGCCTCTTGTTTTGTGACGTTGTCATTCAGAGTGGTCTCTTCGCTGCCGTCCTCGCTGAGCGCGAGGCTGATCGCGCCTCCATCCGCGCTGCTGTTGCCGAGACCATTCAACGTATTTGTGAACGTTGAGCCAAAGCTGCCCGTATCCTGAAACAGAGAAACTACCTGGTCAAAGTTGGCATTGAGCGCGCTACTGAGGGTGTCGGCATCAAGCGAGATTGTGCCATCGGCACTTGCGTTCGCAGTAATGCCGAGGGAGATGAGGGAGTTTATAGTGTTCGAGCCAAAGGACGAACTCACCGCGGACTCGAGACCCTCCTGCAACTGCGCCAAGATAGAAGTGCCATAGAGGGGCTCGGGATTACCCGATGAGTCCTTGCCTTCCTGCGCATTGATGGCGGTCATCGCGGTGTTGTAGTCGGTCACGAACGTATTGATCGCCGTCTCAATGCTCGTCGTATCGTTATCGATCACCACCTGCACCGTCTCCGGCGTTCCATCGGAGCTCGCGGTGCCAGTCGATAGCAACTGAAATGTAACCCCCGGAATTGCGTTCGTGACGGTATTCGAAGCGCTCGTAATGTTCGAAACTCCATCGACAGTAATCGTGGCGTCAAGTCCCTTTTGAATCGTCGCGAATCCCAGGCCGGTATTCTGGTCCGGTGTTGTCGAGTCTGCAAGGGTTGTCGGGCTACTCGAATTATTTGTCGCGTCGGCAATCGTGATCTGTCCGGCGGAGCCACTGGTCTGGCTCACCAAAGACAGCCTTTGAGTACCATCCGCATTCGTCAGCACGCTGGCCGTTACTCCCAGGCTGGCATTGTTGATGGCTGCGGACAAACCGGAAAGAGTGGCGGCCGTGGAACCATCGCCGACATTGACCGTCTGCCAACTACCCGTTCCCACTTGGAACGTGATGCCGCCGGTCAACGTATCCGAGGCGCCAACTGCGTCTGTGGCTGCGCTTGATGTCTGCGCAAGATTCTGGACCGAGATGGTGTGTGTACCCGCGACGGCTGCTGCGCTCGCAGATGACAACGAAAGTACATTTGTATCGGAACTGGAGCCAGTTTTGTACGCCATCGTGCCGCTGAAGTCCGTCAGGTTCTGCAGGTCGGTTGATAAGGTTGCCAACTGGGTGCCGAGGCTGGTGAGCGTTGTGTCCTTGCTCGTGAGTGCCGTCAACTGCGTCTTCCAGGGTGTCTCTACAGCTTGCAGATTCGTCACAATCTGGTTGACCGTGGTCGTCACATCAAATCCTTGACCGCTGGTGGCGGAGCCAAAATTCAGACCGACAGCACCCATGCTCTTCCTCCTCGTCCTTCACAATCAAATCAATCACCAAAGCGCACAGCGGACGATTAGAGAACCTCAAGAGATGTCCACGACCGCAAAGCGAAGCGAGGAAAGCCGCAACTTCGCCGCCTTCCCCGCCTTGCTTCCGTTCAACCTCTCATGCTGCGCAATCTACTGAAGCAGCTTGGTGATCAACTGTTGCGATTGGTTGGCCTGCGAGAGAGCGGCGATGCCCGTCTGACTCAGGATCTGATACTTCGACATGTCCGACGTGGCCTGGCCGTAGTCGGTCGCAGTGACGTCGTTTTCTGCGGAGAGCGTGTTCGTAGATTGCGTGTTCATGACATTCTCGACAGCCGTCAGCGTGTTGATGTTGGCGCCGATGGTGCCACGGTCGGCTGCCACGGAGGTGATCGCTGCGTTGATGGCCGTCAAGGCTGCTTGTGCGCCGGTGGTGCTCGTCAAACTGGTACCCGCCAATTGCAATGCGCTTGAACTTGCCGCCACAAGATCAGACGAAGAGTTGTTGTACGACTGCGAAATCGTGCCGTCAGAAGTGAAAATGGCTACAGTCTGATTGGACTTGTTATTCGCAGTTTCCTGCTCTGCAACGCCGGTCAGGTCAAGTGTCCCGCCGGAGATCAACATTTTGTTGCCCGAGACAGTGGCCGTCACTCCATAATTGCCAGCGATCGAAGCGGTATTGATGGCTGACGCGAGCTGCGACAGGTTGCCGCCAGCCCCCGCGGCGCCGAAGATCGTCCCCAGCGATTGTGCGGTCCCACCCGAGGGAGTGAACGAGATGGCAGCTGCGCCGGGGGTGATGACGTCACTGGCATTGCCCACTGTCAAAGAGGTCGCAGTGGCATTGGTGGCCATCGTCTCATTGATATTCCCGCTTGCCGTTGTCCATGTCGCGCCACCGCTCAATACGAGCTGGTTCCCTTGGACCGACGCAACATTCGCTCCGAGATAGTTGTTGATTGTCGACGCGAGGCTCGTAATCGTGTCTGACCCTGACATCTTGTACGTTCCAGGAGAAGATGCAGTAACTACGCCGGTTGTGCTCGCAGTCGCGCCTGTGGAACCTTCGATGTTTAGCGTAAGGTTTCCGTAGGCGATGGTTGCGGTTCCCTTTCCCACATTGGCGGCTGTAGTGTCGACACCGGTGTCCAGGTCAATTTTATCGTTGGCGCTTCCTACTGTGAGAGCAGCGTTCTTTGCAAACGTGTTGATGCCGTTGTACTCAGTATTGTTGTTGATCGTGTCGGTCTCAGTCAGGATCTTCTGATATTCAGAATCGGCCGCCGTCACCTGTGCGCTGTTCAAAGTACCGTTGGAAGCTTCAGTCGCCAACGTAACGGCGCGATTAAGCAGACTGGTAACCTGCGACAGCGCACCATCGGCGACCTGCAGAAAGTCAACGCCTTCAGAAGCATTTTCTGCAGACTGCGTGAGAGCGGTCGAGGAGGCCTGCAGGCCATTGGCCAGCGAAAGGCCTGCTGCGTCGTCCGCTCCGGAATTGATGCGCGATCCAGAAGACAGCTGTTGAAGAGTTTTGGACAGAGACGCCTGCGTATTACTCAGGTTGTTCTGTGCGTAGATTGCAGAAATATTATTCAGGACACCCAAAGCCATTGAAGTTCTCCTTTTGAGCTAACTGATTCGGGTTCCCTGCTTCGGGTGTCTCACCGGTCTATGCGGCATCTTGGCCGCGCCCGGTTCACCTTGGAGTAGGAACCACGTTGCTCACTGGCTTCATCGGCGACGGTCTGGTGGACTTTACGAGTTTTTTCAAGGTGCTTAGCAATCGCGGCACCAATCACCCTTTCTGACGTTCCTGCCGATAAGGGTGACAGGTCCCTGAGAGGAGCATCCGGCCTTGATTGAACTCACACGCCTCAACGGCAATCCCATCTTGTTGAACAGCGATCTGATCAAAACAGCGGAAGCCTCGCCGGACACGATGCTCACGCTGATCAACGGAGAAAAGCTGATTGTGCGGGAGGGGCTGAGCGAAGTCCTGGATCGGGTATTGGCCTACCGAGCCAGGTTGCTTGCCACCGTCGCGCATAGACTGTCGCCGAACGACACCCTTTGTCGAGCGGCGTCATTGGCGAGCGTTGAATTCAGCGGAGAAGCGACGTCAGGGGAGCCATCGAAAGAGCAACGGAACGAGAGTGAACGCCGATGAATATACACAGCTGGATCCGGATTGCTGAGGCGTAGTCCATGGATAAGGGAAGCATCGGCGGAGTCATCCTGGCTATCGCCGGCATTATTGCCGGTTTGCTGATCGAGGGTGGCAAGATCAGCCAGATTCTCCAACCGACGGCGGCGCTGATCGTCTTCGGGGGAACCATGGGCGCGATCCTTCTTCAGTTCCCGATAAACACGGTCACGTCTGCTTTCCGGAGCATGGCACATGTGTTTGTTGCTCCGCAGAGGCCAAATGAAGAGCTTATGCAACTCCTGATTTCATTTGCCAACAAAGCACGCCGCAGCGGCGTGGTTTCGCTGGACGCAGATCTTGCGGAAATCACTGATCCGTTTCTGAAGCAGTCGCTGATGCTCGCGGTGGATGGCACCGAACCGGCCGAGCTGCGCAAAATTATGCGGGTTGCGCTTGACTGCGCTTCGGAACGGGAAGAGCGTCTTCCGATGGTATTTGAATCGGCGGGAGGCTTTTCGCCCACGATCGGAATTCTTGGCGCCGTTCTCGGGCTGATCCAGGTGATGCAGCATCTCGACAATATTCAGGAGGTTGGCCGCGGCATCGCCGTCGCGTTCGTCGCCACTATTTACGGAGTGGGCATCGCCAACCTGTTTTTCCTGCCATTCGCCGGCAAAATCCGAATTCACTTACATGATGACCAGCAACGCCGCGAGATGATGCTCGAGGGAGTCATCTCGATTCTCGAAGGGATGAATCCCCGCATGCTCGCTCTGAAGCTGTCCGGATTCGTGAAGGATGCGAATGTCGAAAGGAAGGGGGAAGCGGGATGAACCGCAGAGTTCCACGCTCGAAAGTCAGCCAGGAGCGCTGGCTAGTTTCCTACGCCGACTTCATCACACTGCTTTTTGCCTTTTTCGTCGTGCTTTATGCTTTTGCGAAGGCGGATGAAAAGAAACAACTCCAAGTTTCGGCGGCTATCGATTCCGCATTCCAGTCGCTCAGTATCGTTCCCGCTTTCAACGGGAATGTATCGATCAAAGCGAGGACGCAGTCGCCCGTTTCCGGAGCGCCCGGATATCTGGTCTCTGCAGGGATGGTTCAGGTCGACCTCGAGCGCCTCCAGCAGGACCTTCAAAGACGGCTCTCTGTGCAGATTGCTCGGAGCACGGTTTCGATTGAGCTGGACCGCGACGGTCTTGTGATTAGTCTTCGCGAAGCGGGGTTCTTCGATTCTGGCAGCGCGATTCCCGGTCCCGAAACCGAGGCAACGTTGCGTCAGATTGCGGAGTCACTTAAGGGTACCCCTTACGATGTGCGGGTTGAAGGCCATACCGACATCGAACCAATTCATAACGCCGAGTTTGACTCGAACTGGGAGCTTTCTTCGGCCCGAGCCACACGCATCGCGCGGTTATTGCTCGAGATGCACACTATTGCTCCGCAACAACTCTCAGCAGCATGCTATGCAGAATATCGTCCTATTTTCAGCAACGACACTGTGGAAGGTCGAGCGAAGAACCGGCGTGTTGACCTGGTGGTGATGCCCCGCCCGGTCTTGAACATTTCCACGCTCAATGCAGAAGACAAGACAAGCTGGCGCAAGATCACGGACTAGTGATCCGATTGCCTATGTAACGCCCAGCACTTTTACAATGACCCGCTTGCGCCGTTGCCCGTCGAATTCCGCATAAAACACCCGCTGCCAGGTGCCTAAATCGAGCCTGCCGGCGGTTACCGGGAGCGTTGTCTCATGGTGCAATAGAAGTGACTTGAGATGCGCATCGCCGTTATCTTCTCCCGTCTTGTGGTGCTCGTAATCGAGCCCTGCGGGAGCCAGCTCTTCCAGCCACTTTCCGATGTCCTCAATCAGTCCACTCTCAAGATCATTGACATAGATTGCAGCCGTTATATGCATAGGGGATACAAAGCATAGGCCGTCCTTCACTCCGCTGCGCTTAACGATCGCTTCCACCTGCTCCGTGATGTGCACCATTTCACGGCGCTTCCTGGTTTCGTATGTCAAATATTCTGTATAGCTTTTCATCCTCAGCTCCTGGAACGACCACCTCTTTGGCGGCGCTGACGCTCTACGGTTATCCTAAAGAATGTCGTGACCAGAATGAGTTTAAACAACGCGGAAACTCTGTCTCAGAGAGGGCTAGATCAGCTTGCAGAAGGCTCGGCTGCCGAGGCCATTCAGACCTTTCGTGCAGCGATCGCAGCAGATTCCAACTACTTTGAGGCGCATCACGGACTGATCCGCGCCCTTCGCGACGCGGGAAGGCTGGAACAATCGATTGCGGCGGCTCTGGCTTTAACGGCGCTTACGCCCAGCGATCCTTTAGCCCACACCGCTCTTTCTATTTCGCTGCACCAGGCTGGACATATTTCCGAGGCCGAAGCAGCCGCCGCTCGTGCCCGCATTCTGGAATGGAAGGCCCAACTGCAATCGCCCGTTGGCGGAGATGTCCCCCTGTGATGAAGTGGCTTGCAGGCGATTCTGCGCAGCGGCTGCGCCTGATGCACGATCGGCTAATGCATGCGTACGGTCCCCAGCATTGGTGGCCCGCCCATTCGCCCTTTGAGGTAATTCTTGGTGCTTATCTCACTCAAAACACATCATGGAAAGCCGTTGAAGTTTCGCTGGGGAATCTCCGCACTGCCGGCGCGCTCTCACTGGACGGAATCCGGCGCCTCTCCGTCGACCAGTTGCAGGAACTAATTCGCCCATCGGGCTTTTACACCCGCAAGGCGCCAGCACTCAAAGCGTTCATTGCGATGCTCGATCTAGAGTTCGGAGGATCCCTCACTCAATTGGCTGCAGCGCCCACAACCGCCTTGCGGACTCGACTCCTCGCGTTGCCGGGAGTGGGCCCTGAGACCGCCGACGCAATTCTGCTTTACGCACTCGACCACGCGGTTCCAGTTGCGGACGAATACCTGCGGAGGATTGCGACCCGGCACAGACTTACAAACCCGGCGCCAGAAAAAAACCTCAAGGGGTATGAATCGCTTGCCCAACTTGCACGTGATGCGTTCGAGTCTGACGCGCGATCAAATCATGCGCAGCTCTTCAATGAGTTCCATGCGCTGACCGTGGCGGTGGGCAAAAGGCATTGCGGTAAGGTCCCCAATTGTGACCGCTGTCCGCTCGCGGGCGATCTGCGGCGAATGGGAAGTCTCGACAAGCAGGACTGATTCGAATCTCTCGTTCTCTTGCCGAACGCCGGCTGAATCCGAATAACACCCGCGAACGGGCTGCGTTGAGGTTTTCTATCTGCAAACAGCAGAAAAGGCGCATCCAGGTTTGGATGTGCCCTTTCTGTCTTCCGCGATCCGGGGGGCGCGAATAGCTCTGAAATCAATTTATGTTCAAGAGAGTTGAACCAGTCACACCGTCGACGTTTGCGTTGATGTTGGTCTGGCCGTGACTTGCACTCCACGCCACGCCGCTCCTGTTTATGACTGCAACCCCAGGCGTTGAAGAGGTCCACCGTGAAATGGCCGTGATGTCCTGTGTCGAACCATCGCTAAAGAGACCCACTGCGGTAAACGGCTGTAATGCTCCGAGAAGGATTGTTGGGTTTGCCGGGTTCACGGTGATGCCCTGAAGGGTGGCATTGGACACAGTCAGAGTAGTGGTCGCGGGAGTCAGGCCACCGTATGATCCCGAAATGGTGACCGATCCAACAGATCGACCGTAGACCACACCCGAATTGTCCATTACTGCGTATCTCCAGCTCGAGGTCTGCCAGCGAGCCGAGTTCGAAAGATCAACTGTCGTGATTCCATCGCTGAAGGTTCCAATCAGTTTGAATGGCAAGGTTGTCCCGACAGCTATGGTTGGGGTTGCAGGCGTAAGTTGCAGCGACGTCACCGACATCGTGGTTACAGTCAAGGTTGTCGTGCCGGTGATGCCGTTTAGCGTTGCGGTGATCTGGATGGGTTGAGCCATGCTTCTCCTGGTGCGCAGCAAACCGCTGCGGGAAATCGTGGCATAGTATCCGCCCCACCAAGTGTGGGACTTTCCGCTGTTGGTGCGCCATTGAACGCCTGAAAGCGGTATCTGAGAACCATCGCTAAAGTTACCGTAGGCGGTCATTTGAAGTCTTGCGTTCGGCGGCAGGATCGGGTTTGCTGGAGCGATCGTGATCGACACGAGGGTCGAAGTGGCCACTGTGAGCGTCGTGGACCCGCTCAAGCCTCCATAAGTCGCCGTAATGGTCGACGTGCCGAGCGATAGCCCTGTCGCCAACCCAGTATTGTTGATGAGAGCGACGCCTGCAGCCGATGAGCCCCAACTCACTTGCGCGGTCAGATCTTGCGTGCTGCTGTCGGTAAAGACACCCGTCGCGGTGAACTGCACGTTTCCATTAACTCCCACCTGATCCAAGACAGGCGTAACCACAATTGAGGTCAATGTCGCCGGTGTGACGGTTAGCGTTGCAGACCCTGTCATCGATGCATAGGAAACCGTGATCGTAGCTTGTCCAGGAGCGATTCCGGTAGCCACGCCGTTTGCATCAACACCTGCAATTGCGGCGAGGGACGAGATCCACGATAATCCGCTGGTTAACGGTTGCATGCTGCCATCACTGTAGTTCGCGCTTACGGAATACTGCACGGAGGTGCCACTTGCAATCGAATCTGTCGCCGGAGTAATTGCGAGCGATTCCATGACAGCCGCCGTGACGAACACCGTAGTGGTGTCGCTCAGTCCATTCGAGGTGGCTGTGATTGTAATTGGATATCCATTGCTGTTCGCTACACCGGTAACATTTCCAAGTGCCGGGTCAACTGAAGCAAACGAAGGATCGGAAGACGACCAGGTCGCATTCGTCAAAGTCTGTGTTGTGCTGTCACTGTAAGTACCGGTGAGCGTGAGCTGGACTTGGCCGCCAATCGGAATTGTCTGCGCGTCGGGAGAGATGTCGACCTCGGTGAGGACCGCGGTCGTGACCGTCAGAGCCGCCGAGCCAGATACCGTTCCTGATGTTGCCGTAACCATGGCCGCACCTGCGCTTACGCCCGTCGCAAGCCCGTTTGTATCAACCGTTGCAAATTTCGTAGCGCTCGAACTCCAGATAACGCTGTCGGTCATGTCAGTCGAACTGCCATCCGAGAAGATGCCATTGGCTGCAAAGGCCTGAGTCTGGCCGGTGGCGATTGAAGCCGTCGCCGGAGTTACCACAATCGACTGCAACTGCGCGGCTGTCACTGTCGCCATTGCCGAACCTGTCACCGACCCCAGCGTAGCTGTAATTGTCGAGATCCCAGCTGAAGCGCCACTCACAAGACCGGTTGCGCTCACCGTCGCAGAACCGGTGCTCAGTGAGTTCCAAGTCACCTGGTTGGATACGTTCTGAGTCGTGCCGTCGCTATAGATTCCTTTTGCCGAAAGCTGTTTGGTCTGTCCTGAACCGATTGAGAACACAGCGGGGGTAATCGCGATGGAAGACAAGGAAGGTGCGCTCACAACGACGGCGCCGGTGCCCGAAACTCCACCCATCGATGCAGTAACGGTCACTGAGCCTGCCTTCAAGGCTGTCAAGAAGCCCGCACCATTCACTGAAGCGATCGTCGGGTCCGAAGTGCTCCATATTGCCTGTGAAGCTAGCAATTGAGTGGTGTTATCGGAGTAGAGGCCAGTTGCGGCAAGTTGCTCGGTGGCGCCCGAGGACAACGACGGAAAAGGCACACTTACATTGATTGCAGTAAGTACTGACGATGTCACGGTGATGCTTGCAGTGCCTGAAACGGAGTTCATCGTGGCCGTGATTGTCACGGTTCCAGCCTTGATCGAAGTAAGCAATCCCGAGTTGCTGACGCTGGCCACTGTCGTGTCTGAGCTTTGCCATGTTACCTGGCTTGTGATCGCTTGCGATGCGCTATCCGTATAGTTTCCCTGCGCGGCCAACTGTTCGCTCGATCCCGCTGCCAAGGATGTGGCGTCCAGGACCCGAATGGTGGAAAGCGCGGCCTTTGACACGGAAAGCGCCATAGATCCGGTGATCGAACCGAGCGCCGCGGTAACCGTCACGGAACCGGGCTGATAAGTCGTCAGTAGCCCTGTTGGGTTCGCCTTGGCGAGTGAGGAATTCGACGATGCCCACGTTACCTGGGAAGTGATATTCGAAACAGTGCCATCGCTATAGCTGCCCTCTGCTGTGAGCTGAAGCGAGGCCCCCACCGCAACGGAAGTTGCAGCATCAGCGCCGGTCACGGTGATGGAAACGAGCGTCTTATTTTCACTTGAGCTCTGCGAGTTCGACTTGTTGCTACCGCCGCCGCAACCAGAGAAACCAAGGCAACCAATCAAAATCGAGCTGACGAACAAGCCGATATTCTTCATAAAAGACGAACCTCTTCCTCAACGCGCATCAACGCGTTTCTGCGCAAACTCAGCGCAGGCTTGACAATTCTGGAAACGGAGCATTGGGCCGGTCCTTGCAGCGATCCGACATCACCGGCGCTATCCGTGACATTCGGTGGGCGGCTCATTTTCTCTCGCGCCGGAAACGAAGCACCAAATCTGAGAGCAATAGAGAACGGGGAAATGACACCTTCGTTATCGGCAACGAGATCTAGTGTGGAGGACCGTGGAGGCGCGGTATATACAACGTTCGTGTATCGAAGATGACCAGGTAATAGCACGAATTACTAACGAGATACGCCGGTACGGTGAGGAGGGCAAATTCTCCTGGTGAGGCAATGACCGGGTCATCTTCTGCCTCGAACTTGCGACTTTCGCCAAGTGGGAGATGCCGACCTCGATTGGCCTTAACTGCCTGAGCAAATCGCAAAGTCGTCTACTGGACGCCTTCTCAATTCCTGACTCTCATGTGCCTTTCTTCCGTTGGATTATCTGAGCACTCAATGCGCTCAGAATGGCCAGTCCGACGGAGATCCAGATCACGTCGCGATATCCGGAAACGAAAGCTTCCTCGAAGGCGCGCTTGAGGGGCAGATCGCTGATCTGAGCGCCAGCCAGTTTCGATCGCTGAATTTCGGCGCTCTGGCGCATAGACGGGGAGAGTTGCATCTGCGCGAGGCTGCGGCTGAGCGTGCGATTGAATCCAGCTGAGAGGACGAGACCAAAAACCGCGACGGCCAAGAGTCCGGCGATTCGCGACACAGCATTATTGATTCCAGAGGCGACACCAGCCTCTCTGGAAGAGACCGATTCCATCACTGCCGTCGTAAGCGGCGCGACGCTGATCGCCATTCCGATGCCCAAAACAGCGACTGCCGGAAAGAAGGTGTTCCAGTATGAGCCACCGATCCCGGGCCTCAAAAACAGCGCAAAGCCTGACGCCGCGACAAGGGATCCAACCGTGAGCGGCCGTCTAGCGCCATATCGAGCCACCAGGCCTCCAGACCACCGGGACAGTATGAATATCAGCAGGATCATAGGAAGCAATGCTGCTCCGGCCTGTGTTGCCGAGTAATGCTGCACTTGAATGAGATCAAGGGGGAAGAAAAACAAAATACCACCAAGCGGCGCGTAGAGCAGGAACGTGAGCAGGTTCGCTCCGGAGAAATCTCTGGACCGAAAAAGATGCAACGAGACCATCGGAGCTGGCGAGCGTGATTCCGCAAAAAGGAAACAGATCATCGAGCCCGTACCCACCAAGCCCACGACCCAAATGATTGCTCTGTGTTCGGGCGTCGTGGCCGAATGCTCGATGAGGGCATAAGTAACCGCTCCCAAGCCAAAGGTAGCGAGCGCGGCCCCCTGCCAATCGAGACTTTTGCTTGCCGTTTCGTCACGACTCTCAGGGACGCGCCACAGCGAAAGCGTGATTACGATGATCGCGAGAGGAAGATTGATGAAGAAGATCCAACGCCACGAGGCATTTTCTACCAACCATCCGCCGAGGACCGGCCCGATAGCAGCAGTTATCGCTGTGAAGCCCGACCAGGTGCCGATGGCTCGTCCACGCTCATCCTTTGCGTAAGAGGCGCTGATAATGGCCAGGCTTCCCGGGACGAGGAACGCCGCTCCGATCCCTTGCAGTCCGCGAGCGAGGATGAGGGAAGTGATTGATGCGGCGAGGCCGCACCAGGACGATCCAATTACGAAAAGAAGAACGCCGGCGAGGAAAATGCTGCGACGACCGTAGCGATCGCCGAGAGAGCCGCCCAACAGCAGCAGGGATGCAAGCAAAAGAGCGTAGGACTCGACTACCCATTGAATGTTCGTAGCCGATGCATGAAGAGCATTCTGCAATGCGGGCAATGCCACGTTGACAACCGTCCCGTCGATGAATGCCATGCTGGAAGCGAGAATCGTCGCAATCAAGACCCAAGGGCCCCTGCAGGGCTTTGTACTGCTCGGAGCGACGCGGGCTGCGAATTCTTGGCACGGAGATTTGATGGGCATCATCTTGATGAACCGAGGCGACGCCTCTATACAGATGGCGTCTACGGCGGGACGATGACGACAAAATCGACCAGATTTTAACGGGAAAAAACAGACGGAAGCAATGCGGTAGATGTGAATCGATTCGTGGGTTGCTGCTGAAATGCCATTCTTTCCGAAGTGCTTTGGAATGAATGGCGGGGACGACGGGGCTCGAACCCGCGACCTCTGCCGTGACAGGG
>CAVULU010000006.1:0-376944 GCA_963742455.1 uncultured Acidobacteriaceae bacterium | reverse complement strand
AATAATTTAGACAGGGCGAGCGTTCACAGGCTGGGCGCTTGTGTCATGGTTTGTGTCATAACCCACCATTCTGCTGCTTTTGGAGAGGGCTTCCATAGCGGTGCGCTTGGCTTCCATGCGGACGTGGCTGTACCGCTCTAGCATCTTGCGGCTGACGTGTCCCGCAATCGCCATGATTGTGGAGTCTGCCGCCCCGCTCTCCGCAAGCGACGTGATCGCGCAGTGCCGCAGATCGTGGAACCGGAAGCCCGGAAGCCCTGCTTTCTTTGTCAGACTCCGCCATGCCGTCCGCCAGCTATTGATGTGAGTGGCTGGATCAAACCCGGTGACGTTGTAGCCGATGACCTTCTTCCCGCTGAATGTGAACTTGGGGACGAAGGCGGCAAAGATGTAATGCGCGGGTTCGACCGAACCGAAAGACTCAGCCCGCACCCGTAGCCTCGCCAGGGCAGAGCAGGCAACGTCAGTCAGAGGAATGGTCCTCTCCCCTGCTGCCGTCTTGCTTTTGCGAATCGTCAGAGTGCGGGAGAATAAGTCCACATCGGACCATTGCAGCCCCTTCAATTCACAGCCACGCGAGGTCGTGTTCAAGCAGAGGATCGCAGCAAGGTAGGCCGTTTCCCACTCGGGACGCATTACAGCCGTTTTGAGCAGCCTTTGCTTGTCATCCTCGGTCAATGCCCGCCCTATGGTGCTCGGCTCCTTCAGGGGCTTTATATCGTCTGCAACACGCGCCCAGAGCTTTGCCCGTTTCAAGATTCGGCGCAAGATGCCCAACTCAGCATTCAGCGTTGCCGGACCAGCGCATTGGATAACCTGCAAAGTGCCGCCTCGCTTCTTTTCGACGGTCTGGTTTGCCCGCCATGCACGGTAATCAGTGATCCGCTTCGCTGTGATCGCCTTGAGCGGTTCCTGTTTGAAATAGGCCCGCAACTGCACCAGCAATTGTTTCTCTTTGGCTTGGCTGGCTGGTGCAAGCTCCAGCTTTCGGGCAGTCACATAATCGTTTGCCGCCAGTCCGAACGGCTGACGGGCGATTGAGGTTGAGGTCTGGTGCAGCTTCCCCTCTGAAGCCGCCGCTATCAGTTCCTTCTCTTTGGCTTGCGCCTCTCTCCAGTCGGTTGTCGCGAGAGACTGCCGGAATCGTTGCCCATTGACAACGAAATGTGTATGCCAAGTCTTACCGCGCTTTTTGAGTGCCATTCTTCCCCCTTTTTCCCTTGAGGCTACTTCGGGTGCGTCTTTTGGTAACTCTCTCTAGATGCCTTCCGATGTGCGCAGACCTTCCCGCAGAATTTCGTCTCGTGCTTGTTTTTCAGTCCAAAAACCTTTCCACATTCCTCGCAAAACTTGTAAGGGAAATTCAGAAAATAGTCCTGCCAAACCATCCACTGAAGGGCCTCGTGCAGCGAAGACAGACCGACCGTTGCCCGCACAACATTCTTACGCCCAACGCGATCCACAAAGAATTGGTTGGGTGCGATTAGGTTAGGCGCTAGTAGGGGTACGACTGCCCATATTGCTGTTTCAATCTGCTTCGAGGTCGCGTCTTCGAGCCAATTCTGAAAGCCGTGATCGAACCCTGAAAGCGGGTCTCCTGGGAGTTGGAGAGCCTGACGTACGGAAAGCAGCATCACGTGATCGTTTGCTGTCTTGTGCATAAACTCAAGCCAGTGTGTCAGCGCACATCGCTGCTCTTCTCTCTTTTCCACGGACCCAAGCAGCTCGACCATCGCGACTAGCCTGTCTCGCTCATTCCGGTAATTCTCGCTTGGATGACTGTTGCCCCGCTCTGATTCCCACGGCCAAGAAAAGTAAAAAGGCCCCCAAGCCCTCACGAACGCACGCAGAGAGCTGTCATCATTTGCCTTGATGAGTTGATGGTGCGGCTTCTTCTCGTATGCCTCGAAGAAACTGTAGCGCGATGTTGGGCTGAGTTCCCATCTGACTAGATCCCTGCCAAAATCCACCCGCGAACACCTGTACCAGTATCCACCTGAAAGGCTCTTGACATCATTTTGCAGTTTCAATGTCATATGCAAGTCTGTTCCACTCTGTGCATGAAGTCAAGAGGAGGTTTGCAAAATGACAATCAGTTTTTCTGTGAGAGTGGCGGCAGAACAGTGCGGCTTATCCGAGCGCACCATTCATATGGCAATAAAGCGGGGGGGCTTGAAGGTGATGCGCGTCGGACGGCGTGTGCTTATCACTCCAACAGCTTTGGAGAATTACCTGCATGGAAAGACCGACAAGAGCAAGTCAGGTGCCAAGTGAGCACCGAACGGCTCTTGACCCTGATGGAAGTGGCCGATTTGCTCCGGCTCAGCCCGCACACGGTCCGGGCTATGGTTCGTAATCACAGACTGGAGCCTGTACGCCTTTGCAGACGCTTGCTGTTTCACCCTACCGATGTTGAGCGACTGGTAGCCGAGAGCAG
Source organism: uncultured Acidobacteriaceae bacterium (assembly GCA_963742455.1). Lineage (GTDB taxonomy): Bacteria > Acidobacteriota > Terriglobia > Terriglobales > Acidobacteriaceae > Telmatobacter. The sequence goes on along the minus strand of CAVULU010000006.1, from coordinate 374,507 downwards.
TGGGCCTCGCAGGACCCTACGGCAATGACTGCCGAAGCCTTTGCCGCGTTGGTGGAGGCGCGGCGCACAGGACGGCAGAAGTGGCAAGCGTGTTGCCCAGCGCATCGGGACCGCTCTCCAAGTCTCAGCATCCGAGCGGGGAGCGATGGGCGAGTGTTATTGCATTGCTTCGCAGGATGCTCCCACACCGCGATAGTGACCGCGCTTGGGTTGAGTGTCCGCGATCTGTTTGCCGGTGAACCGCTTTCACTCGCAGAGCAAGAGGCATACCGGCGGGTGCGGGAAGTGCGCGAACGAACGGCGCGGGAGCGGCGCATGGCTCATGGTGTTGCGTGTGACCGCGCAAGGAAATGGGAGGCAATCGTGGAGATCTTGGGCGCGAAGCTGATGCGTTCGCCAGACAATGACGCGCTATCCAGCGCGTTCGAGCGAGCGCTCGTGGGTGCGCGCAAGGCAGAGGAAGAAGCGAACAAGCTAGGAGTTTTCGAAGTATGACCCAAAGCACACTGACGTTTCAAACAGGCAACCCATTTGCAAAGATCGATCCGCTTGCAGACGTTACAGCGGAAGAGGTTGGGCCCGAGATTGCGCCTTGGCTGGAGTTGCATCCAACGCTGGACGGCTGGCCGGAACCAATGGCGCAGGATGCCTTCTATGGGCTTGCTGGCGACTTTGTGAGGTTGGTCATACCAGAAACTGAAGCCGACCCGCAGGCGCTCTTACTGGCGTTTCTCGTGGGATATGGCTGCATGGTGGGACGCAAGCCGTTCTATGAAGTTGAGAGCACGCGGCATGGCGTCAATCTGTTTTCAGTAATCGTGGGAGACACATCCAAGGCCAGAAAAGGGACCGCCACTGACCGTGCCATGGATATTCTCACGCGCGCCGATGCGAACTTCATGGCGACTCGGAGACGCTCTGGCCTGTCGAGTGGCGAGGGGTTGATTCAAGCTGTACGCGATGCCCGCGAAGAGGATGTGCAGGTAAAAGACAAGACTGGTCCGCAAAGGTTCGAGCGCCAGACTGTCGATACCGGTGAACCTGACAAACGGCTCTTGATAATCGAGAGCGAATTCGGAACCGTACTCCAGCAATCCGGCAGGGATGGGAATATCTTGTCCGCGGTATTGCGCGATGCATGGGACGGAAAAGCACTCCGAGTACTTGCACGATCAAACAAAGATTGCTGCCAAGAGCCCCATATCTCGGTGCTGGGCAATATCACCGTTGAAGAACTGCAACGGCTGTTGACGTCAAACGATAAAGCTAACGGGTTTGGGAATCGCATCCTTTGGTGCTGTGCCCGCCGATCTAAGAAACTCCCACACGGAGGACGGCAACTCGATAAGGCCAAGTTAAACGCACTTGTCCGTGGTCTCCAAGCTGCACTAACAGCGTCCCAGAACATTGAATGCGTTCGATTCGATGCGGAGTCATATCGAGCATGGGAATCTGCATATGACGTGCTGACCGAAGGTGCAGACGGCATCTTTGGCAGCATGACGGCAAGAGCAGAGGCTCAGGTGGTTCGACTGGCAACTCTTTACTCATTACTCGATAGCTCAGACACCATTTGCCTACCGCATCTGAGAGCGGCTCAGGAGGTTTGGGCATATTGCGAGGATAGTGTGCGCTACATCTTTGGCGACAACCTGGGCGATGAGACAGCAGACACCATCTTGCGGATGTTAAAGAACGCGCCGGATGGAATGACTCAGACCGCAATCAATCGTGCATTTCACAGCCACAAGTCTTCAGCCGAACTGGAGCGAGCTTTTGGCCTCTTGCAGAAGCGTCACAAAGTCATTCCAGAGCAAAAAGAGACGGGTGGCGGTCCAGCCCTTCTCTGGAAGCTCAATGCGTATTGAGAGTAAAGAGCGTAATGAGTCGGCGAAATGGGCAGTCCTTACGCTCAATACGCACTTTACGCAACGCGGTGTTTGCGTGACGGACACGGAACGGAGGATTCAAGATGCAGCTTCTTAGCCGCAGAGAACGACTGAGAAGGTCCCTGGATTTGCCGGACGCTTCAGAGCAAATTCCAGCAAGAGAACCAAGACCCGTTCCCTTCAGCCTTGTAAATCTGGATGGCCGAGTTCCCGAGGGAATTGCGAAATCGGGAGGGATTCCAACAGCCGACCCTGCAGAGTGGCGAGAGCCTTTTGTGCAATGGCTGGATTCCGCTTGTGCGTTCCATCCGCGCGTGTTTGGAGGTGTGGCCGCACTTCACAACGCGTTTTGTGATTGGGAAATTCTGCAGGGCGAGGTTCCCTGTAACCCAGATACCTTCGAGCGGCTTTTGCGTGAGTTGGGATTCCTCATTGGCGAAGTGGGGGGGACCATGCTGGTGTCTGGTGTGGCGTTCCGAGAGGACGTTGAGGCAGCAGGATTGTGACCGGCAGAAGCAAGGCGGGATAGCCTTGCCAATTCGGGAGCGACCCTAGCCGTTTCTGATTTAAGCGATTTGCTAGATAACTTCTGAACAATGATAGTGACATTGCAGCTACGAAGAATCACCACCAAGAACGATCCCACCAATGGTAAAAGCTGTCGCTTTCACCTTCTCTTCCAGGTCTCTATTAGCCACGTCTGACCATTTTTCAAATCTTCCATTCGCGGCGGTAACAATCTCCAAACCCCCAATATTGCCGCTGCTCAGGTTGCCCGCCGCTGTGATGGCGTGAGCGCCAAGGTGTACTAACCGGGCGATAGGCAGGGTAGGTAAGAAGTACATCTCTATCCAGAAACTTGCCGGATTGCCGACGTCGCCGGAGATGGAACGATCAACCTGTGTGCGACATTTGCAGGTTCCGTCTGAAAAAACGTGCAAGTGAAAAAAGTTAGCCTTAGGCGAAGCGAACATCACAATACACTCAGCCCCTTGGTCATCAGGCCTCGCCATTTCCTCTCCAATGTCAAGGATGCACCGCCCGCGATCTTGTACCGGACATTCTCTTAGTCTTTTGATCAACTCGTCGGCGATGCTACGGGCAAAGTCCATGTTGCGTGCGCATGCGATGAAGATTTCCTCTTTATCGTCGATCTTTAGCTTAGTTCCGTGATACCGCCGCCAGCTTTGCCATCGTCCGCTTTTCGGTTCTTCCCGCTGGAGAAGGTCTCCCGCGAAAACCAAACCTTCATCGCAGAGCAACACGATTTGCATAGTCATTGGCAATTCCTCATTGCACAGTCCTTCTTCGTATGGAGACGCTTGTAAGGCGGGAATCGCAGTTGACAGCAAGGGCACACCTCATCGTATGATTTGGCAGCCCACCAAACCCAGAAGTGTAAAAATGACCCAGCCCCGTGAAGGCTGGGTTTTCGCTTTTCGTGCTCAAATCATGGCATGAAGATTAGGAGGGAAACAAGTAATGAACATGAAAGTTTGTGTTGCCGTTATCGTGGGATTTGTTCTGGGAGCGCTTGTTTATCGTCCAGCGGAGGTTAAAGCGTCCGGATCAGGCGTGATCTACGTGAAGCAGATGAACATGGGAAATGAAATCCGGACCCGATGACCGCCAACAGGGAGATCGTTGGATTTTCATGCCGCGCCTCGGAGCGACGCGGGTTGGAGTGCTACATGGCGGTCCGGTGAGGGAGGGAGCAACGCACAAGTATGACAGTACCTAGGCGTTCGGCACGCCGAGAGCGCGTCTGAGACTTGCAAAGGCATCGCGTATTTCGGCTGCAGCACTCTCAACGTCTGGCACTACATCGCGCCAGTTCTCACCTTCGAAGCGCCCTACGTCACCCTCTAAATCTCCTATTGCCGAATCAACTGCCTTCATCGCATCTTGCACCTCTTTGTTATTTAGGAGGGTCGCGGTCGCCGCAGGCTTTTGATTGTCGTCGCAGCCTATCAAAAGCCCGGCAGCGGGAAGAAGGGTGATGGCAAACTGTCTGCGATTCATGCGAGCGATTCTACTTCAATCGGGCCGAATTCTTGCGAGACAAAAAACAGACTCTAACTGCGCAGTTCGTCGTTCCCATCGCTGGCGTCCCCCGGAGAAACAATGCCCAGCCCGCCGCGTTCCTTCTTTGAGGTTCATCGCACTCTTTCTGTTTCAGACAGAACTTCGAACGACGGGCATGGCAGGCCGGGAATGCCTGCCTTCCGTTAGGGTTTCAACTCAGCTAGCTTTTTTTGCAATGCCTTCTCGCAATCTGTTTGAGTGTACGGATGTGATGGCTTTTTGATGGTCGCTGGTGGTCCGCCCTCTCCGTCGTCCATCCAGAGAGGATAATTCTTCTCGCTAACGTCGCCCTGGTACTCTCTTACTTTGGCTAGAATCGCGCTGTTCACGCCATCTTTCGAGCAACTGAATAGAAGATTGTTCCCATAGATCATCAAATCTCCACCTTGCAGAGAATACGTGCTTGGTGATTGGTAGGCCTTACAATTCGGATCACTGGAAACTTTCTTCGGATAATCCGTAACTGTGACGCTCTTGCTAACGAAATCAATCGATAATCTGTGGCCAACGCCACAATATGAGCTAGGATCATCATCGTCTGCCAGAATTCCCTGCTTTGTCCAAGATGTAATTTTGTATTCGACAGAATCTGGTTTGAGCACACCCATGAAAAGGGACGCCTGAATTTCACGGCAGAGTTGCTCGTCTTTGCTGCAAGAAATCTTCACCGCAACATCTGAAACCAAGTGCTTATCTGGATTTGTATCCGTGGATTCCCAATACCCCTCAGCACTTGCGAAGCCGTAATCATCCGACGAATCGCCCACGAACACATGCGGAAGTGTTTTCAATTTCGTCAATTTAGGTGATGTCATAAATCCATTCGTTAAATCGGAGAGGTCGTAAGACCAGTATTCGCCGCTCTTTTGAATTTCGATCTGTACGCAAGTATTGATTTTCAGGCTGTAAAAGGCTTCATATCGGACATATTTCGCTGTTTTGTCCAATCTCATCTGACTTTGCTCGATACAATGTGAATTCAGTTTTTGCATGATTTCATCTGCAGATAGGGTCTGCGAATGACACTGCGCGTTACCGATGAAAGTTGCGATGAGGAGAAATATCGAGAAACTGGCGCGCATTGTTTGCCGAAAGTCTTCTACAGAATTCCTCAATGTGCTTTGCTCCTTCGCATCCGGTTTGGCCGTGAAGCTACCGGCTAAATTGCCCAGTGCTCCGCACCACGATCTCAGGCACTCCACGGTAATCCTTAATCAGTCCCGTTGCGCAGACATGCGAACCATCGCGCGGCAATGCTCCGACCGCTTTCCGGTCGTCTCCCCAAACCAAGATCGTGAATACCTGATTCGGATACGCGGAATCGAGATTAATGAAAGTCGGCTCGCCTCGGCTGTTGGTCGCCGTGTGTTCACTCGCAACGATTCCGCAGACGGTGGCATTCTCGCCGATGTGGGTTTTGGCGTCTGCGGCTTTGATGGACTGGGCCGTCGCTACCAAAAGTGCGATTTGCAGCGTGAGGACTGCCACTGCTAGGGTTCGCAACGATCTCATTCACCCTCCTCAACATGTGCAGTCTACCTCCATAGCGCAAGAGGAAGAGCCTTATTGCACCCCAGCTTTCCCACTTGACCAAATCACCTTACCCGTCGCATCAACGAGTTGGATCGGCATTCGCGCTCGATACATTGGTTGCGCGAGCCAATCCACAACCCCGTCGTTCGGCCAAGGGGGCATGGAGTTGGGGTTAAGTTTCATTCCCGTTCGGTCAAGTGGGAAGAGGCTAGAACCTGTAATGCTACGTTCGTCTTCGCTTGCAATAGAGAGCTGCGGGCCTCTTGGCGAATCGGCAGTCTCCAGAAGAGCGACCATTTCACCCTTCCTGTCGAAAACCTCAAATGTGAGAGCAGCAAGATTTCCGGGTAGGAGTTGAAAATACATCCGTGCTTGCGGATTGTAGTCTGAAGAGACAAAGACCATTCCCGCCATCCCGTAAAGATCGTGCCCGCAAACTGCGAATGGCGCCCCGTCTCTGTGAACTAGCCTAGTGTCCTCGGAGGGGAGTTCTGATTTCAGCGTTGCAGGCTTCCTCTCAGTAAAGAGAAGCCTCATCCACCATCGCTCAGAGAAACTAGGGGGCTTATAGGCAGCCTTTACTGGCACGTCCACTTGCCCCGAGGTGTCCGGGCGAGTGGATTCAACTTGGTAGGAATCCAAAGGGCCCATCATAAACCTGATAACGCCAAGCGAGGACGTATGCCCCTCTTTCATCGGACTATACACAAAGAGACTGGCCATCCCCCCAAATTTTGCCATGTTGCCGACATATTGACCAAGGTAACCATCAGGCCCGTTATAAAACTGAATCACATTGTCGCTACGATCCTCTTCCGGGAAAAGCTTCGCCAGCTCAACGCCGCTGCTGTCCACGATTGTCAGCGTTCCCGCAGCAACGTATTGTGTCGGTGCGGCTCCAAGATCGACATTGGACTTATGAGGGTGGGCTATCCATAGGCCGAGTACCACGCCCACTAAGACCAACCCTACGATGAGAGCGGCCCTCTTCAACGTCTTCATTGCGGATTCTCTTTTGCAGTGTGATCCTCCGACCATTTCCGCGCCCGCTCCTGCACGCGGGATAGTTCGGCTGATGTTAATTGCGAGGCGGCTTCATCTCGTCTCTTGATAGCCTCTTTCCGCTTTTTACGTGTGACCTCTCCCGAAGCAGCGATGTCGAGCCAGAAATAGGCTTCTGTGTAGTCTTGAGGGATGCCGCCGACGTCGCCAGCACCATAGGCCCATCCGAGCATGAATTGCGATGTGACATGTCCCTGCTCTGCTGCCTTACGAAGCCAAACCGCTCCCTCTGGGTCGTCCTGTGGAACGCCCCAGCCCTCCGTGTAACAGGTGGCAATGAAGAACTCGGCATCCGTATGACCCTGTTCTGCGGCTTTCATAGTCCAAGCGAAGCCTTGAGCTTCATCGTGCGGAACGCCGTGGCCAAAGTGATACAGCCCGCCAAGCTGGAATTGCGAATCGGCGTTGCCTTGCTCCGCACCTTTGCGATACCAAATGAGAGCCTGAGCATAGTCCCGCCGCACATTGTGGCCATAGTTATATGCGTTGCCGAGTTGGTATTGCGCCTCAGCATCTCCTGCATTCGCTTTAACGAGCAAGGCTGGATCGATGCTTTTGCCATTGGCTGGTGTCGCGCAAGCGCCCAACGCCAGCACCAGAACTACCCAGGGAGGAGAGAATTGCCTCTTCATGTCTCTAACCCTTTCTGCTGTCAAAGGATGATCCACTTTCAGTGGAGCCCCAGCCCACTGAAAGGTCAATCCCTCAAAAGCGGGGAGAACATGAGAAAAGTAACAGGGGGAAATAGTCTTCGGTGGAGGGGAACGCAAGTGTTCGGCCTCACTTCCCCTTTTCGATAAACTCTTTCAAATGCTTCGCACAGGCCTCTGCAATGGACTGCTGTCCGCGAGCACCAAAACTGCCAAAGATTAGGGCACCGTGACTATTCTTGTGAACCTCATATGCCCACACAACATCCTTGCTTTTCGCATCTATGATCATGATGCTCGCTTCAAGTCCGCGAGTAGAGCTGGCGGCAGAACCATAGCTGGCATTCCCGCCCGCTCTGCTCCAGTTTGCTGTGCCCCCGGAACCGTAGACAAAGCCTTCCCATTCTGTGTTGGTTGAAATCACAAAGTATTGTGCCGATGCCTTGTCGAGCGTGAGCACAACGGGCACTTTCTTTTCGCGAACTGCCGCAGCGAAGTAAGTTTCAAAACCTCCCATGGGAGCTATCACCACGCGTGCGCCCGGAGGGACGCGTGCCGAACCATAAGCTGAGGCGGATTCCGTAGTTGTGGGCGTCTCTGGAGATCTGGGCCTAGTCGTCAGTACTGCTCCGGGAGATGTAGCAGCATCGCTTTCGCTCGGTGCGGAGGGTGATTGAACAATTGCCGGATGTGGATCAGACGCCTGATGTAGCTCAGACGACGGTGCGTTTCCGAACGATTTGAGCAGGATAGCCGAAACGACCTTATCACTGACGCCGCCACGTTTGAGAGCGATTAGGCCATCTGTAGTGACGTCAAACTTGCTAGGTGAGGCATTGATTGTGGAGACGAGCAAATCATCCGACAGACCGGCTTTCGCCATTCTGATTACTGAATCATTTGTCAGAGCCTGTTGGGCAACGAGTAGCGAAGAACAGAAAAGAACCAGAACAACAATCGAGCATCTGCGCACGAGTTTCTCCCGGAACCCTTCACGCGAGAACGAGTGATTCGGGTGATTTTGAGTTTGCAACGAGAATGATCCTCTCTATGCGAGAAGGAAGCAAGGCAACCTTTGGGTTAGCTCATTACTGACGGAGTTCATGTCGTTCCTGCGAGCCCGCGCACGCGATGGAATCGCGCGAATCCTGACTTCGGAGGTGATGGAAGATCACCTGTAATCTGGAAAAACAACCTGCGATCTTCGTGACCTCCGGGCTTCAGCGCGTTTTCAACCGTCTTCTTCACCACCGTCACGGCATTCACGCTCGCTGCGAGTGACGCAACGAGTCCTTCCATTCTGCTCAGTTCTTCCTGAATCACTCCCCAGATATGATGTGCGTCCGCCCCCGTCGCCATGATGAGATAGTCAATCGTTACGGCTTTGCGTTCAGTCGAGCACAAAGAATCGAATCGAGCGATTATTTGGCATGCATGTTCGTCTTTGGAGAATCTTAGATATTTCATTGCGGTTTTGCCCAATTTCGCTTTGCGCAAAAGCCACGCCAGATTCGTTTCCGGCTGAGCATTCACTTCCAAGCCCAGAGACAAGCAGGCGCGACGCAAAGGCGATAGGTTGTTCTTCGGGAATTGGACGCATACGCGGTGCCTCAATTTGTAAGGACGTGCAACATTCATGCCTTTCCTCCGGTGTGCAAGGATTCCAAAATTCGCAGACTGAGCGTGATTCTCCGGCGTCTGCCTACTTGTGTCGGCAAAGTTTACTTAAACACTTCGCATTATGAACGTTAACCAGACCAAATTGGGAGAAAAGCCTACAGAAATACAATCACTTTTCGAAGCAGACCCCCTAAAAGACCTCTTCAGACCGGGATTTTCCAGAATCAGAGTTCATCAAGCACAGGAGCGGCCTCAAGCTCAGAATTTCCAATTTTTTATTCCTTGTATCTCAAAAAAAGATGTCGTATCTTGCACTCCATTCCCATTGCAGACAACTAAGTCGGACTGTCCAATTTTTGCGGGAAGGCATTTCTTAATTTCTTGGATGTTGAATTTTTTTCGCGGATCGAAATCGGGTCTGAGCCTCTGCGCACACGTAGGCCCAGGACAACTTCCGCAACTCCGGCGATTCGGGCCGAGGAAAGCGCACTTTAATCGCGCCTGTGTCGCTGTTTGTGTCGTAACCCTGCGATCCTTGACCGTGTCGGGGCATATTCGGCTGTGTCGCTCGGTCACGCACAAAAGGCAGTGAACATGCCTGAAACCCGCATGAACACTGCCTCTCTGTGCCGCCTGTTATTTCTATGTGTCTGCCTGTATTCATTCACCCTTGGAAATGGCATGGAAGAGGTCATCGGTTCAATCCCGATCAGGTCCACCAATAAATATCTTCAATTAAACGAGTTAGACGCACCCGGTAGAGTGCTACCTATATTTGCATTTTGTGGTCCGTAACCGCGTTGGAGCATCTTTGCATTTTTACGCGTGTTTTTCCGCCTTGCGTTTTTCCCCTTCAGATCACTCTTTCTTAGCTCGCTCTCGATGGAGTTTAGGATGGTCGCCACACCTTCCGGAATTACCTGCATGTACGTATCGGTCGTGGTGAGCGCGCGCATACGGGAAAGCTCAACGCTGGACAACCTTGCGGTGACCAACCCACGATTTTGAAACGGATGGCGGAATCGATCAACTCATGAACCACTTCAAAGGAGTATCAGTCGGGATCTAATACATCGGCCGCGTAATATCCTGCGTAGTACTCGAGATGCGCTCGCGGCAATATATTGCCCTTCGCTCCAGCCGCTATCGCAGCTTGATAGAAGTTGTCGACCTAAGCGTTTGTTCTCGGCATTCGAAGCCCCAAGGGATCGACACTGGATCAGGCTTCCCTGCTCGAGCCAGAGGCAGGCTCTCTTTCCATCGCCCAATCCCGACAGGTCAGGATGACCTGTGCCGGACCCGGCGGAACTCCGCCTGTTACAAATGACAGTTGTATGCAGACGATTATGTTTCTAGATTTGGCTGGGTCTGACGAATGGAGTTTTTCCGGTCGAGATGCCTTATTCGCGGCAGCGCCAGCGCCGCCGATTGACGGTCGAGTTGCAGATTTGCGCTCGAAGGTATCAACAATGGAGAGTCGAACATCACAATTTGATCACCGTACACTCGGATTGGTGACTATCGGCTCTGTTGTTCGGGACATTATCGTAGCGCATAGTGTGCTTCTGGGATTTTTTTGCCAGTGGGCGCAACACAAATGTGGCTGTAGTTTGCCAATCTGATTGCAACCCAAGGAGGGGATGTATGTCTCAAAGGCTCGCACTCAACGGTGTTCGATTCGCTGTTCTCTGCATCATGACCTCCAGTGTGCTCGCGCTGGTAAGCCGTGCACAGGGAGTTCCTGTTTTCGAGATATCAAAGCAGGACACCTCGTTTAAGTTCAACGTCAAGGCGTCGATAAAGATCGCCGGTACTTTCGACAAGTGGGATGCGACCCTTACCTTCACGTCGCCGGATGTTACGACAGCCGTTTTGGACATCAAGATTCAGGCAGACAGCGTGAACTGCGGAGGCGGCGTGGTGGAGAAAACGATGAAGGGTAAAGACTATTTCGATGTCGAGCACTTCCCGCTGATCACCTTCCACTCCACAAAGATCACGCAGACCGGCCCCAATACGTTTGACGTTGATGGCGACTACATGATGCGCGGGGTGACGAAGCCCCAAAAGTTGACGTTAGTTCTTAGCGGCAAGGGCACAGGAGCGGGCGAGGTCAAAGGGATAATGTACTTCGATCGCAAGGATTACGGGATAACAAAGAAAATTCCCTTTGTTACAGTAGCCGACCGCATTGAAGTCCTGGACGATATCAAAGCGAAGAAAGTCAGCGGGCCACCGGTGATCTTCAAGCAATAGCAATTCTGATTTGTCGTTTGGAGATAGAGAAGCGATAAAGAACGGAGACCGCGAAGTCGCCGATGAGGATGTCGCACACATGTTCATCGGCGTTGACCGGTACCAATTGCCGAGGCTGCGGTGATAAAGAGTCTGAATAAATGGACCGTAGACGACATGCTTGCGCGCGTTCGCAAGACAGCGGGAGCTGCATAGCATGCCGTTGCAATCTCTCCCCGAAAGCTATCCTTCTGGAAGTCGTTAGCATCCGATGTGGCGTTCTGCCACTCTCAAATGAAGCAAACAGGTCATAGCGCCCGCTGAGCTATTCAAGTCAGTCAGTGCTCTAGGCAAGTGACCGTAAAACCGGCTGCTCGGATATGTGATCCAGAAACTGGTGATCGGTCTGCGCTCGAGTGTTCCGGTTCTTCCAGATTCCACCTGCACTTGACCGCGCTCCAGCGAACGATAAGCAGGGTCTGTTAGTACACAGCAATTGATGCCTTCAGTCGCTGGCTGCCTTTGGCATCTTCTCTGCCTGTGGTTGAAGGGAGTACCGATACTGCACCAGGAGCTTGTCGCGATTCTGGCTCAGGTCCTTCCCGGTCGGCCTGCCGGGATAGGGCCTGTTGCCCATCATTCCCTTCCAGAGAATGTGATTGAATGCCGCTCCGTCCACCAGATCTGCATCATCGAAGTCCATTCCCCTGGTCGCACGCGCCCAGTATCTTGCGTCAGGCGTCAGGTCGTTGCACGGCAGGAAGGGCTGAGGCAGAGGCAGTTGCGAACAATAGAGGATCGCCGCCGGAGTCGCGGTGAAGGTCCACGCTCTTGGTGTCGTGTTAAAGATGTCGCTCATGGGTGCGGCGAGCGCGTCGTTCAGGTTCATCGGCGGCAGACCCAGAACCTCTTCCATGGTACGGATGAAGTTGAGGGTCGTATACGGTTTGGAAACGACTGCATTCTTCACGTAGGCTCCAGCCACGTAGGCCGTAGTGCGATGCGAATCCATGTGGTCGCCGCCATCCTGTGCGTCGTCTTCCACAACGAAGATCAGCGTGTTGCTTCTGTAGATCGGGCTGTTGGCAATCTTCTGAACCAGCAGGCCGACCGAGTAGTCGTTGTCGGCCACGTCGCGCTCCGGTGTATTCACCTTATCGATCGCCGTGCCAAAGTTTCCGGTGTGATCATGCATGAAGCGAACGAGGGTGAAATTCGGAAGCCCTCCGGCCGCGTAGTTGGCGTCGAAATCCCGCTCCCACTCCTTGAAGCGGTAGAAGTCCGGAAAAGAGGGATCAAAGCCGCGGAAGTACGGGTCTGTAAAGGGCGCGAGTGCAACATTGGTCGAGGGAGCAACGATGGTTCCAGTCGCGAACGGATCATGCGTCAGCGGGGTTCGGCATCTCGGCTCGTTGTAGCAGTTGGTATCGACAAAGAACCCATAGTCGCGAACCGTGAGACCGGCGCGCAGCGCGTCGTTCCATAGATAGCCGGTGTTCAGTTCATCATTGGGGCCATCAGGCGCATCCAAATCGGCCTGTCCCGGCAACAGATCTTCGCCACCCGTCACGTTTGGCGAAAGCGCGCCACCAGGCATCAGGGGATCGGATGCCTGGCGCTGGGCGAGAGTCGGAATGGCAACATTGACGTTGCGGTTCATTCCCTCGGTGTCAAGGCTCAATCCACGTTGCGCGTAGTTGACTGGATATTGGTGCTCCACCACATCCGGAGCACGAGCTGATGTGCTCCATGGCCAGCCGTCGTTGCTCACCTCGGCGGTGGCGAGAAAGTTGTCAAGAGTGACAAATTGCTGCGCCAGGTTATGTTGGTTAGGCGTGATCGCCTGCCCAAACAAGGTCAGCGCCGGATCGCCATTGCCCCGGCCCAGGTCCCCCAGAATCTGGTCGTAAGTCCGGTTCTCCTTCAGGATATAGATGACGTGCTGAATCCCGCTGTGAACCGCCGCCATGGTCGCTACCTCGTCAGCAGTTTCGACGCTGCCAAAGTGGTTATCATCCGTGACCTGCTTGGTCATAAGGTTGAGTTCTGCCTGAGGCAACGCTGCGGTTAGCGGAATGGTTTGCAACCCGGCCTTGGTCAATTGCGGATTGTATTCATTGGCAGCCATGCAAGTCGGATACCCGGCCGGCCCGTAGACATAGCACCAATTCGGATTCGCGCCCGTCGGCGACTTCGAGTTGACCACATAGGCCCACACGCCATCGCTGCTGAGAGCCAACGAGTTCGGATAACCAGCCGGTAGGGATCAGGCCGATGACTTTGTCCCCTCTGTTGGTTCCGTTCAGTCGCACCACGGCGATGTTGTTCAGATTGCCATTGGTGACGTAGAGATACTTCTCATCCGGAGAGAGCGTCACGCTGTTGGTGTTGGCGCCTGTATATTGCGCCAGCCGAGAGCCCGACAGGACCGACGGCGGAGCGATAACCGGAATGGTTTCGATTACCGTGTTGAACGTCGCCGGCTGGTTCTGACTGGGGACACCGACGTCGCGCGGATTGATATCGATCACATCCACCGTGTCCGACTCGTCTTCAGCCACATACAGAAGCGTCCCCGCAGCGTTCAACGTCATTCTGTTCGGCTGGCCTTTAACGGGGATGCGGGCCGTGACCACAGGCGAGGTCTGCAAGAAACAACCAGTGCCGCTGGTGCCGTTCGTGCAACTCTCCCCCAGATTCACCACGTCGATTTCGCGGTCGCGAAGGCTCGACACGTATGCGGTTGCTGCAGGGCCACTTTTGCCTGTGAGCACAACCCAAAAAGGATACTCTCCCCCGGGAGTGCCGGATTCTGGGGAACTGGCAGCCTTGCCGGGCCGCAGATCGAGCTCTGTTCCCTGCAATGTTCCCGCAAATTGTTGCGGAGACGCCGGATCTGGAACCCATTGTTTCAGCCAAATGTTCAGGCCTCCGGTAAACACCGTAATCGAGTCGTTGTAATAGTTGGCAACGACCAGCGTCTGGCCATCCGCCGATATCGTCAGGCCGGCCGCCATGGGTGCCACGTAGACCGCGCTGTTGACCGATGCGAACTGGTTATTAGGCACTGGCAAGCCGTTGCCCGAGGGATGCCCATTGACCACGGACTGACCGGAGCCGTTCTGGCCCAGGTCCAGTTCCGCGGCGAGCGCCCAGCTTCCATCCGGCTTCTGGGTGATGATGTGGACATTGTCTCCGTTATTGGTAGCCGGAGCGCCGTTAACCGTATAAGGAATCGGATCGGTGCCAAACGGCGCGTCGCCCATGCCGCCGGAGACATAAAGTGCGTTATTGCCCTTGAGCGGATCCCAGGCAAGCCCGTGGTATGCGTTGGGGATGGGGATGGCCTGCCTGAAGGCCGGCGTTCCCCCGCTGATGTCATATAGAAAGACATACTCGCTCGAATAAAGTGGATCAAAGAATGGAAACGCTTCGTGAAATATGCGGTTGAATCCGCTTGTCCGCACCGCCAGAAGTTTCAGGTTCGGATTCACTGCCGCGCTGACCGCCTGCCCTGCCATCCATTCCACGGGTGCCACTTGCGGGTTGTCGGTGTCGGTCACCACCATACCCGTATCCAGAAACTGAAAACTGGAGCCGGGAGCAGCCAGCGGATCAATGGACTGGGCCATGTTAGGCACAGCCTGGTGCGAGTTGTAAATCGTGATGGTCAGCGGAGCCGTGACCGCGCCATTTGAGTTAGAAGCCGTAACGGTATAAGTCACCGTCAGTGGGGATGCAGTCTTCGAGGACAAGGCCACGGGGATCCCGCTGAGGATGCCGGTGGATGGATCCAATGTCAATCCAATCCGGCCAAGATCGGGACTCGCGCTGTAATTGGTCGGAGTGCTGCCCAGCGGGCTGACAGTCGGCTTGTCTGGTGTGATCCTTACCCCGGCGGCAAAGACGGGAGCAGGAGTGTTGTACGCAAGTCCCGACGGAGTCACCCCAGCCGCATCCACTTGAATGGTCAGCGTCGCGGATGTGCTTCCCGTACGGTCGTTGGCTGTGACCGTATAGGTGGTCGAAGGCGACACAGTAGCGGGTGTTCCGCTGATAATCCCCGTGGGCAGGTCGCCGATAGAAGTAAGTACGACGCCGTCAATTCGCAACCCTGGGGGAAGCGACGGGGAAATACTGTAGGCCGGAATAGAATTTCCGCCCGAATCCTTGTAGGGGAGCGGTGCTCCGCCCTTACTGGTTGGCACATTTGCCGGAATCGCTACGCCCGCTGTGTACGTCGCGTTGCCAGGCCGGTAAGCTAGATCCGCCGGGGCTGCCAAAGGCGTGGGCGCTGGGGATTTGACCGTGATAAACACCAGAGCTGTCGCAGTGTCCCCGGTATTGCTCGCTATCACTGTGTATTTCGCTAAAGAAGTAACAGCCGTCGGCGTTCCGCTGATGCCTCCTGTCGACGAGTTCAGGCTCAAGCCTGCTGGAAGCGCTGGACTCGCGCTGTAGGAAATCACCGCGCCGCCACTGCTGGAGGGATCATTTTCAGTGATCGGCGCATTCACAATGTAGGTCGCCGTGCCCGCTGCATAGCTAAACAAGGAGGGCGCCTGATCATTCACCGTAATGGTGAGCGTTGTAGCCGCGTTGCCTGTCGAAGTGGAAACCGTCACCGTGTAACTGGCCTGGGCCGTCACTGACGTCGGAGTTCCGCTGACGATGCCCGTGGCGGCGTTCAGGCTGAGTCCTGAGGGAAGAGAAGGGCTGACACTGAACGAAGTTGTGGGGCTTACGGTGATGGCAGGTGCATCCGGCGTGATGGGCACGCCTTTTGTGAAAACTGCGGTGCAGGCAGTGTATCTGACGGCGGCAGGAGCTTCAGCGCTGACGCCATTGCTGTCACAGCAGCAAAGAAAAATCAATGTCATGCCCAAAGAAAGGCCAAGCCAACGAGTGGATCGCATGGAAGTCTCCTGACGTTACCGTGGCTGGCGTGCGAATCCGCCTGGCGCCCTGATGCGAAAGTAGACGCAAAGGTACTCGGTAACTTCGCGATAAGATGTGCTGCAAATCACCATGCGGTTTCACGTCCTGCGGTACTCTGCGACAGATCTCACCAACAACGGTGGCTTGAAATGCTGTTGTAATGGCTCGAAAGCAGCATTGCGTAGAGTGAATGCAGTGCTGAACATAAAGTGCAGGTTCGCCGCCTGCTGAAAGCAGAGTTGGAACAGAATGCCGCGTTGGGAATCGATCCCACCTAAAGAGTGAACCCTACGTTTTCTCAGAGCAACTCGATATCTTTAATTGAGGAAAATACCAGAACAGAAAATTGATGCGAATTCTGAGAAACGCCGATAAGACATTCGACCAGTTGCTCTCAAGTTGGAGCAGAAAGACACCGTGGCCTTCATGGGTCTTCGACGATCACGACTCCGTCTGCATCATGAAACTCGACTCCACCGTCAACTCACGGTAGGCATTTCACTCTGCGAGGCCGTCTACTGCGCCAAAGATGCGGTCATCGCGGCTCGATTTCGTGACCTATATCGGATAGCGGGGCGAAACTTACGCGGCATTTGCGGTGGAAGAGTGACCGAGCAATCTGGCAGGTTACGCAGCTATCTGGCGCATTCGCTGTTGGTTTTGCTGTTGGTTTTGCTGTCGGTTGCTTGTGGATGCGCCGGGCAAAACGGGGCTGTTCCCGTGCCCCCGACATCTTCAGCGCTTGCTTCCGGCAACATCAATCTCATCTTCGTGGTCAGCGAGGACCTGAACAATAACGAGAGCACCGATATCAATCCTGTAACTGCAAACCTCACTAGTCGAGGACTGCAACGCACTTTATTAATGGGTTCCTTTCTCAAACAGACAGTCTTGGGAAATCAGAACTGACCGGCATCTACGCACTCGAACCGATGACCCATCTGCAGACCGCCGGCAACTATCCGGATATGGTGGCGCTCGAGACTGTTCAGCAGTTTGCGCTGCTCAATCTGGTTACGCTCGACGAGTCCGCCGCCGGACCTGTTCTCTATAGCGGCAATAGTTTTCCAATCAACTCCGGCTATGCCCAGGACCAGGTAATTCAAAACGTAGCCGCTGCACTCGTCTCCTGTGTGAGCTGCCAGGGAATTGATTTCACCGACCAGAACAGCGACAACGAATCGTTGATAAAGGCGGTCATCGACTATGGTGCCCCTGGCTACTATGTCTTTTCTGCGCCCTGGACAGCCACTCAACATCTTTTGGCCGCGGCGAACGCCGCACGCTCTTACGGGCTGGCTCTTCCATCCAGTTATCAGGGGCCGAACTTTGTGTACGCTATCTCGATCGCTTCATCCGGCACAGCAGGCCTGACGACTTACAACAGCAATCTGCGACCGAAGTCGACGTATCCTGCGCTTCCGCCTCCGGCGATGGTCAGCGCTCCCTGCGCGCTGCCTGCTTTCAATATCTCAGCGCCGTCGTCTACTCCTCCGGTTGCCAACACCGACGAAACCCTCTACCTGATGCGCCATGCTGAGGCTCATCCGACGCCTGGCTGGGAAGATGGCAATTACGTCGCCGCAGGACAATGGCGCGCTCTCGATCTTCCCAACGCCCTGCGCGGCAAAATCAACCCCGATCAGGTCTATTCGATCGATCCCGCACAGACCGCCCCGTCTGGAGATTCTGGATGGTCCTATGTACGGCCATCGTTGACCGCCGAACCTTATGCAGTCGCCAACAACCTGCCATATCGTCTGGTGTCAAACTTCGAACTCGACGATATTTCTACGATCACTGCGAATACGGTCAACTTCTTCTTCAACAGTCCGCAATTCTCAAATCACAAGGTGCTTCTGGCTTGGGAACATGATCACTTCGCGCCCCTGGTCAACGCGCTCTTGAAGAGCTACGGCAGCGGCCAGACAGTGGCCGACTGGCCATCGGATGACTACGACTCGATCTGGACCATCACGCTTGATTCGGCGGGCAACCTGACGGTGGATAACTCCAAATGCGAAGGAATCAATTCAGCTACGCTTCCCGTCACGGCACCTCAATTTTGACCGTACCAAATAGGCACGCGCAACAGTGGTCTTCAAGAGAAGGAGAAACTCGAATGACACAACTATCACGCCGTACATTTCTTGAGCTGGCAAGCTTGGCAAGCGCGGGTCTCATCGGCGGATGCGGCGGAGTCACAAACATTGCCGGCTCAGATACCTTCCCGATACTGGTTTTCTCCGACGTGCATTTCCAACCATTTATCCCGCCATTTCCGTCAACCAGTACGACGCAGACAGAAAATGTAGCGTTGGTAGCGCAACTTGATGCGGCGGATATATCTAAGTGGCCCGCGATTTTTCGGGGGTCGATGAATTCGGCGAATAATGAGCTTTCCTTGCCTGGCGCTGACACCAACTATGCGCTGCTGTCCCTGGCGCTCGCAAGCATCAAACAGAACCTGGGCACGAGTCCGGCGGTTCTTTTTACAGGTGATTTTCTTGGACACGGCATGAACTATCTTTACTCGAAGTTTACGGTGAACAAGACAAACGCAGATGCAAATGCATTTGTCGATAAGACACTCTCATTTGTTTTGCAGCAGATCAGGACGACCCTGGGCACCACGCCCGTCTACTTTACGCTGGGCAACTGCGATTCCTATACCGACGAAGGGCCAGACAGCACGTTTCTTGTCAATAATGCGCAACAGTTGTACACGCTTGCACTGAATGGCGTCGGGAATGAACAGAATATTATCAACAGCATCGCCGATGGCGGATACTATTCGGTCGAGCCCGCGGGAATGAATCTGATGATCGTCGCGCTCAACACGTTCGCGCTTTCCCTGGGTACTGCTGCAAATACGACCCTCATTGCAAATCAATTTACATGGTTCCAGGCTCAGCTTGCCGCAGCCGGTACGGCCGGCAAGAAGGTTTGGCTGTTGATGCATGCGCCTCCTGGCGCGGTTGAGGACACAACCGCCGAGTCATCCAATGACATCAATGGTCAGATCACGACAGCAACGATGATGTGGACGGACACCAATCAGAAACAGTTCATGGGCATCATTAAACAGTATCCCGGCGTCATTGCCATGTCTATTGCCGGTCATACGCACATGGACGAATTCCGGCTGATGTCGCCGGGCGTTGCGCTGGCAGTTACCGCGGGCATCAGTCCGTACTTTGGCAATAACCCCGCCTACAAAATCTTCGCGTTGGATAGCCTGAGCCTTGCCCCCACCGATTATTCCGCCGTGAACTGTAACCTGGCGGCGACGCCCGCCGCGTTCAGTAGCTATTACACATTCTCACAAGCTTATGAACTCGAGGGTCCTCTCGCTACTTCGCTTCCAGAACTGTTTCCGGCGCTGCTTGCATCAAACGCCGCAAAGACGCAATACCAAGGCGCATTCTACTCCGGCAACAACGCACTCAATCCCATCACCAGTATGAACTGGCCGGTTTACTGGTGCGGCATCGGATACATGGATGAAAAGGAAAATGCTTTCTGATATTTGCTGGCGCACGCTGCTCTTTTCTCCGTCCACTGTGCAGCCTTATGGAGTTGGCATCCGTCTGGACTACCTTCGTATCGTTCCAAGGTCTCCTGATGGGCTGCCAACCAAAGGACACAATCACGCGGCTACGCGAGTTTGATATCGGGAAGATCGCCTCATCTCTGTCGCGGAATCAAATGTCAGGCTGCTCTCAATCAAGGAGCGACCCGGATGAGAAGGAAAAGAACAGCAACAAGCGTGACCGTTAATCAGGTTTCCAATGTCGAGTTGACGAAAAGAGGAGCAGGAACTCGCTGGAAATCGAGGTCCAAAAAGGTACCGAACTCCTGGGAACGCTTTTTCTGGGTTCGTGCAGCGTCCAATGGTGGCCCCATGGGAACAAAGCCAACAAATTCCAGAAGAGCTGGACCGGTTTCGCAGCGCTGTTGGATGAAGCAATTTGAAGATAGATGCTCCTGAAGGCCTTTACGCCCACAGACTTCGAAAGAGCCTCCTGAATTCGATTGAGATACTGCCAGAGTCCCAAGCAACCCGCCCATACACCGGCTGACACCATCTGAAGGCAAACCTCGCAGTCCGGGTTCTTCGACAATTAAACGGCGCAAAGGTCAATAACAAACCCGGTTCGTGAAACCGCGAAGCCCGTCTACACGCAAAGTACATCGACAAGTTGAGGATCTTCCCCCTGTTTCGCGATAATCAGAGTTGCCATGTCAAAACTACAATTCCAGACTGAAGTCAACCAGCTACTCCAACTGATCGTCCACTCTCTCTACTCTCACCCGGAAATCTTCCTCCGCGAACTCATCTCCAATTCCTCCGATGCGCTCGACAAGCTGCGCTACCTTAGCCTTACCGACGATAAGTACAAGGCGCTCGTCGGCAATGGCATTGACTCGCCGCGCATTGACCTCGAACTTGATGAAGCCAACAAGACCCTCACCGTCTCCGACACCGGCATCGGCATGAACGAGGAAGACCTGATCTCACACCTCGGCACCATCGCCCGTTCCGGCACCAAAAACTTCCTCGCCCAGCTCTCGGGCGATGCCCGCAAAGACTCGAACCTCATCGGCCAGTTCGGCGTCGGCTTCTATTCCGTCTTCATGGTGGCCGATAAGGTCGAAGTAATCTCGCGCAAGGCCGGTGAAGACAAGACCTATAAGTGGACCAGCGACGGAAAGTCCGGATTTGACATTGAGGAATTATCCGGCGGCGATGCGCGCAAGAGCGCCGGAACCACTGTCCTCATCCACTTCAACGACGAAGGCGCGCAGTACGCCAACGGCTGGCGTCTCACGGAGATCGTAAGGAAGTATTCGAATCACATCGCGTTTCCCATTTTCCTCACCCATGACAAAAGCGAGTGGAACGCGGAGAAGAAGGAATCCATCAAGACCCGCACCACGGAGCAGGTCAATGCCGCCAGCGCGATGTGGCAGCGCCCCAAATCCGAGCTCAAGGACGACGACTACAAGGAGTTCTACAAGTCGATCACCGGCGACTGGGAGGACCCGCTCTTCTGGTTCCACACCCGGGCTGAAGGCACGCTCGAGTACACCACGCTTTTCTACATCCCCGCCAAGGCTCCGCTCGACCTCTACCAGGCTGACTACAAGGGCGGCGTCAAGCTTTACGTCAAGCGCGTCTTCATCATGGACGATTCCAAGGACCTGCTTCCGCAGTACCTGCGCTTTGTCCGCGGCATCATCGACTCGGAAGATTTGCCGCTCAACGTCTCGCGCGAGATTCTGCAGCAGAACAAGGTGCTCACCAGCATCAAGACGGCCAGCGTCAAGAAGATCCTCTCCGAACTGAAGACAATCGCAGTCAATGATCCCGAGAAGTACGCGCAGTTCATTGCCGAGTACAATCGTCCTCTCAAGGAAGGTCTTTATGGTGACTTCGCCAATCGCGAGACGTTGCTCGATCTCATTCGGTTCAAGTCCACCAAGGTTGACGGGCTCACCTCGCTCGCCGAGGCCAAGAGCCGCATGCAGCCCGAGCAGAAGGCGATTTACTACATCACCGGCGGCTCTGAATCCATGCTTCGCAATTCTCCGCTGCTTGAGATTTACAAAAAGAAAGACATCGAGGTTCTCCTCCTCGATGACGATATCGACGAGATTGTCTTTTCGACCGTCGACAAGTTTGGCGACATCGATTTGAAAGCCGTCAACAAATCCGCCACCTCGGACGACCTGAAGGACAACTCTGCTCCGGAGAAGGCTGAAGAGCTCAAGCCCCTCCTTGAGAAAATCAAGGCCACGCTGGGCGATGCCGTTAAGGAAGTACGCGCCTCCTCGCGGCTCGCTGACAGCCCGTCGGTCATCGTGTCCGACGAAGACGAGCCTTCAGCTCGCATGCGCCAGATGATGGAGGCCATGGGTCAGAAGGGACTGCCAGAATTGCAACCCACACTTGAGATCAATCCCGATCACGAGATCATCAAGAAGCTGCTCGTGGACACCAGCAACAGCAAGGTGGAAGACGCCGCGTGGCTGCTCTTCGATCAGGCACTCCTGCTCGAGGGCGTCCCGCTTCAAGATCCTGCCGTGTTCGTCCAGCGCCTGAACCGGATGCTCAACCGTTCCATTTGAATCCGAACCGGAGCAAAGCCGAAAAGCACTCGAACCTCACCAGCAACGACGGCGTCTGGAAATCGTGCACACTTACACGCGGCGTGATCTGCATTTCTTTCGTCGACGCCGTCGTCATATGTCGCAACATACTTTTTGCAACAAAACTGGATCACTGTGGCGGTATCGCGAGAAGGCGGGTATTTGGGGGGTACAAAAATCGCGCAGATTCTATGTACCCAACGTAAACCACTGATTGTTTATGAACTAAGCATGGTGCCGGGAGGGGGGTCGAACCCCCATGACCGCAAGGGTCGGCGGATTTTGAGTCTGTTTTTTAGGGTTTTGCAGCGAGTTGCAGCTGATCGCAAATTCTTGCATAAGCTGTTTTGGAAGAGCGAGTTGAAGAGAAGTGCCGCCTTGCAGTCCGTCGCATCAAAATACACAAAAGTTGGGAACGAACAGCCATCAAAACAGCCACTGAGAATCTCGGCGGATTTTCCTTCGAAAAACCAGTCGGTTTGCACATGAACGGCAGCAGTTTGGTGGCCGTTTAGTGGCTGTTTACATGTTCAACCATCTCATTTATTGGGTGTTACGAGTTGCACAATTCCTAGTGCAACTCAGATCAATTTATTGCATTTGCACGGGAGTGGCTGTTGAATCCTATGAAATGATCCGGTCGCGATCGAGTTCAGGCATCCGCCGCTCTTCGGAAGCGGTAGCTGAGTTCAGAATCGCACCCAATTAGACACCCAATTACACCCATTTCGGTGTCGGTAGGGCCCGGGGTTACCCAGACGTTCAATATTCAATTTATTTGAATATTGTATAATCAGCCCATGTTGAGACCGCTTGATATCGTGGTCATGCTTAAGCTTTCGCTGGAGAACAGCGAACGGCCTCCGTACCTGCGCCTGGCGAACGAACTCCACCTCTATCCGTCGGAGGTTTACGCCGCAGTGAAGCGGGCGCGGGCGTCGCACTTCGTTCGAGGTCCGGAACTCGGAGACCGCCTGAATCGCTCCTCGCTGCTCGAATTCCTGATTCATGGAGTTCGGTATGCTTTTCCTGCCGAAACCGGCGCGCCGACGCGAGGTGTTCCGACGAGCTATGCGGCTCCTCCGCTTTCGAAAACGATTGCTGATGCAGGCGAGTTGCCGCCAGTCTGGCCGTACGCGGATGGGAAGGTTCGTGGCTACAGCTTTGCGCCCCTCCACAAGAATGTCCCGCAGGCTGCACTCGCAGATGAGCGGCTCTATGAATTGCTGGCCTTGGTGGATGCTCTCCGTAACGGGCGGGCCAGAGAACGAAACCTAGCGAGTCAGGAACTGACGCGAAGGTTGGAGATGCCCACCGATGCCAAATCCTAATCTTGAACTGCTGGAACTGGCGGCTGACCGATTGCGCCAGCTCCTCCCGGAAATTGTCTTTGTCGGCGGCTGCGCAACCGGTTCGCTGATCGACGATCCGGCCGCCACACCTGTGCGCGGAACCTACGACGTGGACATCATCGCGGAGATTGGTTCCTATGCCGAGTACACCGTGTTTTCCGAGCGGCTTCGCGGTTTGGGATTCAAAGAAGACAGCCGCGAAGGCGCGCCGCTGTGCAGGTGGACTCACGGCGCATTGACTTTGGATGTCATGCCATTGGATTCTCAGGTTCTCGGCTTTTCGAACCGCTGGTATCCGGATGCTTTGCGCACGGCGGGGAAAGTCCAGCTTCCTAGCGGACTGGTCATTCGATCCATCAACGCGCCCTACTTTCTCGGGACCAAGCTCGAAGCATTTCACGGGCGGGGAAAGCGAGATTACCTCGCGAGCCATGACCTGGAAGACTTCATTGCCGTAGTCGATGGCCGGTCATCGCTCATACCAGAAGTCGAAACGGCTTCTTCGGCGCTGAAGATTTATATCGCCGATGCCGTCCGAACGCTTCTTGGGGAATCACGCTTCCTCGACGCTTTGCCCGGATATCTTCTACCGGACGATGCGAGTCAAGCCAGGATCGGGCAACTCCTCGCGAAGCTCCGCAGACTAGGGGATGTTCGCTAAAGTGCCAGTACACCGTCAGGCTGCCATGCGGGACGAGCAATTCTTGAACCTACAATCAGAGGATGGTCGACGCGCCAGAGATCGTTGCCGAATTGAACGCCAACGGGTTCGCAATTGTCGAGGGAGTGCTTAGCAAAGACGAAACCCTGCGCCTGCTCGCTGCGATCGAAAGGCCCGCAGATATAGACTCAAAACTGCGACGCCGTGGAGAAGTGTTCGCCGTTCGAAACCTGCTCGACGTTGTCCCCGAGATTGCAAAGCTTGCGACGTCCGACAAACTCCGGGTCTTATTAGAGCCAATGCTCGGGAACCAGTTCACGCCAGTAAGAGGCATATTGTTTGACAAGGTCCCTGAAGCGAATTGGAAAGTACCTTGGCACCAGGACGTCACGATCGCAGTTCAAGAGAAGGTCGAGGTCGAAGGATTTGGACCTTGGACTACAAAGGTCGGGGTGATTCACGTTCAGCCCCCCGGCCTCCGTCCTTGAGCATATGCTTTCTGTACGCCTCCACCTTGATCCGTGCCCTGCGACCAACGGGGCACTGCGCGTAATTCCCGCGTCCCATCTGCGCGGCCGAATTCCGGAAGACGAAGTACCCGCGATCCGGACCGAGATTCCGGAGCACGTCTGCGAGGTCGGCTTGGGAGGAGCTTTGCTCATGCGGCCTCTTCTCCTCCATGCGTCTTCTCCGTCACAGAATGCTGCTCATCGCCGGGTCATCCACCTAGACTTTGCTTCTGTTCAATTGCCCGCTGGCATGCGCTGGTCTTCCGAATCGAAGGTTTGTTAAAGGCTCGGCCTTCACTAATTCCTGACGGGATGACACACCCGATTGGAGCGCGGTATCGTCTACGCCACGATCCGCTCAGGATGATCGGTACGCGCATATTTCCTAAGCTCGGAAACCGGGATGAGAACCCGGCCGCCAATGCGCCGTGTTGGCAGCCGCCGCGTCGCAATCAGGTAGTCCAGTGCTCTCTGGCTAATGGAGAGCAACTGTGCTGCCTCTTCGCGGCTCGCAAGTATCTTGCTCTCTGCCGCTACTGTGATTCGAGCGGGAGGTTTCTTTTGTTCGCCGTCTGCTTGTCTCATATTCGGATGCTCCCATCGTTAACCCGTCTTCACGTAGCTGCCACACGCTGACAGGTTGGAGAATTTGCGTGCACCTGCGATCAGCTACAGTTTTGCCCAGTTTTGAATGCGTGTCCAAGACCTTTTACTTACAGCGCTATTCCTAGAAGGCATCGCAGAGGCATTAGTGGCCATTCGGAGGCATCTTCACGCATTTGAGGGTACGGCCGAATCTGATTTGTGCCAATCTCGGTTTCCCGTTTGCGACGATGCCTACAAGGCATCACTCTTGTCCTAATAGGTATTGGACTCGCGCGCGATATGGCGTTATGTTGTCGCTCACGATGGAAGAAATCAGGGCATGCATCCCGTTCGGTGCTGCGCACCGGGTGAATTTCGACACTCCACCCCTTCAAGGGAACTGCCCAGATACCTTGGTATCCCAACAGATACCACTGAAAACACAGCACGATTACAAAACGTGGTATCTGGCCAGATACCACGTAGACACGGGATGGAGGTCACTATGGGTGACGTTCAGACAATGAGGGATCGACCCAAAGAGAAGCTGCGCGGGCGTGATCGCCGCTCGCTCAATTTGAGTACGAAGCTCACGGCAGTCGAGGCGAGGGTCATCGAAGACGCCGCGACACGCGCGCGCAAAACGCCGAGCGAATGGGCACGTGAAGCATTGCTGAGGGCAGCTCAAGGTGGTAGCTCGAACCCTCTTGGCATGGATATCTTTATCGAATGCGTCGGTAGTCAGATGTTGATGATGGCTGCATTCGACCCGCTTCTGAAAGCGTCTGGAATGGCGACCGAGCACATTAGTGCACTCTTCGATCGGGTCCAGAAGACGAAGCTAATCCGGGCGCAAGAACTCCTCGCAAAGCGGGCGTATCGGCGCGCCGAAGAGGCCTGACGAGCAACCGAATGACATTCCCAGGATAGCTGAGAATAGCCGAGGCCGGGGCGGAGTCAAGGCCGCGCATCCGCGCGCCGCTTCGCGGTCAAAGAGCCTTGACACCGCCCCTGGTGCCTCGGCAAATCATCCAATTATCCGGGGAATGTCATAAAAAATGCAGAAGACCAAAACAGTGAGGTGAGCGATGCGCGGAGTCTACGAAAATCCCATCGGAAGCGGCATCTGGTGGGTTCACTACTATGGGGCCGGAAAGCGGCACAGAGAGAAGGTCGGTCGCAAGTCGGATGCGATCAAGTTGTACCAGTCGCGCAAGGCCGATGTAGCTGCCGGAAGGAAGCTTCCAGAGCTGCGCAACAGCAAGGTTGTCACCTTGTCGGAGCTGATCGATGATGTGCTCGAATTCGTCGCTCATCACAAGGACAATCGGAGCTACACAAGCAAAGGCGAAATCGTTCGGAAAGCGCTTGGCTCCAAGCCCGCTGCTGACCTCACTCCGCAGGAGCTGGAAAGGTGGCTTAGAACCCG
Source organism: uncultured Acidobacteriaceae bacterium (assembly GCA_963742455.1). GTDB lineage: Bacteria > Acidobacteriota > Terriglobia > Terriglobales > Acidobacteriaceae > Telmatobacter. Next base: position 347,806 of record CAVULU010000006.1, on the reverse strand, counting down.
CTGCAAAACGCCTGCTACAGCGAACCGTTATAAGGCGTTTATCTCCCTTTGCTATCGGGAGGGCGTTCGTAATGGAAAAGTGTCCGTCAATCCCGCGCGTCTGGTGCGGCAAAGGAAAGAAGGAACAGGTCGGCTACGGTTCCTTAGCCGCGACGAATACGACCGGCTCCACAAAGTGATTGCAGCGCGCTTCCCGGAGCATTTGGCCGAATTTGTCTTCAGCATTCACACCGGGATGCGGCTGAGCGAGCAGTATTCATGCATGTGGTCTCAAGTTGACCTCGAACGGCGCACAATCGAGCTGACGAAGACAAAGAACGGCTCGGCTCGAACCGTGCATCTCAATGCCGACGCACGGAAGGCAATTGGATCGCTGAAGAGACCTCTACAGAAGGCATCCGATCCGGTCTTTCCACGGGAGGGATCGCAAGGCAGATTCGACACTCGGTCCTGGTTTCAACCCCTGTCTCGAAGAGGCAAAGATTGTGAGCTACGTCTGGCACTCAAACCGGCACACGTTTTGCTCCTGGTTAGCAATGGCGGGAGCATCAATCAAGGAGATCCAGGAACTTGCCGGTCACAAGACGATCACAATGTCCGCGCGTTACAGCCACCTCTCCCCGGAACACAGGCTTTCTGTCATCGACCGGATTGCCACGGTGAATTGAATACCAGTGACGGTCGAGAGACCAAGCAGAAATTGATTCGGCTTCGATGAGCGCATTGATGATTTACCACGATTCCAGACTGAGATCTGGTTGGATCGGATGTCCACCTCTCGGACAAGCCCGCTGAATGCGTCAACTGATGCCACGTGATTAGTTGCGTGTGATTTATGCCTTCTCACCAAGCTTAGGCATCCGGTTCCAGTGATCCACATCACGGCATGCAGGGAGTTGTCACGAGATGCTATGTGTGAGGGTTCGGCTTACACTATGAGCATGGGCAGAAAAGGCGCGATGTTGATGCTTGCGATTGTGGCCCTATGGGCCGCTGGCCCAGTTCTCGCCTGCATCACCCTTGCTCCCTGCCACTCCTGCTGCCGCGCAATGATGATGGATTGCGATTCGACGACGATGAGCGCCGCTCACCCTTGCTGCCAGTTAGACTCATCCGGGACGGCCATACCTCAGGGCCGCGTGGTAACGCCCGCGCCTCAGGTTGGGGCCGCGCAGTCGCTCGCTTCAGCACTTCCACCAGATCTCGACCGTCTTGCAGGCCAAAGTCTACTGTCCTCCAATGCTCCGCCCCCTCGATCCCAATCGGGCACCGGCACCATCCTTCGAATCTGATCTTTCCCTCGATTCCTGACTGAGGATTCGTGCGTTCCTGTGCGCCTGGCGCACTGCACGCTCGGATCTATGCCATGACCCCCCATCGATTCGAGGGACGAATGAAAGCTCTTTTTATTGCACTTTGCAGTCTTGCCGTTCTTGCGCCTGCAAACAGTATTGTTGCGCAAACGCCGGGCGCAAGCGGCCCCGTGGAAGCCTTCAGCGCTTTCATCGACAATCGGAAGCCACCCGATGCCTCAACTCCGGCGCAGTCTCTGGACGAGATTGAGCGAAGCGCACTCGCTGAAAACCCTGAGATTCACGTTGCTGCACGCAAAGTTGCGATGGCCGAAGCGCATGTGCCGACAACAGGCAAGCTCGACGATCCGCAGTTCATGCTTCGCAACTGGCAGGTGCCGCTCAACAAGCCGTGGGACTATAACGCCGCGCAAAACATGCTGATGTTGAGCCAATCATTGCCGGGGCCGGGAAAGCGCGCTCTCCAAACCAGCATTGCCCAATCGGACGTGACCGTTGCACAGGACGAGCTCGAGTCTGTGCGTCTGCGCGTTCGGGTCGAAGTGCGCAAAGCCTTCTTCGATCTGCTGCTGGCGCAAGAGGAGATGCGCATCCATGACCAACACGTGGATATCGCGCGCCAGGCCATTGAAGCGGCGCGCATCAAGTACACGGTCGGCAAGGTTCCGCAGCAGGATGTGCTGAAGGCAAAGCTTGCGATGACGCGCCTTGAAGAGCACATGATCCGCTTCGACCGCGACGCGGAAGTTGCCCGCGCGCAGATGAACACGTTGCTCGGCCGCGATCCGGCGATGCCGATTCGCGTTGAGGGCGACTTTGGGGTTGGCGCCGATCTGCCGGCGGGCAAGCAATTGGAAGAACGGTCGCTGGTTTCACGCCCCGATTTGTTGGAGGCGCAGGCGGTAGCGGAGAAGAGCCGTCGGGAGCAATCGCTCGCCGGGAAAGCCTATGTGCCCGATTTCAACATCGCCGGCGGGTACATGCTGATGCCGACGGGGAACAGTCCCCGCAACAATTACATGGTCGAGGGCTCAATCACGCTGCCGTGGCTGAATCGCCGCAAGCACGACGCCGAGATCAGCGAATCGACGGTCAAGGTCACCGAGCAAGACGCCGAAGTTGCGGCGATGCGCAACGCGGCCTTCGGCCAGATCGAAGAGGCTCTGGCTGAAGCGCGTGCTGCGCAGCGGCTGGCGCGCGTTTACCACGATTCGCTTGAGCCGCAGGCCCAGGCAACGCTGCACGCTGCGGTTATCGCCTACGAAAATAACCAAACCGATCTTCTGGACCTGCTCGACAGCCAAATGGCCGTGATCGACGTAGATCTCGCGTGGTTCCAGTCGATGGGCAACTTTGCCGCGAGTATGTCTGACCTCGAACTCGCCGTTGGCGCGCCAATCGGCGCCACGACGCAACCACCAACAGCAGCAACGAAGGAGGAAAACCAATGAGCGACCGCGTATATCGACATGCATTTTTTAGCGCTCTCGCCGCCTGCGTTGCACTGGCGGGCGGAGTCGGCTACCTGCTACTGCATCGCAGTCATCCCATACCCGCTGCAGAGACGAACGATCCAGTGGTGGCGCGTGGCCCAGTGGCCTCAAGCGCGCCAGGCACGCAAAGTGCAGTTCCTGACAGCGCGGAACCACAACTCGGCCCCATCCAGATCTCGCCGCAGCGCCTGCAACAGATTGGCGTAACGACGGTCGTCGCGCAGATGAAGAACATGAGCGACAAGCTGAGTATCCCCGGCAACGTCAACATCGACGAACAAAGCCTCTCCTACGTTCAAACGCGCTTTGCAGGTTGGATTCAGAGTGTCTCCGCGAATGCGAGCTACCAGTACGTGAGGAAGGGGCAGCATCTCTTCACCATCTACAGCCCGGATCTCGTCAGCACCGAACAGGAGTATCTTCTGGCCCGGCAAAACCAGAAGACGCTCTCCTCCGACTCGCATGGAATGGCAATGCAGGAAAGCGGCTGGCTGCTGGATGCGGCCGAGGAACGGCTGCGCCAGTTCGGTGTCTCGGCCGCAGTGGTCACTTCACTTGTGCAGAGCGGCAAGGTCGAGCATGAGATTGCGATCGACTCGCCCGCATCGGGATTCATCATCGAGCGCAACGCACTGCCCAATGCCTACGTTCAGCCTGACACCAAGCTCTACACAATCGCGGATCTCTCCACGGTGTGGGTCTACGCCAATGTCTTTCAGGACGCTGTAGGCCGCTTGAGGCCAGGCGATCCGGCACAGGTCTCGGTCGACGCATATCCGGGCCGCGCTTTTAACGGTCGTGTAGATCAGATTCTTCCCGAGGTTGATCCGGCAACGCGCACCGTGCGTGTGCGCCTCATCTTCCGCAATCCCGGTGTGGTGCTCAAGCCCGGGATGTATGTCAACGTCGACATCAACCTCCCGCTTGGAAAGCAGCTTATCGTTCCTGCGTCCGCCGTTCTCCAGTCCGGCTCGCGAGCCATTGCATTCATCGATCACGGTGACGGCAACCTCGAACCGCGCGAGATTCAAACCGGCCCACAGATCGAAGACTCTGTCATCGTCCTGAAGGGACTGCAGCCGGGAGATCACGTCGTAAGCTCAGCCAACTTCTTGGTGGACTCCGAGGCTCAGTTACAAGCGGCGTTGGGGTCGTTCACTTCTCCACAGCAGAATGCAAACCCTGAGAAGACACAATCGAATGGCTCCAATTCGCCGCACGACGAAATCAAGATCGAGTTAACGACTGAGCCCTCGATTCCGCAAAAGGGCAAAAACATGGTGCAGATCAAGCTCACCGGCGGCGACGGCAAGCCTGTCGATGGAGCCCAGGTATCGGCCATATTCTCGATGCCTGCGATGCCGGCGATGGGTATGGCCGCCCAACGCGCGGCGGTCTCGCTCAGCGCCAAAGGTCAGGGCATTTACGCGGGCTCGCTGGAGCTCGACTCCGGTGGCACCTGGCACGTGGCTGTCTCTGTTCAGCGTGCCGGAGCCACGATTGGCACCAAAATGCTCACCGTCGACGCAACAGGAGGGATGTAATGATCGCACGAATTATCGCATGGTGCGCGAGCAACCCGTTTCTGGTGTTTACCGCGGCCATCCTGCTTACGCTTGCAGGTGTGTGGTCGCTCCAGCGCGTGCCTCTTGACGCCCTGCCAGACATCAGCGACGTGCAGGTTGTGGTTCACACGAACTGGCCCGGCGAGCCACCGGATGTTGTCGAGGACCAGGTTACTTATCCCATCGTCACCACGCTGCTGGCCGCGCCACACGTCAAGAGCGTCCGTGCCCAGACGATGTTCGGTGACTCCTGTGTCTTCGTTATCTTCGATGACAGCACCGACCTCTACTGGGCGCGGTCGCGCGTCCTCGAATATATGCAGCAGCTTGCTGGGCGTTTGCCGGCAGACGTTCATCCGTCCATTGGCCCGGATGCCACCGGCGCCGGGTGGGTGTATGAGTACGCGATCGTCGATCGATCGCACAAGCTTAATCTCGCCGATTTGCGAGCGCTTGAGGACTGGTTTCTTCGTTATAAGCTGGAGACCGTTCCGGGAGTGGCCGAAGTGGCAACCATTGGCGGATTCGTTCGCCAGTACCAGGTAAATCTCGATCCGCAGAAGCTTTTCTCCTACGGCCTCCCGGCTTCGACCGTCATCGACCGCGTGCGACAAAGCACCAACGAAGTCGGTGGGGACGTGCTTGAAATGGGCGGTGCCGAGTACATGATCCGTGGCCTGGGCTATCTGCGCAATGTCGCCGATCTTGAGAATGTTCCCGTTGCGGCCAAGAACGGCACACCCGTGCTTGTGCGCGATCTGGGTACCGTGACGCTTGGTCCCGACGTGCGCCGGGGCGCTGCAGATTGGCAGGGTGGAGGCGAAACCGTCGGAGGCATCGTGGTGACGCGCTACGGTACGAACGCGCTCACGGTGATCGACGGCGTAAAAGCCAAACTAAAAGACATTGGCCCATCCCTGCCTCCTGGAGTCGAGATCGTTACGGCTTACGACCGCTCCTGGCTTATCAACCAGTCGATTCATACACTCAAGCGAGACCTGTTCATCGAAGCCATTATCGTCAGCTTCGTCTGCATCCTTTTTCTCTTCCATTTCCGGTCAGCTCTAGTGCCCATCATCACGCTGCCCATCGCGGCTCTCGCGGCTTTCATCCCCATGTACTACCTGAAAGTAAGTTCGAACATCATGTCGCTCGGCGGACTGGCGCTGGCTGTCGGCGTGCTCATCGATGCAGCCATCGTCATTGTTGAAAACGGCTACCGCCATATCGCCGAACGCAAGGATGCAACCGAACTCAACGAAGGAGAACGCCGCCGCATCCTTGTCGGTGCAGCCCAGCAAGTCGGTCCTGCGCTCTTCTACTCGCTCATCATCATCGTGGTTTCTTTTCTGCCCGTTTTTATGCTTGAGGCACAAGAGGGGCGCATGTTTCGTCCGCTCGCATGGACCAAGACCCTGGCGCTCATTTTCTCTTCGCTGCTTTCCATCACGCTGGTACCGGCGCTGATGCCATTTTTCCTGCGCGGTAAATTGCGGCCCGAAGCGAAGAACCCTGCAGCGCGTGCCAGCCAGGCGCTCTATCTGCCGGTGCTGCGTTGGTGCTTGTGCCACTGGAAGATTGTGATTGCGCTCAACCTCATTTTCCTCGCTGCCACGATTCCGCTTTGCTTCCGGCTCGGCAGCCAGTTTATGCCGGCCCTGTACGAAGGTTCCGCGCTCTACATGCCAAGCTCGCTGCCCGGAATCTCCATCACGCAGGCCGCGTCGCTGATGCAACAACAGGACCGAATCATCCGTTCCTTCCCCGAGGTCTCAACCGTGTTTGGAACCGTTGGCCGGTCTGACAGTGCGACGGACAACGCGCCGCTGGATATGTACGACACGACCATAATGTTGAAGCCGCGCGAACAGTGGCGAGCCGGTATGACCTACGACAAGCTCATTCGCGAGATGGACGAGAAGCTGCAGTTCCCAGGCCTCACCAACACATGGACCATGCCGGTCCAGAACCGCCTCGATATGGAACTGACCGGGATCAAGACCGCAATCGGCATCAAGATCCAGGGCCCCGATTTGAATCGCATCCAGGGCCTCGGCGCCAAGATGCAGCAGGTGCTTTCGACCATGCCCGAGGCGACGACGATTTATGCCGAACGTGTTTCCCAGGGTTTTTACCTTAACGTGGAAGTGAATCGTCCGGCGGCTGCGCGCTACGGCCTCACCGTTGCGGATGTGCAACGCGTGGTTTCTTCAGAGATCGGCGGCATGGATATCGCCGAAAATGTCGAAGGCCGCGAGCGCTTCCCGATCGCCGTTCGCTACATGCACGATTTCCGCGATACATCGAAGACGTTGACGGAGGCGCTGATTCCGACGCCTTCCGGCGCGCAGATTCCTATGAGTGAGATTGCGCGCGTCTATTACTCGCGCGGCCCCGCAATGATCCGCGACGAAGACGGCTCCCTTACCGGGTACGTCTATCTGAACCTGAAGACGAGCGACTACGGTGGCTTCGTCAATCGCGCGAATGCACTGATCCACCAGAAGATTGCGTTGCCCGCCGGCTACACCTGGCGATGGGCCGGCGAATACGAGTTCGAGGTGCGTGCCAAGCAGCGGCTCATGATCATTTTGCCCATCGTCTTCTTCGTCATCTTTCTCCTTCTCTATCTGGTCTTCAAATCCGTCGAGGAAGCTGCTGTGCTCATCTTCCCGGCGTTCTACGCCATGTCAGGAGGGCTGCTGCTGCAATGGTTGCTCGGGTATAACTTCAGCGTAGCAGTGTGGGTTGGTTACATTGCGCTCTTCGGCATTGCCGTTGAGACCGGAGTGGTCATGGTCGTTTACCTGCACGAAGCGCTGGAAGAGCGCATGCAGCAAGGCGCGCCGTTGACTGAAACCGATCTCGTGCAAGCCACCATTGCAGGAGCTGTTCAGCGCCTGCGCCCCAAGCTGATGACCGTTACCGCCGTGATTCTAAGCCTTGCGCCGATCTTGTGGGAGTCAGGCATCGGCTCAGATGTAATGAAGCCGATCGCCGCACCCATCGTTGGCGGAATGATTACATCAACTATCCACGTGCTCATCCTCGTTCCGGTCTTCTTCTTGCTGATGAAGCGGCGAGACCTCCGCGCAGGGCGGCTTCTTCCTCGCTCTTTCAAGGAAGCGGAGGCGCAATCAGTGATGAGCTAGCAAGGTCGTGAAAAAGAACTGCGATCTTTCTTTGTCGTGTTCTTGATAAGTCTCACATTACCGCGCTTTCATTTGAAAGAGTCGCCGTTGAAACGCAGGTACCGATATCCGACTTCATTTCAAGAGGTATTTGAAGCTCGATTGGCGCCACGTCACTCATTTACGAGCCAGAGGATAGTCGCTTTCCGGACAGGTGATCTTTGGCGCACCTGTTGACTTCAGCGCAATGCACGCTTCCAGCGTCCGAAGGCCATGGGAAGTGCGTTGGCGATAGCGCACCGATTGAACTTGTGGAACGATCATTCGTGGCGGATTACTGACCCAAATCCTGGTATCGAGCTCCTAAACCGTTTAACGGCGCTACGCCTCTTCAAGGATGGAGCGAGAATACAAGAAGGGGCGGTTATGAACGGAAAGCAACCCAGGCGATCTCTACGCACGATCCGAAAAATCCGTCGCGCAGCGCGTTGCTATGGCACTGGCGGTTGGCGCGTGTGTGGATTGGCGTGGTTGTTGTTGCTTGGGGGTATTGGTTTTGTAGGCGACTGGCTGGGAAGATCGTGGCTGCTCGGCGATGAAGCCCGGCGCATGTGCCTCGCGGTGATGCTCACTGTGTATTTCGTCCGGCTGCTTCTCACCCAGTTCGTGTTTCTGAAGAGAGCTGTAGGCTGGAGCGAGGTGGGCATGATTGTGCCATGGGTGCTGTTCATCTACCTGCTGCTCGTCATTGCAGGTGGTAGGAATTCTGCTCCATTTGGAGTGGTTGCCGCCATCGGAGCGGTTCTATTTGTTTGTGGCTCCTGGATGAACTCGTATGCGGAGTACGCACGTAACGTTTGGAAACGCCAACCGCAAAATCATGGATGCCTCTATACCCTCGGTCTGTTCCGATATTCAAGGCACCCCAATTATCTTGGCGATCTGATTTCATTCTCCGGACTTTGCCTGGTATCGGGACGCTGGATAACCGTCGTCATTCCGTCGATCATGCTGGCTGGATTTGTATTCGCCAATATTCCGATGCTCGACTCGCACTTGCATGATCACTACGGTGCGGCATTCGATGAGTATGCGGCACGAACCAGCAAGCTGATTCCGTTTGTGTATTGACGCCATCTAGCGGAGGCCGAACGCGTCCAACAGAAGCGAAAACTCTGGAACCAGTTCAAGTGGCGCCAACAGGCCATAGGCGGCCAATCAGTTCCCATTCTGAGGTGTGTGAAATATTGCGCGTTGGGAGGCCGATCAGGCTAGATCTTCACCAGCCCGATACTCCGCGTAAGGACGAGAATGCCAGTCTCATTTGCGCCTCTGCAACGCACGATGGATTCCTGGTAGCGGAGGCCCGCCACGAGGCTAACTCTTGCCTCTACGAGGCAGTCTGGTTTCAGCAACGGCCGATCCGCACTCAAACAAGAAGTGAACTCACTCTGTTTGAAGGTAAGAAATCCAGCTGAAAAGTAATACAACGAGTCTCCCACCTGCGCTACATCAAGCGATTTCACATTTATTAGATTCAAAAATATTGGCCGCTAATCTCCGCCAATGCACTCAGCGAAATTCGACGGGATTCCAATTTTCGTTGGCTCTTGTTCGCGGTGTACCCACTGTCTCAATCAACAGCCACCAGAACAGCCACCAAATGATTTTGGCCTCTTCGATTTCGAGAGGCCAATTCGACTTAAACTCTTTGTTTTGTTGGTGCCGGGAGGGGGGGTCGAACCCCCATGACCGCAAGGGTCGGCGGATTTTGAGTCCGCTGCGTCTGCCAGTTCCGCCATCCCGGCATCGGGTGGGGTGCATAAAAAGTATCGCATATACGTTGATTAGAGGCTAGTTGACGCATGAAGGTGCCGGGTTGGCGGAATTGGGGCTCGGTTCCGTAGACCTATGCCGAGATGCTTGCATGCCCCACAGAATTTACAGGAGTCTGGATGCGCGGATTCCCGATGGTGTAGTCCTAACTCCTTTCTCTCTTCATCCGGCGAATCGGCCCGCAATCCCGTGCGACAATGGAGGCAATCGTGATGACTACTGCCTCTTCTGCAGTCGTTCCCGATCCGGTCGTAATTACTCCGGAATTGCTGGCTCAGCACAGCATCACTCCGGATGAATACGAGCGGATTCTGGCGGCCCTGGGACGCGTCCCTTCTCTCACTGAGCTGGGCATATACAGCGTGATGTGGAGCGAACACTGCTCCTACAAGTCGAGCCGTGTGCATCTAAAGCGGCTGCCTACCAAGAGCGATCGGGTGGTGCAGGGGCCAGGAGAAAATGCCGGCATCATCGACGTGGGCGACGGTTGGGCCTGCGCATTTAAGATCGAGAGCCACAATCATCCCAGCTACATTGAGCCCTACCAGGGTGCGGCGACTGGCGTCGGTGGAATTCTGCGTGACATTTTTACGATGGGCGCGCGGCCACTGGCAGTGATGGATTCGCTGCGGTTTGGGCCGATACAACCGCAGTCAGGCGTTGAGCCGGAACTCGTTGCGAAAAATCACTCCATTGTCGAAGGCGTAGTGAGCGGCATTGCTGGATACGGCAACTGTTTTGGCGTGCCGAACCTGGGCGGCGAAACCAAGTTTGAGCCATGCTATAGCGGAAATCCGCTGGTGAATGCGTTTGCCCTGGGCCTGGTGCGGAAAGACGAAATCTTCTACGGCAAGGCTACCGGCACCGGGAACCCGGTGATTTATGTAGGCGCGAAGACAGGTCGCGACGGCATTCACGGGGCTACAATGGCCAGCGAGGAATTCCACGCCGGCACGGAAGCAAAGCGGCCGAATGTGCAGGTTGGCGATCCATTTATGGAGAAGCTGCTGCTCGAAGCCTGCCTTGAGGCAATGAAGACCGGCGCGATTGTCGGCATCCAGGACATGGGCGCTGCAGGGCTGACTTGTTCTACCTGCGAGATGGGCGGGCGCGGAGGCGTGGGACTCGACGTGGAACTGGATTCTGTTCCGCAGCGCGAGACCGGCATGAGCGCATACGAGATCATGCTCTCAGAGAGCCAGGAGCGCATGCTGCTGGTTGCCGAGAAGGGACGCGAAGACGAAGTACTGCGTGTCTTTGCGAAGTGGGGACTGGATGCCGTAATCGTGGGCACAGTGCGGCCCGAATCGCGCTTGCGCATCCGGCATCATGGCGTGTTAGTAGCCGATATTCCGAACCAGTCGCTGACGGATGATGCTCCGCTGTACCACAGGCCCGTGGGGACGTGGACATCGCGGATTCCGCTGGATGCTCCATCGGACGTCCTCGACGAACTCGCGAAGGACCGGGATTTCACTGCGGACCTGAAGAAGTTACTGGCGAGCGCAAATGTCTCCTCGAAGCGCTGGGTGCATGAGCAGTACGACACCATGGTGCAAACGAACACTGTGCTGGGGCCCGGCGGAGAAGCTGGCGTAATGCGCATCAAGGGGACCGGCACTCTGCACCACGAGCGCGGTCTGGCGATGGCCCTCGACGGTAACGGGCGCTGGGCCTATCTCGATCCAAAACTGGGCGCGATGCACGCGGTAGCGGAGGCTGCTCGCAAGGTTGCAATGACTGGCGCGCTGCCTGTGGCGGCTACGAATTGCTTGAACTTCGGCAATCCAGAGAAGCCGGAGATCATGGCACAGCTTTCGACCGCGATCGACGGAATTGCTGAGGCTTGCACTGCGCTGGGCACTCCGATTACCGGTGGCAACGTTTCGCTCTACAACGAAACCAAGGGCGAAGGAATTTATCCGACACCAGTGCTGGGGATCGTCGGCATCCTGGATGATGTGACCAAGGCTGTGCCGGCGGCCTTTCAACATGCGGGTGACGCGATTCTGCTACTGTGGCCTGTGCCGCGTGGGGAAGATCCAAAGCCTGATTTGAAGGTGCCGTTCAATCCGGAGCCGATGCGCTATTACCCCGTGCAGGCTGAGAACGCGCCGGTGCCGGATGCTGACCCTGAAGCGCCCGAGGCGACAGCAGCCCGCAATCTGGCCGCGTTTGGCAGTTCGGAGTTTGCGAAGTCGGTTCTCGGAAGTTTATGGGGCACACCTCCGACGCTCGATCTTGACGCGGAGTCAGACTTGCACGAGTTGCTGATCGCTCTTGCGGCCCTCAAGCTGATTCGTTCTGCACGCGATATCTCCGACGGCGGCATCGCAGTATCGGTTGCGCAAGCTGCATTCGCGAGTGGAATCGGAGCTAAGGTGGAACAGGAACCCTCGCTGATGACGCACCCGCTGTTCGGACTTTTTGCGGAGCCGGCTTCAACCGTGATCTTGACAACGGTGCATGAAAACATCGCCGAGATTGAGAAGCTGGCGAACAGTTCCAGCTTCTTCTGCACTCGGATCGGAACCACCGGCGGTGATCGGCTGGAGATTTCGGTGTATGGCGATGCAATGATCTCCGCACCGCTGAATGAATTGCGCGAACCCTGGGCGAAGGCGCTTGAAGCAGCCATCCATAATGAGGTGACGGCATGAGCCGGTTGCTGTTCCAGGGGGTGGAGGGTGCGGCGGACCAGTCGGAGTCATTGAAGGCAGCATCAAGCGGCAAGAAGCGCCGTGCGCGCGTCGCTGACAAATTGCGCGAGGAGTGCGGCGTCGTGGCCATCCACGGGCATGCGGATGCCGCGCGGATGGCGTATCTGGGGCTCTATGCGCTGCAGCATCGTGGGCAGGAATCGGCGGGCATCGCTACAGCCGATGGACATCATCTTGCGAACATCAAGGGCATGGGGCTGGTATCGGAGATCTTCACGGATGAAGTGCTGCAGAAGCTTCCCGGCCAGATGGCGATCGGGCACACGCGCTACTCGACAACCGGAGACTCGGCGCTGCTGAATGCACAACCCATTCGCGTAGATTCAACGAAGGGCCTGATAGCAATCGCGCACAACGGTAACCTCGTAAATCTTGGTACAGTGCGTACAAAGTTGGAGCGCGATGGTGCATATTTCCAAACCACTTCGGACTCCGAGATCATCGTTCAGCTGATTGCGCACTCAAAGGCCGGCAGCCTGGTCGATGCGATTGCCGATTCGCTGCGGCAGGTTGAAGGTGCGTTTTCAATCGTGATGATGACGCGCGACCGGGTGTTTGCGGCACGCGATCCGCGCGGATTTCGACCGCTTTCGATGGGGCGCATAAAAAATCAAGATGGACCCGACACTATTGTGTTCGCCTCGGAAACCTGCGCGTTTGACCTGCTGCGCGCAGAGTACGAGCGCGACGTGCTGCCCGGTGAACTAGTGATGGTTACGGAAGACGGTGTTACCAGCCGGCAGTACGCAACGGGTGTTCCGCAGTCTAGCTGCGTCTTCGAGCATGTGTATTTCGCGCGACCCGATAGCCGGATCTTCGGACGCTGGGTGCAGGAAAGTCGAGACCAGATGGGGCGCCAACTGGCGCGCGAGTCCGGTGTGCCCGCGGATGTGATTGTGCCGGTACCGGACTCAGGCGTTACCGCGGCGCTGGGTTACGCAGAGGAAAGCGGCATTCCTTTTCGATTTGGCTTGATTCGCAATCACTACGTGGGGCGCACATTTATTGAACCTGAACAGCGCGTGCGCGACTTTGGCGTACGCCTCAAACTCAATCCGGTGCACAACCTGCTTGAGGGTAAGCGCGTCGTGCTGATCGACGACTCTATCATCCGTGGAACCACGAGTCGGAAAATTGTGCGCATGGTTCGCGGGGCAGGTGCGAAGGAAGTACATCTGCGCATCAGCTGTCCGCCGACCATTTCTCCCTGCTTCTACGGAGTCGATACGCCCAGCAAGAAAGAACTGATCGCGGCCAACAACAGTGTTGAAGAGATCCGGCGATTTATCGAGGCTGACTCACTCGCGTATCTTTCGCTGGAGGGGTTGCTGAAGTCCTGCGATGGCAGTGAACACAACGGCTACTGCACTGCATGCTATACGGGAAACTATCCGACGGCGTGGGTGGATGTGGACGAGATTCTTCCCGCAACTGCGAGCGCTTGAACCAACGCGCATCAGCAATCGCTTTGTCCCACTTGTTCATTTCAACGATTTTCAGGCTGGCTCATTGGCCAGGGCTGCGTCGGTTGCTGTTCCTTTGAACCGCGCCAGGTTGCGCGTCAGCAGGAACATCACAAGCGCCGCGCCAAGGCTCGGGACGACAAGTCCCCGCAGTCCCAATTCGTAGTTGCCGGTCAGGTCGCGCGTGCGGCCCATCCAGTAAGGGCCGATGAATCCGCTGAACATGGTGATGGTATTCATTGCCGCAAGGCCCGCGGCCGCCGCGCGCCCGGCAAGAAACTGCATGGGAACTGCATTTGCCGGTCCCAGCATCGACATGAATGAGATAAAGCCGGCAGCCAGCGCGACCACAACCAGCCACGGCTCTTTTGCATAGCTCGCCGTCAAATAGCCGGCCGCCATCACTACGCAAGGGATGATGCAATGGAGCGCGCGTTCACCGCTGCGATCGGAGTGCGCGCTGTTCAGCAGCATTCCCGCCGCGCCAGCCAATCCAAAGCACGCGACCAGGAAGCCGACATTGGTGACGCTCCATCCGGTTGCTACCTGAAGAATCGCTGGCGCGGAGAAGCCGTATGCGTAGTTGGCCGTGAGCGCGCAGAGGAAATAGGCGCCAATCATCCACACCTTGGGCGAAAGCAAAGCCTGCGTTACGCCCGCGCTGTGCCCCAGGTGGGCTCTTTCTCCATCGGCCTTCAACTGCCGGTCCAGCCAAGCTTTTTCGTCCGTGGTCAGCCACTGAGCCTGGGCCGGATTGTCCGGTAACAGTTTGAGAATCACCAGGCTGAATACCGCCGTGGGCAAACCTTCCACCAGAAACAGCCATTGCCAGCCCGACAGCCCGAGTTTGCCTCCGAGCCCAAGCAGCCACCCCGCCATCGAGCCCATCACCACCGAACTCAGCGGGAGTGCAACATAAAACCTGCTCACTGCTCGAGCTCTCATGCGCGCAGGAAACCAAAGCGTCAGGTAATACACCACTCCGGGATAGAAACCGGCTTCGGCCATGCCCAGCAGCAATCGCAGTGTGTTGAATGCGAGCGGTGTACGCACGAACATCATCGCCGCAGCCAGCAATCCCCAGGTAAACATGATTCGGGCCAGCCAACGCCTGGCGCCGAAGCGCAGGAGCAGCAGATTTGACGGCACCTCGCATAATGCATACCCGATAAAGAACAGACCCGCTCCGAATCCGTAGACCGAGGCGCTGAATTGCAGGTCCCGATTCATCTGCAAAGCGGCAAAGCTGATATTGATGCGGTCCACGTAAGCAAGGCCATAGCCGATGCCGATCACTGGCAGGAGTCGAAGAGCCGCTTTGCGCTGCGCGGAAGCGCCAATGGCGGAATCGCTATGATCCGGCTCTGGTCCGATTGCTGACAATTCCTGCCGACCTCGTGGGGATTCGAATGGGAATAACGGGAACGGAAACCAGCGGGCGTAGTAAGGCGAATGTATCACAGGCTCGGCGAGGTGCCGATTCAGAGTTGTGAACAGCATTGTGATAGCATCCGCCTGATTATCCTGAGGGATTCGATCGATGAATCTTGATCGCAAAATCCCATATATGAGGATGCTATGACACGTTCGCGGTGGCTTTTTGGCTGCGCGGTTTTTCTTGGTGCGTTCCTGCTTTTTCTTGTGGAGCCGATTGCAGCGAAGCAACTGCTGCCTGTCCTCGGCGGATCGGCCGCTGTCTGGATTACCTGCCTTGTCTTTTTTCAGACGGCACTCCTGTGTGCCTATCTATACGCGCACTGGATGAGCCGTCAACCGCGCTGGATCTTGTATTTTGCCCTACTGATCGTTGGCTTCGTCTCGGCATTGGGATGGTGCGTTCGGGGCGCGGGATGGGGCGGCGGGTCGGCGCATCCGATGATGACAGTATTTGCGGTCTTGGGCAGCACCATCGGATTGCCATTTCTGGTATTGGGAACGACGAGCCCGCTAATGCAGGTCTGGTGGGCGCGGCTGCATGGGTCGGCGATTCCTTACCGATTGTTTGCGCTGTCAAATCTTGCGTCGCTGCTGGCGCTGGGACTTTATCCTACGATGATCGAGCCGCGCTTGACGCTGCATGCACAGCGCATCGCGTGGTGCTGCGGGTTTGCAGTCTTCGCCTTGGTCACCGGCGTGCTTGCATGGACGGCACGAGCGACGACAACCAAAGAGCCGCTTCTGGAAACCGCGACAGCGAAGGAGGATATACCGGCAGCCCCGGTGCAGAAACTGCTTTGGGTGCTGTTGCCGGTGGGTGCCGCTATGCAATTGAGCGCCGTGACCAGCTACCTGACGGCGAACGTCGCGGCCATTCCGCTACTGTGGATTCTGCCGCTCGCCGTGTATCTGCTCACAATCATCCTTGCCTTCGAGTTCCCTCGCCTGCTGCCGCGGAGCCTGGTTTTGCGTTTTCTGATTTTGATGCTGGCGGGATTGGGCTACGCGCTGTCAAAGCAGGATGTGGAATGGCCGTTGCGCGTCAGCATCGGCTTCTTTCTGATTGAAGCATTCGCGTCGGGTCTCTTCTGTCATAGCGAGGCCTATCGGCTGCGGCCCCGGCGCGCTTCGGAGTCCACCCTGTTCTACCTGTGCTTTGCCGCGGGTGGCGCGCTTGGGGCGTTTGTCATCGGCATCCTCTTTCCGCTGATATTTCGATTCAACCTCGATCTCGTGATTACCTGTTGCTTCACCGCGCTGCTGGCGTTGCTGGTTACGTGGGAAGACGGGTGGAGTTCGCGGCTGCTGTGGGGAGTGGCAACAATCCTGATGGCGGTGCAGATTTTCTGGATCAACATCGTGAACCAGCGCAATACGACCGTTGCGGTGCGGAATTTTTACGGAGCCTTGCGAGTCAAGCAGAACTTCGGCTTTCCGGGGGCCACGATGCGGGTCCTCACCAACGGGAACGTCGAGCACGGCACGCAGATATTCGGAACTGATGCGCAACGCCGAACGCCGACGAGCTATTACGCCGAGGATTCGGGTGTGGGGCTCGCAATCCGCAACTGCTGCAACGGACGCACGCGGAATATAGGGGTGATCGGCCTCGGGGCAGGGACGGTTGCCGCTTATGGGCGTGCAGGCGACAGGATCGAGTTCTACGAGATCAATCCATCCGTTGCGCCGATTGCACAGAATGTTTTTACTTACATTCGAGATTCGGGCGCACACGTATCCATTGTTGAAGGCGATGCCCGGAGATCGCTCGCGGAACAACCGCCGCAGGGTTTCGATGTGCTGGTGGTGGACGCTTTCTCTGGGGATGCGATTCCGCTGCACCTGTTGACGACACAGGCGATCGCTCTTTATCGACGACATCTGGCTCCGGGCGGGATCATCGCTTTCCATATTTCAAACCGGCACGTTGACCTGGAAGCGCCGATTGCGCTTCTGGCGAAGTCCGTTGGAATGCGCGCCGTAACCGTCGCGACCCCAGCCAACGACGAGCGTGGGGAGTTTACCGCGACGTGGATGTTGGTAAGCGAGAACGCCGAATTCTTCGCGCAACGTGAAATCGCACGGAGTGGTCGGCAACCTCAGGAGATCCCCGGTCTGCGGCCGTGGACCGATGATTTTTCGAGTCTTCTGCCGGTTCTGCATTGGTAGGTGGCCGCTGTCACAGGACGGCCTTGGACCGTCTGTGATAGCATCCGTTTTCTTAAAGCTAGACGCCCCGCGGTCTGCTTCTGCACCTGACCGCCCTGCGCCTGCCGGGGACTCTCCGCATGGACGAGGAAGACGGCAGACCGGGCCCTCGAGCCCGGCAACTCGGACGCACTGACGTCCTCACGGACGCCTCTATGACGTCCCTGTGCTCCTCCCCAGTAAATTTCTACTTCTTCGCCGGGACACCGGTTGCATTCCCGAGTCTCGGCTCACCTGCAAATCGCATGCATTCGTATCCATATCCGTCTCAAGGAGAATTGTTATGAAAACGTACCAGGGAAGTGAGATCCGCAACGTAGCTGTAGTGGGGCATGCTCAGAGCGGCAAGACGACGTTAATTTCCGCACTGCTGCATGCCGCAAAAATGACGCCGACACAGGGCAGGGTTCAGGAAGGCACGGCCGTGACCGCCTATGACGAAGAAGAGATCGCGCGTGGAACGACGATGCAGAATGCCGTGGCTTTTGCCGAGTGGCAGGGCGTAAAGATCAATTTTGTGGATACGCCGGGATTCCACATGTTTTCGCACGAGGCGCGCGCATCGCTGCTGCCCGTGGAAGCAACATGTGTGCTGGTGAATGCCCAACATGGAATCGAGCCGGTGACGGAGCGGGTGTGGAAGTACGCGGATGAGGCAAATGTTCCCCGCTTTGTGGTGATCAACCAGATGGACCATCCCAAGGCGGGTGGCGGCGGCGGATTGAGCGCACTGATCGAGGACCTGCATGAGCGTTGGGGGCGCAGTTGCGTCCCGGTGCAGTTGCCGATTTCGGATGCCCAGGGGTTTCACGGCGTTGTAGACCTGGTGACAATGGAGGCGTTTTATTACACGCCCAACGGCGACGGGCGCGGCAAGATTACGGGCGAAATTCCGGCCAGCATTGCACAGCAGGCGAAAGAGGCGCATGAGGCGCTGGTAGAACTTGTTGCCGAGGGCAAAGACGAGTTGATGGAGGAGTATTTCGCGGAAGGGACCATTCCCGAGCAGCACTTGATTACCGCGCTGCATGAGGCGATTCGCGAAGACCGTATCTTCCCTGTCTTGTTTGCCAGCGGCGGAACGAATATGGCTACCGATCATCTGCTGGACTTCATTAAGGTGTATGCGCCGTCACCCACTGAGCGCGCACCGATTCCCGTGAAGACGCCGGCGATGCAGGCAGTAGCGACCAATGGCGGCGACGATGCAGGCGCGGGGAGCGGAGTTTCATTCCGTAAAGTGGAGGACGGCGAACCCACCGCGTTGATTGTCTTCAAGACGATGAGCGATCCGTTTTCCGGGCGCATTAGCTTCTTTAAAGTCGTGAGCGGCGTGGTAAAGAACGATGCGACGCTCGAGAACTACACGCGGCGCGGGCAGGAGCGCTTTGCGCACTTGAGCATCATGCAGGGACGCAAAGCTGTTGAAGTTGCGGAACTTCATGCCGGCGACATCGGGGCGATAGCGAAATTGCGCGAGACGCTGACCGGCGACACGCTGGGAGCGAAGGGCGGGGATATTCAGATCGAACTGGCTCCACTGCCCGAGGCAGCGATGACCTACGCCATCGAGCCGAAGAGCCGCGCGGATGAAGACAAGTTGGCCCCGGCCATTCACAAGCTGATGGAAGAAGACCTGCTGATTCGGTTCTTCCGCGATCCACAGACGAACGAGTTTCTGATTGCCGGCGCAGGACAGCCGCACATCGAAGCCATCGTCTCACGGCTGAAGAAGCGCTACCATGCCGAGGTTACGCTGAAGGCGCCGAAGGTTCCCTATCGCGAAACCATTCGCGGCAAGGCCGACGCGCAGGGCCGGCACAAGAAGCAGAGCGGCGGCCACGGGCAGTTCGGCGATTGCAAAATCCGCATGGAGCCGATGCCCCGAGGTGGCGGCTTCGAGTTTGCCAGTGAAGTTTTCGGCGGGTCCATCCCGCGCAACTTCATCCCGGCCATTGAGAAAGGCATCGTCGAATCCGCCGCTCGCGGTTATCTCGCCGGCTACCCGGTGGTTGATTTCAAGGTCATCGTGTACGACGGCAGCTATCACGATGTCGATTCCAACGAACTGTCATTCAAGAAGGCCGGCCGCCTGGCCTTCCGCAAAGCGATGGAGCAGGCCAAACCTTGCCTTCTCGAACCCGTGATGAAGATTGCCGTTGAAGCACCCGATGAGTTCGCCGGTACGTTGATGGGCGACCTCAACGGACGGCGCGGGCGCGTGCAGGGCATGGAATCCAAGGGACGCACGACGGTGATTAACGCGGAAGTGCCGATGGCGGAAATGCTGACCTATGGCACGCTTTTGACTTCGATGACGCAAGGCAAAGGCAGCTACCGGATGGAGATGCACCACTACGACATCGTTCCGCAACTCGTGGCAGACAAGATTCTGGCGAATGCGAAGCGGCCTATGGAGGAAGAGGAAGAATAGCCGGTCGCTCGCAGCCGATAGTTTGCAGCTATTCGTTGTGCACTCTACTGCCGTGTAGCTATGATCCCATCCGCGGTTAGTCTTCGGTGATATCCCGATGGCGGCCGCGGATTTGCCTCCTATCGATAATCAGGGCGAGTGTGGAGTGTGATGAGGACACCCTCTCCCGCACACTCCACGAGTTCAATCACCGACGACCCTGGCGGAATTCGGTGGAAATTGAAATCGAAAGTGGGTTATAGTCTGAAGACCCGCCGGACCTTCCGGCTATGGAGGAAACAGTGTTTCAGCCTACCGTCGTACAAATGTCGCGCTGAACATTGCCTCGGGTTTCCCCTTGCACTGCCGTCTTCGGGCGGCGCCCCTGAGGTCAAATTCGGACCTGGGGTGATTCTGCAAATCACAATCTGATCGCAGCGTGACCCCTTCGCTATGACGCGTATATCTGCGCGCCAACGTGGAGCTATTGCAATGTCTGTTCTTGAATGGTTGATGCCGCCCCCCACCGAGGGTGATCGCGGCTTTTGGTCTTCGGTACGCGAGGCGCTGAAAGGCTCGCACCAGGACTACACAACGGGAAATCTGAATCGTGCCATATTGCTGCTGGCCATTCCAATGGTTCTGGAAATGGTGCTGGAGTCGCTGTTTGCCGTAACAGACGTCTTCTGGGTGGGACGATTGGGCGCGAATGCGGTGGCAACGGTGGGAATCACGGAGTCGATGTTGGCGCTGGTGTTCGCCATTGGCCTGGGTGTGTCGATGTCGACGACGGCGATGGTCGCACGGCGCATTGGCGAAAAGGATCCCGAGGATGCGGCGATTGCAAGTGTACAGGCGGTGGTTGTGGGCTTGACGATCTCGCTGGTGGTGGGAATTCCGGCCGGGATTTATGCACCTGATTTGCTGCGCGCCATGGGCGCATCGCCGGAAATTGTGGCGGGCGGGTCGGGCTACGCGCGGATTGCGCTGGGCGGATGCGGGGCGATCATCATGCTCTTCCTGAACAACGCGATTTTTCGCGGAGCCGGCGATGCGGCGATCGCGATGCGGCTGCTGTGGGTGTCGAACATTATTAACCTGATTCTCGATCCGTGCCTCATCTTCGGCCTTGGGCCGTTTCCGCGGATGGGCGTGACCGGCGCAGCACTGGCGACTTTTACCGGCCGGTCATTCGGGGTGCTGTACCAGTTCTACCGACTGCTGAAAGGGACGGGGCGAATTCATATACTGGCTCGACATCTTCGCTTGAATGTGCGCGTGATGTTGCGGCTGTTGCGGGTTTCCGTGACAGGCATTTTGCAATTTGCGATTGCGAATGCTAGCTGGATTGTATTGGTGCGCATTATCTCGATTTTCGGAGCCGCTGCAGTCGCGGGCTACACGATTGCAATTCGGATCGTAGTGTTCTTCATTCTGCCGTCGTGGGGTCTCAGCAATGCGGCGGCCACCCTGGTAGGACAAAACCTGGGCGCCAAGAGGCCGGACCGTGCGGCGCAGTCGGTGTGGCAGACGGGCTTTTACAATATGCTGTTCCTGGGCGTGATCGGGGTGTTCTTCATCGTGTTCGCCACGCCGGTGGTCAAGCTGTTTGTGAGCGACCCGGCGGTAGTGCCGATTTCCGCAATCGCGCTGCGGACGTTCAGTTGCGGCAACATCGGGTATGCCTACGGGATGGTGATGCTGCAGGCCTTCAACGGAGCGGGCGACACGCTCACGCCGACGATTGTGAATTTCTTCGGCTTCTGGGTGCTGGAATTGCCGCTGGCATGGTGGCTGGCGGTGACGATGCGCTGGCATGCGGAAGGGGCGTTTTTGTCGATTGTGATTGCGGAATGCAGCATTGCGGCGGCGGGAATGGTGCTTTTCCGGCGCGGAAGATGGGCCCGACAGCGGATTTAGTCCTCATTTCGGGGTGAATGCGGGTCGATGCGCCCCGATCTCGTCGTTTTTTGTCATGTGATCGGGAATCCTTACCGGAGCTGGCTCATCTGAGAAAATAATGGATGTGAAAGAAGCGGGACAGTTTACCCGTCGTTTATCGATGGGAATGGTGTGTGCAGCGGTCATGGGAATAGCCGTGACTGCGTGCGCGCAGGATCAGAATCAGAATCCGAGTTCGACGGCGAATGCCTTTTACGGTAGCGTTACCGTGCGTGCGATAAGCGATGAGCCGCTGAAACTGTCGATGGACGATGCAATTCGACGCGGTTTAGAGACCAATCTTGGGTTGAGGGAAGCCGAGAGCGGCGAGAAGGAATTCCAGGGCGAAAAGAACGAGGCGCTGCAGGAGTTTTTGCCGACGATCAACCTGAGCGGTGGCACCGGTGTTTATCAGCACAATCTGGCTGCGCTGGGGTTCGGGCCGGGCGTACTAGGCCAGTTTTCGGGGCTGTTTCCCGGTGGGCTACCCCCAGGTTTGTCGCTGATTACCAAGGATGACCTGACGCAGGGGCAACTATCGCTGAATCAGACACTGTTTTCGGGCGTGGTGATCGCGGGATGGAAAGCAGCGGGAGCGGCGGCTAGGTCCGCGTACTTCCAGAAGATGTCGGCGCGCGGCGAGGTAGTTCAGCAGGTGGCGTCGACTTATCTGCGTGCGATTGCGGATGCGAGCGAGGTGGACAACGCGAGGGCACTGGTAAAAGCCGACGAGGTGGCGTGGCAGCACGCGCACGATGCACATGCAGCAGGAACGATGGCGAACCTGGATGAGCTGCGCGCACGCGTAGAGTTGCAGTCACAGCAGCAGACCGTAATTGTTGCACAGAACGAAGAAGAAAAAGATCTGATCCTGCTTAAGCGTGAAATCGGCATCGATTCAGGACAGAAGATCATACTGACCGACCCGGCGCCGTATAGTGACCTGGCCGAGGAAACGCCTGCAGAAGTGCGTGCGGTTGCGTACAAGAATCGGCAGGATTACCAGAATTTGCAGAACCAGGTGATTGAGGTGCGCGCGGTGCACAATGCTTATCGGGCGCAACGTCTGCCGAGCTTGAGTTTCAGTGGGTACTACGGCGTAGACAAGGTCAATGGCACTCCGAGCCACGGTGTCTTTGACGCAATGGGAACGCTGAATATTCCGATCTTTCGCGAGGCGAGCATTCGCGGAGAAGTCGATGCTTCCGGGGCGCAGTTGGCCGCGGTGAATGCGCAACTCGACAATCTGCGAAGCCAAATTGATCAACAGGTGCGGTCGGCGCTGCTGGATGTGGAAGCCGCAAAAAAGCTGGTGGAAGTGTCAAAGTCGAATGTCGATCTGGCTGTGCAGACGGTGAGCGACGAGACAGACCGCGTGAATGCGGGCGTGGATGACAATCTTCCACTGGTGACTGCGCAGTCCTCACTGGCTTCGGCGCAGACTGATTATGTGCGGAGCTTGTACCAGTACAACCTGTCGAAGCTGGCGCTGGCGCGATCAGCTGGTGTAATTGAGCAACAGTATCGCGCGTATTTGGGGCGATAGACTTTAAGGAGTTCTTTCGCGCTGATTGAGGATCGATTCCTTCGGGCTTCTCATCCTGCGTGATCGCGGAGGTCCGACAGATTTCCCTCATAATCGAGAATCCCGCAGTTGCGAGGAACCACGATGGGCAATCCTCACTGAAATGTAAGTTATTGATTATAAAAGTGGTAGGCGAGGCGGGGATCGAACCCACAACCCCCGGCTTAGAAGGCCGGTGCTCTATCCGATTGAGCTACTCGCCCGCTTTTCTTCATTGTAGCTTTGAATGACCTAATGCGGAAACGAGAAGCCGTTATGACTATATTGCCGATTTTGCCGGGGACACGATCGATTCGCAGAACAGGGAAAGACACTGTCCGAGTCTAGACTTCGCGCCACTCTCCGATTGGCCACAAGCCGTCAAGTACACCGTAATGCCGAGTTCGTTCGCGTCCGGGTGAATCAGCGCTCGACGGACAACCAGATCGACTCTGCAGCGCCGAAGCGCTATCTGCCGCAGTCGACCGCACCACTCCCTGCAGGCCCGCTCCGCCTCGAATGGCAGATTCCACTGCAGATCGCTGCGCATCAACAGGTCGATATAGCATGCAACGGCATGCGACGCCTCTGCGTCCGCTGCGTCCAGTTCGTCTGGATCAATCTGGCCGGATACAAAGACGTCGGTCTTGCTTGTCCAGACTGGCGAGTTCATCGCGTTCATTCGCGTGAGCGCGTCCGCAAGCGCCGGAAGCTGCGTTGCTTCTGTGAGATCACGTGCTCGGCTCGGCTCGGTGCGCAGATCCACGAAGCCTGGCCAATACGCCTCGATTACCGGCGCATCGCCGCCGATCTCAAATTCCCAATCAGCTTCCATTCGATCCGGTTTCCGGTTCCGTCACACCAGCAAACTGCATCAGGTAGCGGATGATATTGGCTTCAGCCCAATGAATGTCGTCACCTCGATCACGCGAAAGGTAAGCGCAGTGCCCGCCGTGCTGTGTCTCGATCAGCAGAATGTTGCGATTTGCAAGCAATGCGGCGCGGGTCTCCGGCAACATACGAACGAACGGATCATCCAGCGCACGAATGATCAGGGTAGGAACTTCAATCTTGTCTACTACGCGCGCGCTCGCTGCCCGATAGTAATAATCATCGGCATCGCGAAACCCGCAATAACGGGCCACAATCCTGTCATCAAACTGCCGCAGTGAACGAATGGGGCCTACGCCTTCGGCCGCGTAGATATGCGGGAATAGCGCAGCCTTGCGACGGAACCGACGCATCAATCCGCGCAGGAAATGCCACTCATATCCGCGATTCACGGGCTCGTGTAATGCGTCAGATCCGGCCGCCAGATCGATGGCTGGACACACAGTTGCAACCGCGCAAAGGGGCGCGACGCTTCCCCACTCACCGGCCAGCTTGAGCACCAGGTTGCCGCCCATCGAGTAGCCGATCAGCGCTACACGCTCCAGCCCAAATCGCCCTTCATAGTAGCGCATCACCGCGCCAACATCGGATGACAAGCCGGAGTGATACAGCGTCGGCGTCAGTTCGTCTGTGTCGCCGCAATTGCGCATATTCATGCGCACGACGTTGAATCCTGCAGCCCATGCTCTTGCTGTGATTCCCTTGATGTACCGCGACTCGGAAGACCCCTCGAGCCCATGCACCAGGATGACCGTCAGGCGGCGCGAACGTACCGGCTCCGGTTGCCAATTGCAGAAGCACTTCACACGGCTGCCATCTTCAGGATCGACTTCAACCAACTCGGCCACTGAGGCGCAGAGAAAGCGCGGCCTCGGCAGATAATTGCCACAGATGGTTTGCAGGTGTCCATTCTTCAAACCGCGACGCGGCTCGAACGGACGCAATCCAACCTTCAAGATTTCGGCAGCATCGGCGTGGATTTCACTTTGGGGAGATTGAAGGCTCACGGAAGCTCGAAAGTCCAACTACCCACGGAATTGAGAGTGTGCGTATTGGGACGGCTAGTGGGGTTGATTTGTTGAACTTCTATCGCCGTTCTTAAATCACAGAATTTACATTACCACAGGCGCCACGCATACCACGAATCCCGAGGCAATCGACGCCATCGAGCCCCGAGCCAGATGAATAGAACCGTACTAGGCGACCATGCGCCCTCACAAGCTCAATCGTCGTTCATCTTCCCCTTCAGAAAGAGTTAACGCGCTTGAGTTCGTTCTGACGCGTTCGCAAGTTTGTTTGAAGCGTCCGTATTCCATGGTTAGGTGATGCAGAAGCTCGCTGCAAACCTCGAGACGCCCGGCCTTCGCAGCCGACTCTATCGCTCCCACATCTGTGCGGATCGTTTCGGCAGAAACCGTTGCTGCTGCTCCCTTTAGAGAATGGGCAGTCATCAAGACACCGGCTATATCTCGTTCGCTGATTCGAGTGTTTAATTCCTGGATTTGGTGTGGCGCATCTTGAAGAAACCCGTTGACGACTGCGAAGGCCAGATCGCGATCTCCCATCAGGCGACGGAGCAGCGATACCTCATCGAAAATCGAAGCGTCGAGAGTCTCCACCGACCGCAAGGCTGTTTCGCTTGTCTGACGCACTGCGGTCGGACGTTCCGGAATCCACTTGGCAAGAACGCTGGCGAGTTGATTCGGGTCCACTGGTTTTGCGAGATAATCGTCCATTCCTGCCTCGATGCAGCGCTGTTTGTCAGATGACATGGCGTTTGCAGTCAGAGCAACAATGGGGATATGAGTTTGGCTTCCTTGGCGAATATTGCGAGTGGCTTCGTAGCCATCCATCTCGGGCATCTCGCAGTCCATCAGTATCAGGTCGAATGTGCCGCGACGAATGGCTTCAACCGCTTCCCTCCCATTACGGACGATTTCTGATTTGTACCCGAGTTTCCCGAGTTGCGCACCAATCACCTCGCGATTGATCAGATTATCTTCGGCTACCAGAATTCTTTCGCCACATCCAGCTCGGACATACGGAAAGTTTTGTGACTCCATTTGCGGGATAAAGCTCTTGATGGGCTGTTGGAAATCAACACGATCAAACACAGAAGTAAACCAGAAAGTCGAACCATGCCCCAATTGGCTATCTACCCCAATGCTGCCGCCCATCATTTCTGCAAGTTGCTTCGATATCGCCAGTCCGAGACCGGTGCCGCCAAACTTCCGAGTGGTGGAAACATCGGCCTGCATGAACGGGGAAAACAGTTTTGGGAGTTGGTCAGCGGGAATGCCGATGCCATTATCCAGGATGCTGAACCGAATTATTACCTTGTCAGGGTCAACTTTATCAGCGATCACGTTCAGCTTGACACCTCCCCGCGAGGTGAACTTGATGGCATTGGCGCAGAGGTTCGTCAGGATTTGCCGAAGCCGATGTGAATCTCCGTTTACGCTATCGGGAATTTCATTGGAAACATGGGATTCGAAGGAGAGGCCCTTCTTATCTGCCAGGATGCTCAGAATTTGCACGACTTCATCAATCAGGATTCTTGGCTGGAAAGGCCGGTTTTCAAGGGTGATCTTGCCTGCTTCAATCTTCGAAATATCAAGAATATCGTCGATGATCGCCAGGAGGCTTCGCCCGCTAGCCTGCGCGATTTCGACGTATCGCCGCTGCTCAGTGGTCAGGTCTGTATCAAGGAGAAGCTGATTCATGCCAATTACGCCATTCATCGGGGTTCGAATTTCGTGGCTCATGTTGGCCAGAAAGCAGCTCTTGGCAAGGTTTGCTGCATCGGCTTCCGCCCGTGCTCGAATCAGGTCATCTTCAAAATGCTTTCGTTCGGTAATATCCTCCGCGATCCCGGCGACCCTGACGATGAGTCCATTCTGGTCGCGGATGGGAAATGCTCTGTTCCGAATCCACTTCGCTCCTTTGGGCGTACGAATCTCATATTCGAAATCAACCCGCTCGCCCTGCAATTGCCCTATAGACGCCAGACGAGCCCGTTCGCGATCGTCGGGATGGATAGCGTCAAGCCAGCTCATCGGGTTCTCGTAAAGACTTTTGCACGTCAGTCCGAGAATCTGTTCGCATGCAGGACTCACATAAAGCATTTCTGTGCCCGCGGTATTCATCATCCAGAAGATCTCTGTGATGTTCTCGGCGAGCTCCCGGAATCTTTCCTCACTGTTCTGAAGGGCTAGCTCCGCTTGCTTGCGAGCGGTAATGTCGCGAATGATCCCGATGGCGTGCCATTCGTTGTTCAGCGAGAGCGCGGACAAAGATAAACTTATGACTATCTCCTGACCGTTCTTTCGCCGACCCTTCAGATCGAGTACCTTGCCTATTGCGTTGCCCTGGCCCGTACCAAGAAATTTCTTGAATTCCCTCTGATGACTCTCCAGATAGCGTTCGGGTACCAGCAACTGATGAAGGTTCTTCCCAAGAGCCTCACTCTTTCTATAGCCAAAGATCGTCTCGGCTGCCGGATTCCAATGGGTAATGATCCCGCGAGGATCCATCATAAGAATCGCGTCTAATGCGGAGTCCGTTATTCCGCGTAACCGAGACTCGCTCGACTTCAGAGCCTCCTCGGCCAGCTTGCGAACGGTGATGTTGATATGCTCGACGACGATTCGGGGCAGGTTTTCCGCGAAGAAACATGTGACCCTGCTCATGAACCATCGCTTTTCTTCGAGGGAATTGCACTGGTATTCCTGGCAGTACTGTCGCCTCTGCCCGTGCACGACTTCCCGAATGCCATTCGCGAATTCGGCAGCTTCGTCGGCCTCCGGTCCAATTACCCGGTCGCACACTGCGAGATAGTTGGTTCCCATCCAGGTCAGCTCCTCCAGCTGTTGCATCCGATCGCCTTCGCAAAGATCCGGCTTCCAGTTAGCCTTCGCGAATTCTTTCCATGCCATATTGACGGCAATGATCGTGCCGTTCTCGTCCAGCACGCAGATGTGAGATGAGAGCGCATCGATCGTCGACTGTGCAAATTCAGTCGCTTGCCGAACAATCCGCTCCGCCTGCTTTCGTTCCGTGATGTCTGCCGTAAGGCCGATATGACCGAGGTATTTACAGTTTGTTGAGAATCGCGGTTGTGCAAATGAACCGATCAGCCGCCACTCACCATCTGCGCGCAGTGCGCGCGCATCCGCCTTGAACAGCGTGCTTTCCCTCACCGCACGTTCAAACACTGCACCGTACTCCCCTTCGTCTTCGGGGTGAATCCTCAATTGCCACCCGCACGTCTGGATTTCCCGGCCGGTTGCGCCGACAAACTCTCGATACGCGTGGTTGACGTATTCCAGCTTGCCCCCGGCCCCCGTTACCCACATCATCGAGGGGCACCCATCGGCCATGGTCCGGAATCGTTCTTCACTTTCTCGGAGTTTCTGATCGGCCTCATCACGCGCTGTCTCATCTCGCAAGATGGCGGTAATTGCCACAACCCGACCCTCTGCGTTGCGGATCGGAAACGCCGTGACATTTACATGGATTCTTCGCCCACTCCGGTTTTTGCAGGTTCCTTCGTAGTCTGTCAGCGTCTGACCTTGCGATACTTTCTCTATGCAAACGGACGTGGCCTGCATTCTGTCCGCCGGAATGAAGATCGACAAGTCCCGTCCGATTGCTTCCTGCGCGGAAAATCCACAAAGCGATTCGGCGCCGCGATTCCACGTAAGGATTGTGCCTGTTTTCGTGGTGGCGATGATCGCGTCTTCGGAATGTTGCACGATACCGGCGAGAAAACTCTGTTCCTTCTGCGTACGGACAAGGCCATCAGGCGTGAAAGCAATGATGTCATCTTCAGAGCTCTCGACTATTGCGAATAGGGGAGCACCTGATTGTTGAGCCGCACGACGCTCGATAGCGTCATGCTCGACGTCATCGGCTACATTGTGAACCGGCGCAAGACTTCGGGCGTCGCGAATTCTGATTTGGATGTCCGCCATTTCCTTGTGCCGGGATCGGCCCCTCACATACTTATCGACCCTCAATTAGTTTTTAGAGAGGGAACGTGACTCCAGAGGATTGTTGACTTCCGCCGCCTCAAAAGGCCAAGACCCGGCTTATCTCACGGGCAAGTTCATCAGGGACGAACTTCGCGATGTAGCCATCCGCGCCCACACTTTTTGCGTGCGATTCGTTGGCGGAGCCTGAAAGCGATGAGTGGATGACTACCGGAACGCTTTTCATGGCGTCATCTTCTTTGATCTGGCGCGTTAGAGTGAAACCATCCATCTCAGGCATTTCGAGGTCCGTCAGCACCATGGCAACCTTTCGCCGCAGAGATACTCCTGCCGATCGCGCATCGAGAGCAAGTGCTCTCAAGCGGTCCCATGCTTCCTTGCCGGTCTTGGTGCTGATGAAGGTCAGCCCCAGTCGAGTCAATACGTTTTCGATCTGGCGGCGCGCCACAGCAGAATCGTCTGCATAGAGAACCACGGCGCCATCCGGAAGAGCGATGGCCAAGGGTGGCGACATTTCTTCTCCGCTCTTGAAGCGCGATGGCAATACCTCGCGAAGAATGGTCTCCACGTCGAGGATGAGAGCCAGGCGGGCGCCTTCCTCGATCTCGTCAAGGCGGGCAAGACTCGTAACCATGCCACCGACGGCGGCCTTTTCAGCCGACACCACCCGGCTCCACTCCAGGCGCACAATCTCCTCCACTTCTTCTACGGCAAACCCTTGAACGGACCGCTCATATTCGGTGACGAGGAGAATATTGCGCATGCTCGGCTTACAACCGACCACGGAAGGAAGGTCGATGACGGGAATGATCTGGCCGCGAATGTTGGCCACTCCGAGCACGTGCTTGGGAGCACCGGGCATGGGCGTGATCGAAGGCATGATCAAGGCTTCGCGCACTTTGAATACATTGATACCGAAGACCTCGCGGGTGTGGCTATCCTGGTCTTCCCCGAGCCTAAAAATGAGCAACTCGAATTTATTCGTGCCAGCCAGTTTGGAGCGCTCGTCGACTTCTTGCATTACATCACTCATGGCGAAACTCCTTTCAGGCTTGCTTCTGGCGGATTGCCGCGCTTATCCCGTCCAGCTTTGCCAGGACCACCTGCTCAAGTCGTGCGATCTCGCTGCCCTGGCGAATAGCTTCCTCGCGATCCCCAGCCTGCAAGGCGGCACGAATGGCACGTGCAGTCTGGTGGACCAAAGTGTGCGGCGCCTCCACTTCCTGAAATACTGGCAACTGCCCAAGGAACTGCCGCCCCATGCCGTCATACCAGCGATAGAAAGCGCAATCGTTGTGGGCCGTCACTTCCCCCGTCTCCGGCTGTCCTTTGCTGTCACTGATCTCGGCAAGGATGTTGCGAACAAATATCTTGTGTGCATTCTTTGCGGCATCGATATTCATTGCCGCAACCAGAACGTGAAGGGAATGAACTCGCTCGGTGAGTGAGAGGGTGACTCCCTCGGCGCCATGAGCTGTTTGTTCTGCCGAATGACTGGTGGCTTCAATAGCCTTCGCTGAGCCTTCGATTTCAGCGATGTTACTTTGCACTTCTTCGGTTGCTTTCTGCACTCTCTTCGAAAGATTGCGCACTTCGTCGGCGACAACCGCGAATCCGCGCCCATGTTCTCCGGCGCGCGCAGCCTCGATGGCAGCATTCAATGCAAGAAGATTGGTCTGATAGGCAATCTCTCGAATCGTTTGAGCGATGCGACCGATAGCGCCAACCTGAGAAATGAGCCCTTGGGACGCGTCGCGGCTTTGAGAGACGGAATCAGCCAGCCGGTTCAGGGTGCCACCTACGTCTTTCATGGCCCGGTCTGTCTCGGTAGCAACATCCATAAGGGAAACCGCATTCTCCATCGCGCTCTTGCCCATGCTGCCGATTACCTGTTCGGTCAGCTTTGCATCGCTGACGTTGCGCCAGGAAGCATGAAATGCCAGAACCTTCCCTCGCTTGTCGATGACGGGGGTGAAGCTTAACGAAAAAGTGACACCTCCAAGAACCAATTCGGCGCTGTGCTCCCTGGTCTTTCCGGCGCTCATGGAGCGGAATATTTCGCGGATACGCTCTGGATCTTTGTGAAACTGATGAATGGAGTGGTTCTTGGCGCTCCGCACATCCGCTCCTCGCAGCATCGGATTGAGACGAGCATGGTGAAGACTCATCGTTTCCACGGCAGCGCGATTCATATAAAACACTGAGTTTTCGAATCCCTGGTCAGCTTCGCAAAGCATTTCCAGGCTTGACAGTGGATCGAGCAGCCGGTGTGCGTGGTCGAGCAATATCTCGTGTTCCAGTCTGTGCCTCTCTGCGGGCAAAGATATCGAGTGACTCCCGCCGGGAATGACTGACTGGCCATCCTGTCGCTTCCGAGCCGCACGCCGAATTAGTTTCTTTCCAATATCCTTTACCAAGGTCTTGCGCCGCGCGGCGGGGATCTTAACGATGCTTACGTTGCTGGCCATGTTGTTCTCTCCTTCAGCGAGATATTGCAGATCCGACAGTTAGTCCGTCGAACCAATTCAAGAAGCGCTGTACGTTTTCGCCTGCATAGATCGCACCGTGCTGTGGGCAGAGATAGTCAATGTCGAGCTGGCGCACACGGTCGATCCAATTCTTTTTTGCCTCATTCGAAGGCATCCAGCGTTCATGGAAGTACCGGGAATGCTGAATGTTCTCATCGAAGGCCTTGCTCGAGTCCGGAAGCTGGCGGCTCACCCAGATACTGTGACCTGGCGGCAGCAGCGCAGCTCCTACATCGCCCGAGAAATAGACCTTGGCCTCCACGTCGTACAGGTGGAAGTTTGCCGATGCATGTAGATAGTGCGCCGGAATAAACTCCAGCTTGCGTCCGCCGAGCACCATCGTCCCTCCCTCATCCGGGATGCCCGCAAACCGGGCCTCCAGCGCTCCGTAGTGGCGAATGAAGCCCTCCCAGAGTGAAGGGATGTGCCATTCGATCTCTGCGTTACAGGCGTTCCACAAGGGCAGACTGGAAGCGATATCCGGATCCTGATGGGATACGAACGCACTTTTGACGGAGGAGGGCTCGACTACTTCCGCCATGGCCGACAATACCTGGGGGAAAATCTCGAAGCCACCCGGATCGACCAGCGCACTCTGCCCGTTCGATTCCACAAGATAAACGTTTGAATCGATAACCCTGCGTTCATCCTGGTCGTGCAGAACCCACCAGCGGTGATTACCGGACTCAAATACCAATGCTGCTTTCATGCAAAACCTCTTCCAGATGATTTCGGTATCTCCAGATGGCATCGCGCACCGTTGCCACGGCGACACCCATTTCCTGAGACACGCGCATGAGCGGCGCACCGCTAGCCTCGGAAAGCGCAGCTTCGATTCGACCTATCGTGACCACGTACTCCTGTTCAAGAATGCCCTCCTGCAACTGAGTGACAGTCCGAATCAAGGCGCGCAGAATATTGAGCGCCTCTGCTTCTTCGGTGGCAATGATTTCCTGCCACAGTGAGCCTTTTCCAAGTTGGAGTGGGCAGGCGTTGCCAGCGCCGAGAGTTTGCTCAGCGCGGCAAAACAGTTCGGCATGACGGCGATGTTGAAGGATGCGCATTTGCGCGCGAACCAGAGGAGCGATTGAGCGCTGCAGAGGCGAAGCTGCTTCCTTGAGGTGGGCTGCCTGTTCTCGAAACGCCTGAGCTACCACGCCATAGCCGGCTAGCTTCTTGCCGTGTCGCTTAACGAGAACCATCGCGTTGAGTGCCCTGCGGTCGATTTCATGAAGAGAGTGCTCGATGGTGCGTCGGGTCAGAAAAGAGAGATCCATGATCTCCATCATGTTCTTGATCTCCATCAGTTTTCTCCTTCTGCAGCCGTTGCTACAGACGAGCTCAGAGCTCCCGCATCGAGAATAAGCACTACGTTGCCCAGCCCGGAGATGGTGGCGCCCTGATACCAGTTTTGTCCTGAGACGAAATCGATTGGCTTGACTACGGCGTCTTCATTTCCGAGGACTTCGGAAACCACAAAGATGCCGCGCTCGGTCAGTACGCCCTCGACGCTTTCCTTGCCAGGCCGCAGCGGTCTCCTCTGTAAAATTGCTCCCAGGTCCACCAGAGGCACGGTATGCGTGCCGTCCACGCGATACGTCATCCGGCCTGCGAGCCGATGCACGCGGCTCTCTTCAAGATCCGTCAGGCTGTCTATCGAAGAGATCGGCAGCGCGTAGATCTCTTCGCGTAGACGGAGATAAACAACCGGCAACACGGCAAGGGTGAGCGGAAACTCCATGGCGACACGGGTGCCCCTGCCCGGAACCGTATCAATGGTGAGGCGGCCTCGAAGCCTCGAGGCAGTTTCCTTGACCACATCCATCCCCACCCCACGTCCGGAGAGGTCCGACGCTTTCTCCTTGGTGGAGAAACCCGGCATAAAGATAAGTTCCACCGCATCCTGCTCCGACAGCCGCGCAGCCTGCTCCGCGGTGACGACCGCTTTCTCGATTGCTTTTTGCAGGATGAGCCTGCAGTCAATGCCCTTACCGTCGTCTCCAACCTCGATGCGGACTCTATCACCGAGATGAATCGCCGCAACACGAAGCAACGCGGCACGAGGTTTGTTGGCTGCAACGCGTATTTCTGGCAATTCAATTCCGTGATCAAGGCTGTTGCGGACAAGATGTGTCATAGGTCCAGAAAGCGCCTCTACAATGGACTTATCGATCTCCACATCCTCACCGGCAATCTCAAGCGTAACCTCTTTTCCCAATTGCTTTGAGACGTCATGCACGACGCGCGGAAGTTGCTGGAAAAGGCGCTTGCAGGGCTGCATCCTCAGTCGCATCATCGTGTTCTGAAGGTCATTGACGACCAGGTCCATCTCACGGGCGATGCGGGTCATGCTCTCGTTTTCATCGCTGGGAGCAGCTGCCGCTGAGGCGAGTCGATTCCGAAGCAGAACCAGTTCGCCCACCTGGTTCATAACTGCGTCAAGTCGAAGCGCATCGATTCGTATCGTTTTCTCAACTCCATCACCACGCATCGTCTTCCCGGCGGCAGACGATGATTCGCGATCGTGAGTTGAAGGTCGTGAGCTGGTACTCGCCACTTGCGAGGAAGAAATCAATGGAGAAGTCGCGAGACTTGAGGGCTGCGATCCATCTCTGACCATAGAGCCAATTTCGGAAGCTTTGGAGGGAAGAAGGTCATGCAAGGGAGTGTTTTCCCGATTTGAAAGATGCTCTATTCCAATTGTGTCCGCTGAGTCTTTTGCATTTGCGTTCGTCTGACTCTCAACCAACTCGTCATAGAAGCCTGGAGGTGAAGATTCCTCGTCCCGAGCCAGCTGCTGGATCAGCTTGCCCAGATCGGCCGGGCCGGGGCGCGAAATCTGCTGCTGCGCGATCTCTTCTACCATGCGTCGGATTACGTCAAGCCCATGCAGGATGACTTCAATGCGATCTGCCGTAAGCGGCAGACTTCCCGAACGAAGCTTGTCAAGAAGATCCTCGAGATCGTGGGTCCAGCTAACCAGGTTTCCAGCGCCTACATGATTTGCGCTGCCTTTGATGGTGTGAAAGGCGCGAAAAATCGATGCCAGGACCTCGTCCTTGCGAGCTGCTGTTGCAAGCTTCAATGTGTCCGCCTGGGCTTTGTCCAGCAGTTCCCTTGCTTCGACCAAATATTCCTGCAGCATCTCCGTGTCCATAGCAAGAACTTTCACTTCGCAGGCGGCCCGCTGAAAATCAGATCGACCTCATCTGCAATACAACGGTGAAGCAGATAGCAACGTGCGCTTTCAATGATCAGGTCGAAGTGCAAACGATGAACCATTCATCCCTCGATTCGATTAGAAGACTCTTTCCGATGCCCACTCGGCCCGAAGTCGATCGCCAAACCTGCGAAGCGAATGGTGCGCAAAGGGTACCTTTGCAATACCGTCCGAGTCGCGCGGGCCCGGCATGACTTTTATCGGCCGCTGGATAGTTTTCCTTGAGAGTGAGGCCGGTCGTCACATCCAAGCCCCGGGCGAGCTTCAATTACCCAGCTGAGACAGCCTGGAGAAGATGTCCCTTTTCAGCGAGTAAATTCCAAAGCCTTCAGATGTAATTCCAATCGTGCGAGGTCGACTGGTTTTAGAAGGTATTCGTCGCAAAGATCTTCAAAGCAGCGAAACACTTCGCGAATATCTCTGACGGAGGTAATCATGATGATTTTTGCTCCCCGCGAAGATGGAATTCCTCTTGCCTGCTCGAGAGACCTCATCTTTCGAACAGCCTCGCGACCGTTCATTTCCGGCATCAGAATGTCCATGCAGATCAAGTCATATCTTTGCTGACTCTCAAGAGATGCGCCGAATGCTTCGACAGCCTCTCTCCCGTTGACTGCGATATGGCATTCTCCGTAGCGGGAAAGAAACTTTTGCAGGAGGAGCCTGTTGGTGAAGTCGTCTTCAACGAGGAGAATCCGGATGGCCCTGGAGCCAGAAGGCGGACTTGATGTGTCGTACTCGGAGTTCTTCTGCTTCCCTCGATCACGATGATCGGAGAAGTCCTTCAGCTCCTGCACAAGTTCAACGATGTCGACATGATTGCTCGTTGCCGGGTTGTGAACCATCTCCGTCAGTCGGTCAACGGCGTGCAGGAGAATCGCCACGCAATCCGGACTGGGAGCCAGATTCTGCGAACGGATGAGAGCCAGCACGTTCTCGGCGTGATGAGCCAGCTCTCCAATTTTGCTCAATTCAAAAAATCCCGATCCCCCTTTAATCGTGTGGACAGCACGGAACACACGGTTCACTCTTTCTTCATCACTAACCCCTTCACCATCTTTTTCCATTGCGAGAAGATCTGTTTCCGTAGTTGCCAGCTGCTCCCGGGATTCGGCCAAGAACTCAACCAGCAAATCATCTGCAAGATCCAACATAACTAGTCTCCTGCCTTTGCCATTTTCGTGATCGAATGCAGCATTCGAGACTCCCTGCGAATGCGGAAGCGACTGCACTGCTCGATGCTGGAAGGCAAAGATCTCGAGCCACCCCGCTTAGCGCCGGCGCAAAACTCACGGGGCAGTCCCATCTTCTTCCTTATCGGCACGGAGAGTGTTTTGAGGAGGGATGCTTTGCCCGACGGAGGGTATTTCGACCTTCACAACGGGGCTTGCGGTGAGTCACCTCCACTGCTATCTGATCGCTGTCCCGCCGGAAATGACGGAGTGAGGGATGAAACTTTTAACCTTTAGGAAATTGCACGGGCTTAGAGGCAACATGGGCGCGACTATTCGAACTCAGGAATTATCCCTAACTCAAGCATTTGCCATTCGGCGCGGGCCCACTTAACTTATTGATGGCTAGTTAGTTGACTAGCTTGTCTCTAATTTTCTTTTTCGTTTAAGGAAAGTTCCAGCTTCCTTAATCTACCTAAAGTAATCACGTAAATAGCACTTTAGTGACAACAATCACATTACTATACGTTTACCCTGACAGATTCTGCCATCAGGCCGTCGCAGAGCAACATGGCGATCTGGTGGTTTAGAAGACCGCCAGCACAGTAAGCAAAAGCGCGGCACTGCTTGTCAGAGGTGACGCTATTGCTTTCCTTATCTAAAGGCTCAATTACCCGTTATATATTCCCGTTCTTCTTGCAAAGTCTGTTAGCGCATACACGTAAAAATGCGGGTCTCGCCTTGTTGAGTACGCTAGCCGCTTGGAGTGGCATGTGCAGCGGGCAACTTCATGCGGCAACCGCAACCCTCACCGTGAGCACCACAACGATCGCGTTCGGTAATGTGAATATTGGCCAAACCGCAATCCAATCCGTGACGCTGTCCTCCACCGGCACTGCGCCGGTCACGGTCTCTTCCATCTCGGTCGCCGGATCGCTTTTCAGCGCAACTGGAGTCAGCACTCCGCTCACGCTGAATCCAGGCCAAACAGCCAAGTTGACTGCCAGTTTCAGTCCGCTCGCGGCAAACCCCTGGAACTACACCGGTCTGATTACGATCGCCAGCAACTCCTCCACGAATCCGAGCCTGGCGATCAGCATGAGTGGCGCCGGAATCGCAATGACACCGACTCTGATCGTAAGCGCAACAACGATCGCCTTCGGCAATGTGAATGTAGGCCAGACCGCAACCCAATCGGTGACACTGTCCTCCACCGGCACTGCGCCGGTCACGATCTCTTCCATCTCAGTCGCAGGATCGCTTTTCGGCGCAACCGGAGTGAGCACCCCGCTCACGCTGAATCCGGGCCAGACAGCTAAGTTGACTGCGAGTTTTGGTCCACTCGTGGCAAACCCCTGGAACTACACCGGTCTGATTACGATCACCAGCAACTCCTCCACGAATCCAAGCCTGACGATAAGCATGAGCGGAGCCGGAATCGCAACGACACCGACTCTGATCGTAAGCGCAACAACGATCGCCTTCGGCAATGTGAATGTAGGCCAGACCGCAACCCAATCGGTGACACTGTCCTCCACCGGCACTGCGCCGGTCACGATCTCTTCCATCTCGGTCGCCGGATCGCTTTTCGGCGCAACCGGAGTCAGCACTCCGCTCACCCTGAATCCGGGCCAGACAGCTACGTTGACTGCGAGTTTTAGTCCGCTCGTGGCAAACCCATGGAACTACACCGGTCTCATTACTATCGCTAGCAACTCCTCCACGAATCCAAGCTCGGCAATCAATATGAGCGGAGCCGGAATCGCAGTGCCGACATTAAAAGCCCTCTCTTGCGGCACCAGTTCCTATACAGGAGCAGGAACGGACGCGTGCACGGTTAGTCTGACCGCCGCGGCGCCCGGTGGCGGACAGATCGTCAGCTTGTCCAGCAGCAATCCAGCGGTCATAGTGCCGGCAACAGTTTCGGTGCCGAGCGGGGCAACCAGCGCAGGTTTTTCGGCGACAGTTTCGTCCGTAACTTCAGCTCAGTCGGTGACTCTTACCGCGACCTCAGGCGCGGTGGCCCAGAGCTTCGCGATTCAACTGAGCGCCATGACGCCTACCCTGGGAATCAGTTCCTCAAGCGCGAGCTTCGGAAGCGTGGCGCTCAATACGACCGTTTCGCAGTCGTTAACGCTGACATCGGCGGGGACTGGGCCGGTCATTATCTCCTCCGCAGGAATCTCCGGAGCTGGCTTTACCTTGTCGGGCATAACGTTTCCCACAACTCTCAATCCGGGTCAGACCGCGACGCTCAACATCCAATTCGATCCGACTACCTCAGGAGCCGCGACCGGTCAGATTTCGATAGCCAGCAATTCGTCCACTGGGACCTCGACGATCATCACCCTCGGCGGCGCCGGGCTGGCGGCGTTGAAGTCGCTTTCTTGCGGTAACGCTTCGATGACCGGAGCTGGCACGGATGCCTGCACGGTGACGCTAAACGGCGGAGCGCCTGCCGGCGGAATGGTCATAAATCTCGCCAGTAACAACGCAGCAGTAACGGTTCCAGCGACGGTGACAGTTCCCGCTAACGCAGCTAGCGCCGTGTTCTCAGCGACAGTAACTGCGGTCGCCACCGCACAGGCCGTTTCGATTACTGCAAGCGCGGGAAGTGCAAGTCAGAACTTTGCACTAGAGCTGAATGCTGCCGTAGCCACGCTCAGCCTCAGCACTTCATCGATTAACTATGGCAACGTGAACATTGGAGCTACTGCCACCGCTCCAGTGATTTTGACATCCACGGGCAATGTGCCGGTAGTTATCTCGGGAGTCTCTGTTGCAGGTTCATTATTTGGTGCGACTGGGATTCTGACTCCATTGACCTTGAATCCTGGACAAACAGCCACATTGTCCGCGAGTTTCAGTCCTCTTGTGGCAAACCCCTGGAACTATACAGGCGCGATTACGATTTCCAGCAACTCTTCCAGCAATCCCAGCGCCGTGGTAAACATGAGCGGTGCCGGAGTTGCACCCTCGGCGTTGAGCGCTATCTCCTGCGGCACGGCCAGCTACACAGCGGCAGGAACCGATGCCTGCACAGTCAGCCTGACCGGCGCCGCGCCAAGCGGAGGATTTACCGTTGCACTCTCGAGCAACAATTCCGCCGTCACACTGCCGGCCTCAGTAACGGTTGCTTCCGGGGCCACCAGCGCCGCCTTTTCGGTTTCAGTCTCTACGGTGACCTCGTCTCAGTCGGCCACAATTACTGCTACTGCCGCCGGCGTCTCCCAGATCTTTGCCATACAACTGGGAAACGGAGTCGGGTCACTGAGCATCAACGCCACGAGCGTTCCTTTTGGCGCTGTTGTGGTCAACTCAACGGCAGCACAGTCCATCACGCTGACCGCGTCGGGTACATCTCCTGTTACCCTGAGCGCGGCGTCGATCACCGCAGTTGGTTTCACAGTCTCAGGGGCGACGTTCCCTTTGACTTTGAATCCCGGTCAGACCGCAACTCTGAACATCGAGTTCGCCCCACTCACAACCGGCTCCTTCACTGGACAATTGACGATTTCGAGCAACTGCGCCGGAGGGAATATCGCTGTCGGCTTAAGCGGAACGAGCGAACCGCATGAAGTTCAGCTTTCATGGGGTCTACCCAGTGGCTCAACGGATCCGGTCGTCGGATACAATATCTATCGCACAGTGGCCGGAAGCTCAGATTATGTGCTGGTCAATGCGGCTGAGGATTCGCAGACGACGTACACTGATACAACCGTCATGCACGCCACGAGCTATGTTTATTACGTCATGAGTGTCGACTCTTCAGGAGTTCAAAGTTCGGCTTCAAATACGATCGCTCTGACGATTCCGTAAGAAGACGGTCTCCGCCAAGTTGACCTCAACCCTGCCACGGACATCACACCGGCTCGGAACGGTTTCTGGACTTTACGTATATTCAGGGGACTGGGGGATTACCTGTAGAGGCGTGCTGGAAGAGAAACGGTGACCGCAAGTCACTGCTTTCTATTGGGGCGGCTAGTGGGGATCGAACCCACGACATCCTGAGCCACAGTCAGGCGTTCTGCCGCTGAACTATAGCCGCCACGTACCTCTACGATTGTAACATCGAACTAATGGGCCCGAAGATCACCCTCCATGCCGCCGATGCCCGATTCTAGAGCCAATTCGCCTCGACTTAAGCCGCCGGATTCTCGCGGTGTCGAAGGAACTGTTGTTTCGTCCGGTCGCTGGAGGCGGGGCACAGGGCTGTTCAGCGATGAGACGTTGCGCAAGCTCGAATTTCTGCTCGACGAAGCATTCCGCATCCCCTTTACCCGGATCCGATTTGGCATTGACGGTATCATCGGCCTCTTTCCGGGCTTGGGAGACGTCATCGCAGGGATACTCTCGTTGATCATTCCGATTGGCGCCTGGGTCCGTGGCGTCCCCTACGTCACAATCATTCGCATGGCCGCAAACCTCTGCATCGGTGTCCTCGTCGGGTCC
Organism: uncultured Acidobacteriaceae bacterium; assembly: GCA_963742455.1. Classification (GTDB taxonomy): domain Bacteria; phylum Acidobacteriota; class Terriglobia; order Terriglobales; family Acidobacteriaceae; genus Telmatobacter. The sequence goes on along the minus strand of CAVULU010000006.1, from coordinate 307,468 downwards.
ATTCCGATCCTGGGAGATGCATTTGACATCGCGTGGAAGACGAATGCTCGCAATTACAAGCTCTTACAACGTCATCTGGGCGAGCCGCGTCGTCACACCTGGAAGGATTGGGTGTTCCTTCTCCTGCTGGCATGCGCGATCGGACTCGTTTTTGCTATTCCAATCCTGCTTCTGATCTGGCTGCTTGAATGGCTCATCCATCCGTGAGGCTGAGGTCTGGACTGTGGGAGGCACAAGCCATTCCGCGATACAATCAGAGAACGTCGGGGCGTAGCGCAGTCTGGTAGCGCATCTGCTTTGGGAGCAGAGGGTCGGGGGTTCGAATCCCTCCGCCCCGACCAGAAGTTGCTGAGGTGGCATCACTTCTCAGGCATGACCGCTTTGGTTCTTAGCCTGATTCCCTTATTCCCTCAATTGCCGACAGCGGGTTTCAGAACTTCAAATTTGAAGGAGAATCCCTGGATGTCCCTCTGACATGCCTCGCCCCCGGAGAGCCAGTCCAGCAGAAAGCTCGATGCGTAAATTTCGTCGACCTGTTCTGTACGCGCCACCACCGGAACGCGAATCAACGAGTCGGCAGCGGAACCCCTGAGTGACGCAGGAGCATTGCCCGTTTTGTCTGCGATCAATTCAATCCCCATTTCAAGGCCAGTAATACCCTGCACCGTGCAAATAATCGAACTCAGCAGCAAGTGTCGAAGCAAGCAGCGCAACGGCGATCGCAAAAAAGGTGAGCCGTGGAAAGCGCTCCGGCAACGGGACCTTCGTTTCCTGGGCATGCACAAAGAGGACGTGCGGCGGCAAAGGCGATTTCATTTCCCGTTGCAGAGGCTCGCCAAAACTCGCCGGGGAACCGGCCTCAGATTGGCCCTCGCTGATATGAATGGAGATCGAACCTCTGCCGTGTGTCTTGATGCTTCCTTGAGTCTTGCGGGTCTCCATAATTTCCTCGCAATTGCGGTTTGATCCACTGGCTCGATCGCCGCCGTCGATGCTTGAACCTTATGCTGCTTACTATAGACATACAATGCCGCAAATGGCGCATATTGAATGATTTACGGTGACACCTTGGAGATAGGTAAAGCAGAAAAACAGTAATGGAATTCCATTACCAGAGGCCGAAAAGTAAGTACTGAGCCGGGTTGCTTGTGCCCGCTCGAACTCCTCGAACCTGTCCTTACTCGCTGTCCAACCCTGGAACGTGTTGAGCGATCCAATCTTGTTTTGCCGGCCGTACGGAAATCTTCATTGCTATCGGGTGCCTGCATTTGTTGAGCGTCGAAGAACCAACCCACCTTCACCGACAGCGCATCCTTGACAGGAACAGTGGGCGGTTCGAAGTCTCCCCACGAGAGAGGCCATCTTATGCCTGAATACGTGGGAGAAAGAAGGATTCTCCTCGTTGAAGACGAGAAAGTGGTCGCCGATACGTTGGGGAAAATCCTGTCATCAAACGGCTATGACATTCGCGTCGCCTATTCGGCAGAAGCCGCCATGCAGACAATCGCGCAATGGTCACCGCATCTCGCCATCCTCGACGTGATGCTGCCAAATATGAATGGAATAGACTTTGCCGTTGTGCTGAAGAAACGCTTCGAGGAGTGCCACGTTCTACTATTCTCCGGGCAGCCTTCGGCCGAAGGCCTCATGCAAAAAGCCAGAAATGAAGGTCATGAGTTTGAGATCATGGCCAAGCCAGTCCATCCGACGGTGATGTTGGATGCAATTTCTGGCCTGCTTTGTCAAACCGACTCGGGACACTGCCGCCAAGGTTGCTGAGCATCGACTGCGTGAATTGGAAAGCAGCGTTTCGGTTCGAGTTCGAACAGGAGAGGCGCGCTAGGCCTGGGCACGCACCAGCAGGCAAGTGATGTTGTCATGGCCGCCGGCTTTCTTCGCCGCTTCCACCAGCCGCGCCGAGAGCGCCTCAAGCGTGAGGTCGTCGGAAAGCAAAGTCTGAATGGACGAGTCAGCCAGTTCGCGTGTTAGTCCGTCGGAGCAGAGGAGGAACAGGTCTCCAGGTTGCGCTTCGAATTCAAAAACATCCGGCGTCACTTGCGGTTGTGTTCCGAGCGCGCGGGTGATCACGTTCTTTAACGGGGAATGTAGGGCTTCTCGCGGTGTCATGCGGCCAAGCCGCACCTGCTCTTCCACCAGCGAGTGGTCATGGGTAAGTTGCTCTAACTGGCCCTTGCGAAACCGATAGCAGCGGCTATCCCCTATATTCAGCACCCATACATGTTGTTCCCGCGCGGCCAAAGCTACCAGGGTTGTGCCCATGCCGCTAAGGCGGTGATTTCGCTGGGCACGCGAAAAGATGGCTTCGTTTGCAGCGCAAATCGCATTCTGAGCCGCATCGGGCAACGGAACACCATTCTCCGGATTGCGGCCCGTCAGCAGGCGAAGGAATTCGTCCACCGCGATCGTGCTGGCAATTTCACCCGCAGCAGCGCCACCCATGCCGTCGCATACCAGGTAAACGCCTGCCTCGACAGAGAAGCCATAGGCATCCTCGTTCGAAGGGCGCTTGCGCCCGCGGTCAGAGACCGCCGCAGCCATGTACCGGACGACAGCCGTGGCCAAGAAAAACCTCCGCAGGCAAGTCTACACGTCTGCAGCAAGACCTGAATACCCCGAAGGGCTCAGTGCACCGAGGGTAAACCCGGCGCCGGCGCTGGCAGCTCATACACTTGGATGGCACCGGCATCAAGAACGGCCACTCTCCTTGCTGAAGGAGAAATAGCAACGTTTCCGCCGCCATCGAGTATCGGACTGGCGGATGCCGTCAAATCCACTTTCCCAGTGATGGCATCGTAAACCTCAACCAGCTGGCCCTTCACATCGTCAAAGCTGAGCGGAGCAAAAGTATATATTTCGTGCGTTACAAGAAGAGTTTCCCGGGCGAGACGCAGTCCGTTTGGCGCCATGATCAGGCGGGGCCAGATCTGGGTTGGGGGCTTGGCGGCATTCCACAGGCGCTTGCCATCGGTCGACATCGCCACCATCCAGCGGCTGTTGTCGGGGTTGCAGGTGGTAACCAGAACCTCTGGATCCGAGACAAACTCAACCGACGGAGCGCACATCGAATCGAGGCTTCCCATCACGCGGTTGCCACCCTTGAAGTAGTGGAGGTTCAGCACCCATTCATGCCCTTTGCCGCGAAGGGTTTCGACGACCCCCTCGGAGTTGATCGGCAGATGCACTGTTGTGCGCGTGCGACTGACGAGCATTACCTTCCCGGTGGCACGAAGCACGATGCGAAGGACGACGTCGGGTTGCGCGTACGACTTCACCTCGTCCGATGTAATCCACGCGGAAGCTGTCGCGGGACTCGGCACCGTGCCCGACTGCGGCTTTGAGCCCACCGGCTCGCGCGAATCGGTCGCAACCAGATCCTGCGCCGGATCCATCTCAAGCCACAACAATGGACCTTGGAATTGCAGCGAAGGCTTCAGTTCCAGCGAAGAATCCCCAATTTGCAGATCGTGCTGATCGCGAAGAAGAAAGTGACCGCCGTTCAGCATCCATAGGTAGCGGCCCCTGTCGTGCACGGTCCACAGAGCCTCGGCGTCTACCGTGCCGGTGGGAAGCGTAAGCACAATTGCGCGAATCTCGCGCTCATTTTCTCCCGCTGGATTGCCTTCACGGCGGATCAGACCGGGCGCGTGAAACGTAAACAGGAGATGGTCTTCATCAAGAAAATCAAGGGATACTAGGCTTTCGCGTTGGCCCTGGTAGATGGCACCCGGGGCAAAAAAACCCAGTGGCTCGACCGGGATGGTAAATGCGGGGGGCTGCGACGCCGGGTGTTCCGGTTTCGCTAGTTCAGCAGCTGGCGCGTCCTTGGCGTCCTTTGCGTGATGTCCGAATAGCTGGCCCTGCGCTGCCGAAGTTGATAACACTGCAGCGATTGACAGAACTCTACCCAGGTGAGCAAACGCGGCGCACCACTCAAATCCACAAAAACGCTTCGCCATCTCTATACATATTCTCGCCGATTTCCACGGCTCGCCCGCGTTATGATGTCAATTTCTTACCGGCGACAGTTACCCAATGCTCCTCCGCATGCGCATCACATTTGTAGGATGCAGGAACAGCACCTCAATCTCCTCCATTCGCAAACTGGTCGAGTATTGGATCCACAACTCGATAGGGGCACAAGCACGAATCTGATTCCCTGGACATGGGGTAAGAAATGAGGACATTCGCTCGCAGTGCTCGGTCCCCTGCTCTTCATTCGCTTCATTCAATCGACGCTTAAGCGAGAAGTGTTGGAATGCGCACTGGGTCGCAGCCGCTCACACAAACGCCCGTTGCATGCAACCGCAATGCGGATGCGCACAACGGGCGGCTCTTAAATCCAAACCATCGGCGCTATCTTTTGACACCACCGCCGGAGGAAGGTGCCGAGGGGGCCATTGGTGCCGAAGTCGACGTCACACGAGTGTTGCTCGACCCTCCGCCGCCGCTTGGCCCGCCGAACGATGAGCTGTAGGAATCCCGGGAGGTCGTAGAAGGCGATGGCGCGTAACCGCGGTGAACGGTCATCGCCAGCGACTCCGACGTCGTGAAATGGCCCTCAGGCCTTCCCATCGAAGGAACGTTCGTGTATATATGCGCCGTCGCGGTGCCGCGACTGATCGACTCGTTCGAGAACTTGCCCAAATGTCCGAGTGTTTCTCGCGGCACACCCAACCCTGCAGAGTCTTTTCGGAAAGTGAACGATGTGGGCGATACAATCTCCGATGCGGCAATCGGCTTTGTGTTCACAGCGATCATGGAAGGCTCATGAGGAAGAGGCGGATGAACCGGAAGGTGCGGACCGCCGCTTGGACCTCCTGCCAAAATACTCTGAGCCGGCGTGAGTGAAGCTACGTTATTGATCCCATTCCAACCACCGCCGGGCATCCAGCCCCAGCCGACGTTGTCGCAGTATGCCCACGAACCAGAATGATACGGCGTCCACGCCCAGGGATACGGAGATACCCAGGAGTAGCCCCCGCCCGGATACCACGCCCATGAACCGTTCGAATAGGGACTCCACGCAGCGCTCGCAAAATATGGCCGCCACATCGAACCGCATCCGCCCGCGTTCATAAAGCTCCCGTAATACGACATGTCGCTCAGGCCATACGAATAAGGCGAATTGAACGCACTGAAAGCACCGACATAGGAATGATACGAAGCGGCTGTATGATCCCACGCATCGAACGGGGTCGACTCGACATCCTTGGCGATGACGGGTTCGACCCGATCGAACACCTCAAATGTCGCGGTTTTCTTTTTGGGAATAACCGTCTCTCCGTTCGCACCCACCACATGAACGGCGCCATCAAGTACGGCCAGTTTTGCCTTTGTGCCCTGGAGTTCCAACCGGACATGCGTTGCCGGATCAAGATTCAGCTTGCGCGCGCCGAAAATCAGTTCAAATTGATTCGCGGGCGCTTTGCTGCTTTGCGATTTCAGCAGGCTGATGTAAGCAGTTCCTCTGATGACGTGCACCGATGAGATGGTGGCTCCGTTCGAGTCGCGCTCAAGGCTCGGAAATTCCACACTTGAATTTGGTGCCAGCCGAAGCGAGCTGTTGTCTTCAAATTCAATCTCGGCGATGCCGACACCGGTGCGGAGTTGGTTTTGCTCCACGATCGGCAGATTCGCGATTGCGGGTTCGAAGCCTCGTCCGATGCTGCGATCGATTTCGACCGCGCCTTTTACCTGGCTTAGGCGGACAATTCGAACCTTGGAGCCGCCGAGATTTGGGCTTGTTGCGTCATTCGCCTGCGCGAGCACTGGAAAGGCAAACAGCGAAAGCGAAAGAAGAGTGATGGCCTTGGAAAGATAGGACGTTCTCATGTTCGCATCCTCTTTTTGGTTGGCGAACGTTGTTGGAAGACGCCTTGGAGAAGGAGGACCGGCCAAGGCGCACCGTGGCAATGATGCTAGCACGAACTTGCACGGTCAGACGATAGTCGAAGTTTCCGGTGACAACGCAATGACTGATGCATGACTCAGCTCGGAACAGCCGTCGTTGAGTGTGTAGTCCAATCCTATGGTCCGCATGAATTCCTGAAGCGAATAAGCGATCCCTTCTGGTTCCAGGCGCTTGGCTGCGTCATGGGCATGGACTGGCATTCCTCGGGAATCACCACCTCGGTGATGGGAGCATTAAAACGAGGGATCAACCCTCGCTTCTCCGAACTCGGAATCACGGTTTGTGGAAGGCGCGGCAAACACTCCCAACGCACGCCGACTGAACTTCTTGACTTCTCCGGCCGCACCGGCCTGAACGGTAACGACCTTGCCCGTACCAGCCGTCTCACCGCCCGTATCGATAACAATGCCATCGCCGATGGCTTCCAGCTTTACCTGCATTCCTTCATCCTAAATAAATCCGGCGAATGGGCCGTCGTCCAGCAAGGTATGAATGAGGGCAACGGGCTCGCCCGGCGCTATCACTGGCACTCTTCCGCTGTGCACGACTTCGTCTCTGACCCGCATACCGCCATCCTTGGAAAGCCGCAAGGCACGATTTTGAATCTCGTCGACCACCGCGCGGGTCATGCGCAACAGGCATTGCTGACCCTCGCACACGAGCCGGTACAGACTTCCCTGAACGAAATCCGCAGCCTGGTCATGCCATCGCATCACGACGTGCGGCCGGTCGACGTCGATCTCAAACGGCTTGGCGCTGTGCTCGCCGTCGCCCATGAGCAGGAACTTCGTGACTTCGCGTCCTTCCTGCTGGTGGAAGGCCTTGGCCCGCGCACCTTGCAATCGCTGGCTCTGGTTGCAGAAGTTGTCACGGCGCGCCCAGCCGGTTCGCCGATCCAGCTCGCTTCTCCTTTGCCCATGGCGGTAAGGACGGACATCCCTTCCCGGTTCCGCTCAGGACCTATGACGAATCGCTTGGCGTGTTGCGCCGGGCTCTCGACGCAGCGAAGTTAGGCCACACCGAAAGGCTCGAAGGCTTCCGCCGTCTCGACCGCCTTACGCGCAATGTCGAATCAAACATGCAGCCGCTTGCAGATTTCAACGCCGCAATCGATCACGAGCGCAACATCTCACCTTCCGTCGGCGGCCGAACCGTGTTCGACGACGCTCGCGAGCCGAAAATAACAGCTTCGAATCAACAGCTGTCGCTTTTCGACGAGTAGCCTCCTTTTCAGCAGATGCAACCGAACGCATAACGCCGTGCGACAGTAAAAGGAAGCATGGCGGAAACCACGACACTCACTGCGCGCACCAGATTCCTCGGCTATGGTGCCTGCGCGGTCGCCGGATGCCTCTGGGGCACTGGTTTCTACTTCGGCCGTCTGGCGCTCAACGAGATGAGCGTGGAACACATGGTGCTCTACCGCTTCCTCTTCGCCTGCGTTGGCTTGTTGCCGGTGGCCCTGCTGAACCGGGTGCGCTTCACAGGGAGTGAGATTCGCATTATTCTCATCTCCTCCGCATTCGGAATTCCTATCCAGTTCCTCATTCAATTCCACGGGCTCGAACACACCACCGTTAGCCACGCCTCATTGATGGTCGGAGCCATGCCCGTGCTGCTCGGCGTTGCGGCGGCCATATTCGCTGGCGAACGCCTTGATCGCATCGGCTGGGCTGCGCTGGTTGCCTCTACCATCGGCGCAGCTCTCATCGTTCTGGGAGGACACCGTGGACCGGCGACCCACGGCGAACCAACCTTGTATGGCGACCTACTGGTGGTCTTGTCGCTCTGCACCGCGCTTAGCTGGATTCTCCTCAGCAAAAAACTCATGCAGACTCATAGTCCCGTCGTGGTTACGGCTTACAGCATCGTCACCGGAACTATCATGCTGGCCGTCTGGATTCTTGGCCCGATGCTCCTCAATCCCTGGCGTGCGGAAAAAGTTGCACCGCCGCCCTTCGCCAATGTCAGTACGACTGCCTGGGTGGCTTTGGCCATTAGCGGCCTCGCCTGTACGGCTACCACAACCTTCCTCTGGAACTGGGGCATTCACCATGTACCGGCTTCGCGCGCGGGGGTCTTCCTCAATATCGAGCCTGCGCTTGGCTCCTACCTCGGTGTCAAACTGCTCGGCGAACACCTCGGACCGTACGCATGGGTTGGGGGCGCGTTTATTCTGGGCGCGGCCATCGTTTTGACCACCCGGGGCCACGAACCTCAGCCCGACATGATCCTGGAGTAAAACAGGGCAAAAAACGCTTGGGTAATCAGCCGGAAGTCACATCCAGGATGAACCCAAAGTCTCATGCCGGCACCACCATAGCGCCATTGAGAGTTTCCGCAGCAGGGCTAGACTTGCCCTTGGTTGCGGAGGTAGTTGTGACCCTGTTGAAGTGGAGCCACGAGTGCATCGTCGGCGTCGAAGCCATGGACGATCAGCACGGTATTCTGATGGACACGCTGAACGAAGTGCGCATCTCCCTCGTCCACGGGACCGACCGCAGCGCCATCTGCCTGCAACTCGAGCGCCTCATCGAATTCACCCAGATGCACTTTGAGTGCGAAGAACGGCTTCTCCAACAGCACGGATTTCCCGCCTTCAATGAACACGAAACCGCGCACAAACATCTCCTGGCAAAGCTATATGCCGCCCTGGAGCAGCTGAACCATGATGACTTCGTTCATTTCAGCTCGCTGCTCGAGTTTTTGCCCGCGTGGTACCTGGAGCACGTTGAGCAACTGGACCGACCCTACGGCGTATGGCTTAACGAACGCGGCGTCTATTGATTTGGAGGCCGCCTCTTAAATCCTGAGAACCTCGAAACCGGATCCGGAGTCGCCTGCAATTTCATTTCATGAGCGCCAATGCCTTGGTCGCCGACAACTTAGGCAGGAGTGTATCGGAATGGCGATGATGCCGACTCACCAAAGGCCAGGGACCAGACGAAACCGGGTGTAGGTCGTAAATTCACGATAGCCGGATAGCTCCCGGGTGAGGAAAATGTCTTCCTGTGCCGTTCGCCAGATGAGCAGCACTGCCATAACTCCGGCGACCACCATCGCCCAGCCTGATCCGAGCATGAGCGCCGTAGCGGGATACATCAAGACCATGCCGAGATACATCGGGTGGCGCACAAATCGGTAAGGTCCGCCCGTAACCACGTGATGTCCGCGCTCCGCCTGGATTCGGACCGTGCTCTCAGCAAAGGGATTCATGGTCATGGTCCATACCACAAGACCCATCGCGGCAACGAAAAGCAATACGCCGGGAATCAATGCTATTGGTGGCACCAGCAGCCAGTGAAAACGCCCGGCATCGAGACCGCCCACAAACGGCTGCAGGAAGGTCAGCGGGAGATAGAACGCCAGGATGATTTTGTCGAACTTCGTCATAGGATGGTGTCGCCAGTCCATGCGCGCATCCATGAGCGCGGGGTTGCTCCTGGTTACTACAGCACCGGCGACCATCATCGCAACTGCATAGACACCTGCGCAAATCCATCCGGCGATCCAATTGATCCGCCCGGCGCCAAGAAAGCACAGCGCGAGCCAAAGGGTCATCACCGCAAACGGATTCACCAGTCGAATAAGATTGCTGCATCGGCCGGGGTGCGTCTTTGCTTTGGAAGAAACCTCAGAGGCAGCAGTGGTCACATTGCCTCCTCATTTGGCAGGCGCCAGAACTGAGACAATCCTGGGCGTTTTGAAAGCCTAAGGATGTGACTGCTGCTACAGCGGCGCGTGACAACCGCAATGAAGATCAGGAGCGAACGGGGACGAGAGGCTAGACTTCCAGCGACAACTGTCCCGAGGACCAGGGCGAAAGAACGGCTTTCGGCTCTGCGGCCAGGTCGTACACCAGCCGCTCCAGCACCAGCCGCTTATCGGGTGGGGACGAACGCAACTCGAGATCGGCACGCGCAATCAGCCGAAGCGCACGCGTCAACTCACGCCGGCTTTTGTAGCGCCGTGCCTGTCGAATCAAGTCATCCGCTGCAAAAGGCGGCATGCGAAAGCCTTGCCACAATGCCTGCCAGATCGCGCGCGAGTCCCGCACATTCTTCTCCACGATAACCAGCATCTGCCGGAACGTCCGCGCCAGCATGTAGAGATGGCCAATGGCCGCATCCTCGCCGGCATCCGAGCTGTTCAGTAGGCCATGCAGCAACGCCAGCGCCCGCGCCGTATTTCGCGAACTGATGGCGTCGGTCAACTCGTAAAGCGACCGCTGCTTGGCAGCTAGCACCATCGTCTCCACATCGCCCAGCGTGATGCGTCCACGGCCAAACGTGTAAAGCAGTAGCTTCTCCAGCTCAGACGCAATCAGCATCATGTCTGAGCCCAGCGCATCCACCAGTTCGCGCGCCGCATCAGGCTCCAGCTTGGCATCGGCAGCCTGAGCGGTTGCCACGGCCCAGCGCATCGCGTCCTCTTCACCCACACGCGCCAGTTCAACCATGCCGCAGTGTTCGCCCAGCGTTTCATTCAGCCTCTCGAAGCGATTTTTGTCATCCATTTCCATGCGCCGGGTATCGGTGGGAATGCGCAGAAAATCGGCGACAAAGATGAGCAGAGCTTGCGGATTCGGCGATTTGAAATACCGATCCAATGCGGCAAATTCGTCTTTCTTCGCTCCCCGCGTGTACAACTGCCGGACATTGCGAACAAAGATCACCTGAAATGGAGCCATCAGCGATGGCGTCTGCGCCCGGTCAAGCACCTCAAAAATCGGAGTGGAACTCAGGTCGAGATCAGAAAGGCAGAAGTCCGTCAGGTCCGGGGGGACGAAAGCCTTCAGAACAGTCTCGCGGCACCGATCCTGGAGAAAAATCTCGTCGCCGGCGAGCACATAACCCGGCTTTAGTGATCCATTACCGGCTGCCGCAGCCTCAACCTCTGCGACGAATCGCCCCACGGCGCTGAAACCTGCACCCCAGCGAGAGCCGGTCATCGGAGAAAGCTCCAGGTTGGCCGCAAAGCGAACATGTGTATACAGATTACCAGCGCAACGCAAACCAGAATCTGAGGATTAAAGGGCGGAAACCTCTGGCACACCCCCAATCGTTTAAGGTCCAAGAGACAAGCCATCTGCTCTGATCATCTAACCCTAATCACCGCGGTCACATTCCTTCCAGCACATCCGCCACCAAGGCTCGCGCAAAGTCGCGCGACATGCGGTAAATCGCCGCGGGGCTCTCATCCAGAAATGTGTGCAAATCCGAAGTCGCCTGGTACTGATTGCGGAAGACGTAGTTCTTATTTTGATAGAGCACCTTACCGTCGCGGTCATTGAGTGTGACAGAGACAACCAGCGTAATCAGATAGCTCGACGACTGCTGCGTGGTGGTGTTGTAGGTGAGCGGCTCGATTACTTCCTTGAGAATGGTCCCATGGAGAACGACGTCCGGATTACCACCCCCGGCTGGCGTAACATGCATGCGCGAACGCGCGGCAAACTCGCGGATCACGGCGTCGGTCAATGCTGTTTCAGTGTGGTAGGTTTCCGTCCGCGTGGCAAACATCGGGACCGAAAGCGTGTGCGCATCTGGTGGCAGATGGGTAGCCGCACCAATCGTGTGGTACCCGCACCCGGACAGCACGCACAGTGCTGTCAGAAATGCCAATCCAATAAATCGGTGGCTCATGCTTGCACTATTGTAGCGTCGCGCTGCTTGATTCAATCGAACGACGTCTTTACACCTGCGCAGTGACCAACATGCCCAGTCCCAGCGGCGATAGCTTGAGGCCATCCGCTCGATTGTTGAAGTACAGATCATTGAGCCGCGCAGAATCTGCCTGTTCGATGCGTCGGAACCCTGCCCGGTGAATCTCCGCGTCCAGATCTTCTGGCGTGAAGAAGAGCTGAAATGGCTCTCCTGCCGCTGAAACCCGTTCCGACAACCGGTCGAACGCGATTCGGCCAATCGGGCTCAGCCTATCTGGCGCGACCGCGTAATCGAAACTCATCGCACTGCCGGGAGGCATCTGCGCAACCACTCTCAAAGTGGAGCGAAACGCATCGAGCGTCAAATAGGGCACTACGCCAAGCCAACTGAAAAATGCCGGCTTATGCATTTCCAGTCCACCCTCCGCCAACCCCTCCGCAAGTGTCTGATGCTCAAAGTCCAGCGCCACAAACACAAGATTCGACGGCAGGGCGATTTCGGCATTCTTCAGCATCGACCGCTTCCACACCTGCGTAGCCGGGAAGTCTACTTCAAATACCCGCAAACCAGAAAATGGATTGCGATAGGCGAATGTGTCCAGGCCGGCGCCGAGCACCACGTATTGTGTCACGCCGTTGGCGACGGCTTCAGCCAGCTGGTCCTCCGCATAACGGCTCCGCGCTGCCATGAAGCCTCGAAAATCCCTCCCGACCGGATGCATCGCGCGCTCCATCAGCCGCGGATATCCATTGCCAACCAACCGCACCGCAATGGGGTCATCCAATACCGGAGGCTTATCTATCAGCTGGTGCGCCGCCCGTCGAATCGCCACACCCAAAGCAGTCTTGCTGGCCCGGCCCGTCTCCATGAAATCCAGTCTAGCGGAACGATAACGGAGTGACGGCGCATACCATGGTTGCTATGACCTGGATTGGATGGGCGCTGCTCTCAGCATTGTTCGCCGCCGCCACGGCCTTGCTTGCCAAGGTGGGCGTGGCGCATGTCGACTCAAATCTCGCTACCGCGATTCGAACGACCGTCGTCCTGGTGTTCGCGTGGACCATCGCGCTGGCGCTCGGAAAGCACGGTGAAATCCGCCTGCTCGATCGGCGCACAGTTCTCTTTCTGGTTCTTTCTGGAATGGCTACCGGGCTGTCGTGGCTATGCTATTTCCGTGCATTGCAACTAGGGCCAGCCTCGCGCGTGGCCCCGCTCGACAAGCTCAGCGTGCCGCTCGTGATGGTGTTCGCGTGGCTGCTGCTCGGTGAAAAGCTGACCGTGCCGACAGTTGCCGGTGGCCTGCTCATTACCGCCGGCGCCGTCGTCATGGTGCTCGGATAACAACTCAGACGCGCACCTTCTTATACTGATCGTAGAACTTCACTACAATAGACCGGAAGAATCCACGTGGTTTCAGAAAATCAAAGCAGCTCGAAGATCCCGGTCCGCCGGATCGTGCTCACCGGCTTCATGGGCTCAGGCAAGTCCACCGTCGGTCCTCTCGTCGCCGCGCGTCTCGGATGGCAATTCGTCGACGTCGACAATGTGATCGAAGCCGAGGCCTCCGCCACCATTGCCGATATCTTCGCTCGCCGAGGAGAAGGCGCCTTTCGCGACTGCGAACACGCTGCGATTTCCCGACTCGCAAACGGCGATTCAGTGGTCCTCGCCCTCGGCGGAGGCGCTATCGAACGCGAAGATACGCGCGAGCTCCTGCTCAACGCTCCCGGCACCCTTCTTGTACATCTTGAAATCGAGCTCAACACCACGTTGGACCGCTGCAGGGGAACTGAGAATACGCGTCCAGTTCTTGCTGATCATGCCGATCTCGCGGCGCGCTACCACCGTCGTATGCCGCTTTATCGCATGGCGCACGTTTCCATCCACGCTGGCGCTCTTAGTCCCGATCAGGTTGCAAACGCCGTGCTGCAAGCTGCCGGGCTGCCCTGAGTGATCGGCTGATCGCGCCATTTCTCTTGAGGTGTGTGATGCCCCTCGATGACGACCTCTACAACGAACTCGCCTTCTACACGCTGGGGCACCCTGATCCCGCATTTATCCATCAACTCGTTGTCGATGCTTATGCCGCACAAAACGCAGACGAAGTCACCAAGCCCATCGCCGTTGTCTTCTCACTTATCGGTCTCTATCTGCACCTAGAAAAGGGATTCACAGGCAAGCAGGTTCAGCGGGCGCACATGCAACTCGCAAAGTGGCCAAATAACTGGACCAAACCATCCCTTCCCGCAGCCCGAGGCGCGATTCGCATCCAGGATGTCCTTGCCGCCGAACCGGGGCCCGACCGCGACGCAATGATCGAGCGCTGGTGCGCCTCAGTCTGGGAAAGCTGGCGTGGGAGTCGCGCCCAGATCGCAGGATTGACGCGGAAATATCTTGAAATCGAATGATCTACCGCGAAACCAACGGGCTTCCCAGGCCCCTTGTTATGATTAATAGGATGTGCGAGGGCCGTCCCGCGCCTCCACCGAGGTCACTTTCCACCCTTATGACTCCCATTTCACAGGCTGCCGCTTCTCCGGAATACGCTGCGCACGACGCACGACTTCCTGAAGAATCGGTCCTTGGCAACCCAGCGCATCCGATTCATGTTCACGCTCCGAGTCCCGGCACCACGGCCGTCCTGATTAACGATCTACGCGAATTATTCAAAGTTCGCGTCACGGGAATGGTCCTGGTGACCGGTTGGGCCGGGTTTTACCTCGGATCGATGCAGTCGGGCATCTCCAGCGTTCAGCGCGGCCTGCTCGACACCCTCATCGGTATCGGCCTCGTCTCCGCCGGAGCCAGCGCTCTGAACCAGGCGCTTGAGCGCACCAGCGACGCCAAAATGAAGCGTACCGCCGACCGCCCTATTGCGGCCGGACGCATTTCACTTGTCCAGGGCATTCTGGCAGGCATCGGTTGCGTCGCACTCGGCGGATGGTGGCTGCTCCTGCATACCAACCTCCTCACGGTTTCCCTTGCGCTCCTCACGGCATTTTCCTACGTCGCAATCTACACGCCGCTGAAACGGGTCACTTCCCTCGCCACCTTCATCGGCGCATTTCCCGGAGCCATGGGCCCCCTGCTCGGCTGGACTGCCGCTCGCGGTCGTATCGAGTGGCCCGCCGTAGCCCTATTCGCTATCCTTTTCGTCTGGCAATTTCCGCACTTCATGGCCATCGCGTGGCTCTACCGCGAAGACTATGCACGCGCAGGAATTCGGATGCTCCCCGTCGTGCAGCCCGATGGCTGGTCGACCGTTGTCGAAGCGCTGTTCTATGCAGTGGTTATGATTCCCGTGAGTCTGGCTCCTTGGCGTCTCGGCATGGCGGGGAGTGTTTACGCGGTCCTTGCAACGGCATTAGGACTTTTCTATCTCGCATACACGATTCGCTTCACCCGCATCCTGCGCGCCACCAGCGAAACCGAAAGCCGCATGGTTGCTCGCGATCTGCTCAAGGTGAGCGTTATTTATCTGCCCCTGCTGCTCACTACATTGATGGTTTGCGCCATCGCCAAACACTGAGGAACAAATGGGCGCCACCGCAACATCTTCTCAACACCGCGCCGGCACACGACCAGCCGTCCTCGGAATCCTGGCCATCAGCGCAGCCGCATCCTTATTTCTGTTCTGGTTAATCTACGAACACCCGGCTGCCGACGTCTCAAGCACAAAACTGCCGTTTCTTCCCGCTCTCAATGCCGTTCTCAACGGTCTCAGCGCGACAGCACTGCTGGTTGGCTACACATTCATTCGCGCGCACAAGATCGCCGCACACCGCGCTTCGATGATCACGGCATTCCTGTTCTCCACGCTCTTTCTTGTGAGCTACATCCTGCACCACTATCTGCACGGCGATGTGCGCTATCCCCACGGCGCGGCCTTGCGCTCGGTGTACCTGCCTTTGCTGGCGAGCCACATTGTTCTCGCGGTGATTGCGTTGCCTTTGGTATTGGTCACCTTCTTCTTTTCACTTAGCGGCCGCATCCCGCAACATCGCAAGGTCGCGCGCTGGACATTTCCGCTCTGGCTCTATGTCTCGATCACCGGCGTGATCACGTACGTGATGCTGCGCCTCGCGCAGGGATCGTGAGCGGCATGGTCGTGACCGACCGCACTCCCGAATCGGCAAAGCGCATCACCTCCCCCAACGACGGTACACGTCAGCTCCTCCAATGGGGTTCGTCCATGGTGGGCGCGGGTGTGCTGGCCGCAATTCTGCTGCAAACGCTTCTAGGCGGATTCGGGCCTACCGGCGCCAGTACCAACACCGGATGGTTTGCTCTGATCGTCGCGCTGATGTGCATCCCATTCGGTGGCTTGCTGCTGACATTGGGCATCGCCAAGTGGTTCCGCAACCGTCGCACCCGGGAGTCGGACAAGCAACACAATTAAGTGATCCGACCTGTGATCGCGTATTTGAAGAGACTGCCGGACGATCTAAAAACATCTGCCAGTTTTTAAGATCCAGCCGCTGTTCAATTCCATCATCCCGCAGCAGCGATTGCGCGGCGCGGCGCGAGGCCCACGCGAGCGATCAGCTGCTCGAAGGCAGGCATACCATGCAAAGCGTCATAGCGCGGATCAACGTTGATCCATACCAACTGCCGAATTCGCTTTTCATAGGATTCTTCGAGGCAGCTCATGGCGGCTTCGTGATCTTCGAGTCCGACGTGGACCAGGGCTAAGTTGAGTGGTGAAACCCAACCCTCCTGCCTGAGTTGCTGCAACTGATGGAGTGTTGTGAGAGCCAGATCGCGGTGGCCCATACGCGCGTGGCAGTAGCCGATCTCAGCCAGTCCGGCAGGGATCTCTCCCATCACTCGCCATGCGAGCTGGAGGCAGGTGAGGGCTTCCTCTGAACGGTCCTGCTCGAGAAGTACGCGACCAAGCGACCACAGCGCATGTCCAAACTCGGGGCTTGCGTGAAGCGTCGCGCGCAGAGTCTCCGCAGCCTCTTCCCATCGCCGCATTCTGTAGAGACATCCGCCAACTGCTGTGTGCACGATAGGAGACAGGGGATCAAGGCGGAGCGCCTGCCGGAGCTCGCGCAAAGCTTCTTCGAGGCGGCCGCGCGGGGTAAGGAAGTCCAACCCGTAGTGAAAGTGTACGGAGGCGAGGCCGGCTCCGGCTGCTATCGCGCGATTGAAGGTGTTGCCGGCGGCGGTCCAGTCCCAATCCCAGCCCGCTTGCGTGATGGCGAGGGCGCAAAGGCCAGCGACGGAGTCAGGCTGCAGCCGTAATGCCGAGGTAAGGGCAGATCGAACGGCGGGCACTGCTTCAGAGGCAGGTTCGAGGCCGTACCAGTCAAGCCGCATGTGGGTCTCGGCGATTCCGATCAAGGCCGGAGCGAATGTTGGATCGGCGGCGGCTGCCCGAAGGAACAGATCGAGAGCACGTTTGAATTCCTCGGGCGTCTCCTGATTGAAAGCAAATCTCCCCTGGAGATAGAGATCGTAGGCATCCGCAGAGGGCATCTTCCGCGTCGCTTCGACTCCGGAAAACCTTGCGCCCAATTGCGCGCGCAACTTTTCAAGCACTGCGGCGGTCAATTCATCCTGCAGGGCAAACAGATCTGTTAATTGCGAATCGAATCGTTGCGACCAGAGTTGATACCCTTCGCTGGTCTGGCTCAATTGCATCGTCAGACGAAGGTTGTTTCCGGAGCGGCGCAGGCTGCCATGCACCAGGAGGCTCGCCCCAAGGCGTCCTCCAATCTCTCGCACGTCCGGGGTGGTTCCTTTGCACTGGAACGACGAACTCCGCGAGACAACGCGCAGACCTGCAATCTGCGTGAGCCCGTTGATCAGTTCCTCGGCGAGCCCATCGCAGATGTATTCGTTCTCCGCGTCAGGGCTGATATTGATCAGAGGCAAAACTGCAATCGTATGAGTATCGGCAGCCACAACCGGTCCGGAGGCAAACTTGGAGGCGAACATGGACGTGCCGGATGCGCCGTTCAAATCCGCCAGCATCACCCGGATCGATTGATATCGATCGGCCGCCTTTTTGGCTAGAGCGCGGCGCGTAATTAATTCGAGCGATGAAGGAATCTCCGGCCTCCCATCGCGCATTGGGTCTGGATCAACCATTTGCATTGCGTGCAGCAGGGCCACAGCATTTGTGCCACGGAAGGGCAACCTGCCTGTGATCAACTGATAGAGGATCACTCCAAATGAGAAGATATCTGCGCGTTCGTCCACGTCTTCGCCACGTGCCTGCTCGGGCGCCATGTAGCCCAGGGTGCCTACGGTGAGTCCGCCGAAGATACTCATAGCCTGCGTCTCAGCGTCAGGGGAGAAGGGGCGTGAAACCTTGGCAAGGCCGAAATCGAGGATCCTGATCTGCCCGTCATCGCGGACCAGGATATTGGCGGGCTTCAAATCGCGGTGTACGACGCCTGCCGCATGAGCAGCGGCAATGGCGTTGCCGATGAGAGTTGCCATGGAAAGAGCGCGGTCGATAGCCAGCCCGCCTTCCGGAATCAATTGCTGCAGCGGCTGCCCCTGAACAAGTTCCATCACGATGCAGGTCGTTCCGCCGTGGAACAGAATGTCGTAAATAGTGACGATGCCGGGATGACTGAGTGATGAGGTCAACTGCGCTTCGCGCAGCAGCGCCGCTTCAAGTACGGGGCTGGAGATCCTGGCAGGAATGACCTTGATGGCAACATTCCGCTCAAGCCGAGTGTCGCGTGCCTTGTATACGACTCCCATACCTCCCGACCCAATATGTTCGTCAATCCGGTAAGGCCCCAGGAGTGCCCCGATGGAGAGTCGCGCACCGCTCATGCCAATCTCTGTAACGATTTTCCCATCTTTGGGATTGTCAGCGTCAGCACCGAGAGGCAACTGCGTATCGCGAGGCGGGGTGGGCATCCGAACTGGAACTCCTTCATCAGCCTTTGCGTGGCGTTCACGCGGCATGTCTCAAGCTTACAACCGCAAAGCTTTGCTCTAGTATCTATCAAGAATCGAGCGCAACACGGCTACTACCTTTACGGTGATGAGACGCAACAATGCGGTTGTTTGCGGGTCTCCGCAATTCTGTTACCCTACGCTAAAGCTTCCCATGTTCCAACTACACAGAGTGATCCTTTCGCGTTCGAGGCCATTGTGAAAGCGGCACAAGCGGACGTGTGCGTGATCGGGGGCGGGCCAGCAGGCAGTTCTCTTGCCGCACAAGTCTCCGCCCTGGGCAATAGCGTTGTGCTGATCGAGCGAGCACAGTTTCCCAGAAGACACCTTGGTGAGTCCTTGACGCCGGGTGTGCGTACGCTGCTGGAGTCAATCGGCGCGGGCGATCTGCTGGAAAAAACTGGTGCTTTGGCGGTAGAGTCTGTCCTGGTGAATTGGGAGGATGGACTTCGAGAACGAATCGATCCAGAAAGCCGAGGCACGCTTGTGGATCGCGGAGAATTCGACGCTCTGCTTCTCAACCACGCCAGGGCCGCTGGCGTCCAAGTGTTCCAACCGGCAGTTTGCCGGGATTGCAGTTCGTTGCCAGAAGGTTGGCGAGTCACTGTCGAACGAGGTGGAGAAACAATCCATATCAGTGCTCGATTGCTTGCGGACGCGAGCGGCCGCGCATTTGCCACAGGCGGTCGAAAGCGCCGGACCGGCGCACAAACAACTGCTTTTTACGCTTACTGGCAAGGTTTCGATGTCCCCAGACGCCCCCGCATCGAGGCTGGTTCCGACGCCTGGTATTGGGGTGTTCCGATACCCGACGGCACTTACAACACATTGGTCTTCGTAGATCCCCAAAGTTATGCCGCGGACCGAGCTCACGAGATGATAGCTCAGTCCGGTCTGCTGGAGGGATGCCGGGACATCCGTTTGGTTTCGTCATTTCAGGCTGCCGATGCAACACCATATATAGATGAGGAAAGCGTCACCGGTCACAGCATCAAAGTTGGCGATGCCGCGCTCTCAATCGATCCACTCTCGTCAAGCGGAGTGCAGAAGGCCATCCAGACAGCGCTCTCGGGCGCGGTAGTAGTGAATACATTGCTGCGAAAGCAGGAGTCGCGCAGCGCAGCCATTGAGTTTTACCGATCGAGCCTCACGGACGCCTCGGATCGCCACCGCCGTTGGGCAGGCGAGTATTACAGCGCAGCTGCGGCGACACGCACTGCTGAGTTTTGGCGGCAGCGCTCTTCTGTAGACAATCCCGCTGAGCCCGTCTCAGCGTTGAACGCCGGTGACTTCGCTGACGAGCAGTTGGCGTTGTCGCCAGACCTCAAGCTTGTGAAATCGCCCTGCATTGACGGCGAGTTCGTGACTATGAAAAGGGCGTTACAGCATCCTGCGCTTGAAAGGCCAGTCATCTACGTTGGGGGCTCGGAGATGCCGCCGTTGGTTGGCAGGCTCCGGGAGGGTATGAAGCCAATGGAAATAGCGCTGCTTTGGTCTGATCAGGTGCCTATCAGCACTGGCCTGGCCCTCACGGGTTGGATGATAAGCAATGGCCTGTTGATTCGAACGCATGATGAAAAGGCGCGCCAAGTCATCCGCCGAATCCCGAGTTTTCGTGTATAGTTTGCGTTCAGTTCATTTGTCACACTCAAGCGGCACTAGCGAATGAGAGTCGCGTTGTTGGTGCGGATCATAGTTTTTTGCTGAGATTCCGGGAGGAATTGGATGTCATCTCAAAAGACGCCGGTGTCGGATCGCTCCACCGGAATTTCGCCAGATCCTTTTGAAAAGCGCCTGGAAATGACCTGGCACGATCAGTTGGTATGGCTCCTGCACCTCGGAGCCACGATGGAACATGCGCTCATGGTGCAGTACCTTTACGCTGCGTATTCACTTGGCGGCCCACAGGTGCCCACCAAATACCACCGCAGGGTAAAGGAATGGCAGGATTCGATTCTGGCGATTGCTCGCGAGGAAATGGGTCATCTGCTGACCGTACAGAACGTTCTCACATTACTTGGCGCCGGTTTCAGCCTGTCCCGCGATCAATTCCCCTGGTCCATCGAGTGGTTTAACATCGAGCCGTTCTGCATGGGGTCGCTTGCCTGTTACGTGAATGCGGAGATGCCGGAGAGCGAGACATTCCCTGAGCGGAAGGAGATCGAGGAACTGGTAAAGAAACACCTTGGCAAGGACTCTCCGCCAGTACATCCCGTGGCTGAAATCTACCGACAGATCATGGACCTGCTAGCCGATTCAACGCGAATTCCAGAGAGCGCGCTTCATCCGGAGACCTATTCGCTTCAGGCTTGCTGGGATGAATGGGGCCGCGGTCACAAGCCAGATCCACGGCCACTGGACGCGGCGGGAAATCTCGAGCCTAGGGTCGGATTACAGTCGAAAGCACAGTTGGATTCCCACGTTCTTGTCTTCCAGGTTGCTACGCGCACCGAAGCCCTCGCGGCGTTAAAGCAAGTGAGTCTGCAGGGGGAAGGAAAAGAGGACATCAAGGACCCGGGAGTATGGACACACTTCCGTCGCTTCATCAAGATCTATAGAGAGTTCAAAGAGATCCAAAGCAATAGCTGGAGCCCGGCAGCCCGCGCGCCGATCAATCCCAGCGCCAATCAACACGCAGGAGCCGACAAGCAGCATACTTACATTTCCTGTGAGAGGAGCCGCAACTGGGCGGTATTGTTCAATGTGCGCTATTGGATGCTCTTCCGGTACCTGGCGCATACGTTTCAGATTAAAGCGGCCGGTGCGCCAAGCGAACCAAACGTGCGCGCCATGATCATGCACAGAATATTCGGAGAGATGTATCAGCTGAAGGCGCTCTCGGGCAGACTGTTTCAAATGCCATTGACCGAAGACAATGCAAATCCGCACGGGCACCCAAAGGAGCGATGTACTGCTGGCCCACCGTTTGAATTGCCATCGAATATGCGGATTCCGGTGGGCGATATCGATTGCTGGTGCATGCATCGGGATAGTCTCGTTGCCTCTCGAGAAGCGTGCCGGGATATCTTGAAATCCAATCCAACGGCGGACGAGCGAGCCTATATTGACACGCTGCGTGCCTTGGATGCGCAGACAGAGATCTGGATCGACGAGATTCTTACCGGATTGAACTCCACGACGAGGTATAGCGCATGAAGATCCGCGAATTGCGAATTCTGCCCCCGTTTGCCATTGGACGGCTCGGCTCGGCGAAGGAGCCTCAGGACAGCTACACCATCGACGATGATCCCGAACAACCGTTGGGTTATCGGAGGATTGTTCCCGCCCGGACTCTGAAGGTGGATGAAAAGACAGGGGGGATCAAGAGCAGTACCGTTCCCAAGACAATCGCATTCAAGATCAACGGCAAGATCCGGCCGGTCGCGCCCTTCCTGGAAGTGTTTGCGGTGCTTGAGAACGCGACCAAGAAAAAAGGTCCGCAGAAGAAGAACGAAGATTCCGAAGAGCTTGTGCAGCTTGATCGGGCGCTGCTGAAAAAGCTGGGTGTAAGCCGAGCCAAGATAGAGTGGAGAGTCTCAGTCGCCAACCGCAAGGTTACGCGGCGGACGGGAAACCCCAATGACTCTGTGGCAGCGGACACCGGCTGGTTTTCAGATCACGAGAAACATGTGCTGAAGGGTACTTGTAAGAATTTCGTGCGTGGAGGCTACATCGACTTCGGACATGCGCGCTTCATCTGTCCCAATGATCGATTCGGAGAGATTCGACTCCGCTTTACTCCGGCGCAAGGATTGATCTACGGTCCGCATCGTGCGAGCGACCCGGTTACCCACAAACCGGATCCGGTAATCCCTCCCGAGCGAGCGATCTACGATGCATCCGAGGACTGGGTTAAGTTCGGAAAAAATCCAGATGACGTCAAAAACCAGACGGTGCCGCCGTCGCTTTATGCAATAGAACCACCAGCCCCCAGTTGGCTGCACAACAACATCGCGGTCAGCCGCGGCTATTTGGATGACGCATGCGACGGGTTTGTGAGAGTCCGGCTCAGTTTGCCGGGAGGCAAGCGTCTGACCGCGACAGCTCGAATTTGTTCGGCGCCTCCGGCGGTGGTTCCGGACTCATTGTTCATTCGTTCTCTGGCCGATGATCTCGATCAAGTGATCTTTGGGCCTGAGGTGCCGGCGGAACCGTACGAAGTGACTCGAAATCGCGCGCTCGATATCATTCGACGAGCCTACGAGACCGTGCGATTTATGAACGTGGCCGTGATGAATGGCAACAATATCAACGGCCGCTCCTCGCTCTCCCTAGATTCGATGCCGGAAGAGGAAGCAGCCGATACGGAGCGTGCCATTCGCCCAGTGATGGCTCCCGGTTCCGTCGATACGATCGGCATCATGACCCTTCATGAGCAGGTTTTCGCGGCGCTTCGCGGTGGTGCTGCGCCATGGTTTCTCAAGTTGCTGCGGCGTCCGCATGAAGTTGCCGATTTTACCGATCGAGGCAGAAGAAAAATGCCGGCTCTCATGTGCGGCGCCGATAATAATTATCTCGCGCTCACCTACCGGCAAATCGACACGATCCGGCGGGTAGCATTGGAGGCGCCATTTCACGTTGGAGTGAGGGAGCCAGAGCCCGAACCCGAATCTCTTACGCCGCTTAATCTAACGGCTCAACTGCACCATCAGGCTTTAGGAAATCCCATTAGTTCTCGGCCTGTAACATCCGTGGCCAACTGCTGTCCTGGCTTGGAGGTGGATTTCAGGGCCGTGTGGCGGCGAATGTTCAAAGGAATCGTGCTGCGGGAATATGACAACCTCGTGATGGATGTGGACCCGAATGTTACTGACCCGGCCATCAAGGCGTTGGTGGGGCGACAGTTGTTGCGAGTCCGGTTTTCCGAAAAAAGCTTGACCCCCAACTTTCTTATGTTTACTCCAGTCATGGGACCAGCCTCGTCGGATCCGGAAGGGGAGATCCGGTTGACTACGGAGCTTAATCCGCATGGGATCGCGGCCGTGGAATGGTCTAACGCGCTGGCCGCGGTCCTGAGAGGACGTCAGGGAAAAGACGTTTATTGCGATTTCACCAAGCATCTGCCGTCAGCGCAAAAGGACATGATGCAGGAGATCCACGAGAAACCAAAGAACTACATCACCATAAAGCTCAAAGTGCGGAAGTTCTTTGACAACGGCACAGCCGTTATTTCAAAAGCGCTTGCCAGCGCGGGGGAGCTTACGCAGGGACTTTGCTCTCCGTGGCAGAACGACTACCGCGAGTGTTCGTGTTACTACTGGGCCTCGGCGCGTCCGGATTTCATTAATGTGGAGGCAGCGGGCAATGGCCTGAGCAAAGGCGATAACTGGTTTCAGATTGAGCGAACCGGGACCTACGTACCAGACGATTATGTGGATTCGCGGCTGGTGCTTTACGATGAGCTGTTTCTGGAGTGGGAACGCTGGCTCAGGTTCCAGGTGGCCGGCAAAGATTATATGGAAGAGCCCACCACTGAAGCAAAGGCCCGGCCAGTGTCGAAGGTGACGAGTGGGTAACGACGAGGCGAGGCGATACATGGAGGCGTCCGCCCCGCGTATGCCGCAGGTTCATCTAATCGAGACAGCTCTCGGCGGCAATCTCTTTGTCGCCGATGGAAGCCGCCTGTTCGCAGCGGGGTTGAGCCTGTACTCGCGCTTTGAATCGGCGATTCAGGACCGCGATTCCAACCAGATCTCTTCTCTCCTGGACAAGGTCGGACTTGGCGGAAGTCCGCTCATCGATGATCAATCCCTCTCGAATCCCGCGATTCATGCTCTCTCCCTTGCGATCGCGCAGAAGTGTAATTTGGGTTGTACCTATTGCTATGCGCAACAGGGCGAGTTTGGTGGGGCAGGAAAGAACATGCCCCTTGCGGAAGCAACGCGAGCGGTGGAACTCCTGGTGAATGGCGCCGAGAAGGGCGCGCGGCTGAACCTCGCTTTCCTCGGGGGCGAACCGCTGGTCAATCGCGCCGTTCTTCAAGCAGCAACTAGCTACGCTGCGGAATTGGCTGAGCGTCGTGGTAACCCGATCAACTTCTCCATCACCACAAACGGAACATTACTGACGGAGGCGGACGCGGAGTTCTTTGAAGCCC
Source organism: uncultured Acidobacteriaceae bacterium (assembly GCA_963742455.1). GTDB lineage: Bacteria > Acidobacteriota > Terriglobia > Terriglobales > Acidobacteriaceae > Telmatobacter. The sequence goes on along the minus strand of CAVULU010000006.1, from coordinate 282,852 downwards.
ATGGCTTCGCGGTGACCATCAGCATGGACGGACCACGGGAAACACACAACCTGCTGCGGCCATTCAAAAGCGGCAGCGGGAGCTTTGACTCAATTCTTCAGCGGATTCGGCCCTTGCTTGCGCTTCAGCATCGCATGCAGGTATCTGCCAGGGTGACAGTGACGCCTGCCAATCTCGCGCTACGACGCACACTCGACGAGTTCATCGAACTTGGTTTCCACAGCGTTGGATTCTCGCCAATGCTCAGCTCGCCGAGCGGCAATGGTGAGATGCAGAGCGAGGATCTCGAAACGATGCTCGGCGAGATGATTGACTGCGGGAGGGAGTTCGAGCGGCGCACCCTCAAAGGGGATCGCTATCCATTCGCAAACATGACCAATGCCATGCGCGAAATCCAGCGCGGTACGCATCGACCGTACCCGTGCGGCGCAGGGGCTGGGTACCTGGGTGTCTCAGCGGATGGCGAGTTGTCTGCGTGTCATCGCTTCGTGGGGGATGAAGCCGGAGCTATGGGCACGTTGAACGATGGTGTCGATCGGAAGCGGCAAGCGGATTGGCTCACGGAGCGTCATGTTCACCGTCAGGAACCGTGCCGGAGCTGCTGGGCACGTTATTTATGCGGCGGGGGCTGCCATCACGAAGTAATTCACCGCGGCCGGCCAGCCTGCGACTACATACGCGGCTGGCTGCATTACTGCCTCGAAGCGTGGGTGAGACTGCCAAAGAGTGCAGCTGACGGACTTCCCGGCACTTCGTACGCGTCTAGCTCCAATCAGGCCTGAGCGCGTACGAAGCGAGCTGTTGTAAGTCAGTCTGCCGTTTTAGGTGTCCGTGCCCGTTTCATGCATCTTTCCCGAAAGATAAGTATCGTAGGCAGCCAGATCCAGCAACCCATTGCCGCTCAAATTGAAGACGATGACTTGCTTGCGGTTTTCTTCACGGCAGCGGATGGCTTCATCGATTGCGGCCGCGATTGCATGGGCAGATTCCGGCGCCGGTACGATGCCTTCCGTCCGCGCAAACTGGATTCCTGATTGGAATACCTTCATTTGCGGCACGGCAACCGCGTCAATGAGCCCGAGCTTCTTGCAATGGCTGACCATGGGCGACATGCCGTGATAGCGAAGGCCGCCAGCATGGATCACCGGTGGCATGAAGTCGTGACCAAGAGTGTGCATCAACAACAGCGGCGTCAACTGTGCCGTGTCGCCGAAGTCGTAGCGCAACTCACCCTCGGTTAGGGAAGGGCAGGAAGCAGGTTCGGCAGCAATGATGCGGTAGCTCTTGCCAGACTTGATCTTTCCAGCGATAAAGGGGAACGCGATGCCAGCAAAATTGCTGCCGCCCCCGGCGCAGCCGATGATAATGTCGGGAGCTTCGCCGGCCATCTCCATCTGTTTGATGGCTTCCTGGCCGATGATCGACTGATGCAGGCACACATGGTTGAGCACACTGCCCAGCGAGTACTTTGTGCCCGGAGTTTTCACCGTGTGCTCGATCGCTTCGGAGATAGCGATGCCCAGGCTGCCGGAGCTATTTGGATCCTCGGCCAGCACCTTGCGGCCAAACTCGGTCTCAGTGCTTGGACTGCCATGCACCGTCGCGCCGTACGTCTGAATCAGGAGCTTTCGGTATGGCTTCTGGTCAAAGCTTACCTTGACCATAAAAATTGTGCATTCCAGGTCAAAAATGGAACATGCAAAGGCCAGAGAAGACCCCCACTGCCCCGCGCCCGTTTCGGAGGCCAAACGCTTTGTGCCGGCTATCTTGTTATAGAAAGCCTGCGGAATAGCGGTATTCGGCTTGTGGCTGCCGGCTGGGCTTACTCCCTCGTACTTGTAGTAGATGTGCGCCGGCGTCTGCAGCGCCTTTTCAAGACGCACGGCGCGAATCAGTGGTGTAGGGCGATAGAGCGAATAGACGTCGCGAACTTCCTGCGGAATGTCGATCGTCCGCTCGGGACTCATCTCCTGAGCAACGAGAGACTCGGGGAAAAGTGCGAACATCAAGTCCGGGGTAATAGGCTCACGCGTTCCCGGATGCAGGGGAGGAGGCAGCTGCTCAGGAAAATCCGCCAGGAGGTTATACCAAGACTTCGGCATTTCGTCTGCCGAAAGGAGGAATTGTACGTTGTCGCTCACCGATTGATCACCCGTTCCTTGATTTGTTCCAGTTACTTGTTATCGTTCCAGATATCGCGGAAGATCAGCCACTCGCCATTCTTCTGCTTCTTGTAGATGAGAATTCCTTTGCAATTTGAGTAAGTCGGTTTTCCGCCATTGCGGGGAATATCTACCGCGGTATCGATGCCCTCATCGAAACCGTACTCTCCCATCACAAAGTTCATGATAGCGACTTTTTTCCAATGAGTCTTAGATGCCTTGAAGTAATCGTTCACCCATTTCCGAATGTTGCGGCGGCCAGATACAATGCCGATGCCCGGCTGAAATATCTCCGCATCTTTGTCGTACATCGCCATCACGCGATCTGTTTCGTTGGAATTGATCGCGGCTTCATACGCCTTATGTGCGCGCAACAGGCCCGGATCCAGCCTCGACTTCGATTTTCCTCGTGACACTTTTTTTGTGGCCATTCTTTCTCTCCTTAAGGGTTGGGGTTGAAGATACTACAGTATCGTTGTCCGGGGTCAACTGCGCTCCTATTCTGCGAATGTGTGAGCTGTCAGATTTTGCAGCAAGCCCCTGGCCTCAACCAGATCTGGCGTTTCCGCACCTTCGGTAAACCACGCGCAGATAGGAGCGAGGAGGCTGCGTGCCTCGTCGCGTTTGCCGCGGCTGAGCAATAGTGTCGCCAGGGTGGTCGAACTACGCAGTTCCCAAGACCGAGCCTGCTGTTGACGCGCACAGTCAATGGAAGCTCGCAGAATTGCCTCAGCCTCCTGGTCACGGCCCGCGCGCATCAGGATCCACCCCTTGCAGCGCAAAACTTCAGCCAACCAGAGACGCTCCTGTCCGGATGGACGCTCAATTTGCTCGATGCACTCGTCAACCAGCTTCAGGGCGGTGCTCGTATTGCCCTCAAGCTCAACTGCTATGGCCAATGCTGACTTGACGAGTGGGATGCGCACGTTGCCACCCGTTTTTATCCATCGTTCGATGCCTTGGCGGAGCAGAGCAATTGCTTCGGCGGGATGATGATTTTGCAATGCCGCGATACCTCTTGCCTGGGGTACAGAGACTTCGTGGATGAAAGACAAACCCTGCTCGCGCGCAAGTTGATCGGCCTCCCCCAATCGTTCAAGAAAACGGCCCGGCTCTCTCCGGTATGCGAAGACATATGCGCTGAACGTCAACGCCCAAACAAGGCTGAAGGCGTGGCCGTCGCCACGGGCGCGCACCACACATTCGTCACTGAGTTTCGCGGCTTGATCTGGGTATCCCATGATCCAGACCAACTGACAGGCATACACCTCGACGAAGGTACGCAGATCGTGTCCGGTCATCTGGATCCACTCATCCGCGGTGCCCGGATCGTACAGCGCCAAGGCGAGGTCCGCCTGCTTTCGAGACTCGGTGAGCCGGCCGTTCAACATGTACTGGACCATTGCCGTGAGATGGCCAAAGCATTTCAAATCGTTTTCGCTTGCTGCCCGCCCTTCGGCGAGCAAGCGGTCTGCCCACAGCTGTGAGTCGCCAATTCGGCCCTGCGTAATCGTGCTGGTCCACACCCACCAAAGTGCCAAAAACAGATTCCTTTGAATTCCGCGACTCTCCGCCAGGCGCAGAATTGCCATCGAGTTCTCCCCAACCTCGGGAGCGGCCCATCCACGCAATCCGGTCCACGCAGCGTTGAGCGGCTCCCGGATGGTCAACTCCAGGCTGTCTCTGTCCTGAGACGGGGCGAGCTGATCGATCAAGCCCAGACCTTTGGTGAAGTGAGCAACTGCTTCCTTGAGCGCCACGCGCCCCACTGCCAGCGTTCCGGCCCGCTGCCAAAGCGGTATCGCCCGCGTCAAGTGTCCAGCCTGTGTGTGGTGGTGAGCAAGCCATTCCGGCGTGTTGGTTACTCGGTCTGAAAATTGATTCTCCAGAGCATCTGCGATCTTCGAGTGCAGTTCGCTCCGCCGGCTCCGAAGCAAAGATTCATAGGCCGCATCCTGAACCAGGGCATGCTTGAATACATAGATCGAATTGGGCGCGACACCGCTCCGCGACACAAGCCCCGCATCGACAAGCTTTTTCAATTCCTTATCCAGGGCATCCGTGGGAAGGGACGAGACTGGCTGCAACAACTCAAAGGAAAACTCCCGCCCGATGCATGCGCCAATCTGTGCCAGCTCTTTCACTTTCCCGAGACGATCGAGACGCGCCATGAGTGAATCTCGCAGGGAGACCGGAATGGCCAGTGCAGACAGCGGCCCTTGCAGCACATAATGATCGCCCTCATCCCGCAGCAGCCCCGACTCCAGGACGGACCGCGTCAATTCCTCAACAAACAACGGAATTCCATCGGTGCGAGCCAGCACTTCATCCAGCACTTCAGCCGGCAACGCCTTGCCTCGAGTAACGCTTTCCACCAGCATTGCACCTTGTTCGCGATTGAGCCGATTCAGCGTGATGGTATTCAGAGGGGACCCCTTCCATGGCGGCTCATACTCCGGCCGATAGGTCATCACCAGCAGCACAGGAATGCCGTTCACAATAGGAACAAGCATCTCGAGCAGATCCTGGCTGGTAGGGTCGATCCAATGAATGTCTTCGAGGACGATGATCATCGGGCTGCGGAGAGCGAACGCTCGCACCCGATCGACGAGAGCCTCCAGTGTCTTCTCTTTTTGCTTTTGAGGTGAAAGTTGCAGCGGCGCAAACCGCCCTGCCGGAAGCGACAGCAACGCCGCGAAGAGCGGCAGCGAGTCCTCCGTATACGGCACCAGATCAGCGAGAGCAGCCTCCAGTTTTTCGAGTCTTTGCTCGGGCGCGTCTTCGCGAGCGAAACCAGCTGACGCCTCGAGCTCCTCAATGAATGGGTACAAAGGCGAATTGAGATGAAACGGTGAGCACTGATAGTGCAGTGCCTTATGCGTATCGGAAATTCTTTCTCGCAGTCCCTGGGTTAGCCGCGATTTACCGATGCCGGCCTGTCCGCCGATTTGTACGACCTGGCCCGAGCCTGTACGCGCGAGTTCCCAGCAGCGTTCGAGGAGGCCGGCCTCATCTTCGCGGCCTACGAGAGGCGCAATTGCGGTTCCGGCATGGGCAGCTTTGAAGCGGCCTTCCACGCGCCGTGCCTCGTCTAAACGCCACGCTTGAACAGGTTGTTCAATACCCTTTAGGGCGTGCCCGCCCAGATCAGTTAAAGAGAAAGCATTGCCCAGTAAGCGTCGGGTCACATCCGCAATCACAATTTCGCCGGGGTTTGCCAGCGCAAGTAAGCGAGCCGCCAGGTTTGGGGTTTCACCGACTGCAAGGCCGGCTTCCCCCCCGCCTTCTTGGGAATCCTCACCAACAACCACCGGACCTGTCGCGAGGCCAATGCGGACCTCAAGCGGCCTGGCAGAAGGCAACGCTTTGGCAGCTTCGATGATTTCCAGCGCGGAGCGGACAGCGCGTTCTGCTGCGTCCTCGAACGCAACAGGCCAGCCGAAATAGGCAAGAATCCCATCCCCCAGGTACTGAGCCACATGTCCGTCATACCGCGAGACAACCGCCCCGCAAGCCCCGCGATAGCTCTTGATCAATTCATTCAGCTCTTCCGGATCAAGAATCGTGGAGAGTGCCGTCGATCCCACCAGATCGCAAAACATGACCGTCAGTTGCCGTCGCTCGCCGAGAGACGAAGCCTTTGGGGTTTCTGAGCTCGGTCGATCCACGCTCTGGCCCTTCAACTCAGCGGCTAGATGGAGTATCCGCTTGCGCGGACCGAATGCGAGGCCGAGTTCCTTGAGGTCCGATTCTGTCAGGATGAGCAGCGTCTTCAGGTCAACCTGATTCTCGACGAAAATGTTCTCGAACTCCGAGAGGCCGTTAGCGCTTAGCCACTCGCCGAGGGATTCGACCATCTCTGCTCCTTTCGGTTCATCGCCGAGCATGCCTCTGCCTGCAAAGGACAGAATAGATTATGAAGGGATCCTGCCAACCCTCTGGCGGACGGACCGGCGGCTGGATTCGCAACGTTGGGGGCTTAGCCCATCTTTACACACAACCGTACAGGTGGCGAACATGACTTTCTGTCCGATTCAGTGCGGGCTCTCTTTCCTGTTTCCGCCATGTTAGTTTTTTCGCTAACAGAAAGGAAATCAACCTTGCTGATGTGTTGCGAAGAGTAATAGACTTTCCCACCAAATGGATCGTGCTCATCTGAATTACACCGCGTACGATCCAACAGCGAGCTTTCCCAGGGTCGAGAGGTCTCAGAAATGGTAATTGTCGCGGTTAACCCTTCCGACGAGGGCGCTTGCGCGATGATGCGCGAATTGGATGCCGAGATTTCTTCTCTTTATTCGGACTCTGTGATCTTTGGGATCGACCAAGTCGAATTCGAGAAGGCCGGCGGATACTTCGTAATCGCACAGCAAGGAGACCAGACCATTGGTTGTGGCGGCTTTCGACCCGTTGACGAAAAGTGCGCCGAAATTAAGCGCATGTTCGTGCGGCCAAATGTGAGAAGACGCGGCTGGGCACGCCAGATCCTCAGGCATCTGGAACGAGAAGCTCAACGGCGCGGTTTTCTCTCCACGGTATTAGAGACGGGATGTGATAACGCAGGTGCAATCGGCTTGTATGAGTCAGAAGGTTATTCGCAGATTCCCAAGTATCCAGGATGCCAGGGAATTTTGGTGAGCCGTTGCTTTATCAAGCGCTGGTGAGGCGCAGTCTGACGGTTGTTGCACACCCTGGCAAGAGATTGCTACTCCGCGTTGAGGCAACTCTGGATCTCTTGGGTCTGACCTGTCTAATTCTGGAAGACTGGAAGATGGATTGGAAGATGGATGGTGGCCTAACCCCAAAAGAGCATATATGCTTCCTCCATGCATCCCCGCGGTTTTGGAATCACCCTTTTTTTGATTGGGTCCATTCTGGCATTGGGAACGAGCGCCGGTCGAGCGCAAGAAGTTCCAAAGCCGTATTCACACTTTGACGGTGGCCTGACAACGCTGGACGGCAAGTGGTCGTTCCATCTGGGCGACGACATGACCTGGGCCTCGCCGGGCTTTGACGACTCGGGATGGGAGAAACTGAGTGCCAATCAGCGAGCTGCAGTGTCGAGTACCGAGCCGGCAGAACAGATCGCGCTGGCTGCTGAGAGGTTCGGGCAGGACGACGACATTACCATCCTTACGCTCACTCGGTTAGCTATCGGAGAAAACCAACCGCTCTTCTCACTGCGCCCATCCTGGCCCCGGCATGATTCCTCATTCCTGGTGCTGCTCTCTTGCTGGCAATCAACACCGTGCTGTCAGCAAGTGATTTGCGGGCAGCGGATGTTTCTGAACCCCACACCGCGAGCGATAAGGCAACAAAACAACATTTTCCCGATCGCAGCTGATTGACCGGCGCGCAATCCATAAGGATGATGGTCGTTCCTGAGTAACAGAGACGAACCCACGTCAATTCGAGCCTTAACCAGCGGTATTAACGAATCGGGACGCTCCCTAGGAATCGAGGCGCCTGAACCATTTATACTTTCGAGGTCTGAAGAAAACTCAAAGAAGGAGTCCACGGCAGGCTCATTGACTGGAGAAGATGTTTTTTCACCGTACAACTGCGACACCAAAATTACCTGGAGCACGTTCTTGACAGCTTGAATTAACAGGGAAGCAACGCATTGCGACGGCCGTCCAGTAACAGCAGAGACTTTCCGTGGACAGCAGGGCAGGAGAAACAGATGGCAAAGTCGGTGAATAAAGTCATTCTTTTGGGCAATGTAGGCAAAGACCCGGAGATCCGTGCAACAGGCGGAGGGACCATGGTCGCAAACTTCACACTTGCAACGAGCGATCGTCAGAAAGACGCACAGGGTAACTGGCAAGACCGCACGGAGTGGCACAACATGGTCGCCTTCACCCGGCTCGCCGAGATCGTGCGCGACTACGTCAAGAAGGGATCAAAGCTTTACGTCGAAGGTAAGATCCAGACGCGCAGTTGGGACGACAAAGAAACCGGCGTGAAGAAGTATCGCACCGAAATCATCGTCAACGATATTTCGCTGCTGTCAGGCCGCGAAGAGGGCGCAACGAGTTCCGGCGGTTACAGCCGTCAATCAGGCTCAGCGAGCAATGTCGATCAGCGCCCACCCGCCGGCCACGATGAATACAGCCAGTCCGCCGAAATCTCCGACGACGACATACCTTTTTAATTGACAGCAGCTGTATATTTGTTGCAATTGGGCGTTAAGCTACTCATTCCAATGGATATTGTTGGCTTTTCGTGATGTACCCGCATCTACGCTCAAGTCGAGATGTCTGGCACCTAACAGTGTGTTGCATTTCCAAGGGGTCAATACCTCACAAACCTCATCTAGTCTTTTTTGGATTGCCGCCGCGCCAGCGCAGAATTCGGCAAAGCGGCATCTTTCTTCTTAAGCCACCGGTCCTCCATCTTTTTCATTTCCAGATCCAGTACATCGGTCCCAATACCGCGGGTCTTCCCCTCCAACTTCTTCAATGACCTCGCGAAAATAGCCCAATCTGCCGATCAGGTTATTCCCCCTTCCATTTAGTGGGCTTTGGTATTTTCGAGCACATCCTAAGCGTATTGCCCGATCAACTTGTTCAATCGGAACGCCTCTGCCAAAGAGATCCCGAGCGAACTTCCCGTCTGCGGGTCCGAAATCGCACGCTACGCAGGCTCTCGCTTGGAGTAGGCCGCGAATCTGAGAGACACGTTGGGCTTCACCGTTCGGGTTCTCAGATCCGGAGATTTCGCAAAGGGCCAAAACTGGTCGGTGCCCGCGCTAACACCTTCGTCAGACTTGCGAATCAGTGTCACGAAGTTTCGCAATGGTGAGCGCTATCCGCTCCTGTTGAACGGAGAAGGCATGCCGGAGTGGTAGGCGGACAAGCCTTCCCAGCTGGCACGGTTGTGTCTTGTATGCGGTCGCCGCTCTCTGGTGGTTGCGCGGACTTGAAAGCAGCAGTTTCCAATAGTGGCTCTGGAGCCGCTATAGCATTTATGCGCAGCGAGATGGCCCAAAACGGGGATTGTGCCCCCCCCCAAACCCTTTTACTCTTCGGCTCATCGGTTAGCCCTATCTTGATGCGTGAGGTTGCCTCGATGCTGGAGAGCAAGACACTGGATTTCTACGAACTTCTGCAGATCAGCCGCAACGCAGAGCCGGATACTATTCACCGCGTCTACCGCTTCTTTGCCGCGCGGTATCATCCGGATAATTCTGCCTCCAGTGACCCGGAGAAATTCGCACTACTCCGCAAGGCCTACGACACGATCTCTGATCCCCACCGGCGCGCCGAGTACGATGCCTCGTTTGGCCGCGCTTCCGCCGACCACCCTCCCCTTTCCAACACGGTCGACTTTATGGATGAGATGGAAGGCGAGCGCAACCGCCGCCTCGCCGTGCTGGCCGTCCTCTACTACCGCCGTCGCGCCAACCCTTACGCGCCTGTGGTCTCCCTCGCCGAAGTGGAAGCCCAAATGGGTTTCCCCCGTGACTTCCTCGACTTCACCACCTGGTACCTGCTCCGCAAGAAATACATCACTCGCGCCGACAACTCCGACTTCGCCCTTACTGTCGAGGGTGTCGAATTCGTCGAAACCGGCCGCGTCCACATTCCCGTCCTCAACAAGCTGCTCACGGACGGCTCTCTCCACATTCCCCGCGAAAAAGAGAAGCCCGAAACCACTGGCACCGAGCACCGCGAGCGGGAGCATTTCAAGAGCGAGCACTATCTCGAAAACAACGGCTGCTCCCCGTCATTTGCAGAGGATGCCGAGCCGAAGCTCGTCAGTCCGGTGCAGGACGCTCCCGACTCGGCCTCTGCTCCCGATCCCAACCCGACTTGCGACATGCCTGACATCTTTGCCTCCCTGAAGCCCGCTGTCGACGACTTCGACATCGATGCCATCCGCGAAGCCGTCACCGGCAAGCTCCGCAAGACTACGGTTGCGCCAGTTGCCGCTTGACGCTTCAGTCGGATACCGTCGGTCTTCGATATCTGACTTGAATTGCCGTTCGTCAGACTGATGTTCCGCGCGGCACTGGTTGTCCCCGGTTCCTGTGCGGAAAATGAAAGTTTCGCGGGAGACACATTCACAAGTTGAGAGGTCACAGGCGCTGTAGCAAGGCTGGTTTGCGCAAAAATCAGGCTATACGAGTCGTTGATTACGACGCCTTTGGGGCCGAATCGTTGGACATCCTTTACTTCGGCGTATATCGGGAAGGAAAGTTGGCCGATCGTCGCCTGGCTGGTCTTATCAACAACGGAGAGAGTTGCATGGTAGTCTCCGGCAAAGAAGAGCCTCTGAGATGCATTGTCTATGGCTAAGGCGGATCCGCCCTGAGGGTAAGTGAACCCAAGTGCGAACGTCGACGGATCGACCACCTCGCCATTGGCGACATAGATAAGACTGCCGTCGGTTTTTCTGGTGCACTCTGATAAGTGTCCCGATCGTCACCCGCGAAATCGCAATTGCATAGCAAAATAAGCCTCGGATACTTAGACTGAGAGCCAATCATGCTAACTGCAGAACACGATACTTCACAGGCACCCGTCGTATCTAGGGCTCAGCGCAACGAGCGCGGCTTCTGGGCTCTAATCGCGACCCAGTTTCAGGGCGCATACAGCGACAACATCCTGCGTAACCTGTTGCTCGCCATGGTCGTTGGCATGGGCCTTGGCAAGGAACAACGCGACACGTTCGTCGCGATCGTTACCTTCCTCTTCTCCATGCCGTTCGTGATCTTCAGTATGACTGGTGGCTGGTTTGCAGACCGATTCAGCAAACGCCAGGTCACCATATGGACGAAGGTCATGGAGATCTGCGCCATGACCGTCGCTACCGTTGGCCTAGCCACGCATGAGCGCGCTCTCATGCTCGTGGCGCTTGGGCTAGTCGCCACACAGGCCGCGCTCTTTGGCCCATCGAAATACGGCCTCTTGCCGGAACTTCTTCCCGCTAAGCGTCTCTCTTGGGGCAACGGCGTTATCGAACTCGGCACTTTTCTCGCCATCATTATTGGGACCATCACCGGGGCCGCGATGGCCGAGCACTTCAGCGGCCACGAAGTCTACGCTGGATACGCTTTGCTTGGCCTTGCCTGCCTGGGGCTTGCCACTAGTTTCGGCATCGATCGTGTTCCGGCCGCCGCACCCGAAAAGAAATTCCGCCTGAATTTCATAGGCGACCTTTGGCAACAGGTTAAGCTGATGCGTCGCGATCAGCCGCTATTCCTCGCGGTTCTCGGCAATACCTACTTCTGGTTCCTGGGCTCGCTGCTATTCTCCACCATCATCGTCTACGGTCCAGACATTCTTCACGTCGGGCAAACCAAGACCGGCTACCTCAACGCCGCTCTCGCCATCGGCATCGGCGTCGGCAGCATGATTGCCGGAATTCTCAGCGGCAACAAAATCGAATATGGCCTCATACCGCTCGGGTCTCTTGGCATGATGTGCACCGGCCTCATACTCGGCACAGCACACGTCGGTCTCCTCGGTTCTGCTGTTCTTCTCAGCACGCTTGGATTCTGGGCCGGCTTCTTCGCCGTTCCCGTCAACGCACTCATCCAACACCGCCCCGCCGAGGAAAACAAGGGCGGCATCATTGCCGCGGCCAATCTGCTTTCTTTCGTCGGCATCGCGCTCTCCTCCGGCGTCTACTACCTCTTCACTACATACGTTCATCTCAATCCACGGGAAGTCATCGTTGCTTCCTCAGTCATAACCGCCGTCGGAACCGGCTATGTTCTCGTTCTGCTGCCGGAGTGGTTCGGCCGCCTCCTTCTCTTCTTCCTCACCCATAGCATTTATCGCGTCAAAGTCCTCGGGCGCGACAACTTCCCTGAGAAGACGGGAGCGCTCCTCGTCTGCAATCACATGTCTTTCGTCGATGCAGCCCTGCTCATCGCCTCCACCGACAGACCCATTCGCTTCTTGATATACAAGGGCATCTACGATAACCCCATCATCAAGCCATTTGCGCGTATGATGAAGGCCATTCCCATCTCCAGCGAACAGCGCCCACGCGAGATGATCCGCTCCCTGCGCACCGCAAGCGAAGCGCTGCGCCAGGACGAGATTGTTTGCATCTTCGCTGAAGGCCAGATCACCCGGACCGGCCAGATGCTTCCCTTCCGCCGGGGTCTCGAACGCATCATGAAAGGCGTCGAAGTCCCCATTAATCCCGTGAATCTCGACGGCGTCTGGGGCAGTATCTTCAGCTTTGAGCGCGGCCGTTTTCTCTGGAAGATGCCTCGCCGCATTCCCTACCCAGTCACTGTCAGCTTCGGCACGCCCATGCCTCCCACATCCTCCGCCATCGCCGTCCGCTCCGCGGTGCAGGAACTCCAGGCCGAGGCCTTCCGCGAACGCAAGGGTCGCATGCGCACCCTTGATCGCGCCTTTGTGCGCACCGCGCGCCGCTTTCCTTTGCGCTTCATGATGGCCGATGGCAAAACGCCGAAGGTTCGTTTCTTCTCTGCTCTCACCAAAACCATCTATATTGCGCGACGTCTCCGCCCCATCATCGGCGAGCGCCAAATGGTCGGATTACTCCTGCCGCCCTCCGTCGGTGGTGCACTCACCAACTATGCCCTCAAGCTATTGAGCCGCGTCCCTGTCAACCTCAACTACACCGCATCCAGCGAAGTGATCGCTTCATGCGCGAAACAATGCAACGTCGAAGTTGTGATCACCTCGAAGGCTTTCGTCGAGCGTTTCCCCAAGCTTGAAATTCCAGGCCGGCCCCTCTTTCTCGAGGATGCGTTGCAATCACCGCGGGCAACAGAAAAACTTCTTGCCCTTCTGCTTGCCTCCATAACGCCGCAGTCACTGCTGCGCAAAGCCATCGGTGCCGCACCCGGCAAGCGCAACGTCGACGATCTCGCTACCATCATCTTCTCCAGCGGGAGCACCGGCGACCCCAAGGGAGTGATGCTCACGCATTACAACATCGCCTCCAACATCCAGCAGGTATCGCAGGTCTTCATGCTCGACAGCCGGGACAAGATCCTCGGCATTCTCCCGTTCTTTCACTCCTTCGGCTTCATGGCGGCATTGTGGATGCCGGCCGCAAACGGAGTCGGCGTCGTCTATCACCCCAATCCGCTCGACACCAAGGTGATCGGCGAACTGGTCAGTCAGTACCGCGTTACGTTCCTCATCGCTACGCCAACTTTTTTGCAAGCTTACATGCGGCGATGCTCGCCTGAAAGCTTCGGCAGCCTGCAATATGTTCTCGTCGGTGCAGAAAAGCTAGCTGATCGCGTCGCCCTCGCATTCGAAGACACCTTTGGCATCCGTCCGCTCGAGGGTTACGGCTGCACTGAGTGCTCGCCTGTGGTGACTGTCAACGGCCGCGACTTCCGCGCTCCCGGCTTTCGCCAGGTTGCGGCACGCCGCGGCAAAATTGGCCATCCACTTCCCGGCATCACCGTGAAAGTGATTGATCTCGACACTGCCCAGCCTGTCGCTCCGGGCACACCAGGCATGCTCCTCGTCAAAGGTCCAAATGTGATGAAAGGCTATCTCGGCAAACCCGAAAAAACCGCCGAAGTTCTGCAAGACGGCTGGTACACCACCGGTGACGTTGCGATCATGGAAGAGGACGGTTTTCTCACCATCACCGATCGCCTGTCGCGTTTCAGCAAGATCGGCGGTGAGATGGTGCCCCACATCCGCATTGAAGACAAGCTTCAAGAATTAGCCGGCCTCACCGAGCAGGTCTTCGCCGTCACCGCACTGCCCGACGAGAAAAAGGGCGAACGCATCGTCGTCATCTCAACGCTCTCGACAGAGAAACTCGCACCGGTTGTCGAAAAGTTCGCGCAGTGCGATCTGCCGGCGCTCTGGAAACCTCGCTCCGGTGCGTTTTTTCAAGTCGACGCTCTCCCCATCCTCGGGACCGGAAAAATCGATCTGCGCGGGGTAAAAGCCATGGCCGCTTCAATGGCCTGAAGAATACGGTGGCGGATTTCAGCGCTCCACGTCCAGGAGAGCGCCCTTGAAAGCGCACGACTTTCAGTCCTGCTGAAGATTGCCCGAATACCTGTCGGCTCTATCCTTGAAGGACGCCCTGCAGCATCGGAACAAATACCCTAGTCCGTGGTGTAGCGAATCTCCAGCCGCCGCATCCGATAGCACGTATACGTCAGCACCACCACAATCAGCGCCAGCAGCCCCAGCACTGCTACCCATGCCGACACGGGCTCGGTCTCCACCGTGAGCAACGCGAATATGCCCTCTGCAGGAACGCTGACCGGCATGAGGTGACGAAGATACGAAGCCACACTGAACTTCTGCAACAGCGACGGCATCACCGGATTGATCGCTTCCCACCCCAGCAGCAGCATTGCCCCCGGCATCGGATTGCGAAATTTGAGGCTCAGTAACAGAAAAATCGAGCCGTATCCCAGGCATGCCAGGACGACAATCAGCAGGTACGCCTCAAGTTGCCCGAGCCCCGGCCCGTGCAGCATGAAGTCACGTCCAGCCGCACCGTAATCCGCATACATCAGCACAAAGTCAACGATCATGGCAGCGCCGAACAGCACCACCGCGCTCACCGCTCCTGCGAAAAACTTCGACAGCAGGATCACTTCGCGGCGCACAGGCGACAGCAGGTAGTAGTGCAGGCTCCGCTCGATCATCTCGCCGCGAATAAGTCTCGAAAAAATTCCCAGGCAGCCAAAGAAGATTCCCAGCCTGACGTAATAGAGTTGCACTACTCCCGCCAGTATCTCGGTGTCATCACTCATGCCGGGCCCGGAATGCGAATCAATTAACAGGTGAATCAAAAGGATGACCGCCGGAATGAATGCAAGAAAATAGATCCACCACGCCCGTCGTGTAAACAGATTTCGCCGGATCTCTATACGCGTGAGCCGCCGCGCCTGGATCCACCACAGAGACCACGGCTGCTGCCGCAATACTGCGAGTGCATGACCAAAAGCCTGCTCCGTCATGAGGCGCCCCCGTCTGAGCCGATCAGGTACTGGTAAATGGCATTCGCATTGTCGTCGGCGGGCGCAACCGCATCAATCTTGACCAACCCTTCTACCGCAATCTCATTGAGCAGCCGGTAAAACTGGTCGACATCTCCCGTACGCAAAAACACACCGCCTCCGTCTGCGTGCAGTCGCGCCTCCACACAGTGATTTACGGCAAACATCTTCGACGCCAGCAACTCCGGGTTGTCGCAGCGGATCAGCACCTGCATCGGCTTGTCCCGTACCTCTCGCCGCACCTCGTGAATATTCCCTTGCGCGATCAGGTAGCCGCCCGTGATCAACACCACGCGATCCGAGATGCGATCGACCTCGTCGAGAATGTGGCTCGAGATCACCACGTGCATTTCCTGCCTTCCAAGTTCCTGAAACAGCGCCAGCGACTCCGCGCGCGCCATCGGATCCAGCCCGTTCAGCGGCTCATCCAGCACCAGCACCCGCGGATGATGCGCGATCGACTGCGCCAGCCTGATTTTTTGCCGCATGCCCTTGCTGTAGCCTGCAATCTTGCGATGCGACGCTTCGCCGTCGAGTTGGACACGCTCCAGCGACTCCGCCGTCAAGGCATATGCATCCTCTTCACTCATACCGAAGAGCATGAGGCTATCGAGCACGAATCGAAATCCCGTCAAGCCGCGTGGGAACGAATCGAACTGCGCGCAATACCCCACATTGCAAAAGAACTCCGTCGCATTCGACGGCTCCAGCCCCAGCACGGAGATCGTTCCGCGCGAAGGTTGCACCAGGCCCGTCATCAGATTCATCAGCGTAGTCTTTCCTGACCCATTGGGCCCGACCAGCGTCGTAATCCCCGGCGTCAGTGTCAGCGAGACTCGATTAACGCCCAGCACCTCGCCGTAAAACTTCGAAACATTCTCGAACCGGATTGTGTCATTCGCTGGCTTCATCCGCGCACCACCTCTCGTGCACGAATGCGCGCATTCAGTACCGCGACACACAACAGGCACGCGATAACCAACACCATCACCATCGCGAATGTCGGCAGTTCCATCCGCGAATTCATCACGGGGGGCGCGCCCAGCAACCGCTGCCATAGTTCCGACATCACCACCGGCAGATTCAGCAGAAATCCCCACTTGGTCCGTAGAATGGCACTGGCAATTCCGCCCACGCCAGCTGGCACGAACACCACCGCAAAGATCGCGCCCGTAGCAATCACGCGCCACTTCACCCACGCCGACACCGCAAGCCCAACCATCGATAGCAGCACAATCCAGATCGCCGCGCCTGCAAGAATTCCCGCAGCCAGCGACAGGTGCCCCATTGCCCAGGGCTGCGGCGAAGCATAGCACTGATAGACAAAGAGCAGAAGGCAAGGAACCCATGTGACGTACGACAGGGACAAGACCAGCGCGAGGAACTTGCCCAACAAATATCCAAAACGCGAAACAGGATGGCTCAACAAAATTGGCAGAGCGTTATCGCCCAGGTCAAACGACACCAGGCGCGGCGCAATCCACGCCGCCAATACCAGGGCAAACCAGCACTGTGTCGCCAGGGCCTTCAAGAAGAAAGACTCACCGATAGTCAGCGAAGGCCCATCGCGCATAATCAGCGCCTGCGCTACCGGATTGTCCGCCACATAAATAATCACCAGTTCGACCAGCGCCGGCAGCAGCGCAAGAACAAATAGTCCGATCGTAATCTTCGACGACCACGCTTCATGCAGCGCATAACGCGCCAGCACCAGTGGACGAGATCTCAGTGGTGTCAAGCGGCCCTCATATGGCCGGTAATCATGCTCAAAGACTGACATGGTCTACCCGGCCTCCCTCGTAATCTATAGCCCGCAGAAATATATCTTCCAGCGAGTCGCGCCGCAACTGAATGCGCCGAATCTGCACGCCAAATTCCGCCGCCGTCACGTAAAGATCGCGCGAACTCAGCGCATCGGGCATCACCAGCTTTACGCGTCCACCGGCAAAGCTCGCACACTCGCAGCCCAGCGATCGCATCTTCTGCGCAAATTCCTCGGTGCTGCCCGCCATGTCCATCTCGATGAAGTTGCGGTGCGAGCGCCGCTCTTCTTCAATGTTCGAAATGGCGGCAATCCGTCCCTTGTTCAGGATCAGCACCTCATCACATGTCTCATCGATATCACGCAGCAAGTGCGACGAAATCAAAAGGTGCGTTCCCCCTTGCTTGCGAATGTTCTTGATGAGCTGGATCATCCGCTGGCGTGCCGTGGGGTCGAGACCGTTGGTCGGCTCATCTAGAATCAGCAGCTTCGGTCCATGCGCCAATCCCTGCGCCAGCTTGATCAACTGCTTCATCCCCTGTGAATAAGTGCTGACCTTGCGGTAGCGCACTTCGCCGAGGCCAACATAAAATAGCGCTTCGTGCGCGCGCTCCAGTGCTTCGGCCGGTGGCAGCCCGGCAAGCTCCGCCATGTAGCGTACAAAGCGTACGCCATTCATATTGCCGATGAAAGAGTCGTTCTCCGGCATGTAGCCAACGCTCTGGCGGATTCGCATGCGATCCACGCGCGCGTCCAGGCCAAGCACACGGGCAGTTCCGCTGGCAGGCTCGTGGAACCCAAGCAGCGTATTGATGAGCGTCGATTTCCCCGCCCCATTTGGACCGAGCAGGCCGATGGCGTGACCGTGCAAGTCGCCGGTCAGTCCGTCGAGAACGGTGCGGCCGCCAAGCCGCACCCTTAGCCGATCAAGTGAGATTACGCCCATGTTGTTCTCTTACGCTCTGATCACTGCATTTGTTCCGGAGCGACAGCCCCTTGTTTCATGTCCGAATGCAGCAGTCTGCCCAGGGTAAGGAAATCAAACCCAAACAGGTTACTGTTGCTGGCCGCTTCAATCCCCGCATCCTTGCCCCACGCACAGATTGCCGTGGGACGCGAGTCCGATGCCAGCTTTTTCAGCGCGTCTGCAGACTGGCCGCTCATTTGCGACAGCAGCGGCGTCAACACTGGACCAAGATTCTGGTACGCCACGGCCGAGTAGTTCTCATTCTGATCCACCGGCAGCAGCGCCTTGAAGCTTGCCGAATGTCCCAGCGAATCGCCGGTTGAATGCACGTGCAACGCATCCATCAGAAGCGCCCGCGTCGGAGCGATGATCATGTACCCATTGGCATACGTGTACTCCGCGACCGCGATACCAGTGGACGAATTGTGCACCGTGTGGAAGGTCTGTCCGCCTGCCTGGTTCACATCAATCGTGACGCCGTGCGCATCGTTGCCCTGCAAATGGCTGTTCACTCCCTGCACCAACCGCTCCAGCGTAGCCTCGAACTGCGCGGAGTCGCGCACTTCGATCACTGCCTTCCAGGACGGCGTAGGCAGCACTGGCCCGTCTAGAGCAAAGAGGAACTCGCCGCCCAGATTCCCGGCCAGATCATTGCGGATGTCAACGCCGAGTTCAGCCTGCGCCTTGTTCCAGTTCTCCATGCTGTTCTTGTCCGCCGACATCATTGCCATCATGTCATCCACAATTGCCGTGGGGTCTTTGGAGACACCGGCCACAGCAAGAGCTGCATTCGGTGAGACAAAATCAAGCGAACCCACCGGTGCAGGAGCGCCCAGCCATGAAGCCACGCGCTGACGAGTGCCGGAGAACTGCACATTCAAATGATTCTCCGGAGTTCCATTCGATTGGCGATGTTCCGCAATTAAGTAACGAACATCCGCCATACCCGACGCCTGCAGAAATGCATCGCTATGCTTGTCGCCATGATTGGTCGATCCGGCCAGCATCTGTTGAAGATTGGCGGCCAGAATCACACCCGCGCCGCGATCATAAGCGGCCTTGATCTTCTGGCCGAAATCCGATGAGGCAAATCCGCTTGAGCCGGCATTCATCTGGGCATCAATCGACTTCAGCGTGTCAATGCTGTTGGAGAAGATAACTTGCTTCGCCCCCACCAGCGCATAGCCGCCGTTTCCTTGCTTGCCGATCGTGGCGTTATGCAACGCGCTCTCATCCAGAACCGTAAGTGCGCCATGCGATTCTGCCGCGAACTGCTGTTTCAAAAGATCCGCCAACCCACTGCGCTGCACATCGGCAACCACTGCGAATCCACTGCCACTCTGCTGATTCAATGCCACAACCACCATCTCGTCGCCGAGATACTGGCTCAGATCATGCACCTTGTTCACCAGTGCATCCAGTTCCGCGGTCTTATCCTGCTTGCCGTTGCTCCACCACTGCTGTAGCACCGCGCTCTGCTTGAGCTGATCCTCAAAAATGGCCTTCGCCTGGCTCACGAAATCACCGAGATTCGGAATGCTGACATATAGCTCGGTATTTCCTGGCATGCGATCGAAAAGATCGCTGCCGTATCGCTGCGGCAAAGGAATCTGCTCGATGCGATGCTGCAGCGTCGAAAATTGCGCCAGCAATTCAATGTACTGTTCGCGATTCGGGCTCCACGCAACCTGCTCGCTGACTGGCTCCGGCGCCAGATTCTGCGTGGTTGCATACTCGTCGCCCGCATTGATCGTCGACTGAACGCCTGCATGGGCTACCTCGACTGAACCTTGCAGTACGGCCACACGCGATCCCTTGATTCCCGAATTCACCGAGAACACCGTGCCAGTCACCGCAACACTGCAGTCGTCCGTCTTCACATAAAGGTGGCCCGCTTTCCGGTGCGCTGCCCTAACGATCACCGCACCATGATCGAGGTCCACCGTCATGTTGCGTCCGCGCGCGCCCACACTCACCGCGCTGCGCTCATTCATCTCCACCGTCGAGCCGTCAGACAGCCGCAGTACAGCGTGCGACCCGCCCGATGTCCGCAATTGGTCACCTTCTCGTAGCTCTGCGCCCACGGCAAGCACACGATCGCCTGAATCCGTAAGCAGCGAAGCCGAACCATCTATTGATTTCACTTCCGCCCGAACTCCCGGCGGAATCTTCCAGTAGACTTTGTACACAAACAAGCTCGTCGCGGCCAACGCCAAAGAAGCCGCCATCGCCCAGCCCATCGCCCACGGCCGCACAGCCGTTCGCACCGGCATCACTCTGGGCGTCGACCAGTCCACCGCTCCAGATCCTGAGTGGAACCGGCGCAGGCACACACCGCACTCCCGCAGATGCGCCCTCACCAGCAACGCTCGATTCTCAGAAAGTGTGCCCGCTCGATATGCGTCCAGCAAAGGCCGAATATCTTCACAGCTTTCAATGGAGGTGTCATTTGCAAATCCAATCCCCAGCCTGGCCGCCACTTTCTCAGCCGCAGCCGAGGCCTGGCCGGCCTCTGGTTCGGCCTCGCGCATAGACTTGATCGCTTTTTCCAGTACTTCGTCCTGGTTCTTCATCGGTTCCCCCGTTCCATCTCTGCGAGCCGCTTCTTCAGCTTCGCTCGCGCCTGGTGCAGCGTAACGGCCACCACCGCCTGCGATGTGTGCATCAGAGTCGCAACCTCGCGATTGTCCAGCCCTTCCACGTAACGCAGCGTGAACATCTCCGCGGCCCGCGGGCTAAGTTCGCCGAGCGCCGCGCGCAACCACGTCACCAGCTGGCTGCTCGCCGCCTCTGCTTCCGGCTGCGATCCGCGCCCTTTCGAAGCCATACCTGATGCCGAATCCAATGGTTCGCTTGCCGCGCTATTTTTCCTCCGCAGCAAGTCGAGCCCTCCGTTGATGGCCGCACGATACAAGTAGCTCCCCGCATTGCTGACCGCGAGTTCGTCGCCGCCAGCCAGCCGCAGAAACACGCTTTGAGCCACATCCTCCGCATCCGCCATGCTGCCCGTAATACGGTAGGCAGCCATTAGGACGCGGCGATGATGCATGGCAAACAGTTCGGAAAGACTCTGTCGCGTTTCCACCGGGTGCATGGTTGGACTGGCGATTGCCACGGGCTGACCTTTCTGACTGCTCATAGAGATGACGTTGGAACCAACCGAATATTAATCCGGTTGAAAAGAAATACGCCAATACTCCCGATCAAGTTCAGATTTCGCCTGGAATTGCCGGATTTCAAGCATACGCAGCCCTGATTGGACGACGCAAAAGCGTTGCCCTCACGGCGTCGCGCCTAAACAAAGGGCTTACTCTGTCTTCGCCAGCGTGCCAATCAGGTTATCCCGGTTACGATTGGCAAGCGCATCCGCTTTCCGCAGTACACGCAGCCAGGCCACCAGCGCGCCGCCAGCCATAATCAGGAGAAACGGTGCCGCCAGCCAACGCTTATCGAAGTAGGTGCAGAGCTCCAGCACGACCAAGCCACACCCCATCACAATAGCCTGGACCAGCATGCTTACCAGTGCGCTCGCCTGCGATCCGCGTTGCCGCGAAATGCGTCCAAGATTGACGCGATACGGCATGGTCAGAGAAAGCACGTTACCGGCGGCAAGGTTCATCGGAAGCGCAAACGCGACCCACGCCGCGGTTGCCGCCAGCAGGGGCAAATCCGGTTTGCCCAGTCGAAGCGTCGCCAGAACCCCCGCTGCAATTGCCACCACCGCAAAGAGGAATCCATGCAGCAGATTCTTCGCCAGCAGTACGGTTCGAATCGGCGTGGGCGAAAGAAACAGCATCTGAATTCCGGTTCCCTCCGCACCCAGGTTGTTGAAGATCATCTGCGTGAAACCCAGTAATGCGTAACATACGCAGAGTGGAAACGCGAACTGGAACGGACGTCCACCCCCCAGTGCTCCATTTCGAAACACCGTACTGATCACGAGCACGGTGAGAAGCGGTGCACAGATCGCAAACAGCAGCGGCATCGATCGGGGAATGGTACGAAACTCCTTCTCCAACACCGCGGCAATCGGTCCCGAACCATCAATCAGCCATTTGCTGTCGCTGCCGCTCCTCTTGCGAGCAGCTGGCGTCTCACTTAGTCTTTCTCCCCGAAACTCCGCGCGAAGTCGCACTCCGAGCACGGCGCCGGTCGCAAGAATATAGAACGCCAGCACGCTCAGCGATTCCATCGCGGCAGGCGGCTTCTTCGCCGCCTGCATCTCGACTGAGGTGGAAGCCACTCCCGGCGGCAGCCAGGGTACTACTGCAATTGCAGACTTGGCCCATCTTGGAAGTTCGCTAAAAACCTCGCCTCCAGCCGGGCGATCGAATGGATCCTTCGACCTATGATGCCGATTCTGCGTGTGGAGCGCCGGATTCAGAAGTTGCAGACTCAGCATCAGCAGCAGGAAAATCGCGCTCACGATTTCACGCGTCCTGCGTTTCGCCAGCCAGCGATCAACCCAGGCGAGCACCGCCCGTGCCAGCAGAATGTTGAATATCGCATAGATCGTCAACACAAGTGCCGTCCAACCAAACAGCGCAGGGCGCGCTAGCGTCGTGCCGGTCAGGATCCCAAGGCAACATATACCTCCCAGAATCGTCGGCACATCCACTAGCCCGAATACCAGGTTCAAGAAATAGAACGAACCGAAGTTCACCGGAAAACGGAGCACGGTGCTCAGATCAAACTGCTCCTGGAACGAAGCCAGCACAATCGGAAGCACCTGCCAGATCAGAAACACCGCCCAGAATAACGCTGGAAGGAACTGCAGATTCCCAGTCGACACCATCGACCACGCACCCGCGCCCAAGCCGATTCCGAGCGAGAGTCCCATAATCGAATAGATGAGGAAGGCAATCCCGCGCGCGCTAAACTCAAATGCGCCGTGCACCGAACGCACACTATTAACTACCATGCGCCAACGCATTATCAACAGCGCTTCATACTGTCGGCGAGCCACGGCGCCGAGCGGTCCGCCTGAGGTCATCGTCCCATCTTCAACTCGAGCTAGGCGAGCCATGACAACTCCTGCGCCGGTTCCTGCCCGCTCGCTCCCACAATCGAGAGAAACATCTCCTCCAGTGTCAGTCTCTGTTCGCTCTCAGCCCCAGGTAATGTGCTGGCAACGCCGGCGCGCAGTTCCTCAAGCGATCCATTTGCCACCAGCTTTCCCTGGTGAATGATCGCCACATGACTGCAAAGCCGCTCCACAATCTCCAGCACGTGCGTGGTGAGGAAGATCGTTGCGCCGCGATTAATCATTCCCTGCAGCATGGTCTTCAGCATGCCGGCTGCAATCGCGTCCACACCCTCAAATGGCTCGTCGAGAAACAGCACGCGCGGTCCGTGAATCACTGCAGCGGCCAGCGCCAACTTTTTCTGCATGCCATGCGAAAAATCCGTGACCAGCTTGCGCCGCTCGTCCGCCAGTTGCATAAACTCCAAAAGTTCCTCGGTGCGGCGATTCACCGTCTCGCGCTCCAGCCCATACATGCGACCAACGAAACGCAGATACTCTGGCGCCGTCAGCCTACCCAGTAGCGCCATTCCTTCGGGAACAACACCAATCTGCCTCTTTAAATCAAGTGCTCCGGCGCTGAAAGGCCTCCCCAGAATCTCAATCGTACCCGCCGTCGGCTCCAGCAAACCCGTCAGCATCTTGATGGTGGTCGACTTGCCCGCGCCATTCGGTCCCAAAAAACCAAAAAACTGGCCGGTTGCCACCGTGAATGTCACGTCCTCGACCGCGGTCAGCGCGCCAAAGCGTCGTGTGAGCCCGTGGGTCTGAATCGCCGCATTTTCCATGTGGGCCAAGGATAACAAGCTCGGCGCATTGAACATATAGCACCCACGTAATGGGGCCTCAGGCTTGTGCCCCCTCGGCGAGAGTTTGCGGAGTTTCTAGCGGATCATTATCGCGATCGGTTACATCCACAATCGCCGCTACCTGCGCCGCCAGATGCGGTTCCCAACATCCCTCCGGCACGCGCCAGCTCCAGTTCCCCTCGGGTACCGCCGGCGTATTCATCCGCGCCTCAGATCCAAACTCCAGCAGGTCCTGCACCGGCACAATCGCGATTTCCGCCACGCTTCCCAAGGTCGCGCGAATTAGCGGCCAGGTTGGCCGATTGTTCACCGGGCCGACAAGGGCCTCTGCAGCCAGACGTTCTCGCTTGCCCAAGGTTCTCCACCAACCAAGCGTCGTGTCGTTGTCGTGCGTGCCCGTATAAGCTACCATCCCGGGCACGAACTGGTGAGGCAGATGCATGTGCGCGCCCTTGTCGCCAAATCCAAACTGCAACACGCGCATACCCGGCATCGCAAGCTCCAGCCGCAGCGCATCCACCTCCGGCGTAATCAGCCCGAGGTCCTCCGCCACCAGCGGCAACGGCCCAAGGGCCGCTTCAAGAGCACGGAACAGCTCCAGCCCCGGCGCCTTCACCCACTTTCCGTTGATCGCTGTTTCTTCGTCTGCCGGAATCGACCAGTACGATTCAAACCCGCGAAAATGATCGAGACGAATCAAGTCATACAACTCGCACGAGCGCCGAATCCGATCGACCCACCAATCAAATCCTCGCGCCGCCAACACATCCCACCGATATAACGGATTGCCCCACCTCTGCCCCGTCGGCGAAAAATAATCCGGGGGCACACCCGCGATATGAATTGGCCGCAGATCCTCATCAAGCTCAAAAATGTCAGGATGAGTCCAAACATCCGCCGAATCCATATTCACGAAGATCGCCACATCGCCAAGAATGCGGATCGCGTGCCCGGCTGCGAGTGCGCGTAGATTCGTCCACTGCACAGCAAACGCAAACTGCAGCGCCTGCTCCTGTGCCAGCATGCGCCCAGCCTCCGCCGCCACCTGCGCCAGTGCCTTCGGCTCGCGCCGCCGTATCGGCTCCGGCCATTGAGTCCAGGCGCCCGTTTTAAAACGCCGCCGCAGCTCTGCATACATCGCGTAATCCGTAAGCCAGCTCGACTCCGCGCCGCAGAACTCCTCAAATCGCTTCCATTGGGCCGCAAGCTCCGGATCGTGCGGGCCGCGATCAAGAAAATTGCCTGCCGCCTCGTACAGCAGCGGAAGTTTCTTCTTCTCAACTTGCTCGAAATCCACGTTGCCGCCGCGCCCCGCAAGCCCCTCGATCCGCTCACCGGCGATCCAACCCCAGTCGACTAAATACTCCAGGCTGATCAGGTAAGGATTCCCTGCAAAGGCAGAGGACCCTGCATACGGCGAATTCCCAAATCCCGTGGGACAAAGCGGCAGCACCTGCCACACATGCTGTTTTGCCGACGCCAAAAACTCGATAAACTGATGCGCTGCGGGGCCCAGGTCTCCAATCCCTCCATACGAAGGCAGAGAACTGATGTGCAGTAAAACGCCAGACGAACGTTGAAACTCCATAGCGATATTATCTCCGACGTTTTTCAGAGCACATGGCTTGCCATCTTCGGAACGACTCACGCGTGCGCAGGTCTTGAAACGCACGACTTCAAAGCTCGTTGAAAAACTCGATGACGCTTCCGCTTTGAAATGCACAGGCTTCAGCCCGAACATTAGCACTCGCAGAATAAACGGGGTTTTGCCCCCGAGGGTTACGGGTTCGGCCGATACAGACTTTTCCACGAAGCTGTTCAATCTGAGCGGATCAAAGCAATAAAGGACGGGGCTTCAGCCTTGAGGGACATCTCTCGTTCACAAACACCAAGGCCCGCTCCCCATATCAGGAAGCGGGCCTCTCCCCAGGGATTCTGCTTGAATTACTCGCCCGCGAGTGGGCTCTGCGACTTCGCGTTGATGCGCACGCGATTGTCTTTCTTGTATTCGGTAATGATGTTGTTAGCGAAAATCTCGAAAGCTTCCTGCCGCTTTTGCTCGAGAATCTGATCGCGGACCTGGTCAAGGTTCTTCGCGATGTCCGCATCGCTGGGCTGTTGTTTGTCAATCAGCTTCGCAACCACTCCGGTACGGCCGGCGTTGATCGGTCCGCTGATCGAACCTGGCGCCATCTCGAACAACTGCGGAGCTACCTGCCCCACCGCTCCCATATCCGGCACCTGCCCGGTCTGATCGACAAGGTCGCTGGTCTTGAAGCTCGCGCCCATTTCCTTCGCAGCTTTGGCAAGATCGTTCTCCGCCTTCGCTTTGGCAGCCAGTTCCGCTGTCTTCTGGCTCAACAGCGCCGGTACCTGCTCGTTGCGATAGTCGTCCGCAACATGGCTCTTCCAGTCCGAAAATGTCGGTGCGTGCGCCGGAATCACGCTCTGCACCTGGAACACCGCGTAGCCTTCGCCGGTAGGCGCCGACTGCGGTGGATCGCTTGTCTTCGCGGCGAAGGCATGCGAGATCAACTGCGACCCATCCGGCAGTGCCGGAATCACGCCCGACGCACTTACCGGTGGCGTAGTCACCACCTGCAGATGGTGCGCCGCGGCAGTCTTGTCCAGTCCGTTCTTGATCGCTTCCGAAGTCAGCGTGCGCGCATAGGCATCCTGCGCGGCGGTCGACTTCTGACGCATCAGCGTCGCCTGGATTGTAGGCATTACCTCGGCCAGCGTTTGCGAATGGGCCGCCGTCCGCTCTTCTACCTGCACAATGTGATAGCCGTATTGCGTCTTCACGATCTTTGTATCGCCAATCTTCTGCGAAAAGATTGCCTGGTCAAACTCCGGCACCATGTGTCCGCGCTGGGCGAAACCCAGTTCGCCGCCGGTATCCTTACTGCCCGGATCGTCAGAATACTTTTTCGCCAGATCGGCAAAGTTCGCACCCTTCTGGATCTGGCTCAGGATGTCTTGCGCTTTGGCCTTCGCCGCCGCATCGGTCTTCGCATCTGCACCCTGGGGCACCTGGATCAGGATGTGCCGGGATTTCGCCTGCTCCGGCACCGAGTACTCGCTCTTGTGCGCGTTATAGTACGCCTCGATCTCCTGCTGAGTCGGTTGCTGCACGCCGCCAGGTACATCGTTCGGCGTAAATGCGAAGTAGCTGATGGTCCGCTCTTCTGGAACTGCATTCGCGTAACGGGCCGCGTTCTTCTTAAAAAAGGCTTCCAGCTCCGCGTCTGTCGGATTGATTGACTTGCGAATATCGTCCCCGGAAATCACCGCGTAATCAAACTTGATCTTCGTGCCGCCCTTGAGGTACTGTTCGCGTGCTTCTTTCTCGCTCACGGTCTGGCCAGCAGTAACATATGCTCGCAGCCGCTGAATCGTTATGTCGTGGCGAACACTCTCTTCGAAATCCGCAACCGACATGTCGAACCGGGTGCTGATCAGAGCGGCGTACTGATCTTGCCCGATGAACTTGCCGTTCGGAAACAGAACCTGCCCCGCCTGTCCCTCGTGTAGAAACTGAGCCACATCATTGCTGTTTGCCGAGATGCCCAGCTTGGCTGCTTCGGCCAGCAGAATCTGCTGCTGCACCAACTGCTGACCAACCTGCTGCTCAAACAGGCTCACGATCATCGGATTGGAAGCGTACTGGGGATTCCGCTGCTGCAACTGCTGCCGCGCCTGCGCCGACACTTTGTCCTGGCTGATCGCGTCTCCGCTTGAAAAGAACTTGCTGTACCAGTGCGGATACACCACCGCATAAGTGCCTGCCGAAGCGGCGCCCTGTCCGGTAAGGCCCGGAATCAGGTAAACAACCATCGAAACCGACGCGGCGGCGATGATCACAACAAAAAGTGCCTTGACGACGCGATTGTCCTGCTGAAGAAAACGAATCATGAGTGGGTTTAAGCCTTCAACTCTCTACGCGCATACAGGGAGAGCCTCGCCGACCCGCCGCGGCAAACGGCAGCATTTCCGGGCAAATCTCTCTCAAAAAGCGCAATTCTCGCACGTTGCGATGCCCTCCCATTATAGACGACCCAGCCTCCGCCTGCCGCCCCCAGCATTGGCCTTCCGGTGTGCGGAAAACTAAAATCTGGAAGGCTTCCCCTCACGGCTCGGCTTACCTCATGCCGAAAGCGCCGCATGGGTGAACAAGCCGCGCATCACCAGGCTCAGGAGCCTTCGCGGGCTCAGAAACTGCTCTAGTTTTCACCTTCGGTCGCGGTAGCCTCGGTCTTCTCCCTCTCGAAGTTGAACTGGAGCGTCCAGACGCTGCGCTCGGGGTCGCCGTTCCTTATTGGGGGCTTGAACTTCCATGACAGCGCAGTTCGCTGCGCGAGCCGCGCAAAATAGTTCCCAGGGCCCGGCGATACATATGCGGCGTCCGCAACCGTGCCGTCTCGGTTCACCGTGACCCGTAGGACGACCTCGACCGGTCTCCGCATTCCGGCACGAGCTCCAGGCGAAACGATCGGTAATACTCGCGTTGCAACCAGCCCCTGCGAGTTCCCTTTAGTCACCAGCGCGTGGTGCGTCGGGGATGGAGGCAGTTGCGCGGGCGATGCAGGCGGTTGTGCTTGGGAAGCAGGCGGTTGCGCGGACGGCACTGTTTCTTTCGGAGACGGCGCGACTGGAGTCTCAGCCTGCGAAGTGGAGTTGGGTTGCGTCTCGGTTACCGGCGGATTTGCCTCAGGCTCTGTTTGATTTGCGACCGATGGAGCCGGGGTTGCCGATTCCTTCTTTGGTATAGGCGGACTGACCGCGAGCGCATTCTGACTCGCCACGGCTGACGACGTCTGGCCCTTGTGTCCTCTCGCCACTAGAACTGCAATAACCGCTATGACAGTGAGAAGGACAAACAGATAAGGCACAACCCGAAATCGGCTCAGAGGCGATTCGTCGAAGTGTGTCAGCGATTTGGAGAAAAGAGCCGGCTCCGAGAATTCTTCGACTTCGCTTTTTTCCGCCGGAAAGGGCAGTCTATCCGGCTTATCCAAGATCGGAGCTTCGCTTCTTCTTTTTGCTGGGGCGGGGGGCGCATCCGGCTTGTCCAAGATCGGAGTTTCGCTCGCCGTTTCTGCCTCAAGGGGCTGGGCATTCGGCTTGTCTGAGATCGTAGATCCGCTTACTCTTTCCGCCCGGAAGGGAAACACATCCGGCTTGTCCAAGATCGGAGTTTCGCTTGTCGGGACTGAGGTTGCGGCCCCACTCGGGCTATCTGTCTCTACTGCACTCGTGCTATCGGACATTGGGATCGATTTGCTCTCATCCAATCGCTCCAGAATGTTCTCAATGGTGCACCGACGCAGAGGATCCACTCGAAGACAATCCTGCACAATACCGCGAAAAGAACCTGGGACGAATTTCGTCACGTCAGGGTCCTCATATCTCGACGCCTCGCGGGAAGGCGGAATCTGCGTCATCGCTTCGAACATGCACATGCCGATAGACCAAGTGTCAGCAGCGGCGGTCACGTTTCCATGCATCAGCTCGGGCGCGTCGTATTTGCCAGATCCAGAAAAGCTCCGCTGGGCTGAGCCCGCAATCAGCAAATCGGTCACTGGTAGTTTGGGATTCAAGTCGGCAAACTGAATGTTCGATGGGTTTATATAGCCGTGGACAACTCCATTTTTGTGAAGATAAGAAAGCGCATCGAGAACCGGAGTAAAGAATTCTCTTGCCGAATCCGCCTTGAGTGCTCTGGTCTGAATGATGTTTGAAAGAGTCGTAGAGCCACGTTCGGCGACAACATACACAAGGTTATTCCGATCGATAACGCATCGACCCTCTGCAAACAGTCTTGCTAAATGCGGATGGGACAGGGTCCTTGCAAAATCCCATTGAGCAACGTAGCTCTCCGCCTCGTCGCTATCGGGCAAAATCAGTTGAATAACGGCTTCCTGTAAACCCTGCAACACGGTAAGAAACGAGCCGCAATTCTCCGAGCCTCCTAGTCTTTCGAGAAGCGGAAACCGTCCCTCGACAACGCGCCCCTCCCACCCGTTGCCAAAGCTGGCTGTCCCCATGGGAACCAATTCTACCCAATGGCTCATTAATTTTCGGTCGGTTGCACTATTCAAGCTGTATCTTTAACCACGCCTTCTTTAAGATTCTCGAACTAATTGCGAGACGATTTGTCTGTCTTGCATCTTGCCAACCTTTCAGCGCAAGTCCAACAAGATGGCCACGGGCACCCCGCTCGGGGGCGCCCGCCGTCCCACATTCTTTTCTGATGTCTTACAAAGTCCTCCGGGTGTCTCACAAAATTCGCTCGTTCCTACCCGGCGTCTCACACCGTCTTACCGCCAGTAGTAGTAACCGCCTGCGTAGTAATACGGCCGGTAATACACAGGGGAATAAGCGTACGGATACGGACCATATCCATATGGAGAGGCATACGGCCCGCGACGATACAAGTTTGGCCCGCCCGGATACAGCCCCTGCGCCAGCCGCATCGCTTCCTGCTGCGTAACTGGCTGCACTGTCACCGGCGTTGTCAGGTGGAAGCTCACCAGCGCTTCCGCGGGGATCCAAACACCGGGCCCCGAAGAAGCTGCCGAGGCTGCCGCTCCTGTCCCGCCGCCAGCCACCGCACCGATCGCAGCGCCCTCACCACGGCCGATCGCACCGCCAATGATTGCGCCAATCAGAGCACCACCCACGATGTTTCCGGCCGAGTGCTCTCCTTTGCCGGGTCCCTTCACCTTGAACATGTCCGACTGCAATGGATAGCTCTGCCCCATCAGGTCCAGCGAGGTCAATTGCAGCGCCAGTTCGTTGCTTCCCGTCAGAGAGCCCTTATCAGGTTGCTTGACGTCGGCAATCACCCCATGCACGGTCGCGCCCCGGGGGATCGCCAGCACCCCGCCGAACGTCACGTCCTGGATCACCGTAAACTGGATCGGCTCGCCGCCCTTGGCGCGCTTGCTGTTCACGGGCTCATTCGTCCGCACCTGGATCAAAGTTCCCTGCGGAAGTGTGACCGGCCCCCGCGGCATTGCATATCGGGGCGGAGGAGGAGCTTGGGCGTAATCCGGCCTCTGTCCGTACCCGGGTGGAGGCGGTGCTTGTTCATAACTAGGAGGCGGTCCCGCCTGCCCGTATCCCGGAGGCGGGGGAACTTGCCCATAACCGGGAGGCGGCGGAGTCTGCCCGTAGGCAGGCTGCTGCTGACCGTAGCCCGGCTGTTGTCCGTTTGCAGGTTGCTGCTGATTTTGGCCAGCCCAGTTCGGCGGAGGAGCCTCGTTAATAGTCGGTGCATTCTGCGCCGACCCTGCGTACTGCCCGTTGTCCTGCGAACCCTGAGCCGGAGCCGCCTGCGCGTCTGCCATATCGTTGCTGGGATCGTTCGCTGCAGCACCCTGGGCGTTCGCGTCATCTGCCGGATTCCCGATCTTCAAATTATTGTGGACCTTTGTAACGCCCGGAACCGTCTTCGCAATCGATTCCGCCAGTTGCTTTGACGAGTCGCTCGACACCGTTCCCGACAGCGTAACTTCGCTCTGGATCGTCGCCGCGGTAATCATGTCGTTCTTCAAGGCTTGCGATGCGTCCAGGGCGTGCACCACGTCCATCTCAATCTGTCCGTCGGTTCGTGAGCCAGTCGATGGCGCGGCACTCTGCGCAAGCGCCATCGTGCCCGCCAAAGCAATCACTCCGAGCGAGGAAAATAACCTGAATAGCCATGACTTGTTCATTCTCGAATCTCCCGCATGTCGGCACGCGCAGCCTTAGTGCCTATGTCCTTTATTTTGACGGCAATCTCGCTCTACCGTCACCGTTACTAACCCGGGTCTAAGGCAAAAGTTCCGCGTTTTAGTAACGGAGAAATCAACGCTCCCGTCCGCTTGTGTTGATTTGCCGTGCCTTAGGCCTCTGACATTGGCGGTTCCAAGACCGATACCCCAATTGTCAGTTCCTCATTGTCTGGGAAAAATATCTGGAACACGGTTCCCGACGACGAATCCCCGTCTGAAGCCGCCCGGCTCCGCAGATGGATAATTCCATGATGCTTCAGAATGATCTCGTGACTCACCCAAAGTCCCAGGCCGGTCCCCGTTGCCCCTTTGGTAGTAAAAAACGCTTCGAATAACCTGTCCCGTACATCCCTGGTCATGCCGCTGCCAGTATCGGCAATCGTAATCCGCACCCCATCGCGCTGCGGATGCACCCAATCCCGCGAACGGCGCGCGCGCACTATCAACCGACCGCCGCTAACCGTAGCATCCATTGCATTGCTCACCAGGTTTGAAATCACCTGCCGGATCTCCCCAGCAAAGCAGTAGAAATCGAGACCCGGCTCATACTGCCGCTCCAGCACGATACCCAGCGAACTGAACCTCGCGCTGTACATGTTGAGGACTGAGCCCAGCAACTCCTCCATAGTTGCGCGCGCCGGCAGCGTCGACTGGCGGTAAAAACGCAGCGTCTGTTGAGTGATCTCCGACATGCGCTGAACTTCGCGCTCCGCCGTTGTCACGTAATTCAGCGCCGAAGCATCAAGATTGCAGAACCTGCGAAGCAGGTAGAGAAGGTTCGTTATCGCCTCCAGCGGATTATTGATCTCGTGCGCGATGGAAGCGGCAAGACGCCCGGTCGCAGCCAACTTTTCTGTTCTGCGCAGCGCATCTTCACTCCGCTTGCGCTCGCTCACATCGGTCACAATTGCACCCACCCAGCGCAACTGGCTGGGACTAGGCCGGACAGGATATGCCGTCGCCAACCATGTCCGCGCGCCGTGCTCGCCGGCCTGTCCCTCCAATTCCAGATCGTGTACCGGCATCTCCGTCGCAATCACATGCTGTACCGCTTCCTCGAGCCGCTTGGCAATGCGTTCCGGCAACACCTCGGGGAGAGTGCGTCCCAGGTGCCGGCTCAACCGAACCCCCGTCAACTCAGCAAACACCTCGTTCACACGCACAATTCGACCTTGTCGATCGAAGAACACCAGCCCGATCGGCGCGTTCGCCAGCATAGAATCCAGCAACGAAAGCGTGTCGTTCAGCCCGGACCGCTGTTCCTCGAGGGATGCCACCATCCGGTTGAAGGCCTGAATCAGATCGCCGAATTCGTTCTCAACCGTCACTGGCAAAGGAAACTTCGCGCTGGTTCCCGGCCCTTCCATCAGCGCGCGTGTGCCGGATTGCAGAATACCCAGGGGCTGCGCGATGGAACGCGACATCAGCAGCACCAGCAATCCCGATGCACCGATCCATATCAAGCCGAATGAAAACGAACTGCGCAAAACTGTGTCGAGTTGTTCCGTGTCCCATGAGCGATCGGTCTCCACCCACGCATAGCCGCGCAGGTTCGTGCCATCGTAGATCGCCTTGACGCCTTCCCATCGATGATCGCCAAACGAGAATACAAGCGGCAGGTGTTCGTGAACTTGCGCAATTTGAGCCTTTTCGGCTGGCTCCAGCGGAAACTGGGCAGCATCCCCGCTGCTCACCAACAGCACATCGCCGCTTTTATCTGTGATTTTGGCGCGCGCCACACTCGGCGCTTCCCCCATCATGCGCAACGAAGGAAATACCAGTTCTGGACGCTCTTGCCGGTAAGCCTCTTCCGCTTGCAACGCAACCGAGGTAGCCTGGTGCGCCAGCCGCTCCAGTGCATGTTTGCGTATCTCCTGACCTTCGATCTTCAAGAGGATCATCGCAAACAGCCCAACAGAAAGCGCCTCCAGCAGCATCAACCAGAGGATCAGTTGCCATCGGACCGTGCGCGGCCACCACCGCATTAATTCGACCTCGATCTCATGGGGGAGCCCGTATTTCTAGAGTTTACCGGAAATACAATAAATTGTTTATCCGCCTATTTGTCCAACAAAGCTCGCGCAATTTGCACGCCATGAAATCTACCGTTTTCAATAAAGATCTCGTTGGTCCGCGATCCGGCCACAATCACGCCCGCGAGATAAATACCCGGCACATTGCTTTCCAGCGTCTCCGCATTGCACACCGGCAGCCTGTCCGGCCCCTCGAACCGCACCCCCATGCTCTCGAGAAAACTGAAGTCGGGATGATATCCCGTCATCGCAAAAACAAAATCGTTCTTGATCGTCTCGGTACCTTCAGGAGTTCGCAGCACCACCGTGTCCTGTGCTATCTGCACCACGTCGGTGTTGAAGTACGCTTTGATCTCACCGTTCTTGATGCGATTCTCGATATCCGGCTTGATCCAGTACTTCACGTGCCGATGCATCCCTTCATGCCGGTGCACCAGCGTCACGCGCGCACCGCTTCGCCACAGTTCCAGCGCCGCAATCGCTGCCGAATTCTTCCCGCCGATCACCACCACGTCGGTATCGAAGTACGGGTGCGGATCGTTGTAGTAGTGAAAAACTTTACTTAGTTTCTCCCCGGGAATGCACATTAAATTCGGCAAATCGTAGTAGCCCGTCGAAACAATCAGCTTGCGCGCCTTCAGTTGGCTTGGCCGCCCGAACCGGTCTTCCGTATACACCGTGAACCCGCCGTCCTCGCCGTCCACTCGCTCCACGCGCTCGTACTGGCGCACATCCAGCTTGTAGTGCGCCGCCACCAGTCGGTAATACTGCAGCGCCTCATTGCGCGAAGGCTTGGGATTCGGGCTCGGAAATGGAATGTTCCCAATCTCAAGGAGCTCCGGCGTCGTAAAGAACGTCATGTGCGACGGATAGTGAAACAGCGAGTTGCAAACGCATCCCTTGTCTACCAGCAACACCGAGAACCCGGCCTTCTGCACTTCGATGGCACACGCCAGCCCAGTCGGCCCCGCACCAATCACCAACACATCGACCGAAGTATTCGTATCCTTCCCCGCATCGCGAACCAGCATCGACGAAGGCCTCGCATCCGGAACCGAATCCGCAGGATAATCTGTCATCCCTCTAGCTTAGGGCATGCTGCCAAAGACGATTGCGAGTGGTAGCACGTCCCCATGGCGATGGGTGGGACACCACCAACCTCAACCAGACCTGGGAGGGAATCGGCACTGCAACTTCTCGATTCGGCAGTACGATACCTGTTGTGGCGACCAGCGTCCTCTTCACCATCGGTCATTCGACCCACTCCATCGAAGGGTTCATCGAGTTGCTGAACGCGCACCATGTAAAGCATCTCGTCGATGTCCGCTCCATTCCCAAATCACGCCACGTTCCCCAATTCAACACCGACGCACTGGCGTCCTCGCTCCACGCCGCCAAGATTCATTACACGCAGCTGAAAGCCCTCGGCGGCCGCCGCCACACCGGCAAAGACTCCATCAACACCGGCTGGCGCAACGCAGCCTTTCGTGGCTATGCCGACTACATGGCCACGCCACAATTCGCAGAAGGCCTGGCCGCCCTCACGCAGATCGCAAGCACCGCCCCAACTGCAATCATGTGCGCTGAAGCCGTTCCCTGGCGCTGCCACCGCTCCCTCATCGCCGACGCCATGATGCTCAAAGGCTGGCATGTCCGCGACATCCTCACCAGAGCCCCCGCCGGCGAACACAAACTCACGCCCTTCCTCAAAGTCGTCAACGGCCAACCCACCTACCCCGCACCACATGAATCCGGCACTCTATTTGATCGACCGAGCTGACTTGCTGACTCGCTCATGCGCGAAGCGCATGCTGACCCGATAAACCCAAACTCACGCATCCATCCACGAGGAATTATCGTCAGAGCGAAAGCCACCCATGGCGACCGAGCCGCAAAAATCGCTTTTCCGATTAGCCCGTAAATTCTTCGAATTCCCTGCTGCGTTGTCATCTTGAGCGAAGTCGAAAGATTTGCTCTGAAATCTCATGTATTGGCACGAATAAGGGTGCCCCATCCAAGATCCGCTTGGGTGGGAAAGCACGAGCCCAACTAGTTTTCACGATCTTGGGTAGCGCAACGCGCCATGAACAACTGCGGATGATTTTGTGCGACGTGGGCTGGAAAGATGGATCTTGCAAGAACGTTGAAAGCGACATGTGATGCTGTCCATAAAGATCGCGCATTTCAGGCAATCTTCATAACCGCCGGGGGCGGCTCACGCCGCCAACCTTCCCATTTCATCCGGCTTTGCTACTGCTCCCCCGGCAATTTGAGCGACCCGCTGATGGTGACGTCGCCAACGCGGAGTCGCTTCACATCCAATTCCTCAATCTCAAGAGACCTGATCGCAGCACGATTAATCCGCAGACGGCCTATCGCGAGTCGCCCGATTGCAAGCGCGCCAAGCGCCACAAATCCCATAGCGGCGGCCGTGGTTGCCAGCCCCAGCAACGCCAGAGATTTTGTTCCCGTCCCGCCTTTGGCTTCTTCAATTCTCACCTTCCTGTCCCCCTCATGCCAGTCTATCCAACCGCTCTCTGCCAGCCGTCCCTCGCATCCTTTACCCTAGAAGGTTCGAGGGGAGTCACCAATGACCGTTATCCGCCAGGAAGATTTCATCCGTAGCGTCGCCGGCGCGCTGCAATACATCAGCTACTACCACCCCACCGACTACATCACCAGCCTCACCAAGGCCTACGAGCGCGAACAGTCCCACGCCGCCAGAGACGCCATGGCGCAGATCCTCATCAACAGCCGCATGTGCGCCGAAGGCCACCGCCCCATCTGCCAGGACACCGGCATCGTCAACGTCTTCGTCAAAGTCGGCATGGATGTCCGCTTCGCGGCTGCGCCGGACAGCGACCTGATGGATCTTCAGCAAATGTGTGACGAAGGTGTCCGCCGCGCCTACCTCGATCCCGACAACAAACTCCGCGCTTCGCTCCTAGCCGATCCCGCAGGCGCTCGCAAGAACACCAAAGACAACACCCCCGCTGCCGTCGTCGTCGAACTCGTCAAAGGCGACAAGGTCGACATCACCGTCGCCGCCAAGGGCGGAGGCTCCGAGGCCAAAAGCAAATTCGTCATGCTCAACCCATCCGACTCCGTCGTTGAGTGGGTGCTGAAAACCGTCCCCACCATGGGCGCCGGATGGTGCCCTCCCGGCATGTTGGGCATCGGCATCGGCGGGACTGCGGAGAAGGCGATGCTCCTCGCCAAGCAATCGCTCATGGACGACATCGACATTCAGGACCTCATCGATCGCGGCCCCAAAACCACCGCCGAAAAACTTCGCGTCGAACTCTACGACAAAGTCAATCGCCTCGGCATCGGCGCACAGGGCCTCGGCGGCCTCACCACCGTTCTCGACGTCAAGATCCTGGACACCCCCACACACGCCGCCAACCTGCCCGTCGCCATGATTCCCAATTGCGCCGCCACGCGCCACGCCCACGTCGTCCTCGACGGCTCTGGCCCCGCTTATCTCGATCCACCCTCGCTCGACCTCTGGCCCAAACTCACTTACGACGTCTCACGAGCAAAGAGAGTGAATCTCGATACCGTCACCCGCACTGAAGCCGCCACATGGAAGCCCGGCGAAGTCCTGCTCCTCAACGGAAAGCTGCTGACCGGCCGCGACGCAGCCCACAAGCGCATGACCGACATGCTCAGCCGCGGCGAAAAACTTCCCGTCGACTTCAAAGACCGCTTCATCTACTACGTCGGCCCCGTCGACCCCGTCCGCGAAGAAGTCATCGGACCCGCCGGCCCCACCACCGCAACGCGCATGGATAAGTTCACCCGCCAGATGCTCGCCGAAACCGGCCTCCTCGGCATGGTCGGCAAGGCCGAGCGTGGTCCCGTCGCCATCGAAGCCATCAAGGAATTCGGAGCCGTCTATCTCATGGCCGTCGGCGGAGCAGCCTATCTTGTTTCCAAGGCCATCGTTCACTCGCGCCAACTGGCTTTCGAAGACCTCGGTATGGAAGGCATCTACGAATTCGAGGTCAAAGACATGCCCGTCACCGTCGCCGTCGACGCCAAAGGCACCAGCGTCCACCAGACCGGCCCCGCCGAGTGGCAGCAACGTATCGCCGGCATCCCCATCCTGCAGTGATCGATCTTGTCCGAACTAGACTCTCTCATGGCTTCCTTGTTTGAGGGTTGACCGGGCAATGATCATGAGGAGACGCATGAAACGAGAGCTTGTCTTGAAGATCGTCCTGGCCGCAGTGGGAATCCTCTTTATAGCTACGGCATATCCCATGTTCGTCTTTGTGCGCCAGGATCCCGCGCTTTCCATGATGTTCAGCCTTTATGTCACGCTGGGTGTCTTTCTGCTCCTCGCCGTTCGCAATCCTTCAGCACACCGCAGCCTCATCGCCTTCACGGCGTGGTCCAGCTTGGCGCACGCCGTCTGGATGGGTACCCAGGCGTTCTGCAATATGGTTGCGCGCGCAGAACTGATTGGCGTCGCGGTTCTTATCGTCATTGGCATCGCGCTGATCGCCTTGGCTCCGGCGAATCCTTCGACTTCGAGTCCAGCCACCAAAAGTGGGTGATCGCCGACGAGCACTATGTCTCCATACAAATGATGAGCGCCGTCGATTACGTCTCCCGCAAACCAAAACGCCTCACCAACGGTGAGGCGTTTTTAACTGACCACTGATCCCTGAGTTACTGCTTTCCAAAGCGATACACAAACCCGTACGTAAACCCGAAATCGTTCTGCCATGACGACCCGAACCCGGTTGCCATGTACTCAGGTGCCAGCCGCAGCGACAGTTCCGGCGAAACATTTACTTCGCCAATAAAGTTCGCCTCGAGTGCATACGTAGCTCCATCCGGAAATAGTCCCAGCACCGCGGTTCCGAAGCCGTTGGTGTCTCCTGAGAAATGTCCAAAGGCCGCGCCGCCCTTGATACTCCCAGCAAGCGAGTACTTCGGCCGCATTCTGAAGCGATATGTTGGACCCACCAGCACGTCGTAGTGGCTGATGGCCGGCCTCGTCAATGACGTCGAGTTCAATCCCACGTACGCCGTGCCATAGTACCCGCGTCCGTCAAACGTGATCCCCAGCTTCTCGCTGTAGTAGCGCGTAACCGCCGCATCCCAGGAATACATCGTGTTCCGCTGCAGGTCCGGTCCCGGCAAAAACCGCTGATAGCCGCCCCCCACAAACACCTCATACAAATGAGCATATGTGTCGTGAATTGCCTGCGCGCGCCTCGCATCGCGCCGAGCCTTGATGCGCGCCTGCACCGTCACCGGGCCCTGCTGGCTCTGCGTTGCCGCCGGGGCTTGCGGCTGCGTCTGATCCTGCGCCGGTGAATTGCTGCTGGAACCCGCGCTCTGCGCCAGAGCACCAAAAGAAACAAGCAAAAGAAACGCCAGAACATCTACAAAACGGCGAAAAGAATACATCGGTCTTGACTTACCTCCAACTACCGGGTCCCTACGGACATGTTTTCGATGGTCGTCCACGGGGTCGTACACGTTGCGGAGCCGAGCGCACCCCTTCTGTTATTTAAACATCCCAAACCGGCTATGCGCGGGGCTGACATCCTTTGGACGCACCACACCGCTTTTCGCCGTCATCTCAGCCCGAATGCAATACGATGGAAACCGACGGAGGCTACAACTACTTATGCGATTCCTGCTTGGGCTCATCTTCGGCATCGTCCTTGTTCCGCTCGCTGCCCTGGCGTTCTTCACATACGGCAATATGCCGGTTGCTGTCTCCGATCCTCCAATTCCTCACGAGGCCGAGCTCGTCCAAATCCCGCTCGACGCACGCATTCAAAAGGAAATGATCAGCACCCACATGACGTCCGATCAACCCACCCTCACTGCGGGTGCCCGCGTCTACATTGAGCGCTGCGCCTTCTGCCACGGTCTCCATAACAAGCCAGCCGCCATCGGCGCCCACATGTATCCCGACGCCCCGCAACTGCTCGAAGCACATCGGAACGATCCCAACATCGTCGGTGTCAGCGACGATCCTGTTGGCGAAACGTATTGGAAGGTCGCAAATGGCATCCGCCTCACCGGCATGCCTTCCTTTAAAAGTCAGCTGAACGATACCCAGATGTGGCAGGTCAGCCTCTTCCTCGCCAACGCCAACAAGCCCATGCCGCCCGCCGTCCTCGACATCCTCAACCACGCCGCTGCACCGCCCGCCGAAGCGTCGTCTAAACCCACTTCCAATGCCGCACCACAACCCGCCACCGAGCAATAACCTGATTGGATGTGTCTGGGGTTTTTGTGGTCCGGAAGGAGCACAGGGCTTTCAGCCCCACGAATGTGGCCTTGGAATCAGCGGGCTTTAGCCCCGGTCTTTCTCATTGCAAAGCTCTAAGGCCGTTTTCCGTAAGCCATAAGCCCCTCAATCAGAAGAACCGTGGCGGCGCTTCAATCGGATTCCCCACATCCTTCCCGCGTGCGCTATCGTTGAACCAGGTACCCCAATGAGCTTGGCAGATTCGTTACGCAAAGGCCTCCGCTTCTTCCTCATGAGCTTCGGCGTTTCCAGCCCGGCGAAGAAGCCCGCCGCGAAGCCCGCGCCAAAACCCGCCACTCCTCCACAATCCTGAGCCCGAGGCTCGTTCGCACTAGCTAAAATAGGACGGCGAGGTCAGGTTTCGTTATGCCAGAGACATCGACTAAAGGACTCTTCCGCGCCTTCTGGGACTGGTTCGTCCTCTTCAGCGGCATCTCCACCGCCTCGAACCTCTCCCGCACCCGTCCCGACCCCGTCCAGCAACGGGGCCTCTTCCTCTTCCGCAAATCGAAACGCCGCTGACGCCTCCAATCTGGTTTCCGATCCTATTTCGCCGAGCGCACTGCGGCGCCCTGTTACTCCCTAATTCCTGGTCCCTGCTCCCTATTCCCGAGGCCCCGTTCCTGTAAACTTGTCGTATGTCGCTGACCCGCCAGCAAGCCCTCGATTACTTCAATTCCGCTGACCTTATCGGGCTGGGCTTCGAGGCCGACGCAGTCCGTCGCCGTCTCCACCCAGAGGGCGTAGTCACCTACATCATCGATCGCAATATCAACTACACCAATTTCTGCACCGAGTACTGCACCTTCTGCGCCTTCTACCGCCCCCTACCGAAAGAAGGGAAAAACATCCCGCGCTCCGACGAGGGCTACATCCTCCCGCTCGAAAATATCTACGAAAAAATCGCCGAGACCCAGGAGATGGGTGGCACCGGGGTACTGATGCAGGGTGGCCTTCATCCAGATTTGAAGATTGACTGGTTCGAGCGCCTCTTCACCGGCATCAAGCAGCGCTTTCCAAAAATCTGGATGCACTGCCTCTCCGCCTCCGAAATTCTGGCCATCGCCGAGTACTCCGATCTCGATCTGCGCACCACAATCGCCCGCCTGCGCGATGCCGGACTCGACTCCATCCCTGGGGGCGGCGCCGAGATCCTCGACGACGATGTACGCAAGCGAATCGCCCGTCTCAAATGCCGCACTGCAGACTGGGTTGCCGTCCATCGCACCGCACACGAGCTCGGCATGCGCACTACCGCCACCATGATGTTCGGTGTCGGCGAGACCTTCGACCAGCGCATCAACCACTTCGAAGTTGTCCGCAACCTGCAGGAAGAAACCGGCGGATTCACCGCCTTTATACCCTGGAGCTTCCAGCCCGGCAACACCGCCCTCGGCGGCCGCGGATGGGAAGAAGCAACTTCTGTCGAATATCTCAAGGTCCTCGCCATCGCGCGCCTATACCTCGACAACATCGAAAACGTACAGGCAAGCTGGGTTACACAAGGCCTCAAGGTCCTCGAGCTGGGCCTCCACTTCGGTGGTAACGACGTGGGCTCCGTCATGTTAGAAGAGAACGTCGTCAAAGCTGCGGGCACCTCGAACTGCACCACGGAAGAGGAACTACGCCGCATCATCCGCGACGCCGGTTTCAAGCCCGTCCAGCGCGACACCCTCTACCGCACCATGTTCCTCAACTAGCGCAAGTTCCGACACCCTCACTCTCGTCTGTCATCCTGAACGTAGCGTCTTTGGGCTCCGTGGACGGCGTCCATGGGGTAGGCGAGCGAAGAATCTGCTTCTCGTCCCTCGCGTCAATCCGCAATAGACAGCCTGCCCCGCAGTTTCATCGCGGCATGGATGGAAAAGGACGATCCCTCTAAACTTCCACTCCCTTTTCCCCTGTCAATCCCACTCCCTCTACTTCTCCCCGCAACGCCTTCATTCCACGCACCAAATAAATTCTCAAACTCCGCAGATAATTAGCCCTCAAAATCGCACACTTGAGCTGTAGGCATCGGAGAGGTCTCTTCCGATGCTATTGCCATTTCTGAAGGACCTTCTATGTCTGAATCTTCCGAAACCACACAATCCGCGCAAACCACCGTACCCGCATCCTCGCCCATCCCCGAATCACAGTCTTTGATGTCCCCAGCCGTGTCCCGTTGCGTTGACGCCTACTCCCGCACCTACAAAACCGAGCGAGCTCGCACCCGCGAAGATTATGCCGCAACCAAGTGCGCCAAGAAGGCCTTCCGCAGCGCGCTGCCGCCGCTCGTCGGGCACGAAAACATCCGCGACTTCATTGCCTGTATCGCCCAGGCCATGCTGATGGATGTCATCGACACTCCCGACGCCTCCAAGCTGCTCTATGCCGCGCAGGTTGCGCTTGCCGCCGTGCGTGCCCAACCTCTTTGCGCCAAATCCCGCGCTGCCTGATCCGCGCCGTCAACCACCCCACCCCCCTCCCAAATTTGCGGAAGTATGTACTTTACGCAATGGACGAGGAGGATTCTTGTGGCACTAGTTTGGCCCCATAAACAACGCCACTTTGCCCTCGGGTACTCGATTTGGAACGGAAACTGGATGAGCATCAATTCCTGCTTGGCGCAAGCCGACGATGAGTGCGTTGGCGAGCGGTGGCACGTCTTGGGGCGAATGAACCGCCACGGAAACCCCTTGGTAAAGTGCGCCCATATCGATCATGTTCTGTTTGGTGTCGATCCCGGCCTTGTTGAGCGCCATAGAAACCGTCGCTCCCAAACGAAGCACAGTTGTATCCGAAGTCGAGTGAATAGCTACAGATTGTCCCGAAAATGGCTGGAGCAGTTTTGCCAGTTGCTCAATTTGATATTGAGCAAGGATCGGAGACACTCTGGCCTGTTCCGCCATCGCTCCCTGCTGCTGCGCGAGCGCATGGGCAAAATCAGACGTCTCCTTATTAGCTTTGGTAAGCGCTGCTTCCCTCGCCAGTCTTGGCATCAGTCATTTTGTAGACATCGACACTTCCACACTTCACACAGCACGGATTCGCGCCCCAGCGTTGCTTTTCAAAGAATTCAACAGCCGTAAGTTCATCAGAGCAAGCGGCTGGGATTTCCTCGATTACATCGGACTTCGTGAGTTGGTGGGTCGGCCTCGATCTCTTCATGTACCTATTGTTATACATAACGCAACTTGCGTCAAGTATAAAATTATCGTTCGGTTGCTTGGCTTGAGGTTCGAAGCTAAACTTTAGTTGGTGCGGACGACGAGAGTCGAACTCGCAGGGGCGCTGATCCTTCACTGGGGGCACCCCACCAGAACCCAAGTCTGGCGCGTTTGCCAATTTCGCCACGCCCGCACAGAGAAACGGGGAGCACGCAAATGCTCCCCGTCGCTGTTTATGGGCTTTGGTGGTCCTCTGATTCGCGCCTTCATGCTTCTCATCTTGAGTGCGAGTAGAAAAGCGCGAAACGCTTGCATTTGGGAATGTTGCGGAAGAGTGTCGGAACTTGCGCATTCGACTGGGATACAAACGGAATTTGAACGGAACTTTAGCGGAACTTTAACGGAAGATTCATTTGTAAATATATGATTCTAAGGTCTAAGTAATTCCTCTTTAGTGATTCCCATCGCAGACGCAATCCCTGTCAAAATGCTCCGCTTGACCCTCCCAGTCTGGCGGAATTTACGAATGGTCTTGTCTGACGTATTTGCCCGAATTGCAAATTCTGTTTGATTTAGCGCGTTGCTCTCCATAAATGCTTCCATTTTGCGCACTGCGGATGGGGATGTGATCTGAGAGCTTAGTCTGGGTGGCCGAAGATGCGCTTCACGGCTCGCCTTCATTGCCATCGCCAGCAACGGAGATGCGGAAGCAGCATCTACCCCGGAGGCCGAATATGCGCTTTCCTGCATGCTGACTGGAGGTTTAGGTGTGCCTCCTAGCGGACGCCCTACACGTTGAACAATTGCGTCTCTAACGGTTTCTTTCCATCCGGCTGAAGGATAAGTGTGGCAGACACGATCCCAGCACATAAGAATTATTTGGATAGCCTCTTCCGCAATTTGGGCTTCCTTTTCGTAAGAACCGCTCGTCTGTTTTTTACAGTCCTCTTTGATCAACTCAAAAACCGTGCAGGCATAACTCCGAAGAAAGTCTTTAGCTCGTGCGAAGTCGTAGCACCCATAATTTTCAATGCAGTGCGACAACAATTCGTTGTTTAGTAGTTCGCGTTGACGCGACAACGCATTTATCGTGGCGAGGAGTTTTGCTGGAAGGTCCCGTTCTGGCAATAGCACGTCCCTTGCTTCGGCGTGGCAAGGGCGATACGATGAGGGTAACCAGCCGCTTCATCGAAATGCC
The DNA here is from genome assembly GCA_963742455.1 of uncultured Acidobacteriaceae bacterium. GTDB lineage: Bacteria > Acidobacteriota > Terriglobia > Terriglobales > Acidobacteriaceae > Telmatobacter. The sequence goes on along the minus strand of CAVULU010000006.1, from coordinate 238,715 downwards.
CCGGCCTCGCGCCGGGCTTTTCGTTTTCAGAGACCAGTTTACCTGTTGCTAACAGAATCTGTAATTTAGGTTGATTCAGACACGCTCACGTTGCGTAAAGTACATACTTCCGCAAATTTGCTGTTATCCACAGAAGATTTGCATGAAATTCGCTCTTCAATCCACGACCGATTCAGTCGCATTAACGCGATGCTTGGCTGAGGCGGTTACCGTCCACAACTGAACCATCAATCCAGTAGCCGCGCCGGGTGCAGGGTGCCCCGGCGCCTGCCCGGAGCGAAGCCGAAGGGTATCACTTCTGAGACTCGGGAGAATATGCCCCTCAATCATCCGTCGTTTCCACTCAATTCGCGTACAGGCTGTGCTATCCTCCCCGCGTGTCCGTCACTTCTTCGCCCTCAATGAAAGCGGCAAAGCGCCATACCGCGCTCGTCCGCATAACCCACTGGATTACCGTCATAGCTTTCTTGACCCTGCTCGTCACGGGAGTTGAAATCGTGATCTCTCATCCGCGTTTCTACTGGGGCGAAACAGGCAACTCCGGGACCACTCCACTCTTCAAGATCCCGATCCCTTCTTCACGCGACACAGTCCCCACCGGCTACAACTACGTGTGGCCCGACCAGAATGGATGGAGCCGTTATCTCCATTTCGAAGCCGCGTGGGTCCTGGTAATCACCGGCCTCATCTACGTCATCGCAGGACTGATCACCCGCCACTTCGCGCGCAATCTGGTACCCGCGCCCGCCGACCGAACATCGCATGCATTCCGCGAAGTGTTTGAAAGATACCTGCGCCGCGCGCCGCCCGATCCAGCAGAGAGCCGTGCCTACAACGTTGTCCAACGTACCGCTTATCTTTCGGTCATCTTTGTCTTTTTCCCTCTGGTCATTTGGACCGGCCTCGCCTTGTCACCCGCCTTCGACTCCGCTGTACCCGCAGCCGTAGACCTGCTGGGGGGCCGCCAATCCGCCCGCACGCTGCATTTCTTCGTCTCCGGGTTCCTGCTGTTGTTTCTCGTCATCCACGTCGTCATGATTATTCACGCCGGATTCTGGGGTCGCATGCGGGACATGATCACAGGCCGTATAAAATCGCCTTCGGAGCGCACATGAGCATCATCTCCCGACGTAAGCTCATCACCACCGGCCTCGTCGCTACAGCCGGCGCGGCGGGCATTGCCACCGCCGCTCATCTCACCCGGCGATACGGCCTCATTCCCCCCGACAGCAATGGATTCTTTGGTCCTGGCGAATCGCTGACATACGCCACACAACGCATCCTCACCCGGCACTCTCTGGCCCGCGAATTCCCGCGCAGCATGATTTCCGAGAAGCCATTCGGCAACGAAGTCGCGTCATTCAGCGATGCATTCAAGCACCATCAGGCCGCAGGGTTTTCCGATTGGAACCTGTGGGTCGACGGTATGGTCGCACATCCCACGGCATTCTCACTCTCCGACCTCAAGACATTTCCCACTCACAGCCAGATCACCGAAGTTGCCTGCGAAGAGGGCTGGTCCTACGTCGCCGAGTGGATCGGAACACCCCTCGTCAATGTGCTCGACGCAGTCGGCGTTCTGCCGCAGGCGCGCTACGTCGTTTACTTCTCAATCGAACCCGCATGGTGGGAAAGCATCGACATGGCCGATGCCACGCATCCTCAGACTTTCCTCACCATGGGCATGAACGATGGCGATCTCCCCGTACAGTTCGGCGGTCCGCTTCGCCTCCGCCTCCCACGACAACTCGGCTACAAAAGCGTCAAGTACATCAATCACATCACTGTCACCGATTCGATGAAACGCTTCGGCATGGGGCTCGGTTCCGCATCTCCTGAAACCGGCTACGCCTGGTACGCCGGCATCTGAAACCTGGCAAACGCCTCATGGCTGCGACAGGATGGTAGCCAATCACTACAAGCCGGGTGCTCCGAGTCTGGATTTTCAGACCTGGTTTTCACGATCTAAAGCGACGACGATAATCGGGCAAGCAGCCGTCCTCAAAATCGTTCACCGGATTGTTCTTAATTTGCTTACTTCTCCAACGAATAAATCACGCGAACCGTTGTTTTCACCTCGATCGGATCGCCATTCAACAGAAATGGTTTGTACCTCCACAGCCGCACCGCGTCCAGCGACGATTGCTGTAACTCATTCGGTCCGGACGCGACCTTCAGTTCCAACACATGCCCCGTCTTGCTTACCACCGCGTCCAAAACTACTGTCCCCTGAATGCCTGCTTTCTTGGCATCCGGAGGATACTTCGGATTCACCTTGCTGATGATGTTTCCCGCCATCACATCCGGCGGTATGGAGCGCGGCGCAGCTTTGCCCGGCGCCGATTTGTCCGTGCTCGTCTGTGAATCTACCCCGAGCCGAAGCGTAACCGCCGACGCTGCCGTTGCGATTCCAAGCGCCAGGCATGTCGCTACAGAGGTACCCACGCGCCAGCGACTCACCTGTCTTTTCTTCTCTGTAAGTTTCATAAGTCTCCTCTCGAGCGTGTTGGCATCGAAAACTCCGATGGCGTGAGGTACCCTGACTTGCCTTCCCTGCAACAGCAGGGCCGCCAGCCGCAACAGCGATTGCGCATATTCCTGGTCTCCTCGAACTCCCGCGGCCATCGCGTCACACACCATCTCCCGCGTCTCCATGATTCGCTGCCGTGTGAACCAGAGGCATGGATGGTAGCTGATCGGTAGCGCCACGATTTCGTACACCAAATTCTTCAAAAAGTCGTTGCGACGGATATGCGCGAATTCATGTCCAATCGCCGTATCCAGATCGTTTTGCGGAAGACGACTCACAATCCCCGCAGGCAGCATCACGCATCTGTTCGCAATGCCCAACGCCACCGGCGCGAAAACCTCATGCGAGGAGACAACCGAGACAGTACGCACGATGCCAAACCATCCTGACCACGTCTCGCACGACAGCGCGACCGCGCCACCCAGCATCACTGGCTCGCTCCCGCTTGTCATCGCAGAAAGCCGCACGCATCTCCACACAAAGCGCGCCACGAAGTAGAAAGTGATAGCCGCATACACAATTGCCAGCACGCTCATCACCAGCGGTGGAAGCCGCAGCGGCGACAAGCCTGCGCCCGCGCCCATCTGCACCGCAACGCGCGAATCCCCGAGCGTAGCCCCATTCCACGGCCAGGCAAAGTGCATTCGCTGCCACGGAAAAGTCGAAACAGCCGGAAGCAAACTTTCCAGCAACAACGCACCAACCCAAACACGATGTTCCGGAGCCGGACCGGTCGGTCGCATCATGCGCGCCGCAATCCAGGCTGCAACAAACACCATAGGCGCCTGCCATAGAGAATTCATTACATAGGACAGCAGTACATTCTCGACGGCGTTCATGCCGCATCTCCTTTACCCTTGCTGAATTGTTCAGTCAGCTTCGCCAGCCGCTTCGCATCGATCTGCCGGCTCTTCAAAAGACTCATCACCAGTTCTTCACTCGACCCGCCAAACATGCGATCGATTAAGTCGCCGAGGCTCTGCCCAATCGCCTTCTCCTCGCTGACCTTTGCCGAATAGACATATGCCCGTCCTTCCAGCTCGCGGTACAGCTTGCCTTTGCGCTCCAGGATGTTAAGAACCGTCTGCACTGTGGTGTAGGCAAGCGGAGGCCTCAACTCGGCCTGCACAGCCGCCACTGTGCACCTGCCGCTCTTCCATATCACCTGCATTATCCTCAGTTCAAGTTTGGTCAAGCCACCCTTTGCCGAACGACCCCTCACGCGACCTCCTATTGTCTTAGGACATTAGCGTGACCGACCAGATCTGTCAACTAAAGTCTTAGGAGTTGCGGTCTGCGAAGCCATTTTGCAAGAGTAAACAGTCCCCGCAAAGCTCTTGAGAGACGATGGTCCGGAGTCAAGCGAGAGCCTCTCGCTTCATTCCGGTTTCATCGAACTCAATTTGGGCGTCTTGACACGCGTCTCTTTATTCCGTACTCTACGAAAACCCAACGAGCGGGATTGTCTCGATCCCGGGTCAAAGGTTTTAATGGCCCACGTGTTCACTTCCGCGATTTGTCTGTGCTGCTGTCAGCGCAGCTCTGCGCGGGCGTGCACAGTGGGCTAGATTCCGAACCAGGATTCAAGAACCCAGTGACCCACCCGCCAGATGGCGAGGTGGGTTTTCTATTTGTCGGTAATTTCGATTTGTATCCAGCTCTACCCTTGCTTTTTCAAAGGGCGCCGGTGGCGAAGTGGCTAACGCGCGGGTCTGCAAAACCTGTATTCGCGGGTTCGATTCCCGCTCGGCGCTCCAAGTCCCATTCAAATCTGTGTTTGGAGATTGAAAATGTCGAATCCTACAACTTCATCCCGCAAAGCCCCTCTACTCGACGTCTATGCCGTCGCTCTCGCCCTTGCCCTGGCACTGCTCGTTCGCTTCAATCTCATTCCTGCGATCAAGTGGTGAAGTGTCAAATTTGAGGATGCCAGTCGCAATGGAGCGCAGATTTTCGCGCTTGATGATAGCAAGATTCCTCACTAACCAGCTTCACCCACTCGCACCGAGATCGAAATGGCCACCTCCAGCCCTGTAACGAATTCGCGCAACATAAACGATGCTTTTGCGCCCGTTCGTCGCATCCTCGCATTCATACCAGGTCTTCTGCTGCTGGCTGCTATCGGCTACGCGGGAAAATTCATCGAACAATCCATCGCCGCCTACACCAAGGCGCACCACGTAACGTTCCCCAACATCGAATACGTTCTGTGGGCGATAGTGATTGGCCTGCTCGTGTCCAACACCGTTGGAATTCCGCGCGTCTTCGAGCCCGGTGTGGCGACCTACGAGTTCTGGTTGAAGGCTGGAATCGTTTTGCTCGGATCGCGTTTCCTGCTCGGCGATCTACTTCATCTTGGCGGCATTTCAATCTTGCTCGTCGCCATCGCCATCACGCTTTCGCTCACTTTCATGCACATCCTGGGCCACGCCTTTAAACTCAATCGCAAACTCACTTCGCTTCTCGCCGTCGGTTCATCCATCTGCGGAGTATCCGCGATTATTGCTGCCAAACCCGCTATCGACGCGGACGATGAAGACGCGTCTTATGCTATCGCCGCGATTCTGGCCCTTGGCGCAATTTCGTTGTTCACATTTCCACTGATCGGCCACTCCTTGCACCTGAGCGATAAGGCATATGGCCTATGGGCCGGTCTCGCAGTCGACAACACCGCCGAAGCCACCGCTGCCGGAGCTCTCTACTCCGACACAGCCGGCAAGGTTGCTGTCCTGGCCAAAACCACGCGTAATGCCATGGTCGGTTTCATCGTCCTCGGATATGCCCTCTACTGGTCTTCACGCGGCCAGGCCAACACAATCGGCAACAAAGCCGGCTTCTTGTGGAACAAATTTCCGAAATTCGTGCTCGGATTCCTGCTGATTTCGCTTCTCGCCACATTGGGCTTCTTCGCCAAGCCGCAACTGACAAGCATTGCAAATCTCTCCCGCTGGGCATTTCTGCTTACGTTTGCAGGGGTAGGCCTCCGGACCAAAATTGGCGAACTCGGCAAGCAAGGCTGGCGCCCATTCGCTGTCGGAGCCATCGGCGAAGTCTTCATCGCCCTGATCACGCTTGGTTTGGTTTACGGCGCCGATCACTACTTGAAACTGTAACCGACTGAATTCTGCTGTGTTCGCATGCACCAAACCATCCCACAGCTCACCTGCTGACTCGCTTATGCGCGAAGCGCATGCCACGGGCTACTTCGGTGACACCGCGAACGGCCACTGCCGCATCGTTCTCGCACGGACCAGATAAATCAGCGTCCCGCTAACAGCAATCCCCGCTGCAACAGCCAGTCCGCCCAGTGCCTGGCTGCGGTTTACCAGGATGAACACGAATCCCGCCATCGCAAGCACCGGCGGCAGCGGATACAGCGGAATCCGAAACGGCCGCTCCAACTCCGGCCTCTGCACCCGCAGCAGCATCACGCCCACGTGCTGCAGAAAGAACTGCAGCAGAATCCGCGTCACCACCAGCATCGTAATTACTTGCTGCAGTGAGAAAAAGCAGAATGCCGAAGCCACCAGCCCCAGAGCCACCAGCGACCGGTGTGGGATCCCGTGCTTCGGGTGCACCGCCGACAGAAACTTGAAGTAATTTCCGCTCTGTGCCGCCGCAAATGGCACGCGTGAATACCCCAGCAGCAATGAGAAGACTGAAGCAAACGCTGTCCACATCACCAGCGCCGCCACCGTGTAACCCGCCCACTGTCCAAACGCAGATCGCGCGATTTCAGCGACCAGTTGCACCCGCACAATCGCGCTCTCCTTCACGTGCATCACCGCATCGCGCATCGAAGGCAGCGCCGACAAATTCATTAGCACATAAAGCAACGTGACAAACAGCACGGAAAGCAGGATTGCGCGGGGAATCGTCTTCTCCGGCTCCTTCACTTCGCTGCCCAGGAATGTGATGTTGTAGTAGCCCCAGTAGTCGTACGTAGCAATCAGAGTTGCCTGCGCCAATCCGCCAATCGCCAGCGCGGCCGACTGCGCAGGCGACGCAGGCATGTGCCATCCGCCAGTTGCTGCCGCATGCGCAAACCCTGAAGCAATCACGCCTGCCATCGCCGCCATTACGCCCGCGAACAAAATCCATGCCAGCCGCGTAACCGAACTCAGATTTCGATACAGAAGCGCCGTCACCAGCAGACACGCCGTAGCAGCCGCAAAACTCGCATAATGCAGTGCGGGCAATACCGCAATCGGCGCCGACTCGAGCCCCGGCCAGAACCACGCTAGAAAACTCGAGAGCCCGATGCACCCCGAGGCAATCGACAGCGGTGCGGAAAAGCTCAATTGCCAGACATACAAAAAACTCAGCCAGTTTCCAGCGCCCTTCGGGCCGTAGATTTCTCGTAGAAATGCGTAGGAACCGCCAGCTTCCGGAAACGCAGCGCCGAGTTCCGCCCACACCAGCCCGTCCATAACAGCGATGGCTGCGCCCAGCAACCACGCCCACACGCTCAGCTTGTAGCCCGCCGCCGCAATCACCAGCGGAAGCGTAATGAACGGCCCCACGCCGATCATCTCCAGCATGTTGAACAGCACCGCCGACCGCAGCCCGATACGCCGCTCAAGCTTCACAGATGAATCTGGGAGGCTGGTCAATCCGCCCATGCCTCGCCCAGCGGCCGCGGGAAAGTTCCATCCGTCGTTGATTTTCGGAGGGAGCGTGGGGCTTGAGCCCCACGAATCCCGCACCGCGAAATCACGGGCTTTAGCCCCGGACTCGACCATCTCCACATCGTGCCAGATACTTCACGCATGCCCTTCAATTCCGCTGCGAACTCGACAACACTCGCAATGTCAGGGCACGACCTCAGACGTGTCGAGAGAGCGACAAAAGAAACGTGGGCTTCAGCCCCTGTGGGATGTGCGATCTTCATCTCATATTCTGTGCGCATCTTCTAACCGGATTCCGCTCACCGGATTGTACACTGACCACAACCATGTTCTTTTCCCAGGGAGCACTTCGCAAACACGCCCACTCTGTCCTCGTAGTCTCGATCTCAACGGTCATCCTCGCACTTGCCACCGCGCCTCAACTCGCCGCGCGACAAGCCGAGCCCCTGGTGCAGTTGCCCGCATCCGAGCCGCACCTCGTTGCGCTTCCGCTCCCTGAAGACCGCGGCGAAGCGAAGCTGGAGCAAACTCTAAAGCGGCTCGGCACAACTGCCAGTCTCATGATGATCGTGGCTCACCCCGACGACGAAGACGGCGCTCTGCTCACCTATCTTTCGCGCGGCCTTGGCGTCCGCGCCACCCTGTTCACGCTGACCCGCGGCGAAGGTGGTCAAAATGCGATGTCCGGTGAAACCTACGACGCGCTCGGCATTCTCCGCACCAACGAACTCCTCAAAGCCGACCAGTATTACGGCGCTAAACAACTCTGGGGGACGGAAGTCGACTTCGGATTTTCAAAGACTCAGGAGGAAGCATTCCAGAAGTGGGGCCACGATCGCGTCCTCTACGACGCAGTCCTGGCCGTCCGCAGCGAGCGCCCCCAGGTCATTGTTTCCACCTTCATCGGAGGCATCACGGATGGCCACGGCCAGCACCAGGTCTCTGGCGAAATCGCACAGGAGGTCTTCAAAGCTGCCGCGGATCCGAGCGTCTTCCCAGAGCAGCTCAAGCCTGTCTCTCAAGGCGGACTCGGCCTTCAGCCATGGCAGCCCCTCGCGGTCTATTCCATGACGCCCTTCGCGCCCGTCACTGAGAAGGGCATGTTCGACTATGCCACCGGCAAATGGGCGCCCGCCAGATTCAAGAACTACGTCACTGGCGAGGTCACCACCACCACGCCATCGACCGACGTAAAGCTCCCCGTCGGCAATCTCGACCTGACCCTCGGCCGCAGCTATGCGCAGATCGCCCGTGAAGGCTGGGGAGAGCAGAAGTCCCAGAACGGCGGATCCAACCCGTCCCTCACCGGTCCCGCGACCGCAAGCTATCATCTGTGGGCCGTTGCGCCCGCCGCGCACCCCTCGTCGACGCACAGTGAAAACGACAGCCTCTACCAGAACAGCAAAGTCCGCATCGACACCTCGATCTCAGGGCTTGCGCATCTCGCGAATTCACCCGCTCCCGATTGGCTCGCCACAGGCCTGCACGATATCGACGGCTCCCTCGATGAGCTCCTGTCGAAATGTCCTTGCAATTCCGGACTGCCGGTGGCTCAGGCTCTCGCGCCGATCTACCGCGACACACTAGCACTACGTGCCAAAGTAGCCGCCAGCAGTCTTGGTCCCGAGGCCAAAGCAGGCATCCTCTTCGAACTCCACACAAAAATTAACCAATTCCAGTCAGCTCTGGCCGACGCTCTCGGGCTCGACCTCATAGCGTTCCGAACCAACGAAGCCCACGCACAAGCCGCAGGATTTCGCGGCGCGGCAGCCGACGAAGCTGCCACCAGCGTTTCTCCCGCAGAAGAATTCCGCGTCCACGTCCATGCCGCGCAAGCCACCAAAGAAACTCGCCTCGATAAAGTCTGGCTCCAGAGCCGCACCGGCGAAGAGTGGAAGAGCACCATCAGCGGTGGCGTCGACCCTTCCGCGCCCGTCACCGATCCGGTATTCACGGTACACGCAGCCGACAATGCCGCACCCACAGCTCCATTCTTCACCCGTCCAAATATCGAGCAGCCCTACTACGACATTTCCAATCCGCAATGGCGCGAGCGTTCCTTCGCTCCCTATCCGCTTGACGCATGGGCAGAGTTCACCTTCGACGGCCTCCCTATCCGCATCGGCGAAGTTGTGCAGACCCTTCAGCGCGTCACTGGGCCCGGCGGTTTCTACGAACCCCTTGTCGTCACCCCAGCCATCGGCGTCAGTGTCGACCCGCAGGCACGGATCCTCCCCCTCGACGGAAGTGCGCTTCCAGTTCGTGTCACTGTCCACACCCAGGCCGCGGCCGACGGCACCGTATCTCTCAAACTTCCCGATGGCTGGCACTCCGAGCCCACACAGGCCGAGTTCCATCGCAAGGCCGCAGGCGATACCGATCCAATCCTTTTCTCCGTCACCCCGTCCGCCGCTCAAACCGGCGCCTACTCCATCGAGGCCATCGCGAAATCTGGCGACCGCACTTACGATTCTGGCTGGCACAGTGTTGGCTACCCTGGCCTTCGTCCTTATAACCAGTACGCGCCCGCGCAACTCCAGACGCGCAAGATCGACGTCAAGCTCGTGCCCGGTCTACGCGTTGGCTACGTTATGGGCCCCGGCGATCTCGTCCCCGAAGCAATGGAGGGTATGGGCATCACACCTGAACTGCTCTCCAGCACCGATCTCGTTTCCGGAAATCTCAGCACCGATAACGTCATCGTCATCGGAATCCGCGCCTACTCCGTCCGTCCCGAACTCGCCAAGGTCCAGCCCCGCCTCGAAGAATTCGTCCGCAACGGTGGCACGCTGATCGTCCAATACCAGAGCAACACCTTCCCTGCTCCGCTGCCGCTCTCCATGGGCGGCAATCGCCTGCCCGAACGCGTTGTCGACGAGCAGTCGCGGGTCAAACTGCTCGATCCTTCCAACTCTCTGCTGAATTTCCCCAACAAGATCACCACCGCTGACTTCGATGGGTGGGTCGAGGAGCGCGGACACTCCTTCCTCGATTCGTGGGATCCGGGCTACACCGCTCTCACCGAAACCGCCGACCCAGGCCAGGATCCGCAACGCGGCGGCTTGATTGTCACCCATCCTGGCAAGGGAACCTATATATATGTCGCCTACGCGCTCTATCGCCAGTTACCCGAGTTGGTCCCGGGATCTTATCGCCTCCTCGCCAACCTGCTGAGTGCCGGCAAAGAACAAAATTCCTCTCGCTAATCACGCCATTCATGGATTAGCGCCTCGGCAAAGGGCCTCGTGCTCAAACGCGCGCCTAATTCATTTGCGCTGTTGAAATATGAACGACGCGTAAATTTGCAGTGATAAAGCCGACACTTCGTCGCTAACTTGTTAAAACTCTGTGAATTAGTCAAATATTCATAAAATTCTGCGAGTGTGGGATACAAGACGCACCGAGGACAAGCCACATTTCTCTTTCTGCTGTTTCGCGCGACATCCTCGCCTGCCGGCAACTCACAACCGATCTCACGATGGCTTCATTATCAGTGTTTTTGCGGTGATACGCCAAAGGACGCCGTGGACATACAGGTGCCCGAACGATTCAACCTGATTTGAGAGGAAAAGACGCCCAATGAAATCCCAAATGAAAATGGCTGTCGCAGCAATTCTGGCGGCCAGCCTCGTTGGTTCCAACGCTTACGCCGGTGATCCCCCTGCGCCGCCCGCGAAGAAAACCGCTGCAAAGAAGCAGCCTCCCAAACCCACCGTGGAGGACCAGATCAACACTCTTCGCCAGGAACTCCAGGGACAGATCGACACCCTGAAGACTGATCTGGCAAATAAGGATTCTCAATTGAAGCAGGCACAGCAAGCTGCAGCCGATGCTCAGGCTGCTGCCGCAAAGGCGGAGGCAGACGCCACAGCCCAGCAACAAGCAAATACCGAGAACGCAGCTGCCGTCACCTCCTTGCAGACCACCGTAACAGACCTGAAGGCCAACAACGTGTCTCTCGCAACCACCGTTTCGGACGAAACTGCAAGCATCAAGAAGAAAATCACAAATCCGGACGCGCTCTACTACAAGGGAATTACGATTTCACCCGCTGGCAGTTTCCTGGCGGCGGAAACGGTGTGGCGGTCTTCGGCGACGGGCGGCGATATTAACACTCCGTTCAATGCCATTGCACTGGATCACGACAATCGAGCGAACATGAGCGAGTTCTATGGCTCGGGTCGTCAGTCCCGCTTAGCTATTAAGGCTATCGGCAAACTCGACAGCATGACCCTTACTGGCTATTACGAAATGGACTTTCTCAGCGCAGGCGTGACTTCCAACGACAACCAGTCGAACAGTTACACGCTTCGCCAGCGGCAACTCTGGGCAGACGCCAAGCTGCACAACGGTTGGGACTTCTCCGGTGGTCAGGGTTGGTCGCTTGCTACCGAAACGACGCAGGGACTGACCCGCGGGACGGAAATCCTTCCTGCCACCATCGACGCGCAATATGTGGCAGGCTTCGTCTGGGCCCGTCAGTACAGCTTCCGGGTGACTAAGGATTTCAGCAAGAAGTTCTACGCTGGAATCTCGGTAGAAAACCCGGAAATTCTGAATCCCGGCGGCCAGAACCTGCCAACCAACCTGCTAATCGGTTCAGCTGGTGTTGGCGGCGGTCTCTACAACCTGAACGCAAACTACTCCTTCAATCTCACTCCCGACTTCGTTGCCAAGATTGCAATCGAGCCAGGCTGGGGGCACTGGGAAGTCTTCGGCATTGGGCGAAGCTTCCGCGATCGCATTTTTCCGACGGGCGGAACTCCCTTTAACGACTCAGTATGGGGCGGCGGCATCGGTGGCGATTTTCGCGGCCAGCTTGCGAACAAGAAAATCACCCTCGGACTCAAGGGTCTCTATGGTGACGGCGTGGGCCGGTATGGTTCGTCGACCATCGCCGACATTACCCTCAGGCCAGATGCCGCCATTTCTCCGCTGCACGGATTCTCGGCTCTCAGCACAGTTGAGCTGAATCCCACCCCGCGCCTCCAGCTCTATTTCAACTACGGTGGTGATTACGTCGGACGGGATTACGCCCTCAACAGTGCCGGCAAGGAAGTTGGATACGGCACCTACACCACCGCCATGTCGGGCTGCAACACGGAGATCCCCAGTGGCGGCTCTTTCAGCCCGTCAGCGCCTGCCAACTGTGGCGGCAGCACCAAGGACGTGCAGGAGTTCACTGCCGGCAACTGGTACAACATCTACAGTGGCCCCAAGGGGCGGTTGCGCTTCGGCCTGCAGTACGCGTGGATCGAGCGCAATCTGTGGTCCGGTACAGGTGGTCCGCTCAACCCCTACGGCGGCGCCAAGGGCTCGAATAATATGTTCTTCACTTCGTTCCGCTACTACCTGCCATAGACACCGGAGCTTCTCCGCAAAGCAGAAGGGCAGTCCGCAATGGACTGCCCTTCATTTTTTCATCGCCCCAATGTATCGCCTCGTTGCTATTTCACGTTCGGCTCTCCGGTTGAAAGAAACGCTATCCCGTCGATGCTTTGGCCCGACGCAAGCACATCGCGGAGTTTCTCCGGATTCGGCCCGCTCTTCTCCTCAGCCATCTCAATCAATCGAAGCGCCGATGCAGGCGTTGTCGTAGCCGGCAGCCGGAAGATCCACGGCACGTTCGTTGACGTCAGCATTTTGTCCTCACTTAACGCAACAACCGGCACAAACGTCTTCAATGCGAGTTGCTCTGCCAGGTGCGCCGCATCCCGGTCGAGCGCCAGGATGGCCAACGCATGCTCGTCCATCAGCGCATGCACCAATTGCGTTGAGGCCGCACCCCAGTTCTGATCGCTGGCAACAGGCACCAGCGTCCATTGCGCACTCAGCCCAATCACACCGCGAAGTGCCGCCTGCATCTCCGCCGATTGCGCAACCGCATCCGCATGAGGCCCGAACAGCACCACTTTCAGCGATCCCGCAGGCGCATTCGGTCGATGCGGCCCCGCGTATATCACACCATCTTCGCCCACCCGCGCATAAGGTGCATTCGATTGTCCCGGAGAACTCATACCCTCCATCCGGGCAATCGAAGCTGGCCGCACCGCAGGTGCCATCTTCGCCACATGATACGAAACCGTTCCATTGTGTAGGGTGCCCAGAAACATGTGCGAAACGTTCTTCTGATTTGGATCAAAGATCATGTGTCCGGTCACCCCGTCGTACTCAGCAATGTCCGCCAGGGCATCGTGAATCCGCGCACGATTTAGCCCCGCCTTGCAGATCGAATCAAGCAACGCGTTCATGGCGTCATACGCCAGCGACGCAAACTGTTCCGGCTTCTCGTGGAACCTCGCCTGATAGCGCGCGTTGAAACTCAGCCACTTGGGATCATCGCGCGTCGGGTCATATGGAAATACCGCTTCAAATCCCTCCGCCGCATCCGCGGCCTGCGCCAGCATCTCGGGCCCCAGTGTCCTGTAGGATCCAAACACGCGCTGCTTCATTCCCAGCGCTTTCATCTGCCTTAAAATACCTGCCGTCGGAGCCTCGTCAGCCCACAGCACAATCGCGTCCGTGTGCGACGACTGAATGATCTTCAACGCCCGTGTGAAGTCCGTATCCCCCGGCAGAAACTTCTGCTCGATCACAACCGGATGGCCGAGTCGCCGCGACGCATCGCGAAACTTCAGCACGCCAAAACGCCCATAGCGGCTGTTCACGCGCAGCAGCGCAACCCGCTTCAGTCCAAGTTCTGTATAGATATGCCGGGCCAGCGTTAGCCCCTGCACTCGATCATCCTGCAGATCGGTAAAGTACCACGGAACATAGGTCTCCGGAATCGTCGGATCCGTCGAAGCCGAATTGACGATCGGAATCTCTGCCTTCAGTGCCACTCGCAACGCGATGTGTGTCGATTCCGAACTGATCGAGCCGAATATCGCCCAGTCCTCGTCGTCGTACACCATCTTCACAACTTCGTTCGACGCCGCACCCCAGATCGTCGGATCCGTCGCACGGTCCTCCCCGTACACTGCCTTCGCTTGCCAGTTGTCGTAGTCGTTATGCAGCATCAGCTTGAACGGCTTACCGCCATAGCCGCCGCGCGCGTTTGATTCCTCCACCGCCAGTTGCGCGCCATGCAGCATACGCAATCCGAACACCTGTTCTGGACTGTGCTCGATCGGCCCAAAGAAGCCAATACGCACCTCAGTCGGATTTGTTGGCTCGGGAATATCTCGCCCCGCGCCCGTATAGATATTCGGACGAATGTAATTCAGATCGTATGGCTTCGCGAACTTCTGATAAGGGCTCAGGTCTTCTGGCTCGCCCGCATACGGCTCAACGACACGATCCTTCGGTGGAGCCGGCGGGTGCGTCCCGCATTCACAACTGCCGCTCTTCGCTGCTTCCTGCCCCGCCAAACTCGCCGTGGTGCCGGCGGCCAACACCGCGGCCGCCACCATCAACAATCCCTTACGCATCGTACTGCTCCTTACTTGGCCGTCTTCTCCGTGCGGAACATCGCGATTGCTTCAATCTCAATCAGCAGTTCCGGACGGCACAGATGCGCCTGGATACCTGTCGATGCCGGTAACGGATCAAGCCCCTGCGCTTTGAAAAATGCTGTGCGTTCTTCGTTGAACGCGTCATAATCGCGATCGATGTCGCGCAGGTAGCAACTGGTGCGCACAATGTCGTGCCACGTGCAGCCTTCGCTCTTCAGCAGGCCGGTGATGTTGTCCAGCGTGCGCTTCATCTGCGCGGGAAAATCACCGATGTGTACGCTAACGCCATTCTCGTCAATGGATGCGGTGCCCGAAATCAGCAGGATCGTCAGTCCGTTCAAGTCGATCCGCATTCCCCGCGAAAATGAACTTGGCTTGGCATAGGCGTAAGCTTCGTTGAGCACGCCATGGTTGGTCATGGCGCGTTTTTGAATCGGTCCGTGTGCAATGGTCTCCAAAATCTCTGAAAAATCGATCATGTCTTTATGGCTCCTTATGGCTGATGAATTCCGTGACTTAAACCCTTGGCGGTAGCAACCCAGATGTCGCTTCCCTGAAAATCGATTCCTAAAACGTAGTTATGCGCTGGCGCCGTGCTCACAGCGACCGACGAAATGACCCCTTTCGCATTGCGAACCGTCATCTCCGGCTTACCTGTAGAAAGAGAGGGGCGGTAAACAGCCCAGTTGACGCCGTCGTAGTAGGCCAATCCCTTGTCGGTGCCAAACCACGCACGGTTGGCATCCACACCCTTGATGACGTTTGTAAAATTAGACGGAAGTCCGCTGTCCTTGGTTAAGAAGTTATGCCAGTAGCGGCCGTCGTACCGGCTGTCGCCAAAGTATGTCGCCACCCACAGAATTTTATCGACATAACTAACCGACGTCGTAACTTCGTGAATCAGGCCCTGATCCTTGAACAGCACCATCTCGGTCTCGCCGTCGGGATCTTCATACTTGTCCCAGATCTTCTTCTGCTGGTCATACTCCAGCACCCCGCTGCCCCACACCGCGTAATAAACCTTGGTTGGCGTCGCCGCGACACCGTATACCCAGATCTCGACCATCGGCGTGTTCCGTTCGTTGTAGAGCGACCACTCTCCCGTACGCAGGTCGAGCTTGCAGCCCCCCGCAGCCGTCGCAACCCACACATTCTCACCTTCCACCGACACGCCATACACCACGTCGTTGCTCAACCCCGAATTCAGTTGCGTGAAGGTGTCGATGCGTCCGCTGGAGATGCGACTCAATCCGCCCATCGTTCCCGCCCACACATCTCCCGTGCGCTTGTCGAGCGCCAACGACAAAACCGCGCGATGCGCCAGGCCATCGCTGGTCGTGAATGTCTTCCACACGTGATTCTCGTAGAGCCCCAGGCCGTTTTCGGTCCCCGCCCATATCCGATCTCCATCCACCAGCACGCTGAACACGTGATCATTCGGCAGTCCATTCGCTGTCGTGAAGTTCTCAAATCGAAAACGCGGCATCACTGGAATCGAAGACTTCGGAACCGCGCTCGCCGCTTTGCGGATTGTGGGAACGGCAGCTTTTGCCTGCGCAGCCGCTCCCGCTGGCATCCCCAGCAGCATCACCATCATTGCGATTGTAAGAATTGCTTTCATCGCGTCCTCAGGTACTCGATCAGGTCGTTGAGCTCGTCTTTGGTTAGATCGTTGGTTCGCCCATGTTTGTCTTGCGGATTGAAGACCGTCCATATCTGCTCTAGCGTCGGAGCAGACCCGTCATGAAGGTACGGTGCAGTGATGGCGATATTTGTCAATTGCGGTGTGTCGAGCAAGCCTGAGTTGTCGGTTATTTTTTTTGTGCCCACATCAAACGATTTCTGATTTGTTCCCTTCGCTCCGCTATGGCAATACACGCAGCGATTCGTCTCCACAATCGGATTGCCGAACTTATCCGCCTCGCGCACAAACAACGCGTGACCTCGTTCCTGCGCAGCCGTCAGTTCCCCGCCCGGCAACCGCCAGCGATTCGGCCGTGGCGGCAAACTTCGCACATAAACCACCAGGTCCGTCAGCGTCAGGTTGTCGTAATTCTCCGCCCGCCAGAAATACTTCTCAGTGCGCGGTCCGCACTCCGTCGGCAGGTCCGGATTGCCGCCATTCCACTTGAACGGCTCGGTACCCTTCACATCCTCGATTGGCCGGTTGTCTACAATATCACGGCCAAACCCGTCCGGCTCCAAATCCCATTGCAGCCCATCAAAAGTCGAATCGATATGACAGTTCGCGCAACCGATCTGTCCTTGAAACGAATACTTCGCCGTGTAGAAGGTCTGCTCGCCATGCCGCAACACCGACATCTGCTTCGGTCCTGCGAGCGAAATCGTCGATGCCACGCGATTGCTCTTTGTATCAATCACACTGATGGTGTCTTCCAGCCGATTCGCAACCAGCAGCTTCGATCCATCACGCGTCAATACCACGCCCCGCGGGTCACGCCCTACCCTAATCCGCCCCACCACATAGTTCGCGCTTGCTGACAAATCCTGCGCGTTTGACCCCGGATGCGTTCGCGCATACCTGATCAATCGCGGAACATCGACGATCGTGACCATCTCCGATCCGCCGCATGTAATAAACATCCGCGTCTTGTCCGGCGTGATCGCAATTCCGAATGGCCGCGCCGCGTAAAGTTCCAATTCATCGAGCGAAACCTCCGCCGGCTTGCCCACATCCGCGCCAAACAGTGTCAGCGTATCCGCGAATGCCCCGCCATGCTCCAGATGCGCCAGGGGCACCAAGTTCTTCGGATGCATCGTCGTTGCCACACCCAGCCGTCCATCCGCCGAAAACGCTACGTGAAATCCATGCGCAACATAGGGCAGCGCAATCCGATCCACTACCACCGCACGCGCCGTATCGATCACCGTGATCTCCGAGGCAGGTGCCGTCCTATGCGGCGTCGCATTCGGATACACATGAGTCACATAAAGCTTGCTTCCGTCTGGAGAAGCAGTGATGTAACTCGCCCCCCGCCCCGCCGCCAGCCGCTTTTGCTCCATGCCTGTCTGCGCATCCAGCACTGCAACATCGTTTGAAATTCGATTCGCAACAAACAGATGTTTGCCCTCGCGGTCCTCCACAACGCTCGACGGCTCTGCGCCGACAGACCAAGTCGCCGCAACCTCAAGCGTTTTCGTGTCGATCACCGAGATCGTGTCATCCCACGAATTCGTCACAAATAAGCGATCACCTTTCGGTGAAAGCGAGAATCCGCGAGGCACAGCCCCGACTGCAATGTCCTTCAACAGTTCATAGCTCTTCGCGTCCAGAACGCGCACTTGCGCGCTTTCCTGGCACAGGACATAAAGTCGTGCACCATCGGGAGAAAACAACACCTCAACCGGCGACATATACTCGAGCTGCTCGCCCGTTCGCCCAGTCGCTACGGATGCGCGGGCCGTCCGCCCGCTCCACGACCACACGGCGAGCGTCATCAGGCACACCACGGCCAGAGCACTCAACGCCCCTGACGTGCTGTGCCGGTGCCAATTCACTTCGGCTCCTCTATCGTCAGTACGCGATCCACATCCTGCTTCTCCACCCTCTGCTCGCGACCGCTTGGCCACGTCACAACGATCTTGTCGATAGCCGTTGCCGCGCCGAGCCCGAAATACAATCGCGCGTCATTCTGCGACAGGTAACCCGACCCCGCCACTCGTTCCTCAGTCCAGCGTTTGCCACCCGCGTCGACCTCAACGCGCGCGCCAATGCCATCGCGATTGCTCTTTGTCCCAACCAGCTTGATCGCGACCCAATGTCCCGTGTTCGTAGAGACGTTGTGAACCAAAGTCCCCTTTGCGCCCAGGTTCACCAGGAACGCATCGACCTTCCCGTCGTTGTCGTAGTCGGCAAAGCACGCGCCGCGTGCCACCGTGCGCTCGCTTAACACCGAACCCGCACTCTCTGATACGTCCGCGAACCGCCCATTCCCTAATCCGCGAAACAGTGTGTGCTCCTGCGGAATCAGGTGAATCAGTCCGCCATGAAAAATCAAAATGTCGGGATAGCCATCGTTGTCGAAGTCATAAACTCCCGTACCCCAGCTCACATACTGCGCATTCGTCTGCGATACCCCGTTCGACGCACCAATATCTTCAAATCCCTGCTTGCCGTTGTTGCGCAGAAGCCGGTTATAGTGCCCGTCCGTCACCCAAAGATCCAGGACGCCGCGCCCTTCGAGATCCGTAAACACCGGCCCCATCGAAGAAGTCGACTCGCCATTCTGCCCGAATGCCGTTCCCATATCATTCGCAACTTCTTCAAACGTTCCATCGTGTTTGTTGCGGAACATGAAATTTTCGGTGCGGTCATTCGCCACGTAAATGTCGTCCCAACCATCGTTGTCAAAGTCCGCCGCCGTCACGCCCATCGTGCGCCCCACAAACGCTGCGATTCCCGACTTCTCCGAAACATCCGTAAACGTGCCGTCGCAGTTGTTGTGAAATAGCTTGTTAGTCTCGCCCTCGTAGTCCAGCGGTCCCGGATAGTTGTCTGCGGCATAAAATGCGCGGTACTTTGGATCGAACTTCACATAGCGTCCAACAAACAGATCGATGCAGCCATCCTTGTCGTAGTCCAGCCACGTCGAACTAATCGCCCAGCCGTCTACCTTGATGCCCGCTTTCGCGGTCACATCCGTGAAGTGCCCATTACCGTCGTTGTGGTAAAGGATCGTTTTCCCATAACCAGTCACCAGCAGATCGACGAAGCCATCGTTGTCATAGTCTGCTGCTGTAACCGCTACCCCATACATGTCGGGATCGAGCCCGGCCTGCTCCGTCACATCCGTAAAGTGCCCATTACCGTCGTTGCGATAAAGATGGTTGTGCGGCGGCGGTACCGGCTTGTCCTTCAGCGGATAAGGATGCATCGAGTCGTCCAGCGGCCTTCCGTTCAGTACATAAAGCGAAGGCCGGCCAGAATTGTTGTAGTCAATCCAGATACAACCAGCACCAGTGCCCTCGAGCAGAGAGCCCAGCTGGGCTGACCCAAAGCTGTGAGTGAAATTGATCCCCGCTTTCGCACTCGCATCCTCAAAACGGATCGTGGACTTCGCGCTTGATCCCGATTGCGCAGCAGCAGGTGGGGCGCTGGTTGTCTGCGCCGCGGCAATCGAAGTCGTACCCAGCAAAAGAAGAAGAGTGCGGTATGACATTCAGTTGCCTCCCAGTTGCAACGGCTTGGCTGATCCAGTCAGATCCATAGGTGTCGTCGTCCGCAGCAAAACGTCCGGGACTCGATTCTCTGCAGCGCGCTCCGGCCCTGCATGACATCCCACGCATATTCGCTGCTCCCCGCGCGGGCTCCAAAACCATCCGTGCTCTTGCCGCAGCACCGTGCCCCGCGCATCGAGCAAAGTAAACCGAATCGCCCGGTCCGCTGGCGCTTTCACAAAAAAGGATCCGTCTTGCTCCACTGGCGCCGTGCCCATCGATACGGCGTTTCCCGTGGCGTCCTGCGTCTCGAGTCGCACCATTTTCGGGGTCCCATTCAGCGGACCATCGCGAGAGATGCGCGCGTCCAAGGCTAATAAGTTCGCATAATCCCAGTCATGCAGCCCAGATGGATGGCGCCTGGGCCTATTTCGTGCACCCACCACCACCGCCTCAACCAGGTTATTGCCGCTCTTTTCCAGCACAATCTGCATTGCCGCAGCACCCGGCTTCCAAAGCTTCAACGTGAACTTCGCGTTCGCCGATTCGCGGACACTCACAAGCCACTGTCCTGATGCGGTTTCCGCAATCCCTCCCGCATACTCCCCGCGCGGCGCCGTCACTCGTTCTTCATGTCCCAGTGGCGAAGTAAACCGCGCCAGCGAACCGCCATGCGTAAACACCACATCTCCCGACTTGAGTTGCCTTCCACCCCACCGCGCGCCTGCCACACTCGCAGGATGATCGCAGCGGTAAGACTCCACCCCCGACCCGTCCGAATAAACGAGGTACATCTCCGGCGTCGTACCGTCTCCCAGCGGAAATCCCGCTTCAAATAAAATCCGTCCGTCCGCCAGCACGTCCGCCGGTATCGCGCTCGCGCCCAAGTAGGTCAACGGAAACACAGACTTCGTCCCCGCCGGCTCTCTCTCCTCAATGGCCTTCGACTCCATCACCCGCGCCGACTGCAACTGAAACCCCTGCGGCGTCCGCAGAGCATAAACGAGCCGCCAACCGGGCAAATACAGCGGTCGAATCGCATCCACGTCGCCGCTCGTCACCTGTCGCACTTTGCGATCAGCCAGCGTCAGTTCCCAAATCTGCCACGCATCGGCAGCCGCTTTCTTCCCCGCGAATAGCACGCTGCCGCCGTCGAACGATACATTCGCATCCGCACTCTCCGCAAAATCGGCAACCAGTGGCTCCGCGTTGCCATCGTGAATCATCAGCAACTGCGCGCCTTTCGGAAAGCGCTCTCCACCGTGCAACGCAGCCAGAGGCTCATACACCGGAGCCGCCGTAACGATCACGTCCGAAGCAATCGATTGTGAGATGGAGGGCGCGAACCCACACGTCACCATCAGCAACATGCAGCAGGCCACAACCCCAGGCACTCTGAAACCAAATCTCATCCAACCGTCTCCAGAGTCCGGGCCGACACCGCTCCGCGCAACGCGATATACGGCTCGAGCGACGCCATCATCTCATCGAATTCCGCAAAGTCCAGTGACTGCTCGCCGTCACTCCACGCCTTCTCCGGCGTCGGATGCACTTCTACTATCAGTCCATCCGCGCCTGCCGCCACGCCAATCCGCGCCAACGCCGGAACCAGCTCGTGATACCCGCATGCATGGCTCGGATCTGCAATCACCGGCAAATGCGAAATACGCTTCAGCAGGGCAATCGTCGCCACGTCGAATGTGTTGCGCAGCGTCGCATCAAACGTCCGAATTCCGCGCTCACACAAAATCACGTTTGGATTGCCGTTCTCGAGCACGATCTGTGCCGACTTCAACAGATCGCCAACGGTAGCCATCATTCCGCGCTTCAGCAGAATCGGCCGGCCCGAGCGCGCTGCAGCATCGAGAAGCGTGTAGTTCTCCATGCTCCGCGAGCCAATCTGCAGGATGTCTGCATACTCAGCCACCAGCGGAACATCGTCTTCGCTCATCACCTCGGTGACAATCGCAAGACCCGTCTCTGCCCGCGCCGCTGCGAGCATCTTCAGCCCCGCGAGACCGTGCCCCTGAAATGCATATGGAGAACTGCGCGGCTTGAAGGCGCCCCCGCGAAGAATCCGCGCACCACGTTCACGCACATGATGTGCCGTGGAGAGAAGTTGATGCTCGGTCTCAACCGAACACGGCCCCGCCATGGTGATAAAGTCGCGGCCACCAATTTCGAGGTCCAACACCCGCACTACTGTCTGCTGGTGTTTGTCGCTCTTCAGAACATCACTAGCCTCGGCAAAACGTTCCTGCCAATTTGCGCGCACCCGCTGCGCTCCGATCCGGGGAAGCGTCAGAGTACCGCCTGCAGTACACTGCCGCCTCAATCCAAAGGTTGAGATGCAGAATCAGCAACTTACCGCACCTGTCACTCTGGTTCTATATGTGAGCAGGATCACTTGTCTGTGACGGATAAACTTGACTACATCGCAAGGAGAGGCGATTTTGTTAGATCAGCTCGCAATCAAGCCTGCGTTTTCTGTGATAGGCAACTTCGATCAACGCCGCGGAAAGTCGTTAGAAATGTGAATGCTGTCCGGAACGGGCGACCTGAAAGCTGATAGCTGACGGCTCAAAGCTACGAACCGACAGCCATCTCCGGAGCCGAAAACCCGAACGCCGCATCCACTGCTTTCGCAACTCCGAGCGCCACCTCATCCTCGAACGGACGTGCAGCAATCTGCACCCCGATCGGCAGACCCTCCGGCGACCGTCCCACCGGCACCACCACTGCCGGCGCGCCCAGCGTGTTAAACCACTGTGTATGCCGCACCGCATCGAGATATTCGACGGTCTGCCCGTCGATGCTCCACTTTCGCTCCCCAGCCCGCCACGCCGGAACACTCGCGACCGGACACAGGAGCACAGGGAACTCGCGCATCTCCTCCAGCGTCTTCGACCGCAGCAAATCCATCTCCGCCCACGCATTCAGCAGTTCCGTCGCCGTCAAGGGAGCCGACCGCTCCGCAATCCCGAGAAACTCCTTGAATATCGGGCTCAACTTCTCCCGCAAGCCGCGAACTTCCGGCTCGTAGAACATCGCTCCGCATTGCACAAAGAATGTCCGCCACAACTTCCGCAACTGCTCGAGGGTGCTCGGTCGAAACGGCTCAACGCGAAACCCCTCTTCTCTCAATGCAGCCGCCGCCGAACGCACAGCTGAACGAGTCTCCGCGGTCACCGGCGTCAGTCCATCATCTTCAAAGAATCCGATCCGGCGACTCCTCAAATCATCCCAACTCGGCTCGCGCAGCACCAACGGCGGACTCGCCGGATCCGCATCATCCTGCCCACTCAGCGTACGAAACATCAGTTGCACATCCGCCATTGTCCGCGCCATCGGCCCAATCGCGCCAAGAGTCGAAAACGGCCCAACGCACGGCGGCAAATGTCCACGTCCCGGAATCCGTCCCGGAGTCGGCTTCAACGAACATATCCCCGTGAAGTGCGCAGGCACCCGCACCGAACCGCCGCTGTCTGAACCAAGCCCTGCAGCCGACATCCCCGCCGCGATCGCTGCCGACTCACCGCCGCTCGATCCACCCGGTGTTCGCTCCATGTCCCAGGGGTTTCGCGTCTGCCCATGTAGCAGGTTGTCCGTCTCATACGCCATCAGGAATTCAGGGCAATTCGTCGTTCCCAGGATCAGCGCACCGGCAGCGCGCAATCGCGCCACCACTACCGCATCTTCGCGCGGAATTTCGTCCTTATGGTTCAGGCTTCCAATCTCGCATTTGTATCCAGCCGTAGCAATCGACGACTTCACCGTCACCGGCAGACCATGCAACGGCCCGCGCGCGTCACGCGTTGCAGAGTCCATCGAGCGCGCCTGCGTCCGCACGCGCTCCACCTCGAAATCCGCAAACGCATTCAGCCTAGGATTCAGACGCTCGATCTGCTGGATGTGAGCCTCGGCCAGGTCTACCACCGAGATTTTGCGTGCCCGCAGCATCTCCAGCTGCCGCACTGCTGATTCAAGAACCAGTTCAGTCATCGGGCGTACCCATGAAAATAAACAACGAATCTGTCATCCTGAGCGAAGTCGAAGGAACTGCCCCGAGAATTCGGATAACGGCGCGAAACATGGGTGCTCGGGTGGGAAGGCACGATCTCGACCAACGATTTCGGCTCACGGTTTGGCCGCTTGATTCGGCAGACCCACCGCGTCGTCCGCAGGCGTCGACGGCATCTGTTTGTAATCAAACCGATACGACCGCACCGGTTCACCAGAGTCAAATCGATCGTTCCACTGCAACTGGTAGTCGATCGCATCCTCATCATCCGGAAACTTCTCACCTGCCGGATATGGATAAGCGCTCATTTCATGGAACGGAAGCTGCGCCACTGTAAACGGCATCGCATCCCACCAATCCATGTCCTTCACATATCCATTTGCATAGAAAAAGTAGTCACGTTTCCATCCCGGAAGCAGCACCGGCAACTTTGCCGCATCAAACTCCGTCGCAATTTCCTCGCCGCTGCCGAAGATCGCATAGCGATCATCGACGCCCCTCACCAGCGCCGTCACATCGCCAAGATGCGTATAGCTTCCGCGCTGATGCTGGAATGGCCCCGTCAAACTCACGCGATCATAATCGTAATCAAGATCGCCCGGGCTCTTGCCATCAATCTGCGTCGGATATCCGCGGAACAGCTCCGTTGCCAGCGCCAGTGGCACCTCAGTTGTATGCGTCTCCGCTTCAGTGCTGTTATCAATCAGCACCTGGTCCCAGTAAATCTCAAGATTGCTCACCAACCGAATCTTGCGCGTCCCTGCCGGAAGTTTCCCTGTCAGATCCACAACAATCGTCCGCTCCAGTCCTGCTGGAAATCCCGCCTCTCCCGGAATCTTCATCCATGTTCCGTCCGGCCGCTCCGCTTCCACATACGGTGAAATCGGCTTGATCCCCGCCTGCCACGCTGCATACAGCGACGTCGCGCTGAAATAGTTCACGTACCCAGTCATCAAAAGCTTCAACGGAGCGCTCGATTTCACGTCTCCCAAATCCAGCGTCAGCAAATGCACATTCGCAAACCCGTCATAAGGCGTCGCCGTAAATCCGCTCGCGAACCTGTGATCGCGCCGGCTCAACAAGTCGAGCACATCGCGCCCCTGGCCATCCCAGGCGCCCACCGGCAGACGCGCACCCTTGGACGCGACAACACGACCCGACGCAAACGGCGGATCATCAAGGAACCGCTCATCCGGATTCACTTCGACATCCTCCGGATGATCCACCGCCACCAGCCGCAGTTGGTCGATGTAGTTCACCTCTTCCATCGGCTCGATAAACCGCAGGCTCAGCTTCCCATCCACACTCGCCAGCCGATCGCCATCCACCTTGATCCACTCGCCCGAGTTTGGGATATTTTTCCGCGTCGGCGTAAACCAGTGCCCCACCACCGCGGCGCCGATCACGTCCGTGACCAGCTTGTATTTATGCCCATCCCACGCAAACAGCACTGGGCACGAACTTCCCCGCCGGTCGGCTTCCTTCATGGCGATGACCGGCGTATGCGGCAGATCAATCTCATCCTGCAGAATTCCAGTCGGCCACAAGATGCGCAGCAAATCGATATGGTCCGCGTCGCCCAAACCAACCAGCAGTTGCGGAGGAGCCTGCGTAGCGAGGCCCGATGCACCCGCCAGCTCCCACTTCTGCCACTGCCCGTTCGCAAATATCTCTACCTTTGAACCGATCGCTGTTTTGTTATCCGCATAACCGCTTAGATCAACCCGCACAAAATGATTCTTGTTTGCGCCAACATTGCGCAACAGCACCGGCGCGGCATTCTCCTGCGTAACAATCAGATCCGGCGCTCCATCACCATCTACATCCGCGGCAATCAACCCCCGCGGAGCTTTCAACGCTACGCTGTCCAGCCCCAACGCATGGCTCACGTCCTCAAAACCGCCATCGCCCTTGTTCCGAAGGACCTTCACCCGCGGCCCTGCCTTCGTCTCCACGATCGCCGCCAGGTCCATCCATCCGTCATTGTCGATATCGACAGCGGTAACTCCCCATCCACGCGTCGCGTCCGTCAGCGGTAACGTCACACGCTCAAATCTCCGCCCCACGTTCTGCGGCCCCGGAATGTTGCGCCACAGCGTCAACCCCGGCGCTCCCGCATGCGTCACCGCAATGTCCATCCATCCATCTTTGTTGAAATCAAGGACTGCGATACCCTCGGTCGCCGGAAGCTTTTCGCAGTCATACAGCGATTGCTGTGGATACTTCCCCTCCCGAGGATTCACAAACAGCACTGGTGCCGTGCTATTCCCGGTAACCGCTATATCGACTGCGCGATCATTATTAAAGTCCGTCAAGATTGCGCTTTCTGTCGCACCATTGCCGCCAAGGCCGGTCTCACTCGTCCATTCCGTAAACGTCTTATTCCCGTTATTGCGCCACAACACATTCGGCCCATCGCCAGGTTTCAATCCTGACCCGGTGAGAAACAAATCCAAATCGCCATCGTGGTCGTAATCCACGAACGTGATCCCGGTAGGCTTGTTCCTCGGCGTCAGTCCCGCCTCCGCCGTCACATCCGCAAACTTGCCTTTTCCGAGATTCCGAAACAGGCGCACTCCGTCGCCCAGCACAACCGCCAAATCATTCAGGTTGTCGCCATCGTAATCACCCACCGCGCATGCCACCGCATGACCTGAAGCTTTGAGCCCCGCCCCAACCGCATCCACTTCCCCAAACTTGCCGTCGCTCCCTCGATGCAGCACGTGAATCGCCTGCTCGCCCGACGCCATCA
The DNA here is from genome assembly GCA_963742455.1 of uncultured Acidobacteriaceae bacterium. Lineage (GTDB taxonomy): Bacteria > Acidobacteriota > Terriglobia > Terriglobales > Acidobacteriaceae > Telmatobacter. Next base: position 212,152 of record CAVULU010000006.1, on the reverse strand, counting down.
GCACCAGGTCCATCTGCCCCGACCCCGTCACGTCCAGCATGCAGGCCCCCCCCGTCTCCGTAGAGGATTGAGAAATGGCTGCCCCATCCTTGCGGAGCTTCCTCGGCAAGGGCGGGATCGCACGGACCATGGTCTCCGCAACAAGCTTCACCGGAATCATTGTCCGTTGCCGGGCCTGCGGCTCCTCCACTGGCGTCACCGTCGAGTAATGTCCTTGCTCGCCATACGCCAGCCCGATCGCCGCTGAGACCTTCGTGCTCGTCATGTGTTGAAACGCTTTGAAATGCTCCTTCGCCTGTTCCTTATCGCCCAACGCCTGCAACGCCCTCGCCAGCGCAAACTCTGATGAAGCATGCAGCGGCTGAATGGCCAACGCTTGCTTCAGCACCTCAACAGCCTTGTCGAATTGCTTCATCTCCCGATAGCAGACGCCCTCGAAGTAGTACGAATCCACATCCCTTGGATCCAGCTTTACCGCCTGCTGAAAACTCTTCAGCGCATCGTCAAGTTCGTTGTCCGCGTGCTGAGCCAGCCCCAGGTTGTACCACGCCTGAGGACTAGTTGGATCGATCTCAATAGCAGCTTTGAGGGCCTTCTTCGCATCATCAATCTTCTGCAGGGTCAGGAGCGCGATTCCGTCGTTGATCGCCGCTTGCGCCAGCTTCGGATCCTTCTTGAACGCTTCAGCAAAGCTCTGCTCGGCCTTTTCCGTAAACTGCTGGCCCATCAGCGCCACGCCGCGATTGTTTAGCCGCACAGCATCGGCATCGAACCGCGCCTGTGCCCCGACAGTAACGTTGATAGCCAGAAAGCCCATGGCCAAAGTAAAGCCAACTCGCATAAACTTCTTTCCCAAGTTCATCTCCAGATCAATCAGCGTATTGCGCATTGCAATGCGGCAGAACACTTTAGTGTATGCGAGAAGCGCACCAAGAAAGAACTCAGGCCTGGGGCAATTCGACCCGATAAGGAGCCCCAACCATCTTTTTCCAGTCACACCAAACCCGGTAACAACGAACACACGATGAGCACCTACCAGCAATCGGCAATTGGCCGGCACGAACACCACATGAAGACCTGGTACCGGTCGTTTCTTCTGATCTTCAGTGCGTTTGCCGTTTCAGGGGGCATCGTGATGGGCTTCCTGACATCGAAAACATCCCCCAACTCGCAGCCGCTGGTAATGGCCGCCATCTTCCTTTCCTTCGGCATCTACCTTTTTGCACTCGCCACGCGCTCCCGCGTCGTCATCGATGGCTATCGCATCGAGATTCGCGGCGCCTTCACCGATCATTACGCCGACACGAATGAAATCGAAGGCTACCGCACCATCAGCTCTCGCAACGGCAAATATACCCAGTTTTACCTGACAGGAGGACGCCGCCCTATCACCCTATCCGTCCTGTTCGACAAAGACGAAGCCTTCGATGCGTGGATTGGAAAGGTTCCGGATCTCGACAAACGCGACCGTGACAAAATCCTCGAAAAAATCTCGCAGCAGGAAGATCTTGGCTCCACTCCCCAGGAGCGCCTCGGCGCTCTCTCCCAGGCCAAGATCTACAGCATCTTCGCACGTGTCATCGCACTTGCCGCAGCCGTCGCAGCCAGCTACGGCATCCCTTTTCTCTATCTTCCGTTCTCGATCGCACTTGCGCTGGTTCCGGTGGCTTTAGCCGTCCTCATGCATCGCGCGCCACTTCTCTATACGGTCTTCAAGCGAAAAGACGATCCGCGAGCCGAACTCCTTTATGTACTCATCGTCTCAAGCTTTGGATTGTTAATTCGTGCGCGCGGCATTCATTTTGTCTCACTGCAGTCAGTAGGCGTGGTCATCGCGCTCATCACCGTCGCATATATCGCCGCCTTCTACCACTCGTTCTTTGAGAGCGCTTTACCAGCGCGCACGTTCTTCGCGCTGCTTCTCTTCGCAGCAATCTACAGCTACGGTGCCGTGGCAGTGGCCGATGCAGTTGGCGATGCCTCGACTCCCACACGTTACGTCGTTCACGTCGTCGGCAAGCACTACACCACCGGCCGCTCCCGTTCTTACTACCTCGACCTCGAACCGTGGGGTCCGGTAACGCAATCCAATAATCTCGGAGTCTCTCGATCTATCTACGACAAGGCTTCGCCCGGCGATCAGATATGCCTTGAACTTAGTCCCGGGCGCCTCAATGCCGCCTGGTACACACAGGTTCCGTGTTTCGCTTCGCCAATTGATTCCGCGCAATAGCAAATGCCCGGAAGCGAGCCTTCCCCACATCCAGACACAACCCTGCGGTACAAACGTTCCCGATCCACACCAACAGGCACCGCGATTCGATCCCTGCAGCGCCAATCGTCGAACAATTTATACTTCGATCTGTGACTCCCATCGTCGGTTCCCTCGATTGGTACGGCTTTCTAGCGCGTCCGCATCTTCCCGCACCATCGCCGGATACGATCTCATCTTTGATTCACCACCCTATCCTCATCACCGGCGCCGGAGGATCCATCGGCTCTGCTCTTGCGTTGCGTCTCGCAGCGAACGGCGCGCACATCATTCTCCTCGAATCTTCAGAAAATAGCCTTTACGAGTTCCAGCGCGACTTCGCGAGCCTTCCGCAGTCGCAACACCTGAGCTTCTACCTCGGCAGCGTCGCCGATCGCTCTCTTCTCGACGAGATCTTCTCCATTCACCACCCCCGCTTTGTCTTCCACGCCGCAGCATTCAAGCATGTTCCACTGATCGAAGAACAGCCACTGGCCGCCATTGCCAACAACATCTTTGGGACCCAGAGCCTGGTCGACGCGGCATTTGGCGGTCATGCCCGCGTCATCCTGCTCTCTACCGACAAAGCCGTCGCCCCCGCTTCCATAATGGGCGCCACCAAGCGCGTTGCCGAGTACGTGGTCCTCATCGCTGGCGGCACTGTCCTCCGCCTCGGCAATGTCCTCGCCTCGCGCGGCAGTGTCACCGAGGTCTTTGCGCGACAGATCGCCGCAGGCATTCCCCTCACCGTTACTGATCCTGCCGCACGCCGCTACTTCCTCACGATTGGCGAAGCCGTCGATCTCCTCCTCTCCTCATCCGGTGAGTCGCGAGGACCAGCCCTGATGGCGCCTCAACTCCCCGCCTCGCATTACATTGCAGACCTGGCCCGCTTCATGACTCGCAGCTTGGCTCCGACCCGCGAAGCCACTATTGAATTCACTCACCTGCGCGCGGGAGACAAGGAATGCGAGGAGCTTTGGTCTGCAGGCGAAACGCCGTATCCGGCGAATGCGAACGGCCTCATCCCCCTTGACTCGCCTTCCATCGCGCCCAGGCAGTTCCAAACTCTCCTGGGCGCGCTAAGCAACGCCGTTCAATCACGCGATCTGGCCGCAGCGCTTACCGTTCTTCGCGTCCTCGTTCCCGACTACACCCCCAGCAACGCCGTTCTCACACAGAGTTCCACCGCTCCTTCGCAGGTCTCCAATGAGTAAGTCGCGCAAGACAAAAAGAAAAATCGCTGTCGTTACCACCTCGCGCGCCGATTACAGTCACCTCTATTGGCCGCTCCGCGAATTGGCCGCAAATCCTGAAGTTGAACTAGGGGTTATCGCCCTCGGCCCGCATCTCTCCCCCGAATTCGGCAACACCATTGCCGAAATCGAACGCGAAGGCTTCCCTATTAAGGCCCGCATCGAATGCCTCCTCAGTTCCGACACCGACACCGGCATGGCCAAAACCATCGGCGTCGCCATCCTCTCGCTTGCCGACACGCTCAGCGTCTGGCGGCCTGATCTGGTGCTGCTCATCGCCGATCGTTACGAGATGATGGCCCCCGCCAGCGTCGCACTCGCTCTGCGCATTCCCATTGCTCACATCGAAGGGGGCGAAGTCAGCCAGGGTGCCATCGACGATCAGGTCCGCAACGCCCTTACAAAACTCGCGCACGTCCACTTCACTTCAACCGACACCGCCCGCCGCCGTGTCATCGCCATGGGCGAAGAACCCTGGCGCGTCCATTACGCCGGTGCCCCGTCGCTCGATCACCTGCGCCGCTCAAAACTCCTCGACCGCAGCGCACTTGAATCCCGCCTCGGCCTCACGCTCCAGCCGCCTACGATCCTCGCGGCATGGCACCCGGTCACGATCCTGCGCGACACCAACGCCGAAGCCGACGCGCTCTTCAACGCGCTCACCGAGGCACCAGGGCAGCTCATCTTCGTCTACCCCAACGCCGACGCGGGCAGCTACGCGCTTATCGAGCGCACTCGCACCCTAGTCGCCAATCGTCGCGACACCCACATTTATGTGAACCTCGACACGGTGACCTATTGGAGCCTTCTAGGCTACGCCGACGCGATGATCGGCAACTCATCCAGCGGCATCATGGAAGCCGCATCATTCGCGCTGCCCGTCGTCAATGTCGGCATCCGCCAGCAGGGCCGCGAACGCGCCCGCAATATCCTCGACGTTCCGGCCGACACTGCCGCTATAACCGCTGCACTGATGCATGCTGTCACTCCTGCATTCCGCAAGAAACTCAGCGGCATGATTAACCCCTACGGCAACGGCAACGCAGCTAAAACCATCGCCAGGGTCTTAGCCGCTGTCCCCCTCACCAACCTGCTCATCAAGCAACCCACTCCTGTCCGAGGCAAACACTCGCTCCGCTGACCGGTGCGTAGCACCGCTAACAAACGCTAACTCGGCTTCAAACCATGCCCATCCCACTTAGCGCACCCGACATCACCGAAGCAGAAATTGCCGCCGTCACCGCCGTTCTGCGCACTCCCCATCTCAGCCTTGGCCCCGAACTTGCCGCCTTCGAATCCGCCCTCGCCAAATATCACTCCGCTCGGCACGCCATCGCCGTCAGCAGTGGAACAGCGGCCCTTCACATGGCCCTGCTCACCCTGGGCGTCGGCGAAGGAGACGAAGTTATCGTCCCTTCATTTGCCTTCATCGCCGTCGCCAACGCCGTCCTCCACGTCCGCGCCACACCTGTCTTCGCTGACATCGACCCCGTCACTCTCAACCTCACGCCCGAGACTGTGGAACGAGTGTTCACCACGCGAACCCGTGCGGTCCTCGTCGTGCACACCTTCGGCATCCCGGCTGACATGATCGCTCTTGGCGACCTTGCTACCCGCCACAATCTTGTGATCATTGAAGATGCCTGCGAAGCTATCGGTGCCACATTTCATCGGCGCCGCGTCGGCTCATTCGGCGATCTAGCCGTCTTCGGCTTCTACCCCAACAAACAAATCACCGCCGGTGAGGGCGGAGCCCTCCTGGCCCACACGCAGGCCCACGTCGATCGCCTTCGCAGCCTTCGCAATCAGGGGAGAAGTCAGAGCCCCGCGGCACAGAACACTCCGCCCCCCGCACTTGACTGGCTTCATCACCCCGATATCGGCTTCAACTACCGCCTGTCTGATATCGCCTGTGCCCTCGGCCGCGTCCAACTCAGCCGCATCGACGAGATCCTCGACCTCCGTCGCGTTGCCGCCGAACGCTACCACGCGCTCCTCACCGGTATAGCCGGCCTCGAGCTTCCGCAGCTCAATCTGCTGGATTGCACCATCAGCTGGTTCGTATTCGTCGTTCGTCTCCCCTACACCGCCAACCGTGCCCGGATTCAGGCGTTGCTCGCTGAACATGGCATCTCGACTGCGACTTATTTCATTCCCATCCACCAGCAACCGGCATGGACCCGCTGTGCTTCCTCTCCCCTCCGTCTACCGGTTACCGAAATGATCGGATCCCGCACCCTCGCGCTCCCCTTTTTCACTCGCATCACCCCATTCCAGCAAGAAATGGTCACCATCGCGCTGCGCAAAGCATTGATGTTCAATGATTAGGCGTCCGGCGCCTTCCTGCCCTCCGCGAAGTTTTATCGAAAAATTCTTCTCGAGAAAACAACCTGGTCAACTGAAGCGCGCATCTTTGCTTCATGAGTGCGTGTGTATGAGGCTTTCCGTCGTCGGAATCTAATTCCTCCGCGCCCACCCGTTCATAGCTAAAGAAGCAGGCGCGTTACAGAACATTGCAGCAGTTCTCCCAACTTGGTTTTCGTTAGACATTCTTTCCCGATGAGGGTCAGAAACTTCGGCAATCGATTTGGAACATGGCTATTCCACCTCTCGCCGATTTACTCTCACCCGATATCAAAAGCAGGTTTCTTATGATGGTTAAAACGCAAAGCAAAGGTCACGGAGTCACCGGTTTGCACGTCGGGACGGAAAACGTCCGCCGCTACTTCCCGCAGGGCACGCAAAACATCGAGTTGCAGCTTGGGCACCTCCGCATCCAATGCGGTCTGAAGCCTGACTTCTGGCAAGGCCAACCCGAAATCCACGATCCAAGACTCTGCGCCTGGCTCGAATCCAAGAACCTCCACGGGACCGCCAACCGCACCGTATCGTTGGCAATGATCCCAGCAGGAAACAACTCCTTCCAATTGCAACCCATGTCCTTGGCGCTTCGCTCCGCCAAGGCCAAAATGCCACCCGCCTCCGCTGCATAAAACCTACTGCCTATCTCCTCGCAAACGGCGCCTCCCCAATTCCCCTTTGGCGCCGTTCTTCTTTTCCGGCTCATTTCTCAAGAAGGTCCATCTCGAGACAGTACCCGACCCATCCCGAATCGCTGTCCCAGCAGTGTGTAGCTCTCTGCTTGTTAAACTCATTACGAAATGAATCCCTCTCAACTCGAACAGGCCATTGAGCACCACTTCTCCGCTGGCGCCTCCGCCATCAACGACCCCGCCGCCATGGAAGCCTTCCTCGCGCTCCGTAATGCCCTCGAGCACGGCCAACTCCGCTCTGCGGCTCCCGATCCCGCCGCCCCCACCGGCTGGAGCGTCAGCGCATGGGTCAAGAAAGGCATCCTCCTTGGCTTCCGCATTGGCACCCTGAAGGACTTTCCAGCCGGCGCGCTCTCCTTCGTCGATAAACATACTTACCCCGTCCGCCACTTCACCGCAGACGACGGAATTCGCGTTGTGCTAGGCGGCTCTTCTATTCGTGCCGGCGCCTACCTCGCTCGCGGAGTCGTTTGCGTCCCTCCCAGTTACATCAACACCGGCTCATGGGTCGACGAAGGCACCATGGTCGATTCCCATGCCTTGGTAGGCTCCTGCGCCCAAATCGGCAAACGCGTGCATCTTAGCGCCGCCGCCCAGATCGGCGGAGTTCTCGAGCCCATCAACGCCAGCCCCGTCATCATCGAAGACGACGTCCTCGTCGGTGGTAACTGCGGCGTCTACGAAGGCACCATCGTGCGCGCCGGAGCCGTCCTCGCGCCCGGCACCATCCTTACCCGCGGCACGCCCGTCTTCGATCTCGTCAACGGCATTACGATCCGCGCCACAGCCGAAACGCCCCTTATCATCCCCGCCAACGCTGTCGTCGTCCCCGGCTCCAGACCCGTCACCAAAGGCAAGAGCCATCCCAACGCGGAAGCCTGGGGCCTTTCTCTCTATGCCCCCGTCATCGTCAAATACCGCGACGAAAAGACCGACCTGTCCACCACCCTCGAAGACCTCCTACGCTAAGCATTTCCGAAATTGCATCAATACCGCAGCCCCAGCCTCATCGGGAAGTCGTCTTCGCCCTCCTCCAGTTCCGCCTGTGCACTATGGACCCGCACAACCTCGCGATGACGATAACGAAACCAGAGATGAGCCACGACGATCACAATCGCCGCTGCCCCGAAATGCAGGCATCTCTCCTCAATCCACTGCTCAGAAACCAACGCCACCGCCGTTACCAGCGGAAAGAACGTGAAGAACTTCAGCAGCGTGAATGCTATGTTCGGCTCTTCCGCGGCCGTCTCACCGGTGAAGGGCACAATCATCACATTCGCAAAAACAACATCCGTGAGAATCACGCATACGCCCGCACCCACGAGCAACTCTGCCGAGGTCGCCAGTATCGTCTGCAGCTCCGCCGGCGCCAAGAGATGCAGCGCTCCTACCGTTGCTTCGGTCACTGCTAGCGCACAGAGCAACACCCACACCTTTGCCGCAATCAGTTCCTCGATCGCCGCATCAAAATTTGCCGGCTTCCCGTGTGTAAAGCGAAAAATCCAGTTTCCCCACTGATTCCCCGGCGAGACAAAAGCCGTGCGCAACCCCGTCGTCACCCAGAACGCGACAATCCCGGCGGCCACGCGAATTCCGTCCGCCGAAGCCTCTGCATGCAGTCGCCCGTTAATCACCGTCAGCCGCAGCAACGTCGCCATCAGCACCGACAGCCCCACGCCTCCGTAAAGAACCAGATATATCCGATACCGCGGAACCCGAAGCATCGTCTGGTTGATGAAGTGAAACACTGCGCGACGGACGGGTCCGCGCATGACGCATGTATGCAGTAGTCCGTTGAACGGCACGACCATGCGGTTGCGTCGTGATCGGGGCGGCTCGCCTTCCAGCAGATACTTCACCCGTCGCAGATATGCCAGCGGATACGCCACCGCTCCAATCACCGCAACAGCCAGTAATGCCGCCAATCCCCTCCCCGCAAGTTCGCGATAGATCGGCAGAGCAGACGATCCATCCAGCAAAGTCTGGTACATCCCCAGAAACCAGAACGGCGGAAACCACAGAATTGCGTCGTTGTGCGATTGCAGCAGCGCCGGAGTCACTCCCGACAAAACAGGAAACAGCAGAAGCAACATCACCAGCACCGTCACCGCCGCACCCTGCAAGACCAGCGAAATCCTGCGAAAGAAACCTTCGCCCAGCACCGCCAGCAGCAAGCTCTGCAGCGCAACAATAAAAATGGCTGCGAAGAGCCCGCTCGCCGCAACTCCGGCGATATGGCCGACCAGAAAACTCAGCATATAAACCGGATCCGCCACAACAGGAAACATCAGCGAACCAAGAAAGTTAGCGTCGAACAAGAACCCCACGATAAAAATGCCGATGGCACTCGCGCGCCCAAGAAAAATCCTCCGTTGCTCCAGCGGCAGAGTTCCCAGCACCAGCACGTCAAGCAGATCCGGGAAAAACAAATCCCACTCAAACACCGTAATCAGGCCCATGGCCACAAACGAATACAGCACGAAGAAGAAATGATGATTCAACTGCACCCAGTAAGTCGGTGGACCCGGAATCATGTCCGGATGCGGCGGCCACACTATCACGGGGTGATACACCGGCCACAGATACAAAGCCACCATGAATCCCGGTATTCCGGCTCCAAACGCAAGTTGCACCAGCAACTTTTTCCCATCTCCATCCGGCGATGCCGTTTCGTGATTGAAGAAACGCTCCAGAAAATGCCTCATCAACAGCACAAACTGGCTTCGCTCCGGTTCCCGCACAGGCCCCATCGCCGCCTGCACATTCAGCGAAAGAACGGCCGGCGCACCATCCTGCGATACGAGCAGCTTCTGAAAGTCACCTCGCATGGGTTATCTGCATTACCTCCACAATCTTTTCCGCAATCACTCTCGTGTCCTGTTGCTCCACTAGTTGCGCGAACACACTCTCCAAATTGGGCAGGCTCATCAGCGACTTCATTTCCGAAGGCGCCGCATCCGCCAGCACCTGTCCCTTCGCAATCACAATCACCCGGTTGCACACCTGCTCCACCGTCTCCAGCACGTGCGAGATGTAGAGGACAGCCTTGCCATCCTTCGACAGCATCTCCAGCAAGTCCTTGAATAGCCGCGCCGATGCCACATCCAGTCCAGAAAGGGGCTCGTCAACAATCAGCAGCTTCGGATCATGCAGCAATGCCGCGGCAATCAGCACCCTCTGCCTCATCCCCTTCGAATACGAAGAAATTGGTGAGTACTGCCACGACTCCAGATGCAGCAGCTTCAGTAATCCAGTCGCCTTCGCCTCAATCAGCGCCTCGCTCATCCCTCGCAGCCGCCCCATAAGTTGCAGGTATTCAAGCCCTGAAAGATACGCATAAAGCTGCGCCTCCTCCGGAACGTAGCCAAGCGACGCGCGATACCCAACCATCTCGTCGCGAATATTTCTGCCCTCGAACAGCACCTTCCCGTCGTCAGGCCGAAGCATACCGGTGATGATCTTCACGGTGGTCGATTTGCCCGCTCCATTGGGCCCCAGAAAACCCACAATCTCGCCCGCCGCAACCTTAAAGCTCACATCCTCAACCGCCGGAATCGTTCGATAACTCCGAAACAGATGCTGGACCTCAAGCAAGATCAACCTCCAGCGTACCCTATGTAGCATTCAGCATAATCAAATAAAATCCATTGTCAAGTAGATTGCTACATAGGTAAAATGCTGCGCATGGCCGCCGAGATAAAACTCTCGCATACTGCCGCAATGATCCTGCAGGCAATCTCCGCCGACTACGTCTACGGCTTCAGCATCATGGAGATGACCGGCCTCCCCAGCGGAACCGTCTACCCTGCCATGCGCCGTCTCGAACGCGATGATCTCATCCGCTCCCAATGGGAACGGCAGTCCATCGCTGATGCCGAGCAGCGCCCTCCGCGCAAGTACTACAAGCTCACCGCCGCCGGAAGGGCGACACTCGAGTCCTCCCGCAAGCGCTATCCGCTTCTCGCGCGCCTCATCTCGACCGAGGAGGCTAAGACGACATGAAGCAACCATCCGATCTGGTAATTTCCCTGTTCGACGATGCTCTCCTGCGCACCGCATCGCTCCTTGTGCCTTCTCATCACCGGGAAGAATGGCACCGCGAATGGTCTGCCGAGCTCTGGCACGTCCGCCGCTCCTACTCCGGCATTGACGACACTTTCTCATGGGAATCTCAGCGAGAGATTACTGCGTTCTGTCTCGGCGCCTTTCCCGATGCACTGTACATCCGCGCCCAACCCGCAAAAGGCATTCCTGCACCCGTACACGTCCACGGATCTGCAGCCCAGACGCTCCTCTGGTTATCCGCTGCGCTTGCACTGTGTTTTGTGATTTCCCGCCTGCTTCCGGGGATAGAGGCAGAGAACGAAGCGGCACGCTACCATGTCAAGCCCAGCGCGCTCCTCGTCAGTGAGGCCGCCGCCGACTCCACGCAATCCAGCATCTCCGCCGCCCTTTATCAGGATTGGAAAGCGACACCCCAGCGTTTCTTCAAGGAACTCGCCTTCTACCGCATTTCGCGTGAAACCGCAGATGCGGGACCCGTCTTATTGTCCCTGAACGTCGCCCACTCCACTAAGAATCTGTTTCAGCTTCTCGGCCTCCCGGTCATCTATGCCGATCGCTTCGATGACGCAGACGGCAGCCTGCCTGCTGTCATCCTTAGCCACGATACCTGGGTGGGCTCGTTCGCCGGGGACCCGCGCATCGCTGGTCATGTTTTGCGCATCGGCCGCACCAAGGTCAGAATTGCGGGCGTAGCTCCCGCCGGTGGCTGGCAGCTTCCTGGCACCCCCGATGCATGGTTGCTCGAATCCGACGCTCAAATCGTCTCCGGCTCCGCTTCCCGAACCAAAGGCTATCTCTTCGCCCAGCTCTCGCCGCGCGGTCTGGCATCGATGTCTGGTCCCGGCATCTCGATCAGTGCGCGCAACCAGGATGGGAATGAAATAGACCTGTATGGCGCATCCATTCCAGCTCCCGTTGAAGGTCCATGGGGCATCTGCGAGTTCGCCATCTTCCTGGCACTCGTCGCTCTTCCGGCTGTGATCTCCGTCTCTCTCGGAGAATCACATGTCAGCTCTCATCGCCCGTCGACGAAGCAGCGTCTCAGCCGCATTCTGTTCTTCACCGCAAAACTCCTGCTGATTGCGGCCATCGCGTTCTCTGCATCGCTCGACCTTGCCTACAGCAACACCGTCAGCTACTCGCCGCTCGCCGAGTGCGTCCAGCTCCTCTGGTGTTTCACCATTTGTCTCTTCGGATTCCGCTGGGCTGTCGCCGACCAGCGCAAGAGGTGCCCCGTCTGCCTGCGTTGTGTCTCCAACCCGGCGACCGTGGGACTAGCCTCGCGCACTTTCCTCGGCTGGAATGGAACCGAAATGATCTGCATGGGAGGACATGCTCTGCTTCACGTTCCATCCCTGCCCACCAGTTGGTTCAGCGGCCAACGCTGGCTCTACTTGGACAGCTCCTGGGATTTCCTCTTCGCCGACTCCTGCACATAGTGAAAGACCCGCCTCTCAATCACCCATCTGTCATCCCGGGCAACCCTGAACGGAGTAAAAGGGAGTCGAAGGATTCGGTCGGAAGATTGCCCGATGAAAAACCAGGGTGCCCCCTCCATGACGCGATCTTTTCGCGGCATGGCTGGGATATCACAAAATTCAATCTTCATCTTCTCAAGTTGCGGTCCAACCCCATGAATGACTACCGAGCCTCTTTCCAATCCGCTCTCGCCGACAACCCGCGAACTTAAAACTTCGAATTCCCCTCACCCAATCCCTCGCCAATCGCCTGTAGCAACTTCCCGTCCGGATCCCCAAAATACTCCCAGAACATCACGCCCCCCAGCTTGCGACCACGCACATACGCAGATTTGACCGCCAGCGATTCCGGATCCTCATATGAAACAAAAATGTGCTTCTCCGCGTTGTACAAATACGGCACCTTCGCCGCATCATCCCAATAGCGCGTGAAACCGTGCCCCAGCATGTCCGACACGATCGCGCTGTACTGCGCATTCAGTCCCGGGACTGTTTTACCCGGCTGAAACAGTCCATGGTTCGTCTCCGAAACTCCACCCCAGACCCGCCCGTAGAACGGTACTCCCAACAGAATTTTCTCCGCCGGCACTCCAGCCTTTTCATAATCCCGGACCGTCTCATCGGAGGAAGCCTTCTTCGGATCCGCAGGATTAGCAAACAACGGGGCATGGTGCCCCGTCGTCGGATCCGATCCCGCCTCGTAATAGTCGTAAGTCATCAGGTTCACGGTGTCGACATACCGCTGCACCTTCCCCATTTCGGAGTGCGCAATTACATCGTCATCCGCGCCCATTGCAATCGTCAGGTACAGCCGCCGCCCCGTCTTCTTCGACGTTGCATCGAAGCGCGTACGCAGTTCGGAGAGCAGCGCCGTAAAGTTCTGCTTGTCCTCCGTGCGAAACGGATGCCCAGCCCCGGTCAACCCCGGATATTCCCAGTCGATATCCAGCCCATCCAGGTCATACTGTGCCAGGAACTCCATCACGCTCTCTTCGAACGTGCGCCGGCTATCCGCCGTCAGCGCCACGTCTGAGAAGTTGGTTGACCACAACCATCCACCCACCGATATCAGCACCGTCAATCGCGGATTCGCATTCCGCAGCGCCGTCAACTGAGCAAAATTATGCGCATCCGTTGGCGCGCCCAGCACCATCCGTCCATCTTGAATGTTTGCGAATGCGTAGTTGATGCGCGTCAAATACTTCGCATCGATCTGGCCCGGCGTCAGCGCCGCCCCACGGGTGAACACGTACCCAGTCACTTCCAGTTTTTCCGGAGTTCGCGCTGCACCAAAACCCAGCGAAGAAAATGCAACTCCACCGCAGATCAAGAGACACGAGAATCGAAACATAGGTTTAGCCCACGATCAAGCAAAGAACGCCTGAAATCGAATGTGCACAGCGGAATCTAGCCTGAACTATGGCCTTGTACCCATCGGCTTCTCATGAAGCAGCATCCACGATGTACCAAACTTGTCGCGCAACTGTGCAAACCGCGATGCGAAGAATGTCTCCTGCAGCGGCATGAACACGTCGCCGCCATCGGCCAGCAGCGCAAACAGCCGCTGCGCATCCGCATCGCTTGCCAGGTGGAGCGCCAGGTAAGCGCTGCGCATTGGTTTCCATCGATCGGGAGGCACATCGCTCGCCATGATCACCGTCTCGCCAATTGTGATGGTTGCGTGTAACACAGCATCCTTCCACTCTGGCATCACTTTGCTCGGATCCGGCATGTCGCCGTGCTTCATGATCATCCCGATCTTGCCGCCCAGGTGCTCTTCATAAAACTTGAACGCCTTAGCACAATTTCCACCGTAATTCAAATACGTATTCAGTCTCATGGCAACAATGCTCCCGGAAGAATCAGGTGTTCGAACAGAACGGAATTCCGCCACCGCGGCGCCCGCTCAGCCCACAACAGAATACGCGTTTATTCGCCCACAGCGGGAACTGCACCCACCAGAAGAATGGGTGCGGTCGGCGTTGGTGACCCTTCTGCCTTCTCAATCGTCACGCCAAACGCCTTCGCTGGAATGCCCTTGGGTATTTGCGGCAGCACCACGGTCGCACTGCCCGATGCATCCGGCCGGAAGAGTCCTGCTGGAATCGGCGCCTGTCCATTCGCCGGAATAACCCACAGCTCGTACGTTTTGTCCGCCGCCAGTTGTTCCAGATCGCTAGCCTGGAATACCAACCCGCCATTCTCTGCCAAGTACACAGCGCGTCCCGTCGGTTCCGGCTTGGCTTTCGCCGCCGTCAACAAAACTCTTTTCGCCGTTGGCGCCGTCAGCACATCCAGCACCTGCTGTGCCCGCGCATTGGCTGCAGCTTGTTGCGCTGCAGCTTGTTGCTGCTGCGCCAACTGGCCGTTCAGATCACGAACCTTGTGCTCCAGCGAGAACACAAATAAAAGCGACGCCGCTGCCGCAACCCATCCGATCCAAAGAGCCGCACGTCTTGCCGGCTTTTTCGTCGCAATCGAAACCACCGACTCTGCGAAGCCTTTATCCGGCCGCGAAGCATCGGCCGCTAACCGCTCCACAAACCGCTGCCGCGCCCCCTCTGGCAGCGGCTTCTGCTCTACGCTGATCGCCACCAGCGCAAGATCGCCGTTTACTTCGGCCAGCGCGCGCCGGCAATCGGCGCACCCATCCAGATGCAGACGCACCGCTGCCAACTCATGCGACTGCATGGCTTGCATTGCGTAGAGGACCATGTCCCCCTGCGGTATGTGCTCGTCCTGCGTCATGCGCCGATCGCCTTTCTCAAAGTCATCAATGCCGATCGTATCCGCGTTTTCACCGTTCCCAGCGGGTCGCCCGTTCTCTCCGCAATCTCCGAGTGAGTCAACCCCTCAAAAAAGGCCATCTCCACCGACTCTTGCTGTTCCAGTGGAAGGTCTTTCAACACCCCCCTGACCTTCTCCATCATCCGGTTCCGTTCAACCTCCAACCCGATGTCCGACCGCGACACCAGTACCACATCGTCCACAGAATCCGTAGGTCTCCTTCGCCTCAGCGCATCTATAGCCCGATTCCTCGCCATCACCGCCAGCCACGCTCCCAGCGAACCCCGCCCCGCCGCGAACGCATTCGGATTTCGCCAGACCTGGAAAAAGATCTCCTGCATCACGTCTTCAGCCTGCGAGGGGTCATTCAACACACGGAGGGCGACCGAATAAACCATGCTTCCGTATCGGTCGAAGAGTTCTGTCATCGCTCCCTGATCTTCCGTCCTCACTCGGCCAAGCAACACTCCGTCGACGGAAGGCGCAACGCCATCTCCCATGCGGTTTGCTTGATCTCTGTTTTCGGTACGGCTCGAGGCCGGTCCCGGATTGCGAGGATTTTCGGTCATCTAAAAGGGGAGGCGCGGAAGCCATCAGTATTGTAGGCGCCGTGAGACGCCGTGTAAAAGACAATCTCCCCACGTGCGTTGATAGCCCCGTCTAGCCTGCAATCGCGAGATCTTGTCAGGGATGCGAGCCCCCTGGCGCGCATCCCTGGTCTGCTCATTTGCACGTTCCATTTGGATGCTTCGTTTGCCGCCTCATTTAATAGTCCCGTTCAAGCCATTCGGGAAGAATGCCCCGCCGGTGGTGCCACCGCCGTACACAATGCTCAACACCTGCGCGGTCGTGCGTGCAAACGCGATCGCATTCTGGTCGGCATCCACAATCGTCGCCGCGCCCCCAGAGAGACCGACACCTATATCATCGTTGTTGGTTCCATCAAGCTTAGCCCGCGTCATCGCGATTGCGGTCGATGCGGCCTGGGCTCCCGCTCCCGTCTGGAAGATCCGCAGCCGGATGCTACCCGCGTGATAGGCCTCCACCGCTAGAATTCCTGCCGCTTTATCGAGGTATGTCGCGTTCGAGATCAGCCCCGCAGCTCCACTATATGCCGTCACGCCCACATCCTCGAAGATGAAAGAGCCCAACAGAAAGTTCGTCTCGCTGGCAAACGGATCGAAGGAACTGCCCAATCCGGCAGCCTGTGCCAATGCGTTGAAGCTATTCATCAAATCGATATTCGGCATGGCCACTGCAGCTGAACCCAGCGCCGTGCGGAGGAACTTCACATGGTTCTGCTCTTCGGTAGCAATCTCCCCTGCAAACTGCTGAAGCAACGGAGTTACAAACGACACCATTGGATTCGATTTGACGGTCACGGTTCCACCGGCGGCGCCGCTCGGTCCCGTAATGCCAATACCGATTTGATCGATAGTCTTCCCGGTGGTTGCGAGCGTATAGAATTGCGCCTCCAGGTACTCCAGGTTCAGCGCAAAATTTAGGATGTCGGCATCGGTGACACTGGAGGACTGCGCCATCGCACGCCGACTCATCGCTATCCCCGCCATTGCCGCGCCACCCAGCAACATCGCCGCGCGACGGCCCAGCTTTCCTGGTGCTGGAATCTGAATTTCCTTCTCTGTCATTTCCATCTTCGTCTCCTTAGCTCGCCGTCGCTGTGATGTAGCCGTTAAGACCTGCCGGGAAGAAGCCGCCTTTGGTCACTACTCCCGTTGCTGCGTTCAGGTACACGATGTGCAGTACCTGGTCCGTTGTGCGATCGAATGCGATCGAATTAGAGTCCGCCGCTACGATTGTGTTGCCCGCAATCGGAACCTCGTTGCCACCGCCTGCAGCGGCCCGCAAGGCGGAGATCTGATTCGCATAGGTCACGTACGCTCCGCCCAGTTCCACAATCAGCGTCCTGACCTCCGCTGCGTGATACGCCTCGGTAGCCATGATTCCGGCAGCAGCCTGCAGATAGGTTTTGTTGCCGATCAACCCAGCCGCACCGTGGTATGCCGTCACACCGACATCCTCAAACGTGAACGCACCCACAAGAAAGCTGTTCTCATCGGCAAAGGGATTGAAGGAAGAGCCAATTCCCGCCGCCATCGCCGCCGCGTTGAAGCTGTTGGTCAGGTCAATCTCCGGCCTGCTGACTGCGGCTGCCCCTAACGCACTGCGCAGAAATCGCACATGCGCAAGTTCGTCATTGGCAATTTCCGTGGCGTACTGCTGGATCGCCGATGTCTTGAACGGCACCTGCGCACCGCCAGTCACTGTGCCCGCACCCGACCCCGCATCAGCATCGGTGAGCCCCACACCAGTAGCGGCTCGCAAATAAAACTCCGCTTCCAGATATTCCAGATTCAATGCAAAATTCAAGATATCCGCGTCGGTCAAAACATTCGGCGGAGATTGAGGTCCCGCGTACACCCCACTGCCGCCACATCCGGCGCCCAATGTTATCGCCGCCGCTGAACCGGCGCCGTAACCGAGTCCTGCCAAGAACTTCCGGCGAGACACACCTCTTCCTATCAACTTATGGAGTGACTCCACGATGCTTCCTCCTCGATTTGAACTTGTCGACTCTGTCGAATCCAACTTGCAAACTAAGTACGAACGCAGATGCGAATTCGGATTGCCCTCTGTATCAGAAGGTCAATTTCGGGACAGCGAGATCGGGGGATCCTTAGAAGCAACTTCCTGCAGCCCACCGGGACTCTGACTTGCTGTCGTCGCCGCCGGGTCGCCTGTTAGCATCGAACCTGACAGATGCAAACAAATAAGCTGAAAATCATCCCCCTCGGCGGCCTCGGCGAATTCGGCATGAACTGCCTCGCTATCCGCTGGGAAGACGACATCATCGTTATCGATGCCGGACTCATGTTCCCTGAAACGGAGTTGCTGGGCGTCGACATCGTCGTGCCCGACATCACCTACCTCACGGAGAACCGGGAGCACGTCCGCGCCATCATCCTCACCCATGGCCACGAGGACCACATCGGCGGACTACCCTGGATCCTCAGCGAGCTCAAGGTTCCCGTCTACGCCACCGAATTTACGCTGGCATACGTCGAAGGCAAGCTTGAAGAACATCAACTCCTCGACGAAACCACGCTGATCGAGATAACGCCCAAAGAAAAGTTCACCCTCGGCCCCTTCACCATCGAGCCCATTCGCGTCACCCACTCGCTGGTCGACTGCGTTGCCCTCGCCATCGACACCCCCGTAGGCGTCATCATCCACACTGGCGATTTCAAAATTGATCTCGCTCCTCTTGATGACAAGGCCTTCGACCTCCACACCTTCGCGGAATACGGCAAACGCGGCGTGCTTGCCCTTCTACAGGACTCCACCAATGTCGAGCGCTCCGGCTACACCCCCAGCGAACGCGCCGTCATTCCCCGCCTGCACGAGATTTTTTCGCAAACCAAAAAGAAGCTCTTCTTCAGCTGCTTCTCGTCGTCGATTTACCGCATTCGCATCGCCCTCGAACTGGCCCGAAAGCACGGCCGCAAAGCCGTCGTCCTAGGCCGATCCATGATGGAGAGCACGGAAATTGCGCAGGACCTCGGCTACATCGAAGTCCCGCCCGGCCTCGTCATCAATCCCGGCCAGATGCGCGATTATCCGCCCGACGAACTCATGATCCTCATCAGCGGCACGCAGGGCGAACCCATGAGCGCCCTCAGCCGCGCCGCGGTCGACAACCACAAGCATGCCCACATTGATGCTGGCGACACCGTGGTTCTCAGCTCGCGCATCATCCCCGGCAACGAGAAAAGCATCTTCCGTGTTATCGACCACCTCAGCCGTCGCGAAGCGAACGTCATCTTCGACGACGGCTCCCACGGCCTCATCCACGTCAGTGGGCACGGCTGCCAGGAAGAACTGCGACTGCTCATCAATCTCGTGCGCCCCAAGTTCTTCATTCCGGTCCACGGCGACTACCGCAACCTTCGCCGCCACGCGCAACTCGCCATGGAGACAGGTGCCGTAGAACATGCCCTCGTCATCGAAGACGGCGACGTCCTCGAACTCGATCAGGCCGATGCGCGCAAGAAAGACAAGGTCACCGCCGGCCGCATCCTCATCGACTCCGGATCCACCATCGACGTCGTCGAAGACCTCGTCGTCCGCGACCGCCGCATCCTTTCCGAAGATGGCATTGTCCTCGCTATACTCGCCATTAACAAGCGAATGGGCAAAGTAGAACGCGAGCCCGAGATCGTTATGCGCGGTTTCGGCGGCGCCGACATCACCGAAGAGGCCCGCCAGGTCGTTCTCAAGACCATCGATGGCCTCAGCAGCGAACAGAAAACCGACTACGGAATGGTGAAAGAAAAAGTACGCGTAGAGCTGAAGCGCCTCATCCAGAAAACTACCGGTCGCCGCCCCATGATCATGCCCGTAATCCTCGAAATCTGACCAATCGGTCTTCGCAGAGCCCAGTCACAGATCTGGATGCCTGATTTCACAGGTCTGAGAACTGTGAAATGCCAACTCTGCATTCCCATCAAACCTGGATGCCGGGTGCCCCATCCTTGCGACGTCTTTGTTTTTGTCGCAAGGGTGGGATATCACAGAAGCCGCATCTCGGCGCATGAGTGGGATACTGAAATCTCCCTTCACCTCCATGAACTCACCTTAACCGCCGCCTCCACCGCCGATGCCGCCGAACTCGCCGCGTTGCACAGCGCCGCCTCCGAAGACCTCACCCGCCGCTTGGCCCCGGTTTCTGGTCTTCGCCACCATCCGAACGAGGCATCCTGCAAACATGCGCCTGCCCAAATTCTCGCGAATCCTTGTTGCACGCTTCGAAGGCCGCATCGGAGGAACCCTCCGCCTCGCCACCAAAAAACCCTGGGCCATTGACACCTCGTATTTCACCGCCGCAACCAAGCCTCTGTATCTGACCGGAATGGCCGTCCATCCCAAACTGCAGCACAAAGGAATCGGCCGCCGCCTCCTGCAAGAAGCCGAGTCCATCGCATGTACTTGGCCAGCCGATGCCATCCGTCTCGATGCCTTCGACGCCCCAGCCGGAGCCGGCCCTTTCTACGCGAAATGCGGCTTCCGCGAAGTTGCTCGCGTGGCCTGCAAGAACGACCCCCTCATCTACTTCGAACTCACCCTGCCCATCTGACACGTGCTGGAAAGAACAAACCCCATTAATCAGCACTGTCATCCTGACTGACCCTGAACGGAGTGAAGGAGCGTCGAAGAATCTCCAGTTGTTTCTGCTCGCACCCTCTGCAACTAACCGGCTGCACTGAACAAACCACCTACTTGTAGAATGCCCTTATGCGTCGCCTCACAATTTCCCTCGCACTCGCTGCTGCCCTCCTGGCCCCCGCGCTACACGCCCAAACCCCCGACGCAAAACCGCCGACCTCGAAAGTCTGCCCTTCCACTGACACCCTCGGCGACTTGATCAAAGCCATTGACGCCGCCGTCAGCGGACCCGGCAACCAGGACCGCACCTGTTTCCGCGCGCTCTTTCTTCCCGACGCCCGTCTCATCCCCATCCGCATCGCTTCCGACGGCACTGCTACACCTCGCATCCTCACCGTCGACGACTGGATCAGCCTCGTCGCCAAGCGGGGCAGCGCCGTCTTCTATGAGCACCAGGTTAAGGTCACCTCCGAATCATGGGACCACATGGCCCATCTCTGGAGCACACACGAAACCCTTAGCACTCCCGATGGCGCTCTGCCTGAGGGCAAAGTCCCCGAAGGCAAATTGATGGATCGTGGCATCAACTCCATCCAAGCCATCTTCGATGGCAAGCAGTGGCACATAATCGAAATCGTCTGGCAGGCCCAGACCACCACTAATCCCGTCCCGGAAAAGTACCTCCCATGACCGTATCCACTGACACTCTCGTCTCCCTCGACGCCGTTCGCGCCGCCGCCGATCGCATCTCCAACATTGCCGTCAAAACTCCGCTTGTGCGCGCATATTTTCCCGATGCCTCGGGGAAAGTCTGGCTCAAAGCTGAAAGCCTGCAGCCCATCGGCAGTTTCAAACTTCGCGGCGCCGCCAACAAAATTCTCCAACTGACGCCGGAAGAAATCTCTCGCGGCGTCATCACCTACTCCAGCGGCAACCACGCCCAGGGCGTAGCCTACGGAGCCCGCGCAGTCGGCGCTAAAGCTGTCATCGTCATGCCGTCGAACGCCCCCGCCATCAAGCGTGCCGCCACCCTCGCCTACGGTGCGCAAATCGTTGATGTCGGTGTCGCCTCCAGCGAGCGTCTCGCCAAAGCCGAAGAACTCGTTCGCGAACACGGCTACATCGTCGTCCCTCCCTACGACGACGAGCAGATCATCACCGGGCAGGCCACGTGCGGTCTCGAGATTGTCGAGCAACTCCCCGACGTCGATCTCGTCCTCGTTCCCGTCTCCGGCGGAGGCCTGCTCAGTGGCGTCGCTACCGCCATCAAACGCCTGCGCCCTGACGTCAAAGTCTTCGGCATCGAGCCCGAACTCGCAGGCGATACTGCCGAAAGCTTTCGCACCGGCAAGATCGTCACCTGGGGAGCCGAGCTCACATCGCGCACCATCGCCGACGGCCTCCGCACTCAAAGCGTAGGCGAGCGCAACTTCGTCCACATCCAGGCCTTCGTCGACGGCATCATCACCGTCACCGAGTCCGAGATCCGCGCCGCCATGCGCGCCATTGTCAGCTCTGCACGCATCGTTCCGGAACCCAGCGGAGCCGTATCCTCCGCCGCCCTGCTCTTTCACTCTGCCCAGCTTCCGTCGTACAAAAATGCAGTTGCCGTAGTCTCAGGCGGCAATGTGGACCCCGCATTTCTTGCCCAGGTGCTCACAGAAACCGGCGTGTAACGTCGTTCGACTATGATCTTTCCTGTGACGAATTCAACATTCCGCGCAGCCCGGATGCTTGCGCTATGCCTGATTCTCTGTGCTTTGCCTCTGGCCGCCCAGAAAAAGAAAGACAACCTGCAGAAGCCCATGGCAGGCCCACGCGCCACGCCGCTGCGTGTCACATGGCTCTACGTCTCCGCCGATCTCGATACGCAAAAAGTAGGCCGCGTCCAGATAGGCAGGGAAATGGTGATCGCCGAAAAAAGCGGCAACTGGCTGCGCGTCTTCGCCAACACCGACATCGAGGAAGAACATACCTCCGACGCTCCCATCTTCGACGCGAACGAGGTCCCGCCGCCCATTTCAGGGTGGATTCAGGCCAAGGGCGTTGTCAGCGAGAACACTCCCAACGGCGACCAGGTCCTGATGGGTGCGGCAGCCGACCAGGAAGCGCTGGCCTCTGATCCCCGCGGTCCGGTGAACGCCGCCCGCACCGCGCATCTGCTCTACCGCCGTCTTGTCGAGATGTTCCCCAACTCGCAACTCGACGCCGAGGCAGCATGGCGTGCCGCCGACATTCTCTGGCAGATCCAGAAGGCCGACTCAGCCAGTCGCCCTTCCGCCAAAGAGCAGGCCCCCTATCTGCGTGAGCAGATGGATGAAGACGGCCTGAAAAAAGTCATCAAGTATTACCCCAACACCCATTCCGCTGACTTCGCTGCATACGAACTCCTCGACAACAAGCTCTGCGGTGATTGGCAAGGCCAGGAAAAATGTCCCGAAAAGGAATCTGAAATCTACGAGAAATATGCAGCCGAGCATCCCGACAGCCCGCGCACCCCGCAGGCTCTCTACCAGGCCGCCTATCGACAGGCAGTTCTCACCGACATGTACGCCTCAGACAATAATGACAAGAAGAGCGAAGCAGCACATAATCATGCCCGCGACCTCGCCGCCAAGCTCAGAGACAAGTTTCCGCAGTCGGACTACACAGCGCGAGCCTCGATGCTCGTGTTCAAATTGGATCAGGGCATCGCGGTTTACGGCATCGATAAAGAATAGGCGCGCATGACCTGTTCTGACCCGCGTAGTCCCGCATACGTACCGGAGGCTTTTTGAACGTCTACATCCAGTCAGTACTTCTAGGCATCGTTGAGGGCTTGACCGAATTTCTTCCTGTTAGTTCGACCGCTCACCTTCGCCTGGCAGAAGCCGCAATGCGAATTCCACTCGACGATGCTTATTGGAAGATGTACACCATCGTCATCCAGGCTGGAGCCATCTTCGCTCTTCTTCTTCTTTATCTCGAACGCATCGTCGCTTTCATCAAAAGCTTTCCTCAGGGTGAGAGCGGCGATCGCACCTGGAAAAACCATCCGATTTCGCTCACGCTGATCGCCTTTGCGTGCACCTCCGTTATCGCCCTGCCCTTGCACAAGATCAGCGAAAAACACCTCGGCAGCGTCGCCGTCATGGCCTGGGCACTGCTTCTCGGCGGCATCATCATGTGGGTCATCGATGCACGCGCATCGCGCTACGAGCCGAACACGCTACACGTCGAGGAGATGAGCCTCGGCCAGGCCGTCTGGATTGGCATTTGCCAGTCGCTCTCGGCCATTTTTCCCGGCACATCGCGCTCCATGTCCACCATCGCCGCCGGTCAAATGGTCGGGCTCGACCGTCCCTCGGCGCTTGAGTTCAGCTTTCTGCTCTCCATCCCCACCATGATCGCCGCCACCGCCTGGGATCTGCTCAAGTCTCTCCATCCCAGCAAGGCTGAACTCGCTGCCGGCACCTCAGTCAGCTTTGTCATGAACTCACAGAACTGGATCGTTCTCGCCATCGGCTTCATCGTCTCTTTCATCGTTGCCCTCGGCGTTGTGGAATGGTTCCTGATGTGGGTACGCCGCCACGGCTTCACCGTCTTCGCCGTCTATCGCATCATCCTCGGCATCCTGCTCCTGATTCTGGGCAACAGGCTACTGGGTATTTGAACCCTTGAATTCGGGCTGCTCGGATGCTCGGCACCAAGTTGGATCCTTCGCCCGGAGGTTTAGTGAGGCTTAAGAAGCCCACCGAGGGCATTCGATAGCGGGTTGGCGCTGTTGGTCGGTTTCGCCGCGCCTTGCTTGGTCCCAGTGCTGGCGCTGTGCATGATTCCACCCATATTCGGCGTAAACGTGGGGTTCGAAGTTGTTCCTCCGATGGTTACCGGGACACCATTGCGGAGGGCGGCGCCGGCAAAGCTTCCGATCGCACTGCCGGCTGCGCCTCCCACAGCACCCCCAGGAATCATTCCCATCAGACCCGCAACGCCACCCGCTCCTGAACCTGCACCTGAAGAAGATCCGGTCTTTCCGTTGGATCCGCCGAACAAGCCGGTAAGTTTGAGGACGGTGTTGTAGTTGAGTGCGCCCGCTGCACTTATAGTTCCCGCGCCGGTAGCCGTTCCGATGGAGGGGACAACGATCGAGACGTTGTCGGTGCGGACATTTCCGCCGTTGATAGCAACATTCGCACTGAGAGACTGGATGGCTGTACCGGATCCGGATTTGATTCCGGCCAGCGAGCTGAGGGGCCCGAGCTTCGAACCCAGGTCAAATCCGGCAAGGTTGGTGTTGTCGATGCGGACGGGACCGCTGATGATGGGCGCCCCAACCGCGCCGGTCACGTTGAGATTCGTGGTCAGCGTCCCACCCTGCAGGCGCGAACCGGATGGCAGATGGACGCCGACAGAGGGCAGGAATGCCTCCAGCTCGTCAATGGATGCAGCCTTCGAGTCGACCTTGAGGTTGAGAGTGGTTGTAGCGCCGCTGATCTGGTACGTGCCGGTGACGTTGATGACTGCTTTGCCGATGGTGACGACGGCGCTCTGCAGTTGGCCGGTGAGGGCTTGCAGGTTTTGCACGGCTGTGAGCTGAAGCTGGACAGGCTTCGGCGAGGGTGACCCGTTCTTTGCGACGCGGAGACCCTGGATGTTGGCGGACACATTCGCGTTGAGATTCTTACCATCCGAAACGGCTTTGAGATCGAGATTTGCGATGCCGCTGATTCCTGCGTCCGGTGCAACCACGCCGCTGGTCGCCAGGTCGAGGTGCGAGAGCACGATGTGTGCATTGAGGGGCGTTGCGGCCGCGCTCGCCTCATTGATGGGTCCTGCGGTGCCGTCTCCGGTGACAGAGCCTCCGCCAGGAATCTGCGCACTGAGCTTGAACGGCGACGCGGCAGCGGGTGAGACGCTGCTGAGCTCGACGTTGAGCTGCTGATAGACCGCGGGTATGGCCTGTCCGGGCGACGTGACGGTGAGCGCGCCATTTTTGATTTGCAGATGGTCGGCCGAAAGTGTGCTGAGCATGTTGTTGCTAGTCGGCGGAGGTGGCGGGGGCGCAACGGCCGTGGGCTTGTTCTCGCGGACGAGCGTGAGTTTGGGCGTGTCTACCACTAGATTGGCAACGTGGAGCTGTTGGCCATTCCAGTTCGCCTGCACGTCAATGGCTTCAATGGTCCCGGTGAGGTCGGCCGTGGCGTCTACGAACCCCGCGGCAAGCGGATCAATGTGTTTTGCCTCAAGGTGGGCGTTGAAGGGAGTCAGGGACGCGTCCTTCGGATTAATAGGGCCTGCGCTGCCATTGAGTGAGACGGTTCCGTCGCCGGGGAGGTGCGCCGACGCGGAGAAGGGGAAGGATTTCTGGAAAGAAAAGTCCTTTGCCTCGAGGGTGAGCTGATCGTAGGTGCGCCGCGGAGTGGCTGCCATTCCCGGAGCAGCCTCGGTTCCCACGGTTAACTGACCGTCGCTGATCGTCACGTGCCCAACGGTAAGGTTAGGGATAAGTGTGCTGGATTCTTTGTTGGCGGCCGTGTTCTGCTGCGCACTGCCAATAGTTGAGTAGTTCCAAGTGCCGTTCGTGGCACGCAGGAGCGTGATTTTCGGCGAGTTGATTGCGAACCCGGTGATGTGGATCTCGCGGCTGAAAATCAGAGGGAATATCTCGATGCCGATTTTTACCTTCGACGCCTGCAGGAACGGCTGGTTGCTGAAGGCGGAATCGTCCGCGATAGAGGCATCCGCCGCAACCAGGCTGCCGGTCAGAACCGATAGGTCGAGTTTGCCCAGCGTAACCTTGCGCCCGAGTGAAGTGGTGAGTGCGGTTTCAATGCGACTACGGAAGGAGTCGGCATTCAGGAAGAGCGGGATCGCAATGGCGACGAGCACGATCAGGGCGGCAATACTGCCAAGGACGATCAGGAGGGGGCGGCGGGGGAGTGCCATAGAACCTCTCATGGACGTGCAGTTGGTAGATTAGTTCAAAAAGCGAGGAAAAACGAGTGGTTATGCTTGCGGGTAGAAATAAACGCCGGTGGCCTGATTCAAACCTCATTGAGTGCGACATGTCAGATTTCGATCGCTGTAGGTGGGGGTGGATTCCGTGGTTCCCCCCGCCCCGTTTGGCCGGAAACACCTCTTGGCAGCAGGGATAATAGTGGCTGCTCTGGGATTTTTCGTCGCCTTGACGGCAAAGCCAGGGAATGCAATGTCACGTCCATTTCCGTTTGAGGCCAGCGCTCCCTGATGATCGCGCCGACTTGAAACGAGGGGATCCGGCGTGCATTCTTCCTGTCTTTGCATGCGGCTCCAGCGTCGATTACGTCCAGGGCGCGGAGGCGTCCTCTCAATGAAGCCTATTCCGATCATTCTGTCGCCAACGCGCAACCGGGCGCTCAACATGTTCCTTGGCCTGGTGCTCTTTCTCGTCTCCGTTCTACTCTTTCTCGCGCTCGCTACGTACCATCCCACCGATTCATCCCTCAATACTGCTTCCGGCGCGGATTCCGCCCATGCCGTCCAAAATTGGATCGGCCTTTTTGGCGCATACCTCAGCGACATCCTGCTCCAGACCTTCGGTATCACCGTCTTTTTCTTCCCGCTCTGGATTGGCGGAATCGGCTGGAGTTGGATACGCTCGCGCTCCGGCAGCTCTGTAATCCTGCGCTGGATGGGCACCGCATTGGCGATTATCTTCGCCCCTGCCGTGTTCGGCCTCCTTCCGTGGCATTGGCACTGGATGCACGCCGTCCCGGTCGAAGGCGTGATGGGGCGCGTGATCGCCGGGACTCTCGTGGCGTATCTCAACATCCAGGGCGCATGGCTGGTGGCCTTGGTGCTGGCAGCCGTGGGCATGTACTTTGCCTCCAACATCAACTTATGGACACTCAAAACACAAATCGAAGATCGCTGGCTCAATCTGGTCGCCTGGCACGATCGCTATAACAACTGGCGTGAAGAGCGTGCCGAGCGCAAGCGTGACTTGGAAGAGCGCATTGCCGAACAAACCCAGCCCGGCCCCGCGCAGCGGCTGTTCTCCGGAGCCATTGGCGACGTGCACGAACCCGCCGCAGAGATGCCTCCGCCGAGACCGAGCCGTCTTGCCGCTCTCTTCGGCCTGAATAAGCGCGCACTCGAGCCCGATCCTGTCGATGAGATTCCCGCTTTTCAACGCGCGACCAAGGGGGCGAACGATCCAATCCCGCCCCGCCGTGCCAGCATCTGGGAACGAACGGTTGCAGAGTCGGCCGTACCCGATGCGCTCGCATCCTCATCAGCAGTTAGAGCTCAACCCGCTCCCCTCACTGCTACCCCGATGCCAGAAGCACCGCCGCGCAGTGTCGTCGAATTGCGACCGGTTTTCGCGCCTGTTCCGCCTGCGGCTATGGCTCCACTACCGGCACCCGTTCCAGCTCCGACTCCAGCTGCCCACGCATCCGCGTCCAACAGCATCGCCATCCATGAACGCGCCGATGCCGATGAACGCACCGTCACAGTCGCCCCCAAAAACGTGAGCGGATTCCGACTCCCTCCAAGCACCCTCCTCAACCTGGGTTCGGGTCCGCAGGTCGTGCGCGAAGACGAGCTCCGTGACGAAGCCCGCGTGCTGGTAGAAAAATGCGCCGAGTTCGACGTCCGCGGCGCCGTTGAACGCATCAATCCCGGCCCCATGGTCACCACCTACGAGTTCAAGCCCGAAGCCGGCGTGAAATACAGCCGCGTTACCGGACTGGCCGAAGATCTATGTCTCGCGATGCGCGCCGAAAGCATCCTCATCGAGCGCATGGCCGGCAAAAGCACCGTCGGCATCCAGGTGCCAAACCACGAACGCGAAACCATCCATCTGCGCGACGTGCTTGAATCCGAAACCTTCGCCAAGGCCAAGTCGCGCCTTACGCTCGCCATGGGCAAAGACATCAACGGCCGCATCGTTACCGCAGATCTTGCTTCGATGCCCCACGTCCTCATCGCCGGCTCAACCGGATCGGGCAAATCCGTCGCCATCAACGCGATGATCATGAGCCTGCTCTATCGCACCACGCCGTCACAGGTTCGCCTCATTCTCGTCGACCCGAAGCGTGTTGAACTCGGCATGTACGAGGGAATTCCCCATCTCTTTACTCCAATCATTACGGAGCCAAAACTCGCAGCCAACGCCCTGCGCAACGCGGTCCGCGAAATGGAACGCCGCCTCAAGCTGCTCGCCAGCCGCAGCGTGCGCAATATCGACCAGTACAACAAGCTTTTCGAGGGCGCCATGCCCACCCTCTTTGACGATGGCACCGAAGAGCAGCCGCTGCCTTTCCTGGTCATCATCATTGATGAACTCGCCGACCTGATGATGCTCGACCGGTCCAACGTGGAAGAGTCCATCACCCGACTGGCCCAGATGGCCCGCGCCGTTGGCATTCATCTGGTTCTCGCCACGCAGCGTCCCAGCGTCGACGTCATCACCGGCCTCATCAAGGCCAACATCCCCACGCGCATCAGTTTCCGCCTTGCCACCAAGGTCGACTCACGCACCATCCTCGACACCAACGGCGCCGAGGCCCTCCTGGGACGTGGCGACATGCTCTTTCTGCCCCCCGGCACCAGTCGCCTGCTCCGCCTGCATGCCCCCTATGTCAGCGAGAAGGAAACCGCCGCCGTCGTCGCTTTCTGGAAAGACCAGGGGCAGGCCGAATACGTCGAAGGCTTCCTCGAGTCGCCGCGCGATGAAAAGCAGAGCATGGAGGGCACCGGCGACAACCCGGACGAGAACGATCCCATGTTCGACGACGCAGTACGTTTGGTTTTTGAATTTGGAAAAGCCTCTACATCTCTGCTCCAGCGTCGCCTTAGAATTGGCTATGGCCGCGCCGCGCACCTCATAGATCTCATGGAGCGCGACGGCCTGGTTGGACAAGCTGACGGCTCCCGTCCTCGTGAGTTGCTGAAGGCTCCGGGTTGGCTCCACGAGATCGGCGTTGCCCAGGAGTAGAGACACCATCACGGCACCAATAAAGGCAAAACAACATGCTCGGCATAGGCGAAAAGCACGAACTAGCGACGATTCTGTTGATTGACGACGATCTCGTCAGCCGAGAGGTGATCGCCACCGTCCTCACGCTGCACGGTCACATGGTGCACAGTGCCGAAGACGGAAACCAGGCTCTACAAATCCTCGAGACGGGCGAAGTCAAGCCGGCCGTAGTCTTGTTGGATACCCAGCTACCGGGGCTGAGCGGGCCGGAACTAATCGCAGGCCTTCGCCAGCTTGGCCAGGACGAGATCATCCTTATAAGCGGTACCACTCCTTCCGACGAACTCATCGCCGCTGCGGATGGCTTTTTGCTGAAGCCGTTTGGTCCCGAAGATCTACATAAACTGCTCAGCCAGCACAATCCCAAAATCGACCAGCCGGAAACCGCTGACGCCGAAGAACTGGTGATTAACCCTGTCACCCTCGCCCAGTTCCGCCAACTCATGACCGAGACTACCGTCCGCGAGATCTACAACGCCGTCGTAACCGACCTGCATAAGCGCCTCGCCGCGCTCGAAAAGGCCATCGCGACCGGCAACATGGACGAGGTCCGCCGTATCGGCCATGCCATCAAGGGCGGTTGCGGCATGGCCGGCGCCATGCAGGCGGCAAAGCTGGGCGCGCTCCTTGAATCCAGCAGTGACCA
The DNA here is from genome assembly GCA_963742455.1 of uncultured Acidobacteriaceae bacterium. Classification (GTDB taxonomy): domain Bacteria; phylum Acidobacteriota; class Terriglobia; order Terriglobales; family Acidobacteriaceae; genus Telmatobacter. Next base: position 182,428 of record CAVULU010000006.1, on the reverse strand, counting down.
ATTGGATAACTGTAAGGAAGCACTACAAGAGTTGTATTCGGCTACGGAAAGGCTGGAGCGTATGCTGGAAAAGGAATTTCCAGCCTAGTTCAGGCTTGACCGTGCTCATGTGAAAGCAGAGCTGGAACCATGTTTTGTGAATGTAGGCAGCTTAGGTTGCCCGCAAGTCAGTTTCGGCTTTTCGGAGGTGTAGGGCTCTCGTGGAACAACAACCCATCCGCATCGTACTCGCCGACGATCATCCTGTAGTCCGCATTGGCGTGCGCAACATGCTCACTGAGCGTGACGGCTTTGAAGTGGTAGGAGAAGCCGACGATGGCGATGAAGCCATCACCCAGACCTTGGAGCAAACCCCCGACATCCTGCTGCTCGATGTCCAGATGCCGCGCCTGCCCGGCCTTGAAGCCATGCGCGCCATCATGAACGGTTCGCCCACTGTCAAAATCATCCTCCTCACATCCACCATCACCACCCAGCAGATCATCGAGGCGCTCCACATTGGAGCCCGCGGCATCGTGTTGAAAGACGCCCTCGCCGGCGCACTGCATACCTCCATCCGCACCGTCTATGCCGGTGACTATTGGATTGGCGGCAAGCGTGTGGTAAATCTGGTTTCCGCTCTCCACGACTTGATGCGTCAGGCTCAACCGCCGCAGCGCAAAACCTACGGCCTCACCCCGCGCGAACTTGACGTCGTAGGCTGCATCGTCGAAGGCTGCAGCAACCGCGATATCGCCAAGCAATTCACGCTCAGTGAGGAGACGGTAAAGCGCCACCTGTCGAACATCTTCGACAAAACCGGCGTCTCCACCCGCCTCGAACTGGCCCTTTTTGCCATCGCCCATCAACTGGTAACCCCGCAGCAATAATTCTCGACACCTGTCGCAGAATTTGTCTCATCCGCGACCAGAGTGTCGATCTTTTGACCGTGCAAATAGTTGTCAGGGAGAATTTTGGCTTCTTGGCTGAGGAAGCGTGAGGCTTCAGCCCCACAAATAGTGCCTTGAATCAGGGCTTTAGCCCGGTCCCTCTCACTCCAAAAGTGTCCGGCGAGTGCCCAGAGCCCTTGGGTGAAGTCAGCGAATCTGACCTGAAAATTCAAGCACCAGCACAACGTTCGGGTGCCCGATCCAAGCGTCGCTTGGGTGGGAAAGCACGATCTCACCTGATTCTCATGTCGCCAGGAAGGTCCGCTCCCATTTGCATCACTTCCATAAGCAAGTGAGGAGCTCACCCTCATCTGCTGTCAAACCGGCCGTCGCCGCCCGGCGTTCCAACCCGCATATTCCAAACATGAAAATCCCGATGCACTTTTGCAGGCAATTTCCTTCCTTTAGCGCACAATCATCAATGACCGCGGAATGTTTGCCCTCAAATCAACAGGCGGAGTGGGTACCCCCACCCCCTCCAATATTTGCAGTTTTCCACAAAGAATTTGCAGTGAATTAGACGAAGCAACTACGACCAATTCAGTCGTCCGCGGAGCAACTCAACTCAGACACCGACACACGAATTGGGTGCCCAATGTCTCGATTTTGAGACATGGGAAAGCACGGGTACGGCACGTCGAGTTTCACACATCCATAAACTGCTTCGCCAGCCGATCCAGAATTCCATCCGTCCCATCGCAAACCCCCGTATGCACCGGCGACGGCTGAATGATCGTGCTCCGCGGCGAAATAATCCAATGAAAGCGCTCTCGTTGCGAGAGCTTCGCAATTGGACCTGCTGCCGGATCGCCTTCGCAAATCCGTCGCACCGCTTCCAAATGTTCCCGTGCCAGCTCCACGTCCGCCTCCGGCCACAATGCCTTCAACCGCTCCGCATTCAAATGAATGCGCGCCGCGAGATACTTGTTCTCAAGACAAAAAGCGACAACACCCGCGTTGATAAACTCCTGCCGCTCCACCCGCGGCACCACGCGCAGTATCGCGTAATCAAACGAGGCGGGACTGGGCACGGATCGCCTCCTCTTCAAAAACTGCGGAACCATCAAGCCTCCGCACAAAAAAATCGAGGTAGCCAGCGCGCCTCTCCGGCACACCCACATCGCCCGGAATCGCTTCCAGCCACTCATCAGGCACCAGTTCCACGATCCGGCGCAACACCGGCTCCGTCAGCCGTTCATGCGCAATCTGCGCAGCCGCGGCAATCTCTTTTGCCCACGGCAGCAGAACGTGCTGCTCAATCTCCGCAAACGGCGAGGCAATCTTCTTTTCCCGAGACGGCCAGTCGTGATGAAAGAAAAGCGCCGCTCCCTGATCGATTGGGTATAGGTCGCGATGCCACACCAGCAAATTCGCATTGCGCGGCGTGCGATCGATATTTTGGGTATACGCGTCAAACCACACCATCATCGAAGCCTCATCCGCGGGAGCCGCATCTCGCGCCGCTGGGTCGAACATGGTCGACCCCGGCAGATAGTCGAGAGCGAGATTCACGCCGGTGCTCGCCTGCAGCAGCTGACGAATTTCATAGTCCGGCTCGTTACGTCCCAGCGCTGCGCCAATCTCCATCAACACAATCTCTGGAACCCGCAAGCCCAGTGCCCGCCCGATGTCGCCCGCCAGCAATTCCGCAATCAGCGCGAGAATTCCCTGCCCCGCGCCGCGAAACTTGACGACGTACAAGCCCAGGTCATCCGCCTCCACAATCGCAGGCAGAGATCCGCCCTCGCGTAGCGGAACAACATAGCGCGTCGCCCTGACGGTTCGGAGCATCGAAAAACCAGTGTACCCGGCGACCCGAAACGCATCGAATCCCTTAACATCGAAACGAGAGAGCGCATAGCAATGAAGATTGGATTTCTTGGAACCGGCCAAATGGGCACACCCATGGCGTTCCGGCTGCTCGCGGCTGGCCACGAACTGAGGGTGTGGAACCGCAGCGAGGGTCGCATCGAACCGCTGCTCCGCGAAGGCGCAATCGCCGCAGGCACTCCGGCGGAAGCTGAGCTTGGCGCCGACGTTGTCGTGACCATGCTCTTCGATGATGTGGCTAACGAAGAGGTTCTCTTCGGCCCCAACGGGCTGATGGACGCGCTTGAACCCGGCGCACTGCATATCGCGTGCAGCACCATCAGCGTTGCACTCAGTGAGCGGCTCACCGCCGAGCACAGCCGGCGTGGCATCGATTTTGTTGGCGCCCCCGTCTTTGGCCGACCCAACGTGGCTGAAGAGGGTCGCCTCTGGATCGTTGCCGCAGGAACGGATCAAGCGGTCGCCCGTGCCCGGCCGGTGCTCGAACCCCTTTCGCGCGGCATCTCCGTCGTCGGCCGTAAACCTCGCCAGGCTCATGCCGTCAAACTCGGCGGCAATTTCCTCATCAGCACCATGATTCAGTCACTCAGCGAGTCCTTCGTCTTCGCCGAGTCGCAAGGGATCGCGCCCTCCGTCTTTCTTGAAGCCGTCAACAGCGCTCTTTTCCAGTCGCCGTTCTATGCCGCCTATGCAAACGTGATGCTTCACCCGCCTGAGCACGCCGGAGCCAGTATTGACCTCGGCGCAAAGGACACGCGCCTTCTCCGTGAAGCCGCCGCCAGCCGCAACACCCGCCTCGGCCTCGCCGACAATCTCGCCGAAATCTTCGAACAAGCCAAGCAAGCCGGGCTCGCCAGTGAGGACTGGGCCGTCGGCCAGTACCGCATCGCCCAGCGACGTGGCATTCTGAAATCGTAGCTTCAGGCCCCCGACAAACGTAGTTACCGTCACGTCCCCCCACATAACATTTCGCTAGGATAGTGTCATGAGCCTCAAAGGAAAGATCGTTTTCATTACCGGGGCCAGCGCTGGCATCGGCGCTGCCACAGCCCTCGCCTTCGCCGCCGAAGGCGCCCGCCTGCTTCTCGCCGCCCGCCGCGCCGGCCGCCTTGCTGAGGTTGCCTCGCGCGCCATGGAGCGGGGAGCTCCCTCCGTGCACTCCATCGACCTCGATGTGCGCGACCATCGCGCCGTGCAGAACGCTATCGACGGCCTTCCGCCCGAGTGGTCCGAGATCGACATCCTGGTCAACAACGCCGGGCTGAGCCGCGGTCTCGACAAGGTTTATATGGGAAAAATTGAAGACTGGGATGAAATGATCGACACCAACGTGAAAGGCCTGCTCTACGTCACCCGATCCGTCGTTCCTGGAATGGTGGTCCGCGGCCGCGGTCACGTCATCAATCTCGGCTCAACCGCCGGCGAGCTCGCCTACCCCAATGGCGCGGTCTATTGCGGAACCAAAGCTGCAGAGCGCCTGATTAACGATGGCCTCCGGCAGGATGTGTTGGGCACGCCCATCCGCGTCACCAGCGTTGATCCCGGCATGGTCGAGACAGATTTCAGTCTCGTCCGTTTCCGCGGAGACACCGAGCGCGCCGCCAAAGTCTATAAAGGAGTCCAGCCGCTCACACCCGAAGACATCGCCGACGTCATCGTCTGGGCCGCCGGCCGTCCTCCGCACGTCAACATCGCGCGCGTCCTGCTAACGCCGGTCCAGCAAGCCAACTCAATCCTCTTCCATCGCAGCGAGTAGCCAATGCCACTTTTGCATCACGCCGCGCCCGCCTTCCGCGAGCCTGATCAAACGCTGTGTGATCCAGAGCAAAGCAGCTCGGAGCCCCGTGGACGTGCAATGTCCATGGGGTAAGCCGAGCGAAGGATCTGCTGTTGTTCTTTTTCTTCATGCTCCACCAATCAAAGCGCAAAATCGCGTGCGCAGTTGAGTGCTGCAGAGTCCTAAGCCGGCGTCGGTTCCCGCCCTACTCCAGCGCGTTGATCTGAGCTTCAATATCCGACAAAGCCGCCGAAAGCGCGACACGCCGAGCCGGATTTGATGTTCTTTGCGAAAGAATGTTTTCGCGTTGAAGGTTCAACGCCTGTTTGCGTCGTTCGCTGGCTGCACGCTGGTCAGCGGCTATCCGACGTTCTGCTTCAGTCATCAGTACCTCACCGGGACGCGGTGGCTTTTCCTCGGTGGCATTTGCTATCTGCTCTTCCACCGATTTACTTTCCCATCCGCGCGCCATATCTTCATTTTACGGGCGCTTGCAAATATTCGTACCGCGATAGCGTGCATCCAATCAGATTTGCGGCATCCGTCCACGGAGATTTGACCCATGCGTGTCTGGCAGGTTCCTTCGTTCGGCATTGATTCTCTTGAGCTTGTAGATCGTCCCACTCCGCATCCGGGCGCCGGCGAAGTCCTCATTAAAATTCACGCGGTCTCGCTCAATTATCGCGATTTGATGATGGTCAAAGGGACCTACAACCCCAAACTTAGCCTTCCGCGGGTTCCCTGTTCCGACGGCGCCGGTGAGGTGGCGGCAATCGGTGAAGGCGTCAGCGCCTGGAAGCCGGGCGACCGCGTCTGCAGCTGCTTCTTTCAGAACTGGCTCGATGGACCACCCGCGCCTGCCAAGGTCAAAGAAGCGCTCGGCGGCGACATCGATGGAACTCTCGCCGAGTATGTCCTGCTCAAGGAAACCGGCATCGTCCGAATTCCTGACCACCTCAGCTTTGAAGAAGCCTCCACCCTTCCCTGTGCTGGCCTTACTGCATGGCGAACCATGGATGAGGCCAACTTGCAGCAGAATTCGACTGTCTTGATTCAGGGCACAGGCGGCGTCTCCATCTTTGCCCTGCAATTCGCCAGACTCAAGGGTGCAAAGGTGCTCGGCATCTCCTCGAGCGATGCCAAACTGCAGCGCGCCTGTTCTCTGGGGCTCGACAAGGGCATCGACTACGGAGAAACTTCGGAGTGGGATCGCTGGGTTAGGGAACAGACCAACGGGGAAGGAGTAGATCTGGTCGTGGAAGTCGGCGGCGTAGGCACCCTGCCACGTTCAATCCGCGCAGTAAAAATGGGCGGCCTCATCGTGCAGATTGGAGTGCTCTCTGGTCCTGCCGAACCCATCCCGCTCCCCCTCATCCTGCACAAACAGATCCATATCCAGGGGATCTACGTCGGCTCACGAATGCACTTCGAACAGATGAACCAGACGCTCGCCGCATCGCAGTCGCGCCCCGTATTCCAGAGCCACAATTGGGCAGAAGCTCGCGAGGCTTTCCGCGAGATGGAATCCGCCTCCCACTTCGGCAAGCTCGTCTTGCGGATCCAGTAACCAGAAAATCCATCAGAAATCCGCTTCAGCCCGCGGCAAGAGACGGAAAAGTCCGATAACCGGAGGGACACATGGAAGAAGAACGAATTCGGGAAGCGCTGAACGCACACTGGCATGCTTCGGCAATCGGCGATGTCGATGCGGAGCATGCTATTTACGAAAAAAACGCCATTTGTGACTATCCCCAGTCCGGCGAACGAATCCTCGGGCGAGCCAACCTGCAGGCGTTGCGGAGCCACCATCCCGGCAAGCCGTCAGGGTTCAGAGTCAGGCGAATGCTCGGAAAGGAAGACCTTTGGATCACGGAATACACCATCAACTACCTGGGACGACCGGCCTTCACGGTGAGCATTATGGAATTCCGCAGCGGCAAGGTCGTACACGAGACACAATATTTCGCCGATCCCTTCGAAGCCCCCGCCTGGCGAACCCAATGGGTTCAGCACATCCCCTGATACCAGACTGAGTGCGGTCAGCAAGTGTCAAATCGCTGAAGTTCGCATCAGGAACCATTCTGTCGTCCCGACGTGTTTAGGTCGGCATAAAGGGCTGTGCCCGTTCATCGCAGCACCATGCGATGAACGGGGCGGGTATCGAATAAAGTGCAATCGCTTGCGCGCCGGCGATTTGGATATCGCCACATTTCTGCGCGTGACGGGAACCCTAGATCTCTTTCTGAGACCCGGGAACAGCCCGCGAATTGTACATGGCGCTGTTAGTTGAACCCAAGCACCGGATGTGGCGTGTACGGTTCTTCCAGCGCAGAAATCTCTTCCGCCGTCAGCTTCAACGCGAGTGCCGCGACCGCATCGTGCAGATGATGAGGTTTCGTCGCGCCCACAATCGGTGCCGTCACCACAGGCTTGCTGAGCATCCACGCCAGCGCCACCTGTGCCCGGGGAACACAGCGCTTCTCTGCAATCTCACCCAGTCGGTCGACAACTTTTCTGTCATCCTCCTCGGTGCGCGAGTACATTGTATTGCCGAAACGATCTGTCTCCGAACGCTTCGTGCTCTCTGCCTGCCACGCGCGGGTCAACCGCCCTCGCGCCAGCGGACTCCACGGAATCACCGCGATTTTCTCTTCGCCGCATAGCCCCATCATCTCGCGCTCTTCTTCGCGATACAGCAAGTTGTAGTGGTTCTGCATACTCACAAACCGCGTCCACCCGTTCAGCTCCGCGAGATACAGCGCCCTCGCAAACTGCCACGCATACATCGAGGATGCGCCGATGTACCGCACCTTGCCAGCCTTCACCACATCGTGCAGCGCCTCGAGTGTCTCCTCGATCGGCGTTTCATAGTCCCAGCGATGAATCTGGTACAGATCGACATAATCCGTGCCCAGCCGGCTGAGACTTTGATCAAGCTCGTACAAAATTGCTTTGCGCGATAAACCTCGCCCGTTTGGCTCCTCCCGCATCACTCCGTGTACCTTGGTCGCGATCACCACCGCCTCGCGCCGTGTGTTCGCATTCAGAAACTTTCCAACAACTCGTTCGCTGTCTCCGCCGGAGTACACATTCGCCGTGTCGAAGAAATTAATTCCCAGGTCCAGTGCCTGCCGCAAAAACGGCTGGCTCTCTTCTTCATTCAACGCCCACATGTGGCGTCCGCCCTTCATCTCGCCGGGCGCCGGCGGTTTTCCATACGTCATGCAACCAAGGCAAATGCGCGAGACCTTCAGTCCGGTCTTACCAAGACTTACGTAATCCATTTCCACTCCTCAATTGATTGTGGCGCTCTTGCGTTAGACCCGCTGCATCATGCGATCGGCGCGCGCGGCGGTTGTTGAAGCAACTCCTCGTAGATCGCCAGTGTATCGGTGCCGAGACATGCAAACCGCACCACTTCTACTCCGCTGGCATCCACGTGTTCTCTCACCGTGTCGATCGCAATCCGCGCCGCGCGTCTGGGTGGAAAGTGATACACCCCGGTGCTGATCGCCGGAAACGCAATCGATCGCACGTGATGCAGTTTCGCCAGTTCAAGACATCGCCGGTAGCAGCCCTCCAGTAAGTCGTCCTCATCGTGCCCGCCCCCTTGCCAGACTGGCCCAACGGTATGAAACACCCAGCTTGCTGGAAGGTGAAATCCTGGTGTAGCCTTTGCGTCACCGGTTGCGCAGCCGTCGAGCTTCCTGCATTCCGCCACTAGCTCTGGCCCCGCCGCGCGGTGGATCGCACCATCCACCCCACCGCCACCCAATAATGAAGTGTTGGCGGCATTAACAATCGCATCCACTCTCAGCGTAGTAATGTCGCCCTGCACAGTAATCAGTTCAGCCATCTCACTCGGCTCCGGACCTTTCGCTTTGACGATACAACAAGGGCTTGGGATGCCCATTCCGGCTCCAGACAACTCTGGCAACTCGGTCACATCCAGCCGTCGGACTAGCGTGCTAAAGTGTTCGCCCCGGGAGGAGAATTGAACACCATGAACAATCCAATTCGGCTTCTTGCGGTTGGACTTCTTCTATTCGCCGCTGGCGCCCTCTTCGCAGGCGAGCGATTCGATGGAACCTGGACCACAAAACTCACTTGTCCCCCAAAAGGAAGCACGCAGGGCTATACATGGGAGTTTCCCGCCACCATTCAGAGCATTTTCGAGGAGAGCATGGAACCGCCGGCGAACCGGGCTACCTGATTCTGACCGGCAAAATCGCCGACGACGGCAACGCCAAGCTCTCTGCTAGCGAAGTTGTTGCTTCGCGCCAATACGCTCGCGGTGTCTTCGCGCACAAAGGGGAGGACTACAACTACGACGTGAAGCACAGTTCAAGGAAACGGAGGGTACCGGAACGAGGAACGAGGGGATGGGAATCGTGGGCCGTCCATGCGTCTTCGAATTCAAAAAGACTACGAATGCAGCGGAGGTCCCAAGTCACTGAATCGCCATCTCACCGCAGCTTCGGCTTATCAGAGCCTCGGCATCCGCTCACTGCACGATATACATCACCGAAGCGCTAGACATGTGCAGCGACCCCTTCGGTGCGAACGGAATGTTGTAGGGGTAAACGTAGTTCACCACAACCTGCACGCGACTGCCGGGATTTTCGTTTCCGTCTGGATATGTCGTGTTCGCGCTCAACGTGCCATTGCCGAAATTGGGCCAACCCATATGCGTTACCACTGTGTTGATGCTTGACGCTGATGCCGTGCACGAACCGCCAGAGCCAGTCTGGCAGGTAGCCCCACGCACGATCGCATAACGGGTGCCTTCGCGCGCGGTCTCGGAGATCATGCAATAGCTGTAAAACGCGAGACAAAGCTCAATCATTATGAAAGTGAAGGCTGCAATGAACGGTAGCGCCAGCGCTATTTCAATAATGGCCTGCCCGCCTTCGCTCTGATTCTTCCCGTTTGGCCCCGTCTCAATCCCATCTGAAAAGCGCGGGAAACGGAGAATCAGTTTGCGTCCGCCTTGAATCGTGCGGCAAAACTTCTGGGCCCAGGCTTGCGGTCTCATGATCATTCCTGAACTTCCATCACTGAAGTTCCGCTTACCGTCCATACCTTGGGCAGCCCGGGACACTTCACAGGCGGGTTGATGTTCACGCTCGAAACGACCTTCACAAATTGCAAATAGTGGTTGCTTGTGTTCGCCGGACATGCAGCGGCCGCAGCGGTCTGTGTTGAATATTGAGTTCCGTCCACGGCACTCGAACACGCATAGTACGTCGTGGGCGTCACCGTCACGCTGGTTCCGAAATCGGCAGCCTCAGTTTGCGCAGCATTCTGGATTCCCGCAGTGTCCCCTGCGAAGGTTGAACTCATCATGCCGTACATCGCGCCGGCATGTGCGGAATTCGACAGCTCAATCGAGTCGTAGATCACCGTCGCGAGTTCCGAGCTGCCCAGCAGCAATGGGGTTCCGAAAACTCCGAAAGTAAATGCGAGTTCGAGAGCGGCATTCCCGGCATTGTCCATGAGCCGCTTGCGCATCCAGGTGATCATGGACCGGCATTGGAGAGTTTTCCAGATCATATGTTTATCTCCTCATTCCACAAGTTTGGCCACGGATAGGTTGAGAGTTCCCAGGGCCGACGTAGCATAACTGTTCAGAGTGGCTCCGCCCGACATCGAAAGGGTTTGAGACACAAAGTCCATGTTCAACGTTGTGCCCGTCCCGTTATTCAGGGTCACCGCGGCGTTCGGCGCATAAACCAGGCCGGAGAAAGTGGAACTCGATCCACCCTGAATTGTGACGTTGTTTCCCATTGCGTAGAACAGCGTCTGCGGAACACCCCCTACTGTCGGCGCAGAAAGGTTCGCGGACACGCCGTTGGCAATGTTGACATTTCCTCCGGTATACAGCACCACGCCATTCCCGGAAACAGGCGCACCTCCGCCCGTCGTGAAGTCTCCCTGAATGTAGTAGGTATAGCCGGGTGAGAGGGTTACAGATGCCGCATTGCTGGTGTTCAGGCTCGTATAGCAAACCGTGTTACTCAGGGTGGTCTCACCCGCCAGCGGCAGAGTATAGACACCGGTGTAATTGTTTGCTGCCGTCCAGCCCTGGACCGGATTGCTGTAACAGGGAAGCCCGCTGGGAAGCGTTGGCACTGTAAGCACCGGCTTGCACTGCGTCGTAATCCCCTGAACCACCTTCGTCGACGAGGTGATCTGACCGTTGTTATTGATGTTGTTGCCGTTGTCCCAGGAATTCGAGACGGTTCCCAGCGAAAGGGCGTTCAGAGTCGCGCTCCCCGTCACTCCAACTGCATTGTTTCCGCCCGAATCCACGGTCACTCCGCACTGATTGGCATTTAGACCGGCATTGTTGCTCATGCCCAAACCCTGCCCGGTCGGAGCCTCCAGGCAAATGCAGGTCGGACTGCTCAATCCGCCGCCGGCAACCGCCCGGGCAGAAATAGTCATGCTAGTTGCGTTGTGGTCGAACGCGGATAGAAAAAACGTTGGGATCGGCTTGGAAACGTCTGCCTCGATATAGGTGGAACCTCCCGAATAATTACCTGCTGTTGGAGTTTTGAGCGTAACCGTCGCCGGATTCACACTGGCAGCTGGATCAAACCCATTCATCCGTGCCATTGCATTTGCGACCGTCTGCTCGTTTCCGTTGTTTCCGGAACTTGATTCCTCGGCGGCTGCAACGACCGCCGCGTCGGCAGCAGCCTGGGCCATCCGTTTTTCATGAAACAAATACCCGATATCCAGCCCAATGGCCAGAAAACCAACCAGGAAAATTCCCAGGAATACGGCAATGACCATAGCAGCTTGCCCATGGTCATCCGACATCCAAGTTTGAGCGATTGTTAAATTCCAACGCCAGATCGCAGTGAGTCGGGAGAGACTCACATCCGGCCTCGATGGAACGAGAACTAAGTTATTCTTCCTGTGCATGTTAATCCAAGGTAACTAGCTAAGATGGCTCAATAGTACTCATTTACAAGTTACTTTCTGCTTGGTGTATTGTCAATTTTGTACCCTTACACTTTTGGGGCACATCGATTTTGCGGTGGGATACTTTCAGTTTGTTCGGCGTGCGAAAGACCAATAATAGGAACTCTTCGTCGCTGAACTCGCAGCTTGACAAACTGGCAATATTGCGATTTCGGGCATGAGTACTTTGGCGCGTCGATGCGCATTAATAGGCCCGCGCGATCACTATGACGGGACTAGGCTTAAAAGAGGCAAAGCCAGTCGCTCCACGCTCAAATTCATGGCCATTGCTTTATCGACTGATACCTTGCTAGAAACTATGCAATTCGCGAGAAATGAGCCGCTGCGAGGCGGGACGGCAGTCGTCTTTCGCCTCTCTACGCCCCTTTTTCGATCGATTCCCCTGCTTCTAATCCCCGGTTTGGCTCTCCTCGCCGGCTGCGGAGCGGGACCGGTCACGGCGAAATCAGCCAATTCCGCGTTCTCCATTGCGCCGGGGTATGCGCTTATCGATACCAGTTGTATCGGTTGCAACACACTGAATGCCCATGCCATCCCTGTTCATCAGTTCTATGCCACGCTCACTGGCGGTGGCCCCGCTCCCGTCACTTGGACCGTCAGCGGCGGAGACTCAATTTCTGGTCCAGGAAAAATCAATGATCAAGGCCAATACACCCCGCCTAGTTATCTCACTTCTGACCGGGATGAAGTCCAGGTCACTGCGACTTTGAAATCCAATCCAACACTTCGAGCAACTTCCTTGCTGACACTGACGCCCGGTTTCCTGCAACCGCTCACGCCTGAAAATGCCGCCGTGGGACCAAACGGTTCCATTACCGTGACCGGCTTCATGGCCGAAGCTGGTGGAAGCAGCGAAATCCACTTTGCACTTTCCAACGCTCCAACAGGCGATAGCGGCGGTGAGGGCACATTGAGCTCGACCACGTGCCAGCGCACCCGCCACGCCTTCACCGTCTGCTCCACTACTTACACCGCGCCACCCGTGGTTTCATCCACCGGCCTTACATACGTGGTGGCAACGCTCCCCGGCTCATCCGCAAAGATAGAGACCGCAGTCCTCCTCAACGCCTCGGGAGTAATGAGCAATCCGGCCAGCCACCAGGATGTCTTGTCAACACCCTTGCTGCTCGGCGGTTCCGGAGGCAACAACAACGACTTCGACGAAAAGAACAACAACATCGTCGATTGCTGCAGTGGAACGCTCGGCGCCCTCATCCAGGATGCAACCGGACGCCAGTACCTGCTAAGCAACAACCATGTTCTTGCCCGCAGCGATCGCGCCTCCGTCGGCGACACCATCGTGCAGCCCGGACTTATCGATAACAACTGCACGCCGAGCGGAGACGGGGCCGGAACGGTTCCCGTCGCCGCACTGACGGCATTCCCGCCTCTACGTTCCGCGCAAACCAACGTCGATGCGGCCATCGCGCAGGTAGCTTCGCACACCGTCGATCCGGGCGGCAGTATCCTTGAACTCGGTCTCCGTCAATCCGACGGCTCGCTCGCCGCCGCCCCTCCGGGCATCTCTTCCACAAACGGGAAAGGTGAAAACGCAACCCTTCAGTTGCGCATTGCCAAAAGTGGCCGCACCACCGGGCTGACCTGCGGTCGCATCTCAGCCCTCGATCTCGACGTTACTGTCGACTACTATCGCGACTGCGGCGAGACCCGTCCCTATCTCACGAAAACTTTCACCAACCAGATCGACGTCAGCGGTGACCGCTTCGGAGACGCCGGCGACTCTGGCGCGCTGCTCGTCGACGCCACCAACGCCGAGCCAGTCGGATTGTTTTTCGCAGGCGGCATCGATGCCTCCGGCGTAAGCCACGGCATCGCCAACCCCGCGCCCGATGTCCTCACTGCTTTGAGCACGCAGATGGCGGGCGATACCAGCTTTACGTACGTGGGCGCAACTGATCACGAAGTCAGCTGCCTCAGCTATGGCGACAGTACAATCTCGACGGCCCAGGCACACCCATTGTCCGAAGCCGAATCCGCGCGGCAACAGACGGCTCTCTCCGCCGGCCGCGCACTGGTCAACCCTTCCGGGGGCGTTCTCGGCATTGCTCCGGGAAAGAGCAGCGATCAGCCTGGCACCGCAGCGTTGATCGTGTACGTCGATGAGAATCTCGCGCCGGTTGTTCCTGCGGTCGTCGAAGGCGTGCGCACGGTCGTCATTCCCACTACCGCCCACTCTGTCGCGCTCGGATCAGCACCTTCCACCGCTGTCGCCGCCGTTTCTCCACTGGCCCCTTCGGCCATCACATCTGGGCTATCAGCCAAGCGCCAGATCGCTCATAAGCTGATGCAGCAGAATTCAGCATTTTTCGCAATCGGCGTAGGCCAGAGCCTTGACAACCCCCGCGAGTCCGTTCTCGTTATCTACGTCGATCGAGAACACATTCCCGCGCAGCTCCCGTCGACGATGGGTGGCATCCGCACGCGCTATGTGTTCATGGATCGGCTGCATGTCACTCGCTCCTTCGCGGTCAGTTTCCCCACCCCGCGCCATTGCATGCCTCACGCCGTTGCCAACACGTCTGACGGCGACACCCTTTATACCCCGCCCGCACTCGATTTGCCTTGATTTCGCGAGGACTTCCAAAGACTCTCTCACCCTCCTCGCCATCGGCATTGTCCTAGGTATCCCCGCCAGTTACGAGGCACTCCGAGCCGTCAAAGCTGGGCTGCTCGGAGTGGATCCGGCAGATTTGCTCACAATTTTGGCGGCGCTCGTCATGAGCGCTGCTTTGTTGATCGGCTCGAACATTCCCGCGCGTCTCGCCACAAAGATCGATCCGATCGTCGCCCTGCGTTACGAGTGATGTTCGCCTCGAACGGAAGCGCCGGCTTCTTCGCACATGGAAAGAGGGCGCCAACATGGCGCCCTCTGGATCCAATCGCAACTTAGTTCACCGTTCGCGAGGATTTCATTTTGACCGTACCCCAAAATCATACACCGCGCCAATCGTGAATCCGTTGGGATTCAGATCGTTGGGCCCGAAGATCTGGTGCCAGAACTGGTAGTCGTACGTCGCTCGAGCCGAAAAGCTGTTCCAGAAGCGCACGTCGACACCACCACCAGGCTCGTACACGGTACGCGTATCGTGGGTATACGTAGATCCGGGGCTGGGAAAATCGATGCTTCCGATTCCCAAATCGTATTTGACAAGCGGGTGAATCCGAGATTTGCGCCGAAATTCGTAAATCGCCCCCCCCAAGGCTGTATCCATGCGGTGGCCTGGCAAGTAAGAAGGCGTTGCGAATTGCACGGTGCGGCCCTCAAATTCTATCCCCAACCCATTCAACACCGCCGGAACAAAGGGGGGGCGCCAGTCAATCCACATCGTAATCCCGACCTGGCGTGGGTTCTGGATGCCCCAGTCGTCTGAAAAACTAGATACACCCACGCCAACGGTAAACGGCTGTTTGCCTTGCTCAGCCGAATAGGTGACCTGTGCACGGGCTGAAATTGCGGCACATATAAGAAATAAAGCCATAACCGGCGCTGCCATTAACTTCCAACGCATGTTGTCTCTCCTCCTGGGGACTTCCACTTTCCGGCCTGTGGTTGTAACCCGGAAAGTGTTCAACAATCTTTTCAGCTGGGCAGTCCATTTGAGATTGGCGCTCCTCGCCGCCTGCAGCCTTCTCCGGCGGTCGAGGAATCTCGGTGCTAATGAAGCAGGTCGCCTGCCTCATCGTAAACGGCAGATAGAAATGAGCGTAGCATCTCTGCTCGTGATTCAGCCATGGCCTTTGAACGTATCAGGCGCGTCTGGTGAGCCAAATGATTAACTGAATAATTTAGAACCGGCAAAATCGAACTGAAACTGGGATAGCGCGTGTCACGCCCCACTTTCACAACCGTCCGTAAGATGCCGATCGCACCCAATTGTTCCAGAATGTCCGCGTCTCTCAGCAATGTCCCTTCCGCCGTTGTCGGTTCATCCTTTACCTGGTGTTTTTGGATCGCCTGGGCAACCGCGTCCAGTTTCTCTTTGGGAAAACCCCAGCCAGTCAAAAGTTCAATGCTCCGGTCGATGGTATATGGAACGTGATCCCAACGCGAAAGTTGCTCTGGATCCTGCGGACAATGCCCCGAAAAAACGCCAAGATCATGCATCCACGCCGCCGCAAACAGAACGTCATCGTCGTAGTCCATGTCCTGGCCGATTGTCCCGGCAAGCGCATAGAGTCTTGGCTGATGACCAAACTTATCTTCGGGACGTGCCTCAATGCGTATATATTCGATCACCGATTCCCGCCAGTCTCGAAGCGTCATGCGGCCGGCCTCGGCCAGCGTGGGGTGATACGAATCAAATCCAGATCACCCATATCCTGAATCGCAAATATCGGCGACGCCGCAGGGATCGCGACTATCCCACGTGGTGGAATATCCACTTCGCCGAAACTGGGACTGGACAGGCGCCCACTCCCCTCCGCGGCAAAAAGATAAGCCAGCCCGTCCTTCAATTCATCTTCGCGGTGTAGGCTTGTGCTCGATCGACTCACCTCCACCGGGATCCTCTCCACAGTAAAGTATGGGCTGTCCACCAGGATCGTGCGATCTTCCATCACTCTAGGCGCCACCTTACCGGCTTTGGTTTTGAGCTGCGTAGCCTCCAGAGATTTCTCGATGTGCAATTCGCGGCCGCGCCCATAGTCATACATCCTGTACGTCAGATCGCAATTCTGCTGCGTCTCCAGCAACACCGAGCCCGGCCAGATCGCGTGTACAGTGCCCGCATCTACATAAATCATGTCGCCCGCCCTCACCGAAAGCATCCTGAGACTCTTTTCGAGCGTTCCGCCCTCAATGCCCGCCCGCACCTCATCCATTGTGACCCCTGCTTTCAGACCTGCCGCCACCTGCGCGCCCGCTTCGGCTGCCAGCGCGTACCAGCACTCTGTCTTGCCCCGCGGTTGCCCATACTTCTGCGCCAGGCGATCGTCGGGATGCACCTGCACGCTCAGCTTCTCCCGTGCAAAAATCACTTTGATCAAAAGCGGCGAATCACAAGACGACGCCCCTTCGCCAAGCATCGCCTGCGGCATTTCCTTGAAGATCTCTCCCAGCGCCTTGCCGGCACGCGGCCCCGTCGCCGCGGCGCAATCATCTCCCGTCAGCCATACCTCTCCGATCGGCTCTTCCTTCGCGGCCCGGTCATACCAGGGACGCAGATCTTTCCATCCCCACACCCGGCCGACAAAACGCGGCTCGACGCGAAAAGGGGTCATTTCGACAAACACTGTTTTCGCTACCGAGCCCACGCAGGGACCTCCTTAGCCCGGACAAAAACGCACTCCTGGTTCCCTTCAGTTGACCTGCGAACGCAACATAGCGCTAGGGCGGATTCTATCTCAATCCACACCTGCTCCTTCTCTGAATGAACTACATCAACGGGCTGGAAGTAATGGGGTCTGGACGCAATCAATGCATGCTACATGAGCAGGAGCTTCTCGGATAGTGGTTCAGGCCCCGATTGACAGGGCTCTAGAACTGCGATAATGTCTCAGCCACGAGTGCTCCCCTCGTGGAATTTTTTGGATGTTGCCAATATTCGCAGTGTCCGTTTCATGGACATTCAATAGTGTGAATGCTCGAGATCGTGTGAGCGGCGCGAGAGCCATCCGCCGGGCTGCTGCATGAATTGGGCGCTGCGCCTGGGGTTGCTCCTCGCAAGCGCTTTCACCCTGGCGCAGGACTCTCGACAGACTCAACCTAGGCCCGGGTGGCTCCCGAGTCCGCGCATCCTGTCAACGACAGGGAGAGTCAATTACGCGATCCCGGTGTTCGGTGCAACAGGCCGATCAAGCTGTGATTCAACCGGGGACATTTTTTACAATATCGGCACTCGAATCACGCAAATGGGCCCCTTTCTGAGAGTGAGTTCCGATGGAAGGCAGCATACAATCTTTTCGCTTCCTGCCGGCCTTAGTTCATTTGCAGACCTGGCTTGGGCCGTGGCTCCCGGAGGTGCTTTCTACGCACTTCATGGCGACTTCAAGGAATACAAACTCGTTCGCTTCAAGAGCGACGGCTCCGTTGACTCGATCACGAATCTGAATATTCCGGCGGATGTTTATATCACTCATCTCGCAATCGCAGATGACGAAGTGATGTACGTCCAAGGTTACCGGGACACACCGGATCCTCTGAACAAACCGCGAGAAGGATTTGCTGCGCTGCTCAACGCCTCCGGAAAAATGATTCATGACCTCAGCGACGGCACTACGGAGCTCGACATGAGCGCGGCCCAGCATAATCCGACGGCAGGAGACGCAGTTGCCGGAGAGGACGGCCGCTTTTACGTGCTCGGCGCAAAGGAACTCTTGATCCTGAATCAGAACGGCGAAACGGCGGCGAGGATGAAATTCGAGCGTCCAGCTCCGGATGCGTACGCCATTCGAGTCGACTACTCAAGAGGCATGATCTCGATCATCTTTCACACCGTTCGTCGCAGTAGTCCGGCACACGCAGCCGATGTTGAGGTTCGTTCCATTTTGCTAAACAGTCAGACGGGCGAACAGCTGGGGTATTTTGCTTTCGATTCTGAACTAACCGGCAGCATCGTTTGCTTCGACGGGCAGGAGGGTTATTCGATGATGGCGGTGGACGGCGAAATGGAGGCGAAGGACATCGTTCCCATTCGATGATCTGCATTCGCCAACTCGAATGCATAGTATCCTCGCTGCATGATCCTCACACCAGTAATCGACAGCATGTTCCATCTCCCCGTTCCAATCATCGAGAAACTGCTGCGTCCGGTCATCGTTTACCTCGTCCTCGTCCTGCTTCTGCGGCTCTTCGGCAAGCGTGAACTCGCGCAGCTGAACCCCTTCGACCTCGTCGTCTTACTCTCACTCTCCAACACCGTGCAGAACGCCATCATTGGCGATGACAATTCTGTTACCGGCGGCATCATCGGCGCTTTCAGCCTGCTTGCCATCAACTGGCTCGTCGTCCGCGTTCTCTTCCGTTCTCCACGCCTCACGCGAGCCCTCGAAGGTCGCGCCGCCGTTCTCATTCGCGATGGCCATATCGATCGCAAAGCAATGCAACGCGAATCGCTTACCCGCGAAGAACTTGTCGAAGTCATCCACAAACAGGGTTTCGAGCACCTCCACGAAGTCCATTTGTGCGAACTCGAGCCCAACGGCACGTTCTACGTCGAATCCAAGGATCCCTCTATCGCCGACAATCGCCACAATGAATTGCTGGCGCGCCTGGATGGACTGAGCCAGGAGGTTGCCGCCTTGCGCGCTCGCCCGGCAACAACCTAGGAGTTTCAATCGATCTTTGAAAGGTCACGCCTTACAATCCGATGCGAAACCGGCTGCGCGCTGCTTTGCATGGGTATCGAATCCAGAACTTACTCTAGCTCGCGATTGGCTCTCGGAACCGTCTCAAAAGTCAGGAGCTTCCTGATGTATTTTTCCCTCCGCTGCCGTTCCTCATTTTCCCTGGTCCCGACGGCCATAATACTTGGCTCGTTTGCCGGCGCCCAATCTCTCGAACGCCGTTCCGCCACGCCGAATCCTGAGCCGTCCAAGCCTGCTGGTGTCAGGGCCGCCCAATCTGTCCTTCCTAAAGGCACAAGCCTCCAGGTTGAAATCGGCCGTCACTATCCGATCAAAGTCGGTGAGCCCATTCATGCGCACTTGATGCACCCGATCTATGCTCGCGGCAGACTTGTCGTTCTCCAGAACACCGCGCTTGACGGCCGCGTTATCGCCCTCGAGGCCGATACCAAGACGCGCTGGCACGCCCGCCTGCGCGGAGACTTCACGCCTTTCCACGTCGTCCAGGTGCAGTTCGACAAACTCGAACTACCCTCCGGCCCCATTTCCATCGCAGCTACTCCGGCAGCTGACGGCGCGCCCGTGCTAAAGCTCACTGCACCCGGTATCTCTCCAAAACAGTCCTTTATCGCGCGCCGATGGGCCGAGGCCAAGGCCAACATCCACGACCGCATCGCCTACTTCACCGCACCCGGAAAAGGAGATCGCGCTCTGCAGTTGCTCTATCACCAGCTCCCATATCACCCCGAGCGCATCGAGGCCAGCACCGCTTGGTCCTTCGAACTTGCAGAGCCTGTCGACCTGCCGAAAAATACTGTCGAACTAACCGCACCTACGCCCACGGTTTTCAGTTCCGGCAAATCTGAAATCTGGGCCGTCAACGCCACTCTTTCCCGCGATTTGACGTCGGCCACCGCGAAACCTGGAGACCTCGTTGAGGCCCTTGTCGTCGAGCCGGTATACGACAAAGACAGGGAGCTGGTGGTTCCGCAGGGCTCGAAGCTCGTCGGCAAGGTTGCGGTAGCCAAGGCCGCCCGCACCTTCAGTCGTAATGGAAAACTTCGATTCACGTTTCAGCGGGTCCAGTTCCCCGAGGGATACGACCGCGACGTAGAAGGCGCGCTCGCCGGGGCTGCCACCGAGAAAACACAGGATCTGTCGCTCGATGCTGAGGGCACCATTACCCAGCGGAGAAAGTCTAGCGTCATCGCTCCCTTGTTGTTGACCATGCTGGCCGGGCGCGCCCTCGACGATGACGGCAATCTCACGCTTCAGACCGGTGTTGCCTCCAACGGATTCGGAATGATCGGACGAATTGTCGGCATTGCGGCTGGCAACCGCAGCATTGCCGCGGGCCTCGGATATTACGCGGCAGCGCTCTCAATCTACGACAATTTTCTGCGCTCCGGTCGCGACGTGTTCTTCCCCCGCAACACGCGCATCGAAATTGAAACCACTCCGCTGCGCGCCCCCGTCATCAAGCCCGAGGGGCAGTAGCCTGGGCCTCTTCGATCTGTTCTTCAATTATGCGCTTCAGATCGGCCGGCGAATATGTCGGAGCCTTGATGAACTTTCCGTCTTCGCGCTTGTGCACCTTTAAAACCTTGCTCCAATTTCCGCCATGCGCATCGGCACCTTCGCTGTGAATCAATTCCTCATCCGAACCGGGCACTAGCACCGCGTCGCACACGCTGCAATGCGGCCACGCCTTGCTCATGTTGCTTCGCTGCACCTCGTCCCACGCTCTCTGCGCCTTCACGCCCGCCGCATTGAGAGCTCCATAAGTTACTACAAGCTGATCGATGCAACCGTCTACGTACTCCATGAAATCCGGCTTCATATCGGGGTCGGCAACCACACTGACTTCATCCGTCACTGCTCTTTTCGCGCCGGCTGACTCACCCATCGCAATCGCGCAGCCACAGGCCCTCACAAACTCGAGCGCCTCTTCAAACACCAGCCGCGCGCGCAGTAATCGCGTCGCCGCATCGGGCAATTCCGGCGAGTGTTTAACCTCTTGTTCAAATTGTGTCATCAACGTCACGATGTCTTCCTGCGGGCGATAAGGCTTCTGGGTCATGCCATCCTCAACTCAAACTTCATCCTGCCAAGCCAGCCACTCCGCCGGTCCGGCACACGAGCAACTCTAATTGAATCGGCTTGGCTCCGGCGCCTCACTTCACGTGGAAATCTCTCCGTCACCGAGCGCGCAAGTTTCTAGACTCATCGCTAACATTGGTGCGAAACGCAGAAGCGAGGGCCGGATCTATCGGCTCTCGCTTCTGATACCAGGGAATCGCGCAAACGGAGGCAAGATACGGCGGGTGCCCCATGGCAACAGTTTCACCGTTGACACCACGCGAGTCCAGCCAACCCGGGATGAGGCGACCTTTGGGGGAGCGAGACATTCACTCTTCGTCAGGGCAGAATCACCAATTCCGGCTTGCTTCCGCTACTCATGCCAAAGACCGCGCCAGAGTAGAACGCTCCCGCGTCGTATTTGTAGCAGCCGGGATTCTGAGCTTTCACCGTGATCGGCTTGTTTCCGCCGCCCATGATGGGATTATCTGGATTGAACGGTGAGTCGCTGCCAAACGAAATCATGAAACCAGTGTTCTTGCTCGATGTCATCCACACCACGGTTGTGCCGCTCTTGATGCAGAAAAACTGGTTGTTCTTTGCGTTCGGAATGCTCGGCTTGACGTTTGCACCATCTCCCGATTTCCGCACGTCGATTGTGCACACCGACGAACCGGATCCGCAGGTGTTCGCCGCATTGCACATGTCTTCAGGTTTCGGTTCATCGCAGATGTACTTGCTTTTTGCCTGGATAATCGTACCGCTGAGCAACAGGATCGTCGTTGCAATTGCCACACTGTAAGAGCGCATTTGTTTTCTCACTTTCACTCCTCGAGGGAATGTTGAACCGCCGTCTTGAAGGGAATCCGCGAGGAAGGTGGGACTATCTATCATTTCCCGCCGGCCAAACGATGATGTTGTTAAGCTTCCACGGATTCATTCTGAGGTCCCACTGTGGATCGCCGTCTTTGTTGATCGTGAGTTGCGAAGCCGGATATAGAACGCCATCGCTCTTCCCTTTATCTTTGTCGTTGATCCTGATCTCGCCCGCCGTCAGATTGAACGACTGCGATTGGGTATTCCAGTAAGCTTCTCCAAAAGCAATCTTGCGGTTGGTCACAAAGCGAATCGTGCGGCCAGTGGGAGTCTTGATTTCGTGGATGTAGGAAACGTCGAACCCCAGCGTGCCAGGTATTTGGATCCGACCGACTGCCTTCATCTTTTCAAGTGCGTTTGCCAGTCCGTTGTTCTGACCCTTCTGAAATGACTCAAGCAGAATCTGTCGATCCTCGGGAGTGGAATACTCGTAGATGAGAAGCCTGACAGTGACGTTCTTCCCCAATTGAGTGCTCGTGCCATATGCCTGGGCATCAATCGTTTCGTACTTTGCACGGGCAAATCCCAAGACGGCTGACGTAGCCAGAATCGCCGCCATGGCGACTCCCATCTTCAATTGTCTGGATATGTTCTTCACTTTTCCTCCGTTGAAGCCGTTCAAGAATCGGAATTTCGAAGCAAGTCCCGGCTTGAAAGGTTTGTCGGCGGCTCTAATTACCCGCCGCCATGCGTTGATTAAGCTAGTAGGAACTCAATATTGGAGAATACTGGTAGAAGTGACAGTGCGCATAAAGATATTGAACAGTGCTTCTCGCGCTCCGAAATCGTAAAAACTATTCCCATTGCAGATATATCTGCAATGGATATACTATCTCTTCATGGCAATCGAAGTGCAGCCGCCCGGTGTCCCCCTTTCCCCCGCCGTCCTCGCGATCCTGCTTTCACTCGCGGAGGGCGATAAACATGGCTACGCCGTGATGAAAGATGCCCGCGCTCCCCGTGGAGGTGGAATCAGAATGGGCCCCGGAACCCTCTACGGCTCAATCGAGCGTATGATCCGTGACGGGTTCGTCGAAGAATCTGACAAGCAAGATGACGAACGCCGCCGCTACTATCGCCTCACCGCGCAGGGCCGCACCGTGCTCGCCGCTGAACTTCACCGGCTCGACGCCGCCGTCTCTTCCGCCCGCGCCCTCGGGCTGCTATCCAATGGAGGCCGCTCATGAGGGCCTCCCAACTTGATCCGGCTCCACGCACCCCTGCCACTTCAATTGAGCGTCTCTATGCCCTCGCCCTTCGCCTCTACCCTGCTGCATTTCGCAAGGCCTACGCACCAGCGATGCATCAAGCCTTTCGAGATGCCCTTGCCGACAACTCTCTCCCCCGCCGAGCACTGATCATGCTGATCCTGCGCGACCTTATTAAATCTCTTATCAAGGAGTACAACGCCATGCTGCGCAACTCCCTCGCTCGCCCCGTTCTTGTCTTCAACGCCTTGGTTCTCGCCGGCATTGCTACTGGAGTAGCACTAGCCCTCTACGCGATTCCTCAGCATGTGCTCCGCTCGGGCCTGAACGATCCGCAGATCCAGCTCGCGGGAGACATCGCCGTCCGCCTCGAGCAGGGGACTACACCCGCCGATGCCGTGCCTTCCGGCCAGCAAATCGACATGGCCCGCAGCCTCTCCCCCTTTGTCATCGTCTACGACGACCAGGGCCACGCCATCGCGTCACAAGGATTGCTGAACGGCTCCGTCCCCACCCCGCCGGCCGGAGTCTTCGAAAATGTTCGCAAGAATGGAGAAGAACGCCTGAGCTGGCAACCAGTCCGCGGATTGGGTGGCGTTCGCATCGCCACTGTCATCGAGCGCGTCAACGGCCCGCATCCTGGCTACGTTCTGGCCGGACGGAACATGCGCGAAGTCGAATCCCGCATAGCGGAGGTCCAGACCATGGCCGGCCTGACCTGGCTAGGAATGCTAGCCCTCATTCTCGTGGCGGCCATCGCCTACGCCATCTACACCCGTCCCGGTTCCGACGCCGATTCGTATCGGGACACAACTCGCGTCGCTCCATAAAGAAACGAAATTTGGAAAGAGCTTTAGCGGTTGAACCAACTCATTTAGGACGAACGAGGATCCACACGGCTCTCGCTCCCAACGGTGGGAGTTGAACCAACTTCCGTCGACAAGCAAGGCGCCGAAGGCGCGATTGCCTGGACGGCCAGCCCTTACTCCCATTCGATGGTGCCGGGGGGTTTTGACGTGATGTCGTAGACGACACGATTGATGCCGCGGACCTCATTCACGATGCGGCTCGAAATGCGCTTCAGCACCTCGTGGGGAAGCGGCGTCCAATCCGCCGTCATTCCGTCCTCGGAGTGTACGGCGCGAACGGCGCAGGTGTAAGCGTACGTTCGCTGATCTCCCATCACTCCGACACTCATCACCGGAAGCAGCACCGCAAAGCTTTGCCAAATCCGCGAATACAGCCCCGACGCCTTGATCTCGCTGACTACAATCTCGTCGGCTTCTTGCAGCAATGCGACGCGCTCCGGCGTGACTTCCCCGAGGATACGAACTGCGAGCCCGGGCCCCGGAAACGGCTGCCGGCCAAGAATGTCTTCCGGCATGCCCATATCACGCCCAATCCGCCGAACTTCATCTTTAAACAGATCGCGCAGAGGCTCGATCAACTTCAGCTTCATTCCTAACGGCAGTCCGCCCACGTTGTGGTGGCTCTTGATGGTCTGGCTAGGCCCCTTCACGCTGCTTGACTCAATCACATCGGGGTAGAGCGTCCCCTGCACCAGCCAATCCACGCCGCCCGCATTCGCCGCAATGCGTTTCGCCTCATCATCAAATACCGCAATGAATTCCGCACCGATTCGCTTCCGTTTGGTCTCAGGATCGGTGACGCCTTCGAGTTGTTTCAGAAACCGTTCGCTCGCGTCGACGGCAACCACGTTCAATCCCAGCTTGTCGCGCATGTTCTTCTGCACGTTTTCAAATTCGTTCTTGCGAAGCACTCCATTATTCACAAAGATGCACGTCAACTGGCTGCCGATCGCCTTGTGCACCAGCATCGCCGCAACCGACGAATCCACGCCGCCCGAGAGTCCGCAGATCACGTGTGCGCTGCCGACCTTGTCGCGAATTCCGGCAACCGTTGTCTGAATGAAATGCGCCGGGGTCCAATTACCCCTTGCGCCGCAGATGTTGAAGACAAAATTCCTGATCAGTTGCGGCCCCAGCGGCGTGTGATGCACCTCGGGATGAAACTGAACCGCCCATGTCCGCCGCTCCTCGTTGGCAATCGCAGCGAGCGCATTCGAGGTCACCGCCGTCCGTCGGAAACCAGGCGGCAACTCCAACGCCTCGTCGCCGTGACTCATCCAGACCTGAATCGCCGGCGGCAGCCGCGCGAAGAGCGGCGTTGAACTGTCTTCGAGCGCCACCTCGGCGTGCCCATACTCGCGCTTGGGCGCCGTACGCACCTTGCCCCCAAGGTGATGCACAATGAAGTGCAGTCCGTAGCAGATGCCCAGCGTCGGCAAATTCATGTCCAGCAGCTTGGGGTCTGCATTCGGTGCATCCGCGTCATACACCGACGACGGGCCGCCCGACAGAATCAAGCCGATCGGTTTGTAGGCCTCTACTTCAGCAATAGGAACCGTGCATGGCAGCACGACTGAAAAAACGTTCAGCTCGCGAATACGCCGCGCGATGAGCTGCGTGTATTGCGAGCCGAAATCCAGAATGACGATGGTTTGGGTGTCCACCTTCCAGTGTGGCAGGGCCACTGGCGAACTGTAAAGACTAGTCGCACCTTACCCGATAATCCAGGCGAAGCGGCCCAATTGCCACTCCCCACCAAATTCCTCCATTCAACTCTCAGCCCGTTCTGTCGATATTGCATGATAGGAGTGCATAACCGTGGAATTGGGCACTGAGCCTGACATTCGACCTGCGCGGTACGCAACACGCCAGCCTGTGCTGGCTGCCGACGGAACGGTCATCGGCTACAAGCTCATCTTCCGGACCGATGTCGTTAGCCATTTTTCAGAACTTGCAATCGACCGCTCGGGCTCTGCTGCCATCGAGATGTCGACACTCTTGAGTCTCGACACTCTCTGTGATCATCGGATGGCCTTTATCGATTGCAATCGCGAAGTCCTGCTACAGCACGGCCTGGCTTTGCTTCCGCCCGACAAGGTGGTTGCCGAAATCGACTCCACCACTGCGATGGATGACGCGATTTACCAGGTTTGCTGCGACATGAAGAATGACGGATACCGTATCGCCCTGACAGACTTTTCACCAGGCGATCCGCGAGAATCCATCGCACACCTCGCCGATTTCATCTTTGTTGACCTGCAGCGCACGCAATGGGACGACATTCCCAGCATGATCGGAACCGACCGCTGGCGCCACTCCGGCCTCGGCGCCACAAGCGTGGAAACCCGCGAGGAAATGGAATTCGCGCGCAAAGCGGGTTTCCAGTTCTTCCAGGGCAGCTTCTTCCTCAAGCCGCAATCTTTGCGGACACGCGCTGCGCTTACCAATCGTGGCGTCTACTTGCGTCTCCTCAAAGCCGTGTCTCAGCCGGAACTGGACTGGAAAGACATTGAGGAACTCATCAAAAGCGATGCGACAATCTACTACCGGTTCATGCGCTTCGTAAACTCTGCCGGCGTTGGAATCCGCTGCGAAATCCGATCCGTTCGACAGGCGCTGGGAATGCTCGGTGACGACGAGATTCGCCGCTGGTGCCGCCTCGCAGGCATGTTTGAAATGTCGAAAGGCCGCCCCAGCGAACTGCTTCTGTCCGCTTTGGTGCGGGGCCGGTTTGGCGAACTACTGTCCAAACGCATAGCACATGATGGGGCAGACTTATTCCTGCTCGGGCTGCTCACTATGATGGATACGATCCTCGAAATACCAATGGACGCCGTTGTCGAGGGCCTTGCACTGGACCTCGCCTCCAAGACGTTCTTGCTGGAGCACAAGGGAAGCATTCGCCCGATTTTTGAGTTGATTTTCGCAGTCGAATCCGGGATGTGGAACGCAGTCGTCGAATGGTGCAGCCGTCTCGCCGTAGAGGAAGAATACGCCGCTGAGTGCTATTCCAGTGCGATGGCATGGGCTCAATCCATCATCGCTTCACTCTGATGTTGAGGGGAAATTTGAGACGCGAAGGCCATCAAACACGGCCGCCGCTTCGCTCCCAGCCCCCTCGAATTAAGGCGGAGCGGACGCTCTCTACTTCCCCACACGTGGAGAGAATCTTCGCCTTCGCGAGTTTCAGGGCTTTACTTCGCCAAGCCGCCCCCGCCCTTATAAACGACGCCGCCCTTCATTACGAACTTCACATCCTGAAGCACGCGCACATCGTCCATCGGGTTTTTGTCCACCCCAATAATGTCCGCCCACTTGCCCGGCTGCAGTGTTCCCGTCTTTGCTGTCCAGCCCATGAGGTCAGCCGCATTGATCGTCGCCGTCTGGAGCGCCGCCAACGGAGACATACCCAGCTGATTCACATACACATCCAGTTCGTGCGCATTCAGCCCATGCGGATAAACCGCCGCATCGGTTCCCAGCGCGATCTTCACCCCGGCCTGCATTGCGTGCTTGATGTTCTGTTTCGCCACCGCGCTTACATCGACCATTTTCTGGTGATAGAAAGGCGGCAAATTCCCCTTTTCCACGATCCAGTCCTCGAGGTAGAGGGTCGGAACCAGGTACGTTCCACGCTTCTTCATCTCGGCGATCGCTTCGTCGTTAATATAACTTCCGTGCTCTATCGAATCGACGCCGGCCTCGGTCGCCCACAGAATCCCCTGGGCTCCATGCGCGTGAGCCGCCACCTTTCGTCCTAACCGGTGCGCATCCGCGACAATGGCTTGCATCTCTTCCAGCGTGTACTGCGAAGCCTGTGGATCGTCCCCCTTCGACAGAACCCCGCCGGTTGCGCAGATCTTGATCAGGTCGGCGCCATATTTAATGTTTTGCCGCACCTGATGCTGTACCTGCGCGATGCCGTCGGCAACACCGTCGCCGACTACGTGATATTCGATTGGCAACAGATTCTCATCGCAATGTCCGCCGGTGATTCCCAGTAGCGGCCCGCTTACCTGCATATGCGGCCCTGGAACTTGCCCTGCGTTGATCGCGTCGCGCAGATCCACGTCCACAAATCCGCTGGCGCCCACGTTACGCACCGTGGTAAACCCGGCCATCAGGGTCGTCCGCGCATTCACGACGCCGTTGATCGCCTCTTTTGCAGATGTTGAAATCAACTCGCGATACGGATCGAATTCGGGATTCATCGTCAGATGTGTATGAACGTCGATTAACCCCGGCATCACAGTCATCCCGCCCAGGTCGACCACGACGTCGCCAGATTCGGCAGTCACGGAGGCTGTCGGGGCAATCGACTGAATGGTATCGCCCACCACAACGATCGTCTGCGCATCGGCAACCTTGCCCGTTTTTACATCGAGCACGTGACCGGCACGCACCAGGGTCCGCTTTGCTGCGTCCTTCTCCGCTTGTTGAGCAACGGCCACTGTCGAAAGAGCTGCGCCAGCCAGAGCAAGGCACAAAGTTACCGCAAGCTTCCGTTTCAGGATCATTCCGTCTTCTCCATGTCAGGAACTGTTAGCGGAGTGTAGCAAATGCACTCAGCCACCGGTCGAATTTCTTGGGGAACGAAATAGAGCCGCGAAAGGCGAGCCCCACTGATCCGTGCACTCAATCAGTTTCGAATCTGACCCGCCAGCTCATCGCGTGACAATCTGTCAACGGCAACACCGGGCAAGGGCTTCACAGTTTCACAGTTTCACAGGGGGGAGGGGGAGGGGTGGGGAGTCGCCGGCGGTCTGGTTGGTGCTCGGCGGCAGGGTGCTGCATTCGGATTGTTGGAGTCTTTCGGGGAGTGTGGAATCGACCGCGGACAGAGATACCGTGGTGAGTGCACGAAGCCGGGCTTTGAGTTGCGCCTCACGAGAGGTGCGAGGGCGATGTTGAGCGTGGACATGAGAACTCCAGCAATCTGATTGTGCTCCAGACTGGGGAAATTGCATGCAAGAGGCACATATTCTTTTCATGTTTGGAATGTGGGGGTTGGAGAGCTGTGCGGCGTTTCACATTTGACAGGAATTTGGGGCCAGAAGCGTTAGCCCGACAAGCCGGAATTGGTCGACTTCCGGTTAGGGGGTGATACGACCGCAGCGTGATAGCCGGCAGCGCGTTTCACACGAACCACTCAATCAGTGGGTAAGCAGCGTTTCGGGACTATCGTGGCAAATGCGGAAGTTTCGCAACTCTGGAACTCCTTGAAGCAACCGCAGATCCTTCCGCTGCGCGTCAGGATGACAGTTCTTGGGGGGGCGATCTGGTCAGTTGGCGGGGTTCGTGGGCATCTTGTCGCGAACTCAGAATGTAATGGCGGGGTTGAATTCCCAGAGTCAGCCGCAGATTCATCGCTACGCCCAGAATGACAGCGCGATGCTGTGGTTGGCGTATGCCGACGCAACGTAATTGTCGACATGGCGTTTAATTTGGGCGGATGGTGGTCTGTACGGAAGTTGGAGAGATTTAGCCGGGATGTCTTGCTGACGACGACAACCTCGTCGTTCCGATTGGTCGGCTGCTCGAGCACCCCATCGCCCGGTCTGATAGTCTTCTCTGCAACGCTGCGGCGCTCGATCCCGCTGCTCTTCTTCAGGCCTCCTCTTCACCTTCCTGTCCCGAACGAGCGGCCTGTCAATTTGACAATTCAGAGGAGAAACCATGAAGCTCGCTCAACTCATTCCTGTGTTCCTGATTGCCACCGGAATGGCAGTTGCCCAATCTCCCGCAGCATCCTCCAATGAAGATTCCAAGCCGGCTCCGCCCCCGGCAACCAAAAGCTTTGATCTCGCAGCCATCGACAAATCCGCCGACCCCTGCGAAGACTTCTATCAATACGCGTGCGGCAACTGGGTCAAGGAGAATCCCATCCCTGCCGACCAGGTCCGCTGGGCACGCTCTTTCTCGCTGCTCGGGGAGCGCAATCGCTATCTCCTCTGGCAGGAACTCGATGCTGCTTCGAAAGACCCCAAAACGCCACTTCAGAAGAAGTACGGCGACTTCTTTGCCGCCTGCATGAACACCGACCTCATCGAGCAAAAGGGGCTGGAGCCGATCAAGCCGGCGCTCGACCGCATCGCCGCTCTCAAGGACTCAAAGACCCTCGCTACCTTGATCGGCGGTCTTGTCGAGCGCGGTGATCCCGCTCCGCTTTTCCGGTTCGGCGTGCAGGTGGATGAGAAAGATGCTTCCAAACAGATCGCCAGCGTCGGGCAGGGCGGACTTTCGCTGCCCGATCGCGACTACTACATCTCCGACGCCAAACGTTTCCAGACCATTCGCCAACAATATCGCGAACATGTGACCAAGATGTTCGTCCTCGCCGGTGACTCGCCGGAGAATGCTGCGAAAGAAGCCGAGGCGGTCATCAAGATTGAAACAGCTCTCGCCAAAGCTTCGACCAGCCGCACCGCCTTGCGCGACCCCGAAAATCGCTACCATATCTATACCCTCGCCGATTTCGAGAAGCTGGCGCCGGACTTTGACTTTGCTGTGTACTTCAAAGACGTGAAAGTGCGCTCCTTCGACACTCTGAACGTTGCCACTCCCGACTTTTTCAAGGCCCTCAATGACCTGCTCGCCTCAGAGCCCGTCGATAGCTGGAAAGCCTACTTGCGGTGGCATACGATCCACGCTTCGGCTTCGAACCTTCCCAAGGCCTTCTACGACGAAAACTTCGATTTCTTCGGCAAAACGCTAGCCGGCCAGAAAGAACAAACCCCGCGCTGGAAGCAGTGCAGCAGTGAAACCGACCGCGCCCTTGGCGAAGCTGTTGGGCAGGATTGGGTAAAGGAGCACTTTCCGCCCAAAGCCAAAGCCAGCATGGACCAGCTGGTCGCGGCACTTGAAAAAGCTCTCGCTGCGGACATCGAAACATTGCCGTGGATGAGCGACGACACCAAGAAAGCCGCCGAAGCGAAGCTGGCCCTCTACCGCAACAAGATCGGCTATCCCGAGAAGTGGCGCGACTATTCCGCGTTGGTCGTCAAACGCGATGACGCCATCGGCAATATGCAGCGCGACGCTGTCTTTCAGCGCAACTACAACCTGAACAAGCTGGGCAAGCCCGTCGATGAGAAGGAGTGGGGCATGACGCCGCCGACGGTGAATGCGTACTATAACCCGTCTATGAACGACATCAACTTCCCTGCCGGCATCCTCCAGCCCCCCTTCTTCGATCCGGATATCGATCCGGCCGTCAACTTTGGCGGAATCGGCGTGGTAATTGGCCACGAGATGACCCACGGTTTTGACGATGAAGGCTCGAAGTACGATGGCCACGGCAACCTGCGCGAATGGCAGACTGCGGAGGACCGCAAGAAGTTTGTCGAGCGCACCGACTGCGAGGTCTCGGAATATGGCGGCTTTGAGGCTGCTCCAGCGCACGGAGATGTGCCCGAAGCCAAGCTCAACGGCAAGCTGACCCTGGGCGAAAACACGGCCGACAATGGCGGCCTCCGCATTGCCTACATGGCCTTACTCGACGTCCTGGCCAAGGAAGGCAAATCCATCAATGAAAAGATCGACGGCTACACCGAGGAACAGCGCTATTTCCTCGGATTCGCTCAGGTCTGGTGTCAGAATCAGACCGAACAATCAGCTCGCCAATCGGCATTGGTCGACCCCCACTCACCGGGCCGCTGGCGCGTGAACGGCACGGTGCAGAACTTCGATCAGTTCGGCAAGGCATTCGGCTGCCACAAGGGACAGCCAATGTACCCCGAGAACTCCTGTCGCGTCTGGTAGACCCCCTAATTCCGTAGAAGTCGCGGAACTCGGCGGTCCGCGGCTTCTATGGTTCAGCGTCCCCGACTCTATGCCGGTGGCTTCTTTCTCGTCCGTCCGCACCAATGCATCGCATGCGGTGACATTGCAGGCATTTCCGCGTCCAATCCGCATCAGCTATCCGCACCTGATCGGCACGAGGGCGACATGATTTATCAGGCCGCGCTACCTTGTAATCCTCCCAGCACAACACCTTGTTTCGGCCTATCTTGCGCCGAAACTAGGCATAACAAGCCCTCGCCTTTTACAATCGTTCAGGGACCCAACCCAAACCCAGCTCTGCTGCGGAATCAGCACACTTGGCGGCGCTCGCCGGACCAGGATGAAGGAATCGCATGAAGTTCAGGAAACTCGGCAAGGCACTTCTGATGACTGCCATCTCTGGTGGCGCGGTCTTCGGCATCTCGTCTTGCGTACAAAGTTATTCAGTAGGCTATCTCTACGTCACTGGAACTCAGACTGCCTCCACCACGGGTGCAGGCGTTATCAGCGGCTTCAAAATCGATCACAACACTGGCAATCTCGTTTCGATCCACGGGCTGCCCGTTAGCTCCGGCGGAGCCAATCCTGGCCGCTCCGTGCTGCTGACCGGTGGAAGGTTTTTATATGTGCTGAACCAGGGCTCGACCGCCGACGGCGGCCCCTGCAGCGTTACGGATGTCTGCTCAAACGCAAATATCACCCAGTTTTCAATTGGCGGCAATGGTGTATTGGCACCGCAGGGCACCTACTATACACAGGGAAACAATCCTTTCCGGCTGGTTGCCGACGCGTCCGGCTCGCATCTTTTTGCGCTTGATCACGATGCCCCGGGCGGTACGGGGTGCTCGCTGGTCTTCGGTCCGGCAGTGACTACCTGCGGCGACATTACGGCCTTTTCGATCGATGGGACCACCGGGCGTTTGAGCTATGTGCTCAACTCGCAAGTCACTTCCGCTACCGGCTCGCCGCTGCCCTACTTCCCGGTCCCGGTAGACCCGATCGACTTTACGCTCTCGTCAAACTACTTCATCACAGTCAGCGGAACTCCAACGACCGGCGACTCCGCCTTTCCATATGCCTACAACGTCTCAAATGGTCAGCTGACAATAAACCAGAACAGCTCTCAACCGCTCGGCATCAATCAAGCAACGGCGATCGTAGTGGCAGGTGGTGTCACCTACGTGCTCGATAACGGTCCCAACACCAATGTGCCGTCTTCGAACGGGCAGATCTTCGCCTATTCGCTGGGGTCAGGCGGATCGCTGCAGGCAGAGCCCAACGGGTATATTCCTGACTACTCGGCCTACACCTTTCCTAACTACGTCATCGCGGCGAACAATGGAAAATGGCTCTACGTGCTGAACCGGGGCGACAATAGCAACACCACCAATCCGCAAAGCGGCATTGCGGCATTCATTATCACCACCCCTTTTCAATTGTCGCCGATTGCAAATGGCGGCCAGACCAGCGGCACCGGCGCCGGCCCCATGTGCATTCTTGAGGATCCATCCAACCAGTTCGTGTACACCGCCAATGCCTTCAGTTCGACGGTTACCGGCCTCGCGATTAACGAAGTCTCCGGCAATCTAACCCCGCTGAGTCAACAGACAAAGGCGAAAGACAGTTATGCCATACCCGGTCCTGCGACATGGTGTGTCGCCACCGGCCGTACAAGCTAACACCTTTGCGTCGTTGACTTCGGGCGGGAGCGGCCTTCCAAGCCGCTCCCGCTGCGAGTGGAGAGTTCCCGGCGATGCAAGACAGAGACGATTCACCGGCAATCGCATAGATGGTTTAGATATCAGGTGATTCGGCACAAAAAATTGATTTGGAAGTTTACGAAGTTGGCTCCAACACGAAAGATGCGCATGAAGTTCAACAATCCGATTCAGTTGCTGGCGATCTCCGCGGCGAGCCTGCTGGCAGCCACCGTCCTCTCCGCCTGTGCCACGCTCACCGTGGACTTTGTGTATGTGAGCAGCGCCAAAGCGGCCGGCCCCAATAACTATGGAGAGGTCAATGTCTTCGAAATTAATTCCGAATCGGGCCGCATGCGCCAGATCATTACTTCGCCCTTTCCTTCAGGCGGGCGCAATCCTGTAGCGGAAGCCGTTTCTCCCGACGAGGCAGACCTCTACGTCGTCAATAGAGATGACAACACCATCGTCCAGTTTGTGATCGGCAACGACGGCAAGCTGTATCCACAGAACACGGTAAATACGCCCGGCATCTTTCCGCTGGCTATCTCGGTCTCCGGCAGTTATCTGTACGTGATCAATACCTATCAGCCGCTGCCGACGTGTAACCCCGCATCACCGTGTTCGGGATCCATTGCAGTATTTCCCATCCTGACCGCCTCGCAGGCAGCAGCCCTCACCCCCTCTCAACCGGCCAACACTCTTGGACCTCCCGTGGTAAACACCGGTATCAGCGCCAGTTATTGGCCTCTTCTGCTATCTGGCACCAGCGGATCGGATGTGTTCGTTCCCACTGCGGTGACAACCGCCGCCTCGGGCGCCTATGTCTACGTTACCGGCTACGATTCCACTACGAACCTCGGCTACGTCTTCGGGTTTGCAACCAACTCCGGCGGCACCCTCACAGAACTCTCTGGATTCCCGGTTCCGGTTGGCTCGCGTCCCAGCGCAGTCGTTAGCGACGCAAGCGGCGCCTATCTCTACGTCACCGATTCGGCGCAGAACCTGGTTTACAGTTTTCAGATCAACGGTGGCGCGTTGACAGCTTCGAGCGGCAGTCCATTTCCTACGGGCAGTCAACCGACTGCCATCGTACTGGATGCCACGGCCAAATATGCCATGATCGCAAACGGGCAGGACTCCAATGTGGGCGTCTACTCAATCAGTTCCGGCAGCCTAAGCAGGCTTGGCACGTACACGACGGGAACGCAGCCGGTTGCTATCGGCATTGACCCTTCGTTGAACGAGTACGTTTATACCGCAAATTTCCTTGGCAACAACGTTTCAGGCTTTCAGTTGAACCTCACAGATGGTTCGCTCCTGAATTCTCAGTTTTCACCTTCGGCATCCAATGCCAATCCAACGGCGGTCGCAGCAATTACGCATGGCAGTACCAAGAAATAGCTCTGGAGCCACCGGCAAGATCGCTGGTATGGTTCGCAGAAGAGGCAATCCGGCTCAAAGCCGCGCATGACAGCAGTATCCCTTTCAAGGCTTTTACAATGACTGAAAGGAACCTCAACCAGCACTCTCTGGGCTAAACATTGACGGCCCGTGACGAAGGAAGCGCATGAAGTTCAGCAAATTGAGACAGCTCATGCTCGTCTCTGCCATCGGCCTCGTTGTGGCCACTCTCTTTTCAGGTTGTCAGCTTGTGACGATCGACTATCTGTTCGTCGCCACGTCCGCAAGCTCGATCTCGGGTAGCAAAAGCACTTGCCCAAATGGCGAGATCGAGACGTACGCCGTCGATTCGGAGTCCGGCGCAATTCGAACCGGCAAACCGCAGGTCTGCTCAGGCGGCACTACCCCTACAGCCCTGGCAATCTCTCCCGGCTCTCAGAATCTCTACGTCGCCAACCAGGTGGACATGAATATTGTCCATTTTGCCATCGACAGCAATGGCGTTCTGACGAAGAAGGATAGCGTCACGCTTCCCACAGCGCCTGTCGCGATGGCTGTCAGTACCGATGGCAATACCCTTTATGTCGTTTCCGGAACAACCACGGCAACGCTCTCGGCCTACACTCTCTCTTCAGGTGCTCTGGGCTCAGTCGCCAACGAGGTCAGCCTCACCATTCCGGGGTACGCATCTGACTCCGTTGTGCCCACCAGCGTCACCGTCCTCGCAAACGGGGGCGCGGTTTACGCGACTGCCTATGATTTGTCCTCCTACAATCCGGGCGGCGTCACCACGAGCACAGCGAGTCCCGGCTGGTTGTATGGGTTTACCACCGGTTCCGGAGGTGCGTTGACTCCGACCGCTGGAAGCCCCTACAGTGCGGGCGTTAAACCGGACGCCATCGTGGCCGATCCGACTAATCGCTTCGTTTACGTCACCGATTTTGCTTCGAATCAGATGATTGGATACGGAATCTACGGCGGATATAGTCTTAGTTTCTTGCTCAATGGACCTTACAAAACCGGCGGCCAGCCCACGTCCATCGCCATCGATCCGCGCGGCAAGTTCATCTACGTTTCCAATTCGCTTGATTCAACGGTAACCGCATACGTTATCGACCTGCCGACTGGTACACCTTCCACTGCCGTAAACGCTACGGGCAACCAGAGCAATAACACCGATACGCAGCCGGTTTCTGTCGCAGTCGATCCCGCGCTTGGCCGCTATGTCTACACAGCAAATTTCCTCGGCAACTCGATCTCAGGATTCAGGCTCGATCCGACTGCGGGTACGCTGAAGCAGACGCAGGCCACTCCGTATCCCGTTGGCGTCCACCCGACGGCCGTCGCCCTCGTGCCGCACGGCAATCATTCCACACAAACCGTGACGCCATAGCGCTTTGGTATTCGTAAAAGCAGAGAAGCCCGGCCAATTGGCTGGGCTTCGGCTTTTTGTGTAGCATTCACTTTTTTTGGAGATCCTCGCCTAATCGTTTTACTGGCGGCAAATCGACCGCTATACTGGCTCCGCACTGGACGCGCCGTAATAATCGCGCGCAACCACAAGGAGATCGCTCCGTGTATCGTCGCTTCCGTTTCGTTTCCCTTGCCTCGCTCATCCTTCTTGCCTCGTTCTCCCATTCTCTTGGTGCCGCGACCGCACCTGAACACGAGCAATTTCGTGTCGCCGTCTACATCCCGGTTTCTGTCGTGCAGAAGATGAAGGACCCTGCCTACCTTCAAAAGTCCTGGGACGATCTATCCAGCCAGGTCAAGATCGACAAGGTTTACATCGAAACGTACCGCAGCGGAACCATTGCCGACGACGCCAACCTCGAACAAGTCAAAGCCTTTTTCACCTCTCACAACGTGCAGACGGCCGGCGGCATCGCCTACGTAGGTCGGGGCGATACAGCGGGTGCCGACGCCCCCGACGACAGCGGCGGCCAATTCGTCTCTATGTGCTACACCGACCCCAAACAGCGCGAATACGTCAAACACATCGCTGAAATCACCGCGCGCCATTTCGACGAAGTTATCCTCGACGATTTCTTCTTCAACAACACCAAGTACGATTCCGACATCGCCGCCAAGGGCGATCAAACGTGGGACACATTCCGCCTCAAGCTCATGGACGACGTCTCCCGCGATCTCGTGCTCGGCCCCGCACGCGCCGTCAATCCCAAGGTGAAAATCATCATCAAGTTTCCCAATTGGTACGAGCACTTCCAGGCCAACGGCTACGACCTCGACGAAGAACCAAAGCTTTTCGACGGCATCTATACAGGTACCGAAACTCGCGACCCCGAAGACAACGACCAGCATCTGCAGCAATACGAGAGTTACGAAATCATGCGCTACTTCGATAACATCGCTCCCGGCCGCAACGGGGGCGGATGGGTCGACGTCTATGACTCCCGTTATATCGACCGCTATGCCGAGCAGTTGTGGGACACCATGCTCGCCAAAGCGCCACAGATGATGCTCTTCCAGTACAGCGATCTGCTGCGTGCCGCGGAGATGGGCGATCGCCAGCAATGGAACAGCCTGCCCACTACGTTCACTGCTGAGGGCCTCGATAAATGGCACGTCGACTCAGGCACCAGTTCGCCGGTAACTTACGCCACGGCCGCCGGCTATGCGCTCTCACAGGTAAACGCCGTGTTGGGAAAACTCGGCAAACCGATCGGAATCGCCAGCTATAAGCCCTATCAGTCGACGGGTGAAGACTTCCTGCAGAACTACCTCGGAATGATCGGCATTCCCATCGATATGCGCCCGGAATTCCCCACCGATGCGCACACGATACTTCTCACCGAACAGGCAAAATTCGACCCCGACCTTATCAGCAAGATCCGCACCCATCTCAAGAACGGCGGCAACGTAGTCATCACCACCGGATTGCTAAAGCAACTGCAAGGCAAGGGCCTCGAGCAGATCGCCGACATCCGAACCACCGGCAATGTGCTGCGCGTCAATGCGTACTGGGGCGGATACGGGGCCGGCAGCGGTGCCAATCTCGGTGAGACCACCGAGATTCTCGTCCCTGAGATCGCCTTCCTCACCAACGATGCGTGGCCCATTGTGCGCGGCACTGCCAATGGGCGCGGCGCTCCGTTGCTTCTGATGGATCGCTACTCCAAGGGAATTCTGTACGTCCTCACGATTCCCGAAAACGCCAGCGACCTATATGCATTGCCGCAGCCGGTGCTGACTGCTATCCGACGCTACATTTTGTCTGGATTCCCCTTCGTGCTCGACGCGGCGAGCAAGGTTAGCCTCTTCGCCTACGACAACCACACTTTTGTCGTTGAGTCCTATCTCGACAAGACCGTCGATGTCGTTGTGAACGCACGTGGAACTTCTCAGCGGATCCGCAATCTGTCCACAGGGCAAATTGTCGAAGGCGATGTCTCCCAGATAACAAAGGCGCATGCTTCTGGGAGCCATGCGTCGCCGCAAACGGCGTTCCGTATCAAGATTCCCCCGCATAGCTTCCTGGCGTTTGAATTATTGGATATTGACGGCAACCACTCCGCAAGGAGCAAGACGCCTTAGCACAAAACTTTCCGAAGTCGCACAGGTCCAGGCAAATCGCCTAGGCTCCTTCGCTTCGCTCGACGCCTTTGACGATTGCTGTCAGCAAACGCGCCACGCCAACGAGAAACGGCAGTTCGCATTGTCGCGAACTGCCGTCGAGATTACGCTCAAACTTGATTGCTATCCGTGCCGGAATCGCGGATCGGTTTCGCTGCGGCCCGACAACGCTGCGTCTTCAGTTGCAATTCTGCGTTGCCGCTCTTCCGCCGCGATATTGCGCTCGCGGTTCTCTTCCACAATCCTGCGTTCCTGCGCATCAGCAACTGAACGGCGCTCGCGTTCTTCCATCGTCAGCGCGCGTTCCCGCTCATTCTCCTCGATGCTCCGCTCCCTGTCCCGTTGTGCATAGGCGCGATCGTCGGCTTGCGTCCCCGCGTAAACGGGATCCACGGTGCGCGCTTGGCGGTCATGATCCTTCTCATGGGAGACCCGCTCCTCCCCGCTTGAAGCGATATCTTGCCCACCCGCCTGCTTCAACACTCGCTTCGCCGTTGCAATCTCGTCGGAGTAGTCGCAGTGCACCGAAACCAAAGTGCCGCCATTTTTTACTGCTCCTTCAAAACGCTTCGCCTCATACTCGGGAATTCCCATACCTACAAGGGCTCCCAACAGTCCTCCCACTGCACCGCCTGCACCCACACCAGCCAACGCAGCCACAATCGGACCTGCAGCAATCAGCGGTCCCACGCCCGGAATTGCCAAGGCTCCGATGCCGGCCAGCAAGCCCAGCGTGCCACCAACGACGCCGCCCGTCGCAGCTCCCGTTGCCGTTCCCTCCGGTGCTTTGGTGTGCTTCTCATGAGCGAAAGCTCTCGTAGTTTCGTTGTCTGGTAGAAGTGCAGAGATGTCGGAGTTTGAGAAACCCGCGCGCAGAAGCTCGTCGACTGCGCGGTCTGCGCCATCCTCTGTCGGGAAAATGCCGAAAACTGCCATATTCTTATTTGCCATTTTTGAGACTCCTGAGAAATCGGGGTGACTTGATCGTAAGTTAAGTTGATTTTGCGAATGCGGGGAGTTCCTTCAAAGCACTCGAGCCTTGATAGATACCTTCCGCCTCGACTATTGAGTAACGCTAAGTTGATCAACGATGCTGTCGCGCGAAACGACACCAGCCGCATCACTTTCGATCTTCTGCTTCTCGTCGTCTGATTTAACGGGACCTTTCAATGTGACGGTTCCGTTTTGCGTGATGATCTTGATGTTATGCGCGTAGGTGGAAAGTTCCTTGTCTGCAATGATCGCCTTCCGCACTTTGGCTGTGAGTTCGCGGTCGGACGCGGCGCTGGATTGGTCTTGCGCCGTCTGATTCTGATTTTTGTTCTGCGCGGAATTGTCAGGCTTCGTATTCTGATCCTGTGCAGTCGCGACGACTGTCGCGCTGAGCGATAGAACAGCCCCGGTAGCTACGATAAGAAGCAAACCCTTGAGTGGATTGGTCATAAATACCCTCTGGGAACGAGATGACTCTGCTGCGGGCGAGGATTTTCCGTCGATTCAGAGCAGTTCCACTGATGGGATGGGCTCGCACCTTCAGGGGTTGGTTGAGACTGAAATACTATAATTTTTGGGCATCAGCATGTTCTTCTCGACTGAAGCCTTATCGCCACACATGCATCCAGCTTCGCAGTGTGCGTTGGGCAGGTTTCTCAACAAAATGCAGCGCGATCAGAGCCAGGCCGATCAGCAACACGTAGCTGATCCACGGATCAAACCTCGCCAGTCCCAGCCGATCGAGCAAATGCGAATCGTGAATCATATTCCAAAGGTTGAAGTGTAGAAGATATAGACAGTAGCTAGCCTCGCCCACAAACACCAGCGGCCGCATACCCAGCAGCTTCGACAGAGGATTGACCCCCGCCAGCCCCAGAATGATGCAACCAAACAGTGGCATGAAAAATCCGTCGTGCAGGAGTGGATAGGGCAGCCTGTACGCCTGCGTCACAATCGCGAAGGTCGCTGCAAATCCGACGATCCCCAGCACCAGGCGCCGATTTCCCATCCTCGGCACCATCTCATCGAGATTCGCCAGCATCACCCCGAAAACAAAGCTCGCCAGGTGAGGGATAGGCGTGTACTTCAGCGCCTGCAGCCACTTTCCATAGCTGAAACGATCCACTTGCGCCAGTCCATCGGGATTGAAAATCACATAGAGCGTTCCCGGGACCAGGCCCAGCAGCCAGACCAGGCCCATTTTCGCCAGGTGCGTCCCCACCTGTTCCGGTTTCTTCCAGCGTGCCATCCACGGAAACAACACGTAGTAAAACGACTCGGCTGACATTGTCCATGCTGGTGTATTCAGAAAGGTGGCGATCTCTGGAATCCACCCTTGCAGCAGTAAAGGAGACAGTATCATTCCGCTCCAGAACATTCCATGCGTGTGCGATTCCCACTCCATCGGAATCATCTTGAACGCCAGGATCAGGCTGAGCAGGTAGATCGGATAGAGCCGAGTAAACCGTGCCTCATAAAATCGCACGTTACTCAACTCGCCCTCGCGCGCTTTGGAGTTGTAGTTATACCCCAGCACGAAGCCCGAGAGCAGGATGAAGAAGCTCACCGAGGCATACCCGGCGTTCACCACGGGTGCCAGCGGACCAAACCAGTTTGGATTGGAAAAATGAAAGAGGACGATATTGATAGCCGCGAAACAACGGAGACCCGTCAACGCGTCAAGCCGTGCTGGCTTCTTCATTTCCACTTGCTGTTTAGACGTCAAAGTGCCGCCAGCTGACGCAATTACCGAAGGTCCAGATCCCAATGGGCCCGCGAATTTATGACCACTGACAACTGACCACTGATTTCAGGCCGTTACCAGCGAACCAACCTTCTCGCCCATAACTACCCGCCGGATGTTCCCCGGTTGGTTCATGTTGAAAATGATCATCGGAAGGTTGTTGTCTTTGCAAAGGCTCACCGCGGTCAGGTCCATCACTTTTAGCCCTTGCCTCAGGATTTCCATGTACGTAATCTCGTCATACTTCACGGCGTCCTTCACCAGCACCGGGTCAGCGCTGTAAACGCCCTCCACCTTGGTGCCTTTCAGCAGCACATCAGCCTTGATCTCCATGGCCCGCAGGCTTGCCGCCGTATCCGTCGAAAAGAACGGATTCCCGATTCCAGCCGCGAAAATCACCACGCGTCCCTTTTCAAGGTGCCGGACTGCTCGACGCCGAATATATGGCTCGGCAACCTGGTTCATGAAGACGGCCGACATCACCCGGCATTGCACTCCGCGCTGTTCCAGCGAATCTTGCAGAGCAATCGCATTCATCACAGTGGACAACATGCCCATGTTGTCGGCGGCAACCCGGTCCATCTCCTTCGCTTGCTGGGCTACCCCGCGAAAGAAGTTCCCACCTCCGACTACGACACCGATCTCCACGCCCAGCTTGTGAACATCACGAATTTCCTCCGTGATTTCTGCAACTTTCACCGCATCCAGGCCAAACCGGTTCGGACCCGCCAGGGCCTCTCCCGAGAGCTTCAGAATAATCCGCTTATACATGCTTTTTCGAGTATCGCACATGGCCTCCGCAAGCCATGCGCCGAACCGATTTCCCCTGCCGAAACAATCAGATCCGGGGAAAAATCCTCCATCCCTCTGAGTTTGTTGCCACCACGAACATAATCTGACCGCCAACGAATCGAACACGCGCCTCTGTTCGATCCGGAGGCTTTGGCGTTCCCTCAATCCCAGGTGCGCTTCGCTTTTTCCGGTCTCTCGTCCAAAGCGTCATCGAGCGAGCTGATGAGTTCGCTTGGCGACCCGGTGGATATACGGTGGGACCGTTTCAAAGTGTCTCCCTACCAAGTCGCAAATTCCACGGACTGGATCGCATCCGAGTGCTTTGGATCATCGTCAAAGCATTGAACGACAGCCGCCTTTCCACCACGGCCGGCTAGACAAGACGAGCTTCTGAAAGTAGAAGTTCGCTTTCCTGTTCAGAACGGAAGACGGGGTGACGTCTTCGATCCACGCAAGAACTCGGGGCGAATTCCCTCCAGGAATTCTCCGCAAGAGATCATTGCGGTGCATGGCGGTCGCCCTCTGCAAGCATTCGTCTACCTTCCGATAAGCTCATCTGCGCCACGAAGCGCAGGTGAGGGAGACGGTTCGCGAACTTTCTTTCGCGTCATTCTCCGGCATCGCCGGACTTTGGAGGATTACGATGCAAACATTCCCCGCCACCCTGTGGTCACCCACGTTCTATCGCTTGAGGCAAGAACGAGACACCGCCTTCACAGCCAGAATCGTAGTTCTACTCGCGATTCTCACATTGTTCATCCGTCCCTGCGTTGCGCAGGTTGAGAGCGGAACTATCGCGGGCACAGTCACTGATGAATCTGGCGCCGTCGTTCAAAGCG
The DNA here is from genome assembly GCA_963742455.1 of uncultured Acidobacteriaceae bacterium. Classification (GTDB taxonomy): domain Bacteria; phylum Acidobacteriota; class Terriglobia; order Terriglobales; family Acidobacteriaceae; genus Telmatobacter. Next base: position 139,720 of record CAVULU010000006.1, on the reverse strand, counting down.
CAAACATCAGCGTCACAAATCTGTCCAACAACGCCAAGCGCACAACGCAAAGTTCAGCCACCGGAGGGTACACGGTTGTCGGGCTGGAGCCTGGGACATACCAAGTTTCCGTCGTTTCCGGTCAATTCAAACCCTTTACAGCAAATATTGAAGTCACTGTCGGAGGACACGAGACTCTCGATGCCAAGCTCTCGATCAACACCAGCGTGGCTGAAGTCCAGGTTCTCGCCGAAGGTGGCGCGACCGTCAATACCCAGACGCAGGAGCTATCGCAGGTCGTCGACACGCAGCAACTCGCTGCTTTGCCCAGCCTCACGCGCAATCCCTATGACTTTGTGGTTCTTTCCGGCAACGTGAGCAATGGCGATAACACCACCGACAGCTCCATGAGCAGTCAAAACGTGACCAGCCGCGGCGTCGGTTACGCGGTAAATGGCCAGCGGGAAACCGGCACCGAGATTCTGCTGGATGGCGTGGAAAATATCAGCGTCTTCTCCGATTCCGTGGGCGAACAGATTCCCATTGACTCCGTGCAGGAATACAACGTCGTGACCAACAATTTCGCCGCCGAGTACGGGAGAGCATCCGGCGGAGTCGTCAACCTCACCTCACAAACGGGCACTAACAAATTCCACGGCTCCGCATTCGAATACAACCGGCTCTCGGCTTACACCGCGAACACCTATCAGAACGTCGCGACCGGCCTTCCTAAAGGCCAATACACCCGCAACCAATTCGGTTTTGCTGTGGGTGGGCCGATCATAAAAAATCGACTTTTCTTTTTCGAGAGTACTGAATGGACACGCGTTCGTAGCCAGGCACAGGAATCGGAACTGATACCAACTCCGCAATTCCTCGGCTATACCGCACCCAGTGTCCAGAGTTATTTCTCGGCCTACGGTGCGTCACCTTATCCCATCACAAGCACGCTTGCGCAGTCTGATCTCGGTGTCACTCTTCCCGGCGTTCCGGCCTCGACACCCATCCTTGGCCAGGTGAATTTCCGTGCCAATGCCGACGCCGGTGGCGATTATCCACAGAACACCTACCGACTGCTGGGTCGACTCGACTTCACGCTCAGCTCAAATACGCAGATGTTTGCACGCATCGGACAGGAGAGTGAGAACGAGTTTACGGGAACAGCTTTCTACAGCCCATATCCCGAGTACGACGTGGGCACAACTGTCTTCAATAACAGCGACCTGTTCGCAATCAATCACAGCTTCACGCCGGCCTTATTTAGCAGCACCAAACTGAGCTACAACCGGCTGGATACGACCAACAGCTATGACCCAGCCTCTCAAGATGTACCCATGCTCATGTTTGGCGGCGCAACCGCCAACGGACTTCAGATCACCTTCCCTGGTCTCGAGAATTTCATGGTCTCTGGCGCGGGTGGTCTTCCTTTCGGCGGTCCGCAGAACACTGTGCAACTCGAAGAAGATCTGTCATGGAGCAAGGGGCGCCATACGATGCGCTTCGGCGCACAGGGCACCTACATCCAGATGAACGTCTCCTATGGTGCTTACGCGCAAGCTGTTGAATATCTGCAAAGCGGCCTGCAGCCCGGCCTTTCGGGGATGATGAGCGGTACACTGCAATATTACGAAGCGGCTGTTAACCCGCAGGGCAAGTTGCCGTGTATCTTGAATCCGGATGGCACCTCGCCCACTCCGCCACCGGCGTCATGCGCAATCACACCACCCGTAACTTCGCCTAGTTTTGCGCGCAGCTATCGCTACCGAGACTGGGCAGTTTACGCCCAGGACAGCCTCAAGATCACTCCGCGACTGGCTTTCAACTATGGTGTGCGTTATGAGCACTACGGCGTTCAGCACAACAACAACCAGAACCTTGATTCGAATTTCTATGAAGGCTCCGGTTCCGATATCTTCGAGCAAGTCGCAAATGGTCAGGTATACGCGGCACCAGATAGCCCGATAGGGAAGATGTGGAATCCGCGATGGGGAACCATTGGCCCGCGCGTGGGATTTGCCTACGATTTGTTTGGCAATGGCCGGGATAGTGTTCGCGGTGGGTATGGCATCAGTTATGAGCGCAATTTCGGCAACGTAACCTTCAATGCCATCCAGAATCCGCCTGCGTATGGCACATTGCAGGATTACAACACCCCTGTCACCAACAGCAACCTTGGACCACTTGGAACTCCTGGCCCTCCCGTCGCGTTACCCCCGGTTGAACTCCGCAACATCAATCCCAACATCAATGTTGCCCAGACTCAATTCTGGAGTTTCGATCTTCAGCACCAACTGGGCCGCAACACTCTCGTTGATGTGTCCTATAGCGGCGCGCGCGGTGTGCACCTTTACGACATTACCGCCGGCAACCCCATTGGTGGCGCGCAAGCCTACCTGGGCGCCACTCCAGATTTCAGCGGCATATGCAGCGACACCATCGGCCCCACCGGCGCCTGCCTCACCCGCAACAATCCACAATATGCCGCCATTAACGTTCGTGGCAGTGGCGGACAAAGCAGCTATCACGCGTTCAATGCCAAGTACCAGACGCAGAACCTGCATAACACCGGCCTCGGCATCGTTGCGAATTACACGTGGTCTCACTCGCTCGATGATCTGAGCTCAACTTTCTCTGACAGTTCGCAAGGCGGCTCGGGCTACATCGGCAATCTGGGATATCTCGATCCCCTCAACCCCATGTTAGATTGGGCGAGCTCGGATTTCGATGTGCCCAACCGCCTCGTCGTTTCTCCTATCTGGCAGACTCCCTGGTTCAAGAATGGAAACGGCTTGATGGGTGAAATCGCCGGCGGCTGGATGGTTTCCGGCATCTACACGGCACGCAGTGGAACGCCGTTCTCCGTCTATGACTTCACCTACAACTTAAACGGGTATTCGGGCGTGCCGCGCATCGTACCCGCAACCCCAATTACCAGCTTCAAGCCGGGAAGCGCCCAGAATGTGGGTCCCAATCAGTTCCAGATCATAACCGTGCCCGGCGCGAACGACCTGACGCCGTTCAATGCCACGCTTGGCATTGACGACTTCGGCCCTTTCCCCTCGAGCATGACATCGCGCAATGTCTTTCGCGGACCAGGCGCCTGGAATACGGATCTCGCGGCCAGCAAGAGATTTCGACTGACAGAACACACCGGCCTCCAATTCCGCGCTGAAGCTTTTGATGTCTTCAACCACCACAACCTGTACGTGAACGAAGCAGCACTGTCCGTGTCTAATGTGCCTGGCACGATTGGACCAACTCTCCCTGTAATCGCTCTGAAGGGCGGCCTCAACAGCATCGCCCTGGGCGGCAATCACGATGAGCGCCGCTTCGGACAATTTGCTTTGAAGTTCGACTTCTGAGAAGGTCTAAAGTCGAACCAAAAAAACGGGAGCCTTGAGCTCCCGTTTTTTGGGCGGTTGCGGACATGTGAAGCACACTGATTGGATGCCGCAGAGTTCCCGAAGCAATTGCTCCAGGAACTCCGATTCGCTGTCGGCTCACTTCTGCGTGACGAGCATCGAGATGCGGCGATTCTTTGCGCGGCCTTCCTCTGTCGAGTTGTCGGCGACCGGGTGGTCCTCTCCGTATCCCTTAGCGTCCAGCCGATCTTGAGCTACTCCGAGATTCACCAGTGCGGCCATTACATTATTCGCCCTGTCACTTGACAGCTTCAGGTTCTGATCCGCCCCACCGGTGTTGTCTGTGTAACCGCCAATCCTCATGTGAACATTCGGATAGGCCTTCAGGATAGCCGCGATGTTTTGCAGTTGCTCCTGAGATTGCGGTTGCAGCGTCGCCGATCCGCTGTCAAAAAGCAGGCGGTCAAAATCGAACCATGACGTCGAATCGGGTGCTCGATTTGGATCGCGGATAAACGCCAGTAATTGGCCCTCTACGCCATTCTGAGGAACACGAAGCGTCGTTCCGTCGGGCAATGACAAGTTGATGAGGCTCCCGAGGTTCGGCGAGGTCACTGTCCCCTGCCTGGACCGGAACGCTAACCAGAGAATGCCAAGGAGAATGGCCAGCAATGGCAATAACCATAACCATATGGACATCGGCCTTCGTACTGGCTCGGCCAACGCCTTCGCCTCCGGTATGCGCGAGGCAGCCTGGACCCCGGAACGAACTGCAAATGGGGGTGGTTCAGATGGGAGCGCCTCATTAAAGCTTGCAGGCAACATTGACTTCAGGTTCGCGCTTTCCCGTTGCAAGAACCCCGAGAGTCCCGTCACGGTCATTCCCTCGTCGCGGACCCGCGAGCCAATGAAGCTCAACACCGACTGCGCTCCCAAAGCCATCACGGTCGAGGTCGCAGCCGCCCGCAAGCCGGTTTCGCGACTGATCGAGTTGAGAATAGTCCCCTGGCTGCCTCCAAACAGCCAAGAGAGCAACCGCTCGCCTGCCGCCATCAAGGGCGACGAGGGGCTGGTGTATTGGCCTCCGCTAACTGCAGACGCAAGTGCATTAGCGGGTGTTTTCGATGCCAGGTCAGTGACTTGGCGCATCAGCTCTGAGTCCCCAGCCTTGCGGGACAAAGCACTGAGAATCGATGTTGCCGACAAGTCCATCCCGCGCGAGACAGCTTGTTCCGATTCACCGAGATTCCGTGCAACTCCCTCTATGTCAGATCGTTTGAGCATAGAGGATAACGAAGCGAGCATTGTGGACATAGAGACCTCCGTCCTTTCGCGTTGACTGTTCCTGGTTTCGGTCCAGATCTTGCGAGCGACCATGCATTGCGGGCTCAGAATTCGCCTCGTGCAGTAATGAGCTCGTACGGTAATGAGAGGAGACTAAAGCGACCAGTGCGACGGGCCCAATTCAAGACGTGCCACTCTTGGGAATTTGTATGCTGCACCACATCGGTAGCGGATGTCAATCGCATCGAAACGAACAAAAACTAAATCAAAGCCATCGAGAGCTTGTCCGGCGCTTTGAAAAATTGCAGGCACTGCAACTTGCGTGCACGAATCAATTCAGCACATTCAATTTGTCTGTGCATCCCCACGAATCACGACTCTTTACGAAGATCCAAATAAGAAGCGCACTGAACCCAGGCAGTTGCACTCCGGAAACGGCAAAAGCCCGGAGCATACGCTCCGGGCTTTTGCCACATCCATCCCGCCGGGTGCGGTTTTCTAAAGCTGCTTATTCCCCTGCAACTTCCACAGCCTTGGTCTGCGACACTGTCCACTCCGGCGCACCCACCTTGAAGCGCGCAAAGCGTTTCACAGTGATGTTCTCGCCCAGCTTGCCGACTTTCTGGGCAATCAGTTCCTTGATGCTAACAGCCTGATCCTTGATAAACGGCTGCTCCAACAGGCAAACTTCTTCATAGAATTTCGCCATCTTGCCCTCGAGCATTTTTTCGACAATGTTCGCAGGCTTGCCGCTCGCGGCGGCTTGAGCGCGATAGATATCCTTCTCGCGTTCCATATCCTCAGCGCTCACGTCCTCAGGACGGATGTAGCGCGGATCGCTGGCCGCGATGTGCATCGCGATGTCCTTCAGCAACTCCTGAAAATCGTCGGTGCGCGCCACAAAATCGCTCTCGCAGTTCACTTCCACCATCACGCCGATTTTGCCGCCGGCATGAATGTAGGTGCCCACCGCGCCTTCATTGGTCGTACGCGCTGCCTTCTTTTGTGCTGAGGCCATTCCGCGCTTGCGCAGCACCACGAATGCCTCTTCGATGTTTCCCTTGGTTTCCTGCAGAGCCTTCAGGCAGTCGCCCATGGGCGCGCCGGACTTCTCACGAAGCTCCTTCACCAACTTTGCATCTATCTTGTCTGCCACAGTCATCTCGCTTCCTTCCCGTTTCCCCAATTCGAATTTCTTCAGATCGGTCACAATTGTGTCGGCTCTTGCTTCCACACAGAGCCCACATGGCCGAGTTGGCCGCACCGCAGGTGATGCCAAAAGAAAAGCGTGGCAACCAGACTGCGCGGCCACGCTTGTCTCGGTCCTGCTTAAAAACCTACAGAGCGCGTTCGACCACTTCTTCTTCGTCGATTACCGCTTCCGCCGCCGGAGCCTTGCGAACTCCTGCGCCCAGGGCCGCGTCAAAATCGACATCTTCGACTGGCGCCGCTTCAGCCGCCGCAGGAGCTTCGCTCTCAGCCGCCGGAACTTCCTCGGCCGCCGCGAATGCCTTGTCGCCCACCAGGTTCACACCCTCGGCCGCCGAGTCGGCGATCTTCGAGGTGAACAGGCGGATCGCACGCAGTGCGTCGTCGTTGCCCGGAATCACGTAATCCACCACCGTCGGATCGCAGTTGGTATCCACCACCGCAACCACCGGGATGCCCAGCTTGCGCGCTTCCTTTACGGCAATCGCCTCGTTGTTCGAGTCGACGATGAAGAGAGCATCGGGCAGGCGCTTCATATTCTTGATGCCGGCCAAGTTGGCCTGGAGGTGCTTGCGCTCGCGCTCCAGGCGAATAACTTCCTTCTTGGTCAGCAATTCGTAACGGCCGTCCGTGGCCATATCATCCAGTTCCTGAAGGCGCTTCACCGACTTCTGCACCGTTACCCAGTTGGTCAGCAGTCCGCCCAGCCAGCGCTGGTTGATGTACGGCATGCCCGCGCGGTTGGCCTCTTCAGCCACGGCGTCCTGTGCCTGGCGCTTGGTGCCGACGAAGAGAATCGTCTTGCCGCTCGCGCAAAGCTCTGTGACAAACTTCGACGCATCCTTGAACAGCTTCAGCGTCTTCTGCAGGTCGATGATGTAAATACCGTTGCGCTCGCCGAAGATGTATTCCTTCATCTTCGGATTCCAGCGCTTCGTTTGATGCCCGAAGTGAACACCAGCTTCGAGCAGCTCCTTCATTGTGATCGTGGCCATTGGCCTCCTTCGTAGATTGCATCCGGGCTAACCTTCGTCTGGCCCGGATTGAAACCCGCTCTCGCGGGAGATTTAACTACCGTAGCTTTCAGCTATCAGCCGTCAGCTCTGAGCTCCTTCGGATATCCGACAAAAGCTGAGAACTGAAAGCTGAAGGCTGACAGCTCGCAAGCGCCTAGCGCTTGCTGAACTGGAACCGCTTGCGTGCGCCCTTTTGTCCGTACTTCTTGCGTTCCTTCTGGCGAGCATCGCGCGTCATCAGGCCTTCAGCCTTAAGCAGCTTGCGCAGCTCAGGGTTAAAGAGAACCAGTGCGCGGGCAATGCCCATCTTCACCGCGTCAGCCTGCGAAGACACGCCACCACTCTTTACCGTGGTCACGACATCGAAGCTGGAGGCTAGTTCAGCCACCACCAACGTGCGCTTAGCGGCAACGCGCTGCTGTTCGGTCACGAAGTATTCCTCGAAAGCCTTGCCGTTCACCTTCCACTCACCGGTGCCCGGACGCAGGAAAACACGGGCAATCGCCGACTTGCGGCGCCCCGTCCCGTAATACTGAACCAGATCTGCCATTCAATCCTCTTAGTTCTTATTCGCTCTTAGCCTTCAGCTCTCAGCCTTCAGCTAGTTTTCCAATTCCGATTCGTTCCTGCCTCTACCGTTGGCTTCAGCAAATTCAAACTGAAAGCTGACGGCTGAAAGCTAGAAGCTGCGTGACCCGACTTCCAAAGCCACCGGCTGCTGCGCAAAATGCGGATGCTTGTCGCCGCGATAGACCTTCAGCTTCGAACCCATCGCGCGGCCCAGCTTCGACTTCGGCAGCATGCCCTTGATCGCCTCTTCCAGGATCTTCTCCGGCTTGCGGGCCAGCAGGCGCGAGAATTCTTCTTCGCGCAAACCGCCGGGGAAACCCGTGTAACGGCGATAAACCTTGCTCTGAGCCTTCAGGCCCGTCAGCCGAATCTTCTCGGCGTTGATCACGATCACGTGGTCGCCCATGTCGATGTACGGCACGTACTTCGGGTTCAGCTTGCCGCTCAGCACATCGGCCGCCTTGGTCGCCAGGCGCCCCAGGGTCTGGCCGCTGGCATCCACTACATACCACTTGCGGTCAATATCCTTGCCGCTCGGAACAAAGGTGCTCATCTCTCTCCTGCCCTCTATCACTTCAAGAAACTTCAGCGCAAAACGCTTAGCCCCATGGCATCCGCGCATGGGATTCAATTCCGCCCACTTCCAAACAATCCTGTTCGGGTGAGGACTGCGGCGCTTGCCCCTCAAAAAGGGCCCTGACTCTGCTGGACTTAACTTGCTGTCCCAGCCGAAGGTGCCTGTTCCGGTCGAATCCGATAAAGGGGTTCAATCAGCCGGGTCCGGGCTAAACTTCATCTCCTCATCGACTTGAAAGCTGTCTCAGAGGGCCCGCAACAGACCCCAGGCGCAACACCGCACAAGACCCTTAGGATACCCGAATCAGGGTGCAGAGTCAACGAAATGCGGGAAGGGGTGGTGGCCTAATTTGGATTCCGGCTTTATTACTATGTAGCCTTCCGGCTCAAGTCAATCCATCCGGAATGCTCCTTCCGGACACCCATCCCTGCCTCTCCTTTTCCAGCCATCCAGACAAGGTGGAAGGGAGTCTCGTGAGTCTCTCCGAAAATATCTTCGTAGGTGATCTCTCCTGCAACAGCTACGAATGCAGCGCCGCTAATCATGGCCTCTACGAGAGAAGTATCGACGGGCTGATAAAGTTCATCGTGAACCGCCGCCATGTGAGTAACGAATACCTCGATGGCGTGAACATGATCGCTCTTCGGGTAAAGAATTTTAGGGATAAGAAGCTTATACCAATCAGCAGGATCATAGTCGGCATCAATCGCGCCATCATGCACAATCGGACCTTCGAGGAAAAAGGTGCTGCCTTCTGCCCTCACGTTATAAGCAGCGCTCAGTCCGTCATTTACAACCATCATAGAAATTTTGAGAGGTACATCTGGCTTGACCTCTTCGCTTTTTGTGGCAAGGAGCGGCGGCCACAATTCCCGGATCACTATTCTCGCGCGCTCGCGTTCGCGAGCGGTCCTATTTTGCGCCTCGATCATCTCAGCTTGCCGCCTGAGAGTTTCGAGCGTGGCTCCGGTGGTGAGGGCAGACTCCTTAGCTGCGTTTCGCGCGTCCTCAGCCTGCTCGTCCATCGTGTCAGCTTGCCGCCTCATGGTATTCAGGGTTCGCCGCATTATTGCCCTTTGGTGGCGCATTTCAACGACTTGCGCCCTAATAAACAAAAGCGTACATATGCCAATTCCGATACCAAGAACACCTACTACGGCGAGAACAAGATTGACCCAAAACAGAGTTTTATCGTAACGATCTTTGGGCGGGGTTTCGATGACCCTTACATCAGCATTAACGTGCTTCTCTTGTTCGGTCTGGAATCTTGGGCTACCAGTCTGCTGTGCCGGAGCCGAAGAAGCCGAATCAGTTGGTTTATGGCCATCGGTTCCTTTTTGTGCCTTGTGCGGCTGGGGATAAGCCTGCACAGCCAGAGCCAGGAGCAAAAACGAAAATACCGCCAATCTCTTTAGCATTCTCATTTCAACCCCAAACTCCGCTTCATCGGATGCGCCTCGGTGTTGAAGATGACCGAATCGAAATCCAGTGTCGACTCCGGCGCGAACAGCAAATAAAGATACTTCAGCGTCTCAGCAAAAAAGAAGCTCTCCATGTCATCTTTCTTCTGTTTCGTGCGCACATCGGCCAAAGCGGCATAAGCCTCATCCGTCCGGCAGTACTTCACCAGCCCATCCAGATACGTCCGCCCCATCGCAAGGTACTTCGCATCGTGCGTGTAGTGGTAAAGGTAGTAGGTCGATTCAATGATCTCCGGCCGCAGTTCGTAATTCGGGCTCGTGATCTGCATCTTCACGTAGTCCAGCGTCTCCGGCTCAATGCCCGCGAGGTTCCACATCTTGTAACTCGACTCCTGCAGTTCCGCCGCCCGATGCACATCATTCCCGAGCGCCAGCACCGCGGGATAAAACGCATCGAGCGCGCCATAGTTCGTATGCGTCCGCTGCCCGCTGTTCATGTCCGCCTGCCCGAACCACAGGCCGTTCGGCTCGTTGTCTGCGAGATATTTATCGATGGCCACCACGCTCTGCTGCCACATCCGCGCGCAGTCCTTGTCATCGAATAGAATCGACGCCTTCAGCAGGTACTCGTAGTACGAATCGATGCCGCCCATGATCCCCGCCGTGGGATCGGTCCACTTTCCCGTCTCCACATCGATCTCCGACCCTACCAGCCCAATCGCCGACCTTCTTTTGTACAACTCCACCACCGCGCGCTTGGCCATGTCGTAGTAATTCTGCTTGCCCGTGAGCCGCGCCAGCATCCCGTACTCCAGCAGCAGCGTCCCAATCTCCGCCGGATTGCTCTTCGTTCCCCGCACTGCTCCCGTACGCAGATTGACGTACTCATACGGCATCCCGGTCGGCGAATCGAACATGGGAGACATACGCCGCCCCAGATCATCGGCCAGCTCCAGCAGTCGCTTGTCCCCAGTCATCTCGTAGCAGGAAATCAAACTCCCCAGCAGCCGAATGGTGATCTCGAAATCCTTGACGTAGATGTCCTGGTCGAGATTCAGTTTCGTGTCGATCAGCATGCGCGCCTCATCGGCCTGCGGCTTCAGCCCCATCAGCGTCAGCGTATCCAGCGCGTCCACCGGCGTCATCAACAGGCTGTGCCCCTCGCCATACCAGTCGAATGGCTTCTGACTCAGCGGCTTCAAAGCATCGTGGCCCCATGCGTATTTCTTGTAACCGTTCCAGGCATGAAGAGCCTCAGCGCGAACCCGCTCCGCCATCTCTGCCTTCTCCGCATCGCTCATCGGCTTCGCCGGTGCTGCAGCTGGCGCAGCCGACGAGACCTGGCCCGGGGCCGCGGCACTCTGCGCAACGCCTTGTTGCAGCGGAAAGGAAACAACCATCAAAAGAACTGCCGCGCTTCGCATCGTCATCGTAATCCCGCATCAGCATACAACTTCAACCGACGCCGGTCACAGCGAGCTGCCGCGAAGTTCGTCTTCGCAAGAGCGCCTCACCCTCGACGCGATCAAATCCCGCCGAAGATGAGGCAGCCACTTCATAGCACCGCAAGCGTCCTTTTTAAAAAGACAGAAACAGGTTACTGGGCCATCTGCTGCCGTGCCGCCTCAAGCACCGTATCTCTCCCCGCCTTCAGATCCTCGACTGTAGGCCCGACTTCCACATCCGGCTTGATACCGACACCCTCCAACGGCGATCCGTCGGGAAAGCTCAGGCGTTGAACCCCCACCATCACCATCATTCCGTGGCCCAGGTCGATCATGTCGGCGTTGCCGCTGCTGCCTCCGGTCGTCTCGCCAACGATTAATGCCCGATGATTCAACTTGAAAGGCATCACGAAGTCTTCGCAAGCGGAGTAACAGCCGGCATCGGTCAGGATGGCAAGCTTCCCGTGGAAGACATCCTGGCCGGGTTGCGTCACGCGACTCGACCAGGTGAGCGCGGGCCGATCAAAAGGCTTGTACTCATCCCTGCCCTGCGAAGCTCTAAAACGAAAATAAGGCATGTTCACCGGCGTCGATTCAGTCCACCACTGCGAGGGCCGATCCATCAAAAAGGCCATGAGGTCTGACGGCGTGGACCCGCCGGGTTCACCTCGCACGTCCACAATGATTGCTTCGGCGTTCCGGTATTCCTTCGCAAGTTCAACAGCGCGTTTCTCAAAGTCCGGCCCGAGCAAAGTACGAATGCGGATGTACGCTACCTTCCCCGGTTCGAGCCAGCGGCCTTCTGTCTGCAGCGACGGGTCGTGAAGCGTGCGCCGATCGATTGCCACTTTCTTTCCTCCCGCTAACGTGAGTACAAACTGCTGCGGAAATAGGTGCGCATAGGGTGTGACGATGGTCATGCGCTCAAACAGGAGATGACGTCCTGCTTCTTCAGAGGATGCCGAAATCACTCGACTGCAGTCCTGGACGAATTTATCGAATGGCTGGCCATCGATACTTTCGATCACATCGCCTTCCTTGAGGCCGGGACTCACGCTCTCAGTAACGACCCACTGCCCGTGAATCGATTGCGCGACGAATGGCAGCACGCCGCCTTGTTGCGCCAGCATCATGTCGATAAATACGGTATGGCTATTTTTGAAGTCGGCTAGAAATTCCATGCTCGCAAGGCTGAATGCTTTGCGGTCTTCGCTGGCAATTGCCTTGGCCAGATAGACACGATAGGCTGCATCCACATCGAGGTTCGGTGCGTTCTGCCAATGGGCAAAGTTATTTAGCGAGGCATAGACACGACAGGCTATGTAGACGCGTTCATTCAATGTGAGGCTGGAGTCAGGTCCGTCGGCGGCATAGGCAGGAATGCAAGTCCAGATGCAACTGACCGCGGCAAGAGACACAACTGCGGCGCATCGAATTGATCGGCTCATCATGTTTGGAATCCTCTGCTCGTGAATACGGCCGAAGATAGGCAAGCGTTCCTGCTATCACATTCGTGCGTGATGCGTGAACATCATCGACGCAATATCAGTCTGATCATCTGGACGCAGTTGGCTCGAATTACAGATAGACGCAAAACGCGGCTCGATTGGTTGATCGAGCCGCGTGGTTTCTGTCTAAAGCTAGAGGGCAGGAGCTAAAGGCTGTTTTGCTTACGCCGCAGTTTCGCTCATCGACTTCACTCTGAACCGCTTCATCTGAATCGACAGTGTCCGCTCGATCTTGCGCAGATCGCCGCGTTCCGCGGGTCCAGCGAAAGTCGAAGCAACACCCTTTGCAGATGCGCGACCTGTGCGGCCTACGCGGTGAACAAAATCTTCAGCCAGTTTTGGCATGTCGAAATTGATCACGTGCGCCACGTTGGCTACGTCGATGCCGCGAGCGGCAACATCCGTAGCAACCAGCACGCGGTGATGACCTTCAGAGAAACTCCGCAGTGCCGAGTTTCGCTGCGATTGCGAGCGATCTCCGTGAATCTGTGTCGCCGAATGGCCCGAACGGCTGAGTCTGCGCGCCACGCGATCTGCGCCATGCTTAGTGCGAACGAAGACCAGGAAACTGCCATCCTCTGAATCCAGAAGATGCTCGAGCAATTCCTGCTTCTGATCCGCAGCCACTTCAAAGGTGCGCAGTTCCACATTCTCTGCCGGCTTCAACACGGAACCGATTTCGATGCGAACAGGATTGTTCAGGTATTTCCGCGCCACTTCCTTCACCGCGCCTTCCAGCGTGGCGGAGTAGCAGAGCGTCTGCCGTGATGCGGGCAGCGTGGTCGCAATGCGTGCGATCGCCGGTTGAAAGCCCATATCGAGCATCCGGTCCACTTCGTCCAGAACCAGCATTTGAATCTGATCCATCCGCACCAGCTTGCGCTTGAGGTAGTCTTCAAGCCTGCCCGGCGTGGCCACGATCAACCGCGCTCCGCGGCGAATGGCGTCCAGTTGAGGCCGCTCCTGCATCCCTCCAACCACCAGCGCAACGGTCTGCTGCGAGCTGGTCCGGATGACTTTGAAGGCCGCTTCGACCTGCATTGCCAGTTCGCGCGTAGGCAGCAGAATGAGCGCCTGCGCCGCGTTCCGGTCCTGCGCTTTCTGCAGCATTTCCACGATCGGGATCAAGAATCCCAGCGTCTTGCCGGTTCCGGTCTGCGCCGTCGCCAGCACATCGCGGCCTTCGAGAGCCGGAGGAATGCAGCCGGCCTGTACCGGTGTAGGGGTTACAAAGTTGTTTGCGTTAAGCCGCGCCATCAGCGGGGCCGAAAGATTGAATTCCGAAAACTGTGTAGTCAAAATATATTCATTTCCTGGATTCCGGAGCCTCTTTTTCCCTGAGGCCTGCAATCGGAGTCCGAACTTGCAGCCGCACACACGAATCCTGTCCGCGTGCGAGCCTGCTCTTCAATTTATGCGTAAGGGAGAACCAAATACGTCCCGGGGACTGACCTTCAGACTTTCAAACTAACTCTCGAAATCTGAAGGTCCGGACCTGCCGCACGCTACCTTGTACCGCCGGTTCGACTCATTGCCGTCCGGCACCACACTCCACGATCTGCTGAAAGCACACTGCTCCAGCTGGAGGTGGTTACGCTGTAGGGGCTTGGGGGAAATCTGTGCCAGGCTGAATTGCCTTAGAAAGAAAGGGGCAAACCGCCGCTCACTTCCAAATCACTGAGCGCAAACCCAGTATAGCACGGTTTCGCTTTTTTCTCGCCCTCCCTGCTGCGGCCGGCGCATTGGCCAATCCAAATTCCTCGATCCCTGACACCAGCACCCCAACGCTGCTAGCTCGCGCTACCTGCGCAGGATGCGGTGCGCACTTTAATCGTCAGATTGATCAGATTGATTTGTTATTGCATCAGGAAGCCTATTCCCTAACGATGCACACAAGTGCGATGACGCCGCTGATGGGGAAGCATAAATTGACGCAGGTGTCAGGTTCAGATGTCAGAGAACAGGAATCAGGAATCGCAGAATTCACACTTGACATTGATAGACAATCCACTACCATATGGTTGTGGATAAATTGGGTACAACATTTACGGCTTTGTCTGATCCGACTCGCAGGGCAATGATCGAACGACTCAGCCATGGGCCTGCCTCGGTGCATGGATTGACGGAACCGTTTGCACTTTCGCAGCAGATGATTTCAAAACATATTGCTTACCTGGTGCGGGCGCGGATTGTGATCAAGACGAAGCGTGGACGAGAGAGTGTGTGCACGCTCAGGCCAGCGGCGATCAAGAAAGTCAGCGACTGGGCGATCAGCTATCGCCGGTTCTGGGAAGAGAGTTTCGACAAGTTGGAAGTGGTGGTAAATCAAATGAAGAAAGAGGAGGTCTGAGATGAAAGAAAACACGGTTAGCGAAATTGAGCGGATGGTCGTTACAAGAGTTTTTGATGCCCCACGCGAGTTGGTTTGGAAGGCGTGGACAGACCCGAAATACGTGATGCAGTGGTGGGGGCCGAAGGGTTTTACTGCGCCTGTCTGCAAGATGGATTTTCGCGTGGGCGGAAAATCCCTCTTCTGCATGAGAACGCCGGATGGGTACGAGGGCTGGAATGCGGTTGAATACCACGAGATTGTTCTGCACGAAAAGATCGTTTCGTTGATGTACTTTTCCGACTCGGAGGGAAACAAGATTGAGCCTGCTGTTGCTTCCAGGCCAATGCGCTCATTGCCGGGCTGTAGAGGCTTTTTGAGTTCCGGATGTATTGTGGGCGATCCGTCAACTCATCGGTAAATCCGGCACCTACCGCTCTTCCAGCCGCGACACCACCTGGCGCACCAGCTTCTCCAACTCTGGATTGACCGGTGGATTTGCAGCATCCGTGGCGGCCAGCGGCTCCATCCGAGCATCGGGAAATCCCAGTTTCCGTTTCAACGCCAGAATCTCCTGAATTTTGTCCTCGGGAATATGGGTCAGCGGCTTTCCGATCTGCTTTGCAATCAGGTACGTCTTGCAATAGGACTCGAGGATCTCCGTCAGCCACTCGGCATGCGTAACGGTGTCGCTCCAGCAAACCACTCCATGATTCGCCAGCAGGATCGTGTTGTGATTCTGCACGAAAGGCAGGACGGTCTCTGCGAAAGCGTGCGTTCCCGGGGTTTCGTAATGCGCAAGCGCGGCCGGTCCGATAAATATCTCGTACTCCGAAATCAAGCCAATCGGAGGCGCAGTTCCCGTCAACGAAAACGCTGTCGCGTACGGAGGATGACAATGCACCACTGCGCGCGCCCGAGGATTGGCTCGATAAATCTCAAGATGCAGCAGCAATTCACTGGTGCGCAGCCGGTCACCAGCCACAATGTTGCCGTCCAGATCGGACAAACAGATATCCGCCGGCTCAAGGTCCCGCTTGCTCATCATCGTCGGTGTACACAGCACGTACTTCGTGCCCAGCCGGCAGCTGATGTTGCCTCCGTTGCCGTCAACGTACTGCCGCTCCCACAGCTTTCGTCCCGCGCGAATGATCTCCGCGCGCAAGGCTTCGGCCTCAAATGAACTCGATGCCGCAGATGGGGAAAGCTCGTCAGGCTTGGGCACGCGCAAAGCCTCAACCACGGCTTCAACGACTTCCCTAACCTGCTCGGATATCGGATTCGCAAACTGTTCCATGCTGACCTCGCTGGGACAGCTCCGTGCGGCGCGGATTCAACCCGCCGCCCCATTCGAGTTCCCACCTCTACATATAGGTCCGAATGGCCGTTAGTGTTGGTGACATGGATCACCGAGCGTATGCGAGGCTGAGCGTAACTCCCAAATTTGTCATCCTGAGCGGAGCGCAGTCGAAGGACCTGCGTTTGCATCTCATCAGTGCCACCCCAACCGAGCCGAAAAGCGCGTTGCCGTCGGCACTAATCCGCTGCAACCAGCTTCCGTTGCAGCGCTTCCAAGGTCTGCCCCTTCGTTTCCGGATAGGTAAACAGCACGGTCAGGAACTGCACCACTGTCATCACCGAGAAGAAAACAAACGGCACGCTCTGTCCGAGGTGCGAGGCTGCCCACGGGAAACTCAGCGCAATGATGGTGTTCATGGTCCAGTGGCTCGCGTTACCCACACCTTGCCCCTTGGAGCGAACTGCATTCGGAAACACTTCTCCGATATATACCCAGATCACCGCTCCCTGGGACATCGCAAAGAAGGCGATATAACCGATCAGCAGCCAGACCAGCATCCCCTGGTGCGCATTGCTGCGATAGATCCACGCTACGCCCGCAAGGCAACTCGCCGTGCCCGCCGCGCCAATCAGCAGCAGCGTCTTGCGTCCGGCCCTGTCGATCAGACTCATCCCAATCATGGTGAAAATCAGGTTGGTAAACCCAATTGCAATGGCCTGCTGGTCTCCTGACAACTGGCTGAATCCAGCCGCCTGAAAAATGTCGTTCAAGTAATAGAGAATCGCATTGATCCCTGCCAGCTGGTTGAATGCGCCGATAGTGATCGCCAGAAAAAGCGGGTAGCGATATTTCCACCGAAATACGGGCTCGTGCGCTGTTGCATGCTCCTCGGCAAGCGCCTTGCGAATGTCCGCAAGTTCCGCCTCAGGCTCCGGCTCGCCCATCAGCTTCAGCACTTCAAGAGCTTCATCGATGCGGTCGCGCGAAGCCGACCACCTTGGGCTGCGCGGAATCCCGAAGAGCAGTACCAGAAATCCCAAAGCCGGAAGCGCCGCAACGCCGACTTGCCAGCGCCATTCCGTAGCGCCCAGGTGCAGCAGCCGGATCAGGTAGTTCGACGTGTAGGCAACCAGGATGCCGAAGACGACGTTGAATTGAAACGCGCCCACCAGCCTTCCTCGCCACTTGGCTGGAGCAAGTTCGGCGATATAGACCGGGCCCAGCACGGAAGAGGCGCCAATACCCAACCCTCCGATGAATCGAAAAACCATGAGCGAAGGCCAGTTCCAGGCCAGCGCACTACCCAAAGCCGACAGAATGTACAGCACTGCCGTAAGCCGCAATGTTTCGCGCGATCCCAGCTTGTGCCCCACCACGCCCGCGCTAAAGGAACCGACCACGGTACCGATGAGTGCGATGGCAACTGTCCATCCTTTGCCGTAATCGCTCAGTCCATACAGCTTCACCACGGAATCGATAATCCCTGAGATGACAACCGTATCGAAACCGAAGAGCAAGCCGCCGAGCGCTCCGGTCAGAGTCGCCTTCATCAGGTTCAGGTTGGGTCGCATAGTCTTGCTGTCCTTTGGATAACCACAACATCCTACAGACCCCAACCGGGAGCGGTAAATCCTGAAGCCCTGCCCGTGCAGATTTGCTGACGACCACTAGCCTTCGCGCGGAACTCCCGGTGTCACTACCAACGCGCGACAGCGGGTCTCTCCTCCCGCGCTCCACGCGATTGCCATGTCGCTGTCCACATACGCGCAGTCGCCGATTCCGAGCACTTCATGCATTCCGCCCGAATCCAGCAGCAGCTCTCCCTCAAGCACATACACCACACTGCACACACTCTGCCCAACTTCCGACATCACTCCGGCAGCGCCCGGAGGATACTCGATCATCTTCGCCACTAGCCGCGATTTTGTGTTCAGGGAGTGCAGCAATACTTGTTTCACTGCTTCCTGCCCCCTGCCATTGCCAATCAAATGGGCCTTTCGCGTTATTGCCAGGGTGTGTTTCACGGCTTCGGCAAAGAAATAGCTCAATCCAACCCCGTAAACCCGGCAGATATTGGCCAGGGTCGGCAGTGTTGGAATCATTTGGTCGGTTTCAAGTTTCGACAGAAGCGCGGTCGAGAGGCTGGTTTCCACCGCAAGCCGGGAAAGCGTCAAATGTTTTTGCGTACGCAGCGTGCGTAGCTTAATACCGATGCTGTAGGGCTCAAGCGCCCACCTTGCATACGACGGCTGATTCGCCATTGGAATTACCTCGCAGCAGGAGTTTTCCGCGAATCCGTTTTCCATCTGCTGAAAGATTTCTGAAATCTGCAGCTTGGCGTATTGCTCGCGAACGTTTTAGCATAGTGTCTACTTCGTTCATCGTTGGATATCCGACCTCTACGGGCGTCAAATCTCTGAAAAAGGATCACCCCCATGACCCTGCTTTCCGCTCCTCTCCTTCGTCGCGGTATCGCCTCTCTCCTAACCAAACGGGGCGCTCGTACTGTTATCGCAATCGCGATTCTGCTATCCGTGCAGGCATTTCCATTGCGCCTTGCGGCACAAGCAGCAGCCGCTCCTCCGGATGTTCTCGTGCTGGTCAATGGCGACACCCTTCACGGCAAGTTCGTCAATGCGATTGATGGGAAGGTAACTTTCCATTCGGATCCACTCGGTGATGTCAAGCTCGACTGGGACAAAATTAAGGAACTGCACACCAGCGGCAGCTTCGCGGTGTTCAACAAGAATGTGAAGATACACGGGAAGAAAGGCGCCGCAGCACTTCCCACCGGCTCGCTTGAAGTTGCAAATAAGTCAGTTACGCTGCATACCGAAAACGCCGCAGCTCCTGCGCCCATCCCCATCGCCGACGCGGAATTCATCATGGACAAAGCCACCCTGGATAAGCAGCTCTACCACCATCCGGGCTTCTTCACCGGCTGGAATGGAGCAGCCACTGCCGGAGCATCCATCGTTTCCGCGACCCAGAACCAATACGCTCTGTCCGGCGCCGTCGACCTCGTGCGCGTCGTGCCTACCGCGAGTTGGCTCTCCCCGCGGAATCGCACGTCCGTCGATTTCATCGGCTCCTATGGAAAAATCACGCAACCTTCCTATACGGTTCCTGGAACGCCTCCAACTTTTGTCCCCGCGGTGGTAACCAAGTCCGCTCTCTACCACGCAGGCGCTGAACGTGATGAATTCCTCTCGCCGCGTTTCTTCGCTCTTGGTCAGGTCGCTTTCGATCACAACTACGCCCAGGATCTCGCGCTGCAACAAATCTACGGCGGCGGTTTCGGCTTTACTGTGCTGAAAACTCCCAGTCAGGAAGCAGATCTGAAAGCCACCATTCAGTATGAAAAGCAGGAATTCATCTCCAGCTCATCGAGCAACCTGAATCTGATCGGGTCAACGGTCTCACTCTCCTACGTGCTTCATCGCAAATTCCTGACGTTCACGCAGGACTTGGCCTACATTCCCGCTTTTAACAACGCTCACGCATATTCCGCTAACGAGACGAATACCCTTGCATTCCCGGCCTACAAAAACCTCAGCTTCTCCGTCGGGACGCTGGATAGTTATCTCAACAACACGCCGATTGCAGAGCCGCCCACCAAACACAATTCGTTTCAGTTCACGATGGGCTTCACATACGCGATCAATTCGAAGTATTGATGCTGGCCCAGTCAGCAATTCTCTTCACTTCCGAACGACGTCGAGACCTGCCCCGCCGGCAGGTCTCTCGTTTTGAGTGAGCCAGCTCACAAATTCGCTCTGCGTGCGCAGTAATCCAAAGCTGTGATTCTGCGGCCCGCCGACGCGGACATGTTCGTGCTTCGCAATAAACATAGGAGTATTTTTCCCATTACGAAATTCGCGTGGTAACTCTTCGACAAGTTACCAAAACTCTGCCGAAAACCCTTTGCTCATCACATATCTATGTTGCAGTTTAGATACATAATTGTTCGAACATCGAAGCTGTCACAACACCAACCGATTGTGAATGGAGGAGTTCGTTTCTATTGTTCCCCTCGGTTTCGATACAGACCGATATCGCCAAAGGGAGGTCTCTGCCTTTGGAGTTCAATGAATCCCAAAGGGCCTGTTTTCCGAAACTCTAAGGAAGATGATGGTTGAGTCCAAGACGGTATCAAGTTCTCCCGATTTACCTGGTCGCACATTCGCCTTCGGAACCCTGCACCTCGAAGCCGACGGCACACTTACTCGCGGAGACGAGGTCATCCACCTTCCACCCAAGGAGTTGGCCGCCCTAATTCTTCTGCTGACCCACGCCAGCCAGATCGTGACGCACCAGCAATTAAAGAAGGCGTTGTGGGGCGACGTGCATGTAACCGACGACAGTGTGCCCAAGTGCGTGTCCTCCCTCCGCGAGTTGCTCGCGCCCGACGATTACATTCAGACTGTCTACAAGCGCGGCTACCGGCTTTCCGTTGAAGTGCACAGGGGATCGTCGGAAATGTTCGAAGGACGACCGCGTCTGGTCATCATGCCGTTTTCCTCTGAGATGAATGTGCCCGTCTATCTCGGATCATCCATCGCCGAAGAAACGATTGCACTTCTTACCGCCGATCAGCTTTGCCCTGTTCACGTGCTTGCAAGGGATTCTGCCTTTTCTCTTGCCGCGCGTGGAATGACCGCACATCAAGTGGGGGAAGCGTTGCAGGCGGATCTCGTCCTGACAGGTACCCTTCGCTCCCTGCCTTCGTACTTCCGGCTCCGCGCCGAGATGATTCGAGTCAACGATGGCACCCAGATCTGGGTCGAAGACATGCTCGTTTCGCAGGCAAGAGTTGCGGGACTGGAATCGGAGCTGGCAAATCGGCTGTTCGTTCGCCTCAGCACCTACGATTCGTTTCTTTCCAGCCGCCATTCTCTCGCAGCAACCAAGACCGAGGATCCAGGCCGGCGCGAAGCCTATGAGTTATTCCTGCGTGGACACCACGAATGGCAGACTTTGCAACGTCATCGCATGCAGGACGGCATTCAGCACCTGCTGCGTGCTATCGAACTCGACCCTTCGCTCTATGCGGCCCATATCGATCTTGCCAACGCATGCGTGATTCAGGCATATTCCGGCTTCATTTCGCTAACCCAGGCAGCGGAGCAGGTAAGGCGCGCTGCTCAATCCGTCCCGCCCTCTGTCGAAGGTGGAGAGGCGATCCTCCCGGCGTTGGGATGGATCCATTTTCATGCGGATCACGACCTTCCGGCAGCATTACGCGCATTCGCAACCAGCGCGCATCTTCCCCATGAAACCTCGGTCACGCGCCTTCGTTCGATGTTCGCGCTGAGCCGTCATCGCTTTCTCGAGGCCATCGAAATCCTGAACGAGGCATTGCATGCAGATCCATATTCTCCGTGGCTGAACGCTCGACTGGCATGGGCTTATCATCTGTCAGGCGAAGCGGCAGAGAGTGTTGCGCAGGCTGAGCACGGGCTGGATATTTTTCCAGACCACGAGAGCACGAACATCTACGGCGCCATTATCCTCGCGTTCAACGGCAATACGAATCGCGCCCTCGCAGTGTCTGAAAACCTTGTCAGGCGCTCCCCCTATCTCGACCCCGCCATGGCCGTGCATGGATACGCTCTTGCCCAGTCCGGCCGGACAGACGAAGCACGCTCCATCCTGGAACGGCTGCAATGGCTCAGCCGCGAGCGTTTTGTTTTGAGTTCCTTCACCGCGCCCATTTGCGCTGCTTTGGGAGATATCGAAGCTGCCATTGCTGAGCTGAATACTGCTGCAGAATCACAATGCCCGTGGTTTTTCCAATTGCTTGCGGATCCCCGCCTCGAATCGCTCCACGGACACCCCCAATTCGCCGGGCTGCAAAAAATCCTCGAACGCATGGAGAGCGCCGCGGAAAAGAAGCCCGCGCAGCACCTTTAATCATTGGGCGTCTGGCGGACACAGG
The DNA here is from genome assembly GCA_963742455.1 of uncultured Acidobacteriaceae bacterium. GTDB lineage: Bacteria > Acidobacteriota > Terriglobia > Terriglobales > Acidobacteriaceae > Telmatobacter. The sequence goes on along the minus strand of CAVULU010000006.1, from coordinate 117,782 downwards.
CTGAGTAAACCGCTAAACCTAGCCAATCGCTGCCAAACCTAGTACATTTTTTCTGGCTGAACTTTATTTCTCGGGCCAAGTTATGACTGCGCCGACGTGTGCTTGTTGCCGTAGTTGCCGTCGCAATGTTTGCCATAAGAGAAACCGATCTGCTCGCAGAAACGGCTCGGGCGCAGCCAATGGAGGAACGCCCCATGCCGCTCTCTCGACGGCTTTCTATTTCGCTTTTGTGGTTTGCTATTTTAGCCATCGGTTCAGCGGCACAAGAACCTGCTTACCTCAACACAAATCTCTCGCCCAAAGAACGTGCGCACGACCTGGTTGGACGCATGACTCTGGACGAAAAAGCATCGCAGCTCGAAGACTGGGCAACCGCCATTCCCCGCCTCGGCATTCCCGATTATCAGACGTGGAACGAAGCCCTTCACGGTGTCGCGCGCGCCGGATACGCAACGGTATTTCCGCAAGCCATCGGCATGGCCGCTACTTGGGATCCGCGAATGGTCGAGAGCATGGGCAACGTGATCTCCTCTGAAGCCCGCGCGAAATACAACCAGGCCCAGCGGGAAGGCAATCACAGGATCTTCTACGGGCTAACTTTCTGGTCGCCCAACATCAACATTTTTCGCGATCCACGGTGGGGCCGCGGGCAGGAAACCTACGGAGAAGATCCATTCCTCACTGCGCGTATGGGAGTGGCCTTCATCAGCGGAGTGCAAGGCAACGATCTCCAGCATCTGCGCGCTGTCGCCACCAGCAAGCATTTCGCTGTGCACAGCGGGCCCGAGCAGTTGCGGCACGGCTTCAACGTCGATCCCAGCCCGCGCGACCTCGAAGAGACCTACCTTCCTGCTTTCCGCGCATCTGTGACCGAGGGGCACGTCCAATCTGTGATGTGCGCTTACAACTCCATCGACGATTGGCCGGCCTGCACCAACAAGATGCTGCTGAAGGAACATCTCCGCGACGCATGGGGCTTCAACGGCTTCGTAGTCTCAGACTGCGGCGCCATTGTCGACGTGAACCAGGGCCACAAAAAGACTCCCGACATCGAGCACTCCGCCGTCCTTTCGTTGCAGGCGGGCACAGACCTCTCCTGCAGTATGTGGACACCCGGTTTCAACACCCTCGCCGACGCCGTGCGCAAGGGGTTCGTCACGGAAGACCTGGTCACACAAGCCGCTGAGCGCCTTTACACAGCGCGCTTCCAACTCGGCATGTTCGATCCTCCAGGCTCCTCACTCGATCGCATCCCGTTCTCCTCCGTCGCGTCGGAAGCCAACCGCCAGACCTCGCGTAAGGCCGCCGAAGAAAGTATCGTACTGCTCAAGAATGACGGCTCACTGCCTCTGAAGGCACCGGAAAAGATCGCCGTCATCGGTCCGACAGCCGACTCGCTTCCATCCATCCTCGGCAACTACGTCGGCACTCCGCTCCATCCCGTCACGCCACTTGATGGCGTGCTAATGCAGTTCAAGAGCACGCCTATTCTCTACGCGCAGGGTTCTACGCTTGCTGAAGGGATTGGCATACCAGTCCCACGCACCGCCTTCGGATTGAAGAAAGGACTCAAAACCGAATTCTTCGCCACTACCGACTGGACCGGCCGTCCTGTTGCCACTGAAACTGAACCTCTCGTCCAGGCGGACTGGGAAAACGCGAAGCCCGCTCCCGAAGTTGACACATCCAACTACTCGGTTCGCTGGAGCGGTACGATCGCCGCACCCGCACCCGGTCACTACGTCTTCACTCTCGAGGTAGGCGACAGTTTTCCCTACTCTCCCGCAGAGAGCTACCGCCTCACCGTAGATGGCAAAGTGCTGGGCGAAGGCAGTCTTCGAGCCAAACTGGACCTGTCTACGATGGGCAATTTCCATACGGAGGCTGGGGCGTCTCCCACAGCTCCTCCGCTAATGAGCTTCGCCAAACCCACAAAGATTGAATTCGACTTTACCGACACTAAAGAACACGATTTCAAACTTGAGTATTCCCATTCGGCCGATCAGTCCGGCGGCGGCCTGACGCTCAAATGGGAAGCGCCTGCCCAGGCCCAAATCGATGAAGCCGTAGCCCGCGCCAAGGAAGCCAGCGTCGTCGTGGCCTTCGTTGGCCTCTCACCGCAGCTCGAAGGCGAGGAGATGCCAATCAAGATTCCGGGCTTCAGCGGCGGCGACCGCACCAGCCTCGACCTGCCGGCACCTCAACAGAAACTGCTCGAAGCCGTCGCAGCAACCGGCAAGCCGCTTATCGTCGTCCTGCAAAGCGGCAGTGCGGTCGCCCTCAACTGGGCCAACGAACACGCGGCCGCGGTTCTCGAAGCCTGGTACCCGGGCGTGGATGGCGGCGCTGCTATTGCCCGCACGCTGGCGGGACTCAGCAACCCAGCCGGTCGACTTCCCGTCACCTTTTACGCCTCCCTTGATGGCCTGCCCGCGTTCACTGACTATTCGCTAAGAGGGCGAACCTACCGCTACTTCCAGGGCAAACCACTTTGGGGATTCGGCTACGGCCTCAGCTATTCCACCTTCAAATACGGCCCTGTTAAGCTCTCCACTTCGAATCTAAGAGCGGGAGATCCGATCACTGCAACCGTGGTCGTCAGCAACACCGGGGCGATGAGCGGCGACGAAGTTGTTGAGGCGTATGTCAAAACTCCGCAGCAAGGTGGCCCGATCCATTCGCTTGTGGGCTTTGACCGCGTCACGATCGGTCCTGGAGCCAGCAAGGAAGTGGTTCTTAAAATCGATCCCCGCTCGCTCTCGAGCGTGGACGATCAGGGCAACCGCTCCATCCTTGCGGGCAATTACACCCTCACGTTAGGCGGCGCACAGCCCGAAGAAACCAAATCAAAGTCGGAAGCTGGTTTCACGGTCACGGGGACCACGCCGCTGCCAAAGTAGCTCGCAATCTTCGGGGGCAGACTCTCGAAGTCTGCCCTGACCCCTCATCACTCAGTAATTACGCGGTCTGCCCACTCTACCAGCGATACAAAGATCGTGGGGTTGCCAAATTTTGCGCCCCATTGATCCAGATCGGCCTGCATAACACTGCGAGCGCGAGAGCAGGCTCCGCACGCGTAGATCTGGACCTTCCGATCAGCGACTTTCTTCATCGTCTCTCCGAGTGGCGGCCAACCTACCGGCACCACCGCGGCGGCAACAGACGCCCGCATCAGCGAGACCGCTTCGCCGAGCAGGAACATCTGGACCGTATGCCCTGCTTCTGAAAGCGCGAGACCGTGAAGAAACGGAAAAGCAGCCTTGGTCGGGTCATCCGATCCCCAGGCGCTCTTCATCATGACGTTCAACTGTTTGTGACCGGTGCTCTGCCCCCAACTCGAAGCAACGCCAATGAACGGAAGCGCAAACATCTGACGAAGGAATAAACGGCGTGCCATCTTGACCTCCCTATGCGGAGCCGAAGTATAGCATTCTCAATAATTTTCTATAGTTGAATTCTCCTCATTTAACAGCCGCTTTGATCAGAACGCCCCGCTGCCGAAAATGGCAGCGCTGCGCTATAGAGAAAAAGCCCGTTTGCACGACTTTTAGTGCAGGGGATCTTTGAATTCGGTTGCGACAAATTTATGAATCTATTCAGGTTGCTCTTCGCCAAGCGAAGAGATAGCGCAAAACGGGGGGGAGGGGTAGGGGGTGGAGCCCCTGTCACGAACATTTCGCCTTTGGCTGGTCGCGATTTGCTCCGGACTGGGCAACCTGCGCGGCGTAGAAGAGCCGCGTCGCTTCCTCAGGCTCAATGATCTTCAAGAGCATGGCATGGGCGACGCAGGCAATGAAATCGCGGATATTCTCTCGGCCGGAGAGAGGCGGCAACGCCTTGCGGTAGACGTTCTGGGCAAGGTTAAGGGCTCGAGCGGTATACATTTTCATTTCATCGGCTTCATCGAGTGCTCGCGTGTATGACTCGTAGCAAAGCGCCACAGCGGGGTTTTGCGCGGGGGCGACGTGCTGATACATATTTCCGGTTTTTTCTTTGCAGTTCATCCGTATATCTCCTGAATGCCCGCACCATGCGCGAGCAATGCGATGTTGAATCTGTTGGTCCCTTATTCCACTCATCCTCGATTTTGCGCGTTTGCGTAGAAGTACCTGCAAAACAGGAAGGGTATTTCAGGGCGAAGAATGAAGAAGTTAGGAGAAATGTGAAGACGAGGGGGTTGACTGCTTCAGAATTGCGTTGAAAGCTCCACCGTTGGCCACTGAGCAGTGGAGGTGGACGGGAGTACCGATGAGGGAATGACGAGCGGACGGCGATTCGACCGGAACCCGGGAATCCGACCTCTCATGGTTCGATGAGTGCATTAGCGATTATGCGCCCGTCCAGACGCATTCCCCCCGAGAAGTGCGTTAGATTTACTTGCCAAGAATCAGGGGCACATAGCTTCGGGCGTCTTCCAACAATCGCTCGCGAGTGATACCAACCTTGGCGCGAAGCTGCAAACCCTGCAGCAAGTCAACGAGCAAACGGCCTCGCACCTCGGCAGAGGGTGTGCGAGTCAGGCGCCCCGCCTTCATCTCCCGCTCGAAACGTTTCGCGAAAATATCAGCGGATCCGGTCAGGCCCTTCTTGAGCCGGGAACGGATCTCCGCTACCCGCTCCGACTGTCCAAGCGCAGCAGCGGCCATCATGCAGCCGTTGCGAGCCTCGCCAGTACAGGAGTCGACGGTAGCCTCGCAAAAGGCGGTCACGGCTTTGTGGATGTCCGGCTCCGCTTGAAATGCTGCCATTCTGGGAGTTCCATACGTCAGCGCATAGCGCTCGACCGCCTTGAGCAGCAAGGTGGACTTGTCTCCGAAGGCCCGGTATAGCGCGGGTTTGGTGACGTTAACGGCGTGCGCGATCCGATCCACGTCGACTCCTTCATACCCATGCTCCCAAAACATCTCAACGGCACGGTCGAGTGCTTCGTCGGGGATAAAGCCTTTTGGACGTCCTCGGGGGCGCTTCAAATGATTAGTTACCATAGCGTACGAAATTCCTTGCATTGTCTCTGTGCTTATCGTACTCTGGCGTTCGTAATACTTCAAGACAGATAAACACAGGAGACAACATGGATAGGTTCGAAGGAAAAACAGAACGACCTTCACCCTTCACCACGGAGACGCCCATGGAACATTCGATCGCGCTCGCCGAGCTGGTCAAGCGAGGTCGGCCGATCGATTTCCTACTGCACAATGCCGAGATGGTCCCAGGTAAGAAGCTCGTGCTCACTGCGCGGGCGTCGAGGCGGCTCGGGCCCCGCTGAGCGGCCATCATCAACTGCCTGTCGAGTTGCTCCATTCCGCAAGCAATTAACAACCTAAGAAGGAGAAAAACATGAACGAAAGTATCTTGATAACCGGAGCAAATGCTGGGCTTGGGAAAGAGACTGCCCGACAGTTCGCATTGAAAAAAGAAACAAGAAAGGTAATTCTCTTTTGCAGAAATCGTGCGAGAGCAGAGGCAGCCAAAAAAGACCTTGAGGAGAAAACGGGGAAAAAGATTTTTGCAACTGTTATTGGAGATGTTACGGATGCAAATTCTGTAAGAAAAGCAGTGGAAGAAATAAAGGAACCTATTGATGCAATAGTTTTAAATGCAGGTGGAGTAGTTGGGAAAACGGCTGCGAAATCTACGCCGTCCGGTATGAATCAATTAGCTGCTACGAATATTTTAGGCAATGTAATTCTAGTGGAGGAATTAATTAAACGGGACAAGTTAAGGAAAACAGTTCTATCAGTCAGTGCGGAAGCTGTTCCAGGAGTAAAGATGCTCGGAGTAAAACGGGTTTCAATGAGGACTTCTTCTACAGATGAGTTTGCTGCTGTTCTTGATGGATCATATTTTGGTAAGAAGTTCGTCGCATTGCAAGCATACGCATATGTCAAGTATGCGGAAACCATGTGGACGTTATCAATGGCAAGAAGGTACCCCAAGCTCAAGTTTATTGTTGTGAGCCCAGGGAATACAAAAGGAACTCAGGCGCCAGATAGTCTTCCCCCGCCAATGCGGTTTATGTTGAAGTTTGTGATGATGCCTATCGTATTCCCATTGATGGGCGGAATGGTGCATACGCTGGAAGTGGGCGCGAAACGCTTTGTAGATGCCATTTCGGATGAGCGATATAAAAGCGGCGTTTTTTATGCCAGTAGAGAGGGTAAGTTATCAGGGGACATGGTGGACCAGAGCACCTTTTTTACTGATTTGAAAAATACTTCATTTCAAGATAACGCCAACGATGCAATTCACCATTTCATAACTTAGGCGCTCGGAGCCGACATCTCAGGGCAATTCTTCGCCTCGGCTCAAGGGAAGTTCACAGGCCCAATTGCGGCGCAGCGCCGCCCACACCTCGACGATCGCGCCAGCCAAGAAGCCGCGTGGCAGACCGTCGTCAAGGTCTCCGGTATCGACTTGTCTGGCCCAGCATCCTTTAAGCGCGGTGTCCTCAAGGAGCGCTGATCGGCGCACCTCTGGATGCAAAACAACTTCGCCACATCCAAAGGAGGAGTATGAACACGCACAACCTTGTAGTGAGCTGTTTGGTTGCTGCTTATCTCGCAGCGAACGTGTACGCGATTGTGAAAGTACGAGTGCTTGAGTTGGCCCGTTCGCGCAAGCATCTCATGCTCTACGGCGTTCCCTTCCTATTGTGCGGCTCCGTCATCCTGTTGGGATGTTGGCTCATGGAGATCATGCGCCGATTCGATGAATGGGCCGCCTAATGGCCCATTGAAGATGACTCATTTTGAGGACAAAGCTCCGAACAAGTTAGCTGAGAACCGGAGTGCATTGTCAACTCCTGATCCGAGGAGAGTGACCAAGTGTTCTCGACTGACGACTTCAGGCCAAACCACGTTTCCAGAGCCGTCGCGGCTAGAAAAGTGCCTCGGCGATTATGCGCGAACCGGGAAAGTGATAACGAGTCAATTTGCAGATGTTAAGCCAAGAGCTACTTGTGGGTAATTTGGCAGTCGAAGATGCGCCCATTGACGAGGCGAGACTTCGCAGGAGAACAACGCGATCTCCCACTTACGCTGATTGCTTTTTCAATACATCGGGGGGAGGCCCATCTTCTCAATGAGGGCGCGATAGCGTGGGTTGGCATGGAGAAAATCAAAGGCGGGATCCGATTGAGCCAGGAGCCGCAATAGTGGATCACGTTCATTTACGCCTTGCTCGAGCAAGGCAAGAGTCGCATCTCGCTCACTGAGCCTCCCGTGCAGGTCTGCAAGCTCGAAGGTAGAGACTCTCCCGATTCGCGCCTGCTTTTCAACGGCAGCCAGCCTGCAGCGAACAACCGCTTCATATCCACCCGTCTCAAAGGCGTGGCGAACCGCGGTCGACAGGGGGATATCGCCTTCAGCCGAAAATTGGCGGGCAAGCATTTCAACGGCCTCTTTGTCCTTCCCTTTCCAGTGATAGCTATCAGCCAGATCCCCGAGAATGTCGGGAGATACGGGAAAGTCTTTCAGGCGCATCTCGCCATCACTGATGGCAGCATCATATTGGCGGGTGCAATTGTAAATCTCCGCCATCGCCCCCGGATACTCGAAGGGGTTTACAGCTGTGGACTGCTTCTGCACTGCGATCGCTTCGTCAAAGCGTCCCAGCGCGCAAAGAATCCGCGCGTGCAGGTGGATGGACTCGGCGTCGTGAAGGTCCAATTCGTCAGAGCGTGTGAGCTCCTTGATTGCCACGCCAGAGTCCCCGCTGTTGAAAAAAACCATGCCTCCGAGAGTTGCATGAGCTCGTGGGAGACTGTCGTCGAGTTCCAGCGCCTTGCGGGCTGCGGTTTCTGCCTGCTGCAACGCCTGACGGGGATCGAGATTACCCATGATTGCCCCCTGTGCGTAATAGTCGGCGAGCCCCGTCCAACCAAGGGCGTAATCGGGCTGAAGATCGACGGCTTGCTGGTAGTACCTGCCGGCATTTTCATTTCGTCCGACGACCCAATCGTAGTGGCCACGCAAATAGGCATCGTGAGCTTCCGGATTGATGTAGCGTCCGCTGGCGTGCGATGCCGTTGAACTGTTCAACCGGGCAGCGATGGCTCTGGCAGCAACGTCGGGCAGCGCAGCAACATTGTTGCTATCGCGGTCGTAGCTCTCGGCCCAGATGTGTGTATCGGTGTCGGCTCGGATGAGTTGGAGCGTCATGTGGACCTCGCCGTTGACGCGGGCGACGGAGCCTTCGAGAATGCCGTCGACGTTGAGAGCGCGGGCGATTTCCGGCAGCGACCGGTTTGCCTTCTTGAATTGCATGGCGGAGGTGCGGGAAACGATCAGGAGCGTCGAATCCTTGGCGAGCATGGTCGTCAGTTCGTCGGTCATGCCGTCGGCGAAGTACTCCTGATTAGGATCGCCGGAGAGATTGTTAAGGGGGAGGACGGCGAGCGAGGCAATTGCAGCGTGATTGTCTCGATCGAGGAAGCGGGCAGCCAGCGGATGCGGGCCGAGAGTCAGTATGGAGATGGCAACAAGAGCGAAGGCGCATAGCGCAGTGTCCAGCCAAACTCCCTGATGGAGCTTGGCATCCGGTGGGGCGACCGGCGCAGAGGAGATATCCGGTGGGGTAGCAGACAGTTCGACCGGAATTCCAGAAGGTTGCGCTGGCTCGGCAACTTCTGGCTCAACAATCGTAACGGGCGCGATGAAGCGGTATCCAGAGCCGGAGATTGTCTGCAGAAACTGCGGCAGCTCAGAACTGTCCCCGAGAATTTGGCGAATTTTACGGATTGCCGTGTTGATTCCATGTTCGAGATCGACGAAGACTTCCCGCTCCCAAAGGCACGCGGCAATTTCATCCCGGGTAACAACGTGTCCGTGTTTGGTGACAAGGAGGACGAGAAGTTGGAGAGGCTTTCGCTCAAGCTTGAGCCGGCGGCCTTTGCGGCAAAGCTCAAATTTGCCGCAGTGGAGACTGAAATCACCGAATTGATAGACGACGGTCGGCATCGTCTCCCTCTGGAGCGTGGGTGAAGTATAGCATCGGCGAAAATCTAGTACCGAGAGTTCCCTCCCAGATTCAGCGACTTACGCCTTCAGCTTTCTTAAGGTCAGAATTGATCTTCCTCCATTGTTCCCGAAATCAATTTGCGTTTTTATTTCATTCCAGCCGGCAAATTCCCCGGCATTGGAGGAAGTCATGAGAACAGTGAATTTGAAAATCGTGCCCGTGCTAAGCACGCTGGTACTCGCCGGCTGCGGCCTCTATAGTCCAGTGGCACACGCCGGCAGCTTGCAGTTCCAGATCGCTTCACCGCAACTCTTACTTGCGGCTCTTACCACAGACGACGATGACGCTGCCACGACGGAACCCAGCATCGTCGGACTTTGGAAACAGATTTGATCTCCGAAGGCAGTACTGGAATCCCGGATGGTACCGAGGTCGATGCTTCTTACGTTCAGTGGCACAGTGACGGCACTGAAATGCAAGTCTCCGGCATGCGGCTTCCCTTGACCGGCGACACTTGCCTCGGTGTATGGATAAAAACCGGCGCGCGGACTTATCAGTTGAACCACTTTGGAGTCTCGTTCGACCCCACCGGTCAAATCCTCGTCGGCCCCGCCCGCCTTCAGGCATGGCTAACCCTTGACGCCAAGGGGAATTCAAGCTTGGGAAGATTCACCCTCGAGCAGTGGGACGAGGCGGGCAATCTGCTCGCTCACGTGCAGGGCAAAGTCACCGGAACCAGAGTGACCATGGAAACCGGATTCCAACCCGTTGAATAAGTTAAATCTCGACTGGCAATCGCGGGTCACGCTCGCGCTAACTGGATCGAAGCGCGACCTGCGCTTGGGGTGAATTGTCAACTTGTGCCAACAGGCCAATGTGCATTTCCAGATCAGATCTTCCTCGAAATGCGCCTTGTAATTCGAGGAACACTCCGGCCGGGATCACAGGTCCTTGCCTGTCTCCTTAGCAATTCATTCACTTCCGTCCGAAGAGCCTCTATTCACCTCGAATCTCGATTCGTCGCGGGTCGGGGATCGGCCGGATCCCAGGTCTGAAAGTCCAGACCTGGGGCACCCAACTTCAGTGACAGATCTAGATATCGGCCACCCGCCCGGTCCGAGCAGCCTCCCCATTGTTTTCGCCAGGCCGTAATAGGTGATGATTCCGACGCCGGCCGCGCTACAGATTGCCGCCATCAGAGACAGTCCGAGTCTGCGCCCGCTGATGAGGACTTCCGGGGCTGAAATCGATCGCATCCTATATCGCGTCGCTGCTAGAGGTGGGCTGGGAGCCTTTGCGATCTCGTGTCAGGGCTATGGAGACTGAAAACATCCAGATGAAGCCCAGATACCTGGTGATTGGGATAAAGAAGTTTGCCGGATAGGCAACGAGGCTCAGGGAGGAGAGTTCTCCTGAGAGTGCCAGGAGCATTCCGAAGATAACCAGCCAACGCGGGAGAAGCCGCATGAAGTAACAGGTGACTGATACTCCCGCGGCCAGAAGGCCGAATCCAACCGCGAAGACCACGCCACCAAGCAGGAAGTTGAGGAAATTGACGGCCTTGATGATCGGCGCGGAGGCCAGCACTTCAGGCACGGACAAGATCCAGCCCACGCAGCCGGAGAGGATCAATGCGATGGTGGCGATCAGACCGCCCAGCAGCGAGATGTTTGTACCCGCGGCCCGGACGCCCCTGAAGCGCAGGCGGCTCACCGTTGTAACCGCAAAGATCCCGAAGGGGATTGCAGAGGCAAAGAGGAAGAAATTGCTGACCCGCACCGCAGTTGGGCTTAGCGCAAGAAATGCGCGCAACTGCTCGGCTGGGGCGAAGGGCGTTACAAACTGCCCTCCATGCCGGAGCACCGATGCGGTTACGAGACCGGCAACGAAGAGCAGGAAGTGAACCGTCACGAGCAGAATGAGCGATGGACCACGGAAGCGAGAAATTGATTTCATAACAGAATGATTTATTACATAAATTAATAGAATATGCAATAATTTTCTTATCAAAGATGAAACACGGCGAGATGGGACAAAACCAAGCGGCATTCCTGCTTTCCCAGCTGGGAGCGCATGCGGCGGCGCAATTTGCTGAAAAATTAGGGGTTCTGGAACTCACACCGGCAGACGCGGGAATCCTGCGCCTGCTGCGCGCTGAGGCGGGACTGAGCCAGCAGGAGTTGGCGGCGAGGCTGCGGATTCATCCAAGCCGACTGGTGGCGATACTGGACAATCTGGAGAAACGCGGATTCGTCGAGCGGAGAGTCAACCCGGATGATCGGCGTTTGTATTCGCTGCATCTTGCACAGACCGGTGGGGTGGTTTTGGAAAAGATCGGCGCCGTGGCGCGGCTGCATCAGGATGCTTTGCTGGCTGGTATCAGTGGCGAGGAGCGCAGCACGCTTGCCGCCCTTTTATTGAGAATTGCAGATCAGCAGGGACTCGTCCGCGGGGTACACCCCGGATACCAGCGCTTGGGAAGACCCAAAGGCACTGGAGGCAACAAGGGGAAAAGCGACGGTCAACCCGCTGGGGAGAGTGGACGGTAAAAGCCTCGATGGGCCAGATCATCTTGGGACGATCACTCACATAGCGTGTATCGCTTCGGCTCGCGACGATGTACGCAAAATGGGTTCGATCCGGCATCATTGGCATGGCGCCTGGATAGGGTTTTGCCGATGCGACAAAGACAACCGCAGATCTTTCATGGCGCGTTGCGCCACCAAAGACCATGAAAATGTGGTACGGGGGAGTGTCCGGGCCTAAAGGCCCTGTAACTCTTTGCGCATGATTTCAGCAGCCTGAAGGCTGCTGCTCCCTCCGTATTCCTGACCCCCAAGCGCGGCTGCGGGCTTGAATTTTCAGGGCATATCTTTCGACTCCGCTTTGCTTCGCTCAAGATGACAACGCCAACCTGGCGCGCGCCGAGTGACCAACATCACACGATTTTCCCCTTTCCCGGTTCAATAATTTTTTGAGGATGACGCGGCACGCCGTTACGCGTACCGTTGTATTCGACCAACCCCATCCATCTGCTACGGAGGCACATTGCTTTTAGGAATTCTCAAGGAAACCGCCCTTGGCGAAACCCGCGTCGCTCTGCTGCCGGAGAGCCTGAAGTCGCTGGTGGCCCAGGGCATTACGGTCGTGGTTGAATCCGGTGCAGGTAAAGCGGCGGGGGCTTCTGACGACGCCTATACCGCTGCCGGCGCCGTTATCACCGGTGATCGCCCATCCCTTCTCGGCGAGGCCGACCTGATTCCGGTGGTCAACGCGCCCAGCGCATCGGACCAGGCTCTGCTCAAATCGGGTTCTGCCGTCCTTGGTTTTCTGCGCCCGCTCGATGCGCCCTCAGCCCTTGCGACCGCGATGGCTCTTCACGTCACGCTCTTCAGCATGGAACTGGTGCCGCGCATTAGCCGCGCCCAGTCGATGGACGCACTCTCGTCGATGGCTACGGTTGCGGGTTACAAGGCTGTGATCAACGCTGCCGGAATCCTTCCGCGCCTGTTCCCAATGCTGATGACCGCAGCCGGCACCATTCCGCCCGCCAAAGTGTTCGTGATCGGCGCCGGAGTAGCGGGACTCCAGGCCATCGCCACCGCCCGCCGCCTTGGAGCCGTCGTGGAGGCTTATGATGTCCGCGCCGCCGCAGGAGAACAAGTACGCTCCCTTGGCGCAAAATTTCTCGACGTCGATCTAGGCGGCATCAACACGGAAGGCGGCGGCGGTTACGCAGCAGAACTCAGCGAAGAAGCGCTCAATCGCGGTCGCGACCTGATTGCCTGCACGGCCGCGCATTCCGATGTCGTCATCACTACTGCACAGGTTCCGGGCCGTCCCGCACCGCGTCTCATTCGTCACGATGCTGTGCAGGCAATGCGCCCCGGTTCCGTCGTCGTGGACATTGCCGCGCCCGCCGGTGGAAACTGCGAACTCACAATTCCTGGACTGACGCAAACGCTCGGCGGGGTCACCCTGATGGCGCCCTTAAATCTGCCAGCCGAGTGCCCGGTCGATGCCAGTGCCCTCTATGCGCGCAACATCCTCAACTTCCTCGGCCTCATCGTGAAGAAAGGTGAGCTCAGCATCGACATGAGCGACGAAGTCCTGGCCGGCGCCTGCGTTGCGCACAAAGGGAGCCCTGTAAATCCGCGCGTCGCCAAACTTCTGGAAACATCTAATGCTGTCGGCTGATTCAAACAGCGGGTGTCCCATGTTTCGATTCTGAGACATGGGTTTACTAACTCCGCGAACCGGTGCGAAACACCGCTAACAAAACCAACACGGTGCTCTTCTGGAACGACCATGACTCCCGCAGTCCTCATTGCTTCGATTTATGTCTTCGCGCTGGCAGCCTTCCTCGGCTACCAGGTCATCAGCCGCGTGCCACCTCTGCTGCACACGCCGCTGATGTCTGCCACCAACGCCATCTCCGGCATCTCGCTGATCGGCTCGATTGTGCTGGCAGGAGCCGCGCACTATCCGCTGTTTGCGCACATTCTCGGATTCGTAGCCGTAACCACCGCGACCATCAACGTGGTGGGCGGGTTCGGGATTACCGATCGAATGCTGAAGATGTTTAACAAGCGCAAAGAAGTGAAGCCCGCGCGGGCGGAGGTGGCCAAATGACCCTGTCCACCTACTTCATGGAAGCCACATACCTTATCGCTTCGATCCTCTTCGTTCTCGCGCTCAAGGGCATGTCGCATCCTGAGACCGCGCGCCGGGGGATGTTTCTGGCGGAAGGCGGAATGCTGGCGGCGATTCTCGGCACTTTGATCGGCGCCCACATCGTCACCTGGGTGTGGATCATCGCGGGTCTCTCCATCGGCTCCATCATCGGCGCGTGGATGGCTATCTGGGTTCCCATGACCGCCATGCCTCAGCGAACCGCGCTCTCCCACGCTTTTGGCGCGCTGGCCGCAGCCCTGGTCGGCGTCGGCGAATTTCTGGTGCATGCGAATGATATGCCCAGTGTCACCCGTTGGGCCCTTGGTTTTGAAGTCATGCTCGGCGCGCTCACCACCACCGGGTCGCTGATCGCAGCGGGCAAACTGCAGGGCGTTATCCATGGCAAGCCCATCCAGTTCAAGGGCCAGAATGTCGTCAATGGTTTGATCTTCCTCACGATGGCTACGTGTTTCTTCCTCTTCATCGCCCATCCTGAAAAGACCGCGGTCTTCTACGTCATGCTCGGCCTGGCATTCGTCTTTGGCATCATGCTGGTCATCCCCATCGGATCGGCAGACATGCCGGTTGTCATGTCTTTGCTCAATTCCTATGCGGGCCTCGCAGCCGCGGCCACCGGATTCGTGCTCGGCAACAACGTGCTCATCATCGCCGGCACCCTCGATGGTTTTTCGGGATTCATTCTTTCCGTCCTCATGTGCAAAGCGATGAACCGCTCCATCACCAATGTTCTGTTTGGCGGATTCGGCGCCATTATCGCCGAGGCCGCCACCGATTCTGGTGGCGTAATGCGCGAAATCAACCTTGATGATGCGGCAATGCAGCTGGCCTTCGCGAGCCGGGTTATCTTCGTCCCCGGCTACGGTCTCGCAACGGCGCAGGCCCAGCACGCCGTTCGCGAATTGGCGGAGCTGCTTGAGGCCCGCGGCGTCGCCGTCAAGTATGCTATTCATCCCGTCGCCGGCCGCATGCCTGGTCACATGAACGTCCTGCTTGCGGAAGCGAACGTGCCTTATTCAGCTCTCTATGAGATGGAACAGATCAATCCCGAGTTTCCGTCGACCGACGTGGTCGTTGTGATCGGCGCCAACGATGTCGTCAATCCCGATGCGCGCGACAACCCGAAGTCGCTCATTGCCGGCATGCCTATTCTTGAGGTCGATCGCGCCAAGAGTGTGATCGTGCTCAAACGTGGCCAGGGTCGCGGCTTCTCCGGACTGGAGAACCCACTCTTCTTCAAGTCCTGCACCTCGATGCTCTACGGGGACGCCAAAACCAGCCTCAGTCACCTCGCCCAGGTGGTGCAGCACATATAAACGCACGAGCCAGGGACCTTGGGGAAGAAGCAACCAGTAGCTCGGGTCGAAACTTCCCAATTGCCCACGATCCATACAGAACCCACAACAGCGCAATAAAATCGATTTGGGATGCCAGTAGATAAAGTAATAACCGCGGAAGACCGTCGAATGCGCATACCGTCATGGGGATATATTTTTATCCCGGTCGGCGCATTCTTACTTTCTGCCTTGCTCGACCATTTTGGCAAGTTGGCTCTTGCGCGTCCTACCGTTTTCTCGGTTACGATGATCGTTATAGCTGTTGCAATGAGGTGGAAGCTGAAGGGGCTAATGTGGTTTTGGATCACCATGGCCTCCCTCGCGGCTCTTCATGTCCCGTTGATTCTTTTCATTCCCTGGACCACCAAATGGATTCCAGTTCTCGTTATCATACCTTTCGGTATTGCGGATTTGTATGCGATGCTCTGGGTTGTTTCCGTTGTCGAGAAAGTTATGAGAAAGGCGACCGCTGCTCGGAGTAAGCATTCACGATCCCAAAAGGCGCGTCAGGACCAAGAATGGTGACCCAGTTCGTGGGTTGCGCCTGAATCACCGCCGATTCGGAAGTTTCGGAAGCAACTGCAGATCCCTCCACTTCGGTCGGGATGACAGCTGTTTTTTGCGATTGTTGTCCAATGACCGCCGGCAAGGAAGTGACGAAAGGCAGCCGCAGATCCTTCCGCTAAGCGTCAGGATGACAATGAGAATGGAGAAATCGGAAGGCGGTAGAGTCATCGCCGATGCGAACACTTCGACTGATGAACGCAATCTCTTCGCACCTCAGGCCCTTGTTCCCTCGTTCCCTGCTTTAAAAATAAATCGGCGGCAGGAGCCCTCTCCTGCCGCCACCGGTATTGACTAAAACCGCATTTGCTCTCTGCTTACACTCCCAATGACGGAAAAACTGCTCTACTGGTTTACAGTTGGTGCAGGAATATTTTCTTGAGGGCCTGAGTCATCGAGCATCCCCTGTGGTCCTGAGGGCGCTGCGGGAGGCGGACCTGGCGCTCTGCGGCCACCGCCATTGCCGGGTTGGTCACCGTCGCCGCGACGCATTCCCCGCATACCTTCGTGATTTTGCCGGAACTCCTGTACCTGCTTCCATTGATCCGGCGTCAGCTTGGCACGCAACGCGAACAGGAACCGCGCATTGGCCTTTTCCAGCTCGGCGCGTGCCTGGGCCACCTTGTCGATCTGCGCCATTACTGCCGATTCGTTCGGCTGATCGGCCTTCACGAGGGGCTCCATCTGAATCTCAGCCTTCTCCACGTTCCCGCGCAGATCCACCAGCTTCTCGCGATGTTCCTGGTAGATCGCATCCATCGCCTTTCGCTGATCGTCGGTGAGCTTCAGCTTGTCGGCAATCCTGGGATTGTTCCACCACTGTCCCCGATCGCCCCGCATCGCCCTTTCCATGGGAGGCCGATGATTCCCAAAGCCCGGTCCGCCCGACCCGGGCCCACCCGGTCCCGGCCCCTGCGCAATCATCATGTCAGGCCGCTGTGCGAATGCTGTTCCCGCGGCGAAAATAGCCGCCATCGCGACTCCCAACCGTACTGCCGGCAAAACTTTCATGTCTTTCTCCTTGGCTGAATTTCCTCGAATCAGCAAATGGTTCAATTCCCTTCGGTCTCATCTTCGGTCATCAATGTTGCCATCGGCTCGAGCGCGCTGGGAACCTGCCGAGCCACATCGCTGTCTATCTCGGCCATCAGATCGTCCTGGTCCGCTTTTGCAAGCTTGGCTGCTTCCATTTCATGTTGCTGTTCTGCAATCCGCGCCGCTTCAACTTTCTGAGCTTCCAACTGCCGATGATTCTGATACACACCGCCTGAGACCGTCCCAGCAAATACCACACATCCCAGCGCCCACTTGGTTACCGCGCTCCAATTGGTACGAGCTGGGGCTTTCGCCTCCCGAGGGCGGCTCATCATCGATTCGCTCCACGCATTCACGCTCAACTTGAAATTGTCCAGCGCTTCGCGCAGTTCCGGCTCCAGCGTTTCAGGATCGTCGGCGTGCCCGGTCAGCTTCACATCATTGTCGTTGCGGTTCATTGCCTCTCTCCAAATTCCTTGCGCACCCTGCTCAGCGCCCGGGAAAGATGCGCCTTGACTGTTCCCTCACCCATGCCTGTTGCTGCTGCAATTTCTTTCAGTTCCATCTCTTCGACAAACCGAAGCAGAAACACGGTACGCTGCCGATCGCTCAAGTTCTTCACCGACTGCCATACCTTCGCAACCTTCTCCCGCGCCAGCATGCGCTGCTCGGCAGTTCGTTCGCCGCTCGGCAACCAGTCGCTGGCTTCGTCAAGGTCGACTGCGTTGGTACGCGTCAGCCGCCAGAACTGCAACCGCCGGTTGCGCCAGTGATCTTTCTGCAGGTTGATCGCAATGCGCATCAACCAGGTCAGCGCACTCGATTCGCCGCGAAAGCTTGACCAGTTGCGATGCGCCTTCAGAAAGCAATCCTGCGTCAGTGTTTCAGCCAGATCCACATCGCGCGTCGACGCCAGCAGAAAACGGAAAATCTGCGTTCGGTGGCTGGTGACAACGCTCTCAAACTCCTGCGCGGCAACTTCTTCCGCCGTGACCTTGATCATCGGTTCCAATGCTGTGCAGGCAGCCATCACTCTGGTAGACGCCCCGGCGAGACCCGAGTTTACAGCCGTCCTGCGATTTCTGGATTTTGGTGCTTACTTCTCAGTCCTTTGGACGTTTCGCCGCATCGGAAAGCCGCTGGACGGCCTTTCTCGCCCAATTTGATTGCTCCCGGCTGGCCACAATCCCTTTGGAACTCTGAAACCTTCGCATGGTTGACGGGATCAGTGGATGGGGGGCATTGCCACTGGACGACTTGTGAGGCTGGCTCTGCTCTTGATTGGATCGTTACCGGCGAGAATAGCGCTTTGCATGACCGTTCATTTTGGCGGTTGCATGATTTGTTCATAGACCCGCTCGAGAGGTTCGGGAGAAACGCTGATCTTTCCTCTATAAGGGTTATCCAGAACCGCGATTAGAAAAATCAGCATAGCCAGCAGGCCTGAAAACAATATTGTCATCCAGAAGTGCATGGCGAAACTCTCTGGGTGAAGAAACCAGGTAACCGCGATGCAAACCCAGGCTCCGACGATTACCAGGGTCCACAGAGGTCCGGGCATTTCCCCGGTGACGCTGTTGAGGCGGGCTCTTCGGCTTTCCGTCAGGTCATTGAAGGCCTTATAGGCTTCTGCCGCCAGGATTTTCTGTCTCTCATCCTGGGGTTCGTAGGACATAAAGTGTTGCTGAAAGTCGTTCAACACTGAGCTCGCGTTATTGGGAACGATTCCGCGCCGTTGCATCGGCCAACCCACGTCGATAACCTGGCGTGTATATGTACGCAGGTCTTGCTCCAGGATGCTGCGTGCGGGTTCAGGATAGGCACCGATGTCGCGGTAAAGGGCGCCAAGGGCGGTCGCCTCGTGGTCGACCTTTCCCTGCACGTCGGAATAAGTAGCCCAGGCTCCTATTGCCAGCAGGCCCGCGCAAACTGCATACAAGACAGTGGTACCGGCCATGTAGAAACCGACTATGTGGTTGTAGGCATGGTGCTCATTACTGTCAAGGCGCCGCACCCAGCCGCGAGTGAGGTATAGGCCGGCCAACCCAAAGGCTACGAACGCCGCCACGGTCAGAGTGCCAGAGAGCCAGGTCGGAATACTATATAGCCAATAAAATTTCATCGAGGCGATCCCTTCAGGACGTTGTTCCTCGCCCGCTGAATGAGTTCGACCTCCTTCGGCAGCCAAGCCTTGCTCAAGAATGGTTCATGCCGCTTGCAAAGCCGAACAATCGAATTTCAGCCCTCGGCCCGAACAATAGAGGAAAGAATTCACGGGCGGCAACTGTTGAAAGTGACAGGCGGCTCCAGTCAATCGATGTGCCGAGGAAGCCGAGCTCGGCGCCCTGCGCAGTACGTTCGGGAATGACAGTCCACGGACCGATGTGAAACGGCGCTCTCACGCGGTTCAAGGTTTATGAGGCGCATTCGACAACTTACGCCACGCCCACCGCAGGAAAATTACAAGGCTCAATATCAAGGCCGGCGCTCCGATGGGAGCTAATGCGAATACCGGCAAGAAACCGTCGATGTTGTTTCCGTTCGGGCCGGAGCAGCCATGTATTAAGCAGTATTGGGATGCCCACAGAATTAGAACTATCCACACAATGGCAATCACAAATGCGATGTACCTGAGAATTCGCATACGTATTATGTTCCTACGCTCAGATTGTGTATGGTGTGTTTTCCCGGGAATCCCGGCAGCGGACAGAGTCAGGGAAGTATCGCCGTCAATCCTTCCCTGACTCGGTTTTGGCGGTTTCGGGGCGTGAATCTGTCAGGGGGACCGAGTAGCCCGCCATCCGCTCGGATCTCAAAAAAACGCGGTTGATTCCGCTGAATGAGCATCCGGCTCCTGCTCGTGATCGCGGTCACCGATCTCAAAGTAAATCGATTCTCTCATGGATAAATAATCAACTTAATGGTTGCGGATCCTGCTCTGCACATGCAACACTTCGGTCGGCACTTAGCCCTCGCAAAACTTAACTTCGAAGGAAAGATCTCTTCCATGAAGCAATCTCCGGCTACTTCTTCTTCCAGGAAAGCAACTCCCCTTTACAAGAACCCCAAAGCGCCTTCCGCAAAGCGAGCGCAGGATCTGCTGTCGCGCATGACGCTTGAGGAGAAAGCTGCGCAGATGCTCTGCATCTGGCAACAGAAAGCGGAGACGCTTGTCGACACAGCCGGGAATTTCGATCTGGCGAAGGCGAAGAAGGCCTTTCGCAACAAGCGTGGGCTGGGGCAGGTGGGCCGGCCCAGCGATGCGGGCGGCGGCAAGAACGCTCGCGGCATGGCGGAGCTTACCAACGACATCCAGCGCTTCTTTCTTGAGAACAGCCGCCTCGGGATTCCGGTCATCTTCCATGAGGAGTGCTTGCACGGGCACGCGGCGCCAGATGGAACCAGCTTCCCGCAGCCCATCGCGCTGGGAGCAACGTTCGACCCCGCGCTGGTTGAGTCGCTGTTCACGATGACCGCACTGGAAGCCCGCCTGCGCGGTGCGCACCACGCTTTGACGCCGGTCGTCGACGTTGCTCGCGAGCCACGCTGGGGACGCGTGGAAGAGACCTACGGCGAAGATCCGTATCTGGTTTCGCGACTGGGCATTGCCGCGGTGAAGGGGTTCCAGGGCGAAAGGAACTTCCGCGATAAGCGGCATGTGCTGGCCACGCTGAAGCATTTCGTCGGTCACGGGCAGCCGGAGTCGGGCATGAACTGCGCGCCGGCAAATGTTTCCCTGCGGGTGTTGCGGGAGACGTTCCTCTATACCTTCCGCGAAGCGTTGCGTGAGGCCGGCGCCGTAACGTTGATGGCGTCATACAACGAGATCGACGGCGTGCCATCGCACGCTAACAAGTGGTTGATGAACGACGTGCTGCGCAAGGAATGGGGCTTCAAGGGATTTGTGGTGTCGGACTACTACGCTATCTGGGAATTAGGTTACCGGCCGGACACGCATGGTCACTTCGTCGCCGAGGACAAAAAGGAGTCGTGCCGGCTCGCAGTTGAGGCGGGCATCAATATCGAGCTGCCGGACCCCGACTGCTACCTGCACCTAGTGGAACTCGTGAAGAAGGGCGTGCTCAAGGAAAAGCAGCTCGACGCGCTGGTGGCGCCAATGCTCTTCTCGAAGTTCGAGCTGGGCCTTTTCGACGATCCCTATGTCGATGCCGATGAGGCTGAGCGGGTGGTGGGCTGCGATGAGCATCGCGACCTGGCGCTGAAGGCCGCTCGTGAGGCGATTACGCTGCTCAAGAATGACAACCAGGTTGCCCCTCTCGACATGAACGCGATCAAGACGATTGCTGTGATTGGGCCCAACGCAGACCGCACTCTTCTGGGCGGCTACAGCGGTGTACCGAAGCAGGAAATCACAGTGCTGCAGGGCATTCGGGAGAAGGTTGGAAAGCGCGCCAAGGTGCTCTACAGCGAAGGCTGCAAGATCACCATCGGCGGGTCATGGAACCAGGACGCGGTAACGGCGAGTGACCCGGAAGAAGATCGCAAGGCGATCGCCGAGGCCGTCAAAGTTGCCAAAAAGGCCGATGTGATCGTGCTGGCGATCGGCGGCAACGAGCAGACGTCGCGCGAGGCGTGGAACCTGCAGCACATGGGTGACCGAACGAGCCTGGACCTGATCGGCCAGCAGGAGGAACTGGTCAAGGCGATGGTCGCGCTGGGCAAGCCGGTAATCGTCTTCCTCTTCAATGGCCGTCCTTTGTCGATCAACTACGTCGCCGAGAATGTGCCGGTGATCTATGAGTGCTTCTACCTGGGACAAGAAACCGGGCGCGCCGTTGCCGACGTGCTCTTCGGCGACTACAACCCGGGCGGCAAGTTGCCGATTTCGGTGCCGCGCTCAGCCGGGCATGTGCCTGTTTTCTACAACTACAAGCCGTCTGCGCGACGGGGATACCTCTTTGACGACGTGACGCCGCTGTATCCGTTCGGCTATGGCTTGAGCTATACGACATTCAAGCTTGGCGATGCGCGGCTGACCAGGAAGCGGATCACGCGCAAGGGGTCAACGTCCGTCGTGGTGGATGTAACGAATACCGGAAGCCGCGAGGGCTCTGAGGTGGTGCAGCTCTACATTCGTGACCTGGTCAGCTCGGTGACGCGGCCGGTAAAAGAGCTAAAAGGCTTCAAGAAGGTGTGGCTGAAGCCCGGCGAGAGCACTACTGTTGAGCTCGATATCAATCCGGCATCGCTCGCATTCTACGACGTGGATCTGAAGTACGTTGTGGAACCGGGAGATTTTGAAATCATGGTCGGCACTTCGTCGCGCGACTCCGATCTGACGAAACTGAAGCTGCAGGTAACGAAGTAATCGGCGCGCCGGCGAAAGACGAGGCACATATGCGGCAAACACTTACTTTTGGAGAGAAATTCGGTTACAGCCTGGGAGATCTTGCGGCGAACTTCATCTTTCAGGCGATGCTCGCCCTGCAGCTCGATTTCTATACGCACACCTTCGGACTGACTGCGGCACAAGCTGGCACACTTTTCCTCGTCGTCGGTCTCGGAGTAGCCTGCCTTAACCCAGTGATGGGAATGATCGCCGACCGGACCAACACTCGTTGGGGGAAGTTCCGGCCCTGGCTGCTATGGACGGCGCTGCCCTTCGGCATCATTGGGGTGCTTACTTTCACCACGCCGAACATCAGTCCGGCGGCCAAAGTCATTTACGCGTGGACCACGTACATTCTGCTGCGCGTGATCTACACCGTGAACAATGTGCCTTACGCATCGATCACCGCGGTGATGACCTCAGACCCCGATGAGCGCACGAGCATCTCGTCGTACCGGCAAATCGCGGCTAATTCCGCAGGCTTCATCATCGCAAGCCTCGCCATTCCGATGGTCAGGTTTTTCGGCCATGGCGATGACGCGCGCGGATACCAGCTCACGATGGGCCTGCTCTCGGCTCTCAGTGCCATCTTCTTCGTGATCGCGTTCTTCTGCACAAAAGAGCGCATCCAGCCCGATCCTCAGCAGAAGAGCTCGCTGACCCAGGATCTTTCCGACCTGTTTCAAAACCGTCCCTGGATCGTCCTGTTTCTTGCCACGCTGTTCTACTTCGCGGCGATCGTGGTGCGCGGCAACGTGATGTTGCCCTATTTCCGATTTGTGGCGAACAACGTGGATTTATTTGCATGGTTTAACGGATTCGGCCTGGCATCGCTGTTGCTCGGCGTCGCTCTCTCAACGACTGTTGCAATGCGAGTGGGCAAACGCCCCCTGTTCATCGCCAGCATGGTCCTAAGCGGCATCTTCACTATGACGTTGTTCTTTATCCCACCGCAGGCAACCGCCGTTATCATCACGACGGAAGTTCTTCGCCAATTCGCCTTTGGATTGTCCGGACCCATTATCTGGGCCATGATGGGCGATGTGGCCGACTACGGCGAATGGAAGACCGGAAGACGCGCCAGTGGCACTGTCACATCGGCAGTGGTCTTCGCTCTCTGGGCAGGTCTTGCCCTCGGCGGAGCGATCGCAGGCTGGCTGTTCTCGTTTTATGGCTTTGTGTCAGAGGCGCAGGTGCAGACGGCTCATGCGCAATCCGGCATTCTGCTGACGGGAAGCATCTATGCCGGGCTGGCGTTTTTTGCGTCAGGCATCTGCATGTTCTTTTACCCAGTCAGCCGCGACGTGAGCCGCAAGATTGCCGATGAGCTTGAGGCGCGTCGCGTCAAACACTCGGCGTGAATGCAGGTGGGGTGTCGGGGAAGGCGGAGCGGCTCAATGCGACGCTTGCTGCTTTGTCGTAGGCGCTCATTGTTTGGACCTCGGCGGCATGATGAACGCTATGCATCGTCGGAAAACTGTCAAAATGGACAGTTTCTCACGGCCGTTTGAAGAAGTATTATCGGTGTTAATTGTGGGAACGGTCGGCACCACCTGCTAGTAAGACTAGCTCGTTGCAATTCGATCTGAGCCGAGCGATGATTTGAATTTCCCCCCATATCGCTATTTGGAAACTCCTGGCGTGTATACGAAACCAGACTGGTTACATTCCCGGATGCGACGCAGTTGCTCAATCCGGAATATGGAAGACCGTCCCGCCGCTCGGTGGATCGCGAAGCGGTGCATCCTTTGGATCATTGCGGTGTTGTGTAACTGCGTCCTGGCCATTCCGGCCAGAGCGCAGCAACAACCCTTACCGGAGGATCCCGAGGACGAGAAGCTATTCGGGCTGTGGCTCGATCAGGGAATCTCAACCGGCCTTTCACCGAATACATCTCTCGAGATGGAGTTCCATGAGCGCCTGGACGAGGGAGCGTCAAGCCTTTTCGAGTACTTTTTTCAAGGCGGGGTTGGCTTTCGTCTGCGGCCGTGGTTCACGCTGATACCCATCTACCGCTACCAGCGCTATCCCGGAAATCCCGGAATTGAATACGAAAACCGACTGCAGCTCAATTTGACCTTGAGCGCATCCCATGGTCCATGGAAGCCGATCCTTCGCACGCTCATCGAGGGACGTTTTCCCGACAACCGGCCTGCTTCAGCGCGGCTACGATTTCGCCCCGGCTTCGAGTACACTCTTCCGATTCACACGGCGCGGCGGCCGGTGTTCGTCTTGAACAATGAGTTCTTCATCGTCCCCTGGACCAACCCGTTCGCTAACGGTGGCAGCATCTTCACCCAAAACCGCTTCCAGGCAGGTGTCCGGCTCCCGATTGCCAGTTCGACTTCTGTTCGACCTTACTACTTGGTACAGTCCGTTAATCTTCCGACTGGATGGGACACAAACCAAATCATCGGCATTTCACTCGCCGTGAAGATCGCGCGCAAAACGAGGTAGCGGACAATGCAGGCAGTTGCATGAAAGCTGCATCTCTCGCTCACTTCTTGCAGGTTGGAAGTGGCAAAGTCTTTGCCCGGCATACAGGCGCCAATACTTCAAACCTCGGCTGAACCTACGTTTGTCTCGCACTCGTTGCCCCGCCACAGACAGACCATCCGCCTCCTGGGTAGGATGTGATTGCGGGGAGAGGTTACGCATGAAGACCTTGCTTTCACTCTCTGTCTTGATCGGCGCGTCGCTTCTTTCTGCTGCCGCCCCTCTCACAGCCCAGCGAAAGCACCTGGATCAACCAAGTGTCATCCAGGGCTACCCTTGCGCCAGTGACTACGCGTGGTTTTTTCCGGATCGCCACTTGAGTCAGTGCTTCATCTCGCGGGACATCGACATTGGTGAAGCTCATATTCCCAAAGGATCAATCATCGAGCTTTTCGTGGATGGCAGGCTCAGGGGTGTGATGATGAAGCACAACACCTCGGTCAGCGGTGTTCGATGCTCCGGCGGCGGACTGCTCGGTCCTGCAGAGGGCGCTGGCACGGTGCTTTATCCGTCTGGAAAGCTCAAGCTCTTCTACCTTGCCGGAGACCAGGTGGTTCAAGGCGTGCCCTGTGCCGGGGCAGGATTCTGGACGGCGATCGTTGGGCACGATCAAGCGGTCGAGTTCTATGAAAACAGCAAACTCAAAAGCTGCCGTCTGAGCCGGGACTTCGCCATCCAAAAACGAGGCGACGGCTTCCTGCAATTTCCATAGCCGATTTGTTCCGGTCAGACTCACAGCGGGAACTGGGGTTGCGGCAATACGCGAACCGCCGGCTGCTAAACTGTCGTTGATTTCAACAGGAAGCAAGATGATGCTCCTCGAGTCACTACGCCGGCAGGTTCTGGAAGCCAACCAGGAAATCGCGCGCCGCGGCCTCGCGCCACACACCTTCGGCAATGCCAGCGGCATCGATCGGTCTGGAGCACAGCCCCTGGTCGTCATCAAACCCAGCGGCGTCGATTACGCCTCCCTCACCACCGCCGACCTGGTTGTCACCGATCTCGACGGCAAAATCGTGGATGGCCACCTTCGCCCCTCCAGCGACCTTGATACCCACACCCTGCTCTATCGCGAATTTCCCCAGATAGGCGGCATTGTCCACACTCATTCCGAGTTTGCGACTGCCTGGGCTCAATCCTGCCAGCCGATTCCCTGCCTCGGAACTACCCACGCTGACTATTTCCATGGTCCCATCCCTGTCACCGAGGCCCTGACCGCCGAAGAAGTCTCCTCCGGCTACGTTCGCAACACTGGCGCCGTGATACTCCGCCGCTTTCGCTCCGAGAGTCTTGATCCCGTTGCCGTCCCGGGAGTTCTAGTGGCAGGCCACGCTCCTTTCGCATGGGGAAAAACGCCTGCCGAAGCGGTCGAGCACGCAGACGTCCTCGAATACATTGCCCGACTCGCATTCCGCACCACTCTTTTGAACTCAACCGCAGGGCCCATTCCAACCCACGTCAGCGAGCATCACTATTTGCGCAAACAAGGTCCGCAGGCAACCTACGGCCAGCGTTAATTTCTCTGCTTTTGCCAAAGTCGGCTGTGCCCTATGGCCCAAAATGAAAGGGTTAGACACGATACCGATTTCAATAGGACGATTCCTATGCACGTATGCCCCCTATTGTTTTCTGCATTTTTCCCCGAAATCCACATCAGGTCCTGATGACTTCGTAGTCCCCGAAACGTCCTTATGTTGCATGATCTCTGCCATTTGCCGGGATGGTACCGATGGATGACCGCAACAGTGCGCATGGCAACCCGCGTGCTTTCATCCCAGTGAAGCACGACTCCCGAGGTATGGAAACAAGCCTATTCAATCGGTTGCAAGCTACGCTACTGGCCTTGGCGACGGTCGGTCTAGTGGTGCTTGCCGTGTTGAATTTTCGGCAGGAGAGCAATTTCCAGCAACCCGACGATGGCGTCTGGTGGGCTGAGACGAACGGAGGGCTTGAAGCCACCAAGGTCATACCCGACGGTCCCGGCCAAAGTGCCGGCATCCATAAAGGCGACCTGCTCACGGCTGTCAATGACGTCCCGGTCGCCCGGGTTTCCGATTTTGAGCGCGAGCTTTACCGCACGGGCGCATATGGGAAAGCCGAATACTCGATTACCCGTGATCGTGTGGTTCTGGATACCCCGGTTGATGTCTATCTGGATGCGACCGATCGCAGCTCATACCTGGGGCTTCGTTTCATCGGCCTCATCTATCTGGCTATCGGAATCTACGTCCTCTTCCGGCGCTGGACCGCCCCGCGCGCGCTTCACTTCTATCTTTTCTGCCTGGTTTCATTTGCCCTCAACGCGCTGAAGTACACCGGGCAGTGGGACTTCGTCGACAAGACCGTCTTTTGGTCGAACATCGTCGCCGGAGCGCTTCAGCCCGCACTCTTCCTCCACTTTGCCATCAGCTTCCCTGAGGAGCGCTGGAGGGATGCTGGGCGCCGCTGGCTTCTCGTCGCACTCTACGCTCCCGGCATTGCTTTGTTCGGTCTGTGGGTCACGGCTATCACCCGCTGGCAGGCCACCGGAATCCTGCTACACCGTCTCGACCAGATCAACTACGGCTACATCGCAGCTTTCTATGTGTTGGCCGCGACCTTGTTCTCGATAAGCTACGCCCGGGCAAATACTCCCCTGCTGCGTCAGCAGCTGAAATGGCTATATCGCGGCGCCTGGCTGGCAGTCGGCCCCTTCACGCTTCTCTTCGCGATTCCGTTCCTTCTCGATGTGCGGATGCCGAGCCTGCTCACGAAACTGGCCGGCTTGTCTCTCGTATTCCTCCCGTTGACCTTCTGCTGGGCCATCATCCGCTACCGGTTGATGGACACAGATTTGATCTTCAAACGCGGTGTAGCATACACCCTGGCTACTGCGACGCTGCTCGGCGCCTACTTTGGCGTCATCGCTCTCACCGCAGACATCGTCCACCAGCGTCTGCCCGATTCCATCCGCGAATGGGCATTGATTCTCGCCATTCTGGGTACCGCCGCGGTCTTCGATCCGCTCAAGCGCCGCATCCAGAGTTGGGTCGACAAAGCCTTCGACCGGCAGAAATACGATTACCGCAAGGCGCTGATCGAGTTTGGCAAGAGCCTCAGTTCCGAGACAAACATCGACGCGTTGCTCAACTCCATCGTCGAGCGCCTGCCGCGCACGCTGCTCGTTTCGCGGGTAGCCCTCTTCCTTACCCAGCCCACCGGAGGCTTGCGCCTCGCCGCATCGCATGGACTGCTTTCTTCCGCCTCTGAGCGCAAACTGTCTCTCGGCTTTCTCGACTTTGACCGCGCGGCGCTCGGTCACTCGCACATCTTTCTGGAGAATGCGCAGCAGGCACTTCATCTTCCGCCGGAGCAACAGAGCACAGCTGCCTTGCTCGATCTGAACTACTATCTGCCCTGCCGCGTTCAGGACGGCGCCGCGACGCGCACTATCGCCGTCATCGGCCTCGGACGCACTATCGGCGGCGACTTCCTCTCCAGCGAAGACGTTGAGTTGCTCGAGTCGCTGGCCAGCTACATCGGTATCGCGCTGCAGAACGCCAGCCTGTACGCGCGCCTGGAAGTCAAGATCAGCGAGTTTGAGCGCCTGAAAGAATTCAACGAGAACATCGTCGAATCGGTCAACGTCGGCATCCTCGCCCTCGATCTCGAAGACCGCATCGAGAGCTGGAATACACAGATGGAGGCGATGTACGCTGTTAGCCGCGCTGAAGCGCTCGGCGAGAAGCTGAGTTCAGTCTTCCCTGACGAGTTCGTCTCCGCGCTAGAAGGCTTTCGCAATGAGCCTGGCGTGCATCACCTTTACAAGTTCCACCTGACGACCAAAGCAGGCGAACAACGCACGGTCAACATCGCCATTGCGCCGCTGCTCTCGCGCGACTTCATCATTGTCGGCCGCATCGTCCTTGTAGACGACATCACTGAACGGGTATCGCTCGAAAACCAACTGGCACAATCTGACAAGCTCAGCTCCATCGGTTTGCTCGCCGCCGGCGTCGCTCACGAAATCAACACGCCGCTCGCCGTCATCTCTTCCTACGCACAAATGCTCTCCAAGCAAATGCGCGGCGATCCCCGACTCGGACCTGTTCTCGAGAAGATTACGCAGCAGAGCTTCCGCGCATCTGAAATCGCCAATGGCCTGCTCAATTTCTCGCGCACCTCCACCACCGAGTTCCGCGAAACCAACCTCAACCAGGTCATTCGCGATACGCTTTCGCTGCTGGAACACCAGTTCAAAACCGCGCAGATCATCGTGGACGCGGAACTGATAGAAGATCTTCCTTCCATTCACGGCAACCCCGGAAAACTGCAGCAGGTGTTTCTCAATTTGCTGTTAAATGCGAAGGAGTCGATGCCCGGCGGCGGACGTCTTCGCGTGGCAACGCTTTTCAATGGTCATGTCGAAGCCGTGGTCTCTGACTCCGGCTCCGGCATCGCACCCGAACATCTCAAACGTATCTACGATCCGTTCTTCACGACAAAGACCACCCCCAGACCAGGCGAGAGGCGTGGCACAGGACTTGGACTTTCCGTTTCCTACGGGATTATTCAGGAGCATGCAGGCAAGATTCATGTCGAAAGCGCCGTCGGCGCCGGCACAACCTTCCACCTTGAATTCCCGCTATTAAGGAAGTCGGTACATGTCTGAGGTTGATCAGTCTTTGAATTTCTCTTCATCTGGTTCGGTATTCTCATCCGGCTCTGCAGCGGGAAGCATCCTCGTCATCGACGACGAGGGTGGCATCCGCGAGTCGCTTGAAGTATTGCTTTCGCTCGAAGGCTATTCGGTGAAGACCGCCCCGGACGGCGAGCAAGGCCTGCGCATGCTCGAAATGGAGAGCTTCGATCTTGTCCTGCTCGATCTCGCCCTGCCTGGCCAGAGCGGCCTCGATCTCCTTCCGCAGATCAAGGAGCGCCAGCCCGAAACGCCAGTCATCATGATCACCGCCTACGGCACCGTCGAGAATGTCGTCGAAGCTATCCGTGCGGGCGCTGAAAACTTCGTTCAGAAGCCCTGGGATAACGAGAAACTGCTCGCCGACATTCGCTCTGCGGTAGCGCGCTACAAGGCAGAAGAAGAAAACCTCCAGCTCAAGCGCACCCTCAAGCAGCGCTACAACTTCTCCAACATCGTCGGCAAAAGCGAAATCATGCTGCGCGTCTTCGAACTTGTGTCCCAGGTGGCGCCCAGCCGCTCGACCGTTCTCATCCAGGGTGAAAGCGGCACCGGCAAGGAACTTATCGCCAAAGCGCTGCACGCGAACTCGCCGCGCCGCGACAAGCCATTTGTGCCCATCAACACTGGCGCAATGCCGACCGAGTTGCTCGAGTCCACGCTGTTCGGCCACGTGAAAGGCGCCTTCACTTCTGCAATCGCATCCAAGAAGGGCCTTTTCGAAGTCGCCAATGGAGGCACACTTTTCCTTGACGAAATTGCTACCATGGGATCGGATACGCAGGCAAAGATTCTGCGCGTTCTGCAAGATCGCCGCTTCATGCATCTCGGTGGTATTCAGGAGATCCAAGTCGACGTCCGCATCATCGCGGCTACCAATATCGATTTGCGCCAGGCCGTCCGCGAAGGTAAGTTCCGCGAAGACCTTTTCTATCGGCTGAACGTCATCACGGTTGATCTGCCCCCGCTGCGCTCGCGCCGCGAAGATATTCCGCTTCTCGTGAACCACTTCCTCGAGTTTTACGCCAATGAGAATGGCCTCTCGCCGCGCCGCCTCTCCGCCGACGCCTTGCGGGCTCTCATCGATTACGAATGGCCTGGCAACGTTCGCGAATTGGAGAATTCGATCGAGCGCGGCGTTGTTCTCTCGTCCGGCCCTATCATCGGCTCCGAACTCCTGCCCGGCCACATCACCGGCCGGAGCTTTCAGGACGCGCTTCTGGAGCACAACCCCAACGCCTCCCTCTTTGACATTTTGGAAGACATCGAGCGCCGCATCATCGTCGAAAAACTGGAACGCTGCAACTGGAATCAGACCGACGCCGCCGAGCAGTTCCACATCCCTCTCTCGACGTTGAACCAGAAGATCAAACGCCTCAACATCGAGATCCGCAAGCGCGGGCGCGAATAGCGATACACGCGGATCTAGCGTCTAATCGAGTCAAGACGGTTATTCCCGGGCATTGCCGAGAGATTACTACCGCGTGGGGCGCCAACCGTCCGGAACAACTGGCGATGTTGCTGCAAGAAAAACTCTGTTCTGGAGGAGACATTGGCTTATGTTGGTGTTGCTTGACTTCGGAAGCGGGCAGTATCCTCGTAATATGAAAGCACAAAGAATTCTCTCTTCAATGGCTTTGGGAGCCGCCTTGGGGTTTGCACCGGCGCTCGTGTGTGGCCAAACATCTTCGGCGCCGGTCCAGGATAATAGCGTCAAGCAGGACGCTACCACGGCAGCGCATGCGACCGTAAACGGGACAAAGAAAGCTGCCAACGCTACCGTTGATGGAACCACTACTGCAGCTCATGCAACCGTAAATGGGACCAAGACGGCCGCAAATGCCACCGCTAAGGGAACCACCACGGCAACGCATGCGACAGTAAGCGGGACTAAGAAAGCTGCCAACGCTACCGTTGAAGGAACCGCTACGGCAACGCATGCAACTGTAAACGGAACCAAGACGGCCGCAAATGCGACCGTAAGCGGGACCAAGACCGCCACGGACGCCACCGTTAAGGGCGCGTCTACTGCGGCGCACGCAACCGCAAACGGGACCAAGAAGGCTTGGGAAAAGACCAAGAGCACCACCAGCGGCGCAGCGCAGGGGGCAAAAGAAGGAGCTGACAAGAAGGCTGACTGACGCTCACAACCGATCGTGGCGGCTCACGGCGAACACCTCTTCTATCCCGCCGCCAACAGGCGCCGATACTCCTCGCCCGGTCGGTTCACAGCCTTCTCCCATTCGCGCAGAAACCACCGCAAGCCATCCGGCGGCTGCAGCCATACCTCCGCCGCAGTCTGTCGCCACGTGCGCCGCATCAAGACGCTCAAATGTGGATGCGGCATGCGATTGACTGCGCAGAATGCGGATTCGTCCGTAAGATCGTCTCCTACGTAAACCACGGGCGTGCGTGGCTCCGCCTGCTCCACAATAGCTTCCACCGCACCGCCTTTGTCCCGGCCAACGCGCAATTCCACGCCTGCTTCGAACTCCAGAAGCGACAATCCGCTCAGCAGCGCCGCAGGCTCAAACAGCGAACGCGTCTTTTGTTCGATCTGACGGGCCTGCCGGGGCGTGTGGCCGCGCCAGTGCATCACCACCGCATTCGGCTTGTCCTCAAATAACCCGCCAAACGCATCGAGCCGTAACTGCGTTCGCAATTCATTCAGCTTATCCCGCGCTTCCGGTGGAGCTTCCTGCATCTCCCGGCTACCGTCGATGAAAAGTCTTTCGGCGCCGTGCAGACCCCACACTTCTACCGGCTCCGGCAATTGCAGCATGGGATTGATCTCCCCAGCGGGCCTGCCCGTAACGATGAACAGCCGAGTGCGATTGTCCTTCTGGATCAGTGCGAGCAGTTCGCGCACGCCTGCCCACGGTCGCGCGTCAAATCGATTGATGCGGAAATCGGCCAGGGTTCCGTCGTAATCCAGCAACAGCAGCGGAGCTTCTGCGTCATTCAGCGAGCAAAAGAAATCTTCCAGTTTTTCTGCTTCTCTCTGATTCAAACCTTGTCGCCTTCTAAGCCATTTTGCGATAGGGGTCGATGGATATAACGGTCTCTCCCGATGGCCCTGCATACATGTCTGAAGAGTCCGGGTTCTCCAGCCGAACATCGCGAAGATCCCCAAGGATCATTGCCGCCCAACGATAAATGTTATGTTCCATCACTTGCTTGCGCATTTCCTGCATGCGCAGCCTGCGCTCTTCGCGAGGCATGTCAAGGCCGCGATGAATCGCCTCGCCCACCTCTGCAATATCATAAGGATTCACGATCAGCGCATCCCGCAACTCCACGGCCGCTCCGGTGAATTTACTCAGAACGAGAACGCCGTCCTCATCGTCGCGAGCTGCTACAAATTCCTTCGCCACCAGGTTCATTCCATCGTGCAGCGAAGTTACCAGGCACACATCGGCGACACGGTACCAGCGATTGACTTCCTCGTGATTGCACTGACGATCGATCAGGACTACCGGCTTCCATCGCGAAGTCTGGAACCGATGATTGATGCGCCGCACTTCTTCATCCACTCTCTTGCGCAAATCGGAATAGCTCGGGATGCGCGTTCTGCTGGGCGCGGCAATCTGCACCATGGTCAGTCGTTCCCGGTACCACGGATGCTCAATGAGCAGCTCTTCGACCGCGAGCAACCGTTCGACAATTCCCTTCGTATAATCCAGCCGGTCAACGCCGACGGCGATCATCTCCGCGCTCACATTGAACTCTGAAAGCAAGGCACGCCGCTCTTCTGCGCGATCATCCTCTCTTTCCGAAACGATCACGCGCAGGGAACTCGGAAGCCCTCCGCTGAACGCGACGCTCACTGGATACGGTCTGATCAAGGTCGTATGCCCCAATCGGCGCGCGGTCATATGCTCGCGGTCCGTTCGCGACTCCAGAACCCGATCCACTGTTGAAAGAAAGTTGTGGCAATGCTGCGGTATGTGGAACCCGATCAGGTCCGCGCCCAATAGCCCATCCAGCAGTTGCGCCTGCCAGGGGCAAATGCCGAATGCTTCGGGATTCGGCCAGGGTATGTGCCAGAAAATCGCCACACGCGCATCCGGTCGCGCCGTCTTAATCAGTCGCGGCAACAAAGCAAAGTGATAATCCTGAACAAACACCAACGGTTCGGCGCTGCCCTTCATCTCGTCAAGCAGTGCGGCAGCAAACCTCTCATTCACACGCTGGTAAGCCTCCCAGTCTGAAGCTCGAAAGATCGGGCGGGTATGCGCGATGTGGCAGAGCGGCCACAATCCCTCGTTCGAAAATCCATCATAGTAACTCGACTCTTCTTCGGGTGAAAGCCACACCCGCCGCAGCGTATACTTCGGATCTTCCGGCGGCACGCGCAATCGGTCGAATTCATCCACATTTTCGCGATCGGCATTGCCGCTTCCACTCGCCACCCATACGCCGTCGCAGGCCCGAAGTACCGGTTCGATGGCTGTCACGAGTCCGCTCGGCGGCACGACACAAGTTGTCTTGCGGCCTTCGCGCACATGCAGGTACGGTTCGCGGTTCGAGACAACAAATATCCGCCCGCTCGCCTTCGTTCTCATGTGGACAGCGAGCCGCTCCGGAGTCCAGAAGTTCTCTCCGGCGTCGCGGAGGCGTGCCTCTGCGGCGGCTGCAGCACGTGCCGCGATCAGGCTCTCCGCCATTGTCTCCACTTCGCGTGCAAGTGGACTGAAGATACTCAATTCCGCGGCGCCGGGGGGAAGACCTCTCTCAAAGTGCCCCATCCGCAGGCGACGCAAGCGCTCTGCCACGCGCGTCAAAGGCCGCATCAGGAACCACCGCACCATCAGGAATGTCACGGTAACAATCAACACTACCGTCGCTACGATCCACCAGAAACTTCGCCGCCAGAGATCGTAAGTTTGATCTCGTATGTATCCGGCATCGACAAGGATTACAAGCGCACCGACAAGGCGATTCCCGTCATGCAGCGGGAATACTTCCTCAAGCCATTGAATTTCTCCCGTATGCCCGAACGCGTTGATCTGAGCGCCCTTCATCAGTGATCGCTCAACCTGTGTGCGAGCCAAAACCTCGACTGGTGTCTTCTTGGCCAGCGATTCGAAGGGTGGATGCGCCAAGGCCTGAAAAACGGCGGGTGCTCCAGCGGACGAAATCATTTGACCTTGCGGATCGTAGATTCCAATTCCAAGCGCGCCGCTCTGCGCCTTTGCATCCGCCGCAAGGGTTGAGAGCTCATTCGTGTTCCCCTGCGCAAATGACTTCTCTATCTGCTGCTTGAGACTAGAACCCATCCAGTTCGAGCGCCATTCAAGTTCCTGACGAAGAGCGTGCTTATGCTCCAAAACCTCAAAGTAGGTAGAGACAACCGACAATAGGGTCACGCCTGCAATCAGCGCGAGAATCAGGCGCAAGCGAAACGAGTGCATCAATCTCCCCCTGTACTCTTGACCAGGTGCCTGTCGTTTAGATGCACAACCCAACAGCGGGTGTGCATGTTCTGAACCAAAGAAACCTTCAATTTCTTCAAGGACTTACAAACTTCCAGGGAGCTTGGTGTTGCAATTACTATCCGGCAATCGTCAAATTCTTCCCTTGTCGAGTGGCCTCAAATGCGTCACCCGCGCCCTCGGGGATGCGCTATCCTGTGCAAGTGAGGGCAAGTAGCCCGTATCCTGCAACTTACGGTGCGATAATCTGATGGCATTCCAACAGATCGAGAATACTGCCAAGAACATCGTCGGAACGGTGCAGGCCTATTCGTTGTTTGCCTATCAGGGCGCCACGAATCTGTTTCGCCCGCCGGTCTACTGGCCTGATTTCCTTGTGCAGGCTGACATCATCGGGTTCGGTTCAGCTTCAATTGTGCTCCTCTCCGGCTTTTTTACCGGCGGAGTGCTGGCCCTTCAGTCTGCAGCTACATTGTCTCAGTTCGGTGCCGCTGCCGTCACGGGAAGGTTTGTGAGCACCTCGATGATCCGCGAACTCGGCCCGGTGCTGACCGGGATCATGGTCTCGGGCCGCAACGCTTCCTCCATGGCCAGCGAATTGGGTTCGATGGTCGTGACCGAACAAATCGATGCCATGCGCGCCCTCGGCGTAGATCCCATGCGCAAGCTTGTGACCCCGCGAATCTTCGCCTGCGTCACCATGCTCTTTTTTCTCACCATCGTCGCCAATTTTTTTGGCATCCTCGGCGGTGCAGCTGTCACCGTGTTCATGAATCACCAGAACGGCACCCAGTACTTCTCCATGGCCTACGAGTACCTGCGGCTGGGCGACATCATGCAGGGTCTCATCAAGCCGCTTTTCTCAGGATTCATCATCGCCAGCATCGGCTGCTTTTACGGCCTTCGAACCTCGGGCGGAACCGAGGGGGTAGGCCGCTCCACCATCAAGGCCGTCGTGGTATCCTCCGTGCTTATCATCTTCGTCGACTTCCTCGTCACCCAGATCATGCTGACTATCTTTGGCTGATGACAAACCTCGACCACTCCCCCACACCAACGCAGCAGGACACTCCGGCAGACATCAGGCCTGTCCTAGAATTCCGCAATGTCTCAATTGGGTTCGATCACCCGGTGCTGACCGACGTGAGTTTTTCGGTAGCTGCCGACGAGACCCGTATCCTCCTCGGTCCTGCCGGTGTCGGCAAAAGCGTCCTTCTCAAACTAGCCAACGGACTTCTTCGTCCAGACTCCGGCTCCATCTATCTCTTCGGCGAAGAGATCTCGCGCATTCCCGAGGAGCAGCTGTTCCACCTGCGTACCCGCACCGGCATGGTTTTTCAAGAAGGCGCGCTCTTCGATTCGCTGACCGTGCGCGATAACGTTGCCTACCAATTGATTCAGGAGGAGGCCCCCGACGAGGAGATCGATGTCCGTGTTCGCGAGTCGCTGCGCTTCGTGGGACTCGAGCAGACGTTCAGCCTTTTCCCGGGAAGCCTTTCCGGCGGCATGCGCCGGCGCGTCGCCATCGCCCGTGCTCTTTTTCATAATCCTCAGCTCCTTCTCTATGACTCCCCTACAGGCGGCCTCGATCCTGTCACCTCCACAACAATCATCGAGCTGATCGTGAAGCAGCGCGACGTCTATCGCACCCCATCCGTGCTTGTGACGCACCGCCTGCAGGATGCGTTCACCATGTGCAGCCACCGATTCGAACCCGCGGAAGATCGCATGGTTCCGATGCCCAAGGATCAATATGACCCGAATACAACATTCCTCATGCTTGCGGAAGCGCATCTAATCTTCGATGGTTCGCTCCACCAGCTGGTCCGCAGCCAGGACCCATTTGTACGCGAGTTCCTCGAATAGATCCCGGATCGCAGTACTTTTCTGCACCGGCGATTGGCTTGAAACAATGACGCAGAACCGCGCTGCCGTGCAACCTGGCTTTGTCGTAGAATCACCGCGAACACGAGCGAATGATTCCCTCGGAGGAATATGAGACGCGGAGGATGCGGAATCTTTGCGCTGGCGGCAATTATCTGTTTCGCACTTTGGCCGCATCCCGTCTCTGCTTACTCCCTGCTTACCCACGAACAACTCATCGACCTCACGTGGAAGGATTCCATCGTTCCCTTGCTCTTGAGCCGCTATCCGAACCTGACCTCCGCCGAACTCGATCGCGCACGTGCCTATGCCTACGGTGGTTGCGTCATTCAGGACATCGGATACTACCCATTCGGCGATCAATCGTTTTCGAATCTGACCCACTACGTTCGCACAGGAGACTTTGTCGTCAATCTCTTCCGCAATGCGCACGACGCGAACGAGCTGGCCTTCGCTATCGGCGCGCTCTCGCACTACATCGGCGATTCTTTCGGCCACGCTGACGCCACCAACCTCGCCGTTCCCATCGAGTTCCCGAAATTGGAGGCAAAATACGGACGCTCCGTCAGCTACGGCGAAGGCAAGCACCAGCACGTTCAAACCGAATTTGCCTTCGACATCAACGAGATCGCGCATCGTCGTCTTGCTCCCCTCAAGTTTCTGCGTCATATTGGACTTGCCGTATCGATGCGGCAACTTGCGCTGGCCTTCTATCAGACTTATGGCATCACCGAAAACTTTGCCGGCCGTCAACGCATCAATGTTCGCGGATACCGCTTCGCTGTGCATACCTTCATTCCACGCGTCGCGTACAGCGTCACCCTCCTGCATCGCAGCCAGGAACCTTCCGACCCTACAACTCCGGAATTTGTCGAACTTGAAAAAGAGGCTGCCCAGGTTGGGCAGGATAACCATTGGCAGGCGTATCGCAGCAAACCCGGAATCGAGACGTATCTATTCGCCGGATTTCTGTTCGTGCTGCCCAAGGTCGGTCCGCTCTCGCTGGTCTCAGTTAAGGGCCCCACTCAACAGACCGAGGCCGATTACGCGCATAGCGTCGCCGTCTCAACCACGGCCCTGCGACGAATCCTGGTGAACTTTACTCCAGAGGAAGCCCGTTACAAAGGTCTTGTTCCGCCCCTGGCAAGCATTGTCGGACCCAGCAATATTTCGCCACAGCCACGCGATCCGCTCCATCCCCTTGCCAATCGCGATCTGGACACGGGACGCATAGTCCAGCCCGCGGGTTATCCGCTAACCGACTCCACTTATGCCAGCCTGCTGCACAAGATTGTGCAAAAACCCACGCAACCAATTCCTCCCGGTATCAAGGAAGACATCCAGAAATACTATTCAAACCTCGACCTGCCTTTCTCAACCAAGAAAGATCCCGACCACTGGAAG
Organism: uncultured Acidobacteriaceae bacterium; assembly: GCA_963742455.1. Taxonomy (GTDB): domain Bacteria; phylum Acidobacteriota; class Terriglobia; order Terriglobales; family Acidobacteriaceae; genus Telmatobacter. The sequence goes on along the minus strand of CAVULU010000006.1, from coordinate 79,949 downwards.
CAGGTGCTTGCCGATCTGAACACTCTCGCGGCCATGCCAACCAGCACCGCGCCGGAGCCCTTCCCTACCTACGGCGACGACCAGGACAACGACGAATAGCACCGACGCCCCCTCTGGTTTCTTTTGGTGTCATCCCGAGCAAGTGAAGTGCGCCGCGGGATCTGCAGTTGCTGTCCTTCGCGGTCTGGCATCTCCCCAGCGCCATCTGCTAGCCTTGCAGGTTTGGCAAGACAGAATGGTAAGGTGCAATCATGGCTTTCAAGTTTCAGGGCGTTGATTTTCTCCATCTCGATGCAAGCTTCAACGAAGATGAACTGCTGGTCCGACGTACCGCGCGGGATTTTGTCGAAGACAATCTGATCCCGATTATCGAAGAGTGCTTCCGAACCGAGCGCTTTCCGCGCGAACTCGTCCCGGTGATGGGCGAACTCGGCTTCTTCGGCGCCAACCTCGAAGGCTACGGCTGCGCCGGCATGTCCAACGTGGAATATGGCCTGGTGATGCAAGAGCTCGAGCGCGGCGATTCCGGCTTTCGCAGCTTCGTAAGCGTGCAGTCAGCACTCTGCATGTATCCCATCTACACCTTCGGCTCCGAAGAGCAGAAGAACTCCTGGCTGCCCGCAATGGCCAGGGGCGAGAAGCTGGGCTGCTTCGGGCTCACTGAGCCGGGCTTCGGATCAAACCCCGGAGGCATGACCACCACCGCGCGCAAGTCCGGCGAGGAATACATTCTCAATGGCGAAAAGATGTGGATCACGTCTGGCAATCTGGCCGACGTGGCCATCATCTGGGCCAAGGTTGAAGACGAAGACGATCGCGTACGCGGATTTTTGGTGGAGACAAACCGCCCGGGCTTCCGCGCTTACGAGGTTCACGGAAAGTGGAGTCTGCGCGCGTCGGTGACCAGCGGCCTTTCCTTGCAGGAGGTTCACGTTCCTGCCACCAATGTTTTGCCTGGCTCTGGCGGCCTCAAAAGCCCATTGATGTGCCTGAACCAGGCGCGCTACGGCATCAGTTGGGGAGCGATTGGTGCAGCCATGTCTTGCTACGACACAGCGCTGCAATATGCACTAGCGAGAAAGCAGTTCCACAATCAGCCCATCGCCAGCCATCAGATAATCCAGGATAAGCTCGTGTGGATGCTGTCGGAGATATCAAAAGCGCAGTTGCTTTCGCTTCAGGTTGGACGACTCAAGGATGCAGGCACTGTCGGTCATCAGCACATATCCATGGCGAAACGAAACAACGTGTGGATGGCTCTCGAATGCGCTCGCATCTCTCGCGACATATTGGGGGCGAACGGAATTACGGAAGACTATCCCATCATGCGTCACATGATGAATCTTGAATCCGTAAAAACATACGAAGGGACACACGACATTCACGCCCTGATCCTGGGACACCACATCACCGGAATCGCCGCGTACTAGGAGGTTTCGGAATGCACCTGGACCTTTGAGAATAGGGAGAAGTGGTTTGCCGACAAAAATCAGTTTGAGCCGCACTGGTTTGCGCCCATTCCAGGTCTGCTTTGGCCCTCTGAAATTCGCTCGGTCCTCCCAGACCAGCGAACAAAATTACCTCTGCGCCTCTTGACGCCAATCGTGCGCTAAGTTACTTTAAATCAACCAATCACGACTGTAAGCGCTCAAGCGTAAGCTGACGTCGTCCTCAGGATTTGCTTTGCACCCAGCGCGCTCGTTCTGCTCTCGAAATCGACCTGACCCGATGGGTCTAATTCAACCCCGTTTCCCCGCTTCACGGATGAGATCCTTCCATGCAGACCCGGTTCAAACGCTTTAGTGTCATCGGCGGCTTTATCATCCTGCTGGCCGTCCTCATCGCCGACGCCTACATTACAAAACGTCAACTCGACCAGCAGATCGAAACAGGCCTCTGGGTCACCCACAGCCGGCAGGTTCAGCTTGAACTCCGTAAAGTCGAGACGCTCCTCGAAGACGCTGAAACAGGTCAGCGCGGTTTCCTCTACACCGGCGAAGAGCTATACCTCGCACCCTATAATCAGTCCCTCACACAGATCGATTCGCACATCGACGCGCTCGCGAGATTAACCTCCGACAATCCGAGACAACAATCCGCAGTAACAGATCTTCGCGGTCTGGTTCGTACCAAATTAGGCGAAATGGCCAGCACCATCGCTCTCTACCACTCCGGTCAGCAGGATGAAGCGCGGAAGCTCGTCCTCAGCAATGCGGGGCTGATCACGATGAACAAGATTCGCGCCGTCATCGTGGACATGGAAGGCGAAGAAGGCGCCTTGGCGACGAAACGGGCTGCAGCTTATCGCCACAACATTTTCCTGACCACGACTTGCATTTATCTGACCACGACGCTGGCCGTAATCGGTCTCCTTCTTCTTGCCTATTACATCTTGCGTGAGATGAATCTGCGTGAGCGCCATGCCCAGGAGTTGCGAGCGCGCGAAGAGTGGTTTCGCGTCACGCTCACTAGTATCGGCGATGGAGTAATTGCAACCGATCAGAACGGACGCGTTACTTTTCTGAACCCGATCGCCGAGGAACTGACCGGAATCACCACGGCGAGCGCCGCAGGCAGGAATATCCTCGATATCTTTCCTATCTTTAACGAAAGCACCATGGCGCCTGTCGACAATCCGGTCGCCAAAGTGATTGAGCACGATCGGCCCATGGGACTGGCAAATCATACTGTGCTGCGCAAGCCGAATGGCGCGCTGACTCCCATCGATGACAGCGCGGCCCCCATACGCGACGACAACGGCAAACTCATCGGCGTGGTTCTTGTGTTCCGGGACATCAGCGATAATCGCAAGACAGAACGCGTTCTTCGCAATGCCGAAAAGCTTGGTGCCGCTGCCCGTTTGTCCGCCACAGTGGCGCATGAGATTAATAATCCGCTGGAGGCTGCCGTCAACCTCGTCTACATTGCGAGACTTGATCCACAGGCTCCGACCGCGGTGATCCAGCAACTGACCCAGGCAGAGCAGGAATTGGAGCGCGTCGCGCACATTACCCGTCAGACGCTAGGGTTTTTCCGCGACAACAACGCCGCAGAGCCAATCGAGCTTGAAGCACTGGTTGGCGCGGTTTTCCAGCTTTACTCAAACAAGCTGGTCAGCAAGAGAATTAGAATTGAGCGTCATTTCGGCAAGTGCCCGCCGATTCGCGGAGTGCAAAACGAGGTCAAGCAGGTCCTCTCCAATCTCATCTCCAACGCGGCCGATGCGGTTGCAATCGGTGGCACGATCATCGTGACTCTGAAGTGCGTTGAAGAGGTTGGCAGAACCGCAGTACACATGCTCGTGGAGGATGACGGACCGGGTGTGGCCAACGAACATAAGGAGCGGATCTTCGAGCCGTTCTTCACGACGAAACGGGACGTAGGCACCGGGCTTGGCCTGTGGGTGTCGCGCGAAATCGTTGAGCGTCATGGCGGATCCATCGAACTTGCGGACCGCGAAAACGGATCTCGCGGAGCGGCATTCAACGTGATCTTCGAAGCGCTTCCTGAAAATGCCTGAAGCGGATCGATTTCAAGGCAACGCCTGACTGCACCGGGGAGACTCGCTGTGGCCCTCGCGAAATGTCCCATCGACAAGCCCATCGCGATGCGGCATATTCGTAATTATGTTCAATTTGACTTCGGTTCGGCGCATTGAAGTTTGCGTCTTCGCTTTTGCTGTCTTCGCCTGGATCCCTTTCAACCAATCAGCCGTTGCACAGCGGCCAGCCTCAGCCCCGGCGCCGATTGTGCTGCACGCTGCGCGCCTACTCCAGGTTGATACCGGTGCGATGCTGCAGCCGGGCGAAATTCTCGTCGAAGGCAATCGCATTCGCGCGGTAGGAACCAGCGTAGAGCACCCGGCCGGAGCCAAGGTCATCGATCTGGGCAACACCACCTTGCTGCCCGGCATGATTGACGCGCACGTTCATCTTTTTTTGCACCCCGGCGCCGAAGACCTCCAAACGGTAATCGAGTCGGTGCCATGGCGCACCATCCTCGCTGAACAGGCTGCCAAAGACGATGTGATGGCCGGCTTCACTGCCGAGCGAGATATGGGTACAGAAGGCGCAGGATCCGCCGATACGGCAGTGCGCAACGCCATCAACCAGGGGCTTATTCCCGGGCCGCGCCTCCGCGTGAGCGGCAACGCTATCGACCTGCTAGGCGGACACGAGGATGCTAATCGTTACAACCCGGCTCAGCATGTGCTCTCGAATGCTGACTACGCCAACTCTGCCGAGCAAATTGTCGAAGTCATGCGCGAGCAACACAAGGAAGGCTCCGACTTCGCAAAGATTTACGAGACCGGCGTCGACCGCATGGTTGACGGCGTCCTGCGCACGCCTTACCAATACACCGCCGCTCAACTCACCGCTGCGGTTGAAGAAGCGCATCGCCTCGGCACCGTTGTTGCAGTACACGCCATGGGCGAACCTGGGACGCTCTACGCAGCGCAGGCCGGCGTGGCATCAATCGATCACGCCACGCAATTGAGCGATGAGACCATTCGCCTGATGAAGGAAAAAGGCATCTTTGCCGTGCCCACCTTCACCATCTTCGACTACTTCGCGCACCACCGCGAGTCGCAGGATCAGGCTGCTGCCGAAGCCGAAATGCTGCAGTACAAAATCAGCGAATTCACAAAGCAGATTGCTGCAGGGGTTTCCTTCGCCGTTGGCTCCGATGTCGGCCCATTTCCGCATGGCACCCAGGCGCGCGAGCTGACTCTGATGGTGCAAAACGGCATGAAGCCCCTCGCAGCGCTGCAGGCGGACATGATCAACGGCGCGAAGCTCCTTGGCTGGCAGGGACAAATCGGCGAGCTGAAGCCGGGCTACTTTGCCGACATCATTGCCGTCCCTAGTAATCCGCTTGAGGACATCTCGGTGTGCGAGCACGTGAGCTTTGTGATGAAAGACGGGAAGATTCTGCGACAGTAGGGACTAAGGAACGCGGGTCGTTCCCTTCAGTGGGCGCTCTGCATCGCAAATCTGTTTCGCTTGAATCTTCTTGAGCACCTCAACAAATCGGCGCGGCTTCTCTGGAGCGAGCGAGTCCCGCACAGCTTTGCGATACCCACCAAGATAGATGGAATAAAGGATCGCGAGCGAGCACCCAATTCCCCACAGGAATCCGATGCAAAGGCCAAGAAGAGCATAGCCGCTGAAATCAGACATAAGTTCCGTCCTCTCGGCATTGTGCCCTACACCGCAACGGTGAAGCTATCCTCATTGCGCGTTACGGCGTGATAGAGCGTGTCACGCTCCACCGGCACGCGACCTGCCTCGGTGATCAGGCGGCACAGTTCTTTGCGCGTCATTCCTTGCGGCGTCGTTGCGCCGGCGTCATGGTAGATCTTCTCTTCAATCACAGTGCCGTCCAGGTCGTCGGCGCCAAAACGAAGAGCAATCTGCGCGATCTTCGGCGTCATCATTTGCCAGTACGCCTTGATGTGCGGGAAGTTGTCGAGCAGCAACCGGCTCACTGCTATCTGGCGGATGTCCGTAAGCCCCGTCGTCACCGGCAGGTGATCGAGTGGCGTGTTTTCCGGATGAAACGCCAGCGGAATAAATGTCTGGAATCCGCCGGTCTCGTCCTGTAACGCGCGCAACTTCAGCAGATGATCGACTCGATCTTCATCGTTCTCGATATGGCCATAGAGCATAGTGGCATTCGATTTGAAGCCATGTTTGTGTGCCAGGCGTGCGGTATCCAGCCATTCGTCGCCGTCGATCTTGTGATCGCAGATAATGGAGCGCACCCGAGTTGCAAAAATCTCCGCGCCGCCGCCGGGCATCGAGTCCACACCAGCTTCGCGCAACTTCACGAGCGTCTGCTCAATCGTCAACTTTGCGCGCTGCGCCAGATAAGCAACCTCCACCATTGTGAAGGCCTTGATATGCACCTTGGGAAAGCGCTCCTTGAGCCCACGCACCAAATCTAGAAAGTACTCGAACGGAAGATCTGGATGCAGCCCGCCCACGATGTGAAACTCGGTAACGGCTTCGCTATAGCCGGACGAGGCTGTTTGCCATGCTTCTTCCAGAGCCATCGTGTAACCAGCCGGGTCGCCCTTTTTGCGTCCAAAGGCGCAAAGCTTGCATGCCGCCACGCATACGTTAGTCGGATTGATGTGGCGATTGACATTGAAGTAGGTCACGTCACCATGCATCCGCTCACGCACAAAATTGGCTAGCCAGCCAACCGCGAGGACGTCCTTTGAGCCGTAAAGTGCCAGTCCATCCTCGGCGTCAAGACGCTCGCCAGCCTTTACCTTGGCGGCAATCGAATCGAGCCCCGGGTCGTAGGTGCGAAATCCGGGAACCTGCATGTGTGAAGCGACGTCGACCTGCATAATTCGATGATACAGAATGCGCGCAAATCACCTGAAATCCGACTGCGTCGATTTAGCACTTTTCTTCGACTCGCTTTGAATTGTTTTTGGTTCGATCTCGCCGGAATCTGCGCAGTTTCACTCTCGGCGTAATGCCCAAACAGCTTCAGTACGAGCGATTAGCGCACTCAAAAAGAAGAGGTTGACCGAGTATCCGGCCAACCTCTTCTTACTTCCGATTGTGACCCGGAAAAGGCCTTCACAGGCCAATTCCGGGGTTAGAGGTTACTTCTTCTTCGGCTCCGTCGGCTGCTTCTTCGCGTGTGCCTGGGCCTTCTCGCTGAGAAGGAGGCCTGCATCATGGGCGTTGAAGGGATAGAGTTGCACCGACTGCTGACCAGTGTTGGCCAGGGTGATGTCGACGCGACGGTTCTGCGCGAGGTAAATGGTGGTGATGTTGCGCAGGATCTTGGCTCTCTCTTCATCCGTCAGCTCAGGATTGCTTTGAACAAGCTGTTTTACATCATCCTTCGTGAGCAGATGCGTTTCGCCAAGAGCGACTGTGTCGATGGAGGATTCAGGAACTCCCTGACTGATCAGGAAATTCTTAACGGTGCCAACGCGGCGTTCAGAAAGCGCCTGGTTGTACTTGTCTCCTCCTCGTGGATCCGCGTGACCGGTGAGGGTCAGGCGCGCATCCGGCTTAACCTGCAGGTAGGTCTTGAAGTCTGTTGCCAAGGTAACGAGAGTCTTTTCCTGGCTTTCTGCCAAGCCCTTGTCGGGACGCTTGACATTGGGCAGAGCGGTCGGGAAGAAGACGCTATGCAGCAACAGGCTAGCTGGCGGTGGTGGCGGCGGCGGCGGCGGAGCCTCAACGTTAAGGCTTGTGCTGCACGTGGCCGTATGTCCCTTGTCATCCGTCACAGTACCCGTAATCTGTATGGGTCCTGCCGTAGCGCCTGTCGAAGAATAGGTTGCGGTGGTTCCGCTTCCGCTGATAGTGCCACTCGAAGCCTGGTAGCTATACGTGAGCGGACGGTTCTGCGGGCTGACACCCTGCGCTGTAATGGTCGACGAATCACCCGGCTTCAGATCGGTCGGGTTCGCCGAGCAGCTCAGAGTCGGTGGCTCGAATTCCTTTACCGTGACAGTCGCGGTGCACGAACCGCTCTCCCATGGCTTCAGGCCTTCTTTGCCGGGCTTGCCTTCCTTCACAGTACCGTTCACGGTGTAGGTGCCCGGTGCCAGGTTGGAAGTATCAAGCTTTGCCGTTGCGTCGGTTCCGGTCACTCCCTGTCCTGACCAGCCATAGAGGAGGTGGTCCTTGGGAAGTGCATTTCCAACCGTACCGGTAATTGTTACCGGCTCGCCTGGGAAGACGGATGTCGGCTGGGCCGCGCACGCGAGTGTGATAGTCGGTGGCGGAGCCATTGTGCCGAAGGTGAGGACAACGCCGGTGCTCAGACGCGCGATGTTGAAGTTGCCGCGTGTAACCGGATACATGTTGTCGTGAACATACTGATAATCGGCTTGAAACACGCGAATCTTCAGGCGATGGTCGAGCCAGGGCGTGTTGTAGTCGATACCGCCTCCGACAGTCAGAACCACACCCCACTGGTTGCTGGGGTAGTAGCTGCTGCTGATGCTCTCTCCCCCCACCAGGGCATGTACAAACGGCGTGATATCTTCCGTAGGATAACGAACGATTAAGCCGGCAGACCCTCCGGAAAACTGATTATGCACAACAGTCGTGTAGTTGCCGCCGTTCTTGTGGAAGTCGCCTTCCGCCTGGATACCGACATAATTCGTGAAGTAGCGCGCAAGGCTCACGATCGCGCAGCAGCTGATTGACTTTGCACTGTCCTGCGTGGTTCCGGTGATGAGATCTCCCTTGGGAGCCAGATAGCTGTATCCAGCAAAGAGGTCCCATTTTGATGGGGCTTCGGCCGAAGGTGCATTTGAAGCGGGCGGGGCCGGCTTCGCAGAATCCTGGGCTGCCATGGCTATTGGCATCAAACTCGTACATGCCAAAGTCAACGCCAGTCGGGTGAATTTTGAAACTCGCGAGTACATGCGTTTCTCCTCCGCAATCAAAAACTGAAAAAATGTTTGGAAATGGCGCTTCTTGAGGACCATTTTCCGGTCAATACAAACGGCCCCTTGCAAAATTCACACATTTCGAATCAAGGGCACACATCACCAATAAACGTAACATAGGTTGACGCGGCCACAGTGCACTTTCTCAAGGGGTTTACCAACTGGTATCCTCCCGTTTCGGTCTGTTGCGAGAGACCGCAACCAATCCGGACCGAAACGGTCCCGAATAGAAAAAACGTCTGAGACTGATCCAGGGACAAAGTAGTGAGTCCCGATTTTCTGCGCAACTGGGAAAATTGCCAGTCACGCGGAGCAAGTGACTGCTACTCCGCATTCAGTGTCTTCAGCAGACTGCGGGGCTCGCGCTGAATTTTTTCCTGGAGAAGCGTGATGGCGTACAAGAGCTGCTCCGGCCGTGGCGGACATCCAGGCACGTACACGTCGACCGGGATTATCTGGTTTACTCCTTGCACAATGGCGTAATTGTTGAACACGCCGCCCGAGGTTGCGCAGGCCCCCATGGAGATAACCCACTTCGGCTCCGGCATCTGATCGTAAAGGCGCCGGATCACGGGCGCCATCTTCTGGGCCACCCGACCGGCCACGATCATCAGGTCAGATTGCCGCGGCGACGGACGGAATACCTCAGCACCGAAGCGCGCAATATCAAACCGCGATGCCCCCATAGACATCATCTCGATTGCGCAACAAGCGAGGCCAAAAGTGACCGGCCACACGGAACTTTTGCGGACCCAGTTCACTGCAAAATCCAGGGTTGTCAGAAACACGCCCTCCGGCTGCTCAAAGCCATAATTGACCTCTTGCAGCTTGGCGCGATTTCTGGCGCTGCTTTCCAGCGCGCCAAAGAGATAGTGATCGCGTTCCTGGATGGTGGCCATGTCGATATCTTACCTCGTTTATGTCGACCGAGGTTAACTCGACCCCCCGGCGCGGATCTCGGACAAGCCGGCTGCGACCTGAAACTCGCAAACGAGAAAATGCGCCTTCGAAATGCACGAATGGCGTCGTTCTTTTGCCGCGAGCAACATGGATTCTTTATCGGTCTTGTGCCTTCGATGCGATATTCTTCAGTGTTCACCCCAATCATGCGAGTGCGAAGCGATCGCGAACCAACGCGGTAGTCAGCGTGTACAAGAAAAATTTCTGCGCCATTTGATCGCCTTGCGGTTTCGATAATCGAGCATCAACCTGTTTTCGGAGTAGGCATGTTCAGTATTCGTTTCCGGGTCATTCCCTTATTCCTGGTCCTTTTTCTTCCTTCTCTCCTTATTGCGCAGGCTTCCAACCTGTCCACGCAACCTGCCGTATCTCAGGCCGATTTGAAGTCTCTTCAGAACGCGATTCGTTCCGCCCAGATGAATGCCGACAACGCCTGGATGCTGGTTTCGGCCGCACTGGTCCTGCTGATGACCGGACCCGGGCTGGCCCTGTTCTACGGAGGCCTGGTACGGCGCAAAAACATCCTCAGTACCATGATGCAAAGTTTCGCGATGATGGGCCTGATCTCGATTCTGTGGGCGGTTATTGGTTATTCGCTGGCTTTTGCGCACGGAACCAGCTTTATTGGCGGATTCGAGCACATCTTTCTGCGCGGAGTGGGGCTTGCCCCCAATTCCGACTACGCGGCGACGATTCCAGAGCAAACCTACATGATCTACCAGCTCATGTTCGCCATCATCACCCCGGCTCTAATCACAGGCGCCTTTGCCGAACGGATGAAATTCAGCGCCATGGCCGTATTTCTCTCGCTCTGGTCCCTGATTGTCTATAGCCCGATGGCGCACATGGTGTGGGGCGTGGGTGGCCTGCTCAATGCCAGCGGCGGACACCTTCCCTCGCTCGACTTCGCCGGGGGCACAGTGGTCCATGTCACCTCGGGCGTCTCAGCTCTTGTGACCGCTATCTACCTGGGCAGGCGTATCGGATATCCCCACACCAATATGCCTCCTCATTCCATGGTGCTCAGCTTCATCGGGGCCTGCTTGCTGTGGGTTGGATGGTTTGGGTTCAATGCCGGCAGCGCTTTGGGATCGGGTCCACTGGCAACCAGCGCTTTCATCAATACGCATTTTGCAGCCGCTGCTGCGGCCCTGGGCTGGACCATCGCCGAATGGATTCACAACGGCAAACCAACCGCCCTCGGCGCCATCTCCGGAGCGGTCGCTGGACTTGTCGCGATCACTCCCGCATCCGGATTCGTGCAGCCGTTTTCGGCTCTGCTGATCGGAGTTATCGCAGGGGTCTTTTGCTCGTTCATGGTGTTTCAGGTCAAGAGCCGGCTGGGCTACGACGACTCACTTGACGCCTTTGGCGTTCACGGCGCCGGCGGCACACTCGGCGCATTGCTCACCGGCCTATTCGCGACCAGAGCGATCAACGCAGCCTTCGGACCTAACGCAGCGACTGGGGCCATCGACGGGCACTGGAGCCAGTTACTGAACCAGGCAGCCGGAGTCGCGATCGCCTGGACCCTTTCCGCCGTCGGCACACTGATCCTGCTGTTCCTCGTCGACAAGACCATGGGACTTAGGGTTTCGGCAGAGGACGAAAACACAGGCCTGGACCTATCCCAACATGGTGAAGAAGGTTACGACCTGAATTCCTAATGAAAAGTTAAGTTCGGATATAGACCACTTTGATGTCTGGCCTGATACGCTACCAACCGAGGCAATCAAGCATGCTCAAGATTGAAGCGATTATCCAGCCTTCGAAACTCGACGCTGTTAAAGACGCGCTGCTCGACGTCGGCATTGAAGGCATGACGATTCTGGAGGCTCGCGGACATGGGCGCCAGAAGGGCCACACCGAGTTCTACCGTGGCCGCGAGTATACCGTCGACCTTCTCCCCAAGGTGAAGATTGAGATGGTGATCCTGGACGAGATGAAAGAAAAGGCGATTACCGCGATTGGCTCAGCCGCGCGCACGGGACGCATCGGCGACGGCAAAATCTTCGTGAGCCGTATTGAAGAAGCCATCCGCATCCGCAACGACGAGCGCGGCGAAACCGCTCTTTAGCCCCTCGCACCCCTCTTGGCGCTGCAGGTCAAATCGTATAAGCTGGCCTGCAGCGTTCTACTCCTGAAGCCTTTCGATTGACATCATCGAACTTCTGCGTCTTTCAACCCATTTCTCCCACCCCGCTGGAAAATCGCTTATTCTGTTAAGACATCATTAAGCGTCGGCGAAGCCCTACAAACTACACACATGAATCCAGTCGCTTTAGCGGTTGACGATCTACGGGATCAGTATCTCCGGGAGATGGCGCTTGTCCGCCAGACCTGTGAGCGGACCGGAGACGGAACTGCTGCGATCCGTCGCCGCTCAGCTGTCGTTGACCGCATCCTCATTGAAATGTGGCGCCGGGCCTTTGCTGGTCAGCCTGCACAGAATGTTTCGCTGCTGGCCTTGGGTGGCTACGGGCGCAAGGATCTCTTCCCTTACTCCGACATCGACGTGCTCTTTGCCTTCGCCGACGAGAAGACTGAGGAACAGACCAAGGAAGCCGTTCGATCGATCATCCAGGGTATGTGGGATATCGGCCTTCGGGCCAGTCCAAGTTCGCGAACGGTCAAAGAAGCCGGAAAGTTCGATCCAGACAATCTCGAATTCACCCTGGCCACACTCGATCGACGCTTCCTCGCCGGACAGTTTCCTCTTTACCAGCAGCTCCATCAGACGGTCTTTCCGGGCCTCGTTCTAAGCGAGTGGAACACGATTTCGCAAAAGTTGGGCGAAATAGCCCGCGCGCGCCACGCCAAGTATGGCAACACCATCTTTCACCTGGAGCCCAATCTGAAAGAGTGTCCAGGCGGCCTTCGCGACTATCACCTGGCGGTCTGGTTTGCCCTGCTGTTCCACCTCAAAGAGACCAAAGAGTGGCCTCGCCAGCGAGGCGGCGTCTTCCAGAGTGCCCGCGGGGACGCCGAGGCTGCCTTTGACTTTCTTGCCGCCGCTCGATGTTTCCTCCACTTCCGCCACGGGCGCGACGACAATACGCTCGACTGGCAATCGCAGGATGAGGCAGCCGCCAACTCCATCGGTCTTGAAACACGTGGTACTGCCGACCCGGCTTACTGGATGCGTACCTACTACCGGCACGCCCGCGTAATCTATCGGCGCGCCGCGCTGCTAATGGAGCATCTGCCCGCCCCGGTAAGCTTTTACCGCCAGTTCCGGCGACGCCGCACACCGATCGCGGGCACCGATTTTATTCTCGACCAGGGCCGAATTGACATTCTTCCTGGCGCGCAGTTCAGCGACACCGCGGCGATCCTGCGCATCTTCTCGCTGATGGCAACGCACGGTTATGCGCTTTCGCAGGCTGCCGAAGATCGCATTACCGACGCCTTGCCTGCACTTGCCATCCATGTGCCGGAAGGTCCGTATCTGTGGAACGCCCTTCGGGAAGTCCTACTGGGACCGCACGCGGCACACGCGCTGAGGACGATGCACGCACTGGGGGTGCTGGAGATGCTGATCCCCGAGTTCCACGGCATCGACGCGTTGGTGATCCGCGACAGCTACCACCGCTACACCGTTGACGAGCACACCTTCCTTACAATCGACAACGTGCACAGTTTGCGCCAGCCGGCGCACGATTACGAACAGCGGCTAGCACAACTGCTACCCGAAATCGACCGCCTCGATCTCTTCCTGCTCTCGCTACTGCTGCACGACACCGGCAAAGGCAGGCGCAGCGGTGAACACACTGGGCAAAGTGTCGAACTCGCCGACAGCTTCATGGCTCGGCTCGACTTCGATACCGAAGAGCGCGACCAGGTATTGAAACTCATCCGCCTGCATCTGGAGATGTCCAACGCGCTCCGCCGGGACATCTTCGACGCTGAAAATGTCCGGGCATTCTCTGAAAAAATAGGCAGCCCGGCTCTTCTGAAAATGCTCACGCTGATGACGTATGCGGATATCAAAGCCGTAAACCCTGAAGCGCTGACGCCGTGGAAGGCCGAAAACTTGTGGCAGCTCTACATGGCCACGGCAAACTTCATGGATCGCAGCGTCGACGAAGTTCGCTATCACGCTGCGATCGATCCCACGCTGCTCAACCGCATTCGATCGATGGTCCCATCAAGCCAGTACGACGCCCTTCGCCAGTTCCTCGAGGGCCTGCCACAGCGATACCTTCAGACCAGACTCCCTGAGCACATCCGCAACCACTTCCAGCTCGCCGCCGGCCTTGACAAGAACCCCGTCCAGCTCGACCTTCGACCCCATCGTCAGCTTTTCGATCTTACTGTTATTGTGCGCGACCGCAGCCGGCTGTTTGCAGACGTGGCCGGTGCGCTCGCCGCCTGGGGAATGAATATTGTGAAAGCTGGTGCATTTTCCAACGATGCAGGGGTCGTGGTCGACAGTTTCCAGTTTACCGATGTCTTCCGCACTATCGAGCTGAATCCAAGCGAGAAAGACCGCTTCCTTGAATATGTGCACGATGTCGTGGCCCAAAAAGCAACCGTCGAGCAGATGCTGGAAGCGCGGCGTCATGCAAGCGGTCCCGGCAACGTCAAAGTTGAGGTTGGCACGCGCCTGCAATTTGATTCTGAATCTTCGACACATTCCACCTTGCTGCAGGTCGTTGCGCAGGACGTTCCCGGCCTGCTGCGCCAGATCGCTCTCACTCTCAGCACACATAAATGCAATATCGAAGTTGCGCTCATCGACACGGAAGGCGAAACCGCAATCGACGTCTTTTACCTTACCCAGGGCGGCGCCAAGCTGAGCAATGAAACCCAACACGCCCTTGCCGGGGATCTGACCTCCGCTATCCAGCAGCTCCGCGCCCCTGTTGGCGCGTAAAGATCGCGGTGATTCCCCGTTCACACAATTCGCTGTCGTTGCCGAGACTCACGACTTTCCCGCGTGGTCGCCATATTCCCAGTCGTAGGGCACGCCAGTGTCGCCCAGGATGAACCGGACCAGTTCGGCAAAGCCTGCTTCGGCGCGAACGTCGTTGGCAAGAATCAGGGCGCAACGCTGGCCGCTTTCAATACAGACCATGGTGTTGGCAGTCTGACCGTCGTGACCGCCCTTGTAAAAGCCATGGCCTTGCGGACCGTCGAACACGACTACGCCTAGCCCCGAATAGAGATCCCTGCGTTGCTGACTGACCGGCAGATCCGGGAGGAACAACGGGAAGAGACTGGCCGTGGTGATATGGAGCCCTGGTTTTGTCATCTCGGCACGAGAGACTGCTGTCAGACCATCACCGCGCACCAGGGCTGCGGTAAATGCGGAAAGGTCGGTAATGGTGGTATTCATCGAGCCTGCTGCGCGGACCTTGCTGCGCTTGTCGTGGGGCTGCGGCTGCCCCTGATCGTTCCAGCCATCGGCAACGTTGGGGTCCTGACCATTCCGCCATGTCAGGCTAGTGCGCGTCATACCCAGCCGGTCGAAATTGGTCTTGGTCAGATCGCCGACGTCGAACCCCAATCCCTGCGCCTTGCGTCCATGCTCGACTACGAATTGAAGCAGGATGAAACCCTCTCCCGAGTAGCTGAAACGCGTACCCGGCTCAAAGTGAATGTGGAGCTTCTGGTCGGGTTCAATGAACCAGAAGTTACTGAAGCCAGTTGAATGATTCAGACACATGCGGGGAGTAATCGTCTCCCAGCGGGGGTCATCGGCCAGATCCTTGTATGGCCCGTATTTGTCTGGGAAGACGGGATCTGGACCATAGCTGGGGAGCGGATTGTCGAGATCGTTTTTGATGGGCTCGTCCAGTTTCAGCTTTCCTTGATCGACCAGTTGCATCACGGTGTACGCGAATACTGTCTTTGTCAGGGAAGCACCGTACATCACGGTGTCTGTCGTCAGCGGATCGCCTTTGGAGTTGCGGATACCAAACGCGTGGACGTACGTAACTTTGCCGTGATCAATGACCGCAACAGCAATACCTTTTGCCTTGGTTTGAGTCATGATCTTTCCCACTTCGGCGTCAATTGCAACGCCGTTGGGAATCGATTGCGCCAACGCGACAACGGAAACGCAAGAAGTTGCAAGAGCCAGGACAGTCAACGGATGAAACACGTTCCACGTTCTCATTGGTTATTCCTCTTGGAACTGTATTGTGACCGGCCACGACTGCAGGGCGGGGATCTCCTGGCCTGGACAACTATACGCGCGGTTACGCCAGAAAGTTCGCGAGCGGCAAACTCGTTTCTGACAGCTAAAATGTCTTCATGGCCGCACTGATTGACGCAATCGATATCAAGCGCAAGATGTATTTCGAACTTGAAAACACTCCCTATTACTGCCTCGACGTGGACGTCTCGACTCCGACGGCGCGCGGCGGCCAAACCCTGGTTCGATTGAAGATGCGCAACCTGCTCACGCGAGCTGTCTTCGATAAAACCTTCAAAGCAGGCGAGAAGTTCAAGGAGCCGGACCTAGAGACAATCGAGGCCTCTTATCTTTACTCCGACGCAGACGCCTCTTATTTCATGGACCAGGAGACCTTCGACACAATTCCATTGACACCGGAAAAGCTGGGCGATGCGCTGCAGTTCCTTACCGAAGGTGTGATCATCAAGATCGACAAGTTCAATGGCAACCCCATCGGCCTGCAGCTGCCTGAGAAGGTGGAGCTTGCAGTGGCTTACACGGAGCCGGGTGCGCGCGGCAATACCGCCAGCGGCGCGGTTACCAAACACGCACGCCTGGAGACGGGCCTCGAAATTCGAGTGCCGTTCTTCGTCGAAGAGGGCGAAAAGGTGAAGGTCTACACCGAGACTCGCGAGTTCGCGGGGCGGGCGTAGCGGCGATTCGCGCCCGACCAGGCAAGATTTTCCATCTCGGCGCTATCAGCGAGTTTGTAAACTACATCGGCATCTGATTTCTGAATCCCCTCTCGGAAGAACTTCATGCCCGAAGCTCTTCGGCTTTCGCTTCTCGCCGCCGTCGCATTCTTGGCGGCGTTGCTCGCGGCGGTTACCGGTTTCGGCGGTGCGGCCGTCTTGCTGCCAATGCTGGTTTTTGTATTCGGCGTGCGCGAAGCAATTCCAATTCTCACTGTCGCGCAACTGATCGGGAATGGAAGCCGGGTGTGGTTTAACCGGCGCCAGCTCGACTGGCATGTGGTTGCCTGGTTTGCATTGGGCGGCGTGCCAATGGCGCTGATCGGTGGATTTCTGTTCGCGCATGCTCCGCTGGCCGCACTTACTCGCATTCTGGGAGCATTTCTCATCCTTATCGTCGTGCTTCGGCACCTGCCAAAGCTCTCTGGGTTCAAGCCGCCGCTGAAGTCATTTGCGTTGATCGGCGCGGCATCGAGCTTCCTGTCCGCGCTGCTGGGCAGCGTAGGTCCGCTGATGGCGCCGTTCTTTCTTGCATATGGACTGGTGAAAGGAGCGTACATCGGAACAGAGGCGCTTTCCACGGTAGTGATGCACGTGGCGAAGCTGATTGCTTACCACGAGTCCGCGGTTCTGCCCCTGCATGCGATTGCGAGTGGGCTGGCACTGGGACCGATTATGGTGGCAGGGTCGTTTGCCGGGAAGCGAGTCGTGGATCGACTGCCGGAACGTGTCTTTGTGACGATCATCGACATCACGCTGTTGGCAGCAGGAGTGCTCTTCTTGTCGGGCTGGAGCAAACTCTAGACCGTTCCGCCAGTCGTTCTCCTTGAGCCGGTTAATGAAGACAAAACCGCAGGCCGCCCAGGGAATCAACCTGACGTTAACATTTCCCGCGTCGTACTGCTTTTAGGATGAGGACAGTGGCAACAACCAAGTGACAGGGTGATGAAAATACTTGAGATAGGCGCGGACCTACTTCAAATAAGCGCGAACGAGGTCGATGAGGTCCTCGGCAAGATCGGGCGCAATCTGCTCTTTGGCTCCATCGACGAGGTGGAAGCGTATGTGATCTTCAAGGATCTCCGCCATGAGGCCGTTGACGCCGCCTCGAACCGCGGCCAGCAGCATCAGCTGGTCTCCGCAATCGGTGTCGCCTTCCAGCGCGCGCTCAACGGCATCCAGCTGCCCCCGCATTTTGCGAATTCGCTGCAGCAGCTTCATTTTTTCGCGATCATGGAGAGACATCGGTCAAACTCCTTGACTATACCCACCGGGGGTATGGTATCAACAAAGTAGGGGTATTGTTTCCGCACCCCGATTTTATCCCCTCTGTCATCGTTGAATGGCTTTGGAAAGGCACTCGGATGCCTCGTTTCTTTGGTTTGCGCCTCTGGATCAGTTCGCTGGTGAGTTTCGGACTCGCTGCGTCCTTGAGCCTTTGCGCGCAGACTCCCAGCGAAGAGGCTTCGCCCGTCCTGCCTTCGGCGCCTGAGCCGCAGTTCATTGCCGGGGCCGCTTTTTTGCAGCAGAAGGACCCGAAACCGACCGGTGATCCAGTTCCGTCAGCGAATGCGCCCGAGACTCCTCCGAATGCGCCAGTGGTTACGATGTTTCCCCATCCCGAGGACGCGAGATATTGGCTTTCGGGCCAGGCAAACATCATCTTGCAGGGGCGGCTTCCGTTTCACTCGCTGTATGAAGGAACGAACAGTTTTCGCAATTCTGCGGAATACAAGACGTCGATGGTGGGAACCGTATATACGGCGATGAGGCGGAATCGGTCTGTCCGGTATAACACCGACCTCATCCTGGATGTGGAATTGGCGGCCGGACGCGGGCTGAGCGAGACGTTGGGCCTGGCGGGATTCACAAACCTCGATGTCGTGAGGAACCCAAATCTTGGGCCGACGCCCTACCTCGCGCGCTACGAAATCCACCAGGTTTTCGGACTGACGGACAAGACCACCGGCCAGGAGCCAAGTTTCTTCGCGCTGGCGTCGACGGTGCCGGAGCGGCGGGTGGAGTTTCGCATCGGCAAGATGACGCTACCAGATTTCTTCGATGTGAATTCGGTCGGGTCTGACAGCCATCTGCAATTCATGAACTGGACGGTCGATAACAACGGCGCATGGGACTATGCGGCCGATACGCGCGGCTACACCGTGGGCGGACTGGTGGAGTACGACGATCTCAACTGGAGCATTCGCTATGGCATTTTCGCAATGCCTACCGTCGCCAACGGTATCGATCTGGACTGGGCATTCAGCCGGGCAAATGGGCAAAACGGCGAGTTTGAGTTGCGCCACGGTTGGATTCCGCAACGCAAGGGCGTGTCACGGCTACTGTTCTACGGCAATCACGCGCACATGGGTGATTATCGGGAGGCAGTGCAGGCGTACCTGGCGGGGGCCGAACCCACCCCCAATATCATCGCGACCGAGCATTTTGGTGCGCTGAAATACGGCTTTGGCTATAACACGGAGCAGGAGCTGACGGCAAACCTGAGCGTGTTCGGACGATTCGGCTGGAATGAAGGCCAGCATGAGTCGTTTGCCTACACGGAAGACGACCAGACGGTATCGGGGGGCGCGCAGTATTTCGGAAGTCGCTGGCACCGGCCTAACGACAAAATGGCCATTGCGGTGGTATCGAACGCAATCAAACGCGATCATCAGAACTACCTGCGGTTGGGCGGCCTCGGGTTTCTGCTCGGCGATGGAAACTTGAACTACGGCCGCGAAAATATCGTGGAGAGCTACTACACGTGGCACGCATGGAAAGGAATGTTTTACTCCGTGGACATACAGCACATCAACGACCCGGGGTATAACCGCGATCGCGGGCCAGTGTGGGTCGGATCTGCGCGCATGCATGTGGACTTCTAGTGCGGCAGATGATCCACCGCAGGCGTACCTTTTCCACGCAGGAGATCCGAGAGATCTTCGATTCTCTCATCGAGCAGATTCAACTTTCGTGATATCCCCTGGATCTCGGATTCGGCGCGTCGATTGACGTCGAAGTCGAGTTCACCGCGCAATCTGTCTTTCGTGTCCTGCCGATTCTGGCTCATCATGATGACGGGAGCCTGGATGGCGGCGAGCATGGATAAAAACAGGTTGAGCAGGATAAACGGGTAGGGGTCCCAGGCCTTGCCGCCGAGGAAAATGTTCACCACCGTGTAAATCGTGAGGACAATTGCGAATGTGATGATGAAAGTCCACGAGCCGCCAAAGCTTGCCACAGAGTCAGCGATCCGCTCTCCCGTGGTCATCTCTTTTTCAATGACCTCGTTGGGATTGCGGGTCACGCGCCCCCTCACCAATTGATGCGCGACGTGATACTGGTGGCCCAGCGTCGTGAGCAGATCCATGCCGGCCATGGGCTTCCGCTGTAGCAGCGTGGAAATGTCATCGCGAGAGACCTCGAGGCAGGTGGAGTCTTCGATGGCGGATGCGCTGGTCTGATGAGGGGTCTGTTCGAGCATGGATGCGAAACCAAAGAACTCGCCATGCGCCGGTTCATCCACGACCACTTCCTGCTGGTCTTCGTCCACGGTGGTGACCCGCACCTTGCCTGAGACCATGACGTAAGCCATGCCCGGGTCGCCAGCTTTGTAGATGCGCTCGCGAGCGGCGAAGTTTTTGACTTCGACTTGAGCAGCCAGGACGGCTGTCTCGTCGTCATCCAACAGGGAAAAAAGGGGAACACTCCGAAGCAGTTCTGGCTTGCATGTCATGGCGATCTCCAGGGTCTGGATGTTAGAGAGAGCTGGTTAGAAGCGGCGGGCGGTGGGACGTTGGCATGGCGGAGGGGGAAGTCTACTTCAAAGCCTACCTGGCCGCCCAGTCTGGGGCTGGCGATGTGGCTGCCGCCGAGGAGGGCAAATGTGACACTCATGGTTTTACTGAATTGATATTGGCCTCCGGACAGGGCCTGCAACTGGTCCTTGCCAAGGCCGCTGGTATCGCCAATTGCGCCGTAGAGTTCCGCACCGAGTGTGAGGCGCGGGGTGAAGTCGTGCTGCCAGGAGATTCCGCCGGTGTAGACATGGCCGCGTGTGGTTTGTACGCCGATGACTCCGGTGCTGGTGTTGCCGGCGAACAGAAATCCGAAGTTGGCGTTGAGCCGGGACTTATCTGACAGCGATTCCTCAGCGATGGAATTGAGCCAGTAGTCTGTGAGACCTGAGCCAAGTTCCTGGCTCGAGTCGCCGGTCGGAAATTCAACATAGAAGCTCGCTGAGAACGCTGGAACGCTCAACGGACGTTTGGCTTTGTAGAAGTTCCACTTCATGCCGGTGTCAGTATCCCCGACTCCAATGGAGGCTTGAGACCCAGGTGCGCGATAGATGGACAGATAGGGGAAGTCGACGTCGAATTCGAGGCCATGGGGCAGGCCATAGTTGAACTTGAAGTTCGCGGTGTTTTGGCGGAGGTCGGGAAACTGCGCAGATTGGAGGCCGTCATACTCGTTGAAGAACTCGAAATGCAGCGTTCCGCGATCGGTGACGTCGGCGTTGTCAGTATAGAACGGCATCTGCGCGAGCAGCGGTCCAGAGACGAACGCGCAGATTACGTTTAGAAGAAGCCGCCTCGCTAGATGCATGCAGTTGCAGTTCACTATACCCGGATTGAATTGACATGGAATGTCAACGCCGCGTTAAAAGCTCCCCGTTCATCGAGCATCGAGATGAGAGTCATGCTTGGCAGACGGACGAGGACGGCCGCACCCTTACAATGTTTGTGATTCCAAAGAGGTGGGCATTGAGCACCGAAGTCGAACCATGTGTGTTGGTGTATGACGTTGGAGGCAGCCATATTTCCGCCGCTGTTTGCTTCCAAAGAGAATTTCGCCTGGGAGCAGTATTACGCGCCAATCAGCCCGAGGACCAGACGAGCGAAGCGTTCGTTGAAGTGCTCTACTCGCTGGGGAAAAAGGCGGCCGGGGACGTGAAGGGCGTGGAGGGTGCGGAACTGGCGATGCCGGGGCCGTTCGATTACGCCGCGGGCGTCAGCTGGATGAAGCACAAGCTGCCCTACCTGTATGGCGTGAACGTGAGCGAGGCATTGGCGGCGCAGTTCGGATGGAAGACGAGCCAAGTGCGATTTTTGAATGACGCGGCCGCGTACCTGCTGGGCGAAGTGGGCGCAGGCGCAGCGCGGGGTGTGCAGCGCGTGGTCTGTTTTACGCTGGGAACAGGCGTCGGGTCCGGATTTGCCGTGGACGGACACGTAGTGACGGAGGGCAAGGGCGTTCCGCCCGGCGGAGAGATCTGGAAGGTGCCCTACGAGGGCGGCATTGTCGAGGACCAGATTTCTACGCGCGCTCTGCAGCGGGCCTACATGGAACGCACGGGACAGGAGCGCGAGGTGGCGTCGATTGCGCACTATGCCACGGGCGGCGAGCCAGTGTCGATTGAGGTTTTCGAGGAGTTCGGCAGGAATCTCGGCGTGGCGCTGAAGAAGCTGCTCAAGGATTTTGCGCCGGATGTGGTGGTGCTGGGCGGAGGAATTTCGCGGTCGGCACATCTGTTTCTGGAAGAGACGAAGAAGGAACTCGAGGGCACGAATTTCGAGGTGCGGATCGCCGAGCTGGGGGACAACGCGCCGCTAGCGGGGGCGGGTGTGGCGTGGTTCGGCGCGGCTTCGGCCCAGTTGGGACTGTAGTTGTTTCCGGATTGGCCCCGATTCGATCGGAAGAAGAAAACTCACCTGCTGCGGGGGGTACCGGTAAGTGAATTCTGGCCGTCACGCCGTCTCTGCTTTAATCGTGCTTAAGTCGTATCATCTACGACATTGTGTGACCTCCTCCGGTGGAGTTCCTAAAATGCCTCGCCCAATCTGCCGTGCATTTGAATGCCTACTCGGACTTGTATTCGTTTCTCTGCAAGCGCACGCTGGCGCACTTTTCCCGTGCATCTCCGCGACCCTGTCAGCAAGCAGTACCACTCTGGTTGTCAACGAACTCACTTTTGACGATCCCAAGAACTCGCAAGGCCAGATACCGCGTTCAACAGTTTTTCGCGTATTGCGTCGGTATGTCGACCCGAACGAGGGGCTCCGGTTGAATGGACCTGATACGTCATGGGTCGGTCCGCTGTGGAGCGTGATCTTTGACCGCGCAGATCGCTTGCCCGCGATCTGTCCGTACGTACTCGTGACAGACGACGCGGAGTTCCTCATTTTCGTAGGCGGCGGTTTCGGATCCGGTGCGCTTACAATCTATCGTCGTCGAGACCATCCTGGCCGCCCCTTTGGGGGCTCGGGACCGGATCATGGTGTGCTCGTGCGCAAGATACCATTAACCGATCTCTGGCCACGAGAACGAATTCCAACTGTCATGACGGACGAATCGCCGCAATGGTTTGCTGGCGGAACGTTCGGATTCTCCTCAAACAATCGAACGCTTATTTACAAAACTAAATGGGGAAACACCGTCGAGATCAACCTGGAAACCGGAATTGCATCTGGAAAGTGAGGAATTCCTCCGAATAATTCACAAGTCACCACCTACTGAGAAGTAAGTCCCAGCCCACTATCCTGTCGTCGTTCCACTTCGGGTCAGGATGACAGAGCGAAGGGAGTGGGGATCAAGGCTAGCGGCCGATTCCTGCCGGCTGCGCGGGGGGCGGGGTCTGCGGATCGGGCGGGAGGGTGTAGATGACTTCGCCGGGCTTGGCGTAGTGAAGCTTTTCGCGGGCTTCGTGCTCGATGGCATCGGGGTCGCTCTTGAGCCTTTCGACATGGTTGCGCAGGTGGGCGTTCTCCTGCTGCAGGTCCTGTATTTCCTTCTTGAGCTGTTTCTCCTGGGTGCGCTGCTGATACCAGGTGGAAAGGCCGTGGCGGCCATTGACGACGCTCCACGCAAACAGAAGGGCGAGACAGACGGCAAAGAGCGTGCCGGCGGGACGCCACCCGTGCTGCACCCATTCAATCGCGCGCTGACGGAGGGGAAGCGGCTCGTTGGCCGCTTCCTTTTTTTCACTGAACAGATTGGGTTGCTGCATTTGGCCTCTACCTGGTCAACCTTGCACGAATTTTTCGGCGGCGGAGCGGAGCGCGACCATGTCTTTCTCGTCACGCGCCTCGGTGTAGGCCCGCACAACCGGCTCGGTGCCGGAGAGGCGGAAACAGACCCATGAACCGTCGTCGAGGATCAGTTTGAGACCGTCGGTGCGCACGACGCTGGTGACTCTGCGCCCGCCAAGCTCGGTCGGATCCTTCTTCAACTCTTCAGTGAACGCGGCTTTGCGTTCGGGGGTCAAGTGGAAGTTCTCGCGAACGGGATAGAAGGAACCAACCTTGGCAAAAAGCTCCTTGAGCTGGTGGCCAAGGCTCTTTTTGCGGGCGGCAACCATTTCGGTGACCAGCAGGCCGGCGATAATGCCATCCTTCTCCGGCACGTGGCCGCGGATGGTGAGGCCGGCAGACTCTTCGCCGCCGATGGCGATCTTGTCGGCGATGATGAGTTCGCCGATGTACTTGAAGCCAACCGGAGTCTCAAAAAGCGGTACCTTGTGGTAGTCGGCGAGGGCGTTGACGAGGTTGGTGGTGGCGACACTCTTGGCGACGCCGTTCTTCCAGCCACGGGTTTCGACCAGGTAGTCGAAGAGGAGCGCAATGATGTAGTTGGGCTGTATGAAGGTGCCGTCTTCGTCGACGATGCCGAAGCGGTCGGCGTCTCCGTCGGTCGCGATGCCGATTTTGGCACCGATTTCCTTCATCTTTTTTTTGCAGTCGCCCAGAAGGTGGTCGTCGGGCTCGGGGGCATGGCCGCCGAAGAGGACGTCGCGGTAGTCGTGCACGGTTTCCACTTCAACGCCGGCTTCGCGCAGAATATGGCAACTGTAGCCGCGGCCCGCTCCCCAGAAGGGATCGAAGACTACCTTGATGTGGGAGGCGGCGATGGTCTTGAGATCGACGAGTTCGCCGAGGCGATGCAGAAAGCCGGGCTTCACGTCGGCAGTCTCAAAGCCGTCGTCCGGAGGATCAGCGTGGGGAATGTTGCTATCGGTGTTGGCATTGATCGCAGCCTCAATCTGCTTGGTCACTTCCGGCAGAGCAGGCGCGCCGTCGTGGGTGGAAAACTTGATGCCGTTGTACTCCGGTGGATTGTGCGAGGCGGTGAAATTGATTGCCCCTGAGGTTTTCAGGGCGCGCACCGCATAGGCGATGGCCGGGGTTGGCGCGGCGTGGGGGATAACGATCGGAGAGATCCCGGCCCCGGCGAGAATTTTCGCGGCTTCTGCGACGAAGCTTTCGCCAAGGAAGCGCGGATCGCGGCCGACGAGAACGCGGTGCGGCTCGGGTTGGGTCTTTACGTATGCGGCAATGCCCGCAATCGCGAGCCGAATGTTCGCCAGCGTAAATTCGTCGGCAACGATGGCCCTCCAGCCGGAGGTGCCAAATTTAATTACGGAACTCATGAATCGATCTCCTCAAGCGGCTGTGGCTCCGCAGAATGTATGAGCTAGGACGCGCGAGCCGCAAGGAACATACTGCAACACTGGGGCAAAGTCGGCAAGTTGGGGAACAAGGTTGCAGAAAGTGCGCCAGCAGCGGGATGCGACAAATGGGTCAATTTGCTTCATCAAGCGAAAATTGTAATCGGAAGTGACGGCTTCACTTCGTACACTGGACGCGGGAGAACGAAATGCTCGAAGCGAACCCGCAAGCACGCATTGTCCTGACCACTGAAAGTACCCTGGATGAGGCCAACAAGCTGGGCCGCACGCTGGTTGAAGAGCGGCTTGTGGCATGCGCCACGCTGCTGCCGGTTGTCCAGTCGATTTATTACTGGAAAGACCACATCCAGTCCGCTCCGGAAACCATGATCATGCTGAAGACGAGCGCGGATAAGCTCGAGGCTCTGGAAGCCCGAATGCGCGAGTTGCACAGCTATCGTGTGCCGGAATTTCTGGTCATCCCCGTCGAACAGGGAACCAAGATCTACCTCGATTGGCTATTCGGGACCCTGGCAGGGCGTTAGCAATCTGACATTGAAGCTCAAGAGCACCCTACGGGCATCCGTGTGGGGCTCGGGGTTTTTCGTCTATCTGGTATTCTGAGCTTCGGCTGTTATGCGTTGGCTAATCATCGCTCTTCTGGTTTCAGTAGCTGGTTTGCTCACCGCGGCCGCAGGGGTGGCGCGCCACATCCTGCTCCAACGCACAAGACCGATAGACAAAATCTCGCAAGGCGACGTCGCACCGGCCGTGACACCCGAAGCATCCGATCTGGAGTCAGAAAGTTAAGGAACAAACGTGGAAAACGGAATTTCGAGGCCAGTAGCGCCAGAGATCGCGATTTCTGCCCTCTCGCACAGTTTGCGCACCGCCGGAATCATCTTCGCGGGCAGCGCCCTTGTAGCGGTATGCTCGCACATTACTCTCCCGCTTTGGTTTACCCCGGTTCCACTTACGCTGCAACCGTTTGCGGTGGTGCTCCTCGGGCTATTGCTAAGACCGCGCGTGGCAGCCGTCACGCTCGGGGCGTATCTACTTGAGGGTGCAGCGGGGTTGCCGGTGTTCGCGCCGGGCTTAGCCTTTGGCGCGGGCGTGGCGCATCTGCTGGGCCCGACAGGTGGATACCTCATGTCCTATCCGGCAGCAGCAACCCTGATCGCGTATCTGTGGAGGCGCAGCAACCGTGGGTTTTCGGCCGCGCTGTTGAGCGCAGGAACCGGTAATGTGCTGATCCTGCTGTGCGGGTTTGCGTGGCTGACCCTGTGGACGCGTACAGCCGGGTCCTATGGTCCGCAGAAGACCGCATTTGCACTTGCTGTACTCCCCTTCCTGCCGGGCGATGCGCTGAAAGTAGTTGCAGCGGCGGCAATAGCCAGGGGACTTGAGCGCGTACGCAGAAGCCGCTAGCAAGCCTGCTCGCCAGCCACAATCGTTTTTCGTTGAAAGGATTTTTGTCTCAGTGAGTAACAAGCATTCTGAATCAGCCGTAATGAATCCGACCCGGGAAATCTCGATCGCGCATAGCCCCGACTCGGATGATGCCTTCATGTTTTATGGCCTGGCTACCAACAAAATTCGCGTGCCGGGATACAAGTTCTCGCATACGTTGTGCGATATCGAAACGTTGAATCGTCGCGCCCAGGACGAGGCTTTCTACGACGTGACGGCAATCAGCTTTCACGCCTATCCCTACCTTCAGGAGAACTATGCGCTGATGGGCTGCGGAGGCAGTGTCGGCGAGGGCTATGGGCCGATGATCATTTCGTTGAAGCCCATGTCGCAAGACGATCTAAAGCGGGTAAAAGTAGCCGTACCGGGTACCATGACGACCGCGTATCTTGCATTGAAGATCTTTAATCCGGAGATCGAGACGGAGGTTGTGCCCTTCGATCAGATCATTCCCGAGGTGCTGGCAGGCAAGTATGAGGCGGGTCTCATCATTCACGAGGGGCAGCTGACCTACGGCCGCAGCGGACTTCACAAGATCATTGATCTCGGCGTGTGGTGGCGCGAAACCACGAAGCTGGTGCTTCCACTCGGCGGAAACGCAATCCGACGTTCGCTCGGACCGGAATCGCACAAAATCATCTCCAAAGCATTGCGCGACAGCATTCAGCACGCGCTCGATCATCGCGAGCAGGCGCTGGAATACGCCATGCAGTTTGCGCGCGATCTTGACCCCAACATGGCGAGCCGTTTTGTCAGCATGTATGTAAACGAGCGCACGCTGGACTATGGCCCAGATGGGCGGGAAGCAATTCATAAGCTGCTGGATCTGGGTTACCAGCGCGGCATCATCCCGATCGCGCCCAGGGTGGAGTTTGTCGACTGACGACAGCGCCTTCAAACCAGGTAATCGGAATCCGCTAATCTTTTTGAACTCCATTGTGAAGATTTCCTAATCTCGGCCGATGCATTGGGTATTGAGGCAGCCCAATGCTTTTGAGCCGAGACGATCTCGTGTCTGTGCTTTTTTCCGAGACCGACCGCGCCCAGCGCCTGAAGTTGCCGCTGACGCTGATTCACATTGGTCTTGCTGATTGCCCGAACCTGAAATCTGCGCGGTCCAAACCCCGCCACGAAGCGACAATCAGCTCGATTGTCGAGCGTTTCTCGCGGGTTTTACGCTGCTATGACTCCGTGGGTCAGATCGCCGATCGCGAATTCGTCCTGATCTTGCCCGGATGCCGCCTGTTCAATGCAAAAATGTTGGCCGAGCGTCTGCGCGATGAGGTCTTTGGATTACCGTTCGGGGACTGCGGTGAGGAGATGCAGCTGAACGCCTGCTTCGGCGTCGTATCGAGCGGCGGTCGATCGGCTCTTGTGGTTCTGCGCGAAGCGGAAAGAGCGCTGCAGCGGGCGCGGACAACGGAACCGTCATTGATTCATTGCTTTGGATCGGAAGATGAATTGGATCCTGCGGTGTTCCTGATGCCAGTTCTGGAAGACGGATCGCTGCATTGGTAGCGCGTTTTCTCAATAGGCGGCGGATCACTGTGGCGCCAATGCGGCATTAGGCGCTGCAGGCTCAAGGAATTCCTGGAAGACATCGTTGGACAGCATCCGGCCCTGTGCTGTGAGCCGCACCGTCTCACCGTCGAATGTGAGCAAGCCGCGTTCCGTAAGCCGTTTGACGACCTCGAGCGCGCGCGCAACCATTTGATTGCCAAACTCCTGGCGGAGAGCGGAAACGGAAACTCCGGTGTTTAGACGAAGGCCGAGAAACCACGCTTCTTCGTGCTGGCGCTCCGGTGAAAGCCATGCGGTCTCTGCCGGTTGTGAGGCTTCGAGGTATGCCTTCAAGTCGTCGGCATTGGTGAAGCGCAAAATATAGCCTGGCTGTGCAGGATTAACTGCGTTCGCGGATTCGCGCAGCATGGACGATGCATCGAGCCCCAATCCAAGATAGGGGCGGCGCTGCCAGTAGCGCAGGTTGTGTCGCGATTCATAACCCGGGCGCGCGAAGTTTGAAATCTCGTAATGCTGCAGGCCTGCTCCAGCAAGGCTCTCGATTGCGTCCTCGTACATGCGTGCGATGGTGTCATCGCCGGGCACCAACCCGGCATGGTAGCGCACGCCACCGGCGAGCAGTTCCCTGCCAAGGCGTGAATCGTCATCGACTTCGAGCATGTAGATGCTGGCGTGGGGGATGCCCGTGTCCACGAGAATCGCAACAGACTCCTGCCAGGAAGCGAACGTCTGGCCTGCGAGGCCCGCAATAAGATCGAAGTTCAGGTTGGTGATCCCCGCTGCTTGCAGCCGCTTGAGGTCATCCAGCACCACGGCCCGGCTGTGGAGCCGTCCGCTCTGCTGGGCTTCGCGATCCATGAAAGATTGAACGCCAAGGCTGACGCGATTGACGCCGGCCCTCGCAAGCGCCGCGAGGGTAGCGTCGGCTATCTGGCCGGGAGCGCACTCAACCGTGATCTCAGCGCCGGGTTCCACGGTGAACTCGCTGCGGATGGCGGCAAAGAGTTGCGCAATCAAATCTGGTTCGAGCAGGCTCGGTGTTCCGCCGCCGAGATAGATAGTGTCGACGCGAGCTGGGAGGTCCGCGCAAAGGTTCTCGCTCCATTTGCGCGCGCCGTGCATCTCATTCATGAGACGCTGGATGTAGCGCGCGTGTTCCCCGGCTGGATAGACTCCTGACGCAAAATTGCAGTAGGTGCATTTCGAGCGGCAAAACGGAATCGAGATGTAAAGGCCCAGCTGTTCGCTCGCAGGTACAACCATAGTCTGATTCTTTCATGCTTCCGGGTTACAGCACAGACCCACACCGGGCCGGTGCCACGAGTGTAAAAGGAGAGCCTTTTTTGAAGGCGTTGCCGATTTTTGCCATCGTAATCATTCAGTCATTCTTATGCGCAGCCCATTGGTTCATGTATCGAACATGGATCGAGTTCTGGTGGCCGATGAACCCGCCAGCGGTGCTCGCGTTAAGGATTGCCTTCACCGTGCTCTCATTCATTTTCGTCATTGCGTCTCTCCTGAGTTTTCGTTTTTCCAATCCCCTCGTGAGGATCTTCTATACCGTCGCCGCGCTATGGATGGGACTGGCGAATTTCCTTTTCGTAGGCGCGGGCATCGCGTGGCTGGCGGATTTTGTGTTGCGCATTTCTGTTCCGACGGCAACTAGAGTTGCATACAGACCGTATATCGTCGCGGTGCTCCTCGTGGCTGCAATCCTTACGGCTCTCTATGGTCTCGTGAATGCGCGTGCGGTTCGGCTGCGGCGCATCACAGTGCAGCTATCCGACTTGCCGGAGAACTGGCGAGGGCGGCAGGCACTGCTGGTGAGCGATCTGCACCTGGGTCACGTAAACGGGCTCGCATTCGCACGGCGAATTGCGGCGAAAGTTCGCGAATTGAGCCCCGCAATAATCTTTCTTCCTGGAGATCTGTTTGACGGCAGCAAAATAGATCCGCTTCGAGTTGCGGCGCCATTACTGGAGTTGAAGCCGCCGCTGGGGATGTACTTCGTCGGCGGCAATCATGAGGAGTTTGGCGGAGCGGCGCATTTCGAAGAAGCTCTGCGGGCCGGGGGGATTCGCGTACTGCATAACGAGTGCGCGGACGTGGACGGCTTGCGAGTTGTCGGCGTGCCGTATGGCAATTCCACCTATCCGATGCAGATGCGGACCTTTCTTGAAGGACTGCAGCTGAAGGAAGGACCCGCAAGTATCCTGCTGAACCATGTGCCGAATCGTCTACCGCTGGCAGAGCACGCCGGCGTGAGCCTGCAGATTTCAGGACACACTCACGGTGGCGGACAGATATTTCCATTCAACTTCATTACTCGGCGCGCCTTCGGAAAGTTCACCTACGGCTTGCAGAGTTTTGGCGACATGCAGGTCTACACGTCGAGCGGAGCGGGAACCTGGGGTCCGCCGATGCGCGTGGGCACGCACTCTGAGATCGTGTTGCTGACCTTCGCATAGAAGTGTTCTCATAGTCCTTCCGTTTCAAGGGACCGCTTCTTCGCTGCGAAAGGGTATCCATAGTGTCGATCAGCAAACGCTTTCTCTCTTTGCTCGTTTCCGCATTTCTTGTCACAGCTGTCGGGGCAGCACAACAGCATTCGGATGCGCCGACGCCCGCACAGCAGACGCTGGAATTTCCGACGGTGCTGTACGGCGCCGCTTACTACAACGAGTACATGCCCGGCGATCAGGATGCGCGTCTCACCACCGACATCGCGATGATGAAGGCCGCGGGTCTAAACGTCGTGCGTATGGGTGAGTCGACGTGGAGCCTGTGGGAGCCCGAAGACGGTCACTTCGAATATGCGTGGATGGACCATATCGTGGATGCAATGGGCAACGCCGGCATCAAGGTCATTCTGGGCACGCCCACGTATTCAATCCCAGCGTGGATGGCGCATCAGCATCCGGAAATGCTGGCAGACCGGATCACCGGCGGCACTTTCGGCGGCCCAACGGCACCCGCGCAGTACGGAATGCGCCAGAACATGGATACTGATTCGCCTGCGTATCGTTTCTACGCGGAGCGGCTGATCCGGCATATCGTGGCGCACTACAAGGACAATCCCACTGTGATCGGCTGGCAGTTGGATAACGAAACGTCGAGCTACGATGCGGCGAATCGTGATGTGTTCATTGGATTTCAACATTATCTCGAAAAGAAGTTTGTTACGCCCGAGGCGCTTAGCAAAGCATGGTTTCTCAACTACTGGGGCGAGAATCTACATACCTGGGAAGACCTGCCAACTCGAAATGGCGCGCAGAGCACCGGCTACAAGCTGGAGTGGTCGCGCTGGAGCCAGATGCGCGTGACTGATTTTCTGCATTGGCAGGCAGAGCTTGTGCGCGACTGTGCCTCGCCAAGGCAATTCATCACCACCGACTACGGCGGCATGATGAAGCGCGATGTGAACGAGGAAGCGATTGCGGAATCACTTGATGTCGTGGCAGACAACATCTACCACGGCTCGCAGGATCATTACGATGGCTCCGCCCAATCCATTCAGGCTGACTTTTCGCGTTCGCTCAAGCACGCAAATTTTCTGGTGACGGAGACGAACGCACAGTCGACCGATTGGACCTCCGCGCACCAATATCCGCCCTATGACGGGCAACTGCGTGAGGACGTCTACACGCATCTGTCCAACGGCGCCAACATGGTGGAGTACTGGCATTGGGCCTCGATTGCAGCTAACCAGGAGACTTACTGGAAGGGCATTCTGTCGCACGATCTGGAGCCGAACCGCGCCTATGCCGAGGTGTCACGCACCGCGCATGAGTTGGAAAAGATTGGCCCGCACCTTGTCGGTCTGAAGATTCAGAATGACGTCGCGATCCTCTGGAGCCGTGATTCCGCAAACGCGATCAGCTTTATGCCCTTCACTTCGTCAGGGCCACAGTGGAGTTTCGGAGGTCCCACGGCAGACTACTCTTCCCTGGTCCAGCAGATACACCGTTCCCTGTACGACCTTAATGTGGGCACAGATTTTGTTTTTCCTGAAACGAAGGACTTTTCTGCCTACAAACTGCTGATCGTTCCCGCACTTTACATCGCCGATGACGCACTGCTGCAGCGAATCGCCGATTACGTGAAGAATGGCGGCCACGTGATGATGACGTTCAAGAGCGGATTCGCCAACGAGAATTCTGCAGTCCGCTGGGTACGCGCGCCTGGTCCTTTGCGCGAAGCCGCCGGGTTCAGTTACCAGGAATTCTCGAACCTCGAGCACCCGCTTGCGCTCAAGGACGATCCGTTCCGCGTGAACGATACGGATAAGAATGCAAACCAGGTGAGCTACTGGGCAGAGTTTCTGATGTTGGAGCACGCCAAGGCACTCGCTTATTACGATCATCCGTTCTTCGGAAAGTGGCCTGCGATTACCGAGAACCAGTTTGGTCAGGGCACCCTGATATACGAGGGAACCTACCTCTCAGATGCACTGCAAATCGCAGTCCTCAAGCGAGCATTGGATGAGGCCGGGCTCACTGGTCCGGATCAGCAGTTGCAGCCGGGATTGCATGTGACACACGGCGTGAACCGCATGGGCAAGCGCGTTCACTATTACTTCAACTACTCCGGCGGCAACGTAAAAGCGACCTACGCGTATGGTTCAGGAACGAATCTCCTGGGTGGGAAACAGGTCTCAACGGCAGATTCGTTGGCTCTCGGACCGTGGGACTTGGCGATTGTCGAGGAGAAATAGGACGCACGCGGTCGCAAAAAGGTGGATTCCGCTCTTTATTTTGTGGAAAAAATTACAGGAATGCGGCGGAAGCTACGCGCTGCACGATGCATTCTAGCACCATTTCAGACCATTGCAAGCGAGGAATAAGTAGTATATATGTTATTTAAAATCAATAGCTTGCATGGAAATAAACTTCGTGCCGGATACACAAAATCGTACAACTACGGGCCTGTCGAGGGCATCCCATTGAAGGCCGGCGTTACGTACGCGTAAGAGGTGCAGCGCGGCAAATACAGGAGCAGTTCAATGGCGAACACACAAGGCTCACAGCAAGGACAAGGTTCCGGCAGCGGTTCTCACAGCAACCAGGATCCCGCCCAGAAGAGTGGCACCGGCCAGCAGGACCCCTCTCAGAAGAGTGGTAGCGGCCAGCAAGGCCAGCAGGGAAACAAGCCCAACGACATGAACAAGGGCGGCAACCAGCCGGGTAGCGGCGGTCAGCACTCCGGCGGCGGCAATCGCTAGAGACCGGTTAATGACGCCAACCGCATAAGGGCGTCTTTGAATTCGAATGTGAACAAGGGCCCACGTTCTCCGAAAGAGGCGTGGGCCTTTGGAGTTTGACCGCCATCCAGTCCTCCCCCGCGTTCCCATCGCGCCCTCCCCATAATCCGGTTGAATCGATCCAATTCAATCCCTGTTGCATCCGTCACACCCTTGCGGCTCTCTATTGGCTATTATCGGTGAGTCCTCGAAGACCCCGAAAGCCCTATTCCCCGGTCAGAAGATGAGAGAGAGAGCTTCACGTGAACAAGACATCACAATCCGTCCCCGCCAGCGCCCCAGAAGAAAATATTTCCATCATTCACACCCGCCTGCACGGCATCGATCTGTTGTTCAATTCGCGGCTCAACAAGGGCACAGCGTTTACGGAGCAAGAGCGCGATACGTTTGGGTTGCATGGGTTGCTGCCCCCGCACATTGGCACGCTTGAAGATCAGCGACAGCGCCGCAAGCGCGTTCTCGATTCGCGCGACACCGCTTTTGGCAAGTACAGCAACATGCGCGACCTGCAAGACAACGATGAGACTCTGTTCTACTCACTTATTGAGCACTACACCGAGGAACTGCTGCCTATCGTCTATACGCCCGCAGTGGGCGAAGGCTGCCAGCGCTTTTCTGAAATCTGGCGCCGACCACGCGGGCTTTTCATCAGCTATCCCAACCGGCACAGAATTGATCAGATTCTCGCCGACCGGCGTTACGACGACGTGCGCTGCATCGTGGTCAGCGACGGTGAGCGCATCCTTGGCCTTGGGGACCAGGGTGCGGGCGGCATGGGAATTCCTATCGGAAAGATGGCGCTCTACACCGCATTAGGCGGCATTCCCCCGGAGCATTGTTTGCCTATCTTGCTCGACGCAGGCACCGACAATGAGAAACTGCTTCACGATCCGATCTACATCGGCTGGCAGAGCCACCGCGTGCGCGGGCAGGAGTACGACGAATTTGTCGAGGCGTTCGTAACCGCCGTGCAGAAACGATGGCCGAGTGTTCTTCTCCAGTGGGAGGATTTTGCGGGAACCAACGCGGCCCGCCTGCTCGAGCGCTATCGCGACCGCCTGTGCACGTTCAACGACGACATCCAGGGAACCGCCGCAGTAACCACGGCAACGCTTCTAGCCGCGGTCAACGCAACGGGAATTCCCTTGTCCGAACAAACCATCGTGATGTACGGCGCAGGATCGGCCGGCATCGGCATCATCGATCTGCTGATTGCAGCAATGAAAGAACAGGGCCTGAGCGAAGAACAGGCGCGCGGCCGGATCTATGCATTCAATCGCTACGGGTTGCTTGTCGAAGGAGCACGAGGCATCAAGGAGAGTCAGCGGCCGCTTCTGCGTGCACGTGCGGAAATCGCCGGTTGGAAACTGACAGGCGCCGAAGACGTGTCGCTGCTCGACGTGGTGCGCAACGCAAAAGTTACAGTTCTGGCTGGTGTGTCGGCTCAGCCCGGCGCCTTCAGCGAAGAGATTGTTCGCGAAATGGCGCGGCATACTGAGAGGCCAATCATCTTTCCGCTCTCGAATCCGACATCGCAAGCTGAAGCTACGCCCGCCGATCTCTTGCGGTGGACGGATGCACGCGCTTTAGTAGGGACCGGCAGCCCGTTTCCACCCGTAGAGATTAACGGCAAGCCAATGCGCATTTCGCAGGTGAACAACTCGTTCGTCTTCCCCGGCCTTGCGCTCGGGATCCTCGTATCGCGATCGCGGCGGGTGACGGACGGCATGATCATGGCTGCAGCGAAGGCGCTTGCCGGATTGTCGCCCTCACGCACCGATAAGAGCGCGCCTCTGCTGCCGCCGATCGCCGAGTCGCGCAAGGTGACGCTAGTGGTCTCAGAAGCGGTGGCGCGGCAGGCGCTGGCCGAGGGTGTCGCGGCGATGAATGATCCGGCCTCCCTGCCGGACAGAATCCGCGCCTATATGTGGAATCCCGTCTACGTTCCCTACGAACGGGTCGAACATGGAGGCAGGGCAACGGACCTGGTTTAGCCTTCCACCTCGAGAAAAACGCTTGTCCTGGCCGTTTATTGATAGTATGGGGAGCGGTCAGGATAAACGTTTTATCAAAGAGGGAAACATGAACCGCACTCAACCGCGTTTTGCGATCAGAATTCCGGCGATATTGCTCTTTTGTTTTGCGTGGACGGCGCTCCCGAGCTTTGCGCAGCGCCCGCAACCCAAGCCCCATCCAACCGGACCCTGGATGAATTCGAGCCTCTCGCCCGATGAGCGCGCCGACCTGGTGATCAAGGAAATGACGGTCGACGAAAAGATCGCGCTTCTGCATGGCGTAGGCATGCCAACCGACGAGCCGGTGACGCCGGAGAATGCGGCATCGAACCGCGGCGTAGGCTACACCGTTGGCGTTCCGCGACTCGGCATTCCCGGCATCGACATGAGCGACGCGGCCTATGGAGTACGCTCGAGCGGCGTAAATGGACGCTATTCCACGGCGCTTCCGGCCAACGTTGCCGCAGCCGCGAGCTGGGATACCGACGCGGCCTACGAATTTGGCGCGCTGATCGGACGCGAACTTCGTGCGCAGGGATTCAACATGTCGCTCGGCGGCGGTGTGAACCTGACGCGCGATCCGCGCAACGGCCGCACATTTGAGTATCTTGGTGAAGATCCCGTCCTGGCCGGCACACTGGTGGCGCGGCTGATTCAGGGAACGCAATCGGCCAACGTGATTGGCGACATCAAACACTACGCGCTCAACGATCAGGAAAGCGGCCGCAATTCCGTCAACGTGAACATTAGCAAGCGCGCCGCACGCGAGAGCGATCTGTTGGCGTTTGAAATCGGCGTGGAACAGGGCAAGCCGGCGGCAGTGATGTGCTCCTACAACCGCGTGAATGGCGACTTCGCATGCGAGAACAAATGGCTGCTGACTGACGTGCTGAAGAACGACTGGAAATTCCCGGGATTTGTAGTATCGGACTGGGGCGGCACGCACAGCGATGTGAAAGCCTCTGCTGCTGGCCTGGATAACGAGCAGCCGGGCAGATTCTTTTACGAGCAGCGTTTCAAAGATGCACTCGATGCCGGCAAGATTCCGCAGGCTGAACTGGATGAGCATGTGCACCGGATCCTGCGCTCGATGTTTGCAGCTGGCGTGATCGATCATCCGCGGCAACGCAGCGTCATCGACCCCTTCGCCAGTTTTGAGACATCGCGCAAGATCGAAGAGGGCGGCATTGTTCTGTTGAAGAATGAGAAAGCGATGTTGCCGCTGAGCGCAGCGCGGCTGAAGACGATCGCGGTGATCGGATCCCATTCGGATGTCGGTATGATCTCCGGCGGCGGTTCAGCGCAGGTCGATCCCATCGGAGGAAATGCCATCAAGCCACCAGGACAGGGCGCAACTCACTGGATGGAAGAGATCTGGTTCCCAACCTCGCCGATGAAAGCGATCCAGGCCCGCGCGCCGCATGCGACCGTGAAGTACGATCCGGGCACCGATCCGGCCGCCGCGGCGACTGCTGCGAAAGGCGCGGACGTCGCCATCGTGTTTGCCTACATGTGGGCCAGCGAAGGAATGGACCTGAAAAGCCTGACATTGCCTCATAACCAGGATGACGT
This sequence comes from uncultured Acidobacteriaceae bacterium, assembly GCA_963742455.1. Taxonomy (GTDB): domain Bacteria; phylum Acidobacteriota; class Terriglobia; order Terriglobales; family Acidobacteriaceae; genus Telmatobacter. Next base: position 43,401 of record CAVULU010000006.1, on the reverse strand, counting down.
GATAGCCGCTGTAGCTGCCGCCAATCCGCACACAATCGTCGTGCTTGAAACGGGCAATCCGGTCACGATGCCGTGGGTGGACAAGCCTGCTGCGATTCTTGAGGCATGGTATGCAGGCAGCGATGGCGCCAACGCAGTAGGGAACGTACTCTTCGGTACCGTAAACCCAAGCGGCAAACTGCCCAACACGTTCCCGAAGAGCGAAGCCGACCTGCCGCATCCCACTATCACCATGCCGCCGCCGGAGTCCTCGCACTTCTCCGGCGCCGCTTCGCCTGAGAAGTGGGCAATGGGTCTTCCACCCTTCCAGGTCACGTATGACGAGGGCGTCAAAGTCGGCTATAAGTGGTACGACGCGGAAAAAAAGAAGCCGCTTTTCCCGTTCGGCTACGGACTCTCGTATACGACATACCGCTACTCGGGGCTGCAGGTGACGCCCGGCGACAAGGTGAAGGTGACATTCATGCTGGCGAATGCCGGCGCCCGCGAAGGCTCGGAGATCGCAGAAGTCTACGCTGCGTTGCCGGCGGCCGCGCAGGAACCGCCGAAGCGTCTTGTCGGCTTTGCAAAGGTCACGCTGAAACCCGGCGAGAAGCGCAACGTGAGCGTCGAGATTGATCCTAAGTACCTTTCGATCTTCGACGAGCAGAAGAACGACTGGTCGCTGCTGCCGGGCGACTACACCATCATGGTCGGCGGTTCGTCAGTGGATCTGCCGTTGAAGGCGACGGTGAATCTGAAGTAGAGGCTTGTTGATCGAGTGGTTTGCTCCCAGGTCTCAGAGGCGAGACCTGGGGCACCCGGCCATAATTCTTGCAGGGTGAATAGAAGTGGATTATCTGCTCCCGTCCGAGCTCACTCAAGGCGCAACTCTTCGCGATCGAGAGTACGCCTGGTCGATTCCCGCATTTCCAGCGGCGTTGGAACGTGCACCAAAGCTGGGGTTTGCTTGTTTGGGCGGACAATTTCAGCTCCGATCGGAAGAAGGGACAATATACGAATTCTATTGGGCCGAAGCGAATTCTGCAGATCGAGGGCCGGAAGAACCGTGGGATATGTATGCAAAGCGCTCGTGTAGCGAAGTGTCGGAAGGATTTCAGGCTTTGCTTAAAGGAACCGACTTCAACGCAGAAGCACGAAAATTTGATTCATTGGAGTCTGCATCGCTGTCAGATTCAGAAATCTCGAGGCAGCTTGTTTTCTGCGCATATTTTGTAAATGAAGAGGACCTGCCGGTCTAAAGCTGCTTTTCAAGGATCACGAATTCCAGATCACTGCGAAGGGGTACGCCGAAGCGGTTGTCGCCATACGGGAATGGCTCGGTCTTGCCGGTGCGGGAATAGCCTCTTCGCTCGTACCAGGTGATGAGCGTATCACGCACGCTGAGCACACCCATGCGGATCGAACGAGCTCCCCGCGCTTTTGCAAACTCTTCGGCAGCACTCAGAAGCCGGCGACCCAGTTGCTGATTCTGAATCGCGGGATCGACGGTGAAGAGTCCGAGATACCACGCATCGTTATCCACTGGTTCGAGCCAGACAGTTCCAACAATGGCGCCGCTGTTCGGATCGCGAGTAATCAGAAAGTGCGCCTGCGGCTTGGCAGCGAGATCCTCCCTTAGCAGGGAATCGGTGAGGCGAGTCCCCTCGATTATTCCTGATTCGATGTTCCAGCTCTCGACAGTTCCATGTCCGCGATAGGCCGCGTTGACGAGGTGGATGATGGCGGGATAATCGGGTTCACTCGCGCGTTCAAGAAGCATGCATGTTACTCAGCATCGGGCGGGACCTGTTCGAGCAGACGCTTCCAGGTTTTCTGATTTCGGCGGAAGGCTTTCTTCAAGTCTTCGAGGATCCGCTCGAAGTCAGCATTGGTGCGCAAATGATTCCACGCCGGATTTTTCTGGAACCAGGGATAATTCTCATTGCCCAGATAGATCGCCCGCCGCAGCCAGTGCAGCGCTTCACTGGAGTCGCCCTCAACGGCGAAGTACGTTGCAAGGCGATAGGCCATCTCGCTGTCAGCCTCGGCGGCGGCCAGCGTATCGTCCTTCAGCAGCGCAGCAGCGCGAGCACGGTCGCCCACCTGCACGTAACACAGCGCCAACGTAGGCACGGCAATGCGTAGCGACTCGTCGTCGCGAATCACGCCCTCGAGAATGTTGATCGCCTCATTCAAATTGCCCATGCGCATCTGCTGATACCCGGCGGACGTGCGCAGCAGAGGATGGCGCGGTTCGAGTGCGAGGCCTTTTTCGAGTTCATCGCCAGCCAGTTCAATCTGGTTCTGATAGTGGTAGACGCGCGCACGGTGGTTATAAAGAATTGCCGCATTGGCAGGGTTCAGCTTGAGTGCACGGTTGAATTGCAGCAGCGCTTCGTCATACATGCCGTCGCCGCGCAACGCGATGCCGGCTACCATATGGACATTCCAGTCATTCGCCGCACCGGCCAGCAGGTTAGCGATTCCATGCCGCGCCGACTCTTTCTCGCCGCGCGAGAGCAGCATGTAAATCCGGTAGAGATTCGCCTCCGTCGCCGCAGGATCGAGCTTCAGCGCTTCGTCGAATGCGCGCCGCGCGGTCATCACGTGGATCTGTCCGCCGAACCCGTGCCGCACATACTGCAGTTCGGCGATGCCCAGCCCGCTCCATCCCGACGCAAACTCCGGATCCTTCGTGGTGACGCTCGTGAAAAGGGCGTGGGCTTTGTCGAGATCGGCCTTTGAGCCGGTCCGAACCATGAAGGAACTAAGCAGCGCGCGAGCCTGCAGATACTCTTCGCTCACGGGGCCAGGCAGCGAGCCATCGCGGAGCGCGCCCCGGGGTGCATCCATCTGATCGGCGGCGCCAAGGCCATGCAATGCGGCAAAGACTTCGTTCGAAATCTCCGACTGCACCGCGATCAGATCGAGAGAAGCAACCCGGATAGCTCCGCCCGAACGCACGCTCTGCGAGCCGACATCGAGCAATTGCCAATTCAGATCGAATCCATTTTCAGAGCGGAAGAAGTTGCCGGCCAGCACGAAAGACACCAGCAAACGCTGACCGACAGAGAGGGGATCCATCTGCGCAATGGGAAGCGACATTAGAGCGCTCGACGGCCTGACGACCAGAGCAGGAATGCGTGCGAGCCGCGCGGCAATGGCATCCGCGAGGGCATAGCCATAGAGCGGCGCCACCTCTGTTGCACCAAGATTCGCGAATGGAAGCACCACGAGGGAATTCTGCTGCGCGCGGTCACCTGCAGATTCGCGAAACCGCTCGGCCAGCATCGAGAGAAATCCGGTCGCACGCTTCTCCGCTTCAGCCTCGGTGGTCGGAAGGTTCGCCGCGGCTTCGCCCGGAATCGCGCCGGTCTCGATCTGCAGTGCCTTCATAATGGTCTTCAGCGCCTCGCGCACCTCGGCGGCGGAGGTATAGCGCGTAGCCGGTGTCTTCTCGAGGCACGTCGCAATCACACTTTTGAGTTCCGTGGAGATATCGGGGACGATCTCGCTCAGGTCAACGGGATCGGAAAACTGGATGGCGCGAATGGTCTGGAAGTCTTCCCCATCCGGGCGCGAAAACGGATGACGGCCGCTAGCGAGTTCGTAGAGGAGCACGCCGAGTGCCCACACGTCGGACTGCGCACTCGATTGGCCGGTCACAAACTGCTCGGGGGCCATATAGCGAATGGTGCCGCCGCGCGCTGTGTACGTCGCGGCAACCGATGCGTTTCTGGCAAGCGCAGGTCTGGATGGATCGAAGCTTGCCTCTTCAGGACGCAGACGCCGCGCCAGGCCGAAGTCAAGAATCTTTACCAGGCCCCCATCTGTGAGCATCACATTTTGCGGCTTCAGATCGCGATGGAAGATGCCGAGCGAGTGCGCTGCCTGCAGACCGTCTGCAATCTGAATACCGACTGAGAGCACGAGTTGCGGAGTGGCAGGCCCGCGCACAATCAGCTGATCAAGCGACTGGCCCGGCACGTACTGCATGACGATGTAGCCTTCGTCGCCGGCTTCACCAACCTCATAGATTGCGCAGACATTGGGGTGCTCGATGGCAGAGGCTAATCGCGCCTCACGCAGAACGGTGGTACGCAGTTGTTGGGCCGAGAGGAGACCTGTGCGCAGGATCTTCAACACCACTGGTCGCTGTAACAGCGTGTCGTTGGCGAGATACACCACACCGCTGCCGCCCGCGCCGAGACGGCGAATAATCTCGTAGTGCTCAATGGTCTTGCGTTTCATCGCTGCTTTCAGTGTATTAGCAGCGCGATGAGGACCGTATCAATTTCCGGTGCGTTGGCTGCATGCGTTTTCGACAGCCAGGGCATGAGTGGCTATCGAGGAATTGGAGGAGATGAATCTGAGGTTCATTGCTTTCCCAACCTTTCTACGGAAGGATGGGCATCCAGCGTTTTTCTAACCCCTATTCCTTGCTTTAATGTCCACGCCGCACGTCGCCTTCTTCTGCGAGGGGGGGTGGCTCCTTTGCGAGACGCCGCTGACTGCGCTGGCCGAGGAGGAACATTGTCAGCCCGAACACAAGCAGCACCAAGCCCCACCAGAGATTCGCGTTGATGCCGAGGCTCCGAGCGTAGAGGTCAACGTTGCCGTTGGTCTTGATGCCCCATGTCGTCATGATGACGCCTGTGAAGGTGAACATCAGTCCCATGGGAATGCGCAAATCGAGATTCATCCGTTCCCTCCAACTCAGGCAAAGAAAATATTCAGCGCAACGGCGCCCAGCAGAACAGCGATGCCCAACGCCTCGGGACTTTTCCACCAGCGGTCGTGCGCGCGCGGCGGCTTCGGCGTGAGCGAATGCACAAGACCCACCAGTTCCGATTCTGGCCGCGGCTTCGTGAAAAGGCTCACAATCACAGTGACGATGAAGTTCGTGCTAAAGGCGAAAATCGCACCCCAGAAATTTTGCGCCATGTCGCTGGGATAGTGGTGCACAACGGTGAGCCAGCCCCCATGAATGCCGGGATGCGCCTCGATCGGCAGTGTCAGCCCATGATGCACCATCGCGGCCACCGTGCCCGAGATCAGTCCGGTAAATGCGGCGTGGCCGGTGGTTCGTTTCCAGAACATACCCAGCAAGAACGTGGCAAACAGCGGCGCATTTACGAAGCTGAACACCAGTTGCAGGGTGTCCATGATGTTGTTGAAGTTGATGGCCGCGTATGCTGTGGCGATTGAAAGAAGGATTCCGCCGACCGTAGCCCATCGGCCCACCGCCATATAGTGCCGGTCGCTGCCGCCCTTGTGAATGTACGACTGGTAGAGGTCATAGGTGAATACGGTGTTGAAGGCCGTTACGTTTCCCGCCATGCCGCTCATGAAGCTCGCCAGCAGCGCCGTCAAACCAAGCCCGAGAATGCCGGTTGGAAAATAGTGCAGCAGCATGTTAGGGGTGGCCATGTCGTAGTCGAGCAGCGGCTTTCCGCTAGCGTCGAACATTGCTTTGCCTGTCACCGGGTTGATCTTCGCCGGAACCAGTCCCCTGCCCTGTTCCACTTCCTTCGAAACAACATTCGTCTCGTGATAGATGACGCCGTTCTGTTCGCGCACCGTGGTGGTGGTGTGAGGTGTGGCCAGGGAGATCGCGAGCAATCCCGGCAAAATCACCAGGAATGGAAACACCATTTTGGGCACAGCGGCAATCAGCGGAACGCGCCGAGCCGATTCCATATTCTTTGAGGCCATCGCAGTCTGGATCACGAGGAAGTCCGTGCACCAGTAGCCTGAGCCAAGCACGAATCCAAGGCCCATGCCGATGCCGATGATCTCGATGCCCATGGGGTTGGTGCTGGAATGCATCACGCCTTTCCACTCGTGCATCATGCGCGGATCGACGGCTGAAACGGCAGTCCTCAGTCCGCTCCACCCACCAACATTCTTCAGACCCAGCAGCACCAACGGCAGAAAGCCGGCAATGATAAGAAAGAATTGCAGCACCTCGTTATAGATAGCGCTGGTGAGGCCGCCCAGAAAAATGTACAGCAGCACGATCACAGCCGACATTACGATGGAAAAAGTAAAGATGCCTTCGGGCGCCCAGCCCAACGTACGGAACAGTCCATCGAAGACGTGCAGCGCCTGGATCAGCCGAGCCATGGCGTACATCGAGATGCCGGAACTGAACACGGTCATCACAGCAAATGAGCAGGCATTGAGAGCACGCGTTTTTTCGTCGAAGCGGAGGCGCAGAAACTCCGGCACGGAACGCGCCTTTGAGCCGTAGTAGAAAGGCATCATGAAGATGCCGACGAAGACCATCGCCGGGATAGCGCCGATGCCGTAGAATTGCGCCGTCTCCAGTCCGTATTTGGCGCCCGACGCGCCCATGCCGATGACTTCCTGCGCGCCAAGATTCGCACTGATGAAAGCAAGACCGCAAATCCACGCGGGCAGCGCTCGCCCGGCTTGAAAGAAATCCTTGCTGGTCTTCATGTAGCGCTTCAGGGCAAAGCCGATCCCCAGCACAAACACGAAATACAACAGCATGATCAGCCAATCAACAAAAGTCAGTTGCAAAACGGCTCCTCACGTTCGTGGGGGCACGCGCATGCACACAGCGACTCGCATCGTCCAGAATCTTTCGCTGCGTTGATGGTTGCGCCGATGATACGCAAACCAATCTACTGACGAGGGCTGCGGCCCGTCCAGCGGAAATTGAAAATGTTTTCATTTCGCCACCAATGGTGCGTCCGAGTAAGGCAACCGAAACGGCAGCGCTTGCATTCCAAAAATTCCTAGGAGCGTGTTGTCGAATGCACGTACCCAGATTCAGCTTCCTCTTCACCCTTGCCCTACTCTCTACCTGGGCCGGCTTCACCCCGATCGCAACCGCGCAATCTTCTCCGGAGACCACCACAAGTACGAGTTCTCCTGTGGCATATGTTTACGTGCAGACGAAAAAAGGTATTGATGTCTTTTCTGCCTCTTCAACCGGTCGACTCACGCCAGTCAAGGGTTCCCTCTTTGCAGACACCGGCCAGATGGGAGCCATCAACGGCCATTACCTCGTGAGCGTCGGAACGAGCTCAATGCATACCTACCCGATCGAAGCGAATGGCGCCGTGGGTAAGCAAGCATTTGAAGTCAGCACTGTGAAGTACGACGGCTCCGACTGCGGCACCAACCTGGGCGGTGCGCTCTTTGACCACACGGGGAAGTACGTGTATGTGCTGCTTTCAGACAGCACTACGAGTCCGACCCCATGCAGCGCCTTGCAGTCATACAAGATCGAGTCCAATGGCGACCTGACCTTTCTCGGCGAAGCGGTTGTCGACAACGGATACCACGGCGAGAGTCTTCCGGAGGGGATCAACACGATCAGCGGCAACGATACCTTCGCCTATGGCGTGTGGGGCGATATTTATACGGATGAGTTCGATTCCTACCGACGCGAGTCTGGCGGTGCGCTGATGACCAATGGCAGCTTCAGCCAAACCGGACCCACGCCTAACCCGGCCGGAGCCGAAGGGTCAGATCCCAACGTCGATTCTTACTTCCCGTTGGCGGTGGCCGCGGACCCCGCCGATCATCTGGCAGCGGTGGTGACCGAATCGTTCGCCGCTAACCCTCCGCCCCCGCAACTAGCCAGTTTCACCATCAACTCAAACGGTTCAATCACGTCAACGAATTCATGGAATAAGATGCCAACCCCGTCGTTTTATCCGAATGTGATCGCCATGTCCTGGACTGGAAAACAACTTGCGGTTGCAGGAAAGGGAATTGAGATTTTCAATTTCAACGGAGCCGCGCCGATGACCCTCGCGAGTTCGCTGCCGCTTACATCTCGGGATTTCGACCAGTTGACGTGGGACAGAAACAACCACCTGTACGCGCTGGATTACCTGACCGGCAACCTGTATGTGTACACGGTATCGGGAACAACCATCACGGCGGCACCGGGATCGCCCTATGCGATACCGGATAATACCGACAGCATTTATCAGTATGGATTAATCGTAGTTCCGAAGTGAGGGTGGCTGGATCCCGGCCGCCCCAGGTGAGCAGTGTGCCTGGACCCATTTACACTAAGAGTGCATGATTCCTACCCTTGCCTGGACCCCGGAAGGCGTCCGATTTATCGATCAAACCAAGCTCCCCCTCGAGGAGAGCTATGTGCTGGCCACCGATTACGAACAGGTTGCCGATGTCATCATCACCATGGTTGTTCGCGGAGCACCCGCTATTGGTGTTTCCGCGGCGTACGGTATCGCGCTCGGGGCTTTGCGTTCAAAAGCTGACAGCGCGGAACGCTTCGCGCCTGAGTTCGACAAAATTTGGGCGCGCCTTGCCGGAACACGACCGACCGCCGTGAATCTGTTCTGGGCCATCGACCGCATGAAGCGCGTCTTTGCGACCCTGCTTTCCTCCGGAGCGACGATGAAAACGGTGCAGGACAAGCTGCTTTCTGAAGGGCACGCCATGTACGAAGAAGACATTGCCGCCTGCAAGACGATGGGCGCCTTCGGCGGCGCGCTGCTGCCAGACGAAGGCGGCGTGCTGACGCATTGCAATGCGGGCGCCCTGGCCACCTGCGGCTATGGCACCGCCCTCGGTGTCATCCGCTCTGCCGTCGAACTGGGCAAGCACATCCACGTCTATGCCGACGAAACGCGGCCCTTTCTGCAGGGCGCGAGGCTTACCGCGTGGGAACTGATGGCCGATGGCATTCCAACCACCGTCATATGCGACAACATGGCCGCCAGCCTCATGCGTGCGGGCAAGATCAAGGCCGTGGTGGTCGGCGCCGATCGCATTGCCGCCAATGGCGACTTCGCCAACAAGATCGGCACCTACAACGTTGCCATTCTGGCGAAGGAGCACGGCATTCCGTTCTACTGCGCAGCGCCCTGGTCCACCATTGACACAGCAACGGCGACAGGCGAGGCAATTCCGATCGAAGAGCGCGCGGCGAAAGAAGTCACGCATCACGGCGGCAAACAGTTAACTCCGCATGGGGTGGGCATCTGCAATCCTGCGTTCGATGTAACCCCGGCAAAGTATGTCTCGGCCATCATCACCGAGCGCGGTGTGCTGCGTGCGCCCTATGCCGAGTCGCTCAAGCAGATGGAACTAGTCGCGGGTTAGCCAGACGTCTACAGTTGTAGAAGTCGTGCCTCCCCGCCTCTCCATCTTCCGGTTGCGGCAAAAATCTCTTGTGCGCGGCATTGTGCTCTCACTCAGCGCCTTCATCGCGAGCCTGCTCCTGGCTGGGTTTCCACATATCGAAAAGCTGCACGGGTCTCCATGGCAGTTCGTGTCTCTGCTCGTTGCTGCTTGGGGCATGGCCGAGACTGGCCGCTGCCTTCGCGGCAAGTGGAGCCTCTATCACGCAGGCGTACTCATCCTGCTCTACTCCGACCTCATGATCCTCACGTTGATCGTTTTTCTGGTTGCCTATCCCCTTTAAAAATGATCCATTGACTCTCCCGATATCACATGCCTTTTTCGACTGGCCTGTGTAAGATAGGCAAACGCGCAGCGGCGTGGCGCGGGTCGGAAAGTTCTCATTCCAGACCGGAAGGCCCGTCGGGAAGCGCGTGGCAATGACTCTCAGGAGGTAGACATGCTGAAGGGATTTCGTGATTTCGTTCTTCGCGGCAACGTACTCGATCTGGCTGTTGGCGTCATCATCGGAGGCGCATTCGGAACGGTTGTAACTTCTCTCGTCAAGGATGTGTTCACCCCGGTCATTGGCAATCTCGTAGGTAAGCCTGACTTCAGCGCCATTCAAGTCAACCACGTCATGATCGGCAATTTCCTGAATGCTGTAATCGCATTCCTGATGGTCGCAGCAGCAGTTTATTTCTTCATTGTGGTACCGGCTAACGCGCTCATGGCCCGCTTCCACAAGCCAGTACCCGATGCGCCGCCCGCAACGAAGGCGTGTCCGCAATGTCTGAGCGACATTCCAGCCGCTGCAAAGCGTTGCGCACACTGCACCCAGCCGGTTGTCTGATTTGCTACTAGCCGGCTAGTCCAGTTCTCGCAGCGGCCGGGAAAACGCAAAGAACCCCACAAACGAAAGCAGCGCGACACTGGCCATCATGGCAAGAGCGTGTCCGGTGTCGATATGCCGCGACAATTCGCCGGCCAGAAGCGCGCCGATCGGCGGCAGCCCCAGGAAACTTGTGGCGTAGATGCTCATTACACGACCGCGCATCTCGTCCGATGACAGATGTTGAATCGAGACATTGAAGCAGGAGATCATCAGGATTCCGCAGAAGCCCTCGAAGAATGCCAAAACCTGTGATAGATGGAAGATGTGTGAGTAACTGAATCCGATGATCGCTGCGAAAAAGACTACGCCGCACCCGGCCAGCACGCGGCCTCGATGACGAATCACACCAGAAATCGCAATGGTCATCGCGCCCAGCACTGATCCCACTCCCGAGCTCGCCAGCAGCCAACCCAGTCCGCTTTCGCCCGCATGGAGTTGCACCTTCGCAAAGTAAGGAATGAAAGTAATGAATGGGAATCCGAAGAAGCTCGCGAAGGCCGTCATCCAGATCATGACGTACATCTGACGATTGCTGCGCAAATAGGCGAATCCGCCCTGAAGGCTGTCCCACATGCTTTGATGACGACCGAACTTCTCCTCGGGGTAATCGATGTGCACCAGTGCCCATAGCACCGCAAGGAAGCTGACGCCGTTGAGAAAGAAGTTCCCGGCCATCCCCAACAAGACCATGGCATAGCCGCCAAGCGTCGGCCCAAGGATACGCGACATATTGAACTGCGCAGAGTTGAGCGCGATGGCGTTAGTGAGATCTTCCCGCTTTACCAGCTTCGGCACCAACGCCTGGTAGCTCGGCGCATTCATGGCCATGGCCACCCCATTACCGAAGGCGATAGCCGCCACGCCCCATACGCTGATCGCATGAAAATAGGTGAGCCCAGCGAGCAGAAACGCCAACAGCATCATCATGGTCTGGGTCACCAATAGCAGGCGGCGTTTGTTTACGCGGTCCGCAACCACTCCGCCAAAGAGAGTGACAAAAAGAAACGGAATTGACCCTGCAAAGCCCACCACGCCGAGCCAGAAGGCCGAATTGGTGAGCGTGAGGACCAGCCAGCCTTGAGCCACATTCTGCATCCACGTGCCGATGTTGGAGGTGAAGTTCCCCGCCCAGAACAGGCGGAAATTCGGATTGTGCAGCGCGCGAATTGCCTGGGGCAGTTCGGCAGACTCTGGTTCCGGCAACCCCTGAACGATTGCAGAGGGTTCGTCCGAAGCAGCGGCGAGGTTCTCTTCATTTAATTTTGGCCTGGTAGGCAGAGGGGGAACTCCAATCCATAGTGTAAGCTGTGGAAACTGTGCCGAAGCGCGTTTCGATGCGCTCAGGGGACTGCTCTCCCATTCCACATTGCACTTAAAGGGTTTCGCTTGATGATGATTCGCAAGCTTCTGGTTGCCTCCTTTTCACTGTTCGCAGTTTTAGCCGTCCAAACGCGAGACAGCGCCGCGCAAAGCTCCACGCCAGCCACCGTCGCACCGGCGCAAGTCTTCGGCTACACAAACTTCAGCAAAGAGGCGAACATCGAGGAGAAATTTCTCGCGGTGCCCAATGCGAAGCTTGCAGGTGAACATCTGAAGAGTCTTACCGCCGAGCCGCACATCGCCTCGAGCCCCGAAGACCACAAGACGGCCGAATACGTTGCGGAGAAGTTTCGCGCTGCCGGCCTCGACACCGAGATCGTCCCTTATCGCGTCCTGATGAACCAGCCCAAGGTCGTCAAGGTTGAGGCTTTCGATCCATCCGGGAAGCAATTGATGTCCGGACCCACGCGGGAGCATGTCGAAGGCGATCCTTTCGATAAAGATCCGCGCGTGGTGATGCCGTTCAACGGATCATCCGGTTCGGGTGATGTGACCGGCGAAGTGGTCTATGCCAACTATGGCCGGCTCGAAGACTACGACGAGCTTGCAAAGCAGAAGATCGATCTGCATGGCAAGATCGTGGTCGTTCGCTACGGCGGTAATTTCCGCGGCGTGAAGGTCTATATCGCCGAGCAGCGCGGCGCCGTCGGCGTCCTCATCTATTCCGACCCGCAGGATGACGGCTACTACAAGGGCGATCCCTACCCGAACGGCCCATGGCGTCCCGATAGCGGCGTGCAGCGCGGATCAGTGCAATACCTCTTCAAATATCCCGGCGATCCGGAAACACCTGGCATTGCGTCAACGCCAGATCTGCCTGATTCCGCGCGTGTGAATCCAGAGGGAAATCAGCCGCACATCATATCGATCCCGCTCAGCTATAAAGACGCGGCTCCGATCCTCGAGGCCCTGAAAGGCCCGGGCGTGCCGCAGGGCTGGCAGGGTGCACTTCCCTTCCGCTATCACATCGGCCCCGGCGGCGTGCGCGTACATCTCGTCTCGGAGCAGGATTACCAGCGCCGCACCATCTGGGATGTGATTGGCAAAATCAAGGGCGTCGACGATCCCGAGAACTGGGTCGTTGTAGGCAATCATCGCGACGCCTGGGTCTATGGAGCCGTCGATCCCAACAGTGGAACCGCCAGCATGCTTGAGGCCGTACATGGTGTAGGTGCCTTGTTGAAAGAGGGCTGGAAGCCAAAGCGCTCGATCCTCTTTTGCAGCTGGGACGCGGAAGAAGAAGGCCTGATCGGCTCAACCGAGTGGGTGGAACAGCACGCCCAGCAACTCACCAACGCGGTCGCCTACTTCAACGTTGACGTAGCCGTCTCAGGCCCGGACTTTTCGGCTTCAGCTGTCCCCTCACTCAAAAATTTCATGCGCGACATTTCCAAGTCCGTTCCCAGCCCGATGGGCGATACGGTTTACCAGGAGTGGCGCGCCAATCGCCACGGCAGCAACGAGCACCGCGCCAGCAACGCTCCTCCACAGCCTGGCGACGAGGTGCGCGTAAGCGATCTCGGTTCCGGTTCGGACTTCACGCCGTTCCTGCAACACATCGGCGTTCCTTCCACCGACATCGGCTCCGGTGGCCCATACGGCGTGTATCACTCCGTCTTCGATAACTACGCGTGGTTCGTCATGAACGCCGACCCGCACTTTGTTTACCTGCAACAGATGGCACGCGTGCTCGGTCTTGAGGCCATACGCATGGCCGACACCGATGTGCTGCCCTACGACTACCCGGCCTACGCACGCGAAGTGAAAGCCTATATCGAATCCGCCAAACGCAAGGCGGTCGATGCAGGCGTTGCAGGTCTCGATTTCGGTCCGTCGCTCGACGCCGCAACCAAATTCGCCACAGCCGCCGACCACGCCCATCAACTGCAATTGAACCCTCCGGCAGATGTCGCCCAGTTCAATGCGACCCTGCGCGCGGCTGAAGCGGCAATGATTTCGCCCGCAGGCCTGCCCAACCGGCCCTGGTACAAGCACACCATCTATGCCCCGGGCGAATATACCGGCTACGCTGCGGTGGTCATACCGGGTGTAAATGAGGCTATTGAGGCAAGGGATTCCGCCCGAGCCTCTCAGCAGCTAACGGTTCTGACCGAATCGTTGGAAAAAGCCGCACAAACGCTTGAAAACGCTCACTAACCACCAAATTGAGGCCGCCTGGCGCGCAACTGAAATTGTGGGCAAATATGTGATCCATATCACGCATGTTGGCGCGAGCCATTGACCCGCCCCATCGGCCACCGTATCGTAAGAATCGAGCTATGAAGACGTCTTCCAATTCGGTGCGGATCGGTATCGCGGTAGCAATCATTCTGGGTACCATTGCCTGGCTTAGCTTTACGGGCTACAGCTCCAACAAGAGCTATTACGTGACCGTTGCCGAGCTCGGCAAGATGGGCGAAAAGGCCTACAAGAGCAATCTCCGTGTCGAAGGGTTCGTACAGCCCGGCTCCATCCAGCAGGAAGGGCCGCATGTCACCTTTGTTCTGAATGAGTTTGAAAGCCATTCGCCTAAAGCTCCGAGCGGACGCAGACTAACCGTGATTTACAAGGGCTCCGAGCCGCCACCGGATACCTTCAAGGACGATTCGCAGGCATTAGCAATGGGCACCATCGGCCGCGACGGCGTCTTCCACGCTACGGCGCTGCAGGCCAAATGCGCTAGCAAATACGCCCCCGCAACGCCAAACGGCCAGCCCGGCACACAGCCCGCTCCCGCGAGCAATAACCCGCGCGCCAATGCCGCTCCTGCTCCTCAACCGGGCAGCGCCCCCGCTGGAATCGCCACGAACTGATTCCATGACAGCGCAAGCCCCGGAGGCCACCAGCTCTACCCTTTGCGCCCACCTCGAAAACGTTTCTAAGCTTTTCGGCTCGTTTGCCGCGCTGCGCCAGGTTTCGTTCGACCTTGAACCCGGCAAATGCTATGTGCTGATCGGCGAAAATGGAGCTGGGAAATCGACTCTTCTGCGCATTTTGGCGGGTCTTTTGCGGCCAACCGGTGGCAAAGTCACGGTTTTTGGCGGCATCGAACCACACGACGCACGCGACCGCATCGGCTATATGAGCCACGCCCCCATGCTCTACGACGAATTCACCGGCCAGGAAAACCTTCGCTACTTCGCCAGCCTTTACCTCGGCCGCCAATGCCTCGATCCCGCAGAAGCGCTGCGCCAGGTGGGTCTCGACCCGGACCTGACCCGCACGCTCGGCCAGTATTCGCAAGGCATGCGCCAACGCACTTCCCTCGCCCGTGTCCTGATGCCTGTACCGGAACTGCTGCTTCTTGACGAGCCTTTCTCCAATATGGACATCGAGTCGACCCGCCAGATGGTCGATTTGCTCGCCGGATTCCGGCAAAAGAACCGGACCATCGTGATCACGACGCACCAGCGCGAACACGCCGCGCCGATCGCCGACTGGGTATTGCGTTTGAAGGCCGGACGCGTTGCCGACTTTGCCCCGGGGAAGCCAACCCTATGAAGACCAACGGCGCACGCTTCCTCGAATCACTCGGCATTCCTTTCGAACTTCGCGAATACGAAGTCGACCCTGAAGATCTATCCGCCATCACCGTCGCAAAGAAGATCGGCTTGCCGCCCGAGCAAGTTTTCAAGACTCTACTCGTGACAGGTGGCCCCAACATCTACCGATTCGCTGTGGTTCCCGGCGATGCCGAGCTCGACTTCAAGAAACTCGCCCGCGCGGCAGGCCTTCGCAAAGCCGAGATGGTTCCGCTCAAGGACGTGCAGCCGCTCACTGGCTATATTCGCGGCGGAGTCACACTCTTCGGTTCAAGGAAAACCTTCCCCGTCTATATCGATGAGACTGCAATTCTGTTCGACAAGATCAGCGTCTCCGCCGGCACGCGCGGCACGCAGCTGATCCTCAGCCCAGACGATTATCTGAAGGCAGCCCACGCGCTCGATATCGAAGTCCAAACCGCCGACATCGTCAAAGACGGTCCGAGGCTGACCGCGGGGGAACACTCTGCATGAGTTCGATTCTCTGGACCCATCTCTCCAAGGACCTCCGCATCGAATGGCGCTCGAAAGACGCTATCAATTCAATGCTGTTCTTCGCGCTGCTGGTGGTGGTGCTATTCTCCATCTCGTTTGATCCGCGCGGGGCGTTTTCGCAGCAGATCGCCGGCGGCGTGCTTTGCGTGGCAACCATGTTCGCCTCGGTCAGTGCGCTCAACCAGGCATGGGCACGTGAAATTCGCCATCAGGTGATGGATGCGCAGCGCATGGCTCCGACTTCGGGCGCCGAGTTGTTTCTCGCAAAGGTCCTCGCTAACTTCATCTTCGTCAGCATCGTGCAGATTGCGCTCGCCCCGGTCTTTCTGGTGATGTACAACCTGCGGGTTGGGGGACAGGCAGGGCTCCTTGCACTGGTGTTGCCGCTGGGAACGTGGGCCCTGGTCGCGAACGGCACATTCTTTGCAGCGCTCGCTATCCGCAGCCGCAATCGCGAACTACTGCTGCCCCTGATTCTGTTTCCCATCTTTCTGCCTGCGCTGCTTGGCATGGTGCAGGCAACGACTTCGATTCTCACCGGCGACAGCGACCCGTGGCTGTGGATCAAGATGCTGACCGGCTACGACATCATCTTCACCACCGTAGGCCTGCTGCTATTCGACGTTGTGTTCCATGCGGAGTGACGAGTGATATTATTAACGATTGACGTTCATAACGATGCCCGTTACTATAATGATTAAGAGCTTTCAAGACCCGGACGCGCAAGAACTGTGGGAGGCAGGAAAAAGCCGCCGCATTCCACCGCCAATCCGGATGACGGCACTGAAGAAACTCTTGATTCTGCACTGGGCAACGGACTTGAACGATCTTTTTGTTCCGGGGGGAAATCGGCTCGAAGCACTTCGAGGGAATCGAAGAGGTCAACACAGCATCCGGATCAATGACCAGTACCGCTTGTGTTTTGTTTGGAAAAACGGCGACGCGTTTGACGTCCAGATTGTGGATTACCACTAGGAGGCGAGATGGATAACATTCCCTTTGCTTTTTCAATTCATCCCGGCGAAATCCTTCTTACCGAGTTCATGGAACCAGCCGGCCTGACGGCTTACCGGCTCGCGAAGGACCTTCATATTTCGATTCCGCGCGTCAATGATCTGGTACGCGGCAAGCGCGGCATCACTGCCGACACTGCCCTCCGCCTGAGCCGCTATTTCGGCAACTCCGCCCAGTTCTGGATCGGGTTGCAGAGCGGCTATGACCTGTGGGTCGCGTCCCGAAACAAGTCTTGGAACAAAGTGAAGCCGCGCGAGAAAGCAGCTTAAGAGATGAAAAAGATGCCTGGATTCCAACCGGATTCGTCAACCCTCCGATGGAGACTGCCGCACAAATCGCGGCGTAAACTTAATTTGTTCGCCCAGGAATTTGTATGAAAAAAGTCCTACTCATCCTCTTCGCCGCCATCACCATCCTGCTCATGGTGTGGGGATACTACCAGGCCATCTACGTCGCGCCCGATGACGCGCTGCAGGGCTACGTCTTTCGCATCATCTACTACCACGTGCCCTCGGCCTCGGTGGCGTTCTCGTTCTTCGCCATCAGCCTTATCGGCTCCATTGGCTATCTCGCCTTCCGGCGCAACAGTCCCAACCGCGCGCAGATCGCCGATGCATGGGCGCTGGCCGGGGCTGAAGTTGGCGTAGTTTTCTGCACCGTGGTACTGACCACGGGCCCGCTGTGGGGACGCCGCGCCTGGGGCATCTGGTGGACCTGGGATGCACGACTGACGACGACGCTTGTGCTGTGGCTCATCTACGTGAGCTACCTGCTGCTCCGCCGTTTCGCCGCCGGTCCGCAGATGCAAACGCTGGCCGCCGTGCTGGGCATATTCGGCGCCCTTGATGTGCCTATCGTCTACATGTCGAACCGCTGGTGGCGCACCCAGCATCCCGCGCCCGTCTTCGGCGGCGACCCGGACTCCGGCATGAAAGACCCCACCATGGTTCACGCCCTGCTCTGGAACATGCTGGCGTGGTTCTGCTGGGGGATGCTGGTGCTGTTTCTCCGCTACCAGGTCGAACGCCGCCATCAGCAGTATGCCGCGCTTGAGGCCAAGGAAGCCCTCGAAGCCAACGTTTGAGATCGCCACACTTAGTCCAAAACGAGGAAAACAATGGACGAACGCAATATTCTCGATCACCAATTCGTCGTCGCCGCGTACACCGTAACCTGGGTCATTCAGCTCGGCTACCTGGCGTGGCTCGGCCTCAAATGGCGCAGCGAAAAGCGCAACGCCGAGCGCAAGTCACGCCCGGCGCGCTGAAACAATTTATCCGGCTCGTAAAGCGGGTTCAATTACCCCAAACCCGGCTGGGATCACAGAATTCTGCCGATTGCCGTAAACTTAGATTGAGGATCCAGTGATGTTAGTCGTGATGAAGGCGCAGGCCAGTGCGGAGCAGATTCAAGCAGTGTGCACGCATATTGAAGCCCTCGGTTACCGCGCGCACCCCATGCCCGGCGCGCAACGCACCGCCATCGGAATCACCGGCAACCAGGGCGAAGTAGACCGCGGCAATATTGAAGAACTGGCCGGCGTCTCCGAAGTCATTCGCGTCTCCAAGCCCTACAAGCTCGCCAGCCGCGACGTTAAAGAAGAAGACACCATCATTCGCTTTCCCGGCACTGATGCCACCATCGGCGGACGCAACCTGGCCATCGTCGCTGGTCCCTGCTCCATTGAAAGCCGCGAACAGGCCTTCGCTATCGCGGAACAGGTCGCGGCAACCGGCGCTCAATTCTTTCGCGGCGGAGCATACAAGCCGCGCACATCGCCTTACGCATTTCAGGGACTCGGGGTTGATGCGCTCAAGATCATGGCTGAGATTCGCGACCGCTTCGGCCTGCGCATCATCACCGAAGCCATCGACAACGAGACGCTGGAACTCGTCGCCGAATGGGCCGACGTCGTCCAGATCGGCGCGCGCAACATGCAGAACTTCTCGCTGCTGAAGCATGCCGGGCGGCTGCGCATGCCCGTCCTGCTGAAGCGCGGTATGAGCGCCACACTCGACGAGTTCCTGATGGCCGCCGAGTACATCATGAGCGAGGGAAATTACGAAGTAATCCTCTGCGAGCGCGGCGTGCGCACCTTTGCCGACCACACCCGCAATACTCTTGACCTCAGCATCGTCCCCGCAGTGCAAAAACTCAGTCACCTGCCCATCCTTGTTGACCCGAGCCATGGCACGGGTAAGCGGGATAAGGTTCTGCCCATGGCGCGCGCGGCCATCGCTGTCGGCGCCGATGGCGTGCTCGTTGAAGTTCATCATCAGCCTGAGAAGGCACTGTCTGATGGGCCGCAGTCCATCTACCCCGATCAGTTCGCACGCATGATGGACGAGATCGAGCAGATCGCGCCAATCGTGCATCGCAAGCTGCCCCGCGGCATTCATATCGAGACCGCCGCAGCGGAATCGCATGTCGTCAGAACCAAGTAGGCGGTTCGTAGGGGGCGGGAGCCTTCAGGGCCCTGACCGAAGCGCCGAGATGAGGCAGGCTTCAGCCCCAGCCTTCTCACCCCGCCTTTTTGGCTGGGTGCCCCATGTTTCGAATCTGAGACATGGGATAGCTCTGCTCATCGTTTGCCCGGTCGCACTCCTCACCGCCTGCCGTCCCCACGACTTCCCCCAATATGATCCCAACTATCGCGAATATGCCTATGTCACGAATGGTGGAAGCGGCACTGTCTCTGTCTATGACGTCGTAAACGTTCGTGTCGACCGCGAAATCCCCGTTGGTCAAGATCCGACCGCCGTAGCAGCCAGCCCGACGCTCAACGAGGTCTATGTGGTCAATGCCGGCCCCCCGACAGGCCAGGGTTCCGTCGCCGTCATCAATGCTGAGAACAACTCCGTCGCTGCTACCATTCCAGTCCACAAGCATCCGCTTGCCATCGCACTCGATCCCAGTGGCGAGTTGGCCTACGTCGTCAACTCCGGCTCCAACAGCATCTCCGTCCTCGACCTGAAAAATCGGCGAGAGGTTGCTCAGATCGGAGTCGGCGAAGATCCCGCCGCAGCGCGCGTTGCGCCCGACGGTAAGACGCTCGTGGTTGCCAACCGCGGTGGCAACTCCGTCAGTATCATCGACACCACCACGCGCAAAGTTCGCACCGTTGTGGAAGGCTGCCCTGGCGCCAGCGATGTTGTTATCCTGCCCGATTCCTCCAAAACCTTCGCTGCCTGTTCGGGTGGACACCAGGTCATGGCCATCCAGCTCGCGCATGAAGCTCGCACCGACGGCCACCCCGCGACAACAGATCGCCTGGAGTCACTGCTCGACGTTGGCCGCGCTCCCGTGCAGCTTGCTTTGAAACCGGACGGCGGCGAAGTTTTTGTTTCCAACTCGCTTTCTAACTCGATCTCTGAAATCTATGCCGACAGAGACGATGTCGCAGGAGCGTACCTGATGGGCGCCGATCCAGTGCGCAGTCTTGTTTCCGCCGACAATGCCCTGCTGTACGTCGGTAACCTGCACTCTGCGGAAGTTACGGTTTACTCCATAGAAGACGGCAAACGCATTGCCGCTATTCACGTGGGTGACGGCCCTTCGGCGCTGGCATTTTCGACCGCAGGTCATCTGCTCTTCGTGGTCGATGCGCGTTCAGGCGACGTGGCTGTGGTGCGCACACTCAATTGCGCCGTTTCCGGGCCTTCGCGCAGCGGTTGCCAGATGTTCACCATGCTCCCCGCCGGCCGCGGGCCAAATGCCATCGCGGTAAAGGCGTTCAAAGTCTCGTGACGGACGCGGAACTGGAAACTGCCGCCGCTTCTCCTGCCGGTCATTCCCGAAGACGAATAGCGCTTACTTCCTGGCGGTTTTCTCCAGGGGCGGAATCGCGCTGAACTGCGCTCCGGCAAACAGGATCAGCCCGGAAATATAGGCCCAGAACAAAAGGCCAACCGAGACGTAAAACGGACCGTACAACGCCTTGAGATCCAGGTGCGGCAGCACGGCTACGAATCCTTCCTTGGCTGCCAGCCAGACGATTCCGGTGACGATCGAGGTGCGTATCACCTGCCGGGCGGGAATTCGACGGTTGGGCAACAGCCAGTAGATCGAAAAGAAAAACAGGATGGACGCAACGCCAGTTGTCGCCGTCAGCCACAGGTAGCTGATGCCCTCGAACACGAAGTTCTCGATGTGATGGAAAAAGAGGAGGCCCAGAAGCTGCCGTTGCCAAGTGCTCAGCAGCACGCTTCCCATCGCCAGAAACACCATCCAGATGGCCAGCCCGAAGGCCACGAGCTGGTTGAGCAGATAGTTGCGGCTCTTGGTCACGCCCCACGCCTGATTCAGTGCTACTTCGAGCGGCAGAAAGATCCCGGTGCACGAAACCAGGATCATCACCAGCGAAAGCGCCTGCACGCCGTGCCGGGCCGACATTGCCGCCACCGCCTCGAGGCTGTAGCTCAAAAAGCCTTGATTGCCCTGCTTCGCCGTCGTGGGCAAAAACTGCTCCACGATCTTGTTCACCACGTTGACCATCTCCTGCGAATGGAACACCGAAAGAGCAATGGTATAGAGCAGCACTATCAATGGAATGAAAGAAATAATGGCATTTGCCGCGACGCTGAAAGCGAAAGTGTGCACCTCGGCATCGAGGAGGTAGTCGGCAATGGCTACACCACTCCTGCGCCACCGATACCACTTCGAAGCGACAACCGGCGGGCGGTCGTCGAATCCTCCTGCAACTGGAAGCGCTTCCGCTTCACAGGTACCGGAATTTGAGATAGTTTCCACCGTTATCTCCCCAGAGCAGCTTACAAAAGGACGGTCTTTGCCGCGTGTGAGCGGTCTCACTCAGCAAGAACTGTCTGTCTATCTCTGAAAACTAATCTGCTTTCATCTTTCCACAGATGAAGATCGGGCAGGGGTTACCTTGCGGTACGAAGGTAAATTTTCTCCTTGCTTTTGAGGTAAGTTCCTGCCATAAAAAGTACACGGCGCGCCGGGGGGCACGCCGTTGCAAGTTCAGGAAGGCCATAGCATTGGAAGTTCTGTTGTTTGGGAAGCACAGCCCCAATTCAGGAATGATATCGAGCTGCCACAGCGCGACCTTCGGGCGCGTCGGCGGCTCGTGGCGTTTCCAGGGCCGGACAATCTCGGACACTCCGCATCCTGCAGACCGAAAAAAGACCGGAGCGGCATGTCACGGTTTCCCTGTTGTGCTCACCATAAAACTCACTACAGAAGAAGGAGAAGGCGAATGAAGGAACAGGGTGTAGTGAAGTGGTTTAACGGGGCCAAAGGATATGGGTTCATTCAGCGGTCGAGCGGTGAGGATGTATTCGTGCATTTCTCCGCCATCCAGGAAAACGGCTACAAGACACTGAACGAGGGTGACTCAGTCGAGTTTGAGTGCCAGCAGGGACCCAAAGGATTGAGTGCTGCCAACGTCAGCCGCGTAATCGGTTAGAACTGCATTTGCGGCCTCGGTATTTGAGGCCACATTGAATTACTGATTGCATTTGGTGGTTTTCCGCCCCGGGGTTCAATTCAAAATCCAGCTTGCGATGCGCTCGTTGTGCGACGGCGGAGACGTATTTGCATTTGGTCGCGGGATTTCACGCCCCGACTGCGGCAACGCGATCGTTGCCTCGGCGGCGCCACCATACGGTATGCTCAGTTGCGGAGCTTCGCCATGCTGGTCAGCGTTACGCCTTTCTTCATCGTCGATGATTTGACCGCGACACTCGACTTTTACCAGTCGAAGCTTGGCTTCAGCGTGCCGTATAAGGGCGGCGGTGACGAAGATGTCGATGACTACTGGGCCTTCGTCCGGCGCGATAACGTCATGCTGATGTTCAAGGCAATTGCGGCCAACGTGCATCCGCAGCCGAATAGCTCAAGGCACCCGTTTGCTCGCTGGGATGCATATATCTATACCGACAATCCCGATGCGCTCTACACAGAATTCGTGGCCAAGAAAGTACCCATACATCGAGAGCTCGGCAATACGAGCGACAATTTGAGAGCCTTCGAGATCAAGGACAACAATGGCTACGTCCTGTGTTTCGGGCGGCCACTTGATCGAGAGTTCTAAGGATCCTGGCGACGATTTGCATCAGAGCCATTCAACGCCGACAACTTGCTGAGCGCCCAACGCGCCGCGCCGCGCAGGCTTTCATCGGTTGATTCAATCCACTCTTTGAGCTGGGGGACATAGCTTCGATTGCCGCTGTTGCCCATGGCGATGGCGGTGTTGCGCCGCATCCCGAGGAAACCGGCGCGACGCACTGGTGAGCCGTTGAAGACGCGCTCGAAGGACTGCTCGTCAAGGCAGCTGAGCCACTCCAGTGACGGGTTGACTAGCTCATCGCGTGGTTGCAATTCGGCGTCCGCGCTGATCGGCGCCTTGCGGTTCCAGGGGCAAACGTCCTGGCAGATGTCGCAGCCAAAGACCTGGCGCCCCATACCCGCCATCAGATCCGGCGCAATCATTCCCCTGTGCTCTATGGTGAGGTACGAGATGCACTTCGTCGCATCCATCTTGTACGGCGCGATCAATGCACCCGTGGGACACGCATCGAGACACCGCCGGCATGTCCCGCACCGATCCGCAACGAGCAGCTCCGCTGTTTTCTCTTTTGGACTGAGCTCCAGCGAAGTCAGCAGCACCGCCAGAAATCCGAACGATCCCAGCTTTGGATGAATCAGGCACGTGTTCTTCCCCGTCCATCCCAGCCCCGCTGCCGTCGCCAGCGCACGCTCCACCACTGGTCCCGTATCCACGTATGCACGCGATTCAAACGCACCGAACCGCTCGCGCAATTTTGCATCGAGGGTCTTCAGCCGCTTCAGCAGCAGCTTGTGATAATCGCTCGGTCTGCGATTGCCATTCGCATCCACGCGACTGCTCCACGCATAGCGCGCAATCCACCCACGCCGCGAGTCATGCGTCTCGATTGAGAGTGGAGCCGCGCAGTGATAATTTGCAAAACACACAACAGCGGAACGTGGCCAGGCAAACGGCGTGGCCACACGCGCCCGCACCAGTTCGCCGCTTTCGTGGGCTCGCGAAAGATAGTGCATCGAGCCCGCATGTCCCGCAGCGATCCACTCTGCGAAACGGTTCGCATCGCGAGACTCTTCACTATGCGGTAGAGCTACCAAACCGGCATTGCTGAACCCACAAGCCTTAGCCAGCTCGCATGCTGCGTCCCTGTCGATCGATGTACCTTCCGAATCCAACCCTGCACCCGCTTCATCAAATATATGGAACTTCTTCTCACCCTTGATTCGTATTGATCACCAGACTGTTCGAATGTGAACGAGGAAAAGGGATTTTGGACAGTTAGAGCGTCAGAGCATTAGAAAGCAAGGCCTGTATCCAGTTTGTTTTCAGCGATTTTGCTCAAGCGCTGATTTGGCGGCTCAGATGCTTAGTATGAGGATGAGAAGCCGACTACCCCGTTTTCTTCGGCTTTTCCTGCGAACGATCGCCCCAGCAAGCACAATTCACTTGCCGGGGGCCCATCCGCAGATGGGCGTTTCAAAGGAGGGACTTTTATGAATCGCAATTATCAAAATGTTATGGACAGAACGATCACCATTCAGGGAAATCTGCACGAGCTGGTGCGCGGTGAAGAACAACGGCTGGTAAATGAACTTAAGCCCGCAGTGCGCGAGCAGTCCGTCACGCTCGACATGCGCAACGTCGAACGCATCGATGCGGCCGGCATCGCCGTGCTCATCTCTCTTTACGGAGAGGCGCGCATGGCCGGACACGAGTTCGCAATCATCAATGCATCCCACCGTGTTGTCGAAATCCTTCAACTGGTCGGCCTCGACCGCATTCTGATTTCGCACGACGCGCGGAATGTAACCCCCTGCCCGCAGGGCGAGAACTGCTACGAGATGCCGGCCGCGTAAACCAGCGCGGCCCGTCTCGCGGCGCGATGCCTGTCGCCCGCAGCTTCAAAGATTGATTTCACTTGTTCTTCTCTTCCGGCGCGAGCCGGTACCAGTCAATATGCAACCGCCTGGTTGCGCGAATTAAATTTTTTGCGGATTCTGGATGCAAAATCCTCTACTTCAACGAGTTGCATGCATGGTGCGACTGCAAAATCCTGTGTAGATTCAACTTATAGCCAGAATCCTCTGAGGTATAGACTTGCGGGCGATTCTGGACTGCATTGGCCCTATTTATCCCGGTCAGTCCTACAAAGCTATTTTGAAAAGCGCTCATGCGAAATCGCCGAGTGCGGGTGAGGCTCTTTCGCACGTTTCTATAGTGCGCCGGGGCGAGGAAATTACCTGCAAAATGCGGCAGATTATTTTGCTTTTGTGCGTAGGTGCGATGAGCGGGATCGGTGGGATTGACATCTCCTAAGACGCAACCTATGCGGAGAACGTAGAAATTCGGCAGAGATGAATAACAGCTTTAGGTCAGCAAACCTTTGACCCGCCCCTCAAGTGCTGCCTGCGCCTGCTTTGCGGGGAACAGTCTTTCCAGCCACCCCAGATCTGCATCCACCGTCACGTCTTTATCAGTCACATCGACGAACCCCTTAATCGGCGAGCTGACGATTCCCACCTTCGCGTCGAAAGAAAAATCCATTCTGCTCCCTGTCCATTTCCTCGCCTCTTTCACGATCTGTATCGGGATAGTTCCGAAGCCTTTAAATAAATCGTCAAATGAGCGATCGACAGACCTCATAATTTCCTCTTTCCGACGATTATGCGATACAGTGACGCGCATCGTTCTCCATTCAGTCGCTCCCGCTTCTCTTTTCGGCGAACTCGGAGTTGCTGTAGCAGATGGCGACAGACGCCTCTGACGCCGCGATCAGACTGATTATTCGATGCAGAATATGCCGCGGCTGCTACTGCCCCGACCCGTCTTTGAACGTACCAACCCCATGCCGCCCGGGACGGGGGGCGAAGAACCCGCATAGGTTCGAGTTGGCGAGGACTCGACCGCAACCACCGCGACGCCGCTCAATATTAAAACGTGCGCTAAGATGATCCAAACTCAAAAGTGCGATTGGATTATGGCCGAATGGATTATACGCACTACATGGTGTGTAGTTTGCCAGGAGCTGGACCGGCACTCGCTATCTTTTTTCTCCTCGGGGCAAAACGCAGAGCATGGATTCCGCCTCTTGCATGGTGGTTCTTTCTGGCCCTGGGAGCCGTTGTTCTCTTCTATGGAATGTCCCACTCGACCGTGCCATCGTTCTCAACGCGAATCACGGCGGTGGGCAAGGCTTACGACTACGTGGATCGGGAAATCCATGCCGGCTATCATCACGACACTATTCACGGCTTTCGATTTGTACCTGAGGGCGGGGGAGGCGGTGGCCCCATTGACATTGAGACAGAAATCAGTCTTCTCGACACGGCGCACCCCGCGATTTTCGATGGACAAGTCTTTCGTATCGTCTATCTCAACGACAACGGAAGAGTCTTGAAAAACGAGGCAATTGAAATTGCTGTCTTGTCGGGTAAGCACAAGGGCTTTCATGACTCTCTCGATGCTCGCCCATTCGGAAAATGGCTTGCAATCCCGACTGGAGCTTTATTCGGAGTTTTTGGATTCTTCGGCCTTCGATACATGAAGGGTGATGCTGAATCAGCGGTTTCAGACGATGACGCTTCCTCGAGCTGAATATCGAGGCGAGGGTGGATGCCCGCCCAAGCGGAAGTTTGGAAATAGCCGCAGATGCTTCGCTTCGCTCAGCATGACAGCACGGGAGGAGGGTCCGAAGCAGTGGGATGGATGGATCCCTAAACAGCCAAAATCCGAATCGCGCGCCGACGTTGCGGCCCTATCGGCTTGGGCAAGCTTCGAAAATTATTGGAGGAGCCATTCGGCGCATCCCGTAATGCGGTTCGGGGTGCGCAATCTGAACTGTTGCGCGACTAGGAAAAGACGAGCGGCGGCGCCGGGTAGGTCGCATCCCCTTTCGCCATGCGCATCTGCGCGCGCTTCAGAAAAAATTCGGGCCGAAATTTCCCGTAAGTCCCTGTGCATGTTGAGGGTCTGTGATCACTGGCACAGGCAAGTGTATACTTGCCGCGCTATTTGTACTTGCGACTAAGGAATAGCCGTAAGGCACAGTTCTGTGCCGGATGACCGCTCGCTCTTGGTTTCCCAAACGCTTTTACAGGCCGCTTGAGCCAAGCCCGCGTTCTGCCCTCCAGCATTCCACCCAACGACGAAAAATGGTCGCTGGGAACCAGGGTCTACTCCGCGACGAAGGCTTGTCATGGTGGAACCCGGGACGGGGTGTCGCCGCGCGGATATTCACGGTGCAAATCTATATCGGAGGCTTTATTCCATGACGCAGGGCGTAGTGGATCAGCAGCTTGCCGGACCGGCAGGCCCGACTTCAACGACAACCCAATATGTGTATTTCTTCGGTGACGGCAAGGCAGACGGCAACGGCCGTATGAAGGATGTTCTCGGCGGCAAAGGCGCAGGCCTGGCTGAGATGACCAACGCCGGATTGCCCGTCCCTCCTGGATTCACCATTCAGACGGAAGCCTGCCGCGAATACATGCGCGGAAACGTTAGCCCCCAGATCGACGTCGAGATGCACGAAGCGCTGGCGCGGCTCGAAAAACTGCAAGGCCAGAAGCTCGGCACCGGCGAAAATCCGCTGCTGGTCTCCGTCCGCTCGGGCGCAAAGTTTTCGATGCCCGGCATGATGGACACGATTCTTAACCTCGGCCTGAATGACAAGGCCGTCGAAGCACTGGCCAAGCGCAGCGACAATCCGCGCTTTGCTTATGATTCCTATCGCCGCCTCATCCAGATGTTCGGCGACGTGGTTCTCGATGTTCCCAAGAAGAAATTCGAGCATATCTTCGACTCCATCAAGCTGCGCGAAAAGGTGAAGTTCGATTACGAGCTGCAACCGAAAGCGCTGCAGGACATCATCGCGGAGTACAAGAAGCTTGTCCGCAAAGAGACCGGCAAGGACTTCCCGCAGGGCCCGCTCGATCAACTCGTGCAGGCGCGCGATGCCGTTTTCCGGAGCTGGAACAATGACCGCGCCAAGACCTATCGCCGCATCAACCACATCGATGACTGGCTAGGTACAGCGGTCAACGTGCAGGCCATGGTGTTCGGCAATCTCGGCGAAAACTCGGGCACCGGCGTTGGCTTCACGCGCAATCCCGCCACCGGCGAGAAGGTCTTCTTCGGCGAATACCTGATGAACGCGCAGGGCGAAGACGTTGTCTCCGGCGTGCGCACGCCGCTTTCCATCAGTGAGCTCGAACGCGCCATGCCCAAGGTCTACGACCATCTCAAGGCCATTACCTGGAAGATGGAAAAGCACTATCGCGATATGCAGGACTTTGAGTTCACCATCCAGGATGGCAAGCTCTACATGCTGCAGACCCGCAATGGCAAGCGCACCGGCCTCGCCGCTGTTCGCGTCGCCATCGACATGGTGCGCGAAGGCTTGATCACGCAGGAAGAAGCCATCTTCCGTGTAGAGCCGAACCAGTTGTATGACTTCCTGGTTCCGCGTCTCGTGGAAAAAGGCGAGAAGATTGAAGTGCTCGCCACCGGCCTCCCGGCATCGCCCGGCGCTGCAGTCGGGCAGATTGTTTTCACCGCGGAAGATGCCGTGAAGTACCACCAGAACGGCGCCTATCGCACCATCATCCTGGTTCGCGGCGAAACCACTCCGGAAGACATCGCAGGTATGGAAGTCGCAGCCGGCATTCTCACTTCGCGCGGCGGCATGACATCCCACGCTGCTGTTGTTACCCGCGGCATGGGTAAATGCTGCGTGGCGGGCGCCGGCGATTGCATCGTCGACGAGAACGCCAAGGAACTCCGCGTCAAGGGACACACTTATAAACAGGGCGACTGGATTTCGCTGGACGGCACCACCGGCCGCGTGATCGCAGGTCAGTTGAAGACTCTGCCCGCGCAGCCCGACGATCAAGACCTCGTGAAGTTCATGAGCTGGGTCGACCCGCTGCGCAAACTGAACATCCGCGCCAATGCCGACATTCCGCGTGACGCCAAGCAGGCACGCCTGTTTGGAGCCGAGGGCATCGGCCTCTGCCGCACCGAGCACATGTTCTTTGCGGAAGACCGCATCCAGCACATGCGCACCATGATTCTGGCTAACAACGAGAAAGACCGCCGCGACGCGCTCAAGAAGCTGTTGCCGATGCAGCGGGCCGACTTCGTTGGTCTCTTCAAGGCCATGGAATCGCTGCCCGTCACCATCCGCCTGCTCGATCCGCCGCTGCACGAGTTCCTGCCCAAGCGGGAAGAGCTGCTCGTCGAGATCCAGCACCTCGAAGACACCAAACCGCGCTCGCCGAAGCTGAAGGAGCTTCGTCCGCTGCTGGCGCGCGTGGAAGAACTGCACGAGATGAATCCGATGCTCGGACTGCGTGGTTGCCGTCTCGGCATTACGTTCCCCGAGATCACTGAGATGCAGGCGCGCGCGATTCTCGAAGCCGCGGTTGCCGTCAAGCTCAAGGGCGGCGATCCGCACGTCGAAATCATGATCCCGCTCATCGGCTCCATTGAAGAAATGCGTCACCAGGCCACTATCGTGCGCCGCATTGCCGCAGACGTCTTCAAGGAGAAGGGCGAGACCGTCGACTACATGGTGGGAACCATGATCGAGCTGCCGCGCGCTGCCTTGACCGCCGATCAGATCGCCGAAGAAGCCGAATTCTTCTCGTTCGGAACCAACGACCTGACGCAGACGACCTATGGCATCTCGCGCGACGACATCAACAACTTCCTGCCTGCGTACCTCAAGGCCGGCATCTTCAAGCACGATCCATTCGCCACACTCGACCAGGCTGGTGTCGGCTCGCTGGTGAAGATGGCCACGGCCAAGGGACGCAACACGCGGAACAACCTCAAAGTCGGTATCTGCGGCGAGCACGGCGGCGATCCTGAGTCCGTCAAGTTCTGCCACAAGATCGGCCTCAACTACGTTTCCTGCTCACCCTTCCGCCTGCTCACGGCACGCCTCGCGGCAGCCCAGGCAGCAGTAGAAGAGGCAACCGGAACCTCCCACACCAACAAATAGAACGCAATCGGCCAGTGACAAGAGGGCGTCCGCTTCGGCGGGCGCCCTTCCTATTTGGCATCTGACGAGCAGTTCAATCCAAATCGAATGGAGCCTTGGACGGCTTTCCCCGAGTCATCCGCGGCAAACTTCCATTTTGCGATTGCGTCCAAGGTAGTCTGCCATAGCATCTTCGGGCCGGAGTCGATTGCGGCATCCTTTGCCGCACCGTCGCTTCCGATCACCATGTGAAAATCGACGTTTCCATGAACCCTGGCAGCCTTGGCAATCGGCGGGAATATGGGATCAACGTAGATGGTGGGTCGAACCGGATCACTTTTCGTCATCTCGATGAACGGCTGACGCGGAGGGTTTTGAGCGAGTCGATACAGTCCTGACGGGCGGTCGGGAACGTCCCCAAAAATCTCATCGAATTTGCCGTCCGCGATGGCTTGCAGCGCGGATGATTGTAGCGTTGGAGCGGCTGGTGGGGTAGCGTCAACGGCGAAGACCGGCTTATCCCACGGGCTCTGGCCAGTAGCCTTGTCTAGCTTTTCAAAGATGGTGCGGGACCATGATGTGTACTGCGGGGTCCTCGGGTGCTCGTCAAATATATCCCGATCGAGAATGTCGGCCCGAATCACACGCATTCTTGCACCACACTGCACTTGAATTGAGACATTCATTCCGCTGAAGACCAAGCCTTTGTTTCGCCGCTTCAGTTCGGCTTTCAGCGCCTTCTCCGAAATTCTGCAAGGGTTCACGTTCTCGAGCAGGTCGGAGAGAGGCTCCTTGAGGAGTACGTGAGCGACTTCTATCTCGGCGCGCGGATAACATGCGTCGGCGGGCGGAGTGAGGCTAATCCGCTCAACGTCTGTGTTTTCTGCTTGCGAACGCAGAAAAGTCAAATCGTAGTAGTTGAATGGCGGACCGACGTCGATAAAACTGTCTCTGGCGATCACGATTTCGGTCGGAGACTTTATCTGATTATTGTCCTTTTGCGCAGCACAAATGTCGCCGAAAAGCAGCACGGAGCCGAGAGCCATGAGGGTTCGCACCCCGCCTTTATAGCAGATGTGCCATTCCGCTTCGGCGGGCGCCCTTCTTATTTCCCCAACTTTTCGCTCAAAATTGCAGGCAGGCTGCATCCAAACAGATTGACGGTTGAAAAAATGCGCCGCCCCTCATTCCCTGTTTGGCGCGATCGAACTCGCCTTGAACAGCGCGTCGTGAGGCATCCCAAAGATTAAGGCTCAACCTCATGCTGATTCGCATAGGCTACGACATCCAATTCGATATCCCTGTCGCAGTTCCCATGGTGGCACTACTGCACGTACATCCCTCGCGCGATAAAGACCTTGTCGAGCCGGACATGCTCCACATCGAGTCCAACGTCAACCCAACCGAGTACATCGACTGCTACGGCAACCGCTGCACGCGTTTTGTGGCGCAGCCGGGCACCCTGCGGCTTCACAATTCCACTCTGATCCAGGATTCGGGGCTGCTGGACGCGGTGGATATTCACGCCCGCGAAGTTCCTGTCGGCGAGGTGCCAAGCGAGTTTCTCTGCTACCTGCTCAACAGCCGCTACTGCGAGGTCGACCGCTTCACCAATATCGCCTACGAGTTGTTCGGCCACATCAGCCCGGGCTGGTCGCGGGTGCAGGCGATTTGCGACTGGGTCCATGGCAAGGTCACGTTCAGCTACCCGCACGCCCGCCCAACCAAATCAGCCCTCGACGTGTATACAGAGCGCATCGGCGTCTGCCGCGACTTCCAGCACCTCGCCATTACCTTCTGCCGCGCCATGAACATTCCCGCCCGCTACGCCACCGGCTACCTGGGCGACATCGGCGTGCCCTACGGCGGCCCCATGGATTTCAGCGCATGGTTCGAGGTCTATCTTGAAAATCGCTGGTGGACTTTTGACGCCCGCCACAACACGCCCCGGATCGGCCGTGTGCTCATGGCCGTAGGCCGCGATGCCTCCGACGTGGCCATCACCACTTCTTTCGGCACCGCTGCTTTGCGGGTCTTCACCGTTGTGACCGACGAAGTGACTGAAGCGGCACTCGACGCACCCGTGCTCACCGAGCCTGCATTCGAACCCGCCGCAAATTGAAAGGTCCGCTTTCGCGGGCCATCCTTTTATTTGGAGTCTTCGCCCCCCGGCGCGTAATATCCTTCGCGCGTCGCCACGATCAAATCGCTCTTGTTCGCCTTCAGTGCTACCTTGTGGAATCCCCCGTCGTTATCGACCTTGTCGGGCGTATAGGTCAGCAGATACTGGCTGCGAAGTTCTTCGGCAATCAGCTTGTAGATAGCATCCAGATCATCCTTCTTTTTAGCCTCGAAGGCGTGTCCACCGGTGCGTTCGGCAATCTGCGCCATGATCTTCTTGCCATCGACTGCGGGTTTGGAGTCGCCGCCGCGGTGGCCGCCGCCACCGGGATAACCACCCCCGCCGCCCGGGTAGCCACCCCCGCCGCCGGGATAACCCATCCCTCCGTGGTGGCCGCCACCGGGATTGCCGAAGTTAGAACTCCGCTCTTCCTCGCCCTTGAAGTAGATGGTGTAAATCACCACGTTCGCCCGATCGGCCGCATCCACGGCATCGTTCATCGTGTCTTTGCTGCCGCGATCCTCACCGTCTGAGAACACCACCAGGGCCTTCCGCCCATCCTTCTGCTTCATCAGTTCGTCCGATGCGAGAAAGATGGCATCGTAGAGTTGCGTGCCCCCTCGGCTATGCGTGGGGCGCTCTCGATCATCTCCAGTCGTCTCCGGCCCCTGCGAGTCATCCCGCGTTTGCCGGGTAGCGCTCATATCGTCCAGCTCATGATGCAGCTTGTCGCGTGAGGTCGTGAAATCCTGCAGCAGCTCCACCTGCCGATCGAAATGAATGAGAAACGCTTCGTCTGGATCCTTGGCGCGCGGCTCTGCCGGCAGCATAGCGTCGACGAATTGTGCTCCGGCCTTTCGCTCGTTTTCCAGAGCACCTGAAACGCTGCGGCTGGTGTCAATCAGCAGGCCGAGTTTATACGGCAGGTTGGTCTCGTGCGAAAAGCTCTTGATGACCTGCGGCCGCCCATCCTCCGTGAGTGTGAAATCGCTCTTGTCCAGAGTGGTCACAAAGGCGCCTTTCTTGTCGCGCACCGTAACCGGCAGCAGCACCTCACGGGCCTGCACCTTCAGCGTGGCTACCGGCTTGTCGTCGGTTGCGGGTTGGGCAGGAGAGCTATTCGCGGCCTGTTGGGCGAGGCCCACGACGGGCAGGCAGGCCAGCGCCAAAGTCGAGGCCAGGCTCGAAATGGCGACCCGAGGAAATATCTGATTTTGCATGATGTTTCGCTTCATCGAGGTTCCAAAGCACACTTTCAGTTGTTTAGACGTCGCAACCCGCCAACCGTTGACTGCCAGGCCATTTGACCCACGACGGCTTTCGCAACGAAGATGTCCATTATCGCGTATGGGCCTCTCTCCGGAGCCATTTCCGTGCCTGCCGTCCTAATCACCCTCCTCTCGCTGACCCTTCTCCCATTCCTTTTCGCGCAACCTCCCGCAAATCCGCAGACGCCGCCACATCACAGAGTCCTCACCCCCGAGCAGCAGGAATACCAAAAGCAGTTCAAGGTTTTCATGGACCAGCGCCACACTCTCCAGGCGCAGGCGCAGAAGTCCTACAACGACGAGATGGCACGTGAGAAGAACGATCCCTGCGACGCCGAGAGCACCACCCGCGGCGCTGAAGAATGCCTCGACCGCGAATCGAAGCTGACGGACGCCAACTACAAGGCCTTCACTGGCGCCATTCGCGCTATTCTCGCCCTCAAAGCCCCACAAATCGGCCCAGCCAATGTTTCCGGCCCCACTGGCTCACCACTCACCTCAGAAGAACTCGTGAAGGAATTCGACAGGCTTGAATCCGCGTGGCAGCAATATCGCGACCTCGTTCCGGGCACCGCATACGATCAGTACAAAGGCGGAACGCTGGCTCCGGTCTTCGACGGCGAGAGCAGCCAGATGATTGTCCGCTCGCACATGCGCGAGCTCAACAAGCTCTACGGCGGCGCCATTCGCCTCTGACGCATGTCCAATACCGGCGGGATTTCAAATCTGGTTATGCAGCGGGTCTGACGGAGCCGTGTAATGCACCAGTGACCCATCGGCCAGCAACACCGTAACAAAGTCATCTGGAGTCTTCGTTGTCACTCCATCGCCCTCGGGATGAAACTCGATGCGTAACTGTTTGGTATCGACGATAATCCGCAGATAGCCAAACGATTTGAAGTCGTAGTTGTCCAGCGACACCCGGTCATTGCGTTCCGGCTGCGCAAAACCCGGCATCGAGATCGGTGTGCGCAGCGTCGTATCCACACTCAGCTTCGCCAGCGGCGGGTGCCCTCCATTCCCGCATACCACGTACGGAATCTGTCGCGATCCCAGCGTGCGCGTGTAGCGCTGGTAGTTGTGCGCGTGCCCTGAAAGCACCGCATGCGGCCACACCCCCACCTTGTCGCAGATCGCATCAATCTCTTTCAGCATCACCAGCGACGTCACATGCTTCCCAAACGTATACGGAGGATGGTGCACCGCGAGAATCACCGCGCCCGCATACTTCTCCTGCTTCACCCGCGTCAGTGCCGCCTCAAGATAGGTAAGCTGCGCATCCGGTACGTTTGGAAAATTCGCCTTCCCGGTGGCAGGATCCTTGGTCGACGAAATCACGCCCGGGTTTTCCAGCATGTTCGAATAGATCCCGAGTATCCGCACCAGTGGCGCCTCCAGGGTGAAGTACACGCCAGGCTGCGTCATGGTGGTGCGTGAAATGCCGGATGCATCGCTGGAGTGCTGGAATTGCGGGGTGCAGAAGTTTGCGTAGAAGCCCGAGAGCGAGAGCCTTGGATCACCAGGCGTGGGGTTGGCCTGTCCGGCCGCCGGTGCGACGGGAACGACCAATCCATCGTGGTTACCGGCAATCGCAAAAATCGGCGCGGGATAATTGCGAAACGCGTCGTAGAACTGATCGTAGTAGTAAGTGTGCTCGCCGAAACTGTACACCACGTCGCCAAGGTGATAGAAAAACTGCGGCACCGCGGCCGGATTCTTCTCGCTGAAATCCGCCACCATCTTGTCCACAACGCTGTACTCGTCCTGGATCCCCGGCCTTGCCTGCGTTGCGCCCGTGTCCCCAGCCGAGTGAAACACGATCTGCCCCGCTTTGGTGATCGCCTGTTCGACCTTGTTTCCCGCCGAGCCAAAGGCATCGCCCAGCTTCATCACCGGCTCCGCAGTGCCGGTGACCACACGAAATGGAAGTGGACTGAACTGGTGCAGCTTTTGCAGTTGATCGAGCTCGTTGTACGCAACCGTATCGGAGGCGTGCGGCTCTTTGTAAGCGCTCGGATCGGGCATGTACTGCGGGTCAGCGAAGACAGGACTCGCGGGGACGCGCGGAGCCGACGCCGCCACGAACATCGGCTCGGCGACAGCCGGTGTAACTGCCTTTTTGCGTGCATGCTTTTTCGAGAGAGAAGCGGACTTCCGTGCCGCCATTTGCCATTCCTCCTGTGCATTGAGATGCGAGGGAACAGGAGTGGTGATGGTACAAAGGTCGCTGCAAAAAGTCGAATCAAAAAATGAACAGCAGAAGCCGACCGGCGGCGCCGATTATTGTGTCGACCCGAAGTGCGGAATGTCGTCATTCATCGAGAAGATGTCTTTGAAGTCATTTTCGAATGGAAACATGTGGATCATCCACGTGAAGATGACAGGGTAAAAGGTGCCACCCTCGGCCTTGCATGCATCCGCTGTGTTGATGGAACCGAACATGCCAAACTTCGGGTGCTTGCCCAGATACTCTTTCACCTTGTCGGCAGGCGCTGCGCAACAATTGATGTGCTTATGCCACCGCACAATGCTGAGCGGGATGCGTTCATTCAGCTCATCTTCGCTCGCTCGCGGGGGAACCGTGAACATCACCCCTTCCAGCTTGTAGCGCTGGGTCGGCGTCTGAAAATAGAGCAGAGACGACGGCTTGGTGGGGTCAAAATGCTTCTCCGCCTCCAGCACGTTGGCCTCCTTGGTGAAGTGAAACTGCGGCTCGTTCACATTCGGATTTCCGATTACGTATCCATCTTCAAGCGCCTTGTGATAATCCCGATAGCGCTCAATCGAGGCTTTGACCTGCGCGACAATTGCCTTGACCTTTTCTTCATCACCCGGCTGCTTCGGCCGCAGCGGCGTAATGTACATGTGGCCCGCCATCGCCGCCATGCTGGGACCCATATCTTTCATGTCGCCGCTCATGTCCATGCCCGCCATGTTGTCTTTGGTCGAGCCCTGCTTCTGACCAGCACCTGTCGGCGTCGCAGCCAGCATCGCCAGCAAAAACGCGAAGATCAAAACTCCGCCCATCGCTCTGGTCTGTTTTCTTAAGGAGCTGAAGATTGCGTGAGTGCCGCGTAGGGGAGGAAGGAGACCCGGAAATTTCATGAGCGCATTCTAAACACGCAAGCGCGAACGGAAACGCGCGATGTTCCCGACTGGACAATAAGCCGAACCAACAGGTTTAGAGGGGATCTGGTAGCGCTAACGGGAATCGAACCCGTGTTTTAAGATTGAGAATCTAGTAGCCTAGTAAACGGATTCAATCACTTACAGGCAATAACACGGACTGTGTACCGCCTTGTGTACCAGGATCAAAGAAATTTGCCTTTACTCTGTCAGTTCAGCCTCGAATGAATAACAGCCTTAAGACGCGATTCTCTCTCTATCCGATTGGTCGCCTTTCAGTGGGCGCTCCGCGTGGTATGGAAGACGAAGATTTCGACACGACACAACTGCCCATTGAGATAGTCCCTGACGTGCATATTGAGGACGTCTCGCTGCGCATCAGAAAGGGCGATTTTGACATCCACAAGCCAGGGATGGGGGAATATCGGATTGAAGAACTAGAGCGCATCAAATTCGCAGTAATCAACCGCTACCCTCAGCACGGTTGGGATGCGGATACGGGTGAATACCGAGTTGATGCGGATCAAGCTCAGCGGTCCCGCACACTTGTTCATGAAATCGCAGCGTGCTTACGCATAATCCGCCCCGTGACAGTTCGTGCCGGTTTCTGCGAGGGGAATATAGCTGAGAACGGTGAGCTTTACCACATCGCTTTCAACGAGCCAGATCCAGACTTCAGCCTGCCGTTCAATCAGCGCCTCTTCACGTTCCGCAATAGAGATTTTAAATTGGTTCGCCTCTTCGCTCCTTTGTTTAGAACAGCGATGGCGGGGCCGTTTTGGAAATTCAGGATGGCTGTGCAGATGTTTACGACACCGGGTCTTTTCAATCCGGCCATTGGAAGATTCGATTTTTCCTTTGGTCATCTGCTCTCGAAGCTCTGTTTACCTCACAGAATCCGAACAGAGAACACAGCGGAATAGCCGAGTAGCGAAGGAAAGAGATAAAAGAATTGCTTGGTGCGAGCACTTACGTTTATCCGCCAGGGCGAGCTTTCGAGCTTAAACTCAGATCCGAATTTGACCGTCGCCGACGTACTCGATGAAATTTACTGCTTGCGCAATCACATTGCCCACGGAGACAAGATTCCTGATTACTACTTTCAAGCGACAGGGCGCCATGACTTCAACGGTCCTCTCGTTCGCATTGACATGCTAATTGAGAATGTGAGCTTCATCGTTCGCCAGAGTCTTTTGACGATCATGGAAAAGAATTTGTTGGCTCATTTTCAGGATGCTGGATCGTCCGAGATGTACTTCGACGTGCTCCAGCTAACCAGAACGACGTATCCAGAAACCTTCGGAAGATCAACGTCTACTTGTCCACCGTGATCCTCTTCATTGGACCGCTTCGCTCGCTTGCGGGAACGCGGCGGCCAATCCCTCCGCAACGTTGCGCGTCTGGTACTCGACAAACTTCCCGAACCCGGCGGCAACGTGCGTCTCTGTGACGTGGATGTAATACCGGGCAGCCACGGAAGGCGAGCTATGCCCCATCAGGCGGGCCAGGGTGAAACGGTCCATGCCGGACTGTGCGGCGCGGGTGCCGAACGTGTGACGCCAGCAATAGAACTCAAAGCTCTCCAGTTTCGCAGTCTTCAATTGCTGCCTTGTGCGGGTGCTGCACAGAAGTGATGTGCCCCGAGATGCCCGCGCCCGGAAACACAAACGCGGATTGCTTCGCCTTCGCCTCTGCCGCCTTCTTGCGCCTCTGTAGAACCTCAGCAGCGCGGGGAGTGAGGGGAAGGCTTCGCTGTGCGCTATCGCGTCTTGCCTTGGCGAACGTGGAGCACTCCATGCGGGCATTCTGCGCGCGCCGTCAAATCCACATCGGCCCATTTCAGCGGGAACAATTCGCTGTTGGGGCGCATCCCGGTATCGACCGCCAGAATCGTCGCATCCCGGAGATTCTCGGAAGCCTTCGCCAGATACTTTGCCTCTTCCGCGAAACTCAGCACGCGGTCCCGGCCCTTGGACTGCGGCAATTCGTGGATGGCGGGCACACGGTCCAGCTTGCCCCACTCCACGGCAATGTGCAGAATCCGCCGCAACGTGCGGAGATCGCCGTTCACGGTCACGACGGAATTCTCTGGTACTTCCTGCCTATGCCGAGCGTAGCGGCTCACTGTCTCGCCTGTAATCGCGTCCAGCGGGGCATCTGCGATGGCGGCGAACGTCAGCAGCCTGTCAAGGCACACGCTGTAGAACGTGTGCGTTCCCGGCTTTGTGTGCGTCTTGGCGTATTGCAGGAATTCCTTGGCGAACGCGCGGAAGATCGGCGGAGCGCTAGTCGCTGGCTTTGGGCCAGGGATCATTCGGGTGAATCTCGCCCAAGCCTCAGCGCCCGCCGATGCTCCTCCTCCACATTCTTTGCATCGTTCTTGTTCTGTGTCTTGGCAGACTGCCGAATGCGGAAGCTCTCCACCGTCCCGTCTGTCTGTCTTGATTGACCACCGGAAGTTGTACCAGTAGACTTTGCCGCGCTTGTAGAGCATCTCAGCGCCTCACTTCCCTTTCGGGTTTGGACTTCGGTTTGTTCTTGCTGCCCTTGGGCCTTCCGCCCAGCTTGCCGTTATCGCGGGACGATTGCCGCCTTGCGCTTGCTTGTCACCTCTCCCGGCAAGCGGGGCAGTAGCAGATAAGCTCGACTTTGTGAATGGGACACTTCATGTGAAACATAATACCTAACGTGATAGGTTTCCACAAAGGCGTGTTCAAACCTTACCCCCTGAATCCATCCTTATTAGAAGCTCCTAGCCGGATCAGCAAAGTTTGCGAGGGGGTTCAGCAGAGTTTGCTACGGTTTACCCAGTCCGCAAGGCGTGAAGCGCGCGCGGCTTCCGCTTTTGCCTTGGCCGGTCCGCAAGAGGTACCCACTGAAGCGAAACCTTTGGAATTGTGTAGGTGTAGCTCTCGCCTTCCCGACGTGAAAACGAGATCAGACCGTGCTCTCCGAGGCGCTTTCTTGCGTTGCAGATCGTGCGGTGTCCAAGTCTAGTTTCTGATGCGAGCGCCCTGTCTGAAGCCTTGAATGTGTTGCTCTCATCCCGATTCGCATGTTCGCAGAGCGCAACAAAGACAAGGCATGCAGAGGGGCCGATGCGCGCCGCTGTGCCGCTGCTGAAAAGCTTGCTGGGAATCTGGGTATACAGGCCGATTTCGACTGGCATAGAGACTAACCTCGTTCCCCTTTGAAGCCGAATGACACTTCGCCAGTCGCGCATTGTCCATGCCTGAGGCGGAGACAAGCAAGCCCCCGCCCCTTGAGGTTTGAGTTTTTGGGTTTGCTTTGACCTTCGCCCGGCAACAGGCGAAACTTGATAACCTTCACTCGTGCTCTTGCCGCTGATCGGCGCGGATGCCTTCTTGATTGGTTGATTAGTTGATTGGGTGACTCTCTGATTGAAGGATTCCTGATTTTAGAGAGAGAGATTAAAGGATTGGGACGGCTCAATCTTCGTTTTCATCGCCGCTCGATTTTCAGAACTTCGGTCACGCGGGAATAGATCAGCGCGTCCGGTTTCGCACTGTCCTTGCCATCTTTCGTCGCGTCCTCCACACGCACCAAGTACAGTAGGCCCGGCTCTGTGAAGGTCTCTAGTGCCATTTGCTGGCCTCTGTAGGGCGCTTCGCCGTTCGCAAGGGACCAGGCGGCATAGAAGCGCGAGCGGCGGCCTATATGCGGCTGTATCGCATCGCAGCCCATGTTGAAGAACGCAGACACGAGAGTTCCATCCCCCAACAGCGAAAACTCCAGCCTCAGGCTCCAGCGTCGATACGAGCGAACCCATTCTGGGCCTTGCCAGCAGACGCAGACGGCTCGATAGTCGCCCTGTGGAATGCGCGGAAGGTCCCACCCCCTCCCACGTCAAGATCGGGCAGGGCCTCGATTCGTTCACCATATTCGCGCTCCGCTCTCACTTGCGTTCCTTTACCGCTGGGACGCTCAAACGTGCCTCAATCCACGAATCCAGATCGTCGCGACGATAGCGAACCAATTTCTCTCCGGCTTTGAAGTAACGCGGGCCTTTGCCCTCAGTCCTCCAAAGACGCAGCACGGCGCCACTGATCCCTATGTGTCGCGCTGCCTGATTCTGAGTAAGTGCGTGAAGTTCGGCTTGTTCGATGCTTGCCATTCCTATCTCCCTCTGCCCGCGAATATCTTTACCTGCGGCATAACAGGAGAATCGCCCATAGGGAATTTTTCGTGAAGGGTACAGATGAAGAATTTTCGGCTGGATTCTTTTTTAGTTTGTACCTTGCGGCTTGAATCGGCTTACGGCGACATGGACAGCCTCGCACCCCTTCGATTCAACCTCGTCGTACCTAGCGCGGTATTTCACCTTCCTAACACCATGCAATGTCCAGAAGGCATTCCTCAGGCGGGCGACCCGCACCTCTGATTCATTGCCAGTCAATTTGCATGCATGCTTGAAAAACCAATAAAGCTGCACCATTCCGAAGACTTCCGGGTCTTTCTCTTCAGGTGACAGAGATTCAGTTGCAATCTCAATATGTCGTTCGGCGTTGTGGGGGCCTCCCGCATCTAGGGCCGTGAGAGCATTGGCCGCAACAATTAGGTACGAATAGCCCAACGTTTGCCGTGCTCGATGGCGAGCGTTGTTGGGTTCAACTTTGTTTCTCTCTCGCGAATCCTCCGCATACTCTTTCAGTTCTCTTGCAGCCTGCCGGGCCTTTTGGAGCTTTCTGTCTAACACTCGTTTCCGTACTTTAGCTTCCTCGACAATGTGCTTGTAGAACTGCCCGCTGCGATTCTCCGCAGAGCGCGTCTCCAACGTGCTTACTATTTCCACCATGAGTGCCGAAAGTTGCTTCCGCAGCTCTGTGCTTAGCCCACCGAGGCATACAGATGCCTCTCTGTTTGCTGCTATGCACGACTCCCACTCTGCGAGCACTCGGGCCGCAGTTCTAAGATCGGATTCCCATATGAGCTGGCTACGATTGTTCCCTGGAATTGGCTGGGACTGGAGATGTGGGTATCGAACGAGCAAAAACGGCCCGTAGGGTTCAAGCCAGTTCTTCGCTCTTGGCAGATCCCTTGCTTTGGCATCGAGATCCTTTAACCAATTGAAGCGACTGGCGGGTTTCCGCCCGCCCACAGTGCGGCTTCTCAACTTGCCACCTCCCGAGTGGCATCCCGATTATGAAGAGATCGGCGGGGCAAGCCGGGAGAGCCTGCCCATTCGGGAGCGACCCTAGCCGATTCAGAATGATGTTATCTCACCGGCTGGAAGACCTTTTACACGGCGGATGGTTCCCGATGATTTGGGAAGCTGGTCCAGAACATAGTTCAGCAAAAGAACGAGTAATCAACAGACCAGTGATCTGACCGTCACATCAGCAAAATCGCCGATGTAGGACTCTCCCAACCTGCACATCGACACAAATTCATTCTCGATGTTATCGGCAAACCCGATGGTTTCAATTCGCCAGCGTGCGACAGCAAGCTCTTTCTTGACCCGTCTTCGCAGTTCCTCGGCGAATTGTTCATCCCAGTCTCTTGCATCGAATAACAAGAAAACTTCCCAAGGCAAAACCGCGAGAGCTATTCGCGTTCTAAGCTGATACGGTTCGTAGTGTACTTTAGAAACTGTGCTATGCCCTCATTCTCCAATCTCTCTTTGTTGCTACTCCACCAGCTTGCGGCAACTTCGATTCCTATCTCGTAACCTCCCACGTTGGCACCATCCATTCCTTGCTTAAAGAAAAACGTTGGAGACCAGTCAAAGCTGTCATGCTCAGGGTATTTCAAATCTTTGAATTTCAAGAAATCAAGGGTCTCGGAATACTCGATCCGGTCCTTTTGGTGAACAGGAAGGCAAAAGTCTCTCCCCGTCTCCGCGTTATGGCTTGTCCAATGAACCAACGTCCTGCTGGATGCTTCGCGAGGATGGTCCGAAAGCACGTCGGCTGTGATGCCGTTTTGGAGATGGAGATTTGTCCACGGGATCGGTGCCAGACGCCTTTGATTCAATCGCTCCCACTCCTCTTTGGTTACAAGGCCGAGCACCATCGGCATCAGCCCGATTCGGGGGACGATCTTCACTTCGTAGAGGGTAAAGTTGTTTGATGATTTGTGCGAGTCCCAAGAGCCGACGAGAGTTAGCGGGACGACGATTGCGATGCTGGCCCGGAGAGACATCCCTCCGAAGAACAACAGGAGTGCTTCGGCGGCGATCAGTTTCAATCCAAGCGCCAGAAAGTACTTCAGAACCTGAAACCATCGTCCTCTCAATTTCCCCGCCTTCATTTGTTTTTCCGAAGGCCCAAGGCCCCGGATGCACTCACACGCGCGACCTTCGAAGCTCGCGCAATATAAATACGAGGAGAGCGATAGCAGCAGTCAGACCAACGGCGACCAGTGTTTGAAACTGAGCAAATCATAAATCCACATCACCAGGAGTACTGCCAAACCGCCAACGACCAGAAAGGCAAAAGCGTAGATTGCATAGCGATGCAAGTAGCGCATGAACGACTGACGCCCAATCATCATCCTTACACCGTCGATAATGTAGGGCCAGCCGACCAGAGTTATAACCAACTTCGCGGATTCTAGGATATCTTGGTTGACGCCTCACTGTGACCATCCCCAATGATCCAGCAGGTAAGTCCAGCGAGGATGGATCCAATCCCCAGATAGGACCTTTGTACGAAGATGTACGCGAAGCTGGTTTTGGGTTCGAATTCAACGCCTTCAAGTGAAGCTTCGGTTTACCCAAGAGAATGGCGATCTTGAAGGCCCCACATCACCAGTACGCCAATATAGCGCCCAACCGCGTATTCGATTCCTTCTGGCCTTCCGGATAAAGCTCCGGGTGATGCTGCCAAGGCGAGTACACCACAACCGATGTAATCCCACTTACCCAGTAGGCGAGGTCCCTTTTTCGGCAGGTAACCCTGCGGGAACTTCAAGTTGTTTGTCGGTCATGGTGCCACTCGTTATCTGAGAATCAATCTGAGCAGGTAGGGATCGAAGGATCGCGATCTACTGGTGATCGTCAAGCCACTTTTGCACCCGCTCCTGTACGCTGGATAGTTCGGCTGGCGTCAGGAGCGCTCCGGTGTGAAATCTCCCCTTGATTTCCTGTTTTCTTCTTTCGCGTTCCGCCTCTCGCGAAGCTGCAACATCGAACCAGAAATAAGCTTCTGAGTAGTCCTTGGCAACGCCTGTGCCCGTGCCATAGGCGAGAGCGAGGTATAACTGCGAACGGGAATCTCCCTGCTCTGCTGCCTTACGGAGCCAAAACAGCGACTCTCCTTTGTTCCGTCCAATGCCCCATCCTTCGCTGTAACACACAGAAATGAAGAACTCGGCGTCTATATCACCCTGGACCGCAGGGGTTTCAGACCAATCGAAGGCTAGAACCTCGTCCAGTGGAACGCCGTGGCCAAAGTGATACAGCCCGCCAAGCTGGAAT
>CAVULU010000005.1:0-1989281 GCA_963742455.1 uncultured Acidobacteriaceae bacterium | reverse complement strand
TTCACGGCGATAACACGGGTTCAAATCCCGTCGGGGACGCCAATATAATCAATA
Organism: uncultured Acidobacteriaceae bacterium; assembly: GCA_963742455.1. Classification (GTDB taxonomy): domain Bacteria; phylum Acidobacteriota; class Terriglobia; order Terriglobales; family Acidobacteriaceae; genus Telmatobacter. The sequence continues at coordinate 1,989,227 of CAVULU010000005.1, read as the reverse complement.
ACTTAAATGCAACAGACCGGTTGAATATAGGCTTCGCCGACTTTGTTCGTTGGCTTGCCTGTACGCTCGATTCCCTCAGCATCGTCAATGATGAATTGCGCCGGCCCCTCGACCGCTGATCCTCATTTCACCATTGTTGCGCTTACCCCGTTTGAAAGCTGGGCAGGTTCGATGGCGTAAGAAATCCGCCCCGGTCCAGCGTGATGTTCGAGTTTGAAATCGTGATAACGCGGCCGTCCGTAGGAAGAGATTCTTTGAAACGTTGAACTGCGCTGTTTCTTCTAAGGTCCTCACGAGCTCGTGCGCAATTCCAAGAGAAAGCCAAGATACCCCTGTAGAAGCAATACGGCATCTTCGTGAGTAAGTTGCAATCGAAGGATCCAATGAGACGAGCCGGTGCTTACGCACCGGCCGTCTTGACGTAGTTGTTTAGTGCGATTGGAGTTGGCTTGTGCTTTCCAGCACAAGGATTCCATTAGCGCCACCATCCGTCTCGATCGCCAGGACACGGTTCGCGTCAACGGGGTATATACCGAAACCGCTAGATCCGCTGAAGCTCAGCGAATTGAGCCCATTGAGATGGAACAAACCGGTTGTCATATCCTCCGCGCCGGTCAGGCTGACGTTGGTGTAGTTATCAAACGGAGTTAGAGAGGGTGGCGGCCTCAAGTTTTGGTCTTGAGATGTGTACTCCGTTGTGCCTGTCACGTTGTCTGTTGCAATCGTTACAGGACCCACTGCGCCGTATGGCTGCTCATAATTTGGACCGTTGAGGAATCCACGAACGTTGATTGCGTAGTCGCCTTCATAGTCGCTCAGGCCATTCTGAAGATACGCCAGGCCGCCAGACTGCTCGATTGGGTCGGCACCGAGCACAAGTCCATTTCCGTTTCCATCGAGATACAGCTGGAAGCCCAGGGTGATGTTCTGCATGCTGGAAGGGACGACGTTCGAGATTGACACCCGGCCTGTGGGGTCAATCCTATAGGAAGCACCGCTGAAGCTGTTTCCGTTGTGATTGGTGAGATCGTTGAAGACCATAAGACCGGTTGCCGTACCACCCGGTGCGAAGACGAATGCGCCCCCAAGAGCGAGAGGTCCGTTCGTATCCTGACCCTCGGCGCTATAGACATACGCTAAGTTTTGGATGGACGAAGGGGAGAACTGGCCGGCGTTGGTGCCCTGAGCCAGCGCGGTACCGCCGAGATCGCCATTCAACGAATCATTTGATCCATCCTCAACAAGCTGGAGCGTGTTGCCCGCAACATAGCACTGAAGAATGACGGGCGAAACACCCGAGGCCTGGTTAGGCGTGAGCGTGAGCGTGACGCGACCAAATGGATCAGGAGTGGTTACGCTGCCGGAAGCGAAGCCCTGTGCAAACAGGGCGGCGCCAGCCCCATCGTTGTAGTCAAAAATGCTGTTGGATATGGAGAGTGACTGCCCGCTGATGTTGAGCACGCCGCCAATTGCGAGCTGGTTTCCAGCGTCGTCGAGACCGTTGATCACAAAAGCATAACCCCCAGCAAGTGGTGCCGGGCTCGTTTGCAAATCGATGGAGCCGGTTGCGGCTGCAAAAGAATCGAACTCCGAGACCAGGGCACGCGTGCTTGAAACTGATGTGCCGTGCAGGGTTACGAGACCGTTGATGCCGAAGGAAGTATTGGTTGTAGCGAGAACGACTTCAAGGGTATTGCCCACCAACGAGACGGCGGATCCGGACGGAACAAGCTGACTAAAGGTAGATTGGTCTCCGTCGCTCGAATCCTGTTCACCACCGGTGATAATGCCGCTCTTGATGGTGAAGGCTCCTGCGACATAGTAGTTGTTGTCGTTGTCCTGGCCAGAGAGGTGATAAACATAGGTCCCATCGGCAAGGGCAGGAGGTGGAGCTGCCGTGATCGTCACTGTCGCTGCGACCGACTTGGTATCGTCGGTCACCGATGTTGCAGTAATCGCGACCGTTGCCGGAGAGGGAACGGCACTGGGCGCGGTGTAGATCACTGATGCGCCGCTGGCGGATGTCGTGGGGCTGATGGAGCCGCATGCCGCACTGCCGCAACTCAGTGACCAGGTCACGCCGGCATTCTTTGAGTCATTGGCCACCGTGGCGGCCACAGACGCCGTTTTGCTTACGACCAATGACGTTGGGGGCGCTGCTGCGAATGAAACAGAGATGGGCTGAGGGCCTGTGATGTTAACGGCCGCAGAAACAGACTTAGTTGTATCGGCAGCTGCCTTGGCAATGATGGTGACGGCGGCAGGGGAAGGAACCGAACTCGGCGCCGTGTAGGTGACCGATGCGCCGCTCGCCGAGGTTGCAGGAGAGATGGAACCGCACGCAGAACTGCTGCAGCTAATGCTCCAACTGATCCCGGCATTGGTTCCGTCGTTACTCACGACCGCTGAGATGTTCGACGTCACTCCAGTGGCAAGCGATGCCGGGGGTGCAGTGCCGAAGGAAATCGAGATTGGCGCTGGAGGTGCTGAGCCACCGCCACCACAGGCGGCCAGGGCGAGGGCTGCGATCGTAGAAAAGAATGGGGCAAGATAGCGTGTTCTCACTGAAGTTCTCCATTTTTCGAAGTCTGCGAGTTCGCACGCGGATGCGTAAGGTGATGGACGAGCGAACCGTTGTTGTTGCGGATCACGATTTGTTGATCGCCCACAGCTAGCTGGCGTGCATAGAAATAGTTCTGTCCATGGACATTGAGCATCTTTCCTGTGACCTCAACTCTTGCTCCGGTCACAAGGGACTGCAGCATCTCCTGCGTAAGGTAAGGACCTACAGATATGAGGAGAGGGCCGCCGGGATTCGAGACGCTGAGAATTGTTCCAGCGGGAGCTCCGGGTGTGTGCGTTGAACTAATGCTCTGAATAGTTACCGCCATCGAGGTGTCCGGCGATCCTGACTTTGCCGCATCCAACCCCGCGTATCTCGTGGGCGGCTGGGTTAAATCTGATGTTTCGGCAACTGCTCTCTGCATACACGGCTCGCAAAGCAGCAGAGCCAAGGAGAGAACCGCAATGAGTGCTTTTTTCACAATTTTTTCCTTTCCAAAGAGTTCCGGGGGGGCCGCATGGCGTGGGGCGCCGATGCGGTATTCATGACGTGATTTGAGAGTATGCAACTTACAGATCGATAGAAATAGAGGTCTCTACACAACGCGTCGTGTGGTGTTACACCGAGACTGTGTGGAACCACACGACTGAAGGGAGGCGCTGCAGGGGATTTTGTGCGATCATGCTGCGATCGCCAATCGCGTCACGCGATGGGTCCACCCTAGGAGGCTGACTCTTGCTTTCCCACTTCGCGGATTTAGTTAATAATCTTCAGAACTGTAATGAAAGGGACGCTGACTACATAATTCCAAGGGTTCGCCACAAGCAGGGCTAAAAGGAGAATTCCGTTGTACAGAACTGTCCATCGATGCCTGGTATTTCTTAAAATACTCTCGCTGGTGACGGGACTGGCGAACGGGATTGCTATCGCGCAGGCAGCTGCGGAATCGGCTATCAAATCGGCGCCTGATAGTCCTATCTCTTTGCGGGGAGTGACGCTCGACGCGCAAACGGCATCGACCACCCAGGCTCCATCAGGGTCGGCTGAAGATTGTGCAATCCATGGCCACGTCGACGTCAATCACATGCCAAAGTCAGGATTGACGATAGTAGCAACCAACACCTGGTCGCGGAAGGTTTTCTCCGCCACTACGGACGCTGATGGCGCGTATTCCATCACGCTTCCACAGCGTAGTCAATATGTGATGCACCTCGAGCTTGGAGGTTATGCTTTCGCCAAACGAGAGCTTCTGCTCGGTACCACCAGCCACAGTCTCGAGATTAATTTTTCACTGACCGGGTTGCCCGACGTCGCTTTCAAGAGTGGAAGTAAGGATGTGGACGCTCTCTGGCCCTCTCCAATTCTTGCCCCGGCTAACATTAGTCTCCTGAGTATGCTTCCTGCGTCCGTCAATGCCGGAGGGAATTCCGGTGCTCAAATGCCCTCGTTTATCGGGGACAGTGCCTATTCCGGCGACACATTTTCGATCAACGGACAGGTGCAGATCATCAACCCCTTTTTCCAAATGGGTGATTTGATGCGGCAAGATTTCGAGGACGGCCATGAATTGCAAACGTTGCCCGTCGACCCCGACAGCCAGATAAGGGGCTACGACGACAGCGCCGATGGCCACACAGGGATTCACGCCGCTACCAGCGTGAAGTCGGACTGGCCTCATGGAGTCGTTTACTGGATCGGCGGAAATTCGGCGCTCAACGCAAATTCTTATCTGCTGGCCGGCCAGCCTTCACCAAATCCGAGCTACAACAGCAATAGTTACGGGTCCACGATCGCGGGGCACTCGCTGATCCCGTATCTAACCCGGCCGAGGGAACGAGACGCTCTCTCCATCAGTTACGCCGGAGAATCATCGACGCAACTGGTGAATGACTTCGGTGTTGTTCCGACGGAGCAGGATCGAAAAGGGGACTTCTCTGCTCTCATAGGACCTACAGGCCTGCCCGTTACCATCTATTCTCCAAGGACGCATCTCCCCTATCCAAATAATGTGATCAATACGCCGCTCAATCCGGCAGCTTTCGCACTTCTCGCATATCTGCCTGAGCCCAACCTGCAAAGTTCGGGTCTCAACTATCGCCTGCTGACGACGCAAGGTCTCCATACGAACCTTGTTGGCGCGAGCTACGGACATCAATTCGACGCATCCAATCACCCTTCATTGCCGCATCAGAGCGTCTACCTGAATTTCAACTACGGTGATATCTCCAATGATGTCATCAATATATTTCCGCAACTGGGAGGAGCGCAGTGGATCGGCGGTTATTTCGTGGCCGGCGGATACACAGTTGGCGCACGCAACTGGATCACGAACATCAGCATCTTCTCGAGTCGTAACAATGCCCAGCTGACCAACTACTTCACAAACGGCGAGGATATTGCTACCAGCCTGGGCCTGTATAACGACTACACGAAACAACCGATCAATTCCAATCCTACGAACTACGGACTGCCTAACCTGGTGTTCAACAACTACACGGCATTCAGCGAGACGCAACCTAGATTTCAACTCACGCAGAGAGCGGGCGTGACCGGCGCAGCCTCACGCATCCACGGAGCACATAATGTTCGTTTCGGCGGAGATCTCGATCGAGTGGACTTCAATATCTTCGGAGGAACGAACGCGACAGGCAGCTATATCTTCACGGGAGGATACACTCAGGACGAGAGTACTCTCGGCGTCCAGGTACCGACTTCCGGTTCGTCTTTCGCCGATTTCCTAACAGGCTTCCCTCAGGAGACTTCAATAGAATCAGCAGCGCAAAAGGCACATATGCTCCAGACAAATTACGATCTCTACGTTCGGGACGACTGGCAACTTTTCCCGAACCTCACCTTGGTCGCCGGTCTGCGCTACGACTATTACGCTCCGTTTGTCGAAAAGAATAATCGTCTTTCCACACTCGACTACGCTCCCGATTTCTCGAATGTCGCTCCTGTCCAACCGAACGGTGTCGGACCAATCTCAGGTATAACCTATCCCCGCAGCATCATCAATCCGGACCGTAATAACTTTTCACCCCACGCTGGACTGGCTTGGGCGGCGGCGAAAGACACCATGGTCCGTGCCGGTTACGGCATCTACTATACCGAAGCTCAGTACGCAACCTTCATTCAGAATCTCGCCTATCAGCCGCCATTCGCTCACGTCGAGGCAAACGGGAATTTCGTCGGACTTCCTCCCTTCGCTACCCTTCAGTATGGCTTTGGCAACACTGCCGATGACGGGAACTACGCCGTCAATCATAGCTATAGGGTGCCCTATGTGCAGGTGTGGTACCTCGATGTACAGCGCTCTTTGCCTCTCGATATAGGGCTGGATGTTGGATATGAGGGAGCTAAGGGCACGCGGCTGGATGTAATCTCGGCACCAGGGTACTTTAACAGCACGCCTTTCTCCAGCGCCTATTTTGACTTCGAAGATTCGACAGCCTTCTCAAATTTCAACGCGCTCGTCGTCCGTGCGAATAAACGTCTGCGCAATGGACTTGCCTTTGAAGCAACCTACGCCTACTCCCATTCGATCGATGATGCGTCCTCAATCGAAGCGGGAAGCCCAACCGTCGCCCAGAACTGGCAGGATATCCTCGCCGAGGAAAGCAACTCGAGCTTCGATATTCGTCACGAACTCACGGCGAGCTTTTTCTATCAGCTGCCTTTCGGTCGTAACAAACCATATCTGAACGAAAATGGTTGGCTGACGAGTATCTTCGGCGACTGGGTGATCTCAGGATTCGTAACCGCTGCTACCGGGATGCCCCTGACACCATTCATCGCTGCATCTGTCCCTGAAGTAGAGCGAGGCACACATGGCTCGGTGCGCCCGAATCGTGTTCCAGGCACATCTCTGAAGGCCGGTGGAGGACGCATCGACAAATGGTTCAATACTGCTGCTTTTTCCTCCGACTTCGCACCCAATCAGGAGTTCGGCACCGCCTCCCGTTATTCCATCCCCGGACCTGGACAAGAAAACGTCAACCTGTCGCTCTCGAAACTGATCACCTTCGAGAGCTCTCGGAGCCTTGATCTGCGCGCCACCGCAAACAATGCATTCAACATCGTCCAGTACTCTGGCGTGAATACCCAGATTAGCTCCAGCACCTTCGGCTATGTCAACGCCGTGCAGCCGATGCGTCAGTTTACCTTCCTCGCCCGTTTCCACTTCTGACGATTTCATGTTACTCGTCAGCTTGAATGGTGATAGATCATTGATCTGGACGTTTTTAATTCGATCGGCATCTCATGAATGCGAACCTTCTTCAATTCCCGAGACTAGGTTTGCAAATCTGATCCTGTGAGGCTGTCATGCTCTCTTATCTGCAAAGCATTTTGGTCATCGTAGCTGGATTGCTGGTTACGGTTTTAGCTACTTGGATCGTAAATCGATTCTGGCAGGCGAGCGACCGCAGAGCCTACAACGATGTTATGGGTTGGCAGTTTGGGGTTCTTGGAACGACTTACGCGGTCATCCTTGGTTTCATGCTTTCAAGTGTTTGGACAAGTTATATGAACACATCCGAGGATGTATCCGAGGAAGCGATTGCAAATCTGGGTGTCTTCCGTAGTGCTGAAAACCTGCCGAAACCCTATTCCGATCGGTTGCGCGGTCTCGCAACTGACTATGCAAGTGTTGTTCTTGACCGCGAGTGGCCTGCCATGGCGAAGGAGGAGACCCCGAAGGAGGGTGATTCAGTTATTGCGTCGATGTGGATTCTCTCTTTGGATATGTTGAACAACCTGCCCGCGCAGTCTGATGCTGCCTCTTCCGTAAGAGCAGCGATACGGCTATTGCAGGACAAGCGCGAGCGACGGAGAGAACAATACAGGTCACGGTTGCCTCCTATTATGTGGGCAGTTCTTATTGGTGGCGCAATCCTGGTAATTGCCTCCTCTTGCCTTTCTGGAAACGAGAATCTGCGACTGCACTACTTTCATGTTCTTTCAATCACGGCCCTCATCCTGCTGATGCTGACTGCGATAGCAGACATAGCTCGACCTTTCGAAGGCGGCACGTCGTTGGATCCAGCAGCCTTCCGCGATGCTTTTTCAAGAATGTCCAAAGCAGTTGATCCGCTGTCTGCACCGTAGCAGCGACAACGGTCTGAGTCTACTTCTCAGCCTGAAACCTGTTGGGTCAGATTCTGCATCATTTCGTAAAGCGCAGTGTCCATTTCCTGGTGAGGTTGACTTCGCGTATTGCAAAGCGCCGCCAAACAGGAACCGTCAGGGTTGTGGACCATCAGGGAAGCGGAGCCGGGAAGGCTTCCGCTTTGCCACCAACTGCCGGCACCATCGCTGCTTACCATCCAGCCACGCGCATAGCGTGCATCGCCCTGCGGATAGGCAGGACACGGCTCGGTCATGAGGCGAATCGTTTCCGGATTGAGAATCGCGGGAACTCCCGGCGCACCCGCGATATGGTTGAGGAACTGGACAAGTTGTGTAGAAGAAGCGATCCAGCCATTGGCCGAGTCCATGCGATTGATGTTGATCTTGTAGGGTTCTTCCGAGTACTGGCCAACATAGACCACTTCATTGGGGACGCGCTGTCTCTCGCTATTGCGCGCGATTTGCATGCCATTGATTCCGCAGGGAGCGAGGATGCTGGCCTGAACATAAGCCTCGTATGGCTGGCCCGTAACCTCTTCGATGACCCTCCCGAGGACACAATAGCCAAAGTTTGAGTAGAGCCACTGCGTTCCGGGCGGACTTGTCAGTGCTACATTTTCGATGGTTGAAGCGATCAGCTTGGCCTGGTCCCACCCGTTGTTATGTAGCATCGGGTCGTTTTCGTCCGCTGCCCAGCCACCAGAGGTGTGCGAGAGCAGATGATCCACGGTAAGCTCTGCCACGTAAGGTTTATAGGGCTGCTTGCCAAACTTCGTGCCCAGCACCGCCGAATTTCCGAAAACCTTGTCGTTAAGACGAAGCTTCCCCTGCTCGATGAGCGTAAAGATTGCGACGGCGGTGATCGGCTTGGAGAGATCGGCGATGCGAAAGAGGGTGTTCTCTTGGGCCTGGGTCATATGTTGACGATCGGCCATGCCTCCAGCGTGATCGTAGACAAAACGTCCCCCCTTGGATACGGCAACGGACATCGCTGGCACGCGGAACTGGCGCTGGAAGTTTTCGGTATAGAAACCGGCACCGCGCCGCGAATTTTCACCGCCGAACTGCGCGAGAGCATCGAGAGCGGGGGCGTAAAAGACCGTGGCAGCCGCGCCGCGAAGCAGGCCAGCCAGGACTGACCTTCGGGTATAGGTGGCATCAGGCATCATGCGAGTCCTTGTTCTTCCTTGGCACATTACTGGATAAGTTGACCTTGAAACGTTCCGGTTCCTCCCCGATCGTGGAAGGTTCCATTAAACGTGCTGCCCTGTACCACACCGTCTACCTTCGGGCCGTCGATTCTGCCGCGAAACACAAGCGGTTCCCGGGTCTTGGTGCGAACGACAAGATGCCGTTCGTTGATGGTGCCCTCCAGCCCACCGGACTGATTGGGACCTTTGAAGTGGCCCTTAATCGTGTTGCCGGTCTGCTTGAGTTCGAGATACTTGGTTGAGGTAGATCCGTTGGGATCGTTGCAGTAGAGCGTCCACTTTCCGGCGACATTAGCCGGAGCCGCCTGCGGCGGAGGCTCCTGCGACCATAAAACGCCCGAAGCCAGCAAAAGAAGCGCTCCACAAATAAAACCACGTAGGCGATCACTCATTGCGATTCCTTTCAAGCTAAAGTTAGCAAACAACCCAACCAAAACCTATAGCGGTTACTACACATTGAACCGTGTGTTACCACATGCCAGTTACAATCGGTTCTACGATTTGCCCGGTTCAGATTTTATATATCCCCAATCTGGAAGTAGCGTGGCGCGAATTTGCGTTGCCACTCAGTTAGCCTTGGTGAACACACCGTCATTAACGATAGCCAGGTTTTCGACCAGAAGCTGCTTATCGCCATCGAGAAACTTCACGCCGCGACGCGCCACACCCGTATTCTCGCTGGCGAAGTAATAAGTGAATGTATCACCGTCCCAGGGAGTGAGCTCGTAGCAGGTCCCACGCGGGGGCAGGCGCATGATCAACCGATCCTGGTCGATGTCGATCTGGAGCTTGCCGTAGTAGGGGCTGACATAGGTTCCCTTGTAAGCAGAAAGCTGCCTGTGCGGCGAAGGATTTGTGGGTGGCTTGAGCTTTGAGTAGTCAGGAGACGAATCCTGCGTCTCCTTCATGAGATTTTCAAAGACTGGTTTGAGCGCTTTCAGGTAGTCGACTTGAGCGGAGCCGTAGCGATAGAAATCGAGAAACGACAGGCAGACGGATTCCGGGAGTCCGACCGGTGTGCCATTTGTTAAGACAACAATCCCGATTCGTTCGCTCGGCACCAGATAAACGGCGGTAGCACTGCCTAGATCAAAGGCGCCACTATGGCTTAACCTCAGAGCACCGGTTGCATCCTTGCCCACGTTCCAGCCTAGGCCATAGAAGCTGCCGGGACATTTTCCTGGAGGGAGAGGGCCTGGTACAGCCGCACAAATCTCCGGCTTATGGGTTTCGTCGAGTGCTGCCTTATCCACAATTCGCTGGCCATCGAATACACCGTCGTCAAGCTGCAACTTTACAAAGTTGGCAAGGTCGCGCACGTTGGAGCTAACTCCGCCTGCCGGCGCTTCCGAATCGGCCTCGCGTACAAACCAGTTGCTAAAAACATTCCCATGGCGATAATGGAGTGCCGCTTTGTTTGGATTGTTCTCGTAATCGGAATAGCGGGAACTGGTGGAGTGCATCGCTATCTTTGCGTAAAGCTGACGCTGAGCGACCTCTTCCCAGGACTGACCGGTTTTGAGCGTAGCCGCAATGGCTCCTTCGGTCAGGCCGAAGTTGCTGTAATGGTAGGTTTCTCGAAATTGGCCCGCCAGGGGAACCAGACGGATGCGTCGCAAAATCTCCGGTCGACTGTAGCCCAGGTCTTCCAAGACGTCACCGGCGCCAGTCGGTAGGCCGCTGCGATGCGCGAACATGTCGCGTATCGTCACCTGTTGATTGGCGGTCTGGTCGGAGAGCGCAAAATCGGGATCCAGCGATTGAATTCGATCATCCCAACTCACCGTGCCGGCGCCTACCAGGGAAGCCACGATGGTGGATGCAATCGGTTTTGACACCGATGCGATTTCAAACACGGTGTCCGGATCGACCTTGGCCGTTTCGCCCAGCTTACGCAATCCATATCCCCTCAGAAACAGGACTTGGCCCCGGTATACGACCGCTACAGCCAGACCCGGAACGCCGGTCTTCTGCATAGCGTCACCGATATACGCATCCATCTTGTTGAGGGCCAGGTCGATGTTAGCCGTAGCCGGCGCCTCTGTTTGAACGGGAGCGCAGATAAGGGTGGCAAACGCAACAGTCAGCAAGGTTACCTTGGCCATTCAAACCTCCCACGATCATCGCAATGCCCTGCCTGCACAATTGGGATGCTTTAACATCCTCGCGCACAAAACCGACTCGAAGCGATCAAAATCGATTAAGGCACTGATTGCCCCAGTTCAACCGTCGCATGACGTTGCCACTGCCTGAATCTGAGAACTGTCCGTTATCAGAGATTTACTTGATAACCGTTCCGAGATTGCGGATCAGTGTTGTCATGATTCAAGCCTTTCGGGAGCGGCGAGCGTACGAAGCGACCGGAAAATAATAGCCTCGAGATCTTCCAGATCTCGTTTGAGCGCGTACCCTGAAGCGCCTGAGGCAGACGCTGCGGTGCGAAACTCATCTGCTTCGTAATCGCTGACGATGACAATGCAGGCGCCCGGGAATGATTTCTTGATCTCTCGTGTCGCGACTAGACCGTCCATTCGCGGCATCTGTATATCCATAAGCACCACGTCCGGATGGCACTGCTTGTATGCAACCAGCGCATCGGCTCCATCGGAGCATTCGATAATTTGGCTGGCGATTGTTTCAACTGTTCGCCGCAGCAGACCCCTGACACCCGCGTGGTCTTCGACGATCAGTATTGTCAGATTTTTCACCTAGACCTCATTCCCGCTGATCCTGCCTACCTTGGGCCGGTACGATGAGACCAGCCGAGCAACTACCACCGCGACATAGAAAATGCCGACCATACTTTCAAGGGCTGCGGTAATTCGCAGGTAAGGATTGACCGGCACAACCCCGCCGTAGCCCACGCTGCTGAGAGTGATCATGCTGAAATACAGCAGGGTACTGGTCTTCCAGGCCGGAATCACTTGATTGAACGGGCTCTCCAGATACATGTTGAGAATGGAATAAAGCTGGGAAAAGGCAATCGCGATGACCAGGTAGCCCATGAAAGCCTCTGAGATTACGCTCGCCGTGATCTCCGAAATCATTCCAAAGCGATCGAGGATCAGCCGGAGCACAGCGCACGACAGCAGCAGTCCGATGGCCGGAGCGAGAGAAGAGAATATATGCCGGTTTCCGTCGAACGCTTCGCCCAGCCTCATCGTGATCCAGAATGCCGTGAGAGCAATCAGAACGGCGCGGTCGCGCTGTTTATTCATGGTGTAACTCGAGCCGGCCAGCAACAAGACCAACACGACAACAGCCAGCGCTCCGCCAACGTGCGGGTTCTTATCTGCGATCGGCGACGCCAGCAGCTGAACAACCAGCGCGGACATTAGCAGTTCTGAGCGGTACTTCTGAGTGAGGTTGAGCATAGTTTTGTCCCGATAAACTTGCGGATCCTGTCTTTCGCATCAAGCGAGTTCATCACAGTGGAAGCAGAAACTCGCTTTTCAGAATCCATCTTTTGAACGTGGATGCACGGAGGCCGCAGTTCGCCAGGCGCTGCGGCGCCGATGATCAACGCCCTTCAGCATTGGAGACGTTGGCAGCCTGTCTGAGCTCGATGTCCGCCTCGATGAGCAGCTCCTTAGCGCGCTGCGCGTGTCCGCCAAGCTGACCATTATTGGCCGCCTGTGCGCGTTCAATACGCTGATAGGCCTGAACGATATTCCCCTGCGCGCTGCGAAGGTTTCCGTGACGGTTCCCGATGTTCACTACCGGAGCCTGTAAGTAAACAACGGTTGAAGGTTGCGCGTAAACGGGAGCCGGTTCATAGACAACCTGCTGTGCCTGGGAAATCATGCTTCCGCCGAACATGGCGGCGGCACACACGCCAAAGGCAGCAAGAACAATTCTCATCTTCATGGTATTTTCTCCTTTGAATTTCGGGTTTGATAATGCGTTGAGGTAATCGGCGTCATCGCGGAGGCGACAGCGCCAGGCCTGATAGCGAGCAGATTACTCGGCGGGCGTCCAGCCGTCCGCCGGGTTGTATTCCTTGATCGACGCGGCAATTCCGACGGTTTTCTCGCCGAGGTCCTTCTGATAAACAACGCCATTGCGGCTCACGATAAAGGTCATGATTCCAGAGTCCGCATACTCTACCGGGCTTGCGATGACGGCGAAGTCTTTGCTGATGTTTCCGCTGGTTACGTTGCCCCTACCGCCTTTCCCCGCTGTTTCCTGCCAAGTGAGTATCCGGAACATGTATCCGTGAAATACCTGCGGGTTGGTTGAACTTGCGTTGGCAGAAAATCCCGCCAATTTCTCCAGCGGGCTCGGTGCGCCTCCCTCCGAAGCGTCCCAATAAAGCCCGTCCTTCGTTCCCGGCGTGCTGACGATCTGCTGCGCATACCGCCCGGCCGTGAAACCGTTGTGCGAACTCTTGAAGTAGAGTTCCTGGGCCTTTGCAATTGCCGCGGCGGCATCGATCGCCAGCAGTTCATTTCGCCCAATCCGTCGCGCAAGAAGTTCGTCCTCGCCCGCCGCGGTATCGAAATACCATTTACCTGAGGCGTTCTTAGCGAGAGGAATGGGGAATGGATAGTTGTCCAGGCCGACATAAAGAATTTCGCTTCCATCCGTCAGCGTTACCCAGCGATTCATGCGGTCATACTTCTTCGTGAATACATCAATAGAAGCCCTGTCTTCAGCGGGGTCTCCGGAACTCAGAATCGCAGCGGATCTCTCACCCAGGATTTTGCTCAAGGCGCCATCGTCGTGAGCTCGGGAAGCCGTTTGCAGTGCTTCGCCCGCTTCTGCCGGGGTGCCAAAGGTGGCCTGCTCACCAATGCTGCTGATTGCTTGTACGTTTCGCGAACATCCGGTGAAACCCATTCCCGCAATGATTGTCAGCAACAGCCATATGTGCGTTTTGTAGGTGGCCTTGTTTCTCTCGGGATTTCTCATAGCATTTCTCCAATTCAGTTTTTTGGCATTGCGTCGTGTGCAGTTCTCGCGGGCAGCTAACGTCTGTGTCCGCCACCGCCGCCGCCGCCATGATGACCGCCTCCACCGCCGCCTATATGAGCCTGGCGCATGCTGCTCCGGCCGCGGTCGCTCTCGGGTCGAGTGCGTCGGCCATCGCCGCCGCCGAACTGGCCGTGCCGTCCACCGTCACCTCCGAACTGATCTCGCCGGCCACCATCGCCACCGATCCGTCCGTCGTTGCCGTTATGGCCGCCATTGGCCCAGCCGCGATCTCCGCCGCTGTTGCCGTTCGGCCGATAACCCGTGTTATTTGCACGGTTGTTGTTGGCGTTGTTGTTATTCCACCGGTTGTCGTTGTTATGAGTGTTCGTATTGTTATGAATGTTGGTGTTGTTGTGGATGTAAGTGTTGTTATGGATATAGGTGTTGTTGTGGATGTAGGTGTTGTGGTTGTAGATCACTCCACCGCCGCCGCCCCAGTTCACGTTCCAGGAGTGAAAACCCCAGCCGTATCCGCCACCCCAACCACCACCGATAAAGCCGCCACCACCCCAACCACCACCGATGTTGACGCCCACGCCGAACGACAGGCCTGCAGCGAACCACCGCGGATGGTAATAGGGAACGACGTAGGTCGCGCCGTACACCACCGTCGGGTTGTATTGCGGCACGTACACCACGTCGGGATTAGTGGGCCGAATTACGATGGTCTGCGGACTTTGCTGAACCACCTGGATTTGCGACGTCGATTTGAGATTTCCCGCGGCCTGTGCCTGCGCGCGCATGGTCTGCACCGCTGCCATAACATCCGCCTGCTGATTGTCGAAGGCTTGTCCCAGGCTGGAAGTCCAGGCAAGATTCTTGGCCAGTTCATCAAGCACGCTGGGAAACTGCGTCAAAGCCTTCACGCTCGTATCCCATGTCTGCTGGTTGACCGCTTGCGTCAAAGCGGTCCCCGTCAAGCTCTTGTTCTGCGCCAGCCAGTCGTCGGCAAAGGCCACCTGGTCCGGGAAGGTTGCAGCACCCAGCACCTGGGCTACCAGCGCATCGGGATAAAGAGCGATTGGAGCCACCAGCGCATTGAGCTGATCAGCGGTCATCGGTGCCGCGGCAGGCGGATTAGTCGCAGCTGCGCTGCCCACTGGTGAAGCTTGCTGTGCGTCCTGCGTCGGAGCCGCGGTTTGGAGAGCCCTGGCTACTTCCAGCGGTGCGCCTGAGATCAGCGCCAGCAATATCCCCTTCAAGAGAACCTGCTGCATGAGTTTCGTTGTCATAAAGTCACCTTGTGGAACTTCAAGTGCACGCCTTTTCAACCAGCAAATTCAAAGGTGTGCTGTTCGAAGACCAGCTTAGGAGAACGAGGCGCACGAAAGAATAGATGTCGCTACACGAGCGGCCATGCGGTGTTACATGCGGTCTCGTGTGGTTCCACACAGGGTGTGTGGACCGGCGCAATTGCCACTCAGGCCGGAACATCAATCCGCTGGATTGGCATAGGAGCGCATCACTTTGAAAAGAATTGGGTTTGTCGCGCGGAAATCTGTGAGATTCTACATTGACATGTGGTCCCAGACGGGTGAGAAGGTCGTACCGTTTACAGGTGCGAAACGATCAAGCTCTCGTCGATTCCCCGTCGCCGAGCAAATGTTACAGGCCAATTCTGGACAGAGAAACCGGCAATGCCCTCGCTTCATACCAGCGCTAAGGCATCTCGTGTACCTGTTTGCGGCGCTCTACGGCGCGGCTCTGCTCAACGCTCAGTATCGATTCGACATTTGGACGACTGAGACCGGGCTGCCGCAAAACATCGTGCGCGCTATCGCGCAAACACCGGATGGCTATCTCTGGCTGGCAACCTTTAATGGTCTCGCTCGATTCGACGGCGTGCGCTTTACTGTCTTCGACAAGAGCAATACGCCGGGCATTGGTTCCAACCGCTTCAGTTTTATGTGCGAGGATAGCGCCGGTGATCTGTGGCTGACCGCCGAGGGCGGCCAACTCACTCGCTATCATCAAGGGCAGTTTCACACCTTTGGATCTGAGTTGGGGCTGGCCAGCGGTACGGCGCGAGCACTCGCATCCGATCCTGAGGGACATGTCTGGGTTCTTTCCGGTAACACGATCCAACGGTGGGATGAAAAAGCGGGTCGCTTTTTCGATGTTACGCCGAAGGGATCGAAGATCAGCTACATTCCACTCCGCTGGGAGCCGGAGGGCTTTTGGGGGAGCGACGCCAACTCCCTGTACGTTTTTCTGGCCGGTCACTTTTCCAAGTACAACTTGCCGCCGTGGCTTTTCGGCGCTTCCATATGGGGCATTGCGCGCGACCCCGCCGGAACCCTCTGGATAGAGACCCTTGACGGCAAGCAGGCAACAATCACGACAGGAGCACACGGTAGCCAGTTTGCGCATGTTAGTCAGCCCGCAAAGATTTTGTATCCCGGCTCCAACGGCCACCTGTGGAGCGTTCATATCCGTGCTCGTCTCGATCGCTTTGTCGACTATCTATCTGGAGGAAAAGTCACGACGCTTCTATGCTCCCGGATGTTTCAAGACAAGCAACAGAATCTATGGCTCGGCACAGAAGGACAAGGGCTGTATCGACTACAAGAGCAGCCGATCGCGATTTACGCAATGAACCACAAATCGCTTGCGCTTGGTGTCTATCCGATCTTCGAAGATCATGTAGGAGCCATCTGGGTCGGAGCCTGGGCGCAGGGGCTTAGTCGTCTATACAACGGACAGTTCAAAAACTACGGTGTTGCTGACGGCCTTCCGTCCCGTCTTGTGACAGCGCTTGCCGAAGACTCTGAAGGACGGCTTTGGATAGGAACACACGGTGGTCTTGCCGTCCTCAGCAATGGGCGTCTCCAAAGGCCTTCGTCTCCTGCGCTGCCAGAGGGAACCATCGTTCAGGCTATCTTGCAGGATCGCCAGGGCACACTATGGTTTGGCACTGATCGAGGACTGTGGAGGTTCAAAAACGGCGTCGCAGACCTTCTGACTCCGCATGATGACCTCGCATCGCCGGATATCCGAGTCATCATCGAGAGCGCCTCGGGGGATCTATGGTTCGGCGGGTATGGAGGGCTCACTCGTCTCCATGACGGACACTTCACTCATTTGACAGAGGCGGATGGATTGCCAAGCAATAACATCCGATCGCTCTATGAAGATAGCGATCAGACACTTTGGATCGGGACATACGATAACGGACTCGGACGTTTGCGGGGAAGTCATCTCACTCGATATCGAAAACGCGATGGGCTCTTCAGCAACGGCGTGTTCCAGATTTTGGAGACTCCCAACGGAAATCTGTGGATGAGTTCAAACCAGGGTATTTATCGTGTCAATAAACAGGAGTTGAACGACTTTGCAGACGGAAAGCGGCATACGATTGCCTCCACCTCCTATGGGCGCGCCGACGGAATGATCAATGAAGAATGTAATGGCGGGCTATGGCCGGCCGGTGTGAAAACGCGGGACGGGAAATTGCTGTTCCCCACCCAGGACGGAGTAGCAGCTATCGATCCAGATATCATCCCGCAGGATCCTGCACCACCGACGGTACAGATAGAAAGCGCCTATATCGATCACGAACAGGCAACAGTGAGTGCGCCACTAATGATGCGGCCTGAGGATGAGAATCTTGAGATTGAGTACACTGCTCCCAGCTTCGTAAAGCCTGAACAGATTCGGTTTCGATATAGACTTGAGGGACTGGATTCGAACTGGATCGAAGCAGGGGGTCGACGCACGGCCTACTATTCGCACATTCCGCCTGGTAGCTACAAGTTTCGCGTGATCGCGGGCAACAGTGCTGGGCTTTGGAATTCTGAAGAGAAAACTGTCGATATTAGTGTGTTGGCCCCGTTTTATAAGACATGGTGGTTCTCCGCGATTATCATGTTGATCCTATTATGTTTTGTAATGATTGCGTGGCAACTAAGGGTTTCTCAGATCAATGCTGAGAGAGCAGCCCAGCAGGCGTTCTCTCAGGAGTTGATGGCATCGCAGGAGCGTGAACGAAAACGTGTCGCCGGCGAATTGCATGACAGCATCGGCCAGCGATTAGTCATCATCAATAATCTCGTGCGTAATGCTGCGCGTCAGCGTTCGGCCGCGAATTCTGGTCAGGAACAATCCCAGATTTTAGAAGAAATCAGTGCAGAGACTCTCGCAGCGATCAAGGAAACAAGGGACATTTCCTATAATCTTCGTCCATCCCAACTCGATAGGCTTGGACTGACGAAGGCACTTGCCGGAGTGATTCGATCCGTCTCCGAATCGTCTGGTATTGCTATTCAATCGAAACTTGATGATGTTGACGACGTTTTTCCGGAAGATTTGCGTATCAATTTTTACAGGATTGTGCAGGAATCCCTCACCAATGTGATGAAACACGCAAACGCGACGCAGGTCGATGTTCGAATCGACCGCACGGATAAGCTCGTAGTCTTGACGGTGCATGACAATGGCAAAGGCTTCCTCTCTCAGGAACCTGATCGGCAAACGGGGCGCCAAGGATTTGGTTTGTCAGGCATGGTGGAACGCGCCCACTCGCTTGGGGGTGTTTTGAAAGTGAGCTCCAAGGTCGGCTATGGAACTGAAGTCACTGTCGAAATCCAGATCGTGTAGGTGACCGTGAATAATGCAATCCGAATCCTGCTCGCAGATGACCACCCTATCGTTCGCAAGGGCCTTCGGTCGAGTATTGAAGAGCACGAAGGAATTGAGATCGTTGGTGAAGCGGGTGACGGAGAGGTGGCCCTCCAACTCATTCGGCGACTCTCGCCCGACATCGCGGTCCTCGACGTGGATATGCCGAAGATGGACGGATTCGCGGTTGCTCGTGAAATTCAAAGGCTGGGGATGACGACAAAGATCGTCTTTCTGACGTTGCACACAGATCCCGACTTCTTCGACTCTGCCATCCTTTGCGGTGGAAAAGGCTATCTGCTGAAAGACGGCGCCTCCGAGGAGATCGTAACGGGCTTACGCGCTGTGAACGCCGGGCAGATGTATGTCAGCCAGGGAATGACGCACCTACTCGTGAAGAGACGTACCACGGCGCCAGCCGCGGCCGAGGTCAGTCCCTTGGATAGCCTCACGGTTTCAGAGCGCAATATTATGAAGCTCATCGCACAAGGCAAGTCGAGCAAGGAGATCGCTCAAGAACTCAATATTCACTACCGGACGGTAGAAAACCATCGCACCAATATATGTAGGAAGCTCGAAATCGAAGGTGCGAATGCGCTGTTACGATTCGCACTACAGCACAACACTAAACTTTGAGTTCCGGCGTTTCCGCTTGGAATTCGGAACCTTGGCCGCCCCATTATGGCGAAAGCCAAAAGACCGGAAAGAAGGATAGTCACTCCGATCCGAATGACCCCACCGCCAGCTACAGCCATCCTCGCGAGCGCGCGATTCTTGCGGCATCAATGCGATTGGCTGCGCCAAGCTTGGCGATGGCTTCCGAAAGGTAATTACGCACGGTTCCGTCCGAGAGATGCAGCTCGGTGGCGATTTCGGAGGTGGAGCGACCTTCGCCGGCGCGGTGCAGGATTTGGCGGTGGCGGTCCGAGAGAGGGTCTTCGTCGCCGCTCCAGGCTTCGGCGGCAAGATCGGGATCGATGGCGCGCAGGCCGGCATGCACGCGACGCACAGCTTCCGCAAGCTCGCTTGCTGGCCGGTCCTTGAGGAGGTAGCCACGTGCGCCGGCATCGAGGGCTCGGCGCAGATACCCCGGCCGCGCAAAGGTAGTCAGAATGATGACTCGGGGGCTGGAAGCGGATTGCTTCAGATCATCAGCGAGCTCAAGTCCGCTGCGATCCGGCATTTCGATGTCGGTGATGACGATGTCGGGAGCGTGCAGGCGGGCGAGCCTGAAGGCTTCGCGGCCATTGGCGGCCTGGGCAATGACGTTAATGTCGGGCTCGAGGTCAAGTAGCGCAGCAAGCGCGCCGCGGAGCATGGTCTGATCTTCAGCGAGGAGCACGCGAATGGGAGTAGACGAGCGTTGAGCGGCGGTCATGAGGCGGCGGCCTCGCGGTGCGGAAGTTCGATGGTGAGCCGGGTTCCGTGATTCTGCACGATACCGGATTCTAGATGGAAACGACCGCCAAGAGACTCGATGCGTTCGCGCATGCCGCGCAGGCCGTTTCCCTCTCGAACAATGGTCCGCGGCCCGTCGTCTTCCACCACGAGGCGGCGATGACCGGCTTCACAGACAAAGCGAAGGCGGCAGTTGGTCGCGCGTGCGTGGCGGACGATGTTGGTTACGGCTTCGCGTAATGCGAGAGCGAGGGCCGTTTCTTCCTGGGGGCTGAAGGAGCCGCGGTCCGGTTTGCTTTCGGCCAGCAGCGTGACGCCGGCGGCATCAAGTATACGGCGTGCGTCATCGATCTCGGCGGCCAGGCCACGCGACCGGTAGCCACCAATAGCCTCTCGGATTTCAGCAAGTGCGGCGCGAGCGGTTCGTTCGACGTCTGCCATCTCCACGGTGGCGCGGGTGGGATCGAGCGAGATGAGACGACCGGCGAGTTCGGCCTTGAGGACGATGACAGAGAGCGTATGGCCGAGGACGTCATGAAGGTCGCGGGCAATGCGCTCGCGCTCGGCGACGGCTGCGAGCGCTACGTTTTCTTCAAGGGCGGCGCGAAGCTTGCAATCGGCGCGGCGTTGCTCAGCGAAGTAGATGTTGCCGCCGCCGATGATGATGACCAGGAAAATGGCAATGAAGGTGTTTGGCCAACCGACGTAAAACGGCCCGTCGTGTTTGACCAGAGTGAAAAACGCTCCCTCCGCAAGAATCGCAACACAGTCAAGAAGGATGAAAGCGATGACCTTCCGGGAGGACTCGATGATGAAGGGAAGAAACGCTGCAGCGTAAATGAAGAACGTCGAAGCGCCGCGATTCCACGGAAAAACCGCGAGACCCAGAATAAAAGTGGCGCCGACCATCCAGAGCCGCCTGGGCGTGGACGGCCCGGCAGTGTAAAAAAATCGCCAGAAGATGCCGAAAAATACCACCAGGCAGGCAATGGTGCCGACCCAGAGGTTGCAGCTCGGCTCAAGCAGCGGCTGGATCAAAAGGAAGCCGGTGTAGGCGAGCCACATCCAGGCCCATTTGTTCTGGCGATGCTGCGAGTTGGGCGAAATGACAGGCATTGTTCCTTTTCCCGGAGTGTACGCCTTGTGCTAGGTGTTTTGTTCGACTCGACGCATGGCAACTCCTGCAGTGCCGAGCATAAGCAGTGTAAAACCAAGCAGCCCAGACCAGTGGCTTAGAGTGGTCCCGGTGCTTGCGTAACCGAATACGCCCAGCATCAATTGGCCAAGGTGGTAGGTGGGCATGAGCACGGCGATCGTTTGCATGAAGTGCGGCAGAAACATCAGCGGGACCCACAGCCCACCGCAGAAACTCATCGGAAGATAGATCATGTTGGTGATGCCCGGCGCGGAACTGAAGGGTACCATCAATGCGAGCGCCAGTCCCATGCAGACGAAGGGAACGACACCGACAATAGTCAGTGCGATCATAAGAGCGAATTCAGCTAAGGTCAGAGAGACATGACCCAGGGTGATACCGATCAAGGCGAGCAGCCCGACAATGAGGATGCCGAAGAATACGGCGGAGCAGCACTTTGCGAGGACGTAAGCCAGTGGTGGCATAGGGCTGGCGCGCTTAAGATCCAGCCAGCCGGCAGCTAAATCAGCGGCCAGACCCACGCCGATGCCGAACAGCGCTGCGCCCACCATACCGAACACCGCGTAACTGGCGAGAACATATTTGGCAATAGAGATCGCGCCGATCTGCTGACCTCGATTCATGATGATTCCGAAGAACAGATAGAACACCACCGGAAAGCCGACGACGGAAAATGAGAAGCTACGTGTACGCAAAAGCCGAATGAATTCATAGCGGGATTCACGTAAAAAGATTGTCAGGTTGCGAGTAAAAGAATCGGTGCGGCGAAGATCAAATGTTGCGGTGGACATGAGTCGCTCCTTTTCAGCGTGCTGCCCGGGATGCTGATTCCCGACGAATTCTGTTAATGCAAGAAAACGCGCTTGTGCTTATTCGTGATCGCCGGTTAGAGCGAGGAATGCATCTTCGAGCTTGGGGCTTTGCACATCAATCGAGTGCAGTGACAAATCGAGAACGAGGAGTTCGCGCAGCGTCATCTCTGGCTGGTTCGTGAGGATTGTGCAAAGCTCGCCGTCGATCGTGGCGTTTGTAACGCCGGGAATATTCAGCAGGGCGTGCGCAGGAATTGCAGTGGCGCAACGAATAATCTTGACATTGTTACTGCTCGAGCCCGAAGCGACAGATCCCATCGACTTGACTTCGGCAGGCGTACCTTCACAAACGATTCGGCCCTTGTCGATTACCACGATTCGCTTTGCAAGAGAATCGGCTTCCTCAAGGTAATGGGTGGTGAGGAGCACTGTCTTGCCGCGAGCAGCGAGCAACTCGATCTGCGCCCACATGCCACGCCGAGACTTGATGTCGAGTCCCACCGTCGGTTCGTCAAGGAAAATCAGATCCGGATTGCCGGCCAGTGCGATCGCAAACAGAACCCGCTGTTTCTGGCCTCCGGAAAGCTGCCCAAACAAGCGCGATTCGATATCGCCGAGTCCAGCGACCTCGATGATGTCGGCGAAAGGCATGGGGTTAGGGTAGTAGCCCCTGAATATCTCGATGTGCTCACGTACGCGAAGCATTTCGGGCGCACGGCCTCCCTGCAGCATCACTCCTGTGTGCAGGCGCGCAGTGTGATTGCGCGGGTCGGCGCCAAAGATGCTGACGAGCCCCGAGGTCGGTGAACTAAGCCCCATGAGAAGCTTGACCGCAGTGGACTTCCCGGCTCCGTTGGGACCAAGCAGCGCCAGCACCTCGCCGCGTCTGAGAGTAAGGGAGATATCGTCGAGAGCAACGACACCATTGGGAAATCGCTTGGTGACGCGATCGAGCGAGGCGACAGCTTCGGTAGATCGATATGTGGCGGGCGCTGCAAATGCACGGGGACGTTCGAGAACTGCGCTCATGACTCGCTCCTCGGTGGGATCTTGGCTACGACAAGATCCAGTATGGGAGCGCCCCGGCCCAGTTTGAAGTGTAGGGCGTAAGGAAAATGCGGTGACATTTGTCATGTCACGTAACTGCCGGATGCGGAATGTATCTCCGCGTCGTGAGCGACCACAGTCGATCCAACGACTGCCCTGGGGTGCCCGCGGAGAGCTGTTGCAGGAAGTTGGGAGCCGCTGAATGAAAGGGGAGATCTCACCCGACGGGGACATCTGTTTGGGGGTTCTTTTGTCGCGAACTCAGGTATGAGGTACATCCCGCTCGCGACAAGAACAGCTATGGACGCGTACACTCGTTCTGTCGCGGCCGGTGCCATGGTCCCGCAGACCTATCGAGAAGCCGCGGGACCGAGTGCACCGAATCGACAGCAGGAACTCACCAACCGCGAGCTTACCAGGCTGAGACCTTAAGGCCGTCGACGTAGGCAGTTACATGCCCGCTTGATCCATACCCGTCCACTTGGAATTGGGTTTGCATCACGTCTCCCCAGCCGAGATCGGCGGCACCATAAACCTTTTGATTCAACGATGACTCAACTCCATCGAGCCAGACAGCGTTGTAAGTGATGTTGCCGGAACTATCTCGGGAAAAACTGGCCTGAACATGATGCCATTGGTTCTGCGACCACGCTCGGGGGTTACAACTGGTGCCGCTCTTACTCACCCATTGCGGCTTCGGACTTCCTGCACTTCCCGTATTGGCCGTGTAAGCCCAGTGCCCCGTCCAGCCGTCGCATTGAACACCCATTAAGACCGTCTGCCCGTTCGACATCGTCTGATTTACATCGAATTCGAGGTTTGCAAGTTGGCTCGAAGAGCTCGTCAGATAAACCCACGCATCATAGAAGAAGTTCTTGGCGTCAATGTTATCGGAGAAGGAGACACTATAACGTTCGTCGCCGTTGTTAGTGAACGATGTCACGAACTGCCGCGAAGTACCATACTTCGAGGGCGAACTGACCATCTGCATCGTTCCGCTGGATGAACCCGGTCCTCCGCTATCATGATGAGAACTCCATCCACCCAGAACTTCAATCGAACTTACAACGTCAGCATCGGACGGAATCGACAACAGTGAAGTGCTCGAGCTACTGGAGGTGCTCGCCGAGGACTTTACGATAATCGTGACATCCTTAACGCACGAAGCGCCGTTCGATCCCCATGCTTTAACGTGCAACGTGTGTGTTCCAGTGGACGATGAAACGTTGTTGTTGATTGATTGACCGTTAACGACCGTGGTGTCGCTGCTGCTGTCCAGCGAATAGCCCATCGCATTAACGCTCGTCGATGAGCACGTCGTTGCGTAGGCTGAAAGGGTGAACGGAGAAGAAACGTCGGCGTCATTTGTAGGACTGTTGACAGTCACGCCAGCGAATGATGGAACTGAAAGAGTTAAGACTGCAAGACCAGTAAAAGTCAGGTTACCAAAAAGTTTCATCATAATCCTTTGCGATTTGAAGGCATAAGTTCGCGCCGACTCCCCACTAGCGTTTTCGCAAGGCAGCCGAAGTATCTTTATTGTGAGCGGGCTGTTCTGAGAGGCACGAAGAAGATGTACCAGGTCTAACTGCTCAGCAACCTCTAATTACAGTGCCGTTGTTCGCGCTTCTTCAACCGAACATCAGCACTAATCTGCGGAAATAACCGACGCGTTAGAATGGGCGCTTGCTGCGGCTTTAGCAACTTCTTCCGCTTTGAAGGGCCCACTCGCCACGCGGACTTTCAAGACCACAGGCAACTTTTTGTAATGTCTTGAGAATCCTTACACAATTCTTCGATTCAGACAACGCAAAAGCACCCGAAGTGCGAAAAAAACCTACGGCGCCGGGCATCCCGGAAATATTTACTTGCATCGAGCAAAATATGCACACCGAGCCGGTAGAAACTTCATTGCGGCATGAAGAAGCATTGCATCGCTCGAAGATTCACAAAGTATTGATCACTCATCCAGGGGCGCAGAGAATAACTCTCGTCGTGTCACCAGCGAGAAATGGTGAAGTTATCAAGATACAGACTTGACGATCCGCTTGCGCCAATGCCGTCGACTTGGAAATTGGCAACCATTGCTCCCAACGCCCATCCGAGCGAGAATGCGGAATTCACTGTCTGGTTGATCGGCGATTCAACTCCATCGAACCACACGGATTGGTAGGTTACATTCCCTGCGTCATCGCGTGAATAGCTGATTTGAATATGATGCCAGGTGTTACGGGTCCATTTTGCGGGATTGCATGGCGCAGTTGAATTGAGCCACTTCACATCAGGCGCCGTCGGGGTTCCGGCATTTGAGCTGTATTGCCATGTGTTCGTATATCCAGAGCACTGGAATGCGTAGATCACCGTGTCCCCATTGCGCATCACCTGGTTGTTATCCATCTCCAGATTGCTAAGAACGCTGTCGGCTGAAATCCAGACCTCGGCATCATAAACAAAATTCTTAGAGTCGGTATCGTTTCCATACGACACCGAGTAAAGCTCACCGCCCGCATTGGTGAAGCCCGTATAGAACTTCGCTGTTTGACCACTAAGCGTTGGCTCGCTCACAAGTGTCATAGCACCTGTCGAAGTACCTGTTGTGGCTGGATCATGCTTGATTCGCCAATTGGGCAGCAGCTGGATCTCGTTCTCTGCGATTGCATAGGAAGGAATTGAAGCTCCTTTGGGCGTTGAGATCACATAATTAGCCATGGCTAATCCACTATTTGCGTAACCAGGAGCTGCGGCAATCGCCTGGATCAGCATGGAGTTCGCAACTGAGATAGGACCCGAGTAACGAGAGGAAGAAGTTGTCGGCCCAGAACCATCCGTCGTGAAGTATATTGTTGAACCAGCCGCAGCGGCGGAGATCGATACTATCTGCTTGCTTGAGTAAGTGCCGGAAGGCTCAGAGAACCAGGGTGTAGGTGCAGGGTTCGAGACGACGCTGAGATTTATGAGTAACTGGTCATTCGTCTTCTGTCCCCAACACTTGACATGCAAGACGTGAGAACCCGCAGACGCGGCAACCGAAGCCGAGAAAGCTGTGGGTTCAATAATTGCCTTTGCATCATCGATCGAATAGCCCATCGAAACTGCCGGGGCTGATGCGCAGGTTCTCACGCTGGCAGACAATGCGAAGGGCGACGTAAGGCTGGCTCCGCTAACAGGAGCCGCCACCGAAATATCCGAAGTCGCTGCCGCCGCCTGCACCGTGACCTGAAGCAATACCTGGTCACCTACCTTTTGTCCCCAGCACTTAACATGCAGCACGTGCGCCCCGGGCGTCGCCGTTACCAGGGCCGTGAATGACGTAGGCTCAATGATTGCCTTACCGTCATCAATCGAATAGCCCATCGAAACTGCCGGAACTGAAGCGCAGGTCTTCGCGCTTGC
The DNA here is from genome assembly GCA_963742455.1 of uncultured Acidobacteriaceae bacterium. Classification (GTDB taxonomy): domain Bacteria; phylum Acidobacteriota; class Terriglobia; order Terriglobales; family Acidobacteriaceae; genus Telmatobacter. The sequence goes on along the minus strand of CAVULU010000005.1, from coordinate 1,962,929 downwards.
GGTCAGCACAAAAGGCGAAGCCACCTTGGCTCCGCTGGAAGGCGTGGAAACGGTCATGGCCAGCGCAGGAATCGACAGAGCAGCGAGCGCCGATACAGCAAAGAGTAAAGTCTTCATAAACTTCAACCTCGAGCGATATGGCGATGAGTCCAGTCGCGCAGTCGTAGCTGCCGCTGGGACCACCGGAACAAACAGCGGGGGAATTCCGCTGTCGGAATTTCTGACAAAAGGGTCCAGCCGCGACGTCGCACCGTCTTTCGAACCTTCCTGCGCTCGGCGTGAAGAACTGAATGAACCCTGCGGGTGAGAGGCAAGAGAAGAGCGATCGTACGACTCTGTGCGCATCGGAATGGAATGTCAGGAGTTGCAGCCAGTGAAGGCAACGCTATCCAACTGACTTGACGATGGAGTACACGAGAATACATTCCGACCCATCCAACTGCGACACGAAACTAGATCGGGGTCTCAGAATTACCAAAGGGCCGTCACCATTGGTGAGCCCACCATATATTTGTTCCAAAGGTCATCGTGCGGGACATCTGAAACGAGGTATCGTGCTCATTCGCGGATGCAAGATACACCCAGTGAATCGCACGAGTATTTATTAACTATTTGGTAATGAGCATACGCGCGGCTTTGTTCAAGAGGAAGGCAGAAGGGGACTGATTTTGTTACTGAGGTAATTCGAATGGGCACGCTACTTCTGCAAGTAACAATCATCCACTTGCCGCCCTCGCTCCAATCATTCAGAGGATGAAAGCCTGCAACGACAATGCACTCGTTTGTTTTGAGGAATGGACTTCGCGCAAAAGTCAAACGCCCTGCCGCCAGTCATCACCGATGAGAGATCGGAAAATAGGCGAATGGGCGTTTCGGCTCTTCTTGGATAGGAATTATTGAACGGTGAAAGGCACCGTGGTAGATGCGACTGTGGTACCACTGGTCCCGGTTACCGTGATCACGTAGTTTCCAGCGGTGGTGCCGGTATTTGTATTCACAACTTTGGTGGTCCCGCCGCATCCCCCGACTCCCGCAAGCAGGAAGACAAGCAAAACCATTCCCACCAATGACTGCCATCTGCGTCGACGAATCGGGACGAGGACAAAGAGAACCGCAGCGAGTATCTCACCACCGGATGCCAACATTTTTCCCATCGGATTGTGAACGGCTGCTGAGGATGTGCCTGTCGTCTTGATTGTAAGCGTAGCTGTGGCCGGCTGAGATCCCGCAATCGATGCTGATTGGTCGATAGAACACGTCGGAAGATTCGCCGCACCTGATGGGTTACTTGTCAACGAGCACGTAAGCGCCACGGTGCCCGTGAATCCGCCACTGGGCGAAATTGTCACAGTTGCCGTGGATGAACTGCCTGCCTTGATGGTAGTCATCGCACTGCTTCCGAGGGAGAATGTTGGATTTGCGGGCTGCTGGATGATATACGACGCCGTGGCGATGTTACTGTTCTGAGTTGCTGGATCGATTGCGATCGCGTTGATCGTTTCCGAGGTCGACACCTGAATCGCGCTCGCATACAGCGTCGACGATGCGGAAGGCGCTGAACCATCAGTTGTGTAATAGATCTCTGCATTCGCATCCCCATCCGAGAGAGTCACGGATTGCGCAGAAGGATACGTGCCAGAAGCCGGCGTGAAAGTTACAGCGGGCGCGACAGTTGTCACCGGCTGAATTAAATAAGCTGCGCTAGCGATCACACTGTTCTGCATTGCAGGGTCGATTGCGATGGCGTTGATCGTCTCCGATGTCGACACCTGAATCGCGCCCGCGTACAGGGTCGACGATGCCGAAGGCGTTGAACCATCAGTTGTGTAATAGATCTTTGCGTTCGCATCCCCATCCGAGAGAGTCACGGATTGCGGGGAAGGATACGTGCCAGAAACCGGCGTGAAAGTGACCGCAGGTGCCTGGGATGTGAAGTTGAAGGTCGCACTGCTGACGGCGCTCTGCGGAAGGCCGGCGGCAATTGCAATTGCCTGAAGAGTCGTGTTTGTACTGACGGCGATCGGTGCCGTATAGAGCGTCGATCCAGAAGTAGGCGTAGTCCCGTCGAGCGTGTAGTAGATAGCAGCGGATGCTGTCGATGTGGATAAGGTTACATTTTGAGCCGAAGAGAATGTTCCACCATTTGGCGAAATTGCAGGCGCCGATGTTTGCTCACTGTAAGTCCAGGTCAGGATCTTTTGGCTTGCAGATAGACCGCCAGTTCCACCTGTGAATCCAACATACGCAGTGTTACCGCCGACGATTTGCGGAATATTTATAGCCTGCGACGTGGTGAAGGTCTTGTTGGTAACAAGGTCGAGAAGGTTGAGAGTCAAGGTTGTGCCATCATAAGTAACCTGCGCCTGGATCGAATCGCCGCTGTTTAGCTGTATGCCGCTCGGAGATATGTCTGTACTCGGCAGGACAGGCGGCTCACCGTTTGTGTACACTCCAGTCGAATCGCTACCTTCGTTCTGGTAATTGTAAAAATTGAACTTGATTGCGACGCTCTCCTGAATGTCCTGGTACCCGAGGCCAGCGGAGTCTCCACCAAGCGCAGTCGGCGCCACATTCTGAATACAGAAAGTAAATCCATTCGCCTGAGCGCTGGATAGCTGAAACTCGAACGTCGTTGTAAATCCATTGATACCAATCGGCGCATTCCAAAAAACACTTCCCGCCTGGTTAAGTCCGCCATTGGTCAATTGCAGACGAGTATCGTTGGTGGCTACAGCACTTCCATTCAGGGTCAAGCCAGCTGTGGAAGAGAAGCCCATTCCAAAGTTGATCGCTGTTCCGCCCTGCTGAATAATGTAGAGTCCGCCGCTGATATTACTGTTTTGCAATTGGGGATCAATGGCGATCGCTTTGATGGTCTCTGACGTCGACACCTGGATGGCGCCGGCGTATAGGGTGGAGGATGCGGAGGGCGTCGAGCCATCCGTTGTGTAATAGATCTTTGCGGCTGTGTCCACATCCGACAGCGTCACTGCTTGTAACGACGCATAAGTTCCGGGAGCCGGTGTGAAAGTGACCGCTGGGGTTTGGGTCGTGAAGGTAAAGGTCGCAGTACTGACTGCACTCTGCACGAAGCCTGGGGCGCTTGCAATTGCATTGATGGTCGTGTCTGTACTAACGGACATCGGTTCGGTGTAGAGCGTCGATGCAGGCGTAGGTGTGGAACCGTCCAGGGTGTAGTAGATGGAAGCAGATGCTGTGGTCGTGGAGAGGGTTACGCTCTGCGACGTGGAGAAACTTCCTCCGTTTGGAGAGATTACAGGTGCGGCTGCGGTTGCTTCAGCATTGAGCAAACCGTAGACATCCACCTCTCCATTTGCTGCGATATAAACTTTTCCATTGGTTACGATTGGGATTGAAAATTTGTTGGCTCGTCCCGCGACGTCCCGGGTGGAATTGGTATCGCTCTCGTAGATGGTGTGAGTTAAGTCATTCGCATCCCAGGCGTAGAGAACCCCTGGCCCGTCAGTATTGAACTGATCCGACCGCACTGCCCATGCGATGCCACCCTGCGTTCCGTTTGAAGAAATTGAGAACGAAGGGTCTGGGAATGCTGAGGTGATCGTCGATTGACTGTCTGGCTCGGAATCCATCACGCCTGTATTCATTTTGAATAACATCGGAACGTTGTTTTCTGCCCAGAGATAGACATTCCCATTCCAGTAGGCAGGCGTACTCCACAATCCCTGCGCTTGCGGAATGACATCCGAAATATCCTGTAACGCGTTGGTATTGGACGAAGCACCGGCAGCGTACCCGCCAAGATTGTCTCGGTCAAGTACGACTATTCGCCCTTCCTTACCGGCTTGAACGAGAACGTGAGGATGCGTCCCCTGCTGGTCGGGAACCATCAGAACGCCGCCCGATCCCAAATCCCAGTCGTGATCGTTGAGTATCTGATAGTTGAAAGACGTAAATGCATCCGTGGGAGTGAGGGCGCCGTTGGCGATGCTGATGTCGAGAACACTTTGACCAAGTTCGCTATTTGCGTTGAAGGGCGGGTATGTCGAATAAGTACCGTTACCCGTGACGACGAACATCCGTCCGCCGGCCGCGTCGTTATCGATTGGAAGACCTGCACCCGATGCCCAGAGCCCTGCACCCGTACCATTAGGAGATAGACACAACACTGCACTTTGCGCCATGGTGGTGGCGTTGTAGGCGAAAAGCCATCCATGCCATGGTCCATTGTCGCCATGCGCACCGTAGCCGATATACACGTATCCGTTGTAGAAATCGAGAGCTGGCCGCTGGTTTTCCCACAAAGGACTAAACGTCAGCTGCCCACCCGCACTGCCGTTGCCCGTGCCGGCGACCGTCGCAGTAATGTTTACCGGACTATTCGGTTGTTCCGCACCCGTAATGATATTAATCGCGTGCAAACGCGAGAAGTAAACGCCGTTTTCTTTGGTTGCAGCGACGAGGTACATCGTGTTTGTTGCTGCATCGATTGCCCCGGTTCCCGTGATTCCAATCGTAGGGGCCACGTCGGGCGAGCCGGTGTCCTGCCAGGGAACGGCGGTTGCGCCTGCCCCTGCGCCGTGATCGGTGGTGAGGAGACTGACCTGCCAGATTGGATTCGCGTTGGCTCCTCCATTGGAATCTGCGTCAAATGCGTAGATCGTATCGTTCGACGTTGCAACAAAGAGCACATTGTGCACCAGTCCGTCGCTCATTTTAAGCCCGGGAACATATAGCGGCTGCGCATACACAGTGCTGTCGACAGCAAGCGAAAACAACTTGCCGAAAGAGTCAGCGTTAACATTCGATGGTGTAAGAACTTTCTCGCTTGTGTTCTGCCCGGCGTGGGTCAGGTCATAACGCCATGTGAGCACCGGAACCGCGGTCGGAGTTTGCGCGAACAGCATTGCGGCGGGTGCACAAGCTGAAATCAGAAGAATGAGTAGGAGGGCGCCACGATGGCTGGCTACTTCTCTATTGATGGAAACTGCATAGTTGACCAACGACCTGAAACACCTATCAAGTTTGGACATGCGCAAACACCTGCATCAATGCAAGAGGGGATTAGACACTATTTGAGACCGAGGAAACAGAGAACAAACAAAGCAGTAAAGGGCCGTAGATCATGTCGCTTTCTTGACCGACATAAATGTTCAACCGGGATTGCGTATCGCTTCTCCAGCTAAATGGCCATGACTTGCCCTCGTTTACTTCTGCGACATTGCGTTAGGAGTTGATGGAGACCATTTGATGGAAACCGTCGAGACAAATGAGGGATGTCTTACGTCTGGGCATTTCGATGACTCTCGATCCTGTTTTGGTTGCCTCTACCCACGGCAGTCGACTTCCGTGGGCGTCCTGCGGCACAATAGGTCAGCTATGCGAGTCAAGCTAACCTCTATCCTCTTTTCTCATTTCGAACAACAGGGTATTTTGCCGCCTCGGAAAGACGCACACATCAGAATTCTCCTTCAATATTCATTCATGATTGCGTTCCTGTTTCACCCGCTTGAAACGCGGTCTCAGACAGGGCGGCAAACGTCGTTTGGAATGGCTTGGCGCGTGAGTGGCTCCTGGCATGCGGCAGGCAAGAAAGAACCAATAGTGACAGGGGATGCAATCGAGCCGGGGTCTCTTCTGCAACCTGCAGAAGAAGCTCATGAACAATCGATTACGATCCTCCTGCCTGATGGTCAGCGAGTTCTCTACGAGTGTTTCAACGCGCAGGATTGCGCACGTGGTTTCCGTGTCCCTTCTCTCTATCGAGAACCTGATTTGAATGCGATCGATCTTATGGCGCGCGTGGGAGCCGTGTTGCTTCGGGATGATCGACCCACAAAGCCGCACGAAGAACCCCACGTACCGCGTGACGAGTCCGTCGCTGTGCTAAGCCCGGAAAATAAGGTCAAGATCGCCGGCCTCGCCGCCGCCTTGTCCAATGACACTTATTGGTACGAAGTGCGACCACTCTCTGGAAACTCGTCACTTCAGCCGCGCCACGCGTTCGAGAAGAGTACCCGGTTGATCACGATTACGCTGCCTTCGGAAGGGCTTTTCGACGTGTCAATTGTGGATCATTTGAACACGCCTCGTATCGACCTTCTGGTCGTTGCGTTTCGACAGCCGCGCGCCGCAAAGGTTCTCAAGTCTTTTGAGGTTGTGCAAGAACTCTTGAAAGAGTGGAACGAGAATTACCAGGGCTGGCCGATTCACGACTTTCAGCGGGCCTTTCTTCGCTCAGTCGTGCTTGGCGTCCCTCCGTCGTCCTGGCATGCGAACAGGACTGCTCGAACGCTTAAAGAGATTTCTCACGCTGACGTAACGGCTGAGCCCAGGTTTTCCCCAAAGCCAGGTGTGTTCCATGGCGATACGGAAGTGACTCTGCAATGCGATACAGATAGCGCGACTATTCACTACACCGTCGATGGTTCTCAACCGTTCACTCAATCAAGTACTTATCATGCCCCGATCATGGTCAAAGGGACGGAGTTAACCATTAAGGCGTTCGCCACCGCAAATGGCAAGAAAGACAGTCCCGTAGTCACCGGGATCTTTCGGATTGGTGATTAGACTTCGATTCTCAACGGAGAATACCGCGACATCGGTTTGACGATGAGATCCAGTATCTCTGGCATCTCACTTCCCCTCTTTCAGCATCCAAGTTCACGAGCGTTGGTGTGAGGATTCAGGGAGCTCGCCGCCAAACGCCAAGTTTCAGATCTTCATTCTCAAGTGCACCGCTGGAACATTTCCAATACGCCTCTCGGAGATGCGCGAAGAAGGTCACGTCTCCGCGGAGAACCGTTGACCTGTGCGCTGCAGTAGAGCGATTGAAGGGAGCAAGCTTTGCCTGTGGCACAACGATTCGACAATCTCTGCCAGTTGCCTGTGTCCAGATATATTGCACTTGCTTCTCTGCTGCTCCTCGCTGTCGGATGCGGCACAGTTAGTCGCAACATCACGCCTGCCCAGCCCTCGGTAAGCATCACGGCAAATCCCGTCTCGATCGCGGCAGGCGAATCAGCTTCTCTGTCTGTGATTGCGGCGAATGCAACGAAGGTCTCGATCGTCGGCTCCGATGGCAGCACCTACACTTTGTCGGCCGCAGGTGGGGTGCAGATGGTTAGCCCTGCGGCAACAACCACCTATACAGCCACCGCTTCAGGCAGCAGCGGAGCGGCAACAGCCACTGTAAGCGTTACGGTGTCAACAGCTCCACCACCTCCTACAATAACGATTAGCGCGTCGCCAACAACAATCGCTGCCGGCGGTTCGGCTGTCCTCACAGTTTCGGCAGCCAACGCAACAACAGTCACAGTCAGCGGCTCAGATGGAAGCACATATACTCTTGGTGCTGCCGGAGGCACACAGGCAGTTAGTCCCGCAGCAACAACCACGTATACAGCAACAGCCAAAGGAAGCGGTGGGACCGCAACTGCAACGGCAAGTATCACCGTGTCGGCAGCTCCACCAACTCCGTCGATAACCATTACGGCCACCCCGACATCCATCAATGCGGGTAACTCGTCGATTCTCACAGTTTCTGCAGCCAACGCAACAACGGTCACAGTCAGCGGCTCGGATGGAAGCACGTATAACCTCGGCGCTGCCGGTGGTACGCAGGCAGTGAGTCCCGCGGCAACAACCACCTACACGGCGACGGCAAAAGGGAGCGCTGGAAACGCATCGGCAACTGTCACCATCACCGTGACGCCAAATCCGATTCCAACAGTTAGAATCACCGCCACTCCTGCCTCGATCTCTTCCGGTTCTTCCTCCACACTCACGGTCACGGCTGTCAACGCAACTCAAGTGATGTTGTCAGGAACTGATGGGAGCACCTATACGCTCAAAGCGGCTGGTGGCACACAACAAGTGAGCCCTGCGTCGACCACAACCTATACGGCTTCCGCCTCAGGTGCAGGTGGTACCGCGTCGGCAACCGCGACCGTCACAGTCACGGCGAATCCCGCACCGACCGTAAGCATTACAGCTAACCCAACGACAGTAATCGCTGGGAACTCCTCAACGCTTACCGTCGTCGCAACCAACGCAACGCAGGTTACTGTGAATGGATCCGACGGAAGTAAGTACGATCTTCAATCGGATGGGGGTAGTCAAGCAGTTACTCCGGCGGCAAGCACCACATATACGGCGACCGCCATCGGTGCTGCGGGCACCGCCACTGCTTCTGCAACGGTAACCGTGACTCCCGTTGGTAGCGTGCAGTCGATCGATCATGTCATCTTCATGCTTCAGGAAAACCACTCGTTCGATAACTACTTCGGAATGCTCAATCCATACAGGTCAGCGAACGACTGGGACGTTGGGGATGACGGCGTGAACTACACGGTCGATGGTATCGACGACAAGCTGGCAACAATCAGCAATTTGGATGACGAAGGAACAGCCTTCCCGCTATTTAAGTTTACGAGCACGTGCATAGACGACGAATCCTCTGATTGGCTGTCCAGCTACGGCGATGTCAACCGCTACAACTTCCTGAACACGCGCCCCATACAAATGAGCGGCTTTGTACACACCGCCGAGGGTTTTGCCAAGAGCTGCGCAGCCAACGGAACGTGCTCAGGGCAGTTCACTGACACTGCAGGCGAGCGTGCAATGGGATATTACGATCAGGATTTCCTGAACTACTACTATTACATGGCTTCGCAGTTTGCCATTTCAGATCGATGGTTCTCGCCGGTTGCGAGCAAGAGTGTTCCCAATCGGCTTGCCACGTTTACTGGCGGTACGACACAGGGACTCGTCCATGACCCCGGTTCCAACGATCATCTGCCGCAGCTCAACATATCGAACATATTCCAGGAATTGGATCAAGCCGCTGTTTCCTGGAAAATCTACTACACCGTGACTGAGGGTCTTTGCACGGATGACGATGACTGTCTTTCCGAGGGCAACAGTGTCTATCCAGCGATTCACTTCTCTAACCTGACCTATTCGTATCGTTACATCTACGAAAATACAACTGGCGCCGCCTGCACTCCGCCAAGTCAGCCGTCAAGCGTCGTCGGCGACTCATCCAACTCGTTCTGCATCGATCCAAGCCACATTGCCCCAATATCGACCTACTTTACAGATCTGGCGAACGGCACATTGCCGAGCTTCGCTTTCATCGAGGCAGGCTATGGCCACAACGATGAACATCCCGGCTCGGGCCAGTCGATTCTCAATGGGCAGGTGCAGGTCGCGAGTATTGTTAACGAGCTGATGAGCAGTACGTCGTGGAAAGACTCGGTGTTTTTCCTCAGTTACGACGAGGGCGGCGGGCCTTACGATCACGTGCCGCCGGTTCCGGGTCATTCCAACGATTTCACTAGCCCTTCGCTCGGGACCTTGCCGGATATCTCTCAGATTGCAGTTAATCCGGATACGTACTCGCCGTGCGTGCCGATTGGCGGAACGCCAACCTTGCATTGCGACCTGAGTGCAACCGACCCGGGAGCAAAACCTGCTGACGCGCCTGCGCTCTCCGGATTCTCAGCTCAGCTCGGCTTCCGCGTCCCGAACATTGTGATCTCACCGTTCACCAGGAGGCACTATGTTTCCCACATCCCGATGGACCACACGGCGATCATCAAGTTTGTCGAGAGCCGTTTCATCGGTCCCTCGGCACACCTCACTGCTCACGATGCCGCACAGCCGAACCTGCTGGATTTCTTTGACTTCAACGCTGTCCCATGGTCGACGCCACCATCGCCGCCGAGCCCTGTAACCATGCAGTCGCTCGGATACAACCCTTGCACCCCGGCGGCCTTCGCTCCTTGAACAGCATGATTTGAGCGCAAGATATGAGGTAGAGTTCACGATCGCTTGCGTTAACTGGACGGCTTAAGTATCTTTACGTCGCGCGAGTTGCTTTGCAGCAGGATAGGCATCCCCCCGCTTATCGGAGAACTTTGGATCCGGGATAGTTGTGCACCGACCACATCATCAAAGATGATCGTAGGTCGATTTTCGCCCGATGGCGCCGTGAAAGCCACATCGCTCAAGCTGAGATTGCGAACGTGCCGCACATACAGTCCAGATGCCGGCAACATGCCGAACATCCGCGCTTCTGGGTATGCCGTCTCTTTCTCCGGAACGCTGCGTCCAACCGACCCCTGGCGGCTCAGAAGCACATTTTCAATGCGTATCTGCGACAATCTCACATCGCTTATATCCATCCCGGGAATCCCTGTTATGGAGCTTGCGAGCAATGCTTCCGTTGCCTGAATATTCTCGATGCTCACGTTGCGCAGGCCGCGCTGCGGGTAGTCGTGAACCCGTTTGCGATCTTCGAGGCGGATGAAGATGGGCGTTCGTGTTCTCTGCATTTGGATATTCTTCACGATGACGCCATCGATCCAGCCCCCATCTACAACTTCGAGGGCCACGCCGGATATGACTCGTTCTTTGTATGGGACCTCGTTGTTGTAAACCACCGAATCTGAAAATGTGATGTTTTCAAAACCGCCCTCGGATGAGGTGCCAAGCTTGAATCCGTTGCAGCAAGTCGTCAGATGACAGTTACTCACCACAATATTCTTCAATAAACGCGGCTCTGGCCCGTATGGATTCTCACTTTTCAGACAAACGGCATCGTCGCCGGTTTCAACGGAACAGTTCGAAACGGCAACGTTCTGGCACCCGGTAATATCGATTCCATCTGTATTGGGGCCGTCGACTGGATTCTTGATTGAGATTCCGCTGATCTCCACGTTGTCGCAATTTACCGCCCGTAGCGTCCATCCGGGCGCGTTCTCAATATGTACGTCCTCGATCTTCAGCCGGCGACAGTTCACGAATTCCAGCATCGGGCTGGGTCGGCCACCCTTTCTCACCGCCAGAGCGTGAGAGGCCACATCGGCCCACTGTTCCTCTTCAGGAAGAGAAGCCTTTCCCGATGGCTCCCAGAAAGTCGGCCCTTGTCCGTCGATTCGTCCCCCGCCTGAGAGCACAACGTCGTCCGCATTCATTGCGAAGATCAAGTGCCGCGGATTGCCGCCTGTGTTCCCATACGAGCTCGAGCTGGGGCTGTAATCTTCGATTGCTGAACTGCCAAGGAGTGTGCAACCGTCCAACAGTGTGAGCGTAACTCCGCTCTTCAGTTCAATTCTGCCGGTAAGAAAGATTCCGGAGGGCACCGTAACTGTGCCGCCTCCCGACCGAGACACGTCGTCAATGGCACGCTGAATTGCATTGCTGTTCAGCGTCTTTCCGTCAGGCTTCGCGCCGTATTCAAGCACGCTTTTTGACTTCGGAGCGGCTGCCGCAAACCCGCCGTGAATCGCTGCAAGGCTCGCTACGGGAAAGACAGAAAGAAAATCCCTTCGCCGCATCGAGCGCCTCCCCGTGGTTTGATGAAAGATTCTCTACGCACGGTTGGCGCCATATGTTGGGTAAGTCAGTTGTGTCGCTTTTGGGCTGCCTCTAATGGGCTCGCGACCACCTCAGGCAAGGGGGCTTTGACCAATTGAGATCCGCCTCTAATCCTTTGGAATGTTTCATCTACAATGGCACGCACCTCCGAACCCTTCTGGGGGACACGAAGTCCACGCACCAGCTTTCACCCGACGGCCCAATATGAATTCGCTTCCATCTGGTGCTTCTGATCAGGATTTACTCATTCGAAAATTCGCTGCTGGCGAGCCCGCTCGAGGCCCCAACCACGTCAGAAACGGGTTCCGGCTGGGCCGAATCGATAAGTCTCGCCAAAGGTGATGCCTCGTGGATTCAAGGTATGGTACTGGTTGGTGATACTACTGTGAAAGTTCGGGATGGCTTCGTAGGTGTAGTCCACTCGCGTCCACCAATGTCCCCACGTGTGATATTCCACGCCGCCTCCGACAGACCAGGTGCTGTAATTGGAATGATGTTGGCCTGTTCCGTTACCGGGTTGCGACAGGCTGGCGAAGCCGAGTTGGCCTTTGTAAATAGGCTGAAACCTGCCCCAGTATCCCATCGTGCACATCAGACCTCCCTCACCAACGAAGAGTTTGTATTGGGAAGCCGGCTGGTTTCCTCCGATGATCATCGAGTGGCCCTCTGCGTTTATCCCGAGGCAATGCCAAATTGTTGCCGTAGCCCAGGCGGCGGGCCCCCACCTGTTGATGTCCCCATTTTTCCAATCGCCCGACCAATAGTCCATCCCCGCACCGGCGCTCCAGTTCACGCGGAACACATTGCCCGCCGCAGGCTTGACCTGAGCAAGGCTAGGAATCGAGACGAGAATGACAGCAACAGCCACCGCCATCTTTGCACCCATATTTTCATCTCCTGATTCAAGGCCAACCCTGACTGAGGCTGACCTGAGTTGATTGAGCTTTAACCTGAAAACGAATCCAAGGTCGTCAGACCAACAACCAGGCCCGCTGAAAAGGGACTGAACAAAAAATCTTCCTCAGATTAGTGCGCTGCGAAATTCTCGTTTTAGTTCTATGACGCTTGCACAGCCAGGAATGTACTTCGGAGCCTTAGGGGCGACTTGCGAGAGCAGGCATGCGAACGGTGCCCGGGAAGTCGTCCACACGAGCACTCCATGGAACATAGCATAATATGATGTCCTCACTGCAGCCAACGTCGGCCCATCAGGCGAATTTAGATCGCGGACCCGCAGCCGAGCGCGGACTTGCCAGCTTCGATCCCGGAAGCGAGAGCGGTCAGGAGTCCAGCCGGTGCCTGGGCGGCTCGTTACTTTGACAAATCTTCGCCTCCTAACCGAGCCATAACATGCGTGTCCCGTGCTGAAAGGTGCCAGGAACGATACAAGCATTGGTGCAGGAAAGGTCAAAAATGAACCATCGTATTCGAAACGCCGGCCCGACGAATAGGAATGGCGGTTTCACCCGGAAACTGCTCTGTGTTCCCTTAATTCTCGTTACGTTGACTGCGCCGTCACAGGAGCCCGCTCCCTCAGGACACGCCGACGCGATTCGGTCTTATCTTCAGCCTTTGTTAGACAGCCACACCCTCGCTGGCGCAGTGACGTTGGTTGCCACTCGGGACCGACTAATCTATCTTCAATCCGCGGGCTACCGTGACCTCTCGGAAAAGGCAATGATGACGACGAATGCAATGTTTTGGATTGCATCCACATCGAAGCCTATGACTGTAACGGCCTTCATGATGCTGGTGGATGAAGGCAAAGTCCGCCTTACTGATCCGGTTGAAAAGTATTTGCCTGAATTTCGCAATCAGATGGTCAAGTCCCCAAAGGATGGCAATACACCGGATGGTCAGGTTGCTCCCGATCGCACGTCTTCAGCCTTGGTTGTTGCTGATCATCCGATTCTCGTGCGTGAAATTCTGAGCCACACGAGCGGCCTGCCGTTCAAGTCCTCGGCTCAGCCCGGCGCGATCGACACGTTATCGTTGAAAGACTCGGTACTCAGTTTTGCCGCTGAGCCGCTGATGTTTCAGCCGGGAACCAGCTACAGTTATTCCAACGAAGGCATCGATACAGCGGCCCGCATTATCGAGGTTGTGAGCGGGATGCCCTATGAACAATTCATGCAGCAGCGACTCTTCGATCCGCTGGGAATGAAAGACACAACGTTTTGGCCTGACGCGGAACAGATAACCCGACTGGCCGAAACATACAAATTGGATCCTGAGACAAAAGAACTGGTCAAAGTCCGCATCAGTCAGCTGACCTATCCGCTCAACGACCGGCAACACCGATTCCCGATTCCTGCGGGAGGGCTCTTCTCTACTGCGACCGATGTGTCAAAGTTCTGCCAGATGATCTTGAATGGAGGCACGCTCAATGGGAAGGGATATCTGTCGATTGCTTCAGTTCATGCGATGACCAGCCTGCAGAACGGCGGGATGGAAAAGCATGATTATGGATTCGGCTGGGCGGTTTCGAAAAACGGCTTCGGACACGGCGGCGCCTTCAATAATGCCATGGATATCGACACCACGACCGGAAGAATCTTCATCTTCATGGTTCAACAAGATGGACCTTGGGGAACTCCGGCGGGCGAACTTATGATCCCCTCACTCGAGAAGCTTGCAGATGAGATCGTTCGGCAATCGACTAATTGAACGCTGCTCTGTCTAGTCGGGTGGAAGGACGACTTGCCGGCCGCTTATTCACAACGGCCTCCTGAGCCGGCCTCCATATCCAAAGCTGGCATTCAGTTCTGCCGCTTGTCCCATGCTGCTTTTATGTTTTCGTATTTCGCCTGCAGCGCGTCGAGTTCAAGGTCGCTCAGATTCTCAATATCAATCATCTGATCACGAGCCTTATCGATTGCGCGGATGAGTTCGTTCAGCTTCAGGTTGATCGCGCGCGCGTCCCGATTCTGCGTGTTTTGAATTAAGAAGACCATCAGGAACGTGACAATAGTTGTGCCGGTGTTTATCACCAGTTGCCAGGTATCAGAGAAGTGGAAGATTGGACCAACTGCCGCCCAGAGGACAATAACAACGCCAGCTCCCGCAAACGCCCACTTCGATCCCAACCACCCCGAAGCAGAGGCGGCAAAACTCCCGAATGCGTCATTTGTCGTGCGCGTTCGAACTTCCAGAGGCGGCTTCACCATTAGCGTTCCTTCTCACACTCTTGCGGCAATCGCCGTCACTGTAGTTTCGATCAACACGGGGTTTGCGGGGCGCATAGGTGACCGAGGGCCAATGCCTTTCAAGAACCCAATCCCCATTTGCATCCAACACCCCGACGCTCTGACCGCAAATCTCACAGGGGTACACGCCCCAACTGGCTCTTCCCATGCTATTGCGGAGTAACACCTTCGCCTGTTCGCTAAGTTTTCCCTTACACGGCTTTGTCAATATGGGCAAAGAGTATCAGCGTGCGCACCCGCTGGGGATGAAGCGCAGCGAGCATCAGCGCGACGGCGCCTCCGTGGGAATGCGCGACGATATCGGTCTCGTCAAGACCCAATGAATCCAGCACCGCTGCAATGCGATTTGCGGTTGGGCCAAGTCTTAAGTCCAGCTTCTCGGCTCCGCCGGTTTTTGCCATGTTCACCAGGTCGATCGCGTAAACGTTGGCGTTCGCAGCCAAGGCATCGATGTTATTCCGCCAGTTCGAACTCGATCCAACCAGGCCGTGGATAAGCAGCACTGCCCTGCCGCTTCCCGCGTGAAGATAATGTAGGCGGGCCCCCGCCACTTCAACAAATCCCTCCTCGCATCCTGGCTGCGAGGCCTCCTGCTTCATGGCAAGAAATCCTCTCTTCGCAGGCTTGGCGTTAGCAGACTGCCCCATCCCTGCGCGCACCCGACATGTGAGATGTCTCAGAAGCGTGAAAGGTGATCTGGAATTTGCGTAGCCGTTGCGGCTGGAGATGATCCAGGGGATTTGTCGATCCAATATGCAGGTTGAGCATCTCCTTCACTCTGTAGGTATTTCACCGATATCCCAAGGGCTCGAAACATTACGGTCAGAAATTGGAAGACAGCTACTTCGGGTTCTTGTGTTGGATACCGAACATATTTTCTGGAATAAAAGGCCTACGATTGCCAAGACTTATCGAGCTTCACGGAAGGAATAAGATCCCCTGGTTTGGTTCCTCTCTGAATCCGATTTGTCTGGAGGCGCTATGAGCTTTGCTGACCGAGATGTTCGGTGCGTAGAGTGTGGGGTCGTGTTCATTTTCTCGGCGGGAGAACAGCAATTCTTCCAGGAAAGAGGATTCGCCCACGAACCGAAGCATTGCAAGCTATGTAAGGCCAAAAAAATGAGCGGCACCGTGCGACGGAGAATCGAAACGCCCGTCAACTGCTCAGAGTGTGGCACCAGCACGACAGTCCCATTCAAGCCGACGCAGAACAGGCCCGTGCTATGCGCATCTTGCTTCAGCCATAGACCAAAGCCGCCGCATAGCGACACGAGACAAAATCGCGACGTTGCGGCTGCGAGATGAGAAGCCTATCGTTTGACCCTCGACGCTCCATGCGCGCAATCGGCAAGGCTTCCGTCTAGTTCTAGGCATAGCAACTGATTGGTCTGCGTTGATGATTCTCGTAGCCGCCTCTTCGCCGAGTGAGAGTTGCTGCTCATCGCAAGGTTTCAAAAGATATCCGCTGCGGCGACGGGCATCTCCACTACGGGAATTGTGGTTTCGAGTTGTGTCCCCATACTAGGTTTAGATGAGAAAGATATTGTACCGCCCACGGAACGAATTCGTTCTTTCATGCTAATCATCCCGAGGCCGGGTCTATGTTTAGAGGCTTCCGGATCAAACCCAATGCCGTCATCCGACACACGCAAAACCACCGAAGTGCTCGTCCCCAATAATTCGACTTGAACTCTTCTCGCCTTGGCGTGTTTCGCTATGTTGTGGAGACTTTCCTGGGCCACGCGAAATATGCTCAACGAAACATCCGAACTCATCCCGGTTGGAACTTGCAGCGACTGGAAGTTAACTTCAATGTTGCTCTGTTCCGCGACTTCCTTACACAGCCCGCCCAGTGTCGAGATCCGTCTGCGCATACTTGTTGCGCAAAAATTGTTCCATCCCAATCGCATACAAAGGACTGCGACCTAGTTCCTCCTCGTCAAATGTCTCTATGTAGATCGTGATTGGAGCGTCGAGCACTTGCTCCATTTCTCTTCGGATACCAGCCTGAAATCTATCCAAAGCAATGGAGTCTCTTCCTCCGAAATACAGCATCAACACCCTGATTGGCCGAATGTCGGGCGAACCCCAGGAAGAGGCGGACGAAAGGAGGAGAAGAGTGAGTAGAAAGCCACGAAAAACAGGGCGCCCTGTCGGCCTAGTTTGGCGCATACATGACATGGTCGGTCCGTCGAACCGCCCTTGGTAGAGGATTTTCATTGCAACCTTCTGCCAACTAGACACGGATTCGATAGGACAATTCCTGCTCCTCAGCGCCGTTCAGGTGCGTTCGTCCATGCTTCCGCTTGAAGATGATCTTCGTAGCCAATTATCTCCGATTGCAAGAGCTTGCCCGTAAAAACAATTCCAATTTATGCCGTGATTCAGATCGGACAACTTGTTGCAAAACTTCGCGCATACACATGAACGCTTCCGCGAACGGCATTGCTCGTAACAGTCATGGGCTTCTCTCAGGTATAGCCAAAGAGCTGTCAAAATTGCCAGCCAGAGTCTTGGCAAAGCTCGCAAGACGAATTGCGCGGAAACAGCGGATCTAAGTGGCTCCCACAAAAGATTCTAAATATTCAGTGAAACCGTTAGTTCTGACAGTAGCCAGGAGATCAATGCAGCGTTACTGTCCAAACTGCACTACGAGTGGATGCCCAACTTGTTGAGGAAGTCCCATGCCCAGTACGCACTTTTTGAAACTCGCAATGACGATGGATTCACTCGGAAGTCAACCTAACAAGCGGCCCGGCGCACGAATTTTGCTCGTCGACGACAGTAGGGAGATCCTGGACCATTTGAGTAACATGCTTCAACCCGAATATGAGGTTATCGGTAAGGTTGCCGACGGGGACCAGGTTTGCTCGAAGGTGGCAAGTCTAAGTCCGGATATCATCATTCTTGACATCTCAATGGGAAATCACAGCGGTATCGAGATCGCTCACCGATTGCGAGAGCAAGGCTACGCGAAAGAAATCATATTTCTCACCGTGCATGAAGATCCTGACTTTGTGACCGCCGCGATTGGCGCTGGGGGCCGAGCCTACGTAACCAAACCGCGAATGACCGAAGATCTTGGCTTAGCAGTCAAGTCCGTGCTCTCACATCGAGTCTTTATCTCTGCACCTTTGAAATGGGAGTGAGTTCCCAGGTGCCGTCAAACATCTGTATCCCGCGGATATAAGGGCTACGAACGCGGGGTGACGATATGCTCCTGAATTGCATACTGGATCAAATCCGCATTTGTCTGAAGGCCAAGGCGTTCCATGAGCTTGTATTTGTGAAACGCGACCGTCCGAGGCGTCAGCGTCAGTACGTAACCGATTTCTTTCATCGTTCGTCCCTCTGCTAACAGCTTAAGAACTTCCCGCTGCCGACCGGTGAGATTCTCCCGGCTCAGTTGCAAATTGTTTGCGTCAAGCGGCGAACCGGCGACAGCATTCGTGATCGAACCTGAGATGTAACGCTTGCCTTTAAGCACCTCGCGAACAGCACACACTAGCTCTGATTCATATGAACCTTTCAGCAGGTACCCTGAGACGCCACCTCGAAGCGTTTCAGAGGCAATACCGAAATCAATGCTCGTCGTTACATACACGATCCGCACCATTCGCGTCAGCTTCCTGATGCGCCCACTTGTCTCTAAACCGCTCGTCCAACTTCCGCCAACGTCAAAAATAATAACGTCCGGTTTGAGTTCCGGAATTGCGGCCAAAAGCGCCGGCTCGTCAGCCAGGACTCCGACCACCTTAAACTCTGGCTGCAAGAGCTTGGCATATTCCTCTGAGAGGAGCATCTGGTCGCTTGCGATCAACACCCGCGGCCACTTTACGGGACTCATTTCACACTCCTTGCACCAGTCGAACTAGACCGACAACATTTTGATGAGTGGTAGCGAACTCCTCGCCACGACTCGGTCACAAGGCGCATTTCCGCAGAGGAAACGAGAATTCCAACGTCAAAACTGGCAGTATCAGAACCCATTTACACCAGCGGCCCCTAACCTCTGTGGGGATGCTATCTATGCCACTGCCAAGTGCCTACTGTCAAAATGAACAGGCTGCCTGCCAGACCAGCCCTCCAGGGGACCGGGTGAGGACAGAACGGAAACATGGGCACTAGGCCTGCGCCCGAGGCCCCGATATGTCAAACACCACTTGATCCTGCCACCAAAGCTGCTCAAAAAACATACGGGCAAGATCGCGATTGTTGGTTCGCTCCGAGGATGAAGATGTAGCCTGCACGATCTCGCCAATGCGGAGCTTCCCATCGATCGCGTCGAAGAATCGCTTCTGCGTGGCATTGATTGGGAGGAACAGGTCTCTGAACGTGTGGGCGCGATTTATCAGAACTGCGGCAGCGCCCGGTGGTAAGCGGTCAAGCACGCAGACCGTATCTGCAATTCGAATAGGCACATACTCAAGGCAGCCTTCCCGGGAGAAATCCAACCGCTGAAGATCAGCTGAGCCTTCATCGCGATAGAGGACTGCACTATGGCGAACCATCGTTCCCCGGAAAAGCTCAATGGCAGCGTAAAGCTCGAGCAAAGAGAGTTGTGCCATCCGTCTTGCCTGCGGAAGGCGGGCGATCACGCCACATCGTGAACTGTAAGGCGCCTGCCGGGTCCATCGCCCGAAAGCCAGTCCTGCTCGATGGAGGAAATCGAAGAACTGCGGTACAGAATACGCCCTGTCCTGGGGATGCAAGAGAGCATCGGCAAGCTCCGCTTCATTCTCAAAGTCAGGCGCCACGCGCAAAATCGTCTCCATTGGATGTCCAGGCGGCAGTTCCCTGAGCGCAACCACAAGGTCCCGAATCGCTTCATCCGATGCGGAGATCCCCAGCCTCCTGCAGAAATCCTGCAACATATAGATTCCCGTTCGTCCATAGGGTGCGTACACCATCAGATGCACAGCTCCGTCCGGCTTGAGCACACTGCGCAGTGCGCTCAGGCCCGCGCCCGGGTTAACGAGATGGTGCAAGACTCCCGTACAAACAATCTGATCGAAGCTCCTTCCCAATTTGCCGGCCTGCTCGACTGGCAGTTGCAGGACCTGGAGGTTCTTGAGGTCGTGTTTGCGCTTGAGATCCTCGGTTCTGCTCAGGCTCGTTGCGCTAAAGTCGATGCCGGTTACCTGGGCATCAGGCCAACGCATGGCATACTTCGCCGCTTGCGACGTTCCGCAACCGGCGATGAGAATTGAAAAGTCTTCTGTATAAGACCGAGCAGGCCAAAACAGGTGAAAGTCCGCCATGCGTTTCTGGCGATCATTCCAATGGCGTCCATAGCTTTCCAGGTCATCGACTGGGCGAGGATAGGGAAACCGGTTATAAAAGTCTTGGACTTCCTCTGCTCTACCGGTTCCTTCCGAGGTCCTGCTCAATGTCATTCTCCGCGTGGCCACGCGGGCCGCTGGTTCGAACCAGGAGGCTGTAGCCTGTTCTTGACAGCAGCCTAGTTGGGATGTCAGAGCTGCGGAAACTGTCAAAACATACAGTGTCATCCAGTCGGTTTGGGATTCGCTTGAAGAATCGTCGTAATTCCAGAGCGGGCTGTAACAACTGACAGTTTCCAACGCTCACGTGCCGTGATGCACTGACTTAAGAACGCCAGAGTCCTTTTGGCGCTTAGTGTGAATGAACGGGAGACGTCCAACGCATGTAGGAATTGGAGTGGTGAGAGGGAATATGAAGATCAAAGCCCGGCGCAGCATGAGTACAGCATTAACCTCCGTTTTGGTTTTTGGGTCATTTGCAGGATTTGTTTGTACTGCTAATGCGCAAAGCCCAGAGATGCAGCAGCGTATCGCGGAAATCAAGCAAGCCACCGCGAAGAACAAGCAGTCCCTGATGTCCTATAGCTGGACTGAGCAGGACACGATCAGTCTGAAAGGCGAGGTAAAGAAGGTACAGCACTATCAGGTGCGTCTTGGGCCGGATGGCAAGCCCCAGAAGACTTCACTGGATCCGCCAGAGGATGCGGCTCCCCCCAGCGGCGGAAGATTAAAACAGCACGTCGTCGCAAAGAAGAAGGAAGAATACAAAGACTACGCAGAGTCCATGAAGGCTCTGGCGCAGCAATACGCCCCACCTGATCCCGCCAAGATACAGCAGGCCGCCGCGCAGGGCAACATCAGCCTGGGCACGGTTGCAGGTTCCCCGAGTCTAGTGCAGCTTGTCATTAAGAACTATGTAAAGCCTGGCGATTCGATGACACTGGTCTTCGACAAGGAACAGAAATCAATTGTCCGTGTTCAGATCGCGTCGTACATGGATGACCCGAAGGATGCGATGAACCTGACGGTCAACTACAGCAAGCTGCCGGACGGGACGAATCACATTGACAGCGTGGTTATCGACGGAGTGAGCAAGCAATTGAACGTCGCGATTCAGAATTCCAACTACGGGCATGTTTAAGTCTCCAGGAGCAGCCGCCCCTGGGCGGAAATAAGCATTCCAATTTGACATGCAGCAACGCCATCCCGGTAATCTTCGGGATGGCGTTGCTGCAAGTGCGCGCTGTGTCTCAATCCTTCGAATCCCATGCAGTCACATCTAGAGATTGGCAAGGAATCAAAGAGCAGCCGGAGCAGACGATTGATCTAATCCAGCACAGTGCCTTTGCAGTGGCCGGAGGGCCTGGGCTCAGCGAGCTTTCATCGAAGAAAGGTTCAGGCCAAGGCCAGGTCCGGCCGAATCCAACTCAGTTTTGGGCAAGGCTCCATGAGTGATCGGGATCAAACGCAGTCATCGCAGTCGCGGTGGCGGTGGTGGTCTTACCCAGGTCTTTCTGGAGCAGGACGCCATCCTGGTTGATGATGAAGGTCATAACCCCGGAATTGCCATACTCGGAGGGATATGCGACAAATGCAAATCCGCCAACCATCTTCCCGTCGACCATGTAGTTCTTGGCACCGCCGGGGGTATTGCTGGTCTGTTGATTCAGAATGCGGAAAAAATAGCCATGGAAAGGCTGATGCGCATCCTGCTTCACGGTATATCCATCTGCAGTTGCGAACGCCGCCAGAGGCCCGAGCGGGCTTTGGGACTGTCCGGCGGGTGAATCCCAGTACAATCCGTTCTGTTTTCCGGGATCACTGATGAACTTCTGTGCGAACTGCTTTGTAGAACCGCCGTCGCGAGGCTGCGAGAAGTATTCGTATTGCGCATCAACCAGCCCGAGGCAGACATCCATAACCGCCAGTTCATTCCGTCCAACGCGGCGCCTTAAAATCTCCTCTTCGCCAGCCCCCGCGTCAAAGAACCACTGGCCAGACGCCGTTTTCCTGAGCGGAATGGGAAATGGGAAGTTATCAGCCCCAATCAGGAGCACTTGCGACCCATCCGGCATTTTGCGCCAGCGGTGCATTCTCTCATAGCCCTTCACATAGGCATCGACACCGGCCTTATCCTGCACGGTATCGCTGGAGTAAATGATCTTCTTCGATTCAGGGCCAAAAATTGCCACCACTTCGTTTTGATCCCCTGACTTTGCTGCCTGCAACAGCGCATTACCCGCGTCGTCGGGAGTGGCAAATACTTTGTACGAGGGCTTGTCCGCCGTTTTGCAGCCGACAAACAGGGCAATCAGCCCAATAACAAAAAACCAGATTGGAAGAGAAGCCTTGCGAACATTGAGCGACATACTAAATCTCCAGAACTTCCGCAGTTAAAACCCAGCTAATCGATCGGCAGAAAATCATCTCTGCAACTGAACGGTTGCGCCTCGTCAGCGACGGAAACCACCACCGCCACCGCTGCGGCCACCCCAGCCGCCGCCGCCGCCCATGCTTGACGCACCGCGAGCGCTATCAGCGCGGGACTGCCATCCGCTGCCACCGCCGCCACCGAATGCTGAAGAGCCGCTCTTCTCCTGGCTCCCATAGCCCTTGGAGGCAGCGGAACTCTGACCCGAGTAGCTCGACGACGATTTCTGGCCTGAGTAGCTCGATGTGTTTGCTTTCTGGGTGTTATTCGAGTTCCCGCTCCAGCCGCTTCCAGTGTTGCTGTAGGTATTGCCGTTCGCCGATGCGTACTTGTTACCGTTTGAGGTCTGCCCAACAGCGGCAGAGTTGCCGTTTTTCCCCGTTGCGCCGTAAGCTGAGCCACCGTTGGACGTTTGAATTTGTCCGGTAGTTCCGTTGGCAGTTGTCTGATGCTGACTGTAGGCCGTATTGCCATTCTTCGAAGCAGTCGATGCCCCGTAGCTCCCGTAAGCGTTGGAGCCCTGCACAGTTGCGGCGGACGCGCCGGTTCTGGGGTTGTACGCCTGTGCTGCCCCGGCGGAGCCGTAAGCATTCGACGCGGATGCCCCGCGCGCATAAGTTCCGGTCGACGGGTTGTAGGCCTGACCAGCCTTTGCGGTGCCGTACCCGTTCGTGGTGGTAGCGCTACGCGCGTAGGTCCCGGTCGATGAGTTGTAGCTCGACCCGTAGTGGGTGACGTTGCCATAACCCGAACCGTAATAGCCCCCATGCCACGCGGCGTTTCCGTAATACGCTCCGCCGTGATACACCACCGTGGTACTGTGCCAGTTGCAATTCCAGCTGCTATAACCCCAGCCGTAGCCGCCGCTCATCATCGCTCCCACCGCGATTCCAACTCCAAACGCAACCACCGCGGTCGTCGCCACGGCAGCGGCGCTGTATCCGGGAGTCACATAGGGATACCCATAAACGACCGTCGGGTTATAAACGGGGACGTAGACAACCTGCGGATTTGCTGGCTGAATCACGATCGTCTGCGGGGACTGCTGCACAACAGTGATCTGTGATCCGGATTTCAGATTGCCTGCAGCTTGTGCCTTTGCCCGCAGAAACTGAACAGCCGTCATGACGTCCCCAGCCTGCGTGTGATATGCCTCACCCAATGCCGAAGTCCAACTTAAATTCTTGGCCAGGTTATCGAGCACCGATGGAAACTGCGTGAGAGCCTTCACGCTCGGATCCCAAGGCTGTTGATCGACGACTTTCATCAGATTGTTGCCGGTCAAACTCTGGTTCTGCTGAAGCCATCCGGCCGCCGCATCAATCTGGTCCGGAAACGTCGCAGCTCCAAGAATCTGCGCAACCAGTGCGTCCGGGTACAACGCAATCGGCGCAACCAGCTGCTGCAGATCCTCCGCAGTCAATGGAGCCCCTTGTCCCGAATACCCCGCCGTTGGCTGCGGTGCTGATTCCTGAGCGCCTGCTTCCAACG
Source organism: uncultured Acidobacteriaceae bacterium (assembly GCA_963742455.1). GTDB lineage: Bacteria > Acidobacteriota > Terriglobia > Terriglobales > Acidobacteriaceae > Telmatobacter. The sequence goes on along the minus strand of CAVULU010000005.1, from coordinate 1,939,158 downwards.
GCGCCGATACAAGCACCAGCAAGAAGCATAGCGCTACCGACAAAAACTGCCTCGCGAAAGACCTGATCATGTTATTTCCTCCATGCCGCCCGATCCGTGTCCAGAGGATGCCGGCTCGGCAACATGCTGTTCCATTGTTACTGCACCATAGATGAGGGCCCGTGGAAACTGTCATTTGTAACAGCTCGGATCGACATTCGCTCTCCGGGACAATTTGCCGTCTGTTCAAAAGCGGTCATCAAAAAACTCCCCGGCTTTCGCCGGGGAGACTGGTTTCTGCCTTCGACTGTGATTTTTTGCCTGCGAGGGGAAGCTTTCACGACCCCGCTTCCCCCAGCTCCGTCACTATTTACCAGTTGCGGCCGCATGCTGTGACAGCTGCGCCATCACCGCATCCAGGTTGAACGCGGCGGGCTTTTGCCGCGGTGGGAACTTGACGAAGTTCGCAATCTCCCCCGCCACTACCGCTTGCATCATGTACAGCTGGGGCACGTGATCGACCATCCAGTCGAGGTAGGTATTCGAGTTGATTTCAGCTAACTCGAACGGGTCGCGCCGCAGGTTCACGATGTACGGCAGTCTGAGCTTCACAAAAGGTTCTGCCCATAGCCGCATCGTATGTGCGCGTTGCACAGCCAGGTTGAACTTATAGTCGCCAACCCGAACCGCGACTGCCTCCCCGTCGTCGCTCATGTACATGATCGCGTTTCTGGGGCTCTCCTTCGCTGCGCCAGTGATGTAGGCTGTCTGGTCCAACCCATCGAGATGGACGTGGAAAGGCTTGCCGTCAACCGTTGCGCCGGCCTCCAGTTGTTTGGCTACGTCTGGATTTCCGGCGATTGTAAGCAGCGTTGGGAACATATCGATGTGAGAGACAATGCCGTTCAGAACCGAGCCCGGCTTGATCTTCCCCGGCCAGCGCATGAAGCATGGAACACGCCAGCCGCCTTCCCAGTTGGTGTCCTTCTGCGCGCGGAACGGCGTGGTTGCGCCATCTGGCCAGGTGTCGTTCTCAGGGCCGTTGTCGGTGGAGTACATGACCACAGTGTTGTCGGCGATGCCCAACTCATCGAGCTTGTTGAGGATCTCGCCTATCTGCTCGTCGTGTACGACCATGCGATCGCTGTAGGGGTCCTGGCCGCTCTTGCCAAGGTTCTTCTCGGCAACGTGGGTGCGGAAGTGCATCGCCGTCGCGTTGTACCACAGGAAGAACGGCTTGTCCGCTTTTGCCTGCTTCTCAATAAAGCCAATAGCGCCTGCGGTGATCTCCTCATCGATCGTCTCCATGCGCTTCTTGGTCAACGGGCCGGTATCTTCAACCTTCTGTTTGCCGACTACGCCCCAACGAGGCTCATCCGTCGAATCGAACGTATCGGTCGCAAAGCAGTGCAGCACGCCTCTCGGTCCAAAGGCTGCCTTGAACTTGGGATCCTTTGGATAGTCGGGCAATTCCGGCTCTTCTTCTGCATTCAGGTGATAGAGATTGCCGAAGAATTCATCGAATCCGTGCACGGTTGGCAGGTATTCATTCCGGTCGCCGAGGTGGTTTTTGCCAAACTGACCGGTTGCGTAACCGAGCGGCTTCAGCAGTTCAGCGATGGTCGGATCTTCCTTCTGCAGGCCGACCGTGGCGCCGGGCATGCCGACTTTGGTCAGGCCGGTGCGGATCGGATTCTGGCCGGTAATGAAACACGCGCGCCCGGCGGTACAGCTCTGCTGGGAGTAGTAGTCAGTGAAGTGGACGCCTTCGTTTCCGATGCGGTCAATGTTGGGGGTGCGGTAGCCCATCATGCCGCGGCTGTGGTAACTGAGGTTCCACAGGCCGATGTCATCGCCCCAGAGAATCAGGATATTCGGTTTCTTTGCAGCCATGTTCTGTTCCTTCCTTGTGCGTGTTTGAGGGATAGAGACTGCAGCCCGTCAGTGCGCGGTAGACTTCCGCGGCATCTCGTGAGCCACGCGTTTTTGTCCAAAGCATCAATGGTGCAGATAGCCCCGTCTCGACTTGCTTGCGGCGAAAGCCTGCCATCGTCGCCTTTCATGGATCGCCGAGCAACAGAGCCATCAGTACACCTCTCTCGGATCGCCGGATGTGAAATTCGGTGATGGAAGGAATGGCCGCGCCACTCTTTCAACAGCGGATTCACCACGAGTCATTCCCGGAAACAAATCCTATGCGCCTGGCTTGCTGAGGGGAACTGTCAAAATGAACAGATGCACGGTTGAATTTGCAGCGGAGGAAAGGCGCTATAACTTCGGAAAAATCCCCGGCGTTCAGCCGGGGATCGGATACTCGCAGTAACGCATTTGTAACTTTGCCGTGGTTATCGCTCAGTTCGCCTTGCCGGCTCCGCCCGCTGTGCCGAATGACGACATTTTCTCGAGCGCGTCGCCGAGGACCGGCCACCAGCGCGAAATGAATTACCGACGCGCACATGCGTTCAAGAAACGCGGGAGCGCTTCATCGAGCGAAAAACTGTTAGACGTTCTTTAGCCGACATATCGATAAAACCTAGGGGGAGGCTGGTCGGCTGGCCAGATTAAGTGCATCGGGTTTGCCCATGTGGCATCCGTCTCGCGCAACTAAACAGGAAGCGTCGAGACAGAACTTGTATCGATCTGCACCGGTGGCGTCAAAGATTCTAACTTGCTGAATGGCGATTCTGGGGCTCGGTCGCCATGACATTTACGAAACTTTCTGCCGCTGCCGCATGAACAAAGCGCATTGTGCGCCTGCTGGGCATCCCGGTCCGCGATGATTCCCATCACTTCAGACGGCGCGCGGTTTCTCTGTAGCAGCTGAGCCATCATCGACATTGTCGGGCCCGTATGCATGAAGAACAATTCAAGGCCCTCGCAGAGATAGTTATGTCCGGGCTCGCCATCGCGTGAAACTCCAAAGCGATCCTTCGGGCAGCCTCCGTTGCAAAGATGCCTGACCCTGCAGTTCTGACACTGCTTCGTGAGGAGATTGCGTTTGTCGTCGCCAAACTTGCGCTGCTCAGCCGATGCCACCATTTTCAAAAGAGTGCTCTGATGGATGTTGCCCAGCAAGTATTTCGGTTCGACGAAATGGTCGCAGGAGTAGAGATCGCCGTTATACTCCAACGCCGGGCCGTATCCGCAAGTCGGGGCGTGGATGCACAGCAGGTGGCGGCCAAAGAATGCCTCAAGCGTGACATCGAACAACTGAACAAACACCTCGCCCACATCGTGACGAACCCACTCCTCAAAAATATCGATGAGAAACTGTCCGTATTGCCTGCTGCCGACAGTCCGGTTGGTTACCAGGTTGCCGGACTGCGTATAGAGGATACGTTTGCCGTCAGCCTGTTCGCTCCAGCCCAGATTCGCAATTTGAATCGTGTCTGCATTGGCGCGCTCAACAATGGGGATGAACTGCACCCACTTTGCACCCATCTCATCGCGAAAGAAACGATAGACCGTGCGGCCATGTTTTTCGTTGGCCGCATTCACCGTGCACAGGACGTTGAAGTCCACATTGTGCTTGCGCAGATAGCGCCAGCCCTTCATTACCTTGTCGAACGTTCCCTGCTTCCCCCGATCGAGTCTGTAGGTGTTGTGGATCTCGCGGGGGCCGTCGCAACTGAGCCCGACAAGAAAATTGTGTTCCTTGAAAAAGGCGCACCACTCGTCATCAAGAAGGATGCCATTGGTCTGGAAAGTGTGTTCAACGGTTTGACCGGGCCGGCGATACTTCTCGACGAGTTCAACTGAACGCCTGAAGAACTCGACCTTCATCAGCGTTGGCTCGCCACCCTGCCACGCAACCGTAACCGTCGGCATGCTGTGCGACTCCAGCAGCTGCTTGATGTAGAGTTCGAGCGTTTCCTCTGACATCCGATGCTTCTCATTCGGATACAGGGCGTCCTTGGACAGGAAGAAACAATACGTGCAATCGATATTGCATGTTGACCCGCTTGGCTTTGCCAGCAGATGAAAACCCGGTGGCGCACTCGCAGGCCGCGCAGCATCAGACATCAGATCCATAATGGTTATCTTTTCTCCGACGCCAAACCAGATAGGCTGCCAGGTGGGGTTTTTATCGGCTCGATATCGTTGATCCTGATGCCGATAGTCTCGCTCTTGTCAGGAAACTAGTCCGAGCGGCAAAAGTTGGTAACTGTTAAATGTGACAGGGGACGATCGGCAAAGACCGGGCCTCCAGATGACTGAAATTCCACCCGACAAGCTATTCATCGATGGCGAAAATAAGAAGCGACCAGCAGGCTGCCTGCAACGGCCGATAACAGCCACAGAATTGCAACCGTGATAGAAACAACCAGTTCGCTCACGGAACTGTCTTTTGTTTTCCGCTTCGCTTCGGCCGCTTCAGCTTGTTCCCGACACTCCTTCAGCACTGAAGGCGCAATCACCTTTTGAATCAGCTTGAATCCCACCACCAGAACTACCAGATCATCCATGAATCCGATTACCGGAATAAAGCTTGGAATGATTTGGATGGGGCTCAACAGGTAACCTGCCGCGCATGCGGCAATCAGTCTTGCGTACCAGGGTGTTCCGGGATGCTTGAATGCAAAGTAGAAAACGTGCGCTTCTTTTTGGAGCTTTTGCGCCTTTTGACTCCAGCTCGCGAGAACAGCAGTCAATCGTCCCACCTTGGAGGAGTCCTTCTCAGGGTGGCTTATGGCCGGGAGGATCGAATTGTCGAGCTCAGCTTCCATCATTGATCCATTTCTAATGCAAAGAGTGTCCGTCCAAGTTCGCTCATTCACTCCCGACAGAGGATGCTAGATGCTAAGTTGGATAACGAAAACTGTCAACATCAACAGGCTTCATAGAGAAAGCGCGATGCGCAACATCGACTCCATCACGCAAGGTGAAGGCCTTCGCAAGGCGCACTTATGAGGATGTCCGGTTTGTCCGCAGTTTACTTGAGCATTGCTGCCTGGCACCTGGCCACTACTAAGCGAGTCGACAGACAGCAGATCAAATCAAGGGAAGCGCCCGCCATCCTCACGGCTGCTTAAAGTTGTTTGCCCAGGATGACGATCGTCAGTTGTTTCGAAACATCCTTCGTCGGCTGGCTCCTTGTGCAGAACACATGCGTGGGAGGGCCGCTGTTGTCAGCGGCCGTACCCGATTTCCACGCAACTATTTTGGGGGATAATTCTTCAGAAGCTTCGCCATGGCTTTGTTGAGATTATTCTGATTCTTCTCTTGGTTGCTGCTCGGGTTCAGAGTCTTGGTCGCGCTCCCGGTCCATACGAGCTGCTTCGTTGCGGGATCGTAAAAGTCGAGCACGAGAGTGCCGATATTAATCGTCGATTGCGTCGCAGTGCCCATGCCGCCGCCCCAGCGCATGCCCCCGGTCCCATAAGCATTCCATTGCGTCTGCTGCTGCACCGCCACCTGATAACTGATATACAGATCGGCCGGGTCGCTCTCCACCTTGCTCAACCCCTTTGAAGCAAGTTGGCTTTCGACTGCCTGCTTGATCTGCGCGTCGGTAATCTGGTTTGGTTGTTTCGCGCCTTCGACCACTACCCATTTGTACGTGTGATACTTCGAGAAGTCTGTGCCGGGCATGGCCTGGCTCTTTACTTCCTGCGCCAGGGCAACTCCGCAGGTCAGAAGTGTAATTGCGAGCACTGCTAAACTGATCCGAAATCCTCGTTGCATTGCTTCCTCCTCATTCATGTGATAACTGATTGGGCTGTCTTCTTGATTCAAGAAAAGAAGTCACAGGACCTCTGCATCGCACACTTGATGCGCGAAGAGTTGTCAATCCGGGGCGCAACCTCAGCCCGTGACCGCAAAGTTACAGCAGACATTCGAATCTGGAAACTGGCAGAAGTACCAGTCAGCATTTGCATTGGTGGAAATTGAGCCGCTCTGAACGGAGCCAGGGGAACGGAAGAACCGTGGCGCGGCCAAAACCCGGTGAAACAAGGACGCCCGATGCGCTTGAGAACAGTATGTAAAAGCGACAAACTGCCCTCCGATGAAAATACAAACAAAAATCTTAGCGTAAGGAGACCGTTTGGCCCAGACTTGAGGCATCGCCGAATTCCATTCATTCGACACGGCATTTTGCCACGATGGCCGCTGTCAATTCTGCCAGTATCCAACCCGGATACCTCCTGTTAGATTGAGGAGCAACTGATAGATTCCTTAGGAGCCCACCCACATGAGCTGTGCAAAAAGCCATTCCAGGAAGACCTTGATTGTGCTGCTTTCCCTGTTCTTTGCGCTGCCAACCCTTTACGCTCAAGAAAAAGACGACGTTGTGGATGCCTATAAATGGCGAGTGGACGCGTCGTGGTGGTTTTCTCATCCGTCGGGCAGTTTTCATGCCTCAACCGATCAGGTCTCATGGGATCTAAGCAAGGACTTCAACTTCGGCAGCTACTCGACCTTCTCCGGACAGGTCGACTGGCACTTCAAGAGAAAGCATCATTTCGTGTTGAATGTGAGCCCGCTTTACAGTTCTAAGTCGGCTTCGATAAGCCGGGACATTACATTCCAGGGCGTGACCTACAATGCTGGCGCAAGCGTAACGGCTGACCTCAACTCGTTGGCCATTTCTCCCGGGTACCAGTACGACATCATTCACAGGAAGCAATACTATTTGGCTCTTGTTGTCGCAATGAACCTGCTTGACACTACAGGAAAGCTGACCGGAATCGGAACGCTCAATGGGGTTTCTGCAGTCCGCACCGCATCAGGCTCAGTGCTCGCCCCATTGCCGGTTTTGGGTCCCAAGTTCCGGTGGTACCCCATGCACGACTCCAGTCGACTTTCACTGGAAGGCTCATTTACAGGGATGTACTTCTTCGGTTATGGCAACTTCATTTACACCCAGGGCTCGGCGCAGGTCAAACTTCACAAGAATTTGGCGTTCCGAGCTGGTTATCAGCTTGGCACCAGGTTCAGCATTCAGGGAAAGAACAACAACATAGGCTTGCGCTTGACTCAAACCGGACCCGTAGCCGGACTAGAAGCGAGTTGGTAAGGCACGTGGCCCCCATACGCATGAAAATAGTCCGCCAACGGAAGGTAGCGCAGAGGAGCCATTCGTCGTTGGTCTTACTTCTTTGCTCTTGAAAAGAGGAAGTGAGCTGTAAAGCCGATATCGTTTACCTGCTGATTCGGTTTCTTGCCGGTATTGTTCTCATGCTCATAGTAGGCATCGAACTGCACGTGCTTGCCAACGGGAAACAGACATCCCCCTTCAAGCTGCGTCGTGCTCCACTTTGCGTATTGGCTCGTGTAGTAGGGTTCGGCACTGATATGAGGAATGAGATGATAGGAGCCGACCGCGAAGGTTCTCGTCACAGTCAGTTTATTGCGATATCGCCATCGAAACGTCCCCCCCTTCCAGTCCAGATCCGCACGGTTTCTGTCCGTAATCAAAACGGAGCCTTTCATGGGAAAGTTAAGAGTTGCGATCGGCATAAATCGATTGTCCGTCGGTTCATTTGGAGCCGTAATATATCGATATCCCGCCTCGACAACTAGGGGCCTCTGCTTTGCATCGTCTAGATCGAACTCGGATATTTTTTTCAACTTGACGAGCGGTTTGAGGTACAGCTGAACGCTCGGACCCAGAGTAGCTTGGATCGGGACACCCTCGTCCCTATCGCCCTGCGCCTGAAAATAGACGCGAGTCAGGGAATTGACCTTGAGATATACATCAACCTCTGGCAGGAATTCTGGAGTTTGAGCCCGCGCAACGGCAGCCGCTACGAGTAGCAGAGTCGCGATTCCCAGCGGTCGTTTCTGAGGACGCAAAGTGTTACCTAGGCCTCTGTTCCAGTGAATCCGGGAAAACAGAGCCGAGAAATATCGACGCAACCAGCGAATGTCTCTGAACCAAGGAAAGGAATTGGCGCTTTCAAGCACCGCGAACGCAAGGACGCTCCGAAGGTTTTCTCTCACATTCATCCCTAGTCAACTCGAGTCTAGCCGCTCCCCAAATTGGGTCAACTGCAAGTTCTGACAGGGGCCTCGAGTCGCAAACCGCGAGTCGGATGGGGCACCAGATGCGTGGCCCCAATTCTCCAATCCTCGTGGCCGAGAACGAAGCTGGCGTCCACCGCGTCATCGTCTCCAGTAGTAGCCGCTTTTTGAGATTCCCCCGCCGACGGCGCCGCCGTTCGATCGGCGTCAAAACAAGCGAACCCTGTCATTGCCGCAGCTGACGGACGGCAGGCTCATCCGGGCTCTAACAATTTTCCAGATGTCGCGTCTAATAGTTTGGACCCCGAACTATGGCAAAGTGTGGTCCGGCTGGATGAGCTCTGGGTTTTCGTTGACGCGGTTTGAGCGCGTGTTGAAGCCCCTACAATCACAAGAATGCGTCATTGACACTTCTAGGAAGATGGCTGATGATAGGCGTGTTTCCTCTCCCAGTTAAATAAATGAGATTTTGAAAATCTGGGGTATAGGAAGCTGCGTAAAAGCGATTCGTCTGTTCGAGTGATGGTAGTTGAGGACTTCGTGTCCTTTCGCAATTTTGTCTGTTCAAAGTTGAAGCAGAGACCCGAATTGCAGGTCATTTGCGAAGTGTCCGATGGATTGGAAGCGGTTCAGAAAGCTGAAGAACTGCAGCCGGACCTGATTCTGCTCGATATAGGACTTCCGACTTTGAACGGTATTGAAGTTGCCCGACGAGTTCGCGAACTGGCTCCGAAATCAAAGATCATTTTCCTGAGTCAGGAGACGTCTCCCGACTTCGTAAAGCACGCCCTGGTACTCGGCGCTTTGGGATACATCTTCAAGACGCACGCGGAAGGCGATCTGCTAATGGCTATCGACGCCATCCTATCAGGCAGACTGTTTGTCAGCGGTGCGCAGGCGAAGTAACATCCACCGGTTTCATCGTACATTCGGGCAAGCAGTTCGCATCGGTTCCGGAGCAACTTCGGCGAGCCGCGCTAATTCCAACTCCGGCGTCACGAAAGACGAAAAGCCACAATCAAGACAAACCAAAAGTCTCGGAAATACAAAGACACCCGGCTTGTCCGCATTCCGAAGACCCGGAAAATGGATGTTCACCTCGGCAGGATACTCCGCTTCATTGGTGGAGGCGCAAAACACACAAGACATGGCCCAAACCTCCATAGAGACAATCATGCTGAGTCACCTGGGCACCTTTGTCAATTCAAAAAATTGACCGTATTCAGTAAGTCCCCTGTTTTGTGCTGATTTTGATTGCAAATTGACAATCAGCCTCACGCCTTTGTCCGCGCTTCCTCCCATGGCCTGCTCACCAGGCCGAACAAGCATGAATCTGGTTATCGATTCGCGGCCGGCATGATTGTCACTCGCGTCCCAAGGTCGAGTCTCCACTTCTAATGGAGGATTATCTTGACCAGGAATTTCAGCAAGTCTGCAGGCGACAGTATCGTCAGCGAGAGCGGCAAGAGAGGCACAGCAACCGCGGCGGCAAGACGTAGGATGTCATTGGTCCAAAACGGAACTGGATGCATTTGGCGCACATTCGTGTAGACGTTCGACAATTCGGAGAGGGATCGGATGTCGTCGTTACTGAGAAGTTCACTCGCCTCGTGTTCGCCGCGTCGAATCCATTTTTCTTGAAAGCAGAATACAAACTGACTTGCCAGCAAACCATATTCTGCTGAGCCCGCCCGCATGGCGGCTGCAAGCTTCGGCGTAAACATCACCAGCGGACCCAGAATAACCAGAATGAGAAATGCCGCGGTTGCGGCCGCTTCCATCTTGAATGAGAGCAATGGCCGTCGATCAATCAAAACCCGGTCAGCGATCCAACCTGCAAGCAACGCACCCTGGGCAAAGAGAATTGGCGCAAAGGCGAAGGAACCTTGCCCGAGAAAAGCGATGCCGCCGGCTCGATCCGGGTGGGCGGCATTCAGGTGAAGTGGTAATTTCGAAATCTGCCACAGGAGTCGAAACCAGATCACCAGGCGCAAATACCAACGGACTAAAAGGAATTGAAAAAGGGGGATGCTAACGAAGACGTACCAGTAGCCGGCATAAGTGAGATTCAGGTGCGACTGATTCGGTAACGCATACCAGGTTTGATCGCCGAGGGCAATCTCGCTGCGCCACGCCCATAGACCGAACGTGTAGACCAGGACCACCAGCGCTGCCTCGATCGAAGTAAGGTCACGGAGGCGATGCGCCGATTTCATCGCGGCGTTGAATCCGGGCAGATCCTCGGTCGCCACAATACGCCTGTCAACAAATCGGCGAAATAACGGACTAATCCGCCGGTGGACTTCAAGTTCGGCAAAGAGGAGTGCTGGACCCGCAACCAGAAACCTTACGTTCCCCTCAATGTCGCGCAGAAATGGTACTTTAATAGCCCCACCGAAGGCGTACCCCTCCAGAAGCGATAGCACCAGCAACGGCAGCCACGCGATCAATATGAAGAGCAGTGCCCGACGGTGCATCAACTCCAAACCTTCTCCTGCAATGTGGATGCGCCTACAGAACCTGAAGAAAGGGCCGCCAAGGACCAACGAGAACGCAGGCGACTCCAGCGTGGATTCGGCCGGCGTTGAGCGGTTCGGCGGAGCCGGAACGGGCATCATTTTTCTCCAGAATCCTGTGCGATGTGTCCACGCGCTCCAAGATAGCTTGCACAAGCTTCAACGATCGGCAGAGTGACAGTCTGGATATTAAATCTCGTCCGCTTCCTTTAAGGACTCAACTTCCCTATCGAGCTAAAAGGGCCCGGCGTGTAGCAGAACACCATAGAACGTCACAATTCCGATCAGGATAACCGCCATCGCTACCACAAATGAGACAGACACGGTTTCTTTCCTTCGAGAAGGAGCAATCTGCTTTAGAAAGCCTCGGTGCTGCCACGCGGCACCCATCAATGCCAGGGTGCCCACTGCAATCAGGCTCAATCCCAGATTGCGCGGCGCATACGGACGACGTACGATTCCCGCTGCAATGTCTTCGGCTTTATATTGGAAAAACTTGTAGATGGTAAAACCGAAACCGATCATTGAGAGTGCCGTTCGAATCCACGCCATCAGTGTTCTTTCCGCCGCCATCACTGAACGCTCGACGGCCAGATCGGTTCGCTCTTCGGCGAGAATCGTTCCTCTGTCTTTTCGCTCTGTCTCGACTTCCATCGGGCTTGTCCTCAGACCAGTTTCTTTGATGCAGTGGGCGATGATTCCTTGTTTCGCGCGAGGCGTGTGACTACGCCTCGCAATGCCAGGTAGGGCAAGATCGCAAGCAGGAAGGCGACGGTGATTGCTTCTCCCACATAAACAAAGCGCAACTCGATGATCTGGTAAACGACGTCCAGCACGATCGCAAGGATGAATACTTTGCCCACGCTTTTCCAGCCGTCCCTGAGCAAACTCGCGCGCTGCTCGGGATCGGTGAGAATCGTCCAGAAATACGGTGGATTGCCAGCCTTGGCATCTGCCAGACCTGAGCGGATCGCAAAGAACGTCGCCATGCATGGTTGCAGCACCAGTCTGAACTTCATCGGTCCGGTAACGCGGCCGATCAATTGGCTCCCAACGCGTTCCCACATATTGTGGTCCATCATGGTTCCTCCTGATGTATTAAGCCCGCTTGCGACAACTTCAATGTGAACCGCTTCCCGTCTCAGAAGACGGCTACACCTGCACGGTCGGCCCCTCGGCAGGCGCTTCGAACGGGACGATCTGTGCCCAGTGCTCTTTTACCGCGATGATCCGGAAGATGAATGCAACGCCAACCGCGATCAAAGTGATTGGGAAAAACTCAGTGTTGTTGTCCTTCATGTGGATTGCAATCAGCGTATAGACCGAACTTGCGAGCACCGCCGTCGTCACAAGGTGTTCCGAGGGCCGGGTTATTTCCGGCGTCACTCCGGAAAACAGGTCTATCAGCACTCCACCCGCAGTCGTAGCGGCCAGCCCGACGAGGATAGCCGCCCAGAATCCGAGGCCATGATCGAGCGCCCTGTGCGCTCCTAAAACAGCAAACCATGGCAGTGTGAACGACTTGAAGAAGGCCAACATTCTCCGTCGAAACCACTCCTCTTTCGAGTCCGCTAACCAATAAATTAGGAGGCCAAGCACTCCCGCGCCAAGGCAGACGAAAAAATAGGTCGGATCCTTGAGCGGCGCAGGAATTTCGTTGAGCAGTACGTCGCGCGTCACCCCGCCGCCAATTCCGCCAAAGAAGCCCATAATTATCAATCCAACGGCCGCATAGCCGCGATTGTGGGACGGGTTGCGGGCCACAAGAACTCCATTAAGGGCGTTGATGCCAGCGGAGAACAAATCCACATTGGGAAAACTCGGCAGATACATTTCAGTTTCCTCCTTAGCGGTTTGGCGCCGCATTGCATGTTGCGCGGCAAACAAAGCCGATTCTCAATCAGATTCGAATTTGAAGAACGACTTGGTTCCTTTTTAGAAATTGAGCTGGCAACAGATCATCGAGTTGAGTCATCGAGTTCCCCCACCGGCCCGAGGACGTCTTCTCCGTTATCCCCAGCCGATTTTTTGCTCAACGCTGCGGATTGCCATGGCCAGTGGCCCTCAAGCTCGACTACCAACGACCAGCTGAGAAAAGTTCTGACAACCACCAGCGCACCGAGTATCTCCATGCCCTTGGCTGTCAGATCCAGCAATACTGTGCGAATCACATCCGCCGCGACTAGGATCTCAAGCGCCAGGATTAGCGATCGACCGAGAAGACGCTTGTACTCGCTGTATGAGTTTGCAGTCCGCTTTGCCAATTGCAGAACATAGCGCACAAAACCAAAAATGATCGAAACAACGATAATTACTACCGCCAGCGCTTGAATGCCTTCTGACGACATTTCTATCCATTCGCGCATGCAATCAATCCCAGATCAGCGTGGCATTTCGTGGGTCAAACATGAGACTGCAAAAGCAGCCCCCAGGCACATCCATTCACCGCAAACTTGCACACGGCATCCGGGAGCTGGCACTCCCGTGGAGAATAAGAGCCGGAGTGAAAGGCGGCAACTGTCACATTTGACAGGCAGGCGCCAAATGCCTGGATCCTTGCATTCGTGGTTGCATGCAGGTGTGCTGCAGAGTGTCGCAACAATCGCCAAACGCGGGTCGCAGAGACGCGCGTTTGGCGAGTTATAAGCCGATTATCCATCGACCGCCGAAGCGGGACGAACTCATCCGATTAGGCGAATTCCAACCCCACTAATCTGAAGGATGCAGGAAGCGTTTGAGCCTCATTCGCCCTAGTTGAGGCCCGCCGTTCCCTTCCAGTCGATGACATCCACCAGCTTCCAGGGATTCTGTGTAAGATCCCACTGCAGTTGACCCTCCTTGTCGAGGATGAGTTGCGCCGCGGGATAGATAGCACCGGTGCTCTTGCTCTTATCCTGATCGTTGATCTCAATGATGCCGGCGGTCAGGTTGAAGGACTGAGACTGGGTGTCAAAGTAAGCTTCGCTCATTCTGATTTGGCGATTGGTCAGGAAGACGATCTTTCGGCCTGTTGGCGTCAAAGTCATCTTGATATAGGAACAGTCGTACCCAAGAGTCCCAGTGATCTCGACATGACCGACCGCCTTCATCTTTTGCAGCGCGTTTGCCAATCCATTCGACTGCCCCTTCTCATACGACTCGACAAGTATCTGGCGGTCCGCCGGAGTCGAAAACTCGTAAATGTTCAGCGACACACCAATATTGGCGCCCATTTGAGTTCCCGTCCCCATTGCCTGGGCTTCGATGGTCTCGTATTTATCTCTGGCAAGACCTGACTGGCTAGTCAGCATAAACAAGCCCATGAGAAGACCAGCACCAATCACGACTCTTGCGATTCTTGCGTGCTTTTGCATATGTTCCTCCGAACCGATCGTTGTGCGGCGAATTTCTGACTTAATCAATCACCGAAGCCGCGTTGTGAGCACTGTTGTTGTTACTGTTGAAACGCGCGTCATCGAATTTGTTCTCGGCATCGAGGCGTTTCGGACACCATGAGTGCCGGCTGAGAATTCCATCTAGCAGCGTCATCCAAAGTTAAGTGTTGTACAACTGTCAGTTGTGACAGAGCAACAAAGAATTGATTCGTCGAGAATCGTCGCTAGATTTTCATGAAATTGCTGTCATTTCTGCCAGTAGACGCGGGGGCTCCGATAGAAGACTCTCGCCTGAGAGAGACTCGCGAATCCTCGCGGAAGGTTTCATGTCACCAGTCATTTACACGGTGATCTTCATGAACACGCCAGAGGGCGCGCGCTCAGACAGCTTCTCCTGCAAATCCTGGAACGTCTTTTTCACGAGGGAATGAGGCGCGATAGCCCTCAAACTCGGATACTTTTGCTCAAAATGGGGAACGATGCATACTTTCCTGAATTTGCAGTTGATATCGACGATCTGCCTGTTTGCTTGGTGTTCACCATTAGGACTGGCCTTGGGTGGAATCTCTGGACAGGACTCCACGCCGGTGCAGAATCAAGTGTCAGCAGGCGTCGCTGCGGCGTCGCAACAAGAGAAACCAAAGAAGGAGGAGGAAAAGAAGAAGAAAAAGCGCGAAAGGCGGGGTTCGATCGTAGTCGCCCCCATACCGATTTCAAGTCCAGCCCTTGGCTCAGGTATCGTTCCGGTCGTCGGCTATATCTTTCAGATCAGCAAAAAGGACAAAGTTTCTGAGCCTTCTGTTGTAGGAGCGGGCGGACTGATTACGAATGACGGCAGTCGGGCTTGGGCATTGGCAGCGCAACTCTATTTTAAGAAGAATTCTTATAGAGCTACTGTCTTCTATGGTCACGGCAATCTTGACTACAATCTGTACGGCTCCGGAGACTTTACTGGTTTCAAGCTGCCACTGGTTCAGACTGGCGAAGCGTTTCAGGCGGAATTTCTGCGGCGTATCATGTGGCAGTTTTTTCTAGGTCCGCGCTTCTCAACCGGAGATTCGATCATCACTATCAAGCCGACCGAGAGCACCCAGCCAGTGCCTCCGGACGTGGGACTAAAGACTCAGCTTACGGCCATTGGATTCCGTCTCGCCCGCGACACCAGTAAGAACCGGTTCTATCCCACCAATGGGACCTATTTCATCTTCACATCCGACTTTTATTCCCCAAACTGGGGAAGCAAATACTCTTTCCAGTCTTACAAAGGGTCCTTCGACAAATATTGGGGATTGACCAAAAACCAGGTTTTGGTTTCCGACAGCTTTGGCTGCTCGACCGGTGGTGAACCTCCCTTTTACATGAACTGTATTTACGGCAGCAGCAACGAACTGCGCGGATACGTGGCCGGAAAGTATTTTGACCGGCATATGGTTACAACCCAGGGTGAATACCGTCTGGCTTTGCCTTACAGGTTGGGTGTGGTCGGCTTCGGCGGCATCGGCGAGGCAATCCCAGGAAACGACCAACTCTTATTCAGAAAGAACAGTTTCCTGCCCGCCGGCGGCGCAGGCCTGAGATTCCTGTTAAGCAAGGATTACCATGTCAATCTGCGCTCGGACTTCGCCTGGGGCAGAGACAGTCACACATTCACCCTCGGGGTTGGCGAAGCATTCTAGCTGACTCAAGAACGGGTCAGATATTCCTCACATCTTTCATGCCGTATCGCCGACCGTTCGAGAAGAAGTCGATAATCCAATCAACAAATTCAAATAGCTAGTTTGTACCCAGGGAATCGGAGAGGATGACCAGGTTTTGAGGTTGCACACTGATCAAACCTTCCCGGGGACTGTCAATATCGGCGACAAGAAAGAACGACAACGAAACAGCAATCGGCACAATCAGAAGCAGGACGGTGTCTCTTCTGCGGGCCCCATATCCAATCAGAAAGTTGGAACCCAACGCAATCAGTCGCATCAACAACCATGCCGCGACCGGGATGCGGTTCAGCCAAGCTGCCGTTGTGTAACCTTGCGAGTTCAAAACATCGTTCATACCGGAAAGGGCGAGGCTAGTGACTGCAGTTGGCTGCGCCTCAGCGGGACCACGGACGACCGCCCATAAGTCATTTTGCAATCGACCGGTGGTAGCGTTGATGCGCACCAATTCATTCTCATCGCGGCTCTTGTAGAACAAAATCCGCTGATCAAGATACTTCCTCAGCAGATCTTTTGCCTTTCCGGCATCGGCAGCAGGCAGCACGTCTACGCGGACGTATTCTGTACCAATCGCGTTGGCCTCTTCTTCCTCAAGGTTCTTCCTCTGGTCGTACCTGCTTATCGCCATTGAAAAAGTGAATCCGATAAGCAGACCGAGCAGCGTCAAGGTGGCAGTTAAAACTGTGCCGAAGTCTTCCCGCTCTTCATCCTTGAGGGGTCGCATCCAGTGCCCAACGAAGGCTCCAAGGTTGGCTGACACCCACATCGCCATCAACGTAATCAGTAAGACGAGACTGGGGAGGCTGACTAGATGACTCATGAGGCTCTCTTTCAGGCAATGCCGAGGCTAGGATTCGGAGCTGTGCGCCCCTAGGTGAACCCTTCAGTTCAGGTGATTGCGACGGAGAGGCTCTTCTCCGTCATGGGATACATCCATATTTCGCCCGAGAATGACACGGCCCCGGCTGATCTCCGCCTTAGGCGAGGTCTTCGCCAATGCGTTAGTTCGTCTGAGAGTGAAGTCATAATCATAGAAGAGCTTCATCTCGTGCCACAGATGTGGCGAGCTCTTTTCTCGCCGAAAATTCATACGCGGGCAGCGCTGCTCTGCGACCAGACAAGCGGAAATGACAACGTCTGAAGGTGAGTTGTGAATCAGCTCATCTGGTCAACAGTACCTGAACAGGCTGGTTTCGCTTACGGTTTGAGTGTGAGCCGTTGCGTGAGCGCAAAGGTCAAAGCTGATTCCGATGGTAGCTCGATGTCTCTGTTATTGCCCGATGCTCCGGCGCCAATTGCTCCGGCTGTTACGCCCGCCAGCGCACCAATTGCAGCTCCCTTGCCACCACCTGCAAGTCCTCCGATCGCCGCGCCACCACCCGCGCCGCCCACCATCAATCCGGCAGTTCGTTTGCCTTTACCCTTGGTCTCCTGGCTCGCGTTGTCGGTCGCAATGTTGTAGTGTTGCCCATCCACGATGATCGAAGTAAGGCCCAGCGAAAGCACGGCGCCACCTTTGAATTTCCCAGCCTTCTTTGCGTCACGAACGATTCCGAAAGCCTTTGAGCCCTGCGGAATCACCGTCTTTCCATCGATCGTGATGGGGTTTGCCATGGTTGCCGAGAACGTGCCGCCAGCCTGGCTGGTCTTGGAACTCAATGACTGCACCAGGCGAACTGTCAGTACGGTTCCGGCTGGTACAACAACCGGCTGCGGCGGTGGCGGCGGAGGCGGTGGAGGCGCAGCCGCTGGCTCCGGCTGGACATTCATTGGTGGCTGCATCGGTGCTGGCACAGCCTCTGCTGTCAGGTTCGGATCCACCGCAGTCTGGTCGACAACGTCGGAAACGCCGGGTTCTTCCTTTGCGATCTGCTGCAGTTTCTTTTCCGCATCTGCGGTCTTGACCTTGCCACTCAGCGTTACTTTGCCTTCTTTCGCCACAACTGCGACATTGGAATCCTTGACCTCGGGATCGGCAGCGACTTTGGTCTGAATGTCGCTCTGGATCTGCTGGTCGGTGGGGTGTTTGGAGCAGCCCACGCAAAATGCGACCGAAAGCACTAAACAAGAATGAAACACCAGGTTTCCACGCATAACTTTCCTCCGAATAAGTGAGACGTTTCTTTGAATATCCCATGAAGCTTAGAAAACCTCAGTCAAGCTCGAAACTGGCAAAACTGACAGGGAGAGCGTTCTTATCTCCTGCAGAACCAAATAGGTAAGGCTTCGCATGCTCCAATCCTCGATCCATGCCCAAAGGCTGATGACACGATACTGTCAAAACTGACAGGTAGCGAAAGTACCCTCCGAGGTGTATTCTCCGCCTGTACAGACACCTCCTGTCATCCTCAACAGGATCAGACCGCTTCGTGCATCTGTCCACAACTGATTTCAATGGATTGTGCCATGTTCGAAAAATACCGCCCCAAGATCATCATTGCTGACGATCACACGTTGATCGCAGAGGCTTGCAAGCAGCTTCTTGAATCGGAATTCGAAGTCGTTGCGATTGTAAACAACGGCCAGGCTCTCATCGATTCCGTTTGCAGACTCAATCCAGATGTGGCGTTGGTTGACATCTCCATGCCTTTGCTCAACGGCCTGGACGCGTGTGAGCACATTCGAAATATAAAACGCACAGTCAAGGTTATCTTTCTCACCATGAATGCCGACCGTGCGATGGCAGCCGAGGCGTTCCGGCGCGGCGCATTCGGATTCTTGCCAAAAACCGCAGCCGCGGCAGAGTTGCCCATCGCGATCCGGACCGTCATCAAGGGAAAACCATACATTTCGCCCCTCATTGGAGGAGACTCCTTTGAACTGCGAATTGAGTTCGAGGGAACAAGTGGAATGCCCGGACCGCTCACGACGCGGCAAAAGCAAGTGGTGCAATTGCTGGCTGAAGGCAAGTCAATGAAAGAGGTGGCCTCGGACTTGACCCTCACTCCTAGAACCGTCGCCTTTCATAAGTACCGCGTCATGGAAATCCTTCATCTCAAGAACAACGCGGAACTGGTGCAGTACGCAATGAGAGAGCGCATGGTCGCGTCGAAGTAATCGTTCAGCTCCTCGTCCCTCTCCGCAACCATCGCCCGAGTGCAGTGTGCCGCGAAAAAAGAATTCGCTTTCCGCATAAGCACCGCTCCTTCTGCAGCAAATCTACCTTCCTTCTCTCGCGCATCGATTCTCATCTGGCGATTTCAACTCTTCATCCGCCTCGAAATGGTTCGCCCATCCCCGAGCTAGTTATTGTTATTCGGCGAAGGTCTCGGTTGAGGGGGGCGCCCAGCAGGCTGTTTCGGCGCAGCCGGTTTTCCTTGGGGTTGTGACCGATTCGTCGGGGCAGGTTTCGGCTGCGGAGCAGGTCTTGTCTGCGGATTGGGTTTCGGTTGAGGCGCAGGTCTTGTTTGCGGGTTGTTAGGCTTTGGTTGCGGCGTCGGCCTTGGCTGAGGTGTGGGCTTTGGCTGGGGATTCGGCTTCGGTTGGGGACTGGGCTTTGGCTGAGTGCCAGGTTTGGGTTGATAACCTGGCTTCGGTTGATTGGGCTTCGGCTGGGGACTCGGCCGCGTCGTAGGCGGGCGATTGGGCGTGCCTGGCTTAGCTATCGGCTGGGTAGGTTGCCCGGGCTTGGGTTGCTGCACGGGCGGGCGTCCAGTGCCGGGCGGCCGATTCGTCGGCGGTCGATATCCATTTCCAGGCCTGTTGTTTGGCCCCCAGGGCGGACGATTGGCCGGGGGTCTTACCGGAGCTGGCGGGCGATAGTTCGGAGGGCGATAGTGCCAATTGCCGCCGTATCCCGGGCGACTGTTATAAGGAACCGGTCGCGGGCGATACCAGATGTTCGGTGGACGATAAGGGTTTCCCCATCCCACCCAAACGTTGTGATTGTAGTAGCACCGGTGCGATGTCCAATTCCATCCCCATCCCATCCATCCCCACGGCTGGCTCACCATCAGAATTCCAAGCGGAATCGGCGGTCCATAACTCACGACCACGACATTGGTAGGAGGTCTGACGTAAACGACTGTGGGGTTGTAGACGGGCACATAAACTACCTGCGGGTTTGCAGGCTGAATCACGTATACCGGCTGGCCAGACGCCTGCTGCACCTCCACTTGCTGTTGGGGATTGCTGCGCAAGTTCCCCGCTGCGTACGCCTGGTTTCGCAATCTCTGGATCGACGCACTCACTGCGCCCTGATCCCTAGCAAATGCCTGGCCGATCGTGGCGTAGTCGTCGATGTTCTCCGCCATCATATCGAGCACGTCTGGGAAATTTGCCAGCGCAATAAATGCGGGATCAAAACCCTGCTGTTCCGCCGCATTGGCGAGTGCTGAGCCCTGCAGCCCCGGATTCTGTTGCAGCCAGTTTGAGACGTCCAGAATTTCCTGAGGATTCGTTGAGGCAGTGGTAATCTGCGCCAGCAGCGAGTCGGGGTAAAGCGCAATGGGAGCCAACAGTTGGTCCAACTGCGCAGGGGTCGGCATGGGCGCCTGCGCCAAAGAGCCCGGCAACTGGGAGATTCCCAGTGCGATCAATATGATTAATGCAGCAACTCTCGATTTCGATTGCATTTAGGCCTCGTGTTATTGCTTCCCGCATTCACTCTCGAAGAACCGTCACCAACATCTTACAATTGCTGCTTCTCAGCGCCTTTCTCGCAAAGCACCCCGACGAATCCAGAGCACCTGCGGATGGCTATCAGAAAGCGCCATGAACTCTAATCCAAACGGACAAATAACTCCCCGCTGTGTTCGTCGACTCGCGAACGATACCCATTTCCATTCAATTTCAGAAACGATCGTCGCTCTCATAGCCTCTTGCACATGCACCCGGCTTGATTCAATCGTTCCCATTTACCTTGGATGGCACTCAGGCTGCTCCAACTGTCATTTATGACAGTTGCGAGATAATCGGCTTCCCGTTAGCTTCCTCTTGATCGTTGCAACCTCCGAAAGAGATTTCCCGGAAAACGATACCACGCATGAGTTATCAGAAGGCAACTCCTTGAGGAGTGCGAAGACACTCTCAATTCTTTTCGAGCGGCTCTTACTCGTCGCCGGGGTCATGCTCTTGGCGGTCTGGGTGGTAGCTCGGCTCCATGGGGAGATTTCTTCCCGCTTTGCATTGTGGCACTTTGAGAACGCGCAAGCTGCGGCGATGCAAAATGATGTCTCGAAACCAGCTGATCCGAATCGAGATGTCGATTTCAGTCTCTGGGCGGCGAAACGCATTCAGGCATATAAAAGCAGTCTGCTGAATTCGTCAGGCCTCCCGCTGGCAGTGCTCGAGATCGGTAAGGTCAAGATCCGGGTCCCAGTCTTTGACGGGACGGATGATCTGACACTAAACCGAGGAGTTGGACGAATTTTTGGCACGGCTATGCCAGGAACTGAGGGCAACGTCGGAATCGCAGGGCATCGCGACGGGTTTTTTAGAGGACTGAAGGACATCTCGGTCGGAGATGAGGTCGATCTGATCATGGCAACAGAAAAAGCCACTTACGTCGTAGATCAAATCGAAATTGTCAGTCCGGCTGACGTTCGAGTGCTGCAACCGCGCAGCACGCCTTCTCTTACACTCGTCACCTGTTATCCCTTCTATTTCGTGGGCGATGCTCCCCAGCGCTTCATTGTTCACGCATCGATCGCATCTCGTCGGCCGCTAGTCGGCTCAGGAAATCAACCCACAACCACTTCCGCAGGCTCGGGAAAAAACAACAAGGAGAATTCTCAATGAAAGTTACACGCATAACTCTTCACAGTTTTCTGGCTGTGGCGGCAGGCATGGTATTCCTGGCCTCCACCTCGGCCGTGAACGCGCAGGTTCAAACGAGTACTTCAACAACATCTGGGGCTGCCACCCACCAGGTCAAGGTCGAGAAGGGAACGGTGGTTCTCGTCTCGGGCAACGACCTTTGGGTGAAGGATCAGGCTGGGCAGATCCGGCATTTCCCAAACGTGCCGGAGAGCGCCCGCGTCTCAGTCAACGGTCAGCAACTCGGTATCCATGACCTGAAGCCTGGAATGACGATCGAGCGCACCACCGTCACAACCACAACACCCAAGCTAATCACGACGACACAGACAGTCACTGGAAAAGTTTGGTACGTCAATCCGCCGTTGTCCGTGATTTTGACTATGGAGGACGGCAAGAATCAGGAATTCAAGATTCCCAATGGCCAGAAGTTTAATGTCAACGGCCAGATGACTGACGCCTTTGGTCTGAAAAAGGGAATGCAGATCTCCGCCACCAAGATCGTTGAAGTTCCGGAGACGGTGGTTACGCAGAAGAGGGAGCTGGCTGGCCAAATGCCGCCTCCGCCTCCGCCAGCACCGGATCAGCCAGTTCTCATCGCCGTCCTGGTGCCGGTTCCAGTTCCCGCCGCCGCTCCTGCTCCGGCTCCGGAAGCACCCGCTCCGGCTCTCCCAAAGACCGGCAGTTCGCTGCCTTTGATTGGTCTTCTGGGCTTGTTGCTGATGGGCGCTTCTTTCGGCCTGCGTTCTTTCCGCCGGTCCTGACAACTACTACCGCATTTCTTTCCCAGGATGAGCCCACCTTAAATTCAAGAAGGTGGGCTCTCCTGGGAAAGAACCTTTGCGATCCCCCGCCAAACGCTCCAAATTCCATGCCACACATTCTGTCTGGACACCGCTTCCCGCTTGCCTAAGTCTGCGTTCGGGAGGAATATGGTCCCTGCGCCACTTCCCCTCGGTTGGCGCGCTGCGCAGGAGGCCTGTGGCAAGTTCGACGCAACCGGCTCCGCCCATCGCGGAGATTGATGTTCTGTGGATTACGGCAGGGCTCGGATGCGATGGAGATACCATCGCCATGACTGCGGCTATGCAGCCTGGTATCGAAGACATCGTTTTGGGCGGCATGCCCTGGATTCCCAAAGTCAATTTCCACAATCCCTTTCTTTCCCTTGAAAACGGCGAGGACTTCCTCAAACGTTTTCGCCTTGCTTCCGAAGGCGGCGTCGATCCCTTCATCCTCGTCGTCGAGGGCTCCATACCCAACGAAAATAATAAGAAAGAAGGCTATTGGGCATCGCTCGGCACCGACGCGGCTTCCGGCCAGCCCATCACCACTTGCGAATGGATCGACCGTCTCGCCCCGCATGCGTGGGCTGTGATCGCCGTTGGCACCTGCGCCACCTACGGCGGCATCCACGCCATGGAAGGCAATCCCACCGGCTGCATGGGCCTGCCCGACTATCTCGGCTGGCGATGGCAATCCAAAGCGAAACTCCCCATCGTCTGCGTGCCCGGCTGCCCCATACAGCCGGACAATTTCATGGAGACGCTCCTCTATTTGCTATACATGGCTGCCGGACGTGCCCCGATGATCCCCCTCGACGACGCATTGCGGCCGACATGGCTCTTTGGCAGCACTGTTCATGAAGGTTGCGATCGCGGAGGCTACTACGAACAAGCCCAATTTGCTGAAGAATACGGTTCTCCGCTCTGCATTGTGAAACTTGGCTGTTGGGGACCGGTCGTTCAGTGCAATGTTGGCAAGCGCGGCTGGATGGGCGGCATCGGCGGATGCCCGAATGTCGGCGGAATCTGCATCGGCTGCACCATGCCCGGCTTTCCTGACAAGTTCATGCCGTTTATGAATCAGCCTCCGGGATCACTACTTTCATCCGCTGCCGTCCAAACTTACGGTCGGGCAATTCACGCGCTCCGCAAGTTCACCCAGGCATCGCTGAACAAGGCCCCCAGTTGGCGCCGCCAGCAAGCTATCCCTCACGAGACGAAATCACATCCAAGCAAAGGGCTTTGATTCGCCTGGCAACGGAGTAAACGAATGGCACTGCTCGCGCAAACCGAATGGGGAGATCGCCCCACGCAGCGCGAAGGCGAATGGAACAATGTCCCGATGTCTCCCGATCTCGGCGAAGCCGAAGCCCTGCTCCTTGAATTGGCTGGCGTGTTTGCGTCGAATAATTCAGCACCAGCCACTTCGGATCCCTCCGCTGAAGCCCACGCTTCCAATCTCGAAGCCAGGTATCGTGCGCTGCTCGAGCAGATCCCAGCAGTCGTTTTCATGGCCTATCTCGATCGCGGCGTCAGTGAGGCATATGTCAGTCCGGAAATCGAGGCCGCACTCGGCTACTCGCGCGAGGATTGGCTCGAAGATCCTGTCCGCTGGTATGCCCGCATCCATCCCGACGACAAGCAGCGCTGGAGCATTGAAGCGGCCAGCATGTTTCTCTCTGGCAAGCCGCTTCGCTCCTCTTACCGCGTCATGGCACGCGACGGCAGAGTCGTCTGGTTCCACTGCGATGCTCGCATGGTGCGCCGACCTGACGGATCGCCCTGGTTTATCCACGGCGTGGCCTTTGACATCTCCGACTTGAAGGGAACCGAGCAGGCTCTGCAACAAGAACGCAATGTCGTCTCCGCAATTCTGGATACCGTCGGCGCGCTCGTTACTGTTCTCGATCCCAATGGGCGCATCGTGCGCTTCAACCGCGCTTGCGAACTCACCACTGGGTTCACGCTTGAGGATGTCCGCGGGAGATACATATGGGACCACTTCCTCAAGTCAGAAGAAGTCGAGCGTGCCCGTTCCATCCTTTCGCAATTGAGTGGAGACCTGTTGCCCCAGGATTTTCAGAGTCATTGGATAACCCGACACAATACTCATCGCCTCATCGCATGGTCCTGCTCCATGCTGCCGGGCAACGATGGTACTCCCAACTACATCATTGCCACCGGCATCGACATCACCGAGCGGGAACAACTGGAGAGAGCGCTCCTCCAAATCAGCGCACGCGAACAACGCCGCATCGGTCAGGATCTCCATGACGGTCTCGGACAGCACCTCACCGGAATCGCATTTATGGCCAAGGTCCATGAAGCCAAGCTGGCTGAAAAGCAGATAGTGGATGCCGCGGACGCCGCCAAAATTGTGAAGCTTGTGAATGAGGCGATTCACAAGACACGTGAATTGGCGCGCGGCCTGCTGCCGGTCGTTTCCGATGCTCAGGGCCTGATGTCTGCGCTCCAGCTCTGGGCCGGAGAAGTCGAGGACCTCTTCGGAATTTCCTGCCGCTTCGAATGCGAAACGGCCGTGCTGATCCACGACGACGCCATGGCCACGCATCTGTATCACATTGCGCAGGAAGCCGTGAATAACGCCATCAAACATGGGCATGCGTGCAACATACTCATCCGCCTGTCTGCGGAAAATGGATGGGGCACGCTGCTCATCAACGACGACGGCGCGGGCATTCAGGACAACCGCTCATCTAACCGTGGAATGGGATTGCACATTATGAGCTACCGGGCAGGAATGATCGGCGGAAGGCTCGACGTCCGGCCCGGGGTGCCACATGGGACCTGCGTCACATGCTTGTTCCCCATGGCCGACGCTTGCTTGGAAGGGAAAAACGAATGACGACGAATCTCGTTCTTGAGCGTCCCGTGCAAACCGCTAAAAAAACCGTACTCGTTGTGGACGACCATCCCCTCATGCGCCAGGGGCTCGCACTTCTTATCAATCAACAGCAGGACATGCAGGTTTGCGGCGAGGCAGAGGAAGCGCAAGCCGCGATGCATGCAATCGCCCATTTGCACCCGGACATCATGATCCTCGACATTTCGCTCGCCGGTCCGGACGGTCTCGAACTCCTCAAGAACATTCGCACCACAAATCCCGCTCTTCCGGTGCTCATTCTCTCCATGCATGACGAGGCTATCTACGCCGAACGCGCCCTTCGCGCCCGCGCCAACGGCTACATCATGAAGCAGGAGGCCACAGAGAAGGTGCTCGTCGCTGTCCGTCGCATCCTCAACGGCGAAGTCTATCTCAGCGAACGCATGTCCAATAAAATGCTGCAACAATATATAGGTGGCGCTCCATCCATGATTCAATCGCGCATCGCCTCCCTCTCCGACCGCGAACTCGAAGTCTTCCGCATGATCGGCGAAGGCTACGCCACCCGGGAAATCGCAGAAGAACTCCATCTGAGCGTAAAGACTGTGGAGACCTACCAGGCGCACATCAAAGAAAAACTCGTCCTGCGCAGCGGTCGCGAATTGATTCAGCATGCCATCCAGTGGAAAATCAGCGAAAAAACCGCCTGAGATTCCTCTGCCCGAGCCTTCACCTCTTCCACTCCAGCCACCGGGCGAATCAGGGTTTCCCCTACCCTCCTCAGAGAAAAAGTATGAAGTGAGAATAAGGCCCGTCCCGCTTGCGGCTCGTTCGCGCATTCTGTTCGGATAACAGGGTTTGATGAACGCGACTTCCCTGTTTCTCTCGAGTTCGTCTCCCCCTTTGAACGATCGCGATTCATAGCTAGAGAACGAGAGAGTCAGACGCAGGATTCAAATAAAGTTCCCAAGAGGTCGGTTCCAATAGATAGTCCAGTTAATTTGCAGCGGCGAGTGCGCCGGCGAATCCCGCTGATGTCTAATCGCGATTCGCCATATCGCGCGAGGGGCTTCTGCGTTTCGGTATTTCGATGCGGGCGAGTTGCGTCTTTGCCTTGCTCCGCCTTCAGTCGTCTGTAAGCGAACGCGGCACGACCAGTCAGTATCCGAAAAGGAGATCTAAAATCATGACTGCCCAAGCAGCTCCCTACGGTCGAGTAACTCAGAAAAAACCCGCCGTTGCTGAACTTCACATTTTGTGGATCACGGCTGGTCTGGGTTGCGATGGAGATTCTGTCTCCATTACGGCGGCCACGCAACCGAGTATTGAGGATGTCATTCTCGGTGCAATTCCCGGCCTGCCTAAAGTTCACCTGCACAATCCCGTGCTCGCCTATGAAGTGGGCGACGACTTCATGAAGTTCTGGTACGAGGCTGAGGCGGGCAGACTCGATCCGTTTGTTCTGGTCGTCGAAGGATCCATTCCCAACGAAAAAATCAAGAAGGAAGGCTACTGGGCGGGCCTCGGAACCGATCCGCACACCGGCCAGCCCATCACTACCAATGAGTGGATCGACCGCCTCACTCCGAAAGCTCTCGCCGTCATTGCCTGCGGAACCTGCGCCACTTATGGCGGCATCCACGCCATGGAGGGAAATCCGACCGGCTGCATGGGGCTGGCAGACTATCTCGGATGGGATTGGAAGTCCAAAGCCGGCCTGCCGATTGTGAATGTTCCCGGCTGTCCTGTGCAGCCCGATAACTTCATGGAAACGGTCCTCTACCTGCTTTACCAGGTCGCCGGTCTGGCGCCGATGATTCCCCTCGATGAACAACTCCGGCCCACCTGGCTTTTTGGCAAAACCGTCCATGATGGCTGCGACCGCGCCGGCTATTACGAGCAGGGCGACTTCGCCACCAGCTACGGCTCTCCCAAATGCATTGTCAAGCTCGGCTGCTGGGGTCCAGTTGTGAATTGCAACGTACCCAAGCGTGGATGGATGGCTGGCATCGGCGGTTGCCCCAACGTCGGCGGCATCTGCATCGGCTGTACCATGCCCGGTTTCCCCGATAAGTTCATGCCATTCATGGACGAGCCTCCGGGGGCAAAGATCTCCAGCGCCACAATCAGCACTTACGGCAGAGCGATTCGGGCCTTGCGCAGCATCACTCAGGCCACCGTCAATAAAGAGCCAAAGTGGCGGCATCCGCGCGCCGAACTCACCACCGGCTACCACTCCAGCACCTACTAACTCAGCAGCAAAGAAGGAGACACTACGATGGGGACGATTACCGCTACTCGTTCGGAGCAAGAGGCTGGAAAGAGCCAGTTAGTGGAGATGAATTGGGATCCGATTACCAGGATCGTGGGCAGCCTCGGTATCTTCACGAAAATTGACTTTGGCAAGCGC
Organism: uncultured Acidobacteriaceae bacterium; assembly: GCA_963742455.1. Lineage (GTDB taxonomy): Bacteria > Acidobacteriota > Terriglobia > Terriglobales > Acidobacteriaceae > Telmatobacter. Next base: position 1,911,812 of record CAVULU010000005.1, on the reverse strand, counting down.
AAGGTCGCGGAGTGCCACAGCACATCTTCGATCTTCCGCGGATACAGCATCTTCATGAAAGGCAAGGATCCGCGCGACGCCCATTTCATAACCAGCCGCATCTGCGGCATCTGCGGCGACAATCACGCCACCTGTGCCACCTACGCGCAGAATATGGCCTTCGGCGTGCGCCCGCCGGCGATGGCCGAATGGATCGTGAACCTTGGTGAAGCTGCGGAATACATGTTCGATCACAACATCTTCCAGGACAATCTGGTCGGCGTCGACTTCTGCGAAAAGATGGTTAAGGAAACCAACCCCGGCGTATGGGAGAAGGCCGAAAAGACCGCGTCTCCTCACGCTGAATTGCACGGTTTCAAAACCATCGGCGACATTATGAAGGCGCTCAACCCCTTCACCGGTGCCTTCTACGTTGAGGCCCTGCAAGTCAGCCGCATGACCCGCGAAATGTTCTGCCTCATGGAAGGACGCCACGTTCATCCGTCCACTCTCTACCCTGGCGGTGTCGGCACGGTCCCCACCGTGCAGCTCTTCACCGACTACATCGTCCGCCTGATGAAGTACGTCGAATTCATGAAGAAAGTGGTACCCCTTCACGACGACCTCTTCAACTTCATTTACGAAGCCATGCCCGGATACGAAGAAGTCGGCCGCCGGCGCATTCTTCTCGGCTGCTGGGGATCGTTCAACAATCCCGACGTCTGCGACTACACCTACAAAAACATGTCGGAGTGGGGCAAGGCGATGTATGTCACTCCCGGCGTCGTTGTCGACGGCCAATTAGTGACACACGACCTGGTCGACATCAACCTCAACATCCGCATCTTGCTCGGCAGCTCTTACTACGACGACTGGCAAAACTCCCAGACCTTCGTGACCAAAGATCCTCTGGGCAATCCCGTCGATCAGCGCCATCCATGGAATCAAAGCACCTTCCCCAAACCACAAAAGCGCGACTTCAAAGACAAGTACACGTGGGTCATGTCTCCACGCTGGTACGACAAGCGCACTGGCGATCATCTGGCGCTTGATACCGGCGGCGGCCCCATCGCGCGCTTCTGGGCGACGGCGCTTGGCGGCATCGTCGACATCGGATACATCAAGGCCACCGGCCACAGCGTCAAAATCTATCTGCCCAAAACAGTCTCACTCCCTGAAACCGAGTTCGAATGGCATATCCCGAAATGGAGCAACGCCATCGAGCGCGATCGCGCCCGCACCTACTTCCAGGCCTACGCCGCAGCCGCCGCACTCTACTTCGCCGAGCAGGCATTGGCCGAACTGCATGCCGGGCGCACCCGCACATGGAACGACTTCAAGGTTCCCGAAGAAGCCATCGGTTGCGGTTTCCACGAAGCAGTGCGAGGCGTCCTGTCACACCACGTCGTTATTAAGGATCACAAGATCGCCAACTACCACCCCTATCCTCCAACCCCCTGGAATGCCAATCCGCGCGATTCCTACGGCACTCCGGGACCGTATGAGGATGCAGTGCAGAACACCCCGATCTTTGAGGAGAATGGGCCGGACAAGTTTAAGGGCATCGACATCATGCGCGCGGTTCGCAGCTTCGATCCCTGCCTGCCCTGCGGCGTGCATATGTATCTCGGCAACGGAAAGGTGCTTGAAACGCATCACTCCCCAATGTTCGGTGTTGGTTCTGACGCCCACTCTTGAGGGAATTGGCTGGACCCCTGAGCATGAGCCGGGCGATTCGGACGCGAACGCCCATGAATCCCCGGCTTGTACTCGATTCGCAATATCTCGATCCGCAAAACAAGGAGGAGTGTGGCGACCGGCAACGACTTTCAGGAACAGATCCGTCAACTCGGACAATTGATTACGCGATTCGATCAGATGCCCGAAACGCCGCAGAAGACCGCGTGCAAAGAACTCATGCAGCTCCTGATGGATGTGCACGGAGCAGGGCTCGACAGGATGATGGAGATCGTCTTTGAGAGCGAGGCCGCAGGCCCTGCAATCATCGACAAGCTGGGACAGGATTCCGTAACCAGCAGCCTGCTTCTCCTCTACTCGCTCCATCCGGATGATTTGCAAACGCGCGTCAACAAAGCGGTCGAGCGAATACGCCCTCGTCTGCGCAAAGTTTCCTACAGCGTCGATCTCACCGGCGTAAATGAAGGCGCCGTGGAAGTCCGTGTGACATCCACATCCAGTGGACACAGTTGCGCCTCTACAGCAAAAGACGTTCGTGCCATCGTTGAAGACGGGATCTATGAACTCGCTCCCGATATAACCTCACTGGAAATTCGCGGACTGGAAGAGCCCGCAAATGAGGGCTTCGTGGCGCTGGAGAGCCTGATGGGGCACAGCCTGCTGGCCGCCAATCACAATTCCCATTCCATCAGAACAGACGGCGCTGATTGAGCGCAACGTCGAAGAAAGGAGCCTGCCATGCCTGAAGAGTCCACGCTAGGTTTTGAGCAGGCCTTTAGCGCACTGCGCCAATTCACCCGTTCGCGTAGTGCGGCTTCCCGTGCTATAGAGCATTGCGAACTATGCAGCGCCGGCTTGCATCACGACCATCCCCATCTTGTAGAGCTAGCCAATCGCCAGATCCTCTGCGCCTGCGACGCCTGTGCCTTATTGTTTGACGGACTGGAGAAGTCTAAATACAAGCGTGTATCCCGCAGTTCCCAATATCTGCCCAATTTCGAAATGACGGACGGTCAATGGGAGGCCCTGATGATTCCGATCAATATGGCCTTCCTGTTTCGCTCCAGTCTCGAAAACAGAATCATCGCGCTCTACCCGAGTCCGGCCGGTGCGGTTGAATCCCTGCTGCCCCTTGATGCATGGGATGAAATCGCGGCGAACAATCCGGTCCTCCATCAGCTCAAGCCCGATATTGAGGCCCTCCTCGTCAACCGTGTCGGCCATGCTCACGGACTGAGAGAAGCGGAGTACTACATCGCGCCCATCGACGAGTGCTACAAACTTGTCGGACTCATTCGCGCCAATTGGAAAGGTCTCTCCGGCGGCGCCGAAGTCTGGACTGAGGTAGGCCGCTTCTTCGCAGAATTACGAACCAAATCGGAAGTGGACCGCGGAGGCGTCAATGCCTGAGCTTACTTTCAAGATCGATTCAGCCAGCGTCGTCCCGTTCGCTGCCGTGCCAATGATCGCGTTCCGACTCCAGATAAAGAACTCAGTGCTCGATGAAGCAATTCACACCGTCGCCCTGCGCTGCCAGATTCAGATTGAGGTCACGCGTCGCCGCTACACCTCCGGCGAGCAGGAGCAGATGCTCGACCTCTTCGGCCAGCCTGACCGCTGGAGCCAGACTCTCCGCAGCCTGCTCTGGACCCACGTCAACTGGGTCGTTCCCACTTTCGCCGGTGATTCCACAGTCGTCGACATGCAGGTCCCGTGCTCCTTCGATTTCAACGTTGCTGCGACCAAGTATTTTGCAGGCCTCGCGGATGGCGACATCCCGCTGTTGTTCCTCTTCAGCGGAACAGTCTTCTACGCACCTCCCGACAGTCCTCTTCAAGTTGCGCCGATTTCATGGGAACAGGAAGCGCGCTACAAGCTTCCCGTAAAGGTCTGGCGCGAAATGATGGACACCTACTATCCCAATACCATGTGGATCAACCTGCACAAGGATGTCTTCGAACGCATCTATCGCTACAAGATGCAACATGGCCTTCTCAATTGGGAGCAGGCGTTGGAGCGCATCCTGGCCGAAGAGGTTGAGGTGAATTCGTGAATCTGGAACGCGTCGAAAAGATCGCCGAAGCCGTGCTCTACGAGGGATACATGCTCTATCCCTACCGGCCTTCCTCCGTCAAAAACCAGCAACGCTGGAACTTCGGCGTGCTCTATCCGCCCTCCTGGTGCAACCCGCAATTCGGCTCCGATCGCTTCAGCATGCAGACAGAATGTCTGCTCAAGGCAGGCTCGTCGACACGGCTCACCATAAAGGTGCGCTTCCTGCATATCGTGGAACGCTCCATCGCGAAGGTCATCTCTCCTTCGGCAGCAGCGTCCGAATCCTCAAAACCCAATCTCGAACCTGTTGAGCGTTTCGAACTTGCCGGCCGAATCTATCAACCCTGGCAGGAAGCTGTCGAACGCGAGCTCTCTTATGCCGACCTCGACCCTGCGGACTTTGCCAGCATGTCTCCGTTGCTATTCTCCTTTCCCGAAGGAAACGACATCGAGTACCTGCGCAATGAGCAAGGGCAAGCAGTCGGCGCAATCGTCCGCGCATGGAAAGCGCTCTACGGGTCCGTCGAGATCCGATCGCTGAGATGCCATGACGACGTCGTCAGGATAACGGTACAGGTTGAAAACCTCACCGGGACCAATCCCGGCATCGCATTCGATTCCGCGTCGCGTGAAACGGTTCTCCTGCATTCCCTTGTTTCAGCCCATACCATCCTCGGCGCTGACAATGGAGAGTTCCTCTCCCTGCTCGACACTCCCGCGGGCTTCGAGGATGCAGTCGCACATTGCCAGAACCTCGGCACATGGCCGGTGCTCGCAACAGACAACGCGGATGCTGTGCTCTCGTCTCCCATCATCCTCTACGACCACCCGCAGATCGCCCCCGAAAGTGCAGGCAATCTCTTCGACTCGACAGAGATCGACGAAATCCTTTCCCTGCGTATTCTCACCCTCACAGACGATGAGAAGCGCGAGATGCGCCAATCGGACGATCGCACCCGCGGCATTCTGGAGCGCACCGAAAACATGCCCGAAGAGCAGTTCATGAAACTGCATGGCATTCTGCGCGGCCTCTCCCCGGTCAAGGAGGAAGTGCAATGAACGAATGGGAATGGAACCTTCTCGAAGACAAGACCGGCGATCTCGATCATGTCGAGATCGACGGCCTCCCAGTAAAGACCGGCGACCGCGTTCGCCTGCGCCCCAAAGAAGGTGGCGACATCCTCGACATCGCTCTGCGTGGCCAAATCGCGATCATCGAGAGCATCGAAGAAGACTACGAAGGCGCGCGGCATATCTGCGTCGTCATAGAAGACGATCCCGGACGCGACCTCGGCATGATGCGCCAGCCTGGCCATCGCTTTTTCTTCACGCCGGCAGAGATCGAGCCGCTTGAACAAACCCAGCAAGCATCGGCATCCAATCCACTCACGAAAAAGGCAGTGAAGGCGAAGATCCTCGTCGCCGGGATTGGCAACATCTTCCTCGGGGACGATGCATTCGGAGTCGAAGTCGTACGCCGCCTGATGAGCCGCAATCTGCCCGCCGAGGCGCGCGTCGTCGACTTCGGGATTCGCGGCCTCGACTTGGCCTATGCCCTGCAGGATAACTACGAAACCACCGTCCTCATCGACGCATTTCCCCATGGCCACGCACCGGGAACAGTATCCGTAGTTAAGCCGGACACCGGCGAGATTGTCGCAGCGCCAAACAGCCTGGTCGAGGCGCATAGTATGCATCCCTTGAATGTGCTCCGCATGGCTGCCGCAATGAATGGATCGTTGAATCGAGTGCTCCTGGTGGGCTGCGAACCGGAGTCACTCGGCGGAGACGAGGGATACATGGGTCTCAGCAAGCCGGTTGAGGCTGCAGTGGACGAAGCAGTGAACACAACAGAAGCATTGATCAGGCGCCTTCTCGATGGAGAAGCCGTTTGAGAAATATCAAGGCGGAAGAGGAGAGCTGAAATGGCAATGGATCTGATTGAGTCAACCGCGAATGGAACCGACAGCGGTAAGGACACCCTCTACATGCTCGGCGGAGTCGCGCTCATGGTATTCGGGGCGGGACTGATTCTTTCCAACCCTGCAATTCGCCGATACATGTCGAATTTCGGAGTCGGAAACTTCGCAACGGCCGTAATTCCCGACGTGGAGCGCTACTTCAAACTTCGCGCCATGTAACCAAATCGAAAAGCTATGCGCCGGCCCCCGCTTACCGGGCAGGCGCGATCACGATTGTCAAAATGGAAACCGCCAAAGCCACGCTTCTCCACTACGTCATCGATGCAAGGGCTAGCCGATTCACGGTGCAGGCCTTCGCAACCGGCATTTTGTCCGCAATGGGCCACAACCCGACGATCGGCATCCGCAACTTCAGCGGAGATGTCGACTTCGACCCTGAGCACTCTCAGGCCAGCGGGTTCAAGCTCTCCATGAAGTCCAACTCGCTCGGCGTGATCGATGACATCAGCGACAAGGATCGCCGCGAAATCGAAAAGATGATGAACGAGCAGGTTCTCGAATCCGCCAGGTCCCCCGAGATCGTGTATGAGGCTCCGACAATCACAGTTGCACGACTTGAAGGCGCTCTCTACTCCGCCACGCTCATCGGCACCCTGAGCTTCCGCGGCATCACGCGCAACCAAACGGTGTCGGCGAGAATCGCAGCGTTTGATGAAATGATCCGCGCCTCGGGTGAAATTTCTCTGAATCAATCCGACTATGGCATCAAGCCAGTTTCCGTGGCAGGCGGCGCACTCAAAGTCAAAGATGAACTGAAATTATCCTTCGAAATGGTCGCACGAAAACAGGAATGACCCGCATTCGCCTCACGCGCTGATATTCGCTTTTTAGAGAGGAACAGACTCCATGTGCTTAGCCATTCCGGGAAAGATCGTTGAAATCGCCGAGGGGCAAAACGACGTCGGCATCGTCGAAGTAACAGGCGTGCGGCGCAAGGTCCAACTCGGCCTGCTGGCTGACGACATGCCCGTAAAAGGCGACTGGGTCCTCATCCACGTTGGCTTCGCCATGTCGAAGATCAGCGAATTCGACGCTGCAGAACAGATGCGCCTCCTTAGCATGCTTGGCGAAATCGACCAGGCGATGGAGGAGGTGCGCGGTTATGGGGAGGACGACAACAATGACCACGCGGACCGTGAACCGCGATCGCGACCCAATTAGCTTATGGGAGATTAACCATGCGATATGTAGATGAATTCCGCGACCCCGAACTCATCACCAGGGCTTCAGAAGAGATCCGCCGCCTCAGCGATCCCACGCGTCACTACCGCATCATGGAAGTCTGCGGCGGACATACTCACGCTATCTATCGCTTCGGCCTCAAAGACATTCTTCCCGAAAATATCGAACTGATCCACGGCCCCGGCTGCCCCGTATGCGTGCTTCCCATGGGCCGCATCGATGACGGCCTGACTATCGCCCGCGAGCCCAACCGCATCTTCGCCGCCTTCGGCGATATGATGCGCGTACCGGGAGCTAAGGGCAGTCCGCTGGAGCATAAAGCGCGTGGCAGCGATGTCCGCATCGTCTACTCGCCCGCTGACGCGCTTGAAATCGCCAAAAAGAATCCTGACAAGGAAGTGATGTTCTTCGCCATTGGATTCGAGACCACTGCGCCCTCAACCGCACTCACTTTGATGAGCGCCAAAAAGCAGGGCATACAGAATTTCACCGTCTTCTCTAATCACGTCACCATCGTGCCCGCGATTCGCGCCATTCTCGACTCACCCGACATGCGCCTCGATGGCTTCATCGGCCCCGGACATGTCTCCACCGTCATCGGCTGCCGGCCTTATGAATGGATAGCCAGAATCGAAGGCAAGCCCGTCGTCACCTCGGGCTTCGAACCGCTCGATCTGCTTCAATCCATCGTGATGCTCTTGAGACAACTCGGCGCCGGCGAAGCCAAAGTCGAGAATCAATACAAGCGAGTCGTCCCATGGGAAGGCAACCACGCCGCCCTCAAAGTGATGGCCGAAGTCTTCGAACTCCGCCCCTATTTCGAATGGCGCGGCCTCGGCTTCATCTCTCAATCGGCCTTGCGCATCCGAGATACCTACGCCGCATGGGATGCAGAGCGGCGATACTCCGTGCCTGAAACGCGCGTCGCCGATCCCAAGTCGGCGCAATGCGGAGAGGTGCTCAAAGGCGTCTTGAAACCGGCGCAATGCAAATTGTTTGGCAAGGAGTGCACGCCGGAGCATCCCATCGGCGCGCTCATGGTTTCATCGGAGGGCTCATGCGCAGCGTATTACAACTACGAACACCGGAAGTCGCTGGTAACCACGATCAGCGCAGTAGCCTGACTAGCAGCACCTCGAGCCGAGACGATCTGCCAAGGCTGCGCTTCAAAGATCCGCAGATAGAAATGTCCCACGGCGCCGGCGGTAAAGCCAGCCGCAGACTCGTCGAAGGCCTGTTCGCACCGCTCCTCCTCTCCAGCTCTTCCGAAAGACTCGCCGACGCCGCCTACGTCGAAATAGGCGGAGCCACCGTCGCCTTCACCACTGACAGCTTCGTCGTCCACCCCCTGCACTTCCCCGGAGGCTCCATCGGCGAACTCGCCGTCAACGGAACCGTCAACGATCTCGCCGTCTCCGGCGCCAAAGCCCATTCAATGGTCGTCACCTTCGTCCTCGAAGAAGGCCTCGCGAGCTCAGTCCTCGAAGCCGAAGTCCGCGCCATGTCTGACGCGCTCAAACGCGCCGGCGTCACCATGGTCGGCGGCGACACCAAGGTCGTCGAACGTGGCAAGGCCGATGGCATGTACATCAGCACCGCCGGAATCGGCAGCCCCATCCCCGGTGTCCACGTCGACGCAAGAACAGTCCGCCCCGGCGACAAGGTCCTGCTCTCCGGACCCATCGGCGATCACGGCATCACCATCCTGCTCGCCCGTGCCGATCTCGATCTTGAAGCCGACCTCTACTCCGACACGCGTTCCGTTCTGCCCATGATTGAGGCCATGGCCGCGCAAGCTGCCCCCGGCATTCGCTGGATGCGCGATCCCACCCGCGGAGGACTCGCAACTTCCCTCAACGAACTAGCGCGCGATTGCGGCCTGTCCGTCGAATTGAACGAAGAAGCAATCCCCATGCGCGATGAAGTGCGGGGTGCCTGCGAACTACTCGGCCTCGACCCGCTTCACATAGCCAACGAAGGCCAGTTCGTTGCCATCGTCTCGCCCGAATTCGCCGACATCGCTCTCAACGCCGTCCAACTCACCGAAGGAGGCGACGAAGCGCGCATTATCGGTCAAATCCGCAAAGATCCCGCCAACACCGTCGTCGTCAATACCCGCTACGGTGGCACCCGCATTGTCGACATGCTCGTAGGCGATCCCTTGCCGCGCATCTGCTAGAGAACGCTTATGAAAACCGTCGTAAATCTCGCACCTCGCATCGAAGAAGCGCTCCTCGGCCGCAACGACATCCTCGAGGACTTCTTCTCCGAGGAGAAACGCAAACTCGCCGAAGCCTGTCGCGAGATGTCCGAGCGCTTCCAAATCGGCGGCCGCCTATTGGCCTTTGGGCACGGCCCTTGCTCCACCGATGCCCAGCACGTCTCCGTCGAGTTTGTGCATCCAGTCATCGTAGGCAAGCGCGCCCTCCCTGCTCTCGACCTCTCTGCCCTCATGCAGCCCTGGCTCGACGCCATCTGCCGCCCCGAAGACATCGTTATGGGCTTCGGCCCTCCGCAGGGTGATCCCGATGTCCGGTCCGCACTCGATTCCGCACACCGTCGCGGAGCCATGACCTTCTCTCTGCCCGGCGCCGGCGGTTCCTACGCTCTGCAAACATCCGTGCACGATCCCTTCATTCATCAGGAGCTGGTCGAAATCTTCTACCACACACTCTGGGAAACCGTGCACGTCTTCCTTGAGCATCGCGAACTCGGCCAGGACGTAGGCCAGAGCGAATTCCTCTATCCCTTCCTCGGAACCCAAAAGCAGCAAACATCCGCCATCGTCAGCGAAGTTGCAGACTCCATCCTGATGAAGGTGCGCGATGACACCGCCCTCCGGCGTCGCCTCGCATCGGAAGAGTCCGAGCATCTCGCAGCAACTGCGCTAGCCATCCACGAGCGCTTGTTGCTTGGCGGCAAGCTCATCCTCTTCGGCAACGGCGGCTCCGCCACAGACGCCAACGACTGGGCAATGGACTGCGTCATGCCACCTGAAGGCCGCTGCACCATTCCCGCAATCTCGCTTTCCATGGAGCCCGCCAACATCACCGCGCTCGCCAACGACGTCGGCACCGAAGTGATCTTCGCCCGCCAGCTCATGGCCCAGGCGCGCCCTGAAGACGTCGCCATCGGCATCTCCACCAGTGGCGGCTCGCGCAACATCATCATGGCTCTTGAAGAAGCCCGCAAGCGCAAGCTTCTCACCGTTGCACTGCTCGGCAACGATGGTGGCGAGATCGCCCGTCGCGGCCTGGCCGACTTCCCCATCATCGTGCGCAGTGACTACATCCCGCGCATTCAGGAGATTCAGGCTTCCGCTTACCACACCATAATAGACACCCTGGAGGTGATAGGCCGTGGCAGCGATTGAACTCTATGGTTCGTCCCAATGTCCTTACACCCGCGAGCTGCGCGAATGGCTCGAATGGACTCGCCGCGATTTCACCGAGTACGACGTCGACGCCGACCCCGAAGCCAACGCCCGCATGCGCTCACTTAACAACGGCGGCCGCAGTGTCCCGGTGCTGATCGAAGATGGAAAAGTGATCCAGGTAGGGTGGCAAGGAAGAAGCTGCGTGGTCTTGGCGACAGACTAGGATCGTTAAGAAACTCGTTCCCATGCGTCGGAACTCGGTTCTGATAGAGGAAGCCCATTCAGGAATTCTGCCAGTTTGGTCAGATCCAGCCGTGCAATATCGCGCGCTTCGTTGACCCGCCGATCTTCAACAGCCCGCGGCATAAACGTAAATCCAACACCGTCCACGCCGATTCGCACTACCGTGCAGTACACCGTCAGCGTCTTTGCAGGTCCATTATGATCTGTCCGCCCTAGCGTCACAGGAAATCCCGTGCCGGGAATCCAACGTTCCTCAGTAATCATGAAGAAACCAGCAACGCTTATGTCGCCGATCCTATACTCTCTTGCGGAACGGACCATGCCGAGACTGGCGACGACAGGCGGCATAGCATGGCGATTAGCTACGCGTTGATCGGGAACTATCCAACGCATCAATCGTCTCATGAACGGATTTTGCAGGCGGGAAGCCGTCATACTCTTCTCCAACGGGTCGATCTGGCCGTCATGATGCTTTCTGAAAAAGTGACATTCGCGTCCTCAGAGGAAACGGGCCAACGAGAATCTGTCGGTTGTCTGCGAGGGTTGAACATCATGGCTCTGCGGATCAAGCGATTCAGGCATCACAAACTGGGCAGCCACACCATCCGATCCGCGCCGCACGATTTTTGAGAGGACCGTAATAGACTGCTTCCGCTCGCCCTTTGCGCAGGGCTTCTGCAGAGTCATCTGAATCATCGTATCCGGCATCCACCGGTCCTCGGTCAGCAGGTAAAGACCCGTCATACTGATGTCGGCAACATCATGCGGTTTCGGCGCTCCGCCGGTGTAATAATGAGCGACCATCCCCGGCACGTATCGCCGATGTGCCTGTCGCCGATCACTATTCGTCGGAGCCACCGGATTGAGCCACCGCTTGAATCGGGTTCTCAGGCTGGGTGGATGCTCCTTGGCTTTCCCGTTCGCATCCGCACGCTGGGCAGAGATCTTCGGCTGCTCATCCTGCTCCGGCTTACGAATATCGATCGAAGGCTGGGCCAACGAAACCTCGCTTCGCGAAATCGAAGTGAGTTCTCTCCGCTCGCCTTGCTGTTTGGGGACAGCAGATTTTGCCGTCGGGGTGGCAGTGGAGTCAACCGGCTTCTGTGGCACTCTTTTCGCAGTCGCGGGAGAATTCCCTGTTTCTGTTGCTGCGGGAACTTCGCGTGCGGCAATCACCAACTTCTCTGAAGCTACTGCGGCAACCCTGGCAGATCGAGACGGCTCGGCTGTGCCAATCGGGATATCTGGCTGGCGCTCGATGGTGCTCGCAATTGCATCCAGTTGAGCCCTTGTATCCGCGGCGGCCGGAATTGAAACCTGTCGTTCCTGCGTCCGATAATCGACGGCACGCGAATCAAATGTTTCCTCTTGAGCTGGCTTCGTAGCGCTGAGAGAAACCGAAATCTTCTCCGACTCCTTCAAACCTTTAGCCTGGACATTCGAATCTGGCGCCTTCGCCGTCTTGGCCGCACTCGAGTTGGCCGAGGTCTTTCCCTGTTTGCTCGGTTGAGCATCTGCAACAGACGCTGTAGATGACGATGCGAAAGGTCCTTGCGGTGGCAAAATGGGACTGACGGTCGCAGGCATGCTGACTCGCCACAATCCATATTGAGCAACTGTGAAAGTTGTCGCGAGAGGTGGCTGCGGAATTGCAGTGCGCACCGGATCGGAAACCGCGGCTGGCGCAAATTTGTCCGCGTGAGCAGGCTCCGCCATCGAAACCGGCCCGTTCTTCAAGGTCTCGACCGATGTGGATGCGGCGACCAAAGTCTCGCGCGTCACCGGGTCTGGATTCTCTTCGTGTGCGACAGCCGTCGCCGGTCCAGGAAACAGGGGAACGACGGAAGCTGGCACAGGGATTTCTGTTTTGATGCCCTGAACAGTCGCATTGCGTGCGCTCCATGCCGAGGCCGACGATGGCGCATCCACCCAGTTCGAGAACATATCCTCGATAAACCCATGCTGTCCATTGATTGCAGCAGCCTGGGTGATCGATGGACGCTCCAAAAACGCTTCCGTGATCGTGACCGGTGTCTCCGCCGGAGTCGAGATCTGAGCCTCATCGGTCTGAGACTTCGCCGCAATAGAGGTTGCAAAGAAATCAGCGAGCCTTTCACCGACAAGATCAACTGCCAACTCGGTCCGCTGATCGACCAGCGCTCCATCTTTGGGCGCCGCAGTTGCGGCGAGCGGGAACTCCGAAGTGAGCACAGCGCTGACAGACTCTGAAAATGCCGCCTCGCCTCTGAACAAAGTGGTTGATTCGCGGTGCCCGTTCCCCGAAGACTTCCCGTTGGAAGACTTCCCGTTGATTGCATTCGCTTCGACGGAAGTATCCCAAGCTCCAATCTGCTGTTCAATCTCCTCTTTCAGCCCAATGAGGAGTCGATCGCCCCGGGCAGTTTGCGTGGATTGCAAAGTCTTGCGCGCTAACACCAGTGCGCTTGCGACTTCCGTGCGGAATGGCGGAAACTCGACCCCGGGTAGAATTTCGCCCAAATCCACCACCCGGTTATCCCTATCCAGATAGAGCAGGTCGAATGGAAAAATCCGCGGAATTAGCGGTGCCGCATTGAGAGGAAAAAGCCATAAGCCGGATACCGTATCCAACCCGAGTTCGCTCACCAGCACCTTCAGCACTCTCAGCGGCTCGTTCGCGCAGTCCACGACCGTCACTTTGGAGCTGAGGAAGACTCCTCGGGCCAGGTTATAGATGCGAAAGACTCTGGTATCCATATGTCCACGGTCTCAGGGAAGGCACGGTGCGCATACTGGCCTACGTCGGCCGGAATCTTGCTTCCGGCCCCCTCGGTCGGAAACCAGTCGTAGCAAAGGATTTTCTCAATTTCGGCAGCGAAATTCAATCGGAACCTGCGACAATCGACCATTTCCTGACACGGACGCAGGTTTTCCATGAGTTCCGAACCGATCTAAACCTCCGGTTCGAAAGGAGAAACGGCTGCCCGGCCGAAATCGGCGCTGGTCAGCTTTTCTCACCGGCGACAGGCCTAAACCATGGGGAATGAATGGGAGGACTGGGAAAAGCAAAGTCAGCCGGAAGTGTCTGGGTCACTTCCGGCTGACTCTGGGGGAAACATGCGATGCGCGATCGCGATTTATAGAACCGTGAGGCGGGTAACAACCGTGCAATAGGGTAAATGGGTCGTTCTCTTCACGTGCCGGCCGCTGTCGCTCTGTTCTGACATCCCGATTTCCGGCTTGAGGACCTCCATGAGCTTCTCGACGCGGTTTTTCTGAGCGCACAGCTGCTCGAAGGCTTTCAGGATATTGCGCAGCTCTGAAGACGCCTCATCGTAGGCGAATCGGTAAACGTCTTTATGAACGTTCTCTCTCATAGAAGTTCTCCACGATTGAGAGTTTAGCCACTTATCCCCGATAGGGCATCGCACGATCGTGGTAACAAAAGTACAACTTCCATCGCTCACTCTTGACCCGTCAGAGCGACTCGAGGTGATGCCAATCACATAAAAATGAGCAATTTGGACAACAGAACAAATGCAGCGCACTCTGCGCCAATATCATCGCGACGATTCGAATGAGTTACGGTCCGGTTTCGCTCAATTCGCAGGTTCGCCCTCGCGGATCCTTCGCCAGCAATCTGCTACCCGAAACCCATCTGACCCTTGAATGGGCAGCATGTTGACGAGCACGCAGCAAAGATTGGCAAGGCCGAACATGGGAAACCACGGCCCGACCGCAATCAAAAGCAGATTTACTGACGGACCAGCCAGAGCGATCAACAGGTTCTGACGAACTGTTCCCTGTTCTCGAACCGTAAAGACGCCCTTCCATCGAACCCCGATCCGCTTCACTCGCACGCCCAGTGCAACGGCCGCCGCAAGATGCCCGCATTCGTGCAGGATCATCGCCAGAACACCCAACCCGAACCCAAAAACGACAGGTTGAAACCAGCGCAGCCAAACCCAGTGCATCTGCCGTACCCCCAAGTTGGAACCGCAACCGCGTGTCTCGATTCTCGCTTTGGACGCCCTGACCTGCCATAGGCCGACGCGGAAATCAAAATCTCAAGTCACCAACTGGGGAATGCCATCGGTTTAAATCCCGAAAACGAACCCGATCAAAAGAGCCCCGGCAGGGGTAGCTGCGGGGGCTCACAAGGGTTCCTGCGTAACACCGAGACATTCGATGTCCCTGCTATTCAACCTTTCATTCCATACAGGCAAACATTAGGTATCCGGCGAAGCTAAGCCGGCCGAACCAAGATGCGCGGCTACGAGACTGTGGTCGAGTGCTTCTTGGGGTTGACCTCGATTTCATTCACGACCTGTTGCACATTCGGCACCTTCTTGGCCAAATCTTCAGCTTCCTTCTTCTGTTTTGCCGTTTTAACCGATCCCTTCAGCACCAGCGTGCCATTCTTGGCGGAGCCGCTGATGCTCTGATCGTTCAGATTGGCATGAGCCTTGATCACGGCTTTGAAATTATCCTCAATGGCGCTGTCGAGATTCGATGCCACTGAACCGGCTTCACTCGCACCCGGAGGCCGCACGCCGATCTCATCCGCGATGGTGTAATCGGGCGCTGCCTGCTTGGCAATATTCTCCGCCTGGTTCCTCATATCCTGGGAATCCAGATTGCCCTTGAGCGTCATCACGCCTTTTTCCCGATCCTGCGAGACGCTGACCGCGCTTAGATTGTTGTTCTTGAGTGAATCGCTGACCGCTGATTTTTCGTCGGGGTGGGAGGGCTTATTGCAGCCCGCAATGACCATGGCTCCAGCCAGGATAGCGGCCGAATTGAATAGGACTCTGCGGCGGGTGTTTGTAAATTTCATGTATTTCCTCTCCTGGAACAACGCACAATTCCTTACTCCAGATCAGATGTGAAGCGAAGTAAGGTTGGTTGTACTTTGCCGGTACAGCCTGTTCGCTGATCGTCACTACTTTGTGTCGATCTGAAATCTGTAAAGCCCGGTCCGCGATTCGGCCGAGGCCTGCGTCGCAGCATGCCGAACGCCTTCAAAATGCAACTTCGAGCATCAGTTCTCCTTCGTTTTGCCGGCGAATACCGCGCAGAAAATCGATAGTTTGGCCGCTGTGATTGGTGACTGCTGTCACAGTCCAGACTCGCTGGGTGAGAGCACCATATTTCGGGCTTTGGGTGATACTTTCTGAAGCCCGAAATTGCAACAGGCCTTGATTTTGTTAGGTAAAGCGGCCCGTAGACGAAACATTGTGAGATGGTTGGACAAATACCGGTCCAGGTGCATGAGTGCCGCGCAGGCATTGATGTCTGTGCGTTCCGGAGACCGAGTTTGGATCCAACCGAGCTGCGGCACCCCGAAACCGCTCATCGATGCACTGGTCGCTCGCGCGCCAGAACTCATCGATGTAGAGCTCGTTCACATGAAGACCCTCGGAGAGGCTGAATACACGAAACCGGAGTTCGAGGGACACTTCCGCCATCGTGGCTTGTTCCTTGGCGAGAATGTGCGCGAAGCAGTTGTTGCGGGCCGCGCCGATTACACGCCGATCTTCCTTAGCGAGATCGAATCGCTCTTTGAAAGCGGAGCACTCCCACTCGATGTCGTACTGATGCAGGTGACGCCGCCCGATGCCCACGGATTCGTAAGTCTCAGCACTACGGTCGACTGCACCATGACTGCGGCACGTTGCGCGAAGACCGTGATCGCCGAAGTAAATGATCGCGCTCCCCGCACCCATGGCGACACCTCCATCCATATCAGTCAGATTTCAGCATTCGTTCCTACCTCGAGGCCGCTGCTCCAACTTCACACTGAGCCCTTCACTGAGATGCACATGAAAGTGGCTCGCAACGTGGCCTCGCTCATTCCCGACGGCGCAACGCTTCAGCCCGGAATCGGCGGCATCGCCGAGGCGGTGCTCCACTGCCTCCAGGACAAACATGATCTCGGCATTCACACCGAAATGTGTCCCGACGGCGTCGTCGACCTGATGGAGGCGGGAGTGATTAACGGGGCCCGCAAATCGCTCCATCGCGGCAAGGCCGTCGCGGCATTCGTTCTTGGCACGCAGAGGCTCTTCGATTACATCCACGAAAATCCCAGCTTCGAATTCCGGTCGATTTCGTATACCAACGACCCATTCGTCGTCGCGCAGAACGATCGCATGGTTGCCATCAACTCCGCACTTCAAGTGGATCTGACTGGACAGGTGTGCGCCGATTCGCTGGGCACCAAGCCCTACAGCGGTTTCGGCGGCCAGCTTGATTTCATTCGCGGAGCTGCGCGGTCGCGCGGAGGAGTTCCAATCATCGCTTTGCATTCAACGGCGTGTCGCGAAGCCATATCCCGCATTGTGCCGGTTTTAGAGCCGGGCGCCGGCGTTGTGACCTCGCGCGCAGACGTTCACTACATTGTGACCGAACATGGAATTGCGTATCTGCACGGCAAGACGCTGCGCGAGCGCGCTGAGGCGCTCATCGGAATCTCAGATCCGCGCTTCCAGCAGGAACTTCAAGATTTTGCGATGCGCGCACACTACCTGGAACGCAAGATCGCCACATACGCGTGAAACGGCAATCACTATGAGGAGCAAACCATGACAGTCGCGGAGAGAACGAGCACGGCCAAGCGAGACCGAGGCCTCCTGCGAGTTGATGTAAATGAGTGCAAAGGGTGCGGGCTGTGCATCGAAGCGTGTCCGCCCAAGGCAATTCATCTGAGCGAGCAACTCAATCATTACGGCTATCGCACCGCGACATACAAAGGAACAGGCTGCACCGGTTGCGGAATTTGCTTCATGGCCTGCCCCGAGCCAGGAGCGATCACGGTTCTTCGTCTGCGTTCCGGCGCAGTCATGCAGCATGAGGAGGCACTCGCATGCGCAAGCAACTGATGAAGGGAAATGAGGCGATTGTAAAGAGCGCGATCCTCTCCGGATGCCGCGGATTCTATGGCTATCCGATTACTCCGGCCAGCGAAATTACAGAAGCCGCAGCGCTCTATATGCCGCAAGTCGGCGGAGTCTTCCTGCAGGCCGAGAGCGAAGTGGCCGCCATCAACATGCTCTACGGCGCCTCTTCAGCCGGCGTTCGTTGCATGACGGCATCGAGCGGTCCCGGCATCAGCTTGATGCAGGAAGGCATCAGCTACATGGCCGGCGCGGAGTTGCCTTGCGTCATCGCCGACATCACGCGCGGCGGTCCCGGGCTCGGCAACATTGCTTCCGAGCAGGGTGACTATCACCAGGTTGTGAAAGGCGGAGGCAACGGCAATTACCATACCATCGTTCTCGCCCCTCACTCCGTCCAGGAGATGGCCGACCTCACCGCCCTAGCTTTCGAACTCGCCGATCGTTATCGCAATCCCGTTGTCATCCTCGCCGACGGATTCGTTGGCCAGATGATGGAGCCGGTCGAGTTCGTTGAGAAAGCGATCTTACCTCCGCCGCCCGAGTGGGCGGTCATCGGAACCGCGGAATCGCGCGTAAACATGATCACCTCGCTGCATATGGGTTCGGACGACCTCGAAGCACACGTAAATGCGCTCGAAGCAAAGTACCGCCGCGCCGAGCAGCGCGAAACCCGGACAGAACACTGGTACACCGACGACGCTGATATCGTTCTTGTCGGCTACGGTATCATCGGCCGCATTCTCAAAGCCGTCGTTGCCGAGGCCCGCGAGATGGGAATCAAGGTTGGGTTGTTACGACCCATCACGCTGTATCCGTTCCCCATCGCTGATTTCCAGCGCCTCGCCAGGCGCGCCCATTCCTTCGTCGTCGTTGAGATGAGCAACGGACAGATGCTGGAAGATGTTCGTCTCGCGCTGAACGGCTCGCGTCCAGTCGAATTCCTCAGTCGAGTCGGTGGCAATGTGCCATCGCATGAAGAGGTTCTCAAATTTGTTCTGGCTCATGCGCAGGCTTGCGCAGAAAAGGAGCAGATGGCTCATGTCTAGCATGGAATCCGATTACGAAGTCGTGCACGCCAAGCCGAAGGTCTTCTACGAGATCTACGAGCGCAAGGAAGAGCTGCAGCACCAGACGCACTATTGTCCCGGATGCGGTCACGGCATCGTGCACAAGATGCTGGCGACGGCTATCGATCGGCTCGGCATCCAGGATCAGACTGTGCTCATCAGCCCCGTCGGCTGTTCCGTTTTCGCCTACAACTACTTCGATGTTGGCAATATTCAGGCAGCGCACGGCCGCGCGCCGGCAGTAGCAACGGCGGCAAAGCGCAGCCATCCACACAGCATCGTCATCAGCTACCAGGGCGACGGAGACCTCTCGGCCATCGGTTCGTCGGAAATTCTGCACGCCGCCAATCGCGGCGAAAACGTCACCGTCATCTTCGTCAACAATGCCATCTACAGCATGACGGGCGGCCAGGCTGCGCCTACTACACTGATCGGCCAGAAAAGCACAACGACTCCATTCGGACGCACTGCTGCCAACGAAGGCTATCCGCTCCGCATGAGCGAACTGCTGGCCACGCTCGACGCTCCGGTCTACATTGAGCGCGTCGGCCTGGGCGACAACAAGCAGATCGCGCAAGCATCCCGCGCCATCCGGAAAGCCGTCGAGAACCAGGTGCGCGGACTTGGATTTTCGATGATCGAGGTTCTGTCGCCCTGCCCGACGATCTGGAAGATGTCAGCCGTAGAGGCCCAGCATTGGGTGCGCGACGTAATGGAGAAGACTTATCCGCTGGGCGTGGTCTGCGACCGTACCAAGGATCGCGAGCCGCGGGCCGCTGCGAATCCTGCTCCGTGTCTCAATCAGATTCCGGCAATTCTCGGGATCGTCCATGACGATCAGCCTGGCATCCCGGTTGTACAACACGAAACGAATCACATCGACCTTCACGTCCGCGTTGCAGGCTTTGGCGGCCAGGGCGTATTGCTGCTCGGCGAAGTGCTCGCCGAAGCGGGCCTGGACGCAGGCCTCGACGTCTCGTGGCTGCCCTCCTATGGCCCTGAGATGCGATCCGGCACCTCCAACTGCCATGTGCGCGTCTCAAAGGAGCCCATCGATTCGCCGCTCGTGACTGTTCCAAATTTTCTCGTCGCAATGAACGATCCTTCGCTGCGCAAATTCGACCTGAGCGTCAAGCCCGGCGGATGGGTCATCTATAACGGCGACGTCTTTCCGGAAGACTGCGAGCGAAGCGACGTCAACGTGCTCGCGCTCAACTTTACCCACGCTGCCAATGAGCTTGGCGATCCCCGAGCCGCCAACATGGTGATGCTGGGCGCCCTGCTTGAAATCTCAGGTGGATTGCCGCAAGCCAGCATCGATGCGGCTCTGCGCCGCCTGGTCAAATCCGAACGCTGGTACCAGCTTGATGAACGCGCTCTGGCGCGAGGGCGTGAGCTTTACTCGCAACGCTGCGAGCTTTACCGGCAATCGCCCAATGAGGTTGCAGTATGAAAGGAACAGCCGATCCAAATCTGATTGTCTATTTCGATGGCAGGTACATGCCGTTGCGGGATGCGCATGTCAACATCCTCACGCACGCCCTCCACTACGGCACCGGCGTCTTCGAAGGCATCCGCGCACACTGGGTACCAACCGACGATGATCTATTCATCCTGCGCGCACACGAGCACTACGAACGCTGGAAGAAGAACTGCGGCATTCTCCGCATCCATGTTCCGGCTACCGTGCCGGAGCTATGCGCCATCACGGTTGAACTGATGCGGCGCAACGCATTCCACACCAACGTATACGTCCGACCGCTGGCGTTCAAGTCCGCAGAACGAGTCGGCGTCAGCACCGACGACCAGGATTCTTTTGCCGTCATCGCCCTTCCTTTCGGGGAGTATTTGCATAGTGACAAGGGGCTGCATGCGGGCGTAAGCTCCTGGCGTCGGATCGAAGACAATGCGATCCCGGCGCGCGCCAAAATCTGTGGCGCTTATGTGAACAGCGCACTGGCCAGCGACGACGCAAGGCAGGCAGGCTTCGATGAAGCCATCTTCCTCAACGAGAGCGGACACGTTGCCGAAGGCGCTACCAGCAACATCTTCATGGTGCGCGATGGAAAGCTCATCACACCCGGCGTTACCGAGAATGCCCTCGAAGGCATCACGCGCCATTGCATCCTGGAACTTGCGTCTCGCGAAATGGGGCTGCACGTGATCGAAAGACCGATCGACCGCAGCGAACTCTATGTATGTGACGAACTGTTCTTCACCGGCACGGCTGTCGGCGTCGCACCAATCGTGCGAGTCGACCATCGCCCGGTAAAGGACGGAGCTATTGGAGCGGTGACACACGCAATACAAAAGCTGTATTTCGATGCGACCCGCGGACACCTGCAGGCTTACTGGAACTGGCTTACCCCGGTTTACCAATCACGGATGAAGCACGAGCAGGAACTGGTCTCCATGGTTGAGTAGTCGTTGACGGAGCACGCTCTCCTGATGCACCCGTGCAGTAGACGGTGTAACCAATGCAAAACCGGAGAGGGAATACCCCGAAGCCCGGACACTAAAGTCGACGCAACCATCAGGATGCGCCGACCTTGCGCGCGGTCAGAAAGAGCACCTTCTCTGGTTTTGCCAGAAGGAGGAGATAGCAATGCTCGCAACAAAACTCGTAGACAATGCCTATGACGTTGCGCTGGAGAATTTTGACTCCGCGGCGGACGCCCTCGGCCTCGACAACGATACACGGGAGATGATCAGGTTTCCCGAGCGCGTGCTGACGGTAACGGTGCCGGTGCGCATGGACGACGGGCACATCCGGCGTTTTGAAGCCTATCGCGTGCAGCACTCCACCGCACGCGGTCCGGCGAAAGGCGGCATTCGCTTTCATCCGCAGGTCACTCTGGATGAGGTAAAGGCGCTGGCTACCTGGATGACCTGGAAATGCGCTGTCGTGAACATCCCGTTTGGCGGCGGCAAGGGCGGAATAACCTGCGACCCGAAGCACATGTCGCAGGGCGAACTTGAGCGGATGACGCGCCGCTACACCAGCGCAATCCTGCCGCTGATCGGGCCCGACCAGGACATTCCCGCACCCGACGTCTACACCAATTCACAAACCATGGCCTGGATCATGGACACCTACAGCATGACCAAAGGGTTCACGATTCCCGGCGTTGTCACCGGCAAACCGATCTGTCTCGGCGGATCGCTGGGACGCAACGAAGCCACTGGCCGGGGAGTCTTCTACACCGTTCAGTGCGCATGCGAACACCTCGACATTCCGCTGAAAGGTGCAACCGTTGCCGTGCAGGGCTTTGGCAATGCTGGATCGATCGCAGCACAACTTCTGCATGAAGCCGGCGCCCGGATCATCGCGGTCAGCGATTCCACCAGCGCCATCTACAACCGCGACGGGCTCGACATTCCCGAACTGATGCACATGAAGGCCATCGCCGGGCATGTGTACGGATTCCCGGGCAGCGAACCCATCGAACCTGCCGCCCTTCTGGCGTTGAAGTGCGACATCCTGGTTCCCGCAGCACTTGAAAATGTCGTGACTGGCGAAAATGCCAGCACAGTTGGCGCGCGCATCATCGCTGAAGCGGCCAATGGTCCGCTTACACCTGCGGCAGATCGCATTCTTCAGGCCAAGGGTGCGTTCATCATCCCTGACATTCTCTGCAACGCCGGTGGTGTCACTGTGTCCTACTTCGAATGGGTGCAGGACGAGCAGCATCTCTTCTGGGATGCACAGGATGTCTACAACCGGCTTGAGAAAGTGATGAAGACTTCGTTCCGCGATGTGCTCAAAATCCACATCGACCGCACCGTACCGATGCGGATCGCCGCGAATATGCTTGGCATCGGACGAGTCGCTGAAGCCATCCACATCCGCGGCATTTACCCGTAGACCGCGGGATGAACCACTCATCCGGGACACCTCTTTGTATCGAGCTTCCGGGGGCGGCATTCGAAAGATGCCGCCTTTTTGCGGGTTCTGCAAAGACAGAACCTGGTTTCCATGGTTTACCGCGAACAGAATTCAGCGGGTGACTTCATCTCCATGCTCGCAGCAATCTTCGCAACGCGATGGTAGGAATCAAGGCGAGCCTCACGCTCCCACGTGTCGGTCACGACAATGATCTCGTTCGCACCGGTCTCGGCGACCAGCTTTGTGAGGCCGGATTTTACGGTTCCATCCGAACCAACGATGGCATTGCTTAGTCTGCTTTCAACCGCAGCGCGTTCGAAGGCGTTCCAAGGCTGGTCGATCGCATCAAGAGAGTCCACCGGCGGCAACAGCTCAACGGGCTGATTGCGAATAAGGCGCAGAAACCGCTGTTGCGCGGTTGTGAAAAGCCTTCGCGCAGCCGTGTCGGTCTCTGCCGCGATAACCGGTACCGCAACCATGAGCCACGGCTCCTTCAGCGTCTCGCTCGGACGGAAGAGCGCGCGATACCAATGCGCTGAATGCAGCAGCATCTCCGGTGAAAAATGTGCCGCGAAAGCAAACGGCAACCCCAGTTCCGCTGCGAGCCGTGCACTAAAGTCGCTCGAGCCCAGCAGGGTGATGGGAACCCGGCTGTTCCTGCCCGGGATCGCCTTGACCATCTGCCCGGGCATCTCCGGACCAAGGTAAGATCGCAACTCCGCAAGCAGCTCAGGGAAATCGTCTCCCGTCTGGCGCAGGTCGCGGCGAAGCGCGCGCATGGTATAGCCGTCGCCACCAGGTGCGCGGCCCAGACCCAGATCGATGCGACCCGGATACAACGCTTCCAGGGTTCCGAATTGCTCCGCTACTACCAGTGGCGCGTGGTTGGGCAGCATGACACCTCCGCTGCCAACGCGGATGGTCTGGGTCGCTGAAGCGATGTGGCCAATCAAGACCGGCGTCGCCGAGCATGCGAGACCTTCAATCGAGTGATGTTCGGCCAGCCAAAAACGCCGATATCCCCACTGCTCCGCACGGCGTGCAAGATCCGCCGACCGCTCAATGGCCTCTCGCGCAGCCTCTCCTGGCCGCATTCCCACAAGGTCAAGAACTGAAATCGGTAAACTCATGTCTCTGATTAGATGATCTATCGGCCATGTCGATTCACGCCGTTGCTTGTGATTCCGCGCTATGAGCACGCCATGAAATGCCGACAGATTCGGTATTCCGGGCCTCAGAAGCGGGAACCTGGGAAGGCGCTTACATTGCTGCTCGCAAAGATTCCAGCTGACTGAAGCGCCCGTCAACATTAAGAATTGTTAATTGGACTACGAAGGCCTTAGCACGGTGTGCGAGACTTAACAGCCGTAGGGGTTTTCGTGTTGTCAATCGCGGTCGACGTGAAGCAAATAGAAAGCGCAGACAAGCAGAGGCAGCTCTCGTTGTTGCTGGTCGACGACGACATCGAGCTGTGCGGCATGATGCGGGAGTTCTTCACGCAGGAGGGTCATCATCTGGACTGTGCCTACAACGGCCGCGAGGGCCTCACTGCAGCGTTGAACGGGACTTACGACCTGGTGATTCTCGACGTGATGCTGCCCGTGGTCGATGGGTTCGAGCTCTTGCAACGATTGCGGCGGCGTAAGGACATGCCCATCATCATGCTCACGGCGCGGGTGCAGCAGCAGGACCGTATTCGTGGGCTCGATAGCGGCGCCGACGATTACCTGCCCAAACCTTTCGATCCCGATGAATTGCTGGCTCGGATTCGCGCCGTGCTGCGCCGGTCAGAATCGCTGCAACGAACTGAATCGCAAGACATCGTGATCGGTAACATCCGCCTGAATCCGACTACGCGCGAAGTTCGGCTCGATGATGAGCCAGTCGAGCTGACGGCCGCAGAATTCGACCTTCTGGAAATGCTGATGCGCGCGGCAGGCCGCGTGGTGTCACGCGATGAGATTACAGCGGCGCTATTTGAGCGGGAAGCGACGCCGTACGACCGCTTTCTCGACGTGCACATCAGCCATTTGCGAAAGAAACTCGAGGGCGGCCGCAGCTTGATCAGAACAGTACGTGGGGTGGGATATGTCTTCACCGGCGCAGCCTAAAATCCTGCTCAGACACTCGCTGTATGTCTGGGTGCTGCTCGCCATGGTCGGCATTCTGTCGCTTTCCTTCGTTGCGTTTCGCGCGATTTCAGAACAGATGCAAACGGAGAAGATTGACCCGGTATACGACCGCTTCGATGAACTCCAACTGGAGAGCGCGCGCAACATCTTGCAAGGGAGTGGTGAAGCGGCGCTCCAGAAATATCTCGAGAGTCTGAACGGCATCTTCGGCGGTTCCCATTACCTCCTGGATGCAAATGGCACGGATCTCGTCACAGGCGTGAGCCGGATTGAAATGCTGCCTCCGCCCCCCGCAGTCAAATCGCGCACCAGCAAGGCCCACGAGCACTGGGAGATCACGCATCGATCCCAGGACGGAAAATTCTGGTTTGCCGCCGAAGGTCAGAGCCGTCCTCCCCGTATCTGGTCGTTTCTTCCCTACTATTTCCTCGTCATTGGCGCAACGGGGATTCTCTGCTGGATCGCTGCCGCTGGCGTGATCTCTCCCATACGCAAGGTCGCAGCAAGCATTGCGCTCTTCGGACAGGGAAACCTCAGCGTTCGTGTCGATACCGACCGCGACGATGAAATCGGCCAGCTCGGCAATTCGTTCAACGAAATGGCTGAACGCCTTGAGCGCTTGATTGTGAGTGAGCGCCGCCTCTTGAGCGACATCTCGCACGAATTGCGCTCGCCATTGGCACGACTGAAGTTTGCGTTGAAACTGGCCCGCACCAGTCCCGATTCATCCGCCGGCCTCGAACGCATTGAGCGCGATGTAGATCGCATCGCCTCCCTCGTCGCCGATATCGTGGCGATCAACGTGGTCGAAGATGATCCCGCGTTGCAAGACAAACGGGAGATCTGCGTACGCGACATTATCTTCGAAGTTGTGCACGATTGCCGCGTAGAAGCGGAGATGCGCGGCTGCAAGATTGAGGTCAGCGGCGACGTTTGCGGAAAGGTGCATGGAAATCCGGAATTGCTGCGCCGCGCGGTGGAGAACGTGCTGCGCAACGGCATTCGCTATTCGCCGGAAAAATCATCGATCGAGCTTTCCCTCAGTGAAAATGAAGATGAGGCGACCATCGCAATCCGCGATTTTGGGCCGGGAGTACCCAATAAAGCCCTGACGCGCATCTTCGATCCATTCTTCCGCGTGGAAGAGGCCCGCAATAACAATGGGGGAGGATCCGGGCTCGGCCTTTCGATCGCAAAACGCGCAGTGCATTTGCACCGCGGCTCCATCAGTGCGGAAAATGCAACCCCGGGGTTGCGTGTCACGATTGCGATTCCACTGACGCATGAAGAAATCTTGAACCCCAGGTAAATTCATCTTCGAGTTCGCTCGATTGCTCAGATTTGCAGCATCTTTTTTATTTTTTCAACGTCTCTCAACTCTCCATTGCGCGCGTGTTTTCTGCACTTTGCGGCGGATAGCGCAGTCGCGCTCATTCGTCTTAACGTTTCTTAAGCTTAAATAGCTTGCAAGTAGTGTTCACTGTGGACAGTGCCTCACTTATTCCTCAAACTCATCGAGGCATCCGAGGAGAACATCATGAAGCGTTTGTTTGGATACGCACTTATGCTTGCACTCACAGCTGCCCCGGCATTGGCCGCCAAGAATTCGCAATCGTTGAATTTTGCATCGCCAGTAAAGGTGGGCACAACCGAGATTCCCGCAGGCGACGTCAAGGTCACCTGGACCGGCACGGGAGATAACGTTCAAGTCACGCTCGCGGAAAACGGCAAGACGCTCACGATCCCTGCGAAAGTCGTGGACGAGAAGCATACACACGCGGGATATGTTGTGAACCGCGAAGGTGGAGTTGACCAGTTGCAGACCATCCAGCTGAGCCATGTCAGCCTGCAGCTCGACAACGCAACCGCTTCCGGTCGCTAAGATCGTTTCCGCGGATCTCGTACTCACTTCCGGCCCTCCCCTGAGTGGCTTTTTCCTTCGAAGAAGAAGCCACTTGTTCGAAGTGGATTCGGCACTCGACATCTGCGGAACCGCTAACCCGCCAACCCAAGGTCAGAACCAAGCCTGACACTTCGCAAGAGTTTTTGTTCATTCACTTCCCAGTGACTGGACTCTCCTAACCCCCTTCCGGTTCGTCCGGAAGGGGACCTCTTTTTGTATCAGCGACTTTCCCTCCCTCCCCAGTCGAATGTGGGCGGCTGGCTCGGGCGCGGTGCAGTTTGGATCTGACAGAGGTTCGAGGTATACTAGAAGTTCGGCAAGTTGAAGGGTGGGTGTGTCTTCATTCGCCCCTTCGCCCGTCTGAGAGCTGAAGCTGCACATGGGACGGATGAGAGCTGTTCCAAAGCATCTCGCGGGAGCAGTTCGGGCTGGCGCGGAAACTCAGACAAGTCTGGAGCAAATGAAATGGCACAGGTATGTGATGTTTGCGGCAAAGGGCCGCAGTTCGGCAATAACATTTCGCACGCGCACAACGTAACAAAGCGGCGCTGGAACGTGAACCTGCAGGCGGTGAAAGCGCTGGTCAACGGCAATCCGAAGCGCATCCGCGTCTGCGCAAGCTGCATCAAGAGCGGCAAGATTTCAAAAGCGTAGCCTCTCGTTCCCCAATGGCCGTTGGTGGCGGGGAAAAAACTGAATTCACCAGTATCGGCGTCAGAACCCCGTCCTTTGAGCAGGGCGGGGTTTTGTTGTGCCCGCTTATTGCGAAGCCGTTTTTGCTGCTGCCGCATTGGCCAGCGGATTCTCCCAGGGGAAGCCCGCCGCGTCCAATCCTTGCGGCGACCAGCGATCAACGATGGCCTTGGCCAGCTTTCCCAGTGTCTGCTCAGCTTCGTTGTCTCCTGTCCATCGCTGATCGGCATTTCCCCACGTGAAGGCTGCGATGACGATTGGACCTGCTTTCGAAGAGAGGAACGCCACATCGTTTCGGACTTGATTGAGCGCGCCCGTTTTATTGCCAATGGCGGAGCCGCTCTCGCTGGTGTCTAGCGTTTCGAGGTAGCGCGGCAGGCTGTCGCGATCCTGCTGGTTGCGCAGCATGCCAAGAATTGCGCCGCAGATCTTTCCATCAGCCGGAAGCGGAGCGGTATTGTCGAGAGCAAGATGACACGTCGCCAGGCGTTCCATGATAGCGTCCATCTCGCGTGCCGTGGTTTTGCCCAAGCCGAATCTGGGCTGATCGGGAGGCATGGGAGCGGTGGCGGGGACGTAAACCTTCTTGTAGAGCACAGTCTGGCGCAGGCCGGCGGCCCGCAAAGTTTCGTTGATGTGCGATAGCCCGAGTCGGTCGATCGCCATGTTGGTGGCAGTATTGTCGCTGAGGATGACCATCAGCCTGAGTGTGTCACCGAAGGTGAGCGCAATCGGCAGCGTGAGTTGGCCGAGCACGCCGGAACCTTCCACTTGATTAGCTTTCGTGAGCATCACCCGCTCGTCCAAAGAAACGTGCCTTGCGCGAATCTGCTCTGCTGCATCAAGCAGAATTCCCATTTTGATGACGGAAGCCGTTTGAACTGGTTCATCTGGAAGCAGAGATGCGGTCTGACCGGTTCGCAGGTTGTGCGCGTAGAGCGCGACTTGGCCGTGATGCGCTGAGGCGATGGATTTGATTTGCTGATCGAGTTGGGTATCTTCTTGAGCCGCGCCCGAAAGCACTACGATGAACCCGAGGATGCAAACTGCGGCCGCGGATCTACGCATAAAAAGATTCATGCGCACAGGTTAACGCAACGGGTCGCTCCATGAGGCTACGAGATTCATGATCCGGATGATAGCTTCCCGTTAGGATTGTGCCAGCCGCCGTCCGCTGCGATCAGCGCATCAGCCTGTTTCGGCCCCCAGGTGCCGCGCTTGTAGGGTCGAACGCGGGGATGGTGCTTGAGTATAGGATCGACCACCGTCCATGCCGCTTCTACCGCATCCTCGCGTGTAAATAGCCCTCCGTCGCCCTTCATGGCATCGCCCAGCAGCCGCTCGTAGGGCGTTTCTTCCCCCGCCTGCTGCTCTAGCAGATAAAGCTCTCGCTGCTGACCGATAAACTCCTCGCCGGGAAGCTTGACGCGCGCGGCGAGTCCGATCTCCGCGTTGGGAGAGAGCCGGAAACGAAGGTAGTTCCCCTTTCCCGCGGCTGCGGCTGCGTCCGCAAACAGCTTCTGCGGCGGAGCCTTCAGCTCCACCAGAACCTCGGTCGCCGTCGCAGGCAGATATTTGCCGGAGCGCAGATACCAGGGCACGCCGTCCCAACGCCATGAGTCGATTAGCAGCCGGAGGGCGCAGTACGTCTCGACATCAGAGTTCTTCGCGACATCATCCTCCTGCCGGTAACCCACATACTGGCCGCGAACCATGTCTTCCGGCTTCAAAGGACGCATGGCCTTGAACACGGTCGCTTTTTCGGTCTGCACTGCTCCGAAATTCCGACCTGCAGGCGGTTCCATCGCTAGCAGGGCAACAATCTGAAACAGATGATTCTGGATCACGTCGCGCAAACAGCCTGCGGATTCATAAAATGAGCCGCGCGTTCCGACGCCGAAGCTTTCCGACAAAGTGATCTGGACGCTGGAAATGTAATTGCGGTTCCAGATTGGTTCAAGAAACGAATTGGCGAAGCGAAAGTAAAGGATATTCATGATCGCTTCCTTCCCGAGGAAGTGATCGATGCGAAAAATCGAATCTTCAGGAAAGACTGACCGGGCCACGCGATTCAGCGCGCGAGCCGATGCAAGGTCGCGCCCAAACGGCTTCTCGACAATCACTCGCGCATTGTCGGCCAGCCCCGCAGCGCCCAGGTTTTTAATTACTGTTGCAAAAAGCGAAGGGGGGATGGCGAGATAATGTGCTGGGCGGCGTGCTTTACCGAGGGCATTTTTGATCCTGGCGAAGGTATCACTGTCGTTGTAATCCCCGCTTACGTATGTGAGTAGTGATAGAAGATGCTGGAAGGCGCGCTTGTTATCGATCCCGCCCGATTGCTTGATACTGTGCGTCACTCGTCTCTGCAGGCGTTCCAGGCTCCATTTCGGAAATGCGACGCCGATCACCGGAACGTTGAGGGTTCCGCGTTTCACCATTGCATAGAGCGCGGGGAAGATCATCTTGTGGGCCAGATCGCCCGTAACGCCATAAATCACAAGAGCATCTGAATGAGAGGTGCTCATCCGGCGCCCTCCTTCTTGGTGGCCGCCGCTTCCCGATGGCCTCCGCATTTGAATTGCCATCCCGATAATAGCTGGTCGTTAAAGTAACCTCGGTCCTATATGCGTTATTCTCTTTAAATTATGTCGCGACGACCTGCTTTACTCGCGGTCGAAACCAGGCCATTAGGCTCTTACCGAGCTTCCCCACTTCAAGCCTCAAAGGAGAATCCGATGGACACGATTACTGTCAAAGACGGCACACAGATCTATTACAAGGACTGGGGCAAAGGTCAGCCCATTGTGTTCAGCCACGGCTGGCCGCTTTCTGCCGATGACTGGGACGCGCAGATGCTGTTCTTTCTCAATCACGGTTACCGCGTCATAGCCCATGACCGTCGCGGCCACGGACGATCAACCCAGACGAGCGATGGGCATGACATGGATCATTATGCCGACGATCTTGCGGCATTGACAGCGCACCTCGACCTGAAAAACGCCATACACGTCGGTCATTCAACCGGCGGCGGCGAGGTAGTGCACTACCTGGGGCGGCATGGAGATGGCCGCGTGACAAAAGCTGCGATTATCAGTGCGGTGCCGCCGCTGATGGTGAAGACAGCGGCCAATCCGGGTGGCCTGCCCAAGGAGGTATTTGACGATCTTCAGAAGCAGCTCGCGGCCAATCGATCGAAATTCTATCTCGACCTGCCGTCGGGGCCCTTCTATGGCTTCAATCGACCAGGCGTGAAATCCTCAGAGGCGGCGATCCAAAACTGGTGGCGGCAGGGAATGATGGGCGGCGCAAAGGCGCATTACGATGGAATCGTCGCTTTTTCTCAGACCGATTTCACCGAGGACCTGAAGAAGATCACCGTTCCTGTGTTGGTCATGCACAGCGAGGACGATCAGATCGTTCCTTACGCCGATGCCGGGCCCTTGTCGGCGAAGTTGCTCAAGAACGGAACGCTAAAGACCTACAAGGACTACCCGCACGGCATGCCAACAACCCATGCCGAAACAATCAACGCCGACTTGCTGGCTTTTATTCGTGCGTGAAAGTCAGCGAAGCTGAGTTGATGCAGTAACGCAGTCCAGTCGGACCAGGGCCGTCAGGAAACACGTGGCCGAGGTGGCCGCCGCAGCGGGCGCAAGTGACCTCAACGCGACGCATGCCAAGAGTATTGTCTTCGTGCTCTACGACGGCCTTCGACTCCGCGGGAATCACAAAGCTGGGCCATCCGCAACCGGAGTCAAACTTTGCTCCGGATAGAAACAGCAGCGCTCCGCATCCGGCGCAATGATAGTTGCCCGTCTCGTGGTTCTCGGTGAGAGCGCCGGTGTAAGGCCGTTCCGTACCTTTTTCCCGCAATACGTGATACTGCTGTGGCGTCAGTTTCTCTCGCCACTCGGCATCGCTATGCGTAACCTTCTCCGGCGCGCCAGACTCTTTAGGTGTTGTACTCATGGGGACCTCCAGGGGTGCTAATTAGATGCGTTCGGCACACGCTCCGATTCGTCAGCCGATCTCAGCAATCAGGTCGATCTCAACCAGCGCATCCTTCGGTAGACGCGCCGCTTCAATCGTGGTGCGGGCCGGCGCGATCGCGCCTTGCGGTGCCAGGTACTCGGCGTAGATCGCGTTCATGGCGGCGAAGTCGTTCATGTCTTTGAGATAGACGTTGGCTTTAACCACACAGTCGAGGGTAGTGCCTGCAGCTTCCAGCACAGCTTTCAGGTTCTCGAGAGTGCGCCGGGTCTGTTCGGCGATTCCCCCAGAGATGAGCTGTTGGGTGGAAGGATCAAGAGCCGCCTGACCTGCAGTGAACACGAGGTTGCCGCAGCGTATGCCCTGCGAGTAAGGTCCAACCGCCTTGGGCGCCGACGAGGTAGAGATTACGGTTTTGCTCATAGAGCGATTTTAAGGGGCGGGCTTGCCGAGGGTCTCGCGGATGCAGAGGGCGAGACCCGAAAAACGGCAAAAATGGGCCGCAATCAGCGCCAGGTCGCGAGCAAGCCCCCCACGATGAAGAGGCCTAGCAGCCAATATCCGCCATTGATGGCAAACAGCTTGAAAGGCCTTTTTTCGTAAATGCCCTGCGGCAGATTCGGTGCGGCGATGAACCCGATCCATACCAGCACGCCAAGCACGCAACCATTGCCGAAACCCAGTGCGCTCGGCGCGAAACCGAATGCGTTTGCCCAGAAAATGATGTGCGCCAGGATGAACGAAAGCACCAGGTCGCCTATAAAAGACGACACCATGCCGAGTAGCATGCCGCTCTGCTTGCCTTCCCCTTTTTTGATGCCCACCATCTCCATCCATGACTTCGCAAAAAGAGCTGGCGAATACCAGATTGCTCCCAGAACCCACAGGATGATCGCGGAGACCACGATCGCAACGTAGTTTACGGAGTGAGGTTGCATCACGAGAATTCCTCCACAAGCGCAGTTGCGCCAGAGTTCACAGCACAATCAATCAGCATTGAGATTGCGCCTAAGACTCTCGACCCAGAGGAAAGCGGTGTCAAGGAGAAAAACGGTCGGGAGCGGCGATAACCGTCCAAAACGATAGCCGGTATCGGATCAACCCGGAGTCCTTATCCCCTTTTTCAACATTGCAACCGCCTTGGCAACGCGCGCCTGCCGCGTCTCTTCTTTCTTTGCCTCCGTGATCCAGCGGCAATATTCCTTCCGGTGGGTGTAACTCAGCTTTTCAAATGCGGCGACCGCGCCTTCCTTCTTCATCAGATTTGCAAGCTCCGGCGGCACCTCCACGGTGCGCACAGAGTCATCGCGCTTGATGACAACTTCAACCGTGTCTCCTGGACCCTTGCCGATCTGCTCCAGGATGGTCTTCACGACGGGTAGCATGTGCTGGGGCGCTCCGTACTTCACCAGCGCTCCCGCATAAGGAACGCCATCGAACGTAGCTTGCACGCGGAGTTGGCCGCGAGTGCCGAACTCTTCCTGCGTACCGAAGGGAAAGAAGACGAATCCATGACCGTCATTGGTGGGTTCGATCTTCGCCGAGAATTTGTATTCCTTCATGCGACCGTCCTCGCAATGTGCCGAAATGTGCAATCAATCTGGCACGTTTGTTCCGGTCTTCGCAATAGAAACAAAGAGAAAGTCGCCCACAAACACGCATCCCATCCGGTGCAATCGCAACGGGCGAAGCAACCGGATGGGATGACTCGTAAAGTCGAACCCGCGCTTAGACCAGTTTTGCGTCCAGGCTGATTTCGGTGTTGTTGGCGAACAGTTTCGAGATCGGGCAGCCGGCCTTGGCATCTGCAGCTGCCTTGTCGAAGACTTCCTTCGTCGCGCCCGGTACGCTGGCGGTCGTCGTCAGCGCAATCTTGGTCACGGCAAACCCGCCATCGACCTTGGCCAGCGTCACAGCCGCTTGGGTCTCAATCTTGGACGGCGTCAGCCCGGCTCCGCCCAGTTGCGCGCCCAGCGCCATCGAGAAGCAACTTGCGTGTGCCGCTGCGATCAGCTCTTCCGGCGTCGTCCCGCTCGTGGCGCCTTCAAACCGTGTCGCAAACGAGTAGTTGGCGTCCTTCAGAACGCCTGTTGCCGTAGAGATCGTGCCTTTGCCTTCCTTCAATGAACCTGTCCAAACCGCACTTGCCTTGCTAGCCATAGATATTCTCCTTTGGGGATTTCGGATCGCTTGATCTCTGAATCTCTGGATCGATTGATCTCTGTTCTGGGGGTGCGCCGCCTCAGCGAAACCACGGCGGCGTTACGGATTTGATTCTTCGGGCGCCTGCTGCAATGCGACCAGCGCTGCGCCCACATTCCTATGCTAATCTCTCACCCATGCTCCCCAACAGACCCCACGTCTTCGATAGCGAGATTGCGCCCCAATTTTCACAAAATGGTGCGGCGTGCCTGGGCGGCCTCGAGGCTGCCGAAGAACCGCCCGTCGACCATCACTGCCAGATATGCCCAACCTGCTCGCACCGGCTCACCGGCCACAAGTGCAAGTTGGTCTGCACCCACTGCGGCTATTACCTCAGCTGCGCGGACTATTACTGACGCCTCTCCGGCCCTTCCGTCCGTCGCCCCCGGTTTGACGCCATTTTCATCCACGGATATATTTACGACATGAAGCTTGTTTTCACTCCCGCCGTGTCCGCCGCCTGTTGTTGCGCGCTCGACCGGCCGTGGGTGTGATTCAGGCTCGATTCGTTTAGCTTCACCGCCCGGCCGCATTCAGCTCCTCCCGCTGATGCGGTTTTCGCTTTTTGGGCATTCAATTTTTAATCGCGCATTTTGCGCCCCAATGTATTCCAAAGGTTCAATGCGTTCTGTTCTTCTCAACCTCCGGCTCTACGCCACCGCCTCCCCGCGGCCTGGCTGTTGTTGTAGCCGCTGACCCGATTCCCTTCTCACAATTCACGCGCCTATCCATAGCTTCAGGCTGATCAGCGCATTTTTCTCCGGCCCTCATAGATCAAGGCTTGGATACGCCGCAATTCTCGATCCACCGCAATTTTCAGGAGATCCCGTGTCGCTCTCACCTCGTTACTCGCGTGCTTTCCTCTTCGTATTTCTCGCCGCCGCCCTGTCCGCGCATGCACAGATCGTCGGCGGTACCATCGCCGGTGTTGTTCATGACTCGAGCGGCGCTGCCGTCTCCGATGCCACCGTCTCCGTCCGCCAGAACGAAACTGGCGCGACACGCACCCTCACCACTGATTCGGAAGGCAGATTCTTCGCGCCATCCGTCCCCGTCGGCCCGTATACCGTCGCCGTGCAACAGGATGGATTCGCGCCGCAGAGACAGACCGGTATCACGCTCACCGTCGGACAGAGCCTTCAACTCAAATTTGTCCTCGGTGTTGCCGCAGTCGAGCAGGCCGTCGAAGTTGACGCCTCCGATCCCGGCGTAAACACTACCACCCAGCAAACCGCCGGTCTCGTTGACGAGCGCCAGGTAAAGGAACTTCCACTCAACGGCCGCAGTTACGACGAGCTGCTCACCCTCAATCCCGCCAGCGTCAACTACACCAACCAGCGCTCTGGCGGCGTGGGCACATCAAACTCATCCGTTGGCAACATGTTCGCCGTCAGCGGTCGTCGTCCACAGGACAATCTCTTCCTCCTCAACGGCATCGAATACACCGGTGCTTCGCTCATCAACGTAACTCCCGGCGGCACCAGCGGAGAGTTGCTCGGCGTCGACGCAGTGCGCGAGTTCAACGTGGCGACCGATACTTACGGAGCCACCTACGGCAAACGCGACGGCGCACAGGTCAGCATCGTCACCAGTTCCGGCACTAACCAATTGCACGGCACGGCATTCGAATTCATCCGCAACAGTGCGCTCGATGCCCGCAACTATTTTGATCAGGGCGCCATCCCCGAATTTCAGCGCAACCAGTTCGGCGGCTCGCTCGGCGGCCCCATTCGCGGGAACAAGCTCTTCCTCTTCGGCAACTACGAGGGATTCCGCCAGAACTGGGGACTCAGCGCCGTCACACTGGTGCCCGACAATGAAGCGCGACAAGGTGATCTGCCCAACTCTGCTGGCGAGGAACAATATGTCGGCCTCAATCCTGCTGTTGCGCCTCTGCTTGCTTTGTGGCCTGTAGCGAACGGCCCCGAGCTAGGCGGCGGAATCGCGGAAACCTTTAGCCACCCGCCGCAGCACATCCGCGAAGACTTCGGCACCACGCGCTTCGACGACAACATCAGCGGCAAAGACCTCCTCTTCGCTGTTTACACCGTTGACGACAGCACCGCCAACACGCCTTCGCAAAATCCGCTAAGCCTGATCAACGAAAGTCTGCGCGAGCAGGTTGCAAGCGTGCAGGAGCAGCACGTCTTTTCGCCGGGACTGCTCAACACCGCTCGCTTCGGCTACTCGCGTGCGAGTTACTTCTTCACCGGCTACAGTCCTGTTTCGCTTCCCGGATGGGTCACCGGCGAGCCCATCGGCGCCATCGTCATCAGCGGCAGCACCGCCTCCAACGGTGCATCCGCCATCTCGCAGGCCGGCCTCAACGTCGGCAGCAACAACACCGCAACACGCAATCTGTTCACCTGGGACAATCACGCCTACTGGACGCGCGGGCGGAATCAGATTGAGTTCGGCGTTTGGCTCCAGCGCATTCAGTCGAACGATCTGCTCGCGCAGGATCAATACGGCCAGGCCTCATTTGGCACGCTTCAGACATTTCTGCAAGGCACGGTGAAGACTTTCACCGTCGTACCATCGCCTACCGAACTTGGCTGGCGCTCACTCGAAGGGGCAGGCTTTGTGGAAGACACCCTCAAGCTGACATCCCGCTTCGAACTACGCGCAGGCCTCCGCTTCGAGTCCACCAACGGCTGGAACGAAGCGCAAGGCCGCGCTGCAAACTACGCAATCGTGGCGGGCGTGCTGCAGACTCAGCCCATCGTCGGAAGCTCCGCTCTCAGCAAAAATCGGGCTGTCTTCCTCCCCGAGCCGCGCATCGGCTTTGCGTGGGATGTGTTCGGCAACGGCAAAACGGCGGTTCGGGGCGGATTCGGTCTCTATCACGGGCTGCTCGATACACTCGACTATCGACTCGACCAGACCGCGCCCTTCAACACCGCCGAATCCATTCCCAACATCGATGTTTCAAATCTGCAAATCACGCCGGGGACAACGCCGCCCACCGGCACCAAGGTATCGCCAAGCAACGTGCAGCCCGACATCAACACGCCCGCTGTCCTCAACTGGAGTCTGCGCATCGAGCAGGAAATCGCTCCGCGCACTTCGCTCACCATCGGCTACGTTGGCTTTCACAGCTACCACCAGATCCTCTCGGAAGACATGAACGAGCCGGTGCCAACCTATCTCGCCAACGGATCGCCCTTTTATCCTGCCGGCGTGAAGAATGCCAATCCCAATCTCGCCAACTCCACATCCTGGGTCTCAGAAGGCGTTGGCGCGTATAACTCCCTTGTCGTGGATGTCAGACGCTCGTTTGCCGGCGGCTTCCAGTTCCGCGGCAATTACACCTACTCGAAAAATCTCGACGACGGATCGGCATGGAACACCAGCGTCAGCGGCAACACGCCCGCATTCGTTGAATTCCCGCTCGATCCCAAGCTTGACTGGGGACCGGCAGCCACCGACGTGCGCCACGCTGCGTCGCTAAACGGAAGCTACGAGTTGCCCTTTGGTCCGCATCGCCGCTTCCTCAACCACGCGTCTGCTCCTGTGAACTTCATCGCCAGCGGCTGGACCACCAGCGCCATCGTCGCCGTCCAAACCGGCTTCCCATTCACACCCCAACTCGGCTACAACCCCACCGGCAATGGCGACACGCGCAATCCCGTGCGTCCCGATTGGAACCCCAACTTCACCGGGACCCTTTATCCGCGCACGCCTCAGCAGTGGTTCAACGGCGCGGCATTCCTGCCTCCTGCCACCGGCACTTACGGCAACGTCTCCCGCAACGCACTCACTGGCCCCGGCCTGTCTGAGCTAGACTTCTCCGCAACTCGCAACGCGCATCTCACTGAGCGACTTGGCCTGCAGTTCCGCGCCGAATTCTTCAACATCCTCAACCACACCAACCTGCTCACTCCCAATGAGGTGGTCTACGCATCGGCCACGTCCGGTGTCTCGCCAACTGCTGGATTAGTCTCAGCCACATCCACGACCTCCCGCCAAATCCAATTCGGCGCCAAGCTCCAGTTCTGATCCCACCGGCAACTCTGCACGCAACAAAAAACCAGCGATGCCATTACGCATCGCTGGTTTTCCTTGTCCCCTTGTTCCCTCGTCCCCTGCTTCTTGCCCTATTCCCGGCTTTTCTCGCTCGTCTTGCGTGCGGCCTCGAACTCATCGCCGCTCTGCCATTCCACCGGCTTTGACTGCTCGCTCGCCAGCCAGCCCAGCACAAATCCGAAGCGCGCCATCTTAGCGTTGCCGCTAAAATTCCAATCTGCATGGTACTCATCGGAAGGCTGGTGATAATGGTGCGCCACGAAGTCCTCTGACTGCGCGCGCCCCCAGGCCTCATCGTGCCCCTCGTAGAGATCTCCATTGTCGATGGAGAAGGCTGGGATACCCACGCGCGCCAATGAGAAATGATCGGAGCGGTAGTAATGCCCCGCGGACGGCTGCGAATCGGGCACCAGCTTCAGGTCAAAGTCCTTCGCGACCATCTGAATCTGAGGCCAGAAGTCGGTGCGCTCAGCGCCGCCAAGGCTGGCAGACAGTGGCACCCCAATCGGCAGCAGCATGTCGTAATTCAGATCCAGCGAAATGTCATGCGCCGGCACCGGCGGATGCTCTCCCAGATATTGCGAGCCCAGCAGTCCCTGCTCCTCTGCGGTGACTGCGGAAAAATACATGGCGTGTGGCGGCCGCTCGGCGGATTGCGCAAACGCACGCG
Source organism: uncultured Acidobacteriaceae bacterium (assembly GCA_963742455.1). GTDB lineage: Bacteria > Acidobacteriota > Terriglobia > Terriglobales > Acidobacteriaceae > Telmatobacter. Next base: position 1,873,850 of record CAVULU010000005.1, on the reverse strand, counting down.
CAAGCTCCAGCAGAATCCCGCATCCCGTGCCATTATCCGCAGCTCCGTTGTAGATTCCGTCGCCTTTTGCGTCCGGATCGATGCCGAGATGATCGTAGTGCGCCGTGTAGAGCACGGCATTTTCAGGGCCCGCCGAAGCACCCGCGACGCGCCCCACCACATTCGTCGAAACATACTTGCGCACGCGGCTCTCGACATGTGCCTTCAGCCGCACATTCAATTCCTGTGCGTGAAAACCACGCTTGCCCGCCTTTTCGATTTCCTGATCGAGGTCGCCAAGCCCCGCCATCGTGAACAGTTTCTGCGCCACATCGTGCTGGATCCACGCGGCTGCGCGCAAGGTGTCGAGCGGATCGCCGGCCAGGTAGCTCTTCTCGATAGCCTGCGAGTTCTGCACCACCTGCCAGCCATAACTGGCAAGATCTGTCCGGTGAACAATGAGCACGCCCAGTGCGCCGCGACGCGAGGCTTCTTCATACTTATAGGTCCAGCGGCCGTAGTAGGTCATGGTCTTGCCCTTGAAGAATCTCTCGTCGTCCGAGGGCGGCTCGTTCACAATGACCAGCGCAATCTTTCCTTTAAGGTCCACACCCGCGTAGTCGTCCCAGTTGTATTCGGGTGCGTGAATGCCATATCCGACAAACACAATCGGCGCGTCAAAGTCCGCCGTCGCCTGCCCGGTCTCGTCCTTCGAAACAATCTGGCTGCCGTAAGTCAGGTCTAGCGGCTGGCCGCTCGACGGCACCAAGGCAAATTTCGTTTTATCCTCAATCGTATGCACCGCGATCAACGGAACGTTCTGGAAATAGCTTCCGTTGTCGCCTGCAGGCTCAAGACCGTCGAGCGCGAACTGCGTGGCGATGTACTCAGCGGCCAGTTCGGCGCCGCGCTTTCCTGGTCCACGTCCCTCCAGCAAATCCAGCGACAGAAAGCGCACATGCGCGCGCATCTTCTCCGGATCGATGGAGCCCGCCGCAGCACGTGCCGCAGGCGGGAGCCCGGCGACAGCCGGAACCGAATCGGCCTTCGAAGCTGCTTGTTGCGCGATTGCGACACATGGCATAAAAAGGCCGGTGGCCAGAATGCAGACAAACTTCGTACGGTGCATAGACTCTCCGCTTGAGGTGTGGATTCTCGAATGCGACCTGCAGGTTCGCCGCAGCCGCAACATGTCAGACTAATTCGCTGATCGTACGCGGAGCAACCGACCCTGATTTCTTGGAGCCCGCAGTTTGAATCAGTCCAGCCCGCGTCAGCACCTTTCGCGCCAGCCCGGTCAGCGCCATAGCCGACGCCTTGGTCACCAGAACCCAGCGCTGCTCTCCACCAGTTTTTTCAATCTCGCCAAGCCGATCCTGCGTTAACGCGTAAACCCGCACCACATAATTCACCTGCATGATCGCGTGGCGCACCGTCAGTCTCTCTTCAAGATCGGCCGCGTCACCACCAGCGAGCGGAGGCAGCTCCCACAAGCCCGGCATCACCGTGTTCGTCGCTGCGCGCTGCTCCAGGAAAATTTCGTCCCCCCCATCCGTATCACGCACCACAAGCGCAACTGCAATTTCGCGACTCGTCATCGCCGCGCGTTTTGGTGTCTTGTGCTCGCCCAGCGTGCGGCAGTCCGCTTTCCACGGGCACATAAGGCACTCCGGATTCCGTGGAGTGCAGATGGTTGCACCGAGCTCCATAATGGCCTGGTTGAAGTCCCCAGGACGACGCGGGTCGACGAGGGCCGCCGAAAGTTCCTCCACCTTGCGCCGGACTGCTGCCTCGCCCACCGCATCGTGCGATTCCCACCCACGGATCCGACTTAACACGCGCTCCACATTGCCATCGACTACGGCTATGTGCTCACCATGCGCGATACTCGCGATAGCTGCCGCTGTGTAAGACCCAATGCCCGGAAGCTTGCGCAAATCTTCAGCGGTCGACGGAATCTTCCCAGCGTGTTCCGCGGCGACAGTCTGCGCCGCCTTGTGCAGCATGCGGGCACGGCGATAGTACCCAAGTCCGCTCCAAAGCGCGAGCACGTCCTGTTCGTCCGCTTGGGCCAGATCTTGAACCGTAGGAAACCGCTGTAGAAATGCCGTGTACTTCTCGATAACCGCGGCAACGCGCGTCTGCTGCAACATGATCTCCGACACCCAGACAGCGTAAGGATCGTGCGTATGCCGCCAGGGCAGGTCGCGCTTGCTGTGGTCATACCACTCCAGAAGTTCCTGGCGCATGCGTGCAACGATTTCCGGACTTGGCAGGCGGGGCATGGGGCAAGATTACGGCATTTGAGACGACAACGGTTCCGGTGGCAAAGCCAGCCGGTTGGCGCAGCTTGCGCGGTCGCCGCGTTACCGAACGCCCACCTTTGCTGGGTCTCAGCGTACCGCGATGTGATTCATGCCCTGTGATAACCTCGCAAAGAGAGGCTTTGCTTATGTCCGCACAGAACGCACCGGGCACCCGGATCTATATGGATGCCAACGCCACCACACCTTTGCTGCCGGAGGTGGTCGAGGCGATGCGTCCCTATTGGATTGAGCAGTTTGGCAATGCTTCGTCGATCCATCTCGATGGCCAGCAGGCACGTACAGGGCTGGATCGGGCCCGGGAGACGCTCGCCGAGTTTTTTAACTGTCATGATGCTGAAGTCGTGTTCAACTCCGGCGGCACCGAGGGCGATAATACTGCCCTGTTTGGCCTGCTGCATCCGGGCGATCACCTCATCACCACCTCCATCGAACACTCCGCCATCCTCCAGGCAGCAAACAAGTTAGCCAACTTCGGCGTGCAGACGACCTTCGTCGCCCCTCAGCCCAGCGGATTGATCGATCCCACCGATATTCTTCGTGCCATCCGCCCCGAAACCCGCCTCATCAGCGTAATGCTCGCCAATAACGAAACCGGCGTCCTGCAGCCGGTAGCCGAAATCGGCAAGATCGCAGCAGATACCGGCGTTTTCTTCCACATCGATGCGGTTCAAGGCGCGGGAAAGATCAAGTTTGATGTGCGCAAGTTTGGCTGCCATCTCCTCTCGATCAGCGGCCATAAAGTCCATGGCCCCAAGGGCGTAGGCGCCATGTTTGTACGTCGCGGAACTCCGGTCGAGTCCCTGATTGTTGGCGGAAGCCACGAGCGCCGTCGCCGCGCCGGAACCGAAAACGTTCCCGGAATCGTAGGCCTGGCCAAAGCCATAGAACTCGCCATGCACAGTATCGAAGACGGCACCATGACGCGCCTCGCCTCCCTCAGAGACAAGCTTGAAGCCGGCATTCTCGCTCTGCCCGGCGCCGGGCTCAACGGAGCCATGCCCGATGGAAAGCCCGCACCGCGCGCAGCCAACACCACAAACATCTGGTTCGACAACCTCGAAGGCGAAGCATTAGTGATTGGGCTGGATCTGAAGGGCATCGCTGTTTCCGGCGGTTCGGCCTGCCACTCCGGCGCCACCGAGCCCAGCCATGTGTTGATGGCCATGGGCCTCGACAAAGCCCGTGCCCGCGCCAGCCTTCGCTTCAGCCTTCTCAAAACCGTCACCGAAGCACAAATCGACCGCGTGCTCCAGATCGTGCCGGAGGCCGTTCAGCAGTTGCGGACGTTGTCGCCCGTCGCCGCCGGAACCCTCAGCTGATCGACCAAATCCGATAACTGACCTATCCTAGTAAGAGCCGACCCCAGAGGACCTGGGTGTCCCATCCATGGCCAGCTTCATCTCGGCATGGGATGGAAAGCACGCGAAACACTGAAATCAATTTCCCCATCGATCCAAACAAATGCCGCTGAACACCACCATCGCCGTCGCCATGTCCGGAGGAGTTGACTCCTCCACGGTTGCGGCGATCCTTGCCCGTCTCGATGAAGGCACCAAGGTTGTCGGCCTCACCCTGCAGCTTTGGGATCAGACCCGCCTCGCCGGCAAGCACGGTATCCCCGACGCACCCAAGGCCGGCCGCTGCTGCTCGCTCGATGACGTGTACGACGCCCGCCGCGTGGCCGAGCACCTGGGCATTCCCTACTACGTGGTGAACCAGGAAGAGCGCTTCGAGCAGGACGTGGTGCGTCCGTTTGTTTCGGAGTATCTCGCCGGACGCACGCCGATCCCGTGCTCGCTCTGCAACAACCATCTCAAGTTCGACCAGTTGCTCAAGACCGCGCGCTCCATCGGCGCCGACTCCATCGCCACCGGCCACTATGCCGTCAACGAATACGACCCGGCACGCCAGCGCTGGATTCTGAAGCGCCCCGCCGATCTGGCCAAGGATCAGACATATTTTCTGTTCGGACTAACGCAGGCACAACTGGCGCACACCCTTTTCCCGCTCGGTCGCATGACCAAGCCCGAGGTCCGCGAAGTTGCCCGCCAGAAGGGTCTCGCCCTCGCCGAAAAGCCCGACTCGCAGGAGATCTGCTTCATCCCTGGCGGCTCGTATCAGAACTTCCTCGCGGCCTACCTCGAAGAGCAGAGCGAAGCAATGCCCGACACCACCGGCGAACTGGTCGCCTCATCCGGCGAGGTCATCGGACACCACGACGGCATCTCCAACTTCACCGTAGGCCAGCGCAAGGGACTAAAGGTGTCATCGCCATCGCCGCTCTACGTACTCAACATCGATCCGTCGAGCCATCGCGTCACCGTCGGCGCAGATGCCGAGCTCGCGACCCGCACCCTCCGTGCAAACCGCCTCAACTGGATCAGCATTCCCGAACTCACTGAACCCATGCGCGTGAAGGCCAAAATCCGCCATCGCCACGAGCCCGCGTGGGCCACGCTGGAACCCGGAACAGAATCAACAGGAAACTCCGAGCCCGCCTCTGCCGAAGTGCTCGCAACCTTCGACGAACCGCAGCGCGCCGTCACTCCCGGTCAGTCCGCCGTCTTCTATGACGGGGACGAGGTCGTTGGCGGCGGATGGATACTCTAAGCCTGACGCCCTGCATGTTGCTTAGCCAATGTGCTTGCGCATAAACAGCGTGGCCTGCGGATTGTTGTTGTACCGTGCGCACCGCTCGTATCCCCGCCTTTCATAGAGCGCAATCGCGGTTCGCAGGTCGTCATAAGTATCGAGATAGATCCACTCGATTCCCTCGTCACGAGCGAACGCTTCCTGTTCATCGAGCAATTTGTCTGCGATGCGGTTTCCTCGTGCAGCCGGCCTCACGTACAGACGCTTGCATTCGGCTGCGCGCGGAATCGACTCCAGCCTGCGCAACATCACACACCCCGCTGCTTCGTCTCCCAGGTACGCCAGCCACATTCCCGAGCCATGCGCATTCAAAATCCGCTGGACCCTGGCTGGCTTATCCCGCTGCACCACATGAACCGCTTCGTAGTACTCCTGCAGAATTCGTAGAGCCTCGTCGTGCACCTTTGTCAGTCGCACGATTCGCACCGGCGGTCTCCCATCCCCGGCAAGAATCGAGCGGACCCCCGTGAGCGCTGCGATTATCGTTTCCCGTTCGGCAGCGTTCAGGTTCGCAAGCATGCCTTGAATCTGCGCTGTGGATTGCTCGTTGAGGCGGACAAGTGCCTTGGCGCCGATCGCCGTCAGCGAGAGCAATTTCTCTCGTCCATCGGCTTCCGAAATCGCCTGGCGAACAAGCTTCCCCTTCGTCAGCAGTGTCAAAAGGCGGCTGATATAGCCCGCATCCAGTTCAAGAATTCTGCATAACGAAGACGCAGTCATTTTCGGGGTGGCGCCGATCTCATACAGAATGCGAGCCTCGGTCAGCGAAAACTCGCCATCCAGATGACGCCGCCGCAGAAGACCGAGCCTCGCCGTATAGAACCGGTTGAATTGCCGTACGGCAGAAATCTGGTCCGCAAGTTTCGCCGCGGCGCGCCCATCCACCTCTGGCTCTATCCCGCTCCGAATCGACATAAAATCACCCTATCCGGATTTAGTTGCTTTTAGCAACGATATCTTCAGAAATCGGTTCCGTCCGCTACCAGAGGATTCGCGGGTTATACTGGCCCGGCATTCTTTTCGGAGATAAATCTGCATGCGCAAGAAAACGTTTGCCGGTGTCCTCGCAATTACAGCCTTCGCCGCTTCAGCCATTGTTGCTTCTGGTCAAACCACGCCAGCGACGCTGACGCTTCACCCCGATCAGCCCGTCGCCGCCGTCAGCCCCACGCTCTATGGGCTCATGACCGAGGAGATCAACTACTCCTATGACGGCGGCCTCTATGCGGAGATGGTGCGCAACCGGACGCTTCGCGGAGACTGGAGCGGCATAGGCTACTGGTATCTAGTCGAGGGAGGAAATGCTCGGGCGAAGATGGAGGTCGACGGCTTCACCGGTCCAAGTGCTGCCCTGCCCAAGAGCCTGAAGATTGAAATTGAACAGGCCGATGCGCGCAACCAGGCTGGGGTGCTGAATGTGGGCTGGTGGGGCATGGCGCTGCACCATGACACCGAATACAAAGGCTCGTTCTACGCCAAGGCGGATTCCGCAAGCCTCGGTCCGATCACTGTCAGCCTTGTCAACGACATCACCGGCAAAGCCGTTGCCACTTCTACGGTCAGTGGCATTGGCGCCGACTGGAAGCAATTCAATTTCGCGCTGAAAACCGGTGCATTGGAACCATCGGCAACCAATCACCTCGTGATCTCCGCCGGCCACGCGGGAACGCTGTGGTTGCAACTCGTCTCGCTCTTCCCGCCCACGTATCACAATCGCGCCAACGGTAACCGCATCGACCTGATGGATAAACTCGCCGCAATGCATCCGGCATTTCTACGTTTACCCGGCGGCAACTACCTTGAAGGCGATCACATCAACGAGCGCTTCGAGTGGAAGAAGACAATCGGCCCCATGGTGGACAGGCCGACGCACCGGAGCCCATGGAATTATCAATCGAGCGACGGCATGGGTCTGCTCGAATTCCTCGAGTGGTGCGAAGACCTGCACATGCAGCCCGTGCTCGCCGTGTATGCGGGCTACTCACTTGCGCAGGAGCACGTGAATCCCGGACCCGACCTCGAGCCCTATGTGCAGGACGCGCTCGATGAATTGCAATATGTGACGGGCGGAGCGGACACGAAGTGGGGCGCCGAGCGTGTCAAGGACGGGCATCCGGCTCCCTTCAAGCTGACCTATGTCGAGATCGGAAATGAAGACATGTTCGACAAGTCGGGCAGCTACGAAGGGCGGTATGCGCAGTTTTACAAGGCCATCAAGGCAAAATATCCCCAACTACAACTGATCTCCACCATGCCGCTGAAAAACATGAAGCCCGACGTGCAGGATGATCACTACTATGTTCGCGCAACGCAGAATTTTGCCGACGCTTCGCACTATGACAAAGTTGACCGCAATGGACCGAAAATCTTCGTCGGCGAATGGGCCACACGCGAAGGCTCACCGACGCCAAACATGGGCGCCGCGCTGGGCGATGCCGCGTGGATGACCGGCCTGGAGCGCAATAGCGATCTGATCGTGATGGCTTCCTATGCGCCTTTGTTGGTGAACGTGAATCCCGGTGGCATGCAGTGGGAGACCGACCTGATCGGCTACAACGCGATGAAAAGCTACGGCTCGCCCGCGTATTACGCCCAGGTGATGTTCGCTTCGTATCTCGGCGATCACACCGTTGCGTCGAAACTGGAAAACGCCGGTCCGAAGCTCTTCTATTCAGCCACCATCAACACAGCGAAAAAGCAGCTTTATCTCAAACTCGTCAACGCCTCGTCAGATCCGCAGCCAATCCAAATTGCGTTGCCCGGAGCGCAGCCGAAGGCCATGGCAAAGCTGATTCGGCTTAGCGCGCCCGATACACAGACCACCAACAGCATCGACGATCCCAATCGCCTGGTGCCGGTGGAGTCGCCTGTGCACGATGTGAGCAGCAGTTTCTCTCTCATCCTTCCCGGCTACTCAATCCAGGTTCTGCAGATTGATCTGCAGTGAAGATTGTCAGACGGAAGCCAGGTGCCGGATGCATGACGCAATCCAATCAACCGAATGGATGCGCCGGTTCCGCTTAAAACGACGAAACCGCAGCGTCGGAACCCGGCCATTTCGTTCCGTGTGTTCGATTAGCGCGCCTTGAACTCTTCGCTCAGATGGAGCACCGCCCGCCCCGTGCTCGCGGAGCTTTTCTTGCAATGTCGGGATGGACACAGCCTGCACCGCGGAATGGCTTGCCACGGCGATCGCCGCAGCCACTCCCGCACAAATCGCTATCCGTCAATCTCCCCCGACCAACATTCCTTCTAACCACCTCATTCCACAACTAAAAACTTCTCCCGCCGTTTGCAGGTAATTTTCCCCGTCGGTCGCACAATGGAATTGTCTTGAACGTTCCGGCATCAGCCGCAACTCGCAGTCGAAACCAGCATCCGCCGCGGATCGCGCTAGCCTGCTGACCCGCTAACCAACAGAGCCACAATTGTCGATCTGCATAAGTCGCCACACCGTCCGTAACTCCTTTTCCGAGAGGATTCTGCAAATAAGTTCAATGGGGAGAGGAATTTACGGCGGCAGACCATCGGCAACCCCTTCAAAAGCAGGATCTTACAGCCAGAATCCGCAAAAAAAGATCGCGGGAGAAAACACCCATGTTCAACGAATGTCGCCATATCAAGCCAAATGGCATCAAGTGCAAGTCGCCTGCCCTCCGCAGCACTCCATATTGCTACTTCCATACCGGACTCTACCGATCCCGGAACCCCTCATCGACCAATGACAAGGAACCCATTATTCTTCCTTCTCTCGAGGACTGCACCGGCGTTCAGATAGCGCTTCAACAGGTCCTCGGCGCGCTGGGCTCCTCCCGCATCGACCCGCGTTGCGCAGGCCTCTATCTTCGCGGACTCCAGATCGCTGCTCGCCTCGCCAACATGCCCGCCTCGAATTCGTCCGAAGAATTCGTGCGCGATCTCAACTATGAGAACAATGGCGACTCCCTCGCACCCGAAAAAATTGCCTGCGAACCTCCCCAGGATTGCCTCGGGTGCGACCAGCGTGAACAATGCGAAATATTCGAGGACTACGAAGACGAAGTGGAACAGCTTGAGGAATCCGCAGCAGAAGCAGAAGAAGAACCCGAAGACAAATAGGTTTGACTTGAACCCCCGCAAAGGAATACACATGAACAATTCCTCGCGGAGAATTCATGTCAAGATTCCTCTTCACCATGTTGCCGGCGAACGACCTCGGTCTGCCCACGCGCCTCGTGCCCATCGCACGTGCCCTCGCAGACCGCGGCCACGACATCGCGGTCTTCAATCCCGCGCCTGCACCCGCAAAACTCATTGCAGAAGCAGGCCTCAGGAATCTTCCAATGCCGCAGCGCGCGATGCCTCATCCTCCCTTTGATCTTGGCAAAGCAAGCCAAGCCTGGGATGTGGAGGAAATGTACGCATCGCTGTTCTCCGACGAAGAATTTGTCCGAGCAAATACGGCCTTGCACGTCGACTTGATCCGCGACTACCAGCCCGATGTCGTCGTCGATTCCTTTGGGGTCTTCGCCTGTCTCGCGGCGCGCATCCGCGGTGTGCCTCTCACCACCATCAATCAGGGCAATTTTCATCCCGCCAGCGATGGCTTCCTCTTCTGGAAAGGCAAACGCCCGACCAACCTGCCCAGCGCCGTGTCATTTTTCAACACGGTTGCCGCTGAATACGGCATTGGCCCCTTCGCCCGCAGCGTCGATCTGCTCGCAGGCGATCTCTCCCTCATCGTCGGCACGCCCGAGACTGACCCCGTCTCACCCACCGCCCGCGTCACCCACATCGGCCCTATCGTCTGGCAGCGCGGCAACGCCGAACTGCCCGCTGAAATCGCTTTGCTCAACTCCGGCAAGCCGATCGTCTGGGTCTACTCCGGCAATCCGCGTTACGCTCCTGTTCCCACTGCTATCGACTCCATCGTGGTCATTCGTGCAGCCATCGCCGCCCTCGCCGATGAGCCCGTTGAAGTCGTACTCACGACCTGCTACCAGGAAGTGCCCGCGGAGATCGGCACGCTTCCTTCGAACTTCCACCACGCCGCCTATGTTCCCGGCCGCGCCATGGCTGAGCGAAGCGCCCTGATGGTGCATCATGGCGGACACAGTTCCGTGATGCAGACACTAGCCGCAGGCACACCTGCTGTCATTATCCCCACGATTACGGAGCGCGAAAGCAACGCGCGCCGTCTCGTGGCTCTCGGCGCGGGTGAAATCGTGCTTCCCATCGACGGCCCCGATGAAGAAAAGCAGATCGACATTGCCGACTTCGCCGCCAAGATTCGCCGCGTCCTCGATGAACCTGGCTATCGCGCTTCAGCCGTAAGGGTGTCTCAGTCTATGCGTTCTTTCGGCGGAGCCGAACTGGCCGCCAACCTGATCGAACAACTCGCCGCTACCAAGGAGGCATCGTGAAAAGCATTTGCTGGATTTTTGTTGTCGCACTGCTGCTGACTTCAACCCTGTGCGAAGCACAGCAAGGCAACAAAGATCAAGATGCTATCTGGGCGCGCGAGCAGGCCTACTGGCGTGCTGTACAGGCCAATAATCTGCAAGACTATCGCGCGCTGTGGCGGGACGATTTTCTCGGCTGGCCCTTTACCAGTTCCGACCCCGCACGCAAAGCGCAGATCACCGACTGGATTACCGCGCGCACCCGCGAGGGCGAACATCTTAAGAGCTTCACGCTGGAACGGCTGACAGTTCAGGTTAGCGGCAACATGGCCACCACCACTTATCGCGCTCGCTCAACGTGGATTGGCAAGGACGGCGCGGAGCGGAACGGGGTGATGCGCATCCTGCACACGTGGCGGCGCGAGCCGGACGGCATCTGGCTGATCTTTTCAGGAATGAGCGCACCGGTGAAAGCCGACGGAAGATGAGAAATCCCAGGCTCCTCATTGGAGACCTGGGATCGAATCAGCGTGTTCAGTGCTGTGGCGAAGACAAAGACCCACCCGGATGGTCGTGCGGCCCTCCCTGCATCTGCGCCTCCATTTCATCCAGCTTCTTTTTCTGATCGTCGGTCAGGAACTCGCGCATTTGCTTGTCTGACTTCATGAACAACTCACTCATCGCGGCATGACGTTGATCCGCCGACAGGCTTTGGTCGTCCTCTAACTTCTGCGAACCATCGTGCATTTCCTGCAGGATAGGCCGGGCTTTATCCTGCTGATCGGCGGTAAGCGCGAGTTTCTCGCTCAACACCTTCAGGTGTTGGTCAACGGGAGCAAGCGCGACGGGATGCGCGTCCGTACTGCTCGCGGGTTGTTGTGCCACCATGCTAAGCGTGAACATAAGCACGGTTCCTGCTGCAAACAAGCGAAGTGGATTCATCGTTTCTCTCCTTTTTCAGCGGCGAACTTTTCGTCGGCGAACCGCGCGATTCAGCCTATGATTCGCACTGTAGCTGCTAATTACAGCCGCGTCGAGAGACGCACTGGCGTTGTTGAACAAAGAGGCCACGATTGTCCATGAACGGCTCAAAAAATACTCGAATCGACTCTCCGAAGCAAGCTCCGAAAGAGAAGCCGCGCAAGCCTGATGCGCGTGTGAGGCGTACGCGCGATCAACTCGGCGCCGCGCTCATCCAACTGATCCAGGAAAAGCCAATTAGCGACGTCACTGTGCAGGATGTTCTCGACCGCTCCGGTGTCGGCAGGTCCACCTTTTACCTCCACTACCGCGACAAGGACGACCTGCTGCTCAGCCAGCTTGAGATGTTTCTGGAACACATGAGCACAGTTCTCACCAAGCGAAAGGACAAGTCGAACCGCGTTGTTCCGGTGGAGGAACTTTTTGCGCACATCGGCAATCAGAACCAGCTCTATCGCGTGCTCTCCGATTCCGGCCACCTGAAGGAGTTCTTCGATCTCGCCGAAGGCAGCTTCGCGCGCGGCATCGAGCAGCGCCTTGCAGAATCCGGCCGCTTCGTAGAGGTTCCGAAGCGTGAGTTGGCCGCGCGCTCCGCTGCCTTGTCAGGAAGCCTGCTGTCCCTCATGCGCTGGTGGCTCGACCGCGGCGAGAAAGAATCCCCTCAGGCCATGGATGCAATGTTCCACCGCATGGTCTGGACGGGCATGCAATAGCTTCATCCGTTCCTTGTTCTCTCTTTTCAGAACCCGCGCTATACTCGGCGGATGCGAGGCAGAAGCGGCTGTCTTACAACTCTCGGTGGGTGCCTGACGAAGCTGGTGTTGATTCTGCTCGCCGGCCTGGCATTCATGTGGGTCGTGGTTGTCGCTCTCAATCCGTGGGCCCTTCACATTGGCGGTCGCTCCACACCGCTGCTCTATTGGCATGGAACAGGCACGGTGGTGTCAAAGGACGGCAAGACCTATCCGCTGTACGTGTCCTTCTGGCCCGGCAAGCCGATGCGGAACGGCGGCGGTCGACGTGAAGGCAAGATCTGGAGCGCTGATTTGAAAGGCACAGGCTGGCTGTGCACCGCGCCGGGGTCGGTTGAGCGGATGGAAATGAGTGGCACGATGTACGGCGGCTACACGAGCAGCGATAACAGCCTTTTCGATTTCCGGTTTTTGGAGTGGAGCAAGCCGTTCGCGATCAACTACCAGAATCGCGGATTCTTCGACGTCGCCGGGACCTGGCACGGGCCGCTGCTGGTGATGGATCGGCCGGGCGAGCAGGGCATCAAGCTCAACACGGGACCGTTTATCGACAACGCAAGAGTGTCGCTGCACTGGGCGAGCTATGACGAGTTTGAAACCGCGTGCACGGCATCGGGTAAAGCGCCGGTGAAGTGACAGGCAATCGAATGGTTGCCTGTCACTTCACCGCACCGTGGTCGCTCAGGGCGTAGGAAGGCCGAGGAACTTGAATGGCTCCGACGGCTTGAAGTCTTTCACCGCGTTTCCTGCGAATACATTTTTCTGGCCCTTTCCGAGATCCAGTTTCATCACTTTGCCGTTTGCTTCGGAAAAATCGATGTCGTTGAGATCGACCCAGAAGATATTGGGCGAGAGCGCGGATTCGAAGTAGTAGACGAGGCGCTTCTGGTCGCTGACCGTGCGCCAGCGGGTGGAAGAGATGTTAGGTTGATCGGGCGTCGAAATCCCGTAGGGAACCGAGGCATTGCGAATGACGCTGAACGCACTGGCAACAGCGACGGCATTGTCTTCGGACTTGGGGATGGCGTTGATATAAAACGATGCCCGCGCGAACCGGTCGGCAGCGCGATTCGTGCCGGGCAACATCACCGTCCCGCCAATCTGCTTCCAGTATTCATTGAGAGCAAGCTGCTCGTCGTATGTCGGCGAATTGGTCATCACCTGAAACTGCTTGCCGTGATGGATGACCTGTTTGCCATTGAGGTATTCGACGATCGCGCTGTCGCCGGTTGAATCAGAGATGGAGAAGTGCAGCGTGGCGAGCCGGTCCTGTCCAGGCACATTGGCGGTAACCACCACGAAGGGTTCCTGCTCAAGTTCCCTAACTGCCTCGTCGACGGTTGCGAAGTTGTCGAGGACATATTGCGCCCATGCGGAGATGGCGAGGCCTGGCTTGCTGGAATCGTGCGGTGGATAGACCGATTCGACAAGCCACAGGGCGTTGACGACCAGGCCCTTTTCGTTCATTCCATCGGTAGTGGAGATGTCGTAGCCGGAGGCGATGACGCTGCCGTACTTGGACGTCCACTGGAATGAATGCGGACCGACTTCGCCGTTACGGTGCATGCCGCGAGGAAGAACCCAGAGGTTGGTGAGGATATCGTCGGCCCAATCCATGGAGCGGATGGTAATGACGTCACCATTGGAGCCCAGGTAAACAGCGCGAGTGCAGGCCGGCGCCGTGGATGGACTGGTGATGCCAATGCAGAGCGCGGCGACCAGCAGGTAACGATTGCGAAACAGATGGGGGATATGTCGCATAAGGAACTCCTCTGACGGAACTGTGGGTGAGGAAAGGTGGCCCGGTGTGCGGAATCGGATGCGGGCAGAGGCGGTTGAGAGAAGTATACCCATATAGCCCAGTCGCATGCAGATGGCGCGTGCTGGCTTCGCGACAAAATGTGCGCTCCCGGCGCATCCTGCAAGCCTCGCTTTCGAAGATCAGTGACAGAAGCACATTGATTTAATTTGATCATCGACCGTTTCTGTAATGCAGGACGAGGGGCTTGTCTGGTCTAGTAATGGGAAGGCGGTCATGCGGCTGGGTCGCCAGGCCGGCTTGCTGAACTCGCCTGCTGGAGGTCCTATGCGGAAGAACAAGGTTGCGATCATCAAGTTCGCGATTCTGGTTATGGCTGCGGTATCCGGCGCCCCATCTCAGGCGCGGGCGCAGGCAGAGAAGGCTGCTTATCCGGTCATGGCTCCTGTCGATCAATATTTGATGCCAGACCAGAACGCTGAAATAGCGCTGGCTCGCACGGGTGCGCCGCCATCCATTTCGGATGGCGCCGAAGTAATGGTGCTCTCACGGACAGGATTCACGACCGCTGTGAAAGGTACGAATGGTTTTCTCTGTGTCGTCGAACGGTCGTGGGGCGCAATGACGGATGATCCGGAATTCTGGAATCCCAAAATTCGTTCGCCCATCTGCTTCAATCCGGCAGCCGCAAAAACCTTTGCGCCCATCTTTCTGATGAAGACCAGGCTGGTGCTGGCAGGAAGATCGAGAGCGCAGATCCTCGCGCAGACCTCCGAAGCACTGGACAAGAAGGAACTGCCCGCGCTGGAGCCGGGATCGATGTGCTACATGATGTCGAAGCAGCAGTACCTGAACGACCGCGATGTGCACTGGCATCCGCATGTGATGATTTTTGTTTCCGGCGACGCGGGGAAAAGCTGGGGAGCCAATGTTGAGGGTTCTCCGATCATCGCCGCGAATGACCCGGAAGAGCGAGTCACGATTATGATGGTCCCCGTCTGGAAATGGTCCGATGGCACGCCGGGGCCAGCACTTGTGCACTGACCTTGGCTCGATCGAACGGCATATCGGGCACTGACCCAATTCGATCAACCGGCATATTGTCATAACCACAAAGGTGTCACCTGAGCGGACCGACTTTGGGGCCCCGCAGAAGACGCAGCCGTCTCTGGGGTAGGCGAGCGATCTGCGTTATCTGACGACTGCCGAGCTTCCGACCGATAGCCGGTTATCGCCCCAGAAGTGTCATCCTGAGCGGAGCAGCTTGGGGCCCTGTGAACCTGCAAGGTTCGCGGGGTAAGCGGAGCGAAGGATCTGCTTCTTCAACACACGCGCTGAACCGCCAGATAAGGAAACCACGGCTCGCTCAGATCTTCCCAAGTCGGATTTGCGAGCTCAATGAGCGCGATCTTCCTGGCCCGCGTCCATCCCTTGATTTCCTTTTCGCGCTGGATCGCGGCGCTCACTTCGCTGAAACTCTCAAACCATACCAGGCGGTTGCAGTTGTAACGGGCGGTGAATCCGGGATGCGTCTTGTGCTTGTGCTGGAAGACGCGTCGGCGCAGGTCGCCGGTCACACCGACATAAAGCGTTCTGCTTCTGCTGGCGATTATGTACGTGAAGTAGAAGCGCTCGTCCATTGGCAGAACGGTAACGAAACGGCGGGGAGTGGGAAGTGCCTGCGGTCACGGGAGTCTGCGAGAAGCAGATCCTTCGCTCCGATTAGGGCATGCACTCCGACTCCCTACAAAGAAACGGTGTCATCCTGAGCGGAGCAGCTTGGGGCCCCGCGAACCTGCAAGGTTCGCGGGGTAAGCGCAGCGAAGGATCTGCTTTTCACAAACCATAGAATGATCTCAGCTGCTGGTAATCGGCTCCCGAGAGTCTGCCGAATCTCAGCAATCGCGCACCTGCGGACTCGCCGATAAAGCAGATCCTTCGCGCCGCTTACCCCACTGCGTGGGGCCCCAAGCTGCTCCGCTCAGGATGACACGGGCTCGGGTGGGTTCGTGCTTTCCCAGGTCTCAAAAGCGAGATCTGGGGCACCCGGCAAGAAGATGGTTCAGCGTCGGGCGACGGAATTCACTACTGCTGCGTCTTGTAATAAACCGTCATTGTTATATCGGCGATATGTACTCCATCCGGTCCTTCAGCGTCCCGGACCTCACTTGGCTCTTTGCCAAAATTCTCTGTTATGAAGGCTTGAGTTGGTCGCCAGCGATAGCCGCTAAATGCCCCATCTTAGCGATATTGCTGAGCTTTTGACCAAAAAACATCTGACCTTGTTCCTTCGCCTTGCGATAGTTCGGGGCACCGGTGCCGTCAATATGAGCTCCGCCATCTTTATTGGCGAGACCGAGAACAATCTCCTTGTTGGCGATGCTGTTTGCGCCACTATCCCAACAGACTTGGTTCCACCATTCTCGAAGTGAAGCTCGCGGCGTAGACGAGGTCAACTTCCTACGGTTGTATCGCACTCGGTCTCCCATGATCACGACATCCTGGGGTATGCCGCGGGTCTGGGCAAAATTGCCCGGAGTTAGTTCTACGTCGGGCACTTGCTTAATTATCTTTGGATCGAATCCGATTAGTTAGTCTTCTAAGTCCGCCATCAATTGTCTCAATAATGCTTCTTTGCCATGTACCAGTACACGGATCGCTTGTGCGATGTCGATTGCCGGAGCGTCTCCGGCCTGCTATCCGCGCTGTAAAAATTGTTCAGCGCAGTAGCCAACCGGTACTTCTGGGTCGCCGATAGGCTCCGTGATTCAGCTTGCGTTAGAGGATTCATTCAATTGCCTCGGCGCGAATGGGTGGTCGCCGGGTGTCGGGTGCCCCAGGTCTCGCTTCTGAGACCGGGGAAGCACGAACCTCACGCAAGCACTACACCCTTCGCCAGCATCTGCTTAATCCCGCGGATGGCTTGTCTGGTGCGCTCTTCGTTTTCTATCAGCGAGAATCTTACGTGGCCGTCGCCGTAGTCGCCGAAACCTATTCCTGGAGACACGGCTACTTTGGCTTCGGTTAGTAAGAGCTTCGAGAATTCGAGCGAGCCGAGGTGCTGATAAGCCTCTGGGATCTTGGCCCACACGAACATCGTCGCCTTCGGAGATGGCACAGGCCACCCGGCGCGATTCAGTCCTTCAATCAAAACGTTGCGGCGGAGGCGGTAGGTTTCGCGGATTTCGGCTACGCAGTCTTGCGGACCCTCCAAGGCTAGGATGCTGGCGACTTGGATTGGAGTAAAAGTCCCGTAGTCGAAGTAGCTCTTCAATCTTGCGAGGGCGTTGACGAGGACGGGATTTCCGACCATGAACCCGACGCGCCAGCCGGGCATGTTGTAGGACTTCGACAGGGTGAAGAACTCGACGGCGACGTCTTTGGCGCCGGGGACCTGGAGGACCGAGGGCGGCTCGTATCCGTCGAAGCCGAGGTCGGCGTAGGCGAGGTCGTGGATAAGGTGGAACCCATATTCGCGGGCCAACTCAACCAGGCGGGCGAGGAAGGGCAGTTCTACGGTCTGAGTGGTCGGGTTCGACGGGAAGTTGACGATCAGCGCTTTGGGGCGCGGGGTCATGCGCGGGATGAGTTCTTCAAGCTGGGCCAGGAACTGGTCGCAATCGTGGACGGGAACGCTGACCACGTGTGCCCCGGCGATGACGGGGCCGTAGATGTGGATGGGGTAGCTCGGGTTGGGGACGAGCACGGTGTCGCGCGAATCCAGAATCGCCAGGCACAAATGGGCGATGCCCTCCTTCGATCCGATGGTGACGATGGCTTCGGAATTCGGATCGAGGTCGACGTCGTAGCGGGACTTGTACCAGTTGCAGATGGCCTTGCGCAGGCGCGGAATGCCCCGGGAAACAGAATAGCGGTGAGTGACAGGCTTCTGCGCCGCTTCGATCATCTTGTCGACGATATGTTTGGGCGTGGCCCCGTCGGGGTTGCCCATGCCGAAGTCGATGATGTCTTCGCCACGGCGGCGGGCGTTGACCTTTAATTCACCGGTAATGTTGAAGACGTAGGGCGGGAGACGCTGAATGCGGCTGAACTCTTCCATGGCTTCCTCAGTATGACGGTGGACAGTGAGCAGTGGACAGGCACGCCGAAAACGGGGCACCTGAAGTGGAACGGTTTGGATTGGATGAGGTGGGGCGGAGTCAGGCGGCCGGAGCCGCCGCAGCACTGGCCGCGCCGGCGATGAAGCTCGCGATGGTGGCGGGATGCATATTGGGCTGCATGGAGAAATTATAGCGTGCCCGAGCTATTGGAATTCGATGATGCGCTGGGATTCTGTTCGTGCTTTCCCACCCATTTCGCGATGAAACTGCGAAATGGATGGGGCACCCGGATCGTGCGAATAGAGGATTCAAACCCAGGCCTCAGAATCGAGATTTGGGGCATCCAGGGTTGTGGCTGAAAGCTGAGAGCTGACAGCTAGTCGCTGATCTTCAGTACTACGCGGAACCTTGCTTTGCCTGACATCATTCTGGCGTAGGCTTCTTCGGCTTTTTCTAAAGGGTAGATCTCATTCATCGATTTGACGCCGGTGAGGACGCTGAATTTGAGGGTGTCTTCGGAGTCCATGCCGGTGCCGGAGGGCCAGCCCGCGACGGTGCGGCGACCGAGGAGCAGCGGGAAGGGATTGATAGTGATGGGTCCGTCTTCCGGCGCGCCGACTACGATGAACTTCCCCGTCGGAGCAAGGCCGTCAACGACCCAGTCGAGGGCCTTGGCGCTGGTGATGGTGGAGAGGATGATGTTGGCGCCCCCGATCTTCTGTAGTTCCTTGGCCGGGTCCTGCGTGGTGGTGTCGATGTAGATGTGCGCTCCAAGTTGTTTGGCGAGCGGAGCTTTGTCCTGTCCGCGAGCGACGGCGACGGTGCGATAGCCGGCCTTGGCGGCGTACTGAATGGCAAGGTGGCCAAGTCCGCCGATGCCGAGGATGGCGACAGTGTCGCCGGTGCGGGCGCCTGAGTTGCGCAGGGCGTTGAAGGTGGTGATACCGGCGCAGAGCAGCGGCGCGGCGTCCGTGTCGGTGATGCCATCGGGCATGAAGGCGAGGGCGTTGGCCGGGGCGATGACGTAGTCGGCGTATCCGCCGTCGAAGTTGATGCCGCTGATGGGCTGATTCTCGCAGAGGATGAAGTCGCCGCGGCGGCAGGGCGGGCAGTAGTTGCAGTGGCCTCCGTGCCAGCCCAGGCCGACGCGCTGGCCGGGCATGAAGAGCGGAACATTGGGGCCGACGGCGTCGACTACGCCAGCGACCTCGTGGCCGGGGGCGCGCGGGAATTGGATGCCGGGCCAATGGCCTTCTTTGGTGAGCGAGTCGCTGTGGCACACGCCGCACGCATGGACGCGGATGCGGACATGGTCGGGACCGGGGTCAGGGAATTCTTTTTCTACAAGTTGGAACGCACCGCCGGCGGTGGGTACCTGCATGGAACGGCCTTTTACGGTTGGCATGGGCAAGTCTTCTCCTGCGGCTTGGATGAAGACCTTTTATGGAGGTTGCAAAGTTTTGTGAATGACACATAAAGCTTTGGGCGGGCACAGATCAGGGTGCGGCGCTGGCAGTGGCTTCAGCGTGGACGAGGACGATGGACGACTGCGCGGCGGCCTGGTCGAAGTAGCGTGTGAACCGCTGCGGTTCGTCTGCTTTGTAGGGTGCGAGATTGTGAGCCCAGCGGAAGCCGATGGGCTGGTACTCGAGATCCGCGGTGACGTGGAAGGGGCCACCTGTAGCGCGAATGTCGTACCGGGTGGTGGCGCTGCCTGCCGAGAAGTCAGGATCGTCGAGCGCCTTTCCGCGTACGGCGATATCGGGCGAGGCAGAGCCTTTGTCGAAGCCGGCGGGGAGAATGCGATTGTCTTTGAGGTAATGGGTGGTGGTGAGAAGTGCGGTGGTCACGTGGTTTTGCGCGTCGCCCAGAATAGGCTCGAAAATCTCCACCTGATCGGGTGTGGTGATGGTGGCGTAGTGAGGCGAGTAGCGGGTGGGGTCGGCATCGTTAAGATTGCCAGCAATGGAGCCGTCGGGATTGACGTGGCCGGATTCGAAGACGACGTGGCCGGAAACATCGGCAACTGTGATGTGAAGCCATGCACGGCGCGAGGGGAAAGCGGTGGGAAGCTTGTGGCCAGTAAGGTTCTGAACGGTAACAGCGAAGGACAGCCGGTCTTTGGCCACCGAGAGTGCGCTGAGGGTGAGACGTGCCGCCTGCGACTGGAGGTAGGCGCGTGTCTCAGCCGAAGCTGCAGTTAGCTCGGAGGCAGATGCTGCCACGTCGAGGTCGTCGTGATGCGCAACGAGCAGATCCTGCATGAAAAAGTTGGCGCCGGGAAAGGAATGAAGTCGGACGCCTTCGCGAGGCGCGGTGCCGAGGGTTGCGTCGGGCGCAGGACCGGCGATGGCGGGCATGTGGCACGACTGGCAGGTTTGTTTGTCGTGGTACTCGCTGTGTTGCCACTCGAGGTAAGGCATCTGTTCGGGGAAACGGCCGGCCGGCTTTCCGGAGGCGTCGAGCGTAGTGGTGTAAAGAGTGTGGCACGAGCCGCAGAGGCCCGCCTCTTTCATGTGATCGGACTGGGTGACCGTCAGGCCGGATGCGAGATTGTGCATGGAGATGGAGCGTGGTTCAGCCGTATAAGGACCGTAGAGCGGACGGGGGTGCTGGCTGATGGGAGCGACGGTAAGATTGCCGTTGAAGGACTCGGGCGTGCCCAGACGCTGCGGCTCTGCCTGGTGACAGACGGCGCAGGAAACGCCGTCAGCAGCGGACGCGGCGTCGTGAGCGTCATCGAGGGGCAAGTGCGAGAAGACTGCGGTGTCGCGGCCCGCCGCCTTGTCAATGAAGTGCTGGAGGGGCATGTGGCACGTGGCGCACTCGTTCTCAATCGACGACGCGGCGGATGCATGATCGAGGGCCTCGCGGCGGACGCTGGCCTGCCAGTAAGGATCGCGTGCGGCGTTGGCCATGATGCTGGCGCGCCACAACGAACCAATGGAGACGTCCTGTCCTTTCGCGGTTTTAAGGTTGTTGTGGCAGCCGAAACAGTGTGTGGCCGGTGGAAAGGGAGGCTGCTGCGCGCGAAGAGGGATGGCCGGCGCAATCAGGACTAGAGCCCAGACGAGCGCGGAGACTTTTGCATATATTCGAGCGCGAACAGGCATTCAGTTTCTCCAGAGGCAGTGCAGGGCTCCCGCATAGAGCATATCGAAGCTGAGAGGGCCTGCGGAGACGACTTTTTAAATCCGCGACCAGGGAATGCCACGCCTTTACGCCCAAAGGCGCGTGAACACAGGACTCTATACTTAAAGACGAGATGAGTACGTTTCTGCCTGTCGATGAACAGATGGACCTGCTGCAGAAGGGTGCAGCGGAGATAATTCGCGTCTCCGATTTGCGCGAGCGCCTTGAAGAGAGCCGCACAACAGGACGGCCCCTACGCGTGAAGGCAGGATTCGATCCCACTGCGCCGGATCTTCACCTGGGGCACACTGTGCTCCTGCGTAAGCTGCGGCACTTTCAGCAACTGGGCCATACAGTGATTTTTCTGGTCGGCGATTTTACTTCGCTGATCGGCGATCCCACGGGGAAGAATGTGACCCGCAAGCCGCTGAGCCGGGAGCAGATTGACGAATATGCGAAGACCTACCAGGAACAAGTCTTCAAGATACTCGACTCCGCAGTCACCGAGGTCCGATACAACTCCGAATGGCTGGGCAAGCTTGGCTATGAGCAGACTATCCGCCTCGCGTCACATTTCACGGTCTCGCAAATGCTGGAGCGCGATGAGTTTCACAAGCGATTCCAGGCGGAGCACCCGATTAGTCTGCACGAACTGCTCTATCCCCTCATGCAGGCTTACGACTCCGTCGCTCTCGAGTGCGACGTGGAGCTCGGCGGTACCGACCAGCGCTTCAACCTCGGCGCCGGCCGCGAGCTACAACGACACTACGGGCAAAAGCCACAGATCGTGCTGATGACGCCGATCATCGAGGGGCTGGACGGCGTGCAGAAGATGTCGAAGTCGCTCAATAATGCGATCGGCATTAACGAGCCGCCCTCGGAGATGTACGGGAAGCTCATGTCCATCTCCGATGAGCTGATGTGGAAGTACTGGGTGTTTTTGACCGACCTGAAGCAGAGCGAAGTCGACAAGCTGCAGGCGGAAGTTGCGGCCGGTGCCGTTCATCCGATGGAGGTGAAGAAGCGGCTGGCGCGGACGATCACCGCAGGGTTCCATGGCGAAACCGCGGCGCAGCGTGCGGACGAGAACTGGGCACGGATGTTTCAGCAGAAAGAGACAGCCGAGGGACTCGAGGAGATGCATATCGCCTATGCCGACCTTGTAAACCCGTCCTGCCCACCGGGGGAGTTGCAGATTCGCGTTTCGAAGCTTCTTCTGCAGGCCGGGCTGGCAGGGAGCGGAGCCGAGGCGAGCCGCAAGCTTGCGGAGAAGGCAGTGAGGATTGATGGCGAAGTCGTGACGAATGCTGCGATTCCGCTTGAGAGTCTGCCGACTCGGTTGGTGGTGCGATTGGGTAAGCGCGCCAAGGTTGCGGTGATCGGTGCTGTGGGCGAGGGCGTTTAATTAGCTTCGCGACCGGAAGATTTCCGCAGTCTCAAAAGCGAGATCCTTCGACTTCGCCGTCATCAGGCGGTTTGGGCGGCTCGCATTTTTGCTATCCGGTCGTTGGACTGCCTTGTCGGGTGGGGAATGATGCCAAGCTGTCGTTCAATCAGCATGAGCTGTGCGCGATGATGCATCTCATGCTCCTTGACGCCTAACAGCTGCTCGAACCGGGACTTTGTGCCGCTACCGTCAGCGACAATAACCATCTCGTTTAGCATCTCCGGTGTCAGCGTCTCCAGCCACGTAGCGAAAGACTCGCCGCGGCTGCGCAGCAACTCCAGGATTTGTCCTTTCGTCCTGGGTTTCAATTCCTCATTTTTGGCGCGCTCCGCGAGCGCTAGAAAGTCGAAGCCCACCAAGGTCATCACACGCTGCTTGCCGTGAACTTCCTCCCACATCTGTGGTGCCACAGCGATGTGCGTCAACATTTGGCCTATCGATCGGCACTCTGGAGCCGGAACATGGTCGTATTGCTCCTGGGGAATATCCTCGGCGATCTGAATCGTGTTTTGACGTACGGTCCGAAACTGCCTGCCTAATTCCTTTCCGCCGTAGATGCTCATCTGCTTCACCTCGTGGTTATTCTCATGCTGATCTGTGCGCACGGTTCGGCAAGGACCACCGCAAGCCACCGGCCCCACGCCGTCTAGCCAACATTACACACCCGTTGTCTTAGTCGGGCAGAGATTCCCCGCCGCGCGCCACCATAAAGGCAAACTGAAGGCTCCTCCACTCCCTTTCGGCTCGGTTCGTAACGACAGATCATATGGACTGCCGTGGATTAGAAGCGGAAGAGATACGAGACCTTTACGAAGATCTGCTTGCCGGTATTCAGGTAGTCGACTGATGTGGGTGGAACGGGATTATTGGGATCGCATGCCCCGTTTGGTTCGCGGTTGCAAAGCGATCTGTCGAGATTCTGGATGTTGTTGTTGTATCCGACGTAGACCACGGTCCCGGGATGAGGAAGCCAGGTGAACAGGGCCTGTGTCTGGATCTGTTTTGTCCGCTGCAGAGAGGTCTCGGCAGGATTCGCCAGGGTTGAGTCATACTCGGCAATCACTCGAGCCGAGATGGAGCGCGTGAACTGATAGTTGATCTTTGTCCGAAAGACCTGGTTTTCATAGACGAATGCGCCGCTGGCAACCGAATGATCGCGATCGAGCAGATAGGTATTGTCTGCCGTAAGGCGCCTGATTGGCTGGAGGGTGATGAGGGCCTGCACCAATTCGGCATTCAGCAATGACGGCACGCCTCCCGCTACCGGGTTGTAGTTGACATTGCCTGAACGCAATGCGATGAGAGTGAAATTCGACTGCGCATAGGGTGCACCTCGAAGCGCGATTCCGCCGAAGTTTTCAGTGAAATTCACGTCGTGGGTTAACGGGTAGCCATTCTGCGGGCCAACAGTATCGGAGTTTTGGCCGAGTTGGGGCGCGATGACGAACTGGCGTGCGAGCGCCACGTATGGAGCGAACGTGGCGTAGTGATAAAGGCGGTTGCCCTGGTGGTCCCACGCAACGATCGAAAGCCCATCAAGACCGTAGCTCTGAATTGCGCTCTTCTTCGGATACCAAATGTAGGTGGCGTGAGTTTGATTGCTGTAGAGGTCGGTAGTTGGAATGAAACCGAGTTGGGTCTGGAAGCCGGTGCTGTAGTCCTTGCTGAGGCAATCCAATACGAAGGAATGTCCAGCGCGCTGAATTTCCAGTTGGCTTGCGGGCCCGGCAGAGTACGTGGGCGGATTTGCGGGATCGTCGGGGCCCATGGTGGAGGACTCGACCCATTGGCCGAGCGCCGTCCAGTTCTTATTCAAACGCGCAGTGAAGTCGAGGCCGCCTACGCGATTCCAGCCGCCTCCGAACTCCTGGTCGGTGTAGATGAGGCCAACGCTCGAATTCTTTCCCAGGTCTTCAGAGATACGCCCTACGAAGTATTTGGCTTTGTCAAGATAGAGCGGATCGCCCGGAGCATATTCTTCGCCTGGTTCGCGATCGTCAATGGCAAAGAAGCCCAGATTTGTAGACCCGATTTTTCCGGTGAGCCGGATGCCGAATTCCGGGTGCACGATATTCCGCGTGTAGACGAGGTCAATCGGAGTCGTGAAATAGTTGGCATTTTCCAGAAAGAACGGTCTGAGTTCAGGGAAGTACACCGGGTAGCGCTGGTTCACGGTGAATTGGGGCTGATCTGATTCCACGTCGCTGAAATCGGGATTGATGGTTCCGTCGAGCACCACACTGTCTTTGACGATGAGCTTGGCTTCACCCCCGCCGGTGCCTTCCAGGCCCCTTATGCTCCAGTACGGGTTTAGCGGATCGATGTTGATAAGTTCACGTTCATTCTGGCCGAGCGCATAGGGATTGAGTTGCAAATTGTGGGAACCCGTGACGCCTTCAATACCATGCATGGTGGCTTCCTGGGTAAGCACGCCTGAGGTGCTTGATGAAACGCGCGGCCAGAAGTCCAATTCGCTGTTCCGCGGCAAGGCGCGAGAGAAGACCACCCCCCAGTCGGATGCGACTGAACGGAAACGAAGGCTGCGGAAAGGAATGGCGATCAAGGCCATCCAGCCACCGGGAGTTATGCGTGCTTCCGAGTCCCAGACCTGGTCGTAGCTGTAGTCGGCATCGCTGGTGTAATCCACGCTCGACGAGTCAGTCCAGGCGGCATCGGCCTGAACGCCCGCCGGATTGACGGAAAAGAGCACTCCCTTGCGCTGGTCCTGAAAGGGATCGAGGAGCACGGAGACGGTGTCGTCGCCGCTGATGTTTTCACGGCGAGAGAGATGACTGCGAATTGCGCTGGGACGGTCATCATGACAGATGAACACGAAGTAGAGTGTGGACTTGGTATGGGCGATCCAGACCTCGGTCTTCTGGGTACCGGGCTCACCGTCGTTGGGAGCGTTTTGAATGAAGCCTGAGACCTTTACTAATTGTTCTTTCAGCCCAGGCCTCGGCTCCATGGCGGAAAAATCAGAAAGACGCAGCGGTGCAGTTAGAAGAGGAACCTTGAAGTCGCTTGGTAGAGTTTCCCTGGGGATCTTAGGAGAGACCGCGGTCGGCTTGCTGTTTTGGGCAAAAGAGCATTGTGCGCCGATCAAAAGTACGCACAGAAGTAATCCAAGAAAGAGTGCCCTGGAGCGTCTGCAGTACCTATCGCGCTTTGTTACGTCCCGAGAAAAGCCATATCTGGATGGCTCTATGACAAGGATCATTCAAGAGTCCCGGATGATGCGTGTTTCGCGGATGCGTCGAGGTCACACAAAAGTGTTATTTGGTGCGCCTCTGCGAATGTCTTTCGTTAAGACTAAATACTTCAGGCCGAACAGAAGGTCTTGGAACGACAAGCAGATCGGAAAAACGCCTGAAACTCAGGCAATCGAACCATCGCATAAATTGGGGCAGGTAAATTCATGCGTATTATATATTTATTCCATCTGATCACACCGCTTTCCTGCCCGGAGTTATGGGGAACCATGTTTGGCATTGTTTCAAGGGCCAATGGTTTAGCTCCCGGGCGAGAGCGGTGGAGAGTTGCGCTCGACACAGGGCCGTCAATCGAAGACCAAACGTCGCCTCTGACGCAAAGGGGTGAACTCCGTGATTACGGTGGTGCTTGCGGCAGGTGACGATTTGCTCGGTTTTTCCTCGGCTGAGTTGGGGTCAAGTCATTGAAAACAAGTTCACGAGCTATACAATTCGAGCACGCTAGCTTTTCAGAACGGCAATCCTCAATGTCCGATAAGCCTACTTTAGAAAGCCGAAGTTTCCTCGAGCAGGCTACGGTTGGCATTGTTCATGCCACCCCTGAGGGTCATATTCTTCGCTGCAACGCCGAGTTCGCCGAAATTATCGGCTACCCCCGCGAAGAAGTCCGCGGCCTGATGATCCAGGAAATCACGCCGGACGAGGACGGCGCGCAATGCCTTTCATCATTCCAGAAACTATGGACCGGGGCCAGTGATGCCTTGAGCCTCGAGATCCGGTTGATCCGTAAAGACGGAACTCTGACTTGGGCAAAGCTGACGGTTTCACTTTTGCGGGATCGTGAGGGCTGGCCTTCTCACCTGCTGGCGCACGTCGAAGCGATCCATGACCGCAAGAGTCTAGAGGGCATACAGGCCGCAGTTCCCCAAGATGCGGCACCGGCGAAAGAAGATCGCTTTCGAAGGCTGTTCGAGACGAGTCCCGACGGTGTACTGATTGCCCGAGCCGAGGACGGCAAGATTGTGGAGGCCAACCCAGCCTTGCTGGAGATCCTGCAATTCAGCCGCGATGAGACGATTGGCAACACATCTCTGGGGCTGGACATCTGGGCGGATGAGAGCGACAGCCTCAGGGTCGCCGAGGCGCTGCACGAAAGAGGGGGCGGCCGCGATCTGGAGGTCAGGCTCCGGCGCAAAAACGGCGAGGTTTTCTGGGGGCAGCTTTCAGCATCCTATGCTGATTTCGACGGAGAATCCTGCGTTATTTCCTACATCCGGGACGTCTCCGCGGCCAAGGCGGACGAGGAAAAGATTCGCAACCTTGCGTTCTACGACACGCTGACGGGATTGCCGAATCGCCGTCTGCTATGGGAGCGGCTGCGTCAGGCGCTGATCTCGAGCATACGAAGCGGTAGCAAGCATGCACTGCTGTTTGTCGACCTGGATGGATTCAAATCACTGAATGACACTCTCGGCCACCATATCGGCGATCTTCTTCTGCAGGAAACCGCGCGCCGGATTGCGGGTTGTGTTCGTGAAGTGGATACGGTCGCGCGCCTGGGCGGTGACGAGTTTGTCATTATTCTCGAAGACCTTAGCCAGATAGCGGAGATTGCCGCCGCACAGGCGCGCACGGTGGGTGGAAAGATTCTGGCTGCAATCGACCAGCCTTTTCTGCTGGAAGGGCGCGAGTGCCATACCACGTCGAGCATGGGAATAACGGTCTTCGGCAACCAGAACGAGAGCACCAACGAGGTGCTTCAGCAGGCCGACATCGCGATGTACCAGGCCAAGGCGGCAGGACGGAATGCGATGTTCTTCTTCGCACCGGCACTGCAGGCATCTGTCAACGCGCGCGTAGCTCTTGAGAGAGATCTGAGAGCGGCTATCCGCGACAATCAGTTTTCGCTCTATTACCAGCCGCAGCTGGATCGTGGCTTATTGACAGGCGCCGAAGCGCTGATTCGCTGGAACCACCCCACGCGAGGCATTGTGACTCCCCAGGATTTTGTTCCCCTCGCAGAAGAGACAGGGCTGATCTTCCCAATGGGCAGCTGGGTATTGGAAACCGCCTGCCTGCAGATTGCAGCCTGGGCAGGCCGCAAAGAGGGAGCGCATCTATCGGTCGCGGTCAATGTGAGCGCACGCGAGTTCCGGCAGCCCAAATTTGTGGATCATGTGCTGTCTGCCCTGGAAAGAACCGGTGCTAATCCTGAGAACTTGAAGATCGAGCTGAGTGAAAGCATGTTCGGCGAGAACGTCGAGGACGTGATCACCCGGATGACCAAGCTAAAGGCACATGGGGTGCGATTCTCGCTGGAAGATTTCGGTACCGGCTACTCATCGATGACTTATCTGAAGCGCCTGCCGCTGGACCAGATCAAAATCGATCGCACGTTCGTGAACGACATCCTGAAGGATCCAATCAGCGGAGCAGTGGCGCAGGCCATCATTTCATTTGGCAAGGCCATGGGATTGTCGGTGATCGCGGAAGGCGTGGAAACCGAGGAGCAGCGAGCGTTCTTGGCGAAACTGGGGTGCCATTCGTTCCAGGGATATCTCTTCAGCCATCCATTGCCTCTCGGCGAATTTTACGAGGGCTAAGCCGTGCAGGAAGCAACCGCTTCGTCCTCTGACAAGTACACGCCGAATAGAGTAAGAATTCCAACCATCTTGAAGGTTTTGGCGACGAACGGTGCGGGGTTGACAAGTTTAACGGTGCCACCAATCTTGTTGGCCTGCCGCAGAGCATTGACGACGGAACCGATACCGGACGAGTCGATGTAAGGCAGTGCCTCAAGGTCGAGAACCAGGAAGAGATGCCCGCTGGCGAGGGTCTGCTGGAACGCACTTTCAAACTGGGCGACTGCTTCCCCGCTGACCAGCCTGCCCTTCAATTTCAAGATACAAACAGCACCAGATTCTTTGATGTCCAGGTCCACGGCACCCTATCTTTTAGGCGAGATTTCGCTTTACATCGAGAGTTGACACTTGTTAATCTCCAACCTCAACTACCTGAGAATTAATGCCATCTCCCCCATTGTCAAGCTAACTTTTACCGAACGTCCCGGGACAGGATGATCTCACCAGTTAACGAGGCCGCTCTCGAAGTCGGCGCGATGCTGCTTTCCACTCCAGACACAGCTACGCGTGCCTCGATCATTGCCTCGGTGATTGCGAGTCAACTGCCAAACTGCGCCTGCGCGGTTCACAGATTCATCCATGAAGATATTGAAAACGCCTGGACCGTAATTGGCCTGGCCGGAGATATTTCCCTGGAGCCAACTAGCTCCGGATCCGGAAACCGGCTAATGGCGCCGTTGTTGCTTGAATCGCCCGAGACTTTGATTTATTCCAGCGCGGATATCTTACGCGAAGACTACTCGCATCTCCGCATCGCGCGCTCTGTCTCATCCATCGCTTATGTCCCTCTTCTTCAGGGTGATGACTTAGCCGGAGTCGTGGAGATTCTTTTCTTTTCAGGAACTCCCGGGGTGAAGGATCTGGAGGCGATTGCATCCGTTATCCAGCTTGCGCCGCCTGCGATCCTGGCTGCGGAAGGCGCCGAACGACAGCGCCGAGATCTGCTTGACTCCGTACACCGAATGTCGCAGCTCTACGATTTGGAAAAGTCTCTGAATGCGACTCTCGAATTTGACGCCGTCGCGGCGCTGATCCCGGCGAAAGCGGCGGCGATTTTGCCATGTCAGGCGATGCATCTGTGGATGTTTGATGGGGAGATTCTGCGGCTGGTTTCGGCGCATGGCAGCGACGTCACAGTGGAAGTCGGCATGACACAATCGCCAGGGGAGGGCTTCGCAGCAGACATGGCCGAAGAGGGCGAATCGCTGCTGATTGCGGATCCCGACGACGAACGGTTGGCCGTGCGCAATGCCCACATGGATCCAGACTCGCACGAGGCACGGGTTACCAATGCGCTCCTTGTTCCTTTGATGCAAGACGATGCAGAGATCGGGGTGCTGGAGGCCATCAATAAAGAAGATGGCGTATTCGACGACGACGATCAGTTCTTGATGATGTCGATGGCGGAGACCATCGCAAATGCGCTCAAGAATGCGAGCCTGATGCTTGCCGAGCGGAAGCTGGAGATTTTGAAAGCGCTGGTGCACGTGAGCGCCGAAATTACCTCGACGCTGCGCCTCGATCGCCTGTTGGGAATCATCGTAAACAGCCCACAGCATGTGCTCCCTTACGAACGCTGCGCCATTGCACTCGATCAGCGCGGGAAGTTGCAACTGAAATCTGTGTCGGGCATGGCGGCTCTTCCGCTGGGCGACATTACCGTGGAACGGCTTAATCAGTTGATGCGGTGGCTCTCCACGCAAACCGAGCTTGTGTATCTGCGACAGTTCGACGATGCAGACAAAGAAAAGCAGAACGAGATTCCGAGGCCAGTTGCAGAGTACTTTGCCGCTACGGGATTTCGCGCCCTCTATGCCTCACCGTTAAGCGACGATCAGGGCCGCGTGGGCGTCCTGACGTATGAGAGCAGCGACACTGAATTTCTTGATATTCCGCACATCGAAATGATCAAGATACTCGCCGGCCAGGCGACGGTCGCCATTCGCAATGCGATGCTCTATCGCGATGTGCCGCTGATCAGCTTGATCGAGCCCCTGGTGAGAAAGAAGCAGGCGCTGCTGAGCAATAGCAGGTCACGCTGGATGACCTTCGGCGTCTTGTCTGTGTGCGCGCTGCTTCTGTGCTTTTTGCCCCTCCCGATGCGCATTGCTGGAGACGCCGTGGTGGCGCCGCAGCATCTGGTGACCCTTGCCGCGCCTGTGGACGGCAACGTCACATCGGTTTACGCCCACGAAGGGCAGCGTGTTGCAAGCGGCGACGTGCTGGGTGCGATGAACGACTGGCAATGGCGCGCCGATCTTGCATCGACGGAGTCGAAGTACCAGCAAGCGATGCTGGTGATGCAGAACGATCTCGCGCGCGGCGCGGTGCAATCGGGTGCCGACCGCGAACAGGCAGAGTTTCTGCATGCGGAACTCGAGCGTGCGCGCACCCGCGTCGAGGACGCGAAACTGCGTTCGCCGATTCAAGGCATCGTGGTGACGCCGGATCTGCAAAACGTGGCAGGCAAACACCTGGATGCGGGAGACGCCTTCGCGCAGGTACTCGATCTCTCTTCGGCAATCGTGCAGGTTTCGATTCCAGAGCGGGATACGGTGTTGATGAAGCCCGGCGAGAATGTTGCCATCAAGCTCGACAGTTATCCGCAACGGACCTGGCGCGGACCAGTATCGGTGGTGAGTCCGGAGGCAAAGGCAGTAGATGGCGACCGGACGTTTACGGTTGAAGTGCCGCTCTCGAACGCCGATGCAAGCTTGCGTGCCGGGATGACTGGGCGGGCCAAGATTTCCATTGGCTGGAAACCAGCTGGATATGTATTGCTGCGGCGTCCTGCGCTTTGGGCCTGGCAAACACTCTGGAATTGGATTGGGTGGTAATTCGTATGACAAATTCATTTCGCTGCCTGGTTCGATCGTATTTCGCCATTGCCATAACATCGGTCGCGATCACATCTCTCTGCATGGGCTGTGATTCTCATCCGTCCGCGGTAGATGCGAGCGCGGCAGCGGCTGGCGCGACTGTTCCGCCGCCGAAAGCCACTCCCGAACCTGCGAACGGTCCCGACACGGCGGCCGCGGATCCAAAGTCTTTCACAACTACGGGACCGCTGGTTGCGGAACAGCAAGCCGATATCGCGGCGGAACGCAACGGCCGCATTGTAAGCATCGATGTACGCATCGGCGACCATGTAAAGAAAGGCCAGCTTCTGGCTCAGCTCGACGATCGTTCATTACGCTCGGCGTGTGACTCGCAGAAGGCGCGGATGGCTTCGGCACAGGCGCAGCTGCGCGAATGGCAATCCGAGCAACAGACCGCAGAATCCGACCTGCGTCGCGCCGATGCCATGCGCGATGCAAAGATTATCAGCGAAGAAAATTGGGAGCACGCGAAATATCGGGTTGATGAAACCATCGCAGAGGTCGCTCGCTTCCGCGAAGAGGCGGCGGCTGCCGACGCCGACTTGAGCACCGCGAATCTGCAACTGGAGCAATCGCGCATCGTGGCCCCGTTTGCGGGCGTGGTGGGTCGCAGCACGGTGAGGCCAGCTCAGGAGGTGAAGCCGGGAGATGTGCTGTTCTGGATCACAGCTGAATCGCCTCTGCAGGTTCTGTTCACGGTGCCGGAGACGGCGATGGGGGTATTCGTCACGGGAAAACCGCTGGAACTGACGACCGCCGATTATCCAGGGCTGCATCAGCAGGGGCGCATCGTGCGGGTGAGCCCGGTGGTTGACCCCGCCAGCGGCAGCATCCAGGTGATCGGCGGCGTGGTTCATCCTTCGCCCCTGCTCAAGCCGGGAATGACCATGCAGGTGCGACTGGCGCCATGAATCTTGCCGAAGCTCTCGATGCGGCACTTCCCGAGATTCCCGAGCAGCGACTGTCACGCAGCCGGCCGGCTCAACTCGATCCGGACTTGATCACTCACGAAACTATCCTCGATGGCGAACCGGTGATCGGAGTTCTACAGCGGGGAAAAAACAACTACTACCGCTTTACCCCGTCCGAGTGGCAACTGGCGCAATTGTTCGATGGCCAGAGATCATACGAAGAGGTCGCGAAGATTTATTCGAACCAGATCGGAACTCCGGTTGGGGCCAAACAGATCCGAGAGTTTGCCGAACAGCTGGATACCGCCGGCCTCTCGTATGAGACGCACCAGGAGAAGAACCTGGCCATGCGTGACAAACTCCTGGCGCAGCGCGGCAGACGCATGGAATCGAAGATCAACTTAGCACATATCAGTTTTTCTGCCTGGGATCCGGATCGCTATTTCGACTGGCTTGATGGAATGGCGGGCCGTTTCATTTACAGCCGCTGGTGCGCGCTTTCTGCCCTGCTTCTGTTTGCATTTGAATCGATTGTCGTGGTGAACAATTGGCATTCCATCGCGCCTGACACGGCGCTGTTCTTCAACTTCGCGCAAAAGAGCTTTGTCGAGTTTGCGCGGTTCTGGATTCTGATCCTGATCGTAGGCTTTCTGCATGAAACCGCACACGGGCTTACCTGCAAGCACTACGGGGGACAGGTGCACAGCATGGGGTTGATGTTTCTGTATCTTGCACCCTGCTTCTTTGTGGATGTGACGGAAAGCTGGGTTTCGGCGACGAAGGTGCAGCGGCTTGCAACCATTATTGCGGGAATCTGGATCGAGCTGGTGGTATGCGCGATTGCGATGATGTTCTGGCTGCAGGCACCCGCAGGGGGATGGTTCCACAGCTTCATGTATGAGTTCATTTTGCTGACGGGATTTGCAGCGGTAGTGATCAATCTCAACCCGCTGATTAAATTGGATGGCTACTATCTGCTGACAGAGCTTATCGAGATCCCGGAGTTGAAGGAACGATCCACTGCCTTTTTGTCGGCCTGGGTACAGGCCAAAGTATTGAGGCTTCCGATCGAGGTACCGATTGTGCCGCGTCGTCGCGTCGCCCTCTTTGCAATCTACTGCATCGCGTCCGGGATCTACAGCTATGGGCTGCTTTTCTTTGTTGTTCGCTTTTCGTACAACCTCGGGACGCGATGGTTCGCGGAATGGGCCATCCTTCCATCTCTCGCTCTTGCTTTTGCGTTATATCGCTCCCGACTGCGTTCGCTACATGGTAGGATGACGGAATACTGGGAACGAAACATCAAGCCGCGCTTCCGCTGGCGATCTGGGTATGCCGCGGTTGTACTCGGGGTGATTGCCCTGCTGTTTGTTCCGCTTTGGCGCGACCGGGAAGACGCGTTCTTCGTGATTGAACCTTTGGACTCGCACACAATTTGCGCGGCGGTTCCGGGGAGGGTTGATGGGGTATTCGTGAAACAGGGCCAGAAGGTTCATGCGGGACAAGCCCTTCTTCACATGACAAGCTATGCGGCGGCCGCAATGGGCTCAGCCGCGCTCGCCGACACCAAAAACGCTCGATTCAGGACATTTGACTCGCAGATTCGGGGGCAAAGCATCGGAGCTGCTGCCGCCCAGCAGGTAGCGGCAAGGCGAATGACTGGCCTTGCCAACGAGGCACAGGCATCGCTGGAACTCACTTCCCCCGCTGACGGAACAATTGTCAGTGACAATCCTGCAATGCTTGTAGATCAGAATGTTGGGTATGGTCAGCCGCTGCTTCGAATCGCAGATGAAGCAAGAATCGCCCGCGTTTTCGTCCCAGCTCCCGCGCTAAGTCGGATTTCTCCGAACTCGGAAGTTGCGCTTGCGCTGCCCGGTCAGTTTTCTATGCTTCGCTTGAAGTTGCCAATGCCGGCCGGGGAGCCGTACACGCTCCCGGCCGGCCTAATGGCAAAAGAGAAATACCAAGGCATCAAGCTTCCCGTCTTTTACAACTCGCTGATTCCGTTGCCGGTGACGGGTGGAAATCCTATGTATGGTCTTTCCGGGCGGGCCATGATTTTTGGAGTCCGTCGAAGCGTGGCCGGCCGTATCGCGACTGCAGTTGTTAACCTTGTGAAGGCTCACGTCTGGTGATGAAACAAGAACGGCGACCGCTTTGGCCGGTCGCCGTTTTGCTTCCAGGGGAGTGACAGCTCTGGCCTTCTTGCGATACCCAGTGGCGCCGGGCAGGTGAAGAGGTCAAATTCCGCCTAGTCCCAACGATGAAGCCTACTGCGCGCGGAAGGCCGTTCTGAAGGTGGTCTTCATGGCAGTCACCTGCCGCGATGCGGTTGCGAGCTTCGCTGCTGCCACGGGGCCGCTGGCTTTCGGGCTCGACTTCTTGGTTGACTTCTTGGAAGAGCTGTTGCTGATCAGAGATTTCTTCGTGATTGCCATTGTCGTTTCTCCCAGAATTTGGAATTTGAACTTCTTTACACCGCTTTATAGTGCATGCTGCGTGCCAAACTTCATTCTGGTACAAACTATTTCATTAAGTCTCTTTAAAACTGATAGTTAGAGTGACTCCATAGGAGTTAGATGGTGAGGAGATTCGTCCGCCTCTGAGGTTAACAATTAAACTTTCACCGGTGAAATTTTAACCGCGTGCGCTCAGATCGAGTATTTGCGGCAAAGATATTTCATTTTCTGGACGTCTACATTGAGCAGCCGGGCTGCGGCAGTCTTGCTGCCTTCTCCGCGACGAAGCGCGGTGGTAAGCAACGCAATCTCAAGTTGACGCACTTGACCGTCGAAATCTGTGCCACCGTCTGGAAGAAGAATCGCCTCGCTTGCGGCCATGCTTTGTTCCACGACTCGAGGCGGAAGGTCGGCAGGACCGATCTCCTGGTGCCGAGTGGTGATGATCAGCCGCTGAACCAAATTCTCCAGCTCGCGCACATTGCCGGGCCATGTGTGTTCCTCGAGCGCGGCCAACGCATCGGCGCTGATCTGCTTAACGGGGATTCCGTTAGCCGAGCAGTGGATCTGCAGGAAGTGCTCGCACAGCAGAGGGATATCGCCCACACGCTCTCGAAGCGGTGGAAGCTGAATGGGGATCACGTGGATGCGGTAGTAAAGGTCTTCACGGAATTTGCCGATGCGAGCCATCTCCTCAAGCGGCTCGTTGGTTGCGCAGATCAGCCGAAAATCGATCTTGCGAAGCGAACGGCCGCCCAGGCGTTGTACGTGATGGTCTTCGAGAACGCGGAGCAACTTGGTTTGCAGGGGTAAGGTGAGGGTGGCAATTTCATCAAGGAAAAGAGTGCCGCCGTCGGCCAGTTCGATGTGTCCCGGGCGGGACTCGGTGGCGCCGGTGAAGGCACCCCGCTCGCTGCCGAAAAGTTCCGATTCAATCAGATTCTCAGGAAGTGCGGCACAATTAAGCCGGATGAAGGGCTTATTTGCTCGACGGCCCAAGGCGACGATTGCGCGAGCGGCGAGTTCTTTGCCGGTGCCGCTTTCGCCCCTGATCAAAACATTGATATTGCTTGCGGCAATCTGCTGAATAGCGTCGTAGACCAGCCGCATAGGCTCGCTTGTGCCAATGAAGTCCTGAAACCGGCTAGTTTCCAGTGCCTGCTGACGCGACCGTTTCCGTTCGGCATCTTCGCTGCGACGGCGGATAGCATCAAGGAGAGTCATCCGCAATTCAGCAACATCTACGGGACTGCGGAAGTGAGCGTCGGCTCCAGCACTAAGCGCCTGCTTTTCGACGGAGCGAGCACGAGCACGACTCATGGAGATTAGTGTGAAATCGGTATTAAGTCGACGGAGTTCAGTAAGAAATGGAAGCCCCCCAAACGGATCGTCTCCCTGGGTATCGATGTCGAGCAGAACGGCGGATACCTGTCTTTCCCGCGTCCATCGGGCGAGATCCTCGTAGGTATCGCGAACAACGACCCCGACCCAGGGCAGCAGCTCGGTCCTGAGGATATCCAGGAACTCTTCGTCGAGCGTGACGATGCAAACCGTGGGGAACGGCGTAGCTGCGGATGCAAGTTGAACATTCTGCGCCGGGGACATACCGCATTCTATATAGGAACCTTCGGCAGTCCTCAACTGTTTTCACGCAAGAAGCATTGAAAACAGTGTTAGAGTAGGGCATTCCATATCGACGGGCGCGCACCAAGGTATTACCGGGACTGCACAGAAGTGTACCGAGACTTAGTTACCGGGGTGCTAGACGCAAGACCACATCCTGTTCCCAACCAATCACAAAGAATGAGACATATACTTTATGTCTTGAGGAAACGCGATGGAACCTCTGCTCAATTTGCAGGAATTCATGAAGACCGATCTTTCCGCGGGGCCGACACATAAGCCCGTAACCATGCCAGAAATCGGACTTCGTCAATCGGTTCTCGAAGATCTGGCGCTCAAACATCTCTATCTTTCCGGCCCCTTCTCGGTTTTGGAGATGGCGAAGGCCATGCGGATCAGCTTCGAGGTTGCGAGCGAGCTGCTAAAGAGGCTGCGGGCGGAGCAACTTTGCCAAGTCACCGGTTTGAGCGGACAGATCCCGAACCTTGCGATTACATCGCAAGGCAGGACGCGTGGACAAGAACTTCTGATGCAGAGCCAGTACGCGGGACCAGCCCCTGTGACGCTGGCAAGCTATGTGGCTCAGGTGAAACTGCAAAGTGTGGCGCACGCCGAGGTGCATCCGGCAGATGTGCAGCGCGCATTCTCGACCATGGTGCTTGATGATCGTATTCTGTGGCAGCTCGGAACCGCACTGAACTCCGGCGCTGCGATCTTCTTGTATGGTCCCTCCGGCGTCGGCAAGACATCGATTGCAGAGTTGTTGTCGAGGGTGATTGCGGAAGATGCCGTATGGTTGCCGTACGCAATCGAGGTCGATGGCCAGTTGATTACCGTTTTCGACCCCACATTGCATACGCGCCTGGCGCATATGGAGCCACCAAACCATGACGAACGATGGGTGCTTTGCCAACGCCCATCCGTGATGGTTGGCGGCGAATTGACGATCGAAATGCTCGATCTGCAATTCAATCCGTCGACCAAGTTTTACACCGGGCCTGTGCAGATGAGGGCCAACAATGGAGTGCTGATTATCGACGATTTCGGCCGTCAGAGAGTCAGGCCCGATGAGTTGTTGAACCGATGGGTGGTTCCGCTGGATCGAAAGATCGACTTCCTGACCCTGGCAGGCGGCCGGAAGATCGAAATGCCGTTTGAAATGCTGGTCGTTTTCGCATCGAACCTCGATCCTGCCCAGCTTCTGGATGCGGCCTTTTTGCGTAGAATTCAAAGCAAGATTCACATTGGTGAGGTGAGCGACGAAGAGTTTTGCGAGATCTTCCGCAGAGTTGCGGTCGACCGGAAGATTGATTGCGACGACACCGTAGCGCACACGCTCATCGACTTCGTCCACGGCACGCTAAAGCAGGAACTACGTTCGTGCTATCCTCGCGACATTATCAACCAGATTTGCTGGGCGGCTAAGTATGAAGGCAAGGAGCCGCTGATCAATCACCGCACGGTGATGAGGGCAATCGAATCCTACTTCCTCACAAAGGACTAGAGAGCTTCTGTCTGGTAAGGCGGGCAATCTCAGAGCGCAATTCGTCTTCTGTCGTAGCCCGCTTTACAGCCTGCTCGAGCTCTCGAAGCTTTGCTCCGACGAGAAAGCGATACCAAAATCCCTGAAGCACGTGGTAAATCAATCCCCGTCTGCCATCGAGAAATCCCAGCTGTATAACGTATCTATATAAGAAAAAGAGGGTCGCAGAGATTTCAAACGGGAGTCGGTTGTAGACCGACTCCTTCAGGAAGCGTTTGATTTTCGCCTGCTTTGCGGTCGCCTCACCGGTGAGGGACAGTTGCGGCTCGAACAAGTGAATACGCTGATTCAATACGTCTAACGCCTCCCGGCTGGCATAAGAATTGTGCTTGGCCGTAAAAAAAGTGAGATCGTACAGGTTGTAGTCGGCGAATCCGCCGCGAAAAGTCACGGTGCGGCCGTCGGTAAGGTACATATGCTCATCCATCCATCGATCTTCTATACGCGCTTTGCCATTCCTCCAAATGCGCAGAAGTGTGAGTGGGTATCGTCCTCCCCACCGGATGAATTTCCCTTGAAAGATTGTTTTGCGATTGAGATTGATTCCCGTCACATCGAGGGGAAGCGCCGGAAGCCTGGTGGCGATTTCGGCGGCCAGATCCGCCTCAATGATTTCGTCAGCATCGAGACGCATCACCCATTTGGAGGTAATTGGTGCATTCTCGAGAGCCCATTCGAACTGGCGCGCATAATTCTGAAACGGATGTTGCAGGACTTGCGCGCCACCGGCTTTTGCAAGTTCCACCGTATTATCGGTTGAGTATGAGTCAATGACGAAAATTTCGCGCGCAAAGCTTCGAATATGATCGAGAGCACGCGGCAGATGAATCACTTCGTTGTAGGTCAGTATGATGACCGCGATATCGGCTTTCGGATTCATGCGAGCGCTTTCATGCGGCTACAAAATCGGATCGCTGTTTGATCTTATTCTTACCTTGGGCCTCAGGTGGGGCTCCGAAGTCGAGATTCAAGGACTGATATGCTTTAGATTAAATACTCCACGGGGGTTGCATTGAAATGAGGGTTCTGGTAACTGGCGGTAGCGGCTACATCGGTTCGGCCACCGTCCGTGAACTGGTGCAGAACGGGCATAGTGTCATCATCTACGATAACCTTTCTACCGGACATCGGAAGTTATCAAAAGGATTTGAACTTATTGAAGGTGATATAGCAGATCGTTCGAAGATGCTTCCGGCGCTTAAGCGGGTGGATGCTGTCATCCACTTCGCAGCATCTGCTTACGTTGGAGAATCTGTTGCGAACCCCAGGAAATACTTTCGCAATAATGTTGAGTCGTCTCTTTCTTTGATGGACAGTGTCCTGGAAAGTGATGTGCGGATATTTGTATTTTCTTCTACCTGCGCGGTTTATGGAATTCCCCGCTCTCTGCCCATCTCCGAGTCCAGTCCGAAAGAACCCATCAACCCCTATGGGGCTACCAAACTGTTCTTTGAGCGCGTGCTATCTGCTTATTCTGTTTCACACGATCTTCGATTTGCTGCCTTGCGTTATTTCAACGCAGCTGGAGCTCACTCTCTTGGAACGATCGGCGAGATTCACAATCCGGAGACGCATCTTATTCCGCTAGCAATCCGAGCAGCACTGGGAATGACTCCACCTCTCACGATCTTCGGCCAGGATCTTGATACCCCGGATGGCACTTGCGTGCGGGATTATGTTCACGTGGCCGATCTCGGCTCCGCTCATGTCAAAGCACTGGGTTATCTTGCGCAGGGAGGACCGTCTGTCGAATTGAATCTAGGAACGGGAAGCGGCACATCCATCAGGCATTTAATGGATGCAATCGAAGAAGTTTCCGGCCGAAACGTTCCTCATATCTATGCGCCGCCGCGGCCCGGAGATCCACCCGTTCTCTTCGCTGCAGCTCAAAAAGCGAGGGACACACTAGCTTGGGAACCGAAATATGATCTGAAACAAATTGTTGCGGGGGCAATTCGATGGGAAGAGAATCTCGCGGAGTTCCTCCGAGAGCCTTAGTTCGATCCCTTGATCGCTTCGATCAGTTTCAAGAAGTCCGATGCTGCGGCTTCCATTGCAAAATGCCTCAGAAAGCCTTGCCGCGCCGAGCTTCTCATCATCGCGCGTTCATCGTCCGACAGTGCCATGAATCTGCGAATCAGATTCTTAGTTCCTTCAAGAGTATCGGGCTCTACCAAACCCGCGTTCGATGAGACAACCTCGCGCCAGATATTCACTTTGTCGCTAATGAGCACCGGGGTAGAGCACGCCATCGACTCGGCAACGACGATGCCGAAATTCTCCTGGTGAGATGGCAGAATCATCGCGTCGGCAGATCGAAACGCACCCCACTTTATATCCGCTTTCAACATGCCAGGCCAATGAATTCTCCTACCAACATCAAGGCTATTCGCTAGTTCCTTAAGTTCTGAAGTCCAACCGACCTGGTCCGGACCAGCGATAACCAGATCTAGATCCGGGGAAATCAGGTTTAAGCTCTCCGCAAACGCGCGAATCAACAAGTCGCAGCCCTTCTTTCGATGAATGCGACTCAGATAGAGGAGAAATGGCCTTTGTTCCAGTGCTGGTAATGCCAACCGGAATGCGCGCTTTTCCTCCTCCGAATTGCCATCAGGCCCCGCCGTGCCGAAGCGCACAACTTGCTCTTGATAAGAATATCCGCGAAAGACATTGCGCGACCGGATTCGCTCTTCTTCACATGTAAACAGCACTTCGGCGGCATCTCGCAGAACTCGGCCCTCGGCGAGCCACCAATAGAGTTGCTTGGCGAAGTGTTTAACGGGATAACGATCGCGAAAGTAATGATCCATCATCCCGTGCGAATAAATAAAATAGGGTGTTGTTTCATTTCTCAGTGCAAGCCATGAGCCAAGCGAGGAATAGTTCCAAAGTCCGTGAAGGACCACCACATCATAGTTCTTGGCGTTGTCGCGGATCCACTGTGTGAGTCGCTGATTGTACCCAAACTTGCCTTTCCCTGTTCCCAGACCAATGATACGGAAAGGAAATGAGCGGGAGAGTGCTTCCTGGTCTGTTTCGAGACATGCGGCTTCGACATGATGCCCCGCATTGAGCAGCACTTCTGAAATGCGAAGCACAGCCTCGATGGGTCCGCCGGACTCCGGATCGGTGCTGTGAATAACCTGTAGAACTCTCTTCTTGCTTGGTAGCTCGAGCGAAACCGGCCGAGAAAAACCGATTATACGAGCGAAATCAAGCGCAGCCGACTCTATTTCGAAATTGCGGAGAAACCCCTCGCGAGCAGCACATCCCATCTTCGCGCGTTCTTCAGCCGATAACTTATAAAACTGACTAATGAGATTGCGTGTGCCGGCAATCGTGTCAGGCTGAACCAATCCGCCGTTTGAAGCAACAATCTCGCGCCAAATATTTACCTGGTCGCTGATCAGCACAGGAATTGAGCAAGCCATCGCCTCTGCGACTGCGATCCCAAAATTCTCTTGATGGGAGGGCAAGATAAATGCTTCTGCTGAACGGAGCGCGCCCCATTTACGATCATCTCGCAACATTCCCAACCAATGAACCCGATGGGAGATGCCCAACCTGTCCGCCAGTTGTTTAAGTTCCTCCATATAACTCGATGAATCAGGGCCAGCCAATACAAGCTGAATCTCGGGAGCGATCTCAGCTTGAGCCTGGGCGAATCCTTGAATCAACAGATCGCATCCCTTCTTGGGATGAATCCTGCCGAGAAATAGTAGAAAGCGTTTGTTCTCAAGTTCCGGAAACGTGGAAAGGAATTCTGACTTCTGCGCCCGTTCCTCACCTCCCGGACTAGGCACGCCATAGCGAACTACGCGCTCTGTGTAAGAGTGCCCGTGGAACTCGCCTCGGGCTCGTTCGCATTCTTCCTCACTCGTGAAGAGAACACCTGTTGCATCGCGCAAGACACGGCCCTCTGCCAGCCACCAATACGCAGATTTCTCGACGTGTTTAACCGGATAGCGCTTTTGAAACCATGGGTCCATCATGCCGTGAACGAAGATGAAGTAAGGAATCGATTGATTTCTCAGGCCTAGCCACGCCCCGACCGAGGAGTAGTTCCAAAGACCATGAAGAACAACCGCGTCGAATCTTCGAGCATTCTCTTTGATCCAAGAACTCAGTTTTGAATTGTACCCATATTTGCCAATGCCGCGACCAAGGCCAGTCACCTGAAAAGAGAAGCCGCGCGATGCGGCCTCATCCGCTGATTCCAGGCTTACGATCTCCACTTCATGTCCAAGACGAATCAGCGCCTCGGAACTACGAAGCAGGCCTTCAATGGGACCACCCGACTCGGGATTGGTTTGCCGAATTACGCGCAAGAGCCTCATTGGCACAAATCAATT
The DNA here is from genome assembly GCA_963742455.1 of uncultured Acidobacteriaceae bacterium. Classification (GTDB taxonomy): domain Bacteria; phylum Acidobacteriota; class Terriglobia; order Terriglobales; family Acidobacteriaceae; genus Telmatobacter. Next base: position 1,831,755 of record CAVULU010000005.1, on the reverse strand, counting down.
CGCCAGCAAATATCTCGCATAGCTCGTGAGCCATGGGCAGCTCGAGATTTGAGCCGATTGTTCAGCATGTCGGTTTTTTCATTTTGCGCTTTTGGCAATCGACAATCAGCGCAGAACATAGGAAGCAGCCGTTTGGTCTACCCTGCTCGAAATAAGGAGTTTGTACAGCTCGATGTAACGCCTTGCATTAATTCTTCCGTCATAGAGACGCTCAGCTCTATCGCGACAAGCGACCCGGAAATCTTTGCCTTCCACATGACTTGTATATAGGAATTCCAGCCCATCTGCCAAACTGGCTACATCGAAAGGCTCCGCCAGATATCCGGTCCTGCGGTGATCGATAATATCGGGGAATCCGCCGATTTTGAACGCAAGCACGGGAGTTCCGCACCCCAGCGATTCGAGTGCCGTATTAGCCAGATTCTCCTCCCGGGATGGGGCGCAAAAGACATCGGCCGCCGAGTACAACAGCGCAAGCTTTCGATCGTCGTCAATCATCCCAACGTTTCGGATGGGAATCGATGACCCCGATGGATTCCAGCTTCCCGATCCGAAAACCAGCAACTCGCAGTTTTTCTTACGCACACGATCATTGAACTTCTCCAAGGCCGCCCAAAGTAGATCCAGCCCCTTTCGCGAATCGGTGAGATACGCGGCGCCGAAAGCGATGACAAACTTGTCGCTCGAAAGGCCGAGCGTTTCTCGAGCTTCCAACCTATCGATTGGATTGAAGCATCCGAGATCAATCCCATAAGGAATCACCATGACCTTTTGATCGACCATGAGACTGCTACGGCGCGCTTCGTCTGCCAACCAGTTACTGGGACTTACGAGGGTGAGCCGCAAATTTGCCCACGCCAACTTTTTTCTCATCCAATTGGTTCTCGAAAGATCTTCTTCCGAGGATGACTTTAAGATTGGGCAGCAACCACACTTCTGGAGAAATCGCTCACACACGCCTGTGTAATGACAGCCTCCCGTAAACGCCAGCATGTCATGGAGCGTCCATACAATTGGGCATTCAATCAATTGGAAGTCTTTCACCGGAATCGTGCCGGCTCCGATGAAGTGCAGATTCACTATGTCGGGCTTCAGTTCATTTATCCTGCGAAGAGTGAGATTGGGTGCCCAGTTATTGCTCCAACTTCCAGTAACAGGGCCCCGATGCAACTTGTTAGGAAGCTTATCGATATTTCTCATGTAATGGGCCAGGAATCTGTCCAGTGGCGATGGATGGAACGACGGAGGTAATGTGACGCCCTGGTCGAATGTGAAGATGACCGAGTCTGTTCCTAACTCTCTTAGGTTTTGGTGCAACCGTAGAGCAGCTTTACCAGCGCCTCCTCCCAGACTGTATGAAACGTGCACAACTCGCATCTGATTTCCCAATTGATTCATCATTTCAGAGTTTGCGGAATTGATCTAATTCCGAATTATGACTTTGATAAGCGAGTCATCAGGGTTTTTGAAATCCTTCGTTTGATTCTTTGAAAAGTCGAATGTACGAAGACCCTCTTCTGCAATGCCATGGTGCGAGATTGCCATGGCTTAATTGCGGAAGGATGACTAAGAGGAAAAGCCATTTCATCTGCCCGGATGGTAGCAATCGGGTCAAGATTTGTGGTGTGTGTAGCGTCTTCTCCAAAACCTATATTTTGAACAAGATTTGTGGCGGGAAGTATATTAAGCCAGTGGCGGCTCCAGGAAGTGTAGGTCCATTGGTAGTCCCAGGTATTCGGCCCTGTACCACCATGCATCCGATCGAAAACATAGTTCCAATAAGCGACCACGCGGCCGCTGGGAAAGAGCCGTTTCAGCAGACCACTTCGCTTTGCCTCGGGCCAGCCCTTCATATGCTCATCATATTGCTGCCAGCAGCGGCGCCACGTAGCCCAACCCCAAATCGGGACGAGCGGACTGAAGTAATAGCTGTGAGAATGGCGAAAACTTCCCTCGTAGTTGAAACCCGCAATCAATCCGATTTGAGGATTCTCGCGGTAGCGCTCCAGCAGCTCGGCGCAGTATGGAAAGAAACTTGGATCCGGCAGACAGTCGTCTTCGAGAATGATTGCCTCTTCCACCAGGGAAAAGACCCAGTTTAGGCCGGAGATCACCCGTTTGCGGCAGCCCATATTCTCCACGGCAAAATTCGTATCCACTTTGCAGGGCCAGTCGACACGGGAAACAATTTGCCTTACCTTCGCACAGTGCTCGACTTCTTCTTGGCGATCCCGGCGGGGTCCATCCGCAATAATCAGAAGCCGGGTTGGACGAGCTTTTGCGATCGCCGCAAAAACACGCTGTGTTTGCTCCGGCCGATTGAAGACGATGAGCGCAACCGGAACTTCCATGCCGGAACATTTGACACGTCTGCCCCGAATTATGCCCATATCATTGTTCTCCGATCGAGTCGAGTTTTCTGAGATTTTAATTCCACTTGCGCCTTGATCACGGTTCGCTCGACGTGCCCGTATATTCGGCATGCAAGATTAAACAATGGCCAGCCAAGCTTCGATATCTTCTGGTAACGGGGAGGCCACTTGTGAAGATATGGAGCAGCGTATTCGACTTGATAACCGGCGTGTGTAAACAGATTGCCCAGATTCATTGGGCTCCAGCTGAATAGGTGCTGGTTGATGTCGTTGGGGGCCCACATTTTTTGGACTGAATCATGCGGGACCAAAAAATGTACAATTCCTCCCGGTTTCAAGAGCGGGAAAAGGTCCTTGAGCTCCTGCAAAGGGTTTGCAGTGTGTTCGAGAGCATGCGTTGAGAGAATCACATCGGCAAATTCATCTCCTAATTCTTGACGCACGTCCCTCGAATTGAAAAAATGCCTGACATTCAGCCGCGTAGAGACATCGACTGTACTGGGGTTCGGATCGATTCCAATTCTGTCGCGACAATTGAGCTTGTGCAATAGGTATCCGCCACCGCAACCAAAATCGATTACGGTGTCAGTCGGCCTGATTGATTCCTGAAACTTGAACGAGTTTGCCCAGGCGCCGAACTCAGCAATTTCTTTCTCCCACTTGAAATAATCTGCATCATAGTAACTCTCTGTGCTCGTGGTGACAGGCATCAGGTTTCCTCCTCTATAACTTGTTGCCTTCCAACAAATATCAGAAGGCTTCGCGATCCATTGATGTCTACTTGTAACCCTCCGCATAGATGGACCCATGATTGCGCGCTTCGCGATCAAGTGACTTGTCGAAGCTCCTTAACTGAGCATCTTTGAATCCTTTTTGCCGCAGGATATAAACAAGATTCTCTTCGTCAAACATGTACTTATGTTCCCCGTCCATATACGCAACATAGTTTACGTAATCCATCCTTGTCGTGCGGTTATATGCCGGGGGATATTCGAAGAAACGTTTATCGGTTATATCTCTGTCGTTCACATATGCGCTCAGATAAAGCCTCGCATTGGGAACGCATATAGAAAACTTGCCCCCCGGGATCAGCACCCTGAGACACTCGTCTAACAAAATCTGCGCTTGCTTGTAGGTCAGGTGCTCGAATACGTGAGACGAATAGATGGCGGTTACGCTTTGATCCGGGAACGGGATTCCCTTCGCTAGATCACAATAGAGGTCGCAACCGGGGGTACGATCCAAGGTCGTCCAGCCGTTCGCACCTTTTTTTCTGCCGGCCCCCAATTCCAGTTTTATGGGACTGCCGCCCTTCACGAGTTTGCGCACGAGCAACGGTGACGCCGCGAGCAATTCCAAGTGGCGGATACTCCTGGCAAGCTTAGTGACGAACTTGGGACTACGAGCTACAACGAGATTTCTGAACGACATCTTCGTTCTCTCTCCTCAGGGATCGTCGGTGATGGGGTGATACCGCGGATTATACCGTTCGCCATTTACATTCCGACCCTGGCTAAGCACCACTGTGACTTTGGAATGCAGATCCTCAAGATAGCGGCGAATAAGGATCTTAGGCGCCCAAACCGGTACGGAGCTTCCGGAAGAAATTGCAGTTTTGACTTGCTCGCAGAAGTCTTTGAATAATACCGGGCTTACTATTTTCATTACGTTGAACTCAAATTGGATCGCCCTGATGCCCTCTCACGAACCAGGACCTGCGCCCTTCCACCTGCAGTTCGTTTCATTGAGTGCCACTCTTTAAGAGATGAATGAGGTTGATGCCCCGGTCGAGGCGAATTCGATCTCGGGTGGTTCATTCACCATCTCATATTAATCAACCATGCCTGCATAAAGTTTGGCTCCTTGACATCTCGATTTAGTGAGGCGTGTTCGGTCCCGGCGGCACCGGCAAGATCATACTGTAGAGCTGCCCGATACCCTTCGCACGCAATTGGCATCGACGAAGTTTTTTGCAGATACATGAGCGTTGCCAACCGGAATAGCTTTGGGAATTAATGCGGTAATACGTCGCGAGACTTATTTGCTTCCAATACCGCCGACGAGTAGTCGCCCTCGTTCGCGCCCACTTTCACCACCGTTAGGCGTCCGACGAGGACAGGGACTTCTCAATGAAGCGCGATCTCCGATCAAGACATCGTTTTTGAAATCAAGATCACGCCTAGCTATCAAAAGAGAGCAGTGCGAAGCCCAAGGTTGAACTTGTAAAAGTAGCTGCGCGAAAATAGGAATGCATGGAAGTCGTATTGCTTTTCTGGGAGCAACACGTGGAATCCTCCGATGGGCAGCCTTTAAGTTGCTACAGCTTCGTGGCTTCGCAGTAGATTGAGACGTTCTTATATGGCCTTCCGTCTGGATTCGAGTCCAGACGGTCCTCGAAGAATCCGGGAATACATGATTCGCTGAAGGCTGGGAAGCGGGTATTTACAAAGCCGCAGTCTTTCATCAGGAGCGCCAGACCGTACCGGTCATACATCCAACGGTGCTTCTCTCCGATGGAGGTTCCGCTCCACACCATCGGCCGCAGGTTCTTCGGCACCAGACTTTTGACCAATCCAAGGTACAGATAGTTCAATTTCGTCATGCACTTACTCGGCGTGACTCTCGCTAGTCTACTCATTAGACCTTCAGGCGAGGTGGATGTGCTTAAATCACTCTCAATCCGGGATTGAACATATTTGATCATTGTTTCGTCGCCGCGATCGACGACAGAGCGCATGAGAGGCCCCATTTCTCCGCCGCTTGCTGTACGGACAAGCTGATCGAGCAGTTCAATCTTGATCCATTTGTAGAGCGTTGCCTTTTCCGGATCGGAATCGTTCATCGCCAGTATTCGCAGGTATTCCCGACACGACGCCTCGAGATCGGGAACCACCGTTCGAAGAGTGCCACCGCGCTTGAGAACCCGGCACGCCTCCCGGACCAGCAACGCGCCCTGCTGGGGAGTGAAGTGCTCCAAAACATGGCTGCTATAAGCAGCTTCGAAGCTATTGTCGGGAAATGGAAACCCTGTGAGTAGATTGACACGCCTCACGTGGATCCCATCCCCGTGGAAGTCGATGTTCGTCCAGCCCGGGGCGTGCCTTGTTCCGCATCCGAAATTGAGCCTCTCCATTTCGAGATCTCCAAAATATCCTTCAAGCGCTTGAGGCGCTCGTTTGACACTTTTCGTTGCCCATTTACGAGCCATCTCTCGGTGCCGCTGGCCGAAGGAGCATCGGAAAAGAAATTAATGCCTTGCCGAGCATCACTAATGTCAGGTGCTGCGGTTTTGCACAGGTGGCAAGAATAGTGATACCTACCCAGTAGGAAATTAACGTTGCCAATGCGGACCCGACGATTCCTAGCGGGGAATTAAGAGGAGGTTCAGAAGGATATTGACGATTGCAGCGATGACCTGAAAGTAAAACAACTTCATCGCCCTGTTTTCCAAGATCATCCAGTTCGACCATCCGCACCCGAAGCAAACGGGTATTCCACTCCATATAAGAATGCGTAGCGCTCCCCCTGACCCTGCGTAAGCAGGGCCGTATAGCAGACGAATAATCGGTCCAGAAAGAAAGGTCATTACAGCCGCAACAACTATCGCCAGTGTTACTAAGACGTTATAAAGCTTCTGCAGTCTCCCATAGTAGAGGTCCTCGCTCCGATTCTTGGCATCGACCAGGGAGGGATAGGTTGAAGCGGCAATTGCCGTGGGGATGAAATACCACAACTCGCTGAGCTTTACCGCAGCTGAGTACAAGCCGACTTGTTTGTCATTCAACATTTGGCCGATCATTACCTGGTCCACGCGCATTGAAATCATGACCGAAATTCCAGCCAGGATAAGTGGCCAGCTGTCTTTCAGCAAGTGCACGATTACGGGAAAGCTGCTCTTCCATTGCCATATACTCTGACTGTCAGGCTGTAAGCGATGAGCAGAAAAATCCCTGCAAGCGTGAGTTCACAGAGCCTTGCCCACGCGAAAGCTACCAGCGGCGCACCCATCATGATCAGCACCACTTTTGCCAGCGCCATCAGGAGAAACGCCCCGTCGCCGACAGAACGATATATTTGGCCTGCACTTTGGACTGAAAATAGAGATCGATGGGAATCGACTGGAAAAGAAAACCGGCGGCCGCCAGCACAGTAAGCAAGAGGATAAACTTGTCGCCCGGGCGAAGGATGGAGACAAGTACGATGACGACCAGCAAAGAGAAGGAAGCGCCGGTAAGCTTTAGCGCAAATGCACTACCTAATAGTTCATCCCTTCTCTCAGGAAACCTGACTAATTCACGGATAACAATGCTGTCGATGCCGAGGTTCGGAAATTGCCCCAAAGACAGAGGTCAACGCAAGCGCATAATTCAGTTGCCCAAAGCTGTGAGGCCCCAGATAGCGCGCTACCCAAAGGCTTACGACTACGGCAACTCCCATCCGAACGATTTTGTCGGCAACCTGCCAGGCGCTATTGCCGAGAATTGCCTGCAGATTGTGACGGCCAGAGAGCCGCTGGCGAACAAAGTCGGGCAGGAAGCGGAGCCAGCCGGAATTCTGGGGTAGCTTCTCGACTTGCGTCATTGAGACCGGCTCCTGAGGGGGGAACTGCAAGATTGGATGGACAGCCAGCGAACCCCGACTTCATCGAGGTATAGGGAACATGCGCGGATTGGGCAGGCGCCGGGGTCGATTGACCATCATGCGTCTGCGCACGCCAGCCCACACATTCTGGATATGAACCGGCTCTGTTTCCAGAAGATCAACCATGATGATGATGGCCACGGCGTCGTACATTCTCGCATTCAAGCCGAACGGAGAGAACATAATCTGCCAGAACATACCGAAAACAAGCGATACGTAAATGGGGGCCAATGGGGGACGCAGAATGGCAAGTCGAATTGTTGCTCTGGCTGTCAACCAAAGAATGTAAAACCAGAACGCTGCCCCAAGAATGCCCGCCCATACCCAGGCACCCATGAGATGAGAGTGAGTGGGTATATAGGAAGTTTCAAGTTCGTCCACGTCTGAAGGGTCGAGGACGCCTTGCTCGACTTCGATATCGGACAACATCTCGACATACCTGGAGTCTTGCGCCCAGGATCCATAGCCGACGATGGGACTCTCCTTCACGGCTTGCAGTGAGACCTGGATCTCGGGTCTTCCGCCCAACAGAAGTGAGCCGGACATTTTTTGGGCTTCGTTTTTCGCCCTCGCCTCTTCGCTGATAAGTCCCGCGGAAGTGACGAGGTCTACACTCCTGCCGGCGACCCAAACGGCTCCCAGGGCAAGCCCCACCAGCACAGCCACCCTAAGCGCGCCTCCGCTCCGGGGAAGTATTCTCATCCTTCCAAGTTGTTCCGGTATGACGGGAAAGACTAGTGCGATCACTACCAAGAGGCCACCAACCGGACCGCGAAAATTCTGCAGCAAGTTCACACCGGCGATGCCCAAAATGAGAAGACCCGCAATCATGTACTTGCGTCGCGCATAGAAGAAACAACTGATCAACAACGTAAGATTGATGACCCCAACCGCATACCCGAACTTCCATGGATGGTCTAGAGCGTTCTGAGAAGGACGGATGATGGTAACCAGCATTGAGCCGATGGCGGTCCCCGCAAGGAAAATGACCTTCCGTCGTTCGTTGTTTCGCAGCAAAACAATCAACCCTAAAAGGTCGAGGCCGAAGAAAATTATGGCTGCATCGCCACGAATCCAATCTATTGTCGCGCTGTGCCGGTAGACATCGGAAATCGCCTGACCGATAAACCATAGCCCCAACAGGGAAAAAACAACCTTGAATTCCGGCTTCAGAACTCTACGTCCGTGAATCGCCAGAACGATCGGCAGAAGAACTACTAGAATCACTTCAGAAATCGGCAAGTCGCCGATAAAATGCACCGTTGCGGTCGTGGTGAGTCCGATGACTAGAGTGACCACATCGGCCATCGTCGACACGAATCGAGGATTGCGGACGAGTGCAAGAGGGCGCCGGCGGGATGTTTGATGCCGCGGCACACGTCGTCGATTTGTTGCCAGTGTCATGCAATCTCGTAGGGATCTAAAGTAATACACCCAAAATGGCGGGACTCTAATCTACTCGTCCGGATTCCTTTCGCCGTAGTATTCGTAATACTTCCTGCCGTAGTACTCGGAGTACTCTGGGGCCGTAAAGTCGACTGCATTTACTGCCACCCCCAGCAAATGCGTCCCTGAACGCTCAAGCAAATCGATACAACGCAGCACAACCTGTTTTCGGGCAGTACCGTAGCGAAGGATCAGGATAACCGCGTCCGTAAGGCGCCCAAGCACCGAGGCGTCGGTCACGGCGAGTACGGGAGGTGTGTCAATGATGACGAAGTCATACTCATTGCGAACGTGCGCGAGCAAATCTTCCATTTCTTTCGACCCGAGCAATTCAGAAGGCATTGGCGGGATCGGTCCCGACGCTAAAATGTGCAGGTTTGGTAAATCTGCCCACGGAACAACTGCTTCTTGGAGTGGAACCGTGCCTGAAAGGACTGAAGAAAGGCCAAGCCCTTTCCCGATCCTGAACCGGAGATGGATTGCGGGACGCCTAAGGTCGGCATCCACAAGCAGCACCTTCGACCCATTTAGAGCAAAGGTAATCGCTGAGAGGCATGCAACCGAACTCTTGCCCTCCCCTGGTCTGGTACTCGCCACCATGATGACTTTTGGAGGGGACCCTGGGCTTGACAGTAGAATTGAGGTTCGCATTCCGCGTAGCGCTTCTGCCATTTTCGACCACGACGACACGCCTCGCGACACCGCGAATTCTCTGAACTTCCCTGGCAGCAGATGCTCGGAATCAACTGCAGGAATTGCCGCGATAAGCGGCAACTGAAGGCCTTGTTCAATGTCCGTCATTGTCTTCAGGTTGGTATCCATCATTTCAAGAATGATGGCCAGGCAAATTCCGAAGAAAAGCCCACCGCCAATTCCAACCGCTTTGTTGAAATTCGTTCTGGGAAGGCTTGGATAAATCGGAGTGTCCGCGCTATCCACAATATGGATAGCGGTAGAGTGCAAGCTGGACATGATTCCAGCCTCTTGCAAGCGCTGCTGGAGCCCATCATAGAGCAAGCGATCGGTCTCGTAATCGCGATGAGCGAGTTCGTATTGCATCGCCTTCTCACTCATTCCGAATGCTTCCTGCTCTTGTTTATCGAGGGCCTCGCGAAGCTTGCCTTCATTGCTTCGTGCGGCATCAAGATCTTTCTGGAATCGCGTGACCTGGGCTCTTTCCTGACTGCTCACCCCCTTCTGCAGTTGATCGATCTGAGCCTTCAGTGTCTTCACCCGAGGATAGGCGGGGCCGTATGTCTGGGCTAACGAATTGTAGTCGGTCTGAAGTTGTAGAAGCCGCTGCTTCGATGCGAGTAAACCTGGATCCAAACTCCCCATCGCTGCGTCGATTACATCCGGCGAGGAACTCTCGATCTCCTGCAGGCGCGATTCCTTCAGGAGGCGATCGACTTGAGCATCTGCATATTGTTTGTTCAGTTCTTCCAGATTAGCGGCGATGATACTATGCGATTGGTCGATACCATATACGCCTATATCTCTTTGTAGCTCAAGAATCCGCTCCTGACTCTTTTCCAGGTTTTCCTTGAGGTTACTCAGTTTTGTGTTCAACCATCCAGAGACTTTGGCTGTTGCCGCAAAATTCTCTTGAAACGAATGATCGATATACCGATCAATCAGCGTGTTCGCCATCAGGCTCGCTAACTCGGGCCGTTTCGAAGTAACCAGAATTCGAAGAATGCTAGTATGACCCAAACGAGATATAGCTACATCTCCCTGAAACACACTAATAAGAATATGACGATGATCAGGGCGGGTCAGATCCCAAGGACGGCCATTCTGAAGAGGAAGAAAGTCCGGATTGCTTTCGAGATGCAGAGCTTGAATCGTCGCCAGAGCCAGATCGCGGCTACGCAGAATTTCGATCTCTGTGTCAAGCCGTTCACTTGTGTCTACGGAACCGCTCAAGTCCTGAACTTGCTCGAGCCGGAACTGAGATGCAGTATCTCCGGCCTGGATCTCAATACTTGCCTGGGCGGTATACAGTTTGGGAAGAATGTGATTCGCAACGGCCGCGCCTAAAAAGCCCAACGCAATAGCGACCACGACAATCCAGCCGCGCTTCTTCAGAAAACGAACAAAGAAGCCAAACGGATCTTCGTCGAGGATTGCACCAGGCAAGGCACTCGGATTCGGGGCGAGATCGCTGGGGGCTTGAATGGGGTCGGAGACTTGGGTGAATTGTTGTTTCACTGAATCAACAACCTCGCGCAGGCTTTCATTTCTTCCGTTCCTTGGTACGTCATAGAAGCAGAGTCCTCTTTGAATCGCCAGTTGACAAAGGCTGTAAATGCCGTCTTCTTCGGCGACGGCTCAATGAGCTTAGGGGGATCGTTGGCATCAAGAAAGTACACTTCAGCACACTGGCAATTAACAGAGGACTTGAACCGGGCATTGAGGGTTGAATTCCTTTTCAACATGTTATCGAACGCGCTTGGAAAGACTGAAGCAAAGTATCGGCCCACTGTCGCGGGGAAAATTGTTGGGAGAGCATATAACTGGCTCTCGACATTGCGTCCAGTTGGGCATCACCCATCGCGCTTATCCGTGACATCAAAGTTGCGAGCCCAGCTGTGTCTTCGTTGCTGAAGATGAAGCCATTGTATCCGGGCTGCACAAGGTGCGGTACCGCGCCCACGTCCTCTGACGCAAGGATCAACCTTCCTGCCGCTGCCGCCTCGTGTACCACCAGAGCCCACGGTTCAAACCGGCTTGGGATGATCAGGCAAGCGGCTGAAGCTAGCACCTCGGGAATTTTCTCGGGCTGTACAAACCCGTTCATTTTGATTCCATCCTGTTTCTCGAGGAGGGATTTCATTGGTCCCGCACCGCAACAGGTGAGCGGCCAGGGATTCGAATATTGCTCGCGGTAGAGGCTGTAAGCCCTAACGAGTTTGTCCACGCCCTTGTCTTCGACCATTCTGCCGATAAATACGAAGCGACGTGGGAGGGGCTGATCCTTATGGATGCGGGCAACGTGCACCGCCGCAAAGGCAGGATGATCGCAAGAATATACCCCGCGCATGATCGTGCTCTGCGAGAAGCCCAGTTTCCGCGCAAACATCGCCTGACGCTCTCCAGGCAGCCAGACGGCATCGGTCATTGGCTTTACCAACAACGGTGAAACCAGGATGCCGAGCCACTGCTTCAAACTACCACGCCAAGGGTTGTCCATGGCCATCACGCGCCAGCACCGATTGGCGAACTCTCGCCCCGCGGCTCGGTAGATCGGTACATTCCACGAAGGAATAATCATAATTTCGGGGGAGAACGATCGCAGCCTCTGCAACAGGTCGTGTAGGTCGCTTCGCGCTCGCCACGCCACCCGGTTTGGTATCCAGCCGAACTGGCCGTCATCAAACGGGGCGTCCTCGGCTGATACTTTATGACAAACAAACAGTTCCACGCCCTCTCGGGTGGAGAGTTCTTTCAGGCAAGCATTCATGTAGCCTGACAAGCCCGTCCAGAGGATCGCGAGCTTCACGCAGTCTCTCTTCCAGGCAGCAAGCGCAACCGATTCCTTAAGAACCGTCCAGAGCGGTGGAAAAACCGCAAAACCTCATCCGTCGCTCTCCATTCGTGCCCGAGTACCTGCTGAAAGATCCTTCGATTATCTCTCTGATACTGCTCGTTCATCTTGCCCGAACCGGAGATCGACGCTTCATGGATGCGAAAGGCCCCCAGATCGGCACTAATATACCCGATTCTTGCGCCGTCATTCGCGAAATGCACAAAGAGCTCCCCATCCCAACAAGTCCGGTTCTGAAGATTGAATCTTGGAGACTTACGATAGGTATCCGCACGAAAGAAAGTCGACTGTTGAAGCCATTGCGCACCTCCATAAAAGAAGCTCGGAACTGAGAAGTTTCGCGCTTTGTAATGGCGAATCCGTTGGCCCCGACCATCAATTTTGTATCCGTCGCCCATGGCCACGTCGCATTCAGGGTGTGCCTCAAAAAACTGCGCGACACGGTTTAATGAACCGGGATAAAGAAGATCGTCTGCATTGAGAAAGCCGTATACATCGCCTGTGGCGCGACCAAATCCCTTGTTCAATCCGTCGGCAGCCCCGCGATCAGGTTCGAAGATGACATGCGCAATCCGCTTGCCATAACTATTAATAAGTTCCCGGCTTCCGTCGTTTGAACCCGGATCAACAACGATGTATTCCAGATCCGGATAGCTCTGCGACAGGACTGAGTCCATCGCTTCTTTAAGATAGGCACGCTGATTGAAAGACAGAGTGACGATGCTAATCTTCACACGGCTCCATTGCGAGTCGATTGGACTGGCTCCGCTAAATCTCGGTTCATTAGCTGTAGCGGCGAACTAAGGGTGATAGATATACAGCGCCGAAGGAGCGATTGAGAGCGCGAAAGCCAAGGCTCCCTTCAAAATCTCCTTCAACGGGCTTGGGGAAACATAAATAATGTCGTCTTCGTGCACGATCGGATCAGCCACTCGAGAGGTCAACACCTTCTTCAAGTCAATCTGTTGCACGACCTTCGTGCCGTCCAGTTGCGCACGCACGAGATAGGTTTTATTTGGCGCGGAGTTTGGAGCAATTCCGCCGGCAAGCGCCATTACCTCGGACAAGGTCATGTTGGGCGACCCACAAAGAGAGTATGCACCAGACCTATTCACGTTGCCACCCACATAGGCAATACCGCATGCGCGAACAAGCACACGATCGCCGGGAGAAACGGGGCGATCAAAATTCTCAGTATTGTGCATGGTCGGATCCCAGGATACGAACTCTGGTTTACTAGGATCGTGAGCGTGGGTGATCTCGATGACTCGGCCGGTATTCGCATTCAATCCACCTGCAACGGCCAACAAATCAGAAAGCTCATGCTTCCCGGGAGGCGGATAGATCCCCGGACTATGAACTTCGCCGAGAACAGTAATACCGGTGTTCGAAGAATCCACCGTGACGGTGACAATGGGTGCAAGCATCAGATTTCGATCTTTCAACTGCTCCGCCAAGGTGTTCGCAGCAGAGACACTATTAAGACCGGCGATGTGAAACTGGCCCAGAATTGGGAACGGAATGTCGCCGCTCTCTGAAACCCGGGTGATGAGAGAGAAATCGGGAGCGTCGAACACGTTTATGTGCACTATCTCGCCCACAATGATCGGGCCATCGGAAAGGCCGCCCACAGATGCGCCAGATCCTGCCGATGCCGACGCTCCTCCTCCGGAGCCTTGCGCGATGGGCACAAGGGGAGGACGTTGTTCCTGCCCAGAAAGTAAGGCGGGGACAAGAATCAGAAAGCAACCGAGAACCGGGATGTGATTTCTAAAAGCCATTTTCCTTCTTGTGGTCGGCAGACCGTTGTTAGAAGAGACGCGCGCTACGTTTGATAGAAAGCAAACTAGCTCACATCGAAGTTGCGAGCGTTTGCGAAACTTAGCTATTTTAAATCTGACAGCAATACGATCACGCAACGCGAATGAGCAAATTGAGTTCTTGATCAACAGACAGTTTGGTCGACTACAGGGATATTCCTAGGCAACTACAGCCTAGCACAGCGCTTGAAAGGGGCCCTTCAAATCAGATTGCTGGGGGATTGCAAGTTTTCGATTATCCGGGGATCGTTGTTAGATGAAAGGCACCTATAAATCAAGATACTGCAAGTTCAAGCTGAGATTGCGCTGACATATAGGTGCGGCGGATTCCTTCTTCGAGGTTGACCCTAGCCTTCCATCCGAGGGCATGAATGCGACTTACGTCGAGGAGTTTCTGCGGAGTGCCATCCTGCCGCGATGTATCGAAGATGAGCTCACATTCGAAGTCGAGTACCCGTGCCACCAATTCGGCCAACTCACGAATAGTCAGATCCTCCCCGGTTCCTATGTTTATCAACGGCGCTTCGTTTTGCGACATCAGAGATTCGTATAAGCTCTGCGGTAGGTTCAGCAGGTGGACGCAGGCCTCAGCCAGATCGTCACTGTACAAGAACTCGCGACGCGGCCGCCCCGTGCCCCATACGATCAACTTCTTCTCTGCGGCGCGCTTTGCCTCAAAGACTTTTCGAATCAAGGCCGGTAGCACATGCGATCCTTTCAGATCAAAGTTGTCGCCAGGTCCATACAGATTGGTGGGCATTGCGGCCAAGTATCTTGTGCCAAACTGACGGTTGTAGGACCAGCACATCTCGATTCCCGCGATCTTGGCCAACGCATAAGGGCGATTTGTCGGTTCGAGCGGCCCAGTAAGCAGGTACTCTTCTTTGATCGGCTGGGGAGCAAGTTTCGGATAAATACAGCTTGAACCGAGAAACAACAGCCGCTTCACGCCGCCGCGGTAACTCGCATCAATAACGCTGGTCTGAATCTCTAGATTTTCGCGGATAAAGTCTGCGGGATAGGTGTCATTTGCAAGAATTCCGCCAACTTTGGCTGCAGCAAGAAAGACAAACTCGGGTTTTTCCCGCCTAAAGAATTCGAGCACCGCTGGACGGTCGGTCAGGTCGAGTTCCGAGTGGGTACGAAGGACAAGATTCCTGTACCCCTGCCGTTCGAGTTCTCGACAGATTGCAGAACCGACCAGTCCGCGATGTCCCGCAACGAATATGCGACTGTTCTTTTCCATGTCAAGAGACTCTTGGTATTCAATTCTCATGAAAGTTAAAAACAGAGTAGCCGTGTTTTCTTACTAACGCGTCTTTCTCCGCAATCTTGAGATCTTCTTCCACCATCTCTTTTACCAGGTCATTGAAAGAGACCTTTGCCTCCCACCCCAACTCGCGTCTCGCTCTGCTGGCATCGCCCAGCAGTGTCTCCACTTCGGTCGGACGATAGTAGCGAGGATCGACCGCAACGATCACGTTGCCTTGCTTGTCGATCCCCTTCTCTTCAACTCCCACGCCTTCCCACCTGATGGCCATTCCAAGGAATGCCGCAGAAAGGTTCACGAATTCCCGGACGCTATGCTGCTCGCCCGTCGCAATCACGTAGTCCTTAGGCTCATTCTGCTGTAACATCCGCCACTGCATTTCAACGTAGTCACGCGCGTGGCCCCAATCGCGCGACGCATCGAGATTCCCGAGGAAAAGCTGATCCTGCAAGCCGGCTTTGATTCGCGCCAGCCCACGGGTAATTTTGCGGGTTACAAAGGTTTCACCACGCGTCGGCGATTCATGGTTGAAGAGAATTCCATTGCACGCGTAAATCCCATAGGCTTCTCGGTAGTTAACCGTGATCCAGTAAGCGTATAGCTTTGCAACGGCATAGGGAGAACGGGGATAAAACGGCGTTGTCTCTTTCTGTGGAATCTCCTGGACCAATCCGTACATCTCGGAACTCGAGGCTTGGTAGAACCGCGTGACCTTCTCGAGGCCGGCAACCCTGATCGCCTCAAGCAGACGCAGCGTGCCGAGCGCGTCGGAGTTGGCCGTGTACTCCGGTTCCTCAAACGAAACCTTCACGTGGCTTTGAGCCGCGAGGTTATAAATTTCATCTGGCTTGACTTGCTGCACTATCTGGATCAAGCTACTCGAATCGGTCAGGTCACCATAGTGCAGGAAGAAATGACGACCTTGCGTGTGAGGATCTTCGTAAATATGGTCTATCCGACTGGTGTTGAACGAGGACGCGCGGCGCTTGATTCCATGCACCTCGTATCCCTTCGACAGCAATAATTGCGCCAGATAGGCACCGTCCTGTCCCGTAACACCAGTAATCAGCGCTCTCTTCACAGTAGTGCTCCCCAGCCGATTGCGGCCTGATACATCGTACAAGGCACGCCGCCGATTTGGCTGTGTTTTGACGTGCTACGCAGCAGCCTCAATGCACGACCTGAAGTATTCCAGACTGAGCTTCAGCCCAGTCTCCAAGTCGATCTTGGGCTCCCAATTCAGCAGGCGTTTCGCCTTGCTTATATCCGGCTGGCGCTGCGAAGGATCATCCTGAGGAAGAGGCCGGTGCACAACTGAACTTCTTGAACCAGTTACGCGCAGCACAGTTTTTGCGCAGTCAAGAATCGTCCATTCTGTTGGATTTCCAATATTCACAGGGGAATGCTCGTCGCTGCGAGAGAGCCGAAGAATCCCGTCGATCTCATCAGAAACGTAGCAGAAGCTACGCGTCTGACTTCCATCGCCGTAAATGGTTAGTTCAGTTCCTCGCAGGGCCTGCGTCAAGAGATTGGAAATGACCCGGCCATCATTCATCTGTAACCGCGGTCCGTACGTGTTAAATATTCTGACCAGCCGGGTATCAACCTTTTCGTAGCGGTGATACGCCATCACTAGTGCCTCAGAGAATCGCTTGGACTCGTCATAGACGGAACGCGGTCCGATTGGATTCACATGACCCCAATATTCTTCTGTCTGAGGGTGCTCTTCCGGATCTCCATAGCATTCTGACGTGGACGCGTGCAGGAACTTCGCACTGTACTTTTTTGCGATCTCCAATAAATTGCATGTCCCCGCCGAACCCACCATGAGCGTCTCGATTCCCAACCGCAGATAATCCTCAGGGCTGGCGGGCGAGGCGAAGCTAAACACGTAGTCCACGTGCCTAGGATCGAACTGACTGCAGATGTCTTGTTGACGGAACTCGAATCTCGGCTCGGAGTTTAGATGCCTGAGGTTTTCAAGGGAGCCCGTGCAGAGGTTGTCGACGCCAAGTACCTCATGCCCTTCTTTGAGCAGAGCATCCGTTAAATGGGATCCAAGAAAGCCGGCAGCGCCGGCAACTAGAACACGCATCGTACATGGGTCCTTATATTGACTGTTGTTGTCATTAAGTTATCGCAATCAAGAGAAGATTGAAAACACCCAGCTCGCCAATCAGTTGTTCCGCGAGTCGGCTTTTAGACCTTTGCACCATCTCGTCGCCTGGGTAGGACAAATGTAGCCACCGGATCTACTGGTTGAGTCAAGCCAGGACGCCCGACGCTCAGATAAGTAAACCCAGCCTCCGTCATGATCGCAGGGTCATAGAGGTTCCTGCCATCGATCACGATCGGGTAGCGGAGCGTATAGTGCAGCTTGACCAGATCGAGTTCGGCAAATTCTTGCCAGTCATTCAGAATCAGCAGCGCGTCTGCATCCTGCGCTGCCGCGTAGGGATCGTCCACATAGCGCATTTTGGGCCCTGGAGGAATGATCTCCTTGCATCGACTTGCTGCAGCAGGGTCGTGCGCACAGACTACGCAACCTTCGCTCAAAAGTCTCTTTACAATATCGAGGGCTGGTGACTCGCGTACGTCGTCCGTCCCCCCTTTGAAAGCCAGGCCAAGCACTCCAATCTTTTTCCCGCGGAAGGTCCATAGCGCAGAGCGAATCTTCTGGAAGAAGCGCTGTTTCTGCTCCTCATTGATCTTCTCAACTTCGTGCAGGAGGCCAAAATCGACGCCAACCTGTTCGGCCACATGACGGAATGCCGCAACATCCTTGGGGAAGCATGACCCGCCGTAGCCCACGCCGGCGCGTAGAAATCTCGGGCCGATGCGTGAATCCATTCCAATACCACGAGCGACCTCCTCCACATCCGCTCCAGCCGCCTCGCACACATTGGCGACAGCGTTGATAAAAGAGATCTTGGTTGCCAGCAGCGCGTTGGAAGCATGCTTGATAATCTCGGCTGCCTTTGTGGAGGTATGGAGGATCGGCGGCGGATCGATTGCCGTACGCGGCCCCGGCACGGAACCTGTCGCGGTATAGTATTCGCCGCTTGTCAAGGGCAAATAAATCATCTTCAGCAGATCGGCAGCGCTATCAGTGGCAGCGCCAATGACAATGCGGTCCGGATGCAAGAAGTCGACTACCGCCGTCCCCTCTCGCAGGAACTCGGGATTCGAAGTCACATCGAACAGTTCCTTTGGCACTCCATTCCGCTCAATCACACGCCGAATCCACTCATTCGTGTAAACGGGAACCGTGCTTTTCTCCACGATGACTTTATAGGACTCGATGGAGCGGGCGATTTCGCTCGCGACCGCATCCACAAACGAGAGATCGGCGCTGCCAGTTTGACTTTGCGGCGTTCCCACCGCAATAAATACGGCCTGGGCAGACTGTGTCGCGGCTCGCAGGTCCGAGGTGAACTCCAGCGTTTTGCCCCGATAACGCTCAAGCAGTTCAGGTAGATGTTCTTCGTGGATCGGAATTCCACCCTCTTGCAGCATGCGCACTCTGGATTCATCGTTGTCGACGCAGACCACGCAATGTCCAATCTCCGCAAAACAAGCAGAGGCCACCAGGCCAACATAACCTGAACCCACTACTGCAATGGTTGCCGTTTCTTTTTTGGACATAATCCCGTCAGTTTCTCCCGTTTCATCTGCCTTCAGAACGCCGCTGCCGCTCATTCCGTTTGCGTCAATGGCTGTTCGCTGTCCTCGGGCACCGGAAGGCGATCTCGATAGTGCCAGAGTAGCGGAACAAGCTGCGATGCGGAAAGATATCGCGGAATGAAGCGACGAGGTGACGACATGCAGCGCAATAACCAGCCGAGGTAAAGCCGGTCAGCCCAATCCGGAATTCGCACCTGATCTCCGCTAAGAAATGCAATTGCTGCTCCGATGCAGTGAATCGATGGAAGGTAATCCAGGTTACGCTTCAGATAAAGCCCGAGCCGCTCCTGGGTGCCGCCGCCTACCGTAATCACTACGTGTTTCGGTCGCAACAACTGCAGCTTGTCAATGAGTTCCAGATCCTCAATCTTACCGCCATACATCGGTGCCTGATAAACAAATTCTGGTGGAACTTCAATTCCCTCCGAAGCCAGCCAATCCACATTCTTGCTCGAACTGACGCTGCCCGCCATCACCCAAAAGGTGTTACCGGATGTGCGTACTTCGTGTAGTTGCAACAATTCTTTCAAATACTTGAGCCCGGACAAGCGCGGGATCGAGTCGTTTTGGATGAAGTTCCACAAAAGTACCATGAAGGCCGAATCGGCGATCGCCACATCCGCGTTCATTAGTGCTTCCCGGTAATCCACGTTCCAAGCCACGTCCTTCAAAGCCGGCGCGGCTGGCACAACCAGCAACCCGCCGCTCGCAAGTCGCCGGATCGCGCCTTGAACATCTCCAACGTAAAAGTTGACTCCTAGTATTTGCCGTTCGTTCAAGGTTTCGCTCATCTGGTATCTCTCCGGTGCTGATTTGCCGGCTGATTGGAGCGCCCGCTCAACATGTTTAAGCATGGGCAAGGGTGAGCATCTCTTTCTGAATCCATTCGTAGGTTTTTTCAAGGCCACTCTTTAGCCGGATCGAGGGCTCCCAATCCAGGTATTCGCGAATCTTTGAGTTATCACTATTACGCCCATTTACGCCCTTGGGCGCGTCCAGCTTGTAGCGACGCTTGAGCTTCAGTCCCGCGATTTCCTCGACGATGTCGACAAGTTGATTGATCGTCACGAGCTCGTTCGATCCAAGGTTCACCGGCTCGTGAATCTCGCTCTCCATAATTGCTCGCGTACCTTTGGTGCAGTCGTCGATATACATGAAGCTTCGCGTCTGATGGCCGTCGCCCCAGATTTCGATCTCATGCTTACCCGAAAGCTTGGCTTCCAGAACTTTGCGACAGATCGCCGCCGGCGCCTTCTCCCGTCCACCCGTCCAGGTTCCGAAGGGACCGTAAACGTTGTGGTACCGCGCTACTCTGCATTGCATTCCGAAATCTTCTTCAAAGTGACGGCACATACGTTCGCTGAAGAGTTTCTCCCAGCCGTAGCCATCTTCCGGAAGGGCGGGGTACGCATCGGCTTCCTTCAGGGGAATGACCCGCGCATCTTTTTGCTTTTCACCGTTGTAAACGCAAGCAGACGAAGAGTAGAAGAAACGCTCCACACCTGAATCGCGCGCGGCGAGCAGCATGTGCGTATTCGTGAGCACACTGAGCATGCAAAGCGCTTTATTGTTCTCAATGAATCCCATCCCGCCCATGTCGGCGGCGAGTTGAAAAATAACTTCCGCACCGTCGGCGGCCCGGTAGCAACTATCCTTGTCTTTCAAGTCTGCAACCACATTTTCAATTCCCGAAGACGCCTGGTACCACTGATCTATCGGTTTGACATCGACCGCACGGATGACATTAACTCCGCTGCGCAGCAGGTTGTTCACCAGATGTCCGCCTATGAAACCCCCACCGCCGCAAACTACTGCTGTTTTATCTTTGAGATCCATGGACCGTAATGCTCCTTTGGTGTGTATAAAGCGGCAAACGAATTTAAGTAATCACAAACCGACTTTCTGTTGAAGCCGCAAAGTACTGCAGATCATGCCAGATGTGCATCGGATAAAATCGCGATCGCTTTCTAGCAATCACGCGAGGCAAAACTCCGAATAAGTCTCGAAAAGCGAATTCAGATTTTCTGCGTCACCAAGAAACACTCGACGCAACGGACCACGGCTCAGAACGATCGCAATCAACGTCAGCACCAGTGTCTTTGCATTGGAGCAGCGCAATTGCCCTTGCTGGATCCAGGGCTCCAGATAGCGCGCCACAACTTCCACGAGTTCTCCAAGATGTCTGCGCAGGAGCGGATCAAGATCGTCGCTCAGTTCCAGGGCGCTATATTGCAGCAATCGAAGAAGTTGCGGCTGCTGCTGCAAAGTTGTCGCGATCAATTCAAACGTGCATGCAAGGGCCGTGCGCCCGTTTGGCGCCTCCGCCAGTCGCGTTAGCAATTCACCTCGCAGTTGGACGCGTTGTAATTCGGCGCCGAGAACCGCCACGTAAAGATCGCGCTTGCGCGGATAATGGCGGTAAATCGTTACTTCGTTGACTTCCGCGGCCGAAGCAATTTCGCGCGTGCTCACGCCGTTGTAGCCGAATTGAGAGAACAGGGATGCAGCAGTGGTCAGGATGCGCTCTTCCGTGCCACCTCTTGTTGAGCCAGATGGTCCAGTCATAAACTCTCTTGCCGCCTGTCTTAAGCTGGAGATTCCCAAAATCGCTGCGTCTATCCTGATCGAAGCGGTTTTTACGAATGGATCGATTGCCTGGATCGCCGACTCTGCGGAACGGGGAAAGCAGATTCAATGAAACTTCGGAAATTCGATTAATCCAGCCTTCCGGTCGCACCACCTGGCGGTGGTCGACACTGTTTCCTTTTTGAAATTCGGCTTGCGCCGTAGACTGCCGGCGATGTTACGCAACTTCCATCAATCGAGGGAAAAGACATCAACGTCAAACCGCCGCTTATCAAATCGGAAGGGCCTCGGGACTTTCTTTCCGACTTCTGGCAAACTACACACCTTGCGCACACAGACGATGATCGATTTCCATCCAAGGGGCGGAGCGACCCCCCCCACCAGTTAAAGGTTCCACGTCGTCCTCGTCCAGTTCGACCGCAACGCTCTGCATGATCTGCTCGAGGGTCAGCACAACCCGGAAACCATTCTTCTTTCGCA
Source organism: uncultured Acidobacteriaceae bacterium (assembly GCA_963742455.1). GTDB lineage: Bacteria > Acidobacteriota > Terriglobia > Terriglobales > Acidobacteriaceae > Telmatobacter. The sequence continues at coordinate 1,809,909 of CAVULU010000005.1, read as the reverse complement.
CAACAACGCCTTCCATTCCGGCGAATGCACCTGACCGGATGCGCGCAAACTGTCCGACGCGCAACAGAGGATGCGGCTCAATCCGAAGCTCCTTCAATCCGGTTCGTAATGCATCAATCGCCGTGTCGGGGAGCGGTGCGGGCTGGCCCCCGGTTCCTCCCACGACAGCAAGAGCTCCGGGAATACTCAGGACACTGACGCGCTGAGAACGCTTGATGCGGACAAAGAGATAGCTCGGAAACAACGGCAATTCAAGAGTAACCTTGGACCCATCGCGCCACTTCCGGTCCGCGCGGTAGAGGGGAAGATAGTGCTCGATTTCGCGCTGGTTCAAGTGCTGCGCGATCCGCTTTTCGTGACGGCAAGTGGTATACACGGCAAACCAGCGCGAGCCACTCGATACCCCCGCAGCAATGGCTGCCACCGGAGTTTCTGCCTGGACATCTTCGAAAACACTTCTTCGCAAGGCTTCGCCATCCTCACTTGGGTGATGGTGTTTCACAGAGCCCTAGACAATCCAAAGCAACAATTTGAAATTTCTAATCAGACAAATGAAAGCAAGCGCTTCCATCCAAATTACGAGACGACGGGTGTCGTTTCGACCGCCAGTTTCATTCAATATACCAGCAATCTCGCAATTACCGAGTTAAAAAAGCCTCATGTATAAACGTACTCACTTTTCGCTGGAGAACAGGACATGCAAGCGCCTGCAAACATTTGGCAATCAGGCAACCTTTTGCCGTGTCGCCGCACCAAATGGCGATTCTCCGCTTCTAGGGTTCCCTAAACCCCTCGATTCTTGTCATTCGTGTCGGATCTCTCTGAATTCTGGGCATTTGGTGCTCTTTTTGCCATAATGGGGTCGGCTGTGTGTACTGTTTGATTAACAGCCCAAAGCTGGGCCGCCGATAACCCATTATCGCGGTAAATCGAGTTTTAAATTCTCACCTAGAAAACCCCGGCCGCGCCACAATGATTCTTCGAAACCTGAACAGCCAATCGCTGGCCACAAAGCAGCGAAGGTCCGCGGAAACGCGGACCTTCGTTTGCGGGTGGTCAGGGGAGGGATTATCGCGTTGCGGTAAGCTCGGGTTTTGGCAATGCCGGAGCAGGGGGGTTCACATTTGCATTCAGGAAGTCGGTCAGGTCATTCACATCCTGCTCGGTTCCAACCATCGGGGGCATGAACTTGCGATACGGCGAATCGGCCTTATTCTCGTGCAGCATGACGATAAAGTTGTGAATGTTGTTGCGGTCGCGGCCTTCCAGTAGATGCGCCAGCGGACGATAGCCCTGCAGCGTATGGCAGGATCCGCACTCGCCGCGAAAGATCGCTTCACCCCGCGAGTAACTTGACGTCGACCCGTTCCACACCCAGTTGGAGTTTGCCAGATAACCCTGCGCATTGATCCTATTCACGTAAGGCACGCGCACGCCATTCGAATACATCCAGCGTCCGATCACATACGGCTTGCGCAGCATCTCACGCGAGTACTCGCCGGCACCGGTGGCCATCAGCGCGAGCACAAGAACGGCCAGCGCGTGTGAAAGATTGAAATCCTTCGGATTGCGATAGGCGAGGAAGTACGCCACAAAAATAATCGTCGCTGAAGTCATGATAATGATCAGCGCCATGCGCGTGACCGTTGAAAACGTCCCCGAGTTGATGGTGTCGATGCCCAAGGTGAGCAGAGCACGCTGCGAAGCCGGAACCATAGCGTAGTACCAGATCATCAGGAACGGCATGGCAACGAACGAAGGCACCAACCACCTCACGCTCCACTTAACCATGCTGGTCTTGAGCGCAGGCTGCTTGTCGCTATCGATGCGGCTCGAAGTGATCAGCGCCCAGATGCCGGCCAGTGAAGCACAAACGCAAGCGCGCAGCAGAAGGCTTGGCCAATACGTGGGATTGAAAAAGGCATTCCAGAATTTGCTCGCCTCGTGTCCCGTTCCGGCGACCCCGATCCACGTATCGCCCGGTGTCAGCATGAATGACAGAATGCCATTGATGATGATGAGCGTAGCGACAGATGCGCCAGCATACACCCAGCCCACTTTCAGGTGCAACTTCTCCGGGATGCGTTCCCAGGTGGAGTAGTAGACTGCGATCGTGGTCAGCTCAACCATGAAAAAGACCCACTCCATGGCCCAGCCGAATACGAAATTGTGGATCAGCGTGCTGGTCGCCTCGGGATGCGTCAGTCCGATCGCAAACCAGATGCCGACACCGGACACGGTGCCGAACACTGCCGTCAGAATGAGGAAGAACTTCGAGTGGCGCGCAAGCTGCTTCAGCCACTCAGCCCGCAGGACGGGATCGGTCATGCGCATCGCTTTGCGCTCCGCCAGCGGCAGATAAAACCCACCGCCTACGGCGAACTGCGAAATCATGACGTGGTAAATGGCGATCAGCCCGATCACCCACCCCGACCCCAAATGCGGAATGTCCCAAAACGGATAGTTCATCTTTTTGCTCCAAGCTCTCAGCCCTCAGCCGTCAGCTTTCAGTTCTTTTCGTGCCAGGCGGGTTTTGTTGCGCCACCACACGAGGAGCTGAAGCCTAAAAGCTGAAAGCTGCTCGCTGCTTTACCGAATCGTCCAATACCCAATTGCCGTCGTGGCAAGAAGCGCAAACACCGCGATCAGGCCGAAATAATGTGCGGCACGTCCACGCTTTCCAGAGTCGCTGCTGGTGTCATAGAACGGAATCATCACCCACAACGCGATACCGATGGTGAATAGGAGAATGCCTGCGATCTCTCCCGGTTCGCCCTGCAGCCACTTCACCATTCCGAGCAGTTTCAGCATCTCGAACGGACTCATGAAATACCACTCGGGATGAATGCCCATCGGCGCAGGTACGAGCGAATCAAACTGTTTTCCAAGCTGCCACGGAAAAACGGAAGCCAGCAGCGCAAGAACATTCAGCGAGATCAACCACATTGCCAGGTCTTTGCGCAGGAAGTTTGGCATGAACGGCATGGTCTTGCGTTCGCTTAACGGTTTTGTCTCTTCACTCGGCGGTGCAGCGTTGCCATGTTTCTGCACAAGCCAGAGATGGAACGCGAGCAGAGGCAGGAACAGCGCAGGAAGTACCACGACATGCAGCGCAAAGAAGCGCTGTACGGTGAATTCGCTCACATCCGGTCCGCCGCGCAGCATGCTCGCAATCGCGGGTCCGATAAACGGAATTGCAGCCGGAATCTGCAAGCCAACCTTTGTCGCAAAGTAGCTAAGTTCGTCCATCGGCAGCAGGTAGCCTGAAAATCCAAACACCGAGGCGATCCCCAGCAGCCCCATGCCGCTCAGCCAGCCGAATTCACGCGGCTTGCGATAGGCCTTCATAAAGTAGACCGAAAACATGTGCACGAGGATCGAAAACATCATTAGGTTGGCCGACCATGCGTGAGCCGAACGAATCAGCCATCCGAAATGCATCACATACGTGATCTGGCGGACGGATTCAAACGATTCTGCGCCCGGCCGGTAGTACACGAGCAGCAACATTCCGGTGAAGCACTGCACCAGAAATAGGAAGAGGGAAATCCCACCCCAGTAGTACCAGAATGATTGGGCGTGAACGGGAACGGTCTTCTTGCGCGCAAAAACGGCGAGCTCCGAAAGACCGAGGCGCTCATCAACCCAGTCATAGATAAAAGCGGTCTTTGTAGTCATGCCTGTTGTCCTTCTGCGTTACGCGCGCGATACTTCAACGGAGTTCTGACCGACGACGACGTTGAACTTCTTGAGGGGCTTCGGCGGCGGCCCACTCACATTTGCGCCGGTATATGCGTTGTAAACCCCACCGTGACAGGCGCAGTGAATGCGGTCGGCCTGCGGCTCATACTGAACGGTGCAGCCCAGATGCGTGCAGACCGCGGAGAGCGAAGCCCACGTTCCGTCAGCATGATGAATCAACATCGCCGGCGATGTGCCGAACTTGAACATCAGCACCGATCCCGGGGGCAGCTTTTGCGCATCTTTCAGCGAGACTTCCTTCACCGCTGACACGCTTGAGGCCATTTCTTCCGGCGAGGCCAGGTAGCGGTAGATCGGATACGCCATTGCGGCGGTGTAGCAAAGCCCCGCAGCGCCGGCTGCTACCAGGAATGCGCGGCGCGTAGACTTCTCGCTATCCTCGCCTGGCTTCAATGTCGGTTCTTCCAGAACAATATGCGAGCTCATAACACGGCTCCTTCCATCGGTTTTTGTGCACGTGCCACAACCGAGATCAGCCACCCAACGACGCCCAGGCCACCGACAAACAAGACCAGGAAGAGGCCCACCACACCCCAGTTGGTCACCACAGTCCGGTCCCATACATCGAAGCCTTTGGCAAGCAGCGACAGATCGCGCACCGCATCGCGGAAGATCACGAGCGTGAGTTCAATCAGAAGAGCTAATGTGGCGGCTACCCAACCAAGCCAATTCGCGCCCACTTTTCCAAAACCAGCGAAGGCCGCTGTCAATACCGCAATCACAACCAGCGCCATCCAGCCATATCCGGCAAACGAAGCGAAGTGATACAGAGGATGCGTCGAAAGTCCGGCTTTCACCGTATCCGGCTGCACGCGTACCGCCCAAAGTCCGGCGATGAGGTAGAGAATTCCGAATGCCCCGGCGAGTTTCCCGCCTAGTCCGGCAACAAACCGCTTTTCATCTGTCGTGAACGTGCTGCGCCCTGCAAGATAAACCAACCACAAGCCGCCGATGAACAGCCCACCGGTCATCATCAGGAGCCAGCGCGGCGTTAGTGTCGGATCCCCCGTGGGCAGATACGCGCCCATCGCCGATGCGGAATACATGTCGCGCCATACTTCGGGCCGAATCATCAGCGTCATATTGGTCGAGAGCATGCGGGCGATATACCCGGCCAGCAACCATGCAGAAAGCCCCACCCACCAGGCCGACTTCCCTGCCTCAAGCCGCGCAGTGAATTGATACAGCAGCCAATAGGTCAGCGTGAGCACCACGATGATTGAAATCCAGTAAACGCCGATCAGCACACTCGATGTGTAGAGTGCGCGCCCATAGAGGACTTGCGCAAACAAGAGCGGCGGCACTCCCAGGTTGATCACATACGTCATCACCACGGTCATACGTTTGGCCAGCGCACGCGCGGTGACTGAGGCGTGGGGCGAATTGCGGAAGAGACTGAGCAGGACGGCGATGAGGAGTCCGCCCAGCAACATCTCCACGGCCACAAAATGCAGCGCCAACGTCACGATGTGCAACAGCTTGATCAGCCATATCGGTGCCGGCAACGGGATCGGATCTACAACGGGAAAGGATTGCATGAGGTCGTTAAAGGGCCCCTTTCACAGTTCAGGTACCTTATCGGCAATGGAGAAAATCCGAACACGATGCCCGGCCGAACAGACATCTTGGGCGCTTCCGGAAGGCATTTTGGACTAATCTTCTCCAATTGCTTTGAAAAGACAGAATTATCTGAGGGGCTGTTGCGGGTCTGTGACGACCGATACATTCGTCGGTGACTCTCTCGGCTAGTCTGCTCTCAACTTGCTTGGAATTGGACCACCGCGGTCCGGTTAAATGCTTTGCATACGAGAGCACTCGCAAGAAACAGAGCCCTATGAATACTCCAGCGATGGAGAGATGCAATTCGTCGATGCAACTGACTCGTGCAGCCGACTATGCCGTACGTGTCATGGTGCATCTTGCGACGCTGCCACCCGAGAAACGAGCGTTTCTTCCGGATTTGGCCAACGCCACTGCGACTCCGGAGAGCTTCCTGTCTAAGGTGATGCAGGCCTTGGCGCGCGCCGGCTTGATCTCTTCGCGGCGAGGAAAGGCTGGCGGGTTTTCCATTCTGTCCCGTGGACGCGATGCCACCATGCGCGAAGTGATTGAAGCCATCGACGGCCCCATTTGCCTCAATGCCTGTCTCAACGGCGGCAAAGATTGCGAGCGCAAATCCTGGTGCCCAGCGCATCCGGTATGGGCGCGTGCACAGCGCGCCATGGTCGACGTGCTCATGAGCGTAACGGTTTCAGCCATGGCATCAAGGACGCTAGCCACCCGGGACTCAAATGGAATGCGGATCTTCGGCGACTTGAAACAATGACACCCCGACACTTTAGGCTGCCGTTTAATAATTCGAGATAGATCTCGCCTTGAGTGGCGATTCGTGTCCATTTCCCGCATCCAAGTATTTGAGGTGAAAGATGCGTGGATGGAACGTTTTTGCCCTTGTGCTTGTCGGGCTTATCTCATTCGCAGCCGGTTGCAAAAAGCAAATTGACACGGCGGAATTCAAATCCGCAATCAACAACTCCTTCGTCGGCCGCCACGAGTGCGTGTGGCCCGAGCCAATCAAGCTTCCTGCCGAGGCCGACACATCCAAAGACGAAAAGACCCGCGACTACGACGCCCTGACTGACGCAGGCCTACTCGTCCGAGGCTCCGAGGAGAAAAAGCGTTTTCTTGTCGGCTCCAAACAGGTTAATGAGTACGATCTCTCCGATAAGGGACACAGCGCCTGGACTCCCGATCCGAATCAACCCGGATACGGCAACTTCTGCTTCGGCCATTTCAACGTCACCGCGATTGATAACGCCATCCCAAACGACCCTTCCAACCCTACGCAGTACACGGTGAATTACAACTACGAGGTTGAGGGTATCCCAACCTGGGCCAGCACCCCCGAATCGATGAGGACCTTCCCCAAGATCGCAGCTGACACATCCATCCAGACAGCAACGGCCACCTTGGTCAAAGGCACCAATGGGGGCTGGGCAGTCGTACCTTCTTCCCAACCTGCACAATCGCAATAGGGGTATGAGGTGAGGCAATAACCTATCCTCCCTTTGGTTGAGAGACTCTTCGCTCGCATCCCCTTATACTTGCCCCATGTTTCCGGTAAAGCGCGCGTTGAGTCTTTCCGCCCTGGTTGCTGCTGGGCTGTCCATAACGGTGTATGCACAACCAGCATCGTCAGCAGCTTCGCAGACCGTGCAGCGGAAACCCGCTGACGCAGCGCAGACGACCAACACCAGCTCGCCGCACCAGATCCAGTTTGACAACCAGCACCGCGTTATCACCGCCGGCGGGTTCGTCAAGAGCGGCACTGTCATCTTCGATGACATCTCTGAAAAGGCCGGGCTGACGAAGTGGACCCACAAGATGGGATCGCCAGCCAAGGACTACATTATCGAGACCAAGGGATCCGGCGTTTGTCTCATTGACTACGACAACGACGGCTGGCTCGACATTTACATCGTCAACGGCTCCACAGTTGACGCGCTCTCCGGTAAGGAGACGCCGCCACATGCCGCGCTCTTCCATAACAATCATGACGGCACCTTCACTGACGTAAGCGCAAAAGCCGGTGTGACCAATGACCGCTGGGGGTTTGGCTGCGCTGTGGCCGACTACGACAACGACGGCTGGCCCGATCTCTACGTTTCAAATTTTGGAAAGAATCGCCTCTTCCACAACAACCATGACGGAACCTTCACCGACGAGGCCGAAAAAGCCAACGTCACGCTCGGCAACTGGTCCACAGGCGTCACATGGGGCGACTACGACGGCGACGGCCGCCTTGATCTTTTTGTCGCTGGCTACCTGCACTGGGACTGGAATAATCCTCCAGCCAAGGGCGGCGATGGTGGCTCCAGCAACTCTTTCTGCACCTTTCGCGGCGAGCCCACAGCCTGCGGTCCTCGCGGCCTCAAGGGCGAGCCTGACCACCTCTTCCACAACAACGGCGACGGCACCTTTACTGACGTCAGCGAGAAGGCAGGCGTGGCCGACAAGCCCGGCTATTACGGCCTCGGGGCGGTCTTCGTCGACATCAACAACGATGGCAAGCCGGACCTGTTGGTCGGCAACGACTCCACGCCCAACTACCTTTACCTGAACAAAGGTGACGGAACCTTCGAAGACGTGAGCTATGCCTCAGGCTATGCGCTGAACGAGGCGGGGCGCGAGACCGCTTCGATGGGGATTGCGGTTGGCGATTTTGAGAACAACGGCATGCTTGACGTCTTCAACACCACGTTTTCTGACGACTACAAGCCGCTCTATCGCAATGAAGGCGACGCCAACTTCACCGACATCAGTTACCACATCGGACTTGGTGAGGTTACGGTTCCGTTTCTGAGCTGGGGCGATGCTTTTATGGACTATGACAACGATGGCTGGAAGGACCTGTTGATGTCGGACGGGCACGTCTATCCCCAGGCCGACAAATACAACTGGGGCACGAGCTGGAAAGAGCGGCCCATGCTATTCCACAACATGCACGGGAAGAGCTTTGAGAATGTTCCGGCCGTCGAGGGCACAGGACTTGCTGACGTGATTGCAGGCCGCGGGATGGCGGTGGGCGATCTGTTTAACGATGGCAAACTTGACGCCGTTATTAACGTGATGGACGGCCATCCCGTGCTGCTGCGCAACGTGAGCCCGGATAAAAATCACTGGCTGGAACTGAAGTTGATCGGCGGCCCGAAGAGTCCGCGGGATGCTGTCGGTACCACCGTATATCTCACGGCGAATGGCATGAAGCAGCGCGAGGATGTGATCAGCGGCGGAAGCTATCTGTCTTCGAATGACATGCGCCCGCACTTCGGATTAGGCCAGGCTACAAAGATTGACGACATAGAAATCCACTGGCCCAGCGGCAAGGTGGAACACGTCACAGTTCCCGGCATAGACCGCATCGTCACTATCAGCGAGGACATCGGGAAGTAATTCCGCTGAATGCGGCTGGCGCCCTTGCGTGAAGTGTGGGGCCGGACTGTCTCCGGTCCTCGCGATCCGCAGTCTTGAGAAGTCAATTCCCTTCCATGTCGTGGTGACTGATTGCGCATTCATGAGCAGACGCTGAGTGTGTCAGTGGGAACACAATCGTGTTTCGCATGACACAGCCACCCTTTCGCTTAACCTCTTAAACTCTTTTTTTTCAGTGCTAAACCGATTGGTACGTGTCCTGCAATCTCACTCGCCATTGGCAGATTGAGATTGGTTGTGGGGACGCGATGAACGGAACGAGCAAATGGGCGATGGCTGTGAGCATCGCGGCGGTTCTGGGAATGCAGACGATGGCACAGCAGGCCGATGCAGTTCACGAGGCTCCTTCCCAGACGGCGCAGGTTGCGAAGCGCGTCATCGTGGTGAGTCTGGAAGACCGCAAGATGGCGCTGCTGGAAGACGGACAGCTGAAGAAGGTCTACACCGTCGCGGTGGGCAAACCAACAACGCCAAGCCCTAGCGGGACGTTTACGATCGCACGGCGCGTCAAGAATCCCACCTATTCACACGATGGCAAAACAGTTCTGCCGGGGCCCGGCAATCCGGTGGGGACGCGGTGGATGGGACTAAGCGTGAGGGGTTACGGAATTCACGGGACAAACGAGCCGAAGTCGATTGGCAAGGCTGCTTCGCATGGGTGCATCCGGATGGCGAAAAAAGATCTGGAAGAAATGTACGAGCTGGTCAGCGTGGGCGACACGGTGGAGTTGGTGGGACAGCGTAATGAAGAGACAGCGCAGTTGTTTGGTGGGGAGCAGAAGCCCACCGTTGTGGCCGCGCAGGGACCGGTGATGACCGCGAGCATTGCGACGGCCACAACGACGAGTGAAGCAGCCATGGAAGCCGTGGCTGGGACAGGTAATTGGTAAGGGGGCGGCGATGAGCTTGCTGGCGGATGCGATGAGCGGGTTGGGATCGGCGTTGTTGCCAGTTGCTGCAGCGCTGCTGTTTGAGGAGCTGACGTTTGGAGGGCTGGTCCGGCTATTGCTTGCTCCATGGCCGGGAGCCAGAAAACACGGGGCGCCGAGAGGCGGATTGTCGCCACGGTGCGGACGGAAAGAGCACAAGCACGGATTTGGAGGCGGGAAATGATCGCGCTGAAGATGTTGCTGACCGTTGCGGGAGTGCTGTTGATGGCTGCCGCTGTGGCGATACCGGTGTATGGGCTGTGGACGCGCATTCGATATGCAATGAAGAAGAAGGCTGGTGGCGACGGCTTGTTCCTGGAGACAGGAACTGCTGAACCTGAACCAGAATCGATAGCGTGGCGCGGACCGTTGGCGCTAGCGCTGGTTGGGTGCATTCCGCTGCTGATCGCAACCAGTATGGTGGTGGTGCCGAGTGGAATGGGCGGCGTGCGCATCAGCCAAATCAGCGGAACGGAGCCGGGAACGCTGTATCCAGGGCTGCATTTTGTTACTCCGATGGTAGAGAACGTGCAGCTATTTGACTTGCGCGATCATCTCTTCACGGCGGGGGTGGTGGATGCGGGCATGCCTGGCGTGAAGAACGCGATGACGGTACAGTCGCGCGAGGGGCTCAATATCGGGCTCGCGGTGACGGTGCGGTACAGGCTCGATCCCAACAAGCTCGCAAGCGTGCAGGCACATCTGCCGCAACCGGCAGACAAGGAACTGGTTCCTCCGGTAGTAGCGAGTGCCTGGCGAGAGCTGGCGCCGTCGTACACGGTGCGTGAAATCTTCTCAAACAAGCGCGAAGAAGTGCGGAACGCGGCATCGGGGATCATCACGAAGAAGCTGGCGTCGGACGGCATCGTGGTCGAAGAGGTGATGCTGGCGGACATTCAACTGCCGGAGCAGTACGCGAAGGGGCTGGAAGGGTTGTTGTTGAAGGAACAGCAGGACGACCAGATGACGGTGGATACCGACATCCAGCAGAAACAGGTGCGGATCGCCGAACTGCAGGCCGAGGCCGAGGCAAAACAGAAGGAGAAGCAGGCCGAGGGCGATGCGCAGTCGAAGGTGATCGAAGCCAAGGGCGAGTCAGACGCAATGCAATACACGTTGCCGCTGAAGCAGAAGCAGATCGAGCAGAGCAAGCTCGAGGCGGAAGCGCGCAAGGAAGCAACGATCCAGAATGCACAGGCCGACGCGGAAGCCAAGGTGATCGACAGCAAAGCGGAGTTGCAGCGACGCAACCTGCTGGCGGATGCCGAAGCCAGCCGCATCAAGCTGATTGCTGCGGCGAACGCGGAACGGATGACGAGTGAGGCGGCGCTGCTGAACAAGTCGCCTTTGTTGATTAACAAGATCGTGGCCGAGCGGTTGTCTGACAAGATCCAGGTGGTGATGGTGCCGTCGGATGGGAAGTTTTTCTTCGCAAACGATGTGTTCAAGAACATGGCGAACGCACCGATGGTGAAGCAGGAGATGGATTCGGAGTCGGAACCTGACTCGAAGGGTGTCGGACACTAAAACGCATGGGGTGGCCGGCGGGCCTCTAGCAAGGGTCCGCCGACCGCACGCGCGGGAGGATTAAATGTACTCCAAACGAATATCTCTAGTAATGATTGCGATGTGGGCTTCGATTGCTCTGTGCTGCTATGGGCAGACTCCGGCCGGATGGCACACCTACCACAATCCGGATTACGGCTTCAGCATTGCCTATCCGGCCAGCTTTACTCTGACTTACACGTCTTCCGTCGTCGCAGGCAGCGTCAAAGAAACGGGTAATGACCTTGATCACCCGGGCTACGGATGCCAGCCAACCAGCCTAGTCTGTTTCGAATACAAGCAGCCCACGTTCAGTCGCGCAGGGATTTTCGGAATTGGCGTCACGGTGAATCTGCACGAGAGTTCGACAGAGGTCGAATGTTACCAGCTTGATGAGGACGACCACCTAGCCGACATGACGAAAACTGCCCGCATCAATGGAATCGCATTTCACTCTGGAGACACATCCGAAGGTTGGACTGTCCACAGCGTCGGCATGACCAAGTACCGGGTATTTCGCCGCAATGTGTGTTTCGAAATCGAGACCGCGGAAGGAATGTACGATTTCGCTCCGGAAGAAGACGATTACCATGCCCCTGACGCACGTGTCTTGCACCGAATACATCGCGATCAGGAAAGCATCGTGCACTCATTCGCATTTACAGATCCGCGCTCGAGGCGTCTCCGACCGTAGATCCGATTGAGCCCCGCTGCGCGCCGAAGCAACTCGCGTCAGCGACAACGGAGCGCAAACGATATAATCCGCGCAACGAACAAGCAGAGAAATGATGAGGATGATGAGGCTGATCTGGGGAGTGGCGCTGGGGCTGTGTGGATTGGCCCGGCTCGCAGTTTGCGGAGCGCAGGCACCGCAAGCGCCGAACCGTTGGGCACAGCCGGCAGCGGAATTGGCCGGGCAGATTGCCGATATTCTTGGGCCGGGACAGGCGCAGGTCGCCATTCGCAATCTCTCTACAATTCCGGCAGGCGAGATTCCGGCGATTCGGAAATTGCTGGAGCAGGATCTAAAGGCGCACGGAATTATCGCCTCGGGTGGAGAAAGCGCGAATGCGGTTCGCGTAACCTTGAGCGAGAATGCACGCGAGCGGTTGTGGGTGGCCGAAGTGGTGGAGGGAAGCGACACGCACGTAGCGATGGTGCACGTGGATGCTTCAACTGCAGCTGTGACGGTTGCCGATGCGCGCATGGTGCTGCGGAAAGAAAAGATTTCCGGGCTGTTTATTCGAATCCGCGGAGTTGTGCAGGATGACCCGATTCTGGGAGCTACTGAAATCAACGGACATTTCGTCGTGATGTTTGCAGATCGAATTTCGATCTTTTCTCAGATCGACGGCCGCTGGACCGAATCCAACACATTCCAGACGGAGACGCGGTTGTCGCGCGATCCACGGGGAGTCTTGTTGGGGAATGCGGACGGAAGTGGCTTCACCGCATATGCGCCGGGAGCGGAATGCGCGGGGAGCTATTCCCTTCCCTTGAGTGGGCCGACGGCGGAAAGCGGCTGGAATGTTCGTTGCCATACGAGTGATGATCCGTGGCCGGTGTATCAAAGCGGCGATGCGAGCAGCGCACCGGCGTTGAAGGCGTTCTACAATCCGGCTCGCAATTTTTTCACGGGCGTAGTTGCGCCGAGCATTGGCGTGGATCTGCCGCCGTTCTACTCGGCAGGAATGATTCCGCGGGCCGCGGGCGGGGCTGCACTGCTGGTGACGGGGATTGACGGCAAGGTGTCTATGGCAGAGAACGGCTCGTTGCGAACGGTCGCGGGAACCCGCGACTGGGGCAGCGATTTCGCAATGGTGCGTTCGGGGTGCGGCGCGGGCACGCAGGTGATTGCATCAAGCTCGGGCGAGGCTGTTAGTGACAGCCTGCGTGCGTTTGAGATTCCTGCACTGGAAGCCGTGCCGGAAAGCGAACCCCTCGCGATGGACGGAACGGTGACCGCGCTGTGGACGTCTCAGGATGGAAAGAGTGTGTTTGCGGTGGTACGCAATGCGGCAGGGGAATACGAGGTGGACCTTGTTACGGCGCTTTGCAATTAGCTTTCTGCTCGTCTCGGTTGGGATCTGCGCCTGGGGAAGGACACGTCCGCATTATGGCGGAACACTGCGTGTCGAGGTTGCGGGAGATGCGTGGGAGCGGCCCGATGGGATCGCGCGACGGCTGGTGTACGACGGGCTGACGCAATTGGATGGCAGGGGCGCGTTGCGGCAAGCACTAGCGTTGACATGGGAATCGGATAACAATAAGCACCGCTGGCAATTCCGGCTGCGACCGGGAGTACATTTTCACGATGGGTCGCCGCTGACGTCGGCTGCAGTAGTGGCTTCGCTGACGGCCTCGTGCAATGCTAATTGTCCGTGGAGCGCAGTGAAGACAGTTGGTCCGCTGGTCGTGTTTACGAATGATTCATCTATGCCGAATCTGCCGACGCTGCTGGCGGACGATCAATTTTTGATTGTTCTGACAGCGACGGCGGATGGTAAAACGCCGGTCGGTCCGATTGGCACGGGGCCGTTCCAGGTGACAGGATTCAACAACGGCGTACTGGCACTGACGGCGAATGAAAGCTGCTGGCAGGGACGGCCGTTTGTCGACGCGATTGAGATTCGTGTGCATCGGTCGATTCACGAGCAGTGGCTGGACCTGAGCGTGGGACGTGCCGATGTTGTTGAGGTTCCAGCAGAGGATCTACGGCAGGCGCAGCAACAGCGACTTACCCTCTTGGTTTCGCCGCCGGTGACGATGCTTGCGCTGCAAGTGAGCGATGCCGGCGCGCTGGCGAATGTGAAGTTGCGCGGTGCGATTGCGGCGGCGATTGACCGCAGTGCGCTCTACAATGTGATTTTCCAAAAGCAGGGAGAGGTGACAGCAAGCCTGCTGCCGCAGAGGCTTACCGGCTATTCGTTTCTGTTTCCCACTGAGAGAGACTTGAACAAGGCGCATGAACTACGCGGGGGACTCACAACTGGGCCGTTGATCCTGGCGACAGAAGGCGACGGCGCGATGCAATTGGCGGCGCAGAGAATTGCGCTGAACTTGCGCGAGGCGGGATTCAATGTGCAGATGGCAAGTGCGGGTGTGCACTATGCAGATCTGATCTTGCGCAAAATACCGCTCACTGGCACAGAGCCAACGGCTGCACTGGAGCAGGTAATTCGGAGTGCTGGAGAAGCGACTCCGGCGTCGGCGGAAACGCCTGCGGCGCTCTTCAAGGCAGAACAGGTGTTTCTAGACGAGAAGAAGCTGGTTCCGCTTCTCGTTTTGCCGCTAGCATGTGCCAGCGGACCGCGGGTACGGGATTTGCATTTACGCGCGGATGGGACACCCGATCTTGCAGATGCTTCCCTGGAGGATACGCGGTGAGCCTGCGGCAAAAGCTCTTGCTGTTGTTTTCGCTGACGGTGGCCGCGGCAGTGGCGGTGGTGGCGTGGACGGTGCTGGTCCGGATCCGGCAGGTGTTTGAAAAGCGCGACCAGGAAGAAACTGCACTCTTCGTCAGCCAGTTTCAGCGCGAGTTTCAGCATCGCTCGGCGGAAGTGGCAGCAGCGGTAGAACAGATCGCGGGCGAGGAACGCGTACGCAGCATGGCGTTCGAGCTGGTGCAGTCGAATGATGCTGCTCCATATTTGAATGAAGCGCAGGCCTTAGCCCAGGATGCACAGCTCGATTTTCTCGAGATCGTGGGTCCAGACGGGAATATTGTGAGTTCGGCGCAATGGCCGGCGCGGTTCGGTTATGCGGAGCCAGCGGCGAGTGAAGCTGCAGAGACACCAGTGCTGAAGCGCGAAGAAGTGCCGGATGGCAGTTCGGTGTTGGGTCTATTCGCTGTGCGTCCTATTCGCGGAGCCGAGCCGGCAGTAAAGCTGGTTGGCGGCAGACGACTGGACCAGAGCTTTCTTGCCGATCTGCCGGTTGCGCCGGGGATGCAGGTGGGGTTGTTCAGCGACGCGAGCGCCGGCCTAATGATGGATGGCGTTGCGAATACGGGCAACGCGAGTCCAGCGGCTTTTGATCCGAAGAGGCTCGTGAGTGCGAACGGGGATTTGCCCGGAGCCGCGCACTATGCAATGTTGATTGACCAGGCACGGATCAGCGGCCGGCAAACGAGCGGCATTCTCTATTTGACTGCACGACGCGAGGACAGCGTAAGTGCGACGGCGATTCCGCTGAAGAATTCCGCTGGAAGAGTTCTCGCGGTTTTGACAGTGGCAATTTCGCGCAGCGGACTCGTTGCGGAACAGCAGCAGATTCGCGCGATCGCGTATGGGGTCGCGAGCGGCGGCATCCTATTTGCGATCATCTTCAGCCTGTGGATTGCGGCGTGCGTGTCGCGGCCCGTGGAGGAGTTGGCACGGGCGGCGGAGGAAGTTGCAAGCGGAAGCTGGGACACACAGGTGCCAGTGCGGGGACGCGATGAAGTCGCAGTGCTGGCGCGCAGCTTCAATCACATGACGGAGCAGTTGACCAATCAACGCGAGAAGCTGGTGCAGAGCGAGCGTGTGGCAGCGTGGCGCGAACTGGCGCGAAGACTTGCGCACGAGTTGAAGAATCCACTGTTTCCGCTCCAGTTGACGGTGGAGAACCTGGTACGGGCGCGACAATTGCCCGCGGCGGATTTCGATGAAGTGTTCACCGAGAGTACGCAGACGTTGAGCATGGAGATCGCAAATCTGAAAAAGATCATCGGCCGGTTCAGCGACTTCAGCAAGATGCCGAAGCCGGAACTGGAGCGAATTGATGCCAAGAATGTGGTGGAGCGCGTGCGTGCGCTCTATGCGGTGGGAACCGAAGAGGGGCCGAAGATCAGCGTGGAGGCGAACGTCGCTGATCAGCCGATGCCGCTGAAGGTGGATCCGGAGTTGCTTCACCGGGCGCTGTCAAATCTTGTGCTGAATGCGAAGGATGCAATGCCGGAAGGTGGCACGGTAACCATCTCAGCTCGTCCCACGAGTGAGACAGTGGAACTGCGGGTTTCGGACACGGGAGAAGGGCTTACACCGGAAGAATGCGAGCGGCTTTTCACCCCCTATTACACGACCAAGCAATTCGGCACAGGGTTGGGGCTGGCGATTGTGCAGTCGGTTGTAGCGGACCATGGAGGTACCATAGCGGTGGAAAGCAACGCGGGGCACGGCGCCGCATTTGTAATTACTTTGCCGAGGGCTGAAGGATGAGCGCAAAGATACTGATTGTCGACGATGAGGCCAACACACTGGCCTCGCTTTCGCGCGCCTTCCGCCTGGCGGGGCATGAGGCGGTGGTGTGCGACAACGTGACGCGCGCACTGGAGTTGGCGCAGGCGCAGGCATTTGACTTGATCCTCAGCGACGTAGTGATGCCGAAACGAGACGGACTTGCGCTGCTCCAAGACCTCAAGAATGCCGGGGTGGCAACTCCTGTGGTGATGATGAGCGGCCAGGCGCACATTGAGATGGCAGTGCGCGCGACGCGGCTTGGGGCACTGGACTTCCTGGAGAAGCCGCTGACAACCGCCAAGCTGTTGGTCACAGTCGACAACGCCATGAAGCTGACGCGACTGGAGGCGGAGAATCGCGACCTGCGTACGCGCGTTGGCAAGCACACGATGGTTTGGAGCGGGGAAACGATGCGGCGTGTGATGGCGCAGATTGAGCGCGTCGCAGCGAGCGAAACCAGGGTTTGCATCTATGGCGAAACGGGCACGGGGAAAGAGTTGGTCGCGCGCACGGTACACGAAACAAGTCATCGCGCAAACGGGCCATTTGTCACATTGAATTGTGCGGCAGTTCCTGCGGAGCTGATTGAAAGCGAGTTATTTGGACACGAAAAAGGATCGTTTACCGGCGCGGCGCAACGGCACAACGGCAAGTTTGAACAGGCGCATCGCGGGACGCTGTTCCTCGACGAAATCGGTGACATGCCAGTGGCGATGCAGGCGAAATTGCTGCGCGTATTGGAAGAAGGCGAAGTGGAGCGGATCGGTTCCGACAAGCCGACAAAGGTTGACGTGCGCGTGGTGGTCGCAACGCATCGGAATCTTGAACAACTCGTGGAGGGTGGCGGATTCCGGCGCGACTTGTATCACCGCGTGGTGGTGTTTCCGCTGATGCTTCCGCCGTTGCGCGCGCGTTGCGAGGATTTGCCGGCGCTGGTAGAGCATTTTGCGCGACAGGTGAGCGCGCAGAACGGATGGAAACCGGTACTCTTCAGCCCTGCAGCGATTGAGGCATTAAAGGAATATGCATGGCCGGGAAATATTCGCGAACTGCGAAATGTGGTGGAGCGATTGCTGCTGCTGGCGGACGGCGAAGTGAATGAGGGAGATGTTCACATGACACTCCCTGCGAAACGCAGCGAAGGCTCGCTGCACGCGAGGGCAGCCGTTGTCGCAGGGCCTCTGGCACAGCGCGTGCTAGCGTTCGAACGCGAGACGGTGCTGGCGGAGTTTGAGCGGCGCGGACGTCATGTCACCCAAACTGCCAAGGCGCTCGGCCTGGAACGCAGCCATTTTTACAAGAAGTGCCAGCAACTCGGAATCGACATGCAGAATCTTCCGGAACGAGAATAGCGGCTGAATTTGCTTTCGCATGGGTAGTTCAGTCGTGAAGAACCGTTGGCTTTGCACGCGCATCTAATCCCGGGTGATCGCTCTCACTACGGCCTGCTCCGAGACGCCAAGATTGCTCGATGCAGAGCGGGGAGAGGATGCCCATTGTGCTGATATCGATTATTGACTTGTCGGTGCCGACCTGGGTCGCGGTACTCGCACTGATCGGATTAGTGTTTTTGGGGTCGTCGATTTTAGGCGGATTACTAGGTCCCACTCCCCGATACAAGCTAACGAATCCTGACGAATTGCCAGCAAATGATGGGGATCGGTTTCTCGAAATTGTGGAAGCACTGACGGACGCACAGTTGAATCGAACTGGCGATTTGCAGGTGCTCACAAACGGGCCTTCGTTTTATCCGGCAGAGCTCGACGCGATTCGCGGGGCCACGCAAAGCATAGACCTGGAAGCCTATATCTTCCAAAAAGGAAAGATCGCGCGACAATATCTTGAAGCGCTGACCGAACGAGCAAAGGCCGGCGTTCACGTGAATCTGGTACTGGATGCATTTGGGAGTGCTGGGACGGGAAAGTCGTTCTTCAGGCCGCTGCTTGAGGCAGGCGGCAAGGTGAATTGGTACAACTCTCCACGCTGGTACAGGCTGATGCATATGGACAATCGTACTCATCGGGAACTGATGATTGTCGACGGCAGAATCGGATTCATCGGTGGGGCAGGGATCGCAGACCAATGGTACAGCGGGACACATGGGCAGCCGCGGTGGCGCGACTCGGCAGTGCGAATCGAAGGTGAAGCGGTTTACAACCTGCAATCGACGTTTGCGGAGAATTGGTTGGCATCGTCAGGCGAATTGCTAAATGGGGAGGCGTACTTTCCACGGCTACAAAATGAGCATAGATTGATTTCGCTGGTCGTCAATAGCACGCCGACGGTAGGAGGATCGACGCGCGCCAGGATTCTGTTTCAACTGCTGCTGGCGTCGGCGAAACGAACTATTTCAATCACCACTCCCTATTTTCTTCCGGACAAGAGCTTGATGAGGGGGTTATGCCACGCGATAGAACGCGGGCTACGCGTCCGGATTCTCGTTCCCGGACGGAAGAGCGATCATATAGTTACACGCAGCACGAGCCGTGCCGGTTATGGACAATTGTTAAAAGCGGGCGCGGAGGTGTATGAATATCATCCGGCGATGATCCATGCGAAGGTGCTATGCGTGGATGATGTGTGGGTCGTGGTCGGGTCAACGAATTTCGATAATCGGTCGTTTGGGATTAATGATGAAGTGAATCTTGCGGTACGAGATCGCACTGTAGCGATGCGTTTTCAGAATGACATGGCGCTCGATTTGAATCAGAGCCGGAGAATCTCGCTTGAAGAGTGGAGCCATCGACCTGTGACGGAGCGCGCGAGAGAGCTTATGGGCATGGTCTTTGAGCGGCAGCAATGAACAAGAGATCGCTTCAATTCCGTATTGCCTCCTATAACACGCACAAGTGCCGAAGCATTCACGGGGCTATTTCATCCGAACGCGTGATTCGCGTGATCGAGGAATTCGACGCGGACATTCTGTGCTTGCAGGAGATTGTGGACGCGGAAGGGGGCACCGGCAAGTATGACCAGGCCCGCCAGATCTCAGAAGCCTTCCCGAAGTTAAACGTCGCATTCGGCGAAACGCGGCCTCTGCACGGGGGGCGCTACGGCAACATGCTTATGACACGCTTTCCAATTCTGGAGACGCGAACGCACGACATCACGAAGTCGAGGCGCGAAGAGCGCGGGGTATTGCAGTGCGCGGTAGAGGTGGGTCGAGGCTTGACGGTAAATATCTTCAACGTACACCTCGGCACCGGCTACATGGAACGGAGACGCCAGATCGAGGTGCTCATCGGCGCGGAGATACTGGCGCAGCCTGAATTGTGCGGCCCGCGCATTGTGATAGGCGACTTCAATGAATGGACACGCGGCCTTACCACGAGGCTGCTGCAACGGAGTTTCCTGAGCGATCGCCCGATACGGAACCGGCGGTCTGCACGAACTTATCCGGGAGTCCTCCCCATCCTGAGTCTGGATCATTGCTATTACGAAGCTCCACTGGAGATGGAGAGCACAAAAATATGGCGGAGCGGTCAGGCAATGATCGCGTCGGATCATCTGCCCTTGATTGCCGATTTCCGGCTGCCTGCAAGCAAGTGACGATTCTTCTGCAGGGAGACGAGGGGACATTTAGGCGGGAGCGAAACGCACCTGAATTCTCCAGTGCATTTCGCCCCTTGTTACTTCCAGGATTGCTACTGATAAACATGAATGGGGATTGGGTCGCTTTTGGGGAAAATCAACCTGTTTCGAGACCTGAGTTCTAGTTGCATCGAAGTCGTATGAGTTTGGCGCCGCTCAGATAACTGAACGTCTTCCACTAACAAGGTTAAAAACAAGCACGATCAACGCGACCACGAGCAACAGGTGAATCAGGCCGCCGCCAAGGTGAAGGCTGAAGCCTAAAAGCCAAAGTACCAGCATCACTACAAAAATTGTCCAGAGCATATATCATCCTCTTCTTTTGCCACGCGGTCACCCCCAACCCGAGTCCGGCCGGAGTAACCGCAGTGCATGTTGAATCGACTGGTTGTTAGTTAGAGGCGACTGCTTGCGCCTTCGCGTCTCTGACCGCTTCAAGGAACGACTGAGCCGCGCCTGGCATAGCAACTTCGCCACGAAGAATGCGGTTGTTTGAAACGTCGCGACCATAGATAGCCTCGGTGGAGTCATCATCACGGCGTATCGCAGCGCCTGCCACCGTGATTCCGGCGAAGGCTCCTCTGGCGCGTGAA
This sequence comes from uncultured Acidobacteriaceae bacterium, assembly GCA_963742455.1. Taxonomy (GTDB): domain Bacteria; phylum Acidobacteriota; class Terriglobia; order Terriglobales; family Acidobacteriaceae; genus Telmatobacter. Next base: position 1,789,278 of record CAVULU010000005.1, on the reverse strand, counting down.
TAGGTCAGGATTTCCGCATCCATTTTCCAATCGGTATCGGCTGAAGCGTGGCGACCCACCGGACCGGCTGCCACCGAGGCGTCCGCACCTAATTCGAACTTGCTCGAAAGCAACTGTTTCATTCCCTGCTCGTTTTGAATGATCATGACCAGGTCAACGCCTTCGGCGCCGATCTGCAACCCCCAACTGCCGCCGGTGATGGCAAAGAATATTGGCGCGCTCCAGCCGTCGGCAGTCCTGCAGGTAGCCACGCCTCGGCCATTTTCTGCGCCGAACACAAAGCCGCCTTTGAGGAGATGGGGCACTACGGCGACACATTTTGCATGTTCAAGAACCTCTTCCGGGATTCCCTTGTCCGGCGCGGCCATAATCTCGTGCAGCACTCTGCCCGCATGATCCAACCGATCGGTAGTTGCTTCGCGATTGGTTCCTGCCCAACCGATGCTAGCCACGCTGAGTAATGCGACTAAGGTGATAGCTTTCTTCATGTAGAAACACCATTTTCTACCTGTGCGCGACTCGCTTACTATCCGGGGACGAATGCGCACTCGGTACTACCCAGAGTAGGGACATTGTTCGGCTCTGTCTGAGCTATAACGCTCTACTTGCGAAGTGCGAGTTGGTTTTCGGGTCATGAAAAGTGCTCTGAGCTTGATTTTGACGTCATCTCGTGCGTAAAGGCTCCTGTCGAGCAAATCTCTTCAAATTGAAGCTAAAGCCTTTGCAATTCGGAGCCGAGCGCCAGCGAATCAGGCGCTTGATCCGCAAATCGAAGGTCGACACTCAGATTCGTCAATCGCGCTAGAAGAAGTTCGCAGATTTCAATAGATAGCGCTCCTTAAGTGCGATACTAGGCATAGCGCCATACTTCATCCGCTGATTGGCCACCTTGAAAGTCGCGTCTTCCCGCCGTTGACTGTCTCATTTGCCGGCCTTCATCCTCGAAAGAAGGTATCGACTGATCGAACTGGAAAAACCCGTGTTCGATGCTGCGGCATTCCTGACGAGTGCAGGACTGGGTCGCAGAATCATTCAATTGGCGCCGAAGCAACCGTTCTTTTCGCAGGGAGATCTAGCGGATTCCATTTTTTACCTGCAGAAGGGCCGCGCGAAGATCACGGTAGTCTCGAAAGCCGGCAAAGAGGCCACAATCTCGCTCCTCTCCGAGGGTGATTTTGTAGGAGAAGAGTCAATCGCGGCACTGTCTGGGTTGCATTTGGCCACGGCAGTCGCGGTGACTGGCTGCACTGCACTCAAGATAAGTCGGGAGGAGATGATCCGCGTGATGCACGAGGAACATGATTTCTCTGACTTGTTCTTGAAATTCCTGCTGGCTCGCAGCATGCGCATCCAGGCTGATCTTGTCGATCAGCTGTTCAATTCAAGCGAGAAGCGACTGGCACGCATTCTGCTTTTAATGGCGGAGTTCGGCAGGCCTGGTGAGCCTGAGCCTTTGATCCCCAAGATATCTCAAGAGACCCTGGCGGAGATGATTGGGACAACCCGATCACGTGTCAGCTTCTTCATGAACCGGTTTCGCAAGCTTGGTTTTATCGACTACAGCACGAGAATTCGGGTCCACAAGTCGCTACTCAATGTGGTTCTCCACGATCGACTGCCCGATGAAGAAGCAAAAGAAGCAAATCCCAATGGGTTTTCGCGCACTCGCGTGAAATCGGTCAGGTCAAACTAAGCGCATCCTTCCGCTCGTGCTGCCGCGACATATTCGGCCGCTTCCGCATCCAACCGGCACATGGTGAAGAAAAGAAGATTGCCGGACATCGTGACGGATCCTGTGCTATTGGCAAAGGAAGCAGGATTGCGGTATGTCTCCGATGCAAGGCCGGGCATCCGGCGGAAGAAGTCTGGGAAAGGCTTCCGATAAGTCGATGCCGAGGGCAAACCTGTTAGGAGCAAAGAGACTTTGCAGCGGATCCGGTCACTGGTAATTCCACCAGCGTGGACAGACGTTTGGATCCGTTCGGATCCGCGGGGGCATCTACAGGCGACAGGGCGCGACGCGCGGAGTCGAAAGCAAAGCCGGTATCATCCGCAGTGGCGTGCGGTTCGCGACGAGACAAAATGTGAGCGGATGCTGCTGTTCGGTACCGCCCTGCGGAGAATTCGCACACGGCTAGAGGAAGATCTTGCTCTGCCCGCGCTTCCCCGGAAGAAGGTGCTGGCGACAATCCTTCGTCTCATGGAGCGGACACTGATCCGGGTAGGCAACGAAGAGTACGCGAGAGAGAACAAGTCATACGGGCTTACAACCATGCGCGCGAAGCACGTACAGGTAAATGGATCGACGATTCTGTTCCGGTTTCGTGGAAAGATCGGCAAGGCGCACACCGTGGGAGTGGAAGATCGGCGGCTGGCACGTGTTGTGCGGCAGTGCCAGGATTTCCCGGGTTACGAATTGTTCGAATATCTGGACGAATCGGGCGGCTGACACCCGAACTGCAGTGTAGTCATCTCCGTTGTGTCACGAAGGACAGGCTTACGCTATTCCGAAAAAATCGCCTTCAGTTCTTCAGGCGGCACGACCTCAAGCTGATCGTACGTGCATTGCTCCGGTGCCTTGTCGAAACGCCAGCGGCGGAGTTGCGCCATGTGTCGGAACCGTCCGCTCTGCATGTGATCGTAGCTGACCTCAGCGACAAGTTCGATGCGCAGCGGTTCCCAGGAAAGGTCCTTTCCCTGACTCCATCGGCTCTGCGCCCCAGGTTTTTTCATCCCGCTCTTGGAACCCGGGTCGATAGATGTCCTCCATGGATGCTGCGTCATTGCATTTTTGCGATATGGCTTTAGGAAGCTGACCAGCTCGCGCCGCTTTTTGAGAGAAAAGCTGCTGCACACGCCGACGTGCTGCAAAATGCCTGCATCGTCGAAAAGCCCCAGCAATAGCGATCCTACAGCCGACCGCTCGCCATTTCGATACCACCGGAAGCCGGCGACAACGCAATCGCATTCCCTCTCGTGTTTGATTTTGAACATCGTTCGCTTGTCGGACTCGTATAAGCCGCTCTTGGACTTCGCCATGACGCCATCAAAACCGGCCCCCTCGAAGCGGTCGAACCAGTCTTGAGCCAATGCTGCGTCATCGGTTGCAGGAGTGATGTAGACCGGCGGTGTTGCACCGGAGAGCACAGACTCAAGCTTCTTGCGTCGACGGGAAAAAACTTCGGATCTGAAGTCGCGATGGTCATTCGCAAGCAGATCAAAGAGAACGATCGATGCGGGGGTCTGCCGACTCAACAGTTTCACCCTTGATGCTGCCGGGTGAATGCGAAGTTGAAGAGCATCGAAATCCAGTGCACCTCGCCTGGCAATCACGATCTCTCCGTCAACAACACATTTTCGGGGAAGCTGCTCCAAAAGCGGTTCGATAAGTTCCGGAAAATATCGATTCAGCGACTTCCCGTCACGGCTCTGGATCATAATTTCGCCGCCGTCGCGAAAGACTAACGTGCGGAACCCGTCCCACTTCGGCTCATAAATCCAATCGGAACCTGCAGGCAGTTTCTCAATTCGTTTGGCCAGCATCGGAAGGATTGGCGGATGGATGGGGAGATTCATTGTGCTCTCGTCGTTCCGAGTCGTCGACAGTCGAAGCGATTCAGTCCAGGGCGGCTGAATGCTCCACCATCGGAAGATAAACTTCGAACGTCGTTCCACTCTTGCGAGGCGCTTTGCAAGAACGGAAGCGGATCGTGCCTTGATGTTTCACCACCAACGTTTTGGAGACCCACAAACCTAATCCGGAGCCTTTTAGATCTTTTGTTGTGAAGAACGGATCGAAGAGCTTCTCCCTGATGTCTTCCGGAATTCCCGCACCACGATCGTGGATCGTAATACGCGCCCCCCCGTTTCCGCCACGATGTATGGATCGCACCCGAATATCTACTTCCGAACCGGGCGGAGCGGCCTCGGTTGCGTTGCGTATCAGATTTCCGAAGACTTGAGTTAGTTGTCCGGGGAACCCGCAGATACTTACCTCTTGTTGGCGTGATAAAGCCAAGTGGACGCGGCGCTGAGCAGCGGATCTCTCAAAAAGAGAAATCACGTCGGCAATGAGCGCACCCATTTCAATGAGTATTGGACGCTGTGAATCCCGATGAAACGAGAGGGACTGCTTGGTGACTCGCGCAATGCGCGCCAACTCCTCATTGGCCCGTGTCAGAAAACCTTGAACGTCGCTAAGTGTGGGAGATGAGGAAGCAAGGTAGATCAAGTTGGTTAATGCTTCGAGTGGATTATTGATCTCGTGAGCGATCGCATTAGCTAACTTTCCTGTTGCTGCAAGTTTTTCAGCAGTCAGCAGCGCATATTCAGCAAGCCTGCGGTCTGTGATGTCGTTCAGAATGAGGATTTTTCCTTGATCGTCGTTTTCGCCTTTGATCGGATTCGCGGAAACTTGAACCGTCCGCTTGCCGATATTAAATTCGGCACTGTAACGCTTTCCTGGTTGCTTCACTGGATCATCTGTTCCGAGCAGGCCTTTAAGAAATGAAGACGCCTCATCTCCTGCGCGGATTTCAACCTTCGGTCCGCAGATCTGCGCGAATGCCTTATTCCATCGAACCAATGCTCCGTTTCTATCGATCAGGGCTAACCCTTCTGATAGTGCATCGAACGTTGATTGCCATTGCTCCGCCGACTGACGGGCGGCAGCCTCGGCTGTGCGAAGGCGCAGGAGTGCCTTCACTGTAGCAACCAGCACCATGCGATCAATGGGATGTGTGAGGTATCCATCGGCGCCAGCTTCGAGCGCACGGACGCGATCATCGCTGGACACGAATGAAGCCGAAATTTGCAGCACTGGGATCGAGGCTGTTCGATGGTCGCTTTTAATTCGTCTGCACACTTCGTAACCGGAGATATCGGGCAGACGTACGTCCAAAATGATAACGTCGGGAAGCGTTTGAGCAGCTTCCAGCGCTCCAATTCCTGTACCGGCCTGCGTGCAATCGAATCCCGCTCCCTCGAGCACCCGCGACAAGACGTAACGGTTCTCTTCCCGATCATCGGCGATCAGGACACGGGGCCGACGAAGCTCAGGCATTGCGCTCTCGAATCGTGGATTCGGGACCTAATCCCACAGACCTGACCCACTCGAGGAATGGCTGCGCCGACAGGCGAGAGGTTATCTCTTCTTTACGGATGATCTTTGCCTGCCAGGAGTCCAGTTGCGTTTTTTCCGTCTCGGTAAGAACTTTGGAGGTATAGATAAGGACAGGCAGACTTTTCGTTGCCGGCTGCGATCTTAATTGCCGTAGTATTTCGAATCCACTGAGGTCCGGCATGAGTAAATCGAGAATGAGCGCGTCAGGAATGCTCTCTTTGAGCGCATTCAACGCCGAGACCCCATTCGCTGCCTCTCGGACCTGGAGCCAAGGTTGATCAAGAAGATCGCGGAGGATGTAACGCGCGACTTCATTGTCATCAACCAAAAGCACTTTCCGAGTCCCATTATGAAAAGTGAGCCGACGAAGTTCGGAAAGAATTCTGTCACTCTCGAAAGGCTTCTGCATGAATAGACTTGCGCCGCTTGCAAATGCCATTCGCGGTTCATCGTGAGCGCTGACGACGATTACCGGAAGTTCGGGCAGACGATTGCGTACTTGTTCTATAAAGGTCCACGACAAATCGTCTCCAAGATAGATGTCTGCCACAACCGCCGCCGGGATGTGCCTGGCTACCCAGGCTTCGGCCTGCTGCAAAGTGGAAGCGATGATCGCCTGAAACTCCGAATCCCGGAGATGCAATTCAAGCAGATGCGCGGTTTCAGGGTCGTCTTCGAGAAACAGAATTGGCGCGCGATGAAAGTCCGGTACCGGCAGAGCGGCAGCGTCTTCGGTCTGGGCGGCCTCTCCCACGTAGACCGCGGGGAGTCGCACAAAAAAGGTCGAGCCATTACCAGCTTCGCTTTCAAGCCAGATCGTTCCACCGAGCAGCATCGCCAGGTTCCGACAGAGCGGTAGCCCGAGGCCGGTGCCCCGATACTTCTCCTGCAGTGGGTTTTCGACCTGGCTGAATTCCTTGAAGATAGTTTCGTGGTGCTCTGGAGCGATTCCAATACCCGTATCTTCCACGGTGAATTGGACGACTTGATTCTCGATCATTCTCGCCGACACCGTAACTTTGCCGTTTGGTGTGAATTTGAGTGCGTTCGAGATGAGATTTCGAAGAATCTGCGATACCTTGCCCTCATCTGTCCTGAGAGCAGGAAGCTCTTTCGCGTCATCGAAAATAAGATCGACCGAACTGTTGTCAGCCAAGAGCGGCTTCAACATTCCCTTCAGGGCGCTGAATAATTCATGGACTTCAAATCTCTTTGGCCGTATACGAATCTTGCCTGCTTCTACCTTTGCCAGATCCAGGAGATCATTCACCATCTCCTGAAGGTCACGAGCGGAGGACTCGATGTACCGCACCTGCTTAATCTGCTCAGCGGTAAGATCTCCGTCAATCCTCTCCAGGAGGAGACGTGCCAGCGAGATGACCGAATTCAGCGGCGTCCGGAACTCATGAGATACATTCGACAGAAACTTTGTTTTTAGTTCCGAAGCCCGCCGCAGATAATCTGCGCGTTCGTCGAGCTCCGCGTAAAGTGCCACTACTCCGCGGTTCGTATCCTCAAGCTCCCTGTTGAGCAATTCAAGCTCTTCTTGCCGGGCACGCAACTCCTGAAGCGTCTTCAGTAGCTCCTGATTCTGCTGTTCAATCTCCTCATAAGGACTTTCGGGAGCTCGCGATTGCATCTTCCGACTTAGATCTTGCGCGGTACGTGCTGTCCAGGAATTGCGATAGGGGGAAATATGTTTAGCCATTCGCACCGTCGTACCGTCGGACGAGGTTTCAATGTTGAACTCATCCATCAATCTCCGAGTGCCGATTAGCCCCATACCAAGCCCGGTTTCCGACTTGTACCGGCCTGCGAATATCTGGTCGATATTCGGAATTCCGAGCCCGGAATCAGATACGGTGACCTCGACCCGCTGCGGGGAATCCAGAATCAGGGAAAAGGTTACCTTCCCATTACGCGCGTATCGGAAAGCGTTTCGAGCAATCTCGGACGTTGCGGTCGCCAACCGAATCTGATCCTGGTTGTCCAAGCCAAGTTCCGCGGCCACTTCGCGGGCACGCTGCCGGGTGTGAACAACGTCTCGTTCGGTGAGAAGGGCGAGATGGATGATGGGAATAGACACGGATCACGCTGCCTTCGTAACGACCACGCTCACGTCATCGCGCTGTCTTCGAAAGTCACGGAGCAATGCACCCCCTATGACAGCCGGATGGCGCGAGATGAGTCCTGCGTAGGACGAAAGATCCCATTTTGAATGCAAACCATCTGAGTGCAGCACGAGCATCGAGTTTGGCGACCAACGCGATCGGAATTCCTGGATTTTCGGGCTCAACATTCCCAAGGTTCCACTGTGCGATACAAGACTGCGAGATGCACCATTCTCGAGCACAACGCCAGATATGTTTCCTACCCCCGCGTAGATGAGCACCCCTTCCGCTGGGCGAATCTCCGCAACCGCCGCTACGGCTCCGCGGGTCTTTCGCAAGGCGTCGTGAATATAGCTCAGGATTTCACCAGGAGCCAATTCCGCTCGCTGCCGAAATGTCGCCACAGCCTCCTCAGCTGCCTCGGATGCTCCCCATCCGTGCCCAAGCCCATCAACGAGGAGAATGACCGTGCGATGAGGAGTCTGGTAACTGAACCACGCATCGCCACAGACGCGTTCGCCGGGATACGGCACGGCGAAACCGGCGATATGCGTGTTCTCATGCAGCGGTGCTTCTTTCAGAAACGGCTCAAGCATTTCAGTCATCACGACGGTTCCATTCGGACCCGTGAAAATGTCCAGATTCGTAGCTATTCTTTTCATGGCCCCGAGGCCGCCGCCCATAGTCCCTGCAGTCGAGAAACCATCGCTCATCGCGTCAGCAATATTGGCAATGCCTTTTCCGTTATCGATAGCGACAATCCGGGCGAGCCGGGCATTCTGTTGTTTAACGCCAGAGAGAACGACTTGGCCACCGCCTCCATGCAAAAGAACATTTCGGGTGACTTCCGTCGCCAGCAAAGCGAGCTTGCCCGATCGAGTCTCGTCGAAACCCAGACGGTCAGCCACCGAAACGGCCATGCGACGAGCTTCGCCCACCGAACTGGCGTCAGTCACCGAAACCCACTCTGTGAACACTATCTCCATCGCGCGACGGTAATTCTTGTACCTTTACCAACTTGTGATTCGATGCTGAATTCGTTCACCAGGCGCTTACTACCGCCGAGGCCGAGGCCCATTCCTGATCCAGTTGTAAATCCATCCTTCAGCGCCTGTTCAATGTCAGCAATTCCGGGACCTTGGTCTTCGAAGATCAATCTCAGCCCCGATTTCGTTCCATTTGCCAAGATTTCAATTGTCATCTGGCCGCCCTTGCCATGGTCCAGGGCATTGCGTGCCAATTCGCTCGCCGCCGTCACAAGCTTGGTCTGGTCCACCAGGCTAAAGCGCAGGTCGACGGCCCGTTGCCTGACTTTTTGGCGTGCCAGCACAACGTCATTTGAAGTTTTCAGCGGGAGAATCTCAGGCGTGAGACTGCTCATCACCCAATCCAGACTGCGTCCCAGCGACGGCTCCAAAGAGGAGTTCCATTCCCGCTTCCACGCTCAGCGCCGTGCGAACGCCCGGCAATGACATACCCAGTTCCACAAGCGTGATCGCCACTGCCGGCTGCATGCCGACAACCACTGTGTCGGCTCCCAATACGCGTGACATAGCAGCGATATTCGCCAACATTCGCCCGATGAACGAATCGACGATCTCAAGAGATGAGATGTCGATCAGCACCCCCGTCGACCCCAATTCCGAAATGCGCTCCGTGACGTCATCCTGCAACTGGAGGGCGAGTTTGTCATGCATGTCCACTTGAATCGTAATCAGCAGCAGCGAGCCCATGCGGAGAACTGGAATTCGTTCCATTTACTCCTCCCGCTTTGCAAACAGGCCGCTAATCGGGCTCACTGGAGCGGTGCCCTCTCGAACGACTTTTCTCCCGCTCCTTTGCAAGGCGAGGGCGAATGCATCTGACAATTTGGCTTTCGTGATGACGTCCTCTAGATTGATGCCTAGATGGACGATTGTCTGGGCGATCTGTGGCCGCACCCCGCTGATAATGCACTCCGCACCCATCAGTCGCGCCGCTGTGATCGTCTTCAACAAGTGTTGTGCAACCAGCGTATCGACAGTGGGAACCCCGGTTATGTCGATGATTGCGTATTTTGAGTTCGTGGCAACCACAGCCTGGAGAAGATTCTCCATCACGACCTGGGTTCGGGCGCTATCGAGGGTGCCGATGATCGGGAGAGCCAGAATTCCATCCCACAGCTTGACCACCGGCGTCGAGAGTTCTAGCAATTCCTGCTGCTGACGGGAGATAAGCTCTTCACGGGCAGCCATAAACGACTCGCTCGTGATGAGTGCCAGCCGATCGAGTAAATCGGTCGCAGTCCAAATCGCGTCGAACAGCGTGTCCTGGTTGGTTGCCAATTCGCGCCGAAACAAAACGAAGACAGGGCGCTTCAGAGAGAGTACAAATGTGGCCACGTCCGATGGCGAGAATCCCTGGCGCGCACGAGATGCCGAGATCTCATGCAGAAGTTCACGGGCGGAACTCCAGCCTGCGGAGGAGAGTTGCGTCGGGCCGCCGCTTCGAATACCGGTGATGATGGCGCCCAAAAGTGCTTTACACTGCTCTTCCAACTCCGCTTTACTGATGAGGTCGGCACGTTGGACGGAACTCCCCATATCCCGGATCCATTCGGTCCGCAACTTGTCTTCGTTTCGAGAAATAATCTCGGCTAACTCATTCACATTGCTCTCCTTACGAGCCTTCTGAAAGGGATCACAGCGTGTGGCTTGGTTGCTGGGTCGACCGCAGCGGGCGGGAATTCCTTGATTGCAAGTGATCTGATGCAATTTGTTGCGGAAGGGATGGAAGCGGGTCTTAGTAAATCTTCGAGGATGTTGATTCGACCAAATTGCCAAGTGCCTCCCGGAAGGCATCCTCGCCCTCCCACTTCGCGACATAGCGATTGACCTTGAACAAGTCACACATTTTGCGGTGATCATCCCCAAGAATGGACCATACGATTACCGGAATTTCGAATAAGCCCGGAGTCGAATGCCAATATCTGAGAAGTTCGTAACCGCTGTCATATCCCAAGTCCAAATCGAGCACAATACCATCCGGTAGCGGCCCCTCGCCTTTAAGGCCCCTGTCCAGATAGTCCCGTGCGGCCTGAAGGGATGCTCGTGCGTCCACCTCCGAAAACCCCATCGATTGCGCCGTTTTCGCGGCAATGCGAACGTCTTTCGGCTGATCTTCAACCAGCAACAAACGCTTCAGGCTCGTCATGGGGTCTCCTGGGGATTCGAAGTGACCGCAGTTTACTCGAACAAAAAAAGAAGGTAAAGACCCTTAAGCCATCCAGGGTTAATCCGCAGTCCGAATTACTGGTCGCTCAGCAAAGTGACAGGCCGTCGTCGTTGAGGGAATTGCCTCGACTCTCCTGGAAACTTTCGACGTGTGCTTTGGTGCGCTTCGGTATCCGGAAATTCAGCATCTGGGCTGCTCTAACCAGCAGGCCATAAGGCCCGGCATCCACCCCAATTTCGTCATCGGCCCAAGGCTTTTTTGCTCCAAAATCTGTCATGCGTTTAAGGGCCAGGGCCTTCGCGGGGTGCGAATGCTGATGCGCAAGATTGGCAAGGCACTCGCATTCATCCTCTCTGAGCGAATGACACAGTACGATCAAATCAAAATGGTCGGATTTAAGATGCTGCACTGCTTCTGTGGGCCTTCCAACCGCCGTAACCCGAAAGTAGGCGCCAAAGATGAGTTCGCGCGTCCTGAGTAGCATCTCATCTCTACTAACTATCAGAATACTCAATTGGGAATTCATCTGGATCGCATTCGTCTTGGGTAAAAGGAATTGAGAAATTTGCCGGCGCCGGAACAAATGCCACGGCCATCAGAGGCTAGTCCGACTAAAATCTCGAGACTAGACATGCTCAAGCGGAGAAAGGAGAGCAGAATAATGGATCGTGCTTTTCTTCGGGCGAAACGACCTTTTCGCTCCAGATATGCCAATATCTTGCAACGTTCGCGGTCAAGCGTCTGTCAGATACCGGACATCTGAAGTTGAAATTCAGAATTTTGCTGTGGAAGCGCCAAAGGCATTCAGGCCCCAATTTTGCGACTCAATGCCCCTAAGTCAATTCAAATGTTCGCTATCGAACAGACCTTTTGCCCCTAAAGCGTCTATTTTCTCTTCTGCGGCGATGCTGCACGCTGAGTCTGCACCTCGAAAAAGGGGCCAAAGTCACTCGCGTACTTCTCTCAAGGTGGGACCTGTGGCGCTCCCAGTCACCAATCGTCTTCTTGAAGTACTTCCATCCGAAACGCGGACAGAGCTTTTGCTTCATCTTGAGCCGGTCGATCTGCCTGTCCACACCGTTCTATTTGAACCAGAAACAACTCCGCCCTACGTCCATTTCATTACTTCAGGCATCGCTTCTACGGTCACAATTCTTTCTGCCGGTGAAGGGGTCGAGGTGGGATTCGTCGGGCAGGAAGGAATTGCGGAAAAAATCCATCTGCTGGGTCCTTTAACGGGCACGACACGCTGCTTCATGCAAGTGGCGGGAACAGGCCTCCGGATGGATTTCAAACGTTGCGAAGAGATGTTCACAAGAGATGCGAAACTGCGCAGCGCTATTCTTCGGCTGGTACAGCACGAGACCCTGGTTCTGGCTCAACTGGCTGCATGCAATCGAATCCATCAAGTTGAAGAGCGGCTCGCACGATGGCTGCTGATGGTGCAAGACAGGACCGGTGAATCGGAGATGAGGTTGACGCAGGAGTTTCTTGCCGAAATGCTCGGCGCGCGTCGATCCACCGTCAATCTAGCCGCAGGAAGTCTGCAAAGATCAGGCCTGATTGAATACCGCCGATCGCGGATTCGTATCGAAAACAGGGAGCAGTTGGAGGACGTTGCTTGCGAGTGTTACCCGATCATTCGGAAATTGCTGAAGAACGTCTTCCAAGACCTGAATCCGAGTTGAAGACTCCTGATTTCAAAGAATCATCCCTAAATCAGACTGTGTGAATGTGACGGATTGGCGATTGATGAGTTTTCCATCTTTCGCGTCGATACCGGAACAGGCCGTGGCAGGCCTGTTCCGGTGGTTAAAGGTTATTACTGCTTGGGCGCGGCCGGTTGCTTCTTGGCATGGGCCTGGGCCTTCTCGCTGAGAAGTGTTTCTGCGTCGTGCGCGTTGAAGGGATAGAGTTGCACCGACTGCTGACCGCTGTTGGCCAGGGTGACGTCGACGCGACGGTTTTGGGCCAGGTAAATGACGGTGAGATTGCGCATGATCTTCGCTCTCTCTTCATCCGTCAGATCAGGATTGCTCTGGACGAGCTGCTTCACGTCATCCTTCGAGAGAGGATGCTCATCGCCCATCGCTTGCGTATCAATGGACGCCTCGGGAACACCCTGGTCGATGAGGAAATGCTTAACGGTACCGACGCGGCGTTCCGAAAGCGCCTTGTTGTACTCGGCTCCGCCGCGTGGATCCGCGTGACCGGTCAGGGTCAGGCGCGCATCCGGCTTAACCTGTAGGTAGTTTTTGAAGTCCGTTGCCAAGGTAGTGAGAATCTGCTCCTGACTTGCTGCCAAGCCTTTGTCAGGCCGCTTCTCATTCGGCAGAGCGGTCGGGAAGAAGACGCTGTGCAGCAACAGGCTCGGCGGTGGTGGTGGCGGTGGCGGTGGCGGCGGCGCCTGAATGTTGACAGTCGCGTTCGCAGTCGCGGTGTGGCCCTTGTCATCCGACACGCTGCAGGTAATCTGCGCCGTACCGGTGGAAGCGCCCGTCGAAGAGTAGGTCGCGGTGGGACCGCTTCCGCTGATCGTGCCACTCGAGGCCTGATAGCTGTAAGTGAGTGGGCGATTTTGAGGACTGACACCTTGTGCTGTCAAAGTCGTCGAGTCACCCGGCTTGAGATCAGACGGATTCGCTGAGCAGCTCAATGTCGGCGGCTCAAACTCCTTGACGGTGTAAGTGGCCGAGCAGTCGGCTACCTGCCATGGCTTTTCCCCTTCTTTACCCGGCTTCCCTTCCTTGACACTGCCCTGGACCGTATAGGTTCCGGGTCTCAAGGCAGCCGTGTTGACGCTCGCCGTCGTTCCATTGCCGGTAACGCCGTCGCCACTCCACGTATACACCGTGTTCAGCTTGGGATTCAAATTCTCCGGGTTAGCTGTCACTGTGACTTGATCGCCGGGGTAGACTTGCGCAGGCGAGGCCGAGCACGAGGCAGTCGGTGGAAGCGGCGGCTTGCCGCCAAAGTTGAAGCTGAGTCCCCCGATCGCGCCATCTGTCACTGTGTCAAATACGAATTGGTTAGTGGTTGGCTGGTAGTCCTCATCCAGATAACGCCAGCCGACCGCCAGTGATAGCTTGCGGGTAAAGTTCACGTTGAGAAGCCCCAGGATCTGATAGTCCAGGTTGGATCCGCCTGCGCCGGCGTCGCCGGCCACCGTTATGGCCGCCTTTTCGCCGAAGGGCAAGATGAACCTGCCACCGCCCACGCCATCAACCCACTGAACCGATCGATTATTGCTGAGGCCCGAGGGTTGCAGAGTGTTGTTCAGGCTCAAATACCAATAGCGAACTCCACCGAGGGCATCAAACTTGAGGTGATCGCCGTCAATCAGCCTGTACCCTACCTTTCCCGTAAGGATCGATTCTGTCAGATGGGTACTGATTGAATACTGATCAAGATCGTCAATGGGGATTCCGTTGTTTACGCCGAGCTTCATCCACAGGAAATCCTCCGGCATCAGGAAGCGGCCCTTATCGGCCTCAACGGCGATCGGGATGATCCCCTTCAAGGTATGAAAGACATCGCTAAAGGGAACATGGACGCTGGCATTATGGCCGAGCGCTCCAACGGTTCCGTGCAATCCGGGAAACCAACCATAAATCGAGATCCCGACTCGCCAATCGCCTCCCGTGCTTCCGGTCGGGTATTGAGACACAGGACCGGGCCCCTGGGCTGGCGTTGGCTCGGGCGCATCTGGAATCGCAACGGCCGTTGATGAGGACGTGGCCGAGTCCGCGATCGTCCGGTCGGTCGGCCCCTGGGCGAAGACGGCTGTACAAAATGGCAGGGTAAGCGCTACCGCGACCAGTAGGCAGAATTTCTTGCAGTGCAATTTCATAATCTCTCCTTGATACTTACGGCCAGTTGCTTACTACGAGCCGCCACGCTGTGCACCACTTATACTTTGGAGAAACAGTGCATGTGCCTATCTTGTGCTTGGAAGGATTTTGATACTACTGTCAAATCTGACAGATAAGCGGCAAGGGCAAGGATGCAGGCTACTTTTCTGATTCCGGTTGACATGCAAAGCAGGAGCGCATCGGCCGTGCCGCATTGCGATGGGAAACATACCGCTTTCCCAATATGCGAAGAGTCACGCCCATCCAACCGAACTTTCATGAATTCCGGGAATTCAGGCGAGGTGCCGGCGATTTCTCAGCGGACTGTCAGTATTTACAGTTCACGACTAAGGGTGCAGAGCAGTATTGCTTGTAGGTGTGGCTTTCCATTGTGTTGCGCAAGGGGATTGCGCGAACGAAAACTACATACATCCATGGCCTTCAACGCTGCGCGTGTTGACTCTCGCGCCTACGCACAAACGACCACCAACATGCGAATTGGAGATTGAAAATGCACAAACAGAAAACCCTCGTAGCGCTAGCATTGCTGAGCGCAATGGCCCTCGTCAGCGAACCAATATTTGCCCAGGCGGCGCAGAGTTCGGGCGCAGCATCCACGGCAAGTCTTGACCAGGACATAAAGATGCTGCGAGCAGATGTTCAATCGTCGCGGAAAACGATAACTGCGGAAAACATGAACCTCACCGCAGATGAAGCCACCAAGTTCTGGCCGATTTATGACCAGTATGCAGCGGACGTGGCCAAAATTGGCGATGCCCGTGTGGCGCTCATCAAGGACTATGCAGCGAACTACGACACGATGACAGACGATCAAGCAAATCTCTTCATACAGAGAGCGGCTGCGATCGACCAGCAATTCACGGACACCCGTTCGAAGTACGTGCCGATTTTCGAAAAGGCTATCTCCGCAAAAAAGACTGCACTGTGGTATCAGATCGACCGCCGTCTTGATCTTCTGATCAATCTGCAGTTGGCTGGAAACATTCCAGTGGTGGACACGAGCGCCAATTAAGTTCACGGCAATCCACAATTTCAAGGCCCCGCGCAATTGTCAGCACGCGGGGCCTTCGCGCAATGAACTTATGGCTTAAACCAAGTTTGCAAGGACATTTAATTTGATCGTTGGATGTCGTGCGGCTGGCGGAGCTATTTGAGACTGGCATTGAAATCAAAGACCTCAGCGGCAGCGACAGACTCAAAACAACGGTGTCACGGTAAGCTTGGGGCATGTCTTCTCGCGTCGAGCTATTTCAGGCCGGACCGGAGAATCAGCGCAGTCTGGAAAACCTCATAGAGCTGTACATCCACGACTTCAGCGAGTTTGTCTCTGTCGACGTAGGAGAGGATGGTCGCTTCGGGTATCCCGATCTTCCTCTCTATTGGCATGAACCTCGCCATGTACCGTTTCTGGCAAAAGTTGAAGGCAAGCTATCAGGATTTGCCCTTGTCACTCGGGGGCCGGGAATGTGGGGCGATAGCGAGGTGTGGGACATGGCGGAATTCTTTGTATTGCAACGTTATCGACATCGCGGGGTGGGAGCCGAGATGGCCGAGAAGGTCTGGTATCGATGCCCAGGGAAATGGCAGATTCGCGTCAGGTCGAACAATCTGCCTGCGCGCAGTTTCTGGGAATCAGCGATTGCGAAGTTCACCAGGAAACCAGTCTCTTCACAAGACTTCCAGATTGAAGAAGTGGAATGGAATCTCTTCTCATTCCAATGCGGCGATCAGTGACAACGGGGTTATTGGACGGGCACGTATTTTGAAGACAGTGGGTAGTTGCAACTCGGGCACGACACGACCATAGTTATGAACCTGGCTCTCGCATTTGTTGTGATTGGAAACACATCATCCCAATCACAGCAACTCCTATACTCGGGCTGCATTGGACACTATGCCCAATATCCTTGGCACTAAGGCTCCCCGGATTTATTGGAGTCAAGTCGGCAAATGCCCGCACATTGCTCGAAAATGGGAAGCACCCCAGACTAGTAGCAAACGAACTCTCTTAAAGATTGCGAAAAGTCATTGGAGGCAGCGTGCACAATTTGCGTAATGGTCGTGGAGGATTTCAAGCCCTTCCGCCAATTTGTCTGCTCAAAATTGAAACACAGGCTCGAATTGGGGATCGCTCTTGAGGTGTCCGACGGACTGGAAGCAGTGCGGAAGACAGAGGAAATGAGACCGGAGCTGATCCTGCTCGATATCGGCGTGCTAACACTGAATGGCTTCGAGGCTGCACGGCGAATTCTCGGGAAACAGCCGAAATCAAAGATTATCTTTTGCACCATGGATACCTCTGCTGACATGGTTCAAGAGGCTATGAAGCTGGGTGCATGTGGTTACGTCTTTAAAACCCATGCCGAAGACGACTTGCTGCCGGCCGTCGATGCCGTCCTGTCAGGCAGACGTTTCGTCAGCAATGCATATTCCTCGCAGTCGTAGCAGTTCAGCAACGCCTCAAATTCATTGAAGGTTTATTGTTTCCATCTGCTGCGTCCTTGGCGGCAAGAGATTGCATGGTTTGAGGCCGAGTCCACCCTATTCATTGCCGGATGAGGTTTGGAGACCCACTCAAGTTTGCACCCGTCTCCAGACGTTCTGGTATAGGCGCGACATTGTCTTTGGTTGTGAAAATAATCAAATCGCCGAATCATCCGCGGAACGCATCTCACCAAAGGGATAGGCGTGTCTCCCCGCGCGTCAAATTTCTCACAATTCCCAAGGCGAAAGTTTTTCCAATTTGTGCCGATCAAGTATTTGAAGAGGATTTCAAGGTCGACCAGATACCGCCGGTCAAAGCTTTCGCGAGGCGCTGGGCTCGGCTGATTTTCGGGGATTTCGCATTCGTTTTGGGGTTGTCGAGCTTTGAGGGCGCACTACACGGGCCTCTTCCTGCAAAGGAGGTATGCGATGTTGAATAAACGCGTATTGCGGGTGGTTACGTTGGCTTTCCTCGCGATCAATTGCGGCTCGCGACATGCTCCTGCTGCCACGGCCACTGCTGCATTTGGCGTATCGGTAACGGTTCAGAGCGCGTGCATAGCTTCTGCTTCTTCGATGAGATTCGGAACTTACAACGGGGCGATGGTGAACGCGACATCGACCATTTCTGTGAAATGCACTCACTCGACCCCTTACAACATAGGCTTGAGCGAGGGCATGGCACCCGGAGCTACAGTTTCGAACCGGAAGATGATTGGCCCCGGCTTGGCGCTGCTGGGATATACGCTAAATCCGCCCAGCAGTGAACTCCGCAACTGGGGTCACACGATCGG
Source organism: uncultured Acidobacteriaceae bacterium (assembly GCA_963742455.1). Lineage (GTDB taxonomy): Bacteria > Acidobacteriota > Terriglobia > Terriglobales > Acidobacteriaceae > Telmatobacter. Next base: position 1,771,682 of record CAVULU010000005.1, on the reverse strand, counting down.
CGTAGATACCGTATCGGGCATCGGTAACGGCTCGGCACAGACCTTTTCTGTTCTTGGTCGGATTCCCGCAGGGCAAGATGTTGAAGATGGGGCGTACGCCGATACGATCACCGTTACTGTCAGCTATTGAAGCTATCTGAAAAGGATCATCTGCGATCCCTCCCGCTGCAGTCTTTCCAGCCGGGAAATCCCTCCCGCGCAGATTAGCACGAATTGTGTACTCTTCTGGCACCCCAATGGTCACGTCCTAGTCCCCAAAGTGTCATTGAGCTTAGACTTAGATCTCGATAACCTTTTCATTATCAGAAGCAACCAGAAGCCTTTCCCAGAAATTCACCGCCCTCTTGCAGGAGGCGGATACGAGGCTTCTGACTACCTTGGCACCCGTTTTTTGGTATCAACGAACGCGAAAATCAACGTGTTCGGTAGTCGGTGGCGAGTGACGAGGGAGTTAGGCCAGACGTAGCCTCTCCCGGTCATGATTGCCTGATTCAGTCAAGAACTGATCCTGTCTGACTCTGTGTCAGGCAGCCGTTGCGAGAAAATTCGAACCAGATAGTTCAGGAGTCCTACTGATGAAGCTCGGAAACGCCATCAAATCTGCATCAGCTGTTTTTGGAGTGCTTGTGCTGGGCCTTGCTACCAGCGCTAATGCGGCAACCGCTGTTACCACCACTTTCACGGTCAGCGCACAAGTTAACGCAATCTGCACGATTTCTGCTGGCAATCTCAACTTTGGAACCTACACGGGCGTTGTGAACAACAACACGTCCACAATTACCGTCCAATGTTCGAACACCACACCCTATAACGTTGGTTTGAATGCTGGTTCTGCACCGAGTGCGACGGTGACAACTCGCCAGATGATGGTGAACGGCGCAGGCGCAGGCGTTCTGAGTTACTCGCTCTTTTCCGATAGCAACCGCACGAAAAACTGGGGCCAGACAATCGGCACCGATACGGTAACGGGAACCGGAAGCGGGGCAGCTCAAACTCTCACTGTTTACGGCCAAATCCCCGCGGGCACGATCCCGGCTCCTAATGCATACAGCGATACAGTCACAGCCACAATCACCTATTAAACACTGTTGGCGGAATCCACAGATTCATCGCTTTCGGGGCATTTGATGATGTCTTACCGAATCGCAGTTACCCGTGCGCTTGTTGCCATTCTTCTCGTTGTCACGATGAGAGTAGCGGCAAGCGCACAGTCCTTGTCGGTTCTTCCCGTGAATATTCTGATGGCGCCAGGCGAGGGAGCCAGTTCTCTCACGGTGACCAATCATGGAAACAGCAAGACTGCAATTCAGATTCGCGCCTATGCGTGGAATCAAGATGGAGACCAGGACGTTCTTACCCCGTCCGACCTTGTAGTTGTGAGTCCGCCAATCGCAACGCTGGCTCCCGGGGCCAGCCAGGTCGTGCGGTTGATCCTGAGGCAAAAACCACCGGTACGGGAAAGCACCTATCGCATACTGCTCGACCAGATTCCACCCCCAGCCGAACCTGGGGTCGTACACGTAGTTCTTCGACTTTCTATTCCGATATTTGCTCAACCGGGCTCTCGGGCGAATCCTGACGTGCGGTTTCACCTTGAAGCCAAAGACGGAGAGCTCTATCTGGTTGGGACCAACACTGGCCTTCGACATCTGGCGGTTCGCGAGATCGAGCTGTCGACAAGCGACGGCCGCAAACTGAAGACTGAAGCCGGCTCGTCGCCGTACATTCTTGCCGGAGTAACCCGCCACTGGAAGATTGATGCGCAGGGAGGTCCACTTCCGCTGCCGAATCGAACGCTGCAGCTCAAAGCGCAATCGGACGCCGGTGCCATTGAACAGCAGGTAAGCGTTGTTGGCGCGCCATGATGGTGGATGCAACTTGGGCAAACGGTCCAGCGCTGCGGGAATCATTTTTCTCGTGCTGACCATTGCGCCTCGGTCGGCGACAGCCGGCGGGGTGCACCCAGTTCTATCGGCCGCAACACCAACACTGTCCGCAAACAAAAATGCACCCTCTCCGCCCGCTCTCCCGGATGATGACTCTTCCACCCCTGCGAAGACAGTGGATCCCTCACATTCCAATACCGCATCTTCGGACCCCAGCGCTGATCCGGTCGGCGACGAAACACTGCTTCTTGATGTGCGCGTAAATGGTCAACCCATCGGCAAGATCGGCGAATTTGTGATGCGACGCGGCAAGCTTATGGTGCGGCCGTCCGAATTGCGCGATCTTGGTTTCCGTGTCCCCGACGCTATCATCCTGGGATCTCACGACCTGATTGAGTTATCGAGCATACGTGGGTTGGCCTGGAGCCTTGATGAGAAGAACCTGTTGCTGAATATCACGGCCAGCAACAATCTTCTGCAGGCAACAGTGCTACAGCCGGTGGGGTTGCAGGCGATGCTGGCTCATCGCGAGATTGAGAGCGGGACCGGTATCACACTTAACTATGACACCGTCGGAACATACTCGGGGGGGCAATTGGGGGGAACCGGCTCTGTCGATCTCCGGGTCTTTTCGCGCTGGGGAGTCGCAAGCTCTGACTGGCTGGGTTATGCAGGCGCGAGTTTGGACAGTGGTTCCCCGAGTAATGTGCGTCTCGATTCCTCATACAGCTATGCCGATGTGAACTCGATGCGCCGCTACACTCTGGGGGACTATATAACTTCCAGCCTTTCCTGGAACCGCGCGATTCGCGTTGAAGGCGTGCAGGTGAACTCAGACTTCAGCATGAGGCCTGATCTCATCACGTTTCCAATGCCCACGCTGAGCGGCTCGGCCGCCGTTCCTTCTACCGTCGAGGTGCTGATGGACGGAAACGTAGCTGCAACGAGTGACGTTGGCGCAGGTCCGTTCCAGATTCCGCAGCTGCCCGTGGTATCAGGTGCGGGCACAATCTCAATGACAGTTACCAATGCCATGGGACAACAAGTGACGGTGACACAGCCGTTTTACGCGAGTTCTTCGCTGCTTGCGCCGGGGCTGCAGACATTCGCCGTCGGAGCGGGAATGGTACGGAGGAATTGGGGCTCAGCCAGCTACGACTATGGAAAATTCGCGGGCGCGGGCATGTTTCGTCGCGGCCTGACTTCAAAGTTCACGATCGAGGCCAGCGCGGAGGGCACGCCGGGAACCGTACTGGCAGGCGCGGGCGCGGTGCAGCAGATTGGTCATCTTGGAGTGATCAATTTCGCCGTGGCGGGCAGTTCTGGATGGGGGCACAGCGGAGCCCAGTTCGCAGTCGGCGCACAGCGAATCGGGAGGGTATTCAGTCTCGGTGGCTCAGCGATTTTGGCTACCCAAAACTACCGCGATGTCGCCGCAATGAATGGCGACGGAATTCCGCGAAAGCAGATCAATGGTTTCACCAGCCTCTACAGCAAGCACTTCGGCTCGCTGGGAGCGGCTTACGGAGGAATCGACCAGGACGCCCCTCCGGTCCAGATCAACTCAGTTGTTATCGCTGCCCAACACTCCCATATTGTCTCTGCAAGCTACTCGATCTTGATCCACCACGTCACGTTTTATGCTTCAGAATTCAAAAATGTATCTGGGAGTCCGGGAAGCAGCAGTGGGCTGCAGGCTGGAATCATGATTCCGTTCGGCAAGCGAAGCTCAGTGAATGTCAGTGGGACATCCGACGGCACCGCGCAGGTGCAAGCCCAGCAGTCAGCGGCACAGATAGGCCAATGGGGCTACAACGCCTATGCTTCTGCAGGCGATTCGCAGCACGAGTTTGGACAGGTGCAATACAAATCGAGCGTGGGGCTACTTACAGCCGGTGTCGATGAGAGTTCGGGGATAACAACCTTGCGGCTGGAGACGCAGGGCGCCTTCTCACTGGCTGACCGAAGCGTGTTCCCTTCCAACACGATCTTCGACAGCTTCGCGATCGTGGATACCAATCCTGTAGCGCACGTGCACGTCCTGCAGGAAAATCGCGACGTTGGAACGACCAACTCTTCGGGACGCCTGCTGGTGCCCGACATGCGCTCGTTCGATCTGAATCACATTGCCATCTCGGCAACCGACATTCCGGCGGATGTGGCAATCGACACTGCAACCCGTGAAATGCGGCCCCAGGATCGTTCAGGGATCGTGGTCAAGTTCCCGGTCAAGTTCAGCCATGGAGCATTGCTGCAGTTGGTGGACGAGCGCGGGAAGGCATTGTCGCTGGGGTCGTCCGCTACCCTGGTCGCCACAGGTGTCACCGTTCCGGTCGGGTATGACGGAAGCGCTTACGTTGAAGATCTCAGCGCGCACAATGAGGTCAGGGTTGTGCGCATGGACGGCAGAAGTTGCACTGTTCTGTTCGAGTACAAGGCTGTTCCCGGAGATATTCCATCCATTGGCCCACTTCGCTGCGTGGAGCAGACGCCATAATGCAGAAATTGATGCGAAGGATCGTAGTGGCGATTGCACTGTCACTCTCCGTGGGCTTCGCTCATAAGTCGGCAGCGCAGAATTGCTCCCTCACCGTCACGACTCTGAACTTTGGGACCTACACGGGGACGCTGCTCAACGGGACTGCTACCGGAAAGGTCACTTGCGCCGGAAGTTGGGACATCCCCATGGATGCAGGGACGGGTGCAGGAGCTACGGAAACGAGCCGCAAGATGACTGGTCCTTTCGGCGCCACGCTGAACTATGCTTTGTATCGCGATAGCGCACGGACAGAAAACTGGGGCAACACCACCGGCACCGAATTGACCGGCACCGGCAACACCAATGTCACAGTCTATGGGCAGATAACTGCGTCTCAGTACGTAATTTCGGGGACATACACCGATACGATCAGCACGGCTACCACTTCCTTCACGGTGACAGCGACAATCGTTGCTAACTGCACCATCAGTGCCAGCACGCTCAATTTCGGTGTATATACTGGTGCAGCGACAAACGCCACGTCCACCATTCTCGTGAATTGCACATCAAAGGCTCCGTATTATGTTGGCCTGAACGCCGGCATTGCGACGGGCGCGACCGTTACCACACGAAAGATGATGAGTGGCTCGAACAGCCTGAACTACGCGCTCTATTCGAACAGCGCGCGCACCACCAACTGGGGTAACACGGTGGGCACTGACACTCTTGCAGGCACTGGTACGGGAGCGAACCAGTCTCTGACCGTTTATGGTCAGATACCCGGAGGACAGGTCCTTATACCTGGCTCGTATGCCGATACGATCACTGCAACCATCACCTATTGATTACTCAGTTGAGATCACGTTGGTCGTCTTGACACCGGGCATTGATGAGGGCTTGGACCTCGCGTGTAATGTAGAAATCGGAGGTCGGTCGGATGGTGGCGGAACTGAAAATTGAATATATCGTTGAGCCGGATACGGCAGCACTGGCAAGGCGGACGGCGCAACATTTTGTAGAGGTTGTGGAGAAGGCGGTATCCAGGCAGGGACGAGCGCGAATCGCGATCAGCGGAGGATCGACACCCAAGGCGGCGTTTCAGCTGCTGGCTGATCCCGGGCAGCCGTGGCTCAAGCGCATGCCATGGGACAAGCTGGAACTCTATTGGGTGGATGAGCGGACGGTCCCTCCTGATCACCCGGAAAGCAACTACCGCATGACGCGCGAGGCGATGCTGAACCACGTTCCGCTGAAGCCGGAACAGGTGCACCGGATGGAGGGCGAACTGGAGCCCGAAGTGGCGGCGGCACGGTACGAATCGCTGCTGCGGAATAATTTCAGGCTGGAGGGCGCGGAGAGTCCACGGTTTGACCTGATCGCGTTGGGGATGGGCGATGACGGGCACACGGCTTCGATCTTTCCTCACACCGAGGCGATCCACACGCTGGGGCGGCTGGTGACGGCCAACCAGGTTCCGCAGAAGAATACATGGCGGATCACGCTCACGTGGCCGGTGATCAACCAGGGAAGCTCGGTTTTCTTCCTGATTGGCGGCACAGACAAAGCCGAGCTGGTCAAGGAAGTGTTCACGGGGCCGAGCGATCCGGAGCGGCTGCCAAGCCAGCTGATATGGCCCTCAGGCGGTATACTCACTCTGATCCTGGATAAGGATGCTGCTGCGCTGTTGCCCGCAACGGACGGGCAGGGCCGTGGAATGCTACAGCGCGTTCGAAACTAAAGAGGGCATTCTGTAATTCTCCCAAGGTCGACGCTGCTTTGGGTCGCGCCGACTCTAGGGCCCCCGGGCTTCGACTGCGGCTGTTCCGAAAACGCGATGGAGAGGGAACGATGATTTTGGCTGGTGATGTGGGCGGGACAAAGGTCCACTTGGCTTTGTATGACTTTTCCGAAGGAAAACTGAATCGCGCTCGGGACAAGCAGTATCCGGCGAAGGATTACTCGGGGCTCGAGGAGATCGTCAGAGAGTTTCTGGGCACAGATCGAGTAAGTGCGGCATGTTTCGGAGTTCCGGGACCGGTGCGCGACGGACGCCTGCGCTTGACTAACCTGCCGTGGACGCTGGACAGCAGGGAGCTCGCGAAGAATCTCGTCATTGACCATGTGTTCCTGATCAACGACCTCGAAGCGAACGGGTATGGCGTGGCCGAGCTGGGGCCAGATCAGATTTACACCTTGAGCGACGGCGATGCGAGCCAGATCGGCAACCGCGGCCTGATTGCGGCCGGGACCGGGCTGGGCGAAGGAATCCTGGCATGGAACGGGCGCATTCACGTGCCGTATCCGTCAGAAGGCGGACACACCGATTTTGGACCACGCAACGAAGAAGAGATTGAGCTGCTGCGCTTTCTGCAGCGGAAGTACAGCGGACGCGTCAGCTACGAACGCGTTGTGAGCGGTATGGGGCTGACGAACATCTACGAATTTCTGCGCGATAGCCGTGGCATGGAAGAGCCGAAGTGGCTGGCGGAAAAGATCACGGAAGCGCACGACCCGAACAGCGTAATCACGGAAATGGCGCTCTCGGCAAAAAGCGAAATCTGCAGCAAGGCACTGGACATGATGGTGTCGATCTACGGCGCCGAGGCCGGAAATCTTGCGCTGAAAGTGCTCTCCGTGGGTGGCCTCTACGTGGGCGGCGGAATTGCTCCAAAGATCCTGGAAAAGCTGAAGGACGGCACATTCATCAAGGCGTTCCAGGACAAGGGGCGGCTCAGCCAGTTGCTGATCAACATGCCGGTGCGCGTTATTCTGGACAGCGGCTCGGCGCTGATGGGCGCGGCCGCGTATGCTGAGGCGCGGGCCGCGGAGCTGAGTGGAGTTTCACCGAGGGCGGCTTCTGTGGCGCATCACGCTTAGCGAGTATCGCTTCAATCAACGGAAGGGCCGGCGATCGCCGGCCCTTTTGATTTTGTGCTAGCTCAATCGATATTCTTTTGCGCGATGATATGCGCTCATCGTGCAACCCACCCATGCACCACGCCGAATCCCGTTAGTGCGTTGGGTGCATTTGCGCGGTGAGCCATTGGCGATAGATGTCGCATTGAGCTGCGCGCAGGCCGTGGGCGATTTCAACTTTTCCGTCCTGTTGAAACTGGATGTAGGTCCCGTTGTCGCCTTGCTGGGGCCAGTTGGGCACGCCGGGTGAGTTTGGGTTGCCGGTTTTGGCGAAGTTGGTCCAGTAGGTCTCAATAAGATCGGCAAGCTTCTTGTCGACATCGGTGAAATTGCCCGCGATGTTGCCGGTTTTGGGGAAGTAGCCAAAGACGTAAGGCAGGTCGGCGGAGTGGACTGCGCCCTGCGCTTCCTGGCCGGGAATGGCGTGGTTGAACTCGTACTCCCAGGTTGGATTGTTGGCGGCTGCATGCCACGCGGCCTGAGTGACGGACGGGCAGCGGAAAATCATATCGGCTGTCCATTGATCGGCGGGAGTGCCATATTTCGGATCGGTGGTGCCCTGCCCCCCGTTCGCGAGCCCATAGGCGGCGAGGGCTTTGTCAGCGAAGGCCCCCGCGGTCAAGTGGATGGTGAGCCGCAGTTGGTCGGCAGATTGGTTGCCGCCGAATTCACGGGCGGAGGTGCCGTAGACAAACGGAACGTGAGCTTGCTGGCTGCTTGCGAAGACGATCGCGGGCTGCTGCGGCAGTACATATCCGTCGATATCGGGTCCGACGCGGGGACGGCTGCGCGGGTCGAGTTTTGCCAAAGCCGCGAGCAGAGCGGGCCCGCTAAGAGCGCGCAGTTCCCTGATCTGACCGTCGCCTTCGGCCGCGCCGATCGCTCTCGCCAATCTGGCGCCGGCTTGCTCTGCATTGGCGAGCGGGAGCAACGGTGCGGTGAAAGCTGCTCCGCTCTCGGCAAGAGCTTTCTGAAAGAGCCCTTTCCCGAGCGGCGACGTCATCAGCATGCTGGTGTCCATGGCGCCGGCAGACTGGCCGAAAACGGTGATGTTGTTTACGTCGCCGCCGAATTTCGCGATATTATCGCGAACCCAGTGGAGCGCGAGGATCTGGTCCATAAGGCCGTAGTTGCCCGAACTGTGATGGGCCGATTCGGCTGTGAGTTCAGGATGGGCGAGGAAGCCGAAGATGCCCAGGCGATAGTTGACCGTGACCAGAATGACGCCGTGGTTGACGAGGGTGCCGTCTTTGTACAGGGCGCTCGACGCCGTGCCGCCCTCGTTGGCGCCGCCGTGAATCCAGAACATGACAGGAAGCGGTTTGGGGATGGGCCACGCGGGAACGATCACGTTGAGGAAAAGACAGTCCTCTTTGCCGGTCTGGGCATCGCGGCGGTTCCAGTCGCCGAGATCAGGCTGTGAACAGGGCGCGCCGAAGGTGGTTGCGGAGCGAACTCCGGTCCAGGGCTTTGCAGGCAGCGGCTCGCGCCAGCGGAGATCTCCGATGGGAGGCTGTGCATAGGGGATGCCGAGGAATTCCGCGCCTCCACCGGGGCGCGGAGATCCCTGAATTTGCCCCGCAGTGGTGGGAACCATGAGTGACGTGTCCGCATGCTGGAGAGCGCCCGCTGGTAAAGAGGCTACGCTGAGGAAAAAGAGAAAGACAAGCGGCAAGCGAACGTGGCGGATGATATTCATCAGTGAGTCTCCCGGCTTGGACAATCAACGGAAATTCTACGGCAGTCCGTTAGCTGGCGTAGTCCTTCCAGAATTTATGCAAGGGCGCCGTTCCAGTGCGGGCGTCTGGGAGGTGAGCGCTCATTACACTGAGCCGTTCGCGTAACATCGGACGAAGACGTAGATTCCGGGGGACTGAGCTTCGATGGTCAAGTGGTTGCGGCGAATTGTCGTGGGCCTTGTAGCAGTTTTCGTGGCGCTGTACTGCGGTGATTGGGCGGTGTACAAGATGCGCGGCGCGCCGCAGGGATCCGTTACGGTGAACCGCACTCTCGTAGTCCCTTTGAAGGGCAACAAGTCAGAATATGACTACCTGGGATCGAGCGATGTTCCCTGCTCCGTGTCCATCTTTTCGCAGGGCGGCGAGAGTCCCTGCTGGCAACTGCGACGCAATCAAAATCAGAACACCAATCTGTAGATTGCCCCGCCTCCGGGTCAATTCTCACAGTCGAGCGTGATACCAGTCACGTTTTTCGATTTGGGAGATGGGTACTATCGAGAAATCTTGCTCCACATGAGCAGGGGACGACACTTATGTACAGCCGGACACAGAACGAGAACGGGACCTACAACACACGCTGCCTCTATTGTTTTCTGACGGTCGCATCGGCGGTCGAGACCAAAGAGGACCTCGAACAACATGAATCCCAGCATGTTTGCCCGGAGCGAGCGCTCTCGGAGCTTCTCGCCGCGAAGACCGCGATCGAAGCACAAGCCAAGCGGAATTGAAGGGTTTGTTACTTGTTGGCTGGTCCCCCCGGTGGTGTTGTGGCTTCGCCCGGCTTGGGCTGGCCGCCTGAAATCTTCTTATAGAGTTCCCGGTCTGCCGCTTTGGTGATGTTGCTTGCCTTGTCGAGTTCGACCTTGGCTTCTTCTTTCCGGCCCATGGCGCGGTAGAGGCGGCCGAGGCGCCAGTGTACGTTTACGTCGTCAGGGATCAACTTTTCAGCGGCCAGGAATTCGCCAAGAGCGTCGTCGTTGCGTCCGTCATTGGCGGCGATGATGCCGAGGTCGAGATATGCGAGGCCGAGCGACGGATCGAGTTTTACGGCCTTTTCCAGCAGGGGCGCGGCGTCGGTGTACTGATTCATCTGGATTTCGGCATCGGCGATATAGAGCATGGATTGAGCGTGGGTGGGGTCGTTGGCCAGTTCGGCCTGAAACTCTTTGATGGCTTCGGGATATTGCTTCTCAGTCAAGAGCAGGTAGCCAAGGCCGAAGTGCACGTTGGGCTCATCCGGCTTGGCTTTGACGGCCTTGCGAAACATGTCGATGGCGCCGGAACTGTCTTTCATCTCGTCGAGTGCTTCGCCGGCGAGCATGTCAGCTTCGGCGGAGTCGGGATCGAGGGCGAGGATCTCATGGTAGACGTCGAGGACCTTGCTATACTGCTTTGACCATAGATAGCTGTGCGCGAGCGCGAGGCGAATGGGCAGGTTCTGCGGATCGGCGGTAGCGGCGGTCTGAAGATAAGGCGCGGCCTCGTTGAATTGGCTGAGGCCGTAGTGGCACATGCCGAGAAGGATCGTGTAGCGCATCGCTTCTGGAGAGTCGGGCGGAGCGCTTTTGAGCAGGATGGTGAACTCGGGAATCGCCGCTTTCAGGTCCTCGGCTTTGAAGAGGGCAAGGGCGAGGTTGAGGCGGAGGCCCGGCATGTCCGGTTTGAGCGCGAGAGCCTTTCGATAGAGGGGAATCGCCTGCTGGTAATGATCCTGCCGGGCCTCGAGCAGCCCGAGATGTGCATACGGTTCGGGATCTGACGGGTGGGTCGTGAGAAAAGCGCGCCAGGCCTGTTCGGACTCGGCGAATTTGCCTTGTTGCTCGAACGCGATAGCCGATTGACGGAGGTCCGGCGATGAAGATTGCGCGATGGCCGAGACTGCGGTGAGGAGAAGGGCCAATACCAGCTTCGAATGCACGATCGGTTTCACCGGTTCCCTTCCCTCTTGGTTTGGATCTGGATCAAGGGCCACATTCATTGTCGCTCGCGGGGGTGGATGGGACAACCGCGCGTTGGGGGTCGGCCCTCCGGGACGAGTGAATTCAGGTCTGATCTGCGATCCCAGGATTTCATCCTGGGCTATTCTCTTCTTCCCCTGCGGGAGACGGATGCGGTCGTCGAATCCTGCCTTGTGGCGGCACTGGCGATATCAAAAGCGGATCCTTCGCCCCGCTTGCCCCGCAGATGATGAATCGTCTGCGGGGCCCCAAACGCGCGGGTTCTCAGGATGACACCTTGTAAAACCAGGCTGCCCTTTAGTCGGATTCGAATTCATCATCATCGTCTTCTTCTTCGTCTTCCTCTTCGTCGTCCTGTTCTTCGTCCGATTCGACCTCTTCGAATTCGTCTTCATCGGCTCTATCGAGCTTTTCGCACTTTTCCCAATCGGCGCAGGCGAGGCAATCGGCGGGAGGCTCGCAGGCGGTAGTGGCGGGAGCGAGGACATCGCCATTGTCTTCGCAACTGACGTTGCGCACGGACTCGGAGGGTGACGGCGCGGAGACACGCGAAGTCAGCTGGGTAGCGATCTGGAGGCCGTAGAGAAGAAGCCCGGCGCGGCGGGTGTCCATGTATGGCGAGTTGAGCGCCCCGAGGACCTGCGTGAGCGCGATCTGGATCCCGCTGGCGTCCTCAATCGCGGGAACGGGGAGTTCCTTTGCTTCGCGGCTGCGGGGATCGCCCAGACGATGAAGATTGGTGTGGTGGTAACAGAAGTCTTTGTCGCGGAGGGCTGGGGAATGGCACTTCTTTCCGCTGGGCATGACGTGCCGGCATTCGTTGTACATGGCTGATTCTCCCGGGGGGTGTACCCCCCATATCCTGTAAAGAAGTTCGGTATTTCCAGTGGTTTGCGGCCACGATGTGACTCCTCGATCCTCTTAACAAAGGACTTAGTCGCAGAATCGTGTCAGGAAAGGGGTTAGCGATACCTTTCGGCTTCGGCAGGGATTGCTCCCGCTGGCCGTGCATAAGGCTTTTGCTGCATGACGCAAGGATAGGGATTTCGCGGAAATTGCCTGCAAGTTGAGTAGATTTGCAAGTCATTGTAAAGAAAATGGTTGCCCGGTGAGTGTGTAGTTGAGGGGTTGACGCAAGGGGTGGGAAGGTGGCGATAGGTAAAAAGCTGAGCCCTTCCGGTATATGGGACTAGGGTTGGAAGGCCAGACTACGACGAGGAGACTTGTGATGTGGCGAAGATTGAGTTCGTTCCGAGTTGCCCACAATACGCTCGGAACCCGACTCGACAAAGTAATTTGGGCAGAAACGTGCGTCTCAATGCAGTCTGAATCGACGTGAGAGGATGGTGGGCATGAGTACACCGAAGCCGATAATCGATAAGGCCGAGTCAAGGCGAATACGGGTCGAGATGCGTCACGTTCTCTTAGAAGTTTGGGATCCGATTGGAATCAAAGACGAACCAAATGCTCAAGACGAGTATGACGGCTACATCGGGAAGCTGTACGACTTCCTCGTTAGCCACGCTGATGATTCGCAGCTCATTGACTATCTGTACTGGGCAGTGCATGACAACATGGGCCTTGATGCAGCAAGCAGGTCTGACATGCAGTCTACGGTCGAGGCTCTGAAGAAGATTCCACTCACACCTGAATGACCGCAAACCGACGTTCCGGGCGAATCACCGCCTACCCAGTAATAACTACTTAAGCAACACCCACTGCGAGGTGTTGTCAAAGATATAACTTCCAAGCAGGGTTTGCGACGGCCACTTGCCAGGCACTCTCGCGGCAAAGGAGTTTGAGCGGATTGTCAGACTGCGAACAACAAGGGATCTTGGCCGTCCAGCAAGAGTGGCTCGAACATGAGCTTAACGGTGACATCGCGGGTGTAGTTTCTCTTTGCAGCGATGACGTGGTCTGGTTGCCCCCGAATCAACCGGCCTTGCGCGGTCAGAATGCAGTGGCCGGGTGGCTTGCAGCGCTGCCAGCGCATCGAATTCGACGGATCGAGATCACTAACGTTCGGATTTACAGCAGTGGCGACCTCGCGTACAAGCTGGCAGACTTCACTACTTGGTTTGAAAAGGCAGGACAAGCCATCGATGAATTCGTGACGGGCAGTCACCTTTGGGTGTTGCGAGAATCGTCACCTGGACACTGGCAGGTAGCTGTCGTGGCGTGGTCAACTGCTGGACCCACGAACACAGCCTAAATCTGCTGGAACTGTGCGTAGGCGCAACAGGCCGAGGTGCCAATCTCGGGTTCCGGGTGACCGCCCACTCGGAAGTAAGCATTTTTGTGGCTGGATAGATCGCGCAGAACAACCGCAGTGGGCCATGGCGCGTTGCGCCCCGAAGAACAGGAAAATGTCGGATGGCCCGGAGTGTCCGAGCCTGAAGGCCGGGAGTTCTCTGCCCATGATTCAACAGCCTGAAGGCTGCTGTTCCCTCCGCACTCAATTCAATTTGCCGCGGACCGCTATTGGGCGCATTTGGCTGCGGCCTTCTCAAAGGAAGCGGCGCCGAACCCATTCACTTTGAGATCGTGATAGCCCTCCAGACTGAGCCCGCAAGCGTGCAAATCCTTGAGTTTCTGGAGCCTTTCGGGGTCATCGATCCGAGTGTTTTCCAGTTGCCTCTCGGCTGCGTCGTATTTCTCGTAGAAGGAAGACGCTGTGGGGCTTCCGGCATCATCCCTGTGCGTGTAGGCTTCCTTGAATTTCGAAAGGGTCTGATCGTAGGCTCTGTCCCAAATAAACGTTTGCAAGCCGAAGAAACCGAATAGTCCAAGGGCCATTGTGGCAAGAAGTATCAGGAGGGCAACCAGGATCCAGTCTTTCAAGGCAGTCTCCTTTGCGATAGGATGCCGCGGAAACCCCTAAGAGTGCATGCGGGCTACATCGCGGAGTTGTCTTGCGGTGATTTCGAGAAACGTCTCGACGCTGGCGCCGGGCGGGGGTTCGAGGCCGGATTTGGATTGAATGGCAGCAGCGATACGTTGGGCGAGGGCTCCGCGGGTGGCGAGCGGCATGTCGAGGCGGCGGGCGAAAAAGCTTTCGAGCACCTGGAGATCGGAGACGGAGAGTTTGGCAATGCCGTGGTCGGGCAGTGAGAATCCAGCGGATGGCTCGGGCGTGGGGATCGCGGGCGCGAAGATGTTCGCCGTGAAGGTGCGGGTGGGCTCGATGCTGGCGGGTGTCTCCTCGATGCGGTCGCGAACTACCAGGGTGCCGGCGGCGAGATCGCCCAGGCGCTGGTGATCGCGAGTGACAAAGATGGCAATGGCTCCGACGGCGTAGAAGAAGGGAATCTGGTCGATGTATCGGACGAAGTTGCGCGCCATGGATTCAAAGAGGCCGATGGCCCGGCCGGAGCGCTGGATGACCCGGATGCGGGCGATACGCTTGCCGGGGGTTCGGCCATTCCAGAAGGCTTCGAACAGGGTGAAGTAGCCCCAGTTGAACAGGAAGAGCAGGAAGACGTACATGGCGGCAGCCCATTGTGCAGAGAGACGATTGAAGGCGGTGAGGCTGGGCAGGAAATAGGCGAAGATCCACATCACCAGACCGATGCCGATAAACCAGATCACGTAGTCGACCAGCAGCGCTATGAAACGGCTGCCGATGCCCGCAAGGGGCATCTGGATGGCAACAAGCTCCGGCGTTTCAATGCTAAGCTGATCTGAATTCAGGTCTATCTGATCCATGGCGCCAATTCTATCGAACCAGTGGATTGCCAAGCGCCGGCCGCATTGGGACCGGCTGGCCTTATTGCTGGCCCGATCGGATCAGCAGGGGTTAAGCAGCCTGTCGCGCGCCGAGTTGCAGGAGATGGCGCTGTTGTACCGGCAGGTGGCGGCGGACCTCTCGGTATTGCGTCGCGACGAGACGGCCCGTACCTACAGCGATCATGTGAATCAACTGCTGGCGCGGGCACACCACATCATCTACTCGCGGCAGAAGACAACCTGGATGACGTTGTTTCGCTTTCTCAAGGATCAGTATCCGGCGATCTTTCAGCGGCTACTGCCGTACGTGGCAGCGTCGCTGCTGGTAACGATAGCCTGGGCGGTGCTGGGTGCGGCGCTGACGATTGCGCGGCCGGAGTTCATGCGGCACTACGTGGGACCTTCGATGATTGCGACGATGGAGCAGCACAAGATGTGGACCGACTCCATTGTGAGCGTGGCGCCCAAAGAGACCAGCCACATCATGACGAACAACTTGTCAGTGAGCTTTCTGGCTTTTGCGGGGGGCATCCTGTTTGGTGTGGGCACGTTCGTTCTTCTTTTTAATAACGGCATGATGCTAGGCGTGATCGGAGCCGCTTGCCACCAATACAGCATGTCGCTGGCGCTGTGGAGCTTTATTGCGCCGCACGGGTCGCTGGAGCTGCCGGCGATCATTATCGCGGGGGGCGCGGGATTTCGCATTGGGCGCGCAATGCTGTTTCCGGGCGGATATCGCTGGAAGGAGTCGGTGGCAAAGGGCGGCATTGAAGCCACACAACTGGTGGCAGGCGTGATTCCGATGCTGGTGGTGGCCGGGTGCCTGGAGGGCTTTTTCTCGCCTTCGCATGCGCCGGTGTGGCTGAAGTTCACCGTCGGCGGGCTGCTGTTGACGCTGCTGCTGACATGGCTGTTCCGGCCGGTAACGGCGGTGCAGACAGTTTCGTGATAGGCCCGTCCTGTGATGTCCATGTCCGTGCTTTCCCACCCATGACTTCGCCATGGATGGGGCACCCAGTCTTATGGGCTGAAGCTCGATTTTCAAAGCTCGCCTTTTCAGCACGAATGAATTCATTCCTGAAACGTGCATTGCTTCAGAGATTCGCTGTTCATGAATTTTGGAGTTGATTTGCTTCCGGGCGTGGTGGTCGCGGCAGTTCTTCTGCTGGCGCCGATGCTAGCGGCGGGGTTTTGTCCTGCGCTCGTAGAGAAGCTGGGGCGGTGGCTTCCGCGTGCGTTGCGGGTGGCGGCGCCGGCGTCGCTGTGCGTGCCGTATGCGCTGACGGCGACCTCGTTCGGAATTTTCAGGTGGGGCTGGCTGGTGGTTTATGCGCTGTTGCCGGTGGCGATTGCGTTTCTGCTGGAACAGGCGCGGAGCGAAGATTCAGGTCAACGAGGGAACTGGCGGGATTTCGCGGTGCTGCTGGTGCTGGGGCTGGCGGTCGATCTGCGCTGGCTGGAACCGGCGTGGCCGCGGGGACTGGCAGCGCTGGGGAAGATTCTGCTACTGGATGCGGGAATTTTCGGGTTCCTGGCGGTACGGAGGCTGGAGGGCGTCGGTTTTGATTTGCGGCTGACGGTCAACGATCTGCGAAGCGGGTTGGGCGAGTATTGCCTGTATGCGTTGATTGCGATTCCGTTGGGGCTGTGGCTGGGCTTTCTGCATATGCACGCCATTTTGCCTTCGCCGCTGCGGGCCGTGGGGGCATTTGTTTTTACGTTTTTGTTTATTGCGATTCCGGAGGAGCTTTTCTTTCGGGGATGGGTGCAGAATTTGCTGGAGCGACGGATGGGAAGGACGGCCGCTCTGCTGCTGACGGCGGCGCTTTTCGGGCTGGCGCACTGGAACAAGCGCTTAGTTAATCTCAATGGGAATTTCAACTGGCGCTATGTCTTGATGGCGGCAATTGCGGGAGTATTTTACGGACGGGCTTGGCGGGCTCAGCGGCGCGTGGGCGCTTCGGCGATTACCCATGCGTCGGTTGACACGACGTGGTCGCTCTGGCTGAGGTGAAGAGGTTGCGGGTGGTATCTGAGATAGCCCAGCCCGACGCGCATGTTGTGGAGGAGATTCGCGGGGATGGTGATGGCGACGCAGACGCCGAAGATAGCGTGGGCAATGGCCAGCGGATAAACATTGCGCGAGCGGATAAAGACGAGGCAGGCGGCGAGTCCCCAGACCAGCGTGAGCGGAGTCAGGATGGGATTGGGCAAGTGGGCGAGAGCGAATACGCTGGCGGTGATGAGAGCGGCAAGGTTCGCGTTGGGGATAATGCGCAGAAGGCGCGCGAGAAAGTATCCCTGCAACAGTAGCTGCTGCATGAGGGCCCAAATGGCGTAACCGCCGAAGGCCGCGAGCCATGCGGCGGGACCTCCCGGGTGATGAAGGGTGTGCAGGCTGCTGGCGAAGAAGGTGGCAATTGCGGCCACGATGACAGCGACACCGACGACCCATGAGGAGCGCCAGAATCCGGCGACGCAGCAGCCCATTGCCTTCCAACCGTCGAAGGTGAGAACGATGGAGACGATGAACCAGCCGAGAGCGATGAAATAGAGCCAGTGCTGGAGTGGACGAGGTGTCCAGATCACGGTGAGGATCAGGCAGTAACCGATGAGGAGTTCGCCGATGTCCCATGCGATGCGGCGCCCGGGTGCCGGATCTACTGCGCAGACACAGCTCTTTTCAGAATCTGCGAATACACTCATGCGCTACCTCCAAGCCGAAGAATGAACAGGGGGCTTCGGCGAACCGGCTTCGATGCGCATCGGCAGCCGGTGGGAATCTGCTTGCTCAGGCTTTACGGCAAAACCAGAGTGGGTGAATTCTTTTGAGTTCTGGTCAAGGTCGCCACTCCCTGATGGTCGCGTCGTCCCTGCAGTGTTGCTTCGGTAAACGGTAACTCTGGTTTTGCGCCTGCACCTGTTAGAGCAAATAGACGGTCAGCATACTCTGTGGTTATCCGATGAAGCAACGGGTGACAGTTTTATGGCGGACACAGTAGTCACCAGAAGTCACCTCGATACCTGCGCCTCAAGGGTAAGAGCGAACCCTTCAAGAGTTCGCGCAAACCCCACCGCTACACCTTGAGGAAGATTTTCTTGCGGTAAAGGATCCAAACCGGGATGAAGCAGAAAGCTGTGAAGGAGACGGAGTAGGCAAATGCTGCCCAGTGCGGATTGGGAACGTGTGCAAAGACGTGGGTGAAAATCCATGCATTGAGGGTGGAGTGCGGTGTGGGGCCGGATCGGATCGCGATGGTGTCGAGGATTCCGGGAGTGAGTTCGCTGAACATATAAGCAGCGATGGCGTTTGAGCCGAAAACGATCCACGGCCAGGTCCAGCCCTTGCGCCAGCCCATCTGTTCGATGGTGAACCAGGCGAATGTGAGCAGCGCGAGCGAGTATCCGCCGGCAACGAGGACGAAGGAGCTGGTCCACATATTTTTATTCAGTGGAAATTCGACGGACCAGAGATAGCCCGCGGCGAGACTGCAGATGGAGGCGATGGCGAGGCCGGCGGTCTTTGTCGCAGTGGATTTGGTGGTGCGCAGCCAGAGGCCGGCGAGGACTCCCATGAGCGCGGTGCCGATGGCGGGCAGGTCGCTGAGCAGGCCTTCGGGGTCGCGCACGTTGTGATCGGGCGAATATAGATAAAGGTGATGCGGGAAAAGCGCGCGGTCGAGCCAGGAGACGAGGTTCTGGGTCATGTCCATGAAAGGAACGTCGCGGCCGGGTGTGCCCACGCCGGGGATGGGCACCCAGCGCACGAGGACCCAGTAGCCGACGAGACAGGCGGCGAGGGCGATCCACTTGGTGGAGGCGCGCTGATCCCACAGGTAGAAGAGACCGACGACGAGGTAGCAGACCGCGATACGCTGCAGCACGCCGTAGAAGCGCATGTGATCGAGCTCGAAAAACGGAAAGCTGTTGACGATGATGCCGAAGAGGATGAGGACGATTGCGCGGATGATGGTGTGCTTTGCAAGCTGGGCTCGCGACGCGCCTTTTGACAGCCTGGCGTGTGTGGCAAAGACCACCGAGACTCCGACGATGAAAACAAACGTGGGAAAGACAAGGTCGGTGGGGGTGAGGCCGTTCCAGTTGGCGTGGTTCATGAAATGCCATGAGCCGGAGCCACCATTGTTGTTGACCATGATCATGAAGGCGATGGTGATGCCGCGGACCACGTCGATGGCAAGGATGCGTTTGACGGGATTGCCCGCGCCAGCCGGATTCTTTTCGAAAGCCGGATTGGTGACGGTGGTGGTTTGCTTTTCAACGAGGCCAGGCTGCATCGATACCCCAAGGAAACTGCTTGCACTTAACGCTACGCGCTGGAGGCGGGTTTCGCCAAGGGGCGGGATGGAGAGATTCAGGAGGCGAACGACAAGTTGAACTAAGGGCTCCCTATTGTTGGGTTGGAATAATGCAAATTTGGATGCAGAAGCGAGATTGGTGCTCGCGAAAAACTTCAGGTTGGGCGCTTACTTGATCGGATCCGCAAGAACGCAATTACAACCAATCGCCGGAGACTGACATTCCCGCAACGATGAACGCTCCCCACGTAATTACTTCGACGAGAAGCAACAAACTCGCTGCAAACCACCTAAATCCCTTCATCTGCCATATCCAGAATCCGCATGACGCGACGGAACCATACGTCACGAGATCCAAGAAGTGTTCGGCTGCGGGGGTCGGGTGGTGTGGGATCGTCGGGTTGGTGATCGGATTCGCTCCAAATACACCAATGAGTATGGCCGCCGCAAAGAATAACCCGTGACTGATAACCAGCCAATGGTAAGGCTTCCAGAGTCGCATCTTGAATGGTCGCTGCTTGATTGCTGCCCAGCCAAGGCTGACTGCGAACAAAATGAAAGCGACCCAGAGAGGAGGCAAAATAAGCATTTCAATTGCCCACTCTGAAAACCGCAGCGCGGTGCTAAAGTGTTCCATTCGGCTCGCCAGTTTCCTTCTGTCATACAACCATAAAGAAGCTACGCTCTCCTAAAACTAGCGGTTCCGAGTCTATGGTGTCCGATAGGGAAGTTTCGGGCTGATGAGTGCAAGAACAAAAGCAGATCCTTCGCAGTGCTCAGGATGACAGCTGGTTGGTAGGGCGAAGGTGGTGTTTTATCGCGAAATTTCTTGGGTGCGACTAAACGTCAGTGAACTTTCGCAGACATGCGATTGAAACGGTCGTACTCTCTGCGCCGAATTCCCTGCAAGCTTTCTGCGGAGAACCGCAAAATTTGGGAAAAAGCCCGGACCTGGATGGTCCGGGCTTTTCGCTTTTGAGCGGAATCTTGCTCAGGGGCTACGGAATGGTCAGAGCCACGGTCGCGGTGTGGGTGACTCCGCCGCCGGTGCCGGTGATGGTGATGGTGCGAGAGCCGGTGGTGGCCCTGCGGTTGACGGTGATGGTCATAGTCGAGGTTCCGGCGCCAGTGATCGATGTCGGGCTGAAGGCAACAGTAACTCTGGAGCCAGTAACAGTGCCGGACAGGGCGATGGTGGAGCTAAACCCTCCGGTGACGGCTGTTGTGACGGTGACCGTTCCGGTGCCCGAAGGCGAGACGGAAATGGAGGTGGGGGACGCGGTGATGGTGAAGTTGGGGGTAGCTCCGACCACCGTGAGCGAGACGGTTGTGGTTTCAACCGTGCTGCCGGAGGTGCCCGTGACGGTGATGGGATAGGTGCCAGCGGCGGTTCCCGAGGCCACTGTTATCGTCATGCTGGTGCTGTTGCCGGCGGAGAGTGGATTGGTGGTGAATCCGACGGTGACGCCGCTGGGCTGACCGGAGGCCGCGAGCGTAATCGACCCGGTGAAGCCACCGGTCACTGCGCTGTTGATAGTGGTGGATCCGTTGCTGCCCGGATTGATGGACACCGACGCGGGAGATGCGGAGATGCTGAAGCCGGAGGGCGCAGGTCCGGTGAGCGCCGTGATTAGAGTCGCCGTTGGGCTGCCCCATCCAGTAACGAGATCGAAGCCAGCGACTGCGGAATAACTGCCGGAAGTGCCGCTCTTGACGTCATGGAAGTCAGCCGCATAGGTTGTGGCGTTGATATTCTGCTGGTAGATGGTTGGATTGATGAATCCTAAGGTCTTTCCGGGATTGGATTGGGCGTATTGCTGGTTGGCCAGGGCAACGAAAGCGGCCCACATGGGTGCGGCAAAACTTGTGCCGCCATAGTAGTTGGCTTGGCAAGCCTCTTGATCGCCGCAGGTGTAGAAGGTAAAGTTTGCGTTGGCTGCGACATCGGGTCCGTTGCGCAGGGTGGTTGAGCCCTTGTTGCTGGAGTTGATGACACCGGAGAGCTGCTGCCAGGACGGGATGGCGACCTTGTCCGGGCTGATGCCGCCACCGCTATCGGCCCAGGCAGTTTCCGATGCCCATGGGCCAGCCGCGCTGGAGGTGGTCAGATCCGTGCCGCCAACGGAAACGACATAGGCGTCGTCAGCAGGCCAAGCCGCTGAGTTGCCGGTGGCTTTCCACGTAGAGTAGTCGCCGGACGCTGCAAAAAAGTTCTGTCCCTGCGCCGCCATTTTCTGGAAGTAAGGATCGAGGGTGCTGGCGTCGGCAGGTGTCCAGCCCCACGAGCAGCCGATGGTGGTGGGAAGCGGGCTGTGTGTGGTCATCGCGCTGATGATGGAGGTATCAGTGGATCCGACATACATCACCAGGCTGGCGAGGCCGGGAGCCATCCCGATCGCCTGGGTCATGTCCAGGGTTTGTTCGCCATCGTCGCACTTTGGATAGGTGCAGCTGGTGCTTGTGCCGTCAGTGGAGAGCAGGGTGATGGGCACGTTGTTGGTCTGGCCTGCATTTTTGAAGTAAGTGGTGAGGTCGGCGAGATCCGTTCCGTAGTACTCAAGCAGGCCCAGATTCTGTCCGGCGCCAGTGAGTGATCCTGAACCGTAATATGCGGCGCGCATATCGCTGCCAAGAAACGACGCGGACGGACCTGAACCGGTGGTCGCGTGGGAAACGACTTTCTCCGCATCGATGCCATGAGCCGCAGCGTATTCGTCACGGCTGATGTGCAGTGCGCGGGGAATGGAGTAGTTGTCGAGGCCGGAGATGTGCCAGAGGTTGAAAGGCAAGTCCGCGGTGGGCTCACGATCCGGCGAATAAAAGGCGCGATTTTCAGTGGGGTGCTGATAGGTGCGCATATTCACGTGGAGCGCGGCTTCGATGTTGGATACGGTGCCTTTGACCTGGACCAGCATGCCGTCCCGGGATCCGCCAACCACTTCGAAGCCATAGGTTTTGGCGAAGCGGAGGACGGTATCGTAGTCGTCGGCGGTGGGTCCGAAGCGGGCTGTGAATTCCGAGGGGGTGAGGAACTGGCGGTAGTTCGGACTCTTGGGGTTATAGACGTCGGCAAGGAATGTTTTGAGCCCGGCGGGATCGCGAAGAGGCAGAACCAAGTCGAGCTGCAACACCTGATTTCCCGGGAGACGGCCATTGGCTTGAGCCTTCCCGCTGCTTACTACATCGCGTACATGGTGCGTCATGACGGATTGGGCCAAACAGCTTGCTGTTGCGAATAACAGCGCTGCGAAGACGGGCAGGAATTTCCCAGGTTTTGAAATCACGGGTTCTCCTTGGGTGAGGATGAGGGACTTTCACGAAGCTGGATGGATCGCCAGCGTTGATGCATTCTCGGGCAAGTGCGGAATCCGTGTCTACAGAATTCGAGTGGTCCCATTACCGGGGCGGTTACCTAGGCTGGAATCGGGGTGCACTGGGGTCACCTCAACGCCGGAGGCAAAGCGGGGAACGAAAGACAGAGCGTCGCACAATTCCAGGCATGCGGATAGTGTGGCGCATTCAACATCCGACAGAGCTCGGCAGCTGCGATAGGATTACGGGCAAAGCAAAGAAACTGGTTGGGATGACGTAAACTCGTCTCTTCAAGCAAACCAGCGATTGCGCTTTACTGTGGAGGAATTCGTGGCCGAGTTTCAACCTTTTGTTTCGCCAGATCAGCATCCACCGGAGTTTACGGTCCGTGCGTTGTTGCTGGGCTCAATCTTCGGCATCATTTTTGGCGCGGTGACTGTGTATGTAGGCCTACGCGCGGGGCTCACCGTTGCAGCCTCGATTCCGATCTCAGTTCTTTCGATTAGCATTCTGCGCGCGTTTGGGCGCGCCTCGATTCTTGAAAACAACATCGTGCAGACAACGGGGAATGCCGGCCAGTCGATTGCTTCCGGCGTTATTTTCACGCTGCCGGCGCTGGTATTTCTCGGGTTCGATCTGGAATACTCGCGGATTTTCATGCTGGCGTTGATTGGTGGATGGCTGGGCGTGCTGTTCATGATCCCGCTGCGGCGGCAGCTGATTGTGAAGGAACATGGTGTGCTTCCGTATCCAGAGGGGACGGCATGCGCAGACGTGCTGATAGCCGGTGAGCAGGGTGGATCCCTGGCCAGCCGAGTTTTTCTAGGGCTGGGACTCGGCGGTCTCTACACGTTCTTTCAGAATGACAACCTGTTTCGGGCGTGGCCGAGTTCGCCGGAGTTCCGCCCTGACTTTGGTCCGCAACATGTGCTGAAGGGCGCGTCGATCAACGCCGATGCGACGTCGGAGTACCTCGGCGTTGGCTACATCATCGGATCAAAAGTAGCCGGAGTGATTTTTGCGGGCGGCGTCTTCTCGTGGCTGGTGGTGATGCCGCTGATCTACTTCTTCGGGAAGGAACTGCCGCATCCGGTCTATCCCGGTCAAATGCCCATCGCGCAGATGAGCCCAAGCGATCTTTGGGCGACTTACATCAAGCCGATGGGCGCGGGTGCGGTGGCTGCTGCAGGACTCATCACGTTGATGAAGACGCTGCCTACAATCTGGGGCGCACTCGCGATGGGGCTGAAGAACATGAAGCCCGGCGCTGAGAAAGTCGAAGCAAAGCCGATTCGCACTGAGAATGATCTCTCGATGACAGTGGTGATGATTGGCTCGCTGCTGATTGTGGCTTGCATGTTCCTGTTTCTCGAGTTCAAGCCGGTGCCGGGAGCGTTTGTGGGCTGGGAGGCAAACCTGGCGGCCTCGCTGCTGGTGGTGGTTTTTGGATTTCTGTTTGTAACGGTGAGTTCGCGGATTGTGGGGTTGGTTGGATCGTCGGCGAGTCCGGTGTCGGGCATGACAATCGCGACATTGATGGCGACGGCCGCGGTCTTTTTGGTGCAGGGATGGACGGCTCCGGCATTTGGCGCGCTGGCCATCACGATTGGCGGCGTGGTATGTATTGCGGCTTCAAATTCGGGCGATACTTCGCAGGACTTGAAGACGGGGTACATCATCGGGGCAACACCGCGGGCACAGCAGGTTTCGCTGATGATCGGAGTTGTTGTCTCGACTGTGGTGATCGGCTCGACGCTGAACCTGATGAATACCGGGCTGCAGGAATTTCATGCAGCCGCGCAGCCGTGGGACATCAACGCTTCCCATCCGGGCGTCTCAGTTCAATCCGACGTGAAACATTTGCCGCCGCAGATTCGAGTGGTGGCTGAGGACAAAACGACTACTTCGCACCAAGCTTCGGAGTACGTGGTGCTAAATGCGATCGGGTCGACGGAGTTACAGGACGGGAAATATCTCTACTCGCCGGCCACCAAGCAAATTGAAGTGCACTGGATTCAGGGTATTGGGAGTGCCGCAGCTCCGGCGCCACAGGCACGGCTCATGGCGACCGTCATCAATGGAATCCTGAGCCGCAAGCTGCCTTGGGGACTGGTGCTGCTGGGTGTGTCGCTAGTGATTGCAGTGGAGTTGCTGGGGATTCGCTCGCTGACGTTTGCGGTGGGTGCTTATCTGCCGATCGGGACCACTCTGCCGATCTTTGTAGGGGGCGTGGTGCGGTGGATGGTGGACCGGGCGGCTGCGCGCTCGGGCGAGGGCGAGGCGGAGAGCGATATTTCGTCAGGATCCCTGTTTGCTTCAGGATTAATTGCGGCGGGAGGAATTGCCGGACTGATTGGCGTGGCGCTGAAGGCTGTGGAAGCCACGTACATGGACAACCGCGACATCCTCAATTTCCCACGCGGGACGTTGCTGGACCATATGTGGGTATCGGTGCTGGGGTTTGCGATGCTGGCGTATTCGCTTTACTACTTCGCACGAAAACCGCTGAAGAAGTAGATCTCAGGGAAATCTCAGGGCGCTAGCCAATGGACTTGTTCTGTAGCCGGTGTGGCTTCCCGACTATGGAACCAAGTGCCACAGGTGCCAGATTCCATAGGCCAGTATGACCATGCCTGCTTCCATTAGGAAGGCGGAACGGAGGCCGCGGGCACAACCCAGTCCGTCGCGATTCTCGCCCCTGTCGTCCTCTGATGTTCTTGAGAAGGCGGGAGAGTCGCAAATCGATACGACGTTTGAGGGTACAAAGAAAGATGTGGAAGAAGGGACGGCGGTTCTAACTGCGGGGGACCGAAACTCATAGACGGCACGACTTGGCACGATAAAAACTCCCACCTAAGGGGTCCATGTGCCGGAGGAAGCATGAACCCTTCAGGAATTGAGCAACTGCTCTCGCGGAATAAAACGATTCTCCCGCGGTCTCTTCAGGAAATATGTGATTTATATCACCTCGATGAATTGGCAGTACAAATGATTTCGGCGGAAAACTGGTACGAAAGTTGAAAAACGCTCGTTGGCCTATACGAGCGTGTTGAGACGACCTGGTACAGCGGCTGGAAATGCTGGACCTCACTGTGGAACTGTTCAACTCGAATGCCGCTTATCATCGAGAATTGATGAATGAATTGAGCACGGATCGTTCAAATCGCGGCGGAGAGGGGAGCGGATCGTATGAAACTGAGCGGAAACACAATTCTGATTACCGGGGGCGGATCGGGCATTGGCCGGGGTCTCGCAGAATCGCTCCACAGGCTGGGAAACCAGGTTGTGATTGCCGGCCGGCGCAGGGAGATGCTGGATGAGACGACGGCGGCTAACCCGGGCATGCAGTCGATGGTGCTGGATATTGAGAAGCGCGGCGGTGTTCTGCCCTTTGCGGCGGAGGCCGTGGGGAAATTTCCCGCGCTCAATGTTCTGATCAACAATGCGGGGATCATGCGGGCGGAGAAGCTTATCGATCCGCCGGAGGATTTGGCGGATGCTGAGGCGATTGTGGCAACCAATCTGTTGGGGCCGATCCGACTGACGGCGGCACTGCTTCCTCATTTGAAGGAGCAAGCGAGCGCAACGATCATGAATGTGACGTCGGGCCTGGCGTTTGTTCCGATGGTATTGACGCCGACATATTGTGCCACCAAGGCCGCAATTCACTCGTACACGCAATCACTGCGATACCAACTGAAAAAGACAAAAATTGAAGTCCTGGAACTCATACCGCCGTATGTTGCAACTGACCTGATGGGTGGAAGGTCGGATCCGCGAGCTATGCCGCTGAACAAGTTCATCACTGAGGTGATGAGCATCCTGTCGTTGCAGCCGACTCCGAAGGAAATCTGCGTGGAGAATGTGAAGGGCTTGAGATTTGCCGCGGAGAACGGACACTACGACGGCATCTTCAGCGGGTTGAACTCTTCGATGGCGGATATTCAGTAAAGACGAGGGGTAAGGGATGAGAGATCAGGAATGAAAAGCGGGAACCGATGACGAGAGAGACTGACGATCTGTTGCAACAGTTTGCCAGCGATAACTATGCGGGTATTTGCCCCGAGGCCTGGGATGCAATGGAGCGAGCCAATCGCGGGCATGCGACGGCGTACGGCGATGATGTGTGGACCCCGCGAGCCGCGAATCAATTTCGGCAGTTGTTTGAATGCGAATGCGAGGTGTTTTTAGTATTCAACGGGACGGCAGCGAATTCACTGGCGCTGGCTTCGCTGTGCCAGTCGTATCACGGCGTGATCTGCTGCGATGCATCGCACGTCGAAACGGATGAGTGCGGCGCTCCAGAGTTTTTTTCGAACGGATCGAAGCTGCTGGTGGCGCAAGGCGTGGACGGGAAACTGACGCCTGCGTCGATTCACGAACTGGCGACCAAGCGTCAGGACATTCACTTTCCCAAACCGCGGGTGGTGACGATCACCGAGCCGACTGAAACGGGCCGGGTGTACACGGTGGGGGAGGTAAAGGCGATCTCAGCCGCGTGCAAGGAGCATGGACTCCTGCTGCACATGGATGCGGCGCGATTTGCCAATGCGTGCGCCAGCCTGAGGTGTTCGCCGGCCGAGTTGAGCTGGAAGAGTGGCGTGGATGTGCTGTGCTTTGGCGGGACGAAGAACGGCATGGCAGTCGGCGAGGCGGTATTGTTTTTCGACAAAGGGCTGGCAACCGATTTTGATTATCGCTGCAAGCAGGCAGGGCAGCTGGCTTCGAAGATGCGGTTTCTCTCGGCTCCGTGGGTAGGGATGCTGGAGAGCGGCGCATGGCTGAGCAATGCCCGGCACGCCAACCAGTGTGCGCAGTATTTTGCGGAGCGGGTCGCACGAATTGGGAATGTGCAGGTTGTGTCGGCGGTGGAAGCGAACACGGTTTTTCTAAACACGTCGGATCAGATTCTCGAGAGCCTGCGCGGGCGTGGGTGGAGGTTCTATACATTTATTGGCGGCGCGGCGCGGATCATGTTTGCCTGGGATACGGATTTGAAGCGGGTGGATGCGCTGCTGGGCGATCTGGAAGAGTGCGCGTGTGCGGCTTCCTCGGTCGCGCCGGTGATGTAAGAGGGCAGCGCTGGAAGCGTTGAAACTCGAGGCGATGCCGGCCCCTCGGGCAGCTACCAGCGACGAAACAGCAACCGCAGATGTTTCGACTCCGCTTCGCTGCGCTCAACATGACAGGCATCTCGGAAAGGCGCTTCTTTCAATGCGCATTCAAGCTTTGGTATCGGAGCTATGTTTGCGGAAGACTATCTGCAGCTGCTGGCGCCAGTGTTCGCTGATAGCGATTAGCTCCCAATCGACTTCCGAGGAGATATAGCGCAGGACCGGCAGGTTGGCGGGATGAATGCGCAGGGCTGGTGCGGCGAGGAGCAGGCGGGGCGGAAGCAGCGAGACTTCTGTTCCGGGGAAGTAGCCTTCACGCTCGAAAGCGGAGAGTGGCCGATCGTTGCCGGCGGTGCGCTGGCGATCGGCATTGAGGGCGCGGACGCGTATCCAGTAGTCGAGGGCCTGGAGCGGGAGATGCAGATCTTCATCGGCCTTCAACTCAATTACAACAAGGCGGCCGTTGCGATCGAGGGTGAGCAGGTCGAGCATGCCGCGATCTCCGGATGAGAGAGCGGGAACCTGCGAGTAGAGTTGATCGCCGCGAAGCGAGGGCAGCAGTTTGCTGAGACCGGCGCGGAACTCGGATTCAAGCCAGCGTTCGGGCTGCATCCGGAAGAGCGGGTCTTTGTGCGCGCCGTCGCGATGGCGGCTCAAGAAGAGGCGCGCGCAGAGTTCGCGACACAGGGATTCGGTTTCTTCGGTTAGCGGCGTCTCGTTGGCGCCCGCGCCGAAGGTGATTTCTTCTTGCTGCGAAAACGAGTGTGCACCGGCGCCCTGGCGGACACGGGCGAACTCAAGCCCGTGGAGCATTAAGCCAACTTCGGCCGCCGATCTCGGATGAATTTCGATGCGTGCTTTCGCGTTTGGCTGCAGCAGTGCCAAGACCTTGTCGATGCCCGGCCGGCAGCGTTCCAGTGCAGCCTGGGGAGAAAAGGCGTGGATGAGGCGCGCGGTCCGGTTGCCGATGTCGCGAAAATCGACGGAAACAAGTTCCTCGCTGCGTTCATCGAGTGTGAATAGCTGAAAGTCGGCAGCGGCGTGGTTGAGCCATGACATCCGCTCGGCGGTGGTGCGCTCCCCGCCTTTCGGAACGATGACTTTGAGTCCACCGAAGTGGCGGCGTGCATCGGCTTTCTGACGGCAGTGATCGAGCCACAGGATGCCGAGGGTAAGGATTCCGTCGATAGTTGATGCGGATTCTGCTTCGCCGACGCCAATGACGGCTTCTGCCGCTGTGCCGCGAAGCATGCGGCCACGAATATATGCGGGGCCGAAGCTGTGTTCCAAATCCATTGCGGAACGAAGGCCGTCGACTTTGGAGCCGATAAATGCGCGGGTGAGGACGCGATCGAGCAGGCGCTGGTAGTTACGGCGCGCGGAGTCGCGAGCGGTGGGCGTGCGGCGGTCGCTGTTGGGGACAAGTTCGAGGGCCTGGGGCTTCGGCGCGCCCATGCGACGCGTCATGACGCGCAGGCACTGTGCGCGCGGCTGAAGCTCAACGACTGCGCGCATGAGATTGCGTTCTTCGTTCCAAAGCTGGAACAGGCAGCGGCCGTGGGACTCGGTAATGGAGTAGCGCGCGAGGCGCATGTCGAAGAGAACTCGGCCGTCTTCAAGAAGGGCTGCGGCGGGATGGGCAGCGAGGTATTCTTCGAGAATTTCGGCGAGTTTGGCGACGGAGGGCGCGTCGACTGCAGAGGGCACGCGCAGGCTACCAGTTCTGCCGCGAGCGCAGATTTGTAATGTGCGCGGTGTGATGGCGCGAGTGCCACGCGTAGATAGCAAGGACCGTGGCAAGGTTCTGGCGGCCGTTTTCAGGATGGTTGTAGCCACGTTGGAAGTCCGCCTCGGAGAGGGACTCGAGCAGCGCTACCCAACGCTCGTGGAGAGCGCCAATCATCGCGAGCGAACCATCAATGGGGAGACGGCTGTCGGCGAGCCGGGCCCACGCGGCTTCGTCGTAGGGCTTGATGGTCGGCCAGTCTTCGGTGAGGGCGAGCTTGGTGCGCACGTACGCATTGGCATGGCTGTCGGCGATGTGATGCACGAGCTGGCGGACGGTCCAGCCGCCTTCGCGATAAGGCGTGTCGAGTTGCGCTTGATTGAGTCCGCTGACGACGGTTTGCAGGGTGAATGGAAGCAGGCGAAGGATGGAGATTTGTTCTGCACGAACCGCTGAGTCAGAGGAGGCGGGAGCGGTAAAGCGGCCGATTGGGTAGCGGAGGTCTTCCGATTCTGTCATTTGCACTACAACCTGGAGGGCTCGCAGGTCCGAAGCGATTCGGCGCTTTACGAGGTGGATCTAGTTCTGCGGATGCTTTGGCATCTTGTGTTTCGGCGCATTCTTAAGGTTCTGATTCGTCGCGTGCAGGGCCTTGGGATGCTCGACCACCCGTGGATCCTTGGGGGGCTTTTTGTGAAAAGGCCAAACGGCCAGGGCCGGAGCGGCACACACGACCAGAAACAGCGCGGCAACAGCAATTTTCCTCATGGCAGGAATGTAGCACGGTATTGAGGCGGGGGAAAGTACCGGAAGTCACCGGACCAAAAGAGGTAATGGGGAAACGGGAGGGATGGGGGATCGACCGGCGAATCCCGCTGCACGCGGATGGCCCGCTCCGCATAAGGGCCGATCTTTCGAGCTTACCCACATAGCCCGTAGCCATCCCAAATCGAACGCTGTGGGGCGAACCTAGGCCTTGTGATGGTGGTGATGGTGATGGTGATGCTGGGTAGTTGCGGCGAACGCCGGAGCAGCGAAAACCAGGACCAGGAGCGCGGCAGCAAGGATCTTTTTCATGGGGGAAATCTAGCATGGAGGCAATTGTGGAAACAATTGCGGCTGGCGCGCTGAATCAAGGAATAAACGGTCTGTGCCGCCATGCGGGCCAGGGCGAAGAGGCGTAAACTAAGTGCAGTGATGAGCCTAACTGCCCCTTCCCCCCAGCCGAGCCACAGACGTTACTTTTTTGAAAAATTTGGGATCACAGAGCGACCGCTCGAACGCTGCCTGGGCGAGGCCCTCTCCGCAGGCGGCGACTACGCCGATCTCTATTTTGAGTCAGTCACTTCGACCTCCCTGGGAGTCGACGAGCAGATCGTGAAGTCGGCCAGCACCGGGACCAGCGCCGGATGCGGAATCCGTGTGCTTTCCGGCGAGCGGACTGGGTATGCCTACACCGATAACCTGAGCCCGGAACGGCTGTTGCATGCGGCGCGTACGGCGGCTCTGATTGCGTCGGGGCCAGCGAAGCAACTGGTTCAGGGATTTACGGAGACGGAAGGCTCAGACCTCTATCCTGTTCCACTCGGCGGTTTTGACCTGGACCTGGCGGCAAGGCTGGAGCTGATTTTGCGGGCAGACCGTGCGGCGCGGGCGTACGATTCCCGAATTGTTCAGGTGCGGGCCGGATATAGCGAAGAACTGAGACGGATCCTGATTGCGGGGTCGGATGGTGCATTCGCAAGCGATACGCAGCCGCTTTGCCGGCTGAATGTGTTTGTAATTGCCAAGGACGGTCCGACAACGACGAAGGGTTCAGCAGGGGGCGGCGGCCGCGCCGGTCTGGAGCAATTCACCGGGAGTAAAAGCCCGGAACATCTGGCGCAGGAAGCTGCGCGGGGAGCGGTTCTGCAGCTTGGAGCGGTGCCGGCGCCGGCAGGAGAAATGCAGGTAGTGCTTGGCCCCGGATGGCCGGGTGTGCTGTTGCATGAAGCCGTGGGGCACGGGCTTGAGGCCGATTTCAACCGCAAGGGGACATCGGCGTTTACCGGGTTGATTGGGCGGCCCGTAGCCAGTTCCAAAGTGACGGTGGTGGACAACGGAACGATGGCCGGACGGCGCGGGTCGCTGAACGTGGATGACGAGGGTTCACCGACGCAGGAGACCGTGCTGATCGAAAACGGGATTCTGAAGGGGTATCTGACGGACAAGCTTTCTGCACGACTGACCGGAGCTGCCAATACGGGATCTGGACGGCGCGAGAGCTATCACTGCATTCCCATGCCGCGGATGACGAATACTTACATGCTGGCTGGGGACGACGCACCGGAAGATATTCTGCGGTCGGTGAAGCGCGGGCTTTATGCGGTGAATTTTGGCGGCGGCCAGGTAGACATCACCAACGGAAAGTTTGTGTTCTCGGCATCCGAGGCGTATTTGATCGAGGACGGCAAGATCACTGCACCGGTAAAGGACGCGACGCTGATTGGCAACGGCCCCGAGGCGTTGAAGTATGTCTCGATGGTGGGAAACGATCTGAAGCTGGATGAGGGGATCGGAACCTGCGGCAAGGACGGGCAGAGCGTGCCGGTAGGCGTGGGCATGCCGACGATCAAGCTGGACAAGATGACGGTGGGCGGGACGGGGCGGTAGGTTCCACCTCAGGGGCTAAAGCTCATTGGATTCAGGGCTGCTTACGGCTAAAGTCGTGCCCTCTTACAAGGCAAAGTCGGGCGATTCGGAACGCGGGTTGGAACTCCCCAAGTGCAACCGCAGATCCTTCACTGCGTTCAGGATGACACAGCAGTTGCGGGAAGAGCCCATGCAGAATTCGTTTGTTTCAACGCGATCTTCTTATTCTTGTGTCACCGTGATCTTCTTATCTTTGGTGGGCGGCGAGCCATTTGGCGGCGCGATCCTGGGCGGCGGCTAAGTCGGTTGGGTTAAGGTGCTGGGCGACGAGGTCGCGGGCATGAACGGCGTCGTCCTGTCGGGAACCGGACCAGGTTTTGGCAGCTAGTTCGAGCCAGAAGTAAGACTCCACAAGATTGACCGGAACTCCCTGGCCATTGGCGTACATGGTGCCGAGATTGAACTGGGCGCGGGGCAGACCCTGCTCGGCGGCCTTGGAGTACCAGGCTGCGGCCTGAGTGTAGTTCTTCTCAAGACCGGTGCCATTGTCGTAGAGCAGACCAAGATTGAATTGGGCGGAGGCGTTTCCCTGCTCCGCGGCAAGGCGGTAGAGGTCGGCGGCCTGTGCGTAATCCTGCGGGACACCGATGCCGCGCTCATAGAGAGTGCCGAGGTTGTATTCAGCTTCGGGGATCTTCTGCAACGCAGCTTTGCGATACCATCCTGCGGCCTGGGCAGAGTCCTGCGTAACTCCGTTGCCGTGGTCGTAAAGCAGCCCGAGATGCAACTCGGCGGGGGCGAAGCCCTGTTCGGCTGCTTTCTGGTACCACGAAGCGGCCCTGGCATCGTCCTGTTGGACGCCATTGCCGGCTTCGTAAAGCGCGCCCATATCGAACTGCGCCTGTGCCGATCCCTGATCGGCGGCTTTCTGGAGCCATGAAGCGGCCCTGGAGTAGTCTTGCGCGACGGAGATGCCGGAAGCGTAGGCTTCGCCCAGCGCCAGTTGAGCCTTGACGTCGCCGGCATTCGCTTTCTGCAGGAGAGAGGGATCGATTCCAGGCTTTTGAGCAAGACCCGGAAGACATATGAAAACAACGAGGTAAATAGAAAGCGAGAGGATTCGGCGAGAAGTCATAGTGCCTCTTGGGGGAACTCAACACCATAGCAAATTCCGCGAGGCCCGGCTTGTGATGGCCGACTGCCGCTTTCGAAGGTCCGGCGGATGCGCCGCACGGCGCCGGTTTGTTAAGGTTGACCCATGCCGGAAGCTGTTCAACTCCCCGATGTAGCCGCCCTTGATCTTGAATCCCTTGCAAGCGATGTAGTGAAACTGGCTATGAAGGCCGGAGCCAGCGATGCTGAGGCCGTCGTCCGCGAAGGAGACGAGTTCAGCGTGAATGTGCGCGTGGGGCAGGTGGAGACACTGAAGGAGTCGGGCTCGCGAGCGCTGGGGCTTCGAGTGTTTCTGGGCAAACGATCGGCTTCGGCCTCGACCAGCGATTTGACCGCCGACGGAATTCGACAGATGGTCGATGGCGCAATGGCGCTGGCGAAGGTGACGGAGGAGGATCCGTTTATCGGATTGCCGGAGGCAGAGGAATTCGGCTCGATTAAGGACGATCTGCACCTCTTTTTTGAGGACGTATACTCGCTGCCGGGGACGGAGCGAATCGAATGGGCGCGGCGGGCAGAGGCAGCGGCGATGGCAGCGGACCCGCGCATCACGAACTCGGATGGGGGAAGCTTCGATGCGGCGACCGGCAGCAAGATTCTGGCGAACTCGCGCGGATTTATGGGGAGCTATCGCTCAAGCTATGCCGGGGTTTCGGCGGCACCACTGGCGCGCGATGAGAATGGACAGATGCAGAGGGATGGCTGGTGGTCGAGCGCCAGGCGCATGGCTGATCTCGAGTCACCGGAATCTGTCGGCAAAGAAGCCACGCGGCGGACAGTACGAAGGCTGGGAGCCAGGCGCGTGCCCACGCAGCGGGTTCCCATTGTCTTTTCGCCGGAGGTGGCGCGGTCTCTGATCGGGTCAGTGTTTGAAGCAGCCTCGGGAGATGCGATCTGGCGGCATGCTTCCTACCTGGCCGGCAAGCTGGGCGAGCAGATTGGCGCTGCGACGATCACCATTGTGGATGACAGCTTGATGATGCTGCCTACGGGCGTAGGCGGTTTCGGCAGCACGCCCTTCGACGGAGAAGGACTGCCGTCGCGACGCACGGTGGTGGTCGAGGATGGAGTGTTGCGGAATTACATGCTCAATTCGTACGCGGCGCGCAAGCTCGGGATGAAGTCGACGCACAATGCTTCGCGGGGGCTGGCGGGAGCGCCGGGGATCGGCTGCGGGAACTTGTATCTCGAGCCGGGAACGCTGACGCCAGAGCAGATTATCGGTGAGGTGAAAGCGGGACTCTACGTCACCAGCCTGATGGGATTCGGCACAAATATTGTGACCGGCGATTACTCCCGCGGTGCGGCGGGATTGTGGATCGAGAATGGGCAACTTACGCATG
The DNA here is from genome assembly GCA_963742455.1 of uncultured Acidobacteriaceae bacterium. Classification (GTDB taxonomy): domain Bacteria; phylum Acidobacteriota; class Terriglobia; order Terriglobales; family Acidobacteriaceae; genus Telmatobacter. The sequence continues at coordinate 1,737,363 of CAVULU010000005.1, read as the reverse complement.
CCGTCGAGGAGATTACGATCGCCGGGAACCTGGGCGAGATGCTGCGGAACGTGACGGCGATTGGAAATGACCTGGTGTTTCGCGGATCGGTGGCATCGCCTACGCTGCGGATTGACGGGATGACGATTGCCGGGGCGTGAAGAGCCCGTTCAGTAATTGGGGGAATCATGATTCGGAAGCTAGAATCCCTTTTGCTTGCTGGCTGTATTGCATCTTCGACAATCGCCTTCGGACAAGACCCGCCGCACTCTCAAGATGCTGTTGAGTTCCTGGAAAAGGCAATCAAGACGGTAAGCGATATCCCATCAGGTGAAGTCCGGGCTGAGTTGGAACGTGACTTCATCTTGGATGGTGGCTTTCAGACTGCGCAAATATCCAGGTACGTGTATAGGGCTTGCCACCTCATCAAGATTGACGTCGAGTTCACGATTTCAAATAGCTCCTCGCTACCTGAGCCCGCCCCGACTGACCAGGTCAAGCATGTTTCAAAGCGCTATCTGGAATATCCATTTGCCGATTGACGGCTCCGAGGGAAGAGAATGGCAGCAACCACTGAAATCCTTTCGGAATCGATAGCCTTTGATCCGGCCGAGCCAAAGGCTGCGCTGAGTCAGTTGCCGACCAGCCCTGCGGTGTTTGCGCTCTACGGGGCGGAGGCGAAGGACGAGCCTTACATCGGGCGCACACCTAACTTGCGCGGCCGGCTGGAGCGGTTGCTGCAGGCTTCGGCGAAGCATCCGCGGCGGTTGCAACTGGCAGGCCGGGTACGGCGGATTGCGTTCCGGTTAACGGGGTCGGATTTTGAATCGCTGCTGATTCAATTTTCCTTGCTTGAAGACGTCTACGGCGCGAAGACTCTGGATCGGATGCATCTGCGGGCGCCGGCGTTTGTGCGGTTTCTGGGCGACAATCCGTATCCGCGGATTGTCGTAACCAATAAGCCAAGCCAGCGCGAAGCGGATTGGGCTTATGGCCCGTTTGCCTCGCGGGCGGCTGCGGAGCGGTTTGGCGAAGAGGCACTGAAGCTGTTTTTGCTGCGGCGGTGCACAGATGATTTAAATCCTGACCCGAGCCACCCTGGCTGCGTGTACTCGGAGATGAAGATGTGCCTCGCGCCCTGCTACAAGGGCTGCACCGATGAGCGTTACGCCGAAGAGGCTGCGGCGGTGCAAAGTTTTCTGGCGACACGTGGAGATAGCAAGCTGGTGGTATTGCGGGGCGAGCGTGATGCGGCTTCGGCCAACCTGGAGTTTGAGGAAGCAGCCGCATTGCATGCGCAGGTGCAAAAGGTGGAAGCAGTGCGCGCGCTGGCGCCGGAGCTGGTGCAGCCGTTGAGCAAACTGAGCGCAGTGATATTGCAAGCTTCGGCCAATACTGACGAGGTGGCGGTGTTTTTGTTCGAGCGCGGCTCGTTGCGCGGGCCGGTGGGATTTTCTACGGTCGGCATGCGCATCCAGAATGAGCAGTCGGGGTCGAGTTCGCTATTTGCACAGCCAATGGCGCTTGAACCGGTGCCGGAAGAGGCAGGGAACGAGGGAACAAGGGAACAAGGGATCGGAAAACAGGAATCAGGGACCAGGGAACAGGGATTCGAAACGCCCGCCGCTGCCAAGGTTCCGCGGACGATGCTGGAGGCGCGGATGGAGGGGGTTTTGGCGGAGTTGGAGAAGGATTCGGGAGCGCCCTCAGCAACGTTGCGGCAGGGGCACCTGGCGCTGCTGAAGCGATGGTACTACCGGCCAGAGGTGAAGCGCGAGGGCGAGATCTGTTTTCCGCATGAGGACGGCCGCTGGCCGATCAAATCGATGCTGCGCAGCATTGGGCGGGTGGCTGCGAAGGCGATGGCGCGACCCGTGCGTGGGTAGGACAGGCAAGGTCTGCGATGGCAAAGCAGAGAACGGTGCGGGAAATGCTGATGCCGGGAAAACGGCTCGATTGCGGCCGTGCTTGCGAAGTCGCGGCACTCCTGCTGAAGAATCCCCGTAAGACGAGGCAGGTCGTCGAGTGCCTCTGGGATGAAGAAGCCGGCATTTCGAATCGCGCGGCGGACACCCTCGAGCGTGCCTCATGCAGGCGTCCTCAAATCCTCGCGCCGTGGAAAGATGCCCTACTGGATCGCATGCTCGATGCAGGGGAAAACAAGCTTCGCTGGAACCTCGCGCTGATGATTTTCAGAACACCGCTCAGCGAGACGGAGACCGCGCGCGCCGCGGCAGTGTTGCGTTCATGGCTCGACGATAAAAGCTCGATTGTGAAAACTAGCGCCATGCATGGACTTGCGGGGCTGACGCGCTGGGATAAGTCGATGCTGCCTGAGGTTCTAGACATGCTTCGCGTGCTCAGCCGCAGCGGAACACCGGCGATGCGGGCCCGGGGACGCATTCTGCTGAAGCGAATGGAGGGTGGCAAGGAACTGCCGGTCGTGACCGGGCCGTTAGAAATATGAGCAGTGATCTCACTCACTGCTGCGGGACGAACCCCGGTGATAAAAATGGTGATTCAACCTACGACGATGTCGATGGATTCACGGCCAGAGCAGTTAAACAATCTTCGTGCGTTCTTGTTGGGTGGCGAGGGAGCTCCAACTTACGCCCCGCAGGGCCTCCTCACTTTTCGAGGACGGACTGTAGAACAGTTGGCTCGAGCGGCGAAACTTACTCGCACTGCGATCTATTTTTATATTGAAGCAAAGTGCACGCCCACTGTTCCGACACTACGGCGAATTTGCGAAGCACTGGGCGTTCAATTCCAGGAAGCGCTCAACTATTGCACCCCTGTACCGATCGGAAGGCCTAGACGTCAATCATCAAATGTGTCGGATCCGCGCGAGAAATCTCAATCGACTACACGGAGATCATCGCGGCCTGACGAATTCAAAAGGCTCGAACTGTTCGAGCGAAATTCCAAAGCTCAAAAGAAGAGGCGAGAGTTCGAGGATAGAGTACGTCTCGCACTTTGTCGTGGGAACGAGTCAAATCCTGCTGCGCCCCCAAAACATAAGGAGGAGTTGGTGACCAAAGAAAGCGATAGCGGCGAACTGACGTTCGCCACGGAACTCCAGCGACTAATGGATCAGCAAGATCCCCCAATGGAGATTAAAGAAGTCGCGAAAAAGATAGGGATCAGCTATGAGCACGCGAGAAAGCTGGTTCGTGGACTGACCGTTCCTACAGACTGGTTATGCAGAAACCTAGCGCGTTTCTTCGCTGTCGATGCTGGACTTTTCGCCGCATTGGCCCAAAAAGATCGATTTGAAAAGAAATACGGCGAATCACACCAGATCCCGGTATCTGATGAGGGGCTAACAAAGCTCGCGTCCAATTGGCAGCTTTTGACAGACCGACAAAAGCAGGTGCTCTTGTCTCAACTCACCCTATTTCTGGCTCAGAATCTGAGAAAGGTGGGAGCTGGCCATGGGGCAGTTGCTTGAAATCATACGCGGACAACCTCAATGGGGAAGCTATATGAATCAAATTCCGTGGTTCCTTCACTGCATCAAGTATCCGCCCGCAGATCCTCTTACGAAGCAACTGCTCGCGCTTGTTGAGGACCTTGAAGATGTTCCCGGACCGAAAACGATCGGGGCGGAAAATTACAGCAAAGTATCCCAGGCATTTCTGACAAGAGGCTGGGTGGGATTCGAAGAAGCATTCGACGGGATCGTGCCGCGAACCCAGGCCAATTACGCTTCGGTAAAGCGCGAACTGCTGCGGGAATCGATCTTCAGCCCCAAGGTACACCGGAGGATGTTGCGGATTTTTCTCGGGGAAGCCAGCATCTCTGAGACGCTGCAGGAGATCGCCAAGGAAACTCCACGCCGTCCTCAGTGACGACGACCCAGCCGCGTGGCTGCCAAGTTGGTCATTTAGGGAGGCTGTCAATGATTGCTTATCCACCTATATGGGGCGAAGTAAAATCCAAGTTCCGCTGCGACCTGGACTCCATACATGGGCCTGACCACTGGCACCGTGTGGAGGATGTTGGCCTGAAGATAGCTAGGAATACCGGGGCGGATCAGGATGTACTACGTCTGTTCGCCGTGCTACATGATTCCTGCCGCCTCGACGACAGTAATGATCCTGAGCACGGTAGACGCGCCGCCGAATACGCCACAGAGATGCGCGGTAGATTGTTCGATCTCGAGGACCAGAGGTTCGAGTTGTTGCACAGCGCGATCGCAGGGCACGTTGATGGGTACACGTCGAAGGATGTGACCATTGGTACGTGCTTTGACGCTGACCGTCTGGACCTCCGTAGACTAGGTATCCAACCTGACCCCGCCTATATTAGTAACTGGCAAGTCCGAAATATATTACGCGCCAAATAGAATAGCCCAGCGATCCTCGAAGTGAGGGTAGCTTGGTTCACTTTCCCTACGACCGCTTCCCACTGATACACTGACCGCGTGGGAAGCGCATCCCTTTTGTACTGAATGCATCTTGGGCGTATGGTTGAACTGCTTCCATCAGAAGATGATTGAACTTCTGCCTTCGATATTATCGGCGGATTTTGCGCACCTCGCGGACGAGGTTGCCGCGGCGGAGCGGGGCGGCGGCACGGTGATCCATGTGGACGTCATGGACGGCCATTTTGTGCCCAATATCACGATCGGACCGCCAGTGGTGGCGAGCCTGCGTAAAGCGACCAAGCTGCCTTTGGATTGCCACCTCATGATTGAAAATCCGGACGAATTTATCCCGGCGTTTGCTGACGCGGGGGCTAACTGGGTGAGCGTGCACTACGAGGCCTGCCGGCACCTTCACCGCTCGCTGACTCACATTGCAGAACATGGAATGCAGCCGGGAGTGGTGCTCAATCCGGCTACGCGGGTGGAGTTGATTCGCGACATTCTGCCCATGGTCCACCACGTGCTGATCATGAGCGTGAACCCTGGTTTCGGGGGACAGAGCTTTATTCCCTTTGCACTGGATAAGATACGACGGCTGGCCCAATTGCGGACAGAACTGGGTTTGGCATTTAAAATCGAAGTTGACGGCGGCGTGGCTCACGACACAGTCGCCCAGGTCGTCAAAGCAGGTGCGGAGCTATTGGTGGCCGGTAGTGCTGTGTTTGGCGCCGGGCAAGCCGAGCGGGATGCACGTGCTTTGTTGGCTGCGGCTCGCGAAGCCGCCGGTGAGTAAGTTCTTTTTGTGACTGCGTAAACCGTGGCAGCTTTCCCCCTGCCGCAAATTGAGGTGGTATGAACCGGTTGTCGAGAAGTTTTGCTGCGTTGGCGCTGGCGTCGCTGGTGCTCTCCGGGGTTACGGCCCAGGCCAAGGAAAAGAAGCCCAAACAGAAAAAGAACGAGGATTTGAGTGCGAATCCGCTGGCGGGCGTGAATTCCAAGCAGCCCGACAAGGTGCTGTACGACAAGGCCATGATCGCCATGAAGAAGGGTAAGTACGATGTGGCGCGGCTCGATCTGCAGACCATGCTCAATACTTATCCCGATTCTGAGTACCGGATGAGGGCCAAGCTGGCGGTGGGCGACAGCTGGTTCAAAGAAGGCGGCACTGCCGCCCTGACGCAGGCCGAGAGCGAATACAAGGACTTCATTACCTTCTTCCCCAACGCGCCTGAGGCCGCCGAAGCACAGATGAAGGTTGGCGACATCTACTACGAGCAGATGGAGAAGCCCGATCGCGATTACAACAATGCGCAGGATGCCGAGAAGGAATACCGGACCATGATCAACATGTTTCCGGACTCGCCGCTGATTCCGCGTGCCAAGCAAAAGCTGCGCGATGTGCAAGAGGTTTTGGCGGAGCGCGAGACGCAGATCGGACTCTACTACGGAGCACGCGAAAACTTCCCTGCCTCGATCGCGCGCCTGCAGACCGTGGTTGACACCTATCCTCTGTATTCAAAGAGCGACCAGGCGCTGCTGGCGATCGGCGACGCTTATGCAGGGGAAGCGCATGCGGTACAGATTGCGCCGAACATCCCTGGAGCTGTGCGCGAGCGGTTGCACAGTGTCTACCAGGACAAAGCGGCAGCAGCCTATGACAGGGTGATTACGCGATACCCTATGGCGCCGCATGTCGAGGACGCACGCGACAGACTGGTGGCAATGAATCGGCCGGTACCCGAGCCGACCGACGCCGCAGTGGCCGAGAACGACGCGGAACAAAAGAGCATGCAGCCGATTCGCTTCACCAATCGCGCGCTGGATATCATCAAGCGCGGTCCGACAGTCGTGCAGGCTCCGCACGTGGGTGAGCCTACTCTCGATGATCCGAAGCGTACGCTTGCGCCCGACGTGACCAAGGAAAACATGGCACTCTATACCGCGGCCTTCAACGCAGGCAAGCCGGCAGCGACGACGGCGGTGACGCCGACAGGCCCCAATGAGCCCCCGCGCAGCGATCAGCCATCTGCCGCGCCTGAACTTGCAGCACCTGCAGGAGGAACCGGAGTCGGAGTGACGATCGTGAATGCTCCAAACGGTGACGCATCCTCTGCGCCGTCTGGAAATGAGGCAGCGCCAGCCGCCGGTGCAGCTGCAGATCCAAACGCGTTGGTGAAGCCGGTAGGACCTACCAATGAAACTCTGCCGCCGGTAGATAAGCCTGCAGAAGCACCCAACCAGACGAACGACATCAAGCCCGGAACAGCACAGCAGCAAACCGCGGCCGACGCGGCCAAGAAGAAGCCGAAGGCCAACCTGGACGACGAGTCTTCAAGCAAGAAAAAGAAGAAGAAGGGCCTCGGCAAGCTGAATCCCTTCTAGGCGAAAGCAATTTCGAAGAAGCAAACGCCGCATCCATGCCAAGGATGCGGTTTTTGGTTGGCGCTTCAAGGGTGGGCGACGTCGCTGAGTCTGCTAGAGTGAAGAGTAGTCCCCCTGTCTGAAATCTCTGCAAAATTTGGGTTTCGACGCAAACCCAGGGGCTACCTGACAACCCCCATGCCGCACGATCTGCCTAAAGCGTACGACCCCACCGCCATCGAAGATCACTGGGCCGAGTACTGGGTCCGCGAGAAGCTTTTCGCCCAGCCCACGCCTGGCGCCAGCCCGGAAAACGAGGGCCCGGATGGCCAGTCGTTCACGATTCTGTTGCCACCGCCCAATGTGACCGGCAATCTTCACATGGGCCACATGTTTGAGCACACCGAGAGTGACATTCTGATTCGGTGGCATCGCATGCGCGGCAATCGTGTGCTCTGGATTCCGGGGACGGACCACGCCGGTATTGCCACGCAGATGCTGGTCGAGCGCCAGATCACGGCCGAGGGCACGACGCGGCAGCAGATGGGCCGCGAGAAATTTGTTGAGCGCGTGTGGGAATGGCGGCGGCACTACGGCGGTGCGATTCTCGGCCAGATGAAACGGCTCGGCGCGTCCGTCGATTGGGACCGCGAGTACTTCACGATGGACGAGCGGCTTTCAGTGGCTGTGCGCGAAGCGTTTGTCCGCCTTTATGAGCAGGGACTCATTTACCGAGGCGCCTACATTGTGAACTGGTGCCCTCGCTGTCAGACCGCGATCAGCGACCTGGAAGTTGTCTACGACGAGCACAAGGGGCATTTGTGGGAGATCAAGTACCCGGTTATTGGCGACGACGGCAAGGATACGGGCGAGTTTTTGACGGTTGCTACCACGCGTCCTGAGACGATGCTGGGCGACGTAGCAGTCGCTATTCATCCAGCAGACGAGCGCTACAAGCATCTCCATGGGAAAAAGCTGCGCCTGCCGCTGGTAGGGCGAGAGATTCCGGTGATCCTCGACGAGTGGGTCAGTCTGGAGTTCGGTACGGGCGCTGTAAAAGTGACGCCGGCGCATGACCCCAACGATTTTGCGCTCGGTCAACGCCACGATCTGCCCTCGATCAACATCATGGACGATACGGCCCACATCAACGATGAGGGCGGTGCATATGCGGGGCTGGATCGCTTTGCTGCGCGCAAGAAGATTGTTGCAGACCTCGAAGAGATGAGCCTGCTGGCGGGCATCAAGGACCACGTCAACAATGTGGGCCACTGCGACCGGTGCAAGACGGTCGTGGAACCGCGCCTTTCGCTGCAGTGGTTCGTGAAGATTCAGCCGCTGGCTGACAAGGCGATCGCGGCAGTGAAGGAAGGCCACATCAAGTTCACGCCGGAGATGTACGCGAAGACCTACCTGAACTGGATGGAGAACATCCACGACTGGTGCATCTCGCGGCAACTCTGGTGGGGACATCGCATCCCGGCGTGGCATTGCCCGGCCTGCCACAAGATTACGGTTGCGCGACAGGATCCGACGAAGTGCGCGCATTGCGGATCGGACAAGCTGACGCAGTCGACTGACGTGCTGGATACGTGGTTCTCTTCGGGACTGCTGCCGGTGTCGGTGTTTGGCTGGCCAGATATCACGGCTGAGAACCGAGCGGATTTTGACGCGTTCTATCCGACGAGTTTGCTGGTTACAGGCTTCGACATTCTGTTCTTCTGGGTGGCCCGGATGATCATGCTGGGCTGCTGGTTTGCGGACGATGTGAAGATGCCGGACGGATCGACGCGTTCGCTGGCGGATTCCGTTCCGTTTCGCGAGGTCTACATTCATGCGCTGGTGCGGGATGCGAATCGCGAGAAGATGTCGAAGACCAAGGGAAACGTTGTTGACCCTATCGAGATTGTGAAGCAGTTCGGCACGGATGCGGTGCGGTTCACGCTGGCCTCAATGGCTTCGCCGGGGACTGACATTGCGTTCAACGTTGCCCGAACCGAAGGCTATCGAGCATTCGCGAACAAGATCTGGAATGCGGCTCGGTTCATCTTTATGAACGTTGATCGCGCTGCCGAGGCCGGCATCGCGGTGGATCGTGCAACGCTGGGAGCAATGCCAACGGTGGTCGAAGATGCACCACTCGAAGCCCGATGGATTGTGGCGGAGTTGCACTTGACCGCTGCAAAAGTGAATGAGGCTCTCGAGAACTATCGCTTCGACGATGCGGCAAATACGATCTATCAGTTCTTCTGGGGCAGTTTCTGCGACTGGTATCTCGAGATCGTTAAGCTCCGGCTGGATTTCTCTGAGACAGCCGACAAGGCAAAGACAGAGGCCGCGCTTACCACACTCGTGTCTGTGTTTGAAGCCTCGTTGCGGCTGCTGTCGCCGTTCATGCCGTTTCTCACGGAAGAGATTTGGCATGCGATCTACGACGGCAATCCGCCGGCCAAGTCGATTGGGTTGGCACAGTATCCGCAGAACTCAGAAACCGCGTACGACGTGCGGAGTGTCCGTGGCATGGATCGCGTCCAAGAGCTAATCGTGAATGTACGTGCGCGCCGAAAAGAGCTGGACGTCCCTGAAAAACAGCACACGCCAATTCTGGCACTCTGGGACGCTGGTTCGAACGTGGGGTCGGCGAGCCCTGAGATCAACAACATCTACAAAGAGAATCTGGACATAATTGAACGTTTAGGTCATGTCTCCAGCGTAGAGGACAAAGACTCTCAGTATGTGGAGAGGACGCCGGAGCTTGGTTGGACCCAAGCAGGCGGTCCTTTCGTCGCTGTGGTCTACGAGCGCACAGTCGATGTTGCCGCCGAGCGGGAGCGCTTGACGAAGGACATCGCAAAATACGAAAAAGGTCTGGCCTCTGCAGAACGCCAGTTGGGCAACGAAGGATTTTTGGCGAAGGCGCCAGCGCACATCGTCGAGGGCCTGAAGAAACAGGAATCCGAGACCCGGATCCTGCTCGAGAAGGCGCGGGCCGCGCTCAATGCGCTGCCGCCCGGGTAAGCAGGCTTAGTGCATGGCATGTGCGTGCAGATCTTGCATTCAGCATTCCAGAACGCTTGGAATTGCAAATACGCCGACGTCGAAATATGCGCTTCACAAGGCGTATCGTGCCGCGGCGAAGCTTTGGCACCCCGACCGCTTTGAGGGCGACCATAGCAAGCGCCTTGAAGCAGAGGACCGATTCAAACGCATTCACGCGGCCTACCAGGCGCTTTGCGAACACTTCGAGAAGCCTGCGAAAAGAACACGTGAAGTTGAATTCGTTACTCCCATTGAGCCGAATCCTCGGCCCGCCATTCATTTCGGAGATGCTCCGGGTTGTTTTGCCGCGCCGAATTTCCCTGACTATGTCCGGAAAGCCATTGAAGACGCCCACCTGGACAACACGGAACTTCCGATCGGTTTTGTTGATTTGTCGGGAGGAAAGACGCGGGGGGAGCGCTACGTTCTACTAGGCAATCACAAGATGTATATTCGCGACGCCTCGGGAATCCTTTCGGTCATCTGGTACGCAGATCTTGGTGAAATCAATCTAATTGACCATCATGCAGAAAAGCCGGGGGCGTGGCGAAGGATTACAGAAACGATCGCGGGAAAAGCGCAAACCTGCTCGCTTCAGATCAATCGACTGGATGGAAGCCGGTTTCGCGTACTGACGGACCGCCCGGATGACAGGGTCAAGAAAGTTGTTTATAACTTTCTACGACAAATGAAATCGAATTCGCAGTCTTGAACATCGAAAGAAGAACGAATGGATTGGAAGAGCCACCGCATCGATGCATTGCTGGAGCAGGCGCTGATGGAAGACAAGGCCGTCAGTGATGCCACAACCAACGTCACGATTGATCCGAACCTGCGCGCTTCGGCCTCGATCATTGCCCGGCAGGAGATGGTGGTGGCGGGACTCGGGGCGGTGCCGCGGTTTCTTGAGATTTTTGCCCGGCTCGATCCACGGCCTGCCGCGCATACGCGATTCGATGTTGTTAGCCATCCGGAGATCTTTGACGGGGTCCGCGTGCACAAAGGGCAGGTTCTCGCGGTGATTCGCCATAATGCGCAGGTGCTGTTGAGCTGCGAGCGTGTGATTCTGAACCTGATGCAACACCTGGGCGGCATCGCCACGCTAACGCGTCAGTATGTGGATGCGATCCAGGGTACAAAAGCACGTGTGCTCGACACGCGCAAAACTGTGCCGGGATTGCGCGCGCTGGAGAAATACGCGGTTCTCTGCGGCGGCGGCACAAATCACCGCCTCGATCTTTCTTCCGGTATTTTGATCAAGAACAATCACATTTCGCTGGGTGGCGGATTGCGTGTCGCGCTTACGAATGCTCTGGAGAAGCGCAAGCCGGGCAATCGCGTGCAGGTGGAAGTACGCACGCAAAAGGAACTGGAAGATGCGCTGGAATGCGGCGCCGAGGCTATCCTGCTCGACAACATGTCGCCTGCGCAGGTAAAGACGGCGGTTGAGCGCATCCACATGGAAGAGCGCTGGATTCCAATTGAGGCATCTGGCGGCATTGTGCTCGACAACATTCGCGCCTACGCGGAGTCTGGCGCGGATTTTATCAGCGTGGGCGCGCTGACCCACTCGGCCAAGGCCGCCGACATCTCCATGAGCATTACTGCAGAGCCGGCATAAACGTGTACGACCTTGTCGCGCTCGACAGAGAACTTGCCGGGACTATCTTTGCAGGCAAACTGCATTTCTCTTCCGTAACGGGATCCACGAATGCTGATGCGCTTGCAGCGGCGCGTGATGGGGCGCCTCATGGGTCTGTCTTTCTCACCGATGAGCAGACTGCGGGGCGTGGGCGCGGCGATCACACCTGGCAGTCGGTTGCCGGAGAGGGCCTTTACGTAAGTGCTCTTTTGCGTCCGGACATTGTTCCGGCGTACCTGCCGATGATTCCGCTCACAGCGGGGCTTGCTGCCGCGTGGGCTGTCGGCGTGGCCGCTGGATTGAATGTTGACATTCGCTGGCCAAACGATCTCCTGCTCGGCGATCGAAAAACGGGCGGCATTCTCGTCGAGTCCAGGACTGATGTAAACGGTGCCGCTTTCGCTGTCATTGGAATCGGAATTAATGTTCACCAGCAAGGCTTTGATCCCAACTTGTCCACTCCCGCAACCTCTCTGGACATCGAAGCGGGCCACACGATCAGCCGCCAGGCGTTACTGATTGCCCTGCTAAAATCGCTGGAGCAAGAAGTGCGGGGACTTTTCGATTCCGTCGTTGTTGCCGCTATTCCGGCGCGTGTTGCGCTGATGTCTACGTGGATATGGAATCGCAGCGTCGAAGTCCACGGGCCGCAAGCGTGCGTGGGCATCACGGCAGGTTTAGATGCGAACGGTTTTCTGCTGGTGCGTACAGATCGAGGAATTGTAACGGTGCAAACGGGTGGGATTCGCGCCGCCCAGGTTGAATAAGGGATAAGGAAGAACATGCTGCTCGCGGTGGATGTTGGAAACACCAATACGGTACTGGGGCTTTACCGGCTCGATGCGGAAGCAGGGCTTCCGCCGAAGGGCGCAGCGGTTGCGGCCAAAGACAGATTTGACCTGACGGCGCATTGGCGCATCACCACGCATCGAACGCAGACGGTGGACGAGTACGGCGTATTTTTTGTGAAGCTGTTTGAGATGCATGGCTTGTCGCCGAGTCAGGTTACACACATCATCATCTCTTCCGTTGTTCCGCCGCTGGACTCCACGCTGCGGCAGGTTTGTGAGACGTACTTTCACCTCGAGCCCCTTTTCGTTGAGCCCGGCATCAAGACGGGAATGCCGGTGCTGGTCGACAATCCGACGGAGCTTGGGGCCGATCGCCTCGCCGATTGCATCGCAGCAATTGAGCGCTACGGCGGTCCATGCATCGTGGTGGATTTCGGTACGGCGACTAAGTTCGAAGTGATTTCGGAAAAGGGCGAATACCTGGGTGGTGCGATTGCTCCTGGATTGGGATTGAGTGCGGAGGCTTTGTTTTCAAGAGCTGCGCGACTGAGCCGCGTGGATATCAAGCGTCCGGCAAAGGTGATCGGCACAAATACCGTTGGGCATCTGCAGAGTGGTCTGTATTACGGATATATCGGGCTCGTAGATGGCATTCTGGAGCGGATTTTCGCGGAACTGGGGCACAAGCCGCGTGTAATTGCAACCGGTGGGCTGGCGCGGATGGTCTCGGCAGATTCGCACTACATCTCGGAGATCGACGAACTCCTCACTCTCGACGGGCTGCGCATTCTCTTTGAGCGCAATCGCAACGCGCGGCCACGCGGACGCGCTTAAGTGCGCAACTACTTCAATTATTTTACGGAGATCGAAGATCGCTTTCAGAAGCGGCGGGGGGCTATCCTGCTCCTGTCGACACTTGACTGGGCGTTGATCGAGACGTGGCGGGATGCGGGGATTCCGCTGGAAGCCGTTCTGCGCGGCATTGACGCGGCTTTCGACAAGTACGAATCGCGGCAGAAGCGTGGACGCATGCGGCGCGTGAATGGGCTCGCGTGGTGTTCGCAGGCGGTGATGGAGGCTGCCGAGGAGCTGCGCGAGGCGAGCGCCGGCAGTGCAGCGCCAAAGACCGCGTCGGAAGACACCGGCTTTGAGCATGAGCGGGTAGCGGTTCACCTGGAGACAGCTGCGAGCGCTTTGGATGCCTCAACGATTGCGCATGACGCGTGTGCCGCTACGGCAGTGCGCTTGCGCGAACTTGCGGCTGAGGCGCGCGGCGGCCAGACCGCAACCACCCTCGCGCACAAGATGGAGGCTTTCGAAAGGGTTCTAACGGTGCTTGAGGAGCGACTCTTCACGGCTCTTCAAGCTGCAGCTCCTGAAGATCTCATCGTGGGTTTGCGAGAACATGCCGAGCGCGAGCTCGCGCCTTATCGGAGCCGGATGAGTGTGGATCAACTGCGCCAGGTGAAGCGCCAATTCGAACAAAAGCAATTGCTCGTGCAATACAACCTGCCACGACTGAGCCTGTTCTACATGAGCCAGCAATGAAGCGCATAAGGACGAAACCACAAAATGCGAAGCCGGTCCGGAGCGCTCTCGTCGAGATCGAGAAACCGATCTACGGCGGCGCGTTCCTGGCGCGCCTCGAGGGCAAGGCAACATTTGTGCCGCTGACGCTTCCCGGCGAGCAGGCGCGGGTGCGCATCGTGGAAGAAAAACGCGGCTACGCTATGGCTGAGCCGGAAGACATCGTGACTACTGCGCGGGAACGTGTCGTGCCGGGTTGCCACCACTTTGGCGTGTGCGGGGGATGCAATTACCAGCACGCCAATTACCAGTCGCAGCTTGAATTCAAGCAGGCCATCCTGCGTGAGACTTTTCAACGCGGCGGCGTGAGCGCACCAGAAAAGATTGAGGTGCTGGCCGGCAATCCGTGGCAGTATCGCAATCGCATTCGACTTGCGCTTGATGGGGGTGGCCGGATCGGTTACCGCGCACGGCGTTCGCACGATCTGGTTCCTATCAACGAATGCCCGATCGCGTCGCCGCTGCTGGTACGGGCTGCGCTGCAGGCAGCTCAAATCTTGCAAAGTATAAAGCCGCCAATTCGCCCCACGGAGATCTCACTCTTTTCGAATGCGGAAGAAACAGAACTTCTGGCCAGCATCTTCGTACGAGATTCAGCGACGCGAGACATCGAGCAGTTCTTTGTCGACTGGAAGGAGCGTATTCCGGCACTCAGAGGAGCTGAGGTTGTGGAAGAAGGGCGCGCGGGAAAACCGGAGAGAGCGTTTGCGCAATTTGGCGAATCATCGCTGACATACTGCGCCGGCGGCGTGAATTATCGCGTTGATCACGGCGCCTTCTTTCAAGTGAATCGATGGCTCATCGATGCCCTTGTCGATCGCGTTACTGCGGGCCGGCGAGGTGAGCATGCCTGGGATCTTTTTGCAGGCGTGGGCCTGTTTGCAAGGAGGCTTGCGGGGAGCTTCGCACATGTCAACGCAGTTGAGTCGGCGCCTGCGGCAATGAAAGCGCTGGCGCACAACCTTGACGGCACCGCGGGCAGTTGCGTGAAGGCGGAGACGCTTGCTTTTCTGAACGCACAGGAAAAGACGACAAGACCCGATCTGATTGTGGTCGATCCTCCACGAATCGGACTCGGGGCTGAAACAACTTCCCTTCTTGCCAAGGTTGGTGCGCCGACCATTGTGTATATTTCCTGCGATCCGGCCACTCTGGCACGCGACCTTCGCGCCCTCATCGACGCCGGGTATTCGCTGAGTTCTGTCACGCTCGCGGATCTGTTTCCGCAGACCTTTCATTTGGAGTCGGTGGTCGAATTACGGCGATCCTGATAACCTTGCGCCCATAGATAATTTCTAGATTTGGGCTCAATGGAAGCTGAACCGAGGAACTTCGGGCCGACCACGCTCCGCCCTGCTTCGAATGCTGTTGGGGTTCCGCTGTTCCACGCCGCCTGGCTGTTTGCGATTGGCATCGTGGTTGCCGAGTTTATCGAACTTCGACCCGCTTACCTTCTCATTGCGCTGGCTCCCGTTGCCATTCTGTGCGGAATTGCCGCGTTGCGGGCGCAGCGCGTTGCGTGGCTTCCGCTGGCAGTATTGTGGTGTTTGCTGGGTGCGTGGTGCGCGGAGATGCAGCCGCAGCCTGCTCCGGCGCCTGCACTGGCGGCGCTTTCTGACGGATTGATGCGCAGCGTCGAAGGCACAATTATCGAAGCGGGTCCGGTGCGTGGGGAGCTTGAGCAGAATGTTGATGAGGCGCAGAGCACTGCGCCAACCCAGCGGCTCGATCTGCGGATCGCAAATGTCGAAGTGGTCACCGACCGTGAAGATGAACAACAAGTCATTCCCGGTGGCGTGCGGCTGACGGTGCGTTGGCCGGAAGGTCAGCGCAACATCGCTGCTTTTCATTGCGGAGATCGGATTCGTGCCGACGCGCGGCTGATGCAACCTGAGGTATATCGCGATCCTGGCGCGTGGAGCCGCAAAGATTACTTGCTTGATCAGGGCATCACTTCTACAGCGACAGTCCGAGTTGACCACGTTGAGGCGCTCGGTACCGTCCATGACCGCAGCTGGGCCTGCCGTATCTCTGCTTGGCAGCGCGCGGCAAGTGAAAAAATTCTGGCGCTTCCTGCGGCGATGCGGAAGATGCCGGCTCCGCTGCGACTGAGCGAAGATGACTCGGTCATGCTGGCCGCGATGGTGACGGGAGACCGAACCTACCTGACGCATGCGCTACGCGTGGGATTCGAGAGGACCGGATCATTTCACATGCTTGTCGTCTCGGGACTGCATCTGGCCATTGTTGCGGGGTTGATTGTGTGGATCACGCGAAAGCTGCGCGTTCCTCAACTGCCGGCTACGCTGATCACGATCGTGACATCCTTTGCTTACGCGCTGTTCACAGGATTCGCTACGCCGGTGCAGCGCTCGCTGTGGATGGTGACGCTATATCTCTTGGGTCGGCTGGTTTACCGCGAGCGAAACGTGCTGAATACCATCGGCTTTGCGTCACTGTGCCTGCTGGCCGCAAGCCCGCGCAGCCTCATGGATTCGAGCCTGCAGATGACCCTGCTCGCGGTTGTTTCGATTGGAGGAGTCGCGGTTCCTCTGCTCGCGAACACGGTGCATCCGTACTTGTCGGCAACACGCGAGCTTGCGCTTGTGGCGGTCGACATCAAGCTCCCGCCGCGACAGGCACAGTTTCGCGTGATGTTGCGGATGTTTGCGTCGGCACTGTCACGGGCGATCGGCAAACGGTTCGGACGGGACGTCTTGCCGTGGATCGTTCGAGTCGTTTTACGATGCGTGGAATTATTGGTGGTGTCGTGCATCGTGGAACTGGCGATGGCTTTGCCGATGGCTGTCTACTTCCATCGCATCACGGTATTTGCGCTCCCGGTGAACATTCTCATCCTGCCGCTGCTTGCGGTACTGGTGCCCGCCGCATTGCTCACACTGCTTGCGTCGCTCATATCGACTGGAGCGGCTGTAATTCCGGCGGCATTGACGGCGGTGGTTTTGCACTTCGGCGTGGGACTCGTCCACCTGTTTGGATCTGTGACGGCGGGTGATTTTCGCATTCCCGCTCCCCTCCCGATTCAGATCGCGATCTTCTGCATTCTGCTTGGACTCGCGGTAGTGCTCGCACGGCTCGGGAACGTGGCCGCAACGCATTGGCAACGTCGCCTCGCATGGGTGTCGATGATTGCGGCGGCCACGATCGTGGTGATGCCTCGCCCCATCGAGCACCCGCATGATGCGCTGCTCGTCGAAGCCATCGACGTGGGCCAGGGAGATTCGCTGCTGCTTACAACGCCGGAGGGCAAAACCATGTTGATCGATGGCGGCGGATTCGGCGGCGGCCCGCGTCAGGCTGCGCAGGACTTCGACATTGGCGAGGAAGTGGTTTCACCTGCGCTCTGGTCCCGCGGGATTCGCCATCTTGACGTGGTTGCGCTGAGCCATGCGCACTCCGACCACATGGGAGGTCTTCCGAGCGTGCTGCGCAATTTCAGGCCGAATGAGCTGTGGGTTGGAAATAATCCTCCCGTCGCAGCCTACAATGCCCTGCTGGAGGAAGCGCGCCTGCTACGAGTTCAGTTGCGTACGATGCGAGCGGGAGACAGTGCGACGTTGGGAGACACACAAATCCACGTGCTCGCGCCGTTTGCAACCTACCAGCCCAGCGCAGAGCCTGGCAACAATGATTCGCTGGTATTGCATGTCTCGTATCGAGCAACCTCGGTGCTGCTTGAGGGTGACGCGGAGGCTCCGATTGAGCAGGGCATGCTTGCCGAGCAGGGCCTTGAGAGCACGTTGCTCAAGGTCGGCCACCATGGGAGCGTCACTTCGACTCGCCCCGAGTTTCTTGCCCGCGTCGCGCCGCAGTGGGCTGTGATTTCATGCGGGCTGCACAATCGGTATGGGCACCCGCGCGAGGAAGTGCTTGCGGAGTTGCAGGCGGCGCACGTTCGCACGCTCTCGACCGACATCAATGGGGCCAGTTGCTTTGAACTTGATGGGAGCAATGTGAAGGCGAGCGCATTCTGCGGACTACAGGACCGATGACCTGCCAGACATTCGGCATCTGTAAGGTGATCCGAGTTGAGAGCATTGTCGTCAGAATCGGAAGCGGGCTCCTAATTGGATCTGGCGCTCGCGGTAGAAATCGGTCGCATTGATGTTGAGCGGTTTGCCGAACTCCGTCTGGCCGGTTTTGAGGCCGGTGAGGAAGTTCAGCCGTGGAAGTCCGCCGTTTACGGTTCCCGGCTCGATCGAGTAGCCCGTCGTTTCCAGTTCGGTCACATTCTGGTGATTGAAAAGATTGAAGCTCTCGACCATCAGTTCAAGTTGGCGCATCTGGCCAAGGTCGAAGCGCTTGCCGAGGCGCAGATCCGCTTTGCAGGTTGCCGGATAGCGATAGGTGTTTCGACCGACGCCGTATACGCGATTGTCGCCCCCATAACCGTTCATACCGGTGCTGAGCGCAACAATGGCCGCGCCGCTTGATGTGAATTCCTTGGCCAATGAGCCAGCCGTGCGCATTGAGTAGGGCAGGCCGCTGCGGAAGTAAGCTGCGCTGCTCAGCATCCACCCATTGCCGAGGTGGCCGGTTAAACCTTCAAGCTTCCACGGCGACTGGAAAATCACGGCTGCCGTGGCGGAGTGACGCACATCGAGGTTGCTGGTCCCATACTCCTGACGAAAGTCGAGGGGATCGAGAACGCTGGGACCGCTGACCTGCGAGGTTTCATCGGGATTCCAATCCATGGCGTGCGCATAGGTATAGCGGGCATGGAGCGTCAGTGCGCGCGCGTTATGCGAGATTCGCAACGTGGCTGCTTCGTATGTGGAATTTGCGCGGCTATAGATTTCGCTGACCTGCTGGTAATTGGGATTGAGTCGACCGGCGAAGCCGGTTGGCGAGGCGGCGGACGGCCAGGATGCAAAAAATGGAACCGTGATCTGCGGCGACTTAATCGGCCCCAAACCGGCGCCGTCGACTACCGCATAGGTGATGGTATTCGAAGTGACGGTTGGATCGATATTGGCGTCGAGGGTGACGGGAAGCCTGCGCCCGAGACTCGCAACGGCGCTGGCTTCCAGCTGAACGCGGCCCGGAAGCGTTTGTTCGAGGTCAGCTTCGGCCTGGTGAATCTCGTCATTGCGGAAGTTCGGCGCAAACTCCACGGAACCTGGTCTGACGATGTTCGACGGTTCACCATCCAGCACATAGGGAAACGGCGGAGCACCGCCAGCATTGAGATTGTCTGTCGGGCGCATGAAGAAATTCAGATCGCCCTTGAGGGAGCCCGTCTGCGTGAGCGCCGTCTCCACGACAGAATTCCGCGTTTGGCTGAAGTACATGCCGTAGCCCAGGCGAATCATCGGCCAGCGGCTCTCGCCCGTGCCCCATGCAAAACCGACGCGTGGACCCCACTGATTGCCAAGGCTGGGCATGTGTTCGGTGAGGGGGAGATCAGGATTCTGCAAACCCGACATCGGCGGTGGAAGCTGCTCCAACTCCCAGCGCATGGCCAGAGTAACCGCAGTTCGCTTGGCTGGCTGCCATTGCGAGGTGAGGTAGCCCGCCCAGTCGTTTGTGCTTAACCACCAGTCTGAAGGACCCATGGTTTGCGAATAGTAGGAATAGCACGGCAGATAACCGAGTCCGTGAAGGACTCCGGACGAGTCGCGCCAGGCTTTTCCCGTCTGATCGCAGTTGTGCTGATTCATCGGGTCGAGCTGCCCATTCAGGCCGTAAGAGGAAAAGGCCAGTGCGTCCGAGGCAAAATCTTCGACGGTGGAGTAATCGTAAGTGCCAGTTTGATTGCGCAACTGACTGGTTGCATCTGCGTTGTGGCTGATTTCAAAGCCGGCTTTCATCATCAGTTTCCCGCGAACCCAATTCAACTCCTCAAGCGCCTTGTACAGGTGTTCATCGGGATAGTATCCCGACCCGAATCGTGCGGGATTGCCGATGGTGAAGCCGTAGCCCGAATCCACAACAATCTGCGGCAACTGACCCCATGCATTGATGTTCAGAGATTGCTCGAAGGTAGACGGAGTTTCTGCCGGGGCGCTTTGTACCTGGTGTCCGAAGGAACCCTGGGTGACGGCGAGAAGATTTGGGGTCAGAAACGCTTCCCATTTGCCCAGCACCCACTGCGCGGTCGCGTGCGCACCGCCGAAGCTGTGTGTTCCGTAGGTCTCCGAAACTCGAGTGAAACCGCCGCCCGGTGAATCAAGTTGCGCGGCCGTCACCTCTGCTGTGAAGTGATGGCGCTCGGCCATGCTCCAATCGAAGCGGCCGAACCCTGTCCATTGGGACGACATGCGGGATGCAGGGCCTAGGAGGCCGGCGAGGCTTTGCAATAATGGCGAATACGCGCCCAAACCGGCGCTTACCGGATCGGCACCGTTGAGACCGAGTTGCGCGCTCAGCAATTGCATCTGATCGTTCGATGGCTGCGCAAAGAAGTTGTCAGGATGCTTTACGGTCGAGACTCCGGGATTGTTGCGCTCATAACCATCGAGTGCGGCAAACCAGAACAGGCGCCGTTTGTGAATCTCACCGCCGACGCCGGCACCCCATAACAATTCGCGGTCGCAGGGAGTGTACGGCTCGGGCGTGAAAACTGGAATCGTGGAATGTGAAGCGGGCGCTGTTTCCTGTACCCGTTGGGTGAATGGGTTTTGCGCACCCCACAGATTCTGACGATCGAATGCGAATGCCTGTCCGTGGAGACGCTCGGTTCCGTGCTGCGTCTCTACGTTGGTTCGGCCTAGGTCAGCGAACGCTGCTCCTCCGGCCTCCATCGTTTGTACCTCACGAATTGCAATTTCACTCGTGGCTGGGTTCATCAGAAAGGAAGTGCCATTGCGGGTGTTGAACGCCGGTTGGACGCGCTGCCCGTCAACGGTAATCTCAGACAGTGTGCCGGCTCTTGCCGGATTTCTTTGCTCATCGCCGGCACTGGTCGGCGTGGCCGGCGTATCGAGAAGAAAGTTCTGCCAGTTTCGGCCGGGCAGCGGGAGGGCCTGCAACTGCGCCGAGTCCAGCGATTGCGAAGGCTGCGCCATAACGGAATTCGCGATCGCTGCCAGTTGTGCTTTGGGGGGTTGTGCGCTCAGGAGGGAAGCTGGCAGCGGAACGAGTCCCACCACCAGCGTTGGTTCGGCAATTGCGCCGTCAGAAATATCCGAAGTCGCTATGACCGGGATTGCGTTCGTTGGAATTTCAACGGCTGCGTCGAGCGAAGGCAGGAGCCGGGAGAAAGCGGAAATCGAGGACGTCGACTTTGCCAGCGAATTGGACAGGGGCTGACCTGCCTCCGAAATCGAAGACGGAGTCAGTGAAACCTTGGGTTCGATCATTTTTGCGCCATTGAGCGGCAGCAGTGCGAACGTCTCGGGAGTGAGAGAAGCTACCGCCACGATGGTGATGGGATCCACTATCCGGGAAGATGGGAGCTTCAATTTCGGTGCTGCCGGGAGTTGCCGGGCAGGAGACTCCGTGACCGAGGCAAGCGTTTCGCGAATCCGCGGCGAGACGGTGACATGCTGTTCTGGTGGATTAAGGACAATGGCCGTTTGAATCTGCGACTCATGTCCGCCGGCAACGTAAATTCCATCCACATGGCCACTGCCGCATGGACCGGTCGCGGTCAGGGTGTATTCTCCCTGGGCCAAGGCGTTGAAGCGATATCTGCCTTCGTGTGCCGTTGTCGTTTGCATCGCGTTCCCGGTGACGGCATTGCGAAGAGTGACGGTCATGTTCTCGAGCGGGGAAGAATGCACATCGGTCAATTTTCCGGATAGCGAACCGGTTCCGGCCGGCCGCTGCGCGCAACACAGCGTTCCCGCGCCCGCAATCATCAGCAGGGCCATTTTCGCCAGCGACTTCGTCCAGCGTCTCGCTACCATCGAATAACCAGCTTGCGTTCGAACCAGTTCACGTTCATCGCACCCTGCGCTTCTCCGGAAAGCGAATTCAGGAGGCATGTTTCCCAAGGCGGGAAATCCAGCATTGGAAAGATAGATTTTTCCTTGCAGTGAATTCGCCTGCGATTGTACGTAGCGTAGAGGAAACACGATCGTGACTCCGAGCACAGAATGTGCCCGAGTTCAGGACAGTTTGTCTGGAAGGTTTTTGGGGAAGCACGGCCCTGTTCTGTAGACTGGTGCGAGGGTTTGGTGCAATTAGCCGGTCTGCAGATCCTCCGCCCTCTTTCCGATCTAAATTATTGAAGTGATGCTCACTTATGTTCATTGATGAAGCCAAAATTCGGGTCAAGGCCGGCGACGGTGGAAATGGCTGCATGGCCTTCCGGCGCGAGAAGTTCGTTCCCCGCGGCGGTCCCTCGGGCGGCGACGGCGGGCGTGGCGGGGATGTGATCATGGAGTCGTCGCAACGGCACAACACGCTCATCCACTTCCGCTACAACCCGGAGCACAAGGGGCAGCGGGGCGAACATGGCATGGGCTCCAACTGCACCGGCCTCGACGGCAAGTCGACCGTGCTGCAAGTGCCTGTGGGCACAGCGCTTTATGACCAGGAGACCGGTGAGCTTGTTCACGACTTCTCAGAGCCGGATGAACGCGTCGTCGTGGCCAAAGGCGGGCGCGGCGGCCGCGGAAATCAGCATTTTGCCACCAGCACACACCAGGCGCCGCGCGAGCATGAGCTGGGACGGTCGGGCGAGGAACGGCTCTACCGGCTGGAATTGAAGCTGCTGGCCGATGTGGGGTTAGTTGGATATCCGAATGCCGGAAAGTCGACGCTGATTTCGCGGATCTCGGCTGCAAAGCCGAAGATTGCTGACTACCCGTTCACCACACTGGAGCCGAACCTGGGTGTGGTCACGGTGGGCGAGGAGCCAAACCTGCAATCTTTTGTGGTCGCCGATATGCCCGGACTCATTGAAGGCGCGCATCTGGGCTCAGGTCTTGGCACGCAATTCCTTCGGCACATTGAGCGCACGCGACTGCTGGTTCATCTTGTCGACGTGTCGGATACATCGGGCCGCCCTGATCCAGTTGAGGACTTCAAGGTCATCAATAAAGAGCTGGCCAGCTTCTCACCCAAGGCTGGCGAAGAATCTGCGCATGAGCACCCGCTCGCCGACAAGCCGATGATCGTCGTAGCCTCGAAGATCGATGCAGCAAATCCAGAGAAGCTGAAGAAGCTGACAACCTATGCGAAGCGGCACAAGCTGGAGTTTCATGCCGTCTCGGCAGTCACCGGCCAGGGCATCGACGAGTTGAAATGGGCCCTGGCAAAGCGGGTGGCGCCGATCGAAGTCGCAACCTAGAACCAGAAAATGACAATTGAATTTCGGTAGTGCCCCACCCATGCCGCGAAAACACCGCGTCATGGGGGCACCCTCATTTTGTTTCTGACATTCCTCACCGCGGAGCTGGATTAACTTTTCCGCGAGTAAATGCGGGCACTAGACCATTGCGCGTTCTTTTACTTTCAGATATTGATTCAACACCGAGGACGTGACTGCCTCTGGATTGAGATCGAGGGTGAGCGCACCCTGTTCGTGGAGGCGCGCCAGCAGCAGTTCGCGGCGGCCTGCCATCTCCTGCGCAGAGGCGGCACGAAACATCTCATCGATATTCTTTGGGCGCTCTTGCGCGATCGCATCCACCTCAGGCTGCGCCATGGCGACGAAGAGCAGTACGTGGCGCCGCAGCAGATGCATAGCGCCGTCGATGACTTCGGGACGCATGGCGGTTTCGGCGAGGTCTGTAACCCAGAGAATCAAGGATCGCCGCGGCTGCAACCGCCCAAGCAGAGTGGTGGCGCGCAGGTGGTCGGCTTCGCTTGATTCGGCGCGAAGCTGAGCCAGCAGCTCGATCATCTGTCGCAAATGTGCGGCGCCACGACCGGGTAGCAGACGCTGCTGGATGGTCTGGCCGTAGGCGAGCAGGCCAACGCGATCGCCGGAAAATAATGCAAGCTGCGCTAGCGCAACGGCGGCCGTGCAGGCGTGGTCGAGCTTGGAGTGTTCGCGAAGGCTTCCCTTGGGCAGCGGCATCGCGGCATTGGTGCCCGGCGTGGTCACGACGCGCGAGCGCATCAACCGTCCGCAATCAAGCACGATCCATACCGGCTGGCTGCGCTCGGTTTGGTATTGACGCGTAATCAGGTTTCCCCGACGCGCGCTCGCAGTCCAGCAGATGTCGCGCATGTCGTCGCCCTCCCGATAGTCGCGCAGGCTTTCGAAGTCGCGTCCGAGGCCACGCTGACGCGTTTGCCGCAGCTGAAGGTCGATTTGCCGGCTGCGCGCCAGAAAGATCTGCTGTTCTTCGCCGGTGCGCAATGCCGGATAGACGCGGACGGTCTGGACCAGCGGTGCCATGGCCCAACGCTCTGCGAGCCCGAGAGGCGAACGATATCGAATGTAGAGGTGGCCCGCGGTGCAATCGCCGCGCTCCTGCGGCTCTACGCGGTAGCGCACATTTGCGGGCACACGCGGGAAAGCTATGACTTGAATCGGTTCCGGTTGTGCCGAGGCATCGCGCAGTGCAGGCGGAAGGTCGTCAATTAAGCGGCACTCGATGATCACGGAGCCATTGTTTTCGATGGTGAGTTCGATTTCCGTCTGACTATCGAGTGAGGGCGCATTCGACCAGCTGCGCGCCGCCGTCAACTTGCCCGCACGCGGAAGACGCATTCCATCGAGAAGTGCTGCCAACAGCACCAGTCCATCCCATGCCAACATTGCGTAGCTCAGGCGCGGTTCCCAGAATCCCGGAATCAGGAAGGCAAAGCCGGCGATGAGCAGCGCAATCGAGCGCGGCGTGAGTCCAAAGCTCCAGTGGCCTCTCGGCTCACAGGTTGCGCGAACCGGTCCGGGATGGAATGACGGAGCGATCATTGGCGCGGAACCGGCACCGCGGCAATCACATCCGTGAGAACGCGGTCGGCGTCGAATCCTTCCAGTTCAGCCTCGGGCTTGAGCATCACGCGATGACGCAGCACGGGTGGGATCGCGCGCTTGACATCGTCGGGGACGAGGTAGTCGCGGCCGTCGAAAGCCGCGACAGCCTGCGCTACGCGCATAATGCTGAGTGCCGCGCGGGGGCTCGCGCCAAGCAGCAAGGTCGGCCACTCGCGGGTACGCCGAGCCAGAGTCAGAATGTATCCGTAGAGTTCGGGCGCGATACGAATGACGCGAACTTCGCGGCGCGCAGCATCGAGCATTCCCGCAGGGATCGGCTTGATCGTGGCGTCGTCAAGTAGACCTGCGCCGCTGCCGGAATGATGGCGCTCAAGAATTTGCAACTCTTCAGCTTCTGTGGGATATGCAACACGAATCTTCATCAGGAAGCGGTCGAGTTGCGCCTCGGGCAATGGATACGTGCCCTCGAAGTCGACCGGGTTCTGTGTCGCGAAAACCGTAAACCAACTGGGCAGCGGACGACGGGTGCCGTCGCTCGTGACCTGGCGCTCTTCCATGCACTCAAGCAACGCAGCCTGGGTGCGCGGGGGCATGCGGTTGATTTCGTCAACGAGAAGCAAGTCAGTGAACACCGGTCCCGCATGGAAAGTAAACGTATCGGTACCGGGCCGAAGAATTGTAGTACCGAGGATGTCGGCGGGCATCAAGTCGGGAGTCGCCTGGACACGCTGGAAACCGAGGCCGAGCAGGCGGCCGAGGGTCTTGACCATCAGGGTCTTTGCAATACCCGGAACACCTTCAAGCAACGCATGCCCCTGACACAACACGGCGATCAGCACTTCTTCAACAGCCTGGGTCTGGCCAGAAATTACGCGACCGAGCTCAACGCGTCCGTGCGCTATGAGTTCGCTGGTCGCCTGCAGCTTCGGCTGCTGGATGGCTGTGGTCTCTCTCAGTTCCTCGCTCATGAGGGCCTTTCGTTTTTGGTGGATTCGATTCTGGTGTCAGGATTGGACCATCGGCTCAGCTTTGATGCTTCGGCCAGCAGGCGCCGGTGATGGTGAAGCGTCTGAATCGCTTTCAATGCTGCGCGTGGATCAATCTTCTCATTCAGCCTCGCGTCTTCGCAGGCCGCCAGATCTACCTCGAGGCTGGCGTCGGTATTGGGAAAGCGGCGCCGAATTGCAGCGGCGAGTTCTTCGGCGCTCACCGACGCCTGGCGCAATCCGCAAAGACGCAATGCGTAGCGGCGGAAGCGCTCCCACGCTATGGTGACCGCGGTCGACGATGCTCCGGCGCTGCGGTAGAGAGATCCGAGCGCTTCAAGGAATTCGATCGGCGTAGCGCGCGCCGGGGGCGGCAAATCCCGGACAGGGCCGCTGCGCCGGCTGAAACTGAAGACCGTCAAAATCGATATCACAATCAAACCGGTCCATAGCAGCGCCACCGTGGGTCCGGAAATATAACTCCACTCGGAGCGGATGTCGCCGTGCAGGGATTCGTCCCAATAGAAGTGACGCCCCTCGCGCGGGCCAATCGAATTCAACAATAGATCAAAATTGGCGGCGCGAGCCAATGATCCATTTTCGAGTGGCGTGGAACTGGCCCACCACACAACGTGACCGCCGCGATAGTCGTACTCCACCACGGCAGGCTGGCCGGCGCAACTGTACTGGATGCGCTGCCTGGGATTGTCGACTTGCCATGTCGCTTCGGGCACCATCCAGACTTCGCCGCTATTGGCGAGAGCATCGAACCCTTCGGGCTCCAATTGGCAGGCAGAGAACGCAAATTCCTTAGGCGTGCCGGCGTCTCCGTCGGGCACCAGGTAGCCGCCCCAGAACCCAGTTGCCAGCACGCGACCGCCTCGCGCCACAATCTTCTCGACGGCCTTGAAGTCTTCCGCCTCGCGCGAAAATGGCTGTGCAAAGATCACCACCGTGTTGGGGCCTGCAGTGGCTGCGAGTTCACCAAGCGGACGCTCCCAGCGCTCGATGTTGTAGCCCGCACGCACCAGGGACTCGTAGGCCGCGCGCGCGCCGTGTTGCCCGGAGAGATAGGTTGACGGCATGGGGTTGTCGTTGTTGTTCTCTTTGGGCAAGACGAACCCGATGAGCACGGCGAGGCCGATGGCGATCGAAACACTCCAGAGCAGCAGGCGGCGATCCTTGGGATCGAGCGATGACATGAACTTCATCGCGCACCGCCTTCGGGCGCGGTTGATAGTTCACGAACTCTCGCCGGCGCACCGCCCGCGATCAGCGATGATGCGAGGTCTTCCGCCGTCTTGTAATCTCCTTCGCCCGCCTCGCGACCGCCATACCAGAAGCGCTCAAATGTGCCGGTCAATTGCGAGAGGCCGGGCTTGCGCGGATCTTCAGGAGCCACAAGAGCCAGGTATTCGCGCGGGGTGCGGGCACGGTCGGCCGGCCACAACCTTCGCGATTCCAAACGCGAAATTGCCGCCCAGTAAAGAAAGTGAATTGCTTCGCGCCAAAGTCCTGAAGCTGCCGCCTTGCGCGCATCGTCAAGCCACAATTGCCAGTCGCGCGCCGAAGCTGCATCGGGCGCGGGCCGGTCAAAATCGGGAGTGAGCTGAACGCGCCAGCGTCGCTCCAATCGCAGCAGCGACCAAACGAGTGCCACGCAAATCGCCAGAATGAATCCCCACACCAGCGCTCGGCCAACCCATGCTGAACGAGCCTTGAGATTTGCGGCGCTTTCGAAAAGACGATTGAGCCAGTTGCCAAATTTTTCCAGGACGGAATCACGAACGGTTGGCTTCAAATCGCGGAACTCCGGCTGGGCCAGAACCTGTTGCATCATCGCGCGTTCTTGCGTGTGTGCCGGCACGGCGGGGACGGGGGCACGCGATTGCGCAAGATCATCCTCCAGACGCTGCTTTGCGTCTTTCAGGAGCTGCGAGGTTGTCGAGTGGTCTACTACCGCAGCCTCGACATGGCCTGGTTTGGGTAACTTTGTCGCCGGCTCATCTGGATCTTCAGCCTTCGAGAACAACACCCGCAACCAGCCATACCGCACGAGACGCTGCTCCGGTTGGGAGCCATTCAAAATAGCCACGCGATCGTCGGGACCAATCAGGGAGGGATCACAGCTCTTGAGATTGCGATCCTTTGCGCAGGTATCGACCAGCATGGAAAGCGTTTCGAGATGCTGGCGATAGTCATCCATTGAAGCGTCGCGCCAGCGCACGGTGGGCTGCGCGGACGGGAGCGCAGGGGTTTGGGCGGTGGCTCCGATCGCGGCGAGAAACCCCATAAGGGCTATCGCCTGTCCAAACTGTCTTCGCACCGAAATCACCGCTGAGACTCCTCCTGCGAAGCAGTCTCTTCAGCGACTTCCTGTCTCCGAATGGGAGCAGGTGCGATCAAGCTGGCATCAATCATCATCCACTTCATGCCGTATCCCTCAAGGCCTATGCGCTGATGATAGTAGAAAACTGCGATGGGCTCGCCTACGCGTGTGAGGGCACGTGGTTACCGTAGTGGCACTTTCTGATGGGTATGAGGCCGGCAGCGGACCCGTGATTCCGGTTCTTCGGATCAGAGGCCGGATGCGGGGACGCTTCTCTCATTGATTTCCGTGCCGTGCGCGTTCTCTGAAGCGGCTTGATGCGTGGAGATTACTTCGTCCGCGTCATGCTGACCGGTTATCTCTATTCGCGGCTGGGCCAGCGGCGTCTCCTGCGGCGGAAGCGAAGGTACGACTTCGGCGAACTGCCTGGTGGCGGCTGGCACTTCGAACATGCCCGCCCGCTGCATCATCCACTCGATGTCGAATCCTTCTTTGCGGATGCGTTGATCGAAATAGAAAACTGTGAGCGCAATTCCGTAGATCGGCTTGATGAGAGCTTTCACCGCGAAAAACGCTCCATACGTCACGAACATGGCAACCATTCCGAGGGCTTGCGCATGTGCCTGGCCTTGCAATCCGGGAAGGAACGCCATCGCAATCAGAACAGGAAACGTGACGCACCAGGCGAGGATCTGACTCAGGAAGACGCCGAGCACGTAGAGCAGGAAGATGCGGCCGCGGGTTCCGTGGCTGAGCATTATGCCTCGCTTCAATGCGCTCCACGCCGGGGATTGTTCAACGACACTCGCCGGAAATGCCAGACACAGGCGCAGCAGCATCCAGACTGCGAAAACACTGAGAGCTAGCAGGAGCAGAATGAGAAGCCCTGCGAACAGGGGGCTTTCATCGTTTGTCGCGACGCCCTTTATTTTGCCGGCGATCATGGCAATCACAGCAATCAGAAACACAATAGCGGGCCCACCGACGATGACAAGTCCCTGCAAACTAAACAGAGCGACATAGCGCCATCCGCGCTTCCAGGCTGCTTTGTAAGCATTTCGAATGGTGATGTTATCGCCGAGGAAGAGGCGCGCCGCAGCCTCGCTCATGGCGGCCTCTCCCAGGGCGCTGACAGTCAGGCCGACCGGGATTGCGAGTACGACGAGCAAAATGAGGAACCCCCACACGAGCGCATCCGCTACCGTTGCGCCGTGTCTCGCATTTAAGCCCATCCAGCTGAAGAATGCGAAAGTTCCGGCGGCGAAGACAAATATCGTCCCCGCGGGTATGGTTCCGATTCCCAGAAAAACCATAAAGCGCGAGCGGTAGAGTTGCGCTGTGCGGTCGAGAATTTCCGCCAGAGTCAGCGGATGCAGCTGCTCATTCATGCCTGCTCCCGCTTTCCAGAGACCCTACTTCGCTTGTCGAGGATCTGGAGTCAAGCTCGGGTTGAGAGTCCGTCATCCCCGCCGCATGCATCATGCGTTCGATGTCGTAGCCCTCCTTGCGAACGCGCTGATCGTAGTAGAAGAGGGTGAAACCGGTTGCGTAGATCGGTCCGACGAATGTGTTGGTCAAGAATGCGAGGAACTGCTGCATCACGCTCATCCACACTGGCAGGACTCCATGATGCTTGATACCCACCACGATAAAGAAGCCCTGGGTGATGCCGGTCAGTCCCAGCTGGATGATGAGGGCAAGCAGACCCAGCATGAAGATACGTCCACGCGAACCTTTGCTGAGTTGAATGCTGCGGCGAATCGCATCGCGCGGCTTCAAATTCTCTACCGTGCATGCAGGCACAGCCAGCGAGTAGCGAAGGCTCATGAGGATGCCGTACACGACAGAGCCCACAAGTAGAAAGAGAAACGCAACACTCGATGCCAGAAAAACCATCAGCATTTTCGGGGAAGGCGGCGCGGCGTGAGGCGTAAGAAGTCCGGTGGGGCGGATATAGACGAGGATCAGCGCAGCATAAGCTCCATAGACGAGTACGCAGGGAAACCATGCCCGAAAGTAAGTGATGGTCATCAGCCACAGATAGCGCCCGGTGCGCGGGAGGATTACGCGATAAGCTGTGCCGATGCTGGCCGGCTCACCCAGATGCACCCAACCCACGGCCCGCGTGTTCGCCGCGATCGCCACGCCGCCGGTAATGAAGATGGCGAGCCAGAGAATAACAAGTCCGATCACCGAAACAACGATCAGGCCCGTCTTCATGTGCATCGCCAGAGCGGCTTGTTGCGCCCCGATCTGTATGAGGCTGAGCACCAGAAGGATGCCGCCATACACCGATGAGATGCCAGCCAGGAGAAGGAAATTCGAGCGGTAGAGTTCGGCGGTTCGATCGAGAATCTCTCCAAGAGAGAGCGGGCGCAGCGTCGTTTCCATGCCTGGAATCCTTCTGGAATTGTGGGGCAGATGCTTGCCGGGATGCTAGCACACCCAAGCCCCGAACGGTGTTACCTTCCAAGCGGGATTTCGCCTCGTCCCGAAGGACTAGCACTTTTTTCCCATTCGGAAGTTCTTACCCGGCATCAGAGCTTACATTCCGTCGGCAACTCATTCGAACGAAAGCTCGAATGGTCTGGCCCGTCGCATGCAAGCTTACGTCCTTGCTAGACGAGGACGTTCCCTTGTTTCCTCATCCGAAAGATTAGAAGGAGGGAAGAAGATGCGAACGCCAACCCCGGAGGTGAAATATGAAATCGACTCAAACACAGATGCTTCTCGGTCTCTCCTCGTGCGCCCTTTTGTTGGCGAGCGTCCAAACCTGGGGAGCTACCACTCCTAATTCCGCTACCCCGATGCCCGTTATTCAGGAACCTCAAACTCCGCCTTCCCAGACTCCTTCTGATCAGGCGATGCCGAACCCGGACTCCTCGAAGACCGCGACATTCACCGGCACGGTGGTGAAGGATGGCGAACAGTATGTACTCCGCGACTCATCGGGGAGCGTTTATAAGCTGGATGACGCGTCGCGCGCGCAAGCCTTCGAAGGTAAGACGGTAAAGGTCACAGGTCGTCTGGACGCGGACTCGAAGATGATCCATGTCGACAGCATTCAGGCGCTTGCCTCCTGACTGCGGGGCAAGAATTAGAAATATTTAGAATGACACCGATCCGGATGCGCAGCGCAA
Organism: uncultured Acidobacteriaceae bacterium; assembly: GCA_963742455.1. GTDB lineage: Bacteria > Acidobacteriota > Terriglobia > Terriglobales > Acidobacteriaceae > Telmatobacter. The sequence goes on along the minus strand of CAVULU010000005.1, from coordinate 1,706,282 downwards.
AAGCTCATCCGGATCTATCTTCCTCAGGGACGTAAACTCAAGACTTTATCAAGGCAACATTTCCGCCGAAGTCAGACGCCGCTTGGACGGCGTCGACTTCGGCGTCGGTGTGCTGGAGCCATTTTCGATAGAATCTAGTTCAGCCCAGGAGGCGCTCTATGCCATCCGATCCGCTATGCGAACTTTTCCTCGAGTTTTCTCGCCGCAAGCTGTTCGAACAATACTGGCCGCGTCTCCGCAAAGCCGTTGAACCCCTCAGCGACGAGCAGATATGGTGGCGGCCCAATGAGGCCAGCAACAGCATCGGCAACCTCATCCTGCATTTGAATGGAAACGTCTGGCAGTGGTTGGTTGCGTCGTTTGATCGACTGGAAGACAGCCGCGACCGTCCTGCCGAGTTCAACGCTACCGGTGATCTTTCAGCTGAGGATCTACTGGCCCGTCTCGGTCAGACGCTGGACGAAGCTGCGAAGGTGCTGGCGCGGCTTACCGAGGAGGAATTGCTTGCGACCTGGCATATCCAGGGATACACCGTGAGCGGGCTGGCAGCGGTTTACCAGGTAGTCGAGCATTTCGGCCTTCATTACGGGCAGATCGTTTACATCACCAAGATGCAGGAAGGCCGCGACCTCGGCTTTTACAACGAACTCAGGAAGACCGGTCGCGCCCAGGGAGGATCTGTTTGAGTGCGGGAATGGACGCCACGCCTCTCTATTGCAGGTGCTGGATCGTTGTGCCGGGGGGAATCTTTGCTGTGAATTGGTCTGCCGGCAGCTTTTGATTCTCGACCACCTTCTCTACGGTTAGAACAATCGTTATCCCTTCCAATGGACGCTTGATCACGACTTTAGTCGGAAACTGGCTGTTTCCGAAACTCTTGTAGGCGGAATACGTCACCTGACTCGCAAGGTTTCCTTCGTTGTCATATAAATCCTGGTTTGACGGCAGGAGATCGTCGCGATGGAAGGTGATTACGCGAACCGGCTTGTCTCGCCTGCTTCCATTGGGCGCGTGACGGATGATGTTCAGAACATACTCCGGCATCGTGAATAGGTGCTTCTTAGCCGCATCTTCGATGGTTTCGGTATCGGAAGTCTCTGTAAAGTAGTCTTCGGGATCCACTCCGCGCACAATCATGGCGTCAAAGAAGAATCCCGGCCGCAGGTTCTCAAACTGATTATCCGATTTCTTGGTAACGGAATTGGGTCCTTCAATTGCCTTGTTCTTTGGGGGAATCACCAGGGTGAAGGTATTCCCATCGCTGGCCATGTCGAACACGCGGACGCCAAGATACTGGCCGACAACGCGCAAATGATTCGGCTTTTCCATCACGATCCATCCACGGACGGTTGGGTAATCTGTCGCCAATCCCTCCTGCGCCTTCAGTAGAGTTGCCTGAATCTCCACCGTAGCGGTGAGATTTCGGAAGTCATCCCAACGTCGATTTACTTGTTCAACCAATTCCTCAGGGGTGGCCGTCTGCACGTTCGCGGGCGCCTTGGGCACGGGTAAATGCCGCTTCATGGGCAACAACGAACAGCCAGTCAACCAAAGAGGTAGCGCCAAGGCGGCGACGCCGAAAGATCTCCGAACCATCATTGCTTGTCCGCCTTCTTTACTGCTCGCCTGTAACCGGAGACGTTTCGCGCGTGTTCTTCCAAGGTTGTCGAAAACAGTGATTTTCCCTGCGGATTAGCACCGGCTGCAACAAAGTACAGATAGCTTGACTGGGCCGGGTCCATGGCAGCTCGCAGCGAAGGCAGGCCGGGACTCGCTACGGGCCCCGGCGGCAGACCGGCATGCAGGTAGGTGTTGTATGGAGTGTCACGCGTCAGATCGCTCTGATAAATTTTCCCTCGCCATTCATTCCTGACTTCCAGACCGTAGATCACAGATGGATCGGTCATCAGCGGCATATGTTTTGCCAGCCGATTCTCGAATACGCTAGCGATCAACGGTCTCTCCGAATCCAACGCTGATTCCCGTTCCACCAGCGAGGCCAGCGTCACCACCTGGTGCACATTCTCCTCCAAACCGATTCCTGCTGCTTCTATCCGGAATTGCCGGACCATGGCGGCGGCAATCTGTGCCGGTGATGTTTTGCGCGGAAATCGGTATGTGTCGGGAAACAGATAACCCTCCAGAGTCTTCGCCTGTGGATCGATGTCGGCTACCAGCTCTGCCAATCGCGGTTGTTGATCAAGAAACTCAATACGCGACGCGATGCCCGCCTGTTCCAGGCGCGTAGCCACATCAAAAATCGTCGACCCTTCTGGAACCGTTACCGCGACGGTATAAACATCGCCGCGCGCAATGCGGTTGTACACCTCCATGAGCGGCGTCGGATGGTCGAAGCGGTACTCCCCAGCCTTCAGCTTGCCCTTTCGCACCCAGCGCCACAGGTCAAATGCGAACTGGCTGCGAATCACTCCAGCAGATTCCAGTTGCTGGGCGATGCGCGTCGTCGAAGAGCCTGGAGCAATGTCGATAAAGGTCTCTGCCGACGGCCCAAACGGCGTGAAGATCATCCACGCGGCTGCACCTGCTGCCAGCAGCGCAATCAAAAAGAGCGTCAGAATGAATCCCGCCGCGCCAAACCCTCTTTTCTTCCGGTTCCCCCGAGTGCGGCGTGACGCCATGTACGCTAGAACATCCTTCCCTAAGATAAGACGCAGCTTACAGCCATGCGGATTCTGCTTCTTATTCGATTGTATCGGGCGTCGATTGGATGGACGGCTGCTTTCCCCGCCCAAAGCCGACTAAGGTGAGATTCTAGAAGTTCAAGGGGAAACGGAGGTTAGGTGGCCGAGGCACCGGTTTCGCGCTATCTCGCGCTTGACGTAGGCTCGAAGAGAATCGGGATTGCTGTCTCCGACGAGCTCGGCTTCACTGCGCAGCCTGTTCTCACCCTCGAACGGAGGCGCAATGCGCGCGAGGATCTTCGTTCGATCGCGCGCCTTTGCCGGCGCTTTGCTGTGGCCGGCATCGTGGTTGGAAATCCTCTGACGCTCGGCGGTGAAATCAGCGCCCAGACCGCAAAAGTACAGGCCTTCGCCGCCGAGCTAGGCGAATTGACGGGATTACCAATTCAACTCTGGGACGAGCGTTTGACCACGCACGAGGCGCATCGGCTGCTTTACGAATCGGGCCGCGCGCGCCAGGATCATCGCCGTGTGGTCGACCAGGTTGCCGCAACGCTGATCCTGCAATCCTTTCTTGACGAACACACGAACAAGAAAGCGAATGAAAGCATCGATGAATGAGGCAGAGCATGTACGGCAGGATTGGGCAGCCCAGGCGCTGTCGGCTGCTGCGCTGTTCAACCGCGTATAATGGAAGCTCTAGACGTATCATTTCTCGCGGTTGAGCACCCCGCTTGCCGCCACGGATCACGGATGCCAGATCACATCAAAAAGCAACTGCTCAAAGAGATCGCTGCACTTGAGCATGAGCTTGCCCACGAGTTGCCTGCTGAGATCAAGAAGGCCGTCGCTATGGGTGACCTTTCAGAGAACGCCGAGTACCACATGGCGAAGCAGCGGCAGGAATTCGTGAATGCGCGGCTGGGCCAGCTCAAGCGGCGCATGGCAGAACTCTCGCTTGTAAATCTGGCCAACATTCCGCACGACAAGGCCGGCTTTGGTTCGACTGTTGTCGTTTACGATTCAACGAAAGAAGAAGAGATCGTCTACCGGCTGGTCACCAGCGAAGAATCCGATGTAGCCAAGGGACTGATCTCGACGACCTCGCCGATCGGCCGTGGCATCGTCGGCAAAAAGGTCGGCGATATCGCCACGATCGTCACGCCGAATGGCAAGCGCGAGCTTGAAATTCTGAAATTGACTACCGTCCACGATGAAGCGGGCGAAGAAGAAGAAGAGACCGGGACCGGCACAGAGAAGTAAGGAAGTAAGAATGACTTGGACCAGCGCTTTTGGCCGCGCCTGCGGCTGGCTTCTTGATCGAATCGTGCATGGCCTTGCACTGACCCGCATCTCTCCCAACGCACTCACCTTTATCGGCCTGGTAATCAACATCATCGCGGCGTTTCTTTTCGGTCATGCAGATGCGACGAACGCTGGGCGCATGTTTTTCTATGCCGGGATGGTTATCTTTGGCGCCGGAATCTTCGACATGCTGGATGGGCGGGTCGCTCGCAGAAACAACCAGGTCACGGTGTTTGGATCTTTTTTTGATTCGGTGATCGACCGCTACTCCGATGTGGTGCTTTTCTTCGGGTTGCTCGTCTATTACGGACGCATCAACCGCTTCCGCTATGTGGTGCTAGTTGCTTTCGTCATGGTCACTTCGCTGATGGTGAGTTACACACGCGCGCGCGCCGAGGCTTTGATCGGCTCCTGCAAGGTGGGCTTCATGGAGCGCCCTGAGCGCATCGTGCTTATCCTGCTGGGCGCGCTGTTTGAGCAATTCGGAGCGATGGCGCCAGTGCTGTGGGTGCTTGCGGTACTCTCGACCATCACCGTGATTCACCGCATCCAATACACCTACCAGAACACCAAGAATCTGGCGCCGCTCAGCCAGTAAGACCAAAATCGCCGGAAGATTTGGATAGCATCTGAGCGTGGCTCACATCTGCAACCTGGGGTTCCAACCTGGGAGCATTCAGCGAGCCTGCGCGACGCGATATTCAATGAAGCGCTCAGCAGGTCACTACCATAACGCTGCAGCCGGGCTTGGTCGGCTTCCACTGCACCAGAAAATTGGTGACTGAACCGGCCTGCATGCGGCGCATGGCTTCGAACTCGCCGCTCTTCTGGCTGTAAAGCAGCTTGCCTGTGTCGCTGAGAACGGCCAATGCAGGCACCCCGCGGTTGAGGGGGACATCGTAATGCTCGGCGATATCGACGTTCTCGTCCATGTGTCCGATGTTGATGTGAACGAGCACGTAGTTCGATTCAAGAATCGGGCGGTTCTCTGGATTGTGGAAGTAGATGTCCAGCACCTGGCAGTCGCCACACCAGTTTCCGCCGAAGTCGACGATCACGCGCTTGTGGGTCGCGGCGGCGGTCTTAAGCGCGGCGGCAAGATCCGCCTTCGCTTGCGAAGGGTCAGGGTAGATGTCGCGACTGGCGGAGAGTGCCGGCCCCGCGGTCAACGCCACGGCCGCAACCAGGCTAAGAAGCTTCGTCAATTTCATGAATGGGTTCCCTCCCGCGGCTAACTTAAGTCTGCCATAAAGATGCAGAGGCCGGGCGCGGGGTTACAATTGCGCACGCTATCCTCGCAGCGAAGATTTAGTCTTATGGAGATGAACAAACAGCGCCAAAGGCTCGAGTCCCATGCATTTGCCGACCTCGGGGCCATGATGGAAGGCTACGCACAAACGGCTGTTGAGATCGCCAGGAGCGATTTTCGGCAACAGCTGGATTTCTCCTCAGACTCGATTAATGCGCTTGATGAGATTCTGGTCTTACTCAGCGAAAGCCCGGAAATCGATCTCGATTTCGAATCTCGCTTGTGGGGCAGCTACCTGGGCGAGGTGCTTCGCCAGCGCTACGCCGGTTCCTGGGAGATGACGCAGTATCCGGGAGGGGAGCACGCGGTACCGGCAGTTGATGTGCGGGGATCCCGGCTGTTCCCGCTAATGAAGGTCTATCGGCGCCTCACAATCGGCGACGAAGAGGATCTGCGCAGCTTTTACTCGATGGTGACCGAACGTCTGGGCAATCCGGCGAAGGTGAACTGACGTACTTGAAGGGCAAGCTGCTGAACGGTAAGTACACGAGTGGCACCGGTCACACTGGTCGGTTGGCTTTGTGCGACAATTGAGGGTGAAAAGCGCGGTCCCCCACATAGGACGCGCGGAAGGATACACGATGGGCGATCTATTACAGCCATGGCATCTGATTCTGCTGGCAATTGTGGCGTTTCTGCTTTTTGGCGCCAAACGCCTACCAGAGCTCGGCAAGGGGCTAGGTGAAGGACTGAAAGGGTTTAGGGAAGGCATCAAGGGCGTAACCGATCCCGCGCCACCCACAACGCAGCAGAGCACTCAAACACCGCCGCCCCCGCCACCGGCAAGCAGCGAACCGCCCAAGCAGGCATAGCGCAAGCTTGACTGGTGAGCTCTCGAACGAACTGCTCGGTTTTCCCGGGAACTGAAACGGCCTGTGCCATCTGGTGCAGGCCGTTGTGTTTGTGCGTTGTTCGAGTTAGGCAGCGAGCAACGCCACAGCGGCGAGCGCCAAGCCCATTCCAGCCACCTGACGCGACGTAGGCCTCTCGCGCAGGATAATTCCTGCGAGCACAATCGTTCCTGCCGGATACATCGAACATATGACTGCGGCGGCATCAAGGCGGCCAAGCTGCGAAGCCAGCATGTAGAACAGGTTTCCGACAGTATCCAGCGAGCCGGAGACGATCCCTGCGAGCCAGAAGCCGCGCCATGGACCCACGGGAGGAGCTATCGCGATAACCAGCAGAATGGCGCCGACTCCTGCGACTCTGCCCGAAGTGAGCGCCCACAAAACCCCTCCAGCCGCGGCAGCCTTGAAGAGAATCAACTGAGCGCCAAAGCCCACGCCAGCGCCTGCTCCCAGAAGAAGCGCGCTTCGAGATGTGTCGGCGCCCTCGCTCTTCGGGGAATGCGAAATGAGCCAGATCGCGACCACCCCAATCGCCAGGCCAGCAAAAGTGATCGCATTGGGCCAACCCGAATTGACGATATCGAATGCGACCGCCACCAGGGCAGTCATTACGCCGGTCAAGGCGGCGGTAAGCCCCATGACTCCCATTGCGAGCGCCCGATAGAAAACCGCCAAGGCAATCGCTCCCTCAAATCCACCGATTGCGCCGTAGATCAGGTAGCTTGTTCCCGGCAAGGCCACGCGGAGCGCGAGGCAAACTATCAAAAGCGCAGCGAGCGACACGATCTGGCCCGAGGCTGTGACAAGAAGCGAAGATGCACGGCGCGCACCCCAGCCGCCGGCGAAGTCTGACCCGCCCCAACTGGCAGCAGAAAGCAGGCCGAGGCCCGCCGCAGCTCCCGAGGAAGACATGCTTAGCGCTGGTAATCCTGGCCGGAGGGGTAGTAGCCCTTTTTCGCGATGACGTCCACGCCCGGACGATTCACGCGCACCTCGATCTTCCGGTATTTTCCGTCGATCAGAGGTTCGTGACTTGCGTAGACCAGCGTGTACTGGTTGCGTGCCTCTTCCGTAATCTTGGCATAGCTCTTCTCGATGCCATTCAGGCTGCCCTCTGAATCAAGGACGCCACCCGTCGCCGTGACATATCCATACAACCGGTTGTCATACATGGTGAAGGGCAGGTGCAGTCTGCTTATGTATCCCTCACCCCAGCGCGCGGAATCGCCTACCGCCGTACCGTAAACCGCAATCTTGTTGGCCTGCAGATAGTGCAGCACGTCTTTGTAGGTGGCCTTGCTTCCATATTCCTTGCCGTCGGAGATCACGTAGATGATGCGCCGACGCCCCTGGGGACGCGTCGAGAGTTCCTTGGCTGCCTTCAAGATCGCGTCGTTGAGGGTGTGGATCTCCTTAGGAATAGTGATGAACGCGGGGTCGCCGGTTGAACCGCCCTGCGTGACAGTGGGATTCGAATCGACGCAACCGCCATTCTTGGTAATGGCGCAACCAGCAAAAGGGCCGCTATTCACGGGCACAAGATCATCGCGACCGACCGACTTAGCCAGTGCCAGCACAGCGGGCACGCGATTGCCTTGCGCACCCGTAAATCCGGTCCACTCGCGGGGGCCGTTGTTGTATGAGAAGATTGCGACCTCGTCGTAAGGAGAGAGCGCACCCTGAAACGCACTTAGCGAGTCATTCACCTTCGCCATCACGTCCGACGTGAGGCTCTGGTCAATGACAAACGCAATCGACAGCGGAGCCGGATCGACTGTGAATATCTTGAGTGGCTCCCATGTATCGTTCTCATACACCTTGAAATCGCGCCACGTCAGCCCTGCGACCGGCTTTCCCTTTGAGTCCTTAACGGTGACCGGGACCTCGACGTAGGTCGTATTCACGACCAGCTTCGACCCAATGTCCTCGGGCGTCATGTTGTCCGGCGGCGTAGTTTGCACGTCCCTGGTCTGGCTTGGCGGAGGCTGGGTGGAGGGTGCCTGCTGGGGCACATCCGTGGAAGTGCTCGAAGCGGGGGTGGTGGACGGCGAGCCGATGCCAGGGGTCAACGGACCCAGACCCTTAAGGGACGAGGGAGCCTGTGGGGCAGGAGCATCCGGAACGGCCTGCTGGTTAGCCGGAGTCTGCTGCGTCGGTGCCTGGGCAAATGCCGCGGGACTGAGGCCCAAAGACGAGCTCAGAAGTGCGGACAGCGCCAGTGTTTTAAAACCAAGGTCCACAGGTATTCTTTCCTCCCATATGACACTGCGCCAGCCGGTTCTTGGCCCGCAGATGCAATCCCTTCGCGGCAAGACAGACGGAAGGGCTGCACCCGTCAGAGTATCAGACGCGCCGCCGAGTCGCAGGTTTGCCCTGAACCGCTTTAAAGAGTTAAGCTATGCTCTCTTTCATACCGCTTCTTTCGTCAAACTTGGTAAGAGCATGCGTGTCCCCCACACTTTCGTCGTCCTGGCGTTCGCCCTGCCGCTGCTTTGCCCGGCAGCCTGGGGACAACTCGTTCCTTCACCCGATGCCTCGCCGATGAGCAATGCGCCGCCGCCGCCACCGGAGGAAGAGTCGATGGGCACGCTCAAGCTCAACGTCAATCTGGTCGATCTCTTCTTCACCGTAAAGAACAAGTCCGGGGAACTGGTGCCACATCTCACCAAGGACGACTGCTCGGTCTCGGAAGACAAGGTCCCGCAGACGCTGAAGAACTTCAACGCGGAAACCCATCTGCCGCTTACCTTGGGAATCCTGCTGGATACATCGGGCAGCCAGATTGATGTGTTGCCTTTAGAGCAACAGGCCGGCAGCCAATTCCTGGAACGCGTCCTCAAGTCCAAGGACCAGGCCTTCCTGCTCTCGTTTGACGTCAACGTAGACCTGCTGCAGGACTTTACGAATAGCGCACACATGTTGAGCCGTGCCATGGACAAAGCGGAAATCAACACCGCCGGCGGTAACGGCAGTTCCGGCATTCCGGGGCTTGGCGGGGGCACCATTCCCATTCATGGGACGCCAAAGGGCACTTTGCTCTACGACGCGATTTATCTGGCATCGAATGAGAAGATGTCGGACCAGAACGGCCGCAAGGCGATGATCATCCTCACCGATGGCGATGACCAGGGCAGCGATCACAAGATCCAGGAAGCAATCGCCGCTGCGCAAAAGGCAAACACGATCATCTACGTCATTCTCATCGCCGAACCGAGTTTCTACGGCGGATTTGGCTACAACGGATACTCCGCCGCCAAGAAGATCTCCGAAGAAACCGGCGGTCGTTTGATTAATGTGGGCGCCAACGGTAAGAAACTCGACGCAGCCTTCGAACAAATTGAAGAGGAACTTCGCACCGAGTATCTGGCCAGCTATACACCCACCAACGCAAAGCTGGATGGGACCTTCCGGCACATCTCTGTCCAGTGCAAGGGCGACGACATGAAAGTCCAGGTCCGTCGAGGCTACTACGCACCTGCGCCTGAAGGCCGCTAGCCCAAGGCAAGAAATTAATACACGCCACAAATTACATCTCCGCACGCTAAACGCCGTACTTTCCTTCCTTCTCGGCGATCGTTTTTGAAATATTTGAGCGAGCAAATTTCTCGTTTTAATCAAGATGCAGACCCTCTTGAACTCGCCGCCGGGAATCAACCTCGCCTTTGGCGATGATCGTGCATTCGGTATCAGCGCAAGTAGTTTTTCGCGCCGAGAACTCAACGGCCGACCCGGATGGTGAACCGATGGAGGATCTTCTCATGAAAGCAGCCACAGTTATCGCGGTGGCGCTTGCCACTTTTTCCAGCTTTCCCTCGCCATCTCAACAGCAGCCTGCGCAGCAACAACAAGACTCGCAAATTCAACAGACACCCTCCTCGGCGGCTCCGCAGGCGCAATCGCAGCAAGGTGCCCCCAGCGCGGGGCCCGGTACCATGGCGGCGGAGTTGAAGCCTGTGAAAGGTGAACTGGTGAGCAAACTCGATTCCAAGTCTGCCAAACAGGGTGACAGCGTGGTAGTGAAGACCAAAGAAGACTTGAAGTTCGCAGGTGGAACGGATATTCCCAAGGGATCGAAATTGGTCGGCCACGTGACCAACGCGCAATCGCGCGGAGATGGTAAAGAAAACTCACAGATCGCGATCCAGTTTGATAAGGCTGAGCTGAAAGGCGGTCAGATTGTGGCAATCGAATCTGTCCTTCAGTCGGTTTCTCCTGCCGACGCCACCGGGATGAGAGATAGCGTTCCCAGCGCACCTGGCGCCAGTTCAGCTTCGCCCGGCATCCCCAGCGGAGCAGGCTCTTCTTCGCCTGGCATGAACGGATCGAACAGCAGCGTGAACAACAATCGACCAGGGCTGGCGTCGAATACAACGGCTCAGCCTGGGCAGACGGATCAATCGACGAACAGCGGCATGCCCGCTCCAGGCACGATCGTAGCGCGCAACGGGAATGTTGCTATTCGCACCACGTCGATCCCGGGCGTCCTGCTCGCAAACGACATCAACGGCCTGCCATTTTCGAATGCATCCGGCTTGCTGGTGGGCGCGCGACGCGACATTCAGCTGGACGGCGGCACGCAGATGGTAGTCGCCGTGGCTGCCGCTCCGCAGGCAGCGGGTGGCGGCATGAGCCGTTAGTCCTTGATCCCATCACGCTTCACGTGCTGCGAGGCCGGAGAGTAACTCTCCGGCCTCGTCGTTTTTCAGGACAAAGCGATTACTCAAGTTTCGCGACTTCGTAATCTGGCGCGAACAACCCCTCATCGCTAGGATCGGCGTTGGCTGAGAAACCTTGAGGCCTTTTCACGAAATTCTTTCAAGGCGAGCCAGGGAGTTTGCAATGCAGTTCAAAGATGCTGGCCCGGATGCTCGTGAAGGACTCGAGATCAGCTCTCGATTCCGTATGCTGATCGAAGAGCGCATCGAACGCCTCGAAAAGGACGCCGATGGCGACGAAGCGCAACTTGCGAATCTCTACAGCAGCGATCACATTCGCCGACAGAAGCGCCTGGTCTCCATGCAGCGAGCAGAGGCCCAGCGGATGCGCCATTTCCTCGAAAACTCCGGTACGCGCATTCCACCGCCCCTGATGACATTGTGAATCTGGCTGTGAACAACGTTCCTTCAGGCGGATTCATAATAGTGCATGGTCACTCCCGCCATTTCCAACCTGTCGCTTGATTATCAAATCGTCGATGTCTTCACTGAGAACGCTCTCAAGGGCAACGGGCTTGCCGTCGTGTTCGATACCGTCGGGCTAGCGACGGAACGCATGCAGGCCATCGCGCGCGAATTCAACTTATCTGAGACCACGTTCATTCAGCGTCGCGACCCCGAGACAGAAAAGCGTGAAGGTGTGCGTGTGCGCATTTTCACGACGCTGGAGGAATTGCCCTTTGCCGGCCATCCAACGCTTGGGACCGCAAGCGTGCTCAAGTTATCCGCGCCCGAAGCGCTTGATGGAGACACCATCACACTCGCACTCAATGTTGGCCCGGTCCCTGTTCGCTTCCAGTCCGACAGCCTCTTCGGAGAGATGACTCAGCGCGAGCCGGAGTTTGGCGCCCAGCTTGATCCCGCAATGGTCGCTCGCCTGACCGGACTGAGCGTCGATGACCTTCACACCGCAGCTCCCCCTCAGGTCGTCTCAACCGGCACAGCGTTCGCGATCGTCGCGCTGCGTTCGCACACGGCGCTCGCGCGATTCAAAGTTGAGCAGGAGGAGGCGACGAAATACCTCCGCGCAAAGGGTGGCCGCTGGTTTTATGTTCTTGGGCCAACCGGCAAGGACGATCCCGCTTGGAGAGCACGGATGCAATTTTACGGAGGGGAGGATCCAGCGACGGGCTCCGCTGCGGGATGCGCCATCAGCTATCTTGTTGGCCACGGCATCGTCGCGCCACGGCAACGAATCCACGTTCAGCAAGGCGTCGAAATTGGCCGTACAAGCGATTTATTTCTGGCTGCCGATCTCGTTTCCGGCAAGGTGACCGATGTGCGGGTTGGGGGCAGCACTGTTCGCGTTGCAAAGGGGCAGCTTTTCCTGCCGTAATACACACGCTTTCAACAGAATTTAATCAAGGCAAGTTACTTTCTATGTTCATTCTGGCGGTTTTTCCTTTGTTACAAGATAGTTTTCATGCTGAGTTTCGCTTCCTATTCCCTCTTTTCAGAGGATTCCGCGCTCCGTACTCTTGCCCAAGCATTGAACGCAGTTCAAGCCGGAAGCTTTTCCGGATTTCATAACGGCTTCAAATTCAATCTGACCGCAGCGAGGTTCCCCCTCATACGGATTGGTTGCAGACGAAGGCGTCTGGAGGGGTCGCACTCCTTACTGGTGAGTGTGCCACCCGGGCGGCATTGTGTGCCTCGATTCCCACGATAGGATCCTCGATGCGGCCGACGGCCCCGGACCTGACGAGCCTGCCCGCTCAACAAACGGGCAACGCTGCTGTGCGCCTCGGATCAGGTCGAAAAAAATCTAATGAACAGGAGCAGGACCCTTAACATGCGGCCTAAAAAGGTTATTCTCTGCGTAGACGACAACGAGCAGGACCTATCAGTCCTCACGTTCATGCTGGTAACAAACGGTTACCGCGTACTATCCGCCACCAACGGCCAGGAAGCCATCGCTCTCTTTGCCGATCACCAGATTGACCTCGTTCTATCTGACCACGCCATGCCGCAAATGAGCGGCGATCAGCTGGTTCTCAAACTCAAACAAATCGCTTCCCATGTTCCGATGGTGATCCTGGGTGATCCCCAGAAGATGAATGGCCAGATTCATGGCGCCGATGCTCTGCTGGCCAAGAAGACCTGCTCCCCGCAGGAATTACTGGAGCGGGTGAAGATCATGAGCGCTCGAAAGCGTGGGCCGCGTAAAGGAGTCTCGCGAATGGTCAGCGCCGAGCTTGCCGTAGCTTCCTGATATCGATGCGATCTGGCGGTGGCTGCAGGGTGGCTTTATCGCGCTGGAAGTAATCCCGGTGCGGAGTCTCCGGTTTGGCCGCCGCCGCTTCCCCCCTTGACGATCGAACGGCCCTGTGGGCATACTCGCCAACGGTATCCATACTGGTGTATGTTCTTCCCCACCAGTGGAAGCAGGGTTTATGGATCTCATTCTTGTACGTCTTCTTTTTGTTGCCTTACTGTCCGGAGTTTGTTACTTCCTTCACCCCTTCGGCGTAACTGGCTGGGCGGGAGCGGCTGGCGGTGCGCTCGCTGCGTGTGCTGTCATCGTATTCGAACTTCGTGTGCGTGCTCTCACTCTGCGCCGGCTTATCGGGGCGGTTGTGGGCAGCGTGCTCGGGATTTTTGGCGCGGCGCTCTTCTGCCTGGTGCTCCGCTCAGCCCCGCTCAACTCGGCCACTTCGGCAGTGCTGCAAATTTTTGTTCTGCTGCTGATGACCTATGTGGGCCTACTCGTCGGCGCCAGTAAGGGCGACCTGCTCAATCCCGCGGCTTTCGGCACCTGGTTTGCCGGGGATCGGCCTACTCGAAAGAGCGCGAAGGTGCTTGATACCAGCGTGATCATCGATGGCCGCATTGCCGATATTGCCGAAGCTGGTTTTATCGACGGCATGATGGTTGTGCCCGAGTTTGTTCTTCGCGAGTTGCAGATCGTTGCCGACTCTACCGACGGTTCGAAACGACAGCGCGGGCGCCGCGGACTCGACATGCTGCAACGCATGCAGTCAAACACCAACATCCAGGTGCAGATTGTTCCGGATGACTTTCCGTCGATCAGGGAAGTTGATCTCAAGCTGCTCGAACTCGCCAAAAAGTGGGAAGCTAAGGTTGTTACGAACGACTTCAACCTGAACAAAGTGGCCCATCTTCATCGCGTTGAAGTCCTCAACATCAATGACCTTGCCAACGCGCTCAAGCCGGTTGTGCTGCCGGGTGAAAAGATGAACGTGCTGATCTTGAAAGAAGGTAAGGAGTACAACCAGGGCGTCGGCTATCTGGATGACGGCACCATGGTGGTTGTCGATCACGCGCGCAAGATGATCGGCCGTGCGGTTGAGATTTCGGTCACGAGCGTGCTGCAAACTGCCAGCGGCAAGATGATTTTCGGCAAGATGGAAGAGAACGGGAAGCCGGTTGAAACAAGCAAGGCCGGCCCGCTTGAGATCGCGCGATAGGCATCCTCATCTGACCGGCAGCACGCGAAGACGTGAATTAGATTTCGCGGATTTCGCTGACCTGGATGACAGGCTCAATGTCGGTATAGTTCGGGATATCGCCTTGAAGTTGACCTGCGACGGGCAGGAATGCCGCAGTAAAGGCTTCAGGCGATTCGCAGGTGAACCCCACGATGGCTGCGAACGGCGCGGGCTGGCCGGGCATTGCTCCGCTGACACCAATCTCGACGGATACTGCCTTCACAGCGGAGCCAAGAAGCCTGGCGGCCATTGGCATGTGCACCCGAAGGTAGTAATCAACATCGAAGCGGCTGCCGGCCTTGCCTGGGTACAAGATGCTTACTTTGATCATGGGTCTCGCATTCATTGACTACATTGCTGGAAGCCGTTCAGTACTTCTGGATCTTCGAGTCGATTTCGTCGCTCCATGCCAGGATTCCGCCGGCAAGATTGACAACCTGGGTATAGCCCGATTGCTTCAGAAATTCGGCGATCTTTTGTGACCGGGCGCCGGAGCGGCACTGCACCACGATCTCGCGATCCCGCGGGATTTCGGCGAGGCGCTGGGGGACGTCGTTTTGCGGAATCAACTTTCCGCCGATTTGCGCGATCTGGTATTCGTATGGCTCGCGCACGTCGAGGATGAAAACGTCCTCGCCTGCATCGATACGCTTCTTCAAATCCTTCACACTCAGCTGCGGAACACCATTCTTCACGGCTTTCTCCTCTTTCGATTCCGGGATGATGCCACAGAAGTGCTCGTAATCGATTAGTTCTTTCACGGTTGGGTTTTCGCCGCACACCGGACACTCGGGATTCTTACGCAGCTTCAATTCGCGGAAGCGCATGGAAAGCGCATCCACCAACAGCAGCCGGCCGATCAGCGGGCTACCCTTGCCGAGAATAAGCTTGATGACTTCAGTGGCCTGTATGACGCCGACGAGACCCGGCAAAATACCGAGCACTCCGCCTTCGGCACAACTTGGAACCAGGCCGGGCGGCGGCGGTTCGGGATAAAGGCAGCGATAGCACGGTCCTTCCTTGGTGGCAAATACACTGGCCTGTCCTTCAAACCGGAAGATTGATCCATATGCGTTCGGCTTGCCCAGCAGCACGCATGCATCGTTGACCAGGTAGCGCGTGGGGAAGTTGTCCGTCCCATCAGCGACAATGTCGTAGTCCTTCAGAATGTCCAACGCGTTGGCGCTCGAGAGCATCGTGTCGTGCTTGACGATGTTCAGCGCAGGATTAAGCGCGATGAGCTTCTCCGCTGCGGAGTCGAGCTTTTTGCGACCGATGTCTTTGGTCGAGTGAATGATCTGGCGCTGCAGATTGCTGGCGTCCACAACGTCGAAGTCGACCAGACCCAGGGTGCCAATGCCAGCCGCAGCCAGATACAGCGCCAGCGGCGACCCCAGACCTCCGGTACCGACGCACAACACACGCGCGGCTTTCAATTTGCGCTGACCTTCCATACCCACTTCGGGCAGGATCAGGTGGCGCGAGTAGCGTGAGAGGTCATCGGTTGTGAGTTCAGGCAGCGAGAGGGGTTCGGTTGCTGTGGCCATGGTCAGTCAGTACTCGATCGTAGATGGATTTGGAAGGTGTCCTGGAATTCGAATGCAAACCGAGGCTAAGGTTGCCGCGACAGAGAATTGCTTCCAGGCTACCTTTACAGGTTAGCAAAAAACGCAAACCGCTCCAGTGCTCGGAGCCGTTTCAAGATCAACGATGCTTTGGTTTCAGCGCGATGCGAGCTTAAGTTTATCAGTCAAAGAGTTCAATTCTTTCTGAAACGAACTCCTTGTCCTCTTCTCCTGCGCCGAAGAGGAGAAACGAATTCGTCTCCGCTACGCGGCCCTCCGTAACTTCCGTGATGAGGTAAGAGCACCCCATCCAGTGCGCTTCTGCCAGATCAACCTGCGACCAGATTGCCGGATGATCGGGATGCGAGTGATAAAACCCTGCTATCTCCAAGCCATCCTTCCGGGCGTCGCGCAAAATCTTCACCAGTTCCACGGGTGCAATGGCATATCGATTGTGCGGCGAGTCTGTGCGACTGTTAGCGGCACGGACCACGTATGCAACGATCCATCCTTCAATGCCTGCGCTGCCAACAAGAACTCCACAACCCTCATTCGGATAGGCCTCCTCGCTATGAGAGCGAAGTTCGTGGAAAGCCGACTTTTTGATGCGCAATACGCTCATATTGCCGACCCATGCGAGACGGTGGGGCTGAGGGACGTGCGAAGAACGAGTTTGACTCCAAGGGACATTCGATTGCGGGGATAGCTCCTGGTGTGCGAGATTTGAAGAGGAACCAACTTTACTTATCTTCGCAAATAGAGATTTGATTATGCCCGGAAAGACCATTCGCCCGACTTTTGACCAGGCTCTTGAAGCCCTGCGCACACACGGCTTCGCGGTTGCACCCTTCCCAGGAATTCCTAACGGCCAGTTAGTCAGCAAATCCGGGGTAGCTGCGGTGCTGGTCCCGGCTCGCAACGAATACAGCGGATCAGCGGCATTTGCGGAGCATCCGGGCATCCTGGTGGGTGGTCAAGTGGCGCGGCTGCTTGATCGGGGCTACCAGAAGTTCATTAAGACTTCCCAATATGAATTGCCGGCTTCGGCGGCCGAATTGCATGCCATTCACGCATTCACCGAGGAACTGACGCAGCTGACGGGCGGCACAAGCCTTTATAACGAATCGCTTGGCACCACGAGCGACGTGTATGAGTACGACCGTCTGCGCGGGCGAGAAGACGAGGCTCCGGCACCGAAGAGACCCTGGGAACTGGCCAGCGGCCACTAGAGCTGTCCTCGCCTACAGGCGAGGAGAGTTGCAGCCGTGGCAGATGACGGGAAGCGCGCGATAAACCAACGTGTGGACTCACCAAGGGAGATTCCCACTCAATCTCTTACAGCTGCCTCGCACTCTCTGCGGCGAATTGCGCCGAGACACGAGGTTGAAACAACCGCTGTCATTCACCTGATCGACTTGGCGGCCGAGGTGCACGGACGCATCCTCGACCTGAGCCTCGGTGGTTGCCATATTCGGGTAGAAAGACGATTCCCGGTTGGCATTTTCCGGCGGGTGGAGGTCGAGTTTCGTATCGAAGGTTTGCCGTTTCGCCTTGCAGGCGTCACTCAGGCGATCTACGACCCCTTCAACGTCGGGATTCGCTTTCTTGACATGAGCGACCGCAAGCGTGAGCAACTGCTTCAGCTCATTGAAGAGATCGAAGAGTCAGCACGCACGCCCGTGCAAGACGAAGGCAAGACGCTCGATTGATTTTCGATTGCAGACTGAACGCCCTCGATGGCGGCCGAATTCAACATCGCCTGGTACCGAGTCATCCGTTTAATCGGGCGCGCGCACGATGCGCATCAATTCGCCATGGTCGAGCCAGTTGAGACAACACGGATCACAACCGTCGATGACCACGCTGCCTCCACCGAGATAGAAATGCGCGTCCATTGGCCGATGGCATTTCGGACAATTGATTTTCCTCCGCAATTCGTCGGGAGCTGCTCGTTTGGGAGTCGCCACGGCATCGCCCTGCTTCGCCTTTAGCTGCTCAATCAGGTCAACGAAACTCTCCATGGGGATTAGCATGCCGCGGCACTTCCGGCAGGACTGGAGCCTGATTCCGCTGAGCGTAGCGTTCCAAAGAGGCTCGCCACAAATGGGGCAGGATAGCGCCGAAGGCTCTTGGGTTAGGCGAACACCCTCGTCGTCAAGATCTGCGATGTGGATGTTTTTGCAGAACTCGCATTGCATGTAATCACTGCCCGCCGCAAGGTGCATTGGGGCGCCGCATGACGGACAGTTCATTGGGCCCTTCCGCACCCCGGGCAGAATTTCGCGCCCTCTGGAATCGCCGCTCCGCAATCAACGCAGTACTTGGCAGCAGCCGTTGTCGCAGGAGCAGAAGCACCCGCGATGGGTCGGACAGCCGGCATCATAGCCTGGGCCATCGCCGCTCCAGCGCCGATCCCGACGCCCATGCCTGCCGTACCCCCGGTGTTGGCCGCGGCCAGTTCCAGAGCCTGAGCCGCCTCAAATTGAGTGTAACGACCCATATCGCCAGCCATACTTACCCCGATCCGTTGATCGATGATCTCCTGCAGGTCATCCGGCATCGAGATGCTTTCGACAACGAATTGTGTCAACTCGAGTCCCAGCGCCGCAAAGGTGGGCTTCATCCCCTCGGCAATTTTGGCGCTCAAAGTGGATTGCTTCGCCGCCATATCAAGATATGCGACATCACTGTTGGCGAAGATGTCTGTCATACGTGCGACGACGGTGTTGTGCAACTGGCCGTCGAGCTGGGAGGCATAGAAAGTGTCTCGAGTGCCGCTTACCTGGGTGAAGAAGGTGCGAGGGTCGGAGATGCGATAGGAGTAAATGCCGTAACCGCGCAGGCGCACAGCACCAAATTCCTTGTCGCGAATGGTGATGGGCGTGGCAGTTCCCCACTTCTGATCGATCTGCAGCCGAGTTGAGAAGAAATATACGTCCGACTTGAACGGAGATTCAAAGTCCTTGTCCCAGTTCATCAGATCGGTAAGTAACGGGAGGTTTCGGGTCGTAAGCGTATGCAACCCTGGTCCAAAGACATCGGCGACTTTGCCTTCGTTTACGAAGAGCGCCACCTGGGATTCGCGTACAGTCAGCTGGCCGCCATTCTGAATCTCCATGTCCTGCATGGGATACCGGTAAGAGAGCATTCCATCTTCCTGCTCGTTCCACTGAATGACGTCGATGAACTGCTTGGCAAGGAATTGCTTGAGAGTCACATTTGCCTCCCGGGTATTCTGGAAAGCAACTTTACCATGCAGCTTGTTGGGAATTCGATAAAAACATGCGAATCCCGAGTACCCGCGGTAACGTATAACTTCCTGCAATATCTGTAGATTGCGCTATTGCAAGGTGCGATCAGTTGGGCGTGCCAGTGCTTTCGGCCGACTCGAATCTGCACTCCGCGCATTGGCAGTGCCGACGCAGATAGTCCCATGAGTAGATGCCGCCGGAGTGACCGTCTGCCCAGTTGAACTGGAGGGCATAGCGGCCAACGCCGTGCGCGCTCGCGGGCTTGGCTGGCGCCGTATACATCGGTAACAGGGTTGTCGGCTTGGGCTTGGGTTCGCCAGCTTTGCGTCCCTGGGCATTGCGTTCGTCAATACACGTGGCGCATGGGCAGGCATTCCGAAGCCATGCGAAGTTCCACGCACTCTTGTGCCCGTCCTGCCAGTCGATCTCGAGGCCGGTGCCCTCGGTGATCTTCACGCGCACTTTGTCGGGAGTAACAGCGATGCGAGAGAGCGGTTTCTCGGCATCTTCGTGCCGGGCCTGCTCTTCCTTGTTAACGAAGCGAATGCCTTCGTGGCTCATGACTCTATTTTAGTTCGTAGTTCAGAGTTCGTAGGTCGCTGCCGGGAAACGGCTGGGCAGCCGGCAAAACAAAGTATGTCCAGCAAGACATCCCAATGGCTTTGAACTCAGAACTTTGATCTAGGAACTGTTCCGGTAAAAGAACCAGGCCGCCATGCCGAGGCCAATGATCACGACGGTTGTGCGCAGGACAGCCTGCGGAATCTTTCGCGCCAGGCTTGCCGAGGTGTATCCCCCGATCGCGCACGTGATCATCGCGAGCAGGCAATAGCGCCAGACAACCTGGCCATTGAAAACAAAAATGACGAATGCAATCCCGTTGGCCATCGTAGTTGAGACCACTTTCAACGCGTTGATCTCGTTCAGATCCTGGTAGCCGAAAAGCGACAACAGCGTGATGATCAGAAACCCGGCGCCCGCTCCGAAGTAGCCGATATAGAAGCAGACCGCAACCGTACCGATGAATACCGCTGTCATATGAGGTCGGTGCACGTCGCTGGTTTGAGTCGCCCGGTTGCGCTGGAACTTGCGGTGTTCAAGCCAGCGCGAAATCGGGCCGCTGAGGGCAAAGATGACTGCAGCGATGAGTAGCAGCCACGGCACCAGGTGCAGGAACGTCATCTGCGGCGTGTTCAGCAGCACGATTGCCCCGCCTGTTCCGCCAATGAGGCCGGCAACCGCCAACGGAATCGCCACGCGAAGGTTTCTGCGAACGTCTTCGCGATAGGCCGCAACTGACGTGAGCTGGCCCGGCCAAAGGGCGACGGTATTGGTTGCATTGGCCTGGACGGGGAGCATTTTCATGCTCAACATCGCGGGAAAAAGCAGGAACGATCCTCCGCCAGCCACGGCATTCAACAGTCCGGCGAGAAAGGCCGCTACCGTGAGCCAAAGCCAATGCCAATCCATGTAAGAGGGGAGACCGGAGAGCAGGATCATCTCTTTTGATTCTAGAGGGCCAGTCGCCTTCGAGTTTCAATGGCAGAATGAGAGCCCTGCCCGGAGGGTTTTGGCCGAAGTGATGGCAAAAGATGGCGACTTGCAGACGCCCTTGAGCAGGTAAACGCTCCAAAAAGATCCGGGAAGGAGTCAAGATTCTGACGATTCTCTCAATCATCCAGTCGTTAAACATCCTATTTATAAACATTTACCGGATTTACAAGCTATTAGCGTATTACGCTCATATTTTATGCATCTATCGTGCTATAGTGTCATCAGATTGATTGCATGGGTGAAGTTCGAAAGCTCCGCCCACAATCCCAAAAATCAGTTGGAGGACAGAATCATGGCAATTAATCGTTGGGACCCCTTTCGTGATGTGGTGGCACTGCAGAATCGGGTGAATTCCCTTTTCCGCGAGATGAACGAAGGCGACAACCCGTTGACCACTGCCAGCTTTGTGCCGGCTGTCGATATCTATGAAGACCCGAAGAAGGTTGTTTTGAAGCTTGAAGTACCGGGTATGGAAGAGAAGGACCTGGACATTCGCGTGGAAAACAACACGCTGACCGTGAAAGGTGAGCGCAAACTTGAGAAGGAAGAGAAGGAAGAGAACTTCCATCGGATCGAGCGCCGTTACGGCAGCTTCTATCGCGCGTTCACGCTTCCATCGACGGTAGACACTGAGAACGTGCAGGCCAGCTACAACGCCGGCGTTCTTAAGCTGGAACTGAACAAGAAGCCCGAAGCGCAGCCCAAGCAGATCAAGGTGAATGTCGGCCAAGCCAAGCTGGAAGGCAAGAAGGAAGAGCAGGAACTGGTGGGAGCGCAATAAGCGAAACCAAGTGATCAGTGGTCAGTGATCAATCCTTGGCGTCGGGCTCACTCTCTCGGCGTCTGGATCGGCACTGACCATTTCTTTTGGGATATTACTCTCGACAATCCTGACCATCAGTACAAACATCATTATTGGTAGATCGATGGTCCCGAATGCTGGGGACCAAGACGACAATCCCAAATCGATCACTGTTCACTGGACACTGATCACTGGAGCATGAACATGGCTATTCGTTGGGAAAAACTGACCGTGAAATCGCAAGAGGCAATGCAGCAGGCGCAGGGACGCGCGGCGGAACTTGGAAACCCCGAGATCCAACCGGTGCATTTGCTGCTTGCGCTCATTGAGGACCGCGAGGGTGTGATTCCAGCGGTGCTTGAAAAGATCGGTGTTCCCACCGAGCGGCTGGAGAGCAGCCTGCACCAGCTTGAAGAGAAGCTTCCTCGCGTGCAGGGTAGTTCGGCACAACCTGGCCCGAGCGCGACATTAACCAAGGCGCTGGATCAGGCATTTCGCGAAGCTTCGAACTTCAAGGACGAGTACATTTCTACCGAACATCTGTTGCTGGGCGTGGCGCACGTGAAGGGCGACCCGGCCCGCGATGCGCTGCTAGCCGTCGGGGCAACGCATGAGGCCATTTTGCAGGCGTTGACCGCTGTGCGTGGTTCGCAGCGTGTGACGGATCAGAATCCTGAAGGAAAATTTCAGGCGCTTGAAAAATATGCAAAGGATCTGACCGAGCTGGCGCGTCGGGGCAAGCTCGACCCTGTGATCGGACGCGACGAGGAGATTCGGCGCGTGATCCAGGTGCTGAGCCGTCGCACCAAGAACAACCCTGTGCTGATCGGCGAGCCGGGCGTCGGCAAGACTGCGATCGTCGAAGGCCTAGCGAGACGCATAGTTTCGGGAGACGTCCCGGAGAGCCTGCGCGACAAGCGCGTGATCTCGCTTGATCTGGGATCGATGCTCGCCGGTGCAAAATATCGGGGCGAGTTTGAAGATCGTCTGAAGGCAGTGCTGAAGGAAATCGAGGAGTCGAATGGGCAGATCGTTCTGTTCATTGACGAGCTCCATACCTTGGTTGGCGCCGGCGCGGCGGAAGGTGCAATCGACGCCAGCAATATGTTGAAGCCTCCGTTGGCGCGTGGCGAACTGCGCGCCATTGGGGCAACCACGCTGAATGAGTACCGCAAGTACATTGAGAAGGACGCGGCTTTGGAGCGGCGCTTCCAGATCGTTTACGTTGGTGAGCCTAATGTGGAAGACACGATCGCGATCCTGCGCGGCTTGAAGGATCGCTACGAGGCGCACCACAACGTGCGCATCAAGGACTCGGCCATTGTTGCCGCGGCGACGCTGTCGCATCGCTACATCAGCGACCGATTCCTGCCGGACAAGGCTATCGACCTGGTGGATGAAGCAGCGGCTTCGCTTGCGATCCAGATTGGCTCTGTGCCAACGGAGATCGATCAACTGGAGCGGCAGGCGACATCGCTTGAAATCGAAAAGGCTGCGTTGAAACGTGAGACCGACGCCAACAGCCGCGGGCGTCTCCAGGAAGTGGAACGCGAATTGGCATCACTCAAGGAGCAGATTACTGCTCTGCGTGCTCGCTGGACGATGGAGCGCGATGCCATCAGCCGCATCAGCGAACTGAAAAAGAAGATTGAGGCACTCCGCTTCGAGGCCGAGGAGCAGACTCGCAAGGGCCAGCTCGATCGGGCGGCGCAGATTCAATATGGTGAGCTGCCTAAATTGGAAGCTGAGCTGAAGCAGTTGAATGCCGTGCAGGATGGCAACGCTAGCGCGACCCGCATGCTGAAGGAAGAAGTCGACGAGGAAGACATTGCCAAAATTGTCAGCAAGTGGACCGGTATTCCTGTTTCAAAGATGCTCGAAGGCGAAGTGAGCAAGCTCGTCCACATGGAAGAGCGGCTGCGCGAGCGGGTCATCGGGCAGGATGCGGCATTGAGCGTGGTTGCGAATGCTATTCGGCGTTCGCGCGCCGGGCTTAGCGATCCGAAGCGGCCGATTGGCTCCTTCATTTTCCTCGGGCCGACCGGTGTGGGAAAGACGGAGACGGCGCGAGCGCTCGCGGAGTTTCTCTTTGACGACGAGCAATCGATGATCCGCATCGACATGAGCGAGTACATGGAGAAGCATGCGGTGGCGCGGTTGATTGGCGCGCCTCCGGGATATGTGGGCTACGACGAGGGCGGGCAGTTGACCGAGGCGGTGCGGCGCAGGCCATACGCGGTAATCCTGTTCGACGAGATTGAGAAAGCGCATCCGGATGTTTTCAACGTGCTACTGCAAATCATGGACGACGGGCGATTAACAGACGCTAAGGGTCGCACGGTGGACTTCAAGAACACGGTGCTGATCATGACTTCGAACCTGGGCGCTGCGTTTCTCTCCACCGAATCCTTAAAGACGGAACACGACTTCGACATGGCGCGCGAGAGCGTGATGCGTGTACTGCGCGAGCACTTCAGGCCGGAGTTTCTGAACCGAGTGGATGACATGGTCATCTTCCGTCCGCTCGGTCATGCGCAGCTCGAAGCAATTCTCGAACTGCGGTTGGCTGAAATAGGGAAACTGCTCGAAGACCGGCAGATTTCTCTTGAACTGACTCCATCGGCGCGTGAGTTGGTTCTCGCGTCGGGATCGGATGTTGCTTATGGTGCACGGCCATTGAAGCGCGCACTGCAGCGCATGGTTCAGGATCCGCTCGCCATCAAAATTCTGAATGGCGAGATTCTGCACGGGGCGCATGTTCGCGTCGATGTGGATCGCAAGTCGAACCAGCTGCACTTTGAACCGATGGGCCGTGAAGCGATGGCTTAACCACCTGCGGTGGGGCCAACCCCCGATTGCGCGGATTAGTACCCTGTCAAAAATTAAAAGGCAGCGATGTTAGCAATCAGGCTCTGCGAAAGCAGAGCCTGATTTGTTTGTGGTGCTAGCGAATCCGAGACGCGCATATCGAAGGATTCAGCCGCCAAGGGTGGTTCATTTGCCCAAGGCTGATTCGATTGCGGTCTGGACCTCTGGTGAGTCGGGAGTGACGGCAGGCTCAAAGCGGGCCACTGGATTGCCGTTGCGGTCAAAGAGGAATTTGGTGAAGTTCCACTTGATGTCGCCGCCGAATTTCGGATCTGTGGACTTGTCAGTGAGGAATTGGTACAGCGGAGTTTTGTCGTCGCCGAGGACGGAGACCTTCGACATCATGGGAAAGGTCACGTTGTACTTGCGGGAGCAGAATGTCTTGATTTCCTCGTTCGTCCCTGGCTCCTGCTGGGCGAAGTTGTTCGCAGGTACACCGATGATAACGAAGCCGCGGTCCTTGTACTTCTCGTAAAGCGCTTCGAGACCGGCATACTGGGGCGTGAATCC
Organism: uncultured Acidobacteriaceae bacterium; assembly: GCA_963742455.1. Taxonomy (GTDB): domain Bacteria; phylum Acidobacteriota; class Terriglobia; order Terriglobales; family Acidobacteriaceae; genus Telmatobacter. The sequence continues at coordinate 1,681,461 of CAVULU010000005.1, read as the reverse complement.
GCACTTACTGGCAACGTTGACCAGCAGAACAACCTTGCCGCTATAGCTCTTGAGACTGACGGGCTGGCCGTCGATGGATTTAACGGTGAAGTCGTAAATGCTGCCTGGAGTGGCCGCGAACATTGTGGCTGTTGCTAAAAATACCATCAGGGTCAGAATCAGTTTGCGCATGCAGTTCTCCTGGAAGCCGGGCTGCAGTTGATGATAAGGGCAAGAGCCGGCGCCTTGGTCAAAAGAATGTCAACGCATTCGCGGCCACGTGCTTATTCGGCGGTGATGCGAGCGACCGCAACGGTCCGCCAAGTACTGGCGAATTCCTTTGAGCTTCCTCCGAGGCCTCGCGAAAGCATTGGAGCCGGGGCGCCGGCTAAAGCATCCAATGTCGAGGTGAGAATGTTGGAGATTCCGTTCTGGTTTAGGAAACTTGGGCAACTAGGTCGGCTGGTGCGCGAGAGTCATGCGCGGCCCCTGGCTGGATCGCAGGCGAAGCCGCCGGAGATTGGCGCGCGTGATACGGCAATCACGTTTATTGGGCACTCGTCGTTTTTGATCCAGACTGCGGGGCGCGGATTGCTGGTGGACCCTGTCTTTGCAAAACGACTAATCGTTCTACGAAGGCAGCGGCGCCCCGGATTGCGGGTTCGGGATCTGCCGCCAATCGATGCAGTGCTCTTGACGCACGCGCACATGGATCACTTGAATCGCCCCTCGCTGCGAGCGGTGACGCGGGAGATGCGGCGGCGCGGACTGGTTGCTCCGCTGGCGATTGTGCCGAACGGCGTCGAGGACCTGGTCCGGGATCTTGGGTTTACGCGCGTTGAATCGCTGGAGTGGTGGCAATCGACGGACCTGGCGGGGCTGACGCACGGATCTGGTCATGCGGATCAATCCGGTCACAACTCGCGAGCGATTCCAATCCAGCGGGGTGCAAATCAGATTGCGCCGACTGCTTCTGAGATGATTCGCATCACGGCGACGCCGGCACGGCACTGGGGCGCCCGGATGTTCAAGGACACGCAGCGCGGGTTTGGGGGATACGTAATCGAGTCTGCGAACGGGCCGACGATCTATCACTCGGGCGACACCGCCTATTTTGGCGGGTTTGGCGAGATCGGTCGGCGTTTGCAGCCGGAGATTGCGCTGCTGCCGATTGGCGCGTATTTCCCCGACAGCTATCGCGCGGTGCATACGAGCCCGGAGGAAGCGCTGCAGGCTTTCGTTGATTTGAAGGCTGACAAGATGATCCCGATGCACTATGGAACGTTCCGGCTGGGACGTGAGCCTATGGATGAGCCGTTGCCGCGGTTGATGCAGGCAGCGGCTCGCGCGGGTATGGAAGATCGTGTTGTTGCGTTGGCGGAAGGTGAAAGCTGGATGGGCGCCGAAGTTAGTCGGCGCGAACAGCCAGCGGCTGATCGGAACTTCGGGACAAAAGCCGGCAATTTCTCGATGAACGGGTATTCAGAAGCGTGAAGGCTCTTTCCGGCCGTGGCGGTTTGGAATCAATACGCAATGTTTCGGTTGCCCGTTGGAAGAACAACCGCAGATCCTTCGACTCCCTCTGGTCGCTCAGGATGACAAGCAAAAACATGGTCGTGGACAAACCAATTTAGAGCTATTGGCGGAGCTCTACGAGGGTGGCGCCCTGGCCGCCTTCGTTCTGGGGGGCTTCGGCGATGGTGGCTACGTGGGGGTGCGACTTGAGGAAGTCGCGAACGCCGCGGCGGAGAATTCCAGCGCCATGACCGTGAATGATGCGGACGCGGGGAAGGCCGGCGAGGAAGGCGCGATCGAGATACTTCTCCAACTCTTCGGTAGCTTCGTCTACGGTGCGGCCAATGAGGTTGATCTCCATGCGCATGTCGTCGGTGTTGGCGCTGGTTATGGAGACGTGAACGCCCTTTTGTTTGCGGGCGGCGGCGAGAGGGTCGGCCTTCTTCTCTTGTCCTGAATCTGCTCCAGAGGCTAGAGGTGCGGAGCACTCGTCGCGCTTGACGCGCATTTTGATGGGGCCGAGAGCCACTTCGAAGAGGTCCTTTTCGATTTCGCGCTGAACCACAGCGATCTTGTTCATGGACTTGATGCGCACCTGATCGCCGGGTGCGATATGCAGAATGTGTGGCTGCGCGTTGGCGTCGCCGGTGTCGGCACCGGTGCGGTGGGCGACGACGGTCTGGTTGAAACTCTCCTGGAATTCGCGGCGGAGGCGATTGATGCGCCGTTCGGCTTCTTTGGACAGCTTCTGCTGGGCGGCGCGGTCTTCGATGGCGCGGACATTCTCGCGCATCTGGAATTCGAATTCCTTCATCAGCGAGGCGAGCTTGGACTCGAGTTCGCGGGTGCGGTTGCGTAGTTCGACGTCGCCTTCGCGAGCCAGCTTGGCGCGCTCCTGATTGAGCGCATATTGCTGTTCACGGGCTGCTTTGCGGTCTTCTTCCAACTGGGTGAGTTCGTTGTGAAGGCGATCGAGGAAACGGGCGATGTCGACCTGCTGCGAACCCAGGCGCTCGCGGGCGGACTGGATGATGGTGCGATTCAGGCCGAGGCGCTCGGCGGTCTGGATGCCGGCAGATGCGCCGGGAACTCCGAGACGGAGTTGGTAGTTGGGCACGAGGGTGACTTCGTCCACTCCGGCTGCAGCGTTGAGCACACCAGGAGTGTTGGCGGCGTAGACCTTGAGCGAAGTGTGGTGGGTGGAGATGAGCGTCCACGCGCGGCACTCGAGGAAATGCGCGGCAACGGCGACGGCAAGCGCGGAGCCCTCTTCGGGATCGGTGGCAGAGCCGAGTTCGTCGAGAAGGACCAGAGAATTTGCATCGGCGAGCCGGGAGAGGCGATTGAGGTTGACGATGTGGGCAGAGAAGGTGGAGAGCTCGGCCTCGATGGATTGGGCATCGCCGATATCGGCCAGAAATGCGGAGAAGATGGGGAAGCTGGCGGAGGCGGCAGGAACAGGCAGGCCGGCCTGGGCCATCATTGCCAGCAGTGCGGTGGTTTTGAGAGTAACGGTTTTGCCGCCGGTGTTGGGGCCGCTGATGGTGAGTTGGCGCGCCTCCTTTGTAAGCTCCAGTGTCAACGGAACAATTTGACCACCAGTCGTGCGGAGGTGTTTCTCGAGGAGCGGGTGACGGCCAGAGTTCAGGCTGAGCCGGTCGGGTGTGATGGCGGGGGCGATGCAGTCGTAGTCGCGGGCAAAGCGGGCGCGGGCCAGCAGCGTGTCGACGAGGGCGAGCACGCGGGCGCCTTCGACAAGCGCTTGAGCGTAGCCGCCGACCTGACGGGTGAGGGCAACGAAGATGCGATGAATCTCTTCCTGCTCCTCTTCGATGAGGCGGACTAGCTCGTTATTCTGCTCGATGGTTTCGAGGGGTTCAACGTAAACGGTTTGGCCGGAGGAACTGGCGCCGTGTACGACGCCGGAGACACGGCGCTTGAGTTCGCTGCGGACGGGAATGACGAAGCGGTCACCACGGATGGTGATGAGATCTTCCTGCGTGGAGCCTTCTCCCGAGAGCTTGCGCAGCGCGGCGCGAAGGGATTCCTCGATGGCGCGCTGCTGGCGCTCCTGCTCGCGCCGGATGCGGTTGAGTTCAGGCGACGCGTCGTCGGCAAGGGTACCGTCTGGCTGGATTTTGCGCTCGATGGATTCGGCCAACGGCTTTAAGGAAGAGCCAGCGAGCGCGGAGGAAAGCTCGGAGAGACCAGGCAGTTTGCCGGCAACGCGCGCTGGTGGCTCACGCAACACGGACTGCCACGCGGCTACGTCATGGGCAAGTCGCGCGATCGACTGAAACTCGGTGGCTTCTAGCGCAGCTCCAGGTATCTGGGCCTTGGCGGCGAGCTGTGTTGGGTCGAAAAGGCCACCGAGAGGAATGGACACCTGTTCGTTGAGCAGCAGGCGGAGTTCGCTGGTGAGCTGGTGCTGGCGCTTGATCCATTGCTCGTCGGTGGAAGGGCGGAGTGCGAGGATGGCTTCGCGACCGACAGGGGATGCGGCATAGCCGGAGAGGAATGCGAGCAGGGGTTGCCATTCGAGGGCGGCGGTGTCTGCGTTTTCGACGGGGGACGGAATGGGATCGAGCAGCGGCATGGACTGTCTTCAGTTTACGGGAGGGGGAAGTTAGTATCCCGAAAAGCAGGTCCTTCGCGCCGCTTACCCTGCGAACTACCGTTTGCGGGGGCCCCCAGGCGTGCTGCGCTCAGGATGACAATTCTGTATTGATTTTTTTGATCCACAACGGTGACGGCGGCTAGCTGTCGGTGGAGGACTTGGACGTGGATTCGGGTGCCGAGGTCGCGGCCGGTGTAGATGATGTGGAGGCCGGCGTGTCGCTGGATTTGGAGGCTTCTTTTGACTCAGCAGGCTTGGATTCTGACGAGGATTCAGAGGAAGAGTCGGAGCCTTTGGAGGCGTAGTCGTTGATGTACCAGCCGGCGCCTTTGAAATTCAGGCGCGGCGCAGTGAGCGGGCGGATGAGCGTGGCATTGCCGCACTTGGGGCAGACAGTTTCCGGCTCGGCGGAGAAATTCTGGATTTTTTCGAATTTGTTGCCGCAGGTTGTGCAGCGATAGGCGTAAAGAGGCAAGGCTGTTCGACTCTCCGGAAGCAATGAAGCTCTCTATCTATTGTAGCGGCAGGGCGCTCTGAAACCCGGTTGCGCCCCGCCGTTTGTTCATTCTGCGAGGGTTATTTGTGGGCGGTGATGGGCACGGATGCGGAGTGGTCTTCCCATGCGAGCGTGAGGGTTCCCTTGCCGCCGCCGTTATCGGTGAGCGTGTACACGAGGTTTTCGACCATGGCGGGCGGCTTGCTCATGGTCATTTTGGTTTTGCCAAGATCCTGCGCGGCGTCGTAGGCAAGGCCCCACTCACCGGTCTTCTTGTTGACAATGAGGGTCCACTGGTCGGGATCGGAGATGTCGACGAAGAGGGTGTAGTCGCCTTTGGGGACGGCGATGTCGCCGATCATCAGGTTGGCATCGGTGTGCAGGGTGGTGGCAGCATTGGCACCGCCGCGCCAGATGGGATATTGCGAACCGTGCGCGGTCTTAATAAGACCATCGCCAGTGAAGACGTGGCCTTCGCGGCCTTTGACCCCTGGCGAGGAGTAGGTAATCGTGATTTCGTGGCCACCGATGGTGGCCGTGGCTTTGGCCGGCGGGCTCTTAGGCGGACCTTGCTGCGCGAACAGCGTGGTTGTCGCGAAAAGAAGGCCGGCACAAACGATGAGAGGCTTCATGGGTGATTCTCCTCCGCCGCAGCTTGAAATGGCAGGCCGCGGCAACGGGTCGATTGTCGCACCAGGGGGTGCGTGTGGGGAAGCTGAAGCGAACTGCCTGCTATGATGCGGCGGAAGGGCCATTGCATGGAGCGAACGAAGATTCGAGAATCGGCCGGGGGAGAATTTCGCGCGGCGGTCGCTGAAGAGAAGCCGCTGCAGGTGGTGGGCACAATCAATGCCTACACGGCGAGGATGGCAGAAGCCACGGGCTTTCGCGCGTTGTATCTCTCGGGCGGCGGAGTGGCGGCGAATTCGCTGGGTATGCCGGACCTGGGCATCAGCACGATGGAAGATGTGCTGACCGACGTGCGGCGGATTACGGAGGTGACGACTCTGCCGCTGCTGGTGGATATCGATACAGGATGGGGCACGGCGTTCAACATTGCCCGAACAATTCGTTCCATGATCAAAGCGGGCGCGGCAGCTGTGCACATGGAAGACCAGGTGGGCGCGAAGCGATGCGGACATCGCCCAGGAAAAGAGCTGGTGCCCTCGGACGAGATGGTCGACCGGATCAAGGCAGCGGTGGATGCACGCACGGATGAAGGATTTGTGATCATGGCACGGACGGACGCGCTGGCAGGCGAAGGGTTGGCGGCCGCGATCGAAAGGGCCCAGGCGTATGTGGCGGCGGGTGCGGACATGATTTTTGCCGAAGCTGTGACGGAGTTGGCGGAGTACACGGAATTTCGCAAAGCTGTGGGGGTGCCGATTCTTGCAAACATCACGGAGTTTGGGCAGACGCCGCTGTGGACGCGCGAGGAGCTTGCGCAAGCGGGAGTGGACATCATTCTTTACTGTTGCGCAGCTTACAGGGCGATGAATGCGGCCGCGCTGCAGGTGTATGAGGCAATCCGCACAGAAGGCACGCAGAAGCACGTGATCCCGATGATGCAAACGCGGGCGGATCTCTATAAATATCTTGACTATCATGCGTACGAGAAGAAGCTCGACGACTTGTTTGCGCGCGGTAAAGAGGGCAAGTAGACACCCTTACCGGTGATCCGTTAGCTTGATGCTCTGCGGAGGTTGCAATGAGCGACGAAGCTAGCGGCGCGCCTGTAGCGTTCAAGCCGAAAAAATCAGTTGCACTGTCGGGCACGCCGGCGGGTTCGACTGCGCTGTGCACGGTGGGGCACAGCGGCAACGATCTGCACTATCGCGGATACGACATCAAGGACCTGGCAGCGCATTGCGAATTTGAGGAAGTCGCCTACCTTCTGGTGCATGGCAAGCTGCCCAGCGTGACGGAACTCGCGGCATACAAGGCTAGTTTGCGTCCGTTGCGCAGTTTGCCTGCGGCGGTGAAGCAGGCCCTCGAGCTGCTGCCGCCATCGACGCATCCCATGGACGTGCTGCGGACGGGCGTTTCAGTGTTGGGATGCGTGTTGCCGGAGGGCGAGAGTCACAAGGAGAGCGGCGCACGGCGGATTGCAGATACGTTGCTGGCATGCCTGGGGTCGATGCTGCTGTATTGGCATCACTACGCGCGCAATGGGCGACGCATCGAGGTTGAGCGATTCGAGGATTCGATTGCTGGGCACTTTTTGCACTTGCTTCACGGCACGGCGCCGAGCGAAGAGTGGACCCGAGCGATGCAGACATCGCTGATCCTGTATGCGGAGCACGAATTCAATGCGTCGACTTTTACGGCGCGGGTGATTGCGGGGACCGGGTCAGATATCTATTCGTGCATCGCCGGTGCGATTGGCGCACTGAAGGGGCCGAAGCATGGCGGCGCGAACGAGGTGGCGCTGGAGATTCAGAAACGCTACCAAAGGCCTGACGAGGCCGAGGCAGACATGCGCTGGCGCGTGGGCGAACGCGAGGTGATCATCGGGTTCGGACACCCGGTGTATACCATCAGCGACCCCCGAAGCGACATCATCAAAGGGGTCGCGCGCGAGCTTGCGAAAGCCGGCGGAGATATGCGGCTGTTCAACGTGGCGGAGCGGATTGAAACCACCATGCACGATGTCAAGCGCATGTTCCCCAATCTCGACTGGTACAGCGCGGTTGCTTATGACCTGATGGGCGTTCCAGTAGATTTGTTTACGCCGCTGTTTGTGATTGCGCGGACGGCTGGCTGGTGTGCCCATGTTATTGAGCAGCGACAGGACGGGAAGATTATCCGGCCTTCGGCGGTGTATACGGGGCCAGACAATAAGGAGTTCGTGTCAATCGAGAAGCGGGCTTAGTGCTTTGAGAGCGCAGTGCTTTCCCACCCGTGCGACAAAAACGTCGCAAGGATGGGGCACCCAGGACAATTGCTATTTCGGACATCCCTCCCAGGTCCCACAACCGAGACATGGGGCACACGATTTGAATAGGAGATGCTGTGTCATCGCATATCAGTAATGAACGGTCGGCGTTCGATAAGGTCATCACGGACATCGCGGATTACGCGCTGGGGTACGAGATCAAGAGCGATTTGGCGTATGAGACGGCGGCGTATTGCCTGATCGACACGCTGGGATGCGGGCTGGAGGCGCTGGAGTATCCGGCGTGCACGAAACTGCTGGGCCCGATTGTGCCGGGGACAGTCGTTCCGCACGGGGCGCGCGTGCCGGGGACGAGCTATCAGCTCGATCCAGTGCAGGCCGCATTCAACATTGGCGCGATCATCCGCTGGCTCGACTACAACGACACTTGGCTGGCGGCGGAGTGGGGACATCCCTCAGATAACCTGGGCGGAATTCTGGCCGTCGCGGACTGGGTATCGCGAACCGGGGCTGCGGAAGGAAAGCCGCCGCTGACGATGCGGCACGTCCTGACCGCGATGATCAAGGCGCACGAGATTCAGGGTTGTATTGCGCTGGAGAATTCGTTTAACAAGGTTGGTCTTGATCACGTTGTGCTGGTGAAGGCGGCGTCGACCGCAGTTGTGTGCGGGCTGCTGGGGTTGAGTCGGGAGCAGACTCTGAATGCAATTTCGCTGGCGTGGGTGGACGGCCAAAGCCTGCGAGCGTATCGTCACGCTCCGAACACGGGCTCGCGAAAGAGCTGGGCCGCGGGCGATGCGACAAGCAGGGCAGTGCGACTTGCGTTGATGGTGAAGCAGGGCGAAATGGGTTATCCGTCGGCACTGACTGCGAAGACCTGGGGATTCTACGATGTTTCGTTCAAGGGGCGAGAGTTCAAGTTTCAGCGGCCGTATGGCAGCTACGTGATGGAGAATGTGTTGTTCAAGATCAGCTTCCCAGCCGAGTTCCATGCGCAAACAGCGGTGGAAGCTGCGATGACGCTGCGCGGCCGACTCGACAAATCAGGCAAAACGGCCGAGGACATTCGGAAGATCACGATCCTCACTCATGAGGCGTGTCTGCGCATCATCGATAAGAGAGGGCCGCTTTCAAATCCGGCGGATCGCGATCATTGCATCCAGTACATGATCTCGATTCCGCTGATCTTCGGGCGGCTCACGGCGGCGGATTACGAGAACAAGGTGGCAGATGATCCGCGCATCGACGCACTGCGCGCAAAAGTGGAGTGCGATGAAACGCCACAGTTCACGCGGGACTACCACGATCCCGAAAAACGTTCGATTGCAAACTCCCTCCAAGTTTTATTAGCAGATGGCACCGTGCTGAAAGAGACGGTCGAGTATCCCATCGGGCACAAGCGCAGGCGCAAGGAAGGGATGCCGTTGCTGGTTGAGAAGTTCAAGCGCAACCTGGCGCGGCGATTTGGCGCAGAGCAGCAACAGCGGATTTTGAACGTGTCTCTCGATCGAGAAAAGCTGGAACGCATGCCGGTGAGTGAATACGTCGACTTGTACGTGGTATGAATTCCGTTGGCTGCGAATCTTCGGATGGTTGCGGCGCGGTGGGCGCACGTGTTTGACTTAGGTCCGAAGGAAAACCGATGGCCTACATTCTCGCACTGGACCAGGGCACGACAAGTTCACGCGCCATTCTCTTCGATGAAGCCGGCTCGATTGCAGCGGTTGCGCAGCATGAGTTCGAGCAGTTCTACCCCCAATCGGGCTGGGTAGAACACGATCCCACCGAAATTCTGACGAGCCAACTTGCGTGCGCGGTAGAGGCGCTGGGCAAGGCCGGTGCGCGGCCGCGCGATGTGGCGGCGATCGGCATTACCAATCAGCGCGAAACGGTGGTCGTGTGGGAGCGCGAGAGCGGAAAGGCCATCCATCCGGCAATAGTCTGGCAGGACCGGCGAACCGCGGCGCAGTGCGATGCTCTGGAGAAGAGCGGAGTCGGGGATGAAGTTTCTTCGAAGACGGGGCTGGTGCTGGATCCGTATTTCTCGGCGACCAAGGTGCAGTGGATCCTTGACAACGTTTCGGGTGCGCGGAAACGGGCGGAACGCGGCGAGCTGGCTTTTGGCACTGTCGATAGCTGGCTGATCTGGCACCTGACGAGCGGCATGCGGCACGTAACCGACGTGACGAATGCTTCGCGCACGCTGCTCTACAACATCGTGAAGGGCGAATGGGATGCGGAGTTGCTGCGCATCTTCGGCGTACCGGCGAATATGCTGCCGGAGGTGGTTTGGTCAAGCGACCGCATTGGCGATGTAACAACGTCTCTCGGGTTGGGCGGCGTGGCGATTGCGGGAATCGCGGGCGACCAGCAGGCGGCATTGTTTGGACAATTGTGCTGGAAGGCGGGCGAGGCGAAGAACACTTACGGAACCGGGTGTTTTCTGCTCCAGAATATTGGGACTGGGCGCGATGGCAACGGCACCGGGTTTGTGCGGTCGAAACATAAATTGATTACGACGCTGGCGGCAAGCGCGCAGAAGCGACTGGAATACGCGCTTGAGGGCAGCATCTTCATTGGGGGCGCGGTGGTGCAGTGGCTGCGCGATAACCTCCGAATGATCGGATCGTCTGCTGAAGTGGAGGCGCTGGCGGCAAGTGTGCCTGACACTGGCGGCGTGGTGTTTGTGCCGGCATTTGTGGGGCTTGGCGCGCCGCATTGGGATCCGCATGCGGGCGGGTTGTTGATCGGACTTCGGCGTGACACCAAACCGGGACACATCGCGAGAGCCGCGCTGGAGAGCATCGCGTTTCAGGTTGCCGATGTGCTGGAGGCGGTGCATAGCGAGACAGGCACACCGCTCGGCGCATTGCGTGTGGACGGAGGCGCTGCGGTGAACGACTTGATGATGCAGTTCCAGGCAGACGTGCTGGGCGTGCCGGTGGTGCGGCCTCGGGTGACGGAAACGACCGCGCTGGGAGCTGCATATCTGGCGGGATTGGCTACAGGGTTCTGGGCGAGTCCGGATGAGCTGCGTGCCAAACGACAAGGCGATGTACGTTTCGAGCCGCGGATGGATGCCGGCGAGCGCGCGGAGAGACGAGGACGGTGGCAACGCGCGGTGGAACGGTCGAAGAACTGGAGTGAGTGATGCGCCGGGATGAGATGCTTCGCAAAGTTCGCGAACGCGCTGCGAATGGCGCGCCGTGGGATATTGCGATAATCGGCGGCGGTGCGACGGGCATGGGCGTAGCCGTGGATGCTGCAGCGCGCGGCTTCGACGTGGTACTGGTGGAGGCGCACGACTTCGGAAAGGGAACGAGCAGCCGCAGCACCAAACTTGTGCATGGCGGCGTGCGCTATCTCGAACAGGGAAATATTCCGCTGGTGATGTCGGCGCTGAAGGAGCGCGGGCTGTTGCGCCAGAATGCGCCACACCTTGTGCACGATCTGGCGTTCGTGGTGCCGAATTACTCGTGGTGGGAAGCGCCCTTTTACGGTATTGGATTGAAACTCTATGACCTGCTAGCGGGCAAGTATGGATTTGGGCCTTCCAGGCTCTTGTCGCGCGAGGAGACTCTGGCTCAACTACCAGCGCTGGAGCCGGAGGAGTTGCGCGGAGGCGTTGTCTATTTCGATGGGCAATTCGATGACGCAAGGCTGCTCATCCATCTGGCGATGACCGCGGCCGATCACGGTGCGACGCTCGTCAATTATTGTCCTGCAACCAAATTGTTGCGCGATGGAGAAGGTTATGTGAATGGGCTGACGGCGCACGACGAGGAGACGGCTGAGGATCTTCCGATTCCCGCGCGGATTGTGGTGAATGCAACGGGGGTATTCACCGATGAAGTGCGGCGCATGGCGGACGCTCAGGCAGAGCCGTTGATGGTGACTAGCCAGGGAATTCACCTGGTATTTGACCGAAGTTTTTTGAAAGGTGATACGGCGCTGATGGTTCCGCGCACCAGTGATGGACGCGTGCTGTTTGTGATTCCATGGCATGGACATGCCGTGGCGGGTACAACCGATACGCCGGTGGATGCGCCGAGCCTGGAACCGAAAGCGCTGGATGAAGAGATCGAGTTTATCCTCGAAACCGCGGGACGCTACCTGAGCAGACCTCCGACCCGCGCGGATGTGCTGGCTGTTTATATAGGACTTCGACCGCTGGTAAAGAGCAATGGCGAGGGCAAGACATCGGCCTTGTCGCGCGATCACGTGATTCACGTGGATACATCGGGACTGCTGACGATTACAGGAGGGAAGTGGACGACGTATCGCCATATGGCGGAAGACTGCGTGGACCACGCGATCACGCTGGGACGGCTGCGCGATGAGGAATGCACCACCAGGAATCTGCGGATACATGGTTATGTTGAGGCCTCTACCGAGGATGCGAATGGTGAAGGTCCGCTGGCCGTATACGGGGCGGATGCGGCAGAGATCCGAGTGCTGGAGACGGACCGGCCTGAATTGGCCGCGCGACTTCATCCAGACTTGCCTTACATCGAGGCCGAAGTCATTTGGGCGGCACGTGCGGAGATGGCGAGGAGCGTTGAAGACGTGCTGGCGCGCAGGACGCGTGCATTATTTCTGAATGCACGGGCGGCAGTTGCGATGGCGGAGCCGGTGTCGCGCCTGCTGGCGGCGGAGTTGGGGCGGGACGAAGTCTGGGCAGCGGAGCAGGTGGCAGCGTTCCACGAATTAGCAAAACAATATATGGTGTGAGGGCGGGATTCCCCAGTGGAGGTGACGGATGGCGGCGAAGTGCACGCACGGGAAGGATCATGTGAAGAACGTGAAGCCAAGCAGCAAGGGTTGCGAGGATTGCCTGAAGACCGGGGACACGTGGCTGCACCTGCGTATGTGCCTGGAGTGCGGGCACGTTGGCTGCTGCGACTCATCGAAGAACCGGCACGCACGGGCGCATTTTCATGCAACGCAGCATCCGATAATCCGATCGGCTGAGCGCGGCGAGGACTGGCGCTGGTGTTATATCGATGAGACGTATCTGTAGCGGCGCCGTTTCAGATGGCTAGGCCACCTCTACCTCGATTGATTTTTTGTCCGCATCAAGCTTGGTGATTTTGAAACTTCGAATCTGGCCGGCCCGCAGAGGCTCGGGCGCTGCGGATGGGGCGGGTACACTTCCCTTCCAGCGGGATTGCAGCATGCTCGAGAGCGAAGACAGATCAGCCTTTCCAGAGGGCTTTGATTCCGCGGCAACCGGTGCGGCGTTGGCCACGCGGCAAGCCGCGCGGATGCCTTCACCAAGTTCGACCGTAGCCCCAGTTGCTGCTTCGTCGACTATGCGACCGGAGACAACGTCGCCAGGCTTATGCTCGGCGATGTATTCATCGATGCTGGTGGGAATCAGTTGCTTCATGCTGAGTTTTATCTGGCGCTTTTCCGGGGCGATACCGAGCACTTGCGCTTTGACGACCTGACCAGCGCGCAGAACCTCTTGCGGATGATTGATGCGTTTCTCAGCGCTGATTTCGCTAACGTGGACGAGCCCTTCGACGCCATCAGCGATCTGAACGAACGCTCCGAATGGCATGATCTTGGTGACAGGGCCCTCGATCTGCGAACCGACAGGGAATTTGGTTGTGACGTCAGACCATGGGTCCGTGAGCGTTTGCTTGAGGCCGAGGGAAATGCGACGCTCCTCCGGCTTGATCGCGAGAATAACCGCGTCGACAGTATCTCCTTGCTTGAGCACATCGCTGGGATGGTGGATCTTTTTGCCCCAGGACATCTCTGAAATGTGGATGAGGCCCTCCACACCGGGTTCAATCTCGACGAAGGCGCCGAAATCTGCGAGGCGGGTGACCGGTCCCGTGACGCGCTGGCCAACCTGAAACTTGCCTTGCGCGGCCTCCCATGGCTCGGGCTGAAGCTGCTTGAGGCCGAGTGAAATTTTCTTCGTCTCGGGATCAATTTTGAGGATGCGAACCTGGATCTGCTGGCCGACCGAAAGCACATCTTCCGGCTTGTTGACGCGGCTCCACGAGATGTCGCTGACGTGGAGGAGTCCATCGAGGCCACCGAGGTCGATGAATGCACCGTAAGCCATCAGGCTACGCACAGTGCCATCGAGGACGTCGCCAGGCTGCATTGTGGTGAAGCGGCCTTCCTGCTGCGCGCGGGCCTGTTCTTCGAGGACAACGCGACGATCGACGACTACGTTTTCGTCGGTTACGTCGAGTTTGGTGATGCGGCAGGTGATTTCAGTACCAACCATCTTTTCGAGTTCCGCTGCATCCCGCGTGCCACTGCGACTGGCAGGCATGAAGGCCCGCACGCCGATATCGACCGTGAGACCGCCCTTGATAACGGCGGTGACGGTGCCGACCACGGCGAGTTTTTCCGCGAAGGCTGCCTCGAGAGCGGACCAGTCCCGGGGTTGGGAAACCTTGAATCGCGTGAGCTCGTAATAGTGTTCTTCGTTGCGCCCCTTGACCGAGACGAGGACCTTGTCGCCCGCCTTCGCGTTCTCGCCGTTGTTGGGGAAGGCAGAGCGCGGCAGGACGCCTTCGGTCTTGTAACCGATGTCAACAAAAACCTGTTCCGCGGAGAGAGAGACGATTGTGCCCTCGATCTGCTTCACGCCGGATGCGGGCTTATGGGTATGGCTCTTCTCGAACTGGGAGAGGATGTCGGCGAAGTTTTCCTGAGGCTCGGCGGGCTCTTCGGCTGGTGCTTCCGCTACGGGTTCGGCAGTTGGAAGTACATCCGGTTCGCTGGGCTCCGCAGCGATTGAAGCGGACCCGACCGGCGCGGGATCACTTGCGGGAGAGGCGGTCTGCTCGCTGGTGGATTCGGGGGTAACGGAAGTGGGCTGGGACTCTGGAACGATGTCAATGCTCATGATGTCTACAGCTCCATTGTCCCACGCTGGACTTGGCGCATTTACACATACGCGCTGCTTTCTGGCATGCGCTTCACTGCGGGAACTCTGTCACCTTTGGCGATACGCGATTCGGAGCAACGTGCGTAGGGCCGCCTTTGTCGTCGATGACGTTAGAGATTTCGCCGAGGTTATCGAGAGCCACGGTGATCATGTGGTGGAAGCGGACGCCGGGCGTGACGGGGACTTCAATGGCGCGTGTGAGGGTGACATTGGGATGACGGAAAACGCTGTAGATGCCCAGCCCCCAGGCTTCGTGGTTCGTCACGTTGTCAGCCACCTTGTACGAAGCCCAGCCATTGGTGCCGGGCGCAGAGGTCCAGCCGGACTGATCGGGCGGGTCATAGGGGATTTCGGATTGGTAGAAGTAAGTGCGGCCGCGGTTGCCGTTCCAAAGGACCTGGAACTGCTGGTGGTGTTCGACGAAGAGGCCGTAAACGGTGACGTTGTTGCCATTGACGACGAGTCCGTTGTCGCTGAGGTTGCTGGTCCAGCCGACGCCTTTGCCGTGATCCGCTCGCCAGATCCAGGTGTGGTCGATGATCGTGTCGTTGGAATTGATGAGCAGGTTAACCTTGGCGCGGCCAACGCCTCCGCCACCGACGCGGAAGAAGACGTCGTGGAGGAAGATGGGGTTTTTGGCGTGGGATGCGTGACTGCCTTGCGGACCCACTTCGACCAGGACGGGAGAGGATTTCTCACCTGCATCGAAGAGGATGCCGGCGATGTCGATGCCGTCGACGTCGGCGGTGGAAATGGCCGCGGTGCCGTTAGTGGGGTGAAGGGTTGCGAAGCCAAGGCCAAGAACGATGGTGTTGGGACGCGTGATGTGGACTGGCTCGGTGAGATCGTAAATGCCGGGAGTGAGAAGCAGATTTTTACCATTGGCCAATTGCGCATTCATGCTGGCGGCGCTGTCTTTGTCCGCACGGGCAATGTAGAACTGACTGAATGCAATGGATTGGCCGCGCGTGGATCCGCCGTGCCACGTGATGCCCTGGCTGTTGGTCTGAAGTGCGGGAACGCGGACGCTCCAATTCCCTTTCGCATCGACTTGCAGGAAAGGCTTCTCGCGGACGATGGGCGTGCGTTCGACCTTGGTGTAGGGGGGCTGCGGCCACTCGCCCACGGGCGGATGCGGGATGCCAACGAAGACCATGTTCCAGTTGGCGCCTGTCCAACTACCCCACTCGCTGTTGCGAGAGATCCACTGCTGCTGCGGGCCGGCGCCGACGTTGCCGTCGATGAGCGAATCGGACATCCATCCGCCACTGGCCCATCCGCCTTTTTGATGGAGAACGATGTTGCCGAGGATGTGCATGCGGCGAAATGGCACGGCCTGGGAGACGGCCCACTGCATAGTCCCATTGGTCCCGCCGGTGGGAGTGACCGCGAAACCTTCGACTCCTCGCCAGAATGTGCAGGTAGCGTTATTGCGCGGGAGGCTGGCGTCGGAGTGGACGTTGCCGGTGATTTGGACGGCGTCGGGCGTGACGCCGAGGCCTAGCACCTGAGTATAGAAACCGACGGGGATGTCGACGTGATACTCGCCTGGCAGGAATAGCAGCGCGTAGCGTGCGGTTCCGAATTCGCTGTGTTGCTGGATGGTGTAGACCTTGTCGATCTGGGCCTGGATGTCCGCGGAGAGCATTGAGGGACTGAAGATCAGAACGTTGTCGCCGAGTTCGGGCTGCGCCGGAGAATCGAGATTCTGGGATGATTGCGCGTTCGCAATTGGCTGCAGCATTGCAACAGACAGAAAACTGCCGATGACGATTGACGGCAGACACGAGTTCAAGCTGGCTCTAAGCGACTTGGAAATCTGCATTGCCTTGTCTCTGAGGTCGGGAAGTAACGACGTAAGCATGGTATGCCATTCGTGTCAGGTCGCGCAGAGTGGTGGACATGGCGCCGTCTGGCAAGCGAGAATTGCGGTCGCAAGGGAAAGGCTCATTTCATGGGACCAATTTCACGCAGGGAGTTTGTGCGCCTGGGAGCTGGCGCGATGGCGTCCGGGGCCGCTGTTAAATCGATTGTGCTGGAACCGACGGTGCTGGCGGCGCAAACCCCGCAAAACGCGAAGACGATTCGATTTGTTTCAATCGGAACTGGGATTCGCGGATGCGATTTGCTGCGCTCGGCGAAGAAGGTGACGAGCGGTGTGTGCGTGGGCACGGCAGACCTGTATGACATGCATCGGAAAGCCGGCGTTGAAGCTTACGGCGCGGATATTCCAACGACGAAGGATTATCGCGAACTGCTGGACCGCAAGGATGTGGATGCGGTGATTGTCGCGGTTGCCGATTTTCAGCACCGGCGCGTCGTGCTGGATTGCCTGGCAGCCGGCAAAGATGTGTACTGCGAGAAGCCGATGTCGCACAACGTGGCCGATGGCCTGGCGATGGTGAAGGCCGTGCAAGAGGGCAAGCGGATCTTCCAGGCGGGCAGCCAACGCGTGAGCAATACGGTAGTCAAGAAGGCGGCTGAGATCTACAAGTCAGGGCGTCTGGGCGCGGTCACGTCGATTGAAGCTCATACAGATCGTAATTCTCCATCCGGCGCGTGGGTCTACCCAATTGCACCCGATGCCAGTCCCGAAACGATCGACTGGACCACGTGGCTGCGCGATGCGCCTGCGCGTCCGTTTGACGCGGCTCGGTTTTTCCGCTGGCGATGCTTTGCGGATTACGGGGAAGGGGTGGCAGGCGACTTGTTTGTGCACCTGCTCTCGGGCATGCAGTGCGTGACGGGGATCAACGCGATTCCGGAGCGCGCCTATTCCACGGGAAGCCTGACTTATTTCAAAGATGGGCGCGATTTTCCCGATCTGCTCGTGACGCTTTACGACTATCCCGGCGTAAGGGTCAATATGCACTGTAACCAAAACAACGCGGCGGGCGACATCACCATCTTTTACGGTAAGGAGGCCACGATGACGATCAACGGCAACACCCTCACCGTGGCTCCGCAGGATACGCGGCCACAACCGGAGGGCTACGCGCTCAACGGCTGGACTGCCGAGGCGAAACAGAAGTACCTGGAGGAGTGGCATGCCGCGCATCCGCAACCGCCGGCGCCGTTGCCACTGACGGAGACATTTTCTGCTCCGCAGGGATACGACGACACTGCCGATCATATTGCCAGTTTTTTCCGGGGTGTGGAAACGCGCGAGCATGTTGTGGAAGACGAGGTTTTCGGCAATAACGCCGCAATCGCGTGCCACATGGCTAATCACTCCTATTTCCATAAGAACGTGGCTACGTGGGACGCGGCCGCAGAAACGATCAAGGGCTAACGAAAGCCTTGAGGAGAATACGGGAATGAAAATTTCTTCTCGCCGCAGTTTTTTGAAGGCTTCGGGTGCACTGGCCGCCGCGGCCTGCGCAGGTGGCGAACGCTTGCTGGCCGAACATCTGCATATGCCGATCGGATTGCAGCTTTATTCAGTGCGCAACTTGTTGCCGAAGGACTTCGAGGGCACGCTCCATCAGCTGGCTGCCGCCGGATACCAGGAAGTGGAAGCGGCGGGTTACTTTGACAAGACTGCGGCAGATTTCGGTAACGCTCTCAACAAGGCGGGCCTCAAGTGTGTCAGTACGCACCACCAGCTCACCCAGTTGAAGACGCAATTCGATCAATTGATCCAGTACGGGCAGGCGCTCGGGCTCCAGTACATCATCTGTTCGTGGGCTGGCGTGCATCGCGATCCGACGCGGACGGGCGCGCTGAACCTGGATGACTGGCGCTACGTGGCCGACCAGTTCAACGCCATCGGCGCAAAGGTGAAAGCGGCAGGCATGACGTTCGGCTATCACAACCACACGGTAGAATTCGGAACCGAAAACGCCGTGGTGTTTTTTGACGAGTTGCTGAAGCGCACCGATCCCAGCGTGGTGAAGTTCGAGATGGATTGTGGTTGGGTGGTGGGCGGCGGCCATGATCCTGTTGAGTATCTCAGCAAGTATCCCGAGCGCTTTCCGCTGCTTCACGTGAAAGACATGGTGAAGGAGCCCGATGGGAAGCTACGCAACGTCGTGATGGGCAAGGGGTTCATTGATTACAAGCCGATTTTTCGCGCGGCTACAGGGTTGAAGCACTACTTCATCGAGCAGGAAGAATTCGAAGGCGACCCGATGACGGAGCTACGCGAAGATGCGGATTTCATGAAGAAGCTGGACGTGTAGGGTTCTGTGACTGCTGAGCAAACAGCGTGTTGACCGGAATTATTTCCGGGTTCCCCCCGATCCACTTTCAATCGCGACTGGTCGCAACGACGGAATTCGTCATCCTGAGAAGCGCAGCGACGAAGGATCTGTGGTTGCTCCTTTCCCGGCTCTCTTGAAATTTCCCGTTGTCCACAATTCGCCCAAAACCCCGCCTTTTCCAATGAGCACATTCATCACCTTTTTCAAAAGGCGCTTGACCCTGCCCTTACGTCAGGGTCAAAGATGTTTAAGGTAAGACCCATGAGCACCTTCCGCATCCAGGAGTTCGCAAAACTCGCCGGCGTCACGGTACGGGCATTGCATCACTACGACCGGCTAAAGCTGCTATCGCCAGCGCATCGTTCAGAGCGAGGTTATCGGCTCTACTGTCACGAGGATCTCGGCCGCCTCGAGCGCATTCTCGCGCTGCGGTACCTGGGGCTTTCGTTGCGGGAGATCGGCGCGCTGCTAGACGCCTCAGTTAGCCGTGGTGCAGAACCGCTGACGGTCATGCTTGCGCGGCAGCGGGCGGCGCTCGGTGAGCGCCGCGACGGCCTGGATCACATCCTGCGCACCATTGAACATGCACAACGGCGCGCACAGAACCCTGCGGAACCCGAGTGGCTCCTCTACCAAACCATCTTGAAGGAGATACAAATGCAAGAAGCCACAGATTGGAGAGCGAAGTACTACGGTCCGGAGGCCTTTGAGGCGCTTCGGTCACACCGGGCAGCCATGACCGCCGAAGAAAAGGTAGACGCAGGTGCGCGATGGCAGAGTTTGCTAGCCGATGTTCAGAGAGCGCTCGATCGCGAGGTGCCTCCAGATAGCGCCGAAGGCCGTGCGCTGGTCGCACGTTGGATCCGCCTGGGCGATGAGTTCACGCTTGGAAATCCAGAAGTCCTCAAGGGCTATCAACGGATGAATGAGGACGAGAGCCATTGGCCGAATGATGAGATGGCTGCCACGCTAGGGGCGATCAGGCCCAAACCTGAGCTCCGGTCCTTTTTTGATCAGGCTGTTCAAGCCTGCCTGCGTCACGGATGAATGACGATGGGCCGCTCTGTTCGCATGGGGCTGCCCTTCATCCGCTTAGAGCAAAGAGAAAGAAGGATGACTGCGGTACAACAATACGACACATTCTCCGCCGATTGCCATTGGCGTCCCCAGTCCTGCTTTGGAAACTTTGGAAGACTTGAAACTCCATATCAGCCCCATCGGTCAAGCCCCGAATCTGCGCCTATTCGCTAAGCTCCTGATTTTTTGACGCAAATTCCCGCTCGCCATTTGCATGCAATTTCCAGTTAGATTGATATCGTTGATAGCAGTGACTCGCAATTGCAGTTCTCTATATTAAGATCGCCGAATGCGGCCGTCTGGAGTGGAGCTAACTCCTTTCGCAGCAAATCTCTACGGCTAAGTCTCTTGTTTGGAAATCTTTGGCGACAGACCCCCTTGGTAACTTCCTCAAAATAGAATACTTCTCTCCAGAGACCGGGTAATAGGTTGTAGCCCGCAACCAAAAGGTTGCATATCGAGCCATCCGGCCCCATCCCGCTCGCCTCAAACCGGCCCCGGCGTGCAGATCCCTGATCAAGTCGTCCTTGCAGCCGCGACCGTGCACCACGGTCAAGAGCGGGGCGCTTCGGATAGGCTTGAATCATGGATATCTTTGACGAGAAGCGCGCAGAGCTTGAAAAGCATGAGTTCATGATGGGCCGGGAGCGAGGAAGGCTGGCGGTAGCGCTTGATCTCCTGACCGATTCGCTGATCATGGTTGGACAGCATGGCGTGTACTGCGCGTCGAGCCGCAATCCATCGAAACCCGCACTGGACTTGCAGGCAGTGCTGAGCGGGATGGAGGGGGCTAAAGCGCTGATCCAGTCGGTGATGGAAGAGTTGCGGCAAAGCAGGAAAAGGGAATTAGGGAACAGGGATTGACGATCGACAACCCGAAAATCCCTCAGTTTAACGACCACAGCAGCATCAGCGAGCACGGCTGTGAGAAGCGAAATACGGTATGCTGGTGGAGCGCGCCTGTAGCTCAGCTGGATAGAGGTCGCCGCGGCGACCCTCCGTAGCGTTGAGTCGGGAGTTCGAATCTCTCCTGCAATGCCTTTCACCTACGTTCTCCAAAGCTCGATAACCGGCCAGTACTACACCGGAGCCACTTCTGATGTTCAAGGGCGGATCTCCCAACATAATTCCAATCAAAGTCGGTCGACGAAGAATCGTGGCCCTTGGGTGCTCGCTCACTTTGAGGAGTTCGCGACTTTAGGAGAAGCGTTAAGGCGGGAGCGTTACTTAAAGACCGGCAGAGGACGTGACGAACTAAATGGGATTCTCAGTCAGAAATCCAACATCTCAAAGCCAGAATACGAACCGCAAGAGCTCGCCCATTCGAAAATACGATAGACTGATAGAGCGCGCCCGTAGCTCAGCTGGATAGAGCGAACGCCTCCGGAGCGTTAGGTCGGGAGTTCGAATCTCTCCGGGCGCACCATTTCCTTCCGGCATACCCTGCTGAAATCACCTGAATTCATGATCCGGGCTTGAGTCCGGATTTGTAAGGATTGCATGCATTTCAATTTTCATTTCACGGCTGTCTCGGTTTTGTGGACATTAACCTTTGCGGCGCTTCTGGTGTTGCTGGTGGTCCTGATGGGGCGCGACCGCGCGCGGCGCTTCCCGTGGTTCACCACCTCGATTGTTCTGGTAGCGCTGCGGCTGCTGACAAACCGGCTGCTGCATGACAAGTTGCCGCCGCTGACGATGGGAGTAATCGCAATTTCGCTGGCGGATCTCTCGGTCCTCGTCGGGCTGCTCGTTCTGGTTGAGATGGCGCGCCGAGCCTTTAAGAAAGCCGGCGCCGTAACCTGGGCCGGATGGACGCTTGGGCTGCTGGCGTTGGGCGGCGTAGTGCTTTGGAAATGGGGTCCCTGGCCGCCGTTGAAAGCCATTGCTTTCGATACGACGATGGCCAAACTCGAATTTATGCAACTGTTCGCCGTGAAAACGGGGCTGCTTGTCGATGTTCTTTCAGTGGCGCTGGGATTCCTGGTGGTGGCATTCGGGCAGGGCTTCGGGGCCGGATGGCGCAGTCATGTGCAACGCATCATGATCGGGCTCTCGACTGCGTCAATTGCGCAGCTTGGAGCGCAGGGGATTTGGGAAATCATTGCCCACCACACTACGCCCCACTCGCGGGCCGAGTACGAACATGTGATAGGGCTGCAGGAGAAGTTGCTGAATACCAACAGCGCCGTTTACGTGATTGTGCTGATCTGGTGGATCGTTTGTCTTTGGATCGATGAGCCGGGGACTGCGGCAAGTGCGAGTGTGCCTGTGCATGAATATGTCGATCAGGCTGCAGAAGGTACCGACAGCTAGGACTGGTTGAGGGTTTGGGCTCTGGGTTCACTGCGCTGGCTTGAAGCCGAGTATTGTCAGACTGGCCATTCTGGTTCGTTGACACCACCCTATCTAAGTAAGCGTCGGAACCGAGACAGAACACTTTTCGACAATTCGGACGTTACGCCACTTGGAAGTCCCGAAGAGCAACCGCAGATCCTTCACTGCGCTCAGGATGACAGCGTTCAGGCGCCACGTGCGGACTACATTGCGAAGTCGATGAAGCCACGCTGCGGATCGGTGTTGATCAGTTTGACATTCAGCTTGTCACCGACATCGACCTTCGATCCTGGCTTGCCGGCGTTCAGCAGCATTCCTTCAACGTGAGGACTGAGCGCGCGCACGAATGTGCCGCTCTGACTAACGCCGGTCACGATTGCCGGAAACGACTGACCAATGCGCGGATGCAGGACAACGGCAGCAATTCGCTTCTGCATGATGCGCTCTACCTTGCGCGCGGCGTCTTCCATCTGCGTGCAGTGCTGTGCCATCGCGCTCAGATCGCCTTCCGAGTAAGGCTGGTCGGCCTTGGCCAGATGCGCCTTCATAATGCGCTGCGTGATGATATCGGGAAAACGGCGGTTCGGCGCCGTCGAGTGCAGGTAGTCGCGCACCGCGAGGCCGAAGTGGCCGGGCGAGGGTTCATTGGGCTTTACAAGAACGTATTCGCCTGGACCCATCAGTTTGACAACAGTAAGCGAGAGGTCTGGAAAGTGATCGGGATCCTTCTGCTTCTGCGCCAGCAGGAAGTCGTTGAGCGCTTTAGAATCCGGCTGGTCAGGCAGCTTTGTCCCCAGTCCGCTTGCAACTTCCACCATGCGATCCCAGCGTTTGGGGGTGCGCACGATGCGCCAGATCGATGCGATTCCCGCGGCCTCGAATGTGCGTGCAACGGTGCCGTTGGCTGCGACCATGAACTCTTCAATAAGGGATGTGGCGCGGTTCTTTTCGAGACTGGTAATGTCGACGGCCTGATCATCGGCTGACATCAACGGCTGCGTTTCGATGGTTTCAAGATCGAGAGCGCCATGCTGAAAGCGGCAGCCGACCAGAATCTGAGCGGCCTTGTCTTGAAGTTTGAGTTGGGCGGCGAGATCGGCGCTGGCTGCAACCTTGGCGGGCGCCGGGCCTCGGCCTTCCAGCCATGCTCCCACGCTGTTGTAGGCGAGCTGTGCACGGTTGCGAACCAGTGCGCGATAAACTATTCCCCCCGAGACACAGCCTGTCGGATCGACCGTGAACTCGATGACATCTGCGACACGGTCCTCGTTCTCATTGAGAGACGTGATGCCCTCGGAGAGATCCGCCGGAAGCATCGGAAAGACCTTTACGCCCGTATAGACCGACGTTGTCTCTGATTGGGCGTGTTTATCCAGCAGGCTTCCACGCGGCACGCGTATGTCAACATCTGCCACGCCGATGAGCACACGAATGCGACCGTCAGGGAGCTGCTCGGCCCACTCAATCTGATCGAGGTCCTTCGAAGTGTCGTTGTCAATGGACGACCAGAGCAGGTTCCGCAGATCCTGTGCGCCCGGAACCACAGGCAACGCAGGCTGTGCCTTGATCTTTGCCAGCTCGGTATCGGTGCCGGTCGGAAAGTCAGGTTGAAAGCCGTTTTCTATCATGTCGGCGTGCGCCGCTGCTGCAAGGTCAAAATTCAGCGTCTTCGTGGAGTGCATCGTAAATGGGCCCTCGCGGTGAAGAGCAAGGCTATCACGGGCAGATGAGAACTTTGCAAACGCACCAAGGGGCGGCCACGAAGCCGCCCCTCTTCCCTACCCAATGCAAAACTTCTTATTGAATGCCGAGATCCGAGAGAACCTTGGGTTTGGCCTCGTCAACCGCGAGCAGGTTATGGCATGCCGCACAGTCCTGCGTTATCGACTTGCCGTCCTTCGCCACGTGGTCGCCATCATGACAGCGGAAGCAACCCGGATAATTCATGTGCCCGATGTGGTTCGGGTGCGTGCCCCACGTGACTTTCATGTCGGGAAAGACATTGGTGGTAAACACGTAGACGAGCCCCTGGCCTGCCGCCGTTACGAGATCGGGATGTGCGGCCAGCACGTCGGGGTGCTCGTCGCGATAGAACTGCGTCAGCTGCGCCGGAATCTTGTTCCGCGCTTCAGCTTCAGTAGCGTAATTCGCTTTGAGCAGTTCGAGTCCTTTCTTGTGAACCCAGGGTAGATCTGGGCTGATGGCGCCTTCCGCCATGGCGCGATTGAGAGCGTCTTCGGCGGTCTGCATGGTATGGGCGGCGCGATTGTGGCAATCGATGCAGTCCATCACGCGACGCTCGCCTTGCGGTACAGCACCCTTCAGACTTGAAGCGCCAAAGGCCGTTTTCGAGCCGTCTGGGAAGGTGCGCTCGGCCCACGGAATCGTAGTGCGCGTGGGGTCAGTGGCGATGTACTCGATATGGCCGAGGTGTACGCCGTGAATACCTGTAAGGTGCGAGAATGAATCGATTCCGCCCAGATGCAGCAGGACGACACTCTGTGTCTCGGTGTTCTTTTCATCGTCGGCAAAACTGGATTTGACGAGCAGCTTCTCACCGACAAACCTCGCCGGCGTGTGGCAACCTTCGCAGATCTCGCGGGCCGGCCGCAGATTGCGGACCGGCGATGGAATCGGCTTAGGGTAACGGTTGAATGCGACCTCAACGAGCTGCTTGGTACCGTTTACCTTTGCCTCAAAATAGGATTGGGCACCGGAGCCGATGTGGCACTCGACACAAGCCACATGCGAATGCGCGGAGACTTTATACGCGGTGAACTCGGGATGCATCACGTGGCACGAAGCACCGCAAAACTGAGGCGAATCCATGTAAGCCGCACCGCGATAACTTGCAACCGAAACAACAAGCAGGTTCACGATGGTGGCGACGAGTACGATGTCGAGGCCATGGCGAAAGATGCGATCGTTGAAATCGATCCTGGGAAACTCGGCTGGAATCTGCCCTGCCAGTTGCAGCTTCTTGCGACGGATAAACACGCCAATCGGAATCAACAGAAGACCCAGCACAAACAGGCCAGGCAAGAGAAGGAAAAAGATAATTCCGAGGTAAGGATTATCGTTTGGCCGACCAAACAACTCCGTCAGCCAGTAACCGATCATGGTTACACCAGCGGCACTTGTGATGGCGCCACCGGCAAGGCTGATTGGATTGTTGCCAAAGAATAGGGCCGGCCGGACCCAGTTCTCCCGGAATCGTTGCAGCATTGCTAAGTTCCCCCAGACGGTAAAATGACCCGCTTCAATTACCCCAGCGACGAAGCCTTGTGGCTGGAGCGCAGTGTTTGTAGCTTGAAGCGGGCCGGATGTATTGCCTATTTCAAGGTGCGGAAGTAGTCGACGGCGTCCTTGATCTGCGCGTCGGTGAGTTTGGGAGACATGGCCTTCATCTTGTTCTTGCCATTCTTGACGGCATCAATCATGTCCTTCTCGCTGCTCTTGTACTCGGAGGCAGGCTTCACGTCCATCATCTTAGCGATGCCGGCGCTCGGCGCTCCTGTGCTGCCATGACAGCTCTGACAATTTGCCTTGTAAACCGCTTCACCCGATGATTGAGCGAAGCCCATGGAGCCGGCCAGACACACTGTTGCAGCCAGCACCGCCATTGATCGAATCGTCTTCGTCATTGCAAGACTCCTTAAAAGTGCATGATGGCCGGATGTTTGGGGGCCACGCCCATTGGAATCCCACTTGCTCAAACACCGGCGATAACCAGAAACAGCTTTGCCCTGTGATGCGCACCAGGAACCGTTGACTTAAATCCGGCGCATCTTGAAATTCTCCGATGCGCCGGCACCGCTCTCACTTACTCACTACCAACAAACAGCCAACAATATCGACTACTTCGAAAACGTACGGAAATACTCGACTGCATCCTTGATTTGCGCGTCGGTCAACTTGTCCTTATATGGCTGCATCTTTCCGCTACCGTTGTGGACCGCGTCGATCATCTGCGCTTCGCTCATCTTCTTCACATCGGGATCGGTGGCAGGCTTTACCTTCATCGACTTTCCTGCGCCCGAATCTGCCAATCCCTTTTCCCCATGGCACATCTGGCACTTTGCCTTGTACGTCGCTTCGCCCGAAGATTGCGCGAAGCTCACTGTGCCGGCAAGGAGAATAACCAGAATTGCCGCCACACTATTGCGAGATAAATTGCTCATATCTTTCTCTCCCAGGGATCTCCCCTTACAACTGCGTGGGGAAAATCGCTGACGAAAGGGACATCGTTCAAGGCAGCGGCGTCCTTTCTCAAGATCCGCAACTGCCGCGTTCGTTAGTTGATGGGTGGAATGTAAAGCTCTGCAGATTCCAATCCACCCACAATACTCAGAATGCGTACTTCACACCCAGAGTGACAACATCGCCATGGAAACTGCGCGCAGCCGGACCAGGACCGCCGGCTTCGTCGTACCCATGGTGAACCCAATTACCGTGCCACGCCCACTGTGGCGCGATGTTAATTAACAGATCGCTGAAGGGCGACACGACTTTCGATTGCAGTGCGCCGGGGACCATCAGCGGGTTAAGAAATTCTGCGGTGCCGTTGGTATCCGTGAGGCGATAGCCACCGTTATAACGGAAGTATTTTGACGGAGCCCAGCTAAGAGCGCCGGCGAAGTATGTAACCGGAGCATTGTAGTAACCGTTGCCCAGGTAGTAAGAAGGATCACCGACACCCGTACCGCTATTGGCCACAGTGCAGGTTCCAGCATTCGTCGCTCCAACGGGAAGCGGCGCATTGACGTTGGGCGTAAAGGCATAGCATATGTCAGTCTGCGAGAAGACATCGTCGCGAGCGAAGTTGAAATCCAGGCTGAATGTCTCGGTGGGAATGATCTGCGCGGCGAAGCTGTAGTCGTGGTTGTGTTCCTGATGATTCACCAGCGGATCGGTGTTCTTGGCCTGGAAGTCGTTGACAGTCACGGCGAAGTTGATCCACTTTGCGGGAGTCACCAGGCCACGTGCACGAATGTGATAGAGTTCGTTCGGCGCCTCGCGGGTATAGGTATTCGACGGAGTTTGCGAGTTGGCGGATTTCGAATTCAGCGTATCGTAATTGACGTTGACGCGGACCACGCGCGACGGCAGGATGACCGCCCCAAGCAGCAATCCATTCTGATGCCAGGTCAAGTTATCGCCAGGATCGACGATATTGCGATCGTTAAACCGCCAGCCACCGGAGAATTTGAGTGCCCGGTTCACCATAACTTCGCCGAGGATGGTGTTACCGATGTTCTGTTGATTCAGGAAGGCGCTATTGGTTGCCTGCGTGGTGGTCGGAGTGATGGTAGTGAGCGGGGTCAGCATGGAGGTAGTTGCTTTCCCAACCCAGGCTTCAGTATTCATGATCGAGTAACCGGACGTTCGGAGATTGCGGAAGACGAATGAGTCGGAGACCGAGAGAAACCTGTTCAAATCCGCTACGACGCCGAAGTCGCCGACAGAATTGGCTCGCTTGTTGTCCGCCAGACGGCCATTGGCCATCCCACCAGTTTCAATCTCCTGCCGGACGAATGTACGAGTGTTCAATCCGTTGAAGGTCTGGTTGAAGTTATTCACGTCGTACGTCCCGCCACTATAGAGGAACCGGCCGTTGAACGAGACTTTGTCCCAGTAGTGCGAACTGAAGCGCATTTGCTCAGTGGGAAAGCTGGTGCGAATGGGTGAAACGGACGATGACACGATGGTCCCGGAACAGTACGGATTGGCGATGCCGTTGATGACGTTCTGAGTTTTGTTCGAGCCTGTGCCGCAGGTGACTGTTGGACCTGTTAAAACATCGACGCCAAGCGAAACCGGAGTTCCATTGGACAGCGTGAAAGGTGTAGGGGCCAGCTGGAAGGTCGAGTCGCCTTTGTAGTAGCCATAGAACTGGTCATAACTCAACGTGGTCCGCTTAGCCAGCTTCACATCCACGCCGCCGATATAGGTTTGACCGGTATTTTGGAACATTTCAAGGACTTGGACATCACCGGCATAATGCACGGTGCTGTAGGTCGGCCCTTCATGGACGTTGAGGTTGTAACCAGCCCGAAAGCTGAATCGCGAAACTGGAAACAGCGTCAGAAGGAGATCGGTGTTGCGGCGGACCGTGTTGAAGATGTGCAGAGAGTCAGGCTGCGGGACCAGCACCGGTGTTGCCGGGGTTGCTGTAGAGAGGAGCGAATTATCCAGCAGGTTGTAATCGAAGTAATTGCGATCGCGGCGGAAGCCACCTGAAAAGTCGTAGAGCCTGCCCTTGGAAAACTTGAGGTAAGACACATCGTTCGGTTCACCGCCATAGCCAAAGCTGGCCGTGGAGAGCGTGTCGAAGAAGGGCGTCTTGGACGGATTGACGGTGTGCATTTCGAGAGACTGGTTCAGTATGCGCATACCAGTTCCCTCGTTTACCATGGTCGCCCACATCGGGTCGCTGCCGCTCCAATCGCTGATGACGCCGCCCAGTTCGACATTGGAGTGCATGGAGTAGTTACCCACTGTTTTTTCAGCAGGCGGAAGCGGCGCCTTTTTCTCCGTCGCCGGAAGTGCTTTCTGTGCTTGCGTGATCTGGGGCTGTTGGCCGGAACAATTGACCGCACCAACGGCCAGCATGGCAGCTATGACAAGGGCGCACAACAGGGAGACGTTGATCCCCGCCGAGGACCCAACCAGACTGTTCGCGAATTCTGTCTGTTTTGTCATCGTTGCCCCCTTTACTAGAAGTTGGTCTTGAAAAAGTCTGGATGCGTGTTGGAGCCGTGAATATCGGTGTGGCAGATTGTGCACGACTGATATTGCACAGCCTGATTGTGAGCCGGTCCCGTTGGGATTGGTGCCGTGGTGAAATTCGGCGACGGGGAGTGGCACTGCAGGCAGATGGTGTTCACCGTTGCGCGATTCAGCAAACGCGGGTTCGGTCCGCCGTGCGGGAAGTGGCAGGCGGTGCAACCCTCGGTCTTTACAACATCGTGCTCATATACGAAAGGGCCGGCCGTTTCGGTGTGGCACTTGGTGCAAACCATGTCCATCTGCGCGGACGAACGAAGATTCTTCTTCTCGAACGTGCCATGAGGATCGTGGCAGTCGGAGCATTTCATCAAGCCCTCCTGAACCTTATGGTGGAAGGGCATGTTGAATTGCGGCTTTATATCGGTGTGGCACTGGAAGCAGAGTTTCGGTTCCGCAACCCTGAGGAGCAGTCCCTTGTCTTCGCCGCCATGAATGCTGTGGCAGCTTACACAGCTGACGTTGTTCTCGCCGTGCGCAGTGCGCTCGAAGTTAGCATGCTGGCCCTGGTGACAGCTGAGGCACCGGGCATCGACCTCTTTTGCTGTTGCTTTTGCCGGATTGAAGATCTTGGTGGTATCGCCGCCACCATCAACGTGTGCCTTGCCCGGCCCGTGGCATCCTTCGCACGTGATTCCGGTTTTGCCGTGCATCTCGGCCAGCTTGGTATGCGGGTTCGAGCTGAACCCTTTTGCCACTTCATCGTGGCAGGTAGCACAGGTCTCCTGGCCGACGTAGTCTCCCGGCAGGGGTGCAACCTGGCTTGTCTTGGCGTTGACTGGAGTCGCTCCTTTAGCCTGGGCAGCAATTGCACGGGGAGAAAGCAGAACCACCACGAGCAAAAGCAACCCTGAGACCACCAATCGCGGTTTGAATTCTGGAGTCTCAATCTCGTGCGTGCGCATTCGCAGCCCCTCAATATGCATAAAGACCACCTTGTGAGCTCCCGTGGCAGGTTTCAACGCCGCGGTCGCTATCCTCTCCCGCTGACTCCCTCAGCGTTGAGCAGTTGGTCATTTCGAGCTAGAGGTGCATTCTGTGTGGAGCATCACCTTATGGGCGCAATCGTATCCTGCCTGCGAATGCAGTTTCGGTGACCTCCATCACACGGCGTAAGCTGCAACCATTTGTTTAGGAATGGAACAAAATTCGTGGCCAGCTCTTCCGCCGGAGTTCATAGTGATGGCACGGTTAAGCCAAATTTAAGTGCAATAACTTTAGCACTATACGGGTCCGCCCGCCTGTATTTTCTCGATAACGGGAATCTGAATTTCGAGAGAGATTTGCAGGTGCGATCTTGCGCCGCATTGAGCGCAGAAATCTGACTCTCATCACATTCACGACTTTCTCGTCGATTGAGACAGGTCAGCCTGAAATTTCGCCTCAGGAACCAGCGCTGGAGAATTTGCGATTCGTTCCGTTTAGGGACGCCATTTTGTTCATTCAAACCGCTTAAATGCCTTGGGACACGTGAGCCCCATCACATCCATACGGTGCCCAGATGGGCAGACTGGGTGTGGGCAAAAAAAATGGCCGACTATGAAATCACGGCGGGCCCACAAAGGCGGCAGAGGAGTCTGTCCCGTCCGACTCCCGTCGGGTGCGCGACATGCGCCAATCGCCGCCCTGGCTGGTTTTGTTCGCTTGGAAGCGCGGTACTAGCCGACTTGGAACTGGTAACGAGCACCATCAGCCTGCCTTCGCAGGCAACCCTGTTCTCGCAGGGAGAAGACGCACGGTGTCTGTATCTGATCTGTGGCGGCTATTTGAAACTCACCGCAGGACGAGCCCAGGATCGGCAGATGATAGTACGCGTCGCCGGTCCCGGTTCTATGCTCGGGCTCTACGCGGCGCTTTCTCACGGGGTGTATGAGGTTTCTGCCGAGTCGCTGACGCCAGCACAACTCCGTCCGGTGGAACGAGAGCGATTTCTGACATTCCTTCGCAATCACAAAGAAGCGCAGATGCGAGCAGTGCAATGCATCTGCCAGGAATACCGCTTTGCATTGCAGGATGCTTGCCGCATTTCATTAGCCGAGACTGTTGCCGGAAGGCTTGGACGGCTGCTGCTGGAACTAGCCCACCAGATTGGAGAGCATGTGAACGGGGGGTTCCGTTTCCCGTTGCTCCTAACCCACGAGGAAATGGCCTCGATGGCGTGTACGACGCGCGAAACCGTGACGCGGACTCTCGGGCAATTCCGCAAAGATGGGTCGATTACGATTGAAGATTCCGTAATTACGCTCAATCAGCCGGAAAGGCTCCAAAATCTCATCTAGTGCGCTTATAGTGTCGACAGACCCCAGACCTATTCTGCAGCAGCCGCATAATCACGGCTTCCGCCGGACCTCCCTCTGAAGTCCAAGAGATATCATGGTATTTGGGAGTATTGGCACGCGTATGACTCGTTTTGTGGCTTGTTTTTTTGTAGTACTTCTCTCCTGCACTGCGCTGGCACAGGTTCCAAGTCCTTCTCCATCCCCAGTCCAAGTGCCCGTAGCCACGACATCGTCTCCTGAAGTCCAGCAATTTCAGAAGATTGAGGATTCCTGGGCCGACGCCGTGAACCGGCGCGATCAGTACGCACTGGAGCTGGTGCTTTCTCCTTTGTTCCTCGATGTTTCTGGAACGGGAGATATCAGTACCCGCAATCAGCAGGTAACATACCTGATCACCACCGAGGATAAGACGCTTCACCTGGAGCAAAAGGTCATCACGGTTCGCATGCTGGGAGATACCGCTGTGGCCAATGGGACTTACATCCTTCACCATCGCGGCTCGTCGGGGCAGGTAGATGAAAAGGGAGTGTTTACCCATGTATTTGAGCGCTCTCACAACGGATGGCTATGCATCAATTCGCAGCGCACCGTGCTGCGCGAGGATGGCGGCAAGAACAAGAAGCAGTCGAGCGCCGAATTGCCGTTCCACATCCCGATCTTTGGGAAGAGCGATAAATAGGACGCGCAGTCGGGACAAAGGCTCGATTCTTCAGCGGTTATATCTCTTGAGAACCTGCTGCAGCTTGTCGTGAGGCAGGGCTATGACGGTGTGCCCGTCGATCCCGGTCATGGTTTTCGCGCCGACCATGGCGTTGACGATGGCCTCTTCCGTGGCCTCGACTGTGGCTTCAAACAACGGGCTGATTCGCTCATTGGAGACGGTCTTCACCGTGTTTGGGCCGGGTTCATCGTTGGCGTGCGGGTTGGCCGTTGAAAAGGCAATGAAGATGTCGCCTGAGCCGTTGCCCGAGATCGACCCAGTGCGGGCCAGACCGAGCGCGGCTCGCCTCGCAATGCGCTTCAATTGGTGCGGCAGAAGCGGCGCATCGGTAGCGATGACAATGATGATGGAACCAACGTCGCCTTTCAGATCGTTGCCGGGCAGCGACGAGGGTGCGAGCTGTGCGTATGGCTCATTGCCCGGGATCTCTTTGCCCACCGGAACTCCTGCGATCATCAACTGCGGGCGGCGACCGCAATTGCACTGGACCAGAACCCCGACCGTGTAACCACCCTGAGCCTGGGAAAGAACGCGCGAAGCGGTTCCGGTACCGCCTTTGAAGCCATAGCAGACCATCCCCGTTCCGCCGCCGGTATTACCCTCGGCGACGGGGCCTGATTTTGAGGAGTCGAGCGCCGCAAAGACATCGTCCTTTTTGACGTGAAATCCATTGAGGTCGTTCAGGTAGCCGTCCCAGGTTTCGGCGACGACGGGCAGGGCCCAAGGCTGGGCCAGGGCACCGTGTTGCAGGCCCCAGGCAATCATGGAGTCGCGCACTACCCCAACGCTGTGGGTATTGGTGATGGCCACGGGACCCTCAAGAAAGCCGGATTCCTCAACCCAGGTGGTGCCAGTCATTTCGCCGTTGCCGTTAAGGCTGAACCATCCTGCGTAAACGGGGTCGACGTTTTTGGGACCGCGGGGCAGGATGACGGTGACGCCGGTACGGACAGGGCCTTCGCCTACCTTGAGCGGCCCATCGCCCCGAATCAATGTGGTGGAGCCCACCTGCACTCCGGCAACATCCGTGATGGCGTTGAATTGTCCCGGAGAGCCGTCGAATGGAACGCCGAGATCGCGGGCGCGAATTGTCTTCGGCTTGGCGGTCTGGGCGTAAGAAGCTGTGGCTGCGACGAAGAACAATGCAACAAAGACACGGATGTGCGTGAGCATATCCCAATCTACATCAGGGAAAAAACAGTTCTAGCCGACTTTAGCAGGCAGGGTGGCGCCGCTTTGCGAACGGCCGGAGCCCTGAACGCGAATGGAAACGTGGACCAGGCTTAGCGCGGCCGGTGTGACGCCGGGAATGCGGCTGGCCTGTCCAATGGTGATCGGGCGAACGCGCTCGAGAGTTTCGCGCATCTCGCGCGAGAGACCACTGATGACGCTATAGTCAATCCAATCGGGAATCGAGACTGCTTCAGCGGCTTTCAGCTTGTCGATGGCCTTGCGCTGCTGATCGAGATAACCAGCGAACTTGATTTCTGTTTCGACGGCGCGAGCGGCGCTTCGTGCTTCCGGGTTTTGGGCAAATCCTTGTTCAAAGTAAGCGAGCAGCGGATCGCCGGTTAGCGTATCGGATAGCGCATTCAGGACGGGCTGAATGCCGATCTCAGGCCGCTTTAGAAGCTGTGCCCACGTCTGTCCAGCGACAGATCCCAGATCGCACAATCCCGCCGCGCCAAGTTTTTCCGTATCGACCTTGCGCGTCGTAAGCAGACTGGCAAGAGCAGCCATGCGGGCTTGCTTCTGTTCATACTCGGCCCACACCTGATTGTTAATCAGACCCAGACGGCGGCCATGCGGTGCGAGGCGACGATCGGCGTTGTCGATGCGCAGGTGCAGGCGGAACTCCGCGCGGGAGGTAAACATGCGATAGGGCTCGTTCGTGCCTTTGGAGATGAGGTCGTCGATGAGGATGCCCGTGTAGCCCTCGGTGCGATCCATGTGGAAGGGTGGCTCGCCTTTAAGCCAGAGCGCGGCATTGATGCCGGCCATAATGCCCTGGCAGGCGGCTTCTTCATATCCGCTGGTTCCGTTGATCTGACCGGCGAGGTAGAGGCCTTCCATGGACTTTACGCGAAGGCTGCGATCGAGTTCGGTAGCGTCGACGGAGTCGTATTCGATGGCATAGCCGGGGCGCAGCATCTCCGCACCTTCAAGGCCGGGGATTGAGCGCACAATCTGCCACTGCACTTCCATCGGCAGTGAGGTGGACATGCCGTTGACATATACCTCATGAGTATTGAGGCCTTCCGGTTCGAGGAAAAACTGGTGCTGTGTCTTGTCGGGAAACTTGACGATCTTGTCTTCGATGGATGGGCAATAGCGCGGGCCGATTCCCTCGATCTGTCCCGAGTACATCGCCGAACGATGAACGTTTTCGCGAATGAGGCGCAACGTTTCAGGAGTGGTGAAGGCAATATGGCAGCTTATCTGCGGCTGCACAATCTTTCTGGTGCGGAAGCTGAACGGGGTCGGCTCGGCGTCGCCGGGTTGTTCTTCGAAAGCGTCCCATCGGATGGTGCGACCGTCGAGACGCGGTGGAGTGCCGGTCTTGAGGCGGCAAGTACGCAGCCCAAGAGCGCGGAGAGCTTCTCCGAGCAGGACCGACGCGGGTTCGCCGCTACGGCCAGCCGGATAGCGCTCTTCGCCGCAGTGGATCAGGCCGTTGAGGAAGGTTCCGGTGGTGATGATGGTGGCGCCGGCGAGAAGACGGCGACCGTCGCGGAGTTTCAGGCCCAGCACCCGACCACGAGCTCGAGTTGGGCGAGGAATCTCGGGGACATTCTCCGAGGTCTCAAAAGCGAGCCCCTTCGACAGGCTCAGGGCAGGCTCTGGGGCACCCACACTTTGAGTCAGGCCTGAGGCCTCTTCGATGACAAGATCAACGACTTCGGCCTGGCGGATGTGGAGGCCGGGCTGGGATTCGAGAACTTCGCGCATCTTCACGCGATAGAGCTGCTTGTCGCATTGCGCGCGTGGGCTCCAGACGGCCGGACCGCGCGAGGTGTTCAGCAAGCGAAACTGGATGCCGACAGCGTCAGCTACTTCGCCCATTATGCCGCCGAGCGCATCGACCTCACGCACCAAGTGGCCTTTTGCAACTCCGCCAATGGCTGGGTTGCAGCTCATCTGGGCGATTAGATCCATGTTCATGGTGATGAGCGCGGTTTTCAGGCCCATGCGCGCGGCAGCCATGGCGGCTTCGCAGCCTGCGTGTCCAGCGCCAACAACGACAACATCGTATTGCTCGGTAAAAGACATCCTTTCCTATTCTACGGGTTGGCAGATAGTGCAATCTGCGAATCGACCTACCTGTTGGTGCGAGCCGGATGGTGTTGCAGCTCTCGCTCTATAATTGCCGCATTCCACGAGTCGAAATAGCGAGGGTTGGTCGACATTCATGAGGACCTGCATGTGCGGTAAACCGGCGGATACATTTGGCGGCCAGTGTGATCGCTGCGCCTCGCTGCAAGTGCTCGGTCTGGGCATCAATGCGTCTGCGGAAGAGATTGAGGGCGCGTACCTGACACTGGTCAAGGTCTGGCATCCAGATCGATTTCAATCCGACCAGAAGCTGAAGAGCGCCGCCGAAGACAAGCTGAAGGAAATCAACGCCGCCCATGATTATCTGAATTCCACGCCGCCCGTCGAAGAAGACCGGCCGTTCGTTCAGGACCCCGAACCGGCTCCGAAGCCCGAAGAGGCACTTAAAGATGAGTTTGTTCCGACTGAAACGACCGGCGAAGAGCTGGCGGAGGAAGTGCGCAGGGTTCTGAAACGATATGAAAATCGGTCCCGCTCAACGATTCTCTTCAAAGTTGCTGCTGGGCTTGGTGGGGTAGCGGTTTTGGCGCTTCTGTGGTTCGCAATGGATTTTTTCCTTTCCGAGAATTCAATATCGGCGCGCCCCTGGGATGAATTCAAAGCAGAAGTCTCTCGAGAATTCCACGCGAATGGATCTCGCCTGTGGGCCAACTTAACGGCCAACGCGCATATATCGAAGGATGAAAAGGCTCTACCCCCGGACCCTCCCACCGCTCAAGAAAGTGGACGAGAGCAACCTCCAGCGGCCAAAGTTGATACACCCGGAAGAGCGCGGCCTGTAACCGCAGCGAATGATGCACATAGTGCGAAGCCCTATTTAACGTCAGGATTGACGCCTATAGAAGTGCTGGCGCTCCTGGGGAACCCAACATCCTCCTCAGGGGGAAAAATGTTCTATCAAGCGTCGGAGATTGACTTTAGAAACGGGCATGTGTCGGGATGGAAGATTGATTCGAACTCACCAATACGGGTGAAACTGTGGCCCGATGGAGCGGCCATACCCGGAATAGTTGTGTTCACCGTAGGGTCGTCGAAGAGCGATGTAATCGCGTTGCAGGGAACTCCAACTCTATTCTCAGACAACGAGTTCGGATACGGCGGCTCGTTAGTTTTTTTCCAAGATGAGCGTGTTGTCAGCTGGAAAGAAGATCCAGCCTCGGTGCGATTACGGGTAGCTCACTAGAGTCTCCGTTATCTCGGGGTGGTCCACTTACAGAAATTCACTGGTACGATGCACTGAAAGCACGACAATTTCATCCAACCCGCAGGAGGAATTGCCGCATGGGACTATCGGAGAATCTCTGGGAGCGGCAACTCGATGCCGTCCCGCCTTCCCCTTCCGCGTCGAATGCCGGAAGCCAGCCACCGGTACAGTCACCTGAGGAATTGAAAGAGGAAAGCCGCAAGATTCGTCGCCTCAATATGGTGATGAGCATGGTAATGCAGGTGATCGCACAGGATTCATCGCTGACTGTAGATGAAGCGTCGGAGATGGTAGCCGATACCCGAAAGGCTGCGCTCACAATGTTTCCCGACAAGGAACTGGCGTTCGACCTGATCTACTGGCCCCGCCTGCAGAGGTTGATGCGCGAGCGGTATCGAATGCAGTAACCCAGTGGTCAGGGATCAGTGATCAGGAATCAGCCAGTCCTATTTGTTCTCGTTGCCGACGAGGCGGAAGGTGATGGTGCCCCAGAAAAGTCGTGCGCGCATCTGTACCGGCAGGTGACGATCATCGTCGGTGTACCAGATCCAGATATTTCCGCGGTTTTTGACGACACCGGCGTCGGAAGTGGGCTGCACTCGGATGGTCTTGTAGGTTCCCAGCGGCGTCTTAATCACTTCTCTGCCTTCAACCTTCATGGTGACCGGCACATTGTGCATTGCGTCAACAACCGGCATCACGAAGTTTTGCCCAACCTCGAGAGGTTGCGACGAGGCGTAGAAGACACCTGTCAGCAGGTCAGTCATGCAACCCGGGATCGCGGACTCGACGTGCTTGTTCTGGCCGGTGACCAGGTTCTTCTCGTCAAGGATCGATTTTGATTGAGAGTAATCCATCTTGAGCGTGGAATTGATCTTGCGGCGCCCCTCGATGGTCTGCTTGTCGAACTCGTAGGTACAGCCCTTGGCACGATCGAAGTTTGACTGGAACTGATCGCTGGCGTGGAAGAGGAGGTTTATGGCGCCGCTGGTGCCTGCGTCGGCGGAGAGCTTCTCGCGGTCACCGAGAGCCTCAAAGTGAATCACGGCAGTTCCTGCGGAGAAGGCGCGCCAGTCTACCGTGTAAGTTAGGGTTTGATTCTGCGGGAAGTTGAAGCCTTGACGCGGCGGAGCGAGCAGCGGAAGTTTCGTCGCGGGCTGGGTTTGCTGGGCATGCACAAGAGATGCGAAGACCAAAGCGCAAAAAATTGCTGGAAACTTCATGCGCGTTCTCACCTTTGGGCTCTGCTCCTTTAGTAATTGGACTGATTCGACAGTGAAACCGGCAACCGGCTTGCCTAATGAGGCGCGTGAACGAACAAACCCATAGCCGGCCGGAGAACGAGCAGGCTGAGATAGAGGAGTGTGGCTCCTATAGCTGAATTGTACTCGCGGTGCCTTAAGTAGAGGTCAAGAGAGAACTTGCCGGACGAAACTTCAGTTCGGCCGACGGGTGGAGCGGCAGCCGAAAGCCGCGGTATCAGGCGTGGAACCCGCTGACAGTAGGCATCGAAATCCGGGAAATTCGACTTCAAGAAGCGCTCTTCCGACGCGATCACGGGCACATAAATGATCAGGAACATCGCCGCCAGCATTGCGGCGACAGGCCAACTGAGCAGAGCAACCGCAAATCCTGCGGCGATGAGAATCGATCCCAGGTAGAGGGGATTGCGGGTGTAGGCATAGGGCCCCGTCTGCGTAAGTTCGCGATTCTTCTTGACGTATCCCGAAGCGTAGGCGCGCAGCCAAAGACCCGGGAGAACGAGGAGCAGACTCCAGGCCACGGCAGCTGGGCGAGGCTCACCACGCCAAAGTTCAAA
Source organism: uncultured Acidobacteriaceae bacterium (assembly GCA_963742455.1). GTDB lineage: Bacteria > Acidobacteriota > Terriglobia > Terriglobales > Acidobacteriaceae > Telmatobacter. The sequence goes on along the minus strand of CAVULU010000005.1, from coordinate 1,643,287 downwards.
AAGATAGAGCGCGGCGGTAAGAAAGCCGAGAGGGACCCGAATTCGCCGCGCAACCTTCGCCCAGTGTTCGGCGCTTTTAAGTTTCGGACCTTGATCTTCTTGGGTCATAGAGCCGCCTCAGGATAAAGCAGTTCGTCAGCTGCCTGGAGGACATCTTCGGCGGTGATGGTGAGCATGCCGGCCTCGGGGGTTTCGTAACGGGTGTGATCGCGGCGACTCTCAGGACTTCGCAGTACCTTGAATCGAGTGCCATAAGGGCCATTGCGGCCAGGGTCGGTAGGGCCGTAGATGCCAACGACAGGACAGCGGAGTGCACACGCCAGATGAAGGGGCCCAGTATCGCCGGCAATGGCGAGGCTTACACGGCGGGTGATGGCAATGAGTTGCTCGACTGAACCGAGCAATGGAATTGCACTGCCTCCGGTCTTTTGCATGATGGTGTCGGCAAGAGATAGCTCACCCGGCCCTGCATTGACCAGAACGCGATAGCCGCGGTTGAGCAGTCCACGCGCGACCTCGGCGTAGCGCTCCACTGGCCAGCGCTTGGCACCCCACCCTGCCCCGGGGTTGATAAGAACGGCGGGCGAACCAGTCTTCGAAGGAAGGCGTTCCTCGGCCCAGGCTTCAGCTGCGGGATCAGTCGGCAGGAACGGCTGAACCGGAGACAGCACATCTCCTGCGATGGCGGAGGCGAGCTCGATATCCTGCTCAATCACGTGTGGGGTGTGGGTGTCGACGCGTTCACTGAATAGCCAGCGAGCGGCTCTTTCGCGGGGATTTGATTCGCCAACAAATCTCCGACTGGCAGCCATGCGACCGATTACCGCCGAGCGCAGTGCGCCCTGGAGATCGAGAACGGCATCGTAGTGCACGCTCCGGAGTGCGCTGCGAAGTGCTTTGATTTCTTTGCGAGTCTGGCTCGCGAAAACACGCTGGCGCCACTGCTTGGACGCTGCGATATGCAAACGATCCACAAGCGGCTGCAGCGCGTTTGTTTTGCCGGTATCACGGCCCACACTGCCTTCCGCTGCCAATAGCGCGCACCATTGGGGCTCAACCACCCATTCAATGATCCATTCGGGATGGACAATGCGCAGCGCTGTTACGGCCGGAAGCGCATGGAGGATGTCGCCCATGGCACCCAAACGGACCACAAGCAGACGAAACTTGGATTGAGTCGGCAAAGTTCAATTTTCTCACAAGGACTGGGGTGCGCGAGTCGCCCCCAGCCGACCGACGAGCCATTCGGACGCTCGCGATTCGTCTTCGATTGAAAGCACCAGTCGGGCAGTTTTTAACGGAAGCGAGGATGGAAAAACCGAGACGAGACTGCCAAGCCGGACTTGATCTTTTTCGGTCGTGATGATGGCGCGGGCGCCCATCGAACCGGCTGTCGCAACGAGTCGCTCGATGTCGCGTAACGTGTAGCGGTAGTGGTCTGGAAACGACATTTGTTTTGCGAGCGCCGTGCCGCCGGCTTCAAGACCAGCGAAGAACTGCTCTGGACGGGCGATGCCGCAGAAGGCGGCCACGGGTCCGGACACGTTGGGAATTTCCATGCGGCGGCGCAAGCGCCAAACCGGGCCGGTCCATCCCCAGATCCGAAGTTCTGACTCGAAATCGGGATCGTCTGCCGGGATGGCGAGGACGCTTGCCCGCATTGATGCGTGCAATCCTTCCCGCAGATTTCCGCTGGGAAGAAGATGATCGTGCCAATCTTTGCGACTGACCAGCAGAATGTCGATGTCGCGATGGAGCTGCCGGTGCTGAAAACCATCGTCGAGAATGTGCACCAACGGTCGTTCGTTGTGGATCGCGTCAGCTTTGGCGAGTACCCCGGCATGGTAGCGCTCGGCGGCAACGTAGACGGACACGCCAGTCTCCCGTGCAATCAGAAGCGGCTCGTCACCGAACTGCTCCGCCGAGCCGTTGAGGTCAACGCGGAGTGGAACCGCGGAGCGGCGGCCGTAACCGCGCGAAAGTACGTCGACCTGGAATCCACTCGATGAGAGCAAACGGGTAAGCGCGATGGCGAGAGGCGTCTTGCCGGACCCGCCGGTGGAGAGATTGCCAATACTGATCACCGGATCGCCAAGATGCTGAATCTGTTCCCAGCCCCGGCTCAGGCGCAACTCACGAAGCGCGAGACCGGCGGCGTAGAGGGGCACAAGCGGAAGCAGCAGGGGGCGCTTCATGCCTGCCTCTCGGCGCTTCCATGCGGAGCGATTGTCCCCAGCGAATCGGATGGGATATGCAGGATTTCGCTGAGGGCGGCGATGGAGCGGTCGGTCGCGCCTGCCTGCTGTTCGAAGACCTGGCGGGCACGCTCGCCCAATTGGCGGGCTTCGTCAGGATTGTTCAGCAACTCAATGAGAACCCTGGTGAGATCTTCTTTGGGCGCAATCCGAATGGCGTTGTTCGTGAGGAGATCATCCGTGATGGCACGGAAGTTGGCGTAGTACGGTCCCATTACGATCGGCACGCCGAATTGAGCCGGCTCCAGGGGGTTATGGCCGCCGGAGGGCACGAGGCTTCCGCCGACGAAAGCCACGCATGCAAGTGAATAGACCGAGGCTAACTCGCCGATGGTGTCAAGCACGATAACCTCGCCGGATCGAAGAAGGCGCGGAGCGCCAGCCCAGTGAGCAGGCCAGCTGGACCGGCGCATTACGCCGATTCCTGCGCTCTTCATCACGGCAACCACATCCTCGAATCGATCGGGATGGCGAGGAGCAACAACCATGACAAGATCGGGATCGGCGCTCAGTAGCCTGGGCCACGCTGCGGCCAGTGCAGACTCTTCTCCTTCGAGCGTGCTGCCAGCCACGAAAAAGCGCCTCCCTTCTGCTTGATTTTGGAGGAAACGCGTAGCATCTGATTCGACGACAGCACGCACATCGAATTTCAGGTTGCCTGACACACTGACGAGTTCCGGAGGGCAGCCGAGCGCTGTAAGACGCTCCGCGTCGGTTTGCGTTTGCGCTAGAATGCGGCTGAGACGGCTCAGGATTGGACGCCAGAGGCGCCGTAGCATCTGATACCGCGGCCAGGACCGATCGGAAATGCGGGCGTTGACGACAGCAACGGGAATGTCGCGTCGAAAACAGCCATTGAGCAAATTGGGCCAGAACTCAGTTTCGGCGAGAATCAGCAACTGGGGTTGCACCGCACTGAGATAGGCGCGCACTGCCCAGGGCAGATCGAGCGGACAATAAAAGACGCGTTCAGCCCCGAATCGAGTGCGTGCCAACTCCTGGCCGGTGCGGGTTGTCGTGGAGATCAAAAGGCGGTATCCGGGAAAAGCAGCGTCGATCTCCTGCACGAGGCGACTGACGGCCAGCACCTCGCCGACTGAAACTGCATGAAGCCAGATGACCGGTTTCCCGCCGGCGTTCACCGTCCGCAGACGCAGCGGCACGCTCCCCAGCCGCTCGCCCAGTCCCTCTCGATATTTCTGCGTGGTAGCCACTCGCCACAGCCACCACGGAGACCCGGCCACCAGGGCCGTCAGCAACGCGAGATTGTAGAAAAAGAGAATCATGCGTGACGGAATTCTCGCTGAAGCGGTCTAATCCTCAAATGATACAGTCGAGCACGATGAAGGTCGTTTGCAAGGTGGTACTTCTGGTCATTGGGACGGCGATCGCGGCTGGGGCCAGCAATCACGTCGCCCCGCCGGTGCAGCCTGCTACCACGTATCCCGCCGTCGAAGTCCACGACAAAGAACATGTGGCCATCGCTGTCGAGCCCTATGACACGAAGGAAAAGGAATCGATTTTTCGCGTCGACTATCTTGGCCATGGCGTAATGCCGGTGCGGCTTATTGTCACCAATAACGGTGACAAGCCAATCTCGCTGCGCGACGCGCGAATCCTGTTCTACACAGCGGGCGGAGACCGGATCAATGCAGCCGACCCTGAAGACGTAGAGCGGCTGATGACCCGCACCGAACGCGAAGGCAAGAAGATTCCCCTGCCCGGCCCGCTGCCGTCGATCAAAACGAAGCCGAAAGCCAGCAACAAGGACATCGAGGAAGATTTCGATCAATTCGAATACCAGGCGCTGGTAGTGGAAGCGCATACCACGCGCGCAGGCTTTCTGTTTTACGATGTATCGCAACTCGATCATCCGCTGGAGGGCGCCAAGATGAACCTGCACAAGCTGCGCGACGCCGATGGCAACGAGCTCTTCTACTTCGAGATTCCCTTCGACACGTATTTGAAATCTAAATCAAAAGAGATGAAGTAACTGCGTTCGACGGTTTATCTTGAGTCATGCCAGAAAAACATCGATGCAAATGGGCCGAGGGCGATCCCCTGCTGCGCGCTTATCACGATGAGGAGTGGGGTGTGCCGGAGTTTGACAGCCGCGCGCTCTGGGAACTTCTGATGCTCGAGGGGTTTCAGGCAGGACTGGCGTGGATCATCGTGCTCCGAAAACGGGATGCATTCCGACAGGCTTTTAAGCAATTCGATCCAGCGAAGGTTGCGAGGTTCAAAGAAGCCGACGTCGAGCGACTGATGCAGAACCCTGGCATCATCCGCGCCCGAGCCAAGATTGACGCCACCATCCAGGGTGCGCGCGTCTTCCTAGAGATGCAAGATGCCGGAATCGATTTCTCCAACTGGGCCTGGGAGATGGCGGGCGGAAAGCCTATCCAGAACACCGGGCCAGTTCCGGCGGAGACTCCGCTCTCGGTCACCATGTCGAAGGAGCTGAAGCGGCGCGGTTTCAAATTCGTTGGTCCCGTAATCGTGTATGCATGGATGCAGGCCGGGGGAATGGTCAACGATCATTCTGCAGACTGCTTTCGGCGCAGTGTTTGCGCGAAGGTCAAACGAAAGTGAAGAAGGCTGTCAGCTGTCAGTTATCAGTGATTTCGTGGTTCAATGTTCGGCATTTCGGAACAACTGAAGGCTGAAAGCTGTTAACTCAATCACCGACTACTCGAAGTAAGTGGCAGTCGTGGTGTCCGTCTCCCAGATGGTGCAGTCCTTCACGCGCACGCGGCCATTGGTCATTTCGGCTAGCTGTTCGTTAGTCTGGTCGTAAAAATACTTCGCAATATTTTCAGCGGACGGATTGAGCACGGTGAATGGCTCAAGGTCATTGAGCATATGGTGATCGATTCGGTCGACGACGGGGCGCATCACCTGTTTCAGCAGTTTGAAGTCGAGCAGCAGACCGGCCTCATCCAGTTCCTTGCCATGGAGCGTCACGCGCACCTTGTAGTTGTGCCCGTGCGGGTTCTCGCACTTGCCACGATAGTTGCGAAGAAAATGCCCGGAGGAAAAGCCGGCCTCCACGGTGACTTCATACATCAGCGATCCGATCCTGTTGCGGGGAAGCATCCCCGCTGATTTGATTTTAGTTCTTGTCGCCTGTTGCGACAGCCTGTTGACCGCCCGCCGGTCCCGGAGACCCAGTTCCCTTGCCTGCAGCAGGCTGTTGTGTTGCTTACAAGGTCTTTGCCATCAATGGTCATTCCCTTGGAGGATGAGAATCTCTCCGTTTCTGTCGCTCGGCCTGGCGCTGTTGCTCGCTGCGGCGGTCCACCTGTTCGAAGAGGTTGCTCATCACGCCGATCAGCGCACAGGCCAGTGCGGCGAGCATCATCAGCAACGCAACCGTTCGCCAAAGCGAGCCATTGGCCGGCAACCCGGGCTGAAAGCTCGACGGGATCAGCATCATCGCAGCCGAAATCAGCGCGAAGAAGGCAAGTGCGGCGGCCAAGATGTAGAAGTTGCGGGACATTTCAGTGAGGTCCTGTTGCGATTTTACGGCGCGGAGGTCAGGCGGAGAGATCGGCGGTATTCCTCAGCTCAACACCAGCTGCGGCCGACTCGAGCTCGATGGCGGCGAGAGACCCGTTGAGGTCGATGGCGCGGCAGGCGTCGCGGAGAATGACGGCGGTGAGACCGAGACGGCAGGCATCGAGAGCCGAATAACCGACACAGTAGTCGTAGGCGAGACCGGCGAGGAAGACGCGGTTGAGGCCGCGTTCGCGGAGATAGCCGGCGAGACCAGTGGGGGTGGTGCGGTCGTTTTCGAAGAAGGCGGAGTAGGAGTCGATTGCTGGGCGGAAGCCTTTGCGCAGGATGAGTTCGGCACGGGTGAGTTGGAGTGCGGGGTGGAAGTCGGCGCCGTAAGTGCCTTGGACGCAATGGTCGGGCCAGAGGGTCTGGACGCCGTAGTTGAGTTCGAACTGCTCGAATGGCTTTTTGCCGGGGTGGACGGAGGCGAAGGAATTGTGGTTGGGGGTGTGCCAGTCCTGGGTGAGGATGATGTGCTGGAAGTGTCGCGCGGCGCGGTGGATCGGTTCGATGACGGCATCGCCGTCGGTGACAGCCAAGGCGCCGCCGGGGCAGAAATCATTCTGTACGTCGATGACGAGGAGGGCGTCATTGGAAGTGATGTTCATTCGCTCTCCATACAGAATATCTCCGTGCATCGGATCACATGGACAGCCAGAAACAACCGCAGATCCTTCGGCTTCGCCTCAGGATGACAACGCTGAAAGGACAAGACTTCAGCTATTGAAGAACGCTTCTACATCCGTGATTGTCGCGGTCATGCGATAGGGCGGGAGGCTCGCGAGAAACGTCTGGCCGTAGCGCTGTTTTCTTATTCTCGGGTCGAGGAGCACTAGCACGCCACGGTCTTCGAGGGAGCGGATGAGGCGGCCGAAGCCTTGCTTTAGCGTTAGAACTGCGGAAGGGACCTGGTAGTCGAAGAAGGGTTTGCCGCCGGCTTCTTCTATGGCTTTCATGCGGGCCTGCACTACGGGATCGTTGGGGACAGCGAATGGCAGCTTGTCGATGATGACGCAGCTTAGCGCTTCGCCCTGCACGTCTACTCCCTGCCAGAAGCTTGACGTGCCGAAGAGGACGGCGTTGGGAGTGGTGCGGAATTGCTCGAGCAGCGCTTTGCGTGGGGCGGTGCCGTGGAGCAGGATCGGGTAATCGAGCACCGGCAGCAGGCGCTCGTAAAGATCGCGCATCTGCGCATAGCTGGTGAAGAGGCAGAAGGCACGGCCTTTCGAGAGCTCCAATACGCGGCGGATGCAGTTGGCGGCGGCTTCGGGGAATTCGGGATCGCGCGGGTCGGGCATATTGGGCGGCAGATAAAGGAGAGCTTGTTCGCCGTAACGAAAATGTGAGGGTACGACGAGCTCGCGCGCGTCGGTCATGCCGAGGCGCTTGCGGATGTGTTCGAAGCCTCCCTGCACGGTGAGAGTTGCCGACGTGAGAATCGCAGTGGGGATGGTTTCGAAGACCAGCTCGTGGAGAAGCTCGGAAACGTCGATGGGCGTAGCTTGGAGGAAGGTGTGCCGGTTTTGCGAGCGCATTCCGCTGCGATGCGGGGTTGCGGATTTGTCGGCGTTGATGCTGCCTACGATGCGGCGCTCGAGCCAGTAGACCATGTTGCTGGAATTCGATTCGAGCAGGAATTCGAGCTCGGTGCGCAGACGGGCGACACGCTTGCGCAGCCCGGGAGCTTCGTCGATGTCGGTGAGCAGTTCCATCTCTGATTCAAGCAGGCGCAACGTAGTGCGCAAGGACAGGTAAAGATCGCCCGAGGTTTCGAGGAACTCTTCGCGGTTGTCGAAGGGCTGGCGGCCATCACCGTTGGAGGGCAGGTTGGCGAAGAACATGCGCGCGCGATCGCGGAGTTGCTGGGTCGCGGCGGGCATTCTTTCGGCGCCGGGTTTCGCGCGAAGAAGGACGTCGGTGTCGCGCGCCAGCTCTTCAAAGCGAATGTTTGAGACGGAGAGTCCGAAGTAGCTGGAGGCCACGTCTTCAAGTTCGTGGGCTTCGTCGAAGATGACCGCTGCAGCCTCAGGAAGGATTCCGGCGTCCGGCGCACCGGATGTCTGCTGCTTGACGGCGAGGTCGGCGAAGAACAGGTGGTGATTGACGATGATGATGTCCGACTCGAGGGCGCGGCGGCGCATCTCGGTGATGAAGCAGCGGCGGTAATCGGGACAGGTGGTGCCGAGGCAGGCATCACTGCGCGCGTCGAGCTTGTGCCAGAGGGCGCTCGACTCGGGAAGTTCGGAAAGCTCGGAGCGATCGCCGGTCTCGGTCGTCTTCTCCCACTCGGCGATCTGGCGGTATTGATCGAGCTCTTCCAATCCCGACAGGATCGGCTGATCGCGCAGGGCGACGAGCTTGTGGCGGCAGAGGTAGTTGGCGCGGCCTTTCATGTAGCAGACGCGCAGGTCACCGAGGAGCGATTCGAGAAAGGGCACATCGCGGAAGAAGAGCTGGTCCTGCAGCGCCTTGGTTCCGGTGGAAACGATGACGCGCTGGCCTGTGCGAAGGGCTGGAAGCAAATAGGCGAGGGTCTTGCCGGTGCCGGTTCCTGCTTCGACGATGAGATGGCGTCGCTCGGTGAGTGCGCGCTCGACAGCCTTGGCCATTTCGAGTTGTCCGGGGCGGTACTCGTAGGGGAGTGGAGACTTGGCAAGAATGCCGCCGGGCGAAAAGAACTCGTGGAGCGTAGGCAGCGTACGAGTTGAAGTTTGCGAGGAGGCCATCGGCGGGTTCTGATTCCATCATAGGTCCTAAGCGACATCGGGGGTCGAACCTGATGGCGTCTCGCAATCGTCTGGAAACTACGAGACCCACTCATCGCGAAAAGCTGCGATGAAATGGGGCACAGCCTTTCTCGAACGGTAGACTGGAAGAGCTGTCTTGGATTTGGAGAATGCTTTGCCTACGTATCGCAGATCGGTAATTCCCACGCGGCCCGGAGCGGAAGCGCTTCCGCTGGTAGCCATCGTGGGGCGGCCCAACGTGGGCAAGTCCACGCTATTCAACCGGTTGACAAAAAGCCGGCGCTCAATCGTGGGCGACGAACCGGGGATTACGCGTGATCGCATCTATGGGGAATACGAGTGGATGGGGCGGAGGTTCCGGCTGGTGGATACGGGCGGCATCGTTCCGGATGACCCGGAATTGATTCCCAAGGAAATTTACAACCAGGCCAAGGTGGCGCTGGAAGAGGCGCAGGCACTCGTGATGGTGGTGGATGCGCGGACTGAGTTGGCCAGCCCGGATTACGACCTGGTGAGACTGTTGGGACGCAGCAAGAAGCCCGTGTTTCTGGCAGTCAACAAGATTGAAGGCGACGCCATGGCCTACGCCGCGGAGAATTTCAGGCAGCTTGGCATCAAGAACGTATACGCAATCAGCGCGGAACACGCTCTGGGCATCGGCGATCTGCTGGACGCCATATCAGAGGCGATTCCCGCTTCGGAAGCAGAGATTGCCGCGGAAACGGCGGAGGAAGTCGCCGAGGAAAATGAGATCTCTGAGGGTGGTCCGCTCGAACCCGGCGAGGAAGACGAATCGCACAAGCAATTGATCCGCACGCACGGCGAGTTTGAGCAGCGTGAAACAGCGGTGGCAATTATCGGACGGCCCAATGTCGGCAAGTCGACGCTGCTGAACGCGCTAACCGGAACTTCGCGCGCCATTGTGTCGCCCATCGCCGGTACAACGCGCGACGCGGTGGACGAGGCGATCGAGTTCGAGGGCGACACTTTGCGCTTTGTGGATACGGCGGGAATCCGGCGCAAGGGCAAGACACACCTGATGGCGGAAAAGATGAGCGTGGTGATGGCGCGGCGTCACCTGGAAGCCGCAGATGTTGCGCTGCTGGTGATCGACGCAACTGAAGGCGTGACGGGCGCCGACGCGACTATCGGGGGTTATGCGCACGAGAGCGGACGCAGCGTCATCATCGTTGTGAATAAGTGGGACGCAGTGACGACGGCACGAACCGATGGCAAGCCGCCAGCGGATCGCGAAATATTCGAACAGCAATTACGACGAGCTTTGAAGTATCTGGATTACGCGCCGGTGATTTTTCTTTCGGCTCTCGAAGTGAAGGGAATGCCGCGTGTTTTGAAGGAAGTAAAATCCGTCGCAGCGGAGCGTCGCAAGCGTGTGACGACAGGCCAGATGAACCGCTTCCTCGAGAAGATTGATTTCCAGCGAGCTCCGGTGCCGATGGCCAAGCGCATTCGGATTTTCTATATGACGCAGGCCGCTGTAGCACCTCCCACGTTCGTGCTGTTTACGGACCGAGACATCAAATTGCACTTCGCTTTCGAGCGATTCCTCGAAAACCAGATTCGCGAGGCATTCGGGTTCAAGGGCACGCCGATCTGGTTCAAGGTGAAGGCGAGGAATGCAGGTAGCAAGGAATAGGGAATCCCCAAAGCACAGAGGTTGGCGCTCTTTCTTATGCAACCAATGGGTTGCTAACCAATCTACGCAGCGCTTACCGGTTGTCGTATCGAAGGCTTGGTGTACCCTTCCTCGGCGAGGTGCTTTCCCATCTGCTCATACATACCAGGGTCGATGGGTTGCACCGTGCCCAACCCATCGACGTAGCGGTTGTACATTGAGAACGCCGCGGCGATCAGTACGGTATCGTGAATCTCGAGGTCGGTCGCGCCGAGTGCGCGGGCAGCTTTCACGTCAGCCTCAGTCACCAGTTTCCCATCCTGCTGCACTTTGCCGGCGATGGTGAGGAGCGCTTTAAGCTTGGCGCTGATCGGAGCGGCGAGGAAGTTGGACTTCACCTGCTCCACGACGGCGGAGTTCCCCAAATGACTAGTGGCAGCCGCTCCATGGCTAAGGGCGCAGAAGGTTGTGCAGTTGCGGGATGAGACATAGGTGGCGATCAGTTCGCGTTCGCCGGGAGCGAGCGAGTTGGGCTGATGGAGCAGGATGTCGGCGAGTTCGCGCATGGGCTTCGCCGTCTCGGGACGATAGGTGAATCCGGCGCTGATGCCGGGATAGCCTTCGGGAAGATCGATGTGGGGCATGGTACCTCCAGTTGTAAGTGGTCAGTGATCCGTGCAGTGTTTTTTGCTTTGACTCGCAGAACGGGATGCGTTCGCGTCGAGGCAGGACGTGAAACTGTCAACTATGAATCTCCTCGGCTTTGCCAAGATACTCATGGCTAGTGTGGACGTAGCCGTTGCGGGCGACCATGCGACCTCGTTCGCGATAGAGAGCTTCGTCATCGGGTTGCACGGTGCCGAGGCCGTCTACGTATCGGTTGTACATGCAAAAGGCTGCGGCGATCAGGACAGTGTCGTGAATCTCGAGATCGGTTGCACCGAGGTTGCGCGCGGCATCGACGTCGGCAGCTGTCACGAGCTTCCCATCCTGCTGGACTCTGCCGGCAATCGTAAGAAGCGCCTTGAGTTTGGGGCTGACCTTGGCCTGCTTGAAATCAGTCTTTACCTGTTTCACCAGCGCTTCGTCGCCGCCGAGATGCGCTGCGGCGATGGCTCCGTGGATGCTGGCACAAAAGTGCGTGCAATTTCGGCTGGAGACGTAGGTGGCGATCAGTTCGCGCTCGCCTTTGCTTAGCGTGCTTGGTCCGGCGAGCAGGATTTCGACGATCTCGTTCAAGGGCTTTGCCGTTTCTGGACGGAAGGACATGGCGCCGCGTATGCCGATGTGTTCGGGAGGAAGAGCGATGTGGGGCATTGGGTTCTCCGGGTTCAAGGTTCTTTCAAGGGGTCAGGGAACGACGATATGTGACTCAAGGAGAGAGGGTGTCGGCTGCGAGAGAAGGTTGCATGTTATTGCGCCACCAGACAGCGGCCAGAAGCGCAGGCGAACCCAGCGACCGGGCCATGCCGGCCGGAGTGAGAAATATGCCGAGGGAGATGGCTTCGCCGGTGACGACCGCCGTGGCCGCCCACACGCCCATCTGCCGCCTGCTTTGGGGATCGACCTCCATGGTTTCGCTATGCTACGGACCTGAGGCACGACGGCGCATCAGTCTTTGGATGGAGAGGCAGGGGAAATCGAAACGTGGAATTGGCGCCCTTTCTATTGAGGTGCCGAGGATGCGGGTTCGGATTCCGGCTGCTGGTCGAGGCGTGTGACGTGTACGCTTGCCTGGGTCTCGGGAATTGTGCCGTCGTTGACCTGCGCTTCGGTGGGCTTGCCCTGCACCAAAATTCGCGGCGTGACCGTACCACGTGCGGGAACAAGGACTCGTTCCGTGGTGTTGTTTGTCGCGGAGCGCACTGTGACGGGCACCTCGGCCGCAGCATAGCCAGCATTGGAGATGGTGACGGAGACGAGCCAGTTGCCGGATTGCACGGCGTTAGGAAAGACCTTGTCGATGGTCAGGTCTGGCAAGCCGAGGTCGGCATCGATCCAATCGGCGAAGAGCCAAGCAAGATTCTTACCCGGCAGATTGGTTTTCAGAGCTGTTTGAAACGCAGCCGATGAGTCGGCGTTTGTGCCAGACGCAGTTTTCTGGGAGGCGGCATTCGACGCACGAAGAGCCGCGCCGAGCTCATCGTCGCCAACCAGATCGCGCAGCATCCACAGGATGTACGTGGCCTTGGTTCGGTAGTAGACGGGGGATGTGGCGCGAGCGAGAGGCTGACCTGCACCTTCACCAGGGCTGGGAGGTTCAACGAGCGCCAGCGCCTGGCGGCCAGCCTCAAGCGTGCCAAGAGCCTGGTCGCGACGGTGCTGGTGGTCATCCCAAAGCGTGCCCATGAAGTTGGCCGCACCTTCATTGAGCCAGTAGGGACTGGGCGCCATCCACGCATGCGTCATAGCGTGAGACAGAACCGACGACAGCAGATCCGGCGGGGCATCGCGCACGGGAATAACGAGGAGCGGTCCAGATTCCCAGGGGATATCGTCGGGATCAGGCAGATCGAGCACGGTGAGCTGGGTTCGCGGATCGGGCCCAAGCCAGCGTTCAATCATGGGCGAGACGTTTGCGGCGGCCGCGAGCCAGCTCTTCGCAGCCGCTTCGTCTTCGGGAATGGAATAGACAGCCAGATGGGTTCCCTGCTGTGCAGCCTCGGTCGTGATGAACAGACTTGGCGATTCGAAACCAAGCACCGTCCGCCCCGTATCGGCATTCGCAATTCCTGGAACATCAGAACTCAAACCTTGTGGATCTGCGATCTTCAACGGGACAGCATTGCCGTTGACGACCGCGATGGTGGGCGCCTGTCCGTGAGGAAATTCCACGGTGAGGCGCAGGCGAAACTCACTTCCTGAGGATCGAAGTTTCTGCCTTCCGATTTCGTCGAAGAGTCGCGCTCCATCGCCAATGAGGACCGGGGTGCTTACGACGGGAAACCAGACAACATTGCCGAAACCCCTCAAGCCGGTGAAGGCTGGGCTGATCTGGTCCCACTCGGAGTGAGAAGCGGAGTCCTCGGGGGTCCCAACCGAAAGCAGGCGCCGCGCGGTGGTTGCGATGGTGCCGGAATAGGTGACGTCAAACTGCACGGTAGCGCCCGCAGCGAGAGGCTCAGGCAGAGAAACTACTGCTTCGTGTAACTGGCCGGTATGGTCGGAGTCGGAGTTGATGGTGGCCACCGGGAAAGACGCATCGCGGCCAGCGGTGCGGATGCGCTCCCAGTTGAGGGAGGACGAGATTTGCAAGGGAATGCGTAACAACGGTGCAGTGCCAGTATTGCGCACGGTCACGATTGCCCGCGCAGCAAACTGCTGAGCCGCGGTGTTGAGACGAACGTCGAGATCGAGGCCGGTAACGGTGATGGCCTGACGATCGGCATCTTCGACGGAAGGTGTGGCGGCGGTTTGTGCGCCCGGTTTGGCGGCGGCACCGGTGGTGCTGACCGTCGTGCCGCTGGCATCGAGCGAGCGCTGGAAGATGACTTTGCCCGCAGGCTGAGGGGCAGACTGGTCCTGACCGGATGGGCTCGCAGGACTGGGGTTAGATGGGGTCTGTGCTTGACTGCTCTGAGCCTTGCTGAGGGTAGCTGCCAGGAGTGCGGCGATGGATGCGAACGCCAGCGCCCGGGCGAGGAACAACTTCATGAACCTAAGCCTTTCTGTTTCTTATTGGACGTTTTCGCGTTGGATGCGCGAGCATCGCCGGGCCGGTGCATTGCGGCTCGCCTCTGGCGGGCGGCTTCGTAGAGGACGACGGCACCGGCTGTGGAGACATTGAGCGAACTGACGCCACCCGCCATTGGGATTCGGAGCAGGTGGTCGCATGTGCGGCGTACAAGATCGTGAAGGCCGGCTCCTTCGCGGCCGAGCACGAGGACACAGTCGCCGGTGAAGTCGAATTGGTCGTAGTCGGAGGCACCGCGTTCGTCTAGGCCGATGACCCAGATGTTCTGTTGCTTCAAGTCCTCCAACGCGCGAACGAGATTGACGACGCGGGCGATGCGCAGATGTTCGGAGGCTCCGGCACTTGCTTTCACGGCGACGGGACTGAGTGGCGCGGCGCGGCGTTCGGTGAGCACTACGCCGTCGACGCCGGCTCCGTCGGCGACGCGCAAAAGAGCGCCGAGATTCTGCGGATCTTCGACACCATCGAGAGCTAGAAGCAAACGCTTCTGCGATGGATCGCGAGCGGTGAAAAGATCCTCGATGGCCAGGGCTTCCTGCTGGCGGACGAGCGCGACGACGCCCTGATGTGCGGCGGTGCCGGCGAGGTGCGTGAGCTGTTCGCGCGGTTCCTGACGGACGCGCACGCCCGCCTGCTTGCATTCCGCGACGAGCCGCGCAAGGCGTTCGTCGTGACGCTCGGCAGCGACAACAACGTGATCGAAGCGGCGCCGGCCTGCCTTGAGAGCTTCGGCGACAGGGTGCACGCCGTAGAGAACTTCCATGTGATTAGTGTAGATGGCGCGCTAGGCAGGAGGGCGCCGGTGCGCGAGGGCGAGGCAGCTCTCGATGGCCTTTGCGGCACGGCGTTCGCGGCCTTCGATGGTCTGTGGGTAAAAGATGCCGAGCAAGTGATGCTTGCGCTGCGTCGGTGTCATCCGTTCCCATCCGCGACGAGCTTCGGGTTGGCGTTGAAAGGCGGCTCGCAGAATGGGCGGCGGTTCCACTTCGCCTTCCATGGCGAGCATCAGGCTCTCGGCCATGGCTTCGGCCCGCTTCTGGCGCGTCTCGGTGGTTTTGGCGTCAGCGATGAAATTGGTGAAGCCTTTGCGCATGGAAGGACTCATAGCATCGAACCATTTCTTCAGGGCGCGATCCGATTTCAGGATCCTTGCGAACTCCGGCGGCAAATCGATGACGACTTCGCCGAGATCGGGTGTGAGCTCGATGAGTGCGAGGTTTCCGGCTCGTACATGAGCTCCGGCCTGCATCTTTTTATTCACGATGAGGACGTGTCCCTGGCCTCTGGTGCCGGGAATGAGCGCGGTTTTGAAAGCGAACCCGTTGATCTCGCCGAAGACGCGGCGACTCTTCCACATCGGCCACGCTTTTTTTAGGTCGACCGGTACGCGGACGATGACCCAGCGAAGCGAGGTACCAGTCGCCTCAAGCGGGGCGCGGAAGGATTTTTCGAGTTTGGAATTTTCCAGTTTCACGTTTGTACATTCACGGTTGCGAGTTAGCTGTCCTGAATTTGAGCTCGCAAAAAAAAAAGCAAAATACTCCATTTACATGACTTGCGGGCTGGGTATCTCCCCAAATACCTCTTACAAAAGGGCTTGTATGCAAAATACTCTCAGAGAAGGACTTGCGAGGCTTCCACCGCGACCTCGTAAAGACGCTGATCGAAATCGAGACGCAGCACGGATCGATGTAAAAGCCATTGTGCAGCAAGCAGGTCAAATTACCTGCAAACCAGCAGAAGTTTTTTGCCATCCAGATTCTGACAGTTAGCGTGGGTCGCGCGCGCCTTCCGTCTTGACTAAGCCTTGAGTGAGCCCTTTCAGCGAGACAGTTTTGGATTTGAATAGTTCGAGCGGAGAGCGCACAGCAAAAATGCAGGCGATGCGCCACTCCGCGCGTTCATGTACCGGTCGTTCGTGCGCCCCTCGAGGCGAGGAGGGCAACGTAGAGTCCTGAAGCTACGACGAGCGATCCGCCGAGGACCATCCAGAATGTGGGTAGCTCGTGAAAGACGAGAAACGAAACGACGGCGCCGGTGACAAGTTGGGTGTAGTGATACTGGGAGACGTTGGATGCCGCGGTATGCCGGAGAGCGATGAAGAAGCAGATGCTTCCCGTGGAGCAGAAGGCGCCCGTCAGAAACAGCGCAAGAAGCAATCGCGGCGTAAGCGGTTCGGCGTGCCAGAGCGTGCAGCCAAGGCCGGCAACGGCCATCACGATTCCGGAGAAGATGGTGAGGCTCTCGGGAGTTTCCGTTTGAGTGAGGACGCGGGACCAGACCATGTTGACCGAAAAGCAGGCGACGCAAACCATGCAAGCCGCGTAGCCGATCCAATCGCCCCGGCGCGAGGCACCGAAGGGATTGACGGCGATGACGACGCCTGCAAATCCAACGGCGATGGCGAGTGATTTGCGCAGGCCGGGATGCTCGTGGAGGAAGATCGCCGCGAGGATGGTGATGACCGCAGGGGACATGAAGACGAGGATGTAGAAGAGCGTCAACTGCACATGGCGAAGGGCGACAACAACGCAGATGTTGTTGGCAAGGTCGAGACAAGAGCGGACAAGCTGGCGGCGGGGCTGCGTTGGCCAGAGCGAAGACATTTCGCGGCGCGCAAGCGTGTAGGCGGCGAGGAACCCAGTGACGAACAGGCCCAGAAAGCCAATGACTTCGTAGGCCGGGAGGTTGGAGCGCCCCACCATCTCGATGATGCTGTCGGCAAATACCCAGCAGGTGAAGCCGCTGACGGCGAGGACGATTGCGGCCAGGTCGGAGTGGCGAGGCGGCGCTTCGGTCTGACAGAGGTCGGGTTGAGGATTCGTGGTCAGAACGGCAGAACCGATTTGGACCTGAAATCAGGGTACCAGCGGAGTCAGCGGAATTAGCCGACCCGGCAACTGACGGCCAGGAGAACTGCGAAGCCCTACTGCGACGTAAGGCGGCTAATCCGCTGACTGTCAAGATTGCTAGTTTCGGATCTGGTCCGCTTTGTCTGCGAAATCGCAAATTTTGAAGGAGATACGCGAAATGCGGAGCCACCGTGCCAGCGGTTCGATGCTACTTTGTTTCGTCATGGCAACACTAGTCGCGGGCTGCAAGCAGAACGATGCGATCAGCCAAGCCGAGAAGGCCGACAAGATTAACGGTGTCGCGGTCCCAAGCATCGAGGAGACAAAACAGATTGCCCAGGATGGCTTCGTCTACGGTCTTCCGCTGTTGATGTATTACACCTCAGCCTATGAGTTATTTGTGAATCCGGCCTCGGGGCAATTCAAAGCGCCGGTGGGCACGCTCACCAATGAAGCGCGGGTATTTACCCCTAAAGACACGGCGGTCATCACACCGAACAGCGATACGCCGTACTCCCTGATGGAAGTCGACCTGCGTGCAGAGCCAACGGTAATCTCGCTTCCCGCGGTACCGAAGCCTCGCTACTACTCTGTGCAACTGACAGACGCGAATACTTTCAATTACGGATATATGGGCAGCAGGACCACCGGCACCGCGGCTGGCGACTACATGATTGTGGGCCCCGATTGGAAAGGTGAGAAGCCTGCGCGTATCAAGCGGGTCTTTCATTCGACGACGCCGTTCTCGGCGATTATCTTTCGCACCCAACTTTTTGGCGCGGCGGATATGCCGAACGTAGTGAGGATCCAGGCGGGTTACAAGGTACGGCCACTCTCCACATTTCTCAAGCAGCCCGTGCCACCAGCGGCCCTGGCAATCGACTACATGAAGGCCGATGCTCAGATTGCAAAGACGAATTTCTGGGAATTGCTCGATTTTGTGCTGCAGTATTCGCCGGCGGGCCCGGAAGAGCTGGGTATTCGGGCAAACCTGGCGAGCATCGGCATTGGAGCTGGAAAGCAGTTCGACATGAAGGAGCTTTCGGCAGAGCACAAAGCGGCGATATTGCTGGGGATGAAAGCCGGCGATGACGCAGTGGACAAATACATCGCCAGCGGAGGAGCGGTGATCAACGGCTGGAACGTGGGCTCGTTCTTTGGCGACCGTGCCTTCTACGCCGGCGATTGGCTCAAGCGGGCATCCGCGGCGAAGGGAGGAATCTTCGGCAACAGCGCGGTTGAAGCGATGTATCCGATGACAAGGGTGACTGCCAGCGGAGAAACAATGGATGGCAGCAAACACAATTACACTCTTACCTTTGCGAAAGGGAGCCTACCGCCAGTCAACGCTTTCTGGTCTGTGACGATGTACGGCGGCAAGACGCAGTTCCTGGTTGAAAACCCGATCAATCGCTACCTGATCAATTCGCCAATGCTGCCAAAGATGAAAACGAATCCTGACGGATCGCTGACGTTGTATATCCAAAAGGATTCTCCGGGCAAGGATAAGGAGTCCAACCGCCTTCCCGCGCCTGACGGACCGATCTACCTGGTGATGCGGTTGTACTGGCCGAAAGAAACGCCTCCTTCAATCTTGCCGCCTGGGAAGGGAACGTGGCCGCCTCCGGGTATTGTTGCGGCTTCGTAGATCTGGCACCACCCGCAAAGACTCTTGCGGCGATTTACAAGGTCAATGCAGTTGCTGTCGAAGTTTCTTCGATTGCGGAATGTAATGGAAGCGGACCAGGTAAATCTTTTCGCCACTGCCGTGTTTGGCAACTTTGAGCAGGTCGAGGACGCCGAGGAATCCTGATTTGCGCGCCAGTTCGGGAGTTATATCGGGAAAGCCAATTGGCTCGATCGAATCCACTTCGATTTCGCCTTCTTCCATTCGGTAGCGACCGCCTGCTTTGACGCGGGGAGTCTTCCAGATGCGAACACTGCACGTGATGTCTCCGCGGCGGACCCCATCGCGAAGGCGCTTGGTGAACATCATGGGAAAGAGTCTACGCGCGTGCGGAAGGCGGCAGAAAATCCGGACCTTTCCGACAAGTCCAGAGCGTGAGAGACTTGAGCCGCACGCGCATTCGAAGTGACGGCAACATGAAATTCGTATTCTGCCATTGGGCGTGAGAGATAAGCGGAGAAGGTTGAGATGAACCGGCCGAAGGAACCCGCGTTGAAGTCGAAACCGTCAAGACAGCGGATCTCTGCTTTGGTGATCCAGTCTCTCGTAATCCTCTCTATCTTGTTTGCCGGGGTTGTTCCGAGTCGCTCCCAAAGCAAGGCGGAGAAAAAGGAAGTTGCGGCTCTGTATCAAAAGGCATCCGATGGGGATGCCGAGGCGCAGCTTGAACTTGGAACCCGCTATCTGACCGGCCGCGGTGTTGCAATGGAAGACGCGGTACAGGCGCGTGACTGGTTAACGAAGTCCGCCGACAAGGGGAATGCCACCGCGCAGTTCTCGCTCGGAGAGATGTACTCGACTGGGTGGGGCATCCCGGAGGATAAAGCGCGAGCAGCGATATGGTATCGCAAGGCCGCGGACCAGGGACTGGCGACCGCGCAATACGCTCTTGGCAATATGTATGAGAGCGGGCGAGGAGCCCCGCTGAACCACGAAGAAGCAGTGACATTGATACGAAAGGCGGCCAATCAGGGTTTTGCTCCGGCGAAATCATGGCTTCAGACGCACGCGTTGAATCCTGAGGGCGCAGCGGCGGGCGGTACCGAGCAGAGCCAGTCGCCTCAGGATCATGTTGTGCAGACCGCCGCTCCAGAATCCGCGGCGCAGGTAGACATTCGGTATTTCCCTGGCGATTCCCGGGCGGTGACGGACCTCGAGATGCGTGGAATTCGCAATTCGCTTCGCTGGGATCCGGAATCGGTGGTGTTGATGCAAGGCGGAACCGCCCGATCGAATCTTGTCGACAGCAAGGGGCAAAAGATGGGTTCGGTATTGGTTCGGTGGGACAAGACGACGACCAATAAGACTCATCCGGATCAATGGCGGGGGCACTTTTCAGTCCAGATTGAGAATGGCACCTCATGCGGCTTCACGAGTTCGGCTGAACTCGACGACAGTCAAGGATTCGTCGTGGTGACCGGTGCGACATGGAGCGCATGGATGACGCAACACCAGCCCAGCGGCGGACAAACGAGCGTGGCCCAAGGCGACGCAGTGATGGCGCAGAGTTTTCCCTCTCTGGCTTTGAAACCGCTCACTGCGTATTCCACCCTGAGTGGGTGCACAACACCTCAGAATCACTAGAGTGCTCGCGCGGCCCTTGAGGGTATCTGTCAGCGAGGATCAGTCAGCGTCTGCTGATTCTTCATGCGCTCGCGGCAACCGAGGCTCAGTAAATCGCCCTATTTTTGGTGCGGAAGCAGGTTTTTTGCGGCTTTGCATGCCGATTTGTCGTCTAATTGAACGAGATGAGCACAGTGGGAGCAATTCGTTCGTTGTTTGTGCCGGGTGCAGCCTCCGCGGCCGACGAGCAGGTACGGCAGGAGAATCTTGCGGTTTCGGAAGGACTTAAGCGGCAGGATGCGGGACTTCTAGACGAGTTGATCGTGCGTTTTCAGCACCGGCTCCTGCGATATCTGATGTTTTTGACGGGAAACCGTGAAATGGCTGAAGACCTCTTTCAGGAGGTCTGGATGCGGGTGCTGACCCGTGGCGGACAGTTCAATGGCAAGTCACGCTTCGAGACGTGGCTGTTTACGATCGCACGCAACATGGTGATCGATCAGCGGCGGAAGCGGACTATGAGCAGTCTGGACGAGTTGTTTGACGCCGGTGGCGACGACGACCGGCCAATGGCCTTTGAGGTTGCCGATCACAACCCGGGACCTTTCGACCGGATGTCGAACGTGGAAGACCGCGAGCAGATTGTAAGCGCACTGCTGCAACTGGACACGCTCTATCGCGAGGTACTGGTGCTGCGATTCCACGAGGACCTGTCGTTGGAAGAGATTGCGAAGGTCACGCGGGCGCCATTGTCGACGGTGAAATCAAGGCTGTACCGCGGCATGGCGTCAATCAAACCGTATTTGGAACGCGCGCAGGCGCACCGCCGGGAGGCAGTGTGACCCAGCCGGCGCCGGCAATAGGATCGGCTCGGGACCAAAGTGGATCTACGCATGGCGACCTGGTGGAAGCTATGGCGGGATTCGGCGGCGATCGCGATCGGGCAGCTGCGGATAAGACGCGGCGCGTGGTGATGGCCTCAGCAGGATTGATGCAGGAACAGCGTGCTGGCCGGAAACGGATCCGCGCGATGGCGCTGGCGGCGACGCTGGTGGTGTTCTTCGTAGTGGGGCCGCCGGTATGGTGGGTGGCGGACTCCTTGATCGAAGAGGAGCACCTGACAAGCCTGATGAGCGAACTTGCGGTGTGGGGATTCTTTTCGGTGACCGCATTGCTGGGATCTGCGCTGCTGGCGGGGTGGTTGCGGCGGAAGTCGTGAGGGGCCGCTAGGACGCTGTTGTATCCCTAACGCGCTAAAGCACCCAACGGTTATGGAGATTGTGTATGGGCTGAAGCCCGTACCCTCGACTTAGCTTCACAAGCAGATTCTCCCCTCGCCTCCCCACAGACGCA
This sequence comes from uncultured Acidobacteriaceae bacterium, assembly GCA_963742455.1. Taxonomy (GTDB): domain Bacteria; phylum Acidobacteriota; class Terriglobia; order Terriglobales; family Acidobacteriaceae; genus Telmatobacter. The sequence continues at coordinate 1,621,942 of CAVULU010000005.1, read as the reverse complement.
CGCGTCTAGGGGGCTCCGAAACCGCTCTGGTCAGGATGACAGCGTAATATGTGACGATCGAATGGGGCAGCTGAAGCCATGCCCTGACAGAAACATCGGGCGATCGATCGTTGAGAGCGGCTCTGGCGTCAATTCCCCTCGTAACATGGCTCCGATGTTAAGTTTTTCTGCCGAGGCTGATTTCCTCTATACTGTGTCGCAACTTCACTCTGATCCTGGCCGTCCATTGAATAGCATTCGGCAGAGCTGAATTGCTGTGCGAACCCTCTGGACGAGGGTCAAGAATTATGCGCGAACCCGAATTGATTAATCCGAACGAAGATACACGGCTGGTGCCGGTGTGGTCGATTGTGATCGCAGCGGCGGTTTTTGTTCTGGTGGAGTACTACTTCTGGCTGGTCTTTCCACAGACGCAGCGTCATGTTCCTCCGCTGGGACTGCGCATCTACATGAACCTGTCGTGGGGACTGCTGGCGTCGCTCTACTTTCTGATGGTGGGGTATGTAAGCAAGGATGCGCCGAGGCGAGCGATGAGTTCGCGGTTCTGGATGCTGATCTGCTTTGTGATGCCGGGCGGGATCGGCGCAGTACTCTACTTCCTGCTGCGTGCGCCACTGGTTTCGAAGTGTCCGGCATGCGGGACGCATGTGCAGGGCGATTTCCACTTCTGTCCGCAATGCAACTATCAGCTGACCGCGAGCTGCGGAAACTGTTTTAGAACCGTTCGAGGCACGGATCAGTACTGTACACGGTGCGGGCATGAGCTGGAGCGGGACCAGATGCCGGCACGACTGCGGCTGCAGGGCGTGGGAAGCAGGGAGTAAAGATCAAACCAGCTGGGAGAAGACAAAAACTCTTCCGCCGGCTTTGTGCGAATTCTAGAGTAGAACGAAACTGCTTCCCTTCACCCAATTCTGTTCCTTCAACCGAACGTGATCGGCTGACGCAACGAGCCTAGCCTGCCGCGCTTGTTGGCGAGCCTGGAGAGGTAGACTGGATTGCGACGCGGTTTGAGCACCTCCACATCTCCATGACTATTTCCGCACTGATTATTGACGACGAACAACTGGCTCGCGACGAGCTTGCATACCTGCTTGAGGCGGCTAGGGATGTGGATGTGGTGGCGCAGGGAACCAACGGAATCGAAGCCGTTGAGCTGATTGAAACGCATCGACCCGACCTTGTCTTTCTCGATGTGCAGATGCCGGGGCTGGATGGGTTTGCTGTGATTCAGCGGGTAATGGAACGGCATCGCAAGCAGAAAAACGGCAGCGCCTGGAGTCTGCCCCAGTTTGTGTTTGCAACGGCGTATGACCAGTACGCCGTGCGCGCGTTCGATGTGAATGCGGTGGACTACCTGCTGAAACCATTCGATCGCGTGCGCGTGGACAAGGCACTGGAGCGGGTGCGCGGGCGCATAACGAGCGGCGCAACGACCGCGAGTGCGGGTGGTGAGTCGCCAATTGAATCGCAACTGGATGCGCTACTGAATTTGTTGAAGGGTCCGCAGGGGAGTGCGCGCGCGGCACAGCGAGCGAAGCTGATTGTGCAGGCGGGCAGCAGGCTGCTGCTGGTGGACCAGGCAGATATCTGCTTTGCCGAGATTGAAGAAGGCGTGATCCGGGTGGTGACGCAGCAGTTCGAAGGGCAGTCGAAGTGCAGGACGATCGAGGAATTGCTCGATCAACTGGATCCGGCAGTGTTCTGGCGTGCCCATCGCAGCTTTGTGGTGAACATAAACCAGATTCGTGAAGTCGTGCCGTGGTTCAAGTCGACCTATCAATTGCGGATGAATGACAAGAAGCAGACGGAGATTCCGGTGAGCCGGGGGCAGACGAAGCGGCTTCGAGAACTCTTCAATCTGTAGCGCTATGTCGTGACGACCGACGATTTTCAAGGGGAAATATCGATGGTTAGGTTGTCAGCAAGCGCAGATGAGATTCCGCAGTCCATTCATCGGGCTGCTACTGCTGGGCAATCTCCAGGGACATACCGTGCTTGGCCAGAATGGCCCGAACCTCTGCTTCAAGCGTCCGTTCGTCGCTGTTGGCGGGACGATACCACCGAGGCAGAACAAACTTTGATCCCGGTGGGAATTGGCTGATTTTCGCCTCGAAAAGTTTGAGCGAACGGGTTCCATACTGCGCCACGCCAATGAATTCATCAACGATTTTGCCCGATTGCATTACTGAGTCAGGAAGATTTAGCTGGTAAGGATGAACCGACGCGCGAGTATCCTCTTTGAGTCGCTTGCACATCAAGTCTCCGACACACCTTTTCAGTACGCTCGCAATCAGGTCCGGATCAGCAAACCATCCCTGTCCCCGAATCAACGCGGAACCAATCTCCTCGCCAATGATCGAACTGGCAAAGTTCTGGTTCCATTTATTAGGCTCTGATTTATCGAGCAGTTCCGTCTTTCCCTCGTACGTCGACGTCCATTCCACGTAGCGCCGCCAGAGGGGTAACTCGTCTTCCTTTCTGCTGTAGGCAATGAGGTATTGGACGGCCGACCTGACGGTTTCAACGTCATTGCTGTCAAGGTTCTCCACGGCCTGATCATTGAGGACGGGAGCGGTGGTAAGTTCCGAGATCCATGTAAGGAGACCCGCACCGCACTTGCCGTCGTTTGTGGCAACCTCGCGTTTTAATCTCTCTCGCGCAAGATTGGGGCTGAACCGCGCCAGGTAGGCCAACGAGACAACATGTGCATCGCAAGGGTAGTTGCTCTTTTCGTCGAGTTTGGCGATCATCTGATTTGTCACGGCTCCTGTGCCAAAACGGACAAGCAGAGAGCCGAGCGCCCGCTCGCGCAATTGGCTTTTGGTATCGAGCAGGGCTTGTGCCCAGAGCGGCTCAAACTGGGGAAATTGTTCTGCAGGAAGAAATGCGATTGTCTGAGCAGCAAGTGACGGACTGACGGAGCCGATCTACGCCACGATCTCGCGATGCGCCCCCTTAGGATCAAGCTCGTACCAGCGCTTCAGGGCCAGTCCCTTGAGTTCCTGCCGGTCATAGGCAAAGACTTGCAGGTCGGTATCGTTCTGAACCGGCAGGCGGGCCAATGATTGCAAAACAGGGAGAAACTCCGGCGACCTGAGCCTGTCCCACTCCCTCCGCAAGTCGTCTATCTGGCTTCGGCTATCCAAATCGAGAAACGACAACTTGAGCAGCGAAGTCATCTTCTGATTTACTTCCGGCGTCGAGATGTTTCGCCCATAGGCGAGCAGGGTTTGCACCGTCTGCGCCCTTGCCTCCGGTTCTTTGTTCGGCACGGCCGAAAAGATCGCCGACCAGATGACGGGATTAATGGCCTCACGCTGCTTGCGAATACTTTCTTTCTCGGAACCTGGAGTTACGTGGAGGAATGACAAGGTGGAGAAGAACCACTGTGTGACGGGAAAATCACGCTCTTCGATTCTCTTGTTCATCGAGGCGATGGCGGTCTCGCGCATGGTTGGCGGCAAACCTATAAGCCCGATAGCGCACTGGTCTGCGAAGTTGTACTTCTCGCTGCGAAGCCGGGAAGTCATTTCATCGATTGCTGCGGGAGTCGCGAGGTATTTGAGGTCGGCACTTGCGTTCTGAGCCAGCTCACCCCGATGTTCCCATTGTGACTGGCTGGATTCACCTGTTTGAGGCTGCGGGTAAGGCTGGTCGAGCAGATCCAGATTCGCCTTGATCGAGTTGAACTTTTCGTTCTGCCACTCCGGCGTTGCGGGAACGATTTGAAGACCGATTGTCGCTGAAAGTGAATAGCGCACTGGGGCGTGGATCCTGGAAACGCAAAAGCTGGTTATTTTTATTGTGTAATTACCCGGCTGATCAAAACGAATCCATTGGTTAAGATCAACCGATGCCTCAACGGGCTTGGACTTCTTCAACGGTGGCCAGCTCCAGCCGTGCCCGGTGTGAAGCAGATCCTGCTTGAAGTACATCTCCAGAGGGTCTGACCATCCAGCGGCAGGGCTTACAACCTCGAATCGATTGCAGTCAAATTCATCGCCGCGGCCGCGCACCAGCGGCGTTATCAGATAGCCGGTGTCGTTTGGACTGGTGAAGGTTAGCCTGAGCGGGATGCGCTCGCCGATGTGAAACGCACTTTGCCCGTTTGCAGTTTCAAACCTTAGAGCAGCTTGATCGTTTTGCGCGGCCAGCGGAAAGGCCGGAAGCGTTAGCGCAGCGAAGAGCAAATGAAGATAAAGAAAGATCCTTATCTTACGCATATCCCGATGATTTTCCTTCGAGAGAGAGTATAGAAGTCGAGTGGGGACCCACACTTCCCGATGCCGAATCCTCGACGCCGGAAACCACCCCTCGCTGTTCAGAAATCGAATAAGGGAAGGATCGGCGGTGACTCGCCAGCTCGCCTTGTATTTGCACGAGGACGACGAGTCCGCGGTGAATTCACCTCGATCTCGCGTAGCGCCATGGACGCATTCCCTGCTATGCTCGCCGCGAGTCTTCGGGACATGTTGAACCGTGGTGATCGACTCAACACGCAGCGCACGGCTTTTATCGCAGGCATGATCGTTCTGGGGACTTGCTGGGCTGGCGGGCAAACCACGCCTCTGCGAAATCCCTCCGTTGCGCAGAAGACCTTGGCGCCGCTGAGCGCAATCGATCCGGTCGTGCGGGAAGGCCTCCTCAGCATCGATGTCGTGGTAACAGATCAGGCTGGGAACCCGGTTTCAGGCCTCGCGCCCTGGGAGTTCACTCTTCTCGACAACGGGCAGAGGGCAAAGATTCGCACCCTGCACAACTCCCTGGAGGAGTCAGAACCAGCGCCCGAGCTGATCTTCGTCCTCGACGCCATCAATCTCGCACCCCAGCAGCTTGCGCAGGCTGAAAGCGCGATTGTTCATTTCCTGCAGAGCAATGATGGCTGCCTGGAAGACCCAAGTTTTCTCTACAGGCTTACACGGGATGGGTTGTTCTCGTCCTCGCAGCCTACGCGGGAGGGAAATCTGCTGGCCAAAGAGGTGGAGCAGCACAAGTCTCCGCGACTCATGTGGAGATCCGTTCGAAATGACGGACCCAATTTACTTCGCGCATGGATGGGCGTTTCGGGGCCCAATCAGCTCTCACTGCGGGCACTCGGCTCCATTTCCATCGATCAGAGAGACGTCCCGGGTCACAAAGTCGTGGTGTGGATCGGTCCGGGCTGGCCTGTCGATGGCGGCGACATGGGCTTCGATGGGGCAACGGAATTATCTACCCGGCTGCGAGAAGCACGCATCATGCTGGACAACGTCAACGTGGGGAAGAATCCCGAGCAGCCATTGAATTATCACGAATATCTCGAAGCGCCACGGTCACAGAAGGACATGCAACCAGCCAAACTTGCGCTGCCGGTGATCGCGATGCACACAGGCGGCCTGGTGCCAGAGTCGTCGGGCGATCTGGATAGAGACATTAAGCGCTGTGCGGAAGAGTTGGGGAGGTTCTATAACATCACCTTCAATCCCCCGCATACCGAGAGCATTGACGATTACCGCAGCCTGCGTGTTGATGTGGCTCGTCCTGGTCTGACGGTCCGCGCCCCCACGGGCTACTACAACGAGCCTGTGTATTTCGACAATCCGCGGCCGGGGATAGAAAAGCTCAGCGTCGCGCAGCTTGAAGAGCTGGTGCATGCGCAGACCGATCTGCCGCGAAAGCTGGCGAATCTCGAACTCACCGAACGTCTGAGTAAGTCCCGGCTCGATGCCCTGTTGAGCGAGATCCACAGCGAACGGGAACGCCAGGCACTGACGGCGGATGCCGATCTGTCAATCGCGCTCGCGCCGCCGCCCAGCGATATTGTGAATCGGCCGCCGCCTCCGGTGGATGAGCAGAGCGCCATTTTAGGGCGCACATTCGCCTACCTCCAGAACGCTATTCCCAAATTGCCCGACTTTTATGCGTTGAGAGGCACGGTGCGCTTCGAAGAGCCTCTGGTGCGCCCCGAGGAGAGCTGGAAGATGCCGCACCAGGACCAGACTCTCCACTTTGCCACCGGGGAGCACGCTACAGTTCTCTATCGAAACGGGCACGAGGTGGTTGAGAAAAAAAAGAAACTCGGCAAAGGCCGCGGGGGCGGCGGGGTGCGGGCGCGCGGTCTTGAAACAACGGGTACATTTGGCCCCATTCTTGCGTACGTGCTGACGGCCGCCGCTGCCAGTCCGAGCACCATCAGCTGGAAGCGCTGGGAGCGCGGCAAGAACGGAGATCTGGCAGTGTTCTCCTATAGAGTTGCCAGCACGAATAGCGTACCCATGCTCACGTATTGCTGCCTCCCGGAGGGCGACGGGACCACTTTCTATCAAAACAAGGCGGACTCCTACTACGGCGAATTCGCGGTCAACCCCGACAGCGGGGCGATCATGCGGATCGTGATCAATGCGGATCTCAATGAAGAACGGGATCCTGACGTGCCCCTTATCCGCTCGCAAATCATGGTCGAGTATGGGCCTGTGGAACTGGGCGGCAAAACCTACATTGTTCCGCAGCGGAGTGTCGAAGTTTCCCGCGGCCGCTCCGAGCGCGAGCTGCGCGAGTGGGGCATGGTCTTTAGTCTGTATGGTTACTTCGAAACCATGATCAACGACGTGACGTTTGGCGGCTATCACAAGTTCGGATCAGAAGTGCGCATTTTGCCTGGCTTCGAAGAGACTAAGTAGGCAAAAGGTCCCGCCGACCACGAAAGCTCATTGACCTTGCGCTTGCTTGGAACGCTTCGAGGATTGTTGTTCAGGAGTGACCACGCGGGAAAGTTGACGTGTCGGTGTCAGCTGAAGCGGCGATACGTCATGCGCTGGGGGCTGACGAAGAGGCGGGCAGTAGCAATGCCGAAGAGGAATCCGCCAATGTGGGCGAGGTAGGCGACGCCTCCGGTGCGGACCTGGGCGACGGTTCCGAGATTGAGTACCTGCATGAGGAACCAGAAGCCAATGAGGAGCGCGGCAGGAATCAGGGTGATGCGGAAAAAGATGAGAAAGAAGACGAAGGTCTTAATGCGGTCGCGTGGAAAGGTAATGAGGAATGCTCCCATGACGGCGGCGATGGCTCCACTGGCACCGAGGGCGGGAATTCGGGAGAACGGATCGCCAAGGATCTGCGCGGACATGGCGACGATGCCACCGATGAGGTAGAAGACAGCGAATCGAAAAGGACCCATGGCGTTTTCAATTTCGCGGCCAAAGGCCCACAAGTAAATCATGTTGCCGATGATATGCATCCAGCTGGCATGCATAAACATGGAGGTCAGTAAAGTGATCCAGGCATGACCGTGGATGATGCGAATGGGTACGGCGGACCATACCCAGATGAAGCGGTCGCCGTATGCAAGTTCCTTCATGAACATCCAGGCGTTGAGAACGATGATCAGGATGGTGACAACCGCGAAGCGAGTCGGCGGACGCGAGGCATCGCCGAGGGGGATGAAGCCACCCACTACATTCCGCCTTTGCCTAAGAGGATTCCGATACCGTAGGTGACGGCACCTTCGACTGCACCGACGATGGTCATTTCCATGCCCGAGGACCACCAGGAGCGGATGGTGATGAGGCTCTTGGCAGCGCCGACGGCAAAATGCGCGGCAAGCGAGACAACGGCGGCGGCGGCTACGGCTGGAACACCGCTGAGGAAGAAAAACGGAATGATGGGGATCATGGCACCGACGGCGGTGGAGAGCGCGCCGGAGGTGGCGGAGACCAAGGGGTTCGAGAGCGCTTCCTCTGAGGTACCGAGGCGTTCGCCGGCAAGGGCGCGGAGCATCTGCTCAGGATCGCTGGCGATGTGGTTGACCATGTGGTCGGCGTCGGCTTCGGGTAAGCCCTTGACCTGGTAGTAGAGCGAGAGGAGTTCCCGGGCTTCGGGAGCATTCAATCGGATGGCTTCGCGCTCGCGGGCTATTTCAGCGTGGTAGATTTCGCGCTGGCTCTTAGCGGCCAGATACGCGCCGGATCCCATGGAGAGCGCGGAAGCAATCATGCCGGAAAGGCCGGCGAGGAGAACATATTTGCTGTCGCCCGCGGTTGCGCCGGAGACGCCGGAGACGATGCCGAAGATGGCCCCCAGCCCGTCATTGACCCCGTAGATAGCGTCGCCGATCCAGGCGCCGGGCTGCTTGCGACCCTGCTCGCGCTTAGCAAGGAGTTCGTCGAGAACGGCCTTAACGTCGACTTTGGGCGCCCCAGCGGGTGCCTGGTAATGGCCACGGAGGAGCGAACCCAGTTCGCGGTGGTGATCTTTTTCATCTTCGATGACGTGGTCGAGGATGGCGATGGAGCCTTCATCGCCCAGCTCTTTCAACTGCTTGCCATAGTTGGCGATGTGGCGGCTTTCTTCGATTTCGAGCCGGCGCAGGGCCATGCGGACACCGCCAGCGCGGTTGGCGAGAGAATTGGCTTCGCCGCCGGGATTCCCTGTATAGACGGGCTCAGCGCCGCCAAGTTCGACAATTCGACCATGCCATAGGGCGGCATGTTCCCACTCGGCGCCGGCGAGGTGACGCAAAACCTGGGAGCGCACCGGATCTGTGTCGCGATCGGCGAGGGTTTTATAGGTGTAGTAGCCCTCCATTTCAGCCTGCCAATTGGCATCGAGAGCTGCCAGAACTTTTTTCAACTTGGCGCTGCTGAGGGTGGTGGTTGCCACGTGGGTCTCCTTGCCTTCTCTTGAGGATACGGCATCTTGCGGAGCATTTGATGTGATGCAGGCGGCGAAAAAGATGGCAGAAATGTCGAAATTCGGACAAGATGGGGTGCCCGGCATGCGGCATCCCGAATCCGTTGACTGCATCACTTCCCCAATTTGGGGTTTTACGTATAGTGTTGTGTGCAGCAATTTAGCCGGAAATACGGCTGCCAAAACAATCCAGCGAAAACCAGCTGGTTGAAGCAAGCGCGACCCAAGCGAAAGCGCGCGCAAGAGCCCTAACCGGGCATCAATTTTCAAGGAAGCGGGGAGCAAACAATCTATGGCAACTCGATCCACACCGGCTGCGGCTTCAACAACGCCGAACTACACCGGACCCTTCATTACGGTCGCTGTACTGTTCTTTATCTTCGGGTTTATCACCAACTTGAACATGGCGCTGGTGCCACATCTGCGGAACATTTTCACGCTTCCGTATGCGTGGGCCATGCTGGCGGAGTCGGCGTTCTTCCTCGCTTACTTTGTCTTCTCGTCGCCGACTTCAAAGCTGATAGAGATGATCGGATACAAGCGGACGATGGTGGTATCGCTGTTCATCCAGGTGCTGGGGTGTCTGCTTTTTGTGCCAGCCGCCAAGATGGTCAGCTTTCCGCTGTTCCTTACGGCGGTGTTTATCGTGGGCGCGGGCGTGACGGCGCTGCAGACGGCGGCTAATCCGTATGTCGCGATTCTGGGCCCCGAACACAGCGCCCCAGTGCGGCTGACGCTGGCACAGGCTTTGAACTCGCTGGGCGGAACGATCGCTCCGCTGGTCGCGGGCGCCTACATTCTGACGGATCCTGCCAGCACGGCCACGAAGGCGGCTGTCGCAGATACGGTGCGCGGACCATACATCGCAATTGCGGCCGGGTTGCTGATTCTTGGCGTGGCAGTTGCGTTTATGCACCTGCCGCACATTTCGCAGACGCAGGAGTTCAGACCGGCGAAGGAAGGCGATCCGATACTGGGCCGCAGCATCTGGAGCTATCGACATACGGTTCTGGGTGCGGTCGGAATCTTTCTGTACGTCGGCGTCGAGGTGGGATTGGCGTCGATTGCAGTGAACTACTTCAAGACGCAGGGCGTTGACAGCGCCAAGACTGCATCGTTCCTGGTTTCGCTGTATTGGGGCGGCGCGCTGATAGGTCGCTTGCTCGGATCGTGGGTACTGACCAAGATCAAGTCAGGAAGGCTTCTCGGTGGTTTCGGGTTCGCGGCTGCGCTGTTCGTGCTTATCTCTATGGTGTCGAGCGGCCAGGTGGCAATCTGGGCAATCGTGATTTGTGGATTCTTCAATTCGATCATGTTCCCGAACATCTTCGCGCTCGGCATCAAGGGTCTGGGACCAATGACCAGCAAGGGATCGGGGTTGATTATGACTGCGGTTGTAGGCGGCGCGATTGTGCCGCTGGCACTAGGCGCGGCAGCCGACAAGTTCGGCATTCAGCACGCGTTCGTGATTCCGCTGATTTGCTATCTCTTCATTGCCTACTACGGGCTGTGGGGATCCAAGCCTGCGCGGACCGTAACAGCGTAGGTGGGTTGGGTGCAGTACCTTTGAAGGCCTTCCGGTTGCCCGGAAGGCCTTCGCATGTCTGGGGAGATAGTTCCCCGGCTTGGTTCGTTCCGGCCCCACGGGACGGGATTCATCGATCTTCGGAATAGCCCAGGATTGCATCCTGGGCTATTCTCGTTTCCTCCGTCCGGGAGGGATAATGGGCGCTCGGCGGTTTAGATAAACTAAAAAAGCGCGGGTTTACCGCCTTTACAATCAATAGCTTGCCAGTCTGTGGCGATTTCTGTTGACGTTTATTGCGGATTGCGATAATGTTATTGCAATTTGCGATTGGCTGGTTAGAGATTTTGAACGCTGATCGCGGGATGCACGATGAAGCTCGGCGAAAAAATCAAATATCTGCGTGAAGTGGAAGGCAGCCTGCGCGGGATGAATCGTGCCATGAGTCAGCAGGAACTGACGCGGGCGATCGCGGCAGAAACGGGCTCGAAGCTGAGCCAGAGCTATCTTTCGCAGATCGAGAGCGGAACCCGGCCTCACCTGACGAATACGACGCGGCAGATCCTGGCAAGTTTCTTCAAGGTTCATCCGGGATACCTGGTGGATGATCCCGAGGGCTACCACCCGGAGTTGTTAAGCGAGGTGCGGGGCCTGGAGGACAAGCTCGATGTGTGGCTGGTGTCGGGAGCGGAGCGGTTTAGGCGCGATCCAGAGTTGAAGAGCGCGCTGCTGACGGTGGCGCAATATGAACGATCGCGGGATTGTTTGCTTCTGCTGGAGTCGATTTTGGAAACACCGGGGTTGATGACGCGGCTGACTGAAGTTCTGAGGCCCAAGAACAGGGAACAGGGATCAGCCACCCCACTGAACACGAATCGTTCGTTGGGGGCCTCGTCAGGATCAGGGACCAGGGATCAGAAGACGGCGAAACGACGCAGCAGGTAAATGGGGGCATGGAGATGAACTGGGAGACGTTTTATCTTGTCTGCTTTCTTGCGGGGCTGATGCTGAGCTTTGTCTCGCTGCTGGGCGGAATGGGGCATTTCGGCGGCCATGTGCACGTACCGCATGTCCATGTTCCGCACGTAGGGCATGTTCCTCAAATGCCGCACGGCGCCGCGGGCGTTTCTCACGCAGTGAGCGGCGGGGCGGGATCGGCAAGAGCGGGCGTTGGACCAGAGGTTCCCTGGTGGAATGCATTTTCGATCATGATTTTTCTTTGCTGGTTCGGCGCGGCGGGATATTTGCTGACGAAGTATGGAAGTTTTGTCGCTGGAGTAGTCGTGGTGATGGCGGCGATCTGCGGCCTGGCGGGAGGGGCGATCATCTTCATGTTTCTGACCAGGGTGCTGATGCCGCACGAACACGAACTGACGGCGGACGAAACAGACGTTATCGGTGTGGTGGGGCGAGTATCTGCGCCGATTCGCGCCGGAGGGACGGGCGAGATCGTGTACCAGCAACTGGGCGCAACGCGGTCGGCAGTCGCGCGCTCAGAGGACGGTGCGGCCCTTGCCAAGGAAGAGGAGGTATACGTGATTCGCTACGAGAAAGGGGTCGCGTACGTGAAGAGGTGGGAAGATTTGGAAACCAGTGAGCAGCTGTCAGTGAACAGTAATCAGAAGCAGGCTACAAGCCGCTAGCCGGACTTAAGCGGCGCAACAGATTGTGCCCGGCCGAAGGACCGGGATTGCAATGACGAATTCAACCGTGCTGATTGCGGATATGGCCATCCTGGTTGGAATTTTTCTGCTGGGATTGCTGGCGAAGTTATTTCCAAAGAGCAGAGGCAAGGCAAAACAGTAAATGGCAGGAAAAAGGGATCAGTGGTCAGTGATCAGTGATCGCCGAGGAAGCAAACCATCAACAATTCAACCCCTGTTGAAGGGACAGGGATCGAATGACGAATGAAATGATTCTTGTTGTCGGTCTGGGAGTATTGGCGCTTATCTTCCTGATGGGCATTTTGGCCAGGATGTATCGCAAGGCGGGGCCCAATGAAGCACTCATTGTCTATGGATTTCGTGGGCCGCGTGTGATCAAGGGACATGGCACGGTGATCTTCCCCATGGTGGAGAACTGTCGCGAGCTGAGTTTGGAACTAATGAGCTTCGATGTGGCTCCGCAGCAGGACCTCTACACCAAGCAGGGTGTGGCCGTAACAGTAGAAGCTGTAGCGCAGATCAAGGTGCGCAGCGACCAGGCTTCGATTTTGACCGCGGCCGAACAGTTTTTGACCAAGACTCCGCCACAGCGTGAGGGATTGATCCGGCTGGTGATGGAAGGCCATCTGCGCGGAATCATCGGACAGCTCACGGTGGAGCAGATTGTGAAGGAGCCCGAGATGGTAGGTGAGCGCATGCGTGCCACGTGCGCGGAAGACATGAGCAAGATGGGGCTCGAGGTGATTTCGTTCACGATCAAGGAAGTGCGCGACAAGAACGACTACATCGCCAACATGGGAAAACCGGATGTGGCGCGCATCAAGCGTGATGCGGAGATGGCGACAGCCGATGCGGAGAGAGATACGGCGATCAAGCGGGCCACGGCGCTGCGGGAATCCGCGGTAGCCAAGGCGCAGGCTGACCAGGAGCGCGTGATTGCAGAGACAGCGTCGGCAACCAGACAAGCTGAAGCTCAGCGCGATCTTGAGATCAAGAAGGCCGAGTATGCGGAACAGAGCCGGCGTCAACAAGCCACGGCCGACAAGGCGTACGAGTTGCAGACCAACGTTATGTTGCAGCAGGTGACGGCTGAGCAGGTGAAGGTGCAGCAAGTCGAAAAAGAAGGCCAGATCAAGGTGCAGGAAGCCGAGATCATGCGCCATGAGAAGGAACTGATCGCAACCGTTCTGAAGGGCGCCGAGATCGAGCGTCAACGGATTGAGAACCTGGCGTCTGCTGAGAAGTCTCGCCTGACGACTGAGGCAGAAGGCCGCGCGGCTGCGATCCGTTCGCAGGGCGAAGCCGAAGCCAGCATCATCTTCCAGAAGGGTGAGGCGGAAGCGAAGGCCATGAACGTGAAGGCCGAGGCTTACCAGCAATGGAACCAGGCCGCGGTGGTGGACAAGCTGCTGACCAACATGGCGGATGTTGTCCGTGCCATGGCAGAGCCGCTGAGCAAGGTGGACCACATCACGATTGTTTCCACGGGCAACGACGATGCTGCAGGCGCGCACAAGATTACCGGCGACATGACGCGGATTGCGGCGCAGGTTCCGGCATTGTTTGAGGCGCTGAGCGGCATGGACATCAAGCAGTTGATGTCGAATGTGCAGGCAATCAAGAAGCCGGCGGCGGAAAAGCCGGTGAACGGCGAGGCTGCCAAATAACGATGGTGTGTTCACGGTCGTTCAATGGGTGCGTGGCGAGAGTTGAAAAGCGCTCGCCACGCGAACCGGAAGGAAGGATGAGGGAACATGATTCGCAATACTCATATTGCCGCGATTTTGGGCGCAGCCGTCATTGCCACTTCTACATACTCGTTTCCGCAGAGCCCTACGGCCACCGAACAGACAGGCGCAGCAGCACAAGCAGGACAGGCTCCGGCGGCGGGTGTTCCTGCCGATCAACAACCGACGAAGGAGCAACTGGCGAAGCTCTTCGATGTGATGCGGATTCGCGAGCAATTGCAGTCGATGCGCCAGATTGTGCCGAGTATGGTTGCGCAGCAGATCCAGAGTGCAATGAAGCAAACAGAAGCATCTCTGCCGGCAGGAACAAAGCTGACCCCGGAACAGCGGGAAGCCATGCAAAAGGTGATGAGTAAATACGTCGGAAAGGCGATGGATCTCTACCCGGCTGACGAAATGCTCGCGGACATGACGACGATCTATCAACAGCACCTGAGCAAAGACGATGTTGCTGGGTTAATCAAGTTCTATAGTTCACCTCCGGGGCAACATCTGTTGGATGCGCAGCCTGCCATCGCAAAGGAATACATGCCGATGGTGATGGGCAAGGTTTCAGAGCGAAGCAAGGCAATGACGAAAGAAATGATGAAAGAGATATCGGACACTATGCCCGCTGCAACGAAGCCGGCTGCAAAGCCAGGACCAGCGAAGCCGCCTGCAGAGTGAGAATGTGGCGCGAATGCAATGGAATTCGAGAATCGAAGTTTGACAACGAGGAGGGGGGATTTATGGCGTTACTGGATAGAGTAAGCACACTGTTGAGAGCGAACCTGAATGACCTGGTGGAGAAAGCTGAGGATCCGGAGCGGATGTTGAAACAGGTGGTGCTGGATATGGAGAACCAGCTTATGCAGGTGAAGACGCAAGTGGCGATTGCGATTGCGGATCAGCACTTGTTGGAGAAGAAGAAAGCGGAGCACGAACAGCAGGCGGCAGAGTGGCGGCGAAAGGCTGAGCTGGCAGTGCAGAAGGGCCAGGATGACTTGGCGCGCGCTGCCTTGGAGCGTGCCCTTAGCCAGGATCAGCTTCAAATCGGCTTCACGACTCAGTCAGAGGACCAGAAGCACGAAGCGGATAATCTGCGCCAGGCACTGCACAAGCTTGAACAGAAGCTGACGGAGACGCGGGCGCATTGCGAGATGCTGATTGCGGAGCATCGCCGCGCGAGGGTGATTGGACGCGCAGCAAAGGCTCAGCACGTGGTGGGCAACGACCAGGAAAGCACGATTGGCCGGATGAAGAGCAAGGTCCACGTTACAGCTGCCGAAAATGCAGCGGCAACGGAAGTGTTGACGCCGGAGTCGCTTGAAGACAAGTTCAGAGCGCTGGAGAGCCAAGACAAAGTGGAGTTGATGCTGAAGGAAATCAAGAGCCGCCAACCAGCCCAATAGGGTAACCGAAGTTGGATCCTGCTGAATCGGTGCGACAATATTTTGTATCTTCTTATGGCACACTACGTCTAAAAGCGAGGTACTTTCAACGACGACGCATCCGCCGCGTGACGAGTGGCGGATGCACCTGAGGTGTATGTGCTTTCGATTCGCTTGGACGTGAATCGTGGCAGGTGCGCCCGAATACCCCGCGGGTGAATGGATGCGCCATACATACTTTTTTTCTGCTGTCGCTTTGTCAGTAGTGATATGCGTTGTGACGCCAGCGCAACAACCCACAGATCCGCGCTCGACTTCCGGCGAAGCGAGCCGATCTGCTTCCATAACAGTTAACGCACTTGCGAACCCTTCTGCGCCCAACCCGTCTGGCAAAGACATGCCTCCATCGCCAAGTGACATGCAGCCGGCCGAAGTGAATGGAACGGTGCTGGACGTCAACGGAGACCTGATTCCGGGAGCGATGGTTGTTCTGGAAGGCGCTAGTCCCACGGATCATCGGACAGTTACGGCGAACGATTCGGCATTTTTCCAATTCGACGGGCTGACTGCGGGCGTACCGTATCGAATCTCAATCACCGCGCCGGGATTTGAGAAATGGGTTTCTTCGCCCATTACTCTCGCACCCGGTCAGTTCTTTGGCGTCATCGAAATCAAGTTGAAACTTGAGGCTTCTGTTTCGTCAGTAACGGTGTACTCCTCTACGGAGCAAATCGCGACGCAACAGGTAGAGCTTGCGGAGCAACAGCGGATTCTTGGATTCATTCCGAACTTCTACGTGGTGTATGACTCGAAAAACGCGGTGCCGCTTACGACGAAGTTGAAGTTTCAAATGGCGTATCGAGTGTCAATCGATCCGGTAAGCATTCTGGGAGCAGCTGTTCTGGCAGGGATGAACCAGGCAGGCGATACTCCAGATTATCCCGAAGGCGCGAGAGGCTATGGCGAGCGCTTCGGCGCGGTGTACGCGGATGGGTTAACCGACATCATGTTCGGAGGAGCGATTCTGCCTTCGCTGCTTCACCAGGATCCGCGGTACTTCTATCAAGGGACAGGCACTGTAAAGTCGCGCATGCTGCACGCCATGGCGAGTCCGTTTATTTGCCGCGGTGACAACGGGAAATCGCAGCCGAATTTTTCGAGCATTGGCGGTGATCTGATATCGAGCGCTATTTCGAATGCATACTATCCGCCCTCGAACCGCGGCGTCGGGCTGACGTTTCAGAATCTGCTGCTCAGTACAGGAGAGCGCACCGTCAGCGGCGTGGTGCAGGAGTTTGTGATACGCAAGCTCACACCCAGCGCAAAAGAGAAGAATTAGAGAACTTCCAAGGGCGGATTCCACTTCCCGGCGAAATCAATTAATCTTAAGTAGTGGGAACGTGTGTGCGGGCGCCTGCTACGGAACCCCAGACGCGAAAAGTTGGGCTTTCAATACCGTACTGCACCTCTGACTCGGCAGCCAATTTCAGATCCCACGCCGCGTCGGCGATAGGCTCACGCGAGAGAGATGTCAGTTCCTTGGTGCACGCTGTCAAATGTGACAGTTGTAGCTTTAAACTTGCCCTCTTATTCTTCGCGTAAGTGAAAGTTTTGATGGCAGGCGCGAGTTCGCATTGACTACCAATGCACTAGTGGCAATTTCGGTGTTTGCGAATAAGTCCGCAAACAAAATTGGTGGTGGAATGCGAAAAATTCGACATCTGATTTTCTGCAGTTCCATTTCCATTGCGCCTCTTGCGATATTCGCGCAGGGGAGCCCCGCGAATATAAGTCCATCGAATACGTCAGTTGTTTCGTTGGCCACTCCTTCGTACTCGCTTCCAGATGCACCGCGGGCGCAGTCCGTCGCCCTTCCAGCTGGACAACTCGGCGAACAGCCAGCGGCGACACAGAGTCCTAACGGAGCCGATACACAGGACGCGGGACAGGGCACACCCCAGCAGACATCAACGCAAGATCAAACGCTTTCGCACATTGGGGGCACCATTCTCGATACGAATGGGGACACGGTGCCTCGGGCGACTATTCTTCTCGAAGGCCCGGGACCTGCAGACCGGCAAACTTCAACTGGCGACGATAATGGGGCATTTCAATTTGGAGGATTGCGCCCGGGAATCCCGTATCGAATCACGATCAATGTCGTGGATTTTGAAACCTGGAAGTCGGAGACGATTGTATTGACTCCCGGCCAATTCTATTTTCTGCCGGACATCAAACTGAACGTCTCGTCATCGCCAACATCCGTTACGGTGTATGCATCGCAAGATGAGATCGCCACTCAGGAGGTCAGGCTCGAGGAGAAGCAGCGTATTTTTGGCATCATTCCCAACTTCTACGTTACCTACGATCCTCATCCTGTACCGCTCACAACGAAGCTGAAATTCAGACTCGCCTATAAAGCATCTACCGATCCCGTAACTTTTTTCGGAGTAGCGTTCCTGGCTGCCATCTACCAGGCGGGGGACATTCCCAATTACGGTCAAGGTTGGAATGCCTACGGCCAGCGCGTGGGTGCGGGAATTCTGGATACCACGACTGACATTTTCTTCGGAGGCGCGATCTATCCGTGGATGTTCCATCAGGACCCGCGTTATTTCTATCAAGGCACCGGTACGAAGAAATCCCGCGCGCTGCACGCTATGGCGAGCCCTTATGTTTGCCGGGGTGACAATGGGAAGAGTCAGCCAAACTATTCGAGCTTACTTGGCGATCTGACTTCTGGCGCGATTTCGAATCTCTACTATCCTGAATCGAACAGAGGCGCGGGATTGTTGTTCGAGGGTTTCGCAATTACGACCGGCGTTCGCACGGTTGACTCCCTGGTGCAGGAATTCATCCTTCGCAAACTTACCCCCACTGCAAAACATAGAAATTAATCGACAATGGTGGAGAGCTTAGATTGCTCGATATTCTGGCCGGATATTGCAACGCATGTCCTGCATCGCAATCCGTGAAAACCCGGGAAGAATTGAGTAGGCAGTAAAGAGCAGATCAGCGAAGATCCCAGGCAAAAGACTGCCTGGTTTTTTTGTTTGCGCGCCTTCAAGCATGGACGCGTATACTCTTTGACGCGCGAGTAAATCGCTTCACTTGAGGATGGCTGGAGGTCGAAGATGCGCGTTCAGATTGCTTCACTGGCGACGATTGGGTTTGGCTTGTTGTGGTTTTCGTGTTCCCAGTCAGGGATGGCGAAGACTACGTCCGCTGATGGAAACGGCGCGTTTGCAACGGGCAAGTATCGCAATTTGTTTGCAGAGAACGGGCATTCACAGAAGGAAATCCGAGAGAAGATTGAGGCCGCGTATCAGCAACTATTTCATGGCGACAAGCAGACGCAGGCGATTGCATTTGATGCGGGCAGCAACGCGAATGGTCCGCTGATGTACGTTACCGATTGGGCGAATCATGATGTGCGAACGGAGGGTATGTCGTACGGGATGATGATCACGGTCGAGCTGGATAAGAAGGCGGAGTTCGATGCGATCTGGAATTGGGCCAAGACGTACATGTACATTTCAGACCCGAAGGCGCCAAGTTACCAATTCTTTGCGTGGTCGTGCAAGACGGACGGAACGCACAACTCAGAGGGAGCAGCGCCTGACGGGGAATCCTATTTCGCCATGGCGCTTCTGTTCGCGTCGAATCGATGGGGAGACGGGAAAGGAATTTACGACTACCACGCGGAGGCGGAGAGGTTACTCACGGCGATGGTCCATCGGCAAGCGATCACAGCGCCAGGAAAGAATGGATCACACAGTGTGGGGCCAATGATGAATCCCGATCCGCCGATGATTTTGTTTGTACCTGAGATCTCGCCGGAACCCTTCACAGATCCTTCGTATCATCTGCCGGCATTTTATGAGTTGTGGTCGAGGTGGGGACCGGGTGAGGATCGCTCATTCTGGGCGAAGGCGGCAGAAACCAGCCGCGCATTTTTTGTTAAAACCACAAATCAGCAGACTGGTCTGGCACCAGACTATGCGAACTTCGATGGAACGCCGCACGCGAATCGGTTTCCACAGTCGGGCGAGTTTGGCTATGACGCGTGGAGGACTGCGAGCAACTGGGCAGTGGATTGGTCGTGGTGGCACAAGGCTTCAGACGAGCAGGAGCTGAGCGATCGCATTCAGAAGTTTTTCGCATCGCAGGGGATCGACAAGTATGGGCCTGTGTACACGCTGGACGGAAAAGATCTTGGCGCGACGCCAGGCCTGACGCATGAGGATCATCCGCCGGGACTGGTGGGGACGAATGCGGTAGCGGGGCTGGCGGCGACCGATCGCGGACGGGAGAAGGAATTCACCGAGGCATTGTGGAAGACGCCGGTTCCATCAGGGCAGTATCGGTACTACGACGGAATGCTCTATTTGATGAGCTTGATGCATGCGAGCGGGGAGTTTCGGATTTGGGGACCTAAATAAGACCGTGCCGGAACGAGAACAAAAGCTGATCTCGCTCCGCTTATCCACTGCGTGGGGCAGTGCGTCGCTCATGATGAGACACAAATGATTTTACGGCTTTGGGAGTTTTCCCCAGGCGCCGCCGCCGGGGGATTCGATGCGAATGCGGTTGCCGGATTTGAGTTCCCGCGTGCATTTGCCGGGGAGTCTCTCGTCGCCGATGTCGCGGATGATTGTGGTTTTGCCTTGAGCCCCGGATCCTCCGTCTGCGAGGCCCCATGGCTGAGTCTGGCGGCGATCCGCTAGAACTGTGACTTGCGCGTCACCCAGCAGTTCCAACTCGCGAACGATACCGTCGCCGCCGGGATGTTTCCCTGCCCCGCCGGAGTTGCGGCGGATTGCGTATTGAATCGCGCGGAATGGATAGGCATACTCGAGCGCTTCAACGGGAGTGTTGAGTGAGTTCGTCATGTGGGCGTGATGCCCGCTGGCTCCCTGGGATTGAGGTGAGGCACCGTGGCCGCCAGCAATGGTTTCGTAGTAGGTATAAGGCAGGCGGTTGCGCGGATCGATTCCACCGATTGTGAGATTGTTCATCGTACCGGAGCTTGCTGCCGGAATGCGATCGGGCAGTACGGGCGCAAGCGCTCGCATGAGCGTGTCGACGATACGCTGCGAGGTCTCGACGTTTCCTCCAGCGACTGCGGCAGGCGGCCGCGCATTGACAATGGAGCCAAGGGGCGCGAGAACCTGGATGGGACGCATGAGTCCCGCAGTGGCGATGGCGCTGGGAGGAAGCAGGCAGCGGAAGACGTAGAAGACTGCCGACCATGTAATGGCGTAAACGGCGTTGATGCTGCCGGGCACCTGCGGGTGGGAGCCTGAGAAGTCGACGATAGCGCGGCGGCGCTTGGGATCGTTGCTGAACTTAACGCGAATGGCGATAGGACCGGGGATCAGGCCGTCGTCGTCGAGGAAGTCTTCGGCATACCACTCGCCTGCTGGGAGCGAGGCAAGGACATTGCGCATGAGGCGCTCAGAACCGGCAAGCATTGCGCTCACCCCTTGCAGCAATCGCGCGTATCTGAAGCGGCTGACGAGTTCGAGCATGCGGGAGGCGCCGATGCGACAGGCGCCGAGTTGCGCGGTGAGGTCGCCTTCGCGTTCCCCGGGGGTTCGCACGTTTGCGAGGATGGTGGCGAGGAGTTGCCCATCCATCTTGCCGGCTCGCACGAGTTTGACGGGAGGAATGCGGATGCCTTCCTGGGCGATTTCACGGCACGGTCCCATGGAGCCGGGGTACATACCGCCGACGTCGGCATGGTGAGCGCGATTGGCGACGTAGAACGCGGCCCGATTTCGGCTGGGGAGAAAGACGGGCGCGACCATCGTTATGTCGGGAAGATGGGTACCGCCGCGATAGGGATCGTTGAGAATCGCAGTATCGCCCGGTTCGAGACGGAGGTCGGCGAGAACAGCGGCGACGGACATGGGCATGGAGCCGAGGTGGACGGGCATGTCGTCGCCCATCGCGATGAGGTCGCCCTCGGCAGAGAAAATGGCGGAGGAGTAGTCGCGGCGCTCCTTGATATTCGGCGAGAAGGCGGTGCGGCGCAGGGATGCGCCCATCTCGACGGCGACGGAATGGAGCGCATGGCCGATGACGGCGATCTCGGCGGGGTCGGGCTGGCGGCGCGTGGTCATGCGCGTGCACCTGAAGTGGGCGTGAGAACGAGATTTGAGAGCGCGTCAACCGAGACCTTCCATCCGGAGGGGACATAGGTGGTGGCGCTTAGCTCGGTGATGACAGCGGGGCCCATAATGCGATTGCCGGGATGAAGCTTCGCTCTATCGTAAAGCCCGGAGCTGCGCCAGCGGCCTTCTTCAAAGATGCGATGCGCAGAGATCAGGGCGCGGCCTGCATCCGATGAACGGAGAGCTGCGCGGCTTAGTCGGGGTTTACGCGAGCGAGCGACGGCGTGGACTCGAAGGGTGACGATTTCAACAGTGCGAGTGGGGTCGGCGTAGCCGTAGAACTCCGCGTGGAGGCGGTGAAAACGCGCGACAGCGTTCGCGGACCAGCTAACGCGAAGTTCGAAGCCCTGACCGTGGTAGCGGAGGTCGGCGGAGCGGGTGAGAACGGGATGTGCACCCTCGGCTGCGAATGCAGCGCGGGCTTCCACTTCGAGTAAGCGAAAGACCTGGGCGATCTGCGTCGAACCTGGCGAGATCATCACGGTGCGCGAGAACTCGCGGCGCAGATCGGCGTCGAGGATGCCCAAGGCGGAGAGCGCGCCTGGAGCGGCGGGGACCAGAACCCGGCGAATGCCGAGCGCACTGGCCAGAGAGCAGGCGTGGAGGGGGCCGGCTCCGCCGAATGCGAGGAGCGTGAAGGTGCGCGGATCCTGACCGCGTTCGACGGAGACATGGCGGAGGGCTGACTCCATACGTGCGTTGGCAACTCTGAGGACGCCTTCGGCTAGATGCTCCACCGTGTCGAAGGATTTGGTGGGTACCGCAGAGAGGGCTTTGTGGGCGCGGGCTTCGTCGAGACGCATGGCGCCACCCAGGAAGTATTCTGGATGCAAGCGGCCGAGCACGAGGTTAGCGTCAGTGACTGTGGCCTGATCGCCGCCGCCATAGCAGGCGGGACCGGGAACGGCTCCGGCAGATTGCGGACCGACTTGCAGCGCACCGGCCATATCCATCCAGGCAAGTGAGCCGCCGCCTGCGCCTGCAGTGTGGATGTCAAGCATGGGCACGCCAACGGGAAGACCCGCGACCTGGCCTTCGGTACTGGTGGGAGGCTCGTGGGTTGCGTCGAGAAGAGCGACGTCGGTGGAGGTACCGCCCATGTCGAAGGTGAGGATGCGTTCGATGCCGGCTGCGCGGGCGACACTGAGTGCACCGATGACCCCGCCGGCGGGACCGGAAAGAATGGTGCGAACCGGTTCACGCGCGGCAGTGGCGGCGGAGAGAATGCCACCGGAGGATTGCATGATGCTGAGACTGACAGAGCATTTGGCGCGGCGTCGGGCAGGACCGGAGGCAAGTCCGCGGGCAAGTGCATGGATGTATCGCTGCAGCCGCGGGGCAAGATAAGCGTTGAGCGCGACGGTCGAGCCGCGTTCGTATTCGCGGAATTCGGGGAGGATCTGGTGGGAGAGCGAGATGGGCAAGCGGAGAGATTCGAGTGCCTTCGCAACGGCTTGCTCATGGGCGGGATTGGCGAACGAGAAGAGGAGCGAGACGGCGATGGATTCGGCTTTTGATTTGCGAATCGCGCGGCGGAGTTTGTCGATTGCGGCTTGACCAGGTGCGAGAAGAACTTCGCCGTCGGGGCCGATGCGTTCGGGAAGACCGAAGCAAAGATCTGTTATCGGCGCGGGGCGGTGGTGGTTCCAGTCGTAGAGATCGGGGCGCGCTTGCCGGGCGATGGCGAGGGTATCTTCGAATCCGGCAGTGGTGACAAAGGCGACGCGCGCGCCTTTGCGCTCGAGCAACGCATTGGTGGCGACGGTGGTGCCGTGGCGGACTTCGACAGCCCCAGCGGGAACAGTGCCAGCGATTTTGCGGACCGCCTCGAGGATGGCGCGGCTTGGATCGTCGGGCGTGGAGGGAAGCTTGAGCACTTCGACACGGCTGCCGATGCGGTAGACGCAATCGGTGAACGTGCCGCCGGTATCGATGGCAATGGTGAGGTGGGGAGCCACTCAAAAAAACATAACAGGCAAGGGGTGGCGAATCGTAAATAGACTCCTGGTGCCAGCTATCAGCCCCCTCAGGGTCTAAGCAGGTTCCGGGAAACACTACGCGAGCCGAACGAGCGTCCTTCAGGGGATAAAGCCCCATTCATTGCGAGCGTCAATGTGCTGGCGGAAGCCCGTACCTTCAAAGAAGGCTGGTTTCTACTGCTGGACTGCCCAGGCGAGGCCGTCGGGATTGCCTCCGGCGTCGATTTTTCCCACTACTTCGAGGGTCTTCAGATCGATGACGGCTACGAAACCATCGCCGGAAAAGGCGACGTATGCGCGTCGACCATCGGGCTGGACGAGGACGCCTCCACCGCCGGCACGGCCGATGCGGATGCGTTTGAGTTCCTTCTGGGTGGCAACGTCGAAAACAATCAGTTCAGCTCCAGCGGAGATGAGCGCTTTCGCACCGTCGGGTGTGAATTTCAGGCGATTCGCCCCGCGTGCGTTGGCCTGGAGAGTGGCAGTAACTTTTTTGGCGGAGATATCGATGACGGAGACCGTGCCGTCCCACGCGTTCGCTACCCAGGCCTGTTTTCCATCGGGCGAGACGTCGAACCCCTCGGAGCCGCGGCCAACTGGAATGACGGTTTCGTTCCAGTCACCACCGGGAGGTCCGGGCGGTGGTCCTCCGGGGCCGCGCATTCCGGGTGGAGGCACTCCTGCGCCTTGCCATGCCGGGGATCCATTGCCGTGATCTCGGGCGTCGGAGGGAGGTGGACCGGGCGGCGGGCCGCCAGCCTGTCCTTCGGTGTGCTCAAGGATCGTAACTGTCGCGGAACTTACGTTCGTCGTGAGGATCTTTTTGCCGTCGGGAAACACGTAGATCATGTGAGTGCGGTTTTGACCGGTGCCCATGATCCAGTTGATTTTGCTGCTGCCGGGGTCATAACTGCCGATAGCCTTCGCGGCTTCAGCCGTGAACCAGACCTTGCCTTGCACGAACGCCAGCCCGTGCGGACCGCGCAAGGCGCCAAGATCGATTTGAGGCTCTGCCTCCTGACCAATCAGATCAACTACCGTCAGCGTGTGAAATTGTCCGAACCCGTAATTGGACACGTATGCGGTGTGTCCGTCGGAAGAAGCGACCACCTCGTGCGGATCGTCACCAACGGGAACGCGAGCGATCACGTGCAGATTCGCGGGGTCTACGATTGCGAGCGTGTGGTCTTGCTTGGAAAGAACGAGCAGCATGGTGGTCGGAGTCGCGGATATTGGGGAATTCGGAGCTGCTTGCTGCGCGATTGCGAACGTCGCAAACTGCACCGCGCAAACAGCCAGAAGAGCCGCTCGAAGAAAGCTCATGCTGATCTTCATAGGAATTCCTGGCTAGACGAACATGTCCTGATCCGCCGCGACATCGGCCGGCCGTTCGGGTCGTCTTCCGGTCGCCAGCACATTCAGGAAGGCCTTTGCGCCAGCCATCATGGCGGTTACCTGGCGAACTGGTTTGATCACGGAACCGACAACTACATTGCTCGCATGCTCGACGCCGTCGATCACGTTGGTGAACATGCTGTCGACGCGGCCTGTCTGGCGGTGCACGCGCTCCAGAATGTCGCCTGCCACGGCCTGAAACTCGACGCTCTGCCGCTTCAACGCATGCGCAATGTCGGCCACGTCGGCCGCCACCGATTCCAGCTTCGGCGCTACCTTTTCAAGGGTCTCTCGAGATTTCGCCAAGATCGGCATCGCCGTCGTACGCAGCTCCTGCACATCCACCTGCAGAGACTTGACGGTTTTGCGCAACGTGAGGAAGGCCACCAGCATCACGATCGCCTGCACCAGCAATGCGAATCCTGTGATGCCAACAAAAATCACGAGCAGCTTTGTTTCATTGTCCATTTGGGCACCGACGCGATCTTTCTATTGCACATACTCTTTCAGCGACTCTGCGCACACAAGAGGACGCCGGTAGCAGAGCCGATGATATCTGTGATCTTCGCAACCAGCTCATATTTTCGAGGACTGCAGAGAGCCTGAACTGAGATTCAGTCCAGGCACTCTTCCCAATCAAGCTGTGGGCTCGGTGGGCTTGGTATTCACCTGGTAAGCTTCGCGTCCTGCGTCGACGGCTGCACCAACGCGAGACGTCTGGTCCTGCACCAGATTCTTGCCACGCTCGACGAAGTCTTCCCACTGTGCCCGGCCACGGTCCACGACTTCGCGCCCGCGCCCGACGTATTGATTCACCTGTTCCTTGCCCTTGTCGACCATCTGGCCGACCTGTTCTGCAGCCTGACGTCCGCGCGTACGCAGGTATTCAGACCCTTCGCGAGCGCCCTGTGCGAGGTCCTCGCGGGTTTCGCGACCACTCTTTGGCGCGTAGAGGATGCCGATCAACGCTCCCACACCCAATCCAGCCAGAAACCACGCTACGCCTTGACCATTGTTCGAATCTTCGCTCATCACCTATATCTCCTTCTGCCCAGTATCCAAGAAGCCTGAGCGTACCAAAATTCCATGTTACGCCGCAAATATGACTACGCGCCGAATTTGCGCCCAGCGCCCCGCAAAACAAAACGGCGGATCGCCGAAGAGCAGCGGCAGTGCCCCCGGTTCTTCTGGCATTGGACGCCATCCGATGCGAATCAGTTGCAACCAGTGGCCTATTCACAGTCTGAGATAGCGGGCCGGGGCAGCGGTACGGGAGCGCCTATTTAGGCAGGAGGCCGTGGGCAATTGCATCGAGGATTCCATTCAGGAAGTTGATGGATTCCGGAGCGGAGTATCGTCTTGCAATTTCGAGCGCCTCGTTGATCACGATCGGGAAGGGAGTGGACTTGAACTGCACCATCTCTCCAACTGCCATTCGCAACAGGTTACGATCCACCGCCGGCATGCGCTCGAGGCGCCAATGGCGAGAATTGGCACTGATCAATTCGTCGATCTGTTCCTGATGAGCGAGCGACGAGTTGAACAGGTCCTCAGCAAAGCCGCGGACTTCGGGCTCCACGGCATCGACAGATTTCCAGAAGGTAGCGCGCACCTGGTCTGGAGTCTGCTTGCCGACGTCGGCCTGAAAGAGCATCTGCATCGCGAGTTCGCGGGATTTACGACGAGTGCCAGCGGTCAAGGTTTCCCGCTTTCTGCGAGCTTGCGCTGCAGGCTCACCATCTCGATGGCTGCCACAGCTGCTTCAAAACCCTTGTTTCCAGCCTTGATGCCGGCGCGATTCAGCGCCTGCTCCAAGGTCTCACAGGTGAGCACGCCAAAGCTGTGAGGCACACCCGTTTCCTGCTGCGACTGGCCGATGCCGCGTGCCACCTCGTTGTAGATGGCCTCATAGTGCGCCGTCTCGCCGCGCAGCAGGCAGCCGAGGGTCACGACGGCGTCGACCTTACGCTGTGCGGCAATAGCCCGCGCAGCGGCAGGGACTTCCCATGCGCCGGGCACACGGACTACTTCGATATTTGCGCGTTTTGCGCCGCTACGCATCAACGCATCCAGAGCTCCATCGAGCAGGCGATCGGTGATCACGGCGTTCCAGCGAGCCACTACGATGGCGAACCGCATACCTTCCGCTGATAGATCGCCTTCAGTGGCAATCGGCCTTCCCTTTGCGGGATCGATCCAAGCCCAGAATGTAAATGAGAAGCCCGGCTCAGGCTCGACGGTAAAGAGGCGCGACTTCCAATCGGTGTCGGTGATTGACGATAGACGGTCAGCGGAATCGGCGCCAGTGTTGCCTTGAAGCCAGCGGGCCGCAGCCTGATGTGCGGCATCAAGCGAGGTCACCTCCACCATAAGATCGGCGACCGGCGGGAACTGGCCATTTACGAATTCAAGGTTACCGACCGGTGCAAGGAATGAGGCGCCAGTACTTGATACGTCCTTCCATCCGGAGCCTCTCGCAAATCCGATCGCCTCAAAAAAACCGCTTAAACGCTCGAACGCAGCAGCGTTTCCGGCGGGGCGAAGGATGGAGATTCCCTTGATCATGTTTTGATTCTATCGTGTTGCTGTGGCTCAATTTTTCGTCGTGGTTCTGCGATGGAGTACAGAATGCCGAGCAATGAAAAGGCCGGCGGCTGGCCGGCCTTTCCTGCTGCTGCGTTTCTGAAACTAGGTGGTTGCGCGGGGCTTCACGACAATTGCAGTGGTCGGCACCACGCCTGACGCGGGTGGGGCGGTTGTGTTGTAAATGCAGTCCGGGTCTGTTCCCGCGGTACATACCGGCAACGCAGGATTGATCTGCTGGGTGTCCTGGAACGTCGATGTGTTGATGAAGTGAATAAGGTCATCCCCTGCGGTCGACACAAAGAACAGCTTATTGTCGAGACTGAAAGCGCCTGCAACGGGAGCTGTGACTGCACTGCCACCCGTCAGCGTGACATAGTTCAGCGTGCCGGCCGCCCCATTGGAGCCAGGGATGTAGTAGGGCAGCTGTGCTCCCGGTGTCGCGCCGTTGTAGGTGAGGAATGCGAGATTCGATACCGGCGATTCGACGAGCTGGTTGATCGAGGATGCGTTGATTCCGCTTACCGGGAGCTGGCTCACCGGATACGGATGCTGGAGGACCAGCGGGTCCAGGGTCTGACCTGACTGCGGGCAAGCCAACGGCAAATTCACCGGCTCGATCGAGCCACCGGTGGCAGCACCGGTGCTTGAAACGAAGGGAATGGAGACACTGATATCCGACAGCTCAACTCCTCCGCCCGCGATCGCCGCACCGAGGATATGCTGACCGTCGGTCGTGGCGGCCAAAGTATCGGTCGGAATCGGCACCGAGTCACCCTGCGGATAGAACACGAGGCTGCCGTAGTTGCTCGATGAGCCTGATGGACACCAAGTATGCGCGACCGTCGGGTTGCCGCTGAGATAAGCGCCTACGCTGGGGATCGTGAGAGTGAGATTGGTGGCCCCACCGGACGAAGTGAGATCGTAAGTGGTCCATCCAGTGTTGACGCTATAGACGTACAGGGTATCGGAGTGATTGGCGCCGAGGGAAGCGCTGTCACTTATGTACAAGGTCTTCGAGTCGGGCGTCCAAATGGCGGAGTTACCCACACCGGTAAAGGTGCCGGCAACTGAGCCAGATGTGTTGTAGATGTAGAACACTCGCCGAACCGGATCATTGATCAGAACCTGTTTGGCATTTGGCGAAACCGCCAATACGACGCCTGGAACAGAAGTATTCGGATTGCCCGACAGCGTGTTGCTTGCAGTACTAAAACTCATCAAAGCGTGGGACGAGCCGAAATAGAGCGTGGTGCCGAGCTGATCCATCAACATTGAGTTGGGTACATAGGGCAGACGAACGGTAGACCCGAGCGCATTCGTCGCCAGATTGTAGGAGACGAAGTACTGCGACTGTCCGGGTGCGGAAAACCAGACATAGGAACTGGCGCTTCCGGGAGTAACGATGTCGACTGCGTTGCTGGAAATCGATAATCCCGTACCGAACAACCCCACCTGATTGATGGGGGATGGATTGCAAGTGGTGGGCTGGCAGATGGCGTATACAGAAGTCGCGCCCGGAAAGTTTGGTACGACCGATCCAGAGGAAGCAACCGAGATATCCAGCGGATTGGTGGACTGGTAGTCGAGTGCGAGGCCGGTAATTGGCTGGTTATTGGTGTCGAGCACCGTTGTAACGAGGTTCTGGGTAACACCCTGGGTTACCGTGGCACTTGTGGAACCGTTGAGGGTGACTGAAATCGATTTTGGCGGGCAGGTGGAGAAGAATCCGGCCGAGGACCCTGAACCGGCCACAGACGCAGTGATCGCCGTTGTTCCGGGTTGTGCCGCCGTGATTACGGTAGTTGCGGCGTTCAATGTCGCTACCGAAGCTGTAGAAACCGAGTAGGTCAGAGCGCCGATTGAGTCCGAGCAGTTTGGAACCGAAGTGACTCCGGGTGGCAATCCACCGGGGCAGGAATATTGCGTGATCGCGGCGGGGGCGCAGAACTCATACTGGGTTCCACCCGATGCGAAGCAGGCTTCAGAATCGAGCGTGGCGCTCACTCCCTGGGAGTAGCATTGCTGCGTGCCCGCAGTTGTTCCCGAGGTGGCAAGATTGACCGAACTCACCTGGGCGTGAACATACACTTCGACGGGATTCGAGGTCACCTGCTGGGCAGATGCTGAAATGAATACGGTTCCGTACGGCAAACCGCCGCTATTGGGAAGTGGATTCGGTGGGTTGCAAATGGTGTAGTCCGGAATGCCGCCGCCGGAGTTGCGGTTCCAGGTGCCGGCGCACATGTTGCCGGAAGGGTTGATGTCGAGCAGCTGATTGTTGGTGGTGGCGTAGGTGTAACTGCTTACGCTGGCGGTCGTACCCTTGCAAGTCGTCGCGGAGGGCGCATTGATTTGGCGGGTCTGTCCAAATGCCATGGAAACGCCGGTTGTTTTCGGCTCCAGATCAATCGCAGCTACATCTGTATTCTTCAACCCGTACCCGAGACCATTGCAATAATTGCCTCCGGGATTACGAGTACAGCCGGAGAAAGTTATCCCCGCTGGAATTACCAAAAACAGCATGAAGACAAGCGTCAGATACCGCCGCATGAATCCTCCCCGTCCCACCCGATCGAACCGCGGAACGGTCTCTCCGAATGCGTTAAGAAATATGGGTTAAAGCGAGCCTGCCTTGTGCCCGACGCTGGCTTGGACCCGGCTCAATTTGCGCGGGCTACCGACCTTCGGCATTCGTCCACTCCATGCAGCCGGTCGACAGAACACGCTCGATTTGCTCCAAAGAAAAGTGTATCAGGACAGGATGGCCGCAAGGCACGGTCCTGCCCCCGTCTGATTGCTTTGTATTCATAGACTCGGCCGCCCGCAGATGGCGAGCAAAAGCGGGCGAGTAGTGCTCAATGAGTCCCAGCGCTGGTTTGCGAGGTGGTTGGGGTCGCGGGCATGTATTTGGCGAACCACTCAACGGCCCGATCCATCACATCGCGCCGGTGTTCAGGGTTAACAAACCCATGCCCTTCGTTGGGATATACCACGAGCTGCGTTGGAACATGTTCGTCGCGCAGGGCATGCCAGAACTCGTACGACTGCGGAGCCGGACATTCGCCGTCGCGGTCACCGACAACAACGAGGGTGGGTGTGCGCGCCTGCTTGATGAAGTTGATGGCGGAGCTCTTGGCGTAAACGGCCGGATCGTCATAGACCGATGCGCCGAAGTACGGAATCATCCACTGGTCAATCGAGTTCTCGCCGTAATAGCTCTGCCAGTTGGAGAGTCCTGCTCCCGCGACAGCCGCCTTGAAGCGGTTGGTCTGGGTGACGGCGAACATCGTCATGAATCCACCGTAGCTCCAACCCGTAATCCCGACCCGCTGCGAATCTACGGGGTATTTTGCCAACACGGTATCCACTCCTGCCAGGATGTCGCGCAGGTCGCCATAGCCAAAGTCCTTGCGATTGGCCTGCGCAAACTCCTCGCCCTGCCCATAGCTTCCGCGCGGATTGGGCTCAAGAACAAAGTATCCCAGCGCCGAAAACGCCGAACCACTCAAACCGCCTCCTCCGCCCCAGCGGGCGGTCACCGCAGCGGCAGGACCGCCGTGGACTTCGACGATGAGGGGATATTTCTTATTCGGATCGTAATCCTTGGGCAGCAGCAGCCAGCCCTGCACTCGAAATCCATCGCTCTTCCAACTCAGGGACTCGGACTTGCCCCAGGCGGCTTGAACTCCGTCGTTGAAGTGCGAGAGCTGCATAACGCCTTCCAGCCCCGAAGTCATGACGGTGCCGGGCCGGGCCCCGTATATTTCGCGAGGATGATCGAAGGTACTGGCGCCGAAGACAAACATGGAGCGGTCAGCAGTGGCAGACAAGCTCATCTCGAGTCGCCCGTCGCCCACGCTGCCGGGAATGCTGAAAATAGGCGAACCGAAGCTTACTTGTCCGTTTCCGGTACGATCGCCCGATAGCTTGTAGCGGATGAGCTGGCTGTTCCCTCCCGCGAGCTCGCTGACAAAGAGGTAATCGTTGCTGCCCCACTCGATCCAGGCAGGAGAGGTTGGCCTTCCGGCAGTCAAATCGCGCGGCTCACCGCCATCCGCTGACACGATCCAGACATCGCCGCCAGTGGAACCCTGGTCGCTCATCAGACCGCCGATGAAGGCGATGGTCTTGCTGTCGGGGGACCAGCGGGGAACGGCGATTTGCAATCCATGGAGCGGACCGGACACCTCGGCAGGCGCGAGGATTGGTATCGGCGGCGGGCAAATTCCGTCCTTAGTACACGCTCCTGCGATTTGCTCGTAAGGGCCCCGCAGCGTCTGCGTATAGAGCTTGGCAACCCACCAGTTGTTCTCACCGGGCGGATTAGCTGCGACGTAGGCCATGCCTTTGGAATCCGGGGCCCAGTTGAACTCGTAGACATGCAGGTTAGCAGGCGTTACCACGCTGGGCGGAGCCGCTGCTGCATCCACGGGCGCGATGGCCACGCGCTGGACCTCTACTCCGTCTTCTCCGATTACACCAGAGGGTGGCTTCATGGCGGCCAGCGCACCTGCCGGCCGGGTTGCGCCTTCGACATAGAGGAACGCGATCTTGCTTCCGTCCGGCGAGAACGCGGGAGCCTCCGGGAGCCCCTTAAGCGCAGTCAGCCGTTTTGCCGGGGTGCCGTCCAGCCGAGACAGATACAAGTCCGCCTGGTGATCTGCAGATCCGGCACAGTCTGAGAAGAACGCGAGGCCCTTTGAGTCGGGTGCCCATACAAACTCGCCTTCGCGGCAGTGTTGATCGGGATTGGTTGCCGCCGTGACTCGCTCGCTCTTGGAGAGGTCAGAGGGCGAAGCCACGCGAATCTCGCCGCCGCTGCGACCGCCTTCGATCCATGCCAGCTTGTTTCCGTCAGGAGAGATGGCCACCTGTCCGAAGTTCCGCCCGCGATTCAACCCACGCAGAACTTCTTCAATGTGAGCACGATCGGGTGCACCGACTGCCGGATTGTCTTGTCCGTGAATCGGGGCTGCAGTTACCGCAACAAATATAAGGCAGGTGCCAAGCGAAAATGCGAGGGCTTTGGGAAAGGAAATCCGTAACATGCAGAAATGCTATCAGGCAAAAGCGTCTGCGCTCCATGCTTTGTCCGCCTGCCCAACGAACACCCCAAGAGTCGCGACGAGCATGGCTGTGAGTATTGGCTCGCTGCTACTTTTCGCTGTCGAGTATCTGCATCTGATGCGTGTCGTAGCGGGTACCGGCGATGGCATCCGCTGGAACAGCGGCTTCGATTGCGGCGACCTCCTCAGAGGTGAGCGAGACTTCGAGAGCGGCCAGGCTTTCGTTGAGCTGGGTGCGGGTTCGCGCGCCAATGACCGGGATAATCGACGGCTCTTTGGCGAGAGCCCAGGCGATGGCGAGTTGGGATTGCGTAATGTCCCTGCGGGTAGCAATCTCAGCCAGACGTGCGACCAGTTTCTGATTCTGCGCCTGGTTCTCGGCGGCGAAACGCGGGAAGCGATTGCGGATATCGCCGGGCCCGCTGTTGGAAGAGCCAGAGAGCAGACCGCGCGAGAGGACGCCGTAAGCAGTAACGGCGATACCGAGTTCCTTGAGCGCTGGGAAGATTCTCGATTCTGGCGAGCGGCTGATTAGTGAGTACTCGATCTGCAAGTCGACGATGGGATGCACGGCTGCGGCGCGGCGGATCGTTTCAGGGCCGACTTCGGAAAGGCCAATGTGCCGGACGTAGCCCGCCTGGATCATCTCCGCGATGGAGCCAATGGTGTCCTCAATGGGGACCTTAGGATCGAGGCGCGCGGGGCGGTAGATATCGATGTGGTCGACGCCAAGACGCTTGAGCGAATAGGCAAGAGCTGTTTTGACCGCGGCAGGGCGAGCATCGTAACCGAGCCACGCGCCGTCAGGCCCGCGCTGCGCGCCGAACTTGACCGAGATGAGTACCTTCTCGCGGAAGAAGCGGAGTGCCTGGCTCAGGAGCATTTCATTATGTCCCATGCCATAGAAGTCGCCAGTGTCGAGGATCGTGACGCCCGCATCGATGGCCGCGTGGATGGTCGCCAGGGACTCCGGCTCATCGGCGGGCCCGTACATGCCGCTCATGCCCATGCAACCGAGGGCGATGGGAAAGACTGCGGGACCGGTGCGACCGAGTTTGCGCGGATGGATGGCGGATGCGGTGGTCATGGCGGAAAACCTCTCCGTGCGGCATGGTAGTCCTGCCGATCAGATGCGGCAACGTGCTGATCGGAGGCGATGATCCGACTCGGGATACACCCTTGGAGGTGACGACGCGCACCGACCAAACATTGCGAGGGAATATGCTTCGGTTGTGGCGTATGGCAGGTGTCTCCGATGAAAGCAATCGTGCATCGCGAATATGGCTCGGCGGACGTGTTGAAGCTTGAGGAAGTATCGAATGCGAGTCCCAAGGAAAACGAAGTCCTCATCAAGGTTCGAGCGGCCGCGGTGAATCCGATGGACTGGCATTTGATGAGGGGTACGCCCTCGTTTGTCCGCTTCTTTACCGGGATGAAGAAACCCAAAAGAACGAGCCTTGGTGGGGATATGGCCGGCGACGTGGTTTCGGTGGGTGCCGCTGTGACGAATCTCAGGCCAGGCGATGCGGTGTTCGGCGCAGTCGACGGGTCGTTCGCGGAGTATGTGTGTGCTCCTGCCTCAATCGTCGCCATCAAGCCGCCGAACATGACCTACGAGCAGTCGGCTGCAGCGCCGATCGGCGGGCTCACAGCGCTGCAGGCTCTTCGAGACAAAGCAAAGCTTCAACCGGGGCAAAGAGTGCTGATCAACGGTGCTTCAGGAGGCGTTGGCACATTTGCCGTGCAGATTTCGAAGTGGATCGGCGCAAAGGTCACTGGCGTTTGCAGCACGCGCAACATGGAGCTTGTGCGCGGCATCGGTGCGGATTGCGTGGTTGATTACACACACGAGGATTTCGCCACGGATGGGGAGCGCTATGACGCGATTTTCGATCTTGTTGGAAACAGGCCTCTGGCTGCGTTCCGGAGTGTCCTGAATCCCAGGGGAGTCTTTATCGCCTGCGGAGGAGGAGGTCCCGAGACACCGGCCAGTCGACTACTGGCGGGCATGATCGAGCAGCTTGTGCTGGGGTGGTTTACGAGCCAGCGGCTGGTCGGGATCCTGGCGCAGCGAAAGAAAGATGACCTGGAGCTTCTGAGCAAGCTCATGACGAGCGGAGACATAACTCCGGTCATTGACCGCTCCTTCGGGTTAAGCGAAGTCCCGCAGGCGATCCGCTATTTGGAAGCGGGACACGCACGGGGCAAGGTTGTCGTTTCCGTCGCATGAGAGAAAAAGGCGGCGAGATAGCCGAAAGAATGGCCGCTGACGAGAAGGGGCAGTCTGCATCCTTCTAAGAGGCAAGTCGTGTTGCAGATCACTAGGATTTTCCACATCTTGAGGAATGAGTGCGCGGGCAGGGACGAATTCGGTATTCAGGAAGTCCTTTTGATCTAATTATTTATCAGGTTCTAGATTTGGATAAGGCACGTCGTTATCCATTTTATGGTTCAACCGGAACTGATTTTCTGACATACTTGATTGTGCCCACCAGGTACGTCCAAGCCCAACAATCAAATAGCGAGGTTGCAGCGATGTCGGCAAAGTATGTCTTTGTAACGGGCGGAGTTGTGTCGAGTTTAGGCAAGGGGCTTGCGGCTGCATCTATCGGCTGCCTGCTTGAGAGCCGTGGCCTTCGCGTGAACCTGATGAAGTTCGACCCGTATCTGAACGTCGATCCGGGAACGATGTCGCCTTTTCAGCACGGCGAGGTTTTTGTGACCGATGACGGTGCCGAGACTGACCTGGATTTGGGGCATTATGAGCGTTTCACCCATGCGCCGTTGTCGCGCGATAACAACCTGACGACGGGAAGGATCTACGAGCAGATCATTCTGAAAGAGCGGCGCGGCGACTACCTGGGCAAGACTGTGCAGGTGATTCCGCACGTCACGAACGAAATCAAGAACGCGATGCGCAAGGTCTCGGCCAACGGTGCGGACGTGACCATCGTGGAGATTGGCGGAACGGTGGGCGATATTGAATCGCTTCCCTTCCTCGAAGCGATTCGCCAGATGCGGCAGGAACTGGGCCGCGAGAATACGGTGTTTGTTCATTTGACGCTGGTACCCTGGATAGCCGCGGCGCAGGAGTTGAAGACAAAGCCGACGCAGCACTCGGTGAAGGAATTGCTCTCGATCGGTATCCAGGCGGATGTGCTCCTGTGCCGGAGCGACCGTAATCTTAGCCGGGAGATGCGCCAAAAAATTGCTGCGTTCTGCAACGTGGAGGAGCGGGCGGTGATCGGGGCGACGACGGTTCCTTCGATCTACGAGGTGCCGCTGAACTTTGCGGCGGAGGGTCTGGATGGGTTGATCCTGAAGTACCTGCACAAGGAGGCTCCCGAAGCCAATCTGAGCAAGTGGAAGGATCTCGTCGATCGGTGCTATCACCCCAAGGATGAGGTGTCCATTGCGATTGTGGGCAAGTATGTGGAGTACGAGGACAGCTATAAATCGCTAAAAGAAGCGCTGACACATGGGGCGCTGGCGCACAACCTGAAGCTGAATGTGACTTGGATTGAGGCCGAGGGGCTTGAGTCGAAATCGCCGGAGGATACCAGCTACGAGACGCAGCTTGAGGGGTTCGACGGAATCCTGGTGCCGGGTGGATTTGGTAAGCGCGGCATCGAGGGGATGCTGAACGCGATCAAGTATGCGCGAGAGAAGAGAATTCCCTATTTCGGTATCTGCCTTGGTATGCAAACGGCTTGCATTGAGTATGCGCGGAATGTGTGCGGGTTGAAGGACGCGAATTCGAGCGAGTTCGATCCTGCAACGCAGCATCGCGTGATTTACAAGCTGCGCGAGTTGCTGGGCGTGGAAGAGATGGGTGGCACGATGCGGCTGGGCGCGTGGACATGCGTGATTCAGCCGGAGACGCTGGCGTATCGCGTGTATGGAACGACGGAGGTCAGCGAGCGGCACAGGCACCGCTACGAGTTCAACCGCGAATATGAGGCGCTATTGACGGGCGGCGGATTGCAGATCAGCGGGTCGACGCCGGACTCGACGTATGTGGAGATTGTGGAGCTGCCAGAGCATCCGCACTTCATCGGTTGCCAGTTCCATCCGGAATTCAAGTCAAAGCCGCTGGAGCCGCATCCGCTGTTCCGGGAATTTATTGCGGCGAGCTACAAGAATCGGCAGTTGCATAGTGGCGCTGAAACGGCGAACGCGCCGGTACACGCCGATCATCCACTCACTGCCGGATAAGCAATCACGAGCTGTTTGCCAGTTTCTTCCTTTCGATTCAAGGAAGTTTACGAGTTATGTTTTGGAGTGCATGACGTGCGTCACAGAGGCATGTGACGAAGCCGGAATGCGCTTGACAGGCGTTTTTCATCGGACCTACTGTTGCTGGCGTTTTTGGCGAACCCCCTAGAGGGGCTGAGCCACAGGCAAAGGAGGGTTCGCATGACGGCTCACTTTGAACTTCAGCCTTCAGAAAAGGAACTTCAACAGTTGGCGGAGCAATGCTGGCAAGAGGCTCCGAACCGGGAACGGCACCTGGAAGAAGAGGCGTTCGAAGCCGGGGACGCGATTCGTCATGGCGACTACTCGCTTGCAAACCTGGAAGCGATTGTTCGCTGGAAGTCGGAGCGGCTGGTGCAATACGTGATTGCCAACAGCAATACGAGTATCCGCCGGGCGCTGGAGGTAGCCGCGGCTCCAGAAAGCTCGACGGCGGAAGCACTGAGCGCCCTACTGGCGCTACGAGGCGTGGAGATATCGCTGGCGACGTCGATCCTGGCGGCGATTTATCCGGAACGATACATTGAGCTGGATATGGCCGATCTGGAAGCGCTTGGTCAGGCACGGCAGGATGTGCGGTTTTATGAGGAGTATCTGACATTTTGCCAGCGCCTGGTAGATCGCGGGATCGTGAAGCCACAGTCGGAGCTACCGGGACCGACGCCGCTGCATGCGCTGGATCGTGCGCTGGTGCAGTGGTCGCGAAACCGGATGCTGTAGGCGGAAAGTGATTCACCGAAATGGAGGTTCGCGGTTTCCCATCCAAGGCGCAAACCGCGTGGCTTGGATGGGGCGCCCGGCATTGCCCTCCCGCCCATCGCGCGATGAGACTGCGCGATGGATGGGGACCGAAGCTGTCGGCAAGGAGCGGTCGGGCAAGGTTGCCTCACTGGGTCGAGGTAGAATCTGCTTCGTGAGTCATTCCTTTGAAATCGGCCCTGTGCGTGTGGGCGAGGGGCAGCTTTTTCTGATCGCGGGGCCGTGCGTCATTGAGTCGGAAGCGCACGTGCGGCGGATGGCTGAAGCTATCCAGAGGATCACAAGCGACCTGGGCGTTTCGTACATCTTCAAGGCAAGCTACGACAAGGCGAATCGGACGAGGGTGAAGAGCTTTCGTGGACCGGGTCTGGTGGAGGGCACGAAGATCCTGGGCAGGCTGGCGAAGGATACGGGACTTCCGGTGCTGACTGACGTACACGAGCCGTCGCATTGCGATATTGCTGCGGAGGCCGTGGACGTGTTGCAGATCCCGGCGTTTCTTTGCCGCCAGACGGATTTACTGGTAGCAGCTGGAAAAACCGGTCGCGCGATCAACATCAAGAAGGGCCAGTTTGTGGCTCCGTGGGACATGGCTCACCCGGTCGAGAAGGTGCGCTCGACAGGAAATGACCGCGTCTTCCTCACCGAGCGTGGAGCCAGCTTTGGATACAACACGCTGGTTGTGGACTACCGGTCGCTACCCGTGATGCGCGCGATTGCGCCCGTGGTCTTTGACGGAACGCACTCGGTGCAGCAGCCGTCGGCGGCGAACGGGGTGAGCGGAGGGCAGCCGGAATTCATTCCGCTACTGGCGCGGGCTGCGGTTGCGGCGGGCGTGGACGGCATTTTCCTCGAAGTGCATGACGATCCGGCGCATGCAATGTCCGACGGCGCAAATGCGCTACGGCTGGATCTGCTGAAGCCGCTGCTGGAGAGGCTACTGGCCATTCGCGCGGCTTGTGGCTGACAGCTCGTATCCGGATCATCCGACTTGGAATATTTGATTGCTTGAGCCCAATTGAGCGAGTAGGATGCGTCGTCAACAGCGTTGCGAACCATGCACTGGACTCGAATCATCGCGGTGGTGATTGGCGCGGGCATCGTGACTTCGATGACCGACTGGTTCTTTGCAGGGGACTGGATTCATCGCCGCTGGACCTATCCGGAAATCTGGCGAGAGGGTTCGGAGAGTAAGGCCATTGCAGTATCGAGTGCACTGCCGTTTGTGACGTGCGCGGCGTTTGTCTGTATGGCCGCGTGGCTGGGCGTAACCTCACTTGGCGGCGCTCTCAGGCTTGCATTGCTGGTCTGGATTATCGGGCCGTTGCCGCTGATACTTACCAATGCGGCATTTATCAAGCTGCATCGGGTGTTTGTGGTTTCGTACTCGGCGGGATGGCTGGTGAAGTTGTGCGTCGCGGCGATTGCTGTGAGCCTGGCATTGCGCTGAGCATCACGAGAGCGGCTCCGTTGCCGGTCGCCAAGCGCGCTCAGGTTCATTGAATCAATCGAAAAATGAATAGGTCCCCGGCGGCAGGTTGATGTCGCCGGGGAGTGGGATGGCTTAGAAGTTGAAAGTCACCTTTGCAGTGAGTGCGCGCGGGGTTACGTAGTGAGTGCCGCTGAAGGTCGACAAGAAGTTGTAGAGCACGTACTCGTTGGTCACGTTGATCGCTGTCACATCAAGATCGGTCTTGACGTGGTCAGCATGGAACAGATTGTTTTTCCCCACCGAAACATCAAAGAGATTGCGCGGCGCAATTCGCTGCGGGTTGTGGTCGTTGTCGCCGGTTCCGGGCGCGGGGATCTTGATCAGGCTTGAAGTGAAGTCCGAGGCCGGGCACACCGGTTGCAAGGCATGGGTAGGAGTTGCCTTGTCAGCTCCGCAGGCAAAGCCCGCCTGAAACTCCTGATCCGCAGTGAGGGGAAGCGCGACGCTGGCCCCTGTCACAGGATTGATGGTGGGCGGAAGGTTGGTATCCACCATCGCAATGGCCGGCTGACCATTCAACGTGGTTGAGCTGTTGGTACACGGAGTGTTGGGGTCGGTGATTCCATAGCAGGGAGTTGAACCGGCAACCTGGCCCGAATCAAATCGCCAGTTGAAGCCGCCCCACAGGCCATTGAGAACCTTGCCGCGCGAATAAGTGTATTGCAGGTGTGTAGTCTGATTGAACTTCTCGTCGTGGTCGATGCGGAACGGAAGTCCGGTCTGGCCCACGGTGGCTCCGGCGCCCGCCACTTGCGGCGGGAAGAAACGGGCAGCAACGGA
This sequence comes from uncultured Acidobacteriaceae bacterium, assembly GCA_963742455.1. GTDB lineage: Bacteria > Acidobacteriota > Terriglobia > Terriglobales > Acidobacteriaceae > Telmatobacter. The sequence continues at coordinate 1,582,478 of CAVULU010000005.1, read as the reverse complement.
TGACATGACGGAGTAAGCACTGAAGTGGTGATACTCCGGAACCTCAACGTGCAGGGCGTAGCCGGGGATTTTCGAGTTATGCCAGTCGATGGGGAAGGTGATCGGCGTGTTGCCAAGCACGCTGAAGTCAAAGGCGTTGTGGGTGTACTTCCAGATGTACTCGCCACTGACAATTACCCGCTTGCCGAATGCCTGTTCGAGGCCCGCATGGAACTCATTGCGGAAACCGGGTTGCTCGATAGTCGAAACACCGGGGGTGCAATTGAGTAATGGGGCAAGAACGTCATTGGAACACCCTGTACTCGACAGCACAAGATTTTCATTGAAAGGCGTTTCCAGCGTACGGGCATAGGAAACGCGCAGCACCGTGGCACTTGGCTTGATGTTATAGGCAATTCCTACCCGGGGTTCAGTTTGCCTGGCAGCGGAGAGCCCGTTATAAAAGTCCTGGCGAAGACCAAGGTTGAAGAGCCAGTTTCCTTTTTTGATCTGGTCTTCGATGTAGAGCGCAACCTCTTTCACGTCGGCGCGGCCATAGAAGTCATACAAGGTTCCGCCGCGCGTGAGGTCATAGGGAGCGAGCACGGGCAGGTAGTTGGGATTGGCGAGGACTCCGCCAGCGACGCATTGGGATGGATCGGAATATCCTGGAAGCGGATTCCCGCCCTGGTCCATACAAGGCGAGTCGTATACGGCATCTACAACGCCGAGGCTGTCGTTCTCGCGAAGGAAGGTGTGCGAGAACTGCACGCCGGCTTTGATGGTGTGAATTCCCTTGGAGTATGAGATATCCGAGTGGAGGCCCGCGTTTGTCAGCGTGCGGTATTGCCCGATCGACGAAGTCTGCAGTGTGGGTGGTCCCAGATCTGCAAGGGGATTGCCGCTGGGGTAGTAGCTGTATTCGTCTCTGCGCACGAAGGCGCCGAGGTTGAGGACCGAATCGTTGCCGATCACGCGTGTATATGTCGGAGAGATGTTATAGGTGCCGATCTGCGAATGCTGATCGGTATCGCCGATGACGCCGAATGTTGGATTTGCGGTGGTTCCACCGCTGGTCACGTTCGTGACATTCACGTTGTCGAATGCATTGGGCGTCTGAAACCACGAACGGCTGTAATTCAGATCGAGATGCATGGAGTCGACGGCGGAAAAGGAATAGTCGACGCGATCGAAGAAGTTTTCTTCATTGCCCTTGTCGTGAAAGACGCTGAACTCCGGCGGATCGAGGAACCGACCTGAGTTCATGGCGTCCAACTCGAGGAAGTTGCCCCAGTTCTTTCCGCCGTAGGAAAGATCGAATCCTCCTGCCGCGGAGCCAAAACTTCCGTAAGAAGATGTCACACTTCCGGTTGGTTTGGTCACACCCTGTCCAGAGCGCGTGGTGGCGACGATGACCAGGCTGGTCTTGTCGCCATATTCGGCCGGGGGTGCGCCTGAGATTACCTGGATCGATTGAATGGAATTGGACGGAACCTGATTCGAAAAGACTTTGCTTTGCTGATCCGTGATCGCCTGGCCATCCACGGAAAAGGAGTTCGAGGCATGGTCGCCGAGGCCGTGAAAGAGGCCGTTGGAATCAGAGGACACGCCAGGAGTGGTGGCCGTGACGAGCGAACTGAGCGAGGATGACTGACTCTCCATCGGCACCTTGATGAACATGTCGCGGTCCACGTCGGTGTGGAATGTTGGATCGGTCTCAACCAGATCGCCTGAGGCTTCTACCGTTACGGTTGAATCGGCCGCGGCAATTTGCAACACGGGCTTGAGTGTTGTACCCACCGACGAGCGGAGCACCAGACTCTGACTGAGCGGAGCGAATCCCGACGCGGAGATACTGAGTTGATAGTTATTGAACGGAACATTGTCAATTTCGAATTGGCCGGCTCCGTCCGTCGTTGCGGTGCGGTCGAGCCCACTCAGCGCATTCGTGAGATGAACGGTAGCTCCGGCGATAACGGCACCCGAAGGATCTGTGACGGTGCCGCGAACCGAGCCGGCGTTACCACCTTGCGCAGCGTGAGAGATAACGGTCGCGAATAAAAGGGCCGCGAGGGGCATAATACGAAGAAATTTGCCGTAAAGCGATGGCATGGAAGAAAGCCTCCGATGGTTGACTGAATCGGGATAAGCCGTGGGAAGTGCGCATGGCGTCGTCAGTGCAACGGCGGCATCGTTTTGAGTGGTCGAGGCCTGATGCTTTTCGAGCCCGCATGCGGGCTATTTGAGTGTGTAGATCAGGCCGAGACGGGACGTCAGAACGACGCCATCGAGACGCGCGGAGGAGGGCGAATGAATAGCTGCGGATGCCAGATTGTCCCTAGAGGACGAAAGGCAACAACCGGGGTGACGGATTCGATTTGTACGAGGACGATCGCCACGGCGGCAGCTGCGACCGGGGCTGCGGTATGCAGCACGATACACAGCGGACAGTGGTCAGCATCGGAGTCAACCGCGTGGACGTGCGCCACCTGGATGACAGTGAGCAGCGCAAGCAGCGCCAGGCACACCAGCACGACCCTTGCATAGGCTCTTGGCCTAGCGCGGCGGTCGCTGCGCATCGATGTGTGAAGTCCGGTCAAAGTTAGGGTTTCCAGGCGATGGACCTACAACAAGAATACATGTGATTGGATGCAGCAGGTCACGGGATGTCACAGGTTAAGTGGCATCCGAAGTAACAAAGCGCAAACCAGACGAAGGTGGGACCGTCTAAACTGTTGGGCAATGAGGCATTTCAGTCACATGGGTCGGACGGTGACATTTGCGCTCGCGGCGCTGATATTGGCGTCGGCGACAGGACTTACGCATGGCCAGCAAGGCAGCCAGGACAACCGGACCGCGCTGAAGCCCGATGCACCCGGCCTGGCGCACAACCATCGGCTCATTCTGAAGGACGGCACCTACCAGATCGTTCGCCAGTACGAGGTGGTGGGTGATCGCGTGCGTTATATGTCGCTGGAGCGCGGAGGCGATTGGGAAGAGTTGCCTTACGACCTGGTGGACTGGGACGCAACGCGCAAGTGGGAGCAGACCCACTCTGGCCCGTACGAAAGCTCTGAAGGAGCCTCGCCGGCAATGAAAGAAGCCGAGGAGATCGATAAAGAAGAGGCGGCGGCGCGCGATGAGTTGAAATCCCGTATGCCCGAAGTCGCAAAAGGACTGGAATTGCCCGACCAGGACGGGGCGTTCGCTCTGGATACATACCAGGGCACGCCGGAACTGGTCGAGCTGGTGCCCTCCGATCTCAGCCTGACCCAGAGGAACCGAAAAGGGCTGGCAACGTTGAATCCGCTGGCTGGCGAGAAGGCAACAGTTGAGCTGACGGGCGCGCATGCCAAGGTTCACCTGCACGTCAATGACCCGGCGATTTATCTCTCGCTCGAGGGGCAGGACGATGTCGAGGAGGTTCTGTCTCACGCTCTCACCGTGCCGACCAATGGCGCGAAGGAATTGTCAAATCGGAAGCATGGTGCGCATTCGCCCGGCTCAGGATTCGCAATCGTGAAAGTGGACGAACGCCGCGAGGTGAGGATCATCGGGGCAGTCCACATAAGCCCGACCGGGAAGGTCACGCAAGACGAGGACGTGATTCCGACCAAGGCGGAAGTGATGCCGGGAAAGCACTGGCTGAAGCTGACGCCGGAGGGCACGCTGACGATCGGTGAGTACGCCCTGGTGGAGATCCTCTCGCCGTCGGATATCAGCCAGTCGGTGTGGGATTTTCGCGTGGATCCGCGAACCGGCGATAACCCCGCTTCGCTGGGGCCGATCCTCAAATAAAGATTAGTTTGGTGCGCCTTACCACCGACGCTATGGCGCTGCGCGACGGGCGAGCTTGATACGGCGCTGCTCCCACTCCTCGCTCGAAAAGATGCGCGGGCCGACTTCAATGAGGCGCGGCATCATGTTGAAGACGGCGACACGACTCCAGGGGCGGCCTTCGCGGGTACGGAACCCTTTCTCGTTGAGGTCGCTGACGATGGCCGAGTAGGAGAAGTCCTGAGCGAGCAGGTCCATCATGAGCAGGAGGACCTGGTTTTCGTGGGGATCGACTTCGAGACGTTTGCAATCCTCAGAGATACGAAGACCGTAGGGAATAGCTTCGCTGAACGCGCCATCGGGCGGAGTTTCGGAGTCGGGCAGTTCGCGCCGCCACTCGATGGAAACCATCTGCCACCCACCAGCAGTGCGCTGGCGGATCACGTCCGAGCTGAAGGGCTCAGACACCACATCACGAATACGCTCGAAATAGGCCAAGGGAGCCTCCAGAGACACTGCAATGAGAGGTGTACGGCAATTTGGGGACCAGAACGGCGCAGCACTTGTCAAGGCGCAAGACGTTGGACCGGAATGGGTTCAAGAAATTGACAGCGAGCAATCGGCAGCGAGCAGTGGCCGTTTCTGCAAATCCCTGTTCAGGAACGGACAAAGGTTCAAGGTAGCTGGACGCGGCCGCCCTGAGCCCATGAAACTATTTTCGTGACAAGAAGAAAGACTGCTACAATTCGGCAATCCACGAGCAATCTGTATCGGAACTCCACGCAGGAAGTTTCAGAGAAAGCCCAGAATGATCGACTACTACGAATTCCTGCAAATTAGCCCGCACGCGGACGCGGATACGCTTCATCGCGTTTATCGCTATCTGGCGGCGCGGCTGCATCCGGACAATCCGGAGTCAGGGGATGCGGAGATGTTTCGTCTGTTGAAGTCGGCCTTCGACACTCTCTCCAATCCTGTACGCCGCGCCGAATACGACAAGGCTTGCCGCTTGGAGGCGATGGAGGTCAAGCCCCTTTCTAATTCCGTCGACTTCATGGACAGCGTGGAAGGCGAGTTGAACCGACGGGTTGCCGTACTGGCGGTGCTTTACTTCAAGCGGCGGTCGAATCCCCGCTCGCCTGAGGTGTCGCTCGCGGAGATCGAAAGGCGGATGGGATTCCCGAGAGACTATCTCGACTTCACCACCTGGTATCTAGGGAAAAAGGGCTACATCACGAGGGCGGATAACTCTGACTTCACGCTAACGGCGGAGGGAGTGGACTACATCGAGATGCAGCGTGGCAATCTGCCGGTGCTGAACAAGTTGCTTACCGATGGCAAGGTGAGACTCGACAAATCCCCGCGCCCGCAGAATCAACAGGCCCCTGGAGCCAGCGCAAATGGGAGAAATGGATTGGGGCCGATCATTCTGCCGGCTTCGATGTCAGTCTGGCAGGACCGCCGACAGCAAGGCGCCGACCGTCGACGCAGCTCGACAGTCCAAATGATGCCTGGGCACGACCGGCGGGGCGGTTCGGTGGATCGACGTGTAAATGTCGGTGATCGACGGAAGAATAAAGAGGATCGAAGATCTTACGCCCTTGTGAACGTGCCGGATGATGCGGCTTCTACTCGCGTACAGTAATGCCCAAGGCTTTCATCTTGCGGTAGAGATGGCTGCGTTCCAAGCCGAGAAGTTCGGAGGCGCGGCTTACGTTGTTTCGAGCTTCTTCAATCTTCTTGAGTATGTAGTCGCGCTCATAGGCGTCTCGCGCCTGTTGGAGTGTGGAGAAATCCTCTGTAGAACGTGATCCGGATTTATGGGTGAGGGGCGGAAGCTGCTTGCGTTCGATGCGCAGCGTACGCGGGTTCAGAATCAAAACACGCTCGATCACATTCTTCAATTCGCGCACGTTGCCGGGCCAGTGATATTGCTTCAGCATTTCAAGGGCTTCTTCACTGATCTCCATGCGCGGGCGGCCGTACTGGCGGCCGAACTCGGCGAGGAATTCGCGAACGAGAAGCGGGATATCCTGTTTGCGTTCGCGCAACGGCGGCACGAAGAATGGGACCACGTTGAGGCGGTAGAAGAGGTCTTCGCGGAAATTCCCCTTGGCGATTTCTTCTTCAAGGTCCTTATTCGTAGAAGCGATCAGGCGAACATCCACGCGCAGAGGCTGGGTGCCGCCGACGGGTGTAAACAGCTGTTCGTCGAGAGCGCTCAGCATTTTGGATTGAGTCTTAAGGCTCATGTCGCCGACTTCGTCGAGAAACAGCGACCCACCGTCCGCTCGTTCCAGAGTTCCCCGTTGTTCCGGCGGTCCCCCTGGCTGCGCGCCGTGACGGTAGCCAAATAATTCCGATTCAATGTGCGTTTCGGGGATGGCGGCACAGTTGAGCTCGATGAAGACACCATCGCGGCGAAGACTTTCGGCGTGAATGGCGCGGGCAATGAGTTCCTTCCCGGTACCCGATTCTCCATAGATGAGCACACGGCCGTTGGTGGGAGCCATCAGGCGAATCTGCTGGCGCAACGCTTTGACCGGAACGCTTTCGCCGGTGAGCACAGCGCCCACGTTGAACTGGCGCTTGAATTCAAGGTTTTCGCTGCGCAGACGGCGCGCTTCGACGGCGTTCTTAATAACGATCAAGGTACGATCGAGAGAGAGCGGCTTCTCAAGGAAATCGTACGCGCCGAGCTTGGTGGCTTTTACCGCGGCTTCAATGGTGCCGTGGCCAGAGATGATCACGACCTCGGGCCGCTTTTCGGGGACGAGCGAATGGATGTCTCCGAGAACATCGAGGCCGTCACGATCAGGGAGCCAGATGTCAAGCAGTACGACGTCGTAGGGTGCGTCCTCGATGAGCACAAGAGCCTCAGCCGCAGTGGGAGCCGTAGTAACGCTGTAGCCTTCTTCGCTGAGAATCTCTTCGAGCGAGGTTCGAATCTCCGTCTCATCATCGACCACGAGGACATGATTCATGAGCGCGCCTCGGTGAGAGGAGTTGCGCCGGAAACGTGCGCTTCCTGCGCAGGCGGCTCGGCGTGATCGAACAACGGCAGGCGAATGAGAAAGCGTGCGCCTTTGGGGGTGTTGCTCTCAGCGCGAATGGATCCGCCGAGTTCCTGGATGATCTTGGCAGCAATGGAGAGGCCGAGGCCGGTGCCGCGGTGCTTGGTGGAGTAGAAGGGCAGGAAGAGCCGTTCGCGAATTTCTTCTGTGAGCCCGTGGCCGGTGTCAGAGACCTCGATTTCAACGGCAGCGCCATCTTCGGCAAGAGAACTGCGCACGCGGAGTACGCGGAGGAGACTGCCCTGCATTGCCTCTGCGGCGTTGTCGATGAGATTGGCGAGTGCGCGGCGGATGGCTTCGTGATCGGCAAAGACGAGCGGCAGGCCGGGTTCGAGGTCGCGCTTGACGGTGATGCCATCGAGGCGCCCTGCAAACATGGCGAGCGCTTCGTCGGCGACCTTGTTCATATCGCAGGGCCGCGGTTGTGGCGCGGGGAACTGGGCAAGCGCCGAGAACTGGTCGACGAGCGTGCGCAATGTTCCCACGCAGGCGAGAATGACTTCGCTGCATTTGCGAATGATGGAGGGCGAATCGGGCTGGCTGCGATCGAGATGGCGGCCGATGCGTTCGGCAGAGAGCGCGATGGGCGTGAGCGGATTCTTGATTTCGTGAGCCACGCGCTGGGCTACTTCTTTCCAAGCAAGCTGGCGCTGGGCGCGCAGAAGTTCGGAAGTGTCTTCGACAACGAGGATTGTGCCCGGCCTGCCGTGCGCCAGTTCGAGTCGCGCGCTGGTTACGGCCAGATGCATGTTGCGGCCGTGCAGGTGGAGTTCGATTTCGGTGGAGGCTGCACCCATGCGCTGGCCGCGGCGAATCACGCCGGCGAGTTCGTCAATCAAGTCGGGGGGCAACAGCGCATCCAGCTTTTGAGAGCGGAACATGGCGTTTTCATCCTGCCCGATCAGGACAGCGAAGGCGCGGTTCGCTTGGAGTACGATGCCGGAGCCGTCAAGTGTGACCACGCCGGAAGGGATTGTCTCAAGGATGGTTTCGAGTTCGCGGCGTCGCTCCTCGATGGCCTGATTGGCGGCGGTAAGCTGTGCGGAGGAACTCTCAGCGAGCTTGCGGCTGGTGTCGAGATCGGCAGCCATGTGATTGAAGGAGCGAACGAGTTCTGCCATTTCGCCAGTGGTGACAAGGCCGACGCGGTGTTCGTATTTGCCGGCAGCAATTTCGTCCATGGCATCGGCCAGCGCTTCGACGGGGCGCGTGATCTGCTTCGAGAGAAACAAGGCTAGCCAAACGCTGGAAAAGAAAACGACCACGGTGATGAGCAACAACATGAGAAAGAACGTGGCGCGGATGCTGTTGCGGGAGCGAAAGAGGTCCCAATACTCCGTTGCGCCCTTGCGGATGCGCGCGGTGGTCTGGCTCAAGCCCTGGGGCATGGGAAGTGCCGCGATCACGATCGTCCCGGAGGCTGTGGCAGCCTTACCCAGCGCGTAGTCCTCACCAGCGATACGGATGACTGGTTCGTCGTTGCGCTGGGCCGAGGTGAGGATGCTTGTCGGGAGCGGGCCTTGCAGCGGGATGGCGGACTGGAATTTTGTAGCATCGGCGTCTTCGGGGAGCCAGGGAATCAGACTTGCCTGGCTATTTTCTCGTGGAGCTCCGAAGTTGGCGATGACCCGATGGTCCTTGTCATAGACAAGGACGAATCCGCCATCGAGCGTGATGCGGTGGGAAGCCAGAGCTTTTTCCAGGGTCAGATTGTCGCTATCGGGAGCGCCGGTTGCAGCGATGGATTCGGCCTCGCCGCGAGCGTTGCTGGTGACGTACTGCGCCAACTCGAGCACCACACGCGTTGAGTCTTCGCGCAATTGCGAAGTGTTGGGTGAAAACCAGCGATCGATGGAGCGGTTCATAAGCTGAAAGCTGAACAGGAACATGAAGACCGCGGGAGTGAGAGCGATAAGCGCCGCACCAAGCACCATGCGCGTCCGGAGGCGCGCTCCGAGGGCGCTGCTGCTCTGGTCGGCGTAGAGCTTGAGGATGTTGCGGAGCAGCAGAAGCAGCAGGACAAGCAGAAGAAGAAAGACGACGACAGTGAGTCCGGTGAAGGCCAGGGTTTCGCCGGAGGTTTCGGGATTGAGGAAGCGAATATTGGAGGTATTAAAAGCCTGGAGGCCGCCCAGCAGAGCGAAAAATAACAACACGCCGGCGCCGAGAAATATGACAGACCGGCGTCGCGAATCGCCTTCGAAGGACATGGGGGGATTATAGAAGGGATCCGAGACGAGTCGTCAGAGAGCGGAATCTTTGTAAACCAGTGTCCCTGCCACGATTGCGCTATCCGAGGACGATGTCCGTTCCGGTCCACGCGCGCTTCTGGCTTTCAGCTACTCCACGATGGGTGAGGGTGCCAAGGTACGTATTGAGGCCCTCGGCAAAGCCTGGATCGCGCTTGAGTGCTTCGCGCGCGCCGAGGCTGGCAATGCGCATCAGGTATGGGAATGTGGAGTTGGTGAGCGCCAGCGTGGATGTGTGCGGCACCGCGCCGGGCATATTGGTGACGCAGTAGTGGACCACACCATCGACGACGTAGCTGGGGTTGGAGTGCGAAGTGGGCTTGGCGGTTTCGACGCAACCACCCTGGTCGATGGCCACGTCGACGATAACTGCGCCTTTCTTCATGGCGGAAACCATGGCACGGGTGACGATCTTTGGAGCAGTCGCGCCGGGAATGAGCACGCCGCCTATGACGAGGTCGGCCTCGCGAGTAGCCAGTGAGACGTTGTAGCTGTTTGACGCCAGAGTATAAAGGCGTCCGCTGTAGAGGTCGTCGAGTTCGCGCAGGCGTTGGAGATTGACGTCGACGAGCGTGACTTTGGCACCGAAGCCGAGGGCGATTTTCGCGGCGTTGGTACCGACGATGCCGCCTCCGATGATGGTGACGTTTGCAGGAGGAACGCCTGGGACGCCGCCGAGAAGAATGCCGCGGCCTCCGCGCTCTTTTTCCAGATACGTTGCACCGACTTGGACGCTCATACGGCCTGCCACTTCGCTCATTGGCGTGAGCAAAGGCAAGGTTCCTTGGCGATCGCGCACGGTTTCATACGCGATGCCGATCACCTTGGAATCGAGAAGCTTGTTGGTGAGAACGGGAATGGGAGCCAGATGGAGATAGGTGAAGAGCACGAGGCCCTCGCGAAAATAGACGTACTCCTGCTCGATGGGCTCTTTGACCTTGACCACGGTATCGGACTTGCCCCAGACGTTTCCGGCGTCCCCCACGATTTCGGCGCCGGCGTCCTGGTAGCTCGCGTCGGTAAAACCTGAAAGTTCCCCGGCGTGTGTTTCAACGAGGACTTTGTGGCCGGCCTCGGTGAGCGCTTTGACGCCTGCGGGTGTGACTCCAACGCGGGCTTCGTTGTCCTTAATCTCTTTGGGAACGCCGATGATCATGGATAGCTCCTGTTCGGGCTTCGGATGGCTTGCTCGCTGGAGGAAAGCTCTCGTTGGGCTGGGCCGAAGAGTTCCGCGCCGGATACTTGATTTCTTTGGGGGAGGGCCTTGATCCGGCGCGGCGGCTCATCACTGGCTTCCAGTTGCAAACATCGTACGGTGCAAGGGGGTTCCAATGTATGCAAATATCGTGCTAAAACATTCTGATAGACACAAAACGTGATGGCTGAGCGGACCATATGCAAGAAAACTCCGAAATCAAGGCAGATGCGAAACTGGACGAGCTGGACGCTTCCATTCTGCGCCACCTCGAGCGACATGGGCGCGCCACAAATTACGAGGTAGGCGAAGCGGTCGGCTTGTCGGCCTCAGCTGCATCCCGGCGAATCCAGGCTCTTGAAAGCGAAGGTGCGATTCGAGGCTATCGGGCGGAAGTGGATGACCGCCTGCTGGGAAAGCGGATGACCATCTATATCCGCGTGACGCTGGAGAGGCAATCGGCTTCAGTACTTAGCGCGTTTGAGGCTGCGGTGCGGCATTGCAAGGAGATCGTGAGCTGCCACCTGATGGCCGGACAATACGACTACATGCTGGTAGCGCGGGTGGGGGGAATTGACGACTACGGGCGGCTGCACCAGAACGAGCTTTCGCGGCTGCCAGGGGTAACGCGGCTGGAGACAAGCTTTGCGTTGCGGGATGTGCTGGATGGAAGCCGCTTATAGAGGGCCTGGCGAACCTAGGTAGTCACTTGATAGAGGACCCGATTTCGCAGTGCCGGAGGTACATTGGGGTTACGCTGGTACTTTGCTTTTAACGTTACTCGCGTGGGAGAATTCTGGACGGAGCCCTGGAAGGCGCGGCTATGTTTGAGTCAGACCAGCACGAGTTCGATGAAGAGTATGCGGAAGTAAGCCACCCGGCTCCGCCGTCTCCTCCGAAAGCGAACCTGGCAGCGGCACCGGTGACGGCCCAACCTACTCCCGCGGCATCCTCAAAGACTTCGACAGCCCGAATGACGGCTGAACCAGATCCAACGACAGCAGCTACATTTGCAACGGCAGTTGCGCCAGCCCCGACGGTTGCTGCTACATCTTCAACGACAGCTGCGCCAGCCGCGACGGTTGCTGCTACATCTCCCGCGAAGGCGGTTGAGACTGCATCCGCAGTGGCGGTTCACGAGCCTCTCGTCGATGAACCCGAGGAAGAAGCGCAAGAAGCGTCTGGATCTGAAGAGCCGGAGCAGGAGGAGTTCGTCGACTCGGCAGAAAAGCCGGTGGTCGTGGCGCCGCCGAAGAAGAAACCGAACATGTTGCTCATCGGGGGATTTGCGGCGCTTGTGATCTTTGCAATCTTTGTCATTATCACCATGCGGCCAAAGTCGAGCGGTCCACCGCCCGGTGATCTGGGTCCAGGCATTGTAGCTGTCTCAGGATTACGCGGGCACCTCGACACCGTCTGGGAGGGCAACGCCAAGACCGGCAAGCTGGTGTACAAGCTACGAATCGAGCCGATGGAGGATCGCTGGGGAGCGGGATTCTCTCGAGCTACGACTCATGCAGCGATGCCGATGTCGGTGAATGTTCGCCTTCTCGACTCGTCGGGATTTGCGCTCTGCGGGAAGGAGATAGACTTCCGTTTTGATCCACAGAATGCACAAGTGCCGGTATCGGTGTCTCCGATAGGCGCCAATGGGAAGAAGCTTCCGGTGACAGAGCTGAACGCAGCTATCGAGGCGGCGCGGCAAAGGGCGATTGCCCAGATGCAGGCTGCTGAAGCGACGCGGGAGCAAGGGAAGGATATCTTCCAGAATCAGACCACGGATGACGGACAGGTGACGGCGGTGAATGTGCAGGGCACATTGCCGTGTGCTCCCGATCAATACAAGCGCACCGATTACTGGGACTTCAACACGAATTTCCCGACACTTGACCAGCAGGCTGCCCTGCTCGATCCCAACGCGGGGCATAGCAAGGAATTGGAGGCTGCGGCGCATGCGGGGAAGCGAGCCCCAGCGAAGCCGCAGGGCGGGTTTGTGATCCAGGGCGATGATCGCGTGACGGGATATGACTCAGCCCGCGGAGTGTTGACGGCGGAGCAACGGTCCTTCGCGATCGACAAGCGCTTCGGGCAGGTGACTGCAACAGAGTGGGCGAGCAACTACACGCTGATTCACTTCCGCTGCGACCAGCAGGCAAACTGCGCGCTGTCATCGGCTGGGAATGCAGCCGTGCTGCATGCGAGGCTGAGCGAATAGGGCAGCTATTCGGCGCACTCCTGTTTCTTCTCAACTCCGGGGCTATTCGGCGAGAGATTTTTTTGTCCGGATTCTGGATGAAAAATCTTCCTGCACATGGACTTAGCGGAGGGGGTCGTCTGTAAATTCCTCTCCCCGTTAAACCTACATCCAGAATCCTGCAGGCATTGAGGTTAGCGGACGCCCTCAAATCTCCGAGGGCTGTCACGTCGGTCATTTCTTTCCAATGACGATTCCATTGTGCGCCAGTGAAGGGAAATTATCTGCAAGACTGGCTGAAGTTTCCTGACTAGTGGAATGAGAAGTTTAGGAGTGAAGCTTGGCCTTGGGAACTTGACCTTGATTCCGAAGTCGCGGATGGAGAGCGACGGCACCCGCGCCGACGTCCGGTGAAGTTCGGAAGGAGCTGGCGCTACCCCAGCAGTACAAAGCCCAGTAGTTCCTTCGCATTGTTAACCGCAGTGCGCGCATCCGTAAGTTTGCGGCGATCAGAACGACACGGCTGGGTTGGATCGCCACTCACTGGCACGAGCATGCACCGGTGGCGTCGGGACGGGTTGAACAGGAACCGATCTGGATAGGCGGGCCGAGGGCCTTTATGCACGCGACGTGTCCTGCGGCTGCTGTCGGAGAAGTGACGGGAACCTGCGCTGCGGAGACACCGCTGTCGGTGACGTTGCCGGAGGAATCGTATTTCGGCAGGTTTCCGGTGGTTCCGGTGCCATCGCTGATTTGGACCCTGGCACCGGAGCCATGATAGCCCTTGAGAGCGGAAGGCAGAACTGTGTTCGCTCCGACCTGAAAAGAAGCGGCCCGCGCTGCTTTCGTGACGGTGAGGGAGTTGTCGATGGTGGTGGCGCCGTTTTTCCGGACGAGGAATGAGTAGGCGCTGTTGGCCGCGTTGGTGACGGAGACTGCGGCGCCGGATTCTCCATTGGCATCGGGCGTAATGCGGATAGCAGCCGCGTTGGGAGCAGGCAGAAAGACGTTGCTGCCGTCGTCGCAGAATTGCTGGCGGAGGGCGGTCGAAAACGTGTAGTTGTAGCAGCCGACGGGATGCGCTCCCGCGCTGGGCATGAACTGGCGCTTGAAGACTTCAAGGACCGATGCGCGGCCGTCCCACCAGGACTCGATGTCGGCCTGGGGGATGCTGGGAAAGTTGGCGTGCGGGCTTGCGCGGCCAACGGCATTGGAGACAACGGACCACTTCAAATCGGATCCTCCGCCGATGGGGCCGGCCTCGAGCGCGGCATAGATCGCTCGCTCAACCCAGAGACCGTCGTACCAGTAGGAGCCGCTGTTTTCATCGGTGGCGAGAAAAGCAGAAGTTCCGTGGGTGATTCCGGAGCGATTGCCGCTCATGGTGGCGGCGATGCCGAAGATCTGGCTCATTTCGGATGAGGTCTTGCCGGGAGGGCCTGGATCGAGACCGGTTTCGTTGAAGATGTTGGCTTCGACTCCGTAGGTAAGAGAGTTTGCGCTGCCGTGGCGCTGGATGGCGATGGGATTGATGCCCCACACGCCGTTGTGCATATCGCCGGGATTGTTCTGCGAGACCATAAAGGCACCGACGCACGGCGCGGCGGAAAGCGCAACCGTATAGTTGCAGTTGTGGTAGGTGTAGAGCGGCGCGGTGTCGTTGACACCCGCGTCAGAGGAGACGATACGCGTGACCGGAGTGACGTAGGGATCACCCTGCGCGGTTGAGGTTTGCACGCGGGTGGCAGTGTCGAGGATGGACTGGTTGAAGACGGGGCTGATGAACAAAAGCGGGGTTGCGGGCGCGGAAGTGTAGTTCTGATTTATGCGGGAGTTGGGACGTAGGGCGTTGTTGCGCATGAAGGTTTTGGTGAGTTTCGATACGGGGGCGGTGAAGAGGCTCTTCAGGGTTATGTCCTGGCGGGGTGGGTTTTGAGAGGCTGACTGCGCGAATGCGAAGGCGGCGCTGAGAGTAAGGATGAGGGCAGTGAGGGATTGACGCATAAATGGGGAGGGCCTCCGGGGATGAGGACGATGTATATGGGTGAGACGAGTATTATGCGGAATGGGGTTGGTGGATTGTGTCAAATGAGATCCCCGGTCTCATAAGCGAGACCGGGGGCATCCGGCGACTGAACAAAAGCAGATCCTTCGCGCCGCTTACCCCACTGCGTGGGGCCCCAAGCTTGCGGCGCTCAGGATGACACGGGTGAGTTGGGGACGACTGAGGGTTGGGCTGGCTCGGCGGCAGGCGATCCCCGGTCTCAGAATTTAGACCGGGGGCACCCGGCGACCGTTCGTTGCTTTCCCACCGATGCGCGATGAGACTGCGCATGGATGGGGCACCCAAAGGTGTTCGCCGGATCTGGAATGGAAGATGATTACTCCGCTCGCCTTCGCTCAGGGCAGGCTCTGGAGCACCCGGCTCGCCTGGCCTGTCGGCTCCTGTAGAGATGGCGAGTCTGGCAACGGCACCCCTGTTAGCTTCTATTTTTCGGTGAACCGGGTTGTATGCTTTTGCAATGCGATCGCCCGGCAACTTCCCTGTCCTGCTGCGATTTTCGTCCGCGGTTTTCCTGCTTTTGACATCGCTGCACGCTGAGCCGCGCGCAACTCCTCCGGCATCCGTGGACCACGTGGTGGAAGGCTTCGGAAGAGGAACAATTCCCCTGGAAGGCGCCTGGCAATTTCACCTGGGCGACGACCTTCGCTGGGCCGCTCCGGATTTCGACGATGCGGGCTGGGAACAACTAAGCGGGGACAAACCGTGGGGTCTTCAGGGACATCCCGCAGTGACCGGCTATGGCTGGTATCGGTATCACATCGTGCTGCGCCACGCGCCGGGAGCGCCCAATGAGATTGCGCTGCTGATTCCCCGGATTACCGATGCGTACGAGGTGTATTGGAATGGCCGCATGGTTGGGGGTGACGGCAGGTTTCCACCGCACCCGCGTTGGTACACCTCAAACCAGGCACGCCAAGCTGCAATTCTCTCCCTTGGGGTCACCGGTAGCGGCGTGCTTGCGGTGCGCGTCTGGAAGGCGCCGCTTTTCTCCTATGACGACGCCAGCGCGGGCGGATTCCGGGAACTTCCCGTCATCGGCAATCCCGCAGGTGTTGCCGATCTCCGCAGCGCGCTCGATTTCCGCTGGCTGAGCAGTAATCAGTTTCGCTTCGCCGAAGCGCTGTTGTATTTGCTGGTGGTTCTGGTCGGACTCTTTCTCTGGGCACGGAACCCGCGGGAGACACTGCCTCTCTGGATGGCAGGATTCGCTCTCCAGGTTCCGGTCGCAACGACGCTATCGCTGCTTCGGCTCCCCATTTGGGGAGTGGCTGTTGTCGCCCTGGAACAGCCTATGTTCGCGATTGAAGACCTTTGCCTGTGGCTGCTGCTTTTGCGCCTGTTGAACCTGTCGGAGAACCGACGGCTGACCCGGTTTGTGCGCATCGCAGCGTGGGTATCGCTTATCGAGGGCGTTTTGGATGGAATCCTGTCCACGCTGCCGTATCACGGCTGGGTTGTGGGAACGGACTGGTTTCTCACCATGCTTGTTTCCGCGCTCGAGTTTCTGCCCGTAGTACTGGTGGTCTGGGCCGTAGCAGCACGCAAGCGGCTTTCGCTCTCCCGTTGGCTTCTGGCATTCACCGCGTTTCTTGCCGGCGGCATCAACGATCTGTCGATCATCGTGGAGCAGGGCAGGCAGTATACGCGGTGGTCGTTTTACGATCGCTTGTCGGCTCCGCTTTTTGTTGTGGGTGGAAGCGCCATCACGCCTCTTACATTCGCTGAGGCGCTGCTGATTCTCGCCGTGGTTTACGCGGTGTACGACTATTCCAGGGAGGAGTCGCAGAGGCAGAACAAGCTGGCGCAGGAGATCCGCAACGCGCAGGAGTTGCAGCAGGTGCTGGTTCCGGAGGCGCTGCCGGAGCTGCCGGGATTTGCGCTGACCAGTTCCTATCGGCCGGCGCAGGAGGTCGGAGGGGATTTCTTCCAGGTCGTGCCGCTGGCCAGCGGAGGAGGCATGGTAGTGATGGGCGACGTGAGCGGCAAAGGCCTGCCGGCGGCAATGACAGTGGCCCTGGTGATTGGAACGGTGCGAACTCTGGCCGAGTTCACCACCAGTCCGGCAGAGATGCTGGAGGGACTGAATCGGCGGCTAATGGGGCGTCTGCACGGTGGGTTCGCAACCTGCATCGCTCTGCGGCTGATGCCGGACGGAACCGGAGCCATCGCCTGCGCCGGTCATCCACCGCCTTACCTCAATGGGCGCGAGATCCAATTGCCGGGAGCATTTCCGCTGGGGATCAGCGAAGCGAAGTACGAGGAAATTGAGGTGCGGCTGGAGCCGGCGGATCATCTGGCGCTCTACACCGACGGCTTGCTGGAGGCGCGAAATGAGAAAGGCGATCTCTATGGTTTCGAGCGACTGCAGAGCCAGTTCGAACGGGGATTGACCGCCAGCGTTGCCCTCGACGCGGCGGTTGACTTCGGGCAGGACGACGACATCACGGTTCTGACGCTTACGCGCTTGCAGGCTGGAGAGGAATCATCGGTGATGGAGGTGGCCGCAGTGGGGAAAAGTCTCCGGTAACTTCTCACATAACGAGATCGAGGATCCCAGGTCTCAGAATCGAGACCCGGGGCACCCAGCGCTACCTGGCGTGCCACCGTTCGTTGCTTTCCCACCCATGCGCGATGAAACTGCGCATGGATGGGGCACCCAGAATTTGCGTCGGCGTAAAAGTGTCGAGTCAGTTATTCGGCGTTGTCGATCTGGGCGCGCTGGAGTTTGTCGCTGTAGTCGACGTAGACGGCTTTCCACGTGGTGAAGAAGTCAATGGCGCCGTTGCCTTCGCGGTGGCCGTTGCCGGTGTGCTTGACGCCGCCGAAGGGCAAGTGCACTTCCGCTCCGATGGTGGGCGCGTTGATGTAGGTGATGCCGGCTTCTAGATCGCGAATCGCAGTGAAGGCGCGGTTCACGTCCTTCGTGTAAAGCGCGGTCGAGAGGCCGTAGTCGATGGAGTTGGCGATCTCGATGGCTTGCTCGAAGGTGTCGAACTCAAGCAGGGAGACGACGGGGCCAAAGACTTCTTCGCGGGCGATCCGCATGGTAGCCGTGACTCCGCCGACGACGGTCGGCTCGAAGAATGTGCCTTTCGCATAAGCAGCGTTCGAAAGAGAGTGGCCGCCGCAGAGGATTTTTCCGCCGTCAGCACTGGCGATCTCGACATACTTCGCCGAAGTCTCGATCTGACTCTTGTTGACTTGGGGGCCGACCTGCACGGATTCGTCGAGGCCGTTGCCGATTTTGAGAGCACGGGCGCGGGCGACGAATTCATCTGTGAATTTGCGGGCGATTCCTCTCTGCAGCAGGATGCGGCTGGTGGCGGTGCAGCGCTGGCCGGTGGTGCCGAAGGATCCCCAGAGAGCGCCATCGAGAGCGAGTTCGAGATTGGCGTCGTCGAGGACGATCTGCGCATTCTTGCCGCCCATCTCGAGTGAGACTGGCTTGAACGTCGCGGCTGCGCGCTGGGCGACATGCGAGCCGACTTCGCTGGAGCCGGTGAAGCTGATGGCGCGGACATCTGGATGTTCGACGAGGGCGCTGCCGGCGCCGCTGCCGCTGCCGCTGACGATGTTGACCACTCCAGGAGGCAGGCCGGCATCGACGAGGGTCTGGACGAGGTTGTAGACGGAGATGGGCGTGTCGGTGGCGGGCTTGATGACGCAGGTGTTGCCGGAGACGAGCGCGGGGAAGAGCTTCCAGCTGGGAATGGCCATGGGGAAGTTCCACGGCGTGATGAGGCCGACGACGCCGACGGGCATGCGGACGCTCATGGCGAACTTGTTCTGCAGCTCGGAGGGTGTGGTCTGTCCGAAGAGGCGGCGACCTTCGCCGGCAACGTAAAACGCCTCATCGATGGCTTCCTGCACATCGCCGCGAGTTTCAGCGAGGACCTTGCCCATTTCGCGTGTCATGTCGTGGGCATACTGCTCTTTGCGCTGCTGCAGCAGGATGCCGGCGCGAAGAAGAATTTCGGCGCGCTTGGGCGCGGGAACGAGCCGCCAGGTGGCGAAGGCTTTCTTCGCAGCGGCTACGGCGCCATTCACGTCTTCAGGGCCGGAGGACGGAAAGGAGCCAACGATGTCGTCGTGATCGGCGGGGTTGATGTTCAGGATGGTTTTGCCGCTTGCGGCGGGGAGCCATTCGCCGCCAATCAGATTGTGGTAAGTGGGGTAGGTCATGGTCAGGTCTCAGGGTTCGGGTTCAGGGATCAAGGGTCATTGGACAGGCAAACATCTGAGTTTAGCGCACCGGGGTTGGGCGGCGTGCGATTGGGATACTGGAGGGAAGCAGCGATCCCATGCGTTGCAAACGAGATGCTTCGGCGCGGCCCTCCGGGGCGCGCGATTGGGTTTGGGACTCTCTCCCAGGGTTGCGCTGCGCTTCACCCCGGGGCTATTTTCGTATCTTCCCTCCGGGAAGACCGACGATGCTAATTCCTACCGATGACTGTCATTGATTTTGAGGCATGTCAATTCGGATAGGCGCCCGGTAGAGATAAGGATCGTTGCAGGGGTGGAGTCAGAGCGAGCGCAGGGGCGGCAGGCAGTTGCTCATCCTTATGTTCAATGCAACACGATTGGTTAGAAAGGGGTATTTACAAAGCTCCCTACTCTCATGATTACCAACGGTGTTTTTTGCTGCATTAGCCGTTGGCCGTACAATCTTAATTGAGGTAGATTCCACTCATACATGTCTCAGAACGGTTATCCTTCGCGTACTTCGCGGTCACATGGCCTGCGCTCTCTCTTCAGCATGTTTTCGAGCGATCTGGCTATCGATCTTGGGACCGCCAACACACTGGTCTTCGCCGCCGGCAAGGGCATTGTTGTCAACGAACCCTCGATTGTGGCCATCAACAAAAACACCGGTGAGGTGGAAGCGGTAGGCAAGGAAGCCAAGGACATGCTGGGACGCACTCCCGGCAACATCGTGGCTATCAAGCCGATGAAAGACGGCGTGATTGCCGACTTCAAAGTCACCGAAAAAATGCTGAATTACTTCATCCAGAAGGCGCACAACCGAAAGATGCTGGTGCATCCACGGATCGTGATCGGCGTGCCTTCAGAAATCACCCAGGTGGAAAAGCGGGCGGTCGAAGATTCTGCTTATCGTGCCAAGGCCAGCGAGGTGTATCTGGTGGAGCAGGCCATGGTGGCTGCGATCGGCGCGGGATTGCCGATTACGGAGCCGGGCGGCAACATGGTGGTCGACATCGGCGGCGGGACAACCGATATTGCGGTGATTTCGCTTTCCGGCATTGTGTATTCGCGTTCGGTGAGAATGGCCGGCAACCAGATGGATGAGGCCATTACCAACTACCTCAAGCGGAAGTACAACCTGCTGATTGGCGAGCGCACGGCCGAGCAGATCAAGATTGAGATTGGATCGGCGTATCCGCTGGACAAGCCGCTGACGATGGAGATCAAGGGACGCAACCTGATCGAGGGCGTTCCGAAGACCATCTCGATTGACGACAGCGAGATTCGCGAGTCATTGGGCGAGTGCATTGCGGTGATCATGAATGCGATTCGCGTGGCACTGGAGCGGACGCCTCCAGAGTTGTCGGCGGACATTTCGGATCGCGGCATTGTGCTGACGGGTGGTGGAGCGCTGATCAAGAACCTTGACAAGCGTATCCGCGAGGAAACGGGATTGCCAGTCTCGGTGGCCGACGATCCGCTGGCCTCGGTGGTGCTGGGTACCGGCAAAATGCTGTCGGACTTCAGGCTGCTGCGGAAAATCAAAATCGACTAAGTACAGGGAACAAGGGAACGAGGGAACCCGGCGGTACAGTGATTCGGAAGGTCTATTGCTTTAAACTCTTCATCAGTGGATCAACATGCGGCTTACATCGGCGGATAGCTTTTCAGTAAGTTCGTGCGCGCTTTTGGCGCCGAATCCGAGCGAATTGGCAATGATGAGTTGGGTTTGCGACTCGCAGTTTGATCCTCTTGCGTTGCCTAAAAACTGACGGTACTCCCCCCTTGTCGACCTGCCGTAGCCTTCAGCGATGTTGCTGGCGATTGACACTGAGGCGCGCCGCATCTGGTAAGTGAGTCCGAATTGTTCGGAGCCAGGAAATGAGGCGGTGAGACGATAGATTTCCGAACAGAGTTGAACGGCTCGCTGCCAAACAACCAGGTCCTTGAAAGACGCGGCCATGTTTCTCCCGTAGTTAGCGTTTGAGATGATGGTTAGAAGAGTAAAGCTACCGGAGAGGACTCCAAAGTGACCCGAAGCACAAGTACGGCCTGCCTTCTTGTTCCCTCGGTTTCTTGTTCCCTTGTTCCCTGACGCCCATGGAATCATTTGTTGTTCGCTATCGGAATCTGCTGGTGCTGCTGGCTTTGCTGGTGGCCCAGATTCTGGGGCTTGCCATGCAGGTGCGGCGCACCAGCGGCAGCCAGACCGGCGACGGAAGCAGCGTGCAACTGATCCGCCTGTGGGCGAACTCCGTTGTGTCGCCACCCGAACGGGCTCTGCACTCCTCCGGTTCCGGCATCTCCTGGCTTTGGAATAACTACATCGATCTGCGGCATGTGCGGCAACAGAACGCGGATTTGCAAAAGACGGTGGACCGGCTGAGGCTGGAACAAGCCGCATTGCTGGAAGATGCCAAGCAAGGACAGCGACTGCAGGCGCTGCTGAAGTTTCAACAGAAATACATCTATAAGACGGTCGTGGCGCAGGCTATCGGCACCAGCGGGAGCGATCAATCGCGGGTGTTCTACATCGACAAGGGGAAGGATGCGGGCATTGATCGCGACATGGCGGTCATCACGCCCGATGGGATTGTGGGCAAGATTCGCGACGTGTTTCCGCATACCGCGCAGGTGCTGGCTATCAATGATCAGACCAGCGGCGCGGGAGTGATCCTGGAGTCGACACGGATTCGCGGCATCTTGCGCGGCAATGGAGCGGGACAGCCGCAGATCGAAGACGTGATTCGGGACCAGCGCATCAAGGCTGGCGACAATGTACTGACAGCCGGTGGAGACCAGATTTTTCCCCGTGGGCTTCCTGTGGGCGTGGTGGACAAGGTTGTCAACGATCCGGATCGCGACGGGTTTGTGCAAGTTGTCGTGAGACCTGCCGCGCATCTTGATCGCCTGGATGAAGTGCTGGTGGTGACGTCGACGGAGCCGCGATTCCCGCAGGACCAGCAGCAGGACATGGCTGCCAGCGAAGCCTTGAAGGGCGCGGAGGCGGAACAACAGAAAACATCGGAAGGCATGGCGGAAAAACTGCCGGGATTGATTGACCCGAATCTTCCGGCCGATCAGCAGCCGCTGAAGGACACTTCGAATCCGAATCCTGTATCCCGTCCGCCCGTGGCTGTGCATCCCGACCGGTTTACGCCGGGGAACGCGGTGACACCGAACGTGCCTGCTTCGCCAGAGAGCAACCAGGGCGTGCCAGCGCCAGACCAAAGCACTCCCAAGAAGAAGCCTGCAGTTCCGAGAGCGCCGGAGAGCACTCCAACGACAGCGCCGCCGGCCGCGCCGCAAGGGGATCGCTAGCCATGTCGGTTCTTTCAGCGGAGAGTCGGCGCGATTACGAGATCCATCGCTACCCGGTACTGATTTATGCGCTGGTGCCGATTGCTGCCCTGGTTTTGCAGGCATGGCTGCCCCGGGTCCTGGGACGGTTTGCGTGGTTCGATCTTCCGCTGGTCGTGACCGTATTTTTTGCGCTGAGCCGGCGTAACCCGATCCAAGGCTCGATCCTTGGAGGCGTTCTCGGAATTTTTGAAGATGCGCTGACGGGACATGCCATTGGAATCAACGGTATCGCAAAGACGCTGGTCGGCTATCTTGCGGCGTCGGTAGGCGTGCTGGTGAACGTGGAGAATCATGCCATCCGCCTGGTCATGACGTTTGTGCTTTCGCTGGTGGGCAGCGCGACGTACTTTTTTGTCGTTCGTTTCTTGCTGGGGTTGTCGATCGACACGAACTGGCTGATGGAGTTGTACAAGGCTCTTGGCAATTCGCTGATTGCACTGGTGCTGTTTCCTCTGCTCGACCGGACGAAAGTCCGCGATTGAGTACGTTGGTTCAAACGGTGAAAAAGCGAATCTCGCGAGCGACGGCGCGACGAGAGCAGAATGTTGGATAGAGGGTATCCTGAGTGTGGTGAGTATGACGGCATTGACTAGATCGCGGAAAAGCAGATTCTTCGCTCACCACCCCCGAAGCTACCCCAAAGAGCGATTCTCGCTCTTTGGGGCCCCTGGAACGTTCGGGGTCCCGTTCACTCAGAATGACATCGTCAATTGTGAGGAAAGAATACTAGTAATAGCTTCCCATGCGTTATGACACGGTCACACGCGGCGAGAAAGTCCCCACCCTCAAGCTGGCGGTGGTGCAATACGCCGTGCTTGCGCTGATGCTGGCGCTTGCGGCGGGATTGTGGCGGCTGCAGATCCTGGGCGCACAAAACTTTAAAATGCTGGCGGAGCAGAACCGCATTCGAAAAGTGCCGGTGCTGGCTCCGCGGGGCAAGCTGTTTGACCGCGAAAACCGGCTGGTGGTCGACAACTATCCTTCGGTTTCGTGCTACCTGGTTCGGGAGCAGAACCGCAATGTCGACGCAGACTTGCCGCTGATTGCCAAGGGGCTTCATCTCGATCTCGACCAGTTGCGGGCCACCCTGCACCACTATCGAGCCGCGCCGGGGTATCAGCCGATTCCCATCAAGGAAGACGTGAGCGCCGATGAGCAGGCATTCATCGAGGCGCATCGCAACGAGCTGCCCGAGTTGGAAACGATCGAAGGCGAGCGGCGGCTTTACCCGCGAGACGGATTTGCGGCGCACCTGATCGGCTATGTCGGCGAAGTGAGCGAAGACGATCTGAACCAGACCCGCTATGCGGCGTATGAGCCAGGAGACGTCGTGGGCAAGGCCGGCGTCGAGGAGATGTACGACCAGTTGTTGCGTGGGCAGGACGGATCGCGCGATGTCATTGTGGACAGCCACGGGCGCGAGGTCGGCTTTCTCGGTATACAGCATGCGATTCCCGGACAGGACCTGAAGCTGACCATCGACAACGACTTGCAAAAGGCGGCCGAGCTGGCACTCGGGGATCGCACAGGCGCGATTGTAGCGATGGATCCGCGCAACGGCGACATTCTGGCGATGGTGTCGCGGCCAAG
Source organism: uncultured Acidobacteriaceae bacterium (assembly GCA_963742455.1). GTDB lineage: Bacteria > Acidobacteriota > Terriglobia > Terriglobales > Acidobacteriaceae > Telmatobacter. The sequence continues at coordinate 1,558,789 of CAVULU010000005.1, read as the reverse complement.
CTTCGATCCGAATGCGTTTGCGGTCAAGATTGATCGCGCGGAGTGGAACAAGCTGATCACCGATCCGGACCATCCGCTGATGAACAAGGCGATCCAGGCGCAGCTGGCTCCGGGTTCGACGTTCAAGATTCTGATGTCGGTGGCGGGGTTGCAGGAGGGCATTGCGCAGAATCTGAAAGTGAATTGCGCGGGTGGGTGGGGTCCATATGGATTCTTCCACCACTGCGATGAAAAGCATGGCGCCGTCGACATTCACAACGCAATTCCTTACTCCTGCGATACCTACTATTACCAGCTTGGCGACAAGCTCGGCATTGAACGCATTGCGAAGTACGCCACGGAGTTTGGCTACGGGCAGAAGACCGGAATTGATTTGCCGGGTGAGCAAGCCGGGCTGATGCCGAGCGCGCACTGGCTAATGAAGAACTACCACCGCAAGTGGTATCCGGACGAGACGCTCGATGTTTCGATCGGGCAGGGTGCGGTGGAGGCGACACCGTTGCAATTGGCACGGATCATTGGCGGCATCGCATCGGGCGGTCACCTGGTGCGGCCGCGTGTGGTGTCTCCCGATCAATTGCCCGCCGATTTTAGGAAGGATCTGCTTGAGAGCCTGCCGGGATCCGGTGACGTAAACATTCCTATCGATCCGGAGAACTGGGAGATCATCACTGACGGCATGGCGGAGGTGACGCAGCCAGGATACTTTCATACTGCCGGGTCGGCTCATCTGGAGGGCATCGATCTGGCAGGCAAGACAGGAACCGCGCAGGTGATGAGTCATGAAGCGTTGGATCGTACCAACAAGGGCTTCAGGACTCGTCCAAATGTTTGGTTTGTGGGCGTCACACCGCGACGGAATCCTGAGTTGGTGGTTGCCGTTCTCTGGGAAAACGGCGAGTTCAGTTACTATCCGGCTCGACTGGGTGCGCGAGTGGTTGCGGCCTACGTCGAGAAGCAGCGGAAGCTGGCGCACAACCTGGTTCCGGCAAAGGCCCCGGCAACTGCGCCGGTGGAAGTAGGTGCAGTGTGGACGACGCCGAATGCGACCCCTGACGGGAAAGGCGACACGACTTCGAAGCTGCATGCGGGCAAGTTCCTGGTTGGGCCGAATGGAGTCGTACAGCCGAGCCAGCCGAACGTTAAGCCGGCGACAGCTGTGAAGGCTGGGCAGGCCTCCCTTCAGTCCCCAAAGAACCCGACTGCGGGGACGGCAAAGCCGGTGCAGGCCGGTTCTGAGTCGGCAAAGTTGGGCTCGCCTGTGTTGCCGGGGAAGGCTGTTTCGGTGAAATCCCAATGAGCCCGATGCGTCGCATCATGAGTTTTCGCGACTTTGACTGGACATTGTTCGGGATCATCGCGCTACTTTGCACGATTTCGGTGCTGGAAATCTATTCCGCGACATTGCATACAAAGTACGTCGGTTTTCACACCAAGCAGATCTACTGGTGCCTGGGCGGCGTGATCGCGATGTTTCTGTTTTCTCTGATCGACTACCACAAGCTCATCGACTGGGTTCCTTGGGCTTACGGGGTCTGCCTGGTGGCGCTGGTCGCCGTAAAGCTGGTGGGGACGAAGGTACTGGGTGCGCGGCGCTGGATCAAGATCGGGCCAATGCACTTTCAGCCATCGGAGTGGGTAAAGCTGATCCTGATATTGGTGGTGGCGCGATATTTTGCGAACCTTGGCGGGAAGAACCTGACCTGGAAAGAAATCTTCAAGGCATTCGCGCTGGTGGGCGTTCCCATGTTGCTGGTGCTGGCGCAGCCAGATATGGGAACGGCGCTCACCTATACTCCGATTTTGATTGCGGGACTGTTTCTTGGCGGGATCAACCTGAAACAGGCGTTGGTTCTGATCACTGCGGGGCTGGTGCTGGTGGTGGGTGCATGGAACAGCGGGAAGGTGCTGAAGCCGTATCAAAAGGCGCGTCTGACGGGTTTTATCAACCCGGACAACGATCCCAAAGGCGCGGGCTACCAAGTTTTGCAGGCCAAAATCGCGGTGGGAGCGGGCGGCATCTGGGGCAAGGGAGCCGAAAAAGGAACCCAGACGCAGGGAGCATTCATTCCTATTCCGCATGCCGACTTCATCTTTGCGGCCTTCAGTGAAGAGCATGGGTTTGTGGGCGCGGTATTTGTGCTGCTGCTATACTTCCTCATATTGATGCGTTTGATTCAAAACGCTCAAACAGCCGCCGACCTGCCCGGCTCCCTTATTATTATGGGAATCGTGGCTGTGTTGACCTTCCAGATTGCGGTCAACGTGGGCATGGTCATTGGCTTTATGCCAGTCACCGGAATCCCTTTACCGTTAATGAGTTACGGTGGATCCTCGGTGTTATTTACCTTCCTGGCGCTGGGCGTGGTAATGAACGTACGCATGCGCCGGTTCGTAAACTAAACGTGATCCGGTCACAAAGGGCCGGAAGCAAGATTGCACGGCAACACCCTCTTGGGGAACGCCGGGAATTTCCGGACCACAAGAGCAAAGTTTGAAAGTACTTACAGCATCCACAGCGATGCCTGGCCCGTTGACCGCAGTTGAATCAGCCGCTTTGAAGAGATTCGGCGGATTCGATGAGCAGGCTCGGCGCACGGCAACAACGTAGATGCAAAATCCGGCCAAGGTCCTGGTGGACCGAGCGCCGGGCAGGATTGGGTTCAATGAGCACGCAGAGACGGGCAAACCGGACAACGCCAGCGATTGAGACTGATCGCGCGGATATCCGGCGCTGGTTTCGAGGCTGCGGGGGACGCACGGGGATTTCGATTCCTGAAACGCGGACCAGCAACTTACTCGCCAGCGCACCACCCCAGCGACAAAGACCTGTCGCCGGGGGCCCCGACATAACGGCCCCGCTAATGTCGATCATCTGGTTGGCATGGGCTTGGTTCTCCACTTCCGCGACAAGGACCTCTCGCCGGGGGTGCCGATGGTTGTTCAGCGACGAAAGGTCGCGAGCATCAACCTTCAGGGTGGCCACAGACTCTCTGCATTCAGATCGCCGTTTCGAAACATTTGCCGGACTTGAAAGCCTGTCGAGTTCGCCGCCCCGTGGTGGGGCAGGCGGCGGCAGGTTGCACGTCCAGCGAGGCACGCATCGGTCATCTCCTCCGCACATTTCCATCCTTCCCGTCCGCTCGCATCTCCGCCACACCTTGCCGCAGGCCCCAGCAGGCGAAGTCCGCTGGGCGGAAAGGCACGATGGCAAAAGAGATTTGTATATCCAGCACGCCGCATGAGACGCGGCTTGCAATTCTAGAAGACGATTTACTCGCGGAAATCTATTACGAACGCGAAAACGAGTACACCCTGGCGGGGTCCATTTACAACGGGCGCGTCACGCGCGTTCTTCCCGGCATGCAATCGGCGTTTGTCGATGTTGGACTGGAGCGCGACGCCTTCCTGTACGTCACCGACTTCATGGAGTTGGAGGATCAGGAAGAGACGGACGAGCTTGAGAAAGCCGCTGTAAGCGGCGCCAACCAAGCACCGCGAGAGGTTCGGCACAGCAACGGTCAAGATCGGGGCACGCAAGAACGCGCGGGACAAGATCGCGGCGGACAGGATCGCGGTCAACGCGCGGGACGATCGGACCAGCGATCCGAGCAGGAGAGCCGGCCGACGATCGAGATCACCTCGGAATCCAACGATGCGGAGTTTGCACCTCAGGGCGAAACAGCAGAGGCCCATGATGCTGCGCAGGAATCCGACGAGACGGGCACAAAGCGCTGGCGAGGACGCCGGCGCCGGCGCGGAGGTCGCGGCGGCAGCAATGTTTCCTCCACTCCCGCGGAGAGCCAGGAGTTCATCGAAACCCATGTAAACGAGGCTGCCGAGCCTGAGCGAGAAGGTGGACAGGAAATCCAGGCGTCGGCCGCTTCATCGCGGAATGCACGTTCTGAGTGGAGCGAGCGGCGGCCTGAACGTCCGGAGCGCGCTCCCGAGCCTTTTGTTCTACCGGGTGAATCTCTAAGAAAGTATGGTGGTTCGGCGACAGATTCGGCTGAAAAGCCTGCGGCTGAAACCTCTGAGCCCGTTCGACCCTCGTCTTCGTACAAGCCGGCCAGTCTGATTGAGTCGCCAATTGTGTGGGATGGCAGCGGCTTGCTTCCTGGTGAATCGCTTTCGAGGCATCGGAATCGTCAGCCGGAGGCTCCCGCGAAAGAGGAGCAAACTGCTGCTGGCTTCGCGCCGGAGATCGATAATGGCTCGGCAGACGCTATTGAAGAGCAGGAGTTTGTCGATGAGGTGACGGCCGCAAATCCTGAACAAGGGGTTGTGGCGGAAGCGGCGCAATCGCCGGAACACGCGGAACCGGTTGCGTTCGAAGATGAGATGGAGGAGGAAAGTTTTGAGCCTCTCTCCAGCGAGTCGGAACCTCAGGCGGTGGCGGGTGAACCGGTAGAAGAGCTTTCCCGCCATGAATCAACAGGCACGGAAAACGAAAGCACCGAATTCGAAGGTGACCGCAGCGCGTCGCACAATGTCGATCCGTTGCCACCTGCAGAATTTCGGCTCTTTGGTCTGGGCGGCAAAAAGAAAAAATCGGAGGATGTTCAACCCGTACCGGCGCCCGAGGAAACCAAGCCGACGTTCGCACCGGTAGTCTCGTCGTTTTCGCCGGGCAGCGGCCTTGTTGAAGAAGAATTGATCGAGGGCGAGGAGTACGACACTCCGCACCATCACCACAAGACGGACGAGCACGATCTGGAGGATTACGAGGAAGAGGAGAAGCTTCACACGCAGATTCGCTCAGGGGAACTGGGCGAGATGCTGCAGGAAGCGCACCTCGACCATCGCATCCAGATGAAGTTTGAAGACAAGAACGGCGAAGAGGGCGAAGAAACTCTCGAAGGCGACGAAGAGGACGAGGAAGAAGAGGCAACCGCTTCCGGGACTCAACCGGCAGGCGACGGCCAGGGACAACCGCGTCGCGATCGCGGCGGAAGAGGGCGTCGGGGCCGTGGAGACCGTGGTGATCGCAGTGGACATCGGCCGGGAGACCGAGGCCGCCAATCGCGGCGCTCGGCACAGACCTCAGACCTGCCGATCATTTCCGATTTGTTGAAGCCGGGACAGGAGATCCTGGTGCAGATTGCGAAGGAGCCCATCGCCAAGAAGGGCGCCCGCATCACCAGCCATATTGCGTTGCCGGGGCGGTTCCTAGTCTTCATGCCAACGGTCACGCATGTGGGGGTAAGCCGCAAGATCGCGTCGGACGAAGAGCGCCAGCGATTGAAGCGGATTCTCACGCATGAGCGCGGCGACGCATCTGGCGGATTCATCGTTCGCACCGCAGCGGAAGGCGCATCGGAAGAGGAATTGCGCGCCGATCTTCGCTTCCTGATTCACCTGTGGAACGAGATCAAGCAGCGGTCGGACAGTTCGAAGTCGCCGGCGTTGATCTATCACGATCTTTCGCTGATCGAGCGGATTTTGCGCGACCAGGTGAGCAGCAACTTCTCATCGATCTGGGTTGACTCAGAAGCCGATTATGAGCGCATTGTGCGCTTCCTTAATCGCTTCTCGCCATCGCTGGTCCGGCGCGTAAAACTCTATACGAAGGACACACCGCTCTTCGAGCATTTCGGCATTCAGGACGAAATTTCGAAAGCGCTGCGATCCAAAGTGTGGCTGAAGTCGGGGGGATCGATCGTGATCAACCAGACCGAAGCGCTGGTGGCGATCGACATCAATACCGGAAAGTATGTGGGCAAAACGGCGCGACTCGAAGACACGATTCTGAAGACCAACCTCGATGCGATTCCGGAGATTGTGCGCCAGATTCGCCTTCGCGATCTGGGCGGCATCATCGTGATCGACTTTATCGATATGGATGAGCGCAAGAATCGCTTCAAGGTGATGGCGGCTCTGGAAGAGGCACTGAAGAATGATCGTGCGCCTACCAAGGTTCTGCAGTTTAACGACTTTGGCTTGGTGGCGATTACCCGGAAGCGCGTAAAGCAGTCGCTTGAGCGCACGCTTTCAGTTCCCTGCCCGACCTGCCAGGCTACCGGCATGGTGAAGAGTCCCGCGACGGTGTGCAATGAAATCTACACCGAATTGCGCAAGATGAAGCGGCACTTTGAGGGCTCGGATGTCATGTTGCGGGTAAACCCCGAAACCGTGAAGGTGCTCAAATCCAATAACGGAAGCTGGATCAATGAGTTTGAGGAACTTGTAGGGAAAAACATCCTGATCAAGAGCGATCCGACTCTGCATCCGGAACAGTTTGACATTCAAGGATAGGAACCAGGTTTTTCATCGTGTCAACGAAGGCCGGAGGGCAACTCCGGCCTTCGTTATCTATACTTTGGAAGCAACTTTGATTTCCAATTGGAGTCTAAGTTCTCACGGGGTTTGTTTGATCTCCCACCTAAAGCACAATTTGACTCTTTGCGAGGTAAAGATATGACTTCAGATCGCGGTCTGACCCTTTTCAGGCACACGACCTTCCTATGTGCAGTACTTGCCCTCTCGCTCGGCTCTGCCGGCGCCCAAGTTGCCACGACTCCTGATTTTTCGAGTTCTATAGCCGCGCCTTCGGCGGAGTCCAGTTCCAATAGCCTGCAACTTGCCGATGATGCGGGTGCGGGGATGCCGGGGTTGGCTGCACTGCCGGCGGCACCAGGGGCGAGCGGATCCGGTGGGCAGTACGATAACCGTTCCCACGGCGGCGGAGGCGGCAACGGAATTCTGAGCCACATGACTTACGAGGTGGGCGGCGGATTCAATGCTCCCACGAGCGATTCCGCTCCCTATATCACGTGGGGGTACAACTTCACGGTGGGTGCCGGCTACCGATTCGACAAACACTTCGCCGTCAATTTGGAGTACCAGTTCATCGACAGCAAACTGCCCGGCGCGATCATTAACCAGGCCGGCGCCACGGGCGGCTACGCTCACATCTGGTCATTCACGCTTGATCCTATCTACGATTTCAATCCCAAGAGTGCGGTTGAGCTCTATGCGACGGGTGGGTATGGCTTCTACCGCAAGGTCACCAGCTTCACCGATCCGCAGCTACAGGTCTACTGCTCGTACTTCTACTGCGGCACGATTACCCAGAACGTGGTGGTAGGACACTTCTCCAGCAACCAGGGAGGCTGGAGTATTGGCGGCGGCCTCCAGCACCGGTTCGCCGGCTGGAACGGCGATGGCAAGATGAGGATCTTTGCCGAGGCGCGCTACCTCGATGTGCTGACGCCCGCAGTAACAACGGAACCAAACGGTCTGGGCACCACCACGGTCGGCGCCGATACGAAAATCATTCCAGTCACGGTCGGATTGCGGTTTTAACTTAGACCCGCTCCGGCTTTATGCCTCGCGCCGCCCTGTCGAGAAGCGATTCGACAGGGCGGCTTTTTGCGTTTATCGATGTTTGAACGATGGCTTCAGAGGATGCCGAGCACGCGAAGCCGGACGAGGCCGCCAGCCAATACGCCCAGGGGTGCGATCGCAACCATGGCGAGCATGTACCAGACAGGTTGTTTTCCGCGCTGCTGCAGTGCGCTGAGAGCGGCGAGAAGCAACACGGTGATGGCCAGTGCGAGAACGTGAATGAGCGGATTGTGCACGGCGATCCATGCGGTGACATAACCGCCCGCTGCCGCTGCCAGAAATGAGTAGCCGAGATTCACGAAGACATAGCCCGGTTTCGGTGATCCACTCTCTCCAACCCAGCCGGGTACGAGTCTTTGAAGCAGCGCGGTGATCACGGCGACGAGCACCGCCATGGTGGCGAATCCGCTGACCAGCGCGAAAAATGCGCGAAGCACTACCATGGCTTCCTCGGCTCCTCGGTAGGAGTGCCAACGTGACCGGCCTCAATGCGGGCAAGAAACATGCGCGCCAGTCGCGACTCGCCGGGATGGCTCTCGCCGTGCATTGAACAGAGATCGAGGAACTCGTCGCAAAGGGCGTTGCGCTGTTCCTGCTGCGCGAAGAGGTTCTGCAACGCGAGTGCAAGTTCGCGGAGGCGGCCTGCTTCCGGCCAGGCGCGATCAGGCTCATCCTCTCCGGTGAATTCGAGATCGGAGAAAAGACCGCGACGACCATGCACGCATTCTTCGAGGCAGGCCTGAAGCTGATCGGAAAAAGCGCGGCTCAATGCGTCGAGTTGATCAGGTTCCATGGCGTTGCGCGGGTCCATGCTTGCACTGGCTTTCTTGTTGCTATTTCTGCATCGCAGCTTCCACCTCTTCGACGGTATGCGGCAGGTCGGCATCGAGATCGAGAAGCTTGCCATCGGGGAGGACGAGGAAATCGCACTCGATGCGCACACCGAGTTTCTCCTCGGGGATGTAGACGCCGGGCTCAATGGTGAATACCATGCCGGGCTTGAGGACTGCGGGATACTGCGCGGGATCGTGCACATCGATGCCTACCATGTGACCGAGCCCGTGCAGCCAATATTTGCCGAGGGGCTGACCGTGCAAGTCTTTGCCGTGGGTGTTGATGTAGTTGTATGCGGCCACGTCGAGCGAGTCGGGATCGCGATGGTAGAAGTCGTTGATCTTCGACTTGCCCGCGACAAACGCGTTGATGGCGGCTCTTTGCGCGCCGAGGACGACGTTGTAGATTTCGCGCTGGCGTGGGGTGAAGTGGCCGTTGGCGGGAACGGTGCGGGTGATGTCGGACGCGTACATGGAGTACTCGCATGCCGCATCGACGACAACAACGTCGCCATCTGCAATAGTGGCTGAGTTCGCAGAGTAGTGTAGCGTTGTCGAGTTGATGCCGGTGCCAACGATAGGGGCGTAAGACGGTCGTTCGCAGCCCTTTTCATACCAGACGGCTGTCATTTTGCCGGCGATGGTGCGCTCAGTCACGCCTGGCTTGACGGACTTCATCATCTCTCGCTGCGCGGCGATGGAGGCGGTCGATGCCTTCTTGAGCAGTTCTATCTCGCCTGGATCCTTTTCTTCGCGCAGGGGCGTCGTCAACGTGGTCACGTCACGGGCTGTCGGCACCGATGACCCGAGGGTTGCGGAGGTAAAGCCGAGCAAGTCCTCGGCGGCCTTCACTCCCGGCTGCGTCCAGATGTTGACGGCCACCCTGCGATCGTTCGCGATCAGCGTGTTGAGATCGCCAGCAAGGTTCACCATCGACTCAACATTGTCGATACCGGTAGCCGTGGTCACACCGGGAGTGGCTGCATCCATTTTGGCACCGGTGTAAGTTTCCATGCGGAGATTGCGCGTGGGCAGGAAGAGGATTTCTTTGTATTCGCGCGAATGGGCAGCCTGGCCCGGGCGCTCAGGTTCGTTGGCTGGGCCGATGATCAGCAGCGCAGCGCCGGGCTCATTCCATCCGGTCAGGTAGTAAAAGTCGGAGTCCTGGCGGTATGGATCGAAGTCGAGTACCGGCTCTTCCGCGGCGAAGAGGATCGCAACTCCACCATGCAATACGTTGCCAAGCGCAACGCGGCGCGCATGGTAATCACTGGCGGGTTGTTTTTCGAGGGCCTGGGATGCCGGGAATGCGAAGGCAAGGAAAACAAGAACCGGTGCAGCGAGCCGGACAATCTTCATTTCGTTATTGTTACTCGCGACGATTGCCGAGCGCAAAGTCTAACATCGGCACAATGGTTGAATCTTGCTGTTGTAGAGGCAGGCTGAGGACGCCGCTAGAACGCGGCGACGATGGCGCCGTTGGGAATTTCTACTTCCTTCTGCCTGGTCAGCCGAGCCTCTTCTTCATCCAGCATCTGGAGGAACAGGCGGGCGGGAACGGGTCGTCCGAAGAGCCATCCCTGCGCATGGATGCGCTGGTTGCTGGCGGCGAAATAGTCGGCCTGGGCCTTTGTTTCGATACCTTCGACTACCACGCGCAACTTGAGCGTCTCGGCCATGGTGAGGATCTGGGGCAGGATAGAGACGGTGACAGCGTCGGTGCCGATCGCTTTGGTGAAGGCCTTGTCGATTTTGATCGCGTCGACTGAGAGGTCATGGAGATAAGCGAGGCTCGAGTAGCCGGTGCCGAAGTCGTCGATGGCGACGTAGTGGCCCTTTTGACGGAGGCGGAGAATTGTATTCCGCGCGACCTGCTGCCGAGCCGTATAGCTCTCAGTGATTTCGATACCGAGATTGCGAGGGGAGACTTCCGCATCGCTGAGAGCCTGCTCGATCATGGGAAGGAAGTCGCTATCCGCAAGGTCGGAGGCGGCGATATTCACGTTGACGCGAAATGTGGGACGAGCGCGCATGGTGGCGCCGAAGTCGCGCAGGGCATGGCGCACGACAAGTTTGGTGATCTTTGCGACGAAGCCACGCTCCTCGGCGATTTTGACGAAGACCTCGGGACTGACCGAATTCTTGTATTCGTCGGTCCAGCGCACCAGGGCTTCGGCCTCGACAATATTTCCAGTGGCGAGGTCAACGATGGGCTGATAAGCAACGGTGAGCGCGTCGGCCCGCAAGGCGCGGAGCAATTGCTGCTCTGCGCTCTTGTTGCGGCTGTAGAGCAAAGGCAAAAGCAATCCGATGAGCGCTCCCGAAACGGCCCCCAGAGCAAGACATGCCATGGAATAACCGCGATCGACTGCTAAAGCGTCCGGAACCGAAATGTAGGTGGTGATACAGGTTGCGCCGTCGGTGGAGCAGCGGGTGGCGTAAAGCGTGTCGCCTGCCTGCACCTTTCCCGCATGCGTCAGGACTTTCTGCTGCACGTTGGGAATTTCTCCCAGCATTTGCCCCGCCTCGCGCGATTGCGCATCCACGGCCGTCGCGGTGAAATGCATGGGGGCTTCGAGTGAAACAAGATTGTAGGGGTTGTAAACGATGAAGGAATCCCCCTCCTGCAGGGAGATCACATCCTGTTCGTCTACGCGAAAGGCAGGAAGATTCTTGTATATCTTTGTTCCGTCCTGCCGGTCGATGGTCGGGGTGTATTGCGGTTCCGCCAGGACGCTGCGCCCAGCGGTAGTCGAGCATTCGACTCTTCCATCGTGCATACGGCCGGCGGCCTTCAAGGAATGCGACTGGAAGATCAGTTCACGAAAATATTCGATTTCCGAGTCCGAGCAGAGGTCGTAGGGTGAGGAATTCATGGTCGCGAGAATGGCGCGCGATTCCGCCGATGAGGTCACACCCTGCAGCAATATGCGGTTTGCGGAATGATCCAACTGGGCTTCTGCATGGCGGAGTGCGAATGTGTGACCGAGCAGACATCCGCCGAGCGCGCCGAATGTGGCGAGGAAGACTGTCGACACAATTGTGAGGACGACGCGCTGGATGATGGTGCGCATATCTTGGCTCAACCATTATTCAGCCTGATCAGGGAGGGGTGCTGTGCCCCAATAGTGGTAAGCGTATACATCGCCAGGGTCAAAGACATAAGCGTTTGATTAAAAAGGGACAATCCGTTCGTACTTCCGAGAACCCGAGCGACTGGATGGGGGCTGAAAAGTCGCTTACAACTTAAGAGCAAGCCGGAAGCGAAGCAGCGCCGGGAGATTTTGCTTGTGTGTGACGGAATGTGACGAAAGACTCGACGCCCGGCGGGAATTGGCGGGCCGGGGGCTTTCTGACCGGTCAGCGTAGAGCGACGCATTGAATTTCCGCACAAAACGCCGTATGCTAGGTAGTGCAGACGAGTTTGTCCGCCTGAGTTGCCGTGATAATGCCGGCTGGCGGAGAGATGAGTGGGCTTACAGCCCACTTTTTATTTGGTGCAAATTTCTCCCGGAAACGGCCGCTGATTTTGACCGGGAGCCCCAGGAACACGGGGCCAACGGGCGGGCTTCGATGCATGGCAGCAAAGCTGGACGAAATTCGATTGGCAGCGCAGCGGGTGGCCTCGTCGCATGGTCTGGATGTGGTTGACGTTGAGCTCGCAGGACCAGCTAAAGAGCGTGTTTTGAGGGTTTTCCTCGAGAAGAACGCCGAAGGCCGGGCTCGATTGAAAGCGGAAATTGCGGCAGGGGTTGAAGGCCTTCCCGAGCGGCTGGCGGAAGGCAAGTTGAGCGTGGAACAGCTCTCTGGAGTAACCCACGAGGATTGCGCGGAGTTCAGCCGGGATTTTGGCGTTTTGCTGGATGTGGAAGAGCTGGTACCCGGGGATGAATACACGCTCGAAGCGAGTTCTCCGGGGCTGGATCGCAAGTTAACGAGGCCGGAAGAGTTTCAACGGTTTGCAGGATGCCTGGTGAAGGTGCAGACATTCGAACCGATACGCAATAACCGGCACTGGAGAGGGCGGCTCCTGGCGGGTTCGGGAGGAAACATAGCACTCGATCTCGGAGCCGTGCATCAGAACAGCAAGAGCCGCAAAGCAGGCGTGGACACGGTAGAGATCGCTCTGAAGAACGTTGAGAAGGCAGAGCTGATTCCGGAGATTTAGGCACGCCCCGGCGTGTGATTCAGGGGTTGGAACTTACAGCCTCCTCAACCAAATTTAATGGTGCAACAGGTCCGGCGATCGGACGAGTCGCCCAAAGAAAATCCGAGAGAGTAAGAAAAGTATGGCCAGCGCTTTGTATCAAAGTATCGAACTTCTGAGTCGCGAAAAGGGCATTGAGCCCCAGATCGTGGTAGGCGCCGTCGAAGAGGCGATCGCCCTTGCCACGCGCAAGTATTACAAGACCCAGGAGAACATGCGCGGAGAGTTGAACAAGGATACGGGCGAGATTACCGCCTATATCTACAAGACGGTCGTTGCCGGTGACGATGAACTTGAAGATCCCGTGAACCAGATCACGCTTGAGGAAGCGAACGAGCTCGCGCCTGGCGTCGAAGTCGGCAGCGAGATCCGCATGTACCGCGATACGACGCCGCTGGGCCGCATCGCCGCGCAGCTTGCCAAGCAGGTGATTTTCCAGAAGGTGCGCGAGGCGGAGCGCGACACGGTATTCAACGAATATGCGCACCGCGAGAAGGAAGTGCTGAACGCGACGGTGAAGCGTATCGAAGGTCAGGACGTAATCTACGACCTTGGCAAAGCTGAAGCGCGCTGCCCCAAGCGCGAGCAATCGCGGCTGGAGCAGTTCACCATCGGCGAACGTGTTCGGGTGGTGCTGCTGAAGGTGGATCGTGCTGCCAAGGGACCCCAGGTCATCGTTTCACGGGCCGCGCCGGAACTGGTGTCAAACCTGTTTCAATCGGAAGTTCCAGAGATTTACGACAACACGGTGGTCATACGCGCCATTGCACGGGAAGCCGGCGAGCGCACCAAGATCGCGGTTCAGTCGCGCGACAAGGATGTGGATCCGGTAGGCGCCTGCGTCGGGATGAAGGGCATGCGCGTGCAGTCCATCATTCGCGAACTGCGCGGCGAAAAGATCGACATCATCGAATTCAGCGAAGAGATTACGACCTTCGCGGAGAAGGCTCTGCAACCTGCCAAGGTAAGCCGCGTTTCGATCACCGATCTAACCGACAAGCAGCTTGAGGTCATCGTGGATGACACACAGCTCTCGCTGGCGATTGGCAAGAAGGGGCAGAACGTCCGGCTCGCGGCCAAGTTGCTGGGCTGGAAGATCGATATCAAGAGCGAGGAAGAGAAGCGCCAGGAAGTGGAGCAGCAGATGCAGGCTCTCACGGGCGGGCCTTCCACGCCGATCGAGCAAGTCACGGAATTGGGCGAAGGCATTATTCAGAAGCTGGTTGCGGCGGGCATCACGACGGTTGAGGGTCTGGCCGATATGACGCCAGAGCAGCTCGAAGAAATCCCGGGTATCGGCGAAAAGACGCTGGAACGCATCAGTGTTGCCGTTCGCCACTATTTCGGTCATTTTGAAGAGGGTGAAGAAGCTGAGGCGACCGAAGGCGCAGGCGTGGCGGGAGCACCGGAAGTTGAAGGCTCCGACGAACCTGCGGCGCTGACTGCAGCGGCGGATACGGGCAAGATCTCGGAAGGCGAGTCAGAGGTCGAGACCGCCGAAGCCGTGGCTGGAACTGCGGAAGCGGAGCTTGAGAATTCGCAAGAGGTTCTGGAAGAAGCAATCGAAGATCAGGACACGACTGCGGAAGAACTTTCGGTGGAAAACATTCCCGACGCGGATGAAGGAATTGAAGAGAAAGAATCGGACAATGAAGAGGGTGGCGCGTAACATGCGTCGCGTTTTTCAACACCATTCAAGCGATAATGGTGGCAACGCAACGAACCAATGCCAAGAGGTAGCTATGACCACCCCAACGACGAAGACCAATCGTTAGGGGCCCCGGGGCGACTAAAGGGCTTGGGGCAGCACAATCTGAAAAGAGGCGGATGAGCAAGGTTCGAATTAACGATCTCGCGCGCGAGATGGAAGTCAAAAGCCGTCAGATTCTTGACGTGCTCGGAGAACTCGGCCTGGGTGAGGGCAAGACGCACTCGAGTTCGATCGAGGATTACGAGGCCGACAAGGTCCGCGCGCACTTCCAACATGGGCGCCAAGGGAGTCACTCCGGCGGAGGCTCGTCGCGTGCGGCGCAGGCCGTAGCCCCGAAGATTGATTTGTCTCATGTCTCCAAGCCTGGGGACGTGATGAAGGCCATTTTGGCAAAGAAGCAGGAGGAGGAAGCCGAAGCTCGCAGGAGCCATGTGCCTCCAAGCAAGGCTGCCACGAGCGCACCAATCGCTCCGGCAAAGCCCGTACCTCCGGTTGTGTCGGTTGCAGCGCCCGCGGCAGTTCCAGCGCGGCCCGAACCGCGGAAGATTGTTCCGCAGCCGCGCCCTGCTCCAGCGATTGTTCCTCCCGCTGCTCCAGCCATTGCGTCAAAGCCCCCGGCTGGAACCGTTGTTGCAAAGGCGCCTGCGGGAGCAGTTGCTGCACGCCCGGTCGTTACGGTTGTTCCGCCTGCCGCAGTTGTAAAGCCGCCGTCGCCCCCGACAGCGGCACCAACACCGTCCAAGCCTGCCGAGCATACACCTGCAGCAGTAAAGCCACCCACACCCAAGGTTATTGCCCCGCCTGCAGCAGCGGTTCCGGTTGCAGCGCCGGTACACGAAAAACCCGAGCCGGCGGCGCCGATCGCTCCGCCACCTGCATCGGTTGTCGAAACACCAATTGCGCAACCGGCAGAAGTTGCAGCGAAGCCGAAGGAAACTACGGCAGCGGCCAGCGTCGCCCCCGTTGAGACACAGGCACCGGCGGCAAAGACGCCCGAAGCGCCTGCGGCGCCAGCACGGCCAGTGGTAGCTCCGCGGCGCGTGGTGATGCCGCAAACAGGGCCACGCCCCGTATACAAGGCACCGATTCTGCCGCCAAGCACCACGCCGCCCCCGGCACAAGGCGGAGGCATTCAGCGCGGCAAGCCAATCTTCGATCGCCGCCCGCCATCCGGAGCTCCGGGCAGCTATCAGCAACGCACGCCCGGCATGGGCGGCGGCCCTCCCGGACAATTCCCCGGCGCCGGCCCGCGTCCCAAGCACCCTACGCGTACTGGATTTGCAGGACCCGGCGGACCCGGAGCTCCCGGTGGACGTCCCGGATTTGGCGCGCGGCCTGGATTTGGCGCTCCGCGTCCCGGCGGCTTTGGCGGTCCGCGACCTGCTGGTGGCGCTCCGCCTACCGGCGAGGCACCGCGCCCGCAGCGCGCACCACAGAATCGCGCTCGCCGCGGTGGGCAGCAGTATCCCAAGACCAAGGAAGGCCCAATGAAGGGCTTTGTGCCACCGCCGCGTTTTGGTGGTGCCACACAGTTCAGTGACGAGCCTTTGCCAATCACGCGTGAAATCACGGTGACCGAAGGCATCAGCGTGAAGGATCTGGCCGAGAAGCTGGAGATTCGCGCCAAGGATCTGATCGCCGCTCTGCTCATGCGTGGTGTTTTCGTCACCGTGAACCAGTCGCTCGACGCCGCAATGGTGAAGGACGTTGCCGCCAAGTTTGGTGCGGGCGCGACCGTCATCAGCTACGAAGAAGAGCTGGCGAACGAGGCAATCGAAGAGGTACTTGTCGCCGAGAATACCGGTGAACTCGAAGTTCCGCGCGCTCCCGTTGTTACCGTCATGGGTCACGTTGACCATGGCAAGACTTCACTGCTGGATGCCATTCGCGAGACCGACGTGGCAGCAGGCGAAGCCGGCGGCATTACGCAGCATATCGGTGCCTACAAGGTGCGCTTTAACAAGGAAGGCTCTCCGGCTTCAGGCCGCGAGATCGTCTTCCTGGATACGCCGGGCCACGAAGCCTTTACCCGCATGCGTGCGCGTGGCGCCAAGGTTACGGACATTGTCGTCATTGTGGTTGCTGCGGATGACGGAGTGATGCCGCAGACGTTGGAAGCCATCGATCACGCCAAAGCGGCAGAGGTTCCGATCATTGTTGCGGTGAACAAGATCGACAAGCCAGAGGCCAATCCGGATCGTGTGAAGAAGCAACTCGCCGATCGCGGCCTGATCCCGGAAGAATGGGCAGCCGGCAACGAAGGCACAGTGTTCGTCGAGGTATCCGCGAAGAAGAAGCTGAACCTCGATCTGCTGCTCGAGATGATTTGTCTCGTGTCGGATATCAAGGCACCGAAGGCAACGCCGGGACGCAAAGCTGTTGGTTCCGTACTCGAAGCGAAGCTCGATCGCGGTCGTGGCGCTGTGGCAACCGTTCTTGTACAGGATGGAACGCTGCACCTGAACGACAGCTACATTGTCGGCAACACCTTTGGCAAAGTTCGCGCCATGTTCGACGATCGCGGGCGGCCGCTTGAAGAAGCAGGTCCGTCGACGCCGATTGAAGTTCTCGGGCTCGAATCGATGCCGGATTCCGGCGATACTTTCCTCGTGGTTGCGGATCGCGACAAGGCCAAGGGCATTGCGCAATACCGCAAGATGAAGGAGCGCGAAGCACAGCTTGCCAAGAGTTCGCGTGTCTCGCTGGAAGGACTGGCAGAGCAGATTCGCCAGGCCGGCGTGAAGGACCTAGCCCTGATCATCAAGGGCGACGTGACGGGATCGGTGGAAGTGCTGGCTGATTCGCTGGTGCGGATGTCGACCGAGAAGGTACGCGTGAAGGTGATTCACTCCGGTGTGGGATCGATTACCGAAAGCGACGTACTGCTGGCCACGGCTTCGAACGCCATCATCATCGGTTTCAACGTGCGCCCCGAGCGCAAGGCCGCTGAACTGGCGCAGCAGGAAGGCATCGAGATTCGCCTGCACTCCATCATCTATGAGTTGCAGGACGAGATGCGTCTCGCCATGCTGGGCCTCCTGGATCCAACCTTCAAGGAGAACTACGTGGGCCGCGCTGAAGTTATCAACGTCTTCCGCATTCCGAAGGTCGGCACCATTGCCGGCTGCCGAGTGCAGGACGGTGTAATTCGCCGCGATTCTGAAGTTAAAGTCATGCGGGGCGAAGAGCAGGTCTACAAGGGAAAGATCGGCTCACTGAAGCGCTTCAAGGACGACGCGCGTGAAGTGACCAACGGCATGGAGTGCGGCATCGGATTGGGCGGCTTCAGCGACCTGAAGGAAGGCGACCTCATCGAAGCCTTCTCAACGGAAAAACTGGCAGCTGATCTGGGAGCGCTGACTTCGGCCAAAGCATAGTTAAGAAACAAGAACAGAAAGTGGCCCGTTTCTTGCTTGAGAAACGGGCCACTTTCTTTGCCCTCAACAAATCGAAGATTTAGGCATAAACGCGCAACCTCTCGTCCTCGCGAGTGCGTCTTAACCCTCTGATCGATCCCCAAGGAGGAGAATATGTCTTCAGAATTAAAGGGCAAGAAGATCGCTATTTTAGCTACCGATGGATTTGAGCAGGCAGAGCTGATTGATCCGCGGAAGGCGCTGAATAATGCCGGCGCCACCACCGTGGTGATTGCCCCGAAGAGCGGTGAAATCAAGGGCTGGAACAAGAAGGACTGGGGTCAGGCGGTGAAGGTGGACCAGGCGCTTACGGACGCGAATCCACACGACTATGACGCCCTGGTGCTGCCGGGCGGCGTGATGAATCCCGATCATCTTCGCATGGACCCGGCGGCGGTGAATTTTGTTCGGCAGTTTGTGGCTACGGGAAAGACTGTTGCGGCAATTTGCCACGGCCCGTGGACGTTGCTGGAAGCCGGTGCTCTCAAAGACAAGACGGTGACATCCTGGCCCTCGCTGAAGACCGACATCAAGAATGCAGGCGGAAACTGGGTGGACCAGGCAGTGGTGACGGACGGGCAGTTCATTTTCAGCCGCAAGCCGGAGGATATTCCCGCTTTCAACAAAGCGATCATCGAATCTGTCGCGCATGGCGTGCAGGAACATACGCACGCATAACTAAGTAAACCCCTGGACAGCCATTCTTCCGCGCGATCCTTGCGATTCGATCTCTGCGGAGGATGGCTGTGCTTTGACGCGGTTTCAAAAGAACATTTGATTTCCCCGCCTATTCGCACGCGCCGATTCAAGCCGTAATTCCCCTTTCAATCGCCTGCCATTCTGGGCGCAATGTATATTTCTTCCATGTACCTCCCGTTTGCCGTGATGGGTGCGACCGGTGCGCGTGCCCTTTTCCGCCTCAACCGACGCGGGGCGTGTTCGTGCGTGATGCTCGTGGCGATCGCAGCCTTTACTGCATCCGCACAGCAGCCCATGGGTGCGGGCCACAACATGGCGGACATGCAGCCAGTGCCGCCGCCGGATCAGCTTCCCGTGCCAATTCGCATGACGGGCATCGGCAATGCTCATATCACTATTACTGGCAGCCCGGAAGCGCAGATGTGGTTCGACCAGGGGCTGAACCTGATGCACGACTTCTGGGATTATGAGTCGGTGAAGGCATTCGAGCAGAGCGTGCGCGTCGATCCCGACTGTGCGATGTGCTGGTGGGGACTGGCACAGGCGGAAGGGTTTCGTCACAGTCCGCGACAGGCTTATGGCAAGGACGCACTAAAAAAGGCAGTCCAACTGAAGGATCATGCAGGCGATGCGGAGAAGCTCTACATTGATGCGGCAGTGGCCGATGCGGCCATCCAGAATGAGTCGAAGCGAGGAGCGAAGAAGCAGCAGATTGCCATTCTCCGCGAGTTGGTGAGCAAAGAACCCAATGACATCGAGGCTCGCCTATTTCTCGCTCTCGCGCGGGAAGATGGCTACAACGACAAGGGCGAGCCGAAGAAGGGTGAGCGGGAAGCGATCGCGATCCTTGAAGGTATCCTACACGATTCACCCAACGACTCGGCAACCAATCACTATTGGATTCACGCCATCGAACCTGGCAATCATCCTGAACGCGCCATTCAGAGCGCGGCACTGCTGGCCAGTCTTGCGCCTACGTCGGGGCACATGGTGCATATGCCGGGCCATATTTATTACCGTGTTGGGGACTATCCAGCGGCCGAGCACTGGTTCTCTGCATCGATGGCGGCTGACGAGCACTACATGCAGACGCAAAACGTTGGTCCCGATGATGACTGGAATTACGCGCACAACATGATGTACTCCATCGCCAACCTGATGGAGCAGGGACGGTTGTCGGATGCCAATGCGCTGTCGGATCATCTTGCCGCTGCGCGTGGGCAGCTTTCCGCTTCGCTCTACATCTGGTCGGCGCGTGACCAGATGGCGCGTATCAGCAGGCGACTGCCGGTAGCCCTGCGTGTGGGCGACTGGGATGCGGTGCTGACGATGCTGAACGACGCCAATCTGCCCAAGGGCGACAAGTCTGCGAACCTGCGCTTCTTTACCGCCGAACTGACCGACTATGCGAAGGGTATGAAAGCTCTCGAGGCCGGCGACACGGTGGCGGCGCAGGATGATTCAACCAGCCTTGATGCGGGCCTGGCGCAGATGAAAGAGATGCAGACCGTTCTCGGACAGAATGGAGACTCGAAAAAGAAAGAGGACAAGGCAGGCGGGCCAATGGAGCCGGTTTCTCCCGATGCTCTGCCGGAGCCGATTATGAAATCGCTCAATATTGCGTCGATGGAACTGCGCGCGGGAGTACTTGTCGCGCATCACAAATTGAGAGCGGCGAAGAAGCTCTATGCCGATGCTGCGAAACAGGAGAAGAAGATCGGATATCACGAGCCGCCGTTTTATATCCGACCGGTCGCCGAGACGGAGGCCGCGGCGCTGCTGAAAGCGAAGGACTACAAAGATGCGGCGACAGCATATGAGGCAGCACTGGTTGAGCGGCCAAACTCCGGCTTTGAACTCTACGGACTCGCGCTGGTGAAGGAGTCGTCAGGCAATGCTGCCGGGGCGCGGGAAGCCTACGCGGTTTTTCTGAAGGCGTGGCCCAATGCGGATGCGAATCTTCCGGAAGTGACCCATGCGCAGAGGATCATGGAATCCGGCACGCAAGCCTCGCGCTGATCTTTCAGTGTGGCGTCTCAGAAGTTTGTAATATGCAACCGCAGTCATTCACCCAGGAAGAATGAAGATTGGGGTTCGTGGTTCCCCACCCATGCCGCGATGGAACTGCGTGATGGATGGGGCACCCTAGTTCTTTGCCTGACCGCTTCACTGACCTGCTCTAATCCAGGTTGACTTCCTAGTTTCTGCTGCGCATCTTTGAGAGCAGCCGCAGGATCTCGAGGTACAGCCAGACCAGCGTGACCATGATGCCGAAGGCGCCGTACCACTCCATGTACTTCGGAGCGCCGTAGTTCACGCCTTGCTCAATGAAGTCGAAGTCGAGGACCAGGTTCAAAGCAGCGATGGCGCAGACGAGGAGGCTGAAACCGATCCCGATTGGGCTGGATCCATTGATTGCGACGAAATGGATTCCGAAGAAACCCAGAATCATCTCGAGCAGGTAGAACAGCGCAATGCCGCCCGTGGCCGCGATGATGCCGATACGGAGCTTGTTGGTCACCCGGATCAAGCCGGTGCTGTAGACGACCAGCATGGTCAGAAGGACGCCGAAAGTGAGACCGACCGCCTGGATTGCGATGCCGGGGTAGCGCTGTTCGAAGAAGGCTGAAATTCCGCCGAGGAAGAGTCCTTCGAGCAGAGCATAGATAGGAGCCGTAATGGGCGCCCAGTTCTGCTTGAAGATGGTGACCATGGCGGTGATGAAACCACCGAAGACGCCGAGCATGAGCAACCCCGAGACGTCAGAGGGATCATGGGTCTGCATGAACGTACGCCAGGTATATGCCGCAGTGGCGAAGGCACAGATCAAGAGAATGCCGGTTCGGTTGACCGTGCCGTTCAGGGTCATCCGGTCGGCGGCATCAATCGCGCCGGCACGGCCGGCGGCGTCCTGGAACGCCTTGGAACCCAGAGCGGGGTTGGATGTCTTAAACAGGGCCATCAGAGTCTCTCCACTTCACTCGAGCCGGATTTCCCTAGATTTCAAAGGGGAAACCCCGACCTCTAATGTCATTTTAAATCCGATTTGGGCAACCGCTTACCGGAATGGCAGATTCCAAGGGCAGCAGGCGTTTTAGCCTGCTTTTGGGAGCCAAATTGCCAAGGGCTCAAAAATCTTTTGAATTTCATCCTTTTCCGCCGTCATCGCGATGGGCTATAGTGACCGTCAACTCACATCGGCCCAGGAGGCACCCATGAAAATCAACGACACAATTGGCATCCTGATCGGGTGTCGACCCGAGAGAAAGGTGCTCTCCATCGATCCTGACCAGTCGGTCTACGAGGCACTGGAAGTGCTGGCCAAGTACAACATCGGTGTCCTGCTCGTCTGCAAGGATAATCGGCTGGTGGGCATCTTCTCAGAACGCGACTACGCACGCAAAGGCATCCTAGGCGGCCACACATCGCGCGAAACCCAGGTCAGCCAACTGATGACCAGCCCCGTGATCTCCGTCAGTCCGAAGCATACGGTCGACGAGTGCATGACCCTGATGACCGAGCACGATTTCCGCCACCTGCCCGTGGTTCAAAACGACACGGTGGTCGGCGTCATCTCCATCGGCGATCTGGTGAAGTGGGTGATCTCAGGCCAGCAGCAGACTATCCAGGCGCTCGAGGGCTACATCGCTGGAGCGTATCCCTCATAGCGTGCATTGCGTGAAATGGCTCGAGTACAGAAGCAACGGGCTACAGTGGGTATCGCTCTGTCTGAACGCAGGCCTTTGCGACCGTATGACTCAGAGCGACTGAATCCACCGGCGTGAACCGCGCCAGCCTGCGCAGGATTGCCAGTTGCGTCCGCAACATATCGCCTTCACCGCAGGCGGCGAGCATGCGCCGCCCAGACTGCTCAGCGAGCGACATGCTCTCGTCGGCCAGGAGGCTAGTCATTGCGGCGGCCAATTTAGCTGAAGGCTTGCCAGCAGCGGTCAGCTTTCTTGCCCGCAATAGCGCCGACTCGAGAGCAAACACCTGGGTGATGATGTCGGCAAGATCGGCCATCACCTCCTGCTGATCCTGCAATGCCGTCATATATCGCTGGCTGGCAACCCCGGCTGCGAAAAGACCGATCTTCTTTACGGCAGCCAGTATGGCCGCTTCCCGTGCAAGCGTCTCGCCCTCGTCGTCCAAAGAGTCGAACGACGGCGGCTGGGTCACCTCATCCATCAGCGCCTTGATCGCTGCCATCAACGGAAGCTCTCCAGCAATGGCTCGCTTCATCAACCAGCCGGTGATGATCATGCGATTGATTTCGTTGGTGCCTTCGAAGATGCGGTTGATGCGCGCGTCCCGGTAGAAGCGCTCTGCCGGGTACTCTTCGACGTAGCCATAGCCGCCCATGGTGGCTACCAGTTCATCGGACACCAGCGACAGCATCTCAGAGCCATAGACCTTCAGGATGGAGCACTCGACCGCATACTCCTCGATGCGCCGCTGGATGTCGCGCGGCGAACGAGTTGCGTGATCGCCCAATTGCTCAAGAGACGCATCAATCATGCCTACGGTGCGGTATGCCATGCTCTCCGCGGCGTACAACCGCGTGGCGGACTCGGAGATTTTTCTTTGAATCAGGCCAAAGTCCGAGATGGATTTGCCGAAAGCTTTCCGCTCGTTGGCGTAGCGGGCCATGTGGGCCAGTGCGTGACGCGCTCCTCCAATACAGGCGACCCCAAGCTTGTAACGGCCTACGTTGAGCACGTTGAATGCGATGTGATGTCCCTTACCGGGCTCGCCGAGCAGGTTTGACGCGGGAACCTTGCAGTCCTGCAAGACCAGCGGGCAGGTGGATGAGCCGCGAATGCCCAGTTTGTGCTCTTCGGCGCCGACGGTGAGACCGGGAGTATCGCGCTCGATCAGGAAGGCGGAGAACTTCTCGCCGTCGATCTTCGCAAACACCGTATAGAGCCCGGCGATGCCGCAGTTGGTGATCCACATCTTTTCGCCGTTGAGCGTGTAAGTGCTGCCGTCGGGCGACAGTGTCGCACGGGCGCGAACGTTCATGGCGTCGGAGCCGGAGGTTGCCTCAGAAAGGCCGTATGCTCCGATCCACTCACCACTGGCGAGTTTGGGCAGGTAGCGCTTCTTCTGCTCCTCGGTTCCGTACCAGACCAGCGGCAGCGTGGCGATGCCGGTGTGCGCGCCAAAAGCGGTTGAGAAGCTTGCCTGGATGGAGAGATGGTCCGCGATGATGGCGGAGGTAGTTTTGTCCATTCCCAGGCCGCCGTACTCCTCGGGAATGTCGACCGAGGTGAACCCCAGTTCTGCCGCCTTGCGCAGCAATGCGGCCAGCACGCCGGGCTTCTTGGCATCGATGTCGGTAGAGGCGGGCAGGACTTCGTCGCGGGCAAACTGGGCTACAGTAGCTGCCATTTGCCGCTGCTCTTCGTTCAGGTCCTCTGGCGTGAAGACCTCGGCGGGCATACGAGTCTCAATAAGAAAGCTTCCGCCCCTGGCGGCAACAACGGGAGAAACGGCTGTCGTAGACATGGACGACTCCAACTGTATGCAAACATTACGCTAGCCGAAGCAGTCGAGCAACCGGCAAGACGTGAAAAGCGATCGAACGCTTATGCGGATAAGATGCCACAGTGGCGAAATCGACCTGCGGGCAGATCTAATTTCTGCCAGAGCCCGGAAGGAACACGAAGTGACGGATGGAGCAGCCTAAATCCCTGCTATCGCATACAATTGCACTTATCCCGTTCGCGGAGGAACCGCACTGCTCGCCGAGCTCAAAATGATCGCCAGCCTGGCCTCCGGGCTGCCTGCGCAGACTGCCTTGTTCCTCGCCAGCAGCCAGCAGAACGGCTTCCGCCACCAGATGAAGATGTTGCTGACCGACCCCTTCTCCACGGTGCGGCACTACTGGAATTGGTTTGACGCAGCCCTGCTGATTCCCTATTTCCTTGTCATGATCGTGCTGGCCATCTATGGCGTGCACCGGTACACGCTTTGCTACCTCTACTTCAAATATCGCAAGAACTACAATCCCAACCCGATCAAGTACTTCGAGGAGCTGCCGCGGGTCACGATTCAACTGCCCATCTTCAACGAGCAGTTCGTGATCGACCGTCTTGTGGAAGCCGTTTGCGCCATCGATTACCCCCAAGACAAGCTGGAGATCCAGGTGCTGGACGACTCTACCGACGAGACGACCGAGGTTGCAGCAGGCATTGTGGCGCGCTATGCCGCGCTCGGCCATCCGATCGTCTATATCCATCGCACCAACCGCTATGGCTACAAGGCCGGAGCGCTGGACGCGGGCCTGAAAGTGGCGAGCGGCGACTTCATCGCGATCTTCGACGCCGATTTTGTTCCGCCTCCCGATTGGCTGATGAAGGTAATTCACCACTTCGGCGAGCCCGACGTGGGCATGGTGCAGACGCGCTGGACGCACCTCAATCGTGACTACAGCCTGCTGACGCGCATCGAGGCGATCCTGCTCGATGGGCACTTCATTCTTGAACACGGCGCGCGGGTGCGAACGGGCGACTTCTTCAACTTTAACGGCACGGCGGGCATGTGGCGGCGGGAGGCGATCTCGGACGGCGGCGGCTGGCAGCATGACACGCTGACTGAAGATACGGATCTCAGCTATCGCTCGCAGATGGCGGGATGGCGCTTTAAGTATTTGCCTGAAGTCGAGTGCCCATCAGAACTTCCCATCGAGATGACTGCCTTCAAGACGCAGCAGGCGCGCTGGGCCAAGGGACTGATTCAGACCTCGATCAAGATGCTGCCGCGGATCTTCAAGTCGGATGTGCCGCGCCGCATCAAGATTGAGGCGGTGTACCACCTGACCGCAAACCTTAGCTATCCGCTGATGATTATCATGACTGCGCTGCTGATTCCGGCCATGATCGTCCGCTTTTACCAGGGCTGGTTTCAAATGCTCTTGATCGACTTCCCGCTGTTCACCGCTTCGTCGGCGTCGATCGCCGTCTTCTACCTTGCGAGCCAGCGTGAGATTTATCCAAAGACCTGGAAGAGAACATTCCTTTATCTGCCTTTTCTAATGGCACTGGGCATCGGCCTGACCGTTACCAATTCGAAAGCGGTGATGGAAGCGTTGTTCGGCATCAAGAGCGCCTTCGTGCGGACGCCCAAGTATCGCGTGGCACAAAAGGGAGAGAAGTCGCAGGCGGCGAAGTATCGGAAACGCTTGAAGCTGGCCCCGTGGATCGAGTTGCTTATCGGCACGTACTTCCTGCTGGCCATCCTCTATACGTTCACGAACCACAACTATTTCACCGCGCCGTTTCTTATCCTGTTTGTGATCGGCTACTGGTATACGGGGCTGATGAGCTTGCTGCAGGGCCGGTTTGAACGCTGGCGCGGCGGCGGCTCTGCAGCCGATACAGATGAGTCGAGCCCGAAGCCGTTCCCGGTGGGTGTCTGAGAGCCGTTTAGCCGAAGGACGCCTTCCCAAGGTTGTCCCAGCGCGCTCCGATACAATATTCATAAGCGCCTGCCGCTCCTGGATTCGAATCCATGGGTTGCCAGGCGCATCAGAGCATTATGCTAGCCAAAAACCTGCCGGAAGCCCTTACGTTCGATGATGTCCTGCTTGTCCCTGCGTACAGCGACGTAGTTCCCGCGCAGGTAAGCACGCAGACGCAGCTCACCCGCGACATCACGCTGAATACGCCGCTGCTCTCTTCGGCCATGGACACGGTGACGGAGTCGCGCATGGCCATCGCGATGGCTCAGCAGGGTGGCATCGGCATTGTTCATCGCAATCTCACCATTGACGCGCAGGCAGGGGAAATCGACAAGGTAAAGCGCTCTGAGAGCGGCATGATCGTCGATCCGGTGACCATCGGGCCCGATCAGCAGATAGCCGACGCGCTCGAAGTGATGCGGCGCTACAAGATTTCCGGTGTGCCTGTAACCAAGGGCAGCAAGCTCGTGGGCATTCTCACCAATCGCGATCTCCGCTTTGAAACGCGGACCGACGTGCCCGTTGGCGATGTGATGACCAAGGAGAATCTGATCACGGTTGCAGTGGGCACCACGCTCGAAGAAGCTGAATTGATTTTGCATAAACATCGCGTGGAGAAGCTTCTCGTCGTCGACGACCAATACAATCTCAAGGGCCTCATCACCGTAAAAGACATCCAGAAGAAACTGAAATATCCGAACGCCAGCAAGGACGAAAAGGGCCGTCTGCGCGTCGGCGGAGCCATCGGTGCAACGGGCGATTTTCTGGAGCGAGCGGAAGAACTGGTAAATGCGCGCGCCGACGTGCTGGCAATCGATTCGGCTCATGGACATTCATCGCGGGTTCTTGATGCCGTGCGTCAGGTGAAGAAGCGTTTCCCTGGGGTTGGTCTTCTGGCCGGAAACGTCGCCACCTATGAAGGCGCTCTCGCGCTGATGGATGCGGGCGCTGACGCTATCAAGGTTGGCATTGGCCCAGGTTCGATTTGCACCACACGCATGGTTACGGGTGCGGGAATGCCGCAGATCACCGCCATCGCTGAGGCCGCACGGGCAGCGCGGGAACGCGGTATTCCGGTGATTGCCGACGGCGGCATCAAATATTCGGGTGAAGTGACCAAGGCGATTGCTGCGGGGGCAAGCTCCGTGATGATTGGATCGCTCTTTGCCGGCGTCGACGAGAGTCCGGGCGAGACAATTCTTTACCAGGGTCGCAGCTTCAAGAGCTATCGCGGGATGGGTTCGCTGACGGCGATGAGCCAGGGATCGGGCGAACGGTACTTCCAGAGTGCTGAGGATCTTGCCAAGGAAATTGATACCGAGGGCGTTGTCCAGCGTGAGCGCAATGGACAGAACCGCCTCGCCAAATTCGTTCCTGAAGGTATTGAAGGACGTGTACCGTATCGCGGGCCTCTTGAAGCGATGGTCTATCAGCTCGTCGGCGGCCTCCGCTCCGGCATGGGCTATCTCGGCTGCTCGAGCGTCGCCGAGTTGCAGGAGAAAGCGCAGTTTGTGCGCATCTCAAATGCAGGCCTGCGCGAGAGCCACGTGCACGACGTGATCATTACCCGCGAGGCACCCAATTATCACGTTGAGTAAAACAATGCCCTCGCCTGGAGGCTCCATTCTCTTTGCAGCCGATGGAGCGATTCGACCTGAACCACAAAGGCAACGCGCAGATGACGGGCAGTTTTATCTACCGCGGCCGGATAGGCCACCGGCGTCAAGCGATCGATCCCAGGGCAAAAGAACAGTAAAGTACTGGATCAGTGCCTGGTGGCCAGTGGCCTTCGGAATCTGTGTGATTGCACTTGAGTCAACTGCGACCTTTGGGGCCGATCACACGAGCGGTCCGCTGCGCTGGTTGTGGGAGCACATCTTCGGACAAGTCACGAACCGGCGCTGGGATATTCTGCATCACTACATTCGCAAATCCGGACATTTCGTTGGCTACGGAACCATGGGTCTGCTGTGGCTGCGCGCCTGGTGGATGAGCCTGCCGCGCGCCGGCTTTCTTCTCGATGCCACGCTCGCGTTGCTCGGCACGGCCCTGGTCGCCAGCGCGGACGAGTTCCATCAATCCTTTCTGCCCAATCGCACCGGCGTACCTTCTGACGTTTTGCTGGACTGCTGCGGCGCAATTGCACTGCAACTCCTGGTTTATATTTTCCTGCGAATCTTCTGGCCCAAACGCCTTCCAGGTTTGACCTGAAGTCCCAGCACGGCATCTCCGGACACCACCGGCGCGGAAATCTGAATCCAAACCTGCATGAGCGGGAAGGCTCGCATCTGCGTTGGAATTTCGGGTTGGCGCTATAAGGGGTGGCGCGGAACTTTCTATCCCGAACGTCTGGCACAGCGGCGCGAACTCGAATTTGCTGCCCACCGCTTCGACTCGATCGAGTTGAATGGATCGTTCTACTCGCTGCAGAGACCGCAGAACTTCAAGCAATGGCACGATGAGACGCCTGACGATTTCGTGTTCGCAGTGAAGGGCTCGCGCTTTATCACGCACATGCTGAAGCTGCGCAACGTGGAGACACCACTCGCCAATTTTTTCGCGCAGGGAGTACTACGGCTGGGCAAGAAACTGGGGCCGATTCTGTGGCAGTTCCCGCCACAATTTGCATGTGAGCCTGAGAAACTGGAGGCATTTTTCGACCTGCTGCCGCGCACCCAAAAGGAAGCCGCTTCGCTGGCTCGTCAACACGATCAGCGTCTGAACGGGCGCTCGTGGTTCGACGTAGAAAAAGACTGGCCGATTCGGCATGCCGTCGAAATACGCCACGGCAGCTGCGAGTGTCCGGAATTCATTTCGCTCCTGCGAAAGAACCGCATCGCCCTAGTGGTGGCCGACACCGTGGAATGGCCGTTGCTGATGGATGTGACGGCGGATTTTGTTTATTGCCGGTTGCACGGCAGCGAACAACTCTATACGAGCGGCTATGAGAGTGAAGCAATCGAGACGTGGGCGCGCAGGGTCATGACCTGGTCACGCGGACAGGAGGTTACGGATGGCAAGAGAGCGAACCCGAGGCCCGCACGGAAGCGCTCAAAGCGAGACGTTTTCGTCTACTTTGATAACGATGCGAAGGTGCGCGCTCCCTTCGATGCCGAGAGCCTGCGCAGAAGAATCACAGAATTAATCTCGATTTAACGCAGTTCGAGGGCCAGCGGAGTGCTTCCGCGGCAAACGGGTTTGAAATAGTATGACGTTACCGGGATTGGATGAGCCAACAAGGGCAAATTCGTATTGGGATCGCCGGCTGGCGCTATGACGGCTGGCGCGGCGGCTTTTACCCCGAGGATCTGCCGCAGCGCCGGGAACTTGAGTTTGCTTCGAGGCAGCTCAATTCGATTGAACTGAATGGAACGTTCTATTCGACGCAGAGGCCGAACAGTTTTCAAAGTTGGCGCAAGGAAACGCCGGACGATTTTGTCTTCTCCATCAAGGGCTCGCAATTCATTACGCATGTTCGCAAGCTTGAGAATGTTGAAACGGCCTTGGCCAACTTCCTGGCACAGGGAATGTTGGGCCTCGGCAGGAAGTTCGGGCCGATTTTATGGCAGCTTCCGCCGCAGATGTCTTTCGATGCGGAGCGGATTGAAAATTTCGTGAAGCTGCTTCCTCACACGCAGAAACAGGCGGCAGCCTACGCCCGACAGCGCGACGAGTGGATGGCGAACCGGTGCTGGCTCGAGGCTGAAGAGGATTTGCCTCTGCGTCATGCGGTCGAGATCCGGCACAAAAGCTTCGCGGTTCCCGAGTACGTCTCAATCCTGCGAAAGTATGGAATCGCACTGGTGGTTGCAGACTCGGTGAAGTGGCCGGTGATGCTGGATATCACCGCGGATTTTGTCTATTGCCGTTTGCACGGCAGCGAGAAGATTTATCCGGATGGATACACGGCTGAAGCGATCGACATCTGGGCGAAGAGAGTGATCGCCTGGTCGCGCGGAGAGGAAGTGACCGATGGCACTCGAATCCATCCCGATCCTGGTCCGCTACAGTCAGCCCGTGATGTCTTCGTCTATTTCGATGACGACAACAAAGAGCGTGCACCTTTCGACGCACAGAGCCTGAGCAAGAGAATTGCAGAGTTGCAGAAAGAATAGTCGTCAGATCGAAATGACATCCGCAAAATGAACACGAGCGTCCGCACGTGCGGACGCCCGTATGCACTATGAAGCGCCTCACTCACCGCGATCTATGGGAACCCACTCGCCTGACGCAATTTGCCGAAGCTTCGTGTTGCCGAAAGCGATGTGATCCCCACTCTGGCTCGCGAATTTCATCTTGAAATCGGGCTCGTGTAGAACCCAGAGAGAATCGGCGCGGGTAATGGGAACGCCGTTCACCAATTCCCACGCGTGCCCACCCTCCTCGAATGAAAGGCGACTCAGCGCAACTTGTCCCTTTACCGCACCCTTCATCTGCAACTGCGAAATTAGGAAACGGCCCTCCCCCGGAATGTAGATCACGATGGCATTCAAATCCAGATCGTCCGTGCTGAATACACCACCGACCGAACCGATCAGGTCTCCCACCAGCTTTTTGTCTTTCAAGATCAGAGGACTGGCAAACCGAACTTCACCCGGGCCTGGACTGACATCCTGCCCGTGCAACCCTATCAAAATCGGCATGTGATCCATCCACTCGCCTGTGAACGTGAGGATCCCGACATCGGTCACGTCCACTCTTAACGGTTCGCCTGGCTCAAACCAGACGAGCTTCTCCGGCTCGCTTTCAATGCCGGACAACGAGTAGCCTCCGGAGGCCACTGGCCCAAAAACCTTCGTTCGCATCGCGAGTTGGACGCGATTCGTCTCACGATTCACGAGATCGACTTTGTATCCCACTATCTTTCCATTCATCTGTCCGATAAAAGTGCAGGTGGCTTGATTCTTGTCTTGCGTAGAAAGTGGACAGTCCATGAGCGGCCCAATTGGACCTGCCGTATTGAGCAGAACGACAGTGCCGTTGGAATTTGCGCCAACCTTGACGACGGCGAGAGTGCAGGCGAGGGCGACGATGCCGGCGATCAGGGCGGCAAATGCTAAACGCGGAATGCGCATGGTTCCCCATCCTTTCTGGAGGAATGCGGTGAGTGGATTTTGCGGGCGTGTCCATGTGCGGGCCGGTATGGACGGCGACTGCTCCAGGCTGGCCGTGCGGCGCAACTCAACGCCGAGGCTGAGGTAGTCGTGAAGGCGAGACTGGCAGGCAGGGCAGGTGCCGATGTGTTCGGCTGCGGGGGGCGGAATGATTTCGCCGTCGCAGAGTGCGGAAACGAATTCGGCGGCTTCAGTGCAGATCATGGGGAACTCCTTGCGGCGCGCTGTGCCAGATGGCGCGCAGGGCTTCGCGCGCAGCAAACAGGCGCGAGCGGACGGTGCCGACGGGGATGTCGAGAATGGCGGCGAGTTCGGCGTACGACTGGCCTTCGACCTCGCGCAACCAGAGCAGGCTGCGCTGTTCTACGGGCAATTGGCGAAGGAGATCGGCCATGACGGAGGACGACTCGGCCTGGCCTGGAGCTGCGTTCTCGAATTCAAGCGGGCCAAGCGGTTCTGTCGGTTTCTGTATGCGCCACCATTCCGCTGCCTGTTTGCGTGCGATGCCGTAGAGCCATGCGCGCAAAGTGCCGCGGTCGGGGTCGAAGCCCTGCGGTCGGCGCCAGATGTGGGTATAGGTTTCCTGCATGACGTCCTCGGCCGCTAGTGGACTGGCGAGCAGGTGGCGGAGGAAGATGCGCAGCCGGGGGGCGGTTTCCCGATACCAGGCGTCAAAGGCCTGGG
Organism: uncultured Acidobacteriaceae bacterium; assembly: GCA_963742455.1. Lineage (GTDB taxonomy): Bacteria > Acidobacteriota > Terriglobia > Terriglobales > Acidobacteriaceae > Telmatobacter. The sequence continues at coordinate 1,527,316 of CAVULU010000005.1, read as the reverse complement.
CGTCGCCTGCGGAGATCTTCTTCCAGAGTTCCCGTTCGTCGATCAAATGCGGTCTCCGATCTATACTTCGGGCGGAGGACGGAAAAGGTTCGGGATACCGAAGGAATTCTCGCAGAAAAAAGAAAGGCGCATCGCCCACGGAGGGCAATGCGCCGTCGATCCAATCAGAAGAGAAGAGTGAGGAGCGAAAGAAGCTACGCGGCTTCTTCGGCGCCCTTTCCTTCTTCCTTCTTGTTGTCTTCGAGCTGCTTTTCGAGTTCGGCGCGCTTCTTGGCCTTGACCTCATCGCGCTTTTGACGCTTCTCGTCGAGCTGCTTCTCGGCACCCAGCAATTCGATGAACGCCTTCTCGGCGCCGTCGCCCTTCTGGAAACCGGTGCGGACAATGCGCAGGTAGCCGCCCTGGCGATCGCCATAGCGCGGGGCCACGGTGTCGAACAGCCGCTCAACTGCCTTGTCGGTCATGAGAAAACTGAGCGCCTGGCGCCGCGAGTGCACGTCGCCCTTCTTGCCCAGCGTGATCATCTTTTCCACGTGCGGACGGACAGCCTTGGCCTTGGCCACGGTGGTCTCCACGCGGTCTTCTATGATGACGGACGTGACCAGGTTGCGCAGCAGCGCGCGGCGATGGCTGGTGTTGCGTCCGAGTTTGAATCCTGCATTGCGATGGCGCATGGTGAAACTCTCTTTCGGAATTTTCTGATGCGATCCCAGGTCTCAGAATCGAGACCTGGGGCACCCAAGTCCTACAACACGAAACCTTAGAAGTTCTCGGTTTCGGTGGGCAGCTGGAGATCGACCGAATCCAGCGGCTCATCCTCATCGTCGAAGTGGCTGTAGTTGGCAGCCAGTGCTGTCGCCGGTGGAATGCTGGTCGGTCCGGGAACGGCGTTGCCGCTCTCGTCGATCTTCATACCGAGCGAAAGGCCCATCTGCGCGAGAATTTCCTTGATCTCGTTCAGACTCTTGCGGCCAAAGTTCTTGGTCTTCAGCATCTCGGCTTCAGTCTTCTGCACCAGCTCGCCGATGGTCTGAATGTTTGCGTTCTTGAGGCAGTTGTAGCTGCGGACCGACAATTCCAGCTCTTCGACCGAGCGGTTCAGGTTGTCGTTGCGCAACATCACGCGGCCTTCTTCACTACGCGACTCAGCTTCGATCTCTTCTTCGAAGTTGATAAAGATGTTCATGTGATCTTTCAGCAGCTTCGCTGCCAGACCCACAGCGTCGGCGGGCAGAACCGCACCGTTCGTCCACACCTCGAGCGTGAGCTTGTCGTAGTCGGTGATCTGACCAAGACGGGCAGCTTCGACAACGTAGTTCACGCGGCGCACAGGCGAGTGGACCGAATCCACCGGTATGAAGCCCAGTCCGAGATCGGCGTCGAAGTTCTTGTCGGCAGAGATGTATCCGCGGCCGCGCTTCAGGCGCATTTCCATCTCGAGCCGGCCGCCTTCAGAGACGGTGGCGATGTACACGTTCTTATCCAGAATCTCCACTTCACCGTCGGCCTCAATCATGCCGCTGGTGATGACACCGGGCTGGTCGGCGCGCAGGTACAGCGCCTTGGGACCGTCGCCCACAAGCTTGAATGGAATCTGTTTGAGATTCAGGATGATGTCGGTCGCGTCTTCTACTACGCCGGCAATCGACTGGAACTCGTGCAAAACGCCTTCGATGCGAACCGCGGTGACTGCGGCGCCCTCGATGGAGCTGAGCAGCGTGCGGCGCAGGGCGTTGCCGATGGTTGTGCCAAATCCGCGCTCAAAGGGCTGGGCGCTGAACTTGCCAAATGTTTCGCTGAGCGACTCGGCATCGACTGCCAGGCGCTTCGGTTTTTGGAATCCTCTCCAAAGCATATGGTTATCTCTTTTCCCGCACGGCAGGTACGTCGCGATGCATTTTGCGGCGGCCGCGCAAGTTCTCCTTCGGTTTGAGATGCAGCTTTCAGTCGTCAACCCTCAGTTCGTTCGTGCAACCCGAAAGTTTTCCGGGCTGCACGATGAGCTGATAGCTGAAAGCTAATAGCTGTTACTTCGAGTACAACTCGACGATCAGCTGTTCGTTGATCGGGAGGTTTACATCCTTGCGCTTGGGCAGGCTCAACACGCGCCCAGACATGTTTTCAAAATTCGCTTCGAGCCACACCGGCACGGGGTTCTGCGCAGCATACTGCGTGCCCTGCTCAATGATGATCAGCTTCTTCGCAGATTCGCGAATCGCAATCTCGTCGCCTACGTTCACCTGGAACGAGGGGATGTTTACCTTGCGGCCGTTGACGGAAACGTGTCCGTGACGAACCACCTGGCGAGCCTGGCGGCGCGAAATTGCAAAGCCGAGCCGGAAAGCCACGTTGTCCAGACGCCGCTCGAGCTGCTGAATCAGCAGTTCGCCGGTAACGCCCTGGGCGCGGTTGGCCTTCTCGTAGTACTCGCGGAACTGGCCCTCGAGCGTGAAGTACATACGCTTGGCCTTCTGCTTTTCGTGCAGCTGCAGGCCGTAGCCCACGATCTTGGCCTTGCGGTCTTTGCCATGTTGTCCGGGAGGAAAGTTGCGCTTCTCAATCGGGCAACGGTCCGATAAACATTTGGTGCCCTTCAAAAAGAGCTTGGTGCCTTCGCGACGGCAAAGGCGGCATACTGCTCCGGTATAACGAGCCATTTCTTCTCCTGACTTCGGATGTCGGCCGGTTTACGTGCGACGGTGCGCATTTCATCCCGGCCCATTGTTTAAGGGATCGAGGGACCAAGACAACAAGGGACCAAATTGGACTGGTTTCCTTGTTGTCTCGTTCCCTTGTTCCCCGTCTTAGACTCTCCTCCGCTTCGGCGGCCTGCAACCATTGTGCGGAACAGGCGTGACGTCGCGAATCGAGCGAACGTCGATGCCCGCCGCTGCCAGCGCACGGATGGCCGACTCGCGGCCGGATCCGGGACCGGCAACGCGCACATCGACTGCCCGCAGACCGTGATCGCGCGCCATGGACGCCGCATTCGACGCAGCCTGCTGCGCCGCAAACGGCGTGCCCTTGCGTGAACCGCGGAAGCCGAGCGAACCCGAACTCTTCCAACTGAGCGTATTGCCCACCTGGTCGGTGATGGTCACGATGGTGTTGTTGAACGAGGCTTGAATGTGACAAATGCCGAATGGCACATTCTTGCGCTCGCGCTTCTTGAATTTCTTGTTCTTGCCAGCTTTGCCGGCTGCGGCCTTCTGCTCTGGTTTCGCCATTAGGTCTTCGCCGTCGCTTTCTTCTTGCCCGCTACCGTGCCCTTACGCGGTCCCTTGCGGGTGCGAGCATTGGTGTGGGTGCGCTGTCCTCGTACCGGCAACGACCGGCGATGCCGGTTGCCGCGGTAGCTCTGAATATCGATGAGGCGCTTGATGTGCATCTGGGTATCTTTGCGGAGATCGCCCTCGACGTCGCCCTCGTCCTCAATCACCTGGCGGATGCGGTTGACCTCTTCTTCGCCGAGGTCCTGGACTTTCTTATTGGCTTCAACATTCGCCTTTTCCAGGATCTTCAGCGATCGGGGATTGCCGATGCCGTAGATGTATGTGAGCGCGATCCGAGCCTGCTTGTTGCGGGGCAGATCGACGCCAGCAATACGTGCCATTCTGAATCCTTTGCTACTTCTGTTTTGTGCCTCCGGCCTTAACCGGTTCGCACGGGTTATTGCGGATTGCTCCGGGGTTCATCGCAAGCCTTGACTCAAGCTAACTAGCCCCTTTTGCAGGGAACAGTGGTCAGTTTTGTTCTTGTCGATTCAAGTGTTTCAACTGTTCACTGCACATGTGCACTTTCCTGGAGTTTCCGCCCACTTGCCAGACTAACCTAGCCCTGGCGCTGCTTGTGCTTTGCGTTTTCGCAGATCACGCGAACCACCCCGCGGCGGTTGATGACCTTGCACTTCACGCAAATCTTCTTTACGGATGCACGGACCTTCATTGCCCTACTGCCCTTCTCCGCGCATCTACTGAAAACGCGGTTTGTTTCGAACTATCAGCCTTCCGCTCTCAGACCGTCCAGCGTACCAGCACAGCACAGACAAACTGAAAGCTGATAGCTGACATCTATTTGTAGCGGTACACAATTCGCCCGCGGTTCAGGTCGTACGGACTCAGTTCTACGGCTACGCGGTCACCCGGCAAAATGCGGATGAAGTTTTTGCGCATTCTGCCCGAAACATGAGCCAGCACTTCGTGATTCGTCTCGAGCTTCACCTTGAACATAGCGTTGGGCAACGTTTCAACCACCGTTGCCATGACCTCAATCGCGTCTTCCTTCGACAAACTGTATCCACTTCTGGGTGCGCGCTTGCGCACCCTTGTGTTTTGGACCGAACTCTTTCCAGTTATTCGGTCAGAACCTTTGCCCCGGTGTCGGTAACCGCCACCGTGTGCTCAAAATGAGCACTCATGCTTCCATCATCCGTCACTGCCGTCCAGCCATCGCGCAACACCCGCACATTCGGCTTTCCGGCATTCACCATGGGCTCAATTGCGATCACCATCCCGGCCCGTAATTTCATGCCGGAACCCGCTTCGCCGAAGTTTGGCACCTGCGGATCTTCGTGCATATGACTGCCGATTCCATGGCCGACAAAATCGCGCACCACCGAGAACCCCTCGGCTTCGACCACTTTCTGCACCGCTGCGCCGATATCCCCCAGCGTCGCTCCAGGCTTCACCACCGAGATGCCCGCGTGAAGCGACTTCTCGGTAACCTCGAGTAGACGCACCGTGTCAGGTGCGATCTTCTCGCCCACCGGCACCGTGATAGCGGCATCTCCAAAAAAGCCGTCTACGATCGCGCCACAATCCACCGAAACGATGTCGCCTTCTTTCAGGACTCGCTTCTTCGATGGAATGCCGTGCACCACTTCGTTGTTGATCGAGGTGCAGAGCACACACGGAAACCCGTGGTACCCCTTGAAGGCGGGCTTGGCGCCGAGCTCACTGATGCGCGCTTCCGCCACTTTCTCAAGATCGAGAGTCGTCGCACCCGGTTTCACGCGGCTGCGCACCAGTTCCAGCACCTCGCGAACGACCTTGCCCGCGCGGCGCATTTTTTCGATCTCCTGAGACGACTTCAACACAACAGCCACTTCAATAACCCGTCTTTCGTAAAACGCACAAAATACCGTTCGCGCGCTGCGTTATGCACGCAGCCGCTCAACGGCGGCAACAATTCCAGCCGCAATCGCGGCAATCTGCCCGTCTCCAGGCACTTCGATAAACCGCCCCAACTCCCGGTAATGCTCAATCACAGGCGCGGTCTGGGCTGCGTATGCGCGCATACGCTCTGTAAAAGCCTTTTCCGTGTCATCGGCTCGCTGGGTCAGTGCAGCCCCTTCAACATCGCAGAAACCAGCCCGTTGCGGCGGCTTCGAATAGACGTTGTAGATGGTCTGGCAGACTGGACAGTTCCTGCGCCCGGTGATTCGGCGCAGTAATTGATTATAATCCACTTGGATGCTAACGGCAATCAGCGGTAAAGCCGCCGTTTGCGTCCCCGGTGTTTCCTGCGACGAAGACCCGGCGGCGCTCAGGGCCAGGCGCCCATCCAGCCAATGCGCCTGCGCTAACGTCCGCGGGAACCCGTCCAGAATGTAGCCTTTGGCCGTATCCGGTTGCTGCAGCCTCACAGCCACCATCTCGTTGACCAGAGAGTCCGGGACCAGTTCTCCCCGGTGCATAATCTCTTTGGCTGTCTTGCCCAGCGGCGTGCCCTGGGCCACATTGGCGCGGAGCAGGTCACCGGTTGAAATCTGGGGTATCCCCCAATGGTGCACCAATTCCTTGGCCTGGGTACCCTTCCCCACGCCCGGTGCACCCAACAGGAGAATCGGTCCAGGTACGATCATCCTTGCCGACCCTCGATCTCCTTCTACTGCACTTTCAACACTTGCTGCAGACGACGACATTACCAGGTTTTCCTTCCGCGTATACGACCGGAACGCGGGGAAAAGCCGTCATAATGGCGCATGATCAGCTGCGATTCGATCTGGTTGACAGTGTCCATAGCGACACCCACTACGATCAGCAGCGAGGTGCCGCCAAAGTAGAAATTGACCCCCAAACCGTGTGTAGCCCAGGTGGGCAAGCTCTCGAAGAACCTGCCAATAAGCCAGACCTTGTCAAAACGAATGCCCGAAATGAGGAAGGTGGGCACCAGGGAAATGATAATGAGGTAGATCGCGCCGACCAGCGTGATCCGGGTAAGAATGTCGTTGATGAAATCAGAAGTGCGCTTTCCGGGCCGGATGCCGGGAATGAACGATCCGGATTTACGGAAATTGTCGGCAATGTCGTCCGGCTTCATCACGATCGATACATAGAAGTAGGCAAAGAAGATAATGCCCAGCATGTACAGCAGCTCATACCAGGGATAGCCTGGCGCGAGCGCTTGAATAATGGGCTGGAAGAAGCGGTTGTTCTGCACCCACTCCATTTGCCCGAACAGCAACGGCGCGGACAGAATGGAGCTGGCAAAGATGACGGGCATGACGCCGCCCGAGTTCACTTTCAGGGGCAGGTGGCTGGAAGATCCGCCCATCATGCGCCGTCCCACGATGCGCCGGGCGCTCTGAATGGGAATGCGACGCTCGGAACGCTCCACGAAAACGATGAACGCAACCACTGCGATCATGGCGATCGCCAGCAGCAGAACTGCAAATATGGTGAAGTTCCCCCAGGCAGCGGTTTGCACCTTGGCTACCAGGTCAGCCACGCCGCGAGGCAGGCCCGCGATGATGCCGGCAAAGATCAGCAGGCTCATACCATTGCCGATGCCACGGTCGGTGATCTGCTCGCCCAGCCACATGATGAAGGCGGTGCCGGTTGTCAGGGTCAGGACCGTCATCAGGCTGAAGCCGATGCCCGGATCGAGCACCAGACCCTGCTTAGTCAGAATGGCCGCAATTCCGATGGACTGCAGGGCACCCAGAACGACGGTCATGTAACGCGTCCACTGCGTGATTTTCCGCCGGCCCAGCTCGCCTTCCTTCTGGATCCGCGCCAGGGGCTCATACACCACAGTCAGCAGCTGGAAGATGATCGACGCGGTGATGTACGGCATGATGCCCAGCGCGAAGATGGTCATTCTGCGCAGGTTACCGCCGCCGAACAGGTCCATCAGGCCGAGCGCTGACCCGCTTTGCGCGTTGAACAGGAGCTCAAGCTGATGAGTATTCACGCCAGGCGTGGGGATAAACGCACCCAGGCGGTACACGGCGAGAATGCCCAATGTAAACAGAACCCGCTTGCGCAGGTCAGGAATCCGGAAGATATTCAGAAACTTCTCAAGCATGTGTGGTTTTCCGCTTCAGGCGATGTCGCCGCTCGAATCTTGCCAAAATCCAGTGTAAGCGCGAAGGTCGCCACGTGTCCCTGAATTCCGCCGGATGCCTTCAGCTTTCGATCTTGGCAGCCGGGAAACCAGCTTGGCGGTGTTCGCGGACACATGGGGTGCCCCAGATCTCAATTGTGAGACCTGGGTTAGGTGTCCTTACGCTGCCGCCGGCGCTCCCGCCACTACGGCCTTGCCGCCAGCCTTCTCGATCTTTTCGATGGCCGACTTGGAAAACTTGTGCGCGTGAATGGTGATTGCGGAGGTTAGTTCGCCTGAGCCCAGCACCTTGATCAGCGCCTTCTTGCTCGAAACCAGGCCGAGTTTCTTGTAGTCGTCCAGCCCGATTTCTTTCAAGGAAAGATCGGCAAACCGGTCAAGGTTCACCACGCTGTACTCCGTGCGGAAGATGTTGGTGAAGCCGCGCTTCGGAAGCCGACGGTGCAACGGCATCTGGCCGCCTTCAAAACCGCGCATCAGGCTGAAGCCGGAACGCGAACCCTGGCCTTTGTGGCCGCGAGCTGAAGTTTTGCCCATGCCGGATCCCATGCCCCGGCCCACGCGCTTGCGCCCGGTGTTTGCCTTCTTGGGCGCGCGCAAATTCGAAAGATTCTTTGCCATGATTTTCCTCGCTAGTAACGCCGGTGAAATTGAGTTTCATCGACTCGCGTTGCAAATGCAGCTATCAGCTATCAGCTTTCAGCTCGTTCCCGGGAATGCGATCAGTTCCGATTCTCCACGGGCAAGCTGAAAGCTGAGAGCTGAAGGCTGACAACTAGTTTTCGAGAATGCGAACCAAATGCGGAATGGTCTTCACCATGCCACGAATTGACTCGTTGTCCACGCGCTCGACAATTTGATTCAAGCGCGTAAAGCCCAAGCCCTTGACCACCAACTTGTGTTTCATTGGCGTCGAGTTCTTCGACCGGTAGTACTGAATGCGAATCTTTTTGGTCTCAGCCATGATTAAAGCTCCTCAACCTGCTTGCCGCGCGCCGTGGCGACGTCGCTCTTGTCGCGCAGTTGCACCAGCGCGTCAAAGGTCGCCTTGATCACGTTGTGCGGGTTCGCCGTTCCGAGGCTCTTGGTCAGCACGTTTTGCACGCCCACGGAAGTCATCACCGCGCGCACCGCGCCGCCGGCGATTACGCCTGTTCCTTCCGGAGCCGGCTTCAGCAGCACGTGGCCCGAACCGAATCGCCCGAGCACCTGGTGTGGAATCGAGGTGTCGGTCAGGTTGATGCGAACCAGGTTCTTCTTGGCCGCTTCAATTCCCTTGCGAATGGCCTGGGGAACTTCCTTGGCCTTGCCCGATCCGTAACCCACCACGCCCGAAGCGGCGTCGCCTACCACAACCAGCGCGGCAAACGACATGTTCTTGCCGCCCTTCACCACCTTGGTCACGCGGTTAATGGAAACCACCTGATCCTTCAGGTTGTACTGGTTGGCATCGAGTTTCTTATTCGAAATCATCATTGCTCTCTCGTTTTCTAAGCTCTTAGCTTTCAGCCTTCAGCTTGTCCCGTTACTGCACATCGCCCTGGCCACATGAACTGATAGCTGACGGCCGATAGCTGCCTTTAGAACTCCAGCCCTGCTTCACGCGCTGCTTCGGCAAGTGCCTTGATGCGGCCGTGATACAGGAATCCGCCGCGATCAAAGACCACTTTCTTGACGCCTTTTTCCTGGGCCTTCTCGGCGATCGTCTTGCCGATTTCCTTGGCTGCTGCCACATTTCCGCCGGTCTTCGACTTCGCTGCCAGCGTTGAGGCGGACACGATGGTCACACCCTTCTGGTCGTCAATCACCTGCGCGTAAATATGGTTCAGCGAACGATACACATTCAATCTTGGCCGTTCACCGGTGCCGGCCAGCTTCGCACGAATGCGCGAGTGAATCCGCTGGCGAATTTCATTTCTCTTGATCATCTTCGTCTCTTTCCTATTAGCGGAGCCGACTCTCGACTCCGTTCGGGTTTTGAACTTACAGCTTTCAGCTCTTAGCCATCAGCCCTCAGCCCAATTCGCCTGATGGCTGAAAGCTTCTTATTTAGCGCCTGTCTTGCCGGCCTTCTTCTTCAGCTTCTCGTCGGAGTAACGCACGCCTTTGTTCTTGTACGGATCGGGCTTGCGCAGCGAACGCATATCGGCGGCAACCTGTCCGACCTTCTGGCGGTCGATGCCGGACACAGTCAGATGAGTCTGCTTCGGATCGATCGTCACTTCGATACCTGAGGGCAGTGGAACTTCGATCGGATGCGAGTAGCCCAGCGTAAACACCACCATGCCCTTGCCCTTCAATTCGGCGCGATAGCCGATGCCGACGATATCCAGTTCCTTCGTCCAGCCCTTGGTGACACCCTGCACCGCATTGAAGACCAGGGCGCGTGTCAGCCCATGGACCGCGGCCTTGTCGTCACTTGCGCGATTCACGTGCAACGTGCCGTCCTTGGTTTCGAGCGAAATGCCGTCGGCAATCATCGCCGATACTTTGCCCTTGGGCCCTTCCACGAGGACGGTGTTGCCCTCGACCTTGTACTTCACGCCCGAAGGCAGCGGAATTACTTTCTTTCCAATACGCGACATCGATTCGATCCTTCAATTGGCTTGCGAGTCCCGAAAAACAGTGGTCATTAATCAGTGTTCAGTGAACAGTGATTGCTTCCACCCTCAATCGTTCCACTGCAGCCGTTGCCGGAGTTTGTCCGGCAGCTATCAGCCTTTAGCTTTCAGCTTCTAGCTCATCTCGCTTCCGCCAAGACCATCAACTCCCCACGAAAAAGCTGAGAGGTGACGACTGAAAGCTGTCCTTACCACACTTCGCAGAGCAACTCGCCGCCTACGCCTTCGCGGCGCGCCTGGCGGCCCGTCATCACGCCCTTGGGGGTCGTCATGATCGAGATGCCAAGTCCGCCCTGGACGCGCTTGATCTCATCGCGGCCAATGTACACACGGCAGCCGGGGCGCGAAATACGAGCGAGGTCCCGAATGGCTGCTTCCTGTCCGCCGTACTTCAGGTACACGCGGAGAATCAGCTTGCCTTCCTCTTCCTGCGTCTTGTAGTTCGAAATGTAGCCCTCTTCCTTGAGAATGCGGGCAATCTCGGTCTTCAGCTTGGAAGCCGGTACATCCAGCTTCTGATGACGCGCCCGGATTGCGTTCCGGATTCGCGCCAGAAAATCTGCTACTGGGTCGGTCAGACTCATTCCTTCTCCTTCATTCCCCGTTCGCTCCCGGTCTCACTTCAACAGGAGAACCAGCGGGAATGCTTACTGCAGCTTTCAGCTCTCAGCTATCAGTCTTCAGCTCCGGCCACTTGTCCACGCCGCATATGTGGCACGAACAAGCTGAGGGCTGATAACTGAAAGCTAACGGCTGTCTTTCACTACCAGCTCGACTTCACGACGCCGGGGATTTCTCCCTTGAGCGCCAGGGCACGGAAACACAGACGACAGATACCAAACTTCCGGAGGTATCCGCGCGGACGTCCGCAGAGCTTGCACCGGTTGTGTTTGCGGGAGCTGAACTTCGGCTTCCGCGCGTCTTTCACTCTCTTTGCAGTGGTTGCCATAAATCCTCTTGAAAGCAGCTAACAGCTTTCAGCTATCAGCTTTCAGCTCGTTCCTTGGCGTCAATCGCCTGCGGCACAAGCCGTGGTTCCTTCCTTTGCTGCCGGCCTCGCCTCAATGAAGCTGATGGCTGACAGCTAAAAGCTGCTTACGCCCCTTGGCGGAACGGCATGCCGAAGGCCTTCAGAAGCGCGCGCGCTCCGTTATCGTCCTTCGCCGTGGTTACGATTGTGATGTTCATGCCCTTAAGCTTTTCCACCCTCGAGTAGTCAATCTCAGGAAAGATCAGCTGGTCGCGCAGACCGAGCGTGTAATTGCCGCGCCCGTCAAAACTTTTGGTCGACACGCCGCGAAAATCGCGAACGCGCGGCAGCGCAGTTGAAATCAGGCGGTCGAGAAACTCGTATGCCTTCTCATTGCGAAGGGTCACCATCGCTCCGATGGACATGCCGGCGCGCACCTTGAAGGCGGCAATCGACTTCTTGGCCTTCGTCATCACCGGCTTCTGCCCGGCAATCTGCGTCAGGTCTCCCACCAGCGGATCCAGCAGCTTGGTATTCTGCGTCGCTTCGCCGAGACCCATGTTAATGACGACCTTTTCCAGCCTCGGAACTGCCATCATGTTCTCGATGCCCAGTTCCTTCTTGAGCGCCTGCTTGATCTCTTTGTTGTATTTCTCTTTCAGCCTTGCTGCCATTTCCTTTGCTCTCTTTCTTCCGGTCTTCGGAGTGGTCGCCGCGGCGACCGTATACCGTTGCGGAAGGTTTCCTAAAAACCAGCTTTCAGCCTTCAGTCGTCAGCTTTCAGCTCGTTTCCCGCTTCAACCCGACTCTGCTGCTCAGCACAAAAAACTGAAAGCTGAGAGCTGATGGCTGATAGCTGCCTTACTTCTTCGTGGGCAACTCGGTCCCACATGTCTTGCAAATCCGCTGCTTTGTGGTGCCTTCAACTTTGTATCCGATGGTAGCTGTATCGCAGTTCGAGCAGATCAGCGCCACGTTCGATATGTTGATCGGCGATTCATGCTCGGCGATGCCGCCCTTGGTGCGCTGCCCCTGCTTGCTCGAAACCGTCTTCTTTACCACGCGCACGTGCTCAACGAGCACCGTACCCTTATCAGGAAACACGCGCAGAACACGGCCCGACTTGCCGCGATCGGAGCCCGCCAGGATCTTCACCACATCGTTACGACGAATATTCAAACTCGGCATTTTCTTCTCCAAGCTTTCAGCCATCCGCTGTCAGCCCTCAGTTCATGTTGCTTTCGCCACACTCTTCAACTCAGCACTCGACAAGCTGAAAGCTGAAGGTTGAAAGCGATGCTGTTACACCACTTCCGGTGCCAGCGACACAATCTTCAAAAACTTCTTCTCGCGCAATTCGCGAGCTACGGGGCCGAATACGCGGGTGCCAACGGGCTCGTGCGCGTCGTCAATCACCACCGCGGCATTCTCATCGAAGCGGATATAGGTTCCGTCCCGGCGACGATGCTCTTTGCGGGTGCGGACAATGACCGCCTTCACCACTTTGCCCTTCTTCACCGTGCCATCCGGCGAAGCTTCCTTCACCGCTGCGGTCACAACATCGCCCAGACCAGCGATCTTGCCCAGTCCGCCGCCGAGCGGCAGAATCACTTGCAGCTTGCGCGCGCCGGAGTTATCGGCCACCGCGAGCATGGTTCTCATTTGCACAGCCATGGATTCTTCTCCTCGAAACCGCTCCGCCTACTTGGCGGCTTCTACTGCAGCGGCTGTTCCAGCCGTGTCTTCAATCTGTGCCAGCGACGAACGCCGCACAATCTCTTCCAGAGACCACCGCTTCAACTTGCTCAACGGCCTGGTCTCGCGAATGCGAACCACATCGCCCAGGCGTGCGGAGTTCTGCTCATCGTGCGCATAGAACTTTTTCGAGCTTTTCACGATGCGCTTGTACTTCGGATGAGCCTTGCGCATCTCGACCTCGACCACGATGGTCTTCTGCATCTTGGTCGAAACCACGTTGCCCACTTTTTCGTTGCGCCGGCTTGCCGGCGCCTGCTTCTCTGTTGCCGCCGTCATTTACCGGCTCCCTTCTTCGCTGCGCTGGCCGTTGCGCTCTTCCTGGTGGTCTTTTTCGCGCTGGTCTTGGCTGTAGCCGTTTTCGCGGTCTTTTTGGCAGCCTTCTTCTCTTCGCCCGCGGGCAAAGTCGAAACCAACTCGTGGGTAGCGCCGCGAACGCCCAGCTCGCGTTCCCGCGAAACCGTCTTGATCTGTGCGATCTCCTTGCGCAGCTGGCGGAGCTTCTTCACTCCATCGTTCTGCCCCATCGAGACCTGAAAGCGAAGCCGGAAAAGCTGCTCGCCCGAGGTCTTCTCGTGGTGCAGCAGTTCTTCGTCGCTCAAACTACGAATCTTTGCGAGTTCCATCTCTTAATCTCCGGCGCTTTGCCAACCCCCGTGGGAATCAGCGGCGCATCTTACCTGTGCCGACCTCTTGGCCGCTGCCGACTACTCGGCAGCTGCCGTCTTCTTTTCGGCCGACGCTGTCTTCTCGGCGCCCGGACGCTGCACAAACTTGGTCCGTAACGGCAGCTTGTTGGACGCCAGACGCATGGCTTCCTGCGCAATCTCAGGCGTCACGCCTTCCATCTCGAACAGGATCTTGCCCGGCCTTACCACCGCAACCCAGTGATCCAGCGCGCCCTTGCCCGAGCCCATTCGAACTTCGGCCGGCTTCTTGGTGATCGGCTTGTCTGGAAACAACCGCAACCAGATCTTGCCGCCGCGTTTGATGAAGCGGGTCATAGCGATACGGCTGGCTTCGATCTGCCGGTCAGTGATGTAGCCGCACTCCAGGACCTTCAAACCGTATTCGCCAAACGAAAGGGAGGAGCCGCGCCACGCTTTACCGCGTCTCTTGCCCTTCTGCTGCTTGCGAAACTTAACCTTCTTCGGCATCAACATAACGAAATCCTCTAAAACCAGTGATCAGTTGTCAGTGATCAGTGGTCAGTTTCTTCTTGCTTGAACTGACTTTCCATCCTCACGTCTGGCAACTAGCCCTGGACAAATCACAAACTCAACCCGGCACGCATCCCTGACCCCTGACAACTGATCACTGACGACTGCCGTTAAAACACTCCCGTACCGGCTGGCGCGGGCTGGCGGCGCTTCTGCTCATAGATGTCGCCGCGATAGATCCACGTCTTCACGCCGATTACGCCGTAGGTGGTGTGCGCCTCTGTAAATCCGTAATCGATATCGGCACGGAGAGTGTGCAGCGGCAGACGCCCTTGCAGATACCACTCGGACCGTGCGATTTCGTTGCCATTCAAACGGCCCGAGACACGCACCTTGATTCCCTTGCAGCCAAAACGCAGGGCCGAGTCCACGCTCTTGCGCATCGCACGGCGGAAACTGACGCGCTTTTCGAGTTGCAACGCGATGTTCTCTGACACCAGCTGTGCGTCAAGCTCCGGCTTGTTCACCTCGATGATGTCGATGAACACTTCGCGGTTGGTGCGCTTGCCGAGCTCGGTCTTCAGCTTTTCGATTTCCGCGCCCTTGCGGCCGATGACGATACCCGGACGCGCGGTGCGAATGAGGAAGCGCAGCTTGTTGCCCGGACGCTCGATCTCTACCGAGCTCACACCGGCAGCCTTGAGCTTGTCGCGCAGCTCAGCCTTGAGCTTCACGTCTTCAACCAGGAGCTTGTCATAGTCGCGCTCAGAGAACCAGCGCGAACGCCACGGCTTGTTCACTCCCAGCCGGAATCCATAAGGGTGGACTTTCTGTCCCATACTTTTTTCCTCAAACCTCTACTGCATTTCCAGGGTTGCAGCGCCCTTGTTCCTTCTTCGAATCGCCGTTCCCTTACGGTCACGCCGACTTTTCTGTCCAGGTTTCGATTTGCATCGATCCTGGAATGTCCTACTTCTTGGCCTTTTTCTTCGTTGCCGCAACCGGCTTCTTCGCAGCCGTCTTCTTTGGAGCTGCCTTCTTTGCGGCCGTCTTCCTGGTCGACTTCACAGCCGTTTCGGGCTCGTCACCTTTGGTTACCAGGTGAGAATGTCCGCCATCGCGCTCGGCAACCGACAAAATGATGTGCGTCAGCCTGCGCTGATAGCGATACGCGCGCCCCATCGGAGCGGGACGAATCCTTTTCATGCGCGGGCCGTCATTGGCAATTGCCAGCTTGACATAGAGGTTGTCGACATCCAGATCGACACCCTGCTCGCCGGTCACGTACTTCGCGTTATCCACGGCCGAAGTCAGCAACTTGTGAATCACCGGAGCGATGCGCTTCTTGGTGAATGCCGCCGTCTCCAGCGCTTGCTGAACTCCCAGGCCCTTGATCAGATCCAGAACCAGCCGCGCCTTCTGCGGCGACACCCGCTGAAACTTCGCTTCGGCCCGGTATTCTTTTGTCTCGACTGCCATTGGTCTCTTCCTCAAAATCAGCTATTAGCTTTCAGCCTTCAGCCTTCTTCTTCCGCTCCGGCCCGGTACTATGCACAGAAGCTGAGAGCTGAAAGCTATTGACTGCTCCTCTTACCGCGGACCCGCAGGCTTGGCAGAAGCTTCTGCTGCCTTCGATCCGCCGGTGTGCCCCTTGAACGTGCGCGTCGGAGCAAACTCACCCAGCTTGTGTCCCACCATGTTCTCGGTCACGTAGACCGGAACGAACTTCTTGCCGTTATGCACCGCGATCGTGTGCCCCACAAACTCCGGGAAGATCGTCGAGCGCCGCGACCAGGTCTTCACGACCTTCTTATCATTAGCCGTGTTGAGCACCTCGATCTTAGTCGTGAGATGCGCATCCACAAACGGGCCCTTTTTCGTCGAACGTGCCATAAAAAATCTGCTCCTAGCTTTCAGCCTTCAGCTCTCAGCTTGTTCCTTGCCTAAGCCAGCTTCCAGCGAATCCCTTGATAACATCTGTGCCGCTTCCAGCTAAGAGCTGATTGCCAATAGCTGAAAGCTGCCCTTCTTACTTCGCCCGGCGGCTGATGATGAACGCATCGGTCCGCTTATTGTTGCGTGTCTTGTATCCGCGTGTCGGCTGGCCCCACGGGGTCACCGGATGACGGCCGCCGGAGGTCTTACCCTCACCGCCGCCGTGCGGGTGATCCACGGGGTTCATGGTGACGCCGCGATTGGTGGGACGAATACCCTTCCAGCGATTTCGTCCTGCCTTGCCGATCGACACGTTCTCGTGATCGGTATTGCCTACCTGCCCAACGGTCGCCAGGCACTCCACCAGCACCTTGCGCGTTTCACCGGAAGGCAGTTTCAGAAGCGCATAATCGCCTTCCTTGGCTACCAACTGCGCCTGCGCGCCGGCCGAACGCGCCATCTGCGCACCCTTGCCCGGCCGCAATTCAATCGCATGCACCGTGGTGCCGGCAGGAATGTTCTTGAGCGGCAGCGCATTGCCAATAAGAATGTCGGCCTCGGGACCGGAACTTACGGTCGCTCCAACCTTCAACCCAACCGGCTGCAGAATGTACCGCTTTTCACCGTCAGCGTAGTGCACCAGCGCGATGCGCGCCGAGCGGTTCGGATCGTACTCAATGGTCGCCACTTTGCCCGGAACACCGAACTTGTCGCGCTTGAAGTCGATTAGCCGGATCTTCTGCTTGTGTCCGCCGCCGTGGTGTCGAATCGTCAGATCGCCCGTATTGCGCCGTCCACCCGTGCGCTTGCGCACTGCCAGCAGTGGCTTGTGCGGCTTGTCCGTCGTCAGGTCGTCATTGACCAGCGTGGTCTGAAAGCGCAACGTCGGCGTGATCGGTCTGTATGTCTTGATAGCCATCGTCTTATGTCCTTGATGAACCAGCTTTCAGCTTTCAGCCGTTAGCTCTCAGCTCATCCCTCTAAACGAAACTTCTGTGACTTAACTCAGGCTCTTTCGCTTGGCTCCTTCCGGAGCTGAAAGCTGAGAGCTGACAACTAGGAACTGCTCTACAGATTGCTCACGTACTCCGGCAGCTTCTCGCCGGCTTTCAGCCGGACGTAAGCCTTCTTCCAGTCGGGTCGGAACCCCGCGAACTTTCCGCGGCGGCGTTCCTTGCCCACCACATTCGCAGTCCGCACCGCAGCAACCTTCACCTTGAAGAGAGCCTCGACTGCCTGCTTCACTTCGATCTTTGAAGCATCCGGAGCCACGTCAAACACCAGCGTGCCCTCGGTTTCCTTTACGCTCAGGCCTTTTTCCGTAATCAACGGCCGGCGAATCACTGTATAGAGAGTCGGCATTACGCGGCCTCCGTCTGCGCAGCATTGCGCTTCGAAACGCTCTTCACGAGAGATTCCGTCAACTGCTCGATCGCGGCCTTCGAGAAAATTGCCCGCTCATACCGAAGCAGATCGTAGGGGTGCACTTCGTTGTTGAGAACCAACTCAACACCCTTGAGATTGCGTGCTCCAAGCATCAACGACTGCGACAAGGTCTTGCCGTTTTCGACAATCAGCGCGGTGCGCGTAACGTCGAGCTTGTCGAGGGCCTGGCGATAAAGCTTGGTCTTGCCCTCTTTGATTTCCAGAGTGTCAACCACTGTCAGCTTTCCGTCAGCCAGCTTTGAGGCCAGCGCCGAACGCAATGCACCCTGCAGCTTCTTGCGGGGGAAGGCGTAGTCATAGCTGCGGGGCTGAGGTCCGTGCACGGTGTAACCATGCCGCCACAGCGGCGAGCGCACTGAACCGATACGAGCGCGGCCGGTGCCCTTCTGCTTCCACAGTTTCTTGCCGGAACCTGCGACTTCAGTGCGGCTCTTGGTCTTGTGCGTGCCCTGGCGCATGGAAGCGCGATAGTGTTTCACCGCTTCCCACAGCAGAGCCTCGTTGACCTGGCCATACACTGAATCGGCCAGTTCGAGCGAGCCTACTTTTTCGCCGTTCAGATTTACAACATCTACGTTTGCCATCGTCTTCTTCCTACGAGCTGTCAGCTATCAGCCTTCAGCTATCAGTCTTCCATCGGTAAAGCAATCATCCTGGCCCCAGCAACCAACGAGCTGAGAGCTGACAGCTGAAAGCTGTTTACTTTCTCTTAGCCGTTGCCTTCTTCGAAGCCTTCAACGGATCGACCGTGGTCGAGCCGGCGAATCCACGACGCTCGCGCGGCGGTGTCTTGGCCTTCGAAATCAGCACATATCCTTCACGCGATCCTGGAACCGCACCCTCAACCATCAGCAAGTTCTCTTCCAGATCAATGCCGCGAATGCGAAGATTGCGAACCGTGATCTGAGCAGCGCCCATGTGTCCCGGCATGCGCTGCCCGGGAAATACGCGCGACGGGAAGCTGGATGCACCGATCGAACCCTGCACCTGGAACATGTGTCCGTGTGACTTCGGTCCGCCGCCGAATTTGTGCCGGCGAACGACGCCAGCAAACCCGCGGCCTTTCGAAGTGCCAATCACGTCTACGAATTTTGCATCCTGGAAGATATCGACCAACACCCGATCGCCAGCCTTGGTTTCGACTTCGCCTTCAGGAGAGGCTTCAACGTCAACTTCCTTGATGACCTTCACCGGCGGCGCTTCGGTCTTTGCGAAGTGGCCAGCCTGCGGCTTGGTCACGTTCTTCGTCTTGATGAACTCCACCAGGCCGATTTGAGCGGCGTCATAGCCGTCCCTGGCCAGCGTCTTCAACTGCGTAATCACGCAAGGGCCAGCCTGCAACACCGTAATCGGGTGCACATCGCCCTTCTCGTCGAAGACCTGCGTCATGCCGATCTTTTTTCCTAGAATCCCTGTGACTGCCATATCTTCCTCACCTCATCATGCAGAGTACTTGGCTCTGCACTGCCGGAATCTTTGGAGAACTTCAGCTTTCAGCCTTCAGCTCTCAGCTTGGCCGCTCGCTCGCTCCCATATCCAACTGAAAGCTGATAGCTGACGGCTGATGACTCACTTCTCAAACGCCTTGATCTCGACGTCAACGCCGGCCGGAAGATCGAGCTTCATCAGCGCGTCCACGGTCTGTTGCGTCGGCTCAAGAATGTCGATCAGCCGCTTGTGGGTGCGAATCTCGAACGCCTCGCGCGACTTCTTGTCCACGTGCGGCGAACGCAGCACGCAATACTTGTTCTTGATCGTCGGCAACGGAATCGGACCAGCCACCGTTGCACCGGTACGCTTGGCCGTCTCCACAATCTCGCCGGTCGAGGTATCCAGCACGCGATAGTCGTATGCCTTCAACCGAATTCGAATCCTTTGACCTACCATTGGCTTCCCTTCAGCCCTCAGCTTTTAGCTTTCAGCTTTCAGCCTGTGCGGTTGCACATTGAACTGAAAGCTGAAAGCTGACGGCTGACAGCTTGTAACTTACTTAATAATTTCGCTGATCGCGCCTGCGCCTACCGTGCGTCCGCCTTCGCGGATGGCAAACCGCAATCCCTTTTCCATGGCGACCGGTGTAATCAGTTCAATCACCAGTTCCACGTTGTCGCCCGGCATCACCATCTCCGTGCCTTCAGGAAGCTCGGCTACGCCCGTCACATCCGTCGTACGGAAGTAGAACTGCGGCCGGTAGCCCTTGAAGAACGGAGTATGACGGCCGCCTTCTTCCTTGCTCAGCACGTATACGCTGCCCTTGAACTTGGTGTGAGGCGTGATCGATCCCGGCTTGGCCAGACACCATGCCGCGCTCCACGTCTTCCTTCGGAATGCCGCGCAGGAGGATGCCGGCGTTGTCGCCCGCCAGGCCTTCGTCCAGCTGCTTCTTGAACATTTCAACGCCCGTGCAAACCGACTTGCGGGTCTCGCGGAAGCCGACAATCTCGACATCCTCGCCCACCTTCACCTTGCCGCGTTCGATACGGCCAGTGACTACCGTGCCGCGTCCCGAGATCGAGAAAGATATCTTCGATCGGCATCAGGAAGGGCAGGTTCACCGCGCGCTCCGGCTGCGGAACGTACTTGTCCACCGCATCCATCAACGCGTCGATCTGCGCTTCCCACTTGGGCTCGCCGTTCAGGGCTCCGAGAGCCGAACCACGAATCACCGGAACGTCGTCACCGGGGAACTGGTACTTCGAAAGCAGTTCGCGAACTTCCATCTCGACCAGGTCCGTCAGCTCTTCGTCTTCCACCGCATCGCACTTGTTGAGGAAGACCACGATGCAGGGAACGCCTACCTGGCGGGCCAGCAGAACGTGCTCCTTGGTCTGGGGCATCGGGCCGTCGGTGGCCGCGACCACGAGAATGGCGCCGTCCATCTGCGCCGCGCCGGTGATCATGTTCTTAATGTAATCGGCGTGACCGGGGCAGTCCACGTGCGCATAGTGCCGGTTCGGGGTCTCGTACTCCACGTGCGCCGTCGCGATCGTGATGCCGCGCTCCCGCTCTTCCGGGGCGTTGTCGATCGAGTCAAACGAACGGAACGTGTTCTTCGGGTTGTGCTTCTGCAATACCTTGGTGATCGCCGCCGTCAACGTCGTCTTGCCGTGATCGATGTGACCAATCGTGCCTACGTTCACATGCGGCTTCGAACGATCAAATTTTTCCTTCGCCATAAGAAATCCAAATCCCTTTCAGTGGCTTGTACTACTTGTTGCACCCAGGGGCGCCGGCATTCCGGCTCCAGCCCCAAAAACCTAGCTATCAGCTTTCAGACCTCAGCTCATTAATTCCCAAGCCAAGATCTTCAGCTTCAACGAACATCAGCTGACAGCTAAAAGCTGAAAGCTGACGGCTCGCCGTTTACTTCCCCTGCGCCCTGCCGATAATTTCATCGGCAATCATGCGCGGCGCCTCTTCGTAGCGCGCGAACTGCATCGAATACGACGCCCGGCCTTGTGTCGAGGAACGAATCTCGTTCACGTAGCCAAACATTTCCTTGAGCGGGACGATCGCCTTGATGACCTGCGATCCAGCCGCGTGCTCCATGCCTTCAATCCGCCCGCGACGCGAGTTGATGTCGCCGATAATCACGCCCATGAACTCCTCGGGGACCGTGACTTCCACTGCCATCACCGGCTCCAACAGCACCGGATGCGCCTTGCGCGCAGCTTCCTTGAACGCAATCGAACCCGCGAACTTGAACGCCATTTCGTTCGAGTCAACTTCGTGATAGCTGCCGTCGAACAGGATCACCTTCACGTCGACGATCGGGAAGCCTGCCAGGATGCCCAATTCCAACGCACCCTGTACGCCCTGATCGATCGGCTTGATGTATTCCCTCGGCACCGATCCGCCCTTGATCTCGTTGATGAACTCGTAGCCCTTACCCGGCTCATTGGGCTCGATACGCAGCTTGCAATGGCCGTAGTTGCCCGAACCGCCGGTTTGGCGAATGTACTTGCCTTCTGCTTCCGCCGTCTTGCGAATCGTTTCGCGGAAAGCGACCTTGGGTTCGCCAACATTGGCATCGACCTTATGCTCGCGCTTCAAGCGATCGACAAGAATCTCAAGGTGCAACTCACCCATACCGCTGATAATCGTCTGACCCGAATCCTCGTCGGTATGAACCTTGAAGGTCGGATCTTCATCAGCCAGCCGGGACAGCCCCATCGCCATCTTTTCCTGGTCGGCCTTGGTCTTCGGCTCAATCGCCACCGAGATCACCGGCTCAGGGAAGGTGATGGCACCGAGCGCAATCGGATGCTGCGGCGCGCTCAGCGTGTCGCCCGTCTTCAATTCTTTAAGCCCAACGCACGCGCAGATATCGCCGGCATAGATCTCGGTGATGTCTTCCCGCTTGTTGGCGTGCATCTTCACGAGGCGGCCCACGCGGTCAGTTTTACCAGTGCGCGGATTGAGAATCGTGTCACCCGTCTTCAACGAACCCGAGTAGATACGAATGAATGAAAGCTTGCCGAATGGATCATTGATCAGCTTGAAAACCAGCGCTGACAGAGGTTCATTGTCGTCAGCCTTGCGGATAACTATCACGCTCGGATCGTGCGGATCGATACCTTCCACCGGAGGCTTGTCGAGCGGGCTCGGAAGATAGTCGACAACCGCGTCGAGAAGCGTTTGAACGCCCTTGTTCTTGAATGCAGAACCGCAGATCACCGGGAAGACCTTCAGATCGATGGTTGCCTGGCGAATGCCCTTCTTCAGCTCTTCGATGGTCGGCGTCTCGCCTTCGAGGAACTTCTCAAGCAGCACATCGTCAGTCTCGGCGATCACTTCGATCAACTGGAGACGGAAAGCTTCTGCCTTCTTCTGCAGATCGGCGGGAATCGGCTGGACGTCATATTCGGCGCCCATCGTCTCGTCGTGCCAGAGAACCGCCTTCATCTCGATCAGATCGACCACGCCCTTGAATCCGGCTTCGGCGCCAATGGGAATCTGCAGCGCGACAGGCCGCGCGCCCAACCGCTTGCGAATCGTATCCAGAACGTGCTCGAAATCGGCGCCGTTCTTGTCCATCTTGTTCACGAAGCAGATACGCGGAACCTTGTACTTGTCGCCCTGACGCCAGACGGTCTCAGTCTGGGGCTGCACGCCGCTGACAGAGTCAAACACCGCAACCGCGCCATCCAACACACGCAGCGAACGCTCCACCTCGGCGGTGAAGTCCACGTGACCAGGCGTATCGATGATATTGATGCGGATGTCTTTCCACATGCATGTCGTTGCAGCCGACGTGATGGTGATGCCGCGCTCCTGCTCCTGCTCCATGTAATCCATGGTCGCGGTACCTTCATGCACTTCGCCGATGCGGTGCGTGATGCCCGTATAGAAGAGGATGCGCTCGGTCGCAGTCGTCTTACCGGCGTCAATGTGCGCCATGATTCCGATATTCCGGCAACGACTTAGAGGTATGGTGCGAGCCACGGCTATTTTTCCTTGCGGGATTCAGATCCCGCCGTTAATTTCCAGTGATCAGAGGTCAGTAAAAAAACTGAATTTTCAAACCGCTTACGAATCAACGATCCCTGTCCACTGATCATTGACTACTGCTACTACCAGCGGTAGTGCGCAAAGGCCTTGTTTGCCTCGGCCATGCGGTGAACATCTTCCTTTTTCTTCATCGCTGCGCCACGGCCATTGGCTGCGTCAAGCAGCTCATTGCTCAATTTGTCGATCATGCCTTTCTCACCACGGGCACGCCCGTAGGTGATGAGCCAGCGAATTGCCAACGAGGTACGCCGATCCGCATTCACTTCGATCGGAACCTGGTAGTTGGCACCGCCCACGCGGCGGGTCTTGACCTCGAGCAGCGGCTTGCAGTTCTCGACCGCCTTCTTGAAGAGCTTGAGCGCGTCGTCTCCGCCGCCCTTTTCTTCAAGGTTCTTCATCGATTGATAGAAGATGCCCTGGGCCGTCGACTTCTTGCCGCCCCACATCATCGAGTTCACAAACTTGGTGACCAGCGTGGACGCGTAAACCGGATCCGCCGCTACTTCCCGCTTCGCAATGTGCCCTTTTCTTGGCATAGTTCCTCTAAATTCAGCTGTCAGCTTTCAGCCGTCAGCTTTTAGTTCCGTCGAAATTCCGCTTGCCGTCTCAACTTTCATCTGCCCGCGCCCGAGCTGATGGCGGAAGGCTGAAAGCTGAAGGCTCCCTCGCTACTTCTTGCCTGCCGCTGCTCCGCCCTTGGCGCGCTTGGCGCCGTACTTCGAACGGCTCTGCTTCCGGTTGGCAACACCCACTGAATCCAGCGTGCCGCGCACTACGTGATAGCGGACACCGGGAAGGTCTTTCACACGGCCGCCGCGGATCAGCACAATCGAGTGCTCCTGCAGGTTGTGACCGATGCCGGGAATGTAGGTAGTGACCTCAATCCCGTTCGTCAAGCGGACGCGAGCTACCTTGCGGAGAGCCGAATTCGGCTTCTTGGGGGTTTGTGTGTACACGCGGGTGCAAACACCGCGCCGTTGCGGCGAGGCCTGCAATGCAGGAGACGCCGTCTTGTACCGGGGGGCCGTACGCCCCTTGCGAACCAAT
Source organism: uncultured Acidobacteriaceae bacterium (assembly GCA_963742455.1). GTDB lineage: Bacteria > Acidobacteriota > Terriglobia > Terriglobales > Acidobacteriaceae > Telmatobacter. Next base: position 1,503,524 of record CAVULU010000005.1, on the reverse strand, counting down.
TGATTAAATGTCGGCAAACTAAAACTCCTTACCCCAAAACCTCTAAGCCCAACCTACATTCAGCCGCGCGCAGGCCTTCTCGGCTTTTCATGACGCTAAACGCACCTTACGGATGCGCACGCGCACGAAAGCCCAAGTAGCTGCTTCGCGTCTGCCTTCGTTCCACTTCCAGACGAGAACCGAGACGGTGGCCGGTCGCCCGCCGTGGCGGGGCCAACTCCGTTTCGCCGGTTCCGGCTCGCATAGCCCTCCAAGGTGGAGAAACGCGCGAGCACCGATGCGATCTATCGCCTTCCCGTCTTTGCTTCATCCGGGTAAGCGATGTGTCCCTGCCCTTCGCAAGAGGAGAGCAAATTTCAGGACTTGGCCGTTCATTCTGCCTACGGCCCCGGGTACAGATCCTCACTCAACTTGCTGCGGGATCCCCCGTTACGCTCCAACCGTCAGGACACACGGATAGGCGCGTTCTTGCGGAACCTTTTAAAGATAACAAGAAAGCGGGACGGGGTCAACGAAATCAATCCCATCCCTAACGCATTTTCATCGATTATTCGATCGATTTGAGCGTCCACGTTCCATTTTCGAGCGCGAAATCGGCCTGTTTCTTGGTGCTGAGCTTGTTGCCGGGATTGTGCGCGATATCCTGCAGCACCTGCGGTACCCCCGTCAGGTTCACGCCTTCGGTGTATTTGCCCTCTTTGGATGTGCCTGATCCACCAAGCATCTCGTCTTGAAGATCACCCATGTCATGCGCTCTCAGATGGTTAGCGGCTACTGTCGTCACAACGATGGTGTAATTCTTGTCATCGAGGCTCGCCGGTCGCCATTCGATCACGTCCCCGCCGCCGGGAAGCACAACCGCTTTTTTCCCCTCTGGCGTCAGCTTGAAATCAGCCCACAACTTGTTCGGGTACACCTTGGTCCGGTCCCACAGCTTGCTCGTCGCGCCCGCCCGCATGCCTTCGTCGTCCACAAGAATGTCTGTTCCAACCGGGGTCATCTGGTCATACTTTGCCTGCACCATTGCCAACGCCTGGGTTGGCGTCAGGTCCGGGGCCGACTTGCAGCCCGCCAAGACAAATACTGAACCCCCCAGAATCAATACACCTAAAGCCTTCCAATTCAGCATGCTTCTCACACTTTCTCCCTACATGCGCAGATAGGGTCGGAATGCCAACGACCCGCAATTTTTCTCTAACTTTCGCGCGCTGTCAATGGAGTTGCATGTGACACCGAGCACACATCAGCGGCCAGCTGGTAGGTTTTTGTGAATTCGGCTCGTTACCCGCCAGATCCCGAAGAGTCTTTCTCGTTTAATTCCCGTCCACACGCTTCAAAAGCAGACCCAGAAACCCCTTCTCATCCGACTGGAGACAAACCTGCGCATTCGGCGCCCCCTGACCCGCGCTGGTCAGGCCCTTGTCGTCAACATCAATATGCATGGGCTTTGCCGGGCATAAATCGGGCCTAAATGTGTACGTAACCGCCACCGGATCGAAGAGGGTTGGCGTCGGGCTGTGTGACTGAGTCCCGGCCATCCACTGGTGATAGAGCAGCGTCAACTGGTCAGTCAGCGGAGAGCCGTGCGCGAAGATCGCCTCCCGATCTTTCGCGTCGAGAGGCACCTGCGTCGAATCCAGCGGCATCATGAAGACGGGCACTCCCGAAGCGAGCAGGGCCTTTGCCCCGGCGGGATCGCACAGGATGTTCCACTCCGGCTGCGGTGGATTCGGCTTGCCCTGCGCGTTTGTGCCGTAACCGCGCTCGATGCTGCCGCCCATAATCACGACGCGCTTCAGCTTTTTGAACGTCGCCGGATCACGTTCTATCGCCGCCTGAACCGTAAAAAGCGGCCCGATCCCGATCAGCGTAATTTCGCCTGGATGCTCGCGAGCCTCGCGGAGAATGAATTCCGCTCCGTTTCCGTGTTTCTTCTCAGGCGCGCGATTCGCGTACGCCGCCTGCGTCATCACATTGTCCGTTTTCGATGGCGGCCCCGCAAATACCGGAATGTCGCTCCGTCCGACCGCCTGCAAATACCGATCGAGCAGGCGCGCGCGCATCTCCGTATTGCCGAATGTCGTCGTCACTCCGAGGATCTTCAGTTCTGGACTCTTCAACGCCAGAGCCAACGCAAACGCATCATCGATGTCATCGCCGATGTCGGTATCAATAATGACCAACTGCGGCGAGGCGGATCTTGCTGCATCTGCAGACACCTGCGCTCGGGATGCAGGAAGTTCCAGAAACACGATCCCCACTGCAATCAGAACCACCAGAATCCGAGAGATTTTCATGCCAAGTACTCTATCGTCTCGGGCCCGTCCGTTACTCTGTGACGTTCGTCATGAGGCGTTCATGTGGATCTCGCATCGCATTTTGTGGTATCAGGAACAAACGCAGATCCTTCGCTGCGCTCAGGGTGGCAACTGCTTTGCCGTCGACGGTGGTCTAGTTGCGGATTTGATGATCGAGTGCTGCGACTATCTTCTCGGTGTCGTATACGCACCCACCCCAAACGCCGCCGCTTGCCGCAACCAGCGCGGCCCACAGGCGGGTATCGTCAGGCACTGCCGGATGGGGCTTCAAATCCGCACGCGGAGTTCTCCCTGCCAACTCGCGCGTGCCTTCCTCCGCGCCGAATTCGCCTTTCGCGTCTCCCACCAGATGCACTGAACCCGTGAGCCGTTCGCGGTCGATCAGGATCTCGATCAGATCGCCCTCCAGAACTTTTCCAATCGGCCCACCCGCAAGCGCTTCGGGCGAAATATGCCCGATGCACGCGCCGGTAGAGACACCACTGAACCGCGCATCCGTCAGCACGGCGACATGCTTGCAATGCGGCAACTGTTTCAGCGCTGACGTGACCTGGTAAATCTCCTGCATTCCCGCGCCTTTGGGCCCGCCGCAGATCAGCACGATCACATCGCCGTGGCCGATGCTGCCCGCTTTGATCGCCGCAATCGCCGCAGCTTCCGTCGTAAATACGCGCGCCGGTCCCCGATGCCGAAACACATTGTCCTCGCCTATCAGCGAAGGATCGATCGCCGTGCTCTTGATCACCGAACCCTCTGGCGCTAGATTCCCCACCGGAAAACAAATTGTCGGCGTCAGTCCACGGGCACACGCTCGTTCAGGCTCCATGATGACTTCACCGGCATCGATGCCGTCGAGTTCTTTCAACCTTCGCCGCAATGTGTGCCGCCGCTCACTGTCGCGCCACCAGTCGAGGCTGGCGTCGAGGGTGCCGCCGCTCACCGTCTTCACACTCGTATCCAGGAGTCCCGCGGTGCGGAGTGCGAGCATCACCTCGGGTACACCGCCGGCAAGAAACACCTGCACGGTTGCGAATCCTCGGGGGCCATTCGGAAGCGCGTCTACAAGGCGCGGCACCTCGCGATTCACTTCTTCCCAGTCAATCCGCGTCGGCCGTTTCAGTCCCGCTGAGAATGCGATCGCGGGAAGATGTAACAACAGATTCGTCGATCCGCCAAACGCCGCATGCAACACCATCGCATTGCGCACGGCACCATCCGTCAGCACATCGCGGACGCCAAGCTTCATCGCATGCAAACGCATCATCGCGCGTGCGGATCGCTTCGCCGCATCCAGCCATACGGGCTGCCCCGAGGGCGCGAGCGCGGTATGCGGCAACGATAAACCCAGTGCTTCGCCAACCACCTGTGCTGTCGCCGCGGTGCCCAGAAACTGGCATCCTCCGCCCGGCGATGCGCACGTGCGGCATCCCACTTCCGCCGCGTACTCCAGCGTGATCTGCTGCTGTGCAAAGCGCGCGCCGATGGTCTGCACTTTGCCTGCGTCCTCGCCGTTTTCCGGCAACAGCGTCACTCCGCCGGGCACGAGCACAGCCGGCAGCGGCCCTGCCGAGGCGAGAGCCATCATCATCGCCGGCAATCCCTTGTCGCACGTCGCGATACCCAACACGCCTTTTCCTGTGGGAAGAGAACGAATCAGCCGCCGCAGCACGATGGCCGCGTCGTTGCGAAATGGCAACGAGTCCATCATCCCCGTTGTGCCTTGCGTCCGCCCATCGCAAGGGTCGGTGCATGCGCCCGCAAACGGAGTGGCATGCAGCGCCTTCAACTCACGGGCGGCTTCGGCCACCAGTAAGCCTACTTCCCAATGCCCGGTGTGAAAGCCAAGCGCGATCGGCCGGCCATCCTCGGCGCGCAAGCCGCCATGCGTACTCAGGATTAAAAACTCGGGATCAAGAAGCCGCGAGGATTCCCAACCCATCCCTGCATTCTGACTCAGCCCGAAGAGATTCCCCGACGGTTCTTTCAGCAACATCTCCGCTGTCAGCGGCAGGGCTCCCGCAGGCCCCACTGCGTGCGTTGACACATCGTCTAATTCCGATGCGTCCGTTTCCAGAACCGACTTAAGCGAAATCTCTGTGATTACTGCCTCCTTGTAGAGATATTCATTGACGCACGAGCCTTACCGCGTGCTCTGTGTTGTTCCGGTCGCGGCTGCAATCAACCGGAAGACATGCGGCTTGGGTAATGCCGCCTCGTAGATCGAGTCTTCAAGTGAGTTTTCAAACGCCTGCATCACGTCTGGCTTTCCGGCCTGTTCGCCCATGTTCGCATTCCGCACGCGCATGCGCAGGTGAATGTAATGTGTCTCGTCGCGATCGCGCACCAGCCAACTCACCCGCTGCGCCTGATGAAACATCGGCGTTCCATAATCCGCAAGATTGATTCCGCTTTCGAGCGCTTCCGGCGAAAATGTGTCGACGATCTCGCCATCAATACTCAGGATGTACCTGCCCGCAGCCAGTCCTGTCACCCGGAGCGTTTCTTGATCCAGCTGCTTCACAATGTCGGTTAAATCCTCGAGCAACGCCGTGGTTGCATTGCTTCGCGTCAATGGCAAGGGCAGCGCATCCTCGAGTTCAGTCCATTTCAATGCGCCATCGGTCTGCTCCACCTGGCTCACCGAGGCATTGCGAGCCTGCGTCACAGTTCCCGCATGTGCGTCGACTGTTATGTCGGATACCAGTGCAGGCGCATGCCATCCCTTCAGCAGGGCCTGCGCCATGACCCAATGCGCCAGCGGATCGGGATGCACGCGATCGGGCAGTAGAAGCACCGCCAGTTTGGGATCCATCGCATCCGCTTTTGTTATTGCCGCAACCACTGGCGGATTCAGATTCACAAATGCCGCACCGTATTTATCCGCCAGCGACTGATCGATTTCCGCGAAGTGTTGCATCACCGCGTTGTATCCGCCCGGGAAAATTACTGGCCTCGTGACATCGTCATACGGGGATGGCCCCAGCAGAGTCATTCGGACGCCGGGCACATGATCGCGGATCGAATCGAGCAGGTGCTGATATCCCTTCACATAGGTCTGCTCGATCTCGTCTGTCGTGGCCTGATAGCCTCCGTCATTCATCCCCAGCATCACTGTCACCACGGTGGGCTTCTCAGAAAACACATCGCGTTCCAGGCGTTGATCGATGGGCCCTCCTCCGCCGCCGGTCACGCGATCGCCTCCTACACCCGCGCCGTAGAAATGCACCCGCATCCAGGGGAACCTCGTCGCCGTATACAACTCCACCCACTGGTTGTAGTAGTTCTGCTCCGTGATGCTGTCGCCGTAGAACACTACTGTGTCGCCCTTGTGCAGATAAAACCCGCGCTCATTCGCCTCGGCACCCGGCGGCGCGACATTCGCATTTGCGGCAGCCGGCGGTGCAACGATGTTGTCTGTTGCCGATGCCATGCGCAGCGTGTCCCCGCTCATCGGCTGGGAAGGAGCGGTTGCAACAGCGACGAGCGAATCTGCGCACCCGTAATACAGGAACCACTTTCCGTGAAAGAACACCAGCCCTTCAGCAAATGTGGTCCCGGCCGCGTACTGTCCCGTTTTTTCGTACGGCAATTCCGGCTGCAATACCGGTTTATCGGTTTGCGTCAGCAGATGTGCAGGATTTGCCGCCTCAAACAGCGCCTCTCCCGCCGCGTACGAGCCCGGCGCCAGCGCAGGATCACCGCCCTCCTGTGCATTCTTGCCGTTGTAGAGCACCACGATTCCGGCGGTGGTCAAAACAGGTGGAGGACCCGTCTCAGGAAACGTGCTGTCAAAATGCCCCGGCCTCGGCCGCAGGAGTTCGACTACATTCCCGTGCATATCTTCGACCGGCGTCCAGCGGATGGCATCATCCGACGTCGCCAGCCGGATGGATCCCTCGCCCCAGTACATCCAATAGCGCCCGGCGATTTTCGCTGCGATAAGCCGCCCGTCTTTTAACTGCGTCACGATCCCGGCCGACTTGTACTTCAGGTTTGCGTACTTGCCGCCTAACGCTGTCAGAAACGCGGGCCCATACTTTGTCCAATGCTTCAAATCGCGCGAAGTGGCAATGCCCACGGAATAGGTCTCGTGATTCCACTGCGTATACGTCAAGATATACGTACCGTCTTCGCGCTCTACGATTCGCGGATCTTCGACGCCGCCTGGCCACTCCCTTGCCTTCTGTTCATCCTCTGCCGGATAAAAAACCGGCTCACCCATGCGCTTGAAGTGAATACCGTCACCGCTCTCGGCCATCCCCAGCCGCGAGGTATGGCCGCCAATCACCATCGCGCCCGAGTTGTCTTCCGCGCGATATAGCACAACGACTTTGCCCTTGCGGACGACCGCCGCAGGATTGAAGGTGTGCAGCGCCTCCCACTGCACACCCACCTTCGCAATCGGATCTTGAAACGTCGAGGCCGCGTTCGGTGACACCACGGGATTCCCGGAAGCTGGCCGCGCAAACGGCCCAATCACCCACGGTTCCGAACCTTGCGCCCAGGCGCCCGCGGACCCAAGCAACACAACCAGCTGAGCAGTCCACTTCAATACTGTCGTCACGCGACCTCTCTCCGCAATCCGCCCCATCTTACGCTCCGCATCAATCTCTCCGCGCTGCACGAAGGTCCCGCATCGTGAATCAATGGTGGATGACCAGTCTCGATTCTGAGATCTTTGAATGCGATACATCTTCAAGCGATGTAGAGCTAGCTGGTAGCAGCTATTTCATAAAAACTCAGCGAAGCATCTCCCTGTTTCAGCACCCGCACCCTGCGCAAAGCCCCATACGAGTCTTCCAACTTCTCCTTGCGTCGATGCTCCGCAATCACCACTGCACCTTCCACCAGTAATCGCGCCGCATCCCCACCCAGCAGGCCCAGCACCGCCGCGTACTCATCCGCTGCCTCATAGGGAGGGTCAAGAAACACCACATCGAAGTGCATTGCCGTGTTCGCCGGCCGGACACGACGCAGGAATGTTCCCACGCTGACCGCCTCGACGCGAACCCCGGCACGCAACCCCAATTTCTCCAAGTTTCCGCGCAGCGCTTTCAGAGCAGGCTCGGCCCGCTCGACCAGAACCACGTTTTCTGCCCCGCGGCTTGCCGCTTCAATCCCAACGGCTCCGGATCCAGCATACAAATCGAGGAACCGCGCACCCTCTATCCGCGGCGCGAGTACATTAAAGAGCGTCTCCCGCAGCCGGTCGCTCGTGGGCCGGGTCATCAATCCCGCCGGAGCATCCAGTGTTCTTCGCCGCAACGTTCCCGCAATCACCCGCATCGCAAATCAGGATATAAGAAACCCTTACCGAGCCTAAACCGGGCCTAAGCCGAGCCCCAGCAACAGGACTTCGTCGATGGGGGGGTAGCCACTACAATTTGAGTATGCGTGGCTGGACCATACCGTTAGGCCGTTGGATGGGCGTGGAAATGCGTATCCACGTGTTCTTCCCAGCTCTCGCACTGGTCTGTCTCGGTCTAAGTGCTCCCTCGGGGATTCCTCGCGCTCTCGTCCTCTTCTTCATCTGCGTATCAGCCGTGGTTGTGCGGGAGGTCGCGCGCCTGATGATGGCCGCCTATCTCAACCTGAAGCTGCGGGCTGTGCTTCTACTGCCGATCGGCGGACTGTTTGCCTACGCCAACCCCGAGAGCCAGGAAGCCGCCAACCAGGGATTCGGTCAGTTCGCCATGGCGTTAATCGGACCCCTGGCCAATGGCATCACTGCGCTCATGCTTGCCGCTGCCTTCATTGGCGCCGGCGGCGATGTGCATCTGCTGGCGCGCCCCCTCATTACTGCCGATCATCTTGTGCGCAGTATGGTGTGGATGCAGGCTGGCCTTGGCGTCCTTCACCTGCTCCCTGCCTACCCTCTGGATTTCGGGCGCCTGCTGCGCGGCAACTTTGCTCGTGCCCACGGCCTTGCACCCGCAGGGCGCGCGGCCTCGGGAATCGGCCAGTTGATTGCCCTCGCGGTCATGATCTGCGGCATGGCTCTGCACGGTTACTGGCTCATCATCGCGGGATTCTTCATCATGATTGGCGCGCAGGTTGAAGACCAGGGTGTCTTCTTCCAATCGGTCGTCGACACCGTACATATGCGCGAAGTCATGCTCACGGATTTCGCGACACTGTCCCCTTCCGACACATTGGCCGACGCACTCTTTCGCTGTGTTCACTCGCTGCAGGAAGACTTCCCCGTGGTTCGCGGACCACAACTGGTCGGCATCGTCTCCCGCCAGCGCATAGTCGACGCACTTCGCAACGACGGAAATGGCTATATCCAATCCATCATGTCGCGTGCATTCCAGGTGGCCCGTCCCGAAGACACGCTCGGCACCACTATTCGTCGCATATCCGGGGGCCAGGGTCTCGCACTCATTCCCATCACAGAAAGCGGCAAGGTCATCGGCATCGTCAGCGTACAGAACCTCATGAGCTCCATGTCTTTGTTGGCTGAGCAACGCCGCATCGAAGCCGAAGACTCGACCGAATAACCCATTTCTTCCAAGAGACAAAAGCAGATAGTTCGATTCGCATACCCCACACGCGATTGATCGCGCGCGGGGCCTCGAACGCTCCTTTCAGGATGACGCGGGCGGAGATTACTTATCTCAACTACCATGTTGAAAGCAATGTCAGAAGAACTCGCTCCCGGCCTCTATCTTGTAGCCACGCCTATCGGCAACCTCGGCGACATTACCCTCCGGGCGCTTGAAATCCTGAAGCAAGCCGACCGCATTGCCTGCGAAGACACGCGACAGACGCAGAAGCTTTTGAACCACTTCGGCATCGTGACACCCAGCACCAGCTTTCACGAGCACAATGAGCGCCAGCGCGGCACTGAACTCATCGAAGAACTCAAATCCGGAGCGCGGATCGCGGTCGTTTCGGACGCCGGAATGCCGGGTATCAGCGATCCCGGATCCTGGCTGGTTAACGCGGCCATCGCTGCCGGTGTCCCCGTTATTCCCATCCCCGGCGCCAACGCGGCTCTCAGTGCCCTCATCGCATCAGGCCTTCCCACTGAACAATTTCACTTTCTCGGATTCCTGCCTGAAAAAGCCGGTGCCCGCCGCACGCGCCTCGAAGATCTATCAGCCCAACCCCGCGAGACTGCGGAGACACTGATCTTTTACGAAGCGCCCCACCGCATTGCCGACACGCTCGCCGATCTCGAATCCGTGTTCGGCCCTGGATTGCGCGTAGTCGCAGCCCGCGAGCTCACCAAGCTCCACGAAGAATTTCTACGCGGCACCGTCGCGGAAGTTCGACGCGATCTCGCCGCCCGCGATCGCATTCGCGGCGAATTCGTCCTCCTCATCGAAGCCCCTGCCAAGAATCCGGGTTCCCCAGGCGTGGATTCTCAAACCCGGGAAACGATCTCCGCACGCGTCGCCCGTCTCCAATCCGAATCCAACCTCGACGAAAAGGAAGCCCTCAAGCGCCTCGCCCGCGAACTGGGCCAGTCAAAGAGCGAGTTGTACCGCGAACTGCAGCGCGAACGCGCTCGGCGCAAATGACACTCGGGACTATGAGCTGAGTCTGTCTATCGCCTCCGACGGCGATGCCGCGACCTCAAGAAGGCGCCGATTACCGGCCTTCAAAAATCCGGCATCCACAGCGTCATCGAGAAACGCAAGCAGGGGATCCCAATATCCCGCGGTGTTGATCAGTACGCACGGCTTGGTGTGCAGGCGGAGTTGCTTCCAGGTCACGATCTCCATCATCTCGTCGAGGGTTCCATAGCCGCCGGGGAGCACGAGAAAAGCGTCGGCCAGTTTTACCATCCGCGCCTTGCGCTCATGCATCGTGGGCACCATCTCGAGCCGCGTCAGTCCCCGGTGGGCGATTTCGCTACCTGAAAGGATCTCCGGCAGCACGCCGATCACTTCGGCGCCGCCCGCGAGCGCCGCGTCCGCAACCGCTCCCATCAAGCCAACACTCGCGCCGCCATACACCAGGCCGAACCCTGCTTCGGCGATTGCGCTTCCTAACGCCTTTGCATCTGCCAGAAAGACTGGATCGGCGCCGCTCGTCGACCCGCAATATACAGCCACCCGTTTTACGCTCATTGCGCTCTCAGAATAGCGCCTGCGATGACACAGGGGTTTCGCAGTGACTTACTGCGCGCACTTGATTTCGACGCGCAGCCATCCCGGCGGCGCTCCTGGACCAGGCTTGTCCGGCTCGACTACTTCGATGGCATGCATAGGCTCGGGTTTCATCCACTCCGCGGTCCACATGCCCGCGTGCACAGGCTCTGTGTGGCTCGGCTGATCGACCACCTTGCCATCCGCAGTGTGATAGCGGATGTGCGGCGTTGAGCCACCCGTGTCATAGCCGAGGAACAGGCTGGGCCAACGGTGATGATGCATGGGCTCCGTTGCACCTTTGGGCGGCAGCGTAACCTGCAGCACGCGCACAAACGCATTTTCGAAAACCACCTTATGGCTCGCTGGAGCCGCCGCGACCGCATCAAAACCCTCGGGAAATCCAGCACTCGTGCTCTGTCCGTATAAGTAGTGGTGTGCAGCAAACAGACTCAGGAAGATCGCGCAAGCCAGGATTGACGCCACGATCGAAAACACCCGAAAAACTCCAGCCGGTCGTCTCATAGAGGGCAGTATAGATGGCAATCGGTCTTAAATGAGGAGATAACGCTCTGCTGGCTCCGTGCAAACCAGCTGCGCCGGCACAGCATCGGCGGCAAAGGTAAACTGGAATAGGAAGCCTTCCCTCCAGGACCTTGACCCGCCGTGCCGTTGCTCACCGACAATCTGAATCCTGAACAGCGCGCCGCCGTTGAAACCACGGATGGCCCGCTGCTGATCCTGGCGGGCGCCGGCTCCGGTAAAACCCGTGTCATCACCAGCCGCATCGCGTGGCTCATCCAGGAAAAAGGGGTTGCGCCGGATTCGATTCTGGCGGTCACGTTCACCAACAAAGCATCAGCCGAGATGGCGGAACGCGTGGAACGCCTCCTGGGGCATGGATCCCTGACGAAGCCGCTGATCGCCACATTCCACTCGCTCTGCGTACGGATGCTGCGCCGCGACATTGAGGCGCTGAAGGTCGGCAACGAGGGCCTCACCCGCTCGTTCGCCATCTACGATGAGAACGATCAGCAAGGCATTGTGAAGCAGATCATGCGCCGTATGGGCCTGGACACGAAGCAACTCACGCCGCGAACAGTGCTGAGCCGAATCTCGTGGGCCAAGAACCACATGGTCGACCCGCAGGATTACTATCTGGGCTCGAAAGACGCAGACAGCGAGCGCATCGCCCACATCTATAAAGGCTACAAGGAGGAGCTGCGCAAGAATAACGCACTCGATTTCGACGACCTCCTGCTCGAAGCCGTGCGCCTCCTGAAGGTTTCAGCCCCTACGCGTGACTACTACCAGCGTCGCTATCGCTACATCCTCGTTGACGAATACCAGGACACGAACCGCCCGCAGTATGAACTGATGAAACTGCTGGCAGGCGAGCACAAGAACGTATGCGCGGTGGGCGATGAGGATCAGAGCATCTACTCGTGGCGCGGTGCCGACATCCGCAACATTCTTGAGTTCGAAAAGGATTTTCCCAACGCACGCATTGTGCGTCTTGAACAGAACTATCGCTCCACGCAGATCATTCTTGAAGCGGCGGGCGCAGTCGTAGCCAACAATCTTCGTCGCAAGGGCAAGAAACTGTGGACCGATCGCCAGGGCGGCTCGCTGATTGGATTCTACGAAGCACCGGACGGCGAAAACGAGGCTCTGTTCATCGCCGATCGCATCCAGAAGTTTCTGCGTCAGTCAGTCGAAGCCGGCGATGAGGCGCATTGTGCCGTGCTGTATCGCACCAATTCGCAGTCACGGCTTGTGGAAGAAGCGCTTCGCCGCTACGGCATCAAATACACCATGGTCGGTGGGTTCAGTTTCTACGAACGCGCCGAGATCAAGGATCTGCTGTGTTATTTGCGCCTCGTTCGCAATCCGCACGACTCGATGGCTCTGAATCGCGTGATCAACACGCCCGCGCGCGGCATCGGCAAGACGACGCTGGAGACGCTGGAGCGGCTGGCGCTTGAAACCGGCTTGTCCACATGGGAGGCACTCGGCACCGCGATTACTCAGCGGCTGATCCCCACCCGCGCGCAGATGGCGCTTGAATCGTTTCGCCAGCTCATTCTCGACGCGCAGGCCATGATGGACCCGGACTTCGCGGGCAAGCTTTCGGCGGATGTAGGCGCGGAGGACGCGGACACCGACTTCACATTCGGCGCGGCCGAACCGGATGCAGAGGCGAAGCAAGATGTCGCGGATGCTCTGGAAGTGGCAACAGAATTCAGTTTTGGCGATAACGAAAATCAGATTCCGCTGCTCGATCCAAGCCACTTCTCGCCTTTCGCGGAGAAAAAGGCCCGTCCGTTTTTGCAGATGCCGAAACAGGTCACGACACCAGACCAGGCAACGACCCGGGTGCCCCAAGTCTCGCCTTTGAGGCCTGGGGAGGATTCAAAGGACAATATGCCTAACCGTGAGGAAGAGGCGCCATTTAGAAAGCCCGGCGATCCTGCGACGCTGCCGGAGTTGATTCGCTTCCTTATCGATCGCACCGGCTATATCAAAGCGCTGGAGGCAGAAGCTTCGCCCGAATCATTCAGCCGGATTGAAAACCTGAAGGAACTGGCCAATGCCGCGCACGATGCGGAGGTTCGCGGCGAAACACTCGCCGAGTTTCTGGACCATGCGGCACTTGCATCCGATACGGATCAGTTCGATCCCAGCGCACGCGTAACGCTGATGACCCTGCATGCGGCGAAGGGATTGGAATTTCCCCTGGTGTTTCTGGCGGGACTGGAAGAGGGCCTGTTCCCGCACTCGCGCACGTTGATGAATCCCGAGGAACTGGAAGAGGAACGGCGCCTGTGCTACGTGGGTATGACGCGAGCGATGAATACGCTCATCCTGACGCGAGCTCATTATCGCCGCCGCTATGGCAATGACGCTCCAGAGCAGAGTGTCCCATCGCGTTTCCTTGAGGAAGTGCCGAATCAGCTTGTCGAGAATCTCGGCGGCCGTTCGCCGGCGTGGTCTGTCGCTGCCTACGGAAATGGACGCGGATCCAGATACGGCGAAAACAGGCGACAAGGTGACTCGGGTGAATTCGATAGCCGCCATTACAACTACGAGGATGAGAGCCAGGAAGTGACAAGAGTCCCAGGCGGGCAAGGCTCAAGTCCAAAGGGGAAAAGCCCGGAGGGCAACTCGATCGACAACATCGCCCACTTCTTCGGCGGACGGGGTGTCAAACCCGGATCCTTTGTGCGGCCTGCTTCATCGCGTCCGAAGATGGATATCGCCGAGCCCACAGGTGCGGCCGGTCTGAAGAAAGGCCAGCGCGTGCGCCACAGCAAGTATGGCGAAGGGCAAGTGGTGATGCGCGAAGGTGACGGCGACGAAGCCAAATTGACGGTGCTGTTTTCGCGACACGGCATGAAGAAGCTGATGGAAAAGTTCGCCAACCTCGAGAAGCTGTAGCGCGTCGGACGCCGGCAATCGGCCCCTGCGATCGCATCCGTAATGCGCGTGATTCGAACCAGTCTGCCGATCCGATCATCCGTTTTGCGCCAAACGCATTGCGTGAATCTAAAGACACCCCGACCATTGTTCTACGAGGCCTTTCCGGCCCATATTTCAAAAAATGGCGAGGTGCCCATGTCAACTCTTCCTATCTCACTTCAGGCTCAGAGAACAACCCTCGCGCTTCCCATCCTGGTGGGAGGCGGGGTCGCGGGCTTGCTCGACATGACCTCCGCCTACATCACTTTTGGCCGCTTCATGCCAATAGGAATTGCCGGGGGCATCGTCGGCGCTGCGGGACGTCATGTGTCCGTCGGCCAGTACATCCTCGGTCTCTCGATTCACTACTTCATCGCTTTTTCGGCTGCGGCTGTGTATTGCGTCGCCAGCAAGAAGCTGGAGTTTCTGCGAGAGCATTTCATTGTCTGCGGCCTGTTCTACGGTATCGCGGTGTTCCTCGTGATGCAGCTGGTGGTGCTGCCGCTGAGCGCCTACCATGCCATGGGTCCGTACCAATACCGGGGCATGGTTGAGGGTCTGCTCGCACACATGGTTCTCATCGGCCTGCCGATTTCCATTTGTCTGCGAATGCTTTCACCCCTGAATCGGTGACGCACGCGAGCGCATGGCCTTCCATCGCGTGTCGACCATTTATGCAAAAACAACCGAGCGCCGGGTCAAACGGCCGCGATTTGCCCGTTTCGTGGGATCGTGGAGTTTTGCGGTTGGCGATCATCCGTCAGAGTGTTGCTTGAGTAGTAATTGCCGGATGAACGGTAATCCACGAGGAATTAACTGGAAAGCGCACTGTCCTCCAACTCGATCTGGTTGCAACGCCGTTTGGATTCAACTCGCTGAAAGAGATCGTGCAGCCGCTTGTTCGGTTGGCCTTCAAAGATCACTTTTTGAATTGACTGGCGACCGAAAATTATGGTGGTGTATCGAAGAAGCAGTCCTATAGGATAGTTCGACCCTCAGACTTCATCGGTGACCCGCGGCGTATCCCGATGGATTCTTCGGTTTTTTCATGATATCGACCGTGAGCCAGAGTCGCAGAGTGGGTGCCACTGAACGCAGAATTGACGAGGCCTCCGCGCCAGTCCGCGTTAGCTCATTCGCAGGCGGTGCGTCGCTCCTCTGCATGGCGGCGCTGCTTACCGGAATGCCGCGAAGCGCCTATGCATCTGAACAGGTCCCAGGCAGTCCCAAGTCACCGGCGCAGCAACATTACGACGAAGCGTTCCGGCTACAAGAAGAGGGCGAGTTAGGGCGGGCGGATGCTGAGCACAAAGTCTTTCTGGCAACGCTGCTCCATCAGATTGCCAATGCCCGCGCCAATCTTGGCACGTATGCCGATGCTGTCCCGGTCTACGATGAAGCGCTGGGATTGATGCCTGACACCATCGATCTGAACTTGGACTATGCTGTGGCGGCTCTCGACGGATTTGATTGGGACAAGGCGAAAATGCTGGCATCCAGGACACTGGAATTGCTAAAGAGCAGCGGGCAGCCCCCGAACCCGGCTGCAGTTTCTTTGCTGGCTGAGGCAATGATGGGCAAGGGTGAGTACAAAGAGGCCGTGGAACAGTTCAAGGTGCTGGTCGATTTGCAACCTGGGTTCGATAGTTCTTATGCGCTGGCCGGAGCCTACCTTGCGCTCGGCGACAAGACGAATGGAGCGAAGATATTTGCTGATCTCGAGGCCCAATTTGGCGATACTGCAGAACTTCATTTCAAGTTTGGGCGACTTTATGGCCAGGCCACGTTTTACGAAGACGCAATCCGTGAATTCAAAATGGCGATCGCGAGAGACGACCTGCTGCCGGGGGCTCATTTTTCATTAGGCGCTACATACATGATGCAGACCGGCGAACCGTCTTACCGTGAGGCAGAGCCTGAGCTTCGCAAAGAACTCGCGGTAGATCCCCGGCAACCGCTGACATATATAGCGCTGGGCCGAATTGAGCTGATCCAGCACAGATTTACGGATGCCGAGTCGGACTTGAAACGCGCCATTGAGCTCGATCCACTTAGCACTGCTGCTTATGCACTTCTGGGCCAGCTCTATACCGAGACGGGAAAGATTGATGACGCCGAAGCTGCGTTCCGCAAGCAGATAGCGATAACCATGGTTCCCGCGAAGAACGAATACGAGGTGGAACGTGCTCACTTTTGTCTTGGCCGGCTGCTAATGAAGACAGGCCATCTAGCGGAAGGCCGCAAGGAACTGGATATCTCGCGCGATCTGCTTATGGAGAAGGCGCAACAAGCCGAGTCGAGGCTGCACGGAAATACGGTTTTCAGGCTGCAGGATGGAAAGACGCACGAAGCCAACCCCGAAGACCTGGAAGCGCAGGAAAAGATGGAGATCGAGGCTGGACATATGATCGCCAGCAGCTATGACAGCCTGGGAGTTCATGCCGCGACTGACGGAGATTTTGGAGCAGCGGCCGGATATTTCAGCCGTGCCGCGCATTGGGACTCCAAGCTTGGGAACATCAATAACAAATGGGGTCGTGCGGCCTTTGCTGCGGGCGACTATTCAAAGGCAGTGGGGCCGTTGAACAGAGCGTTGGCATTACATCCCGAAGACGACGAGGTTCGCTCAATGCTCGGCATGAGCCTTTTCGTGATCCAGGATTACGCCCAGACCTGTCTGGTGCTGCAGCCGATGGAATCAAAACTGGAAGCTGACAGTCCAGTCGGTCTGGCCTATTTTGGATCGATGGCGATCGCCGGAAATTACGAAAAGGGAATGGCTCAGTTGCAATTTCTCGAGGCGGCTCATCCCGATGCGGAAGAGATACATCGACTGCTTGGCGAGGCATATGCAAGCAGGAAGCTCTATGGCCAAGCTGGCGAGGAGCTTCGTACTGCTTTGCGTTTGCAACCCACTAGTGCGGCAGCAAAGTTTGCACTGGCGGTCAATGATTTGGAGCTCGGAGAAAAAGTGGATGCGCAAAAGCTGTTGACTGAACTGGCAAAATCCGGATCGAAGGACGATGCAGTTTACTATCTGCTCGGCCGTCTGCAATTGCAGTCAGGTTTGATCAAGGCCGCAGTCGGCAACTTGGAGACCGCCGTCAAAATGAATACCGGCAATGCAGCATACCATCGGGAGTTGGCAGAAGCTTACCGTAAGAGCGAACGGCCACGGGATGCCGAGAGTGAACTTCAAAAATCGGCGACGCTGGAATCGCAAGGTGAGCCCGTCATCACAGAGAAAGCTAGATTCTAGACGGCGATCGAGTGAGTGCGGACATCACATTCATCACAACGCTATTCAGGCCCTGGGATAAACACGAATTGCCCGGGCGGCTGGTGGACAGTCCGGCAAGCTTTTTGCCAACACCGGCGCGCAGAGAAATTGTTCAACACGGCCGAGTTTTGGTTGTTGCGTCGGCTTACTCCAGCCCGATCACCAGGGCTTCGCGGCCTTTGCTCTCCGACTCATGCGTCTCAAGGCGTTTAGCCTGCTCCTCGCCGTTGAGTACGCGGAAGACGCCTTCTGCCAGCGCCTGCAATTCATCTTCGCCGGGATAGACGGTGATTGGCGCGATCCACTGAATGTATCGGCGCAGCGTGCTCACCAGGCGCTCGGAGTGCGCCATGCCACCGGTCAGCAGCAATGCATCCACGCGCCCCTCGAGCACGGCGGCCATAGCGCCAGTCTCCTTTGCAGTCTGGTAAATCATGGCTTCGTAAACGGATGCCGCTTTGGTATCGCCGGCATCGATGCGATGTTCCACTTCCACGAGGTCGCGCGTGCCCTGGTAGGCAAACAGTCCGCCCTCGCCGAAGACCTTGCGGTCAAGTTGCGTCTCAGAAAACTTGCCGCTGAAGCAGAGCTTGATGAGTTCGCGGACCGGCAGTGAACCCGTGCGGTCGGGCCCGAGCGGGCCCTCTTCGGGCGTATTGTTGTCGATCATTCTTCCGCCGCGATGAGCCGAGACGGTGATGCCGCTGCCCATGTGCACGATGATCAAGCGCAAATCAGAGTAGGCGCGTCCTGTTTCACGCGCGAATCGCCTCGCCACGGCCTTGATATTCAGGGCATGACCGACGCAGGATCGTTCAATCTGCGGCAGACCGGAGATCCGAGCACAATCCTGCCACTCATCCACCGTGACGGGATCGACAATATAGGCATTTACCCCGGCAGCTTGCGCGAAGCGGAGAGCGAGTGCGGCTCCGAGGTTGCTGGCGTGCTCGCCCCGGCGCGCAAGGCGGAGCTCCTCAATGAGAGCGTCATCGACGAGGTAGGTGCCACAAGCCATCGGCGGCAGCAATCCGCCGCGGCCACCCACGGCAGCGAAGTCTCTTGCATCGTATCCGGCGGCGTCGAGCGCCTTCTCAATCCGAGCGGCACGGTAGCCGGTTCGCGCCAGCATCGAGCGCCCGCGAAACTGCTCGATTTCCTCGTCGCCATGATGGACTGAACTCACCCATTCCGCCCCCTCGGCCTTGAAAACGCCGAACTTAGTAGAGGTGGAGCCGGGATTGATGACGAGGACGCAGTTACCCTGGTGTGGCACGAAATTCTCCCCAGCCATGCTACACTCTTTGCAATCCTAGAATTCGAGTAGAAGTTCTTGCCTGTTCCGA
The DNA here is from genome assembly GCA_963742455.1 of uncultured Acidobacteriaceae bacterium. Taxonomy (GTDB): domain Bacteria; phylum Acidobacteriota; class Terriglobia; order Terriglobales; family Acidobacteriaceae; genus Telmatobacter. Next base: position 1,485,025 of record CAVULU010000005.1, on the reverse strand, counting down.
GTTACCGCTCCACACGCAGCACTTCCACATTGCGTTCGCGGTAAATAGCTTTAAAGGAGCATTCTTCAAATGGAACAAGGCACAGTTAAGTGGTTCAATGACGCAAAAGGTTTTGGCTTTATCACCCGCCAGAATGGCGAGGACGTTTTCGTCCATCACACCGCCATTCAGTCGCAGGGCTTCCGCTCATTGCAGGAAGGCCAGCAGGTTCAGTTCAACGTGGTCAAGGGACCCAAGGGCTGGCAGGCTGAGAACGTCCAGGCTCTCTAATTCGGAGCTACAAGATTTCGAAACAGCAGAAGGGCGGCCAACCAGCCGTCCCTCTCGTCTTTGAGCGGCACTGCTGAAAACCTGGCGTAACGACAATATCAGGCAAACACAGCCTAACTTCCCAATTGTCCACCAATCAAGGGTTGGACTCTCAGGGAATGATCGGGCCTCGTCCTTGGGCAGCTGTCACCGTGGGTGACGAAAGGCCCAGCGTAGTAATCACTGGGTCCGGGAGTTCCTCAAAATATAGAATCGCCGATTTTGCGCGGTAACGGTTGAATGCCCAAAGCCCGAGAGCTGCGGCGATGAATCCAACGCAGAGACAGGCATAACGAAATGGAGAGCCGAGCGCATCCATTTCGAGCGGCGCAAATGAAACCGCGAGGACGCTCAGAACGACTACGAAGCCCCAGAATGCGAACTGAATGTTTGTTTTCCCCGGCAAGTAAGAGCAAGTAAAAGGCACCTTATAGAAGCCGACCAGGCTAATCTCAGCGAAAATCCAGCCAAGAAGAGCAAGGACCGCGAGGTGTCCCACCACCTGACGCCAGGGCCGGGATGAGAGGGACAGGCAAGCCGCGACGAGCCAGACCGGGAGCACGGCGAACAAGAGTTGGCAGCGCCTGGTTGCTGCGATGTATTTGTGGCTCGGGTTGAGCTGAGTGAGGCGCAAGACCCAGTTGGCATTCAATGAGATCGGCAATGGGAATACGTTTCGCAGTCCAACGACAGCAAGGGCCATCATCACGATCGTGGGAATAAGAAGGTCGGGGGAAAGAGGACGGAGCCCAGGCGTCGACAACTCGTCTCGCGCGGTGACCAGCGCAATGGCAAAGACAATGGACAGATAAAACGCCAGGATAACGCGATGCTGTCGGCTGCGCGTGATCGAACGGAAGCTGAAGAGGACGATGGCGGTTTGCAGAGGACCGCCAAAGCGTGGCGTCCAATGCAAACCTCCTGCTCGCGGCACCAGGTCCGGTTCTTCGACGGTTTTCTTCATGGTCCGCAAATAACAGAGAATCAGAGATGCGGCTGCTCCGAATACAACGAGCCCCAGAGCAATCCATGCCTGACGCGCCAACCAGGCAATCTCTGGGGGCAATGAGCCGTTGAGTTGATTGAAGAACGCCCAGAACCAGTAAGGTGGCGACAAGGCAAGGATTCGATGATTCCGCGCGTCGGCCCATTCGGCCAGACTGGTGAAGGTTGGCAAAAGAAAGAACGCCCCGAGGAAGAGACCGTATGCGACGAGCTGCAGGACCGCCGAGAGGCTAAGGAAGATGCGGCGCGGGAGCAGCAGGGCGGTGAATCCTTGAATAGTGAGCACAGCGCAGTACAGGAACAGGCTGGCAGCGACCATGGTAACCAATAGGCCGGGCAGAATCGGAGGAGTCCAGGGAAGCCCACGAGGACCAGAGGCCACGCAAAACCCGAGCCGATGTTCAAGGCGAGAATCGACAGTCCTATAATGGCCCCCGATGCAGACACCTGGCAAGAAGGATGGTAAGCGGTCGGACGGCAGTGGTGAGAGCACCATTTCGTCTCTGCGGTCGGGGAAAGTGTTGTCTCAACTGACGACCGTAAAAAGCCCGACCACTAGCATCATGTCGGAAATGAGGGATGTTCTTTGCTCCAGACGAAGTCAGAGAAATCACTTGGATTTGTCCAGGATTCCAAAATGCGCCGAGAACCTGAAGCAGGCTGATCATGATGAGCACGCCGGCAAACTGGCCGAGGAACCGTGGTATGTCGGCTTCAATCGACAGCGCTTCAAGATCTATGACGCGCAGAAGAAACTGGCCGTAGAGGACCCGAAAGGAGAGCGGAAGGCGGGAGATCAGCTTTCGCATCGACTCACGCATGGATAAGGTCCGCTATCTGCCGCGCATCGAATCTGTGTCTTGCTCGACTGCGAGTGCGAGAAGATGGCTTCGAGAGTGGGCAGCTCCATCACGCTCGGAGGTGTGCGATGGAGTCTTCGGAACGTGTTTGCCGTGGTGAGGACACAACGCGCGTGCAGACGCGTTCGACCGTGTGAGCTCGTGGAGCTGAAGAGGACCACTTTCCACGCTCAGCACGTTCTGAATGAGGCTGGCAGGACCAGAGCAGAACCGCCATCGAGACCAGAGAAGGGCTCGTCGAGAAGGACAAGATCAGGGTTGTGCAGAAGCGCCGCGGCGATGAGAACTTTCTGCCGCATGCCCTTTGAATAGCCGGAGATGGATGCGTGCCGGTTGTCGTGAAGAGAAAGCAGTCGCAGAAGGCCGTCGATTTGTTCTGAGGACTCTCGCTGCGGCAGATTGCGGAGCTGCGAGACCATGGTGAGGTATTCGGTCCCGGAGAGATGCGTGTAGAGGTAGGGTTCCTCGGGGACATAGCCCATGCGCCGTTTGTAGGCAATCAGGTCATCCTGAATTGCTTTGCCCTCAAAGAGGATGTGGCCGAACGTCATCTCGATGAGGCCAGTGACCATCTTCAGGGTGGTGGTTTTGCCGGAGCCGTTCGGCCCAAGGTAGCCGGTAACTTCGCCGGGGCGGGCGCAGAAACTGACATCGTCAACTGCAGGAATTCCGGAGAAATTCTTGGAGACATGGCGTAGCTCAAGCATGGGTCACCTTGCTGTATTAGACACTTTGATGAGTGAAAGTGTTCCCGGCATCACAAACACTTGGCACGACGGGGGGACCGTTGTGAAGCGACTGATCACAAACAGCGCTCGAACGGCACCTCACCGGCGTTCCGGGTATCCGCAACCCAGAACCTGGATCAAACGTTGGTAATTCTCCAACGCATTCGGCAAAGACCCAGGAAATTCTCAAGTTCTCTGTTTCGCCCCAATCACTGCTCGCTCGATGCTCCTACAGCGGCTGCCCCAGCCTCTTCTCCAGTTGCACGCGATACGTCCGGCTCACCCGCGTCCGCGCACCATTCTTGAGTACCGCCTCAAACTCTCCGTGCGAAATCGGCTCCAGTTGCAGGACGCTCTCGATATTGATGAGGGCCGAGCGATGCACCCGCACAAACCGCCGCGGATCCAGCTTCTCGGCCAGGTCATTCAGCGCAGCACGATACAACAGCTCCTTGCCGCCCACGTGCAGCGTCACGTAAACGCCGGCCGCCTCGATCCAGTCGATGTCGATAACCCGGATAAAGCGCGTCGTGCCACCCGCCTTCACCACCAGCCGATCGAGCCGTCGTTCCGGCGCAACAGGTGCCGCGCTCACCATCTTCATCACCCGCTGGCCAAACTCCCGCATGCTGCGCTCATCGAGGCGTGCCTTGGCACGACACATGGTCGCCTCGAATCGCTCATCGCTGAAGGGTTTCAGCAGGTAGTCGAGCGCGTTGGCCTCAAACGCGCGAATCGCGTGCTGATCGTAGGCAGTCACAAAGACAGTGAGCGGCATCTGCGCTGCACCGATCGCATCAATTACAGCGAGGCCGTCCAGTTCCGGCATCTGCACGTCGAGGAAGAGCAGGTCGGGATCGTTACGCTGAATCATTTCGACGGCAGTCTGACCATCCGCGGCTTCGCTCACCGCCGCGACCTGGGAATCGCGTCGCAGCAAATCCATCAATCGCTGTCGCGCAGGAAGCTCGTCGTCGGCCACCAGCACGTGAATCGGCTCAAGCGTATGCGCGTTCATTCCCCTCGTCTCCCAGGCGCAAAGGCAGCGAAACTTCGACTTCGGTGCCGCCTTCGGCTCGATTCCTCACTACAAAACGGCTCGTTCCGTTGGGGTGAATGCCGGCGATGCGCTGACGCGTAATGGAAAGCCCCAATCCTTCCGAACCCTCCAACGTCCATCCCAGCGGCAAACCCACACCGTCATCCATCACGCGAATTTCCAGCCGGTCGCCTAGCGGTTTTGCGCGCACAATGAGGGTTCCACCCGAAGCACGACGCGAAATGCCGTGGCGGATCGCGTTCTCGACCAGAGGTTGAATGAACATCGAAGGAACGGCGGCGTACTTCACCTCGGGAGCGACATCCATCACCACCTTGAGCTGATCGCCGAAACGAATCTTCTGAATCTCCAGATAATGCTCAAGGAAGGCGAGCTCTTCAGCCAGCGGGACTTCCTGCCTGTCCTTTGACTCGAGCGACATGCGGAGCAGATCCCCGAGATGCTCGATCATGCGGCGGGTCAGTTTCGGATCGCGCTCCACGTGAGACGAGATGGTGTTGAGCGCGTTGAAGAGAAAATGCGGATCGAGCTGCATTCGCAGGGCGTTGAGCCGCGCCTCGCTATAGCTGTGTTCCAGGCGCTCCAGCCGCAGTTCGCTGTTCATGTAGCGCTGGTAGTACTGGTAGGCCTGTATGCCGCCCAGAATGACCCAGTAGATGAGCCAGCACCAGATCTGCCAGCCAATCACCGCCGGGCTGAAGAGCTGCGAGATGCGGAGCGAACTCCACGGCGCAACGCCCATCAGGGCGCGCATCGTTGTAAACAGGTAAAAGTAGATTTCGGTAAAAACGATGCTCGCCAGGATGTGCGCGGTCAGCCGCCGGCCAAGCGCGTCGCCTGCATAAGGCAGCCGCCGGTCGAGCCAGACGATCGCAGGGGTCAGCGCCCCCCAGATCCAGAACTGCGCAAGATAGATGCGAATTTCATCGTGCCAGTGTGTGGTGCCGAACTCCGGCAACGCAAAGAGCGTTCCGGCGGCGGTACACACGAGAGCGCCAATGATCGCAAGGCCCCACCAGCTCCGGGCGAAACGCCCCAGAGCGCTGGCGGGACGCTCTTCTTGAGAGCCAATCCATTCGCCGGATTGTGATCTTGCTGAAGCCACGTTCGGTCTCGCTTGCTCCTGCTTTACCGGGCCGCGGGGCTTGTAATCAAGCACTGAGGGCATCGGCGTTCCTGGCGCACCCATTATCGCGCATCGATTGACCGCGCGCGCCGGCTGGCTCGAGGAGGAGCCACAACCCGAGAACGAACAGAATGGCCGCGCAGCTGAGATACACAAACGACTTCAATTTGCCGGTTTGTTCGGTTCCCGATCGGCGCGTCATAGTTGCAACCTTAGCCACCGCAGCCTGCAATGCCACGCATAATGTCGCCACCGGGCCAGATCGCAATTCAAGACGGTTTCAAAGTTCTTTCAATGGGCTGACGGTTTTCGGAGGAAGGACGCAAGTGGTTTGGATGCAATTGCGGGCATCAAAAAAACCCTTCAGGTTGCATGATGTGTTACACTTAGAGCAATCGTAGAATTCGATCTAGAAGTCATTGCCTGTTTCGCTTACCCGCTCACTCGCAAACTTCCTCATTGCGTTCGGACGGTAATTTGCACCAAAGGAACAACACACAATGGAAACAGGCACAGTCAAGTGGTTTAATGACGCCAAGGGATTTGGATTTTTGAGCCGTGAAAACGGCGAGGACGTCTTCGTCCATCACACCGCCATCCAGGCAAACGGCTTCCGTTCGCTTCAGGAAGGTCAGAAGGTCCAGTTCAACGTGACCAAGGGCCCCAAGGGCTGGCAAGCTGAGAACGTACAGCCTGTCTAAATCCGGACGAAAGTTCGAAGTGAGATCAAAAAAGGACGGCATATCAGCCGTCCTTCTCATTTTTATGGGTATCAATAGCTAAAGCTAAGGTTACGCCTGCCTATGCGGCCGGTTTCAGGGTTTTGGCCCCGGGATTGTTCGATGCGGGATGCATGGACTTTTGATCCGACTTGTGGGAGCCGAGGAATTCAAGGGCGTCGTTGATAGTGTCTTCGAACCGGCCACCTGTCTTATGTGTGGCTCTTACGCCTTTGGCAACAAGCTGGCACATCTCAAATCGGTTCATTCCTTGCTTGAGCGCACGATGAATCTTGTCTGAACGCATGAAAGAACTCCGTTCACGGGGAGAATGCCGACAGTTGAACCGACGACATGTGATTGCTGCGTGGGCTACGGAGCTCGTCTGAAGCATTGGGCGGCCAAAGGCCGAGCAGGCTGGATGATTCCAGAACGCGTCTGTCTTCATTCTACGCGGAAAATCGCAAAGCTCGCGTGAATTCGCACGGTTCGCCTTGCAGCACATCGATTCTTTGTTGGTTTCTCCGAATCGGGAACGGAGCGAGAACTTTTCTCCGCACAGAGATCCCTGTTACCATAAAACACGCATCCCCCGCTCACGCGGGACACATTGATTTGACTCAGCAAGAGAGGTTGTCATTGGCAAATACCAAGAAGATTGAAGACAAGTTAGAACGCAAAAAGGTAAAACGTGTCGCCCGCAAGAAGGCCGCACCGAAGGCCAAGCGCACCACACCGCGCGGGTCAAACAAGAAGAAGCTCAAGAAAGCAGCACGCGGCCAGTCGAAGCGCTAATCAGCCGCATGGAGCATTCGGATCGATCCGGACCGGCACAGGTGCCGGTCCGGGCTCCAATTCTCAAACTCCTCATTCCAGACCTTCCTGCCGCACCCACCTCCTTTTCCGCCCGTCCAATCTCCATCATGTAAACTTCCGCATAAGGTTTCCCAAAGCTCACCGGAACCGCCTGCACCGTACGCTGGAACGGACGAGGAGAACTGCCCTGCCAAGCCAACTGCTTGCCCGCAAGTCGATCGATAAGTTAATCCGGGACTCGGAAGAACCTGAGCACAGGCTCAAAAAGACCCTCGGTCCATGGTCGCTTACCGCGCTCGGCATCGGCGCCGTCATCGGCTCCGGCATCTTCACCGTGATCGGGACCGCCATCTCCGGCGAGCAGTTTGACACCTCCAGCGTGCTCAACACCCCGCTGGGCGACTACCTCATCCATCACACGGCTCTGGCCGGCCGCCCCGGCGCTGGTCCCGCCATTGCGCTATCTCTGATCCTGGTCGCCTTTGTTTGCGCGCTTACCGGCCTCTGTTATGCCGAACTCGCTTCGATGATTCCGATCGCCGGCTCCGCCTACACCTACACCTACGCCACCATGGGCGAATTGATCGCCTGGATCATCGGCTGGGATCTGATCCTCGAGTACGCCGGCTCCAACATGACAGTCAGCGTCGGCTTTGCCGCTCATATCGTCGATCTTCTCGACTGGTTCGGCTTCCATCCCCCCGCCACTTGGATTTCACCTGCCTATCTCCCCGAGGGACTGCAGGATCTCGCCGGCAACTGGCTTTATCATCCGGGCTGGCACTTTGGCTTCAACATCCCCGCCTTCCTCGTCGTCCTGCTGCTCACGGTCGTCCTGGTCCGCGGCATCCGCGAGTCAGCCGAGACCAACAACATGATGGTCGGCATCAAGCTCATCGCCATCCTCATCTTCGTCTTCGCCGCCATCAGCTTCATCCACCCCGGCAACTACCACCCCTTCGTTCCCAACGGGTTCAGCGGAATTCTCACCGGCGGCTCCATCATCTTCTTCACCTACATCGGCTTTGACTCGGTCTCGACCGCGGCCGAGGAGTGCAAAAATCCTCAGCGCGACCTGCCCATCGGCATCATCGCCACTCTGATCGTCTGCACCGTGCTTTATGTTGCAGTCGCCGTCTGCCTCACCGGACTGGTGCCATGGCAGTCCATGGTGGGAGACGCGGCGCCCGTGGTCAATGCCCTCAAGAAGCTGTCGCTGCTCCCGGGCGGCCACTCGCTGCACTGGGTCAGGCTTGTCGTCCTCTTCGGCGCGCTGATGGGCATGCTCTCCAGCCTCCTCGTCTACCAGCTCGGCCAGTCCCGCGTCTGGTTCTCCATGTCTCGCGACGGCCTGCTGCCCAGAATCTTCTCCAGCATCCATCCCCGCTTCCGCACCCCCGCCTTCTCCACCTGGGTTGCAGGATTCGTAGTCGCCATCCCCTCCGGCCTTTTTGACATCGGGACCCTTGCCAACCTCTCCAACATCGGCACCCTCTTCGCCTTCATCCTGGTCTCCATCGGCGTCATCGTACTGCGCTATCGTGAGCCGGAGCGCAAACGCGGCTTCCGCGTTCCCTTGGGCCCCGTCATTCCCGCATTGAGCGTGGTCTTCTGCTTCCTGCTCATGGCCGGCCTCGACATCCTCACATGGCTGCGCTTCGTAGTCTGGCTTGTCATTGGACTGGTCATCTACTTTCTATACAGCCGACATCGGTCAGAGTTCGCGGGAATGCGGTAGTTTGCTGGACCCCAGATTGCTTGGCCACCGCATTCTTGGCCTGAAGTCTCCATTATTGCCAAGAGGGCGGGCGCCAGACTATTTGCGAAGCAGGGCTGTCATTCTCCAGCGGGGCTGCATTCTCTATTCGGCATGTCTATGTTGGACACGAGAAGTGAGTGTCTAAGGGTGCAGACGACTGTGCCTGCAGTTTGCAGGTCTCGAAAGCAAGCGATCCGGGTTCGGGGTCAGGGAAGCGAAATCCGGTAGAGGTTCCGGTGGATGGTGGTGTTCACCCAGGCATAGTGCTCTGGGTCCGCGCCCGGTGTCAGTTCTCCTCGCGCAACCGATGTCGCTCCTCGAACCACGTTCGGTTCGGCCGACGGTGCAATCCCATCCGCTGGAAGAATCGGGAGGGTTTCCCCCGGACCGAGAGGAATCGCCAAACTGCGTCCGGGGCCTGTTCGCGAGGGATCTTCCACCGGAACAAAAAGAAACTTTCCGTCCGGCGACCACGCCGGAATGCAGAAGCTCGCGCAAATGCGTCGCGGAATGCCGCCGTCCAGCGGAATTGCCATTATCGCGGTACGATCGCTTTCCGGCGTACCGGCGACATTGACTATGGCCCAGTGTCGGCCCGGAGACACTCCCTGGAAGTCCGCGATGGGATACGGAAACACCTTCGAACTGTGCGACCCGTCTGGATTCATCCGCTCGAGATAATTCGTGCTTCCCTCCGTCCGCTGGAAAAGGATCTGCCCGTGAGCCCCAAAATGAGGAGACTGTACATCGAAAATGCTCATCTTCGTTGCGGGCAAGCTTCGGTCCAAAGGGGCCACCCACAACGGCGCCTTTCCGCCTGACGCAGCGGTTGCGTAAAGCACCTGCTTGCCATCCGGCGATATATCAAAGGCGGTCATTGAGATTCCAGGCAGCACCGTCTCGCTTTTCCCCGAGTCCACCATCGTGCGCCACAATTCCGCACCCGGACCCTCCCCCCGACGCAGCAGGTAATAGAGGACGCTGGCGTCCGGGCTGAAGACGGGCCAGCTAGCCACTTCCCCTTCCGATGAAAGCGGCCGTTGGCCACTCCCGTCGTGAATCCAGATGGCGCTCTGATGCACTCCCACTGAAGTGATCAGAGCCCGTCCGTCGGGCTCAACCGCCAACCCGTCCTCATCCGTCGGTCCAAACGTGATTTGCTCTGGAACTCCTCCGGAAAAGCGCTGCCGCCAGATGTGGGTTTGTCCTTCTACCCAGGCAGTGAAATACATCCATTCACCATCCGGAGACCATCCTGCGGATGTGCACGCGCCCATCGGTCCAACCGATCTCGGCAGACGCTGTCCGTCCAAATCAACCAGCCTGCACTGAGCCCAGTCTCCATTCCCGTTCATCTCCACCACGAGTGCCCAGCGCCGATCTGGAGATGGAGAGGAGTAGTGAGCCATGCCGCGCTCGTGCGCTGGGAAATAAATGTCGCGCAGGCCCGCGCGCGTCACAGTTGCTGTCACCACCCCGAGATGGATTCCCGACTGAATCTCGGAAAAGAGCAACCGTCCCGAGTCCAGCCAGACGAGCCCCGCTGCGTTCTTCAGCAGAAGCTGAGGCTCACCTCCTAATGCTGACACCTCATAGGTGTTGAATGCAGGGCCAGGCGCCTCCAGCACCGTGTAGGCAATCTCCGACCCATCCGGAGAGAAAGCCAGCCCGTATTTAGGCCGGCTGTCGTCCGTCACCCGCGTGGATTCTCCGTTGGGCAGCATTTTGACGTAGATTTGGTCAGCCGTGAGAAAGGCGTTACCGCCGCGGATAAATGCCAGCATATGTCCATCCGGTGACAATGTCGGCGCCACCGCCGAATCCGTGAAATCTGTTAGCTGCGTGTACTTGACCTCCAGGCGCCGATGAGGCCATCGATAAAGGGCCACGATGCCGAGCGCGATGATCATGCAGGCGGCCACTCCCATGTACCAGACCAGTGCCTTCCGCCGTGGAGGCGACGCAGCAGCCGGACCGGGCTCGGGCGTTTGCTCAGGCGCCAGGGCCGGCGCGACCGCTGAAACCGGCGCAAGGGGCGAATCCGAGGTCACAAGCGAAACCGACGCGACGAATCGATATCCCATCCCCGTGACGGTCTCAATATATTTAGGGGTTTCCGAATCGTCCCGCAGCAGATGACGAAGTTTCCGGATGGCCGTATTGATGCTGTGATCGGTATCGACAAAGACGTCGCGATCCCAGAGCTTCTCAACAATTTCCCGTCTCGAAACCAGGTGCCCCTTTTGTGACACCAGCAGGATGAGCAACTCGAGAGGCTTGGGTTCGACACGCAGGGGTCTTCCCTTGCGGAGCAATTGGAAACGCCCGCAGTGGAGCTCGAACTCCTCGAATTGATAAACAGGCTCAGGCACAGGAAGGATTTGGAACTTCAATGAAGAGGAAGTATAGACAGTATTACGAAAATCGGCCATTTAAAGGGAGTTGCACGATTATGGAATCTTTACCTCGCCGTTACCGCACCTCTATTGCCGCAAAATCGGGTTTCGGGTTTCCTCGGTCTCAGCCGGCAACGGCATTTCTCGAACAGAACATGTCCTTTGACCGGATCCGGAGTTGGCGGATCCCCAGGGATGCGTCGACTCCGGTTCTTCAAAGCGCGGCTTTTCGAGAATGCCGTTTTCCCCGGCGGAGGAGAAAAGGACATGAGGTCAAGAAATTGCAGGTTCGCATCAATGTTGGTCGCACTGGTGCTTGGCTTGGCAGTCATTCCAGGCTCGGCAGCGGCGCAAAACAGCCAGAACAACACGCAGACAACTGAGCTGTACAAGCTCCAGGCGGCATTCCATCGGTACGCAGCGGTTCACGACCCCGTACTTGGAGACTCGTCTGAGGTCATCACGCAACGAATCCGTGACATGCTGTCTCTGTGGACTTCCAATGCAGTGCTGTCTGTCCAAGGTTTCGGTACAATCGATGGTTATTACATCGGCAATGGCGATCCGGATGATCCGTCGTCGTGCCCCGAATCCTCGGGCGTTGAAGGTGCGTACCGCGGTACGCTTTGCACGTACTTCAAATATGTTGCTGGATCGTTCCAGGCGCCAAACAAATTCATTGTTCTGACGCCTTCTTACAGCACCTCATTCGATATCAGCGGTGACACTGCGACCGGGTATTGGGAGTGCCACTACTACGACGTCTCGACAACGCCGTGGACGGCCAAAGCGGAAATCCAAACCAATACGTCATTTCAAAGGGTCAAAGGGCATTGGCTCTTGTCATCGATCGATGCTACTCCGGCAGGAATCCCGATTCCCTGAGCGCAAGATGCGTAAAAGGGAGCTCGTGCGCAATTGGGTTCTGGCGCTCGCCAACTCTTAACCCAGAGATGCTGGGCCTGGGAAATCCAGGCCCGGGTCTCTCTGCACGCGAAGGTCTTCGTGGCTGGAAGCGCGATCTTTCGCTTCCAGCAGAGACGCTTGATGAATGCCCTGATGAGATCGACAATGTCTTCCTAATTCAGCACCGGGTCAGAAGTCCTGCGGCGGAGAAGAGGAGATCAACAAGCGCATCATCGCCAAGTCGTAAACTGACGCGCAGCTGAGCTATCCTTCCGCTGGATGAGCGGTAAGCCTGTTGGCAACAGTCCAGTCGGTGCCCTCCTGGCCAACTAAACTCAGTTGTCCAGATGCAGACATCAGATAACCTCGACATCACGGTTGATCCCAGCAACTCGGCGCGGGCTCTCTGTTCGCGGCTGCTGGAGTCCAGGATCGACAGACGAGATTAAGCGTGCTTTTCTCTTCCGGACGGACGGTGCCATGTGGCACTGCGCCAGCACAATTCTCGGAATGATCTGAGAGCTACCACTTCAGATGCATCAACGATGTGGCTTGCCGCGGCAGACTCGTGGCAATTGTTACCTTGCCGTTGTTCACGTCGAGCCATTCAGGAGAGGTCAGAAGCTCCAGTTGTCCTGCCGCTTTCATTTGTGCGTACTGCTCTGGCGCCGGCGTCTGAGGAGAGCCCATGCTTTTCCATACGGTGTAGGAATTGCTGTGCGTGTCGTCTATCCGATAGTGCTCCAACAGCACCTTCTTCACTCCGGCCGGAATGCCTGCAATCGTCACCAGCACATCTGCGGAGGCCGCTGGTAAATCGTCATCATGGTAGTTCCACAGCATAACTGCCGCTTCACGCGCCGCCTTTGTCGCCATCGCGTCTACATCGGGCGCCTGCCTCACTCCATTTTTCATCATCTCGTCGAGCGGAACCTGTCCCGTACTGCTCGTCATCACTCGCTGCCCTGACATCAAGCCCGCCATCCGGAATATATTCAATATCGGCTTGTCGACTCCCCTGGTCGCAAGGGTGCGAAATCCTTCGAAGAAACCCGCATTCTCGAACTCAAACGACCACGACAACATCCCTGCGAGATTCACTTTGGAGCGGTCCTGCAGGTCAAATAAAGCTTTGATCATCACCGCCGTATAGGTCGCATAGAGCGGCGAATTCCTGTACGAATTAGCCGGATTCGTTTTCATGGAGCAAGCGGCGCACCCTTCCGGATCGGCCTCACTCAGAATGATCGGAAGATGGGTATATTCCGGATACTTCGCGACAATCCTGAAGCCGGCCTCGGTCGCCTTCAGCTCATTCGTAATCCCCATACGCACATGCCCATCCGCAAAAGACGGCTGGCCCTTGGGATGGAACGAAATAAAATCAAGCGGAATCGACCTCCCATTTGCCGCGCTCTTGTCGTTCCGGCAATGCTTCAGAAAGTCATCCAGAAATGTCCCGGCTTTCTCCGAGTTCGGCCCCGTGCTTGCCGGTCCGCCGACCATCGCATTTGGCAGCGCCGCTCGTACACCCGCTACTGCATAGTCATAGAGCTTGAAATACTGGGAAGGCGTGCCGTGCCAGTATCCGATATCCGGCTCATTCCACACCTCGAAGTACCATGTACTCGCCTGATCCCTCCCATAACGCTCGACAAGATGCTCAGTGAACTTTTGTATCAATTCGCCCCACATCGCATAGTCTTTGGGCGGATTGTTGGAAGCTCCAGCCATCGTCCCCCTGGGATAGTGAACCTGATACCCATTGATTCCTGGCACAGTCGCGGCAAGGTCCTTTGGCATGAATCCAAGTTCAACGAATGGCCGTACTCCCGCCTTCTTATACGCGTCGAAGGTCTGGTCGGTGATCGTGAAGTCGTACACCGGCCTTCCGTTGGCGTCCAGCGAGAATACGTTCGACGAACTCCATTTGAGCTCAGCCACTCCGTTCCCTGAGGTCAGCAGATGATGGGCTCGGATGTAAACCGGCACTGGACTTAAATCATGCAATTCCGGCAGTAGCTGCATGCCAAACTTCATGGTCGTGTAATTTGACTCGTCATAGCCGAACCATCTGTAGATTGGCGTGTACGGCCCCAACGGATTCGACAATTCCACATTCACGGCTATCGGCGCCTGAGCCTGGCATGCGATCGCCAATAGGAGAGAACTCAAAACGCATCCGAACTTTCGCATTCTCACGGTGATTTCTCCCCGAAACCGAGACCACAACTTCCGCGCCGTTGCGTTGTTGACAGCAGTCGCCTCTCCCGTTCTGGATCGACGAGCTGATTTCTTTGATACCACAAGTTCCTCGTTGACCGGCTCTACTGCGGCTGTCGGTCTGCGAATTCTCAATGAGCACCAAATCTCTAGTGCCGTATCGACAGTGCTCCGCGTGCAAGAATCTTCGGTTGCCGATGCTGCTGGCGCGGAGCAGTGTGGATACGGCGATTTGCGCTAAGCCGTTAGCGCGGTGGACGTATGGGGATTGGATGTCGCCTGCGGAGAGTCGAGTCGGCCGACCGGGCACGCGGGGATGCCCAGTGAGCCCCTAGCTGGGTCGGTTGGCTCTGCCGCTGTAAAGCTGACGGGGAGATTGGATGGTAGTCGCGAACTGTGCGTAGCCGATTCAAAGCATAGGGGAGCGAGGGCGGAGTAAGAAGCCGTCGAAGCGAAGTGTCGGGTTGGAAGACAAGTCCGCATGGTTTCCTCAGGAAGAGTCGAAGGCTACGCAGTGAGTCGCTAAGGTGAGGCTGGGCATTTCGGCAACGGAGGAATGCGGGACGACATGCAGAGTGCCGCATTTGCACTGAGGGCATGACCGGCTGAGCGCGGACTTCTGTTGCTCTGTCAGCAACGAGCCCGGATCCGGCGCGATAGTGCGGAGATGAAGTCTACAGAGGGCGAGCGCCTGACGGCGATTGCGGTTGGCGAGAAGTCCAAAGTGGCGGATCTTGACGAAGCCGGCAGGCAGGACGTGAAGCAGAAAGCGGCGGATGAACTCGACCGCGTCGAGGTTCATGACGCCGCTGCGGTTGTTGTGTCGGGAATCGCGCCAGCGAAAGCTCACCTGGCCGTTCTCGAGGCTGAGGAGCCTTCCGTTGGAGATAGCAACCCGATGCGTGTAGCGGGCCAGGTACTTGAGCACATGTTCCGGTCCGCCGAACGGGGGCTTGGAGTAGACTACCCACTCTTTTCGGCGCAAGGTACCCAGCAGAGAGTGAAATGCGCGCGGTGTTGATAGTTCAGCCAACCTGCCGGCGAAGCATAGTTCGCCGCGTCGGTAGCTCTGCTTGAGGAAAGCTAGTAGCTTGCCGCGGAACATGCGGCTGAGCACACGCACCGGGAGGAAGAAACCGTGTCTTCTGGTTGTGATCCAGCGGGATTTATCGAGAGCCAGTCCGCCGGCGGGAACGAGGCAGTGCAGGTGCGGATGATGTCTCAGGTTCTGCGACCAGGTGTGCAGAACGGCGAGCACACCGATACGGGCGCCGAGATGGCGGGGATCGGCGGCTATCTCCAGCAACGTCTCCGAAGCTGCCCGAAACAGCAGGCTATAAAACAGACGTTGGTTCCTGAGTGCAAGCGGCGCCAGTTGCTCCGGTACGGTGAAGACGACATGGGCGTAGGGCACCGGCAGCAGGCTGGCAGCCTGCTTGAGTAGCCAGCGATCGCGTGCTGAAGACTGACACTTGGGACAGTGCCGGTTGCGGCACGAGTCGCAAGCGACAGTCTCATAGTTGCAGCGATCGCATCGTTCGAGATGGGTGCCGAGTGCGGCCGTGCGGCACAGGCCGATATCGCGCAGCACCTTCCGTTGCTGGTCCGAAAGTGCAGGACCCCAGCGTTGAAGGAACTCATGCTGATGGGCATGGAAGACATCGGCCACTTCAAGCCGATGCCCGCTCACGCGGTTCGGTTCCCTCCTTGGGAAGTGCGGCTATCGCGAATGGGTAAGTCATCGAGCGGACTCGCCGTCGCGTGCAGCCTGGCTTCGGAGACGTGGAGGTAGCGTGATGTGGTCTCCAAATCGCGGTGACCAAGCAGGAGCTGGATGCTGCGCAGATCGGTGCCGGCATCGAGAAGATGTGAAGCGAATGAGTGACGCAGCACGTGTGGACTGAGGGGCTTCGTGATACCCAGCTGCTTACGCAGCTTCTGGCAGACGACACGAACCGCGTTCGCCTTCAGAGGTTCCCCCGATCGTTTCCCCTGAAAGAGCCACTCCTTGGGCTTGCGCCAGCGCCAATACGCGCGCAGGATATCAAGCAGCTTCGGCGACAGCATGACTTGGCGCGGGAACTTGCCCTTGCCTTCGCGGACGTGAATGATCATCCGCTTGCTATCAATATCGGTGACCTTCAGATCCAGCGCTTCCAGACAGCGAAGACCTGCGCTGTAATACAGGGCTAGCAGAGCACGATGTTTAGTGTTCATCTCCGCATCTAGCAGGGCGCAGACTTCTTCGCGACTCCAGACTGTGGGTAGCTTGCGTCGCACCTTGGGCTTGATGACTTCCTGATCGAACCATGTCTGCTTCAGGGTTCGCGTGTAAAGAAACTTCAGCGCCGAGCGGGCGCCCTGTATCGTTCCCCACGCGAGCTTACGCTCGTTGAGCAGATACAGCAGGAAGGTGCGAATATGCTCGGGACCGAGCTGATCGGGTGACTTGTGGAAGTATTTTGCGAACTCAGCAACGGTGTGGGTGTAGTGACGAACCGTGCGTTCGGAGAAGTTGCGCAGCCGGAGATCTTCCTGCATGCGTTGGCGTAGATGGGTCATGGACACCTCCTTCGGTGTCCAACACTCTATCCAAATGCCACAGAAGCATACCCTGCCGCGCTAGCGGCTTAGTGCAAATCGGTAAGGTACTCATCGAGACCATTGTCGCCTGAGTGAACCGGCATACAGCTCGCAACGCCCCACTTCTCCGCCTGAGGATCACCCCGTAAACTTTACACATGGACGACATCCAGTCCTTCATACGCCGCCTCCCCAAGGCCGAACTGCATCTTCACCTCGAAGGCACAATCACGCCTGCGACCCTCGTCGAACTGAGCGAGCGCCACGACTCAGCGCCAATCACGCTTGCAGCAGCAGAAGCTCTATATCAATTCACGGATTTCACAGGCTTCATCGAGGCGTTCAAGGCTGTGACCCGCCAGCTCATGCATGCCGAAGATTACGAACTCGCCGCATGGCGCATGATGGAGCATCTCGCAGAGCAAGGCGTCGTGCATGCCGAGGTCTTCATCTCTGTCGGAGTCATCTACATGTGGCGCAACCACGATCCGGCATGCTTCGAACCAATCTTCGAAGGCCTGGAACGTGCTCGCCTCCGCGCTGAACGCGAACTGCGACTGTCGATCTATTGGATTTTCGACGCGGTGCGCCACTTCACCGTTCCGGAAGCCGAGCGCGTCTTCGACAAAGCAGCCAAGATGCGCACCGAGTACCCATCGATCGTCGGCATCGGTCTCGGAGGCGACGAACGCCGCTGCGGCTCCGAGCCGTTTCGAGGGATGTATGCGCAGGCGCGAGAGGCAGGACTGCGTCTGACTAACCACGCCGGAGAAACCACTGGACCTAAGGCCATATGGGAAGCGCTCGGCATCGGGTCGGAGCGGTTGGGGCATGCGCTGTCGGCTATAGATGACACACGGCTCATTCAGGAGCTGAGGGCGCGAAGCACTGGGTTAGAGCTGAACCCAACTTCAAATGTCCGAACCGGTGTTTGCCCCAGCTTTGCGGCCCACCCGTTGCGTCGCTATTTCGATGCTGGTCTTCTGGTCACCATCAACTCCGACGACCCGGCTTTCTTCGGCTCCGATATCGCCAACGAATATCTTCTGGCTCACACGGAGCAGAGATTCACGCGCGATGAATTGCGCCAGCTGGCGGTGAACTCGATACGCGCCAGCTTCCTTCCTGATGTCACAAAGGCGTCATGGCTCAGTAAGATTGCAGAAATATGGGAATGGGAATAGACCTTTATCAATTTGGGCCGCATCCAACCAAAGTTGTAACCTCACTTCTCGCAGGTGGGATACGTCAAATCGTGGTTGGGCTATCATGGGTTCAGGAGACCATTCGAGTTTATGTCTACAGACGCCGCCAACCTGACACTTCTCGACGATCAGGAGGATACCAAGACGCTCAAGGTCATTGGATGGTTCTCGATCGGCATGGCCGTAGCCGCACTTGGACTTTATGTGGGCCGCGAAATCCGCCTGCGTTACAAATTCAAGCGGCGCACGCCTTACGATTTCTACTCGAGCGCCGGCAACCGGCAGTCGACCGAGTTCGGCGTCGGAATCTAAGCTTGCCTGATGAATTTTTAGAGAAATGCCGCCTCGGGCGGCATTTTTCGTTTCGGACAACTCTCCGCAACATGTAGAATCTCGCACAAATCGGACCGATCGAAATCTTGGAACGGATCGTTGTTTTTCGTTTACGAATCAGGTCACTGGTGGCAGGCCAGCATCGATTCGGCGAAGAACAAATCACACGACCATCGCGAGCACGAGGCGAACAGGATCGAAGCATCATACTGGCGCGCGCACGATCCCGCATTGCTGCAAGAACTGGCTGCGGGCTTTACGCGCATTCTTCCTGGAGCGGCAAATCCAGTTCCTACTGGACAGACGCGCGAAGAATACTTCAACGCAAATTACGAAATGCTTGCCCATTCCTCCGACTACGTCTGGTTCCATGCACGCATGGTGACAGACGTCGATGCAGAGACTCCGCCACCTGCTTTCGCAAGCGCGCTACTGCATTCCCAAACGGAAAAGAAATAGCATAATCCGCCTGCAAACTATCTCCGCAACAATTCGGCGATGCTGATGGGATGGTTCGACTCGGATGCGCTGAATTCTCCAAGTGACCTGAAGACCGTGAAGTAATCGCATTCGTGCACTTCACGTAACACTCCGCGCGGTTACTCTGCCTTCCAACTCATCAATCGATTGTGCGAACGCGCTTTTATACATCTCGCGGCGCTCAGGCGACATCACATTAGGTGTGTAAGGGAGCTTAATTATATGAACTACTTATTTGCTCACTGGATATTCTCCCTGGCTGGAACGATGTTTCTCGGCGTGACCGCAATGGTGCTGCATGAGTTCGGACACCTTGTCACGTCGCTTATGGTCGGGATCAAGGTGAAGAGCGTAGGGATGTGCATGAAAGGGATGTACATCGTGCGCGAAGCCGGATCGCCGATGAAGAACATGCTTGTCTCCCTCGCTGGTCCGCTCACCAATGTTGCGCTGATTCTGCTCTTCTGGCATGTGTCAACCACTTTCGCGCTCGCGAACCTCTGTCTTGCGATATGCAACCTCGCTCCGGTGCGGGGCTCTGACGGTGATCGAGCGTGGACCTGTTTTGAACAGATGCAAAGAGAATCTCTCCCTTCCACACAGCTCCAGTAGCGAGAAAAATTTAGTTCTCAAAAGCCAGGGGCATCCAGCTCCTGGCTTTCCGTTTTTGTTAATCCCTATTCGCTCGCTTCTCCTCCCTGTTACGCTTTTCCCATGGGGCGTATCCGTGTTCTTTCCGACCAGGTGGCAAACCAGATTGCCGCCGGTGAGGTGGTGGATCGTCCCGCCTCCGTCGTGAAGGAGCTGCTGGAGAACGCTATCGATGCCGGCGCGAATCGCATCCGCGTGGACGTTGAGGCGGGCGGCCGCAAACTGATCCGCATATCCGATGATGGCCAAGGCATGAATCGCGATGATGCCCTGCTGGCTTTCGAGCGGCACGCGACCTCGAAGTTGCGCACCGCTGACGAGCTGCTCTCGATTTCGACGCTGGGCTTTCGCGGCGAAGCACTCCCGTCGATTGCGTCCGTCGCCCGCGTCGCACTGGAGACCTCGACTGGCGAAGACGGGCCGGGAACACGCATGGAGATTGCAGGCGGCAAAATTCTGCATGTAGATGACGGCGCGCTGCCACGAGGCACCACGATTTCTGTATCCGATCTTTTCTTCAATACCCCGGCACGCCGAAAATTTCTCCGCGCGGAATCGACTGAGTTGTCGCACGTCGTCGCGCTGGTCACGCATTACGCATTGGCGCACCCTGAGAAACACTTTGAACTGGTGTCGGCTTCACAAACGCTGGTTTCGGCGCCGCCCGTCAGCAGACCGGCCGAGCGCATCTATCAGATCTTCGGCAAAGACATACTAAGCCAGCTCTTACCGGTCTCGGCCGAGAGACAGCTCAATCGAGCAGGCTTGCCGGAACCTCCGCCCTGGAAGCGCGATCCTGTTGAGCCGACGCGCATGCCCGGTACGGTGCGGCTGTCCGGCTTTTATTCCAAACCTGAACTTCAGAGACTCAATCGCAACTCGATCTACATTTTCGTGAACAAGCGCCTGATTCGGGATCGTCTCCTGTTGCACGCGATTGCTGAGGCCTACCGGAACATCATTCCGCCAACCAGTTCGCCTGTGGTGTTGCTGTTTCTGGAGATGCCGCCTGAAGAAGTGGACGTCAATGTCCACCCGGCTAAAACAGAGGTGCGTTTCCGGCAGCAGTCTCTGATTCACGATTTCGTACGCGATAGCTTGAGAAACGCGCTGATCGCCGCCCGGCCGGCTGCGGGATTTATGGCGGCGCTGAATTCCTCCCCGGCCGCTACTCCTTCGCTCATCCCGGCGCCTATTTCGCGGATTCCGGGTACGCAGGGAGATTTACCACCCGATAGCGAAGCCGGCATGCAGGTTTCTGAAGCATTTCATTTGACGCCTCAACCGGGAACTCCTCTACCCGGGAAATTGCCCTTCGTAGAAAGCGACTTCGCCACGCAAATGGAGCAACAGGCATTCAGACAAGTTGCTGCTGCGTTGCTGGATGCGCCGCCGGACGGGGCGGGTCAGGGTGGCTGCTCGCCAGACGACTCTGGCGGATCAGTACTACAGCCAGCCGCCCAAGCCGGGACCGCCCGGGTGGAAGCCGAACAAGCCGTAGCAAACCTCAACCAACTCGGCTCGCTCCGACCTCTAGGCCAGCTCCGAGAGTCGTTCATTTTGGCCACCGGCGCTGAAGGCTTATGGATTATCGACCAGCATGTGGCACACGAGCGGGTTCTTTTTGAAAAGATTTTGCGCGATCGCCAAGTGGAGAAGGTGCAGAGGCAGCGGCTTCTGATGCCTCTTCTGGTCGAGCTGAAACCGTGGCAAATGGTGATTTTTGCGCAAATCGCCGATGAGTTAGAGGAAAACGGTTTCGAGGTAGAACCCTTTGGCCCTCAAACACTTGCGATTAAGGCCGCTCCCGTGGGGCTGGAGGGCGCGAGCCTTGAACGGATGATTATCCAGGTGATCGAGCAATCGGAAGCGCCCACGGAATCTGCTTTGAATGAGAATCTTACGGCGCTGCGGACGCGGATCGCTGCCTCCATCGCCTGCCACTCGGCGATCAAGATCAATACCCCTCTTGACCCGAAGCGAATGGAGTGGCTATTGTTGGAACTTGCAAAGACTGAGCACCCAACGAGTTGCCCCCACGGCCGTCCGATAGCTCTGCTGTACTCCTGGAAGGACATTCAGAGGGCCTTCCATCGAATTTAAAAGGCATTTAAGATAAAACAAGGGTGGCAATGTCCGCGCGCTGCGTGGGGACTGCCAGGGCGTTAGCGCCGACCCGGAAGTGAGGTTTTTCTTTGACATCGGAGCAATTATTACAAGCACGCGCAGAAAGAATGCGCCAGAACGGCCTTGGGACTCTCACGCTGGAAGATTCCAGGACGTGGATTGAAGAGACTGGACTTTGTCTGTTTTTGCCGAAGCGGCAGTTTTCCTCTTCCGTCGCACCCTCTTTTGTTGAAGCCGTCTCTGGACGGCCGGAAGTTACCCCCGAACAAAAGACGATCGCGCACGCCGAAGAACTGCTTGTACGCCTTGAAAATGATGGAGTTGCGGTTAGGCTTAATCTTCTTGGCCAACCTGGAGAGCTGCCCGACTTCGTGGTAGCTGGATGGGTTCTGCCCTATGTGTACGCACTCCGCGGCGATCGCGACTGGCGTCGGAGCCCGCAGTTGACCGGATCCCGGCAGGTTTCTCAGCTGGCGGTACATGTTTACAAACAGCTGGAGGGTGGCGATGCCACCGTTTCGCAGCTAAAGCAGGCCCTGGGACGGGAAGTCTCGGAGTCTGCCGTCATTCGCGCCATCACTGAGCTTTGGCAGCAGCTACGAATCATCCCGGTGATTACCGCCCGTGGGCAGGCGGCTAAGTGGCAGTTGCTTCGCACACGCTTTCAGCGTGCCATTGCGGAGGGCGCTTCGACCTCACAAGTTACGGCGATCTCAGTACTTGCCTCCATCTACCTGCAGGCTGCAATCGCCGCCAGCATGGAAGATGTGGAGTTATTTCTGGCGCCTCTCACGGCGCGCAGCAAGATACGGGAAGTCATTCGCGGGCTGGTGGCGACGCGGCAGGTGCATACCATCTCTCTGGGGCACGCTCCTCACTTTTACGTGGCTGGAACGCTGCCGGAGTTTGAGCCGATCTCGACTGTGTACTCCAGCTCTTCGATGCCCGCTTCCGCTTACTTTCTGCGCTCATTTGAACGGGATGAGGAAACGCCGAGCCCGGCAGTCTCGTTGCCATTCGCGCAGCAAAAACCCTCCGTGCCAGCGCCATCCGTGGCGCCGGTTCACGCCGATGAGCAAGTTCAGGCAGAACATCACGTCCCGCGGACGCCGATCCACAGGCCCTCGACAAACGGGTCCTCAGCTTCCGCTCGGACACACTTCAGCCGCCCGGCCTCAAATGGGCACTCGAATGGACACTCAAACGGCCATGATCGAAAGGCAGCCAGTTCGAGCAGGCCGGCCAAATCTGCTTCGAACGGCCGTCCCGCGCGCAGACCTGCTGACGCTCGCTCCGCGCCAAGCCGGCCACAGAACGGAACCCGCTCAACCTCAAGCACGCGCTGGAGTACCGCGAAGAACGGAAAACCGAGCGGCAACCATGCTTCGTCTCATACCAGTAGCGGAACGCGGTCGACGGGATCTTCTTCGCATGTTTCAAACGGCAACGGTTCGCGTCGCAATGGCAAACCGACGGGAGCAGCGTGGAGCAAACGCACCGCCAATGCAAAGAGTGTGAAGGCGGTTGGGAAGACAACCTCGACGCGCAAAGATGCACGACCGGCGGCGCGCAAGAGCCGTCCCGCATTGGCCTCGGCGGGTCGATCGGGAGCAAGCGGCAAGCGGTTCTTTAACAGCCGCAGCAAGCAGGGGACTAAGAAGCGCGGATGATGTTGGACGAGACTTCCGAGCAGAAGCCCAAGCGAAACTTCGTTGTAGCCATAGACGGGCCAGCCGGTGCGGGCAAGAGCACTGTAGCCAAGCATCTGGCCCGCCATTTTGGCCTGCTTAATCTTGAGACAGGCGCAATGTACCGCGCTTTTGCTTTGAAAGCGCTTCGTCTCGATGTTCCGCTGGACGACCAGGCCGCATTGGCACGTCTCGCCAATGAGACGGAAATCCTGCTCGAACCGGGCGTTGACGAAAATCGCGTCCTGCTGGACGGCGAAGATGTCACCGGGCAAATTCGCAACCATGCGGTTACGGACGCGGCATCGCGGGTAAGCGTGTTCCCTCCGATCCGTGCGGCCATGGTGAAGCGGCAGCAAGAGATGGGCGCCAAAGGCGGCGTGGTCATGGAGGGACGAGACATTGGAACCGTCGTTTTTCCAGACGCCGAAGTCAAAATCTTTCTGGACGCGGCTCCCGAGGTGCGGGGGATGCGTCGATATGATCAGATCGGGCAAAGCGGTCAGAGCGGCAATCCAGGAGCAAAGCCGGCGCCGCTCCCTGAAGAAGTTATCCGCGACCTGAGAGCACGCGACGAACGGGATCGCAACCGCGCCTATTCGCCGCTAAAGCCAGCTCCGGACGCTTTCCTGCTTGATTCAACCAACCTTACGCTCGAAGAAGTCGTCAAAACAGCAGAAGATACTGTGAATTTATGGTTAGCCAAGTCCGAATTCTCCAATTCGCGCCGCTAATGCCAAGGGTTTAGAAGTGTTTTCTCGCTGCTGTTTGCTGTGTCCACATGGAAGGGGCTTCGTCCCTCAACCGCGTAGCTGAAGTGGAGGCTGAAATGTCTCTTTCCTGCCAGGAATGTGGGTCAAGTAATCTTCGGCGGGCTCATTTTCGATTGTCCGACGTGATTCGTCTGCTCGCGCTTCGGTATCCAGTGCGCTGCCGAGACTGCAAAGCGCGAAGGTTTGCCAGAATGCAGGAGGCGCGCCTGTTGCCCAATGCGCCGGCCCGACGCGCCATAGAAAGAGCCTTATAAGCTAATTTCTGTTGAGTCGACGGGCGATTCGATTTCAGGAAGAAGAGTCACAACGTCGAACTTTAAGACCCTGGACAGATGCAGCTTTGCCTTGCGGCCGGTGCAATTCCTGAGACTGATGCGATAGGCTTGTCTCAGCATGGAGATCACCTGCAATCGATGCCATCAGTCGGTTCCTGCGGATAGCTGCTATTGCCCGGCCTGCGGACTGCCTCAGCTCGTCTACAGCGCCGACGGCGAAAGCGGCAGCGTACCGCCGGCATCGGAGCGCTGGCCGGAACCCGTGCGCGATGCCAGCTCGATTGACTGGAACCCCGGCATGCGCGCCGCGCTGGCCCTTGCGGTACCGGCAGGGCTGCTCTCCTCTGGGATTTCGCCACTGAGTGCGCTCGGCATCTTCTGGATGGCGGGAGCGGCGGCAGGGGCGGTGATGCTGTACATGCGCAGCCAACGGCCCGCGTGGATCACGATGGGCGCCGGCGCACGCATAGGGCTGGTAACCGGCTTGATCGCCGCATGGGTAACATTTGGCACGAGCGGGTTATGGCTCTTTGTACAACGAGTCATTCTGCACCAGTCCGGACAGATCGATTCCGTCTACACAGCATTCCTGGATGCCTTTAAACAGAAGGCGAATGAATCGATGGCGAGCATGACAGCCGCCGACGCAGCACAGTTGCAAGCCACGTTCTCGCAGATTCAGGCATGGCTTACATCCGCGGAAGGCCACGCGGGTATCTGGGCCTTCTCGATAGCGTTCAACTGCGCTTTCCTGGTGCTGTTTGCAGTGGGTGGAGGCGCACTCGGCGCGCGCCTGCAAGCCCGCAACCGGCGCCCCGAAGTGTAGAACCGACGAGATCTCCCGGCAGGCAGATTCGATCATGGATGCTTGTCCCACTTCTCCACAACTTGCCGCGTAACCGTCGAGCCTTCTATCATCCGGCAGAGACAACGGCACGAGAGAGCTTATGAGCGAAGAAACTACCGTACCTGCCCTGCGCGTCAAGGGGAGGCTGATGTCCGCCTCCGAGGTTGAGCGCACCCTTGTGCGCCTGGCGCACGAGATTGTAGAGAAGAGCAATGGCAGCGACGACCTGGCGTTGATCGGCATCAAGCGTCGGGGAGTGCCGCTTGCGCAGCGTCTGGGCAAGTTGATCGCCGGCATCGAAAAGCGCCCTGTGGACACCGGCACCCTCGACATCCAGTTTTATCGCGACGATTTGTCCACCGCAGGAGTGCGGCCGGTGGTGACACCCGGAGCACTCGGCTGCGATGTGGAGGGGCGCGACGTTGTCTTGTGCGATGACGTGCTCTACACCGGGCGAACGATTCGCGCGGCTCTTGACGCCTTGTTCGATCATGGGCGTCCCCGGCGCGTTCAACTCGCCGTGCTCATCGATCGCGGCCATCGCGAGTTGCCGATTGAGGCGACGTACGTGGGCAGGCAGGTACCTACCAGCAGCCGCGAGATCATCGAAGTGAAGTTTCATGAAGTGGATAATGACGAGCAGGTGCTGCTGGTCGAGCGGGTGGACTGAAAAGAACAGCTATCAGCCGTGAGCTTTCAGTTTTCTATCGGAAGCGAGGAGCTGAGAGCGAGCTGAAAGCTGAGAGCCAGGAAAATGACTGCTACCGCAACAACGCCACCCGTACGTCGCCAGCTTCAAACTCCTCACCCCCCTATATCTCTGTTCCCTTACAATCCCGGTTCGCTGCTCTCGGTGCAGGACCTGAGCATCGACGATGTGAGCCACCTGCTCTTCCGTGCAACTGTGCTTGAGAACCTCGATCCGCTGATGCGCGACCGCATCTTGCTCAAGCGCCGCGTAGCCCTGTTGTTTTACGAGTCCTCGACGCGCACGCGCACCAGCTTCGAACTCGCGGCAAAGAGTCTAGGCGCCGATACCACCCTGGTGTCGAACCTGTCGTCGAGCATCGAAAAAGGCGAGACGCTGAAAGATACTGGCCTCACCCTGCGCGCGCTGGGCGCCGAAGCCATCATCCTTCGCCACAACTCTTCGGGCGCGCCGTGGCTTCTGGAAGAGACCACCCGTCTGCCCATCCTCAACGCCGGCGATGGCATGCACGAGCATCCCACCCAGGCGCTCCTCGACTTGCGCACTATCCTCGCGCATCTGCGTTACGGCGTGGAGACTCTCACCGCCGACACGCTGAGCGGCGTCACGGTTACGATCGTCGGCGACATCCTGCACAGCCGGGTTGCGCGATCGAACATGCTGCTGCTGCCGCGACTGGGCGCACACGTTGTGCTCTGCGGTCCGCCTCAACTTCTGCCTGATTCCGCCGCCAACGCCGGCCCGGGAATTTCGGTAGAACGCAACTTTGAAACTGCCCTGCGCCAGTCACAGGTAGTCATGATGCTCCGCATCCAGGCGGAACGTCTCGCCGGCCCTCAACTCGACCTCGCGCAGTACAAGGAAGCCTACCAGCTCACGGGCCAACGCCTCGCAACGCAGGCTCCGGCTGCCGTCGTCATGCATCCCGGCCCCATCATTCGTGGGCTGGAACTGACGGCCGGCGTCGCCGATGGAGCGCAATCGGCCATCCTCGAACAAGTCCGTCACGGAGTCGCCATCCGCATGGCAGTCGTCGAACGGGCTCTGGCATCGGCAACAAAGGAAGGCCGCGTGTGACCCCTCTCGTAATTCGTAATGGTCATCTCGTCGATCCAAGCGCGGGTGTTGACGCGCCGAAAGACATCCTGCTCAAAGACGGCCGCGTGGCCGAAATCGCTGGGCCGGGCAAGCTCAAAGCCGCCAACGGAGCAGAAGTGCTGGACGCCGCCGGACTCACGGTCGCTCCCGGCCTGATCGACATTCACGTCCATCTCCGCGAACCGGGTCAGGCTTACAAAGAAACTATCGCCACCGGAACCGCAGCCGCGGCCGCAGGCGGGTTCACCGCAGTCGCAGCGATGCCGAACACCACTCCCGTGAACGACTCACCGGAAATCACGCGCTGGATGCTGGCGCCCGAGCGCGGCGCTTCCGTGCGTGTGTTTCCCATCGGAGCGGCAACGCGTGGATCAAAGGGCGAAGCTTTGAATGATTTTGCTGCGCTCAAAGCTGCCGGTGCGGTGGCAATAACCGATGACGGCCATCCGATTCTGAAGGACAGCATCATGCGTGAAACGCTGGCGGCTGCAGCGCGGGTCGGCCTCAGCGTCATCCAACACGCTGAAGATACGCGCATGACCCAGGGCGCGAGTATGAATGCCGGAGCCACGGCGTTCAAGCTCGGGCTTCGCGGGATGCCACCTGAGGCCGAAAGCAGCCTCGTCGAGCGAGATATACGTCTGGTGGCGGAATTGCGCGATGCACGCGTTCATCTGCATGTAGCGCACACTTCTACTGCGGCAGCGATCGCAGCCGTACGCCAGGCGCGGCGCAACGGGCTCCGCGTCACCTGCGAAGTGGCTCCGCATCACTTCCTTCTCACCGAAGAGCACGTGGGCCAATACAGCACCAACGCGAAGATGAATCCTCCGCTGCGCTCAGCGGCCGATCGCGACGCCATGATTGAAGCTATCCTCGACGGCGTCGTCGACGCGATCGCCACCGATCATGCGCCGCACGCGACGCACGAGAAGGAAGTGGAATTCGAGAATGCCCCCAACGGCATTACCGGCTTAGAGACAGCGCTCGGCCTATGCCTGCGCTGGCTGCACAAGGAGTGGAAGCTGCCTATGGGGCGCGTGCTCAGCCTGCTCAGCGCGCAGCCCGCTGCGCTGCTCGGCCTCAAAGGCCGCGGCACACTCGCCGTCGGCGGCTTCGCCGACGTGGTAGTGTTCGACCCCAAGGCCGAGTGGACGTATCACGCCAGGGAGACTCGCTCAAAGGCGCACAACACTCCCTTTGATGGTTGGTCAATGCAAGGTAAAGTTCGCTGGACAATCAGTGAAGGCCGGATAGCGTATACAAGCCAGTAAAAAATGAACCAAAACAGGTGTTCCCGTGCACTGACAGTGACACAGCTTACGACGCCTTGCCTCGTAACTCCCGCTCTGCGCGAAGCCAGTCTTCTGCGTCGTGACCGTGTTGTCCGCCGCGTTCGGCCCAGAACTTGTGGGCGAGCCGGGCGATCTCTTCATGCGAAATGCCGATTGCTGTCACTTTGGAACCGACTTTCCGTTTGGGCGCAACTTCTTTCGTTGCGGCTGCGGAGGCAGACGCAGTGGTCTTCTTCCGGGTGGTGGATTTCTTCGGGGTTTCTGCCATGAGAATCTTCTCCTTCTTAGGCCTGGGCCGATGAACTTGCCATCTACGTCAGTTTACTAAATAGTTAAGTTGCGAGAAAGCAAGAAGCGGCAAAGCGTACCATTTTTGTCAGATCGCCTCAGAACGGTTATTCGCTGTTGACCCACTAGTACCGGAAGCCCATGATTCATCAGACGATAGTCGACCACTTAGTGTTTGCCCTTCTGCTCTTGATCCCGCTCATTGAGTGGAAATGGAATTGGCCTCGTTATCTCGCGAGGTTGGCGAGCGGAGACACCAACGCCCGCCTCAGTCACTACCGCAAACTGATTGTCGGTGAATGGATCCTCACGATTGGTTTCCTGGTGTATTGGGTAGCCGTTAGCCGAAAATTTGGGGATTTGCGACTGACAGGCGATACCCCTTTGCGATTCGGGCTGGGGCTTGGCTACGTGTTGCTTCTGATCGGCATGCTGATGTGGCAACGCCGCGCGCTGCTGGCACGGCCAGACCGGCGGGCGCGGGTACGGAAAGCGCTGGCATATGGGGTGCCGCTGCTACCGCATTCCGAGCGGGAGCGCCGGATTTTCTGGGCCGTGTCGGTAACGGCGGGCTTCTGCGAGGAGATCTTCTATCGCGGATTTCTCACGTGGTACCTGTCTGTCTGGATGGGTCCGGTGGCGGCGGTTTTGCTTGCCTCACTGATTTTCGGCGCCGGCCATGTGTACCTGGGCATTGCGCAGGTTCCGAAAACAGCGTTCATCGGATTGATTTTCGCGATCGTGGTGAGCCTGACTGGGTCACTGTGGCCGGCCATGCTACTCCACGCCGCCGTTGACTGGAACTCAGGCGAACTCGGTTTCAAGTTAGTGCGGGGCAATCCGAGCAGTGAACTTCCCGCTGCTTAGGCGGTCAACTTCCTTGTTGCTTCGCTCTTTGCGGGCACCTATTCTGGTCGGGCGCAAATGGAGCGTCTTCATCGGCGCGCGAGGTCCATCAAATCCCATGAACAAGCGCGAGTTCCTAAAATCTTCGGGAGCGATCATGGCCGGCAGCATGATTTCGCGATTGACCAAAACACCACAGCGACCAGCACCGCGCGAGAACTGGGCGGGGAATATTACCTACAGCACCGACCACGTTCACACCCCCGCCAGCATCGACGAAGTCCCTTCCGTCGTCCGGAGTTGCAGCAAGCTCCGTGCCCTTGGTTCGCGCCACTCGTTCAACCGCATCGCCGACAGCACGCATAACCAGATCTCGCTGCAGCATCTTGACCAGATTGCAATCGACGACAAGGCCCGCACCGTCACGGTCGGCGCCGGCGTCAAGTATGGCCAACTCGCCCCGGTGATCGATGCCCGGGGATTCGCGCTTCACAATCTCGCATCGCTGCCTCACATTTCGGTTGCGGGAGCAATTGCGACAGCAACACACGGCTCCGGCATCCATAACGGCAATTTGGCAACCGCGGTGCACGCATTTGAAATTGTCAACGCGAGCGGCGAAGTTATCCATCTTTCCCGCGACAATGACGGCGATCAGTTTCGGGGATTCGTGGTTGGCCTTGGCGCTGTCGGAATCGTCACGCGCGTAACGCTTGACCTGCAACCGACATTCCAGGTAGCGCAGACGGTCTATCAAAATCTCAGCTTCGATGAGCTCGCGCACAACTTCGATGCCATCTTTGGCGCCGGCTACAGCGTGAGCCTGTTTACTGACTGGCAGAATCACCAAGCCACGCAGGTGTGGATCAAGAGCAAATTACAGCCGGGCGAAAGGAGCGAATCAGCGCCGGGATTCTACGGAGCGAAACGTGCAACCGAAAAGTTGCATCCCGTTACCGGTCATTCAGCAGAAAGCTGCACGGAACAGATGGGCATACCGGGCCCGTGGTACGAACGGCTTCCGCATTTCAAAATGAATTTCACACCATCAAGCGGACGTGAATTGCAGACCGAGTACATGGTGCCGCGTGATCGAGGATACGAAGCGATCCTCGCGGTCGAGAAGCTGCGCGACCAGATCACGCCCCATTTGTTCGTAACCGAACTGCGCACCATAGCCGCCGACGATCTATGGATGAGCACAGCTTACAAGCGCGATTCGCTGGCGATTCACTTCACCTGGAAACCGGAATGGGATGATGTGAGGCGAATCCTGCCGCAGATCGAAGCGGAGTTAAAGCCGTTCACCCCGCGCCCTCATTGGGCCAAACTTTTTACCCTTTCGCCCGCTTTATTGGAGGCGCAGTACACTCGCCTGGCAGACTTCAAATCCTTGTTGAAGCAGTACGATCCCGACGGCAAGTTCCGCAATGACTTCATCGAGAGGGAGATATTCGCTTCCTGACAGCCGGGCGGAGGGCAACGTCAAGATTAGGGTAATTACACAATAATTACCGTTGGGCGCAATTCCGCTATCCGACGTGGGATTGTTGGATTGCCGCCTGAGGACCACCCTGATACGGTGGCTGGCCCTCAGTCACTGAATACCGTGACAACCGTTATTGCCCACGCAGTTGTCGATCGAGAGGGTCTCATATGAAAGACTTTTTCCCCAGGCTCTATTGCTTTTCAGGAAAGACCAGAAAACTTGCGGAGGGTGGCTCCCCAGTTGAGTATCTCCTGCTCGTGTCGCTGCTCGCCCTTGCTTCAGTGGCAGCGGGAAACCAGCTTGCCTCAGGCATCAGCAAAGCGCTTTCCCAGATCACAACTACTACGAACGACGCGTTCGGGACATCCCTTGGAAACCCCGGCAATCAAGGTGGCGGCAGTACGGCTGGCAGCGGCAATGGCAGCGGCGGCGGGGATGTTGGCAACAGCGGGGGCGGAAGCCAAGGTGGCGGGGGCGGCAACGGCGGTGGCGGGGGAAATGTTGGCGGGGTGGGGAATGGTGGTGGCAGCAATGGTGGCGATGGCGGCAACCAAGGCGGCGGGGGGGGCAACGCTGGCGGCGGTAACGGTGGCGGTGGCGGCGGTAACGGTGGCGGTGGCGGTGGTGGCGGCGGCGGAACTAGCGGTGGCAGCGGTGGCGGTAACGGCGGCGGCAATAGCGGCGGCTGCGGTCAGGGTGGTAGCGGCGGTCAAAGCGGTGGTGGCGGTCAAAGCGGTGGTGGCGGTCAGACCGGTGGCGGCGGCCAAAGTGGTGGCTGCGGCAGATAAATTCGTCTTTTCCACGAGCGATTTCTCATGCTGTTCTCGTCGCATTTCAACGTAGGTAGGGGTTCGATCGGCTCCACGAGACAGCAGGCCGAGATTCACCCCTTGCGCCGATAAAGAATCTGGAAATCGTAGCCGGCATTGGGCGGGAACAGGCTGGCGATGTGGCGCAGGCGTTCGGCGAGAGCGGGGGCGGCCAGCAGCGGATATTCGCGCTCGCGCAGATCGTGATAATCGAAATCCACTGAGAGCGAAAGCATATAGATGGCCAGCGCATCTGAAAATGCCGCGTCGTAGAACGCGGTCCGCGCCCGCTCGTCGATGGCCTTCTGGCCGTTGTGAGAGTCTGTGGCACGACGCCGCGCCTCCCAGGCATCCTGGCTGGTTTCTCCGCGCACCTGTGCCTCGGCTTGCGACCAGATGAGTCGTGCAAAGCCCTCCGGCACGCCCGCGACATCGGTAAAATTGTGCGCGACATTGATGAAAAACTCGAAAGCCAGCCCGAAGCGGTCTTCGACAAGACGCGTGGAAATAAAAACGGCTTCAGTGGGGCCGAAGCTCGCGTTGCGATGGCACACGGCGCGATCTCCGAGTTCGACCGTGTAGGACGGTGCGACCATGGTCTCGCCAGTATCTGCAATGGCGAGCGGAACAAAGTAGTAAGCCCGGCTCTTCAGCGCGGGGGCGAGCAGGGCAGGAACCGCGCCCACCAATTTCTCCAGGTCAGTCTCGGTGACGCGCGTCTCGCCCCATCCGGCAAAGCTGATTCCGTTGGGGGCAGGCCCGACACTGACCTGCGCGGCCACCTTTTCGGCGGGCCATAGCTCGATTTGCGCGCTGCTCGGCATAAGACTGTATTCTAGACGACAGAGGTCGCGACGATGCAAACAGCGCATGGCCAGCGCCATCCTGGCGGCACCTTTCTTGGATTTCCTCTCGAAGGATTCAGTCTGTTTCAGAGCCTGCTGCTGGCGTTTACGTCAGGCTTCTTCGCTTTCTTCGCGACGACGACGATCTCAATCTTCGCATTGCTGGCTTGGAATCTGATTGGGCATCACACGGTGAATTACGCCGACAGTTATCTATATGTGGGCTTCCCTGCCGGCTTGATCGTCCTGGTCATCGCAATGCCGCTTTTTGGGACCCTGTGGATCCGCGCCAAACTGCGAAAATGAATACGAGGGTCAACGAGAAACGGCCATTCCGCGGGAATGGCCGTTGTTATTTTGCGAAAAAGTGGAGCCTTTAGAGCCCTGCGGGTTTGGGGTTTGTGGGATCGTACTTCGCCACGTGAATCTTCTTCGCCAGACCAATCCTCGCAAGCAGCCAGATGCCCCAGAAATTAGGATCTATTTCGTACCACTTGAGACCGTGGCGGGCAGATACCGGGTGGGCGTGATGATTGTTGTGCCACCCTTCCCCGCCGGTAAGCAGTGCAACCCACCAGCTATTGCGCGAGTCGTCACGGGTTTCAAATCGACGGCTACCCCACAGGTGCGTAGCAGAGTTCACCAGCCATGTAGCATGCAGGCCCAGGGTCACGCGCAGCGCCACGCCCCAGAGAACCATGGCGACACCATTGACCCATCCGCCCCAGATCCATCCACCGGCGAGCAACAGCAACCCGCTGACGGTGATGGGGAGCCAGTGATACTTGCTGAGCCAGAGGTAAAACTTATCGCGGCTGAGGTCTGGCGAATAACGCTTCAGGATTTCGACCTGGCCATGCAGAGCCTCGCCGAACAGTATCCAGCCGGTGTGCGCCCACCAGCCACCCTCGCGTGGGGTATGCGGATCGCCTTCCTGATCGCTGAGCTGATGATGGACGCGATGCGTCGACACCCAGAAAATCGGCCCGCCTTCGAGCGACATCGTGGCGAAAATGCTCATGACGTACTCGACCCACTTGGGAGTCTGATAGCCCCGGTGGGTGAGCAGACGGTGATAACACATGCCGATGCCCACGTTGATCGCCAACACATACAGAATCGCCATCACCGCCAGGCGCTGCCAGCTGAAAAAGAAAAAAGCTGCCAGCGCGCCCACGTGGAAGGAGCCGATGATTGCCAGGGTTGTCCAGTTAATCCCGTAACCAATGGTTGCGGCCTTACCCATGTGGACAAGGAATTTAGCAGGAATTCTGCCGACCGGCGATGCGAGCTCGTGCTCTGTTGCAACCTGTCTGGTTGCATCGTCGGGGGCGTTTGTGGGAGAGGGGGGAGACACGAGTGATGCCATTGGGTCTAAATCCTTTAGACAGGGTGTGAAGAGGCCAGTCTGTGTCTGAATTGTATAGGAGGCTGGAGTTTCCAGATCCATTTATGTCACGAAAGTTACACAGTCTATTCCTATGGGATGAAAATCTGAAGGAACGAATTCCGCTTATCCTCAACCTGCAGCTTTTAAGCGCGTTCGCTGCCACTTTTGGGGTCAAAGAGGATGGTTGCAAGTGTGGCTTTGAATCGCGCAATGGCACTGTCTTTTGGGTTTTGCCAGCACTCCGCTCGGAGCAGCATGGATGCTGGCAGGACCGATGGCGGTAAATTATTCGCCGGGGGCGATACCGACTTCAACGCCGCCGGTGACGAAGATTTTTTCTGCGGTACCGCGGAGGACACGGTAGAGCGCAAACTGTCGCTGGGTGGTGCCGCGCAGTTCGAACAGCAACTCGCCACGGTTATCGGCCAGCGCGTCGACAGCGTCGACGAGACGCATGCGCGGGATATCGTCGAGGCGCGAGGCGTCGGTGACGTTCTTAAGCAGGACGAGCGGATTGCCGTAGAGGTCAGGCTGAGCAATGAGAGTGACATACTTACGCTCGGCCAGAGGAGCATCTGTGCGAGCCGACAGCACCATGGTGGCTCCCGAGCCATAGGCCAGCTCAAAGACTCGAAATCTTTCGTCAACGAGCGGAGGCGGCGCCGGTGGCGGAGTTGGTTTTGCGTGCGGCTTGGTCGAAGTGTGCCTGGGTGTCGCAGCAGGAGGCGCCTTGAGACCCAATGCCTGCCGGGCGATGACCTCCATAGCCTCTTTCATCTTTCCCTCGTCTTCAGGGTTGGCCCACGTGTAGCTCCAGGGATGTTCGGGATGGCTCTTGGCGTCTGAAATGGCGACGGCCTGCTGCATATCCGCGGGAAGACCCATCAGGCTTGGCAGGACGTCAGGGCCATTGCCGGTGGGTTTGCCTCTCAGGAGACGCGGACGGTCAGGGTCGGTGCTGCCGAGATGCTCACCGTCGCTGGAATCCGCCGAGGCCTGGGTGCTTTTGTGCAGCACGGGGCGATCGGGATCGCTGTTTCCGGCACTGGCGGGCGCAGGAGTCGAATCGCTTTTTTGCGACCCGGGCTGATCTGGGCCGGATGCAGGGGTGGTGCTTGCGGTTGACGAGTCGCTTCCGGACTTCTTGTGAAGAGTGGGGCGGTCGGGGTCCGGGGCTGGGCCGGATTGCCCCGAGGAGCCGGAATCCGAGCCGTTGCCCGAGTCAGATCCGTGCTTGCGATGCAAGACCGGCTTGTCGTCGTTGGGGTCGAAGCCTTCGTCAACGACGGGCTTGCGGGCGGTGGTGGCCTTGGCGGAAGGCAGCGGCTTCCATGCGCCATAGCCAACCCAGAGGCCTTGTTCCTGGCCTGCGTGCTTGATGTCGTAAAGGCCGATGGGCATACCGTTCTGTTCGAGCTCGTATTCGACCTCAGCAGCCAGCGCGAGAGGCTCGGGGCGGGCAAGGTAGACGTTTCCATCCTGCAGCGCCTGCCCGTCGTAGACCGTGATGGGTACAAGGCGGCTGGTCTTGGGCTTGCCCTCGTCTCCAGTCCACTCAAGGACGCCGATGGCGCGCAGATCGGGCGTATCTTTGGACTTTTTAGTCACCTGGCCGGGATATTGCGCACAAGCTGCCGTGGCCGCGAGGAGCATCGCAGCGGCGAGGGATGTCTGTCTGATAAAACTTGCCTTGGACGCGCGCGATGACACCAGACGGACCTCTCGGAAATAATGCGAAGGAACGGATCGTTCCAAATCTTTATCCACCATACTGACGATACGAGGAATCTCCCATGGAAGTGAACCAGAAGGTCGCCAATTTCACTCTACAGACGGACGAGGACAAAACTGTAAGCCTTTCAGACTACGCCGGCAAGCCGGTGGTGTTGTTCTTCTATCCCCGCGCCGACACGCCGGGCTGCACGATTGAGGCATGCGGGTTTCGCGATACCTTCAAAAAGATTCAGGCAGCAGGCGCAGTGGTACTTGGCATCTCGCGCGATACGCCCAAGGCGCAGGCCAAATTCAAAGCCAAGTATGACCTGCCGTACACACTCCTTGCTGATGTAGACGAGAAAGTATGCAATCAGTTTGGTGTGCTGAAGGAAAAGAACATGTATGGCAAGAAGGTCTGGGGTATTGAGCGGACAACGTTTTTGATCGGGCCGGACCAGAAGCTCATTCATATCTTCCCGAAGGTGACGCCCGAAGGGCATGCGGAAGAAGTGCTGGCACTCGTGAAGGAATGGAAAAAAACGAACAAATAAGGCCATCGCAGACCACACATAGGCTCCCCGGACGGCTGATTTCGCGTAAATTCTTCGAAAACCCACCGGAATTGGTCGCTCCCAGGCTGCTGGGCAAGCTGCTGGTTGCACGGGACTCGAAGGGTGAGCCAATGGCGGGGCGGATTGTGGAGGTTGAGGCGTATCTTGGGCCGCATAACGAGCAGCCAGATCGGGCGGCGCACACGCATCGCGGGCCTACGCCGCGGAACCAGGTGCTATTTGGACCGGCGGGGCATGCGTATCTGTATTTCATCTACGGAAAGTATTTTTGCGCAAACATCAGCTGTGAGCGCGAGGGGTTCGGAGGAGGTATTCTGCTGCGTGCCCTGGAGCCGGTGATGGGAATCGCGGAGATGGCGGGGAACCGCGGACTGGATGAGGATGCGCCGCTGCGGATGATTGCTTCGGGACCGAGCCGCCTTTGCCTTGCGCTCGGGTTGACGCGCCCGCTCCACAACGGGCTGGACCTGACGAGCGCGAGGTCGCCGCTTCAGGTGCGGGACGACGGATTTCCCGAGGCGAACATCGTGATTACGCCCCGCATCGGGATAAAACATGCGGCCGACTTGCCCCTGAGGTTCGCCTTGCGTGGACATACATGCGTTTCCGGGCCTGCATCCATGCGCGAAACCTCAAAAAATCGCTGAGTCCTCCCCGTGTTAGTCCCTGCGCGCAATGGTTGCCTCCGAAGGCCCCCTCCAAGTCAATGTGATCTTGCGCGCTCATTCTTTGTTCCTATCTTCAGGAGGGCTTAACAGTGATGTTTGTATGATTTCTTCCACAGGCAAAACGACGCCGACAGAGTCGATCGTGGACCATTTGCTACGGTCGCTCGTCAGTACAATAGAGTCCATCTCAAAACCGCGAGGAACTGT
Organism: uncultured Acidobacteriaceae bacterium; assembly: GCA_963742455.1. Lineage (GTDB taxonomy): Bacteria > Acidobacteriota > Terriglobia > Terriglobales > Acidobacteriaceae > Telmatobacter. The sequence continues at coordinate 1,448,224 of CAVULU010000005.1, read as the reverse complement.
GCACTTGAAGCTTTCTTCCCCGTACCTTTCCGCCCCTCTTACGGCCTTGGTTTCTGCAGTCTTTGCCGTCGCCACCTTTGGTCAAACTCCGGCCGCTCAGCAGCCGCCTGCCGGCGAAGCCCCTCATCACCATGAAGAACCAGCACCGACCAACCTCAAGGTCCTCCCGAAGACCATGACCGGCGAGCAGGTTCACGACCTCATGCACAAGTGGGAAGCCTCGCTGGGCGCTGAGTGCAGCACCTGCCATGCCGCCGATCCCAAAAACATTGGCCCCAACGGGAAACCGCGGCTGAATTTCGCCGATGACTCGAAGCCGGAGAAGAACACGGCACGGCTGATGTACAAAATGGTCGAGGACATCAACGCGAACTACGTGGGCAAGGTGGAGAATTCGGGCGTGCCGGTGAGTTGCGGGACGTGCCATCGCGGTCATCTTGATCCGCCGATCTTCTCGCCGCCCAAGGAAGATCATGATCATGATCACGCCGCCCCCCCGCCCGCAGGTGGAGAGAAGCCTCCGTCGTCGCGGTAAACACTTCGATGGCAGACCCTTTAGCCTGGATGTAGACAGTCTCCATCCATCAATGTAGGCTGTCTACATCCAGATGGTCGAAACTTCGAAATATCAGAATCGCATCGAGCTGTTGCAGGGAACGCTCGACATGCTCGTCTTGCATGCGTTGCAGCGCGAGCCGATGCACGGTTACGCAATCGCACAAGTGATCCGCAACCGGTCCGGCGAAGTGCTGACCGTGGAGACCGGCTCTTTGTACCCGGCTTTGCATCGGCTTGAACGGCAAAAGTGGGTGAAGTCCGAATGGAAGCTGACCGAAAGCAAGCAGCGCGCAAAGTATTACCAGCTCACGGCTCTCGGGAAGAAGCAACTGACCGCTGACCACCAACGCTGGCAGCGGTTGGTTCGTGCTATCGGCGCGGTGATGGAGCCGGGGGTGCAGCCGTGATTTTCCGGCGGTGGGACCGAGCCAAAGAGAACTTTTCTGAAGAGCTCGAGTCGCATCTGAACCTAGCAATCGCCGAGCGTGTTGCTGGTGGCGAAGACCCGGCACGAGCGCGTACGGCGGCCACGCGGGAGCTCGGCAACATTCCACTTATCGAGGACGTTACACGCGGAAACCGGGGATGGCTGTGGCTGGAGAACCTGCTTCACGACACTCGTTATGCGCTGCGTCAGCTTCGCCGTTCTCCTGCATTCACGGCGACCGCTCTGCTCACTTTGGCCTTTGGCATCGGAGCAAATCTTGCCGTGTTTCAGTTACTCTATGCGGTGATTCTGGCCGAGTTGCCTGTTCCTCATCCGGAAGAAGTTTTCAGAATCCACGCTGCGCGCAGCCCTTTCGATCAAAGCTGGACGATTTCTTACCCTGCATACCAGCGTCTGCGATCCGCCACTCCCGATGTTCCCTTGGTGGCGTCGGCATATGCACAGGCAGCCACACTCAATCTTCCCAACCGTGCGCCAATAGAGGCCGCCTGCACACTTGTTTCTGATAATTACTTCAGCGGGCTTGGCGTTGCTCCGGCCGCGGGGCGGTTATTTTTGCAGGACGATGAGCGTATGGGCCAGGGTGAGTTGCCCGTGGTGCTTCGGTACGACTTCGCGCGGAAGACGTTCGGCTCCGCGCATGAAGCCGTGGGCCAGCACATTCTTCTCAATGGGCGCGCATTTGTTGTGATCGGTGTGGCCCACCGGAGATTTCTCGGCGATAGAACAGGATATGCTCCCGACGTCTGGTTGCCGCTGGCTGTGCAAAGCACCGGAACACTGGCCGTTCCATGGGACTCACTGGGACCAGGCCATGATGTATCGCTCGATAAGCCCTGGTATAACCAGCCGACGATCTTCTGGCTCGTGCTCATGGCGCGGATTCCACCCGAACGCCGTGCCGCCGTGCTTGCGCATTGGGATCAGGTTTTTCGCAATGATCGTGAGGTGATGACGGAGGCGACTGCTGATCTGGCTGTGAAAGCGGCGCTTCTGCATGTGAGGACGAGCCTAGCGCCAATCAACGAGGACGGCATGAGGAGAAGATTTACGGTTCCTCTCACGCTTCTGATGGCGCTTTCAGCTTCCATCTTTCTGGTCGGATGCCTGAATCTCGCCAATCTTCAACTTGCGCGACTCCAGGCGCGTGCATATGAATTGAGTGTGCGGATGGCGCTTGGGGCAAGCAGCGCCCGGCTCATTCGTCAGATTGTTCTTGAGGATGCGCTGCTGGTCGCCGGCGGCTCTGTGGGTGCATTCGCGCTGGGCCGCGCGGCCAGCGGCATTCTTATTCGATGGGCTTCCAACCGCAATTCTCTTTTTACATTCGATCTGCATTTGAACTTACCTCTTGCAGCCCTCGGTGTAGGACTTATGCTGCTGTCGCTGCTGTGTTTCAGCATTCTTCCGGTGGTCGTCTTCATTCGTACCGGCGTTGCTGCGACGGCAGGATCGGGTGCTAGAGTTGCCGGTATTTCTCAAACCGGGCACCAGCGCTTGCGTTCCACTATGCTGCTCGGCACGCAGGTCAGTCTTTCACTTCTTCTTTCCACCATGGCAGCGTGTTTCGCGGCGACGCTGGTGCATTGGGAAACTGTGGATGTGGGCATGGATCGTGAACATGTGTTGATCGTGCGTCCCGAATTGCATCAGCCAATGTACACCGATCATAGCGAGATGCTGCCCGGGCTTTATAGCCGGATACAGGAGCGCCTGCAAGCACTTCCCGGTGTCCGCAGGGCAGCTGTAGAAATGTGTGGGGGTATTCATTGCGGATGGATTACGGCGCTCTACGTGCATGGGCGTAACACTCTTACGGATGCCCAGGTGCATGGGCAGGAAGATCATGTGGGCCTCGGTTTCTTTGACACGCTCGGCATTCCAATTCTGCGCGGACGCGATTTCTTATCGAGCGATACGGACAACACGCAGCGCGTTGCGATCATCAGCCGTGCATACGCCCGTCAGTTATTCGGCGATGCGGACCCGATTGGGCAATGGGTTGGTTATGAGCCGGCGCCGAATGATCACAAGTTCCTGATTGTGGGTGAAGTGGCCGATGCGCGCGTGAATGGTGCGGAGCGCGACGCTCCGCCGGTGGTTTACATGAGCATCAACCAGAATCCTGCGCCGGTTAACAGCATCCGGGTACGGGCAGTGGGTGATCCGCGCCAGTTATCAGAGAGCGTTCGGCAGGCGTTGTATGAAGTTGACCCCGCACTGCCCGTCAGCGAAATCGTGCCCCTGGCTACGGAACTGAGCGGCGACCTTGGCACAGAGAAGCTGCTTGCCCGCCTCGCAGGAGTCTATGCGAGCCTCACACTTTTGCTCGTCGCGATCGGCTTTTACGGCGTAATGTCGTCGCGCGTCGCACGCCGCAAGAACGAGTTCGGCATCCGTCTCGCGCTCGGAGCCACGCGCCGCCACATTCAGATGCTGATCGTCGGTCAAACCGCGCGCATCCTGGTAGGCGGCATCGTTCCCGGCGCGATTCTATCGATTTTCGCGGTGCGCACAGCCAGCCATTTTCTGTACGGGTCCGTTGGTGAGAATTCGTTCGCAATCATCGCGGCGAGCCTTCTGCTGGCATTCGCAGGCTCCGTCGCCACATTCGTTCCTGCTCGCCGCGCGGCGCTTGCCGATCCGTTGGAAACGCTCCGGAGCGAATGATTGTCGGCAATACAGCGACGCAGGGACTCAGGTTGACAGCACTCCGCATGCTGAGATCGGAACCTTGCAACTTAATCCACCGCTCGAGCACTCACTCGTTTGGTAGCGCAACCATAGAGCATCCAACTCTCAGCGCTCTAGCTATGGCGATGCTGGTGCGTGCGCCTGGCTGGCGGTTTAGGGGGCAGCGGCGTGAGCGGTGGCAGTCCGGCGACGGCGAGCAGAAAGTCGTTCGCGGCATTGAACAGGTTCAGGTGTGTGTCGACAGGGCCTTCGGTGGCAGCGAGAAACATCGCGGTGTTGCGCGAGTGGTTGATGGCGATATACGTTACGAAACCGGCCCCGCCGCCTGTCTTTTCGATGATGTGCGAGGGGGAGTCAACGGGCAGGATGTGAATCCAGCCAAGGCCGACACCCGTTGGTTCGCCGGCGTGGTCGAGTCCTTTCTGGCTAACCAGATCGGAAGGAAGCAGGTAAATGGACTGGGCGGAGGCGCCTTTTTCGGAGATATCTGGACCACCGGTTTGGAGCAGGTACTGGAGCCAGATCGCCATGTCGCCCGCGGTGGAATAGAGGCCGGAACTTCCAGCGGTGGCCTCGGTTGCTGTGCAAGGCCCCTCATCGTGAGCGCCGATTAGCAGATGCCCGCATTGTTCAGCGCTAGGGAAAAACGTTGTCTGATGCAGATGGAGCGGGTTGAGCGTGCGCTCGGCGAGCAATGCGGCGTACTGCTTGTGGGCAGCGGCCTGAAGAGCATCGCTGAGTAAATCGAAGGCCACATTCGAGTAGAGAGCGGCGGTTCCGGGAGAGCTGCGCAGACGTTGATTAGGCAGCCAGTGCCAGCGCATGCGGTAGTCGGGAAAAGTGAAGTGCGCAGTGTTGCGAGGGGCGTTGCCCAATTCGCGGGGCAGGCCGGACGTATGCGTCGCCAATTCAGCGAGCGTGATGGGTCGAACTCGTTTGGGCACAACCGCGCCACGCGGAGCGTAGCGCTGAAGCGTATCGTCGAGCCGCACGGTCTTGTCCGCTACAAGCTTGGTGAGAACGTCAGTGGTGAAGATCTTTGTCAGTGAGCAGAGCCGTAGCAGAGAGTCCCGGGCAGGAAGTTGATGGGAACTCGGCGCGGTTTCGCCGTATCCGCGAAAGAAGACCTGATTGTCACGAACGACAACGAGAACCATGCCTGTCGAACCGGACTGGAGGAAGAGATCCGCGCCGAGGGTGTTCATGGATTGGATGTCGGGAATCGACGAAGAAGGTTGGGGCTGCGCAAGAGCCGTCGTGAAAGACAGAACGAATAGAAAGACAATCAGGATGCGTGGGAATGTGGCGTGGCTCATTCTGGTTTGCAGTTCTCAGGATACAAAACGATGGCTATTTTGAAGACAAAAATGCAGGGTTTCAATGTCATTTGAGAGTCGGCTCCCCTTGACATTCGACAAGAACGGAGCGATGCTGTTGTCGAACGTCGAGGGGAAGATGGCACCGTCTATAGATTTGTTGCAGGGAACGCTGGACATGCTGATTTTGAAGACGCTGGCCACCGGGCAGGAGCATGGGTGGGCGATTGCTCAGAGGATCCAGCAGATGTCGAACAATGTGTTGCAGGTCGGGCAAGGGTCGCTGTATCCGGCTCTGCACCGGCTGGAATACCGCGGCTGGATTCGAGCCACGTGGGGCGCATCGGAGAACAATCGGCGCGCACGGTTCTACTCGCTGACCGCTGCGGGCAGGAGACAGCTTGACGAAGAGGTGGAGAACTGGGATCGGCTCACGGGTGCGGTGAATCTCGTGTTGCAGGGCATTTAGTCGCGAGATCTGGCGGGAGAGTTATGTTGCGTGAATGGTGGTCGCGGATTCGCTTTTTTGTTGCAGGCAAGCAGCGAACAGAAGTGGATGAAGAGCTTGCGTTTCATATGGAGCGCGAGATGGAAGCAAACCTCGCGGCGGGGATGCCGGCAGCGGAAGCAAAACGGCTCGCCGCGATTGCGTTCGGAAGCAGAGAGCGTGCGCGGGAAGAGTGTCGCGAAGAAAGGCCGTCATTCTTTCTAGAGTCGCTAGGACGCGATCTTCGGTTTGGGCTGCGGGGATTGTGGCGGAATCCGAGCTTTACAGCAATGGCAGTGCTGACATTGGGGCTGGCCATCGGAGTGAATGCGACCGTATTCAGCCTATTCGACCAGGCTTTGATGCAGGCGTTGCCAGTGCGCGATCCGGGACAGCTGGTGGTGCTGGACTTTGCTGGGGGCCAGCCGGGGCATTTGCACTCGGAGGGCGGGAACGTGCCGGGGCACCATCACGAATTTTCGTATCCGATGTATAAGGATCTTCGTGACCGCAATACGATGCTGAGCGGGTTGATTGCCGAGTCGCCATTGACGCTGGGCGTGACATGGAACAACCACGCGGAATCCGTTCAGGCGGAGCTGGTGAGCGGCAATTATTTTGAGACGCTGGGTGTGCCGCCAGCGGTGGGACGGCTGTTTGTAGCCAACGATGAGACATCGCCGGAAGCGAATCCTGTCGCGGTATTGAGCTTCGACTACTGGAGAACGCATCTGGCGGAAGCTCCAGTCGCTGGGAAAACCCTGCTTGTGAATGGAACCCCTTTCACGATCACGGGAGTCGCATCGCCGGGATTTCACAGCATGGTCTGGGGACACGCCCCAGATGTATTCGTGCCGCTCTCGATGGAGCAAGTATTAACGCCGGAATGGCCATATCTAAACGATCGTCAATCCTATTGGATCGATGTGGTGGGGCGATTAAAGCCGAATGTAACGCGGTCGCAGGCGGAGGCTTCGCTCAACATGCTGTTTCTGGCGTTGCGTGCCGACGAGTTCAAGCTACTGCGCGATCAGTCGACCCAGGCACGAAAAAACTTCATCACGAAAGCACACCTGAATCTCGCGGCGGGAGCAAAGGGGTTCAGTCCGATGCGGAGCGACTTGCAGGCCCCTCTCACCATCATTCTCGCAATGGTGCTGCTGGTTGTCGGTATGGCGGTCGTAAACGTCGCGAGCCTGTTGCTGGTGCGGGCCGCAGCGCGTGCGCAGGAGATCTCGGTTCGTTATGCCCTGGGCGCCACGAGCGGGCAGGTTCTGCGGCAACTGCTGACGGAAGGAATGGTCCTTGGCCTGGCGGGGGCGGCACTGGGGTTGGCGCTCGCACCGGAAGCCTTGCGGCTGCTGATTCATCGATTGTCATCGAATATGCCGGACGGATTGCCCTTTGCGTCAGTGCTCAACTGGCACGTCCTGGGCTGGTCACTCCTGGTCACGATGGTGGCAAGCTTACTGTTCAGTCTTGCACCGGCGTTGCAGTTTCGGAATCCGCGACTGGCGGAGGTGATGCAACAACGGACGGGAACCAGCGCTTGCGCATCGCTGAAATTTCGGCGGTCGTGCGTGGCGCTGCAGATTGGATTCAGCCTGCTACTGATTGTGGCGGCGGGAATGTTCGTGAGGACGATCAGCAATCTTCGCCAAGTGGAGACAGGGTTCGCGACAGATCATCTGCTCGCATTTCGATTGGACCCGACGCTGGCAGGGTACGCCGGAAACCAGGTGGCTCCGGTTGAACAGAGGGCGCTGGACGGGATCTCCGCGTTGCCGGGAGTGCGTGGTGCGGGAGCTACCAACGACGCGGATCTGGCGGGTGACGGTGTGCAGGGGGACATGATTCCGGCGGGATATGCGGGCAAACCCGACGAAGAATTTGACGTGGAGCTTCCGTGGGTGAGCAACGGCTATCTGCAAACGCTGGGTGTGCCCCTGGTAGTGGGAAGGTATTTCAGCGCGGGCGACACTGCAACGTCGCAGCGAGTCGCCGTGGTCAACGAGAGCTTCGCAAAGCACTATTTTGGCGGAGCGCAGCAGGCCTTGGGACGGATTGTGGCGCGGCCGAACAAGCCTGGCACCGACGCTTCGATTGTGGGGGTGGTGCGCGACGTGAAGCACGCAAGCGTGCGCGATCCAGCGGTTGCCACCTGCTACACGCTCTTTTCGCAGGGGACGCGCCAGACAGGGCTTACCTTCTATGTACGTACATGGCAACCACCCGAAGCAGCAACGGCGAGCGTACGCGCGGCGATTGCGGATATCGATCCCAAGTTGATTGTCGGCGATCTTCAGACTATGCAAGAGACAATTGAGACGAATTTGGTTGGCGAGCGGGCGATTGCGATGCTTGCCTCGGTGTTCGGAGTACTGGCGACGCTGCTGGCAGGGATCGGATTGTACGGAATCCTCGCATATTCAACAGCGCAACGGACACGGGAGATTGGGATACGCATGGCGCTGGGCGCGCGACGCACGACCGTAGTGGCACTGATTCTGCGCGAAGTGCTTCTTCTGGCGGGAGGCGCGATTGCCGTAACGATTCCGCTGGCGATGCTGGCGACACGGATGGTGCGGAACCAGCTTTTCGGGGTGTCGGTTGCTGATCCGGCGGTGTATGGAACGGGGATCCTGATCATTTGCGTGGTGGCGGCACTGGCGGGATTTATTCCGGCGAGGCGCGCTGCCACTGTGGATCCGGCGCGGGCACTGCGGACCGAATAACAAAAAATGCAGTTGCAAAACTACTTCTCGCGAGTGTAGTTGCCGGATTTGCCGCCGGATTTTTGTTCGAGCTGAATGTTGCGGATGACGATGGATTTGTCCAGCGCTTTGGTCATGTCGTAGACGGTTAGGGCAGCTACCGAGGCGGCGGTTAGGGCCTCCATCTCGACACCCGTCTGCCCGGAAGTGGCGACGGTCGCGCGGATGCGAACTCCACCTGCTGCGACTTCGGCCTCGACGTCAACATGCGTGATCGAAAGCGGATGGCACATGGGAATGAGTTCCGATGTGCGCTTAGCGGCCTGGATACCGGCAAAGCGGGCGACTTCAAGCGGATTGCCTTTGGGGTTTAGGGGCAGGGCTTCAAGGACGCCGGCGGAGAGTTCGACAAATGCGGATGCCGTGGCGCTACGTTTGGTAGATGGTTTGGGGCCCACATCGACCATGCGAGCGCGGCCTGCTGAGTCGTAGTGGGAAAGCTTCGGTTTGGATCGCTTGGGCATCTGGACTTTCAATGTAGCAGGATGCGGACCGTGGTTCCGGCTTCGAGGAAGCTTGCGTCTTCCGGGATGACGAGGAAGCAGTTGGATCGGGCGAAGGCAGTGAGATCGCCGGAGCCTTGCCATGGGACGAGGGCGACTTGAGGGAGTTCGCTAATGGATGGATTGAACTGACAGAACGCGGGGAGAAAACGGGTGAGACCTGGTTTGGTTTTGCGGTCGGTGTCGCGTGAAAGTTGGGCCAGGACGAAGCGGGGATGAGTTTCGCGGCTGCCTGCGAGGGTAGCAATGATCGGTGCCGCAAAAAGGTGGAAGGTGGCCGCGGAGGAGATGGGGTTGCCGGGAAGACCGAAGATTGGGATGGACGCAGGGCCTGAAGGTTCTTCGCTTCGGGGTCGGTTGATGTACGGTTTCAAACCGGAGCCCGCAACTTCGCCGAAGACGAGGGGTTTGCCGGGCTGGATGCGAACTCCAGTGAAGTGAAATTGCGCGCCGAGACGCGCCAGCGCGGGTTCGACGAGATCGAATTTTCCCGCGGAGACTCCGCCGGAGATGAGAAGGATGTCGGCTTCGAGAGCTTGCGAGAGAGCTTCGTCGAGGGCTTCGGCGGTGTCGGCGGCAGTGGGGAGGACGATTGGTTCGGCGCCTGCGCTGGCGACGAGTGCGGCGAGCATGGGGGCGTTGGAATTGCGGATTTTGCCGGGGCCGGGAGCGGCTTCAAGCGGAACGAGTTCATCGCCAGTGGTGAGGATGGCTACGCGGGGTCGGACGTAGACGTCGAGACGCGCGTATCCGCAGGAGGCAGCGAGAGCGATCTGGGCGGGACCGAGACGGAGTCCAGGGGGGAGTTGTTCGTCGCCGCGGCGGGCTTGCGCGCCTTTGGCGACGATGTTGTCGCCGGGGTTGATTTTGTGCTCGGGCGCGAGGCGGATAGTGCTATCCGATCTTTCTACGTGCTCGAGCATAACGACGCAGTCGGCGCCGGGGGGGACGGGAGCGCCGGTCATGATTTCCCACGCTTTGCCTGGGGGCAGGGGGCCTGCGGGAGGCTGGCCAGCGTGCGTGGATCCTGCGATGGGGAGTGTCTTGTGCGCGGAGGCCTGTGCGGCTCGGCAGGCATAACCATCGCGGGTGGAACGCGCGAAAGGGGGCTGATCGTCTTCTGCTGCGATGGGGGCGCCGAGGATACGGTTCGCCGCGTTTCCCAGCGGGACGCGCTCGGTGCGGGGTTTTTTCTGCCTGGCGAGTCTGCGTGCATGCGCTGCTACGAGCGCGGCGGCTTGTTCGTAGCTGGGAAGATCGGAACTCATGGAGGGAATTGTAGTTGTTGGAGGTCGCTTGATTCGGTTCGTCGACTTCCGCCCATTCCTGTACCAGTGCAAGCGAAGAGCAAAAGCAGATCCTTCGCGCCGCTTACCCCAAAGACGATGAATCATCTGCGGGGCCCCAGGCGTGCGGCGCTCAGGATGACACTTTCTTAGAGACACACTAGCAGAAGTGCGACACGACCGTCCTCGTAATTTCACAGCGAGGCATCGGGCACTCGGTCCTGTCGGATATCGTGCTTTCCCACTCATGCCGCGATAAAGCTGCGTCATGAATGGGGCAACCGAGGTTCGTGGTGATGCAGGCGATGAGGGGAGAGGTTCGAGGTGCCCCAAATTTGTGGTGATTGATGCGGTGGCGTTAGTGTTTCACTACGCTCAAGGTGATGGTTGATGGGTATTGCGTGGAGTGGTGGACCTGGTTGTGGGCGACTACCGCTTTGACTTCGTCATAGTTGTTGCCGCCGGTGTTCAAGTTGCGATCGTAGCGGGGGAAATTGCTGCTGCTGATTTCGACACGGAGCTCTCCGCCCGGCGCGAAGTAGTTGCTGGTTTGCATTGGTTGGAAAGCTATCTTGTAGACCTTGTCTTTTTCCATCCACACGGGTGGCTTGTCGTAGCCTTCCCGATAACGAGCCCGCTGGATGTTTTCGTCGATGTTGTAGGCGGTGCCGTCGGGGAGAACATCGATGAGCTTGACGGTGAAGTCGGTGTCCTTCGCATCGCTCGAAACATAAAGCGTGACCTCGACGGGGCCGGTGACTTCCATTCCTTCGGCGAGCGGGCCGGTGGAGTAGACAAGCACGTCGTCGCGCGCTTCGAGTGGCCGCTGATCGACGGCGCCGGGTTTGTAATCGGCGCCCATGCAGCAGAAACCGCCGCCGCGTGTGGGAACGGGGTTCATGGGATCGTAGAGGAATTTGTCTGCCGCGTCTTTCGGGGACGATGCGGAAACGAGCGCTCCATCGCCGGCGAGTGAATTGGCGCGGCCGGTTGAGGTGAGATAGAAGGTGACCGGCATGGCTTCCTTGGGAGGCCAGGTGTCAGATGACTGCCACTTGTTGAGGCCCATGGTGTAGTAGCGTACTTTGGGAGTTTTTTCGAGGAGGCCGTTGTCTTCGCCCTTCAGAAAGTGATCGAACCAGCCGAAGGTGAGGGCGTCGTAGTCGAGACGCGCGTCGCCGAGATCGCGCTCTCCGACGACGGTGTGTTCAGCCGCGCGCTTATAACTGCAGTGAGGGACGGGCGCGATGATGGCGTACTGTTCGTTGGCGACTTCAGAGCTGGCGGTGGAACGAACGAAGTTATAAGCGGCGAGATTGGGCGCGACGCTGACGTCATACCAGGTCATCATCCAAAGGCCGGGAACGTTGATGTGCATCGAGTCATTCCACAGGCCCCCTTTGTACCAGGAGGGATCATTTGGAGTGCGCTCGATCATGCCGGGCTGGCCTGACGGAGTTTTGTCGGCGTAGATTCCTTTGGGGGCGCCGACTGCAGCGAGGATGTCCTTTTCCGGCAGGTGAGTTAGCGCTTTGGTCCAGTCAACCGTGGGAGGATGGGCGTTGAGGTCCCACCATTTTGCGGCTTCGACGAGCGCCTGCTGCGATGTGTCCGGCGGGAAGTTGGGTTTGGCATCGTTGGTCTGGAGACCAGCGTCGTAGAGCCAGGTGGCGAACAGCATCTGCACCGCTCCGCCGCGGAACCAGTTGCCCTGCTCATAGTAGGGACCGACTCGGCCAACGCCGGCGCCAAAGCTTTCGGGAATGATGGTGGCAAGGGCCTTGTTGCCGCGGGAGGCGACATTGAGCTGCCACTCGGCGGTGGAGGAGCAACCGATGAGGCCGACCTTGCCGGTGGACCAGGGAAGCGCGGTCATCCAGTCAAACTCGTCGTCAGAGTCCGTGAGAGGAACGCCGAGAATGTCGTAGTCGCCTTCGGAGAAGTAGCGGCCGCGTTCATTCATCTCGACGAAAGCGTAGCCGTGTTTGACGGCGTCGAGTGCTGCGGACATATCGCGGGGGGCGCCGATGGCGATGTCCCAGTAGTTGAAGTTGTAGGGCGTGCGCGAAAAGATAACGGGATACTTTTTGGATTCATCTTTGGGGCGGTAGATATCGGCCTGCATGCGTTTGCCATCGCGCATAGGCACCATCACTTTGCGTTCGATGATGGCGACGGATTCAAGTTCTTGTTCAATGGCATTGCGGCGCGCGATAAGGGGAGCATCCTGCGTTGTTCGCGCTTGCGAATGTGCGGGAAGAGAAAGGGCAACGCAAACGAGAGCGAGGAACGCTATTTTGAATCTGGGTTGCATTGTGACCTCGAAGGTTGAGGAATGGATTGGAGAGATTGAACCGTGGAGCAAATATAATTCAGCGGCGCGGAGCGATGGGCTGTAGTTTTGTGCGCCTCATTGCGAACGAAAAAGAAAGGGCGCACCCGAAGTGGGTGCGCCCTTTTGACTGAAACGTGTGAAGCGAGGAACTACTTCTTGGTGGCCTTGTAGGTGGAGTTGATCTTCTGGCCGGCGGAGTCGAGGATGCCCTTTACATCGGCGGAGTAGGGGCCGTTAGGATCGAGTTGCAAATATTTCTGATAGGCTTCGCCGCAGCCCTCGGGTAGAACAATGCGCTGGGTCTTGGGATCGACGGTCGCCTTGGTGATGAGGGCCTGACCCTTCAAATAGTACGGCAGGGGGTCGCTGGGATTGGCGGCGATGGCTTTGTCAGCCGCTGCAGCCTGGGCGTCGGTGTTGCCGACCTGCGAATAGATGACTGCTTCATTCTTGTAGTAGAAGCTGGCCTTGGTCGGGTCTGCCTTGACGGCGGCATCGTAAGCGGCAGCAGCTTCAGGCACTTTGCCATTGCGAGCATAGATTTCGCCGAGGCCGGAGTTAGCCAGACCCTGGATTTCGGGGCGAGGCTTTTTCGACGCGGCATCAAGATCGATGGCCTTTTTGAACGAAACTTCAGCGTCGTCGTATTTCTTGAGTCCCAACTGCCCCTGCCCGAGATAGGCCCAGAGCACAGACTCCGTCGGACGGGCCTCAGTGTCCTTTTGCATCAGGGTCACAACGTCGGTGTACTTTGCGTTCCTGATTTCGGTCTCTTTGGCCGCGATGTCGGTCTTCGAAGCGGAAGGCCCCAACTGCTGGGCGGCGGTGGCGCGTGCTCCGTCGGCATCGTGGATATCGGCCATCGCGGTCTTAAGATCAGCGTTGAGCGTCTTAATGACGGCGTTGGCCTTAAGGGCCTCGGCATTATGCTGCTTCATGTCAGCAAGCTGCTTGCGGGTCTCTTCGGGGAGCGTGTCGATATATTCCTTGCGCGACATGTCATCATCGGCGGCGGTGTCCTGCCCGACCACGATCTTGATGTTCTCGAACTTGTCGGCTTCCTTATCCTTCCCCATGCCGGGGGTGCGATAGATCAGGGTGTAGTTGCCCGGAGGTGCGGAGCCGGAATAGTCGCCATTTGCGTCCACGTCGAAGGTAGCAATCTCTTTTGTTCCATTATTGAGGCTCATGGTACCGCCGGATTGGGCTGCGCCGGTGGGGTTGATGACATGGCCGTGAATCTTGCCTGTCGGCCCAACATTGGCGGGCGCAGTGGTTTGCGCTGGAGTCTGGGCGAATGCGACGGGAAGAGCGGCGAGTGCCAGCAATCCGAGCAATCCGATCCAGATCGAAATCGTACGTTTCATGTCCTTCTCCTTGGGAGCTTGGGCGAGCGATGAAGCCCGCATGCTCGATCGAAAAATTTAACGAATCTCTCAAACATCAACCAATCTAAACACATCAGGTTAGATGCGCCTGAGCGATTCGTCTGGCAGTATCAGGAACTTCGACACTGCGAAATCGCCGGGCACATCGATAACCAGCAAAATTGCCCGTCAAGCAGTTGCTGCGCCCTGCCGCTGGTGTGGCAAGCTGCTACTTCGTCAAGCAGTTGCTACGGCGAGCAGGCGCTCTCATCGGCACGACCCAAGGTAAATGCAACGGATGCTTGAGCACAAGGCCGGAAAGGGACCCAGTCTCGCATATCGACTTGTTTGCGTGTCGAGTCGCTACCTGCTTCACGATGGTAGTTGGAGTTGGCTGTAGCTCTTGTGGCCTGCGTCACACCCTAAAATAGGAGCATGGCAACCACAATTCGATCGGCTGTGGCGAACGATGTCCCGCAAATTCTTGAGTTTATTCGCGGGCTGGCCAAATACGAGCGCGAGCCTGACGCGGTAATGGCAACCGAAGCAGATTTGCTGCGCGACGGGTTTGGCCCTAATCCCTACTACTGGTGCCTGATGGCGGAGCATGACGGCCAACCGGCGGGGTTTGCCTTCTATTTTTTCAGCTATTCAACCTGGCTGGGCCGGCCCGGGTTGTATCTCGAGGACCTGTTCGTCTACCCGGAATTCAGGGGCCTGGGGATTGGAAAGGCGCTGCTTAAACGGGTGGCGGCGATTGCGGTGGAAAAAGATTGCCCGCGGCTAGGATGGGAAGTGCTCGACTGGAATACGCCCGCGATCGATTTCTACCGTGCCATGGGAGCGGAGTTTCTGGATACTTGGCGGAACGTCCGCGTGACCGGGGATGCGCTGAAACGGCTGGCCGGAGCGGAGGAACCAGCGCAATGAAGATTCGCGTGATCGGAGGAGGACTGGCGGGGCCAGAGGCGGCGTTGACCGCGGCGCGGCTGGGCTGCCAGGTGGATCTCTACGAGATGCGCGCAGTGGTGGATGGGAAACCGCGACTTACGCCGGCGCACCAGACGATTGAGTTTGGCGAACTGGTGTGCTCGAACTCGCTGAAGAGCGAGTCGCCGAACACGGCTCCCTGGCTGCTGAAGCAGGAGATGCGGCGTGCGGGTTCGGCGCTGTTGCGGATTGCGGATGAGACGGCCGTTCCGGCGGGGCATGCGCTGGCAGTGGATCGCGTGGAGTTTTCGCGGCAGATTGCGGAAGCGATTGCGAACGAGCCAGCGATCCGGGTGATTCGCGAAGAGGTGACGACGCTCGAGCCGGGTGAGCATGCGGCGACAATTGTGGCGACGGGGCCTTTAACTTCGAGTGGACTGAGTGGGGAGATTCAGCGGATCACGGGCTCGGGACATCTGGCTTTTTACGATTCGATTTCGCCGATTGTGGACGCGGAGTCGATCGATATGGATCGCGTGTACTTTGCGGCGCGCTACGACAAGGGCACAGCGGACTACATCAACTGCCCGATGAGTCGCGAAGAGTACGACCGCTTCTATGATGCGCTGCTGACTGCGGAAGCGGCAGAGAGCAAAGAATGGGAGAAGCTTCAATATTTCGAGAGCTGCCTTCCGATTGAAGTGCTGGCGACGCGCGGGCGTGACACGCTGCGGTTCGGGCCCATGAAGCCGAAGGGCTTGAACGATCCAAGAACCGGCAAGATGCCGTGGGCCGTGGTGCAGTTGCGCAAGGAGAATGTGCGTGCGGACAGTTACAACCTCGTCGGCTTTCAGAATCATTTGAAATGGGGCGAACAGGGACGGGTGCTGCGCCTGATACCGGGACTCGAGAGCGCGAAATTCCTGCGCTATGGACAGATTCATCGCAACACATATATTTGCGCGCCGGTTTTGCTGGATGAATTTCTGCGGTTGAAGAGTGAGCCGCGGATTCTTTTTGCCGGGCAGGTTTCGGGCGTGGAGGGATACACGGAGTCGATTGCGACAGGGATGCTGGCGGGGATTTATGCGGCTTTGCTGGCGCGGGAGGAAGAGCCGGTGCCGGTGCCGCGTGGGACGGGACTGGGGTCGCTGGTGCACTACATCACGCACGCGGATGCAAAGAATTTTCAACCCGCGAATATCACGTTCGACTTGCTGGAACCGCTGGAAGAAGAAGTGCGGAAGAAGGTCCGGGACAAGAAGGAGCGGCACCGGATGATGTGCGAGCGGGCACTGGAGAAGTTTGATACGTGGTGGGCTGGCGTGCCGGTTGGTGCTTCCGTTCTGTAGAGGCGGGAGAGAAATGGTGAAAGACAACTTCCGAATAGCATACGACCCTATCGGAAGCCATGTTTACTCTCAGCACGACGGCATATCGACTCGCAAATTCAGACTTCAGGCTGCTTCCCTCAGAGCAGCCATTGACTGTGCACACCTCGGTAACCACTACTGCCGTCGCAAGCGTAACGTGGTTATCGCGCAGAAGTGCCGTTGCCAAATTCTCTGGCCCCGTTATGATCGGCACTTACCCTCAAGAGCGAAAGATCCCCGACTCGACAGACGCCGGGCTATTCTCGCTCGGGCTTGATTCCGAGTAATAGCTGAACGCATAGAGGATAAGATCGATGGGGACCAAAATTGACGACTTGACTCGCGCCGTCCGCAGGCGCTTAGCTTCTCCCAGAGCTCTCGAGACGCTGCCTGAAGTGCCGGACATGAAGCGCGTCTTTGAACAAGGCCGCTGCCTTTACGAGGGCTACCAGCGCTCGACACCCCTAAAGTACGGTTCGCTGGGCGAAGATGTCCGACGGGATCCGGTATATCGGAAGGCCCTCGCGGCCTCTCGTTTGCCCGCCGTTGAGTCTATGGTGGTTCAAACGCGCATTATCAATCTGTTTATCCTCATCAAATTCTTTCTGGGCAAACTGCCGTCGCAGAACATCATTGAATTCGGCGCTTTTAAGGGCGGCAGCGCAGTATTCATGGCCACTTTGCTCCAGGAGTATTACCCCTCGGCACGGATTTTTTCGCTGGATACCTTTGCAGGCCTACCCGCTGTGAAAGCAGGCGTGGATAAGCCGCCGAAGGACTTTCTAGAGGTCAACCTCGACCGCACGCGCGCGGCGGCTCGATCCCTTGGCCTTTTGAATCTCGAGTTCATCCCCGGACTGATCGAAGACACTGCGCCTGACGCATGCCGCAGGCTTGGATCCGTCGGCCTGGCTCATATTGACGTGGTTCTTTACGGTCCTTCGGTCTTCGCCCAGGAGACCGTGTGGGACTATATGACTCCTGGAGGCTATGTGATCCAGGACGACGCTCTGGAGCCGACCTGTCCGGGTGCCACGCTAGCGGTTGAAGAAATGATCCGTGGGCGTGGGCTTTCAATGGAGCAGGTGTGGCCGCAAATCGTCTTCCGCGCCTATCAGCAGGCGACTCGTGTGCTGGCCGTAGCTGGCGATTAATCGAGGCATGGAGAGGTTCCACAACGGGGCGAGCGACGCCACAGTAAGAATCCGCTCGACCGTTTCCAGAGTGCCCATCAGAGTGTTGGCTCACCGCCTCAGGTCAGCGCCCATGCGGTGGCGAGGCTGAGTTGCGAAGTGTTTCAACCCCACATCTGTACATCTCTAGCCTTGAAGACCGATTTTGGATCGCCTCGCGATATACGTTGAGGTCGTGCCTATTTAGAGAGCCGCTCGCTCTGGGCGGATCACCGCAATCCAGAAGCAGCGATTTGACGGATCGTTGCGGCCCTCCGGGGCGCGGATTGAAACTGGCGCTGGTTCCCGGGGTTTCACCCGGGGCTACCATCGATTCGTCCCGCTGGGACGAAAGAACATGTTGCCGCTTCACCCTCGTCTTGATCGTGCTCGACTGTGCCCCTTTGACCGCTGCTGATTGAAATAGGCGAACGGAACTGTACAGGTGGGATTTGCGTAATTCCCGTGGTAGGCTGGGTTTCCTGGAAAGGTCACGCATATGTATGCCATGTCTGCCGCAGATGCCATTTCTCCCGCAGTTCTACGGACCAGGGACTTTCTGTTCAGGCCGTTCAGCTGGGGTACGTTTCTGAAGCTTGGGCTGGTCGCCTTGATTACGGAGGGACAGGGGAGCAATTTCCGATCATCGACTTCGTCGCACGGTGGAGGTGGTTCGTCGTCGGCCCATGGGCCGATGATTCATTCGCTGAGCGAGATTCCGCCGTTATGGATCGCGGAAGGTGTGGCGGCCATCCTGCTGGCGTTTGTGATCGCTGCGGCGATTTTCTACCTGGTTACGCGACTGCGGTTTGCGTTCTTTCATTGCCTGGTGCACAACACGAAGCTGATCAGGCCGGGCTGGGAACTTTATAAAGAACAGTCTTCCCGCTTCTTCTGGCTCAACATTGCGGTGGCTTTTTGTTTTCTGCTGCTGGTGGGGTTGATCGCAATTCCATTCGCGGCGGGATTCTGGCGCGTATTCCATGACATGCAGGCGAGCGGTCATCCGAATATCGGCTTAGTGATCGGCCTGGTTCTTCCCTTGCTGCCAATTATTTTCCTGCTGATAGTGACGGCAATCGCGCTCGACATCATCATGCGCGACTGGATGCTGCCCCACATGGCACTGGAGAACGCTTCAGCGGGCGAAGCATGGAATTCAGTGTGGGCTCGGATCAAGGCCGAGAAAGGACAGTTTTTTGCGTACGCGCTGCTAAGGCTGATTCTGCCGATCATCGCATCGATCGCCATCTTTATGATCCTGCTGATTCCCGGACTTGTGCTGGCAGGGGCTGTGGCGGGAGTGGAATTCGGCCTTCATTCAGCTTTTGCGAACTCGACTGGCTCGGCTTCCGTTGCCGGGATTATGCTGCAGGTCTTCTTTGGGGTGGTGGCGTTTGGGTTTGCGGTGCTGGCGAGCATTTGCCTTGGGGGACCGTTGAGCACGGCAGTGCGCGAGTACGCGATTCTCTTTTACGGTGGGCGCTACCCGGTTCTGGGAGACTTGCTGTATCCGCAGCCTCTGCCGCCATCGCCGATGCCTGCAGGCATACCCGCACTGTGAACGCGACGGAGCGGCACACTTACTTACGGTTGCTCTAAAGCACCTTGTTTAGTACGCACGTGGTGAGTCACGCGTAGGTGTGGTGGTTACCCCATGCCTGCTGCAGCATGGCGGCCGCTTTGCTTGCGGGAATTGGCTTTTTCTTCTGCTGATTCCGATAAACGGCCCACGCTGCGGCAAATGCCGAAACTCCAAGAACATATAAAGACAAACGGAACATCCCAGATTTTCCTCCGTGATGCCAGTGTTCGATGCTGGGCTTGCCGAGAGAGATGCCGGGGTGTCGATCGAAATGAGCATTGCTGTGAGCTAGCACCAAAGACATTCGGGAAACGAACATTTCCGGGGTTGGTGGTGTCAAAGATAGAGCGGCGTTGTGCGCAAGACGTGAGATTTTGCGGCGAGTCTCAACGGATGGACGAGCAGTGGAAGATCGAGCCGTTGTTGCTCTGCGGAGTAGGAGCGCCGAGGCCATAACGGCAAACGCCTGGGTGGTAGCCTGAGATTGGGAGTTTCTTTGATGCGGTGGATGGCGATGATAGCGGGCGTGGCGCTTTTGGCAGGTGCCGGGATGCGCGTGGACGCGCAGCAGGCTGGCGCTGCCAAGTCTGCGCAGTCTAAGCCGGCTCCCATGATGGTGACGACGGGATCTCCAACCGCTTCGAAGGATAAGCCGCTGCTGCCCGACGCATTTGCAGGATGGGACGCAACAGATAAACCGAAGGCTGTAATCGATGCGGCGGAGATGGACAGCGCAAACGCGGCGGCGCTGAAGGAGTATGGCATCATCGGTGGCATGACGGCCAGCTACAAACGCGGCGACGAGACGCTGAGCGTGAAGGCACTTAGCTTCCAGGATGTGAGCGGAGCCTACGGCGCGTATTCGTTCTACCGCCAGAATGGATGGCCAAAGGCGGACATTGGCATCGGCGCGACGTCGGATAAAAACCGAGTGCTCTTCTGGAAGGGCAACACAGTGGTGGATGCGACGTTTTCGCATGTCGGCCCCATGTCAGCAGGTGAGATGCGGGAGCTAGCGAAGGATCTGCCGTCGCCCCAGGGAAACCGGGCGCTGCCACCGCCGATCCTCGCCATCTTGCCGCAGGGATCGCTGGATAAGCAGAC
Source organism: uncultured Acidobacteriaceae bacterium (assembly GCA_963742455.1). Taxonomy (GTDB): domain Bacteria; phylum Acidobacteriota; class Terriglobia; order Terriglobales; family Acidobacteriaceae; genus Telmatobacter. The sequence continues at coordinate 1,428,292 of CAVULU010000005.1, read as the reverse complement.
GACGCATTTTGCGCAGGGCCCAGCCGGCTATGCGGGTTCGGGCGGCGTGCTGCCTCCGGAACTGGTGGGATTTGATCGTGATGCAGAGACGGTCACCGCTAACTACTCGCTCAATTCGGGGCCTGCGACGCTGACGCTGATCGACTACCCGACGCCGCAGATGGCGGAGGTGCAGGAGAAGAAGATTCGCGAGTACATCAAGGCAGGCAGCAAGGCCCAGCCGGCATTTCTGAAGCCGCTGCAGGATTCAGACCAGGTGTCGCTCGAGGTGAGCCGCAGTGGGCCGATTGTGGCATTGGTGAGCGGAGATGCGATTCCCGACGAGAGCCACAAATTACTGGCGCAGGTGCACTACTCTGCCGAACTGACCCGGATGCCGCAGGGGAAGGACAACGAAATTGTGAAGACCAGCCGCTTCCTGATGGGAGTGGCGATGCTGGTGATCATCGGGTGCAGCGCGGCGGTGCTGCTGGGATTCTTCCTGGGTGGGGGCAGGGCACTTTACCGGGTGGCGCGGGGCAGACCGGCCTCCTCAGTCTACGAGGTGGAGTTCATTCGGCTGCATCTCGAAGATTGAAACTCCTGGGTGAGAAGAATCACCGAGCGCATCCGAACGGTAAATACGACGTTTTGCCTGTGGAAAAATGGGCGTAAACCCTAGAAAACACCCAAAAAACGCGGCACAATACGTAGTTTAAAAGGCGAATACCCGGCGAATATCCCGTGACCGGCGGATGAATTGGCTCCGTTGTAATCTATTGTAAATAAACCCAGTTACATCGCTCCGGATTTATTCTTGACACTCCGGTCCCCCGCACCTACTATGCAGCCAGAAAGTTCTGATGGTTTTGCCTCCGTTGGAACTATTCTCCCTGAGGAAGGAGCTGCCCTGTTGCCGGGCGGCTCTTTCCGTTTTTGGAGCTAAGTTAAGCGTTAGGGAGTAGTTGAGTCCGGGACCGGGTCGGACCAGGTGTAGCCGCAGGACTCGCAGAGCCAGTTATTGGTGGGTTCCACGGATTCGAGGGTAGGATCTTCGGCTTTGCATTTGGGACAGACGGGGATTTCGTAGGCCGGCGCCTCTTCTTCTCTCTTTAACTCATCGATGATGTCCCGGGGGATTGGTTGGGCGATCACTTCTTTGGCTTGCTCGAATTGGTCGGCTGCGACATTGATCTGAAAGTCGCCAATTCCCGACTCCAGCCAGGGAACAACGAATTGACCGCCGGGACGCTGAACCCAGCTCTCGATTCCGGCGCGACGTAGCATCTCGCCTCGCTGAGCAGCTTCGTCGATTGAATCGCAGCGGCAAAGTCCGGTCTTCCAGGTGTATTCAACGGACCCAACTTTGGCGACGCCGCTGTCATCGTCTTCGTAGCCGTCTTCTCCAGAATCCCAGTGGACTTTCGTCGAGTGGTTATCGACTGCTTCTCGATTGGCCGAATGCGAGTTCAAAAATTTATCAGGGATTCCGCGCTTCTTCAATTCATCACGGAGGATTTGCTGTGCGGTCGGGGTGAGGTCGTTGATTTGCACAGCGAGCTCGCGGATTTCTACGTCGCCCATTTCGCTGTAGAGCGCAGTGAGCCTGCGCCATTCTTCCATCGGGTCTTGTTGCATGGGGAGCAGTATAGCGGTTTGTTGGCGACGGTTAATGATCGATGGAGTAAGAAAGACAGAAGCAGATCCTTCGCCCCGCTTACCCCGCGAACAATTGTTCGCGGGGCCCCAAGCTTGCGGGGCTCAGGATGACAGGGAGATGGGGGATGGTCTTCGTTTTAGCGGAAGGTGTTCCAGCCGATGTCGGCTAGCAGGGCGCGGCCTACCACCAGGGCAGTGACGATGAGGGCGGCGAGCACACAGGTCCAGAAGCCCATGCGACTGAAAGGAATAAAGAGGGTGCTCTGATGGCTGGTGAGCGTGAAACCTGCCTGATCAGGCAAGAGGGCTTCAACAGCCACTGCGATCAGAAAACCTGCGGCCCAGACAAGGGCGATTCTGAAGGAGAGCTGCAGGGTAATGTTCATCATTGAATCGATTCGCTCCTCTCTCAGCGGATATTGAAGGGACGCCGTGCGCAGAGCTTTGGCTGCCTTGGCGTCCAGCTTTACCGAATACCGGCGCAACGATACAATCGTAAGGAGCACGAACTGCGGCGCCTTTAGTGTGCCCGTTCGTATGCACCCACAAACCGCGTTTTGCGGGGTTCCCGCTTAATCGGCCGACGTAGCTCAGTTGGTAGAGCAGCTGATTCGTAATCAGCAGGTCATCGGTTCAAGTCCGATCGTCGGCTCCATCTGCTTCCAACGACGCGAGTTCCCTTTACAAACTTAGACACCGCAGAAGCCGAATGCGGGCAATTGTTGTCGACCGGCTCGGTCTCGAAGTGCGCGGGAATGGTTCGTGATTTCCGACTCATGGGCATCAAGCGATCGTCCCAAGCGGGCTGGTCGCTTGATGCTCTGGATGACTTCCGCTACGGCTTGACGATGACCACGTTCATGCTCCAAGGAGCCAGTGTGAGAGTAAGAGGCAGGTTCTGCGCGCCCATATCGGCCGTGACGGGGTCAGCCCAGACGTTGTTTTGCGACTGATCGTAGAGCGCCTTGCTGTAGGTTTCCACGCTGACATCGGAGCTGGTGTTTTGCGCGGACAGCGAAACCGTTACGGACTCACTCACGGTTTCGCTGACGTTGAACAGCACCAGCACAGTGCCACCGCTATGCGTTGCAGCATAAGCACGAACGTTCGTCTTGTCGCCGTTGACGTTTGCGCTGAGCACACTTTCGCCGTTGACGGCCACCTTGCTGAAGAGCTGGAAGGCGCGCGCAGTTGGCGACATGGTTCCGATAGGACCTGAACCCGCGCAGGGGACATCGGTTGGGCCATCGGCAAACACGTTGTATCCGCCGAAATTCTGCCAGCCATAGAGCGAACTGGAATCATTGCCCTGGGTGCCGTTGCAATTGCCGAATCCTATCCACCAGGTCGCGCGTGAAACGCCATCGTTCATCATTTCGCCGAGCACCTGCCCCGCATAGAGGCCCTGGGTGATGGAAAGGCTTTGCTTACCGGGGTTCGTGTATACCGAGCCGATCTCTCCGACATAGATGGGGGTGTTGGGTTTGCCGGCAGTGACCAATTCCGACTTGATGGTTTTGATCGAGGTGGTCAGGCCCTGCGCTGCTTGCTGGGTGAGGTAGGAATCGCTCTCGCTACCGGGAGCCTGCGGATAGTAGTGGTATTCAACGAAATCATATTGTGCATCGGCGAGTACGATTGGATCCCACGCTGGCGAGTTGCCCGGGTTGACGTCGATGCCTACCAACACGCTGGAGTCGGCTGCCTTGATTTGTGCATAATAGCCGGCGCTGGTCGAAGCAGTACCCACAGCAGCAGCATAGGTGGTGGGGTCGTTCTTGAGGGTATGAAGATCATCTTCCCAGCTTCCATACTCCTCATTGCCGACAGTCATATGGCTGACATGCGCATTGATGGCCTTCCCCTGTGTGATCCAGGCGGCGGCTTCCGACGGTTGGCCAGGGCCATTGCATGTTGAATTGGTTCCATAATTCGCGGTAAGGGCGACGTCGAAGCCGCCCGGAAGAACCAGGGCATTGACGAAATTCGCGAATGTGGCATTGCTGTTCGGCGTGTTGCCGCACATCGTGTTTGTAGCCCAGTGATAATCGTCGGACCACGAACCGCCCGGCCAGCGCACTGCCTGAATACCGGCCAACTGAAATGCCGGCACAACCGCAGCCGTGGTGGGATCGTACCAGGCTGCCATGTTCATTCCGAGAAGCTGGTCGGTTACAGCCGGGCCAATGCTGGACTGATCGATCGCGATCGAAGTGGCAACAGCAGTGACAGTGACGGCGGCGGATGTTCCATTGGCCGTGCTGTACGAGGAGGAACTCGACGAATCGGGAGTATAGGAGGCTGCGAGCGTATCTGAGCCGACTGCCAGCGAACCGGCGGGCACGTTCACAGTGGCGGAGCCACTGGCCAGCGTGGTGGCGGCGGAAGTATAAGATCCGTTACTGAGCGTGACCGAACCTGTTGGAACGGGATTGCCGGTGCCGCCGTTGACGGTAATCGATACGGAGAGAGACTGCGCCGTGGTGATGGCCAACGATGCGGGCGTCACCGTCACCGTAGGCGTGGTCTTAGGCGTCGCATAGGTTGCAGTGACGGTGGCGTTGGCACTGATGGTTACACTGCAAGTCTCGGTGGCCGCAGTGGTGCATCCGGCCCAGGATGTAAATGTGTTGCTGCCCACCGTGGCGGGCGCCGTTACGATCACAGCAGTGCCGGAGTTATAAGTGCGCGTGAAACTCGAGGCGCCATTGGAAGCGCCACTGTTGTCGACCGGAGAAACCGTCATCCCCACACCCGTAGCAGGATTCACCGAATTTACGGTAAGGGTGAAGGTTGTCGGAGGCGGCGGCGTTGTGGATTTGGTGTCACCGCCTCCACCACATGCTGTCAATGTTGCTGCGGTCGTCACTGCCACCCAAAGTGCTGCCTTGTGTTGCAAATTCTTCATTGCGATTCTCCGTTTGAACTCATGCAGGTTCGCAGGGCAACTTTACCGTCGCGGTTGAAATGTTTCATTCCGCTTTCGACCGTGGCATCGACCGAGCATAAGCACAGCAATACCCTTAAAAAGCGATTTAGGACGTTTCAACCTGCTTGGAATTTTCGAGCAATGATACTCCAGCCGGGTGACCACAAGCATGCTTGTCAGCCGATTCGGAGGTGACTTTGGGGCTAGGTCGAATGCCCCATCCATTCCGGGAATGTTATTCGCGCTTGAGGAAGAGTTTGAGCTCGGCCAGGAGGTTGTCGCGCAGGGATTGGAGGCGAGACAGGGCGTGGGCTGCCTCGGCCGTGCAATCTGCATCGAGGGTGAGAATATTCGCGCCACAAGCGTGAAGATCGCTGTGCAACAACTCAATCTGGCGGAGGACAGGAGACAGATGTTCCTTGGAGAGAACTTCAGACGACATCCACGCGCCCAGACGACACTGCGCAGGATCAAGGGAAGGCGGCACACGACGCTTGCCATGTAGAAACGCTTCGATGGCGCCGACCCACGCGGCGTGTTCTGCGCCGGCATAGAGCAGCGGCCGGTCGCCAGGATCAAGCGCAGTGACCCTGGACCACTCCGGGTCGGGAGTCCACGAGGCAACCCATGCGGGCAGCTCCTCGGCAGGCATGGGGCGCGCAATGCCGAAACCTTGCGCGACCTGGCATCCGAGACGTAGCAGGAGCACACCCTGCTCCACGGTCTCGACTCCCTCGGCTACAGCCTGACGGCGAAAGGCTGAGGCGAGTCCGAGCATTCCTTCCACGATGGTGAGATCTTCGGGATCGTCGAGCATGTCGCGGACAAACGTCTGATCGATTTTGAGCACGTCGACGGGGAGCCGCTTGAGAAAGGCCAGTGAGGAGTAGCCAGTGCCGAAATCATCAAGAGCGAAGGAGACACCAAGTTTGCCGCAGGTATGGATGACCTGGGATACCTGCGACATGTCGGGCAGGGCGCTGCTCTCGAGTACTTCAATTTCCAGGCGAGAGGGCTCGATGGAAGGGTGAGCGGACAGCAGTGCATTGAGGTGTTCGGGAAAATCGGGGTCCTGGAGTTGCTGCGCGGAGATGTTGACGCTGACCGGAATGTCCAGACCGCTTGCTCGCCACGTTTCCATCTGCTTGAGCACGTTCTCAATTACCCATTCGCCTATGTTCAGGGCGATGGGATGTCCATCGACGACGGGCAGAAATTCGCCGGGGAGCAGGAGGCTGCGTTCAGGATGCTGCCAGCGGATAAGAGCCTCGGCGCCTTTGATCGCTCCGGTAGCCATGTTCATTTTGGGCTGGTAATGAAGCAGGAACTCATTACTTGCAAGAGCGATCCGAATACGCTCGAGGTCCTTGTGGCGTCCGCGAGTAGAGAGCGCAAGGCCAGAATCGTAAATGTGGTAGCGGTCTTTGCCTCTGATCTTCGATTGATAAAGGGCTTGCGTAGCCTGACGCAGAAGCTGATCGGCATCGAGTTCTTCGGCCTGAGGATAGCAGGCGATTCCGGCGCTGGCCGAGAGCTGAACAGAAAGGGGGCCGATAGACACGCTCTGGGAAGCAGCTGCGAGAAGCTGCCTGACTGCGAGCACGCTCTGGTCCGGGTTATCGAGGTCGAGAAGAATCGCAATGAATTCATCTCCGCCGGGGCGCGCGAGAGTGTCTTCTTTACGCATCGCGGATTTGATGCGATGAGCAACAGTCGTGAGGAGTTCGTCGCCTACAGTGTGACCATAGCGGTCGTTAATGGCTTTGAAGTTGTCGAGGTCGAGACATACGACAGCCAAAATGCCGCCCCGACGATCAACCTGAGCCAGGGCATGATGCAGACGATCGCGGAGAAGCGAACGATTCGGCAGACCGGTGAGCAAATCGAATTGAGCCAGGCGCTGGAGCGCCTGCTCGTGTTCTTTTTCCGAAGTGATGTCTGAAAAGAGCGCGACGTATTGCTGTGTTCTTCCGGCATTATCGCGCACGGCCGTGATGGTGAGCGTCTCGGCGAAAATTCGGCCATTCTTGCTGCGGTTCCAGATTTCGCCTGACCAATGGCCGCTTTCGAGGAGGTCACGCCACATGTTGGCGTAAAATTCCTTGTTCTGGCGTCCTGACTTGAGAAGATTGGCGCGGCGACCGACAGCTTCTTCGCGGGTATAGCCGGTGATCTGGGTGAATGCGTCGTTGACATCGAGAATGATTCCCGCGGGATCTGAGATCACGATGCCTTCCGAGGCGTGCATAAAGACACTGGCTGCGAGTTGCAGGCGGATTTCAGAACGCTTTCGCGAGGTGATGTCCTCGGTGAAGAGGATGATGCCGCCGATAGCGCCGGTCCCGGTGAGCCATGGACGCACCTCCCAGCGCAGCCATTGCACGGTGCCGTCAGAACGGTCGAAACGGTCATCATCATTCTTGATGGTTTCACCACCAAGGGCGCGACGATGAACGAGCACCCAACGTGCGGGGAGATCCGGAAAAATCTCGTAATGGGATCGGCCGAGAATGTCGGCACGCTGCAGGGCAAACTCGTCGCACCAGCGGCGGCTGACGGCAATGTAACGCATATCGCGGTCGAACATGGCCAGGGCGGCGGGTGCATGCTGGGTGAAGAGCTGAAACAGTTCTTCGCTCTGGCGGAGATCGATCTCCGTACGCTTGCGCTCAGTGATGTCTTGTATAGTGCCGCGCATGAGAATGGCTTTGCCGGCGGCGTCGCATTCGATGCGACCTCGGCCATGGACCCAGCGGCCTGCACGATCGCTTTGGCGGATGATGCGATATTCGTGATCGAAGACCTCACCACGTCCGAGCACTTCTTCGGCAAAATATGCCGCCATCATGGCGCGGTCGTCGAGGTGAATCAGGGCAGTCCAGCCTTCGAGTGAGCGGACATACGCTGGTCCAACGCCGAAGATTTCATCGAGAACACTGGAGGAGGACCAGAGCATCGTCTGAAGATCGAGGGTGTAGCTGCCGAGACCCGCAATTCTTTCGAACTCCTGCAACGAGCGCGCCAGTTCGCGGAGCGTGCCATCGGTATCCGAGCTGAGAGTTGGATCTTGCATGGGGCCCATCTCGCCAGCCTTCGCTCACAAGCAGAAAAACAAGGTCTGGTTAGAGAGGCAAAAAATAGCATACCTCAACATCATTAGATAGGGACATTTTCTAACCTGGAGTCAATTTTTGTGGAGTATCGGGCCTGTGAAAAAGCCGCAGGGCCCCTTTGGGAAATGTCGCGGCAAAGAAGCATCACGTTGCACCTGAGGCGGGGCATGTTGGGTTATAAGGCTGAGACGGCAAAGAGCTTGGAACCAAATGAGGTACCGGTTATCCACGCACTTTTTCATGCAATCTTATTTCGTCCCGGCTTATCCACGCTTATTCTTGGCATAATCCAAGCTGTGATGTGACCCATGCAAGGCGAGAGCCAAGCCGACGCTACAAAGCCCAGCTTTGCAGTAGCAGGCGAACCGAGCGAACGGCCACATGAACGAGAGCGGTTCCTTCGTCGCTGATCCGAGCGCCACGACCAGGAGCAGAATCGGGAATCGATTTTTAAGGACCGAGTTCGAATCCTGCAGACCTGTGGATCACCGGGATGTCAACACCGGAGCATTGAAGAGTGAACAGCTTTAGCCGCCAGGATGTGTTGAGGATTCTACAGATCAGTTCCCGCCAGTTGCAGGGGTGGGAAAGAGCCGGGCTTATCTCCCAGCGCGAGATTTACAGCTTCCAGGACCTAGGGCAACTGAGAACACTGCGCTCGCTGCGCGAGGATGATGTTTCGGCGGCGTCGATCCGTCATTCCGTTGCGGCCATGCAGGCTGTAGCCGGAATGTCGAACCCGCTGCAGGAAGCTTCGCTGGTGCGCACTGGCACGCGTCTGGCGTTCCGCTGCGACGGGGCGATGTTCGATCCAATCCGGCGGCAGCTACTATTTGACTTCGAACGAATCGAGCGGCAGCCGGCGAACGCGGCAGTGTTTGCGCTGCGCCGCACCCAAGAAGATCTCGGTGGAGTGCAGGAGCTGTTTGTAGCCGCAGTGCAAGCGGAGGAAACCGGCGAAAAGCATCGTGCCATTTCTCTTTACGAGGAGATGCTGCGGATCGATCCGGACTACGCGCCGGGCTACATCAACCTTGGCACTATTCACTTCCATCTGAGGCAGTTTGCGCGCGCCGAAGAGTTGTACCGCCAGGCAACATTGAAGGACCCTGGTTACGTTCTTGCGTTCTTTGACCTGGGCAACGTGCTGGATGAGCTGGAGCGCCCGGACGAGTCGATTGCCGCTTATCAGAGGGCAGTGGAATTGGCGCCCCGCTATGCCGATGCGCATTACAACCTGGCCCTGGCATTCGAGCGCAAGGGCGAACTCCGAGCGGCTCTCCGTCACTGGCAGGCCTACGTCAAGCTGGATAAGGCTGGTCCCTGGAGCGATCACGCGCGGGCGCAGATGCGCAAGCTGCTCGACAGCGAGAAGCTGTCAATATCGTGGCGGGCAACAGGATATGTCGCTCCCCGCAGAGGAATGGCCGCGCTGCAGGTGCTGCAACGGCTGAACTGATTCGAAAGGCCGAATTCCGAGCTGATCTTTCGTACCCCGATTCTGCCGTTTGGGGTAGCCTGTAGCTGGGAAAACTGATCGCGCACCGGTAATTTGAAGTCCGAGCTTCCCCTATCCACAACTTTGTTGCGAGTTCCGAGTCTAAAAAAAGGGCTAAGCGCTGCATATCGGCCCAGGGGGTTGGGTTTAAACGTTACGCCGGACGGCTGGTCTTCCTCCTGGGGGGCGCTACTACTGGCGGCTTGACATTGGATTGACTCAAGCATGAGCTGTTCGCGGCTCACGTCTGGTCTCAAACCTTTCCATTTCCAAGGATGGTTATGATTAAGAAGTTGCTTCAAGGTCCTGAGAGGCTTTGGGTTTGCGGTTGGATTGCAGCCTGTGCGATCACAGCAACCTCAGTCGCCGCGCAAACGCCGGCTCCCCGCATTCGCTCCGAAGTCAACAACTCGCAAATGTCGCTGTTGAAGGGCTCGCAACACCCACTCGCTCAAGTCCAAAACGATGCCGGGCGGATGTCTTCGGATGTCAAACTCAACGGCATGGGCATCGTATTTAACCGTTCGGCGGCACAGCAGGCCGACCTGGAAGCCCTGCTCGCGGCGCAGCAGAACCCGGCATCGCCGTTCTATCATCAGTGGCTGAATCCCGACCAGTTTGCGGCCAGGTTTGGGATGGCGCAGTCTGACATGAACAAGGTGCAGGGCTGGTTGGAGCAGCAGGGCTTCTCCATCGACTCAGTGGCGCGGAGCAAGAACCTGATCCGTTTCTCTGGCACGGTCGGCCAGGTGGAGCAGGCATTCCAGACGCAGATGCACTTCTACAGGGTCGGCGGAGAGAAGCACTTCGCTCCAGCCACGACGCTTTCCGTCCCCACAGCCATTGCGTCGAGTGTTGCCACGATAACTAATCTGGATGACTTCAGACCCCACGCCATGCACATTCGCAGCAACAATAATGTTCAGGCACGGCCTGGTTTCACATCTGCAGTATCGGGAAGCGTCTTTTTCGCTCCCGGTGATATCAAGTTGATTTACGACTTGAATCCGCTGCTCAATGGCGCGGTGAACGGGGCAGGCCAATCGATCGCGATCATGGGGCAGTCGTCGGTGGCGACCAGCGATATCGAGAATTTTCAAAATGCGGCCGGAATCTCTGTCAAAGATCCCACGATGGTGATTGTGCCGGGTTCCGGCGCCCCAATGACGTTTCAAGGGGACGAAAGCGAATCCGATCTGGATTTGGAATGGTCTGGCGCGATCGCCCCAGGGGCCGAAATCTTTTTTGTCTTTACCGGAAGCAGCAGCAATTTTGGCGTGTTTGACTCTCTTCAATACGCGATTGATGAGAAGATCGGAACGATTATCAGCATCAGCTACGGCGCTTGCGAACCCACGATCTCGGCAACGAGTGCGAGCGCGCTGGAATCGTTCGTGTCGCAGGCAGCGGCGCAGGGGCAGACGGTTCTGGCAGCCGCGGGGGATTCCGGTTCGACCGGCTGTTACGTAAGTCCGACGACAACCAGCCCGCCTTTGAGCACGCAGCAAGAGCTTGCGGTGAGCTACCCGGCCAGCAGCCAATATGTAACCGGCGTGGGCGGCACCGAAATCTCGCAAACCAACTCGGCATACTACACAGCAGGTTCAGCTTACTGGGCGGGCGCTTCCGGCACTAACGATGTGCAGACCTCGGCGCTGCAATACATCCCTGAGGTTGTATGGAACGACAGCCTCGCGACGGTGCAGGGTGGCAACACCACTCTGAGCGCCGGTGGTGGCGGAGCAAGCACGCTCTACACTAAAAAGCCAACCTGGCAGACGGGCGTTCCCGGCATCCCCAGCGACAATGCGCGTGACGTGCCGGATGTTTCGTTGTTTTCTTCCCCGGTTTATGTTCCCTATATCTACTGCAGCAGCGACCAAACGGCGTGGAATACCGGTCAGGTTGCGAGTTGCAACAACGGGTTTCGCGATTCTGCAACGCAGGATCTGACGCTGGCGGGAGGCACCAGTTTTGCGACGCCGATCTTTGCCGGAATGATGGCGATCCTGAACCAGCAGAAGGGATACACGACGGGCCAGGGGTTGTTGAACCCGGAGTTGTACAAGCTGGCGTCGAACAGTGGGACCTATGCATCGGCTTTCCACGACGTGACGAGCGGCAACAACGAGTGCCCCTCAAGTCTGGGTTCAAGCTACTGCAGCGGCAACGGCACTTCTCACTATTCTGCCGGGACGGGCTACGACCAGGCCTCTGGACTGGGATCGGTCGATCTGACCAATTTGGCGACGGCATGGCCAACAAGCACCGCGACCCCGCTGATTGCAACGACGACCACGGCCACGGCAGCGAGCGCTGCACCTGACGTGAACACGAATGACGTCGTCACCATCAGCGTATCCCAGGTGAGAGGGACTGCCATTCCGACCGGTACGGTGAATCTCTCCATCGATGGCAGCGGCAGCGCGTATGGCTCAGGCTCTGTTACTCCCGTGACCCTGACTTCGAACGGCACAGTAACCTACACGGCCAACTTCTCAACCGCCGGCATTCACACCATCGTGGCGCAATACGCGGGAGACGGAAGCAATGCGCCTTCGACCGGTAGCGTCATCATAACCGTGGGCGGAACAAGCTCGGGCAAGGGCACAATCACGATGGCCTTCACTCCTGCCACTCTGACTGTGAGCCAGGGATCACAAGGAACTGAAAGTCTAGCGATCACGCCCGCGGGCGGATATACCGGTACGGTGAACCTAACTTACGACACGTCGAATGACACCGCGCTTGCCAACCTTTGCGTCTTCGCGGGTACCGGCATCAACAGCAACGGATCCATCACCGTAACTGGCACGACGGCGGTCACCGGGCAGATCACGATCGATACAAATGCCTCCGATTGCGTAAGTACGACCGGAGGCGCCGTGAAAGCGCGCGGTCTGCACCTGATTCCGCGTACGAATGGGTCGTTGAGAGCAAGCAACCAGATTCCCAAGAGGAGCAATCCGGTTCCTGCTGGAATCGCCTTTGCAGGGTTGCTGCTTGCTGGCTTCCTGGGGCGGTCGAATCGCAAGCTGCGGCAACTTTCCTGCGTAATTGCGCTGGCATCGCTGGGGTTGATGATTTCGGCGTGCGGCGGCACAAGTAGCAACACCGTATCGAATCCGCCAAAAGGAACGTATACGATCACATTCGCGGGAACGGATTCGACCACGTCCACGATTACTGCGCAGTCGTCCTTCTCCCTGGTTATCAACTAGGGAAACGGGTTTGATTGCAGATTAGGGCAGGCTCCGCGAGGAGTCTGCCCTTTTGCTTTCTTCAGGCGCTGGACGCTAAATGGAGATTTGACTAGAGGCGAGCAAGTTGCTGAACCAATCCTCGACTTAAGGCTGTGGTACGGTCACTTGATGTGGTTGTCTGATACACTCCGATGCCGGAGGCATTGATTTCCTTGTCTGACAAGAGCCAATTCCCTTCCGCGTTGACCCAACTAACGGAAGAAGAGCGGATGTTTTTTGCAGCCGTGCGACAGTTCGCGCAGGAGGCGATTGCGCCAGCAGTGCGCATCATGGATGATGAACAGCAATTTGCGCCGGGACTCGTGAAGAAGCTGTTCGAACTTGGACTGATGGGGATCGAGATTCCCGAAGCGCTGGGCGGCGCGGGCGGCAGTTTTTTCGATGCAGTGCTCGCCATCGAGGCGATCGCAATGGTCGACCCGGCAGTCGCGGTACTCGTCGATGTGCACAATACGCTGGTGGTAAACGCGATTCGGCGGTGGGCAGGTGAGGACCAGCGGGTCGCATGGCTATCGAAGTTGGCCGGTGGCACTGTGAGCGCCTACGCATTGAGTGAGGCTGGTTCAGGTTCCGATGCGTTTGCGCTGCAAACGCGGGCGGATAAGGCGGATGGCGGCTATCGGCTCAATGGGCGCAAGCTATGGATCTCGAACGCGAAGGAGGCGGGAGTGTTTCTCGTGTTTGCCACGCTAGATCCGGCGGCGGGATATCGCGGGATCACGGCCTTTCTGGTAGAGAAAGGCACGCCGGGATTCTCGGTCGGGCGCAAAGAGGACAAGATGGGCATCCGCGCCAGCAGCACTTGCGAACTGCTCTTCGACAACTGTGTTGTGCCCGCAGCGAACCTGCTGGGTGAAGAAGGCAAGGGATACAAGATCGCGATCGAGTCGTTGAATGAAGGTCGCATTGGTATTGGCGCGCAGATGCTGGGATTGGCCGAAGGCGCGTGGGGGCACGCGGCGAAGTATGCCAAAGAGCGGCGGCAATTCGGCAAGCCAATTGCGGAGTTCCAGGCGGTGCAGTTCTCACTGGCAGAGATGGCGACGGAGATTGAGGCTGCGAAGCTGATGGTCTATAACGCGGCGCGGCTGAAGGATGCGGGACAACCGTATGTTCGCGAGGCGGCGATGACGAAGTTCTTTACGTCGCATGTTGCGGAGCGCGTGGCGAGCCAGTGCGTGGAGGTCTTCGGCGGGAACGGATTTGTGCGCGACTATCCGGCAGAAAAATATTATCGCGACGCGAAGGTCGGCAAGATTTACGAAGGCACTTCGAACATGCAGTTGATGACGATTGGGAAAATGGTGCTGTAAACAGTAGTCAGTGGTCCGTGGTCAAAGCATTTGATGCGGCGTTTGCCACCTCACGAATGTGGACGGGACGCGAGCGACAACAGCCACCGATAATCTGGGCGCCGGCGGCGAACCACTCCGTGGCCTTGACCCCGTAGGCGGCTGGATCACTATTTCCAGTCCAACAGCGAGCCTGAGCATCCCAACCTTCGCCGGAGTTGGGATAGACGACGATGGGCTTGTCGGATGCTTCCCGGAGTTCTGCAATCAATGCGGAAATGAGCGCGGGGTGCGTGCAGTTGACGCCGATGGCCACGGTCTGCGGAAATGCAGCGACGGCTGTTGCGCATTGACGGAGAAGTTCGCCATGAGCAACGTGTTCCCTGTCCGGACAGGTGAAGGCGAACCATGCGGCGAGATCGGGATATGGAGCGAGAGCCTGGCCGATGGCCTCCGCCTCAGCGAGTGAAGGCAGTGTTTCAAAGGCAAGTAGATCGGGAGCTTCTCGATCGCTCACCTTCGACAGCACCGCAATGCGAGCAGCATGAAATTCGATAAGATCGGCGAAGGTGCAGGTATAGTTGCCGTGGTATTCCGCTCCGTTATGCAATGCGGCGCCGTAAGGGCCGAGGGATGCTGCAATCAGGATGCGGCGCCCGAGATAGGCGGCTGCTGCTTCGCGTGCCAGCGCAACGGAGTGAAGCAACGCGGCGTCGGCGCGAGCGGCATCGAGACCGACTTCTACGTAGCCCATGCGCGAGACCTGGTAGCTGGCAGTCTCTATGCAATCGGCGCCGGCTTCGATGTAGGCGCGATGCACTGCGACAATTTTTTCGGGTGAGTCTTCAAGGACGTGGGCCGACCAGAGCGGGCCATCTATGTCGGCTCCGAGGTATTCGAGTTCGGAGGCCATGCCGCCGTCGAGGACGTAAATATTGCGGAGGAGGGCGTCGCGGGTTTGCGGGAAATCTCTCATCTAGGCTGTCACATTGGATGCCTTCAACTGAAGACATGCCAGAAGAATGTGAGATAGACGGCGATGGAGCAGAAGAGCGCCCCAACCGCCCACTCGATCCAGAAGAGCCAACGCCAACCTGGTCGCATAGCCGCAACGACCGCGATCGCTAAAAAGGCGAGCAGGTATGGGAGTGTTCGGAGATCGGAATTGTAGGCGGCCTGCCCCAGTTTCGTGACGCCGTGCGCAAGATCCAGCGACAGGCTGACGCAAAGCGCCGCGGGAAAGAGCACGAGCAACCAAGTGCCGATTATGCGCCAGCGCGTGAACTCGAGAATCGCGCAGGTAACTAGAAGAACAATTGCGAACCAGCAGAAGAGAGTTTCCACAGGATGCCTCCTGCAACTGCGGTTGCTGCTTGATTGGAATGGTAAATGAGCGACGTCCAGAGTTCACAATTATCGGTTCTAACCTTCTCAACTACGGCAACACACAAAAGCAGATTGCTGGAGGGAAAGACGAGGACTTCGAGATAACCATTGCCGGGTTTGCCCGGCTGCTATTTTGAAGCTATTCCGTTTTCGGCTCCTGAATGCTCCGGTTCTTCGTGGACGAATGTGCGATTTTGACTGATGTCCAGCTTGAACTGTCTCCCGTCTGCACTCCGTACTGTTGCGCTGCTGATCAGGTGCTTGTCTGAGAGCGTGTAGTCGTAGGAATAGACACTTCCGTCTGCAAACGTCTGCTTAACAAGCAGACCGTTGGCGTACTCATTACGCATCAGAATGCTCGGTTCGGCGTTTGGACTATGGGCGACGCTGAAGGTAAGAAGGTGTTGTGCATCGTCATATTCGTAATGACAGCTTTCGCCAGAGGGATAAGCAACACTGATCAGCCGGTTCTTTGCGTCGTAGCCGTAACGCACAATGCGGCCGGTTGAATCAGTGATTGTTGAGATGCTGCCAATCGGAGTGTACTCAAGGCGAATCGAACGCTGACTGGGGGAAGTAAGGCGCGTCAAGTGGCGATGCTCATCACGCTCAAATTTGAGTTCCTGCCCTTGCGGATTTCGGTACCCGATCTGATAACTCATGATGGACGGGTTCGTGGATGGGAGGTATGCCTTGACCGCGCCGTCGAATCGTTTCAGATCGTAGTGTTCAAATGGCGCGGGTTTCCAACGCAATTCGTCAAATCCCGGTTTCGTTGTATCGACATACTTCACGAGAGACAAATTCGACACAGCGCGCGGAACCCGTACGAGTTCTCGACGGCTGGTATCGGCAGCGATCACCGAGACGGTTATGTTATCGGGCGAAGAGAGGAATTCATCGTATGTATCTGTTCCACTGATACCGAACGGATTCTGATTGCTCCATCCATCGCGTGTCACGCGCTCGAACTGAATGGGAATGTCGTCAGGCAGGTTGAAATCGGTGTGCATGTCGATCAGGAGTCCAAGCCTGAGGTCGAGTTCAAATCGTTCAACTGTCATATCTTCTTCAGGACGCCTGTTTTCTCCGCAACCGCGAATAAGCCTTCCCGGCATTGGTTTTATTCCTTGACGCGGAGAATATTCGAAGAAGGTACACGGTTCGCTTTCGAGCTCGCCTTTCGGACTGAGCGCCGGGTCGACATCGGACTCGAAGATGTCTTCGGCGGGGACGTCAGGATCGAGGGTGTTGTGCAGAAGGCTTGTGGGATCGGTGCTGAAAGGGAGATGCCAGTAGAGAAGCGCGACATCTTTGAGCAGGATTCGACGAAGGCGCGCATGGAAGATCTCGGTCGCCGCAGCCTTGTCAAAGGTAAATTGCGAGTCCTGCATGCCATCGGATGAAATGATGGCGGCGCGTCGCCAGTCACGCTGTGTAAAGGTCCCGCGCCATGATTCGTTCACTGTATACATGTTGCCGTCGGTAAATCCGATGAGATAAGCGTCAGGATCCGAGGCCAGATCAGGATGGTCATGATTCATCTGCGCGCAAAGAGACTCGGCCACATATTGTTTGCGGCTTTCATTCCACGCAGATTTGTCAATCTTGACAGGCGGCAGCACCTTCACGTCCAACGCATATTTTGTTTGCAGCCATTTTGCGAAATCGTCGAGCGAATATGGATCCTTGTGATCGCCCATCTGGACGAGATAAATGCGGCCGCTCCCCTTCAACTGGTCGAGGCGGGCGGCAGGTCCTACGTGCTTTAGAGACTGCTGTACAAAGCGTTGACCGAGCCTCCGCAGGATCATTCGCCCGCTGAATCCCAGGAAGACCAGACCGATGACCATGATCGGATAAATAACCAACATGATCGAGCTAAAGTTCTTGTTGACAGCTGAACGGGAACCGGCGTCCGGCGACACAGGAAAGGAAGTGTTGCAGGAAATACAACGACCCGTTGACATCAGGAGTTGACCACAGCGTGGACAGGTTGTCTGGGCCATTACCGAGGAAGTTAGCACGGAACATCGCTAAAGGCAGTGATATTTCCGTATCCAGATTGAGCGGGAGTAACGAAATGCAGGAGCCCTCTTTCAATCAGGGCTGGCTGAATTCAAAAGAACAGCCTACAGCTTTTGAGTGCGCTGGACGGTGCGGACGCCTTGCACGCGGCGGATGCCGAGGACCATGCGGTTGAGGTGGCGCAGGTCTTCAGCTTCGACGATGAATTCAATAACAGCTTCGCCACTGTCTTCGTGGTGGATGTCGACGCCGCGGATGTTGGTATTGTCGTCGGAGATGACGGCGGTGAGTTCCTTCAGCATGCCGGTGCGGTCGTCGCAGTACACGGTGATCTTGACGGGGTACCGTTGCGCGCGGCTGCTCTCGTCGCCTACGCGCGACCACTCGACGTTGATTCGGCGGTCGCTCTCATAGAGCAGGTTCTGCACGTTGGGGCAGCTTCGCGCATGAACCGCGACACCCTTCCCGCGGGTGACGTAGCCGACGATTTCCTCACCCCGGATGGGATTGCAACAGCGAGCCCGATAGACGAGCAGATCGTTCTGGCCTTCGACCTGCAGAGAATCGGAGCCGGTGAGGTGCAGTTTGCGCACCGCGTCGGACATGGCCTGCTCACCGGTGCCGGGCTGCTGCGACTCGGCGGTCTGCGAACCCTCAGGCGGGTTGGCGTAGCCGGGAGCGAGTTTGTTGAGGACCTGGTGGGCGGAGTGTTTACCGGCACCGAGGGTCGCGAGCAAGTCGGCTGCGGTGGCAACCCCGTATTCGTTCGCGATGCGGCCCAGATCCTGATCGTCGATCTGGCTCATGGGCACTTTGAAGCGGCGGGCTTCGCGTTCGAGGAGCTTGCGGCCGATTTCGACAGCGCGGCGGCGCTGATCCTCGTTGAGCCAGTGTTTGATCTTATTGCGGGCACGCGGACTCTTGACGAAAGTGAGCCAGTCGCGGCTCGGCTTGTGATCTTTCTGTGTGACGATTTCTACGATGTCGCCTGTGCGTAATTTCGTGCGGAGAGGAACCATGCGGCCATTGACCTTGGCGCCGACGCAGGTATGACCTACTTCCGTGTGAATGGTGTATGCGAAGTCGACAGGTGTGCCATCGGCGGGGACCACAACTACTTTTCCCTTGGGCGTGAAGGTATAGACCTCATCGGGATAGAGGTCCATCTTCAAGCTGGAGAGGAATTCGTTGGGATCGGTCATCTCCTTTTGCCACTCGACGAGCTGGCGAATCCAATTGAGCCGCTCTTCGTCGCGGGCGGTGACTACGCCGTCCTTGGATTTGTACTTCCAGTGCGCCGCGATGCCTTCTTCGGCGATGCGGTGCATCTCTTCAGTCCGGATCTGTACTTCGAATTGATGACCGCCTTCGCCGATTACCGTGGTGTGGAGGGATTGATAGCGGTTGGCGCGGGGAATGGCAATGAAATCCTTGATGCGGCCGGGGACGGGACGCCAGAGGGTGTGAATCAGGCCGAAAACAGCGTAGCAGGAGGCTACGTCCTGGGTGATGATGCGAATGGCGAAGAGGTCGTAGACCTGCTCGAACGTGACCTTGGAGCGCTGCAGCTTCTGGAAGATTGAGAAGTAGCGCTTGATGCGCCACTCGACACGAGCTTCAATGTTGTTTTCGCGAAGTTGGTCGACGAGCGTGTCTTCAACGCCACGGAGAAACTGCTCTCCCTCGACACGCTTGGCTTCAACGGCTTCAGAAACCTTCTCGTAGCTGACGGGGTCGGTGTAGCGGAAGGCAAGATCTTCAAGCTCGCCGCGCACCTTGCCCATGCCGAGACGATGGGCGAGCGGGGCGTAGATATCGAGGGTTTCACGAGCGATAGCCTCGCGACGGTCAGGCTGGAGGTGCTCCAGCGTGCGCATATTGTGCAGTCGATCGGCCAGCTTGATGAGAACCACGCGAATATCGGTGACCATCGCGAGGAGCATTTTTCTGACGTTTTCGGCTTGGCGATCTTCACGGTTGGCGAATTGAATCTTGTCTATCTTGGTAACGCCTTCGACAATGTGGGCCACCTGATCGCCGAAGTCCGCTTCAATTTGCTCGCTTGTCGCGGGTGTGTCTTCGACGGCATCGTGGAGGAGCCCGGCGGCTATGGCCGTCGAGTCCATTTTCATTTCGGCCAGAACTTCAGCAACTTCCAGGGGATGAATAATATAGGGCTCGCCGGAGGCGCGCATCTGGCCCTTGTGATGTTTAACGCAAAACTCCCAGGCCTTTCGAATAAGTTCAATGTCTTCCGTTGGGCGGTTGGCCTGAACGTGGCGAAGAAGGGCTTCGAAGCGGCGATCGATGGCAGCCTGATCAAGAATGGGACGGACAGGCGCAGAGTGCGCCGCCGACTCGGCGGTGGCGTTGGGAAGCTCTGCCGGAGTGGGCTGCCGGACTGTCGCCATGCTTCATTATAGGCCGCAAATGTAACGCTTGCCTCAACGGGGAAACTAGCCCGCCAATGATGCGTCTACTACAACCGAAGTGAGTGCAATTCAGCGGTCTAGGTCCGAGGCAGGTTCCATTGTCGGCTCAGCGGAAGAGATCTTGAGTTTCAAGCGTCGGTTTTGCGCCTTGTTGCAACGGATGTCCCATGCGACGCCAAACCTAAAGATGTTATGCGGAAGCAGAATTATGTTTTGCTTATTAAGCAAAACGTTCCCTTACTTCAATTAATTAGGTTTTTCTCGGTGTGTTGGCCATCACTGCCGCCCGTGTATGAACCGGGAGTAGAGTGTCCCTCGGACTAGAGGTCCAGAACCGAGGAACTTATGCTGAAAAGCCTCTTAGTTACAGCTGTGGCCGCAGTGCTTGCGGCAAGCTTGAGCTTTGCAGATCAATCGCAATCGAAGGTAGTGATTCCAGTGAACAAAACCTCTCCGACCGATGGCAAACAGATGTACACGAACTATTGTGCCCCGTGCCATGGTGTAGACGGTAAGGGAAACGGGCCGGCGGCGTCATCGCTGAAGGCTCAGCCGACCGATTTAACGGAATTGCAAAAGAACAACCACGGGAAATTTCCCGACACGCATGTGATGGCGATTCTGGAGTTTGGTGCGAATGTACCTGCGCACGGCTCGGCAACCATGCCCGTATGGGGACCAATTCTTGGTAACATGAACCATTTGAATGTTGAGGACAAGCAACTCAGAATCAGCAATCTGAGCCGTTACCTCGAGAGCATTCAAGCACGGTAAGGGCCGGCAGCCAATCTGCTCCCGGCAGTGGCGAGAAGCCCTGAGGGAGCAAATGACAAAGGCAAAGCGACCTGGACCTGATAAGAACGAGAAGGCGCCGATGGCAACCACGCCAAAGGCGCCTTTTCACCGAGTTTCTGAGAAAAAGCGTCCGCAGGGACGGACCGCAGCGCAAGAGGCGGTAAACGCCCCGAGGCGGACGCCTCCCTCTTCGAATAGATCTACGATCCAGTCAGAAAAGCGGCCATGGGACCGGCCAGCGAACCCCAAGGCGAGTACAACTGAGCACGGTCTTGGTGCGCGGATAAGTCGGCGCGCGGCGGATCGGCTGCGTGCGGGCCACGTGTGGGTTTACGCGTCGGATGTTGAGTCGCTAAACGCAGGCGAAGGGCATGTGCCAGCGCTGCTGCCAGTGGCGGATAGCCGCGGGCTGCTGCTGGGGACGGCGCTGTACAGTCCAACCTCGCAGATCGCATTGCGGCTGGTGTCTCGAGAAGGAGTCGGTGAAGCGAAGTGGCTCACGTTGCTGGACAAACGGCTTCGTGGCGCAATTGCGCGGCGCAAGTCGATGCTGACCGAGGCGACAGACGCTTGCCGGCTTTGCTTTAGTGAGGCAGACGAGCTGCCCGGATTGGTCGTGGACAAGTACGGCGAGCTCATTATTCTCCAGCTTCTGACGAAGGGTCTGGATTCGGCGGCGGTTCGCGATGTGTGCGTGCGCGTACTGCGGGAGGAGCTGGAACCGGCGGCGATTGTGGAGCGGCCTGATCCGCGGGTGCGGGAGTTGGAGGGGCTGTCTGCTCCAGCTGCGGAACCTCTCCACCAACGCGACGCGGAGTCTGCACCAAAGAGACGCGGAAGCAATGCCACTGCAAATGACGAGGCGACTATTGCGGGTTTGAGTTCGAGCTTCCGACTGAATGGGCTTGTGTTTCACTTCGACGCGGATTCAGGGCAGAAGACGGGAGCTTTCCTCGATCAGCGAGCGAACTACAAGGCTGCGCGAGACTGGGCGATGAAGCTTGGATCCACTCGACGCGCGTTGGATGTCTGCTGCTACCAGGGCGGATTTGCGCTGCACCTCGCGGAGGTATGCCAGAAGGTAACGGGAATTGACGCCTCGCGGGCTTCGCTGGAAGTGGCTGAGCAAAATCTTGTGGCGAATCGCGAACGTATGAAGGCCGACGTGGACTGGGTGGCCGGCGATGCGTTTGAGATTCTTCGCGACTGGTCGGATGGAGGTGAGAAGTACGACACGATCGTGCTCGATCCCCCGGCCTTTGCAAAGACGCAACGAGCGGTGGAAGGCGCGCTCCGCGGATACAAGGAGCTGAATTTGCGCGCGCTGAAAATGATTCGACCGGGAGGTCTGCTGGTGACGTGTTCGTGCAGCCATCATGTGGGCTGGAAGGACCTGGTGGGCGCAGTAGCCGCAGCTGCTGCTGATGCCCATCGGCGTGTGCGGTTACTGGAACGTCGTGGGGCCGCACTCGACCATCCGGTGGTATTGAATTTGCCTGAGACCGAGTATTTGAAATGCCTGGTGCTGGAAGTTGAGTAAGGCGCGCTGACGGATTCAGCGAGAGGCGCGAGGTTGCGACCAGCGCGGCAAGAAACGGTCTCGCCAGTTGTGCCTTGAATTCGACTCGATTTCCGCGGGGCCTTGTGGACTGGGTACCGACGCCGTCTTCATGTGCGAGAGTGCTTCTTTCACTTGTGAGCGAAGACTTTCCGCCTCGAAGATGCAGGAGCGCAAGTAGGCCGAGACGCTGAGTTCTGCGGCGGCGGCGCGCTCGTGAAGTTGGGCCTCTTCCGTTTGAGTGAGCCGGATGGTAATGCTGGCGGTCTTGCGTTTCTTGTTCCCGACGTCGGGAACGGGCACCAAGGGAGTAATGTCTTTTGGCAACGGAGCGATTTGCTCCGGCAACTGTGCCGTTGTGAGTTCGGCGGCGGGAACACGTCGATGCGTGCGCAGAGCCTGTTCGTAGCTGATGGTGGCGACATCGTCTAACAACGCACTGTCATCCCACATACCATTCGATTTTCTGGCAGCGCCGGTGAATGTCGCCAGCAGGTTGGCGAAGCTGCTCGCATCTTTCGGAGCCGGAACCGGGGACAGATCAGCCATCGCATAAAGACTATGTCCGATGCTGCTGGGTCATCAGGAATTCGGATGTGATCTTTTAGCGATCATTTCCGTTTCGGAACGACGACCAAAATGGGACACGACAACTCAATCATTCCGACGGACGAGGAGAAGGCTTTCCTGCTTTTGCCGAAGCGCCTGTTTCCGTCCACAAAAATGAAAGCTGATCGGCATCGTCCTGGATCTGCTGTTCAACACTGACGCCTGCGGAGTGGCCGCCAGCGGTGCTGTAGTGGAGCAGGATGGGGCGGCCGCTGGTGGAAACAGCCTGCAGCAAGGCAGTCATTTTGCGAGCGTGCAGCGGGTCGACGCGCGTGTCGCTGTCGCCTGTGAAGAACATAATGGCCGGATAGTCTGACCGAGGCTTGACGTTCTGGTAAGGCGAGTATTTGTAGAGGTACGGAAACTGCTTCTCGTTCTCGGCCGATCCGTATTCCGTCGTCCAGTGAGGCCCCTGCTCGAATTTGTGATAACGAAGCATGTCGAGTAGCGGATAGCCGCACCAGACAGCCGAAAAGAGTTCGGGGTGCTGAGTGAAAGACACTCCCATCAGCAAGCCGCCGTTCGAGCGGCCGGTGATAGCGAAGTGCTGCGGCGACGTGTACTTCTGGTCGATAAGATAGCGGGCTGCGGCGAACCAGTCGTCGAAGACATTCTGCTTCTTTTCGAACATGCCTTGTTCGTGCCAGCTTTCGCCGTACTCGCCGCCACCTCGCATGTTGGGGACCGCGAAGTATCCACCCTGCTGGAGCCACCAGGCCCATGCGGGATTCCACGTCGGCGTTTCGCTGAGGTTGAAGCCACCATACCCTGTCATTAACAGGCGAGCCGATCCGTCTTGCGGCAGGCCTTTCTTACCGGCGATGAATATGGGAATCTGCGTGCCGTCCTTCGATTTGCAGAAGACCTGCTTGAGTTCGTATTGGGAGGTATCGAATGGGACCTTGGGGTCAGCGAAGAGTTCGCGTTTGCCGGTCATCGAGTCGATGCGGTAAATGGTTGGCGGCTGGATATAGGACTCGAAGCTGAAGAAGCCGTAGCGATCGATAGGCCGGCCAACTACTCCGGACGCCGAGCCGATGCCGTTGTAATCGACATTGCCTGCAGGCTTGCCGTCGAGGGTGTAGACGCTGGTTTCGGACTTCACATCGTGGAGGCGCTTGACGTAGACTTTGCCGCCGACGATGGAGAAATTCTCGATCACATCCTTGCCTTCTGGCACGATGGTCTTCCAGGCCTCGGGCATGATTCCGGGATCGGCGCGGAGAATGCGGCCATTGGGAGAACTGTAGTCGGTGCGGATATACCAGGCGCCTTTGGCGTAGATCGTTGCAAATCGTGAGTCGAGCCCCCAGACAAGAACGTCGAAGGGCGAACCGGGCTTGGTGAGATCGCGAAAGCAGATGTCGACGCGCTTGGCGGGAACGCCCCGCTCGATGGTGATGACGAGGTAGCGGGCGTCATCGGTGATCTGGGCGTGGAAGAGGTCGATGGGGCCGAGCAGTTCGCCGTGAAACTCACGCCCAAAGATGAGCTTGTCATCGGCATTGCGGGTCCCTATGACGTGAAGGTAAAGCAGGGTTCCTTTGCGATCGGTTCGGGTGTAGTAGAGGCCTTTGCCGTCGGGGGTGAATTCGATGGAGTAGTAGATGGCGACTGGAAGCTCATCTTCCAGCGGCTTCTTCTTCGAGAGGCTGAAGATGCGGACTGTGGCCTCGTCGGCACCGCCCTGGCGGACCTGGTAGGCGAGGAACATACCGTCACGGGAGACATCGGCGAGACGCACGGATGTGTTGGGGTCGCGGCTGAAGGCTGCGGGATCGATGAGGCGCTCATCTTTCGGAGTCGAAGGCGCACCTTTCGACGCGGCGCCTGTCCAGCCATGGCGCATATAGATAGAAGCCTGCTCTTCGCCAGCGAGGCGCTTCATGAAGTAGTAGTTGCCGGCACGCTGAATCGGGATAGACCAGCGAGAGGTATGCTCAAGCGGGTCGAGATCGTCGATGGCCTGGTTACGGATGGGGTCCTGCTTCAGATAGCGCGTGGTGTAGGCGTTCTCCTGGTCGATGAAGGCGCGGGTTTCAGGACTTTTGGCATCTTCGAGCCAGCGATAATTATCAGTAATTTTAGTACCGAAGTAGTTGTCAATTACTGGATTCGCTTCCGCCAGCGGGGGCGGTGGGAGTGTGATGCCGTCACGGCCGTGGATGGACTGAGCCAGAAGCTTGGAACCAAGCAGAACGACGAAGACAAGACCAGCGATGCGCCGCATCAAGAACCCCCTGCCAGACAGGATACCCGGCACAACCGGTTGAACGTGCGTGCGCATTTCGTTGCCGGGCAGCGGCGGTTTGTGAGGTGACGCGGCTGGCACTGGGCGTTTGCTGCGTTCGCATTGCGATGCGCTTGAATCTGCAACCCCGGTAGAATCGAGCTAGTGAAAGAACCACTGCCAACTCAACCGCCTGCGGAATCGCCATCGCTGCTGACGAGGGCGATGCACACCATGCGGCCGTCGCATGCGCATTCGGCGTTCAGCGCGACCGTGGTGCTAATGGCGTCAGTGTTCCTGTCGCGCATCATCGGTTTGGTACGAGTGAAGTACATCGCGTGGCTTTTGGGCAGTGGGATGAAGGCCGACGCGTTGAACGCGGCGTTCGTTCTGCCGGACATGATCTCGTACTTCCTGGTAGGTGGCGCCGCGTCGATTACATTTGTCACGATCCTTACGCGTTATCGCGAGACGGGGCGCGAGAAAGAGGGCGAGCGTTCGCTTTCCGTGATTCTGACCACGATGTACCTCGTGCTGGGCGCAGCAATCGTGCTTGCGGAGATTTTTGCGCCGCTTTTTGTCAGCCTGCAGTTCAACGGATTTGATGCGGAGAAAGCGGCGCTTTGCGTCAAGCTCACGCGGATTCTGCTGCCGGCCCAGTTGTTCTTCTTTGCGGGAGGCGTCTTTGGCGCCGTGCTTCTGGTGCGCAAGCAGTTCACCGTGCAAGCGGTATCGCCGTTGATCTATAACCTGGGAACAATTGTTGGCGGGTTGCTGCTAGTGAAGCAACTCGATGTATCTTCGCTGGCGATCGGGACCGTGGCGGGCGCGTTTTTCGGTCCGTTTTTTCTGAACTGGCTTTTTGCGCGGCGGGCGGGTACGCATTACAAGCCGATTCTCGATTGGCACGATGAAGGATTGCACGAATGGGTGCGTCTTTCCCTGCCGCTGATGGCGGGCGTTTCGCTAGTGACAGCCGACAGCTGGATCATTGCGCACTTTGCCTCGAAGATTGGCGGAGCGGTTTCGCAATTCAATTACGCCAAGCAGCTTTTCACGGCTCCAATGGCGGTGCTGGCGCAGGCCGCCGGCGCGGCTTCGATGCCGTTCTTCGCGAGCTTATGGGCGAAACAAAATCGCTTCGAGTTTGCTCAGGTGGTGGCGGACTCTGTTTCCCGAGTGGCGTGCATGGGACTGCTGGCGGCCTCCGCGATGATTGCGCTGGGGAAGCCTGCCATCGATCTAGTGTTTACAGGCGGGCGTTTCTCGGCCGCAGACTCAAAACAATGCGCTGCGTACTTCGCAGTGTTTTCGATTTCACTGTTTTTGTGGTCAGCACAGGCCATCTACTCGCGCGCTTTTTATGCAGCGGGCAATACGATTGTGCCGATGGCTGCGGGAACGATCGTGACCGCGATTTCGCTTCCCATCTACATTGCACTGTTCCACGGATTCGGCGCCATGGGACTGGCGTTTGCGTCCGACATTGGGATTGCCATGCAAACACTGGCGATTGCCGGACTGCTGCATCAACGGCACATGGTGTCGCTGGCGAGTCTCGACTATCGCGAACTGGGGCGGTGCCTGGCTGCGGCGCTCACTGGGGGGGCAATCACGTGGATAGTGTTCTCATGGATGGCCGGGGAACTGATTCAGAGAATGCACCTGGCGGCGCATAGCCGTTTAGATGATCTTGTGGTGCTGCTTGCGGGCGGCCTTCTTTGGAGCGCGATCTCGTTATGGGTGCTGGGCAGGACCGGGTCGGCGCTGCCAAAAGTGATGATGAAGCGGCTGCGGCTGGCCTAAAGGGGCGCGGCAAAAAGACACCGAGACCCCTGCCGAGACAGGGGTCCGCGCGGTCAAGAAAAAACAAGCGTGCCTTACGAGTGGACCGCCACCTTGGCGGGCTCGGATGTCACGGCGGTGGGCTTCGAATCCGGCTTGCGGATGTCGATACCGCCCTTGAAGAACGCACCGTCTTCAATGCTTATGCGGGCCGCGGCTACATCGCCGGTGAGGGCGCCTTCCGCACGGATGTCAACACGATCAGTGGCATTGACGTTGCCCTTGAGCTTGCCGAGAACGACAATTTCGCGGGCGCTGATACTGGCCGTGACGTTGCCGTTCTTGCCGACGGTAACACGATTGCCGGGGATGCTGATGCTGCCCTCGACTTTGCCGTCGATGAACAGCGACTCGGTGCCCGTAATCTCGCCCTTGATCGAGAGGCCCTTGCTGATGCTGGCTTGCTCGCCGACAGAAGTTGTAGCCGGGCGCGGTGTTTCGAGTGTGGGCTGCAGCGGCACCGGACGAGCAGCAACTGGCTCGGGGGTGGGTGTCGGAGAGGGTGATTGGCCTTGTTGAGTGGGTTTCCACATAGCGCTCAATGCAATTTCCTTTTCTGTCCTAACGGGACTGAGGGTGCCAAGGCATGGGCCACTACTGTGACCCCGAAGACTCTAAAATTCTCGGACGCGGCCCTTGCATGCCGGGGACACTTGCGTCCTCACTCTGATGCTAGTCCTTTGCTCGGACTTACCAAGCATGGTTATTCCCGTTATTGTAAGACGACAGGGCAAAAATATACGAATGCCGAGAGTAACGGGTCCTTCCGGTTGCCAACAGTGACAACATATGGAGACTGCAAACCCGATGAATCACGGAGATTTACCTACAAATCCCGAACCATAAGAGGAACCCATGCTACGGAACGCCAGGAATATTGCGCTAGTTTGCGCTGTGGGAATGTTGGGACTGACTTCTCTGTATGGACAGGCGCCCTCGGAGCCGAAGCCATTCGACGTGGTAATCCTGCACGGACACATCATCGACGGCACCGGCTCGCCTTGGTACTCGGGGGACGTGGGAATCCGGGACGGACATATTGCGGCAATCGGCGACCTGGGCGCCGCTCCGGCGAAGCAGAAGATTGACGCACATGGGAAAGTTGTCGCGCCAGGATTTATCGACATGCTGGGTCAATCGGAGCTGACGATTCTTGTAGACCCGCGTCTCCCATCGAAAATCTACCAAGGCATCACGACTGAGATTACGGGCGAGGGCAATTCCGCGGCGCCCGTGAATGATGCGATGCTTGCGGCCGATCGTGCGGGCTACGCACATCTGCACATCACCCCCGACTGGAGAACACTGCGGGAGTATTTTGCGCGGCTCGAGAAGCAGGGCATGGGCATCAATCTCGCGACGTATGTTGGGGCCACTTCGGTGCGGCGAATGGTGCTGGGCGATGCGGATGTACAGCCTACGCGAGCGCAGCTGGACCAGATGAAGAGGCTCGTCGACCAGGCGATGCGGGATGGGGCGGCCGGCTTGTCAACCGCGCTGCAATACACGCCTGCGCCTTATGCCAAGACGGACGAACTGATCGCGCTGGCACGCGAGGCATCGAAGTATGGCGGCATCTATGCGACACATATGCGCAGCGAAGGCGATGCGGTGCTGGAGTCGATTGATGAAGCGACACGCATCGGGCGCGAGGCGCAGATTCCGGTGGAGATCTGGCACTTGAAAGCGGCAGGAAAAGCGAATTGGGGCAAGATGCCGCAGATCGTTGCTCGTATTGATGCAGCGCGGGCCGCGGGTGTAGACGTGAGCGCGAATACCTACGCGTATACGGCGTGGTTCAATACATTTTCAGCATTCGTTCCGCCATGGGCGCATGATGGAGGCGATGTGAAGCTGGTGGAGAGGCTGAAGGATCCGGCGATGCGGGCTCGGATACGGAAAGACATGACCAGCAGTGGGAAGGATTCGGCGGGCGAGGACTGGGACAACGAGTGGCAGGAGATCCCCGGTCCCGAGGCAATTCTGATCGCGGTGGTCCAGAATCCGGAATTGGTGCCGCTGCAGGGAAAGCGGCTATCGGATGTTGCCGCGATGTGGCACGAGGATGCGATTGATGCGCTTTGCGATCTGCTGATCAAGGACAAGGCGTTCACTGAGGTTGCGGTCTTCGGCATGGATGAGCCGGATGTGCTGCTGGCGCTGAAACAGCCGTGGGTGTCGTTCGATAACGATTCGCAGGGGACTTCGCCGGAGGGGTTGCTGGGGACGGAGCATCCGCATCCGCGGGCGTATGGGACGTTTCCGCGGATTCTGCGGAAGTATGTGCGCGAAGAGAAGGAGCTGACTCTGGCCGATGCGATTCGGAAATTTTCGGCGCTTCCGGCGCAGCGGATGCGGCTGACCGATCGCGGGGTGCTGAAGCAGGGGATGTGGGGCGACGTGGTGGTCTTCGATCCGGAGAAGATCACGGACAAGGCGACGTATGAAGATCCGAATCAACTCTCGGTGGGAATGGAGTACGTGCTGGTGAACGGTGTGGCGGTGATTGCCGAAGGCAAGATGACGGGGGCGCTGCCGGGCAAGGTGCTGCGAGGACCGGGGTACGTGAAGTAAGCTGGCACCGTCTGCATCCAAGATCAACTCTCCGCATCCTGTCTATGGAATCCACTTATGAGCAATCCTCTTTTTTCGCCTTTTCAGTTGCGTTCCGTCGCGTTTCCCAATCGCATTGGCGTTTCGCCGATGTGCGAGTACTCGTCGGAAGACGGGTTCGCCAATGACTGGCACCTGGTGCACCTGGGCTGTCGCGCACAGGGTGGCGCAGGGCTGGTAATGACCGAAGCCTCCGCCGTCACAGCGGATGGCCGCATTTCGATCAATGACCTGGGCATCTGGAAGGATGAGCATATCGCGAAGCTCGAACAGATCGCGCGGTTCGTTCATTCGCAGGGCGCTCGAGCCGGGGTGCAATTGGCGCATGCCGGCCGCAAGGGCAGCATGACTGCTCCCTTTGGCGGTGAGCGGCTGCTGACGCCGAAGGAAGGACGCTGGGAGCCGCTCGGGCCGAGCGCGATTGCGTTTTCGCCAAACTACGCGGTTCCGAAGGCGCTGGATGAGGCGGAGATTGCCGGTGTGGTGAGCGCATTTGGTGATGCTGTGGGTCGTGCCGACAAAGCCGGGTTCGACTTTGTCGAAATTCATGCGGCTCACGGCTACCTGCTGCACGAATTCCTGTCGCCGCTTGCGAACCAGCGCACTGATCAATACGGCGGCAGTTTCGGCAATCGCATTCGGCTGCTACTCGAAGTCGTGGATGCGGTGCGAGCAGCGTGGCCCGCGCATCTGCCGCTGTTCGTGCGTATCTCGGCGACGGATTGGGCCGAGGGAGGGTGGTCTCCGGATGAATCGGTTGAGTTGGCGCGGCGACTGCGCGAGCACGACGTCGACCTTATCGATGTCTCCTCGGGTGGGCAGGTGCCGGATGCGAAGATTCCCGTGGGGCCCGGGTTCCAGGTGCCATTTGCTACGCGGATTCGCAAAGAAGCCGGAATCCCGACCGCTGCCGTGGGCATGATCACGGAGCCGAAACAGGCAAACGACATCATCGCTGATGGGGAGGCGGACATGGTGTTGCTGGCGCGGGGAATGCTGCGCGATCCCTACTGGCCGTTGCATGCAGCCGCGACGCTGGGTGAAACGACGAGCTGGCCGGTGCAGTATTTGCGCGCTGCGCCGCGGGGCTCAATCGCGCGAGCGTCGATTGAGCAGACAAAGCCGGGCTGAATTCGGAAGGAAGAACAGCGCGCCGCGATTTTTGTCTGATTTTCAACAAGATTCATTGCCAGTAAATGGCGTCGCTGCGTATTTTGCTTCACTTCAGGTGCAAGTGGTGGCCTATACTGCGTCTAAGCAGGGATCCCGCAGTATTGCGTGAACCTTCTGTATTAGCTATGGCAACGCATCCATCCCCGAAGCGCGCCGTTGAAACTCCGACTATCCCTGACCGTCTTTATTTCAAAATCGGGGATGTTGCGCGGATTCTCAAACTCGAGCCATATGTGCTGCGTTTCTGGGAATCACAGTTTCCGCAATTGAAGCCAAACAAGAGTGGTACCGGCCAGCGGCTCTATCGCAAACGCGATGTGGAAATTGCCGTCGAAATCAAACGGTTGGTGTACGGCGAGGGGTACACGCTTTCGGGAGCCCGTCAGGCCCTCGGGCAAGCGAAGCGGGCCGAACCTCAAACCAGTGTCGCCCCTCCTTCACCGGCTCCGGTTCCCGCCGCCACGGTTGCAAAAAAACGTGACAATGTTGCGGAAGTCGTAGTCCGCGCGCGCACCGAGTTGCGCGAAATTGCGGCGATGCTGGGCTCGCCGGGAAGCGTTACCGCGCTGCCCGCGCTGCCGATGCGCCGCCGTGCCCGTTCGTCGACGGTAGAGAATGTCTCGGGATCATTGTTCGACGCCTAGTTTCGCCCCAATCTCAATTTCAGACAACGATCGATTTGAAGAGTCCTAGTTTGCCTGTGAGTCGGAGGTTCGCGCCCCAGATGTGTTTCGATGCAACCTCATCTTCGGTTCCGGCGATTTCTCAGCCCTGAGCTGTCGAAGCGATTCGTCGACGATGCTTCTCGGCACGAGTACCACGTAGGGCACGACCTTGTGGGAGAACTCACTTCGAACAGTGGGATCGGAAAACGGAGGCGCATGATCGCCAACAAGCACGATCACGGTCGGACGGGTACCGGCTCCCATAGCCAATTTGTAGACGGACTCGTGAAGATTCGCTATGAGTTGAAACCAGGCGCAGTGGGCAGGTTGGGTGGCAAGACTGTTTGAGAACGAGCATGAGACTGGAGAGGAAAGCGGAGCCGGATTCGGCACCGGCAAATGCGAGTTCAGGGTCATCCAATAAAGGAACTGCGGCTGGGGATCCGGCGTCTTCAGCCGATCTGACATCCAGCCCGCGATCGCTGCATCGCACGTGCCTTTGAATGCTCCAATGCAGTTTGGCAGGTTGGCTGCTTGGAGCCTGTCTTTGAACCATACCTCGTTGAATCCGATTCTGGGATACCATGCGCGGCGATTAAACAAGCCTCCGTCGTTTCCATGGA
Source organism: uncultured Acidobacteriaceae bacterium (assembly GCA_963742455.1). Classification (GTDB taxonomy): domain Bacteria; phylum Acidobacteriota; class Terriglobia; order Terriglobales; family Acidobacteriaceae; genus Telmatobacter. The sequence continues at coordinate 1,396,602 of CAVULU010000005.1, read as the reverse complement.
TCGCAACGTTGTGGTAGCCGGCAGTCGCCAGCCTATCCGGCAGACAATCTGACAATTGCTGCTGAGACGCTTCCATGACTTCAATGCCGACAGTGGTGCCGCACAGCTCACGCGCTTCGCCCGCGATGGTAGCGCCGTAAAATGGCACAGTTCCCTGCGAAACCTTATATTTGGCGAGTATGTCGGCGCGCGCGTAAGGTGCAACCAGCGCATTGGCGATGTCGGATTGCGTGGAAAGGCCCCAGGATTCCACAACAATCAGCACAAGGTTTGGTTTCTCGTCGCCGTTTACCCCAATGCCGCTGAGCTTGATTCCCTCACCTGCTGCGTTTCGGTACGGAACGATATGCGACCGGGCAAACTTCTCCTCATGTTCAATTTGAAACTGAAAAAGCGTGCGCATCAGCAGCCACCGCGACGGGAAGCGAGCAGGGCGCACATCGATGTAGTGGGACATATTTATAGTGTCCGCATCGTCGAATCCACGAAGCAGATTGGGCATTCGACCTGTACCCGAAAGCGCTAATCCGAACTCGGCGGCAACGATTGCCACACAAAACGCTCCCAGGCTAAACGCAAGTTTGGCGCGCGTCTTCAAAGGTGCTTTGGAAACGTTGAACAAGGCCGAAAGTGCTGCAAATCCAAGGGCAATGAGAGCGGTCACTGTCGCCCACTCGATTCGGATGGAAGAAAACCCCTCGAATCCGCTGATATTCTTCATCAACTGAATCGGAGGGATGAAGTAAGTCAGGCAGATGCCATAGACGATATCCAGGGCAATCGCCAGAATAACCAGTGCGGGCGAAACGACTCGCGGAGCGAAGAGCGCGACAATGCCGATCAGTGCATATTCAAGGCAAAACAGACCGTGAAGTAGCAATCCCTGAGTGTGAGAGGCAATCCAAACTGGGATGTTCAGACAGATCGCATAGAACAAGACGTAGGCGATACTTTGGGTTCGCAGAGTAACTGCTGACGATTCAGAGCTTTCGGTCAACGACGTCCCCTTCGGAATACTTAAATTGACTCCGCACTACGGCAAGAAACAGGCGAGATAATCGCGCAGGAACTCAATTTTCAGCGGAGTATTCTTCTGGAATAGACGCAAATAATTGCTGAGTTAGAACATACATCCCGGATTTTTCTCCGCAAATGAAAAAAAACAAAATCCACACGTCTGAAAGTTGATCGAAGGAAACGTGCTCGGGGCATGACCACATAGCCGTCACGAAGAAGCGATAACCCTGACGGATGCTTTTAAGCGGGCGCTCAAAAGTTTGCGGCGCAAGGGAAGGTCATGAAATGAAGATTGGGAGCCTCGATACCGTACCAATCCCGCATAACTGGAAATCCTGCGACGTTCCACATCTCTTCAAGATGTGGGGCACCGGCATAACGACATTAAAGTCCAGAGGAGAAATGAATTGGTCGGGACGGGCAGATTCGAACTGCCGACCCCTCGCACCCCAAGCGAGTGCTCTACCAGGCTGAGCCACGTCCCGACACAGTCGAGCCGGCTCGGGTGAGCCGGCCCATGGGGTTCTGATTTAGTTTACACCAGCGTGAGTCCCTGGGTTCGAGGCCGACGAGTGCGAGGACGGCCAAGTAGCAGGCGATGCTCCGCTGTGGGCTCCAGTTTGCCTCAATGCGAAGGGGGGACGAACTCGGAGGGGAGGGCGGAACCCTCACCGAAGAAAAACTCCTCCATCTGCTCAACCAGAAACTGCTGCGCCTGCGGTGTCCAGGGTTGCAGGCGGTACTCATTCAGCAGCATTTTCTGCCGGTCGACCCACTCGCTCCATGCGGCCTTCGATACATTCTTATAGATCTTCTGACCAAACTCCGAGTCAAAGGGCGGCTCATCGAGGCCTTCCATCTCTTTTTTATTGCGAACACAAAAAACCATATGCGCCATCGTTCCTGCTCCTGACTTTCATTGTAATGGGATCGTTCGCCGAGCCGGCTTGGGCTTGCCGACCAAGGCGGCTCACAAGCTATTCTCAAGCCATGTGCGGCCGGTTTGCCCGTAGATCCACGCAGAAGGTCCTCGCCGACTGGTTTGGCGTGGAAATCGAGGACATACCGTGGTTTGCCCCCACCTATAACGCAGCGCCACAGAGCACGCAGCCGGTGGTGCGGCTAAACGACGAAACAGGCCAGCGCGAGTTTGCGCTGATGCGGTGGGGACTGGTTCCGTACTGGGCCAAGGATGCCAAGGTGGGCTACTCGACGATTAATGCTCGCGCCGAAGAGGTTGCGTCGAAACCGCTCTATAGGGACGCTTTCAAAAGGCGCAGATGCCTGATTCCTGCGGACGCTTTTTATGAGTGGCAGCGCATCAATTCGAAGACCAGGAGGCCGTTTGCGTTCGGAATGCGGAGCGGAGAGCCTTATGCCTTTGCAGGACTATGGGAGCGATGGAAGCCGAAGGGGGGAGAGCCGCTGGAAACCTTCACAATTCTGACCACCGATCCGAACGAGTTGGCCGAACGGGTGCACAATCGCATGCCGGTGATCCTGGAGCGTGGCGATTATGCACGGTGGATGGAGATCGGCGATCCGGTGCGCCCGCCAACCGATCTGCTGCGGCCTTATCCCGCCGAAAAGATGCGGTCGTCGGCTGTGGATGAGCGGGTAGGCAATGTTCGCAATGACGATCCGGAGCTGCTGAGCGAACGCAGTATCGATCCGATCCAACAACAACTATTCTAAAGATTTCTCTTAGTACTACTGATCTGTCAACGTGCTGATTCCGCTTGACTTTCCTGCGCGATCGCGGTCTCTTTGAATCATCTAACCGATTCATTTGAGCTGCCACGCTAGAAGGCGTTCTGCTGGCTTTCAAGAAAAGGGATGCGTCAGCGGCTACGGGCGCGGCCGAATGGATTGGGAGCGAAGGAAATCCCATGACCGTTGCGACACGAACCGGAATCTCAGACAACGCTGCAGGCGCAATCTCCTATTTCACGTTTTTTCCAGCCGTCGTCTTTCTTCTTCTCCCCCCGTACAAGGACAGCAGCTACGTTCGCTTTCATGCCTGGCAATCGGTGCTGCTATCGATGACCGCTTTTGTGGTCGACATCATTCTCGGGACGATCGCGCTTCTGACGCTGTTTATGGGCACCGTCAGTCTCGCATATATGTTTAGAATTATTTCGCTGCTATGGCTGATTCTGTGGCTCGTGTGCGTCGTCCAGGCGATGAACGGCAGGCGGTTCAAAATTCCGCTACTGGGGAGTATTGCCGAAAAGCTTGCAATGAAGTAGTCTTTTTGCCACCGTTGAAGTTTGCGACACGGCGATGTGAATCTCCGTTGAAGGCCGTGTCTGCCGTCTCTTAAAACATTCGCTCTTTTCCTTGCAGTTCCGGGTCCCATCCAGGTTCAAAGTGAAGGAGAGCAGCCATGTCTGATTCCCCGCAGTACACACCCGTCCCTCCGCAGGCCGCGCAAAGTGGCTTGTCTGACACCGCAGCCGGAGCGCTCGCTTACATAACCATCATCCCTGCGATCGTCTTTCTGCTGGTAGAGCCCTACAACAAGAACTCGTTTGTGCGCTTTCACGCCTGGCAATGCATTTTTCTTGGGATTGCCGCGATCGCAGTCCAAATCGTTCTGGGGATTATCCCCGTAATTGGCTGGATCGTTCTTCCATTTGCCTCCCTCGGCATACTGATCGTTTGGATCATCGCCATCATGAAGGCATTGAAGGGGGAGAGATACGAGCTTCCGATCATCGGAAAATTTGCCGCACAGCAGGCGGGAGCCTGAGCCGATTTCGAAGGGATAATCGCGAGTCGGCGCGATCGCTTACTAGCGACGCTTTTGCTTTCGAGTATGCCTGGGCTTCTTTTTCGATCCGGAAATAGGAGCATCTTTGCGTTTGCCGGCCTTCGACTTGGGCGTTTTGGGCTGTTTCTTGCCGGTTAGCGGGATGCCCTCCTCAGCGATGGAGAACTGCAGACGGCGCTCTTGAGCGAGGATGCGAACGAGGATAACCTGCACGCGATCTCCTGCGCGGAAACGGCGACCCCAGCGATCGCCGATGATCTCGTGGGTGTTCTCGCGCCAGGTGTAATGGTCGTCGCGCAGCGTGTCGATGGGGACCAGGCCTTCGACAAACAGGTCGGTGAGTTCGACGAAGAGACCGTATTTGGTGGGGTTGAGCACCAGCGCGGCAAATTCTTCGCCTACGCGATTCTCCATGAAGCGCACTTTCTTCCACTCCACCAGTTCGCGCTCAGCTTCGGCGGCGCGACGCTCGGCCTGGCTGGATTCGTCGGCAATTTGGGCCAGTTCGGCCTCGGGGATCGGTGGCTCTCCGTGAAATCCTTCGCCGTGCTTCCGTGGTTTTGCCCGATGGATGACGATGCCTTTGAGCGCTTCGTGAGGATGGGTCCAGGGAGAGGCATGACGATCTTCGGCAACTTCGGCGCGAGCTTCAACCCCGGTGCGAAGAAACGTTTTGATAATGCGATGAACGATGAGGTCAGGATAGCGACGGATCGGCGAAGTGAAATGCGTGTAGGTGGGAGCGGCGAGGGCGAAATGGCCCTCGTTGATCTCGGAGTAGCGGGCCTGGCTGAGTGAACGGAGCATGAGGTAGCTGAGGATGCGCTCTTCGGGCTTGCCTTCGATGCGCGCCGCCAGTTTCTGGTACATCTTCGGCGTGACGGCGATGTCCTCGGGCACTTCGAGTGTCCGTGCCGGGCGACCACTGCGCTGGGCATCGCGACGGTCGCCACGGGTTTGGATGCGCTTGACCGGTAGCGCGCCGAGGCCGAGGGAATAGCCGAAGCTGGCAGCGAGTTCCTCAAATTGCACAACACGGCGGGGCTCCGGTTTCTCGTGAATGCGGTAGAGCGATGGGACGCCGAGGTCTTCGAGCCATGCGGCGACGCACTCATTGGCGGCGAGCATGAACTCTTCGATGAGGCGATTGGCCCAGGTTCGCTCGGACTTGGTGACGCCACGCATCTGGCCGTTCTCGTCGAACTCGATGACTGGCTCGGGCAGGTCGAAGTCGATGCTGCCGCGCTCTTCGCGGCGCTTGTTCATCAGTCCGGCGAGATGCCGCATGCGCTCGAAGTCGGCGACCAGCGAGGCGTATCGAGTGCGCGCTTCAGGGTCGCCCTCGAGGATCGCGTGCACCGCGGTGTACGTCATGCGTTCGGCGGATCGGATGACGCCTTCGACGATCTCGAAGTTCTCAATGCGTCCTGTGGAACTGAGTTGCATGATGCAACTGAGGACGAGGCGGTCCTGGTTCGGTCGCAGGCTGCAGATGTCGGTCGATAGCTCCTGGGGAAGCATGGGAATGGCGCGGTCGGGAAAGTAGACGCTGGTGCCGCGGAGACGCGCTTCGAGGTCGAGGTCTGTGCCCGCGCCGACATATTCGGCAACATCGGCGATGTGAACCTGAAGCTCGTATCCGGCGCCATGGGCGCGTTCGCGAACCAGGACCGCATCGTCGAAATCCTTCGCGGTTTCACCGTCGATGGTGACGATAGGAAGTCCACGGAAGTCGCGGCGTCGATCTACTTCAACGTCATCGAGGAACGCGACAGTTCGCGCTTCGGCGAGCACCTTGTCGGGGAAGACACGCGGAAGCTGATGCTTGCGGATCATCATCTCGACGTCGACGCCGAAGTCGTCGGGATCGCCGAGCACTTCGATGACGCGGCCGGTAGGGGGGCGGGAGGGAGTTGGCCAACTTGTGATTTCTACGTCGACGACGAGGCCTTCAAGATCGTCGTAGCGGGGGGCTTCTGCGGCTTCACTGCCGAGGACGCGGTGCGGCGTGGCCGGTTGTGCTGACTGTGGAATCTCCTGACCGAAAGGGATGACGATGTGCTGCGTCATCCGATCATCAAATGGGACAACCTTACCACCCCAGCGACGAAGACCTGTCGCTGGGGACCCCGGCTTATCGCCCATTTCGCGATCAGAGCGCGCGTAGTGAAACACGCCAACGACGGTGGGATTTCGCCGTTCCAGGATGCGCGCGATGCGGCCCAGACGGCGGCCATCGGCGCGGGGAGGCGCCAGTTCCACAAGGACCTGATCGCCCTGCATGGCGCCGTTGATCTCATCGGGAGGGATGAAAACGTCGTCCTCTCTTTGAGAACCCTGACGCGCATTGGGGCGCACGAAACCGTAGCCATCCCGATGCAGATCGAGCCGGCCAGCGACGAGGTTGTCGCGCGTCCCGCCGCCGGATTTCTTCGCGATGCTCCAGTGCTCGCGATCGGTCTTGACCAGATCGCCGCGCGCCGTCATACGGGCAAGCTGCTCGAGCAGCAGACGGCGTTCGCGGCCGCCACCGAGGCCGAGCTCGCGCACCAATTGCTTGTATCCGGATTTGCCGGCTGCGGAGCGTGAAATCTGCGCCAACAGTTCCCGATCGGTCATGTCTTAAGAGTAGGACAGCGGAGCGGGTTTTGTGGATCTCCGTTCGGAACGCGATGCATTCGTCTCGATCTGAAGATGATTGGCTTCTGCAAAAAGCACAGGCCGCGCGATCGAAGCATACCCTCTGCGCCCCCCAGGAAAACCTGATTACTGCTTCTTGAGAACCGCCGTGCCCTTCTCGTCCATCAGGATGGTGCTTTCGAGCTTGCGGAAATCGGCAGCGCGCGAGGCTGGAAGCTCGACCTGGCGAACGATAAATTCGCGTTCGTAATGAAGCTGGTCGCCTTTGGCCGTGATATTGGAGTGATAGCTTGCGAAGTCGAGATCCAGATTGACCGGGTCCGGTGTTTCATCGACTACGTAGCCGGGCGGCAGGGTAATGTCAAAACTGTCGTGCCACTGCCCAGTCGCATTCAGGTCGATGGGCACGGCGCGCGGCTTGTCGTTGAATGGGATGGCGTGCGAGCCGACCACACGCGGCCGCACCAGCAGCAATGTGCCGGCCTGGTGCGCGTACTGCGAAGCGGTCAGCTTGTAGTGCACTTCAAGCGGCTTGTCGAGCTCGGTCGGCTGGACATACTGAAACGAATTCAACACTACGCCCGGCACATCGTGCGAGATTGCCGTCTCCAGCGATTCGCGCCGTTCTTTCTCGTCGGAGTATTTGAGGATCATGCGCATGTCAGCGCCTTCGGGGCCGGAGTGCGTGGTGTCGACCATGCCAGTAAGCGTGCCGTCGGGCGCAAGGGTGAACTCGCCCTTGCGCACCGTGCCGTTGGCATTGGGAGGAAGGATGGGCAACTGGATAATCTGGCTTGCCGCGCCGGCCGCAAGGGTTCCATAGCTGCCTTGCAGATCAGACCGCAAATTACCCACTGGAGTGCGCTCATCCGTAGGATCGAAAATGAGGTACCGCTTGCCATCAGTACCCTTGACGACGGCCATCAGACGAGGATCATTCACGTCCGCTGGAATCTCAATCGCGGTGATCATGTGATCGCCAAACATCGACGGATCGTTGGGATCGACGAAACCGCGCCGATCGTCGACCGGGACGTAATAAGCGTTGATACCCGCCACTCTCAGCATGGAGATGAGCAGGGTTGTCTTATCTTTGCAATCGCCATATCGGTTGCGGAAAATATCCCCGGCATGATTGGCCTGGTGTCCACCGATGCCGCGCATCACGACAAAGTATCGAATGTTCTTTTGAACCGCGTCAGTTATACGGTCGAGTCGGGTGTAAAAATCGGGCGCCCCGGCGATCAGCGTCTGCACGTAGGTTGTGATCTCAGGGGTAGGGGTCGGCCGATCGGCTTCCAGCGTAGTAAACCACTGTCCGATTGCGCGCCACTCCTGATCGGCCCCATCAACGGCGGCATCGCCCCACTGCACGCTCATGCGAGCGGCCAGAGCCACCCACTCTGGCCGCGACGGAATGTCGCGCAAATCGAGTGCGGGCATGTCCTTCAGTTCCCAGCGCCAGTGATTGGGTGCAACCTCAACGGCAGGGACGGCCTTGAAGTCGTGCCAGGCCTGCGAATGCGCGCGACCGGGAGGCAGGTCGACCTCGAGCGCCTGGAACACGACGGGGACATTGTCCTGAATTTCCCAGAGCTTCTCGCGAAAATAGGGCTTCAAAAGTTCTTCGGATTCACAGACCAGGGTCGCACCGACATCGATAGCGGGAGGTATCGCAACGCGTGTCTTCTCGGTCGAGAGCATGATGGGAATGCTGGTGTCGCCGACTTCGGCGAAATCCGTATCCTGCGACATGTACTGCTTTTCGTCTGCGGCGATGGTCCATGCGCGGAAGTAGTTGATCTTCTCGTCCACGTCATAACTGACGTCGCAGGCCTCTTTCCGCCCTTGCGGCTTGAGGATACGTACAACCCTGCGGTGGCGCTCAACGGCCCTGCCGGTGTCGTCCACCGTTTCTATGAACTCTTCATAGAGGACGACCGATGGGGCATCTTTGGCGTAGGCGGGCGTATGGGTCTTGTTCGCTTCGATGGCCCAATCGGGCACCGGCTGGTTCTTGCTGAAGATGCTGGCCAAACCCGGACTGGGGACAGCAGAAAGAAGCAAAGCAACCAGCACAAGCTTCCAACGAACAACGGTCCCGAGTCGAATTCCCATGCTCAATTTCCTTTGGCGACTTGCGCTCGTGTGAGCACGAGTTGTTCCTGATCCGCGGTTGCTACTTTCTGATAGAAATCGTGAAGATCGCCGTAGTCTTTCGGGGGCAGAATAGAGAAATTGAACGCGGCGAGGCGGTTCACGGTAATGTCGTTGCTGCTCACTTTGGAGGCGACCTTGAATACCGCGTGCGCTGGCCACGAAATATTCGCGGGCTGCAGTGGTGCCTCGATCGCATACTCCGCAGGCAGACGGTAGATGACCTGGTCGATATCCTGCTTCGGATAGTGAACGTCGATAAGCATGGTTCGCTTGTCCTGCGCGACGAACGGATGGCTGGCATGCGCTTCGAAAAAGAGGCCGGGCAGGAAGACACGCTTGCCCGTGGTCGTTCCCAAGTTTCCGGAAACATCAATGACGGCGACGAGGTTTGACGCGTAGTCCGGCAATCCGAGAAAGTGAATCAAATCCGCCTGGGTGCCATCCGGCATATAAGCGCGAATGGCTTCGTTGAACTGCTTCTTTACTTCATTCTCATCGTTTCGAATTGCAAGCTGACGCCAGTAGAGAGCATCCTGGCCCGTCAAAATGAAGCGCGCGGTTCCTTTAACACCTCCGGAGCTGTCGATGGTGAGGTCTCCGATGCGCTGAACCCCCGACGCCGTGTATACGCCTCCGGGCGTATTACCCAAAACCTGCCCAGAATCGGAAAGCCTGAGACCCGACGCGAAGGTGTGTTTCCAATGGAGGAGGCCGAAGGGGCACATTTTCTGTCCCGGATCGAGGTAAACCTCCTTGCCATTCAGGACGATTATCGCGATATAGTCGTCGAGCTGACTCAGCGAGAGATAGTTTTGGTCGAAGACGGCCCGGTTGCGATTGACAACTTGCATCGGGTACACACGCAGCCCCGCAGCTCGCGCCAGGGCGACATTGAGAAGCGCGAGATCGTCGGAAGAGCCGCTCTTTTGTGCCCACACGTCTGAGGCATCGCGGATCTGTTTCAATTTTTCACTCTTCAGCTCGGCGCTGGATTTTTCGCGCGTGAAATCGGTGTTGTCGAGCTTCATCACTTCGTCGTAGATCTTGCTGGCCTTCTGCTCGTCGGTATCCGTGGGGCTGACGATCTTCGTCACTGCTTCTTTCAGCGACTTACTGGGATCGGCGAAGTGATCAGTCTCTCTCGCCCAGCGCTTGGCCTCCTTCTGCCAGAACTCTGCGCCGCTCATATATGTGCTGTAGTAAAACTCTGCGCGCCATTTGATCGTATTCAGCGGAGGCATCCAGTCGTCATTCGGAATGGGAGGAACGTCGTTCACGTCGAGGCTGTAGCGATCGTTGATGTCGTGCTGCATCTTGGCGCCGTTGCCTGCGGACAGGGCGTACATCAGGTTATTGGCCGCATCGCCCCGCGAGTTCGTAATGTAGCCGAGGTCCTTGGAGGGGTCGAATGCGTAGTGCGCTTTGTGGACGAAATATTCTTGTTGGATATCCCAAGTTGGCGAAGAAACCGTGCTGTCCTCGTAACGAATTTGTAACCGATATTCGAGAATGCTGCCCACCTCGACGCTCGGTAACGTAAAAACCATCGAGTTGATCTGGAATTCCTTGGTCTTGACATCAGTCAGATCGGATGGCTTGGCTTTCAATTGGATAACCGTCCCATCACTGTGAATCGTGCGTCCCTGGATGTCGGTCACCTTGAAGCTTCTGCGCTCATACGGTATGCGCACAGTCGCGAGTTCCTTGCCCTTCTCGGTCAGCACCTTGGTGCGCACGAGAAGGCTGTGGTAGTGGAGATTGTCGTCGGTCTTCTCTTCGCGGTATAGGTACACGGCATCGGCTCCCGGCGCCTTGGGGTCGGATGTCATCTCCAATTCTTCTTTGGTGGGGGCCTGAAACTGAGCGTGAAGAAGGGTGGAAAACCAAAAAGTGACGCAGCAAAACGAACAGAAGACGGCGATTCTCGACCGCATGAGTTTGTCCTTGTAAAGAATGATTGGAAGTGTACCGCAGTTCCGACCCGTTGTGCCGCAGTTCTATTGACCCGTTTGGGCTATTTCCAATGACTCGAAGCTGCTGAAATTGAGTCTTGCGGCGTGGCCGCGCGCACACGCCGGAGAGGATGTACATTCCATGAGACCTCGGGCGTTACACTTGATGCGTTTGGAATCCGCCTTAAGAAGGAAACGTATTCAATGGACATTCGTCGATGGGCAGGGGCATTTCTCGTTGTTTGTGCCGCGGTCTGGGCGCCGCTTGCGGCCGTAGCACAGTGGAATCCGCCGAACCCCGTGATCAGCTTTGAGAAGCAAGCCAATGGCGTTGAGATTCACCAGAAAGAAGGCATGCTGAAATTCGAAGTGGATGCGCCGGATGTGTTGCACGTCACCTACTCGCCCCTGGATGTGAACCAGCCAGCGCGCCCATCGGATCACGTGGTGATAAAAAATGATTGGCCGGCAGCTAGCTTCGACGTCTCAGAAAACGACAAGGCGATCACGCTTGCGACGGCAAAGCTGAAGGTCTCGATCGAACGGCAGAGCGGATCCATCCACTACCAGGGCGCGGACGGGAAGCAACTGACGACCGACACGTATCGGATGCTTCATCCCGCGGGAGTGAATGGTGAGCAGACGTTTCATGCGGAAGTTGCCTTCGGGATCTACGGATCGCATGAGGGATTCTACGGACTGGGCCAGCATCAGGCCGGCGTATGGAACTATCGCGGGGAGACGATCGATCTCTCGCAGGAGAACACGGAGATTGCAATTCCACTGCTGGTGTCAACCAATGGCTACGGCATTTTCTGGAACAATCCGTCGCGCAGTGTCGTGAATAACCGATTCGTTCACTGGCTCTACATGAGCGGCGAAGTAGCCGATCGCGTTGACTATTACTTTCTATTCGGACCAGATGCGGACCAGATCATTGGACGTTATCGCGAACTGACCGGCGAGGTGCCACTGTTCGGGCGCTGGGCTTATGGCTTCTGGCAATGCAAGAACAAATACCAGTCGCAGGCGGAGATTGAGGGCGTCGCGGCGAAGTATCGCGCATTGCACATTCCAGTGGACAACATCGTGCAGGACTGGTTCTGGTGGGTCACGATGGGCGAGATGAAGTGGAATCCCAATTATCCCGATCCGCAGGGCATGATCGACAAGCTGCACGATGAACATTTTCACCTGATGGTCTCGGTGTGGCCGTATTTCAGGCCGGGCAGCGCCACCTATGATGAATTCGACAAGAAGGGATGGTTCATCGCGAAGACTCTCACTGGCGGATTTCATCCAGTGGGGCAGGCGCTTTACGATCCGACGAATCCAGATGCGCGCGCGCAGTACTGGGCGAACATCAATACAGCGCTCTTCCAAAAAGGCGTGGATGCGTGGTGGCTCGATACCGATGAGCCGGAGACCGAGGGACAACAGGACAACATTCTCGTTGATCACAAATTACATATAGGGTCGGGCGCGCGCTATGCGAACATTTTCCCGCTCTTCCATACGGAAGGCGTCTCGGAGGGGCAGCAGACGGCTTCGGACAGGAAGCGCGTGTTTATTCTGTCGCGTTCGGCCTATGCGGGAACGCAGCGGCTGGGCGTAACGGCCTGGTCGGGCGACGTGCTGAGTGACTGGCTGACCTTTGCGCGGCAGATCCCGGCGGGGCTGAATTACTCCATCTCTGGTATGCCCTACTGGACAACAGACATCGGCGGGTTCATCTCAGGCGGCAATTTGAATGATCCAAAATTCCGCGAGTTGTTTGTGCGCTGGTTCCAATTCGGCACGTTCTCGCCCATCTTCCGCGTACATGGAACACGCTATCCCGATGAGAACGAATTGTGGTCGTACGGGCAGGATGCGCAGAAGATTCTGGTGAACTACGACAATCTGCGTTATCGCTTGCTGCCCTACATTTACTCCGAGGCATGGCGGGTGACGAACAATCACAGCACGCTGATGCGGCCATTAGTGATGGACTGGCGCAATGACGTGGAGGCACAGAATACGGGCGATGAATACCTGTTTGGACCGGCAATTCTGGTCAGCCCGGTGACGACGCAGGGCGCGACCAGTCGCACGGTTTATTTGCCCAAGGCGACCTGGTACGACTTCTGGACGGGCGCGAAAATAGACGGCGGCAAACGGATTGAAGCCGAAGCACCGCTGGCGAAGTTGCCCCTTTACATACGCGCGGGTTCAATCATCCCGATGGGGCCGACCATGGAGTGGTCAACCGAGAAGCCGGCGGACCCGATTGAAATTCGGGTGTATCCGGGTGCGAATGGAGACTTCACACTCTACGAGGACGAGAATGATAACCACGACTACGCGAAGGGGCAAAATGCAACTATCAAGTTGCATTGGGATGACACTGCGAAATCGCTGACCTTTGGCACGCGCGAGGGGAGTTTTCCGGGGATGCTGGAAGAGCATACGTTCAATGTTGTTGTGGTTGGCGAGGGTAAAGGGGTTGGAGTCGGAGACGGCGCATCACAGGCACGCACGATGATCTACAAGGGTGATCAGGTGGTGGTGAAGCTGTAAAGGCAATCTAGCCGCTAGCTTGATCCAGCATTGCTGAAACCAGCGCCAGAGGCAGGCCGACGACGTTGAAGTAGCAGCCTTCGATGCGGGGTATCCATTTGGCGGCGCGTCCCTGGATGCCGTAAGCGCCGGCTTTGTCCATGGGCTCGCCCGTCGCAATATAGGCAGCGATTTCTTCATCGCTCAAGGCGAGAAACTGCACTCCGGTGACTTCGGCAGCCACCTCTGTGCTTTTTGACGTTGCCACCGCAACACCAGTGATCACGCGATGCGTGCGCCCGGAGAGCAGACGCAACATGCGGACAGCATCGGCAGCGTCTTCGGGTTTGGCGAGGATGTGGCTGTCGAGCGTGACGGTCGTATCGGCCCCGAGCACGATCGCGTTGGGATCGTTGACCGCGGCGAAAACGGCCTGGGCTTTGTCCCGCGCCAGACGGACAACGTAAGCGATCGGATCCTCATTGGGGCGCAAATCCTCGTTTACGTGCGCGGGATGCACCTCAAACGTGTAGCCAGCCTGAGTGAGCAGTTCGCGGCGGCGGGGCGAGGCGGAAGCGAGGATGAGTCGGCGCATATAGGCTTCTCTAGGTTAGCGCGGCTTGGCGAGGACGGCAGCATGATGAGTGCATTCACGGCTTTGGGCCTGTAGGATCAGGAGCGCGATGTTGTTTGCGAATCTGGAATTGGCGAAACGGCTTGAGGCTGCGGAGGCATACTCCTGCGAGCAATTCGCGGTGGCACGCAAGAGGATGTTTCCCGAGAGCACCTCAGAGTGGATGAAATGCGCGGGTGCGACTGTTGTCTTCGATGGCATCGACGCACCTACGACGCAGACCTTCGGGCTCGGACTGTTTGAGGAACCGACGCCCATCGCACTCGATCAGATCGAGCAGTTCTTTCTGAATCGGGGCGCCGAAGTGATGCACGAGGTAAGCCCGTTTGCCGGCATCGCCACGCTGGATTTGTTGTGTTCGCGCGGCTATCGGCCCTTCGAGATCAGCAGCGTCCTTTATCGCGCAGTTAAGCCACCCGCCGAGGCGGATGCTCCCCACATCAGTGTGCGGATCGTCGGACTGGACGAAGCCCAACTTTGGAGCGACATCAATGCGCGGGGTTGGACGCATGAGCACCCCGAATTCGAGGATTTCGTGCGAGCAGCCGGCGTTATGCTGGTTGTGCGCGAAGGGAGCCCGTGCTTCCTGGCCGAGATTGACGGCACGGCCGGCGCTGCGGGAGCGCTGATTGTGCATGAAGGAGTGGCGCTATTCGGCGGAGCGGCTACAGTTCCCGAATTGCGCCGCCGTGGATTGCAGGCAGCGCTTCTGAATGAGCGGATGCACTATGCCGTCGATCATGGATGCGACCTGGCGATGATGGTTGCTGAGGCGGGTTCCAACTCGCAGCGCAACGCTGAGCGCAAAGGCTTCCGCGTGGCCTATACGCGGATGAAGTGGAAGCTGATAGGTCACTGAGGCAACAGTTCCAAGTTTTCTGCTTCTTTAGATTTTCAGTCCTGTCTCCAAACCAGCTTCGGATGCCAGGCCCCACGCCATCGCCGGTGTGTTGTGGGCCATGCCGAAGCGGCCGTCGGGACCGAGCAGGATGATGCCGCCATGACCGCCGAGACGGTTGTGCAGATAGGAAATCGCTTCGCGGGCTGAGAATTCCGGCGCGCTTCCGGCAGCAACGCGATCGGTAGCCCATTTGCCAAGCACCAGCTTCATGATCGGTTCGCCCCAGCCGGTGAGTGAGACTGCAGCGGACATATTGTCTGCATAGCAACCGCAACCGATGAGCGATGAGTCGCCTACACGGCCAGGAGTCTTGTTCAGCGTGCCACCTGTCGACGTTCCGGCCGCGAGATTTCCATGTACATCCAACGCAACGGCTCCGACGGTATCGTGCGAACTGCCGAGCGGCGATTCCGTCGCCGGCGCCACTGCCGTCTCCGGACCCTTGTCATCTTCGAGTCCCGAGAATGTGGCATCGGCCAGCCCAGCCGCCTGGCGCTCCTTTGCATTTTTCAGGCGTTCGCGCTCGCGATCGAGCACCAGTTCGGCATTGTCGATGAGCGGCATGCCATGCGAGCGGGCAAATTCTTCCGCACCCGTGCCAACGAAGTAGACGTGCGGACTCTGCTCGAGCACGAGCCTGGCTGCCTGGATAGGGTTGCGCAGACGCTCCACGCAGGCCACTCCGCCGGCCTTCATGCGCCCGCCGTCCATGAGCAGTGCGTCAAGTTGCACGCGGCCGTCAGAGGTTAGAAAGCTGCCTCGCCCGGCATCGAAGGTTGGGTCGTCTTCCAGCATGGTCACGGCGACCTCGACGGCGTCGAGCGCGGAACCGCCACGTGTCAGGACTTTGTATCCAGCCTCGAGAGCTCTCCGAACGCCCGACAAATGTGCTTCGGCGGCGTCATCGGGAATGGCCCAGGCTCCGCCGTGAACCAGCATGATTGGTTTCCGCATCACCCGGTAATGTTAGCCGATCGAACCCTGATGATGAATGCGGTCGGTGGCTGAGCGAAGGATCGAAACCCCCGGCAGTTGAATCTCGGTCGGTCAAGACATCTTAGGATTCGCAATGTCCTAAATTCATGAATCCATTGCGCAAAAAAGTCGATCGGAGTTTGCAGGCCATTCTGTGGTATTCCGCTAAGCTTTAAGCATCAACCGCAATCATGCACAGACGAGAGCCGATTGGGCTCTTAAATTATTTCGGACTCCTTCCGCAGAGAACCGCCCGGAGAGAAGAGGCTGAATCAGCTCCAACTCGACGCAATTGGTTTGTGAACCTCGTCACGAAGAACGACGAGGGGCATGGTATTACGTCCAATTGCCAACGGGGCGAGTCAACAGAACGATCGCTCGTCGTCCTTGTGGTTGAGGATTCCAGCAAGTGGAGGGCTGTCCGGAAAGGTCGGACAGATGAATGCAGCAAAACCGAAACTCGTCGCGATGAAGAAGAAGACGAGAGCTCCAAAACCAAAGCGCAAACGTGGGGCGGCGAAGATGAGAGAGGCAGCCGACAAGATTATGAGCCGCGATTGCAAACCAATTGTCGAAGCCCTCTCATCGAACGGCAAAAAGGGCCAGATACTGAGCGCACAGTTCCTGTACAACCTGGCACAGTCGGCCGAAGCGTCAGGTGAAAGCGAAGGCGCGCGCAAGTTCCGCAGCATTGCATTGGAATGGGCGAACTCGCCGGAATGGAAAGGCGATTCGCCTGAAGAAAAAAGCGGCGAGGACGACGAAGTCTTCGACGATTCATAGTTCGTCAATCCATCGCCAAGGCAGCAATCTCGATCAACGCTAACTTTGAAACGGGTCATGGCCCTCAGTCGCGCGACAGTTTGTGACTGCGCGAAGCTGGGTCATGGCCCGTCTTGCACCACAAGAAAAAGGACGAATCACGCATGAGCCTCATTCGAAATCGATCCATCTGTGCCGCCAAAGCACTCGGAGTGTGCCTCGCTTTCATGGCAATGGCCGTTGTGGCCCTTGCGCAAGCTATCAGCACTACGACGGTGCAGGGGACGGTATATCTGGCGAACGGATCTCCTGGATCGGGCACTCTGCAACTGAGTTGGCCCGCGTTTACCACTGCATCCAACCAGACAATCGCTGCGGGAAAGATCGCGACGACTATTGGCGCGGATGGATTTGCAAGCGTGAACCTCGCGCCAAATCTTGGCTCATCGCCGGCCGGTCTCTACTATACGGCGATTTATCACATGAGCGACGGCACGACCAGCACTGAGTACTGGGTAATCCCGGCGGCTGCGCAGGCCAGCATCGCCCAGGTGCGCTCACAGGTGATGCCCGCGGCCCAAGCCGTGCAGGCCGTCAGCAAGGCATACGTCGACCAGGCAGTTCAGTCGGTGGCGCAGGGGAATTTGACGTCGACAGGCGGCCAGCTCACAGGTCCTCTATATCTCACCGGCGATCCAACACAATCGTTGCAGGCGGCAGACAAGCACTACGTCGACTCGTCGTTGGCGCAAGCCGTGCCTCTTTCGGGTGGAGCGGTCAACGGTCCGCTCACCGCGCAGCAACTTGGAGCGGCATACCAGGTTGACCAGTTTCCGGGAGCGGATTTTGGCGCCAAGCTTCAGACGTGCCTCGCAGCAATCAGCCGCACCTATGGAGGCACCTGCGACGCGCGCAACTTCACCGGTAATTTCGCTATGGCGGCGAATCTGACTATCTCGACTGCGAATGCGACGGTGATGTTGCCTTGCGCGACGATCTCTACGGCGAGCCAGATCATCGTCACAGCAGGCACGCGTAATGTCTCCTTGCGAGGGTGCGCTCTGCGCGGCGCCAGCAACGCCAGCGGCAGCCAAGGCGGGACTGTGCTGCTGTACTCCGGTTCTGCCGCAGCAATGCAAGTAGGCGACCCCACATATGCCGCGGATACCAACGGATTTCATCTCGACAACGTTGTCATCAACACCACGGCCGCGAACAGCGCGAGTGCACAAGCGATTGCGGTATATCGCGCGCAGGAAGTGGATCTTGAGAGCTTGTACCTTCTCGGTAATGCGAACCAAACTGGCATGACGCTTGACGGTACGGGCAACTATACGGGCGGCACATTCTACGACAACCACATTGGCGGATTTCAGACAGCGGTCAACGGCATCGGGCATCAAGTCACAAATCCTGCTGCTACGGACTGGCTGAATGCAAGCACATTTGTGCGGCTGCATATCGATTGCCCGACCGCGAACGGCAACCCGATCGGCGGAACATATGGCGTGAATCTGCAACAGGGAGACGGGAACAGCTTCACTGGCGGAGATGTGGAGAGTTGCAGCAATGCGGTCCATCTAGGCGCCAATGCTCAAAACAACACTATTGTCGGATTGCGCAACGAGAATTCAACGTATCAAGTAGTTGCCGATGCGGGCAGCTCTTACAACAGCTGGATGAGCGGCGGCACAATGTTCACCGGCAAACTCACCGACAATGGTACGCGCAACAGCTTTCTCGATACGTTCCATCGAAGCTTCAACTCGCTCAATGGCGACTGGTACGGTAGCCAGCAGGACGCAACGCTGACCAATCACCTGCGTCTCGGCATAGGAAGCGGCAACGAACGCGGGTTGCTCGATCGCTACCAGACCGACTACGGCTATCGATGGACGATGGGGCTCAGCGACGCGACCGGAGGCGAACAGTTCTACCAGGTGCTGGACGAGTTGAGCGGCGTTTATCGCCTGTCGATCGGCCAGTACAACAACGGCCAGACAAGCACCAATAACCAGACAGTGGTGAATGCCGCAGGCACTGGCGCAGTGGTTCTGAACGGCTCGAACAACGCGGGCACAGGCGGAGTCGTCTTTGGTTCTGGCGGCGCAAGCGAAGCCACCGTTGCAACCGTCAGCAATACGGGAAATGCGCAATTCAACGGCACTCTGCAGGTCGGCAGCACGGCGCAATCCACCGGCACCATGACGGTGCGCAACAATGCAGACGCAGAGGTCGATTACTATCTCTGGCCCGGCCTCAGCACCAGCCAGAAAGGTTCCTTCACCTATAAGGACTGGAACGGAAACAGCCAGTGGTACCTGGTGAAGGATGCCAGCAATAACTGGGCATTGAATTCAGCCATTGGCGGTCTCGACAGCTTCAAGGCCTACCAGAGCACCAACAGCGGCGACACCTATGTAAATGCCTCGAATGCATCTGGCGTGGTGCGCGTGAATTATGAGACCGGTGCGGGATCCGCGTTCAACATCTACGGCGGCAACAGCAGCAATCTATACGCCAGTTTTTTGGGAAACACTTCCATCAAGTTCCCGGGGCTTGCTGCATCGAGCGGTCACAATTGCCTGCAGATCGACTCGTCGGGATACATCACGAATAGCGGCGCCGTCTGTGGTACCGGCAGCGGCAACGGGACGGTAAACAGCGGATCCACCGGCCAGATCGCCTACTATAACGGCACCGGAACCGCGGTCAGCGGGATGAGCACGATACCTATCTCCACCGGCGGTACTGGAGCAAGCACCCCGGCTGGCGCACTCGCGGCGCTTGGAGCGGTGTCATTGACGGCAACCGCGGCACAGAGTTTAGCCGGACCGTTCAATGCATCTGTCAATTCCCAAATCAACGTGATGAGCTACGGTGCGAAGGGCGATTGCCTCACGGACGATCATGATGCGATTGTGGCGGCCCAGACCGCGGCGCAGGCTCTGTCTACTGGAAACCAGCTCCCAGCGGCTCTTTACTTTCCTAAAGCACCCGGTGGTTGCTATCTGACAAGTCCGGTCGCATGGACAGGAGTCTCTCTCATCGGGCAGCCGGGGGGACAAGGTAGCAATTTCTTATATGGGACAGTTATCAAGGGGATGGCGGGGCAGGATGTGTTCTACACGCCCGATCCCACTTCGACGGCGCTCGCATGGCACAATTCCTGGGCGATTCACGACATTACCTTTGAAACGGATGGAACCGTCGCCGGCGCATTCCCGCACCGCTGGCCGGGACGCTGGTTTGACGACACCAGCACGACAAGCGGCAGCGCGGTAATCAACACGACCGGTGGCGCAATAACGTGCGGCGACGTGGGACAGGCGATCCAGATCAACGGGGCCGGCGCGAGCGGCGGCAATCTCGTAACAACTATTGCATCGGTGACACCATGCTGGGCAGGCTGGAACGGTGGATGGCGCACTATCACCCTGGCTGCGCCCGCGCAGGCCACGCTTACGAACGCTCACACCTATGTATCGCTTCTAGGGCTTCCGGTCACAACGACGCTCGGTAACTGCGGGATTGCATTCAACATGGAAGATGGTAACCCCGCACATTGGGTTAACCCGTCGCAAGTTTACGGAAACACAGGCGACGAGATGACCAACGTTACGTTTCTCACTTATGGCAATGCGTCAACTCCATGTGGTTTCTATACTCAAGGAGGATGGGGTCCTTATCAACTCAATGCACAAAATGTGAACTTCGCCGCGTCCATCTATGGGGTGGTGGAAGGTACGTCTGAGCTCAATTCAAGTTACCAGTCGAGTGGCAATGACTTCCAAAAGTGGGATCACGTGTGGTTCGACATAGTGAAGTATCCCTGGATCGGCTATAACAGCGGGGAAATGTCACTTACTAACTGGCAACTGGCAACTCAGGCCGGCCCGCAATTCCTAACCGTGGGTGCTGACTCCTACGATTCCCCGGTGAGTTGGACAATCAACATTGCAGAATTTGAATTAGCCGGAGGCGCATCAACTGGCTATGGAATGCGACTGACGGGGAACAGTCATTATATTTACAACACCTCCTTCTCTCCGGATCCATCCTTGCCGGCATATATTGATGCAAACTCGATCAAGTGTTTTCAGTGTGGTGCTAACGGCCCCGTACAGGTTGGTGGTTTCGGCAATGACATAAGTTTGAGCGGTTCGAACATTTACAACGGATGGACGGATGTTGGGAGAGAGAATCACATCGTCGGCGCATACAATGCTTCCCCGTTGTGGGGAATGCCGAGTGCCTATCCGTTTTCGCTTACTCCACATAAAGGTGAAACACAACTCATTGGAAGGCAAACGGCTGATTTTATCCAAGACGGAAACATCGCCACGCCCTACAATCACGACGACTTGCTTATCTGGCCGCAGGACTTTGAAATGCAGCCGCCAAACGCACCATCATGGTCGTCCTCATATATTCCAGACACCGCCTCTCCCACAGGAGCAGAGTTTGCAATCGACAATACGGATACATACGCCAGCTGGGCACAGTTTTCATATACGGGCAGCACTTTCAGTGGAACTGGACATGCATTGGTGGTAGGAACAAACATGCCCGCAGGCAAAACAATCGTTAGTTATATGGCTAAGTGTCAGACCGGAGTTACCACTTTTACCTTTTACATTCACACAAATACAGGTGCATATCCGCTGAACGTGACACATGACTGTACTACAAGCTTGCAGAACTATTCAGACACAGCAGACTTTACGCCCTACTCTGGGCAGTATCTTGGATTTAACAGCGGAACCGCGAACAAAGTGTTGCTGGCCTGGATCCACTTTCGCCCGTTCGTGCATGATGTGAACGGGTTCACCATCTCGGGCGCGGGTCCGACCCTTACAACAGGACCATCGATTTCGACGTTGCACGACTGCCCTTGGTTCGCAGATACGGCAGGAACCATCGGAGACTCGGGAAATCCTTGTGGATCGAGCGGCGGCGGGATAAGTGGGCAGATGACCGGGTATGTTCCGAAAGCAACTTCCGCGACGGGTTCAACAAGTAGCTCTCATATCGACGATGGAGCAACTACGGCAAACACGGTGACGATAGGGGAAAGTGCGAATGTCAACGGCATGGTAACCGTAAACAATTCGACCGCCATGGTTCAGTCATTGGTTGCAAATAACAATGGAACGGGATCGTATATGAGTCCCCTTGCTGCTTACTGCCCAAATCTGGCGGCTGGCGGCGAGTGTCTTAACGTTCTCGGAGGACTGGGCAATTCTGCCAATAATGAAGTTCGCATGAACTTCCATGAAGTTGGAGCAGGTAGTTCGTCTAACTATGTCTACTGGGATTTCTACGGAAACACTTTCCTCAAGTCGACCGCCGCGGGAAATCTGACCACCCATTCGGGCAATACTCTGGACGACGGCTCCGGTAACATGGCCGCTGTCGGAAACGTCAACATTGGAGCAGGCAAGGCTTACCAGATAAACGGCGTGTCCGTATTGCCCCTTGCGGGGACGACGGGCAGCATAGGCGGCAGTTCGCTGGCGGCGGGCGCATGTGCCAGCGGAACTGTATCCGTGACCGGCAGCACCACCGCGATGGCTGTGGCTGTCTCGCCTGTCAC
Organism: uncultured Acidobacteriaceae bacterium; assembly: GCA_963742455.1. Taxonomy (GTDB): domain Bacteria; phylum Acidobacteriota; class Terriglobia; order Terriglobales; family Acidobacteriaceae; genus Telmatobacter. The sequence goes on along the minus strand of CAVULU010000005.1, from coordinate 1,374,654 downwards.
TTTCCCCGGTGCGGGCTATGTATGGCAGGGCTATGTCAGCGCAGCGGGCACCGTCACTGTAAAGGTCTGCGCAATCGTAGCGGGTACGCCCACGACGAGCGCTTACAACGTGCGAGTCGTTCCATAGTTGCCGGCGATTGGGCAAGCCGAAGCAATGGCTCAACGCTTCAATTCCCCGCGAAGATGAACTGGAAAGCGCTTGATGGATTCTGAGGAATGGAAGTTAAAACCGGAACGTCTAAATGCGGAGGAGTTGGTGCGATTCGGCCAACTCCTCGACCGGAGACCAGAGCAGTTGCATGGACCGAATGTCGCTGCCGCACTCGCGGAGCAGTTGCTGCGTGTACGTACTCGCTCCGGCCTCACCAGGCCGCTTCGTATCAATGCTGTGCAGCAAGCTTTCGAGAAGCATCACGGCCAGCGCAACATCGTGCTGAAGGCTCGCCAAATGGGGCTGACCACGTGGGTTGCCGCACGGTTTTTCCTCAAGACCATCACGCGCCCTGGAACGCTGACGCTGCAGGTGGCGCACACCCAGCAGTCAGCCGAGGAGATCTTCCGCATCGTGCACCGATTCCTCGATTACCTGCCAGACCAATTGCGCAACAAATGTTTGAGGACATCGCGCGCCAACGTACGTCAAATCGTTTTTCCCGTCTTCGATTCTCAATACTGCGTTGTCTCCGCCGGGGAACGGAATGCGGGCCGCGGCATGACGGTGCAGAACTTGCACTGCTCCGAACTGGCACGATGGCCGGGCGATCCGGCGGAAACTCTTGCAGGGCTTCGCGCCGCTCTCGCCGTGGATGGAGAAGAGATTCTCGAGTCAACGCCGGACGGTATCGGCGGATGCTTTTACGAGGAATGGCAGACGGCCCCGGAGACAGGGATGGTGCGGCATTTCTTTCCGTGGTGGATGGAGCATCGGTATCGAGCAAAGGCCGTCGCTGCGGATTCGCTGACACCTGAAGAGAGAGCAATCATCGAACGTCATCATCTGAGCCTCGCCCAGATTGGGTATCGGCGCAAAATGCAAGCCAACTTTCGAGGTCTGGCGAGGCAGGAATTTGCCGAAGATCCGGAAAGCTGCTTTCTTGCCAGCGGAGATTCAGTATTCGAGGTTGCCGCAATTGAGCAGAGGCTTGTATCGGCGCCGGCCGCGCTGGAAACTCGCCACAACGGAGAACTGGAGATCTGGCTGCCTCCGGTACACGACAAGCAATACCTGGTCGCAGTCGATCCGGCGGGTGGCGGCAGCGAAGGAGACTACTCCGTAGCCGAGGTTGTGGAGATGGAAACGGGGCTCCAATGCGCGGAATTCGCCGGACATGTCGGAGGACTCGAATTGGCGCGACTGGTTGCGGGAATCGCCACCGAATACAACCATGCATGCATCGTGGTAGAGCGCAACAATCATGGCAGCGGTGTACTTTCGCTGATCGAGAGCGTCTGCCATTATCCGGGCATATACCGGCAGTCGGGTCAGATGGGATGGCTTACAACATCGTTGAGCCGTCCGGCGGTGATCGGACGATTGAATGCGGGGCTGATCGAGAAGCCGGACCAATTCATGAGCCGGCGGCTTCTGGCAGAGTGCCGAAGCTTTGTCCGCCAACCCGATGGCAGCACCGGGGCGCGCGCAGGCACCCATGACGACCGCGTGATGGCAATGGCCATCGGACTGGCAGCGAGAGCAGAATTGCTGGAAAAATGCAGACATTAACTTTCCGCTGTTAGCTTCAGCTGACGAGTGAGGAGATCAAACCAATCGAGCCCGGGCGAACATACTGAACCGGCTGAAACAATTCGCCTTGCCGCTGCCGCACCTCGACTGACCGCTAAAAGCCCATTGCTTGCAGCTTTCCCATTACAATCGGAACATACTTCAACAGGAGCGGGGAAACGGGCGTGGCGGTTCTGGCGGTGCAGCATATCCGGCGCATGCGGGGCGGCGCACAGGGCCAGTTGATGCTGGGGGCCGACGGGAATGCCTACGTCGTCAAGTTCAAGAACAACCCGCAGCACATGCGAGTGCTGGCCAACGAATACCTCGCCTCAAAGCTCGCAGCCGCAGCGGGTTTGACTGCTCCGGCGGCCGAGCTCATCGAGGTATCGAATTGGCTCATCGAGAACACATCCGAGTTAGAGATGGATTTAGGCCGCACCCGACAACGCTGCGAGCCGGGGCTGCAATTCGGATCGCGCTTTGTCGGCGGTCTGATGCCCGGGCAAGTGGTCGATTACCTGCCCGAAGAGCATCTGACCGGATTGAAGAACCTCGGCGAGTTCGCCGGCATTCTCGCTCTCGACAAGTGGACCGGTAATGCCAATGGACGCCAGGCCGTGTTTGCGCGCAAGGCCCGCGAGCACCGTTATCGGGCGGTGTTCATTGATTTTGGGTATTGCTTCTTTGCCGGCGAATGGAAGTTTGAAGATGCGCCTCTGCGCGGCGTCTACTATCGCAACGATGTCTATCGCGAAGTGGCAAGCTGGGATTCGTTCGAGCCTTGGCTTTCGCGACTTGAAACGATGCCGGCTGAAACCGTGTGGGCGGCGGCGAACGAGGTACCACCGGAGTGGTATGGCGGCGATTTATCGGAAATGGAAGCCCTGGTGGAGAAATTGCTGGCTCGCCGCAGCCGCATTCGGGAACTGATCGAAGCATTCGGGAATTCGGATCGCAAGCCCTTTCCCAAATGGAGCCTTCGAAGCGGCGACAACCCCGATGATATCTGGACTCGAGAGCGCTGGGGATCTACCATCGTCGGCAGGATTATGTAGGGAACGCCCTGCGCCGGTGAATAAGGGGACGTGCGACTATGACGACCGACCATCCGCGACTTAACTGTGAGTTCCAGTTGCTGCGTTACGTGCCGGATCCAGTGCGCAATGAGTTCGTGCATGTGGGTGTGCTTCTGCGACAGCAGAGCGCTGCTGAAACGGGCTTGCCGCCCATGGAGTTGCGCTTCACGCGCGACTGGCGACGCTTGCGTTGCCTCGATCCAGACGCGGACACGTCGGTGCTGGAAGGCATGGAGACCGAACTGCGTAAACGCCTGCGTCATGATCCCGAAGGCAAGATGATGCGTATCCTCGAGGAGTCGCTTTCGCTCAACGTCCAGATGACGCCGCCCAAGGCCTACCTGGCGGAGAGCCTGCCAGCTGGTGTAGAGGAGTTGATGCGGATCTATGTGGATTTGCCCAAGCGCGAACGCATGCCGCGACTCAGCGGCCGGGCCGCCATCCAGTCTGCAATGCGCGGTGAATTTGAGCATGTAGGCGTGTGGGACCTGCTGCGGAAGCGCATCCCCGCTTCCGACTACACGCGGCCAGGAGACCCCCTGCGTCTCGATGCCGGGTATCGGCCCAACGGAGTAATCCGCATGTTTCATGCAGTCAGCCTCGAGCCGGGACTCGACTTGGCAAAGGTGCTTGCCTACTCCGCGGCAGGTTTACACGAAGGTGTGGAGCGGGTGGAGAAAGCCAGCCTTGAGTTGACCGCAATTATTGAGCCAGCCGCGAAGCTAGGTGCAACCGATGAAGATCCTGATCGCCTGGCCATGTACCGCTTCGGCGTCGAAACCATGGAAGAGAACCAGATTCGGGTTCTCACTACGGCCGATATGTCGCGAGTGGCAGAAACCGCACGCCACGAATTGCACGTCTAAGAACCTGTCAAGAACTGATTGACCTACAAGTAATCGATATACATAACTTACTACTGCGTTAACTATAACTTACCCGACTCAAAAATTAGCACTGACAGTTTGCATGTAATTAATCATCATTTTCGTAAGATAGGTCTTGTTGAGAGCGAGACAGTTCAACTCGCTGCCTAGATACCGAAATGATTGGCCCGTGGGTCGCTATCACTGACAACTGTTCACCGAAACAAAAGAGGCATGATCCTGCAAAGGTCATGCCTTATTGCTTCTAGAAGGAAGGTAATGCGTGAAGGTACGAGAACAATTCCGCGCTTTGTGGCGGCAGGCTATTGCCGGCGTGGGCGTTGCCGGCCATGCAGCAGATGCCAACGCGGAACGGAAGACCCTGGCGCTCCCGGCAATCCTGAGCCCGGTGCGGTTTCCAGGGCAATCGTTGCCGAAACCCTCGCCGATGAATCTGCGCCGATTTGCAGAGACTCCCGTGGTACGGCGCGCCATCAACGTCATCAAAGACCGCGTCGCGGCGATGGACTGGCAAGTGCGGCTTCGTCGAGGGTTTGCACCCGGCGAGAATAACACGCCCAACGACCTCCATGAAGTCAATCAACGCCTTGTCGGCCTGCGGTGCATGCTCGAAGAGCCTAACTCGGTCGACAGCTTTCGCACATTGATCGAACAGGTCATCGAAGACGCGCTCACGGGTGGATACGGGGCGATTGAAATGGAGCCGACGGGAGATCCGGACCGGCCCGCGATGCTGTGGCCCGTGGATGGAGCTTCGATCCGCATCGATCCGCGTTGGGAGGGCCAGCCAGACATGGCGCGCTACTCGCAGGTCATGCCCGGTCAACCTGAATCAACTGCCATTCAACTTTGCGATAACCAGCTCATCTACGTGCGAATGAACCCGCGCAGTTTTACACCCTTCGGACTGGGGCCGCTGGAAGTTGCGTTTGAATCCGTCAATCAGTTTCTGAGTGCACATCGCTTCGCCGGAAAGCTGGCTGCCAACTCGGTTGCCCAGTATGCACTATGGCTCAACGAGGCCACGCCGGCGCAACATGACCGGCTGATCCGCTGGTGGCAGGACGATATTGAAGGTACTGGACGCGTGCCGCTGATCTCTACCGAGCAAAAGCCTGAGGTGCTGCGCTTCGCGCAAGGTACGGATGCCGATCTGCGCCTTGCCTGGCAGGAATTCCTCATTCGCATGATCGCGAATGCTTTTGGATTGCCCCCGCTGCTTCTGGGTCTGGAGAGCGATGTCAATCGGTCCACAGCAGCTGAGCTTGCAGATGAGGCGTTCCGCGGCGCGATTCTGCCGCTTGCACAATTGATTGCCGGGCACATTACGCGCGACCTTTTTGCAAAGTGCATCGGCTGGCGCGAGTTTGAATTTGTGTTCAACGATCTGAATGCTCGCGACGAAGCCACAGAGCTCGCGGTCCAGGTGCAGTTGCTTCAGGCCGGCGTCCTGACGGTGGACGAGGTGCGCGCCATGCGGGGATTGGCGCCTCTCGTGCAAAGCAAGGTGACACATGTATTAGATTCTCCTGAACTGAGTAACTAAGCAGTCAATGGGCACTCCGGCCGCATCACCTCAAAAGCGATGCGGCCATTCTTGTGGGAACAGGCGGAAACAACATGCGATTCGAAGCGATGGCGGTAACGATTCCACACGTAGAAGGACACCCTAATCGGGTGCCGTTCGAAGGCGTGTTGACGATTGTAAACTCGGCAAGCGACAAGGCTCCGGCAGGCGCCCGGGGACATCGAGTCATTCTTACCCGCGAGGCGGCGGAAAAGGCGCTGCCGTCCTTGCTGGGTATGGCGGTCGATTACCGGCCAGGTTGGGACGGGCACGATGCGCGGCGCAAAGTCGGACTCCTCACCGAGGCCAATCTGGCCGGCAATCGATTAGTGGTGCGCGGATATATTTATGCGCGCGACTTTCCCGAGGTGGCAAAGGCGATAACGACCCACGCCCCGGAATCAATGGGCATGAGTTATGAGTTAGCCGATTCTCGCGTGGAAGACATGCACGCTGAAATCTGGAAACTCACCCGAGTTACTTTTACCGGCGCAGCGATTCTGCTGCGGGAGAAGGCTGCATATCGCGCAACCAGCTTCCGCATGGCGAGCTAGATCAGCCGTCAACTCTCAGCCTTCAGGTCATAAGTGTCTCGACATCATTCACTCAGTCTGGCAGTTGATACCTGGTTAATAGATGTCTCAAAGAAAGGAATCTCATGGAGAACGACGAAAAACAGGTTATGGAACGGATTGGAGCCGCGACCAGCTTGCTGGAGCGAATGCTCGCGCTGCTGGAAGAACGGCAGGGTGCAGGTGAGGTCGAGAGAATTTCAGCCACCGTTGAGCAGGGCAGGCGCGAAGCCGAATTGCAGGAAAAGCTTGCTGCGGCCGAGCGCGACATCGCTGAATTCAAAGCCGCAGCAGCGCAGTCTGTTCTGAATCCGCTGCGCAGAACTGTACCGGCCTCGACATCGGAGATGCTGGCCAAGCACGGCATCGCCGAAGGACCTGTCGACGTGCGCACACTCGATGCGGCACTGGCGGGACTCAGCCTCGAACAACGCATCGCGGTCAAGAGCCAGCTGCTCCGTGCCGGAGTCATCACCTAAGGACAGTGACCAGAAAAACAGTGCGCAGTGAACGGCTCGCGTTGATCACACGCAGCTGTTCATTGCTCGCTGATCACTGTCCATTTTCCAAATAGCCCCATGGAGGGGGCGAGACACTATGAATGTATCTTTCGCAGATATCCACGCGGCAGCCGACTTTATCGGACCGGGAGCAATCGAAGTTCCCTTGTACCAGACCGAGATCTTTGACATCTGCCGCCGCTCAAGCCCTTTCGGCCAGCGCATCAAGCAAGTTCCAGCCACCGGCCATCCGTCGCGTTTCTTCGAAGAGACGGCGCTGCCCAATCCCGGTACCGCGGGCTTCGTCAATCCCCGTAGCATCGTGGCGCCCGTCGTCAGTCCCACGCGCGTCGAGCGTAGTGTGCCGCTTAAGGCAATCGTGTCGCAGATCAACTACAACCTCTTCGACGTGGAACTCGGCAATCAGCAGCAGCAGTTCGCCTACCTGCAGGCCAAGGACCTGGTCGATACCGTCAGTGGGTTGATGGTGACGCACGACGTGGCTCTGTGGAACGGCAACGACACCAGCCTCAGTACGCCAACCACGACGCAGTACATGGGCGCCATTGCGCAAATCGTCGCGGGGGGACCAACCGCGACCATTGGCACCTCGGCTTCCATCGTCGACGGCATCAAGTCAGCCGTCGCGCAAATGGTGGCGAACAACGGGTATCAAATTCGTCCCACCGCAATCTATGCCAATCCGGTGCTGCTCGATCTCATCGATCGCGAAATGAAGACAGAGTTTAACGTGGTGCTCAACTCGGATCAGATCACCGGTGGCTTCCGCGTGAAGATGCTGTCAACACAGGCCGGCGATCTGCCCCTGATCCCCGATTGGAGCTTGAGCTACACCGGCACTCCGGGTTCGGGATCAGCAGTGTTGCCCGCATACATCGTGACCGAGGACCTGATCGAGTACCACTGGCTTGGCGATCCCACTCCGCGCATTTTCCAGCTCGGCATGCCTGGCTCCCTGACGCAGCAGTACGTTGCCGTCAAGTTTGGTGCTGTGGTTGTGAAGGGCGCCAATTACGCGCACTACCAGGTGCTGGTCGACCGCTAAAAAGCAGGTGGACAGTGATCAGTGGGCAGTGATCAGAGCCAATGCTCTAAAGGTTCCCATTCCTGCTGTTCACTGACCATTGTCCACTGAACTCGGAGGAACACATGGCTTATCTTTTGCCAGCGGACTACTCGAATTACGGATTGCCTGACAGCACGACCAGCGATTGGATTACTGCCGCGACTGCGCTGATCAACAGTTTTTGCCGGCGACCGGATCTGAATGTTACGCAATATACAGAGCGTCAGCGGGTGATCAGCGGATCGCGCACGGTGCGGCTCAGCTACCTTCCGCTCGCTCCGCTAGGCAGCGCTCCGTCGCCGCTCATCAGCATCGAGGGTCGGTACGGGAAGCCGCGCCGTGGCGAAGCAATCGACAACGCTCTGTTTGAAGCAGCGTGGACATTCTCGCTGCCCGGCGAGTGGACCAACATCGACCCTGGCTCGGTAGACTTCGACCAGAATACAGGCGAACTCGCGCTCCCATGGAACGTCTTCGGCTTGCCCTACAACGAGATCTCAGTAATCTATATGGCCGGGCTCGCGACCATCGGCGACGACGTGAAGACAGCATGTGCGCAGATCGTGCGCAATGCTCAGTCCACGCCCGCGTTGAATGCCAGTAAAACCAAGATCGACACAATGCAAATGCAGTACTTCTCGAGTTCGCTGGTGGACGAAACAGTGCAGGCGTGGTTGCGTCCATATGTTGCGAACAGGCTGGGGTGAACGATGAGCGACACAGCACCGCGCAATCCGTCAGGCGCGCCTCAGATGCTTGCCGATGCTCTGCTGCGCAGCGTGACAGGCACAAGCGCGCAACTACGAGTTACCGGGACGAGCGGTATCTCGGATCAGTCCGAAGTTGGCCTGATCGCGACCACGTTTTCCGAAGTTGTTATAAGCCCGGTGCTCATGCGCAAGCTGCGTCCCACTTTCAAGGAAGGCGATGCATCTCGATGGGAGATGCTCGTGTCAGCCACCAGCGTGCAATCACAGATCAGCGCGCTCGATGTTCCGTCAGCGCAGGCTTTGTTTGCCATGGCACTCGCCGTCACGGTGGCCGGGCAGGACTATCTCATTGAGTCAGTTGCCTCCAACGAAGCCTTCGGCCAGGTTTACTTATACCGGCTCTTGCTGCGACAAGCCTTCTCTCAAGCACTTTAATCTCTGGCTGGCAATTACGTTTGTCGCTCACTCACGGCTTCTCTTATTCGCGAAGCGAGGCGCCAACCATGTGGATCGCTAACTCGGGGTCCGATCCGGAAAGGGGATCAGGAACAAAGTGGAATGGTATTGAGGATCTGTAAGCCTTGATCCTATCTCCCTTTTCCTGCCATTATGCAAAACGCGAAAGATACTTTCTACTTAGCCCTTCGCACCCGCCTCGCAGTGATCAATCCTGAACGAACGGTGCTGCTGCGCGGTGCACTTCGGCCCGGCATTCTCGTCGAAGAGGCCGAAGCCCCAGTCGCTCAATTGCCCTGCGATATTTATGTTTTGCGCTGGCTCGGGCTCGGCGCCGACATGGAACTCAGTTGCACGATGGCGGCAGAAGAATGCGAAATCCTTTACAGCACATGCGGTACGCAGGCATTCGGCGGGCTCGATCGCGGACGCATGTTGAGCGCGATGGATGAGGAGGTGTTTGTCATGTTACAGCCCTTCTATACGCCCAAAATCAACTACTCTGCTCAACCCCCAATCAATATGGGGACGCAAGTCTTCTGGGACGAGCCAACATTTGCGCCCATCAGCATTCTGCGCGATCGACTTAGCCGTTCCATCAAAGTCATGGTCTACAGCTACCAGGAGCAGGGAGAAGAATGACAGCTACTTCATTTTCAGCACCTGCGCCCGTTGCACGACGCGTGCGGGCCTACTTTGCTGCCGTCAATCGAGCCACGCAGACTCCTGTGCTCTTTGATCCCTCGCAGGTGGGCACGTTCAACCTCGATGCACCACCCGCACCCTGGATAGACCTGGGTTGGATTCAGAACTTCACACGCAAGTCCACGAGCAAAAGCAAACCTATTCTCACCGGCATTCCAGCTTCGACATTGGAACAGACGCGCGAATCGCTCGAGGCCCAACTGAGTTTCGAATTCCTGGGATGGAGGAAGCTCACAATGGCGCTCGCGACAGGCTCCCAGCACATGAATCTTCTGGCCACGGCGAGCGGCGTAGCCGCTGCTGCGGACGGAGCAAAAGCTGTTCCGGCGGTGACTATACAAAGCGGATCAACAGCATCCGTCATTCAATTGGCGGCTGCAGATGCGGCAGGCTTTGTGCCCGGCGCCATGATCGCCGTCGACGTGGATTACACGGGGCAGACTGGTTACTTGGGATCGCCTATCTCAGGCTCTTACCTGCGTCAGCCAGTTATGGACGTTGATTACATTCGGCGCGTCACCTTCAATGTTGGTCTTGTACTCGGAGTAAGTTCCACATCGCTGATCCTTGCGCAACCCTTGCCGGGGGGTGCGCTAGCAGTTGGCACAAAGTTGCAGGCGATGACCGGTTTCGTCGATCGCGAAGGCGGAAGCTTCTACCACGAGTGGTCGGGACTATTCGTGATGCAAGGAAGCCAGGGTGATCGCATCTTCTTCTACTACCCGCGACTTCAAAGCCTTGCTGCTGCTGAGGAGTCGGCGACGCCTCTCGACACAAAGCATAAGGGCGGACTCGCTCGCATTCTACTCAAAGGCCAGTTCCTCGCACTGCCAGTTGTGGATCCCCTCGATGGTGAACGCGTGCTCTGTTATCGCAGTTTCAAGCCCGCGGCATACGCACTGATCTAGTCCTCATCGGGTTTCTGCCGATTTGGCCAGCAACGGAACAAACAGAATCTTGGGAAATAAAGATGCAAATTACAATAGCCGGACAAGACTACACATCGGCCCTCGACGCGGCGCACCCATTGATCATCGATCGCAAGCTCAACGAGCCTTCGGTCTGTCAGCTGTGGGTAACCGCTCCTGCAAATTGCTCGGCTGTATTGACCCGCAATCAGGCACTCCAGATAACTGGAGATGACGGAACTCTTTACTTTACCGGCTATCTCGCAGTAACTCCAATGCCGGAATACGCGGGGTTGGGGCTCGAGGGGCCGCGATATCGTATTGCAATCCAGGCTATCAGCGATGAGTATCTCCTCGATCAACTAACGATGGCGCCTGGCAAAGGTGCCTCGGGATTGAATGCAGGGCCTCTTGTCGCTTCTCTCGTGATGAAGACAGGATCGACAGCGCTTTCGACGCAGTCGCTCGTACTTAACAGTCCGGTATCGAACTCAACGCCTGAGCCCGGCGCATCATTCAGCAGCAGTGCCGGAATGGTCTGCAACCAGGCACGCGCTGTATACCGCGCTTTGAATGGAAGTCTCACCCTGGCGTCATTGCCTGTCGCACTGCATCCGCTCAGCGAAGAAGATGGCACTCTTGCACTTGCCAATCTCACGCTGACTGCCAACCTGAAGCGCCCACTCGCAAATGACATCACCGTATGCGGAGAGCATGAGCCCACAGCGTATGTCACAGAGTATTTTATCGGTGACGGCATCACCACACAGTTCAACCTATCTTCCGGTGTCTTCGCTATGCCGTCTTCAAAGGCAACAATCATTCGCGAACTATTCAACGAAGGTCAGATAGATCAGCGTATCTGGGGAAATCCTGGAAGCCATAACTATCTGTCGCTGGGCGCCGGCGGCCTTACAATGCAGGGCGGAACTGGAAAAGACGGAGATACGCAGTTAGTCTGGAGCGACCCGGTAGAGATGGGCGGAACTCTTTTGCTCGAAGCTACCGGAGTTACGCTGGCAAACGGAAGCAGCGGTATTCTTGCCGGCTTCTTCAGTGGCGAACAAACACAGCAGGCTTGCATCGCGGGTTTCCAGGTCACTGCACTACAAGGAACGGGCGCCGTATCAGTGCAGCCGATGATATCAGGCCTGGCGATGGGGACCGCGTTCCAGGTAAATCAGGCCAATCAGTACGCACTCCGTGTGCGTGTCCATTGTCCTGAGTGCGAACGAGGACTTGCCGTCTATCGCAGCTATGGAGACAGCGGCATAGTCTCCTTCGGGGGCCAGTGGAACACGGCTTCGGGGAATCTTCAGTTCGAAATACAGGAATATGTCAATGGCGTCGCAGGCATGCCGGTCACGCTGTATGACGGGCAGATCGCAAACTTGCCCGGAGCGTGTTCGGTAGTCGCAGCGAGCAGCATCAATCTTGTTGGTTCGATGCGCGCTCTTGATCTCACCAATCTCGGATCGGGCTGGGTGGTTGCTACTCCCACTAATGGCAGCCCAGCGACGCGACGGATCGGAACAACTGCGCAGGCGGCCGAGTGCTGTGTCGAGAGCACCGGTAAGCTGATCTTCTACACAGGATTTGCGCCGCTTGTTGGCGAGCAAATTGCAGTGAGTTATCGCGCAGTGGGAAGGGCTCTTGGCCGAGCCATCAATGCCGCGAGCCAATTGGCCCTTGCGCAAGCGGGCTTGCCTTCAATCTCCGCGTGGATTGGCTCTGTCACCAACCCTGCGCCACGCAGTTCTCAGGACTGCCGGAACGCGGCGCTAGCTCTCGGGCAGGCAGCTGCAAGTGTGAGCGCTCTGTGGAGTGGAACCTACGTTTGCGCTGGAGCAGACCTCAATGCAGACGTATGGCCCGGAGACGCACTGGCGTTGAATGCCCTCTCGGCTAACTTGGTAGCTCAAGTAATTGTCCGCAGTGTGAAGTTAACTTATCGAGCTAGTTATCCTGACGTGGTGCAATATGCAATCAACTTCGCGAATGACTGGGCGGATGACCTGGCTATTCAAACTAGCGTAACGGTTCCGGCCGATGCATGGCTTCCGGCCCCGATTTCACCGACTTACTTGTGTAACTTGAACGGACTCTCGGTTACATCCATGACGGGCAGCACTGTTACAGTCAGCACCGGAACGACTGCCCCGAGCGGTGGCGGATTTGAGATTCGCCGGCGCGACAATTGCTTCATGCCGGGGACCGACCCCGACCTGGTGATGCGCGGATCACAGACAAGCTTGACGTTTACGCGGGCTTCGGCCAGCGACCGTTTTTATATAAGAATTTACGACGGATCAAACCCGCCCAATTACTCGGAGTTCTCGGCGGCCCTGATCATTAATCTGCCCCTCGCGTCTTGAGAACACCCGGGGACAAAGACATGTCCGCAGGGATCCCGGACGACTTCACAGGGCAATCGCCGGAGAACAACGGATGCGAATGATGAACGAATTCGAAGCGCAGGTGTTGAGCGATCTAAGCGTATTGAAAACGCAGATGAGCGGCCTGATGGGCGATGGAAACGGCGGCCGCATCGCCGACCTCGAGCGTCGCATGGAACGCCACGAGCAAAATTGGCAGCGTGCCAAGGGTTTTCTGGCGGCGTTCAGCGTCCTGCTCGCGGTGGCGGAAGTTGCGATCGAGGCATGGCATCGGCACTAACGCAATGAGAGGAGCAATAAGGCAGATCCGTAAGAATGATTTCCTAGGCGATCATTGGCGACTTGCAGCCCATTCTGTCGTGATCAGAGCGCAGGCAGCCTTGACCTGATTGGCAATACTGCCACCCTCCTTGCCGCTAATCAGGTCCCCATCCTTGTTATATATCTCCACCTGATTGTCGCGGGAGAAGCCAGCTTCGATGTGATTGAGTTGTAGCGTGAAATCGGCTTTCTGCTCGTTAATGGTGATCAAGACAGTAGGGCAGATTTTCTTGAAATCTGAAGCCATTTCCATCGACTGATCTCGCAGCGCGCTGACGCGGTTACCGTAACTCTCAGACCGCAGAAACACACGGGGGCGATCGCTTGTTTGGGTATCAGCGTTGATTGCTTTCTTTCCCGCGACTTCTTCAAGTAGCGCAACAATGAGGGGATATTCTTTCTTATCGGTCTCAAACGTCAATGTATCTCTCTGTCCGTTCGAGTTCCAGGAGACACCCACGAAATGCGCTGCTTGCCCTGCTACCACTTCGATAACGGCCGAGGGTGAAAATTGGGCCGATATCACATCCGGAGATCCAACTGGGCAGTCCCCGTTGGATGAGTTGACGGCTACGGCGCACGCAGTCTTGTCAATGGCTTTAATCGAGTCCGAATCAATCGTGATCTCCATATGGTGGCCAGCCAGTGCTGAGGTAGTTCCCCCAGAAACTTTGACTTTGAATTGATTCTTAGCCGATCCAGCGAGAAGAGGTACAGAAAACACGGACACGATAAATACGAAAAGGATTATCTGTTTCATTGAATCCCTCATCTTTCGAGGTGCATGCCAGTTTGATTTTGGATGACGAAAGATTATACCGCCGCCCCCAAGTGGATGCCCCGTTCCTTCTCGCTCCGACGTTCCGAACGCCCGTATAATCACCCCATGAGCGAGAAGCCGTTAGTAGGCGTCGTGATGGGAAGCAAAAGCGACTACGAAGTGCTGTCCGGGGCAGTGGAGATTTTGCGCGCGCTCGAGATTCCGCACGAAGCGCGCATTGTGAGCGCCCACCGCACTCCGGACTGGCTTTTCAAATATGCGGAAACAGCACGAGAGCGCGGCTTGCGAGTGATTATTGCCGGAGCCGGCGGCGCAGCGCATTTGCCCGGTATGCTCGCATCCAAAACGCTTGTGCCCGTACTTGGCGTTCCTGTTCCCGCGACCCAGCTCAACGGCCTCGATTCCCTTCTCTCGATTGTGCAGATGCCAAAGGGCGTTCCCGTCGGCACGCTTGCTATCGGCAAACCCGGCGCGGCCAATGCCGCATTGCTGGCCGTTGAAATTCTCGCTGGAACGGACTCCGCACTCTACGACCGCCTGGCCGCATGGCGCGCCGCACGCACCGAAGAAGTGATGACTCAGGAGTTGATATAGTGTCCGCCGAATCCACACCGATCAAAAAGGCGCCGGCCGTGGAGCCGGGCGGCCTGATTGCCATTCTCGGGGGAGGACAGCTTGGCCGCATGACCGCCATTGCCGCACGAACCATGGGTTATCGCGTTCGCGTCATGGATCCAGAAGCGAAGTGTCCTGCGAGCTTTGTGGCGGAAACGGTGGTGGGCAATTGGGACGACGTCGCCGCAGCACAAAAGCTGGTGCGTGGCGCCGATGCAGTAACGTTGGAGATCGAGCAGATCGGCGTGGATGCCTTGAGCGAAGTAGCGAGCCTGGCTCCCCTGCGGCCCGGCGTGGAACCAATCCGCATCATCCAGGATAAGACGCTGCAAAAAACATGGCTCGCGGAAAATGGATTTCCCGTCGGCCCGTTTCGCATCATCCGCAACGAAGAAGAGCTTCATCATGCCGTGAAGACACTCGCAGGCCGGGTGTTTCTCAAGATAGGTCGCGGCGGATACGACGGCCGCGGCCAGGTGCGGATCGGAATGGAGGCGCTGCTCAACAAGCAAATCATCACCGACGCGTGGAAAAGCATTGGAGAGAAGCCATCCGTTGCGGAGCAAGCGCTTGACCTCGTGAGCGAGATCAGCGTGATGGCTGCGCGCAATCCCGCAGGCGAAGTACGTACGTATCCGGCTGCGCGCAATCACCATGAGAACCAGATCCTCGCATGGAGCGTTCTGCCGGCCGGCGTCTCACCGGAGATCGAATTGCGCGCTGAGAAGCTGGCGGCAGACATCATCGAGAAACTCGGAATCGAAGGGCTGCTCTGCGTGGAAATGTTCATCACCCGGCAAGGTCGGCTGCTAATCAACGAACTCGCTCCGCGTCCGCACAACAGCTATCACCAGAGCGAACGTGGATGTGTCACCAGCCAGTTTGAACAATTGGTGCGGACGACGTGCAATCTCCCGCTCGGAGATACTTCCCTGATCTGCCCGGCAGCTATCGTGAACCTGCTGGGAGATGTGTGGCTGACGATGACGCCTAACTTCGCCAAAGCGCTTGAGGTTCCCGGCGTGCGACTTCATCTCTATGAGAAACGCGCCGCTAAGATGGGACGCAAGATGGGACATCTTTCGGCTATCGGCGCCAGTGCGGACGAAGCGCTGGAGCGAGTGCTGGATGCGAAGGCGCGACTAGGGCAGCCTGTAGGTTAAAAAGCTTCTACTCTAAATCCACACATCGTTGGCCGCGGTTCGCTCGCCGCTTTCTTCGCCTGTGTTGCGCACCCCGCGCGGCTCAATCAGCATCAGCTTCACTTCGCGCTCAGCATACGGCTTGTGCTCCACGCCCTTGGGCACGACAAACATCTCGCCCGGGCCGATAAGCACCGCACCATCGCGAAAATCAATCCGCAGAATGCCTTCCAACACGATAAAGGTTTCGTCCGTGTCCTTGTGGTCGTGCCAGATGAAATCGCCCTGAAGCTTCACGATCTTGAACTGATAGTCGTTCATCTCGGCGATGACTTTGGGCTGCCACTGTTCGGTGAACAGCCCGAATTTCTCGCCGAGATTGATTGCTTTGTAGCTCATTGGGCCACCTACGAACTGAACTGCTCTGCCTTCTCCCAGCGCTTGGGCCGCTTGTTGGCCTGCAGAATCTTCTTGCGCAAGCGAAGCGACTTGGGCGTGATTTCGACCAGCTCGTCATCGGCAATGAACTCGATGGCCTGCTCCAGATTCAGCGTCTTGTAGGGCACCAGGCGAATGGCGTCGTCGGCGCTCGAGGCGCGCATGTTGGTCAGCTTTTTTTCGCGAACCACATTCACGTCGAGGTCGTTGTCGCGCGAGTGCTCGCCCACAACCATACCCTCATAGACGTCCACGCCGGCCCCGAGGAAAAGAATGCCGCGCTCCTGCAAGCCATTCAGCGAGTAGGTCGTAGTCAAGCCCTGGCGATCGGCAATAAGAGCGCCTGTGGGCCGCTGCGGAATCTCGCCCTGGTAAGGAATATAGCCGTCAAACAGCGCATTCATCACAATGGTGCCGCGCGTCTCGGTCAGCATTTCACTGCGCAGTCCGATCAGTCCGCGGCTGGGCACGCGAAATTCCATGCGCACGCGACCTGAGCCGTGATTGTGCATCTTGGTCATCTCGCCTTTACGGGGCCCGAGTTTCTCGATCACCACACCGGTGTGCTGTTCAGGAACGTCGATGGTGAGGTGCTCGACTGGCTCCATGCGCGTGCCGTCGACCATTTTCGTGACAATTTCCGGCCGGCCCGCCATCAGTTCAAATCCCTCGCGGCGCATCATCTCGATAAGAATTGCAAGCTGGAGTTCCCCGCGGCCCAGCACCTTGAAAGTATCGGGCGAGCCGGCTTCTTCCACGCGAATCGAGACGTTAGTCAGCAGTTCCTTTTCAAGCCGCTCGCGAAGGTTGCGGCTGGTCACGTACTGGCCCTCCCGGCCTGCGAAAGGCGAGTTGTTCACGCTGAACTGGATCGCAATCGTGGGCTCATCGATGACGATGAGCGGGAGCGGTGCGGGATTTTCCAGCGAAGTAATTGTTTCGCCGATGGTGATGCCTTCAACACCTGCCACGGCGACAATATCGCCCATCGTGGTCTCGGTGGTCTCAGTGCGCTTCAATCCTGAGAACGTGAACAGCTTGGTGATTCGCGTCTTCATCAGCGAGCCATCGCGCTTCGAGATGTTCACATCATCGCCGGCATGCAGCGTTCCCTGAAAAACGCGGCAAATAGCGATCCGACCAAAGTAATCGGAGTAGTCGAGATTCGTAACCAGAATCTGCAGCGGAGCATCCACATCGCCCGTAGCCGCGGGAATCGTAGACACGATCGTCTCGAAAAGCGGCTGCAGGTTTTCTCCCGGCTTGGCCAGATCAAGCGTGGCAGTACCCGCCTTTGCCACCGCATACAATACCGGAAAATCCAGCTGCGATTCTTCCGCATCGAGGTCAATGAAAAGATCGTAAATTTCGTTCAGCACTTCCTGCGGGCGCGCGTCGGGGCGATCGATCTTGTTGATCACGACGATGGGCTTGAGCTTTGCTTCCAGCGCCTTGGACAGCACGTAGCGCGTCTGCGGCAGCGGTCCCTCGGCTGCATCGACAAGCAACATTACGCCGTCCACCATCTTCAGCGCGCGCTCCACCTCGCCACCAAAATCGGCGTGGCCCGGGGTGTCGACAATGTTGATCTTGCCGCCTTCAAAGTTAACCGCGGTGTTCTTGGCGAGAATCGTGATTCCGCGCTCGCGTTCCAGGTCGTTGGAGTCCATCACGCGCTCCGCTACCTGCTCGTTGGCGCGGAAAGTGCCGGACTGGCGAAGCATGGCGTCAACAAGGGTCGTCTTACCGTGGTCAACGTGGGCGATGATGGCGATATTGCGTATCGTCTGGCTCACAGGCGTAGTGTTCCTTTTCTTCCAGGGCAAATCTGAATTTGCGCTCGGGTATGGCGCCGTTGGCGGCCAAGAGGTTGGGAGTGGTTACAAACTGAATGGCCACACAATGCGGCACTTTTTATTTTACCAGTAGTGCAGTTTTTGAGCCCGGCCGAACTCGTTTCCCCAAGTAATGGTTGGTCTTATACACTTTTCGGCAAATGCGAATTGCCGCCCACCACCGCACCTGCGTTTCCGCCCCAACCCCGATTTTTCCGTTCCTGAGCAGATTCTGCATTCTCCTCTCAGCCTGCGTTTTCATGCTGTCTTTCGGCGCAGTCGCCGGCGCGCAGGCGCAAAACCACGAGAAAGGCCTGCTGATCTACGCCGTCGACGTCGAAGGAGGCCAGGCCACTCTGCTGGTTGCGCCAGGCGGCCATTCTCTTCTCGTCGATACCGGGTGGCCGGGCAACAATGGCCGCGATGCCGAGCGCATTCAGGCGGTAATGAAAGACGCCGGCATCTCAATGATCGACAAGGTGCTCATCACCCACTTCCATGTCGATCATGTAGGCGGCGTTCCGAACCTCGTTGAACGTGTCAAAGTTGGCGAGTTTCTCGATCACGGGGTTAACCGCGAAGACTCCGACATCACACGCGACGACTACGCGGCTTATGTCAAAGCCATTGGCACAACGCCGCGCCGTACCGTTCACCCCGGCGATAGCATTGACATTCCGGGCCTCAGCATCCTCGTGCTCACCGCCGATGGCGAACACATCAAGGCGGTTCCGGGGGTAACGCCGGAGCCGAATTCGTACTGCGCCACCGAGCCAAAATGGGATCTCGACACAACCGAGAATCCGCGGTCAGCCGGAATTCTTGTTCGCTTCGGCAAATTCCGGTTTCTCGATCTTGGTGACTTGACCAAGGCTAAAGAGATTCCGCTTGTCTGCCCCGACAATTTGATTGGGCACGTCGACCTTTATCTCGTGAACCATCACGGATTCAACCTGTCGAACTCACGTGCATTTGTAGATGCGATTCATCCCCGCGTCGCAATCATGGATAACGGAGCGCACAAGGCCGGCAGCCCCGAAGCCTGGCAGACGGTGCACGAAAGCCCCGGCCTGATCGATCTCTATATGCTGCACACTGCGGAAGACTCCGACGCCGCGCACAACAGCGATGAAGCACTCATCGCCAATGTCAAAGGCGGTAGCGACGGCGCATACTTTAAGGTAGTCGCGCATCAGGACGGCGACTTCAGCGTAACCAACTCGCGCACAGGCCACACAAAACCCTATCCGCGAGAATAGACTCCTTCGGACGAGTTGCCATCAGCGATAGGCGCGATCTTGTCGAGTCTCATGGCTGTGGAAGTTCGAAGGTGCGGCCCATCTGAACGCAGATAACCATGCCCTACTTCGTGCTCGAGATTTCCTTCGAGTCAACGTTGATATTGTGGTTCTTCGCGATCTGCTCGATCAATTGCAAGTGCTGCGAGATGACATTTGAGCCCTGCTCCGCCACCTGCTTCACACTCGGGTCCTGGGCTGCCTGCGCTTCGTCTTTGAAGTCCTTGAGGTCCTGCCGGTGATCCTTCACCATCATCATGATGTATTCGCGATCGAAATCTTCTCCAGAAAGCCCCCCTAGTCTGGCGATCTCTTTCTTGTCCTTCTTTGAAGGGCCATTGGGTTCGGAAACACCCAACTGCTGTGCAACAGGCTTGAGCCACTTCTCGTCCATCTGGCCGTGATCAGACACCATCTTCTGCGCAAACTGCTTCACGTCGTTGCTCTGGGATTTCTGTTCGGCAAGCTGGCCGAGCTGCACTTCAGCTTCGCCTCCCTCGAGAGCCTTTGTCACAAACGCCCGCTCAGAATAGTCCTGGCCAGTCGGTGCTGTTGCAGGGTAGGCACCTGTCCCGGTTCCCGGAATTCCGGCGCCGGGAGAAGTGGGAGCTTGCTGCTGGCCCGGCATACTGGGCGGCTGCGGGCTGCCCGGGGCTTGCGCGAGCGCGACAACCCCGCCAAGCAGCACAATAGTTGAACTCAGGCAAAAGCTATAAGCTAAACGATTTTTAATCATCTGTTTCCTCCTGCTGTTGTTATGACCAGGGAATTGGACAATCCATCCCGTCGCACAATCCCGTCGCACGCAATCACAACTGCGATGCGAGGCAAGCGAAACAGAGTTGCCTTGGAGCAACAGCGCACCGCTCAAAGAGCTGAAGGTTTGGGTGGGAAGATCATCTATAGCGAGCGGGCAAATGGGGAGACAATCAAACGGCTTTGCCGCTTCTCCGGACCTTGGCGTATAACCCCTCCAGCGCGTCGCAAGCTGTCTTAACGCCGTCTTCGTTGCGGAGTTGCTCAGCCACAGCGCGTGCTTTTTCAGCGAGGTCAGGGTTGTCAAGAACCTTTAACAGCTTCCGCGTAACCTTCTTTGGTGTGTAGCTCGCTTTCTGGATCACCCTGGCAACGCCGAGCCGCTTCATGCGTCGCGCATTATCCGGCTGATCGTGCGAGTAGGGCATGATCAGCATCGGCTTACCCGCACGCAGACATTGCGCTGTGGTGCCCACGCCACCCTGGTGCACGACTAGCGAAGCACGTGAAAACAGAGCGGAA
The DNA here is from genome assembly GCA_963742455.1 of uncultured Acidobacteriaceae bacterium. Classification (GTDB taxonomy): domain Bacteria; phylum Acidobacteriota; class Terriglobia; order Terriglobales; family Acidobacteriaceae; genus Telmatobacter. The sequence goes on along the minus strand of CAVULU010000005.1, from coordinate 1,354,356 downwards.
TACGGTGCGTATTCGGCCACACAAATCGACGCAGGCAGCTTTTCCTTGAGCTGGTTGCGCGGGTCCGTTCCGATCAGAAGCACGGCACGTTGGCCAAGCTCCATGGCAGCCTTTGCCGAGACTTCGTAGAAATCTCCCGCCGCCAACACCGCCGCCGACCCCAGCGTAAACACAATCGGTGGCGCACCGGCTGAGACAAATTCTTCAAGATGCGGCGGCAGTTTCGCATTCCCGGCATCGGCATCGTAGTATGCGAAGCCGGTAATCAGTGTGTTTGGCGGCCAGTCCTTCTGCTTCACGCCGAGCACACTCGAAAAGAGCGCCAGCACAAGCTCAGGCGAGTGCTTGGCATCGAATAGAGGATTCACGCCGTGCGGCAATCCCAGTTCACGCCGCAGGTCGTAAATCGGTTCCGGCCACTTGCGGCTCACGAATCGCGCCACGCGCTTGATCACGCGCCCGAATCCCGGAACCTTCTTGTCGGCCTTGGCCAGCTTCGGATAGGGCGGCAACACCGGCGGATCAAATGCCGAGAAAAACGACAACGGGGCCAGAACATAACTTGCCCACGGAATCCCTGTCACCTCCGCCACAATCGGTCCTGCATAATTCAGCTCGCCCAGCAGCAACAGATCCGTGCGAACCGGCTTTGTCGCCGCATCGAGCAGGTCGTCGTACGTCTGGCGCAGCGAGGGAAAGAGGAAATTGCGCAGCCCGTGCTCGGTGCCGTGTTTGATGTCGTAGACCATCTCGACGAGCACGTTATTCGTTGGATCGATATCCGGCCGGATGGCGTGAAACTCCAGTCCCAGCGGCTCGAGCCTTGTCCGATACACGTTCGGCAGCGCCATCACAGGCGAGTGCCCGCGGCGCTTCAGTTCCAGCGCCAGCGCGATTAGAGGATTGATATCCCCAAGCGTGCCGATGTTCGAAAGAACAATGCGCAAAAGTCAGTTCCGTTGGTTGGATTGGAGACGCAATGATAAGACTAATGCATCCAGGGGCGAGATACGTTGCCATAAAACGCCGGCCCCACCGCAGGTGGCTTCAGCCTCGTTTAATCTTGCTGCAAGATAATCTGATAGGAGAATCAGGTCCATGCGCGTCCTGCTGGTGGAAGACGAAGTCCGGCTTGCCGACAATCTTGCGGCCGCCCTGCGCGACGGTCCCGGGCTCGCGGTAGACTGGGCACCCGACGGCGAAGCCGGCGACGACGCGGCCCGCAATCTCTGCTACGACCTGGTGATCCTCGACCTGATGCTGCCCAAGCTTGACGGCTTCGGCGTTCTGCGCCGCATGCGCGCCCGCAAAGACGCGACGCCCGTGCTCATCCTCACAGCGAAAGAAGGCAAGGACGCCATTATCCAGTTGCTAAACGCCGGGGCTGACGACTACCTCGCCAAGCCCTTCGACCTCGGCGAACTCCTGGCGAGGGTAAAGGCGCTGATCCGGCGCGGCAAGGGCGCCGCTCATCCCACCCTCAATGCTCTTGGCGTCGAACTCAACACGCTCGAGCAGACAGTGCACCGCGGCGGCGCACTCGTCGAACTCTCGCCGACCGAGTACCACATCCTCGAGTACATGCTGCATCATCCCCGCAAGGTCGTCAGTAAGCAGGAACTACTGGAGCATCTCTACGACTACAACTGGGAGCACCACTCCAACGTGATCGAGGCGCATGTCTCCAACCTGCGGAAGAAGCTCGACGCCGCGGTGCCCGATGCAGAACCGGTTATCGAAACACTGCGCGGTCGCGGCTACCGTCTCAGCCCCGAGTCCCCGTCATGACTGGCCGTTCCACATTCGGAAGAACCAGCATCGCCTTTCGTCTTATCGCCGCCGTGATGCTGGTGGAGCTGGTTTCGGCCGGGCTGGTGATCCTTGTGGCCTTGGGATATGAACGCCACAGCCACTTCCGATCGTTCGATGTGATGCTGCATGGCCGCGCCGATTCCGTGCTTGGAGCCGTACAGGATGCCGAAGATGTCGGCGACAACGTGATGCTCGACCTCGCCGACCTGCATGTGCCGCCCGACGACGTCTATGAGGTGTGGGACGGACGCGGACACTTGCTGGGCCGCTCGGCAAACTGGCAGGGCAGCGCCGGAATGAGCGTACCCAATCACAACGGTTTCTTCCGAATCAAGCTGCGCAATCACGACTATCGTTTGCTCTTCATGCGCGGCACGCGCATCATCGATCCCGGCGAGCCTGGCGGCGGCAAGTTGCGTTTCGTTTCAATTCTCTATGGAGCACCGACCGAGCGCGTATGGGAAGCGATTTACGGAGCGGTCGAATTCTACGCGGCGGGCATGCTCCTGCTCGTTCTGATTACCGGGCCTCTGATTGCATGGGTGCTCCATCGTGGGCTCGAGCCTCTACGCCAGCTGGCCGCGTTGGCTGGCCGCGTCTCGGCCAACTCATGGGAGTTTTCACCGCCTGCCTCAGCGCGCGAAACCGCCGAGCTGGCGCCGCTGACGCAAGCCCTCGAAAACGCTCTGCAGCGTTTGGAGCGCTCGTTCAACCAGCAGAGCACGTTCGTTTCTGACGCCGCGCATGAGCTCAAAACCGCCGTCGCGGTGGTTAAGTCGTCGCTGCAGCTGGTGGGTATGCGCCAGCGCACGCCAGAAGAGTATCAGGCCGGCAACGAGCGCGCTCTCGCCGATACCGCGCGCGTTGAAGAGCTCGTCGCCAGGATGCTGACCCTTGCTCGCGTGGAGAATACCGCGGCCGCGGCGGTTGAAGGAGTATGCGATGTGAACCAGTGCATCGCGACAACGATCTCTGAACTTGAGACCTTCGCAGTCGTGCGTCAGGTGGAACTGGCCGTGCATATTCTTCCCAGCGAACCGCGCGCCGTTTCGCTCAGCGTGCAGGATTGCACCCTGGTCTTCTCAAACCTCCTGATGAACGCCATCCAGCACAGCCCGCCACGCGCGCAGGTTGAAGTGCGGGTCCTTGCCCAAAGCGGCTTTGTCGATATCGTCGTTCAGGATCATGGCGACGGCATCGATCCTGCCGCGCTGCCCCACGTCTTTGACCGTTTCTATCGTGGCGACCCAGCGCGTAATCGTGCGACCGGCGGCGCCGGCCTCGGCCTTGCCATCTGCAAAGCTGCCGTGGAGAAGGCTGGCGGCTCGATCACGCTCGCAAGCGACCCCGGACAGGGAACCACTGCAACCGTCCGGCTGCCGGCATCGGGTTGAAGTGTCATCCTCAGCGCAGCACGCTTGTGTCGCGCGCGACGATCAATTCCAAAATGGCTAGGTATCCTTACGATTCCTGCTTCGTCTCAAGCTCGCGCAGATAGGCCTCCAGTTCCGTTCTGCCTTCATGCCGGGCCCAATCGGCAGGCGTACCGCCCCACAGCAAGTCCTTCGTGTCCACGCTTGCTCCGTGCTCAAGAAGCAATCGCACGAGGTCTCCGTGACCGATCAATGCAGCTTGATGCAAAGGCGTCGTGTGCGAATGGCCGCCGGGCGGGTTATAGCGATTGGGATCTTCGCCCGCATCCAGCAGTAATCTAACGATTTCAATATGTCCGACTTGGATCGCCACCGCCAAAGCCAGATGTCTCTCCGCACTGTTCGCCGTGCGCAGCAATCTGCGAGCATCCTCAACGCGATCCAGCACTGCTGCGATCGGCAGATCAATGCGTGCGCCACGCTCAATCAACGCTGTCACCGTCTGAAAATAGCCATGCAGAGCCGCGGCATGGATAGCGCTGTTGGGATCGGATCCGTGGTCACATAACAAGTCGATGAGCGGAAGCTGCACCCCGCATTCATGGGGCACGCTTCCCGTAACCACCAGCGCCAGCGTTACGTTACGGGATGCTTGATCCGGCCCGGCATCGAGAATCACTTTCCCGACCTCGACAATATTCTTGGGCAAAGTCCCATGTCGAATCGGATTCTCCGCGATGAACTCAAGCAGGGACGGGCTGTGAAAATAGTTTCCGCTCTCGAACTCAACATGCTCATGCACGAGCTTAGGATGCCGCTTCAAATATTCGCTCAATCCCGCAGCATCTCCAGCATCGAGCAGATCCACGGCTCGCCGAAAAACGGCGTCCTCAATCCGCTCATGGTGCCGCTCCTTCAACCGCCTCGCGAGTTCCGGCGACTGAACATGCACCTTCAGCCGCGCCCAGCTTTTAAAACCGTACTCGCGCGCAATCATGAATTGCGCATCGCTCAGCCGTAACGCAGCCGCAAAGATTTCGGCGTCCGTCGCGCCCCTGAAACGCGGGTTGAATTCGCGGATCCGTTGCGCGACACCGCGATCCTGACCGGCGTATCCCTTGAGCAGGTCCTTGGCTTGATATTTCAGATGATTGAGATCGGGTTTAGACGGGAATTGTCTTGCCGGCATGACGAACTTCCTCTCGTATGCCCAGGTCCGCATGTTGAGGGCTGAAAGTCAGTTCGCAAATCAGATTGTGAAAAAAGGTGGACTTCTGTCCTTCCCGCGGACCGGATGCGCCCTTCAGCGCTGAAGGGAGAGTAACACGAAGTCGCGCTTCAGTCAGCGCCTGCTAAAGTCCTCAATTCACCGTCAGGGACACGACCGTGCCATGTTGCAGCGAACCGGCCGATGCCGTCACCGTAACCGTGGATGTGACAGGCTGCGAGCTTCCAGTCGATGAACCTGTTCCTCCGCTCGATCCGCAGCCGCTGAGTCCCGGAACAATCAAAGCCAGTGCCAGCAGTACAAGCGATAGGATCTGCCAGCGCTTCCTTTTGCGCCAGAAGAATAAACCGCAAGTGAGACTTAGCACCATCGGTGAAAATGTCCACGGACGAATTCCGGAAACCGCCGCGGACTGCGGCGTCGAAAGCGTCAGGGTGGTCGAGACAGGCGAGGCGGACGGCTTCAGCGTGGCAGGCGTGAAACTGCACGTCGCTCCTGCTGGCAATCCTGTGCAGGCAAACGAGACTGCCGAATTGAATCCATTCGCAGGCGTGATGGTGATCGCGGCCGTCACCGCCTGTCCTGGGTTGACCGTGAAGGATGCGGGCGATGCTGCGATGGTGAAATCTGGAGGCGGCAAAGTGATGGTGTAGGTTGCCGTCGCCTTGCTGCTCGTGTCGTATCCACTCGCGATGGCAATCGCAGAGAGTGTCTCGGACTGGGAGACTGTGATGGCTCCCTTGTATAGCGTGGAGCTCGTCGTGGGCGCACTGCCGTCGGTCGTGTAATAGATGGTTGCTCCGGACGTGGCATCGCTGATGGTCACCGTCTGCACCGACGTATAGGGGCCGGCAGGCACGCTGAAGGTGGGAGTCGCGGCAGGCGGGATCAACGTATAGGTAGCGCTCGCAACATAGCTCGTCGAATAGCCTGATGCGACGGCAATGGCTTGAACGGCCATCAAATTCGTGAGTGAAACAGGACCGGTGTAGACCGCGGAGTTCACCGTCGGCACTGTTTTGCCATCGGTTGTGTAGTAGATCGTGGCGTCGCTGGCCATATCACTCAGCGTGATCGCTGTTCCCGCGGGGTAACTTCCAGATACAGGCGAAAAGGTGGGTGCAGGAGCCGGAGGAAGAGTTCCCGCCACTTCATAGCTCCACAGATCATTCAGAATTCCGAAGTTGTTCGCCGAATCCTTTCCGGTGCCGCCCAAAAACCAGAAGATGCCGCGATTATCCGTCCACCCGGTCGCCAGATCACGCGCACCAGGCGCATTCAGTGCGGCAGGCACGCCGGGGGCCCCATAGACTCCAGGATCTCCCCCCGTAGTTCCATCGGAGCTCCCACCCATCCATGCCCATGCGCCGCTCGCGGGAATAAACTCCCACAGGTCATTTAACGTGTCCCCGTAGCCGTCCGCCGCGAAACCGTTGCCGCCGAAAAGCCACATATTTCCATCCGCATCGGTCCATGAGACGGAGTAAACGCGCCCGCCTGGATAATTGGCCGTAGATGGTGCACCGAAGGTCCCATAAGATCCGTACCCTGCAGCCGTGGGGCTTCCACCCATCCACGTCCATTCGTTTGTCGCCGGGCTGAATTCCCAGAGATCGTTGAGAAAAGTTCCACTTCCATTAAATTCCGATCCCCATCCGCCGAACAGCCAGAAATTCCCCGCCTTGTCGGTCCATTCCGCTCCGATTTCGCGGCCAGCCGGCACATTACCTGGCGCCGCAGTGCCAAGAGTTCCATAAACGCCGGTCTGACCGAGGGATGGGCCCGGTACTGTGCTGCTGCCAGAGACCCACGTCCACTGGTTCGCATTCGGATCGTACTTCCAAAGGTCGTTGAGTTCCCCGCTGGTTGCGGCTGAGTCGAAGCCGAATCCGCCGAAGAGCCACAGGTTCCCATTCGCGTCTGCCCATCCTGCGGCATAAATTCGGCTGCCTGGATACGTGGTGGAACTGGCCTGACCTAAAGTGCCGTACACTCCGGAAATTCCGCCGAGGCCGGAATCGGTGGCCACGCTGCTACCTCCCATCCATGTCCATTCGTGAGTAGAGGGATCGTATGTCCAGAGATCGTTGAGGTCGCCGGCACCGCTGGCCGCATATCCATAGCCGCCGAAGAGCCAGAAGTTGCCCTTCGTATCTGTCCAGGTCACGGCATTGGAGCGCCCGCCAGGCAGGTTGTTTGCGGAGGGCACACCGAGCGTTCCGTAGACGCCAAACTGGCTTTTTACAAGCGCTCCCACCGAATTGCCACCCATCCAGGCCCATTGATGGATGGCCGGGCTATATTCCCAGAGATCGTCGATGTAACTAAGCGAGCCATCGGATGCGTATCCAGATCCGCCGAACAGCCAGAAATTGCCGCTCGCATCCACCCAGGTTGCGGCTCCAGAGCGGCTTCCCGGAGTATTCGTAGTAGCGAATGTATCCAGCTTTCCATACACTCCTGAAATCCCGGAAAGCGTGTTCGTATAGTTAGGAATCGTGTTCGCCCCGCCCATCCATGTCCACTCACCCTGTGGGAGTGCCTGCGCATTCAAAGAGGCGGACGAAAAAACCAAAAGCGATAACAGCAGAGAAAGTTGAAAACACGCAAAGACCCGGCGAGCCATTTCCGTTCACGCTTTCTAGATGTATAAAAGTTGCGAGAATTGTAATTGCCGCTCATCCGCTCTCGCCGTGACCGCTCGCACTTTGAGCACCACTTTCGTGGCATTCCGTTCTAGCCGAATCGTGGCGCTCCGCCGAACGCATCTCCGCTCTCCCTTCAGCATGTCTTAATCCCGCCGTGGAACAATGCTCTCGCCGGCCACTCGCAAAGAATTTTCTCTCGCGAATGGCCGAGCCCACGCGGAGTCGAACATGCAAAATCAACGTTGTCTCCCAGCCTTTGCGCGCACCCTTTTTGCGGCCGCCCTGCTTTGCACCTTCTTTGCCGCCTCCATCGCCGCCCGTGCCCAGGGTCCGTATAAGATTCTCGATCAATGGAAACTCGCCGACGCGGGCGGATGGGATTACCTGCTTGCTGACTCCGCAGCCCAGCGCGTCTACATCACCCGCGGCGATCACGTCGACGTAGTCGGTACAACCAGCGGCAAGCTGATCGGCACCATCGGCGGACTGCACGGAACCCACGGTATAGCGCTCAACCCCGATGGCAAGCTCGGCTACATCTCCGATGGCGGAGGCAATGCCGTCGTAGTCTTCGATCGCTCCAATCTCTCCACCGTCGCCACGATTCCTGCCGGCACCAACCCCGACTGCATCATCTTTGAGCCGTCGACAAAAACCGTGTGGGCCTTCAACGGCCGCAGCCACGACATATCCGTCATCGATGCCGCTTCGCAAAAGGTCATCGCCACCATCCCTGTGCCCGGTAAGCCCGAATTTGCCGTAGCCGACGGCAAAGGAAACATCTACAACAATATTGAGGACAAAAGCCTCGTCCTCAAGATCGACGCGCGTGACAAGAAGATCGCCGCAACCTGGGCCGCCGGCTGCGAATCGCCCTCCGGCCTTGCGATGGATATCGAAGGCAATCGCCTTTTCCCAGTCTGCGACGGCAACAAAATGAGCGTGATCGACGCCGGCAGCGGCAAGATTCTCGCTACGCCCGAAATCGGCGATGGGCCGGATGCCGCTGGCTGGAGCGCCAAATACAAGCTGGCCTTCGCCTCCAGCGGCGATGGCGTCCTGTCGGTCGTCAACGCCACCACTTACAAGACGATCCAGTCGCTACCCACCAAGCGCGGCGCGCGCACCATGGCTTACGATGCCGCTACCGATCGTATTTACCTTGTAACCGCCGACTTCGGCCCGCGCCCTGCAGCCACGACAGAAAATCCGCGTCCGCGTCCTCCGATCATTCCCGGAAGCTTTACCGTCATTGTCGTCGGCCGTTAATGGGGCAATGATGAAACACTCGCTACTGAAAGACGCTGCCGCGGCCAACCCCGGCAGCGTTTTTCCCATCTGGCCCCAGTAAGGATCCGCCCCTCATGCGCTCAATGGTCAAGGCTGCACTCCTCGCTGCCCTTCCGATTGAAGTGGTGAACTTCTGGGTGGTCGGGTACCCAGCCGGGTCGAGTGGCCTGTCGTCGGCCAGCCAGTCTGCCGCCCTCGCCATGCAGTGGTATCTGCTCCACCTCCCCGGCATTATCGCCACCGATCGCAGCCCGTTCCTTCGCGCGCACTCGCTGCCCTGCTCTATCGTGTTTTTCTCCGCAGGCTATATCGACGCTGCAATTGTGCTCGCCGCCATATTCTGGGCCTCCCGATTGGCGCTGCACACCCTTCGCAAGCTATCCTCCCCCATGAAGCACGCTCACTGATCACGGAAGCGTTCAACCGAACTTTACTGATCCGTGACCACTTGTCTTATGAAACTCGCTCTCGCCATCCTCGCTTTCGTCGTCTTTGCCCTGTCTTTTGTGGCCGACTACAAATGGCGCCAGTGGATGGCCAAACGCCGCGCCGACAATGATCCAGCCCAAGCCCATGGCGAGGACGCCAGCCGCGAACCCCGATAATCCGCCAGCCGGGCTGCAAGACGAAAATCTGATCCGTCTCACCGCGTCCCCCAAAGTGATACTCCCGCTTGAAACTTTCCTCCTTTCCAGCCGTTACAATGAGAGTAAGGGAGTCGTCCAAGACGCTATGCCCATTAACCTTGCCCTCGCCCTTCGCTTCCCCGTCCGTCGCGCTGCCCTTTCGCTGGCACTCGCGACCGCCCTGCTTGCGGCAACCCCCGGTGCTCGCGCCCAGTTTGGACCGCCGCCCACCACCCCGGTGCATGATCCCGCCGCCCTTAGACCGCCCGCAGGCGCACGGGTGGCCATCGTGGAATTTGAAGACATGGAGTGCCCCGACTGCGCCAACGCCAATCCGCTGCTGCGAGAGGCCACCGCGAAGTACAACATTCCCTGGATCCGCCACGACTTTCCGCTGCCGTTCCATGCCTGGAGCTTCCAGGCTGCCGTGAACGCCCGCTGGTTCGACACCAAAAGCAAGAAGCTGGGCGACGATTACCGCGACGCCGTCTTCGCCAACCAGCGCTCCATCGAAAACCTCGACGCGCTCCGCCAGTTCACTGAGAACTACGCCAAGATCCACAACATCGCTCTTCCCTTTGCCATCGATCCCCAGGGCAAGCTTGCCGCCGAGGTCAAGGCCGACTATGCACTCGGGCAACGCATCGGCATTGAACACACTCCAACTATCTGGATCACCACGGCTAACAGCAAGGGCGCGCCGTTTGTAGAGGTGGTCGACCGAACCAAGCTTTTTCAGCTCATCGACCAGGCAATTGCCGACACTCGATCAACGCCGGAAAAGACAGCTCACAAATAACGTTGCATAACTTGCCGTAGTTCGGGGCACCCAGTTCCCCATGTCAGACTTTCGCCACGTCGTTGAAATCAACGTTTCGCCGGCCCGCATCTGGCCGGTGCTGCTCGATGTAGAGCACTGGCCCGAGTGGACCACCTCCGTTACCCGCGTCCAGCGCATGGATATCGGACGCCTCACCCTCGGCAGCCGCACCCGTATCTGGCAGCCCAGGCTGATGCCCGCCGTCTGGCAGGTCACTTCCCTCGACGAAAAGCGCCACATCTTTGCCTGGACCACCCACCCCTTCGGCCTCAAGGTCGTAGCCCGCCACCAGGTGGATGCTGTCGGCGCCCACAGCCGCGTTGTACTCACGCTCAACTACTCCGGCCTGCTCGGAGCCGTCATGGCCCGCCTCTACCGCGACCTCAACTGGGACTACCTCGCCCGAGAAGCCAACGGCCTGCGCTCCCGCTGCGAAGCGCCCGTCGTGCAGCACGCATCAAAAATCGACACTAGAGCCAGAATGTCTTCCTAAGTGTCATCCTGAACGAGCAGCCTGGCTCGGGGTCCCCGGCGACAGGTCCATGTCGCTGGGGTGGTCGTGAAGCATCTCCTCCCGCCTTTTGGGCTTCTGGACGCCACTTCCGCAAACCAAAACTCTAAAGTGTCATCCTGAACAGAGCGGCCTGGGGCCCCGCGGACCAGAGTCCGTGGGGTAAGCGCAGGGAAGGACCTGCTTCTCCCCGTCTCCACTTACCCCTGATCACTGTCTTACATCTGAATATTTACCAATTCCCCCTGCGACCCCGGCGAAATCGTCTTCGTCTGCGGAGCGCGCCAGTGATCGATGTGGCTGATCCGATGCACACACCCAATCGTGCAATTCGGAGCGCAGCTCTTCGCCGTCAAAAACTCGCGCTTCACATCCGCCGTGGTGTACTCCGCAATCGGGACTCCTGGGTAGCCTCTCTGCTGCGAGCAGTAATGCACCAGCCCGTCTTCGCAGATATACAGATAGCGCGACCCCGCCCTGCAGCGCCACTCATTCTCGCGCCCCTGCACAATCGCTTCCTGAAACGCATCGAACTGCGCGTAGTTGGTCTTCTTCCGGTTCGTCATCTCGAAGTAGACCTTCGCCTCGTCCGGCTTCAGCGGCTTTAGCTGCCCGTCGCCGTCATGGATAATCCCGATCGTCGACTCGAACCCCAGCTCCAGCGCCCGCTTCCCAATCACCAGCGCGTCATTCGGATCCTTGAACCCGCCGCCCACCACCGAATTAATGTTCACGTGGAACTCCGCGTGCTCGGCCAGCATCTGCAGCTTCTTGTCCAGAACCTTCAGGCTCTTCTTCGAAACTTCGTCGGGTTCTAAATTATCGATGCTTATCTGCATGTGATCGAGGCCCGCACGATTCAGCCGCTCGATTCTCTCGACATTCAGCAGATAGCCATTCGTGATCATCCCCGCAATCGCGCCCGTCATCCGCATGCGAACAATGATGTCGTCCAGTTGCGGATGGGTCAGCGGCTCACCGCCCGAGATGCCGATCATGGCCGTTCCCAACCGCCCCAGGTGGTCGATCCGCCGCAGCATCTCGTCCAGCGGCACAGGCTCAGAAACCTTGTCGTATTCGTTGCAGTAAGCGCAAGAAAGATTGCAGAACCGCGCCGGAACTATCTGCGCCAGAACAGGATGCGAAGTAGACGCCAGCGCCCGCGCCACCATCGCGTACTCCCGCGCCTTGCGCCGAGCCGCAATCCACTTACCCTTAGCCGTAGATCTCCGGGGAACTGCCATTCTTTCTATTGAAACATATCTAAACGAATGCGATTGAAGCGGACAACTTAGCTTTCAATCACCACAACTCTGGGTGCCCCAGGTCTCGCTTCTGAGACCTGGGAAGGAACAAATCTGGGTGCCCCAGGTCTCGCCTTTGAGACCTGGGAGGGATGTGAGCCCCACCACCGACTCTCCAACATCAAACACATATTCTGGCTCGGATGACCAGAGGCCTTCACCGTTATCAACAAGCCGGCGACTTCCACTTCATCACCTTCAGTTGTTATCACCGGCGTCCCTACCTTGGCCGCGCATCAACCCGCAATCTCTTCGAGTCAGCCCTCGAACGAATCCGCAAGCGATACGACTTCGTCGTCCTCGGCTACGTCATCATGCCCGAGCACGTGCATCTTCTCGTCAACGAACCGAAGAATGGTACTCTCGATCGCGCAATTCAAGCCCTCAAGCTGTCTGTCACAGTGCGTCAGAAACAGCGCCCGTTCTGGCAGACGCGTTATTACGACTTCAACGTCTGGAATCCCGAGAAGACAACAGAAAAGCTGCGCTATATGCACCGCAATCCGGTGAAGCGGGGTCTGGTTTCCAGGCCAGAAGACTGGGCGTGGTCCAGCTTTCGTCACTACAAAACTGGGATGGAAGGAACCGTGGAGATTGAGTCATTCTGGACCGCCGCGAAACGTGGAAACCAACTCCCGAAAACCCAGGTCTCAAAAGCGAGACCTGGGGGGTGCCCGAGACCCACTCAATGATCTTCATGACGAAGCTGTGCTCCGCTCATCGCAGCCGTTCCATACTTCACGGAGTCAGGTCCAGCCCGAACGATTTCACGACGAACGAACCGTTCGAAACAAGCGTTACGAAATCGAAGGTTCGATGGGCCTGTTGGCCATTGCCGTAGACCACGGTTGCCGTCGGGCTCACGGTCCATCGGCTGCCGCTCGGCGCGTTCATCCCCAGTTCCAGCGTGCACCCGGTCAGTGCGACCTGCGGCAGAGTTTGCGGCATCTGCATGTCGCGATAATGCGTCGAGCCAACGGCCCATTGGTCGCGTGTCTGGTCGCCGCTGCAGCACTTCAGTGTGGCCATCGTCTGGCCGCCGCACACCAGCTTCCCGCGGACCTGCGCGTTCCACGGCTTTGCGTTCTTCTGCGTCAGGAGGCTCAGTGTGATGTTCTGGACGGGCGCCTGCGACAACACTGCCTGCGCCAAGAAGAATAGGACCGCGGAAACCACCATGCGTTTCAAGTGCACCTCCCGCTGAAGGCGGCAGGATCGAATCCCGCCGCCTTCAGCTTAACTCCCCGGCAGTTAGCTCACTCATCGATTTCGGCAGCATTCTCGCGATGAGCAGGTCTGAGGCTCTGATACCATCTCCTCGAATCCTCGTCCTCAGAACGACTCTCCCCATGAAAAACCTCTGGCAACCCGAGACCGTGTTGGAGCTGAAAGAGCGCCTGTCGCATCTGCGCCCCGACAGCCCGCGCCACTGGGGCAAGATGACCTCTGCGCAGGCCATGGCGCACTGCACCATCGGCATGGAACTGGCTCTCGGCGACCGCCGTCCCCCGCGCATGATGATCGGCCGCCTCATCGGTTTTGTGATCAAGTCGATGGCATTCAACGAGGGCGAACCCATGCGGCGCAACTCTCCCACCATCCCCGGCTTCGAAGTCACTGACCAACGCGACCTCATCGCCGAACGCGAAAAACTCAGCGCCATCCTCGACCGCTTTGCCGCCTGTGGTCCTGCCGGCTGCACAACGCATCCCCACAGCTTCTTCGGCCGCCTCACCCCCGATGAATGGTCCGCGTGGATGTACAAGCACATCGACCACCACCTTCGACAATTCGGAGCTTAGACCTGGGCGTTTTTCACTCCCGCCGAATCACCGGATTTCCGCTCGCGAGACCTTTGCTCGCGAGGGTCCTGAAAATCTCGGCGGCGGACGGCGTCAGGTGGTGGCCGAATCTCAATTGAATCTGGTTATTCGCCACCGTGCTTGTCCAGAGCATGCCGCTGGTCTGTGCCTTGGGATAAAGCGCCGTGAGCTTTCTCACGATTTTTCCGCAAGGCGTCCCCTTCGCGCAGCTGTTGCCGGGAAATGTATCGATAACGACGTAGTACTGCGCGTCGCCAAGCTGGTTGAGCGCGGTCAGGTCGGTCGTCTTCGATTGCACCTCGGACTCTACATGCGCAAGATCGCCCACTTTGCTCTGGAGGTCGGTGAGTTGCTTCTCAGCCTTTTCCCTTGCGGTATCGGCGTCCGTCGCCTTCTTTGCCGCTTTGTCTTGGTCTTGAAACTGCAGGTAGGTGGTGAAGAGGCCGCCGCAGAGGCCGGCGATCGCCAGGCTAAGCAGAACGCGCCGCGTAGGAGATGGTTTTCCGTCGTGCACCAGGCCCACCACCGTCGCAATCACCCCAAGGGTCAGACCAAGCGCGGTCAACAAAGCTTCCGTCATAAGCGCGCCCCTCTTGCCGATTCCAGCTGCATCGGACTGTATCACGGCGAGTGATGGATTGGTCCGAACGGCCGAACAGCCCCGATCTCCTTCCTTAGTCGACCTGTGGTCTCTATAGCTCAGACATGCCCCTTAAAACCCGTTAGGGTAATCGCGTGGGATGCCATGTGGCATATCCGCAAGGTTAAGGAGATCTATGATTGGTTTGAAGCTTGTTGTGTTATCGGCTATTGCTGGATGCTGCATGTTGGCAGCCGCCCCCAATGCAATGGCTCATGGGCAAATCGCAATCGAAATTGGCTCCGCTCCCGATTGTCCGTATGGTTACTATGAGGCCCCGCCGAATGCGTGCGCCCCCTACGGCTACTACGGTCCGGAATGGTTCACCGGCGGCGTGTTCGTTGGCGCGGGCAAGTGGTTTCATGGTTCCAGCGACTTCCACGGTCAGGTGGACAGCCGCCTCAATGTCGACAATGGCTATAAAGGCAAGCTGCCCGAGCGCGGCGAGAAAGCCGAGCCGTCAAATCATCTCGACAAGAACGACAACTTCAAAGGCAATGAAACACGCGATGGCCGCGGCAACAAAAGCCCCGAGCCGAAAGATGATAAGAAATAGATTATTCGTATAGCTTTGAGGGGTGGCCTTGCGTCTCTTGATCGGGACGCGGGCCATCCATATCCACCATATCCAGGGATAAGTGCAGAACCCACATCCAATAACTCGAGAAACAGCGTGCCGCCCGCAGACAATGAGCGTAGCATTAGAAATGAGCGAGTAACTTATCTCCTCTTTCAGATTCTCTGAACTAAGGCAGTTCTTCTGAAGTTATTCCCCTCTTAGCCCTTGATTTCCATGAAGGGTTCCCGATGATCGTCACTAAAGTAAAGACCCATTCAAAACAAGATAGAGTTATTGCCCGTCAGCCTTCCGCAGCCGCCGAATCAACGACTTCAGGAATACGCGTTTCTCTCGACGACATACGCGTGCGCGCCTTTCACATGTATCAGAGGCGCGGCGGCCAGCACGGTCACGATATTCAGGACTGGCTCAAAGCCGAACGCCAGATTACGCAGCGCTAGAGCCCACCTATCCCACGAACGTAAGTCTGGTCGGAAAGCCGGAAGGGGAAGTTATGTCTTGCCCAATCTGCGACGATTTCGAGCGAGCTCTTGAGGATAGAACGAGCGAATACCACAAGGCCCGCTCAAATGCTGTCTATTGTCACATCAGTTCGCGATTTGTCGCCTACAGCGAGATAGAAATGGCGCGCGCGCTGAGTGAACTGGAGATGCACCGCTCCGTGTGCGCTTCTGTCGCTGCTGAGCCCCACAGCCCCCCGATCCCCTCGCAGATCTGAATTTCATGACACAGAAACATCTGCGCATGGTCTTATACTGACCACGTGAAACTCCCGCTGCCCGGCCATGAACTCGTCGCGTTGATGGTCGCTGTATCGTTTGCGGCGGGAATCAACGTATATGCCACGGTAGCAACGCTCGGGATCCTGGCGCACACGGGCGTGCTGGAACTGCCCGAACCACTGCACCTGCTCGGGAGCTGGTGGGTTATCGGCGCCAGCGTCGCGCTGTTTGCGGTGGAGTTCTTCGCCGACAAGGTTCCCGCCTTCGATCTGGTGTGGAATGCACTGCATACCTTCATCCGTGTTCCGGCAGCGGCCTTGCTGGCCTGGCGCGCCACTACAAACTTGAGCCCCGGAGAGCAGCTTGCCGTCACGCTGCTGGGCGGCCTGATTGCGCTGGCCGCGCATGGCGGCAAAACCGCCGCCCGCGCTGCCGTCACACCATCGCCCGAGCCTTTCTCCAACATCGGCCTCAGCCTCGGCGGAGACGCACTGGCTATTTCCCTTACTTGGCTGGCAACTGTGCACCCATACATCGGCGCCGGAATCGCAGTTGCGCTGGTGCTGGCGGTGGTCCTGCTCATCCGCTGGGTTTGGCGGGCGCTTCGATCGCTCTTTCGCGGCGCGGAACACGCAATCGCACAGTAGCTTCTCAGAAATCCAGCAACCTTCCAAAAATCGAGCTTGACTATCACTCTCAGGTTATATAATATATTAGTTATATAAAGTGTATGTTATGTCAAACCTTGATTCCACTTTCGCTGCCCTCGCCGATCCCACCCGACGCGCCATTCTCGCCAGGCTGGCGCTTGGCGAAGCCACGGTAATGGAGTTGGCAGAGCCCTTCGAAATGACCCAGCCCGCCGTTTCCCGGCATCTCAAAGTGCTTGAACAGGCGGGACTCATCGTCAGGCGCAACGAAGGTACTCGACGCCCCAGCCGACTAGCCAAGCCCGGACTTGACGACGTCGACCAGTGGCTCAACATGCTTCGCAGCGCTCTGACGAAGAACTATGACCGGCTCGACAAGGTTTTGGCAGACATGGCCCCAGACGCAATCGCCGACACTGGAGGAAAAATCGGATGAACACCATGACCAAGATGACTCTCAAGACCGAAGGCGACACGCAAATCGTCGTCACGCGTCGCTTCAAGGCGAAACCTGAAGCGATCTATCGCGCCCATACCGAACCCGAACTCATCCAGAAATGGCTGCTGGGCCCAGAGGGCTGGACCATGCCCGTCTGCATCAGCGAGCCGCGCCCGGGCGGCAGGATCCGGTATGAGTGGGAGAATGCCGCGAAGGGCAAAGCCAGCCGCTTCCACCTGACCGGCGAGTATCTCGAACTAGAGCCGTTTCATCGTATCGTCCACGTGGAGCGGATGTTTTTGCCTGACCCCACCCCGGACAACCACATCGAAACGCTCTTCGATCGCGACGGGGACGGCACCCTGATGACCATGCGCATGAGGCTGCCGGATGCGGCAACGCGTGCCCAGATGCTTTCCACGAACATGGAGCAGGGCATGGAGATGAGCTATGTCCGGCTCGAAAGCCTGTTCCCGGCTTAACGGCGTTCGGCTCTTCACCCCACGGCCTCCCTGGGTCTCGCATCCAAAACCTTGGGAGGTCGCTTACGCTGCGTAGAGGTTTATGTCGGCACGCTTCCGGCCGGCTTCCGGAACTCCATCCGGTACTGGCAGAAGAGAATTTTGAAGCTAAAAGAAAGCGGCCCGAGTCTATACTTGTGAGACCTTAGCTGCACCGATTAAGGAGCCAGGGACACCGTGTTCGAGGAATTTCCCATTCCGACGGGACGTAGAGCTCAGCTCGAGCCTTCGTCGGGAGTAATGGCGTCCGATTCTCAAATGCACATCGCTGTAAGGCAGTTTTTTCAGCCTTACGTTCTTGCGTTTGTTGCGCTGTCGATCGCAGTTGGCGGGTGGAGCTACGGATACAAGCTCTCGCAATATCTGCACCACCCTGAGGTTTCAAAGGCCTCCGCCACTCGCATGTGGGTGGATCATCGCGACCAGTCTGTCACGGTGCCCGCGAAGTTCCACACCAGGCCGCAGCGCATTTCCGAAATCGCGCTTTTCGCTTTTTCAGCTCAGCGGCTTCCGCGCCTCTCGCGCGATCATGCTGTCACCACGCCGGCTCCGGCGCGCGTCACGCTAATCATCTCCTCCCATATTCCCTTCCGGGCTCCTCCCTCGCTCCATCCTTCTCAGGCGTAGTCGGCGGTAACGGTCTGCTTTTTTAGCTAGCGCAAGTGGCCGCGTGCCGCCCTGTCTCTCTTCATTCAATCCGAATGAATTTTGAAATGCCCACCCGAATGGAGCGGGTGAATATGCCAATTGCATTGAGAGCAATGGAAGTGGAAGCAGATGCGCCTATGCACGAAAGTCGCCTTCGCGAGTTTCTCGAGACCGCCGAGCGGCGCCGACCCCAACTACTGCGCATGGCCCGGCGTCTGACGAACTCGAACGAAGACGCTGAAGACATTGTGCAGGAGTCCTTCATGAAGGCCTACAGGGCTCTCGCGAAGTTTCGCGGGGAGTCGCAGATGTCGAGCTGGCTGGGCGCGATTGTGCAGAACACCGCTCACGAGCACCTGCGCAGCCGTCGCCACCGCGTTTTTGTGTCGATCGAATATCTCAGCAAAGAAGACAATGAAGTTGTCGAGATCGATTTGCCCGATCCCGGCAAAAATCCTGAAGAGACATGGCAGAGCAAAGAGATGGAGGGGATTCTGCGCGAAGAAGTGAATAAGCTGGGCATGGTGTGCCGTCGCGCCATTGAGCTTTGCGTGCTCGATGAAACTCCTCAACTCGCAGCAGCCGAATCCTTGAAGCTGAGCGTGGCTACCATGAAGTCGCGCGTCTTCCGTGGCAAGCGTATCCTCGAGCGCTCGGTTTCACGTCGGCTGGCAGCTCGGCCTGGTGTCATGTCCACGGCGCCCGGCCAACTGGTAGGTTGCCAGATGTAGGCGGCTGTCTTGCATCTCTGATCGAGGTTGATCGAGTTAGTGCGTGTTGAGCGCCGGATTATCCGGCGCTCATTCTTTTGCGTCAACAGCAACTTTGCGAGGCACGTTCTGCGCGACCACCCAAGCTGCCGCGGCAATCACCCACGAAATAAACAACGCGGTAAGAGGCAGGCGTTTTCCTGACTGGCCAAAAACGGCCTGCAGATTCATGTACGACGTTGCCACGCTAGCCGGCAGCCAGATGAGCAGCGTGTAGCACGAGAGTTGGGCGGCTTCAGCCCAGGCGGCCACGCGGGGGAGCACGTTGAACAGCACTCCTAGGCCGCTCGCGATCTGTCCAGCGCCCGTCAGGCGTGCCCAACCCGCGCGAAACGGCAGCCACGGCGGAACCAGGTGAACCGTGGCCTGTAGATACACAAAATGCGACAGTCCGATCGGCGGCAGCGATGCTCCAAACAGCATTCGCGCCGCGCGCACTCCGCGCTCTCCAGCGGCGAAACCGAACCGTGAGCCCTCGGGAAAATCCGCCAGACGCGCAAACAGCGTCCAACCGCCGGAGAGAAGAAGCGTAAGTTCGCCAAGTCCAAGCCACACCCCTTCGGTTTGCGGAGCCACCGCGAGAGCCGGCACCTTGAGCAGCGCCCACAGGATC
The DNA here is from genome assembly GCA_963742455.1 of uncultured Acidobacteriaceae bacterium. GTDB lineage: Bacteria > Acidobacteriota > Terriglobia > Terriglobales > Acidobacteriaceae > Telmatobacter. The sequence goes on along the minus strand of CAVULU010000005.1, from coordinate 1,335,338 downwards.
AGCCCCGGAAAGAGAATTCGAACCGCCCACACGCGCGTCGCAGTGAAAAGCAGGCCGCAGCCGACGCACACCTCGAGTGCGCCCGTCGCGTACGCGAGCGCCGTTCGGCCGGGAACCCACGGAGCCACCGGCTGCCAGACCATCGCAAAGTCTCCAAAGACAAGCGCCAGCACGCCAATGCCTATCAATCCCGCGGCAAACAGAGTGAGCCCCGGTTGCTGGTCGGTCTCGGTTCTTCGCGCAACGATCGGCTTTACGAGAGCAGGTTTGAGATCGGTCTGGGTACGGGGCGTCATGTGAACTCGAAAGCTAGCCTATTCCGCGCCGTTTTCCAATCGCCAAGTGGCGCGCTCGCACGGAGAAGTTCTGAAGCGGTCTGGAGACGCGGCTTGCCGGACGACTAGAGATCAGGCTCAGCGTTATACTTCCGTCACGCATCTCCCGTGAGGTCATGTTCAATGAAGAAGTTTGCGTTTCTCCTGCTCCTTGCCGTTCCGCTCTTCGCACAAACCAATGACAAGAAACCGCCCACCACGTTGCGCGGCGTGCTGCTGGAGCAGTTGCGCACCACGCACGACCAGGAAGACTGGTTTGTTCCCGTGACCATCGCGGTGGAAGGATTGACCCCTGAGCAAGCCATGTGGAGCCCCGGCAAAGGCAACCACTCCGTCGGGCAACTCGCCTATCACATCTGGTATTGGGACAATCGTGCGCTCAATGATTTCAAGGGAATCAAGAATGAGAAATTCGACAACAACAATAACGAAACCTTCGACAACTTCACGCCGGCGCAGTGGGACGATCTGGTGAAGAAGCTCAACCAGGTGCTCACCGATTGGGAAAAGACCGTCAATGATGCCGACGATGCGAAGATCGCTGCGAATGCCTCACTCATTGCGCACGTCGGCGCTCACAACGCTTATCACGTCGGGCAGATTCTCTACGTGCGGAAATTGCATGGCGTATGGAATCCGGACAAGGGCGTGAAGTAAGCGTCCTCCCTCACCCCAGCACGCGCAGCAGGAATGCAGTTCCGCTTCCTAGGTTCAGCTTGCCTCCGTCACTCGCCAGCACGATCGTTCCGGCTGGCTGCGTGCGGCCGGCATGTACGATCTGGATCTTGCTAAAGCCATAGACGCCGCATGCATCCGTCGAGAACACCCAGAATGCCTGCGGTCGCGAGTTGTTGTCGAGCACTCCCCGGCAAGGAGTTCCGGGCAGTGTGCGCGGCAAAGCAAGAACGCCCCACGGCGAAGGTTTGCCCACAATCGTATCGCCCGCCATAACTGGGCCACCTCCGCGATACACCTGCTCCCCGCCAATCTGCGTCGTGGTTGAAACATCGGGAGTCATGCCGCGCGATGCGCCTTCTTCGGGAACCTGGGCATCCTGAACCTCGCTGAATGACGCCAGGGCACGCAGACTGGTCCTGATCGGAATGCGCTGACCATGCGACTCAACCGCATCAAACCGGATCTCGAGCTGCGAATTTCCGCCTCTCGATGGTGTCAGGCTCACGACTTCTCCAACCGCATGATCTCTTCGCCTGACGGAAGTCCCAGGAACATCCTGCATCACATCTGCACGAATTCTCTGTCCGGGGTGAAGCTTCTGAACATTCAATCTTCCGGAAAGGCTCACCGGAATCAAAGTGCCTGGCGGCAGACTCGTCTGCGCAAATGCAATGAACGGCATGAATCCGATCGCCGCAAGTAATCGATAAGACTTCATGGCACCTCCCGCCGCCAAGCGCCAGCGTTCGCTCGCTCACTTCGACGGATGTCGAGATACTTTGGTTGCGTTTTCGTCGTAAAAGTGCGGTGGCGCTTGCGCGAAGCGTCATCGATAGGGATTATCAGGCGGACGCGGCGGTGGCCGGTTCCGGGTTCGAAGACTCCTCACCCGAAGATGCTTCTTTGCCTTTGCCCAGAATTGCCAATATCCAGCCGATGAAAGTGAGCACCAGCACTGGATAGGCAAACATCGGCAATGGACGTGCGATGGGCGTCAGCGGATTTCCCCAGAAAATGCGCAGGGAAACGATTCCGAACAAGACCGCGGCTACCAATCCGGTAAATCGCGTGACGAGGCTAAACTCGCGCGGAACGCTGACCAGCGCAAGGCCCGCTGACCAGAGCGCAGTCCCCGCCGCGAATGCCGGAACACTGGCCTCCAGCGACATGGGTGTTCCGGTCAGCATGATGCCCTCTCCAATGGCGTAGATCAGGAAGCCAGCGGCAACCTCCATCTTACCGGCGCGAATGTAGCTGAGCGCCAGGATCACGGTGGCGACGATGACGCCTGTCGCATCAATGGCCCAGCATACAGCGCGGACGTTCGATGCGGCGACCATCGATCCGGCCATTCCGAGAACTCCGCCTGCCACAAGCCCGGCAACCACCAAAACGCGAAGAATTCCTGTCATTGCTCACTCCTCATTTTGCTCGCACCGCGAGATTCGCTCCCGCTGCTACCTGCAGGAAAGATGCTTCGCACCAGGGGAAAAGGTCAACCGGAGACGGTTATTCAGTCAGGGCTCGACTTTGGCGAGTGTACACAAGTAGAACGACAGATGGCACTGGCTTTTTTGAGGACCTTCAGACGAGTCTCGTCGGCCGAAGCGACTTGTCTGCCTCGTTTCCAATTCGGACAACGATGGGTAGCAGCGCTTCCACATCCTGAAGCGAGGTGCGGAAGTTTACGATGCACGCACGCAGTGCGTATTTGTCTCCGATCACCGCATTCGAAAGATAAACTTCTCCGCCCTGCTGCAGGCGTGTAAGCAGTTCGCGGTTCAGATCGTTCAAATAGCTTTCCATTTGTTCGTCGTTTCGTTTCAGGTCTCGCGGAACATAACGGAACGTAGTGATGCTGAGCCCCTGTGTCAGGGCCTCCAAATCCGGGTTCTCCGCGATGCGATCGTACATGGAGCGCGAGAGGCGTATGTCGTCGGAGATCATCTGCACATAGCCGTCCCGCCCGACCTGTTGCAATGCGAGCCACACTTTGAGCGCACGAAAGCCGCGCGAGTTCTGCGGACCAAGATCGAAGTAATTGATGGCTTCCACGCCAAAGTGATAGTAAGGCGGGTGATAGGCAAAGGCATCTCGCATTTTGGATACATCGCGCACCAGCGCGCAACCGGCCTCGATGGGCGCATAAAGCCACTTGTGCGGATCGACCGCAACCGAGTCGGCGACGCAAAGGCCGGCGAATTCGGCTGAAGCGTCGGGCACCACCGCAGCGAAGCCGCCATAGGCTCCGTCGACATGAAACCACAGATCGAATTCGCGACAGAGCGCAGCTAACTCCGGTAGCGGGTCCATCGCTCCGGTGCTCACGGTGCCGGCATTGCCAATCACCAGGAACGGCTTCTCTCCAGCTGCAATATCGTCGTGAATCTGCGCGCGCAGAGCACGGAGGTCGATGCGCATTTCATCGTCGGCAGCGATCCATCGCACCGAGTCGGTTCCCAGGCCGGCGATATCCGCAGCCTTCTGAATCCAGGTGTGCGTTTCCTTCGAACAGTACGCGCGAAGACGCGTGCCCTCCACCCCTTTGCTGCGAACATCGCTGCCTGCCTTTGCGTGGCGAGCAGCAAGAAAGCAGACGATATTGGCCATGTTGCCGCCGCTCACGAACAGACCGCCGCAATCGGTGGGGTAGTTCAGCATCTCGGCGATCCAGCGGACCGTTTGCGCCTCAATTTCGCTGGCCATCGGAGAAAGCAGCCACGCTCCGCAATTGGGGTTCACCGCCGCAGCCAGCAGTTCTCCCAATGCGCCGATGGGCGCGGCAGAGGAAGTAACGTATCCCCAGAAACGGGGGTGTGCATTAAATAGCGAATGGTCAAAGAGAAGCCCGGCGGCGTGATTGAGCAACTCTGCCGAATCGGCTCCCTGGGCCGGCAGAGTGCGATCCGCACCAAGTGCGCGTCGAATTGCGGAAGGGGATTCTCCCGTGGTTACTGGCCGGTGCGAAAGCGATTCAAAGAAATCCGCGATGCGATCGATAAGTTGATGACCGGCGGCGCGAAACTCGTCCGAAGAGATGTCCAGTGGGGATGTGCGCTTTGCGATTGTCTCAGTTTGCTGCATGGGGAGACCTCGCAGGAATTCTACTGGAACGATGGGCATCCCGATTCTTGCCTGTCATTCGCTCTGCCACTGCAACTCCTGCTCCTCGCATAGATCCCGCAATATTCTTTAGCAAACGTGTTGCGTTTCGCCTGTACAATTGCCTGCATTCGGAGGTCGGCACGTGAGCAAATACGCGAGCATTACTGAAACAGTCGGCAACACACCGGTCGTCAAAATCAACCGGTTGGCGCCCCCGGACGTGAACCTGTACGTCAAGATCGAAGCATTCAATCCCCTCGGTTCGGTCAAGGACCGCCTCGCGCTGGGCGTGATTGAAGAAGCGGAGAGCACCGGCAAGCTGAAGCCGGGCCAGACCGTGGTGGAGGCGACCAGCGGCAACACCGGCATCGGCCTCGCCATGGTGTGCGCGGCCAAAGGCTATCCGCTGGTAGTGACCATGGCAGAAACCTTCAGCATCGAGCGCCGCAAACTGATGCGTTTTCTTGGCGCCAAGGTCATCCTCACGCCGGCCGCAGCGCGCGCTGTCGGCATGGTCAACAAGACCGTGGAACTGGCCGAAAAACACGGCTGGTACTATACTCGCCAATTTGAAAACGAAGCCAACGCCGATATGCACTCCCGAACCACGGCGCAGGAGATCCTCGAGGATTTCAAAGGCGATCGTCTCGACTACTGGGTGACTGGATTCGGCACAGGCGGAACGCTGAAAGGCGTGGCGCGAGTCCTTGCCAGGGAGCGCCCCGATACAAAAATCGTCGTCTGCGAGCCCGATGATGCGCCGATGCTCTCGAGCGGCGTCGAACAGGAGCGCAACTCCGACGGTTCGGCAAAGTCCGGTCATCCAAGCTGGAAGCCGCATCCCATGCAGGGCTGGAGCCCCGATTTCATTGCCAAGCTGGCCGGCGATGCCGTGGCGGCGAAGTGGATCAGCCAGGTCTTGCGCATCGCGAACGCCGATGCCCTCAAATGCAGCAAGGAACTCGCCAGGAAAGAAGGCATCTTCGTCGGCATCACCTCCGGAGGAACATTCGCGGGCGCATTGCAGGTGGCTCGCGAAGCGCCAAAGGGATCGACAATTCTATGCATGCTGCCCGACACCGGCGAGCGCTACCTCAGCACGCCGCTGTTTGCCGATGTGTCGGTGGACATGACCGAAGAAGAATGGGAGATCGCCCGTTCAACCCCGGGTTGCATCCTCGAGCCGCCGAAGCAGGCCTAGCCTGCACAAAAAAAATCTGCACACGCCGCAAAGCAAAAGGCGCCGACCGGTAGTTTTCCGGCGGCGCCTTTCAGGCTAGATTTTTTCGGCTACTCAAACTGCGGTGGGAACGCCTGCTGGAACTCACGCATCTGGCGTTTCAACTCATCCATCTGTTTCTGATCAAATCCGAAGTTCTGGTTCTTGAAAGCATCGCGGAATTCCTCAGCCTGCTTGCGAAATTCTTCAGCCTGCTGCGGAGTGATTTCAAAATGGTAGTTGCCTGACTGGTCCTTCCACTGCTTGAGCTGATCCTGCAATGCCTCCGTCTGATTGCGCATGGACTGTGCAGCAGACTCGTCGATATCCAGATGCTCGGCCAGATCCCGCATCACATCGGCATCGGCAAAGGCCATCAGCGGACAATCGCTGTCAGGAAAGAGCTCCTCGAGATCAAGTTCACTCTTCTTCTTTGAGTCCACCTGAAGAGTCAACGTCTGCTGCCTCTTGTCGCGAAGGATCGTGATTTGTACTGGCTTCCCCTGGTTGGCGCGCATCGAGCGATCCCAGTCGGAAACCGTGGCGATGCTGTCGGGTCCCACCTTCAGAATCACGTCGAAGGCTTTCATGCCCGCTGCGGCAGCTTCGCTTTTGCGCGCTACTTGCTTCACCATCAAGCCATTCTGAATGCCGAGATAGTCAGCCATCTGGGCAGTGAGCGGCTCAACCAGCGCGCCGACTTTCAACGTGCTGTTGCCCACGAACGGCATGTGGAATCCCCCCGGCAGTGGCGCATCTCCGGCACCTCCAGTGCCCAGGATTCCCAGCCCTTCAACAGGAGTGCTGATGTCGCTGCCGTTGTTCAGCTTGTTCCAGATGTCGGTATCGAGCTTCTTGCGATCGGCAAGCTGCACCGTGATGGTCTGCGTCGCGCCATCGCGGCTGATCAGCATCGTCACTTTGCGGCCCGGAGGAATTTCGCGCATCATCCGCCCGAAGGCCTCAGCGCTCTCCACTGTCTGGCCGTTGACTTCGAGCAGAACATCATTCACGCGCAGGCCTACCTGCGCCGCCGGCGCGTCGTGATCGATGAGCGTAATCACGGCGCCGTGCACGTCTTTCAGTTTCAATTTGTTTGCAGAATCGTTGTCGACGTCGCCCACCAGTACGCCGAGGTAGCCTTGCGAACTTGAGTGCAACAACAGCGGGTTCGGTTCTTCAAGGATTTGCCAGATGCGCGTCCCCTGCGCATGCGCCATGGCTGGCGCTAGAGTGATTGCGGCTCCCAGCAGGGCGATTCCAGCTCGGATGTACGGCCTCGTAAAGCGGTTCATGTTACTTTCCTCGTGTTCCTTCATCCAGGTCCGCACTCTGTATGGACGGCGCGGTTGCCTGAAGGTAAGGGTTGATTATTGAAACACCGGGGTCCGGCTTAGAACCTCACGGGACACCGTGCGGATATGGGGATTATTGTCAGAATTGGCGACGGTCGACAAGACCCGTCTTACGCCTGTATCAGCCTGTACGGGCTCCAGTTCGCTGATCGCTGAAGCGCGAATGCGCGGATCGCTGTCATTCAAAAGCGCCTCGAGCACAGCATTGCGGACACGCATGTCCTCGGCAACGTAAGGTTGCAGGCCTTCGAGTGCCTTCAGACGAACCGCCTCGCTCTTGTCGTAACGAAGCGCCACCATCAGTGCGTCACGGATGCCCTCGCCCTGGCAAGCATGCCCGGCCCGGCATTCAGCCGCAAGCAGACCTACAGAGTCGTCGCGAACGCCCTGCGAAGATGCATCCGCCGACGCTAGCATCAGCAGTTGGCGAATCGCCGGATCATCAAGAGAACCCTGAATGTGCTGTGGCACTACCTGGTTGTAGGTCACATCTACGATTTCGCTGTTGGGCTGGCGAACGATGCTCGAAATGTTGGCAACCTCAGCCGAAGGCGTTGGGGCGACCGGCCCAGGATCAGCTTTGGCATTCGCAATGGCCGAGACTCGGCCCGCAGCATGAGCTGCCCGCGCCTGCGCATATTCGTAGCCGCCTATCGTTCCAGCGCCGGCTCCTACAATCAGCAACAGTAAGGCCGCAACGGGGGCTGCCTGCAGGTTCGAGAAGTTGTTTAGAACCCGCTGGCCAAATCGCTCATACCAGCGCTTCGGCGGCAGCGCATCCAGCGTTTCTTCCAGAAGAATGCGAGAGCGGGTGACAAAATTGGGATCGGGCTCAACGACTGGGTAGGCCGCAGCCAGCGTCTTCAGCGCCAGCAGTTGCTCGCGCTCCTGGCTGCACTCGGAACAACCGACAATGTGCCGATCCAGCTCGTGTACCTGATCGTCTGGCAGCTCGCCGTAGGCCGCCAGCACAATTCGCTCATGTGCAAGTTCGCAGTTCATCTCTTTACGTCCTTCCAGCCTCAGTAAGTACTACCGCGAATCTTATCCAAAAGATTCGCCGCCCGCGAAGGGCTACCGTAATCCCGCCAGTTGAGTTCTCAACTTTTTTGTCGCTCTGAAGAGCGTATTCTTGGCGGTTTCTTCCGTGGTGTTCAACATCTCTCCAATGGTGCGCAGGCGGAGACCCTGGTAATGCTTCAACTCAAAAACCATGCGCTCACGCGGGGTGAGCTTGCTGAGCGCGGCTTGAATCCGCTCTCCCAGCACTTTGCGATCCAGCTCCTTCGCGGGATTTGAAAATGACCGATTGTCAGAGACCGACGACAGAATATCGATCTCGTCGCCGGAATGATCCAGCACTACCGCCTGGTCTTCGCGACGCGTCTTGCGGCGGCGAAGCTGGTCGAGGCAGAGGTTGGTCACGATCCGATAGATCCATGTATAGAAGGAGCACTCAAACCGGAAGTTGCCGATGTACCGGAACGCCTTCAGAAAGGCCTCCTGGTAAATGTCTTCGGCGTCGTGCTCAGAACCGGTGAGGTGCAAGGCCAGCCTCAGCACCTGCTGCTCATACTGGCGGACCAGCGCATCGAAGGCCGCGCGCGATCCCGCCTGTGCCTCGCGAATCAACTCCATCTCCGGAGCACGCGCTTGAAGGCGCTCCGCAGCGCGATCCGGTCCGTCCATTGCTCGAGAGGCCATGCCTGCGGAAGATTGTATCCTCCTTTTGGCAGGCCATGCTAAGGCCCCCGCGAGCGCGGTCGAGGATGAAGGGTAGCTCACTGCATCGGATGCCATCGAGGGTTTCGCTCCGGCGGTGCAGACGTAATCGCATTTGTGAGACGCCGGCCAAGCCTGTTTGTGAGCGGTATTTGCGACTAAGACAGCCCGACGGTTAGGCCCATACACTAGGGAAATATGAATGAGTCTCTCTTTTCAGGAGTGGAAGCTGGGGCGGGTGAGTCTGGCGGCTGGTTCACAGCCCATTGCGATGGCGGCTCCCGCGGAAATCCCGGACCATCCGGTTATGGCGCCGTCATCGAGGATCCAAAAGGGCAGATCGTCGCCCGACTGAGCGAATTTCTTGGCCGCCAGACCAATAATTACGCTGAATATAAAGGGCTTCTTGCCGTTCTAGCCTGGGCAAAACAACACCGTGTGCAGCAACTCCGCGTGGTCTCCGACTCCGAGCTGATGGTCAAGCAAATGAAAGGCCAGTACAAGGTCGCCAGCCCGGGCCTTCGTCCCCTCTGGGAAGAAGCCAAACTCCTCGCCCGCCAGCTCGACCGCTTCGAGATGCGTCACACCCTGCGCGGCGGCAACAAGGAAGCCGACCAGCTCGCCAACGACGCCATGGACAAGGGAACGGGCCGTCCCACAGCCGGCCGCCCGGGTCCAAATCCCGCCGCCCCCGGCGTCGCCAGAAATCTCGCGCCCGGAACTCCACCCAACCATGTTTTCGAGGGCTACGTAAAAGATGGCGTGGTCCACCTGCTCGAAGGAGAACTGCCCGATGGCACCTTCGTGAAGGTCATGAAAAAGTAGCAGCCCCGCCGGGTGCCCCAAGTCTCGATTTTGAGGGTGCCCCATCCATGCCGCGAGGCATGGGTGGGAAAGCAACAAACCCACGTGGCGACGCATTTGTTCTTGTCGCAAGGGTGGGAAAGCAAATCGCATGGACCTGCTTTCCTCCGCATTAATCCGCACGACTCTAGGTGCCCCATCCATGCCGCGAGGCATGGGTGGGAAAGCAACAAACCCACGTGCAACGGTCTCTCTTTTGAGATTCGCAAAGCCCGAGAATCGTTCCTATGCGGCGGCAGCCAGCTTTTCGTATTCCGCATACTCCGCGGGACGATTGAGGACAACGCTCAAATTCATCAATGCCCGCGACGAGCACGCGGGGCACTCCCGATTGGCGTCGCTTACAGAGTTGCAGTCCAGGCAAAGCACAGCATGATCAAGTGGAATCGTCGATTTGTTTCTAAGAGTAGTCATAATTTGTGGTCCAGTCCTTTGGACTCACGCATAGAGAAAACCATCTAGCACCCCGGAGTTGCACCCTCTACCACGAATGTGGCAGACCGCAAACTCCAGGTTCCCCCCACACGTCCCGCAAGTTAGTGCATCGAAACGCGCAATCGTTTCAAGCGATCATGATGTAGTCGTTTCCGATACGACCGACATTGAAGAAAGTCCCGAATAATGCGGATTTAACCCATGCGGATTTAGCCGACGACTCGCCCAGAATCACCAGAGCGGTGTCATCCCGACCGGAGCGGAGGGATCCGCAGTTGTCTTTAACTTCCGCATAGGCGGTGACTCAGGCGCTATCATACGAGCGTGGCGCAAAATGCTTGGATCATCGCGTTTTCCTTCATTCTCGTTGGTGGTCAGGTAGCCTATTCCCAAACCAATTCGGATTCCCTGGGCCACATTCCGCACTCCTCGTCCCTCACATTCATTGAACAGGATGGAACCTGCATCGACGGACCACTTGCGGGGGCTGATGCTACCAAAGTTGAAGTCCGGCCATATGGGAAACCTCCAGTCACGATCTCTCGATCGGACCTCCTGCAAATCAGGCAGGGTGATGCCCTTGTTTATTCTGCGGTCAGTTCGTGGGCTGATGTTGAGAAGACGCCTGTCTATCCTCGCGAATCTATGGTGCTGAAGCTTGCCAGCGGCAAGGTAGCAGAAGGAAGACCAACCAAGGTGACCTCAGAAAGCATAGTGCTAAAACAGGGGCTGATTACCACCACTTACAAAAAAACTGACGTAGTCACGGTCGATTACTTGCGCTTAAGACCGGAATCAGACGGTTTCGACTACTTCTCTCAAGAAGCGCCGGGCCTTCTGTTCTTTCAGCCGGAGTTCTACTCTCGGCTCATCGGGCTGGAGGGAAGAATCCCCGTCCGTTTGTACGACGCAAAAAGACCGCAGGCAACGGCCCGGCCGAAGTGTTCACGCCAATAACTTCAAAGTGTTCTCAGCGCCCATGGCAGAATCGGTGTTCTGGTCGGGTCGTCGCCAATTCGGAAGTTGACTGCTGAAATTTCCTTTTCCCATCCATTTGGCATCGGCACGAAATACACAAGAATCCTGCGCGGTGGGCAGACACCCGCGAAACAATACACCCCACCCGCATCGCAAGTCCTCACCCGATATTGTTGCGCCAGACGTGCCCCTCGCGCTCCAGCAGCCGATCGCCGCAGTCCGGACCCCATGTCCCCGCAAAATAATTCGGAAACACTTCGGGATTCTTAGCCGCCCACGCTTCCAGAATCGGCGTATACAGCGACCACGTCACCTCCACGCCATCGCGATGCGCAAACAGCGTCTGGTCGCCAAGCATCGCATCCAGCAGCAGCCGCTCGTACCCGTTCGCCGTCGAAGTGCCGAATGCCGCCGCATAATCGAAGTCCATATTCACCGGGCACACTGACATATTCGGCGTGTTCGGAACCTTCGCCCCGAACCGCAGCGCAATGCCCTCGTTGGGCTGAATGCGAATCGTCAGCAGGTTCGGCTGGATATCCGTGCACGGCCCGCTCGACTGCATGCGGTTGAAGATGAGCAACGGCGGCTGCCTGAATTGAATGCTGATTTCGGTAGCGCGCTTCTTCATTCGTTTGCCCGCGCGCAGATAGAACGGCACGCCTGCCCAGCGCCAATTCTCAATTCCAAGTTTCACTGCCGCATAGGTCTCGGTTCCTGACTCGGGGTTCACGCGATCTTCGTCGCGATAGCCCACAACTTTTTTGCCTTCTATAACGCCGGGGCCGTACTGCCCGCGCACTGCATCCTTGATGGGAATGCTGGGAATCGCCCGCCAGACTTTGACCTTCTCGCGACGCACAGCTTCAGCGTCAAAGCTCGACGGCGGCTCCATCGTCACAAAGCTCAGCAGTTCCATCACGTGGTTCTGCACCACATCGCGCAGCGCTCCAGCCTTCTCATAGAACGGCCCACGGCCTTCGACGCCCAATGTTTCCGCAGCCGTGATCTGCACGTGGTCGATGTAATTGCGATTCCAGATCGGCTCAAAGATCCCATTGCCGAACCGGAACACTAAGATGTTCTGCACCGTCTCTTTGCCCAGGTAATGATCGATGCGGAAAACCTGATTCTCATGAAAGACGGCGTTGACTTGGTGATTGAGTTCGCGCGCCGAATCGAGATCGTGCCCGAATGGCTTCTCAATGACTACTCCCACGCGTCCTTGCTCGGGTTGCGCCATCCCCTGCGCGCCGAGATTCTCAATGATAGGAGCGAAATACTCCGGCGCCGTTGCAAGGTAGAACAGTCGATCGGGACCGATGTTCTTCTCCTGCGCAATGCGATCCAGCTCTGTCTTGAGCCCCGCGTAATGCGAGGCATCATCGAAACTCAACGCGTAGTAGCTGATCTTCTTTACAAACTCGTCCATCTTCGGATCGGATTTGTCCACATCGCCAAAGTCGATGAGCCCCTCGCGCATGTCGGCGGCGAATTCATCTCCCAGCGGACGCCGCGCCACACCCACTATCGCGAAGTCCTTTGGCAGCAGCCCGTCCTGCTCGAGGTGATAGAGCGCAGGCACAAGCTTGCGCTTGGTCAAATCTCCCGAGGCGCCAAAGATCACCATGATCCCCGGACTGGGAATTCGCTCGCCACTCTTCGGAACGTGCGACAAATCCTCCGGACGAATCTTCATCTGCACCGTAGTTGTTGCCATAATCTAACGACCTCCTGCCTGCTGATCTCTGACCCCTGACCACTAGTCCGTCTTCACCGCATGTCCGCCGAACGCGTTGCGCATAATCGCAAGCATGCGGTCGGTGAAATTGTTTTCCTCGCGCGAGCGAATCCGCCGAATCAACGATTCCGTGATGATCGGAGCCGATACATTCAGATCAATCGCTTCGACGACCGTCCAGCGCCCTTCGCCGGAATCTGCGACATACGCTTCAAGCCCTTCGAGCGTCGGATTCTTGCTGAGCGCGTCGGCTGTCAGATCGAGCAGCCAGCTGCGCACCACGCTGCCGAAGCGCCATATCTGCGAAATCTGCGCGAGGTCCAGATTCAGCTCTTCCTTCTTTTCCATGATGGTGAAACCCTCGGCATAGGCCTCCATCATGCCGTACTCGATGCCATTGTGCACCATCTTCACAAAGTGGCCCGCACCAGCTGGACCGACGTGTCCCCATCCCTGGTCCTTACCCGGCGCGAGCGTTTCGAAGATCGGCCGCAAATAGTCGACGGCTTCCTTGTCGCCGCCAATCATCATGCTGTAGCCCTCTTTCAGGCCCCACACGCCGCCCGAAGTGCCCACGTCGACAAACTGGAATCCCTTGGCAGTAACTTCCTTGTAGTGACGCTGCGAATCCTTGTAATTCGAGTTCCCGCCATCAATAAGTATGTCGCCCTTATTCAGCAGTGGCTCGAGCTTGGCAATGGTGTCATCCACAGGCTTGCCTTGCGGCACCATGATCCAGATCGCCTTTCGGCCCTTGAGGTTCTTCGCCATGTCCTCCAGCGAACTCACGCCCACGTTGCCTGAGGCCGTCAGCTTCTGCACGGCATCTGCACTGAAGTCGAACCCCACCACCTGGTGCCCGCCAAGGCGCAGCCGCTCGGCCATATTGCCGCCCATCTTGCCTAGACCAATCAATCCCAGTTGCATATTGTTCTCCCTTCCAATCTCGTTACAGAACTTCCAGTCCGTGCAAGTCGCGGCGTAGAACATCCGCACCTGTAAACTGAATCGCCTTCATGCCAACGGAGGCCGCAGCCGCCACGTTCTCCAATCGATCATCGATGAACAAGGAACGCTCCGCCGCTACACCCAGAATGCCCAATGCTCGCCGGTAAATACTTGGATCCGGCTTACGAAGACCCATATAGCATGAAGTGAAGGCAAACTCTAGATACTGGCGAAGACCAAATTTCTTCAAACGAAACTCATTAGTTTCGCGCGCTTCGTTATTAAGCGCCCCAACCATGCATTTATCTGATGCCGCGAGCTCTTCGAGGATGCACAGAGCGCCGTCGGGCAGAGTCTTCGACTGCTCGCAGATAGCGTTGAAAAACTCCTCGCGCGAGAAACTGCGTGGCTCGTAAAACACCACAGCATCCAGGTATTCATCCAGCGTAATCTCGCCGCGCTCCCACGACTCGAAAGCCTTCGCATGATGCTCTTCGAGGGCCGCGGCATCCAGATGAAATTGCTCGACAGCCGCCGTGCGTTCGCGATGATCCCAGCCGTTCGTCAGCAGGACCCCGCCAATATCGAAGAGGATTACGTCGAAGGGGAACATCGGCGTCTCGTGTGAAATGGATTCAGGTGCGCCGATCAGAATTTGGCGCTCACCTTGTCATTCAGATACAGCTTAGTTGGAACCGCATTGATACTTCGCTTCGATTGCCAGCACCTTCTTGAAGCGACGTGTAAACCGTGGCTCGTTGGAAATAAACTTTGCCCTGAGGAATGCATCGACCAGTTCATAGGCAAGGGCCGACCCTACGATGCGCGCACCCAGTACCAGCACGTTCATGTCATCGTGCTCCACGCCCTGGTGTGCAGAGTACGTATCGTGGCACATCCCCGCGCGAATGCCGGGCATTTTATTGGCAGCAACGCTCACGCCTACGCCCGACCCGCAAATCAGAATTCCTCGCGGTGCCTCACCGGCGATAAGCGCATCCCCAACGCGTTCGGCAAAATCGGGATAGTCATCCTGCGGCTCAACTTTGTATGCACCGAGGTCAAGGATTTCATGCCCCGCGCGCGTGAGGTAGGCACGCACTTCCTCTTTCAGTTCAAACCCCGCATGATCCGACGCGATAACTAACTTCATGGAACTCCTTCAGCATTGCTGAATCCGGAATAGCAGGTAGCGGTAGACGGCGGGAAGCCGCCGCTGCAACTCGTTTTTGTTTGCTACTCACTCCCTGCTCACTGGTTCCCTTCACTTTCACTTCTTCAAAATCGCCTTTGCCCGTGCCGCTACGTTTTCCGGTGTGAATCCGTATTCGGCCATCACCTTTGGCCCCGGTGCGGATGCGCCGAAGCGATCGATGCCGACAACATCGCCATCCAAGCCAACATATTTCCACCAGCCCAGCGTTGCACCCGCTTCCACAGCGAGTTTCGGAACACCCGCAGGTAAAACGCTGGCCTTGTACTCGGCCGATTGCTCGTCGAAAATCCGCCAGCTTGGCAAACTCACCACGCGCGCGGCAATTCCCTCGCCCGCAAGCACCTTCGCCGCGTCAATCGCAGTCGAAACTTCGGAGCCGGTCGCGACCAAGATCACCTTCGCGTCGGCCGCATCCTCTAGAACATACCCGCCTTTGCTTACACCTGCGTAAACATCGTGCTTGGCGGTGTCAATCACCGGAAGATCCTGCCGCGTCAGAGCGAAGAAGCTTGGCGTCGTGCGATCCAAAGCCAGCCGCCAGCATGCGGCCGTCTCATTGGCATCCGCCGGACGAAAGTCCGTCAGCCCCGGCACAGCACGCAGCATCATCAGTTGCTCAATCGGCTGATGCGTGGGGCCATCTTCACCCAGTCCAACTGAATCGTGCGTGAAGACGAAGATCGAATGAATCTGCATCAGCGCCGCAAGTCGCAACGCGGGCTTGCAGTAGTCAGAGAAAGTAAAGAACGTTGACCCGAATGGCACCAGGCCGCCGTGCACCGCCATGCCATTTACTGCAGCGCACATGCCGAATTCGCGCACCCCGAAGAAGACGTTGCGACCCGCGGGATTGACATGGAAGCTCTCGCCCGGCTTGAATATCGTTTTCGTCGATGACGTCAGGTCAGCTGCACCGCCGAAAAGCTCCGGCACAACATTCGCAACCGCATTCATAACCGCACCGCCAGCGTTACGCGTGGCCTGCTTCTTATCCACCGGGAAAGTCGGAATCGCCTTCTCCCAATCTTTCTTGCGCAGACCCTTCTGGGTGCGATCGAATTCAACCGCCAGGTCGCGAAATTCCGCCGCATAACGCGAGAAGAGCTTCTTCCACTCAGCCTCGGCCGTCGCGCCACGATCAACCGCCTTGCGCCAATTTTTAAGCGCATCGTCCGGGACATAGAAGCTCTTGTCCTCAGGGAACCCGAAGAATTTTTTCGTTGCCGCCGTATCGGCCGCTCCCAGCGCTTCACCATGCACCTTGTTGGTGCCGGCCTTCGGGCTGCCATATCCGATCACGGTGCGCACTGCGATGAACGAAGGCTTTCCAGTCTCCGCCTTGGCTGCATCAATCGCTGCTTCAATGGCCTTAAGGTCATTCCCGTCGGCTACTCTCTGGGTGTGCCAGTGATACGCTTCAAAACGTTCCAGCACATCGTCGTTGTAGCTGAGTTCCGTCGGACCATCCAGCGAGATCAGGTTGTCGTCATACAGAACGATCAACTTGCCCAGGGCCAGCGTTCCCGCCAGGGCGCACGCTTCATGCGAAATGCCTTCCATCAAATCGCCATCGCCGCACAGAACATACGTGTGGTGATTCACGATTTCAAACCCGGGTTTGTTGTACACCGCGCCCAGGTGCTTCTCGGCAATCGCCATGCCGACAGCCATCGCCAAACCCTGGCCCAGCGGACCGGTCGTGACTTCAACGCCATCGGTGTCGCCGTATTCCGGATGCCCCGGAGTGCGCGAATGCCACTGGCGAAAGCTCTGCAGATCTTCGATCGTCACCTTGTAGCCGGAGAGAAACAGCGTGCCATACAGCAGAGCTGAGGCGTGTCCGTTCGACAGCACAAATCGATCGCGATCGGCCCACTTCGAATTCGCCGGATTGTGCTTCATCACCTTGTGAAACAGCATGTACGCAATCGGCGCACAGGCCAGCGGCGCGCCCGGGTGGCCGCTGTTGGCCTTCTCCACCTCGTCAACAGCGAGCAACCGCAATGTGTCAATCGATAGTTCGTCGAGCGATAGATCAGCGAGAGTTGCCATAAAACTTTGATCCCTTTCGAAAAAGCTGTGGGAAATAAAACTAGATCCAGGGTTCGATGCTGATTTCCACGTTATAACCGAGCCAGCGATTCAGCTCGCGCCAGTGGAGAGTCCATGATAGAACACCATTCGCCTGGTTCGGGGCGGTGGAAAGATCCACGCTATGCCCCGCGCTACCAAGACTATGGCCCATCGTCGATTGCGTTGTCTTCCATTGGTCCGTCGTCCAAATCACCTCAAATGGCGCGTCGTCGAGGATGCGCAGCGTGTCTCCGGCTGTGATCTTCTGGATTGGCCGCCGCAGGCTATAGAACTCCAGGTTGGCGCGGAGCTGCTTTCTCCCCAGCGGATCACAATAGCGGTCGTACACGCTATCGATGCGGTCGAAGACCTTGCCGTCCACGGTCGAGCGTAAAAGCTTCAGATATTCGGCGTGAGCCCACACCAGCGGAACGGCCGATCCCGCCGGTTTGCCTTTCTCAAAGCCGTGAAAATCCTCCTCGTCCCACACCTGTTCGGGCATCATCTGGCCTAACGTGGCAAAACGCTCATAGGTTTCGATCAGCGGAGCGGGATCCCTTTCAGCCGCCAGCTCATAGTGAGCGCGCTCGCCCGTGAACAAAGGCCAAATCCGCCCTTTTCCCCATCCCTTGAACGGGCCGCCGTCAGGGCGCTCGCCGTAGCCGTCCCAGTTGTACCGGTGCCAGCCCGGCCCCTGCGGCAGATCCGTCTTCAGCACCGCATCCACAACCTTCAGCGAATCAATTACCAGCGGATCGTCGGCGCGGCGAACACCATAACGAACCAGCTCAAGAAAACCCGCATCAATGATCTCCCGCGCTTCAAACTCGGTGCGCTCGCCGGGAGGCCGGTTGTTGATGTGGATCATCTCGGCCCCGCACTCTTCGCAGGCGTACGCCTCGCCCTTCTCCGGCGGCCGAATCCGCATGTAATGCCGCTTCACCCCAGCCAGCAGCACGCCATCGTTAGTGACCGTCCAGTCCTCCAGATGGCGTTCGATCCAGTCGGCGAACTCCTCCAGAAATACAGCAGTCTCCGTGGAATCGTGAGCCCGCGCCATTTCTGCCGCGCAAATCAAGCCACTGATCACTGCTGCCAGCGTCGAGGGAGAATAACCGGCGTTCTCCTCCCACCGATCCTGATGAGTGATGGGCGCATGCTGCACCAGGTATCCGGCTGCCCGTTCGATAAACGGAAATATCTCCATTTCCCCCAGAGCGTTGGCCTTCCATAGCCGCCACGCCAGGACGATGGGGAAGGCCACCTCGTCCAGTTGCTCGCCGGACCAGTACGGCCGCCCATCCACCCAGAAATTCTGAGCAAAACCTCCATCCGGCTCCTGCGTGCAAGCCAAGTAAACCAGCGCGCGCCGCGCCGTCTCCAAACGTCCGCAGGCCAGCAGGGCCGTCGCCGTCTGCACCATATCCCGCGTCCACACCAGGTGATAACCACCCAGGTCATCGTCGCCATGCGCCTGCCCCCACGGAATCGAAGCCGAGGCTACAAACGCGCCGGAAAATGTTTTGTCCTCGTGCGCAAGCAGTACGTTGTGGCTAGCCCGCATCAGCTTGCCGCCATCGCGTGCCTTGGCCGCCAGCCACTCGGGATTGGCCAACCGGTGCCATTGCGCAATAAACCGGTCGCGATGTTGATCAAACGGCGTAGCCAGCGCGCTCACTGTCTTCTGAAGCGCCGTATGGTTCCCTTCACCCAGACCAAAGGCCAGCGTGAACTCCCGCGCGCCGTCTGTGCCTGCCGCGCCCAGGTTCAGTTCGCCAAACAACGCGATATTGCCGTTCGTGGCCGAACCGAATTCCCAGTCCATCCGGTAGTTATCGCGCAAGTCGTGCCAGCCGTCGCTCGTGCCCACAAACCCGCAACTCACGCGCGAAAACCCGCAACTGGCTCCCATCGCCAGCGACCACTGATTCTTGAACGCCAGCAGCATCTTCTGTCCCGCGATATCCAGCGCACGGGCGGCATTTCCCGCGCCGCCGCCATCCAGATGCGGTGCCAGCAAGGCATAGATCTTCAAGCGCGGGATAAGATCCTCATGGCCCTCCAGCCGCACGCGCTGCAAGACCACGCTATGGTGCGGGTCGCAGATGATCTCCTTGGTCAGGGTGTACCGGCCACCGGGGTCCCGATTGATGTAGCGGACACCCAGTGCTTCCGGGTGAATATACTCAAACGTCGAAACCAGGTCCCGCTTCTCTTCGTGCGTAAACGTTTCGCCGTCCGTGACCAGAAACTCCATGTCCCGGACCTGCGCGCTGTCGATTGTAGGGTTATAAACCTCGTTGAGAATGCCGTGGGAGCACGTAAACCAGACCCGGCTCGACGCCGAGTAGGCCGTTCCCACGGCGTCTTTTACGCTGGAGGTCCAGCGAGGCTCGAGGCCGGGCGCGCCGAAAGCTTCACCCTGCTGGTCCAGCCAGCGGTACGACGGTCGATCACTCATGCGTTCACACCAGTACTTTTGCGGGGAAGCTCAATTTCCGGTCCGACATGTCTAGGGATGTGCCGAATAGCCCCAAGGTTTCCATTTTCCTGTCGAATAGTTCGAACCCTGCCACGAACTTATCGCATCCATCCAACCATAGGGCACCGCCCGCGGTTATGAATGCCTGGTTTTATTTTTTTCGGTCGTACTTGGGTCCATCGCATCGGATGCGCTTTCAAAGACCCGTACGATGACCCTCCACTGAAACAGTACAATCCCAACTGAGGAGATTTCCCCGATGGCATACGAACTTGCACCGCTTCCTTACGACTACGCCGCTCTCGAGCCTTTCATCGACGCGGAGACCATGAAGCTGCATCACGACAAGCATCACCAGGCCTACATCAACAATGTGAATGCCGCGCTGGCCAACCATCCCAATCTGGCCGCGAAATCCGTGGATGACCTCATCAGCGACCTGAACGCCGTACCCGAAGACATTCGCGGCGTAGTCCGCAACAACGGCGGAGGCCACTCCAACCACTCCATGTTCTGGACCATCATGGCCTCGCCCAAATCCGGCGGCGGCGGCGAGCCAACCGGCGCCCTTGCTGATCAGATCAAAAAAGATTTTGGCGATTTTGAAGCCTTCAAGAAAACTTTCAATGAGACCACAGCCAAGCAGTTCGGCTCCGGCTGGGGATGGCTGGTCAATCAGGGCGGCAAACTCAAAGTCGTCACCTCCGCCAACCAGGACTCGCCGCTCAGCCAGGGGCTCTACCCAATCCTCGGCAACGACGTCTGGGAGCACGCCTACTACCTGAAGTACCAGAACAAGCGCCCCGACTACCTCGCCGCCTGGTGGAACGTGGTCAACTGGGCCGAAGTCACCAGGCGCTTCGAAAAAGCCAAGAAGTAAAAGGCAGTTCTCAGCCGCCACTTGTTAGTTCCCAGCTACCGCATCCGTAAGGGTGCGAATCTTCTGGTCCCCGTGAATCGAACTGAAAGCTGATAGCTGACGGCTGTTGCCTTGTGCCCCAGGTTCCGGCCCCCACGAACGGGTCATTGTTCGTGAGGTGGAGATTCCGACTCTGGAACTTGGGAAATCGATACGCTCCTCCCGCAAGACAGACTCTGTGCCCCATTCATCGCAGTCTCATCGCGATGAGTGGGACCGGGCTCTCGCCATATGCCCCCTTCGCGATCTGAATCCGCGCCACGTTGTGGTCGCAGTCCCTCCGCCGATACGCCTCGTGGGCATTACTATGAAACCATCTCCCTTACTGAGGCGACTGTCATCGGTCCGAGTTGACCACCAACAATCGCATCGTCAGGGCTCGTCAACGTCGAAAGCGATTGCGAGGGTGAGCAAACTACTTCGTTGCGGCCACGATGGGCCGGTTTTCCTTTGCACCGATGATCAGCAGCCACAGCATGGCGACCAGCTCAACAAGGAATACCGGCTGAAGATATTTGAACAGTGCGTCATTGTATTGCGGAACGAGAAACCACGCGACGCTCATGGCTACCCAGGCTACCCCGTCGAGCAGCAGCCAGTAGCCGAGCCAACGCGGCAGGAAGCGCGAGCTCACGACCAGCGATCCAAAGGGCAACAGCCACAGTCCCCAGAACATCTCGTTGACGCCACTCGCCTGCCCATGGATGCGGGTGAGGAGCATCCCCATCGCTTCCCGCATAGGCGTGTCGAAAACCACCCCACCGTCGCGCCGAAAGACAAGCAGCGCGGCTGCATTGAAGAGCACGCTCGCCAGGCTGAGTGCAGACGACACCAGCACCAGAGCAACCAGTTGCCGCGCGCGGTGGCGACCCACGTGCTCAAAAAGGCGATAGAGCGCCAGGCTCAGGGCGATGAAGGTGACCGCGCCGACCGTCTCTGCAAGCATGCCCAAACGGAAGAGCGTCTCGTGAGCGATAACACTGGCAGCGGTCGCGGCTGCGTTGTTTTGCACGATCGTCTTGGAGGGGACATAGATCAGGTAGAACGGTCCCAGGGAAAAGCTCAGATACCACAGGCCGGCGATGCGGGCAGTCTTCTTCAGCGGCGTCATTCGGGCCTCCGGGCGTTGGAGGTAGAGTACGCGAAATGGGTGTGAGAAGTTCGCGGAAGCGCGAAGCGGGTAGCGAAGATTCGTCAAAGGGACGAGTTGCCCACGACACACTCACGGTGAAAACTCCGTCCCTGACTGCTAGAGTTGGTTTGGATACACATGGCGAAATACAAGACCTCAGTCATCGTGCAATCTCTGTGGGTGCGGTCCTGATCATCTCGTTCGTCTCCCTGCTCGTGCTGATCGGAAACGCTGCATGGAACGCCGGGGCTCACTTATACCGGATCGGAGCGAAGATTTGGCATAGTGACGAGTTGTCCACAATAGGAAAACAACCTGCAACTTGAACATCTATTGCTGTGTCGAAGCGGCTGGGTCTGAAGAGGAGAACTGCTTAACCATGCTCAAGCTAAAGCTCGCTGGTTCCGAGATTGAGGGATCATCAACGGCCCGCTCCAATGCTGGCACAACGACCGCTATATCAAGTGGGCGTCGCCAGCATGCGAGATCGCCGAGACTCGTTGCTGCAGCCCAACGCACAGCGACATGAGGCGACCTCAGGCCATCGACGCATAGCCGCTGTACCCATACGGAATCTTCTTCCCATCTTGCTGCGCGATACAACGCATCGGCGACGACCGTCGGCTCATTGCTTCCAAGCCGAGCGTCCAATTCATCTCTTGATAAGGGATCCACGTGCTCGTATTTGAGGTCGCTCATGCCCTCAGTTTACGTTGAGGTAGCCCGAGAACGGGGTTACTTCCCACTTGCCCACGATTCACTCGGAACCGCCGAGTGCGATATGCTCATCGCTGACTCGCAGGGAAAAAACAGTGCGATAGGATGCCTTCATGAAGGAATGGCTTCGGGACCGACGCTCGACTCTGTGGGTTGTCTGTATCGTCGTTCCGCTGTTGGCTGTGTTGTGTTTCTGGAGCACGATCCGTCCTGACTGGCCGTTTTGGTTAGCTTGCTACATCGTTGGCTTACCTGCGGGAATTGCCGTCATATGGGTACGTCACAAGGGCAGCGGATTCTGGTCTCAACTTGAAAAGCGCCGACGCATAATGCTGCGCTGTCTTGCAGTTGTTACCCTCTGGTCTTTGCTATTTCTTCAGTCGAGTGATCGGTCCAGTCGGTTTCTCACGGCCACAGCGGTAACAGTCGTTCTTCTGCTTTTCTGGGCAAGCTACGTTCTATTTTCTCGCGTGATCGACAGAATATGGTCTCGGATTCGCACCCGATAAAGCAGAAGCGGTGGCGTCGCCGTCATCGGAATACCATCGCGGTTGGATCACCGCCGATCCTTCCTTGCGCCAGAATTTCGCTTGCATAACTGGAATCGCGGATCCGCATAAACCCTTCACAGAGCAGTCAAGCGCTCGAGGCCCCTCCAATTCCCCTAAACCACTCAGTCCATTCGCAAAAATCCAGGGCCCGCTTTTGCGAGTGATATCCCACGAATCCCGCATAATCAGAACGATACGAACCTACACTCAAGTCCGAAGAAGCCTCCGCCACTGACTGATCACTGATTTCCGGCCCTTGTTCCTGTCTCGTAACTCCTTTCAGCAGAAATCTCTACGGCTAAGACCAATCAAATGAAATCTTTGGCGACACCCCCACTCGGCAAACTCATGAAAACAAGATATATACCCACAGAGACCGGGTATAGGGTACCTCGACCCCAGCTGCACTCTGCCACAACCTGATCCCCGCTTCCGTGTCTAATGGAGTGGAAAGAAGAACATGCGCTTTCGCACGCCGATTTCGTTGATTGGACTTATTGCCCTCGTTCTCGTCGGCGCGTCGTCCGCGGCCGTGGCTCAGACGGGCAGCTTCGCCGTCAGCCAGAATGGCAAACCGGTCGGCACCGCCAGCTTCAACTTTGTCTCGACGCCGGCTGGTTATGACTCGACTTCTATCGTCCACGTCGACATGCAGGGCCTGAATTACCAGCTTTCCAAGACTGAAATGCTTTCCCCCTCCAACGGCCTGCTTCACGTCCAGCTCAGCGCCATCGTGAACAACTCCGCCGTCAACGTCGTCGCCAGGCCCGATGCCGCTCAGTTCCTGCTCAACATCTCGGCAAACGGACGCGCCAGCACCACGCGACTCGATGCCCACAACTTCGCCGTTTTCCTCCCCGACTTCGATCCCGGCGCTCTCGAAACGCTTCTCGCGATGGCAGTCAGCACCAACAACCGGGACCTGTGGGCCATCATCCCCAAACAAGCCGGCACCATCGAGCCCATCCAGCTCGCCACCTATCCCGATGAGCAAGGCACGCTCGACGCCAAGCCCGTCACAGTCCACCACCTCGTCGCCACCATCGCCGGGAGCACCACCGACCTCTTCGCCGGACCCGAAAATCAGCTTCTTCAGGCCGAATTGCCGCAGGAAGGATTTGCCCTCGTCCGTAATGGATTCGTTCTGACCCCACCCACCAAGCCTCTTGCGCCGCCGCCCGCTCCCGCCACAGCGTCACCCTCTCCAACCGGGTGATCCCGGAAAATCGGGAGGAAAAATTCTCCGATCCGTTCCGCCGTCCGCTCAGAATTCCCGAAACGGCGACCAGTGTATCTCCTGTCAGATTTTCCAGTCTCAGCGCAACCTCCCAGGACATATCATCTTCTCGATATCTGGAGGAGATAACGATGAAGACCACGCTCCGGCAAAGCATCTGTGTCGTAACGATCTTCTGCGGGCTTGCTCCTCTCACTTCGGCTATCGCTCACGCGGCTGACGCGCTCCCGTCTTGGCAGGAAGGAAAAGTCAAGCAGTCCATCGTAGACTTCGTCGCAGCCGTTACCACGCCGGGCTCGCCAGGCTTCGTCGCACCCGTTGATCGCATCGCTGTATTCGACAACGATGGAACCCTGTGGGCCGAGCAGCCAATGTATTTCCAGCTTCTGTTCGCACTCGACCGTATCAAGGTGCTTGCTCCGCAGCATCCCGAATGGAAGACCAGGGAACCATTCGCCTCGCTGCTCAAGGGAAACGTCAAGGGTGCCCTCGCGGGCGGCGAACCCGCCATCATGCAAATCCTGGCGACAACACATTCCGGAATGACCACCGACGAGTTCGACCAGATCGTTCGCGATTGGCTCGCCACCGCAAAGCATCCCAAGACCGGGCGCCTCTATACCGAGATGGTCTATCAACCGATGCTTGAGTTGCTGGCCTATCTGCGTGCCAACGGTTTCAAGACCTTCATCGTCTCCGGCGGCGGTGCGGATTTCATGAGAGTCTTCTCCGAACGCGTCTACGGCATCCCTCCGGAGCAAGTCGTCGGCAGCACCGGCAAATTGAAGTTTGAATTGCGCGACGGCAAACCCGTGCTCGTAAAGCTGGCTGCCATCGAGTTAGTGGACGACGGACCTGGTAAGCCCGTGGGCATCCATCAATTCATCGCCCAGCGCCCCATCGCTGCATTTGGAAACTCCGACGGCGACCTCCAAATGCTCCAATGGACCGCCGCAGGTGCAGGAAAAACATTCTGCCTTTATGTCCACCATGATGACGCCGTACGCGAGTGGGCCTACGACCGCAACTCCAGCATTGGCCGCCTCGATAAGGGTCTCGACCAGGCGCAGACGCACGGTTGGACCGTGGTCAGCATGAAAGACGATTGGAAGACCATCTTCCCCGAGGTAGGCGCGATGCCCGTAGCCACCGCTTCATCAGATGGCCATAAATAAGTCGACACGGATCTGCGCTTATTCCGAGATCGCCCGGGAAGGTTCCATCCAAAAACGAGGGAAGTTATGCGCTAGAAGCTGCGAGCCGCCGCCACCGCCGAGGCCCACGCCCACTGAAAGTTGAAGCCGCCCAGATGACCCGTTACATCCACTCCTTCGCCAGCAAAGTAAAGTCCCGGCACGGCGCGAGCCTCCATCGTCTTCGAATTGAGCCCAGCCGTATCCACGCCGCCTGCCGTCACCTCGGCCTTCTCAAATCCTTCCGTCCCCGAAGGCCGAAACTCCCAGCGGCGCACCTGGCCCTCGGCAGCTTCGAGTGCCGCATTGGACCAACCTTCCGGAGCGCCCACCTCGGCCAGTTGCGCCGCCAGTCGCTGCGGCAACACCTCGCGCAGCGCCTGTTTGAACGCAACCTCATCCCGCCGCGCTCCGTGCTCCAGCATCGAGCCCAGTAAGCTGGACCGGCCATTCATGTCGGGCGCAAAGTCGACCTGAATTACCTCGCCCGGTCGCCAGTAGGACGACACCTGCAGCACCGCCGGCCCGCTCAGCCCCCGATGGGTAACAAGAAGTTTTTCGCGGAACGTGGGCCCTCGATTCGCCTGTGCGATCACGTCCGCAGAAACTCCGGCCAACTTGGTCCAGTTCCTCTCCGTTCCACTCAGCAGCAACGGGACGAGGGCCGGGCGGGGCGAAATCACCTTCAACCCAAACTGCCGCGCCACGTCGTAAGCCAGCCCCGTCGCGCCCATCTTCGGAATCGACAGTCCACCAGTCGCGACCACCAATGCTCCGCTAGCAAACTCGCCCGCCGAGCAGCTAACACGGAATCCACCGGAATCGCCCTCCACCGCAACACCGCGTGCGTTCATGCGAATGTCGACGTGGCCGCGTTCGCATTCCGCCAGCAGCATGTCCACAATCTGGCGCGCGGAGTGGTCGCAGAAGAGCTGGCCCAACGTCTTTTCGTGCCAGCAGATGCCGTAGCGCTCCACCAGTTCGAGAAAGTGTTGCGGCTGGTAAAGTGCCAGCGCCGATTTTGCGAAATGCGGATTCTCAGAGATGAAGTTGGCAGGCGTGCAGCGAATATTGGTGAAGTTGCATCGTCCGCCGCCCGAGATGAGGATTTTGCGGCCCGGCAGCGCATTGTGTTCCAGAAGAAGAACGCGCCGGCCACGTTGCCCCGCGACCGACGCGCACATCAGTCCAGTCGCCCCGGCGCCCAGCACGATCACATCGAATTTGCGAACTTCTCCCGGCACCCTCTCATTGTCGCCGAGCAATCCAGGACCTGAGAGTGTTTGTTCATCACCTGAGCGAAGAATCTACTTCGCTGCTTTCATTTCTTTCTCGAGCTTGTTCACGCGGTTCACGGCCTCCGAGAGTCCAATCTTTTCGCTGCTTCGCAAAAGCTCGACCGCGTCAATTTTTCGCCCTTGCATCAGCAGAGACTCAATCGACGACCGCTGGCCGCTGCCTGGCACTTCAGCGCCTGCATCGGGAAGATGAAGAAACTCCAATATCTCCGTCCGTAGCCCTTCGTAATGCTTGCGGCCGGCCGCAAACACATCCGACATCGGAACCGGCTGGCCGGATGTGAGAATTGTCAGCCGATTGACCAGCACATTGTTGCCTCCGCTAGACGACTCCATACCGATGCCCTTGATTTCGCCGAACGGAACCATACCGCTGGCTGCCTTGAACGCACGACGGCGACGCCACGCAGCCTGCTGGCGGGCCGCATCGAATACGACGACTTCCTTGCGCCAGAAAAGAAAAGCAAACAGCATAAAGAACCCGGCGGCCCAAAGCCAATTCGGCTTGCGATGCGACATGGATGCGTAGACGATTGGGACGGCAACGCACAGTAGAAACATCGATACCCAGATACTGCTGTCGACCAATGCCAGCTCTGTGTTTGTCTTGCGGGTGACGTGCATGAGGCAAATATGGCACGAATCCGCCGGAATCGAGTAGATACTCGGTCTTCCCGACTGACCTCGGTCACTGGAACCGTTCGCTCCGGCATTCCGTAGTCTCTGATGGCATGGACTCTCACTACAACTGGGCCTGGGTCGAATCCGAAGTCTCTGCGACCATCGAAGAGTGGAATTCCTGTGGCGGAGCTGCGACCCAACCCGCTCCTCGGTTCAGCCGGAAAGAGCAGGAAAGACGAGAAGAAGCTTACGACGACGCCCTCGATGCCGTTGAGCGAGAAGCAAAACATGCACGCCGAAGCCGCGCTGCAAGAGATGCGGCCCAACGTCGCAACGTCGCCATCTTTCCCCGATTCGCATCACTCGCTCTCGGGCTTGAAGACGAAGCGATACGCCTGCTCACCGATGGTTTTCTTCCCATCGGCACCCAGTTTGCACAGTGGTCAAGGCGCTTCGATCCGAATCTTTCCATGGCCGATACGATCCAGGCCTGCCGCAATGCATGGACGGTCTGCGGTATCCAGCCATTGCTGGGCGACCGCATGCAGATGACCAAGGCAATCATCGGCTACAGCCTTCTCTATCCCTACAGCGACAACTATCTCGATTCAGAAAAGATCTCGACAGCACGGAAGCTCGCATTCAGTCGTCGCTTTCGCGATCGCCTCTGCGGTCTGCATCTTGCACCTCGCGACTCGCATGAAATCGCAGTGTGGGCCATGGTCCGGTTGATCGAAGCGCAGTTCCCGCGACAGCGCTTCCCTCGCGTATATGAGAGCCTGCTGGCAATTCACCAGGCGCAGGAGAACAGCATGGCGCAGTTCCAGCACAACCGGACCACGACCGCTGCCGAGTTACTGCGACTAAGCTGCGCGAAAGGCGGGACGTCTGTACTCGCGGACGCGTGTCTCGCACACGGATCTCTCACCAATGCAGAGGCCCGATTCGCCTTCGACTGGGGCGTGCTGCTCCAACTCGGCGATGATCTGCAGGATGTGCAGGATGACCTCGCTCACGGAGCGGCTACTTTGTTTTCGCGTTCTGCGGCCGCTGGATTTCCGCTTGACAATCTTGTACGGCAACTCCTCGCCTTCAGCGAACGCGTCGCCGATCAGATTGAGAGGTTGCCGCACGGGGAACCGGCGCTCAAGCAACTGCTGCGCATGAGTTGGCGATCGCTGATCTTGATGGCTGTGGCAAGGTCCCATAGCTATTTCACCCCGGCTTTCCTCGCGGAATTGGAACCTGCCTCCTCGTTTCGCTTTAGATTTTTGCGCGCACGACATAAGCGGCTCGCCGGCAGGCGTGGCCTCTACAAGATTCTGTTTGAATCGTTTCTCGAGTCCTGTGATGCAGACCTCACCCATCTCCCGCGGCCCGAGGACTGGCTTGGGCACACCCTCGACTGCGAGAACGGCGTCGATCTTTCTCGCGCCGCTGGCTCCTTAGCCTAAAGCCGGCATCCAACTCTGATTGAAGATTGCGTGTGACGCCACCGTATCTTCGCCCGACTCCGAAACTTCCAGATTCTCGTACTTGCAGAGGGCCGATTGTCCGAAACAGGGCAGACCACGAGACATAGCCTGCGCGCCGTTGAGTGGCTTAACTTCTTCCTCGCCGACGTGCAGACAGGGCTCGGGCCGTTTCTAGCCGCCTATCTTGCAGCCAGCGGCTGGAATCCGGCGCGCGTTGGATTTGCGCTCACCTTTGGCGGCCTTGTCACGGTTGCGATGCAAACGCCCGCCGGAGCCGTAGTGGACGCGGCCAGGCGAAAGCGTTTACTCGTCGCCATCAATCTCTGCGTGCTTGTCGTTGGCGCACTTTTGCTCCTGTTACCATTACGAACCGTCACAGTCTATGCAGCTCAGTTCCTCATCGGCAGTTCCGCGCCATTTCTCGCGCCAAGCGTGGCCGCTATGACGCTTGGCATCGTCGGCGCTCACGCTTTCGACAAGCAGTTTGGCCGCAACCAGGCCTTTAACGCCGGCGGAAATGTCTTTACTGCACTGCTCGTCGCATGTATCAGTTACAGGTTCGGATACCACGCCATCTTCGCGGTCGCGATTGCCATGGCAATTCCCACCACGCTGTCGCTCGCTGCAATTGATGGAAAGCAGATCAGCTACGCGCGGGCCCGCGGCGCCGCACGCGACGACGAGACACCAGGCACCGAAGGCATCCTTTCACTTGGCAGGGATCACGTGCTTCTGTTCTTTCTGCTGTGCTCGCTCCTGTTTCATCTTGCCAATGCCGCCATGCTGCCGCAACTTGGCGAGATGCTCGCGCGCGGCAGGCCGACGGAAGCGGCTCCCTTCATGTCCGCATGCATCATTGTCACGCAGTTGGTGATCACGGTCTCTGCTGCATGGATCGGTCATCGGGCTCAAATCAGTGGACGAAAGCAGTTACTCCTACTCGGCTTCGGCGTTCTTCCGATCCGCGGCGTGCTCTACACCCTGACCACGGCAACCTCGGCACTCATAGCAATTCAGATTCTGGATGGCGTCGCCAACGCGATTTTCGGGATCGTTTCCATCCTTGTAATCAAGGACCGCACCGAGGGAACCGGACGCTTCAATCTGGCATCTGGTGCCTTGGCAACGATGGTTGGCATTGGTGCAGCGCTCAGCAACACCCTGGGCGGACTGTTGATCCAGTTTCTCGGCTACCGCGCATCATTTCTCGGGCTTGCCGCAGTGGCGCTGGTTGCAGTAGTCCTGCTGTGGTTTACGATTCCGGAAACGCTGCCTGCTTGTTCGACGCAGTCAAATCAAATGCAGACCGCAGAAAAATAGCAGGACCCGGCTGTGAGATGGACTCGACGATCTTGATGTTCACATCTCGTCGTCGCGAAACATCGGGTGCGGAATCAGCTTCCGGTAATCTTCCTGGTGCGCACCGTCGAGACAGGCCTCCACAATACGCCGACCCAGGGGATCGAGATCCGCGACACGGAACTGCTCGAGTTCGCGAGCAAAGAATTCGCGCCACTGACGCGCGCCTTCTTCATACACATCTATTCCGCCCTGGATCTGCTCCTCGACGCGAAGGAAGACGCGCGGAATCATCGAGCCTTCAATCTTGAGCTGTTTCGGGATATAGCCGAGCAACGGAAACGCCGCCTCTTCGACCTGTTCGCGGCCGAACTTCGCGCTGCCGCGGCGCGCCAGGTATTCACGCGCAATCCACTCGGCCATAAAGCCAACCTTCCACGCGCCGATGTGCTGGTTGGGAATGAGCACGTAACGCGTTTCGGGAGTGTCGACGATCTGTCGCAGAAGCAGATTTGCCTGGTCGACGCGACGGCCTGTTGCAAACGCCCAGTAGGATCCGACACCTTCTGACTGCATCTCTTTCGACTCCTGCGCCTGGATGCTTGGATTGCCGTGCCCGCGCGGTGCAACCAATCTCCACAGCCACGCCAGTGCCGGGCTCAGCACATGCAGCACGGCGAGGATTCCGTAGAGCTGGCTATCGCGGTGCGTGGCGGGGCAGCGGACGCCAAAGCTGCGCACATCCACAGCTCGCGGTCCGCCCGCAATGTCTTCAAGCATGCGGCGCGGCAGAATCACGCGAGGGTTGGGGCAGAGTTTACCGGGAGCATCTTCAACGTGCTCCCACGTCAGGCACGTTCCACCGGGAACAATGTAGTGATTCAAAAAGATCAGCGGCTCCGGCGGATCGATGCAGAGGCGCTCGAGATTCGGCGCGGTGCCGTAGCTCTGAATGTGGTCGACGCGCACGAACCAGGCATTCTCAGCATCGGCGATGGTGAGGCGGCCATGCTGGCGCTGATAACTGGGATGGGCGCATGCCATGTCGTCGGCAATCGGGCGCAGATGGCACGCTTCGGGAAGATTCAACGTGCGTTCCTCTTTGGTGATGACGTTGCGACCGATCAGGAGCCGGCCATCTTCCATGCGATGGATGTGCTCTGTCATTTCGCTCTTGCCACCGCCGCTCGCGCCCTCGTGCATGAGGATCAGCTGATTCTCATACGGCGTAACAACCGCGACCGCTGCACAATGATTCGTGGTCCAGCCTTCGCGCTCGCCGATGTCGAGCAGCATGGAGTAAACGCCTTTCTTGGCGCTGGGTCCGGGATACAGGTTGTATGCGAAGACCTCCTGGTGTGTTGTGGAGCGATCATGCACCACCACCTGTCGTCCGGCGAAATGCGTATGACGAAACGGCGGCGCAACGAAGAGAATTCCGCCGGTAATCTTGAAGTCCGCAGGCACCTGGCTGCGCGGAATCATGCCCTGCAAGTCAGCAAGCGCTGCTGCGAAAAATGCGGCCTGGCGCGGCACGATCAGCAGTGAACCGTAACGCAGCGAATCGGCGCCCGCATAGAATGGCATCGCTACCAGTTCCTGCGTCTTGAGCCAGTCAAGTGTTTGCTGGCGCGTGTTGCCGAAGCTCTCGCCGAAACGCTCCTCGTATGTGGGTTTGTCGGTGGGAAGGCTATCGCCGATCACCATTGCATCGGGATCGCGACGGCGCATCGCAGGATCGGGGAAATTGATGGCAAGTCCGTTGCGCGCCTTAGTGACGACGGCTTCAACAATCCGGCCTTGGCCGTTGGGCTTGCCAGGCACGTGAAAGATGGCCTCGTAGACGCCATGATCTTCGCGATTGCCGAGACGCCAGTCCGTCGTGCCGGTGGGCCGGCCCAGCGCCCAATCGAGAAGCTGCGGACGGTTCTCCGGCACTTGCATCAATGGAGCGGCAGCCAGCACTTCAACTACATGCGGGGGCAAATCGAGTTCCGGCCATACGGCCTGGAAGTCGACGACACTTCTGGTTTCTGCGGCGACAGTCACGGTTGATCTCACTTTCCGGGGATCAGAATGTGGTCAACATTGTTGTTAAACGCCAGAAAGACCACATAGTTTTTATCGCATCCGGCGGTATAACTGGCAGTGCGCGTCGTCACCGCTTGTTCGATCGAGTAGGAGCGCGCTAATTTGCATCGGGGCCGCCGAACTTCTCATGCACCAAATCCATTGCACCTTCGGGCGTCGTGATCATTCCTTCGAGTTGCGCTTCTTCAACGGCTTGCAGTATCTCTTTGAACGCCGGTCCTGGCGTGTAACCGGCGGCGATCAACTCGCGGCCGGTGAGCAGCGGTTTGGGACGCACAGCTTCTTCGGGCGTCGATTCATAGCGTTCACGCACAAAGTTCCAGATGTCGAGGTTGCGATGCGCGGCCAGGCAGTCCATGCGATGCAGCACGAGGTGTTCAGGAAAATTGTCCAGGCGAAAGAATCGCTTCAGAGTCGACGCCTTCATGCGCGGCGCGTCAGCAAACCGCATGTGATTTTCGATCAATGCGAGAATCTGCTGCGTCTCATCGTTTGAGAAACGAAAGCGCCGGCAGATCTCAGCACCAATGGCTACGCCAACTTCCACATGCCCATCGAAACGGATGCGGTCGGGCGCCTCGCGAAATGTCGGCGGCTTGCCCACATCATGCAGCAGCGCTCCCCACGCCAGCGTCATGGCGCAGCCGGGATCTAGTTGTTCGAGAAGCATGAGCGTGTGGATCCATACATCGCCTTCCGGATGAAACTGCGGAGGCTGCGCGACGCCCTTCATCCTTGACACTTCGGGAAGCACCTGCACGAGGAGATCCGTCTCATCCAGTAATTCGAAGGCGCGGCGTGCATGGCCTTCCGTGAGCATCCTGGTCAATTCTTCGCGGATGCGTTCGCGGCTTACCGCGAGAATGCGTGCGGCGAGCTTGCGCATCGCAGCAAGTGTGGCGGGTTCGATCTTGAAGCCAAAGCGCGCGCCAAAACGGACTGCACGGAGGAGCCGGAGCTGATCTTCTTCGAAGCGTTTTTCGGGGAGGCCGATGGCGCGGATAATGCCGGCGTCGAGATCGTCCAGTCCGCCAACGTGGTCGATCACAGCGGCACGAAGATTGGCGATGGCTTGAAAGGTACGGCATTCTGCCCGTATATCACTGCTGGAGTCGACCGACTTTAGCTCCTGGGGGATAAGCCGAATCGGGTCCAAAAGAAGCCCGTTGATGGTGAAGTCGCGGCGTTGTACGTCCTCCGCTGCAGTCTTCGTGTAGCGCACCTCGTTGGGATGACGACCGTCGGAATACACGCCATCCGACCGGAATGTCGCCACTTCGATCGTGCACCGCTCTTCCACCAATCCGTCTTTGCAACCACTGCCGATCTCTGATGCGACCAGCACCACGCCGAAATGCGCTCCCACGGCGAAGGTGCGGGGAAACATTTGCAGCACCACGTCTGGCGTAGCAGAGGTTGCGACATCATAGTCTTCAGGCTCGCGGCCAAGCAGCAGGTCGCGCACGCAACCGCCTGCGAGATAGGCCCCGTAGCCTGCTGCGCGAAGGGTCTTGAGGATCTTTAAAGCCGCTTCGAATTGGGGTGATTCCGGCAACATTGCTCAATCTGAGAATAGTCCGTCTCAGACCCAGATTCGAGGCCGTTAAACTTGAAGTATGCCCCGCGGCCTAATCCTCGGTATTGAATCCTCGTGCGACGAGACTGCCGCGGCTGTCGTTGAGCGCGGCGCGCGCACGCTTTCGTCGGTTGTCGCGTCGCAGATTGCGACCCATCTTCCCTATGGCGGCGTGGTTCCAGAGTTGGCCAGCCGTGAACATCTGCGCGCCATCGTGCCGGTTGTTCGCGCAGCTCTGACCGAGGCGGGCATAAATCTCGCCGATCTCGACGCCATCGCTGTCACCTCCGGGCCAGGCCTGGCAGGGGCGCTGTTGGTCGGGATCACCTACGCCAAGGCACTGGCATTCGCACAGAGATTGCCGCTCATCGCAGTGAACCATCTCGAAGGCCATATTCACGCAGTTCTGCTCCAGGAAAGGCAGGCGCGCGCTTCGGACGATGCCGGCGAATCTCCGAACAATTCGTCAGAACAGCAGTCCCTGGCCCTGGTCGTCTCCGGCGGCCATACTCATCTGTATCTCGCCGAACCCACCGACGGCACATGGCACTACTCGCTGGTCGGCCGCACCCTGGACGACGCCGCTGGCGAAGCTTACGACAAGGTTGCGAAACTGCTAGGGCTTGGCTATCCGGGCGGACCGTGGATTGACGCGCTGGCCCGCTTCGGCGACCCGCATGCTGTGCCTTTCGCCTTCTCACAAATCAAATCGAAGATTCATCTCGGTGGCAAACCGCCGCGCACAAAGGCTGCGAAGACCGCTCCCATTGCAGCACTCGATCCTCACTTTTTGTTCTCGTTCTCGGGAATCAAGACCGCTGTTCTGCGGTATGTCGAGTTGCATGGGTTGCGCGACGAGGCTGGCGCCCGCGTTCCGCGCATGCTCGCTGCTGGACGGGCACCCCTGACCAGGGACGAGGCTCTAGCGTTGTGTCCGCAACCGACACTCGACCTGATTGCCAGCTTTCAGCACGCTGTGGTCGGCGACCTGATGAAGAAGACCTTCGCCGCAGCTGAATCGCTGGATGCCGGACGAATTCTAGTCACGGGCGGTGTGGCTGCGAATCGCGAACTGCGCGAGCGCTTTGCTGCCGAGGCGAGCCGCCGCGGAATCCGCATCGCATTCCCGACGCTCGCCCTCTCTACGGACAACGCCGCGATGATTGCCGCTGCGGCGTGGCCCCGGTTTGCTGTCGGCGAGTTTGCCGCAACAGACCTGACCGCAGACCCTTCGTTGGCACTAGGATCCTGAAGCCGAGAGTTTCCCTTTCTCTACGCACCGCAAAAGTTTCGCGACCAATATCTCCCCCAAACATTCAATCAGAAGATTCGGAGACCAGAGGACCTACCGGAACGCCTGCTTCAGTGTCGGATTCAACCTTGGCAAAAGCGCCTGTTTTGCCGGCATTCAGGAACTGAGTTCCATCGAGCTGACCAAATATTTCGATAAGCTTCGCCACTACGCCAGTCCAACCGGTCTGATGGCTGGCACCGAGCCCAGCGCCGTTATCCCCATGGAAATATTCATGGAACAGGATGTAGTCCTTCCACTCTGGATCGGTCTGAAATTTCTCCGTGCCCCCATAAACCGGCCTGCGACCAGATCTGTCCCGTAAGAAGATTGCTGTCAAGCGATCGGCAATCTCGCGAGCTACCTCGAACAGGTTCATCAGTTTTCCTGAACCCGTCGGACAATCGATCTTGAAGCTGTCGCCGTAATACAGATAGAACGACAGCAACGCGCGAATCAGCATCGCGTTGACCGGCATCCAAATCGGCCCGCGCCAGTTGGAGTTGCCACCGAACAT
The DNA here is from genome assembly GCA_963742455.1 of uncultured Acidobacteriaceae bacterium. GTDB lineage: Bacteria > Acidobacteriota > Terriglobia > Terriglobales > Acidobacteriaceae > Telmatobacter. Next base: position 1,300,270 of record CAVULU010000005.1, on the reverse strand, counting down.
GCCCGTGTCGGATTCGGCAGGAAGATAATTCACCCCGAACTGCTGGCCATTGACGTTCACAATGTACGGATGGTCGGCATGGAAGCGGGACAACGCCCGGATTCCGTAGGGACTGAGAAATTCGTCCTCATCGAGCATGCGGGTGAGAATCCGGCGCAACCTCTCCGGATTTACGAGCGCGGCAATTCCCCGTTCTGCGTACCCCAGGTGGGCCGGCCCGGTGGGATGAATACTTTTGCGCAACTCAGGCATTTGTTCGAGGCGTTCTTTCAGAGTGGCCGTTACTGTCGGCACCCGCTCGCGCTGCCAAGGCTCAATCACCACGGTGGCACACAAGGGCAAAAGCCCCACCATCGAGCGAACCTTGAGTCTTGTCGCGGTGCCATCGGGAAGGCGCAAGACGTCGTAGTAAAAGCCGTCTTCCTCATCCCACATTCCTTCCGGCCCCACTTGATTCATTGCGTGTGCGATCCAAAGGAAATGGTCCGCAAACTTCAGGGCCATGTCTTCGTAGAAGGGATCGTTGGCAGCCAACTCGACAGCGATCTCGAGCATGTTCTGGCAGTACATCGCCATCCAGGCAGTGCCGTCCGCTTGCTCCAGCGTCCCGCCACTAGGCAGCGGCGCGCTGCGATCGAATACGCCGATGTTATCCAAACCGAGAAATCCACCTTGAAACAGGTTGTTGCCGAAACGATCTTTGCGGTTCACCCACCAGCTGAAGTTCAACATCAGCTTGGCAAATGAGCGTTTCAGAAAGTCAAGATCGCCCCTCCCCTTCATGGCCTGTTCTGTGCGGTAAAGGAAAATTGTCGCCCAGCCGTGAACCGGCGGATTCACGTCTCCGAAGTTCCACTCGTAAGCGGGAATCTGGCCTGTCGGATGAATGAAAAACGCCTGCAGCATCAGGTCGAGTTGTTGTTTGGCAAAATCAGGATCGACCGACGAAAACGCGATGGCGTGGAACGCGAGATCCCAGGCCGCGTACCAGGGATACTCCCACTTGTCGGGCATCGAGATAACATGCTGGTTCACCATATGAAACCAGTCGCCGTTCCGCATGGAGCCGCCCCCGCGCTTCATCGGATCGTCACCATGTTCCTTGAGCCATTTGTCCACATCGAAGTAGAAAAACTGCTTGGACCAGAGCATCCCTGAAAGCGCCTGCCGCATAACCAGGGCTTCATCTTTGGTGACGCGAGTCGGCGTTATGGACTCGTAGAACTCATCGGCCTCATGTTTGCGCGTTTCCAAAATCGCCGAAAAATCCTTGAACGGACCGCCCATAGCAGCCGGTGCAACGTCACTCAGCCGCAACCGGATGGTTGCCGTCGTTCTTGCGCCCACGTTCAACTGGTAATGTGCCGCTGCCTTGGTCCCCGTTTTGTCAGGATTGACAGCGCTAAGGTTTCCTTGAACTACGAAGTCATTGATTCCGTCTTTGACATAGCGAGAAGCGTTAGCGGTGCCGAAAATACGCTGATTATTCGTGTCATTCTCAGTAAAAAGCAGCGGGACATCGCCATCGCAGTAAAGAAAACGCTCCTTCAGGTCGGCATAGACCGCAGAAACGATCTGTACGCCTTTCGCACCAGTGATCTGCTTCATCGAGGGTTTTGGTGTACCAGCCCACCACGTCCAGGTGTTGCGAAACCATAGCGTCGGCAATACATGCAAGGTGGCTGGCTCCGGACCGCGGTTGCTCACGCTGATTTGGATCAGGATGTCGTCCGGCGACTGCTTGGCATACTCGACAAAAACGTCAAAGTAGCGATCTTCATTAAATATTCCCGTATCCAGCAGCTCATATTCCATGTCCTTGCGGTTGCGGCTCTTGTTCGTGGCGATCAGGTCCTCATAGGGATAAGCCGCCTGCGGATACTTGTACAGATACTTCATGTACGAATGAGTGGGCGTGCTGTCGAGGTAGAAGTAGTATTCCTTAACGTCTTCCCCGTGGTTGCCCTCGCTGTTCGTCAAGCCGAACAGGCGTTCTTTGAGAATTGGGTCTTTGCCATTCCAAAGCGCTACGCCGAAACACAGCAACTGCATGTAATCGCTGATGCCGGCAATACCATCTTCGCCCCAGTGATAGGCGCGCGAGCGGGCCTGGTCGTGAGTGAAATAGTCCCACGCATTTCCGTCCGGGCTATAATCCTCGCGGACTGTTCCCCATTGCCGTTCGCTAAGGTAAGGTCCCCACTTCCTCCAAGGCTTTTTACCGGGACCAATCTTAAGGACTCTCATGGTCTCGAATGCACTTGCCTCCTCGAGTCTCGCTGATTCTGGATTCTGGCTCACGTTATCCCTCCATTGCGCTGCTGCGCAGTTAAGCCTGATTTGATGCATTGAGGGCCCATGGTCTTTTGCGAATATTCCGGGAACTATGGGGCTTTCAGCTGCCACAACAGGAACGCCTTTTTTCTCTTTCATCCCGAGTTGGCTGCAGATTCGATCACCTTGTTGCTCGTGCTGATAGCCCCATTAGTTTCGGATTCGGTTGCGGTCGAGTTGGTCGCGAGGAAAACCGACTGCGATGGAAGTGCAATCTGTGCGCCCGCGGACTCGATACATTTCATGATGTCCAGGAGAATATCTTCCTGCAGTTCGAGGAACTGATTCCAATCATGCGCCTTGGCGTACGCGTAAACCTCAACATCGAGTGAATACGATCCAAATCGAAGAAAACGCACGCGAATTGAGTTGGCATCGACAGACGTATTCTCCCTGAGCAGGGTGCGGACGCCTTCCAGGACGGCATGCATCTGCGGAGTGGTCGTAGAGTAGCGCAGACTGAGCATCGTGTGAACCCAGAACTTGTCGCGCACTGTGAAGTTCTCCAAGCTCAAATTCGCGATCTGCCCGTTGGGAACGCTGACCACCGTTCGGTCAAGAGTTCTAAGGCGCGTGGACCTGAAACCAATATCATCCACTGTGCCCTGGGTATCGCCCACCTTTATCATGTCGCCCACGTTCATGGCCCGATCGAAGATGAGCGACACGCCGGCGATTACGTTTTCCAGTGTCTTCTGCGCGGCAAGTGCAACGGCAATTCCTCCCACCCCAAGCCCCGCAAGGGCAGCCGTTGGATTCACGCCGAAGTGATACAGGGTTACCAGCAGTCCCACGAAGACGACCAATACGTCGATCAGGCGGCGGCCAAACCGAAGCATCAATGTGGCTCCCGAAAAATTGCGCCAGGGCAGGAATCTGCTGACGTATTTCTCAAGGCGGCCATTGATAAGAATGACCAGCCAGACGCAACCCGCGATGAGCAGGATGCTGGCGACACTCGACCAGAACTGCCGCGCCAAAAGGGGAAGGCTGAGTTTGGTAAGTAACCAGAGAATAATGGCGGCCAACAGCAGAAATCGGATCGGTATGGGCAAAACGGCGATATCTGGCAAATCCGGCCTTTTGCGAAGGCGTCGGCGCCAGGAGCTGACCAGAGGACCGGAAAGACGATTTAGCAACTCGGTGAGGAAGAAGAACAGTGGAATGCCCGCTACAGCGAACCATTCAAAAAGTGCGATATCGAAGAATCGATTATTCACCAGAAATGCCGGGAGAATTTTCTCTACCGATATGACATTGACTTCTTCATACAGATCCGGGATTGAGTCGAGGGTGTCGCTGGAAAACAGCCATATGGACCCGGTTTCGCCGCGACCGCGAACCACTCGTTCGAGAGTAATGTCGACATTGCCGGAGTTGCTGCTTATCGTTCCGACGAGTTCTTGGTTGGGTCTTAAGGGATCTGCGGTTGAGCCTTCGGGTTTATCGGTTATGGCGTGAAGCCGGGCTGGCAGCCGTCTGTCGAGCACAACAAAGAGCTGGTGGGCAAGTTCCGCGGCAGCCTTGCCGCGAAGTCGCGTGTTCAGATACCGGGCTGCAAGGTCGTCATCTCCGCTCCGCCCAGCAAGCAAGAATCCCAGGACAGTTCCCCTCGGGGTGGTCCGGCCCAGAGGGTCCGGGGCAATTTCGGGCTGGGACGCCGCGGGAGGGGATGTTTGGGTGGCAACTTGTGCAGAGACTGGCAGGCTAATCAATAAGGCCGTACTCAGCCCCCAAGCCCCGATGCGTGCGCGGAGCCTGTACACATTTATCAAGAGGAGAAGCGATCGAAAAACTTGATGGAGATTCGTGCTAATCGCACACCTCGCAAGACCCAAGTGCTGATAACCTTCACTTCTCTTCTGACTTGCCAGCGTGCGGCCATCTCAGGCCTGAGATGGTTTCGCTTCATCCTATCCTTCTTGGAATGCGCGCTTGTGGCAACTGTCACAAATAACAGTGGAGTCAGGCCGATGCGCTGGAGCACGATGATAAGGCTCCAATTTGGCCACCAGCCTGTTCTCAGACCGTCGCACGATCCGTTTAGCTATCTCGCTGATTGTCTTTCGGCATTCACAAGGATCTGCTGCGGTCCCACAGCGACAATGCAATTCGGATGGAGGCGACATGATCAACGCAAAGAGGTGCTTCCATGAATAATCGCGCCGTGAGTCTGGCTTTTCTATTTCTTTCTCTTACCCTGCCTCTTTTCGCCCGCAACAAGACTGACCTGCTCGTTATGAAGAATGGCGACCACATGACATGTGAGGTCAAGGGTCTGGATTCGGGGATTCTGTATGTCAGCTTCGACTACATCGACGGAACCACCTCTGTTGACTGGTCCAAGGTGGCCCGCCTGGAAAGCAAGCAATCATTTATCGTAAAAACGCAGGATGGCACCGTCTATACAGGGTTGATTCGGACCGCGGACACGTCCGCCGGGCGCCCTGTGAGGATCGAGGTGGTCGAGAACGATGCCCACGAGGTCGAGCTCGAACGATCAAAGATCATTTCGATGACCGGGACCTCCGATAAATTCTGGGAACGTTTCAATGGCCAGATTAACTTCGGAATCAACTATTCCAAAGGCAATCAATCCACGCAGTTCTCATTGGGTTCGCAAACGGCCTATGTTCGAGAGCGCTGGAATGCTGGCGTAAGCTTCGACTCCAACCTTGCTTCCAGCACCGGCGCCAATACTTCGACCCGCAATTCGCTAAGCGGGACCGCGACCCGTTTGTTGCGGAAGAACAACTGGTTCTACGCGGGCGTCGGAGATCTTCTGCAGAGCTCGGAACAAGGAATCTCCCATCAGAGCGGCCTGGGTGGCGGCGTGGGGCGATATCTGAAAAACACTGATCGTGCAAGCATTGCCGTTCTCGGCGGTCTGGTCTGGCAGAGCACCACCTATAACCAGCCAAACGTCTCGACGAATACGCAAAACATTACGGGGGCATTGCTCTATACCGATATCAGATTCTTTCGGTTCAGCAAAACCAACTTCAGTTTCAACGGTGCCCTCATTCCAGCTCTCTCAGAACCTGGTCGCATTTACTTCAATACGAACGCATCCTATTACGTAAAGCTTTTCAGCAACCTGAAATGGAATGCTTCTTTCTATGGGAACTGGGACAGCCGACCCCCGGCCGGCCTCTCCGGGAGCGACTATGGAACAACCTCGGGGCTCAGTTGGACGTTCGGTCTGAAATGACATGGAACGAGCATCGCTTCATGGCCAAGAAGGCGAGAACTGTCATTTCTGACAGTTCTCATCGTTTCTGACGCTGCGTATGCTTGCTTCGTTCGTTGCAGTCTAATTGCGCCACGTAAGCATCGTTCCCCGATCTTCGATGCTTAGATGAGTGCCAGATACGTCACAAGCCAAGACAACAGAATATTCGCGAGGGCACAAGTGATGAACCTTCCAGAGAAACTTCAAAGGCATTTGGATCTTCAACTCCCTTTAACTCCTGGAAGCACAACAACCGCAAAATGGAAGTCCGCTGATGGCTCCTTTCGGAAGGTGCTATTGGTCGTGATCGCAGGAGCCGCGTTTTTCCTCCCCATTGCGTCTCCGGTTCTTGCAAAAACCAGTCATCAGCAGGATGCGAAAGAAGCACCGGCAATCGATCCTGACGCAATGGATGCGCTCAACAAGATGGGCGTCTATCTTCGCACTCTGAAGGCCTTTCAGGTTATCGCAGACGTCTCGACCGATAACGTTCTAGAGGATGGGCAGACTATCCAATTCAGTTCCAAGGTGGATATGGTTGCCGCACGCCCCAACCGGATGCGAATCCAGGTCACCGCCGATGATGGCCAGAGGCTCTTCTTCTTCGACGGAAAGAACTTCACCATCTTCGGACAGACCGTTAACTACTACGCCACCGTCCCGGCTCCGGCCACCATCGCCGAGTTAGCCGACGCTCTTCAGAACAAGTACGACATTGAGCTCCCCCTGGTCGACCTCTTTCAGTGGGGCACGAATGATACCAATATCCAGAAAATCAAGGCAGCGGTTGACATCGGTCCCAGTTCTGTCGAGGGTGTCACTTGCGAGCAGTACGCCTTCCGTCAGGAGGGGGTCGATTGGCAGATATGGATCGAGCTTGGAGATTTTCCCCTTCCACGAAAGCTGGTCATCCGGACTCTCACGGATGATGCGAAGCCGCAGCACCGTGAGGTCTTGACTTGGAACCTCGCGCCATCCTTCAGCGACAATGCCTTCACCTTCGATCCTCCGCCCGATGCGCACCGCATCGCCATCGAAACGGTTAATGCCCAGGCTACCAACAAGAGCCAATAAGGAGGCACCATGAAGCGATTTCGTCCATCCTTTGCCCTCGCCGCCATCGCGATCGTGTTGTCTGGAACTACCCTGCTCGCCCAGCGTCACGGCGGTGGCGGTAACTACCGCAGCTCTGCGCAGACCAATGTCAATCGCAATACCAATGTCAACAGGAACGTCAACGTTAACAACAACGTCAATGTGAATCGCAACGTCAACGTCAACGTTAACAATAACTATCACGGCGGCGGATACTACGGCGGCGGGTACTACGGCGGATGTTGTTATCGTCCCGTTGCCACTGCCGCCGCGGTTACCGCAACCGCTGTAGTCACCGCGGCAGTAGTAGGTTCGATCGTTCACTCAGTCCCACCGTCATGTTCGGCGGTCGTCGTCAACGGATTAACCTACCAGCAGTGCGGCAGCACTTGGTACCAGCCTCAATTCTCGGGAACGTCGACCACCTACGTCGTGGTGAATGCTCCCAGATAACGCATTCAGCAATTGGGTTGTCTCGACTTTGAGCAGCGGCAGGATCGATTTCCATGACTGAACTCCGCTCCTCCGAGGCAGAGAGCTTCTCCATCACTCAGGGAGGTCCCTTTTACCGGCTGCAGGTCCGGTTCGGACCTCACCGCGGGGAGCGCGCGCAAGTTCTACATCGGGCACTGCGTGTCGTGCTCATTACATGGTTGCCATTGCTGCTGCTGTCTATCATTCAAGGGGTAGCTTACAATAAGCAACTCCAAATCCCTTTCCTTCGTGATATCGCGGTCAACGTTCGGTTTCTCGTAGCCTTGCCCATCCTTATCCTGGCTGAATCGAGTATTGATAGCCGCTGGAGACGTCTAGTCCAGCAATTCCTGATGTCCGGATTAATAAAGGAACCAGACTTACCCCAGTTCGAATCCGAAATCCGAAAAGTGAATCGGCTGCGAGATAGCATACTGCCCGAAGCGATACTCGCTGCCGCAGCGTATTTCTCACTTCTATTCGGTTCCCATACCGAAATGTTGATCGGAAATACGACCAACTGGCACATCCTCGGATCGGGGTTGAGCCTCGCAGGATGGTGGTTCGCTTTCATCAGCGCTCCACTCTTCCGCTTTCTTCTGCTGCGCTGGATATGGAGAATTTTTCTGTGGTCGCTGTTCCTCTGGCGAGTTTCAAGAATGGATCTTGATCTGGTTGCGACTCATACTGATCTGGCTGCCGGGCTTGGGTTTTTGTCATTGGGACAGAATCAACTCGCTTTACTCGCCTTTGCTGGAGCGGCTGTAGTTGCGAGCCAGGTCGGAAATGCAATCGCCTATAGCGGTGCAACTTTGGATGGAATGAAATTCCTTCTCCTTGGCTACTGTGTCTTTGCTGTTCTCCTTCTCGCCGCGCCTTTGTTGGTCACTACACCGGCGCTGATGAGAGCAAAAGCGGAGGCTCTACTCAGTTATGGAGCGTTAGTCACGAGTCATAACAAGTCGTTTGCCGCGAAGTGGACCAACGACCATGCCCCGCACGGTGACGAAATTCTGGGCAACCCCGACCCGTCGTCTTTAATTGACCTGGGCAGCAGCTTTCAGGTGATTCAACAGATGAAAATCGTGCCGATCAATAAGTTAACCCTGATCATTCTGGTTGTGGCCGCGGTGTTGCCGATGGTTCCCCTGGTGGTGATGGTGACGCCCGCGGAACAGTTAATGGGTGCCGTGTTGAAGATGTTGATGTGATGCAGCTCGTCGTTGCAGACTCTTCGCAACCACTTGGGGCGGAATGCACCGCCGCCAGAAGACTTCAAAAAAGTTAGTTCGAATCCGCGACCGTTACGGTTTCCGGAAGGTAAGGCAATAGAGCTTTCCGCCGCAGATTTCGCGGGCGGTTATATCTTTCATCTCCGGAGGGACCAGACCAATCGGGCATTGCACCTTCTCGGTTCCCGGCCCATAGCTATTACGCACGATCGGGGTGCGTTGGTAGTTCTCGCGGATGGTTCTTTCCGTCTCGTCGACAATCACGATCTTGGTGCCCGATTTTGCCACCCAGATCATCTCCTTGATGGCCCGGACCTTGTCTGTAAAGAAGTTGATTCCGCCCACGTGGAAGACGCAGTCAAAGGCTTCGACTTTGAATGGCAGGCGCTCGGCCTCAGCTTGGAAAATATGAGCTTTCCTCCTCCATTTGACCAGGTTGCGCTGGCACCTTCTCAGCATTCCCCACGAGATGTCGACGCCAAAGAAGTCGACGTCCCGTGGCAGAAAACGAAGATTTGCGCCCGTCCCTACTGAAGTCTCGAGCACCCGCGCATTCGGCCTTAGCTCGAGGTCGCTGATGAAATCGAGCCGGTAGTTGGGCTTGCGTGTGAACCAGTGATAAAGGCGTTCGGCCAGGTCGTATCCCGGCGCGATGCGGTCGTAGAGGGTCTGGTATTTCAAATTTGAACCGGTAACAGTGCTGACAAACAGGGGGATGCCGTCGCGGATTGGGTAAATGCGGCCGGTTGCCGTATTGCGCAGATTGCTGCCCGCCATCTCCAGGGCATAGCGCGTATCCGGGTCGCAAAGTAAAGATAAGACTTGATCTTCCATCTATTCGCTAGCCACAACTGTCGGCCTCGAAGCAAGGATACGCCGAAGATAAGGTCACCTTTTCGACCACAAAGGTAACCGGAATCCCACCCGTAATCCCCACTGCTACAATCGGAAAGACCAATTGGCCTCGATTTTGACCCGAAATATGAGTCTCCCTCCCGTCACACCAATGCCTGTGCGCCTCTTCAACACCCTTTCTGGACAAGTGGATGAACTCGTCCCTACGGATGGGAAAGAATTGCGCATGTACGCCTGCGGGCCCACGGTCTACGACTACGGCCATATCGGCAACTTCAGAACTTTCCTTCAAATAGACGTTTTGCGCCGCTTTCTAAACCTGACCGGAATGCCAATGCGCCACGTCATGAACATCACCGACGTGGACGACAAGATTATCCGCAACGCCGCGGCAGCTGGTGTCCCCATTGGCGAATACACGCCGAAGTATGTAGATGCGTTTTTCGAAGACTTGGACGCATTAGGCGTTGAACGCCCGGAGATTATTGCCCGGGCTACTGAGAATATCGGCCGCATGGTCGAACTCATTGAAAAACTTGCCGCGGTGGGTGCCGCTTACCGAACCGACGACGGATCGTGGTATTTCCGGCTGAGGTCGTTTCCTGAGTACGGCAAACTCAGCAAAAAAGACCTGAGCGGGATGGAAGATGGCGCGCGCGTGGATGTGGATGAGTACGAGAAAGACTCTGCTCGCGATTTCGCGCTATGGAAAGCTGCGAAGCCGGGCGAAACCTCCTGGGGAACGTCGATTGGGCGCGGGCGGCCAGGATGGCACATTGAGTGCTCGGCCATGTCCATGAACTATCTGGGCGACAGCTTCGATTTGCATGCCGGTGGCGAAGACCTCATGTTTCCACACCACGAAAATGAGATAGCGCAAAGCGAAAGCGTAACCCACAAGCCGCTGGCGCATCATTGGATGCACGTGCGCTTTCTTCTGGTGGACGGGCGCAAGATGTCCAAGAGTGAGGGCAACTTCTATACGCTTCGCGATCTGCTGATAAAGGGGTACAAAGCGTCGGCGATCCGGCTGGCTTTGATTTCGGTTCCTTATCGACATCAGCTCAATTTCACTTTCGATGGGCTTGTGGAGGCCACGGCTGCGATCGACCGGTTGCGCACCTTTCATGGGCGATTAGTGAACAGCACTTTCCCGGAAGGTGAGAATCCCGAGATCCAGGCTGCAGCGAAGACAGCTTACGAGACATACATGGCTGCTCTCGCCAATGACTTGAACACCGCTGAGGCGCGTGCGCCTATCTTTGACCTCGTTCGCCTGTCGAATACCATGATGGATCAAGGCAAGTTTTACAAGGGAGACCGCGGCGTTGTTCTCGAGGTGCTGGCGAGTTTTGACGCCGTGTTTGCTGTCATCGAAGATCGCGACACGGAGCCGACTCGCCGAGCCGTTGAATGGGCCGCGAAGGAAGGCCGGATGGCCGACGTTGCCCCCGAGTTGCTGGCGCAGCAGTCGCTGACAGACGAACGGATCAACGGGCTCCTGGCCGAGCGGGACCATGCCAAGAAACGCCGCGACTTTGCCCGCGCCGATCAGATCAGAAAAGAGCTGACCGAAAAAGGAATCATTATCGAAGACTCAAAAGACGGCGTACGCTGGAAGCGGAAATGACTCTGCCCCGCGAGTTCCGTCACAAGGGAGGACTTCCTCACGTGGAAGCCAACGAAGTACAGGAATTGAAAGAACATGCCGAGCACGGATCGAGCGAATCCGTGTTGCGGCCCGTCGCCTTTACCATGAGCGTTCTGGCTGTCATGGTCGCCGTGATGACGGTGCTCGGGCATCGCACACACACCGAAGCTGTCCTCGAGCAGAATAGGGCGACAGACAGGTGGAATGAATACCAGGCCCACAAGATTCGCTCGAATGACACCGCACTGATGTCTGACTTGCTGAGCGTGGTCACGGTTACCGACAAAGACGCAGCAAACAAGCTCGCCAAATCCTACGCCGATCATCAGGAAAAATGGGCAGAAGACCTGAAGAAATCGATGGAGGAAGCAAATGAGCTTGAAGCGGAAGTAAAAAGCGCCGAAATCCGTGCTGCTCGCTTCGATCTCTCCGAGGCCCTGCTCGAGATAGGTCTCGTGATCACCTCGGTCACCCTGCTCACGCGCGCCCGCCGGTACTGGTATCTCGGCATCGCGTTTTCCATCTGTGGTATCGCTTCGGCGCTATCAGTGTTGATGCTGAAGTGATGAGAGTCATCTCGTCGTCGAACAACGAAGTCTCAGGCGCCGTGGTAGACTTGCCGCGAAATGACTGTCCGCTATTTTCTAGCGTTATTCCTTCTGATTGCCGCGCCCTCGCTGGCGCAAACGCCTGCGGTTTCCTCTCCTTCTACTGAGGATCTTGGTTTCGCGTATCGCATCCCGGCAGGCTGGGATGCGATCGATGCTCAATCGACTCTGCCTGAAGTGAAGAAGCGTCAAATGGAAACCGCGAAAACAGACGATGAGAAGAAAGAGATCGCCTGTGTTCAGATTCCCATAAGCGCCCGCCACGGAGCTCCGCCATCCTTTTTGGCCGCGATGGCCCTTCCCTTCGATTGCTTTGGGCAGATCATGACCGAGAAGGACTTGCCTGGCTTCGCCGAAGGAAGCTCGGAAGGTCCCAGGGCAATCTTCGACTTTGGCGACCCTGTATATGGCACCTACTCCATGGGAAGTCACAAAATGTGGATCGAGCGCGCCAAGGGAAATCCCAAGGGCCATCCCGAAATGCCATACACCCTCGAGATTGCGTGCAGCCTGCTGAAGAAGTCGGCCGTATGCTGGATGACTGTAGCCAGCGATGATCAAGCGCTGAAGGAATTCGAGGGAACCGCCGTCACGCTCGATGGAGATTTCTTCACTGAGCTTGTCCCAGCAACGGCATTCGACAAAAAGCCCACGTCCTAATCGATGTGCCGGAATCACTGAGCCCTCAGCTCACATGAACGATCGGCCGGCGCGCGATGTCTGGCACAGCTTTCCGCAACACTTCGTGCGTGATCGGAGCAGCATCTCCCTCGCCAAGGAAAAGAAATCGAAAAATATTTGCCACGGGATTTCCTTCCCTCCATTTGAAATAGATATGCGGGACGTGCCCCGTGACCTTCTCGATATGAATCAGCAACGCCGCAATGGAGTTTGAGACCATGGGGCTTCGCGCGTGCAGAACACAATGGCGCCCGATCCTCTCGCCCCGCACTGAGAGGCGCTGATTGAACTCCGAAGCATCTGTGCGCTCTACCTGGAGAAACAGGACAGGTACATGCTCCGGCAGCCCCTGAATCTCACGTATGAAGGCCTCCGCTTGGTCAAGATCATCGGCCGTCGTCTCCTTGGGGCGATGCGGGATGATCCGTATAGGTTGATCGCCCGCGGAACGAAGGAAGTCCTTCGCATCCTCTGAGAGTTCGACGCCGGTAACTCGAAGTTCGGTTGAGCGCGTTGCACGCGAAACAAAGGAAACAACCATGATCGTTGCGATGAAAATGCAAGAAATCTTCAAGCCTTCCGGACGCTCCCAGATATTCATCGCTGTGGTGTATATAAAAATCAGTGCCACCAGCATCGACGTCCAACGCAAGCGAGAACGCCACACCGAGAGCGTCACGGCGCAGGCCGCCGAGGTAATGAGTACGAGCACGCCCGTCGCATAAGCTCCGCCTTGCGCGTCCACATTGGCATGAAATCCGAACGTGACAAAGAACGCCACGCCCATGAAAACCAGCACCAGCGGACGCGCTGCGCGCGCCCATTCAGGCGCCATTCCGAAGCGCGGCAGATAGCGTGGAATCAGGTTGAGCAGGCCGGCCATCGCCGACGCTCCGGCAAAGGCAAGAATCAGAATGGTGCTGATGTCATACGCGGATCCAAAAGCGCTGCCGAAGTATTGATGAGCCAGATAGGCCATGGCGCGCCCGTTTGCCTCACCTCCATCCGCGAATGCCTGCGGAGGAATCAAAATGGTGGTCACAAAGCTGGTGGCAATGAGAAATACGCTCATGATGCCCGCCGCAGTGGATAGCAGCTTTTTTGTATTGCGAATGCGCGCCTCGAGGTCGGCGCCAGCGATTAGCGGCATCACCGCAACGCCTGTCTCAAAGCCGGACAAACCGAGGGCGAGACGCGGAAAAAGGAGCAGGCAAACAGCCACGATGCCGAGCCAGTGGGGATGCTGCGAGAACAGGGTGGCTTTCCATTGCCCAACAAGTTTTGGATGCTGCAGAATCGCCGTCACTGCTCTCACGGTGACAATCGCATTCAAAACTAGATAGGCAGAGACCAGTATGACGGCGATATTGATAGCTTCCTTGAAGCCTTTCAGAAATATCGCTCCCAGAATCGCGAGCAGCAGCAATGTGACCAGCATCTGACTGGAGAGCCACTTTGGTGCAAAAGGATTGTGAACGAAATGGGCCGCCGCATCCGCAGCCGACAGCGTCATGGTGATGATGAAGTCGGTCGTCGCGAATCCAAGCAACGCGAGAACGAAGATCTTGCCGCCCCACTCCGGAAATAGCCGCTCCAGCATGGCAATGCTGCCCTGACCATTGGGACTTGCCTGGGCCACCCGCTTGTACAGAGGCAGCGCCGCAAAGAGCGTGACAAGCACTAGAACCAGCGTGGCGAACGGAGAAAGTACACCGGCAGCCAGGAACGCTATACCGGGCTGATAACCCAATGTTGAGAAGTAATCCACCCCTGTCAGGCACATGACACTCCACCACGGGTGCACCGGTTCCGCCGGCCCGTGCACTCCCTGTGGAAGCCTCAGATCAGCCAGCAGCCAGTTCGCGAAGCGCAGCTTTGTCATCCGAGGCGGTCACCTTTGCAGTTGATAATCAAGTTCAATTGGATGCTGACTTTGCTTACAGATACAGTTGTAAATTACATGCCTGCAGCAGGAAAGCGGTAAAGTCGACAGGCGCTGTTCGCGGCTCGGTTGTTGCGAATCCGATGGAAAGCCGCTGTCTACCCATGCTATGCTGCGACCAGCGGGGCTCCATTGCAAAAGCAATTCGCATGCGTGCTGCAGTCGTTACCAGCAACGAAACGCTGGTCGCGTGCGCGTGCGCGGAGCATCTGCCCTCGACGCCACCTGCGCGTTCTGCCCATCCGCACACGACCTAGTCTCTTCGGCGGCGACTAGCTTTAGACCGCCGAAGGCCCTCGCCTGCCCATGTGGACTTCTTCAGTCTGCAAAACGGAAATGCCCTTGCAAGGGGCTGCGGCATTGCCACACCCAGTGACGCGTAAACGAACCTGACGAGGAGAATAGATATGAATAAACAAGAACTACATGCCAAGTTTGGACCGAAGCTCATCGGTGCTTTGCCTGGTCCCAAGGCCAGGGCTGCTGTAGAAGCCGATGATCGCCTGATCTCGCCCAGCTACACGCGTTCCTATCCTCTGGTTGCAAAGCGCGGACGCGGCATTCGCGTCGAAGATGTGGACGGCAATGAATTCATTGACTTCGCAGCGGGAATTGCCGTGACTTCTACCGGCCACTGTCATCCCGAGGTCGTTGCCGCAATCCAGAAGCAGGCGGCGGAGCTGATTCACATTTCGGGCACCGATTTCTACAACGAGCCTCTGACAGACCTTGCCGAAAAGCTTTCGGCGGTTGCGCCGATGCCAGGACCGCATCGCTTCTTCTACGGCAACTCCGGCGCCGAGGCGATCGAATGCGCCTTGAAGCTGGCGCGGTATCACACCGGGCGGCAGCACATTATTGCTTTCCTCGGAGCATTTCACGGACGCACGATGGGCGCGCTCTCGCTCACCGCATCGAAACCGCAGCAGAAGCGCCGCTTCTCTCCGCTCGTTCCAGGCGTGACACATGTGCGTTATCCCTATGCGTATCGCGGATGCACGGGCGGCCCGCAGGAGGAAGAAGCCTTCAGTCTCGGCTGCGCGCGCTACATCGAGGAGAAGCTCTTCAAAACAATCGTGCCCCCAGAAGAAGTGGCGGCTATCTTCGTTGAGCCAATCCAGGGCGAAGGCGGATACGTGGTCGCGCCCGACAATTTCCTTCGCGAACTGCGCGGAATCTGTGACCGCCATGGAATTCTGCTGGTAGCGGACGAAGTGCAATCCGGTGCAGGCCGCACTGGTAAGTGGTGGGCAATCGAGCACTCGGGCGTGCAGCCGGACATCGTCTGCATGGCCAAGGGCATCGCCAGCGGAATGCCGCTCGGCGTTTGCATGAGCCGCGCGGAGATTATGGACTGGGTTCCCGGTTCGCATGCATCGACGTTCGGCGGCAATCCGGTTTCGATCGCAGCCGCGCTGGCAACGATCGACATCCTCGAACGCGAAGCAATCGACAACGCTGCCAAGGTGGGCGGCAAGATGCTGGAGCGGCTGCACGGATGGAATAAGACCCATGCGATGGTCGGGGATGTGCGCGGACGCGGGCTGATGATCGGTATCGAATTGGTGAAAGACAAAACCACTCGCGAACCTGCCACTGCATTGAGGAATCGCTTGGAGACTCTCTGCTTCGAACGCGGCCTGATGATTCTGGGCTGCGGCGAGACTTCGATTCGCCTGTGCCCGCCGCTGATTGTCACCGAAGAAGAATCCACCGTCGCACTGGACATTCTTGAGGACTGTTTGACGCAGGTAGAAAAAGAATTTGCTGGAACGCGCGAATTGGCAAGTGTCAACGGATAACAAGCGCGGTATCCCATGTCCCGCTTCTGGGACATCGGATACCGCCAATCTCGGCGATAAGATACTCGGGCCTCACGTCGGCAGGCCCGCGGAGTGACCTTATAGTTCCGAATCGCCCCAAACTTCTCCAATTGCGCTTGAACGCAACGGCGGCGAAGCGCAGCCACTGAATCGTCATCTTGAGCCAAACGCAACCACTGAGGCGTCGAAAGATCACCCTGAATTATGCGAGCGCCTGATTCAGGCTGGCCGTGCGGGTTACAGAGAGGACTGTAATATCGTCGTCCTGGCCGAAGGCCTGTGCGGCGTTTGCGATGGCTTCTGCTGGCTCGGTGCTGATTGCAGCCACGCGTTCAAAACCCATCAGCGCTCCGCTTTTGTCCCGCGCCTCTACCACGCCATCGGTCAACAGCGTGAGCTGCTCCCCCGGCATGAGCTGTGCCGCAGTTTCCGCGTAGGCTGATTCTGCGGCAAGCCCCAGAGGAAGCCCATTTTCAAGTTGCAGTTCTCGCCCCATGACATAAGGCGCGATGTGGCCGGCATTGGCCACGGTCAGCTTGCCATTCGCGTCTGCACGAAGCACCAGGCAGGTGGTAAATCCGCCTTGACTGCGTCCCAGCATGCGCTGATTCATCGCGGAGAGAATCTCGCCCGGGCTCTGCGTATAGTGGGCCAGCGTGCGGAAGGTTCCCACCAGCAGCGACACGGTCATGGCCGCCGGCATCCCCTTGCCGCTCACATCTCCGACGACGATCAGCACGCCACCGTTGGTAGTGGGAACGATCTGGAAGAAGTCGCCACCCACTTCGCCGGCAGGCTTGTAGACGCTCTCAATCTTGAAGCCGGGCACGGCTGGAATGTCGTCTGGAATCAGAACCTGCTGCACTGCCCGTGCCGCTTCCCGTTCGCTCTGCATCTCTTCCTGTTCATGACGCGAACGCGCAAAGCGAAGCACCACGATGCCAAGAATGGCAAGCAGCAGAATGCAGTTCGTCAGATCGTACAGGCCGATCGGGAATGGCCAGCTGAAGGTCTTGTCCCAAAGGTTCCAATAGGTCTCAGCCCATGCGTGGCCCGCGGTATACATCGCCCAAAGCCCGTCATTGATCCAGTTCGCGAGTGCGTTCAACCCCACCGGAATCATCAGCAATCGCGCATCGGGATCGCGGCGCCTTACGCCCTGGATCAAAAGGGCCACCGGGATGATTGTGAACGGCAGTCTGATGATGGTGAGGATGAGGTTGCCGACTGAAACCGGCAGATTGAAGAGCGCGGGCACCGTCCACATCATTCCGAACGCCGCCAGGCCCGCCACCCCAATCCAGATCCACACCGTGCGACGGCTTCGCATGATCACCCAGATGAACACCAGGAAGCAGAAGAACCCCGCAAACGCAAAGCCATCGGTGAAGGCCTCGCTCGTCATTTCCGGCACATCGTGAAGCGCCGCGAAAACTGGCATCAGACGCGAGCCGCAGAAGAAAAGGCCGGCCAGGCCGTACCAAAGGTACAGGCGCTCCTTAGGTCGCATGAGGAACAGAACAAAACCAGCGCTGCCGTAGAGGAAATTGAGAAGGGCCAGGTAACTCTGCGCAGACACCTGCCAGTAGGTACTCCTTTCCAGCAGCGTGACCCAGGTCTTCAACTGCTTGGCGTCCCCAATGCGCGGGGCGCCCGAAATTCCGCCGCCATAGTACATGGCCCAATGCGGCCAATGCCACACGCGTATGGCGATCTCCAGCTCGGCGGCCTGACTCTGCGGCAGCAAAACGAGATGCCGGCGACGGCCGTATATGGTCGCGTTGGGCGGAAAGCCGCCGAATGAGCCCACCGGCTGGCCATTCGCAAACACCTGGTAGCTGGTCCCAATGCCGGGAAAGTAAAGGCCGAGCTGAGCGTGCTCGGGCGGCAGAATCACCTTGAACCGGTACCAGGCATAGCCGCCGTAGTCCTTGTAGCCCTGAGCGCTCCAATCGCTTGCTGAGGAGATTAGCGGCCAGGCGGAGTCGTCAAAGCCTGGCTCGGTCCAGCGGGGATCGTCGCCGGTATGGAACCGCATCAGGCCATTCAAGGTCGACATCTGCACGCGGTCCTGCTCCATGTTGAACACCTGCGCGCACGCAGGCAGTGACAGCGCGGCAACCGCGAGTAGAACGAGTCTACGCATGAGCCACCTAAGCAGATGTCGATTCTTTACTATCGCACGGGCTAGAGGAAACGTTAAATCCAGGGTGAATACGAGAGAAATGGAGGCGACGTGGCAGTCTGAAACTAGGTCCCCCAGAGCACGCCCTGATCATGCCGAAAGGTTTCGATGCCAAATCGCCTAATCAGATAGCGACCCAAAATTCTAGTCGCGGTCGTTTTACCGCCGTCCATGTAAGTCTTTGTCAACAGAAAAGCACGGGATTTCCTTTACGCGCTCTGGAGAGCGCGTTGTTGGTCTGATCAGGATCGATAGCTGCGCACGTTTGCCTCTCGGCTGATGGTTCCTGCTTCAAGCAGAACCGGACATCCATTTGCGGTCTGAGACTCCGAAGAGTCCGCACCGAAGATTGAGTTTGTGTTCTCTGCCAGTCCCGAAACAACTCGAAGAGAGCCTCGGGAGTCGCCTCCGTCGCCCAGGCGGTTATCTGCGGGACCTGGCAGCCTGCGCATCGATAGATCCTGTTTTTGTTTTTTCCTTATTAGGAAACGTTTTTACGCTGCTGCGGTTCGCTTGAACTCGCCGGCAGGCACGAAGTCCTTGTTGCGCTTCTCCACGGCCAGCATCCACGCAACCATCTTCCTGGCCACAGCAAGAGTGGCCCGATTGCCGTTGCCTCGCTGCCGTTCTCGTTCGTAAAGCAGGGCCAGTTCGTCACTGTAACGCGGTGCCAGCCGGGCCGCTTCCACAAGAACCTGCTGGATGTGTTTGTTGCGCTGCTTGGAGATCGGCCCGCGCATCACCTTGTCGGCCGAACTCTTCTCACACTGCACAGTCCGCAGTAGCTGATGGCTTGCTTGATGTTGTGGAAGCGGGAAGTATCTCCCACCTCCAGTGCCCATGTCAGTGCCGTGATCGGACCAACGCCGGGCACAGTCCTCAAGCGTCGAAGCCGGTCAGCCAGCAGTGGATCCTGTTCGAGCGAGTTCAGCAGAGCTGTGTTCATCCGGATCGACCGGTCGATGTGTTCGCGGCACAGCCTGAGAAGCGGACGGATGCTCTCACTGACCTCTTCGTTGGTCGTCATCAGCTCGGCGAAGTAACCCATCCGATGCAGCCGCAGCTTGTTGTAGCTCACTCCGGTCTCCATCAAGAGACCTGAGACCCGATTCTTCATCTGCACTGCCTGCCGGAGCACCAGGTTCCGATAGCGCAGGGTGCGACGGCGGTCCCGGATCTCGGTCGAGGCCATGTGGCACTCCGGCAGCAGGTCGCAGCGCAGGCAGTCGGCGATCTTGCGGGCATCGATCGTGTCGTTCTTCCGCTTGGCCGCTGCGATCGCCCGCAGCATCAGCGGATGGGCCACCTTCACCTGCTCGGCGTGCGGAAGCAGGTGATCGTAAATCCATCCGGTAAAGATCGTCGCTTCCATGGCGATCATCCGGGGCTGAGGAAGCGTCTTGATCCACGCGTCCAACTCATACCGGGTTGAACCGATCTTGCCTTCCTGGCACACACGACCAGCTGCATCCTTCACGCAATAGCTGATCGTCTTCTTGTGAACATCCAGTCCGATGTAATACATATCGTCTCTGAGGAGCCTCCGAGGTCGTTCTCTGAATCAGCAGCCAGCTGAGTTCAGCCTTTGTAACACCTCGTGCTCCTCCTCGAGACTTACATTCAAACAACTCGGACGTTATAAGTTGAGCAATATTCCGCAGCCCATCCCACCTCTAACCTTGAAAGCCGAAGACCGTGGGCGATCAGCCACCGTTAGTTCTGCTCCACGCGAGTTGCGCCAGCGCTCTATTCCGCCGAGAATAGGTACGCAATGAATCTTCAGAAGATGCGAGTCGGCTGGCTGGAGCGCTCGCTTGCCGGGCTCAATCGGTTCGCGAGCAAACGCGGGCGGAATGCAATGCCTGCTCATCTCGTTGTCGGGATCGAAGGCGAAGACGCTGCGCTCTTCTATCTGCGGCGCAAAGGCTACATTGTGGTTGCGCGGCGCTGGTCATCCGGTGAAGTTCCAGGCGATGTTGATTTGATCGCTTGGGATGGTCCGATGCTCTGCTTCCTCGAAATTAAAACGCGGACAGCGCACGATACGACTCCTGCGGAAACTGCCGTCGATGAGCACAAGCGCAATGTGCTGCGCCGGCTGGCGCGAAGATATGTGCGGCAGCTTCCTCAAACCACGGCGCCACCGGTACGGTTCGACGTTGTCAGCGTTTATATGGTGCCTGGACGGGAAAAGGAATTCCAGCACTTCGAGGGCTCGTTCGGTTGGGGCGATAGCCGGCGGGATTAGTCCCTGTATTGCGCAAATGTCCGGTGTGTCAGGCTTCTAAACTCTTCACTCCAGCCAAATAATTTTTCGCAGTTTTGCAGGTAATTTCGCCTGGTCAGCGCACAATGAAATTGCGAATCGAACTTCGGTGCTGCTCATATGGGAAGAGCGGCTTAGGCCATAACTCCTTCGGTAAGAAGACTCTGCGGCTAAGTCCAAATCCAGCAGGACTTCAGAGCGGTATTTCCTCCGTAACATCATGAAAACAAGTAACTTCTGTACAGAGTATAGGCGGGGGTGTCCCCTCTGAAAGCGGTACGGACCCGGAAGGCTCAGCCTTTCGCGTCTTCGAACTCTTCATGCCAGGCCATCTGGATCGCTTCAAGTCGCGACTCGTTGGACTTTGCCGGGTCGTCGGCGAACCCTTCAAGTTCCGTCACGTATTTGTGCAGATCGGTGAAGCGCACCGTTAACGGATCCATATCAGGGAACTTCTCTTGAAGCTGAATGCCGATCTCTTCTGAGTCGGTCCACATGATTTCGCGGGGCATCATTTCCTCATTGGTTGTATAAGAACATCCAGTCCCGAGTCTCAAAATCGAGATCTGTGGTGCCTGGGCGATCGGCTAGCCCAGTTCCCTATTTGTTTTCCGCCATTGCCAGCGGCTTGCCTTCCGACGTGTAGTTGCGATTCCACTTGGGAATCTCGACCACGTAGTTGCCCGGCTTGGTGATGACGGCCTGGCATCCGAGGCGCGAGTTCAACTGCTGGTCGGCGGCCATATCGAGGCGATCGAGTTCGTCGTCATCGGCTTCGCTGATACCTTGCTGATCCTTGATCCACAAATGGCAGGTCGTGCAGGCGCAAACGCCGCCGCAAGCATGATCGAGAAAGATTCCAAAATTCTCGGCAACGTCGAGAAACGACATAGGCTTGCCGTGGTGGTCGTAGGGCATGGTGCCGAACTCAAATTCAACGGTCTTGCCTTCAGGCATGAAGGTCACGCGCACCAGCTTGTCCTGCGGAATATTAGACTGTGTTATCTCACTCATCGGCATTGCCTCCTTGCTTCCGCTAACGCCGTTAACAAGCGCGAAGCGCTGCTAACCAAACGCGAAAGCGTTACTAACTCCGCTGCTATTTAAACTCGGCGCGGGCCATCGGGTGGGGTGCGGTCACTTCCTCACCCAGTTCTTCATCGGCGGCTTCCATCGTCTTGCCGCGGATTGCGGTAGTCACTGCCGCTTCCATCATCAGCTCTGCAAACCGGCGAGTTGCCAGGTCGAGCGCGGCCGTTGCTTCTCGAATTGAGGCCAGATCGTCGCCCTGTTTCACGCTCTGCAGTTTGCTCTGGGCAGCCACGATCGATGCCTGCTCTTCTCCGCGCAATTGCTGCCATGCGGAGTTCTCCGGCGCGCGTTCGACTGCTGCAAGAATGGTGTCGGCCTCGTTCCGCGCTTCGATCAGAAGACGCTTCGCAAAGTCTTCTTCTGCATGATCGAACGAGTCAAGAATCATGCTTTCGACTTGTTCATCCGTCAATCCATACGTCGGCTTCACTTCAATCCGCGCGGCCTGTCCGCTGCGCTGCTCGCGAGCCGACACCTGCAGAATCCCGTCTGCATCGATCAGGAACTTTACTTCGATGCGTGGCAAACCCGCACTCATCGGCGGAATCCCTTTCAGATCGAAGCGAGCCAGCGAACGGCAATCGGAAGCCAGTTCGCGTTCGCCCTGAACGACGTGAATTGCCACATTGGTCTGCCCGTCAACGCCGGTAGTGAAATGCTCTGTTGCCGATGCGGGAATCGTGGAGTTGCGTTGGATGACCCTTGCAACCGTTCCACCCAGTGCCTCAATGCCCAGTGAAAGCGGTGTCACATCCAGCAGCAACATCTCTTCTGTAGTCTTCGACGCGCCTGCAAGAATGTCAGCCTGTACCGCTGCACCCAGCGCAACGACTTCATCGGGGTTCAATTCGATGTGTGGCTTCTTGCCGCGAGCTGCCAGATGAAACAGATTGTCAACCAGTTTGCGAACCGCAGGAATCCGCGTGGAACCACCGACCATGACCACTTCATCAATCTGTTCGGGCGTAATACCCGCATCGGCGAGTGCCTGCTTGCATGGGCCGACGGTCCGGTTGAGAACCGGCTCGATCAACAGCTCGAAAACCTCGCGAGGAATCTCGCGCCGATACCGATCGCCGTTAGGCAGTTCAATGTCAAAGCGCGCCACATCGTCCGCAGAAAGCGCAATCTTGGCCTCTATCGCGGCCTTCCGCAATGCCTGTACCGCGCTCGGATGAGTGCGCAGATCCACTCCATGTTCTGCGTGAATCTCGTCGAGCGCAATCGCCAGCAACAGATTGTCGATGTCGTCGCCGCCCAGGTGCGTGTCGCCATTGGTCGACTGCACTTCGAAAATGCCATCGTTGAGCTTAAGAATGGAGATGTCGAATGTTCCGCCGCCAAGATCGTAGACGGCAATCGTCCCAACATTAGCGCGATCAAGTCCATACGCAAGCGCTGCCGCTGTTGGTTCGTTGACCAGTCTCAGCACTTCAAGACCGGCCATGCGCCCCGCGTCTTTGGTGGCCTGGCGCTGTGCATCGTTGAAGTACGCAGGAACGGTGATCACGGCCTGCGTAACAGGCGCGCCGAAAAAGCGCTCGGCATTCCGCTTCAGCTGGCGCAGGATGTATGCGGAGATTTCGGGCGGAGTGAAACGGAGTTCGCCGAGTTGGACGCGAGGCACTTCACCCGCCTCAACGTCATCGGCAAGTCGAAAAGGGAAAAGCTTCAGCTCACTTTGCACTTCTTCGAGCCCGCGGCCCATCAGGCGCTTGACGGAATAGATGACGCGCTCAGGCGTCTCGATGAGCACGCGGCGTGCGCTGTTGCCCACAGTCACAGTCGGTCTGCTGCCGTCGGCCGGCATAGGGTCGAGCGCTACCACGGACGGTACAAGATTTGAACCGTCGACGCCGGGAATGACCACCGACTTATCCCCTTCCATATATGCGACCAGGGAATTCGTTGTTCCCAGGTCGATTCCAACTACGCGTCCTTCTGCCATGATTCTCTTTTAGGCTCCTACAGTTTCTGTCACGTCACGGACGAGGTTGTTGATGTAGCGCCGCCGATCCAGCAGAGACACCATCGTTTTCTGCGACTCTTGGCGTGCGCTTTCGCTGCCTGAATCCCACACCTTCCACTGTGTGCGCAAATCACGATCAACGTCGTCGAGCAGGCCGTCGAACTTTTTCTTCGCCTGTTCGAGGCTGGACTGCAGTTCAGGGTCGGTGTCGCCCATTTTCTTCGCCATGCGCATCTCTTCCAGCTGCATGTTCAAATCGAATGCCTCTTCAAGCAGGTCCGCAGGCACGCGCGACACATCTTTTTGGTCTTTGCGACCCTTACCGGCATGCTCTTCGCCGATCTCGGCCCCGTGCAGCTTCAGCAGGTATTCCGTCCGGCGAATCGGATCCTTCAACGTGCGATACGCATCGTTCAGCAATGCAGTGTCGGCCAGGCTCCACTGCTTTTCGTTGTCCTGCGCGCGTGCAAAGCGATCAGGATGCAGCTTGCGGCTCAATTTATGGAATTGATGTTCGAGCATGCCAAGATCCAAATCCAGTTGCGGCACGAGTCCAAAAACGGAAAAGTAATCGCCTCCCGGAGGAGGCTGAATCTTGCTGCAGTGCGGACAAAATAAGGTGACATCGTTGTGCGCAACAGCGCACGACCAGCACGCAACCGGTACTGCAGAATCGAGAACTTTCAACATGAAAAAACTCCAGGGCGGAAGGCTATGAGAAGGATGAACCGCAGCCGCAGGAGCGCGAGGAGTTCGGATTGATGAAGTTGAAGCCCTGCCGCATCAGTGTCTCTTCATAGTCCAGCGTCATGCCGTGCAAATAGACGAACGATTTGGGATCGACGAAGACTCGCACGCCGTCAAACTCGTAAATGCGGTCACGCTCGCGTGGGCGTGTGTCGAACTTGATCGAATACGAAAGCCCTGAGCAGCCGCCGCCCATCACGCCGAGGCGCAATCCGCCTTCGGCCGGAGAGACGCCTTCCTTCTCCATGGCTACACGAATGCGCTTCACTGCGCGATCGGTAACCTGCAGGCCCTGCGAAGCAGGCCCGCCCGCCAGCCTTATCTCTGGCTGCGCCGGTGCAGCCCTCACGCCCTGCGCCGGCTTCGATTCAATGGATACAAAGTTAGACATTGTTTCCTTCTTACCGTGAAGCAGCGCTTACTTCGCCTCGACGGCAACTGCTGCGGTTTCCGCGACACCATTCTTCTTCTTCCAGTCGCCAATCGCCGCGCGGATGGCGTCTTCCGCCAGCACCGAGCAGTGAATCTTGACCGGAGGAAGCGAAAGCTCTTTTACGATATCCGTGTTCTTGATCTCCAGAGCCTCCTCAACCTTGCGGCCCTTGATCCACTCAGTCGCAAGGGATGAGCTTGCAATCGCTGAGCCGCAGCCAAAAGTCTTGAACTTGGCTTCTTCAATTACCTGCGTCTCCGGGTTCACGCGGATCTGCAACCGCATCACGTCACCGCACTCAGGAGCGCCGACGAGACCTGTGCCTACGTCCCCAGAGCTTTTGTCCAGTGTGCCTACGTTGCGCGGGTTGTTGTAGTGATCTACGACTTTGTCGCTGTATGCCATTTTCCGAATTCCTTCCCGCGGGGAAGCCGCGTTTATCTGTTAGATTCGGCGGCATTGTCCGCCGATGCTTCTTTAGGTCCGTACTTCAACGTGCAGCGGTGAAGTGCAACCCAGCTTGGTTGATGAAGGTTGACCCCACCGCAGGTGGTTAGTGCGCCTGCCACTCGATCTTGGTCAGGTCAATTCCCTCTTTCACCATTTCGTAAAGCGGTGAAAGCTCACGTAGCTTCTTCACAATATCGATTACCTTCGCCGCCACATAATCCACTTCAGCCTGGGTGTTGAAACGCCCCAGCCCAAAGCGAATCGAACTGTGCGCGACGTCGTCGCCTAAGCCCAGCGCCTTCAAAACATACGATGGCTCAAGTGTCGCCGAAGTGCAGGCTGAGCCGCTCGAAACGGCGACATCGTTAATACCCATGAGCAGCGATTCGCCTTCGACGTACACAAAACTCACGTTGAGGTTGCCAGGCAATCTATGCTCCATCGACCCGTTTACGTGGATGTAGTCGAGCTCTGACTGCAGCTTGTCGTTCAGCCGGTCGCGCAATCCGCGCAGATAGGCCGCCTCGCTGTCCATTTCGGCATAGGCAATTTCGCAGGCTTTGCCGAGACCTACGATGCCGGGAACATTCAATGTTCCGGAACGCATGCCCCGTTCGTGGCCGCCACCATCGATCTGCGCCGCAATCTGCACCCGCGGATTCCGACGACGAACATAGAGAGCACCGACGCCCTTGGGACCGTAAATTTTGTGGGCCGAGAGCGAGAGTACGTCGATGTTATCGGCGAGCACGTTCACCGGAACCTTGCCTACCGCCTGCACCGCATCGGTGTGGAAGAGAACATTCTTCTCGTGACAAATCTTGCCGATTTCGCGAATGGGCTGGAGCACGCCGATCTCGTTATTCGCGGCCATGATCGAAACCAGAATCGTCTTGTCGTCGATGGCGCGCTTGAGATCTTCGAGATCGATAAGGCCATCGGCTTTCACAGGCAGGTAAGTAACGCGGTAGCCGTATTTCTCGAGGCGTTTGCACGTATCGAGAACAGCCTTGTGCTCTGTGACTTGCGTGATGATATGGTTGCCGCGTTCGCGATACATCTCCGCGATGCCCTTGATAGCGAGATTGTTCGACTCAGTCGCACCCGAGGTGAAGATAATCTCTTTGGCCGTCGCGCCGATGAGTTTTGCGATCTGCTCACGCGCCGTCTCCACCGCCTGTTCGGCCTCCCAGCCGAAAGAATGGTTGCGGCTGGCTGCATTGCCGAATTTCGCCGTGAAATAGGGCATCATCGCCTCGAGCACGCGGGGATCCAGCGGGCTGGTGGCGTGGTTATCCATATAAATGGGTAGGGTGACGCCTGCAGGTACTTCAATTTGGCTCGTTACTGTACTCATCCGACCTCTCCATCACTGTGGCTGCTCCGATCCGCACGGAGCGTTAGCTAAATCGTCAGGGAAACCAACTTCGGTTCAAGTACGTGGCCGGGCGGATGCTCATGCTCTGCCAGGTCTTGAATGCTGATGCTCTTCAGAACGCCTGCAATCGTTTCGTTTACACGCGCCAGCGGTTCCTTGATCGTGCAACTCGGCGTCAAGTCACATCCCTTGGCGCCTTTCGTGCATGAGGTAATAAAAAATGGTCCATCAATCGCCAGAATTACTTCGTAAGCTGAGATCGATGTCGCGGGCTTGGAAAGTGCATAGCCGCCGTTCATGCCAGCGTGCGACTTCAGCAAGCCTGACTTCGTCAACTGCTGAAGGATCTTGGCCAGCAACTGCGCTGGAATCCCGTAAGCGTCCGCGATGTCTTTTGCGCTCAAAGCGGCCATCTCGGGACGTTCAGCCAGGTACTTGAGCGCCATCAACCCGTAATCGGCCTTCTTGGTGAGCTTGAGCATAATATGCGACTTCTTCAGTCCGTATTCAGTATACGACCGATAATGTCGGCTTTTCAATGATTGAAGGGTCAGGGAACCGTTTTTTGGGCCCGGCGCGAGGACATGCCTGAAAGATTTCACTAAATTGCGGTTTGAAAACGCGCAAAAGATCGCTACAATCTGCGGCAAGAGCATCCGAAACCGAGCCGAATCAAAACAATGGTTACCGCCTGCAAACACCCAAGGGTTCGAATTGTTTCCCGACACGAAGACGCCGAATATGTTGAATGCCTGGAATGTGGCGATGTCTTCGATTCCGAAGAGTTTCAAGATATGGCCATTGAGGAATCTACCGAGAAGGAAGAAGAAGCAGCAGAGGAGTGAAGCGACCCTGCGCTGCATCTTGGCACCATTATCCTATCTAAGTCACTTTATTTCAATAGAATAACTGGAAATACGGCACTGCTCTCGGTCACTTCTGGGGGGCGCCGGTGCCCTGCGCGCTGCTGCGGTGAGATGCAATCATCCACGCATAGTGAAGACCGGAAGCGACCGTCAGCCCCACCGTTGCATCGAGCGCAACCAGCCGCAGGACGAAAACCCACTTTTCGGAGACTAGCTGTTGTAGCAGTACAACACCCACCGCTGTAACCTGGGCTACAGTATTCGCCTTGCCGAAGATACTCGGGCCAAATTCCCGGCGCCCAACCACGGCGTAAAGTACTGCCGCCACGAGCAAGATGCCGACGTCGCGCCCGAAAACCAATATGGTTACCGTGGTCGGCATTAGGCCCTTGTACATCAGAACCAGAAACAGAGTGCTCAGGAGAAGTTTATCGGCGACTGGATCGAGGTATTGTCCCAACACAGTCCGCTGTTTAAGCACCCGGGCCAGCACGCCATCGAGAGCATCCGTCAATCCGGCGGTGATGAATAAGACAAAGCCAAGGCCGAACCGGTTCCCAAGAATGGCAGCAACCAGAAAGGGTGCCAGACAGATGCGCAAAATCGTGAGCAGATTTGGCGCGTTCCTGAGGGGGTTTCGTCGGGGGGTGGGGACCTCTGTCATCGCTTGGCGGCTTCTAGACCTGTCGCGTCGCTGATTCAGCAGCCTTCGCAGGATAAGCCCCTGCGCGCCTTGAAGTTGCGGACGTCAACGTGTCAGTCATAGATGGTACAGCATCACGGAGCTGCCATGACAGACCTGCTTTTCCCGTTGCTCTGGTGCTGATAGACTAGACTCTGTCGCATTAAAGGCGCGTAGCTCAGTTGGTTAGAGCGCTTCCTTGACACGGAAGAGGTCGCTGGTTCGAATCCAGTCGTGCCTACCACTATTTTCAATAACTTACAAGCCATAACCCGAATTCCTCAGACCCGCATTGCCTGTCGCCTTCGGCGCGATGCTTTACGCCCGTGTTTTCGTCGACGGCCCCGGGTTCGGAGCCTGCACCATCAGCCTCGTCACTTGAGCTTATATAGGAAGTTGATGGTGGGTCAGCAAACATATACAGACCGAACTTCCTCAAGTTTAAATCGGTAGCCACATTGAAGAAGGAGTTCTTTGATCGCAACCGTTCGACCTGCGACGAGCGATTTGTCATCCATAAGCAGGTTTGAGGCAGTGCCGTCTGCCAGATCTGACCGACTGGACCGGCAAATGCATCCTGCACAGCATGTATTTTGAATGGTGCATTTATTAATCTGTAGCATCACCACTTGTGTGACGGGGCATGAGCTACTAGTTTCACACGCGGATGGAAGTGTCGTCATGGTCGTTTCAATGATGATCAGCCTGACCTTCTTTTTGGAAGCGAGCCAATTGCGATTACGGTTCTGATTAGCGCACATTTCTGATCTGATACGGGCGGTCAGTGAGATCCGGTGTTATTTTGATTGTTCTGACCTTTCCCTTTTTGAGACATTCTTCTTCCGCGAATCCGATTCGGTCACGCCGGGTGCAGAGGTTCGATTTGTCATGGACGCTCGTTTCGCGCAGCATTACGTTGAATAAGAGCGCGGGCAATATCGATCGTCCTGCTCGTTGGTTGTAACTTCGGTTACCGACCATCAATTGAATGTTGAAAAGCCACGATACAGTGACGATGGCGGAGCCTTCACCGATGTTCTTTCAGCAAGCGAGCGTTAATCGCAATGTACTCAGGACAGAAGCCTCTTTTGAATCCCATGATGGGCGGATCGCCCGATGTTTGATTCAGGACAATCTCACGTGGAAGGCTGCTTATACCAGGCAGCACCATGAGAAGAGTGTAGCCAGACACCTCGAGGGGCAGGGAGTTGAGTGTTTCCTCCCTCTCTACATGGAACAACGTCATTGGAGCAACAACCGTAATCCAGTTCTAGAAATGCCCCTCTTTCCGAACTATCTCTTTGTCCGAGTTTCGGAGCAATCCAGAGTTCAGGTGCTCAAGGCGCCGGGCGTCATCGACATCGTCGGCCGGAATTCCACAACTGATCAGATCGCGAATGAAGAAATCGAGATCCTTCGTTCGGGCCTGCATCTGCGAAAGCCCGAACCTCACCTCTTCGCCTTTGGAGAGAGCGTGCGTATTGCCAGCGGCCCGCTTTCCGGGTTGGAAGGCGTCGTATTACGTCAAAAGGGGTCCGTTCGCATCGTGATCACGGTGCCATTGATCCGACAGAGCGTGTCGGTAGAAATTGCGGCTGCCGAACTGGAGCCGATTTGCCCAGCCTCTTCGTATCGACGCCGACCTTAGGAACGAACCACTCGCAAAACCTCGGCGTAATGCCGGCCTTCAGGCGGACCAACCTCATTCGATCTGATTCCTCAATGTTGATCAATCCTTCAATTAAACCGGATTCAAGAAACCTCCCACGCGCTGACTTGTTGCCAAGTAACTCAGTAACAATGTTGAACGATGCGTTGATCCTCGTTCTGGCATTTATTGCAGCAGTATGTACCAGACTCGCCCTTATGGTGCGCGCTCATTCCACGGCTGACGAGCTCGGAAACTGGAATTCCGAAGCGGGTGTGCTATGTCTGCTCTTATTTGTCGCGACCTATCTCTTGATTGCGCGTCAATACGGCCTTTACTCATCGAAACGCTTCATGGAAACCGGGCCGGAAATGGGATTGATTGCGCAAGCTTGCGTAAATACATGCCTGGTTCTAAGCGGCATCATGTTTCTCGCTCATGCTGTGACTCTATCCCGTGAAATTCTGGTACTCCAAACTGTTATTGCCGCAGTGGTGTTGTCCACGCATCGATGCGTCGTGCGCGCATCACGGAGAAGTTGGAGCAACGCCAGAGTCATTTCAAAAAACCTTGCCATTCTGGGCACAAACCAGCTCAGCTATGCGCTCAGCAAGCAGCTTTCGAAGAATCCTCAGTTGCAATTCAATTTTTTAGGATTTCTTGAATTTCCCGGCTGCAGGTTCAGCCCGGAACTCTTGCCAAGTCAAGTATTGGGCAATATTTCTGAACTGCAAACCATCAAGAGCAAGCACTTCGTTGAAGCGATCGTCATTGCAGAGTTCTATCCCTACGACAATACTCTGGACCTTGTCAGGAGTGCGACCGAGATCGGGATCGATGTATTGTCTATCGCCGGATACTACGACGAACTGTCCGGCAATCCTTCCGTCGACTACCTCGGAGTGTTTCCCGTATCCCCGTTGTTTTGCCACACCTCACATAATCTCGGATTATTCTTTAAACGGCTTTTGGATATCGCGATTTCCTTGGCAGGATTGCTCATCGCAGCCCTTCCGATGGTTCTGATTGCAGTCGTAATAAAGTTGGATAGCGGAGGGTCCGCTCTCTATATTTCTGAGCGCATCGGCAGGTGGGGAAAGCCTTTCAAATGCTTCAAATTCCGGACCATGACTTTGGATGCCGAAGCTCTAAAGAAGGATCTGATTGCAAGGAATGAACGCGATGGAATCCTCTTCAAACTCAGGAATGATCCTCGTGTCACCCGGGTCGGCCGCTTCTTACGCAAATATAGCCTGGACGAAGTTCCGCAACTCTTCAACGTATTGCGCGGCGAAATGAGCCTCGTCGGTCCACGACCGTCAATTCCTCCCGAGGTTGCGCAGTTCGCTCCAGAGCATCTTTATCGTCTTACGGTTTTGCCGGGGCTGACTGGTCTGTGGCAGGTAAAAGCGCGCCAGGATAGTTCGTTCGGCAAATACATAAGTTTAGACATGACCTACGTGAAGAACTGGAGCCTTTGGCTCGACTTGAAGATCCTGTTCTGGACAGTGGATGTAGTGCTTCGCGGGACAGGTGTTTAGGTCTTGAGTTTCGATTTCGACTTCCGCTAATCCCGGAGGCCGTGGACAGAAAGGATGCGTCTTGGATCCAAAACCTGAAAGAGAGCTGACACTACGCGATCTGCTGAGCATCTATCAACGAAGAAGAAATATTGTGATCACTGTTATAGTCTCGTCTTTCGCGCTAGCTGCAATTTACTGCATTGTAAGCACTCGCCGGTATGAGGCTACCGGTATCGTTCAGCTTCAAAAGGACAATTCCGACGCGATGGGTCTCGACAGCCTCATGAGCAACGCCGCAGGGGGCGCCAGTGACGCGCTGAACGCCAATATTGACTTGCAGACGCAGGCAAACATCCTGAAATCCGATACCCTGGCGATCCGGACGATCACTGCGCTGAGGATGGAAGACTCGTACGACTTCAAGCAGCATTTCAGCCCGGTCGGGTTACTCATCGGAATGTTTTCTGCGGACGGGAAGGCTGTCGACGTTCCAGGAGCCAGTCTTGAGAATTCGCCTGTGCGCCGCCAGCGTGTGTTGAATGTGTTCGGCAAAAATCTGACCGTGAAGCCAGTCAGTGGTACACGACTTATCGAAATCGCCTACAACAATCCCGATCCGAAACTGGCAGCGGCCGTTGTAAATACACTCACGAAGGAACTGTCGGACTATACGTTCCAGACACGCTTTGACGCGACCAATGCCGCTTCAAAGTGGCTTAGCGACCAGATGGGCGACCTCCGGAAGAACAGCGAGGAATTACAAGAAAAGGTTGTCAATCTTCAGCGTGAATCGGGCGTCTACAGCCTCGGCACTACCGACGCTCAAGGTAAGGAACAAGCTTATTCAGGAGTTCTTGATCGTCTCCAGCAATCTACCATGGAACTGACCGCGGCCGAGCAAAACCGTATTCTTAAGGGCGCCATTGCGCATGCCGCTGAGAGCGGTGACGCCGAAATGCTTTCCAGCCTCGCCGGGAATGGCATGGCATCCAGTCCTCAGGCCGCAAACAGTTCCTTTGCGCTACTTCAAAATCTTCGTCAACAGGAAGCGACACAACAGGCAGCTCTGCAGGAAGCAGAAGCCAAATTCGGATCTTCCTATCCCAAACTGGCCGAACTGCGCGGAAACATCGCGGGGTTGGACCATTCCATTCAACAAGAGGTTGCCAGGATACGGGGACGCGCCAAGAGCGATTATGCAGTTGCGGTCCAGACAGAGACGAGCACTCGCGCACAGTATGCCGAAGCCAAAAAGCAGGCAGATGTCCTGAATAACAAGGCCATCGACTATACGATCGCCCGTGAAGAGGCTGAGCAAAGTCGCTCTTTGTACGACGACCTCCTGAAGAAATTAAATGAGGCCGGCGTACTTTCGGGTTTGCAATCTTCGAATATCACGGTTGTAGATCCAGGCCGCGTTCCCGCAAAACCCGTCGAGCCGAATATACCGCTTTACCTGCTGATCGCTCTTTGCGCCGGATTGTTCTTCGGCACCTTCGGTGCTCTGGTGGTAGATACACTCGACAACAAAGTAAACGGGGTCGTTGATCTGGAAAATGAATTTGGCCAGACTGTTCTAGGGCTTCTACCTCAGGTTGCCATGGGGAAAGAGGGCATCCTGATGCTTGCGGATACACAATCGACCTATGTCGAGGCACTTCGTGCAATGCGAACAGCCGTACTCCTCTCGCAGAGCGTTACACCGCCTAAAGTGATCCTGATTACGAGCTCTCTTGAATCGGAGGGCAAGTCTTTGACAGCTATAAATCTTGCGGTCGCTTTCGCGCAGACTGGCAAGAAGACCCTGCTTGTTGATACGGATCTCCGTAGAGGCACGCTGCGGCGGAGATTCGGCCTGACCGGCAGTGAAGGGTTGAGCAACATATTGGCTGGACAGTCGAATACGCCGCTCAGGCATTCAATCGATGGAGTTCCCAATCTTCACGTCTTAACTGCTGGCTCCAAGTCGCCGAACCCTTCGGAACTCCTGAGTTCTGAACCTATGCGAGCGTTGCTCAAACGCTTCATTGCGGAGTATGACTTTGTTGTTCTCGATAGCGCACCTGTCCTGCCAGTTACGGATTCCGTCACGCTCAACACCATGTCGGACATTACTCTACTTCTCGCCCGAGTTGGTGTCACAGAAAAGCCTCAGGTGGCACGGAGCTATCAGATGCTTCGTAACGGAGGAAAGCACTTCGTCGGGCTCGTCCTGAATGGTGCTCGTGCCGCCGACAGCTCTTACTACGGCTATTACGGATATCGCAAGAATGCATATCCATACCGGGAGACCACAGCGGATGTCTAGACCCAAGCAACTCCTTCCAACGACTATGATGTTTTTGTTCGCCTTTACATGCTCCGCTCAACGACCTGAAACTCTGCTAATTGGTCCCGGGGACATGCTCCAGGTAAAGGTCTTTGACACGCCTGAACTCGATGAGGCCGTTCGAGTCACGGACGCGGGTATCATCACTTTGGTGCTCGGCGGTGACGTTCAGGTATCCTCCCAGACTCCCGCCGAAGCGGCCCGAAATGTTGAGAAGGCCTTGGTGAATGACCACATTCTTCTTCATCCTCAAGTGTTGGTGACAATCGCCGAGTATGTAACACGAAAAGTTTCGGTTCTGGGAGAGGTGAAGGCGCCGGGAGCCTACGCCATCAATACAACGCGCTCGGTTCTCGATGTACTGACGGTGGCAGGTGGTCTTACTGATCTAGCCGACAGAAGAATAGTGGTGGAACGCTATGGAACCCACGAGAAGGTTCCCTGCTTTGTTTCGAATGAGCCTGATGCGGCTCTCAATTCTGCTATCGCAGTAAATCCCGGCGATACGGTGATTGTGCCCAAAGCCGGGATAGTTTACGTGCTTGGGGACGTTGCTCGCCCAGGTGCCTATACGATGACAAACAACGAAGCGCAGATCACAGTTCTCCAGCTTGTTGCTCGTGCCGGAGGAACCAACCACTCGGCGGTTCCATCACACGCGAAGCTGGTTCACAAGAGCGGAGATACCTATACTGAGGAGCGACTTCCGCTCAGCGCGATGCAGAAAGGCGATCATTCAGACCTGCTTCTCCGCGCCAACGACATCATTTACGTTCCGTTCAGCTATCTGCGTAGTTTCGCCATGCAAGCCACTGGCATTGCGGGTTCCATCGGATCGGCCGCTATGTATAAGTTCTGAGACCTCGTTGTTTGGCTCCGAATGACACGCGGCTGTCACGCCCAATGCGAAAGCAGTTCTGCAGCCTCGGCGAGAGGGGCGAGTTAGAGGTCTTCCTTTTCTTTCCCGGAATACACAGGGTAATTACAAATGAGAGCACCGCGATGGACTCGGCAAGAAGGCGTCGAGGAGGTCCACGCGAGGCAATGTCGTGCGGACGCCGCACTGCATTGTCGAAGCAAACAAGAATTCAACCGGGCCAGGAAAATGCAGCAAGAGGGATCGATGTATCGTAGTCGGATTCTTGGCCTTGTCAGTACTTGGATATTGTGTTTTGTCTTTTTGGCCTTTTCCTCGGCAAATGGCTTTTCATTCGAACACGGAGGCAGAAATTCGGTATTCGAGGCACAGAGCATCGCGGCTGGTTGGGTGGCGGAAGATGCCGATAATAATCTGATTGTTCTTACGCAGAATTTTATTGCTTACTTTTTGTGCATCATAACCATAGCTCCATTTGTCCGCATTATCGGCAGGGAAATACTTCGTAATCTCGCGATTTCTGCACTGCTTCTTTGGGTGACCCTGTCGTTTTTTTGGTCGGTGAGTGCCGTTACTTCCGGAATCAACGCGATCCGGATAATCTGTTGCGTCGCTTTGGCAATCTACTTGCCGAAGCGTTACGCAGTAAACGATCTTCTCAAACTTCTGTTGTTGGTTGGGTCAGTTGCCGCGACAGCAAGTTTGGCAATGGTTCTCTTCTTTCCACAGTATGGTCTGCAAAACAGATCCTTTTCATACGCGGTGGGTGCCTGGCAGGGGATTTTCGGCCAAAAAAACATCTGCGGGCTTTCGATGACACTCCTTCTATTGCCCGTGTTCTTTGTCGAGCTGTCGGCCCGCTTCGGGCGCGTTTTCAAGACCGGTTATGTTTTTGTGGTCCTCGTGATTATTGCCGAGACGCAGTCTGTCGGATCATGGGTCGTTACCGGTTTATGTTTAGTTTTCGTTGCCGGCATGACTCTTCTGTCCCGAGTGGGGAGACGGGAAACTCACGTTTGGGTTCTTGGATTTCTGTCCATTGCCGTGGGGGCGAGCACGATCGTCTACATGAATTCCAACTCTTTGCTTTCAGTCCTCGGCAAAGATCCCACTATGACTGGAAGGACAGCGATTTGGGCATCGCTGCTTCGATCAGTTGAACAGAGGCCGGTCTTGGGTTACGGGTTCAGGGCTTTCTGGAAGCCTTCTGTCGGGAGTTCGTCGGCCGCCCCTATCCAAGGTCGCCCTCCGGGCCTCACCTATGCAGAGAATGGCGTGTTGGAGCTTTGGCTCGACTCAGGAGCTGTCGGCGTCGCCTTATATCTGTTGATCTATTTGAGAGCAGTGAAGAACGCAATTTTCTGTTTCCGGCGCAACCCTTCCCCGGCAGTGATGTGGTACGCAACCTTGCTCTTCTACGTGGCGGCAACAAACATTGAGGGCGGATATTTGATGCTTCCCTCGCTTTTGGCCTGCATTCTTCCGTTTGTTGCCTATTGGGGTCTTGGGAACGAGGCCAGCCACTTGAGACTGGCGGCAGCCTCATGAAGCTCATGCAGAAAGAAGTCGACAGAATTCGATCAAGTAACCTCGCTCGCAATGCAGGATGGATATTCGCTGGCCAGGTGTTTTCTGTGTTCTGTCAGGGTACATATTTTGTACTCTTGGCGCGGCTGCTCGGAGCCACGGAATATGGAATTTATGTCGGGGCGTATGCAATGGTGTCGATCTTGAGCGTCTACAGCCCCCTTGGCTCACCACCTACGTTGGTGAGCCACGTCAGCCTGAATCCAGGAGCATTCGCGTGCCACTGGGGCAATGTGCTTTTCACCACTCTTACGCTGGGCTGCGTCTTTGTCGGTGTGCTGGTCTGGATCGTTCCCCACACAGCGCACTCTTACACGTGGGAGTTAGTGTTTTGCGCGGCGGCGGGGGATTGTCTATGCGGTCCGCTGACCATTGGTGCCGCGGCGGCATTTCAGGCGTTTGAAAACATGCGCTTCAATGCTTTAGTCGGGATGCTGACAAACTTTTCGCGAAGTGTGTTAGGAGCTTTTCTCTTGTGGAAACTTCATCACGCTACCGCTCAACAATGGGCCGCTGCAAATTTAGCGGTGTCGTTTGGGGTTGCGTGCACGGCCGTGACACTGGTTACCTGGCAGCATGGAAAGCCGGGCTTCTCCCTCCGGCTTCTACGCGAGCGAGTTGGCGAGGGCTTTGTCTTTGCCCTTTGCAACTCGACGACCGGCCTTTACAACAACTTCGATAAAGCAATGCTGGGTCACTACGGGATGAATGCCGCCAACGGCATCTATGCCATGGCATATCGAGTGGTGGATGTTTGTACCGTGCCGATGGGTTCGATTCATGCCGCAGCATTTCCCCGTTTCTTTCGTGAGGGGGCGGGTGGCACACGCAAGGCGGCTGCGTTCGGCTACAGGATTCTGATGCGGACCGCACCCCTAACACTTTTATTAGCGATTGCAATGGCGGTGAGTGCTCCGGCGATTCCGCACCTGGTCGGCAATAGCTTTAGCCAAAGTGTGTCGGTGTTGCGCTGGTTGTGCTTATTACCTTTTTTCCGTTGTTTTCAATACAGCGCGGGCGACGCCCTGGTTGGTGCCGGACTACAGAAACTGCGGTTGGGAACACAATCGGTGGCGGCGGCTTTTGACTTCGGCGTCAATCTTTATCTGATTCCCCACTATGGATGGCGGGGAGCGGCATGGTCAAGCCTCGCCACTGACGGCCTTCTCGGAATTTCTAATTGGGCAGTTCTTCTACTCATGCGGTCGAATATGGATCGGCAACTACCCTTGATATGAATGTGAACAGAATTTGGCATCTTCTTCGGCGTTCCTCGCAAATCTCACTTAAGATGGTTCGCCTTGCGTTATTGCAACTGG
The DNA here is from genome assembly GCA_963742455.1 of uncultured Acidobacteriaceae bacterium. Lineage (GTDB taxonomy): Bacteria > Acidobacteriota > Terriglobia > Terriglobales > Acidobacteriaceae > Telmatobacter. The sequence goes on along the minus strand of CAVULU010000005.1, from coordinate 1,262,992 downwards.
CAAATCTGTATGGAAGGTTGCCTATTACAGGTTCAGCCGGCCCTGTCGTTTCTCTGACGACCTATGGCGCCAGGGCTCGGAGCGTTCATCTGGCGATCGAGTCCATTGGCAGAGGGCGGATGCTTCCCTCTCGGTTGATTCTGTGGATCGACGAAGCGGCCCTGTTCGAGAATCTGCCTGCCGGAATACGGAGGCTGCAGAAGCGTGGCTTGGAAGTCAGATCATGCAAAGACTATGGGCCGCACAAGAAGTATTTTCCTTACCTCGAGTCGTTGCGCGAAGCCCAGATCCCCCTGGTGACTGCAGACGATGATCTTCTTTACCCGCGCGATTGGTTGCAAAGGCTCGCCGAAGCGTTTCAGAAATATCCCGGTATGCTCAATTGTTACAGAGCGCACTTGGTTGCCTTGGACCGATACGGCGTTGCGCCGTATAAGCACTGGAGTCCCGTCTGCTCGACTAGACCAAGTTTTCGGCATTTTGCAACAAGCGGAGCGGGGATCATTCTTCCGACTGGACTGCAACGAATCTTGAAGCAAAAGGGCGCTTCCTTTTTACGCTGCTGTCCAAAAGCGGACGACATCTGGCTCAATGTTCAGGCGCTGCGTGCGGGATATTTAGTGCGAACGGTCGCGAGGAAACAGTTCCGCCTTTTAGGTATCCCAGGCACGCAGAAAAGCGCTCTGTCGCATCAGAACTGCACGGGCGAGGAGAATGACCGGCAGATCGCAGCCACCTACACACATGAGGACATGCAGATCATGTTCAAAGATGGATTAGGCCAGCCTTGATCTGGGCTACGGTTCTATTGAGGCCACGGGCTGCGGAGTGACGTGGAAAAACAGTTGATACTGCGGACGTCCGCCGTGACCGTACGATTGCCTTTTGAGAGTGAAATGCCCCACCATCGGTCAGCACATATTCCTTTACCTTTTCATGCCTGCGACGGGCGAAACAATGTGCGGCAATGGAGTTCGAAATAGCCACCATCAGGAGGATTCACAGTTATGATATTTTCAATCGTCACACCTACATACAATCGGCGGGACTTGCTTTGCCGGCTTTTCGATAGCCTTGTAGCCCAAGACTACCAAGGAATTGAATGGATTGTCGTCGATGACGGGGGTACCGACGGAACCGAGGATGCTGTAAGGGGCTTTCAGATATCCGCATCGTTCACTATCCGATATCTTCGCAAGCAGAATGGCGGGAAGATCAGCGCATGTAACGCAGGGCTTGCTGTCGCTTCTGGTGACCTCGTGAGTGTGATCGATGACGATGACTACTTCCTGCCGAAGGTATTCGATCAGATTGCGCAAGATTTCATCGCTATTCGCGATAACGATGATATCGCCGGGCTGAGCTATATCTCAGTCGACCCCGACGGTAATGTGCGAGGCAGGCGCTTTCCTTTAGACAGAAAGATTTCAGACCATATCGAATGCCGATTCAATCAGGGGATCACGGGAGACAAGTGCGAGTTCACCAAACCTGCGTCTCTGCGCGCGCACAACATCTCGTACAGCGAGGACGCGGGTAGTGTTGGCGGAGATACGGTATTCCTGGTCAGAGTGGCGGAACATTACAAGACCATGTATCGAAATACGCCTGTCTTGGTCAAGATCTTTTTGCCGGGAGGAATCACTATGAATCGGCGAGCTCGCTCATTGCAATGTCCGATCGGAATAGCGGAGTACTACAAGGCATATCTCGGTCGCCGCGTGCGTGTGAGGATCAGGCTGAAGTACCTTGTTGCGTATATCGCAGTCTTGTGCCTCATGCGGGCGCGCATTAACGACTCGATTGTACGAAGCCCGTGGAATCGCTTGCTTAGCCCATTGGCGTATCTCCCCGGCATGTTGGTGGGCATTCGTTGGAGAATCTTGATGAACAGGTCCGCCGCTTCTGCTGCAGGCCTTTAAGGACGGTCGGCAAGCGTAAATGTGGCCTTCCCGTTGTGAGGTGGAAGATCGGGTAGCGAAGTAAATCGTATGTCGCCTAAATGTGCGGCGCACCGGCCGGAGGTACCCCTTAGCTGGGATCATGAGAATAGCAACCGCTAATAACTACTACTATCTGCGCGGCGGATCGGAGCGGGTTTTGCTCGATGAAGAGCGATGTCTCCGAACGCGGGGCCACACAGTTATTCCTTTTTCGTCTCGTCGCCCTGAGAATGAACCGGCCGAAACAGAGAAATTCTTTGTCCCCGCACGCAGGATTGATTCATATGGCTGGAGAAAGATCCCGGATATTGCATCTGTCATTCACAACTTTGCAGCAGGCCAGAGCTTTGGCAGGCTTCTCGACACGTTTCATCCTGACCTCGTGCACGCGCACAATATCTATGGCACGTTAACTACAGCTATTCTGGTCGCCGCCCGCAGTCACGGCATTCCCACAGTGATGACGGCGCACGACACCAAGATGATCTGCGCTTCGTATTTGTGCTTGGATCACGGACACGTTTGCGAGGCCTGCGCGGGCGCGAATTTCTACCACTGCGCATTACGCCGCTGCCACAACCGTGGCTTAGCCGCATCTTGCGTTTATACCGCCGAGGCCTATTTCAATTCATGGCTCAAGCGATACGACTCGCTCCACAGCCTTATAACGCCGAGTCGCTTCCTGAAGGCACTGCTTGAGAAGTATGGGGTACAGACGCAGATCGAAGTCATTCCCAACGGAGTGGATACCCGCACGATTGCACCTCGGTTCTCGACTGGAAAATACGCTCTGTACGCGGGTCGTTTGTCTGCTGAAAAGGGCATCCTGACGCTGATACAAGCGTCAAAGGCATCGCAAGTCCCATTGCGAATTGTCGGCGATGGTCCGATTCGGCGTGAGGCCGAAAAAATGGCCGGTGGGTGCGCGAATATTCGTTTTGAGGGATACCTGCGGGGAGCGGAACTCAACGCGCTATTCCGTGACTCAGCGTTTCTGGTGACTCCGTCGGAATGGTATGAAAATGCACCGATGAGCGTTCTTGAGGCCTTTGCATACGGCAAGTCCGTCCTTGGCGCCAACATTGGGGGAATACCTGAGCTAGTTCGGCCGGGCGAAACCGGAGAGCTGTTTTCTTCCGGTGATATCGAAGAACTAGCCATTTGTATGCAGCGCATGTGGTCGTCAAGGAATGAACTGGTTGATCTTGGCCGCAACGCTCGCGGAGTAGTCGAGAAAGAGTACTCGCTTGATCTCCACTGCGACAGAGTTGAAAGGCTATACGAACACATTCTCCAAAAAGACAGATCAGGAAGAAGCCATGGACGCAGCCATCATCGTTACCTATCGGTGCCCAATGCAGTGCCAGATGTGCAACATCTGGAAAAACCCGTCAGATCTTAGCGAGGAATTCAGTCCGTCGCTGCTCAAGAAACTGCCGAGGCTGCATTTTGCCAATATCACCGGAGGCGAACCCACTATACGCGAAGATCTCGACGAGATTATTCGCACGGTTCAGCTAAAGGCGGACAGAATTGTCATCAGTAGCAGCGGCTGGTTCGAAGACAGGATCTTAGATCTGGCAAAAAGATATCCGTCCACAGGTTTCCGGATCAGCATCGAGGGTATGTCGGAAAAGAATGATAGCCTTCGTGGACGTGCTGGAGGCTTTGACCGTGGTCTTCGGGTATTGCTAGGCTTGCGCCGTTTAGGGGTCAAAGATATTGGTTTTGGAATAACAATCTCCAACAACAACTCCCAAGACATGCTCTCGCTGTATGAGTTAGCGAAGGAGCTAAAGCTGGAGTTCGCGACGGCCGCGTTCCATAATTCTTACTATTTCCATAAGAATGACAATGTTATTACCAATCAATCAAAAGTAGTCGAAGATCTGCAAGAACTTACAACCCGCTTACTGAGCGAGCCTCACCCGAAAAGCTGGTTCCGCGCGTATTTTAATATGGGCCTGATCAATTATGTTCAAGGCAATAAGCGTCTTTTACCTTGCCGGGCCGGAACCGAGAACTTTTTCATCGACCCACGAGGTAACGTGCTGCCGTGCAATGGTATGGAAATGGATAAGTGGTACGCGGACATGGGTAATCTTCATGACCATGATGATTTCTCTTCCCTCTGGAACAGCGAGAAGGCAGCGCAGGTTAGATGCTCGGTCGCCGGATGCCCAAAGAACTGTTGGATGGTTGGGACCGTCGCCCCGGTCATTAAACAATATATGCGTCACGTAGCGCTGTGGGTTCTTGAGCACAAACTTAAATCGCTTCTCCATAGATTTGTAGCGGCCGACGCAATGCCGCCTTGTCTGTCCTGTGACAGCCAGAGCCAGATAGACACGTAGCTGACCGGAAACAAGCAGGGCCTGGATTGGTCTCTCCTCATTCCTCTTTCCATAGTTGAACCCCGGCGCACGCGATTCGCAATGCCTTTGGCCACGCATCGCTGCATGCTCGGCGCCGAATAATTGGCCGCCTCAACTCGTGATCCCATCAAATTCGCCAAAGCTTTCTGATCACAATGAGTGGGATTCTCTAGCGGCTGGCTCGCATAACTCCGCAGATTTGCGGGACTCGCTCCGGCATCCGATCAAAGAGATCGGCTTCACGCCTATTTAACTCAATGACACAACGTAACCATCGTTCATAGCTCCTCAGGGTCCGGAGACAACATGAGAATTGGGTTCATTGCAGTCAAGAATCTACTTCGCGGCGGCGGGATTGAAACATATACATATGAAGTTGGACGCCGAATGGTTGCGCAAGGGCATGAGGTGATCGTCTTCTCAATGGGACATTACGGGGATGTTCCAGAGCGTGTTCAGGGAATGCGGGTGATCAAAGTGCCTTGCTTGCCGGGCACTGCGACTGAGCGGATCACGGCAAGCATGAGCGGAGTCATCTCTGCATTAGTGCAGCAGCCACGCCTTGACATTATGCACCTCCATACTCCGATGACCGGGGCGTTCGGAATCATTCCTGCTCTCCTGGGTTTAACTACAGTGGTGCAGATGCATGGAATCGACTGGCAAAGAAGTCGGTGGGGAGGAGTGGCTCGAAGCACCATCAGAGGAATGGAGCGCGCCGTTATGAGGTTCATGCCAAACTGTACTGCGGTGTCTAAGACTCAAATCGAGTTCTACGAAAAGACATATGGCCGTCGACTTCGAGTAATTCCTACTGGTGCTCAATCGCCGCAGATTACCGGCAGAATTGACGAGATTCAGAAACTGGGGCTTATTTCTCATGACTATATTTTGTTCATGTCCCGTTTGGTCCCGGAGAAGGGTGCCCACTTTCTGATTTCTGCCTTTCGTAAGCTAAGAACAGATTTGAAATTGGTACTGGGGGGAGAAAAGATATTGTCAGAGCCCTACACGCGTTCGCTTGTCGATCTTGCAGACGGCGACAAAAGAATCATCTTCGCTGGATTCGTTGGCGGGGAACTGAAGCATCAACTCCTGAGCCATGCGGGACTTTATGTCCAGCCTTCCGAGATCGAAGGCTTGTCGATTGCACTGCTCGAGGCGATGAGCTACTGCATCCCATGCTTGGCGAGCGACATACCTGAGAATATCGAGGCGATCGGCAAAGATGGTTTCACGTTCGCGCATGGAAATGCAGGCGACCTTTATTTGCGAATGAACGAAATGCTGACCCGTAGAGAACAATGTGCGACGCTAGCCACTAATGGCAGAGATCGAGTTCTTCAAGAGTTTTCATGGGACAAGGTAACCGCCATGCTCCTGGGGCTATATCGCGATTGTCTAGCTGAACACAATACAACTCAACCAGGTCGTGGAGTTACCCGGCGCCTGGCAGAAATGATACTTGGACAACAGCACCGTAAACTCTCTCTAACGCAGCGACAGTTGCCGTCTTGACTGAGAGTGACAAATCACAACTTTGGCGGAGTGCGGCGACATGCCTGCGTTTGAGATGAGACCTGAACCCGACAGGCGGCGGATATCCCCTCCTGTCGCGTAAGGCCTCAATGGGACTCGTTCTCACTCTCGTAAGCGATCAAGAACAGTCTCGTTATAGGTGGCCGTAAGTAGGTTGCAACGCAGTATCATCCGTTCACACGTGCTGCTACTCGACTAGCATCGGAACAATCTCTATTCGGTTCTCAGTGCGCGCATCGGGTCGGTAGATGCTGCACGGCGGGCCGGAACAATCGCTGCAACTGTGGCCGCCACTAAAAGCAGCAATACGCTTCCGCCCAGCGCGAGCGGGTCCATCACCGGCGTTTGATACAGCAGGCCGCTCACCCAGTGCTGGGCGATTAAAGCCATTGCAAGTCCGACGCCAGCGCCGAGAAGAATAGGCGATGCAGCCTGACGCAGCACTAATCCGATGAGTGCGCCCTTGCCTGATCCCATGGCGATGCGGATGCCAAACTCCTGCCTGCGCAGCGAGACCGAATAGGCCAGAACTCCATGCACGCCCAATAACGCCAACAAGAGCGCGGCTATGCCGAAGGCGCTGAGGACCACGGCCTGAAAGCGGTCTGTCTCTACTGAGTCGCTCAACTGCTCATTCATTGATTTCAACGTCGGAATTGCAATCTGCGGGTCGACCTGCCACAGCACGCGCCGTATCTCGGGCATCATCACACCACTGGGTTGTGCACTGCGCACCAGAAACGACAGCGTCCATGGCGTAAAGTCCCAGTACGGGAGGTAAACCATGGCAGCTTTATCCTTCAGGCCATTGATCCGCGCGTCCGCCACAACGCCGATCACTGTGACCTCGCTCTGGCTGTCCGGCACAATGTCCGAGAGCTTTTTCCCAATCGGGTTCTCCCCCGGAAAGACCTCGCGCGCGGTTCGCTCTGAAATAAGCGCGACATAAGGGTGGGCACGATCAGCAGCGGTGAGATTCCGTCCCTTAATCAAGGGAATCTGCATCGTGGACAGATAATCCTCATTGATCCAACGCAGATTCGCGAGTGGCCGCTCCGCTTGTGGCACCGGGTGATCGGGACGAGTCAGATTATCCACCCAGGTTTCACCGGCTAACGGTGTAGCGCTCGTCATTGCCACGGACTGGACGCCAGGAAGTTGTTTCAATCCGGCAATGGCGGTCCGCAAAGGCCAGTTTCACTGCGCTGACGTTGGAATGGCTGTCATCATACTGTGGCGCGAACAGATCTACCTGCGCGAGCGTGACGAGGTCGGTGTGGAAGCCGCGATTCTGGCTTAGTAATCGCGAGAAACTGCGCAACACCAATCGAGAAACTGCGCAACACCAATGAAGTAACGATGAGCAGGACGACCGTGCACGCAACTTGCGTTCCTACTAGGAGATTGCAGGTGCGCCGGCCCTCGTGGGAATTTGCGACGCGGGTCGAATTTGCCTGAAGGGCGGTGAGTGGTTCGACCCGCAGCGAACGCAAAGCGGGCAGGATACCAAACGAAAGGGCTGCCAGCCTGGAAAGAACACAGGCGAAAATCAGCACAGGCAGGCTTACCGTTGCTTCATTCAGGCGCGGGACATTCTCGGGAGCGAGCGCGATAAAGAATTTCACCCCGCCAAATGCGAGCATCACGCCCGCTGCGCCACCAATGACGCTCAGCAACAGGCTCTCCATGAGGAGGCCCATCATCACCTGAACCTTGTTCGCACCGAGTGCGCCCCGCACCGCCGTTTCGCGTTCGTTTGCCACTGATCGTGCCAGTTGCAGATTTGCGAGATTGACGCAGCCAATCAACAACCCCCAACTATCGCCGCAAACATCAGCCACAGAGCTCCTCCAATGCCGGCGGTAACATCACGTGCTAAGGGCGTGAGGGAGATGCCAAGATGAATCGGTAGGTGGGCTGAAATGGAATAACTGCGTTGCAAAGTTTCCAATTCGGCGCTTGCCTGCGCTAGGGTCGCGCCGCGCTTGAGCCGTGCAATCACTCTGTAGTCGAAGTTGCCGGTGTCGGTTTTCAAATCCCAATCGCTCGGCGCCAGGGGCTCGTAAATCATCGTCTCCCGAGCGGCTGTACTCTCTTGAAATGCTATGTTCGGCGCCAACGGAAAATGCGGAAGCTGCATTTCGCGCGGAAGAACCCCGATCACGATGTACGGATCGCCTCCCACGCGCATTGTCTTTCCTATTGCGCTGAGGTCACCTGCGAAGAATGTTCTCCAGGCCTCGTAGCTCAACACCACCACATGCTCCGAGCCCTTCCGCGCATCGTTGGCGACGAAGTCCCGGCCAATGATGGGCTGCACTCCAAGAACCCTGAAAAGGTTGGGAGAGGTTTTGACGCCGCCCACAATTCGGGGGTGATCGCCGGTAGGAGAGACGCTCAATCCTGGCGTTTGAAAGATCGCCGGATCTTCGATCATCTTCGCGTCCTGTTTCAGGCGCAGGTAATGGCGATAATTGTCGGGTTCGGTCGCGCCCTGGCTGCGCATCTCCTCCACCACCTCTCGGACCACCACTAGCCGCTGCGGATCACGAAAGGCAAACGGCTTCAGTAGCACCGCATCGACCACACTGAACACCGAGGTCACCGCGCCGATGCCGAGAGCAAGCGTCAGGACCACGGTGAGCGCGAAACCCGGAGACCTGCGCAATTGCCGAGATGCGAAGCGGAGATCGCGAGCGAACTGCAGCAATACGGTAAATCCCCGTTGAACGCGATAATTCTCACGTGTCTGCGTGATTCCGCCAAACGCGCGCATGGCAGCGGTGCGAGAATCCTCTTCCGACATGCCGCGTCTCGTGTTCTGGGCGATCGCCAGTTCGATATGCGCGCGTAGTTCTTCATCGAGGTCTGCGTCCATCGCACGGTGGCGCAGGAATGCCGCGCTGCGGCTGATGAGCATCCGGAGCAGATCCATCAAGCTCAAAGGCATAACCGGCTCCTAATTCGACTGCGCAAGAAATCGAGCCATGGTGGCGGCGATGCGCTCCCAGTTCTCGGTCTCTTCTTCAATCTTTTTGCGTCCTATGCGGCTCAGCGAGTAGAACTTCGCCCGGCGATTGGTCTCCGATGTTCCCCACTCCGCCTTGATCCAGCCGCGCTGCTCGAGGCGGCGAAGTGCCGGATAAATCGTGCCTTGGTTCATACTGAGCGCATCACCGCTGACCTGCTCAATGCGGCGCGCGATACCGTAGCCATGCAGTTCGCCCATCGATTCCAGAGTCTTCAGGACCATCAGATCCAGGGTGCCCTGCAAAACATCGGACTTGTTCTCGCCCATAGCTTCTCCTGTTGATAATCAACATATACGCTTGGTATAGTCAGACTGTCAACAGGAAATATGGCAGCAGAACGGCTATGCGGAAGAGCAAGTCGTCGGCCTGAAGAAGCTCTGCTTTGCGAGTAGGATGAGGGAAATCGTCCCCGCGATTTCTAGTCCAGCGAGAGAGGGGGCAGACAATCGTGCGCATCGCGAAGAGTATCAGCGGCCCCATTGGCGCGTTTCTGGTGGTGATAGGCGGCATCTGGATTTTGCAGGGGCTGAATCTTGCCTGGGGTCCGCTCGCTCGAAGCTTTATGCAGAATGACCGGCAGTGGGCGGTGTATGGCTTAATTCTGGCCATCGCTGGTGTGGGCTTGATCGTGTGGGGTTATTCGAAGCCGGGCAAAAGGTAGGGGGTGCACTGGAAACTACGGATATTGCCGTAAAATCGACGTATGACTGATCGCATGGCCTTTTCTCTAGCTCAAGCCGACCCCGAAGTTGCCGCCGCCGTTGACCACGAAACCCTCCGCCAGCACGAAGGCCTGGAGATGATTGCCAGCGAGAACTTCGTGTCCGAAGCGGTGCTCGAGGCTGCCGGCTCGGTATTTACAAACAAATACGCCGAGGGCTATCCGGGAAAGCGGTATTACGGCGGGTGCGAATACGCCGACGTGGTCGAGAACCTGGCGCGCGACCGTGCCAAACAAATCTTCGATGCGGAGTTTGCCAACGTCCAGCCACACTCCGGTTCGCAGGCCAACGCATCCGCGTACATGGCGGTGCTGCAGGCTGGCGATACGATCCTCGGCCTCGACCTCGCGCATGGCGGCCACTTGACGCACGGGCATAAGCTGAGCTTCAGCGGTAAGCTCTACCACACCACGTTCTATACCGTGCGGCGCGATACTGAAGTCATTGACTACGACGAACTCGAAGCCATTGCTGTACGCGAAAAACCCAAGGTCATCATCGGCGGTGCAAGCGCATATCCGCGTCTGTGGGATTTCGCACGCATGCGTCAAATCGCCGACAAGGTTGGGGCCAAGTACATCTTCGACATGGCGCATATCGCTGGACTCGTCGCCGGCGGATCGCACCCTTCCCCCGTGCCACACGCCCACATTACTACAACCACGACGCACAAAACGCTTCGTGGACCGCGCGCCGGATTGATTCTCTGCGGCAAAGATTTTCAAGTGGGCCAGAAGCCAGAGCAAACCCTCGGCAAGGCAATCGACATGGCAGTATTCCCCGGGCAGCAAGGCGGACCACTGGTCCACATCATTGCCGCCAAGGCGGTCGCATTTGGAGAGGTTCTGCGGCCCGAGTTCAAGACATACTCAGCGCAGATTGTCGCAAATGCAAAGGCACTGGCATTGGCGATGCAAGAGACAGGCTACCGTCTGGTCTCCGGCGGTACTGACAATCACCTGCTGCTCGTTGATGTCTTCGAAAAAGGGATCCTCGGATCAGAAGCGGAGCTTGCTCTCGGAAAGGCCGGCATCACGGTCAATAAGAACGCCATTCCCTACGACACCAATCCGCCGCTCAAGCCTTCCGGCATCCGCATCGGCACACCCGCGCTCACCACCCGCGGCATGAAGGAGGCGGAGATGCGCATCATTGCTAAGTGGATCGCGACGGCGCTCGAAAAACGCAACGACGATGCCGCACTCGAGCGCATCCGTGGAGAAGTTGCCGCGATGGCCAATCGTTTCCCGCTTTACGCGTGGCGGCGTCAGGGCGTCGCGGTCAATGTCTAAGTTACTCTAAAGTCTTGCCTTCGGCCCACCTGCAACTTGCCAACATAGGCAGGGTTTGATTTAGTGTGTTTGAAACTAGCTTGTCGGGATTTCCAGAACGCAGCAGCGCTGCTTTCCCGTAGGCAATGTGAGGTTCGTCATGCGTGCAGCAAAACTTGTAATGATCGCATTGTTGGCCATGTCGTTGCCGGCGATCGCTCAACAATTACCCGAGGCTCACGGCAAACCTATGCCACCGCCTTCTCACGGACCCGCGCCGTATAAGGCGCCCAAGGCCGCACCTTCGCATAAAACTAACGACATCAAAGCGCCGGAACAGCACCCCCAGCCGCCTCAGCAAAGAAACTACAGTGACAAGCCCGGCCATCCCAATGCGCCCCACGTTGATCCGGGCAACCATTGGGTCGGGCACGACACTGGTCCCGGCGATGCCAACTATCATCTTGATCATCCTTGGGAGCACGGTCGCTTCAGCGGCGGCTTTGGTCCCTCACATACGTGGCACCTGGCAGGTGGTGGTCCCAATCGCTTCTGGTTCAACGGATGGTACTGGAGCGTGGCGCCGGCCGATTTTGCGTTCGCCGATGGTTGGGACTGGGCGGGAGATGAGATCGTTATCTATGAAGATCCTGATCATCCCGGATGGTACCTGGCTTACAACGAGCGCCTCGGAACCTATGTGCATGTGATGTATCTTGGGCCCCAATAAGTCGAATGCATACCTTGAGATTTCGCGAGCTGGGCAGGTCAATCGGCCTGCCCTCTTCCTTTGGACAACTTCGGCCTTGCTCGCATCGCGGATATACATCTCTAGAGGCAACGCAGTAATATGGTCAGTCCGCTGAGAGCTGGCGAACGCTTGTCGTGAATCCGGCGCCCTCTCTCAAACCCATCTGCTCTTTCAAAAGGATTGGCATGACTGCTTCCGTCAACCGCTTTATTGGGCCCCACGCATCTTCCAGCCTCAATTCGTTCCTTATTCTTCTCGTTGCGATTTTGTCTGCCGCTCCGATTTGTTTCGCAGCACCAGCACCCATCGTGCTCACAGGCGCAGATCGTCGACCCTCGACATCGCTCAACGGGGAGTGGGCATCCATCGTCGACCCCTATTTTTCGGGCCTTTTCAGTTTCCATCACGAGGAAAAGAAGAACGGATGGTTTTTGAACTATAAGGCTAAACCCGGCGATCCTTTCCCCACGGAGTATGACTTCTCGAAGGCGCCGAAGCTCAAGGTTCCGGGCGACTGGAATACACAGCGCGAGTCCTTGATGTATTACGAAGGCCCGATCTGGTACGAGAAAGACTTCACTTACGAGCCTACGCAGCATACCCATGTATTTCTTCACGTCGGGGCAGCCAACTATCACTCATGGTTCTGGGTAAACGGGGAAAAAGTCTGCGAACACGAAGGCGGATACACAGCCTTCAATTGCGAAGTCACCCAGGCGATCCATAGCGGTAATAACTTCGTCGTCGCTGCTGTCGATAACACCCGCCACGAAGACAATGTTCCGACCCTCGAGACAGACTGGTGGAACTACGGTGGGCTCACCCGGGAAGTCTCACTGATTGAATTACCCGATTCGTTCATCGATCAGTACGATCTGCACCTGAGCCGCAGCGGGGAAGGCGTGATCGAAGGTTGGGTTCACGTGGTGGGGAGCCAATCGGGCGGGAAGGCGGAAGTGGAAATTCCCGATCTGCATGCGAAGGCTTCGGCAGACATTGGCGCGGACGGTCACGCAGCCCTGCGCTTCAACGTCCAAGGCCTGGAGCGCTGGACTCCGCAATCGCCGAGACTTTACAAGGTCTTCATCCGTGCGGGCGCCGACTCCATTGACGAGTTGATTGGCTTCAGGACCATTGAGACACGGGGCACCGAGATTCTGTTAAATGGCAAGCCAATCTTTCTACGCGGTGTTGCCATCCACGCTGAAGCGCCTTATCGCACCGGCCGCGCCTGGTCCGACAAAGATGCTGAAACCCTGCTTGGCTGGGCGAAGGAACTCGGTTGTAACTATGTGCGGCTGGCTCATTATCCCCACGATGAAACCATGTTGCGCGCTGCCGATCGCATGGGGTTGCTGGTGTGGTCAGAGAATCCTGTCTACTGGGCACTCGAATTCGACAATCCAAAAGTGCTTGCGAAGGCCGAGCAGCAACTCGACGAAGAGATCAATACCTCCCGCAATCATGCCGCGATTATTCTCTGGTCCATGGCGAATGAAACACCCAATACTCCGGCGCGCACTCAATTCATTGAGACGCTGGCAACCCGCGCCCGTGGTCTCGATCCGACACGATTAATTACGGCTGCATTACTGGTTCGCGCCCAGGGCAATACAAAAATCGTTGACGACCCATTGGGACAAGCTCTCGATGTGATCGGCATCAATGAATATATCGGTTGGTATGAAGGCCGCCCCGAGAGCGCCGATACCACCCAGTGGCAAATTGCCTATCAGAAGCCACTGATCGTCAGTGAATTCGGCGCCGGAGCCAAAGCCGGTCTCCACGGCAGCGAGAACGAACGTTGGACTGAAGAGTATCAGGCAAACGTTTATCGCCACCAGTTGCCAATGCTGAACAAAATTCCGCAACTTCGCGGCATGAGTCCGTGGTGCCTCATGGATTTCCGTTCTCCGAATCGGCCCTTGGTTGGCATCCAGGACGAGTTCAACCGCAAAGGATTGATCTCAGATCAGGGGCAGAAAAAGGCGGCCTTCTACGTGTTGCAGAAAGCGTATGAAAATCAGACTGTCGGAAGAGCTGATTGATTAGTTGAGAATTACCGCGTGTAACTCATAAGTGGATTAATCTTCGTTTCGCAGTAATGATATATCCTCTTTTTATGTCCATTGAAACTATCCTTGCTGAAATAGACGCGGAGATCGCAAGACTTACTCAGGTCCGTTCTCTGCTTGCGGGTTCTCGAACCGTTTCCTCATCGGCACCTAAAAGTAAAACAAGCAAAGCTCCGGGCAAAAAAAAGAAGAAGCGTGTACTTAGCGCCGATGCGCGCAAGAGGATTGCGGATGCGCAGCGCAAGCGTTGGGCAGCTCAGAAAGCAAAGTCGAAGTAAAACCTGATCACTTTTCCCGGCGGCCGTTCGACTCCAACTTCAGAGACGGATTACCAGGTCTCGACGGCGAGAATATTGGGCGGCCCAGAGTGGCCCTCAATGACCTGCGTCTCTATAACGGCTTCCATATTCATCTTTTCCCAGTTGGCTGGCGCCTTGGCCAGCAGCGAATTGAGATAGACGGGGTTATAGAGGATCTCTCCGGCCGCTTCCGTACCTTCCTCTGAGATTCCCGCCGCGATGATTACCGGCTGGCCGGTAGTGTCGTCGCGTATCCGCGCGACGATAGCATAATCGCGTGAGAGCTTCTCATACGGCAGATCCCATGCAGTCGCCCAAGTCGTTTTCGTCTGGCTCTCACGGTCGACAATCAAAGCCACGCCGTCCTTCGATTCGAAGCCGAAACGCAGTTTCTGCGTTACGCGCAAAGTCCAGATATTGTCGAACGCGCCAATCAGCACAATTGGACCTTCACGAAGTTGGGCGAAAGTCGCTTCAGATGCCGGGACCACGCGAAAAGCTTTGTGGCGCGCCTCAAGCGCTGCGGCTGTGCGCGTCAGCGTAGTAACGTCCGCCAGCGCGAAGAGCCCGGCCATGTGCAGCCGGACATAGAGCTTCTGCGTCTCTGCGGGAGTGCTGACCGGAGCCTCAAAAGAATTGATCGAGTCCATATCGATGTTCTTTGCGGGTTCACCCAGGCAGAATGTGGTCGGATTCAAGCTTGAGGTGAACGGTTCCCAGAAGCGATCGATATTCGAAGGTGGATCCGGCGGAGGCGCCTGGTGGATGCGCAGTCCTACAAAGACTCCCGCCGCGCAACCTGCGATCAGAAGCATCCCGGCCGCAAGCCATGGAAACCGGGACGGTTTTGCTGGAGCCGCCGCAATTGGCGCAGATGTAACCAAAGGCATTGCTGGCTGTGGACTGGCAGCCGCGACGGATTCCAGTGCATCCGACGGGGATTCGATAATTGGCTCGGACTGCCGAAAAACAGGCACATAGGAGCCCAGCGGGAGTTCAACTATCAATTCGCCCGCGTGCGACGAGTCATAGTAATAGAGATTCAGTCGCTTGCGGACCTCGCCGGCTGTGATGCGAACCACCGGATCGGCATTCGCATCATAAGTTGGCGCTCGGCCAAAGACCTCTATGCCGATGCTGCGTTCCTTCAGTTCGGCGGCATTTCCCAGTAGCGTCTGCTCCACCGCGTAGGCCAGCAGCGCAGGATAGCGCTTGCTATTAGCAAATAGCGGGTGGACCAGAAGTCTCTGCAGTTGTTCCCGGATGGCGGCAGGGTCTGAAACAAACACCAACTGGTCCACGTCGTGCATGGATTTGGGCGCCAGCGGCATTCAGAACTCCTTTGCGGCTCTATGCCCAGCTAGGGCAACGGCTCGTGACTTCGAATTGCGCACCAAAAGCTTCAATGGTCAGTCGCGCGGAAATCTATTTGTCACGAGTCCAAAAAATCAAATCAAGCATATCCGTAATTTCCTTGCAGTCCTTCCGGAGCCCGATAACTCTCCGTGGAAAAGAAGGTCGTATTAGTTTCTGGATTGCCCGCACTGCGTATGATACGTCCCACCTTTCCTTATGTCCATACTTCAATAAAGGCTAGCTGTTCTTCACCTTACGCAGTGTTCTGGGCCATCGCTACCCGATGGAACCTGTTGGGCATCTTCAATTCTGCATATATTCAAGGTCGGTCCAGGAGATGTGCCCGACGTGTGTCAGACTCAGGCGCGTTTTCTTGTGATTGCGGCTCCTCGCCCCTCCGATTACCAGACCTGGATGAATTCAGGCAGGACTAATCGGGGGGCGCTTTTTTGCGTTGAGCCCTTGCATGTTGCGCACTCAGCCGCGAGAAGTCAGTCTCAACTGACGACGATTGCCGATCAAGTTTTGGGCGCCTCAAGGCGATTACGCTCGCGGCCGCCTGCCAACTATTCACATCATGCAGTATCCTTAACGGTCCTTCGGAGGGGATCTGCCCAGTGATGCGAAGCAAGCAATATTTCAAAGCATTCGTTTTAATCAGCTTTCTCGTTATTTCCATACCCTGGAGTCTCGCCGGCCAAACCGCGCCCATGACACAGGCGGAAACCCACCGCCGCGCTGAAGAACTGCTCAAGCAGATGACCATTGAAGAGAAAGTCGGGCAGATGAACCAATCCTCCGGCATCGTCATGCCGCTTCTGGCCAGCGAGAAGCCGGATGACTTGATCGTGCAGGGCAAGGTCGGTTCCATCCTCTGGCTCATCGATGTCAAAGAGATTAACCGCCTGCAACATTTGGCCGTCGACAAGTCGCGCCTCCACATCCCGATCCTCTTCGCATTCGACGTCATCCACGGATATCGCACTGTGTTCCCCATTCCTCTCGCCATGGCCGCGTCGTGGGATCCGAAAGTAGAAGAAGCCGCGCAACACCTTGCGGGCGAAGATGCTCGTGCCGCCGGCATTCGCTGGACATTCACCCCCATGGTCGACATAGCCCGTGACTCCCGCTGGGGTCGGATCGTAGAAGGCGCGGGCGAAGACCCCTACCTCGGGGCCGCCATGGCCCGTGCACAAGTCCGCGGATTCCAGGGTGAATCGATTGGCCCCGATAGCGTGCTGGCCTGCGTCAAGCACTTTGCCGGCTATGGCGCTGCGGAAGGCGGACGCGATTACGACTCGTCCTATGTTCCGGAAGAGCTCATGCAGAATGTCTATCTGATCCCCTTCCATGCCGCCGAGCAGGCCGGGGCCGGTAGCTTCATGAGCGCCTACATGGACCTGAATGACGTGCCTGCCACCGGCAACCACTGGCTCCTTACCGACGTTCTGCGAAAGCAGTGGGGATTCCAGGGCTTCGTCGTCTCCGATGCCTGGGCCGTCGGCTCGCTGCAAACCCACGGCTATGCCAAGGACCCTGAAGACGCAGCCTACAAAGCCGTCACCGCCGGCCTCAACATGGACATGGCCAGCCTTACTTATCCGAAATACCTCGCCGGCCTCGTTCGCTCCGGCAAGGTGTCTGAGGCTCAGCTCGACGCCGCCGTACTTCCCATCCTCGAAACCAAGTACAGGCTTGGCCTCTTCGATCATCCCTATGTCGACGAAACAAAAGTTGATGTGACGCTAAGCCGTCCCGAAGGCAGAGAACTCGAGCGCAAGATCGCGGCCCGTTCCATAGTGCTGTTGAAGAATGACAACCATACCCTGCCGCTCGGCAAGTCTATCAAGAAGATTGCAGTTATCGGCGCTCTCGCTGACTCCGTTCGCGACATCGAAGGTGGATGGACGGTGGAAGGTCTCTTCGGCGGCGGATCGAAAAGCCATCCAGTTACAGTGCTCGCGGGTCTGAAGAACAGGCTCGGTCAAGGCGTCGAGATCAACTACGTCGCCGGACCTTACCCGGTGCGGTTATATCCCTCGTTGTTCGATACAATCTCGGGGACAAAACCCCCACCGCCGCCCACCGAAGCAGAAATCACTGAGTCGATTGCAAAAACAAAAGTGGCGGCTGAAGGAGCCGACGTTGTCATCGCTGTGCTGGGCGAAACGGCCGTAATGAGCGGCGAGTCTGCTTCGCGAGCGTCGATGAATCTCCCCGGCGTCCAGGAGCAAATGCTCGAAGCTGCAGCATTGACGGGCAAGCCAGTCGTCCTTGTCCTTGAGAACGGTCGCCCCCTCGATCTCCGCTGGGCATCACAGCATATTCCGGCAATTCTGGAAGCGTGGTTTCCAGGCACCGAAGGCGGAAACGCTGTGGCCGATGTTCTCTTTGGCGATGTAAACCCTGGTGGAAAACTGCCGATCAGCTGGGCACACGCCGCCGGCGAGGAGCCGCTCTACTACAATCACAATCTCACCCACGAACCCGAAGATCGGCCCAACTTTACCTCGCGCTACTGGGACGTTGCCAGTAAGCCGCTCTACCCGTTCGGCTACGGACTCAGCTATACCAGCTTCAAATTCGACCGCCTGCGGCTGAGCAAGACGAGCATGAAGACAGGGGAAGCGACTGAGGTTCAGGTCGAAGTGACCAACACCGGCAGTGTTCCGGGCGATGCGGTCGCGCAAATCTACATTCACCAGCGCTGGGGCTCGGCCTCGCGCCCCGTCCGGCAGCTCAAGGGATTCAAGCGGGTCACGCTCCAACCCGGCGAAACCCAGACGCTTAAGTTCCCGCTCGGCAAGGATGAACTCGAGTTTTGGAGTCCGCAGACAAAAGTGTGGGCAGTCGAGCCGAGCACCTTCGACGTATGGGCAGGAGAGGATTCCACCGCGAGCCTTCACACTGAGCTGATCGTCACCGATTAGATCCGACAACGACACGGGCCGGAATGCTGGGGAGCATTCCGGCCCGTTGTGCTGCCCTGAGTTGGACCTTAAACTGAGAGCAGCCGTCCAAAGAACGCCCGGTAACGGCGCAGTGCGAGTCGCAACTCCTCCGTTGAAACGCTATCGCCGCGGTCCCATTGTCCTTCCAGCCGCGCACGCTCTTCCGCGAACATCTCCGCCAGCCGTTTCATAGCACCGGCCACTAAAGAATCGGCGCGCTCCACTGCCTGGCGCGGTTCGTCCACGAATCCGACTTGAATCGCATCCCACTTCGCGTACAGCTCCTTCGACTCATCCTGCGAAAATAGTGCCGCCTGGCCATCCGTCTCCGAAGGCTGCGCCCCGCCACTCTGGATGTGTTCCTCAACCGACCCGCCGCGATCGCGCGCCGTTTCCTTCTGCTCTACATAATCCTGCTGGACATATTTCCATAGCCGGTTCATCAGCCCGAGCCAATGCGGCGGTGGAAAGACCCGTATTGCTAATCGTTTCATCGCGTTTAATTTCAGCCATAAATCTCCTCCTGCTGCAATGCACCGCTTCATGTGCGGCATGTGAACGTACGAAATCCCCTGCGAAGTCCACGCCACGGCGGCGCTGCAGGCAATGACGCAAGAATCGTTGTCAGCAGTTTGAGAGGAACACACGCGACCAAGGTTGCCCCAATCAAATCACTTCGCCGCGCACAGGGCCCTCCCCATCGAAAACAACGCCTTTAGATGAGGGTTTCTACCACCTTCGAACCATGTCCTTGGTAATGATCCCGGTGCGATAAATCACACTATATTTCGCAAAAGTGGCTCACCATAAATGCACACCGAAGGCTCGTCCATGAAGACCTTGTTTCGCTTGTTTCTTGGTTGCCTCGTCCTTGGCTCCATCGCCTGCAGCGCGCAGGACATCCGCTCCCACATGGAGCAGATGAAGACCGCGTACACCGCGTCGGGAAGCATCGTCCTGCTCGACGGACAAACCCTCGTCATTGAACCGAACATGCCCGCGCCTGTCTGCGCCCTGCCGCGCGAAGAAGACGGGAAAATCGCATGGTATCGGTACGCATTTCCCCTCTCGTCGATCACGGTTCCGCTTGCAGACGTGGATGAGTCGTTGATGGGCGAGAATCGTGTCTTCACAAATCCTGACGCACCGAGCGCCTACAAGCCCGGAGACAAGGGCGACGCTGTAATGGTTGTTGTTGTGGGCATGCCGGGAAAAACATTCCGCGCCCTGATCTACGATCGGGAAAAGCTGCAACACCTCGGCCCCGGTCCGCACAGCAGTTCTGACTACGGTCAGGTGCAAGACCAGGTCGAGGCATTTGGCCTGACGTTCAATGACACCGCCGCTGCCCACGCCTTCGTCGCAGCTCTCAGGAATGCGGTCACGCTGGCCAAGACGCAGGCCATGGCGCACTGATCCTTCGCAATACGGCCCAGGAATACCTCCTGGAGCCCATGCTGTTGTCTCGGCGATCGCCGGCAAAAAAAGGATACCCCAAATTGGACATCACGTCCTCGTTTCCCCCCGTCCGCCCCTATTTCGGAATCAAAGTCCAAAAAAGGTCATCAAAGCGACGTCCGCTCACTTGGATTAAGTCCAACTCCAAGAACGACTGAGTAACCAGAAATTAACGATTCTTCGACGACAGGAAGTCAGGATTGCCGGTATTGAAGCGAGGAGAATGAATGCCTACCGCACCCGGCGCTGCTTTCCATTACCAGATCGAAGAAACCGGGGACGAGCGGGATTATCCCACCACTACCATCAAGTGCCAGGGCAAACTGATCAGCGAGAACACAGATGAGATCCGCAGGCTTGTACACCCGTTGATTCAGAAGGGGGGCCGCCGCATCGTGCTCGGTTTTACGGACCTCGAACATGTGGACAGCGCTGGCCTCGGAGCGATTGTAGGTCTCAAAGCCTCTCAGATAAACAAAGGATTCTGCGTGCTGGATCTGGTGAACCTTACGCCGAGAGTGAAAAAACTGCTGACCATGACGAATCTGCTGCAGTTGTTTTCGTCTTAGATCGGCGCATTTCACTAGACGTGTGCGGCTACGATCTACACTACGACGCGCTCATAATCTGGCAACTCCCTGAGCGTCCAAAGCCCTGCTGGACTTGAATCTCTTCGCAAGCAGGTTATGGCAACTCCCGTACCCATATATTGCGGAAGCTCATCGGCTCGCTCTTGTCCCCGTGCGCCTGGAGTTTTATCGGAGCTGCGTCGTACTTCTTATAAAACGGCTTGCCGATATAGAGCGTCTGTCCTTTCAGCTCGAAGTGATTCTGCACCAGCACGCCGTTGAAGAAAACCGTTACATAGGCGGGCGTCTTCAGCGAGCCATCTTCGCTAAACGTGGGCGCGGTCCAGGCAACATCGTACGTCTGCCACTCACCCGGCTTGCGGCTCGCATTTGCCAGTGGAATGCTCTGTTTGTAAATGCTCCCCGCCATGCCATTCACATACGTCGGATTGTTGTACCCGTCCAGCACCTGCAACTCGTAGCCATCGTCGCCGAGCCCGGTTGACGCAAGAAACACACCGCTATTGCCGCGTCCCTGTCCGGTTCCGGTGATGCTCGCCGGAATCTTGTACTCGACGTGAAGCTGATAATCCTTGAAGCGGCGCTTGGTCTCAATGCTTCCGCCAGTTTTGTTCACCGTCATCACGCCATCGTGCACGTCCCACAGGGCGGGCTGCTTGTCTTTCACATTGACCCACTCGTCCACATTCTTCCCATCGAAGAGAATAATCGCGTCTGAGGGCGGCGCATTGCATTCGGCTGCCGGCGTAACGACCTTCGGCACTGGCTGCCAGATCTCGGTGTCTTCCGGCTTGGGCTTATCTTGACTGTCCGGCATTGCTGTCGACTGTTGTGCGTGAGAGGGGATTGCCACTGCAACAAGAGATGCGAAAAAGATGAGCTTCGAAACGTGAGTGAGCATAACGTCGGGAGTATACACCCGCACATTCGTTCACTGCGCCTCAACACTCCATTCCGAATCCCTCGTGGATCACGCACATGCTTACCAGCGGCATCAGGATCTGATCGTACGCCGTGCGCGCACCCGTATCCAACTTGCTCATTCCGTCCAGCATTCCCACAATCTTCTTCTGATCGAAGTACGGAATCGAGGCCATCACGGAACCCCGAAGCGTGTCCTGCACGTACGCATTGAAGGTCTGCTCCGGATTCAGGGTCGCCGGCGGGCTCAGAAACGGATGCTTCTGACGCCGGTACACTGTATCGGTGATTACATCGCGCACCGCCTCTCGCAGCACGTATTTCTCCGTCATCCCGCGAATCTTCTGGTTCACCGGCTGCTTGCAAATACACTCCACCACATGATGATCGAGAAACGGCACACGGCCCTCAATGGAATGCGCCATCTCCATGCGATCGCCAAGCATGGTCAGGATGTAGTTGGCGAGTACCGATTTTCCCCAGAGATAGAGCGACTGGTTCAGCGCATCGCGGCCTGTCAGCTGTCCAGGCACATCGATATCCGAAAGCAATTGCACGTAGCTCTCGCGATGTTTGAAGCGGCAACCGAAATCGTCAGCCAGCAACGGCTGCATCTTCACGGCGCGGGATGAGAACGTTTCAAACCACGAAGGCACATATCCGAGGATCCGCCGGACCGCATCGAGATTGCCGACTTCGCCATCCGGCAGAAGCAGACCGCGCGAGACAGTATTGTTCTCGTTGAGCCACGTCAGCAGTTGCTCGATCTCAGCCGTATCCTGGCCCTCACGGTTGTAGAGCAGCATATCGCGTCGAAAGTGTGCATACCCGCCAAGAATCTCGTCCGAGCCTTCCCCCGTGATCACGACTTTGTATCCCGCATCTCGCACTGCTTTGCTTAACAGAAACTTGGCCACGCCATGCGCATTTACGCAGAACTTCTCCGACTGCAGAATCGCATCCGCAAAATTCTCAGCCAGATGATTCTGGTTGATCGGAATTGGATTGAACTCAGCGCCTGCGAGCGCAGCCATCTCCCGCGCCATCGGCCCTTCGTCATAGGCAACATCTTCGAACGTCAAAGTGAATGCACGAATTGGATCGGGATGATGACGTGCAGCCAGCCCCAGCACCGCGCAGGAATCCAGCCCGCCGCTCAGATAGACACCGACCGGTACATCCGCGCGCAAACGAATGCGCACTGCCTCTTCCAACTCGTGGCGAAACTCGGCTGCATAGTCGGCATCGCTTCGTTTTGGCGCGCAGTCGCTCGCCGCCGGGTAATTAAAGTCCCAGTAGCGCGTGATCTGGACGTGCTTCTCCGTTGCAATCAGGTAGTGCCCCGGTGGAACCATGTGCACGCCATCGTATAGCGTTCGCGTCTGATGGCCGCCGAAGGTAAATGACTGATAAACACTTTCCTCATCCCACCGCGCCGGAACGCCTGCCGCAAACAGCGCCTTCACCTCCGACGCAATATAGAGAGTGTTGTTGTGCCATGCATAGAAAAGTGGCTTGATGCCAAAGCGATCACGCGCTGCAAATAGCGATTGCTCCTTCTCGTCCCAGATGATGAAGGCAAATTCGCCGCGAAGCCGATGCAGACACTGCGGCCCCACTTCTTCATAGAGGTGTAAGGCAATCTCGCTGTCCGAACGTGTGCGCAGCCGATGTCCGCGTGCTTCTAGTTCCCGCTGAATCGCTTCGTACTGATAGAACTCGCCGTTAGCAACAATGTGGGTCCGGCCGTCCTCGCTTGCAATCGGCTGGTCCCCCGTGGCGAGATCGATTATGCTGAGCCGTGCATGGCCGAGGCCAACACGATTATCCCGGCTGATCCATTGGCGCTGCCCATCAGGACCTCGGTGATAGAGAGACTTCGTTGCGCGTTCCAGCGTTGCCGGCGAGATTGGCTCGCGGCGCGAGTAGACGGCCACAATTCCGCACATACTTGCGTGCTCCTTGTAATGATTAGGCCGTCCGGAGAGGCTCAACGGGAAAGCGGGCAGCCCGAGCATCATACCGATGCTCGAGTTCGAGAGGCAATCGAAATCGGCGCTGTCCCGTTAACAGAAGAGGCAACACGAGTGCTAAGAGGAATATCAGGCTACAGCTTCAAGCCAGGCGCCGCGTTTGAACTCCACATCAAGAGTGGTGGCATCGATCTGCAGCTTATAGCTGCCTTCCGGCGGCTTTTCCGGGATCCAGACATCGAGTGTCCGTTCCGGAGGAAAATTGGGAACCGTTCTCGTTACGAGTTCCACCCTGCACTTGCAGTGAATTCCGTTTCCGCTTAGCCAACCCTGGTGGACCTCCCGGGTGATTCGGATCGGTGGCATGGGGACTCCTGCCCACATTTTGGACTGACTTTGTCTCATTGACCAGAAAGAAATTCAGGACAAATGGTGTCAAGACTGGTGCGCACCGCGCTTGACTTGTCCCCAGCCACCATTTAGTTGGCGCGCAGAGCCACCATAGGGTTGATGCGCGACGCACGAAACGCCGGAATGAAGCCAGATACCCCAGCAACCGCCAGCAACGCGATTGCCATGCTGCCATACGTCATCGCATCCCACGGAGAGGTCTCGAATAGCAGCGAAGCAATCAGGCGTGCTCCTGCAACGGACGCAGCTGCACCAAGCACAACCCCGATGATTGCCAGGCGCAATGTTCCGGCAAGCACATGCCGTTGCACGGTCCCAGCGCTTGCGCCCAATGCCATGCGAATGCCAATCTCCTGAGTCTGCCGCGTCACCGAGTACGAAATCACGCCATAAATGCCAAGCGCAGCCAGCAGCAACCCCAGGGTTGCAAATGAAACCACCAGCAGCATAAAGAATTGCCGCCCTGAGACAGCGTGGCTCACCAGCAAGCGTACCGGCTTGAACTCCGCAGCTGGCTGCTTGGGATTCATGTCCCGCAGGGCGGCCAGTACACTGCTTGCCAGCGAACCCGGAGGCGGCTTCGTACGAATTACGAGCTCCGCGCCATTCGGAGTCGCCTGCATCATTGGGTAATAAATCTGCCATCCAGGGTCTCCGTCGACGTTCTCCTCGTGGACATCTGACACAACGCCAACCACGCGCAGGTTGTTCTTGTCGTCCGTGCCATTTCCCAGAATCTTCCCCACCGCATTTTCATTCGGCCAGAAGAAGCGTGCCATCGAATCATTAATCAGCACAACGTTTTCGCTCTTCGGTCCATCGTCCCAGCTGAAGTCGCGCCCGCGCAGACCGGTGCCCATCGCGCGCATGTAGCCCGGTGAAATCACATAAACCAGTGGTCCGGCTAAATCCTTGAAATCCTTCTGATTTCGACCCTTGGGGATGGGGGTCCCCCAGGCTCGATTCTGCCCAAGCGGAAGATAGTCGACCATCCCCGCAGCCTCCACTCCAGGCAGCGCTCCTACGCGCGTCAAAATCTGTTGGAAGATTGCTCCTCGCTTCTGCGCGCTCAAATCCCCGGTTTTGTCACCCGGGACACTGTCGTCGTAGGTAAGCTTGATTGCCGCTGCACGGTCCGGCTGGAACCCAAGATCAACATTCAGAACATTGATAAAGCTGCGCAGCAGCAACCCTGCGCCGACCAGCAGCATGCATGCGAGCGCAACCTCCGACACCACAAGAATGGACCGCGTGCGCTCGTGCTTGCGGCTGGCGCTTGCACCCGGCCCCGCATCTTTCAACGACTCCTGCAGATTGCCGCTGGCTATCCGCAGCCCGGGAACGAGTCCGAATACCGTGGCGGCAAAAACCGCAATCAGCACCGTCCACCCCAGCGCAGCGGCATCAATGTGCAAGGTACTCAATAGCGGAAGTGCAATCGCCCCCTGGTGCGCCAGCCACGAAACCAGAACCGCCGCAAGCATGAATCCAAAGACCGCCCCCGCGCTGGAAAGCACGAGGCTCTCCGTCAGAAGTTGGCGGACGATGCGCCCGCGGCTTGCACCCAGAGCTCCCCGCATCGCAAATTCCTTCGACCGCGCCGAAGCGCGCGCCAGCAGCAGGTTCGAAAGGTTCACGCAAGCTATTAACAGAATCGCGCCAACCGCAGCCCATAGCACAATCAGAGATTGACGCAGCTTTCCGCTGACGTAGTCCTTCAGCGGCACAGGGACCACGGCGCCCTTATAGTCTCCGCAGGTCTCCGGGCGCTTGTTGTTCCAGCACATGTGGGGAGCGATCCGCGCTGCTTCGTCGCGTGCCTGTCCCAGCGTGACCCCGGGCTTCAGCCGCCCAATGAAGGTAATGATGTTGCCCCAGTCGCGCGGCGGTCCGTAGAGATTCAGCGGCGTAATCGCGTCAACTTTGGTGCCCGGCGCAAACACTGCGCCAAAATCAAACGACGCAGGAAGCACGCCGATCACCGTGGTCTGCTGGCCGTTCATATCGAACGCCTTCCCAACAATATTCGGATCGCCATTAAACTGCCGTTTCCACCATGCATTGGTCAGCAGCACCACCGGGGCCGCACCATTGCGAGCATCGTCAGGTGTGAAAACGCGTCCCATCTGCGCCTGGACTCCCAGCACATGGAAAAAATTCTGAATTACATCGATGCTCGTGGCCGTAATTGGAGCGCCGCCCAAGTTCAGGCTCAGGTTGTCCGCACTTGAAAATGCAAAATACCCTGTCACATCCTGATAGGAGCGACTCATCACGCGAAACTGATCGTAGGCATCCGTCGAATACGTTGCACACGACAGCCCACACTTGGTTGGCGGCGGAGCAATCCACACTAGCTGTTGCGCAGTTTGAAACGGCAAAGGCCGCAGCAGCATTGTGTTCACAACGCTGAAAACCGCAATATTCGCGCCAATCGCCAAAGCAAGAATCAGCACCGCGACCGTCGTAAAGCTTGGATCGCGCCAAAGTGTGCGAACGGTGTACTTCAGGTCCTGCATCAGGATGTCGATGCTCATAAATCCTCGCGCTTCGCGGTGTCTGTACCGCGCCTGTTCCATTCCGCCAATACTCACCAGCGCAAGTCGTCTCGCTTCCGCTGCCGGTAGTCCGTGAGCCATGTTGTCCTCGATCGCCATCTGGAGATGCGCGTCAAGCTCAGCGTCCAGCTCAGCGTCGAGAGGCCTCCTGCGCACAAATGCCCACACTCGCCCTAAAAAGCGCCAGAGACCACTCACGCGTCAGCACCTTCCGCAGTCTTGTCCATCGTCATCACGCGTTCCATCACGTCTTTCAACCGCTCCCAGTAGCGCGCATCGGCCATAAGCTGGCGCCGCCCTGCCGACGTCATCGAGTAAAACTTCGCCTTGCGGTTGTTGTCTGACGTGCCCCAGCGCGAATTGATCCATCCCCGCTGTTCCAGCCGCACCAGCGACGCGTAAATCGTGCCCTGGTTCAGCAGCACTGCGTCTTCGCTTACCTGCTCGATGCGTCGCGCGATCCCGTAGCCATGCAGCGAGCCCATTACCGTAAGAGTCTGCAACACCATAAGGTCTAGCGTCCCTTGCAGAAGATCAAGCTTTTCAGGAGACATATGTATACCTGTGGTACAACCACACAAGTATGCCACAATTTCCTGTGGAGATGCCACAGGAGACCTCGCTAAGCCTCTGACACCGCGAGCGTCTCAATCGTAAATACCTTATTGACCGGGTTGAGCAAGCTGCTACATCGAGCTGAAGTAGCACCAAAACGAGATTGCCTGCTTACCGTATTCGCTGATAAAAGAAAACTGTTGTCGAAAACACGGTTCGCCGGACCCCTTAAATCGCAAACCGCTCGATCGTAACATTGCAAGTTACTTTCCCCAGGCTCATCTCTGCTCGAAGGCGGACGTGGCATCTCGCCAGTTCACCTTCGTCGGCGACGATGCTCACTATCTGACATTGCGCTCCTATAGGATTGGCAGGTCATCGACATGTATCCATCCTTGATGCCCCACGCTGTCTGCTGGCGACAGGACCCGCAGTTGATCTGGACGATGGCCATCACCAACGCCATCACATTTCTCAGCTACCTCAGCATCTGCGTTACCCTCTTTTACCTGGCTCGCAAAACGGGTCGCGCCATCGCCCGCGATTGGATCTTTTTTCTGGTAGGTTTCGCGCTTTTCATCGTGGCCTGCGGATCTACGCACCTGCTCGAAGTCATCACCACATGGATTCCCGTATTTTGGGCCGATGCGTGGACCAATATCATTACTGCGATCCTATCGGGATACGTCGCTTTCCAAATCATTCGTCGTGCGCCTGAACTTGGCTTCGGCATCAACGACTATGCGCAGCGCCTGAAGCACGCGCAAATTGAAAAAGCGCGCGTTGAAGACAGTCTCCTCTCCGCTCGAAGACTTGAAGAGTGGAGTCGCATGTCGGCAGTTGTTACGCACGAAATCAATAACCCTCTCTCGGCTATACAGAGCATCATGTTCCTGATTCAGAATTCTCCATCCGCTCCTGCCGAGGTGCAGGCCATGGCAGAGCAGGCCGAGCAGGAGGTACGTCGCATCGCTACCATCGCGCGTTCCACGCTAGGGTTCTTTCGTCAGGACCAGCAACGCGAGCGAGTTGACTTGTGCGCCTCGGCGGATTCGGTCTTGTCTTTGCTCCAGCCACTCCTGCGTCAGCGCGACATCCAGCTTGTAATTGAAGGCACGGGCGACACAACTGTGAATGCGTATCCGATGGAAACACGCCAGGTGCTCCTGAACCTTGTACGCAACGCCTGCGAAGCCACCAGGAAGCGCGGTGCACAGGTTAAGATTCGCATTGAAGGGCGCGCAAACGATGTGCTGATTGCCGTCGAAGATCAAGGCTCTGGCATGCCGCCCGAGATGCTACCCAATTTATTCCAGTTCGGAGTTACCACCAAGGGCGAAAGCGGCAATGGCATTGGACTCTGGGCCGTTAAAAAGATGGTGACCCGTCGCGGCGGCTCGATCGAAGTGGAATCCACGCGGGGCGAAGGGTCTCGTTTTACGGTGTTCTGGCCCCGGGAGATCGTCAACGAAGCCGCTACACGGGACAGCATCAGTGCGATGACTGCTGCGGAAGCCTGAACCGGATTAGGAATCGAGCCCTGGCGAGGTTGAACCTCTTTCTTTAAAAATGCGGCACCGGTCTACGTCAGTGCGCGATCGAGATGAACATATCCGCCATCCACAACGATGTGCTGCCCCGTGGTGTGCGCCGATTGCGTCGGAGACAACAGAAATACTGCAGCTGCCGCGATCTCCGATGCCAGCGTCATCCGATGCCCCAGCGGAATCTTGTCGGTAATGCGCTTCACTTCTGCTTCTGGGTCACCCAGTGTGTCCAGCCAGCGCCGATACAGCGGCGTCATCACCTCCGCTGGCAATACCGCATTCACGCGGACGTTATAAGTCAGTAGCTCCGCCGCCCACTCCCGCGTCAACGCAAGCTGCGCACCTTTACTGGCCGCGTATCCTGACGTATTCCCTTGTCCAGTGAGCGCAACTTTGGAGCTGATGTTAACAATCGCGCCCTGCGCCCGTTTCAGCGAGGGCAGCGCGTAGTGAGCGAGCGCATAATAGTGGATCAGATTCTTCTTCAGGCTTTCCTCAAACCGTGATACGGTTCCCTTCTCTAATCCGGCCCCGTCGTTTACGCCCGCGTTGTTTACCAGCCCATAGATATCGCCAAACCGGTCTTGAATCTCCGCGATGGCCGATTGGCAGCGATCCGTGTCTTCGAGATGCGCCTCCACCAGTTCACACTGGGCTTCAGCAGCCAGCATTTCATCCATAAAGGCCAGTACATTTTCTGAGCGCCGCCCCAGCACCACCACCCGCGCTCCTTCCGCAAGGCAGGCGTGCGAGATACCTGCCCCAATGCCCGCTCCGCCACCTGTAACGACCACCAACTTGCCCTTCAATCCAAGGTCCATAACCCTTCATCTCCACGCAACCGTGCCGGTGCAATCCTCGTCCATCGAAACTGTGCAGCAAAATCAGCAGGCAGACACGGCGCCATCCAAATGATCGCACCAGCCGCGACCCAGAGCACAACGCCAGAGCATCGCGGCTAACCCGGTCTCATGTTTTTCGGGGGCGGTCTCACCGCGTATATCGACGAATCTTGCACTGGCTCACGTAGGTGCCGGAGCCCCACAATCATCGATGACCGTTGCACCGGGCGTACATCTCCAATCCCAGGCTCGTTGGAGCGGTTTTCGTATTTACCTTTTTTTCTGTCGCTGCGATGTACGATGGCCTCGCGCTCTCCGTCAGCAATCCAAAACTCGACAGATGCTTGATCGTCTGCTGAATTCTGGAGAGGCTGTGTGTGCCTGCCGCTGCAATTAATTCGTCCGCTGTGAAATAGAGGGTCAACTTGGAAGTGGATTCCCCAGCCGACACGACTTCCGATCCCTTCTTGCAGGCTGCTGACAAAATCCGTAGATGAATCGGCGTGAGCTTCTCGAGCATATCTACGAAGACGAGATTCGATTTGTCCTGCCCATCCATCGTGCACGATGTAATCAAAAGGCCCGCCCAGAATTGCTGAATCCAATCATCCTCGGCCCACGATCCAGCCTCTAAAATGCGCATCACAACATCGGGATGAGCGACCATACTCCATGCCTTGCCGCTTCGCGCAACTAGATCTTCCGCTTTCAAGGCAATGACCACCGTATTTGCAACTCTCTTGTTGCTGTGACGCTCGTAAAGCAGTTCGCGAATCTCCTCCGACGCTGGAGGGCAAATCCGCCGCAGGAACCCCATCGCATTCGCGATCCGCAGTTCCCGCACAAAATATTCTCCGTCCGTTTCAGTGGCTCTCTTGGTGTGCACCCGATTCCAGGGATGGAACTCAACCTCCCCCGGAAATACGAATGAGAGACCAACCCCATCCTCACCGCAGCGAACCGCGCCGGCGTGCACCTCGACTCGGCTCTGAGACTCCACTTCCGAGGCGCTCTTTTTTGCCAGGGTCAGCAAAATCAAATCCCCTGGGCGCCACCGCTCCCCGGTTCGCAAATAGAGCCCGGTCGGGCTCACATCACCCACTTCCAGGGGCTTAGCCTCGGCTTGGTTTGCATCGTAAGCAACCAGCCCCGGCGATACCAGGCGGGTATATGCGCGGCGCTCCGGAAGTTCCGCAAGGTTTAGCCAGCGCAACAAGCGAGTTGTCAGCGCATCTTTCTTCTTGGCTTCGGGCTTCTTTCTTGGAGCCTCACGCCGGACTTCGGTCTGCAGCCTGGAAATCTCTTGAGATCTTTCGTCAACCTTGATGTTCTGTTCGACGAGCGCGGAAGGAGTCTCGATGCCCGTCTTCGAAGCTGGAACTTTTCCCGCCTCAGATTCCACAATTGCAGAATTCACGCACGCAGCAGGCGCAGTCGAGTCGGCTTTACTTTGAGCTTCCTCCACCCAAACCGCTGCGAGTTCCACAACAGGAGGCATCGCGCTCTCACCAGACACCTCTGAAATCGACAGCGATTCCCGGGCCTCTTCGACGCGATCCACAGGCGAAGCAGGCCGTGCATCCACATCGGCCACTGCCGCTTTGGCCTTTGCCGCATCAGCTATTGCTGTATCTGCCTCGGCAGTAACCAGACGCTCTTCGGCGGGAGTAGCTTCTGCAACACCTTCCGCGATATCCGGCAGCACCGTAGCCACCGTGGAATTGGTGATCTGCCAACCCGTAGTGAGCGCCAATGTAAAGCCTGAACCCCGCTGAACCGGAGTAATACGGGTCGGATTGAAAATCTGCGG
The DNA here is from genome assembly GCA_963742455.1 of uncultured Acidobacteriaceae bacterium. Lineage (GTDB taxonomy): Bacteria > Acidobacteriota > Terriglobia > Terriglobales > Acidobacteriaceae > Telmatobacter. The sequence goes on along the minus strand of CAVULU010000005.1, from coordinate 1,232,013 downwards.
TGCCGGGAACGGAAGCAGTGGAAGGTCTGGACCCCGCACAACCGAAACGGGAGAAGATACAGCCGCTGCGACCGAAGCGGAGACCTCTGCCAGGCGAGACTCCAGCTCTTCCGCAGCGCAAATCTCGAAGCGATCGCCCGGTTGCGTCTTGGTCGACGCTAAAGCCTCCAGCGGCAAAATCAAAGCGCTCGCGGTGTCATCCGTAAAATGCGGAATCTGCACACCGGGCAGTAACGCCGCCCCGTGAATGACCTTCTGTTCGCCGTCGAGATAAACAAGATCAAAAGGGAAAAGCCGGGTCAACTGCGGAGCATACAAGAGAGGAGTCAACCAAAGGCTCGATTCAGAATCGCGAGAAAGGCCCTCAATCATGACCTTCAGAACCTTCAGCGGCTCACGCTCGCTATCCGCAACGGTGACCTTGGGGCTCAGCATGCAGCCCCGGGTCATGTTGTAGGCACACCAAGTCTTGGTTTCCATACGATCCCAGTACCTGCGGAAACTGCCAGGTTGCAGTGGTCAGGTCAGAGGCGTCCACGCCGCTCTCCGGTACCGACGGCGCCCGGTCCACACGAAGCTTGAACATAGCACCGATACCTCCCATTACCACATCCCCCAAAAGCTGGATCAGCGCAGAAGTACTATTTCTGGTCACGTCTCGGTCGCCGCCAAATTCGAGCCACACTCTGCTTGAAGCCGCCTAAGCCTATGAAAAAAATCGGGAATCTCCGCGGCGCAGATTCATGGGAGGAATCGATCCTATGCGATGGCGCAGAACACCTTCCACGCCGGTCCAGGAGATGCCGAAATGCGCTGCGGCTCCTCAGCTCATTCCGGACATCACCAGCATCCGCGGCTCGGTCATCTCTTCGATCGCCGACCGAACGCCCTCGCGCCCCAGTCCGGAATCCTTCACCCCGCCGTAAGGCATCGGGTCCAGCCGCCATGCCGGCGTGTCGCCTACGATCAGCGCGCCCACTTCCAGCTCGCGATAAGCCGTAAGAATCCGCCCCGCATCGCGTGTCAGCAGTCCCGCCTGCAGGCCGAATCGCGAGTGGTTTACTTCCGCAAGCGCCTGCTCGAAATCGACATAAGGTTCCACGACAACAACAGGCCCGAAGACCTCTTCGTCGCGAATCTTCATGCCCGCTTTCGAGCCCGTCAGAATCGCAGGAGCAATCACCGAACCGACCCGCTCGCCTCCCGCAATCAGGCGCGCACCGGCATCGACAGCCTCCTTGATCCAGCTTTCGATGCGCTCTGCCTCCGCCGGCCGGATCATTGGACCAACTTCCGTCGCCTCGCTCTTCGGATCGCCTGAAACCATCTTGCCCGCGACCTCCACGAGCTTCCAGATAAACGTCTGAAAGATGCTCTTGTCGACGAAGATGCGCTGCACGCTGATGCATGACTGTCCCGCATAGCCAAAAGCCGCATGGGCCGTGCGTTCTGCCGCCGCGTCAAGGTCGCGATAATCGCCGTGAACAATGAGCGCTGCATTGCCGCCCAACTCCAGCAAAACGCGCTTACGCCCGGAGTGCGCCTTCAGTTCCCAGCCCACCTTAGCCGACCCTGTAAAGCTCACCAGCTTGATCCGATCCTCTTTTTCCGCGAGCCACGCAGTGTCGGCGTTCGCCAGCGGCATCACGGCGAGTGCTTCTTCCGGCCAACCGGCTTTGAGAATTACTTCCCCAAGCGCTAGGGCCGTAAATGGTGTCTGCGGCGATGGCTTGATCAAAATCGGGCAGCCCGCGGCAATTGCCGGAGCAGCCTTGTGCGCGACCAGATTCAGCGGAAAATTGAACGGCGTAATCGCCAGCACTGGACCCACCGGAAAGCGCTGCACGAGCCCCCAGCGATTCTCGTTGCCCTCGGTCAAATCAAGAGGAATAGTCTCGCCGCCAAGCCGTGCCGCTTCTTCGGCAGCCGTCTTGAAGGTGAGAACCGCGCGGTCTACTTCGGCCCTTGCCAGCCGGATCGGCTTGCCAGCCTCGGCAACAATAAGCTGGGCAAAGCGATCCTTCTGCTCAATCAGAGCCGCCGCAATATCTTCAAGAATCTCGCGTCGCTTCCAGCGAGGCAGAGCACGGGTGCGGCGCATGCTGGCCACGGCATGGTTCACTGCCTCGCGCGCATCCGCGCGTGTCGCCAGCGTCACTTTGCCGAGCAGGCCCTGGTCCCACGGTGAGCGCACTTCAATTGCCTCACCCTCGCTCCACTCCTTGCCGCAGAGAAGAAAGCCGGTTTGCGTTCCCGGACGCATTTTCATTTTTGTCGTTCGCTCCCGTCGAGTGCCTATGCTCTGATGGTACAAGGGCAGCGCAGTTGGATGGGCCACCTAGCCGAGCAACCAGCTTGACGCGCTGCTTCCGGCTTTTTCGACTCCTAGGCCGATGCGTCTCGATGTGCCTTGTCGAACCACTTCGACTGCGCGCGCTTCAAAACGGCATCGCAGAAAAAACCCGCTGGCAAAAGGGTTAGGCAGAGAATCGGATAGCGATATCTCACATCGCTGATGACAATGTAGTACATCATCGGATAGAGCAGAAAAACCGCTAGGAGAAAGATAGTCGATTTCAGGCGCAAGCGGATCATAAGAACCAATCCGGGAATGGATAGCAGCGTAGCAAGCCAGATCGTCGCGATTTTATATGGATGTCCAGCAGTCGCAGGAAACCAGAAATCGCGAAAACGGCAAGCGGTCAGGACGAGAAACCGGCGAGGATGACTGCGCGCCCAGGCCTTTGCATCGGCAGAACGCAGGCGGTCATAGGCCACCTCTCCGAGATCGCGAACCAGCTGCGCTTCCTGGAGGTTCGTGTTAGGATGATGCGCCTGATGGCAATTGTCGTTTTCTTCTTCAAACAGGCTAGGACTTGCGCAGTCATTATTTGACGCGTAAAGCGCGATACCAAGGTTGGTGCGCACCGCGAATTTCCCAAGTTGAATGTCGTTTCGATAGCCCCACGCAGATGCGATTGCCGCAAAAAGCAATAGGACGATGGAAACGTAGATCGACGTTTGTTTCCACGAGGCTTTCCGAAAAATCAATAGATACGCAATCGACAATAGAAAGACAATCATGGACGAGGGATTCAGCAGAAACAGGGTACCCGCCATCAGTCCGCTCAAAACAGCCGCGAGTCGATACCTCGTGTTGGCCACCGTTGCAGCCGTGAATAGGCAAAACAGAATCAGTCCGGCCGCGGTAAAGCTCGCATCCCAATCCGGCATTAGTTGAACCGAGAGCAGCCAGAAGGCGCCAGCGGCGAGGCCCGCGTTTACATTGCGAAGAAAGAGCCAGGAGAGCCGTGGAAGGGAAGCTCCCACGATGGCGTTGACAATGATATTTCCAATGGTTGCCGCCAGCGTAACAAGATCGGGATTTCTCAACGCTCGCATGAGCAAAGATAAGTACAGGGGATACAAAGGCGTGTAAGCAGCGGTGAGTCCGGTATTGAGCACCGAATAGGGGTTAGCGTAAGTACCATGCTTGGCTAGGTTGGTGGCCAACGTGACCATCTCAAATCCCCAGCCAAATGGAACTGGCATCAAACCCATATTAAGCAGTCCGATCAGGCCGCCTGCCACAAAAAGCCAAAACGAAATTCCGGCGATGCGTGCCGCAATTGCTGGATCAGTATCGGAATCGTTCGAATGGAGATGGGCTTCGACTTGAGTTGTCATCGCAAGGTGCTTTTTCCGGGCCGCCCCACAGTCGTCGCAAAAAATGATGGGGTCAAGAAGATTCAACATAGCATATTTCCGTCGCAAATCGCGCGGTACACTGTTCCCCTATGATCCACGACGGAAAGAGCGGGAAACTCCCCTTCGATCCTGCTGAGGCAATCGCGCACTTGAAGCTCTGCGATCCGAAACTGGGCACGCTTATCGACAAAGTCGGCGAATTCAAGCTGCGACTCGATGCCGCCCCCTCGCCGTTTGAATCTCTTCTCGAATCGATCCTCTATCAGCAACTGCACGGCAAGGCAGCGGCCACCATCCATCGCCGCGTCCGCGAATTCTTCCACGGCGATCCAACTCCACAGCAATTGCTCGATACACCGGACGGGCCGTTGCGGGCAGCCGGTGTCTCCGGGAACAAAATCAAGGCCATGCGTGATCTTGCCGCCAAGACGCTTGATGGAACAGTACCGACACACAAGGCCATTCTCAAAATGCCCGACGCCGACATTGTCGAACGCCTCACGGAAGTGCGCGGCATCGGCCCGTGGACCGTGGAGATGCTGCTCATCTTCCGCATGGGGCGCCCAGACGTCTTGCCGGTAACCGACTACGGCGTGCGCAAGGGATTCGCGCTCACCTTCCAGCGTCTGCCCAAAAATCGCCCCATCGAAGCCTCCGACTTGCCCAAGCCTGATGTCGTCTTCAAGCACGGACAGAAATGGCGGCCATTCCGCTCCGTGGCAAGCTGGTACATGTGGCGCGCCTGCGACCTGGTCAAAGCAACGCCGCCGGCAGGGCGCTCCGTCGCTGAGTAACGTCCGGCATCGCCGCTTAGATCGTCGTGAGAGCGGCATTTCACCGCCGCAGCCTACAATAAGCAAGCACGGTCAATCGGCCGAACGCAATCGAGAACGCATGGCATCCACTAAACGATTCATCTGCATTCATGGGCACTTCTACCAGCCCCCGCGCGAAAATCCCTGGCTCGAGACTGTGGAGACGCAGGATTCGGCCGCTCCCTATCACGATTGGAACGAGCGCGTCTGCGCGGAATGCTACGCCACCAACGGCGCAGCCCGCACGGTGAACAACAAGAACCAGATCATCCGCATCGCGAACAATTATTCGCGAATGAGCTTCAACTTTGGCCCCACTCTGCTCAGCTGGTTGAAGGAGAATGCGCCGCGCACCTACCGCTTGATTCTCGACGGAGAGCGGCGCAGCCACAAGATTTTCCAAGGTCACAGCTCGGCCATGGCGCAGGTCTACAACCACATCATCATGCCGCTTGCCAGCCAGCGCGACCGCATCACCCAGATTCGCTGGGGCATAGCCGACTACGAAAGCCACTTTGGCGCCGTGCCCGAAGGCATGTGGCTCGCAGAAACGGCTGCCGACACTGATACCCTTGAGCTTCTGGCGCAACACGGAATCAAATTCACAATCCTCGCGCCTAGCCAATGCAAACGCATCCGGCCGCTGAAATCAGAGGCATCCGCAACCGAGCCGGCATGGACTACGCCGCTCGGCAATTCGGTGGATACGACCCGGCCCTACCTCATGCGCTTCGAGTCCGGCGTTTTCATCGCGGTCTTCTTCTATGATGGAGCAACGTCGCGCGCTATCGCCTTTGAAGGCTTGCTGAATTCCGGAGAAAACTTCGCCGCGCGCCTCAAATCGCAATTCAAAGACACAACGCAACCACAACTCGAAAGTGTGGCAACCGACGGCGAATCCTACGGACACCATCATCGCCACGGTGAGATGGCCCTAGCCTACGCTGTGCGCCTCCTCGAACAGGACAAGACCGTCAAGCTGACAAACTACGCAAGCTATCTCAAGCAGTTTCCACCCGAGTGGGAGTGCGAAATCGTCGATAACACTTCGTGGAGTTGCGCGCATGGCATCGAGCGCTGGCGCTCCGACTGCGGATGCAACAGCGGCACCCCAGGATGGAATCAGCTATGGAGAACACCCTTGCGTCAGGCCCTCGATGAATTGCGCGACGCGATTGTTCCGTTCACCCGGCAGGAGGGTATGAAAATCTTTACCGATGTGTGGGCGGCGCGTGACGGATACATCGACGTGATTCTCGATCGCTGCGAGGACGTGGTCGAGCGGTTCTTCGCCGACCACCAGAACCACGAACTCACCCCGAAAGAACGAGTACGCGCCCTGCAACTGATGGAGATGCAGCGGCACGCACAACTCATGTACACAAGCTGCGGCTGGTTCTTCGACGACATCTCCGGAATCGAAACCGTGCAGGTCATTGCCTACGCCGCGCGCGCGTTGCAGCTGGCAAAAGAGTTATTTGGCGAACAGGCAGCGGATCTGGAACCAGCGTTTCTCGCTCGCCTGGCTCAAGCCAAGTCCAATGTTCCGGCGGCTGGCGACGGCGCACGCATTTACAAGGAAAAAATCGTGCCCATGCAATTGGGCCTTGAGCAGGTAGCGGCGCACTACGCCATCAGCAGCGTCTTTTCGTCGTTTTCCGAGGAGACGGAACTGTTCTGCTATCACGTTCGCCGCGTCTCGTATGATGTACACACTTCGGGCCGCGGCAGGCTTGCGCTCGGGCGGGCACACATCACCAGCGCCATCACGGGCAAGTCGCAGACGTTCAGTTTTGCCGTACTCCACTTCGGTGATCAGAACATCACAGCCGCCGTCAAACCCTACACCGACAAGGACGCGTCGCAATTCGACGCATTCGCGGCAGAGGCTGCGGAACAGGTGCAGCGTGCCGATTTCCCCGATGCGATCCGTCTCATCGACCGCTACTACGGCCACGTGGATTACTCGCTCACATCGCTCTTCAAAGATGAGCAGCGCCGCATCGTGCAGTTAATCCTGAATTCAACCCTGTGGGATATTGAGAGCTCGCTGACCAACATCTACGAAGATCACGCCAGCCTTTTGCATTATCTTTCACAGGCAGGACTACCGAAGCCGCCCGCGCTCACTCTGGCTGCTGAGTTCGCCATTAATGCGGGCCTTCGCCGCGCTCTCGAGGGCGACCCGATTGACCAGGCGCTGCTGCGTTCCTTCCTGCAATTGGCAAAAGCCGACAAAGTGCATCTCGACACCACCACGCTCTCCTACATCGCTGACCAGCGCATGAAGCGGGCGATGGTCGAACTCCAGATGTCCGCTGGATCGCTGGAAATGCTGGACCGCGCGCTCAGTTTGGCGCACACGCTGGTCGAGCTGCCCTTTGAATTGAATCTCTGGCAGGCGCAGAACATCTGGTATGAGATTCTGCGCACGTCGAGCTATGCGCTAACCTCGCAGATCGCCGATGACCGACCGCGCTGGGACAAGGACTTCAACGACCTCGGCAAATGCCTCTCCATCGAGACCACCTCCATGACAGCCCCCGATCAATTAGTCGAGACAACTGGAGACTGAAAACAGAAAGTGGATGCGATGGGCAGACGAATCACAACTGATTGCAAAGTGAGCTTTGGAATGGGCACCACTTTAGTCGTGCCGCAAGATGCCTTAGGATGATGGACTTTCAGACCCCACGAGATTTTTGGACAATTGATGAGGAGCTTGTGCGCAGTTGGAGCGGGAGACAGCCCCCGTTGATTAATCGGGTCGCAATGGGCTTCAGCATTTTTGCTGCTTCTTGCCCGATTTTCTTCTGTAGTTGCCACGGCAGGCAACAGGCCCAATCCGATCATCCCCGAGCGGTCGTCGGCGTAAACATCCAGGATGTTGAGTTCTACAGCGTTTCGCTGGAAAGGACCATGCCTTACCGCGTGTATATGCCGGCAAGCCGTCAAGCAGGGGAGAAATTCCCGGTGGTTTATCTGCTTCATGGGGGCGGAGCGGATTATCGCAGTTGGTCAAACGAGTCCGACGTGGCGCAGTATGCCCGGGATGGCCTACTCCTCGTTATGCCTGACGGCGACGAGTCCTATTTCATGAATGAAGTTGAGTCGCCGCGCAACAGGTATGAGGACTACATCACTCGAGACCTGATCGCGGATGTCGAACACCGATTTCCGGCAAGTAAGGTTCGCGAGGGTCGGGCAATCATCGGCATATCAATGGGAGGCTTCGCCGCCGTGGACTATGCACTCTCCCAGCCAAAGCTATTTGTCTTTGTCGCGGCGCTCAGTCCTTCCATCGACGTCCCATTTCGGCGCTTTAACTTTCGGCGGACGGGCCAGTGGTGGAAGTTCAGAAGCATCTTTGGTCCAGAGGGAAGCAAGGAGAGATCGGATCGCAATCCGTTCGAACTTGTCCGGACGGCGAATCCACAAGAGACTCCCTACCTTTACCTGACAGCCGGTGACACGGAGCCGCTTCTCGAACCGAATCGCCAATTTGTGGCTCTGCTGCAGCGGCACGGCTTCGCGCACAAATTCCACACAACGCATGGTGGTCATGATTGGGGTGAATGGAACTCGCAAATACCCGATTGCTTTAGCACCCTCTCAAGATATATTTCGCAAAATCCGAACCAGTGATTGCGATCAGCTCTTTCCCGCCACTCGAATGTGCAGTTCCTTCAGTTGCTGTTCCGGAACCGTAGTCGGCGCCTCGGCCATCAGGTCAATCGCCTTCGCCGTCTTCGGGAATGTGATCACCTCGCGCAGGCTTGGCGCACCCGCCAGCAGCATCACGATGCGGTCGAGTCCCAACGCAATCCCCCCATGCGGGGGAGTGCCATATTCCAGCGCATCCAGGAAGAAACCGAACCGCTTCCGTGCTTCTTCGTCACTGATTCCGAGCGACGCGAAAATCTGCTGCTGCACATCCTTGCGGTGTATGCGGATCGACCCCGATCCAAGCTCAAGTCCGTTCATCGCCAGGTCGTAGCAGTCCGCACGCACCGACGCAGGATCGCTGACAAGGTTCGCCATATCTGCTTCGTACGGCGCGGTGAACGGATGATGCGCCGGCACCCACTTGCCGCTTGCAAGCTCATACTCAAACATCGGAAAGTCCACGATCCAGATCGGATGAAATGCCGCTGACGCGTCGAGTATCTTGCCGCCTCGAGGATCTGCGTTTTGGACAGCCTCATCGGTAATCTGAAAAGCCTTGTGCCGATCGGCATACTTCTTCGCCAATTCACTGCGGAAATTTCCGGCAGCCGAGTACACGTTGATCTCCCGCTCACTCAGTCGCCCTTCAAACTTCGTGTCGCTCGCCTTGATGTGGTGCGCCGGGTCGCCCGCCACCACGATCAGGTAGTCGCCCTCCGCTGCGCCGGTCAGCTCATAAATCTTCGCGACAGCATCCGGCAGGCTTTTCGCCAGCCGTTTGAAGTCGTCGATGAACTTCGCACCCTTGTTCTTGTCGAACATGGGATGGTTGTCCTCGCGTTCTTTGCGGCTCAGCTCGCCCACTTTGGGAATGCGCAGCGCCACGATGGGCAGCGCCGGATCGATTTGCAGCGTTGCCAACGACTCTGCAGGGAACGCCGAGCGAACATCCGTCAGCCCCGGCAGCCGCAGATCCGGCTTATCCGACCCATACTGGCGAATCGCATCGTCGTACGTGATCCGCGGAAACGGCGTCGGCAGCGCCATGCCTGCCGCAGCCCATGCCGCCGCGCAGAATTTCTCCACTACCGCGAAGACATGCTCGCGCCGCGGAAAACTCATCTCCAGGTCGACCTGCGTGAACTCAAGCTGACGATCCGCGCGCTGATCCTCATCACGGAAACAACGCGCAATCTGGAAGTAGCGATCGAACCCCGAGATCATCAGGATCTGCTTGAAGATCTGCGGCGATTGCGGCAACGCGTAGAACTCGCCCGGATGCACGCGACTCGGCACCAGAAAATCGCGCGCGCCCTCCGGCGTTGACTTGGTCAAAATCGGTGTTTCAATCTCCAGAAATCCCTGCGCACTCAGGCTCTCGCGAATGGCACGCGTAATCTCGTGTCGCAGCCAGAAGTTGCGCTGCATCTCCACGCGGCGCAGATCGATATAACGATATTTGAGCCGCGTTTCCTCGTTTTGAATAGCCTCTTCCGAAGGCGAAAACGGAGCCAGCCGCGAGTCGTTCAGAATCCGCAACTCCGTGGCTTCAATCTCCACCTCGCCGGTCGGCATCTTGGGATTGATAGCGTCCTTGCTGCGAAGTCTCACCTTGCCCACGGCGGCAACTACATACTCCGGCCGAACTTGCTCGCCCTTGAGATGTCCCTCCGGCGTCAGCTCTTTATCCAGCACCACCTGCGCAATGCCGCTGCGATCCCGCACATCGAGAAAGATCAGGTTGCCATGGTCGCGGCGCCGGTTCACCCAGCCCATCACGACTACATGTTCTCCTGCGTTGGCGGCGCGCAATTCGCCGCACATCTGCGTCCGTTCAAGATTGCCTAAAAAGTCGAGCACTATGAGATTTCCTTCTACGCATGTGCCGGCAGGGAGAGATACGCGGCCAGTTCCACACGCGGAACCTTGGTTTGTATACCGGTTGTGAAGTCCTTCACCGTTAGGATACCGGATTGAAGCTCATCCTCACCCAGGATGACAATCCGCCGCGACGCGCGGTCGGCCGCTTCAAACGACTTCTTGAGTCGGAATGATCCGTCTCCCAATTCGACACTCAATCCGGCTCTTCGCAACTCCCGCGCCAACGCGAGCGCGGCAGGATTCAGCGCCTCGCCCAGCGGTGCAATATACGCGTCCACCTGCGACGGGGTAGCCCCTTGGTTGAGAGTTTGGAGGGTAAGAACAAGCCGATCCTCCCCCATCGCAAAGCCGATTCCGGGAGCCTTAGGCCCGCCGATCGCCTCGCTCAATCCGTCGTAGCGTCCACCACCCAGCAGCGCATTCTGAGCCCCAAGTCCTCCGTGGATGAACTCAAACGTTGTCCGGGTGTAATAGTCCAGCCCGCGCACCAGGCGGTGGTTGCGTGTGTAGTGCACACCGGCGGCATCCAGCGCCGCCATCACCGCCGCAAAATGCGCCTTTGATTCCTCGTCAAGCGAATCCACAATCTTGGGCAAACTCTCGATAATCGGCTGATCTTCCGGAACCTTGCAGTCCAGCACTCGCAGCGGATTGGTTACCGCGCGGCGCTGGCAATCGCCGCACATCTTCGGCGCCAACGGAATCAGCGCCTCCCGCAGCGTTTCGTTATACCGCGCACGATCCGCCGCCGACCCCACCGAATTGATCTCGAGCGACCAACCCGTAATCCCCAGCTCATCCAGCAGCGTCGCCAGCATTTCCAGCACTTCCGCATCTCTCAGTGGCGATTCACTCCCCGCCGAAGGCGGCCCAATTACTTCCGCCCCGATCTGCGAAAACTGCCGGTACCGCCCCTTCTGCGGCCGTTCCCGCCGGAACTGAGGCCCGATGTAATAGAGCTTCTGCAACTGCCCCGTCTCGCCCAGCTTGTGCTCGATATACGCACGAACGACTCCTGCAGTGTTCTCTGGCCGCAGCGTCAAAGACTGTGGCTTCTCAGACTGCGCCCGTGCCCGGTCTTCCCACGTGTACATCTCTTTGGAAACAATGTCTGTTTCCTCGCCCACGCCTCGCGCAAACAGCGACGTATCCTCAAAAACCGGCGTCCGGATCTCCCCGAAGTTATAGCGGGCAAAGAGGGCGCGCGCAGTCGCCTCAATCCTGTTCCACAACGCGGTTTCGGGCGGCAGCAGGTCGCGCGTACCGCGCACAGCTTTCAATGTGGCCATCACTTATCCAGTTTAAATGGAGGATGCTGAATGGATTCCCGCAACAGTTTCACGCATGTGCATCCAGCGCCAGGTCGGCTCGATATCGCCTTCAAACCACGATCATCTTTCATTTCCCGTGCGAAAGCTGACTTTCTGGCCCTCGAGTCAGTCAAAAACAACATCAAACGAGTGGTTTGATCGCAACACGCTTAGCAGGAGACCGCAAATTTGAGGCACCCCAGCCCTTTATTGCAACTTTTCATCCTTAGTTTTCTTGTACTTCCAGCAATTTACGCGTCGGCGCAATCCGTCCGCTTCAATGAAACAGTGATACCGGACGCACCCGCTCCCACCACGCCGGAAGCAAGTTCGATGCCGTCTTTCAATGCAGGTGCATACAGTTCGAGCCTTCTCGAAGATTCGAACATTGCCCAGGCTCAAGAGAATCCGACCCAATCTGGCCAGCCAGACGACACTCTCCAGAAGCCGATCCACCAAAATCCCGTTTCCACCCGCAATCCACAGACCAAGCGCATCCTTGGCATCATCCCCAATTTCCGGTCCGTCAGCACCGACGAAAAACTACCTCCGATGTCGGTAAAAGAGAAGTTCCTCACTGCAACCGACGATTCTTTCGACTATTCATCGATCTTCATCCCCGCGGCGCTCTCCGGTATTTCCATGGCGAGAAACGCGACGCCCGAGTTCGGCCAGGGAGCGGCCGGTTACGGCCAGTACTTCTGGCATGCGGCTCTTGACCAGACCAGCGAGAACTACATGGTCGAATTTGTCTTCCCCGTCCTTACGCATCAGGACAATCGCTATTACACTCTCGGCCGCGGCGGATTCTTCAAGCGAACTGGCTATGCGCTCAGTCGCGCCTTAATCACGCGAAACGACGCAGGCAACAACACCTTCAACACCAGCGAAATTTTGGGCGCCGGCCTCTCATCAGGTCTTTCCGCCGCCTACTATCCTGCCAGCCAGCGCACTTTCAGCAACGTCAGCAGCGAGTGGGCCGTCGATATTGGCATCGATGCCGGGTCATTCGTTGTCAAAGAATTCTGGCCCGACATCAATCGCAAGCTCTTCCATCAAAAAGATCCGATTGACGGTGCCACGCACTGATCGCTTAGGGACCGGCCCGATTCAGTTCTATCCAAGGAGCTCCAACCAGTTGCATCCTCCCACGGGGTGCGGTAATCGAACGTGCATGGAATATCGACTGCTCGGAGGCTCCGGCCTCAAGATTCCCGCACTCAGTTTTGGCACCGGTACGTTTGGCGGTGGCAATGAATTCTTCAAAGCATGGGGCAGCACCGACGTTGCGGAAGCAACCCGCTTGATCGACATCTGCCTCGAAGCCGGCGTTAATCTTTTCGACACCGCGAATATCTACTCTGATGGCCGCTCTGAAGAGGTGCTCGGCAAAGCGCTCGCCGGCAAGCGCGATCGCGCCCTCATCTCCACCAAAGCAACGTTTCGGCTCGGGGATGGGCCAAATGATGTGGGATCCTCCCGCTACCATCTGACGCGCTCCCTCGAAGCCAGCCTGCGCCGCCTCGGCACTGATTACGTCGACATCTACCATCTGCACGGCTTTGACGCTTCCACCCCCATTGAGGAAGTGCAGGACACCCTGAACACCTTCGTACGCGCCGGCAAGATTCGATACATTGCGGCTTCAAACTTTTCCGGATGGCACCTGATGAAGTCGCTCGACGTCGCCGATCGTTACGGCTGGACGCGCTTCGTTGCCCACCAGGTCTACTACTCGCTCATTGGCCGCGAATACGAGTGGGAATTGATGCCCCTCGGGCTCGACCAGAAGGTTGGAGCGCTTGTATGGAGCCCGCTTGGCTGGGGCCGGCTCACCGGCAAAGTTCGCCGCAACCAGCCGCTGCCCGAAGTGAGCCGCCTCCACAAAACGGGAGACATGGGACCGCAAGTCGCTGACGATTATCTCTACAAAGTTGTCGATGCACTTGACGAGATCGGCAAAGAAACCGGCAAAACCATCCCGCAGATCGCCCTCAACTGGCTGCTGCAACGTCCGACCGTATCCTCCGTCATCATCGGTGCCCGCAACGAAGAGCAGCTGCGGCAAAACCTTGCCGCCGCCGGCTGGAGCCTGTCAATCGAACAGATCGCGAAGCTAGACAAAGCCAGCGAAGTCACGCCGATCTACCCCTATTGGCATCAGCGCCAATTCACCGAGCGAACACCTTTGCCTGTATAAGAGCTCAGGCTTCGTAGATTGGGTTCGAAGGTGATGAAGTGTAGGGCCAATTCTCAGCTATCGAACCCGGCACTATTCTCATTGTTCTCTAAGCACCTCTACCGGCTCGACGCGGGCTGCACGAAGCGCTGGAAGCAGCGAAGCACATGCGGCGATCAGCAGGATGAGGCAAACCACGCTTCCGTATGTCGGCGGGTCTAGCGCTGATACGCCATACAGCATGGAGCCAATGAAATGCGACAGCCCCATGCCGAGGGCCAGGCCGGCCGCGCACCCGATTGCGGCCGCGCGCAGACCTTGAAACAGAAATCGCGCAACAATCTGGTTGCGCATTGCGCCGAGTGCCAGGCGAACGCCAACCTCGCGCTGGCGAAGACGGCCCAAATAGCTCAAAGTCCCGTAAAGCCCGATGCAAGCCAGTAGAATCGCGGTTGCCGCAAAGACTGTAAGCAACATGGTGCGCAGCCGGTTCTCCGACGACGCGTCGTCCAGGTGCTCCTGCAGCGCTGCGAACGCGTACACTGAGCGCGCCGGTTCGATCTCATGAATTCGCTGGCGAATGGTCTCAGCCATCGCCATCGGATCCCCATGCGTACGCACCAGGTAATTCGGAAATGGATCCGGCGCGCTGAAGCAGGAGTACACCGTCGGCGCCGGCAGCGTGTTCATCCCCTCTTCGCGGGCGTCGCCCACGATGCCGCGAATCATGCCCTGGGGGAAAAAGTCGTTATACACCGCCCCGGAAAGCTGATGGCCCACGGGCATTGTGTAGCTCATATATTTGTCGGCGAATGCGCGATTCACCAGGACGTCGCTGGTATTCGAGGCCTGCCTGCAGGTTTCACCAACCAGCAGAGGGATGCGCATGGTATCGAAATACCCGGCCGAGACGTAGCGGCTGTCCGCCAGGATCGGATGCCCCGGCTCCTGCTTGCCATCGATCTTGAATTCAATCTGATATTGCGAAGGAACGCCAGGAAGCATCCCCGCCGTCGATGCCGCCTCTACACCGGGTAACGTCCGCAGGCTCTCGAGCGTGCGATCGATGCGCTGTACAACGTTTTTCATGTCGGTCGTCTCGCCCCACGACCCACTCACCTGAAATGTCAGGACATGGCTGGGCTCAAACCCGGGATATACCTTTGAGAGCTGTTGAAAGCTGCGTAACAACAGGCCCGCGCCGATCAGTAAAGTGACCGCCAGCGTAATTTGCGTGCCCACCAGCATCCATTGCACCGTGCCGCGCGTCGACACCTGTGTGCGGCTTCCCGAGGCCAGCGAGCGCGCCAGCGTTCGTCGCGTTCCGCGCAGTGCAGGGAACAGTCCGCAAAGCAGAGTGGTCAGGACCGCCGCGACCAGCGTATAGCCCACGATCTGCCAGTTGAGCCCAATTTCCTCGGCGCGCGGCAGCGTCTTTGCCACCAGGTGGAAGCCTCGCGCAGACGCGGCGGCCACCAGCAGCCCGGCGAACGAACCCAGCAACGCCAGCGAGAAAACCTCCGTCAAAAGCTGCCCGACGATCGCCAAGCGCGACGCACCGAGAGAAAATCGAATCGATACCTCATGCTCGCGCTCCGTCGTTCGCGCCAGCAGCAGAGCAGCAATATTCGAGCAGGCAATCAGCAGCAGCAACGATACCGATCCGTAAAGCACCCAGAGCGAACTGCGCGTCTCCCCGACCACCGCGTCTTTCAGCGCAGCGATTTGGACCGTCAGCTCTGCATCTGGCTTAGGGAATTGCTTGCCCAGCTGGCTCTGCACAGTCGCCAGATCGGACGTCGCCTCGTGCAACGTAACTCCGGGCTTCATGCGCCCGATTACCGTAAACCACGTTACATCCCGCCGCTGCGCAAACGGCGCATCGGGAGCGCTAGGTTCGAATATATCGACATCGTCCTTGGGAAATCGGAATGACGCCGGCATTACGCCGATTACTGTGTAGGATAACCCACCAACGTGCAGCTTCTGCCCCAGCGCTGCGCTGTCTCCATGAAAGTGGCGTTGCCAATACTGGTAGCTGATGATCGCGGAGAGTCCGCCACCCCAGTGTTCTTCCCGCGGCGTGAACCCTCGCCCCAATGCCGGCGAAACGCCCATCACATCGAGAAACCGCGGAGCCACCAGGCATTCGGTAACCTTCTCCGGCAGAGAGCCGGAGGTCTCCGACAGATCATCGAAGTAGTAGCCGCTGATCGCCTGAAACGTGGAGTTCAGCCGGTTCCAGTCCTCGAGTCGCACCGGCGCGACATACACGTTAGCATCCCGCCCCTTGTAATCGAGCTGATAAAGAGCAACCAGTCGGTTGCCGTTCGGATACGGCAACGGCCGAAGGATGATCGCATCGATTGCCGAGAACACCGCACTATTGGCGCCGATCCCGAGCGCCAGCGTCAGAATCACGACGATAGAGAAGGATGGCGATTTACGCGAAAAGCGGATCGCAGCCTTTAGGTTGAACGCCAGACTTTCGAATACCGCCGAGACGTGCACCTCCCGTACCTGCTGCTTCACCTGTTCCTGGCCGCCGAACTCGAGCTTTGCCCGGCGTCGCGCCTCCTCCGGCGACATTCCCTGCGCTATATAAGCTTCCGTCAACTCCGCGATGTGAAAGCCGATCTCCTGCTCCACGGCCTCATCCTGATCCGGTTTACCAGGGGAACTCTTCCAGGTCATCGCCGCCTCCTGCGCTGCGTCCTACCGCGCCGTCTCCAGAATCAGGGCCACCGCGCGCGATAGCCGGTTCCACGTTTCCTCTTCGGCGGCCAATTGCTTCCGTCCTTTCGCCGAGAGCCGATAGAACTTCGCCTGCCTCCCGTTATCTGATTCGCCCCAGCTCGCCTCCAGCCAGTCGCGCTTCTCCAGCCGGTGTAGCGCCGGGTACAGCGATCCCTGCTGCACCTGCAACACTTCATCTGAGATCTGACGAATCCGCTGCGAGATACCGTAACCATGTACGGGGCCAAGTGCTACGACTTTCAAGATCAGCAGGTCGAGCGTGCCCTGAAGCAGGTCCGCCTTTTCAAGTGGGGCCATCCTATTCTCCTAGACAATCTACCTATAGAGCGGGGATATGTAGATTGTCAAGGAGAAGGTGATGACAGAAGGTTGGGGATACGATCGAGAGAACCTGCTGTTCCCTAAGAACGAAACGGCTTTATTGAAGGTCCGGCGAGTGCCACCGGTGGTGCTTTTTATAGACGTAGCGGCCGATCATCCACCCAAAGGCGCTGCCCACGAGCACATCTGAAGGGAAGTGCTGCTGGCCTAGCACACGCGTCAGACTGACCCCGGTTGCAACCGTATAGAGGCCAATCTGCATTAGGCGCGAAGGATATTCATCCGCGAGCACTGCCGCGCTCGACCACGCAAGCATGCTGTGATTCGAAGGAAAAGACCCGTCCCAACCGACACTGGTCTGGAAGAACTTGCCCTTAGCGCCGTTGATGGAAGGCCGTTCGCGCAGGAAGATCAGTTTCATCCCCTGTTCGACAACCAGGCCGTCGATCATGGCTTCCCCGCTCAGGATGCCGGCCTCATGAGCATGCTCGTTGCCCTTGAATTGTCCCGCAGCAAGCAGCACACCAGGCGCAGCGATAAACGGTGCTACCAGAACGTTTGAAGCAGTAGTGTTCTCTTTATTGAAGCTGGGATTCTGCGACACGACCTCAGTCATCGCCTGATGATCGGTGGTGATGGCGACGGTAACCGCCAGGCCAAGCGGAATCAGGTAACCGAGATCCTGGTCACGGATGCGGATGGGACTTGACCAGATCGTTCCCTGGTCTTTCAGAAGGTTCAGCGGCGTTGCGCGCAGCGTCACCGATTCCTGCGGTTGCGGCGCGTTGGGCACAGAGGTCGCAGGTGGCCAGGTCTGTGCATCGACGCTGACACATAAAACGGCTGCAATCGAAAGAATGAATGTAAGCCGAACGCAACGCGGAATGATCTTGCTCGAGATGGTCACTGGTTTCTTCGATGCTAAACGATCGGCATCTCCAATTTAGATGAACGAAGTGTCATTCTGCCCCTACTTGTCCGCTTCTGCGAGGTAGATTTTCGTGTAGTCGAGATAATTCTGGGCATACTCCAGAATCAGCTTTCGATCCTGGTCGCCAAGTTCACGCCTCTGCTTGCCCGGCACTCCCGCCCATAACGTCCGCGGAGGAACCACCGTATGTTCCGGCAGCACCGCACCTGCCGCAATGATCGAGCCCTCGCCGATCCGGCAATCATTCAAAATCGTGACGCCCATTCCAATCAGCGTCGCATCCTCCACCACGCAGCCATGCACGGTCGCGTTGTGCCCAATCGTCACCCAGTCGCCTACAGTGACGGCGTAAAGATGCCGCTGCCCGTGCAGCACCGCGCAATCCTGCACGTTCGAGTTAGAGCCAACGCGAATCGAATTGACGTCGCCCCGGAGAACCGCGTTCATCCAGATCGACGAGTGCTCACCGAGCTCGACATCTCCAATGACTTGGGCAGATACATCGACGTAGGATGTTGCTGGAATAGCAGGAAGGTGCCCCTGGTAGCGGCGAATCATGGTGTCGTCAAATGCCTCAGAAGATCAGTGTAAGCGAACCGTCCAACGCTCCGGCTTTTCCACGTATGAGGCCTTCATTGTTTCTTGAAACGAAAGAGCTTGCAGGACAAAGTTCTGCACATGAAAGCAGCAACCGTAAAGGGACGAATTTTTCCTTAAGTTGGCTCTCAACAGACAGTTCCGGTATCATTGGTGTGGCCCTTTGGCAGGTTTGGAGGTGGGATCCTTTGGCAGAGGTTCGCTTACAAGAAGGCGAGCCGCTTGAGAACGCGCTGCGCCGGTTTAAGCGGAAGGTACAGCAGGAAGACATCATCAAGGAAGTTAAGCGTCATTCCTACTATCTGAAACCCGGTGAAAAGCGCCGCGTGAAGGCAGCATTGGCACGCAAGCGGAATCGCAAGAAAGCTCGTAAGGAGCAAGACTAAGTTACTTAACAGACACAGCGCGACGTGCCGCTCGGGCTATACTCGCCTTCCCCCGGACGACAAAAGCCATATAGAAAGAGAAGCGGCACGTCGTGGTTTTTGATTAATGCGCTGAAAAGCCGAGTTGTAAAAGGCGCGAAATAACTCTGTCTCCCATGCTGCGGAGACGCTGTAATGCAGCCGCTCAGTTTGTAGCGGCCCGGGCCCTTGTTGTTCAAGGACGTTCAGAGGCAGGGAAACGGGACCGGCAAGCTCTCAAGGTCATGGCCGATTCGATCGTCGTCCCTGCTTTGGGGAAGCCGGCCATGGAATTTGTCGACAGAGTCTTGAAGTGTAACGATTGCGGCGCAGAGTTTGTGTTTACCGCCGGTGAGCAGCTTTTCTTCCACGACAAACAATTCAAGAACGACCCCAAGCACTGCAAGCAGTGCAAGGCAAAGCGCGCCAGCGGCGGGAGGGTGCGTTCCGAGACCCGAACCACCTGTTCAGCCTGCGGAATGGAAACTACTGTCCCGTTCAAACCTACCCAGGGCAGGCCGGTGCTTTGCCGTGCCTGTTTTCAGAAGCAGATCAAAGGCATACCGGCCCCACCCGTCGATCCGGCTATACCGCCGGTCAGCTGATCGGCGGTTGTCGCCAATCACGTGGAGCGGTCTTCGCCTTTCCACTCGCCGAAGCTTGGTCTAGCTGCGCGGCTGCTTCAATGCCCTGTGTCCGATGTCATGGCGGTAATACATTCCCTCAAAGTGAATCTGCGCTAGCGCTTGATAAGCCCGCGCCAGCGCCTCCTTCAGTGAGTCGCCGCTCGCCGTAACGCCCAGCACGCGGCCTCCACCCGTCACCAATTGATTGCCGAGACGAGAAGTGCCCGAGTGGAATACCTCCACACCCGGTGTCTTTGCCGCGTTGCTGAGCCCGCTGATCGGCAGCCCCGTCTTGTAGCTGCCCGGATATCCCGAAGAACTCGCCACCACGCAAGCCGCCGCACCCGAATTCCAGCGCATCTCGATTTCGGCGAGGCGCCCATCAATGCACGCTTCCAGCGCGTCCACCAGGTCCGACTCCAGCCGCACCAGGATTGCCTGCGTCTCCGGATCGCCGAATCGCGCGTTGTACTCAAGCACCTGCGGCCCGCGCGCCGTCATCATCAACCCGCAATAGACCACGCCCACAAACGGTATTCCTTCCTCGGCCATCCCCTGCACTGTAGGCTCGGCAATGTGGTGCATAATCCACTCCGTCATCGACGGTTCCACCATCTCGTTGGTGGAGTAGACACCCATCCCACCGGTATTCGGTCCCGTGTCCCCCTCTCCGATGCGCTTGTGATCCTGCGCCGGAACCAGCGGTACCACGTGCCGGCCATCGCTGAGACATAAAAAACTTATCTCCTCGCCCTCGAGAAACTCCTCAATCACCACCTGCTTCTCGGCCAGGCCAAGCAGCTCTCCGCTGAAAAGTCCGTGCGCCGCATCGATCGCAAATTGCCGCGTTGGGCAAATGATGACGCCTTTTCCCGCTGCCAGGCCATCGGCCTTAACCACTACCGGTGGATGGAAGTGCTTGATCGATTCTTCCACCTCTTTCGTGCTGGTGCAGACCGCGTAGTTGGCGGTGGGAATCTGGTGGCGCTTCATGAATTCCTTCGCGAAAGCCTTGCTCGATTCAAGACGCGCCGCATCGCCTGTCGGTCCGAAAATACGATAGCCGCGTGCCCGATATGCATCCACCACGCCCAGCGACAGGGGCATTTCGGGGCCCACGATCGTCAAGCTCGGCTGCTCCACTTCCGCCAGCCGCACCATCGCGCTCACGTCCTTGATGTCCACGGGGACGCAGCGAGCCACCTGCGCGATGCCTCCGTTGCCCGGTGCGCACACCACCTCTGTCACGCGTTCACTGCGCTTCACCGCCCAGGCCAGAGCATGCTCGCGTCCACCCGAACCAAGAATCAAAACTTTCATGAATGCAAACCTTCCCCTTCACGTCGCAAAGCCGGAAAACCCATGGTCAGCAATCGAGCCATAAGAAGTCAAACGGCAGCCGACGCAAATGCAGAGGCGCGCTGCTTCTGCGAATTGCTGAATTTCACAAACTCGGATTAAATCACAATTGGATCGCTTCTAACTATGTCCCTCCTACGCAAAGTCGAACTCCACCTCCACCTCGATTGCTCCCTCAGCTACGCCGCCGTGTCCCACCTCGCGCCGGAAATCACACGCGCGCAATACGACGCCGAGTTTGTCGCTCCAGCGCAATGCGCCAGTCTCGCCGACTTCCTCACCCGCGCCCCTCGCGGCTTTCAGCTCATGCAGACTGAAGATGCACTGCGCATCGTCACCGAAGACCTCTTCGAACAACTCGCCGCCGACAACGTTCTCTACGCCGAACTCCGCTTCGCCCCGCTGCTTCACACCTATCAGGGCCTAACGCCCGAAGCCATCGTCGCAGCTGTAGACCGCGCCACGGAGCAGTGCATCCGCGCCACCGGAATCGAGGCCCGCCTCATTCTCTGCACCCTGCGCCACTTCAACACGGAACAAAGCCTTCAGACCGTGCAACTCGTGCATCAATTCGTGGGCACCCGCGTCGCCGCATTCGACATCGCAGGCGACGAAGCCGGATTCCCCATCGCTCCACACATTCCTGCCTATCGCTACGCTATCGATCACGGCCTCCACCGCACCGCCCATGCCGGCGAAGCACGCGGCGCCGACAGTGTCTGGGAGACACTCGAGCACTTCAAACCAACCCGCATCGGCCACGGTGTGCGCAGCATCGAAGACCCCGCCCTGATCCAGCATCTTCGCCAGACGCGCATTCATCTCGAAGTCTGTCCCAGCAGTAACGTGCAAACGCGCACTACGCCCACTTATGCCGAACACTGCGTCGATCGGATGTACCGCGACGGGGTGTCGCTCGGCATCAACACCGACGCCCGCACCATCACCAACGTGACCCTCGAGCAAGAGTACGCCCGGCTCCGCAAACACTTCGCATGGACCGATGAACAACTCACTGCCTGCAACCGCGAAGCCCTCCGCGCCGCCTTCATCAACGATCCAACGCGCGCTCGTCTCCTCGAACGCCTCACCCACGCCGCGTCCTCGTAGGATTCACGTCGCAAGAGCCCCTATACTGATGCGTAGCGAACCGGTTGCTCGATTTGCGAATGCCGGGAGTTATTGCACAGATGGTTGAAAGCCGCATCAAGCCGTATCAGCAGCAGGTGGCCGAGCAAGAGCGGCGCGAAGAACAGCGGCGCGCATTCCATCGCAACCAGACCTTCGGCCTGCTTATTGTTGCGGCGGTGATCCTTGTTTGGTGGCTCTTCCATACCAACCCTGAATGGATATTCCCTCCAGGCTGGTGGCGCCCATGAGTCCTACGAGCAACGCAAACCCCGGCTTCGCCTCGACGAATCCGATTCTGGTTTTCCCGACGGGAGTATCGGACTTCAGCCCCACGAACGATGCTCAGCGAATGAGAGGCTTTAGCCCCAAGCTGAGCTCGTTCCGTAACGCCGACCGCGCCAAATCCGCCAATCCAGTATTTCGTGCTTCATCCTCTGAGGGTCTAAGTGGCTAATCCACAGAACCCCCTCGCCGTCCTCATTCTCGGACCCACCGGCAGCGGCAAAACCGCCCTCTCGCTCGCCCTCGCCGAACGCTTCAACGGCGAGATCATCAGTTGCGATTCCGTCGCCGTCTACCGCGGTATGGATCTCGGCACCGCCAAACCCACGCACGAAGAGCGCGCCCGCATCCCGCATCACCTCATCGATGTTGCCGACCCGAACCAGCCTTTCACCGCTGGCGATTACAGCCGCCTCGCACGAGCCGCCATGCGCGAAATTGCCAATCGAGAAAAATTCCCGGTTGTCACTGGCGGAACAGGCCTATATTTTCGCGCTCTCACGGAAGGCCTCTTCGCTGGCCCCGCTCGTCACGAAGACTTGCGCAAACGCCTGCGCCGCAGCGTCCAGCGCCACGGCAGCGCCTGGCTCCATCGCCTGCTTGTCCGTCTCGATCCCACGTCAGCCGAGCGCATCCACGCCAACGACACCCCCAAACTTATTCGCGCCATCGAAGTCTGTCTCGCAGCCCGCAAGCCCATGTCGCAGGTGCTGGCGCGCGATCCTCTCACCGGATTCCGGCTTCTCCGCGTCGGCCTCAATCCGTCTCGCCCCGCTCTTTACGAACGACTGAATCGCCGCTGCGCCCAAATGTTCTCCGCCGGTCTCATCGCAGAAACCCGCGCTCTCCTCGCCTGCTATGGGCCCGTCAAAGCACTCGGCTCGCTCGGCTACCAGCAGGCGCAGTCGGTCCTCCTCAAGGGCGTGAGCGAAAAAACTGCCATCGCCGAAGCCCAGCAAGGCCATCGCAACTACGCCAAGCGCCAGCTCACCTGGTTTCGCCGTGAACCCGATGTCCACTGGATTGAAGCCTTCGGCAACGACCCTGAAGCGCACCGTTTCGCCGCCGATTTGGTGCAAGCGCATCGATAGGCGCCGTCCCACATCCAATCAAACACAAGCATTAAACTGAACAATGGAAACAGACGCTCTCGTGGAATCATGAGTTCTCCAGATCGGGGTGAATAGTGGCAGACACAATTTACGACGTTGCGATCATCGGCAGCGGTCCCGCGGGTTACACCGCCGCCATTCGTGCAGGACAACTCGGCCTTAAGGTCGCCCTCATCGAGTCCGCCACTGTCCTCGGGGGCACCTGCCTCCACGTCGGCTGCATCCCTACCAAAGCACTGCTGTTCAACGCCGAGCTCTGGGACCATCTCAAGCATGCTGCCGAGTACGGTATCGACAACGTCGACGGTCGCACCTTGAACTGGAGTGCTGTGCAAACGCGCAAGACCTCCATCGTCGACAAACACACGAAGGGCCTTGGCTTCCTGATGAAGAAGAACAAGGTCACCGTCATCTCTGGCTACGGCCGCCTCACCGGCGCAGCCAAAGACGGAATCCACACCATTGATCTCACTGCAACCGACGGCGCTAAAAGCGAAGTCAAAACGAAGAACATCATTCTCGCCACCGGATCGGATGCCAAGATGATCTTCGGCCTCAAGCCGGACGACCGCATCCTCACCAACATCGAAATGCTCTCTGTTCCGCAGGTGCCAAAATCCCTCATCGTCATCGGCGCAGGCGCCGTTGGTGTCGAGTTCAGCTCCATCTTCCGCAGCTTCGGCACAGAAGTTACGCTGGTCGAGTTTTTGCCGCGCATTATGCCTCCGGAAGATGAAGAGATTTCCAAGGAGTTGACCCGTGTTTTCAAAAAGCGCGGCATCGACATCAACACCGGCGCCAAGGTAGAGAAAATAGAGAAAACCGAAACCGGCGTCAAAGTCACCTGGACCTCAAACGGCAAGTCCGTTGAGAAGGAAGCCGAAAAAGTTCTGGTCGCCGTGGGCCGCGCCGGGCGCATTGCCGACGTCGGGATCGACAAAACAAAAATCGAGCTCGACCGAGGCTTCATCAAAGTCGGCGAAGCCCAGGAAACCGCCGAGCCCGGCATCTACGCCATTGGCGACATCGTTGCCGGCCTTCCGCAGCTGGCTCACTCAGGCTCTATGAGCGGTATCGTTGCCGTTACCAAAATCGCCGGCCGCAAATATCGCTCCGTCCGCCGCGATCGCGTTCCCGCCTGCACCTACAGCGAGCCTCAGATCGGATCAGTCGGCCTCACCGAAGCACAAGCCAAAGAAAAGGGCCTCGAAATTAAGGTTGGCAAATTTCCGTTTGCCGGAAATTCCAAGGCCACCATCGTCGGCAGTCATGACGGCTTCGTCAAGATCGTTGCCGATGCTAAGTACGGCGAAATCCTCGGCGTGCACATCATCGGCCCCCAGGCAACCGAACTGATTGCCGAAGCCGTAGCCGTGATGGAATTGGAAGGCACCATTGACGAATTGATGTTCACCATCCATGCTCACCCGACAATCAGCGAAGCCATGCTCGACGCCTACGCCGCAGTAGAAGGCATGGCGATCAACGCCTAGTGGGCTACACGGCGATCTGAAACAGTACACTTTGAACGAATCGGCTCTTGGCAGGAGGTCCCGAATGAAGGCGTTGGTGAAAGCGCGACCAGAACGCGGGCTGTGGTTGGAAGATATCCCTGAACCCACCATGGGTATCAACGATGTCCTCATCCGTGTCCTCTACACCGGCATCTGCGGGACCGACGTCCACATCTACAACTGGGACGACTGGGCACAGAAAACCATCCCCGTCCCCATGGCCATCGGCCACGAGTTCGTCGGCAAAATCGTTGCAGTTGGATCGAACGTCAACGACTTCTTCCCAGGCGATATCGTCAGCGGCGAGGGTCATGTCGTCTGCGGACGCTGCCGCAACTGCCTCGCGGGCCGTCGTCATCTTTGCGTGTCGACGCAGGGAGTCGGCGTCAATCGCCCCGGAGCCTATGCCGAATTCATCTCGCTGCCGATGACCAATATCTGGCGCCACCATTCCGGCGTCAATCTTGAAGTAGCCGCCATCTTCGACCCCTTTGGCAACGCCGTTCACACCGCCCTGTCGTTCCCCGTGCTCGGCGAAGATGTGCTCATCACCGGCGCCGGCCCCATCGGCATCATGGCAATCCCCGTCGTGCGTCACGCCGGAGCGCGTCACATCGTGATCACTGACTTAAATCCCTTCCGCCTCGGTCTCGCACGCAAGATGGGAGCAACCCTCGCCGTCAACCCCACCGAAACTCCGCTCAGCGAAGTGCAAAAGCAGCTCAAGATGACCGAAGGTTTCGACGTGGGCCTGGAAATGTCCGGCAACCCCCAGGCTCTGAGCGACATGATCGCCAGCATGAGCCATGGCGGCAAGATCGCTGCACTCGGAATCCCCTCCAAGAGCCTTCCCATGGACTGGCGCCCAGTGATCTTCAACATGATCACCATCAAGGGAATCTATGGCCGCGAGATGTACGAGACCTGGTACAAGATGTCGGTGATGCTCGACTCGGGAATGGATATCTCGCCCGTCATTACCCATCGCTATGCGTACAGCGACTTCGAAAAAGGCTTCGCCGCCATGATCTCCGGCAACACCGGCAAAGTTGTCCTCGACTGGACCAGCCTCAGTTAAGCTGCATCGTCCTCATGATTGAGCTCTGAAGGAACCATTGCTGCCCGCGTTCGAGTTATCGCAGCTTCACAGGATCTGTGAAACTGTGGGATCTCAGCGTGAGATTTGATGATGCCATTCGGTTTACGGCGCGGTGTTCATGGGCTTCACAGTTTCACTGGGGGAGGGGGAGGGGGTACGAATTTGTCCGTTGCTGTGGATACGGTCCGCGGCACGTGCCGCATTCGGATTGCTGGGCAGTCCTTCGATGAGTGCGGAGATGACTGCGGAGAGCGACACGTCGTGATGAGCAGCCCAAAGCCGGGCTTTGAGATGCGCTTGCTGAGAGATGGCGAGCGTGACATTTCGCGTGGGCATGAGGACTCCTTATCGCGTCCATTCGATTGTGCGCCGAAGAGGGCAAATTACATGCAAACTCGCGGAGAGATGCAAGCCGAATGCGCGGTAGCAGATACAAGGGGTGCACCCATTGAAGGACTTGACAGGTCCGTGATGGAAGGCGAAAGCAGCTGAGTCGAAGCTTTGCGCTGCCCACCGATCGCGATAACGCGAGGAATGAGGCACAAACTTCCATCCTTTTAAATCGCTGAAGCCGGCGCGGAATCAGTGAGCGGGCATCTGCCGACACTCTAAGGCGCCGATCGTCTACTGATGGATGCGTGTCAGGAGAGCGGCGTAGCGGGAATCGTGGCGGACTGAGTCGAAGAGCGGGTCCACACGGATGAATGCCATGCTGAAGCAGTGGTTGTCGATCGCGTGTTGGAACGATTCGAAGGCATGGTCGAGATCATTGACGCGAAGATCGTCTACGCCGATTTGATAAGCGGTGCAGGGGCCGCCTGAGGTGGTGAGGAATGCGCGGGAGTGCGCGCGCCAATAGGCCTCCCATCCGCGCTGCTGATATACCACGAGAAGAGCAGCAGCGTTGATTTGTGGCGCCTCGTCGCGCAGACCTATTACATTGTGCCGCACGGCCTCGTCGTGATTGCCCTTCTGCTCGTAGATGAGGCTAACGTAATGCTCGATGGAGCCGGATTGTTGCTCCATCTCTGAGGAGCGCTGCAGTTGAGCAAGAGCGGCATCGTATTGGCGGTCATAGTAAAGAGCAACGCCCAGTCGACGGTTGACAAGGAACGAGAGCGGATCGAGCTGAAGCGCTCGGCGCATGTGCGTAACAGCATCTTGCGGTCGGCCTACGGCTTCGAGATACATGGCGTACTTGAACTCTGCGATTGAGTCGCTGGGATTGAGGGAGATGCCGCGGGTCAGGTTCTGCTCTGCTGCCTGCCAATCCCACGAGTAGATCGTTTGAATGCTGCCGAGTTCGGTGTAGGCTTCGCCGTTCTGCGGATCGAGGTCGATGGCGCGCTGGGCAGAGGCGATGGCTTTGGGCATGAGCTCTTCGGGCGTACCAATGTTGTAGGTGGTGGCGGCATCGAGCGCGGAGGCATAGCCGGCATAGGCGGAGGCGTACCCGGGATCGAGGGCAACGGCCTGCTGGAAGTACTCGAGGCTGTGAGCGAAGTCCTGCTTGTTGAAGAAGTAGCGCCCGCGCAAATAGGCGTCGTGCGCGGCGGGGTTGACAGGCGCGCGCGTCGAGGGAGGGGCGAGGACGAGGCGGGCCTGGGTTGCGATTTGCTGGGCGACGCTGTCCTGGAGGGAGAGGACATCGGTGGCGGGGCCTTCGAAGGACTGAGCCCAGAGGTGGCGATCGGTGCGCGCGTCGATGAGCTGAGCGGTAATGCGGATTCGATCGCCAGAGCGGACGATGGAACCTTCGACGATCGCGTCAACATCGAGCTGACGGGCGATATCGGGGAGCGGGCGGCTGGAGCCCTTGCTGGCCATGACGGAGGTGCGGGAGACGACGCGAAGATTGGGGATGCGCGCGAGCTGAGTGATGAGCTCGTCGGTCATGCCGTCGGCAAAGTACTCCTGGCCTGGGTCGCCGGAAAGGTTCTGAAGAGGAAGCACGGCAATCGAGCCGATGGCGGCGCGACTGTCGCGATGGAGGAAGCCGGCAGCCAGCGGATGGGGGCCCAGGGTGAGTATGAAGATGGCAACGAGAACGGATGCGCCCAGCGCGGTGATAAGCCAAAATCTGCGCCGGGGTTTGACAGGCGAAGGGATGGCGGGCGCAGAAGAGATCTCCGGCGGAGCAGGGGGGGGCTCGATTGGAACATCGGGAGATTGGCTCGGCTCGGTGACGTCTGGCTCAACAGCCGTAACGGTTGCGATGAACCGGTAGCCAGAGCCGGAGACCGTCTGCACATAGATTGGCAGGTCAGAACTGTCGCCTAGAATCTGGCGGATCTTGCGTATTGCCGTGTTGATCCCGTGTTCGATATCTACGAAGACTTCCCGGTCCCATAAGCGCTGGGCAATTTCTTCCCTGGTGACAACCTGTCCATGTTTGGTGACGAGGAGGACGAGGAGTTCGAGGGGCTTCCGCTCGAGCTTGAGCCTGCGGCCGTTGCGGCGGAGCTCAAATGTGCCGCAATGCAGGCTGAAGTCGCCGAATCGATAGACGGCAGAGGGCACCGGTTCACTCCCAGGGTGGCTGAAGTATAGCATTGAGGAAAATAATTGAGCATGGTTCTCTTGTGAATTGAGCTACTTACGTCTTCATCTTTCTTTACCTCTTAATTCATCTTCCTCCATTGTTCCCGCACTCGGATTTGAGTTGTATCGAATGCAAAGCCGGCAAATCCCCCCGGCATCAGGAGGAAGTGATGAGAACTTTGAGCTTGAGAATTGTGCCGGTGTTAAGCGCCCTGGCACTCGCCACGATGGTTGTTCCGTACGCACATGCCGGCTGCGGCATGTATCGTCCCTCGTCATTCGACGGCAGTTCGCAACACCAGTTCGGTGCGCCCCGGATGTTGCTGGCGGCCTTCAACGATGACGACGATGATCGTCGGGCCGAACCGACGATCGTCGGGACCTGGAAAGAGCATTGGATCTCCGAAGGCAGCGAAGGAATCCCGGACGGAACCGAAATTGATGCGGGTTACGCTCAATGGCACAACGACGGCACAGAGATCAATGTTTCTGGCCTGCGCACTCCCATGACCGGCGACGTCTGCCTCGGCCAATGGGTAAAAACCGGCGCGAAGACCTATCGCCTGAACCATTTTGGAATCTCGTACGACCCAACAGGCCAAAACTTGGTCGGCCCAGCCCGCATTCAGCAATGGCTGACTCTTGATGAAAAAGGGATGGCAACCTCGGGAAAATTCACCATCGATCAGTACGACGAGTCGGGCAACCTGCTTGCTCATATTCAGGGCAACGTGATTGGAACCAGGGTGACGATGGATACCGGCTTCGAGAAGGTTGAGTAGGCTGGGTCTTTGATTGGCAATCGCGGGTCTCGCCCGGCTCTGACTGGATCGAAGCGAGACCTGCGATGAGGTTTGGGCCGGATGGGCGTTGTATGCATCGGACTGGGGAGGCAGCGGCAGCTCCCGTTCGGGCAGATCCTGCGGTTCAATATTCACTGAGACGAACTTCGGTGCACGCGATCGTTCGGCCGCCAATTCGAGTCTGAACACGCCTTCGTCACGTTCTACGCGAATCGCTGGGCCTGCTCGCCGCCGGTCTTGGTCTCGGCTTGCCGATTGCTTTGTATGCTGTGCGACTGGTGCGTTCACAACTCTATGAATTAAGCCCGTTCGATCCAGGCATTTTCATCACGGCAACGGTTGGAATTGCGCTCGTCACGATCGTTTCGGCTTGGCTTCCGGCTCGCCGGGCGGCCGCAGTGGACCCCATGACCGCCTTGCGTTGCGACTGACAGCCCCTGGCCTCTTTCTCGATGGCGCCTCGCCTCTTGCAGGCTTTTGTGAGCGGACGCATTCAGGCCGATGCGCTCAACGCAACAATTACTTAGAAACGCGATTGAGCTCCGCGGCGAGTTTTTTCATTGCCGCATTTTCGCGGGTAACTTCACCCGTCTCCTGACTGTGCAGAGCGATCTCTGCGGCGATTGAGCGAGCGAGAATTCGCTGATCGATATTGCCAAACGCGCCGGGCACTAGCCTTCCCAACCAACCAGCCCAGGCCGGGGTATGAGCGTTGCCGACAATGATGCCGGGGCGAAATATGGCAAGGCGGGCAAAACCGATGCTACGCACGGTGTCTTCCTTCATGCCCATCACCCGCGCGTAACGAAACCAGCTGCGAGCTGAGCTTCCAGCCGCGGAAAGCAGGCAAAACTGGGCGATTCCGGCGCCGTGGCAGCCACGCGCAAAGGCACCGACGACGCCGACCTCAAGTCGTTGCAATTCTTCTTCACTCCACCGCATCGATCCAGAACCCACACCCACACAACTCACAGCGCTGGTGGGACCCTGGGTCAAAACGTCGCGGGCAAGCGCGGCAATGCGCTCGGCAAAGTCCGCGACGCCGGTATCAAGAACGACGTTACGCACCCGCGATCGCGGCGCAATGGGCTTCCTGGTGACCATCACAACTTCCCGGCATTCTGAAGTTGCCAGCAGTTCCGCGACGGCTGCACCGCCGACTTGTCCCGTCCCGCCAAGAATAATCACTGCGAAATTCTGGTTCACAGATAGAACCTCTGCCCGGGCGAGAATGCGACAACCCCTTCACCCCAAGGGAATGAATTTGCCTAAAGTTCCGTCGACTTGCTCTCGGCCAGCCCCTTGGCCTTGGCTATGAACGCGCTCAGCGGCATCGATCCCTGGTCGCCCTTTCCACGGGTACGCACACTCACGGCGCCCGCGCCCTCTTCCTTGTCGCCGAATACGAGAATGTAGGGGATCTTCTGATTTGCCAGATCACGGATCTTCGCATTCATCTTTTCGTTTCGCGCATCGGTTTCTACCCGGAAGCCAGCCGCCTTCAATTCGGTTTGCACTTTCTCCGCATACGCAAGATGCCGCTCGCTGATCGGCACGAGGCCAATCTGCACCGGCGCCAGCCATAGCGGAAACGCACCCGCATAGTGCTCGATGAGCACGCCGAAGAATCGCTCCACTGATCCGAACAGCGCACGATGCACCATGACCGGTTGATGGCGCTCGCCATCCTCGCCCACATACTCCAGCCCGAACCGCGCGGGCAGCGTGAAATCGAATTGCACCGTCGACAATTGCCAGAGCCGACCCAGCACATCCACAAGCTTGATATCGATCTTGGGCCCGTAAAACGCTGCTTCGCCGGGTATCGTCTTGAACGGAATTCCCTTCGCCTTCAGCACCCTGTCAAGCGAGCCGATGGCAAGGTTCCAGTTCTCATCTGTGCCTGTATAACTCTTGCGATCGTTCGGATCCCAGGTAGAAAGCTCAACTCTGAATTCGTTAAATCCGAACGTCTTCAGCACCGACTCGGCAAAATCGATACACGCCTCAACTTCGCTCTCGATCTGGCTGGGCATGCAGAAGATGTGCGCATCGTCCTGAGTAAAGCCGCGCACGCGCAGCAGTCCATGCATGGTTCCCGAGCGCTCGTAGCGATAGACATTGCCCAACTCCGCATAGCGCTGGGGCAGGTCGCGATAGCTCTTCGGCGAATTCTTGTAGATCAGAATGTGTCCCGGGCAATTCATCGGCTTCAGCCGGTACTCGGCGTCATCCAACTCCATCGGCGTGTACATATTGCCGGAGTAGTAACCCTCGTGTCCGCTAACCTTCCACAACTCGCGGCGCATGACGTGCGGCGTGTACACCATCAAATACCCTCGCCGCAGGCACTCATCGCGCATCCAGTCTTCCATCACCTTGCGGACGATGCCGCCCTTGGGGTGCCAGAAGACAAGACCCGGCCCTGCCAGGTCCTGAATGCTGAACAGATCAAGCTGCTTGCCCAGCACGCGATGATCGCGCTTTGCTGCTTCCTCAAGCCGCGCAAAATGTGCATCCAGATCTTTTTGCGAAAAAAACGCTGTTCCATAGATGCGCTGCAACTGGGGATTCTTTTCATCGCCCAGCCAGTAAGCGCCCGCAAGCGTCGTGACCTTTACGGCTTTCACACGTCCCGTTGAAGGCACATGCGGACCGCGGCAAAAATCCACGAATTTACCGTTGCGGTAGAAACTGACCTGCGAACCGGGCTCGGTGAACTTGGTCACGAAGTGGGTCTTCATGAAGTCCCCGTCTTTTTCAAACTGGGCAAGAGCCTGTTCACGCGGTTCATACTCACGCACAAACTTGTCGTCACGCGCCACCACCTCTGCCATCTTCTTTTCGATGGCTGCCAGGTCGTCCGGCGTAAATGGCTTGTCCCTGTAAAAGTCGTAGAAGAAGCCCGAATCAGTCGCCGGCCCATGCCCCAGCTTTGTCTCTGGAAACAGTTCCAGCACCGCCGTCGCCAGGACGTGCGCAGCCGAGTGGCGCACCACCTTCAGCGCCTCGGGGTCGTTTTCCTTGACGAGCTCAAGCTTCGTATCGAGATGGAGCGGGGTAGAGAGATCCACCAGTCGGGTGGTCGAGGCATCCTCCGCGGCGTACATCGCAGCCTCCGACTCGCCCTCTGCAGTAGCCTTGGACTTCGTGTCGGCAACTACCGGGGTCAGCCGTGCTACCACAGACGCCGCAGCCAGCCGGGGCGAAATCGAGTTGGCAATCTCCAGAGGTGTCGTGCCCGCAGGCACTTCGCGTATGCTTCCATCGGGCAAATGAACGACAATATTCTGCGTACTCATGATGATTTCAAAATCCTGACAGATCGGGCTGTGTTAACCACTGACCTGTGTTCTTAGTTAAGGATATAACGGCACAAAAGTGGAACCGTCACCGAACTGCCTGCGTAAAGGTCGGAGTACCCAAAGGCAGACTCGATCGTGCTGTGTCTCGCACGTGCCGGGAACACGCAAGAGAGGTCTCGCATGAACAGCTTCTTCCTCAAGATTGTTGTCCCGGCAATGATCGCATTCGCTGCAGTGTCCGCCGCTGCTCAACCCGCACCTCAACCCGCCGCCGACATCACCAGGGTTCCGGCCGCGGCCCAACCCTCGCCGCAATTCGACGCCGAAGCAGCCACAGAAGCCTACATGGCAATGATGCCGCCCTCAGCCGTAGCCCGCTCTGATGCCTACTTTGAAGGCGGCTACTGGCTCATCCTCTGGGATTTTCTATACGCCTCAGTGGTCTCGCTTCTGCTGCTTAATCTTCGCTGGTCGGCACGCATGCGCGACCTCGCGGCTCGAATCACACGCTTTCAATGGCTGCAGCCGCTCCTGTACGGGCTGCAATACATCGTTGTCACAACGGTTCTCGGCTTTCCGCTTGAGTTCTACGAGAGCTATGTGCGCGAGCATAAGTACGGAATGGCTACGCAGACCTTCGGGCCTTGGATGGGCGACGAGTTCAAGGCGCTGCTGGTTTCCCTGGTTCTTGGGTCCATCGCCATGGCGCTTCTGTTTGCCATCGTGCGCAAGTTTCCGAAAACCTGGTGGATTTGGGGCACCATTGCATCCATGGGACTGTTGACGATTTTGATCGCAATCGGGCCTGTATTTCTTCAACCGATCTTCAATACGCCCAAAAAACTTGCCGACCCCAGAATCACCGCGCCGATCCTGCGAATGGCGCATGCCAACGGAATTCCCACCAATGATGTATGGCAGATTGACGCCAGTCGGCAAACTACGCGTATGAGCGCCAACGTTAGCGGATTCGGCAATACCATGCGCATCACTCTGAATGACAACCTGATTCGTCGGGGCTCGCCGGAAGAGATTCAGGCCGTGATGGGGCATGAAATGGGCCACTACGTCATGAACCACATCCCCAAGAGCCTCATGTTCTTCTTGATCCTGACTGTCCTGTCGTTCGCCTATCTCTTCTGGGGACTAAAGTGGGCCCTCAGCCGCTGGGGCGAACGCTGGCAGATCAGCTCCGTTAGCGATCCAGCCGTGGTGCCGCTGGTGATGCTGCTGACCTCGATCCTGTTCTTTGTGCTGACGCCCGTCAACAACACATTCGTCCGGGTGCAGGAGAAAGAAGCCGACATGTTCGGACTGAACGCTGCTCGTCAGCCCGATGGCTTTGCGCAAGCCGCGATCCACCTGGGAGAGTACCGCAAGATGCGCCCCGGGCCTATTGAGGAATTCGTCTTTTACGACCACCCCAGTGGCTACAATCGCATTCACTCCGCCATGGTGTGGAAGAGCCAGAACCTCGAACTCTTCAAGCCTTCAGCCGAACAGAGCCCGAATCGGTGAAAGCTTTCGGCCCTATGAAACGTTCCTAGCTCAATGTTTCACCGCAATAAACAATCACGAATGCTCTAACTCTCGCCCTCCGAGACACATCCAATTCGGATGAGCCACCTACCCGTGGCCTCGGAGGATGGGTAATGCATTGGCTTTCGTTGGCAGGCTTGATCGTACTTTGCGAGGGCGTAGGACTGATGGGCGGACGTTGGACCGGCCCGGAGATTCCAGGCTGGTATCGGACCCTCGCCAAGCCCTCCTTCAACCCGCCCAGCTGGATCTTTGCCCCTGTCTGGAGCACCCTCTACTTGCTCATGGCGATCGCCGTCTGGCTGGTCGTCAATTCTCCCGCGTCCTCGGCGCGCACTCTCGGCCTCATTCTCTTTATCCTTCAACTCGTCCTCAATCTTGCCTGGAGCTGGATCTTCTTCCGCAAACATGCCATCGGCGCAGCCGCCATCGAGGTAGCTCTACTCTGGTGCACCATCGCAGCAACCACCCTGGTCTTCAGCCAAGTGTCCACCACATCCGCGTGGCTCATGGCGCCCTATTGGGCGTGGGTTACCTTCGCTTCCATTCTTAACGCCACTCTCTGGCGCCTCAACCCTGCAGCCGCCTGAACTTGCTCGCTTGCCATGCCCCGGCCTGCAGGTCTACGCTATCTCCATGCGTCGATGTCGCTAACGCCGACCTGGTGTCTGCTGCGATGCACACGTGCGCGCGACTTGCGCACGACTTCTCCTGCCTGATTCCCCGCGGTGCGGCACCGATACTTCCACCCTCATCCATTTCCGACAGAGCTCTTTGCTCCAGTCGAAGGAGATTTTGCATGGCTCGCATTGCAGCAAACGTAACTGAATTGATTGGAAGAACTCCCCTGGTGCGGCTCAACCGCGTATCCGCCGGATTGCCGGCAACCGTCGTCGCCAAACTCGAAAGTCAGAACCCGCTCTCCAGCGTGAAAGACCGCATTGGCAACGCCATGATTGAAGACGCCGAAAAAGCCGGCAAAATCACCCCCGGCAAGACCACGCTCATTGAGCCCACCAGTGGCAATACTGGCATTGCGCTGGCCTTCGTCGCAGCCGTCAAAGGCTACAAGCTCATTCTCACCATGCCTGAGACCATGAGCACCGAGCGCCGCGTCCTCCTCCGCGCGTTTGGCGCTGAGATCGTGCTTACCCCCGGCCCCAACGGCATGAAAGGCGCCATCGCCAAGGCCAACGAGATTCTCGCCAACACCCCGAATGGCTACATCCTCGGGCAGTTCGATAACCCTGCCAACCCCGCGATTCACGTCAAGACGACCGGCCCTGAAATCTGGGAAGACACCGACGGGAAAGTCGACATCCTCATCTCCGGCGTCGGCACCGGCGGTACTCTTACCGGAGTCGCCAGCTACATCAAACAGCGCAAGCCGGAGTTCAAGGCCATCGCCGTCGAACCGACTGACAGCCCCGTACTCTCCGGCGGCAAGCCCGGCCCCCACAAGATCCAGGGCATCGGCGCAGGATTCGTACCGAGCATCCTCGATACCAAGCTCATCGACGAAGTCGTCCAAGTTACCAACGATGAGTCGATCGCCATGGCCCGCCGTCTGCCGCTCGAGGAAGGCCTCTTTGTCGGCATCAGTTCGGGCGCTGCGGTGGTTGCGGCACTCAAGGTGGCCGCGCGCCCTGAGAATGCCGGCAAACTGATCGTTGTAATCCTGCCGAGCTTCGGCGAGCGTTATCTTTCCAGCGTCCTGTTTGACTCGCTGCGACAGGAAGTGCTGGCTTTGCCCACGCAGGCAGTTACGCTGTAAGAATCGGAGCCCAGAAGATGTACACGGCTGCTTCGTAAAAGAAAGGCTCGGTTCATGTTTGCCCGCATGCGCGAAGATGTTCGCTCAGTCCTGGAGCGCGACCCGGCCGCGCGCTCCTGGCTTGAGGTCATGCTTTGCTATCCAGGCCTCTGGGCCGTCTGGTACCACCGCGTTTCTCACTGGCTTTGGCGCAAGAAACTGCGGCTTCCGGCGCGCGTCCTCTCCCAGTTCGGCAGATTCTTTACCGGCGTTGACATCCACCCCGGCGCGCTTCTCGGGCGTCGTCTCTTTATCGACCACGCCACTGGCGTCGTCATCGGCGAAACCGCGATTGTCGGAAGCGACGTTACGTTGTATCAAGGCGTCACTCTGGGTGGAACCGGCAAGGGACACGGGAAGCGCCACCCCACTCTTTGCGATGGCGTCTTCGTCGGCAACAATGCCAACGTGCTCGGCAACATCACCATCGGCCAGAACTCACGCGTCGGCGCAGGCTCCGTCGTCCTGTCGGATGTTCCGCCTAACTCCACCGTCGTCGGCGTGCCCGCGCACATCGTTTACCGCAACGGTCAGCGGGTGCTCATTACCGATCCGCATGATGTGAAAGATCCACTCTCCGACGCGCTCATTGCTCTCTCCGCGCGCGTCGAAGAACTGGAAGGCAGGCTCGGCGACCACGTTCGCCGCGTCGAGCCGTTTGCCACCGAAGAAGCCGAGCGAACCGCTTACCGCGAGGAACTGAATCAACTCGCCGAGTACGTCTCGATGGGCGAAGGCATCTAGACTCGGGCCGAACGAATCGATTTAGAAGTTTGATTCAGATCGCCGGTCGCTCCCCGGCAATGGAAGACGGCAAGGCGAAGCCCCGCGTTCACACGAACAAGGTCTTTCATTCGCATAGATCGTCTGGATCTTGAGCTATCTGCCGGCTATCAACAGCAGCACTTGATTATCTGCCGAGTTGGAAGTCCGCTCGACAGCCTCGATCCACCCAGATCTGGTTGCGATTGAATCCCCAGGTCTGGTTCTGGATGCATGGCGAGCCGCTGCGCTGGTTCACCAATCGAACGCCACGACTGGTATCTGCGTTGCAGAAGTTTCGTTTGCCGTCGTTGGAGGAGCAGGTGATCTTGCCGCCGTTCGGGTAGCCTCCGCCTGGATAGCCGCCACTACCGCCGCCGTGGTAACCGCCACCAAGCCAGAAGTCGGCCCGGCATCCCCTATCGACCCAGATGCCACTCCGATTGAATCCCCAGGTTTGGTTCTGGATGCATGGCGATCCGCTGCGCTGGTTGACCATACGCACGCCATACTGGGTCGTTACCTGACAAAGGTGACGCTTGCCGTCATCGGAAGCACACGTAACTTGGCGTCCGTTTTGCGCGGTAATACCGCTCTGCGCCCGAACCCCTACACAACTGAGTGCAACCCAGGTTAACGCCGTCAGATAAAGCTTCCAACCCCTCATCTGCTCCTCCTTGTGGAATGGCTTCCGAGGCCCTCACGTGCTCGACTCCCGATGAACATAGCACACAAACCTGAAGCACCTCAATGCACATCCACTGACCGGTCGCCTTCATACTTCATGATGTGGAAGTATGCTTCCCATCCGCTCCACGCCACAGGCGCGGGCAACTTCGCCATGGGATCCTTGAGGTGATCCGCATAGGCCTGCACCAGTTCGCGTGTCCGATACACGCCCGTAAGCCAGTCGCCGCGATACCAGTTCTTCCACTTGCCGTATT
The DNA here is from genome assembly GCA_963742455.1 of uncultured Acidobacteriaceae bacterium. GTDB lineage: Bacteria > Acidobacteriota > Terriglobia > Terriglobales > Acidobacteriaceae > Telmatobacter. The sequence goes on along the minus strand of CAVULU010000005.1, from coordinate 1,194,614 downwards.
CAGCCGCCGTCATGGATGCCTGAATCGCATCGAGCGCCTGCAGCGCCTCGCCCGCTTCGTTGCGCGCCTTCTCTTCGTCCCCGGCTCCGTCGTCCTGCAGCGCGCGAGCCACCAGCAACAGCGCACGGTTGCTTTCGCGATTAATCGTGATCATCGTCAGCACCGCCCCCTGGTAATAGTCGCGCCGATCAGGATCAACCAAGCTCTTCGCCGCCACAGCATGCTGCCACACCGCATCCCAGCGCGGCTGCGCGCCTTCACATTCCCTGATGTCTCGATCCAACATTTCCTTCTTCGTCTGTTCCTCAAGCGCAGGCATCAACCGCGGCGCTGTCCACTTCGGCGACTGACTCGGAATCGCCGCGATTTGGCCCCCGCTTAGCCGGTCGAGCAACAGCAGGCGAATCTCCGAGTGATAATGCTGATCGCCTTCCTCTCGTGGAACATTGCTGAGCCTCGGAGGTGGAGGGGGCGCATTTCCTGCCGAGGTCAAACCCGGCGACGGCGTCGAGTTCCGCAGCGAAGGTGCTGCAAAGTACTCCTTGTACACCACAGCTAGAGCATCGGCCGACTTAGCTCCAAACTCCTCCGTTGCCCACTTCCGATAAAAATCCCCATCCACATCCGAGTCCGCCGCCGGCACTCCTCCCCACGCAACATCCATCAGCGCTCGTGTCGTCATCGCCACTGGCCTAATATCGCTCGTGTTCACAAGAATGTAGGAAGTAGCTCCAGCCTTGATGTACCGTCCCAGTTCCTCCTGAATCACCGCAACCGGAACCATCTCTGAAAGCTGGTTCGCATTGCCGTTCATCATCGCGACATGGAAATAAGAGCCTTGTCCCCTGGCCACCTTTCCGCCATCCTGCATATCGCCGTACCCGGTGTCCGCCCAGACCAGCGTCACCTCCGGCGGAATCTGCAGAAGGCCCTTCTGCATCAGTCGCGCGCCTTCCTGCCACAAATCCGTAACGAATTCCGCCTTCGGATATTTGGCGCGCACGATCTTCATCTGCTCCGCGATCGCATCGCTGATACGCTTGCCCAGCAGCGCATCGTTGTCGTGCACGCTGGGATCAAGCGATGCATAACTTGAATCCGACAACCCGCGCAGCCCTACGCTCCACAGAATCTCCTCATGCGGCTTGTAGGTTGCCACGGCGTTGGTCCACGCTCGCTCCAGGATCTCCGGATGCGTCGAGAAGTTGTAAGGCACATCCTTCGGCCAGCGCGCAACATTCACGCCCAGCGGAATTGCATGGTGCTGATTCACGATCAATCCGCGCTTCGCCGCCGCATCCACCTGCGCATCATCGGGGAAGATCCACGTTCCCGGCACGATCATGTTTCCCTTTAGCCGCAGGATCGTCTCGAAGATGTTGTCCCACACCTTCAGTGAGATTCCTGTTTTCTCGCCTTTTGCCGCGGGGATCCAGCCCGTCAGCAAATCCTCGTCGTTTGGGAAGAATCCGCGATACCGGAACACCGGCCTGGGATAGATATGCGCGAAATCCGCCGGCAGCGTGATGGAACTACGCTCCTCCGGCTGCTTGTCTGTCCATAGATACATCGGGTCTACGTCGAGTACCGTTTGCGAGAACTGGTAGATCGCATAGATCGTCCCGCGCATGTCCGCTCCGGTGAGGCAAACCACATCCCGCACCTGCCCGCGCCCTGCCAGATGCACAACCGAAAGCGCAAATGACTCAGCTCCGCCCGTCGGCTCCGCACATTTGATCCCCGCATACGGCCTCTGCGGCCCCGAGATCAGGATCGCCAACTGGCCCGAACCCTCCATGTGATTCGCAAGGCTTGGTGTCTGCCCGAACACCTTACCGAAATCGTTCAACAGGTCTTCTGTAGCGCGTCGCACCGGCGCCGGTTCGTTCTCGCTCTCAACGATCGTGACGGAGCTGTCGATCGTGATGTTCGATTGCTTCGCGGCCGCCGCCGAGACCATAACTCCAAAGACCGATCCCCATGTAAGCAGGAGTGCGCACAGACGGGAGCGAAATCGAAAAGCAGTGCACGATAACATGGCCTCTCCTCGCCAATCTCGATCATGTTTGTTTTGGTCGATCTGATTCTGCGAATCGGGCGATCCCCGAAAACAGGCTGACGCGAACGTTCTAAGCGGTATTGGTTCGCGACCCGGATTATACGAGCCGCAGATACCCGCAAACGCGCCGGGTCGTCATTAGCTTCGCTTTCATTCTTGACATCCTCACCATAGCACGATACATTGATATGCAAGGTATGTTGCAATGATGAGATTGAGGGCGAATCCGGTCGATGTTGACTCACCCGCCCGATGGGAAGCTCAACTGCGAAAGGGCGCTCTGGAAATGGCTGCCTTGGCGAGCCTCTGGAGCGGGCGCCTCTACGGCCTTGAAATCATTCGCTTTCTTGAGAGCCATTCGCGACTTGTGTTAGCCGAAGGAACCATTTACCCCATCCTCAACCGACTCAAAGCTGAGGGTATGCTGACCTCCGACTGGGTTGAGGCGGAAGCAGGTCATCCCCGAAAGTACTACGCGCTCACCGACCAAGGGCGCCAACGCCTCCTGCAAATGGCCGGAGCCTGGACCAATTTTGCAGGCGGACTCAGCCAGCTTCTTGAACCCGTCCTCTTCCGGCAAGCACAAGACCAGTCGAGCACTGGAGTCACAGAAACGAAGGAGTTATCGCGATGATCGAGACCGTCCAGATCGACACCTATTTGTCTTCTCTTCGCACCCATCTAGGTCCCATGACGTTGAGCGAGCGCGACGAGATCGTTCGCGAAATCAGCGCGCATATTCGTGACTCGGCAGAAGAGAACGGCGTAAGTGTTGAGACCATCCTCGCCAGACTCGGTGCTGCTGGGGAACTGGCCGCCCAATACAGAGATGGCATACTCATCCGCAAGGCCAGCCGCAGCATCTCGCCCGTGACACTGATGCGCGGTGCACTACGACTTGCCACCAAGGGGATGTCGGGGATGGTGGTAGTTTTCGTAGGAATGGTCGGATACCTCATCGGAGGAGGATGCGTGCTGTCCGGCATGCTGAAGGGCGTCTTTCCCGCGCACACCGGGACGTGGTACCAGGATGGACACATGATCGCGAGCGGGACTCAGTTGTACATTCCAGCCGCGCCGGCTCACGAAGTCCTGGGCATGTGGTACATCCCCTTGATGCTCATCGCGGGCAGCCTCACATTGCTGGCGACGACTTTCATCATCCGCACTTCCCTGCGCATCTCTCAGCGTTGGCAGGCGAAGTTGTCTCCCGGCGCATAAGGCTCCGGGACTGAATCGAAAACCACGCAGTATCGGTCGGCGCATTGGAATTCCGGCCCCGGTGCTAAAGTGGACTGGTCTTCAATTCTCTTCAGGTTCCTGCTTCTTGCGTGCTCTTGGTATGCTCTTGGCGGCTGTGCTCGCGCTTTCCAGCGTAGTCTCCGCCGCTCCGCGCGTTTATCCGGTTCCGGTTCCACCCGAACTGCGCTCAACCGCCTTCACGGTTACGGTCAACAACCAGCCCGTGGACGTCGCTCACGCCGCCGCGAGCTATGACTTCGTCAACTTCGACATCACTGGCCCGGTCACCATCGCCATTACCGCGACTCAACCCGGCTTTTGGGATAAAGGCGTCGACATCGAACCGTGGCGGCTCGGCATTCGGCCGGTGCGCGAAGGGCAGACGATTCGATTCAAGATCGCTGGACCGCAGAAACTCTCCATCTCTCGTCCGGGCGATTTTCTCAATTACGCCGCCATGCTCTTCGTCTTCGCTGGCGAACCTCCCGCGCCGCCCCCGCCCGCCAATCCCTCTCTTCACTTTTTCGCGCCGGGCGTGTATCGCCAAAGCCTCAATCCCCAAAGTGGCGAGACTTACTATCTCGCGCCAGGCTCCTACTTTTACGGCAGCCTGAACCTCTGGAAGATCAGCGGCGTGAAAGTCCTTGGCCGCGGCACGATCGTCTATGAAGGCACCCAGGACCCGAACTCCGATCAGGGCTGGATGCAGAAACCCGACTGGCACTGCATCGGCGCACTCGAGTCGCACGACGTGGAGATCGACGGCCTCACCTGCATTGTCCGAGCGCGCACCTGGTCTATCCAGATGAAAGATACCAACCACTTCGTCTACAACGACCTCCGCGTTATCGGCGGCAATCCCGGCAACGCTAACCAGGATGGGATGGACTGGCTCGGCGGAGGCGATGCGCTCGTTCGCGATGCCTTCCTGCGTGCCTCTGACGACGACCTCGCCCTGGAAGGCAATTGGGACGGCTACACCGATGCCGATATGCTGCGACCGGGCCACGACGTTCAGAACATCACCGTGGAAAACAGCGAACTGTCCACCAGCATCTCCAATATCGTGCGCACCGCATGGCCGCGAAAGATTTTCAACTCACGCAACTTCACCTTGCGCGACTCCGACATTCTCCATGGCGGCATTGGCGCCTGCGGCCAGACCTTCGGCATCCTTGGCTTGTGGGGTGCGAACGGCGCCAAAGGCGACCACTCCGGCTACACGTTCGAAAACCTCTGGCTCGACAACTGGTACTCGCTGGTCCAGATCGAGCATGAAGAGCCCTCCGTTCATGGTGTTCTCTTCAAAAACATCTGGGCGCTCGATCAGCCTCCCCTCGCCACATCCACCATTACCGGCGACGTCACCGACGTCACCTTCGACAACGTGAAATACGATCAGAACCGTGCCACCAACGACGCGGAACTGCAACTCATCACCGCCGGCGGTGCAGCGCAGCCGAAGTTTCCTGCGCCCTCCGGTCCTGTGGCACATTTCACGGTAAGCCCTTCTGTCTTTGGCCCCGGTGATCGGGTTACTTTCACGGCGGATGCTTCGCCCCACACCGACTTCACCTGGCTCTTCGGTGATGGAACTGAAGCACGCGGACGACGCGTGAAACATAAATTTCCCGATGCGCTCGGAACAGCCCTCGACGGTTCCAACGGCGCGGGCCGTTTTCGGGTTCTGCTCAAAGCTGAAGATAAGCAGGATCGTCAGGACTGGGCCGCGCAGGGAATGGTTGCTGTTTCAAAATGGCAAGACGCCGGGCCCATCGCCGGACCGACCCTCCCAGGGCTGCATTGGCAGATCTACCCGGGTACGTGGACTGAACTGCCCGACCTCTCTCAGCAGACTCCGATCTTTCACGGAGATTCGCCAAACCTCCATGCCGATCCCCAGGGCTTCACACGTTATGTAGCTGCGTGGGATGGCTTCATCGACATCCCCGCCGATGGCGGATACACCTTTCATCTGATGGCGAGAGATGGCGCGCGTCTGGTCATCGACGGCATTCAGATCGCCAAAACCGGGCCGCCCTTCGCCCAGGTTTGTGGATCGCCGGGGAATGCCGTGCGGTACGATCATGGCTCCATCGGTCTGCGCGCGGGTCGCCACGTGCTGCACATCGAGGGGCTGCACTCGGTCAGTCAGGGTTCGCCCCGCATTCTGTGGGAAGGCCCATCGCTGCCCTTGACTGAAGTTCCCCCGGAGGCCTACAGCCATCTTCGTCTCGACACCGTGAGCGGGATGGAATGACCTTGCCGAAAACTCGTTAGAAGCGAGCCGTTGGACTGTTCAACATCAGCAACCCGTTTCTCCCGCGAACTGGATCGGGCAGCCGCCGCGCAAACGAAGCTTCGGATTCCCGTCACTAGGGAAGCTGAGCCACATCCCAACCGCCGCCGAGAGCGCGGATGAGCCCCACGCTGGCAGAGAACTGGCGCGTCACAAGATCCGTCGACGTGCGCTGGTTACTCAAGAGCGTGCTTTCGGCTACCAACACTTCAAGGTAGGTTGTCGCGCCGCCCTTGTAGCGCTGGTTCGACAAGTCCAGGGAGTGCTGCGCAGCTGCCACGGCTCGCTGCTCCGTAGTGGCCTCTTCGTTCAACACCCGCAGGTCTGACAACCGGTCTTCTACCTCGTTGAAAGCACCGAGCACCGTGGCGCGATAGGTGGAAGCCTCCGCCTCGTAGTTGTGTCTCGCCTGGTCGGTAATGGCATGCCGTCTGCCGGCATCAAACAACAACTGCGTTGCCTGTGCGCCCAGGCTCCATAGCGCGCTCGGCCCCTGGATCAGCGTCCCGATGTTAGTGCTCTCAAATCCGCCGCCTCCGCCGAGAACCACGTTAGGATAAAACGCGCTGATCGCGATCCCAATTTGAGCATTGGCGGCCGCTGTGCGTCGCTCAACTGCGGAAATATCAGGGCGGCGCTCGATCAATTGCGACGGCACCCCGACTGGAACCCCAGGGAGCGCCAAGTCCAGCGGCGATGGCGCCAGCGTCACATCGCCCGCCTCTTTATTGATGAGCGTGGCAATCGCGTGCTCGTATTCGCTGCGCGCCTCGTTCAAATCCACCAGTTGAGCCCGCGTCGTCTCCAGCTGCGTCAATGCCTGCGCAACCACCACAGCCGTCGCCAGGCCGCCCTTCACCAGGCGCTGGTTCAAATCAAGCTGATGCTCATAATCCGTCACTGTCGTCTGGAGAAGCCGGGCGTCTGAATCCAGCCCGCGCAATTCAAAGTAATCCAACGCCAGCTCCGCGTGCAGGCTCAGGTCAAGATTCGCCAGGTCAGACGCACTTGCCTGTGCATTCTCGTGAGCAGCCTCAACGCTGCGTCGCACGCGTCCCCAAAGATCCGGCTCCCAGCTCGCCTGCCCTTCCAGCTGGAAATCGCTGTATCCGGTATTCGTGCCGCTCACTGCCAAAGGCCGGTGCGAAGACACCTGGTCGCGACTGACCGCGGGCGTGACCGACAATGTCGGATAGAAATCCGCGCGCGCCACCCGCACCTGGTCGCGTGCTGACTGGTATGTCTCCAGAGCCGCTCGAAGGTTCTGGTTCTGGGGAACAATCTGCTCTTCCAGCGCATTCAATTGCGGATCCTGATAGATCTCCCACCACTTGCCGCGCAACATGCCATCGGAAGGCGAAGCGGGCTTCCACGTCCCGCCTTTGGGATTAGGCGGCGGCACAACGGCCCCAGGCGATCCACCCTCTTTGTACGCCGGCGGCGCCAGAGTGTCCGGGCGCTGATAGTTCGGCCCGACCTTGCATCCAGCCAGCAGCGACGCAAGACCCAATGCGAATAAATGCACCCTTCGCATCCGTATCCTTTTACGCGCGTACCCAGGCGAAGCCGGAACCCGCAATTCTGAACCCAGCCACATCGCTATTTGCCCCCTGGTCCCAGCTTGCCATTCTGCTGGTTGCCCGGGCTTTGCGGGCTCACCTTCTCGCCCTCAATCAGCGAGTCAGGCGGATCCTGGATCACCCGGTCGCTATCCTTCAAACCGGTCACGATCTGCACGGTCGCTCCGTCATCCTGGCCAATCGTGACAGGTATTACGTGTGCGATGTTGTCATCTCCCACCGTGCCCACCTGCGTTCCCTCACGTCGAAAGATGATCGCGGAAACGGGAATCACGAAAGTCTGCATCGACTGCGCCTTGAAGTGAACTTGCGCCAGCGATCCTGGCAGCAACTCGCCCTTGCGGTTATCCACGTCAAGCTCCACCAGCAATGTACGGCTGGTTGGATCAATTGCGTTCGCGGTTCGCACCAGCGTCCCTTGAAAGTTTCGTCCCGGATATTCAGGAAACGTAATGTCGATCTTCGAGCCGCGTTTCAGGTTGGTCGTATACATCTGCGGAACATTCGTATAGACACGCAGAGTATTGAGTGCCTGCATGTGGAACAGTTCCTTCGCCGCTCCCGTATCGATAAGCTGTCCGATATCGACGGAACGAGCCGTTACCACGCCGTCAAAAGGAGCGTAGACCTTCTCAAACGATACCAACTGTTTCAGCCGCTCTGCATTGGCCTGGGCCGACTTCACGGCAGAAGCCGTCGCTGTCGCCTGGTTGGTGAAGGTCTCTGTGTCCTGCTGTGATACCGCGTTCGAATCCACCAGCCCCTGGTAGCGCTGGGCTTGCGAATGTGCGTTTTTGGCATTGGCTTCTGCCGTCCCCAGGTCAGCCTCGGCCTGTACCAGCTGCTGATCCAGTTCCGGCGTTGCGATCTCTGCCAGCAACGCTCCCTGCTTAACGTGAGAGCCAATGTCGTAGTACCACTTCGTCAGATAGCCAGAAGTGCGCGCGTAAATCGGCGAATCTGTATAAGCCGTTACATTGCCCGGCAGCAAGAATGTGTCGATAGGATTGCCCGGTTTAGGCGGTAGTGCGATCACCACTGGAGCGGCCGCCTCCTGGGTTGTCTTTGCCAGCACATTGCTGTGGTGAATTCGGCTCAGGATCCCAAAAGTCGCGAGGGCCGCAAACACCAGCAGTACGATCACAGTGCCGGTGATGGCAATACTCGGCGCAATCGGCTTCTGCGCCGGTGCATGCTGCGTGTCGTGTCCCTCGTGAGGGATCTGGTTATGTGCCCCGGCCGGCTTCTGGTTCGGTTTGGATTCATCGCTCATAAAGCTACTCCGAAATAACTTGCGGTAAACCTGAAGATCTCGAAACCGCTCTCATACAAAAACTTCCCGGCTCTTCCGAACTTACGGTCCCGTCTTGCTGGCGGGCCCCATGCTTGCGCAAACAAGCGCAAAGATACTCATGAGACCGGCGTTAATCGAACTCGTCAAATGTCGCGGCCTGCTTTTCATGGCGTTGCGATCTGGACCGCCTCTCGATCCATCCATGTACAACCGAGAAGAACGCCGGTACAAAGAACAGCGTAGCCACCGTGGCCAGCAACAGGCCGCCGATCACGGCGCGACCCAGCGGTGCGTTCTGTTCGCCGCCTTCGCCCAGCCCCAGGGCCATGGGCATCATGCCCAGGATCATGGCCAGCGCCGTCATCAACACCGGCCGCAGTCTCACGTAACCCGCATTCAGTGACGCCTGGCGTGCATCGCCCACCAGCTCTTCCAACTGTTCGCGAGCGAAGCTGACCACCAGGATCGAATTCGATGTGGCCACCCCCATGCACATGATGGCGCCCGTCAATGCCGGCACGCTCAGCCGAGTTCCGGTCACGAAAAGGAACCACGCGATTCCGGCCAATGCCGCCGGCAACGCCGAAATAATCAGGAAAGGATCGAGCCACGACTGGAAATTCACTACGATCAGCAGATAAACCAGCAAAATCGAAAATGCGAGGCCGCCGAGCAGGCCGACGTACGACGCCTTCATTGTCTCGCTCTGTCCGCGCAGAATCATGTGGGAACCGCGCGGCAGCTGTTTCTCATACTTCTTGACGATCCTCTCCATTTCGCGCGTCACGGTTCCAAGATCAGTGCCCTCTACGTTGGTATAAATATCGAGCACCGGTTGCACATCATAGTGGCTTACCGTGCCCAGTTCTGCGCCGGGTTGAAACTGCGCCAGATTACCCAGCACCTGCACTGGTCGCTGCGGCGCTCCCGGAGCGTCTGTTTCCATTGGTGCGGGGCTCGACCCGACGCTTGACGGGGTCGTTCCGCCTGTTGAGGGTCCGGTGCTGCCCGACTGCGTAACCGGAAGGCTCTGCAGCGATGACATCGAGTCCAGCCTGTACTGCGGCGTCTGCACTGCGACGTTATAGCTCACACCATTGCGGGGATCCAGGTAAAAGCTCGGCGTGGTTTGAAAGCTGCCGCTCAAAGCTACCAGCAGGCTCTGCGCCACGTCGCGCTGCGTGAAGCCGATCGCCTGCGCGCGTGTCCGGTCCACATTCACGGTGAAATTTGGGTAGTCAAACGGCTGCTGAATGCGCGCGTCTGTTGCTCCAGCTACATACCGGACTTCATTCAACATCTTTTCCGCAACCGCGCGGTTGCCATAAAGATTTGGCCCCACCAGTTGAACATCGATTGGCGCAGAAAGTCCAAAGTTCAAAATCTGAGTCACGATATCCACTGGCAGCACATAAAACGTGACGCCCGGATAATCGTGCGCCAACGCGCCCCGCAACTCCTGCACATAGTCATCGGTGGGGTGATGCTTCGGTGTAAGCTGCACCTGGATATCCGCATCCTCAGGCCCGATCGGTGCGGAAGTTGAATACGAAAGATTCAATCCGGAGTAGGGAAGCCCAACGTTGTCGACGATCGTCACCATCTCGCTCGAAGGGATATGCTCGCGAATTGTAGCGTCGATATGATCGCAAAGCGCCGCAGTCTCTTCAATGCGCGTGCCGGTTCTAGCCCGCACGTGAATCTTGAACTGCCCCGCATCCACCGCGGGAAAGAAGTCCTGCCCCAGCCACGGCACCAGAAGCGCTATGGATCCAACTGCAAAAACCGCAAACAGGATTAGAAACACTCCAGCAAAATCCACGCACACGGTCAACAGCCGCACGTACCCATTGCGGAATCGCGTGAATCCTGCCTCAAATCCACTCTGAAAGCGGATAAATGGGTTGCGGCTATGCGCTTTTCTGGCTGCCTGGGCATCGTCATGCTCGTGCAGCAGGTACTTCGCCATCGTCGGCACAACGGTTCGCGAAAGAAGATAGCTGGCAAGCATCGCAAACACCACAGCCTCGGCGAGCGGAACAAAGAGGTAGCGGGCCACGCCGCTCAACAGGAACATCGGCACAAACACGATGCAGATTGCCAAAGTTGAAACCAGCGCCGGAGTGGCAATCTGTGCAGCGCCATCCAGAATCGCCTGCTCAATCTCCTTGCCCTGCTCCAGGTTGCGATTGATGTTCTCGATCTCGACCGTCGCATCGTCCACGAGGATGCCAACAGCCAGCGCCAATCCGCCCAGCGTCATGATGTTGATGGTCTCGTGCAGCAACGCCAGCATCGTGATCGAGCACAAGATGGAAAGCGGAATCGACACGGCGATGATCAGGGTCGACCGCCAGCTTCCCAGAAATATCAGGATCATCACCGCTGTCAGGCAGGCCGCGATCAACGCCTCACGAACAACGCCGCTAATGGCCCCGCGCACAAAGATGCCCTGGTCTGAAAGAGCATTGATCTGCATTTGCGGCGGTAATTGCCCCCTGACGCTGGGACTGTCCACAATAGCGCGCACATCCTTGATGATCTGCAGCGTCGAAGCCGAACCGGTCTTCATGATGGCCATCATGATGGCCCGCTTGCCGTCTACTCGCACGATGTTGGTCTGCGGCGGAGAACCATCCCGCACGTGCGCTACATCGCGAACATAGATAATCGCCCCGTTTGCGGTCCGTATCGGTAAATCATTCAGCTGTTGCACCAGCGTTGGAGCTGAATTCGTTTCGATGGCGTATTCGAACCGATCCATCTTCATGGTCCCGGAAGGCGCAATGAGATTCTGCGCCGAGACCGCGTTCACAACATCGGCTGGCGACAGTCCTCTCGCCTGGAGCGCCTTCGGATCGATGTCCACCTGGATTTGCCGCTGCTTGCCCCCATACGGGTAAGGAGTCTGCGCTCCCTCGACCGTGGCCAACTGGGTGCGAATGGTATTGGTGGCCAGGTCATTCAACTGCGCTTCGCTGAGCCCCGTCCCGGAAAGCCCGAGCATCAGTACCGGCACGCTCGATGCGTTGTACTGAATAATGAATGGCGGCGTGGTTCCGGGGGGAAGCGATCGAAGCTGGACCTGGCAGATCGCAGTCACCTGCGCCACAGCGTTACCAATATTCACGTGCGGCTGAAAGAAGATTTTGATCAGACCGATGCCGTTCAGCGATTGCGACTCGATGTGCTCAACATCGTTGACCGTCGTGGTTACGCCGCGTTCGCTGTTGAAGACGATGCGCGTCGACATCTCCTGCGCAGACAGCCCGGCGTAGTTCCACACCACGGTCACAACCGGAATGTCGATATTCGGAAAGATATCCGTGGGCATCGACACAATGCTGTATGCGCCCAGAATCAAGATCAAGAGCGCGAAGACGGCAAACGTGTACGGCCGCCGTAGCGCTAGCCGAACAATCCACATCATAGGGCTGGTACTCGCTCCTGAGGCGATTTGCCCGTCAACGACTTGACGTATGAGAGATGGGTCGCCGCGGGTACTGCAGGCGAACCAGTCAAGGCAAACAGCGGCTCAATAGAATCGGCTCCGAACAGTTCGACGCTGCCCGTTCCAATGTAACGACTCAAAAAGTCAATCTTAGACGATGACGCGCCGCCCGGCGCAGCGCGTCTACCTTCTAAGTTCTCTTGCTTACAGTTATAGGACGGGTCTGGACCCGACAAGGCTTCATTTTTCGGAAATTCATATCTCAATATGCGGGGTGTTTCGAGTTGCTCTAACACTCGCTTTATCTGACAGGTGAAATAGCCGATGCCGGCCGGGATATTCTCAAAAACGAACTCAAACAGCATCGCAATTCGCCGTTGATTCCGGCTTGCCAACGCCAATTCATTTGCTGCCATTACCGGCCTCGCTTTGTCGCCCCATCCTGCGCTCATTTCGCTACAATAGCTGCGACTGTCGTTGCCCCGCTCATTGCTCCGGGTAATCGCTTTTGTTGACTCGGGAAGGGGCAACGATCCAGAAACCTTTCACAAAACAAAATCGTCCCTATAAATAAGTGCCAACGCCGTAGAACCTTACTGGAATGACCCATTTTGGGAATCGGAGCAACGGCACTGATCTCGAATCAAGAAGATTGACTGGAACCCAAATCATGCCAATTCAAGACGCCACTGAGCCTTATTTGCCCAAAACCAGCGGATCGCAACCCCACGCCCAAAAACGCGGTTGGGTGCGGTTCGTTGTGTATCTCGTCCTGGCAACCGCCGTGGGTCTCATCGTTTGGCGCGTTTATCAGAACAAGCAAAAGACCGCGGCCAACACCGCCAACCAGGCGGCCGCCCTCTTGAATCGGCCCGTTCCGGTGCAGGTCACTCCTGCGGAGCAGAAACCCATGCCCATCTACCTCAGCGGCCTGGGCACCGTCACTCCTTACTACAGCGTCACCGTGAAGGCGCGCGTCAGCGGCGAGTTGCTCCCGGTCAAGTTCACCGAAGGTCAGGAGGTAAAGCAGGGCGAAACCATTATGGTTATCGACCCGAGGCCTTATCAGGCCGCGCTCGACCAGGCCAAAGGCACTCTGGCCCATGACCAGGCCCTCCTCAAGAACGCGCAGGCTGAGTTCAATCGCTACAAGGCTCTCTACGCCGCGGGCGTCGTTTCCAAAGAGACTCTCGATGCCGACGAAGCCCAGCAAGGCCAATACGAGGGCGCAATCCAGTCAGACAACGCTGCCATCGAGACCGCCCAGTTGCAGTTGGATTGGTGCTATATCAAATCGCCGATAGACGGCAAAATTGGTCTCCGGCTCGTCGATCCCGGCAACATCATCACCGCCAACTCCACTGATCTGGTCATCATCAACCAGCTCAAACCCATCGCCGTCTACTTCACGCTGCCTGAGAGTCAGTTACCGCCGGTCCTGCATCGTCTCGCGTCTGACAAGCGCATGCCTGTCGACGCATACGACCGCAGCGACACCCAACTGCTTACCAGTGGCAACCTCCTCACCGCCGACAATCAGATCGACACCACCACCGGAACCGGCAAGCTCAAGGCTGTCTTTGACAACAAAGACTCGATCCTGTTTCCCAATCAGTTCGTGAACGTCCACCTGATCATGGAAAACCGGCCTGACGCGCTTGTGGTTCCCTCCGCCGCCATCCAGACCGGGTTAAATGGCTCCCTTTTCGTGTGGGTCATCAACGATGACGGCAAGGGCGGCCAGGCCGCGCAGATGCAGACCGTTAAGGTTGCTCTCGCCGAAGGCCAAAACACCATACTGGATAGCGGCCCCGCTCCCGGAGCCAAGGTAGTTGTCGATGGTGCCGACCGGCTGCGTCCCGGCGCGTCAGTCACCATAGCGGCGGCCCGCCAGCGGCAGAATCAAGCCGCGCAAGCGCCCGGTCAAAACAACGCCCAGCCTCCGGGGTCAGGTACAGGACAACCGGGCAACAGCGGCCATCCCGGTCAAAGCCCCAGCTCCACCCCGAGGCCGCAGTGAGTCTCAGTCCATCCCGTCCGTTCATTCTGCGCCCCATTGCCACGTCGCTGCTGATGGCGGCCATCATGCTTGCAGGCGGTGTCGCCTTCCTGCAATTGCCGGTTTCAGCTCTGCCCGAAGTGGACTACCCCATCATCCAGGTGCTCACCTTCTATCCGGGCGCCGGACCCGACGTGATGTCGTCTTCCGTCACCGCGCCTCTCGAGCGCCAATTCGGCCAGATGCCCGGCCTCAAGCAGATGACCTCCGTCAGCTCCGGGGGCGGTTCCATCATCACCCTCGAGTTCAACCTCGACGAAGATATCGACGTGGCTGAACAGGAAGTACAGGCCGCTATCAACGCTGCCAACAGCTTCCTGCCCACTGACCTGCCCAATCCGCCGGTCTACAGCAAGGTGAACCCCGCCGACGCGCCTATTATGACGCTCGCGCTCACCTCAGACACCCTCCCGCTGGACAAGATTGAAGACGCCGCCGATACCAACCTCGCGCAAAAAATTTCGCAGGTCACAGGCGTCGGCCTGGTCTCCATCGCCGGCGGTCAGAAGCCATCGGTGCGCGTGCAAGCCAACCCTGCACAACTCGCCGCTTATAACCTCAGCCTTGAAGATCTGCGTACCGCGCTCGCCGCTGCCAACGTTGATCAGGCCAAGGGCACGCTGAATGGTTCTCGGCAGTCCTACACCATTAACGCCAACGACCAGCTGCTCTCAAGCGCTGACTATCTGCCCGTCATCGTCGCCTATCGCAACGGCGCTCCAGTCCGCACCTCCGACGTGGCCACGGTTGTGGACGCCGCTGAGAACTCGCAGCAGGCCGCCTGGATGAACCGCCAGCCCGCCGTCATCGTCAATGTCCAGCGGCAGCCCGGCGCCAACATCATCGCCGTCGTCGATCGCATCAATAAGCTCCTGCCTCAGCTCCAGACCAGCTTGCCGGCGAATGTCCAGGTCCACGTCCTCACCGACCGCACTACTACCATTCGCGCCTCGGTCAAGGACGTCGAGTTCGAACTGTTGTTAACCGTTGCGCTGGTCGTAATGGTCATCTTCCTCTTCCTGCGCAACCTCGCCGCCACCGTCATTCCGTCGATCGCCGTGCCGCTCTCCATCGTCGGCACGTTCGGCGTGATGTATCTGCTCGGGTACTCGCTCAACAACCTCACCCTGATGGCGCTCACTATCTCGACAGGGTTTGTGGTCGACGATGCCATCGTGATGATCGAGAATATCTCGCGCTATATCGAAGCCGGCGAAACGCCAATGCGCGCGGCGCTGAAGGGCAGCGAACAGATTGGCTTCACCATCATCTCTCTGACCGTCTCGCTGATTGCCGTGCTCATCCCGCTGCTCTTCATGGGCGATGTCGTCGGCCGCCTCTTCCGCGAATTTGCCATTACCCTCGCCGTCACTATCCTCGTTTCTGCCGTGGTCTCGCTCACCCTGACGCCCATGATGTCGTCGCGCATCCTTAAGCATCGGCCTGAGAATGAACAAACGCGCTTTTACCACGCTTCCGAAAAAGTCTTCAACTCCGTTATCAACTGGTACGGAGAAACGCTACAGGTCGTTTTGCGCCATCGCTTCCTTACCTTGATGATCACCATCAGCACGGTTGTGGCTACCATCCTTCTCTTCATCGTCGTTCCCAAGGGCTTCTTCCCCGTGCAGGACACCGGCGTGATCCTCGGCATCAGCGAAGCACCGCAATCTATCAGCTTCACCAACATGGCACTCCGCCAACAGAAGTTGGTCGACATCGTGCTCCAGGACCCAGCCGTCGACAATGTCTCCTCCTTCATCGGCGTCGACGGAACCAACACCACGCTCAACTCAGGCCGCATCCAGATAACACTCAAGCCGCTTGACGTGCGCAAGATCTCCGCTTCCGACGTTATCCACCGCCTGCAGCCCAAGGTAGCCGACGTCGACGGCATTCAGCTCTTTCTCCAGCCGCTCCAGGACCTCACCGTTGAAGACCGCGTCAGCCGCACCCAGTTCCAATACTCGCTCGAAGATCCCAACGCCACCGAGCTCGCCACCTACACCCGGAAGATGGTGCAGGAGCTAAGCAAGGAATCCATCGTCACCGATGTCGCCAGCGATCTCCAGGACCAGGGCATGGGCGCGCAACTGGTGATCGATCGAGACACCGCCGCACGCCTCGGCATCGCGATGGCTGACGTGGACAACACCCTCTACGACGCCTTCGGTCAGCGCCAGGTCTCCACCATCTTTACGCAGTTGAACCAGTATCACGTGGTGATGGAAGTCGGCGAGAACTTCCAGACCGATCCCTCGACGCTCAACAACCTCTACGTGAAGTCAGCCAACGGCACGCAGGTTCCGCTCAGCACCATCGCTCATTGGCAGCAGAGTCGCGCGCAGCTAGCCATCGGACATCAGGGCCAGTTCCCGTCTACGGTCATCAGCTTCAATCTCGCCCCGGGTAAGGCGCTGGGCGATGCTGTCAAAGCCGTCAATGCAGTCGAACAGCGCATCGCTCTTCCGAGCAGCATCAATGCCAGCTTCCAGGGCACCGCCGCCGCCTTCCAGAACTCCCTCTCCAACGAACCCCTGCTCATCCTTGCAGCGCTCATCACCGTCTACATCGTGCTGGGTGTCCTCTACGAGAGCTACGTCCACCCCATCACCATTATCTCCACGCTACCCTCCGCCGGTGTCGGCGCCATCCTCGCTCTCATGCTTACCGGAACCGAGTTCAGCGTCATCGCGCTCATTGGAATCATCCTGCTCATCGGCATCGTGAAGAAGAACGCCATCATGATGATCGACTTTGCGCTGGACGCTGAACGCAATCACGGAAAGTCGCCTGAAGAAGCCATCTTCCAGGCCTGCCTGCTGCGCTTCCGCCCCATTATGATGACCACCATGGCCGCTCTGCTCGGCGGTCTTCCTCTAGCATTGGGCGGCGGAGTTGGCGCAGAGCTCCGCAAGCCCCTCGGCATCACCATCGTCGGCGGCTTGCTGCTGTCGCAGGTGCTCACTCTCTATACGACGCCTGTCATCTATCTTTACTTCGACAAACTTTCCGTCCGACTGCGCCGAAAAATGGGCAATCCCACGTTCGACGAACTGCCCGTGGCCGGAGACTGACCGATGCATCTCTCCGCGCTCTTCATTCGCCGTCCCGTTGCCACCACGCTGCTGAGCCTTGCCCTCTTGCTGGCTGGCTCCGTTGCGTATTCGATTCTTCCTGTTGCATCTCTCCCCGACGTTGACTTTCCCGTCATCGGGGTCAGCGCGGGCTTGCCCGGCGGGAGCCCTGAAACCATGGCCTCGGCCGTAGCCACCCCGCTGGAACGCCAGTTCGGCCGCATCGCCGGCGTCAACCAGATGACGTCAACCAGCTCCCTCGGCGCAGCCTCTGTCACCCTCCAGTTCGATCTCAATCGCAACATCGACGCGGCCGCCCGCGACGTGCAGGCTGCTATCAATGCCGCGCGCAGCCAGTTACCCTCGTACCTTCCGCAGAATCCGGGCTACCGGAAGGCCAACCCGGCCGAAGCGCCGATCCTCATCCTCACGCTCACCTCCGACGTCATTCCCAAGCCGCAGATTTACGACATGGCGGACTCGATCCTTGCGCAGAAAATCTCGCAGATCCAGGGAGTCGGCCAGACGTTCGTCGGTGGCAGCGCCCAGCCTGCGGTCCGCGTCGAGCTCAACCCGATGCAGCTCTCCAACAATGGCGTCGGGCTTGAAGCCGTGCGTACCGCGCTTGCCAACGCCAACGCCAACCGGCCCAAGGGTAGTTTTGACGATGCCCAGCACCGCTGGCAGATAGACGATAACGACCAGATCTTCAAAGCTGCGGACTATGCACCCATCATCGTCGGCTACAACCAGCAAACCGGCGCAGCGGTTCGCGTCGGCGACCTCGGCACCGTCGTTGATTCTGTCTCCGACATTCACACCGCCGGCCTCGCCGGAAACAATTCCGCTGGCCACAGCGGAAAATTAAAAGACGCTATCCTCATCGTCATCTTCAAAATCCCCGGCGCCAACGTCATCGACACCGTGGATGCGGTCCTGAAAGAAATGCCCCGTCTGCAGGCCGACATCCCGCCCACCATCGCCATGAACGTTGCGGTCGACCGTACAACTACCATTCGCTCCAGCGTCCACGACGTTGAAATTACGCTCATCATCAGCGTCCTTCTCGTGGTGTTTGTCGTCTTCCTTTTCCTGCGCGAGATCTGGGCCACCATCATCCCCTCGGTCGCTGTGCCACTTTCCCTAGTCGGCACATTCGGTGTGATGTATCTGCTCGGCTACACCATCGACAATCTCTCCCTGATGGCGCTCACCATCTCCACCGGCTTCGTCGTCGACGACGCCATCGTGGTCATTGAGAACATCACCCGCTATCTCGAAGAAGGCATGAAGCCCTACGAAGCCGCCATGAAGGGCTCCAAGGAGATCGGCTTCACCGTGTTGTCGATGAGCACGTCCCTGATCGCTGTCTTCATCCCCATCCTGCTCATGGGCGGTATCATTGGCAAGCTCTTCCGGGAATTTGCGGTTACTCTCAGCGTTGCCATCGCTGTCTCGCTGCTCGTCTCTCTCACTACCACGCCCATGCTCTGCGCCAAGTTCCTCAAGCCGCGCGACGAGAGCCGCCATGGACGCATCTACCGCATGTCCGAAAATGCGTTTCAGTGGACCCACCACGAGTACAACTCGGCATTGCGATGGGTTCTGCGCCATCAATGGATCATGCTCAGCGTCGCTATCGGCTGCGCTTTTCTCACCGTCTATCTGTTCATCATTGTCCCCAAGGGTTTCTTCCCGCAGCAGGACACGGGCAGAATCAGCGGTCAGACCATGGCTTCCCAGGACATCAGCTTTCCCGCCATGAAGGAGAAGCAGAGGGAACTCGCGCAGATGGTATTGGATGATCCCTCTATTTCGACGGTGACGGCCTTTGCAGGTGGCGGGCGAAGCAGCAATAACACCGGCTTCATGTTCGTCGCCCTCAAGCCACTCAACCAGCGTGCTTATCAACCCTACGGCGATGATTGGTTCGACCGCCTGCGGCAGAAGCTTCACATCCACCCCGCTCACGTCTCCGCAGACGAGGTTGTTAATCGCCTGCGCGCCAAGCTGTCCACCGTTCCTGGAGCCCGCCTTTTCCTTCAGGCCAATCAGGATATCCAGATCGGCGGTCGCACCAGCGCGGCCCAGTATCAGTACACCCTCTCCGATTCCAATGTCGATGAACTGAACACCTGGGCGCCGCGCCTCGAAGCACGCGCACGGTCAATGCCAGAACTTCGCGACGTTTCCACCGATCAGCAGGACCAGGGACTGTCTGCAACGCTCGTCATCGATCGGGACACCGCCTCGCGTCTCGGCATCTCCGCCTCCGCCATTGACCAGGTCCTCTACGACGCTTTCGGCCAGCGCCAGGTCTCCACCATGTACACCGGCCTCAACCAGTACTTCGTGGTCATGGAGGTCGATCCCCAGTATCAGCTCAGCCCCGACTCGCTCAACCACATCTACATCAAGGCCAGCACAACCACCGGTGCCGCAGCCGCTGTCTCAACTCTCGGCACAACTACCGCGGCAACCGCCACCACGGCAGCAGCTCCGGCCGTAGCAACACCGGCTCCAACCTCGGCTGTCTCTGGCGCAGCCGCGGTCTTCGCCACATCAGGCGGCCAACTCGTAACCTCGAGCACGACGTCATCCAGCACGAGTTCCACCACCACTTCCGCCACCTCAAACACCACCGACGTGGCTGGCAACATCGCCGATATCGCGTCAGCGTCCGGTCAATCCAGCACCGTCGCTTCCATCTCCTCCGGAACCCTCACTGGTATGACCTCCGCAGCATCCTCTACGGCGGCTTTCTCGTCCGCCGGTGGACTTGCCTCTGCCCCCGCCGCGCCGGCCGCTCCCGCTCCTTCGAGCAGCGGCGCAATGGTCCCGCTCTCCGCCATCGCCCACTGGGAACAGAAGCGCACATCTCTCACCGTTAATCACCAGGGTCAATATCCAGCGGTTACGCTCACTTTCAATCTCGCACCGAACGTTGCGCTCGGCGACGCTGTCACAGCCCTGCAAAAAGCACAGGCCGACATGGGAATGCCTGCTGCCGTTCACGCCACCTTCCAGGGCACAGCGCAGGCTTTTCAGGAGTCCCTCAAGAACGAACCGTACCTCATCCTCGCCGCGCTCGTCGCCGTCTACATCGTCCTTGGCATCCTCTACGAGAGCTTGATTCACCCGCTCACGATTCTCTCCACGCTGCCGCCCGCCGGAGTCGGAGCCATCCTCGCGCTTCTCGTCACCGGAACCGATCTCAGCATCATGGCGCTGATCGGCATCCTGCTCCTGATAGGAATCGTGAAGAAGAACGCCATCATGATGATCGACTTCGCCCTGCAGGCAGAACGCGATCATGGCCTACCGCCGGTCGAAGCCATCTACCAGGCGTGTCTGCTGCGCTTCCGGCCCATCATGATGACCACCCTCGCCGCCATGTTCGGCGGACTCCCGCTCGCGATCGGAATGGGGGTTGGTTCCGAACTACGCAAGCCCCTCGGCATCACCATCGTCGGCGGCCTTCTCGTTTCGCAGATGCTCACACTCTTCACCACCCCGGTCGTCTATCTCTTCTTCGATCGCCTCCAGTGGCGCGTCATGAAGCTCCACCGCATCGGGTCGGAACTGGAAGAAGCCCCCGGCGACTGAGGCGGCATCCATTCGCGAATAGCCGGGTGCCCCCAACTCTTCGGCACGATAGAAGTCTGTGCCCCATTCATCGCGGCTGTATCGCGATGAGTGGGTTTTGAAGCCCTGTCGTTTCGTCACAGCGCCACGCCCGAACCGGCGCTATACTCCTCCGGCAATCCAATGCCAGAGGTAAACCATGCTCGCCATGGAAAAACTCGACCTCAAGAAACAGTGGAAGCATCTCTACCAACCGCCCCTCGGTGAAATCAGCACTGTGATCGTTCCCCCGCTCACCTATCTCATGGTCGACGGCGAAGGCAACCCCAACACATCCAAACCCTTCGAGCAAGCCGTCGATGCCCTCTACTCGCTCTCCTACACTCTCAAGTTCTCACTCAAAAAGAGCCCGCGCGCCATCGACTACGGCGTCATGCCTCTTGAAGGCCTCTGGTGGGCCGACGATTCCCGCGTCTTTTTCCAGGCCGACAAATCCAGCTGGAAGTGGAGCGCCATGATCCTTCAGCCCCAGTTCATCTCGCGCGCGAACGTCGATGCTGCCTTCGAGGAAGTCCGCAAAAAGAAAAACCCGGCAGCCCTCGATCGTGTCCGCTTCGAGATCCTCGAAGAAGGGGAATCCGTGCAGACGCTCTACCTCGGCCCATTCTCCGAAGAAGGCCCCGTCATCCAGCGCATGCACGACGTGATTCACGCTGCCGGCAAGGAACTCTACGGCAAGCATCACGAAATCTACCTGAGCGATCCGCGCCGCACCGCGCGCGCCAAACTCAGAACGATCCTGCGTCAGCCCATGCGTTGAGCCCCCGCGCCGAGCGTGGCCCTAACCCCACGGCGCTCGTGGTGTCTCCATGCACCGGAACCTGTGCAGAACTGCCGCCCGACCAACCATACCGGCGTCTTCATTGGCAATCGCACGCGCACTGGTGATATCGTCAAAGCAATTCAAGTTCACGCGCGACCCTTTTTCTTCAGCCATTCTCCTCCAAGGCTCTTGCAACGTTTCTGAATTACATTTCGCCCTTCGGCCTTTCGCGCTGACCTCGTCTTTACCAGCACATCCGTGTTTCCCATCTGCAATCGATCACTGGGCGGAGGTATCCCGATGAGCATTTCTCCTGAAGCGATGGACGCAAACCTGGTTCTGACCCTCGACGAAATCACCAGCCTTACGCAGGATGGTAGCAAGCCCGCCGACACGCTGATGAATGTGGTCGCCCTCATCGCTTCCCGCTTTCGCACCGACGTCTGTTCCGCTTATCTTCTCGAGCCCGATCGCTCCAACCTCGTTCTCGCCGCTTCACTTGGCCTCCACTCCCGCAGCATCGGCGCGCTCCGTATGCCTCTTCATGAAGGCCTGGCCGGTCTGGTCGCGGAGCAGGTCCGCCCGGTTGCCGTCGACGATGCCAGCCGCCATCCGCGCTATAAGTACTTCAAGGATTCCGGCGAAGAGGAATACCATTCGTTCCTGGGTGTCCCGCTCATCGATCGCGGCATCCTCCAGGGTGTTCTGGTGGTCCAAACCAAGGAACCCCGGGTCTTTCGCGATAACGAGATTCGCATGCTTGCCGATGCTGCGGAGCAGGTTGCCTCCGTCGTCAGCGAAGCCCGCACCCTCGATCGCTTTGTGGCTCCCGCGCAGGAGCGCTTATGGGCTCTGGCTCGCAATGTCTGGTGGAGTTGGGATCACGATTGCACAAATCTCTTCCGCGACCTCAATCCGGTCCGCTGGCGCCAGCTCAATCAGAATCCGATCGCTTTGCTCAACGAGATGCCGCTCAGCGAGATCGAGCGCCGCGCTACTGAGCTCGTCCTTCACAGCCGCATCAACTACGTATACCGCCGCCAGCAGGAATACCTGCAGGAAGACCGCACCTGGGGCGCAGCCAATGCCGGCATTCTCCGCCCCCGGCCCGTCGCCTATTTCTCCGCCGAATTCGGAATGCACGAATCTTTGCCCATCTACTCCGGAGGCCTCGGCGTCCTCTCAGGCGATCACATCAAGAGCGCATCCGACCTCGACATCCCCCTCATCGGCGTCGGCCTCTTCTATGGCCAGGGCTACTTCCTCCAGCGGCTCGACAAAAATGGCTGGCAGCGCGAAGAATACCTTGAAACCGATATCAAGCAGCTTCCCATGCAGCCTGCTATCGGCCTGGACGGCCAGCCAGTGATCGTTGAAATCGCTACCCGCGGCTCAGCCATCCGGGCCAAAGTCTGGCAAGTCAAAGTCGGCCGCTGCGATCTTTTCCTGCTCGACTCGAATGTTCCCGGAAACGCTCCCGAGGACCTCGAAACCACCTCACGCCTCTACGGCGGCGATTCGCGCACCCGCATTCGCCAGGAACTGCTCCTCGGCGTTGGCGGCTTTCGCGCGCTCAAGGCCATGGGTATCTCACCCGGCGTCCTGCATCTCAACGAAGGCCACAGCGGCTTCGCCGTTTTTGAAGCCATCCGGGTTCGCATGGAAGAAGAAGGACTCGACTTCTACGCGGCCGCCAGCCAGATTCCCCGCGAAGTCATCTTCACTACCCATACCCCGGTTCCGGCAGGCCATGACCGTTTCAGCCCCGACCTGATCGAAGAACACCTCGGCCCCCTGCGCGATCAACTCGGCATCTCCCACGAAAATCTGATGGGCTTCGGCCGCGAACATCCAACCGACACCGGCGAAACCTTCTGCATGACAGTCCTCGGTCTCAAGCTTGCGCGCCGGGTCAATGCGGTCTCGTCACTCCACGGAGAAGTATCGCGCGCTATGTGGAAGGGTCTCTATCCTGGTCGGTCTGAAGACGCAGTCCCCATCGGCCACATTACCAATGGCGTCCATGTTCCCTCATGGCTCGCCCCGCAGATGTTTCGCCTTTACGATCGCCATCTCGGAGTGGACTGGCAGAAACGCAGTGGCTCCAAAAGCACATGGGAGTCGATCGAGAACGTCGACGACGGCGAGTTGTGGGAGACACACCTAAGCCTCAAAGCCCAACTCCTCGACTTCGCCCGTCGGCGCGCCGTCGAACAGGCTGAACGACGGGGCGAACCGGCATCGTCGCTCCAGCGGTTTGGCAAGACTCTCTCGCTTGATGCGCTCACCATTGGTTTCGCCCGCCGATTCGCCACCTACAAGCGCGCGAACCTCCTGCTAAAAGACATCGAGCGCCTCGCATCCATGGTGAACGACCCCAAACGCCCCGTGCAGTTCCTCTTCGCCGGCAAAGCCCATCCCCACGACGAACCCGGAAAGCGCGTTCTTCAGCAGATCGCCGAGATGATGCGCGATTCCGCCTTTGCCGAAAAGTTCCTCTTCATTGAGGACTATGACATCAACGTCGGCCGCCACCTCGTCCAGGGAGTCGATGTGTGGCTGAACAACCCTCGCCGCCCCCTCGAAGCTTCTGGCACAAGCGGCCAGAAAGTTGTTCTCAATGGCGGCTTGAACCTGTCTGTCCTGGACGGCTGGTGGGCCGAGGCTTACGACGGTCTCAACGGATTCGCCATCGGCAAAGGCCGCACCCACTCCGACATGGATGTCCACGATACCCGCGACGGCGAAGACCTCTACCGGGTTCTCTCCAGCGAACTCATTCCCCTTTACTACGATCGCGACCGCGACGGACTGCCCCGCGGCTGGATCAAGCGCATGAAACGCACCATCCGTACCCTCGGCTGGCGCTTCAATGCCGACCGCATGGTCATGGACTATACCCAGAAATGCTACGTACCTGCCGCAGGCGGCACCTCAAGCGAAATCCGCCCTCTCTGCTGATAGCGCCTGAAGATTGTCGGGGCAACCGTTATCCCAAACCTTCGAAATGGGTAACGGTTACCCGGTAGCGTGCAGTCGATTGATTTCAGAGGCTCACCAGCCCGGCTTATCACGAAAGTCCGGCGAGCTACCCCGTTTGGGTAATGCCTAACTTGGTGACCCAAGTCTAAACTTCCGCTCATAGCATTTTTCGACGTGCTGTCTCTCCTCCGCGTCCCCTGACGGGCAGAATTGCAACAAGGCCCATTGTTGAGCGGAAAGTTCCTCGGAAACTGCTAGAGGAGAATCCCTATGGGCTCACAAGTCTATCGCGAAACTTATTTGGCGGCGCTCGATGTTGCTCATTCCGACCTCCACCACATCATGGAGCAGTTCGATATGCTCCAGCTCCGGAAAGAGCAGCTTGAGGATGTCCTGGGCGCCCTCGATCCTTTCCTGCGTTCGGCATCCAAGGCGGTCTCTCACGAGATCCGTCAACCCGAGCCCCTCCGCGCACAACCGATAAGGATTGAACCGGAGCCCGAAGTTATCCAACCCGTTCTCCACGCCGTGCCGATGCCCGAGCCGATTCTCGATCCGATTCAGAACCGCATTAACCGCGCGCTAGGCCTGGCGGTCGCCTAACTTTCGCAGATAGCGTCCGGAATCCATTTGGACATCCCGTATAGAAGCTCTTTTTAGGCAGAATCACCCCAACCCAGGAAAACGAAAAGCCTCATGCTCTCAAGCATGGGGCTTTTCGTTTCGATCGCCTTCGTCCAAATTCCAGGTTACGGTCCTATTTCATCGCGTAAGACGGCGCCGACTCCTCTGACTTCGCAGTGGTCTCAATCAACTTCACCGGATAATACGCTTTGCGCGTGTACTGCTTTACCATGCGGTTGGTATTGAAATAAGATCCGTTGAACGCGAGGGTCGTGCGCATCATTCGCGCCCACTTCCCGGGTTCGCTTCGATACAGCGGCACTACCGCTTTCTCGAGCTTGTTGTAGAGATTTTCGGCCTCTTCCGCATCATTAGCGCCGTCTTCAATCGCCCAGCCCGTCACGCCCTCAATGCAGCCCTCAATCCACCAGCCATCCAGGATTGACAGACTCGGCACGCCGTTCAGTGCCGCCTTCATACCGCTGGTCCCTGAAGCCTCATACGGACGCCTCGGTGTGTTGACCCAGACATCGACGCCGGCCGTAAGCAGCGCGCCCAGATCCCACGCGTAGTTTTCGAGATACACAATGCGGAGCATGTCGTTTGACAACTTGCTGGCTGTCTCAATCACCCCGTGAATCAACGCCTTGCCAGGCTCGTCTGCCGGATGTGCCTTGCCCGCATACAGCACCTGCAGGCCGCCCGCCTGTGTCGCAATTCTCAACAAGCGTTCCGGATCTGCAAACATCAGGTTCGCACGCTTGTACGTAGCAGCTCTGCGCGCAAATCCCAGAGTCAGCACATTCGGATTCAGCACCAGTCCGGTCCTTGTCGCCACCTCAGTCAACAGAGCTTCCTTCGCGCGGCGATGCGCATTCAGCATCTCCTGCTCGGGCAAATCGATCGCATTGCGCAAAGTAAGATTGTCGCGCCGCCACGATGGAATCTGCGTATCGAGCATCTGCTGCACAGGTTCCGAGATCCACGTCGGCGCGTGAACTCCGTTCGTAATTGAATCGATCTGGTACTGCGGGAACATCGCGCGCGAAACCTTGCCGTGCTGCATCGCTACACCATTCGCATAACGCGAGAAACGCAGCGCCAGCATCGTCATGTTCAGCAAACCGCCCTCGAAGACGCCAAGCTTTTCCAGGCGCGCGGTTCTTTCGCCGCCGAGAATTCTGATCGTCTGCTCCGTCGAGAATCGATCGTGCCCCGCGGGCACCGGCGTATGGGTCGTGAATACGCACTTGTTGCGCACCTGCAGAATGTCGGATTCCGTTGGAGAATTCAGTGGGCCGCCGCCCATCTCACTCTCCAGCAGCGCCAGCGTCAGCAACGCCGCGTGGCCTTCATTCATGTGATAGACATTTACCTTCAGGCCGAGAGCGTTGGCCATGCGCGCGCCGCCCAGTCCCAGCACAATTTCCTGCTGCAACCGGTAGTTCGTGTCGCCGCCGTACAGGTGATCCGTCAGTCCGCGGTCCCATCCCGAATTGCCCTCAACGTCCGTGTCGAGCAGATAAATAGGAAGGATGTGTCCGTAGCGCCCCTGCAAGTCATAGCGCCATGCTCGCACCGTCACATCGCGGCCTTCCACTGAGACCTTGATGCGCGCCGCCTCTTCCGTGCAGTAGTCCCCTGGATTCCATGGCTGGACTTCTTCGGTCTGGTCGCCTGCCTTATTCAGATGTTGCTGAAAATATCCTTTGCGATGCACCAGTGAAAATGCGGCCAGCGGCACCCCAAGATCGGCGGCTGAACGCAATGTGTCTCCGGCCAGCATTCCCAGCCCTCCGGAGTACGTGGGCATCTCGCGACTGATCGCAATCTCCATTGAGAAATACGCGACCAGTCCATTCGTTGGGGTTGTTTCGTAGGAGAAGGGCTTTGTTGAGTTCAGTTGCATCCTCTACATCTCTCTGTACGGCTCGCAAAAAATGCCTACAATTTGGAAATTTCAAATCTCAAAACGCCGGCCGGGCCAAAAATTCCCGTCGCGGTCTTTATCGGCAAACGTATGGAAACCTGTTGAAGATTCTAGCAAGGAAAAACGATTTGGTTATAGAGGTGGAGTCCGAAATGGGGTAACTTCAGAGGGCCGTTTTCCACCACATGGAAATTAAGATGCAGTTGACCCGGGTCGGGAAAACCGGATGTCCTTCAATGCGAGAGACTCGCAACCACTTTGTGGGCTCCGCTTGACGCATGGCAAATGTGAATTTGAGGAGTGATTCCCGTTTCAGTGCTGTAACTTGCAGCCAGCGCTTTCGCGAATTGATCGGCCTTTCCACATTCCACCAGGTTGATGGTGCATCCTCCAAATCCTCCTCCTGTCAGCCGGGCTCCAATCAACCCCTGAAGGTCATTCGCCAGCGTTACCATCGTGTCGGCCTCGGCGCAGCTTGCTTCGAAGTCGACACTGTAGCTCGCGTGCGCCTCGGCCATCAGTCTTCCCAGTTCCTTCAGGTCGTGACGCATCAGCGCATCCGCAGCGGCCACCGTGCGCGTATTCTCGGTAATCACGTGGCGCGCGCGCTTTAGCGCATTCGGGCTCATCTCCGCTCCCCACCTCTGCAGGTCATCGACAGTTGCGTCGCGCAGAAATCGTACCTCCGGCCTGTGCCGCGCAATCACGGCAGCAGCTTCCTCGACTTCCGCACGACGCGAAGTGTATTCGCCGCCGGCCACCGAGTGCTTCACCATCGTGTTCGCAATTACCAGCGCAACACTCGCTGGAATCGGCGCCAGCTTGAAACTCAAGTCTCTGCAATCCAGCAGCAGCGCATGATCCTCCGCACCATTCGCCGAAATGAATTGATCCATGATGCCGCAATTCGCACCGACAAATTCGTTTTCCGCGCGCTGGCACAAGCGCGCAAGTTGCGGTCGCGGATAATCAATGCCGAGCAGCGATGTCACCGCCAATGCCGTTGCAACTTCAATTGCGGCAGAACTCGACAGGCCCGATCCAAGCGGTACATCCCCCAGCAGACTCAAACTCAATCCTGGAATGCGATGGCCTTCGCCTGCGAGAACCACCATCACGCCCAGCGGATAATCGCTCCAGTCCTTGCTTCCGCGCTTCGGCAGCGATGCGGCGTCAAACGTGCGCTCTTCCTTGAAATTTTCTGAGTAGATGACGATCTTGCCATCGTTGCGCGAAGAGATTCCGGCGAGCGTCGCGAAGTCAATCGCAGCGGGCATCACAAATCCCTCCGCATAATCCGTGTGCTCGCCAATCAGGTTCACGCGTCCCGGAGCGGCAAATATCTCGGGTTCACTCTTGAAACGGCTCACATGCAAAGAACGCAAAACTTCAGGGTCATACATTATTTCTGTCTCTCTCTCACATCAATTCAAGATCCACTTCCATCGGCCAGTTAAAAGAATCACCCGGCCCCAACACCCGTGACCACGGTCCCGTCGCTGCCAGCGAATCCACTGGCGACGTCGATGGTTCCAGCGCGACACACACCTGCTTCGGCCCCGGTCGCTCCGGCCATCCTCCATAACAGATCCACAATCCCAGATATGGTGTTGCTTCCGCATCAAACGTGACGCGGATTCGTACCCCAGCCGAAGGTCGCTCCAGCGCGCACCAGTTCTCCGACGCATTCAACGGTCCAGCAAACAACTTGTCGCCGATGCGCGACTCCTTCGCCACTGCGATCCTCAGGTCAACCTGGCTTCCGTCCTTGAGCCGAGCCATCGGCCACGCGACAGTGTCATCGTTTTTGCCGAGCCGCCCGCCGCCAGATCCTTCAAGCCGCAGCGACTGAATCGACTCGGGTAACACAATCCGATCTCCCTCCTCGACCGCGAACAATGGATGCGCCGCCCAGGACCACGGGACGGATTTGGAGCCTGTATTTTTCAACCTGTATTGGAGCTTCAGACGCCAGCCCTCGCCGACCTCCACCAGTTCCATCCTCCGCTCCAACTCCAGCGGAAACGAAAAGCACTCTCCAACTAAAGCTGCGGCGTCTGTCTTATCCCTGACCACTGATCTCTGATCTTTCGGCCGCCACTCCACCCGCCACAAATCCCCATGATCCGGAATCTCCGCGACACCCTCTTCCGTCTCCACCCGGCAAGCGGCCACCGACGGCAAACACTCATCCCATCCGCTGGCGTCGCCGGCGTCAAAGGTCATCGCTCTCGTTCGAGGCATAACCAGCGCCAACGGCGCCTGCAACAACTCACGGTCCCCAAGCCGGATCGATGCGATCTTCCCTCCAAACCGCGGAAGCACCGTCACCGCACACTGCCCGGCCCGAATGAGAACGTTTTCAGATACGGACGCAGTTATTCCCGGTCCTGACATTTATCCCTTTTCTACTTCGGCACAAGCCATGCTCAACTCGTTCCAGATGCGGTCGAGCCAGGGTTGGTGTTCCGGCTTCATCAGCACCGACCGCAGACACGTAACAAGCCCTTCGACAGCGGATGCTCCGCTCGCCGGCTCGAACCAGAATTGCGGCAATTGTACTAGCGCCAGGTGCAGGCCGCGCCGCGCGCACTCCGAAAAAATCGACTGACCCAACTCCGACGCCAGAGCTGCCGTCGCCGCCTTCGGCTTCCAAACCACAATGTCCAGCTCGGGGCCGCCCCCTGTCAGCGCCTCAAATCGCCTATCCGCTCGCAGCCTTCGATCCAGATCCAGTGCCGCTGCTCGCCCGGCTGCGAGTCCCCGGGCAAACTCCCCGCCCGGCTTCAGCGGTAACAGCCGCTGCGTAGCCCACAAAGCCACCGCTGCAGCCCCGGCACGCGAGCACTCAAGGCTGATCTCTCCCAGATGCAACTCCTTTGAAGTGAAGTACGTATAAGGCGAATCATGCTTGTAGAACCGACCTACCCCCGGGTCCCGAAACAACACACATCCGCACCCATACGGCTGCAACCCATGCTTGTGGGGATCAATCACGATTGAATCCGCCTCACCGATCGCCGCATAAGCCCGCCGCGCCGGCTCTTCCAGCACATCCTCGATCAGCTTGAAATAACCCCCATATGCCGCATCCACGTGGACCCGGAATCCATATCGCTCCCGCAGAGCCAAGATCTGCGGCAATGGGTCCACCGCTCCTATCCCTGTAGTTCCCAGCGTCACCACCACCGTACCCACATCGTCCCTGCGCAGCTCCTCCTCCAGCGCATCCAGACGCATTCGCCCGCGCCCGTCTGAAGCCACGGAGCCATATTCCAGCTTCAGCACGCCCGAAATCCGATGGTGCGTGTAGTGAGCCTGCTCCGACCCCACAATCCGTTTCCCGGGCGCGATCTGTCCCGACACCCAGAGCGCCTCCAGGTTCGCCATCGTGCCGCCCGACGTCAGGTGCCCCAGGTACTCCGTCCACCCGAACATACCGGCAATCTCCGCCACCGCCTCTATTTCCATGGCAGAGCTGGCGCGTCCTCCATCCCGAGCGTGGTTATTCGGATTAATCGTCATGGCCAGCGCATACGCCGCTCTCGCCACCGGGTGCGGCGGTTTCAGCATCTGGCCGGCATACATCGGATGAAAATAGGGGTAATTGTTCCCCAGCCGCCGCGCCGTCTCTTCCAGCACTGCGGCCATTTCCCCGATATCCGTATCGCTCGCTCGCGCTGGCTCAAATGCGGGCAATGCGCCAAACTCGCGCTCCAGCACTTCAGCGGCGCGCGCCAGCAGGTCGGGGACAAGATCATCGCGCATACGGGACCCTCTATCCCATTCTAGGGAAGTCTACCAACATAAGTCGCCCATTTTCAGTCATATCGCGGGCTTCGTAATTCTCATCCCCGACTTTCGTGCCCAGAACTACGCCGGTAAAGTTGCAACGGGATGGTACACTTGGGGTAGCGTTAGAGTCGAACCGGGCGTGTGCAGCAGCTCGCCCATAGCGTTTTAGAGGTTTTCCTGAAACGTCGAACCAGCAAGATTCTGCCAGTGGTCGCTCCGATTCATCCAGCGCAATTCAATCCCAGGAAACACTAAGAAAATGGAACAAGGTACTGTGAAGTGGTTCAATGACGCGAAAGGTTTCGGATTCATTTCGCGCCAGAACGGTGAGGACGTCTTTGTGCATTACTCTGCAATCAACTCAAGTGGATTTAAGAGTCTGCAGGAAGGCCAAGCCGTGCAGTTCAACGTTGTCAAGGGGCCAAAAGGCTGGCAGGCCGCGGACGTTCAACCGCTGTAAGCCACCGGATTTCGGCAGAATCTAGCAGACAAGAGTCGGGGCTGGGCCAATAGCCTGGCCCTTGGCTTTTTGACCGACTCTTTTGTAGTTTGGCTTCGGTTCCGGATTTGTGCGGCCACTTTTCGGCCGGTCACGGTTCGCCCCAGGCCTCGCTTTTTAGATTCGGAGACCACCGCACGCCGACAACACAAGCGTGATTCGCTGCGGATGTCTGAGCTGAGTCCCTGGCCGGTCAGTGCTGCTGCTCTGCCAGCGCCTTCAAATCGGCCCAGGCATAGGCGACTTCCATCAGCTTTGTGCCACCAAGATCAATCACCTTCGATGTCACCAGGCGCGCTCCGGTCTTCTCATAAAAACTGCGGGAGCGATTCTGCTCCAGCACCCACACCGCCAGGCTTCTAAAATTACGCTCCACAAGTGCGATTGCCATTGCTCGCAAAAGCCCCGCCCCGAGGCCTCTCTTTTGCGCTTCCTTCAACAAATAGATCGAGTAGAGTTCCGCATCGCACTCTCCAATTCCCTCGCGATTCGCACCTCCATGCGCGAACCCCACTACTTGTCCATCCATCTCCGCAACAAATACCAGCGCTTCGCTGTTCAACCACTCACTCCACAACTTGGCGCGTAAACCCTCATCGATGCCGGCCAGATAGGCTTCGGGCATGATGCCGGCATACGTCGTCTGCCAACTCTCCACGTGCACACGCGCAATCGCGCCTGCATCGGCCTCAACCGCAGCTCGAATCGAAATCTTCATCCATGTGCCTTCATGCAGCGGAAATTAAACTGGCAAACTTCCGTCACCCTCGGTCCAGCACAAGAAACTTGATTCACGCAAAACTCCGGGTACGATAAATCCACAAAGCTCTGAACACAGCGTTTAACAAAATTGCTCAGGTGTCTAGCCTGAACGACCCGGAAAGCTACGATGGGAGTGGCTAGCGTCACGGGTTGTGGTGCGCCGATTCCACCACAGCCCGTGATTCATGCCCGCCTCAAACTCAAGTTCCTGAAGCACTTCTTGAGTCGGGCCTCTTGAAATACCACCCATTACTTTAGGATGGTTAAGCTCTCCGTACCTTTGATTTTCTGCTGTTTTCCGATGCTACACTGCGCCAAGTGGAGAAGATAAACATGGATCCCTATCGCGTCGCCTACGAACAAGCCATGACCGAGTTGAACGAGATCACACGGAAATTCGATCTCCTCCGGCTGCAAAAAGCTCAGGTCGAGAATCTCATCAACGCCTTTCGCCCGCTGATCGAGAGCAACGACCAAACCGCTAACGCCATCGCAGGCTAAATCCCTGCCGAGGTTGTAGCGAACGCATGCCGGCGCAAGCCGGCATCTCCGTCTGCTTCCCGTTAGCCCTTCCTGCAATCTGCATCCGGCAATCCGCGAGGCGGCATTTCGCCGTCGCGCAGCCGCATTCCTGCGCAACGCTCCTCCGTTGCGGCGGCGCCGCCATGCTTCTGCTCCTTGAATCCTTCGCCGCCCGCTCCTCAGCTTTGTCGTTTGAGATCGCTGCGCTGGTATACTCCGGGAACCGACGAATCATTCCAGGAGGTCTTCCCCGCTATGCAGCATCGTGCTTGCAGTCGCTGGTTTGCCGTTCTCACCATCGCCGTTGTTGCCGCTTCTTTCGCATGCGCGCAGAACAACGCCGCGCCATCCGCCGCCAAATCCGAGGGCAAATCTGAAGCCAAAATCACTCCCGACGCTCCCGCCGACTCCATTACCGAAGGCTCGCTCAAAGTAGGCGGCCAGACAATTGACTACCGGGCCATCGCTGGCACCCTCACCGTTGGCTCCTCTGATCCGCAGGACGCCATGATCGGTTTCGACGGCAAATATCTGCCCGACGCCACCATCGACATGAGCGCCAAGCCTGAAGACCGTCCCGCCACCGCGCGCCTCTTCTACGCGGCTTACTTCCAGAAGAACCCGGCGAAGAACCGTCCCATCACGTTCCTCTATAACGGCGGTCCCGGCAGTGCGACGATGTATCTCCACATGGGAGCCTTCGGACCTGAGCGCCTCGTCCTTCCGCAGGATTCCGTCCATCAGGAAGGCGCACCCTATCAGATCGTGCCCAACGAATACAGCCTCCTAGACGTCAGCGACCTGGTCTTCATCGATGCCCCCGGCACGGGATTCAGCCGCATCTATGGCAAGGACGGAACGAAAGCCTTCTACGGAACAGATCCCGATGCCCACGCTTTCGATCGCTTCATCCGCCGCTTTCTGTCAAAGTACGATCGCTGGAACTCTCCGAAATATCTCTTCGGGGAGAGCTACGGCACCACCCGCACCGCGATCCTGACGAACCTGCTGCAGCGGCATCTCGATCTCAACGGCTCTATATTCCTCTCGCAGATCCTCAGCTTTGATAGCAGTGCCGACGACCCGCAGGGTAATCCCGGCACCGACAATGGCTACTTCCTGGCGTTGCCTTCGATGGCCGCGACCGCGTGGTATCACCACCGTGTCCCCAACCAGCCCGCGACCCTCGAGCCCTTCCTCAAAGAAGTGGAGCAGTTCTCTCTCGGCGCCTACGCCACTGCTCTTCTTCAAGGCGCCGACCTTTCCGAATCTCAAAAGAAGGAAGTCGCCTCAAAGCTCGAGAGCTACACCGGCGTCCCGGCAGCCTACTGGACCAAAGCCAACCTCCGTGTAAGCGGCGGCGAGTTTTCCAAGGAACTGCAATCAGAGATGGGCATCACCACCGGCCGGCTCGACACCCGCTACGAAGGCCCAGACATCGATCCTCTCAGCGAGGAGGCCCAATACGATCCCTTTGGTTCGGCTACATCCTCGGCCTACAACACTGCCATCAACCAGTACGCTCGCGTGACCCTCAAGTACGGCGAGAACCTGACCTACAAGCCCAGCGCGCGCGAAGCCAACGGTTTCAACTGGGATCTCAAGCACGTGCCGCCCGGCATGGGTCAAGGCTGGGATGACTCGAGCGTCAACGTCATGCCCGACCTCGCCATGGCGATGAAGCGCAATCCCAAACTTAAGGTCCTGCTCATGGGCGGCTACTACGACCTGGGCTGCACCTACTTCGGCGC
Organism: uncultured Acidobacteriaceae bacterium; assembly: GCA_963742455.1. Taxonomy (GTDB): domain Bacteria; phylum Acidobacteriota; class Terriglobia; order Terriglobales; family Acidobacteriaceae; genus Telmatobacter. The sequence continues at coordinate 1,160,280 of CAVULU010000005.1, read as the reverse complement.
GACCTATGAGGACAAGCACCTGCAGATTCCGCAGTCCCTCCAGAGCAACATCAACTACCGATTCTTCCAGACCGGGCACATGGTCTACATCACCACGCCTGCACTGAAAGAACTCCACGACGCCACTGCCGACTTCATCAGAAACACAGAAGACGGGGGCAAATAGCCCAAACGCCAGCCAGCGATACGCTGGCGTTCGGCTTCGGTGCATGACGTCTCGCTCGTTGAACAATGCGGTGGAACTGATCTGTTGTCACCGACGCATGCCGGTCATCGGTATAACATGCTTGCGTGTTTCCGGTGGATGCGACTCCTCGACGTACGGCGGCAAAGAGTCCTTAAAGTGAGCCGCCTGCAGAGTCTGGCTGTCCACTGAAGAGAAAGAGGGGGACCGCATGAAAAAGCTCCGCCGCATTGCTTTGGCTTTAGTCGTCTGTGTGCCGGCTTGTCTTTCTGCGCAACAGACCGCCAGCCCCTCGAGTTCCACTACACCGGCGGCACAAGAACCCACGCTCGCAGAACGTCCCGCGCCAACAACGGTGGAAGGCAAGAGACGAATGACGCTCGATGTCGTGGTGATGGATAGGGCGGGAAACCCCGTTGCCGGTCTCGAACGCAAGAACTTCACGCTCTTCGATAACAACCAGCCTGCGAAGATTCTCAGTTTTCGCGCGATCGGCGGCGCGCCTCAGGATTCCGATCCACCCGTAGAGATCACTCTCGTTTTGGATACGGTCAACGTCGGCTTCCAGCAGGTCGCTTTCGCACGAGATGAAATCAGCAAGTTCCTCCGGCAGAACGGCGGGCATCTGGTGAAGCCGGTCTCGATTGTGCTGCTCACCAATGACGGAGTGGGCACACATCTTCAGTCCTCCACAGACGGAAATGCCCTTGCCGCGCAATTGAGCCAACTCGATTCGAAGTTACGCACCATTACGAGGGCGCAGGGTAACTGGGGAGATATCGAGCGATTCTCGTTTTCGATGCAGATGTTCGGCAACATCCTGGACGGCCAGGAGGCAAAATCAGGCAGGAAGCTGCTCATCTGGGTAGGCCCAGGCTGGCCAATGCTCAATGGGCGGGCAATCGAGTTCAATGCTGAAGCGCAGCAGCGATATTTCGATGCCATTGTGCAGCTTTCAACACGCTTTCGCGAATCGCACGTCGACTTGTACAGCGTTTCGCCGGGAACTGTCGATCCTCTTGCTTCCTCATATAAGGAGTTTCTGAAAGGCGTCGTTTCGGTGAAGAAAGCCAACCCCAGCGATCTCGCATTGAAGGTGCTTGCGACACAAAGCGGAGGACGGATCCTTGGACCGAATAGTGATCTGGTCGGCCAAATCAACACTTGTGTCTCAGATGGTTCAAGCTACTACATGATCTCTTTCGACCGACCGCGCGCAGATCGTGCCGACGAGTATCACGATCTGCGAATCCAAATCGACCAGCCGGGTCTGACCGCAAGGACGAATACCGGCTACTACAATCAGCCATAGATTATGGAACACGGGATCTATCCAGTGTTCCGCAGTCCTGCCGAAATCCCGCTGATCGTCGCCGCAATCGCCCGGTTTACCTCCGGCGTATCCTCGCCTGCCCGTTTCCGCCGCAGCATATCCACCTGGATCAAATGCATCGGATCCACATATGGATTGCGCAGCCTGATCGAGTGCGCCAGTACGCCGTTGCTCTCCAGCAGTTCCTTCTGCTGCGTAATCGCCAGCACCGCGCGAACCGTGCGATGAAACTCCGCCTCGAACATGTCGAAGATTCGTTCGCGCAGCTTCGTATCCGTCACCAGTCCCGAGTACAGCCGCGCCGTCGCCAGATCCACCTTGCCCAGCGCCATCTCCACATTACGCAGCAAGTCGATGAACAGGGGAAACTCCCGCGCCATCTCCTGCAGGTTCTCCAGCGCATTTGGTTTCGCTGTAAACTCCTCGAACGCAAACCCCACCCCAAACCAGGCCGGCACCAGCAATCGCGACTGCGTCCACCCGAACACCCAGGGGATCGCACGGAGGTCCGACAACTTCGGCGATTTATTCCGGCGAGCAGGCCGCGACCCGATCTTCGCGTGCTCCAACTCCGCCACCGGCGTCGACTGCTCAAAGTAGGTCACCACATCCGGATCATCCAGAATGTGCTTCCGATAAAATCCGAACGAAATAGCCGACAACTCATCGAGGGCCGCTTCCCACTCCGGCTTCAGCACGCCCGTAAAGTGCCCTTCCGGGTCGCGCGCATTCGGCCGCGCCAACGCATCCAGAGAAGCCGCAATCATCAACTCCAGGTTGCGCTCCGCCAGCACTTCATCCGCATATTTGAAGTTCAGCACCTCGCCCTGTTCCGTAATGCGAAGCTGTCCTTCGAATGCATCCATCGGCTGCGCAAAAATTGCCCGATGCGTGGGTCCGCCGCCGCGTCCGACCGTTCCGCCGCGACCGTGAAACAGCCGCAGCTTCACGCCGCACTCGCGCGCCACTACATGCAGGTCGCGATGGGCGCGAAAGATTTCCCACGTGCTGGTCAGCATGCCTCCGTCTTTATTCGAATCGGAGTAGCCCAGCATCACTTCCTGCCAGTTGTCCCACGAAGCCATCAGCTTGCGATAATCCGGGCGGCTCCACAACTCGCGGCAAATCGCCGGCGCCTGCCGCAAATCTTCAATCGACTCAAACAGCGGCACCGGCATTAATCCAGGATCGCGTCCAGCCCCCTCGACCGTAGCGCCACCCAGCCGCGCCAGCCTTACCACCGCCAGTACATCTTCAACACACGATGCCCCGCTGATCACATAGTGTCGAATCGCCTCGGGCGAGCATCCCTGCTTGATCTCAGCCACCACGCGAAACGTTTCCAGCACTGAAGTCGTCTCCGCCGACATCCCCGACGGCAGCATCGGCGCAATCGTGTCGCTAATCGCCTCCTGCAAGGCGGCCGCATGTACCCGCGCATGTTGCCGGATATCCAGTGTGTGCAGATGCAGCCCGAACGTCCGCACTTGCAGAATCAGCGGATCGATCAGCGTCCGCGCAATCCGCAGGCCCGCATTCGCCGCCAGCGAAACACGCAGCGTCTCCAGGTCATCAAGAAACTCTTCAACGCTGCAATACTCCGGCAGCACTTGCGCCAGCTTGTCCTGACCCTGTGCCAGCGTGTAGGGCATCACGGGCAGTGTGGCGCCATGTTTGCCCGTCTGCTCCAGCGTCCGCTGAATCCGCGCCTTCACGCAGATAATGAACCGCCGATAATATTCAAACTCGTACTGCGCGCCAAAAACCTGGGCCTCCGGCGTGTGGACCAGCGCGACATACGCATCCAGCCGCGTGCGCAGTTCAGTGCTCACCGGCCGCTGCTGTGCGCTTGTCGTCAGCAAATCGATGATGTCGTCGAGCCGCGCCTGGTAATAGAGCAGCAGGTGTCCGCGCGCCAGTTGAATCGCATCGCGCGTCACCTCCGGCGTCACAAATGGGTTGCCATCGCGATCTCCGCCGATCCACGAACCGAACCGCAACACCTGCGGCAACTCATGCACTTCAGAGTTGAGACCGTAGGCTGCCCGCAGCGCTTCGGAAATCTCGCGGTAAAGCCCCCACAACGTTTCGAAGATGGAGACGTCGTAGTAGTCCAGCCCCATCTTCACTTCGTCGTACACCGTTGGCCGTCGCGACCGCACTTCATCTGTCTGCCACAGGCTGGTGATCTCCGCGCGAATCGCTTCCTCAAGCCGCGCCAGGTCCTGCTCCGGCACCGGAATACGATCCAGCGTCGCCAGAAACTCGCCAATCCGACGCCGCTTGAACATCACCGAGCGGCGCGCAACTTCAGTCGGATGCGCCGTAAATACCGGCACAATCAGGATGCGCCGCAGCCAGTCCATCGCCTCTTCGGCGCTGATTCCCACCCTCCGCATCTCGCTCAATGTTCCAATCAGAGACCCGCGCTGCCGGCCCTGCGCGCCACTCAGTTGCAGCGCAATCCTCCGCCGCTTGCGATGATTCGTTTCCGCCAGGTTGATCAGCTCAAAATAAAACGCAAACGCACGCGTCAACAGGATTGCCCGCGCCGCCGGCAGCGAGTGCACGAGTTCCAGCGCCTTCGCGCCCTGCCGCGCCGCCTCTTTCTCGTCGCCACGCGCCTCAGCATCCCGCCGCCGAATCGTCCCCTGCCGCAGCGCCTCCACATGAGCGAAGAGATCCTCGCCCGCCTGCTCGCGCAGCACCTCGCCCAGCAGCGTCCCCAGCGACCGCACATCGCGCCGCAGAGGAGCCTCTTTCAACTCGCCCGAGCGTGCCTCAAGTTCCGCCAGCCGTTGCGACCAGCTCTCCGGATTCCACAAAAGCGCCATCGTGTCTTGATTATGCACGACCAGATGTGATGGCCGTATCAGGAGTCCAGCACTCAGCCGGTTTAACACTTCTTCACATCCCCAATTGCAAGGTGTTGTCATCCCGAGCGCAGTCGAGGGATCTGTAGTTGCCGTTAACAAGCTGACATTCCCAGACCGCTCACCTCACAGGAAAACAGTCGAGGTCGTTGGCGAATGCAATGGGCCCGGAAAAGTGACGCTTGATTTCTGCCTGCGTCTCATTCTCCTTTCCCAAGGTCCGCAGCATTCGATGCGACAGCACCAGTTGCTTGACATGAGCATTTGCGGCAGTCATCCCGATTACCGAGGGTGGCATGTGGAGGCGCCGTTCCACTCCGGTGGCTCCCTCCGGCACGGCGTTATGGGCCACGAACAAATCCGCGTCCGACGCGAGTTGTGTCAGCCCGTCTCCATCGCCATTCGTATCTCCACTAAAAACGATTCGCTTTCCGCCTGTTTCCACTCGCCAGGCCAGCGCAGGAAATCCACCATGAATCACGCGCACCGCATACACGGCCATGTCTGAATTTCGAAACACGAGAACCGGTTTGGAACCGGCTTCGACATCATGTGGTTCCAGTGTGTAGGTTCCTTTCGCACTCGGCTCTACCAGCTCGCTCAGATAGCGCCAGGCTCCATGCGGCTCACTGAAAAGATCGCGCACAAACTCAGTCGTTGACGGCATAAAGTCGTTTCCCGGAGGACCGTACACGGGCAGGGGACGCTTGCGATCTTCAAACCACGAAGAAAATACAAAGGAGGGAAAATCGCCGCTGTGATCGATATGAAAATGGCTGAACAGAACAACGTCCACCTGGGACATCTGCGCTCCGCTCTCGCCAAAGCGTAGAGCGCTGCCTCCCCCGGCATCAATGAGAACACGTGGGGTGCCGTGATCCCATATCAGATAGCTGGTGGACGCTCGCTTATCCTGCAACTCCGGGCCACCGGAGCCGAGTACCTGAACCGCCAGTCCTGTTGAGCCGCAGGATTGCGCCCTCAAAGGCGGAGCTTCACACGCGGAAAACAGGATTGCAAAAGCAAAAAGCGCTGTTCCCGCCAATCTTCGCAAATGTGCGAGTACGCCTTTGGTTTCCATTTCACACCGCCAATCCGCCCGACCACCTAAAAGATAGCCGAATTTCGGATATTACCGGTTAAGAAGTGGAACCGTCACTCTCGCGCCAATCTTCGAAATGGAGCCACCTGTGTCGACCCCGATAACCTGCATTAGCTGATTCGCTTCTTCCGATCTCCCGTCTGCCAATACACCGAATACTTCTGATCCCGAACCTCATACATCGGCAACAGCTCAAAACTCCCGCTCTCTCCCGCCGCCTTGAATCGCAACTCACCCGCCGACTCCAACGTTATCCAATCCGCCCCGTCCGCCTTTGGCAACGCATCCGGCTTCGCCAAACCCTTCGGTACCGTCGAACCGTCGGGAATAATCTTGCTCGGCCCATCTGCCGGACCCGCACCCAGATCCGCCGCCAGCACCAGGGGCCCGTATAGCGCGGCAACCACCGAGTCATCTCCCGCCAGCGCCTCTGTCCGCAGTTCCATCGGCAAACTCAAGCTGACCGAGTCGCCATCCTTCCACACTCGACGGATCGCGAGATACGATCCAGGGTCTGCTATCGCCTCCAGAGGCCGCCCATTCACCTTCACCTCCGCCGCGCCGGTCGTCCAGGCCGGAATTCTCACGTGAATCGTTCGTAACTTTGGTTGGAGGGAGACAATCTTCAGCGTCGTTCCCTGCTCGCGTGGAAACGCGGTGCTCTGCTCAATCTTCAGACCCTCCTCTTTCCAATCGAGCGTCGACGCGATGAACTGGTTCACATACAAATCGTCGCCGCGATGAAAGTAGATCGTATCCGTGAACTTCGCAAACTCCTCCGCACCCGTCCCCGTGCAACACCAGAACGAATCCTCCGCCGAGTGATACGCGCGCCAGTAACTCGTCGACAACGGAAAGAAATACTGCTTCAATCCCTGTGCATTCTGCGTTCCCAGCCTGCAGTTGAACATCGACCGCTCATACGCATCCATCCAGCGCGCATCGCCGGTCCAGCCAAACACCAGCCGCTCCAGCTTCATCAGGTTGTACGCCACGCAACACTCCGCGTTCGTCCACCCCAGCGACCCCCTTAGCTCACCCGCCGGCGTCGTCCAATGCTCGTCCAGGCTCGTGTTACCAATCGCATAACTTCGAGCCGTCAGCACCTCTTCCAGGAAATATTCTGCAATCCGCCGGTAGCGCTGGTCTCCTGTCACCTCGTACATTCGAGCCGCGCCAATTATCTTCGGCACATTCGTATTCGCGTGAAGCCCCGTCAATTCATCCCGCCGCGCCGCCAGGGGATCGAGAATACTCGGCTGTTCAAACAATCGCGCGGTGTCCAGATACTGTTCCTTCTTGGTTAGCGCCGAGAGATTCACCAGCACTTCGTTCATCCCGCCGTACTCGGTCCGCAGCATCCGTTGCCGCTGATCGTCGCTGATGCCCTCGAAGTATCCGTCCACCCACGACGCCATTCCCTCGGCCACCTTCAACGCATCGGTGTTTCCGGTCAACACGTACATATCCAGCAGACCGGCCATGATCTTGTGGTAGGTGTAGAAGGGCGCCCACACCGGCTTGCCCTCCTGCAGGTGCTCGAAGAGCGCAGTCGGGAACGCGCTCACATAGCCATTTCCATTCTTCTTCTGACATTGCGCCAGTCCGCCCACCACTTCATCGCCGCGAGACTTCAAAACCGAATTGCCAGCGGTCGCCGAAGCCAGCGCCACTGCCGACAGATAATGTCCTCCATTGAAATGCCCGCGAAGTTCAACCGTCGGGCTTTCCCAACCTCCATAAGGCTTCGCGCTCGACGTGATCCCCGCCGTCAGCCGGAACGAGTGCAGCAGCCGATCGGCGGTAAGCGAATCCAGATACCGCGCGTTGATCTCCGCCTGCTCCGCGAAAATCCCGGACCCCAGCCGAACCGAATTCAACGGAAACGGAACAATCCTCTCCGAACCCCGCTCTACTGCTTCAGCAAGCAACGAACTCGTGAACGCCATCGGCGCTGCAAATTTCAGCGAAGCCGCTGCGGCACTCATCTTCAAAAAATTACGACGGGTCTGCGAAAGCATTTTTCAGGCGTTCCTTGTGGTTTAAATTCTGCAACATGGTCGCATCCATTCACCCGAATCCAGCGGTCCAGACCAATTCGGCCAGGTAAACGTTTGCTATTGAACGTCCCCAATTATCGCTCACCGAGGGATTTCAATCCTCCGATGTCAAGCCCCTCGTCAGCCTTGGACCACACAAACCTATGACAGGAAAGGGCAGATAATTCCGCGGACAGCTGCAGGTAATTTCTGCTGAAGGCGCACAATGAAGTTGAACTCATCTCTGCGAGCAGATCGCTGCGGTATTCGTCTTTTGGAATTCCGGGCCGCTAAGTCCCCTCCACAGAGGATTCTGGCTCCAAGCCCAATTCTAAGAGGATTTTGCAGCCGGTAGGGGTACGTAACCTTTGCAGAAAGAGGATTTTGCATCCAGAATCCGCCAAATTTTTCTCGCCGCGTTTCCAGGCATTTTAGTCTTCTGCCGTGGAGAGCTATGCCCCGTCAAGTTGCAGCATCAATTCTTCCCACTCGGCGGTAAGCGAGTCAAGCTCCGTACGCAAGGCAGCAGCAAGCTCCGTCAACCGCTGCGTCTCCGCCGCCGAAACATAAACGCCCAGCTGCTCTTCGGTATGCGCAATCGAAGCCTCAATGCGCGGAATCTCCTCTTCGAGGAACCCGCACCGCTCCTCCATCTGCTTCTGCTTGATCGGATTCAAGCGCCGCGAACGGTTGCCCTCAGGCCCGCCCTCAATCACGAGCGTCGTAGTGGTCGTCGCAACAGAATTGGGTGCCACATGTCTCGATTCGGAGACATGGGTTGAAACTGCGGTTGAACCGAAGGGTCTCACTCCTGAGACCTGGGCAGAATCTTCCCTCGTCGAAATTACCTCGACAGGTGCGGCGGCTGCGGCGAGTTGTTCTTTCTTCCGCAGGTAGTCTTCATAGTTCCCCGGGTAGTTGGTGATTACCCCGTTCTCCACTTCGATCACCCGCGTCGCCAGCCGATCAATGAAATACCGATCGTGCGAGACAAAAACCACTGTGCCCGAGAAAGCGGCAATCGCTTCCAGCAACACGTCCTTCGCCCGCATATCGAGGTGGTTCGTCGGCTCGTCGAGCAGCAGAAAATTGGAAGGCGACACCAGGATCCGCGCCAGCGCGTAACGGTTCCGCTCGCCGCCCGATAGCACCCCAAGCGGCTTGAACACGTCATCGCCTGAAAACAGGAAACATCCGAGCAGCGATCGCAGTTCCGACTCCGGCACCTTCAGAGCGGCGCGGCTCATGTCGTCCAGCATCTGCGCATCGCCATCCAGCACCTTGTACTGGTCCTGCGCAAAGTACTCGCTGACCACGTTATGCCCGAGTTTTACTGTGCCGGCCGTCGGCGACTCTGCTCCGCTGAGCAGCTTGATCAGGGTGGATTTTCCTGCTCCATTCACGCCCACCAGCGCGACGCGGTCTCCGCGCTCGATGGTGAACCGCGCATCGCTGAACACATGCTTCGCCCCGTAGCTCTTCGCAAGTCCTTCCGCTTCCACCACCGTGCGACCCGACGGCGGCGGCTGCGGAAACTTGAAATGAATCACCGGCTCTTCTTCGGGAATTTCGATGCGCTCGATCTTTTCCAGTTCCTTGATCCGCGACTGGACCTGCTTCGCCTTCGTGGCCTGCGCGCGAAACCGATTGATGAACGCTTCAAGGTGTTCGATCTGATCGCGCTGGTTCTTGTACGCAGCCTGCAACTGCGCGCGCCGTTCATCCTTCTGCGAAAGGTACTTGGTGAAATTACCTTGAAAGATGGTGAGGCGCTTATTCCAGATCTCAACGGTGCGATCGATCGTCACGTCGAGAAAGTAGCGATCGTGCGAGATCAGAATGTATCCGAAAGGATAGTTGTGCAGATAAGCCTCAAGCCAATTACGCGTCTCAAGATCGAGATGGTTCGTTGGCTCGTCTAGCAGCAGCAGGTTGGGCTTCGCCAGCAACAGCTTCGCGAGCGCAATGCGCATCTGCCACCCGCCTGAGAATTCATCCACCTGCCGCGTCCAATCCGTTTTCCCAAAGCCAAGCCCGGTCAGAACCGCGCCCACCTGTGCATCCAGAGCGTACCCGTCGAGCGCGTGAAACCGCTCCTGCAGCATGGAGTAGCGCTCCGCCGCCGTTTCATACTCAGGGCTCGCATGGTTGAGTTCGGAAAGCTGTGCAGCTGTCTGCTCGATCTCGCCTTCCATGGCGCGCAATTCGTCAAACACGCTCAGGCACTCGTCAAAAACAGTGCGTCCGCTCAGCCGCAGCCCCTCCTGGGGAAGGTAACCGATACTCATGCCGCGGGTCAGCTGCAAGGTCCCGTAATCGAGAGATTCCAGACCCGCCAGCACCTTCATCAATGTGGATTTGCCGGTGCCGTTCGCGCCCACCAGCGCAGTCTTTTCCTTGCTGCGAATGAGCCAGTTGGCCTCGAGAAACAGCGTGCGAGGGCCAAATCGCTTGCCGGCATTTTGCAGAGAGAGCATTCCTCTCTCATTTTCGCAGATGGATTGCTACCGGAGGTTGCCAGTCGGTGCAGACGCCGCCGGCTCTACCGGATTGGGCGTGAAGCTCTTCAGCGCTTCAAGGTTGTTCTGCACCTTCTGCCACTTGCCAGGGTCTTTCTTCGTCTCGTTTGGCGCCGAAGCGTTCGAATAGAAAGTGAGAATGTTTTTCTGCAGCGGAACCGTCATCGCATCGAACTTCTTCTCCGCCAGTTGAGACAGCAACTTCGCATAGGTGTCGTCAGCAAGCGTATATTCGCCCGCGGCCGTCGGCTTGCCACTGTCGAGATCCTCATCGGGCAGAGTGATCGACCGTGAATGCACTTCGTGCAACAACTCACCGTACTTATCTACCGTCTGATTGATGCTGGCAAAATACAGGTTCTCGGTCTTTGCGGTTGGAATGTTGAAGTCGAGCGCCTTCAGCGGACCGATCTTCGGCAGAACCTTCAACAGCACTGCCAGGAAACGCTCGCCAAATCCGGCACGTTGGTAAGTCTTGCCCCACTGCTTCTCATAGTCTGCACGGGAAAGCCGATACAGGAACGCCTGCTTCTGAAAGTTTGGAACTTCGTTCATGATTTCTTTTTTGTGGGTGCGCAGCGCTACCTGTGTCATATGTGGAATCATCGTACTGACGGAATAGCGAAACGAGCCGATAGCCAGGTCTTCGTGAGGCAGCACATCCTTCAACTGCACTCCATACACCACGGGAAATACCCGTTCGAGCAGCTCTTTGGATACTTCGAAACCGATAAAGTCGTGGTACTGCTGTGGCGCGTAGCGCTGCTTCGCGACTTGCGCCATATCAAATCCAAACTCGGTGCGAATGTGCGCCGTCTTGTCCTGCGCATAGAGAACGACAGGTCCGAATTTCGCCCGAAGCTTGGGATAGGTGATGGCAACGGCCTCGTTCACGGCCGGGTGCCCGGTGATATCCGACGCGTAGTGCGACAATGCCCCCAGCGCAAATGCATACTCGTCGGCATTCTGACTCTCCTTGATGAGCTCCCGCACGAAGTCGCCGCTGCGTACATAGTGCACGAGGTCGCTGAACTCCTGGTTGCCGAACGGGTAGTAGCCCATGTCCTGGATGACAGCCCCACCATAGGCGTAAGCATGAGCCTCGCGTATCTGGTCGTCCGTCAGCCCCGGATATCGCGCCAGGATCATCGGCCGCAGATGGTCGTTCCACAGCAGATCGATAATCTCTTCGTGCGTCAGCACCGAATATGCTCGAGAACCTGCGCTTCCGCTAAGCAGGAGAAAAACGATCGCAAGACCGCCAATTGTCGAACGAAGCTTGCTTTTTCTGCAAATCGCGTGAGAGCTGAATAGTTTAAGCATCGATCAAACTTTCTATATACGAAACTTCGAGCGTCGATTTCTAGTCGGGATCGTTCTATTTGATGCGCGCCACCGGATTGGCGTTGTACCCAACCACTGCCGATCTCAGGCAACAACGCGCGGTCTCTTTGCGGAAATGAGGCCGATCATGTAAAACAAGCGACGGAAGCAAGATCACCTGTTACTATCCCGACATTCTCAATGAACAAGCTCTTCCCCAACCCGAAAGCCGCACTGGAAGGCATCGTTCGCGATGGAATGCTTCTAGCCATCGGCGGCTTTGGACTATGCGGCATTCCCGAGGAGCTCATTATCGCCTTACGCGATACAGGCGTTCGCGATCTGACCATCGCCAGCAACAATGCCGGCGTCGATGGTGCTGGACTTGGTCTTCTGCTCGCCACCCACCAGATCGGGAAGATGATTTCCAGCTACGTCGGTGAGAACGCCGAATTCGAACGGCAATTCCTATCCGGCGAGATCGAAGTCGAGTTCTGCCCCCAGGGAACATTGGCGGAGCGCATGCGCTCGGGCGGAGCAGGTATTCCCGCCTTCTACACTCGGACCGGAGTTGGCACCATCATTGCCGAAGGCAAAGAGCACAAGGACTTCGACGGCAAGACTTATATCCTCGAACGCGGCATCGTGGCGGACCTCGCGCTGGTGAAGGCATGGAAGGCCGACCTGGATGGAAACCTCATCTACCGCCGGACGGCGCGCAACTTCAATCCCAACGCAGCAACCTGCGGCAAGATCACCATCGCGGAAGTAGAAGAGATCGTCCAGCCCGGCGAACTCGACCCGGACGAAATCCACACGCCGGGAATCTTCGTTCATCGCCTTGTCCATATCCCTCATCCGATCAAACGGATCGAGAAGAAGACCACGAGGGAGGGTTGAACCGATGGCGTGGACTCGCAACCAGATGGCCGCACGCGCCGCGCAGGAACTGCACGACGGCTACTACGTCAATCTCGGCATCGGTATTCCTACTCTTGTCGCCAATTTCATTCCCGACGGCATTACCGTCACGCTGCAGTCGGAAAACGGCCTACTGGGCATGGGGCCATATCCACGCGAGTCGGAGATCGATGCCGACCTGATCAATGCAGGAAAAGAGACGGTCACGTTTGTTCCCGGCGCGTCCACCTTCTCCAGTGCCGATTCCTTCGCCATGATTCGAGGTGGTCATATTGACCTTGCAATCCTTGGGGCGATGCAAGTTTCGGAGCGTGGCGATCTTGCCAACTGGATGATTCCCGGCAAGCGCGTCAAAGGCATGGGGGGCGCGATGGATCTCGTCTCCGGCGTTCGGCGCGTCATCGTACTGATGGAGCACGCCACGCCCGACGGTGGGCATAAGCTTCTGCGCGAATGCACGTTGCCTCTCACTGGTAGCACGGTCGTGCATCGAGTCATCACTGATCTTTGTGTGCTCGATGTTTCCGGTTCCGGATTCGAGGTATTTGAACTAGCCGAAGGGGTAACGCGCGAGTTACTCGAGCAGCGAAGCGGAGCGCGACTGCGCTTTCGCTAGATCATTAACACTTCGACTTCCAGACCGGCCTTCTTTTTTCCAGGAATGCCGAGACGCCCTCACGGAAATCCGCGGTCTCGCGGGACCGTGCATTCGCCTCCAGGGCTGCAACGACTGCCGCATCGAGCCAGGCGCGATTCTGCTCAGCAAGCAACCGCTTGGTTGCGCTTATAGACTGTGGACTATTAGCGATCAGGGACTTCGCCAGCGCATGGGCCCGTGGGGCTAACTCTTCCCGCTCGACAATTTCATTTACCAATCCCATTTGATGCGCTTCCGCAGCTCCAAAAAGACGACCGCTAAGCAGCAGGTCGCGGCAGCGCTTATCCCCTACCTGGAGTGCCAAAAACGCGGCGACCAGAGCTGGAACAAAACCGATGCGAACCTCGGTGAAGCCAAATTTTGCTGCAGGAGTTGCCATCGTGAAATCGCAAAGAGTTGCCAGTCCCGTCCCACCAGCAATGGCGGGGCCATTCACCGCAGCAATCGTGGGTAACGGCAATTCGTAAAGCGATACGAATAGCCGTGCGAGCCGCTCCGCATCAGTGCGATGTTCTGCCGGAGTCATATCCCGCATGGCCTGCAACTCCAACAAATCCAGCCCAGAACAGAATGCGTCTCCTGCTCCGGTCAGGATAAGGGCGCAGCATTGATTCGTGGCGCTCTCTTCAATCACACTAATCAGCTCAGTCTGCATCTCCCGCGTCATCGCGTTTCGACGGTCTGGGCGATTGAGCGTGATTGTGCGAATGGCGTGGCTATCCGTTACAAGGATCGTTTTGTAGCTCAAATTCCACTCCTTTCAGGAACAGCGTGTTTCATTGGACAGCCGAACCGAAGCGGCTCGAAATCTCATGGTTCGTCGCGATCAGCATGTCGAGAAATCCAAAGGACGGCAGGGTGGCGCCGCATCTGCGCAATTCTGCCAACACGACTTCGGTGGGGATGTTTCCCACCAGGACATCCTGCGCGAACGGACAGCCACCCAGACCGCCGATGGCCGTATCAAATCTTCTGCAGCCTGCCTGAAATGCGGCGCGAATTCGCTCTGCGGCCTCTACGGGTCTCGCGTGCAGATGCGCCCCGATCTCCAGGTCAGCGAATCGCCCGATAACCGCGGTAAATACGCCCTCAATCTGTTCCGAGGTGGCGAGACCGACGGTATCCGCAAGCGAGATTTCCGTAACTCCGCAATCGGCAATGAGCTCGCAGGCCTGCTGGACCTCATCAATATTCCACGTCTCTCCATACGGGTTCCCAAAAGCCATCGATACATAGGCAACCACCTTCCGGTCTTCAGCAACGGCGATCGATTGAATTGTTTGCAGAATTTCCAACGACTCTTCAAGAGTCTGGTTCTGATTTCTACGCAGGAATTCCGCCGAAATGGAGTATGGAAATCCCAGCGTTCTTACCCCATCGCTCTCAATGGCGCGCCGCGCGCCCTTCTCGTTGACCACGATGCCGATGATCTCAACGTCGGCCGGTAGCGACAATTGAGAAAGAACCTGTTCTGAGTCGGCCATCTGGGGCACAGCAGCAGGAGAAACGAAACTAACAGCGTCGATATGCTTGAATCCTGCATCGATCAGGTCTTGGAGATAGCTTGACTTGATCTCCGGGGGAATTTTCCCCGGCAAACCTTGCCAGGCATCTCGTGGGCATTCGACGATTTTGACTGCTTCATCCATTCCAATCGCAACCAGCATGCATGGCGTCGCCGTCAGCGAAGAGCACAAAGTTATCCGCGCGACGGGTAAACCTTGAGTATTTCCCTCGCAATCACCATACGCTGAATCTCGCTGGTGCCCTCGCCGATGGTGCACAGTTTCACGTCACGATAATACTTCTCGGCAGGGTAATCCTTGATGAAACCATACCCCCCAAATAGTTGCACAGCATCGTCGCAGATTCGCACCGCTACTTCGCTGGAGAAAAGTTTGGCCATCGAAGATTCGCGCGTCACTTTGCGTCCCGCATCTTTCAGCACCGCGGCTCGTTGGGTCAGCAGGCGCGCTGCATCCAGCTCAGTCGCCATGTCTGCCAGTTTCCATTGAATGCCCTGAAACTCGGCGATGGCTTTGCCGAATTGCCTGCGTTCCTTCACGTATTTCAGAGTTGCATCCAATGCGCCCCGCCCGATTCCGAGCGCCAAAGCGGCGATTGAAATGCGGCCACCGTCCAGCACACGCATCGCATCGATGAAGCCTTCGCCCTCGGCGCCGAGCAAATTCTCTTCCGGAATCTCGCAGTCCTCAAAAATCAGCTCGCTTGTGTCGCTCGCGCGCAGGCCCAGCTTGTTTTCCTTCTTGCCGGGTCGAAACCCTTTCGTCCCCTTTTCAACGACGAACGCCGAAAGGCCGTGCGTTCCCTTACTCTTGTCCGTCGAGGCTATCACTACTGCGAGATCGGCGTAGTGACCGTTCGTGATGAAGGTTTTGTTGCCGTTAAGGACGTAGCGATCGCCCTTCTTCACAGCCGTCGTTCGCGAATTGCTGGCGTCAGAGCCCGCGCCCGGTTCGGTCAATCCCCAAGCGGCCAGCCATTCCCCGCTCGCCAGTCGCGGCACATACTTCTTCTTCTGTGTTTCGTTCCCGGCCAGGAAAATATGGTTCGTGCCCAGAGAATTGTGCGCGGCGACGATGATGCCGATGGACCCGTCTACCGCTGCCAACTCTTCGATCGCTAGAACGTAATCAACGTAACCGAGACCGGCCCCACCGTACTCCGGTGGGAAGATGACGCCCAGCAACCCCATCTGGCCGAGCTTCTTTACAACGTCGAGGGGAAATTCGCTCGCCTCGTCCCACTTCATCACGTTGGGCGCGATCTCGCGCGCGGCAAACTCCCGAATCTCGCGGCGGAGTGCCTCCTGTTCCTCGGTCAAAACGAACGGATACAGGCTTTCATTGGTTTCGAGCGCAACGCTCATGTTGTTTGGCTCCTTTGCGTCTGGGGGTGGACGCCAGCCTAAGCTGCTGACTGGGTAAGATGCCGCTTTATGAAGGTCAGATCATGGTCCAAGCTACTCGCTATGTTTGTAGAACTCCGGGATTGAACTTTGGTACGTCAGGATTCATCGCGCACGCTTCGAGCGCCGTAATCAATACATCTCTCGTTTTTGCGGGATCAATAATCGCATCAATCCAGAGACGAGCTGCACCGTAACGCGGATCAGCCTGTGCATCGTAAGTGGACTTGATTTCATCGTAGAGGGCGGCTCTTTCTGATTCCGAAAGCACCTTGCCTCCGCGTTCGACCTGCTTGGCGCGAACCTCCGCCAGGGTTCCCGCCGCTGATGCCCCGCTCATCACCGCATACCGAGCCGTAGGCCATGCGAACAGGAACCGGGGATCATAAGCCTTACCACACATCGCATAATGACCGGCGCCGAAGCTCCCGCCGATAATCACTGCAATTTTGGGCACAACGCTGGTACTGACTGCAGAAACCATCTTGGCGCCGGCACGGATGATGCCGGACCACTCCGCGTCTTTGCCGACCATAAATCCATTCACATCGTGCAGAAAGATAAGCGGCACGAGGTTCTGATTGCAATCCATGATGAAGCGGGCTGCCTTCTGCGCGCCCTCGGTGTATATGACGCCGCCCACTTCAATTCGCTTTGCACCCGCCGACGGCCCCATAGCGACGATCTGATTTTGATTGGTCTTCTGGTTGGCGACGATGCCCACGGCGTATCCGCCGATGCGCGCATAACCGCAAAGAACTGTCCGGCCAAATTCCTCCTTGTACTCATCAAACTCGCTGCGATCGACAACGCGGGCGATCACCTCGTGCATGTCGTAAACATTGCTCGTGCCAGGCGCGGGATTCAATAAGCCGTAAACATCTTCAATGTTGTACTTCGGCCCATCTTGCCTTTGGTCGCACGCGGTGCGGCTAAAACGCTCTTCCGCAGCACTTGCGGGCTTCCGGTTGCCTAGCTTATCCACCAGGGAACGCAACCGAGCGAGACAATGGTGATCGTCCGGCTCCTTGAAATCGACCGTGCCTGAAATCTCGGCATGCATTGCGGCCCCACCGAGTTCTTCAGGATCGGTCTTTTGCCCAATCGCCGCCTGCACCAGCGACGGACCAGCGAGAAACAGCCCTGAGCCCTCGGTCATCAACACCGTATCGGTCATCACCGGCAGATAGGCACCGCCGGCAACGCACATGCCCATGATCGCGGTGATCTGCGGAATGCCCAGCGAACTCATCACCGCATTATTGCGGAACACGCGACCAAAGTCGTCCGTATCGGGAAAGACATCCTCTTGCAATGGAAGGAACACACCGGCCGAATCCACAAGGTAGAGCGTAGGAATGCGATTCTCAAGCGCGATGTTCTGCGCACGCAATACCTTCTTGGCCGTCATCGGGAAGAAAGCGCCCGCTTTCACTGTCGCATCGTTGGCGATGATCATGCAGAGGCGTCCGCAGACGCGGCCCAGGCCGGTGACAACGCCCGCTCCCGGCGCGCCCCCGTAATCGGAATACATCTCGTAGGCAGCCCAGAGGCCCAGTTCGAGGAATTCGCTGCCTCCATCAAGCAGCAGTTTCAAACGTTCTCGCACCGTTAAGCGCTTCTTCGCGTGCTGGGCGGCTGCTGCCTTTGCGCCGCCGCCGAGACGTATGGTCTCTTCCTGGGATCGTATGGTTGCAAGCACTTCGAGCAGCGCTGCCCTGTTTGCCTTGGCGCGCGGGGATTCAGGATCAAAGCTGGAACCGATCACGTTTTGAAGTTTCGAGCTTCCGGCCATTCTTCACTCACATAAACTCGCAGACTATAGCATCTTGGATGGTACTGACGTCCACACGGTCTCACAGGTGATTGAGCCACGCCCAATTTAAATGACTTTTTTTGAACGGGCGCCGCGCCAGTACAGAAACAGCCCGATCAGAATGGATGCGGCCGTTCCACCAACCAGCTTCAATTCGAAGGCGAGCTTATTTGACGAGTCGCCCGGCGGTACCAGCGAAACAATAATTCCGATGAGGACGACCGTAAATCCGAGCCCTCCGCATATCCATGTGCCAACGACGCCTCCGGGTACCAGCACCGCTTGGGGATTCTCGTTGCGGTCCTTGCGGCGTGCGAGCTTGATAACAGCCGCAAACATGTAAAGAAAAGGGATGAAGTACAAGATGATGGCAGCATCCACCAGGAACTGGTACGCGCCGATCATCTTCTCATTGATTTGGCTGACGACAAGAATCGCTCCCGAAATAGTCGCCTGCACAAGGATCGAGACATAGGGCGTCTTCCATTTCGGATGGATCTTGCCGAACGCTGCGGGTAAGTAACGATCGATTCCGACCATAAACGGCACGCGTGCAATGCCTGCGACCGTGCTCCCCACTCCACCCGCATTTCCCACCGTTACCAGCACCGCGGCTAGAACACCGAGCAAGCCGATTTTCAAGGCCACAGATCCAACCGTGATCGCGCTGAATACACCGCTCTGCGGATCAACGCTCGCTGCCGGCAGTAAGGCAAGAATCGCGAAGGTGCCGGCTATGTACATGAGAGCGATCAGCGCTCCGGCACCAAAAACTGCTCGAGGAAGAGTACGCCTCGGATCGCGCACCTCTTCGCTCATTGCAGATACAAGTTCAAGTCCCGTGAAGGCAAACGCAATTTGCGACCAGAAATTAACCGTGTCCCAGTTCCACGCCGGCATCATGTTCTGCACGGTAAAGTGCGTTGCCGACCCGTGCTTGAACACGACGACGATCGCTACCAAGCCAAGTATCACGAGTGGCAAATAGGTACCAACGCCTCCGGCATTCTGCAGCCACTTGCCGATATTCAGGCCGATGATATTCAGGACTACAGCTACCAGCAGCAATCCCAACGAAACGCTGAGCAGGAACGTCCGGTCCTGGGCGAGCTGCGCACCACGTCCCCCGATGATGTATGCCGCCATCGATGCGCTGGCGAGTAGGAGGCCCGGAAAGTAGAAGACGGTATAGATCCAGTAAGTCCAACCGGCAACAAATCCATGAAAGTCGCCGAATGCTTCCTTCGACCAAGCGTACAGGCCGCCCTCCTCAGGAAACCGCGAGGAAAGTTCATTAATCACTAGCGCGCCGGGAACGAAAAAGAAGACTGCCGCAATGACCCACAAACTGATCGACGATGTTCCGTTGTGCCCTGCAGCCGCGATCCATCGCGGTCCCAACACCGTTGCGATGTTGAACAGCAGCACATCCCAGAAGCCCATGGTTTTGCGCAACTGCGATCTGGTGTCTTGCGAAGAAGGCGCAGTGATGGTCATAAAGCCTCTCGGGCATCGATGCGATCATCAGCTTGTTGCATAAGCGATCATCATAGTGGTGCGCTATTCGACCGCACAAACGGCAAAATATCCCGATCAGCAATCGCCAAGCGGAAAGCGATCTCGAACCTCGTAGCGGGAACCACCCGCGCCGAGGAAAGCCTCGTAAAGCAGGAATTCCGTCGCCAGGAATGCCGGAAACGTGACGTCCCGGCTGACTCGCTGTTTCAGATGGCGAAGAGCGTTCATGCGATGGTCGCTTTTTATCCTTGCGAGCGTTACATGCGGACGAAACGGCCGATTCTCCGCTGCAACCCCGCAGTGTGCAGTGGCCGCGAGCACCAGTTTCTCGAGACCAAGCATTTCTGGCGACACGCTTACTCCCGCGAAAAAGACTCCGGCTCGCTCGAAGAAGCCGGTTCCATCAAGTTGCACGGGCACGGCCGGCGACCGAACATCCCGAAGCCGATCTGCAACACAGCGAGCCTTTTCCTCCGAGGTTTCGCCGAGAAACTGCAGCGTGATATGCCATGACTCCGAGGAACCCCAGCGGAGATTGCCCCCTTCTGATCGCAGGCTCTTCACAAGTGTTTCAAGCGTACCGATTACGCCGGGAGCCAGCGGAATCCCAAGGAAGAGGCGCATGGTCGCTCTCCTCAAATGAACTTCGAGAATGTCTCAATCTGCTTCGCCTGATGGTCCCGCCGCTCCACCGGCGACGAAAGAACGGTAGAAGTCGACGTCGCGCCGAGCGCCGAGAGCCTGTCGATCAGCGCTTCCAGATGCCGGATTGACACTACGTCAGCTTCGATGACAAACGATTCGGCCCCGGTGATTCGATGGCAACGGCTTATCTCGCTCAACTCCTTCAGTGCGGAAACGGTTCTGCTGATCTGCAATTCGCCTCCGGGGATGGTGAGTCGCACCAGGACGCGAATGGGAACGCCAAGTTTCGCGCTGTCCAGCGAAGCGTGGTAGCCCGTGATGACCCCGGCCTCTTCCAGGCGATGAACCCGCTCCGCAACAGCCGGGGTCGATAGGCCAATCTTCCTGCCGAGTTCTGCGAAGGACACGCGCGCATTTTGCTGTAATGCCTCCAGAATCTTCCAGGCAATCGCATCGAGGTCGATTCTGTTGGGAGCGGTCTTGTGAGCCATGTGGAATCAATCCTTAAGTTGCTTTCCTATTATGCTTAATGTCCTAAGGTTTTGGGCTGCGTTTTTCCCGGAAATCCCATTTTCACCTCCTGCCTCGCGGGCCTATCGTATCGTTCAGCCGGGATTATTCCCCTTTGCTTCCCGCACTCCCGGCACAGGAGGTACCCCGCATGAGCGCTACCGTGCACTCTGCTCCCGCCCACATCGGCTCACAACCGACCACTGAATCGATCCCCACCGGGAACGACTTTCTTCCACTGAAAGGGACCGACCACGTTGAGTTCTATGTAGGCAACGCCCGCCAGTCTGCCTACTTCTACAGAGCCGCATTTGGCATGTCGCTGGTGGCTTATGCAGGGCCGGAAACCGGCCAGCGCGATCGATCCTCCTATGTGCTTCAGCAGGGAAAGGTCCGCTTCGTGCTCACCACGCCTCTGCGCGGCGGCAACGCGATCGCGGAGCATATCGGGCGGCATGGAGACGGCGTAAGAGTTATCGCGCTTTGGGTAGACGATGCTCGCCGCGCATGGACCGAAACAACCAGCCGCGGCGCCGTCAGCGTAGCCCAACCGTATGTCCTGGCCGACGAGCGCGGCCAGGTGGTGCTGTCGAGCATCCGGACATATGGCGATACGATCCACACCTTTGTCGACCGGAGCAACTACACTGGTCCCTTCCTCCCGGGTTATCGCGGAGTTGACCACGACCCGATTGCACGGCCGACAGGCCTGCTCCACATCGACCACATGGTCGGCAACGTGGGCTGGCACGAGATGGACGAATGGGTAAAGTTCTACGCGAACGTGATGGGCTTTTCGCTTTACCAGCACTTCGACGACAAGGACATCTCTACCGAATACTCGGCGCTAATGTCCAAGGTGATGGCGAACGGCAATGGCTACGTAAAGTTCCCCATCAATGAGCCGGCTGAGGGCAAGAAAAAGTCTCAAATCGAAGAGTATCTGGAGTTCTATGGAGGGTCCGGCGTACAACACATCGCACTCGCGACCAACGACATTCTTCACACGGTGAGCAAGCTCAGCGAACAGGGGATCGAGTTTCTGCATGTGCCGCATACGTACTACACAGAGTTACAAAGCCGTGTAGACAAAATCGACGAACCGGTTGACGAACTGGAGAAGCTTGGAATCCTCGTCGATCGTGATCCCGAAGGATACATGCTGCAGATCTTTACGCGGCCAGTGGAAGATCGGCCGACCCTGTTCTTCGAGATCATTCAACGGAAGGGCAGCCGCAGCTTCGGCAAGGGCAACTTCAAGGCGCTCTTTGAGGCAATCGAGCGCGAGCAACATGCTCGCGGCAATCTGTAACGCAGCGGAGGAATGAGATGAAAACGGAGACGCTGTCGGTTGCCGCGCCCTACCTGATCGAGCAGAACTACTCCGCCTACACCGATGAGCAGCATGCCGTATGGGCGGAACTTGTTGGGCGGGTGCTTCCTGAACTCGAAATGCATGCATCGCGCGCCTACCTCGATGGCTTTCAGATCATCGGCCTGCAAAAGGATCGCCTTCCACGGCTCGAATCGGTCAGCTCGCGTCTCGAACCGAAAACCGGTTGGAACTCGACCCCCGTAAGCGGCTTTCTTCCAGCGCCCGCGTTTTTTGAGATGCTGGCCGCACGCCGGTTCCCGACCACAACATGGCTGCGCAGCCGCGACTCGCTTGAATACACCCCAGAGCCAGACATCTTCCACGACGTCTTTGGCCATGTTCCAATGCATGCCAATAAGGTCTTCGCGGAATTTCTCGCGCACTACGGCCGTGTCTGTGCATCCATTGACGATGAGGCAGTGCTGGAGAAGCTTGGCCGCTTGTTCTGGTACACCGTGGAGTTTGGATTGATTCGCGAGGGGGACGAAGTCAAGGTGTACGGCAGTGGCCTGATCAGTTCGCACGGCGAATGCAAAAACGTAGTCGACGGGAATTGTGCGGTCCACGATTTTTCATTGGACGAAGTGCTGAATACTCCGGTAAAGGTGGATGAGTTGCACAAGCTGCTCTTCGCCGTAAGCAGCTTTGACCAGATCTATGAAGCAATGCGCGAGGCGGAGCGCCGTGCGATGCACAACATGTTGTGAAAGGTAAAGAGCATGTCCGATGAGATCCGGTATCAGGCCGGCTTTGGAAATGAATTTGCAACGGAAGCGGTTGCCGGTGGATTGCCGCAAGGCCAGAACGCGCCGCAAAAGCATGCTCTCGGGCTTTACACGGAGCAGTTCAGCGGGACGCCATTCACAGCGCCGCGAGCTACTAATCGCCGGACCTGGACCTATCGCATTCGCCCCTCTGTAACGCATCGTCCATACGAAGAGATCTCCCCGAAACTGATCCGCAGTGGACCGTTTCTTGAGGTGCCTACCTCGCCGAATCAACTTCGCTGGGACCCATTGCCGATTCCGAACGAGAAGACCGATTTTGTTGACGGCATTGTTACGCTCGGCGGTAATGGCGATCCGGCCATGCAACAGGGCATCGCCATCCACCTCTACGGCGCCAATGTCTCGATGCAAGATCGCTTTTTCTACTCTGCCGACGGTGAATTGCTGATCGTCCCTCAACTCGGTACACTTCGCTTCCACACTGAATTGGGAATTCTTGAAGTCGCGCCCGGCGAGATTTGCGTTATTCCACGCGGGGTGAAGTTCCGTGTTGTTCTCGCCGAGAAGCAAGCGCGCGGATACATCTGCGAGAACTATGGATTACCGTTCCGCCTGCCTGAACTTGGAGCTATCGGAGCGAACGGCCTCGCGAATGCGCGCGACTTCAAAGCACCCGTTGCAGCATTCGAAGACCGCGAAGGCGATTTTCGCATCATCTCGAAATTTCTCGGTCGTCTCTGGTCCGCGGTCATTGATCATTCTCCACTCGACGTAGTGGCGTGGCACGGCAACTACGCGCCTTACAAATACGATCTGGCCCTGTTCAACTGCATCAACACTGTTTCGTTCGATCACCCAGATCCTTCGATTTACACGGTGCTGAGCGCACCGTCGAATTTGCCGGGAACAGCGAACTGCGATTTCGCCATCTTTCCCCCGCGCTGGATGGTCGCTGAGCACACCTTTCGCCCGCCCTGGTTCCATCGCAACCTGATGAACGAGTTTATGGGGCTGGTTTTCGGCGCATACGATGCCAAGGCCGAAGGCTTCGTGCCTGGAGGCGCCAGCCTGCATAACTGCATGGCGGGTCACGGACCCGATGCCGAAACCTTCGAGCGTGCCTCGACTGCGGAACTGAAACCGACTTACCTGGCTAATACCCTTGCATTCATGTTTGAGACTCAACTGGTTGTCAGGCCGACCGAGTTCGCGATGAACACGCGCATCCTGCAGCATGAATACTTCGAGTGCTGGCAGGGACTGAAGAAGCACTTCAAGCAGACCTCGCAGGCAAAGCCAAAGAAGAAATGACCCCTATCGAAACTCTGATCGCGGGCCTGTTCGACTATGCGGGTCTGTATCCACCTGCGACTCTGGACCTGCGCTCCGCCGCGAACAACTATCTCGATTACACCCGCAGCAAACATTCTTCCGCTCTCGGGCGGTTCATCATCAGCTTCGATCACATCGATGAACTGCGCTCGATTGCGGGAAGTTCTCTTTGCGGATTCAAGTTGAGTGTGATCGTCAAGGAAGATACCGATTGGGATAGCTTCGCCAAACAAATTGAAGGCGGACTTCCAGTCGAGAGTGTCGAGATCAAATGCAGCGCCTCATCTGCAATTGAGCACGCAGCGCGCAAGATTCCAGGAAGCCTGACGACCTATTTCGAAGTGCCTCTCGTCGCGGACATCGAGCCCGCTCTCAAGATAATTCGTACGACGGGCGCCCGTGCAAAAATCAGAATGGGCGGGGTGGTTGCGGAGGCTTTTCCAGCCGCACCCGACGTCGCACGTATGCTGAAAGCTCTCGCTGATCTTCGACTTCCGCTTAAGGCAACCGCCGGGTTGCATCATCCGATGCGTTCTGCCCACCCGTTGACTTATGAGCCCCAGAGCCCCGCGGCCAAGATGCATGGATTTGTGAATCTTTGTTGTGCTGCGACTCTCATCTATTTCGGCGGAGATATTGAGGAGGCGCAGCATTTGCTCGCGGAAGAGGATCCGACGGCATGGCGAGTCAACGCGCATTTCCTCGGCTGGCGCGATCGCACCTGGTCCACTGAGCAGCTGGCCATGCTCCGCAGGCAGTTCTTCATCAGCATCGGAAGCTGCTCTTTCGAGGAACCGATTCACGATTTGGAGTCCATGGGATGGCTATGAAGAGCTGGGTTGAAAGCGCGAATGATCCGGGCACCGACTTCCCCTTGCAGAATCTGCCTTATGGCGTCTTCCTGCATAACCAAAAGCCACGAATCGGTATCGCGATTGGCGAGCAGATTCTCGACCTCCAAGCGTGCGCGGAGCATGGTCTTCTATCCGAACTTCAACCCGATGCTCTCGTGGCATGCTCTCAGAAATCGCTGAATGATCTAATGTCTCTCGGACCTCAGGTGTGGTCAACACTCCGCCGTCAGGTTGCTACCCTGCTCGCCGCCAATACAGCCGACGTGCAGGCGCCAGCGCGCGTCAAGCCATTCCTGATACCGATGCGCGACGTTGAGATGCAGCTACCGGCGCAGATAGGCGACTACACCGACTTCTACGCCTCTATCCATCACGCCACCCGAGTCGGCCAGCTTCTCCGACCAGACAATCCGTTGTTGCCCAACTATAAATATGTCCCCATTGGCTATCACGGCCGAGCTTCATCGATTGTGGCGAGCTCTGCCGATATCCGCCGTCCACACGGACAGACAAAAGCGCCAGCCGCGGCTGAACCCACGTTCGGACCCTCGCGTTCACTGGACTACGAACTCGAAGTCGGCATCTTCGTTGGCCCTGGAAACTCTCTCGGACAGCCAATCCAAGTCGAAGAAGCCGAACAGCACATTTTCGGCCTCTGCCTCGTCAACGACTGGTCTGCGCGCGACATTCAGTCCTGGGAATACCAGCCCCTGGGTCCATTTCTGGCTAAGAACTTCGCGACGACCATCTCCCCGTGGGTCGTTCCGATGGAAGCGCTGGCACCCTATCGTGTTCCCGCAGCGGTTCGGCCCGACGGTGACCCAGCACCGCTCACGTATCTGTCCTCTGCCAATTCAAGCCTTGCCGGCATCGATCTCACGCTTGAGGTCTTTCTTCAGTCCGAGCAAATGCGAAAGGCGGGACTGTCGCCAGCCCAGCTAAGTAAGGGAAATCTCCGCGATCTCTATTGGAGTCTCGACCAGCTGCTCATCCACCATGCGAGCAGTGGCTGTAACCTGCGACCCGGCGACTTGCTCGCCACCGGCACCATTTCCGGTCCTGAACAGGGTTCCGAAGGTTGTCTTCTCGAAATGAAACACCGCGCTGGGCCGCTCCGCCTGCCCACCGGGGAGACGCGTACGTTTCTCGAAGATGGCGACCAAGTGACTTTCCGGGGGTACTGCGACAAGCCGGCGTTGCCCCGCATCGGATTCGGCGAGTGTGTGGGAAGAATCATTCCGGCTGGATCCGCCGGGTAGTTCTTCAATTGAATTGAGCCATGGTGACTAGCCTTCTCGCCTATGTCAAACTTAAACAGCGGGGCAAGTGGCACGAGCGGGCCTGTAGCTCAACGGTTAGAGCAGGGGACTCATAATCCCTTGGTTGGGGGTTCGAATCCCTCCGGGCCCACCATCTTGTTCCTCTTGCGGCGGGTAGCCGGGTAATGCGCCTCTCGGAAAGGCCTTTCGCTGCAGCGCGGACTACGCTCACCTTATACTCAAGCCAGCGCATGTCTACCCGACTGGACAAGATTCTTGAGACCACGCGAGCCAGTGTCGCGGCTGCGAAGATGCGGAACTCGGCGGCTGATCTGGAGCGTAAGGCGTCGGCGCACGCACCCCGCGGTTGGGCGGAAGCGTTGCGGCAGCGGACTTTGTCTGAGCCGGCGATTATTGCCGAGATCAAAAAGGCCTCTCCCTCCAAAGGACTAATTCGCGAGAACTTCGACGTTGCTCAGCTAGCGCAAAGTTATCAGCGCGGCGGCGCCGCGGCGCTCTCGGTGTTGACTGACGAGCCGTTCTTCCAGGGAAGCCTTCTCAATCTCGAACTTGCTTCGATCGCTGTCAATCTGCCATGCCTGCGCAAGGACTTTACGGTTGATGAGTACCAGATCGTCGAGGCACGAGCACATTGCGCGGATGCGATTCTGCTGATCGCAGCCGCGCTGACAGGGGCGGAACTTAAGCGATTCGCTGACTTTGCGCACGAGCATTCGCTCGATGTCCTGGTGGAAGTTCATACGGCAAGCGAACTGGACCAAGTGCTCGACGTCCTAGGAGATGACGGTGCAGACGCTATCGGCGTGAATAATCGCGATCTAAAGACCTTCGAAGTCCGGATGGAAACCTCGCTCGAACTCGGAGATCGGATTCCGAGCAGCCTCCTTCGCGTTGCAGAAAGCGGAATATCAACTTCGGAAGACATCGATCGCCTCCGTTCAGCTGGGTTTGACGCCTTCCTGATTGGCGAGAGTTTGATGCGACAAGCTGATCCAGGATCGGCACTGGCCGCTCTCCTTGCAGGTTCCAAGGCCGCCCGATGAATCTCTGGATCAAGATCTGCGGAAACACCTCATTTGAGGACGCACTCCTGGGCGTTGAGGCTGGGGCCGACGCGCTTGGTTTCGTGTTTGCACGCAGCCCACGACAAGTGACGAGAGAACAAGTCGCCGAGATCGTTCCTCGCTTGCCTGCTCAGATCGAGAAAATCGGAGTCTTCGTTGATGCAGCCTTCGAAGAGATCGAGGCCGTTGTCAGCGCCGGCAATCTCACCGGGGTTCAATTGCAATTTGCAGCAAGCCCGAAGCTTCGGTCCCAGTTGCGCGACAAATTCGGTCCCGATCTTCGAATTCTGCAGACTTTGCACTTTAACCCAGGCATTGTCGCGCAAGCTGCCTCACTGGCATCAGACAGAAACATAGACGCGCTGCTCATTGATTCCCGTACCTCGACGGCTGTGGGTGGAACCGGAATCACTTTCGACTGGACTGCCGCCGCCACGCTCTTGGGAGATCCGGATCACCACCATACGCTGGTGGCAGCGGGCGGCCTCAACCCCGACAATGTCTCCGAAGCGATTGCGATGCTTCGCCCCTGGGGGGTTGACGTGGTTTCAGGCGTCGAATCATCCCCCGGCTGTAAGGATCCTGCAAAGGTGCGCGCCTTCGTCGCACTGTCACGGGCCGCTTCCCTCAGGAATAAGCGCGCAAGCTGAACTGAACCTCTATTCCGCCATCCCCCGCGCGTCCTAGTAAACTGAAACAGATCGTTTCACTTTCAGTAATTCCTCTGGAGGCTGGCCCCATGGCATCCGTAATTCTTCCATCCGCCCCGTCGGAACAGCGCCCTGGGCGTTTCGGTATCTACGGCGGCCGTTATGTTCCCGAAACGCTGATGGCTGCGCTTCTGGAACTAGAGCGCGAATACGAGCTTGCCAAGGCGGACGCTGCATTTCAAACGGAACTCGACGGCCTGCTCAAAGATTTTGCCGGCCGGCCTACACCGCTCTACTTCGCTAAAAGGCTGAGTGAAGAACTCGGCGGCGCCAAAATCTACCTGAAACGCGAAGACCTTCTCCATACCGGCGCACATAAGATCAATAATTCCCTCGGGCAGGGACTGCTCGCGAGGCGCATGGGCAAGAAGCGCGTCGTTGCCGAAACCGGTGCCGGCCAACACGGTGTCGCCACCGCAACGGTTTGCGCGCTGCTCGGCATGGAGTGCGTGATCTACATGGGCGACGTGGACATGGAGCGCCAGGAGCTGAACGTGCTGCGCATGCGCCTGCTGGGCGCGGAAGTGCGCGGCGTTTCCTCCGGCTCCAAGACGCTCAAGGACGCGATCAGCGAGGCGATGCGAGACTGGGTCACCAACGTCCGGACAACTCATTATTTGTTGGGCAGCGCGCTCGGCGCACATCCATACCCGACGATGGTGCGGGATTTTCATCGCTGCATAAGTCGCGAAATGAAAGAGCAGATCCTGGAGAAGGAAGGCCGGCTGCCAACCGCTGTGCTCGCATGTGTCGGTGGCGGGTCCAATGCGATCGGGGCTTTCTACGAGTTCATTCCCGATCGACAGGTGCGGCTCATCGGCGTGGAGGCCGGCGGGCGCGGAACCGAACTCGGCGAGCATGCGGCGCGTTTCCACGGCGGAGTGCCGGGGGTCCTGCAGGGCACATTCTCGTATGTGTTGCAGGACGAAAACGGACAGATTGCCGCGACGCATTCCGTTTCGGCTGGTCTGGACTACGCATCGATCGGTCCTGAGCATGCGGCTCTGCATGATTCCGGCCGCGCCGAGTACGTCTCGCAGGCTGACGCCGCTGCGCTCGACGCCGTAGTGAAGCTGGCGCGGACTGAAGGCATTCTGCCTGCTCTTGAGAGTGCCCACGCAGTCGCCGAGTGTCTGCGTATCGCCCCGTCGTTTTCTCCGCATGACATACTGGTAGTAAATCTCTCTGGCCGCGGCGATAAGGATATGGGTATCATCGCCCGCGAACTGAAGATCCAGGGAGCTTAGCTGATTACATGGCACTCAGTTTCAATCACAGGCCAGGTTTGGTCGTTTACTTAACGGCCGGCGATCCCAGCGTAGAATCCACGCGCGCCATTGCGCTTGAAGCGATCGACGCCGGGGCAGATGTGATTGAGCTCGGGGTTCCATTCAGCGATCCTCTGGCCGATGGCCCCGTGATCCAGCGCGCCAGTGAGCGCGCCGTAGCACGCGGAACTCGAATGGCCGATGTCCTCAAGATTGCAGGGGAAGTTCGAGCCGCTCGGCCGAAGGCGGGCCTCGTGATCTTCACCTATTTGAATCCCATTCTCCGCTACGGTTTTTCGCGATTCGTCGACGACGCTGCAGCTGCCGGGGCAGACGGTGTTCTGATCACTGACATGATTGTGGAGGAAGCGAACGAGTACCTTGCCGAGATGGATCGTGCGCGCCTCTCCCCGATCTTTCTGGCCGCGCCCACAAGTCCTGACGAACGCCTTAAGGCCATCGCCACAAACTCCAAGGGATTCGTTTACGCCATTTCACGCGTTGGTATCACCGGGAAGCAGCAAAGCATGACTTCGGATGCGGCAGATCTTGTTGCACGGATTCGGCGATGGACTGAGCTGCCGGTAGCCGTGGGTTTTGGCATCTCCAGCGCGGAACACGTTGCGCAAGTGGCAGAGTTTGCAGATGCCGCGGTGATCGGCAGCGCGATTGTGGAGTTGATCGAGCGGTCTACTCCCGAAGCGGCGCCCGGAGCTGTTGCACGATTTATCAAGGGTCTGCGTCTGCCACAAGCGGCGCTGGCCCAGTGAGAAAGACAGCCCTCAGCTTTCAGCCCCCAGCTTATGCACGGCAGATTCAGGACGCATCATGCTCGCATCGGCCGGATTGACTGAAAGCTGATAACGGAAAGCTGAAAGCTATCGCGAGGATGGAATGACGCTGGAAGAATTGCGCAACCAAATTGATGTTCTGGACCGCCAGCTTGTTGAGTTGCTGAGCGAGCGGGCCCGCGCTGCGTTGATGATTGGGCACCTGAAAGTTGCGACCTCACTGCCGGTCTATGAGCCGGCCCGCGAAAAAATCATCTACGCCAACGTGCGCGCCGCCAACAAGGGACCCTTGCCCGATATCGAGTTGACGCATATCTACGAGCGCATCATCGACGTGATGCGGGCGTTGCAGAGGAACGAGTTGGCTTCAGAGAGAAATGCCCTCAAGGGCCAAGACACTGGCGCCCCGGCACCCCAGCAACAGCGACCTGTTGCCGGAAACCCCGGAGCTGCGCCCGAGACAGGGAACGAGAAATGATTGTTGCAATGCAGGAGAAGGCTACCGAGGAGCAGATTGACTTCGTGATTGAAGTAATGGTGGAGGCCGGAGTCGGCGTTCATCGCACCACGGGCGCAACTCAAACCATCCTGGCTGGCGTGGGTCCGACAGCGACCATCGACCTGACAAAATTCGAGAATCTACCCGGCGTGCTCCGCGTTCACCGCATTAGCTCGCCATACAAATTGGCGGGCAGGGGATTTCGTCCGGAGGGGACCGTTATTGAATTTGCCAACGGCGTAAAGCTGGGCGGCGAGCGGGTTGTCGTGATGGCGGGTCCGTGCTCCATTGAAAATGAGGCGCAGATTTTCGAGACCGCGAAACGTGTGAAGGCGGCCGGGGCCAGCTTTCTGCGCGGCGGAGCCTACAAACCGCGCAGCTCGCCTTACGCCTTTCAGGGAATGGGAATTCCAGGGTTGAAGCTGATGTACGATGCAGCCCGCGCCAATGATCTTCTGGTCGTCAGCGAAGTCATGGAGATATCGCAGATCGAGCCCATGCTCGGTTTTGTCGATTGCTTCCAGGTGGGTGCGCGCAACATGCAGAACTTCAATCTGCTGCGAGAGCTGGGCCTGGCGCGGAAGCCGGTTCTGCTGAAACGTGGAATCGCCGCAACCATCGAGGAACTGCTGTTGTCGAGCGAATACATCATGTCGGGCGGAAACTACGACGTCATCCTCTGTGAACGCGGCATCCGCACCTACGAAACCGCGACGCGCAATACGATGGACATCTCCGCCATTCCAGTGGTGAAGAAGCATTCGCATCTGCCCATCGTGGGAGATCCCTCGCATGGGACCGGACATCGCGACATGGTTGCGCCACTGGCACGCGCGGCGGTGGCCGCCGGAGCTGATGGCATTCTTGTAGAGGTGCACCCGCAGGCCGACAAATCCGCTTCGGATGCGGCGCAGACGCTGTACCCGGATCAGTTTGAAAAACTGATGGCCGAGCTTCGTGTGATCGCCAAGGCGGTTGGTCGAACGATGTAGCGAATCTCGTGGAGTTAGTGGTGCCAACGTCATTGCGCTAACACCGCGAACACGCGCGAAGCGCGGCTAACTCTGCCAACTCCGATCCGAAAGGAGCCATGATGGAACGAATCGCGATCCTGGGTACGGGCCTGCTGGGCACATCGGTAGGCCTTGCTCTGCGCGCAGCCGGATTTGAAGGCTCCATTGTTGGATGGAATCGCAGCCGCGGTCAGGCCGAGAAGGCGCTCTCGATGGGCGCAATCGATTCCATTGGCGATGACCCGATAGCAAGCGCGAAGGTCGGCCAAGTCGTCCTTCTGGCTGTCCCTATTTTTGCGACGCTCGATCTGATGGAGCAACTCGCGCCTGTGCTCGGTCCGGACCACCTCGTTACAGATGTTGGCAGCACCAAGACACAGATCACCGAATCCGCAGATCGTCTATTCAATACAACAGATCGCGCGGGATTCCTTCCCGGTCATCCCATGGCGGGTAAAGAACGCGGAGGCGCTGAGATGGCCGATGCCAACCTTTTCCGGGGTGCGGTGTGGCTCTTCACGGATTTTCCGGCCTGGCAGCGATCTGCCGAATCTTCCGCCCTTGCGAAGAACTGGCGCGAGTGGGTTCTTGCGATGGGTGCTCGAACGCTTGACCTCGGCCCGCAACGGCACGACGAACTCGTCGCGTGGGTAAGCCATCTGCCCCAATTCACGGCTACAGCTCTCAGTGCGGTGCTTGAGCACGAGGTGGGTGAAGCGCCGGAACTGAAGAATGTTGGCGGCCGTGCGTTGCGCGAGATGACTCGATTAGGAGCTAGTCCCTGGACCATGTGGCGCGACATCGCCCATACCAACACGGATGCCATTGCGGCGGCGCTTCAGGCCCTTGAACAACATCTCGCACATATCCGCGAAAATCTGCGCACGCCCGAGTTGCGCGATGAGTTCGAAAAAGCCAATCGCTTCCGGCGCGAATAGCTCGTCAGGCGATTATTCCAATCTTCCAACGCAGCGCATGAAAGTGGATTCTGTCGAGACTGTCTGTAGACGGTGAAGCGGATCAAGCCGTTTGTTCAACGGCTCCCATTTCGTCCTTCTGGGGGTCGAGAGCCTGAAAGCCTTCAGCTTTTGCGGCCTCAAGCAACATGGGTGAAGCCGAAACAAAAATAATCTCGGTGCCCCGGAACATTTCTCGCGCGACCAATGCGGCTCCCAGTTGAAGCGCATCGGTCCAGCGCAATTTCGTTCGGTCCAGCAGTTGCCGAGCTGCTTCGAGGACGGCCGGATTCAAAGGTTCCTGCACCATGCGAGCCGCTTCGATCCGCAGTATTTCGAAGACAGCAGAGGCATCCGCGGCACTAATGTCGCCGGCCCGCTCGCGTCGACGTATGGCCGCATAAACCTCGAGAGGCGCACTGGCGGCAATCAGCTTGCGATTGTCTTCGACGGTTTCCATCAGCCGAATCAAAGCATCGGTGCCGGGTTCCTGCACAAACAGCTTGGCGAATGCCGTCGACTCGAGAAAATAGCAACTCACAGCTTTCCCCGTTCCTCTTGAATCGCTTCGCTGATCGGTTCTCCCTGTAAGACAACGGGATGGAAGCGCTGAGCCTCTTCGGGTACGCCGGCCTCGGCGCGGTTCAAGCGAATCGTCGTGGTCGGGTAGGCTGGAGTCTTCGGATTCGCAATCTTGCTGGTAAGAACAACGCCTCGCTGAATCGCCTCGGCCAGTACGGCTTGCCGCGATTCCGGATGCTGGTTCCAGCGGAAGGCCTTACGCGGCAGAAATGAGTCTCGGAACCACTTCAAAGCGATGAAGGCATGGCCCCCGCGCTCGGCTTCAGCAAGCGCGGCGCAAAGCTCTTTGACCCGGGCATCCAAGTCGGCCGGCACGGCCGCAATATCTTCAGCATCTTCCTCGAAATTCACCTCAACCGGGGCTCGTGAACCGCGGCTTTGTCTGGTAGGGACAGCGCCGTCGTCAAGACGCTCAAAGTAGATTCGAACCTCATCCTCTTCGGGCGACCAGCTGTCAGCCGGCGCATTCCGGCGTTTGCTGCGCCCGTTTTCGCTGCATAGTTCTACGATCGCCTGGTATCCGGGAGGCGCCAGAAAACGCAGTGCGCGCGCCAGCCCGGGATCTTGGGAAAATGCCAGTTCACTCAAGGCTTCTTCAATGATCTCTTCAGCGTCCGGAACACTCAAATTGCTTATGTCTACGCTGCTTTGCGCAGCTCGATTTGACTTCATGAACAGTCTCCGTATAAATCATCTCTAGCCTGCCTTTTATCTCGCGGCGCTCTGATGGGAGTTACCCCCGGAGTGATACGGCGCTTTTTCGGCAGGTGACAGGTTCCCCGATCTGGATGTAAATGGACAACTTGGTCCCCGAACGGTTGTTGGGTTCACGACGGTTTTAGTGTTGCCGAAGCGGCCCAAGCTCCACTCCGCGTTGTCGTGACACCCCACAGGACCGAGAAAACTTTAACTAAAAAGGACTTCCAGCCTAACCACGCACCAGTGTAAACGATTGTGCAACCTAACCCCACACCGTTGCAAGGACATCCCTCGACCGGGAAAAGGCCCATTGACCCCGGATCGGGCAAAAGTCTCGCTCTATTTTTGAGAGCGTCCTATTCGTACAATAGAAGGATGCGGCGTTGTTCCTTGCTTTTGTTCCTTGTTTTACTGGTTTCGAGAAGTACACCTGCAGACGGGCAGGCAGCACCGGCCTTCGACCTGGTGGGCCCCAAAGTCGACGTCCATGTGAAGAGGGGAGAAGTCACACTTCCCATTGGTCAAGTGCCGAACCTTCTTCCCGGTGACAGGCTATGGATCCATCCAGATTTTCCCGAAAGCCAGTCCACACGGTTCGTGTTGATTGTTGCCTTCCTGCGCGGCGCCACCAACCCACCTCCGGCGGAGTGGTTTACGCGGGTGGACACCTGGGAGAAAAAGGCCCGTGAAGAAGGCGTCTTCGTTACGGTTCCTGAGGAAGCGCAGCAGGCAATCGTGTTTCTTGCGCCAGCTACCGGAGGAGACTTCAGCACACTGCGCAATGCGGTGAAGGGCCGTCCCGGGACTTTTGTTCGAGCGACGCAGGACCTGCAAGCCGCGAGCATGGACAGGATGCGTTTGGATGCCTATCTTGCGGCGGTCAAAGTCACCTCTCAAACAGACGCTAAATTGCTGAAAGACCGGGCTCAGAAGACCGCTTCGGTCTTGGGAATCCGACTCGATCAACAGTGCTTTGACAAGCCGACGGATCAGCAGGCTCCCTGCCTGACTCAGCATACCGAGGGCCTGGTTCTCGACGATGCCAACGCCTCAAATCGCGTGTCCCAGATAACCAGCGGCAATGGCGGGGATCTGATGAACCAGCTCAGCTATTCAACGCTGGGTGGCGCTGGTCTCTATAGTCCATACATCGGCGCCATTGTGGACACTGCCCGGATTCTTGCGTCTTTGCACACGGCGCACTTTCAGTACATTCCAGCGCTGGCGCTGTCGACCGAAGATACTTTGAATTTGCGCCTGAACGTACCACCCTCTTTCCGCGACCCGAAATCGGTTGTAGTCGTCGCATTGCCCCCGGTGGGACCGGCCAAGATGCCGCCCCTGCATCCGGTGAACCCAGCGGATCAATTCTGCGCGCAGAAGAGCGGACTCGTGCTCGAGGCGGAGGGAGCGCCGCTGGTGTATGCGACAACCATGGCACATGACTTGAAACTCCACATTGAATCGAAATCCGGTCCCGTTGACGTTCCGATCAAGGCCAACGCGACGGAAGGCGGCCTGGTGCTGGCGCAAACAATGCCTTCGCTTCCTCCGGGAGAATTGACGGGGGTGGTCAGGGGCAAATGGGGCTTCGATGATTGGGAGGGCCCGAGATTTCACCTGGTAAGCGCCCAGGCCGGAAAGTGGACGGTTGCACCGAGCGACCAGTCGGCACTTGTGGTTGGACGTGAAGACACGCTTCACATCGAGGGTGCTAATACCCTTTGCGTCGAAAAGATCGAGGTGCAGTCAAGCGGCGCGAGTCCGGCGGAACTTCCATGGAAGTCGCCGAAGCCGGAGACGCTGGAATTGGCCGTTCCCTTGAAAGATGCGGCGCCCGGTCCAGTCACGATCAATATTCGCCAGTACGGCATGGACAAGCCAGACAAGCTGACGCTGATGGCTTACTCCGAGGCAGCTTCGCTGGAAAGGCTGAGGCTGAGCGTGGGCGACCCGGAAGCAGTGCTGATGGGAAACAGGCTGGATGAAGTGGCCAAAGTTTCCTTGAACGGGATCGACTGGATGCCGACGGAGCTGAAGCGGGTACAGGACCAGGACCGGCTCGAGATGAAGGCGAACAACGATACCGCCGGTCTCGAGGCGGGAAAGCACTACACGGCCAAGGTTCAACTACGCGATGGTCGTGAACTGAAGGTCCCGGTCACCGTTGAGCTGCCGCGGCCGCAAGTGACCTTGCTGAGCAAAGGGACGCAAGATGAACGATCCGCCGATCCATCGCCTGTTCGGCTGGGCAGCCCAGACGATCTTCCCGTGGATGGAAGGCTGGTCTTCTTCTTGAAGTCGAAAACGCCGCCGAACTTTCCTCGCGATGAGAAAGTGGAGGTTGCGGCAGCTGACAACAGCTTCCACACAGTTCTGTCAGTCAGCGACGGCACGCTGATGCTGGAAGATGCGGAAACCGCGCTGGGTGTGGTCGAGCCGTTGGCCAAGTTCGGCTCTTCGGCATTTGGTCCACTGCAGGCGCGAGCCATATCTGCCAACGGGGTTGCCGGAGAATGGATGCCATTAGGGACGCTTGTGCGCCTTCCTGGTTTTAAGGAACTTCACTGCCCGCACAATCCGGCGCGCCCATGTACGTTGACGGGGACGAATTTATTTCTGGTCGAATTCATTGCGGCGTCGCCCGGGTTCGATAATCCTGTGGATGTGCCCGCTGACTTCACCGGCACACAACTGACGGTGCCGCATCCGATAAATGGCATGTTGTACCTGAGACTGCGCGACGATCCGGAGACGGTGCAGACGCTGACGTTATCGGTGATGCCGATGACGCCGGGCGCGCAAACTCCGACAGCTCTCAAACCTGCGACTGCGCCGTCGACGGATCAGCAGAGTGCGCAGACGCCTGGACCGCCTCCCTCGAAGACTGAGCCCTAGGCAGAGCATTGCAACTGTGTTGCCCAGAGACAATCTATTGGAAATAAGCGCGGTTCTTTTCCGCAAAGTGAGCCTTGTCAGCGGGCAGGTCGGCTTCAGTGTAGATCGCGTTTTGAGCACAGATGTTTGCACAATTGCCGCAATCAATGCACTCATCGGGATTGATGTAGACCTGCGACACGGTTCCGGCTGCAGGATCGGCAGCTTGCGGCGCGATGGCCGCGGTGGCGCATTCAGCCACGCAAACAAAGTCCTTGGTGCAGGCATCGGTTACGACGTAAGCCATGAAAAGTGCTCCTTGATAGCGATATCTAATGTGGACAAGACGCTGAATTGAGCTTAGCCAGTCTTAGCAGCAAGGCTCCGTGACTCGAGTCACACCAAGGAGGCTCTTACTTCATGGCGTAGCGACAGCGCGCTTTAACGGCTATGACGAGTCTCCAAAGCAGATGGCCGATTTATGCTGAAGGGATGATTCGGTCTTCCCTGATTCGGACTCTGCCCCTGGTTCTTGTTTTTGTGACCCTTTCCGCAGTTGCCCAGACGAGCGACTCAAGCTGGAGTTTTGCCGTTTCCGGAGACAGCCGGAACTGTGGTGATTTCGTGATGCCGGCGATCGCCTCCGATGTCAAAGCGGAGAACGATGCGTTTTACTGGCATCTCGGTGATTTCCGCTGGATGTCGAAGGAGGACCAGGACCTGGTTTCGATGCTGCCGGCGGGCAAAGAGCTCTCGATCGACGAGTATCATCGCACTGCCTGGGACGATTTCTTTACGCATCAGATGGCAGCATTTGGATCGTTTCCGGTGTTCCTGGGTCGTGGGAATCACGAGACGGTGCCTCCGATGACGCGCGATGGCTACATCGAAAAGTTCGCGACATACCTTGACCGGCCGGAGATCGCAGCACAACGGAAGGCTGATGGCGCGGGTGCCGGGCCGGTGGGGCCCTGGTATCACTGGACGCATGAGGGCGTGGACTTCATCACGCTCGACAATGCGAGCAAGGATGAGTTTTCAGACGCGCAATTGAAGTGGCTACGCGGGGTTCTGGATCGCGATCTCGCGCCCGATTCGGGGATTCGGGCAATTGTTGCCGGAATGCACGAGGCGCTGCCACATTCAACGGGCGCAGAACATGCGATGGATGACTGGGATCTCGGCGAGCGAACCGGAGACAAGGTGTACACGTGGTTCTATGACGCGCAGGCAGCGGGGAAACACGTTTATCTGCTTGCGAGCCACTCGCATTACTATTCTCCGAATATCTACGACACCGTGTACTGGAAGCAGTACTCAAACCGAGTTGTGCCGGGAACGATCATCGGTCTCGCGGGGGCGCACCGCTATGAGCTGCCGAAAACCGCGCAGAAGGGCGCCAAGACGCACACTTATGGCTATCTGCAGGGACAGGTTCATGCAGACGGTGAAATCGAATTCAAGCTGCACGAGCTTTCAGAGGATGACCTGGTCAGGAGCCGCTGGCCCAATGCGCCGCTCGCTGCGATCCACGAGTGCGTCGTGAATAACGCCGACTAGGCGAGAGAATCCGTCAGGCCGGAAGCACTTCGCTGCTCGAACTGGAGCGCTCTATCTCACAGTAAACGGCGAGATTTTAAAAAAGCCGGATTCTGGCTGTAAAGTCCTCTATCTTAAGGCGTTATAGACAGCATGCGGTTGCAAAATCCTCTTGGGATGGGCTTTATCCGCAGAATACTCTCAGGGAAAGAGTTAGAGGTGGACCGGCGAAGAGCTGATTGGAATCGCGTGTGGATCGAGCGCGCCCATGAAGTTCTCGCGCGGTCATCAGTTCAAATCCATTGTGCGCCACCGGCCGGAAATTACGTGTAAATGGAGCGGCAACTATCGAGCGTTTGACTTCAGTAGTTTAGGCAGACTCGAAGGCTGTTGATGCTTGACTTGTTCGCAAAGGAAACGTTGAGGC
Organism: uncultured Acidobacteriaceae bacterium; assembly: GCA_963742455.1. Lineage (GTDB taxonomy): Bacteria > Acidobacteriota > Terriglobia > Terriglobales > Acidobacteriaceae > Telmatobacter. The sequence goes on along the minus strand of CAVULU010000005.1, from coordinate 1,121,916 downwards.
GGCAGTTTGAAGCGATGATTTATCTGACCGGGGCGCAACCCTACCGCACCGAGGATAGCATTTGGTCTTCTCGGTGCGATGCAAAACAGCATTGGGCTCGACTTAGCATTCAATCATCATGGTCGATCACTGTAACTGGCATCCAGCAGAGGGAGATGAAAGCCATTGATCGAAAATGTTGTCTGGGTACGCGCTGTCAATTTGTAGGTGGTAAAGGTGACCGGGGTTCCAGGACAAAGGTGCCGCACTATCGTCGGCCGGCCTGATTCCGTCACAACTTGATTGGTGAACATGACAGGCGCTATCGAGACGGGGACGATCCCAAACTCGGCCGGCGGCCTTTCGAGCGACCCAATCCACGCCGCGGTTTGCACTCGGTCGTCCGGGTTCGTCGATTTGGCACTGCATGGAGCTGTGGACCAGTTGGAGTTGACGAACGTCAATTCGGGTTGGCGCAGGGGAGCGCGGCAAGCTAAGAGTCCGATCTCATCGAGGCGATCGGAGAAGCCTTTGATCGGCGAGCAGATGCCCACGCCTGACACAGAAAAGTCATTCTGGCCAAGAGTAAGTTGCTGCACATTTCCGGCGCGCGCCTGAGTAAGAGCAAAGGTCCCCTGCATGCTGAGTGGGTTGCCGAGGAATTCGTCATAGACCGCCCGCGGCATTGCGAATTGCGCATAGACGACCCTTTCTCCCGGAAAGAGTTTGTCAACGGAGATGGACTGCCACACGGACGTCCAGCGCGCGCCGCTGGGGGCCTGGAGCGTGATCTTCATGAAATCCGGGATCGTGATTGTTCCTTCGGGAACGCCGGAGACGAGTACGGGGATTTTGATTCCGACCCGGTCCCGCCTTTGCGTGAGGAAGGTATCGGGTGCAAATCCTTCCTTCTCCTGGTAAGCGAACTGGGGTGTCTGGCTTGTCCGTTGGTCGCGGGGATAGTCTCGGTCCATCTGAGCATCGTCCGGTGATCCACCCAAGTTGAACGCGCCGAATAAAACGACTAAAAGCGCCAACAAGATCCAGGAGACTTTGACGTTTCGCCGCGCGTATTGCAAGACCACCACGGAGAGGCAAAGACCAAGAACAAGGTAGAGAGCTATCTCGTTTCCATATGGAATGGCGATCCTGTCTGGAGGAGCGATCGACGCCAAGAGCGAAATCGCAATAAAACAAACGATTGCTCCCAAAACCGCCAAGGTCATGCGCGCGAAGTTCCTGGTGACAGTGGCCAGAGCGACCACAGGCAGCACCAGGATGCAGGTGAGCTGGAACAAATCGTAGAGAAGGCCGCGCAAGGATCCGAACGGTCCGAATCCAGCTACCGCCAGCATCGCATACTGCGCCAGCAATAGAGGTGCGTAGAGAAACACGATCAGGAACAGGGCTTTCGCCGCAAGCAGTTTCTTCCACTCATAGGGCCGCGTGACCCAGAATTGGCGATCTCCTACGAGTCTCTCTTCATGAATGACCGGAGAGATCAACAGCCACCAGCTCAATGGAATGACGAGCACGAGAAATTCGGGCAAGCTGTTTGCCAATCCAAACAGCGAAAACGAGACAACGCCTCCATACGCCCCGTGGCGCCACCGCGAGGGACATGTGAACACCAATACCAGGGTCACAGCCAGAGAGAACAGGATTTCAAGCCACTGGTGGCGGACGTCTTTGACGAAGATGTGCAGGATCTGTTTCATGCATTGATCCCCCTGGCATCATTTGCAATCGACTGAACGTGATTTCTATTTGATTTGGCGATGGCGAGAAAGATGGAGCGGAGCGGCATGGGATCGATCGAAAAACTGCGAGCCGCTGGGAAGAATCCGGACAGTTCCCGCTCGGTGATCTGCTCTTTGTAATTGCTGTGGACAAAATGCACGACGCAATCCGCTGTCTCAGGCTGCAACCACGATTTCGGGCGATTATCGGGCAGGGATGATGGGCGATCCAGGGTTACAGTTACCTCGCGAAAGCGAGCCGAGAGGACTGGCATCTCCTCAGAAAAGAGAAGACGTCCTTCTTCAAGAAAGCCGACGTGGCTTGAAAAACTCTCAATTTCGGCCAGGTCGTGACTTGAGAGAAATATGGTAGTTTCTGGAGCCCGGTCGAGTAGGCCTTCGATCAATTCGTCCCGCACCAGCGGATCGAGCCCGGAAAATGGCTCGTCCAACACGATCAGGGACGGCCGGTACGCGAGCGAGCTTGCAAACGCCGCCTTCATCCGCATGCCGCGCGAAAGATGCTTGAGCTTTCGCTTGAGCGGCAGATCGAACTGGCGCACCAGTTGCTCTTCGAGCCCGGAATCCCATTCGGGGTAGAAGGACCGGTAGAAGGAGAGCATGGCGCCGGTCGTCATCCATTCAGGCATCTCCTGGTTTTCTGACACATAACCAATGCGATTGAAAGCCTTGCCCGCCAGATGCCGTGCATCCACTCCCAGAACTTCCGCGCATCCGCTACTTGGCCTGAAGATGTTCATCAGCATTTTGATAATCGTGGTCTTTCCTGCTCCGTTAGCGCCGACCATCGCGTAGATGGCGCCTTCGGGCACAGCAAGATCAACACCGTTAACGGCTACGGTTTTCCCGAATTTGCGTGACAGCTTTTCAGTGCGGATGGCGAGTTTCATCGTTCCCTGCGGCCTCCATCGATAGGCTTGTTAGCAGCCACATCCGAGTGTGTAAGGCGCTTCCAGTGGTCTGTTATGGAATCAAGCATCTCGTCGAGGCTGACTCCCAGGCGCTTCGCCTCAACAACAATCTCTTCGATTTCGTGCCCGAGCAGCTGCGTTCGTTCCTTCCGAGTGGAATCGGGAAGTGCGGCAACGACAGTGCCTACTCCGGGCCGTGTCTCAAGCAGTCCTTCGTTGACGAGGTGTGCCACGATCTTCGCAGCGGTGTTGGGATTTATTTTGAGTTCTCTGCTAAGAACCCTGACCGACGGAAATGTGTCGCCGGGGCGAAGCTGACCGGCAACCATGGCCTTCTTTGAGGCGTAGACCACCTGCTCAAAGAGCGACAGGCCCGCACGGAACTGGACTCGAAACGGAATCACGTGCGTACTATTACGCATAGTACACGCAATGTCAACTGAATTTCTATTCGCCGGGTTGATCGTTGCGAGGAAGGGCCTCGCGGGAGAATCACCGAATGCGTGGAAAAGGCAGCTGGGGCGGATCACTGTCGGACTTGAGAGCCTGCAGCCATGTGCGGATGCCGGCGCGGAGTTCTTCTACGGCAACGCCGCCGTAATCCGCTGAATAACCCTCGAGGCGTTGCAAGGCTGCGCGCAGCAGGGAAACTGTGCCTGCGGGATTGCTTCGCGTGAGGTGGTGGAATGCCGCGGTGATCTGGATCAGGGCTTGCAGGAAAGTCTTCTCCGGCTCGCCGCATTTGAGCCAGACAGCTTCCCAATGCTCATGGGCGTCGAAGAACTTTTGCTTGCAATAGCAGTGAAGGCCCTCGGCGAGTGGTCCATCTGTCCAGTCAAGCGGCATCGTGATTTCATTATCACTTCGGAAGAATGCGCGAGGTGGATCCAAACTTGTGATAGTTGAGGAAATGCACTATGTTGATGTGCTTCTCCAAACCTACGCCGTCAACAGACTCCATCCTCAAATTGTGGACCTCGGTGACGGCGATGCCTTGAATGGGACAGACGTAGCTCTTTCCGCCGATATCGACGTAGCCGTACTGGACAGCAATCTCCGAGATCGCAACAGGATCCGCGTCGGCTAATTCGGCATGCAGGGTAATGCGGTCAATGACGCCTGTCGCGGGATCGAGATAGATCTCACCACGATACCCGGGCTTCGCGTGGAAGGAATACTGAACGGGATCATCTTCGGATTTCTGATAGCAGCAGAAATCGATGAGATAGTGTGAAGCCGATTGTGGAACGGTGAAGCGAAAGACAGCGAGAAGAGCGCCGGTTTGACTTGTTTGCCAACGAGCCCATTCGACGTTGCCCATAAACGAGTCGGCAAGAACGGTTTTCAGGATTGGACCAAATTCGCCCCACGTGTTCAATCCCGAATCGGTTGAGGCTGTGTCAGCAACCTCGCGTCCATTGCGATAAGCGATCTCACGATGGGATCCGCGGACCAGGTGCAACGTGGCCTTTGGCCTGGGCCCGGTTTGCACAAGAGTGTTTTCGAAACTCAAGGTGGTGCGCGTGGCGAGGAAATCGGGAAGGAGTTGCAGCGTGGTGTTGACGTAGCTCACGGCTGCGAAGAGCACTCTTTGCCGAGCGGCAGAATCGGGTGGGGGAACGTCTGGCACTTCGGCGCGGGGCGGCGGAAAGAAGACGGACGCAAATGCGAGCAGTTGGAGCTGCTCGGAAGCTTTCGGACCGATACTTGTTTCAGTGAGGAGGCGGGAGAGCGTGGCCGAGGTTAGCTGCTCTGACAAACTCACCGAACTCAACCGATCTGCAAGATCGGCATCGGACTCCTTTGCAGCCTGTTTAGATTTCAAAAATTGAAGTAATTGCGCGATGGTTACCGACACTTGAGCCAGGTCGGGAACTGCGGACAATAAGAATGCCAGCAGAATTGTGACGCGACGCAATGCGGTCAAGAGTTTCAACAGGATGCAAGGATACTCCAGCTGATTATCAGCTCACCGGACTTCGAATTGAGGCAATTCCGCAGCGTCTAAAAACGAAGATCGCAACGATATTGGCAAGGTAATTGCGGTGTCCAGATAACTTTTCAGCGGATTTTTGCGTCTGTACCTATGTAGCCAGTTTTTCTCGCCCGCCACGGGACGCATGTCCACGGCGAGCGATGAGGGTGGTTACGTAAATAGCATTTAGTTTTGATTTTTAGGCCGAATAGAAGAAAACAGACTACTTCGCTCTCGATGCTCTTCTTTAACTGAAAGCACCTGCAGCATTTGTTGCCCGACCGACAATCGAAGAACTAAGGCCCGATGAGCGTGGAAGCGCCCACGAAGGCATTCGTGTCTCCGAGTCTAAATAAGCCAACGAAAGAGTTTTTGGCTTTTTCTCAGACGACGCGGCTCCGCGCAAGCGGGATGCGGGAAACACCCCACCAAGTGAGGACGGCGAAGCTATGGGTAAAAATGTCGTCAGTTCTTCACTGAACACTGAAAGACGGTGGTTTGCGGTCTACACGACTTGTCGTCACGAAAAGCGAGTTGCACGGCATTTGGAGCAGAGGCAGATCGAACACTTTCTGCCGTTATATCGAACGCAACACCGGTGGAAAGATGGATCGCGCGTAACGATGGATCTTCCACTGTTTCCCGGATACGTTTTCGTTCGCATAGATTTCCGCAATCGGGTTGGAGTACTGGCAGTACCTGGAGTGGTTTCGATGATTGGGACAGCGATGCGACCGGCGCCGCTGGCCGATGTTGAAGTTGAGAGATTACGAATGGGTTTGGATCCCATGCGAACGGAACCGCATCCACTTGTTACGGTGGGGCAGCGAGTGCGAATAAAAGCGGGCACGCTTGCCGGAGTCGAAGGAATTGTAAGTCGAAAGAAAAGCGGGATTCGAGTTGTGCTGACTCTTAGCCTGCTGATGCAAAGTATCGCAATTGAGGTTGACGGCAATGATGTTGAGTTTTTGGAAACATCGTTTCCGCCCGCTTTGAAATCTACACATATCAAGAAAGCAAAAGAAATAGAACAGCAACAATTGCCACTTTATCAATTCTAGTTTGGTGCCTTGATTACCACCTGATTCACCTCCGGTGCTTTTCCGGCAGCGAATCTTGCCAGGCGCTGCGTGGAACATCTGAGGAAACCTATATTGCAAGCCCATGCGCTCGCCGTGGCGAATTCAGTTTTTGAAGAATTTGCCAGGGCATGGAAACACAAAGAGTGAGGGGAATTGAAAATGCATGCAAGAAATACAGCCATAAATATATTGGAAACTGATGGGGCGACAGCCGATGAGCCGGGACTTGGAGCAATCAGTGCCATCGGTATTTACCGAGATGCAATTCCGACCAGCGCCTGGAGGCGCCCGACTCCCTACCTTTCCGCAGCAGTGCGTCGAGCGTTTTCGTGGCGCTATGCAGTGGCGAAGCGCACGATCGACATTCTGCTTTCAAGCCTGCTGATTATTCTTTTCTTTCCGGTGATGCTTGCGGTTGCAATCGCGGTGGCGCTGACGTCACCTGGCCCGATCTTTTTCTCGCAGGAAAGGCTGGGGCGATTCGGTGTTCCGTTTCGCATCATCAAGTTCCGATCGATGTACGCTCGGAAACATAAAGACAATGTTTTCGAGATCAATGGGCCGCGCAGGGGCGAGGCGGATCGCCGGAATGAAGCTGCGTATCCGCTGAACAAAGACACTCCGGATCCGCGCATTACGCCGGTGGGCCGGATCCTCCGCAAGCTGAGCCTGGACGAACTGCCCCAGCTTTTCAACGTGCTGCTGGGAGATATGTCGCTGGTGGGGCCGCGGCCGATTGTGGAGGCGGAGGTTCCGCTATACGGACATCAATTCGCTTACTACGACCTGTTTCGGCCCGGCATCACTGGGCTCTGGCAAGTTTCTGGACGCAGCGATGTGGGCTTTGAACGGCGCGTGATGTTCGATCGAGAGTACGCAAGCGAATGGAGCTGCTTACTCGATTTAAGAATCCTCTCTCTAACCGTACCCGCTGTAGTCACGATGCGCGGGGCTTATTGAGAGGCAGGCATGACCGGCCTTTCAGGCTCGCCTCTTGAACGGCGAGCCGGGCGCGGTCTTGAACTTTACGACCGAAAGACAACAAGATGAGATCGTGCATGAGTAAGTGCTTGCGGATATTGATCCTTTTTTCAGTTGCCTTAACTCTGACCGCAGCGAGAGCACAGTCGACAAGCAACCCGAACTTAACACCGGGCAGCTCCCAGCAGGACTCGACCACGCAGGACTGTGCGAATGGAGATGTGTCCGCGTGCCAGTCCCTGATGCCATCGACATCCACCAACGGGCTCTCTGGCGATGGGATGACCGGGTCTTCTTCCTCCATGGGATTCTCGAACCTGAATCCCGGTTCTCCGAACGCGCCGATGTCGGTGTATCGCGACGACGCAGGAGGAATGAATCGCGCGGACGGTTTTCGCCAACAGCGTTCTCAGCTGCAGATCGCGAATAAGCCGCAACCTCTATCTGAATTTCAGATGCTTGTAGCCGGTTCCATTGGCCGCATTGTCCCCATTTACGGAGCGGAGCTGTTCGCGAATGTCCCGGATACATTCGCGCCGGTGCAGCGGCTGCCTGTAACTCCGGATTATGTGATTGGCCCGGGAGACGAGTTGCTGATTCGAACGTGGGGGCAGGTTACGCAGAATCTGCATCTGACGGTGGACCGATCTGGATTGGTGTATGTGCCACAGGTCGGCGAATTGCGCGTGGCGGGGCTGCAGTTCAAGCAATTGCAGGGAGTTTTGAAAGCACGATTCGATCGCGTGTACCGCAACTACGAACTGAATGTGAATCTGGGGCAGCTGCGATCCATCGAGGTATTTGTAACCGGCGAAGCCCGGAGGCCGGGCAGCTATACCGTGAGTTCGCTGAGCACGCTGGTGAATGCTGTCTTTGCGTGTGGGGGTCCGGGCCCACGCGGCTCGCTTCGCCATATATTGCTTAAGCGCAATGGAGTAGTGGCGACGGATTTTGATTTGTACGATCTGCTACTGAAGGGGGACAAATCGAGAGACGTAAACCTGGAATCGGGCGACGTCATCTACTTCCAGGCAGTGGGGCCGCAGGTAGCAATCGTGGGGAGCGTGAACGTACCGGCGATCTATGAACTTCGCGGACACGAGAGCATTGCCGAAGCACTGGCGTTGGCAGGCGGTGTTTCCGCCACCGCTGAGACTTCGTCGCTGGAAATCGAGCGCACCCAAACGAACTCCAGCGGAGGCAGCGCGCGCGTTGCAGTTGACGTTCCGATGAATCGATCTTCGTTGGGCGCGGCGCTGCGCAATGCGGATATTGTTCGTGTACATGCTGAAGCGCCGCGTTTTGAGAAGACGGTTACGCTGCGCGGAAATGTCGCGACGCCAGGACGGTTTGCCTGGAAAGAGGGCATGCGCGTTCGCGATCTGATTCCCAGCAAGGAGTCATTGCTGACACCGGATTACTGGCTGAGGCGCGAACAGCTCGGACTGCCGGTCGCTGATTTTCAGCCCATGATGCCACCCATGAAGATGGAGATACCGCCGGATCAGCCGGGTCAGACGGTCAATCGCCCTGCAACGCCGCAAGATGCGCAAACGATCAACAGCGGTCTCTTCCCGCAACTGACGGCGGGTGTTCCGCAAGACAATAACGTGCCGCAGGGAGGGAACGGAGAGCAGTTCCAGTCGCTGGCGGCGTCAAGCGATCAGGAAGCCAAGGGAGAGCAGGCAGGACGGGTTGCGCAGGCTTCCGGGTCATCCCTTGAGACGCTGGGCTCGGGGCCGCGCCTGGTGACGACACCGCGTTTTCCCATAGAGACGCAGGTCGTCAGAGTGTCGCCAGACATCGATTGGAGCTATGCGGTCGTGGAACGCGTCGACCAGAAGACGCTGACCACGCGGCTACTTCCTTTCGATCTTGGTGCAGCAATTCTGGGGAACGATGAGAATGCCAACATTGCTCTCGAACCGGGCGATGTAATCACTATCTTCTCGGATGCGGATATCCGCGTGCCCCGCTCTCAACAGACGAAGTACGTTCGACTGGAAGGGGAATTTGTCCATGCGGGAGTCTACAGCGCTCTTCCAGGCGAAACTCTGCGTCAGCTTGTGGAGCGGGCGGGGGGACTGACTCCGCAGGCCTACCTGTACGGGTCCCAGTTCAGCCGCGAGAGCACAAGGCGAGAACAGCAACTGCGGCTTGACGAATATGTTTCAGCGCTGTCGTACCAGATTGAGATTGGAGCGTCCAACAAAGCGACATCGGTTGTGAGCGCGCAGGAGGCAGCGACCACGGGCGCCTCAGTGGCGAGCCAACGCGAACTGGTGAATCGGTTGCGCGAGATTCGTGCGACTGGCCGAATCGTACTGCACATTGAACCTACCGGCTCTGGTATTGCCTCTCTTCCCGATCTTCCGCTGGAAGACGGGGATCGGTTTATTGTGCCGCCGATCCCTTCAACAGTTGGAATTGTTGGTGCTGTGTACGATCCCAACTCCTTCGTGTACCTCGCGCACAAACATGCCGGCGATTATCTGCGCACCGCGGGCGGTCCCAATCGCAACGCCGACAAGAAGCAGATCTTTATTATTCGCGCGGATGGATCGGTCGTCAGCAGGCAATATCTGGAGCACACCCTATGGACCGATGACAAATTCGATCGCCAAGCGATCTATCCGGGCGACACGATTGTGATTCCGGAACAACTCAACAAGACAACACTTTTGCGGGGACTTACAGATTGGTCCCAGGTATTCTCACAGTTTGCCCTTGGAGCGGCGGCGATCAACCTGCTCAAGTAGACGGGGCAATGACTCCGCTTCAGCGGATCGTGCGTCAAAGAGTCCAGTGTTGCGAGAGCACCAATCGGAGTACATAAACCATGGTGAAGATGCGAAACGACGAAATGACAAAACAAGTGCCGGATGACATTGTCTTTCCGTCGATTCAACCGATTCCACAGGACGACCTCACGTTTCTGGATTTTCTGCTCATCATCACGCGGCGCAAGAAGCTGGTGGGGATTGTAACGGCAGTGTGCACCTCTATTGCTTTGATCCTTGCATTTGCACTACCGCAGGAGTACACGGCGACAGTGATTATTCTTCCGCCGCAGGGGAGTTCTTCGATGAGCTCGATGCTGGCCGGGCAACTGGCCGGCATGAACAGCGCGATGGGCGGCATGGCCGGCAGCATGCTGGGCATGAAAAACATCAACGACATGTATGTCTCGATGTTGAAGAGCCGTTCAGTCGAGGACGCGGTGATCCAGCGCTACGGGCTGCAGGCGGAGTATCAAAAGACCTACCTGACGGACACGCGCAAAGCGCTCGAAAAGCACGCGAAGATTGACGGATCGACCAAGGACGGATTGATCCGTTTGAATTTTGAGGATCGCAATCCAAACCGGGCCGCGGAAATCGCGAACGGATATGTGGATCAGTTCAGGACGCTGTCGCAGCATCTTGCCATTACGGAAGCATCGCAGCGCCGGATGATCTTCGAAGCTCAACTGGAGAAGACGAAGACAGACCTTGAGAATGCGGATGAGGCGATGAAGCGGACCCAGTTGTCCACCGGGATGGTGCAGGTGGACGGGCAGGCCCGCGCGATGATCGACTCTGCCGCTCACTTGCGCGCGCAGATTGTGGCCAAGGAAGTACAGATTGAAGCGATGCGCTCTTATGCCGGCGATGAGAACCCGGCTCTGACACAAGCGCAAACAGAATTGGATGGCCTGCGCTCGCAGTTCGACAAAATGGTGGGATCCAAGGGTGGTTCTGCAGACGACTTGTTTCTCCCCAAGGGCGCGGTGCCAGAAGCCGGGTTGGAGTATGTTCGCAGGCTCCGTGACGTGAAATATTACGAAGCGATCTTCGATGTTCTGGCGAAACAACTGGAACTGGCGAAGCTGGATGAAGCGAGAGAGGGTGCGTTTATTCAGATTGTGGATCCTGCAGTTCCGCCAGAGAAGAAGTCCTCTCCCAATCGCAGCCTGCTTACGATTGCGGGTCTGTCGGTAGGGTTTACGTTGGGAATTATGCTGGCCCTGCTACAGGGAGGGCTGGTAAGGATGCAGCACAATCCCGCCACCAAGGAAAAACTTGACCTGCTGAAGCTCTCGCTGTGGAAAGGGCGTGCGGCCAAGCCGAAGACATCTAAAGAGGAAGTTGCCGCACTACAACACGCGCGGCCCGAGGCAACCAGCTAACTTTTACCTTCGCGCCCCGCAGCAACGGCATTCCAATCTCAACCAATTCCGCCTCTGGACTTGTCTCCGAGGTTTTTCGACAGGACGCATGCTGACCGACAGAACGTCATCCCCCCGGCCTTCAGAAAGCATGTGGCTTGCGGTACGCGACTTTGTGCGCTACAAGCTGCCTCACGCCATCGGCTTGGATAGGGCTGTTGCATTTACAGTCCTGGGACGCATTGTGCATGCGCTGGGCAGCGTTGGGAGCGTGCTGCTGATTGTCCATTTTCTGTCGCCGGCGGAGCAGGGCTACTATTACGCGCTATGGAGCCTGGTGGCTCTGCAGAGCGTATTCGAATTGGGATTTTCGTTCGTGATTCTGCAGGTGGCGGCGCATGAACGAGCGCACCTGGAATTTCATCCGGACGGAAGCATCACAGGCAGCGAGTCGGCACACTTCAGGCTCGCGTCTCTGCTGCAGCGCGCAGTGCGCTGGTATACGACAGCGGCCATGGTAATGGGCGTAGTTCTGCTTCTGGGCGGGACGCGATTTTTTTCATTGCACCAGCAGCCGCATGCTTCAAACATCTGGATCGTTCCGCTGAGGGTAACAGTGCTGGCTTGCGCCGTCACGTTCTCGATCGGGCCGGTGCTCTCGTTTCTTGAGGGATGCGGGCAGGTGGCGCAAGTGGCTCGGATGCGCTTCTTTCAATCGACGGTGAGTGTCGCTCTTTCGTGGGCAGCGATGTTGAGCCACCACGGATTGTTTTCGCCGGCGATGGTGTTGCTGGGGCAGGGGTTTGTGGCTGGCGGGCTGCTGTATTCGCGACGCAAGATGCTGATACCGCTGCTGCGAATGCATGTGGCGAAAATGGGGATCAGCTGGCGGAGAGAGGTATGGCCGTTCCAGTGGAAGATTGCCGTGAGCTGGCTCTGCGATTACTTCGTTTTTCAGCTGTTCACACCTGTGCTGTTTGCGTTTCGAGGTCCGGTCGAGGCAGGCAAGATGGGCCTATCGATGAACATCGTAGTGCAGCTAAGCGCCATGATGCTGGCGTGGATGACCACAAAGGCTGCGCCCTTCGGAAATCTCATCGCCAAGAGGGATACTCCGGAGCTAGACCGAATGTTTTTCCGGTCCCTGCGGCAGTCGATCACGCTGTTCGTGGGAGCGGCCGCGCTGGTTTTGATGGCCGTGCTGGCAGCTCCATACATTTTCCCAAAGATTAGCAACCGCATCGAAGACTGGCCGATTTTTGTGCTGCTTCTGTTAACGGCGCTGAGCAGCCACGTGGTGCAAAGCGAAGCTATTTATCTGAGGGCCCACAAGTGCGAGCCGTTCCTGGTGCAGTCGATTGTGATTGCTTTTTTCACGGCAGGAAGTGTTTTTGTGCTTGCAAAGACGTCCGGGGCATTCGGCGTCTCCCTGGCTTATTTTGTGGTCCTTGGCCTGGCGGGAGTCATCTCTGCCACTGCGATCTTCAGAACGAAACGCAACCAGTGGGCACGAGCGGAGATCTGATTCATGAACTCGAACGCTACTGGCACTTTTGGCGCGCGCGTTTCAGTGGCGATGTGCACCTTCAATGGCGGCCGTTATCTTGAGGAGCAACTGGAGAGCATCGCGTTGCAGACACGGTTGCCATGTGAGCTGGTTGTTTGTGACGACCGTTCGACCGACGATACGCTCGCAATTCTGAAGCGATTTCAGTCAGAAGCGCCCTTTCCGGTGAAGGTGATCCAGAACAGTCAGAGGCTGGGATCGACGCGGAATTTTGATCAAGCGATCGGGCTGGCACGGGGCCGCTTTATAGCCCTCTCCGATCAGGACGACCGCTGGGCTCCGACAAAGCTGGAGCGGCTTTCTGTGGCGCTTGAAGAGAATCCGTTTCTCGGCGGAGTGTTTTCAGACGCGAACCTGGTCGACGGCGACGGCCGTCAAACCGGCCTGCGACTGTTTGCGCAGCATGGGTTTACGGCGGCAAAGCAGCGCGACTTTGTTGCCTGCCCGACAGCAACGCTGCTGAAACACGATGTTGTGACCGGAGCAACGTTGGTGTTTCGAGCGACAATTCGCCGCTACTGCTCGCCGATTCCGGCGTCGTGGGTTCACGATGGCTGGCTGACATGGATGATCGCGCTGCACTCGCGTTTGTCGCTGCTTGCCGAGCCCCTGATTGACTACCGGGTTCATGCAGGACAGCAACTTGGGGTAACGGGCGGTCAGGGCGGTCACGGAGAGGCCGAAACGCGCCGGCAATTTTACAGGCGTGTCGCTCGGCAGTTTGAAGATCTATTGCAGCGAGTCGTGGCCGAGGGTTGGAATGAGAACGATGTGCTGATCAAAAAGATCCGCGGGAAGATCGCATTCTTGAAGAGGCAGTCGACCCTCTCGCCGAGCCTGGGGGTCCGGACGCTGCAAATGATGAGCCAGCTGCCGCGATATATGCACTACGCTCGCGGGCTGGGATCGCTGCGCATTGATCTTCTATTGGGCCGGGAGACGCCATGAACGAGCAACTCCGCAGTACCAGCTTCAGTGCAGCACAACCTGTTGAGGTAATTGCGTCTGCGGCAATGTGGCCATCGCTGAAGGAACGATTTGCGAAGCACAAATTTGTGCATGGGATATTGAAAGGGCGACACGAACTGCCGCTGTTCTGCAATCCGCTGGTAATTTTCGTTCTCAACTGGGCACTGATGCTGTTGACACTCAGTTTCCAGGTCACCTACGTGTCCTATCCGACGATGGGGATACCGATCATCCTGTTTGCGCTGTCTCTCGGTTCTTTTCTGTTTGGATACCTGGTTGCGCGAACGCTGCTGCATCGCTGGCCCACTCGCTCGGAGACGTTGCCCTATACGCTCGACGTGACCCGATTGTGGCAAGCCAACCTGCTGTTCTGCGGCGCGGCCATTCTCATTATCGTGTTCAACTGGGCACTTTCGGGTCCGCCACCGGCAGTGGGAGACCCAACTTCGTATTTAACCTACGGTCGATTCAAGCAGGTGCTGTTTCCGCTGCTGGTTGTGGTGACGGTGAACTCGATGCTGGACGCATCGCGCTGGCGCAAGGTCCTGTTTTGTTTGTTCGGCATCGCGGGCATGGCGCTCTACATCACGCGCGGCCTGCTGATGGTGGCGCTGCTGCAAATGATGTTCGTCTTCGCACTGAAGACGCGTATGAGCAAAAAGAAGCTCTATGGCATTGCGGCGTGCTGTCTTGCTCTTGCGGTGGTCGCAATTACCCTGATCGGGAACGCGCGAACGGCACAGGGAGTTTTCCTGGAGTATCTGCAGATACGGCACAAATATTCCGACTGGCCGATGGCGTATCTGTGGCTGACGTCGTACATTTCGATTCCGTTTTCGAACTTGTGCTGGTTGTTCGCGAAGGGTACTTTTCACGGCCCGACGCTTTCGTTCCTCTATCCTTTGCTGCCTTCCTTCCTGACGCCGGCCGATCCGCATGCTTCGATTCACGATGACTTGAGCATTATCGATGGAGCGAACACTTACCTGGCCGCGTACGCTCTGGATTTTTCGTACCTCGGGGTGTATCTCGCCAACCTGGCCCTGGGGATGGGCTGCGGATGGCTGATGGAACGCTCTTTGCCTAAGAACATCCTCGTAGCCGGGATGTTTCTCACGTGTCTCACTTTCATCTTTTTCAGCGACATGTTTACGCCGCTTTCGACGATTCTGCAGCTTGCGATTCAGGTCGCGGTGCAGCGAGCGTGTTTTCACTGGGGCGGCACGCCGCTAGAGAGCATGGTACCTAAATGAGCGATGTAAGGCCGGCATTTTCGGAGACACAAGGCCCCCTTACGGTGACCGTGATGATTGTGCTCTATCGCATGGAGCCGGCACAGTCGCCGGCGTTTCAGAGCGTAATGGCAGCGCGCGCAATGCTGGATGCGGATTTGGGTCACCTTAACTTGTTGCTCTGGGACAACAGCCCTAATTCGAGTGCCGCCTACGATCTTCCGGAGGGCGCGCATTATTTTCCTGACAACAACAATTCGGGTTTGGCGACTGCGTACAACCGTGCGATCGAATGGGCATCGCAGATCGGATCAGAGTGGCTTTTAACGCTGGACCAGGATACGGCGGTGCCGGATGACTTTTTTGTGAAGATGGCGGCTGCTGCGCGGGCCAGTACGCGCTACGCGGGAATCGGCGCGATTGTGCCGCAGATTGCCGCAGGCGGCAGGCAGCTTTCGCCAAATTATTTTCAATTTGGTGCGATTCCGCGGTGGTATCGAGCGGGCTATGTGGGGGTGCCGAAGGAGTCGGTGTTTGCCTTCAACTCGGGCGCGATGTTGAAGGTGGCGGCACTGAAGCAGGTGGGCGGCTACGATCCGCGTTTTTGGCTCGACGACAGCGACGCAATGATCTTCAGCAAGCTCCACGAGCATGGCAAGCGAGTATACGTGTCCGGCGACATTCAGGTGGAGCACGAGTTCTCAATGAAGGACATGCAGAATCGGATGAGTCCGGAGAGGTACCGGAATTCGCTCTTTGCGGAGACGGCTTTCTGGGATCTGCGCATGACTCGGGCGGCAGGTTGGGAGAGAACGCTGCGCCTGGCGCTGCGACTGGCGAAGCAGTGGTTGCGAAAGGATTCCGCGGAGTTGCGGCGAATTACCTGGCAGGCCCTGATGCGGCGACTGTTCACATCACGACGGAGACGGGTCAAGGATTGGATGGAGGCGACTGCAGATCGCGTTAGCGACTTAAGAGCCGCCAGGCAAGTTGCTGCGGAACCAAAGATTTCAGCGTGCATGGCGGCTTACAACGGTGGCGCGTTTGTAGAAGCGCAACTCCATTCCATTCTGTCGCAATTGAGGGCCGAGGATGAGGTCGTCATTGTCGACGATGGATCGACAGATGACACGTTGCAGCGCATTCTGGAAATCGGCGACGGGCGGGTTCGCCTGCTGAAGCATGAGAGCAATAAGGGCGTCGTGGCCACATTTGAAGATGCGCTACGTTCGGCAACTGGGAGCATTCTGTTCTTATGCGATGACGATGACCTGTGGGCCCCAACCAAGACTCGACGATTTCAGGATGTGTTTGAAAGCCGACCCGACGTCGGTGTGGTGCTGAGCCGCGTGCGCTTGATTGACGAGAGTGATCTGACGATTCCGGATTCAAGAGTCAATCGTCATGGCAGATTTTTGCCGGGATTCTGGCGGAACCTTTTCGTGAATCACTACCAGGGTTCGGCAATGGCGATTCGCGCGTCGTTGTTAGGGCGGGTGTTGCCTTTCCCACTGCGTAAGTCGTTCCTGCATGACGCGTGGATCGGGACGCGGAACGATTTGCTGGGCGGAAGGGTTGCATATCTCGATGAGGATCTTCTGTTTTACAGGCGACATGGCAATAACGCAAGTCGCACGAAGTCGTTGATGGGGCAGATTCACACGCGCGTGGAACTGCTGCTGGCGCACATCCTGTATGCGTTTCGTTCGTTGACACAGCCTCCGGAGAGCCTGCTGAGTCGGCAGCCGGAGCGGTAGGACGTGTCTGCTTACGAGACCTGACGAAACGCGGGAGTTTCTGGATGATTGAACAAAACGAACCGGCGGTTAGAAACGCGGCTATGTTGCCAGCGGGTCGCCGAGTTGCGGTCATCATTCCGACATTCAATGCAGAACGATATTGGCCGTCGTTATCGGATGGAATCCGCGCACAAAGCCTCATACCCGACCAGGTGATCGTGATCGACTCGTCCTCGTCAGATGCGACGGCAGAGCTAGCGCGTAGAGATGGGTTTGCGGTTGTCCGGATTTCTTCGCGTGAGTTTAACCACGGCGGAACTCGGCAGATGGGCGCGGAATTGGCGGAAAGCGCCGACATCCTGATTTATCTGACCCAGGATGCAGCGCCGATTGGAACAAACGCATTCGCAAATCTCGCACGTTGCTTTGAAGATGCAGAGATTGGGGCAGCGTACGGGCGACAACTGCCACGAGAAGGAGCGAGCCCGATCGAGGCGCATGCGAGGCACTTCAGTTATCCATCGACATCGCTCGTCCGCTCATGGGAGAGCCGACGGACAATTGGGTTCAAGTCGATTTTCTTCTCGAACTCATTTGGAGCCTATCGTCGCAATGCTCTGATGAGCGTGGGCGGATTTTCCCCTGATGTGATCTTCGGCGAGGATACGCTGGTGGTTGCGCGGATGCATCGCGCGGGATGGAAGACAGCGTACGTTGCGGATGCGATGGTGCGACATTCGCACGCCTACTCGGTCGCCGCAGAATTCAGACGGTATTTTGATATCGGGGTGCTGCACGCGCGAGAGAATTGGCTCGTCGAGCAGTTTGGAAGCGCTTCGGGCGAGGGCCGTCGATTTGTTCTTTCAGAAATGAGACACCTATTGAAGGTGGGACCGCATCTGGTGCCGTCAGCGGTGATGCGCACTTTTGCGAAGTACCTAGGATACAAAATTGGAATTCGGGAGAGTGGCCTTGCGCCACGGCTAAAGTATCATCTGGGTTTGAACCGGCAATACTGGAGTCGTTGAAGGCTCGTGTCACGCTCGCCGATTGGCACAGCGAAAAAACAAGTGGCACCCTGGTCCACTTCCCTTTCCCCTATATCCTGCTGCCACAACGAGTAATAATTGTTGCTTTTGCGAAACGGATTTCACAGGGAGAAAACCGGGCTTCGATAGAATAGTCTCAATGAGTTTTCCGATCAAAACTTGTGTTGTTTGCGGAGAAGAATTCGAATTGAGGCCCGATAAGCCGGGATTTGCGAATCGCTGTCCTGATTGCAGTTCTCCTGAAGCCGAAGGCGATACAGACAAGGCTTCGATGAGTGCAGAAGAGCGAAAAGCACTCGCCGAAGTGAATGCGGAGAGACGCAAGGTGATCCGAGACCTGCTCTATCGCAAGGACCGTTGAGGCGGACTTCCGGTGAATCGATCACTACACGGCAGGCGGATGCGTTTGCGGCAGGCGAGGCTTCCGCACGGGTGGTGCGCATCGCAAACGCGGATCATTACGTATTCAGGTCGAATGAACCACAGGTGCTCGAAGAAATCGAGCGATTCATGGCGACTCTTCCGAAATTAGAGCCAAGCTATGGCCGTTGGTGAGTAACGGCAGAATTGCGATAACGACTTGAAACCGGATATAGATCCCAGGTTAAGCGAGGGTGTTCTAATACCGGCATGGCCCATCTTGAGAATGCGCGCATGGTTGTGTTTCGGGCCGTCGCACAGCACTTGAGCTTTCGCAAGGCCGCAGAGGAACTTTATCTCACGCAGCCTGCGGTGAGTCTCCAGATCAAAGCACTGGAAGAAGACCTTGGCGTACAGCTCTTCGATCGCACCGGTTCACGGGTCGCATTGACCTCCGCGGGAAAGACTATGTTGAGCTATGCGGAGCAGGCGCACGCCCTTTTGCAGCGGGCCGAACATGAGATCGCCGCGATCGGCGGGGAGTTAGCTGGGCATTTGGCGCTCGGTGCTTCGACTACGATCGCTCAATACGTTTTGCCCAGAATGCTGGGCGAGTTTCTTGCTGAACATTCGCGTGTGCAGCCGACGCTGATCAGCGGAAACACGGAGCACATTGTCGATGCGGTGGCGAAACACGAGATCGCCCTGGGTTTCATTGAAGGGCCTTCGCGCAGCAGGGATGTAAAGTCTGAGTCCTTTCTTACAGACGAACTGGTGCTGATTGTTCCGGCGGCACATGAATGGGCAGAGCGGGCGCGCATTGCGGCTTCGGAATTAAAGACGGTTCCTCTGCTGATGCGAGAACGCGGGTCGGGAACGCGGCACGTGGTGGAGATGGCGCTGGAAGATCACCATGTGAAGCCGGCGTTGTTGACGATTGCGATGGAACTGGACTCTACCGAGGCGATCAAGTCGGCGGTGGAGGCAGGACTGGGCGCAGGCTTTGTTTCAAAGTGGGCGATTGCGAAGGATGCGCGCACGGGAACGAGCTTCAAGATCGTTGAGGTGGATGAGCTGCGCATGCGGCGAGAATTCCTGATGGTTTACGCGGCAGGCCCTGAGCCCCAGGGATTGGTGCAGGAGTTCCGGCGTTTTGTTGCGGAGCGCGAGGCGATGATACGCGACGCGATCCGTAGTACCCGAAAACGCGGAGCTTAATGCAAGAGTACGAAAGCGTGCAGCGTGTTCTGTGCGAGCCGATAAGCAGCGCAAATGAGGGATGAGAACTTCTGCTTGGACAGGGCTCCCGGTTTCAGAGAGTCTTGATGCGTGTCGAAGAATATATTCTTTGTTGGGCTGATTCTTACGGCGAGCGGCCTGGTGTCGCCACCGATCGCTCTGGCTGCGGGCCTGGTGTATGGCTTCACTTTTCTGCATCCCTATCATCTCGATGCTAAGCGGCTTTCGAAGCTGTTGCTGCAGGCGTCGGTTATCGGCCTTGGTTTTGGGATGAATCTGCAGCAGGTGTTGCGTGTGGGGCGAAGCGGCCTGGTTTATACGGCCGCGGGTATCACGTTTGCGATGCTGCTGGGGTGGGGCCTGGGAAAGTTGCTGGCGGTGACGGGGCGCGTCTCGTTTCTGATTTCTGCAGGTACGGCAATTTGCGGAGGGAGCGCGATAGCGGCGGTTGCTCCCGTGGCGCAAGCGACGGAGGAAGAGATTGCGGTGTCAATGGGCACCGTGTTCACGCTGAACTCAGTTGCGCTGTTGCTATTTCCCCCGATTGGCACGGCGCTCCACTTGACGCAGACGCAGTTCGGGTTATGGTCGGCGCTGGCAATACACGATACGAGTTCTGTGGTGGGTGCTTCGGCCAAGTATGGCGCGGTTGCACTGGGGGTTGCGACCACCGTGAAACTGGCCCGCGCGTTGTGGATCGTACCAATGTCGGTGGGGACCGCCATGGTGCAGAAGAGCAACGCAAAGATTCAATGGCCATGGTTCATTTTGTTCTTTTGTCTTGCTTCGGTGGCGAACACATATATCGGCGTGTTTCATGCGGCTTACCCGGTTTTACGACACCTGGGGATTCTGGGATTGACGGTGACGCTATTCCTCATCGGAACCGGAATTTCGAAAAAGACTCTACGCGAAGTGGGTGTGCGCCCTCTGGTGCAGGGAATCGCGCTCTGGGTGGTAGTCGCGACTGGGTCGCTGGCTCTGATTCGTGCGGGTTGGATCAGCCTCTAAAAGTTGAAGCGAAATAAGTTGCCCGGCGATTGGACTCGCCGGGCATTTTTTCGCTCTGAATACGGGTTAGAAATGGGGCTGATCGTGCATCATGTGATCCATGGTGCGGTGTACCCCTCCCGGAAGCCTTCGCGAAAGTCCTCGCGCGCTTCTCCATCGACAGGGGCCTGGCCCAACGCCGGAATCGGCCGGCACGATGCAATAGGATTGCGGTATGAGCCGGCTTCTGGAGATTCGCAATTTACACATATGGTTTGGCGCGACAGAGGCAGTGCGCGGGATCGAATTCGATCTCGAAGACGGCGAGGTTCTGGGGTTGGTGGGTGAGTCTGGTTCCGGCAAGAGCGCAACTGCGCTGGCGCTGATGGGATTGCTTGGGCCGGCTGCGCGGGTCACGGGCAGCATTCGATGGCGAAGACATGTAGGCTCGGCGGGCCCTGGGGAGCGCGGACGCGAGGAGATGGTGAATCTTCTCGATCAGCCGACGCACACCATGCGTGAACTGCGCGGGCGCGAGATTGCGATGATCTTTCAGGAACCGATGACGGCGCTGAATCCGGTGATGACCATCGGGCGCCAGGTAGCCGAGAGCGTGCAGGCGCATGCGCCATCGTGCTCCCGAGGCGAGGCGCGGAAGAGAGCGATTGCTGCGCTCGAAGAGGTTGCGATTCCCGACGCTGCCGCGCGGTTCGGCGATTATCCGCACCAGTTCTCAGGAGGCCAGAGGCAGCGGATCCTGATTGCGATGGCGTTGATCAACCGGCCCCGAGTGCTGATTGCGGATGAGCCGACTACGGCGCTGGATGTGACGGTGCAGGCGCAGATTCTTGCCTTGCTAGCCGGACTGCAGAAGCAGCATGGGCTGTCAATGCTCTTCATCTCGCACGATCTCGCTGTGGTGGGGCAGGTGGCGAGCAGGGTTGCAGTGATGCGGATGGGGCAGGTGGTAGAGACTGGGCCTTGCGCGACGCTGCTGACTGCGCCGCAACATGCTTATACACAGAGCTTGCTGAAAGCGGTTCCCACCTTGCGTACGGATCGCGAGCAGCCGTTGGCAATGATCGAAAAATGAGCGGAGACTGATATCCGTTATCCAACCCATGGCCGTTCTCGACCTCCGAGCCGGTCCGGGAGGCCGGTGGAATACGTTACGGAAGGTAGCCGGGGCGGCGTCCGGTCAGTTGTTTTTGGTCAAATGTACCCTATGATGGGCTGGAAGCCACATGATTCAGGTCGAGAGAAGGACCGGTTCGCAACTGGCAGCGGGAATTTGCGCCGCCGCGCTGGCGATGGTGGTGTGCCTATGCGCTGCTCAGACCGGTACCAACAAGAAAGCGACGCCCTCCCACGAGCCAACTTCGGCTGAACTTTTCGATTATTTGCACGGGGCGCTGCTCGCGTACAGTCCAGAGGATCGGGTAAACGACAATCTCGACATTACGATCGATCCCACGGCGACGATCTTAACGATCCAGCAGCCCGACGGACACTGCGACATATTTATGAGCGCACTGGACGCCAACACGATTGTGTGGGACGTGTACGACGCGAGCGACTCGATGCAGACGCGGGCACCGCTGGCGCGGTTGACTGTGGATGCTATCGCGGGCAAGAAGGCCCGGATCTGTTATGACACTGAGAACAATGTCGACCCGTCGATTCCATCGTCGCGGGCGCGGATTCTGTTTTCGTGGGACCGAATTCCGGAGGGATCGGGGTTTCAGGCGAAGTTCACGAAGGCTTTCAAGAAGCTGATCAAGCTGAGCGGTGGGATGGAGGAGAAGGATATCTTCAAGAACCGCTAGGCCGTGATTGCCTGGTAACTTGATTCCTTTTTAGATGAGGGCGCGTCACCGACTGCGATTCACCCGCTTTGTTAATATGTTTCTTCTTTTTTGAGCGTGCTGGTGATTGTCCTATGCGCAGTTCTGCTTTTCTTCTTCTTTTTGGTTTGGCTTGGTGTTGCTCTCAAGATTCGCGGGCTCAACAGACTCAGAACGGGATGGAATGTTCCCTTGCGATGCCGGCCTTGTCATTGAACAAACCGAATATCTTCAATGAGCAGCAGGAACAATGGCTTGGCGAAGCGCAAGCTGCTCAACTGGAGCCGGACTACGAATTGTTGCCGGAAAAGGATTCGGTCGAGCTGACGCGGATCGGGCAAAAACTGCTGGCCCAGTTGCCTTCCCACCGGGATCCAATATCGCTTCAGGGTTTACGAATCGGAAGAGGCCAACGCCTTCTCTATTGCGGGCGGACATGTCTACGTCAGCCGGAAACCGATTACCGACGCGCGCAGCGAAGATGAAGTTGCCGGCGTTCTCGCGCATGAGAACGGCCACATCTACACTCGCCAGCTTGCCATTGCGTACACCAGGGAACTCAAGGCGATGCTGAACGTGACGTCCCTGTGCGGGCGCAGTGACGTTGACGAGAAGAAGGACGAACTGACCGCGGATCGCGTGGGACTCTACGCGATGGTCAAGGCAGGCTATGCTCCACGGGCGTTCGCTGAAAACCTCGACAGAATCTCAAGCAACAAGGGGCACACAGGAAACTTTGTTACCGACATATTCGACATCACCAGCGTTATCAGCCTCCGTGTGCGCGTGGCGCGTGAACCTGCCGGGGAACTTCCGGGAGATTGTAAGCAACTCCAACCGAAGTCGTCTGGTGAATTCACGGCATTTCAGGAAGCCATCCGGAATGCGCCTCTTGAAGGAATTCAGCCCCGGTGTAGGTTCAACGAGCCAATGAAGAGGATGCGACCGGCGCTGATGCAAGTGCGCTTCAGTCCCAATGGAGCTTATGTGCTGGCGCAAGATGAGACGAGTATCCACATCATGAGCCGTTCGCCGCTTAAGCGTATCTTCAGCATCTCGATCGAGTTGCCGACGGTGGAGCGGAGCCACACCGGCATGTTGCAAGCGCAGTAGCAAAGCGACCGTGACGAACGGCGAATTGACCAGAGACACTACCGCCTCCCGTTGGATGGGGAGGCGGCTGGGTCAGAAGGCCTGCGTTGTCAGTCAGCGACAGCGGGAGCGGCGACGGGCTCTGAAACTTCCTGAGACGCATCGGCCGCGACGTTTACCCGGAGATGAGCAGTGACTTCGCGGTGCAGCTTGACGGAGATGGTGAATTCGCCCAGGCTCTTGATCGGCTCGTTGAGCTGAATCTTGCGGCGATCCACTTCAAAGCCCTTAGCAGCAAGCTCACTGGCGATGTCGGACGAGGTGACGGAGCCGAAGAGCTGGCCGTTTTCGCCGGACTTGCGGGTGAAGCTGAGGGCTACAGTCTCGAGCTTGGCTACGAGTTCCTGAGCCTGCACTTTCTCAGTTGCGGAACGGCGCGCTGCAGCTTCTTTCATCTGTTCAATGACAGCCTTGTTGGCCAATGTTGCCTGCAACGCCAGCTTGCGCGGGAGCAGGAAATTGCGGCCGTAGCCGTCCGCCACCTTCACGACATCGCCGCGGTGGCCGAGGTTGGCTACGTCTTCTTTCAGAATGACTTCCATGTGAAACTCTCCAGATTTGCAGACAGCCAGACTTCGTGCTGTCCGACCGTTGTGTTAGACACAGGCGGCTCACATTGAGTTGCGCCGCGCCAGATTCTATCGCGATTCTTGCGCGGACGTCGCCTGTCAAATTGTGTCAACGCTACAACTAAAGCGCCATAAGATAACGAGCGCCCCAGCGAAGTGCAAGTTAGTGTCTTGTTGCAAAGGGCAGCAGGGCGATGTTACGGGCCTGCTTGATGGCCCGCGTCAGACGGCGCTGGTGCGTGGTGCAAACGCCGGTGAGGCGACGGGGCACGATCTTGCCGCGCTCAGCTACAAATCCCTGCAGCAGACGGACATCCCGATAGGGGATCGCGTCGATCTTCTCGGTGCAGAATTTGCAGACTTTCTTGCGGCGGAAGAACTTGCCGCGACCGCCAGGTCCGCCGGATCCACCCGGACGACCGCCGGGACGACCGCCAGGACCACCGGGTCCACCGGACGGGCGTTCGCTTGGTGCTGCTGATGCGCTCGCTTCGGGCGCCTTTACTGTTTCGTCAGACATTTTGTTTCCTCTTTACTGTTTCGGGGTGAAACCCTCAGGGGCTAAGCCCCGTTGATTCTTTTGCGAAGCCTTGCGGCATGGCCAATGGCATGCCTTTCAAAACTTCACAGACTATTAGGCGCTGGCCGGGACGGACTCAGGAGCTTCGGCAACCTGGGCGGCGGCAACCGGGGCATGAGCGACCGGTGCGATTGCGGCGGGTGCTTCGGCGCTGACCTTGCGGCGCGTTCCGCGGAGAGCCTTCACCTTGGCCAGGCGCTTTTCTTCTTCGTCGATGCGCACGGTGATGAACTTGATGATCGGCTCGGAGACGCGCAGACGGCGTTCCAGTTCCAGTACCACAGGGCCGCCGGCCTCGATGGTCATCAAAATGTAGTTGCCGTCATTGAACTTGCGGACGAGGTAGGCGAGCTTGCGACGGCCCATCTTCTCCACATTCTTGACCACGCCGCCACCATTGGTGACGTTGGTGGTGAAGCCAGCGATCAGCTTGTCGACGTCTTCCTCGGCCACATCTGGCCGAACGATGAACATTACCTCATATAAACGAGACATCAGTATTCCCTCCCGCCGCTTACGCGGCAGTAATCAGTTTTCAGGGAACAGTGATCAGAAAATGCTGCTGACTCTGTTCCTGAATCTCTTCCTTCCGCAAATTGCCAGTCAAAAGCTGTTTGACTCTGACCACTGAACACTGACCATTGATCACTGTTCTTTGCGGTTAAATTCGTTCATTGCGGGGCCTGGACCGTCCTGGATGATGCGCCGGGTGGCTGTTGCCACTTTGTCGAGCACCTCATCGAGTTTGGCCAGGTCCGTCTTGCGCATGGGCGAAAGGAGGTAATCCCTACCCGGTCTTTTGCTGCCTGCCACGATGGCTTCTGGCGGCAAATCCGGCCCCACGCCGATACGCAACCGCAACCATTCCTGGCTGCCCAGGGCACTGGTTACGCTGCGGGCTCCGTTGTGTCCCGCAGGCGAACCGCGCTCCCTGATCTTGAATGTCCCCAGCACCAGGTCCAGCTCGTCGTAAATCACGAGCAAGTCTCGTGCCGGGTCCACCTCGAACTCTCGAATCAGAGCGGCCAGAGAGAGCCCGCTGAGATTCATAAATGTCTCCGGCTTGGCGAGGATCGTTTCGCGTCCTGCTATGCGGCAGGTTGCGGTAACGGCCCGGCATCGCCGGTTCTGGACCACAACGCCCTCTTGCTCGGCGATGCGGTCAATTGCCATGAACCCCGCGTTATGCGGCGTCCACAAATACTCGAGTCCGGGATTGCCGAGCCCCACCACCAGGAATGGTTTGGGGGGCCCGGGCCGAACTCCGGAATCGCTTGCGTCTTCCACCGGTGCTTACTTCTTCCCTCCGGCAGCGGGTGGCTTGGCAGCGCCTTCTGCCGCGGCAGGCTCGCCTTTGCCCTTCTTGGCAACTTCGGGTTCGGTCGGTGCGGCACCGGCCTCGCCAGTTGCGGCCACTTCGCCCTCGGCAGGAGCTGCCACTACTTCTTCACGGATGGTGACAACGTGAGCGATGGTCGCGTCTTCGTTGGTCAAGTACTTAACCTTGTCGGAATGCGGTAAATCGCTGACACGAAGAACGCCGTGCATGGCAAGTCCGCTGACATCGACGTCGATATGATTCGGGATGTCAGTGGGCAGGCACTCGATTTCAACTTCACGGAGAACCTGATCGAGAATTCCGCCTTCGGTTTTGACGCCAACAGGCACACCGAGCAGCTTAACTCGAACGCTGACGCGCAGGACCTTATCGAGTGCGATGCGCTTCATGTCGATGTGGATCAACTTGTCCATGATGGGTTCGCGCTGCCAGTCGACGATCATGGCCTTGGCTGCGGGAGAGCCGGCGATCTCGACATCGAAGATGGTGTTGTGGCCGGTCTCAGAGAAGAGGATCCGCGAAATCTGCTTGGGATCAACTTCGACGGCAACAGCATCGTGGCCTGCACCATAAAGGACGGCAGGAATTTTTCCAGCAACACGCACGCGGCGCGCGGCATTCTTGTTGAACTTGCCCTCACGGGGCTTGGTTACGATAACTTCAGGCATTCGAATCTCTTTTCTGTATTCGGGCATGGAAGACAGCTGGTAGCTGTCAGCTTTCAGCTCTCAGCCTGATGTTCCGGCTGGCGGCTGAATCGCTCCACTCCCTTTGTTGAGGCAGTTCACAGTTCTTAGTTCGTCGTTCAAAGTTGAAACCAATCGAACCGTTCTGTGAATTGCGTGTTGATCTCTCTCGTTGCGTGCTGTGAACTCAGTACTACGAACTTTGAACTCAGCTAAACAAGGTACTGACGCTGGTCTCCATGTGAATGCTCTCAATGGCCGCACCTAACAGGCCGGCGATGGAGAGCACTTTAATCTTGGGCAACTTCTGTGCCGCTTCGCGCAGAGGAATGGTGTTTGTGACAACCACCTGTTCGAGGCGGGAGTTGGCAATCCTGTCGATGGCCGGTCCGGAAAGAACGGCGTGGCTGGCGCAGGCGTACACGGCAGCCGCGCCATTGGCGTAAAGTGCATCCACGGTCTTTACCAATGTTCCGGCGGTGTCGATAATGTCGTCGATGATGAGGGCGGTTTTGCCTGCAACATCGCCGACCACATTCATGACTTCAGCAACATTGATGTCAGTGCGGCGCTTGTCGACGATGGCCAGCGGCGCGCCCATCTTCTGGGCAAAGTGACGGGCTCTCTCCACACCGCCCGCGTCGGGCGAAACCACCGTGAGGTTGGGCAGTGCGAGAGAGCGGAAGTGACTTACCAGCACCGGGCTGGCGAACATGTGGTCTACGGGAATGTTGAAGAAGCCCTGAATCTGAGCGGCGTGCAGGTCGACGAAGAGCGCACGGTTGGCTCCGGCAGTGGTGAGCAGATCGGCAATAAGCTTGGCGCTGATGGCGACTCGCGGGCGGTCTTTGCGATCTTGTCGCGCGTAACCGTAATAGGGGACGACAGCCGTGATGCGGGCTGCGGAAGCGCGCTTGAGGGCGTCGATCATGACCAGCAATTCCATGAGGTTCTGGTCGACGGGGTAGCAGGTGGGCTGAACGACAAAAACATCGACGCCGCGAACGTTCTCGAGCAGCTGGAAGTAAACCTCGCCATCGGCAAAGCGCTGGAGTTTGGCATCGCCTACCTTCACTCCGATATGCTGCCCAATCTCTTCGGATAGAGGCCGGTTGGCCGAGCCACTGAAGAGTCTGAATCGCTTATCCTCGCTCAGAACGCGAGTCCGCTTGCGCTCGGGAGCCGGTTTGGCATCCTTCGCCTTCGCGTCCTGGCTCGGGTTGGGCTGCTTGTTCGCGCCGTCTTTGCTGGCGTCGCCCGCACCCGTCGTCTGCTTGTCTTCCAACGTTTCTGTCACCGATCCCGCTTCCATCATTTCCGAGGTACCTCCAAGCTGGTTGGCTTTGGCTGCATTCCGGTCGTACTGCAAAAACTTTGGCTGGGCGACTAGGATTCGAACCTAGACAAGTGCCTCCAAAGGGCACTGTCCTACCATTAGACGATCGCCCAACTCCCTAAAAAATTTCGGGGTTATCCCGAAGATCTTTATCGACAGCCGTTCGCGAGTCTCTCTTACACCCAGCGGGGCTGTCAATCCTGCTGCACAATCATGTTCGCCCAATATTCCGAACGCGGCAGGGTGCGAGTAATCTTGCTTTCGACACCTGCCGCAGTCAGCCGTTCTCGGGCTGCCTGAGCATCTCTCTGGGCCAGGTACAACCCAAAAAGCGCCGAACCGGACCCGGACAACGAGGCATGAAGGGCTGCCTCCGGAGTGCCGGTGGCCGCAAGAAGACGCTTGATTTCTGCAAGGGAGGGCTGCTGGGGAAACACGACCCGTTCAAAGTCGTTCTGGATCCAGCTACTGATCCCGGTGCGGACAAGCGCGGACTCTTGAGGTCCGGCGAGGTCTCCACCAAAAGTAGAGACACCGGAGGAGCCGGATCCATGTTGCCCCCCCGGGATTGCTCCCGCAAAGGCGCTGACATAGGCGCGGCTCAACTGTTCCAGTCTATCTTCTGACGCATCCGCGGTCAAACCTTCAGTGGTGCAGAGAGCGTCCCAGTCGCGAAATGCCTGAGGGGTTGAGACACCGACAGGCGGAAATGAAACGACACACCAGACTGGATCGAGATCGGGCAAAGGGAAGACATTCTCGCCATGATCCCTTCCGAGGACGGCTCCCCCGACTAGGAAAAGGGGGACATCGGAGCCTACTTTAGCGGCGAGATTCAGCTCGAACGAGGGCCAGTTCCCGGTGTTGAGCTGGAGGGGCCCGGATTCGGGAACTGCCATATTTTCAGCGAATTGGCTCATATTAAGCCAGCTTGTACGGCCACGCCCATCGGGGAGCATGTTCTCGCGGACACGGCTCAGCTCCATCTCAAGGCCGACAAGTGCTGCGATGGCGTTGGCGGAACCGGCGCCGAGGCCACCCTGGATCGGGAGGCGCTTTTCGATATGGATGGTGACATTGGCAGGTGTATCGTGGGCTTCGAGTTCCAGCGCGACCATCTTATAGGCAGTATTGCGGTTATCGGTAGGAACGCGGCGGTCGTTTGAGGTGAGGCAGATGGAAGTCTCCGGGGCCGGCTCCGCAGATACGGTTACGAGGTCGTGCAGTTCAAGGGTCTGATAAACAGTGGCAAGCTCATGAAAGCCGTCCGGACGCGGTGCGCCTATATACAGACCAAGGTTGATTTTGGCGTGCGAGCGGACAGTGGTGGGCATACCGGTCCATTGTAGAGTGGGGCCGCCCTGCGGTTCGCCGGTCCTTTCCTGCAACTTAGGTGAACCAGAAAACAGAAATACTCGTAGAATCATCCTGCAATTCGGACCCAGATCGCGTTGAGCACGCGCGCGAAAGGAGAACGGCATGCCTGCCCCGGGCAAGGTCGGATTCGGTTCTGCGGTGGGAATTGCCGGTGCTTTGATTTTGTGTGTCTGGGCTTTTGCTTCGCCTGCACAGAATCCAGTTGAGCCCTCCCCCTCGGTCTCGGAAGCTCCTGCGTCTTACAGCGCTCCGATTGAGCTGATACACGACAAGCCCTATATCTCGGTGATGGTGAATGGGCGCGGGCCCTTCCGGTTCCTGATCGATACCGGGACGGGGGGACAGGCGCTCGTGTCTCCCGAATTGGCGGATGAACTGGCTTTGCCGGTAGCCGGTCACGCGAGGCTGATGGATCCGAGTGGGGTGGGTGAACAGCGGTCCGACATTCTGCGAGTTCATTCGCTCAAGATCGCAGGCGTTGAATTCGCGGACATCAAAGCGATTCGGCACCGGCTTTATGGTGAAGAAGATATCTGCAAAGGCGTACTGGGATTCACGCTCTTCAAGGACTACCTGTTCACGCTGGATTATCCTGGGCGTCGGCTCGTGCTGACTTCTGGAGTAATTGACCCGAATGGCGGGTCGGTGTTGACATTTCGAATGCCGGATGGAGTGCCAATTGTCCCGTTGCACATCGACGGTCAGCATGTGGAGGCGCAGGTTGATTCGGGCGGGACAGGTTTGAGCCTGCCAGACTCGGTTGCGGCGCGGCTGAAGTTTCTCTCCACGCCGGTCGAATTTGGGCGCGGAGAATCGCTGGCAACGCGATTCCAAATCAAGGCTGCACGGCTGCGGCCCGACGTTCGACTAGGGCATTACGCGTTCAAGCAGGCGTTTGTGGAGATCAATCCGGCATTCCCGCTGGTGAATCTTGGTTCGACTCCCATGCAGCATTTTATGGTCACGTTCGACCAGGAGCGGATGTTGATGCGGCTCTACTCGAACCAGAAGACGCTGCATCTTGATGCATCGCCCACCCCGCTCGAATTGAATAACGAACCGAGGCGCGAGGCCTCGGACCGCAAGCTCGTGCCAATAGGGTGAGGGACAGTGATCAGTGATCAGCTTTCACGCCAGTTATCAGCTTCCTGATCAGGGTGGACGTGCTCTGTGCTTTATTGTTCCTTTTCGAGTTCTACAACCATGACCTCGATGGGATCTTTGCCTGCATTCACGTCCGCGTGTTGCGTGCCGGGAGGATTTGCGGGAAGCCAGTAGGCATGGCCGGTTTCCCACGCGTGCTCTTCTGAGCCACCACTCTTTTCGACTATTTTCATGGTGCCGCGTTTGAGGGCGATGATGACGCGGGGGTGGTCGTGCCGGTGCATGGTTAGCGGCGCATCCGGGTATACGACCGATTTCCACACTTTGACATCTTCGTTTTCAAATTGCGGATATCTTTGCGTGGCCGGCTGCTGCGAACGCATCACGACGACAGTTCCGACGAACACCAAAAGCGCCACGAGTGCATGACTCACGATTCTTTTCATCCAGTTTGTCTCCAGTGGCGGAAGTCTACGGCAAAACCAGAGGGGTGTGTCCTGTGGATTTTGGTCAAGGTTGCCGCTCGATGCTGGTCACGCCAGCTGCGCTATGGTTGCTTCGGGATACAGCGACTCTGGTTTTGCTATCCCATTCAGGTCGCGAATTCCGTTGCGATTCGATGGGCGCGATGGTTAGGCTGAAATCGATTGCTCCCAATCAGCAGTCCCGGTCACGTTGCATTCTGCAGAGTTGTGCGCTATCCAATCGCTTCATTCCGTTTTCGGAGGATTCAGTGTCAGAACGTCGTTCCTTTCTCAAGAGAGCGGCCGCATTCCTACCGGTTGTGGGGCTCGATCCCATGGCTCTCGCCGGTAGTCAAGCTGTGGACGCATCGAAGCAAGGCAAAATTATCGCTGCAGGCAAGGACTGTCTCGGCGAAACGCATTCGCGCGGCTATAGTTCAATTCTCTTCAAAGTGCTTCCGCGGGAGACGAGCAACGGCCTGTTTGTGATTGAGCATATGAACCTGGTGAATGGCGGGCCGCCGCTGCATAAACATCTTTATCAGGAGGAGTATTTCTACCTAATTTCGGGCGAGGTACGCTTTGCTGTTGGTGATCAGCGGCTTACGCTTCGTGCGGGCGACTCCATTCTTGGCCCGCGCGGCATTCCGCACACGTTTGCGGCGGTCGAGGGAAAGCCGAGCCACATGCTGATCTCCTTCTCACCGGCGGGCAAAATGGAAGAATTTCTGCGCGATACGGCGGTGCCGGATCCGCCGGTTCAGGATGCGGCATTCTGGCGGAGGTACGAGATGGAGTTGGTAGGCCCGTCACCGTTTGCGGGGTAGCGCGGTGAATCGATGGGTATCGGTGGATAGTTAGCATGCTGCGCGCACTTGGGCTACACTGGTGCCGCAAGAATCACCGTGCTCGAGAGCGCGCGAAAGGCGAACAAGCTACATGAAAATGATCATCCAACGCATCTTAATTGTTACAACGCTGGCGAGCTCGATTTCATTGATCGCGCAAACACCTCAAAGTGCCGCATCGGGACAAAGTGCTCAGACCGCACCAACCGCGGACGAAATTGTCACCAAGTATATAGCGGCCATCGGCGGCAAAGAGGCGATCAGTAAAGTGAAATCGATGACCTTGGAGAATTCTGTCCAGGTGATGGGAAACGAAAGTCCTAGCACCACAACCATTGTTGATGGTGTTGGCTACAAGAGCGAGACAGATCTCAACGGCACGCAGATCGTGCAGTGCTACAACGACAAGAGCGGCTGGATCATAAACCCCATGGCGGGAGCGAATGATCCCACGCCGATGCCGGATGACGTTTACAACTCGGGCAAAGGCCAGATCAATGTCGGAGGAGCACTCTATAACTATGCGGCAAAGGGCGGCAAAGTCGAGTTCATGGGAAAAGACGGAAGCGCCTACAAGATCAAATTGACCACCAAGGAAAATGTCGACTCTGTTTATTTGATCGATTCGACTACGTATCTGGTTACGTCTTTGATGTCAAAGGGCAAGATGCAGGACCAGGACATAGACATCAACACGCGGTTTTCCGATTATCGGAAGACTGACCTCGGCTACGTAATTCCTTATGCCATCGATGTGGACTTCGGACAATTCGCGCTGTCGATCGCGGTAAAGAAAGTGGAATTCAATAAAACGATCGACCCTGCCATCTTTGCGATGCCGAAGGCTGCGGTGTCTGCAGCCAAGTAGCAAACCTTGGCGCCTCCATCGTCAGGCCGCGACAATAGCGCTGGAGACCATTTGTCTCGCTGCGCGGAGCGTCGATACTGGATCGCCGGTGGGGTGGAACTCCATGGCGACGGTATGGCGGTAATTCAAGTCGGCGAGTTTGCGATAGATATTGGAGTAGTTGATTTCGCCGGTGCCGGGCTCGTGCCTGCCGGGGACGTCGGCTACGTGAATGAGGCCGATGACATCGATGTGCTTCTCCAGTTTTTCGATGAGGTTGCCTTCCGCGATTTGTTCGTGAAATATGTCGTAGAGAAATTGCACCTGCGGATGGTTGACGGCGCGAACGATATCGATTGCCTCGGCGGCTGATTGCAGAAAGTAGTGAGGATTTTCTTCCGGGTCGATGCACTCCAAAAGCAGGCGCATAGGCTGGCCGTCAATTTGTTTGCCTTCGATGAGACTGGTAGCCTGCTTCAAGCCTTCGATGCAGCTTTGATGCTGCTGTTCGCGCGACAATCCGGGGACGACGTTGCCGGAGAGGGCGATCATGGCCGGGCAATCGAGCCTGTGCATGGGTTCTAATGCTTGCTTGAGCTCGGCGAGGAAGGCATCCCGGACTCCTGGATTGCCTAAGCCATTATGCAACCCAGCGGTTGCATCAAAATTAATGCCGAGATGTTTGCGCGCAATGTTTGCTTGTTGAAAATCGCTTTCGGTCCATTTTGCGTACTCTCCGACAAGCTCGACATTGGTATAGCCGGCGTTTGCAACCTTGGCGAGGCGTTGCTCAAAGGGCAGATCCGTCCAGACGGTCCACAACATGATAGAGAGCGGGAATGGAGGATTCCGTACTGCCGTGCCTGGCAAATTGAGCGGGATCTCAGCGTTTAAAGCTGGGCCTGCAAGTGCGGCGGAGGCAATGCTCGCAGCAAACTGACGTCGATTGAAGGTCTTCATTGGTTCGCCTCAGGTCTTGAAACCTCTGGTTAACCTGCGTTATTCGCAGCAACTAAAGCGGTGTCCTGTTGTGAGTGATTTCGCGCGCTCTGACGACTCTGCTAAATCAAACGCATTCGCACCCGATTAGCCTATCCATTGTTATTTCGTTTGGACCTTGCCGGAGCGACGCAAGGCCTGCCAGTCTTTTTCGGTCTGGTCGGCATAGAGGGAGCCGAAATCAGCAAGGGCTCCAGCGAAGGTGGCCCCGTTCCCGAGATAACCAGCGATAACCAGCGGATCGCCTGAGCGGGCGTGACCGCGCGCCAGCAACTCGCCGCAGACCTCGCCGAAAGCCATCAGGCCGCTGCCGGCAAGATCGGTGAGATCGATCGAGCCCTTATGGTCATTCAGTTGACGGACAAGAAAGTGGCGCCTTCCGATGTTCGTCCAACCGAGAAACGGATCTGACTGCAGCTGCATGGCGCGCTGACCGATAACGACACGCTGACCGTTGTGCGGACAGGCATGCACATCTGGAAGATAGGGCGAATAGACGGAGGGAGCTTCCTCCTTGATCTGGATAAACAGCGGATCGCCGGGGCCATTGCCCTCGAAATAAATGCAGTAGTCGCGCAAACCTACGGAACCGGTGCCGACTACCTTGAAGGCCACATCGATGGGGCGGTAGAGCGAGAGCAGGTGCTGGCGCTGCACCTCGAGCATTTCGCGATAAGGGTCGAGCGACTCGAGAACCTTTTCCGCCTGCGCGCCGGTTATGCGCCAGAGGCAGTTCTCGATCTCCTTGAATCGGCGTGTGCCTGGTTTGCCCGGCACCGGTTCGGTAAGCTGTTCGAGCGAGTGCGCGGGAGTAGCTTGCTCTGCCTTGAACAATGCCTGATGGACCGGCTCTACGTCGCCGAGACGATGCACCAGAAAACGGCCGACTTCAAGCAGCGGCATCTTGGCGAAAGCGCGCATCTGCTCGCAGTAACGGAGAATGCATTGTTCTACGGCCTGCCTTGCAGCTGCCTCTTTGTGCCGGGACTCGCGGGCGGCCAGTACCAGGGATGTGGCCATACGTTTCAGGTCCCACTCGAACGGGCCACGGATGGTTTCATCGAAATCGTTGATGTCGAAGACGAGGCGGCCGTCGGGCGCGGCAAATGCGCCGAGGTTGCGCACATGAGCATCGCCGCAGAGTTGCGATTCAATGCCGGTATTCGGAACGACAGCGAGGTCGGCAGCCATGACGGGTGCGGCGCCGCGGAAGTAGCCAAAGGGCGACTGCGCCATGAGCTGATGCTTGAGCTTAAGCAGCGCTGGAACCCGTCCTCGCTCGACGCGCTCGAGCAACTTGAGCGGCGTTGTTTTGCGCCCTTTGATGTTGAGTTGGTTGTTTTCCTGGCGGCGCACCTGCTTGCGCCGCGATTGGCCGAGATTCCGTCGTTCTTCCGGCGTTGCCCAGTTCATGCGAGCGATGCCCCTCCGCACTGTATGGAACTATAGCTGCTGTTGCCGCGAATGCAACCGCCAGATTTCGGCAACGAAGTTCTGAGCGAAGTTCCCATCGGAGGATGCTATCGCTCGTTTACACTGATTGCCGGTACACGATCCACCCTCAAGTTCATCCGCTGTGCTCGCCCGGAGGGAATCCATTTGAAACGGTTTGATATTTGCCGCATGGCGGCATCGGTTGCGGTGTTGTCGCTGGTTCCCGCGATGGCGGCGCAGGAGACCGCAAAACCATTGACGGTAGAAGGCATTTTCTCTCACGGTCCGGTGATGGGTACGCCACCTGCCGGGCTGGCATGGTCGCCGGACGGACAGCACCTGACCTATCTTGATGGCGGCGAACTGATCGATCTTGATCCGGGCTTAAAGAAGCCGCACGTGCTGGTCAGCCGGGCGAAGCTCTCCACGCTGGCAAGTGGAAAGTCCTCGGAGCAGGATCGCGATCATCGTGAGCGTTATGGGATGGCGAACTATATCTGGGCTCCGGATTCGAAGCACCTGATGTTCGATTCGAATGGCAGCTTGTGGATCTACGACCTGAGCAATGGGACCGGCATAGATATCGGTTATTCCGGGGAGGGCTCTGGCGACGATCCAAAATTTTCACCCAATGGCGAGTACATTTCGTTCATTCGCAATCATGGGCTGGCTGTGGTTCGGCTGCGCGAGGCGGGAACACCGACGGTAATGGCGGCTCCGGCTGCAAATCCGTCGACTCTCAACGGTGAGGTGGACTGGGTATACGAAGAGGAGCTCGACACGAAGAGCAACTACTTCTGGTCACCGGATTCGAAGAATCTGGCGTTCTTGCAGATGAACGAAGAAAGCGTTCCCGAGTATCCGATCACTGATTGGATTCCGACCCACGCCAAAGTGGACAGGCAGCGATATCCCCAGCCAGGCGATCTGAATCCCGAAGTGCGCGTTGGCGTAGTAGGCGCAAAGGGCGGCAAAGTTTCCTGGGTTCACGTGCCGATCGAGGAGGGCCAGGACTACATTCCGCGGTTCGGGTGGGTTGATCGCAAAACGCTGTGGGTGGAAACGCTGAGCAGGGATCAGAAGCACAGGACGATTTATTTTGCCGATCCGGGAACAGGAACGGCGCACAGCGTATTGGAAATCTCTGATGAAAAGTTCGTTGACGAAAACTTTGACGTTTACATAGCGGACGGCTGCGTAGTGCTGACGAACTGGACGGACGGCCACAATCATCTCTATCTCTACAAATACAACGGAGGCAAGACCGACTCGACGACTGCCGCACTGGAGAAGCAGGTGACGAAGGGGGACTTTGAGGTCGGCGAGGTATACCGTGTCGATCCCGCACGAAGGGAAATCTATTATGCATCGAACGAAGGCTCCGTTCTGGATCAGCAGGTATGGCGCGCGACGTTTGATGGCGAGCGCAAGCAAGTAACTACGGGAGGTGGAAATCACGACGCTGATTTTGCGCCGGCCGGAGGGAGTTTTACTGACAAGTACTCGTCACGCATGGAGCCGCCGGTGTTGCGGCTTTGTGCCACCGGGGCCAATTGTGCGGTGTTCTGGGCATCGCACGCAATCGACTCCATGGGGCTGCGCGCTCCGGAACAAGTGGAAGTGAAGGCGCACGACGGAACGACGCTGTATGGCACATTGCTGCTGCCTGCGAATGCGGCGGGCGCACCGGCTGCGGCGAGCGCGCCCTTGATTGTGAATCCTTACGGTGGGCCGGCGGTGCAGACGGTGTTGGACCGGTGGAGCGATGGGCTACTGTTTGATGAACTACTCGCGCAGCATGGGTTTGCGGTGCTGCATGCCGACAATCGCGGCATGGGCGGGCGCGGGCGCGAATTTGCGCAGGCGGCATATCACAACCTGGGGCCGGTGCAGTTTGAGGATCAGTTGACGGTGGTGGACGCGGTGCTGGCGAAGTATCCGCAGCTGGATGCCAAGCGGCTGGGGTGGTGGGGCTGGAGCTGGGGAGGTTCGTTCACGCTGTATGCGATGACGCACTCTGATCGCTTCCGCGCCGGCGTAGCTGTGGCTCCGGTGACAGACTGGCGCAACTATGACTCGATTTATACGGAGCGATACATGAGCACGCCGTCGGTCTTTCCAGACGGGTATAAAGACTTCTCGGTGGTGAATTCGGCTGCGAATCTGAAAGGGCGGATTTTGCTGGTGCATGGGACCGGGGACGACAATGTGCACTTCGGGAATACGGTGCAGTTTGTGCAGAAGTTGATCGAAGCGCAGATTCCGTACGATCTGCAGATCTATCCACGCAAGACGCACTCCATCTCAGGCCCGGACGTGCGTACCGATTTATTCACGCGCATTCTTGGCCAATTTGAGCAGTATCTGAAACCGGCGGTGCAATGAAATGGCAGCAGAATCGGATGGGGCAACGATGTCCGAACTGGAGCGGCTCGAGTTGCTGTTGATGGATCCGGCGGTGCGGCGCGATCGGGAACGAGTGGCGGCGCTGCTGAGCGAGGATTTTCTGGAGTTTGGCTCATCGGGACGAGTGTGGACCCGCGAAACCACTCTCGAGCCGTTGGCGGCCGAGACATATTCGCCGCCGGTCGTTGAAGCTTTTGCATGCAGGATGCTGGGCGGAAACGTGGCCCTGGTAACCTATCGCGCAATACGCACAACTGAGGCGACGGACGAACGGATGGTCACATTGCGGAGTTCGATCTGGACCAGAGAATCGGGGAGCTGGAGAATGTGCTTCCACCAGGGAACGCGTACGAGCGAGCGGTAATAGACGAAGCTACTGCGCTACATTTCGTGCCGGGTGAAGATATCGTCTTTCTCACGGCTGGGGCAATTTGTGCACTCGAGGCAGCACACCAGAAGAACCGCCACGCCAAGCGTAACGAGGATTGCCAACACGCTCGCATAGGAAGCGAGCCAGTGAAACAAGTTATGCATATCCCAAGGCGGCCCGCGCTCGCATCAAACGCCGCTCCTAAGTTGAAATACGGGTAGCGGCAGAAAGGCTCGGAGCAGACATCGCTCCGGCTGCACAAGTCTACCATCTATCGAGACGGATGGCTGGTGCAAAACTATCCTTGCGGTAAGGCGAATAAAAGACGAATATATGAGCGATGGCGGCAAACAATTTCAATCCAGTGGAGGGCACCGTCCGGGAGGATTGGCCGGAGGGCACCGTGCCTTCCTCGACGCAACAAGCCTCGTCTGAGCAGAATTCCCGGCAAGGTCCCTGCCTTAACTGGCTCTTTGTCGATCTGAATTCTTACTTTGCCTCTGTGGAGCAGCAGGACCGGCCGGAACTGCGGGGCAAGCCGGTGGGAGTGGTGCCGATGCTGGCGGACACAACCTGCTGCATCGCTGCGAGTTATGAGGCAAAAGCGCATGGCGTAAAGACGGGGACGATCGTCGCCGATGCGAAGAAGATGTGTCCGAATATCGTGCTTGTGGAGGCGCGGCACGAGATTTATGTCGACTACCACCACCGGATCGTGGAGGCGGTGGAAGGCTGTCTACCGGTAACGGCTGTGATGTCGATTGACGAGATGGCATGCCGGTTGATGGGGCGAGAGCGACCGCTGCTGGCAGCGCTGGAGCTGGGGCGGAAGGTCAAGGCCCGAATCCAGCAGCAGGTCGGGCCGTTCCTGCGGAGCTCGGTGGGCCTGGCGACCAGTCGATACCTCTCCAAAGTTGCGAGCGATATGGAGAAGCCGGATGGGCTGGTGGCTCTGCCGTTGGATGTGCTGCCGGAGGCGCTTCGGCGGCTAACGCTGCGGGATCTGCCGGGGATTGGGGCGCGGACGGAGAAGCGGCTGAACGAAAAAGGCATCCACACGATGGATGACCTGCTGAAGCTGGATTGCGAGCAGGCGGGGCAGCTTTGGGGGTCGGTGTGGGGCGAGCGGCTTTGGCATTGGCTGCAGGGCGAGGATTTCGAGATGTCGGAAACCGAGCATCTGAAGTCGATCAGCCACTCGCATGTGCTGGCACCGGAGATGCGGACAGCGGAGAAGGCGTGGGCGGTGGCACACAAACTGCTGCATAAAGCGGCGATGCGTCTGCGGACACATAAGCTGTGGGCCAGCTCGATCGGGCTTGCGGTGGGGTTCTCGGTGCCGCGGGGTCAGAATGCGCCGGTAAGCAGATTTGGTGTGCCGACACGCGGATGGCATCACGAGATCCGGCTGAGCGAGTGCCAGGATAACCAGACCCTGATTGGCGCGCTGTGCCGGTTGTGGGAAGAGAAGCCGAAGGGGCAGGGGTATGACGAACCTTATTTTATCGGCGTGAGCCTGAACGGGCTGGTGCCCGATCGGCTGCATTCGTTGAATCTATTTGATTCACTCGACAACGCGAAGAGTCGGGTGAAGCTGCTGGAGGCGATGGACCAGCTGAATCAGAAATACGGGATGAGCACGCTGGCACCGGCCACGATGCTGGCGGCGTATAAGGCTGCACCGACGCGGATTGCGTTTCATAGCATTCCGGATTTGTTTTAAGGGCGCATGCAACGGACTGGATAAGCGATCGCTGGCGAACGGAAGTTCCGAATTGCCCACAATACGTCCGCGACCCGGAATCAAACGAGAGCGTTCAAAGCACCGGAATTCGCCGCGCCGAGGACGATACCCTCAGAGACCTGTGTCTTTTGACAGTCGCACAGTCTTCTTGATGCTCATACCCTTTTGCCGGTTCGATTGGGTGCGCTTGGTCACATACCTTACGTGCCGAAAGCTTCAGACTGCGAAACAATGATCGACCAAAAACCATCTAGCTACTTCGAATATATTATTCGCGACACCGACTCTTACCGCTCGGTGCTTGCCGCGGCCAACGTGGAGATTTCTCAACTTGAGCCAGGCCGGTTAAACGGTCGACATGTGCGCCTCGACCTGCCAGGCGGTCAGTTCTCATTTGTTGAAACCAACTTGTCAATGCGCAGCATCGGTACTTTCCCAAACATGTGGACGCTCTCGGTCGTCCTGGAAAGCGAAGGGCGGTCGCTGCAGCATGGGATTGAGGTTCGCGCTGGTTCACTCTTGATCCACGGACCCGGCGCGGAGAACGACGGGGTTTATGGCAGGAGATTCAAGATCATTTGCTTTTCGCTTCGAGAGGATGTCTTTGCGAAATTCAGCAGACGACTCCCCCGACAACTGAAGGCTGCAATTCGACAGCCGTGGTCGGTGTTTGAACCAGCGGCCTCGTTACGGCGAGAAATCATCGCGCAATTTGCGGAAGCGGCGGCAATTATTCAGTCTGACCCGAAAGTGCGCGACTCCGGCCGCGCATTGGCGAAGTTCGAAGAAGAACTGGTCTGCAGCTTTATGGAAGCCGCCTCGCAACAATTCCCAACGCATTCCAGTGATGCTGACCAGCGGGGTGGAGTGGTGCAACGGGTTGATCGCGCTGCTCAGAAGCCAAGCCTGAACGGCACATCTGTTGTGAATATCTGCGCTGCCTGCAAAGTGCCACGACGCACGCTGAACCGCACTTTTCAGGAGGCGCTCGGCATGGGACCGGTTACTTACCTCCGCCGTATTCGGCTAAACCGCGCGCGTCGTGCCCTGCTGCGCGAAAGAGAGAATCCGCACACGGTAACCGATGTTGCGCTCGAGCAAGGTTTCTGGCACCTCGGTCGCTTCGCTGAACAATACAACAAGATGTTTGAGGAATCACCGCATGAGACCCTGCGCCGCTCAGGCCTAGGGGTTCGGTGACAGCCACTGTTGTGAATTCACCGGCGAATTGATATCGCGATTGGCCCAAAACGGATAGCGGTTCTTTTGCAAACTCAGCTAGTTTTATCCCAAGAAATCTTGCGCAATTGCAGAGAACTGCACGTCGCCCGTTTGATGAGCGACGTCGCGGATTTTCAGAGATGGAGATTCTCAATGTCAAGAAATTCATTTTGGTCGCGGGGAGCTTTGCTGTCGCTCCTGTTGGCGACAAGCATCACCTCGATAATCGGCGCTAGAACACTGCAGCCCATACCGGTACAGGCCTCAAGCGCATCTTCGCAGGACAAAGCGAAGGCATGCAACGATGCCGCCGACAAGAAGGGCCTTAAAGACCAGGCACGAAAGGACTTTATGCAGAGCTGCCTCAACAAGGCGGCCGACGCAGGTTCTGCCAGCGAGCAAGACAAAGCCAAAACCTGCAACAGCCTTGCAGATAAGAAGAACTTAACTGGCGCGGATCGCCGCTCATTTGTGAAGGACTGTATGAAGAAAGCCAACCCTTAAATCGGGACGTGGCTGGGGCCGTTACATTTACTGAAACAAGGAAGAAGACCGCCATGAAGAGCAAATCTGAAACAGCGAGTCGCAAAGTTCTACCGATTCCAGATCGTCCATTCACCGGACCGATCATGTATGACGCCAAGGACCCCAACTCGAAGTTTCCACCGATCGAGCCGCTGCGTCCGCCCAAGGGCGCCCCCAATGTTCTCCTGATCCTGCTGGACGACGCAGGCTTTGCAGCGATGAACACATTCGGCGGGCCGTCCGCTACGCCGAATGCTGACCGTCTGGCTGCCGGCGGACTCACCTACAACCGGTTCCATGTTTGCGCACTCTGCGCGCCGACTCGGCAGGCACTTCTGACTGGACGCAATCACCACTCGGTCGGTATGGGGAACATCACCGAGACTGCGACCTCCGCGCCCGGGATGAGCGGAATCCGGCCAAAGAACATGGCGCCGTTGGCGCAAATATTGAAACTCAATGGATACTCCACCGCCCAGATCGGCAAGTGCCACGAGGTACCTGTTTGGGAGACGAGCGAGATGGGGCCCTTTGACGGGTGGCCTACGGGAGGCGGCGGTTTCGAGCACTTCTATGGCTTCTTCGGTGCGGAAACGGACTACTACCGCCCTGACCTGTACAAGGGCACGACGCCGATTGAGCCGCCCAAGACACCCGAAGAAGGCTACATATTCGACGCAGACATCGCCGATCACGCGATCGAATGGATGCAGCAGCAAAAGGCGCTGATGCCTGACAAGCCCTTCTTCATCTACTTTGCTCCAGGCGGCACTCACGCGCCACACGCTGTGCCAGCGGAGTGGTCCGATAAATACAAGGGTAAGTTCGACCACGGCTGGGAGAAGCTGCGCGAAGAGATCTTTGCTCGACAGAAGAAGCTTGGTGTCATCCCCGCCGATGCGGAACTTACGGAACGCCCCAAGGAGATTCCTTCGTGGGAGTCTGTGCCCGATAACATGAAGCCTATTCTGGCGCGACAAATGGAGGTCTACGCCGGATATATGGAGCACACCGATTACCAGGTTGGCCGCGTGGTCGCCGAGTTGGAAAACCTGAAGATCATCGATGACACGCTGATCATCTACATCACTGGTGACAACGGCGCCTGCGTCGGGGGCGGACTGAACGGCACCTACAACTGGATGCTCATGGTCAATGGGGCGGCGGCTGTCGAGACCCCAGAATTCATGGCGTCGCGCATCGACCTGTTCGGTACGCCGGATGCCATGAACCACTATGCTGTGGGCTGGGCGCACGCCATGGACACACCCTACCAATGGACCAAGATGGTCGCTTCGCATTGGGGTGGCACCCGCAACGGAACCATCATCCATTGGCCGAACGGTTTTAAAGGCAAAGGAGAAATTCGCTCCCAGTTCAGCCATGTCATAGACGTTGCTTCCACGGTTCTCGACGCGGCCGGAATTCCCGAGCCGGACTTTGTGAACGGGATTCAGCAGGCGCCTTTGCAAGGTCATAGCATGATCCCGACCTTCACGGATCCCGGTGCGCCTGAGTTTCGCGATACGCAGTACTTCGAGATATTTGCCAATCGCGGAATTTATCACCAAGGCTGGACGGCCTGCACGAAACACCTCACGCCATGGCTAACAATGGTGAAGGCTCCCGAACTCGATGACGATGTTTGGGAACTCTATGCCCCGGATGACTGGACGCAGTCTCACAACCTCGCGAAGGAGATGCCCGAGAAGCTGCGCGAGTTGCAGCGTCTCTTTTTGATCGAGGCAGTCCGTTACAACGTGTTGCCGATCGACGACCGCAAGACGGAGCGATTCAATCCCGAGATCGCAGGCCGGCCGGAACTGATCCGCGGCAACACGCAGCTGCTCTACTCCGGAATGCGCGGCCTCCCGGAGAATATTGTTCTGAACATCAAGAACAAGTCTCACGCGGTCACCGCTCGGGTCGTCGTTCCCAAGGGCGGCGCAAAGGGCGTCATCATCGCGCAGGGGGGGATGTTCGGCGGTTGGAGTATCTACGTGGAGGATGGCTGCCCAACCTACTACTACAACCTCTTCGGAATTGAGCGTACAAAGATCAAGGGCAAGACGCCCATTCCAGCGGGGCAGCACCAGGTTCGGATGGAGTTCACCTACGACGGAGGTGGCATGGCCAAGGGTGGCACGATCACCCTCTACGTCGACGGTGAAAAGAACGGCAATGGACGTATAGAAAGAAGCACTGCGGTGCTCTTCTCTCTGGACGACAAAACCAATGTCGGCTGTGACCGCGGCACGCCGATCAGCGACGACTATACGTGTGCGACGTCCAACTTCAACGGCAAGATCGAGTGGATTCGGATCGACCTTGGGGAGGACGCCAAGAACCCTGCTCACCAGATCTCGGCAGAACAGCGATACGAGGTTGCAATGGCCCATCAGTAGCGTCAGGCACTGAGGTTTCGGGTTGTAACGGACACGGCATCGCGAAGTGCGATGCCGTGTCCGCATCTTCGGCCCTGCAGGGAATGTAACGCAGGTTGTGTTGGCTCCTTAAGGTTTCGGAGTCAACTGTGTCGGAGAGTTGTCGTTCCGGTCGAGTGACCGCCGATGCGGAAGTGAGGAAAGGCAACCGCAGATCCTTCCGCTACGCGTCAGGATGACAGCTTCAGGCGAATTTGAAGCGGCTGATTACCGCCCGCTCGGAAGTAGCCTCTTGAGGCTTGAACACTCCAAAGGACAACTGCAGATGTTTCGACTAACCCTTCACTACGTTCAGGGTGCGCTCAACATGACAGACGCTTTGGGGATTGTTGGCAAAGGGACACCTGGAAGCTAATCTCCAATGGTCTTTCCAGTCGCTTAACCGACGTTCAACTTTTGGGTTCAGTCACTATAGGGCTATTCGCGCAGT
Source organism: uncultured Acidobacteriaceae bacterium (assembly GCA_963742455.1). Classification (GTDB taxonomy): domain Bacteria; phylum Acidobacteriota; class Terriglobia; order Terriglobales; family Acidobacteriaceae; genus Telmatobacter. Next base: position 1,078,217 of record CAVULU010000005.1, on the reverse strand, counting down.
TCTATGGGTGCTCGAGAGCGTGACTATGAATGCGCCATTCGATCAGTGGACGGTGACGGTGACCTGCATGGTGGTTCGACCGTATTGGTTGGTGGCGTTCAGGGTGTAGGTTGTTGTAGCGGTCGGCGTGGTGGTTACGGTTCCTCCGCTGACGCCTCCGAGCACATCGATGAAATCGTAGGAGTCGTTGGTCGTGTTCCAGGTGAGCGTGACAGGAGTTCCGGCCGCGACGGATGAAGCGGAGGACGTGAAGCTATTGATTGTCGGCGGTGCGCCTGTAGGGGCGGTGTTGGCGTCGTAGCCGGGGAACGTGGGCGTCATCTGCACGACTTCAAAGTTGGAGGACTGAATGGCATCGAGGTTGACGAGGTCGTCGTCATTCCAGCGCGGATCGGGCACTCCCTGAAAGTAGAAGTAGCTGCCATTGTCGGCGAGGATCATGCCGTACTTCTTCATCGCGGTGAGAATTACCTGGTTCGCCGCTGAGAAACCGGAGATGTCGAAGCTGGCTTTGAGCCGGATGCGCATTCCCATCACATTGCTGACACCATACACAGTTCCCGCCGCATGACTTGCGGGTTCGACGAAGTATCCGCCGTTGGCATCGTTCTTGGTTTGCTGCATGGTGAAGCGTATGGCGTGGTTGATGGCGCCGGAAGCGACCTCGTCGTAGCGCACGAGGCCGGGAAAGATTGGGAGTCCGGCTGCGTCGGCCGAGGTCCAGCCCCAGGGGCGGCGATCGTAATTCTTCAAGTCCCAGATGGTTTCTGAGGATGCGCTCCAGGCTCCGTTGCAGCGATGGGTGTTGAAGGTTTCATAGAGCATGCAGGCGTGACGGTCCAACACGAGTACATGCGAGTCTCCGATGTAGGTATCGGGCCATCCATCGCAATCGGCTGGAGCGCCTTCAATCGGCGCGGTGATTGGATATGGCGCGACGGCTACATCGCTTTCATCGGCGTAGTCGACCACGGAGATCGGAACGAGGGGGGTGGTGCTGGAATCGACGACGACGTAGGGGATGCCGTAGTTTCCTCCCGCGACGGAGGACCAGTCGTGATGCAGATGCAGTCCTGCGAATCCCGCGGCAGAGGTGATGGCGGCATTGTTCGGGTCGAGTGGGGCGGAGGAGATGTCGGTGTTCCAAGCAGTTGTACTGGTGAACGGGACGAAGCCGTTGAGACTGGCGTTGTCTCCGGTGCTCATGCCTGCGCAAGTGGGGCCGGCGGTCGCTGCGGTTACGGTGATCGGCACGGAATAGAACTTCGTGGAATCCGCTGTAGATGTGGCCGTGATGGTGACGGAGTCTGCGCCGCTGTTGGCGGGTGCGAAGGTTACGGGCGTGCCCGAGCTAATGCTTGTGGCGTCGCTCAAGGTTCCCGCGACGGCGGGGCTTATTGAAACATTTACGGTGTTCGCGAACGCTCCTGTGCCGGTAACAGTGGGAGTGCAGGATGTTGTCTGCGTGTCGGTGATGGACGTTGGGCTGCAAGCGAGAGAGACGGCGGTGATGGCCGGCGGCGCCGCGGGTGCGGTGATGGAGATCTTTGCGGTTCCCAGTTTTGTAGAGTCTTCGGTTGAAATCGCCTTGACGTTATCGGAACCAGCGGCAGGCACAGCGGATGGGGCGGTGTACAGGCCCGAGCTTGAAACGGTTCCGGAGACTGCAGACCACGTGACGCTGGAACTGTAGGCGCCGGTTCCCGACACGGTTGCTGCGCACTGGCTGGTTTGTCCGGTTTGGAGGCTGGCTGCAGCGCAGGAGACGCTGACTGACGTTATGGCGGGCGTTGGGGGAGGGGTGGTGCCGGCGACTTTACCGCTTACCCCGCAACCCGCAAAACTCAAGGACCCGAGAAACGACAGGCTGAGTAAAGTCTTGCATCTCATGGCACTTGTCCTCACGCATAGGCCGGAATGTCCTGTATCGATGGGGTCATTTTATCGGCGAGAGAGGCAGAGGAGTCCCAACTCTTGCGTAGCGGTCAGCTTTTGGTAATGTCCTCTCCCGTATGAACTTCTTTGGGCTGCATCCCGAACCGCGTTCTTGTGAGGAAAGAAGCGAAACCCATGGCCGAGAGATGGCACCCGGATCTGAAGCGGCTGGGGGACGAGCATCATTCAGGGCGTGCTCGCTTGGTGGCGCATGACCGCGACCGAAGATTGACCGGCGGGGTGGCGCAAGGTGCGCGGTGTGGATTGATTTTACGGGTGGAGATGGAAGACGATCAGGCAGCGGTCGACAGAGTCATGGCGCAAGCTGCGGACCGTTCTATTTCGAATTCAAGGATCTCAGCAGATCTTTGATCGTGCGATCGACTGTTTCAACGAACGATCCAAACAAGATTCCCATGCACACACCGAGCAATCCCCCGATAATCGTTCCGCCAATCACGGCTGAATCTGGCGAGAGATGAGAAACAGCAAACCCGACTAGTCCACCGAACAGCGCGCATACAAAGGCGCCGCCTGTGACGGCGTAGAGAGCGCTTTCATCTGTCAAGGCGTGCCTTCTCAGCAGGAGTCTTCCAATCCACTGCAGAATCTGATCGGCACTATCCCAAAACCCACGTGTTAACCCATTCATTTTTGTCCCTCCATCGGCTTGATATCTATCTTTCCAATGAACTCGGGCGGCAGACCATCCGCAACTCTGCAAATTGATTTGTAAGGTGCAAGTTGCGCCGGCTCGATGACGGACGAAAACCGCTTTCCTCCGGGGAGCTCCAGCTTCTGCCAGAAGGTTAGATACGATTGCGACCAAAGGAGATTGCTCTATCCGGCAAGGTCGATTTGACGAAATCAAGCAGATTCTTCATCTAAATCCGTTCTCGGTTTTTGGCAACGTCTGCGTCTAGCTTGAACTTTCTTTCATGCAAAACGTACCTTTTGCATCCCGAACCGCATTCCCCTGCGGATAAGAGAGTAGAAGCGAAACCCATGGCCGAGAAGTGGCACCCGGATTTCGAACGACTGGTGGACGAGCATCAGTCCATGGTGTTCTCGCTTGCCTGGCGAATGACCGGCGATCGTGGATTGGCGGAAGAGGTCGCGCAGGACGTTTTTCTGGAGTTGGACAGGCATATGGACCGGATCGAAAGCCCGGAGCACGCGATGTTCTGGTTGCGGCGGGTGGCGATCAATCGCTCGGCGGATGCGCTGCGGCGTCGCAAGGTTCGCGGGGTGGATCTGTGGGTGGAGATCGAGGAGAATCACGGTACCCCGGCGGAAGAGCGTTCGTCGCCGCTAAGCGCGCGGCTGGAGCAATTGCTTTCGACGTTGCCCGAAGCACAGCGAGCGGCGCTGGTGTTGCGGTACCAGGAAGATTTGACTCCGGAAGAGATTGCGGCGACGGTGGACGCTCCGGTGGCGACGGTGAAGAGTAACCTGCAACGCGGATTGAGATTGTTGCGGTCGAAAGCAACAGCACATTTGAAGGAGTACATTCGTGGACTTTGAGCGGCCTGATCAGCCTGAACAAATCGACGGGTTCGAACGCGAACTGCGACAGGCGATGGAGCGCCGGCCGGCGCCGCCCAGCCTGAAGCGGCACATCCTGCAGAAGCGCAGCATGCTTCGCACGGAGCGCGTGCAGAGTTACACCCTCTGGTGGCAGCGACTGGCGGCATCGGTGTTGCTGGTGGGCGTGATCGCCGGCGGTTATAGCTGGCGGCAGGCGGAAGACCGCCGCAAGGGTGAAGAGGCAAAGCAGCAGGTGTTGACGGCGCTGCGCATTACCAATCGCGCATTGAATGACATGAATCGGCGGCTTGCGGAACGCAATCGTGAGGAGAGGTAGGGCGCTGGTCCGTGCTTTCCCACCCATGCTGCGCATGGATGGGGCACCCAGCAATCGTGAGGAGAAGCAGGGGCAGCAGAATCGTGCTTTCCCACCCTTGCGGCAGACCACGCCGCAAGGATGGGGCACCCAAGAGTTGATGGACTGGAGAGGAAGATCAATGAAGAACCGAATTGCGGCTTTGTTTGTGGTGATGGTGGGGTTGGTTGTTCCGGCGGCGGCGCAGAATTCGCAACTGCCGCTACCGTCGCCGATCGAGAAAGAACTGGCCGCAAAGGCTTCGAATGTGACTGAGGTGACGCTGGGCAAAAACATGCTGGCCTTTGCCGCGAAGTTCATGAACGGCAAGGACCAGAACGATGCTGCTACGCGGCGCCTGATTGAGGGGCTGGACGGAATCTATGTTCGCGACTACGAGTTCGACAAGGAGGGCCAGTACTCGATGGACGACATTCAGAAGCTGCGCTCCTACTTTGAGACGAGCGACTGGTCGCCGATTGTGCGCGAGCGCGACAAGAAGTCGGGCGAAAGCACAGACGTAATGGTGAAGATCGTGAATGGCGAGACGCACGGCATGTTCATTCTCGATGTGGAGCCGAAGGAGTTGAGCATCGTGCTTATCCTGGGGCCCGTGAAGATGGAGGACCTGGGCAAACTGGGAGGAATTGGCGGACTCGGCATGTTGGGCGATATCCAGAAGGAATCGCAAAAAGACAAAGCGAAAGACAAGACCAAGAAGGACGGTGACGAATGAGACGTTTCGTGCTGATTCCGATATGCTTCCTGGCCCTTGCGGTGCCGGTGGTGGTGCTGGCGGGCGGCGCGCAGGGCGGGTTTGATGGCGTGGTGAGTTCGATTGAATCGCGCTACCACGTGCATGCGCAACGTATTCCCTTCCTTGGCTTGATCAGTTTTATTTCGCACAAGGCGACGAACGGCGGCGTCAACGGGATGCATATTGCCGAGATCGATGACTTTCATGCCGATGTGGATGGTGAAGAGCTGAACAAGATGGTGGAGCAGAAGCTTGGCGCCGAGTGGGAGCGCGTGATTCGGGAGACCAGCCGCAAGGGCGATAGTCAGACCTTGATTTATATGCATCCCGAGGGGCAGCGAATGGGCTTGTTCGTGCTCGACCTCGATGGGCACGAGATGGACGTGGTGCAGGTATCCGTCGATCCTAACCATCTGAACGAGAGCATCGGCAAGTACGAGCATCATCACCACGACGGGGATGCGGATGCGGAGATGAGCGACCACGGCGACGCGCCAGAGTAGGGTCGTGGGAATGTCAACGCTGCGGACGCTACTCCGCCCGCAGCGTTGACATTGGATCAGAGCGCGATGCGCGCCGTGCAGGGACGTAGGAAGCAATGAGCGCGACGGTCAGGACGAGCAGAACAACCGAGGAGAGGATAACGGGGTCCGCGGCGCTCACTCCATAGATGAGGTTCTGCATCACGCGACCAAGGCTCAGGGCAAGTAACACTCCAAGGATCGTTCCGGGCACGGCCAGCTTTGCGCTGTGCGTCATCACCATGCGCAGCAGGTCGGTTCGTTGCGCACCCAGCGCGACACGCAGGCCAAACTCCGGTGTTCGCTGGCTGACGGTGTAAGCAATCACGCCATAGGCTCCGATGGCTGCCAGCAGAATTGCAAGTCCTGCGAACATGCCCACGAGCACAAAGGTAAAGCGCGGTGTGGAGACTGACGTGTCAACTACGTCGTCCATCAGTTTCACGTCGGCAACTGCGAGCCCGGGATCAAGCCGATGCACCGCGTCGCGGAGTCCATCGGCAACCTGCCTTGGATCGGATTGGGTGCGAATTGCGATTGACATATCAGACTCGCCTGCCTGGAATTCCGACCACCAGAAGGCAGGCTCTGCACTCGGACTGTTCGGCTGATCTTTCACGTCGCCCACAACGCCAACAACGGTCATCCAGTCGGAATCTTTTTTCGGTGCATCTTCGAAGGTGATCCGTTTGCCGATGACATCCTCGTGTGGCCAGTAACGCTCCGCCATCGCATGGTTGATGATGAGTGCCCAGGGCGCATCTTTCTTGTCTGCCTCGGTAAAGAAGCGCCCTTCGAGCAGCGGGATCCCCATGGCGTTGAAGTAGCCCGGTGTTGCCATGTGATAGCGCGCATGGAGCATCTGATTTGGCGGCGGCTTCTTGCCTTCGATGGTGAACCCGCCTGCATTCTCGTCATAGCCTGTCCAGGGCAAGTCGCTGCCGGCGCCCGCGCTCTCCACTCCTGGAAGTTGATTCAGGCTTGATGAAAGGCGGTCATAGAAACGTGCTGTCTGCTCATTCGTCTTGTACTGCGAGTGCGGCAGCGAAATGCCTGCGGTAAGCACGTGATCTTCGCGGAAACCCGGGTCGAGATGAATGAGATTTAGAAATGTGCGCAGCATCAGACCCGCGCCGATGAGAAGGACGCTGGCGAGACTTACCTCAGCGATCACAAGTGCGTTGCGCAGGCGTCCTTGATTCCGTCCTGCTGTCGAGGTTCGTCCTGTCTTTTGCAACCCCTCTTTGGGATCGATTCGCGATGCCTGCAGAGCCGGTGCAAGTCCGAAGAGAACCCCGGTCATCAGGCTTACCAGCAAGGTAAACAGCAACACAGGTGCGCTTACGTGAATATCGTGTGCACGCGGGAAATCTGCGGGCAGCAGCGAGACGAGCGCTCGAACGCCGCCAAACGCCAGCGCCAGCCCCAGAGCTCCTCCAGTAAACGAGATCAGCAGACTCTCGGTGATAAGCTGGCGCACCACGCGTGATCGCGGCGCACCCATGGCAAGCCGCACGGCAATCTCACGCTGGCGCGCTGAAGCTCTGACCATCAGGAGATTGGCTGCATTTGCGCATGCAATCAGCAGGACGATACCCACAGAGCCGAGTAGCACCAGCAGCATCTGTCGATTTGCGCCCACGAGCTCGGTGTAAAGCGGCACGACAAGAACCGTCCACCCTGCATCGCCATCGGGATGTTCGCGCCCAAGCTGCGCCATGATGGCGTTCATCTCGGCACGCGCGCGTTCAACACTGACGCCATCCTTGAGGCGTCCTATGCCTTCAATGAAATGCGAGCCGCGCTGATTTGAGCTTCCCGCAAAGGAAAACGGCCACCACACGTCCACGCTTTCGCCATAGGCCACCGCGTGATAATTGTTGCCCGGATGCTCGGTTCCCGCGGGCATGACGCCGATCACCGTGAAGGGCTGCATGTTCATGGTGATCTTGCGGCCGATGATGTTGGGGTCGGCGCCAAACCGCGTTCGCCAGACGCGATCACTCAGTATCACTTGAAGTCCATTGCTTGGAATCTCTGCCTGAAAGTCGAATTCCCTTCCCAGTTCCGGCTGGAGGCCCAGCACGCGAAAGTATCCCGAAGTAATGCCGAACCCATTGAGCCGCACGGGTTCGCCATCGCCTGAAAGCTGCACATCACCCCGTGTGAATGCGGCGATGGAATCGAATGAATGGTTGCGCGCCCTGAAGTCAAGAAAGTCGAAGGGATTGAGGGGAAACTTCGGGTACTCGCGGCTCGACAGAAAAATTCTAACCAGGCGGTCGGGCTGACGGTATGGCAGCTTCTTCAAGAGCACGCCATTAATCACGCTGAAGATGGCGCTGTTGGCGCCAATGCTGAGTGCCAGCGTGAGAATCATCACGAGGGCAAAGGTTGGATTCGCCCAGAGTTGCCGGAATGCGTACCTGGTGTCTTGCAGCGTGAGCTCGATAAACGCGGTGCCTCGCGCCTCGCGGCAGTCCTCCTTCGCTTGCTCATGGCCGCCAAATGCGAGACGGGCGCGACGCTTTGCTTCCTCTTCTGTCATGCCTGACCTCATGTATTTCTCAACCTGGCGATCGAAGTGGAACCGGAGTTCTTCGTCGAGCTCCGTTTCGACCTCGTTGTGGTGAAGCAGCGCGCGTGTGCGATAACGCAGATCATCCAGCATGGCTACGTCACGCTCCTTCAAGAACCTGCGCAACGGCAACCGTCAACTTGCGCCAGGCTTCGGTCTCCCGCTCGAGTTGCTTCTCACCGATGCGGGTAAGCTCGTAATACTTCGCGCGACGGTTGTTGTCGGATGTGCCCCATTTTGCTTTGATCCAGCCACGCCGCTCGAGTCGATGGAGCGCTGGATACAGCGATCCCTGCTGGATGCTCAAAACCTCGCTCGAAACCTGCTGCACACGCTCTGAAATCGCCCATCCATGCTGCGCACCTGGCAACAGTGTCCTCAAAATCAGCAAGTCCAGAGTGCCCTGCGGCAGTTCAATTCTTTCCGGCATCCGTTTCCCTTCCGCTTCGACAAGAGGATAAGTGAACTCTTGTAGAAGTGCAAGGGGAAAGCGATGAAGAATTCAAGAGCCATGATGGAGTCGAGGAGTTCAGCCGGACACTTTCTCAACCCCATCGTGACCTGTGGTGATTTCGTTCGAATCAGGGTTAGGGCGCAAGGATGTTGAACGGGGACGGGACTGGGTCGGCGGAGGGTCTGGGCGAGAAGGTTTGCCTGAACCTCCTCCACCGCTTCCCCAATCTATCCGAGGCCATGAAGAGATGTCCGGCGGTGAGCTGACCGACCACGCGATGATGACCGACAGCGGCCAAGCCCATCGATGCAATGCAGCCACACTGTTGGCAATCAGGATCTCCGCCGAACTGACAGGGAGCGATTTTCGTTTTGAGATCGGCGGAAATGGTCTGGGTGGTTCTGGCGAAGATGCATTCTTCTGGATTTGCGGGAGGGGAGGCGATCTCTTGAATCAGTGCTTCCGGCATGTCGAGCGTCGGATATTTCCGGCGCAGTTGTCGCAGCGTGGCAATCACGCTGGCTCTCTGGGATGCAGAGAGTATCTCCTTGTCGGTCGCGCCACGCTGAGGCGTAAAGATGCTGAACCACACCTTATTCACTTCGGGACGCGGCGTCCAGAATTCAAGGAATTCGTCGAGGTAGCCGGGGCGCTCAACGATCTGCGACGTGATGGTGCAGTGTATGTTGACTTTCGCGCCTTTGATGTTTTTGAGGATGCGGTCGTAGGTTGCGGGTTTGCGGCGCACATCGTGTTCGGGCTGCAGGCCATCAACGGAGACCACGACATTCAGTTTCTTGAACTTCATCCATGCGGACGGAATCTCCCTGAAGGCGCTAGTGACAACTTGGGTGTGTACGCCGCGGCTTTCGATCTGCGGCAAAAGCGAGTCGAGTTCGCGATATCGAACGAGGGGATCGCCGCCGACCAAGGAAACATGGAGCGGCCGGTGCTTGTCGATCAGGGCGATCACTTTCGTGACCAGTTCGTCTCCCTTGAAGTCAGAGAGTTCGCGTAGTTGAGTTGGGCCCCCCAGATGCGCCGCGTCGAAGGCGTAGCATCCGGGGCAGCGCAAGGGGCATTCTTTGGTGATCTCGATAGAAAGGGAAGGCGCACGGCCGGCCAGGATCCTTGCCCATGCGCTTAGAACTTCAGATGATTTCATTTCAAACTCTCCGTATCAGATTGCATCGTGCTGACGGGACGGCGACGGAGCCCAACGGGCCCGGTTTCAGCTTTGCTTGTCGCGTATCTTGGAGAGACGAGAATCAGATGCGGAGCGGAGTGTTATCCATGCCCGCATCTGAAGCGGCCAGGTGCTGCGTACGAAATATCGAGAAGATCCATGTGTTCGCCGCTCGCTCATGACACGCGAAGGCGAGAGTACACAACACGGATAACAGGGAATCGATACACTGTTTGAAATTCTTCGAGAGCACGAGGACAAGGCCCAGAAACGACAGAATCATGAGTGTGGTCAACTCAAAATCCCTGCCGCCATGGAGAAAGCGATCCCAGGTCCAAAGGTGCTGTGTAACAGGCATTGTGATCAGCGATATTGCGGTCAAGATCAAGAGTGCGCGTGCGATCCATGCAAATACTCCCGATGTGCAGGCACATGCGTTGAGGTCCGGTCGGCGGCTAACCTTGGGATTCTGATTCAATCGCTTCTCGCTTGAAATGGTCTATCTGCGCATTCAGAAAATTCTGAGCTGACTGCAACACGTCCGGCTGTGTGGACAATACCACGTTCTCGGCTATGAACGAGAATCCGGTGCCTTATTGGCGTGGAATCGTCCGTTCACGGTCCGTGTATGCTTTGACTCTCCAAAGCACCGCAAGGTCGCACAATCCATTGGGAAAAGGAATGAGTTCAGGGGAATTCGTGTCGCCTTTCCGGTGTGGTTACACTGGACTCGAAGTGAGTTTCCACTCTTCAAGGGCGCATTTAGGGTATCGGGGACGGCTTGCGCCATCGCCAACAGGGTATCTACATATCGGTCACGCGCGCACGTTTGTGACTGCGTGGCGGCGAGCGCGGGAGTCGAGCGGTACGCTGGTGATGCGGATGGAGGATCTGGATCGGGAGCGGAGCCGCGAGGAGTATGCCCAGGCCGCTCTCGAGGATTTGCGCTGGTTTGGAATCGATTGGGATGAAGGCCCGGATGTGGGCGGGGCCTTCGGGCCGTATGTGCAGAGTGAGCGCGACTATGTGTATCAGGCTGCCTGGCGCCGGTTGCGCGAGGGCGGCTTTATTTATCCGTGCCGGTGTTCCCGGAAGGATCTGGCTGCGGCGTTGAGTGCTCCACACGAGGGGCCCGATCCAGCATCCCATCGCGGGCAAGATCCAGAGGATAAACCTGTTTATCCGGGAACGTGCCGGCCGTCGCGAACGGGCGAGGGCATGTTTGAGATTGCCCCAGAAGTGGCTGACGGGCCTGGCGGAATGAATTGGCGGTTCCGCGTGCCGGATGGAGAGACTATCCGATTTGTCGACGGCAACCTGGGTCCGCAGGAGTATTTGGCGGGCGTGGACTTTGGGGATTTTCTGGTCTGGCGTCGAGATGGAATGCAAGGGCCGTCATGGACAGATCTTCGTGCAGGGGGTTGTGGGGTTCCGAGTTATCAGTTGGCGTGCGTCGCGGATGATGCCGCGATGCGGATTAGCGAGGTGGTGCGCGGAGCTGACCTCTTGAAATCGACAGCTCGGCAAATTCTGCTCAACCGGGCTCTCGGGTTTGCAAATCCGAAGTGGTTCCATTGTGAGTTGAGCGTGGATGAGCTAGGACGGCGCCTGGCGAAACGGCACGATGCACTGAGCATTCGGGAGTTGCGACGGAGAGGGATGTTGCCGGTGGATATTCTAGGAGCTTGACCAGCGCCTAGCCACCTCGAAGATGCCCTCAGCGGGGAGAGCGGATTGCGCTGTAGTCTCTGCCTACTAGACTTGGAAAGCCTCGCTTTGTCAGCCTAACTCCTTATTTCTTCCTAAACTTAAGTGATCTTGATTACGGACGTGTCAGTAGTCACCTCGACAAGGATGACCGATTCTCGGATCTCCGCGGTGACTATATTGGGATGGTCGAAGAGGGGCATCGATGTCACTCTTGATTACGGAAATCTTCGAGACCGGATTTAGACCCGGCTGCGCCGTGACGAGAACAATCTTCCCCCAGGAGTATTGCAAGCGATGGCAAATGACAGCAAACGAGGGTTCTTTTCTTTATTGTTCGGGAAACGAAAGCAGAGGGCGGACGAAGAAACTGCAGAGTTGGAATCGAGACACAGGCTGGAAGAGAGAATCCAGCAGATCCTCGCAGAGAAGGTTGCGGTTGTTCCCAAGCTCACAGTCGAGGAGAACCAGACTGCGCTGATGATCCCGGAACCGGAAGCGGAACCTGAGATCGAACTTCTGCCGATCTCTGCAAGCGTGCTCAGCAGGCGCAAAGTGCCTGTTCCTGCTGCCTTTATTGCGCCTGTCGTCGAGGTTGGCCGGTCTTACGCTACCAGCGGACGGTAGTGAGCCACCTTTAGCGATCTCAAAAAAGATGACACGAAGAAGGCCTCGAATCGGGCCTTCTTCGTGTTTTGTGCAGAAGCAGACAGTTCCAGTCGCCTTTACTGGTGCTTGATGAACTTGCCGGTCTGCAAGTCTTGCATTGCCTGGTTTAACTCGGCCTGCGTGTTCATCACGATAGGGCCGTACCACGCTACCGGCTCTTCGAGCGGCTTGCCGGAGACGAGCAGGAAGCGAATGCCCTCCGGGCCGGCCTGAACGACAATTTCGTCGCCGCGATCGAAGAGGACGAGCGAATGGTTTTTCGCGTCGTACTTTGCGGGCGCGTTGGGGTCGATGGCCGACTCAGTCAGTACGGCCTTTGGATCCGATGCATCGCGGAACGTTCCAGCGCCGGCGAAGACGTAGGCGAAGGCGTTTCGCGTGACATCGACCTTGATGCGGCGCAGCTTGTTGGGCGGCACCGAGATATCGACGTAGTTCGGGTCTGCCGCAACCCCTTCGACCGGTCCGCGCTTGCCCCAGAACTCGCCAACGATAATTCGCGCTTTCGTTCCGTCATCCTCTGTGACTTCGGGGATCGCGGCGGAGGGTATGTCCTGGTAACGCGGGTCGGTCATCTTCAGAGATGCGGGCAGGTTAGCCCATAACTGGAAGCCGTGCATACGGCCGCGCTCGTCGCCCTTCGGCATCTCCTGGTGAAGGATGCCACTGCCGGCAGTCATCCATTGAACGTCGCCCGCGGTCATGCGGCCCTTGTTGCCGAGACTGTCGCCATGGGCGACTTCGCCTGCCAAAACATAGGTGATGGTCTCGATGCCGCGGTGCGGATGCCAGGGGAATCCGGCGAGGTAATCCGATGGGTTTTCGTTGCGAAAATCATCGAGCAGCAGGAACGGATCGAACTCCCTGGTTTTGCCAAAACCGAAAGCGCGCTGAAGCTTAACGCCCGCGCCCTCAATGGTTGGCTTGGTTTCGAGAATCTGTTTGACCGCGCGAAGAGACATGATGGACCTCCCGACTTACTTATTGATGCTTACAAATATTAGATGCGCGAGGAAGATATTCGTTGCAACAAGTATCTTTCGGCTGGGCGGATGGAGATGTCCGGGGCTAAAGCCCATTGTGGGCATAATTTGTGTTCAGGTGCCTAAAGGCCCCTGCTCCCTCGGGCGGAAATCCAGCCGAATCAGGCCTTGATGAACTGCGCTTCTATGGTGATCTGAACGTCGTCGCCGACCAGGATTCCACCGGTTTCGAGAGCGGCGTTCCAGTTGAGACCGAAGTCCTTGCGGTTGATCTTGGTGGTGGCGGAGAGGCCGATGCGAGTGTTTCCCCATGGGTCTTTACCGGGGGCGCTGGGGCCATCGACCACGAAGGTCTGCTGCCGGGTGGTGCCGTGCAAGGTCAGATCGCCGGTGACGTTGTAGCCGCCGTCTCCGTTGGGCTTGACCGATGTGGATTTAAAGGTCATGGTGGGGTACTTCTCGGCGTCGAAGAAGTCGCCGCTCTTGAGGTGGGCGTCGCGCTGGGCGTCGCCAGTGTTGACGGTGGCGACATCGATGGACGCGTCGACACTGGAGAGCGTGGCGTCTGTGGCGTGCTCGGTGAGAGTGCCGGAGAGGCCGTTAAAACTGCCCTTCACGTTGGAGATCATCATGTGCTTGACCTTGAACTCGGCGTGCGAGTGCGCGGGGTCGAGTTTCCAGGTGATGGTACCTGCTGGGGTGGTAGTTGCCATTGGGTTGGCTCCTTTCATCAGTTTTGGATGCGGCAGGAAGTTAGTTGTTGCAACAAATATTTCCGAGTAACCCACACGAACGCAATTCCAGATCATGTGGCGGTGCCTAATTAGGCAGTTCTCTGGTTCCGATGATGGTAAAGGTGGCGGATTGGGTGGTTGAGCCGAGGTCGCCCCCGGGTTGAGAGCTGCCGAGGGAAAGTTTGTATTTGCCCGGGGTTACGACTCGAGTTCCCTTGTCATCGACTTGAGAGAGTATGCGTGGGTCGAGGGTAAACGTTAAATGCCTGGTTTCGCCGGGGTTCAGGCGGAAGCGCTGGAACCCGGCAAGGGCCTGCCCGGGCGCGAGGCTGGTTTGTGGGGGAACGAGGTAGAGTTCGGAGACTTCGTCGCCCGCTGCGGAACCGGTGTTGCGGACGTCCGCTTCGACGCTGAGCGGATCGCCGGCGCGGAGGGATTTGGTGGAAAGTTTTACGTCGGAGTAGGAGAAGGTGGTGTAGCTTAGGCCGTCGCCAAAGGCATAGAGCGGCTTGCCCTTGAAGTAGCGGTAGGTGCGGTTGGCCATGGAGTAATCGTCGAAGGCCGGGAGCTGATCGATGCCGGTGTAGAAGGTGATAGGCAATCGGCCGGCAGGATTGTTTTTGCCGCTGAGGGTTTCGGCGATGGCCTGGCCGCCGGATTGGCCGGGATACCAGGCTTCGAGCAAGGCGCGGGAGTTTTGCTGAGCCCAGTTAACGGCGAGGGCGCTGCCATTGAGCAGGACGACGACGATGGGCTTGCCGGTTTTGGCGACGGCTTCGAGCATCTGCTGCTGGGGTTCGGGCAGTTCGAGGTCGGTGCGGTCGCCGCCGGAGAAGCCCTTGGCGTTTACCTTCATTTCTTCGCCTTCAAGGCGCGGAGTGAGGCCGACGAAGGCTACAACGACGTCAGCCTTTTTCGCAGCTTCGATGGCCTGGTCTTGAAGGAGTTTTTCGGGTGCTGTCCACTCGAAGGCAAGGCCGGCGCCGGGGATGCGGGCGGACTGAATGTATTCAATGCGGAGGTCGTGGGGACGGGTGTCGGCGAAAGGGATTTCGAAGTGCTGGATGGCTCCGTAGTTGCGGCCGGAGGGCGGAAGCTTGCTGGTGGTCGGAGTGGGCGGGGCAGCGGGCACGAGCTGTTTGCCGTCGAGATAGACAGCGAATTTGAGCTTGTCCTGGCATGGATAGCAGATGGGAAGGCGGAATTGGAGGGTCAGAGTTTCGGCGACGGGAGCGCGAATGGCGCCGATCCAGCGAACGGCGAAGGCCTGGGTGGTGGTGTCGCGCGGATCAACGGGGTTGGCGAAGGCCCAGTCGAAGTCGATTTCCTTGTCGATGCGGACCATCGCAGGAGCGTCGCCGAAGCCGGGGTGGGAGAAGTACTGGCCCTCCAATCCTTCTACCGTGGAATCGGTCGCGTCGCGCAGCATGGTGCGCGGGACGGGGAGTTCTCCACCCGGGATGTAGGGCGCACCTTGAGCATAGGAGACGTGGTCGTAACCGAATTCAGACTGGATGCCATCGATGGGAAGGATGGGGTGGAGCGGGATGGCGTTGTAGTTGCCTTCGAGTGCGATGCGCGATCCGGGAAGCGGCCCGATGACGGCGATGGTCTGCTTCTTCGCGGGATCGAGGGGCAGAAAGTGGTTGTCGTTTTTGAGCAGGACCATGGATTCGCGGGCGGCGCGGAGGGCCAGGGCGGCGTGTTCTGGCGAGTCGACGACTGAGTACGGGATGGTTGAGAACGGAACCTGCTGGGGCGGATCGAACATACCGAGCTTCATGCGTGCCGTGAAAAGTCGCTTCACGGATACATCGAGCTGTGCCTCGGTGAGCAAACCATTATGAACCGCGTCGGCGAGTTTCAGGTATTCGGCTCCGCAGTCGGTGTCAGTTCCGGCGAGAATGGCTGCGGCTGAGCCTGCAGCGAAGTCGGCGGAGTAATGATGGCCGTAGGGTTCTGAGAAGTCGCCGATGGCGCCGCAGTCTGACGTCACGAAGCCCTGGAAATGCCAGTCGCCGCGGAGGATGTCGCCGAGCAGCATTTTGCTGGCGCAGGCGGGGACTTTATCGACTGCGTTGTAGGAACACATGATGGAATCGGCGTGGCCTTCGGTGATGGTGGCGCGGAAGGCGGGCAGGTACGTATCCCATAGGTCGTGCGGGGTGGGATCGATGTTGGCTTTGTGGCGCGTGGACTCAGGCCCACTGTGGACGGCGTAGTGTTTGGGCGTGGCAATGGCGCGGAAATAGTGCGGATCGTCGCCCTGGATGCCTTGGACGAAAGCGGTGCCCAGGCGGGCAGTGAGGAAGGGATCTTCGCCGTAGGTTTCCTGGCCGCGTCCCCAGCGAGGATCGCGAAAGATGTTGATGTTGGGCGACCAGATGGTGAGGCCGAAGTAACGGTCGTGATTGGCGTGAGCGATGGCGTCGTTGTACTTTGCGCGAGCCTCCGTCGAGACAACTTCGCCGATGGAGTGGACCAGGGGGGCGTCCCATGTGGCGGCGTTGCCGATGGCCTGGGGAAACATGGTAGCGAAGCCGGAGCGCGCGATGCCGTGAAGGCCTTCGTTCCACCAGTTATAGGCGGGAATATCGAGTCGCGGGATGGGGGCGGCGCGATCGATGAGCTGGGAGACTTTTTCTTCGAGGGTGAGGCGGCCAACCAGATCATCGACCCGTTTGTCGATGGGGAGCGATGAATTCCGGAAGGGCATGGTGGCCGCGGCTTTGATTTGTTGTTCTGTGGGAGACGGAGGCGGGATGTGCGCGGGGGCTTGCGCGGATGAAGTGAGCGGAAAGATCAAAGCGACAGCCAGGACAGTTGGAAACGCGCGCATGAGGTGATTCTCCCGAAGGGCAATGGTAAGTGCGCTCGGGCGATTCGGCAAAGAGTTCGTTGAAGATACCGACACATCGCGATGAAACTGCGATAAATGAGACACAGCAATTCTGTAATGCAAATGTGGCTGGCAGGCCGCATGCCGAGGGCTACAATTCGTGTGAATCGGCTTCTTTCCCTTTTTTGAGATCCGGAGGTTTCATTTGAAGACATCTCTCGTCGTCTGTGTCGCTCTTTATCTAGCGGGAAGCATGGTGTCAGCGCAGAAGCAACAACATCCGTTTACGCCGAAGGATTGGGCGGGGCTGCACAGTGCGCATGCGGCGGCGGTGAGTGGTAACGGGATGATTCTGTACAGCGTGGCTTACGGCGCGGAGAAGGGGCCGACGCATACCGACTGGTGGACGATTGGTGCGGATGGGAGCAACGCGAAGAAGCTCGAGGTGGCGGACGGGTTTCATCCCATGGGGTTCACACGCGACGGGGAGAGCCTATACGGCGGATGGAAGGTGAACGACCATCAGCAGTTCGCGGTGTTCGGACTGAAGGAGGGGAAACTTGCCTCTGCACCTTCGACAGTGGTGGTGTTGCCGCGTGGAGTGGGGTCGGCAAGCCCGTCGCCAGATGGGAAGCGGTTTGCGATGACAGCAGATCCGCGTGAGCCTGATGCGAAGGACAGCATGCGGCACGTGCAGGAGGCGGAGGAGACGAGCCTCTACGTCGTGAACGCGGATGGAACCGGCGGCGCATGGTGGTGCAAGGACCTGAAGTACATTTCGGGAACCATCACGGTGGGTGGGGGCGCGAGCGCAGCGGCCTGGAATGCTGACTCGCAATCGCTGGCGGTGTTGTCGCAGGTTCCCCGCATCGCGCATCACGAGGTTGGGTCGACGATTGACGTGTGCACTGCTTCAGGCACGCGGCAGGTTACGGACATTGGGAACTCAGTGAACGGCATTGCCTGGGCGAACGGCGGAAAGGACCTCGCATTTTTGTCTACCAAGTCTCCGGTCCTGACGCCGGAGCATGTGTGGACGGTGCCGGCCGCCGGTGGAACGGCGCAGGATCGGACACCGGATTTGAATGCGACCGCAGTCGAGCTCGCAGGCGATGCGAATGGGCGCGTGTGGGTATCGGTGAATCGCGGAGTGCGCAGTGAGGTGGATGAGTTTCGCGATGGCGCGCTGAAAACCGCCTATCGCTGGCCCGAGGGGATTGTTCGCGGCACGCCGGTGGAGAGCGAGTACGCCGCTGCGGGTACGGGTGGGCAGATGGCGTTCACGGTGGGCGATCCAACGCACATGGGGAATGTGGCAGTCCCTGATGCAGCAGACCGGGATGGCGATCATCTTCGCGTGATCACCCATGAAGGCGATGAGCAACTGGCGGGGATCGAACTGGGGCCGGTCGAAGTTGTGCAGTGGAAGAGCAAGGGTGGGATTTCGCTCGAGGGCATTGCGACGTTTCCAGCAGGTTATGAGAAGGGAAAGAAGTATCCGTTCCTGGTGCTGCCGCACGGCGGCCCGGAGGCGAACGATGAGCTGGCATTCGATCCCTTTTCTCGCACGGTCGCGGGGCTGGGGTATGCGGTGCTGCAACCGGAATATCGTGGATCGACAGGATACGGAGCTGATTTTCTGGCGGCGATCTATCAGCACTTTGGCGATCGCGCATATGAGGATGTGGACAGCGCGACGGATTATGCAATCGCGCAGGGTTGGGCTGATCCGGATCGGCTGGCAATCTTTGGATGGAGCGCGGGTGGGTTCATGACGTCGTGGACTGTCACGCAGACGAATCGCTACAAAGCGGCGATTGAGGGTGCGGGAATCACGGATTGGGGCCCATTCCTGTGGACCAGCGATATTTCGCAAGTGGATTATGACGCCCGGTGGACGGATGAGGATCCGGCAGCGTTCAGCAAGTTTTCGGCGGTGTATTTTGCGAAGAACGTGACGACGCCGCTGCTGATCCTGCATGGTGAGGCGGACCAGCGGGTGCCGACATTTCAAGGGACCGAATACTTTCAAATCCTGGCGGCGCGCGGCAAGACGGTGCGGATGGTGACGTATCCAGGGTCGCCGCATTTTCCTGTGTTGTGGGAGCAGCGACTGGACGTAATGAAGGAACTGGCGGACTGGCTGGCAAAGTACAACAAATAGCTACCGGAACAATGGGGGCTCAAGAGCAAGCAGTTGCGGACCAAATGTTCCGCTGAGAATCGCTGTTCATTTTCTGAGGTACTCGGCGATTTTGGACGCTATGATCGCTGACAGCGGGGTCTGAAGGTCGCGGAACAACTGAAGTTGCAGTAGAAATCTCGCCTTTGATTTGAAACGAGATATGCTGCGACTCCGTCAGATTAGGTGTCTTCAGCTTGTCCGGAGGGCTTGAAATGCAGAATTTCCTGTACGACCTGCGTTATGGCATACGACAGTTGCGCAATACGCCTGGGATGGCGCTGCTCGCGATTTTGACTCTGGCACTCGGAGTGGGAGCAAACACGGCCATCTTCACGGTGATCGACAGCGTGTTGCTGCGGCCGCTGCCCTATGCGCATTCTGACCGGATGGTGTTTATCGGACCGGGAGGCGACAAGCCGAGCTTCGGGTCAACCTCATGGCTGAACTTTCGCGATGTGCAGACCCAATCGAAGCTGCTGGAGGCCACGGCCGGCTATGCAGAGGACGTGAGCGTGCTGGAGGCGCGGGACAGCTCGATCAGTGTGGTCGCGCCGAGGGTGACGACGAACCTCTTCACAATGCTGGGGCAGCATCCGTTACTGGGGCGCACCTTTGTTGACGCGGAGGGGCTTGCGGGTGGGCCGCCGGTGGTGTTGCTATCGGAAGGACTTTGGCGCGAGACGTTCCACTCCGACCCAAAGATTGTGGGCCAGGTGGTGAAAGTGGGCGGAAAGCCTACGACAGTTGTAGGCGTGATGCCGGCGAGATTCAGTTTTCCCGACAATATGGAGCCGGACCTCGGGAAGGGTGTGTGGCTACCGATCCAGCCGACGGCAGAGATGTTGAAGGATCGCGGCTATCACTTCTTCAATGTGGCGGCGATCATGCGGCCCGGAGTGACGGTGGCTCAGGTCCAGCAGGAAGTAAATGCCATTGCGGCGCGCATTCCGCATGAGCACAACGACTCCCCGGTCACGTTTCGCGTGGATCCCTACCAGGAAGTGCTGACTGGACCGGTGAAGCCGGTGCTGTATGCGTTGCTGGGAGCGCTGGGTCTGGTGTTGCTGATTGCGTGTGCGAATGTCTCAAATTTGCTGATTGCACGGGCGCTGGGGCGGCAGCAGGAGTTTGCAGTGCGAGCTGCGCTGGGTGCGGGCAAGGCGCGGTTGATAGTGCAGATGCTTTCAGAGGGATTGTTGCTGAGTTTGCTGGGATGCGGCGTGGGTGTGGTGCTGGCAGAGCTGGCGATGTTGGGGATTCGCAAGCTGCCGGATGGCACGATTCCACGTGCAGATTCGATTGCAATTCACTGGACGGTGCTGCTGGTGCTGGCGGGAATTGCCGCGTTGACGACAGTGCTTTCGTCGCTGCTGCCCGCGCTGCTGGTGGCGAGGGCAAATCCGCAGGTGGCTCTGCAGGCGGCCTCGCGCGGTGTTGGGTCGAAGTCAACTGGAGGCAAGCTGAGCGGATGGCTGGTAGCCGGCGAGGTGGCGTTGTCGACGCTGCTGCTGGTGGGTACGGGCCTTTTATTCCGCACGCTTTGGAATCTGGAGCAGTCTCACCTGGGATTTGAGACTGCTCGTGTTACTACTTTTTCGGCGATGCCGGCGGATGCCGCGGGATTCTCGGGAATGGCGGTTTCAGAAGACACGCAAAATGCACCGACATCCGTGGCCATGACGACTTATGAGCCGGTGCTGGCGCGGATCAAGCAGATGCCGGGCGTAGAAAGCGCGGCGCTTGCCACATCGCCGCCGCTGTCGGGGATGAATCTGGGCTCGAGCTTCGATATCCTCGGGCAGCCGAAGGATAGCGCGAATAAGCCCGAGGCGCGGGTGACGGCGGTGAGCGGGGACTACGCGCGGGTTTTGGGAACTCCAATCGTGCGAGGTCGAATGATCGGCGACGGAGATGCGCTGACGACTCCGTTTGTCGCTGTGGTGAATGAGAGCCTGGTGAAGAAGTATTTTGCGGGTAAGGATCCGCTGGGCAAGCAAATCAACCTGGGTGGAAAAGACACGGGCATGATCAAGCCATTCACGATTGTGGGTGTGCTGGGCGACCAGGTGGATACAACCGTAGGCGGTGAGGTGCAGCCGCTGGTCTTGCTGTCGCAGCAGCAGATCCCAACGACTTCGCTGTTCTATCAGGCGCTACTGAAGACGGTTGTGACCTTCGTGGTGAAGACGCGGGGAGATATTCCGGTGGCGCAGGAGATGCGGTCAGTCTTTCACCAGTGGGCTCCGGGATTTGCGCTCGACAATTTTCAGACGATGCAGGAAGCCGTGGACAAGAATACTTTCAGCCAGCGCCTCGGACTATACCTGGTGGGCTCGTTTGCAGGGTTGGCGATTGCGATGGTGATCGCGGGACTGTATGGCGTGCTTTCGCAACTTGTGAGTTATCGCAAGCGCGAAATTGGCGTGCGCATTGCGCTGGGGGCGACGCGCGGAAGCGTGGCAAAGCTGGTGCTGCGACAGGGATCGATCTTGATTGGCGCGGGATTGGCGACGGGGCTGCTGCTGGCCTTCGCGACGGGACGACTGATCAAAGGATTTTTGTACGAGGTGAAGCCGCTGGATGCGAGCACCTATATTGCAGTCGCGGTAACGTTGACGGCGATCGGCCTGGTGGCTGCGCTCATTCCGGCGCGCAGGGCGGCTTCGATTCAACCCATGCAGGCGCTGCGGGATGAATGACCGGGCGCCTCGACGCGATTGAGAGATTGCTACGGCGCGGCACAGGTGAAGCTGGATGCATCGTTGGTGTCGCCTGAGCCAGAGTATTTCACAATCCTGGGATAGGCGCAGAGCGGGCGGGTCATGATGACCTTCGGTGCGCCTTTCTCGTCTGCTCCATATTTAGTCGCCGTGATCTCTTCGTCCGGTGCGCCCTTTTCCACCCAGTCGACGAGTGAGTCGAACAGGCCGTACTTTGGGCCTTTGGCGGTTTCGAGACCAAATTGTCCAAAGGAACTCGGACCAGGGCCGCCCGCGCAGTGCTCAACGCCGGGAGCCATGTAGAGGCGCACGAAGGAATCGGCTTTGTCTGCGCCCATCTTCTCCTGAACACTCTTGTAATAGTCGATGCTGTTCCATGGGGAAATAGCCTGGTCATTCCAGCCGTGATAGAGGATGAGTTTGCCGCCGTGCGATGCGAACTTGCCGAGGTCGGCGCTGGTGGCATCGAGATCCGGTGCGCCTTTTTCGCGCGACTGGCGCAGCGATTTCTCGGGATCCGCGGTGGCGGCGCTCCACTTGGGATCCTGCGTGATCATGTATCGGAAGTAGTTCTCGATGTAGCGGAAGGCGGAGGCACCGGTGGGATCCTGCCCGATAACCCACTCGGCCCAGCCAGTTTCATCGCCGGGGGTGAAGCCGGGGAATACGGTTTTGCCCTGAGAGTCTTTTGAGCCAGTGTAGATCGACCTAAGACTTTCGATTTGCGGCGGGGTAAGGCAATCGAGTTCGTCTTCGCCTTTGCAGACCAGTGCCTGAGGATCAAAGTGGCATTGAGAGGGGTCGTTGATGATTCCGTCTTTCACTCCATCCAGCGCGTCGCAGGCGTCGAGCGCGGCCTTCTGGATTGCAGGCAGCTTGAAGTCGGAAAAATAGGCGCGCGGATTGAGTTGTCTGGCTTGTAGCGCACTTACACCGGAGGCGACCATGGTGGACCAGGCATTGGCGGGAGCTCCGGCGAGAATTCCATCGTAGTCTTCGGGAAAACGCTGAGCTTCCATCAGGGCTTCGCGGCCCCCGTCGGAACATGAGTCAAAATAAGCTTTTTGAGCTTGCTTGCCATAGAAGGCGGCGATGATCTCGGCTGAGCGCAGGCGCGTGAGGTGCGCGGCACGCCATCCGAAGTCTTTCACTTTTTCGGGATGGCCGTAGGCCCAGCTTGCATCGGTAGCTTCAGCCTGGTGTCCGGCATCAGAGCCGGCTGCTGCAAAGCCGCGCTTCGTATATGCTGCCAGTTCGTGATAGCCGATGGTTCCTGCAAATCCGCCGTTCCCTACTCCCAGAAATCGGCCATTCCAGTCGTGCTCGGGAAGCCAAAGCTCAAAGCGGATGGTCGAGTCGCTGGAGGGACGCATAACACCGGCGATGCGGCAGATTGCGGGAAGCCCGGTGAACGGCGGGACGCCGGGTATCCGAAGTGAACCGGAGGTGACAGACTCAGCAAGGGTAATGGTGGTGTCTTCAAGATGAAGGCTCTTGAGAGAGCTGCAATCGGTGGCACGCAGGGGCGCGGCCTGAAGAACCCAGCAGAAAAGCAGGATGCAGAAGATCCGGAAAGCGTGCTTCACAGGAGCCCTCCCCACTTGAGGCGTCTGGGACGCTGCGGCCATTTATATCAGAGTGCTTGCACGTTGGTTCGAATCGAGTTGCGAATTCCGGATCGTGGTGTTGGAGGCAAACGCGCGGTGCAACTGGAGCAGTACATCCAGAGCTTGGAAGACAGTGTAAGATGTGGTTCGAAAACGAGGCCATGTATTTTGCGGGGTTCCTGCTTGCAGATGATGCGTGACATTGCGGTCGCTTTAGCTTTTGTAGCGGTTTCAACGAACGCTGGAGTGCTGGCCGCGCAGCAGACGCCACGTGCGACGGATGAAACGCATCCCGGATTGACGCCGGAGAAGATCAGCGTTCTGGCGCATCGGGTGATGGTTGCCGGGGTAAAGGCGACTGGGCTCGCAAGCGATGATTTAAAACCCTGGCATATGAAGATGGATTTTGAAGTGATTCCCTTTGGCGGGAAGAAGCCGGTGAGTGGCTCGATGGAGGAGTGGCATCTGAGCCCGACCCGGTGGGCACGCACGTTCAAGAGTCCGGAACAGCGATTGACAGGGAGCGAGTGGAGCGTTTCTGCGACGGAGCAGTATCTGGGCAAACCGAGCAAGCTGGGATTCGATCATCGTCTGTTGGTATTGCGGGTGGCGCGGCCGGTGATCGATCCGCTGTACCAGGCTGCCAATGTCGAGTCGGATTATGAGATGGACGTGAAGCGCTTGACCACAGCGGGTGTCACACTCAACTGCGTTTCCGTGATCGATCCGCAGCGTTATGCAGACCAGGCAAATCCCGATTGGCTTTTTCCGACGATGTGCTTTGATAACGAATATCATTTGCGGCTCACGACGACATCAGATACGACGGTGCAGTTTGCGGATTTGCAGCCATTTGAGGGGCGTACGGTAGCGCGCGACGTAAAGGTGATTTTCAGTGGGGCGCTCGTCGCCGAAATGAAGGTGACGCAACTGGAAACGCTGGCCGATGCGAACGATGACCTCGTGAAGCCTGCAAAGGACGCAATTGCCGAGCCGTACACGATTGAGCCGGGACATCCAAAGCCGGTGTCGGTGTATGAAGTGGGCGCATCGGTTCCGATACAGCCCAATGGGTTTCCATTTCGAGGCAGCTTTCCGATTCCGATCATTATTCACAAGGACGGCAGCGTGAAGGCGAGGAACGACGACACCTCGTTCTGGAGCCAACCCCTGAAAGATGCGTTGGTAGTTGCTATCGACAAATGGAAATACAAGCCCTATCTGGTGGATGGCCAGCCGGTTGAGGTTGCCTGGACAGTCGTATACATCATCGATGGGAAGCCGTTTGTGCCGTCGTATGAGAGGACGGAGCCGCAGGTGGCGCCCGCGCAGCAAGACAGCCCGGGGAGTTCGAGCCCGAGCGTGGCGCGGCGACGTTACGGCCATTGAGCGTTCAGATCTTCCCTTCATCCGCTGACGGTCCGTAGATTGCTGGGAGGATTTCGCCGTTGAGGCGCAGGGATACCGTTAGCTGGCCGCGATGGTGGGCACGTGATTGATTACGCCTTCGCGGATGGCTTCGTAGCGCGTTTGCTCCATCATTAGTTTGCCGGCCGAGAGCATGCGCCATTTGGTGTTGAACAGGTGATCGTCTGTAGTTTTCTGAAGGATTTCCTTGCCTTCCTGAAGGCTCGCTTCAAATTGCTGGAGTAGATCCTGCCGAGTCTTCCATGGTGGGGGCGCGAACTTCGGGCCTCCGGGCGGGTTGACGTCGATCTCGTCAATGTTGACGGCCATCTCGATCCACGCGGGGATGGTCGCGACGATGGTGGCAAGGGCACCGATTTCTCGTGGGGCTTCCAATCGTTTTTGCCTTCAGGAATATGCTCCAGTGCTTTGCGAATTCCATGGCTTCCTGGTCAAGTTCTGCAATCAGGAGTTCGGTGATTTTCATCGGCCAGTCCTCGTTTTGTGAGTTGGATGCGATCGTTGCGATGCGGGATTGGCGCTGCTCGAGGCCCTGACATGACGTGCACAGGCGGCAGGAAAGCGAGGGCTTATTCTTAACTACAGTCATTCATGGGGTGGGACCGCACCCGGAAAGAATGAAGATTGGGGTTGGTGGTTTCCCACCCATGCCGCGATGGAACTGCGTCATGGATGGGGCGACTTAGTTCTTTGCCTCACAATCTTCACTGCAGATTTCATTGGTGTCCGATTTTGCTCAAACCGTCAAGCAACAGGTCGACATCGTCAAGGTGATCGAGGGGTACATCCGCCTGCGCAAGGCGGGGGCTCAGAACTACTCCGGTTTGTGCCCGTTTCACAAGGAGAAATCGCCGTCGTTTTCAGTGCATGCGGTAAGGCAGTTTTATCACTGCTTCGGATGCGGCGTGTCGGGAGATGTGTTCTCGTTTGTGGGCAAGATTGAGAACGTGTCCTTTCCCGAGGCGGTGCGGATCGTAGCGCAGAAGAGCGGAATTCCGCTGCCCAAGCGGGAGTTTTCTTCTCCCGAGGAAGCGGCCGAGGCCCGGATGCGCGGCAAGCTTCTGGATCTGCATGAGGCGGCAGCTTCGTGGTTTGAGGAGCAACTGCGCGGACCGGAGGGAGCAATCGCACGCGAGTACCTGGCGGGACGCGGAATGACGCCTGAGGGAATCAAAGTATTTCGAATCGGTTACGCGCCGGACAGCTTCGGAGCGCTGCGGGACCGGCTGAGCGGGATGGCGGATGAGGCGACGCTGCGGGCATCCGGGCTGTTCAGCTCAAAGGAGCAGGGAGATGGCAGCCAGGGGCCGATTTACGACCGATTTCGGAAGCGGGTAACGTTTCCGATCTGCAATGAAAGCGGGCGGGTGATCGCGTTTACGGCGCGAACGTTGGAAACAGGCGAAAAGGCGGGAGCAAAGTACATCAATTCGCCGGAAACGCCGCTTTATATCAAGGGGCAGGTGCTGTTTAACCTCGACAAGGCCAAATCCGCGATCAGGCAAGCCGGGTATGCACTGCTGGTTGAGGGGCAAATGGACTGTATTTCACTGTTTTTGCGCGGAATTCAGCACGTGATTGCGACCAGCGGAACAGCTTTTACCGAGCAGCAGGTAGCGATTCTCAGGCGGCACACGCAGAACGTGGTGGTGAATTTCGATCCCGACGCCGCAGGGGCGAATGCGGCGGAGAAGTCCATTAGTTTGCTGACGGAAGAAGGCTTCAACCTGAAGCTGGTGACGCTGGATGGGGGGCTTGACCCGGACCGGTTCATTCGTGAACGGGGGGTCGAGGCGTATACGCAGGCCGTCATGGGGGCGCGGAGGCAATCAGATTACCTGATAGAGCGTGCCCGGCAGATGTTCCCCGGGGCGGCCTCCGAGCAAAAGCTAAAACAGATGAACTACCTGCTCCCGCACATCCGGCGCATTCCGCAGAAACTGCTGCGAGAGCAGTTTGCGGCAGATGCAGCGCAAAAGCTGGGGATAGACTCGGCGGTATTGCGGGAGGAGTTGCGGCAGGCGGCGCTCCGGCGGCGAGACCACATCGAGACTCGGACTACGACGCTGACCGAGGTGGAACGAGTGCTGCTGCGGGCATTGGCGATTACCGACCCGGAACATGAGGAGGCGCGCCGGACGGCGGTCGATGCTGTGACTCGTCAACCACAGTGGTTTGAGGGCCTTGGAGTGTTTACTTCGCTGTTGCCGCTGGCCGAACGGGGCGTTCGCGATCCGATGGAAGTGATCGAGGATTCGGCCCAAAGGGCGCTTCTGGCGGAGGCATTGCTGGCGGAAACGGAGCCTCCGTCGTCTGACGCCGTACTTGGGTCGATTGTGAGTCTGCAACAGCGGAAAATCGAGGCGGAATTGCGGGATATGCGGGCGAAAATCCAAGAGGCCGAGCGGCGGGGCGACTACGCGGAGCTGGCAATTCTGACCCAAAGGAAGCTGGATCTGGACCGGGCGCTGCGGCAGTTGCGCGGCTCGGGCGCAGGCGGAAATTGACGGTTCAAACCGCTGATTTCTTTGAGTCGCTTTAAGCGCAAAACACGTCTAAATAAACAGGAACAGCGGGGCGAGCTGGGGATAGTGCCCGGGTTTGGTCCATTGAACACGCGGGGAATGGTGGTTACCTGCGGAGAATTCGAGCCGATATTCACCGCTTGAGGGTGGGGTCGGCTGTGTTAATCTATTGATCTCTGTGAGGATGCGCGCCCCCTTTGCCCCACATATGAGCTTCGGCTCGCGGGCGACCAGGCGAAACCCTGAAGCGCGAATATCCTGCTCCGAGCAACTATTGATTCCGCTTTTTTCGAGCGGGTGGACGGGAGTTTGTGTCCGCGTACGCGCAGGTTTGGGTATCCAAATTTTGTTGCGCGCGGAACGAGCTCTGCACCGGCGCGCGACCCGGTGCTACGGCAAACCAGAGTTGGTGGGGCGTGTTGAGTTATGGACAAGGTCTGCCCGATGGGTCTCGGCGACCAGGACGTAACGGCTTCGAGGATACGGAAACTCTGCTTTTGCTAAAACAACTTGATCGCGCTGGAGAGTAGGAAATATTTTGGCCATCAACGATAAATTTGAAGACGACATCACCAACCTGATCGATACGGGCAAGGAGAAGGGCTACCTGACCTACGGCGACGTAAATGACATGTTGCCAGAGGACATCAGCACTTCTCCCGATGACATCGACGATCTGATGACGACGATCGGCAGCCAGGGGATCGATCTACTGGACGCGCCAAAGTTTGGCGCCGAGAAGGATTTTGAGCTCGAAGAGGGCGAAGACGTCGAGCTTGACCTCACACCGGGAACACTTGAGAAAACCAATGACCCCGTCCGCATGTATCTGCGCGAGATGGGCACTGTACCTTTGCTGACGCGCGAAGGCGAAGTAGAGATTGCCAAGCGCATCGAGCGCGGGCAGATGCGCGTGTTGAAAGCGATTTCGCGTTCTCCGATCGTGATTCGCGAGATTGTGGCGCTGGGCGAGGACCTGAAGCGCGGCGTTCGCAATGTGAAAGAAGTCGTGGTCTTCGACGAAGAAGAACTGACTGAAGACGTGGTGCAGGCGCGGGTGCGTTCCACAGTTGCACGCATCGATGCACTGGTAAAGCACCAAAAGAAGATTGCCGGCTTCGAAGAAAAGCAGGCTGCGGCGAACAGCAAGACCAGCCAGAAGGAATTGCGGAAGCTGCGCTGGCTGATTGCGCGCGAGAAGGTATTTGTATCGCGTATCGTGCGCGAGCTGAAGTACACGGGCCTGGAGCGCAAGCGGCTGCTCGACAAGGTCAACAAGACCGTCGACACCATGCGCACGCTTGAGCGGCAGATTCGTTCTCTGGATCAGAAGTACGAAGCGTCGAAGAGCGACGAGCTGAAGAAGGAGTATCGGCGCCAGCAGAAGAACTGCAAAGTTGACCTCGAGAAGATCGAGGGCGACGCAGGTGTGTCGATTGTCGAACTGAAGCGCACGCAGCGCGAGATGATCCAGGGCGACATGGACGCCGAGCAGGCGAAGCGGGAGCTGATCGAGGCGAACCTTCGACTGGTGGTGTCGATCGCGAAGAAGTACACCAACCGCGGACTGCAGTTCCTCGACCTGATTCAGGAAGGCAACATCGGCCTGATGAAGGCGGTGGACAAGTTCGAATATCGGCGCGGTTACAAGTTCTCGACGTATGCGACGTGGTGGATTCGCCAGGCGATTACGCGCGCGATTGCCGACCAGGCACGCACGATCCGTATCCCGGTTCACATGATCGAGACGATCAACAAGCTGATCCGCACAAGCCGTCAGCTGGTACAGGAGCTGGGCCGTGAGCCATCGAGCGAAGAGATCGCGCGGCGCATGGATATTCCTGTTGCCAAGGTTCGCAAGGTGCTGAAGATTGCGCAGGAGCCAATTTCGCTGGAGACGCCGATTGGTGAAGAGGAAGACTCGCACCTGGGCGACTTCATCGAAGACAGGCAGGCGGTTTCGCCGAGCGAGGCTGTCATCAGCGTGAACCTGAAGGAGTACACCTCGCAGGTCCTCCGGACTCTTACCCCTCGGGAAGAGCGTGTTATCAAAATGAGATTCGGTCTTGAAGATGGTTCGGAGCACACATTGGAAGAGGTAGGACAGAGCTTCCAGGTCACACGCGAACGCATCCGGCAGATCGAAGCAAAGGCGCTGCGCAAGCTGCGTCATCCGTCGCGGTCGCGCAAGCTGAAGGCGTTTGTCGAAGGCGTCAAGGAAATGTAGACGCCTGCGGTGGGGCAGACGCGCTTCGCGCAAGTGTCCAATGCAGTCGTCGTATGTTGGAAAGCCGCAGCCGAAAGGTTGCGGCTTTTGCTATTTCGACCGGAACGCGCCCGCAAAACGACGCCCGGAGCGAGACCGAACAGGATTTCCCTTGCCAAGTGTTTAAGTGGTCTGCTAAAACGTTTTTGCTCAAGCTTGGAGGGGAAAGATGAAAACGATTACGCGCCGCGAGTTTGGAAAGTGCGCGGCTGCAGCGGTAACCGTGGCTGGTGCAGGCGTCTCATTGCCGCACGTTGCATTTGGAGAGCCGCAGCCGATGCGGCTGGAATATCCCAAGGGATTCTTATGGGGTTGTGCAACGGCCGCGTACCAAGTGGAAGGCGGCGCGCAGGCGGATGGTCGCGGTCCGTCGCTGTGGGACGTTTTCTCACATACACCCGGGAAGACGCACAACGGCGAAACCGGCGACGTGGCTGACGATTCGTATCACCTCTACAAGGAAGACGTGCAGTTATTGAAGAACCTCGGCGTGAATATGTACCGCATGTCGATTTCGTGGTCACGCGTGTTTCCGACCGGCAAAGGCGAGGTGAACCAGAAGGGGTTGGACTACTACAACCGAGTGGTGGATGAGCTGCTCGCGAACAACATTACGCCGTACATCACGATGTTTCACTGGGACACGCCGGCCGGGCTGCCGGGTGGATGGCAATCGCGCGACACGTCAAAGGCGTTTGCGGATTATTGCGCCTATGTGTCGAAGCATCTCGGCGACAAGGTGAACCATTGGATGACGACGAATGAACTCATCTGCTTCACCGACCTGGGCTACAAGATTGGACAGTTTGCACCGGGAATGAAGCTGCCGGCAGGGCCGGTGAATCAGGTCCGGCATCATGCCATCCTGGCGCACGGGCTTGGGGTACAGGCAATTCGCGCGAATACGCCCAGTGGAACGCAGGTGGGGCTTGCGGAGAATGCGGTGGTGGTTGTGCCGGTGATGGAGACGGCGGAACACATTGAGGCTGCGCAAAAGGCGACGCGCGACACCAATGCGCCGTTCCTGACGACGCTGCTGGATGGCAAATACCCGGAGAGTTATCTGGCTCGCGAAGGGGCGAACGCACCAAAGGTGGAAGCCGGCGACATGAAGGCGATCGGGAGCTCGCTGGACTTTGTAGGAATGAATATCTATACGCCGCTCTATGCACGTGCCGATGGATCAGCCCAGGGCTACGCGATGGAGCCGATGCCTGCCTCGTATCCACACATGGCGTCGCCGTGGCTGCAATTGGGGCCGGAGTGCATCTACTGGGGCGTGCGCAATGTGTGCGATATCTGGAAGGATAAAGTTCCGGCAGTCTACATCACGGAGAACGGTACATCGTCAGACGATGTGCTGACGCCGGCGGGACGAGTAGAGGATGTGGATCGCGTGATGTACTTGCGCAATCATCTGACGCAACTGCATCGAGCGGTGAAAGAGGAGTACCCGGTGAAGGGCTACTTCCTGTGGAGCCTAATGGACAACTTCGAGTGGGCCGATGGGTACAGCAAGCGGTTTGGGATTCACTACGTGGATTTCAAAACGTTGAAGCGGACGCCGAAGCTGAGCGCGGAGTGGTACAAGCAGACGATTGCGAAAAATATGGTTGAGTAGCAATGCACAAGTTGAATGAGAGACCCGCAGCGTGAGCTGCGGGTTTTTCATTTGAAAGCGACCAGAAATGGCTCGTGCGCGTCGTGGTGCGGGGTATACTGCGAGAAATTCTGGAGGAGATTCCCCTTGAGCCGACTGGTGATTCGGATTGCGCTGTTTGTTGCTGTGGTTGTGTCCATGACGTTTGCCGGCGTGGCGCAAACGCCATCGGCCAAGGTTCCGACGATTGATCAGTCGCTCGAGATGTACAGCGTGGGGTCGCCGAAGATTTCGCCCGATGGCAAGCATGTTGTCTACGAGCAGACGCGGACGAATTGGGACGCGAATGCGTTTGAGACGGACTTGTGGATAGCGGACGTAGCGACCGGTGAGCGGCATCTGCTGACGACGATGGGGCACTCGTGCAACCCGGCGGAGTGGTCGCCGGATGGAAAGTGGATTGCGTTTGTGTCGGATCGGCCGGGTTCGCTGCCGAAGTCTCCCGACGGCAAGAGACAGCTTTGGATCATGCCGGCGGGCGGGGGTGAGGCGCAGCAAATAACGAAGATGGAGAAGGGCGTGGGCGGATTTGATTGGGCGCCAGACTCGCAGAGGATTGCGATTTCGGCGGAGGCGCCGGAGCCCAAGGCGATGAAGGATCGTAAGGAGAGCTTCGGCGATTATCACGTGATTCATGCGGACTACGAGATGACACATCTGTGGCTGGTGGATTTGCCGAAGACGGATGCCGCGGGACGCGTGAGTGCCGTGGGTGAGCCGAAGGAACTTACGAAGGAAAGTGATTTCAGCGTGGAGGAGTTTTCGTTTTCTCCGGACGGGTCAAGGATTGCGTTCAGTGCTGCGCGTGATCCTGATTTGATTTCGTCTTTCTCGAAGGACATTTACGTCGTGACCGTAGCGGACGGTGTGGTGAAGAAGATTGTGGATACGCCGGGTCCGGATTCTGATCCGCAGTGGTCGCCGGATGGGAAGCAGATTGCGTATGCGACGTCGAATGGCGAGAAATACTTCTTCTACGCGAACCAGAGAATTGCGGTGGTGGATGCCGTTGGCGGAAAGCCGAAGGTAGTTAGCGACGCGTTTGACGAAGATCCAGATCTACTGAAGTGGGCGCCCGGGGGGATCTATTTTTCCGGGCTGCACAAGATGAGTTCGGCTCTGTATCTGCTTGATCCGGCGAAAGGCAACTTGAAAAAGATAGCGATGCCGGGGAGTGATATTGCAGGATCATTCACGTTCTCGAAGGACTTCAAGCAGGTGGCGTATCGCGGGGCGGGGACTAATCAATATGCAGAGATTTATGCGAGCATGCTGCCGGAAGGCTCTGCTGCGAAGCTGACCAATGCGGGAGCGCAGGAGGAAGGATTTAGCGTCGCGAAGCGCGAGGTGGTTCGGTGGAAGTCGGGCGATGGTACGGAGATTGAAGGGGTGCTGTACAAGCCGGCGGACTTCTCGCCGACGAAGAAGTATCCGTTGCTGGTTGTGATTCATGGCGGACCGACAGGGATCGATATGCCGTTTGTGAGCGCGGATCGCTACTACCCGATTGAGCGCTTTGTGGCGAAGGGAGCGCTGGTGCTGCGGCCGAACTATCGCGGGTCGGCGGGGTATGGCGCGAAGTTCCGCGCGCTGAATGTGCGCAACCTTGGGGTGGGCGATTATGCGGATGTGATTTCGGGTGTGGAATATTTGATCGGACAGGGGTTCGTAGATAAAGACCGCGTGGGATCGATGGGATGGAGCGAGGGCGGATACATTTCTGCGTTCATTACCACGTCGAGCGACCGGTTCAAGGCGGTGAGTGTTGGCGCGGGAATTTCAGATTGGATGACGTACTACGTGAACACCGATATTACGCCGTTTACGGTGCAGTATCTGCGCGCGACGCCGTGGGATGATCCGGAGATTTACAAGGTGACGTCGCCGATCAGCTACATCTCCAAGGCCAAGACGCCGACGCTGATTCAGCAGGGGAGCGTGGATCACAGGGTGCCGGTTCCAAACAGTTTTGAACTGCGGCAGGCACTGGAGGATCATGGCGTGCCAGTGAAGATGGTGCTGTATGACGGATTCGGGCATCCGATCAACAAGCCTAAGCAGCAGCGCGCGGTGATGGAGGAAAACGAGAACTGGTTCGGGCACTATATCTGGGGCGATCCGCTGGCACCGGCTTTGACGCCGCGGCCGATTGAGAAGAAAGACGAGAAGGATGCTGCGACGAAGTAGGGCTTCTGCTGATATCGACCTAGGGTTTTGGCGGCGTGGAAGAGTTTCAGGATAACGGGAGTAGAACGACGACGCGCTGGATGTCGCTGCGCCGTCCAGGAAGAACCGAGATTTCTAGGAAGCATCGTGATTTCCCACCCAAGCAGAGCTTGGATGGGGCACCCGCGTTCTGTGGCGTTAAGTGAATCTTCAGGACAGACACTTCTTTCCTGCGCTTCTCAGGATGAGAACCATGATCATGAGCGGGCCGTTCTCAAAACCTAGTTCTTTGCTGCGGCTTCGAGTTGGGACCATTCGTCAGGGCCGATCTGGAGGGATGCGGCGGCGATGTTTTCCTCCAGGTGCTTGACCTGCGACGTGCCGGGGATGGGGAGCATGACGGGCGAGCGATGGAGAAGCCATGCGATGGAAAGCTGCGCGGGGGTGGCGTTGTAGCGCGTGGCGAGTTGCGTGAGGATCTGCGAGAAGGGATGGTCGGGTTTGAGCAGTTTGCCCCCAGCCATGGGGTACCAGGGCAGGAAGGCGATGCCACGTTGTTCGCACCAGTTGAGCGTCTCTTCGTGGCGGCGGTCGGCGAGCGAGTAACGATTCTGCACGCTGACGATGGGAACGATCTGGTGGGCTTGCTCGATCTCGTCGGGGGCGACTTCGCTGAGGCCAATGTGGCGGATTTTTCCCTGTTCCTGCATTTGGCGAAGTGCACCGAGAGATTCTTCCAGCGGGGTACGCGGGTCGATGCGGTGAAGTTGGTAGAGTTCGATGCGCTCGAGCTTGAGGCGGCGCAGGCTCATTTCGACACATTGAATTAGATAGCCGGCGCGGCCTACGTATTCGGTTTTCGCGGGACCCTGGCGGGTGATTCCGCCCTTGGTGGCGATGATGAGACCAGGCGGGTATGGGTGCAGAGCCTCGCAGATGAGGCGTTCGGCGATTTCGGGGCCGTAGGCGTCGGCGGTGTCGATGAGGGTGACACCAAGCTCGACGGCGCGGCGGAGGACTCGGTGGGCTTCTATTGGACTGTTTGGCTCGCCCCATGCGCCTTCGCCGACGAGACGCATGGTTCCGAAGCCGAGGCGGTTGACGGGATTTTCGCCGCCGATATAGAAGGTCCCGCTAGCGGCAGCGGAGAGAGTGGTCATGATGCCTATGATGCTAAACGGCACGGATCAGGTAACAGGGATTAGGGACTAGGGAATGGCGAGTCGTCGCTGCTGCTGCGAAAGGGATAGATGGGAACTCTTGAGGGGCTGGTTGCGTATGTTTTAATGCAAGGAACGCTCGGAGATGCAGCCATGACGACCACCCCTTATGTAAATGCGCAGGCAGTGTTTTATCAGCAGTACGAGCAGGCGCGCCGCGATGAGGTTGTGGGGATTTTGCTGGCGCTGTTCCTGGGCGGATTCGGGGTTCACCATTTCTATCTGCGGCGGACGGGACTGGGCATTTTGTATGCCTGCTTTTGCTGGACGCCGTTTCCGTGGGTGATGGGATTCATTGAGTGCTTCTTTATGCCGGGTCGGGTGCGGGAGTTCAACGCGATTCAGGCGGCGGGGATTGCGGCGGCGCTGGGAATCACGATGCCGGCTTACGGGCAGCCGATCAATGTAACGGTGAATGTGCCGCCGGGAAACAGCGCGCCGGTACAGAGCACGTCCACAATCGCGCCGGTCGGGACGCTGGTTGCGTGCGGGAGATGCGGCAAGACTAACCCGATGGGTGCGAAGTTCTGTTCGGGTTGCGGAAACACACTGTAAACGCGAAGACAAAACTGCTGCATTCGACCGGAGTTCGTTCCCGTCTCCAGGGCCTCTTTTCGGCTTGAGGCGTATCGTTGCATCAAGGTCGAACGGAGCAAATGCCAGCAACATCAACATATCGAGCAGTGATGTTGACGAAGAAGGGTGGACCTGAAGTCCTCCGAGTCGTCGAGCTGCCGCTGGAGAGTCCCGGCCCCGGACAACTTCGGGTGCGCGTTAAAGCTGCCGGAGTGGGCGCCACCGATTTAATCATGCTTGGCGGCAACTATCCGTTTGCGCCGAAGATACCGTTTGTTCCAGGCTACGAAACCGTTGGAGAAGTCGACGCGGTCGGTCCCGGTGTCACCGGCTTCGATCTCGGGCAGCGTGTGGCGGCGCTCACGGTTTATGGGGGCTTTGCCGAGTTTCTTGTTCGCGGAGCCGAACATTTTCTGCCAGTCCCGCCGGCTGTTTCCGATCGCGATGCAGCAGCCGTGATTCTCAATTATGTGACCGCATGGCAAATGATTCATCGTGTCGCGAAGGTGCAGAGCGGCCAGACTGCGCTTGTAACAGGAGCTGCCGGGGGAGTGGGCACCGCGGCACTTCAACTACTGAGGCTTGCTGGAGCGAAAGCCTATGCCGCCGCTTCGGAGAGCAAGCACGATTCCGTGCGCTCACTTGGGGCCACTCCGATCGACTACAGAAGCGGCAAGCTTGATCGCCTCATACGCGGCCTCGAACCCAACGGGGTGGATTACGTGTTCGATGCAGTAGGCGGCGCGAACATCGGCCCCTGCATAGGCGCGCTGCGCAGGGGCGGGATGGTAATCGGATTTGGATTCATGGGTGCTCCCGGAATTCTCTCCAAATTGACGATGTTCGCCAACCTCTTCATCGGCGCGCGTCTTCGCGGCCGACGAGGCGATTTCTACGGCATAAGCGCCCTTTACAAAAAAGACCCGAAGCCTCTGCGCGAGGATTTGCCAAAGATATTCTCACTGCTCGCGGAAAAGAAGATCGACCCCTTTGTCACGCACACGTTCGACCTGCTTGACGCAAAGCGTGCCCTCGAACTTCTCGCGGGCGGGTCCGTGCAGGGCAAGATCGTTCTGTCGGCTGACGCACTACATATTGGCGTGGCCGGAGCGCATGGATTCATTGAACTGCGGCTTGGTGAAGTTGAGTGCAGCGTCGCGGGCGGCTTCGTACTCAGCGGCGCGGGCCATGAGCTGCGGGGTGGCTGCGGCGTATTCGCCGCTTAGTGTCATGAGGCCTTCGCCGGCTTCCTGGCCGGCCATGCGCAGCAGATCGGCTTCGGTGGTGTTGAGATACTGAGCATCGCGCGGATCGGCAATCCAGACCGGCTTGCTGTCGCCTAGAACGCCGGACAGCCAGTAGATCTTGCTGAGCAGATAGCGGAGGCGTTCCTGGTCGTCAGTATCGGTGAAGACAAATTTCTTTTGCCAGCGACTGTAGAAGCGGGTGGTGACTGGGACGGGCTGGCGATTGCCGGATTTGAGGAATTCAAGCTGGCCGAAGTCGACTGTCTTGCGAATGGCGTTGTAGACGAAGGTCTCCGCATACGGCTGTTCCATGGCAGGCACGATTTCGGCAAACGTGACAGTAACGGAGGCCGCGACCTTGGCGTGCAGGTTGTGCGCGCCGCCATCAGCAAGATCGATATCGCCGTGGACGATGTAGGTGTCGGAGCCGGAAGTGGAGCGATGGAATGGCCACTGAAACTTGCCAAAGGCGAGAGGAAGGCCGCCAAGGGTGACGTAGCAGTTGGGGCACGGATTGCGCAGGCGCTTGGCTTCAGCGGCGAGGTGCGCCGCCATTTCAGGAAGTAAATTGGGCTTGTCGAAATCGAAAGCCTCGCTCAACTCGAGTCGCAGGCGGCGATCGTCGAGGCCGGGCAGTCCAAGCTGGAAGACCTGAGTGGGCTGGTCATTGAGGTCCGAAGCCTCAGAGGCGGAAACAAGCTTGAGGCCTGCCTTTGTGGCGGCCGAGTCAATAGCAGAAACGAGATTGGCTTTCGATGTCATGTACGGAACCTGGGTGGAGTCGTTTGCATATCCAGTTTATGGCATGGAGACAGGATTACGGAGGATGGGAGGCAGTAAAGGCGGGTTGTCCAACGGAGAGATGCGGTGTGTGAAGCGGGGTTCAGGGGCATCGCGCCCTTTTGGAGCAGGACGGTAACCAGTCTCAGGGCCGGTTTACATCCCTGGAATCCAGATTTTGCCGGCGCGAATCAGTTCTGCTTCGGCGGGAATGGAAAGCAGCTCATCGGACTCGCAGTAGAAGTCGAGCCCTTTGTAGCTGGTGAGGTAGAGATAATTGGCCTTGAAGAATCCACCCTTGGCTGTAACGACAAGAGGATCTTTGGCGCGCGCCAGGATCTTGAGGAAATCTTCCGGTTCGACGAGGACGATTGCACCGGATGCTTTGACAGCGTTTGCGACGGCTGCAGCAGCTCCGGCGGCGCCAGCGGCCATGGGGGATTCCTCCTTGATCTAATCTAGCAAAAGCCTGATGGATGCGCGGGTATTCACGCGGCCTTGGATGCTGCCTGCGATGGCACGAAGGCATCTCAGAGATAGAACAAACAGAAATGCCCGGTGCGAGCGGGTGCCCCGGGGAAGCGCGAGGAGCAGCAGACATGGCGAGTAAAGAAGTTCTGATTGTGGGCGCGGGTCCGAGCGGCATGACGGCAGCGATTGAATTGAAGCGCATGGGAATGAACGTGCGCATCATCGACAAATCGGACCACATGGCGCGCTACTCGCAGGCGCTGGTGGTGCAGGCGCGAACGCTGGAGCAATTTCAGAGATACGGGATCGCGGATGAAGCGATTGCGCATGGTCGCAAGCTGCATGAAGCAAAGTTCTACAGCGAAAGGAAGCTGATCGTTGATATCAGGCTCGACCGCGTGGAAAGCCGCTATCCCTACGCACTCTTCATTCCTCAATCGCAAACTGAGGCCTTGTTGAATAGCTGTATGGAGTCGCAAGGTGTCAGAGCCGAGCGCAGCGTGGAACTGGTTTCGCTGAAACAGGATGGGGAGATACGGGCCACGCTTCGCCATGCCGATGGTCGGACTGAGGAAGTCATGCCGCGATGGCTAATCGGTTGCGATGGCGCGCACAGCCTGGTCCGTGAAAAGACGGGAACTCCATTCGTGGGCGGAGGAGTGGGTCTGTCATTCTTCCTCGGCGATTGCGAAGTTGATGGTCCGGATGTGCCGAAGGACGAACTCTCAATCCACGTACACCACGGCGACCTTGTGTTCCTGGGCCGACTCTCTCAAAGAATTGTGCGCATCATTGTTGCGTTGCACGAGCAGCAAGGTGATGGAGATCGGCAAGGGTTAACGATTGAAGAGATGCAGCGCGCGGTGGATACGGTAGGCGTGAAGATGACGATCAAGGCTGCAGAGTGGTTGACGCCGTTTCATGTGAACGATCTGCAGGCAAAGCACTATCGAATCGGAAATGTATTTCTGGCGGGCGATGCATCGCATATTCACTCGCCCGTGGGCGGCCAGGGCATGAATACGGGAATCCAGGATGTGGCCAACCTGGCGTGGAAGCTTGCGGCTGCAGCGCGTGGAGCGGATGACTCGCTGCTGAATAGTTATGAGGAGGAGCGCGGCGAAGTGGGTAAGGCGCTGCTGCGGTTTACAGAACGCGGTCTCAAGCTTGCAACGGTTTCGAATCCGCTGCTCGAGCGCCTGCGTGACACCGTTGCGCCAATCCTAACGAAGTTGCGGCCGATACAGCAGAATGCCATCGGGTTTATCTCAGAGACTGCCATCGAGTATCGTTCGTCTTCGATTGTTGTTGATCTCGGTGGAGATGGAGCCTTGAGGGCCGGAGATCGCTTGCCGGATTTCAGTTTGCGGACTTCAGAATCTACGCTTCTGCAGGATTGGACCACTCCAAGGCACAGGGTGTTTTGTCTCAATTCAGATAAGGACGATGTTGAAACGTTGAAGGAAAGCTTGCGCCACGCGGATGTCATTCCGCTCGCCAGTTCCAATCTGGACGAAGAGGGAAGGCGGCTCCTGGGTGATGACGGAAAGATGTTCGTTTTGCGGCCGGACGGATATGTTGGATTTCGAGCGCGGATGGGATTTCAAGCTGAACTGATGAACTATGCCCGCCAGGATGCTCTGGTGTGATCAGAGCATAGCGGAATCCCAACCAATCACGACATTTACAATAAACACTGTGCAAGCTGAAGCATCGACACCCATCATTCTTGCTGAGAACCTAAGCAAGGTATACGCCGCCGGCCGGATTATGGTCGCGGCAGTCCGCCATGTTTCCTTCGAAGTGAAGCGCGGCGAATTTGTGGCGATTGTGGGACCCTCGGGTTCGGGAAAGTCGACACTGTTTTACCTTCTCGGCGGCCTTACCAGGGCAAGCGAAGGCAAGGTTGTGATTGATGGGGTGGATTTCGCAAGCCTGAGCGATGCAGAACGGACGCGTTTGCGGAAACACCGGATCGGTTTTGTATTTCAAAAGTTCAACTTGCTGCCGACACTCTCCGCGATGGGCAATATAGAAATTGCTTACACGGTGAGCGGACGCAAGGAGCCGATGGATCGCAAATACCTGGAGCATTTGAGCGATCTTCTATCGATTCGAGGACGATTGGAGCATCGGCCTTCTGAGTTGAGCGGAGGGGAACAGCAGCGGGTGGCGATTGCGCGGGCGCTGGTTGCGCGGCCGTCGATTGTGCTGGCCGACGAACCGACCGGCAACCTGGATACGAAGAATTCGGATGCAGTGTTGAAGATGCTTTTGCGGTCGAATCGCGAGTTGGGACAGACGACACTGATGATCACGCACAATCCTGAGGCGGCGGAGATTGCGGGCCGTATCCTGCACATGCGGGACGGGGAGATCATCAAAGTCGAGAACGGGTCTGGATACCCGGGAGCGTTCGCCTGAGCCTACCGGCGGGTCCCAGGGATGCAGTTTCAGCGGTTTGACCCGTTTTAGCCAGCCCGGTATACTCAACCTTGCAGTAAGCGGGAGTAGCTCAGTGGTAGAGCATCGCCTTGCCAAGGCGAGGGTCGCGAGTTCAAATCTCGTCTCCCGCTCCAAATCGCCCTCCGGCGCCCGCCGGGTTGGCTACGGCGATATGGAGCGCATAATCAAAGACAGCCCTGCCAAAGGCGCGGTACCCAAGTGGTAAGGGAGAGGTCTGCAAAACCTTTATGCGCCGGTTCGATCCCGGCCCGCGCCTCCAATCTTTCCTCAATAAAATCAATTATTTGAGTAGATCAGGCCAGCGTTGACCCGTTTTTACGGGTATGTCTTTTTTGTTAATCTTCGTGTCTTTTCGGCGATTTCGCTCTATCTTGCCCGAGCAGATCTCCCGATGAGTTCGAAATTATGTCCGATGGTTCGAACCGGAACAGTCAGCTGCGTTAAAAAGATCATTTGACTCGCGAATCCCGCGTGTGACGCCGGACGCCTCGGACCCTAGGCCTGCGATTTTTTCTTGGCGGCCGGTATAGCGCTCCCGCGGATTGCCGAAGGCGGATTCCCGATGGGATGCTCGCCCGCGGGCAGAGTAATATTCTGATACGTCGTGCTGCCGGCAGCGGGTGAAAAAACATCGGTGCCAAGATAGATGGGCTTGCCGCTGGCGTTGGCGATCTCAATATATAACTGCGGCGCGCTGGCATGGCTATCTTTTGTCCCCTCAAAGCTCAACAGGAAATAGCCGCTGCTGTCGGTGTAGGCGAAGCCATACTCCTGCTGAAATGTCTTGCTGGCATCTACCAGGAATACGGTGAGATTCTGAACCGGCTGTAGCGTCGAACTAAAGACGCGCCCCTGCAGCGCCCAGCCGGGCGTCGACACCAGTGGCGCAGGCGTGGATGCCTGCTGATGCAATGCCGCCATCTGGGCTACCCGCGCCGAGCCGGCTTTGACGGCGGCTTCCGCTGCTGTCACATTGGGATCGCTCGCACCATACTGCTGCTTGAGCGTCGCTGCAGTTCGCTTCAATTGTGAGAGACGCGCACTATGCAGCAGTGTCAAATTTTGAATGCTCTGTGATCCTCCCGCATCGGCCGTCCCGACAGTTGCGGTAACGGCAGCTTGAAGTTGATCCGTGCCCGGATTGGGAGTTTCAGTGGTGCTGGCTGTTTTGTTTTTCATCGTAGCAATCCCTTTCAATTCTGTGTGCGAGGCCGACGCCCGCCAATAGCGGTTTCACTACTTTCCCTTGAGGCTGACGCAGACATCCGGCGTGGTCATGCTGATCAGCGCGAGATTGAATTGATCGATCGTGAAGTTTGTTGCGCCATAAACCAGCAGGCAGAACGTGGAGATGTTTTGCGCTGTAATGTTGACCACGCCTGCAGTTATTCCCGAAGCCGCCACGGAAACGGGTGACTCCTGGAAGCGGTTGTTGGTGACGTTGAGGCTGCCGGCAATCAGCAACGCGTCAAAGTATGCGACGGATGTCTGTGAGTCGATCCATGAGTGATTGCCCGTGAAAGTGAGATGATCGACGGACATGATGGCGACCGATGTGATCGAGCGTTGCCGGTCGGCACGCGTTTCGAGCTGGCAAATGTTGTTGCTGAACAGCACTGTTCCGTTGTTCGAGGCCGCAAAGGCCTGGCTGGTGGAACCCTGACTGCTGTAGGCGTACGGGTTGGTGCCGGTGGCCAGTCCGGTGCTGTGACTGTAGATATCCGACATGCGCAATGAGGCGGCGGTTTCAATCGCAGCACCGAGGTTGAGGATCAGCACAGTTTGCGCCAACGGCAAACCACTTCCGCGCACCGCGCCGCCGCAGCTGAAGTGATTGTTGGAGATGGCGAACGGCCCGTAACCGATGGCTGCAAACGCATACCCGAGAGCCACGCGCACAACGTTCTCTTGAACGCGCAATGCCGGCAGGCCCGGCTCGTAGATTCCACCGCCAAATGGATTCTTGCTGGCCGCGGAACTCGCAAACACTTCTTGCGCTGAAGATGAGTCCGGCAGAACCGGTGGAGTGACGAGGGCCAGCACAATGCCTCCATTTCCAGGCGCGCCGGTTGGCCCCGCTTCAAGTGTGGCGGCATTCCAATCGCGGGTTTCGAGCACCTGATTCCGGCTGATTTCGACCATCTCCCCATTAAGAACGAAGATGCCATTGGCGCCGACTCCAGGCTGGGCGCCGAAGTTAACGATGACGTTGTCGCGGATCACAAGATTTTCAACAGCCGGGACGCAGATAGCCGCGTAGGGAGATGCCGCGCCGCTGGTAACCGGCTGCACCGACGAGAAGCTGGCGTCGCTCGTTCCGATGCCGGTGAGGTTGGCCTCAGTGTCGCTGCTGGCGGTGTAGGCCTCCTGAGACGCAGCAGAACCGAAGGTATTCAGTGCGGCAGTCGAACGCAGCACGGTGTTACGGATGATGTTGTCGGTGATGGTCAGATTCTCGATGGAGATGACTTCGAGGATGCTCGCCAGATCGAAAAGACCCACTGGTCCGATGCCACACAGACCCATGTTGCTTATGCGATTGCGATCGATAACGATATCGAGGAGCGTGCCGCCGGCTACGATTGATGTGCCCTGCGTGCCTGTTGTTGAGGAACTCGGGGGCTCGAGGGTACCGGTAGTCGAGCAGGGGTCTTCCGGCACTGTTGAGATGCCGACAGTGGTGGTCGTCTCAAGCCCACTGCCGTCAACTACGGAGTAGCTGCCGAGAGTGATGCCGTTGAAACGGCCACCCTCGATCTGGTTCTCACAAACGAATACCTCGCGGGAAGGTCCGGCGATCATGATGCCGCCAAGGTGTTTCGCTATTTTTAACTTGATCCCGGTCGCCGCGTCGGTGCCTTCGACGGACAACTGCGCACCGGAGTCCGCCAAGGCAGTTCCGGCAGTCTTCGCATTGACTTTCTTCGCAGATTTTTTCGGAGCCACGTCGGTGTTTGCGCTGATTGCGGCCTGCGGCTGCGTTGTATCGCCGGTGTTCGAGGCGGCAGTGTTGGCGGTGCTGGCTGTGAGATCTCCGGTTACCGTGGTGGGCAACCATTCCCGCATCGTCGCGAGTCCCTGGATTCCGACGTAGTTCCGGTCGAGGTGCATCTCGACGCCCGCGACATAAACTGATGGCCAGAGGCTGCGAACATCTTCCATGAGAATGCGGTTGTCGTCGATGTGCAGCAGCTCTACGGTCCTTGCCAGAATCGCCGGCAGAGTGGATGCGGTGAGAAACAGATCTCTGATCGTTACATCGATTACGCGAGGCAGCGAGTTCTGCTGGAACGAAGCATCTGACTTTGCGAGATAAATCTGATTGTTCGAAGTGCCAGTATCCGCAGAAGTCGCCACCAGCTTGCCGGTTCCATCCACAAGGATGCCGACCTCGTTGGTGTCGGCTTCGACGGCGAAGTCATGCAGTTGGATATGCTGCGATGCGGTGATCGAGATGACCGCGTTGAAAGTTCCGTCGCTGTTGCCTCCTGTGGTGGCCGCTGCTGAAGTGGGTGCGGAAGACGCCGAAGCGGGTGCGGAAGGCACTGTGGCGGAGGCGGAACCCGCTGGAGCGGGGGTAGAAGAGGATGGGATGGCCGCGAGCGAGGGAGACGCCAGTCGTGTCTGATATCCGCAGCCACGGATCACGACGTTCTGCAATCCTTTAACAAAGACGTGTTCAAAGTAGCGTCCGGGCAAAATGCACACCTCGCCGCCGCTCGCGGGAAGGGATGC
The DNA here is from genome assembly GCA_963742455.1 of uncultured Acidobacteriaceae bacterium. Taxonomy (GTDB): domain Bacteria; phylum Acidobacteriota; class Terriglobia; order Terriglobales; family Acidobacteriaceae; genus Telmatobacter. The sequence continues at coordinate 1,034,920 of CAVULU010000005.1, read as the reverse complement.
TAGCGCGTCGTTGATGAGCTTGTACTGACCCACGCTCTCAATGCCGTCGCCGACGGTGACGGTGCAGCAGCCACAGGAATCCTGCTGGCATTCGCATGTCCACGGTGTGCGGCAATCGGTCGCGCTGCCTGAGGCAAAGTTCACAACGGAGAGCGGCGTGTAGTGGTGATGAATGCCTTGTGGAGGAGCATTACTGAGCTGATCAAGTGAGCCGTCGGTCCGGGCAGCGAATGTCCAGAAGTCGCCGCTATTGAAGCTGCCGCCTGCCGTGCTTACGCCGAAGCTGACGGTGACGCCATTCTCGAGAATGACAGCGATGCCGGCCGCAGTAACCGGTATCGCGCCGCTGCTTCCGGCTGCGCCAAGGTCAGTGACCACGGTTGTACCGTCGCTCTGGTAGACCTTGCCCGACTGGTCCCAGCGTCGGATGCGGGTGTGGCGAGTCGGATCGGTCTGGTAGGGCGTGGCGCCACCGGAGACGGGGAATTTGGTGGCATCCGCAGGCGAGTCGAGTGTGATTGTCTTGCCCGCAAAATCGATCGTGTCGATGCGGTGCAAATCGCCATGCAGCCCTGCCAATTCCAGATCATCGTCGAGAATCTCAATCCAGTCGCCCGGCGCAAAGCCCAGCACCTGGTCGCGGCCCATGCTGAGAACGCTGAGCTGGCTGGCAGCGACCAGAACGGAATTCGTAACCGGTGTGATGGCCGTGACGCCGGTTTCAACCGAGCCGTTATCGCGCGACCACTTGAAGGTAGCCGTCCCGACCGGGCCGGGCGTATGGATTTCGACGCGGTAATTTTGATTCTCGGCTCCGGTATAGCCGGTGTTGCCGGTGAGACAGCAAGGTCCTGCGGGCGCGGAGCTGACAGGAGCCGTCGTGAGCAGTCCGTTGGACGGACCCGGCCATGGCGTGCCTGCGTTGCCACAGGTTGCGCCGGAGTTCACCGATGCGAGCCGAACCTGCCAGACGGTCTGCAGTCGGCCAGTAGTATCGATACCCACTGCCGGGTCGATGAGCGCCGGATCCTGCAGATAATCGACCGCCCGCGTCCACACGTCAAGATAGGCGAGATAGGTGCCGCTGTCTGTTGGTTGAGTTACTCCAGGCAGGTATGGCTGTGCGGTGTAGAGAATTGCGCCGGATTCCGTGGCAGGAGGAGGCTGAGGCGTATTCGACATCTCGCCCAGCGCCGGGTCCCATGTGACGGTGGTGGCATCGCCGTGATTCTCAGCCAGGAGGCCGTCGACATACATTCTGCCCGGGCCGATGCGGAGTTTGCCAGAGCCGTCGAAATCGATCAGGAACGCGAAGGGAGTGGTCGCAGGGTAGGCGGCGCGGCCCAGGATGTCCAATGTCTCGGCTTGGGTGCGGCGAGCAAGTTGCGCAAGCCAATCGTTCCAGTCCGAGTCCAGCTGGACACGTCCCTGTTTCATCACCACGCCGGAGTAGTTCTTCCATGGATCAAAGTGAAAACGGCTTGTATCGAAGCTCACTGTATTGCCTCCTGGATCCGGTTACGGAGTGCGTCCTGTCGAGATAGTGCGCGCCGCGGCTAAATCGTGAATCAATTCTGGTAAATCAGGCCGAAGTCCATGCCGACCGGAAGATACTCTTGCATCCTCACGCGCAGGTCGGCCTCACGCTGGGGGTTGAGCAGATAGTGGAAGACGCCCATCTCGCCAGCATCCTCCGCCCCCCGGCGAATACGGTCGCTGGTCGAGGCCAGCAATTTGCAGTACCCGGGGTATCCATAGCGAAGCGCGAAGAAAAGCGGTTGGGGATTGTTAGGACTTTTCTCCACGCACTGGAAGCGTCGTGGCGTGATGGCTCCGGTGGGTAGATAGCTGAAGCGCACGCAGCCTGCCTGACGGCGGTCAGAGATAACCGAAGCAGGCCAGAGTTTGGGGTCGTCAGCGGGCGCGAGCCACGACCACAAAATCGAGTCAGAGATCAGGGAAAAGAGAATCGCATGCACCTTGCCGATGACCGTGCATCCGACGAGTGTTAGAGCGCCTCCACTGGGACCGGTGGTCGAGGAATCGGGCGCCATATAAGCGACTGCGGTTGGAGCGGTTGCGTCGAGGATGCTGTCGGTCGCGGTAAAAGTTGATGTCCTGCTGCATCGGACCGCGCCAAGAATCGACCGTGCCGCCGCGACCTGAAGCCCTGCCGGCTCGGCCACCAGAGTCGGCTGATCGTGATACACCGGGACGCCTTGCGGCGTGACCGACCAGCCCGGCACAAGCGTGCAATGCGTCAGTTTGAGCTGCCCGAGCCGGTTATAAGTGCCATCGGTTTTCAGCTCCGGTGCATACACCAGCGCAACGGGAGCAGGGGTAGCCGGAACCATCGCGGTTGCCCCGGCGATAAGCAATCCATTCAGAACTGCCGTGCTTGACGAGTCCCCAGTAATCGAAATCTCGCCGTCGAGCAGCAGGGTTGGCCGGGCTTCGTCGGCCGCGCGGACTTCGAGCGTGGTTCCGGCGGGGAGATTGATGGTCAGCGGGCCTGCAGTGATGATTCCGGAGCCGGCGATTTCGACCGCGACAAGGCCGTTCTCCGCCAACTCGCCGATTGCGAACTGGATTGCTCCCTGAAGGTCCGGATAGCGAGGGACAGTTTCCGTATCTGGAAAGGGCACTACCCACGCCGGGTCGGTTACGAGGAAGCCGTTCGTTCCCGTGGCTCTTGGGTACTCGCCTCCGCCGAGGTCAGCGTTGAATCCGTATTCGTAGGAAACGCTGACGGAGGGAGCATGCGTTCCAACTGCAAGTGGAAGTGCCAACCGTCCCAATTCGGGATCGATGGCTGCTGCGTAAGTGGCGGGAACCGGCGTATTGGCCCAAGCCCCCTCCGGCCCGGCGAGGTCGCAGACCCGAATCTGATACGGATCAAGCGGCGTGCCATTCACCGAAACCAGAAGGCTGTTGGCATCGCCGTAATAGTGCGCGCCCACTCCTCGCTGGATGTCGTCGCAGAGGACTCGCCGCCGCAGGCGATCAGCAACATTGAATGGCTTGGCTGGATCGTTGATGTTGATGTCATCCGGTTCGAAGCCCGGCGGGACGGCCTTGTGAAACAGCGGAGTATCCATGCCCAGCGAGCTGAAGCGATAGCAACCGTCGCCGCTCGCCGCAGGCGTGGCAGGGCATTCTGTGATGCTCCACGCACCCAGCGACCAGAGGAAGATGCCGATGTTCTGGATGTTGTATCGACCTTGCTCGCGCGGAGCCGAAGAGATCGCAGCACTAACACGGCGGACGTCGACCCTGTGGGCGGTGCGATCGAAGCCGGTGTCGATGTAGAGGCCGGCTTTCCACTGGCGCAGATCGGGCGCGTAGTGGTTGCCCGCGCGGACGTGGTTCATGTACTGCGTATCGCCAAGCACACGAAAGAATTCGACTGCGTGTGCGCCCCATCCAGTGGCGTCACGAGCCAGCTCCTCCATCACCAGCACCGTGCCCTTGCGGCGTCGGAAGGCGATGGTGTCGGCCACCTCGGAGCGTGGATTGTCGATGGTGGGAGCGATACCGTTGACTGCCTGATAGCCGATCAAGTCGCCGATATACGGAATCACCCACGGAGCGCACGTCTCGATGAATTGGTCGTCATAGAGCTGATCCAGATTGTTGGCCACGATCGAGATCTGCTCCTGAAGGACCAGCAGCAGCGACTGAAGCGGGCCGCGTGAAGCTTTCGCATTGAGCTCATCCAGAAGTGTCTGCTGGTCGGCGGCAAGTGGAGGCATGCCGGGCGCGGTGAGCAGTTTCAGCTGCGCCAGCGTTGCCTGTTCCAGATCGGTGAGCAGCGGCAGAGATTGCGCCAGCTGCATGTCGCGAATGCGATAAACAGCGGGTAGCAGGCTGAACAGGTCGAGGCCCGGAGGGCTTACAGGAAGACTCATGACATGACCCCCAGTGCAATGGCGTTGGGATCGGGATCCAGCACGAGAATCTCGGCGGGAAGCGGCAGCCCGCTGGTTGTGGCGACCGGAATCCACGGACAGATGCGCATCTGCACGCCTGCTGGAGGCCTCGTAAGTGTCACCGTCTGGGTCAACCACTGGTGCGCGGCATAGACTGACCATCCGCCGCTTGCCAGGTCTCCGGCGCGGCTGGTTGCGCCCAATGTGAGCGCAGTGACATTCACCGCGACCACGCCTGGCACCGCCTGAATGAGCGCGGCAATTTCATCCCCGGAGACCCCTTGGCCAAAGCCGCGACTGGCAAAGCTGTACTGTGTTCGCAGCGCGACAATGATCGCTGCGTTGACTGCTGTCGAATCGTAATCAGGGTCATAGGCCACATCTGCCCTCAACGAAAAGAGCGTCTCAAGAAAGCTGACCGCATGAATTGGAATCAGCGGATTGCCATAGGACTGAAGCGCCCTTACCAGATTTCCCAGCGTTGGATTTCCGGGAGGTAGCGCTATGCCTCCCGCTCCGGCGACGGTAAGGAAGACCCCACGCCCTGGCCCGCTCGGAATCCACAGGGCCGTCGCCTTGGCGATGCCACCGAAGCTGGCTGCGAAGTTCTGATAGTCGGCAATCGAAACGGCCCGGCCCAGCGCAAGCACCGAAGAGGGCGCGTTGGCCCGAACATCACTGATCGATTGCGCATCCTGCCCTCCGGTAGCTTGCTCAGGATTAATGACACCGGTCACTCCAAGCGGCCGGTCGATCAGCATGGTGACGGTGCCCGCGCTCACGTTGCCCGCGGCACCAGAGCCCACGCGATAGGTGGCCACGATGTTGTTTTGTCCGGTTGGCAACGTCGCGCCTTCGACGCCGTCGCCAAAGAGCACGTCGGTAGTCGCGTCTGACTGGTTTAATGTAGCGAAGACTGAGGCCGCCGGCTTCTGCTGGTAGAGCGTCTGCACTTCCTTCCACGCGACGCCATTGGCGGTGACCTTGAGAGTGCTTAGCCTTCCAGTTGAGTTGGGAGCCTGTACGTAGGTGAGCGGCGGCTGGCGAAGTTTGAATCGCTGGTTGGGTGTAGCCGCCGAACCATTCCCCATCACCTCGCTGACCGAGCGCCCCGCAGTAGCCAGGCCCACGTTGGCATTCACCGAGCTCATGCTTCGGTCGTAAACCTGCGTCAGGGGATTCGTCAGCAGTACCTGCGTATGCGGATATGGCGAAGTCACAGCCAACACCGACGAGACCAGCGCGAACTCCTGGATATCCGGATCCTTCTTGGTTGAGGCAGCGGGGGCAAAGCTGCCCACAGTTGCGGTGACTGTTCCCGTTCGGCCGCTGGCATCGGAAACGCGAAGACTCCGCGTGCTCGTATCGGCAATCCACGCTGGAATGCTGCCGTCGCCATTCGCCGGCAACGGCCCGGGGTCGATCAGCGTAACAACATCGCCCGGATTAAGCGTGAGATTGGCCGAACCGTCTTCCGGTCCATCGTCAGGCACAAAGGCAAGGGGCGCGGCTGCGGTAGTGACCTGAAGCTTCTGCGCTTTGCCGGTAACAGCCACCGCGGTCACGCCCACCAGGTCTGGCCGCAGCGCATCAATGTCGATCACAGTTCCATAAAGTGGATGATCGAGAGGCTGGCGCGCCACTGTAAGTTGCTCGGTCTGGCAAAGGACCGCTGTTCCCTGCAATGGGAAGTCGGAAACATTGGGGTCGTTGAAATCACCTGACAGCTCCGTTATCCGGCCAGTGATACCAAATGAGGAACGCGAGGTGGGAGTTGCTGCCGTCACCTTGAAAAGCTGCGCAATTCCATCCACCACCAGCGCGAACCACGAGTTGACCGCGACTTTGGAGTAAGTCGCATCCAGATCGATATGGCTCGCGTCTGCGATCCAGAAATTCTTCCACTCCCATGGATTGACTGTGACGTCGATAAGCCCAGGCAGACTAGTCTTGCTGCTGTTTTTGGCGCTGACAAATAGATTCGGATCCGGCGCCGTGCATCCGAAGAGTGCAGCCTTCTGCCGGAAGGCGAAGATCTTCGCAGTGGTCCACGTCGAGGGGTCGGGGGACTTTCCGCTTCCGGTTCCGTGATCCATCCGCGTATCCCAGCCCACCCATGTCACGCCGTTCTGCGTATCGATAACAACTTGATTCAGCGTCACCACGTCCCACTGTTCATCGGGTGTAGCGCTGGGAGCCCAAAGCTCGCGAGCCACGCCCAAAATCAGCAGTGAGTCGCCGGGATTGAGCTGATTCGTCGTTCCCGCGAGAAACAGACCATTCGTTCCCGGCGCGATCCATGGCAGGCTCGTGGTTATTGGAAGCGCATTCCAGTCGGCCTTCGCTAGAATGGCCGCGGACGTTTCAAAGGTCTGGGGCGTCTGATTCTGTGCTGGAACGCTCTGCACCTGAGTACCTGCGGGAATGGTGATGGCCGTGGCGGTGGGATTGGGCGGCAGTCCGGTAGCTGCCTTGACAGTAAAAGCAAGATACGTTTCAGCGGCCACTCCCTGAGCGGGCTGATAGTCAATCAGCCGCACAAGTTCGGTCAGCGATCGGAGCTGGGTTGCGGTACGCAGGTAGCTCTCGTTAGCCAGCCGCTCCTGATAGAAAGTCAAAATGTCGAAGACCACCGCACTGGCGTCTAGCAACGCAATCGAGAAGTCGTCGGTGTCGCGCGTCTTGAGATAGGCGAGCGCCGGGTAATCCGCGCTCGACAGCCGCGCCAGCATTGACTCGCGGAAGGTGGCCCACGTGCCTGCGCGATAGCTGATCGCAGGCAAGCCGGGCACGTTCATCTCTTCCTGCGGTGTCTCGATGCCGACGCCGGAGCAACAGCCGCAGGTGAAATCGGACGTACATGTGCAGCTCATACTCGTCTCACTTTCCACCTTGCAGCACCAGGGTCAGCTGGCCGTGGTTGGGATAACTGGGGTCGTTGTCCATGCGCGCAATCTGGAGCGGCCCAAGCGGGATTTCGCCATTGGCGAGATAGCTCGGATCATTGACTCCCTGCGGTCCGAAGACTGTGGCGGCGACAGAAGTAACTCCCGCCACCTTGCGCGCCGCGGCATAGATAGGACTGAGATACACCGTCTGCCCGAAGCGGAAGATGTCTGGGGCGAAGAGACCGGCGCAGCTAAGCGCCTGCAGCAGCCCTTTGCGAACATTTGCCTGAAAGTAGCCCGGATCGACGCAGACCGTCAGCTTGATGTTGAGCGGTACATAGTGCGGAGATTCAAGCCGCAGATCTTGGCCGGCCAGCCGATAGCGGTTTACAAAGCGTGTCAATGACCGGCGCAATACGGGCGTGAGGTTGCCCGCACCCGTTGGTTCGGCGGCCAGAAAGACGGTGTACCAGCTGCCCGTCCAGCGCAGCGTGGCCACTGCTTCATCGATCTGGCTATTACGCTCAGCGATGGCCACATAATCGGGCATGGTGATCGCGCGTTCCTGCGTAAGAAACGCCTCGGGCGCGTGGCGCCGTATCTGTTCCGTCGTCTCCGGGTCCACTCCGCCCGATGCCGGCAGGGGATTGGTACAACCCACAATACGAGCATCGCCTGTGGCCAGAAAGACAAGGCTCTCGGCTCCGACGTTGCCTGCGGTTCCATTGCCCACGCGATAGGTCGCGGTGACAGCGGCGCCGCTCTCCGGAGTCAGGCCGTTGGTGTCGTCGCCAAAGCGCAGATGCGCGATGCCGTCGTATTCGATCTCGGCGACGAAGTTCGCATCGGCCGGCCCTGCCTGCAGCAGATTCGCCAGGGGTGTCCAGCTTGTTGTGCGGTTGTCGAAGAAGCTCGAAAGGGTGACCGCGGGCAACGCCTCATCTGCGTCGTAGTTCATCAGCGCGCTGGCGGACAGGCCGGGGTTCGGCTGCTCGGAGTAGCTGCGCACGCGAATCAGCTCCGAGTCCAGCGCGACAGTTGATGCTGCATTATCCAGCGTCAGCCCGTTATAGCGTTCGGCAAGGACCGGCACCTGAACACCCTCGGCCGAAGGCGGGTTATAGACCACCAGCAGATTGAATTGATCGGGATGCAGCAGGCTGCTCTCTGCAATCACTCCGAAGGCCGGTGGCCATGACAGGGGATTCGATGCCTGCACGGTGAGATAAGCACTGCCGCCCGAGTCGACCAAATTGACTGGACCGCTATTGGGCAGCGGCGTGGGGTTTGCCGGATAGGCCGTGGGCGCGGTACCGAACGGGGTAAAGCCGGCTGGCACCTGAAAAAATCGCGAGAAGGCATTGATCTGAGTGGGCGCGTAATTGGGATCGGTGTTGGTTAGCGACAAGTCGGGGAAGAGTTCGAGCACCACCGGTCCCGTAACTCCATGCGGACCGCCAGTGGGATCGTACACGACCGAGAGATCAAAATTGGCGGGGTGCAATGCATTGGCAATCACGCTCACGCCGAAGTATTGCGGCCAGCTCCACGGATCGGCGGCCTGGATACTGAGGCTGGTGTAGCCGTTCGCATCCACCAGATTGGCAAAGCCCGACGTGAGTAGCGGCACGATCGAAGTCGTCATCGGCGCGCCCGCCAACGGCAGCGGAACAGCCTGCGAGATGGGAGCATCGGGGAGCACGGGCCGATAGCGCACCGGTAGCCCCTGCGGCTGCGTCGGGTTGCAGCGGCTGCTGTTGTCCGGAGGGAAAATCGATGGCTGAGGAACCGTGCCCAGCGAAACCGCGCTGAGATGCAGACCCTGATCGGCAAGCACGATGTTGCCCAGAACGATGCTCACGTCTGTCAGAGATTGAAGTTTGCCCGTAGAGTCGATGAAGCTCGACGACAGGCAGACCGGGAAGGGAAGCGCATCCTCGCTCGACCACTGAATCTCGGTGACCGCAGCCGGGCTCTGAGCCGCTGAAGTAACAGGATCGCCCACTCCATCCGCCCCCGGGGTCGTAAACAACGGATCGAGTAGCGGCTGGCCCAGGCTGTTCTGGGTTGCGACCTGCGTAAGCCGCACCGCGCAGCGATGACGGATGTCGGCGTCCGCTGGATCGCCGGTGCGCGGCCCCAACACTTCCTCAAAGATCAGTACATCCCCCGGCTGCAGATTTGGATAGCTGCCCAGCAGGGTTGCCTCGGTCGCGCGTGCAGGCAGGCAGCAATCCGTATCACCCCATGTGTAAAAGCTCATCTGATTGTGCTCGGGATAGAGCACCGCATCCTGCATTGGCTCGAAGACGATTACACCCGCGTTCAAGGCTGCTTCTTCATTGCCCGCTCCCACCGCCAGGGAAGAAGGCATGCCCGGACCAAAGGTATAAAAACGCGTCAGGGTGCGATCGAGAAAAGCGCTTGCGTTGACCTCGAGATGCATCCACGTGCGCGCATTGCAGCCGTCATGGACTGCGTAGTCCACCAGCAGCGCGTGGCGACGCAGAGAGATGCGGCTGCGTGCTGTCTCGATGTAGGCCTCGGTAGCCACTGCATCCTGCTGATAACTCAAATAGTCGCCAACATAGGCCACCAACTCGGCCATCACGACGCCCATGTCGGCTTCGCTCGCCGCACCCCAGTCAGGCAGCAGTTGATTGAGGCGATCGAGCAGGATGGTGCGAAATGCCCCGTAGTCCTTGGCCAGATAATTGATGGGCGGAGGATCGGGAAGATCAGGAGCGCAATCGGGCGTCGCCGGCGCGCAATCGAAGTAAGGCGGGCACTCGACTTTGAAAGAGAATTCAACTTCGGACAATTCGGGATCGAAACCTGCAAGAGCTTCAGTCAGATCGAATGGGTCTTCCGCAGCCTGCTGCGCCCCGGCCACCAGTCGCAGCGTATACGGCGAGAAATCTCCAGCGACTTTGGTGCGCACTATCAGAACCTTTGCGGCATCGGCAAGGCCGGCGTAATAGGCAGTCTCGGCAGCTGTCGCGGAGGCGGGAAGCGTGCTCGCATTGGATGCCAGCGCGACCCATGCAACCCCTATATCGGTGATGCTTTCGCCGCCGCCGATCAGCACGTTGGCAACAGCGAGATTTCCCGCTAACGCGTTCAAGCAATGCACGACCAGCGTCTGCTGGCGAGGGATGCCGAGCGGGATCGCGTCGTGATCCAGCACCTCAAGGTAATCGATCCCGTTAAGCGTAGGATTGCCAAGGACCGCAGCCTTGCGATTCTCATTGCAGCACGCGTAGGTGAGGCTCATTGCGGACCTCCATACACAAAGGTCTGTATCTCGGTGATATCGGTATTGAGAGGCGAGTAAGTCACCGTGACGGTGAGCACCGCTTCGTCAACCGCAGCCACAACCGACTGCACGCGGACATAGTTGCTAAGCCACTTCTGCAGGGCCGCCTGCACGCTGAACTGAGTGGCCGCAGCCATCTCCATGCTGTTGGGGGCAAAGGGCAGCTGTAACAGACCACTGCCGAAATCAGGCAGATTCACGCGCTCTCCAGGGGACGTAAAGAGCACCTGCTCCACCAACTGGCGCACGTAATCCTGCTGCGGGTCGAGCGTTCTGCCGCGGCCATCGAACTGGAAAGGAAAATTGACGTTGGAGCTCATCTGTTCCTCATCTTCTGCAGTCCGCCCATCGCCTCTCTAACGGGCTCTTACGTAGCCAGTACCAGCGTCTGCGCCGAGATCGGCAGCATCGGCGTGCCTGTGGGTGCGCAGATCGATGCGCCGCTCAGAATGGCAACAGGCTGTCCATTCGACTGCACGCTCGTCGCGCCCAGAATCCATTGCCCGGTGACGCAGGGTCCGTTTCCCGCAGGCGGCACAAAAGCGCATCCCGCGATCGCATAAGGCCCGGCAATCGTCGCAATAGGCATGCCTGAAACGAAGACCACCGGACTCGGCATCGTCGGTATCGCCTGACCTCCGTGCGAACACATCACGGTAGCTCCCATGTGCAGAATTGGTCCTGGCATTCTCTCTCCTCTTAAGGGCCTGTGATGGTAAGCGCGGTTTCGTTGATGGCCACCGCAGGTCCGATGAGTGTGATGGTTGCGCCCTGTCCGTTGCTGATGTAAATGCCTGTCTCGTTCACGACGATCATGGCCCCGCTGACGCTCTTGATCACGATGCCGCCGGTAACGGGGGTGGGTGGCGCGTCGCTGACCAGAATCATGTTTTCGCCGGTCGTTTGAATCATGATGTTCTGTCCTGGAGGAATCGCCGGAGGAGCCGTGGCGAGCGCCGGCACATCGCCCACAGTGCCCCAGAATCCCCCGGTCCAAATGGGGTAATCGGGATTGCCCTGCTCGAACTCGACCCAGATCTGCGACCCGATCGGCGGAACGATAAAGATGCCCGCCTGAATGCCCGCCGCCGGCACGCAGGGCATCGCCCAGCTGCTTGGAATCGCTCCAAGCACATCCGGGCATTGCAGGAGCACGCGCCCCATCTGCAGCGGATCGATGTTTTCGACGACGAGGCCGCGATACTTGCCATAGAAGCGCTGGGCATTGCCGCCTGCCGTTGAATTCTGAGGGCTCATATGTTCACCGTTGGCACGGTCGAAACCAGCCCGTTACGCGTCAGCGTGAAGTTCTGCTTGTACTCGCCGCGCTTGATCTTGTGGGTTACGCTCTTGACGTAGTAGAGCCCGTCAAAGGCCGGCCCCACGCCACGCACACCCACCAGCCCGCGCGCCTTGAGGACGCCGCGATACCTTGTCACATCGAGTGATCCTTCGCAGGTGACCGCCTCCGCCGCCTGTGCAGCTGCCGCAAGCCCCATCATGACGGCCTGCGGAATCGGCAGCTTCGCCAGATCGTCGCGCAAGGGCCGCAGGTCGGGGGGCAGCAGATTAGTGGGGAGAGGCGGAATCAGTCCCAGCGGCGGATTCAACGGCGTTATCGGCGGCAACGGAATGGGAATGCTGACTCCTGTCTCTTGAATGTAGGTGTAGATGATTGGAATGCGATTCTTCTCCTGATCGAAGGTGAAGTGCAGACTTTCAACATTGGTGTATGCATCCATGTCGCCATTCAACGAGGGCTGCGGCGTGCCGATCTTGATCTGCGGCCCCCAGTAAGCAACACTCACACCGGGCAGCGGTCCCGGCTCGATGTAGAAGACCCATCCCACCTGCTCGGCGAGGAACTTGATGTAGGCGTAGTCTGTGCCTTGTTGCGATGACCACTGCTCGATGGGTATCTGCAGCACGAGCATCAAGCTGGGAATGATCATGGGCAGCACGCCGAAGAGCGCGTATTTCGCGAGCAGCAACAGAACACGCCCTTCGGGCGGCAGCGCGGGGAACGGAAAGCCGCTCCAATCGGACTGGTCCATCAACGCGGTAAGATCTTTGCCGGTAATGGTCAGTGTCGAGTTTGAGCCCTTGTCGCCAGGTGAAAGCTGATTGTTGGTGATCACGCCGTCGATGAGTACGTTGGCGACGCCATTCACTGTCGCCACTAGAATGACGCGCATAAAAAGCAGCGGCATCCCACCGGTCAGCAGAAAGAGAATCTGAAGCGGCGATTGCTTATCGATGCTGAAGACCAGTTGAAATCCGCTCTGGCCCACATCATCAACTTTGACCTCAACTTCGGCCAGGGAGTCAAGCACAACACGCGGAACGGTGAGCGGCACCACGGGGCCGATCATCATCGAGAGTTGCACGCTTTGGAGCATTTCAGACACTAGTGCTCGCCCCCGGAATTCCCTGCGGCGCAGTGATATTCAGCACCCGGCCGGGCGCTGTCACAAGTTGGTTTGGCACGATGGCTCCATTGGCGTCGCATAGCAGCCAGAACATCAGCGGATCACCCAGATACCGTGCCGCGATCAGATCAAGCCGATCGCCGCGCTTCACAGTGTGGCGCGCCACGGTAGCAAAGTTCGGCGCACCCGGCTGTGGCACGAAGCGCCGCGCGAGGTATGTGATCACCTGCCCATCTGGCGTGGTGTACTGCAGGGTCGAATAGCGATAGTAGCGGCTATCAGGAGGAAAACTCACCGCCGGTACAGCGCCCATCTGAATCAATGTCTGCAACGGATAGTTCATGGCAGGCCTCCCAGGCCAAGCACGTTAAGAGCGACAGATTTTGCCTGCGTCGCCAGCGATTCCTTGTTGCTGAGATAGGCCATGAAGTAGTGGCCTCCGGGATGCTGGAATCCAAGATCATCTATGCTCAGCACCCGCATGCCCAGCGAGACCTTGGCGCGGATCGGATTGAGCTGCGTATCAAACGCCTCTTCGGTGATGGAAAAGTCTGTAAGCCGCACCGGCACCACGCGGCTCTTGCTCCAGACGAAGAGGGTCAGCGGCTGCTCCAGAGGAATGATCTCGAGCGTGCCCGCGTTTGCCATGCTGTCATCCGACAGCAGCGTTTCGACGGTTGGGTTGATGAGCATTTCAAGCTGCGCCAGTTGCGGCTGCAGGCCAAACTGCACAAAGCTCTTGTTCTCCTGCAAGGTCGGAAACTCGAGGTAGTCTGTCGCATCGAGTTCGGCTTCGAGCTTGATGGTTTCAATGGCCGGGCCGCGCAGTCGCAGCGCATCCACGCGCACTCCATCCTGGCCGCCCGGCATCGACTGAATCTGCAACGAACGCGAGAGTGAATCGGGATTGTATTGCAGCGCAATCACGCTTTGGACCGTAGTAGTGCTGGGGTCCAGGGTCACGATGCCGCCCTTTACAAGGCGAGGCGAGATGAGGGATGAGGTGCTCACGGATCTCCAGGCTTCCTATGGTGTTTCCACCGGGTTCAAAGTTTCATCTTCACGGCATGCGAGGGCAGCACCGCCTATGGCGGCACCGTCGCGCCATGACCAAAACGCCCACCGAAGAAGAAGCCGCTGGGCGCCGCGGACGTAGTGGTTGCTGCGGCGCCAGTCGCGGCAACGAGCGCCTTGTATTCCTCCGGTGTGTGCACCTTCCCGTCGCGGGTGACGACTTCGACGACGATTGCGTCCACGCCGGTGCTGGCGCCGCGGCCGGCACGCAGCCTTGTACGGATGCTGTCGCGGCGGCTGTTCCGATACACGCGAAAGACTTCTCCACCGCTGTCGTGATCGATGAGTCGGATGCCCGGGTCGGCGAAGAAATCGCGCAGCACATCCAGTTCCGCCTGAATACCCTTTGCATGCGCGCGATCGAACTCCGCCTGATGCGCGGAGCCCCCGGGCGAAGCTGGATCGGTATCCAAACTCTCCGATCCGATGCGCTTTGCATAGTTCGTGGTCGCCGTGCGCTCGCGCAGAAAGTGCACGAGCACCTCCTGCATGCCCAGATCGCTGCTGGCCAGCAGGTCGTCGATGTCTACATAGCCCGAGGACCATGCATCTTCTGTGACGCCTTCGTGAAAGCCCGTTGCCTTCGAGCCCAGCAGGCCGTGGCGATTCGTGAAGCGCAGCGGAATCACCGCCGCCTGATCGATAAAGCCCTGCATCTGCGTATCAAAGTTGCTAAGTTGCGCTCCGGCTTTCACGGTGTAAGTCAGGTCGCTGCCGCTGATGGCAAAGGTTAATCCTGTCGAAACGGCGTTGAGGCGTGTGATGAGTTCGGGAACGCGCGCAAAGCCCGACTGCTCGCCCTTACCTACATCGCGCATGGCCACTTTGCGCTGGATCGTGCCCGGCGCTATGGGTCGCGAATTAATGCGATCCAATCCAAATGCGGCAGACCGTCGCGTCGACGAAGCCGCGGTATGCTCAGCTTGCTCTTCGCACGACTCCGGAGGCTTGGAAACTTCATCGGGGTTAAGGTCTCCGTGAACGCCGGGTTCTGCCATGCCTTGCTGCGCGACGTGAGCAAGCTCATGCGCCAATAGCGACCGGCCTTTCGCTGAGTAAGGATCGAACTGACCTTCTCTAAAAACAATATGAGAGCCCGCGGTGTACGCGTCGGCATTGAGCTCTGAAGCGGACTCGGCGGCCTCAGCCCCATCGTGGATCTGCACCCGGCTGAGATCAAAGCCGAAGCCTGAATCCGTGCAAGATCCGTGGCCCATCGCCGCATCGAGAGGCCTTCCCGAAGAATTCAGCGCCTGCTGCACGCTTGATTGACTATGCTTCAAGCGCGATGGCGATGAGTCCCGCAGTGGATCGACGTCGGGAGCGTGACGCATCTGCATGCGCGCGGCATTCAAGCTTTTTTCTGAGCGGCCACGCGTGGGCCGGGGCGAGATCGGAGTGCGTTCTTTCGGTGCCATCGAAGACTTCACTTGCCCGCTCCTTTCGTGATCTCAGAAATACAGAACTCCGATCCCAGCGATGACTACGACACTTAGATTCGAAGAGGGCGATTGATCTCAGCCATCGTCATAACTTCTTCCACCAGTTCGAAAGTTTTTGCTTCGATTGATCGATCATTTCCGCGGCCTTCTTCTTGGCTGCCGGCAGATCCTCATTGATGATTTCCTTGCCCTTCTGGACGGCTACAAATGCAGCATCGCCAAGCGCGTCGCCCACCTTCGCCGCGGCGCTCTCCTTACTTTGATCGGCGGCATTATTCAGCGCCTGTTCGAAGCTTTTACCCGCGATCATGTCGTTGGACATGGAGAGCATGCCTGCAATCCCCTGCACCGACGGTCCATACTTGCCCGCTTTGGCTTCCTTGTTCTGGCCGAGGTGGAATGCGGCATCGCCGGCGGCATCGCCGATCTTCTTGAGGGTCGTGCCTTCGGTCTTCTTGATGGTCTTCTCGAGCGCCTGGCTGGGTGTGCTGTTGCCCAGATTGCCGGCGAAGTCCGCGGCCATTGCCCACGGCTGAATCACGGAGCCAAGCTTGCCCCGCGTTGCATCTTCGCCGAACTTATCCACGCCGCTGGTATCGCCGCCGGCCGCTCGGCCTAGATCGTAATAAGCACGCGTTCCGGCCCCTATCACCTGCGCGAACTCTCTTGACGGTGTGAGATCGCCGGCCAAATCCGCACCCGTTCGCAGCGTTGCCTTATTGTTCACCGGAGCCTTGGGATCGCGGCTTTTCTGCACGTGGTCGTCCACCGCGTCGGTGAGGTTGTCGGCAGCATTTACTGCCTGATCCCATCCCTCTCCGGGCACCACGAAACCTGCACCGGTCTCTCCGATTGTGCCCAACCAGGCATCGAGCTTGTCGTTGCCGTAGTACTGCTCCCCTTTCTCATCTTTCTGCATGCGCTGTACTGCCGTTGAGACCGCGCCTGCAACTGGGTTGGTGCTCGCGAGATATGCCTTGCCGGCTTCGAGAGCCGCCTGGGCGTGACTCTTCTTCTCCTTTAAAGCATCCTGATAGGCGTCGTAAGCGCGTATGGCGCCAGCCGCCTGGTTGGCAGCATGGACCGCCTTTCCACCCGCTCCTTCGTGGGGCTGCCCGCTGTGTTCGCCGCTAAGATTCTCGTGCGCATTCCCGGTCTGCTCCGTGATGTTGGTTCTGGAGGACGTCTTGCCCTCCTCAGCCTTATTCACGACTGGCTGATTTGTTTCGTTGCTGCGAGGTTCGTTTCCCCTCGCCTCATTCTTGTTTGCTTCTGTTGTGTTCGTCTTACTCTGGTCCGCTTCAGCCCGGGCCGTCTCGTTCTTCGCTTGCTCCGCCTCACTCCGAGCCGCTGCAATCTCCAGCTGCAAGGCATCCCGCTGTGCTTTCTCCTGGGCCTGACGCGCCGCA
The DNA here is from genome assembly GCA_963742455.1 of uncultured Acidobacteriaceae bacterium. Lineage (GTDB taxonomy): Bacteria > Acidobacteriota > Terriglobia > Terriglobales > Acidobacteriaceae > Telmatobacter. The sequence continues at coordinate 1,018,433 of CAVULU010000005.1, read as the reverse complement.
AGGGTGCCGGCATTCTGCTTCTCGCTCTGCACCGGCTTATCGGCCTCGGTCTTCGCCTGACCAGCACTCTTGGACTCGCCCCCAGTCTGTTCCTGTGCAGCGGCCTGCTTTGCAGCCTCAATCGTCTGCTGGGCGGCCTGCGCTTTGGTTTGTGCCTGCTGTGCAGTCGCGGCTTCGGCTTCGGGTTGCTTGGTCTGTGTCGGGTTCTCGTTGCTCTTTGTTTCGGCCCGCTTCTTGGTCTCACGCTTTGGCGAGCCCGCCTCGTCGGCTTTGCGCTCGTCTTCGCGCTTCTGCCGATTAGCTTCCTGCTGAGCCTTCTGCTGTGCACGGCGCGCGGCCAGATCCGCAGCTTCCTGCTGTTTCCGCGTCTCAAGAAACTTTTGAACTTCCGCCTTCTCAGCCTGTTTACCGGCTTCCTTCGCCTCGCGATCGAGCTTACGCGCCGCTTGCTCGCGTTCGCGTTTCGTGCGCGGCTCAGGATCATTCTTCTGTGCCTTCTCATCCAGCAGTTGTTTCAGCCGCTCCTGGCGCGCCTTTTCGCCAGCCTGCCGCGCCTGTTCCCGGGCAGCGGACTCGGCATCCGCGCGTTGTTTCCGCTCGCGCGCCTTCTGCGCTTTCCATTGTTTCTCGGTCTTGTCTGCGCGCAGGCGTTCCAAAGTGTCTTCGGCCTCGGGGGTCAAAATGTCCTTCGCGGGAACAATATCCGGATCGGTATCTGTTCCGCGCACACCCTTGGGGGCGGCGTGTCCTTCGGCCTCCGCCTTGGCGTCCGCCCTGGCCTTCGCCAGCTTGGGATCGCGCACGGACGTCCGGTCCAGTAGGTGCTCCAGGAATTCCGGATTCTTTCCGTATCGTTTGGCCAGCAAATCGATGTGCTCCTTTCCGATCTGCTTGCCCTTGCCTCCTATGTTGGTCAGTTCGAAGACCACGTTTTCGGGCAACTGCGCCGGTTCGCCTTTCGCGCCCTTCTGCAAAGCCTCCAGAGTTGCTTTCAGCTGACCGATCGTTTCGTTGAGGTCATTCACCTCCGCCGGTTCAACCTCCCCGCTCTTAACCCTTTCCTCAAGCACCTCGATGTCCCGCGCCACATTGCTCTCAAGGCTCGATGTAATCGCGGTGGCTTTGGTGAAGGAGTCCCCCTTTGTTGCTTTCTGTTCTCCAATGACCAGCCGCTTTGTCTTCCTGTTCTTCATCAGGTAGTCGTTGCCCGCGGTGCCCTCCTGTCCTATCCGCTCGTCGTGGCTGGATCGGCGAGCGAGGTTTGCGCGGGAACTTGCAGTCTCTGAGCCGCCGCCAATGATGTTCCATTCCTGGTCGTTGAGATCCGAGCGGTAATTTTCGAAGGGAACCGTGGCCTCAGCCAAAACGCCTTTCGATTTCTTGGGATCGTCTATGCGAACCAGCTCATTCGTTGCCGATTTCTTCCCTGCAGGACGCGCCGGCGGTTCCTCGATTTCCATTTCTTTGTTGATCTGCGACCAGATCTCCTCCCCGGTCACTTTTTCGTCGGACGCCACGTCGTCAGGCGCTTTACCTTCGGAGGACTTGTCTCCAGCAGATGTCTCATCAGCCGAAAGCGGATCGTCGACCCGGGTGCTGTTCTCGAGACCGGCTTCATTGCCCGTCGCAGCCGCCGTCTGCGGCGTCTCACCTGCAACGACATCAGGACGGGAGACGCTTTCGGGGGCCGCTACCGATACATCTTCGGTTGCCGCTGCCGCGGAGTCGACGGGCGTCCGGCCTTCCTCAAGGGTTGATGTTGATCTGTCTGGCCCAGCTGTTGCATCCGAAACCCGCGCAACATCGGAAGAGGTGCGATCGATTGCATCCAAGGAAGCGGCGGCCGGGGGAAGAGCGTCAGGTGTCGCTTGTTCTGGAGTGCTCTCGTCTGTGCTCGGCGATTCTTCGCCGCCATGCGCATAACCGCCTCCGATCAACGGCACGATAAATGTGGTTGGGTCGGTCACGGCATCCTTCACTGACGTGCCGGTCAGCTCTGATGAAATGAGAATGCCCGTACCCTGCTCAACCACCTGCCGTCCGAATCCGGCGAAAGGACCCAAGTTGCTAAGTAAGGGCGAAGCCGCTTCTCCTGCAAAACTGGAGCCGCCCGCAGCGACCTTGTTGACCACAGTGTTCACTGCCGAATTCTTCAAATTTCCCCAGTAGTCGACCGATTTTCTCTGTCCGTAAGAGACTTCGACGCGCTGCTGCAGCGAATCCTGGGCGAAGTTATAGACAAACCCGAGTGCAGGATTGAGGTTGGCCGCGCCGCGGTTGATGCGCTCGACAAGTTTGGCCGTTCTAACAACCCGTTCGCCGCCCTTTTGAATACCCTCGGCGTATTTTTCGAAGCGGTGATTCAGATCCCACCACTCACCCCAGCTCTTGTCGAGCAATTCATTGGCTTCATCCAATCGGCCTGCTTTTGCCGCAGCTTCCGCCTGATTGAGATACCCGTTCGTCATCGCAAATTCCGGGATCTCAATCCGTGTCCAGGCTCCGCCCCAGAAGTGGATAGGTGCTTCCACCCATACGCTGGTCGACTCTCGAAGCTGGTTGCTTTCATATACCATCCGCTTTAGAAACTCGTTATCCGAGCGCTGATCGGATGCGCGGCGCATGAAACTCTCGTATTGCTCCCGGCGCCCTGCAGCCTGGGCTGTGGTCTGAGCATTTTCCTGTTCGCGCGCAATTGTCAGCCGGTCATCGAGATTGGGAGTCAGAGCCATCGCCTTTTCGAGTTTGTGCTGGTACTCTTCAACCTCGGCCTGCGATGCATTCGTCAAATCGGGACTTGCGTTGAGTCCGGCAGGCTGTTGCGGTTTGGTTTTCGTCTTTTCATTTTTGCTCCTTTTCCCTTTCGCTTTTGCCGCTTGCTTCTTAGCCACCGAACTCTGCACAGCCTCGCGCAGTTTTTGCGCTTCCTCGTCTTTCGCGGCGACAGCCGCATCCGTTACGCCGGCAGCTGCGCGCGCCTTGTCCGCTTCGGCCTGCAGGTCGGCAACTCTGTCGGCGGCATCGTCGTCTGTCGCTAGTACGGACACCTTCGCGTCCTCGTCCTCATAGCTGACGCCGTTGTCGGCAGCAATCGAAACCGGCGCGGACGGCCCAGCGCTCAGGGAGCCACGGCCTGCGACTTGATCGCGGGCGGCTTTCTGCGCGAACGTTTCTGCGTGCGAACCATGAGAAGAGGCGGTTGCCGGAGCAACCGCCGCTCGGCCCTGCTTTTGTTGAACGACATGCGCCAGTTCGTGAGCCAACAGGGCTTGCCCGGAAACCGAATCCGGCTGATACGCTCCTGCGCGGAAGTAGATCTTGTTTCCTCTGGCAAAGGCATTCGCGCCGATGCCGTATACCGCCTCGGACGCGATGCTGTCGCGGTGAATGATTACCCCGCTCAGGTCACTTCCGAACTTTCTGCTGAAAATATTGGCGAGCGTTGCCGGCAGTCTTTCTCCGGCGGAGGAATCATGTGCCTTTCGCAACTTCTCGCGAAGAGGGCGCGAAATTCCCGTTGGCCTTGATTGCTGCGAAGGGATAGCGGCTCCCGATTCCGAACCTTTCTTTCGAGGCGCATCCAGCGCCATCTCAGAAAATGACCACTGCGGTCGAGTCTCGTTTTCTTCTGCTTGCGTTTCGGCTGGCTTCGATCCTGTGGCAAGCGAAGTTGTACTCGCCGCTTTTAATCGCATCGTGGTTTTCGCGTTGTGAGCAGGGGCGACGAAAGCAAGGGTTGTGCTCATGGCTTCAACCCCTTCCCGATGCCGCGCGCGACCTGTCCGCCTAGCCTGCGCGCGGCGCTGAGGCCTGACGTCTGCCCTACCTGCCCCAGCCGCAAGACCGGCGTGCGATGATCGCGCGCCCATGCTTCGCGCCCTTCACGATCGGCCAACATTTGTGTCAGCTGGCTCTTGAGGCCGTCAACAAAGGCAGCCCGCGCTGCCGGGTCCGTCTCGCTCAATACCAGTCGGTCGATGGTTACATGGATTTTGCTCATGCCCACCCCCGAATCTCGGCTTCCGCCAAGGGACGCTCGGCCTTGATCGCTTCCTGGCGCGCGGCGCGCAGCACGTGCTCCATCGCTATTGATCTGCCCGCACCGGCTGCGAGGAAGGCCGCATTCAGCGCGATGTTTCGGATACTGCCGCCGGTCATATTGAGCTGCGCCAGCTGCCCAAAATCGAGATCCTGCGTCGGCGCCTGCATTGGAAAGACGCGCCGCCAGATTGCCTCGCGCTCTGCCGGCCCAGGGAAAGGGAAATCGACAGTAAAGCGGAGCCGCCGCTGAAAGGCCTTGTCGAGTGAAGACTTAAGATTGGTTGTCAGTACTGCCAGCCCCTGGAAATTCTCCATCCGCTGCAACAGGTAGCTGACCTCGATGTTGGCGTAGCGGTCGTGGCTGTCTTTGACTTCGGCGCGTTTGCCGAAGAGCGCATCGGCCTCATCGAATAGCAGCAGCACGCCGCCTTCCTCCGCCGCATCGAAGACCTGCCTGAGGTTCTTCTCAGACTCGCCGATGTATTTGCTCACCACCGCGGAAAGATCGATGCGGAAGAGATCGAGGCGCAGCTCTTTCGCCAGCACTTCGGCGGCCAGGGTCTTGCCCGTTCCGCTCACTCCGGCAAAGAGCGCGCTAATTCCGAGGCCGCGCCTTCCGCGCGCCGCGAAGCCCCACGACTCATAGACGGTCATGCGGAAGCGTGCCTGGTCGGCCAGCTGGCGCAGGGTATCTTTCTGCATTGCCGGCAGGATCAGGTCATCCCATGTAGTTGCTGGTACGATGCGCTCCGCTAGATCCTCAAGCCGCGGCCGAGATTGTGATCGGCATTCACTCCAGAGTCTCTCTGACGCGCTGATCCCATCTTCACCGTTAGCCGTCTGAATCGATGCGCCCACTGAAGCGATCGTCTCCGCGCTCATTCGAAACTGCTCCGCCAGGTCGTCGACCACACTCCCCGCATCGCTCATGCCGGTTGCAGAAGCTGCTCCCAGCGCCATCGACCACAGGCGTTTCTGGCTAACGGGCTCAGGCTTATTCACCGCATGGCGAACCGATCGACGGACCAGCCGCAATGGATCGCGGCTGGCGACAACCAGAGGCGCAGGCAGGCGTTCGATTGCAGTCAGCATCGCCGCATTCGGTTGAGCCGCCCCGCATTGCACCAAGAGCATGGCCGGCAGCAGAGCAGCTTCGCGTGTCCAGAGAGCGGCAAACTGAGCGGCCGACTGCGCCGGATCGTGAGAAGTCCCATCACCGCTACCCGGAACGGGGAAATTCTCAAGAGGAAGAACCTGCAATTGTCTTCCCAGCTGATGCGCAACGAGGGCCGCCACATCTTCCTGTCCGCGACCGTCGTCGCCGCAGAGATGCACCATTGGCGCTTCCTGCGACTCAAGGTCGGGGAGAGAAACAATCTCTGCCGCCACCCCCGCGTGTTCATCGGCAACCCAGTGGGGATAGGCACGCCCCCGCATCAGCGGCTGCAGGCGGGCGTCGAGGCGATTCACTCCTGCGAGCGAATGCAAGATGCGCTCGTCGATGCGGAGCGGGGCAGCGGTAAGTCCGAAGCCGGGTTCCATCTCGATCAGGCGCGCGCTCCTCAGCGGAGCCGAAGGCGCAAGCGCGCTCCAGTGAGGATTGTCCAGCGTTCCAAGGGCAAGGCCAAAAGTGATGCTTCCCCGCCGTTCTCCGCCGAGCAGTTCACCAACCTTTGCAGCCAGGGCTGAGTCCATTTCGATTCCGGCAGCAAGAAGAACAACCTGCCGCTCAAACTCACTCAGGCCAAAGGTCGCCGTAAGTTGGTCAATCGCCGCGGGTGGGTCGAGCGCCGCCCTGAGCTCATTCAGAGTTGCTTCAGCGGCATCATTGCCCTCGCCGCCAGCAGGCCCGTTCGCTCCGATACAGCGTCTCAAATGCGCGAACTCCACCGCCAGGCAGGCCTGATTGGCTTCCGCCCACGAAACCACCGGCTGCTGCGCAGGAAGCACAGAGGCGGTGGCTGCCGAGCTGATCCGGACCGCACTCATATCGTCACCCAGAAGCTTTGATCGAAGGTCGGAGTACCACCCGGCGTCGTCGGCCAGTTGACCATCACCTGGCTGGGAGCTCCGTCCACAATCAGCCTCGCCAGCTGCTTACCCGCCACCAGCGGTGGGGAGAATGTAAAACTGAGCGTCCCGCTATCGGCTTCAAAGGCCTGCGAAGGGGCGGACTGGCTGCCGATGGCAAGCGAAACCTTCTGGTTGGGCCGCGCCACAGGCTTAAACGTTGCCGTAACGATAGTGGATGTTCCGGTCTGCACCACTCCCGGCGGAGGCAGAAGCTGCAGCACTGGGGCGACGGCAAACGGCAGAGAATTGGTGGTCTGCACCACATTGCCGGGTGGGTTTTCAAAGTTCACGGACACGGAGTAAATACCCGCCGGAACCGGAACCGCCGACGAATCTGCCGGAACTACGAACTGCAGTGAATTATTGGTGACGTTGATAGCCGCCGCGGGGGCCTGCGCACCCATCCGTGGATAGCTGAGCACAACCGTCGTCGCGCCCTTGAGAAACTCGCCGTTGATGGTGACTGTATCTCCCGCGGCTGCCGAAATCTGCTTATCGGGTGGGTCGATTTCAAGCAGCTGTGCCCGCTGAATCGCATTCGCCGCAATACTTCGGCTTAGCACTGGAAGGGCAAAGCCAAGCTGCGTCTCGGGCTCGATAAGAACTACCGAAGCCTGAAAGGGAAAGGTCGGGCGGTAGTCCGCTTTGAGAGCGGTCCAGAGCCACGCCATCTCCTCGCGGTTGAGCGGCGACGGCGTGACCTTGATCATCTCCAACTGGTCGGCAAGCCCCGAAGCATTCAGCGCCACGGCAAACGCCGTTGGCGGCAGCGCAGTAAGAGCTTTCGTGATGTCAGCGCGAGCAATCACCGGAAATCGATGCAACAGCAGCAGCGCGTGCCCCAGCAGCGCTTCCGCCTGCCAATCTTCTGACCCATACGCTGTCAGCAGATAATGCAGGTCAAGCGCCAGAGGCGGATTGGAATTCAACGTCCGCCCGTCAGCCCCCAGCGAAGGCAGCCCCACATTGCGCCATCCCTGGTTATAGGTCACCTGGTGAAGAAAGAGATTGACCTGATTCTGCTCCGTGGCTCCACTTCCAATCTCAGTCTGTACAAGGTCAGGCGCTTTCGCGGAGAGCTTGACCGTGCCGAAGAGGGCGCTGAGATCCCCCAACGCATTCCCCAGAAAATGCTGCAGCACCGCAGTCACCGCCGACATAGCAAATGCATTGCTCATCGCTGGCCTCCGCTGCCGCGGCGAAGGTATTCATCGAGGTTTATTCCCTTGCGTGGCGCGGGCGCAGCGGCTCTCGGAGGTGGTGACGCAACGGCGGCGACCTCGATCCTGCCAATATGAATGTGAATCTCGTCGGGCTCGCTCCGCTGCGTAGACACGCGACTAACCGGGGCCACGGGGGATTGCGCAGCGGCCCGCAGAGATTGCACCTGGATCGCGGACGGCGCGATGAGCGACCGGATCTGTTTTGCGCCAGATCTCTCATCAGAATCCTCTTTTCCCACTCGGGAAAGAGGAGCCTGGTCTGCCTTGACGGTCCCTTCAAGATTTCCACGCGCCGTTATCCCCTCTCCGCGACGTGGAGAGTGCTTGCCCGGCAGCGGGAAGGCTTCGCCACTATATTCGAGGGGCAAGAGACGGCCATCGTCGTGAGGTTCGAATTTTTGTGGCGGCACTGAGCTGGCCAAAGAAAACTTGTTGCCAGGGACGGAAGGAAAAAGCCGTTCGTCGCGGAGAGCCGGCCGGCTCGTCTCCGATTCTGAATAGACTTCCGGCGCGCCCGCAGCACCGCCCTCTATTGGGGGCGCCTCAAACGTCGAAGCGAGCGACGCTGTTGGAGCAAAGATTGACCCCAGCATCGGCTGCAGCCGCGGTCTCGGCTGGCTTTGCCCTTGAGCCGCCGAAGCCACAATGCGCTGAAGAAAATTGCTCATGCCTTTGCCATCCCGTGCACCATCCGCAGATATCCAGCGCGCCGCACGTCGCTCATGGCCAGAATCGTCGCCTCAGCCCAGCCGTAAGCCGCGGCCAAAGCATGCACCTCTGAGAGCAGCCGCCGCGCCCGCGACTCGATTTCAGACCACAAAAACGCGGCCAGATCCAGCCCCTCCTGGCTCGCGTGCCGGCAAACCGGGCACTCGAAGCCGAGCGTGATCTCGGCCATCGGATCAGCCTCAGCGAGCCTTGCTGCAATCTCATCAACGGCATCCGCAGTCAAGCTTTTCGCTGCATTGTTCCCATCCTTCTGCAGCGTGCAATGCTCCAGCAGCTGCAGCACCGCCCGCTCCGCATCCGCCTCGCCGGCCAACAACGCGAGGTCTCGACTGGTCGGCACCCGATACGTGCCTGCGCCCACCGAAACGGACTGCGGCGACTCTGGAGATGGGGCCTCCGCGATCTCCCGGCAGTCCAACTGGAACTCGAGCTTCTCGCCGCATTGCGGACACACCATCCAGCCCTCCAGGCTGGGCCCGAAGTAGAGCATCCGCACCTGGGCTAGGACCCGGTTGCGCCGACCCAGCGGCCAGTCGGCTGCCGAGCTTTCCGCCGTTTCGTGCGGCCCGAAGGAGGCACGAATCGCAGCGAGCGCCCGGTCCAGCGGATGCATCCGGCAGCCGTGCTCCCAAAGCTCCAGAAACTCGGCATTGCTCAGAGTCCGCATCAGCTCGCCACGTTGGCCAAAGTTGGCTCAGTAGGTTCGGTCACGCTGGTGTCGCGCTCCCATCCCTCGTTCTCGAGCTTGATGTGCTCAATCGCAACCGCGTTCGCATTTGCGTCGAGGTCGGGCATCGCCTGATACTCGGAAACCCAGCAGCGGTAGATCTTGTACGCCATCACCAACTGCCCGGCCTCGTTGTAGAGCTCGAGATAGATGTTCTTGCGCATGTTGGCCAACGAAACCTCTGCCCCCAGCGCCGCACCGAAGTTCCACACCAATCCCGCCCAGTCATGAAAGGCCTTGTCCTGGGTCAGCCCGCGCTCCAAAGTAATTGCGTCGAACTTGTTCCGCCCCGGCGATTTGTGGGATGTCGATGGGTCGCCACCCTCGCGATGTTCCACCACTTCCGTGGTGCGCTTGAGCATGCTCATCTTGCTGATCCCGGCGATGTACGCACCATCCCACTTGAGCCGGTACTTGAAATTCTTGTAGGGGTCCAGCCGCTGCGGATTTGCAGGAAACATTACCATCGGATTTCCTCCTGGGTCCTCTCGATTACGAGAGCTGCCCGGCTATCTGCTGAATCTGGATGACGACGAACTCGGCCGGATAAAGCGGCGCAAAGCCCACCAGTATGTTCACGATCCCCAAGTCGATGCTGGACTGCGGATTGTTCTCCGCATCGCACTTCACAAAGTAGGCCTGCGAGGGACTCGATCCCTGGAATGCACCCTGCAGGAAGAGTCCCTGCATAAATGCACCCACGTTGAGCCGAATCTGGCTCCAGAGCGGAGCATCATTCGGCTCGAAGACCACCCATTGCGTCCCGTCATAGAGACTCGACTCGATATATAGCGCCAGCCGCCGGATCGGAATGTACTTCCACTCCGAGCCCGCCTGATCGTTGCCGGAGAGAGTTCGCGCTCCCCACACCACGTCGCCATACACCTTGAACTCGCGCAGGCAGTTGATGGCCTGTATGTTCAGATCGCCATTCTCGAGATCGGTCAGCGTGTATTGCAATCCGCTTACGCCGGTCAAGCCGGCCTGAATTCCCGCCGGAGCTTTCCACACCCCGCGGCTGGCGTCGGTAGCGGCATAGATGCCGGCTACAAACCCGCACGGAGGATAGAGCGAAGACCGATTTCCCATGAGTGGATCTGGGGCTTCGACCCAAGGGAAGTAGTACGCAGAGTTGGATGAATTGGGCGCGGTGGTGATCGAGCCCGTTGTGCTTCCCACCGGACCGGTACTGGTTAGACCGGAGATCGTCGCATGCTGCGGGGGATCCACAATGTAGAAGGCACGCTTGCTGGCACAGTAGCCTTGCAGATTCGAGATTGCGGGCGCATCTGTCTCGCCCGGCACGCATAGCAGATTGAAGATGTCGACCCTGTCTAGCAGATTGACGCCGCTGGTCGGAGAACCGGTCAGCATCAGTTCGAAATTCTGATCGGTCGCCGGCCATAGCGCCGTCCCGTCTGCTCCGCCGCTCAAGGCAATCGGAGATCCCGGCGGGGTCGCCGAAGGGGCAGCGGTTGGAGCAATCGGAACAATCGATCCCGGCGGAATGAAGCTGAGGTAATTCGAGTCGTTGTCGATCACCGTGACCACGTACATGGAGTCGGTGGGGACAGTCGACAGGTTCACGAAGCTTTCGAGGGTTTGCAGCTGCCCGGTTGGGTTAATTTGCTGAACCAGCAGCCCGAACCTCGTTGGGTCGGAGACCTGCGGCGTGATGCTCACCCGCAGGCTATTGCCCCATGCTCCGGGATTCGCCGCAAAGAGCGTGAGCGAACCTCCCAGCGCCACGCCTGAAACCAGCCCTGTTGCGTTGATCTTGGCAACCGCTGGTGCGGTTGACGTCCACTTCACGGCGGTGGTCAGGTCCTGTGTCGGCCCCTTCGAGAATGTTCCCGTCGCTTTGAGCTGCGCTGTTCCGCCGCTGCCCACGTTGACCGGCGAAGGAGTAACCGCCAGCGACTGCAGCACAGGCGCGGTCACCGCGACGCTCGCGGCTCCGGTTACGTTGGAGGTTACGCCGCCAACCACAGTGGGCCACGTAGCGTGAACTGTCACTCCGGCGTCAGTCGTGACGCCCGTTGCAATACCGGTTTCCGGATCAATGGTTAAATCTGGGCCTCCCGAACTCCACGCCACACTCGAGGTCAGGTCGGCATTGGTGCCGTCTGAGTAGATACCTGTTGCCTTCAGTTGGAGTGAGAGGCCTTCGGCTACCGAAGGATTGATCGGGCTGATCGCCACAGCGTTCAGCGCCGCCGACGTCACAGCCAGTGTTGCGCTCGCCGAAACTCCAGCCGAGGTCACCGTGATGGTCGTCGAGCCCGGAGCGACAGCTGTCGCAAGGCCCGTTGAGGGATCGATCGTCGCCACCGCTGTATTGCTTGACTTCCATCCGTCCGGAGCGACAAGTGCCGGCAATACTGAGCTCGTAAGATCGGAATGCGAAGCATTCGCCGAGAACTGTACCGTCTGCGTAGCCACTGCAACCGGGCCGCCCGGATGGACCGCGAGGCCGATCAGGTCGGCGGCCGCATTCACCGTTACCGCGACGGGCGCCGAGGTGGTCCCAAGCCATGCTGCCGTGATATTCGAACTGCCCGCCGTTGCCAGTGGCGTTACCAGTCCTGAGGCGCTCACACCTGCTGTGCCAGGAGCGCTCGTAACCCAAGTCGCTATGTTGGTCAGATCCTGAGTCGTCCCATCTAGATACGTGCCAGTCGCCGACAATTGTTGAGAAGGCCCGATCAAAGGCTGCCCGGCCCCTGGTGGAGCATGCCCCAGCCCGAAAGGCGGAATCGTTGTAGGCGAGATGGTGATGGCGCTCAAAGCGACGGGAGCTACTGTGACCGAAAGAGTTCCGGAGACTAGTCCGTTGGTCGCTTTAATCGTGGCCGTACCTGCCCCTACCGCGTGAGCCACCCCGCCCGCGCCGACTGTAATCACGCCGGTATTGCTCGAAGACCAGCTGGCACCCGCCAGATTAGCGCTGCTGCCGTCTGAGCTGTTGCCTGTAGCCGTAAACGTCAGAGGCGCCCCAAGCGGAAGCGGCGGCATACCTGCCGGCCCGATGCTGATGCTTTGCAGCACCGGTGCACCCACGCTAACCGGAACCGCCGGCGACACGATCGCGCCCATCGACGCAGTAATCTGCGCCGATGCATAGCCAGCTCCGGTAGCCACCGCCGTAGCTGCAACCAGAGGATTTGTTCCTGGGGCCGGGGGCATCGAGCCGTCCCACAACAGCCGCACGATGTACGCCTGCTGACCCCCGTTGGCAAAGAACTGGTTTACCGAGTAGCCCAGCAGGCTATTCGAGTTGAGACCGCCGAAGAGAGCCTGATAGTCTGACCAGCTCTCCACCAGCGTTGCCTCATCGACCGGTCCCTGGGGGGCCCAGCCGATAAAGGCCGCAATGGAGGTGGCCACTCCGGTGATGGAGTGTACGCCGCTTGAGAGTTCCTCGACATAAACGCCGGGGTACGTAAACGTGGGCATGAATCCGTCCTCCTTACGAGTTGGCTTGCGTGTTGGCGAGCGAATCTGTCTGTTTTGCGAATCGTGCTTTGGAACGCGCCGGATTGATCTCGAGCGAATCTGATTTGTCGTTGAGACGTGCGGGGAATCGGCGCTGATGCAGGACAGCGCTTCGAGACGCGTTTGCGACCAAAACCTCCCGTTGGCCTGAGATCGCTCAGGACCCTGGACAATAAGTTCTGTTCCGCTTACACAGCTCTCTAATTGTGATTGGACGGGGAGAAGCGTTTCAAACTTTCTCGGTCAATTGGATCTCGCGATCAGGGGAGCCGGAGCGTCAGTTGACAAGGCATTGAATCATGCGAAGAAAGTACCGCAAGAAATCGGACTGCCAGTATAGCTCAGCAATCGATGCCGTCAATACTCTGTTCACGTATATTTCATTCGTCGCCGCAGACGCGACCCGAGATGCGTCTGCGCGTACGGGCAAACGCACCACTCGGTTGTCCTGGTTCCGCGACTCTACCTGGCAGATTCATCAGCGGAAACGCGGCACACCCTTTGTGAACGTTCCCGGCGGGGACAGGGTGTGGCGGCACGGAGGTTCGACGAGGTTGCGTTTGTTGGAATGGAAGACGTCATCCTTTTGAGTAATGAGGTAGTCTGCGGTGCGGGCCGCCAAGGCTTGAATGGTAAGACCAGGATTCGCTGAACCCTGCGTTGGAAAGACGGAGCCATCCATCACAAAGAGGTTGGGTACATCCCAGGTACGGCCGAACTTGTCGCAAACGCCGGTCCCGGGGGTCGCACTCATTCGGCAGCCTCCAACGAGATGAGCATAGCGTTGTTCTTGAACAACCTCTTTCGCACCCGCAGCGTACATAATCTCGATGACTTTGTTCTTGCCAAACTCGATCAGTTTCCTGTCGTTGTCATGCAGGGAGAAGGTGACTTGCGCGACCGGAAGTCCGAAGCGGTCGCGCGCATCCTGGCGGCCGTTCCTGCCATCGGCGATTTCGACGCGATTATCCTCCCACGGGAGAATTTCGCCAAGCAAGCCCATGGGAGACCAATGGTTATAGTCCATCATTTCGCGGCGAAGGCCCCATCCCCATAAGCCTTTCGCAGCCATCAGCTGCTTTGAGAATGCAATGGGAAGGGGACCGACTGTTTGCACCGCAAAGCCGCGCGCGAACCCGCGCTTCGAGTCGGTTTCGTAGAATTCTTCGGTGAGGGCATGCGCAGGCGGAGCCTTGTACTGACGGACGAGATCATCGAACTTTCCCAGGATGACGTTGCCCGCCTGCGCCATCAGATACTTTCCGAGCGTGCCGGAAGAGTTCGCAACCCCCTGCTCGTGACCGGGACAGGCTGAATTGAATAGCAGGCGAGGCGTTTCAAGAGCATATCCGCAGACGAGGACGGCTCGGGCGCGCTGAAAATGTTCGACGCCCTCGAGATCGTAGTAGAGGATTCCATCGGTACGGCCATCCTTCCCTAACGAAACGCGCGCGACCATGCTGTTGTCGCGGATCTCCGCACCGTGAGCAATCGCGTCGGGGACATGGGTTACGAGCGTGGATGCCTTGGCCCCGACTTTGCAGCCCTGGATGCAGAAGCCGCGGTAGACGCAGTGCGGGCGGTCTCCGTGAGAGGCGGAAAGGATGGCAACGGGACCGCCCGCGGAGACTCGGATGCCGAGTGCGGTACATCCCTTGATGAGGATGTTTCCCACCTCACCCATGGGATGGGGACCGTAGGGATAGCCGTGCGGCTTGCCCCACGGATAATACGCAGGTCCGGCAACCGGCATTTCGCGTTCCAACAGTTCGTAGTAGGGCTCAATCTGTTCATAGCGAATGGGCCAGTCTGCGCCCACGCCGTCTTGCGTGTAAACATCGAAGTCGGAGGGATGGAAGCGCGGTACAAATGCAGCCCAGTGCACCGATCCCCCGCCCACACCTTTGCCGCTATTATTCGATCCGAGAGCAAGCGGGTCTTTGCCGCCGGTGATGCGAAGGTCGTTCCAATAGAGATTGTGTGAACCAGCTTCGTCTGAGACCCACTGGCGTTCCGTATCCCAGAATGGACCCGCTTCGAAACCCACTACATTGAAACCTGCGCGCGCGAGGCGCTGAAGAAGAACCCCGCCTGCAGAGCCGACGCCCACGATGGCAAAGTCGATCAGATCGTCGTCTTTAAATCGCCTCTCCGGCAACTTAATCTGCTGCATCGGGCCGAGGAGTTTCACTTCGTCCGCCACCGGTGCGGCGTTGAAAGGGCCTCCGAGGGGCGCATGACGATGAAAGAGGCTCAATGCGTGCCTGCCTGTCCGTGATGCGATGCTGTCGGTTCGCCTCTGTCCTGGGGCCGATCGGAGACCGTATCAGAAGGTGCAAGCCAGTCATAGCGATTCTCGTTGACCTCCCATGGTTCGGCTTCGCCCTCTTCAAGCCGCATGTAACCGCGCGGATAGGCAGGGCCGCCAAATCCAATCTCATCCCACGCGAAGGGATGCGCGTAATAGATTGCGCAACAATCAGAGACGAGCATCATCCAAAATTGCCTGATGTTCATTTGTTGCCAAAGCTCTCTCGCAGCTACAGGTTTTCCATCGTGCAGAGATTGGAGGATGTGCTCCTGTTCCAACGTCGGAAGGGTGTGGAAGGGTTTGGCATGCAGTTCTTGCGCCATTGTTTCAATCGCCTTCGCTCCGAAGCGATAGGCATCCTGATCGGAAGGCATGTCTTCATAGCGGTAGCCATCGATGCGATTCAGAAACAGGCGTTCATCCAATCCTGGAAGGATCGGGATTCGCGTCTCGACGGTGCGGTCTTCCTGTGGCAATACGCGGCTGACCACTGCCTTCATAACGGCGCCCTCTTCGGCCGTGAAGAATCGGATTGGGGGAAGAAGGTTGACGCGATTTAGAACCACCTCGCGCGTCGCCGCGTCCCAGTAGTTCTGCTGGTCGAGAGTGTGGAAGCGGGGATAGTAGCCAGGCGTGGCCTTTGGCTGAAGCTCCTCGCCTGTCGCAGGATCCCGCGGCGAAGCAGGTGCCCCATCCTCATCGCTTCGCTTCTCTGAAACTCCCATATTTTCACTTTTGCCAAACATCAGCGACGCTCCCGGCGCATGAAATACGCAAGCGCCCCGATTAGTCCACAGGCGGCCATCAGCATGGGCGCAAAGATTGGGGGCCCGTAAAGAACGTTATAGAGCGGCTTGCGGATCCCACCCGGCCGTCTGACGATACCGCGCATGTGGTAATAAGTGCCGACGACTCCGTTCAGCATCAGCAGCGCAGAAGCGACAGGCAGTAGAGTGTTGGCGATTCGCTTGCTGCGAATCGACCCTACGGCAGCAAAGATCATCAACGGCGCCAACAGGACGGGTGACCACTGCACGCGAAATTTGAAATTGTCTTTATAATGTGAGTACCAGCTCTCGGCTCCGACGGCGAACGTTCCCACGGCACATACGATGCAAAGGTGCTTCTGGAAACGACCGACGTGGATGTCATCTCCGAACGCCATGCGACGCGAAACGAGTGCTCCCTCTGCGGCATGGCTGCGTATGCCGTGATCTTCCTCCCGCTGCAGATAGCTGGCGATTACCCCCAGATAGGCGCTTGTGCCGAAGAGAAGCGGGGCAAAGAGTGGAGGACCCATGATGATGTTGGTAATGGGCAGACGCCATCCGCCAGGTTTACGAGCGATGCCGCGAATATGAAAACCGAACCCAATGACGCCGTCGGCCAAAGTCAGAAGTGCAGTGTAACGAAGAAATGTAGTCGCCAGTTTCCTGCTGAAGACTGCACAAACACCTGCAATCGCTAATGTGCCGGAGAGTATAACCGGCGTGTACATTACTGGATTCGAGTAGCTGCCCTTGTAGTGCTCATAGGCGACCTCCATTCCGCTGACGACGCTGGTGCCCGCCACCAGCAAAGACATTGATCGTTGGAAAGTTCCGTGCTGGAGGTGATCGAGTACAAGTTCCTCCGATCCGCGGAGCGACTCCGGTAGCGACTGAACGAGCGCCGTGGGACTTGTGTCTGGGATTGTCATGCGATGCTCCGCTGAGGCTGAGCCGGATCGTGGATCATAAGAGGTCTAGTTCTCCGCAAATCGCTCGGCATCCCTGGTTTTAAATTCGATGCCAAGACCGGGTCGGGTGAGGTCGGGATACATACAACCGTCCGATTGCGCGGACCGAAAACCATCGAAGAGCATGGATTCGATGCGAACGTGGTCGTGGAAATACTCGATATGACGAAGCGCCCGCGCGGCGCACGCTAAATGCATGTGAACGCTTGGCGCACAGTGGGCGGAGAGCGGTAAAGGTTTCGCGATGGCGATTGCCGCAGCCTCCATGAATCCGGTTACGCCACCACATCGGGTGGCATCGGCCTGAATGACATCGACCGCCCCGGCCTCAATCATTTTGCGAAGATACATGGCGTTCCAGCCATACTCGCCCGCAGCGATGTCCATTCCTGCGGGTGCGCGATCCCGAAGGAGACGCAGGCCTTCAAGATCGTCCGAAGAGACCGGCTCCTCAAACCACGTAACCTGCTGTTCGGCTCGTGCCAGCTCAGCGAAGTAGAGTGCCTGTTTGCGCGAATAGGCTCCATTAGCATCGACGAAAAGCTCGACGTCGCTTCCGATGGCCTGGCGCGCGACGGCGATCCGGCGCATGTCGTCTTCAGGGTGAGAGCCGATCTTCATCTTGACCCTGGGTATCCCCTGGCCAACCCATCCGGCCAGCTGCTCCTGAAGTTGGATGTCGGTGTAAGAGGTGAATCCGCCAGATCCATACACCGGCGCCGCCTTACGCACCGCACCCAACAGTGATGCAAGCGGAAGACCCACGAGTTTGGCTTTCAAATCCCAAAGGGCAATATCGACTGCGGAGAGCGCCGTAGCCCCGATGCCTTCCGCGCCATAGTTGCGCTGCGAGATCCGCATGGAGGCGAACAGCGCGTTCGTGTTCACCGGTTGTTGGCCAATGCAATGCCGTTCGACCAGCTCGCGCGCGACGATTGCAGAAGCACTGTGCCCGTACGTGTAGCCGATGCCTGTTGCGGCGCCCGTATGCAATTCAACGACGACCAGGGTGGTCGCATTCCACGAAATGGTCCCGTCCGCTTCAGGAGCGTCGGTAGGAATGGTGAAAGAACGCGCGGTTCCGGCGTTAATGGTCGCTTCGGATGTCATTAGACGACTTGGCGAACAGTATCTTTGGCCGCAGTGAGGGCAATCTTCAGCCGATTGGGCTCACCCTTTGCCAGAGCCTCAGAAAACTTGATCGCCTGGTCCGCCGTAATTTTCGGGGGAAGCATCGCTGTGAACTGGTCCACAACTGCTTCGATGATGACCGGCCCTTCCATGGCCAGGGCTTCATCGAACTTGGCACCAGCGGTTTTTGGATCATCGATGCGTACGCCCCTGGCTCCAACCGCCTGTGCCAGGGCAACGAAATCAATCGGAAGAAGGTCGCATTGATACTCGGGATTGCCCTCAAAGACCATCTGTTCCCATTTGATCTGACCGAGCGTGTTGTTCTTGATAACGACGATCTTGATGGGCAGCTTGTAAGCCACCGCTGTGATGATTTCCCCCATCAACATGGTGAATCCGCCATCCCCGACAACGCCGATAACTTGCCGATCGGGACAGGCGATTTGCGCACCGATTGCATAAGGAAGACCGCATGCCATGGTTGCCAGGTTACCGGAGCAGGAATGCATCTGGCCCCTTTTGGCTTGCATATAGCGAGCCCATACAGTGGTGTTGGTTCCAGAGTCGGAGACGATGATTGCATTCTCCTTTGTGCGCTTCGACAATTCCCATCCGACGACTTGCGGCTTCATGGGCATGGCCGTCGAATTCCCTTCCTTTTCGATGAGCTCATTCCACGATTTCATGCCCTTTTGTGCCTTCTCAAGGAACCGTCGATGGCCGTTTCGACTGAGCAAAGGCAAAAGCATCTGGATCGTTTTCTTTGAATCGCCAACGAGGCCGACTTCCACGGGAGTTCGCAGCCCAATGCGCTGCGCGTTTGCATCTATCTGCAAGCAGCGACAATCGCCGGGTTTCGGCAAATACTCGATATAGGGGTACGACGTACCGATCATCAGAAGGGTGTCACAATCTTCAAGTGCTTCCTCTGAGGGAGCGGTACCGAGCAATCCAATTCCGCCAGTCGTGTAAGGCGAGTCGTCTGGAACGCAACCTTTGCCGAGCAGAGGCTTGATGATCGGCGCAGCCAGAAGCTCTGCAAGTTCCAGTAGCTCGTCCGTGGCGTGCAATGCACCCTGACCCGCAAGGATTGCGATTCGCTTGCCGTCGTTCAGGACCTTCGCCGCAGCCTTGAGATCGCCCGGCGGCGGCACATTACCGGATATGGCATGGACCGATGAAGAGTGATGGGCGACGTTTCGCTGTGATTTTTCAGCCTTTGCCGGTTGCTGCTGGACGTCAATCGGGATGGTGATGTGGGATACGCCGCGCTTCTCGATGGCGGAGCGGATCGCGAGATCGGCAACCGATTCCATGTGCGCGCCGCTCATGACGCGATTGTTGTAACAGGCAACATCGATAAAGAGCTTGTCGAGCTCGACATCTTGCTGCTGAAAAGTCCCTGCCACGTCATTGAACTGCATTCCGGTGATTGCAAGCACCGGCTGCTGGTCCATCTTGGCGTCGTACAAGCCATTCAGAAGGTGAATACCTCCCGGGCCTGAAGTGGCGAGGCACACCCCTAAACGTCCAGTGAACTTGGCATACGCGCACGCCATAAAAGCCGCCGATTCTTCGTGGCGCACATGGATGAAGCGGATCTTGTCCTTGACCTTCCGCAGGGCCTCCATGACACCGTTTATCCCGTCGCCGGGCAGACCAAAGATCGTGTCAACGCCCCACGCGAGAAGCCGCTCAACCAGAACATCCGATGCATTCATTCAATCGTCTCCCCAATTCGACCTTAAAAATGGTGAGACGCTGAAAGCTTCGTCAAAGGCTGTCCGTAGATCACGTTAATATTGGCCAAGCGATAAATAAGAACGAAATCCGCGAACGCAGACCGGGCGGGATACGAGATGCCTGTTCCTCTCGGCGCATGAAAGCGTTGTTGATAATCCAGTTTGATCCGGGACTCACGGCTCCAATCGTTTCAATGACTTCCGCGGCCTCACAGGAGCTTAATTCTGTCGCGGTGGATCCATTTCGAGCGGCGGCGCTGACTCATCAAGGATTCCAGATCTACAGCAGTTGGAACTGTTCCATTCGGTTCTTGAGTTGCCCGAGGTTGATGGGTTTGACTAGATAATCGTCACAAAGTTCTTCAAAGCAATTGGCAACTTCCTTCAGTTCATTGACGGTAGTTGTCATAATGATCTTCGCTCCCAGGGTCGAAATAATTCCTTGTTGCTCTTCCAGAGCCCGAATCTGCCGCATAGCTTCGCGGCCGTCCATTTCGGGCATCATGATATCCATGCAAATCAAATCGTAACCGCATCCCTCCCCCAGTGCAGATCGATACGCATCCACCGCTTCTCTGCCATTGATGGCAATGTGGCATTCGCCAAAGCGAGATAGGAATTTCTGGAGCAAAACTCGACATGCAAAATCATCTTCAACAACAAGCGTAAGCAGGTCGTGATCTTTGCCGTGTGTAGGTCTGCCGCCAGGCATGGTTCCTGCCTGGAGAGCAGCTAGATAATTACCAGGACTCGTTTCCAGTTTCGCCACAATGTCTGCGATATCGGCTTCGTCACTGTTGGTTGGATCTTCCAACAAGCCGCATAATCTATCAATTGCGCAAAGCAGAATGGCAATTAGATTGGCAGTAAGCACTATCTTGCGTGAGCGCACCAGTGAAAGCACGTCTTCTGTCCTGAGCGCCAGCTCATCTATCTTCTTAAGATCGAAGAGATGGGAGCCTCTCATGACCGTATGCACGGCTCGGAATGCGTGATCTAGGGATTCCTCACTGATAGCGCCCCCCTTCTGAATTCTTAAAAAGTCTGCGGCGACATTCTCGAGACTTTCGCAGGAATCAGACCGATACTGATCAAACAATTCAACGTCAAGCTTGAACATCGCTCATCTCCAAATCTCGGAATGGCGTTCGCGGTGAAAGCGACGACCGAAATATGAGCAGCCGCCGCAAGGATCTACATTCGCCAACTTTCCCATCAATAGCCGCCATACGATGGCGCAGACAGGCGTAGACACTAACTTGCTTATCGGACCTTGCAGCCTTTTAGTGAGAGCAAAGTTGATTCCACGTAAAGAGCAATGACTACCGTCTCGCCTCAGCGAGGAGAGCGTTCTGAATTGCGGAAAGAGGCAGAACCCGATCAATCGCGCCATGCCGAATCGCTTCCTTGGGCATTCCAAAAACCACGCAGCTATCTTCGTCCTGGGCGATCGTTCGCGCACCAGCTTTTTTCATAGCGATCATCCCTTGAGCTCCATCCGACCCCATCCCTGTCAGAATGGCAGCTGTAGCATTCGGGCCGGCAGACAGCGCGACCGAGTGAAAGAGGACGTCGACTGCTGGTCGCTGGAAACACACCATCGGACCATCTCTGACTTCAACACGGTGGCAACCCGGTGAGCCCTTGAGCAGCATGTGAAAATTTCCAGGCGCGACAAGAGCCAGTCCCGGTTCCAGCTTGTCGCCATCTTTGGCCTCACGTACGCGGATTGCGCACACTTCGTTGAGACGATCGGCAAAGGAGCGGGAAAAAACTGCGGGAATGTGTTGCGTGATGACAATAGCCGGGCAATTCTGTGGCAAGCCCACCAGGACTTCCTGAATCGCTTCGGTCCCACCGGTCGATGCGCCAATAGCGATCACAGCAGATGCTGGGAAGGGGCGTCCCAGTTGCGAGTGAATTGGTTGCGAACCATTTGCTGAAACCGGCGAAGAGAGCACCCTTAGCCGCGCGACTTTTGCGGTCCGAATCTTGGTGGCAAGACTCAACCGCAATTCACCAACCGACTGCGGGCCGCCTGGCTTGGCTAGAACGTCGATCGCCCCAGCATCAAGCGCTTCAAGTGCGGTTCGGCTTGAAGAGATCCCGAGTGAGCTTATGACAATCACCGGCAACGGATGGTAATGCATCAGCTTCTTCAGAAATGTCACACCATCCATGCGTGGCATCTCGATATCGAGCGTGATTACATCAGGGTGTAACGAAAGTATCTTGTCGCGCGCAACAAAGGGATCGGGGGCTGTTCCCACGACTTCGATATCAGGCTCGGCCAGTAAAGCATCGGTCAGCACTTTGCGCACGATGGCGGAGTCGTCTACGATCAGGACTCTAATTCTGCTGTCCGGCATTATGACACCGCCTGCAAGTGCAGGCTAACAGTTAGCAATCCTCCTTCAATCTCGAAGCATTGGCGACCGGCCGCATGGGTCAACTTGTTGTCGGTATCGTCCTCTTTCGGTATTAACTGAGGGAAATCAAGATCGAATGACTGCTCGCTTTCCAGCTTGCTAATCAATGAGCCGCACAACATATTGGACATTTCACAAACCACTTCGCCCGGTTGTGATTCGGTCAGAGTTTTTTCGTCTTCGCCCAGAAAAGACGACGCCAAAGTCCGAGCACTCGATTCAGATACGCAAACCTCGAGCGTGCCGGATGGACATCCGCGGAAGGCAACACGCACTTTAATATTCGAGCTGCCCATTTCTTCTTCGGAAGGCTCCGAAGGTGCGGAGAAGAACATCGTTTCCAACACTGAGTCGACCGTATCAGAGATCAGCCGATTCATATTCTGCTCATTCATTGTTAACCTTCAGAACCTTCTCCACTTCATCTCTCAAAACTTCTGGAAGAAATGGCTTGGAAACATATCCCTTTGCTCCAAGTGCGAGCATCTGTTGAACTCGATTGTGGCTTGAATCTGTGGACACCACGATTACCGGAATCGTCTTCAACAACTCATCTTTTTCAAGGCACCGAATCAGCTGTTCTCCATTCATCCGGGGCATGTTGATGTCGGTCAGCACCAGATCCATCCAATGAGATCGCAAAGACTTCAATGCCTCCTCGCCATCCGCAGCCTCACAATAACTTCCTACATCTATTCCTGTGAGATCTACGACTTTGCGGATGAAAGTCCTCATCATTGGCGAGTCATCTACAATCAGGATGTTCAATGCCATTTCATTCTCCCGGGGCCAAGTTGCGAGGGGTGGCTTGCGACCGTATATTCATCTCCCGTGGCTCACAGCCGGGAGATTGTAACCATATCCTTCCAGTGGCAACTTCCATGCGTACTGTCCTCGGCAATGTTCCGCCGACTTCTTCCGCGCGTGCCGTGAGTCCACACTTCCAGAGTGCTTTACGCAAAGCCAGGCAGTTGCGCTTGCCAATATTGAAAGTGTTGCTGTCATTCATGATCTGAGCACCTCCGGCCGCGCAAACAACCAGCCTGCGCTTATCCGCACCGTGCTCGAGTGTGACGCGAAGGAGGCAGGAGACACCGGTATCGGCGAACATCCAAGGTTTTACGACTGACCTTTCGGAGGACAAGGAGGACTCCGGAAGCATGTAATGCACCATCCCAGAAATTCCTGCCACAGGGTCATGTAGCATCACAGCGACACAGGATCCCAGAGCATAGGTCACGAGCATCGAATCCGGATCCTGACTCACGCCGCCATCGGCGACTCCCACCACGAGCTGCCTCATCGGTGGCCACCTCGATTCCGGTATATGGCTGGCTGAATCTGTTCCAGTCCATGGTCGATCCCGGTCAGGCTTTCTGAATGGCCGATGAAGAGGTAGCCACCCGGTTCCAGGCATGCCGCCAGTCGCTTCACCACCTTCTCCTGCGTCGTGCGACTAAAGTAAATCATCACGTTTCGACAGAAGATGACGCCAAAGCGCCCTAGTTGGGGCAACGGGTCGATCAAGTTCACGCGACGGAAATCGACCATCGCCGAGATTTCAGGCCGTATCCGGTACCAGCCCTCCCAGCGATTCTCGCCACGCAGAAGGTGTTTTCTTAGCCAGGAAGGAACTCCTCCCTGAAAACGATCGGCTTTATACATCCCTTTACGTGCAGTCTCGAGCACGCGCGTTGAAATATCTGTCGCCAGAATGCGAGGAATATCTAAACTTCTTGACCCGAGGTTTTCGCGTGCCGTAAAGGCGATGGAATATGGCTCTTCACCCGTCGAGCTTGCTGCACTCCAGATCCTGAGATGACCGCGCCAATTACGATCCGAGAGAATGTTCTGGACCAGAAAATCGAAATGAGCTTGTTCGCGGAAGAAACTCGTGTGATTGGTTGTTAGCGCGTCAATCAGTTCCACAAGCGCATCGCCTGAGCGATCACGCAACACACTCCGGTAGTAGTCTTTGAAGGATGCGAACCTGAGTTTTCGCATTAGCTTGCCGAGTCTCGCGGCTACAAGCTGTTCCTTTCCCGTCCCCAATTCCAACCCGAATTCCTTACGAGCCAAAGCTGCAATCGTGCAGAATTCACTTTCCGTGAGTGTGACCAGCTGTGTTGCAGACATGGAGAGCGATCGCATGGCGGCAAATTCTGTGTCCGTCCCGATCATTTGTTTTCCCTCGCGTACACCCCTTCAATGTCCAGAATCAAACCGACGCGGCCATCCCCTAGAATTGCGCCGCCGGCCACGCCATGAACGTCTTTCAACGTTTCGCCAAGACTCTTAATCACCACCTCCTGTTTGCCGATCAAATCATCCACCATCAGGCAAAATGATCTGCCGGCGGCCTCTGCGACAACCAAAAGGCTTTCGGTGGCGAGTTCTGACCGAGGCTTGACCCCGAAGCGCTGATACAAACGGACGATTGGAAGAAGGCTGTTGCGAACCATAGCCATCTCTTCCCGGTTTTCTAACGTGAAAAGCATGGCCTCTGAAGGACGCAGCATTTCGCGCACCGAATGGATTGGGATCACATACCGCTCTGCGCCGACGCCAACCACTAACCCGTCAATCATGGCCAGGGTCAAGGGCAAGCGCAGAAAAAACGATGTTCCTTTGCCGGGGATGGATTCGATATCCACGTGTCCACGCAACTTCTGGATTTGTTTTTTCACCACATCCATACCAACACCGCGACCAGAGACATCCGTGACTACTGTCGCCGTTGAGAATCCAGGATGAAAGATGAAACTGAAAACCTCCCGGTCAGAGAGACCGGTACCGTCTTCCGTCAAACCCATTCGTCGAGCTTTATCCAGAATCCTTTCTCGGATCAACCCACGGCCATCGTCAGCGATTTCGATAACGATGTGGCCAGCCTGGTGGCTGGCGCTAAGCCGAATATGGCCTGTTGGATCTTTGCCGGCGGCGTGTCGCTCTTTTACCGATTCCAAGCCGTGATCAGCGGCGTTACGCACCATGTGCATGAGAGGGTCGGCCAATTCTTCAACGACGTTGCGGTCCAGCTCGGTGTCTGCTCCGATCGCTTCCAGTTCAGCCTGCTTGCCTGTCTTGCGGCTCAGATCCCGCACCAATCGGCTCATCTTCTGGAATAAACCGCCCACTGGTACCATGCGCATTGACATGGCAGTCTTTTGCAAATCGGTGGTGATGCGTGCAAGCTGAGCCAAACTGCGTTGTACGGCTGGGCTCTGTAGAGTAACCAAATCCGGATGATGTTGAACGATGGACTGGGCCACCACCATTTCACCAGCCATCTCGACCAGGAAATCCAGCTTGCCCGTATCCACTTTGACCGAATGAGATTCAGTGATCTGCGCTCTGCGATCGGCGCCGCTCGTTCGCCTTTCCGGTGCAATCGAGTCAGTCGCAGGCGTATTCGGCAAATTCGTTTCGACACCAATGACTGCTGCGTTGATGTCTGCCGCCATTCGCGGGGTGAGCAACTCTCCTTTTGTTCCGCGGCGAATACGCTCCACCAGATCCGCTTTTTCGGGTACCGGCCCCGCAGCGCTTCCCATCAGAGTCGCCTCCAGGCTCGCCAGCGAAACCTTCAAAAAGTCCGCCGCAGCCAAGACAATATCGACTATCTCTGAAGTGACCCTCAGTCGCTCACTGCGCACCATATCCAGTAGCGTCTCGGTTTCGTGTGCCACATCACGCATTTCAGAAAGGTCCAGAAAAGCAGAGAGGCCTTTGATCGTATGGAACGCGCGGAATACGGTGTTGATTGCTTCGCGATCTTCTGGCACTTTCTCAAGCGTCATGATCTGGATCTCAACTTGAATCAAGTGATCGCGCGCCTCAAGAAGGAAGTCCGCCATCAATTCGCGATCGTCCCCTAGTGACGGAGGTTCAGCAGCAGATGTGGGCGCGATGGAAGGCTTTGAAGATTGCGATGAATTGGATGGCGCCGGAGTGCTGCAGACCTTTTGTATCCCGTCTCCTTCAATGGCCTGCTGCATCCGGACAATATTGTTGGATAGATTCGTATTCCAGGAGCCCGCGTCGGTCGATGGACTCGAAACGGCTTCAATCGATTCGACTGCTATGCGCGCAACGTCGGCTCGCTCTGCGATTTCAGCCTGCCGGGCCAATTCATCCAGCGAAATTACCCACTGCTGTTTTTGAGTCGCGCCAAGCATGAGTTTTACGGCCAACTCATCGACTCGATTTCTCAAGTCAACCATTGCCTCCGCTTTGACGGGCTTTCCAACGCTGGACATAATACGCGGTCTTTCTTTTCCGAATCAGTGAGCGAACGCGTTCCGCGCCTTTGCAGACTGCGCTGAACTTGCGATAAGAAGAACAATCTGCGCCGCGTTACACCATGGCCTTGAAATCCGCGTCCATCGGGAATGGTTCATCTTTTGCCCCTAATGACCTCGCCGCGAAAGATTTCTGCACCCCTTTCGCTGTCATGGGCGCTCGACCCGAAGCCGGTGATTGCCAGGAAGAGCGCATATCATGGTTTCTCTCCGTCGATCGTTCGCCATCTACCATCAATCTCAGCTGTCGAACTACTTCCATCAACGTAGAGGCCTGTGCGGTGAGTTCTTCGGCCGCCGCGGCACTCTCTTCGGCACTTGCCGCCGACTGCTGCGTCACCTGCTCCATCTGTGTCAGCGCTTTGGCCACCTGCTCAATCCCGCGCGTCTGCTCCTGGCTGCCCAGGCTTACTTCATCCACAAGCGTCTTCACCTTTGCCGATTCCTCGGTGATCGCACGGATTGCTACCGCGACCTGGTCTACCTTGATCTTGCCGTCATTCGATTTAACGATTGATTCCTCAATGAGGGCCGCAGTGTCCTTGGCGGCTTGAGCGCAGCGCTGTGCCAGGTTCCGGACCTCATCGGCAACAACCGCGAATCCCATCCCAGCTTCGCCCGCGCGAGCCGCCTCTACCGCTGCATTCAATGCCAGAATGTTTGTCTGGAAAGCGATTTCATCGATTACCTTGATGATCTTGGCGACCTTGTCGCTGGATACCTTGATGTCGCTCATCGCCGCCACCATGGTCTCCAGTGAATGATTGGTCTCATTGAACTTCTGCTGGGACTGCGTTACTAATCCGTTTGCAGCCTGCGAATTCTCAGCGTTCTTTCTCGCCATTGAATTGATCTCTTCGCTGGACGCTGATGTTTCTTCAAGCGACGCGGCTTGTTCAGATGCACCTTGCGCGAGAGCTTGACTCGAAGACGAGATCTGGTTTGCCGCGCTGGCTACCTGGCCTGCACCCTCGCTCAACTCGTTGATCGCGATCCGCAGGTTGGCGTTCACCATTCGCAGGACAAATACAACCACGATGCTGATTCCGAGAACCAGAGCTATGCCTGCGACAACGGTCCATCGGCTGCTGTTTGAGAGCGCATCAGCTCGTTGCTGCGATTCGGTGAGAATGTCACGGTTTACCTTGAGAAGTGCCGTTGATCGGTCTTCCATGGTCGCGACTACCGGAGCCATTTTTTCATCCACGAGCTTTTGGGCCTCGGCAAATTGACCTTTTTCGCCCAGCTCCAGGTATTGCTTCAACAGTGGATCAAATGAGGCGAGATCCTGGTCCATGCCGTCCATCAGGGCCTTTCCCTCCGCAGTTACGAGCAAGGGCCTCATTTCCGTCATTTGCTCATCGACGCGTTTGCGAGCGTCTTCCATTTTCACTGTATTCCGCCGCACGAAGTCTTGATCTTTGTTCATGTAGCCGAGCATGATTCCCCGATCGGCGAGGGCCACTTCATTCAATCGCTTGCCAACATTGGCGGTCAAATCAATCTTGACGGCAGTCTTGTGGATGGCCGTATCGAGCTCCATGCTCAGACTGGTTACTGCGCGCCAGGAGACATAACCGAGGCCTAGTGTCAATAAAACCAGGACGCCAAGACTGATTCCGAGTTTCTTTGCGATCGTCATTCGTGCAAACATTTCTTCTCCTTCAAGGACCATCCAAATTACATTTGCGACAGGGCATCCAACCCATGAACTTCTTGAACAGCTAAGACGCGATCGATGTCCAGCAGAATTTTGACTTTGCCTTTCGCTTTCGCCATACCGAGCAAATAAGAAGTGGCCGAGTCCACGCCATCTCCGAAGTCTGGCGTATCTTCAATGTCTGAGGCGGCAAGGTTCAGCACTTCGGAGACTTCGTCGACGACGAGTCCTGTGAGCATGGAGACGCTCCCCGCTTGCACCTGTACCACAATGATGCAGGTGCGCTGTGTATATTCCCGCGCGGGCATACAGAACTTCAAGCGTAGGTCAACTACTGGAATGACCTTGCCGCGAAGGTTGATGACTCCTTTGACATAATCCGGAGTCTGCGGCATCGCTGTGATGTCTTGAATACCCATGATCTCTCTGACCTTCAGTACTCGAATCGCAAACTCTTCGTGCCCGAGCATGAAGGTCAGATACTTGCCGGCACGCTGATCGGGAACTGCCACTGCCGCTCTCTTCGAAACGGTTGCATGTCCGTCTATGTCTCCCAGGGCCGGTTGCAGCATCGACGATCTTCCATTGGCGTCTGATACATCGGTCCTTGATACTTCCATGGCTACACTTGGCATAGGTTTACCTCTGTCTGTTCCAATTACCGCTTCTGAATTGCCTTCTTCTCTTACATTGACTTGAATTCTCATTCAGTGAAAGCACTCCAGGATGTCAGCTATCATTCCGCGATGTGGAGACACTCAATATGTGGCTCTAAAACCTCTGTCCGATACCGAAAGTGGTGATGTTAAATCCGTTGTAACCACCAGTCGCCCGCAAAAACGATCCGGCAAATAGATGTCCAGCCGTTAAATCAAACTGCATGCGGGAAGTGATGTTCCAATGCGCCTGGGCATCGGGCTCCTGACCGATGAAGCTTCCTTCGGATCCATTCGAAGCAATAATCAACTTTCCGCTGCTATAGATTCCGTCATGTCGGTTCGTAAGCCAGAAAGAGTTATAGGCAAATCCCAGCGAAAGGTTTGCTCGTGCTCTAGATTGCAGACCTCCCCGGACGTGCTCCAGGTTTGACCAGCAGAACAGATCAGTGAGACCAAACTTGTCATGCGAGCTAGGAAACAAGATGTCGAAGGTGCCGTGAATGCCATCTTTCGGATTCCGGTCGCCACTTCCGCGGTTGAACTCACCATACAGGCGGGTAAGATGCTGAATGTCAGGCAGCGAAAACCCCGCGACTATGTGCGTCGCCCATGCAGAAATCGGCTCAACTCCCAGTGATCCGCGCTGCATTGCCGATTCCATCCCGTAGTCGAGACCGAATAGGAACTTTCCAACTAATCGCAGCCCTGCCGTCTTTTCGTCCAGATTTCCAGTTTTGACCAGTTCTCCCTTTAGGTTGTGCTCCATCTTCCAAAATAGATAAGGCTCAACTATGGCCTTAGGAATAATTCTGCCTGATGATAGGTAAGCACCATCTAAATGCTCGCCTGGAGTCGGGGACGCATAGCCGTCAGGGCAGATCTTGTCGGAAGCACCGCTGAAGAAGTCAGCTCTGAACCCGCCATGTTGAAGTGTGAGCCGCACGGCGTCGAACGATCGTCCAACATTGGACCAATTTGGATCTGCCAGTAGTCTGCCCTCACCAAAGTCCAATCCTTGGCGGCCAGCTCGGAGGCTGAAAGGCCCCGATTCCGAGTTGCCAATATTCACGTAGCCGAGACGAAAATCGATTGGGTCTTGTTGCGACGTGGGAGCCGGTGATATGTCCGAAAAAAACACACGCGCGTCCTGGCCCTGCGCGACAAACGTCAGCCACGGCAGCGGGGTGGCAGCGATGTCGAGCCGAAGACGGTTGAGTAAGTAGGTGTTATCTCCGAGCCTGAAGTTAACGTCATATAACGTCTCGACGCGCACCCGTTCCTCGCCGCCAAGCTTCAGCCACTTGGGAAGCTCAGAGTTTAAATAGTCGGTTTGTAACTTATCGATCTTGGGTTGACACTGCGCGATCTTGCCCCAATCCGATATTCCCGCAACGAGCAAGGCTCCCAACAGCAATCGGATGACAAGTTTCATGATCTCTAGCGCCCCGAGAGTCAAAGCCACTAACAACGACTCTCGATCCGTCTATCGGCACAGGTGACGATACCGATCAGGCCAAATCAAAACTTGCCGCATCACGCACGGCTTTTCGAGCGTCGACTGTTCTCTCCGCATTCTGCAGCGGATCATCGTGAGTTCGGATCGGCTGTTACCTTTGTGGGCAGTCAAGGTGACGACTGACTGACGCGGCGAGATCGCGCTCGATGGTTTGAGACGCAGACAGGCGATAAGCTATTTCTGTGAAGTTTCTAAGTATCATTGCCCTGGTCGGTATATTTTTCGGATCATGTTCATTCTCTTCGGAAGCACAGCCGCTCAAATCGGCGTGTAACGCGCGAAACGATGGTAAGTTTTGGCCGGAGGAAGCAAATCACGATTCACACGAGGCGCGGCAGCTTCTCCAGTCAGGAGAACTCGAAATGTGCTCTCTCGTGATTTGGAAGTATAAGTGGGAAAAGATGAGCGTCAATGCGCATCCAAAATCGAAAAAGAGGGAACCAGGCGCAGAGAGATCAGGACCTGATCGCGCAGGGGCCCAAGATTGAACATGGCTGCGAGTGTCACCGTCGCTTCGCAACACAAACAAATTGAGGTCGATCACGTGCTCTGAAGGAGCACGAGCTCTCGCTTCATCCGATGGATCTCGAGCAGCGAAAACCAGCCCTGCCTGACGAGCCGGCATCGCTTCGATCCGGTGTGTAGTCTGGGCCTCGGCGCCATCTTGCGACACTGATCCGCTTATCAACTAGATCGATTGGATCGAGAATTCGCGGAGAGCCTTTTAGACGCAGCCAAATTCTAGCCCATGAAGCCAAGGTATGGACTCGACCCGAAGTTGCCCAGGTTGGGTAGAATTTGCCGAATCTGACCGTCGGACAAACCAAACCAGCGAGCAAGAGTTCCGGCGTACTCATCCACGGAGATCGCAGGAATCAAACGGCCCGCGCCCACATCATTTGCCTGGTTTGCGCCGACGACGGGGTATTGACCGTAAATGTCCTGTCCCTGGACGGCTCCTCCAACGACGAAGTGATGACTTCCCCACCCGTGGTCGGTGCCGTTGCTGTTGGACGTAAGTGTTCTGCCGAAATCGGAAGCAGTAAACGCCGTGACCTGGCTGCCAAGCCCCGCAGATATCATGAGCCCATCGAAGTATTCAAGGGCCTGCCCAAGCTGTGTGAGCAGAGTTGCATGGAGTTGCGCCTGGTTATTGTGCGTGTCGAAGCTGCCGAGCTGCACGTAAAAGATCTGCCGGTTTACGCCAAGCCCTGACCTGCCACCGATGATCCGCGCGACCGTTTGCAGTGACGTGGCGAGAGGATTGTCGGTGAGCTTGTTGGTGGTGGGATCAAGATACTGTGGTGGGTTGGGAATGCCGGTTGCGCCAGCCGGGAGCATCGATGTGGAAAGCTGCTCCTGCGCCTGCTGCGACCGATTCACGACAACTTCGTACTCCTTCGCGAAAAGGTTGGCTTCGTCAGCCGTCAGAATTGAGGAAAGGGCATTCGTGCCTGCCGACTGCCCGAATAATGGTTGCGCCAATCCGCCGATGGGAATCGGACCTGCGGATGTGACATTGAGTTGAAAGGACGACTGGCCGGAAAGGAACAAAGCGATTCCGGCTGTGGAGATGCAGGTGAACATGGAGTTCGAGTTCATGCCCATGCTCTCAACGAGATCGGCAACTGATCCACCCCAGCCGATGTGTTCGGCGCTTCCGCCGTTAGAGGCGATCGCCTGCCACGCCGCCGTTTGATCGAAGTGCGAATACAGAGAAGCGGGCAGCGGAACGGAACTGCTCATCACCTGAGCCTTTGTTACAGGCGCAATCAGGGTGCCCAAGTTTGCGACAACTGCTGCCCGACCTGCATTGAACAGATTCTGGACACCGCCGAGGTACGGGTTAAGGGCAAACGTACGGCCGCTTTGCGTGGTTTTCGGAATGATGGGAAGCAACTGGCTGAGGGGATAGGCGAGGCCGGGCGCTCCAGAGCGTGCCTGGGTGAAGGCTGCATAGGAATCCGGATCAGTTGCGATCACTGTGCCGTGGCCGTCATTGCCGCCCTGAAGGAAGACGCACACGAGTGCGCGGTAGTCCGATGCTCCAGAACTCTGCGCCATCGCCGCCACTGAGTTTAGTTCCATGAGGAACGGACTGGCGTAAAGGCCTGCCATCGACGCCATCGAGGCTGTCCGAAGAAACTGCCGGCGGGAACGTTCGAATTTGTTCACTTTCGTCTCCTAGAACTGCGCACAAAAAGCCGGGGAAGCCATCGTCAGATAAATTGCGGTTTGCACCCGCGCGGCAAGTGCGGCGTTGATCGCGTTTTGATCGCCAGCCGGGACTGGGATCGCACTTACAGCGCTGAGTATCTCGCCTTGCAAAGTGCTGTCCATCTCTCCCGCCATCAACAGAAGATTGACACGAGCGACAAGTTGATCGGGTGTGTTTGCAAGACTCAGTTCTGCACCATAATTCGAGAAGAGGTCGGACCCATTCTGCGCTCCGCTGCCGATTGCGGACTGCATGTAATTCAGATAACCGACGACAGTCGTCACGTTGGTCATCTGCATTTCAGGAGCGACAAGCCCTGCCTGCGCGATGCTGGTACCGGGCGGCACGTAGCCTGGGGCAAACCAGTTGAATACCGTGGGCGACCGCATGGGCATCTGCCCTAGGCCCCAGATCGGATCTTCGGTGCTGCCGAGATAATACGATCCAGTTCGCGACTGTGCTGTGAAGGCGCGGGCCCAGTTGGTATAGCGAATCAGTGCCTCGCGTACCTTCCCGTATTGGGGATTGCCCGCATCGGCCGCAGTGTCACGGGCTTCCGGGTCAAGAAGAATTGCGGTGATCACGGCCTTCATGTCGCCGCGAACACCCTGGCCGTTGTCTTTGAACACCGCGGCTACGCGGCCCACATACGCGGGGCTGGGATTGGACGTCACCAGATGTTGAATCAGCTGCTTCGTGAAGAACGCCGGCAGGTTCGGATGGTTGAACAGAGTATCGAGGGCAATCTTGAGGTCGCCATTCGGATCTGGCGAGCCGGATGTAGGAATGGTTACACCCAGAAAATCCTTCTCGTCGGTAGAGTGATGGTTTGGGTAGGCCTGCATGGCAAGAAGATCTTCGCCATACCCGGTGCCGACATAAATGCAGCAGTTGGACCATGCCGTGTCGCTGGTGTTGCCGGGTACGTTCCAACTGAAGCCCGTGAACACCTTGGCCAACCCCATGACATCGTTATTCGAATAAGTTGGAATCGGATTCCCAGTGGAATCGAGCTTCTGTGTGCCATCGTCGTTCAACTGATAAAGGCCGATGGTGAAAAGCTGCATAACTTCGCGCGCATAGTTTTCATCCGGATCCGTGTTGGCATCGCCCTTGTCGTTCTGAAGCATGGACAGGAACTGGCCCATCATTGGGTTGAGCGTCACGTCCTGGAGCAACTGCCGGAAATTTCCAAATGCGTCTGCGCCGAGCATGTCGTAGTAAGCAGCTTCTCCGCGGGGCATATTCTGCACTGCGGGAGTAGTCCCCGAAATTACAAATTGCTCTGAAAGGGCATATTGCACGCGCTGCCTCAGCTCATCATTCGCAGAGAGGGCCTGCTGCCAGAATGCATTTTCGACGTAGACTTCGCTCTGATTGTTCTGCAGGAAGAGAGCCGAGTTGCACACCAAATCGGATGCACCGCATGGAGGGTTATTGAGGACCAATGCTTGCTCAACGCCGGGTTCACGCAGTGTTTGCTGGATGCTGAACTGCTGGTTGAGCCACGGCTGGAATCCGATTTGCGAGACTTGATGGATATCCGCGTCGGTTGCTCCGAACGTCGCCTGATCAAGGAACCGGGATGCATCTTCCGGCGACACGGCTAGAACTGGCGCACCGCCCGCAACGTCTTCAATCAAGTCGTTGGAATTCGCGGGGCCGGGACTCGGATTGAGCACCTGCAAGTCGAGCGTACCGGGTTCGGAGAGGGTGAGGCTTGCAGTGAGCTGACCACCGCTGTTGAATGTGGTGGGAACGGCGGCACCATTCATCAGTACCTGTGCGCCGGATATGAAGTTTTGGCCCTGGACCACGACCGATGCCGGTCCCACGTTGAATGAACTTGGGGTTGCGGAACTGAGAATTGGAATTGGGTTCAACACAGAAATGTTGTGGTTGATGGAAACAGCCGGGTTGTCGACGCTGGTAACTGTGAGTTGAACGACGTTTGGACTGGGCACTACTGCCGGGGCTGTATAGGTGATGGAACCATCTGAGTTGGAAACCGCTGTGCCGATTTGCGCGTTGCCGCCGGCGACCCCATTCACGAAGAGATTCACAGCCGGATTGTCTGTTCCGGTAACCGTTAGTCCGAGATTGAGTGGATTGCTTACACGCACATCGGTGCCTTCATAGGCCTGCAATGTGAGTACGACCTGTCCGGGGCCAACCTTTACCGAGATCGGCTTTGTCGTCACTGAGCCGGGATTTGGATTGCTCACGGCCAGGGGAAATGTCCCAGGGTTTGGCGCCGGTATAGATGCCACGAGTTGTGTTGAAGAAACAAAGGTAGTCGGAACCGCAGCACCGTTCCACATGATCTGCGCGCCGTATACAAACTGCGAACCACTCACAGTGACCATGGTGGTGCCCTCGGAAAAGCCAGTAGGAGTTACCGAGGTTAAAGCAGGAATTGGGTTCAATACCCCGATTGCGACGGCTCCTGGCGGGTCGTTAGGAAACTTGGCCGTGGTCGTGGTGATAGCAACGGTGTTTGGAACGGGAACAATCGCGGGCGCGGTGTACAAACCATTGCTGTCGATTGTTCCAAACTCTGCATTCCCGCCCTGGACTCCGTTGACGAAGAAAATGACCGGCACTCCAGTCGTCCTGGCATTGTCTTTCAGCTGCATCTGCTGATTTACACGGAGGGTGCTGCCCGGTGCCGAGATTCCCGCATAGAACGAAGGATCGGTCACGGCGAAATATCCGCATCCGCTCAGGATCGGAATGACGGCAGTGAGCACAGCGAGCGATAGCGGAAGGCTCAAGACGCGAAGGCGAACAGACATTTCTTGCATTTGGGCTCCTGGTTCATGGGGGGGGAAAAGTGATTCACACCAGAACCTCTGCTGGAGCCAGGTGAGATTTCAGCGCAAGCGGGCCCGGCTTCGGCGAATTGCTTACGTACAGAATCTCTTCAACGTCAGAGGATGCGGATGGATAGCGAAAGTCTCTTGGGGCAAAACTTCCCGGTATTCAACAGTACGGTTCTATATGCCGGGCCTTTTTGATATTTCAAGGTGATCAGATTTCAGTGAAACACGCCAGATTCCCTGTGGTCTCAAAGGGGTTGAGTCGACACTCACAAAAGTAACGCTTGCGGGTCTCGTCACTAGCTCCAGATCATCCCTGGCACACAGAAGGTGGGGTCAATGCGGCCGGGAGAGGCTGATGGCGAGGATTTCAACTGAATCTTGAGCGCCGGGACAGATCCGCTTGCGAGATTGAAAGATTTTCTCGGATGGGTTCGAGCGACCTGCGCAAATCGGCTGGAGGTTCGCTAACCGCCGCGTCTGACAATCTACTACCGCGAAGGTGCAAGACCAATGAACTTGTCTGCCCATGCGATAAAGTACTTCATGTTCGGCGCGTCGGTGTGCCCTCCGTCATGCTGGCGCCAGGCAAGCTGGCCATCGAGAAGTCCCGTATTTACCGGGGGCATTTGCGCTGTGTGGTAATCCCCTTCGATCGGAAGTCCTTTGGCTCCGAGCAGAGTAAATACACGGCTCGCATCCACGGTGGCCATGAAACTGCCTTCGTGATCGAGCCACTTTGCATCGCCCTTTGCTGGAATTCCGTAACTGATGAAGGTTAGGCGTGGCGCGCAAAGCGCAATCAATTCATTTGAGTCAACGGGAATATCTCCGGGCGTCATACTTCCAAATCTCGCCTCGGAGGCTCCGTATTTCATGAAATTGCCAGCCATCCAGTAGTACTCGCCACCGGTCAAGCTCTCGACCGCTTCGCCGAAATTGCGGCGCAGCAGCGTCGCTCCCCCTTTGCCGGACGACCCGACCAGCACCATGGCGAATCGCCGATCGAACGCCATGGTGACGAGTGCGGCCTTTCCGTAACGCGAAACGCCTTCAATCCCAACATGTTTGGGGTCGACCGCGGGATCTGTCTCGAGGTAGTCCAGACCGCGCCCGGCGCCCCAAGCCCATGCCCGCAACGCGCCCCAGTCTTCGGGTTTGCGCGGCTGTCCCTTGTTGACGAGACCGATGATCCCGCGGGTTATTCCTGCGCCATCATCGGCCTGCACGCTGGCTGGATCAAACAAGACGAATCCCCAACCCGCAGCTACGAGTTGCCAGGTGTTGGGCAAGCCGCCATCTTCATTCAATTGTGGGAATTGAAACGGAATGGCCTTCACCGGCTGCCATGCCGGATGCTGTTCGAACACTTGTTTTAGCGATGGATCCTGCTGAATCAGCACGGACTCCCATGCCTTGTTGATTTTGTCCAGATCGCCGCCGGAGGGTTCGTTTGGGTTCGGGAAGGCGGCGCGGCCAAACATCATCAGCACCGGTATCGGACCCTTGGAGCGAGCCGGCAAGACCACCATCATGTGCATGTGAACGCTGATCGCCGGATACGAGGCGTTATCGACAATGCCCTCGACGTCTTTGGCAATGACCGGCGTGAATCCAAGCATTTCATGATCCACCGTGTTCACCGTCCACGTCACCTTGGGGACGTTGTTCGGAACTCGGCCATAGACATACTTCGAGTACATCTCAACAATCTCGGGACGTCGTTTATCCCACCACATTGCCGGCGTCGTCACCTTCTGGCCGTCATTCATTGTCAGCGGGTCCGGCGCAATGGGGTAAGGATTGGCTTTCGACTCATCGTAGTTGGCATGATTCGGCGCGTTTTCGTCGCCGCTAGGTCCCGGACGCAAAGCCTTGATGCCAAGCTGGTCCATCATGTTCTGATGGTCCTGCTCCGATGTAAACGTGACCGGCGGCGGAGCAGCGTCTTGAGCGCCCGCGGAAGTCGGACCGATTGCGCAAATAGCAACCAAGAGAAAGAGAGGTAGAGAGGAATACGGAATGGCGGTCACGGAACTGCTCCCGGATGGTATGCTTTGAACGTTTTCGCAAAGCGATTTAGTTGGGGGTTCATATTAAACCTTCGGCCATGAAACTAGCACGAAATTTATTCGCGCTTCTCGCTTTGATTGTTACTGTGAATTGCGTTCCCGCCTGGTCGCAGCTTCAACGTGCATCGACGGCGCCGGTTTGGGTGGCAAGTTGGGGAGCATCGCAGCAAATACCGGAGCCGCAAAACGCATTGCCTCCGGACGACCTCACCAACGCGACCGTGCGGCAGATTTTTCATTTGTCAATCGGCGGACCGGCACTGCGCGTGCATTTTTCGAACGCCTTCGGAACGGAGGCTCTGCACATCACGTCTGCGCACATTGCGCGGCCCGTTTCTCGAGCTTCTTCGACAATCGACCCGGCAAGCGATCGGTCGCTGACCTTCGCAGGTAGCGCAGAGGCGCTGATTCCACCGGGCACAGAGCTGATTTCAGACCCGGTGGATTTGCCGATGCCGTCGCTTTCAGACCTGGCAGTGACTTTTCATCTGCAATCGCCACCATCGCGGGAGACGGGGCATCCGGGATCTCGAGCGACATCGTATTACGTTCATGGTGACCAAGTGAGCGCGGCCACCCTGGTGGAACCGAAGCAGGTAGATCACTGGTTTCAAGTGTCTGAGATTGACGTGCGGACGGTGCCCGGCTCAGCAACAATCGTCGCGCTCGGCGACTCCATCACCGACGGACACGGTGCAACGACGAATGGAAATGATCGATGGACGGATGTGCTCGCAAGCAGGCTGCAAAGCTTACCGAAGACGCGCAACCTCGGTGTATCCAACCAGGGCATTGGCGGCAATCATCTGTTGACCGACGGACTCGGCCAAAATGCATTAGCACGGTTCGATCGTGACGTGCTCGCCCCAGCGGCTGTCCGTTGGGTCATCGTCTTCGAAGGCGTGAACGATCTGGGTGAGTTGGCGCGTGTTGGCGAAGTATCTGCCGCACAGCATGCGGCGCTCGTGCAACGGGTAGTTGCGGCGTATCAGCAAATCATTGTGCGTGCACATGCCCATGGCTTGCGTGTTATCGGGGCGACGATCACGCCCTATGTGGGGTCAGGCTATTATCACCCGGGGCCGCTGAGTGAGGCCGATCGGCAAGCCGTGAACCGCTGGATTCGCAGCACCGGGAATTTCGATGCAGTGATCGACTTCGATGGCGTACTTCGGGATCCGCAGCACCCCGATCAGCTTCTGCCTGCGTATGACTGCGGCGACCATCTGCATCCATCTCCCGCCGGATACAAGGCCATGGGCGATGCCGTTCCCCTGCGCCTGTTTGATCGTGCAAACTGATTACACGGGAGGCGAATTCTTGACGCTCAAAGGAACGCTTGCTGTTCTGTTCGCCGGATGCTTCTCATTCACGCTCCTGGCGCGCGCGGGGGAACCTCCCAAAATCTCCAACTCGTAAGATCGAGCCAGTTAATGGACAGCCGCAAGATTATTCACGTGGACATGGATGCGTTTTACGCGTCCGTCGAGCAGCGGGACGATCCAAAGCTGCGAGGCGTGCCTGTGGTCGTAGCCTGGCGCGGCAAACGCTCTGTGGTTTGCGCAGCCTCATATGAAGCCCGGAAATTTGGCGTCCGGTCGGCAATGCCCGCAGTGCAGGCCGAACGATTGTGTCCGCATGCCGTCTTTGTTCCTCCGGATTTTCCCCGATACCGGGCCGTATCGAAGAGCGTACGTGATATCTTTCTGCGCCACACCGACTTGGTTGAACCGCTCTCGCTGGACGAGGCGTATCTGGATGTCACTGAGAACAAGACCGGGCTTTCAAGTGCGACGCAGGTCGCCCGCACGATCCGTGAGCAGATTCGACAGGAAGTAGACCTTACGGCTTCCGCTGGAGTTGCACCGAACAAGTTCCTCGCGAAGATCGCCTCAGACTGGCGAAAGCCGGATGGTTTGTTTGTGATCAAGCCGGATGAGGCGATCGCCTTTCTTACAGCGCTTGCCGTGGAACGATTGCCCGGTGTTGGCAAGGTGACGGCGAGCAGGCTCACGGAGGTCGGTGTCCGGACGGTCGGGGATATTCGCAACCTCAATCTTGCGGTCCTGCAGAATCGATTCGGACGTTACGGGGTGCGCCTGCACGAATTAGCGCGAGGAATAGACAATAACCGGGTCGAACCAAATCGGCCAACCCAATCAATCTCGGCCGAGGACACATTCGAATCCGATGTGCTGCTGAATGAAACCGACGATATGATCCGGCGACTCGCAGAGAAAGTGTGGCTGGCCTCGCGTAAGGAAACGAGGATCGCGCGCACCATCGTGTTGAAGCTGAAAACAGCAGAGTTCAGCATTCTTACGCGAAGCCAAACGCCTGACTCTCCTGTTTCCTCGTGCGACGAACTCGCCAACATCGCTCTCGCGCTCCGGGAAAAAGTGCGAATGGATCCGGGACAGAGGTTTCGACTGGTGGGGGTCGGCTTGTCAAACTTCCGCGATCCGATGATCGAGCCGCTAGAGGATCTGCTCTTTCATTGAGCTTCGCCGGCCGAATCCTTTGGAGTGACTTCTCTGTTCCGTCAGCTCAACATGGGAGCGTTCTCAACCGGGTTGGCAAGGGTGGATACGCGAGCGGGAAAGATTGGCGGACGAGGATGTGCGGAGTTCCAGCCAAACAGGAATTCCGTGGCTGACCCGCAAATGCGTCCCTGACATGGTCCCATGCCGCAGCGGGTGTGCAGCTTGGCTTCGCGCCACGAATGCATGGACTTCAGAGCGCGCTGAGGCACATCTTCGCAGCGGCATATGAAAGTATCTGGAGTTGAAAGCTGTCTCAACTCGCCCCTCAGAGAGAATGCCTCATCAAGTTGCTGTGCGAATCGAACGTATCGATCGCGTCGTTTGAATAGATGCGCCGCGGACCGTCCGGCGCCTGCCAAGCCGGCAATTTCGCCTTCGCAAAGTGCTTTCTCAAGACCTCCAATGCCTGTAAGTTCCCCTGCACAATAGACGTCTTCAACGGATGTCTCCTGCAATTCATTCACGCACACGTAGCCGGATTGAATCTGACACTGTAACAGGCGCGGCAGCTCGAGGTTCGGGACGAGATGGAATCCGGAACCGAGATAATCGCACTGAATTGTGCGAATCGCACCGTTCACCGAAACGGATACCGACTGCAGCGAACGTTCACCATGCGCCTCCACAACCCAACTCCCGGTTCGATAGGGAGTAGAACGAGTTGCCGCACGAAAGGCCGCGCCCTCCCTCAGCTTGCCCGGATAGGCTAGAAGTTGAACGCCAAACTTCGCGATTTGCGCGAGACGCGCCTGCTCAAAGATGCCGAGGATACGCGCGCCGTTTCTCGCGAGGTTGGCAGCAACGGCCAGCAGCAGAGGCCCGCTACCCGAAAGCACTACACGCTTGCCGTGGGTGGGCAATCCAGCCTTCACCATCGCCTGAAGGCCGCCCGCTCCCATCACGCCTGGCAAGGTCCATCCGGGGAACGGCAAAAACCGCTCACGCGCTCCGGTGGTCAAAATCAGTCGCCGATAACCTATGTCTTCGAATCCGCTGGAAGTTTCCAGGCGCAACACACGGGGAGCCGGCACGGAAACGACGTGGGCTTCGGCACGCAATGCAACGCGACCGCTCTCCAATTCTTTTTGCAGCTGTTCGAACCGGCTTTCGCGCGGACTCATAGCCGATTGATCGTCGTGTCCTCGCCAGATCTGTCCGCCGCATTTTGTGTTGTCGTCGATGAGACAGACATTGGCGTGTCGCGCCGCCGCTGCGGCCGCGGCCATCCCTGCCGGACCCGCGCCGAGAATAACCACATCGAAGCCGATCATCCGGTCACCACTTCCATTCCCGGCTGCGCCATAAGCTGACAGGTGCGGACATGTTGAACGCCATTCACAGTGGCGCAACACTCCATGCAAACGCCCATGACGCAGAGGGGACTTCGGGGCTCGCCTGAGACCGAGATTCGCGCGGCGACGCCCGCCTGCAATAGCGCCGCTGCCACGCTGGTGCCTTGCGCAACCGAAACCGGGCTCCCGTTGATGGTGACTGTGACCGCCGAATTTGCGATTTGAGCGGAGATTGATCGATGCATCGAGGTCTCGAGAAACGTTGATTGTAACCCATTTTGTATACTGCGCAATAAGCAGGCAAACACTGTCGAAGCGATCCCAGGACCGTTGACTTGAGCTTATCCCGCAACATAGAAGTGATTGACTCGCACACCGCCGGTGAGCCGACGCGCTGTGTTCTTTCGGGTGGGCCCGATCTTGGCCAAGCCTCATTGGTGGACCGAATGACACGGTTGCGGCGCGATCACGATTGGATGCGGCGCGCAATTCTGTGTGAGCCGCGCGGCTCTGATGTGGTCGTCGGCGCATGGCTGCTGGAGCCCGATACGCCCGACTGTGTTGCTGCCGCCGTCTTCTTCAACAACGTTGGATATCTCGGCATGTGCGGCCACGGTACCATCGGTGTTGCGGCCACTCTGGCCTATATGGGTCGAATTGGGACAGGTGTTCACTTCCTGCAAACCCCCGTCGGCAAAGTCAAAATCGACCTCCACTCGTCGAATGACGTCACGATTGAAAATGTTCCGGCATATCGATATGCGGCAAAAATAAAGATCGATGTACCCGAAGGCGGAATTGTCGTCGGAGACATCGCATGGGGTGGGAATTGGTTTTTCCTTGTCGAACACCAAGGCCTACCACTCGAATTAGCAAACGTCGACGCGCTGACGGAACTTACATGGAATATCCGTACTCAACTTAAGGCCAGCGGAATCACCGGTGCCGATGGCGCGGAGATCGACCACATCGAACTCTTTACGGCGCCGCACGATCAGGCGAACAATAGTCGCAACTTTGTGCTTTGCCCTGGGCAAGCGTACGACCGGTCACCATGCGGAACCGGCACCAGTGCAAAGATGGCATGCCTCGTTGAGTCTGGAAAACTTGCGCCAGGCGATGCCTGGCGACAGGAGGGAATACTAGGCACCGTGTTCGAGGGGCGCGTTCGCATCGAGAACGGAACAATCATTCCCTCGATCACCGGCTCAGCCTTTGTTACGGCGGAGAGCACGCTCATCTTTGATTTGGAAGATCCATTCCGCGCCGGAATCGGCTCATGATGCGGGACTCGTTCGATGCAGTCATTGTTGGTGGAGGCATTGTGGGAGCTGCCACCGCGGCAGCATGCGCAAAAGCAGGAATGCACGTTGCGCTTGTGGAGCGCGATGTGATCGGCGGAGGTGCAACGGCGGCCGGCATGGGCCACATCGTTGTCATGGACGACTCCGAAGCTCAATTTGAGCTGACCAGGTATTCGCAGTTGTTGTGGTCTGAACTCGCGCTCGGGCTCCCTGCCAATGTTGAATATGAAACGCCCGGAACCCTATGGCTGGCAGCGGATGATGAAGAGATGGCCGAGGCTGAACGGAAGCTCCGGTTCTATCGCGAACGAAATACTCCGGCCCGCGTTCTGAGTGCACGCGAACTTACGCGGCTCGAGCCGAACATCGTGCCAGGGCTTGTCGGCGCGTTGCTCGTGCCTGAGGACGCAGTTATCTACCCTCCAACGGCTGCGCTCTACCTCGTTCATGTCGCAGAGGGTCTTGGCGTCACCGTAATGACCGGGCGCAGTGCG
Organism: uncultured Acidobacteriaceae bacterium; assembly: GCA_963742455.1. GTDB lineage: Bacteria > Acidobacteriota > Terriglobia > Terriglobales > Acidobacteriaceae > Telmatobacter. The sequence goes on along the minus strand of CAVULU010000005.1, from coordinate 975,913 downwards.
GTCAAAATGGGAGACGGACGTGTTTTGCTCGATGACCAGCGGGAACTAACCGCCTCCTGCACGATTAACGCAACCGGGGCGGGAGCGCCTGAGCTCGGCGATTACATTCCGGTAAAAAAGCGCAAAGGACACCTGGTGATCACGGATCGCTACCCAGGCTGCGTGCGCCATCAACTGGTGGAGCTGGGGTATTTGAAAAGCGCCCATTCTGTGACATCCAATTCCGTGGCATTCAACGTTCAGCCACGAAAGACTGGCCAGATTCTCATTGGCTCTTCACGGCAATATGGCGACGAGACTTCGACTATCGACCAGGCGATCTTGAGCGCAATGCTGCAGCGAGCCGCCGTATATATGCCGTCTATCGGTTCGCTGAACGCGGTGCGCGTCTGGACGGGCTTCCGAGCCGCCACACCCGACAAGCTTCCCCTGATCGGGCCCTCCCTGAACGATGACTCGGTGTGGCTGGCAACGGGACATGAGGGGCTTGGAATTACGACATCTCTGGCGACGGGTGCACTGCTGGCTGCCGCGCTCACCGGCGGGCATGCATCGATTCCGCTGGATCCTTATCTTCCATCCCGCTTTAATGGGCACAACAGTTCAGCTGATGCAGCGAAGGAGCCGCTATGCAATGGAAAGGTGTAATGCCGGCGATGACTACGCCATTTATCGAAGGCCTTGACGTTGATTGGGCTTTTGCAGAACGTCATGCACGATGGCTGCAGGCGAATGGATGCACCGCCATCGTGTGCCTGGGGTCGCTTGGCGAAGCGGCGACGCTCTGCTTCGACGAAAAGACAAAGATTGTTCGCGGAACGGTAGCAGCAGTCGGTTCCTCCATTCCGGTAGTCGGCGCAATCTCTGCGCTGGCAACGTCAGAGGCGGTTTGCCTCGCCAAGGCACTTGAGGATGCAGGAGCGCAAGGACTGATGATTTTGCCGCCCTACGTCTACAAAGGCGACTGGCGTGAAATGAAAACGTATATTTCTGCGGTTCTCCGCGCAACGGCGCTTCCCGCAATGCTCTATAACAACCCCGTTGCATACGGAACTGACTTCATACCTGAACAGATCCAAGAACTCGCCGAGGAATTTGAGAACCTTGCAGCGGTGAAGGAGTCTTCGACAGACGTGCGCCGGATAACTGCGATTCGTGCACTTACCGGCGACCGTCTCGCCATTTTTGTCGGCGTCGACGATGCAATTGTGGAAGGAGTTGCTGCAGGTGCGGCTGGTTGGATTGCCGGGCTCGTGAATGCTTTCCCGCGCGAATCAGTCGAGCTATTCAACCTCGCAATGGCCGGAAATACGCAAGCGGCCTTCGATCTCTATCGCTGGTTCTTGCCTCTGTTACGTATGGATACTGTCCCGAAATTCGTCCAGCTAATCAAATTGGTGCAAGAAGAGTTGTCTGTTGGATCCACGCGTGTGCGGCCTCCAAAGCTCCAGATCGAGGGTAGCGAGTTGGCTGCAGCGAAACAACTGATCGCTGAAGCATTGCGCCTTCGGCCAAAGAATATACCTCGAAGTTCGCCGCTCCTCTAGCCGCCACACAGTTGTTTCTGGCGTTTAGAATGATCAGTCGTCGATCTCCCTGTCTCCCCATTCGGCCCAATTATTCTGATCGGGAGCAGCGAAGCAGGGTGGAATACATACATCCTCCTGCGATCTCGCGGGCATCCAACAGTCTACGGCCGAGTTTTACAAATCCTGCCAATCTCAACCAGGTGCAACCAGAGAGATGCCGCGCGTTCCCACTTCGACATACCGGCTTCAGTTGCACGCGAATTTCACATTCGACGATGCAGCGAACGCCGCTGCCTATCTGCAAGCCCTCGGCGTTTCGCACATTTATTGTTCGCCATATCTGCAGGCTGCTCCGGGTAGCATGCACGGTTACGATGTTGTAGACCACCAGTGCGTGAATAAGGAGTTGGGAGGCGAGGCTGGCCATCAGCGTTTTTGCTCAAGGCTCGCCGAACTTGGGCTAGGCCAGGTGCTCGATATCGTTCCGAATCACATGGCGACTGGACCTCATAATCAGAACTGGTGGGACGTTCTTGAAAATGGTCCGTCGAGCCGATTTGCTACTTGGTTTGATATCGACTGGCACTCCTCCGAAGTGAAACTCCAGAACAAGATTCTGATACCAGTTCTTGGCGATCAATATGGCCGAGTTCTCACCGCCGGTCAGATTCAGATCGATCGGGACGATGCTTCGCTCCGCATCCGATATATCGATCATCTCTACCCTCTTGCTCCGCGTTCTCTGCCCGCGATATTTGAACGCGCTGCTGAATATGCATACAGCCCAACGCTAAGCTTCCTTGCTGACAGTCTGTCTCGTTTGCCTGTACCCGACGCGACAGACACCGAAGCAATCAACTCGCGGCACCGTGACAAAGTGGTCATTTACGGCCTCCTGAAACGATTCTGCGAAGAGCATCCGGATACGTCGCAGGCGATTGACAAGGCAATCCGGGAACTGAATTCGAATCATGATGCCCTCGATGAACTGTTGAATCTTCAACATTACCGACTTGCATACTGGCGTACAGCAGATCAGGAACTCGGCTATCGCCGATTTTTCGACGTGAACACCCTCGTCGGACTTCGGGTTGAGCGCCCGCACGTTTTTGAGCAGACGCATCGCCGCATCCTCGATTGGCTTCGCGAAGGAGTTCTCGATGGTGTTCGAATCGATCATCCCGATGGCTTGCGCGACCCATTGCAGTACTTCACGCGTTTGCGGCAGCGATCTCCCGATGCCTGGATCATTGGCGAGAAGATACTGGAACGAGATGAGTATCTCCGCGAGAATTGGCCGATCCAGGGCACCAGCGGGTACGACTTTTTGAATGTTTGCAATAGTTGGCTTATGCACCAGGAGGGTTTGCAAGATCTCACACGGATCTACAGAGACTTTACTCAAGAGACGACCGATTTTCCCGCCATCGCTCAAGATAAGAAGCTGAACGTCGAGCATGAGGCACTGGGAAGCGACGTGAATCGATTGGCGAGCCAGTTTGTCCAGATCTGCGAAAACAACCGCGATCGCCGCGATTTCACGCGAGCAGAAATAAGGAGAGCCATTCGTGAGGTCGCTGCCGGCTTTTGGGTTTACAGGACGTACGTTGTCCCCGAGCGTGAGGAAATTACCGAAGAAGACCGTCTGCAAGTCACCAGCGCAATCGAGAGAGCTAAAAATCATCGGCCCGATCTCGATGGTGGTCTGCTTGATTTCATCGGCGATGTCCTGCTGTTGCGTGCTCGCGGCCCGCTCGAAACCGAATTCGTCTATCGCTTCCAGCAGTTCACTTCACCGGTCATGGCAAAGGGTGTGGAGGATACAGCCTTCTATTGCTACAACCGCATGATTGGATTGAACGAGGTTGGCGGTGCCCCGAACCGCGATGGCCTCACGTCTTCGGAGTTTCTTACCTATTGCGCGAAGATGCAAGCATCTCTGCCGCAGACCATGACCACGCTCTCAACCCACGACACCAAGCGCTCTGACGATGTGCGCGCGCGGCTGGCGGTCATCACAGAGGTGCCCGCTCAATGGCGGTCGTCCCTCAGGCGCTGGTCGCGGATAAATGCGTCTTTCAAGACAGAGGGCAAGCCCGATCGCAATACGGAGTATTTCCTGTACCAGACAATGATTGGGGCGTGGCCAATCGAGCGCGATCGGTTGACGGCCTACATGGAAAAGGCTGTGCGCGAGGCAAAGCAGCAAACAAGTTGGACGCAGCCGAACAAGGAATTCGAAGATTCCCTGAAAATCTTCATTGAGCGCATCTACGGCAGTGAGGAGTTCATGGCGTCAATCAGCGAGTTCGTGAGCCGCATCATCGCCTCAGGAAGAGTGAACAGCCTTGCCCAGACCCTGCTGAAATGTACCGCCCCAGGCGTTCCTGATACCTATCAGGGAAGCGAATTGTGGGATCTTCACCTTGTCGATCCCGATAATCGCGGGCCGATCGATTATGCGGCGCGGATGTCGCTACTAGCGGAGGTTGAAAAAGGCATTCCGGTTGAGGATATTCTGAAGCGCATGGATAGCGGCATGCCGAAACTCTGGGTTCTCTATTGCGCGCTCACACTCCGGCGGCGAAGGCCGGAATTATTCGGTGCGGATGGAGACTTTGCGCCACTGGTGATTGATGGAAGGAAGGCGGATCACGCCGTGGGTTATCTCCGGGCGGGAAGCCTTGCAACGATTGTTCCCAGATGGAATTTGAGGCTTGCGGGAAACTGGTCCAACACAACCGTTGACCTTCCGGGCTCACGGTGGAAGAACCTGCTTACCGGTGAAGTGTTAAGCGGTGGCCGTATTCCCCTGCCAAGTCTTTTGGGGCGCTTTCCCGTGGCGCTGCTCGTCAAGGAGGAGAGTTGAGCGATGCATGTATTTGAGGTCTGGGCGCCGCTTGCGAAATCCATTGCTGTGCAGGTAGACGGCGAGTCGATCTCCATGGCGGGACCGGATGAGGATGGCTGGTGGAACGCAGCAGTAGATTCCGCGAGCCATGGTACAGACTATGGATTTCTAATCGATGCACGCGATTCTGCTTATCCCGATCCCAGATCTCAATGGCAGCCCAACGGGGTTCATGCACTCTCCCGTGTCTATGATCAAGGCGCGTTCTGCTGGACTGATCGGGGTTTCCAGTCAAGGCCGTTAGCAAGCGCCATCCTATACGAATTGCACGTTGGAACCTTCACATCCGAAGGAACTCTTGATGCCGCGATTGACAAGCTCGAGTACCTACGGGATCTCGGTATCACTCACGTTGAACTGATGCCGGTTGCAGCCTTCGATGGCAATCACGGGTGGGGTTATGATGGCGTTTCTCTCTATGCCGTACATGAAGCCTATGGCGGCCCAGGCGGATTGAAGCGGTTCGTCAACGCCGCGCACGGGCTTGGCCTGGCTGTACTGCTTGATGTGGTGTATAACCACTTCGGTCCGAGCGGGAACTATACGGGCAAGTTCGGTCCATATCTCACCGATGCTCATAAGACCCCGTGGGGCGGTGCGACGAATCTGGAAGAGTCTGGTTCGCAACAGGTGCGCCGTTTCTTCTGCGATAACGCCCGGATGTGGCTGAGCGACTTTCATATCGATGGCTTGCGAATCGATGCCGTGCATTCATTTGTGGATAGATCAGCGATCCACTTCCTCGAACAACTTGCCACTGAAGTCGAAACACTTGGTGCAACACTCGGTCGCGGCCTGGTGCTGATCGCAGAAAGCGATTTGAATGATCCGCGCGTGGTGATCCCACGGGATTGCGGCGGGTTCGGTATCGACGCTCAATGGAGCGATGATTTCCACCACGCGCTGTTCACTATTCTCAGCAGGGAAAAGCTCACTGGTTATTACAGCGATTTTGGATCGTTCGCCCAACTTGCCAAGTCGATGGAGGAGACGTTTGTCTATGACGGTTTGTTTTCCCGTCATCGCAATCGCGTGCATGGCCGCAGTGCGAGAGATCTTTCTCAGCATCGCTTTCTTGGCTTTATCCAGAATCACGATCAGGTTGGTAACAGGGCCATGGGTGACAGAATCAGCGATAGTGCGGGAATCGATCGAGCGAAGATCGCGGCGGCCCTGGTGCTGCTTGGTCCTTTTATTCCGATGTTGTTCCAGGGTGAGGAATGGGCTTCAACCTCGCCATTCCTTTACTTCGCCGATCACCAGGATCGGGAGCTGGCTCGACAAGTGTCAGAAGGGAGGAAGCGAGAGTTTCTGGCCTTCGGTTGGAATGCTTCCACAATTCCCGATCCAGAAAATGGCGAAACCTTCGAGCGCTCGAAGCTGAAGTGGGATGAATTGCCGGAACCCGTTCACGCTTCGGTGTTGCAATGGTACCGCGAGCTGATCCAGCTGCGGCGTTCCACGCCATCCTTGAATAATGGAGAACCCGGGAACACGAAAGTCATTTACGACGAGGGGCAGAAATGGCTTTGGGTGGCACGGGGATCAGTTGTGATTGCCTGCAATCTGGCGTCAGAATCCCGGTCGTTGCCAGTTATGCGCGGCACAAAACCGATACTTGCTTCGCGGCCTGATCTTGTCGTCGAAGAAGGCAGAATCACTCTGCCGCCGGATTCTGTAGCGATTCTTCAAACGGACGTCCTCCTTCAAAAGTGACGGATTGACTCGTGTCGAATGGGCTCAACCGGAGCCGGCACAGCTTCGCTCTGGGGTGTGTGTGGTCGATCGCCTGCTCGATCCACGCGTCCCTCCAGCGATCGACTGACCAGGTCGCGTGAGCCAAGTCCCACGGCCAGTGCAAGAGTCAACACGATGCCGCCAAAGAGGATCCCAAATGCAAGTTCAACAATGTTTCCACCTACCTGAAGGTGGTCAAGCACCATCGCTGAGGTCAACACAAGCACCAGCCATTTGACCCCGAGAGAAAGAAATCTTGCGTATTGCAATTGAGCATTCACGGCTCCGATAAGCACAGAGCGCGCCAGGAACCGCGCGATCAAAGTTCCCGCAATCAGCAGCAGAATCGCGCCGACAAGATGCGTCAGGTAGGGAAGCATTGAGACTGGCAGAGGCGCGCCGGTTGCGTAGGACGCGTCGAAAGCCGACACTCCAATGATCAATCCAAGCAGAACGCAGCCCCAGAATGCGGCCCGCGCTATCAAGGCGGTAGGAGAGCTGGAGGGCGCCCATTCCGAAGTGCCCCGATTCAATCGATCGTCGAACTTAAGAAACGCAAGTCCTTTTCGCAGGAGCGTGGAAAGAGCCATTCCGATCAGTGTGAAAAGGGTGAGCGCAACGAAGACGGCAAGGATGCCCGGCAAGACTGCAATGAACAGCGACAACACCCGAAGTACCGATTGGTGAAGCGCGTCGGACATGTGGTGCCAGATCGACCCATTGTCGATCACCACCGGTGCAGGCGGCGAATTGTACTCTTGAATCGTCAAGAGCGTTGCGGCGAGGAATCGATGCATCGGACTCTCTCCTTGAATTACATGCCAGGTTCTCGGTCAATGGAACAGTCTCGCTGCCAACCGAGCATCATGAATTAAAACGATCGGGCCAACGCCAGCGCGAGACGATGTACTGCTTATCTGATTCAAATGCGGCGGCTACTGCCTCCACGTGAGCCTCGGAACTTGTGCCTGATTTGACGACATTAAGGTGGCCGGCCACCCACGCAAGGTAAAGCGGAATGAGCGCGCCCAGGAGGTGTCCACGATTGAGAGTGCGGAGCCTGTAAGCCACCAGAAAATCAAAGACAATGCGGGCCCAGAGATTCTCCGGCATACGAAACGCAGCCGGGTCTACGATGGAAAGGCGCTTCAATCCCAGCAGGGAGTTGGGCGCGAGCACGAGGGACCAGATCTCCTGGAGATTTGAAAACGCGAGGCGAAATGCTTCGACCATAGGCGCAATATCGATCTCCCCCTCGATTCCATGAATTGCGGGAAAAGAACGCTGATCTGGGGGAAGACGACGAGGCCGCTGCCAGAAAGCCGCTTTCGCCTCAATATCAGCGAACAGTGAACCGGTAACCAGGGTCAAAATTGCATTGATATTTGGCTCGGCCGGTTGCGGCAACATGCGTTGGCCAACATAGATCTCTTCAACACTCAAGCCGGAGACCGCAGCCTCGCTTACGGGCCATAGGATGGCGTCTGGCTGATTTAAATGGACCCAGCGCTGGGCGGTAGCGGCAAGACGGTCAGCCATGCGGATCGAGAAACACATGTCGATCGACAACGGAAACCTCACTCGAGATCCGAATAGAGCGCGGACCAGCGGATACAAAATGGCGGAGTTTACCAGTCCTGCGTTCGGTGGAAGCGAATAGTGAGGCACCGCAAGATCGACTGCGGAATTAGAAACTGCGCCTGCCAAATCGCGAAGCGCCGATTCGCTCAGCGACTCGGCACCTGGTCCGAGCATCAGAATAGCGCGCGCTTCATGTTCCCTGGCTGCATGAATTGCATTCACGAAATCGGTCGCCGCGAGAGGCCAAACGGCATTGGTGGCTTGTGTTGGGATTATGCGGAGTGCAGGATAAGCCGTGCCGGATGTGTCATTCGGCGTCGCGATCAGCAGTTCCTCTGCGGGAAATAATGCTGTCAAATTGGCGAAGAGATTCTCAAGCGACTCCGGATCCATCGGTGCAACAAAAACAACTAAACCTGCTCTCGCGGGAATAGCCGCGGAGTGAGCATCCGAAACTGAATTTGCAGTCGCCATAAGAGATTGGGGAAAAGTTAGCGCCCAGGCAGAAAGGTGACCTGACGACCTGCCGGCTCAATCAGTTCGATGCCGGTCATCTGCACAACGATAGGATACCTGCAATTGGGATGTGTATCCATGTAGGACGGTTGTTAAGCTCATACTGCAATTCGTAAAGTGCCTTCTCCAGCACAAAAGCATCCAGCAACAGCTGTGTCTCGCGGGTTGGCGGAAGCAGGTTCTTATTCTTGGCAACGGTCTCTCGATAGCCGCGAAGAAACTCCTCCGATGCGGAGTTCTGCCACGCCTGGGCCCACTTGCTCAAAACCCCGGCGTCTCTCAGTTCAGAGCGTTCGGCATTCGCATCCTGAAATGCCCTCAAACCGGCGAACGCCGCATAGGAGAACGAGCGCAGCATCCCCGCAACATCCTTCAGGGGCGACTGCTTGCGACGACGCTGCGACAAAGGTCGCGCCGGCTCACCTTCAAAGTCCAGCAGTACAAAATCACCGCTCCCGTCCATACCTGCCTTCGCGCCGGTTCTTAGCGTCTGACCCAGATGATAGTCGCCGTGAATGCGAATGCGCTGTCCAGCCGCGGTCAGGTCTGCGATCGAGCGGCTGCGTTCCATCAGTTCCGAGCGTTTCGATAACAGCAATCCAGCCTGGTCAGAAGCTGATTCATCCAGGGTCGCGAATTTCGACTTGAGAGCTTCAAACGCAGACCGAATCTGCGCTTCAATCTGGCGTGCATCCGTCTCCAGATCGTGCCGAGAACAGGGCTCAGGCGCAAATACGGGATCATTTGCGGAGCAACTTAATGCGAGATGCATTTCGGCCGTGCGCCGCCCCAGGAGCGCCGACGCCTCCATCGCCTCATGGCCAACCGCTGATATCCGATCCCGATGATTCGTTGAGACTCCAAATTCAGGTGAGGGCACATCCGGTGCATCCCTGTCGGATCCAACATTCTCATAAAAGCGGCTGAGCTGACGTAGAAACCATGCCCATCCATCGCCCTCATTGGCCACTAATCCTTGTAGCATTGCGGCGGTTGTCTTTTCGCCAGAGCCCGCGGTGATCGAGATCTCGCCTAGAAATGGCGGAATTCGATCGAAATGCGCGACCTCCGTCAAGAATTTTCCGATCTCTACATCGGGATTTTCCCCGGGCTGCATGCGCCGGAACAATTTCAGGATCAGCGCGTCGCCGTAGAGGATGGATGTGTTGGACTGTTCGGCCGAGCCGATCCGCGATGGCAACCCAGTTTCCACGTTCATTTCGCGAAATCTCGTCGAAGCAAACGCGCTAAGAATTCTTCCGGGACCATCGGCGCCTTCCACCTCGCCTGATTCGTGGGGCCGGATCTTCTGACTGCCGGCAATTGGCGCGTCTTTACGGGGTTCCGAGGCGGCTTCGCCGGGTTGCACGTCCAGCGGCAATGGCTGCGCGGGAAGGATATTCGTCGATGTTTCGCCATTTATCGGATTGGTCGAACCTCGCTCTGAGTCGGAACGGTTCAAACCGTTACGCTCGCTGATGGACGCCTGGGATGAAGAGGGAGCATAGACGCTCGTAAGCGGAACCGAGGCGTTTCGTTCAATCTGCAACAATTCCATCCCGCGAAAATCTTCGTCAGCCGTGGCGTCGTGCAGAACCGCAATTCCGGAAGTGGAAGTCAGTGCCGTCAGGACACTGTCAGGATGCTCAGCGGTTACAGCGTCCGCTCGATTGCCCGTGCTGATCGCAAGTGGCAATTGGTAGATGTCGGGCTGGCCCTCAAAGTAATTCACCTCTACAAAGAAGATTGCTGGTGACGCATGGGACAATTCCGGCAGCTCCGCAATTTTGTCCTCCTCGATTAGAGGCTGCGCAACCGAGAGGTCTGCCCACTCTAAGATGCGTACGGACTGAATCCTTCGACTTTTCGCTCCGAACCAGCGCTGGCGCTGCAGCCAGGATGGGAGTGCCGATTCAATTTGTGCCAGGCCATTTGCGGTGAGCAGTCCCGACCAGCTGGCTGTTACCAGATCAACCACCGGGGCTTCCGTTCCAACGGTTTCGACTACCGTCACAAGCTGCGGTTCTGGCAGCACCCTCAGGTCCGAACTGGGGGCCTGTAATTCGAGCCAAAGAAAGGAATACGGTGCAAGCGTTAGCTGATACGGGGCAGCGCTAATAGTGGGAAATGGCACATAGCCCAACATCTCAACCGGCTCCATACCTTCATATGCTGCAAGATCCAACGAGACCGGTTGAGCAAATCGGCTAAGATTCGCGAGGCACAAGACAGTCTCATGAACGCCGTAATCCTGCTCGAACTCGCGCATATACGCAAGGATCTTCCTGTTTGACGGATTCAGAATACTCAGACTGCCACGGCCAAAGACCTGGAACAGTTTGCGCAGCGCGATCATGTTGCGCGTCCATTGCAGCAGGCTCGACTGATCCGCCTGCTGGGCTTCAACGTTGACCACCTGGTACCCGTAAATCGGGTCCATTACGACAGGGAAATATAGCCGCGCCGGGTCGCACTTCGAAAATCCGGCATTGCGATCCGAAGTCCACTGCATTGGCGTACGCACACCATTGCGGTCGCCGAGATAAATGTTATCGCCCATCCCGATCTCGTCGCCATAGTAAAGGATCGGCGTTCCGGGAAAACTCAGCAGAAGCGAGTTAAGCAGCTCAATGCGCCTTCGATTGTTATCGACCAGGGGCGCAAGCCGGCGTCGAATCCCGACATTCACGCGCATCCTGGGATCGGCCGAATACGCGAAATACATGTAATCGCGCTCGTCGTCAGTTACCATCTCCAGAGTCAACTCGTCATGATTGCGCAGAAACAAACCCCACTGGCAACTATCAGGAATAGGTGGAGTCTGCGCCATGATGTCCGTGATCGGCAGCCGATCTTCCTGACGAAGCGCCATGTAGATACGCGGCATCAGCGGAAAATGAAAGGCCATGTGACACTCATCGCCATCGCCGAAGTAGGGACGGACATCAGCTGGCCACTGATTGGCTTCCGCAAGAATCAACCGATTGGCGTACTCGGCGTCGATCGCCGCGCGGATCGCCTTGATGACAACGTGCGTCTCGGGAAGGTTTTCGCACGAGGTTCCATCGCGCTCGACCAAATAAGGAATGGCGTCCATGCGTAGCGCATCTACCCCCATATCAAGCCAGAAACGCATGGCCTTCAGGATTTCATCCATGACGCGCGGGTTATCCCAGTTCAGGTCCGGCTGATGCGAAAAGAAGCGATGCCAGTAATAGGCCTGCGCCTTTTCATCCCAGGCCCAGTTGGATTTCTCTGTATCGGTAAAGATAATGCGGGCGTTCTTGTAGAGCTGATCCGTCTGCGACCAGACGTACATCTCGCGTTCCGGCGAACCGGGCGGCGCCATGCGAGCTGCCTTGAACCATGGATGCTGATCGCTGGTATGGTTGATGACCAGCTCGATCATCACCTGCATGTTGCGTTGATGAGCTTCATCGAGAAACCGCTTGAAGTCCTCCAACGTTCCATACGACGGATTCACATCCGTGTAGTTCGCGATATCGTAGCCGTCATCGCGCAGCGGAGAGGGGAAGAAAGGAAGCAGCCAGATGCAGGTGACACCAAGGTCCTGCAAATAATCGAGCTTCGAAAGAAGTCCCGGAAAATCCCCGATCCCGTCGTTGTTGGAATCGGAAAATGCGCGCACATGGAGCTCGTAGATGATCGCGTCCTTATACCAAAGCGGATCAGTTGCGCTTGCGAACTTTTTCACGCGGCAGCTCTCCAGGGTTATTTGATGCGCCTCTCTGGCTCGCGTTCACTTGAGGCTTCGAGTGTCAGGCCGGCAAGCAGGCACTGGTTGCGGATGATGACCTAGGTGACGGTGCGCGACGAAACAGAAACCAGGAAACTGTCGCAATCGATGATGCTAGAGGAAGTATTCGAAGTCTGTCTCCACCCTCATACGGCGATAGATCTTAAGAATGTGGCCCGACATTCTTGAGGGATTCAGCTCAACGTAATTGCGTGGGCCTTGCCACAAGTATCGCTCACCGGTCAACAGGTCTTCTGCCTCGAAGCTGCGATCCAGCGGAATTTCGAGCTCGTCCAGGGGCAAAGTGACGAATCCAGCCTGCGAGTGGTGCGGATCGAGATTGACGACCGTAACAAGCAGGTTCGAGCGATCGTCCGACTCCTTGCTATAGCAGATCAGCTGATCGTTGTCGGTGAAATGGAATTTCAGAGACCAGTCATTTTGAAGCGCCGGATTTTCGTTTCGGATTCCGTTCACCCGGGCTATCAAATCGCGTAAGCTATCGGGTCGGGCCAAGTCCCAATGCCTGACTTCATATTTCTCTGAATTCAAGTACTCTTCGCTGCCGTGTTTGACTGGCTTATTCTCCTGCAATTCGAAGGCTGGGCCATAGATGCCGTAGTTCGCGCCGAGGGTAGCCGCCAACAATAGCCGGATCACGAAAGCAGGGCGGCCGCCCATCTGTAAAAACTCAGTGAGAATATCCGGCGTATTCGGCCATTGGTTCGGCCTGAAGAACTCGCGAACCGGCGTTTGCGCTAGTTCTGTGAGATAAGCCGTAATTTCATGCTTCCCGTTGCGCCACGGAAAATAGGTGTATGACTGGCTGAAACCGAGCTTGGCCAGCCGATACATGATCTTCGGACGCGTAAACGCTTCTGCCAGAAAGAGGACTTCGGGGTTCTTACGCTTGATCTCCGTGATCGCCCACTCCCAGAAGGGAAATGCCTTGGTGTGCGGATTATCCACGCGGAAGATCGTTACTCCCATCCCGATCCAGTACTCAAAAACGCTCTTTAATTCCTCCCACATCCCCTCCCAGTCTTCGCTTTCAAAATCGAAGGGGTAGATATCCTGGTATTTCTTCGGCGGGTTCTCAGCGTACTGGATTGTCCCGTCGGGCCGCTTCTTGAACCAGTTCTCGTGCTTCTTTACGTATGGGTGGTCCGGCGCCGCCTGAAAAGCAATATCCAGCGCGACCGACAATCCGAGCCCTTCAGCCTTGCCCACAAATCGCTTGAAGTCTTCGGCTGTCCCAAGATCGCTCAAAATCTCCTTGTGTCCGCCTTCTTTGGCTCCGATGGCCCACGGGCTTCCAAAATCGCCAGGCTGCGATTCAGGATTGTTGTTGCGTCCTTTGCGGAAGGATCTGCCAATGGGATGAACGGGCGGCAAATACACAACGTTGAAGCCCATCTCCGCCACGTAGGGCAGCCGCCTCTCGCAATCGGCAAACGTTCCGTGCGCCCCTGGTTTCTCCGCCGTCGAACGAGGAAAGAATTCATACCAGGAACTGAATCGCGCTCGCACCGGGTCTACAACAATCGCTAGCTCGGGGCTCGATTCTGTCGCGAACCGTTTGTCAGGATAACGCAGTGCCAGCTCGTGCAGCATCGGATCGGTCGCGTGGATCCTGAGTTCGCCTGGAGACTTGGCGGAACGCAAAACCGCCGCCCGCTCGCTCAACCACTCGGAATCTCCGCCATTCGCCCTGCTAGCCGCCTCCGATACGAGATCCGCGCCAATCAGGTAGTCGACGGACGCGTCGCTCTCGGCCTTGATGCGCTTGAGCAGGTCGCGCCTCCAGGTTTCAAAGTGATCGACCCATCCCTGCACCTTGTATCCATACCGGCCTAACTCTGCGACACGAAACGACGCCTCCCAGCGGTCATTCACCAGCGGCTTCATCGGAATCTCGGTCCATTCTTCGGAACCCTCGCGATGAGCGAGTAACGAAGCCGCAATGGCGTCATGGCCATCTGTAAAGATGTCGGCCTCTACCCGCACCTGGTCGCCCACGGTGCGCTTTGCCGGGAAGCGGCCACAGTCTACCTGCGGTGTGATTCCTTCGATAATGACGCGTCTGCGTCCATCTGAATGCTTTTCCGTCATAGCTACTTCGGGAGGATTCTCTTCGTTCCGCATTACAGGGGTGTTTCGTTTAGTCGATTCAACTTTTTGCTTCGTCATTTCTTTCTCTTCTGCTCTATCAAGCGCTGATAAAGGTCAATTGTCTGCTGTGCAATCGCGGTCCAGCTGAATATCTCTTCGACCCGCCGCCTGCCAGCCTCGCCAAATCGCCTGCACTTCTCCTCGTCCTGCAGCAATGCATTGATTCCCGCCGCGAGATCTTTAGCAAATTTTTCCGGATCCCGTGGAAAGCTCGTTACAGGGTCCTGGTCGAATGGAACCAGGTATCCAGTCTTGTCGTCGACTACAACCTCTTTGATGCCACCCGTCGCACTCGCAACAACGGGCGCCCGGCAGGCCATCGCCTCAAGGTTGATGATGCCGAACGGCTCATAAACCGAAGGGCAGCAAAAGACGCGTGCATGACTGTAAAGCTGAATCGTCTCCTGCTTGGTCACCATTTTTTCAATCCACACAATGCGCGGGTGATTCTTCCGCGCCGCCTCTACCTTCTCGCGAAGTTCGGTCGCAATCTCAGGCGTGTCGGGAGCGCCAGCGCACAGCACCACCTGCGTCTCGGCGGGCAAGTAGCGGATTGCATCGACCAGATGCGTCACACCCTTCTGCCGCGTAATACGTCCGACAAACAGGACGTAGGGAATCGCCGGATCGACGCCGTAATCCTTCAGAGCGTTGATTTCGCTGGTTTTCTGGTACTCCGCCAAGTCAATCCCGTTATAAATAACGTGAATCCGCATAGGGTCGACGTCCGGATACGCCTTTTGAATATCTGCCTTTGTCCCTTGCGAGACAGCGATGATCGCATCTGCATCCAGAATCGCGGTCCGCTCCATCCACGAGCTCATCGCATATCCGCTACCGAGTTGCTCCGCTTTCCAAGCGCGCAAGGGCTCAAGCGAGTGGGTCGTCAGCACAAACGGCACCCCGTAGAGTTTCTTCGCCAGGTATCCTGCCATCGAAACGTACCACGTATGCGTGTGAACAAGGTCGATTCCCTCGAGAGCCTTGATCTGCGTAAGATTCAGGCTGAAAGCCTCGAGCGCTCCCTTGAACTTCCCCTCGGTCCCCTTCGAGATTTCTTGCCACGGTTCAGATCCCCGAACATGCAGGTTGCCGGCGTCTGAGTGCTGCGGTCCCCAGCAGTGCACCTCGACCTCAATCTCCCGCGCCAATTCCCGGCTCAGGTAATCGACGTGAACGCCCGCACCGCCATACACCAAGGGCGGATACTCGCGTGTGAATAAGCCGACGCGCATTCTTCTGACCTCCGGCCGCACCAACCCGGCATTCTCCCGATGAATCGTGGCAAAGAAGCGAGGGCCGAATTCAATCGGGAGAGCTATTGAGGATCAACACCCACCCAGTTTCGGGAGCGGCCTCGAATTCCCCAATGTTACTGCACCGGATGAGTTTAGCTGGCTGCCCCAGCAGGCGCAAGGTTCCCGCATCCTGGCTATCCTCCTATCGTGATCCCTTTTTATCTTGAGTCCGTTTATTGCGATCCCGGTCCAGCAAGATCCGCCGGCAGCATCTGAAAGCTCACAAATGCCAGATGGGTCCCGTCTGGAGCCCAATTGGGCACATTGTCGCTTCCCGCACCGCCGACAAGGTTCACCAGCACATGCATCTTTCCGTCCACGCTCAAAATTCGCAATGCGATGTCTTTGTTTGCCGGGTGTCCCTTCACATCCTTGTCGTAGCTCACCACGACAATCGATTTGCCGTCGGGCGAGGGATGAGGTGTCCAATTGTTGTAGTCGTCTGAAGTTACCTGTTCCGCGCCAGTCCGGTCCGGTCGCATTCGCCAGATCTGCATCAAGCCGCCCGCGCGATCCGAGTTGAAATAAATCCACTTGCCATCCGCGGAGTAGTCCGGATCGTCGCTCATCCCAGTTCCGGTTGTGAGTGCGGTTTCGGTTCCGCCCTGCACGGAAATGGAAAGAATGTTGCCACCCCCGGTGTGATTTGGGCGCGTAAACGCAATCGTCTTTCCATCGGGCGACCAGCTATGAAAATACGACGACGGGTTCTCCGTCAACAGCCTTGGCTCCCCACCTGCCGTAGGCACGATATAGACGCGTGTCTCCGGCTTGCCCGGCATGCTGCAACTGATTGCCAGCCATTTGCCGTCCGGCGACAGCCCATGGCTTCCCGTGCAATTCGTTGCACTTCCTGTATTGAGTATTGTTGCGTTGCCGCCCTCTGTGGGAATTGTCCAGATATGCCCGTCGCGGTTGAAGATCAGCATCTTTCCATCTCTGCTCCAGTTCGGCGCCTCCATCTTTCCTGGCCCGGTTGCCACCACCATCGCGCGCCGGTAATTGTCTTCGATCCCGATTTTCTGCAGAGTGCTGAACAGAACCGTCGGGCGCGCATCCGACGCCGGTGTCTGCAGCTTCAGGTTGCTGAACGTTGCCGTCTCCACAACGCCAGGGTTGTGCGAACACACCCCGATGCCGGCGTAGAATGTGCCCTCAAGATGCAGCTTGATCGATGCTCCCACCTGGTGCAGCGGCTCGCCATGATTACTCAGGAACATCGTGATCGTGTCCCCGCGCTTTTCCAGCCGAATCTGCCGAGGCGATTCAATATTCAGCTCGATATCCTGTGTCGTTGCGCCACGCTCGCTGCGGTACTGCAATGCCGTCATGCCCGATCCATGTTGCGCCGCATCGACATAAATGGCATCTGCATCGAGTGTCTGACGAAACATCAACACCGCTTTGCGATGCGGATTGGGATTACCCGTCGCCGAGGGAAACGCCATGTCGGCCGTCAGGGAGACGTCGCCTGATACCGTCTTCCAAACAAAGTGAAACGCATCGGCGGTCGACCATAAGTTAGCGCCCGCCGCGACCACGGTGTAAACTCCGCTGCCAGCATCGAATGTGCCGACTCCCGGCGGTGACACGGCTCCGATGTCGGTCTGGCCCTCAAGTACTCCAAGGCCGCCAGGACTCGTTTGCGCCCCTGAAGATCCTGCCCCAATGCAGAAAACGAGGCCACAAGCAAATGCCGGCAGCAAACGCGCCGATCTTACTTTCATGTTCGACCTTCTTTCATGAATAGTGGACAGCTCACGCCTCCGCTTTCCCGCGTCAATCATTCGTGCGTTTCAGCCGGAGTAGTAGCGGTCTTGAAGTTGATCACGTGATAGACCGCAGGCTCCGTGCCAACATTTCTCAGTCCATGCAGTTGGTTCGACGCGAAGAAGATTACCGAGCCCGGCCCTGCTTGCTTCCACTCCCCATTAATTAACGCCTCGACGGTGCCCTGCCGGATGATGAGCATCTCCTCGTTGGGGTGGCGATGCGGCGGGTGCGGCGACTTTCCCGGATTCAGCGTGGTGACATGCACCTCCAGTTGCTCCAGCGTCGGCGTTCGCACCTTGAAGAACGACCGCACCGATCCCGTTTCCGTTAGTTTTGCCGGAACAGAATTCCAGTCAAATACTGACGAGCCGATCAGCGGTAATTCGTTAACAGCGGCGAACCCGCCTGCCGTGCACACCGCCACAATCAAGGCAACCGTTAAATCCCTGCGAGTGACCATCTCCGCATCTCCTCCACAAAATCAGATGACCTTCGTATCAGTGAACCGTTTTACTACAAAGACGAACTGATGTCTCCCAATTGCACCAAGGCTTATAAGCTCGTGCGCCTGACAAAGGTTCTAGGTCGGCGCAAAGAAAGAAGAAGATTGAGCACAACTTCCATTGCCCACCTGGGAAGATTAAAGTGTTGATGAGCACGTCGACCACGAGCATTTCCGGGATTTTGCTGCATCCGTTCATGAAGAGTCCCGGTTATGTGGTCATCTCAACGCAGAACAACGAAAGCGATCGTCTCATTGAAACCCAAGCGAAAACGCGCGCGCAGACTTCTCTTCGCATTCACGACGATCGTGATTATCGGAGCCGCAATTGCGATGTTTTATGGGTCTCGATACGGCTCGAAAAGCGCACATCAGGGCCGCCCGCCTAGACCGTTGCAGCATGACGCTGCAAGCGCCGTCGACGGCCAGATGTTACAAGGCAAATTCGGAAACACTGTGTCGCCGGAAGATCGCCAGATTGTCATGGCGGAGTTACATGCACCTGATCAGTCCTATCCCACCCCGATCCGTGGCGCGGGGAATGACTCACCGGCCGGCAAACAACAGATTGTCCCCACTGAGCCGCTGGGAACCACCGTGGAGGACACGCAACCCACGCTTACCTGGGATGTACGCATCGATGGCTGGAGTTACCGGGTTCACGTGGAAGATCGCGACTCCCATCAGGCTGTTGCTACAAGTCCGATTCTCGACGAGGCGATATGGCGCTTGTCGACTCCGCTCCTCAGAGGGCACAGCTACCTGTGGCGCGTCGACGCCAGTCCGGGCGGAGCGCGTGCAACTTCCACAACCACTACGAGTCCTACGGTTCAGTTCTCAGTTCTCTCCGACGAAGGCGAGCGGGAAATCGAAAACGCGAAGGCCGGCAATGCTTCGCACATTCTCCTCGGATCGCTCTATACCCACTATGGAATGTGGAGGGATGCCGTACTTGAATACAGGAAGCTGGTTGACGACGCTCCGGATTCGCCGGATGCGATCAAGCTGCTACGCAATGCCGAAATCCGCTCGAATGCGCAAATGGCGACCGGAACTCCACGATGAGCAGGCCTTCGTAGAATTCAATGCAGGGGCATGAGCCCTGTGCCACGCCAACTGTTTCCGTTGTGTCGCTCGATTCGTACCTCTTGCACGCCGACCGTCCGAAACCAGTCGAGTACCTCCTCCTGGCTGTGATAGTAGGCCGTGGGCGCAACTAACTGGTCAAACACATTCCAGAAATTCTCGGCGAAAGTATAGCTGGAAATCGAGCAGAGGTAATCCGAGTAAGGCAAACAGCGTTTCAAAGACGGGCGCGTTTTCGCCGGCGCATATAGAAGCTTTAACCCCGCATAGAGCAAAATCGCCGGAGGCAGGCAGAGGCAGCGAGTAATGAATCGGGGCAGGCGTGAAGTGACGTTCTTGCGCACCGGATCGACAAACAGCTCGATCCATTGATTTCCTTCTTTTCCGTAAACCCAGGTGGAGATGCGGCCGCCAGGTTGCACATGACTCGCCAGCGCGCGAAATCCCTGGCTCGGGACCGGGAGATGGTGAATAACCCCGATGCTGTATGCAAGCGTAAACGGATCTCGAAATGGGAGATGCAGAATGTCTGCCTGAACTACGTGGACATTGGGCAGGTCTCGGGTATTTTGAAACGCGGCTTCCACGGCGTCGGAAAGATCAACCCCAATCACGGTGCGAGCACCAAACTGTGCCGATAGATAGATGTGTCTACCTTTCCCGCACCCGGCGTCGAGAACGACCTGGTCCTGAAAATCTGCGGGCGTCAATGGCGCGATCCAGGCGAGGAATTCCTTCCGGTCGGCTTCCGTGAGCTTGGAGTAATGCGTCCACTCGTAGCCAAACGCCGCGGCCGTTGCCTGCTTTTCCGGATCGAGATCCTTCTCGACAAAACGCGGAATTCCGCCGACGATCGGAAAAGTGCGAGCACACCCAGCGCATGTCAGGTTCCCTTCCATCACCTCTGCGCCGTCAAGTTTTTTTACAAGCAGCGTCAACTCTTTGCCGCAGTCGCTGCAAACCAGATAAGACAGAAGATCCGTTTTCAACGCACTCTCCCGGTCGTTCCTGCTGTCATTGGGACACTGCCTTCCTGGCATCTGGAAGACGAAGGTCATCGTTAGTTGGTTGGGCGTTGAGAGGATGGCGGGTTTGCAGCATCTTGAATATCCAATAGCATGCGATCGCAGCCGTAACATGTTTAAGCGAATGCCCGCTCACGAGACGGCCGAGGTGCCGATAGATCGAGTAATCGAACTCTTCAAAAATCTTGGCCGCAACATAGAATCCAAATGCTATCGCCAAATAAATCGTACCGGAATAGCGCGGCCGGAACATTCCGATGATCAGGGCCAGCAGTACCGGCGAGAAGAATTGCACAAAAAGATAGAACTTATAATCGCCGTCTCCCAATGAAGTGGAAACCCTCCAGTACACGACAGAGAGTATGCCCAGCAGCAATACAGGTACCAGCGCAAAGAATCCCGTGCGCAGATTCACCCTTTCCATCCAGGTAACCACCACCATGGAGGTAAACGAGCACGTCATTGGCAGCAAATCCCATGGAAGGCGTTCGTTAGAAGGCGCAATGTGATACCAGAAAGAGCCAATTCCCGTGAGTGTCACGCCCGCAAAGAATATGAGATAGGGTATGCGTTCCCGCGCGTCCACAAAGATGGAGCGGCCCTTCTTTGCGCTTAACCAGAAAAAACTCCAAATCCCTACAACAAGAAACGGGATATTTGAGAGAACGTCCTGTGCGTTCGGAATACCGAACAATTTTCGTTTGTCTGCGAAATCGTGATACCCGGGACCGATGGGTATGCGGGGAGCAAGAAAGAGAAGAACCAGGGCCGCGAGAGAGATTGCGGTGATGAGTGAAAAACGAGTCGGTCGAGACCAACTGCGCGGGTTGAGGATTGCCAAAAAGCTTTTTCGTTTCAACGATTCCCCGGGCTGGAGGTTGAGCGCTCCGTCACGAGTATAAAGCATCGACAGATACTTTCGAGACCAGGCCAGCGAAGCGCGCGTCCGCATCGAAACAAGAAGTGATCCCAGTTGCAAACAGACCTGAAATTAAGCCCGATTTTGTGGCCGCAACAGTGCAGTCTCCTTCCGCCATATGTTGGTCGAGCCAAAGCGGCCTATGTTACGATTTCTCAAGTCACACTGGATCGTCGCAAGAGCGTGAGAGCTTCCTCGAAGCCTGATTGGAACAGCATTTGTGCGGCATAGTCGGATTCACAGCGAAGAGTTGGGTCCCCGAACCTGAGCGTATTCGAGAAGCAACTGCGACGCTGATTCATCGCGGCCCCGATCAACAAGGCGTATTTGAATCCAGCCAGTGCTATCTAGGCGCCACCCGTTTGAAAATCATTGATTTGGCCGGGGGAAACCAGCCGATTTACTCCGCCGATCGCGATACTGTTATTGTCTTCAACGGCGAAATCTATAACCATCTCGAGATCCGCAAAACACTCGAAGCGCGCGGCCACATCTTCCACACTCATTGTGATACAGAAACTGTGCTCCATTCATTCCTCGAATGGGACACGGGTTGCTTCGAGCATCTTAGGGGGATGTTCGCGGTTGCACTTTGGACTAACTCCAGGCGCAGACTCATTCTCGCCCGCGACCGCGTCGGCATCAAACCCTTATACATCGCGGAACGAGGGGACGATCTCTTTTTCGCTTCGGAATTAAAGGGTATTCTGATCCACCCGGAAATCGAGCGACGCATCAGCCGCCAGGGCCTTGAAGCATATCTCTCGATGAACTATGTTCCGTCTCCCTGGACGCTGGTCGACGGCATTCGGAAATTGCCCGCGGGACATTGGCTTGAATGGCACGACGGCCGAATTCACGAGGAAGCTTACTGGCGCATCCCGGCCATGGAACCCGTGCCGATCTCGCTTGACGACGCAAAATCGAGGCTCGACGAGTTACTTTCGCAGTCCATCAGCGAGCATATGATGTCCGATGTTCCGCTCGGTGTCTGGATAAGCGGCGGTCTCGACTCCTCAACAATCCTCCACTATGCTGCGAAGGCGACCAGCGCAAGGCTACGCACCTATTCCATCTCCTTTCTGGGTCAAAGCTTCGATGAGTCGGCTTACGTCGGCGAGATGGTAAAGAAGTATGGGACGGACCATGAACAGTTCGATCTGAATCCCGAGCAGGATTTGGAAGGCGCCATTCATGAGCTCTCGTATTACTCCGACGAGCCCAGCGCAGACTCAGGCGCGTTGCCCGTCTGGTTCCTCTCCAAGCTTTGCAGGGCGAATTGCACTGTTGCATTCAGCGGAGAAGGCGCCGATGAAATCTTCGGCGGTTATCTTACCTATCGCGCCAACCGCTTTGGCCAGGGCTTGCGACATCTGCCGCGGGCGTCGCTGCATCTTGCCCTGCAATGTCTTCGTGCATGGCCTGGCTCCAACGAAAAAATCAGCTTTGAATACAAGCTGAAACGACTGCTCGAGGGCAGCCTGCTGCCGCCAGAGCAGGGACACGTTTATTGGAACGGAACATTCTCGCAGGCCGAGAAACCGCAATTACTCAAGACTCCCATGACAGGGTCCTTCCTCGATATACTTTCGCCGCTCGCTGCCGGACTACCTGGCGATGGCCTCGCGCCTTATCTCGAATTCGATCAGAATTACTATCTTCCCGACGACATTCTCGTGAAGTCCGATCGCATGAGTATGGCGCATTCTCTCGAGGTGCGGCCACCCTTCCTTGACCATCGCATTATCGAATTTGCGGCGGCTCTCCCCTCATCTTTGAAGATCCGGGGTTCCGACCAGAAGTTCGTTCTACGGGAATTGATGAAGCCCGTCCTCACCTCATCCATCACGCAACGTGCGAAAGTCGGGTTCGATATTCCCGCGCATGAGTGGTTCCGCGGAACACTTCGCAACCTGCTTTTGGAGACCCTCGATTTCGCGGAGGCGGAATACTCTGACCTATTCCGTTTTGACACCATCCGCAACCTGACCAAACTGCACCTGAACAGGAGCATCAGCATTGGCTACCACCTCTGGGGTCTTTTGACTCTGTTTCTTTGGATGAAGCGATGGAAGATAAGTTCAGCCACAAGCCCCCAATCAAAGACCCAGATGTCCACGATTGGTTCGTAAACCGGCGCCGTGTTCTGCTGGTTGTTGCGTTGTTCGCGGCAGCTGTCTATCTCGGTTGTATTCTCTCCCCACCGTCTCTGATGGACGATGTTGACGCGGTGCAGGCACAAATCGCGCGCAATATGCTGAGCTCCGGCGACTGGGTCACAGCGCATCTGGATGGAGTGCCGTTTCTCGAAAAGCCTCCACTCATTTATTGGACGATTGCCGTTTCGTACGCCATCTTTGGCGCTCACGATTGGGCCGCCCGCATCCCTGAAGCCCTTTCGGCAATTCTCCTTTGCCTTGTTACTTCGGCCTTCGGCATCTGGGCATTCGGAAAGCGCGCCGGCCTCTACGCTGGACTTTGCATGTCCACTTGCCTCGGCCTCTTCCTCTTTACCCGCATTCTGCTGCCCGATGCGCTACTCTCTTTCACGATCACCTTGGCCTTATGGGCAATGATGCGCGCGTTAGACGAGGAAGAACCTCATCCAAAAAGATGGGCAGCAATTATGGCGGCGTGCCTTGGCATTGGTCTTCTCCTCAAGAGCCTGATTGGCATCGTATTTCCCATCGGAACCGCCTTCCTCTACCTACTCTTTACCCGTCAACTTTTTGCCGGGCGCACCTGGAAGCGGCTTCGACCGTTCACAAGCTTGTTGATCCTCTTGTTGATCGCCGCTCCCTGGCACATCCTCGCCACGCTGCGAAATCCTCCCTATTTCAGCCTTACACTCAAAAGCATTCCCGGCGAATACCACGGCTTCTGGTGGTTCTTCTTCATCAACGAGCAGTTACTTCGTTTCTTGAATCTCCGCTACCCGCGCGACTACGACACCGTGCCGCCCGTGCTTTTCTGGCTGTTCAATCTCATCTGGCTGTTTCCATGGACTGTGTATCTTCCGGGCGCGTTCAGGCTCTCTTACCGGCCCACAAGCCGCTCCGGAAAGACTCTGCTCCTTGCTCTATGCCTCATCGCATGTGTCATGGTGTTCTTCACCTTCTCCACGACGCAGGAATACTACTCAATGCCCATTTATTCGGGTGTCGCGCTTATCCTCGGCGCATCGATGACGCGAGAGAGCAGGATACTTCGCATCGGAAATCGGGGATTGACCATCATCTGCGCCTTGGCATTCCTCGGTGCGGTTTCCATCCTGGTCGCTGTCCGCCATGTTGCGACGCCAGGCGATATCTCTCAGGCTTTGAGCTATAACCCGTCTGCCTACAAGCTCTCGCTTGGGCACATGGAAGACTTGACCCTCAATTCGTTCGCCTATCTTCGACTTCCGCTTGCCGTTGCGGCCGTCGCCTTCCTGATCGGCACTCTTGGTACACTCAGGCGATTCCGGAGAAATTCGTACTTCGCCATTGCAGTCATGATGGTTGTTTTCTTCCACGCCGCTCGATTGGCGATGGTCACCTTTGATCCCTATCTTTCGTCGCGCCCGATGGTAAAGGTTTTAGATCAGGCGCCCCCCGGCGAATTGATCATCGATCATCACTACTTCTGGTACTCGTCCGTCTTTTTCTACACCAACAGAACCGCCCTGCTTTTCAACGGCCGGTTCTTCGGACTGGTCTATGGTTCCTACGCACCGACCTCGGCAAACCCATTCATCGACAACGCCCAGCTTCAGCATCTATGGCGAACTCCCGCGCGATACTACCTCTTTGCCAAGGCCACGCAACTCAACGACCTGGCGTCGATCATCGGCAGAGATCAGCTGATCACCGTCTGCACCAGCGGCGGCAAGGTGCTGCTCACAAATCATCCCATTGCGAATGCAGGTGGTTCTTGATGCTCCAAATCTCGCATACTATCGAAAAATCAGCGATTATAGTCGGTTCTGGGTGAGTCAACCTGGCTAAGAAATTCGTCTAAACCTCTGTGTCCTTTGTATGATCAACTAGACCTTGTGGGAGAAAACATGAGAATTGCCATTCTTGGTGGGGACGGTTACTGCGGCTGGGCTACAGCGCTCTATCTTTCGAGCAAAGGGCACTCGATCGCGATTATCGACAACTTTGTGCGCCGCCAATGGGACTTTGAGCTTGGGGTACAAACACTGACCCCGATTCGTCCCCTTCCCGAACGGCTGATGGTTTGGCAGCAGCTTACCGGCCGCTCCATCGAAACCTTTGTCGGAGACATAACCGACTACGAATTCGTCGCCTCCGTGATCAGCACCTTCAAGCCGGAAGCGGTCGTGCACTTTGCAGAGCAGCGCTCCGCTCCCTACTCGATGATCGATTTGAAGCACGCTGTGTTCACGCAGGTGAACAACGTTGTCGGCACGCTGAATCTGCTCTTCGCCATCAAAGAGTTGGCGCCGGATTGCCACATCATCAAGCTGGGAACCATGGGCGAATACGGCACGCCCAACATCGACATCGAAGAAGGCTTCATAACCATCAACCACAATGGGCGCACGGATACGGTTCCCTTCCCCAAGCAGCCCGGCTCCTTCTATCACCTCTCCAAGGTGCATGACAGCCACAACATCATGTTCACCTGCAAGATTTGGGGACTGCGCGCAACCGATCTGAACCAGGGCGTCGTCTATGGCACCGTTACGGACGAGGTGCAGATGGACGAAGCGTTGATTAACCGCTTCGACTACGACGATGTTTTCGGTACAGTTCTAAATCGATTCTGTGCCCAGGCCGCCATCGGAGTTCCCCTTACGGTTTATGGAAAGGGCGGCCAGACACGCGGCTTCCTCGATATCCGCGATACCGTGCGATGCATCGAGATTGTTTGTCTCAACCCGGCCGAGCGCGGCGAGTTCCGCGTATTCAACCAGTTCACTGAGCAGTTTTCCGTCCTTGAACTTGCCAAGCTGATCAAGGAAGTAAGTCGGGATCTCGACCTCAACGTGCAGATCGACCACATCCCCGATCCGCGCGTGGAAGCCGAAGCCCACTATTACAACGCCAAGCATTCAAAACTGGCTGATCTAGGTCTCGAGCCTCACTTGCTTTCTGAGACACTCGTGAATTCGCTCATCAATGTTGCGATTCGCTACCGTGATCGGATTGATCCTGCAATGTTTTCTCCGCAGGTCAACTGGCGCGTTGGTCGCAACCCCCGCCGCACTGTCAGCCCCATTCGTCCCGAGCTGGCTGCAGCGAAAGAACCGCGATAATCGGAAGCGGCGAGTCGGAGTTTCTCACCCGCACACAACTCCTGGCTCGCTGAAAAATCGGCTGAAGGGTCTGAGGACGACGTACTGCAGAGTGATCTAAAAACGCGTGTCTCCGGTAGGAGCTGCGCTTTCTACACCTTTACCGTGGGTTCCGTTGCAGTCGGCTGAACCGGAACCAGGTTACCTTGCACGATCCGATAATCCTGGCCTCGCCACCGGATCGAGTTGCGCGTGAAGCTTGTCAGCCAGATGAGCGTCGCGACCGCGTCCCATGCAGGAATCAGGAACAGTTTTCCCCAAACACCCCGCTGCTTTAGACCGGTGGTGCCAATCAGCAGTGTCAACACCGAGCGGAACACGAAATATCCGCCAAGATACGCAGCCGCCACAATGGCTGTGGGCAGCGTCGCAACGGCGAGCAAACACCAAGGCAGGCCTAGCGTAAACACCAAGCCGGCATGTCCCCATGGCCTCATCTGGCGCATGACTGTGATCCAGCGTAGCCGTTTGAAAAACAGTTCACGCAGAGAGTTGTAATCGGGAACGGTCAAAACGGCATAGTTCAATAAGACAACTTCATACCCCGATTCAGCGATCAAACGCCCAACCTGCAAATCGTCGGCTGGCTGGTTCTCAAGTACTGGATAGCCGCCAAATTCTTGCAGATGATGCCGTGTGGTACAGATTGTCGGACCCAGGGCGAACTTGATGCCGTCGAGCTGCCAGGCTGTCAGGATCCCGGGGTAGAAGTCGGACAGCATGCCAACGTCCTGCAGCCGCTGCACCCAGGTGGTTTCACTTGACGGTATATAGAAACACGTGACTGCACCGACATGAGGATTTTCAAGTGGCGCCACCAGGCGGCGCAAATAATCTGGCTCAACCCGCACATCACTGTCGCTGATGACCAGATGCTCGTAGGAAGCCTCCTCCACCAACCGCGCAAGTTTGGAGACCTTATCGTTGGTGCCCGTCCGTCCGGACCCCATCAGAATACGAATCTGGGTGTGGGGGAAATCGTTCTTGAGTTGCTGTAAGACGGGGAGAGCAGGGTCGCCGGCGTCCACGCAAAATAAAATCTCGTAGTTCGGATAGTCCTGCCTGCAAAAGCTTGCGAAATTCTCATACGCTTCCGGGTCAAGGCCACGTACGGGCTTCACATTGCTGATGGGGGGCAGAAAGTCAGTCGATCCGAACCGGGCGGACCGGAAAAACCGAGCGCTGCTAAAGATCGCGATGCAATAGTAAATGAACGGGATCGCAGATATCGCGAGAAGTATTGTTCGGATTGTGGAAAGGGTCAACAGGGCAACACGCTTAGATCAGCTTATAACCTGGAGTTGGCTTCCGAGACGAAGAGAGACGGCTGACAGGATGAAATATTCGTCATTTCAAGCTGTCATCGCGCTGCCGCAAATCCAGTGCCGACTTCATAAAAAAGCTGATTCTATATAATAACAAGGTGTCTATTGGACCCCTTATTGATAAAGGATTTGAGTCTGAGGTGGCAACGCGCAAGCCTCTTCAATCGAAAACTTTCCTGATGATTCTGGTCATGGTGCTCGCAGGCCCGGTCGGCAACGTTTTTCTTGGCATGGGAATGAAGGCCGTCAGCCCCTTGATCTTTTGGCCTCCTTCGCAGCTGCTTCACTCTGGCCTGAGGGTGTTCGCCACCCTTCCGATTTGGTTGGGAATTCTCTCGCTGATAACGTTTTTCGTCGCTTACATGCTGGTTTTGTCCTGGGCCGACTACAGTTTTGTCCAGCCCGTATCCTCGATTGCGTACGGCGTCGTGGCGCTTCTTGGCTGGCTGGTTCTGGGTGAAAAAATCTCCGCTTTACGATGGGCCGGAATCGCGATTATCTGCCTGGGCGTATTCGTTGTGAGCCGCACCGGCGCACAAGCTGCCAATGATGAGATTGCGGGGAATAGTTAGCATGCTCAATTTTGTGCTCTTCACTTTGATCGTCGCGGCGGGAACGGGTGGCGAGCTCAGTGTTTCGCGCGCCATGAAAAGCGTCGGTGAGCCTGTCAGCTTTCATCCAGCGGAGATCGGTCGGGTGGCTCTGCGCGCCATCCGGCAACCTTGGATGTGGGCAGGCGTCGGTATGATGGCGCTTGCGTTCTTCGCATTGTTGGGTGCTCTCTCGATGTATAACGTAAGCTTTGTTGTTCCTGTCACGGCTTTGAGCTATGTTGCCGGAGCTTTCGGCGGAGCGGCGTTCCTTCGCGAGCGCGTCACTTTCTGGAGATGGATCGGCGTGCTCCTCGTGACAATAGGGGTAACGCTTGTGTTTTTTGGGAAGAGCTGAATGGAACCAGCTTCGTCCTTCGAAGATCAGAGGGCGTGCGATGGGAAGGAATCGTCTAATTCAATACACCCAGCAAGGCTCTAAAGTGCAAACGAAGCTTCTGGCAAGTTTGTTGGCGACCGTGTTCATTGTTGGTGCATCGTGCGCGCACGCATCCACAGAGGCCCTGGCGCAAGCCAATGACGCATTGCAAGCCGGACAGGCGGACACCGCCTTGAGTTTGCTCCAATCCCATCCCTCCTCTGCTGAAGTCCATAACCTTCGGTGCCGGGTGTTTTTCGCTCTGGAGCAGTGGGATGCGGCCGAGAGTGAATGTCAGCAGGCCGTAAACATGGAAGAAAATGATTCTGACTTCCACATGTGGCATGGCCGTGCTCTCGGAGAAAAGGCCGATCATGCCTGGTTTGGCTCGGCATTTTCGCTGGCCAAGCGCGCGCGCATGGAGTTTGAAGAGGCTGTCCGGCTCAATTCGCAAAACGCCGCCGCCCTTGCAGACCTTGGCGAGTTCTACTACGAAGCGCCATCCGTCGTAGGTGGCGGCGCCGCAAAGGCCGACGAAGTGGCAGTCCGGTTGGATCGGGTCGATCAGGAGCGTGCCCATGAACTGCGTGGGCGAATCGCCGAATCACGCACAGACTACGGAACCGCCGAGCGCGAGCTCAAAGAGGCAATTGCGGTAAGCAAACATCCCGCATTTCGCTGGATGACCCTGGCCAGTTTTTATAGTCGCCGCCAACGCTGGGACGACATGAAGATCGCTCTGAGGACGGGAAGGAAGGCGGCACAGTCGGACCCTCAATCCGCCGCCGCGCTTTTCAATGGCGCTTCCATGCTCGAAAGGTTCAAGATCGATCTCAGCTCGGCTGCGCAAATGTTTCGAGACTATCTGACGAGCTCTTCGAAAAATGAGGATGCTCCGGTTTTTGTTGCCTACACGCGGCTGGCACGCGTCGAAATGTCTCTCGGTGATCTCGGGAGCGCTCAACGCGAGCGGGCGGCTGCGCTCGCGCTCGCCCACACATACCGACCGGCATTAGATCTTAAATTCTAGTGCGCAGGCTCAGCGCTGCAGCACCTGCTCTGCCGCGCCGAGTACTTGGCCGGTTTTGCGATCGACGAGAAAGACGACAAGTCGCACTGGGCCACCGGCTTCGTTCTTTTGTGTCAGCGGGCCGCCGGGCAGTTTCAGCTCTCGGCCATCGACTGCGTCGGCGCCAAACTCCTTCATCACACGCACGACTGCGGTGTGGTGCAGTGTGCGGCCAGCGTTCTCCCCGCCAGATACTTCCTGGTGAGTTGCATCGGCTGCCAGGACCGCTACCAGCTTCGCGCCGGCAAGAGCATTCGCGCGGATGAAGAACATCGCAGATCCCTGGTCCCAATGTGCGCCTTCGATCGCAAGCTTTTGCCTGGGTGTCTTTGCTTCTTTCTCGACTGCTGAGATCAGGGCACGGGCGTTGCTGCCGACGAACTGTACCGTTCCGTCAACCACCATCTGGGGCGTATAGCTTGAATCGAGACCGAAGCGGCGGGCATAATCCTCTTGTCTCCCGGTCATGGCATCAAGCGAGAATGGATCACTCCATCCCTGATGATTCCAATACGTCACGTGCTCGCTGAGCACAATCGCTTGCGCGCCTGAGATGGGCTGAGTGGCATCGAGTTTTGCGAGCAGCGCGTCGGCTGGAGGACAATCCGAGCAGCCTTCTGAAGTGAACAATTCCACCAACACGGGAACGCGTTGGGCTGTATCGGCCAAGTGCGAAGCCTGACCCAAAGCTGAAAGCGCGAGGCTGTTCACCAGCGCAAGGACAGACATCCTGGCGAACATGCGAGCGACGGATAGGCCGATCGGACATTGCATACAATGCTTTGATCGTCCGTCGCCTCGGTGGGTTACACAACTTTTCATTCCTTGGTACGAGCCGGACTAAGGGGGTATTCAGGCGGCGACCTTGCGGCGATGACAGATCTATCGCCAGGGGCCCGCGGCAACCGGGCCGCCACCGAATAATCAAGTTGCTCATCCATTGAACAAGGGCGCCGGTTATTCTGAACGCATGACCGGCTCTCGTTCTCTGCTGCTCGCCTGTTTTCTTTCATTCATCGCAATCAATTCGAACGCGCAGCATTCCGCAACGCAATCTGTTGTGTCGCTTACGCCGGCAATTGTTGAAGCCGGCTCTCCCGAATTGATTGTGATCTCAACGCCGAATGCGAAAAGCATCAGCGGCGACTGGCTAGGCAGAAAGCTTGAGTTCTTTCAGCGCGGGCAGAAGTGGGTTGCACTCGCCGGGGTTGACGTCGAAGGTGCGGCGGGGCCTTCGACGCTTCAGATCAGCGCACAGCTGGACAACGGCAGACCACTCGACCTGAGCCAGACAATTGAGATTCATCCCGCGCACTACAGGACCGGAACGCTCACTGTGCCGCCGAAGTTTGTTGAGCCGGGACCGGAAGAGCAGAAGGTGATTGCGGCAGACGCCGAACTCAAAACCAGGGTATTTGCATCGAGCGCGGCCGATCCGTTGTGGCGTGGCAACTTTCGCGCGCCGGTGCTTGCCCAGCCAACTGACAGCTTCGGGACGCGCCGCATGTTCAATGGCAAGCTCGCGAGCATTCACAAGGGCATGGATTTTCGCGCGGCGATGGGGACTGTGGTTCGCGCGTCGAACAGCGGCGTTATCGTGTTGGCGCGTCCGCTCTATTACGAGGGCAACTGCGTCATCATCGATCACGGCCTGGGACTGTATACCGTGTCAATGCACTTCAGCCGCATCGATGTGTACGAGGGTCAGCGCGTCGCGACGGGCGACAAGCTAGGGCTCAGCGGCGCCACTGGTCGCGTGACCGGGCCGCATCTGCACTGGGCTGTTCGCTGGGAAGGCGCTTACCTTGATCCGGCGAAGTTGCTGCGGTTGAACTTGAACGAAATACGATGATCAGAATCGCGATGCGGCTGCATGAAGTCGTCCGCAATCCGCAGAAAGAACAGCCGCAGAGCCCTCGGCCTCGCTCGGGATGACAGACCTGCTATCTCGATTCCTTAGCGCGAAACGAGGTCTTCTTCGGCTTCCCGCACTGGCTGGGGGGCAGCGCCGGCACCCGCAGCTTTCTCCCACCGCAGCTCTTTGAAGGCGCGATGCACGAACGACCCCATGTACCAGCCGTCGATGTACTGGAACGGCGTTTCGCCGGTGGTGTAATGGCCGCAAGGGAGGACGCGCTTCTCGAAGTTGAGACCAACGCGCTCAAATGCCTGGACCACCTGCAGCGAGTATTCCTTGGGAAATGTCAGGTCGTAATTCGCGTAGACCAGCAGGACTTTCTTTTCAGGTCCGCCGGCCTTCGCGCTGGCGATGCGATCGTAGTAGCTTATGGGACTGATAGCCGACCACAACTCACGTACCCGGTCCTGTGTCATTCCCGTGTCGTCAAGCGCCTGCTTGATGTGCCGGGTGCTCTGCCCGGCCCACACTACGTCTCCAAATGCTGTCGACGCATGGTTGAAGGCATTCACTCGAATGCGTGGATCGTGCGCGCTTGCCAAAAATCCATAGCACGACCCCAGGCTCGTACCCAACACTCCAAAATGCTCGTAGCCCTGGGCCTCAAGCCAATCGATGCAGCAGCGGATGTCGACCACAGCCTGGCGGCATGCCGAGAGGGTGCGGCCAATGTTGGCGCTGACTGCGTAGTCTGACCGCTCCAGCTCAACCGGTCGCCGAATGTCGTGGTAGGGCTTGGAGAGCCGCAGCGCCGAGATTCCCATGCGATTGAAGATTGCGCACAGCGAGTTGTGGCTGAAGGCGTCGGCGTTCCACTGCGGCATCACCACGATGGCCTGCTTGGGCCGCTTCGGATCCTTGTGCTCCGGCGCGGGGTACCAGCGTGCATTGACCAGGTCGTTCTCGGGATAGGGCGAGCGCTCGGGCGACGTGAAGCGCAAGTACCGCGCCATGGGAGTCTTGCCCTCGGCAGCGAGCCGCTTGATCTCCGCATCTTTCGCCAAGGTTTCGGGTCTTACATTCGTCGGAAACAGCTCTGGGTAGCGATCTTCGAGCCGGTAGTCGGTGGGCTTCTCGTAGCCGAAAAATACCTCGCTATGGCGAATGAGGAGCTGATTAATGCGCGCCATCGCGGTTTCGGCGGCGGCACTATCTCGCATCGATTCGGGAGTTGGGATCGCTGCACCGAATCCATGGGTCTCGAGGAAGGGCTCGATCCACTCGAAGCCCCATTCCAGCGGCCGGACTACGCGGTTTTCGTCACGCGTGGTCAGTCGGGTTTCCCAGTCGTACATCCAGCGCGCGTATTTTCCCTTGAACATGTTCTCAATTCAAGTCTACCAGCGCCTGCGCTCCTGCCGATGGACCGCTTCGAGGATGATCCATACGAGGCCCATTACCATGATCAGCGCAATGTCAGCGAGCGAGATGACGCAGTAGAGACACCAGGCGCCTAGAATGTCGCGCTCAATGTGCGCCAGGTAGATTGAGAATCCCAGTCCCGCGGCCGCTGCCAGCGTAAGCACCGCGCGTTGGCGCCCTAACCCGAGCCATACGAGCCCGAGGTACCAGATGATCCCGATCAGAGCAACTGGAATGCCTTCGATCGTGGAATAGGAGCTGTGGTTGACGACGCCACAATCCCACTTTTCGTTGATCGAGCATGGGGTTGTAGCCACCGTGTAATGCACTTGAAGAGCCAGGCCGGAGACCACGGCACCGACCAAAGCAAGGACCGCAATCACATATCGCATGGTGAGAATGATGCTAGCAGACAATCGGACTGGTGCGATTTCAGAATGGCCTGCTGCCCGAGCCGATGGGCTTAATCAGATACGCCCTGGGCGCGGTCGGCTACTCAGAAAGCCTAGAACAGCTCCAGGCCGAAGAATGCCGTACCATGAACCCATGCTGGAGCCAGAGGATGAGAGACGGCGCATCGCCTTCTTTGGGGGTAGTTTCGACCCCCCTCATCTGGGTCACATTGGAGTGGCCCGAGCAGCACAAATGGCCCTGCATCTCGATACAGTCCTCTTTGCCCCGGTGGGTGTTCAGCCACTGAAGCCTCTAGGCTCGAGCGCGAGCTTCGAAGACCGGATTGCCATGACGGAGCTGGCTATCAAGGGGCTGCCGCAGTTTGCCATCTCCTACGCCGACGCGCCTGCCCCGAATGGCATACCCAACTACACAGCAGACACACTGCTGCGGCTGCGCCTGCAGTTTCCTTCGGCAACTCTCTTTAATCTGATGGGAGCCGACTCTCTACTGGGGCTTCGTCGCTGGCATCGCGGCGCCGAGATTCCCTTTATCGCTCCGTTGATCGTTGCTTCGCGACCAGGTCAGCGCCTCCAGAATCTGGCTGCCATCCTGCCCGAGGGCCTGACAATCGCGGAGGACACGTCACGAGCCGACGACGCGACGGAAGTGCCATTGCGAGTATTTACACTCCGCAATCCCAAAGGGGACTCGACGGCCTTCTATCTCCTGCCGGAACTAGAAATCGAGATAAGCGCGTCGGACATTCGGGACCACGCGAACGGCGCGCTTGACCACCATTCCGCAGACAATGAGCTGCTGCCTGATGCTGTCCGTGATTACATCGCCGCTCATGGGCTGTATCGACAGGCCTGACCGCGCCCGATTTCGATCCCGTTCCCGGACAACCCGGCTTGCGGGTGCGGAATCCAGAGACTACGATGGGCGAGGAGAGAAATTCCGCTGCATGAGCACAACCCAGGCGCACGAACAGACCCGCATCCTCGTACAAGCCGCAGCCGCGGCCTGTGAAGATAAAAAAGGCGAAGATACCCGCATTCTCGAACTCGACCCAATCGATTCCGGACTATCTGACTTTTTTTTGATTACCTCGGCTACCAATGATCGGCAGGCGATCGCCATTGCTGATGAAATTGAGCACCGCTTGAAAAAGGATTTCGGTGTGATGCCGCACTCTGTCGAAGGGCGTCGCCATGGCGACTGGATCCTGCTGGACTATGTCGATTTTGTCGCGCACGTGTTTCTTACCGAGCGGCGCGCCTTCTACGATATCGAGCGGCTACGCAAATCAGCGCGCCCGTTCACGCCTTCCGAGTTCGATGCGCAACTCAAGGAAGCGCTGGCGGCAAAGACGCGCGTGGCTCGCGGCAAGTCATCTGCAGATGCAGAGTCAAAGAAGAGTCCCAGAAAGCCCGCAGCCAAAAAAGGACCAGCGAACAAGAAAGCGCTAAAGCCGGCAGCGAAAAAGCCGGCACCCAAGAAATCGAGCGCCAAGAAGCAAAGCATGAAATCTGCTCCTCGCGCTTGACGGGATCGCGCCACGATCAATACCGCGGTTTCGCCGCAGATTAAGACAAAAATATAGGCCGGGAGCCGTGATACTGCGGCTCCCGGTCTACTGTTTTTACCCAATTTAGAATTCGAACTTCGCGGTCAGCTGGATGAGACGCGGTGAAGCATCGCCGCCCAGGAACGATCCGAGAATCGAAGTTGGAGTATTGACGGTTGACGTGATCTGTCCGAGCGCCGAACCGGCCGAAAGGTCGTTGAGCGGCTGGCCGAAGTTCGGATGGTTGAACAGGTTGTAGAACTGCGCTCCGACTCTGAGCTTGCCTGATTCCCATCCGGGCATTCCGAATCCCTTCATCACAGCGAAATCAGTGTCGGTGTAGTTGGGTCCGAACATCTGGTTACGCCGAGACTGGCCGAAGTCGGTTGCGGTAGTGAAGTCGTTGGCAAAAGAGCACGAAACGCTGTTGCCGATGGTCGCCGTGGCCTTCACGCCTCCGCAGTGATTGCTGCTCAGCGGCGCGGTCTGCTGCGCAAACAAAGATCCACCATAGTTGGCCAGGCCCGCTGCGGTTCCGCCGTCGGTTACCGAGAACGGAAGGCCGGTGCTGTGAAATACGGTTCCCGAGAACTGCCAATTGTCTACGAGCGCCTTGGGGCCATGATAGTGCGGAATGGTGTAAATGTAGCTCCCGCTTATGTAGTGGCGAGTGTCGTAGTCCGCGTTGCCGTAGTTCTGGGCGAGATCGTGAGGATTATCCGGAAATACGCTATTTCCCGAGAATCCGTTGAAGCCGCCATTCGAGATTTCATCCAGCGCATGGCTGTACTGGTAGTTCAACGCGACCGTGAGATCGCGGGCACGATGCTGCCATGATGCGATGCCACCATTGAAGTTGGAACTTGCCGCACTGACAACCTCATTCACCGCGGAGAAGTTCGGGTTTGGTGGCCCTGAGGCGGAGAGAGAGCCGAATCCCGGGACGCCACCGCCGTTCCAGGCATTCACACCGTTGTTTTGCACTGGCTGGTGGTAGGTGCGGTTGCCAACGTATTGAATCGAGATGCTGTCATTCTTTGAAAGTTGTTGCTCAACGCTCAAGCTCCACTCTTCGTATGTGGGGTACTTGATCGTCGGAGCTGCACTGTTCACATTCGGCGCAGAGAAGCCTGGAACCTCCGAAAGTGTGTCATTGCTTGCACCATTGGTGAATCCGGACT
Organism: uncultured Acidobacteriaceae bacterium; assembly: GCA_963742455.1. Taxonomy (GTDB): domain Bacteria; phylum Acidobacteriota; class Terriglobia; order Terriglobales; family Acidobacteriaceae; genus Telmatobacter. Next base: position 940,018 of record CAVULU010000005.1, on the reverse strand, counting down.
GGAATGCAGCCGCAGATGTGGCCGCGATCGAAGCTGCGCTACCGGGCGCTACGGGAACCAGCGCAGTGTTAGTTCCGCCGAATGCCGGCCCGTAAATCGTGAAGGGAACGTTGGTTGGAGCGTTGTTCAGGAACTGATCCGCAATTTGTCCCGGAAATGCGTCCGCAAACATGCCAAATCCGGCGCGCAACGTGGTCTTGCCAGAGGCCCCGAAAGGCAACAGCGCGAACCCTATGCGCGGCTCCCATCCGATGGCCTGCATCTTTCCGATTGCTGTCTCATGTCCAGAGGAGATCAGCACGTTATAGGGCACGGCTGTGCTTGTGTTGACGGAGCTGAAGTCCGATGGCAGACGCGCAAAGCAGGAGGTCCTGCAGACCGGGTCGGAGTTGTGTTCCATTCGCAGACCGTAGGTGACGGTAAGATTTGGCAGCACCTTCCACTGATCCTGTGCGTACCATCCCATCCCGTACAGTGCTACCGGCTGCGTGGCACGCGTGGGAAATTGCTGGAACCACTCATCCACATAACCCTGCTGGAAACTTCCTGAGGTAACAACGGCTTCGGGCGAGGTCGTGTACTCCGAGGGACTGAAGTCTGTTACGTCATCTCGGCGCATCGTCCAACCAAAACTCATTGTGTGTTTGCCCCTGGTCCAGCTGATGTCGTCCTGGAACTCATAGCCGGTCACGTTGCGTCCTTGAGGCCAGATAATATTCAAGCCACCGGGCCAGGCTGCGCTTCCGTTATTGGCCAGATCGCTGTCAGCAAATATAAGCGAGAAGGGGGCAATCTGCTCAGAGGCGGCCTGGTTTGTATTCGTGAACACCGCGCGGTAGTAGATGGTGGAGAACATGAACGAGTTAGAGACGTTCGGTGTGAAGATATGCTGCTCACCGAGTTGTCCTTCATACGCGGGCTGAGGGCTCAACGCATTGAAGAGCGGATTCAGCACGTTGGTGTAAGTCGCCTGCACGCCTTTGTCGACTGTCGCGTGGCCGAACAGGTGATCGTTGGCGCTGAAGTTGTGATCGATGCGGCCGGTGAACAGATACTCGTGCGTAAAGTTTCCGGCATTCGCATTGAACTGCACCGTGCCGTAACCGCCGGCGGCATCGTCGGGCGTCGAAACCGTCGCAGAGCCGTATCCCGGTGCGTTGTTGTAGAGGTTGAAAATGTTCTGATAGATCGGGATCTCCGAGGAAAGCCCGTTCGCCACGAGATTGGCCATTACCAAAGCCTGATAACTCGCATCGGGAGCGTAGACCGTCGCGCGGCTCGGCAGTACGACGCGTAGACCTTCATAGTTGGCAAAGAAGAACGTTCTGTCGTGCTTGATGGGGCCGCCGATTGAGGCCGCATATTGGTTAACGTTGTCGAACGGACGAGGGGAACCGGAATTATTGTTGAAGAAGTTGTTGGCGTTCATGACGCGGCCGTTCCACCAGTACGCGGCATTGCCGTGAAACTTGTTGCCGCCCGAACGGGAAACCTCGGAAACCTGGGCACCACCCAATCCGCCGAATGAAGCGTTGTAGGCATTCGAGGTGACACTGACGGTGGAGATGTCATTCGCGCCGAGCGCCAAGTTCGTGGCGCCGGAGTTGTTCACGTTGAGGAACGGATCGTTGTAATAGCCGCCGTTCACCGTGAATGTATTCGAGGTGCCGGGCAAACCAAACGACGAGAAGTTGCCGTAGCCGCTTTGCGTGTTCATTACGCTGCCGGGAGCAGTCTGCGCCACGAACGTCAGATCGTTTCCGGGGTTGGGCAGATTCTGTACCTGCTCCATCGTGAACGTCGTCGAAATCTGTGCGTCGTCGGTGTGGAGCAGCGGCACTTCGCTGCCCGTTACTTCGACGGTAGTGTTTGCCTGGCCGACTTTAAGCGTCAGATTGCCTGTGGCCACTTGGCCGGTGCTCACTTGGATGGTCTGCTTCGATGTCTCAAACCCAGCCGCTGTTGCAGATACAAGATACGGGCCGGGTGCCAATTGCGAGACGCGAAATTCTCCATTTGCGCCCGAAGTCACCCGAAAGATGGCGCCCGTTGCGCTGTTCGTGATAGCCACGGTCGCGTTCGGAACGATTGCGCCGGACGAATCGGAAACCACGCCGTCAATGGCGCCTGTTGTATTGGTTTGGGCGTTTGCTCGATGTGGCAGCGTCACCAGTGCCACAGCAACCGGCAATATCAGCGAGAACGCCAACGCCAGCTCTTTTGACCGCATAAAACGCATACTGCTCCTCCAAATTCATGACAAACCGAAAAGACCCTGGATTAGGGTTCAAGCGATTCGCGTATGTGTCGATTTGCACCCTGGATCGCCGTTTCAGGCACAGGGGTGCTCATTCCGTGAGGAAGTTAAACAACGATGGACCCTCTAGTTCAATCTTTGTCCCTGGGGTTGCTTCGGGAAGGTGCGGGGACAAATTGCACACGGGCTATACATGCACGACGGATGCCAATTGCCGCCTGCGCCCGCAGCCCAAAAGCAATTCCTTGAAGCAAAAAGAATTAGAGGTGGTGAGCACGTCTGAGTTCACAGGGATGCTCTACACATATTTGGAGTAAAGTGATCCAGAATTCCAATTCCAGTATTTTATGGAATAATGGCTGGCATCCGATGGAGCCAGATAGAAATCCTAGAGGGTACACGGCTTACCTTTTCCGAAGAGGTTGAGCGCCATCTGAGCAAAAGAGAAGGGCGCTCCGAAGAGCGCCCTTAGTCGAGAATCGGGTGATCAAGTTAGAAGACGAAGCTGGCCTTCAACTGGATCAATCTTGGCGAAGCATCGCCACCGAGGAACGCACCCAGGACTGAAGTCGGTGTGCTGGCCGCTGCGTAGATGGTTCCGTTCGACGATCCATCGTTCACGTCCGCGTACGGGATCTGGAAGTTGGGGTGATTGAAGGTATTGAAGAACTGAATGGCAGTCTTCAGCTTCATCGATTCGTACTTCGGCACGACGTGGAAGCTCTTCGAGATGTCCATGTCGAAGTCAGTGTAGTTCGGCCCATATATCTGATTGCGACGCTGTTGGCCGTAGTCGATCGAACTGGTGAAGTGCGAAGCGAAAGCGCACGATGTAGCTACATGCTGTGAGCCGCCGCAGTGGTGGCTGAAGTTGTTGTCGATCTGCTTGGCAAGCGCAGCATTGCCGTAGGCGATATCGCCGGTGGCATCCGTCACAGAGAAGGGATAGCCGGTGTTGTGGAAGATGGTTCCAGCGATCTGCCAGCCATCCGTCAGAACGTGCGGTCCACCCCAATAAGGAACGCGGATCGAGTAGTTGGCGCTGATATATTGGCGGACGTCGTAATCCGCGTTGCCGTAGTTCTGGTTCAGATCGAAGGGATTGATCTGGCCGCCGGAGTTCACGCCGAACGCGTTAAAGCCGCCGTTCGAAGTGGTATCGAGTGCGTGGCCGTAGGTATAGTTGAGCTGCATCGTCAGCCAGTTCAGCCGGCTGGTGAGTGTCGCTTGCGCTCCGTTGAAGTTGGACCAGGAACCGTTGTAGAACTCAGTCGTGGATCCCAGGGCCGCATTCGGACGGGAGGACTTAAGCGACGCGTTCGTACCCGCAGCATCATAGGCGTTGGGCATGTACGAGACCGGCTGGTGGTACGAGCGGTTTCCAACGTATTGCACTGCAAGCACGGTGTTTTTCAGAATCTGGTTCTCGATCGCAAGGCTCCACTCGTCGTAGGCTGGCAGGAAGACCTTATGCGCTACAGCGGTAACCGTCGGCCTGCTGAATACACCACCCGTCGCGCAATAGATGCTCAACGGATCGGGGCAAGTGCCTGCGGCGTTCTTGTAATATCCACCCACCGGGAACAGTGCCTGAAGAGCCTGATTCGACGCAACCGCGGTCGCATGTCCGCTGCTGGCGAGAGCGGGAGACATCGTGATCGGGTTGCCATAGGCCGCACCGAGAACTGTGAAGCGGTCCACGTTCGGCACGTTGGAGATTAGATCGCCCATGATTTGTGCCGGGAAATAGTCGTTGAAGAGTCCCACGCCGCCACGGATCGTGGTCTTCGATCCGGGACCGAAAGGCAGATAGGAGAACCCAAGGCGAGGCTGCCAGCCAAGAGGCTGTTCATCGAAAAAGCCCTTCGACCTGCCTGAGGCAAATATCTGGTTATAGGGGGTATTTGTCGCGGTCGGGAGTTGGCTGAAATCCTCCGAGAAGTTCGAGACGCAATTGGTGCGGCAGATTGGGTTGGAATCATGCTCCACGCGCAACCCGATCGTGACGGTGAGGTTCGGGAGCGGCTTGTATTGATCCTGCCCATAGAAGCCTTCCACGTACATCGCGATAGGCTCCGTGGGGCGTTGCGGGAAGCGCTCCGCCCACTCATCGCTGTATCCGGCTGCGAAATCGCCCTGATCCAGCACGATGTTTTCGCCGCCGCCATTTGAGATCTGACGGATGCTCGGTGTGTAGTCGGTGATGTCATCGCGGCGGAACGCCCAGCCGAACTTCCAGGTGTTCTTTCCCTTTGTCCAGGTGAGGTCGTCCCCAAACTGGTAGCCGGTTACGTTGCGGCCCTGTGGGAAAGCAAGGTCCTCGCCGCCAACCATGTCGCTGTAGCTGCCGGCGAGATCCCAATCGCCGCTACCGGTTGCCTGTCCCTCTGCGTACAGCGTGAACGGGATGTCGGAGGCACCCAGCGTGCTTCCGTGGGTGTTGGTGAAGATCGCGCGATAGTAGCTCGCCGCAAACAAGAACTGGTTGGTCAGGTAAGGCGTGAATGTGTGCGTCTCACTCAACTGTCCTTCATAGGAAGGTTGCGGACTAGCAGCATCGAAGATCGGGTTAAGGAAGCTGGTCTGGGTCGGCTGAATGCCATGATCCACCTTGGCGTGGATGTACAAGTGGTCGCTCTGGGCGAGATTGAAATCCACGCGGCTGTTGATCAGCCATTCTGTTGCGAGGTTGGTTGCCTGCCCGTTGAATATCCACGTGTCGGGATCGTTCAGATCCTGCTTGCCCGCGGCGTAGTTGCGCGCGTTGTTGTAGTAGCTGAAGATGTGCTGGTACATCGGCGCCTCAACCGCGTTGCCGTTGTCAGCCAGATTGCCATAGGGCGCATAAGCGGCGGATGCAGAACCTGCCGGGCCAAGAATTGCCGCCTGCCAGTTCTGGCTCGGAGCATACACCGGCCCGATCAACGGAATGACTACGTGCAGCCCTTCGTTGTCGATGAACCCGAAGATCTTGTTCTTCTTGAGCGGACCGCCGATCGCTGCCGCCCACTGGTTGGCATTGTCGAAGTTGCGCGGAGACCCATAGTACTTGTTGAACCAGCTGTTCGCGTTCATCGCGCGGCCATTCCAGAGATAGTCGGCATTACCGTGCCACTGGTTGGTTCCAGACCGCGAAACCTGGTTGACCTGCGCGCCGCCCAGTCCGCCGAATGACGCGTCGTAGCCGTTCGTTGTTACCGTCACGGTGTCGACGTCATTCTGTCCCAGCAACAGGTTGGTTGCGCCGGAGTTGTTCAGGTTGAGATAGGGGTCGCCCTCGTAACCGCCGTTCATCGTGAACGTATTCGAGGTAGCCGGCATGCCGTCCACAGCGAAGTTGCCATAGCCGCCCTGGGTGTTCATGATTGCGCCGGGTGTCGTCTGCGCTGCGAACGTTATGTCGCCGCCGGGGTTGGGCAGGTTCTGGAGCTGCTGCAAATCGAAGCTGGTCGAAATCTGCGCATCGTCAACGTGCAATACCGCGATCTCGCCGCTATTTACTTCGATGGTGGTCGATGCCTGGCCAACAGTGAGTGCAACATTCACCGGCGTAACAGAGCCTGCCGACACAGTCACTTGAACTGTCGATGTCTCAAATCCCTTTGCCGTCGCCTTGACTTGGTAGCGACCCGGTGAAAGCAGCGGCACACGATAATCGCCAACGCGATCGGACAGGACCACCTTTGCCTGGCCCTTTTCAAGGCTGGTGACGGTCACCTGAGCATTCGGAATTGCAGCGCCGGATGCGTCCGTCACGGTTCCGGCAATGTCACCGGAGATGTTGGATTGGGCGTAAAGCACAGGAGCTGAGGTATCCACGAGAAAGCCTGTGAACACCAGAAGGCTCAGCGCCAAGGCAGCATGCTGTAACCGTAAATATCGCATTGAAATCCTCCGAATCGATTCCGGATCGGAGGACTTCATGGGGGCGAGTTCCCGATCCGCTTATCGCGCTCGGCGTCTCGGGTCTAGCTGGGGAGGGTTAGGTCCGTTCCGCGGTTAATATTCAAAAAGTCTTAAAGACAACAATTAGGAAAGGTCTGATTTCGTTCCACCCTCAAACTAAGGTGACGAAATCCGTCCCAAGATGAACAGGGTTCCTAGTCTTCCTCTTTGCATGCAAGATGCCAAACCTGGATCGAAGTCCCATTTTGCAATTTAAAGGATTAACCCAACAAAATGAGTGATTTAGATCACACTCGAATATGGGAAGCTGTAGAGACGCTCTCGGATCTTTCACAAATCGTTAAACTCCCAGTGACATGCTGCTCGAGTTTCGCCTTTCATAGATCATGTATCTTCGCTGCATGCAGATTGCCCTCGTGCACGTCGGCCCACGCCCTCCGTCGAAGGATCCATTTGAAAGCCTGGCGTCGATGTATCTCGAGCGCTGCGCTGCCCACGCGCGCTGCCAGTCAGAATCGTTCCGCAGCGAAGACGCGCTCTTCGATTGGGTCGATCGGCAACAGCGGCGCGCGCCGGCGATTATCGTCCTGCTGGACAGCCGCGGACGGCAGATGACCTCGGAGAACTTCGCCGAGTGGCTTGGCCGACAGCGCGACAATGGCGCCCAGCAAATCGTGTTCGCCATCGGCCCGGCCGACGGCTGGTCAGAGTCTTCACGCAAACGCGCAACGTTGCTGCTTTCGCTGGGTCCTTTCACGCTGGCGCACGCGCTGGCTCGCGTTGTGCTGGCCGAGCAGCTCTATCGCGCATTTACAATCCTCACAGGCCACCCCTATCACTCCGGCCACTGAGGACTGGCCGTCCAGGCAACGTTCTCTCTGGCCAATCGGCCACTACGGCCCGGAACTGAGAACCACACACTATGAAATCTGAACCGTCCTCCCGACGCGGACTCATCCTGATCAACACCGGCTCGGGCAAAGGCAAGACGACCGCCGCCATGGGCACGGCCCTGCGCGCCGTTGGCAACGGCATGCGCGTCCTGATGCTGCAATTCCTCAAGGGCTCGTGGCACTATGGCGAGCTCGATTCCACGCAAGCCTTCGGGCAGAACTTCGTTCTCAAGCAAATGGGCCGCGGATTCGTGAAAGTGGGCGGAGCCGAGACGGATCCGGAAGACATCCGCATGGTGCAGGCCGCGTGGGCCGAAGCGCGCGAGGCCATCCTTTCAGGCGAGTGGGACATGGTGGTGCTCGACGAGATCAACTATGCCATCGGCTACGGGATGCTCGATCCCGCCGAAGTTGCCGAGACGCTGCGCACCCGCCCGGAGATGGTCCACGTGATCTTGACCGGGCGCAATGCACACCCTACCCTTGTCGAGCTCGCCGACACCGTGACGGAGATGCGCGAAGTGAAGCACGCTTACCAGAAGGGCATCCTCGCTCAGCGCGGCATTGAGTACTGAACAATTGCCTCGGCTGGTACATTCCGGTTTTCTTCGCGTCCAACTGCAAGTTGTTCCCTCACCTGCGTTCCAAGATTAGAGAGCAGCTTCGGAATCTCGTAAACCTCCGGGCACGGTAGAGGATGGCTTCTCGATAAAAAAGCCCTTCGTGTGCGCGCTTTCGGTTTACGCCGATTCCGAAACTGCTGTAGCCAGGAGGACAATTGTGCGAATCATGTCTCTCGTCTCGGCGGTTTTTGTCACCGCCGTGTTTGTGCATGCTCAGGAATCCCAGCCGGTAGCCCTCACCATTTACAACCAGAGTTTTGCCGTTGCGCGTACCACCATCGACCTTGATCTCCATCCGGGCGTCAACGAGATCACTACGGACCGGGTCACCAGCATGCTCGAGCCCGACTCCGTTGTTCTCCGCGATTCATCGGGGAAACGCACCATCCACGTCGTTGAGCAGAACTACGACGCGGCAGTCGTCAACCAGGAATGGCTGCTCCAAAAGTACGAAGGCAAGACCATCGATTTCCAGGTCAATACGCCCCAGGGACTTCAGACTGTCCAAGGCAAAATCATCCGCGCCGGTTTTAACCGCCAGCCAACGTATACCTTTGATGGCCAATACCAAAATGGCCAGCAGGCTCAACCACTCATTGAAGTCAACGGTAAAATGCAGTTCCAGTTGCCAGGTCTGCCGCAATTTCCATCTGCAACCGATGGGTTGCTTCTCAAGCCAACCCTGCGCTGGCAGATCGACTCGGACGCCGCGGCACACTTTTCAGCCGAGCTTGCCTACATCACCGGCGGACTCGATTGGGACGCGACCTACAACGTCGTTGCTCCTCAAAGTTCCGATGTCACCGGCAACGAGGAGGCTGACGTACATGGATGGGTGACGATTCATAACCAGTCCGGCACGGAATTTCCGCAAGCGAGAATCAAGCTGATGGCCGGCGATGTGGCCAAGATTGCGCCCCAGACGGGCCACAACTTTGCCCAGTTGAGAATGATTGCAGGAGCGGAGGCCGTCTCTGTTGGTGGTCCGCAGGTGACGCAGAAAGCCTTTGACGACTTTCACCTCTACGACCTCAATCGCACCGTCGCCCTGCGCGATGGCGAAACCAAGCAGGTGCAGTTCATCGACGCAACCAACGTTTCCATGCGGCGCACCTACGCCTATGACGGCCTCAATGCACAGATCCAGCCAATCTTCGGCGGCAATGTAAATCAGAACCGTGGATATGGCCTCGATAACGAGAACACCAAGGTTCTGATTGTCGAGGAAATCAAGAACAGTGAAGCGAATCATCTTGGGATGCCGCTGCCTGCGGGTCGCCTGCGTCTCTATCGCCGCGACGCTGATGGCCAGATGGAGTTCGTAGGCGAAAGCGCCATCAACCACACGCCGACAGAAGAAACACTGAAGGTGCCGACAGGCAGCGCGTTCGATGTGAAAGGCTCGCGTCACCAGACTGAATTCCACGTCGACTATAACCGGCGCGAACTCGACGAAAACTTCGAAATCAAGCTAACCAACCAGAAGCAGCAGCCAGTCACCGTGAAAGTCATCGAGCACATGTACCGCGGCGACAACTGGGAGATCACGAGCAAATCTGCTGATTTCGCCAAGCGCGACAGCCAGGCCATTGAGTTCTCGGTGCCTGTGGCCGCAAAGGGGGAGGCCACGATTACCTACACGGTCCACTACAGCTGGTAGCAACGCCAGCTCATTGTTCCTGGTTCCTGAGCTCGTCGTTCCAGACGCGGCAGTTGACTCGGCAGCGATCATTCTAGTCCGTTTTGCAATGCGATGTAAGAATCTCGAAGCTGCTGCCTCGGCTCGCTATAATGACTGAGGCCTTATGTCCTGGTTCAAGCGCGAGAACGGCGAGTTCGATGGTCCCGGCGGTAACGGCGACGAAGAGAAAAGTGTGCGCACCGAGGGTCTCTGGGTAAAGTGCCCGGGCTGCCGGCAGACCATCTGGAAGGCCGACCTTGAGGCCAACATGAATGTTTGCCCCAAGTGCCAATACCACTTCAAGATCGGTGCAAAGCAGCGATTGGATCTGCTGCTGGAGCCGGGCTATGAGCTGGTTGATGGCGGCCTTTGCTCGACTGACCCGCTCAACTTCACCGACGTCAAGCCATACAAGCAGCGTCTGCGCAAAGCACAGCAGGACACCGGACTCAAAGACGCGATACTCAACGCTGTGGGCCACCTGGGCACGCACGCTGTGATCGTCAGCGCCATGGAGTATGGCTTTATCGGCGGATCGATGGGCGCGGTTGTGGGTGAGACGATCGCCCGGGGCGTCGATCGTGCGCGCGTTGAGAAGAAGCCTTTGATCGTGGTCGCCGCCTCAGGCGGAGCACGCATGATGGAGGGCGTCGTCAGCCTGATGCAGATGGCAAAGATATCGACAGCGCTCGCACAGCTAGACGATGCACGCGTCCCCTACATCTGCGTACTGACCGACCCCACAACTGGTGGAGTGACCGCCAGCTTTGCCATGCTTGGTGATCTCAACATCGCCGAGCCGGGCGCACTGATCGGCTTTGCGGGACCACGCGTGATCGAGCAGACGATTCGGCAAAAGCTGCCCGAGGGTTTCCAGCGCTCCGAATTCCTTCTCGAAAAGGGCTTTCTTGATGCTGTGGTGCACCGCCACCAGTTGAAGGCCTATCTCATCCGCGCCCTGGACTTCATGAAAGTGCCAGGCGCTGCATCGTCCGCGTCGACATTAACGGTCTGAAGACCGCACGCTGAATCCGTCGGACCGTGCGAGCCACCGGGGCTCTCTTCTCAGCCAAGAAGCGCCCTCGCGAGGCCTGCGGCCAGCCCAGTAATCCGGACTTCGCCTTACGAAGGCCGTCCATCCAAAAGCTGGCGCCAAAAAGAAACGTCCTGGCAATCCGCCAGGACGTTTCTTCACGATCTGTGAAGTCTCAGAATTGGAATTTCAAGGCAAGCTGCATGCTGCGCGCATTCGCCGCGAAGAACTTCCCAGGCTGGTTGAAGGCAGGATTCGACGCAGTCTGGAAGAGAATCTGCGACGTGTAGCCCGGGGAGTTGATATTGTCGACCGTTCCCGGGATGTACTGGGCATGATTCAGCACGTTGAACGCCGCCGCTACAAATTGGATCGAGTAGCGCTCAGTAAAGCTGAAACGCTTGGTTGCAGTCGCATCCAGATTGTCGATCGGCAGGATTGGTTGAGTGTTGCGCTGAGACGTCGGCATGGCGCCGGCGTTTGCAGTGATGTACATTGCATCCGGATTGTTTGCCTGGTAGGCCACGAGGTTTGCGCTGCAAGTCGTGGCGGGCTCGGTGCAGAGTCCGGCGCGGCTTGGATCATACAACGCGGTTACTCCCGAACCGACGCCTTTTTGACCGCTCTTGTTGTAGACCGTGCGATCGATTGCCGTCGAATCACCATTCAGGTTGGCGTTCACCCCCGACAACACCGTGTAGTATTCCGGTGACTCGTAGGTGTAAATCGGTGCGATCAGCCAGTTGCCGACGAGGTTCTTCATCATCCATCCCGACGACTTGAAGAACGGCATATCGTACACAGCCGCAAGCGTCAGACGATGAGTCCTGTCAAGTGCTGAGCGGCTATAGTCCGCGTTCACGTCCTGAGAGTTCTGCGGACGCCGCGGCGTAAGCACAGTCGAAAAGACGTCGGCTGTGGCGTCGTCCATCGTCTTGCTGTACGTGTAAGCGAAATCCAGCAAGAGCCCATTGGTGAACCGGCGATTCAGGCTGGCAGCCAATCCGTTGTAGTTCGATTGAGAGTATGGCTGGTAAGACGTGATCTTACTGGTGAAGTTTGCTCCATTCGTCACGAATTGCGGCAAACGATTCGAACGGGCGCTGATCGTCGAGAGTGTATTCGGCAGGCTTTCCAGTTGTGCAGCAGACGGTGTCTCGCCGATGAACGTCGGGAGGAAGTGCGTGGCGTCTGTCTTCGGCTGCACATTGAGTTGGATCTGCGTCGGCAGGTGAATACCGCGTGTGCCTTCGTAACGAACCTCGAACGTGTAGTTCTTCGCGAAGACGTGCTGCACACCAAGCGACCATGTTTCCGCATAAGGCAGTTCCTGATTCGGAACATATGCAGAAGTGGCTGCCTGCTGATCGGCAATCGTATCGAACGTCGCGAGCGAGCCGTTGCCTGGAGGGAGACCACCGCTCGCCAGGAAGCTCGGGTCTCCTGGGTTGGGATAGCCTGCGCTGCCCACATCCTCGGTTGAGGAGTATTGTGGCGGGAACGACAGGATGCCCAGGTTGTCATAAATGACGTCGGTTCCCATACCGAATCCGACACGGAATGTTGTGTTCGGGCTCATTGCATAGTTGATGCCGACGCGCGGGACGAAGTTCGTATACTGCGGCTTGGGCTTGGAGAATGTGATCAATCCCGGCACGCTCGCGGCCATATTCAGAACCTGAGTGCGCGAGCCGACCGGCACGGCAGTGAACTCGTAGCGAAGGCCATAGTTCAAGCTCAGCTTCTCAGTGATGCGCCAGACATCGTTGCCGTAGCCGTAAAACGCGGTCTGATCTCCGTAGTAAAAGAAGTTGCCTGTCGAGCGTTCACCGAAGGCTGTGGGCGCCAGATCGTGGAGATACTCAGTAAGGTAATTCCACTCGTAGTCACCACGAACACGTTGGGTGAAGCTCTGCGGCGAAATGTACTTGCGGCCGTCAAACCCGAACTTGAAGTTGTGCTTGCCCTTGATCCAGCTGATGTTGTCAGTGAACTGGTAAAGGTTCTGAACGGTTGACTGCGGTGCGTTTCCGTCGGGGCCAATCTCAATGAACCCTACGTCATACATATACATCGTCGGGTAGGAATCGAGTCCGGGGAAGGAATAGTTCCCCGAGGGCGTGTCATTGTAGAAGCGGTTATAACCCACGCGAGCTTCGTTGATCAGGTTAGGCGTAAAGTTGTGAAATTCGCTTAACGCGATCAGTTGGAAGCGCTGCGGCAAGGGCTGATAAAACGCCGGCAGGGCCGCCGCAGTATCAATTCCGGTGAATTTGTTATAGCCGTAACGACCGCGGAAGCTGTCCTTGGATGAAATCCTGAAATCGGTGCTGACCGTCAGAGCATCGAAGTTTGAATACGACGGTGCCTGGACGTTGTAATTTCCGAGCGGGATGGTGTAGGGCGTTCCTGAAGCAAACTCGCCCGTGTTCGCGTTATAGCCCGTTCCGTCATAAACAGTGAGGGTTTGTGGACCGCTTGACTGGTTAAAGCAGGCATTATCGGCTGACGCGTCAACCTGGGATGGCGAAACCAGCATGTACTTGCTGAATTGCGCGACGTTTGTGGTGGACAGATTAGGGATCGTTCCGAGAGCCGCCAAGCCGGCGGCCGTGGGAGTGCACAAATAGTACGAACTGCTCTGGCCGGTCGTCTGGCGCTCAAAGTTGCCGAAGTAGAAGAGCCGGTCCTTCACGATCGGGCCGCCGGCCTGACCGCCGTAGCGGTTGTAGTCATAGCGGGGGTTCGGAACCTTGCCGCCCTGGATTGCATTCTCCGCATTCAGATTGCGGTTCTGGAAATATTCGTAGGCAGCGCCGTGAATCTTGTTCGTTCCGCTCGTAACAATCGTGTTGAACTGACCACCCACCGAATGGCCAAATTCCGGCGAGAACTGGTTGGTGATCACCGTGAACTCTCCAACCGCGTCATTCGGTACATAGAGCAGCGGTCCAGTCACGGATTTGTTGTTATTGTCGATACCTTCAATGGTGTAGTTGTTCGCACGAGGACGCTGGCCACCCACGGAAGGACCGGTGCCTGCGCCAACCGCGCCGCTGGAAGCAACTCCGGGAACAAGCAGCGATAGGTTCAATACGCCAAGGCCTACCCCGGATGTCGGCAGATTCTGCAACTCTTCCGGCTCAAACGAGCTCTGCAGTTGAACGGTGGTCGTATCGATCACAGAACCAGCCTCTGCCGAAACTTCAACGACAGAAGTTGAACTCGCAACCGATAGGACGATCTTCGCGGAGGCTGTGTTGTTGAGCTGTACTTGAAAACCCTTCAGAACAAAGGTGGCGAACCCGTTCGCTGAGGCGGTGATGTCATAAGTCCCAGCCAGCAGGTTGGGAACGTGAAAATCACCAACCGAATTGGCCTTAGTCTCCGTCACAATTCCGGTCGCAGTGTTCTTCACACTGATCGAAGCATCAGGAATCGCCGCTCCCAGCTTATCGCTGACCGTTCCTGCAATGTCGCCGCTCGTCAACTGGGCCCGCGCGGTTGATCCGAAGCTGAAGAGCATAACGATCAGCAGACTCGACAGGCAGAGGCTGAAGAATCCGTGCAATCTAAGGTCGTTTTTCATACCCATTGTTCCTCGAAATTGGATTTTTGATTCAAGGTACCGGTGCCAGCGATGCTGTCTGGCTTGCCGATTAACCCCTGAATTGGCTGTCAATTCGGCCGGCTTTGTTTGTGCGTTTAGCTCACACCGCGTTTGAACTGGGAACTACGTTGCGATTCTTGACTGAGTCGGCAATTCCACTTGCCAGCGGATAACGGAGCGGCCAGATGCTCGTCGCCTATGGCCTCAAAAAGCAAAAGGACAGAAAAATAGGGAAAGATGCTGTGACTAGCCTCACATTTAGCAATTGGCGTGCCAAAGCTTTAGGGGCCGGAAAGAATTGTTTTGCCTTGTATTTACAGCTACTTAACACAGATGGCCGACCTGCTTGGTGCATCCAAAAGCGGCTATAAATCCGCTTTTCAGCAGTGCCCTACGGAAAACGGTATAACCGTAATCGTTCCTTCAATATGAGGGATCTAATAAAGTGCGCCTTATCAGAAGCGACTCCGCCTACCTGAACTCTTTTGGCTTTTGCAGCCATTCGAGGCGACGACGTAGACTGGTTCCTTTGGAAAACGCATAGAGGATCAAGAACGATGTCCCTTCGCGCATTATGCCGGATCGCCTTGCTTTTTGTTGCCGCAACCACACAAGCCCAGGCGCCGGCATTCAGCTCCGTTCCCGGCATCGCATTCGACAGCACAGGCCCCTTAATTCGCGCGCACTCCGAAACCGAAAAGCCTTTTACCGTCGCTGGAGAACGCGGCGTGGTTCTAGGCCAGCAGAACGGCTCCTTCGAAGCGTGGGTTCTTCCCGTCAAGCTGCTCTCGCACCTCACCATCGAGGCGAATATTGAGGGCTACACCGTTCCCATCGACGTGAACCAGCAGGCTTCTGAGATTGAGGTTCGGCCCGATCGCACTGTGATTACGTACAGCCACATCGGCTTTACCGTGCGGCAGATCATGTTCTCGCCCAGTAAGCCGCTGCCGGGTGCGCCGGCCAGCACGGGGCCCATTGTGTTGTATGAATTCGACTGCGTGCACCCAACTGAATTTGTTTTTCGCTTCACTCCAGAATTGCGCTGGATGTGGCCTGAGCGCAATGAAGGAGTTCCAGGGGTGGAGTGGGTTTCGCCTGATGGGCACCATTCATCGGCTCCGGGTGGTTTCTATGTCCTGCACGCCGACTATCCTGACCTCGCGGGGGCTATCACAATACCCGGCGCACAACCGGGAATCCTTGCTCCCTACCAGGAGCGGCCACAGGTCTATCCTGTTGAGTTCCATCTGCACATCGATCCGGCTCGGGACCACGGACGCCTCTTTCCGCTGCTGATGGCCGCGGGGATGAACAGGGCCGCGGCATCAAATCAGGCGCTCGGCTCGACACTGGCCGAACTGAACACCTCGATTGCATCCATTTACAAGACGCACGACGACGCTTACAAGCAGCTGCTTGCGGATTCCACTTCCATTCAGACTCCCGACCCAGCGCTCAACGAGGCGTTCCAGTGGGCCGTTATCTCAATCGAACAGCTGAAGACCAACGCTCTGCCTGACAATGAGACGGCGCTCGTCGCCGGCTACTATGCTTCGGGCGATTCCGCGCGCCCAGGTTTTGGCTGGTTCTTCGGACGCGACGCTCTCTACACCCTCTTCGCTGTGAACGGGTACGGCGATTTCTCGCTTTCGAAATCCGAACTGGAATTCCTGATCAAGCGTCAGCGCGAAGACGGCAAGATCATGCACGAGTATTCGCAGACGGCTGCATCTATTGACTGGCGATCCTTCCCGTACATGTATGCCGCAGCCGACGCCACCCCGTTGTTCCTTTTGGCCGTTGCCGACTACGTCCGTTCGAGCGGCGATGTTGCGTTTCTGAAAGCACACCGCGACGCGGTCGAAAAAGCCTGGAGTTTCGAGACAGGCCATGCCGATTCCAACGGAATCTACTCCAACGCGCAGGGGACAGGCTGGGTAGAAAGCTGGCCCGGCGGCATGCCGCACCAGGAAGTTTATCTCGCATTTCTAGATCAGCAGGCCTCCGGTGCGATGGCACAGTTGGAGGGTCTGCTGCGCGATCCGGCGAAGATGCAGGCTGCACAGGCGCGTGCCGGGACCATTGCGAAGACGGTTCAGGATCAGTTCTACGATGCCCAGAAGTCCTGCTACGCATTCAGCCGCAACTCGGATGGTTCGCTGGATCGCACCAGCACCGTTTATCCATCGTTAGGCTGGTGGAGCGGCAAGGGACTCGCGGGCGATGCTTCGATTCCCGCGCAGACAGGCACTTGCCTTCAACAGATCGCGGGACACACACTCAACACGGATTGGGGCCTGCGCGATGTGGCCAATGACGAGAAGATCTATGACGGCATGAGCTACCACCAGGGTTCGGTGTGGCCGCTCTTCACTGGCTGGGCCGCACTGGCCGAGTATCGCGGTAATCAGCCGCTCGCGGGCTATCAGATGTTAATAGAGAATGCGAACCTGACGAAAGCGCAGGATCTCGGTGCCGTGACGGAGCTATTGTCCGGCGACTTTTTTGTGCCCTTCGGTCGCAGCACCAGCCATCAACTATGGTCCTCCGCGATGGTGATCACCCCAACGCTGCGCGGCCTCTTCGGCATCGACATCGACGCGCAAACGAAAACCATCACAACCGATCCGCATCTGCCGGCAAGCTGGGATCACGCCGAGGTGATGAATCTTCGCGTCGGCGATCAAAGCGTGGATTTGTCATTTGTCAAAACAAGCGGCGAGCTCCTGATCCGCGCGAAGACGCCGGCCGGGTCTGGGATCAAGTTGCACAGTGCGCTCTCAGGAACGAAACCATTACCCGATAACGGACTGAGCATTCCGACGCATCCAGTCGAAGTTGATCCGTTCCTCCGAATGCCGATTCCGGGTGATCGCACCCAATCCATGCGGGTACTCAGCGCGGAATACGGGGAACGAAAACTGACGCTCATTCTCGAAGGCCAAGCGAATTCGAAAGCTCAGTTTCCGGTTTTTGTTCACACGCCCAAAACAGCCGTTCACGCCGAGGGAGCAGAACTCGGCGTACCTGGAGCGCGCAGCGATACAGCTTCCGCGCCGCAGATCGCCATGGTCAATTTCCCCGCAGGCGAAGGTTGGAAGACCGTTACCGTCACCCTCACCTGGTGAGGAGGCCGCACCATCTCACACCTCGACTACTCCCGCACCGCAGGCGAATGAGCATCCACTCAGTTCACGTTCAGGTTGATCGTGGTGGTCGCACTGAGAGTTCCCGATGTAGCCGTCACGGTCACCGTATATGCACCGGGTGTTGTACCCGGAATGCTGTTGCCGCCACCGCCGCCTCCTGATCCGCTGCCACCGGTGCCAGACCCGCCGCCACCGCCGCAACTGACCACACCGCCAGCGAGTGCGAGCAGCATGAGCATCAGAAGTGTGCCCTTCCCCTGGCGGCGAATTGCGCTCATTCCGAACAGTATCAAGCAGGCAAAGGCAATTGCACCGCGCCGCCATTGCGCGCCCGGATTTAAATGGGGAGCAATGGATGCCACGGTCGCCGCTGTGGTGAAGACGGTGAGCGTCGCAGACTGGCTCGCGGCACCCGAGATTGTTACCGGTGAAGTCGTTCCAAAATTAAACGTAGGCGGATCCACGGCGCCGGCCGGTGAACTCGTGAGCGCAGCAGTCAAGCTCACACTTCCGTCGAACCCTCCCGTCGGCGTCACGGTAATGGTGGATACGTTGTTTGTAGTCGCCCCCGGAACGACTGTCAGACTCGTTCCAGTGAGGCCGATCATGGGGTTCGGCACCGGGCTTACAATTACCGGTTCCGAGCCGGCTCCGGCGCTGTAGTAGGTATCGCCGCTATAGGTCGCGGTCAGAGTATCGGTTCCAACCGCGAAGGAATTCGCCGGAATGTTGACAGTGGCAGATCCTGAAACCAGCGGCGTCGGTGAGGACGTGTAGGTTCCGCTGGATAGCGTGACATTTCCAGTGGGCCCCGGCACGCCGGTCCCGGGATTGACGGCAACGGTGACGCTCAGCGGCTGATTCACGATGATACCCGGCGCATAAAAAGGAAAATACACATTCGGCGTTACCATCACGGTGAATGCACCGTTGCCGACACCATTGGTGTAATTCGAATCACCGAGATATGTCGCGATCAGAGAGTTCTGCCCCCCAACGAGGCCACTTTGAAATGTGTAGGTTGCTGTTCCGTTCACAAGCGGAATCGGAGGAACTGCAACGAGGGCGCCAGTCAGCAAGACATTTCCCGTTGCAACCGGAGCTCCGCTCGCGCCGCTCACCGTTACGTTGACGGTCACGGGATAAGCCGCGACACCTGCAGGCCCAGTGACCGTAATGATCGGGGTCAAACTACCGGAGCCTTTCATATTGACGAATCCCATGCTCGTAGCCGTGTCGTAGTACTGATCTCCGCTGTAATTTGCGGTGACCGTAGTCGTCCCTACCGGCAAGGTATTCGCGGGGATGGTAATCGCCGCAGAACCGTTTACTACGTTTACTGGAGCGGATGTCACACCGTTATACGAGAGCGTCATCGTTCCTGTGGGGCCCGGAAGTGCGTTCGATTCGAAGGGGGTCATGGTGACCGTTACCTGAACCGCCTGATTTATTGGCGTGAGGCCGGCCGGGGGGATAACAATCAGCGATTCGCCCATGGGAGAGATCAGCACCGAAACCGGCTGCGAAGTCGACGTAGCGTAATTTCCATCTCCGCTATAGACGGCGCTAATGCTGTGGGTTCCCTTTGAAAGGGTGACGGTAGTAAAGCTGGCACTGCCTGAGGCAAAGGCTGTAGAACTTCCGGCTATACCTACCATCGGGACTGAGCCGATCGAGGTTGTTCCGTCTTGAAAGTTGACCGTGCCGCTGGGTGCAGCGCCGATGCTGTCCACGGATAACTGAACACTAAGCGGTACGGGGCTTCCGGCGAGGCTGCCGCTGTATTGATAATATGGCGTGCTCAACGTCGTCACCGCGGGAACGACCGACAGGGTGAAGGGAGCACTGATGCTGGCCAGAAAGCTGTTGTCACCGGGGAAAGATGCCGTCAAAACATCGGAACCAGCGGGAAGCGTCGTAACCTGCGCCTCGCCGATTCCGTCGCTTGCCAGGGAGGCCGTACCGATCGTTGTCGCGCCACTTTTGAAGGTTATGGTGCCGGTCGCAGCGCCGTCCGGATTCGATGCCGATGAGCTGTCGCCGTAGGGCTGTGCATCGAGGAGATAGATGAATCCGTAGTAGGGCGTAGAAGAAGATTGCCCCGTTCTGGGATCGAAGTAGCCTTTGACGGTCAGGCTGGTGGTGCTGCTCTCGGCGCTCACGGTAATTGGTATGGCGTTGGAATCGCTGGAGGCGAAGGTCTGACTGCCACCGTAGTGTGCGGAAACGTTATAGGTGCCGCCGGGAAGGCTGTCCGTTGTTCCGGTTGCCGTGCCGCTGGAGAGAGGGAACGAACCGATACTTCCACTGTTCGGCACCGTCGCTGGATTGATGCTGTCGACCAGCGCCGCGACCCCGGCCGGCGTACCGCCGCTGCCTGTCACACCTACATTGACCGCAACACTGGTGCCGTGAGCAATGTTCAACGCCGCCGTTGATCCGTTCAGTGTTAGCGATGCACTGGTGGCTATCAGTCCGGCGCCGGCCCAGTTGCCAACCATCTGCGACACGTCAACGCTGCCCAGGCCGGACGTCTCATCGAAACCGACTCCCGCGTTGTAACCGGTCATGAAGTCGTAACCACCAGTATTGGCAGCGCAGCCCGGGGTTCCACTTGTACATGCAACCGAATTGTTGCCTGTTTGAATGTCGTGAAACACCGTGTTGTAGTGCGAATTGGCTAGATCGTACAGGACGTAGTCCACCTGTCCGAGACGGCTTCCCGTCTTTTGCTTCAGCAGGGCAAGCATTCCCGCAAATGCAGGCGCTGCGGCCGAGGTGCCACCCACCCCCGTCAAATTGAAACTCGCGCCGGTGTTCGGGTTGCCGGCGCAATTCACAACCAGGTTCTCCGACGAGTCATACTCCTGATCAGTGCACAGACCCCATACCGCGCCATAGAGACCATTTCCGGCGAGGAAAGAGACATCGGGCAGGTTTCTCCCGCTGTGGTTGGCCGCGACTCCCGATTGCCAGCTGGGAACGGGATAACCGGCAACACACGCACCTGCGCTCTGCTGCACGCAGGAGCTGAAACCGCCTCCCGCTGCAATAATGCTTGCGTTATACGAGTATTGCGTCGCCGACCAGGGCACATTTGCGCTGATCGTGGTGTTGTCGTTTTGAAATGTGGAGTCGTTCCACGGCCGCTCCGGGATATATTTGAGCGCGCTGCGGTGATTGGCAAGGGTATTGGTGACGTCGACATACTGCGTGAAACTTGACGGAAAGTTACTGTACAACGTGTCGAAGTCGGTGCCGCCGACTGCGATGTTGTAAGGCGTCGAGGCCAGCGCATTCACGGCGAGACCGAGGGATGCCACTGTTTCGGTGTTCTCGTTGTCGCACCCGGCCGATCCGCTGTCGCCAGTAGAGACGGTGACCGAAATTCCCTGCGCGGCCGCCTGCTGCCACAGGTTGTAAATGTATTGGTTGCCCGAGGCCCCTTGATCCGCTTCGCAACCGCCGAAGCTGATGTTGAGAATATCAACCTGGTTGTCGTCAATCGCCCTAGAAATAGCTAAGAAAAGGCCGGCATTGAGATACGTATTCGCGGCTGTATAGAGCATCACATTAGCATTTGGAGCGATGCCACCGGCGACTTGCGTGTCGAGATACGCTTCGACCGCATCCCCATTTTCGCCGGGATCCTCCCCGTCAACTACGACCGTAGTCGCGTTGACAGGCAACCCGAAGGTTGCACGGTAATTTGCGTTTTGCGTGATATCGATGTTCGAGTCGCCAGCGATGCCGATGGTGACACCGGTGCCGTCGTAAAGCGTGCCGCTCTGGCCGGCGTTGAAGCTAGTAGGTGTGTCATAAATGGTTGCCGCATCCGCAGGTCCGAGAAAGATGGTGAAGCCATTCGTTGCGCTTCCAAGTGTGTAAGTTGGTTCGATGCGCTTCGACGCCGGGTTATAGACACCGCCGGGGCCGCGAACGGCCGTCGATCTCGGGTTGAAGTCGTTCAGCTTCGCTATTCCGGCCACGACCGGCGCGAGCGCCGTCGGAATCTGAGGGTCTCCGGCATTGGCCCAGTGCTGCACCCCCTTGATAACGTAGCTGTGCACCGACGTATGAAAGGCTGTGTCAACCTGCGCCGTTGTGCCGGAAAACTCGATAGACATCCTGCCCGGCGATACCTTGTTCACCGAGAATCCGTGACCCACCAGCCAGCTTTCAACCGTGGCCAGGTCAGCATCGGATACACCGAACCGCTTGCCGAATTCCTCCGGCGTCAGCCATTGCTGATAGTTGGGCGAATTCACATCGTGGACAGAATCCATCCAGGTTTGAAGAGATGCCTCCTCTGCCGCGCTACGCGCAAGAACCAGGATCAACCGGCTGGCAATCTTCCCCCCGGGGGCAGCCCCAGCGTCGTACTTTGGCTGAGCCAGCGGCGGCGTGTTGCCGTGGAGCGTCACCAGCGAAGATTCATTGATCTTCCGCGTAATCCGAGCTGTTACCGGGGTTTGCTGGGGATCTTGTGCCACCGTCGAGGGCAACGAACCGAGGCAAAAAGCAAAGGAGGCCGACACAGAGATGATCGGCCGCATGAAATGGAAAATGTTCATATAGGTCCACGACACTGGCCACAAAATTGTAGACCAGCTGGGACCGTCCTCTGAATACATCTTCTGTGTTGCTCGTCCCACATCCACGATTTCTCGTGAATGCGGTCAAAGGGCTTACTTTTTGTGCTTCCGATAAAGTCCGATGAGATTATTCGTCGAGCTGTCGTGGCCTAGTTGCGGCTCAGAAGGACTTTCCAGCTCGGGAATGATCCGCTGGGCCAGCGCCTTGCCGAGTTCCACGCCCCACTGGTCGAACGAATTCACCTGCCAGATCACTCCCTGGGTAAAGACGCAATGTTCATAAAGCGCGACCAGTTTGCCAAGTGCAGCGGGCGTCAACTCTTCCGCAAGGATAGTGTTCGATGGCCGGTTGCCCTCGAAGACTCGATGAGGCACCAGCCAGCTGGGCGTGCCTTCTGCCTTTACCTGCTCGGCCGTCTTGCCAAACGCCAGCGCTTCAGTCTGCGCAAATACATTTGCAAGCAGCATGTCGTGGTGTCGACCGAGGGGATTCAGTGTCTTGTAGAACGCGATGAAATCACACGGGATCAGCCGCGTTCCCTGGTGAATCAGCTGATAGAACGAGTGCTGGCCATTCGTGCCGGGTTCGCCCCAGTAGATGGGTCCGGTGTTATATCGAACCTGCGCGCCCTTCAGGGTTACGTGCTTGCCGTTGCTTTCCATAGTCAACTGCTGCAGATAGGCCGGAAAGCGCTTCAAGTATTGCTCATAGGGCAGGATGGCGATGGTCTGCGCATCGAAGAAATCCGTGTACCAGACCGTCAGCAGCGCCAGCAGCACCGGCAAGTTCTTGTCATAGGGCGCCGTGCGGAAGTGCTCATCCATCCGGTGGAAGCCGTCGAGCATCGCGCGGAAGTTCTCGGGGCCGATGGCAAGCATCGTCGAAAGGCCGATGGCGGAGTCCATGGAATAGCGCCCACCCACCCAGTCCCAGAACCCGAACATGTTGGCGGTGTCAATGCCGAACTTTGTCACCTCGCCGGCGTTTGTCGATACAGCGACAAAGTGCTTGGCGATTGCCGATTCGTCTCCGCCCAGTTTTTCAAGCAGCCATGACCGCGCCGTGTGTGCGTTGGTCATGGTCTCGAGAGTTGTAAATGTTTTGGAGGAAACGATGAAAAGAGTCTCGGCAGCATCGAGATCCTGCACAGCCTCAGCAAAGTCGGTGCTGTCGACGTTCGAGACAAACCGGAAGGTCATCGCGCGATCGCTGTAGTGCTTCAGGGCTTCGTAAGCCATCACCGGTCCCAGGTCGGAGCCGCCGATGCCAATGTTGATCACATTCTTGATGCGCTTGCCGGTGTGTCCTTTCCACACGCCGCCGCGCACGCGGTCAGAAAAAGCCGTCATGCGGTCAAGTACCTCGTGGACCTTGGGGACCACATCTTCGCCATCAACAAAAATGGATTGGCCTTTGGGTGCGCGCAACGCCACGTGCAATACCGCACGCTTCTCAGTGATGTTGATCTTCTGTCCGCTGAACATGGCGTCGGTGTGCTCGCGCAGCTTCGACTCTTCCGCCAGGGCGAGTAGCAGCTTGATTGTTTCGCTCGTGACACGGTTCTTCGAGTAATCGAGGAACAGGCCGACACCCTCTGCCGTCAGCCGCTCACCTCGCTGCGGGTCGTCTGCGAATAGATTGCGCAGATGCACCTTCGCAAGTTCGCGCGCATGTGCCTTCAAGTCTTTCCAGGCCTTCAGGCTCGTCAGTGGTTTCACCTTGATCTCAAACTTGCGGCTTTTTTCGGCCTTTGCCATGTCCAATCCTCCAAGTTATGCCCCGGGAATATTCCAATGTCGCGCGGTTTCTCACTGCACATAACCGATGCGGAATTCCCAGAGCCGTTACAAATTATGGTGCTCGGCCCGACTACCCATTATCGTCGCCCCGGCAACTCCCCGCTGTGGATGAAAGAGGGTCGCCCGATCCGACCGCGAATATCCATTTAAGCTTGGTAGGGACGAGATGCGATCAGCACAAGATCTTCAGGCCGAAGAGTCGAAGACACACCGGCTCGGACAGAGCTCAACCAGCGAGAGAAGCGTGTACTACCGTCCAGAGCTGGATGCACTGCGATTTTTCGCTTTCCTTTGCGTTTTCAGCTTCCATCGCATGGATTATGTTCCAACAGATCCTATGCTTCATCCCTGGCCTTATCGAATCGGGAATATCGGCCCGTTTGGAGTGCCCGTCTTCTTCCTGCTCAGTGCGTTTCTCATAACTGAGCTCCTTCTGCGCGAGCGGGAGCGAACCGGCAAAATCCACATCGAGGCCTTTTACACTCGGCGCATTCTCCGCATCTGGCCTCTCTATTTTGTGGCGTTTTTTGGATTGGCTCTCCTGAATCATTTTGTTCCCGGCGTTGGCACAGGCGATCCGTTCGCGTGGCTCGCGTTCACCTTTTTCGCGGGGAACTGGTATATCCTCCACCACGGCTGGATCGCCGGTTCTGTCGATCCGCTGTGGAGCATCTCTGTTGAAGAGCAGTTCTACATCGTGATCCCCGTGCTGGCAGCGTTTGCCGGTCGCCGCGCAGTTGCGATCGTAAGCAGCGTACTCCTTGCCATTGCCTACGTCACTGTGCTCCTGTATGCGCTTCATCCCACAGCCGGCGATAACGGAGAGTGGACAAACAGCTTCGTCCAGTTCCAGTTCTTCTCAGCCGGAACACTGATTGCCCTGCTATTGCGCGGCAGACTGATTCGTTTGGCTGCTTGGGTGAGGGGATTAGGTTTTGTTTTGGGCTTTGGCTGCTGGTTCACCGCTCTTCTTCGATTCAAAGTCCAAAGCTGGGAGCCGCACCCAACCCCATTCGGCGCCATTGCAGGCTGGTTCCTCGTCCTGGCTGGCGCGGTGATCTTCTTTCTCTCCACGCTCGGCACACCCTCACGAATGGTCCCCCGATGGCTCGCATACCTTGGGCGAATCTCCTATGGTCTTTATGTTGTCCATTCGCTGGTCTTTTTTCTCACCTTTGAAAAGGCCATTCCGTATCTCCGTCGCGCGTTCCCGGGCTTTGTGCTTCCTTCTGGAGTGCGCGACTACATCTGGACCCTGATCGTCCTCGCGTTGAGCATCGCGCTGGCCTCCATTTCGTTCCGGTACTTTGAGCGACCTTTTCTTCGACTGAAGAAGCGCTTCGCTTTCGTTGCTGCGCGCGAGGAATCGTCCCCGACAGCCTGATACTGCTCGAAGAACGCCTCGGCGCAGCCACCATGTCATCGTCTTACTCTTCGTTGTCAACTCAGTAGATCCACGGCTTTCCTTGTGGAAGCCGGCCCTCCTCCGTATGATTCCGAAGTGGTTCGATTGGGGAGGCAACAGTTGATCTCGCGACGCGATTTTCTGGCAACAAGCGCAATGGGAGCAGTAGCCATGGCATCCTCTCGATTCGCGAAGGCCGCTGACTACAGCCCGAATGAATTTGGTGTTCAGCTTTACGTCCTTCGCGCGCTTCTTGCCAGGGATTTCGACGGCACTCTGGCAAAGGTCGCGGCCATCGGCATCAAGAACGTCGAGTTCGCGGGCTTCTATGGACGCACCGCGAAAGAAGTTCGCACCAGCCTGACGAACGCCGGACTCACGGCCAGCGGCGCGCATTGCGTGCTGGCCAGCATGTCCGACGACGAAATTGGCCGCATGATCGAGTTCTGCCATGAAGTCGGCATGCCCTACATGATTGCCGCCATCCCATCGATCAAGCCCGGCACTCTGTCGGCCTCCGGCAAGCCTGCATCCGGCAATCCGTTCGAGCACATCGAGCTTGAGGACTGGCGATGGAGCGCGCAGCGGTTCAATGTAATCGGCGCTCGCGTCCGCGATGCCGGAATGCGCTTTGCGTATCACAACCACAACATCGAAGCCCAGAAGTATGGCAACATCGTCGCTTTCGACGAAATGCTGCGCCTCACAGATCCTGCGGTCGTGGGCATGGAATTTGATACCGGCAATTTCATCGCCGGCGGCGGCGATCCCTATCCATATCTTGAAAAATATTTCCATCGTTTTGAACTCGCCCATGTGAAGGAGTGGGTCTCGCCATTCACGCCGACGGTCACGATCAGCTGGCCGAAATACGCCCCCTTCGGCCAGGGAACAACGGATTGGAAGAAGATGCTGGGCGCGTTAAACAAGGCCGGCGTGAAGCAAATCTTCATCGAGCAGGATGGGACGGCGAACGGCGACGACGTGGGTGCCGTCCGGCAGGCATATCAGTTTCTAATCAAGGTCTAAGGCTACGATTCGCCCGGAAGCTCACTCCCAGCCGCTGTCAAGAACGCTGCCGCAGTCCGGCGCCCAACCTACACATTCCAAACGCTAAAATCCTGGGCTCGGTTTTGCCGGGAATTCCCTTCGTCTCAGGCACAATCATCTGGACTGCGGAATGTTTGTCCGGGAGCCGATACATGGGAAGAGGTACCCCCCACCCCCTCCCAGAATTTGCGGTTTTGAACAGAAAGTTTGCAGGAAATTCGCCGCTGAGTATCGGGCCAATTCAGTCGGCCAAAAAAGAAAGCGGCCTGGCAATATGCCAAGCCACCTTTTCTTCTTCGTTGTGGTGATGTCGTCGTCGTCGACTATCCCAGAGTCTTCAGATTCGCATCGGCATCAGTACATACCGCGAGCGATATTCCGCATCGGGATCCTCGGGGCGCATCTGGCCGGCGCTCTGCGAGTCTTTGAACTCGAGCCGTACCTCGCCTTCGTTGCCCAGCGCCTTCAGAAAATCGATGATGTAAGTCGAGTTGAAGCCCACCACGATCGGATCACCTGAGTATGGTGTGTCAATGGTGTCTTCGCTCTCGCCGCTCTCGGTCGATTGCGAACTGATCTTCAGTTCGTTGCCCTCAAGCCGCAACCGGATCGCGCCCGACCGTTCATCGGCAAACTGCGCCACGCGCTGGATAGCGCTGGAGAGCTCGCTTGAGCGAACTACTGCAAACTTGGTATTGTCGCGCGGCATCACCGCTTCGTAGTTGGGGAACTGTCCCGACAGGCGACGTGTGCTCAGCGTGCGATGACCAACCTTGAAGAACAGCGTGTGCTCATCGTCGGCGAACTCCACCTTCTCCACATCGGTGTTTGATAGCAGTCCCTGCAACTCCTGCAGCGCCTTGCGCGGAATCAACACGCGCTTTTCGCCGCTGATGCCTTCCATCGCTTCGCCGGGCTTCTCAACAAACGACAAGCGATGGCCATCGGTCGCCACCATTGCAATCGACTCAGCCTTCAACACCAGCAGCGCGCCATTCAGCGTATAACGGGACTCCTCGTTCGAGATCGCAAAAATGGTCCGCGCAATCAGAGTCTTCAAAGCGACCGCCGGAATAGTGGTCACGGAAACAGCAGGGAACTCCGGCACCTGCGGATAGTTCGCGCGCGCCATGCCCACCATCTTGGTATTGGATCGCCCCGAACGAATCTGGACCCAATGATTCTCGAGCAGCTTGATGGAAATATCGCCGTCCGGTAACAGCTTGATGTAGTCGTAAAGCTTGCGCGCGGGGATGGTGCACGATCCGGGCTTCTTCACCTTTACCGCCGCGCTGGTCCTGATTGCCTGGTCGAGATCGGTCGCCGTAATGTTCAGCCGGTCGCCTTCGGCCTCGATCAGGAAATTGGACAGGATGGGAATTGTCGTCTTCCGCTCGACCACACTTTGGGTGGCGGTGAGCTCCTTCACCAGTTCCTGGCGGCTTACGGTAATCTCCATCGCTGCCCCCTGTGTTGCCGGCTTTTCTACTTCAGTTTCCACAATCGGCATAGTCCCACTCCATCTTGGTTGCCGCTGCACCCGCGCTGGCAAACCCCGGCGCTGATTTACTTCAGCCCGCGAGATCTGCGCGGCAGCCTCGCTTTGACCCAAGCGTACACTACGGGTGCTACGCCGCGAAACCGCTGCAGTTTCTTGCCTTTGATTGTATGCATCTTCTTAAAATTTAGTTCGTGGAAAACCTGTCAACATCTCTGGATTCCCGGGTTGGTTGGGAGCCTCATGGAAAGAAAATCGGTCATCCTGCAATCGCCGGAGCTTGAATCTGCTCTCTAATACTGGCGCTCAACCGCGCAAGTGTCAGGACTGTGATGTCATCCTCTTGCCCAAATTTCAGTGCAGCTTCCGCAATCGACTGTGCCGTCTGTGCGCTGATTGCTCGCATCCTCTCGAAGCCAAATAGTGCACCCCGCGCATCACGCGCCTCCAGCACTCCGTCTGACAGCAGCGTTAACTGATCACCGGGTTCCAGGTGGAATGTACATTCTTCGTACGTCTCATCCGACGAGATTCCCAGTGGCAAATCTGAACTCACTACCAACTCCTCGCCGTTCCGATACGGCGGCAAGTGTCCGGCATTGGCCAGCCTTACTTCTCCCTGCCCGGTCACCCGCGCGCAAATGCACGTGATGAATCCGCCATCCTGTGTTTCGGCCTGTTGGCGATTCAACCGGGTCAGCACGGCCGCCGGTCCCAGACCCTCCGCGGCTAAGGCGCGCAGCGCGCCCAGTGCCAGTGTCCCTGTCATCGCCGCCTTGAGCCCCTTGCCACTCACATCCCCGACAACCACCAGTTGCGCTCCATCCTCTTGCTCAAAAACCTGGTAGAAATCTCCTCCTACCTCCTGCGCTGGAAAATAGGCAGCCTCAATCACATAGCCATTTACCTGGGGAAGTTTCGCCGGCACCAGTCGCTGTTGGATCTCCCGTGCCGCTTCCAGTTCTGCCGCACCCCGGGCCTGCTCCCGGCTCACTTTTGTAAACCGGAAGAACATGACGATCCCGATCGCCAGCACAAACAAAAAGTCACTGAGATCGGAAATCTGCAGTGGAATGGGACCTACCTGGATCGGGTCGGCTAGAAAGTCGGCTTTGCCCCAACCTGAGTCCAGGGATGCGGTGCCGATATCAAAGAGCGCAGTGGCCGCCGCCGGAAACAGGCTGGGCAGAATCAGCCACCCGGCCTCGCGGTTCCCTCGGCGGTACCACACCAGCAGCAATACTGGAAGCATCAGGGCGGCCGGTAAAATCAGCACCGCCTCCAATGAAACATACAGCTCATTTGAAATAACCGCCGGTACCTGAAGAAAAGCCAGGATCGGCATCGGTATTAACGCAATCTCATACGCTCGCCAGATCCATCCCACTCTTCGTCCCGCAAAGCTGAACGTAAACTCGATCTGCATGATCGTGAAAAAGTAGATCAACGGGTCAGCAAACAGGGTGTTAATGGAAATTGGAACGAGACCTGACGTTGCGCAAAACAGCAAGCCATTCGACAGTCCCAGAAGAAAAAGATAAAGCCCTAACCACAGGTATTCTTTCCGCGCGCGCTGGCTTCTGTGCAGTGCAAAAGCCCCAATGCTCGCCAGGATGAGCATCAAATTGATCGCAATGGAAGGAATGGCTGCGTAAAGACGCTGGCTTTCCATTGACAGTCGCTCGTTATCGATCGCTTCCGGCGTCCCCACTGCCACCGTCAGAAACAGCGGCAGATGCCATAGCGTGTACATCCTCGGCGCATGCGTCCGAAACGCAATGGTGACGTCGTTATCCTCATCGCGCGGCATGAAGATTTCTTCCGTCGGCCGGATCACACCCCACATTGACTTCAGTTCGGCGTCTTCGGCCTTTTGCCCGTTTAGATATACCTCATACGTCCCAGCGCCCCCCGCAATCAGAATGTGTACATGCTCATGCCCAGGCTCAAGCTTGAAGTGCAGTCGATACCAGTGCCACCCCGGTTCGGCCCTACCCAGATCGTCCAGGTCGACCGTCTTCCATCCGCTATCGTCGAATCCCGGCTGCGCCCATGCCAGGTTGTCACCATCGTGTTCGCGCCAGCCCTCGCTTAGCGTCACGGTCCCCGAGTGCCAGCGCGTAGCATCGACCGTCTGCCCCAAGGCGGTTGTCGCAACCAGACAAAGCCATGCGAACACCCATCCGATGCGCAATTCCCGAAACCACCGCGCAGTCATCAGCACAGATTCAATCGACCTCCAGGTTCCCGCGCGATTTCAGAAATCCATTCCGAATGGGAGCCTCAGTCTACCGAAGCGTTCCCACGAGCAGCAATTCGTATTCTGCCCCTTGCGCGGCGCCACAGCGCTCCACGGTGCGACGGTTAGAGGTATTTCCGTTGTTTAAGTAATAAAGATCCCGTAGTCACCGTAGTTCTCTTCGGAAAAGTGGAAAGCTGGCTCATCTCTTTGATCATCATTGGCTTTAACATCGGCCCGGATTTCTAAAACCTGCCTGTGCATCTCCGGACAATTGGAAAACAGGTTCAACGCCGCGCTTCGCCGTCCCTCATTTCCCACCGCTCCCACAGGCCCAGGAAAATCCCCTGTGAAAACCTTGCGCCTTATGTGCAATGCACGTCCCCACCCGCATCAATCCTGCGCCCCTACACGACGGGTCCTCCACACTTGACGCGTATTCCACATCGTTCACAGGACGCCAAAATATCATGGGAAAATCGAACAGAATCTGCGTTGCTGCTGGTTGTTCTCGTGTGTTTCATCCGATCTTGCATTTCCAGAGCCCCCTCATACACAGTTCGCCGTGTAGCATCGATTCAACTTGAATTTTCAACGGCACACCTTCCATCACGCCGGCCTTGCGCTGTCTTATCTCGACACCGGATATTCACCTGCGTCTGTCAACCGGCCTCCGTTGCTCTGCCTTCATGCGCACCTCATGCAGGGCGCGACATATACAGGTCTGGCCGACGCTCTCTCGCCCGACTATCGCGTCATAGCTCTGGACCAGCGCGGTCATGGCGACTCAAGCCACGCCGCCAGCTACACGCGTGAGGATTACCTCGGCGACATCGAAGCTCTGATAGTTATTCTCGATTTGCCGCAGGCTGTTCTGCTTGGTAATTCACTCGGCGGGGTCAATGCTTACCAGTTCGCTGCACGCTACCCCGCTCGCGTCCGCGCTCTCATCATCGAAGACATCGGCGCCGTTATCGCCGACGACATCAGCTTCATTCTTCCCTCGCAGGGTGTGTTCGCCACCCGCGAAGAACTCGAAGCGAAGATCGATGCCCGCTTTGTTCCTTATTTGAACGACTCCTTCCGCCATTCCGACGCCGGCTGGCATCTCGCTTTCGATCCGCAGGATATGGTCCAGTCACAAGAGAACTTGGTAGGCGACCATTGGGCCGACTGGCTCGCTTCTGACTGCCGCGCGCTCATTCTCCGGGGTCGCGAGAGCCGCGTTACCTCGCCGGAGCAGATGGAAGAGATGGCAGAACGCCGCCCTCACGCCCATCTCCTCATCCTCGATGGCGGTCACGCCCTTCATGCCGACAATCCCGGCGCCTTCAACGAGGTTGTTCGCAGCTTCCTCGACAACCTCTGAGCGCTGCTTCAGTTTTCCGCTAACATAGTCTCTCCGGTGCTGTTGCCGGGAGGTCGCCACGTGAAACTTCCTATCCTTCTCACGATGCCGTTTCTCGCCGCATGCGCTCTGGCTGCTCAAGCGCCTCAATCCACCCCTGCTTTCGAAGTCGCCACCATCAAGCCGGTCGAGTCCACTCCAAAATCGCCGCGCTACATCGTCATGCAGGGCCAGCATCGGTTCGTTGAGAAGGATTACAGTCTCAAACTGCTTATCGCAGCGGCCTACAACCTCAACCCCAAGGCGGTTTCCGGCGGTCCACTCTGGATCGAATCGGATCACTTCGACATTCTTGCCCTCACTCCGCGAAACTCAGCCTTCGCACGATCAGCAAATGGTCATGCTGCGCACGCTCCTCGCCGACAGGTTCAAGCTAGCCTTTCACCATGAGCCTAAAGTTTTCTCCATTTATGCGCTCCAGGTTGCCAAAGCCGGTTCGAAGCTCAAACCGAGTAAGGCTCCGTCGACCGACCAGCCGGCTCTCATCAGCACCGTCTACCCCCAGCGCATTCTGATGCCCGCCCGCAACGCCTCCATGGCCGATTTTGTCTCCGTGCTGCAGCGCGCCATTCTCGACCGCCCGGTTGTCGACAGGACTGGTTTGATGGGGAGATATGACTTCAACCTGGAGTGGGCTCCCGACGAAAGCCAATTCGGCGGCGATGTCGGCGCGGCTCCTTCTGATACGGCCGCCCCGCCATTCTTCACCGCCATCCAGCAGCAGCTCGGACTCCGCCTCGAAGCCACCCGTGGCCCCATCGAGACCATCGTCGTCGACCACGCCGAGCGCCCCTCAGCCAACTGAGCTAATCGCGCCCTTGCGATTCAATCACCCAGGCTTCGCGAAACCCTCGCGGGAAAACACTCAACCTATCCTGTACCAAGCTAGGCGCTAGAAGCCGGCGCTTTTGGCTTCTATACTGAAGTTTCCATGTCCTACCAGTCAGCTATCGATCATCTCGCCGCCATGGCGCCGGAACTCGCCACACAAACGGGGCAGACACGCCGCAAATTCTCGCTCGAGGAAGTTGCAACTCTCCTGGCCGCCCTCGGCAATCCCCACCGCACCTTTCCGTCGGTCCTCATCGCCGGAACGAACGGCAAGGGTTCGACAGCTGCCACGCTCGCGTCCATTCTTTCTGCGTCTGGACTGCGCACCGGCCTCTATACTTCCCCGCACCTCGCGCGCCCCAACGAACGTATCCGCATCGATGGTGTTGAAATCTCAGACGCCGAATTCGCCGAGGAATTCTTCCGCGTGCGCGCTACCGGGCAAAAGCTGGTAGAGGAAAAGAAATTGGCGCAGGCGCCTAGTTTTTTCGAGACCCTCACCGCGATGGCCTTTCTGCACTTCGCCGAACCAGCCATCGAAATCGCGGTGCTTGAAGTTGGCCTCGGTGGGCGACTTGACGCCACCAACGTCGTCGATCCTCTGATTTCGATCGTCACCGACATCTCGCTTGATCATATGGAATGGCTCGGTAGCACCATCACCGATATCGCGCGCGAAAAGGCTGGCATTCTGCGCGCCGGCGGCACGCTTGTCACGTTGCCGCAACACCCTGAGGCTAACCAGGTCCTGGGGGAAGTCGCGATTTCTCTGTCGGTGCTTGGCGTTAGTGCTGTTCCCTACATGCCATCCGCCGATCCGCATCTTTGGGCCAATGAAAATGCCGATCCAGCGCCGACGTCAGCGCAGCTCGCACGCGACGGCGATGAACAGCATTCCTACAAGGTTGAAGTTCTCGGGCAGGTCATCGAGGTTGCCTCTCCGCTGCGTGGCGCCCATCAACACCGCAATACTGCCCTCGCCATTGCCGCTGCCGCTGAGCTCGCCATCAGTCACGGATTCCCAGTGACGGCGAAATCCATCGCCGAAGGCATCCGCCGCACCCACTGGCCGGCTCGCCTCGAGCGTGTTTCTATTGAAGATCCAGTTACCCACCGGAGAACGGAGTTCATCCTCGATGTTGCGCACAACCCCGCCGGTGCCTGGGCTCTGCGCGCCGGGCTGCGCGACTTGCTGTCCAGCCGCCAGCATCTCGGCACCCTCATCTTTAGTTGCTTGCGCGACAAGCCTGTAGTCGAAATGGCCCACATCCTGTTTCCGGTATTCGATCAGGTAATTTTCGCGCCCATTAACAGCACCCGCGCCACCCCAATGCGCGACCTGCTTGCGGCCGCTGCTTCCACAGGAACTCCTGCCTTCGCCGCTTCCTCTGTTAACCAGGCCATCGAGCTCGCTCTTGAGCACACTACAGCGCACCCCTCCAGCCCAATCGTTATCTCCGGCTCCGTTTACCTGGTTGGCGACGCCCGCACGCGCCTGCTGGATAGATCCACTGCGACCGTTACACCCAATCAAAATGCTGAACGCGTAGGCCAGCTTCCGTGACCCGTCTCCGTCCTCCCGATCCATTGCCCCGCCTCTACCGCTGGCGCACTAATGTTCTCCAGGTACCTCTCTTTTTTTTCTGCACGGCTGCGTGCGGGAGCCTCTCGCTTATGGCCTCTCTATGGGACAAGAGCGGACGCATTCAGCACCGTCTGGCACGGATTTGGGCTAGCGGCGGCGTCAAAATCTCCGGTGCGCGTTTGGTCGTCCGCGGAGCCGAAAACCTTCGCAAGCATCCCGTCGCCGTCTACGCTTCGAACCACACGTCCTATATGGACACGCCCGTCATCTTCTCCACTCTGCCTTTCCAGTTCCGCATCCTTGCCAAAAAGGAGCTGTGGACGATGCCCTTCATAGGCTGGCA
This sequence comes from uncultured Acidobacteriaceae bacterium, assembly GCA_963742455.1. GTDB lineage: Bacteria > Acidobacteriota > Terriglobia > Terriglobales > Acidobacteriaceae > Telmatobacter. The sequence goes on along the minus strand of CAVULU010000005.1, from coordinate 906,109 downwards.
TCTGAACCGCTCTGGCCAGATCCCGGTCGACACGGTCAGTCCCAACTCCACCGTCTCCAGCCTTGGGGCTGCCGTTCGCGCCCTTCGCGCCGGTATGCCGCTCTTCGTCTTCCCAGAGGGAGCTCGCACCCCGGACGGCACCACGCAGCCCTTTCTTGCCGGAGCCGCCTTTCTCGCCATCCGTGCGCAAGTGCCGCTTGTGCCCATCGCGCTCACTGGCGTCTACGATCTGCTTCCGATGCACACCCGGCACTTTTATCCTGGCGAAATCACGATGACGGTTGGCGAACCGATTTCCACCACCGGCATGAACCTCCGCCAAGTCGAGGAGCTGAACACTCGCCTCCGCGCAGCTATCGAGAAAATGCGAGCCGCGTCTTCCGCGGGTCGTTCGCTCGAGGTTGAGAAAGAGGGCCTCGCGTCCTGAATCGGAGAATCTCTCTGGCTTGACCTCGCACCGACAGAGCCTTCGCCGCTGACCAACTCTTTCCTGCAGAGTCCAAGTTGCAGGAACCAAAGCGACACCCCCGGTTGCTCACAGCTCCTCAGATCTTTGAAGGAGTACGATGCTCGCCATGAAGCGCTGCGCGTTTTTTGTCCTCTGCTTTGCCTTCAGTCTCCCTCTCGCCAGCCAAACGAATTCGAGCCGGCCTGCTCCCTCACCAAGGCTCACCGTTCAGGAGTCGCTCGTCTTCGCACCCGAGGCAAAGGGCACAACGCCCAGCGGGTGGTATTCCAATCCCGCGGCGACAGTGAATGTCGACAGCCAGGTTGTGCACTCAGGCCGTCGGTCGGTCCGCTTCGATCGCAACGCCGCAAGCGAAGGTGGTTTCTCTGTCATCACGAGGAGCATTCCCGTGGATTTCGCGGGCAGCAACGTCGAACTGCGTGGTTATTTCCGCACCAAAGATGTAACCGGATATGCGGGCTTATGGATGCGTGAAGACGGCGAGGGTCAGATGCTGATGCTCGAGAACATGGCAAGCCAGCACGTCGATGGCAGCCGCGAGTGGAGCCAGTACACGATCGAGCTGCCCATCGATGCAAAAGCGCACCAGCTTTTCTTTGGAGTTCTCCTCGCCGGTACCGAAACATTATGGGCAGACGATCTTCGTCTCCTTGTCGACGGCCAACCCATCGCGGAAGCCAAGCCAATGGACCGGCCGCTTACCGTGCTCGATACCGATCACCAATTCGATAAAGGATCACAGATCGCGCTTTCATCCCTCGCGCCAAACCAGATCGACAACCTTTTCACGCTCGGGCGTGTCTGGGGATTCCTGAAGTATCACCACCCAGCTGTGGCCGCAGGCAAACACCAGTGGGACTACGATCTGCTGCGCATTCTTCCGGCCGTCCTTGCTGCACCCGATCGTGTGCACGCGAACGAAGCGATTGTTCAATGGATCGACAGCCTCGGCGAGATTCCCGTCTGCGATGCGAACAAATGTCCGCCCGAGCCCGCCAGCGATCTGAACCTGAAGCCAGATCTCGCGTGGATCCATCACAGCACAACACTCGGCTCCGCGCTCAGCATGCGCCTTCAGCGCATTTATCAGAATCGCCCAGGCGACAGTCAGTTCTATGTCAGCCTGGCCCCAGGCGTCGCGAATCCGGTTTTTGAGCACGAGCTATCCTATGCCGGCGTTGCCTTTCCCGATTCCGGCTTTCAGCTCCTTGCGCTGTTTCGCTGGTGGAACATCATGCAGTATTGGTCGCCCTACCGGAACGAAGCCGGCCAGAACTGGCCCGCCGTGCTCAACGAATTCATCCCAAAGCTCGCGCTCGCGAAAGATCGTACCGCCTATCAACTCGCGATGCTTGAGCTTGTGGCCAAGGCCAACGACACTCACGCCAACCTGTGGAGTTCTCTCGATGTGAGGCCGCCCACTGGCAAGTGCGCGCTTCCTGTCGATGTCAGATTCATCGAGAGTCGGGCCGTGGTCACCGGACTTGCCGCCAAAGACTCTGCCTCCACCATCGCGTTCCACATCGGCGACGCGATCCAGTCAATCGATGGCATGCCCCTCTCAAAGCTGATCGAAGACTGGACGCCGCTCTACGCAGATTCCAACTCTGGCGCTCGCCAGCGCGATATGGCTCGCACGCTCACCGGTGGCGAGTGCAAATCAGTCGTTGTGGGCATGCGGCGCAGCGGCAAACTCATCGAGATTCACGCCGAACGCAAGCTGGCGCAAACAGAAAGCAAACCCCAATGGCACGACTTGCCTGGTGACACCTTCCGGCTGCTGTCACCGGACATCGCTTATCTCAAGCTCTCCACCGTCAAGGCGGCCGATGTTCCGAACTACATCGAGCGCGCTGCAAATACAAAGGGCCTCATTATCGACATCCGCAACTATCCATCGGAGTTCGTGCCATTCGCACTAGGGTCCCATCTTGTGAAAGAACCCACTCCCTTTGCGATGTTCACCATTCCTGACCTCACTAACCCTGGTGCGTTTCATTTCGGTAACACCGTCTCAATCGACCCGGCACCTGCACATTACAGCGGTAAGGTTGTGGTCCTCGTTGATGAAGTGTCGCAAAGCCAGGCAGAGTACACGGCGATGGCGCTGCGTTCCGCACCGGGCGCCATAGTCGTGGGCAGTACAACGGCTGGCGCGGACGGCAATGTCTCTGCGATTCCTTTGCCCGGAGGTCTCAGCACCATGATCAGCGGGATTGGCGTCTTCTATCCCGACCAGGGTCCTACCCAACGCATCGGCATTGTTCCAGATGTGGAAGCAAAACCAACAATTGCCGGCATCAAGGCAGGTCGTGACGAAGTGCTCGAGACAGCGATCCGGCAGATCCTCGGTCGTGGAACTGCCAAGTCCACAATCGAAAGGCTTGCCCGGCCCGACACTGCGCCGCAGCCCACGTCGACCAGGTAGGTGGTCTGCTGCGCCTGTATGCCGCCGCCAGCCCAGACGCGTTCCCAGTTTATCTCTACATTGTCGATGCAATTACTACGTGCAAGAGAATGCTGTTTGAATGCGGAGAACCAAAGTGGATAAGCAGAGCACCTCTTCAATGGAAGTGGGATAGACTGCCAACACCGACTGCCCCAGGGTCTGACCAGCCTATTTCTCCGGGAGAAGTTCAATGAGCAATCTTGTGAGCGATCGTCTTATTGTCCGCTTGAGCATTTGGATTTGTGTCGCCGCGCTAGTCTCCGGTTCGGCTCTCGCGCAAACTGCGCCCTCGACTCCCAATCCCGACAAGGCCGCCAAAGCCCGTGCTGAAGCCATTCGCGTCGTCGACGCCTGGCTCGACAGCGTTCAGGCCTACCACCACATTCCGGCTATCTCCGCCGGCGTGATTGTGGGCGATGATCTCGTCTGGTCAAAGGGCTACGGCACGTTGGACGCTGATCACAAAGTCCCTGCCGCGCCCGACACCATCTACTCCATTTGCTCCATCTCCAAGCTCTTCACGTCCGTGTCGCTCATGCAGCAATGGGAGCAAGGCAAAGTCCGCCTCGACGAACCCATCACCACCTACCTGCCGTGGGCGAAACTGAAGGCGGCCGACGAAGACAGCGTGCCCATCACGCTGCGTGGCTTGCTTTCTCACTCCGCGGGCTTACCGCGCGAGTCGGACTTTCCCTATTGGTCTGGCCCCGACTTCCCATTTCCCACGGAAGAGGCAATCCGCGCCAAAATCGTCGAGCAGTCGCCCCTCTTTCCCGCTGAACGCTACTTTCAGTACAGCAATCTCGGCCTCACACTGGTTGGCGAAACTGTTGAAGCCGTTTCCGGCCAGCCCTATGCCGATTATGCAAAGACGCACGTGCTCGACCCCATCGGACTCCATGACACCCGCACCTATATGCCGATGGAGTTGTACGGGAAGCGCCTTGCGGTAGGCTACGGAGCGCTCAAACGCGACGGCACCCGCGATCTGCTCAAGCCCTTTAACGCGCGCGGCATCACTCCCGCTGCCGGATATACCTCTACCGTGCAGGATCTGGCCAAATTCGGCTCCTGGCAATTCCGCCTCCTGCGCACGGGCAAAGAAGACGTGCTGAAAGCCTCGACCCTGCGCGAAATGCAGCGCGTGCAGTTCATGGATCCAGGGTGGAAAGTAACTTATGGGCTAGGCTTCGCAATCCATCACATAGACAATCACACCTACGTTGGCCACGGCGGCGACTGCCCCGGCTACCAGACCATCCTGATGCTTAGGCCCGACGATGAACTCGGCGTAATCCTGATGGACAATTCCGCTGAACGCCCCGGTCCCTGGGGCATCGTCGTATACGCGATCCTAGATAAACGCAAAGGCTACGAGTTCAAAGCTCCGGCTCCCGGGACCGGTGTCGATCTTGAAGCTTATGCCGGCCACTACTCGGGTCAGCCATGGGAATCGGAAGCCGTCATGTTCCCCTGGGCAGGTGGACTCGTGTCTCTGCCGCTCCCCGACGACAACCCCGTCGCCGATATGGAGTTCTACAAACCGAAAGGCGGAGACGTATTCCGCCGCGTGCGCGACGATGGCAGCGAAGCCGAACAGCTCATCTTCACGCGCGACGCCTCCGGCAAAGTAACTGGCTTTACACACTTCAGCAATCCGAGAACGCGCATTTCAGTGAATTGAGCAAGCCTGTCACCTTTTCCCTGGTGCCTGGGTTTTGACTATGCGTTCGCCCCAACCTTCCGCCAGCTCACCTCATTCAGCTTCTCTATCGACTCGCGATCCAGCTTCAGATTCGCCGCTTCTGCCAAATCATTCAGCTGCTTATTATTGGTAGCGCTCGCAATGGGAGCTGTGATGCCCGGTTGCGCAATCAGCCACGCCAGGGCCACGCGCGCCGGCGTCGCGTCCTTGTCCCGCGCCACTTCGTCCAATGCTGCAATTACTCCGAATCCCCAGTCATTCAGGTACTTCTGCACCATCGCGCCGCGCGCCGCCTTCTCGGTGTCCTGTTTACCGCGATATTTCCCGCTCAAGAACCCTGCCGCCAGCGAGAAGTAAGGAATCACGCCGAGGCGGTACTTTTGCACGACCGGCAGCAGTTCCGACTCGAACTGTTCGCGCTCGACAAGGTTGTAATGCGGTTGCAGTGAAATGTAGCTCGTCAAGCCGTTCTTCCGGCTCGTCTCAAGCGCTTCCGCCAGTCGCGCTCCGCTATAGTTGGAAGCGCCGATATAACGGACCTTGCCCTGCTTCACCAGCTCATCAAATGCGCCAAGCGATTCTGCCAGGGGCGTCTCCTCATCATCCTTGTGCGCCTGGTACACGTCGATATGTTCGGTTTGTAAGCGGCGCAGCGAATCCTCCACCGCCTGACGGATATATGCGGGCTTCAATCCCTTACGCCCGTCGCCCATGTCCATCCCGACCTTGGTCGCGAGAATCACGTCCTTGCGACGGCCGCTCTTCGCAAACCATTTGCCGATGATCGTCTCTGACTCGCCGCCGGTGTGTCCCGGAGCCCAGCGGGAATACACATCCGCCGTGTCGATAAAATTCAATCCAAGATCAAGCGCTGCATCGAACTGCCGAAATGCATCCGCCTCCGCCAACGTCCAGCCATACACATTGCCGCCCAGGCAGATTACCGGCACCTCCGGCCCGCCTGCTCCAAGTTGCCGCTTCTCCATCTCAATTCACCTCAAGCTCTCTGATGCTCCCTGCGTCGCCGGGGCGCACAAACTTTGCCCTTCGAGTTGCTTCAACAATCCTTGGACAAGCTGTCTCGCATCCAAACATTTATGCGATTCGCAGCGCTTCTCCCGTTGACTCTTCTTGCCTTGACCGCCTGCACACCTCACGACCGCAGCCCCGACGAGATCCGCGAACAGACTGCCCGCGCCACTTCGACCGCAGTTCGCGACGCCAAGGCCGTGACCCAGGGCGTGGTTGAAGGCGTGAAGCAGCAGCGCACCATCAACATCAACCGTGCGTCCGCCGACGATCTCAAGGTTCTCCCGGGCATTGACGACGCCGCAGCCCAGCGGATCATCGATCACCGTCCCTACACCGATTCCGATGACCTGGTGAAGCGCCATGTAATCTCCCGCGCAGAATACGACCGCATCGCCGGCAAGATCGAGGCGCGCTAGCAATAAGCCGGGCTCATTTTCGCGCCCCGAAAGCAGTCGGAGAATCTGTCTTGGAAATTCAAATACCCAGAAATTGGGTGCCCCATGTCTCGATTTTGAGACCTGATAGCACGCAGATCGCGCCCTGCTTTTTCATCGTCTCGGCGCCATGAATAACTGCGGTTGCTTTTCAGCACGGACGGCCGCCGCGCTAAACTCGTTCCAACAATGAGCCTCAGATTCAGCGCCCTATCGCTTTTCTTCGCATCCCTGCTTTTTTGCGCACAGTCTCCGGCGAAAGCCGTCCATACTTTCGCCGTCGCCAACGGCCAATTTCAATTCGACGGCCATTCCTACCAGATCCTCTCCGGCGAGATGCATTACCCGCGTGTGCCCCGTGCGTATTGGCGCGACCGCTTCCGCAAGGCCCGTGCTATGGGGCTGAATACCATCACGACCTACGTTTTCTGGAATATCCACGAACCGCGCCCCGGCGTTTACGACTTCTCACGCCAGAACGACGTTGCCGAATACATCCGCGAAGCCCAGCAGGAGGGACTCAACGTAATCCTCCGCCCGGGCCCGTATGTTTGCGCCGAGTGGGATCTCGGCGGCTACCCCAGCTGGCTGTTGAAGGACCGCAGCCTCATCCTTCGCTCTAACGATCCCAAATACATCGCCGCGATGAACGTGTGGTTCAAGCGCCTCGCCCGTGAGATTTCGCCGCTGCTGCTTCAAAACGGCGGGCCCATCATCGCTATCCAAGTCGAAAATGAATACGGCTCGTTTGGCAATGACCACGCCTATATGCAAGCAGTGAAATCCGCGCTCCTGCAATCGGGTCTCGCCGCACCGGGCACCTTGCTCTACACTGCCGACGGTGCCGACCAGATCTCCAACGGCTCGCTCCCGGAACTTCCCGCGGTCATCAACTTCGGCACGGGTGATGCGAAAAGCAACTTCGCCACTCTCAAGAAGCTCCGCCCCAACGGCCCGTTCATGTCAGGAGAATATTGGGCCGGCTGGTTCGATCACTGGGGCGAGCACCACCAGACAACCGACGTCGCCAGCAACGCCGCGGAGTATGAGTGGATGCTCCGGCAGGGCTATTCCATAAGTATGTATATGTTTCACGGTGGTACAAGCTTCGGCTGGATGAATGGCGCCAACAGCAACGGGAAGAACTACGAGCCTGACACCACCAGCTACGACTACGACGCGCCCCTCAACGAAAGCGGCCAACCCACTCCCAAGTACATGGCCTTCCGCGATGCCATCGCGCGCGTCACCGGCAAAACTCCGCCCGCCATTCCCGCCCCAACTCCTGCGAGCACCTACCCGATTGATCCCCACTCCGAGTCCGCCTCGCTCTGGAGCAACCTGCCCAAGGCTGTCGAGTCCGACAAATTGCTTACGATGGAAGACCTCGATCAGTCCTACGGCTACATCCTCTACCGCACTCAGCTCCCCGCGGGTGCAGGCGGTGAGCTTGCGATGGAGGGCATCCACGACTATGCGCAAATCTATATGGATCGCAAACTTGTCGGCACCCTTGACCGCCGCCTCGGTGAGTCGCACTTGGCCGTGCCTTCAATCTCGGCGACCGCGACGCTCGACATCCTCGTCGAGAATTCCGGCCGCGTGAACTTCACGAAAGTCATCCGCACCGAGCGCAAAGGCATCACGGGCTCGGTGACTCTGGGAGGTCACCAACCGCAGCACTGGCAGATCTACTCCCTTCCGATGACCAATCTTGACGCGCTGCACTTCACTCCGAAATCCTGCGAAGGCCCGTGCTTTTATCGGTTCAAGATGCGTGTCCCGGCCCCGCAATCGTCTGGCAGTTCCTCGCCGCGCGACACTTTTCTCAACATCCACTCCGTGTCAAAGGGGACCGCATTCCTAGGCGCGCAACCTCTTGGCCGCTTCTGGCTTGTCGGTCCTGAATTCACTCTCTTTACGCCGGGCCCGTGGCTCCATCCCGGCGCCAATTACATCACTCTCTTTGATCTCAAGGGCACCGCGGCCGAATCCTTGACGACCACCGACCACGCTGACTATGGTCCGCCACAGTCCCGCTAGAGCAGGTTCGGAAGACATCGGGATTCCTTAAGCGTAGTGAATCGCGGATTTCTCTTGATGAAAAAGCCATTTAACGGTGCGTTCCACGAACTAGCCGTTAGCGCTAAGCCAGACTGCCTTCCGTCGGCAGCGCGCACTCTTTGAGCTTGCTGGAAACGAAACCGATGAGGGCGAATGCGACCAGGTCCTCGATCACCGCGGCCGGCAGGTCCCTATCGAAGAGAGACGCCAGCCACGACCGGAATGCCGCGCCGCCCTCAGTTCCAATCACGGCGCCTGCCATGCCGAGCAATGCCCCCAGTATAGTCCGACGTCCAATCGCACCTATCGCCGCTCCGGCAAGTGCCCCGCTCAGCACGCGCGCCGCGAAAGCTGTCGTCGCCTTCCGGCTTGGCGTCATCGGCAGCTTGTCGGCCACAATCTCGGCCAGTGCAAGTCCGACCAGGAGGCGATTCAAATTCCGTCCCTCCATGAATGCCAGGGGCGTGCCTCGCGTGCATAACGTTCCCTCGCGAACGGCCCGGCTCACCGTAGCCGCCGGAAGCATGGATCGCGCGCCTCCTGCCACACCTAACCAGAACGCACAAGCAAAAGGCATTCTCATTCGATTCCTCCCGCTTGTACGATGACGACGAGGTGCTCCGTGTTGCAGCTGAACGCGGCTTTCAGTCGCGAAGCGTTAGCGGGGCTGAATGCAAGGTTGTCATCACCCGGTTCCGAAGGGCGGTAACGCGGTTCAGTTTCTCTCCGTCTTTTTCCGTCTGCTCCCGCTTGTGGTTTGTTTCCTTGCTTCATGGGCAGCTCTCGCTTCCACCGCTCGGCGCGATCGTTCTGCGGGCGGTGCACGCCACGCGCGGCAAGGCCTCCGCCATTCTTGGTGTAAGTTGTTGAATATAAGTATGTTATGCTTACAAGTTGCTATGTTATTTGCTAAGTTATTCATATATATAGAGATAGATCACTTATTGAAACCAATTCAGGGTGCCTATGTTCGACCCAAAGCATGGCGCTGCAATCTCGCATACACTGGAAAACGTCCATGTCGATCCGCATCGCTATTCCCGAACCGACCACTGCTGACGCGGCCTACAATGCGCGTTCCCTTCCTCTCTATATTTCGGCTCTCCAATCTGCAGGGGCAACGCCTGTCGTCATTCCGCTTCATGAGCGCCAAGATCGAGTGGCGCGCGTACTCGCGGGAACGCAAGGAGTTCTTCTTCCTGGAAGCGGTTTTGACGTAGATCCCGAACGCTATGGCGAAAAGAGGATTCCCGCCTGCGGTCCGGCAGATCCCGGTCGAACCGCCGTTGACGAGTTACTGCTGCAGGATGCCTTCAATCTCCATAAACCGATCCTCGCGATCTGTCACGGAGCTCAAACGCTGAATGTCTGGTTGAACGGCACCCTTATTCAGGATCTGAAAACAGTGCTGGATACACCGGTAAATCACGCTCCCGGCCGAGACGTGGTGAATGCCCACTCGATTTGTATTGCAAGCGGTTCCCGCCTATCTTCGGCGGTCAATGCAACTCTCGAGGCGGAATGCAATTCCAGCCATCACCAGGCAATCGGTCGAGTCGGCGACAATCTTCGCGTTACTGCCGTTTGCCCGCAAGATAAAGTTATCGAAGCTATCGAGCTCGATTCTGCCGACCATTTTGCGGTCGGTGTCCAATGGCATCCTGAGCGCACTTATACGATGAGTTCCCTTTCCCGCGCTCTCTTCGCCGCTTTCATTCAAGCAGCCGAGACGTGGCACCTTCGGCCAATCGTGCCCTCCGCTATCTCAGCATGAAACGCGACCCAGTCATTACGCCAGTTGGCTCCGGCCTCGACCACCTCCTGTCTGCGGCTGGCTTGACATTGCTCGAGGGCACGAGGGCGAAGTTCGACGACTACCTCGCCTTGATCCTTCACTGGAATTCCAAATTGAATTTGACCTCGATTCGTGATCCTGAAGAAATTCTCCGGAGGCATTTTGTCGAATCGATCGCTTGCGCGTGCTATTTGCCTGAAGGTATCGGTTCTTTACTGGACTTTGGGAGCGGTGGGGGCTTTCCCGGAATTCCCATTGCTCTCTGCCGGCCGGAGGTCACGGTCACGTTGGCTGAGTCGCAGACCAAAAAAGCGGCCTTCCTGCACGAAGCCGTCCGGGTCCTCGCATTGGACGCCACCATCTTTGCCGGGCGCGCCGAGCAACTGAGGCAGAAATTCAGTTGCGTCACTCTCCGCGCAGTAGATCGAATGGAGCAGGCAATTGCTGGAGCCTCTAGTCTCGTCGAAAATGGCGGTAGATTGGCAGTCATGACCACCCGTCCCCAGGTCGATTTGATCCAGAAATGGGCAGGCTCCGAGTTCACTTGGATTGAGCCATGGGCGCTTCCGGGCTCAGAGCAGCGCGTGCTGACAGTTGGGGTAAAGGGCGATCCGCTCGCCCTGATGTAAGGGGCGAGATATCCCTGTTGCGTCTTGGATTCGAATGTTCCACGTGGAACATTCGAACCATACTATCTAGCGCGCTTTGGATGTTCCACGTGGAACGCCTTCCTTCCTTCTTCGAGCGCCAAATATTACATCTAGGCACGCCCTCAGCCAGAGTTTTCCACTGGGTTGCTTTGCTGAAGCCTCGAATTTTCCCGAATCCGCTGGATTGCGCAAGGAGATGGTTTCTAAGGGTTTAGCTGGATAATCTGCAAGCGCTGTCTCGATCTTTCCACAGCTGGTACGCGTTCTCCACAGATTCACTTCCGCACGCTCCTGCTCCCTTCCTTTAACCTGAAACGCTATGGGAAAGATTCTCGGCGTTGTGAACCAAAAAGGTGGGGTAGGCAAAACAACCACCGCGATTAATCTTTCCGCATGCCTTGCGCTGGAAGGCCTTAAGATCCTCCTTGTTGACTGCGATCCACAGGCAAACGCGTCCTCCGGACTTGGCGTTGCTCGCGACGACAATCGGCATTCGATCTATGATGTGCTGGTTGGCGACTCCGAGGCTGAACAGGTCATCCTGCCCAGTGGGGTCGACAATCTCTGGATCTTGCCCGGATCCAAAAACTTGACCGGCGCCAACATTGAGCTCACCAGCGCCGCAGACCGTGCGGTGCGCCTTCGTGAGGCTCTCGCCCCTGTAAAAGACAAATACGACCTTGTCATCCTTGACTGCCCTCCTGCTCTCGACCTACTGACGCTTAATGTATTGGTCGCGTCCGACTCGCTCATCGTGCCCATGCAGGCTGAATACTTCGCCCTCGAAGGGATTACCGAGCTGATTTCCACCCTCGAGAGGGTGCGCGCCGCCTTCAATCACAACGTGGAGATCGAAGGAGTCCTGCTCACTATGTATGACGACCGCACCAACCTGGCACAGCAAGTCCGCGATACGCTCCGCGAACACTTCCGCGATCGGCTCTTCATTACCGTGATTCCGCGGAATATTCGCCTCGCCGAGGCCCCCAGCCACGGCAAACCCGTGGCGATCTATGATTCGCGATCCCGCGGAACCGAGGCCTACTTTGAACTTGCCGGAGAATATCTGGCCCGCAATCGCATTGAGAGCCCGAAGAGCCTTGAGCGGAAAGTCGCAGCCAAGTCAAAACCCAAGACCGAGGTCCGTTTCTGGCCATACTCCTGAGTTCGTCTCCACTCAGGATGCGCAAACTTAAAGATCAATAGGGAAATTCACCGGCAAAGCAGCCGGTCGAGGACTTGATGATGAGCATCGCCGCCACCGATAACAAACGTCGCGCCCTGGGCAAAGGTCTCGACTCCTTGCTGCCTCGCGTAAACAGCCAGCCTGCTTCTCCTGCCCCGATCCATGTGCCAACCCCCATCGAGACCGAAGGAGGTAAGCCGAGGGAGATACCTGTCGGGGAAATCGACCGCAATCCCTTCCAGACCCGAACTCATGTGGACGAAGGGGAACTAGCTGAGCTTGCGGCGTCGATTACCGCCAATGGTGTCGTGCAGCCGATCCTCGTCCGGCCTCTCGCCAGTGGCCGATTCCAGCTCATCGCGGGAGAACGACGCTGGCGTGCCTCGCAACTCGCAGGCAAGAAAACCATCCCTGCCATCCTGCGTCAGGTTTCCGACGAACAGGCACTCGAGATCACCATCGTCGAAAATCTGCAACGCGCTGACCTGAACCCCATGGAACAGGCCCGCGCCTTCGAGCGACTTTCCCGGGAGTTCCACATGACCCAGGAGCAAATTGCCACTCGCACCGGCAAAGACCGGGTTTCGGTCTCCAACTTCATGCGTTTGCTCAGCATGCCCGAGGGCGTCCAGAAACTCGTCGAGTCCAGCGCTCTGACGTTTGGCCACGCTAAAGTATTGCTAGGGTTAAAGTTAAATCCAGACTTTGAAAAGACTGCGCAGCGAGTCGCTAATCTTTCGCTTTCTGTTCGCCAGACAGAGAGCCTGGTTCAAGGCATTCTGTTCCCCGAAAAAAGCAAGAAGGAACCCAAGCCTGAAATACCGGTCGATCCCAACGTGAAGGAAGTTGAGGAGCAGCTGCAGCGCGCGCTTGGTCTCAAGGTGCGCATTGAGGACAACAAGGGCCGCGGCCGCGTCATCATCGAGTACGCCGATCTGGCAGCTTTCGACGGTCTGCTTGAACAGTTAGCCCGAGATTAACGAAATGCTTCGTTCTTGAATGGCAGCCGAGTCAGAGCGTTTTCGCCAGGCGGCCTGCACTGCTGAAGCACAAGATTCACCTTCTGCACATTTCTGCGATCCGAAGGAACAATTGACTGCCTCAGCCGAGAGATATGCAACCATATAGTTGCATATCGAAACAAACAAGAACGACCAGTTGCTATGGCTCCGTCTCTACGGGAGAGATATCCACGCCGCCTCGCTTGAAGCCATATCGCAGCAGCCAGGTGCTGGCCACAGCACGCCCATTCTGTGCGGGTGGCTTGAACTTCCAGCTTCGCGCTGATTCCATCGCAATTCGTGCAAAGTAGGCGCTGGGTCCTTGCGATGCCAATTCAGCGTTTGTCACGGTGCCGGTGGGATCGACTGTTACGCGGACCACAACGCTGACTCGCCCATGAATCGTGTCGCTTGCCTGGCGCGAAACATCGGGCATAACCCGATCGAGCACATCGCCCTTGGCGGGACTCGGCGTCGTAGGCATTGGCGCAGGTCGCTGTGATTCGGGCTCCGCTGGCGGGGCCTGTTGAGTCGTCTCGGACTGCAGCGGAACCGTTTGTGTTTTGTGGCTGCGCAGCGTGAGCCCGACGATGATGGCCATCAGCAGAACAAATCCAACGATAAGCGGCACCACCGGGATCCGCGCCGGCGAAGATTTCGCAGCGCTACTCGCTGTGGGGTCCTTCTCTGGCAACACTTGTGGCTCAACCCGCTCCGGCTTGCTCTGAAGCAGGAGACGGATTTCGCTGAGCGTGCATCGATGCACAGGATTGACTTGGAGACATTCCCGCGCAATCTCGTCAAATGGCCTTGGAAGGGAATCAGGGACCACTGGTTCGGATCCTCCGGCAGAGTCCCAAACCGGCGACTGTTGGGTCAACGCTTCAACCACTGTCACACCCAGCGACCAAATATCCGCCGATGGAGCCATGGGCTGGGTCGCCATCTCGGGTGCGTTGTGAACATCGCTGCTGGTGAACTCGAGGGCATGCGTGCCTTGAGTCACCACTCCATCCGCCGACAACTTCACATCGTTTTCGACAACCAGGATGTTGGAAGGCTTCAGGTGTCCGTGTACACACCCATTCGTGTGAAGGTAGGAGAGTGCGTCGAGAACCGGAGCAAGCATCTCTCGCGATTCATCGGCCGTCAACGGCCGCTGTGGAATGATCTCTGACAAAACCTCCTCGGCCAGCTCGGTGACAACGTAGACGAGAGGCACACCATCGATCTCCGCGCGGCCAAAGTGCAAAATGCGCACAAAGTGTGGGTGCGACAGGGATGTGGTTGCTGTCCAGGTCGAGAGCCGGTCTTCAGCCTGGGCTGGGGCGGAGAACAGCTTGATAACAGCTCGCCGGGATCCGGGGCCGTCAAGCTCGGTAACGAAAGTGCTGCTGGTGCCGGATCCGCCCAGCCATTCGACGAGCAAGAATCTCCCATCGATGACCCGGCCAACCCAGTCGCCGCGAATCGAAACAGCATTCATGGCCTAATCAGTGTAGACGAGGATTTGCCTGGCAATTCAAACAACGGCTGAAGAGGTCTCAAGATAGGGAACGCGGCGGAATTCACAGATGGCAAGCGGAGACTGCACGGTGAAGCAGTCTTCGCGATCACTTTCTTTCTTGCAGCCAGTTCTCGCCGAGCCGTTCGATCAGCTCCTTGCGCATCCTCGCGTATTTGGGACTCTTTTTGCCGTGGAGGGCGAGGATCTGAGTGCGCTCCAGCATGGAAGGCAGTTCCGGGTCGGTGTTTACCCCCCGATCAAGATAGCGATGGACGAGCCAAGGCTCCTTGATAAACGTTGCAGCGAGCTCGGGCCAATCCGACAGCATTCCCAGCTTGTGATCCCAGAGCAGGTAACCCGCCAGGGCGCCGAGAGCCGTGCGAGGTTGCTCCGCGTCGATCGGGAAGGTCCATTCCTGGTTCCAGGCCATCACTTCCCGCGCAGGCATTGGCTTGGAAATGCCATACCCTTGTCCGAAGTCTGCGCCGAGAATGGCCGCGGCCTCGATCAAGCCGACATCCTCGAGACCTTCCACCGTTACAGGCGCGCCAAAGCCCTGTGCCAGCAGGGTCAGGTGGTAGATGAACTCGAGTGCACGAACAGGCCTTTTCAAGGCGCCGCGCACCAATCCCTGGTCGATCTTTACACGATCGCAGGGAACGCGGTCCATGCGCAGCAGAGAGCTATGACCTGAGCCAAGGTCGTCCTGAGCAATTCGGATGCCTGCCTGCTGGAATTCCGCGATGCGCATATCCCGCCGGGCAACGTCGAGCGACTCCTTGCTCTCCAGCATTTCCAAAATCAAGACGCAGGCCGGCAGTTCCCAACGGGACAGAGTTTCGAAAACGCAATCCCGATAGGCATCTTGCGTGAGACCGTCGGGCGGAAGGTTGAGGCCCACCGACAGAGTCAGGTTTGAATCGTTGTTCCGCCACAATCGCAGGTCGCGACAGACCTGATCGAGGCCAATTTGAAACAGGCGCAGCAGTCCAGCATTACCCAAGGCCGGCAAAAACGCAGCAGGCCCAATCAACTGTCCATCCGCGCTGCGCATCCGCGTCAAAGCTTCCAGGCTCTCCATTTTCCCGGTGCGCAGATCAACGATGGGTTGATAAAGCGTCTCCAGCGCTCCGTCCTCGAGGTGGCGCCTGTAGTTCCGGCTCAAATCGGCAGAGACAACGGTCGTCTGTTGGCAGCGCAAGATGGCCTGACTCATGGATTGCTGGATGTGTCGCAGCATGAATTCTCGTGTCACCGCGCTGAAAAAGCCGGGCCAACCGCTGTACAGGCTCAGGATTGCGAATGACTGTCCCGACTCATCCAAAAGCGGAACCGCCGCTGAAGAGCGAAATCCATGCAGAGCGGCTTCTTTGCGCCAGGCATGCACCGATGTATTTTCCTGGAAGGAGTTGTTGATCTGAATTTGTCCAGAACGCCAGGCGCGCCCCGCTGGACCGTTCCCGGCTTCAGTGCCTGATTGCGTTTCGAATAAGGGCACTTGCTGCGTTCGCAGCGCCTCGGCATAGCGCGGTCCCTGCTTTCCGCCTTCCGCCTCGATTTGCATCACGCCATGGGCATCGGGCCGAGAAAACAGGCAAGCCGCGATGCCCTCGAAGTCTCCTATCGCGTGTAGGGCGTATCGCAACATGTCCGCGAGATTACCGGCCTTCTGGACGGCCTCATCCAATGTTGCGAGAAGCGAGGCGATCTCCCCATCAAATCTGGCGTGGCTGGCGATTTGTGCCTCAACATCGAGTTGCAGCCGTTGATGCAGTGCGGCCCTTAGCCGGTCCCGTTGATGCACGGTTAGGACCGCCGTGCTCAGGATTTCCTCCATTTTGCCGTAATACAAATGGTAGGTCTCCATCAACATCGGAAGGCTGACGCCGACCATTTCGTGAATCCATCCGACTTGCAATGCTCTTTCGTACTGTGCCTGCGGTTTCATCCCCGGCGAGAGCAGCATTTTCAAGTGCTGCCCCTGTTTCGACTTGAGATGGTCCAGTTCATCCCGGCTTAATCGAGACAGAATTGCCGCGCTTTGGGCTCGATCGCTCAAGCGCCGATAGAAGGAATCGACAAATTCGTAGATATCATCTTCAATGCGCGGTTCATTTTGCAGAAGATGACTGAGAAGCAGATCGACATCCTCTCCATAGGAAGAAGAAAAGTCGGCGAGATACGACTCCGGCAGAGTCAAATCCCTCCCCGGGGACTCTTTCATAGCGATTCTCCAAATTCGCGCCCGGGTTGCGCGTTCGTGCGGAGCGTTAACAAAACCAGGACTCCATTGCTCAGTTAAAGTCAATCTACGCCAAGGCGCAGTCGTCCGCCATCTTGGCGCACTGCGTCAAAAGTAAGGGAACGCACCTCGTAGAGTATTTCGCCAAGGCGCGCATCTCAAGCGCAATAAGGTTCTAAGGTCTCTTTACACACAACAGAAGCTTGTGGTCCTAGGCGCGCGAGTTGTAACCCAGGCCAGACAGGACACCACGCATGTAGGCGAAACTCTCCGTGACGCCAGGCATGGGATCATCGGCGTGTACCTCGTATTCCAGATCCACCCATCCCGGATATTTGATCTGAATCAGAGCCTCGAAAATCTGGCGGACCGGCATCTTGCCTTCTCCAACCGGCACCTGGCTCTCCTTCGATGTAAAGCTGGTCAGATCCTTCATGTGCATGTTGAACAGGCGCGGACCTGCCGCTTTGATCGCCTCGATGACGTCGGTGCCGGCGCGGACGCAGTGACCCACATCGATGCAACAGCCCATCCGCGGATCCATATCCCTCACGAATTTCAGCACGTCGAATGGTGACGGGAAGATTTTATCTTCTGGCCCGTGATTATGAATCGCGATCTTAATATCGTATTCCTTCACGAACTTCTCCACCCGCGGCAGAGTGGCCGGTGCCGGATCTCCTGCAACGATCACTTTGACGCCGGCGCGTTTGCAGTACTCGAACTTCGAGCGGATGTCATCGTCATCATCCTTCTGGAAGTAGATTGCACCTATGGCGTGCAGGTGAATGCCATTCGCTTCGTAGTCCGAAACCGCCTGGGCTTCTGCCGTTGGGTCCATGGGCAAATGGTCTTTGGTATCTTTGGCATTCAGTCCGGGGATGTTCAGCTGCTTCATCCATGCGATCATTTGCGCACGCGGAAAGTTGCGAAACGTGTAGCTCGCGAGACCGAGGCGGATAGGCGAAGGTCCGCCACCAGCCTCGGTTAATTCGGCGAACGCGGGTCGCGCGATCGGCAAAGTGGAAGCGGCAGCAAGCAGGGCTGAAGAGCGGACAAATGTGCGGCGGGAAAGATTCATATTCTCGGTTCCCATCCTTTCTCGTATTCGCGGTTCCAGTACTTCATGGCTTCAGAATCGTCCTTGATCTTCGCATCAGAGGGATCGAGGTTGAGGTCGCGGTGTACGAACCATGCGATATTTGAAAGCTGCAGCATGGTAACAGCTACGTTGCCCACCGAGACCGGTGCGTTAAGCTTTTCGCCTTTACGAATACCGGCGATGAAGTTGGCGAAGTGTGCATCGGTCATGGAGTCGGCGCCAATCAAATCCGCAGTCGATGTCTGTTTGCCGACCTTGAACTCGCCAGTCTTCTTGCCCTTGAGGTCGTAGACTTCGTAGCCGTCTCGGTCGACGAGCACGCTGCCTTCGGTTCCCTCGATCACCGATCCGCGACCGCGATTGTAGGTGTGCATGCCGTTGCAACTCGCGCCCGTCCACGAGATCATCTTGTCGCCGTACTCGAAGCTGGTGACGATACTGTCGTAGAACTGCCAGTCGTCTTTGAAGGCATAACGGCCACCCGAGGCGGTGACGCGATCGGGGTAATCGACGCCCAGTGCCCAGCGACAGACATCAAGCTCATGTGTGCCGTTATTCAGTGCCTCGCCTGTACCCCAAATGCGGAACCAGTGCCAGTTATAGGGCTGCACATTGTCCTTGTATGGCTGGCGCGGTGCGGGGCCCTGCCATAGATCCCAGTCAAGCGTGCCCGGGACAGGAACAACTTTGCCGTAGCCGATGGATTTGCGCGTGTTGTCGTACCAGCATTTTGCAAAATAAGCGCGGCCAATCAGCCCGTTATGGATTTTGTTGACGATGTCGATGGTGTGCGCAGATGAGCGCTGCTGCGTGCCCATCTGGACGAGCTTGCCGTACTTCTTCTGCGCTTCAACCAGGAGCGCGCCTTCGCCGGGATTGTGGCTGCAGGGCTTTTCGACATAGACGTTCATTCCTGCCTTTAGCCCGAGAATGGCCATCGGTGCGTGCCAGTGATCGGGCGTTGCGATGGTGATAGCGTCGACATCCTTGCGCTCTAGAATTTTGCGGAAGTCCTTTTCCATCGCGGGAGCGTAGCCCATCGTCTGCTTCGTCGCGGCAGCAAACCTGGCCAGGATGTTGCTTTCGACATCACAGACGTAAGCGATGTGCGCCGCATCCTGGTTGGCCTTGAGCGAAGAAAGGTGCGCGTAGGCGCGGCCGTTCAGTCCGATCACTGCGAAGTTAAGTCGTTCGTTGGAGCCCATGATCTGGCCGTAGCTCTTGGCTGTCGAACTGATCGCAAGGCCGGCAGCTCCCACCGCAAGCGTGTCAAGGAATTCACGTCTAGTGACCATTCAGTCTCCTGTGAAACAAAACCGAGGTTCTATTGCTTTGCACTCGAAACTGCCGGGACGATGCCGGCCGCGCATTCAACATGCTAAACCGTGCGTTTCAGGCGGCAGGTTTCTCCGTCCCGCCTATAGTTGAAGACGGTTCTAACCATGAAGAGGATTTGCGCGCCGTCAAATCGATAAAATCATGGGATGCCATTGACGCGCCATATCGGGATTGTGGGTTGCTCCGCCGAAGGTGCCGCGCTATGCTATCGCACCATCTGCGAAAAGGGTGCGCAATTACTCGGTTCGCACGCGCATCCTGAGATCACGATGCACACCCATTCGCTTGCGGCCTATGTCGAATGCATCGAACGCAGCGACTGGGAATGCGTTGCCGACCTCATGTTAGATTCAGCGATCAAGCTGCAGAAGGCGGGCGCGGATTTTCTCATCTGTCCTGACAACACCATTCACCAAGCGATGAAGATTGTCGAGCCACGGTCGCCGCTGCCCTGGCTGCACATTGCCGAGGTGGTTGCCGAGGACGCGAGCGACCGCGGATACCGGCGCCTCGGCTTGCTGGGTACTCGCTGGCTGGTCGAGAGTGACGTTTATCCGCAGAAGCTGACGGACCGCGGAATCGGCTACTTACGCCCCGCTGACGACGAGCGCAAGGAGATCAACCGCATCATCATGGATGAGCTTGTGTATGGTGTCTTCCGGCCAGAGTCGGTGACCTATCATCAGCTTGTAATCCGCCGCATGAAGGACGAGGGGTGCGATGCCGTGGTGCTTGGTTGTACCGAGATTCCGCTCATCATTAGCAATAAGAACTCGCCGCTGCCGACCCTGGACTCGACCCGGCTGCTGGCTTGGGCGGCCCTCAGGCTGGCAGTGCAAGGAAGACCTGCGACGACTAACCGGTAACTGGGGAGGGCGCGCGAACGCGCCCTCGTGCAGAAGGCTACTTACTCTTTTTCGGTTGTCCGGCAACGATCAGGCTCGAAATCTTGCTATAGGTTGCCGCCGGGACAATTCCCTTTGTCTTGAGCTGGGTCTTATTCGCATAGGGTCGGCCGGCAATGATCTTCTGCGAATAGGCATCGCCGACGCCTGGGAGTGCCTTGAGCTGGTCGGCCGTCGCGGTGTTGATGTCGACAAGACCGCCGGCAGGGTTCGCGGGCATCGTGGCGCCGGTGGGTGGCTTGCTTGCTGTGGATTGCGCAAAGGTTGCGGGCAGAATGCTAAGCAGAGAGCAGGCGGCCAATCCTAGAACAGCGGATGTAAGGCGAGGGAATCGCATCGGTTTCTCCTTGACGACTATTCGTTCGAGTGGGGAAAGATTGGCCACGGGTTCCGGAGCCGACCTTACCGCGCTGACATGCTATCGCGTCAAGTTGGTGTCAAGGAAGGAAAAGAATGCCGTGGTTGAACATACCGCTTGCCGAATAAGCAAAACCGCGGGAATTTCAGCTGGAAGATGCTCACTGGTGTGGTGCGAGCCTGAACGCGACTCGCTTTATTGCCGTCAAGGCGAGAATCCTGCAACGATGCTATTCGGTATCCCGGCGGGGGCCCTTGCGGCGCTCCACCTTCTCAGCTCGCCAGTCAGGAGCACCGGTGCGGCGTTCGCGCGCGTTGGCGCGGCGGTCCGGAATGCGTGTCATGTCCGGAAGCACGATCATTGGAGTGTTTACCGATTCGAGGCTCAGAGTGTCTTCATCCATGTCGACATTGCAGGCCATGTTGCCGGTAGTCAGGAGCTTGTTAAGCACCGGAATATTCACGCGCTGAGTTTCAATAAAGTCCACGCCCTCGGCTGTCAGCGAGAAGTCGGAGTTATCGGCTCGACTGATGTAGCCTTTTTTGCTGAGATACCAAGTCGTGAAGTCCAGGTAGTCGCGCGGAAAACCCATGCGAGTCTCGATCTCGGCAAGACTGACTTTGGGCTCGAAGGGATTGCTGCGACGCCGGTAATAGAGGACTGCCAGCACTGCCAAACGCCGGTTCAGTTCGCCCCGCACCTGGTCCATAAAGTCCACCGACTCAGAAAGCGGAGTGCGCGCCGGCGCTTCCTGCTCATAGTTGCGGTCATATTCTGAGCGCCGCTCCGGGTCAGACAAAATGTCGTAGGCCGACTTCAGAAGAAAGAATTTCTCTGGGTCTCCCGTTTCGGGATTATCCGGATGGAAGCGGGCAGCCAGATACCGGTAAACGCGGTGGATCGTCTCCATATCGGCATGGGGACTGATTTGCAAAAACTCATAGTAGTCCAGCGTCTTCGTCGCTTCGAGCATGGGGAGAACCTCTTCTGTCTTATTAGGCCGGTGATGTGATAGGCGAAGGGTAGCATTGGTGTTGAGGGGTGGAGCAATCACACGATTTGGTGAGCCGCGGACGAATGTAACCGCGCCACAGTGACGAAATGGTAAGTCACAGGTCACTCGTGACCGTGCACAATTGAACAGAATGAAATGACTTATCCAACCCTCATTCCGATGTCGTGCTGGACTCAGCGAGCCATCCAAGCCATTTTGCCCGCAATTAGCTCGTTCCAGGGGGCGCATTCGTCTGCAGCTCAATGCTTCATACTCGCTAGTCGGCGAACCCAGCAAAGAGGGCATGGCCGATATACTCACCATTTAGAGCGCAAGTGCCAATTTGGGTCAATCGCTCGATGGAGAACGCTGTTTTGTCCTTTACGCGCCGCGGATTTTTGAAGTCGCTGTCGAGAACCGCTTTAGTCTTGTCGCTCGAAGATGTTCTCAGGTTGGCGCGGCCCGCTTTCGGCCAGCAGTCGCCCCAGAACCCCAAATCGACGGGCAGCGCTCGCCAGGCGTATGAAGCTCCCGCAAGGCCCGCGCCGAAAGGCACGCCTTCTCCAGTGACAGGAACCCCGCTTGGCGTCCAGTTTGTCGATGTGGCCAAGGACGCTGGCCTGAATGTGGAGATGATCTTCGGCGGCGAGCACCGCAACAAATATCTTCTCGAAACCACCGGCTGCGGCGCGGCCTTCTTCGACTACGACCAGGATGACTGGGTCGACATCTTCCTCGTCAACGGCTGGCGGCTCGAAGGATTTCCCAAAGGCCATGAGCCCGTCTGCCGACTCTTCAAAAATAATCGCGACGGCACATTTACTGATGTCACCATGAAATCCGGGCTGGCGCGTTCCGGCTGGGGACAAGCGTGTTGTGTTGGCGACTATAACAATGACGGTTGGAACGATCTCTTCGTCAGTTACTACGGCCAGAACGCGCTGTTCCGAAATAACGGCAACGGCACCTTCGCAGAAGTCACGAAAGAAGCCGGCTTGCTGCAGGATCGCCTCCGCTGGAACTCAGGCTGCTCCTTCCTCGATTACGACAAAGACGGCCATCTCGATCTCTTCGTCGGCAACTATATCGACTTGGATTTGAAGACTACGCCCCTGCCCGAAGACGCCAACTGCACCTACAAGGGCATCGTCGTCGCCTGTGGACCGCCGGGGCTCGAAGGTGGAAAGAATCTTCTGTACCACAACAACGGCGACGGTACTTTCAAGGATGTGAGCGAGAAAGCCGGCATGTGGGGAACGCTCGGCACCTACGCACTGAGTTGCGGTGTCGCCGACCTCGATAACACCGGCTGGCCCAACATATACGTCGCCAACGACTCGACATCCGCAACTTATTACGTGAATCAAAAAGACGGCACCTTCAAAGACCAGGCGATCGAAGCCGGTGTGGCCTACTCTCCCGATGGCAAGCCGCAGGCAGGCATGGGCGTTTCCATTGGCGACTACAATCGCGACGGCATGCTCGACATCGTGAAAACCAACTTCGCCGGCGACACCGATTCCTTGTTCATGAATCTTGGGGATGGTTCCTTCGACGATCGCACCTACCAGGCAGGTCTCGGCATCAACACCCGCCTTCTCGGCTGGGGTGTCAGCTTCATCGATGTCGATAACGATGGCTGGCTCGACATCCTTGTCGCCAACGGCCACGTCTATCCCGAGGTCGACGGCACCCAGGTGGATGCAGCATACGCAGAGCGGAAATATCTCTATCGCAATCTGCGCAACGGCCAGTTTGAAGATGTGAGCCTGCTCGGCGGACCGGGAATTACAACCGATGCGAAGGCGCGTGGCTTCGCCGTGGGCGACTACGACAACGACGGCGACCTCGATGCTGTCGTGAATTGCGTCAACGCTATTCCGCAACTGCTCCGCTGCGACTCCACGCTGAACCGAAGCTGGGTGAAAGTTCGCCTCGTCGGTACAAAGTCCAACAAGACCGGCATCGGCGCGCGCATCAAAGTTGTGGCGCAGACAGGGTCGCCTGTGTTGACCGCGAAACCTGGGACACCTCTCACGCAGATTGAAGACGTGAAGTCGTGCAACGGCTACTACTCGGCCAGCGATCTGCGCATTCACTTCGGTTTGAATGATGCAAAGAAAGTCGACCTCGCTGAGATTCGATGGCCATCCGGTCAGGTTGACGCATTGAAGGATCTTGATGTGAACCGTCTTTACGTCATCGAAGAGGGCGGCAGGATTCTGAAGAACGAAGCACTGACTCCCGCTAAGAAAAAGGCCTGACGCGCCATAAATGCGCCCGGCAATTCGCCATCGAGGCCGGACAAGCGAAGGGCCCCAAAGCGCTTATCATTCGCATCTTCAATAGCATGGCTTGCTGTTCCAAACGTCGTCGGCGCGCCGCAAAAATTCGTCTGCATACGAAACTCCGTTTTGTGCCTATACTGTGCGCAACAATCTGTGCGTAAGATGGCTCGACGGCACCTCGTCGACCGGGAAAGGCGCCTCTTCCTGCACAGCTCCCAGGCGATTTCGGAGGGGCCATGACGTTCCACAAGATTCGTACGATCCTGCAACCCCGACAAAAACCGGCGATCTACACCGGCATCCTCGCCGGCCTTTTTGCGTTTGTCCTTACGCCGATGGCCGGCAGAGCGTCGATCCAGCAAAATGGGACCTACGTACCAAATGCAGTGAATCGCGTGCCTGATGCGAACGACCGCGACAAGATGCAGCAACAGCAAAGCGATACGGATCGCATCGAAGCGGTGAATGCAGAACGGAAGAAGCAGATCACCGCGGACAGCGATAAGCTCCTCAAAATGGCAGCGGATCTGAAGGATGAACTCGATAAGACCGACAAGGACACGCTCTCGGTCAGCACGATTCACCGGATCGATGCCATTGAGAAACTTGCCCGCGACATGAAGGACAAGTTGAGACTGAGGAGCAACTAAGTTGAAGAAACTTTAGTTCCGGCAGTTGCCTGCCCGCGCAGCTTCGCCCGGTAGTTGCGATGGAAGGCTGCGCGCCGCGTCCCTGTAAACTCGTCCGAGTACATTCGGCTTACGAGATTCCTCAGGCCAGCTTCGAGGTCAGAGACGCTCATCCGCGCGGGCTGAAAATTTACGTCGAAAAGCGTACACAGTTCCCATGCCTCATCCCGCAGGATGCGGCCTTCATTTTTCAATCGTGTATACAGCGGAGTTCCTGGGAAAGCTGTCTGCACAGTAATCTGAACATCGTACAGATCGCTCTGCCGGGCGAATTCCCAGATGGCGTCGAAGGACTCCGGGCCGGTGCCATCAAGACCAAGAATGAAGCATCCGTTCACTCTCACACCGCGATCCTGGATCTTGCGAATCGCATCAAGGTAGGAGTCGACGCGCTTGGCTTTCCAGTTTGCACGCTGCTCAATGCCGTCCACTGCAGAGAAACTGGTGCTTTCAAAGCCGATGAGGACCTCAGCGCAACCTGCATCCCTCAGCATGTCAAGCAACTCTTCATCGTCCGCCACGGAGAGATCGGTCTCCGTGAACCAACGCACGCCTTCTTTCGCAACAGCACGCAGCAGCTGTTTTGACCTTGCCTTATCAACAAACGTGTTGTCGTCGGCGAACTCGATAAACGGGCGCTTCCATAGCGACTTGATGTTTTGAATTTCAGCGATGACACGGTCGATCGGCTTGGTCTTGTACACGGGCGAGATGCGAATGGATGCCGCGCAAAACTCGCAACGGAACGGGCATCCACGGTGGGTTTGAACCGTCAGGCGGTTGTACCGCTCGATGTCAAGAAGATCGAAGCGCGGCATCGGCGAGTTCGCAAAGCTGTAAGGGAAACTGCGCGCGTCATAGATTTGTTTGAGACCTGGTCGGGAAGAACGCAGGTCGGAGATGATCCCGGACCACACCGGCTCGCCCTCGCCGATGACCACTGCGTCCGCGTGGCGAAGGGCTTCCTGAGGAAGAGCGGTGACGTGGAGGCCGCCGAGAATCACCAACGTCCCGAGGCCCCTGTAACGGTCTGCGAGTTCGTATGCCTCGCGAATCTGCGCAGAAAAACTGGAGATGGCAACAACATCAAACTCCTGCGGCACTCCGTTCAACTCCCGAATATCGGGCACCTCCAGGTACTTCATCTCAATATCGGAAGGAGTGAGGCCAGCCAGGGTAAGAAGGCCGAGACTTGGCAGGGAAGCGATGACGCGGTTGCGCTCAACAAAACCCGGGAGCGTGAGTCCCAACGCTGTGAGTTCGGAGTTGTGCGCACGTACGCCGCTCATTGCGATAAGTCCAAGTTTCATAGGTGCCAGCCTCCCAACAGAATTGCGAGAAGACCCGTTGTCGCGGCGAGCACTGGAACCGGAAAGAAATGCCGCAGCGAATTTCGCCATGCTGATAGAAAGCAGCACAGTGGCATGGTGACCGCGCAAATCAGGAGTGCCCATGAGGCAACGGCCAGACATGGACCAACCAGATGGAGTTGGCCGACCGTCGCGGCGAAGCTGAGGTTCAGAAATCCAATTCCGAAAAAAGATATGTGGCCGAGTCGCGTAAGCCGGCGACGATGCGATGCGTAGCCTCCCATCCAGTCGTCCCGGTGGAAGAATAGACCGATGAGAGCACCGGAAAGTATCCCGGCCAACATCCCGATCCATCCCCCGATAAGGTTTAGAGCCGGCACTGGGACACCACCGGGAGCTTATGGTTGGAACGACTGCGCACAACGGCGAACGTTTTCGTTCGTGGTTCGCGGATCGCGCTCGTGGTGCCTTGTTTCGTTTCGGTGCAGCGGAAGATTTGCTCGGTTGGGCAGTCGCTTGGGATGTGTCCGCATAACGCTGTCCCGTAGGATTCAAAGGCTGCCAGTACGGCGGAGAAGATTGAGCGGCTCATTCTCTCTGACAGATCCTTGATCTTTCCGAATCTGGTGACCGTAGATTGTTTGCGACGCATCATCGATTTCGACCTCCGCGGCGGGGAGTGAGAATGATGCGAGCATAGCCAGACTGAGCGAAGCAGAAAGGCGCCTCCGTACAGTTTCGCGAGTGTCACAACGGAGGAAGGCTTAAGGCAGTCGGCTGAGCTCCGCCCGGGTGGCATCGGCGAGGAACGGGAAGACGAAAACGCGAGGGCCCTGAGGAAGCTTGCCGGACGCCGCCGTCCGGGCGTCGCAGATGATGGCTCCAGTCTGGTCCAGGCCTCGCACCCATCGAGGACGAGTGGCATTGCGCATGACGAGCAATTCCGGCTCAACGCCCGCGGCACTCAGCATGGTGCGTGCGATCTCAAGGAAGTCGGGCCACCGGGAGGCGATGCCGATGAGCTGGCCCTTTAGCTTGGGGAGCCAGGGATCGAGCCACGCGTTCGCGGAGCGTATTTGGAGGGTGATCAGTTCAACGCCTGCGGGAAGAATGGCGTGTACCGCGCTCGCTTTGCTGGGCCGGCATAAGGGAATGGCCGCGAGAAGGGTCTCCGGATTCGCACAGTCTTCGAGCGTTGCGCCGATTGCTGGGAGCTTTGCGCATTGCCTGACTTCGGTTACCAGAATCTCGCGAACTTCGGGGTCGGGGTCAATAAGCAGGAGATGATCCGGGGGCGGGGCAGCAAGCCATTGTGTCACGCGATGCCGTACTTCAGTGGACGATAGGTTAAGTTCGCGCACAGCACGGAAGAATGCCGCGATGTGTTGATCGAGAATCTGCTCGGGGGTAGAGGGCGTCACATCTTCGCTCTTAACAAAGACACCGCTTCCATGCCTGAATTCTGTCCAGCCTTCACGCGCGAGCTGGCGGTAGCCCGCACTGATGGTATTGGGGTGGATGCTGAAGCGGCGCGCAAGTTCCCGTGTGCTGGGCAGCCGGTCACCAGTGCGCAGGTCGCCGCTAAGGATGGCCAGCACGATCTGTGTGACCAACTGGCGATAGATAGGCACTTCACTCGCTGGGGAAAACCAGAGTCGCACGGGGAAGCCTCGCAACCATTCTTGCATCCCGACGAAATTCTCCGATAAAAAGCGTTTTCCGCTCAGACCTTCAGAAGAGTCCTGGGCGACCTTTCTCGTGATCCAGCAGCCAGCGTTTGCGTTCAATGCCGCCTCCGTAGCCGGTCAACGATCCATTCGAGCCGATCACGCGATGGCAGGGCACCACAACTGCTACCGGATTCGCGCCGTTGGCCAGGCCGACTGCACGCACTGCCGCAGGACGCCCGATGCGTTCGGCCAGCTTGCCGTACGAGATCGTTGAGCCGCACGGAATCTCGCGCAGAGCGCTCCAGACCTCCCGCTGAAACGATGTCCCACCGGCCTCGACCGGCAGTGCAGCAATTGCGCCAAAATCTCCCGCGAAATAGTTCAAGATCCTTTCTGTCAGCCCTTGCGGATTCCTCGCCGGGGTAAGGGTTAGCTCTTTCCTGTCGTCCTGAAGCCGCAACTGGCGCCGGATCACTTCCTCGTCTTCGGTGAAAAGGGCAGCCCGCAGCTTTCCCTCCGCGTCGACGGCAATCATCATCCTGCCGATCGGCGTGGAAATGCAGTCGGTCCAGAACTGGAAGCATGCTGTCATGGCGTGGAAGCCGTCTCAGTTTGATTTTATTCCCCGGGAGAATCTCTTGTGCACGGAGGGATATGCTAGTGGAGTGTTTCGGTCTGCGCGCATTTTCAGCTTCGGCATTCTGCTGCTGTGCCCGATCGCCGCGGCAATTTTGATGCAGCCGCACATCAAGGTTGCAGCGAAAGAGTCGCAAGTCTCGCGCGACCCGAACGCCGCCTGTGCAGACTGCCATCGTGAAATCTACGAGCGCTATCGCATCACGCCCATGGCCGATGCAAGCGGGCCCGCAGCAGACGGATTTCTTCCCGGCGACTTTGTTCACGCCGCATCCGGGGTGCACTACCGCGTATCCGAAGAAGCCGGCCACATCTGGCTGACCTACGAACGTCAGAGCGCATCGCCGGACAAGGCTCTAAAAGGTCGACAGGAATTGCGCTATTTCATCGGATCGGGCAAACGCGGCCGAACTTACCTCTTCGAGCAGTCTGGATACTGGTTCGAATCCCCGATCAACTGGTATGCCAAAAAGCAGATCTGGGACATGGCGCCAAATTTTCTCGACGCGCAAGAAATGCCGTTGACCTTGCAGGTGGATCCGGGATGCCTTCACTGTCACGCATCGAACGTAGCTCGCTCGTTGCCTGAAGCTCGCAATCTCTACGCCGGCGCGCCCTTTGCGCATGGCGGTATAACGTGCGCCACGTGCCACGGGGATGGCGAAGCACACATTGCAGCGAGAGGCAAAGTGCATATGCTCGACATTGACGCGCTGCAACCCGTGCGGCGAGATTCTGTTTGTCTCAATTGTCACCTCGAAGGGCAAGCAGCCGTGGTTCGCAACGGCAAGGAGATGGTCAATTTCACCCCCGGCGAAAACCTCTTCGACTATGCACTCTACTTCGTGTACAGCGGCGAGAACGGATCCGGAGGTCGGGCCACCAGCCAGTGGGAAGCGCTCCTGCACAGCGAGTGTAAAAAGAAGTCGGGCGATCGGCTGACCTGCACCACCTGCCACGATCCGCACAGATCACCTGCTCCAGAGGAGAAGGTCGCCTTCTATCGGCAAAAGTGCCTGCGGTGCCACAACGCGGCAGGGTTCGCTGAGAATCATCATCCTGAAAATCGGGATTGCACCGCTTGTCACATGGCGCGCCCGCCTTCCAATGACATTGCACACGAGCAGGTCACAGACCACTGGATCAAGAAGCGCATCAGCAACGCGCGGCTCCCGCTGGCAATAACCGGGGACCTAGAAGCAGTGGGCGGTATTGTTGCTGACGATCGCGATCTTGGTTTGGCCTATGCCCAGATGGCAGCGCGTGGAAACCAGGCGGCAGGCGAGCGAGGGATGACGCTGCTCGAACGGGCGGAACACACTGAGAGTGGATCCAACCGCGATCCTGAATTGCACGCACAACTCGGCTTTCTCGACCAGATGAGCGGAAAATCGGCCGCCGCGGTCGAAGAATATCAAATGGCGCTCGAGGCCGCTCCGAACAGCTCCCTGGCTGCCGGGGATCTGGCTCTGCTCAAGGCTGGTCAGCATCAGTACGCGGATGCTTCCCGTTTATGGAAAACGGTCTTTGACCATGATCCGGCGCAGTCCGGAGCCGGGATGAACCTGGCTATCGTCGAGTGTGGACTGGGAGCAGGCGCCGAAGCGTTGGCCACCCTCGGCAGGCTGCTGGAATTCTCGCCAGACAACCAGAACGCGAAGGCGCTGGCCCGTGAAATTCGCGCCGGCAATCGACAATGCGGCACTCGCTGACCCCTCATCGTCCGAGAGGCATCCGGTGAGTCAACAGATAGCCGTGGAGAATCCTAACGCTACCGAGGGAATGTTATGCCTAAAGCCAATCCGACAGGCGAAAGTTCTTTAGATATAGTTCGTAAGGGATAAGCAGGCGTCGCCGTATGTCGGAGCCGCGTAGCCCCCGGGGCACAAATTCGCACTTCGTTTTGCCAACGGGCGGAATAGTAGATTGGCCAGCAGAATCAACCATTTGGTGGATATTAAAGACATCCTCGAAGTTGAGGGATCAACCGGTGTACTGGTTCAATCTAAAGGCGGATGGCCAGATATCGGTCCGCGAATTTGTTATATCAATGCATCGGTGAATCTGGATATTTGTCTATTTACAAAGAGCTATATTAATGCCTCTGGTCCAGATTGCAGCGTCCATAGTCCAGTCAAGACATTTTGGGAGCCATCTGAGTAAATCGCTTTATATGCAAGCTTTAGTGTGATAAACCGGACGCGTCGATTTGAGGGCTCTTCGGGCTCGACAACTGGGGGAAGCTTTCGCCTCAATGTCATGTCCATTTCGACGGCATCCTTGTCCGTTCCACAGCTTTTCACGTTGACAC
The DNA here is from genome assembly GCA_963742455.1 of uncultured Acidobacteriaceae bacterium. Lineage (GTDB taxonomy): Bacteria > Acidobacteriota > Terriglobia > Terriglobales > Acidobacteriaceae > Telmatobacter. The sequence continues at coordinate 875,974 of CAVULU010000005.1, read as the reverse complement.
GGTAGGCTCACTTTCAGTAAGGTTTCGAGTTGCTCCGGAGTCTCGAAATTTATCACTCTCTATTTGTGCTTGGGAGTAGTGCCTCTGGGAATTGAGCGACCCTGCTATTGCGGCAGGTAAGCCCTCTAAGCCAACCAGTCGAAGTAGAAGAACGGGTCGGCAGAATTATCAGAAGTTAAGAAATCAGAACAACGGCATACTTTTCAGGAGACCGCATGAACAAACTTTTTCGTACAGCACTTGTGCTGGCATTTTTAGCCTGCGCGAGTTCGCTGCTCATTGTGACGGCCAGTGCACAATCGGTTTATGGATCGATTTTTGGCACTGTGTCTGACAAGAGCGGGGCTGTCATACCGAACGCCCTGATCACTGTGACAGACGAAGCTAAAGGCACGGCTGTCACCGTTACTTCAAACGGGGCAGGCGACTACAGCGTCCCGCACCTTATTCCCGACGTATACGATCTGAAAGTTGTTGCCAAAGGCTTCAAGCCTTTCGAGACCAAGGGCGTCACCGTCCAGGCTGACACGGCGCCACGCATCGACCCCACACTGGATGTAGGCTCCGATACGGGAACAACCGTTGAAGTCAATGCAGAGTCAGTACCTCTGCTGAAGACGGAAAAGGCCGATGTATCGACCGTTTTCGATCAGCAACAGGTTTCGAGCCTCCCGATTTCTGATCAGAATTTCACCAGCCTCCAACTGCTTCTGCCGGGCGCCCAGATTCTGGGATGGTCTCACGCCTCCGATGAGAATCCGCAAGCATCGAAACAGATTCAGGTTGACGGACAGGCATTTGGCGGTACTGCATTTGAGTTGGACGGCACTGACAACCAGGATCCGATTCTGGGAATCATCGTTATCAATCCCGCCACCGATGCTGTAACCGAAACCAAGATCACCACGCAGAATTATGATGCCGAGCTTGGCAAAGCCGTTTCGGCGGTCGTGACTGCACAAACGCGTTCGGGCACGAACCAGTTTCACGGCAGCGCTTATGACTGGCGCACAGGCAATGCGAACGTGGCTCGCGATCCTTACACACAGGCTCCCGAGTCGATTACCAAAGCGGCCGGCTTGCAGAATTCGGTGCCTCCCGGCCTCAAAAATCGGTTCGGTGGATCCATCGGCGGTCCGATTTGGAGAGACAAGGCATTCTTCTTTGGAAACTACGAGGGGCAGCGCCAGAAGGTCGGCGTCTCCAACACTGACACGGTTCCAACCGCCCAGATGGTCAGCACCTGCCTTGGCCTCACGGTCGGTCCGCAGGGAATCCCGGGTTGCGATTTCAGCGACTACGCTGCGGAATATGCAGCTCTGGGTAAGCTGACCGGTACAACGCAGCTGATCTATAACAACACGGGCAACGCGGCCTATGACACTGCGTTCGCGCACAACGTCATTCCTCTTGCCCTTGTGTCTCCTCAGGCGCAGGCACTGCTCACGATCATGAAGCCCTACACGCCGAACCAGGCGTCGACCGGCATTACGTCGATCGAGAACAACTACGCAGCCAGCGGCACCGGTCTCTTTAACAGTAATGCCTGGACGGAACGCGCCGACTGGACCATCAACGAAAAGATGCACCTCTTCGAACGCTTCTCGCGCTTTACCGACATCCTTTCAGGCAAAGTGATGTTCGGCGAGGCGGGTGGTCCCGGATTCGGTTTGGGTGCTCCTCCGTACGGTGGTAATTCCAACGGTGCGAACGACAGCTTGGCGACGGGCATGGATATCGCGATCAGCCCGAAGCTGCTGACGGACTTCCGTATCGGCTACTACCGCTATAACATCGTCGACACCAAGTTCGACCAGGGTGTTGAGTTTGCCACTCAGTTGGGCATTCCCGGAATCAACCTTGGTGACTACTTCACCTCAGGCGCCCCCGGATTTGAAATCAATGCTCCGTTCAGTGGCGCGACATCGCTCATCGGCGGCGGCCTTGGCATCAACCGTTGCAACTGCCCACTGACAGAGCGCGAAGATCAGGGCCAGATCGTGAACAACTGGACCTTCATCAAGGGCAACCACACCATCAAAGTGGGCGCCGATCTTCGTTACGGCCGGAACCTCCGCGTGCCGTCTGACACGGACCGCGCTGGACAGATGAACTTCCAGACCGGACCGACTTCCAATGCTGGTTCGAACGGACTGGGCTGGGCAACGTTCGCTCTCGGCGATGTGCCGAGCTTTGGTCGCTACGTAGGCAACATCGCAGCGGGTGAAACAAACGCCAAGGAGTTCCAGAAGAGAACCTTCTTCTACGGACAGGACACCTGGCGCGTCACCAAGAACCTGACTCTTAACCTTGGCCTGCGTTGGGAACTTTACTTCCCAGAGTCGGTTAATGGTCCAGAGAAGGGTTCTTTGATGAACCTCGCGGACGGCTATATGCACGTGGCGGGAGTCGGCCAGATTCCCTCTGACATGGGATGGACCGTCGAGAAGAGAAAGGGCTTCGATCCTCGCATCGGACTCATGTATCAGGTCGATGACAAGACGGTCATTCGCGCTGGATATGGACGCAGCTTTGACACCGGTGTATTCGGATCGATCTTCGGTCACGTTGTAACGCAGAACCTGCCCGTTCTAGCCGATCAGAGCTTGAACGAGCCGGGCGGCAGCGTTGCATCGGAGTTCAACCTGGCTCAAGGACCTCCGGGATATGTCTTCCCGACCGTACCAAGCAATGGCTTGTTGCCAGCACAGGCATATCAAGTCAGCCCAAAGGCTCGCCCCGTACCGCTTCACTTCCCGACGATCGATGCCTGGAATTTGAGCGTGCAGCGTGCCCTTTCACCAACTCTCTCACTTACAGTTGCCTACGTGGGCAACAAGGGAACACATACGCTGGGTGACGGTGATGGCAACAATACCAACCCCAACGAAAGTGCTCTCCAGTTGCCCGGTCAGTACAGTGTGACCGGCCAGACGCTTAACTGGGATCCCGCGGGACCTGGCGGAACACTGGCAGCCGGATACAGCGGCGGCGTTTCCAACGGCTCCTATCTGGCACGCTACTACGGCGGAACCCTGGCGGCTTGTCGAGATGCCAACTACATCGGGGCCGCGGCTCTTGGAATGGCGCCCTACAACGAAATGAACCTGCAACCCGGCATGTGCGGCTGGACGCAGGGAATCTCTTACTACGGCGATGACCAGAACACTGAATTCAACGCGATGCAGATCACCTTGGCCAAGCAGTACTCCAAGGGTCTGGCTATCACTGGAAACTATCAGTGGGCAAACGCATTTGATGATCAGACGGGCTACTGGACTTGGAGCCATTCTGTTCCGCACATGCGCGACAGTAACGTTCGTGCCCAGCAATTGACGTTATACGGCAGCTACGATTTGCCGTTCGGCAAGGGCAAGCAGTTTGCTCCCGGCGCCAATGGCGTAGAAAACGCGATCATCGGCGGCTGGCAGTTGAGCACTGTGTTGAACTGGGCGGGCGGTCTGCCGTTCAGCGCCACATACAGCAACTTCGGCGGGAGTCAGGACTGTAACCACAACGTGGGTGGCACAGCCGCACCGTGCCGTCCGAATACCACTGGTCACATCAAAACCAGTCTGACGGCGCCGAAAGTTAACTCCGGCGGTACGATCAGCCGGTCTTACTGGACACCTCAACCCGCCACCGGCGGTATCTTCTCGTATCCCGGACTCGATGTCATCGGCAACGCGGGCGCCAATACGTACCGTGGTCCCTCGTTCTTCAACGATGATATGGCCATCACCAAGGCATTCACCATCCATGAGAGCATCGTCACCAAGTTCCGCATGGATGCATTCAACGCCTTTAACCACATCAACGCACCGAATCCGAACAACACTGATATCTTCGGAAACGGCAATATCAGCGGCGGCGAGGCACCGGGAGGTTCACCTCGTCAGCTCGAATTCTCTCTTCACGTGCAGTTCTAGGCGCGAGGAGCAGCTAACCGTCCCAAGGGCCAATAGCGCCATAGGGACGTTGCAACAACCCTGGAGGGGAGCTTCGGCTCCCCTCTTTCTTTGCGCGACCGAAACCATCCGGCTTCGTCCAAGCCTCAGTAGACCGTGCAGAGTTAAACTGGATTTATCAGGATAATCATGTTTCGTATCATCGCCATTGCTGTTCTTCTGCCCGTTGCGTGCGTTGCCTTCTCGTTGCAACTTCAGCAAGGCGCACCCCCTGCTCCGGATGCCTCGGCTCCGCTCGTCACGTTTGAAACTGCCCAGGCACTTGCAGGCAAAGGCCGTCTGGACGCGGCCATGGCACAGGTGGATCAACTCGCCACGCAAGTTCCGGAGCCGCCGGGGGTTGAACGTTTGCGAGGCATGATCTTCTATCAGAGAGAACAGTTTCCCCAGGCAATTGATGCCTTCACCAAAGCCGGCGACCAGGATCCCAGCGACCGTGAGTCGATTGAAATGCATGGTGTGAGTCTTTTCCGCCTGGGCCGCATTCAAGAGGCGATTCCATTTCTCGAGAAAGCGCGCATCGGAGTGCAAGGAGCAAATGTCGATCCAGACTACGTGCTGGCGCTCTGTTATGCAGATGTGCAGCGCTATGATGACGCCCGCCACGCGTTCGCAGCGCAGTATGGTTTTGCTCCCGACTCCGCCGAAGCGTATCTGTTGGCGGGTCGATTGTTCCTGCGCCGAGAACTGCGCGACGAGGCGGGAGTGGAAGCCGGCAAAGCGCTTGCGCTGAATCCTTCTCTTCCGCTGGCTCACGAATTGCTCGGCGAAGTCGCGCTGTCGAGAGCGGATACCTCAGGCGCGATTCGCGAATTCGAGGCCGAGCGCAAGATCAATCCGCTCAACCCCGACCTCTACGATCGCCTCGGCGATGCCTATTTGCGCAATGGACAGTACGCAGATGCGCAGACGGCGCTGAACCGAGCCGTCCTGCTAGAGCCCCAAGCCACCGGGCCGTACATTCTTCTGGGAGAGACATTCCTCAAACTCAAGCAGCCCATCCAGGCGCTGCACTATCTCGACCACGCTGAGAAGATGGATCCTTCCAACTACATCACCCACAATTTGCTGGGGCAGGCATATAAAGCGACCGGCCAACTCGACGCTGCGAATCGCGAATTCAAGCTGGTGGTCGAGATTCAGCACAGTACAGATCCAAAGCCAGCGGGGAAGTAGACGATGCCCGCTAAAGCAATCTCCGGGTCTCCCTTTCCCGAAGCCGATATCCTCAAGTCGACGCGACCATCCGGGGTGGGAGCATCAGAGAGTCGGCAACCCGGCGCGACTCCTGGCAAGTCACACGTGCGCGCAAATCGCTCTGGCGCATTGCGATTTCAACTGGCTCTCTCGGCGCTTCTCAGCGTACCTCTTGTCGCGCTACCACAAACTGCCAAGAAAAAACCTGCACCGGATGTCATCAAGCTGGCAGATGCGGCATTCCGCGAAGGGTATGTGGCTCGCCAGGACGGCAACCTTGAGCTGGCCCGCACCAAGTTTGCCGAAGTTGTCCGACTGCAGCCCAATATCGCTGAAGGCCACGAAGCTCTCGGTGCAGTCCTGGTGGAATCAGGCAAACCTCTCGATGGCGCCCTGGAATTTGAAGCCGCAGAAACAATCAAACCCAGCGATGACGGAATCGAAACAAACCTTGCCCTGGCGTATTACCAGGCAGGCCAATTCAGCAAGGCGATTCCCCATTTCGAATCTGCAGTAAGCCTCTCGCAGCAGGCAGGGCACGCAGCACCGGTGGCGTCATTCTACGACGCCTATGGTCACGCATTGGCCGCGGCAGGCAAGCCCGATCAGGCAGTTCTTCAATTCGTTGCGGAAGAGGCAATCACCGGCCCGCGCTCAGATATCGAAGACGCGATTGGAACCCTCGATGCGCAGCGTGGAAACTGGCAGGAAGCGCAAAAGCGGTTGGAGCGCGCCATCTCGCTCGATAGCACAAACATTCGTGCCCAAATTCACCTCGGGCTGCTTTTCCTCGCGGAAAAAGATTTCGTAGATGCGGTGAACACCCTATCGACTGCAGCCGCAACCAATCCGCCGAACGCCGAAGCCCTGATGGGGTACGGACGCGCTCTCGCGGCTGCCGGCAAAGATGAAGAGGCAGTCCAGCAGTTCAATGCCGCCATCCAGGCCGACACGAATTTCCCTGGCGTCCCTCTGGAGCTGGCGATGGCATTGCAGCGGCTGGGTCGCCAGCAGGAGGCGATTCCCTGGTTTCAGAAAGCCCTTGAGCAGCAACCCCACAATCCCTCTTTGCTCACGAATCTTGCCCTGGCGTTGACCTTGACCGGCAAAGGCAAAGAGGCTCTGGACTACTTCAAACTTGCCCTTGCAGAAAACGCAAACGACCCCACTGTCTACAAGGATCTGGGTGTCTGTCACATTCAGCTTTCGGCCTTCGATGAAGCTATCGCCGATTTTCAAAAGGCGATGGCGCTCGATCCGAACGATCCGCAGTTGCACTATGATCTCGGCCTCGCTTACAAGTTCAAAGACCGGCCGAATGATGCAATTGCCGAGCTGAGCCGAGCCGGCCAGATGGACCCCAACCTACAGGATCCTCCCTACACCCTAGGCATCCTCTACATGCAGCTAGGCAAGCTCGACGATGCGGTCGTTGAATTAAAGAAGGCCGTTGCCCTGCGGCCCGCGAATGGCGATGCGTGGGCCATTCTGGGCAGTACGCTCAAGCAGGATTCCCGTCTTCCCGAAGCGGCCGAGGCGCTCGAGAAGGCCATTCCGCTTTTGCCCGGTCAACCGGGTCCGCGCGTAACGCTCGCGGGAGTTCTTGCCGAGCAGGCTGGCGACCTCAATACGCAGGCCGACGCCGCTGAGGCTGCCGGCGACCAGAAGAAAGCCGATGCGTTACGTAGCGAAATGAGGCAACTGCGCGCCCAGGCGGCGGATTACCGCAAAGAGGCAGCCTTGTTGGCTCAGGGCGCTGTCAGCCGGCAGCGTGCTCACTTTGCACTCAATGCGGGCAATCAGCTCATGCTGCGCGGCCAAATTGCCGACGCCATTGCGCGCTACCAGGAATCTGTCGCTGCCGATTCCACGTTCGCCGATGCACATACCCAGCTCGCAATCGCGTATGAGCGCCAGGGCCGACCCGTCGAAGCCGCTGCCGAGCGCGCTAAGGCTGCAGAGCTCAGCAAGGCACAGTAGAATACTCTTCGTCAATCCTTGGTATTCGGAGTACCTCATGCGCAAAGCTCCTTCACAATCCTGCACGGCTCTTCTTCGCAAGTTGTCGCGTTCAATCTGCTGCATTCTATTCGGCTCCGCGTTATTGAGTTCTCCACTGCTGCTCCACTCACAGCAACGCTGGACAGAAACGCAGGCCAACAACTGGTACGCCAGTCAGCCTTGGCCGGTAGGTGCGGATTTTCTCCCGTCCACAGCGATCAACGAATTGGAGATGTGGCAAGCCGATACCTTTGACGAGCCGACAATCGATCGCGAACTGGGATGGGCCGAGAGCATCGGCATGAACACCATGCGTGTCTTCCTCCACAACCTTCTCTGGGAGCAGGATCCCAGGGGATTTCAGCAGCGCATCGACAAGTTCCTGACCATCGCGTCACGCCACCATATCCGCCCGGTCTTTGTATTGTTCGACTCCTGCTGGGACCCACACCCAAAGCTTGGGCCGCAGCATCCGCCCATTCCCGGCGTTCACAACTCGGGCTGGGTGCAGGCTCCTGGAGCGGAGATTCTTGCCGACCCAACCAAGTATCCGCAGCTCGAGAAATACGTTGAAGGAGTTGTAGGCGCCTTCGCGAACGATCCGCGAATCCTCGCATGGGATCTATGGAATGAGCCCGACAACGGCAATGATTCGTCTTACCTTCATGGAGAACCGAAAAACAAAAACGAGATTATCGCCGGACTTCTGCCCCAGGTATTCACGTGGGCCCGCTCCGCCCATCCCACGCAGCCGTTGACGAGCGGCCTTTGGCATGGCGACTGGACGTCGACCGATACGATGCCTCCGGTGGCGAAGATCCAAATCGAGCAGTCCGACATCATCAGCTTCCACAACTACGGATGGCCCGAAGACTTCGAAGCGCACGTCAAGCTACTGCAGCCATATCATCGCCCTATCCTCTGCACCGAATACATGGCTCGCAACATCGGCAGCACCTTCGACACGGTTCTGCCTCTAGCCAAGCAGTATCATGTCGGAGCCATCAACTGGGGCCTGGTGGCGGGGAAGAGCCAGACATGGATCCCCTGGGATTCGTGGCAGCGGCCTTACGTAACCGATCAGCCCATGTGCTGGCAGCACGATGTCTTTCACCCGGACGGCAAGCCATATCGAGAGCGCGAAGTGGAGATCATCCGAAGCTTGACCAGCGCAAAATAGGCGATTTTCCTGTTGTCTCCAGTGGCTTGCGGAACCTACATTGCTGGGTATGGATTTCAACAGTCGCCGTACCTTTCTCAGGCAGGCCGCAACGCTCGCCGGCGCGTTTTCCGTCAGCAGCCTCTTCCAGCAGGCGCATGCCGCCGAGTTTGCGTCCGCCGGCGCGCGCATCGCGCACGTCAGTCCCGACGTTGCCGCACAGAACGAAGACTACTGGGCCGTGATCCAGCGTGGATACTCGGTGAATCCCAACCTCATCGATCTCAACAACGGCGGAGTTTCTCCTTCGCCCATCGTTGTGCAGCAGGCTGTCGAGCGCTATAACCAGCTCTCCAACGAGGGTCCGTCGTATTACATGTGGCGCATTCTCGATCAGGGCCGCGAGCCGCTGCGCGAAAAACTGGCCCAGCTCGCTGGAGCCAAGCCCGACGAGATTGCCATCGATCGCAACTCCACCGAGGCGCTCAACACCATCATCTACGGGCTTGAACTGAAGGCGGGCGACGAGGTCATCGGGACAAAGCAAGACTATCCGAACATGATCCAGGCCTATCGACAGCGCGCCATGCGCGAGGGCATCGTCTATAAGCAGATCAGCTTCGACTTCCCCATCGAAGACGATGACCAGATCGTTCGCGCCTACGAACAGGCCATCACTCCGCGCACAAAACTAATTCACGTCACCCACATGATCAACTGGGTCGGGCAGACTATGCCCGTGGCCAAGATCGCCGACATGGCCCACTCCCACAACATCGAGGTGCTGGCCGACGGCGCGCACTCCTTCGGCCTCATCGACTTCAAGATCCCTGACCTGCACTGCGACTACTTCGGTACCAGCCTGCACAAGTTTCTCTCCGCGCCGATCGGCAGCGGCATGATGTGGGTGCGCCAGGACAAGATTGAAAAGCTCTGGCCCCTCACCTGCAACTCCACACCGCACAGCGCCGACATCCGCAAGTTTGAAACCCTCGGCACGCGCAGCTTCCCCATCGAACAGGGCATCGGCGAAGCCATCAACTTCCACGAAGGCATCGGCTCGGCTCGCAAAGAGGAGCGCATCCGGTATTTGAAGAACTACTGGGCCACGCGAGTGCAGGATACAAAGAGAGTAAAACTCCACACCTCGCTCAAAGCCCAATATTCATGCGCCATATGCGGCGTCAGCATCGACGGCATGACGCCCGGAGAGCTCGACAGCGCGCTTTTCAATCAGTACAAGATTCACACCGTCGGCATCGTCTGGGAGAACATCAGCTGCGTTCGCGTAACGCCCCACGTCTACACGACAATCCCCGACCTCGACAAGCTGGTACACGCCATCAACACCCTTGCCGCGTGACCGGGACCGCCGTCGCAACCATGCAGCCGCGCTATGATCGTCAACGATGAATCGACGGTCATTTCTAAGTGCGGCAACCATTGCAGGAATGCGGAGCCTTGTTTCAGTAGAGCACTCACAAAACGCTCCACGTGGCGAAAAGGCTGAGAGCACCCGCCGCATTGAGCGCGCAACCTCTGCCGCCCTCGCCATGCAGCGGCGCGACTGGGAACAGGGCGTCTTCGCGCAGGCCATGCTGCAATCCGGCCAGCGCGAACTGCTTATCCAGCTCACCAAGGCCGCCATGGTGCAGCAAACGCCCGACGGCCGCATGGGCGTCGTGGTCAACGGCGGTCCCAAAGACGATGAAAGTGCGGCTCGATTCGGACGTCCCTCCGGGACTAGAAATCCTATTTGTCTGCTATTCCAGGGTTCCGCTACGCTCGACCCTGGGCTATTTTCGAGCGTTCCCTACGGGAACTTTGTTTCCGTCCGCAGTCGATCGCTGAATTTTCAGGACAGATTCTTCGAGCTCGCTACGTTTCGCTCAGGATGCGAAGTCACGGAATGAGTGCCGATTCGGCACCGTCGGTGCATCGTGGACAATTCGGAAGTCAGGCCGGGAAACATATCGAAGGACACTAGTCTTCCGACAAAACTCGCTCTCGTCTCCTGCCCTAAGCCTTCCCCTTCCAACCCAGCCAATCCAGAATCCAGTGCCAGGTGGCGTCGGTCGTCTTCTGGCTCGGCGGCGGAGGCAATGCAGCCGTCGGGAACACTACCTGCTTGCCGCGATAGCTTTCGGCGAGCTGCTTGAAGACGCGGCCTGCAGGCTTCACGCGCCCGTCGTTGGTTAGCAGGCCCAGTGTGTATTCCAATGGATTGAAGTCGAATTTGCGATCCACATCGTGGCTGTCCCAATAGCTGAACCAGCTCACGCCCTGCTCGATCGCGGAGTGCACGGCCTTATCAAGCCACTCGGCCTGCTGGTCGTCGCTGAGCTCCTTGATGCAGGTGTTGAATTCGCCTGCCCACACCGGCTTCTGCTGGGTTCCCGCATACGAGCGAATCAGCGTTGCCATCGCCGCCAGCAGCTTCACGCTGGGCGGATCCATGGGTCCGCCGTATTTCACCGCTCCGGTCCAGAAGGGATAGCAGTGCATCACGGGCATGCGCTGATCGGCAATTAAAGCCTGCGGCGAAAAGGTCGCGTCGGTGAACCATGGGTTGTGGTCAACGCCGTTCACATGCAAATGGCCGGGAAGCGCCTCGTTCATCAGCGCGAACATCCGTTTCATCCACGCATCGCCCACGGGCATGCTGGCGGTCCAGCAGGTGTTGATCTCGTTGCCCATGTCGAAGCCGATTACATTCTCGTGAGGCGCGAGCGTTCGGCTCAGTTCGCGGACGAAAAGCTCCTGCGCAGCCAGCGTCATCGGGTCTGTAAAAAACAGGTCGGACTGCCGATGGAAGGGCGGCAGGAAGTACCACCCGCTCAACTGCCCTGTGAAGACCGTAACCAGCGCGTCCAGATGGCGCTCGCCCATCAGCATGATGAGCTGATTTAGACGTTCAAGGTGTGCCGGGCTTACCCATTTCGGATTCGGCTGGAAGAACGGCCAGATCAGCAGAATCCGCAGATGATCAGCGCCCAGTGCAGCAATCGCATCGAGATCGCGCTTGATGGGGTCGGCATTCCAGTCATTCCAGCAGAACCACCAGTTGTGCGAAGGGGTGTAGTTGACGCCAAAACGATGGCGCAACGGATCAAAGCGGGGTGCCGGATTGTCCAAGGATGCCAGTGTATGAACGAGCGTGGAGGCCGGTGCCGTGAGTGCCGCGGTTGCGGCGGCGGTTGTTGCGATGAACCTGCGTCTATCCAATCTCTCGATCCTCTTTCGCAACAAAGCTTATTCCGAAGGAGGAAGCACGTCCAGCGAGAGGCGGGACGGGGTGCTTATCGGCCAGATTTTAGGATGTGCAACCGAACAGTTGCACGTTTCTTTTTTTTGGACGGATTCTGGATGTAAAGTCCTCTCCAGGATGAGCTTATCAGCCACCGGTAACCGTAAAATATACTGCGGAAAGCACTTAGAGCCAGAATCTTCTCACTAAAGGAGTTAGATCTGCGAAGCAAACAGATTGCGTTCGCGGCAAAGGATGAGGAGACTTCGTGGAGGTTGCGTCCGTTGCCATGATGGTCATGATGGTATTGTGCTCCGACATCGGAAAATTACCTGCAACTGTCGAGGGAAAAACGAAGCGAGTGGATTCAGGGGCTTAGCGATGAATTGAGTGAGAGGAGCTTGACCACCGCGGCCGAAGGGACAATGACAATTCGAATTGGCGAGCAAGACCCTGGAGTTGGCCCGTGGCTCTAGGGCCATCCCGTAGGCATGTCCATGGACGCGAAGTCACACCGGCTCTTCATCGGCTGCCGAAACCCCCGAAGCTAGTCGTCATGAATTCAGAGACTGGAAAGGTGGAGGCGTCCCTTCCGATTGGCGCGGGCGTGGATGCTACCGGATTCAATGAAGGTCGGACATTCGCCAACTGCCGCGACGGCTCACTCACCATGCCGGCGAGAAAGCAGTTGGCTTTGAAGTCGAACAGACGATGAAGACTCCTGACGGCGCACGCACCATGGGAATTGAAACGGCAGAGCATCGCATCTAGCTGCCGACCGTCGAATTCGAGCCGGTAACAACAGGTCGCTCCAAGGCCAAGCCGGAAACCTTCACGATCGTCGAAGTCGTTCGTCAGTAACCGGAACATATCGAAAAGAAGGAACTCTCGCGATTGTCGATGGAGCAAAATTCGCGAGCATTCACGAAGAGAACCGTACATATCTTTTGTTGAAGATGACGAAACTGTCACGTATCGAAGGCGTTACGCCCGCTCCAGCACGACGTCTAACAGACCCTGGGCCGAAGTATGCCTGGAGACCAAGGATGCTGATTGATAGATATCGCGCGCAGGTCGAAGTTCGTGTGGGTGACTCTCACTGTATTGCTCATGTTTTTCAGCTTGGGGCAAGCAGTCGTTGGCGCGCAGGAGAGCGTCAGCGCGACAACCCAGTTCAGCGCGCTCCCAAGTGCTCCCGAACCTCGGCAAAATGCCAGCCAATCGGCGGCAACCGACCACTCGCAGTCCGGCACTGGAAGTATTTCCGGAACGGTGGTCAACGCGAACGGAGATGTGCTGCAGGGAGCCCAGGTCAGGCTGGTGGGCTCTTCGCAATCCGATCTACAGAATATGGTGTCAGATAGTGACGGGCTGTTCGCGTTCACGGGATTGGCGCCAGGTGTTTATAAGGTTACGGTGACGGGGCCGGGGATGAGTACGTTCACCTCGACTCAAATTTCATTGCATGCAAACGAGGTTCGCGTAATGCCACCGATGAGCCTGAGTGTGTTCGGTGGGACCACCAGTGTGACCGTGACGGGAGACAAGGAGGAATTGGCTGAGGAGCAGGTGCACATCGCGGTGCAACAGCGCATCGGCGGAGTCATCCCGAACTTTTACAGCACATACGACTGGAACGCGCCGCCTATGCAGACGAAGCAGAAATTCCAGCTAAGCATTCGGTCGATCATTGATCCGGTCTCATTCTTGATTGTCGCGGGAGTTGCAGGAGCCGAGCAATATCATAATGTTTTTCCGGAATATGGCAGCGGAATTGAAGGATATGGCAAGCGATACGGTGTGGCGTTGTCAAATCACGCTTCAAGCACCCTGCTGGGCAGGGCTGTTTATCCTTCAATCTTTCGGCAGGACCCGCGTTACTTCTACAAGGGAAAGGGCAGCTTTCGTTCGCGTGCGCTGTACGCAGTGTCTACCGCAGTAATGGCACGAGGCGATGATGGTCGGTGGATGCCAAATTACTCGAACATCCTTGGCAACTTCTCGGCCGGAGCTATTTCAACTCTTTACTATCCCGAATCAGATCGGGGAGCATCGTTAGTTCTCTTCAACGGATTGGCGGACACCGGCGCAGACGCAGTGGAAAACCTGATTCGCGAGTTTCTTCTGAAGGGGATCACGACGCACGTTCCCAAGGGAGCGAACAGCCAGCCATAGGGCGAATAAAGCGAGCGTCGCGATTCTGCTGTTCGAGTTTCCGCAATGGAACTTGCTCAGGCAAATCCGTCATGTTTAACCTTCCATACGTGGGTGAAGCAAGCATTGCAGGCAGCCGGCCTAGTGAGAGCCGTGACCAGTCCCAGCAGAAACATCAGAATCAATTCCAGTTGAAAAATATCGGTTATGTATATGCTGCCTCCTTGGGCGATTGCATTGATTTCATCCACATGGCCAGGCCATCACAATCGTCCATCTGATTCGACGTCGAATCGTCGATCTTCTGGGCGGAACGAACCAGAATACGGCCGTTGACCTCAGAGCGCGAGCCATCGGAACGCCCGCTCCACGAATGCCTTTGCGTCCTTTTCGATGCAAGGGCCGTGAGCGATGATCAACCTATCGAAATCCCAGGAGAGGAGCTTCTTGAGCGATTGCCGCGCGAGGTTTCGATGGATGAAGGTTAGCTTGATGTCCAACGGCACGCCTCCATGCGGGTACGCAACACCTCCCAGCCTGATCAAGGAATTCCGAAACGGCTTGTCCTCTATCATCGGGTGGACCTGTATTAAATCATCCAGGATGACTGTGTGCGACGGTTTATGGAGGAAGAGAATTTCTTCGATGAGCGGGTTGCCTTTGAAGGCGAGCTGGTCGAAGTCATTCTTCCAGGCCTCAAGCGGCTCGTCGCCCAGAATTCCGGCGAAGGGCAAGGAGCCTTTCTTCAAGGTAAATGGGGTGGGACGTGGCGCCCAGAGCTGCGCCTCAGGAAACAGCCTGTGCCACACTGACAGCCGCCAGACATGCCTGGGTGTCGCCGCAATCAAAAACTTCACGGGTCCCAAGTCGGTGATGCGTTTGAGCGTTTCAGAGGGCACAGAAACTGGGGAATCCACCCAAAGTGAGCCATCGCAGAGCCTGGCAACCGTCATGCGGGTGGTGAACATGACACCCATGTCGCGGACACTCGGACCTTCGACGATCCAAACGCTTTCGGCAAACGCAGAAAGATTGGACATAAGTGTTCGGTTCGCAGAATATCACTCCGGCCAACAACAGATGATTCGCAGGCAGTAGTCCCGTCGAGCGTTGCTAAACTCCAGCCGACAGCACGACTTCGAGTTGTCGCGACGATTGGTCTTCGAAATCGCGCTGGGTCCCAGATCATTTCAGGATGCTTTATCTCCTATGCACTCATCGAGCTGTTCAGTGCGGAGTTCTCGCTTCCGGTCGAGTCACTGTCGAGTTGCCGACAATTCGCTCAGGGCGTCAGAAATGACTGCACTCGGGATAATGACAGGGCCTTGTCGTCGCTCGAGTAACCGTTCGAGTGCTTCGACCTGGCCCTTTATGCGGCGGACGCGGGACAGGGTCCTTTCTTTGGTCTGGGTCGTATGGGACACGCGCGATCCTCTGGACAGGTAATGAAGTCCCCCATATGATATGGAATTACCGCGCCTGTGCTCCCCGGCGAGAGCTGTTGCCGGTCAGTCCCGGATTTTTGATTTCAACCAGACATCATGCCCCGGCAGCAAACGCCATCCCGCTCGCAGAGCCCCCGGAGTGTTCTCCTTGGGATCATCTGCGCCCTGCTGGTTATTTACACTGCGACCGTCCAGGTTGCACATCATCACGATGCGATCGGCGCATCGCATGCTGACTGCGCACTTTGCCTGGTCGCTCATACCAGCATTGTGCTTTATGCGCCTGTAGTTGTTCCGGCTCCAACCGAGCATGCGGACGACATCGAGATTCCGGCCAGGCCAGCGCCTCGCTCTACGTTTGTTTTCTCGTTTTACAGCCGGCCTCCTCCTGCTGAACCTGCTTCCGTGTAAGCGGGTCAAACTCACAATTCAGCAGATTCCCCGGAGGTCGTCCATGCGCACGCTCGTGCGTTTTGCCATCTTCTTCCCGGTTGCATTTCTCTTGCAACTGGCCGCCATCACATATGCTCAATCCTCGAATTCCGGCACCATCAGTGGAACGGTTACGGACCCTTCTGGGGCGGTAGTTCCTGGTGCAACAGTCACAATCGACAATCCAGTGAGCCAGTACTCGCGAACGGCAATCACCGATCGCTCGGGCCAATATAGTTTCCCCAACCTGCCGTTCAATCCCTACCACCTGACGGTGACAAAAGCAGGATTTGCTTCGGCAGTCCAGGATGTCGATGTGCGTTCGGTGGTGGCGGTTCACGCAAGTATTGCCCTTCAAGTCGGCAGTGCTTCGAGCACGGTGACAGTTGAAGCCGGTGGAGATCTTATCGAGAACGATCCTACATTTCATACTGACGTAGACCGGGATATGTTCATCAAGGTCCCGCTTGAGAGCCAATCGTCAACGCTCAGCTCGCTTGTGACTCTCACCACTCCCGGCGTGGCTGCAGACTCGAACGGCCTTTTTCATGGTTTGGGCGATCACGCATCAAATTCATTTTCTATCGATGGTCAATCGATCACCGATCAGCAGAGCAAGGTCTTCTCAAACCAGCTTCCAGCGAACGCAGTCCAATCGATGGAGGTGATCAGCGGAGCTCCACCAGCGGACTATGGTGGAAAGACGAGTCTCGTCATCGTAGCGACGACTCGGTCCGGTCAAGGAATAACGACACCAACCGGGGAGATCAACGCATCCTACGGGAGCTTTGGGTCGGCGGCCGCAGGGTTTGACCTATCATATGGCGGGAAAAACTGGGGCAACTTCCTCGAAGGCGACTTCTTGAATACGGGGCGCTTTCTTGACCCGCCGGAATTCACAGTGTTTCATGACAAGGGCAACGAGGAGAACCTTTTCGATCGCGTGGATTACAGCTTCACCCCGAAAGATTCCCTCCACCTGAATTTCAACTACAGCCGCTCCTGGTTCCAGACTCCAAATGCTTTCGACGATCTGAATGTGCAAAACGTGGTGAGCGGAGGGACAAGCGCGAATCCAACCTTCGCCAACGTCGGCAATACAGACCAAAGGTCCAAGATTGGAACGTTCAACATCTCCCCAACCTACACGCGAGTCATCAGTAATAATGCGGTGCTCAACTTTGGCGCCTGGGTGCGAAAGGACCTCTATAACTACTACCCAAGCAACAACCCCCTCGCTGATTTGGGGCCGCCAAATCTGCAAACTTCATCCATTTCCCAGAACCGCACACTCCTGAATACAGCCGTCCACGCCGACCTTACCTACTCCAAAGGCATCAACAACATTAAGATTGGCGCACAATACGGGCAGACCTTCCTGCGCGAACACGACTATCTTGGCGTTGTAGATGCCACGTACAACGCTCCGTGCGTTGACGTAAACGGCAACCCGCTCCCGGGATACGCCGATCCATCGACGTGTGACGGTGTAGTGTCATTTCCGAATCCTGCCTATTTGTCGGTTCTTGGGCCATATGACCTCACGCGCAGCGGCACGGAATATGCCTACTTTGGCCACACAGACGTGAAGGAGTTGGCTCTTTACATCGAGGACCAGATCAGGGCCGGGAATTGGAACTTCAACCTGGGCCTTCGCGAAGACGTGTATAACGGTCTCACCGATGCCAACCAGACGGAACCGCGCGTGGGGATTGCCTACAATATCAAACCCTCCAGCACCGTGCTGAGCATCTCTTACGCGCGCACCCTGGAGACTCCCTTCAACGAAAACCTCGTGCTCTCGAGTTCCGGGTGCTCCAATGCCGTGCTGGCGCCACTGTTACTCTGCACTCCCGGCGTTTCTGGAACTCTGGATCCCGGTTACCGCAACGAGTTCCACGCCAGTCTGCAACAGGCCTTCGGAAGGCATGCTGTGGTCAGTGGGGAGTACATCTGGAAATACACGCACAACGCGTTCGACTTTAGCGTTCTGGGCAACACACCCATCACCTTCCCCATCGACTGGCATAACTCCAAGATTCCCGGCTATGCCATTCGCGCAGAGGTGCCGGTGGTTCGTGGCTTCAGTGCCTATTTTGTAGCGTCATCCGTTGCCGCTCGCTTCTTCCCTCCCCAGTCAGCTGGGGCGGGGGCCACGGTGGGTCAAAGCGGATTTCCCTTCCGAATCGATCACGACGAGAAGTTCAACCAAACCACGCACCTTCAATACACGCTTTCTCACGCCAGCGTACTGAGCGGCTTGTGGGGCGGCTTCAACTGGCGCTATGACAGCGGACTGGTGGCAGGATCAGTCCCCTGTTACAACCCCACAGGCGCAAATAGCCCGTGCGGCGGAATCACCTTGCCGAACGGCCAACCGGGAGTGGACCTCAGCGGCCTCACTTTCGACCAACAGTTCCAGGCGGGCATTCTCTGTGACGGGGTGGCAGCTACACCTTACTCCGGCTTTACCGCATGCGACAACGCTGGGTACAAGTCGAACCTGGTGCAGATTCCCGCGCCAAACACCGAGGATGACGACCATAACCCGCCCCGCATCGCGCCGCGCAACCTTTTCGACGCGTCGCTCGGCAAGGACAACATCTTCCATAAAGAGCACTACAAGTTGGACCTCGATCTGACAGCGATCAATTTCACCAACAAGTACGCGCTCTACAACTTTCTTTCGACATTCAGCGGCACGCATTACGTCACTCCCCGCGCTCTGACGGCAAAGGTGACGCTGAACTTCTAGAAACTCACGCGGAAGGAACGGGCGCAGTGAATTGCAATCTGCGTCCGTTCACTCTGCGCGAGACAGGGGCTTTGGTTGTGAAGGACACACTGGGCATTATGGCGGAATCTCGATTGCGAACAATCAGGGAGCAGACATGCCACGAGTCATTACTTTTGATAAAGGAAGCAAGCGGAAGCTCCGCAACATTCGGTGGTCGATCCCCGAAAAGCTCAGCGCGGCTGCACTCTTTCTGCTGCTGGCCGGATTTTGTATTGTGGTTGCGCTCTGGAGTGCTTCCCACTGGCTGACCGGTGCCGATGAGCATTGGCTGCAGATCAAACGTTAAGGTAATCCTTCAGGCATTACTTCGCTCCAACTCCGGGAAGCCCACTAGCATCCTGAAGGCAACTCTACGACTCAGCAGCACCCACATCCCCGCCCTCGCCACGCGAGTCTGCCTTCCTTGATGAGAATTGGAATGGCCAGCAATGCGGCAAGCGAGTCGAACCATGGCATATGGAAGACTGCGTTCATCGCGAGGCCAGCCAACGTCACGAGAGCAAGATAGGCGCAAGTAGCGGATTGCACCGCGTCGGCGGCCAAGGCTGCATTCTTGCTTAGGCGAGCTTCACGGCGTTTGAAAGAGGCTAAGACCGGCATTGCAATGAGCGCAGCAATCGTGATTCCGATACCGGAGCGACTTGTTTCTGGCTGCAAGCGAACGACCAATGCCGCGAAGCCAGTTAGACCAACCACAAAGGAGAGCACGAAGAGTAAAACAGCGGATACACGGTGCGCCATGCGTTCCGAGATCGGTATCCTCGGGATCCACTGCAGGAGCACGACAACGGCTGAAAGAAGTTCCACGAGGCTGTCGGAACCGAAGGCCATCATGGCCGGACTGCGAGCGGTGACGGCTGCAAATACGGAGACGCCGAGCTCCACTAACATCCAAGCCAGAGTGACACCCTGCAACCAGAGCACGGTGGTACTGGGCCTGCAAGGCCGAGCGAAGGCAGGCTGCAATGGTGAGGAATCGGGTTGTACGAGTTGTGACAATGTTGCGCCACTCATCGTTTCGGGCTCGCAGGACGAAGGCAAGGACATAAGTAGACTTAGGATCACTAGACTGTTCGGACCCTTCCTTGCCGATCGTTGTTCCATCGCTACTCCGCAGAGCGGACACGGACTGCTTCTGCAAGAGCGCGAGAGAGACGCAAAACCCGTGAGGGGCTGCCTGTGAGCAGACTAAACTCCTGCGGAGACCGCTTAGTGACCTTGATGCGCGTGCCCGGCGTGATGCCATGCGCTTTAAGCCGCTTTAACAAGATCGCGTCCTGATCTGCGACGCTGTCCACTACGAAACTTCCATCTCGTTCGAGGCTTGCTAGTGGTTTCGACGCCTGTTTGGGCATTCTCCCGTCTATCGTCGGAATGCAATGCCCATGGGGGTCGAATTTCGGATGTCCGAGCTTGGCTGAGATCCGCTCCTCGAAACGCTCGGAGATGAAATGTTCAAGCCGCTCTGCCTCCTCGTGGACTTCTTCGATTGGGTAATCGAGAACGTTATAAAGAAACGTTTCGATTAATCGATGATGGCGCAGGACTTCAAGAGCACGGCTCTTTCCTTGCTGAGACAGTCGAACGCCGCGACGCTTTTCGTATTGCACGTAAGACGGCTGAGCCGAAGCGAGCTTTTGCAGCATGTTAGTAATGGATGCCGGCGCCACTCCGAGATGCTGAGCAAGCGCCGTACTCGAAACACTGTGCTCTTCCGGCCCGCCGAGAGCAAGAATCGCCTTGAGATAGTTGTCGACGGATTCGGTATTGACTTTCACCTGGCGATTTGGGTGCATAGTTCTTGCGCTCGATGTTCTTGACGCTGGATATATTTTAGGCTAACCTAAATAATTAGGCGAGCCTAAATATGCCGCCAAGTCTCTTCCCCTTCCACTAAGCGGCTGCGTCCGAGGACGCAGCCGCAGGTATCCGTCACTCATGGAGAACAGTCTCAAATGCGAACCCGAACCGTATTGAGCCTCGTCCTTCTTTCGATGTTAACCGTGGTTAATTCGCCGAATTTACCGGGGCAAAGCGGCACAAGCAGCGCGTTTTCGGGTACCATCAGCGATCCCTCTGGGGCCAGAGTACCCAATGCTCAGGTCAAAGCCGCCGAGGTGGACACAGGAGCAATGCGAATCACGCAGAGCAATTCTGAAGGCCGTTACGTGTTCGCTCAAGTCAACCCGGGCAACTATCGAATCACTGTGCAGGCCACTGGATTTGCAAAAGCAGAGTCGCAGCCGGCAAGCGTTGCCGTCGGCCAAACAATCGCTATCAACTTCACCTTGTCGCCCGCCGCAAATACGCAGACCGTCGAAGTCACGGCCCAGAGCGGGCTCTTAAGTCTCGAGAACCCCAATACCTCAACGACGCTGGAAGCGAAGGCAATCGAACGGCTGCCCAATCCCGGTCAAGATCTAACGTATCTCACGCAGTTCGCCCAGGGCGCTTTGATGAATACGGCAGGCTCGTCCAACGATGCAAAGGCGGCAGGCGGGTATGGAAATGTCGAATTCAACGGGCTCCCTGCCACATCGAACGGCTACATTCTGGACGGGTACGACACGAATGACCCTTGGCTGGGGCTGAATATCGGTCTCGCGACGAATCTCGTCATTGGTCTCGACGCCGTACAGGAAGCAACTGTTAACACCAATTCTTTCTCCGTGGATCAGGGCCGATATGCCGTGGCACAGGTGAACTACTTTACGAAATCAGGCGCAAACGCATTTCACGGCGATGCATACGAAATCTGGAACGGATCTCTGTTTAACGCGGAAGACTATTTCCTGCACGCGAACGACACTCCGGACAGCGTTGCGAAGAAGCCTCGGTCTACCGTCAACGAATTTGGAGTGAGTATTGGTGGTCCGATCCGGAAAGACCGGCTGTTTTTCTTCGGCCACTATGAGGGCATTCGCCTCGCATTGCCGCTCGTATCACAGATCACCTTGCCGACACCGGCTTACCAGCAATATGTGCTTTCGCAACTCGCGACTGGCGGTGTGGACCCGGTGACGGGCGCAGCCTTTCCGGCAGAGCCTGCAGAGATCCCTTTTTATCAGAAGATGTTCTCTCTCTTGCCAGTACCCGGTGGTTCTCCAGTCCCGATAGTTGGCTGTCCGCTGGGTACCGATGGCAATGGCTGCGCGAGCCAGCGTCAGGCTTCGCTGAACAACAGCGACAACGAAGATCTGATTGTGATCAAGATCGACCACACTTTCGACGCCAACAACAGCGCCTGGTATCGCTTCCAGCAGGACACGGGCCTGCAGGCCGCGTACACCGACCCGTTGAATCCTATTTTCAACTCCTATTCCCCTCAGCCACAGCGCACTCTTGTAGCTGGTTACACCCATGTGTTCAGTTCAAACCTCGTCGACCAGTTCAATCCCGGCGCCAGCTGGTACTCGAGCATTTTCGAGCCAAACAATTACTCCGAGGTACTCGAAGCTTTTCCCATCATGCTCGTCTCTGGGAGTGACGCAGTCCCCTTCACGACCATCGGCGGCAACAACAGCACCTATCCGCAGGGCCGCAAGGTAACACAATGGCAAATCAACGACAACCTGACGTGGACGCATGAGAAGCATACGTGGAAGTTCGGCATCAACACGCGGCGTATCGATGTAAGCAACTACGATCTCGGCGAAGGCACTGTGCCAACGGTGACCTTCAATGACCTCGCCCAGTTCACCTATGGCGTGGCTTACACGGCGAGCGAGAGCTTTCCGGTCTCGCTCAAAGAAAGGGTATCCGCTGGCAATCTTGAATACTATGCAATGGACGCGTTCAAGCCCACATCAAAAATGACTGTGACCTATGGAATGCGGGTTACATGGAACACCAATGTGACCAGCGGAAAGAATCTCTTTGCTCGCACTGCCGGATCTTTTTTGGATACCACGCACGACAACAACACTCCCTTGAATCAAACGATCCTCGGCAATGTCCGCGATCTCTTTCCTGCAACGCCACTCTTCGTCTACCAGCCGCGGGCCTCTTTTGCGTACCAGTTGTTCCCTTCGACTGCGGTCCATGGCGGGTTCGGTGTCTTCAACGACATCATTCCCATGCAAATTGCCGATCTCGCAGCCATGAACGCACCCAATGACCCCACGTTTGTGGGCGGAATCGGCGGCCAGGTAGGCGGTGTTGGAATTGCACCCGGGGTTGCCGGCAGCGCCGTTGACGCAGCCGCAAGCGCGAACCTCGCCTTTCAGTCGAACTTTCGTTCGGGCTCCGCCTCTTGCGAAGGAATACAGCCTGGTGCACCGACGTGCCCGCTGGCCGTCAGCCTGAATACCTTCCCAAGCGGCAGGCTCAAGACACCCTACTACTATCAATACAATTTTGGCGTTGAGCAGCAGATCGGCCCTGGAGGCAACTTGCGCGCTGACTTTGTCGGAACACGAGGGCTCGATGAACCGTTCCAGGTACAGCTCAATGGCTATCAGACAGTCTGCGATGGCTGTTTCGCGCCGTTCCCATACCAGAGACCCCTCGACCAGCGCTTCGGAAATGTGAATGAGTTTCGCACAGATGCCAACAGCAACTATGCCGGACTGCAGATCGCATACTCGCAACAGTGGCGAGGCCTCACGCTGCGCGCAAACTACACGTTGAGCCATTGCCTCGACGAGGTATCGAACGGTGGCTTGCTCTCGTTCTCCACGCAGGGGCTGATGTCACCGTTGCCAGGAGAACTCCCGCGACAATACGCCAGCTGCGACTATGACGTTCGCCACAATGTCTCTGCCTATGGGCTGTACCAGGTTCCGTTTCACCCCAGCCATTCGCTGCTGAGGCAAGCGTTCGGTGGCTGGTCTGTATCGGCGACAGCAATACTGCACTCGGGTTTGCCATTCAGCGTGTTGAGCCAGCCCTACCTCGCGAATGGAAATGGCGTCTTTCAGGCCAATGGCGCGAGTACGGTCCAATTCAATGCCCCTGCTTACGCGAACCGCGCTCCCGGTGTACCGATCTACCGGAAGAGTCCTGTTACAGGTGTGACCGTGGCAGGAACAAAACAGTGGCTCAACCCGAATGCATTCGTCTCAGCGATCGATCCAGAGACGGGAGCCTGTACAGGAGGCGACTCGCCGGCGACATGCCAGTTTGGCAACTCGGGGCGCAACTCTGTACGCGGACCACACTTCACAGACTCTGACATCTACATCACCAAGACGGTTCCGATCAAAGAAGAGATTAAGTTTCGATTCGATGTTCAGATGTTCAACGCGTTTAATCATCCTAACTTCGCACTCCCCAGTGAAGTCGAAGCGGGCGTGCCCGGCGTTTCGATTCCCGCCCGATTTGGGACGCTCGAAAGCACGATCTCACCGCCCACCGGATTGCTCGGTGTCGGACTCGGGGGCGATAGCTCTCCGCGCATGATTGCCTTTCAAGGAAGGATCGAGTTCTAAAGACTAGGCAAACGAAAATCTATGGACACATAATCGCCAAGGCGCTCACCGCCGACAGCACTTGAGCCACATGGACGTAAGGTCGAACGGTTTGAGCTTCGCTGCCGCGGACCTTTTCCCATACTCCACGTACCTTCGCTTGATCTTTCCTGGGGATTCTTTCCCCGAGACTGACACAGGCACAAAGTATCGCCATAAGTATCACCGGATCCAAAACGCGCCTAGCTCATTTCGTAATCGCATCGTAAGTTGTTTCTTTTATGGTGTAGGGAGGGGGGCGAACCCATGACCGCAAGCACCGGCGGATTACGAGTCCGATGGGAAACGTCACTCTTTCGGAAACACCCCCATGCGCGATTCACAACCTGGCCGACCTAAAATGAGTTGTGCGCAAAGTCCTGCTTTCTGTCCTTCCGCTCTTCCTCCTTATTCCCATCGCGATGTTGATGGGCTGTTCCGCGGCACCCACGATTAACCTGCCAACGCCGGTGAGCACCGTCGGGCAGGCAACACCGATCACGGTGCATGCGACTGATCCGCGCGGAATCCGCGGCGCTTCGGCGACCATCGAGCAAAACGGTGCGAGCTATCCCGTATGGCAGATGGCGCAGCCGTCAATGGCGAAGGAATCGACCTGGAACTTTACTGCCGGGGTGAAGACGACGCCGCAGTTGAAAGACGGCAAGGCAAAGCTGATCGTCGAGGTGACTTCGAACGGTCTTATGCATAAGTCCGCGCGCATCGAGCAGGATGTGACCGTTGTGACGCAGCCGCCGAGCGTAAGTGTCGACTCGGAGCAGCATTACATCTACATCGGCATGGCCGACGTGGCGACCTTCAACGTCTCCGGAGCCTACACAGCCGCAGGTGTGCGCGTTGGCGATCAATCGTATCGTGCATGGCCCATGCCGGGCGGCAAACCGGGCCTGTTTTCGCTGTTCGCCTTTGCCTGGAACATGCCGCAGAGCACAATCCCGGTAGTCTTTGCCTCGAATGGCGCAGGCAACGACGTAACCAGTCCGATCACCGTCATCTTTCCGAAGAAGGAGCAGCCGCATTACACCGTACACGACCTGCAGGTCAGCGAAGCTTTCATGCAGAAGGTGGTTGGCGAGCTCGATCCGAATGGCTCAGGCGATATGGTGGCGCGCTTCGTGAGGATCAATACCGAGATGCGCAAGGCGAACAACAAGACGCTCTCCGACCTGCGCTTCAAGACGGCCGATCACTTCCTGTTCACTCAGCCTTTCGCGCGCCAGTCGCACTCCCAGGCGGAAGCCACCTTCGCCGATCTTCGCAACTACATCTACCAGGGCAAGAAAATCGATCAGCAGGTTCATCTTGGCTATGATCTGGCAGTAACCCAACATGTTGGCGTTGAGGCCTCCAATGACGGCCGGGTGGTGTGGGCAGCGCCGCTCGGTATCTATGGCAACTGCATCGTGGTCGACCATGGCTACGGCCTTCAGACCATCTATGGACATATGAGCCATTTCGACGTGCACGAGGGCGACATGGTCAAGCGTGGCCAGATCATGGGTCAGAGCGGGATGACAGGCATGGCCGGCGGCGATCATATCCACTTCGCCATGCAATTGGATGGCGTTCAGATCGACCCCAAAGAGTGGTGGGATCCGCACTGGATCCAAGACCACATCACGAAGCGCCTTGATGTCGGGATGGCTCCCATGTCACACGTGTCTGCGGCCCCAACGAAAAAGAAAAGTCACACTTCAAAACCTAAGAAGCACAGGTAGTCTGGCTTCGTCCCTATGCGGCCTCGGCGTCCGCTCCCCGTGCGGTGTACCGGAGAGTGTGGCGGTCGGTATGGCGGCATAACCCTCTCGGGTGCTATGCTTTCGCGCTATGAAGTCGAGGCTGCACTTTGTTCTCGCTTGTTTTTTTGCCGTATCTCCTGGAGCCGGACTATTAGCGTATGCCCAGCAGCCTGATCCGGCGATAGCGTCGCTACAGGCTCGCCCGTCGCCCGAATGGCTCAAGTCGGGCACGATCTACCAGATCTTCGTGCGAGCGTTCTCGCCCACAGGCGATCTGAACGGTGTGACTGGACGGCTGGACGACCTGCACACGCTCGGCGTCAACATTCTATGGCTCATGCCCATTCATCCCGACGGCCAGGTAAAGAAGAAGGGCTCTCTTGGTAGTCCGTATGCAGTCCGCGATTATTACGCAATTGATCCCGCACTAGGCACCAAGGACGATCTGCATCGCCTGGTGCAGGAGGCGCACAAGCGGCAGATGAAGGTCATCATCGACATGGTGGCCAACCACACCGCGTGGGACAGCGTGATGATGGCGCATCCCGAGTTCTACAAGAAGGACAAGGAAGGCCACGTCACGTATCCCTATGATTGGACCGACGTGGCAGCGCTGGATTATTCCAATCCAAAGCTGCGACGGTACATGACCGATGTGCTTCTTTACTGGGTCAAGACTTTCGATCTCGACGGATATCGGTGCGATGCTGCAGGCGAGGTTCCGACCGACTTCTGGGAACAGGCACGCAAGGAACTTGATCAGGTTAAGCCGGACATCATCATGCTGGCCGAGGCATCAAAGCCCGAGCTGTTACGGAGCGCATTTGACATCGACTATGCATGGCCCATGCTCCACACGGTTGACGACGTCGAGATGAACGGCGAGCCGGCGACAAAGGTCAAGGACATGATTTAGGAGCAAGACGCACTTTATCCCAAGGGCGCGCTTCACATGCGCATGAGCGACGATCATGATGAACTGCGGGCAACCACACGCTACGGATTTCCCGGCGCGATCGCAGCCTCGGCATTGATGTTCACCCTCAACGGTGCTCCGCTGATATATAACGGGATGGAAGTCGGCGACTCCACGCAATCGCGCGACCCTGCGCTATTTGAGCCCCAGAAGATCTTCTGGGGTGCGGAAAAGTGGCATCCGGATTATCCGAGATTCTATGCGCTCATGACATCGCTGCGGCGGGAACATCCGGCGCTTCAGCAGGGCGCAACCATCTGGTTGCACAACAGCGATGAGCAGCACGTGGTGACTTATCTGCGGCGCGCAGACGGCGAAGAGTTTCTGGTCGCCATCAATTTGTCAAACACACCTTTCCGCGGAAGCGTGGAAGCCGCCGGTAACTGGAAAGAGATCGAACTTCCAGTTTCGAAACCTGAACCCGAAGCCGTTCCGTTTCTCTCGTTGAACGCGTTCGAGGCTCGCATCTTTCAGAAGCAAGCCCAATAGGAAGAGCTCATGAGCATATCGCAGACCGAACAGGTTGGGGCAAAGACTGTCACTTACTTCCGCAAGCCCGAGCGCAGCTTCTGGCAGATCTGGAACATGAGCTTCGGCTTTCTCGGCATCCAGTTTGGCTGGGGTCTGCAGATGGCCAACATGAGCGCCATCTATGAATACCTCGGCGCGCGCGCCGACCAGATCCCGATCCTCTGGCTGGCCGCTCCGTTGACCGGACTGCTGATCCAACCGCTTATCGGTCATGCGAGCGATCACACGTGGGGGCGCCTGGGGCGTCGCCGGCCGTATTTTCTAGTCGGCGCGATCCTCAGTTCGCTGATGCTCATTCTCATGCCCAACGCATCGGCATTGTGGATGGCTGCGGGCATGCTCTGGATATTGGACGCTTCTATCAATGTGAGCATGGAGCCATTCCGTGCGTTTGTGGCGGACATTCTACCGGAGGGCCAGCGTACTTCGGGCTTCGCCATGCAGAGCTTGTTCATCGGCTTAGGAGCTTCATTTTCATCGGCGCTGCCCTACATCCTGACCAACTTCTTCCACATGCAGCAGAAGGTCGGCGACACGCGTGCCGTACCGACGGTCGTGCGTCTCTCCTTCTATGTCGGCGCGGTCGCTTTTATCGGCGCGGTGCTTTGGACGATCATGACCACCAAAGAATATCCGCCGCAGGATATGGAAGCTTTCCGGCGCGCCAAAGCAGAGAAGACTGGTCTTGCTGCCAATGCGCGGGAGATATTTGCAGCTATCGCCGAGATGCCGGACACCATGCGCAAGCTCGGCCCTGTGCAACTCTGCACATGGTTGGGACTTTTCTGCATGTGGCTCTATTTCCCGGTGGCTGTCGCACACAACGTCTTTGGCGCGAACGACACCAGTTCGCCGCTCTACCAGGCGGGCGTGGAATGGGGCGGCAATTGCTTTGCTATTTACTCCATTGTCTGCTTCGCGTTTTCGTTCGCGCTGCCGAGCCTCGCCAGGAAACTGGGGCGAAAGAACACGCATACGATTTGCCTGATCTGCGGCGCGCTGGGCCTGATGTCGGTTGCCGTCATTCACAACAAGTATGTCCTGCTGCTGACCATGGTGGGCGTTGGGATTGCCTGGGCGAGTACATTGTCCATGCCCTACGCGGTACTGGCGGCTTCGTTGCCTCCGGCGAGGACAGGCGTTTACATGGGGATCTTCAACTTTTTCATTGTCACGCCGGAGATTCTTGCTTCGCTGTTCTTCGGCTGGTTCATGATTCATATGCTGCATAACAATCGCATCTACGCCATCATTGCGGGGGGCGTTTTCATGCTGATTGCCGCGGCGCTGATGCAGCGGGTGCGCGATCCGCAAACGCTGAGCGTGCAGGATGTGTAGCTCGAGAGAAACGGCCCGTACTCAATCGCGCGGTTGAGCTTCTCGACGCGCAACTTCCGCGAGAAGCGAATGCAATTGAGCGATGCCTTCTGTCAGCGCCGCAGGACCTGGCTGAAGAATCAGCGAGGACGGAATCTCGTAGACCTGGCCGAGGCGTACAGCGGCAATCTCATTCGCTCGCGGCCGCGATCTGATCTCCTCGACGTTCACCTTCATCCCGCACCAGGATGCGAATATTACATCGGGATTGCGCTCTACTACCGAGTTCCATTCGACGACACGATCCTGCGCTTTCCGGCATTTGCGCAATTCAGGGAAGATAATTTCGCCGCCAGCGATCTCGACAAGCTCCTCAACCCATTCAATGCCACTGATGATGGGGCTGTTCCATTCCTCGAAAAACACTCGCGGTCGATACGCGAATTCGCTGGCTGCTGTCGCGATGCACTCAAGGCCGTTTGTGTATGCCGCGATCAGTTCGTCCCCTTCGGCCTGCTTCTCCAGGACCCGGGAGATCATTGCGATGGTTTCGAAGATCTCCGTAATGCTCCGTTGATTGCAGTTCAATACTGTCAACCCGCGCAGAGAAGCTTCTCGCGTGATATCTGCCTGCACATCGGAGTAGGTGATGATCAGGTCTGGCTTCAGCTGTGCAATCGCCTCGAAGTTGGCGTCGCGAAAGCTTGAAACTCGCGGCTTCAGGCGCACTTCCGGCGGGCGAGTGGAAAATCCCGAAACTCCGACGATGCGATCTTGCTCGCCGAGGAGGTAGATGAGTTCAGCTACTTCGTCTGAGAGACAGACGATGCGACGCGGAAACGAGGAGAATTGCTGGACAGGGAGCGTGGGAGGCATTGTAGAGCGCAGTCTCGCCTTGAGGCAGGCTGTCTGCAGATTACAGTACAGCATTTGCCAGCAAAGCGAGTGAATGGGAAGATGATGTCACCGGACGATTCGGGATCAGCTATGGAGAGCATCTGAGGCAATGAGAACGACGGAAGCATGGCGTAATTTTGGCCAGATTTGCATGATCCTGGTTTTGTGTCTGCTGGTGATGACGCTCAGCGGTTGTCGCGGCAACCAGCGTGTAAGTCTTACGATTTCGGCTGCTGCGAGTCTGCAAGGAGCGCTGGGCGACGTCGAAGCAGCGTACGGGTTCGCCCACTCGACTGTGGATTTTCGCAACAACTTCGGATCGTCGGGAACACTTGCGCGGGAAATTGAACAAGGCGCGCCGGTCGACGTGTTTATTTCGGCCGCAGCCAAGCCGATGGATGACCTGGATGGAAAGGGACTGATCGCGACCGGCACGCGAGTGAATCTCCTTCACAACTCGCTTGTACTGATTGCGCCGCTCGACTCGAAGTTGCAGAGGTTTGCGGGACTCGAGGATCGATCAATTCGTTTGATTGCAGTCGGAGATCCGGCAAGCGTGCCCGCGGGTCAGTACGCGCAGCAAACGCTGATTGCGCTTCATTTGTACAAGCAAGTGAAGGGTAAGCTTGTTCTTGGGAAGGACGTTCGCCAGGTGCTTACGTACATCGAAACAGGAAACGCGGATGCGGGTTTTGTTTACGCTACGGACGCACAAATATCAAAGCGGGTTCGAGTGGTCGCGACTGTGCCGGAGTCGGCGCATGAACCGATCATCTATCCAGCGGCGGTTGTGAAGACCAGTCAGAATCAGGAAGCGGCGCGCGGTTTCGTGGAGTTTCTGGGCAGTTCCGAGGCCAAGGCGATCTTCACGAAGTACGGTTATACACTGTCTTCACAGTGATACTGCCCGCCGACATGTCGCCGCTCATTATTTCGGTGGCCACGACCTGTGCTGCAACTGCAGCTACCTTTTTTCTTGGCATGGTAGCGGCACGGCTAATGTACGACGTGCGCGGCGGCTTTCGAGCCTGGATCGATGGTATTCTCACGCTTCCTCTAGTGCTTCCACCGACGGTGGTCGGTTTCTTC
Source organism: uncultured Acidobacteriaceae bacterium (assembly GCA_963742455.1). Lineage (GTDB taxonomy): Bacteria > Acidobacteriota > Terriglobia > Terriglobales > Acidobacteriaceae > Telmatobacter. The sequence goes on along the minus strand of CAVULU010000005.1, from coordinate 845,557 downwards.
CTTCTCTTGATATTCGGTCGCAGGAGTATCATCGGGCGCGCACTTGAGCATGTGGGGTTAACCATTGCATTCTCGTGGCCAGCCACGGTGATCGCGGCGACTGTGATTGCGTTTCCACTGATGTACCGCACCACGCTTGGGGCATTCGAGCAAGTGAACCCGACGTTGCTTGAAGCAGCGCGCTCTTTGGGGGCCAGCGAGTGGGCTGTATTTCGCCGCGTGTTATTACCCCTGGCCGGGCCGGGTGTGATTGCCGGAACCGTCCTGGCTTTTGCTCGTGCGCTAGGGGAGTTTGGCGCGACGTTAATGCTGGCGGGCAACATTCCAGGGCACACGCAAACCATGCCGATCGCCATTTTTTCAGCGGTGGAAGGGGGCGACATGCACGCGGCGCTGCTATGGGTCGTCCTTATCGTCGTTCTCTCGCTGGCGATTATCCGGCTTCTTAACGTGGAGAAAAAGACAAGCAGAATGGCGCGGGTCGAGCCAGAGTTGCCGAGGCCAGAACCCGCTGAGCAATTACCCACTGCAGTTGCGCCGGTTCGAGAAACTGCATCGCCAGTCACATTGGACGTTGACCTGGAGCGGACGCTGGAGAAGTTTACGTTGCGCATCGTGCTTGGCGCGGGCGACGGAGCGGTTGGACTGCTGGGGCCATCGGGCTCAGGAAAATCGATGACGCTGCGGATGATCGCAGGTCTCTCGACACCGGATCGCGGGCGCATCGTTCTCAATGGGCGAGTACTGTTCGACAGCGGAATAGGCCTCAATGTCCCGGCAGCACGCAGGCGCATCGGCGTTGTTTTTCAGGATTACGCCTTGTTTCCGCATCTGACTGTGGCAGAGAATGTCGGGTTTTCGCTCGCTCGCATGACAAAGGACGAGAGGCGCGTGCGTATCTGGAATCAGCTTGAGCGCATGGGCATTGCTGAACTTGCGAATCGGTATCCGCGGCAGATTTCGGGAGGCCAGCGACAACGCGTCGCGATTGCAAGATGCATGGCCATGGAGCCTGACGCGCTTTTGCTCGATGAACCCTTCGCAGCACTCGACCCGCACCTGAGGCGACGAACGGAAGAGCAGCTTCGTGCAGCACTGGCAGATTTTAGTGGACCGGTGGTCTTTGTCACGCACGATATGGAGGAGGCATTCCGATTCTGCTCGGAGTTGCAGGTGCTGGATAGTGGCCGTGTGATCGCAACCGGGCCAAAGCACAGACTGTTCGAGCACCCGCGCACGGTGGCGACCGCGCAGCTGACCGGGTGCAAGAATATTGTGCGAGCAAAGCGTGTGGGCGATGATTGCATCGAGGTAGAGGCGTGGGAATGCCGCCTGCGATCGGCGGAGGAGGTCCCGGAGAATTTGACCCATGTGGGTTTTCGATCGCACCAAATAGCCTTTCAAAAGTCTGGGGAGAAGGAAAACACATTTCTGTGCTGGCTGGTGACCACAAGCGAGGCACCGCATGAAATGACGCTCTATCTCAGGATGCATTGCGAGCCGTTGCCAGGGCAGGCGCCTCATTTGCAGGCGGATGTTTCGAAGGAGGTGTGGCGCGACCTCTCAAGGCAGCCACAGCCGTGGCATATAACGCTGGACCCGGCTCGGTTGCTACTGCTTGAGAGTTGAGTTTACGCAGGCTATTATCGATCAGCTTGTGCCGATGAAGCTGGAAGCCAACGGATTGGAACGTATTGCGAAGTTGTGCGCACATCTTAAAGAGTGCTCGCCCCGAGTCTACCGGGATTTGCCGAATTCCTTTGGGATTGGCGAAGCGTGCCGCCTCGCTCGAATACGAAATCTCCGTGCTGTTTCTCGACGATGGCCCACTCGTGAAGGAAGTCCAGGATCAAGGTGTTCCTGCGAGTGCAATTTCGTGGACATGCAGTCTCAGCGATGCATCCGGCGCCTGGCAATTCTGGTCATGGCTGCGGAAGCATCGGGTTGATATTGTTCATTTGCATCATGGAGGACGGGCGGCTCGATTGATATCCCGAAGAGCTGGCGTGGGCGCTGTCGTGAGCCATGTACATAACGGTGCAAATGAGTCTGGCGCTCTGGATGGAACAATCGATACTCGCTGGGCCGATGCGGTGGTCGCGTGCTCCCAGGCCGTCGCCGACCGTGTCAAATCACGGAGCGCAGAGGTTATCTATGCAGGCATCGAAACCGGCCTTGTGCCGCCGGAGCCGTCCCTGTCCGCACTCCCACTGAAGCTGGGCGTGCTTGGGCGACTCGTTCCTGTGAAGAACGTTGAGGCTGCAATCATTGCCGTGTCAAACCTTGCAAAGCGGGGCCTGCCGGTTGAGCTTGAAATTGCTGGAACGGGCCCATTGGAATCTTCGCTTCGCCATCTCGCTGCGAATCTTGGAGTCAGTGATTGCGTGCGGTTCCTTGGATGGTGCGAGAATATTCGCGGGCTTCTCTCGTCGTGGGATCTTCTGTTGATGCCTTCCCTGGACGAGGGTTTTCCGCTGGCTGCTCTTGAAGCGATGGCGGCCGCGCGTCCGGTTGTTGCAAGCCAGGTTGGCGGCCTCTGTGAACTTGTCATCGATGGAACGACAGGAAGGCTTCTTCCTGTTGGGGATACAGATGCACTGACTCAATGCATTGCGCAGCTGGCGAGTGATCGGCAAGAGTTGGCGCGAATGGGCGTTGAAGGTTGGAAGCGCGCTCAAACATGCTTTTCGCTCGATGCGATGGCTCGCAACATGGTCCAGCTTTATGATCGGCTGCTGAATGGCCACATATCCAATCGGCTTTGAGACGTTCTTCCGGTCTATGTCACGCTTGCACATTTCTTGGGGGAGGAATCCGATTAGAGGTCAAGTCGAGGCCGACCTTGCGAACAGTCTTCCACGAGCTCACGGATTAGACGAGCTAATGCCGAGCATACGCTTCAGCCGTGTGCGTACGGCCAGCTTGATACGCCAGTTGCGCAGTTTCCTGATGCCACCCCGGCGAGCGCTGAGGTCAAATTCGAGCAGCGAATCGTTTGGACCGACATAAGCTCGCCTAAGCAGATGTGGATCGCCTGAAAGATAGTTCAATCCCTCTTCCACACTGAATGCGATATCGAACTCTCTCCGCACTAAATCGCAGACTGCCTCGCTGTATTCCCCGTAGGGATAAGCGAACGAGACGGGAGGATAACCCAGCAGCGCGGTAAGGTCGCTTTTGCAGCCGATCACTTCTGCTTCCAGATCGGAAGCAGAAAGTCTGGTCAAATGCTGGTGCGTCCGACTGTGCGCGCCAAACTCGATTTCCTGCGTAGCCCAGTATTGAACCTGTTCGGCCGTCATTAGTTGAAGCGTACGGCGGCCCTGGGCCTCGTCCCATGTGTTGGTCCCACCCAGCCGTTCCGTCACAACAAATACGGCTGCGCTAAAGCCATACTTCCTGAGAATCGGCAGGGCATATTCGGCGGTGTCGGCGTAGGCATCGTCGAATGTCAACAGAACAGGCTTCGCGGGCAGGCTTTTTCCGTTGCGAATCCAGTTGAGCCAATCCGAAGGTTTAATGCCGGTATATCCGCTGCGAGCCAACCATCGGATCTGACGCTCAAATCGCTGAGGCGATACCGTCAAATCGTGATGGCTGCCGGGGCGCGTGGGACCAATGTGGTGGTAGAGCAGTGACGGACATCTTCGGTCGAACTCGTCTTGCAAAACCTTCCAGGAACCCGCAACGCCGAGAGCTCCCTCTAAATGTGCAACCGTTTCGTTCCAATTGAGAAAGCGCGATGCAAACTTACGAATTGTTGCGAAGCGATAAAACGACTTCTCCATCCGGAGAGGAAGCGACATGAGCGGAATCGGCGATGTGGGCAAGCTGGTCAGCGCTTTCGATATCCATCTCTTCCCTGCATTTCTTTCTGCCCAAGTGGATAAGCCGCAGTAGCGCCGGTATTCGTGATGCTTGCGGCTCGCACGAAGATCGCCCGCTCCTAAAGCTCTTGCCTGTGACTGCAAGTACGACACCGAAGACTTCTCGTAATACTCGTAGACAATCGCGCTTGGCTGGTAGCGGAACGATAGCCCCATCTTCCACAGGCGCAATCCCAAATCCAGCTCTTCTGCGGCTAGAAACTTCTCATCGAAACCTCCACACCGAATAAGGGCGTCTCGGGGTACGGAGCCATTCACGAGATAGGAGAGCACGTAGACTGAAGACATTCCCTCGGGAAAACGCAAATTGATGCTCGGACTAATGTTGCGATAGTAGGAATCTCCGATACGTTCTATAACATTTCGAATGATCGTCTGGGAACTGTCGGGCGCGATATACATGCGTCCCTGTACCGCACATGGATCAACTCCAGAATGCGACGCGCAGTGTTGCCGGAGGAGATCAGGGGTTGTGATGAGGTCGTCATCCAGAAATAATACGAGTTCGCCGGCCGCCGCTCGAATTCCCACATTCCGTGCGGCACCCGCACCACGATGCTGCGATTCCAACACACGCAAGCAGCACGTCGGCTTCAAATCGCGCAGCATTTCAGACGTACCGTCGGTAGATCCGTCCATCACGACGATCACTTCGTAATCTTGAGACGGGAAATCCTGCGTTAATACTCCAGGCAGCGTGCGCTCCAGAATATGTCGCCGGTTATAGGTGGGAATGATGACTGAAATCTTAATCATCAACGATCTCGCAGGGGATGCATCTAGTGTTTTGGCTTCCGGCAATAAATGTTGGTAACAACGGGAAAGCGGGCGTCGTAGTTATCCAATTCCTCGGGCCTCAGTTCTTCAAGCGCAAGTCCAAGATTGATGGCCACGACGGCGAGGCAATTTCCTTCGCCCTCAACGATAACTTCGCAATCGGGCCACGCGTTCCGCAGCATTTCCCGCCAGCCGTCAGGTGTGGGCCGCCAGAAATCAAGGCCTACCTCGTCAAGGCGAAAGAGGCCAGCGGCGTTCGCGAGGACTACACCGCCCGGCTTTACCACGCGAAGAACATTCCGGAGGCAGAGCTCGAGTTCGCGGAAGTGCTGAAGAGTGCATGGAAGCAGGACGCAGTCATAGGCTTCCGACGGCAAAATACTTTCGCAGTGGGCAAGATCGCAAAGAAACGTAGGTTCAGACGCTGGAGAAATGTCCACGCTATGAACCGTTCGAAGGTCATGACCATACCTGCGCGTGTATATATTCCGATCGATTTCCAGGACATCGCCCGTAATGTCGGCACGGTGCCGCGCGAAGAACCGATCAACATAATAGCGATCAACCGGTGTACCACGGTCCCACCCAAAGTTATCTGAGAACGGCCTCAATCGCCGTAGATTTCCCCATCGGGGAAGCCCTCTGCCTTTCACTATGCAGCGCAGACGTGCCGTCCAAACTGGCCCAAACGCCCGCATCACCTTGTCTCGGAGCGATTCCGATGATGCGTGATCCGTTTTTCCCATTCGTGCATTCTACTCCTGAGGTCATGGTCAAGCGGTTGCGGCAGCGAGAGGAAGCCTAAGACTATCTGGCAGATCCGCGCTTCTTGATGGAATTACGGTGCGCGTGAGATGGCTAATGTCAGCAACCTGCTTTGCAGACCACTAGGACAACTTATCGTCAGATGGCACAGAGGGATAAACAATACACGCGAGGATGTCGCGTAGCGCATTGTGAATTCCGACGCCACCTTTCGCGGCCTTCCGATACTGTCCCATCGCGGCACCTTGAAGCATCAGCTTGATGCGTGCCTTTCGCGAGAGACGCCCGTAATAACTCGCTCGTAGTCTCATCACCTCTGCTCTCTTTGTCATGAGATCCATCTTCTTAGTAAGACGATCATGAGCAACTGTTGTGTCACCCTCATAGGCGGCGATATCGCGGAGCATGCGCGACAGCAAAATAGAGTGCTTGCGATAGTGGCCTTCCCCAGCCAAATAAGCATCTGCCAGGTCTGGCGGGAAGATTCGCTTCCAAATGGAGGTTTTAGCGTGTGGAGGAGTTTGTAACAACTGAATCCATGCGTGCTCGTCGTCTGAATATGCACGCCAACGCATCAATACTTCCGGGATAAAGTGCACCTTGTCCAGCGCGTTCGCGATTTCCAAGAGCAGGACATCATGACCGAACTCGACATTGCCTGCGACTTTTTTATACTCATCCGGCGACAATGAGCTTGCGCCCATTTCTAAGAGAGATCTTTTGATTAAGATCGCGTGGCCCGAGTAGTCGTTATTCTGCAGGAACTTTCGAAAGCGGCGGTCGGTAGGATAGACAATGCCCATAGGCTTGTCGTTCTCATCCATCCATTCGACCGCGTGCGCAACGAGGACGGCTTCGGATTCCCGACTTGCTTCCAAGACTCGAGCAAGCTTTTCTGGAAACCATTCGTCATCCTGGTCACTGAACGCAATAAGGTCGCCATGGCATTTCTGAGCGGCCAGGAGAAAGTTAGCGGTGTAGCCAAGGCGCGTCGAGTTATTGAACACGAACACAGGGAAGGGAGACGATTGCGAAAAGTCGCGGACAATGGCGATGGTAGAGTCTGTCGAGCCATCGTCGCAGACGATTAACTCAGATGGAAGCAAGGTCTGCCGCGCAAAACTATCAAGCTGGCGGCGAATAAAACGCTCTCCGTTGTATGTGGCCATTGCAATGGAGATCGTTGTCATCAGAAATCTCGCTCAAGGATCAGATTGGATTGTATTGCTTCTCAGGTAGCTCAAGTGTGGACCGCGCTGCAACCCAGGCCTTTTACGCTTTCAGCGCGAGTGAGGCGGGATGAGTCAGTCTCTTCCCTGTTGCGCACCGAAAACTCCCGGCAGCGGTTCGAGCAATTCGGTTTTCCATTTGAAATTTGGCCTCACCGCACCTGGCCAGTGACCGTGGTATGAGCCGCGCAGTTCGCTGGCCGCGTCATGAATCTCGAACGCCAAGAGGTCCTCCCAATCGAGGAGCGCAGCACTGCTAATCCCGTTCAAGTACACTGCCAACCGGACGGTGTACCTGCCGTTGTTCATCAGGTCGGCAGGTACGATAAATGAGATTCGCAGAAGACCCGCGGGTGCCGGGGATTCAGCATTTTCGGTGGTGGCAAAGACCTCGACGCCGTGTTCGTTGTACACTTCCGCCGTAAAGCTCAGATGACTTTGTGTCGCTAGCTTCCAGCATTCAAACTCCACAGCAAATGGTGTGCGCACGGTAAGCTGCTCGGCAGGGGAATCGTCGAGCGGACGAACGCGCGCCCGATGAAGTCGAATCAGATTGTTTCCCGGTGCTGTCTCGATGTCTTGATGAACGACTTCCTTGGGGCCGGGAAACCAATTCTGCAGGTACCGCGACGTGACTGACGCGGCCGGTCCTTCCAGCACAACTCGGCCTTCGTGAAGACATATTGCGCGCGTGCACAGACCATCGACCGCCGTCATGTTGTGGCTGATGAACAAGACGGTTCTTCCCTGTTTTACGGTATCGCCGATCTTCCCCAGGCATTTCTTTTGAAAGACGGCATCTCCCACGGCCAGGACCTCATCGACCAGTAGAATCTCGGTTTCTAAATGAGCTGCAACGGCAAAGGCCAACCGAACGTACATTCCGCTGGAATAGTGCTTGATGGGGGTATCCAGGAATCGTCCGCATTCCGAGAAGTCCACGATCTCGTCGAATTTGCGCTCGATCTCCCGGCGGGTCATACCTAAGATTGCGCCGTTAAGAAAAATATTGTCTCTTCCAGTGAGTTCTGGATGAAAGCCGGCTCCGACTTCGAGCAGGCTGCCAACGCGTCCTCGAATCTCTGCGTGACCCTCTGTCGGTTTGGTGATTCGCGACAGGATTTTCAGCAGAGTCGATTTGCCCGAACCGTTTCGACCGATGATCCCAAGTACCTCGCCTTGAGACACTTCAAGCGATAGATCTCTCAACGCCCACAAGTCCCGCGTGTCATTCGGAGATTGAGGCCTCTCCTGCAAAGGGGCACGGAACATCTCTGAAATTGTGTCGCGAAGTGTTCGCCCCGCCGCCGGCGCCCCGATCCGATAGTGCTTGCCGATGCTTTCGCAGCGAATCGCGAACTGGCCTTTTCCGTCAGATGAAGTCAGCAAAGGTGTCCTCGGTTCTGCGAAAGTAGTAGAGGCCGGTTATCAGCGAAACCAGCCCGATGAACACGGCAACAGCGACAGACCGAGCGGGGAATGGTCCTTCGCCGCGGAGTGCCCAGCGAAAACCGTCAAGCGCCCCTACCATCGGATTCAATTCATAGAGTGCACGCCAGCGCGAGGGAACTGCCTGGGTCGGGTATGCGACGGGCGTCGCAAAGAACCAGAACTGCACAAGAAAGTTGACGATAAAACGAACATCGCGGAATCTGACGTTGAGCGCGGACAGCCACAACCCCGTACCCAGCGAAGAAAGGATCACCGGGAGCACAAACAGCGGGCTTAGAACTACTGTTACGGATGGTGTGATCCGAAAGTAGATGAAGTACAAAACCAACACCAGAAGGCTCACTGCAAAATCGACCAAACTCGCGGCTACAGCCGAAAGTGGCGCGAGGAGCCTTGGGAAGTAGATCTTCGAGACCAGTTGCTCGTTGCCGACAATGCTGTTGCTCGCTTCGGTCAAACTCTGCGCAAACAGCTGCCAGAGCACCATACCGGCATAAGCAAAGACCGGGTAGGGCAGATCACTTGAAGTCATGGGAATAACGCGACCCAGAAATGCGGCCAGCGCGAGCGCGACGGCAAGCGGTTGCAGAATCGACCATGCCACACCGAGCACAGTCTGCTTGTAGCGGACCTTGATATCGCGCCAGGTCAGAAAGTAAAGAAGCTCGCGGTGTCGCTTGAGATCGGCCCACCCAAGGCTCCAGGATGAAACCGAACTCCTGATGAATGTGGTTGCAACGGCATTGGCTCGCTGGCTATTGGGTGTAATCATTTGGCCACTTGGGATCTCGTAACTGCCTGAATTGAACATCTTGAGTTTACTAGAATGCTTCCGCACTCTTCGTCGTACCCCAAATGGCGCTGCAAACGTCACGCATGAGCAAGCCGTGGAATGATGCAGCTATCCGACGTCATGCAACCTCGTCAACGCGGTTCTCGTGTACTTTCGTCATTGGCGCGGAGCTTCGCCCGGTTCTTGATATTGCTTAGGACCCCGATCAACTGCTCAAATCGGCTATACGGCAGCCCAATAATAACGAACGAAAGCAGCAGGGCGTGCTTGACGCAAATGCGATGTCGAAAGGCCCATGCTGCCTCCAGGGCCCGATCTGGCTGCATCCGACGGTAGGCTCGACATGCTTCCAAATATTCGCGCAAAACGGCATATTCACGTATTGGGCCCTTCAACCAATCGCGTCGCAGACATTTCACAAGCACACGCCCCTCGGATTCGACGATTGCGGTAGCCATCGTCCTCACCATTGATGTCGTCACGACACGATAACAAGCGGTTGGGGCGGGGAAGGATCTGAACCTGAACTTCCGGGAAATCCGCAGCCACAAATCCCAGTCTTCAAATAGGAGATTTTCATCGGCGCCTCCGACGACCTGAAAACAGCTCCGCCTGATAAGTGCGGTCATACCCGGTATAAAATTCCCTTCCACCAGAGTGTCGAAAATCCACCCGTCCGGCATCTGCGCAAACGATCGATGGGATTCGATGAACATCTTCGGCAAGAATCTGCCGCCCTCGTCTATTTGGAATGCGTCGCTGTATAAGACACCAACATCTTCGGAAGCCTTTTCCATGGTTTCGACCTGTGGCAAGAGCGTATTCGGGATCCAACGATCATCAGCAGCCAGTAAACGTATATATTTCCCCTTCGCATGCGACAGCGCGTCGTTGACACTTCGGCATATACCCAGGTTGATTTCATGCACAACAAAGATGGCGTCGGGCCAGTGCCGGTCGAGCCAACTTTGAATAATTTCCGCGGAGCCGTCCGTTGAGCAATCGTCCAGTACAACAAGCTGAAGGTTCTGATACGCCTGGGCTTTGACGCTATCCAACGCGTCAATGACAAAATCTGCATGGTTGTAAGAAATGACGGAAGCGGTGACCAACGGCAGCTGTTGCTTGTGCGAGCTCATGGGACCTCGTTTAGCTTGCGATAATCCGCAGCTCGTCCAAAACAGCGCTCGGGATGCTGGAGGCGTCAAGAAGGCGCAGAGCACGGTTTGCGGGAAACAGCATTTCTCCGTCGCCCTTGAGAAGTCCTATTTTCAGGAAAGGCATGCCGCATTCCAAAAGCAAGTCGGGCAAGAGCACGGTTGTGTTTTGAGGGAGCCACACAGGACGGAATCGATTTTTTAACTTTTCCGTAAACGAAAGACGGTTCAGAAAAAGCGCGTGAATGTCTTTCTGTGGGAAAAGGGCATTCCAATTAAAACCGTGCTGCTCAAGCCATCTCGTAAGCCCGATCTCGTAGCTCCCAATGACCAATTGCTTGTCACGAAACGGGAGAACTGAATGCCAGAATGTCTGAAAGCACGGATGCTCCAGAACCTGCCGGCGAAACAGAAGAAAATAGCTTTGCAGATGGCGTCCTAAATCATCATTGTCGGTCAGGCCCCAAAAATCGCATTGGTTTACCGCAGCGCGCTGCCAAAGCGGCTCCAACGGATTGAAGGGACCGACGATGCTTGAATTGGTCAACAGCAGTTCTTCAAATTGGGTGAGTTCATATTCAGCTAACGCCCGCCGCCACATCGCGAAGTCATATCCAGTATTTTCCCGCTGGATGATCTTTTCGCATAGATCGTGCAGTTCTTGCTCTCCCGATTTGGGGATCGGCGAGTTTGAGATGAAGCAAATCTGGAAGCCTAATTCGCGAAGCTTGCGCAGATAAAAGAGTACATAGCGTGCAAGCCCTCCACTCTCAGAATAGTGAGCGTAAAGAGCGAGTCTCATCCGGAATCCCCTCGAGAACTGCCAGAATTATATCGTCGTTATCGTGGCACTGTTAGCAGCCGATCGGGATCGAAGATGCCGTCAGCTTGTAGCCGGGAGGCAATCCTATGTGTGGACTATCTGGACCGTCTGTTCCGCTCTGTCATCATTTCGCGAGTTTTCGATTCAACTCACTTGGGTCACCAGAATCTATTCGACCAATCTTTCCTTTCAAGCCGTCAATCAACCCTCTAAAGCTGAACCACAAAATCCCCAACCGCTGCTTGTCGAAAAGAAGAATGTTCACATGATCTGCCCATAGCCTGCGAAGCAGCACCAGGCGCTCACTGCGGCTTAGAAGGAGTTTCCTCATCATGTAGATCGTATTGCGCGTGATGTAATAGCGCGATACTTTTCCATAGTGGTCGTACCAGTCGTCGATCCATAAGAATCTATGCCGTCTCTTCACTCCCTCCTGGTGCAGAAAGACGGCTTCCGGACAGATGTATGCGGTGAATCCGGCACGGACGAGTCGCTTGCAAAACTCGACATCCACGAAGTATATGAAGAGGTCTTCGTTGAATGGGCCGACAATGTCGAATACTGCCAGAGCGATGAGGCTCCCGGAGGAAATCACTTCTCCCTCGTGTATTGGCAACCCACCATTCTCGCGCGGCGGGTAATAAAGAAATTGCTGAATATTCTGATCGAAGGGGCTGGCCGCCATGATCCCGACGTTGTTTATTTCCTCCCGCAGCAGGGCGTCGTATCCCCGCACAAGCTCGTCGACCATGCCGGGAGTTGCTTCGCTGTCGTGGTCCAGCGTCAGAATCCACTTGAACCCGCTGCCGCGCGCCCACTGAACGGCCTGGTTGAATGCATGCGCGATGCCTTCGTTGCGCTCATTCAGAATCAGCGTAACGGAATCAGAAGCTGCGATTTTATTCAGTTCCTGTCGCGTAGGCTCATCCGAGCCATTGTCAACGATCAAAACATGAGCGACCTGGTCTTTTATGGCATCTACACAGCGATGGAGCGCTTCGCCAATGTTGTATGTAACGATGGCCGCACAGATGCGAGATCGCTGGGGAGATTCGATCGGAGCGGCCTCCGTTTTGGCCGGGTTCACCACGCCGTTATTCCCATCGAGTTGGCAGAAGCGGCGAAGTACGTCACTTCTTCGGCGCTGGGGGCGGAATATATCAGAAGCGATAAGATCCTGCGAGAGCACGCGAGAAACAAAACGAACAGGGTCGGCCCGTGTTGTTGGGACGCTTGGAATGCGGCGAAAATATTGGAATTGAGCACGTTGAATTTACTATAGAGGCTCTGATCTGAACCCGCACCAGTTGGCAATCCGAGGCCAGCCTGCAAAGATGCAGAATTGGACAGGGCATGGATCGACGGGAAATTCAGCAATGAAGAGCGACGAAAGTACGTTGGGCGACGTGGAACCGGTGAGGCATCGAGAAGCAAAGAACCCTGAGCCTCCCCCTGAAGGAGGAGCTGAAACCTCGCTGCAGCAGCAAGTCGCCAAGGAGTTCTCGCGTGCCCTTCATCAAGCTCGAAATGCGGCAGGAAGCGGCGACCCGGAGTTGGCGATCGGGTGGTGCCGGTATGCGGCCTCTCTGGCGTGGGGAACAAATCCCGGGTTTTTCTATAGTCACGAATTGGAACAGCTCCTTTCGGAAATTGGCAGAGAGCACCTTGGGTCAGGCCCTCTGGCCGCCCCATCCACGGAGCCCCCGCAACGTTTCCTGCATGTGATGAGCTCGGCATTTGAAACGGGAGGATTGACCCCGGCAATTTCTCGCTGGATTGAGATTTGTGCGCAACACGCTCCATCAGAACTTCACTCGATCCTGATTTCGATGCAGAATAACGCGCCGATTCCAGCTTGTCTTAGCAATGCTGCGCAGCGTACAGGCGGAGAGGCTATCGAGCTTCCGTCGGGGTTATCCTGGCTGCAACTGGCGACGGAGATGCGCACCAGGGCATCGGAATTCGACGCAATTATTTTGCATATTTATCCCAACGATCCACTGCCCAATGTGGCGTTTTTCGATCGGCCCAGACCGGCATTGTTCTTCAGGCACTCGGGGCATGCCTTCAATCTCGGGCTTGACGTGGCGCATGTCTATGCAGATATCCATCCGGTGGGGCATGCGATGTCGTCTGAATTCTGCGCCCAGGATGCGCTCAAGGTCATGCTTCCACTGCCTCTGGTCGACGAAGGGCTGACGACTTGCGATAAAGCAGATGCGCGCACGAAGCTCGGAATTCCAGTGGATGCATTGATGGTTCTGACTATTGGCTGGCCCTACAAATTCTTTCCCCAGTGGGAGTACAGTTTCCCGGCCGTCGTCCAAGCGCTTTGTGAGGCGAACTCTGGAGTTTTCGCTGTTGCCATTGGTCTCTCAGATTCGGAGCCATTCCCGGGCTTAAGCCAGTCAACGGCCGGGCGATTCCTGCCCGTCGGTGTAGTGGAAGACCGGGAAGTTCTTGAACTTTACTACTGCGCGGCAGACATTTATCTGGATGCCTATCCCTGCGGTTCATTGACCGCGGTTCTCGACGGAGCTCGGCACGGCCTGCCGGTCCAACGCTTGTGCAACCCCTACCAATGCATCTTGTGGTGTGACGATTTGGCGCTCGACTCCGTGTCACGTGGTGCTTCTACCCAGGAGGAATTCATTGCGACAGTTCTCGAATGGCTGGAGTGGCCGGAGAAGAAGAGATTGGAACTCGGCAGCCGTTTCAGAAACGCCGTACTGCAAGATCACTGCGGCGCATCGTGGAAAAAGAAGTGGCTCGATCCTGCCGTAAGCGCCTTGATGTCAAGCGGCCGGGATGCTCATCCAGCTTATCGGCGGGAAGACTATCTGGGGCTCCCAGGATTGGGAAAGGCATGGTCAGAAGTGGATTGGCCGGCAGGCATGTTCGTTACCGGAGCGATCATTTCCCATGACCGCATGCCACGGCAGATCCGAATCTCAGGCGTCCTTCGTTCGATGGGGCCCGCGCTTTTCAGCAACGCAGGGGATGGTATGAGGCGGAAGCGGATATATATGCTCGGCCTGCTTATCGCGTCACTCGTGCCAAACCAGGTCAGAACAACAATGCGTTGGATGTGGCGAAGCATCTTCAAGAATCGCTAGATCAGCCGTTTCGGAAGCGGGCTTTCCTTGAGCTAGCGCTCCGCACTTCCGATCGAATCAAAACAGCGGACGACATGTTCAACTTGTTCGTCACTGAGAGTAGCAAACATGGGAAGCGATAAGATCCTCGGGGCCAGGCGTTCAGTGACAGACAAGTCGCAGCATCGGTGCTTGATCGCTCGAAATGCCGGTTGCAGATGACTGGGCGTGGGATAGTGGACGAGCGTTTCTATATCGTGCGCGCGTAAGTGCTCTTGCAGCTTGTCGCGGTCGTCGGCTTGGACCACAAAGAGATGATAATTGTGGACACAGCCAGGCCTGACGCTCGGTGGACAAAATCGCTCGGCAAGATGAGATAGGTAAATGTCTGCCAGATTTCGGCGCCTTTCATTCCATTGCTCCAGGTGTGGCAGCTTCACCCTTAAGATGGCAGCTTGCATTTCATCCAGCCGGCTGTTGTAGCCCATGACTTCATTGCGGTACTTTCGCGATTCGCCGTAGTTACGCAATTGGCGCAGCCGGGCTGCCAGCTCCGCGTCGGTGGTAACCACCGCACCGGCATCCCCGCAGGCGCCCAGGTTTTTTGTCGGGTAGAAGCTGAAGCAACCCAGAGTTCCCATGCTTCCCGCCATGCTGCCTTTGTAAGTCGAACCGTGCGCTTGCGCGGCATCTTCGATCACATATAAGTTATGCCGCGCAGCAAATTCCAGAATGGCATCCATGTCCGCGCACTGGCCATAGAGATGAACGGGTAAGATGGCGCGTGTCCTGGAAGAAAGGGCCCTTTCAAGGTGGCCGGGTTGCAGCGTGTAGGTCTGCGGGTCGATATCAACAAAGACCGGCGTAGCACCCGTCGCGGCGATTGCCAGTGCTGTTTGCACAGCGGTGAAGGAAACCGTGATGACTTCGTCGCCCGGGCCAATGCCGCAGGCAAGAAGGGCGAGCTGTAAGGCTTCCGTTCCCGATGCTACGCCGACACAATGTTTTACCGCGCAATAGGCCGCGAACTCTTGTTCGAATGCCTCAACCTCGGCACCGAGAATGAACCAGCCCGACCGCAGTACGCGTCGAGTTGCCTCGTTTAATTCATCCGCAATCGCTGCATTGACCGACTTCAGGTCATTAAAAAGCACCTTCACTGCGACCTTGCTCCCACCGTCCGAGCGAAGTCCTCATATTCCCTGATGTAGTCGCCCTCATCGAAATAATCTGAGGCCAATGCGAGACAAACTGCGGCGGAGGAGAAATTAACGAGTTCACGCCAAATCATCGGAGGAATATAGACTCCCTTCCACGAACGGTTCAGTCCAATTGTTGTTCGTTCCTTTCCGTCGTCGAGGATCACGTCAAAACTGCCCGACGCAGCAATGATGAATTTCGATCCCGTCTTCATTGCATGCCCGGCTCGGGTTTCTCCGCCTGGAACATCGTAGAGATAGTAGACGCGTTTGATCTCAAACGGAACATGCCTTCCGCCTTCGATAAAGCTCAAATTGCCGCGTGGATCTGCGATCTTCGGTAAATCGATGAGCTGGAATCTCTCTCTTCCCAAATCCCACACCCTCCTTTGCGAGTGACGGATCCTCCATCCAGATTATCCCGAGAAAATCGAAGACCTTCTAACACGGTGATTCGAGGTCATCTTCATAGGTGCAAGCAATCATTGACAGTGCCCGAGTTCATGGACGCATCATGACTTCGGTAGCAAGACGGCCTGAACGGGAAACATGGGGATAAGCATGAATGATGGGTGGATCGCCAGGAATTCTACAACGGCCTTCACTACGCCCGGGGTTTCAGTCATTCCATAGTCGTCGATTACAATCAGCCCCCGGGATGAAAGGCGAGGCGCAAGGAATTCGAGACTCCTCTGGGTCGCGTCATACGTGTTCACATCCAAGTGGCAAAACGCGATGTTTTTCAGGTCAAGCCCTTCTGCGGCGTCTGGAAAGTAGCCTTGAATCACTTTTGCGTACGGTTTGGAGGATAGTAATCCTTTAACTCGCTCGAACCCGGTCTGAGTGAAGTCGTTTGGCTTAAACCATTTGTCCAATTCCCCCAACTTCTCGTAGCCTCCTTTCTCGAACGGATCAAAGCAGAAAAACTCCGCTTTGCGGTCCGCTATGGCATTACAAATGTGAAGGGCAGTTCCGCCGCGAAAGGAGCCGACCTCAAGATAGATGCCGGGCCCGGCAGTCCTGGCCAAGGTCCATACATTCGCGAGCCTGGCAAAATCGAGGCAGGTGAGATCTTTTACCTGGGCCACCGAATCGGCAAACTCATTGTCGAGCAGGATATTGACGTATTCCGGTTCCAGCGGAGGAGTCATCAGCCTCTGGCGAGTCTGGGCCACCAGTTGTAAGCGCCGCTTTTCTTCGGGGTACTCAAGGCAGGTTTCATAACATTGGCGCAGGACGGAAAAGATGCCTTTCGCAACGAATCCTGGTCGCCATTTACGAGGGTTGTTCTTCCAGTTCGAGAAGCGCGCCTCGAGCATATCAAGCATCTTTTGCCTGCCTCGCTGCTTTTCCGGTGTCTGTTGATCCTGGATCCGTCACGTAGTCAGATCAAGTTCGTAGAAATCGTACACAGTCGCGCGCCCACCGTAACTTTCCTTGTTTTGGATGAGTCCTGCATCCAATATTCGTCCGTTGTCCTGCGTTGAGATGCCGAAATCATGATAGGGCTTGTTCTTGTACACGTCGTTCAAGAGCACATCCATGATTGCATCTATGGCCCCGAGCCTCATGCCTTCCTCGGTGGCGCTGCGATACTGACCATGGGCAACCTTCTCGCTTTCGTAGATGATCACCCCTCCCAACATTTCCTCGTTCCGGCCTACTGCGTACAACTTGATATTTTCTGGGAATCGGCTGGCCAGAAGCTGCATTTCCGCGGCTGTGTGGACCGGTCGAAGGCCGTGACGCGATTGAAGATTCTGTTCGGCAATAGCAATGAATCGCGAAAAGTCCCACGAACGTTCCACCTTGAACCCCTGACACTCCGCATGCTTGAGGATCCTACTGCGGGTTCTTGTAAGCGGCAACTTGTTTGCCGCAATGACCGTCGACGAAACGTCGCGCCGGTATAGGCGTGCATTGTGCACGAACAGCGCATAGAGGTCTTCTTCCGCAGGAAGCAGATGGTACATGTGGGGAATTGCTTTATAGATTAGTTTTTCGATTCCGGAGGCACGCAAGTCGTCCACGAGTGCCGCAAAGACTCTGAGCATCAGAGCGGTGGTCATGCATGCACCCGAAATGATACCTCCAAACGTGAGCCCGCCATGCGACACCACGGTATTGTCGACTCGATTCGCGGGAATCAAAGCAACCAGCTGATCGTCCTGAAAGAACAACAGCGAGAAGTCGCTGAATCTGTCGGCGTGATACTCCAGGTAATCCCGGTAGAACAAAAAGACGCCGTTCTTGGATAGACGCACAAACTCGTCCCAGCACGTTTTATGCCTGGGGTCGTAATGCTCGATGCGGATCCGGTTCTCCTCGCTCATTTCTGTTCGAACTGTCTTCATTTGTACGAAGGCCTTAGTGCAGTAATTCATCAGCGAATTGGCTTATGGCAAGCGCTATTCTCCACGTTGCTCGCGGCGGGCCCGTTCATAGACTGCAACAATGTAGTCCATTGCGCCCGGTGTCAAATGCTGGTGACAGGGCACATAGACGGCATGCCACGGGTAGAAGACGCTCGCTTCGATTCCATGCCTCTCATAAGCTCGTTTAATCTCTTCTGGCACTACATCGGCATGCGGCTTGAACATGAACACGCCTGGAACTGCGCCAGGTTCAAGACGCAATGCCGGCTCACAGCCCAGATCGCGAAACCGCGATTCAAGGTATCGCCACGCAGTTACACGGGAATCGCGAATCGATGGCAACTGAGGCAACTGGGAGCCGACAGAATTGAAGATCGCTCGACGATGCTCCAAAGACATCTCGACATGCTGCCCAAGACCACAAACAACTCCGCCAAAGTTTATTGCAAAAAACTTCGGCAAGCTGAAAATCGCGTATTTGCCGTTCCTGCCGACCTGCTGGCCGCTGTGCGTGGAAGCAAAGGCATATGCGCAATCCTCGACAACTGGAATACCTGTCTTCAGCAACTCCTCCATTTCTGGATAGGGGTTGCCCCACTCATGGATTACGACGATCAGCCTCGTGGAGGGCTCAATCTTCATTGACCAACGGCATCGCCGGCCAATTGTGTGAGTGACGCAGCCCGAAACGTAGGAGTTTCCGGAAGTGGTGAGGATAGTCACCATATCTTCGGAACCAAGATCCATTTCGGCGAGCACCAATGCTAATGCATGCCGGCCACTCGACGTCAGAGAGTACGCCCGACCAAAATGTTCCAACAGACGGCGCTCCGCAATTTTTTCATCCACGTTCTCATTCAGGCGATCAAGATCTGTATAGAGGAACGGGCTGATTCGAATTTGCGGGGGAATCATCGCGCTCAGATCAGGCGGCAGCACGATCTTGCTTTGATTCGCTGATGCGATTGTCGGTTTTTCCAAACGAACTTCTCCGGGACGCCAGGTAGACTGCAAACGTCGGGCACTTCTCAGACTCAACTCGAACGAATCATACATCGTTGTGTGCGAGCGTTTCGCCTGTCTGGCACCAAGTTGATCTGGATCGAAGCTCCCCTGGAATCATCAAAGGGTTTCCATGCTTGTTCAAGGTCGCCTTATTAAAATGTCCTCGCGGCGATTGGCCATGGGAAGGTCGGGCGATTGCGGCAACAGGTAGGCATCGAATCCCTGGCCCCTGGCTCGGTTGAGCAACGCAAGGATAACGGAATCATCAATTCGATGACGCTCAATCGTATTGAAGCGCACCTCAGGCGGCGTTTCAACATTCATGAACTCCTGGTGGAACTTGACGCCGTTGGAACTGCTGAAGAACCGCCGGCGCTTCGAGATGTTGGGGATGTCACCGATAAGCATCTCGCCGCCCTCCGCGAGCAGTTCAAGTGACCGATCGAGGAAATCCCAGACGTTCCCATCAATGAACACTCCGTGAAGCACACTGTAGGTCAGCAAGACATCAACTTTTGAGGCGTATTCATTGAAGAGCGGATCGCACTGGGGGAAGCAGGCTGGAAACTTTTGAATGAAGCCATCATCGGGAAGATGCGCAAGCATCTCCTCTGAATCCACAAGCAGAAGCTTGTGACCCTGTTCGCGGCAATGGTCGATCATCTTTCGAGGCAGGTCGCCGCAACCAGGACCGATATCGAGTACTACTTTCTTCTTTTCGTTGAGCAGAGGAAGATTGGCAAGAACGCTCTTGAAGATGACCTCTTCTTTGCCCTTCAAATAGAGGTCTGGGGCACCAATCTTTTCATATCGGGATAGCGAATCATCCGTAGCTCTTCTCCGGTAGTCCTCAAAGGTGAGCGAAGCGAATTTTCGATATTCTTCGTCCGAAATACCCATTACACTCTTTCCCTCCGCGATCTGGTATTCCCCATCCGCGGCGAATATGGAGTCTGGGCTCGATGCTAAATCCGATTGAATAATCGGTACAACATCTCAGGCGGATCCGCGGCATTCCGCTATTTAGTCACCGCAGGGCCGGGCGCTGCTGCCACCGCGTGGCCGGAGCTTGATCCAGCACTGATGGTAACCAGCTTCTCTGCCTGCCGGGTGCGATAGCCCTCGTAGGCTTGTTCCCAGACCGGCGAGATCAAAGGCTTGGAGAGCGGCTTCTTGTATTCCAGCTCTTTAAGGAAGTACCCGCACTTACTGCAGAACTGCTCGGCGAGGTCCTGCATGTCATCGTCTTCTGACGGAAGCGACTGCCTGCCGATATTCCACTCGAAGATCCGATCCATGCCGGCGGCAACCGGACAATGGTAGTACCCGGCCGGTCCCAGGCCTGTTCCACAGCGATGGGTATACTCGCAGCCATTTCGATAATCGACCTTTTCGTAGCCCGCGACTTCCTCAGGAGTGAGATTGAAGGTGGCGTGCTTGAGTTCGACCTGGCGCTTTCCGGACTTTCCGCTGTTTTCCACTTCAATATCGCCTGGAACCTGGGCAACCAACTGTTGCACTTTGTCGCCAGCCCCGTTCGTCAGAACCTTGATCCGTGTATGTGGCGAGTAGCGATTACGATATGTGCGAAGAATATCGATGATCTCGAGGAAATCCGGGTGCATGGTCGGTTCCCCACCAGCGATTTCCATCAGGTCCCAGTGGTAGTTTGCAGCCGTGCATTCATTCACGAAGCGCTGAATCTGCTCGACAGACATCTGAGTGTCGGCAGGAGCTTGCGCGGAGGATTCGTCGCAGTTGTGGCAGCGAAGATTGCATGCGTAGGTTAGCGCAATCCCAATCACCCGACGGTTGCGGCGGAACTGAGGGCCCAGAAGACGTGTCACACCGCGTCCAACGCGCCAGAAATCGTACTTGCCACGCAGATTCAGGCAGGGAGTCAACGCTCGGGAACACAGGTTCCGCACAGAGGAGGGCAGGTATGGTTTTCCATACTTCCTATAAACGGCGAGAAATCCATCGAGGGTTCTCGTACAGGGGCCTCCGGGGAAGTACAAGTGGATGATACCAAATTCTGATGTGCCGTCCTTGCCACCATTAGAGGCTAGGCGGCAGCTGAATTCTGCTATTGGGGAGATTCTGATGACGGATAACGCTTGTGAATTCAATAATCTGGCTCAACGGATCCCCTGACGGCAACTGCAATCCTTGAAAGAACCACCCGTCCAAACGAAGCCCCCAGCGACTGATAGATTCCGACTTTCCGCAGATAGATAAGATGCGTTGTTTCATCGAGCGCGCAAGAAGGCAGCGCGATTATCCGAACCAATTATTTTCCGATGCAGAAGGTTGAGAAGATCAGGTTGAGGATGTCGTCGGAAGTGGTTTGGCCGGTTAGAGAATCCAGGGCCCACAGGGCGCGATAAAGATCGAGAAGGATCATTTCATGGGGGATAGATGTCTCGTTGGCGCGGGCTCCATCTTCAAGGCCGCTTCGTGCAGCGGCAATGGCCTGTTGCTGACGGAGATTGGTCAGCGGGCCAGGTTCCACTGCAGCGCCACCGGTGGCAAGCTCCACGATTTTCCTGCGCAAGGCGCCGATGCCGTCTCCGGTCAGCGCGGATGTTGCGACAGATGCGATATTCAACTTGTCTGCGGCTGATTGGTCCGCACTCAATACATCGCTTGCTTGATCCATGAGGTCGTTCTTGTTGATGGCCACGAGAGCTGGGCGGCCATGCAAGGCAGCGAGCACTCCGCGTTCTTCCGGATTAAGCGGTTGGGTGGCGTCCAGCACTACGAGCACGATTGCAGCGTCAGCGAGAGCCTCGCGGCTGCGTGCAATCCCAAGCTGCTCCACTTCTTCGAAAGACTCGCGCAGGCCGGCGGTGTCAACCAGTTCCAGCGGAATCCCATCGAGCGAAATGCGCTCTGTCACCATATCCCGGGTGGTTCCGGGCGTCGCGGTCACTATGGATCGGTCGCGCTCAACGAGGCGATTAAACAGCGAGCTTTTGCCGGCGTTGGGCCGACCAACGATCGCCATTGTCAGTCCGTCGCGCACGATGCGGCCGCGGGAAAACGAAGCTTCGAGTTCGGCAAGGGATGGCAGGATCCTGGCGATTCGGCGACTGATCTCGGCCTGCGGAGTTACGTCGACGTCGTCTTCGGCGAAGTCGATGCCGGCTTCGAGCAACGCAATCAACTCGACAAGGGATTGCTTACATGGGGCGACGCGGCGGCTCAGCGCACCGCCCATCTGACTCGCAGCCTGGCGAGCCTGGGTCAGGGTTTGAGCTTCGATGAGATCGCACACCGCCTCCGCCTGGGTCAGGTCGAGCTTGTCGGAGAGGAATGCGCGTTCGGTGAATTCGCCAGGGTTTGCGAGGCGCGCGCCGAACGCGAGGGCGCGCCTCAGAAGCAGATCGAGAACCACGGGCGATCCATGCGCGGCAATCTCGACAAGTTCATCGCCCGTATAGGAGTTGGGTGCGGCAAAAAAGGTGACGACTGCCTCGTCAATGCGCTCGCTGCTTGAGTCGTTCTCATCCAGTACTTCGGCAAGGCGGGCGCGGGCATGTTCCAGCGGTTGGCGCAAGCGCACGAGTTGCGCGGCGATCGAGGAAGACTGTGGGCCGCTGAGGCGTACGATTCCGATGCCGCCACGACCCGGCGGCGTGGAGATGGCCGCTATCGTGTCGACGATCCCTGCGGTCATCTCGGGCGCACTCGACTCCGTACTCATCGCTTTGTTCAATTGTAGGGAATCGAACAGCCTGCGACCGGGCTGATGTTGTTCACTCCACCCGGTCAGACATTGTGCAGGCAGATCGGCAAGAGGGCGAACGCCCAGTTAGAATGGGCAATTTCCTGGGGCGGCAACGTCAATCCGACGCGTCGAACCTGCCGGAATCATCTGAATCGCAACGGTTTGTGCTGGAAAGTTGCTTTCGTTCCTGATGATATGCACATGTTCACCGCCGGGATCGACAAACGTCATCCCCTTTTTGTAGACATGGGGCGTGCAGGCTGGATCGCTTCCCTCGTAGGTGGTCACGGTTCCCATCGTGACGATGACCATGCTGTGACCGGGGTGGGTGTGCCAGCCCGTGCTTCCTCGCGGCTGCAATATGTTCTGTTCCACGTATAAGTCTGACGATCCCTCGGTTTTCTGAAAAGATAGCCAGACCTTGGTACTCTGCTTCTCATTCGGCGGGTCAGGCGGGATGAAGTGGCTAAGGACGTCGATTTCGCTGAACCGGCCCGTCGCGAGCGAGATGCTTTTGTACCCTTCGGGCGTTGTCGCCGAGGCCTTTTCGGAATGTTGGAAAGCCGTGATGGAGATGACGCCGCACAAGGCCAGCCACGGTAGTCTCTTTCGCATTGTGGATCTCCTCTACAACGGCCCCGGCAGATTGCGACTGGAAGGGGTATCGGCCCAGTGTTTCTCGACTGACTTATCGATCTTTCCTGATCGGATCAGTGGAGGACTCCCGTACGACACCGTGAATGGCCTGAGGACCGAAGTGTCCGTTCGCCGGCCCAGTGAACGTCAGCGTAATGTTCGAATTCGGCACGGAGAACGGAATATCGAGGCCGCCCGTGACGCAAACTTGCAGCACCGAGGATGGCGGGGTTGTTTCGAAGCCGCCATTCGATCCATTGCCCGTCAAGAGGCTGACCGTTTTGCTGAACTGAAAGCCCATTTGAGTAGGTGTGGCGTATGCGGGGCAGCCATCCATGGTCCACGTAATCTGGGCGTTCGTTACCTTGATGTGGTGCGTGTGAGGGGCCTGAAGGGGTTGCGTAGGATCTACAGCACCTGTGCTTGTCTTGCCAAAGCTGGACATCGTCATGTCGGCGGAGAAGCTGGCCGTGCCTCTTTCCGGGTCTACGTCCATCGACCATTGACCATGCATTTCATATGGACTGCCTTTTACCGTGGCAAGCAATGGCACATAGTCGTTGATGAGGCCGGTGAGGTGCACTGGCCTGTGCTCCTCAGCCGAAATACAGGTGGTTGAGACCAACGAAACAAACAAGAGCATGCGTGCCGCCGAAGTCAGGTTTCTGCTGTTCATGAGAGATCTCCTGGGACCGGGGATTGACGTTCAATGCTCGCTCACGATCTGACACTCTGGCAGGCAGGCTCAAGCAGCAATGTGCAGAATCCGCACTATTTCCCTTGTTTGCCGTCGAATGCCGTGCTTTGCGGCCGCCCTCAGGCGGAATCTTTGCTTATCAAGGCTTGGGATAGACGATTCCGCAACGCAGGGAATTCCGAAAATAGTGCTCCTGATCTTCTTGACAACCAATAACCATTTGGTTATGATTCCGCAATGAAAGAAGCGGCCGAGGAGATTTTCGAGACTCGCGCCGTACCGGCCCTTCGGCCCATTTGGGCGGAGAGCAATGAATCGCGAATAGCAGGTAAATCAAAGAGGCGGGAAGAAGGAGAGACATGCAAATCAAACTAACGACCGTTTTTGTGGACGATCAGGAAAAGGCCCTGAAGTTCTACACCGATGTTCTGGGATTCGCCAAGAAAATGGATTTCTCGGCGGGGAGTTACAGGTGGCTCACCGTTGTCTCCCCCGAAGAACCGGAAGGCGTGCAACTGGTTCTGGAATCCAACGGCCACAACCCGGCTGCGAAAACTTATCAGAGTGAGATTTTCCGGCATGGAATACCGGCCGCTAATTTCTTCGTCCCGGACGTTCAGAAGGAATACGAGAGGCTAAACCAGCAGGGCGTGAAGTTTACCAAGGAGCCGACCAAGACTACGGGGTCGACGATCGCGGTGCTTGAGGATACCTGCGGAAATCTCATTCAGATAACACACCTGGATTGGTAGCACCATAGCTGGACTGAGTGGAGGTTCCGCATGCAAGCTGTAACTGACAATGTTTTCCGGGCTCTCGCTGATCCGACGCGCAGAGGGATTTTTGAGGAAATGACGCGGCATGGCGAACAGACCGTCCACGCGTTGACTCGCTATGCGGGTGTGTCGCAGCCGGCCGTCTCAAAACACTTGACGGTGCTGAAGAGGGCGAAGCTGGTGCGGCATCGCCGCGAGGGACGCGAGACTCACTACAGCGCCCAGCCGCAAGCGCTAGCTCCCCTGGTTGACTGGATGGGCCAATACGGCGCCTTCTGGCGCGAACGATTTGATCAACTCGAAAACCTCCTGGAAAGGATGGACAAATGACCAATCTCGCCGCGACACGATCTCTCGTCATCGAACGGGAGATGCCGCATCCCCCGGAAAAAATCTGGCGAGCGCTCACGCACGGCCCCTTGATAGCGGAGTGGCTGATGACGAATGATTTCCAGCCGGTTGTGGGCCATCGTTTCCAATTCCGCGCCACGCCTGTGCCAGGTTGGAACGGGATCATTGAGAGTGAGGTCCTGATAGTCGAGCCGAATTCGCGTCTCTCGTATGGCTGGGATTCGATGGGGTTGGAGACGGTTGTGACCTGGACACTGATGCCAACCGAGAGCGGCACGCGTTTGCGCATGGAGCAGGCGGGTTTCCCGTCGGAAGAAGGCGCGAATTACAAAGGAGCGAAGTACGGCTGGAACAGTTTCATCGGCAAACTGGAACATCTGGTTGGAGGGTTGCAATGAACACGAAAACCAAATCCATTGTGTATTGGACAATGACCGGACTGATAGCGTTCTTCATCGGAGGCGGCGGCCTTGGGCAGATGGCGCAATATCGCGCCAACCCGCATGGAGTGGTACCCGAGCTTGGCTACCCGATGTACTTCTTTGCCATTCTCGGGTTTTGGAAACTGCTGGGAGCGATTGCCATTCTCGTGCCGCGTTATCCGCTGCTGAAGGAATGGGCGTATGCGGGCATTTTCTTTGATCTGACGGGCGCGGCGGCATCCTGCGCCTGGGTTGGCGGCTACGGCGCTTACGGCTTTCATATCATCGCCCCACTTGTCCTTACTGGTTTTACGGTGGCATCGTGGGCGCTGAGGCCGCAAAGCCGTACCATCGGGATCCTCTTGCCTGCCGGCGAAAAACAGCAGACGGGGATCGGCAGCAGGGCAGCACACACTGCGTGAGAAGAAGGCATGGCAGCAGATCACGGCAGTTTCGGATTCGTGTCTACGTTTGTTCTGAAACTGCTATGAGTCTGCGTGCGGCCGCAATGGAGTTACCGAGAATTCCAGTTAGAGACTTTAGAATCGCTGACCATGACGACGAGCAAAGCGAACCCAAAGGTTGACGCTTTTATTGCCAACGCCAAGAAGTGGCAGGAAGAGCTGAAGCGGCTGCGCGCCGTTCTTCTCGAGTCCGAGCTGACAGAAGAATTCAAGTGGAGTCAACCCTGCTATACCTTCCAGGGCAAGAACGTAATCGTCATCAGCGGAATGAAGGAATGCTGTGCGTTCGCTTTCTTCAAGGGCGCCCTGCTCAAGGATGTCCATGGTGTTCTGACCAAGCCCGGTCAGCATTCGCAATCGACGCGCTGGCTCAAGTTCACCTCTATGCGGGAAATCGCGGAGATGAGATCTGTCTTGAAGGCCTATGTTCGTGAAGCCATCGAGGTCGAAAAAGCCGGCTTGAAAGTGAAATTGAAAAAGACTTCGGATCTGAAGTTTCCTGAAGAATTGCAGATCATGCTGGATGAACTGCCTGAGTTCAGGACTGCTTTTGAAGCCTTAACCCCGGGAAGGCAACGGGCCTACATCTATCATTTTTCAGCCGCGAAGCAATCGAAGACGCGCGAGTCGCGGGTTCGGAAATTCATGCCGCATATTCTCAAAGGCAAAGGCCTTCTCGAGGAGTAGAGGTGGGTGGCCTATGGGCGCCCTTCCGCGCGGCGGGCGATTCCCAGCAGTTGCTCGCGCTGCATAATGAAATGCGCCATGGCGCCGGCGGCCATGGCGAGCCACTGCGGTAGTCCGTACGGGCGATATCCGGGAGCGACGCGCCCGCGCACGATCAGGCGCGTTTCGTCTGGCTGGGGCTGCTCGAGAACAAACGCCCAAGAGGTTTGATATTTGCCGTTAGGCAATCGCCAGCAAAGGACGAGGCTGCGTTCGGACTCGAACTGCGTGACAAGAAAGACGTCGGTAGTGCCGGGGAGGGCGGGAAAGACGGTTCCCGCATGGATGCTCTGGTAGGCAGGCAGGATGCGCTCCGCGCTGTGGCGCCCGCCGTTATCGATGAAGTCGTAGGCGTACCATCCGGCGCGGCCAGAGCCCATCTGTACTAGCCACGGCCAAACATCCCGTGGAGGTCGATGGATAGTGATCGCGTGAATAACGGAGCCGATTGGCTGTGGAATCAGTTCGTCGCCAGCGAGGGCACAGGTCCTCTCGCCCGCAGTCGCGCGGACCTGCATGGCGCAGTAAATCGCGAGCACTCCGAGCGCGCCCAGGGTTACCAACGAACCGAGCAACGCCCTCTTTTTCATGACCATTTTTAACTTCGCCTTTCGGCTCAACCGCTGCGTAGCGTCGTCCGCAGTGTATAGCCTGGTCGCCGAAGAGTCTGTGATGACCGGATGGAGGCCCCGCTCTCAGGATGTTGCACAGGCCGCGAACAAATGGCTGGCCCATATCTCGATTTGAGACCGGATTCTCCAGCAAAATCGTAGTCGAATGGGGACCTGCTTCCAGCATCTTTCGCTTGGCATCTCACCAGAGGCTTAGACCTTGGATTCGTTCAACGCCACGGCGGCGCGAATCAGAGCTTTCAATGCCTTCTCGTTTACCTTGTCGCCTTGGTGAAAGTCGATGGCGCGCCGCAAATTTCCTTCGAGGCTGGAATTGAAGAGGCCTGCCGGGTCATCGAGAAAAGCGCCCTTTGCGAATGTCATCTTGACGACGCTCTTGTGGGTCTCGCCGGTGCAGATCATCCCGTTGTGCGACCACACAGGCACCCCGCTGGGATTAGAAGGCTTCTTCCACTTGCACTCCTCCACGACGTCAGGGTCAGCCTGCTTGATCAAAGCGCGGAGGCGGCCAAGCATGTCTCCGCGCCAGTCGCCGAGTTCCTGGATTCTCGCGTCGACCTCGCTCAAGGCAGATTCACGAAATGCAGATTCAACCTTCTGGGGAGCGCTCTTTTTCATGATGAGTTCGTCCTCTCTATTTCAGCTTCTCTTGCGGATTCCGGCGACTATCCTGCCCAGGTGAGGATCATGCCATCGCAATATGCTCTCAAGGGTTCCGGCGCTAGCGCAAGGCTCCTAGTCTCGCTTGCAGATCAAGAGCAGGAGAACCGTCGAAGCTTGCCGATTTTTGCATCCAGTTTTTCAATGTCGGTCAGCGTGCACCGTTGGGAATAATTTTGACCAAATAGCGTCCGGACCGCTACAAAAAGGTTTTAGTAGAGTGTTGAAGGATATAATTCCGGAGAGTCTGCGAGGAGAGATCGGTAAGCAGTCAGCCACGCAGAGCGCATCGCACCTATAAGGTAGTCCAGTGAATCCAAACCGGTGGTATACCGTTGTCCCTGCAATTTGGGCCACGTCGCTGAAGTTCTTTTGCTCCTTCGCTTTCATCGCTTTCACTGCGTCAACGGTGGCTGCCGGGCAGATTGCGCCTGAGGCGGCGTGGAGCGGGGTGGTGCGCAACGCGGGTGGCGCCCCGATCGCGGATGCCAAAGTGACGCTCACCTCGGGATCCCAAAAAGTCGAAGGCAAGACCGATTCAGACGGAAAATTCCTGCTGCCGTTTTTGCCGGCAGGAAGTTATCACCTGACGGTCGCCTCGAATGGCAGCATTGCGAAATGTGCTCAGCCGGTCAACCTGGCGGCAGGCGCTCCCGAGGCGCTGCTTACGTTGTCAGGACCCGGTGAATTGACGGTTGCGGCACTGCCGAGCAAGGGGCAGACGGCCACGGGAGGCGAGGAGCTTTCCGGCCAGTCCGTAAGCGAGTTGCCTTTGAACAAGCGCGACTTCAGCTCTCTCTTGCTGCTGGCGGCCGGCACCATGACCGATACCAATGGCGCCACGAACTTTACTGCACAGTTTGCCATCAACGGCCAGCGCGGCGTTGAGGCGACTTTTGCCATGGATGGTGCGGATATCAGCGATCCGGAGATGGGCGGCGCCACCTTCTCGAACTTCAATGTCGATGCGGTTGAAGGCATCGATTCGAGTTCGGGGTGGATGCCGGCAGAGATTGGACGCGGCGCTGCGGGTTTCACCAATATTCATACGCGCTCGGGGGCCAGCGGATTTCATGGGTCTTTCTTCGAGTTTGTGCGCAATTCCGCCTTCGACGCTCGCAATTATTTCGATCACGCCACGCCCGCCTACCCGGGACGCATCCCGCCATTCCGGCGCAACGAATTCGGCTTCACCACTGGCGGGCCGGCCTACATTCCGCATGTCTATGATGGCCGAGGCCGAACCTTTTACTTCACGCAGTACCAGGGCTTTCGACAGGTGCTTGGCACAACACAAGTAATGCCAGTGCCCTCGGTAGCGCAGCGTCCGCAGGCTGGAAGCAACTACGTCTACCATGTGATCGTTTATCCCGATAAGAGCGTCGACACGCTCGCGTTGCCAGTCGATCCCTCTATCGCCGCGATCCTTGCGCGGTATCCGCTGCCCAACCTGCCGACCGGCTCGTTCGGCCTGAACACCTATGCGACGGCGTCGAAAGTTGATACCAACGCCGATCAATTCTCCATCCGTATCGATCACGACTTCACAGCGAAGGACAAGTTTTTTGCGCGGTTCAACTATGACAACCTGACTGGTCCAACCACCAATCCCGACCAGACGGCGATTGATCCGCAGTTTGGAGTCCAGTACATCGATCACCAACGCAACGTTGTGGGCACGTATACCCGCTCGGTCACGCCGCGCCTGATCCTGACATCGATGATCAATATCATCCGTACCACTCCGGGTTTTCCGACAACGGATTACGCCGACCCCGGAGTGAAATTCAACGATGGTCTTTTTGAGGCGTTTAACTCAGCAGCCGGTTCGGTGATGGAGGCGTACGGCAACCTCTTTCAAGGCAGCCAATCGGTGGCGTACTCGACTGGCAGGCACTCCATCCGCGCAGGATTTGAGGCACGAGTCAATCGCGATACGACCTACTTCGGCATTAGCCCCAACGG
The DNA here is from genome assembly GCA_963742455.1 of uncultured Acidobacteriaceae bacterium. GTDB lineage: Bacteria > Acidobacteriota > Terriglobia > Terriglobales > Acidobacteriaceae > Telmatobacter. The sequence continues at coordinate 815,941 of CAVULU010000005.1, read as the reverse complement.
CGAATATGATTTCGGCGGAGGCACCGCGTATGCCACGACGAGCATAAGTTCGGCTAGCGGGACCCACGATATCCACGTTGGTGATGCGCTGCCCGATACGCTTTCCAGCTTCATTACCGGAAGCCCGTTCGTCTACACCGTCGCATTACCTCCAACATTTTCTTCCGGAGGGCAGCACATCGGTCCGGCAGCGATCAACCGGGAGAACTATAACGCGTGGATACAGGACACGTGGAAGATCACTCCCAGCCTGACGCTCGATTATGGTATTCGCTGGGAAATCTATACGCCCATTTCTGAGCGTGCTCACCGCACCGGCGGGTTCAGCAAAGCCGCGGGGCAGACCGAGTACCTCATCAATCCTCAGCCTGGCTACAAAACAAATTGGAACGGCTGGGGGCCGCGCGTTCAAGCGTCGTGGCTGGCGACCCAAAAACTCACTGCGCACGTTGGCGGGGCAGTTACCGTGATTCCGCCGAACATCTGGCAGGATAACTTCCTCACCGGTTCGACACCCTACGTGATCTATCCCCGGCGGGTTTCGTCGGCACCCGCGCCCTTCAGCTACGGATACCAGATCACGCCCTCGCAGCTGCCGGATGTTTACACTCCCAGTGGTACCAACATTTTCGCAACCAATACTCCCAAATCCGTTCCGTCGAATACCGTGATGGACGTGGACCGCTACCAGCGGGACCTTGCTGCGTTGACTGATTCAAGCACAATCACTCCTCTCAATTTATCCGGCATCAATCCGGCATTTGGAAACGGCCGACTCTTTACCTGGACGCTTGGCCTGGAGCGGAAATTCGGTAATTTAACTGCCGATGCGGCGTATGTGGGAACCGCGGCTCAGCATCTGCCGCGCTACAGCTTTCCCAACGCCTATCCCGGAGCGACCGCAGAGTTTGCAAAGGATACCAGGTTCGATAGCGCAGGAAATGTAATCGGCGGTTTTGGGGTGGAGAACGTGATTACAAACGACTCGCACTCCTCTTACAATGCGTTGCAAACCTCCCTTTCGGGTAGCGTGGGTCACGGAGGTCCGGGAATCCAGGCAGGCTATACCTGGAGCAAGTCCATCGATACTACGAGCCTCGTCCTCGGTGGCACCGGTTCAACCGGAGCAGTAACCTCAGGCTTCTCTCAGAATCCACTCGATACCCACGCTGAAAAGGCAGTATCGAATTTCGATGTCACGCACGGGTTCAGCGTGAGTGCCGCGCAGGACCTTCATCTGGCCAGCGTCAATTTCCTCGACTTCGTTCCCAAGGTGATCACCGGCGGCTGGGAGATGCTGGTGATATCGAGCATCAACTCCGGTTCTCCTTTCACCGTATATTCCGGCATTCAACAGACTGGAGCGGGGTCGAACGGCGTCGACCGACCGGATCAGATCGCCAAGCCGCAGCTCTCCACGGCCCGCAAAGACCGCACAGACTACTTCGGTCACGGCGGTGGCAATGGTCCTGATTTCTTCAGTATTCCCGTCTTCCAGCCGGGTGGCACAGGACCGAACCAGGGCTTGTTCGGCACACTCGGCCGTAATTCCTTCCGCGGTCCAGCCTTCTACAACTATGACTTTGCATTTATCAAGGACACGTCGCTCGGGCAGCGAGCCAGCGGAGCTGAGCGGATGGGTCTGCAATTCCGAGCCGAGTTCTTCAACCTCTTCAACATTGTGACTATGGGCCTGCCCGCAAATATCCTGGGTGTTTCGACGAACACGACAGGCGGTGTGTCCTCCGCCGTCATCAGCCGCACCAATGGCTTCGGCGAAATCAGTAAAACTGCCGGAAATTCGCGGCAGATTCAGTTCTCGCTCAAGCTGATCTATTAGCAACACGTAAGCCGGGCTCGAACGCAGGTCGGCCCGGCTACTACTGTCTGCTATAAAGGACTGGCATTTTCATTCCCATTCTTGGCGCTGTGTGCACTCGCGCTCTGCAGCCATATATGAAGATTCGGGTACCCCCGGAGGATTCATGAAAGCCATTCCGTCCGCAGTTCGCCCGTTTGCCCTGACCGTAGCCGCCGCGCTCGTCTTCACCGCAGGTGTGTGCGATGCACAACAAACGACGAAGGCCGCGACGCACCCAGCATTCGATCTAACGGTCGTCAATCCCGAGAGCGTGGGCTTCTCGTCTGACGGGCTGGAGCGCCTGCATCAATTCATGCAGCAAGCCGTCGACCAGAAACAGGTCGCGGGCATCGTGACCATCCTGGCGCGTCACGGAAAAGTTGTCGACTACAGCACATATGGATACCGAGATATGGCCGCCGCGGCGCCGATGACAAAGGATGTAATCTTCCGCGACTTCTCCATGACCAAGCCCGTAACCGGCGTGGCGATGATGATTCTGTATCAGCAGGGCAAGTGGCAGCCGTCCGATCCGATCGCGAAGTTCATTCCGGAGTTTGCGCACCTCAAGGTGTACAAGGGCGTAGATTCCAGCGGGAACATGATCCTCACGGATCCCGATCATCAGCCCACCATGCACGAGTTGATGAGCCACACGGCCGGGTTCACGTATGGCTTTTTCGGCGATACCCCGGTAGACAAGATGTACCGCGATGCAAACCTGCTGGCCTCGGCCAACCTGCAGGAGTTCATCGACAAGCTGGCGAAGATTCCGCTGCTCTATCAGCCGGGGCAAGGCTGGACCTACAGCATGTCGATGGACGTTGAGGGATACATCGTCGAAAAGCTTTCCGGGAAATCGTTGCCGGATTTCTTTCGCGAGAACATCTTTACCCCGCTGGGCATGCGCGATGCGGGATTCTATGTACCCGCTGACAAGCGCGGGCGATTCACAGTGCTGTATCGCACCGGCCCCAACGGAGAACTGGTGGCAGATCCGAGCGCCAGCCGCAGGTCAGGCGACTACGATGTGCAGCCGCCCATGCCTTCGGGTGGAGGCGGCATGGTGTCCACGGCTGAAGATTATTTCCGCTTCGCAAGCATGCTGCTGAATGAAGGCGAACTGGAAGGCAAACGCATCGTTGCACCGGCAACGGTGAAGATGATGACTACGAACCATGTGCCGACGGAGCTGCTGAACGGGAAATTTGGCATTGGCAATGCAGTAATGCGGCCGGGATTCGGATACGCCTACAACGGCGCGGTTGAATTTAATCCCGTAGAGGCAAACCTGCCCGACGGCAAAGGGACATACCAATGGGATGGAGCAGCCGGCACATGGTTCTGGGTTGATCCCACGAATGACATTGTTTTCGTTGGCATGATCCAACGGATGCTGGGGCCGGCAAGCCCGCCCCTTGAGTACGGTAGCCGCCAGGTAGTGTACGGAGCCCTGGTAGATCCGTCGAAGTAGCGTTCGAATCTTCGGTTGCTAACGACGGAGTTTACCTAAGCAGATCGAGCGCCATCGCCGTCATCGCAGTTACTCCCGTCGTGATTGTCGGCGCATAGACTGGCGCGAACAGCGGAGAATGCGGTCCCGGCAGTGGCACTCCTGTCTCCCTGGCATGCGCCAGTTTCGCGGGATCGGACGCGCCCAGCCGGAACATCATCGCCGGAATTTTTCCATCGAGCGAAAACAAGCCGACATCCTCGGAACCCATCACCGAATCTGCGTCCTCCACGTGATCCGGCCCGAGCGCCCCGACCGCGACCTTGCGCATGCGGTCGGTTAATGCGGGATCATTGGACTCCACGGGAGTAATCTCCGTCTGGCTCACCGTCACCACCGGCATCCGGTCCTGCGGAACGCCGTAGCCGATGGCGATGCCTTCGGCGGTGCGGCGCACGTCGGCAATGATCTGATCTCGCACCTTGTCAGAGTATGTGCGGAGTGTGAGCCCCATGGTGACTTCTTCAGGGATGATGTTCCGCTTCGCACCGCCATGAATCATTCCGACGGTGAGAACCGCGGGCTGCTGCGGATCGATTTGCCGCGCAACGATAGTCTGCGCGAGAACCACGAATTCGGCGGCCATCAATATCGGGTCTTTGCTCAACTGAGGTGCAGATCCATGCGCCCCCACGCCGCGCATGGTTACATCGATACTGGTTGAGCTTGCAAGCATCGGGCCGCTCTTGAAAGCGACACTGCCGGCTGCATGAGTGGAGTCGTCGTGCTCAGAAAGCACAAAATCAGGCCGCCCGAAGCGCTCATATAGCCCGTCGGCCAGCATGGCCCGCGCTCCGTCGATGGTCTCCTCCGACGGCTGCCCGATCAACATCAGCGTTCCATGCCACTGGCTCTTGCGTTCCACCATCTCGCGCGCCACGCCAAGCAAAACCGTCATGTGGATGTCATGACCGCATGCATGCATTACACCCACATCCTGTCCTTGCGCATTCGTCGATCGCACCGTCGAAGCGTAGTCGAGGCCGGTCTTCTCCACTTCCGGCAACGCATCCATATCGGTGCGAATCAGCAAGCGCGGTCCCGCGCCGTTCTCCAATATCGCCACGATGCCATACGCCTGCGACCCATCGGGGTACTTGCCCACATGCTCGGTTACCGTATAGCCCAGTTTGCGCAGATCGCTCGCCAGCAATGCCGAAGTCTTTTCCTCATGATGCGAGAGCTCGGGATTGCGATGGAACTGTTTGTATGTATCGGTAAGAGCCGGCAATTGGCGTTCTGCAGATGCCGCCAGGCTTGAAGAGTCAGTCTGGCCCACTGCCGGCAGTGCTGCCATCGCGATCGCAATCAGTGTGAATGCGCGTCTCTTCATCGGTCCAGCCATTGGTCCAATCATTATCCAGGTCTCCAGGGGAATCTTGGCCCAGCCTAACATGCTGAATCGGAAAGCTTCCTATACGATTCGCGCAAAGCAACAGAATCCTCCTATTGCATTCCCATACAAACCGGCGTAAAGTTCTCCTATTGCTTAGCCAGAGGAGCATTCGAATGGGCGATAAAACCGATGTATGGCAGGGCACGCTGGCCCTGATGATTCTGAAGACCCTGGAAACCATGGGCCCACAACACGGATACGGACTCGCCCGGCGCATCGAGCAGACCAGCGGCGATCTGCTGCAACTCAACTACGGCACGCTGTATCCGGCGCTGCTCAAGCTCGAGCAAGAGGGATACGTTCGCTCCGAGTGGGGCACTTCCGACAACAATCGGAAGGCGAAGTTCTACGAGCTAACAAAGGCCGGCCACAAGCAGGTTCGGAGAGCAGCCGCCGAGTGGGAGCAGGCGACTGAAATTCTCTCCCGCTTTCTAACCCCGGCCGAAGGCGCGTAACGGAGAGCGCATGACCACCCCGCGAGCGAAAATCAGCGCATTCTGGCGACGATTCTATGGCACATTTTTGCGTGGCGATGCCGCGCAGCAATTCGATGCGGAACTCGAAGCGCATGTCGCGATGGATACGGAAGCCGGTATCAAGGCCGGTCTCGACGCTGCAGAAGCCCGTCGCCAGGCTCTTCTCCATCTCGGCGGCGCCGAGCAGGTTCGCCAGGCATATCGTGAACGGCGCGGGTATGTCTGGATCGAGCAACTGCTCCAGGATATTCGCTACGGGGTGCGTGCGCTCGGTCGAACACCGGGCTTCACGGTAACGGCTGTGCTTACGCTCGGCCTCGGCATTGGAGCGTGTACGGCGATTTTCAGTCTCGTGAATGCTGTGCTGATTCGCTCGCTGCCGTATGGAGATCCCCAGCGCCTGGTTTATCTCTTCACTCCGAGTTCCAGGCTCAAGATTCCGGAAGAAGTGATCTGCCCCGGCTACGCCGATTTCTACGACATCAAGCGCGAGAGCAAGTCGTTTGCCGACATGACCACTTACGAGCAGGCAATGCTCAGGCTGGCAGCGCAAGGCTCGGTGCAATCAATCGGCGGCGCGCGCGTCGACGAGGATTTCTTCTCGACCCTGCAATCTCCGCCAGAACTCGGCCGCACCATCAACGCGGAAGACAATCAGCCTTCGCATTCAAAAGTCGCCGTGATCAGCCATGCGCTCTGGATCTCAATGTTCGCGGGCCGCGCCGACGTCCTCAAACAGACCCTCCAGCTTAACGGCGCAAGCTATCAAATCGTCGGCGTAATGCCGCCTGAGTTCGAATACCCGTTCAAGACCGATCTCCCTTATGGCGATTCGCACATTCAATCCACAAAAATCTGGGTTCCGCTTGCTTTAACTCCCAAGCAGAAGGCGGATCGTGACATCGCAAACAATGTAGCTCTCGCGCGTTTGCGTCCCGGCGTTTCCATCCCGCAGGCGCAGGCTGAGATGGGTTCCGCGATGGCTCGATTTGATCGCCTTTATCCCACCGAGTATGGCGATTGGGGCGCGCTGGTTGAAAGCTTCACCGGCATCTCCATCGGCCCAGCACGGCCCCTGATGGAAATGCTGATTAGCACGGTCGTGCTCGTTCTTTTGATCGCGTGTGGGAATGCGACAAACCTGTTGCTTGCGCGTGCCACGGGTCGCGCCCGGGAGTTAGGCGTGCGTGCAGCCCTAGGCGCAGGCCGCGGCCGCATGGTCCGCCAACTCCTCACAGAATCTCTGCTTATTGCCTTCGCAGGGGGAGCCGTCGGCCTCGTCCTGACCTTCCTTTTCCTGCGGCTCTTGCCACATCTCGATCCAGGTAATATTCCGCGCCTCAACGAATCCACGCTCAATGTGCGCGTCCTTCTCGTTGCTCTAACAGTATCAATCCTCACGGCCGTAATGAGCGGAGTGCTACCGGCAGTCGGGGTTTCGCGCATGCGTCTCACCGATTTCTTAAGGACCCATGAAGTGACCGGAAGAGGCGCCGGGCACAGCCGGCTACAAGGGATCCTAATCATCGCGCAAACAGCCATGGTGGTTGTGTTGTTGGCCGGGGCGGGACTGCTGATCCGCAGCTACATCAACGTTGTGACTGTAGATACCGGATTCTCGCAATCTACTTTGAGCATGAATCTCTCGCTCGGCGACCGCTATCGCCAGCCACAAGCTGGTACCGCAGCATACTTCAAAGATCTAATCGGCAAAATCCGTGCACTTCCCGGTGTGAGCGAAGCGGGAGCCGTCAGCAATCTGCCTCTAAGCCAGACCGAGAGCCTCGGAACAATTTGGATCGATGGGTTCGCAAATCAGGATTATCAGACAACCGAATCCCGGACAATTACGCCGCAGTATTTTGCCGCGATGAATACTCCGCTCATCGCCGGCCGCGACTTCACCGATGCCGATGCTTCCAGCGCTGCGCGGCCTGCCATTGTGAACGAAAAATTCGCGAAAATCTATTTCGCAAATCGGAATCCCATCGGAGGCCGAGTCGCCGGAGACAACAAGCACCCAGACTGGCATACCATCGTGGGCGTGGTTGCCGACATTCGACACACCAGCCTTGAAGAGGATCCGCAAGCGCAGATGTACTCTCCGAGCTTCGACTTTAGCAGCGCATTCATCGCAGTTCGTTCGTCGCTTCCGTCTGCGGTCGCCGCCAACGAGATTCGTACCATGTTGAAGTCCATCGACCCGAATCTCACTGTCACCGACATTCACACCATGGGCGACCTGGTCTCCATCGCCAGTGCACGCCGCAGATTTCAGGTCTCACTTCTCACCGCCTTCGCAACTATTGCCTTGCTGCTCTCGCTGGTGGGCCTTTATGGCCTTATGGCTTACTCGGTCAATCGCCGCACCCGCGAAGTGGGCATACGCATGGCGCTTGGTGCGCAACGCGTCGATGTCCTGCTGCTCATCTTGAGGAATGCTTTCGTTCTTGTCGGCGCCGGTGTCGTTGTTGGCCTCGCATGTACATGGGCTGCAACGCAGACCCTCAAGTCATTTCTATTCGGAGTCAGCGAGCATGACCCCGTCACCGTTGTCCTGGTTTGTGCATTGTTAATCCTGTGTGGACTGATGGCCGCGCTTGTTCCCGCCCGCCGCGCCGCGTCCATTGATCCCATGCAGGCTTTGCGTACGGAATAGGAGAGCAAAATGCGAAAACTCCGTGCACTTTGGATCCGTCTTGCAGGCCTGTTCCGCTCAGGCAGTGCAGACCACGACTTCTCCGATGAACTCGAGTCGCACATCGCGATGCAGGTCGATGATGGGGTGCGCTCGGGTTTTAGCGTGGATGAGGCTCGGCGTCGTGCGTTGCTGCAGCTTGGGGGCGCAGAGCAGACGCGCCAATGCCGCCGCGAGCGCAGCACGTTGCCGTGGGTTGAGAGCCTGATGCGCGATCTTCGCTATGCCTTCCGTACGCTTGCCAAGCATCCAGCTGTTACCGCAATTGCCGTGCTCTCCATCGCTCTCGGCATCGGCGCCAATGCCACCATTTTTTCAATGGTGAGCCGATTCGTTCTACGCCCCGCGCTGGTTGGCGACCCCTCGACTTTGCTGTCGCTACACATCGCGGAGCGGGGCGAGCAGTGCTGCAATTCCTTTCCTCTTCCGATCTACCATGATCTTCAGGAGCAGGCGAAATCGTTCTCAGGGGTTGCCGCCTACTATGAGCTGATTCCCGCTTCCCTCAGCGGCGGCAGTGAGCCTGAGCGCGTCTGGGGACAAGGCATCTCATCTAATTTTTTCGATGTGCTTGAACTCCCGATGGTGCTCGGACGCGGCTTTGCAAGCAGCGATGATCGACTTCCGGTGGTGGTGATCAGCGCGCGATTGTGGCAAAGGCGCTTTGCCAGCGATCGCCAAATTATCGGCAAGCCGATCACGCTCTCGGGCCGGTCATTCACAGTGGTGGGCGTCGCACCGGCGTCGTTTCATAGCGTCGACCAGATTTTGGACGCGCAATTCTGGGTTCCGGTCGGAATTGCAACGCAGCTTGTGCCCAATCTGCCGCCGTCGGACGCGCGCGATTACCATTGGCTCGCGGTCATTGCGCGTCTCAGACCCGGGGTCACGCGCATACAGGCTGCAGCCGAACTGGATACCCTCGCAAAGCGTTTCGCTCTTGCATATCCCAAGACGGACAAGGACAACTCGTTTGTCTTTGAGCAGGCAGGCTCACTGCCGCCGCGCGAACGAACAGCAGCTCTCACTTTTCTCGCAGCGCTCTCGATTGTCGTCTTTCTTCTGCTTGCGATTGCCGGCGCAAATGTTGCGAACCTGCTATTCGCGCAGGCCGCTGCGCGGCAGCGTGAGATGGCTGTGCGGATCGCGCTGGGTGCTACGCGCGCACGACTGCGCCGACAGTTGTTGATCGAGAGCACTTTGCTCGGTCTTGCCGGCGGATTTCTTGGCATGTTCTTCTCGTTCGCCTCTACCCAATCGCTCTCCGCCGTTCGCCTGCCTGCTCCAGTGCCTCTTGACATTCATTTCGCCGTCGATTGGCGTACTCTGCTCTATACCTTTGTCATTAGCTTCTGCTGTGGTGTTCTGCTGGGACTTGCTCCAGCATGGGCAGCAACGCGGCCGGTTCTTTTGAATGCGCTCAAGGGCGAGGAGGCTCTGGCTCGACCGGGGCGCCGGTTCAGCCTGCGCAATATTCTCGTGGTCGCGCAGGTCGCCATGTCGCTTGTCCTGCTGTTAGTGACAGGCCTCTTCCTGCGTAGCCTCCAGAGTGCAGTCAACATCGACATCGGGTTCCGTCCACAAGGATTGCTGCTGCTCTCGATGGATCCGCGTCTCAACGGCTATTCACCGCAACAGATCAGCCAATTTCTCTCCAGCGCTCGCCGTCGAGTCTCAGCGCTGCCTGGCGTTGACGCGGCAGTCACAACCGATGTTGCGCTTCTTTCAGGTGGCAATCGCAGTGACGGATTCACCGTTGCGGGCCATTCCGGCAAAGATGCAACGTTCACGAATGCCGATCTCTACATGACGACTCCCGGCTACTTTGATGCCCTGGGAACGCCGCGCCTCTCCGGCCGAGACTTCGGCAACGAGCCTGCCAATGGCCCCCGGGTCGCAGTCGTCAATAAGACTTTTGCCGATCGACTATTTCCCGGCGCAAATCCGATCGGTCAACACGTGAAGGGCGGCGCTTGGGACTACGAAGTCATTGGCGTCGTCGGCAATGCAAAATCGCGCACACTTGGCGAGGATACGCGGGCGATCCTCTATCGCTCACTCGATCAGAGCATCACCGACGATCCCTCCGTCATGGGTTACACGCTTGTCGTTCACACCGCGGGAAATCCCGGTGCCCTTGCGGAACCCGTGCGACGGCAGGTGTATGCGCTCGATCCCAACATCGCCATCTACAACGAAGAAACAATGGAAGAGCACGTGCACACCGCGTTTTTCCTGCCGCGCCTGGCCGCAACGCTCTTCAGCGTCTTCGGCATGATTGGGCTGGTGCTCGCCTCTGTCGGGCTTTACGGCGTAATGAACTATGCGGTCAGCAGACGTACGCGCGAGATCGGCATCCGCATGGCGCTGGGCGCTCGTGCGAGTACGGTCGCTCGACTCGTTGTCCGCCAGGGCATGGTGCTCTCGGCGATCGCGATGCTCGTCGGATGGCCAGCCGCCTGGATGCTGTCGAAGCTGGCGTCCAGTTTTCTCTATGGCATTCAACCGCACGATTTGATGACGTTCATTGTCGTTCCGATTATTCTCTCCGCCATCGCATTCATCGCCTGCTGGCTGCCCGCGAGACGCGCAGCATCCACTAATCCGGTACAGGCATTGCGGGCGGAATAGGAGTGTGTGTTATGGAAAAGATGCGTGCATTGTGGTTGCGCTTTCGAGGTGTATTCGTGCGTAGAAAAGCGCTCGAGTTCGAGGCTGAACTCGATAGTCACATCGCAATGGATACCGAAGATTCCGTGCGTTCCGGCCTGAGTGGCGAGGAAGCTCATAGACAGGCAATCTTGCGCCTCGGTGGCGCGGAGCAAACGCGCCAGGCCTATCGAGATCGCGCCACACTTCCGCCGGTCGAGAGCTTTCTGCAGGACTTTCGTTTTGCCGTGCGCCAGATGCGCAGAGCGCCGGGATTCACCATTACGGCGGTGCTAACGCTGGCTCTCGGCATCGGCGCAAATGCGGTCATCTACACCCTCGTCGATTCCATTCTCCTGCGGCCGCTGCCCTATGCACAGCAGGATCGACTGATGCGCGTCACGGGGACGACCTTCGTCGTCTTACCAAAGGGCTACCTCCGCGCGCTGAACGACGAATCCCGCGCATTCTCTTCCATCGCCGGCTTTGGTGACGACGTTGAGTCCAACATCACCGCCTCCGACAGACCAGAACGTGTCTTCGGCGCATCGGTCACCGTCAACGCCCTTGGCACCCTCGGCGTCCATCCCGCGCTCGGCCAGTTTTTCTCGAAAGACGATGAAGTCCTGGGCCAGGATCACGACGTCGTTCTCAGTTACGGCTACTTTCAGCGTCGCTTCGCAGGCTCGCCTTCCGCACTCGGCCGCACTCTGCGCATCGACGGCGTCTCGCGCCGCATTATCGGTGTACTCCCCGCCGGAGTGCGTTTTCCATACGCCGACACCGACTTTCTCATTCCTGTCTCCTACAACCGTGCCGACGTCTACGATCCCTGGCGGCCTTTCACATTGCACACCTTCGGTCGTCTTGCTCCCGGCGTCTCTCCCGCGCAGGCACAGGCCGAGCTGCGCCGCCTCCGCGGCATCCTCGTGCATCAGTTTCCCTGGCAGATGCCCGACAGTTGGGCATCTGACATGACTGTCGTGCCCCTTCTGGAATCGGAAACCGGGGCCATGCGTCCGCGGCTCCTGCTGCTCTTCGGCGCTGTCGGCCTCATCCTTCTCATCGCCTGCGCTAATGTCGCCAACATGATGCTCGCCCGCGCCACTTCGCGCGAGCGCGAGATTGCCGTTCGCGGCGCGCTCGGCGCGTCAAGCCGCCGCCTCATTCAGCAGTTCCTTTCAGAAAGCGTCGTACTGGGCCTTAGCGCCGGTGTCGTCGGCTTGGCTGCGGCATTTTTCAGCCTGCGTATCTTTGTGCGTTTCCTCCCGCCCGGCACTCCGCGCATCGAGACCATATCGCTTCAACCGACTGACGTCGTCTTCACCCTCGCCGCATCGCTGCTCGCCGGCCTGCTGTTCGGCATCATCCCCTCCATTCGCATGGCCTCGCTCAACCTCCTGGAATCGCTGCGTCTCGGCAGCCGCGGCCTCATGGGCAAAGGTTCGCGCTTCGGCGCTGCCATGATGCTCGTCGTGGCACAGATCGCACTCTCCGTCATGGTTGTCAGCGCAGCCGGACTCATCCTCCACAGCCTCTACAAGCTTTCTGAGGTCGATCCCGGTTTCCGCACCGATCGCATCGTCTCTGCGGAGATCTCGCTAGACTCCGGTGCCTGCTCAACGCCGGACTCGCCCGTACGTTGGGCCGGTGGCTCGACGAGCTATGCGACCGGAGGCCGGTGCAGTGCCTTCTTCACGGCGCTGGCGGCCCGCATGAACGGCATCCCGGGGGTTGAAAAAGCCGCGCTCACCGACGCCCTGCCCCTCAACGGACGCGATAGCAACTACGCCTTCGACGCGGAAAACCATCCACGCAGTGCACAAGCCAACGCAATGTATGCCACCAGTCGCAATGTAACTCCCGGATACTTCGACGTGCTCGACCTCAAGCTCGTCCGAGGAAGGCTGCTCAACGCCCAGGACGCCTCCGGCGTGACCCGGGCCGCCGTCATCAATGAGCGCATGGCGCAGTATCTCTGGCCGAATGAAAATCCCATCGGGAAGCACTTGCTCAACGTCGTGGACGAGGATACGCCAGCCGTCTGGTATTCCGCTCGTGCCGTCGAGGTCGTCGGCGTCGTCCGCAACACCCGCGATGGAGGCCTCGGAGACGATTACAGCAACCAGGTCTACCTGCCCATCACGCCTGGAAACGCTCAGCCGGTGCTCTTCGCACTCTTGCGCGGCTCCGCTACACCGGCCGAAGCTGCTGCCGGCCTGCGCCGCGAGGTCTCCCGCATCGATTCCCTTGTGCCTGTTACGCGCGTTCGCGCGCTCACCGAAGTCGTGGCCTCATCCGTCGCCGCGCCCCGGGCTCTTGCCGTCCTGCTGCTTGGCTTCGGTGCGCTCGCGCTTATTATTGGCGCGGTTGGAGTGTACAGTCTTATCTCGTACATCGTCAGCTGGCGCACGCGGGAAATCGGCTTACGCCTGGCATTAGGCGCGCAGCGATGGCAGATCGTGCTGGGAGTCGTCCGACAAAGCCTGTTTATCGCCGGCGCCGGCTGCGTCATCGGACTCGCCGGCGCAGTCGCTCTCAGCCGCGTTCTGCGTGGCTTCCTCTTTGAGGTCAGCGCTCTTGATCCCGTAACATTCTCTCTTGTCCCGCTCCTGATGGGCGTTGTAGCTCTGGTGGCTGCATGGATACCAGCGCGACGCGCTGCGGCCGTTGACCCGATGGAAGCGCTGCGCGCAGATTAGGAGGCAAGGTGCGAAAACTGCGAGGGTTGTGCTTGAGATTCCGCGCGATGTTCGCCGCGCGCAGGATCGGAGACGAACTTGACGCCGAACTTAAGGTGCATCTTGCCGAGCACATAGACGACGGCGTGCGATCGGGGCTGAGTGAGGCCGAGGCGCGGCGGCAGGCGCTGCTGCGCATCGGAGGCGTGGAGCAGGTCCGCCAGGCTCATCGCGACCGTGCCACACTGCCATGGCTTGAGAGCGTCCTGCGCGATGTGCGCTATGCGCTTCGCGGTTTTAGGCGCAATCCGGTCTTCGCGATCACGGCTATTTTCACGCTAGCGCTGGGTATCGGCGCTACCACGGCGGTGTTCAGCGTAGTTGATCGCATCTTGTTTCGCAGCCTGCCTTATGCGCACGACGATCGGCTCGTGTCTTTCGGTCTCGTGCAATCGCTCGAGCGCCAGGAATTCCAACTCGGTGGCTTCTACTACGAGTGGAGGCGAAATCAGACTCCATTTGCATCCGTCACATTCGAACACGGTACCAGCGAATGTAATTTGACCGAAGCCAACCCTGTGCCTCTGCAATGCGCTGACGTTGCTCAGAACTTCTTACCCACACTCGGCATTTCACTTCTGCGTGGACGCAATTTTCTTCCAGAAGAAGACGCTCCGAATGGGCCGAAGGCGGCGATGATTTCCGGCGCATTGTGGCGAAGCCGGTATAACCGCGATCCACATGTTCTCAACAAGACGATCGACATTGATGGCCACGCTGTCCGCATCGTAGGAGTGCTTCCGAACGACTTTGAAATGCCCAGATTGCAAAAGGCAGACATTGTTCGACCCGCGCAAATGGATGAGGCCTTCCAACATACGGCCAACAGCGGAATCGGTTTTCCTGTGTGGGCGTTCGCACGGCTCAAGCCCGGCATCAGCGTGCAGCAGGCGAAAGCCGAGATTCAGCCGCTATTTCTTCATACGCAACAATGGATTCCTCCGGAGATTCGGAAGGATTTTCATCTGCAAGTCCGTTCCATTCGCGATCGCCAGATGCAGGACGCGTATCGGGCCGCATGGCTGCTGGTGGGCGCAGTTCTCTTAGTGTTGTTGATCGCGTGTGCGAACGTCGCCAGCCTGTTCTCTGCGCGCGGAGCGGCACGGGAACGAGAGTTGAGTGTACGTGCTGCTCTGGGGGCCAGCCGCGGACGGCTGATACGCCAGACACTGACGGAAGCACTTTTGCTATCCATAGCAGGCGCTGCGGCAGGCTGCTTGTTAGCAGAAGCTTTACTCCTCATCTTCATTCGCCTCGCTCCCACGGGAGTTCCGTTTTTGGCGGAAGCGCGACTCGATCTGCGCATCGTCTTATTTATGATTGTCGTTTCGATCTTGTGTGCTGGAATATTCGGCATTCTACCCGCACTCGAGAGACCAAACGCATCCGCGCTGGTTGCGAGACAATCAAAATCAGCTGCTCATACGCGACTACGGCGTGTCCTGGTGGTCTCGCAAGTCGGACTAAGTGTTGTTTTGCTCTCGGGCGCAAGTCTGCTGGTAAAGAGCTTCAGAAATCTGCAGCAGGTAAACCTTGGTATGCAGACGCGCAACGTGCTCACAGTGCACGTTCCACTCAACTGGGAACGCTATACCTCGGGATACCAGGATTTTTATCTCCGCGCAGAAACGGCTTTTCGCCAAATCCCGGGAGTCATGGCTGTCGGTATGAGCAACTCGGTGCCCCCGGACGGGGATAGCTGGCATGGGGGATTTAGATTCTCAGAGCTTATAGTTCCGGGCAAGGCCCCCACGCCCTCTGGCGTCGGCGGATCGGTAGTTTCTCGCGTTGTAACGCCGGACTACTTTCGCGCGCTGCAAATCCCCATCCTTCAGGGGCGGAATTTCACTGAAGCGGAGCGAACGTCGAAAGACAATCTCGTTATCCTGAGCAAGGATCTTGCGGAGCGTCTATTTGGCACGGGGAACCCAATCGGTAGACACATCGAGCACCCGGAATTCAGACCTTACCTCGTTGCCGGGCCCACGTATACCGTGGTTGGCGTCGCTGCAAATGTAACGAATGGAGGCCTCGCCGGCCAGGATGATCCGGAGCTTTACGAACTCAGGACCAACCTTCATCCGGAGACCTGGGATCAGCATCACCTCTTTCTTATCGAGACCAGCCTTCCTGCTTCGGTGATTGCTCCATGGATTCGCTCAAAGGTTGCTCAACTCGATCCGGTCGCGCCGGTCGAGATCAACACCTTAAGCGAAACGGTCAGCACGCTGGCCGATCGCCCGCGTTTCGAGACAGCGCTGCTCACCTTCTTCGCCTGCACCGGCCTTGCGATGGCCATCATCGGGCTATACGGCGTAGTCGCGTTCATGGCCGTGCAGCGAACCCAGGAAATCGGCATTCGCATGGCACTCGGCGCCACACGCTCGAATGTATTGCATCTCATTCTGCGCGAGGGCATGCGTCTGATCATGATCGGCGGTGCGCTTGGCCTCGCGGCGGCGTTCGCGCTCTCTCAGCTTCTCCAAAGCATGCTTGTCAGTGTCAGCCCGCACGATCCAATGAGCTTCATTGCCGTGTCAGTGCTGCTTGCGCTCGTGGCTTTCGCCGCGGTCCTGATTCCGGCACGTTCTGCCATGAATACCGATCCAATGAAGGCGCTGCGCTGGGAGTAGCGCTCAACTTCGCCCGCAGTGCCGGATGATACACTCCGGCGCGAGGGGTACGAATGCGAGCAAGCCCAATTGAGTTCCGGCTGCGAATGTTGATAAATGCCACGATCATCATTCTTGGATTCTGGGCGCCGTGGATCGAGCTGTGGCACATCGGTCGCCGTATCTCGTTGCTGGAGTGGCTCGCTCTCGAATTCGCCCGTATGGGCATCGCGTCATTCTCGACGGCGACGACGGCGTTACTTATTCTGGCTGGGCTGATTGCCGCCAAGGGAGTGCTGTTTCGTGTGTGGGGCACGGCTTACCTCGGGACGAGCACGGTGAACAGCATGAGCATGGTTGCCGGCAAAGTCATGGCCGAAGGCCCCTTCCGTTATATGCGCAACCCTCTTTACATCGGCCTCTGGTGCATGGTCATCGCATTGGCATTCCTTATGCCCGTCACCGGAGCTGTGTTTGCCGTGATCCTTATCGCCATCTTTGCTCTCCGCCTTGTCCTCGGGGAAGAGGCATTCCTCACCGGTCAACTCGGTGAGCCTTACCTGGCGTACATGCGCGCGGTGCCTCGTTTTGTTCCCCGCCTTCGCGGTGGGCTCGCTCCTGCAGGCACAAAGCCTCATTGGCTCCGAGCATCGCTCGCCGAGCTTACGCCCATTGGGATTTTCGTTGCCATTGTGGTCTTTCAAGGACCTATGATCCAAAGCTCGCAGGCCGCATCATCCTGATCTTCTTCGGTGCATCGATTGTGGTGCGTGCCATCATGCCCGGCGTTCCGGTCAGTCCCGAACCGGTCAAGTAGCGCTTCGCTTGCCCAGGCGGCCAAGGTGCGTCCACCCAAAGCCATCGGAATATTTCAGTCCATACCCCATCAGCCGATCTACCCCAATGTGGTTCACCCAGATCAGCGCAAATGGCAGCAGCACATTCACATGCAGCAGCAGCGCGCTCACCGCCAGCGATCCAGGTACCACGTAGGAGTGTACCGCGTTGTAGCAGCGGGCGCCCCAGCACGGACTGACGAGGTAGCCAAGCATCGACAAGTCCGGAGTGAGCCACAGCGCTGCAAACAGCCACCAGCTCGCTCCTGTGCGCGCATACAGCACCGCCGACACCGCGACCACCGCGAGACCTTCAAGTCGTAGCAGCGTAAGCACTGACCCCGTTACCGCGGCGCTCGTCTGCGACATTTCTTTCGCTGGAGATGCCATAGCTCTTTGGATGTGGCTGCCTTGTAGAGGTGTGCGCAAATATTCCTATTGACGAAAGCCCTGCTGTCAAAAGTCGGAAGAACAAGAAAGGGGAAGAGCGTGAGCTCTTCCCCAGCTTGTACAGCACCCCTCAGGAAAAACTACTTCTTGGGCGGCGCGATGGTGTCCTTGGCCGACTTGGCCACGCGGAACTTCACCACGGTCTTCGCCTTGATCTTGATCGCCTCGCCCGTCTGCGGGTTACGGCCCATGCGCGCTTTGCGCTCCGCCTTGACGAGGCGGCCGATGCCGGGGATTACGAATACGCCATTCTTCTTGGTTTCCTTGATAGCGGTCTCAGCCAGAAGATCAAGGAAAGCGGCCGATTGTTTGTTGGTCAATTCGAGCTTCTCGGCCATATGCCGGGTAAGTCCTGTCTTGGTCATTCCAGTTGCCATGTGATGTTCTCCTTCGCAAGTTGTTGCCTGGTATCTCGCCGCTCGGCGCCTTGAACGAAACTCAAAGAAACCTAAAAGCGAACCGCATGGAGTAGTGCGACCTCAAGCGTTTCCAACCCTGTTGCCGAAACGCCTGGAGGCAACGTAGTGCACAAAACCCCTGTATTCATGCGGGTCCTCGAGAACCCTGTCGTTCGTAACAATGCGGCTTTGGGTGCCCTAAAGTCAATGGAAAAACTTCGGTTTTCCACAATTTTCTTGGGTTTTTATGCACTTTTAGCCCTAAAACACCGGTTTTTGCCTGTTTTTCCGGATTTCAGGCGCAGGAAACCCTCGAAATACGGGCAAATTCAGCACTCCGCCGCCGATCGAAATCACCTCAATGCAGCCCGAAAAGCACCTTCCGCTTGGACGCCGCAGCGGCCGCTATCGGCGTATTCAACGCATCGACCATGGGCGCCAGCAGCTTGAAATGATTCACCAGCACCTTGGCAAAATCCTTCCTCTGCGCCGCACCCGCCGGCAGAGTCGTGCTCAGACCCCACTGCTTGCAGCGAATAAGGTCCATCCCCGGATGGTCCGCAGGAAAGCCCTTGGGCGGTCGAGTGAGTGCCTCGCCCTCAAAATCGCTGAAGGTTTTGCGCACCGCCGGCTTCTTGAGGATCTTGCGAAATTGCTCGTGATTGTCGAGCAGCCAGTTGCGAATCGCCGCTAGCTGCTCCTTCTCCGGCATATACGCGCCCGCGGCAATCACGACCCCCTTCGGGCTTACCTGGAAGTAGTAACCCGCACCCGAAGTCTTTTCCAATCCCTGGTGAGACCACCACGCGGCCACATGCGTCTTGTATGGACGCTTGTCGTGGCTGAAGCGCGTATCGCGATATATGCGAAACAGACTCTTCTCCGCCGGCCGTACATGATTCGGGGCGAAATCGATCATGGCATCAGTGATCTTGCGCACGATGGCCAGCATTGGTTCTTTCAGCTGTGCCTCAAACTGCGCCTTGCGCGGAGCAAACCAATCGCGGTCGTTGTGCTTGGCAAGATTGCGCAGAAACGAAATTGCTTCAGGCCGAAGATAGGGCACCGGTGTTGCGGAGGAAGATTTGGCTGCGCGTGGCATACGTTTGAAAGTGTAGGCGAGCGCGCCCCGCTGTGCACGCGCAGCCCGCGTATTTCCTGAGGAAAACGACTATCCGCTTGCGGCAAATCACTTAAGGTCTGGAGATGTGCCCGACGCAGCTTGACGAGCGATTTTCTCTCTATGCTTGTTGATATAGTGTGCGGCGATGTCGGGATAGAATTCGCGAATTGAGGTAAATATCACGTCGCGCATAACGGAATAGCCGAATTTGCTTGCCAGAACGTCGAAGCTTGTTGCGCTGGGCGGGTAATAATTCCGCGAAATAACTTGCGTGAGGACTTTGCCGCCTAGCCCGGCAATATTGGGCGTCTGCCTGCCGCCATAGGTGCGCGCGACCGCCTGCCGGCTGATGACGTAGAGTTCGCGGACGACAATGCTATGTTCGTCGCCCAGCGCGTAGAAACGTGTGTCTTCGTGGAGGATGCTGGGCAGCAGCCAAGCCGAGAGGTAGGTGTTGTCAGTCTTATCGAGGAACCCGCGCCAAGTATAGGCATAGAAGCCACCGATGCCCTTGCCGAGGGCAGGATGCATGTTCATGCCTTCGGCGGTTAGTGAGGTCAGGCCGAGAAAAATGAAACTGGAGTAATCCGTAGCCTGGCGCGTCGCTACGATGAAGTTTTCCTTCCAGCCCGGCGGAGGGGGTTTGGCTCCGCCGGATACAGAACGGAAGTTTGGCATGAAGCCGAGAATGCGCTGCGGCTGCAGACGGTCAAGCGGGATCGGATTGCCATTGGCGTCGACCGGAACGTTGGGAGTCTTGCCGGATTTTGCATCGTCCTGGCGAGCGTTCTGCCCAGACTGACCGGCCTGCGCCTGGGCTGAAGAAAGAGCCAGGTCAGTGAGATCGAGCGAGGAAGAGGATTCACTGGGAACAGCTGCGCCGGCACCATCTGCCATGCGGTTGATGGAGGGCTGCGGTGCATCTGGAATCTGCTCCTCTTGCGCATTCAAAACGGCGGCAATTCCCAGCACGACGAGGGCGACAAACAAACGCAAATACACCTTCCTTGCCGTGCAGAATGCCTGACGCTCTGAAATCGGGCTCTGAAGGCTCCTGAGAGTTAGACCGGATTAATCGAATCGAGGGTGACAGTTTTAGGAGGATTATTCTGGCGCCCAAAGTCGCCACACATTTAAGTGAAAACCCGGAATCTCTCTATCTATTGCTGCTATTTTATCTGATTACCTTTAGCGCCGCTCGGAAGAGACCATCGAAATCGCCCGCAAGTACCTTGTCTTTCGCGATGGATTGCTCGATCGCCCTCTCCGCTGCGGGCCTCTGATATCCAAGATTGGTCAATGCCGACAGCACATCATCCACTGCCGGGCCTGCAACTGAACTCGGCGTTGGAGCTACGGCGAAGTCTTCCAGCTTGTCCTTTAATTCGACGACCAATCGCTCCGCCAGCTTCTTACCCACGCCGGGAATTCGCGTCAGCTGCGCGTGATCCTGGGCGCGAATGGCCTGCACGGTGCGCTCGGGCGAGAGGCCGCTGAGAATCTTGATCGCCAGCTTTGGCCCAACGCCGCTCACTGTAATCAGCCGCTCAAACAATCGCTTCTCTTCGCGATCGAGAAAACCGAACAGCGCAATCTGGTCTTCACTCACCTGCGTGTGGATGTGGAGCGACGTCTCCGCACCCACGCTCGGCAGCGTCGTAAATGTCGGTATCGAGATGACGACGTCATACCCCACGCCGGCGGCCTCAACAATTGCCTGGCCGGGCTCTTTGTGAATCAGCTTGCCGCGAAGATGCGCGATCATTTGAGGTTATTGTAGTGGTTCGCTGGTGTCTGACAGACCAGAAGTGCAAAAGCAGATCCTTCGCTTACCACCCCCAAGCTGAAGAAAGCACTTGGGGCCCCGTGCACTCAGGATGACACCGGACTTGTTTCCCAATTCTCAGAATCGAGACATGGGGCACCCAGATTCAAACTCACTGCAGAAGCCCCATCCGCTTGGCGACGCGTTCCAGCGTTTCTAGCGCGCGATCAAGCTGCCCCTTGGTATGCTCGCTGGTCAGAATCAAACGGATGCGCGCCTTACCCTCCGGCACCGTTGGGAATGCAATCCCAGTTCCCATCACTCCTTCGTCGAACAGCGCTCTAGAAAAGTCCATTGCCGCGCGGCCTTCGCCAATAATCACAGGCGTAATAGGCGTCTCGGTTGCGGGAGTATTCACGCCACCGATATTGAATCCAACACGCTTCAACTCGCCCTGAAAGTACCTGGTGTTCTTCCACAAGCGATCGATGCGCTCCGGTTCCGTTTCCAGAATGTCGAACGCGGCAATGCAACTCGCCGCAACCGACGGAGGATGTGAAGTCGAAAACAGAAATGGCCTCGCGCGATGATAGAGATAATCAATCAGATCTTTCGACCCGCACACGTATCCACCCAGCGAGCCAACGGCCTTTGACAGCGTGCCGACCTGAACATCCACGCGCCCGTGCATTCCGAAGTGGTCGATGCTGCCGCGCCCGTTGCGCCCCAGCACACCGGACGCATGCGCATCATCCACCATCATGATGGCGCCATACTTCTCCGCCAGCGCCGCCAGCTTGTTTACCGGCCCGATGTCGCCGTCCATGGAGAAGACGCCATCGGTAATTACCAGTTTGTGTCCGGGCTCGTTGGCAATTTCCTTCAGTAACTCCTCACAATGATCGACATCCTTGTGCCGGAAGACCTTGATCTTTGCTCGCGACAGCCGCGCCCCATCGATGATGCTGGCGTGGTTCAGCTCATCGGAGAGGATGAAATCCTCCTTGCCCAGGATCGCGCTCACAGTCCCTGCATTGGCCGCAAATCCGCTCTGGAATACTACGCATGCCTCCACATTTTTGAAGCGCGCAATCTTCTCCTCGAGGTCCATGTGGATGCGCATCGTTCCCGCAATCGTGCGCACCGCACCCGAGCCTACGCCAAGTTCCTTCGTTGCCTTCAGCGAAGCCTCGATCAGCCTGGGGTGATTCGCCAGCCCGAGGTAGTTGTTGCTGGCCAGGTTGATGACCTCACGCCCATCGTAGTGGCACACAGGCGCCTGCTGGTCCTCAAGGATTCGCAGTTTGAAGTGAGTTCCCCTGGCCTTCAGTTCATCCAGTGCTGCGGTCAGGTAAGCAAGTTGCGGACGAGCAGTCGTCTGCGGACGAGTAGCCGTTTCGGTCATGGCAATTTACCTCAACCAGAAAGGATAGCCGAAAAGCACGGATCGAGCAGGCGGCCCGGCGCTCAGTTTCCAGATATCCGGCAAATATCGCTGGGGCGCGTGGCGCCGCAGGGTCGTGTCGTTTTCCGCCGCGGAGCCAGTCCAAAGGCTTGCGCAGGCCGTAATCGCGTGCCCGCCCGTGACGCGGCGTGCGATATTCCTGCAGTTATTTCAACACCGAATCCACCGATACATTCACGCGACGCAGGCCGCGAACCGCGTTGCAGATGTAAACCGCATCTGCATTGCGAAGATCCTCGAGCGTGAGGATTTTCTCCTCCAGGTCAGCTCGCGTTTCGAGCAGGTGACGGCGGTACACGCCCGCCAAAACACCACAACTGACAGGCGGCGTATACCAGCGGCTGTCTTTCTTAATCAACACATTGCTGATGGCGCCTTCCGTTACTTCTCCGCGCTTGTTAAGGAAGACAACATCGGCGAAGCCTGCCCGGGAAGCTGCCGCAAGAGCGGAGTTGTAGAGTGCGCGATTTGTCGTTTTGTGAAAGAGGAAACGGTCGTCGGGATCGGTGCGTTCGTCTGCGATGCGGACGCGAACCGCGGAGACGTGGCTCGAGAGGTCAGTGACAGGCTCCGCCTCGATCTGAGTAGTGCCGCTGGAATCCAGAAGAAGACGCACTTTGTACGGGCGCTGGTCTGGGAATCGGGATGCTTCAACAAGCAGAGCGGACTTAATTGCAGTGCGATCGCAGGAGAAGCCGAAGTAGTCGGCAGAGTCCGCAAGCCGATCAAGATGCAGGTCGATCAGTGGGTAGCCGCCGTTCCAAAGTATGGTTTCGATCAGCGAAAACCTCTCGATCGAGCGTGTAAGAAACTCGGCTTTTAGCCGGCACTCGCGGAACTCGGCTTCTGGTTCCGAATCGATGACGATGCCGCCGCCCACTCCCATGGTCGCTTCGCCATTCTCGACTACGAGGGTACGGATTGCAACATTGAATACCGTCTGCTCCCGCGAGAAAAATCCGATGGCTCCGGTATAGACTCCGCGCGGGTTGTCTTCGATTTGTGCAAGCAGTTGCATGGCCCGGATCTTCGGCGCGCCTGTGATGGAACCGCAGGGAAAGAGGGCCCGGAAGATCTGTTCGTAGCCGGTGCCGGGTCGCAGTTCGCCCGTGACAGCTGAAGTCATCTGCCAGAGCGTGGGGTAGCGCTCAACTTCAAACAGCTTTTCCACCCGTACGCTGCCGAACGTGCAGATGCGCCCGAGATCGTTGCGAATCAGATCGACGATCATTACGTTTTCCGCGCAATTCTTCGGGTCTGCGGCAAGACGGTTCGCAATCTCGCGGTCTTCGCTCGTGGTTCGACCTCGGTGCGCCGTGCCTTTCATAGGCCGAGTGGTGATATGGCGTTTTCCTCCCTGCTGTTGCTCGCGGAAGAAGAGTTCGGGCGAGAGCGACAAGATGTGCCGGCCCTCCTGACAGTGCAGGAACCCGCCGTAGTCGACTGGCTGCACGGCGCGGAGACGCTGGTAAAGTGCAGAAGGCAGCAACTCTGTTTTTATGTGGACGGAGAAAGTGAAATTGAGCTGATACACATCGCCGGCGCGAATCCACTGGTGAATCTTCACGATGTGTGCCTTGAACTGCTGTTCGTCGAGAGCAAGCGACACCAGCGGGGGCAAGTCAGTTGACAGCTCAGGCCCGGCGTTAAAATTCGCCGGTTCACCATCGAGAAATCTACCTATTGTGTGATCGAAGCGGTAGCAACGCTCGTAGATGCCGAGCCAAGCCAGGAGTTCATTGTTGCGGTCCCGTCGCAGAGCGGTGCTGGGCTCGAAGAATGCTCCGCACTCGTAGGCGAAAAAGCCGGCAGCGAAGTGTCCCTGCTGCACTGCGTCTTCGATCTGCGGAAACAAGTCGGGAATATCGCTTGTAGTGCGCGCTTCCAAAACGCGCACCGGATCCGTAAAGACGCGACTGAGGGTGGATGCGGCGGGGCGCGAACTCTCCAGCAGCAACGTCCCGGGGGTTTGCTCAGCGAAAGAGAAAAGCGCGGCGGGAAAAGGATGCCAATTTTTCATGCATCCGCTCGATTGCGCGTTATTGAGTGACGGTCAGCGCGAAGGTCGTGTAGTGTGTGGTTGCCGTAACACCGTTGCTGGATTGCGCGGCGACAGTGATGGTGTAGGTGCCGGCAGGTGTCGGCAGATTATTCGGCGGACCATGGTTGTAGTACCGGTAGAGCGGGTTGCAGGCTGTGGTGCCCAGCACCGCAACAAAGCCGACGAGAGCTAGCAGTAATAGACGGCCCAGGAAGCGACGGCGTGCGCTGAAGGCGAACCCGCCCAGAACGAACGCGCCAGGCAGCAAGATTGCCCACGCAACCGGCCGCGATCCGCGCGTCAACGGAGGCTGAACCTTGGCGAGTGAGGTGGCCTGCGTGGCAATCACCACCGTACTGTTGATGGCGGCCGTAGCTCCAACCGGAATCTCAATATTCAGCGGCGTGAAGCTGCAGGCACTCTGATCAGGCAGGCCCGAGCAGGAGATTGTGATGAACATCGGGGCCGTCAGTGAGATCGCGTTGATGGGCGTGATGGAGACGGTTGCCGAACCTGACTGTCCCTGTTTGAGCGAAATTGAGGTGGGTGCAACGGAGACCGAGAAATCGGGCGTGGTGCCGACGACGGCGCGAACCGGCGTGACATCGGAGCTCGAGGCCAGATGCGTCTGATCACCCGCGTAAGTAGCGGAAAGACTATGGTCGCCGGGAGCCAGCTCGACCGTGGCCGTTAAGCGTCCATCTGCATCCAAGGCGAACCCAGCCAGCGGCTTTCCATGGTCGGCCAGGGTAATCGCACCCGTCGCAGGCTGCCCGTCCGCGCCGGCAACCACTGCTGAAAGCGTGGCCTGCGTCCTGCCATCCAGGTCGCGGCTGCCCACAACGAGTGTGGTCTGCGTGGCTTGTTGCTTGCTTGCGGCGGTGGCCCCCAGCGCCGGAATCGCGGCGGCGATTCCGAGTGTGGCAACCAAGTGAAGCCGCAGACCGCGGCGAAACATACGTATCACGTGCACTGCTCCAAATAGAAAGAAAAGTCGACGATCGCCCGGTTTTCGCGCGTAGTCCCATTGTATCCGGCTGGGGTGTGCTGAAGCCATTCTCCCTGCGCCACGACGTCGGGAATCACTGATGATTTGACGGCCGAGAGGCCAAAATGGCGGCTAACGATCAATGGCGAGGGGATTCGGGTCATTCCTGTCGCAGCAATTGCGCCGGGTTGATGGCCAGGGCCCTCCGCGCCGGGATCCAGGTGGCGATGACGCCGATGACAACCATCGAGGTAACCGCGCCGATCAGGACGAACGGGTCGCGGGGGGTGGCCTCGTAAACCAGGGCTGCCAGCAGTCGGCTGGCCAGCACCCCCAGAACCAGTCCAGCGGTCGATCCCGCAAGCAGAACAAGGATCGGCCGGCCAAGAGCCGCGCGCATAACCTGGCCGCGATGAGCCCCAAGGGCGACGCGAATCCCGAGTTCGCGCAGGCGCTTCGAAACCGTGTAGGTTGCCATCCCGAACACGCCGGTGATTGCCAGCATGGCGGCCAGCAGGCCCATTACGCTTAGAGCCGCCGTAGCAATGCGCGCCGGAAAGAGTGCGAGCGAAAGCCGGTCCGGCCAGGAGCGCAGGCTGAAGGGCAGGCTGGAATCAATGCCGGTCAACATGCGGTTGAGAGTGGATGCGGTTTCGGCCGGGGACAGTTCAGAGCGGACAATCAGGATCGTGTTGGCCTCATGATTCTGCGCGAGAGGAAAGAACATGGCCGGACCAGGATCCTCGGTCAGCGTTTCGTATTTTCCGTTTTCGACGATACCGACAATCTGGTATCTCGTCTTATCGCCGCCCAGAAAGTGGCGGCCGATCGCCGGCTCGTCGCCAAACATCTTGCGAGCGAATATCTCATTCACAATCGCGACTTTCGGCGCTTTTGGGTTGTCGTCCCAGGTAAAATCCCGCCCCGCCAGCATCGTGGTGCCTGCGGCTTTGAGGTAGCCCGGCGAAATGTTGTAGCTGTGCGGAGTCATCACGCTGTTCGAAAGGCGCAGGTCCTCAGTCCCCTCGCGATAGACCGACCAGTTGTCGCTGCCGCCACCCAGCGGCAAGGAATCGATGGTGCCCGCGGCTTGGACGCCGGGAAGCTGCGATGCCTCATCGATGACCCGTCGCTGAATCGGAAAAGCGGAGTCGTCGCTGTAGCCCGCCATGTGCATGTCGGAATCGGCAACCATCGCCCCCTGGGGCACAAAGCCGATGGGCGCGTGCAATGAGCGCTCCATGCCGCGCAAGGCAACCAGCGAAGCCGTCAACAGCAACGCACACAGCGCGATCTGTACTCCGAGTAGCAGGTCGCGCAAGGTGAGGCGGCGCAGGATTCTGGCCGAGGTAGTTCCGCTCTTCAGGGCATCGGTGGCATCCGTCCGCCAGACCTGCCGCGCGGGCAACAGACCGGGAAGAATGCCAGCGGCGAACGAAAGAAGCACGGCGATCAAGTAAGTTCGCCCGTCGGCGGCTACGGTCACATGAATCGGATATTCCGAGATCGGCTGCCATCCACTAAGCACGCCGAGCATGGTTCGAGCAATGAGTGTCCCTACAGCCCCGCCTGCAAGGGAGATGAGCACAGCCTCGGCGAGCAGTTGACGCAGAATGCGCCACCGCGTCGATCCAATCGACAGGCGGATGGCCAGTTCCCGGCTCCGGTCCGCCGCGCGCGAAGCGAAGATGCCTGCCAGGTTAACGCATGCCGCCAGCAGTACCAGCACCGCAAGCCCCATAATTGCGGCTAAGAAGGGCGGTGCCGGGCCACCAAGAGTATCCCCGAGCAGCCCGGGCTTGACGAGACGCACAGTCAGCCCGTCATCTTCGGTCGGATGCTCGCGTGTCATCTGGTGCGCAACAGCATTTAGATTGTCTTCAGCCTGTCGCGGCGTTACTCCGGGTTTCAACGAACCGATCACGAACAGGCCGTGGTTTCCGCGCTTGACGAGAAAGCTGTAGCCCTCAATCTGCTCTTCATTGATCATGGGAATCCAGATTTCAGGCCAGAAGAAAATCTCAGTGCCGTTGAAGCTCTTCGGCGCGACTCCAAGAATCGTGAATGGATGCTTGTTGAGATCGACCGTTGTGCCGACGACGCGCGGGTCCGCATTGAACCGTTTGCGCCATAACCCATCGCTCAGCACAACGTATGGCGCGGAGTTGGGGCCCCGTTCGTCGTTTGCGTGAAAGAATCGACCGGCCTGCGGCCGCACGCCAAGCATGTCGAAGTAGTTGCCGGAGACCTCATAGTCCCAGGTCTTTTCCGCATTTCCACCCGAACTCATGCCCACGTACCCCAGCCGATAAGCCGCCATATCGGTAAACGTCGAGTTTCGTGTTTTCAGGTCGATGTAGTCGGGGTAGGACTGATTGTCATCGCCCTGTCTATGCTGGGCCAATTCGAGCAGTTTGTCTGGGTTGGCAACGTTCAGGGGACGCAGAATCATCGCATTCAGCACACCGAATACGACAACATTGGCACCGATGCCAAGCGCCAGCGTCAGAATTGCCGTCAGCGCAAATCCGGGCGAGCGCCGCAACTGGCGCCCCGCATAACGAATGTCCCGGCCAAAGTCCGCGAAGCTGAGCGTTGTGTCTGAAGCGGAGACGCGCTCCTTGGTCATTGTCGGATTGCCGAATTGCAGGAGCGCCTGTCGCCGGGCCTCGGCTGGAGACATTCCCGCGGCAACGTTGGCGTCCACACGCATCGCAATGTGCGCTTGCAGTTCAGCCTCGATGTCCCGATCGACGGTGGAGCGGCGGAACAGATTCGCAAATCTGCGGAACAAGGCCATCGGATCCTCCTTTTATTCGGCGCGCAACGCCTGCATAGGATCGACGCGCGCCGCACGTCGCGCAGGAATCCAGCAAGCCAGAACTGCAACCGTGAACAACAGAGCGGCGACAGCAGGCAGGCTGTTTACGTCGGCCGATTCGACTCCATACAGGGTGGACTGCATGATCCGGCCAAGGCCGTACGCGCCCGCCACCCCGATGGCAATGCCCAGCAGCGCCAGTCTCATTCCGCCGCGGACGATGAGCATCACGACTTCGCTACGTCGAGCGCCAAGCGCCATGCGAACACCAATCTCGTGCGAGCGCTGGGACACTGCGAAGGACATGACCCCATAAATTCCAATAGCCGCCAGCAGAAGCGCCACAAGGGCAAATCCGCCAAACAGCACCATTTCAAAACGGTCGCTTGATCGCTGCCCGTCAACGATCTGCTGCATGAGTTCAACATGGTCGATTGCCGCGCCTGACTCAGCGGAAGCGACGGCTCGTCGCACGCCCTCGGCGACAGACGCAGGATCCATCCCGATCGTACGAACGGCAACCCACAAGTAGGGATAGGCGGCCTGCCATTCCGTGATGTACATCTCCGGCTGCATGGCGGCGGTCAGGTGGTCATTGTTCAGCACGTCGTGAAAGACGCCGACAATCCGGTATTTCACCGGGGGTGAGATCTTCCCGGGCCCTGTCTTGGGAATCTGTAAGAGCAGCGCGTGCGTCAGAGGATCGTCATTGGCCAGGTACTTGTGTACGAAGGTTTCGTTGACCATGACGACCGGCGGCGATCCATATGTATCTGTATCCCGGAGAAACCGGCCGCGAACGAGACGAATACCCAGCGTATTGAAATAACTCGGAGATACGGCTTCGAAGTCGGCAACAGGAGCATGGTCCGGGTCGTCCGGCTGGCCAGCCACAGTGAAAGGGAATATACCGGTCCCATGCAGGGGCAGAGTGGTGGCAAACGCGGCGTCGGCCACTCCCGGAATGGCGCGAATGCGATCGAGGAGTTGATGCTGCTGGACCACGATCTGCTCGGGCGGCGGAAACGTTTGTTTGCCTCCCCGTGCGGAGTTGTCGCGGGGCCGAAGCAACGCCGTCATCAAATGATCTGGCGTGAACCCCACGTCGATATGGCTGAGGTTCCAAAAACTGTGCAGCGCCATGCCTGCTCCGGCGAGAAGAATGAGAGCCAGCGCGATCTCCGATGTCACCAGCGCAGACTGGAGCGGTGTGCGGCCTCGCCCGCCTACCGAGCGCGATCCCTGCTTCAGGGTTTCGCTCAGGTTGAGCCGCGTAGCGCGCCAGCTTGGAGCGCATCCCGAGACGATCCCGGCGATGAACGCGATTGCTATGGAGAAGCAGAGCACAGGCAGATTCATCTCCACCAGCGTGTCTGAAGATTGGAGGGCAAGGTCGGGAAAGATGGCGATGCTCAATCTCATTATTCCCCAACCCATGGTGATGCCAAGTGCTCCGCCAAACACCGCGAGGGTGAGGCTCTCAGTGAGAAGTTGTGCAAAGATCTGGCGGCGAGTGGCTCCAAGGGCTGAGCGCACGGCGAGTTCCTGACTGCGGGAGGCTCCGCGCGCCAGCAGCAGGTTGGCGATATTGGCGCACGCGATCAGCAGCACCAGGCTGACAGCTTCCAGCAGCAGCCAGAGGTTTCGCTGCGTCTTGACGTCGAGCCAGTCATTGCGGAAGTGCTCCACGGTGATCGAGATGGCATTTGAGCCATTAGCCTGACCGCGCTCTTTGACAAGGACGTTCGCGAACAACCTGCTATTGATAACCGAAAGCTCTGCCTGTGCCTGGGCGAGAGTGACTCCCGGCTTGAGACGGCCGATCATGATCCCGAAATGAGGACTATGCACGCCGGGCGTCAAACGAACCGGCACATTGAATTCCACGCCTCCGCCTTGATCGTTGGGGCCTGCAGGCGTCACGCCAACCACCGTGTACGGCTGGTCTTCAACCAGAATGGGCTTGCCCACGATGTTTGGATCGGAGTTGTAACGGTGCTGCCAAAGCCAATGCGAGAGGATAACGACGTGGTCCTTGCCTGGCCCTCCCTCATCGGGAAGAAAATCGCGGCCCAGTGCCATCGGCTCACCAACTGTCCTTGTCTGCAGCCCTGGACTGACGCCAAGGCCACCAGACATGTCGGCGGTGTGATCTGAATTGGTGAGGTGGACAACAATCCACGACTGAAAGGAGAGACTCTCGAAGGAACGGCTCTCCGCGGCGTACTGGGCGTAATCTTCGCCCCGTGTAGGGATGCGATCACCTTTGTAGTGGTTCCACACCACTACGAGCTGATTGGCATGTGGAAAGGGTGACGGCGCGAGGAACGTAGCCCAGATGATGCTGAAGATCGCCACATTCGGACCGATTCCGAGTGCCAATGCCAGGATCGCGGTGAGGGCGAAGCGGGGCGAGCGACGCAATTGACGCAGGGCAAATCGAACATTGCGCCAGAAACCGCCGAGGGTGAGGTTGGCGTCTGCGGCCGTCACTCGCTCTTTCGTGGTGCTGGGATTGCCGAATTGCAGTAGCGCTTGCCGCCGTGCCTCGGTTGGCAACATGCCCGCCGCAATGTTTGCTTCCACACGCATCGCAATGTGCGCCTGGAGTTCATCTTCAATCTCCTGGTCGACGCTGGACCGGCGAAACAAATTCGCGAAACGGCGGAAGACGGCCATGGTCGTTCTCCTGTTTTACTCCGCGCGCAACGCCTGCATGGGATCGACGCGCGAGGCGCGACGAGCAGGAATCCAGCTGGAACCGATGGCGGCTGCGGCAATCGTTGCGGTAATGACAACAAAGACCACCGGATCGTCGGGCCGCACACCCCGCAGAAGATTCGCAACGAGGCGCGCGAGCACGAACGCGAGCACCAGGCCAATGCTGATACCGGCTCCTGTGAGCCATGAAGCGCGGCGCAGAATCAGGCCCAGAACATCTCCGCGCTGTGCTCCGAGCGCCAGCCGCACGCCGATCTCGCGGGTGCGCTCGCTAACCATGTTGGCCATCACGCCGAAGATGCCGATCGCCGCTAGCAGCAGCGCAATCACCGCATCCACCCCAAGCATAACCGCGGCATAGATGAGCCCGACCATGTCGTCGCGCACCAATCTCGCATAGGTTAGCACTG
The DNA here is from genome assembly GCA_963742455.1 of uncultured Acidobacteriaceae bacterium. Classification (GTDB taxonomy): domain Bacteria; phylum Acidobacteriota; class Terriglobia; order Terriglobales; family Acidobacteriaceae; genus Telmatobacter. The sequence continues at coordinate 784,977 of CAVULU010000005.1, read as the reverse complement.
GATCAATGGGCAGTCCCGGGTCGATTGCGGCCATGGCTTTGCGAGCCGGAGTCGCGAGGGCCAATGGATCCCCATCGGTGAACACAGCGATCGTGGCTTCAGTTGAGGGCACCTGCGCGGCGTTCATGTATACCGCTGGCGGATCTTCTTCCCACAACGAGTAGCCGGCATCTTCAGCAGTCCCGACGATGGTGAGCCAGGGCTCTTTGCTGTTGCGATCGCCCATGCGAATACGGCGGCCGACCGGATTCTCGCCATCGAGATATCGTTGAGCGAAATTACGGCTGACGACGGCTACTGGAACGGAATGGATAGAGTCCCCCTGGGAAAAGCCACGCCCATTGAGAATGGCGATATGGAATGCACCGAAATAACCGCCGCTCACCGGGAGATTCAGCGCCGTCTGGATCTTGCCGGGCATTACCGGGCGGTTCTCGATGGTGAAATCGCGAACCCAGGCGTTGTCGCTATAGGGCATGGCAGCTGTGACTTCTGCGTGCGTCACGCCGGGAATTGCGCGAAGTCTTTCCAGGGTCTCGGTGTACCACGCAGCCTGCTTTTCCGGTGTTGTATAGCGCTTGACGGGCAGATTGACTCCCAGTGTCAGGATCTTCTTTGGCCCATAGATGTCGGCCTGGTGGAGCATGGAGTTCATGCCCTTGGCCATCAGCGCAGCACCGATGACGAGGGCAACGGCCAACGAAATCTGCGCTACCGCAAACGCGTTACGCAAGTAGGCGCGCCGGGAACCCGTGGACTGCCGTGAGCCTGCCCTGAGTTGATCGACCAGCCTTATCCGCAGCGCCTCGACGGCCGGAACCAACCCCGCGGCAATTCCGGCGCCCACCGCGAGTAGCAACGAATACGCCAGTGCCCGGCGGTTGATCGACATGTTGTACCAGCCCGGAATGTAGCGCGCAACTCGCGCCGGCATGGTGATGAGGATGCCCTGGAGATAAATGGCAGCGAACGCTACGCCACCGGTAGCTCCCAGTAGGGCAAGAAGAATGTTTTCTGTTAGAAGTTGCCGGATGATCCTCTTGCGGCTCGCGCCCAGTGCCGTGCGCATGGCAATCTCAGGCCGGCGGGCGACGCCGCGCGCAAGCTGCAGGTTGGCGACATTCGCGCAAACCACGAGAAGGACGAAAAGGGTCGCGCCCAGGATGAGCTTGTAGTAAAGAGGCGTGAAGTCGCCGTTGATGTCATCGAGCAAAGGCTCAACCCGCGCCGTCCATCCCTGGTTGGTTGCCGGATATGCATTCGCCAACCGCTCGCCAATCAGCCGCATTTCGGATTGCGCCTGTTTCACGGTTACCCCGTCGCGCAGACGACCAAGGACCATGTAGTTGTGGTTGCTGCGATCGGCGAGTTGCGCCGGGGTCGGAGCGAAGGGCAGAAAGATGTCCGTAGCGGCGGGGTATTGCATCGTCTTCGGCAGGATGCCGATGATGGTGTATTGGCGCTGATCGAGTTCGATCTTCTCACCGAGAATGCTCGGATCGGAGCCGAAGTGGCGCTGCCAGAATCCGTAATTGAGAACGGCAACGGAGTCGCGGCCAGGTTGGCACTCGCTCTGATCGAATACACGGCCAAGGAATGCCTGGGTACGAAGAACGCTGAAGAATGAGGCGGAGGTGGATGTGGCGCGTACCTGCGCGGCATCGCCGGCACCGGTCAAGGTAAAGTCGCTGCTATCGCGAACAGCCAGCTCTTCGAAGGAACGGCTCTGTTGAGCCCAGTCGCCAAAATCGGCGAGGGCGACCGGCTGGCTCTCGCGCTGTTGCTGCTGCTCAGCGAGCGTGACAACCCTATCCATTGCCGGCACTGCCAGCGGCCGAAGAACAACCGCATCCATGCTGCTGAAGACCGCGACGTTGGCGCCGATGCCAATCGCCAGCGTTGCAATCACGGTGATGGAGAAGCCCGGCGACTTTCGCAATTGGCGTGCCGCATAACGAATATCCCGCCAAATGCCACTGAGCCCGAGAGCGGTATCCGCACCGGCGACGCGCTCCCTGGTCGACGCAACATTGCCGAATTGCACCAATGCGTGGCGACGCGCTTCCGTGGGAGACATGCCCGCAGCGAGATTCGCGTCGATCCGCAGGTTGAGATGGGCCTGCAACTCGGCATCGATCTCACGATCAACGCTGGTGCGGCGAAACAGGTTGGCGATACGGCGGAAGGCAGCCATGGATTCCTTTCTAAGGTAGAGCGCAAAACGTCAGGCGTAACGCAGCACGGCGCGCACACCTTTTACGAGCTGATCGAAGCTCTCCTCTGCCTGCTGCAGCTGACGCCTGCCGGTAGCGGTGAGCTTGTAGTACTTCGCGCGCCGGTTAGTGTCGGTGGTCGCCCATTCCGAAGCGATCCATCCACTCTGCTCCATGCGATGCAGCGCCGGATACAGCGACCCCTCTTCCACGCGGAGCATGTCATTCGACGCGCTTTGGATGTGCAGCACGATGCCGTAGCCATGCAGCGTGCCGTTTTGATCCAGCGTCTTTAAGACAAGTAAATCGAGTGTTCCTTGCAAGTCGTTCTTTGCCATCTGTACCCCTAGCAATCTCGGTATTAAGAAGTCTAGGCATAGATAGCTAGGCGTGTCAAGAATACAGGTGACGGGAACTCAAGAAAACGGCGCAGAAATGGCGAGCAGGGATTCACGAAAACGGTCCGCGCCCAGAGGTGATAGAACGGTGGGATGCGGAGCATCAGGGGTGTGCTGACACTTCTTCAAAGCTGGGTGCCGAAGGTTTTGGGGTCTCCGGTGACCGGTCTTGGTCGCTGGGGTGAGGATTGGCTTCTGAGATCTGAGTTCCGCCGATATTCATTGCAAATCATCGTCCTTATGACGGTGATCAATTACGCGCACCCCGCTGTCGCACAAAACGCCGCACAAGCCTGGCTTAAATATCGCCCCGTGGGGAAGCCTCTCACCGTACCCACCCGCGTCAGCATGCTTGGTCAAAGCATGCTGGAACAAACCGCTGCCATCGAACTTCGCCGCGGCCTGCTTTCCCTCTCCGGCGGTGCACCGCTCGAAGAAGGCCCCAACGCCATCCTTCTCGGCACCGTGCAGGAGATGCGCGCGCGCCATCCCGAAAGTCCGATGCCTTCTCTTGATGCCGACGAGTTTTTCATTACCGCCCGACACGGAGACCTGGCCCGTGAAATCGACATCATTGGCGGCAGCGATCGCGCCATCCTCTACGGGGCCTTTGCCCTTTTGCGCAGCCTCGCCCAGGGCTATGACATGAACAAAGCCAACATTCGCGAACGGCCCGCCATGGCGATCCGATGGGTCGATGAGTGGGACAACGCCGACGGCTCCATTGAGCGCGGTTACGCCGGACGCAGCATCTTCTTCGACGCGGGCCACGTCCGCGATGACCTCGCTCCTGTTGCTGAATACGCGCGCCTGCTCGCTTCCATAGGCATCAACGGCTGCAACCTGAATAACGTAAACGGCTCCTCGCCGTTTCTCACTTCGGAGATGCTTGAAGGCGTAGCAAAAATTGCCGAAGCCATGCGTCCCTTCGGCGTCCGCGTAGCTCTCTCCGTCGACATCGCCAGCCCGCAAAAAATTGGCGGCCTCAAAACGTACGATCCCCTCGACCCCGCCGTGAAAGCCTGGTGGGCCACCAAGGCGAACGAGATCTACTCGCTGATCCCCGATTTCGCTGGCTTCACCGTCAAGGCTGACTCCGAAGGCCAGCCCGGCCCCGCCAGCTTTGGCCGCACGCCTGCCGATGCCGCCAATACCCTGGCCGCCGCTCTCGCACCCCACGGCGGAGTCGTCCTTTACCGAGCATTCGTCTACAACCACCACGCCGACTGGCGCGATCCCAAGGCAGATAGAGCCAGCGCCGCCTACGACATTTTCCATCCTCTCGATGGCAAGTTCGAGCCCAACGTCGTCATCCAAACCAAGGAAGGCCCCATCGACTTCCAGGTCCGCGAGCCTGTCTCGCCCCTCTTCGGCGGCCTCACCCAGACCAGCCAGGCCATGGAAGTGCAGATCACGCAGGAGTACACCGGCCAGCAGCGTCACCTCGTCTACCTCGCGCCAATGTGGAAGCAGGTCCTCGACTTCGACATGCGCGTCGGCGGTGCGTCAACTCCGGTAAAAGAAATCATCGCCGGCAAATCCTTCCGTCGCCCGCTGGGAGGAATCGTCGGCGTGGCTGGCATCGGCCAGCAGGGGTGGCTCGGTTCGCCCCTCGCTCTCGCCAATCTTTACGCGTTCGGCCGTCTCGCGTGGGATCCAAACTTGATGCCGGAGCAGATCGCCGGGGAGTGGGCGCGTCAGACCATCTCCACCGATCCTGCTGTCGTTCGCGTTGTCACGAAAATGCTGATGCAGTCCTGGCCCGCGTATGAAAGCTATACCGGCCCGCTCGGACTGCAAACACTCACTGACATCACCGGCAGCCACTACGGCCCCAACATCGAATCCAGCGAAAACAACGGCTGGGGCCAATGGCACCGCGCAGACCACGACGGCGTAGGCATGGATCGGACAGTGACGACAGGAACCGGATTCGTCGGCCAATACTCACCGGATGTAGCCAGAATTTACGAGTCCACCACGACCACGCCTGACGACCTGCTGCTCTTTCTCCACCACGTTCCCTATACCTGGAAACTCCATGACGGCAAAACCGTGATTCAGTACCTCTACGACTCGCACTACGACGGCGCCGCGCAAGCCGCGCACTTTGTCGATGATTGGACCTCGTTAAAAGGCCGCATCGACCCCGAGCTCTACGCCGACATGCTCGCGCGCCTCCAATACCAAGCTGGCCATGCCATCGTGTGGCGCGACGCCGTCGTGCAGTATTTCCTCAAGCTCAGCGGAATCCCCGATGCGCAAGGCCGCGCCGGCCACTACCCCAACCGCCTCGAAGCCGAAGATGCCCGCCTGACTGGCTACAAAGTCATCGATGTAAATCCCTGGGAGGACGCCAGCGGCGGCAAAGCAGTGTCCTGCCTGGTCGCGAGCGGATGCACAGCGGAATGGACATGGAAGGGCGCGGCTGAACCTTTTCGCCTCGCCGTGCAGTATTTTGACCTTCAAGGGGGCGACGCGCGTTTTACGTTCTTGTTGAATGGCCATGCTCTGACCGGATGGACGGCGAATGCATCTCTGCCTTCGCGGTCCCCCCACGGCGACAACTCCACGCGCTTCGCCGTACTCACGGTGAATCTGAAGCCCGGGGATGTTTTGGGTATCGAAGGAGTGCCCGATGGCGCCGACCCCGCCGCTCTCGACTACGTCGAGCTCCTGCCTACCACTCTAGACAGATAGCCTAAAGAGCTGGATAGCCTGCAAATGTAGGCGCTTCATCCACGTCACAGTCACACCGTGACAAGGATGGGGCGGCGGTGATCGAGATTCATTGACATCCCTTCCGCCTGCACTGTATTCCGAACCCATGGTCCGTCTCACTGTTATGTACCCAGCTACGCCGGCGTCTACGTTTGACTGGAGCTACTACCTTGGCCCGCACCTCGTCCTGGCGCGCCAGCTTCTTCTGCCCCGCGGGCTCGTCCGGATCGAGGTTGACAGAGGCATCGGAGCCTTCCCTCCCGGAACACCCTCACACCATCACGCCATCGGCCACCTATACTTCGAATCAATGCTGCAACTCGACGCCGCCCTCGCCGCTACCGCTCCAGAACTGATCGCCGACCAGCGCAAATACTACACTGGCGAAAGCGTCGTGCAGGTCAGCGAAGTCGTCCCAGTCTGATCGCATTCTCATTCAAGCTCTGTCATTTCGACCGGAGCGAAGCGCAGTGGAGAAACCTGCAGTTGTTCTTTCCCGGGCCGGGTCCTCCGCCCGGTGCCCCATCCATGGCACAGCGTCACCGTGACATGGGTGGGAAAGCACGAACACAGACCAACCGCATAGGCCGCGCTATGATTCCTCCGTGAACCTACGCATTCCCTTTGCTCTCATCGCAACTCTCCTGTCCTCCTTTTCTCTCTCCCTCGCCCAATCTCCGCCTGAGCAGCCAGATCCCGCCGCGCTCCTCCGCAACCTCACCACCGAATTCGATCGCCTCGCCCCGCAAACCATTCGCCCCGCCGACGGATACATCAAGTACCCCTACCTCATTCCCGCCGGCTACTACAACCAGATGTGGGACTGGGACGGCTTCTTCATCGGGCTTCACTGGGCCAATCAGGATCCCGCCAATGCCAAATATCTCCGCGACTGGGTTCTCAGCTTTGCCGGTTCCGCCGATGCCGATGGTTACGTTGCCGGCTGCATCACGCCCAAAGGTCCGCGTCCATTGTTCGGAAAATTCGCAATGAAGCCGTTCCTCGCGCAGGGCGCCGTCGTCGCTGCCGAAGATCTGCGCGACTACGAATGGATTCGCCCCGTGTGGCCCGCGATGAAGCGCGTCCTCGACTATCGCCATCGCACGCAATACGACGAAAAGTGGAAGCTCTGGTTCTGGGACAACGCCATGCAGTCCGGCGCCGACAACAACGCAGCCCTCACAAACGATCCCAACGACCGCAGCGCTATTCTCGCTGTCGATGCCTCTGTCTATGCCATGCGCGAATATCTTGCGATGTCGGCAATCGCGACAAAACTTGGCGACGTTTCCGCCGCGCATGCATACCAGGACAAAGCCATCGCCACCCGCTACGCTATCCTGCGGCAGCTCTGGGCTCCGCGCGACGCCATGTTCTGGAATCGTCGCCGCGACACCGGAGCCGTGATCCGCGTTGTCGCGTGGTCCAACTTCCTGCCGCTGTTCGATGGCCTGCTTCCCCACGACGAAGGCCGTCGCATGATCTCGCTCTACCTGCTCAATCCGATGCAAATGCGAGCGGAACACGGCTTCCGCAGCCTGTCGCGCTTCAATCCCGCTTACAACAACCAGGCCATCATCAATCCCTACTCCAACTGGCGCGGCCCCATCTGGATCAACGCAAACTTCCTCGACTGGATCGCGCTGAGGCGTTACGGATTCAACGAAGAAGCCCGCTGGCTGGCCGTGACCATTGCCACTGACATCCATCGCGACATCGCCGAATGGGACTCGATGCACGAGGACTACGACGCCGAAACCGGTGACGGCCTGGCTCCGACTCCGGCTCAGTCCGCCAACGGGAAATTCGCTGGCTTTGTCGGATGGAATCTGCTCGCCGAAGACATGCTGCAATGCGAAGTGACCCAGCAGCACTGCATGACGCTTTCAATCGAGGAAGAAGCATCCGGTCAGCCTTTGAAGCAGCAATGAACATTTAGTCCACTCAGTACGTAAGTGACGACAGCGACGAAATGAAGCGGACAGGCTCAAGGTCAAAATATCGCGCATGGTTCTGGCTCATGCTAGTTCCCTTGATCTTTGGAGCGGCAGAAGCATTGCTGCAATACGCCGGATGGGCGGCCGTCTACAGTGGCAACTATGGTCTTCAGTCGCAGGCATCGTTAATACAAGAGGCGGCGACGAAGGCAAGGCTATATGGCGGGCTACTCGCAACCCTGACGATATTCGCAACTCTCCTTACCGCCGCTCTCGTCGCCCCAATGCAAGATGAAGAAGTCTCTGGCTCATCGAGATGGGTCACTCGAATCGCTCTGTCAATCGTGATCGTCGTGGTCGCTATCTTAACTGTTGCGATTGGCCTTTCGACAGTCGGTCGGTATCTCAAATAGAAGCTGGTCTCTGCTGCAATCTGTCGGAACTAGCAACTCCGCCCACTTGAGTCAATTACTCTAGAAACAATTCCCCGTACCCCTTCCCGGAGGCTCATGTCCCGCAATTCCGCGCTCACACGTCGCAGCTTTCTCGGCGCCGCCACCGCGGCTGTAGCCGCCACTGCTATCCCAGGACATGCCGCACAGGAGAGCGGAAAACAGATTCCATCAGCGATTGCCGCGCTCCCCGATCTCTCAGGCCATGCACGCCCTTTCACCAACGTCGAGCGACAGACTCGCATGGAACGCGCGCGTCAACTCATGGTTTCCGAGAAGATCGACGCCATCGTCCTCGCCAATTCCACAAGCTCTTCCGTCTACTTCGCCAATCTGCATCTCTATGGCGGCGAGCGTCTCTGGGCTCTCGTTCTCCCCGCGCGCAGCAAGCCATTCCTTGTCTGTCCCGCATTTGAAGAAGGCCGTGCCACTGAACTTCTTGCTGCCGGCCCGCTCGCCGGCAATGTCGACATCCTCACCTGGCAGGAAGATGAAAGCCCCTACATCGCGCTCGGCAGAGGCCTGAACGATCGCGGCCTCTCCGCTGCTACCATCGGGCTCGACGAGCATATGGCCTTCGTCTTTGCAGAAGGTATTCGTGCCGCCAATCCACACCTCAGCATCGTCTCCGCCACGCCCATCACCGCCGGCTGCCGCATGATCAAGGACGCGCACGAAATCGAATGCATGCGCCTTGCCTGCCGCGCCACGCTGCTTGTCTACCGGGCGGTCGCGCAATCACTCAATCCCGGCATGACCACCGTCGATGTTCACGGCCTCGTCGCGGCCGCCTACCGCCAGGTAGGATTTGAAGGCGAAGCCAGCCTCAACGTGGACGAATTTACGGCTGTGCCCCATGGCTCAGCCAAGCCGCAGACTCTCCGTGAGGGCTCCATCCTTATGCTTGACGACGGCTGCTCCGTCGAGGGCTACACCTCCGACATCACGCGCACCTTCGTCCTCGGCAAACCGACCGAGAAAATGAAATCCGTCTTCGACATCGTCCACCACGCGCAGTCCGCGGCACTCCACGCCGCCCGCCCCGGCGTACAGACCGCAGATGTGGATGCTGCCGCACGCAAGGTCATCGTCGACGGTGGCTATGGACCCGGCTTCAAATACTTCACCCACCGCGTCGGCCACGGTATCGGCATGGACATGCACGAGTGGCCCTACTTCGTGCGTAACGATATGTTCGGCTGGGATTTGAACCCGCGCCTCGAAGCCAACATGACACTCAGCGACGAGCCCGGCATCTACATCCCGGGTGAATTCGGCATCCGTCTCGAAGATGATTTGCTCGTCACTCAGCACGGAGCCGAACTCCTCACCCCGCAATGTCCGTCGCTTGAAGATCCCTTTGGCAACGTCCAGTAGGCCTCTAACGTCGACAGAGCAGTACGAAGTGGGTTCAGGTTTCGATGATGAGACCTGGGCAATTGGGTTTTCAGCCTGCGATCTTCATCATCTTTACCACCGGAAGAGCCTCGCCATTGTTCAGTGGGACCGCGATCCGCTCCATCTCCTCGTATCCCTTGAGACGATAGAGCGGCACGCCCGTCAGCGTCGATCCCATTTCGAACCGCTTGAATCCGGCCATGCGCGCTGCGTCTTCTACCGTCGCCAGGATCAGCGAACCCAGCCCTCGACGCGCAAACTCCGGATGCACAAAGATAGCTCGTACCTTCGCCGCGTCCATGGCCGGGTCAAGTAATTCCGGCTCGCGCCCGGGACCCCGATCAGCGCCAAACAGAGTCTTTCGCTTTGACCACCCGCCGCATCCGGCAAGATGCTTCCGCGTTTTTGCATTGTGGCTGACGGCTTCGGCTACAAAATACGTCCGGTCGCGAATCAACTGCGTATCCAGCCCCAGAACCGTCCCCAGCGCGCCATCAATTTGCGCCGGCGTATAGTCCCCGCCTTGCAATCCCCGCACCGAGGCTTCAATCAGCCCATGCAGAGCAGGAACGTCTTCGTGGGTTGCCAGGCGCAGCCCAAACGCAGTTTCCATTCTTCTATTTTGCGAGGTTTTGGCGGTTACTGGTTAGTGATTATCTTTGCGGCCCGCTCGTACGATCCCAGGTTGAAGCTGTTCTTGAATCCCATATCAATAAGCTTCTTTTTGGCCAGATTGCTGCGTACTCCTGTGGAGCAGTGAAGCAGCAGGACCTTGCTCCTGTCCCTGATAACCGACAGCGCCATCACTTCGATGCGATCGAGAGGTATATTCTGGGCTCGCATAATGTGCCCCGACTCGTATTCGTTCGCACTGCGGACGTCGATCACCATCGCGCCGTTCTTCAAATATTCCGCTGCTTCTTTGGAGGAAATCTGGCCGGAACGCTTCATTGCAACGTAACCGATAAACAAAGCGAGAACGACTAAGAATGGTAACCACGTCATTGTCTTAGTCTACCGCCTTTCGTCAGACTTTCAGCTGGCGTGCTGCCACCCCGTCCCTTTTGCTCGTCAAGGAATTCAGGTTCGATTTCAATTGTTCCGCATGTTGCTGAAGGCGTATGGCCTCAGACCTTTGCCACTTCCACCAGCACCGAGTAGAACGTGGCTCCTGCACCAATATCGGTCAATCGGTCACTTGTCAGCGCATTCACGTTCACTCCGCCTTCATTGAACTTGGCCCAGTCCATTCGCCCAGCCACCACGCCCTCGGGAACGCTGCCATCCACCAGAGCGGTCAGCAGAATCTCTCCGCGATCATTCCACACGCGGACCTTGTCGCCGTCTGCGATTCCGCGCGCCCTGGCATTTACAGGATGCATCTCGAGCCGCTGGCTCGTTCGCGCTTCCATTTTGCGGTGCCCCTCGAGGTTTGCGAAGGTCGAGTTCATGTAGTTGTCCGCTTTCCGGCCCAGGAATTCCAACGGGAAGCGCTTTGCGCCGTCACCCCATCTCGATTCGCTTGGAGGCGTAAAAGAAGGCAGTCCGTCCCGACCCTGTGCGGCCAGCGCCGAGGAATCAAACTCGATCTTGCCAGAGGGCGTCTGCATGAGTCCCGACGTATATGGCAGAAACGGTGTGCCTTCGGGATCGCGATGAAATGCGAGCGGAATGTGGCCCTGCTCCCGCAAGTCCTCCAGCGTGACATGCTCCATCCCGGAATTCTTTGATAGACCGTCCAATCCCACCGAAAGCGCCTGCCGAATCAACTGCTCCTCACTGTCACGAAAGCATTGCTCCGTAAAGCCCATGAACTGCGCCAGTTGCCCGAACAGCCACACATTCGATCGCGCCTCGCCCGGCGGCTCGATGGCCTGGTTGGATAGCTGGACAAAGTAGTGCCCATATGCGCCCTGGATATCTGTATGCTCCAGGAACGTCGTCGCCGGTAGAACGTAGTCGGCATAATCCGTGGTGTCGTTGAAGAATTGCTCATGCACAACCGTAAATAGATCCGCACGTGCCAGCCCGCGCCGCACAGCGTTCTGGTTCGGCGCTACCGCTCCCGGGTTTGAGTTGTACACAAACAATGCATGAACCGGCGGGCCACCGCCGAGCACGTCGGCATCACCCGTTGCACCGTCTTTTACTCCCTGTGTCCCATTCCCTATTCTTTGCTCCGCTGTCAGCGCCATCCCCAGCGTCGACATATTGATGGTTCGCGCCTCGCGACCAAGCGGTGAATCAAGCGCCAGGTCTCTCCGCTCCAGCTCCCGCTTGTTCCATGCGAACGCGCCTGAAGTCGACAGCGAGGCTCCGCCGCCGCGATGTTTCCACGCTCCGGTTAGCGCAGGCAGCATCGCAATGGTCCGCACGGCCGTGCCGCCGTTCTCGCTTCGCTGCACTCCATAATTCAAGCGCAGCGCAGCAGGCTTCGTCGTCGCGTATTCGCGCGCAAGTTGTTCAATTTCTTCCGCTGTCATACCCGTCCAGGCAGCAACGCGCTCCGGCGTGTACTCGCTCGCCCGCTTCGCCAGCCGGTCAAATCCATGCGTCATTTCGTCGATGTAGGCGCGATCCTCAAGACCCTCGCGGAGGATTATGTGCATCACGCCGAGCGCCAGTGCTGCATCGGTTCCCGGCCGGATCGCAATGTGCCAGTCGGCCAGTGCTGCGGTGCGCGTCTTGTAGGGGTCGATTACGATCAGCCGCGCTCCGTTGCGCCGAGCTTGCTCCACCATCGGCCATAAATGAATGTTGTTGCCGTGAATGTTTGCTCCCCATGCCACAATCAGCTTCGCCAGCTTGAAGTCTTCGGTGGGCGTTCCCAGCTTCTTGCCGTACACCAGGTTCCAAGCCTGCCCGCCAGCTTCGGAGCAAATGGTGCGATCAAGCTGGCTCCCGCCGAGCCGATGAAAGAATCGCCGATCCATCGACCCAAAGCCCAGCACGCCGATCGTTCCTGCATAGCTGTAGGGCAGAATCGATTCGGGCCCATACGTGTCGCTGATCTGCTGCAGCCGCGCTGCAATCGCGCTCAGCGCCTCATCCCAGCTCACCCGCTCAAAGGCTTCGTGCTCCTCGCCGCGCTTCAGGGGTTCCTTCGCGATGCCGGCCTTCCTCTTCAACGGATACAGAATCCGCTGCGACGAATACACCCGGTCAAGATACTTGGCCACTTTTCCGCACAGAAATCCCTGTGTCACAGGCTGCGAAGGATCGCCCTGCACCTTCACCGCGCGCCCATTCGCGTCGACGGTAACAAGAACGGCGCAGCTGTCCGGGCAGTCATGCGAACACACCGTATGCACTACGCGGAATGGGGAAGTTTCGGTCGGTGCCATATCCAAATTGTAGGCTAAAGCCATCTCAATCCAGTTGCAAAAGCGGCACGATCACGGGTGCCCCATCGGCGCGAAGCAAGGGAGGGAAAGCAAAGGTGTCCACACGTTGTAATCTTTCTTGGTACATCCCACTCGGAGGCCCACCCATGAAACGCGCCCTGCCTTTCCTCGCCCTGCTCCTCATCGCCGTTGCGCCCGTGTGCCCAGCCCAGACTGCAGACCACGCCGCCACCGACGAAACCGAAATTCGCGCCGCCATCCAGGCCCAGACCGATGCGTGGAACCGCGCCGACATCCCGGCCTTCATGCAGGCCTATGAGGACTCACCCGACACGACGTTTATTGGCCTTACCCTTCGCAAGGGATACAAGCCAATCCGCGAGCGTTACATGTTGAACTACACGACTCCGGAGCAAATGGGCAAACTTACCTTCAACGACCTCGACATTCGCCTGCTTCCTTCCGGTTGCGGCAAGTCAGAAATCGCCCTCGTCACGGGCAAGTTCCACCTCGAGCGCACTGCGAAAGGCGACGCCAAGAAAGACGACGGAATCTTCTCGCTGGTCTGGCGTAAAGGCTCGCACGGCTGGAAGATCATTCTCGATCACACCAGTTGAGTGGCCCCAAAGGAACTTTAATTTCTTCAGCAATTGCTGAGGAAGAATCCGCTCCTGCCGCACTTGCTCGAAGAGGAAATTTCTTGCCTCCGCTAGAAATTGTCGTCATACTCATTGCCACACTTTTCCTCATAGTCGGTTAAAGGCGACTCTTCCAGTGTCCTCGATCTCGCCTCGTGCTTCCGCTCTCATTCATTGGGATTCATCGATCCACTGGAGGATTATTGAAGAGCCCTCGACCGACCACTCAGTTGCTTTGTTGCTCAACGACGGCCTCGATCCGAGGGAAGTACCTCAGTCACATCGGCATACTTGCCGCTCTGTTCCTATTGCTTTCCGAAGCCCCGACGAAGGCCGATGCTCAGGAGTTTCCCTCGGGTTGCGTTGGGTATTGCGGCAATGGCATTGCGATCGGTATTGGCGTCACAACCGGTGCCATCGCGGCGGTCGGGATAGTGTTGGCGATCAATCATGACCACCACACCCTCATCGGCTGTGTCTCCAGCAGTCCAAGCGGGCTGGAAGTCCAAACCAGTGACGCGAAGACCTACTCGCTCGAAGGCAATGCGGTTGCCATCAAAGCCGGCGACCGCGTGAAGCTGCACGGATCAAAAACGAAGAAAACAAATGGCAGCCCAGCCGTCTTCAAGGTTGAGAAGCTTAAGCGCGACTACGGTCCTTGCCCTGCCGCCTCCGCGTCGACCCTGGGTTCCACGCACTAGAATGTCGCACCGAGGGGACCTGCGCGCATCCGGTGCTTGCCGCGCCTACCGTTCCGTCTCCTCTCACCCCCAAATAGTCCTTCCCGTTCCCTTCGGTTCTGCTGTATGGTCGTTTCACTTCCCCCGCACCCCAAAACCTAAACCTCAGACTGGCGGCGCTGGATTCATGTTCGACCAGCCGGAGACCCTAAGAAAGTGGAGGTTCCCATGAGAGTTTCCCGTCTTTTTGCATGTGTGGCGCTGCTCGCGGCACTTTCCGCCACGTTGTTCGCTCAACAGGCGCCGAGTGGCTATCACAGGGTTGCATGCGTGAAGATCAAACCCGATAAGGGAAGCGAATTTCGCAAGTGGCTGGCGGACGACCTTCACAAATACGCCCAATCGAGAGTGGATGCTGGTGCTCTCTCTTCTTGGATGGTCTTGCGCTCTGAAATTCCTACCGGTGAATCCGCTGAGTGCGATTACCTGTTCGTCTCCATGTATCCCGGCATTCCCTCTGAGCCGATGGGAATGGAAGATCTCGGGGCAGCGCTCAAAAAAGCCGGGATGGCGATGAGTGCTCAGGAGTATGTTGATCGTAGAAGCTCACTCACCACTCTCATTTCAAACGATATGTTCCAGAACGAGGGGTATGTCGGTAGCTTCAAGAAGGGTGACTACCTCGTCGTGAATTACATGAAGGTCTCTGATGACAACATGGACGATTATCTTGCCTGGGAGAAGAAGGTCTGGAAGCCACTTGCCGAAGCAATGGCGAAGGATGGAGTGCGGACCGGATGGTCGCTTAACAGGCGGGTCCTACCGGGCGGAAGCGAGCAGCCTTTTCAGGCCGTGACTGTCGACGTCTTTCCCACCTGGGAATCGATCTACAAGGACGACTCCCAGTTTGTCGACCGCTGGCATAAAGTCCATCCCGACATGGAACTGGGCACAACTTTCGAGCGGTATGAAAAGCTGCGCTCGATGGTTAAGTCGGATCTCTACACGGTCCAGGATCTAATCCAATCAGCGAAGTAGCCGGATGAGAACGAGTGTTCCGTCTTCCCAGAGTTGGCGGAACATTCCTCGCATGCAGCTTCGGGCCGGACCATGTGCCGATACACCGGCCCCGAGCGCCACTCGCGCGTATCGAACATTCGCCGTGACGTGCACTTGTGGCAGGTCTGGTGCGCGTCGAAGCCTTCGAAGCGCTCCTCATGATTTGTACGCGGCCAGCTCCACGCGTGCATCGGGCACCGCAGTGAAAGCCAGAACAAGGCCGGCCCTTCCACAATCTGGTTGCCGCCGGGTTCGCGCCGGCGCGCCGCTGTACGCAGGATTCTCTGGCTGAGTTTGGTGTAAAGGGGAAGAAGTTCTGCAGTTGCCACCTTGAAACCCTCAATGCGCCTGGTGCAGATCAGGCGTGCGCCTGCATCCAAACTGAGATACCGACGCCGCACGTTCAAACTTCAACGTTGTAAGGGTCGTATCTCGTACAACAGCGCTGAGCGGTTCGGGAACTGAATTTATTTTATCCACCTGCGGCAGGTAATGCCAGGATTGCCGCGTCGGGCCATACAGGAGACAGTCTTGCAGCAGACATCCCCGATGCCTGTGATTTGAATCACTCCTTCTTGCGTACCAAATTGAGTTCGTGGCCTTTTCTCACAACCTACGCAATCGCGATTGAGGGCTGGCTGCTGAAAACGCAAAAAGCCAGCCTTGCGGCGGGCTTTTTGCGTAAGAGTGCCACCAACACCTGCTCAATGCCAGCGCACTCTGTATTGAACTTATTATTCCTGCCTGCGGGCGTCAACCCACTGTTGGGGTGCAAGTTATGGCACTTTGGTCTCCCAGATGGCGGTTACGTCTGATTCCCTTCGACGGGGAAATTGAGGCGCCGGCTGCTGCATCCTCGATAGGTGCAACTGTGTCCGCAGGCGCAATGTCGAGCGCGGGCACTTGTAGGTCCGTCCGATCCCGCCGCTATCGATCTCTTCCATGCAAAAAACCATGCAAAACGTATTCCCGGAGTTTGATCAAGCTCCCGCAAAGGCAAGCGAACGAGAATTGGGAATTCGTCAACGAAATCAATCAGATAGGCTGAGGCCGAACAACCTCGTTTTCACCGCCGGCATCTTTGAACTGGTGCGATCGAACTTGAAAGGAGGGTCGCTGGAAGTCACTTATTTGTTGAGGTGTTCTGGTGGGTTCCGACATTTCCTGCATTGTTATTCAATCGGATCGGCGTTCTCGAAAAGTTCCCTTATCAGGGGAAGTTGTCCAGGTGGCTGACAGAGCTGGTTTATTCGTCGTTATGCATGTCGATCATCGCCGCCGCGTGGCGCAGTTGATGGAAAAAGCAGGCAAACATCGGCTTTTCGATGTGCCTTTTGCCTCTCTGCGGATATTCAATCGCTCCCTGGTGAAGGCGATTCATCGCTTTCTTGATGCGAGAGGGGAAACGAAGGAACGGGAGCATCCGGTCCGGACGTTCAAAACATAACCGGCACGGCCGCAATCCTCGCGGCCTATCGCCGCCCAAGTAGTTGTGCCAGCTGTCGATTGCTTAAACGGTCGCGAATTCTGTCTGTTCCCATTCGTGTAGACTAGACGCGAAATGAGCTGCCTCTTCTGCAAGATCATCGATGGAAGTATTCCTTCCAAAGCCATCTACCAGGACGACCAGTGCTACGCCTTTGCAGATATCAATCCTCAGGCTCCGGTGCATGTGCTCATAGTTCCGCGCCAGCACATCGGGTCAATTGCCCATGCCGGCAAGGAGCATAGCGCGCTAATCGGCCACCTGCATTGGGCAGCCGCCGAGATTGCGCGTTCGAAAGGACTGACGGAGGGCTATCGGACTGTGATCAACACTGGAGAAGACGGTGGGCAGACTGTCGACCATATCCACGTCCACTTGCTCGGGGGTCGCTCCCTGACGTGGCCCCCGGGATAAAAGCAGCTTTACCCAAAAAGAACAAGGCGCCAACAATCGTCGGCGCCCCGCTCTATTGATCCCTGTTTTTGGTCTTCCTAGACCGGTTGCGGCACATTGTCATCTTCCTCTTCCAGCCCGTACCGGCGTAGAAGGTTGGGAAGGCTCTGAGAGAATGCGGAACGCGGCATCACGGTGTCGCATCCTGCTTCGATGGCTTTCATCTTCAGGTCGCCCTGCAGATGATTGAGGAATCCGATTATCGATGTCGCCTTCTTGAATTTGGTCTTGAACTTCGGAATCAGCGTCATCGGTTTTGCATTGAGATTGTTCAGGTCGAAGACCACGAGAGTCGGCTTCTCCGCCTCGGGAGAATCGATAATCCGCGCGATCGTTTCCTTTTCACCCTTGACGAATTCAACCTTCACGCCCAGCTTCTTCGCAGTTTCCTGGATCTTGGCCTGGAAAAACAGGTCATCGATGAAGCAGAAGATGCGCGTTGGAGCGTCCGCTTTCACGGGCACTGTCGGCGATCCGACGTTCACGTCATTGTAGTAACTGTGGTGCCCGTTGCCTGAAGTTGGAATCGTCGAAGGCGGGCCATCGGCTACGTTGCCGTTCACAATGCGATAGCTGTGGTCCATTGGGCCCACAAACATTCGCGGCCCTCGCTGCTTATCCTTGCGCCGGCCGTTATGCTGCGGAGCGATGCTGTTGCCAGGACCGGGCTGCGGAGCGCCGCTCTTCTGCTGGAAGAACTTCTTCTTTTTCCGGTGCCGACCCGAGCCCTGCTTCGGCGGTCCGCCCTGTTGCTGCGGTTGCTGCGGAGCCTGCATCTGCGGCTGAGCCTGTTGAGGCTGATTCGGCTGCAATTGCCCCTGCGGCTGCGCGCCTGGCTGGTTGGTCTTGTTTTTGCGGCGACGCCTGCGGCGCCGATGTCCTTGCGACTGTCCCTGACCATTGGCCGGGGCCGACCCCAGCTCGGGCTGGGGCACCGTCGGTTCTGTTGTCATGCGTTTACTTCCTGGCACATTTCTGTGGGTTGCATTCAATCTCTTGCTTCAGCTCATCCATCTCTATTGCTGAGTTTCCCGTTCCGTGCGGCTTGTCCCGATGATCAAAGGAGGTACTTCGAAGGGTAGTTTCCCGCTCGTCGATGAAGCGGTGCAATCCGCGGGGGAACAGCACTTCCAAACGCAATCTACCCCGACACCTGCGTACCCATGACGCGTTAACAGTGGGTGAACCCTTCCTGCCCGGTGCACTGCGGCATTCTGGTTTGTTCCCTCGACAATTGCTTGTCGTCAGGACCCCCGCGGAGAATGACCGCCATTACTTCGATGCGACTTCAGGGCCAAACATCTATCTAAAACGCTCAAGCCTTCTGCCTGACTCACCTGCAACAGCATTGTTCCGGCTGTGTGGATCTGTAGGATTCGGTCAGCGTTTCCTTGGGTGATGCCTGTCCTATAGGATTTTTCGCGGTTTCCGCCTGGTAGCTCGGTTGGTTCGCGAAGAATCTTTTGTCAGCGGCGAGCCGGCTCAACCCTAATCCGGGTGGTTCGCTTCAGCCGCTTGATAGGCAAGTTCGATACTACAGGCTCCAGCACAGCTGTGCAAGTAGCGCCCCTTGCAACTTTCCGGTACAAGCGTAACCACGCAGGAACTCCCTGGTGCTGATGTTCTCCACAACCTTTTCATCTTGAAGCACGAAACGCCACTCGTTCGAGTGGCGTTTCGTGTCCCTGCGCTGGTCACTGGCCTCCCAGCAAATTACGGGCGGTGGTTATATCCACCGCGCCTTCTACAGGCTCTCCCGGCCGGTCTGCCGCTTCATTGACGGCTGCTCTTGCCGAGCGTCTGCTTGTTTTTGCGGGCTGGCCGGAATTTTCCCCAGCAGCCGGTACATCACTGGCACCCTGCTAAGTAGCAATCGGCGTGCCGTTCTGAATTCTCTTTGATTTCAAACAGTTGCGCAGCTGGAAATTGGCGAACCGTTTTGATTCTAGTAAACCGGATGCGTCTGACTTCAAAAAACAGTAGATTCTGCTTTTTCAAATCTCCGCTCTATCGCTGGCAATGTGCGCAATAGTGGGTGCTCCGTCCAGCCACCACGATGCGCTTGATCGCATTTCCACAAGTGCGGCAAGGCTCTCCTGTGCGCTGGTATACGCAGTGCTCCAATTGGAAAAAACCTCGAACGCCTTCGGCATCTACATAATCTGAAACCGATGACCCACCTGAACGGATCGCGTGCTCCAGCACCGTTCGTAATGCCTTGCGCAATTTCTCCAGTTCCGCGCGGGTCAACTGTCCCGCTCTGCGCCGCGGACGAATTCCCGCACGAAACAAACTTTCGTCGGCGTAGATGTTTCCCACGCCAGCCAGCAACGTCTGGTTCAGCAGAGCGGCTTTGATGGCCAGCTTTCGACCGTGAAACAGCTGCGCAAACTGTTCCGCTTCGATCGTCAGCGGTTCCGCTCCCGGCCCCGAGAACCCCGGCCCCTTGAGCAGGTCGCGAAACTCCAGCCTGCCAAACCGCCGCGGATCTACAAAACGAAGCTCCCTTCCGCTGGCGAGCGTCACACGCGCGTGAGTGTGTTTTGCGACCGGCGCTTCGGGCGTCGTCACAAGCAAGCGCCCTGTCATGCCGAGGTGCACAATCCACTGCGCGGCAAATTCGGCTGTTTTCTCCTGGGGGTTGTTTACCCGGACGGAATCGCCGGACAGTTGGCCCAGTTCCACGACGATGTGCTTCCCGGTGCGGTGAACAGCCATGATCGGCCGGTCCCGCAGTCCTGCGGCTTGTCTGGCGGGCGGCGTCTTGAACGGTTCGCGATGCGAGCCGAACCATACGTCCGCAATCCGGTCTCCGCGCACACGCGCATCCACGCCGCGTGCGATTGTCTCCACCTCAGGCAGTTCAGGCATCGGCTTATTTTAGAGGCATCGTCGTACGCGGAAAAGGGCGCCCTGTCGCAGTGCGCGAGGAAGACGGCAAATAATTTCACCAGATGAGCAAGACTTGCCCTAGTGATGCTTGCCGGGTTGCCTGATCTTGCTGGCTTCGAAGCTCACAATGTGCCATGCGCCCTGGGCGTCTTTCACGTACACACGTGTATACCGATAGCTTCCGTTGATGTTTCCCTCTGGACTCTTGGCAATCACTTCAGCGCGCGAAGTAACCAGTGCCGTGGTTCCATAAAGGCGAATCTTGCGGTCGCTCAGGTCGATTGAGTCGAAATGAACTGTGCCCGCGCGAAGATTTGCCAGGGCCTGTTCTTTCGATTGCAGAATTCCTGTGGGAGTGATGGCCATGTAGTCATCTGCAAGCAGCGCATCCATTGCCGCAATGTTCCCTTTCAACACAGCGTCGCGCCAGACATCTTCAAGGTGCTCAATCTCGTGCCGCGTCTCATGCCGCTCGGCACGTGGCATTGCGTGCATCGATGCGCTGGTAGCCAGCATCATCAAAACCACAAAACCAATCGCGAGATATCGACTCCTGCCCGCAGACAAGTCTGCCTTCAGCATTCCCATAGGCGTAACGGATAGTAGCCCCGAACCGCGGTGTGGGTCAATGTACGCCATGTGAATGTATGGGCGGGAGAATATCCTTAGGTTATTAGATGATGTGACCAAAGGAAAGTTCGTTCGCGAACTTTTGGCTCCAGAAAATCTGTCTTTTCCACCCGTGCGGATGCTGCTGGAGAGGAGGCAGTTCGCGCAGCCTCTGAAGGGCCGCAGCCCAAGCGAGCTGGGAAGCGGGGACAGTTCACAGCTCAAATCTGCGAGTCGGACGGCTCAAGATTTCAGCGGCAGAACTGTACTGCGCCTATGCCAGCGCCACCAGGTCTTCGCGGCTCCGCTCCAGCATCTTCTGATAAAGCCCTGCCACTGCGTACTTTTTGAAGTGCGGCGATTGACGGTGGGCCTCTTCGGCCTTCTGGTCCTGATACTGTTCATAGATCAGCGCGGTGCACGGATCACCTTGTACCCAATGCGGAACGTAACTCACGCAACCCGGTTCCTGACGCGATGCCGCGGTGAGTTCGTGCAGAATCTCGGCAATCTCCGCCCGATCTTCCTGGGCAAACCGCATTCGGACAGTAAAGCTGATCATGGTGCACTTCCTCAAACCAAGGGTAATTTCCTCGGCAGTTAGTTCGATCTATGCGTGAATCTCATCGAGAGCGGCCGCAAATTCCGGAAGCACCATCGTCTGTTCGCGGTCGGGGCCCGTGGAAACCATGCCGATTTTCGCGCCGCTTTCACGCTCCTGAAACCGGAGATACTCCTGCGCTGCTTTCGGCAGATTATCAAATTCGGTGATACCTTCAGTGGATGCCCGCCAACCCTTGAGTGTTGTATACACCGGCTTGATGCGTTCCAGGCCTTGCACATCCGCTGGAATTTCGTCGCTCACTTTGCCGTCCACCTGGTAACCGACGCAGATGGGGATTTCTTCGAGCTCATCGAGCACGTCCATCTTTGTCACCACCAGCCACTCGGCGCCGTTTACAAGGTTGGAGTAGCGCAGCAGCGGGATGTCCAGCCATCCGCAGCGCCGCGGACGCCCTGTCACCGCGCCGTACTCATTGCCGCGGGCGCGAAGCTGGTCTCCGATTGAATCATGGATTTCTGTCGGGAAGGGACCTTCGCCAACGCGCGTTACGTAGGCCTTGGTTACCGAGATGACTGTGCCGATGGCCGTGGGTCCCACACCGGTTCCGGTTGACGCGCCTCCAGCTGTTGCTGAGGACGAAGTGACAAACGGATAGGTACCGTGATCGATGTCAAGCATGGTGCCCTGCGCGCCCTCAAACATCACCGAACCGCCGCTAGCGATGGTCTGGTGCAGCAGGCGTCCCGTGTCGGCGACAAACGGACGCACTTCTTCGGCTGCCGCCGCGTATTCGTCATACATCTTTTGCGGATCCAGGGGATCGGTGCCGAATAAAGCATGCGCGATCGCATTCTTCTCGCCGCAGGCTGCTTCAATATGGGTTTTCAATAGCGAAGTGTTCAGCAGGTCCACAATGCGCAGACCGCTGCGCGCCATCTTGTCTTCATACGCGGGCCCGATACCGCGGCTGGTTGTCCCGATACGTTTGCGCCCCGGCGCGCTTTCTGCTGCCAGCTCGATCATGCGATGGTAAGGCAGAATTACCTGCGCGCGATTGGAGACGAACAGCCGTCCGTCAACCTCGACACCCAGTCCGCGCAACTTGGCCACTTCCTTGAGAAAGGCGATCGGATCGAGCACCACGCCGTTGCCAATGACGCCCTTGCAGCCCGGGCGCAACACGCCGCAGGGAATGAGCTGGAGTACGAACTTCTGGCCCCCGTGGATCACTGTGTGCCCGGCGTTGTGGCCGCCAGCGTAGCGCGCCACGGCACTGAAGCGCTCGCTCAGCACGTCGACAATCTTGCCCTTACCCTCATCGCCCCACTGGGCGCCCAGAACTACCGCTGTCTTCGCTCGCATCGCTGGCCACTTCCCTTGAAAGTCACACACATCGGCCCGCCGCAGCATGTGCTGTGCGGGGCGAAAAGGCGGCGCAAACGTTCGCTGCGCCACGAACGATTCTAAACCCTGAGTTCCAAGGAAACTGTGAGGAGCACAGTGGATCGTCTGGGGCTCTCTTTGCGCCACCGGTTGTCAGTTCCACGCAAGCGGGTCCGCAAAAAGGGCATTGATCAACCCATGTCAATCCCTGTTCGCCGCCCGTCCCCAGCTAAACCGCACAGCCTAAAGACTAAGAACTTGTCGCAGCATTGCAGGCAATTCCCTCACGCCGGAGCATAATCAAACAGCAAACCCGAGACGGGCGCAATGTCGTGCACATCCTCAGCGGAAGACTGCGAGAGGTTTTGACCGATTTTGCATCGGGGGCAGGTCTACCTCCACCCCCTCCCAGATTTGCGGTTTTCCACAAAATATTTCTGCAGGTTTCGTGAGAGTCACACTCTGACAACTTCAGTCCGGATTGCAGACCATGAGCATTCACTCTCGCCGTCGCCGGGCATGGATCCGCAATGGAAATACCCGACAGCCTGTCGCTGCAGAGGATCACTGCGCATTCTTTACCGGTGTCGGCGCCGGTGACTGCACCAGCTTGTATCCCGCCGGAACGTCGAAGTGCGATGGATCGACGGGGGCCGAAGAGAAGTTCGACGTGGTGATTTGCGTCTCCATCAGGATTGCGTTGGCGGGCTGAGCCTGGGCTGCATCCTGATTCTGATCTGGGGGCGGGTCCTGTTTCTTCTTGCCGAATCCGCCAAAGCCGAAGTGGCTTGTCAACGCAGAGGTCATGCCCTGCTTTGCCACGTCGCCCGCGCTCGGACCTGCCGGAGCCGCCGGCGTTGGGGCTTCTGATGCTGCCGGCAGCGGTTGGCCGTTGACGGTTGTGCCCATGCGCATCACCTGCATGATCGGGACGCCGTCGAGCTTCTGCATCTCCTTGGCCATATCGCCGAGTGCCAGACCCGCGCCGGGATTCTGCGCGAGCATCTTGCTGAAGTCATAGCCCAGCGCGATGGTGTTGGAATCGACCATTTTCATCGCCATGCGCCGGTAGAAGTCGCGCACCTGGTCGTATCCGGGGATTGCCGGAACCATCCACATGTCGTTGGTGATGGCCATCGCGCCGGACTGCTGCGACTGCGTGTCGGTTGCCGTCATGGTCATAGTGAGAATGGCTTCGTCACTTTGCAACCCGCTGATTTCCTTTTGGACGCCGGTCTTGCGCACCTTGACGTCGAAGCTCATCTTCACGTTCTGCGCGTTCGGATCAGGAGCGGGCTGCGCCGCCTGTTGAGGGGGCGGCTGCTTCTCCATCTGCTCGCGGGCATTTGCCATTGCCTGCTTCATCTGGTCGAAGGTCGTCACCGTGTAGGTCTTCTTCTGGACATCGACGTGGGTGATGGTTTCCTTGTCGAGATCGATGATCTCAATGGATTCGGGAGAAATATTGGCCAGACGATTGTCTTTGAGATAGATGGTAGAAACGATCGGGTCGCCCATGTGGCGCGCTTGCGAACTGATGAAGCCGACCGACTTCATCATATGGAGGAGCGATCCGCCGGTCAGTTGAGTGGTCTGCTGGTAGGTGTAGTCGGCAGCAAGCAGAGGAGCAGGGAGAGAGAGAGCAAGCAGGAGCGCAGCGCGCTTTGAAAGGGACAACATCGTAGTCCTCCAGGAGGGTTCGGCGGCAGAGAGGGGCACCAGACAACGAGCGCTCGAATGGCTCGGAGTTTACCCGCACAGATAGTGCACGTCAACGAAAGAACGTTTCCAGGATTCTCAGTTCAAGTTCTTGTACATCGAGCGAGAGCAAGCGCGATCAGGATTTCAATCTGCTGCAGCGAGCCAGGATCGATGAGCCGGCTGTTTGACTCCTGGTTCGCAAGCGATGAGCAAACCAGAATTCCTTTTGGGTGCCATTCCTTGAAAGCGGCCTGATCGATGTGTTATTCCATGGGATGCGAGCAAGACTGGCGGAACGATTGACGCCGAGATTTATCACGGCATTATTTATCGGCGTACTCGCTGGGACTGCAACCTTTGCCGAGACTCCGGACGCTTCGTATCATCGTCCGGTGGCCGCTGAGACTCTTTCTTATGTGGATGTCCACTACTATCACCCCGGATCAACTATCTATGTGAAGCTCAAGATGGCCTGGGTGGGGCTGGGTTGCTACCTTTTCAACGGCCAGGTCCTTGAAGGGAAGGTCGAGCTCGCAACGCGGCGAGGCAAAGGTCAAAAGGAATCTCAGCTAGCCATCTCCTTTTCCAATGTGCCGTGCGTGGGGAAGAAATCCACGATGAATCTGGTGTTGGCTGCGGTCGAGTGGGACTCCGGTGTGACCAAGCTCCCGCACGCACAGTACCCCGTGGTGAACATAAGCATCGCGAAGGTAGGCGGCGTTCCGAGCATCCAGGGCAGCTTCAACAGGGATGCGATGTCGTTGATGGCCCTCAGCGAGCGGCCCAAGAACCAGATTCCGCTAATGCCCGGCGACGTGCTGGGCATCGATGGCGTGAGCCTGGACATTGGCAAAGGGCCTGAGCGGAGTTCGGTGCTGAAGTCGACTACGCACGATGTGCACCTGGAAAAGGAGTCGTTGCTTTTGCTGGTGCCAGACAGCATCGCGTTCCCAAAAGGAACCGAGGCAGACGCAACGCGGTTGTTGGAGAGGCCTTCCGTCGAGGATTTGACTGAGCCGGGTCCCCGACCGGATGCGCCCCCTTCCCTGATTGTGCCGCCGCTACCGGCGCCGGTCGAGTTCCAGCCGTGCGAGCCGCCGGCCTGCGCCGTGGATTTGCCATCGGGCAGTAGTGAAACGCAGGGAACAATTTCAAAAGCCATCGGAATTCGCGAGTTAGGTTATGCGCCGCGACCGCAGCAGGAGTTAGAAGACCTGAATGACGATGTGGCGTTGGCCTGGCTGGGTCCACTGCAGCTTCTTGTAGCTTTCAACCCGCACACGCTGGTGGCGCGAGACGGGCAACCGTCAACGGGCGCGGCGGTACGACGAATCCACGCGGTAATACTTGAACCTGCCGGCAACAAGGTGGTGAGTAGCGCTGACTGGTTCCTCCCTGACACGGGTGAGTTCCTGTGGCAACTCCCAGGCGGCCGCGCCCTGGTCCATGTCGGCAACGAGCTCCGGATCTATGGTGCGGGAATGCAGGTCGAACGCCAACTTCCGCTCGACGGGCCGCTGCAGTTTGTGCGGCTTTCCCCGAATGGGGAATTGATGGCGATTGCGATTGCGCGCGAGACGCACACGCCGGAGCAACATGCGAGCCTCCGCGAAAGTCTGGGGATGGACCCGCCAGAGAACGTGGAGATTCGGGTGCTCGACAAGGATTTCAAGATTGTTGCGCAGGCCACAACATCTTCGAGGATTATGCCTCCGGCATTGTTGAACGAGGGCCAAGTGCAGCTGCTGGCCAAGCCAAATAAGCAGTACAGGCTGACGCTTGCTTCGTGGAAAGGCGAGACGACTACGGTGGCGCGATTCCCATCGGCCTGTGTGCCTGAGGTCTCGAGCTTTGCACCGGACTTGCTCCTGGTAGCCACATGCGAGCTGAACACTGGAGAGCGTGCGTATCGCGTGCTGCGACCGGACGGCAAGGTGGTTCTGCGGGGCCGAACTGATCCCCAGACGATGGGCCAGTCGGCGCAGGGTAACGGACGGGACTTCGCAGTGAAGAGCTTACATGCCACTCAGGTGATGCTGCATGGGTCGGCCTTTCACGGATCGGATCTCGATTACGAGGATGTGCGGGTCTTTCAGTCTGGAGACGGGCGGCGGTTAACATCTGTGCGGCTGCAAGCTCCGCCAACCAGCCACGGGGCCTATGCGCTTTCGCCGGATGGGGCAAAACTAGCAGCAATCGCAGGTGGTGAGGTGAACCTGTTCTCCGTGCCTGTGCCGTGAGCCAACGGGACGCGATGCGCCCCTGAAGAGCTGGCGTCATGCGGGTTGATCAGGCGGATTTGCGCTTGGCTGATTTGGCAGGCGTCTTCACAATGCCGATGCCCTTCGACGCCGCTTCTTTCACGCTCTTGGGCGGTTTCTTGCCCGAGCGAGTATCCGATCCGACGCTCTTGCGCAAAGCGTCCATGAGGCTGACCACATTGCTCGGTCTCTGTTGCGGCGCCTCGTCGATGGGAACAGGCATGTTGTTGACCTTGGCTTCCACGAGAGACTTCACGGCGGTTTCGTATCCATCTTCGAATTTGTCGATGTCGAGTTTGGCCGACATGCGTGCGATCAGCGTTTCGGCAAGCTCAAGAGAGTCAGGATCGATGGCTGGCTGCTTGATATCGCGGAAGTAGTCGGCGCGATTGCGTAGTTCGTACTGATAGCGAAGGGTGTAGGCCACCATGCCGGGACTGTCGGCCCCTGCGGGCACCAGGGCGATGATGTTTTCGCGGCCGGAGAATGACACTTTGCCGATGGCAGCTTTGCCGGTTTTCACCAGCGCCTCGCGGACGACGTTGAAGGCCTCGGCCGACATGTCGTTCTCGGGGGTGACGAAGTATGGCTTCTCGATGTATTCGGGGTGCAGGTCGGCTACGTCGACAAACTGCGACACGGCGATGGTGTGCTTGGAGGGGATGCGGAGGTTTTCAAGCTCGCTGGGCTCGATGATGACGTATTTGCCCTTGCTGTACTCATAGCCCTTCACGATTTCATCGTTCTCAACCGCCGTGGTTGCCTCTTTGCTTTCAGCAGCGCTCTCGAGCACTTTCTGGTGCCGGATTCGTTCGCCGGTGCGGCGGCTGATCTGATGAAAGCTGATCTGGCCTTTGCTTTCGGTGGCAACGTAGAGGCTCACGCCGAACGCTACGAGCGAGATTTGAACGTTGCCCGACCAATAAGGACGTGCCATGAAACCTCCAAAAAGGCGGGTCAAATACGGCATGGGGAGTGCAGACCCGCAGACTGAGGAGTTTAGCGCATTTTGTAAACGTCGGAGAAGTGTATATGTAGTAAACGACAGGACTTTCGTCTTGTATTCGCCTCTGCATGCGCCTCCAGAACAACTTGAGAATTTCGGACGGCTGAGGAATCTCCGGGCCTAGGAAAGCCCGTAATTCTCTGCGCATGACTTAACCGTCAAGCGCCGCCCGTTGGAATTCTCAGAGTAGATCCGCTTGGGATCACGCGGGTGGAAGACCGCCCCATTGCCAGAAACTCGTGTATTCGGCTTGTGCGATCCAGGCGGAGAGTTGCGGGTCGGGGTGGCGTTTTACATAGGGCACAGCCCAGCCGATGGTAGCGCCGGAGATTTTGTCGGGCATGTTCTGCTGCACTCCGGTGGCTCTTTCGAAGATCTCGGGATGCAGAAGACCTTGTTCGCAGAGATTGACGAGCCGATCGATCGCGTTGTGGTTCTGGGCGTACATGTCGACCCCGTTGGCTTCTCCGAGTTCGGCCAGCATGATGAGCGGGGCGAGGGCGTAGAGGTGATAGTGAAGCGCCATGCCGGCGCGCTGCAATTCCCGGGGCAATACTCCATTGGGGCCAATTTCATCGACCCCGGCTTTGAAGGCTTCCATGCCGAAGTGGAACTCGCGAGTGTCGTTGCGGGCGATGCCTGCGGCACAGACTGCTAGTCCGGCCCAGTAGCGATGGTTATTCCAGGCATCGCTGTTGGGATTCTTCATTTTGTCGTCGACGTAATCCCGGACCTGATCGGCGAGCAGGCCGAACCACTTCAGAATTTCCTTGTCTTGCTCTGGCGTGCCGACGCCGGTGTCGCGAACTTTGAGATAAGCCATCGCTGTGCCGGCTAACAACCACTTCTGTACGTAGTGAGCCTGGCCGGTTGGCATTGAGGCTGACCATGCTTTCGCCGCGGCTGCAGCAGAGAGCAGCGTGTAAACGCATTGCGCGCCGGCGCGGCTCCCGTGGCGCAGGTAGGCGTCGGCTGCTTGCGTGGTCCACTGACCGAGGTGGTCGGGCGCTTCGGCGGCTTTCTCGTAGGCGGCTTTCCTTACAGGATCGATGATGGAGTGGTGCGCGTCGCTGTAATAGCTCTCGGCATCGAGCGACTTGGAAAACGGCGGCGGATCGGGACAGGAATATGCCGCGTCGGTCAACGGTACGGGGTGGCCGTCCCAGGGCGACTTGAGCGGGTCAGCGCGAAGCTCCGCTGCGAAAAAAGTGAGGGCGGTAGCGGCAAGGACGGGCAGAATGCCGAGTGACAAGCGGATCCTCATAGTATCGGGGCCTGTGATGATGACGCGTATTGAGGTGTTGGGGTTTCGAGTTCAGCTGTCTAATGGGCGAATTCGATGCCGCGACCAAGAATGACAATGTACGCGATGGCAAAGAGTGACGCGCCGATCCACCATGCCGGCTCCCGCGGTACCACGAGCCGCGACTCAGGAAGCGGGCGTGGAATCAGGCCATCGAGCCAGAGCATCCCGGAGGATCCGCCAAACGCCGCCGGGATGGTGGATTCGAGCAACAGTTTGATCCCCAGCGGATCAAAAGCTCCAGCCGCGCAACTGAAGAGGCCGCTAGCGAGATACGGCAAGCGTCCGATGATGTTGTAGTCTTCACGGGCCTGGCAGAAGGGCCGGACGGCGATGGCCAGAAGCCAGGCGACAAACACGTAAAGAACGAGGCCAAAGATCGCCATCGCCGTGCGCAAGAGCGCTTGATGTGCCAATCCGGCAATGACTTGCTCCCAGTCCCCAAAGCCAAAGATGCCGGAGAACATGAAGTAGCCGGCGCCGGAAAAGAGATTATGCGCAGCCAGCAGCCAGCAGAAATAGCGCAGGGATGCGCGAGTTCCTGCGAGGTGCGTGACCAGCAGAGCCAACATTCCTGCGGCGAGATTGACCAGGGTACCACCGGCCTCGACCCAGCGATCCGCATGCAGGCTCGAGAGGTGATTGCTTGTAAGTTCAGTTGGTACTCCGCCGCGCAGCCAGGAGGTGACGCCATGGCCCACCCCTTCGTGCAGCAGGACCGTGATGCCGGTGGCGACGATCGCCATGCTGATGATGGTGGCCTTGCTGTGCGCAGAGGACATGGCGGGAATTCTACTGCCCGGACGCGACGGGGATCTACATTCTGCGGATGAGATGAATGGCTGACCAGCTCACGGTTACGCCGACGGAACGGATCATAGTGGGCTCAAGAGGCAGAAAGAGCGCGAATACGACCGCTGTGAGGGACCAGATCAAGAGAGCCCACGTTAGAGTATTTCGTCTATCTGCGTAACTTTGTTTAAGTCGGGAGATTATTCTCCCGGTTTGATCGTGCTCGTCCATTGTGTCTCTTGTCTCCTCTGCTGCGAAATCGGTCGGGGAGATACCTGAACACACAAACCAACTACTGCAACCCGAAAGTACGACCCGGTGATAGTTCGAAAGTACCCTACGGCGCTGGTTACTTAAATACTGCTAAAGGGCCATGACGTCCCTCCAAGGGGGATTTTTGGAGAATTTCGGCCCAAAAGGTAGGCCTTGTTAACCAACGTGCTTGTTCGTTCGTTGTTCTCGGTAGAAGGGCTCGAAAACGGCCTTTCGCTTTGAGGGAAGATGACAATGAACAAGCGTTCCGTGGTGTATCGCGTACTTCGTGCGGTTGCACTTTCAGTTTTGCTTCTGACCACTTTGGGAGTTGCTCAGCCGCGCACTCCGACTCCAGCGCCCGCTGCGGCACTGAGCAATGCGCCCGCTCCAAACGACCAAGATGTAGCGGCGACACAGACGAAACTAATTCGGCTGTTGCGGCAGAGCCCGACGCTGACCACCGTGGTCTCGCACGACCCATCGCTGCTTTCGAATCAGGATTATGTTGCGCGCAACAATCCCCAGCTGGCGGCATTTCTTGCAGAGCATCCCGAAGTGGCGCGGAATCCGGAATATTACCTGTTCACACATCTGAACCACGAAAACGGGCAGCCGGATGAGGCGCTGGAGCGAGCGGTATGGCCGGATGTTTATCGCTCGCAGGAGCAGCCTTCGTCGTTTGTGCGCATCTGGGGCGATATGGTGCCGCTGATCGCATTCGCGTTTGGTCTGATCGCGATATTTGTCCTTGCCCGGATGTTCGTTGAAAATCGTCGATGGAGCCGCATCTTCAAGTTGCAGAGCGACGTGCACGGCAAGCTCATTGACAAGTTCACCAGCAACCAGGAACTTGCGGCGTACATGGAGACCGAAGCCGGCAAGAGATTTCTTGAGGCTGCGCCGATTCCCATTGGCATTGAACAGGGCCGTCGTATGCCCAGCGCCGTGGCACGCGTGCTGACTCCGCTGCAGGCGGGAATCGTGATGGTGCTGCTGGGCATCGGCCTGTTGTCTCTGCGGCGTGCCGGGCCTGATATGGATACGCCGATGCTCTTCTTTGGGACCATGGTGCTGATGCCTGGAATCGGCTTTATCATCTCTGCAGGTGTTTCGTGGCTGCTGGCGGCGAAGCTGGGCCTGATGCCCGCTGATACGGCTGCTCAGAGCAGGTATGAGTCGTCCCTCGGCGCTTCCTCAGTTTTCAAGGACAGGCAGTGAGTCGCAGGAAGCCCGGTGAAGGTGAGAAAGCAGAGGCCAATGTCCTGGGAGTCGATCATTCCGAACGCGCTGGCGGGCGAGGGAGAGCCCCTTGCCACCGGCTCGGCCGCCGCGGCGATGGATAACGAGGAGTTCGACGCGTTCTATGCGCGATCGGCTCGTTCACTCTGGGCCTACCTGGTGCGCGTTAGCCGAGATCCTGCACTTGCGGACGATCTGACGCAGGAGAGCTACGTGCGCTTTCTTTGTGCCGACCATCCCAACGACGGCGAAGTGGCGGCTCGGCGATACCTCTTTCGAATTGCAACCAACTTGTTGCGCGATCACTGGCGCAGGCCCCGATCTTCTTCGATTGAAGAGATGCCGGAAGAAATGTTCAAGGCGAAGTGTAGTCTGGCGCAGTCGGATTCGCAGGCCATGCTGGAGCCGGCAATGGCCCTGATGCGTCCACGCGATCGGCAGCTGTTGTGGCTGGCGTATGCCGAAGGCTACTCGCACCACGAAATTGCGGAAGTCACGGGACTGGCCTCGGCGAGCATTCGACTGCTGTTGTTCCGCGCACGCCGCAAGATGGCGCGATTGCTGCGGCAGCGAGGTGAAGCATGAGTCCGTTTACATGCGCACGGGAGAGGGAGGTGACGCAACTGCTTGATCGGGGTTGCTGGCCTGACGCCTGTCCTGCGGATCTGCGCGCGCATGTCGAGTCCTGCCGCATGTGTTCCGATCTTGTGCTCGTAGCTTCGGCATTCCAGGCCGCTCACCAGCAAGCCATGCAGGTGCCGCAAATGGATTCGGCCGGGGCACTCTGGTGGCGCGCTCAACTTCGGAAGCGAAACGCAGCGATCGAAAAAGTTGCGCGGCCGATCTTCGGAGCGCAGATATTTGCGCTGGCAATCTCGGTGGTTGTCGGCGTAGCCGTTCTTGCGTGGCAAGGGAACGCAATGAAGGCCTGGTTTGCGGATCTGCCGCGGGCCCTGCATTTAGACGCGCTGATGCCGGCGGCGTTGTCTCAGCCGGGTGGCATAACATGGATTGTGATTCCGGTGTTGGCGACGGTAGCGCTGCTGAGCGGCGTGGTCGTTTACCTGGCGACGGAAAAGCAATAATCCATGCTGATGAATGCAGGAAGTCCGGAAACAAGACGGAGGGAATCAAGTCTTGGAGATCAAAGCGAAGGTGCACGTGGACCAGCTGCTATCCCCCGCAGGACATCCGGTGACTGTCGTCCGGTTCGAGGGTGACATCGCCGCTACTTCGAAAGACGCTGTCCTGGGTGCCTATCAGAGACTTCCCAGGGAGTCGTCGAAACTGATCCTGCTGGACTTCAGCAAAGTTGGTTACATCAATTCCAGTGGCATCACTCTGGTGATTCAACTGCTGAGGGAGGCGTATCAGTCGGCTCGGAAGATAAACGCATTCGGCCTTTCGCCGCACTTCACCAAGGTCTTTACTGTTGCCGGGATCGCGAGCTACGCACGGTTGTTCCACAGCGAGGCAGACGCCCTCACGGCGCTATAAATCTGCGCGGTTGCAATACCCTGCAAATCAGGCGACAGCCATTCGTTGGAGATTGGATTTCGACGCTTCCTATTCTGTGTCGTCAGCAACGTAGAGCATGCCTAGATCGCGCAAGCTTTGACCGGTATTGCGCCCCAGAACCTCGGCAACCTTCTCAGCCATCCCCTTATTGGAAGCAAAGAATTTAAAGGTCACGACTTCTTTGCCGAACATGCAGGTCAGATCGAGGCGGGTGCCCACGATCCTGTCGACTTTTCTGAAGGTCACAGATTCCGGATGACTCGCAAAGGCCGCTTTGCGGGTATCGAATGGTCCAGCGCCACCGACAGGCGGCCAACCGACCAAATTCAACAACTGCTGCATTCGACGCTCCTACACACTTGATGGTACGACACTGGAGTCGTTCGGCCTCTGACACCATTGTGTGACCTATCAACCGACTTAGAACGGCGATGACGAAACGTCCGCACCTGGTTGATTCAATTGCGCGGAGAGTTATCTTCCAGCCCGAACCCTTTGCACGGCCTGCTCTGCCTGCCACAGATGGCGGCGCTGGTGTGCGGCAACAATTAGAAAGCTTGACCAGATGCTGTAGCGGATGCGCCGATCTACCGGAGAGGCCATTCTGACCTGGTCGATCGCGCGGCCGCGGCACCGATGCAGAGTGGCCACGATGCGCAGCTGCCGGTCAAGGAAGCCGACAAGCACAGATTCGATTGCCCCGCACATGACCGGCTCGAAAGGAACGGGGGTCTTTGAGCGGATCCTCGACGGGGGCTCGAGGATCCACGAGAACAGGCTGCCCCAAAAATCGGTGCGATAGGGGGCATTCATTTCTGTTTTGCGCAGGCCGGCGTTTGCGATGATCTGCTGCCAGATGGGGAAATAGGCGTCGGAACTGATGTTGAGGTGCTGCAGGCATTCGGTTGCAGACCAGGATTCGGCGGCAGGGATTGTGTTACACAATTCTGCCCCTGCCGAGGCGATGAGGGCTTGTGCGCGAAGCTCGATCGCGAGGAATTGGGCTTCCAATTGGTCGAGAGTTCTGGCCCGTTCAACGGTCCGAGGATTGACCTGGGATCGCGGTTGGGTAGCTTCAAGATTCCGCGTTACTCGCACATCAGTTGCCGGGTTGGGAAAGTCTGTCATAGGCTTGGCTTTTGTAGGATGCGCCGGATGCGGCTGGAGAAGGTATTGTCATGCCGACTTATGTGATTCTTTTGCGGGCCGTAAACCTGGCCGGTTACGGAAAGCTGCCGATGGCGGATTTTCGGAAGCTACTGGCCGGGCTTCGATTTGAGAGGGTCGAGACCTACATCCAGAGCGGAAACGCGGTTGTCGACGCGAAAGGCACGGCGGAAACCGTGGCTAAGGCGGTGGCAGCTGGGATGGAGAAGCTGATGGGCGCCCCGGCGGGTGTCGTGGTGCGGACACATGAACAGCTGGATCGGGTGATTCGAGAAAATCCGTTTGCGGCGGAAGCAGTGGACGGGACAAAGGTGCATGTGGGCTTTCTGGCGGGGTCGCCGGGCAAGGAAGCCGCTGGCGGTCTGGACCGCATTGTTGCGAAGTACCCCAAGCGACGAGATCGCTATCGGCTGATTGAGGACACACTCTACCTGCACCTGCCGGATGGAGCGGCGGAGACCAAATTCACAGGCAAGTCGCTCGACAAAGCCCTGGGCGTGATGGGAACCGCACGGAACTGGAACACGGTGCTGAAGCTGCATGAAATGTCGAAGCGCAAGTTATAGTTTCTCGCGCTCCACAATGAGCCAGTCACACCGCGCGATTACGAAGCGGATTTGAATCGTCCGCAACCGTCGGTCCTACATCCTTAATGGCGGCTGGTTAGGTGATATTCGATGTCAGGGTCGTGGCAATCTGGGAAAAAGCATGATTCAACCCTGTGGACAGAAAGCGCATGCCGCTGATTGCGCTAAAGGCGATAAGTGCGACCACCAAGGCATACTCGACAAGGTCCTGGCCTTCTTCATTTTCAATTAGATTTCTTACGCAGGCCGTAATGCGAAGTAATAGAGAGTTCATTTTTCCTTCTCAAAGTGAATGATTTCGTATAAGGAATGATCGCTCCAGATTGGTGGCAATGGAATAGCACTTGCGGCTAAATCCTTGACCAATCAGGTCAGAAAGCTGGTGACCCATGTCACCTTTCGGCTGAATCTTGACCGCTTGCTGCAATCACCTCGTCGGTAATGCGGGCTGCTTCGATGGCGGGGCGCACATCATGTACGCGCACAATCGAGGCGCCATCGAGGATGGCTGCGACCAGAGCGGCGATGCCAGCCGTCTCTCGAGCTCCGACAGGTGCCTGCTTACCCGCGTAGAGCGGAGCCAGAGTGTGACCGAGAAATGATTTGCGGGAGACACCGGCGAGTAGTGGACGGCCCAGCGAGAGCAATTCAGCCTGCCGCGCAAGCAAGGTGTAGTTTTCTTCAAACTTCTTGCCGAAGCCGTAGCCGGGATCGAGCACGATGGACTCGACTTGTATGCCCACGCGCGCGGCCATTTCCATGCTCCGGGCCAGGCCTGCGCGCACCAGATTCATCAGCGCATCCGCGGGAAGTTTTTCCTGCTCCCTCCATTCATCGGGACGGCCGCGAGTGTTCATCAATACAACACCGCAAGCGGATTCGGCGCAGACGGCGGGCATGGATTCGTCCCAGCAGAATCCGCTGACGTCGTTGATGATTTCGACACCGGCGGCAAGAGCGGCGCGCGCGGTCGCAGATCTATAGGTGTCGGCGGAAAGGATAGCGTCGGGTCTGGCTGCGAGGATTCCTTCGATTACCGGCAGAAGGCGCGCCTGTTCTTGGTCGGCACTAACGGCCGCGTCAACCACATTGCCAGTCCGAGAGCCGGGCCGCGTGCTTTCGGCGCCCAGGTCGAGCAGTTCCGCGCCTTCATCGAGCAATTGCAAAGCGTGGGCCACCGCCGCTCTGGGTTCGAGAAAAAGACCGCCATCGCTGAAGGAGTCGGGGGTGATGTTGACGACCCCCATGACCAGCGTTCGCCTCCCCAACTCGAGCGTGCGCGTATGCAGCTTCCAATGCGAGAGTGTGCGCGTCAAAGCAGTCATCGTATCGAATCAAAAACTACCGTGGACAAATACTGAGGTCTGAACTTCCATTAGGAGCCAGCTTTGATTCTATGAGGACGACGGCAAGCGACAGCAAACGGCGCTCCAGAATCAAGCCCTGCTACACTCCCCTCATGCTTCCCATCTGGCGGATACTGGCGCTTTTTCCGGCGTTTGTTCTGGTCACCAGCACGATCGTTCCTGCTCAAACCCATCATGCCCACAGCGCGACTTCGCAGCGCGCACATGCCGCCCCAGCGAAGGGCACGATAGCAGAGCGCATCCAGGCAATTCTTTCGAATCCTGCGCTCAGCCACACAGAATTCGGCATCAGCGTGACCACGCTCGACGGGCAAGCGCTTTATGGCCTGAATGAGGGAAAGCTGTTTACGCCGGCGTCGAATGCGAAGCTTGCGACCACCGCTGCTGCCTATGCTCTTTTGCCTGTGGAAAGCCTGACGTGGACCACGAACGTGGTTGCGGACGGGGACATTGACGCCGGTGGTGTTCTGCATGGAAACATCCTGATCCTGGGCGCGGGCGATCCGACGATGAGTGCGCGGCGGTATCCTTACAGGCCACCAAGCACGGCAACGGCTGCGCCGAATCCCCCAAATCCATTGAATCCGGCGGCGCAATCGCCCACGGGCAAACCCGATGCGACGGCAACGCCGCAGGAAGTGAAGGCGGAGCCACGCGCCATGGAGTTGCTGGATCTAATGGCGCAGCAGGTGGAGCAGGCTGGGGTGCGAACGGTGGAAGGCAGTGTCGTAGGCGACGACAGCTACTACCTGAGCGAGCCGTACGGAACGGCCTGGGCATGGGATGACCTGCAGTGGGGCTACGGTGCTCCGATATCGGCGCTTTCGTTTGCGGATAATTCGGTCGAACTGACGCTGACGGCCGATCCGGCGAAGCCCCCGGCGACGCTGGAACAGTGGACTCCTAACGTCGAGTACTACACGCTTGAGAATTCGATGACCATGGCGCAGCCGGGCGAGACACCGCATCCGGGGCTGGAGCGGCGTCCGGGAAGCATGATGGTACGGGCTTGGGGAACGGCTCCCGCGCAGGGTCTGCATGCGCCGCTGGCCGTTGAAGATCCGGCGGAGTTTACGGCGGCGGCTTTCAAGGATGCACTGTTGCGCCGCGGTGTGACGGTGAGTGGAAATGTAGCTTCGGCACATCGCTATTCAGATGGGACGGGCGATTTTAATGCGGAACGGGCCGAGCCATTGAAGCTGGCTCCGCGAGCGCTGGTGACGATGGAAGCTCCAGTGGGGAATCACAAAGTGCTGGCAATGCATGTGTCGGTACCCGTGGCGCAGGACATCACGGTGACCAATAAGGTGAGCCAGAATCTGCATGCCGAGTTGATCCTGAGAATGCTGGGCAAGGCTTTCGCGAAGGATGGCAGCCTGGCGCAGGGCACGCGCGTGGTGCGGCAGTTCCTGGTGGACGCGGGCGTGAGTGACGCGGATTTCTTTTTCTATGACGGCTCGGGCATGAGCATGGACGACCGCATTGCTCCACGGGCGTATACACAATTGCTGTCGTATGCGTCTCGGCAGGCGTGGGGAGAGGCGTGGCGGAACACGTTTCCAGTTGCGGGAGTGGATGGATCGCTCTATGGGCGCTTCAAGAATTCGCCGCTCAAGGGGAAGCTGTGGGCAAAGACCGGGACGCTGAATGAGACGAATGCGCTGTCAGGGTATTTGACGACGGCGAGCGGGAAGACGCTGGCTTTTTCGATTCTGGTGAATGGACATCGGCCGGGAAGCCAGGCGGAGATTCCGGCGATGGAGAAGATTTGCGAGGCGATTGCGGCGTCGGAGTGACCATTGATGAAATCCGCGGTAAGCGAAACTGTCTTTGCTTTGGTGATGTCAGGAGTTGCCGCTACTTTCGCAGCTGCAGTGGGATTCGTCTCTGGAATAGCCCTTAGCGAGGGATTCTTTAACGGAGAAATGACCCAATGGGCCCTTATCTTGGCCCCGGCAACCGCAGTGGTATTCGCCGTGATGAGTTTCATTTTTGTCTTTCGGAAGATCAGCACATACGGCGAGAGTCCAGATTGACAGGCATAACGAGGGACGCCCATCCCTTGACTTCATCCCGGCAAAACTGAAAACGTATCCCGGATACAAGACTGATTTGTGCGCGGACTCTTTAGCGGGTGCCCTGCTTGACGAACAATCTTGCCGCGAGAAGAGTGCTTCCGCAGCCCATCAA
Source organism: uncultured Acidobacteriaceae bacterium (assembly GCA_963742455.1). Taxonomy (GTDB): domain Bacteria; phylum Acidobacteriota; class Terriglobia; order Terriglobales; family Acidobacteriaceae; genus Telmatobacter. Next base: position 747,363 of record CAVULU010000005.1, on the reverse strand, counting down.
TGTGAGGACCAGCGCCGGGAGCCATAGTTCGGCAGGGCCGGCGCCGCGCAGGATGATGCCTCGCAGGATTTGAATGTAGTACGTCGCGGGAATCAGACGGCTGATGCCCTGGAAGAACACCGGCATGTTTTCAATGAGAAAAATGTAGCCGGAGAGAAACACCGAGGGCAGAATCGTTCCCATGGAAAGCTGAAATGCCTCGGCCTGGGTGCGGGCGCGTGTTGAAATCACGAGGCCGATACCGAGCACGGTAAGCAGGAACGGAATCGAAAGCAGGAGAAGCAGAAGTACGCTGCCGTGAATCGGAACCAGGAAGACGGTGCGCATGACAAGCAGGATGACGCAGAGTTCGCTGAAGGTAAGCACTCCGTAAGGAATCATCTTTCCAACCATGAGGCCGAGGGGTGCGACGGGCGTCATGGTCAGTTGCTCGAGGGTGCCGCGCTCGCGTTCGCGCACAAGGCTGAGGGCGATCATCAGAATTGCCATTACCTGAAGAAGAATCGCGATCAGGCCGGGGACGAAGAAGTTGGCCGAACGCGTGGCCGGGTTGTAGAGCACGGAGGGGCGCACCTCGATGGGCATCGCGCCATCAGGTAAGACGCGGCCGAGCGATTCCTTTAGTGCGACACCGGTGGCAGCGCTCATGGCTTGGCCTGCGACGCTGGAGTCGGAGCCGTCGACGAGCACGAGCACGGTTGCGGTGGTGCCATCTTGCAGCCGGCGCGCGTAGTCGTAAGGAATGCGGATGCCGACGCGGGCTTTGCCGCTGCGGATCGCTTCATACATGGCATCCTGCGAGCCGGCATAGATCTTCAGTGCGAAGACATCCGATCCGGCGAAGCTTTCGAGAAGCCGTCGACTTTCCTGCGTGTGCGACTCGTCGAGGACGACTGTGGAAACCTGGCGGATGTTGGTGTCGACCGCGAATCCGAAAAGAAACAGTTGCAGCATGGGAATGAGCAAGGCGAAAAAAAGTGTGCCGGGATCGCGAATGATGTGCAGGAATTCCTTCCGGCAGACAGGAATGAGGCCGCGAAAGAGGTTGTTCATCGCTGCGCCTTCATGATGCGGTAGGTAAGTGTGACGAAGATGTCCTCAAGCGATGGCTCGATGGTCTCGATCTTCGCCTGCGGAAGTTCCGCGCGCAGATCGGCAAGATGATCGGTTTCAGCAAGCGCGTGAATGGCATGGCCAAAGATAGTGGCTTCCCGAATGCCCGGCATACGGCGAACGCTGTCGAGGAGTTCAGAGGGATTGGGTGCGGTGATCTGGATGCGCGAGGTTCCGGCTGGATTGGCGTCGGGAAGTTTCTGCAATTCTGCGACAGTGCCAATGGCGATGAGCTTCGACATATAGATGTAGCCAACGCGGCCGCAACGCTCGGCCTCGTCCATGTAATGCGTGGTGACGAAAAACGTAACGCCCTGTCCGGAGAGTTGAAAGAGCAGATCCCACAGTGCGCGACGCGCAACCGGATCGATGCCGGCAGTGGGTTCGTCGAGGAAGACAACCTCGGGCGAATGGATGATGGAGCAGGCGAGGGCGAGGCGCTGCTTCCATCCGCCGGAGAGCTGGCCGGCGCGGCGATTCATGTAGGGCTCGATGCCTGTGAGTGCCTGCAGTTCGCGCGTGCGTTCGGCCGCCTGATTGGCGGGAAGGCCGTAGACGCCGGCATAGAAATTCATATTCTCGGCGACGGTTAAATCCTCATAGAGACCGAACTTCTGCGACATGTAGCCGACGTGGCGGCGGATCTCTGCCGCGTCCTTGCGAATGTCCATGCCAAGAATGCGGCCGGTGCCTTCGGTGGGGCGAATCAGTCCACAGAGCGCCTTGATGATGGTGGTTTTGCCGGAGCCGTTAGGGCCGAGGAAGCCGAACAGTTCTCCCTTGCCGATTTCGAAGCTTACGTCCTTAACCGCGGTGAAGGAGCCGAAGCGGATGGTGAGATGATCGGCCGCAATGACGGTGCTCATTCGAGGCGCACCGTCGCCGACATGCCCGACTTCAGGATTTGCTGTGCATTGTCGACATAAACCTTTACGCCAAAGACTTCGTGTTCACGATCGCTCTTTGTCTGCACATTGCGGGGAAGAAACTCAGCCTGGGAAGCGATCTGCCCGACGTGGCCATCGAATGCGCGGCTGCCGAAGCTGTCGACGTGCACGGTGGCGTGCTGACCAAGATGAACATGAGCGAGGTCGGTTTCCGGCACGTAGACCTTTACCCAGAGCTGGGATGCCTCGAGCATGGTGACGACAATGCGCCCGGCGGGTACAAGATCGCCCGGACGCACGCTGACAACTTCAACGACAGCATCGGCGGGTGCTGTAAGCTCGGCTTCGCGCAGGCGAGCGTCGAGTTCGGCTACGCGACCCTGCGCTTCAGCGAGTCGACCCCGTGCTGCTTCGATGTCCTCTTTGCGGAAACCTTGCCGCGAAAGAATTGCTGCGGCCTCTGCTTGCTTGTACTTTGCTTCGGCGGCGTTCAGGTCTTCAACGCGTGTGCCGGCCTGGAGAAGCACAAGGCGCTGGCGTGCGGACTCGGCACGCTGGGCTGCAGCATCGCGCTTGTCGCGGCTGTCGTCGAATTGCTGGCGCGAGATGGTATCGGACGCGATCAGTTTTTCCATACGCTTGTAGAAAATGTCGGCGTTGGCGGCATCGGCTACGGCAGCGGCGTAGTCAGCCTGGGCCTGGTCGATCTCCTGGCGGCGCGGACCGTTGCGCGCTGCTTCTAATGCGGCCTGCTGCGCATGTGCGATGGCTTCGGCCTGCACGATTTCTTCGGGACGGTTGCCGCGCTGCATCTTATCGAGGTCAGCCTGCGCCTGTTCGAGCGATGCCTCAGCCTGAGTGCGCTGCGCTTTCAGTTCGTCGCATTCGAAGCGAACGAGGGTGACTCCCGCTTTGACAATTTCGCCCTCTTCGACGGGGACCTGGGTGACGCGGCCGCCAATCTTCGATCCGATCTGAATCTCGCGGGTCTCCACGGTGCCGGAGTAGTCAAAGCGTGTGCGATAGGCCTGCCACGCGAATATGGACCAGACAACGGCAATGAGCACCGCCGCGGCAACTCCGGCGATGATGAGGCGGCGCTTCATGCTATTCCTTTCCTCAGCTTCGGCGGCCACGCGCGCCCGATACCGACGCGGAGCCAACAATAGTCCTTGCGCTGTGTGACACAAAAAGGTTTCAAGACATCTTCAGCATGGCATGGGATTTCCGGGGCGCTGTGAGCTAGAGCACATCGGGTTGGCGGCGGCCAAGGCTTGTATTATCAGAGGAGAAATGCAGATTCGTATTTGCAGTTATTTGCTGGCTTTGTTTTCCGGTCTAGCGGCTCTTTCAGTGTTGGCGGGTTGCAAGTCGCTGCCACCATCAAAGGCTGAGTCCGAGTGGACGCCGGAAGAGGCGCAGGGTGCGCAGGTGTTCCACCAGGCGTGCGCGAAGTGCCACTATCCAACATCGACGCACGGTTTGCACGGACCGGGCCTGCAGGCCATTACCAAAATCAAAGCAATGCCTTCGGGTGCGCCGCCTACAGACGAGCGCCTGACCGCGGTGATCCTGCACGGCCACGGAACCATGCCCGGTACTACGCTGGACGATCAGCAGATGCACGACTTGCTCGCGTATCTGCACACGCTATGAGCAACGAAGAGCGCAGCGGGGGGGGCGATTCTTCGGAGCAAGATGAGCCTTCGAGAAGCGCTGCTGACGAAACGAAGAACCTTCCCGCGCCGAGGCGAGAACTGCTGCCTTTGCCCGGTCTCGCGGCGATTTCGCTGTATCTCCTGGTGCTTGCCGTAGTCATCATCGTGGGAGTCGTGGGCGGACATTATCCGGCGGTGTTTCTGTTGCTGCCGGTCTTTCTGTTTGCGGCGTGTGGCGGATTATTGATGCTGTTTCGCTGGGCTTGGGCAATGGCGCTGGCTGCGGTGCTTATGCTGGGCGGATACAACGTGTGGGTCTTTGCACACCTGCACATGGGCCCAGCGCTGATCCAGGGATTGCTCAACCTGGTTTTCTTCTTCTACCTGGTGCGGCCCGAGGTGCGAGAAAAGCTGCGATAAGAGACGGCGCGCTGGAGATGCAATTTCCCTCGGGGTTAAAGCCCTTCTTTGAATCTCTGCCGATTACGGCACGGCTGAAGCCGTGCCCTTTCAAAATATGGACCGCTACGCTCCGATCACATTCTCATGGAAGGCTCGCGAGGCGGGATGGTAATCTCTTGCCCATGCCGCCGAAAATGCTGAAGCTTGCTGGTTGTCTCTTCCTGACGTTTGCCTCCATTGCCGCACAAGCCGCCGATGCACCGAAAAAGCGAGATATCAACCTTGATGATCTTGCCAAGCTGCAGCGCGTGGGTGGGCCAGTTGTCTCGCCGGATGGTGACTGGGTGGTCTACACCGTCAGCCAGATCGATACCAAGGAAGACAAGTCGCAATCGCATCTTTGGATGGTGAAGTGGGATGGATCCGTTCATCTGCAGTTGACCTATGGCAAAGAAGGCGCGTCGTCGCCGAAGTTCAGCCCCGATGGGCGGTATATCAGCTTCATGTCGGGGCGGCCTGGGACCGTCAAAGGCGACCAGGTGTGGGTGATGGACCGGCGCGGTGGCGAGGCCGAACAGTTGACCAACATTACCGACCAGAACATCCAGGGCTATAGCTGGTCGCCGGATTCGAAGAAACTGCTGCTCACGCTGCACCCAAAGGCAGAGCCCGATCCGGAAGAGGGCAAGCCCCCGGCGCCACCCAAGCCGATCGTGATCGATCGCTACCACTTCAAGCAGGACATTCAGGGCTATCTGCGTAACGACGCCTACAACGCACTGTACCTGTGGGACCTGACGACGAAGAAAGCCGAGAAGCTGACCGCAAGCAAAAATGTGAATGAAAGCGAAGCCGAGTGGTCGCCGGACGGTAATTGGATTGCGTTTGAGAGCAACGCGGACCCGGATGCGGACCGCAGCAACAATTCCGATGTATTTGTAGTGGAGGCGAAGGCCGGTTCGACCCCGAAAAAGTTGACGACCTGGACTGGGCCGGACGGTGGACGGCTGGCGTGGTCGCCGGATTCAAAATCGATCGCCTACACGCAAGGCGCGAAACTCGAACTCCTCGAATATTCGCAGAACAAGCCTGCGGTGGTCACCCTGGACGGCAAAGTCAGCTATCCCGCAGCAAAATTCGATCGCAGCGTGAGCCAGCCGGTTTTCTCGCCAGAGGGACACTTGCATTACCTTGTCGCAGACGACCGTAATCAATATCCCGCTGACGTAGAGTTGTCGGGCAACGGCATCAGGAAGGATATCGAGCAGCAGGGCGCAGTGATGACATGGGACGAAGCGGGCGGCCACGCAGCCGTTTTGTACACCAATGACACTTCGCCGGCGGAGGTTTACGCCCTCGAGAACGGCGCGCTGCGCAAACTCACCACGCACAACGATGCGCTGATCGCGGAACTGAACCTGGTTCCGACCGAGGACATCGAAGCGAAGGACAAGGAAGGCGTCGAGGTGCATGGATTGTTGACAAGGCCTGCGGATTTCAAGGCAGGAACGCCTGTGCCAATGATCCTCTACATCCACGGCGGGCCGAACGGGCAGGATGAGCATAGCTTCGACTTCATGCGCCAGTGGCTCGCAACCAAGGGCTACGCCGAGTTGAACGTGAATTACCGTGGCAGTTCGGGCCGTGGGCAGGATTATGCGAAGGCGATCGCGGCAGACTGGGGCCACTACGAAGTGGAAGACCTGCTGGCGAGCGTCGACAAAGCCGTAGCAATGGGGGTTGCAGACCCGAATCGTCTTGCCGTGACCGGCTGGAGCTACGGCGGAATCCTCACCGACTACACGGTGGCCAGCACCGACCGCTTCAAAGCGGGCATCAGCGGGGCGGGCGTGGCCGCGCCGATGTCGTTCTACGGGGTGGATCAGTACATCCTGCAATACGACAACGAGCTGGGACCGCCGTGGAAGAATCTGCCGCTCTACATCAAGATGAGCTATCCGTTTCTTGAAGTGGACAAACGGGTGCACACGCCGATGCTCTTTATGGGGGGCACCTCGGACATGAATGTTCCGTTGCTGGGCGGCGAGCAGATGTACGAAGCGCTCAAGTCATTGGGCCGGCCGACGGAGCTGGTGGTGTATCCCGGCCAGTTCCACGGGTTCACGCGGCCAAGCTTCATTCGCGATCGTTATGAGCGCTGGCTTGCGTGGTGGGATAAGTATCTGAAACCGGCGGCTACAGCCCCAGCGGCTGCTGCGCCAAATAAGCAAGCGGAGTAGCGGGAAGCCCGATTCATGGATCCCGCAGGCGGACTAGAGGAATCTCCCTCAAGCTGCCTGCGGGATTTCTATTCCTCGAAAGCGGCTTCGCGGCGCTTGGTCGGTGTGTCTTCACTCTTCCGGCGAAACATTCCAATCAGCGCGATGATGGTGGCGATGACCAGCAGGAACGTGCCGATCAACGTTAACCCAATGGCGCCGGGCACTCCAGCGCCCGTGGTGGTGATGTCGATGTGAATCGAACAACCAGACAGCGGATAGGCGAAAGATAGGCCCGTTGTACCGTGGCAAAAACTAAAGATGACGAATAACCCTGCGGCCAGGCAGACCACAGCAGTTACCAACATGCCTTTCATTCGAGGCCCCCTTGCGCAGGATTTTAGTGCGATTGCCGGGTAGATGTCTTCTGTCAGGAATTGCGCAGGGTCGCCGACCTCCCGATGGTCGCGTCGACTCGAGCGTATAGCGTCGCGATACTGCAAACCTGGGTATCGATTTACCCCCCGTTCCCGTTTCGTGCGCTCCCGCTACAATTGAGTAAATGGAACTGGTGCAGATTGAGCCCGCGCGCAAGACCCCCGCTCCCAAGCCGGAGTGGCTGAAGGCCCGCGCGCCGGTGGGCGAAAATTACCATGATCTGAAACGGCTGGCGCGCTCGCTGGGGCTGCACACGGTATGCGAAAGCGCGCATTGCCCCAACATCGGCGAGTGCTGGCATCACAAGACGGCCACGTTCATGATGCTTGGCAATATCTGCACCCGCCGTTGCGGATTCTGCGCGGTACCCAAGGGCCGCCCCGAGGCGATCGATCTTGATGAGCCGCGCCGCGTGGCCGAAGCAGTCGCAACTCTGGGGCTGGAGCATGCTGTCATCACTAGTGTGAATCGCGATGATGACCTGGTAGGCGGTGCGCGCATCTTTGCGATGGTGATCGAGGAAATTCGAAAGCAAGCGCCCGGCTGCCGCATCGAGGTTCTGATTCCAGATTTTCAGGGAAACCGCGAAGCCATCGGCATTGTGGTCGATGCCAAGCCCGAGGTGATGAACCATAACACCGAGACGGTGCCGCGGCTCTATCGCGTGGTGCGTTCGGGCGCGCGGTATGAGCGCTCTCTTGAGTTGTTGCGCTTCTCAAAAGAGTTAAGGCCCGAAGGGCTCACCAAGTCGGGTGTCATGGTTGGCCTTGGTGAAGAGACGCCCGAACTGCTCGAGGTCTTTCGCGATCTGGCTGGTGTTGGCTGCGACATTCTTACCGTCGGGCAATATCTGAGGCCTTCGCGCGATCACTTGCCGATGGCGCGTTTATATACCCCAGGAGAATTTGCAGAGTTGAAGACCGAAGCTCTGAAAATGGGATTCCGCCACGTGGAGTCTGGACCGCTGGTGCGCTCGAGCTATCACGCGCACGAGCAGGCGGCCTCGACCGGCTTGATGGTGGCGATGATGATGCAGCACCCTCAGTCTGAATTTCCTGTTCGTTGATTCCTCTCCAGACAGCGCTATACGCACAGCCCTCAGCGGTCAGGTACTCGCCCGAAACCGGGCAATGCCTGCACAACGAAGCGACATTCTACAATTGCCTGTCGATAAGCAACGAGAGACAGCATGTCTTCAGCGAGCAAGCCTGACAAAACAGCGTACTGCGAAGTGACTCCATGCGTGCACAAAATCTAAGGTCTAAACAGAATCAGGCAAACAATTGGCAGGATCGGGAAAGCGTCATCCGTGGGCTTCTCGCTATGGTTTAAATGAGAGGAGTACGGTCATGCAGAACCGGAGACTTTGGGGCGGCGATCTCGAAGTATCGGCCATCGGTTTTGGTTGTATGGGGATGAGTTGGTCATACGGACCACCCAAGGACAAGCGGGAGATGATTTCGCTGCTTCACGATGCGGTGGATCGTGGCGTGACATTTTTTGACACCGCCGAAGTCTACGGTCCGCTGCTGAATGAAGAGTTGGTCGGCGAGGCCCTCGCGCCGTTTCGCGGGAAGGTCGTCATCGCGACAAAGTTTGGCTGGGAAGCAAATCCGAATGATGGCGGCAAATGGAGCGCACTCAACAGTAGGCCAGAACATATCAAGCAGGTTTGCGAGGGCTCGCTCAAACGTTTGAAGGTTGACGCAATTGATCTCTTCTACCAGCATCGCGTCGACCGGAAAGTTCCCATCGAAGATGTCGCGGGCGCGGTGAAGGATTTGATTCGAGAAGGCAAGGTGAAGCAATTCGGCCTCTCGGAAGCGAGCGCACCAACCATTCGGCGGGCTCATGCGGTTCAACCCATCGCCGCATTACAGAGCGAGTACTCACTATTCTGGCGCGAGCCGGAAGAGACGGTGATGCCAACTCTGGAGGAGCTCGGAATCGGCTTCGTTCCGTTCAGCCCCCTGGGGAAAGGGTTCCTGACCGGAAAGATCGACGCGAGCACAACATTTGACAATGGCCGACCAGATGGTCGCAGGCGGTCAAGGAGACGCCCTCAAGGCGATGGAGAAGAGCGTCCCCATGGGACGCGTTGGTCGCCCCGAAGAGATTGCGGATGCTGTCCTGTGGCTCTCGAGCGATGCAGCGAGCTAAGTAACTGGCCAGTCGATCTCTGTGGATGGCGGCTTCATCATGCTCTGAGAGGTCTGGTGACGGTTGATAACAGGACCGCCGGTCGTGTCGATGATGACTCTCTGAAGTGTGACCTTCTTCTGTCGTGCAGTGAGCATGGGCCCGCCGCCTGCCTTATTGGATCCCGGCGCTCTGAGGTTACAACCCGTCAGGCGGCCATGCGTGCAAACGCGCCCCTTATGCTCTTGACAGAGAAGCAAAACTCCTTGATTGTCAGTTAAGAGATTTTAGGTTGTTTATGCAGGGCGAAGGAAAACAATCGCTAAAACGTAAGAAGACATTGCGAAAAACCACAGACACCGCCGTGGTTCAAGAATCTCTTCGCCCTTACGCAATCGCAGACAAGCTGCGCACCTTGCGACTGCGCCGCAGCATGGGACTCGCACAACTCGCCGAACATACGGGGTTTTCGGCCGCCATGCTGTCCCGACTCGAAAATGGACGACTTGTGCCCACGCTTCCGACGCTCACGCGGATCGCGATGGTATTCAGCGTTGGGCTGGACTACTTTTTCAGCGACCCTAGAAAACGGCACATCGTGGCCATCGTGCGCCGCGACGATCGCAAGGTTTTCCCATCCGATCCGAAGGCCGCACATGTTCCATGGCACTTTGAGAGCCTCGACTTCAGCGTGAATGAACGAAAGCTGAGCGGCTACCTGGCGCATTTCCATCCGCTGCCGCAGGAAAGGCTCGTACCCCACTATCACCCGGGAGTGGAGTTGCTCTACCTGATTGAGGGAAAACTCGAAATGACGATTGGCGTGGAAACTTTCCAGCTCTCACCAGGCGACTCAATCTACTTCGACTCGATGCAGAAGCATACGTATCGAAGCCTGGTAAAAGCGCTCTGCACCGCAATCGTGGTCACCACGGGCTCCTCTCGATAGCGCCCCTATTCCTCGCGCAATATGTATCCGCGCATCTGACGGCGAATCCGGCCTGCTTTACTGAAGCGCAAGAAACATGGCTTTTCTTGCGTGGGGAACAATCAATTGCCGTTGAGCAATTCGACTTGAACTATTTCCTCACGCAGTGTTCCTAACATCCAGGAATGTATTATCACAGAAGGGGCGGAAAGAAGAAGAGCGTTGCCATTGTTGGAGCCGGTCCTGGCGGCCTTGCTACGGCCATGCTTCTGGCGCAGCGCGGATTCCGAGTTCAAGTCTTCGAAAAGCAGGATGTAGTCGGTGGACGAAATGCAGAGGTCCGTCTCGACGAATATCGGTTTGATCTCGGCCCCACTTTCCTGATGATGAAGTTTCTCCTCGACGAGCTCTTCGCCGAGGGAGGACGACGGTCGAGCGATTACCTGCAATTTACGAAGCTTGATCCCATGTACGCCCTTAAGTTTCCCGATAAAACAATGCTGGCCCGATCGCATCCCGAAGCGATGAAGGCGGAGATCGAAAAGCACTTCCCCGGGGAAGGCGTTAACCTAGACCGCTTTCTCAAACGCGAAAGTCTGCGTTTCAAAAAACTTTATCCATGCTTGCAGAAGCCCTACGGATCGCTCGCCAGCATGATCAGCCCGACGCTGCTTGCCGCGGTGCCGCATATTGCTGCAGGACGTTCACTCTACAGTGTTCTGGGCGATTATTTCCGCTCCGACGAGCTTCGCCTCGCATTCACATTCCAGTCGAAGTACCTGGGCATGTCCCCATGGGACTGTCCGGGTCTCTTCACCATGATTCCCTACACGGAGCATGCCCACGGCGTGTATCACGTTACCGGTGGCCTTTCCCGGATAAGTCATGCTTTAGCCGAAGTCAGCCACGAAGAAGATGCAGAGATTCACACTTCTGCGCCGGTTACCCGCGTTCTTGTCGATGGCCGACGTGCCATCGGCATTGAACTGGCAAGCGGTGAAAAGGTTCATTGCGACGATGTCATTATCAATGCCGACTTTGGCCATGCCATGGCCACCCTCTTCGACGAGAAGAGCCTCGGCCGTTACAAACCATCGAAGCTGCGCAAGCGGAAGTTCTCGTGTTCGACATTCATGATGTACCTCGGCCTGGATAGAACCTACGATGCCGAGCATCACACCATCGTCTTTCCGCGCGATTACAGGCGCGCCATCGAAGCGATTACACACGGTCAAGGCGACCAGGAAGATATGTCGCTTTACATCCGCAACTCCTGCAAAACGGATCCATCGAGCGCGCCAGCAGGGCATTCCGCACTGTACATTCTGGTTCCCGTAGCCAACAACACCAGTGGCATTAACTGGGAAGAGAAGAAGCAGGAAATGCGCGAGTATGTCTTTCGTGCTCTGCGCGAAAGAACTGCCTATGGAGATGTCACGCCGCACATTCAACGCGAGCTGATCATCACACCGGAAGACTGGGAGCGGAAGTTCTCGGTATATCTCGGCGCAACGTTCAACATGGCGCATAGCTGGAACCAGATGATGTACCTGCGTCCGCACAACGAGTTCGAACAATTCTCCAACTGCTACCTCGTCGGGGGCGGCACACATCCTGGCAGCGGCCTGCCCACGATCTTCGAGTCGGCGCGCATCTCTGCAAATCTTATCTGCCAGAAATACGAAATTCCCCACCCCGCCACTAAGCCGCTGGAGCTGGTTCACGCGTGATGTCGAACAATGCAGATCGGATTCTCGCCCGCGCCCGGGCCGCACAGCCTGCCTGGGCCGCATCGGGTGTATCGCGCCGGTGTGCCATTCTCAGCCGCCTCCGGCGAGCGATCGCCGAGCGATGTGAATCGATCGCCGAGTTGATTGCTGGCGAGACTTCAAAGCCGCTGCTGGATGCGCTATCTGGAGACGTGCTGGTCTCGCTGGAGATGATGCGCTACTACGAAGCCGAAGGAGCAAGCATCCTGCGCGGTAGCCGGGTCGCCAAGCCCGCATTCTTCTTCCGCGGTGCGCGCTTCGAGACACATTTCGAGCCGCACGGAGTGGCTCTGGTTTTCGGCCCCTCGAACTATCCTTTTCAGTTGTCAATGATTCCTCTGCTCACCGCGCTCGTGGCGGGCAACGCAGTCGTGCTCAAGTGCTCTGAGCGCACACCCGAGACGGCTGCTTTAATCGCTAAACTCTGCGCAGAGGCAGAACTGCCATCGGACCTTGTTCAGGTGTTGCATGACAATCCCGATGAGTCGACGGCACTGATCGATGCGCGGCCGGACATTATCTTCTTCACCGGCAGCAGCCGTCATGGACAGATGGTCGCTGAGCGTGCCGCGAGACACCTCATTCCGGCGATTCTTGAACTCGGCGGAAAAGATGCGGCCCTCATCTTTGCTGACTGTCACCTCGCGCGTGCCGTTGAAGGCATTACGTTCGGTGCCTTCTCTAACGGAGGAAGGGTATGCGTGGCGGTCAAGCGGGCGTATGTTGAATCGCCGATTTATGACGAGTTTGTGGCGCGGCTCAAGCATCGGATCGCGAATCTCCACGTGGGCACTGGACCAGATGCAGACCTTTGCCCGCTTTCCGGCACGGCGGCCTCTATTCTGCGCGATCAGATCGAAGACGCTGTTGCACACGGAGCATCCCTTCACTGCCCAGGGGATCGAGGCGAAATTGGCTCCACGCCCGCACTCCTCACCGGTGTTCCAGCCCATGTGCGCATTCTCGCCGAGGAAACCTTTGGCCCTGTGCTCTGCGTAGCGCCGTTCCGGAATGAAGCTGAGGCATTGGCGCTCGCGAACGAAAGCGCCTTCGCGCTTAGCGGCAGCGTGTGGACTCGTAATCATGCGCGCGCGCGTCGCGTTGCCGCTGGAATCTCCGCGGGCAGTTGCGCCGTCAACGATATCATCCGCGTCATTGCCAATCCTTACGCTGCTTTCGGAGGCAACAGGCTCAGCGGATATGGTCGCTACCACGGCCCCGAGGGCCTTCGCGCTTTCTCCCGGATCAGGACCATTATGCTTGCCGGCGATCGCCGAGCGCGCGAAATCAACTGGTTTCCATTCACGAGCCGCACTAGGAAACAGCTTGCCATGCTGCTCCGATTTCGCCACGGACCAACTGGAGTCGTCGCGCGCATGAATCGATTGCTGCTCCCTCTCCTGTTGGGCTTGGTCACAACCATCGCCACGCCCGCGCAGCCCAAAGAGCAAACGCATCTCATCATCAACGTCCGGCTGGCCTCCGGCGCACATGGGGAACTGGCCTATCTCGTTTTCGATTCCCCCTCAGGATTTCCCGGTGACCGCGAAAAGGCAATCCGCCGCGGTTTCCTGCCGATTCAAGCGGGTGCGCAACAGTTGTAAATTGATACCGATCTGCCACCCGGCACCTACGCCGTCAGTGTTTATGAGGACCTCAACGTCAACCACAAACTCGACAGAAATGTCTTTGGCATTCCGCGCGAGCCGGTGGGGGTATCCAACGATCCCCCCGCTCACTTGGGGCCGCCACATTTCAGCGAGTGTTCGTTCCGCGTCGGCAACTCCCCACAAACCATTTCCATCACCATGGTGCGAGGCTCATGAGCATCGCTGCGAACCCAAAACGTGTGGTCGTCATCGGGGCCGGACTTGGCGGCATGTCCGCCGCCATTATGCTTGCCCGGACTGGCTTTCAGGTCACCGTACTGGAGAAGAATGCCCATGTCGGCGGCAAGTTGAATCAGTTGCAGACGGGGGGATTCAGTTTCGACCTTGGACCATCAATTTTCACGCTGCCCCATATCTTCCGCCCGCTGTTCGAAGGTGACGGCGGACGCCTTGAGGACTATATCAGTCTGCAGCGTGTTGATCCGCAGTGGCGCAATTTCTTTGAGGATGGTGTAGTTCTCGACCTATGGGAAGACCGCGAACGCATGCGCACAGAACTGATGCGCTTCGGCGCGGATGTTATCGACGAGTACGAACAATTTCTCGCTTACTCACGCCAGCAATATGAGATCGTCGAGCGCGGTTACCTTCGCCACGGCCTGGATACGTTCGGCCAGTTTTTGCGCTTCTATGGCTGGAAGGACGCACGGAATCTCGACTATCTGCGATCCATGTCGAGCGTCATATCCAAGCGGCTGAGCAATCGCTACCTTCGCGATATCTTCGAGTACTTCATCAAATATGTCGGATCGAGCGCGCTCGACTCACCCGCGTTCATGAACCTCATGCCCAACATCCAGATGGAATTCGGGCTCTGGTACGTGTCGGGCGGCCTCTACCAGCTAGCCCACGCTTTCCGCCGGCGTCTCGATGAGTGCGGCGTCACCATGCATCTTGAGCACGAGGTCCTGAGGATCGATCGAGAAAGCGACGTCGCGACGGGCGTTCTTGCCCGCGGTCCAGACGGCAGCATGACCACTTTGAAGGCAGATTTCGTTGTATCCAATATGGAAGTCATTCCCGCCATGCGAAAACTGCTCGGCGCGCCCCCTGGTGTGATGAAGAAGCTGCGCCGTTTCCAACCGTCCTGCTCCGGTATTGTTCTTCACCTTGGGCTGGACCGGATTTACCCGCAGCTTGCGCACCATAACTTTTTCTACTCATCAGATTTGCACGCGCACTTCCGTAGAGTCTTCCGCCACGGAAAGCTTCCTGACGATCCCACGCTGTATGTCGTGGCACCCACTCGCACAGACCCTTCGCAGGCGCCAGCCGGCTGCGACAACATCAAGATCCTGCCCCATATCCCTTCTCTCAGCGACCGCCAGCCGACAACCCGCGAAGACTATATAGCGCTTAAGGAAGTTTGCCTCGACAAACTCGAGCGCATGGGTCTGACCGATCTGCGTCGCCACATCGTCGTCGAAGACTTCTGGACGCCTTTCGATATTGAAGCTCGCTATGGCTCCAACTGCGGTTCCATTTATGGCGTGGTCTGTGATCGCCGCCGTAACTTCGCCTTTAAAGCTCCGAAACAGAGTTCAGAGTTTCGCAACCTCTTCTTCGTCGGCGGCAGCGTGAATCCGGGCGCGGGCATGCCCATGGTGACGCTCAGCGGGCAGCATGTCGCGCGCATGATAACCGACCAGAACGCGAGAGAAACGCGATGATCGTGCTCGGCCTGCTGTGTGCGCTTGGGCTGGCAGCGGGTTTCCTGCTGATCCGGAGAATCCCTACCTGTCCACCCGCAGAGCCGTTCGCGGCGGCAAGTTTATCCATCATCATTCCCGCACGCAATGAAGAACAAAATCTGCCGCGCCTTCTCGAGTCGTTAATTTTCTCAACTACACGTCCTGCAGAAGTTCTGGTCGTCGATGATGGTTCGACTGACAACAGCGCGGCCGTTGCAGCCAGCCTGGGCGCGCGCGTGCTGACGCCTGACGGAAAGCCCGCTGGATGGACAGGCAAGTCCTGGGCATGTTATCAGGGCGCCCAAAATGCCACCGGCCAACTTCTCCTGTTCCTCGATGCCGATACATACTTCCTACCCGGCGGTCTCGACCGTGTGATCTCGCGCTGGTTGTGCGAACGGGATTGGCGGTTCGTTCTCTCTCTTTTGCCATACCACGAGATGCACATCCTCTATGAGCAGCTTTCCGTCTTCTTCAATATCCTGATGGCTGCGGGCGCCGGCGGATTCGGGGTGGTTACCACTCCCCGGCTTTTTGGCCAATCTCTCGTTATTTCCAAGAGTGCATATTTTGCCGCGGGAGGACATGCTGCCGTTCGCGGCGCCGTACTCGAGAACCTCCGCTGGTCGAGCACGCTTCGCGACAGCGGCGCTCGCATCCTCTGCCTCGGCGGCCAAGGCACTTTGCACATGCGTATGTTTCCCGAGGGATTTCGCCAAATGTCGGAGAGTTGGGCGAAGGCCCTCACCGAGGGAGCCGCAGACTCAGGAAACATAGTTCTTATCTTGGCGATCGTGTGGATCTCCGCTCTCTGGTCTACTTCGCTGCTGCTAATCTGGCCGTTCAACTGTGATCGTCTCAGCCCGGCACTCGGTTACTTGCTCTTCGGCCTCCAGATCACATGGCTTTCTGGCCGTCTCGGAAACTACCGAATACTCATCTGTCTTCTCTTTCCGTTGCCGCTCGCCTACTACTGCGCCGTCTTCGGGCGCGCTGCCGCACGACGCGTTCTCGGCCGTAAAGCTGTCTGGAAGGGACGCGAAGTATGACGACAGCGTGGATATGGGCGGCCAACCTTCTGGGTTGGCCCGTGATTCATCTCGTGATCGGTTTTGCGGCCCTACGTCTCCCGCCGCATCTCTTCGCGCGTGATGTCTGGCTCACGACTCCTCGGCGGTGGGAGCGCAACGGCCGCCTTTATCGGGACAGGCTGGCGATTCGAAGATGGAAATCCATCCTCCCCGACGGAGCACCCTGGCTTGGTGGATTCGCAAAGAAGAGAATCCACTCTCGCGATTCAACTTATCTCGCACTATTCCTACTTGAAACGCGCCGTGCCGAACTGGCGCATTGGTGCATGCTCTGTTGCCTGCCAGTTTTCTTTTTGTGGAATCCGCCGTGGGCGTGCTTGCTCATGACAGCATATGCAGTTACAGCAAACCTGCCCTGCATCCTTGTGCAACGCTACAACCGCATCACTCTTAGCCGCGTGGCGTGCGCCCAGCGCCGTCTGAGCTGTCTATGAGTTCAGCCGAGCGCAAGCCAGATCCGTCGCCGGTGCGGCGTCGATACATTGTGCATCTCTTCTGTGTACCCGAAGATGGATGCGCGAGCTGTCGTTATATCGCGCGCATCTGCCCATGGGCTGCGCGTTATGGCGTCCACGCTGAAACCTGTGAGCGTGCCTTTGCGGATGAATGCGAACTCATCGCAACCATCAATCCCCTTCTTCCTTCAGGCTCCGATGTTCGTGATGTCTTCCTCCACATCGAGAGCCCGAAGGGCTTCTACTATATTTTGAATCTCACTAACAGAGAAGCAAGACTGCTGGGCTGGAGTATGTAATTCAGACCGCTCCGTTCTTTCTGTCCTGTCGCCGAATTTTTTTGAAGATGGCCCCTTTTTGCCTTAGCTGCCGTAACCATCGAGCATTTAACGTGTAGATGCGAGCCAGATGACAGCCAGACAGGTCAATTCTTCCCGTCGTTCCCGACTGCTGTGGATTGCAGCGCTTGCCGCGGTCTTAATGACGGCGGCCCCCTTTTTCCTGGAGCGAAAAGCCACAGGGACTTTTCACGGTACGGCGGCTCCAACGGCGCAAAGCTCTGACTACGTCGATCCGGCGGAGTGCACACGTTGCCACCGGGACGTCGCCGCAACCTACAGCAAAACAGGCATGGGACGGTCTTTCTCGAAGCCGTCGGCGGCGAACGCAGTGGAAGACTTTACGCGGGCCAACACGGTCGATCATCGGCTTTCCGGCTTGCGCTACGAAATGGTCGAACGGAACGGCGAGTTATTCGAGCGGCGGTCGCAACGTGGTTTTGACAACAAAGAGACAAACGTGGTGGAAGAGCGAATCGACTACGTAGTCGGCTCGGGCAATCATGCGCGCACCTATCTGCATCGGGCGGCGAATGGGCAACTGATCGAATTGCCGGTGACCTGGTACGCGGAAAACAAGGGCTATTGGGCGATGAGTCCTGGCTACGATCGAAAGCACCAGAAGGACTTTTTACGCGCCATAAAGCCGGAGTGCATGTTCTGCCACAATGGCTATCCGCAGGGCGACGCAGGGACTCTGCAGGGCGATGATAATTTGGACAGGTCGATCTTCCCGCAGAGGTTGCCCGAAGGCATCGACTGCCAGCGCTGTCACGGGCCGGGCAGGGCGCATGTCGAGGCGGCGAGCGACAGTCATTCCTCAGCCGAACGGGTTCGGGCGACTATCGTCAACCCTGCGCGGCTGGGGCGGGAGCGGCAGATTGAGGTCTGCATGCAGTGTCACCTTGAGACAAGCTATCTTGAACCGAACGAGCAGCGGGCCTTTGACCGCTCAATCTTCTCCTATCGGCCGGGCGAGCCGATGGACGACTACAAACTTTATTTTCTGCCGGATGCTGCGAACGCGACAGACGACCGATTCGAGATCGCGCATGCGGCGTTCCGGCTGCGCAAGTCAGCGTGCTTCCGCAACAGCCAGATGACTTGCCTGACCTGCCATGATCCGCATGACATTCCGCATGGGCCAGAGGCTACGGCACACTACGTGGAGGCTTGCCTGAACTGCCATCGCGGCGTCAAGCACACCGTGGCGCCGCCGGCGGCGACCACGTGCCTGAACTGCCACATGCCGAAGCGCCGCACCGACGACACGGTGCACGTGGTGATGACCGACCACTTCATCCAGCGCACCGAGCCGAAACGTGATCTGCTGGCGCCGCTGGCTGAGGCCGTGGTGCCCATTCGTGCCGTTACGAATGTCGCGCTTTACTATCCTGAGAAACCTCCGGCGACACCAGCGGCAGAAATCGCCGTGGCCGAAGCGCAGGTTAAGAACGACCAAGGCATGGAGCGCCTGCGGACACTGCTGGAGAAGTACCAGCCGAGTGTGCCGGAGCCTTATCTCGCTCTGGCTCAGGAGTATGAGCGTCAAGGTAATGAAACGGAGGTGGTGCGTTGGTCGCGGGTTGCGCTCGAGAAGCGCCGAAACTTCGAGCCGGCGATTGTGCAGCTTGCCCATGCGCTCTTTGCGACGCACCAGGATGCAGAGGGAACGCGAACGCTAGAAGAGGGAGTGGCGCAGTATCCGCAGGACGACCTGCTTCTGAGCGATCTGGGCAACGCCTATCTGCGCAGCGGCGATACCTCGCGGGCGGCCGCGACGCTGGAGCGCGCGGTGAAGGCGGATCCGGAACGGCCCGAGCCGCACAACCTACTGGGAGTGATCGCCAGAGACCGCTTGGATTTGAGCACGGCGGAGCGCGAGTTCCGCGAGGCCTTGCGGTTTCAGCCGGACGACGCCCAGGTCAACGACAACCTGGGGAATCTGCTGTTTGAACGCGGTCTCTACAAAGAAGCAGCCTATTACTTCGAGAAGGCAATCGATGCCGATCCGATGCTTGTCGAGGCACACCATCACTTCGGCCGTTTGCTCGTGCTTATGAACCAGGTGCCGCGCGCGGTCGCAGAGTTGAACGAGGCTGCGCGGGAGAGCGCTGGAGATGTTCAGATCCACGAGGATCTGGCTGATCTGCTTGCTGCGACCGGCCACGCAGGGGAGGCCGCCGCTCAGTATACCCGGGTGCTGGAACTCAAACCCGGCGATCCGAAGGCACATCTGGGTCTGGGAATAACGCTGCTGGAACAACACCAGCCAATCGAGGCGCGGCAACATTTGGAGGTGGCGGCGCAGAGCCCCGACACAGAGACGGCGCAGCGTGCAAACGCTCTCCTTGCTCATCTGCCCTGAGGATGTTGGCGGCCGACTCCGTGCCGATATAGTTCCCAGGCCCAGGCCCAGAATCCTGCACTCGGCTTACCGCGATTTCACTTGCAGAGCTTGGAAGAAAACGGGCCCTACGGCTTTGCATTGAATCAATCCGGAGATCGTCGGTGCGCCGAGAAGCCGTAGAAGCGATTAGTTAGTCGGAACAGGATAGATACTGATTTGCGTGCCTGAAAGCACGGCGAGCTGCGAGCCGTCTGGGGACAAGGAATATCCGTCATGACTGGCTGTCGGCCCCTCTGCGCGAACTGTGGCGAGCCTTTTCCCATCTTTGGCACGATACACGCGTATCTCCTCCGCAACGAGGTCCGAAGGGTGGAAATACCAGCCCGAATAAATGGGAGACGCAGCGTGCATCACCTTGACAGCGAACGTCTGACTGCCAGTGTTTCCTTTGGCCTCTTGCCCCAGATCCTGCGAATCGGATCTCCTGTGCATGATCACTTTCCCATCCGGACGCAGGACACGAAACTCGGCTGATCCGCTTACGCTTGAACACG
This sequence comes from uncultured Acidobacteriaceae bacterium, assembly GCA_963742455.1. Taxonomy (GTDB): domain Bacteria; phylum Acidobacteriota; class Terriglobia; order Terriglobales; family Acidobacteriaceae; genus Telmatobacter. The sequence goes on along the minus strand of CAVULU010000005.1, from coordinate 727,661 downwards.
TGCGAACGAAGACGAGGTCCGGCGCAAGACTCAAGAGATTCGGGGTGCATTGAGAGCTGAAACGAGCCAATGTCAGCGTCTGGTTCTCCCACGTGAGCATTGCCAGCCGATAATGCTTCCGGGACTGAGCCAGAAGAGTCACCCGACCTTCGTTCAGAAGAATTGGAGGCATAACGTCGGAAGTAGTTGCCGCCCGAGCGATGGTCTTGAATTGCCGATCGAGAATGAGAATCTCGACATCTTCCTTGGGTCCATCTTCAAAAGCATCGCGTGGTGCGGCGGGGAACTCATCTATGTGGCCCTCCTTGATAACTGCGACCATAGTCAACTCGCCATTGGGAGAGGTCTGAACGAAGGCGAGCGGGCCGCCCAGAGGCACACGGGATGTTAGAGCTAGTTGTGAGTCGTAGACCAGGAGTTCATCGCGCTCGTGAACGAGGATCCGGCCTCCTGACAATTGCCAGAGATACTTTCCCCGGTCGGGAAGTTCCCAATCTGCCGTGCTGAGGACCTGGCTGGTTTCAGTATCAAGCAAGACCGCATGAATCTTGCGGACCGTTCTTCCGTCGCGACGAAGAAGTGTATGAGGATTGAACGCAAGAAGCAATCGATTCGGTCCCAACCAGAGCAGCGCTTGATCATTGTCGAGTTCAGTGACTTCATTTTTGAGACGCCGGGAGTATCCGAGCGAACGAAGTTGTAACGCTTCGACAGCGTGGCCAGGGATCGCTTCGCCGTTACTCGATGAATCAACACTGCAAGACGGAGGTGCACAGGTTTCAAATTCCTCTGGGGGAGGGGCAGCGGATGGCAGCGAAGGAGGCGCCGATGGAGGTGAAGTCGCACCATTATTCCTGTTCGAGGACGTCGCCGGCGATACGGTGGATGGGAGGAAAGCTACAAGCGGTTCGGAGGGCTGATTGTAGTATCCGGTAGTCGTCCGCACGGTGACGTCGGGCTTGTCCACTGATATCCGCAGTGAGTGAAATTCGTCAGTATGCTCGGCAGACTGCGGATCGAAGGAGATTTGATAGAAGGAGTTGGCATCTTCGACACACCTGTTGACCTGACCGGCGAGGTCGTTATTGGGACCGAGGATCAGGCCGCCGGTCTGGGTCGCGAGCACTTTCAGCGCCAGGTTACCGCTATCCGCCTCCTTGGGCGACCTAACTCCCTTCAGATATTCTTTGTACATAATCGTGTATGAAGGATCGACGCCGCTGGCAGGGGCGACGCTGTACACAACCATCCGGGCTTCTCTCAGTCGTGTCGAAAGCTCGACAATTGCATCGAAGTATCGCCGCTGATCCTTCGTGGAATAGTACCCAAGGTCCGACCGATTCAACATCGGCCAGCCGGGTCCGACCCAAATAAGCAGCTTTCTGCCAGGCTTGCGCGCCTCATTCTCGGCGATGGCCGCCATCTGCCGCGCACACAACTGAAACCGCTCAAGCAGGCCTTCCCCACCCATTGCAGAATCGATGACCCGTACGCTTCCCTTGATCTGGCTTACAACGCCTGCAAGCGCGTTTCCGTCCGTGGAGGGCCGGGGCTGCACCTGCATACCGGCGTCGCTAAGCAGCAGCACTGTGACCGGCTGCTTGAGGTGCCCTCCATCTTGTTTCAGGAACTGCTCGATCTGCTCTCGAACTGTGGCCACTTGCGGAAAAGGCAAATTCACCATGTCGATTACGAGGATCACTTCGACCGGCGGATCCGTCTTAACCGCCGCGCCGTCGAAGGCACGAAACGACATAACCTCCCGCGACTCGTTGTTGTCGAGAATCTTGAAATTCCGCTTTTCCAGCCCAAGCGCAGGCTTTCCGGCGCGGTCATCGACCACAACGTCCAGCTTGATTTTTCCATCGGGGATTCGCAGGCTGCTCGGCGCGGATAGAGGCCGATATTCGAGAGTGGGATCGGGCAGGTCGCGTGGCGACGCTTGAGATGGCGGTGTGCTGCTCTGCGCACGGGCCGGCGCGGCAGACGCCGCAATGATGAGGAGAGCAACGGCAAGATGCCCGGTGGGCATGCGACTCGGCCGCGCAACTCCCTCAGAACCCATGCAACCCCCACCGCTTGACCCCAGTCCGGACCATCATATGGTGTAGATCATCGGACTTGCTAATTCTTCCACCTCATTCGATATGTTGGAGTTGGGGAAGCATTCTTTTTCCTCTTCTCATGCTCCGGGAAATCAACAGAGTCGGGACTTCGGTTCGACAATTTCGTTGCCTGGAATTTATGCGGGCGCATCCAAGCCAAGTCACTGACTACCGTGGTCCCCTAGGTTGGAACTGCTGGGCCGGATGGCGAAGTCGCAGACCGTTTTCGTGCAGGCGAGCCCGAAGGCGGGAGCACACGGATCGGCGAAGTAGCCCACCTTGTGCAGCCGTCGCTTGGTATGCGTCACGCCCTTTTCCAGCAGCAGCCCCGATACGCGATTCTTCATCTGCACCATCTGCTTGACCAGCAATCCTCGATAGCGAAGGGTTCGCCGCCGGTCGCGGATCTCGGTCGATGCCATGTGGCACTCCGGCCGGAAGTCGCAGCGCAGGCAGCCGGCGATCTTGCTGGCATCGATCCTGTCGTTCTTCCGCTTGGCCGCGGCAATGGCCCGCAGCATCAGTGGATGCGCTACCTTCACCTTCTCAGCATGCGGAAGCAGGTGGTCGTAGATCCAGCCGGTGAAGATCGTCGCTTCCATGGCGATCGTCCGGGGTTGGGGAAGGGTCTTGATCCAGGCATCAAGTTCGCGCCGCGTCGCTCCGATCTTGCCTTCCTGATGGATCTTGCCGGCCGCGTCCTTCACGCAATAGCTGATCGTCCTCTTGTGGACATCCAGTCCGATGTAATACATAGTCTCTGAGGAGCCTCCGAGGTTGTTCTCTGAATCAGCCTCACAGCTGAGTTCAGCATTTTGCAACACCTCGCGCTCCTCACTGACTTAGCATTCAAACTATACGCTCAAGTGGATCCCTGCGCAGACTCGCCCAGCGGCAATCCTGTACCCTGCGGCGTTGAACGTTAATGACCAGGGAATCAGGGGCTTCAACTCACAGGCGTCTTTACTAACCCAAGGTGAAAAAAGGCCTTTAGCTCAAACGTGATGCGAGGCAATTCTTCGCGTCGAGATCCGCGCGATCATTTTGTTGTCCTTTTCTGAACTTGGAAAAGCAAATCCCTTCTCTACCAGTGCTCCCGTCGGGCATGCCTGGATGCATTTGCCGCAGCCGGTGCAGTTTCGGGCATTGCCCCAATCGTCGGCCATATCGCTTACCAGCCGGGAAGAGATACCTCGCGCAGAAACTTCCCAAACATGCGCCCCTTCCAGTTCCGCACACGCTCGAACACAGCGAGTGCAAAGAATGCACCGATTGTGATCGAGCACATACCGCGGATGACTCATGTCGACATGAAGACGCGGATTGTTATAGGGATACCGAACGTGCGTCACTTCGAGCGATTGAGCTAGCGCTTGCAGTTCGCATTGTCCGTTCGATGCGCACACCGAACAAATATGGTTGCGCTCAACCAAAAGCAATTCGACGGCCATCTTTCGATATTCTTCCAGCTTGGCCGATGTTGTCCTTATGGACATGCCATCCTGCACAGGCGTCGTGCATGCCGGCAACAATCTATCTGTTCCTGCAAGTTCTACCATGCATACGCGGCAAGCGCCCGTTGCGCTCAGCCCCTTGAGATAGCAAAGCGTCGGAATGTATTTATCGTGATCGCGAGCGGCCTCGAGGACCGTTTGACCTTCACGTGCCGTGATCAACTCCCCATCGATTCTTGCAGAGATGGTCTTCAAAATTGCTCCTTCCATCTGTCACTTTTCGGCGGTTCCCGTGCGCAGATCGCAGCGAAGGCAACGGCGGCTTTCCTCCAGCGCCTCGGCCGAACTCAGTGTGCAAACTACTTCGTCGTGCGTTCGCACGCGAGTAATAACTGGCGCAGTTGCACCGATATGTCGCTTGCTAAGGCTGGGCTCCCCTGGAGCAATACGGCCATATTCCAGATTCGGGAAAATTCGCTCCCAACGCGTCTCGCCCATCAGGCGCTCGTCGATCTTTCGAGCGGCCTGCTTGCCGCCGCTCATGGCATTCGAAACATTCGAGGCACCTGTAATGACATCGCCTCCGGCATAAAAGCCGGGCCGGCTCGTCTCCTGGGTAAAGCGGTCGACTTTGATCGTTCCTTGTTCCTTCAGTTCAAGTCCCGAGGCGCGGCAAAAATCAAGATCGAAGGTCTCTCCCACCGCCAGAATCACGGTGTCGCATTCGAATCGCTGCACCTCATCTGTAGGTATTGGTCGACGGCGGCCTGAGTTGTCATAAGCACCGAGGCGGGTTTTCACCACCTCAATGGCTTTCACTTTTCCTTTTGCATCGCCGAGGATGCGATGAGGCGCTGCAAGAAATACGATGCGCACGCCTTCTTCTTCAGCCGCCTGAATTTCCTCGTCAATTGCCGGCATATCTCTTCGTTCGCGTCTATACAGAATCGTTACCTCGGCACCGGTTCGCTTTGCGGTTCGCGCCGAGTCGATCGCCGCGTTGCCTCCGCCGATGATGGCGACGCGCGGGCCTAAAACCACTGCATCGTTCTTTGCCATCGACTCCAAAAAAGGAAGCGCAGGATAGACGCCCTTCAATTCCGTGCCAGGCAAATAGAGCCATGACTCCTTCCACGTCCCGATGGAGAGAAATGTTGCGTCGAACTGGTTGGCAAGATCATTCAGCGACAGTTCACTCCCGACCTTGATATTGAAGACCATCTTTACCCCGACGCGCTCAATCACTTCGAGTTCACGTTGAAGCACAACCTTGGGAAGACGATATTCAGGAATCGCAAACCGAAGCATGCCGCCGGCTTCGCTGTGCTCTTCGAAGATAGTCACCTCATGCCCCAACATCACGAGATAGAATGCTGCGGTCAACCCGGTGGGACCCGCACCTGCTACCGCAATCCTGCGTCCTGTCGGGGCCAGCTTGTTGGCCAGAATGCGCTCAACCATCGGTTCAAACAAGTCCGACAAATAGACAGAGTCCGCAATGTACCGGTGCACCTCGCGCATATTCACAACTTCATCGAACGACTGTCGCCTGCAGCGGTTATCGCACGGATGCTGGCATACGCGGCCGGTAGAAGCAGGCAACGGGTTATCGAGAAGAATGGATACAAAAGCATCCTCCAGGCGGCCTTCCTGGAACAGCTCAAGGAAGCGCGGGATATTCATCCGGAGCGGACAACTGTTCTCGCATGGAGACACAGCCAGCTCCTGACACACGCCCGCCCGGCAACGTCTCGCGATGATGTGGTCCTGGTATTCGTCGCGAAAATGCCGGATCGTGGTCAGCACGGGATTGGGAGCAGACTTTCCCAGCCCACATAGAGAACACGAGCGGATCATCCGGGCCAGCTCATCCAGTGTTTCCATATTCTCCCTGGTTCCTCGGCCTTCGGTGATCGCATTGAGTATCCGCAGTGCCTTGTCGAGTCCGACCCTGCACGGCACGCACTTTCCGCAGGATTCAGAGTGTGTAAATTCGATGAAGTACCGCGCTACATCCACCATGCAGTTGTCTTCATCCATCACCACCATTCCGCCCGACCCCATGATCGACCCGATTTGCGCAAGGCTCTCATAATCGACCGGCGTATCGAACATCTCCGCCGGGATACACCCTCCGGAAGGCCCTCCTGTCTGCACTGCAATCACGCGACGTCCGCTTGCCGCACCTTCGCCAATGTCATAGATGAACGTCTTTAGCGGCGTGCCAAGCGGCATTTCTACCAGTCCGGTGTTCTGCACCTTCCCCACGAGTGAGAATACTTTTGTTCCCGGGCTTTTCTGACTGCCCGTCTCAGCGAACCAGCCCGGACCGCGGCATACAATCGCAGGAATATTGCACCAGGTTTCGACATTGTTGATGTCGGTAGGCATCCCCCATAGTCCCTGTTGCGCAGGGAACGGAGGACGCGGACGCGGCCGGCTGGCGCACCCTTCCAATGACGCGATCAGCGCCGTTTCTTCTCCGCAAACAAATGCGCCCGCCCCTTGGACCAACTCGATGTTGAAGTCGAATCCTCGATTGAGAACGTTCTTTCCTAGCAGCCCGTATTCGCGCGCTTGCTCAATCGCACGGCTCAGCCGGCGCACCGCCAGTGGGTATTCCGCGCGTATATATACGATTCCTTTCGTTGCGCACGTGGCATACGCTCCCACGATCATGCCTTCCAGAACCGAGTGAGGATCGCTCTCGATCTCGTTGCGGTTCATGTACGCGCCTGGATCTCCCTCGTCCGCGTTGCAGATGATGTATTTCTCATCCGCCTTCGCTTTAGCAAGAAAGTCCCACTTATTCCCGGTAAGGAATCCAGCACCGCCGCGTCCGCGCAAGCGCGATGCCTTGATTTGCTCAATTACGGTTTCCGGGCGCCCATCGATAAGAACCTTGTACAGTGACTGATATCCGCCGACCGCGATGTACTCCTCAATGTCTTCAGGATTGATGAGGCCCGCGTTCCTCAGCACGATCTTCTTCTGGCCTTTAAAGAATGGAATTGAGTTCCACAGAGGTATTTCGGGATAACCCTGGCCGAACTTCAACTGCGCGGTGATGTAATCCCACTCCTCCAGCTTGCAGAAGGTGAGATCGGGCAGCATCATTTTTGACGAAATGGCTTCGAGAATTCGGCCGGCATCGTTCGGCCGGACGCGACGGAGAATCAGCAGCGGCGCGCCAGGAATGCGAATTCCCACGAGCGGCTCCTCGAAGCAGGCTCCAAAACATCCCACTCCCGAAAGCTGAACGTCCTGTCCGCTTCGATCAATTGCCTCGCTCAGCGCGTGAAATACTTCTTCGGCTCCATTCCCGCGCCCGCATGTGCCCATGCCCACAGTGACCCGCGGATTTGAAGACATGAGCTTGGCTAGCCCGGACTCGCGTACAGCGTTAAAGCTCCCAATATCCTCGATGCGCAGCTTCATTTTTTCCTCGAGCTCAACACGTTGATCTCACGCTGCATTGTGCGCTCATTCACGTGACTCAGAATGTGGTGATTCACTTCGACGACAGGTGCCAGAGCGCATTGTCCGAAACAAGCCACTGTTCTAACCGTGAAGTGCCGATCCTTGGTAGTGAGAGACACCTTGTCGGCGTCGCTGGAGTCATCGGCGGACCGTTCGCTCAGACCAAGGTCAAGGCACAGTTTGGCAAGCAGATCGCGCGAGCCGCGTGTATGACACGCAGTGCCCCGGCATACGCAAACAACGTTGTCTCCCTGCGGTTCGAGATTGAAGAGCGCATAAAAGCTGGCGACGCTATAGACCTTCGCCGAGGGAATCCCTGTCATGGCAGCGATATAGCGAAGCGCATCCAGCGACAGAAACTTGTGAGGGCTTGCAGCCTGCACATCCTCCAGGATGCCAAGCAAGGCGCCAGCGCCATCTCCGTGCGCGGCGATGGCCTGGTCAATGAGCAACTTCTCGCGCGCACTCAATACCTGAGCATTCTCCTCCGGCATTCGACCCTCCTCACCATTGCCAGAAACTTCCTCGGTAGTGTGATTTCGGGCAATCTCCGGAGAAGATGAAGAAGCAGAGGCGTGAACTAACAGAGCACATTCCAACCGGGCACACGCTGCGCTTTCCTGACTCCTGCGCCGGAACTCCCGAGAATCGTCCGCCGGAACTGTGATCTGACCGGCAGACGTTTGGATGTGCCTTCGATCACACCGCGCTGTGATCAAGTTCGAAACACAATTGTCTCCAACGCATTCCTGCATTCACGAAAAAGGAAGGTATTGTAGAGGATCTCAAATCAAAAGGGGTTGAGGATCCGAACGAAGGAAGAACTCCTCAATGCTGAAATGCGCACGTGCTCTCATTCACCCTTACGCAGTTCTACAGACACAAGTGCTTCTGGTTTGTTGTTGGGATGCCCACTAACTCTCGCCAGGTCACCAGTCACGGATCCTCTCAGAAAGTAAGTAATCGGGTGGGTAAGATCAGCCGGTTGTGTTGAACCAGCATAGGGGCTCACGCGAACATTCGCGTATACATTATTGCCTTCTTCCTGATACGAACCAGAGTATGTGTGCGCAGGGTCGCCTCCTTCGACCTGCCCGTTATGCAATACGGCAACACCGACACCGTTCAACTCACCTGATGTGAAATGCGCATACCAGATTCCTTCCATTTCATTACCTCCTAGCTTGAAGAGTGCGAATCTGGCCAAACAGCATACTCCAAATTTAGAAAATGCGCACCGGCTCGAAACTATTTTTAGCCAATGCCCAAACGCTCTCCCGTCTCCCGCTAAGCCACTCGGAATCTATCGTGATGTTTGTCACACACACTGTTCGCCATGATGTGCTAACACCATGCCGTGCTCGGCTGACTGCCGCGGCGCGAAGCAGTAGTTGAAAACCGATCGTGTAATGCAGAATTGAACTGCCCCACGCCTTACCGGCAGAATGTCGTAGCTCGGCGCTGCCCTTGATCGCTCGTATTTGCAGGTTCGCGGCGCCAGACGCGCTGCGACGCGGGAGATCTTAAATTGGGCACCGTCCCATGAATATGGGAGGTGCGCATGCCGAGGCCCGTCGATCCGGTTTACCTCTTGCTCGCGCCGTGTGTCCTCTTCCTCGGAGCATTTCTGCAACTTCTAATCGCGCGCATCTGCTCCGCTCGCTCCAAGGGCGTGGTGGCCGTTGCTATGTGTATCCCGGCACTCCTCAGCGTGTTAACGCTGCTGCCTCGCATAACGTCGGGCGAAGCAATCGACATCAGCCTGTTCCCGTGGGACGGGCCACTCGTGCTTGCATTCCACATTGACGCTCTCAGCGTCCTGTTTGCGTTTATGGGGACCAGCCTAGGAGCGATCGTTCTGCTCTATTCGATCGGTTATATGGGCCGTGATCGAGCAATTACACGTTTCTATGCGACGATGCTCATTTTCATCGGCGGTTTCGTTACGCTCGTCTATTGCGCGAATCTCTTTCTCCTGTATATCTGCTGGGAATTGATCGGGCTCTGTTCGTTCAGCCTTGTGGGCTTTTGGTACCAGCAAAAGGAGGCCGTGTCGGGCGCGCGGAAAGTTCTGCTGATGACCCATCTGGCAGGCTACGGATTGCTGAGCGCCATCCTGATTCTCTATCACCGCACTGGAACAGCCGTTTGGACCGATCCCAGTATTGGCGGCAGTTTTTCTACAGGCGTGTTCCTACTGATGCTCATCGCACTCGTGGCGAAGTCGGTGCAAGTCCCGCTGCATACGTGGATACCGGATGCCATGGCTGCGCCTACCCCGGTAAGCTCTCTGCTTCACGCCGCCTGTTATGTGACTGCCGGTGTCTATTTAGCCGCGCGCATGCACAGCTTCCCCGCATGGCAGCCCTCGTGGAACTTCATACTGGTATCAATTGCCTCCGTAACCATGATGGTGGGCGTGATGTACGCCCTTGTGCAAAGTGATTTGAAGCGCATGCTGGCCTTCTCAACCGTAAGCCAGATCGGCTACATGTTGCTGGGAATCGGCATCGGCACTCCGCTTGGAATCATGGCGGGACTTCTGCACTGCCTTAATCACGGGTTTTTCAAAGGCGGCCTTTTCCTGAACGCAGGTGCGGTACAGCACGCAGCGGGAACACGCGACATGAACTTCCTGGGTGGACTTGCTTCGCGCATGCCGCGCACGATGCTCTGCTGGCTGGTGGGCGTTGGGAACATGGCCGGCATTCCCCTGATGAGCGGCTTCGTCAGCAAGTGGATGCTCTATGCTGCTGCAATCCAAGCAGGATGGGCAATTCCCGCGGTAATTGCATGGATCGCAAGCCTCGGAACTGTGTTCATGTGCGCGAAAGCGACCAGTGCGGTATTCCTGGGCCCGCCGTCGGAAGCGGCGCGCGACGCGCACGAAGCTTCGACCGGCATGCAGTGGGCGATGGGATTGATGGCCTTCGGCAGCATCGTACTGGGCGTGGCGCCGCAGCTTGCCTTTGTGTGGTTCTTCCAGCCGATGTTCAGCGCCATCGGACTTGATACATCGCTGCGCGTAACCTGGCTCGGTCTTTTTGCCGGAGCTGGAACGTTTTCCACGGCCGGTGGACTCGTACTTGCCATCGTGTCGTTCATGCTGGGAACGGCCATCTTCGCTGTCGCCCATGTCTCGAGCGGTTCCCCTCTCAGGACGGCCGGTGCCGGTTCTGCCGGTGTTCTTCTAGGCGCCCCCGGCAATGTGTTTACCGGAGGCGAACCGCTGTGGGAGCACGACCGGCTTTCCGCCGCTGACTTCTCGCACATCTTCGAACAGAATTGGCGATCCTTCTTCCGCTGGTCGAACGTGGACAAGGCCTACACATTTCTGTTTCAGCAATTACACAGTGCAGCGCTACAACTTGCGCGGCCGGTCGAATGGCTGGAGCAGCACGTCTTCCAGGGACTTCTGATTGTCTCGGCGGGGATGCTCCTGGGCGCGCTGTGGATGGGAAACGCTGCGGCAACTCCCGCCAGTCTTTCCGTCACACCGATGCCGGCACTACTTATCGCCGCGATTTGTGTTGCAGCAGTGTCGCTGGTTTGTGCAGCGGCTACAACCAACGACGACAGATTGCTTCCGCTGCAACTGGCGTTCCCTTCGATCTTCGCGATTGCGGGGTGCATGACTGGAGTTGAGTGGCTGCGCTTTGGACTGCTCGAGTCAGCGGCGCTTCTCAGCATCGTGCCGGTGTGGAAGGCTGCCCGCACGCGCACGACGCGTCTCGTGTATCCGGCCGTGGTTGTGTTTTCCGGAATCTGCATGGGAATGTCGCAACTGATGGCCAGGCCGGAACACCTGGGCTGGAGCCGCGCACTTCTGTTCACCGGAGTGTGCATCAAGTTCGCCGCGATTCCGTTCTTCTTCTGGCTGTTGCGTCTCGCCGATGAACTTCCTGCGGTGGTGTTGGGTTTCATACTCGCAGTCATCGACATTGCAGCCGTGGGCGAACTGATGATGCGCGCGCAAATTGACCCGTTGCTGTTCTCCCCGGCTGGTCCCTGGTTGGCAATCGCTCTGCTGACAAGCCTGATGGCCGCCGTACTGATGCTTGCGCAACGCAGCATCAAGCGCCTGCTCGTTCTCTCCAGTATTGAGGACTTTGGATTCCTGCTGCTAGGTATCGCTTCGATCCGCAGCCTCGGTCAGGATGGTGTGCTCCTCGCAGCCGCGTCGCACGCTCTTGGCAAGAGCCTGCTCTTTATCGCGATTGCTGCTCCGGAACGCGATGGGGCGCTCGCTCGTGGAGATACAGGTTTGGCCGGACGCTACCCTCTCAGCGCGTTCGGATTCCTGATGGGAATGCTAACGCTTCTCGGTGTGCCTCCGATGCTGGGGTTTGCCGGCCGCTGGAAGCTCTACGAGTCGGCATTCGCGATACATCCCGCACTGTTGGTCGGCTTCGTGCTCGCATCGATGCTGGCTCTTATTGCATATGTCCTTGCGTTCACAAAGCTCTGGTGGGGGAGCCCGTCGTACGACGACAGGCGAATAAGCACGGTCAATGGAACTGAGTGGTACTTGCCTCCTCTCATCCACGAATCGACGATCTTGAAGGCTGTCATACTCTTGCTCTTTGTGAGCATCCTTAGTGCAGGTCTATGGCCCAACCTCATGATCGAGGCGTTGCAAGGGGTGCGACCATGAAGCTCTGGACTCGCTTGCTCTGTGCATGTCGCCGTCGCAGCCCGTGGATCTTCCACATGAATTCGGGAAGTTGTAACGGATGCGACATCGAACTCATTGCTTCGCTTACACCCCGATATGACGCGGAACAACTGGGAGTTTTGCTGCAGGGAAGCCCGCGCCATGCCGATATTCTCTGCGTCACGGGCCCGGTAACGCGCACATCCGCGCCTGCCATTCACACCGTCTACCAACAGGTGTGCGGCCCGAAAGCGGTGGTAGCGATCGGCTCATGCCCGGCATCCACCAACGTTTTCATCGACAGCCGTGTGCTCGTTGGCCCACTCGATAAACACATTCCTGTCGATGTCTTTGTCCCTGGATGTCCGCCGCGGCCCGATGCCATTGTGCGCGGGATCGCCGCGGCCGCATGCATTCTAGCCGAACGTGGCAGCGATGTTGCACCTTTTGAATCCCCCGCTGATGCAAACGAAAAGCCTGAGGAGGCGCGCCGATGAATTTACTGCCCGCACTCGCGCGCTTCCTCATATTTCCGGGATTGCTCTTCGCCATTCCTGCAGCGTGGCTGGTCCTTTGGCTCGAGCGCAAGACTGTCGCGCTGCTGCAACAGCGCATTGGGCCTCCTTTCGGCCAGCCCTTCTTCGACTTCGTCAAGCTGATGGGAAAATCTACGCCGCCTCGTCCGGGAATCAACGGACTACTGATGCGCGCGTGGCCGTTGATTGCGGTTTCTGCGTCAGCCGGAGCTGTTGGGATGCTCCCCGTTCTGCCTTCCCTGGGCGGATTCCAAGGTGACTTGATCCTACTGCTCGCTTTGATGGAGATCCCAGCAATTTGCATGATTGTGGCAGGCTTCTCCTCGCGCTCTCTGTTCGGCGAGATCGGTTCTGCGCGCGAGGCCGTTCTCCTCGTTTCTTACAACCTCGTGTTTCTTCTGGCGGCGGTTTCCATTGCGGTCTCACAGCACTCGTTTCGGCTTGATGCGCTGGCAGGCGCCCCAGCAACCGCGTGGCGCTACCTCGGCCTGATTGCCATTCTCGTCTGTCTTCCGGCCAAGCTTCACGTGAATCCCTTCTCGCTCCCCAATGCCGAACAGGAAATCTACTCGGGACCGATGGTCGAATATGCCGGATTTGAGCTTGCCTTGTGGCAACTGTCACACGGACTCGAATGGATCGCCGGTATTGGCCTGGTTGCCACGCTTGCCATTCCGCCTACCCCTTATCTCTGGCTGGACGTGGTCGGCGTTTTGGGTCTCGGGCTCGTTCTGGTCTTCGCCATATCGCTTATCGCGGCGGCGACGGCTCGCCTCGCCATCGACACAACTGTTCGCTTCTATTGGCAGTGCACTCTCGTCTTCGCGGTCCTCGCTATTTCCACGACATTGCTCATGCGGTTGCGCTCATGAAAATCCTTGGATTGCTCTGGCAGAACCTTCGACGCGGCGTCGTCACGCTGCGATATCCCGCCGCTCCGCCTATGACGATGAACTATCGGGGCCTCGTGCGCTTCGACCCGACGCGTTGTACCGGTTGCGCGATGTGCCGATTCCGTTGCACCGCGCGCGCCATCACCTTCAATGCGGCGGGCAAAGATTTCACCTGGGCTTACGACCCATCGCAATGCACCTTCTGCGGCCGATGTGTTGACGGATGCAAGGACCATGCGTTGAGCCAGGAGTCGGATATCCCTCCCATCTATGTTTCAGCCGGCACTCTGCGCTCCAGCTATACGCTGCATCGCAAAGTTCCGCCGCCCAAATCGCAGCCCGCCCCGGCTGGGACAAGCACTCAGGCAGGAGAAACCCATGAACAGGATTGACGATCTGGCAGCCCAACTGAAGGTCACGGATGTCGCGACGGATGCAAGCGGAGTGAAGTGGTTTACCACCGGTAATCTCGATCTCCGAGAATTGGTGATGGATCTGGGCCGAGCAGGAGCGCGATTCATCACCATCACCGCAACTGAGCTACCGCGCGTCGACGGTTTCTGCTTCGAATACCTCTGGGACTTAAATGGCCAATTGCTCGGTTTTGCGTTCTATCCCGCTGGCAAAATCATGCCAAGCATCTACGACATTTGCGAGGCCGCGGACTGGATCGAACGCGAGATCCACGAAGAATATTCAATTGATTTCCCCGGCCGCGTTTACGAGCCGCTTCTGCTCCGCGAAAACGATCGCCCCGGCGTCAATCTACAAGAGGTGGGGAGATGAGCTACAAGTTGCCAATGGGTCCCTATCATCCCGGCCTCGAAGAGCCTTACAAGCTCGAGATGATCTGCGAGGGAGAGACCATCTGTGATGCAAAGCTGCATATCGGGTTCAATTTTCGCGGCATCGAGCACCTCGCGGAAACTCGCAATTACATCCAGCTGATTGCGCTCATGGAGCGCGTCTGCGGTATCTGCTCGTTCATTCACACGCTCACCTTGTGCCAGGCTCTGGAGAAGCTGACGGGGCTTGAACCGCCCTCTCGAGCTCTCTATATTCGGGTCATCATGGCGGAGCTTGAGCGGCTCCATTCTCATATTTTGTGGGCCGGCATCGCCGCCAAGCTTATGGGATTCAAAACGCTTTTTATGGCGTGCTTCTCGTATCGCGAAAAGATCATGGACATGCTCCAGGCAATCTCCGGCAATCGCGTGAATTACTCGATGAATCGCATCGGCGGCGTAAACCGTGATATAACCGACCCCGACGTCGTGCTGAATATGGTCAATCTCCTCGAAGGAGAAATTGCGCGCGAGCTCGTTCCAGTCTTTACCAGCAGCTACACCGCAAGGTCGCGTTGCGCAGGCATTGGGATCTTGACTCGCGAGAAAGCGCAGTCGTGCGGCGTTGTCGGACCTACCGCGCGTGCCTCCGGGATTCCGCAAGACCTTCGCCGCGATGCTCCATATGCGGCTTATGCCGAGATGGACTTCGATGTTCCGGTCGAGGCGGAAGGCGATGTGCGGGCCAGGCTTCTCGTTCGCGCGCACGAAATCCTTCAGAGCTGTCGGATCCTTCGCCAGGCGATCGCCAGGCTACCACCGGGTGAGTACGCACGCAACGAGGCCAAGTTCGTGTTTATGACCGGGACTGCCATCAGTCGTGTCGAGGCTCCTCGCGGTGAAGTTGTGTACAGCGTTAGTTGGAAAGAAAACTCACGCACGCCGAGTAGGGTCCACGTTCGAACTCCGACCTATGTCAACATGCCCGCGGTTCGCTGGATGGTGCTAGGCGCCCGCGTTGCTGATGCGCCTCTCATCCAGGCATCCATCGATCCCTGCTACTCATGCACGGATAGGTGATTGTTTGTTGAAAGAGCACCTCGACTTCTGCCATAGTTGAAAACCGCAGGTCGAACAAACATAGTAAGCAGGAGACAGATGCCGCGTGCGGACTAATGGATATGGTCCAACCGATTGAGGGATTCGGGACCTGTCACATAGGAATGTCGGCTCCCCCATGGTAAAGTGTTTGCCCCAGGGAGGAGATTGGAATGCGGAAAGCGATTCGCGTTCTCGCGGTGTGCGCACTCATATATTTTCCAGGGATTTCGATTGCGGTGGAGAAGTTTGACGGTAACTGGGTGACCAAGATGGAGTGCCCGCCGAAGGGAAATACGCAGGGGTATATGTGGGTGATCCAGAGCTCGATCGAGAACAGCAATTTCCATGGGGAGCATGGGACGGCAAGCCAGGGAGGGTATCTGCTTATCGAGGGCAAAATCAAGGAAGACGGCAGCGCCAAGCTGAAGGCAAACGGAATTGTGGCCTCAAGGAAGTACGCACGAGGGGTCTTCACGACGGCGGGCGACGGCCATAATGCGCTCATTCAGAATCGAATGGATGGCGCTTAGATTTTCAGATTTTCTAGAGTGAGATTTGTGCTGCAGTCAAGTATAGCTATCCACTTCTCATTGGATGAGATCCGATTCCAGGGGACCCAAAACTATAGTGCCTTCATACACCCGATTGGTCTGGATGCTGCGTTTGCTCCCGCTGATGGCCATGATCTTCGTTTCTTCGGCTGTGTTTACATACAGAGTCCGGCCATCTACTGTGCGGGCGTAAACGCCTTCCGGAGTGGAAGGTCCCGCTTGAATACCGGCTAGCTGAAGCACGTGTTCGAGGATTGGACCGATTGTCGAACGGTTCGACTCTGTCGCCAGGTAGAGGGCATTGCCTTTACCGTATTTGTTGATCGTAAGTGCGGGCGAATGATCCGGGGTGTTCGTGAATCGAGCAAGCACAGTTGCCGTTGAAGGCTCGAGTACTTCGAAACGATGCACGTTGGTGTCTATCGATTTGCCATCCAGTTCGAATTTCAAGGCCGACGAATCATAAAATGCGTTTGTCTTCAGTCCAAAGACATCGCTCAGTCGCCCTGGCAGCGGAGTGTCAAACCATTGCCCGTGCTCATCCACTTTGGCTGAGAGTGCCGTCATCAACACTGCGCCTCCATTGCTCACGTATTTCCTAAGGGCGAGTGCGCTCGCAGCATCCATCATGTAGTCCGCTGGCACCACGACCAGTTTGTAGGGTGAAAGGCTCTCGTGCCCGATGTTGATGATGGCGGTGTCGAGATTGGCGCGAAAGAACGGCTCAAAAGCGCCCTGCACTTGCTCGGTGTATGGAGGCTTGAAGTATTGCAGTGTTGTATTGGAAGGGCCGTTGGGGTGAGAGTCGATGAAGGAATCGAACGAATAGGCAATGGCTACTTCAGGGTGCGTATAGCGGGGGAACCCGTACTTGGCGAGTCGCTTGAATTCCGTTGCAATGCGCGCGAACTCATCCACTTTCCACGAAGGAGTTCCGTCGTGATCCACGAGTCCGAAGAGCGCTTGCTCCTCGCCTCCCTGATGGCTGTTAAAGGTCCAGGCAAGGATTCCTTGAGCCCCCATCATGAGCCCGAGGTAGGCGTACATGCGGCTCCGGCCCGGTGTTCCGTAGAATCCGCCGCCACCCGCAGTGAACTCGTTGAACCAGATCGGAGTCGGTAGTGCTCCTTTCGTCATCAGTGCGCCGAATGAACCGGTGATGGGATCACCGGGATAGAAGCCTTCAGCACCGTATGAAACGTAGGTCTTGTACGTGGAAAGATAGTCAAAGCCGCGTCGCGGTGCCGTATCCCAGAGATTCGAAACTGATGGAATCTCTGGCATATTCCTCTGACGAATCGCATCGAGTTCTTTCAAGCGAGCCACGGTTACATCCGACCAATAGCGATGCAGGTCAAGGTATCGTTCCGACGGGCCGGGACCGTTTGCGAGCGGGAGATCGACATCTTCAAAATCGTTCAGTCGGCGCGACCATCTCTGCGTTGCCCACGCCTTGTTCAGTGCGTCAATGGTTCCGTACTTCTGCTTGAGCCACGTGATGAAGCGTTGCCGATCAGGCTCCGAATACGACATGAAGCCGTTTCCGATCTCGTTGTCATAGCCGACGGCGATCACCGCGGGATGATGCGCATAACGCTTCATCAGCGTGTCGGCCAAGATCCCGACCTCGCGAATGTAGTTGGGGTCGCTGATGTTGTCCATGTAACGCTCGGCGGGCGGAAGCCGTGTGCCGTTCTGCGCGACGATATCAACGCCCGGGTAGGAGCGATGCAGCCAGATGGGTGCGGGTAGACCGGGAATGTCGAGGATCACCCGAATTCCGGCGGCATGCATCTTGTCCATGATGCTGTCGAACCAGTCAAAGGTGAACTTACCCTGCGATGGCTCAAAAGAATCCCAGGAAAGGTCGCCCATGCGCACGACGTTGAAGCCGGCGCGCCTCATGATAGCGATATCCTCATCGATCTGCTGGGGTGAGCGATCGATGGGCTGATAACACGTGCCGACAAAAAGCTCGCCCGGACCAGGCCAATCCGGATGAGCCGAAGTGTTCTGTGCGGCTGCTACGGGGCTTGATAACCCCAGGCTGACTCCAGCGAGAAATAGAAGAGCAAGAGACTGGACTCGCCTTTCGAAGTTGCTTGCCTTATGGGTCCGTTTGTCCCTAGAAGGTGACATGCAGAACATCAATCATTTGCCTTTCTCGCTCCTCACCAGTTTCACCAGGACGATATCGTTGCTGTTCATCGGAAATGTGATATCAAGAGCGCCGGCGCTGTCGCTGTCCACGGCTTTATTCGTATCGGGAAGATCTCGCGTGAGGTCGTTCAGATGCGCGATCTGCGCTTCAGTCAGCTTTTTGGGAGAACCGAGTTCGATGTAGGCGGTATAGGCATCGTTGGCATGAAACCCGGTGCGATGCACTTCAAGGTGATATGAGGTATTAGCGGCAAGGTGCGTCAGATGCAGATTCACAGGCGGGGCCGGATGCGATGGAATCACCTTCGTATAGAACGAGCGATTGCTGACTTTCTGGTCCGGCTGTTCGAAGTCCCAGATCACGGCATCCACACTTCCATCCCTTGTGGACAACATTGCCTGCGGGTCGTTAGTTGCAAGGCTGTCTCCCTGGAGCGCATGCAGGTATTTGTAGGCGAAGTACGCGGGCTTACGAATTCCCTGAGGGTTCAGCAAACCGAATCCCCCTTCAAAAGGAGCAGTTGGCGGCCCCGGCTCCTCAAACAGGTCGGTGTAGGTCCAGTAGCTCATTCCCTGCAGCAATCCCTGGCTGGCTTTGAGCTTGGCGAGAATGTAGGGCGCGCTGATGTAAGAGTCGTGCACGGAATCGCGCGGCGTGTAGCTCGTGCTCCACTCAGTGAAATAGAGCGGTAGAGCAGGGAAAGCTGATGCAGATATCTGCTCTCGCACGTGCCGTACGTCGCCGATGATTGCGTCTGGAGAAGGATCGAGTTTAGTGTCGCTCTTTCCGTTCTCATCCAGAAATCCTCCCTGAACGCCATAGGTATGCGTAGTCACAAAATCCACCGGAGCGCCGCTCTGCTTCACGTGCGCAAGGAATTCCGGCACCCACGCCGCTCCGGCCGTGCTGGGTCCGCCAACGCGCAACTTGGGGTCGACGTTTTTGATCGTATTCGAGGTCAAATCGTAAAGTGCAAAATATGCCTTCTGGTCGCCGCCCTCCCAGAAGCCGGACAGGTTCGGCTCGTTCCACACTTCGAAGTACCAGGTGCGAACTTCGTCCTTTCCGTAGCGTTCCTCAAGGTGCCGGGCGAAGGCATCCACCAGGTCGCGCCAGCCGTCCGGCTTCGGGTGCGATGTGTTCCCGTGCCAGTAGAAGATGCTGTTCTGCGAGGTCGCAAGTGCTTTCGGCGTAAAGCCGAGCTCGACAAAAGGCTTGATGTTTCGCGCCAGCAGATCGTCGTAAAGCTGGTCGATCTTCGTCCAGTCATACACGGTCTTCCCGTTGTCGACGCGCACCGTTCCCAGGACGTCATGGAAGATGGCGTGGAAGCGTATGTAGCGAAAACCAAGCTCGTCGGTTACGAGTTTGAGTTGCGCTTGGCTGTCATCCCGAATCAACGTTCCGGGATAATCGGAGCCCACCGAAAGATCAAAGAAGCGATCGACGGGACCGCGTGCATCTTTCACGTTGACGACGATCTTGCGAGACGAGTTCGGATTTGACTGAGCGGAGACATATGGAATCGACGGGACCGCGAGAGCACTGAAGGCAACAATCAAAAGCCGCTGCATGAAGGAATCGCACATAGTGTTGTATATCCCGGAGAATAGTTTCGAGTGGTTGAGCTGATCATAGCGCGGGCTTCCGTGGAACTTCGGCTATCCGGCCCGGTGCTGCGACATGGGCTCAGCACACAGGGAGCCAAGGTAGTCTACTTCCGCGACGTGACGGGCGGCTGATGAACGACAGGTTGGAAGAGTCGCGGTGCGAAATCTTTCAAGTCGCGGCGCCATGTCTGCCATTCGTGATCAGTGCCGGGTGACTCGTAAAAGACGTGCTGAATCTTTCCTTCGTCGAGCGATGCATTTAGGTTCTCCAGTCCGGACTTCATACGCTCAGGCTCGTTGGTTCCCACGCCGATCCACAGCAGGTGTACTCGATTGGCAAACGCAGCTGGATCGGCCATCGCTCCGTTGAATGCAGTCTTCGTATCCATTTTTCCGTTTCCGGTCAGAAACACGTTGGCTGCGCCGCTGAATCCGCCGATGTATGAAAACAAGTCGAGATGATCGAATGTTACCTGGAACGTCTGCATGCCGCCCATTGAAAGCCCGGCCATGGCGCGGTGATCGCGATCGGGAAGCGTGCGAAATGTCTTGTCAATGAAAGGAATCAGCACCTGGGTCATATCGTCTTCGAATGCGGCCATGCGTTCCTGCATTACTTTCAGGAACTCCGGCGATCCGAACGGCTTTCCAGTAAGGTCGGGAACGATGTAGCCAGCACGGCTTGCATAGCCGTTCGCCATGACGATGATCATCGGCTTTGTGTTTTCGCTGGCGATCAGGTTGTCGAGTATGAAATTTGCTTTACCTTGCCGGATCCATCCGGTCTCATCTTCGCCGCCGCCATGCTGCAAATAGAGCACCGGATAGCGAGTCTTTGTCGTGTCATAGTCCGGCGGCAGGTACACGAGCGCGTGCCGCCACGTGCCCGTCACGCTGGAGTGATACCAGACCTCACGCACCTGCCCGTGCGGGACTTCCTGAGGCAGATAGTAGTCCGCCCCCGCCTCGGGCACTTCGACGGCGCTGGCCCATTTACTTCCGCCGAAGTAGGCCGTGCTGCCCGGATCGCTGACTTCGGCGCCATCCACGATGATCGTGTAGTAGTGAAGTCCGGGAGCCATGGGCGGCGTTGTGGAAGTCCAGAAGCCGTCGGGCTGCTTCTCCATGTCGAGCTTCGGGCCGCTCCAGAAATTAAGCTTCACCTTCGTCGCGTCTGGCGCTTTAAACCGAATCTGCACGCGCGAATTGCTGTCCACCTTCGGATACTGCGCATCCAGAACGTTCGATGTTGCGGGCTTGAAATCGCCCGGGGCTTGCGCGAAACAACAGCTCGCCGCCAACAGAATCACGATTCCAACGAGTTTCACAGCGCACCTCCGCGCAAAGCATATCCCAGAGCTAGAGCCTTGGGGCAGGATGTATCCTATCTCTTCCGAACATAGGCATGGTAATCCGTTAGACCGCTGGAATAAAGCGATTTATTTATCTTGTTTGCCATAGCCGGACATGTGTATAGTCGGGGGTTTCGGAGCGGAATCCGAGAAACAGCGATCGAAAATCCAAGTCTGTGCGAGATCACATTTCGGCCCTCGTGCTCGATTGGCGCCCGGTTCTTCGGAGACATGCGTGGCGCGTCGTGTTCGTGCAGTTTTAGGTTTGCTGGCGTTCTCTTCGGTTGAGCTTTGGTTGGCTGCCGACAACGAGGTTAAGCATGTTCCGAATTGAAGTCAACGCGGAGATCAGTTACGAAGGCAACGAAGTTCACGCAACCATCAGGTGATTCGGTGCTGCGCCGGGCTTCGCAAGACGAATTAGCCCACGCAACGCTCACATCTGTTCACGGAAATGAAGGTCGGATATGACGAAATGCAAACTCTGGCTTCTGTTGGCGGCTGCGCTGTGTGCGCCTTTCTCTGCCCAGTCGCAATCGGCTGAAAACTGCGCTGCTCTCGCGGGCCTAAAGATCGACGCCGTAGAAATCACCAAGGCCGCGCTCATTCCTGCCGGAACCACTGTCCCGCCGCCGTATCCCGGCGCTGCATCCATTGGCCCGCTTCCAGCGCATTGCCGCGTCGACGGCGTTATCAATCGCCGCAAGGGCGTCGACGACGTGGAGTTCGGCATCGGCTTTGCTCTTGCACTGCCCGAAAATGCGGCTTGGAACGGCGACTTCATGATGCAGGGTGGCGGTGGAGGCAATGGCATCATCGCATACCCCGCCGGCGCGAACTACGCAGGCGACAAGCCTGCACTCTCCCGCGGATTCGCCGTGGCCAGCACAGATACAGGGCACAAGGCAAAAACGGGTGCCTTCGACTTCAGCTTTATGCGCGACCAGCAGGCCTATCTCGATTTCGCTTTCCTCGCGAACGCTGAAGTTGTCGCAGTCGCCAAGCAGATCATCGGGCACTATTACGCAAAACCTGCAGCGTATTCCTACTTTATCGGCTGCTCCACAGGTGGGCGCGAAGGCATGATCCTCGCGCAGCGCTATCCCACCGTATTCAACGGAATCGTCTCCGGTGATCCGGCGATGCGCACCGGCCTGTCTAACCTTGCCATCGCGCAATGGATCCCAGTGGCCTACAACCAGGCCGCTCCCAAAGACGCCTCCGGCAAGCCGCAGATCGATAAGTTCCTCACCGACGCTGATCGAAAGCTCTTTATGGATGCGCTGATGAAACAATGCGACGCGAAAGACGGCGTAGCCGACGGCATGATCTCCGATCCGCTAGGCTGCAATTTTGATCCCGCTGTCATCGCCTGCAAGCCTGGCCAGACCGACGCCTGTATCGTCCCCGAGAAAATCAGCGCCATCAAGAAAGCCTTCGCTGGACCGAAGAATGCCTATGGCACGCAGGTCTATCCGGCCTTCCTTTATGACGCGGGCATTACTTCGAAAGGCTTCGCATCAGGTTTACTGGCCTTGGGACCAAGTGGTCTCTTTGGCCCCTACACAACCGCGACTGAACTCGACGTCGACAAAGCGGCGCTGCATGCGTCCGATCCGCTCGTCGAACCTGCGTCCACCAATCTCTCTACCTTTTCACTCAGCGGCGGAAAACTCATCTTCTTCCACGGCGACAGCGATCCGTGGTTCTCGCCGCTCGACACGCTCGGCTATTATCAATCACTTGCCGCGACCAACGGGGGAGCCGAGAAGGTTTCTGAATGGAGCCGTATGTTTCTCGTCCCCGGAATGGCCCACTGCGGCGGCGGTCCTGCTCTCGATCACTTCGACATGCTCAGCGCTGTCGTCAGTTGGGTCGAGAAAGGCACTGCGCCCGACGCGGTGATCGCCACCGGCCAGGCATTCCCGGGTCGCAGCCGACCGCTGTGCGCCTATCCAAAACACGCGCAGTACGCCGGAACCGGTGACACCCAGGACGCCCGCAACTTCCAGTGCCAGGGCGTTGACTCGGTAAAACGGAAGGACACAGACCGTCCTCAGAACTGAAATGCGCCTCTAGCCTTCTCTGGATGCATGGAGCGTCAACTTACTACTTCGCGCGAACCGTCACCATCGTGCTCGCGATGGTCGGTCTGAGTGGCATCTACAACTCGTGGAAGCGGCTTGGCGGTTCGCTTTCTCCGCTCGCTCATTCAGCTTGGGGGTGCATGCTATTAATCAAACTGTCCCTCGCGCTCATCGCCTTGGGTCACGGGGTGCGTGTACGTCTTCCGCCACTCTCTGCATTGGTATTTCTCGATGAGCGGTAACTCATCAAGAAATTCGATTCGTCCCGGAATGTCGGCCAGCATTTTACAGAGCCGATCCGCCTAGACGTAAGACCGGCTATCCGGAAAT
This sequence comes from uncultured Acidobacteriaceae bacterium, assembly GCA_963742455.1. Taxonomy (GTDB): domain Bacteria; phylum Acidobacteriota; class Terriglobia; order Terriglobales; family Acidobacteriaceae; genus Telmatobacter. The sequence goes on along the minus strand of CAVULU010000005.1, from coordinate 704,562 downwards.
CTGGTTAGATTAGGATAGGTCCTGCTAAACGCCCTAGGATCGGGGAACTCGAGAAGCTCCATCCCTCTAGATGGATTGCGCTTCTCGGATGACATTCCTCGATCATTCGAAATTCGTTTACGATTGTTTCGTAGTTATTCATCGTACATCAACGTTTAAACAAGTAATTTCATATCCAGGCTCACTGACTTGGCGATCCTCGTAGAGAAATTTCGATCCATCCAGGAGACAGTACCCTTCGCTGGTTCATGACCTCCGGCGTTCTCGAGTCTGATTCTAGAGGCATATCAAAACCGCATTCAGTGAGTGCTTCGGCTTGAGCCAACCGTCGAGCCAAGGGCACTTGGCCGGGAAAACGACTACGCGGCCAAGGGCTAGGTGGAAGCCCCGGAACGATTGCGCGCGAAACCGAATCCGCTTGTGAGAGATCCTGCAGCTTGTGGAGTAGTGCCAGCGCGTTGAATGGCTTGATGGCCCGAACTGATTGACGGGCACCTCCGCCGATTAACAAGCAACCCGGGTCGACTTGCCGCAGATCCACTCAGAAGGATCGTCCTAACCAGAAGCGCACCTGAAACGGTTCGACGGGGTGAAATACGTCTGTGAATGCCGGCGTGAGTATTGGCGTTATCTGGGAAGTGTAGGCGTAGTCGATGTCGTGATCACTCCGGTTCAGCAAATTCAAGAATTCGGCCGAAATGCTCCATTTCTCACCAATGTGATAGGCGACCTGTCCGTTGAGCAACACCGTTTGACTTGACTTATAAATTCCGTCGGACGTCAAATCGCGCGGGCCAAAGTAGCGCAGGCGCAGACTCGACGAAAAGTTTCTGTAATCGTGCATTGTGATGCCCGAGGAAATCACCACCTGAACCGCTTCGGGCACAAGCTTGCCACCCGGGCCGCCCTGTTGCCAATTTACTGTGCCATCCGGGTTGCCATTTACGGATAGGGGCACATTCAAGACGTACTGTGTCGAATTATCCGGGTCCATTTGTGTAAATTGGGCGCGGGAGTCGGCAACGTCAAAATCAAAAGCCCAATGCTCCGCGGGTGTGTAGTAGTTCGCCCATTCGATGCCATACCGATTGCTCGACTGTGCTGACGCAGACGTACCTCCGGTGTCGCCATCCTGCTGCAGTTCGGAATTACTGTGGAGATACCAAAGCGAAAGAGTGCTTTGCAGATGGGGGACGGCCGTCGTGCGCACGCCGAATTCCGCGCCTTTAGTTTGGACCAGGGGAGGGATTTTCGCGACGAGCGTACCGGGATAAGGATTGTCCGGAGAAACCGGTTCCACCTGTTGAGTTGCGCCACGCCCGTCGTTCGAGTGAAAACTGAATCCGCCCTGGGCATAGAACTCAGTATTAGCCCACGGGCCGAAAATCAAACTTGCCTTGGGGCTGGGCAGGAACTTTGTGGCCGAGCCGGAATTGGCCGCGTTCACCGTGGTGGTGCCATCGGGCAAAGTAACTATGTCGGTCGGGTAAGCCAGGCTGGCGACGGCAAATCTTTCGTCGTCGCCGCGCAGGCCCACCACCGAGCGGAATTTATTCGCCCACCGGATCCTATTTTCCCAATATGCGCTGCCGATCAAGTCCGTAAAGTTATCTCGCTCCGTAGTCGCGGGTAAAGTGGGGCAGGTGGTGTTGGGAACAGTGGTAGCCGTGGTGGCGCCGTCAGGCAAAGTAACGGCAAGAGTGATATCGGAGTTGGGGATGGTGACGCAGTAGGGAAGAATGGCGCCGGTGAGGGGAAAAAAACTGGCGCCGGTAGCGGAATAATCAGTTTTGGTTGTGCGCACGCGATTTTCCGAACGGTAAAGGCCGTTGTTGATCCAGTCGTTGCGGAGCTGCAGGCCGAACGTATTTGACATCTTGCGGCCTGACCATGCGCTGAAGATCGTGTGGTGTGCGTCGAACCCGCCGACCCAGCGCCTGTCCTGCTGGCTGAACTGGTCGCCTTTGTTGTAGTCCACAAGATAGTACGTGAAATCAGAAAACAAATTGAGATCGTAATAAAACACGTAGGCGGAGATATTCGACTCGGAGTTTGCGCCTTGGCGATGGTACTCACCCTGCAAGCTGTAACGCTGCGAGTGGCCGCCATCCGTCGGGTTCAGGGCGCCGAACAAACCCACAAGCGGCACAGCGGTAACGGGGATTTGATCGCTCGAGTTCCACTTTCCGTGGTAAGCGCGGGCAGTGATGCTGAAACCGCTGGCGTCTCCGCCCTGGCTGTAGGTCAGGATGCCGTTGATTTTGTTATAAGCGTCCGGATGCGTCCATGGACCGTTATCGTAATACTCCTCTCCGCCGTACATCAAATTGCCCGGACCGAGCTTTTGCGAAACGCCCAAGACGACTCGCCCATAGGTGTACATGCCGCCTTCGACCCGGAAGAAGTTCTGGGGGAGCGTCTGGAAGAATTCAAGATGAGCCGACCCGGCCGAGCCATAGTTGCCGACATCCGCGTAGTAAGGACCTTTCTCGTAATTCACCCGCTTCACAAACTCCGGGATGACGGTGTTCATGTCGGCATAGCCCTCGCCGTGCGCGTGCGACGGCAGGTTTAGCGGCATATCGTCGATGAAAACGGCGAAGTCCGTGCCATGGTCGAGATTAAAGCCGCGAAGAAAATATTGGTTGGCCTTGCCGCCGCCGGCGTGTTGCGTGATGATGACACCGGGAACCGTCTCCAGAATTTCTCCGGAGCGAAGAATCGGGCGATCCTGGATTTCCTTTGCGCCGACCGTACCCTGGGTGGCGGATTCGGCAATTCCAATAAGATCATCTTCCCGGCCCTGGACATTGATGGTGGTGCTCACGGCGCCCACTACGAGGGAGATGCGCAGCGGGACCGGCGTCTCACTGATCCTTACGGTGACGGTGGTTTCTTTGGTTTCAAATCCGGGATTCGATACGACGAGTCGATAACTACCTGCCGGGAGACCAGACATAATGAAGGAACCATCTCGATCCGACCGCGTCGAGCTTTGCACCGAACCATCCGCGCTTCGAACCTGCACTGTTGCCCCTGGGATCACTGCTCCAGACGTATCGACGACTGTTCCGGAAAGCTGAGACGAATAGGCCTTATCTCTGGTGGCGACCGGCGTCTTCTTCTGCGCGGCCACGTTCGCAATCCCGGTTTGCGCTGAAGCTGCCGTTGCAGCGAACAAACTTATGGTCAAAATGCAAAATAATACTACTGGTATTACAAATATGAGTTTGGTGCTACCGGCTCCCACAACAAGGTCCTCTTTCGAAGTCGACTAGATGCATCAATGTTTGTGAGTGTGAGACTTTATATTCCTGAGGTGAGTATTCCCCGACGCGGGCTGCGTAGACGTCATCACGAGACGCCCGTGCTGCACCCCTTTCAGTCCGATCAGGCGCCCTGCGAACTCCTCGACCTGCCCGGACTTGCCGTGGACAATGAGGACTTCTAGGCAGGAGTCATGGTCGAGATGCGCGTGACTGGTCGAAACCACGAGCTGGTGATTCGCGTGCTGAATCTCGGTCAGCTTTTCCGTCACTCCATGGGCGTGATGGTCGTAGATGAGTGTGACCGTGCCGACTACGATCGCACTCGGAGTTGCCGTCTGCTCGGCGACCAGGCGATCCCGAATCAGATCACGGAAAGCTTCAGACCGGTTGGTATAGCCCAGCCGGGAGATGAAATCGTCGAAGCGTTTGAGAAGATCGGAATCGAGCGCAACTCCGATTCTGCTGAGGACGCCCATGGTCACTCCTTAAAGGACCGACTCTCCATGGGAAAATCAAGAATAACACGATTCCTTAATTCGTGTCACGATCACAGCCGATGAGAAGGCGGGTTGGAAGCTGTTTGACGGCAAAGGCAATTGCAATTCATGCCACCTCGACGGAAGAGGGACCGCGCTAAAGGCAGGTCAGACAGACACCAGCTCGACCGCCATGGTGAACCCTTTGTTCACCTGCTTCGGCTCGGCCAATGAAGGCTTGCCCCTGAATCCTAGAGATGCTTTCTACTATGAGACCAAGCCCGATTCCTACGGGTTTACTCCCAACCCCTACGGCTTCGGCTACAGAGATTTGGGACTTGGGACCTTTCTCAGGAGCGGGTTCGGTTCAGGACCCAGCCCCAACGAGAGCTGGAGACAATATGCGCCGACCGTCGACGGCCAGATGCAGGTTACTTCGTTGCGCGATGTTGCGTTGACGCCGCAATGTCCTACGACCGAAGCCCCGGGGCCCTATTTCCAGAAGGAGCTCTTTCACAACGGCTATCTCAAGAGCCTGAAACGGGTCGTGCATTTTTACAATACGCGCGACAAGTATGCATACCCCGTCACTTCAGGACACTGCCCGGCGGGAACGGTCGAGAAGGTAAACTGCTGGCCGACACCCGAAGTGCCAAACAATATCGACATGACCAGCGGCAATCTGGGCTTGACGGATGAGGAAGAGAATCAGATAGTCGCTTTCTTACAAACCTTGTCGGACGGCTTCACGAAGCCTTACCTTAACCGCGATACCTTTACCGGTTCCTGCATGACGGGTGGTTCGGCTGCAACCCAGGGGAATGAGTCTCTGATCCCGACTCCGTCCCTGCCGCCCTGTTCTTCGACTATTTGCGGCGTTGCACCTGTTCCTGGTCCAAAGCCGATTAGCGAGAGCCTTTCCGTTCAGGATACCTCCATGCTTGCCAATTTCACCTCGATACGGATCATCCGCAGGCCCATGATCGAATTGGCGAGGGACAATTTGACAATTGTCAGGTGGACAACGAACACACCAGGCGGTTCGCAGATGCATTACGGAATCGTGCACTATGGAACCGATCCACATCACTTAATGGAAACCGCAAAATCTCCGATCAGGTTGAACCCGAATCACTCATCGGCGGTCTTTCGCGTACGACTTGATAACCTCAAGCCCGAGACGACGTACTACTACTCGGTCGGCTCACTGGAGGCCGCCGGCAAGACTGACGGAGTGAAGAGTTTGATCAGTCGCTTCACCACGCCTTAGCCATTCTTGCTTTTGAAAGCCGCGAGACCTAGACGGTTCACCCCTTCGAAGCAGGCTGGCTATTTCAGCTTGAATCGATAGGTGAGCTGCAGCCAGGAGATCGTCAGCGGGGAACCCTCACCGTTGTGGGTCATGATCTCGCCCGGAAAGAAATGGCCGACACCAGCCGGGACGACGAAGTACTTGTGATACACATACTTGGCTTGCGCCTCGAATCAGGTGTGCCAACATTGTCTCTCATGACGCGGGATTGTGGCCCTGCTGGGGCGACATGTCCATGCAACGTCTGCGGCACACTGCGAAGATCGCTCCTCCAGCGACTAAATGTGTTGTGGAGGTCGAGTACTTCAGTACCGTCTGCCATCGAATCCGCGATTCCGCCGTTGGCGGGACGATCGCGGCAGCCCGTCAACAGCGGGAAGACGAATCTTTTCCGCTGTTTTCTTTCACGTTTACTCCATTAATTGATCCCAGAAACCCAAGAGTACAGTGGAGCAGGCTGAAGGAGCATCTGGATCGAGAGCTTCCACGCGCATCGATTCAAAACCCCAAGGCCCGAGGGATGGTATCGTGCTCGAGACTTAGTCCGACAAATTGCTGAGCTTCGCAATGTAATCGAGGCAGGATTCATCTCTCTGATAGCCCATCAAATGCACGCTGCAGATCGGGCGAGGGGGATTGATCGGTGCATCCACACCGCGGCCCAAATGCTGCAAGAAGCCAGGGGCACGTGCGAAACAGCGAGTTCCGGGCCGGTCTAATCAGTGCTACTGAACTGACTCGCCGAGTCAACAACTGCGGTTCAGTGTTGTCACAAAAGTTAACTCTGGATGGGCCACTACTCGGCCGGAGCTCGGATGGCTTCGGTCCGCGGCGAGGGGGGAAAGCCGGAGAAACGCCTACTTGCCAACCGGATGCTGGTGCATCTCCTCTGCCATCTTTCGGGTCTCAGAGCTTGCTTTGAGCCAATCCATGAGCAAAGAGGTTACATCCACAGCGGCAACTTTCGGGTCGACAGCGGAAGAGTCAACAATGGCCGAGAGTTTCGTTCTGCTGCTGAGTTCCTTGAATTCAGGCTGCAGGACGGCCACGATGTTGTCGACGGGAGCTGTACCGGCTAATTGTTGCATAGCGAGTTCCTGGCTCTCCGCACCATACTTCTCCAGTTCTTTGGCTCTGGCCGTATCATTGCCGGCTTTGACGGTATGCAATTCAAATCGACGGTCGGCAAGAATAGCCGCCCACAAGGGCGAGCGATAGAAGGCGATGACGATGGAGGATTTGTCGAAGGTTCCGACGACGGGAATGCTCTGAGCGACTTCTGGCGTGGGGGATGGGGCGGCAGCCTGCGCGATGGCTGCGAACGGCAGCGAGGCGAGGATGAGGGCAACGGCGAAACCGATTAGTCTCATGACACACTTTTCCTTCCCTGACGGACATGTGGATACACGAGCATTGACGGTGCCATGTCATTGCGCGGCCAACATCGTCTTATTGGTTGCTCCAGATTTGCGAGGTCCTTGTGGCAAATCAGGTTCTCCATGTTTCCATTTCTAAAACAAGTGCGCTGGCCCGCCGTGTGATAAAGGTTGCTTTCCCTCCGGGAAAGAGCCCCTCCAAACGGGTATCGGGCATCTCTTCTCTGGCGGGAAGTTGAGAAAGTTTATCTGTGGGGGCTAGGAAAAGCGTGAGCCTGCATTACCGCCAACCGCGAGCCCGCGTGAGCGAGATCACTCCTACTTCCGGATCGGCCACCACTCTCCCTCTGCTCAAAATTCTGGTTTTCCGACGGCGCTTCGAGGTGATCGATAACCATGACCTGCACGGGTGCTTTGGTGCAAACGATCTTGAGGCCAAGTTGCTCCTGGATTGCGGTGTAAGGCTGGGAGGTGTATCGCGATCGGTGCGGGACGCAGAAGGACTGACGGGGCAATAGCCTTGCGAATCGTCAGGCGTCCACTCAGGTCGAAGTCGTATCGATCGTGCAGACCGGTCTGGTTCGGAACAAAAAGCGTCGATTATTCGATGACCTCGACGCGGCGGCGGCGGTAGGCGGTGTGGCTTCCTCCTCCCCAGGCGCAAAGGAGCGCGATCAGGTGCAGGAGGAACCAGATGGTGATGCCCTGGTCCTGGTATATCCAAAAGAGGATGAAGATGCGCGGGATAAGCATCGCGACGATAACCGGGATGATGCCGACCGTCGACGGAATGAAATGAGGCATGCTGTGCTGGAACCAAGCGACGACCATGCAGAGGCGCGGCAGGAAGAGCGACAGGACGAGGAACCACAAGGGGATCGCGTGGACAGGGAACGTGAGGGAGAATTTCATCGTACTGACCTCCTCCGAGCATCTGCTTTAGGGAGGTATGTGAACGCCTTCGTCTGTCGCAAAATGCCACTCCAGTTTAGTGCTCGGACGTGTACACCCCTCTTGGAAATAACCTTATACAATACCGTTTGCCGGGCTTGGCACGGATGCGAAAGGTCGGCGGGAACTCTGTATTATCAGCCACAATCAGCTCGGAATCATTCTAGTCGCTTTCGGCGCCCAGGCCGTTTCCGATAGTCTCCGTTACGCGTCCGCATTCAATTATGCGCAGCACGCTTTTGTAATGTAGGGAACGAAGACGAAATCGTCGAAGCGGCCAAACCCGACATAACCCCAACATCGGCAGGAAGAGAAGAAGAGTGGAGGACTGCACGTTAACTATCCCAAAGTTGGCAGGTGCATTGGGAGGAAGTCCCTCATTAAGGGGACATCGGTGGGGAATTTATTGCCTAACTTCCAGATCGCCCACAACTCGGCCGCAGAGTCGCTTACACTGCTGAAACCAGGTCAGATCATTGGATAAGGCTGACAATATTGCTCTCATCCGCCGATTCATCGATGCGTGCGTGAGAGCCGATCCTGAAGAATTCGCGAGCTATTTTACCGAGGACGCGACGTGGTGGAACTCGCCATGGCCACCTGTAAGAGGACGTGGCGCAATCCGGGACACATTGCAACGTGGTGCGCAGCGAATGACTGCGTTGTCTTGGGAGATTCTTCACATCATCGCAGACGGTAATGTCGTGATGACTGAGCGCATTGACCATTTTCTAATAGCCAACAACCCGATCAGAGTGCCTTGTATGGGGATATTTGAGTTGCGTGACGGGAAGATCTCCGCGTGGCGCGACTATTGGGACGCCAAACAATTCGAGTCTCAAATGCCGCGATCCGGACCATTGAGCGAGTGAGCGCCTATGAGAAAGTAACCCCGAGACGGCAAAACGGGAGTTACTTCCGCATTGGCCACAACTAGACCGCGGCACCGCTTTCAGTCTCACCGTAACCAGCATTGTCCCGGCCGCCCGCCGACGTTGTCCGATACACTCGAGCGCCACGACCTGCTGTGACAGAGACTTAGATCAAAAATGCGCACAGCAACGCTAATTCATGTCACCATGTAGTCTATCGAACGTAGGCATCCGGCCCATGTGCGATTGCTCTCCTTGCGAGCCACCCTCGCTCTTATTGATCGACTCGCCAACGTACAGAAGCTAGCGCTTGAGCTTTTCGAAATCACGCTGGAGGTCTCATCTTACTTACCGAATCCTTCATTTGGACGCTTCATCCTTACGCCGCAGACGTGGCAATTCTGCTTTGTCTGGCGGAGGCGGGGCTTATTTGCTTTCTGCTGTCCAGAGGCAAGCGTACAAAACTGGCGCAAGCGTCGATGATAAGAGAACTCGCGCTCGAACGCGTCCTCTCAGCGATTTCGACGACCCTGGCAGATTGCCCAGCTGAAAATATCGATTTGGAACTCGAGAGAGGACTTAATCTGATCCGGGAAGCCGAGGCGGCGGATCGTGTTTGCTGGTATGCGATTCCAAAAGGTGGCACGATGGTGGAGAGAATCAAATCTGCCCATCGTTCAGATGTAGTGGCGGGACCAGCCCAATTCGAACCAGAAGATGTGCCCTGGATTGCGGAGCGCTTGTCTCGCCTTGAACCAGTTGCCATCAGCGATATAGACGACTTTTCATCCGAGGCTGATCGTGACCATCAATTCATTGACCAGCTCGGTGTCAAATCCTTTGCTTTTATACCTTCCAGCACAGGTGCCGCCACCAAAGGATTGCTCATTGTTGTCCACCTTTCTCGTAAGCGGGACTGGCCGGATTCAGTCATAAGTAAGTTGCGCGTGATGGGGAATCTCTTCGGTAGTGCACTGTTGCGCAAGTCGGCGGAGGATGCCGGGCAGGCAAGCGAGCAGCGCTTTCAGGCGATTTTTGAACAGGCTTCATTGGGGATCGCGTTGGAGGATCTCGATGGTCGCATCTTGCTCGCAAATCCGGCCCTGTGCGCCATGATGGGATACGAGCAGGAGGAAATTCAGAAAATGTCCTGCGAGCAATTCAGCGGTGCCGAAGACTCGATGGAGGATTTCACTCTATTTCAAAAACTGCGTGAAGGGACTATCGGCAGTTATCAAATCGAGAAGCGTTATGTGAATTCCAATGGAGCAGAGATATGGGGGAATCTGCACGTTTCGAAGCTGCAGGTGCAACCAGGAGAGGGCTCGCACGTGATAGCCATGATCGAGGACATTACGGAGCGCAAAGCAGCCAACACCCGACTGAAGAATGTACAGCTTGAATTACAAAGTTTAACGGCTCGCTTAATTCAGGCACAGGAAGAAGAACGGCAGCGCATCAGCAGCGAACTGCATGACGATTTTGGGCAACGTCTACCGCTTTTAATATTTGCTCTCGAGCGCCTCAAAAACAGCCTGCCTGCCATGGCACCCGACCGGTTGGAGCTATCCCGTTTACAGGATCAGGTAAAGGGAATCGCGATCGATATTCACGAACTCTCTCACGAGCTCCATTCGAGCAAGCTGCAGTATCTCGGATTGAAGCCAGCCGTGACCGAGTTGTGCCAAAAGATGTCTGAACAGCACTCGATCGAGGTGAATTTGGAATTGAATGGGAATGTTCCGTTGCACCCCGACGTGCAATTGTGTCTGTATCGTATTGTGCAAGAAGCGTTGAATAATGTTGTGAAGCACAGCGGAGGCGATCGTGTCACAGTGAGCCTGATCGGGGACAAGTTTCTGACGCGCCTTAAAATCAGGGATAACGGGGTTGGATTCGATACTTCTTCGACGAAAACCGGTTTAGGGTTGGCGAGCATGCGGGAAAGGCTCCGAATTGTCCGAGGGGAGCTTTCAGTAGATTCCGTCCGCGGCAATGGCACCGAAATCACAGCTGAGGTGCCACTGTCGGAGAACGCCGTCGCTCGCGATTCGAGTGGAGATCTTTCCACTCAGTCTTACTCTCATTATCGGAATTGACTGTGTGCAAGACGGCCGACTCCCGGCCTGAATATGTCGGCAAAGGATCGGTCGCATTCTCGCAACTCCTTCTCGGAAACACACGGCTGAAAAATGTCGCGCAGCAGCCTCAAACGCTCAAACTTCCCCTACCTGTTTTTGCCTGATTCGAGGCGAAGAAACACGAGAGTCCTGAGTTACCAAGTCTGAAACAGTTCAGCACCTGCGCCGAGAGAGCAATCAACGGACCTTTCGCGACCGAAATGCAACGAAATATTGCGTCTTTCAGAAGGTCCATGCGAGAAGCACACAGCGTGGTTAGCGATCAATTACGCCGAAGGACCAGGAATCGCGGACATCCAGTACGTCCTGCTTTCTCGGTTGAACATTGAAATGCTAAGCGCGAATTGTACGGGCGCATACATTCCCGGTGAACAACTTCTGATACCCGACAATGGTTCTCTGCTTCGTGCACTTCAGTAGAATGTTTCGATAGTTGGCGACTTGAAATTGCCACCATTGGCCGAAAACTAGTATTCGGGGCGAATCACCGCCGACTCGTCCCCAACCCCAACTCGGCTGATCAGCACCGGGGCGAACAAACGTCATAGTGACGAGTTGCCCACGATCCTCTCGGAATGGATTTCAAGCTATACTCTGTGGTTCTGCCGACAAAGCCAGAGAGGATGACGAACAGTGATATTTCCGAGTGACGAAAATGGAGATGCACTTCGGCGGATGCATGAGGCTGGCGATGATCTCACCCGTTTCACCCTCGCATAGAATTGCGGCTGGAATGGCGCTTTTATAGTCCTAAGTGCAGGGTTTAGAATTCGATGGCGATGCTTCAATCCGGCCGACGAGCCAATGTTCTTAAAAGGATTTCAAGAAGGCGCTATGCTGGATCGGTTTTCTTGGGTGAAAATAGCTCCTTAGATTACTTCAGGCCCATGGGCGATGTTGGAAATGAACCCCTTGTTCACATAACTGCACAATCCGGGTTGAATCAGGGCAGCTATCGCGCATGAGGTCCAGTAGGAAAGTTCTTCGAAAGATCTTGGATGATACTTTCAGGCTGCGTTCCGCCCTTGCACGTTGGATGACCGAAACCGCTTGCGCTGACTCCATTCTTAAAATCCAGAATCATGTTGTCATTGTGTTCAGCAGTGGGGCCCATTGGTACGGCATCGAGATGAAGTTCGTGACGAACCTTCCACGCGATCACATGATCAGCGCACGAAGTGTCGCCGCTGAGACCGAGTCCGCCGACCAGTTTGCCGCTACTTTCATACAAAGGTAGTCCGCCGGCGAACACGATGATTCCGCCGATGGCCTTTCCGACCATCGGGTCGTTGGGAGTGCCAAAGGCGGACGGATCGCCGAAGACCGCCTGGGGATTTGGCGGCGCAGAAGTGGTAAGGCTATAGAGGCTCTGGCCCGGTTGTGAAGCGGCGTAAACGTTGGCTGTCGAAAGTGCGTAATCGCGACCACTGAGGCCGTTGGCGGTGTTGGCCTTTTCGGCTGCAATAACGCGACTGCCCGGCCATTCATCGGTCCGGGTATTCCCGCTGAAAACGATGGCGCAAACTACGCCGTCCCGATTGACGACGGAAGCCCACTCCTGGTTTCCCATGCCGCTGTTCTTGCTGGCTCCTTCGCGCACGATCTGCTGCACGGTTGATCGAAGCCTTCCCGCATCGGGCAAGCCCTCGCAGTTTGGCTTGTTTTGGGCGCAAGCGGGGAGGATTGCGGCGCATAGGGCGACAACTGCTACAAATATTCGAATGCTGAGAGTGACATGTAGACTGCTGAACATCTGTTTCTCCTGAAACCAAGATCATTGCAACTGGCGAAGGTATGCGACCAGATCCGTGAGTTGCTGGCCTGAGAACTGCGTGAGGTTCGGCATCTGAGCCTCCGGCTTGAGAGACTGGGCGTGCGTGATCCACGCTTCAAGATACGCATCATTGTTGCGATATACATTGGCGGCGATCATCTTGCGGCTTCCGATGTGAGTGAGGTCGGGCGCGACACGGCCGCCGGCAATTGTTCCGCGGACACTGTGACACATGGAGCAGGGGCCGGAAAGAAATATCTGCTGGCCGTTCTTTGCGTGTGGGTCCGTGGGCTCGGCGCCGGGCTTGCGCTGGCCTTCGAGCCAGGCGTTATATTCGTCTGGACTCTGAGCGATGGCGAGGATCCGCATCTTCGCATGCTGAGCGCCGCAGAACTCAGCGCATTGGCCGGTATACTCACCTGGCTGCGCAGCCTCGAGGCGGATGTAATTTGCCTGACCCGGGATGAGGTCGACTTTCCCATGCAGCGCTGGGACCCAGAAGGAGTGCATCACGTCGCGAGTTTCAACTTCAATGTTGACGGGGCGGCCGGTAGGGATATGGAGTTCATTGGCAGTAGCGAACTGTTGCGATCGATCGTCATTCAGATACTCGATCTCCCACCACCACTGGTGCCCCGTAATTCTGATCTCAGGCTTCATGCTTTGAGCCATGACTGCCTGGGCGTTCGCGCCGTGCATGCCATGAATGGGAAAATCGCGTAGCAGGCCAAGACCCAAAACGAAGATCACAGTAAGAACGATGATAGGAATGAGAATTCCACCGAGCGCAATCCACATCTGGCCGCCCCCGGTTTCAATCGGAGCATGTTCAGCCAAAGTGCCACCCCGCTTATAGAGCGCAGTGGCAAAGAGTATCCACATGACAATCGTGATTACGAGGAAAAGGATTGTCATGAATCCCGCCAGCCCTGCGATGCGATGAGCAGCGGGTCCATGTGCGTTGAAGGTAGATTGCGCGGAACGACAACCGGTAACGACGCTCAGGATCGCGAGAGAAACCGCGCCGCGCGAGGACGTATGCATCTAGCGCCTCCCCTCGGGCGTTTGTGTATTTACACCGAGTACTGTGTTGTCACGGGGATTTGCGGTTTTTTCATTGGATGGCTCGACCGGTGGATCCGGTTCCATAGGAGTGCGCATCGACTTGATATAGGCGACCAATTCCCAAATCTGATCCTGTGGGATCTTGGTACCCCAGGCCGGCATGCCGTTGGAACGACCGTGCGCAATGCTATCAAAGATCTGATCATCGCGATTGCCGTAGAGCCACACCTCATCTCTCAAGCTGGGACCCATGCCGCCGCCAGCATGGCCTCCGTGACAGCCCGAACAGTTGTACCAATTGAACAGCCGGCGGCCGTCTTGAAGGGCGACGGGGTCGTTGGTGTACGGATTCGTAGTGTAGACCAGATGCTGTGGATCGCCGGGCACCGGACCAACCGGATTCGCGGTGATGGCCGGCCCGCTCATCGCAACCGTCGTTGGTCCGGACGCGCTCCGGCATCCGACCGCGCACGCCAGCAGCGAGCTCGCCAGCAGGAGTATGCCGATTCGCATGGTCAGTCCTCCGTGGATTGCGCCGTTTCGACCGGCAGAGTGATTTGTGGAACACCATAGGCACTCAGGATCTGCGTAATCTCAGATCGCCTGCGAAGAATCTCCTGATCGAGCCTTTCTCTAAGAGCAAAGTTGCCGGGGCGAACGCCAATGCCAATGTCGAAACGGAAAGGCAGCTTCGGATTCTGTCTGTCCTCCGCGACCGGCGTGATGTTCAGCGGGATTGCGGAGTGCCGACTGAAGTAGCCGGCTAGCGGACCCCATGCTATAGCGACATCCACTTTGCCATCGCCGACGGCCTTGATCAGGTCGGAGGCCGGGTTGGACTCGTCGAGATTGCCAAAAATGCTGAATCCCACCAGATTATTTACGATTCCCCGATTGATGAGCGCATGCACAGGAGGAAGGCTATCGTTTTGTTCTCCCAGAATGTGGACGCCGATCTTGAGGGTGCGCAAGCGCGGATCGTCGAAAGAAGTGATGTTGAGGTGTCGATCACTGCGCGATATGAAGACATAGGTCGAGCGGTAGTAGGGGCGTGTAGCCTCCGCTTCGTCGAAACTGTAGGGAACTCCCATAACGACGTCGCAGACGCCGGCGTTGAGGGTCTTACGAAAGAAAGCTTCGCGCTGAGGGAACCAAAAATAGGTGAGGTCAACGCCAAGGTCCTTGGCGATCAGTTCAGCGATCTTATTTTCGAATCCCTGTCGTTGTTCATTGGAATACGGCAGATTGTTCGGATCGGCGCAAACACGCAGCACGGTTGCGCTGACCAAAGTCGGCAAACATGCGAAGGCCAGCGAGAACGCTGCAATTCTAATAGGTGAATACATAGAGCATATCTCCCGGCTGAGTGACGGATTTGATGTTGCGCATAGTACCGACGGCGCCCAAGGCGGCATAAGGATCGTCGGTGGATAGAGAAGGCAACGCTGCGGCCCCCATCCAGCCGCCGATTCCCGAGTAGACGGCGACGTACTGCTTGCCATCAGGACCGGTGAAGGTCATCGGATTGCCGATAATGCCTGACCCAGTCTTGAATTCCCAAAGCACTTTGCCAGAACGAGCATCGACGGCTCGGAACCATCCGTCCATCGTGCCGTAGAAGGCCAGATCTCCCGCGGTTGTGAGCACGCCGCTATAGACGGGAAAATCCTTCTCCTTGATGCTCCATACCTTCTTCGCGTTGGCCACGTCCCATGCGATGAATTCACCTTGGTAGCCTCCCGGTCCGGGATACATGCGCACACTCGCGCCGAGGTAAGGGGTCCCGGCAATGTAGTTCACTGCGGTTGCTTCATAATCCATGCAGGTGTTGTGGGCAGGGATGTAGAGATATCCGGTCTTCGGTGAGAAAGAGGAAGGAGTAAAGTCTTTCGCCCCGGTAGAGGACGGGCAGATATCCCTTCCATATTTTCCGAAATGCGGTCGCTTCGATTCATCCTCATTGACCATGCCGGTTCTGAGGTCGTATGCGCTAGCCCAAGTTACTGGCTCGAATTTTTCTGCCGAAAGCAGCTCGCCGGTTTCGCGATCCATAACGAAGACGAAGCCGGTTCGGCCCGGATGGATGAGGAGCTTGCGCATGTGGCCCTGCCATGGCATGTCGACGAGGACGTTTTCCATGATTTCGTCGTAGTCATAGCCGTCATGAGGTTCGACCTGGTACGCCCATTTCGCCATGCCTGTCTCTGGATCGCGTGCCCAGATAGTGATTGACCACTTGTTATCGCCCGGGCGCATGTCAGGATTCCAGACGCCTGGATTTCCTGTGCCGTAATAGATGAGGTTCAGTTCGGGATCGTAAGAAATCCAGCCCCAGATGGTTCCACCGCCAAGCTTCCACTGGCCGGGGGTCCAGGTTTTTATGCCGAGGTCCTTGCCACGATCTTTCGGATAGAACGGCTTGAAATCCGCACCGATACGAACGTCGGCATCAGAGCCGGTGCTGTAAGCCTTCCACAAAATCTTCCCGGTTTTCACATCGAGGGCAGTGAGTTGTCCGCGTACTCCCAACTCGCCGCCGCTGTTACCCACAAAAACGACGTTGCGCACCACGATGGGCGCCATGGTGGTTGTTTCTCCATAATGGGTATCGCCAACTTGCGTCTTCCAAACGAGCTTTCCGGTATTCGCATCGATGGCCACTGTGTGGGCATCAAGGGTGTTGTAGATGATCTTTCCGTCAGCGTAGCTGGCGCCGCGATTTACAACGTCGCAGCAGGCGATACCGACAGAAGTGATGTCCGGGTTGGGTCGAAAAATCCACTTCTGGGGAAATCCAGGCTTGGTAAGGTCGAGCGCGATCAGGTTGTTTGGAAAGGGCGTAACCATGTAGAGCGTGCTACCCACGACAAGCGGGCCACCCTCATGACCGTGTGGAATTCCGGTTGCGAAGTTACTGACCACGTGGAGATTCTGTACATTGCCCGTGTTGATTTGCGCCAAGGTGCTGAAGCGCGTGTTACCGTAGTCGCCGGCCGGCATTGTCCATTGGCCATTGGCGACAGGCGACACGAGGTGCAATTCGGGCAGAGCTCCGGGCACATTCGTGGTCATGCCATTGGCTGCATTGTTTTGCGCAGACGCGACAACCGGGAACAACGCAGCAATCGTCGCGAATGCCGCACAAAGAGCAGGACAACCTAGTCGTTCCATGAGAGTTTCTCCTCGCCGCGCAATGTGTAGAGATAGGCAGCGATGTCATAAGCCTCTGCCCCGGAAACACCAAGTTCGGGCATGGCGGTCTTCGGATCAACCGAATGCGGATGCTGAATCCACCGTGTGAGGTTGTCCGGCGTATTGGGAAGCTCGCCGGCGATGATGGAGCGATTGGCGAGGTAATAAAGTGGAGGACCGACCAGACCGCGCGCACCCTGGACTCCCGGAACCATGTGACAAGCTCCGCATCCATAAGATGAAATCAGTTCCCTGCCATGCCGGGCGTTGCCAATCGCGCCGACGGAGTAGGAATGCCTGGCTTGACCCGCGTTACAACCGCAAAGACCGACACAAGTACTGAAGGAGACAAGCGCGAACATGCGCAACTTTAGTGTCATCGCGCCCTCCAGCAAAGATCGAGAAAGAGAGGCGGAAGCGCGAGCCACACAATGCCCATTCCCAGGGTCACGCTGACAATCACACCCAACAGGGCCATGAATTCCTGTCGTTCGACTGCTTGTGCTTGTAGCAACCTGCGTTGCGACGAAAGCTGGCGCCAATTTCCGTATGATGTGATGCCTGCTGTAACCGTAAGCACGAACAACGTGAAAGCCACCACTACGAATAGAATGCGAACCTCTGGTCGTGGGCTCGGGATTCCAAAGTCCTCCTGATGCATGCAGGCGCGCCAGGTGATTAGAATGTCCAAGCATCCGAGCGAACTCCATGCAATGGCCGAGGCGATAAAGCCGAACCATAACTTTCGTGCCGGTACGGGTTGTAAAGAGGCGATTGGCTCAGTGGACATGATGCATTCTCTGCAGATTTGGAATGATGTACAGCATGATTACGATGAAGACCCAGACCACGTCGACAAAGTGCCAGTAGAGCGCGATGGTGGAATAAGGCTTGTGAGGTGTACGGATTGTGGCGCCATAGCGCGGCTGGATCCCGATGTAGGCCAACATCAACAAGCCGACAATGACGTGCGCCGCATGGAGACTCGTAATTGTGTAAAAGATGGACCCGTAGGCGTCTGAATATGGCGCGAGCTCGCTCCAGTGGTAGTAGTACTCAAAACCCTGCAAAGCAAGGAACCCCAAGCCAAGAAGGACCGTGACCCACAAGGCAGCGCGGCCAAGACTGAAGCGCTCGCCTTCGATCTGGCGCTCTCCCCAGCGCAATACAAAGCTGCTACTGAGCAAAATCACGAGCAGAATCAATGGAAAGCGCAATTCAGGAGCCGATTGCTGCGCCCACCGGTCTTTGTTATTCCCGAGATAGTAGTAGGCGCCGAACATGCAGATGAAGAGCATGGCTTCGGTGGCGATAACCGCCCACATCGCACAGATTCCGCGACGCTGGTCGATGGGAAGCGTTGCGAGACAAGTGCGAGGAGGCGCGATCTGTGCGGTTGAACTCAAATAACCTCCTTAACATCGTGCGGCCACATCCACACGCAGCCAATAAGGAAGGTGATCAGCAGTATTCCGAGCGCAGTCAAGGCCATCTGGAATACCAAGATGGCAAAGAAGGCAAACATTGCAACGCTCATGAACAGCGGAAGAAGCGAGTCTCCTGGAATGGTTGCCAGTCCGATTGGTTCTGCATCGAGGGCGGTGGTAACAGGAGTGAGACGACCCCAATCAAGCACACGATCGTTGTCAGGGTCATCGTCTTCGTCGAAGTTGTCCCACAGAGGATGACGCGACGCAACGAGCGGGATGTGCAACGAGCCATACGGTGCCGGCGGTGAGTCGCTGGACCACTCAAGGCCGTCGGAGTTCCATGGATTACGTCCGGCAAGCTCGCCTGTACGAAGGCTGAGTAAAAAATTGATGATGCTAATAAACATGCCGATGCCGAACACAAAGGCACCGATTGTCACGACCATATTCCAGGAATCGAAACCGAGGCCTGCCCGGTAGGTATAAATGCGGCGGGGCATTCCAAGCAGACCCAGGATATGCATAGGGAAGAAGCCGACGTTGAAGCCGAGGAACATCACCCAGAAACTCAGCTTACCGAGGCGCTCATTCATGAGTCTGCCCGTCATCTTTGGCAGCCAGTAATAAAAGCCGGCAAAGACGGGAAAGACATTCGAGCCGATAAGGACATAGTGGATATGCGCTACAACGTAGTACGTGTTGTGCGCCTGCCAGTCAACCGGAATGACGCCGGTGAAGACTCCGCTAAGTCCGCCGATGACCAGCATCATGACCGAACCGACGGCGTAATACATGGATGCGGTTGCGACAGGACGGCCCGTCCAGATCGTGGCGAGCCAAGCGAAGACTTGAATTGTAGTGAAGACTGAAATCATCATGCTGCCGGCGGAGAAGAAGCTCATCGCGATGTCGGACATGCCCACAGTGAACATGTGATGAAGCCAGACGCCAAACCCGACCACACCGGTGAGCACAGTAGCAATGGCAATGAACGGGTAGCCAACGACGGGACGACGAGAGAAGACGGGGATGATGAGTGAGAGCATTCCGGTCGCAGGCAGGAAGATGACGTAGACCCACGGGTGGCCGAAAAACCAGAAGAGCTGCTGCCACAAAAGGGTACTGCCACCTTCGGCGACGTGAAAGAAGTGCGTGCCCCAGCGACGATCCAGTTCCAGAAAGATGCAGGCAGCGGTTAGGGCAGGAAGTCCAAAAAGGATCACGAATGAAGTCGTCAAGGTGCTGTAGAGAAACAGTGGCATACGGCTGATGGCCATGCCCGGCGCACGGAGACGCAGGATTGTGACGATGAAGTTGATTGCTCCGCCGGTGGTGGAGATGGTAAGGAAAATCAAAGAGAGTGCGTAAAGGTCCATACCCCGCCCGGGCGAATAGCGGGTAAGCGTGTACGGCGCATATGCAAACCATCCAGCATTCGGCGACTGCCCGAGGACGGGCGCGACGTAAAGAAGAATGCCTGAGAAAAGGTAGGTCCAATAGGTGAATGCATTGAGGCGTGGGAAGGCCATGTCGCGCGCCCCAATCATCAGGGGAACGAGATAGACTGCGAATCCGGAGAGAATCGGCGACGCGTACCAGAAGATCATCGTGGCGCCGTGCATGGTGAAGATCTGGTTGTAGGCTTCAGGAGACAGCACCGCGAGGTCGGATCGAGACAACTGGATGCGCATGAGGAGCGCTTCAAGTCCCCCGATGATGAGAAAGACAAAGGCAGTAACCAGATAGCGAATGCCTAGTTCCTTGTGGTCAACGGTGGCGAACCATCCTCGAGTTGTCTTCGGCGTTTCCCATAGGGAGATCAGCCTTTCAGCAACCGCACTTGTACTCATTTGGTCTCCGGTGAAAAAGATAAAGGGGCCCACAGTGAACTCTAGAGTTGAAATGAGAGAGGAGCCCACAGTTAGCTCTAAAGCGTTTTACGCGAGCCGTTGCTGTTGGGTGGGGTAGATGAGAACAGACTTTTGGGGGTTGGTTGATTTTTTAAGAATTCATCTGTTGCTATAGCAACTGCATATAGCGTTTATCATGGGTCATCGAGTCGCAGTTCACTTTTTCTCGCGCCGATGTCTGGTCGAGTCTTCTCGATCGTTGCGCATTGGAGTGGCCTCCGCCCGCACCGCAGCTTGAGTCACCTTTTCGGCGAAAGCACCCAAGTTTTGCCAGTCCGTTTCGCCAAGCTCCCGCCGTATTCGTTCCTGAGCACGCTCCCAATAAGGCATAGCAGACTCGAGCCGCTTGATACCGTCCGCGGACATCGAGTAAATGCGACGAGATCGACTACCAACCTTCATCGTTATCCAGCCCACGCCTCGCGCCACCGCGAGTCGACGTGAAAGTGTCTCTTCGGAGGCAACCAGTTGACGGGCAAGATCGCAATGAGCAATCTCCCCTGCTTGATAGATCACATCCAGCATGACGAATTGAGTGACCTTCATTCCAGTTGGGGAGAGAACCAAATCGTAGAGATGGCATACGGCACGGCTGGCGCGGCGTATGCTTGCACAAGCGCAGACCGAACTGGAGTGGTGTGACGACATACAGTGCGGCTAACTCTCTAGCCCAAATGCCATAAGATCAGTAATTTATAACACAGAACGGACAAATGGGAACTCGTCTCTCGTAATGTTTCTGTTCCTCAGTTTTATCCGTCCGCAGACGCCTCCCCGGAAATCGTAATGGCCTTGAGCAAGTGCGCAAACGCGGGATGGGCTCTCCCAGCAAGGCCATCAAATGCGATAGCCGCCAGTATGCTCCCCGCGTCATTCATTGTTTGCATCACCCCTAGTGAAACGAGCAGCGACGTGGAAAGAGCAGCGGGCTGAGCGGCGCGAATCATCAATGTGCCAAACACCGTGAACATGGCAGCAAGTGTGCCGGCCCAAACTCTTGGCCAGGGCACCCCAACGGAAGGAGACGATGGGAACAGACCATGCATGAGTAAGCCATAGCGTAGTAAACGCCGCCAGCAACGCGACCACATTTCCCGCAATAGTGTTGTAGGGCCGAGCACTCGGTCGCTGCGGAGTTTCAATCATTTCATATGCGGTCGGGCCGAGGCTGACGAACACGAGGGACAATGGCCGACCCAACCCGCAAGCGCAACAATCATGATCAAGGCTGCTTCTAAAACAGGAGCAATCAAAACTTCCCTTCGCGGAATTCCTGATCCCGCTGTGAGTTCTTTCTGTGTGCAGGCAAATGTGAAGTCCTCCTTAGCTCCCATAAAGCTCCTGCGCGCACCTTGGAATCTCGGTTCCAGTCCTTCCGGTTTTCTGCGCACGATAGCAGCGCCAGAATTCTTCGAGATGGGGTAGCCCAGACATTAAACCCATGCATGCGACGATCATCGCAAAGTCTTTCAGCGGGATCGGAGGCTTGCGCAGTCGAAGTTTGAAGTCGGCCTTTTCAGAACCGAGCCCAACTAGTGCCAGAGCCTGTTGGGGATGGAGGCAAGCGAGTACGGCGACAATGTCAAAGGGAATGGTTTGCATATAACCATGAGTGTGCTGCTCGCGAGGGTAAATCGGTCGGCGCGAACTGGTATAGCTTACGTCCCAGGCAACGGTTAGATCATGAACCAGCCAGCCCGCACCCATCAAAGCGAGAGCGCCCGCATTCATCTCTAAAGACAAGCCAGTTAGTATAGGTGCGCCTGCCTCCGCCATCATCAGCAAGTGCATGCCAGATTCTTTCATTCCGCTCGTAGTCTCAATCTTTGTCTGGCGGTGCCACAGCCAGTCGAGGAAGCCGACGATTGACCACACAGGCATGACGATGTACATCAGATACCGTCGCGTCGCTTCATCTGAAGCCTCTCGCGACCACTTGCGGGCCGGGTAAATTGAGATCCCTGCGGAGGGACGCCGTTTTCTTCTCAGCAGCATCAGACCGGCAGCGGCCCCCAGCAAGATCCGAAAAAGTGGCTTTGTGGGCATTTGGCCCCCTTCTGATAGGCGGACGTTGCGCGCCGGCAGAGATTGGAGGTTGCTGGGGCTCTGCCGGCGCGTCAACATAGACAGTTCGTAGCTGTCGGATTGGGATGCGCTACAACGCAAAAGAGATGCTGTTCGTTATAAGACTTCGAGTCAAGCAAGATTCAGAAGATCATTCACGAAGGCTACCTGAGCCGAATAATTTGCCTCCGCCAGAACACCGCAGGGGATGACAACCTCTCCATCCATACTGATAGCTTTGAATTTCAAGCTCTTGTCGAGAGCCTCAATCGGGCTTTGTCGGGCCGTATCTCATGAGGGTTATCACGCATAACTAGATCCCATCGAGAGTTGATGAAATGGATGTGCATGAAACGATACCCTACTCGACTAAGAAAACTATAGGCTCCGGTTAGGCGGCCCGTGACTTGAACTGCTCCAGATACCCGAGGCACTTCTTCACGACGCGTCACTTGGTTCGCCGGTTTCCACTTGGTTCTGGAACTGCGAGAGCACAGTGCTGTATTCCTCCAGCTCGTCAGCATCAAAGTTCAGCGTGGGAAAGTTATGTAGTTCTCCAGAAGCGCAGTCAGGTCTCTCAGGGGTGGCATAAAACATCTGTAATCGAAACTGGTGTCGATTAGGTGGTACGAAATTCTGCAGAGCCCCTTCCACCTTCCTGGTCGCAGGCATCGCTGCTCAGCCCGACTTCACCACCGCTCGCCCTACCACATCGTCAGAGTCACGTTATCGACCCATTCGTGAAGGGGCGTACCGGAGGTGTCCTCGTCCAGTTGGTACTGGAGACCGACCTGATCTTGCCAAGTAGTGGTGTTGACGGTCCAAGTCTGGTTGAGTCCGTAGGGGACTCCATCGAGGACCAGCGTATCGTAGCGATACTGCGTGGAATTGGGCAGGTCATCGTACTCCTGAACGTGGTGCCAGCCCGCCGCCCAGTGCGGACAAGGGATCGGATCGAGAAGCCATCGAGAGCCCTGGCTATCCCAGGTTGCCCAGTAGCCGTCTCCAAAGTCGCATTGGCTGCCGGCCATAAACTCGTTGCCTGACGAAACCACATAGAAATCGAGCTCCGAGGACCAGAAGTGGGCTTCGGCAGCGGGGTCGTGGTAGACCCAGAAGTCCCACAGAAAATGGGTATAGGGAATGGTCTCCGGAATAATGTCCTTGAACAGAACATTGCTCCAGGACGGCCCGCCGGCATACATTTCCATGCTGCTGCCGCTCAGCGAGGGCTGGCTCTGGTCAAATGTCATCGTGTAATTGTTGGTATCGTTCGTCCCGGCCGCGCACAGGCTGCAGATGCTCCAGTTGGACTGGACATTCTGCATCTCCGTCAGCACCTTTGCGTTGGCGGGTGGAGTGGGCAGCACCGTACTGCTCGGCGGTGGGGTCCCGACCTGGATCAGCCTGATTTCCGATCTGTCGGAATCATTCTTGGAGTCCGCAACGCTGGCCCACAGAAGATGCTGGCCAGTGGGAATGGTGATCGCCTGGGAGATGGTATTTGCAGGGCTAGTCGTCTGATATACGGCTTGCCCGTCGAGGCAAACCGTCCACTGGGTAATGGTACCGGTGGAATATCCGGTTGCATTCACCGTGACATTGTTAGGATTCTCACCTGGTGCGGGGCTCTGCAACCAGATCCCGCTTATTGAGCCATTTTGGTTGTTATATCCCGATTCCGCTCCGCCACATCCCGGACTGGGGTTACTGTTATAACCAATGGTCGGAAGCGTGCTGCTTCCCGAGCCGCTGCTGCCACTGCCCGAGCCGCTACCTCCGCCGCCGGAGCTTGGGTTGTTGCCAATTCCTGAACCACCGCACCCGACGATGAACAAGACCTGGAGTGCGACTGCAAACGAGCAGAGAGAGGAGAGAAAAAGCCTGAACACGCGGTACTCCTGACACGCGAATGGATGCGGCCTACGCAGCTTTTTCTGCCTGACAATATCCAACTAGTTGAAAAAACATCCGCTATTGGTCAGGAGTCTCCCGAAAGGTCAATCTACGCTGTAGGGCCCCACAGTTTCAGTCTCCCCGGTGAACTAATTCTTGATGCGCGGTGTGGAACCAGGTATCCATTTTGGAGTTTGGAGTTGCGATCGGATCACAGCCAATCCTTCAGTAATTCATGAGTAATGGACCCTGCTGGCAGGTCTTGCCGCAATTGTGCAAACCCTCAAAAACACTCAATGGCCGGTACCCCAGGACGGGGTACGTGAGAAGTTGGGAAAATACGCATATGATTCGTCGCTCACGCAGTCTGCGGCCCAAGCTGCCCAAGAAACGCTAGACACTCTTTCACAACTCGTTCATTCCCGCTCCGTGCCACCCATCGGGAAAATCAAGGTGAACGCCGTTCCGCTCGCTCCGGGTGTAGTCTTGCTGCGCAGATGTATGCTGCCGCGGTGTCGCGCCAGAATACCCGCTGTTACCCAAAGTCCCAAGCCGGTCCCTGACGTTCCTTTCGTTGTAAAGAAAGGGTCGTAAATTCGCCTTCGCGTTTCCGTGCTCATGCCGACACCGGTATCCGCAATTGTGATCCGCACCGCCGGTTCGCCCTTTCGCCAGTCTGTGGACGGGCGTACCCTCACTCGCAATCTCCCCCCTGACGACATTGCGTCCAATGCGTTGCCAATCAAATTCGCAAGCACCTGCCTGATCTCGCCGGCAAAGCATACGAGTTCAGGCTTGCCTCTCGGCTCGACGTCCACAACCACCTTTGCGGCACCAAGTTTCCCCTTGAATAGAACCAGAACTGATTCCACTAACTGCACCATATTCGTGGAGGTCGGCCTAGTCTGTTGTTTTTGGAACTTGAGTGTGTTGCTGGCGATCTGCGCAGCGCATTGGATCTCCTCTTCCGCCTGGGCAGCAAATGCATGTACCTCCTCCAGACTCTCCGATTCCCGGATAAGATAAAGCAGGTTCAACACAGCTTCGAGCGGATTGTTGATCTCATGGGCGATGGATGTCGCAAGCTGGCCAACGACTGCAAGTTTCTCCTGTTCGACCAGAAGTTTCTCAGCTCGAAGGCGCTCTGTAATGTCATTGCAGATCAAGATGATATGCGAAGCACACCCCTGCACATTCCTCAACAATGCAAAGGAATTGCGTACCCACACCGAGCTTTTGTCGGGGCGCATGTAGCGCTTTTCCAGAACAAAACTAGGTGCCTCGCCAGATAGAAGCGTATCGAGATGATTGCGACAATTCTCGCGATCATCATCGTGGGTAATCGATAGAATCGACTCGCCTAGAAGATCCAGGTGGGTTCGCCCCACGATCTCCCTGTAGGCAGGATTGGTCTCCTGGAAGCGGCCATCCAGATCCGTGATCGCCATCCCGGAGGCAGCATATTCAAATGCTTCCCGGATTCGATCTTCGCCAATCTCGGACACAAGTCTCGGTTGTTCCTGCATCTTAGGCCCCTTGGCGGCAACTGTCGCTTTCACAGTTCACCGATAAGGACTTAGATGCAAGCAGTCACCAGATCGCTAGGAGGCCGCAAGTTGATCAATCGTATCCAGAAGGAGCCTGGGCCCATCAAGGCCGCGCACAATTCGATCGGCGGCCTCGGAGCAACCTCCCGGATCGACGGAAAGGGCCACGATCTTTGCTTGTGGCCACCGTCCCCGAACGATCTGCGCGGACAACTCGCAATCTTCCTCGGAAAGCGTATGGCAGAGCAGGATCACATCAAAATCCTCGTCGGTATGGAGTGCCATGATCTCTTCAATACTGCTGACCGTTACGGTCTCATATCGGGTGACGAGAACCCGCTGCCGGGTTTCCAAGAGGACCGGATCTCGGCTAAAGCAGAGCACTCTGAGGGAACGCATGCATGAAGTCACGATGGACACCTCTTCAAAGACTAAGATCCCGGATGACGCGCTTGTCTGCCCGGTGTCTAACAGATCGGACCATGAGAATATCCCCGTCTATCTACGGAACACTTCTGGCTCCGTTTTCGATTTAGATGTAGGACGGTCGCCGGGAGTGGCATAGCTTCAGCTCAGTGGTTTTATAGGAGATCAGCATTGAGGATGTGTTGCACTGTGCCAAATAACAACGTCGGGTGTCAGATTCACCCAGAACGCCGTCGGGTGCGTGACTAAAGGGTGCAAGAGGGTTTGGAGCCGATGCTGCGCAATCCGGTCTGATTCAAACAATGATTCAGGAGGCCGCACTCCGATTCGTGATTCAAATGCCATTCAGTACTCTTAACCAAACTCCGTGCTATTGCGATTTGGCGTTGCTATAGTTTTCGGCGTGAATTTTGGCTACAGTTTTGTGTTACAGGGTCCACCGGTTGCCAAACCGCAAACGCCAGACTTCAGAAGAGCGAAAGGCGCTCAATTTTCAGCACTGGCTCTAGCTCCTTCGGACGAGGTGGTTGAAGGGCAGCCGTCACCTGCGACAATAACTTTCTCCCGCTCTCGGTGATAAGTACACGCTTGATCCGCGCGTCTTCCGGCGCACGCTGGCTCATCAGCAGACCTGCTGAGGCAAGCGATCCAATCAACTTGCTCACGACATCCTTTGGGAGGTTTGCTGCTTCCAAGATCTGCTTCTGCGTCCTCCCGCCGGGTTTGTTAGCTGCATCCAGAACGAAGATCACCCGGCCTGAATTGCCAGCCACACCTTGACCGCCGAGTACACTGTCCACAATCATTGCTCGGGAGGCGAACCTCCTGGCTCGGTCCTTGTTGCCATTTCGCAACGATAGCTGACGGGGCCCGAAATGGCCAATAAGTGCTGTTGATGTAATCAGTTGCTGTTTGGCAACTGATAGCACCAGCACCCAATCTTGCCTGTCCGTGGAGGCGGAGCAGCCGCTCCGCTCGCGGATCCGAGAACTCCTTTTGTAGGTGAGCCTTTGGATAGATGCCCGGAGTAGTGCAGTGTTGAAGATGCACACGAAGATGCGTCAGATGGCGGGTTGCATAAGCAGCTTTGAGCAGTGGGCATTCTGGAACAAGCGGCTTGATCCCCACGGGCGCGCTCTTGCTTCAAACGGAGAGCGCGCCGCAATGCTGTGTTTGGTGGATTGATCGCACGTGCAAGGATCGCAATAGATATGAAGATTATTGGCAATTTCCTCGAAGCGATGAATCGGAAGGACTCCCTTCCGTTCCGGTGACCGGATCAACCGGCGCCTCGCTTTGAGGAAAGCTTGACACAACTTGAGAACCAACTCGCCGTGACAAGTGTTGCGGCGATTCCACCACTTCTTTCTATAGAACAGGTAGCAGACATCTTTGACACGACGATCGAATGGGTGAATTCACGCTCCCGCCCGGTAAATCCGTCTCGTTGAATCCCCACCAAGGGCATTGAAGTCAATGGGCAGATCGGAAAATCGATGGCCCGGAGACGATATCAGCGCGGCCAACTCTCTTCAATCGAAGGGGCGAAATCCGCTGAGCATGGATAACTTTCGCAACAGAGTACTCAACCCCATTCTGAGGCAGCTCGGGATCGACAAAAAGCTGAAGGCGATGGGGATCAAGAGATGCCGGAACTATGCATTCCGGCACATGACGCAACTGTGATGGATGAAATCGGTACACCGCTCAAGACAAGGCAGTACCGCCTTGGGTACGCGCGGATCGAAACCACCATGGCTCACTATACTCACAAGGTTGATGCTGATGATCGGGGCGCCGCAGACGCGATCGGATCGATGTTATCGGCGACAGCAGAAATCATAATGTAGGGGATTTTGGACCCTAGTTGGACCTTGAGGCGATCAGTTGACGGCCGGAAATTACTAAGTATAAGTAATGGATTTAGGTTAATTTGGGTTGGTTGCGGGGGCTGGATTTGAACCAGCGACCTTTGGGTTATGAGCCCAACGAGCTACCGGGCTGCTCCACCCCGCATACTCAGTTTAACAACGCGGCTTGGGTGGGTCAAATCCCGGCTGCCAGCGCGTCATGCGACCGGGCGACACTTCATCCGATACACTTCTCGCAGCCTCAAAAACAGGGCAACCAGTCTTGCGCCAAATCCGGTGTTTCTGCAGCCACGGAGAGCCCGGCAGCGGCAACAGCCGGCTGACATAGTCTTAAAACCAATCAAAACTTCCAGGAGCCCCACAGGATGTCCCAACTCTATGTCGTAGTGCTGGCCATTATCGTGATTGTTCTTCTTTCTGTGGCCATCTTTAGGACGACCTTGGTCAAAACCAAGGCCGATTACCTGGTTGCCGGACGCTCTTTGCCAGCTTTCGTTCTTGTCCTCACCCTCCTCACTTCCTGGATCGGGGCCGGTTCTCTCTTCGCGGGGGCTGAAAATGCCTACAAAAACGGCTTTGCCGCACTGTGGCAGCCAGCGGGCGGATGGCTCGGGTTGCTGCTCATCTACTTCATCGCTCCTCGCGCCCGCAAATTCGCGCAGTTCACCCTGCCCGATCTGCTCGAAGCCCGCTATAACCAGACCGCTCGCGTGCTCGGCACTTTCGCCATCCTCTTTGCGTACGTCGGAATCACGAGTTATCAATTCAAGGGCGGCGGCGATGTGCTCCACCTTATATTCCCCGACACAGTCTCATCGCAGCTTGGCACCTATCTCATCGCGTTCTTCGTCATCGTTACCACTGCCTTGGCGGGCATGTCTTCGGTGGCGTACATGGACGTGGCCATTGGCTCTCTTGTCACCGTGATCTGCCTCATCGCTGCACCCTATTTGTTCCTTCAGGCCGGCGGCTGGGTCGGTCTGCATTCTGTACTGCCTCCACAGTATTTCGAGGTGCTCGGAAATTACCGGCTCTCTCCCAGCGGCGCCGAACAACCCGTCGCGATGGGCGTGGTCCGCGCTCTCGAATTCCTCGTCCCCACCATGTTGCTGATGTTGGGCAACCAGGTGATGTATCAGAAATTCTTCTCCGCAAAAAGCGAGAAAGATGCGCGCTTCTCTGTGGTCGGCTGGATCATCGGCACACTTATTCTCGAAACCCTGATTGTTGCCATTGCCGTCTTTGGTCGTGCGCTATATCCGACTGGCGAAGTCGCGATGCACCCACGCGAAATCATTCCCTATACCGCTCGCCACGGATTGCCTGCCGTTCTCGGCGCGATCCTGCTCGGCGCAGTCTTCGCCAAGGTCATCTCCACTGCATCGAATTATCTTTTCTCGCCCGCTACCAATCTTGTGAACGATGTCTTCGTCCGCTATATCGCACCTGACGCTTCGAACAAGCGTGTGCTCATCATTTCGCGCCTCGCAGTGGTGCTGCTTGGCTGCTGGGCGCTCTATCAAGCGGTCTACGCTGAAAGCATCCTGCAGAAAATGCTCTGGGCCTACACCATCTACTCCGCCGCGCTTACTCCGGTTGTTCTGGCTGCGTTCTATTCGAAACGAGCCACAGCCTGGGGCGCAGTCGCTGCCATCGCCGGTGGCACTGTGGTTACGCTGGTGTGGGATTTGCCCGGAGTCAAGGCTCTCTTTCCGCACATCATCTCCGATCGCGATGCTATCTTTCCCGCGCTCTTTGTCGCCGTCGCCGCGCTTATCATCGTAAGCCTGTTCACGGCGCCTCCAAGACAGTCTCAGTTGGCGCAATTCGCCGAATAGCGAATAGCATCGTCAATCCCGTGAGGCGCTCTACCCGCATCGATAGCCTAGACTGTTGATTGGACAGTCTGATGCATACACGCCCCTGCCGGGTTGAAATCTCTACCCAAGCCGTCGAAGACAACTATCGTTTTCTTGCCCACCTTGCTGGCCCCCAGGTTCAACTCCTCGCAATCGTCAAGGCGAATGCCTACGGTCACTCGCTCCAACTATGTGCGCCTGCCGTAGTGCATGCAGGAGCCCACTGGCTGGGCGTCACCAGCGTTGAAGAAGGCATCGAGGCACGCCTCCTTTGCCCTGAAGCGCGCATTCTAGTTATTGGCGGCGCCTTCCCCGGCCAGGGTCGCGACATTGTTCGCCACAAACTCACTCCCGTGCTTTGGGATCCATGGCAATTCGATGAGCTTGAGGCGGCTGCGCGCCAAGAAGATGCTCGTTCCCTCTCTGTTCATCTTGAAATCGATACTGGGATGAGCCGCCAGGGAGCAGATCCTGAGAGCCTTGCGCCTCTTCTGGCGCGCTTCCATCGCGATTCATCATCTCTTCGCCTCGAAGGCGTGATGACCCACCTATATGCCGCAGACGAAGCTGACGAAAGAGTCACTGGGGATCAACTCGAGCGCATGGAAATCGCACTCAGCCGCATCCGATCAGCAGGTATCCACGCCGGCGTACTCAACGTGGGTAACTCGGCTGCGCTGCTTGCCAACCAGGCCCACAAGATTTCAGATCTTGCGTCGCGCTATGAAATGAAGACGCTCATGCGCCCCGGCCTTGCGCTGTATGGACTTGTCCCCGACTGTGATCCAGCTTTCGGAGCCGCCGACCCCCTCTCGCTTACGGAGGCGCGTCGCGAACTGTGCCCCGTACTCAGTTGGAAATCTCAGGTGGTCAGCGTACGCTCCGTTGCACCCGGCACCGTGGTCGGCTATAACGGAACCTTCGTCGCCACTGAGTCCATGCGCCTCGCACTCGTTGCCGTGGGATACGCCGACGGTCTCGACCGCAAGCTTGGCAATCACTTCAGTCTGCTTGTGCATGGCCAACGCGCACCGCTCATCGGACGCATCAGTATGGATCAATCCGTCATCGACATCACTGATATTCCAGACGTAGCAGTGGGGGATGAAGTCGTTATCCTAGGCCGTCAGGGGAACGAGTCGATTACAGCCTTCGATCACGCGAACGCAGCGGGCACGATACCGTGGGAGATCTTCACGCGCATTGGCGCCCGAGTTCCCCGGGTCGAAATTTAATATGCCAATTAGCAGGGGGCTCCGGTAGGCCCGATTGAACTGGACGCAGCTACAGGCTGTGCGGTTTCCAGTTCCGCTGCTCCGCTCACCGCGGCAATCATCGCTTCAGTCCCCATCGCCGAGTTCAGCAACATGTGGTACAGCCCACGCGAGCACCACTCCTGCTGATAGAACTTGCGAATCACCGCCGCGCGTCGCTTATCGTATGCAGCCAGTGCGTGCTCTGCGTTTTGTGCCTGTTTGGGGAACGCCTTCGTGAACCAGTCGCGCTTCGCCTTCAACGTGGCATACACAAAGATGTGGAAGCAGCCCGGATGACACGCGAGTGCGCACGCTGCTCCTCGACCCACCAGCACGCAATTGCCATGCTCGGCCGCCGTCATAATTTCTTCACGGATCAGCGTCAACATGCGCTCCGAATCGAAGACGTGCTCTTCTGAAAGGCCGGTCATCTGGTATGCGGTGTCGTGCCAGAATACCTTGCCGTATCGGTAATACCAGGGATCGAGCCGATCGTCGAACTTCGCGGCAAGTTCCGGCGAAACACCCGCACGCTTTGCCGCTGCGGTCACCAAATCAGAATCCAGCAGCCGCCAGTCCAACCGCTCGGCGAGATCGTGCGCAAACTCCCCGCCTCTCGACCCGTATTCCCGCTCCACCGTGATCACCCGGATCGGCGCATGCGTCATGAGAAACTCCCCTGCCACAGGCAGCATACAACGAAAGAGCATTTGCCCGGCAAGGGAATAGACACGCGGAGAACGTCTTCGGTTGCACCATGCCAGCGATACCTTGACTATCTACAATTGTCTTGTAGATAATCTAGGCATGGGCAAACCAAGCGATCTTGTTCAGGGCACCCTCGATCTTCTTATCCTCAAAACACTTCTGCCCGAGCAGATGCACGGTTGGGCTATTGCCAAGCGAATTCAACAACTTTCAGGCGAAATACTTCAGGTCCAGCAGGGTTCGCTCTACCCGGCTCTGCACCGGCTCGAACAGCAGGGTTGGATCAAGGCCAAGTGGGCCGAAAGCGAAACCGGACGCCAGGCGAAATTCTATTCGCTCACTGCCGCTGGCCGCGCTCAGCTCGAAAAGGAAACCGCCAACTGGAACCGGCTCTCCGCCGCCATCAACCTGGTTGTGAGCGAGGCCTGATCGATACGCCTCCCCGGCCGCACCATGGAGGAACCATGCGCTGGCTTGATCAACTCCGAATGCGGGTCCTGATGCTGTTCCGCAGTGGACCCGCAGGCACTCGGCTTGACGACGAACTTAGTTTCCATATGGAACAGCAGATCGCGGAAAATATCGCGGCCGGCATGAGTCCAGAAGAAGCCCACTACTCGGCCCTTCGCGCCTTCGGCAATCCTGCATTGCTGCGCGAACAATCCCGTGCTTCCTGGAGTTGGAACGGTTTCGAATCGCTTGCGCGCGACCTGCGCTACAGCGCGCGCACCCTGCGCCGCACCCCGACTTTCTCTTTGATGGCGATCCTCGTCATCGCCCTGTGCATCGGCGCTGCCACGTCGCTCTTCACCATCGTGCGTTCCGTCCTGCTCAGACCGCTCCCTTTCCGCGATCCCGGTCAGCTCGTGATGGTCTACGAACACTTCCGCGGCGACTGGGCAAACCAGGAATCATTCAACTACAACTATGTCTCGCCCGCCGACTACTACGACTGGCGCGCTCAAGCTCACGGCTTCCAAGACATGGCCGCGTGGCGCTGGTGGCAGTTCAACCTCACCGCCGAGCGAGGTGAACTGCCGGAGGTAGTCACCGCGGCCGCCGGTACCTGGAACTTCTTTCCGCTCCTCGGCGTCCGGCCGGCGTTCGGACGAACCTTCACCGAATCCGAAGACCATCCAGACTCCAACGTCGTCATGCTTACTTGGAGAACCTTCGAGCGCCGGTTCTCTGGCGATCGCTCCATCGTCGGGCGTCAAATCCATCTCAATGGCAAGCCCTTCACGGTTATAGGAGTCCTGCCGAAAGACTTCGCATATCCATATGCCACGGTTCAGGTGTGGGTTCCCTATCAGGCCGCAACAACACCTGAAGAGTTACGACATCACGACTGGCACAGCAGCCACGTTATCGCTCGCCTTCGTTCTGCAGTCAACCTCGCCACTGCCATCAGCCAAGTTGGGGCCGTACAATATCGCGAACATCTGCAGTATCTCAACGCGCCGGTCGCCGAAGATGTTGCGCCGCGAGCCATGACCGACGATTTGGCGAAGGATGTCAAGAAGCCACTCATCCTTCTCATGTGCGCCGTTGCATGCATGCTTTTCATCGGCTGCCTCAACGTCGCCAACCTCCTAGTCGCACGTGGCGCGGCGCGCCAAAAGGAAGTCGCTATCCGAGGAGCTCTTGGCGCGCAGCGGTGGACCCTCGTTCGCGAGCAGCTCACGGAAAGCC
The DNA here is from genome assembly GCA_963742455.1 of uncultured Acidobacteriaceae bacterium. Lineage (GTDB taxonomy): Bacteria > Acidobacteriota > Terriglobia > Terriglobales > Acidobacteriaceae > Telmatobacter. The sequence goes on along the minus strand of CAVULU010000005.1, from coordinate 671,475 downwards.
TGATGATTTGCTTCGCTGGCGGCGTTGCTGGCGTGCTGCTATCCCTCACGGCTACAAAGTGGCTCGCGCATGCGTGGAAGGACCTGCCCTCCGCGCAGGGCATTCACGTCGACGGCGTGGTACTCGGTTTTGTCTGCGCCATGGTCTTCGCCGCCGGGCTGTTGGCGGGCCTTGTGCCGGCCGTCACTTCCACCGGCAAGGCTGTCTTTGCCACGCTTCAGGCATCGTCGCGCACCACCGGCGGCAGCCTCTCGCGCACCGCGTTGCGCAAAACGCTGCTCACGGTCGAAATTGGGGTCACGGTAGTGCTTCTCATTGGCGCGGGTCTGCTTCTGAAGAGTTTCGTTCGTCTTCGAACTACCGATTTGGGGTGCGCAACCGACAACGTGCTCACCATGAGCTACACCCTGCCCCACCAGAAATACGACAAACCGGAAAAAATCAATGCCTTCAATGAAGAGCTGCTCGCGCGTCTGCGCACCATGCCCGGCATGCGCGCAGTAGCGTTAGGGTCCACATTGCCCGGCAACAGCTGGGGCGGCGACGATGTCTTCACAATTCCCGAGCACCCGCCGCCCCTTAAGTCCGCTGACGAGTTGCCTGACGCACTTGACCGTCTCGCCGATCCCGACTATTTCACCGCTTTGGAGATTCCGCTGCTGCAGGGTCGCTTCTTCACCAACCAGGATCGCGACGACCACGCCAACCAGGTCATCATCAGCCACCAGCTCGCAAAGCAATACTTCCCCGGCGAGAACCCCATCGGCCGGCACCTCCTTGTTTCTGCGAGGGACAAGGCAGGATACGAGATCGTGGGTGTGGTGGGCGACACACTCTGGCAGGTCGGTCAGCCGACCAAAGCGACCATGTACTTCCCGCTCTTTTCAGGGAATTCCAGGAATAGCTTTGGTTTTTCCCTGGCCGTGCGCACCGATTCTGATCCGCTGGCCATGTCAATCCCGATCCAGAAGCAATTCGCCGCGCTCGATCCGGAACTGCCGGTCTCCGATGTACTCACCTTGGACCAGGTGATCGGAGAATCTATTGGCAACGCGAGTTTCAGCGCAACGCTGGTATTGTCTTTCGCGGTGCTGTCCCTGCTGTTGGCATCTGTCGGTCTCTACGGCGTCCTTTCATATCTAGTCACGCAGCGCATGACAGAAATCGGCATTCGCATCGCGCTCGGCGCTCAACGCGAACAGGTTCTCCGACTGGCCCTTGTCGATGGTTTGCGGCCTGCTTTCTTTGGACTAGTCTTCGGTCTTGCTGCAAGCGCCGCTGCAGTTCGCCTCATCGAATCGATGCTCTACAAAACCGAGCCGTTCGATCCCGCAGTCTTCGCAGCCGTTGCAGCAACGCTCCTTGCGGTCGCGTCCATTGCGTGCCTCGTCCCGGCCTGGCGCGCTTCACGCTTGGATCCGATGAGGGCGCTAAGAACAGAATAGGCGCGAAGTGTGCACTCCGCGCCTACTGTCTATTCATCTGAGGCTGTCCCGATCCCTGCCCTTATTGTGTTACCGGCGCCGCGGGAGGTGCTTTCGGCGCTTTCAAGTGTGGTGCATTTGGCGAGGCCGGTTCGGCAACCGCTGGCGGAGGGCCAGGATTCTCGTCGCCCCTCTTGATGTGAATGTCGCCATTCTCTGCAGTGAGGGTTATCTTCGGCCCACCCGCACCGATCTTCCCGCTTACAGTCTTGCTTTCGTCTCCACTTACCGCCAGTGGAAAGTCTGTAACGATATCGCCATTGCGCGTACTGCCGGTGACTGTAGCCGCGGCATTGGGCGGCAGAGTCAATTCCACATCACCCTTGAGATTTCTCGCCTCGACTGCGTAGTTGCCTGCAGTCTCCACCGCAATGCGCCCGTCGCGATCCTCAACATAACTATCACCGTATATCTGGCTCAAGTCCACGTCTTTGGAATGCGTTTTGACGCGTACCTGTCCCTTGGCCTGCGTTACCCGCAGGTTATCGGAATTCAGCGTCAGGTCACCTGGCAGCGTCGCCACGTCCATGTCCGTGACAGAAGTGTGAACATGCAGAGGCCCGGTAACATTTTCCATATGCACGTCGCCGAAGAGCTCGCCGTTGATCGTGACCTTGCCGGTGATTTCCGACAGGGTAAGATCGTTGCAATTTCCTTCAGCTGTAATGTCACCATCGACCTGGTGAGCAGAGAAGTCGCCCTTATCCGTCGAGAAATGTACCTGCACAGAACCCTTGATCACGCTGAGGTGCACATCTCCGTGATTGGAGTCGATGTTCAACCCGCCGTCGAGGTTCGCTGCGGTGACGTCGCCGTGGCCCGAATGCACCGTGACATGCGCGCTCTTCGGTACCGTCACCGTTAAGTTCAGCCGGCCATTATTGTTGCTATCCGACTTCACCAGCACCGCGTTTCCGCTTACCGTCAGGTGCGCCTGTTCAGCATCAAAGATCTTTTTCGCCTCTTCTTCCGAACCGGCATACGCTACTTCGTGCGCTTGCACCTGGATATTGGGTGAGTCTCCTGCAGTCACACTCACATCGCCCCGCGGATTTTCAATATGAATTGCCGCATCCGATGGCATTGGAACGCTCAGTACCTGCTGATCGAAGTCGTGTTCGGGCAGGCCGAACATGTTGAAAAAGTTGCTATCGTCGTGGTCGCCCCAATTGTTAGCCCAGGGCCCCCAGAATCCGCGCGTCGATCCCGATGCAAAGAATCCAATCACCGCGAGCAAAATCAGTATGCCCACAAATCCTGTTCCGCGTCGCACCGGAGCTTCGCGCCGCAAATCCAGCGCCCACTCGGCCAGCATTGCAAGGCCGGCCGCAATCAACAGCAGCGGCCACCATTTGCCATACCAGCTCCAGAAATTCTCGGGAGCAATGCGGCCGGCGTAGATCAGCAGCCACACAACGCCAACCGCTACAAGGATAAGCGGCCCAACTACCGATGGAACGCGCGGTCCGTACGCATGTTGATACTTCGCTTTGTACGCATATTGCTGCGCCTTCCATGCATCGCGCTGGGCCCGCCAGGCAGCCCTTTGCTGCTCGCGATACACTCGCCACTGCGTGCGTGGATCATAACCACCAGGCGGAATATTCGGAGGCGCGCTGCTCATGACTGCCCTCCCTCAGGATTCTTCCCATAGTCGTGCGCCGCGGGAACGATGGATGTCCCGGGTTGCGGTTGTGCAACTGCTGCTGCGCCGGGATTCGCGCTCGCACCATACGGATAGGGAGAACCTGGATAGGGCGTCTCATCTCCGGCCGCAGCCAGTGCCGCGCGCTCGGCCAGTTTCAACACACCAATCAGAATCAGGAGGAGCGGAAAGAACAGGCTCCAGAACTCAACGAGTCCAGCTTGATGCATCAATAGAATTGTCCCCAATAGCAGCAAAATCGCTGGTCCCCTCAATCGGCGAATCAGGATATACCGGTTCATTACTGGCCTCCTTTTGTATCTTCAAAGCGACGGATAATCATCCATACGCCAAGCGCGATAAAGACCAGCGGCCAAAGAAACTTGAGAACGTGCTCAGCCAGGAAGCCCAGTTGGTTCAGTAGCAAAAGCAAGCCGAATCCGATGAGGATGAGGGCACCAATCGGCTCCTTGCGGCGCCAGAAGACTGGAGGCACCGGAGGTACCGGCGGAACGGCCGGGTCTACAAACCCCGGAGGCGGAGGCGGCGTATAAGACGCCTGGTACTGCTGGTACGGAACCTGTTGATACCCCGCCGAACTCGCGCCTGGATTGGGCGTCGCGGGCCCTGGTCCCGGTGGAACCGAACTGACAGGCATGCCTGGCCGATGCTGAGGCCCACCCAGATTGAGCCAGTTGCCTACCTCGTTCAGGCCCAGCGGATCGGGAATCGGCTGTCCATCGCGAATCGCCTTCGCCGTGTGGAACGCCTCGAAGGATTGATACAAAATCCATGCCGGAATAAACAGGCCGAATATCCCGTAGTGCGTCGTAATACTGATGATCACAACAAAAATCACTACGTGAATCAGCCCTTTGAAGTACTGCCCGTTGTACATCGCTCCAACGCCTGGAATAATTCCGAGCACCGCTGCGACTGACGGATTTGGGCCGCCGGCACCGGGCGCCACAAACGGCTGCTGCATGCTCTGCCACGTCACAAAGCAAGGCTCGCAAAGAATCTGTCCGTTTCCCGCATTGCGAGTGCAGGCCGTGCAGAGCGCCTTGCCGCAGTTCTGGCAATAGGCTGTCGCACTAACACCGCTGTGATTTACGCAATCCATATCGTGCTCCCTTCCCGTATTGCCATGTCGAACTCGGGTTCCTCAAAAACAGTACTCACTGCCTGAGGTGGATTGCCGGGTTCCGAAGAGCCCTCGGAATGCATGGGCCGATCGTGATGCGTAACGGAAGATTCCTGATAATCGAAGTCCTTCAGCGATGGTGTTCCGGATTGCTGCGGAGGATCGACACGGGATCCGCCGTCTTTCCGGTTAAGGTTCTGCTTTGACTCGCCCGGCGTTACCGGCTGAGACTGCTGCTTGCCTTGGTTGTTCTGGCGTATTTCCCGCATCCGAGATTCAAGTTCGTACACCAGTCGCAGGTGATCGTAGTAGCGAATGATTGGGGTGGAAGCCATGGTGAGCCTGCGCTCCATAAAGGAACGCACCGCCATCGGCCGTAGATTTGAAAGCCGGATGTCTGCAAGCTTGACGCCAGTCATGTTGAGCGTCAGTGCAATTGAAAAGAACGCCATCGCGGCCGTCATCAGCAACCGGGGCTCGGCAAAGCGGCGAATCCGCCCCATCATCCCCGGGCGCTGCCATGCCGGAATCACCATCGGAACAACGTTGCCTGCGGTAGCCAGCTTGTATTCGGATGTATGTCCCGGCCCGGTCTGCGCCAGGATCCTATCCAGCAGACCCTCCGGGACCTCTGGTTCCGGGCTTAAGAACTCCAGCCACTCCCGGCCACGCCGGGCTTCTTCAAAAAGAGCGGTGCATGACGAGCAGCCAGCCATGTGAGAGGAAAATGTCGCCTCATCCTCCGGCCGCAACAGCCCGTCCAGTGCGTCGGCCAGGAGAGTTTCCCAAAGCCCGCAAGCTGGAGAGTTCGGAATGTTTCCGCGGTCTGCCATCACATCACCTCCCGCTTATTACGTTCCAGCAGGCGTGCAAGTTCCGCACGGCCTCTGCTGATGCGGGATTTAACCGTCCCTTCCGGTATGCCCAGCACCTGGGCGATCTCTTTGTAATCCATGTCCTGTAAGTCCCTTAATATGACTGCTTCGCGCAGCTCTACCGATACCTTGGCCAGCGCACCCTGCACCATTTTGGCCAGTTCTTTCTGGGCCGCCTTTTCATGCGGTGAAGGTCCACTTGCGGTCAGCCTGTCAATAGGCCGCAGTTCGTCCGTTTCGTCCCATCCCGCATCGAGCGAGTCTGTGGATCGCTGGTTTCTTGTTCGACGGAAATTGTCGACAAGCAGGTTACGGGTCATGGTCGTAATCCATACCTGCAGGCTGCCCCTGGCTATATCAAAACTCGCTAAATTGGAAAAAATCTTCAGGAAGACATCCTGGGTAAGATCTTCAGCGTCAGCGCCATTGTTCGTAAAACGATAGCAGAGGCCGTAGACACGGCGATGATGGGTGCGAACCAGTTCGGCCCATGCTCCGGAATCCCCGTCCATACAGCGGCGGACGACCAGGGACCAGTCGATCTCCAGTGGTCCGCTCGTCTGCCGAGTGTCCGGCGTCATGGGTTTAGCTTCCTGACCGTGGCCCTGAACTAGTTTCCGCGGCGCCTGGTCCAACTTGCGCCGGATGGGCACCTTTGGCGCCACCAGTCCTGCCACGCTCCAGCTTAATGTACCCGCACAAGCCATGGAGGCCTATACGCATGATTTTGTTGCGCAGTTCCGCGGTGCCGGTACTTTCAGTCAACATCAGGGTTTGCCCTCATTCCTACCCCGTGTTGCATCGAAGTCTGGGATGTAAGTCCCCAGAAAGTCACAAAACCGCTATTACCCTTTCGGCTCCCCATGGTGCCGAAGGCGTTTCCCTTTTCACCTTTCCCAATTGCTTGCAAAAATCCAAATGGTTAGGTTGAACCCATCCCCCCGGGGTCGGAGGCCAGATAGATGATCGACAGGATGCTCAAGGTTTTCGCTGCGGCACATAATTTGCTCGAACGCGAAGAGGGACAAGATATAGTCGAATACTCCCTGACTTTTGTCATGGTTGCTTTTGGATGTGTCTCATCCATGACCTTCCTGGCGACCGGCATAGGAGATGTATTCGACCAGGTGGTGCTGGTCTTATCCACCAATCTTACGTAGAGGTTCCAATATCGTCCGCGAGAGTCTAGATGGCGCATTCACCGTCGCAGTCCGTGGTGAAGGACTCCGGTGCGATGGAAGTTACCGCGCTTTCTGGTCGGATTTGTGCTGATGCCGGCCGGGTACGACGCAATGAAGATCTCGTTTCCCGGAACTCAGTACCGATCCCCAAACTCCGGCTCAACCGGGTTCTCGAACAGCGAAGCATCCCGCGTCACAATCGTTAACCCCGATGGCGTAACAAAATAGCGGCGCTTGTCTTCAACTGGATCGTAGCCGATCACAGTTCCCTCCGGGATGTGAACGTCGCGATCGATGATGGCGCGGCGGATGCGGCAATGGCGCCCGATCTGCACGTGCGAAAAGATGATGCTCGAGTCGACTTCAGAGTAAGAGTTGACGCGCACATCCTGCGACAACACCGAATTGGATACCGAAGCGCCGGAGATGATGACGCCTGCGGTGATCACAGAATTCACAGCCATGCCCGTTCTTCCCGGCTCGCCAAACACAAACTTCGCCGGTGGATATTGCCGCACCCGGGTCCGCATCGGCCAGTTCTTGTCATACAGGTTGAAAACCGGCGACACCGAGCAGAGGTCCATGTTGGCTTCGTAATAGGAATCCAGAGTGCCTACGTCGCGCCAGTAGAGCGCGGTCTGCTTGTTCTCATCCACGAAGCTGTAGGCCATCATCTTCTTCTTGCCGAGCATATTCGGCAGGATGTTGTGGCCGAAGTCGTGCTTTGAGTTGGGATCCTCGGCATCGGCGATCAAAGCCTTGAGCAAGGTTTCGGTGTTGAAGATATAAATGCCCATTGAGGCTTCAACCTTGTCCGGATTGAAGGGGGAGCGGAAGGTAGTGGACGCCGGCTTTTCTTCGAATCCTTGCAACTCGCCGTTCTTACCCACATCGACTACGCCGAATCGCGCTACCTCGTCGGGAGCAATCGGCAGCGTGGCCAGGGTCACGTCAGCGTGCGTTTCCCGGTGATACTCCAGCATGCGGCTGTAATCCATCTTGTAGATGTGGTCGCCGCTGAGGATGATCATGTGCTTCGGCTGCTCACTGCCGATCGAGTAGATGTTCTGATAAACGGCATCGGCTGTGCCCATGTACCAGTTCGTGCCGGTGCGCTGCATGGGCGGCAACAGCTCAAAAAACTCGCCTAGCTCCTGCGCCACAATGCCGGTCCATCCTTCGCGGATGTGCCGGTTGAGCGAGAGCGCCTTGTACTGAGTAAGAATGAAGACCCGGCGCAAGCCGGAGTTGATGCAATTGGAAAGCGTGATATCGATAATCCGGTAGTGTCCGCCAAATGGCACGGCCGGCTTGGCGCGGTCGCGGGTCAGGGGAAAGAGCCGTTCTCCGGCTCCCCCTGCAAGCAAAACACCCAATGTATCCTTCATGTCCGTATGAGCCTGCCTTGTCGCGTTGTCTTTCCGGAGCTTTCTCAGCGCGAGACCAATGTGCCGCAATCCGGTACGGCATGTTTCAAAGAAGGATCTTTCAAATCCGCCTCTGAACGGCGAAGAATACCACACAGAGATAACACGTGCAGCCTGTCCGCGTTACACGGCATTTGCGATGTGGAAAAACGGCGACAACCGAAGCTCGTCGGGATCAGACTTCCGTCAATTCTCGCTTCTCGAACTTCCTCGGGCGGTCTTAGCTATTTGCGGCGCTTCGGCTTGAACCGATACTCCACCCCGACTGAGATCGCGAAGTTCACGTCTGTCTGGGTGTATTTCGCGCCATAATTGATGCCATACCGGGTAATAATCGCGTCCGGAGTGACCCGAAAGACCCATCGCTGAGAGCGGTTCAGATCAATATGTCCACCAATGATGGCCGCAAGTGCGAGCTGGTTGTTATAAAAGGCAACGGCCGAAGGCGGCAGATTGCGCAAGTCGTGCTCGAAGTCGCCGTAGGTACCGCCGATCAAGGCATGCGCGATAAGGGCACCGTGCTTGTTGTGCGGTCCCAGCCACTCCGGACCAGCGACAAACATATATTCCTGAACGAACGGACCGGAAATGGACTGCGTAGTCACGTTGTCGCCGAGTCCAGCACCGCTGGTGCCGGCATATCCCCGGATGCTGCCTTCGGCGGCCCAATGCTTGCTCAGCCAGTAAGATCCTGACAGGTCGAGACCGCCCAGGTTCGAACCTTCAAGGATCGTCGGACCGGCTTTCATGTGGGCATACGCCATTCCTAGCGAAATATCGTATTTATTGTCGTACTTGATATTTGCAAGCGGATCGATAGCGATGTAGGTGCCGTTGCCCGTGGTTTGAGAGGAGGTGCTCTGCACCGCTGGCTGCACCTGGCTGAAAGCAGGCAGTACTGAGGCAAGCAGACCGAGGACAAGGGCTGCCGAAAAGAATGAAAACCTTACTGGAAGACGCATCAACACAAAGCTTACAGGACCATACCTTAGAGGGACAATGAGAGGAACTGGGTGTTAGACGCGGACGAGTCCGCTTGGCTAGCGACTCTTCGGTCGATCGCACTAGGGTTCACAGCGCTCGGCCCAGCTGGCGTAGATCAGATACCGCACGGTCTTGAGGGTCTCGAGCGCCGAATTGGTTCCAGAGTGTGCCCCGTCTGGCTGCAGCGGCGGCGCGGCGTGCATCCGCCATTCTAGCGAAGTATGGCTGAAGATCATCGCTGCGCGTGGAAGGTGGAATGAGCTGGAGATGATCTCAGCCGAGTGCCATCCGTGCGCCTTCATTATTTGTTCTGAATAGCACGCGTTCTGGATCGTGTCGTCCGCCTTCGTTTCCACGAAGATGGCTGAGGGCGGAATGCCTTGCGCGGCGGCCGCGCCAGCCATTACGTCGGCCTCAACATATTTGTTGCGCGCGGGACCGCCGGTAAAAAGCAAGCGCGGAGCGACGCCGCGCTCGTATTCCCGCACTGCCTCAGACACGCGAGCCAGCTGGACTGGGGTGGGGTTGCCGTCGTCATCGGCTCGATACCCCAGCACAAGGATGGCATCGAAGCGATCGCGACTGGTGTTGGCGGCGGGCGCAAGCCGGCGCGCGATCATCGCCCAGCCGACCAGAATGACAACGAGGGCAACGCTAGCCAAAGCGGCCCGCGTCATCCAACGACGGTTACCGAGCTTGATCGGCTTGTAGCGATGACGGAGTCGGCGGGCGGGTGCTCGCTGGCGTGTCGAGCGGGATGAAGATGCCATGGCCAACCGGGTCCCCTACTCAACTTTAAAAGCGAAAACTCCGGGCCAGCTGCACTTAGGGAGTAACTGAATTGGCACAGTGCCGATCTTGGAAGACCTCAGCCAAATTCCTCAGAATGCTCCCAGCTCGAGAAAGCAATGTCACTCAGTGGTTTACGACTGCGAGGCGATTGCTCCTGCCCCTGGTAATGCTCGCTAAGTGTTGACGGATCGCCTTGATAGCCAAGCGCCATCACCGATCCGATGGCGTAAATCTCTGGAATTGCAAAGGCTTCGCGCACTTTGGCCTGATCAAAACCCGCCATCTGATGCGTCGCAATGCCCATGGAAGCGGCTTGCAGGGTAATAAAACCGTCCGCTGCGCCAAGATCGTGGACCGCATAGTTATTAGGCGAGTCGTTATGGCTGAACCGCGTTCTGGCGACGCCGAGAATGAGTATCGGGGCATTCCCTGCCCACGCCTGGTTAAAGGGAACGAGCACGTCGTGGATCTTCTTGTAAGTCTCGGAGTTGCGGTGGCCGATGATGAACCGCCATGGCTGTTCGTTGAAAGAAGATGGCGCCCAACGGGCAGCCTCGAAAATCTTCTTCAGATCGGCGCGGCTCACGTCCCGGTCCTCGAAGGCCCTGGGGCTCCAGCGTTCGAGAATGATGGGCAGCACCCCTTCTGTTGAGGGTTGCGCATACTTCATCTTGTGGACTTCGCCGGCGTTAAGGGTCATCGCTTCCTTCTCCGCGGAAACTCTTCACTATGTCCGATGCCGCATGCAGTGCGAACGATGCGCATTTCGATCGCGAAGATGATGAAAACCGACGGTTTGCGGGGATTCCGAGCGGTTTTAACGCCACAAATTCGACACCGGAATGCGATACCGCAGAGGCACTCGCTCATCCTCCATTCACAATTCTCTGGAATACTTTTGGTAGTTCTCTTATTCAGACTCACAACGATCGGAATTTCAAGCGCGAGAGCCGCCGATTTACTCGCCAGACTAGACAGAATCGGCGGACATACGGCACATAACGGACGGCATGCGGCGTTCAGTCGCAGCTTGACACAACTTTTTGGAGGTATCATGGCTAATCTCATATCGAAGCACCGCTCTGTGCTCTTCGCGGTTCTTCTCTCTTTGCTTAGTTTTGCCGCACGAGCCCAGACTGCCGTTGACGGCGCAGTTGGCGGAAACGTGCTTGACAGCGGCGGCGCGGTTGTCGCGAATGCCCCGGTTACTGTCCGCAGCATTGCCACCAACGCCGAGCAGAAGACCGTCACCGACGCTTCCGGCTATTTCCGTGTCATTCACCTGCAGCCAGCAGCATACGACGTCACTATAGCCGCGCCTGGTTTCGACATCTACGTTGCCAAGAGCGTAACGGTCCAGGTGGGATCGCTGACCGATGTCGAAGCGCGCCTCAAAGTTGGAGGCTCGGCACAGACTGTCGAAGTGACCGGCGATGCGCCACTGGTGAATACAACATCTCCAGACTTTGCCGGCGTGGTCGACCAGGTCGCGCTGCACAATCTCCCTCAGAACAACTACCGCTGGTCAGCCTTCGCGTTGCTGACGCCTGGTGTTGTGAACGACAGCAACGGATATGGGCTCCTCAGCTTCCGAGGCCAGAGCACGTTGCTTAACAATGTCACCATCGATGGAACCGACGACAACCAGGCGTATTTCTCTGAAGAACGCGGACGTACGCGAGCGGGCTACTCCACAATCAAGGCCGCCGTGCAGGAGTTCCAGGTAAACACCTCGAACTATTCCGTTGAGTACGGCCGTTCTGCAGGCGGCATCGTCAATTCCGTCACCAAAAGCGGTACGAACGGTTTTCACGGCGAGGGCTACTACTACGACCGCGACAGCGCGTGGGCCGCGCAGAACTCCTATGTCACGCACCCCGTTCAGGTTTCGACCAACCCGATCACCTATTCCGTCGTTCCCTTCAAGCCGACAGACTTGCGGCGTCAATACGGATTCGGCGTCGGCGGACCAATCTTGCGCGACAAGCTCTTTTTCTTCCTGGCAGCGGATCGTTTCTATCACGACTTTCCGGCGGCTGCGACCATCACCGGCACAAGCGCCAATGCGAACTTCTACAACACCACCGGCACCTATGCCGTAGCGCAGATCGCGCAGATGGTGAAGGACACAGGCCTCACCACTTCTGCTGCGACCACGTTCTATAACAATGGCATTGCTGGATTGACCTCGATGCTGGGGACCGTTCCCCGCATTGGCGAACAGGTCATCTACTTCCCCAAGATCGATTGGCAAGTGAGCCAGAGAAACCACGCTTCTGTAGAAGCGAACCAAATGCGGTGGTCTTCCCCGGCAGGCATCCAAACCAGCCCGGCGGTCGCCTACGGCATGTCCAGCTTCGGCAACGACTACGTGCGCGACAACTGGATCGTCGGCAAGCTCGACAGCTTTTTCAGCACCAACTGGAGCAATGAAGCGCGCTACATGTACGGCCGCGACTTCGAGTTCGAATTCAACCAGACTCCAACCACCTATGAGCAGACCAACCTGGTCAACACTCCCAGCGGATATCTGAATCCGCTTGGGCTGCCCGCCAACGTCTATCTCAGCGGCTTCTTCCAGTTCGGCACGCCGCAGTTCCTCAACCGCGCCGCACTGCCCGACGAGCGCCGCTGGCAGTTGGCCGACACCGTGGTGTGGGCGCATGGCAACCACACCGTCAAGTTTGGCGCCGACTACATCCACACCAACGACCTCATCTCCAACCTCTACAACCAGTACGGCGGATTTACCTACAGCGGCAACACACCGCTCGGCAATTACCTATCTGACCTCTACCTGTCGCAGAGTCCGGTGGCCGGCAAGACAGCCGAGAACTACACCTCCTTCAACCAGGGCGTCGGCGCGGCTGGCCTCGACTTCAATACTGGTGACTACGCGCTCTTTGTCCAGGACGAGTGGAAGGTGAGGCCGCGTCTGAGCTTGACCCTCGGCGTCCGTTGGGAGTACGAACAATTCCCAAGTCAGCAGTTGCCCAATGCTCTGGTACCGCAGACATCTACCCTGCACGACAACAAGGACAACATCGGCCCGCGCGTGGGCTTCGCCTATGACGTTTACGGGGGCGGAAAGACGATTCTCCGCGGTGGCTACGGCATGTTCTTTGCACGCGCCATCAACTCGACCCTTTACCAGGCCTTGATCGGCACCGGAGTCGCCGCCGGTCAGGTCAACCCGACTCTGAACCCCGGCACCGCCTGCTCACCGCAGTTCCCGCAGATCATTCCGGCGGGATCTTACGCAAAGTGCCTGCAGGGCTCGAGTGGCAACGCGACGTCTTACTACATCGACCCGAACTTCAAGGTTCCTGAGATTCACCAGGCCGACCTCACACTCGAGCAGCAACTCAGCAAGAACGACGTCTTCAGCCTCTCGTGGCTCGGTTCGTGGGGAAGGCGTCTGCCTGACTTCGTCGACACCAACCTGCCTGCGCCGACGCCTGCGGTCTTCACCGTAACCGGCGCCGGGCCGCTGCCTGTTGGAAGCACCGTGAACGCCAACGTCTACTTCTATGACACAGCGAGTCCGAGCCATCGTCCCAACCCCAACTTCAGCTCCATTACCGATATCTTCAGCGGAGTCACCTCGAACTACGAAGCGCTGGTCGCCCAGTTCAAGCACCAGATGTCGTATCACATTTCGCTCGGCTCAAACTTCACCTGGTCGCATGCACTTGACTACGGAGAGAACAACACCACCGGCGCATCGGCAACCGCTATGCTCGACCCCAGCAACATCAAGCTCGATTACGGCAACTCCAACCAGAATGTGCCCTATCGTTTGCAAGTTTACGCCGTGGCTGATTCACCGTGGAAGGTTCATGGTGCTCTCGGCTACCTGCTCAACGACTTCGAGCTAGCCCCCACTTTCTCAACGCAGAGCGGCTTGCCCTACTCGGTCGGCATCAGCGGATCGTCGGCAAAGCTTTATCCTTTCGGGTCGACGACACAGCAGTCGATCATCAACACCAGCTCATTCAATGGCACCGGCGGCGCCAACCGCATTCCGGGCCTCAATCGCAACGACTTCCAATATCCGAAGACGTGGGTCGTCGATTTGCGCGCTTCAAAGAGTGTGATTGTGCACGAGCGCTACAACCTGCAGTTCCTTGCTGAAGCGTTCAACCTGGCCAACCATCAAAACGTGACTGGAGTTGGCGCAACCGCTTACTCCGTCTCGGAGAACACCACCACCCACACCAATAACCTGACGCAGTACACGGCCACACCTTTCGGTTCGATCACCAGCACCAACAACAGCAACTTCGCATACAACATTCGGCAGTTGCAGATGGCGGTGCGCTTCACGTTTTAACCTGTAGCGAGGCTCAACAAAACCGCGACGCCTACGGGCGTCGCGGTTTTGTTTTTGAGGCGAAGGGATCGATGTCTTCGTGTCTACGGATAGATCCGGTGCAGCGTGCGCGCGAAAGGGATCGTTTCCCGCACGTGGTCCAGGGCGCATACCCATGCCACCACGCGTTCAATTCCCATGCCGAAGCCTGCATGCGGCACCGATCCGTAGCGCCGCAAATCGAGATACCACTGGAACGCTTCGAGTGGAAGCTGGTGATGCTCAATGCGGCTTTTGAGCAACTCGTAACTTGAAACGCGCTGAGAGCCGCCAATGACTTCCCCATAGCCCTCTGGCGCAAGCACATCGACGCAAAGCGCGAAGTTCGCATCCTTCGGATCCGGCTCCATGTAAAACGCCTTCACCGCCGCAGGATAACGGTGCACCATCACCGGCCGATCAAACTGCGAACTGAGCCAGGTCTCATCCGGCGAGCCAAAGTCATTGCCATACTCGAATGGCTGCTCGAGGATTCCTTTAGCATGCGCGTCGTTCAGCATTTTCGCCGCTTCGTCGTAGCGCAGGCGCGGAAACGGCGGCAGAATGTTCTTCAGCTTCTCCGGGTCGCGGCCAATCACCTGCAGCTCCGGCGCGCGATTCTTCACCACGCTCTGCACGATATGCGACAGGTAGTTTTCAGCCAGCTCCATCAGACCATCGAGATCGCAATATGCGACTTCAGGTTCGACCATCCAGAATTCGGTGAGATGGCGGCGCGTCTTTGATTTTTCCGCGCGGAAGGTCGGGCCGAAGCTGTAGACCTTCCCCAGCGCCAGCGCCGTCGACTCAATGTAAAGCTGTCCTGACTGGGTGAGGAACGCAGGATCGCCGAAGTAATCGACCGGAAACAGCGTTGAGGTTCCTTCGCAGGCCGCAGGCGTCAGGATAGGGGGATCAGTGCGGATGAAGCCGTTGTCGTCGAAGTACTCCGCAGCCGCGCGCATGATCTCGGCCCGGATGCGAAGGATGGCCGACTGGCGAGGCGACCGAACCCACAGATGGCGGTGCTCCATTAGAAAGTCAACGCCATGCTCTTTCAATGTGATCGGATACGGATCTGACTCGGGTACGCGCTGGATCACCTGGATATCCTCGACATCCAGCTCGAACCCTCCCGGCGCACGCTTGTCTGCTCGAACCTTGCCGGTAACAATCACCGACGACTCCTGGGTCAAGCCTTTGAGCGCCTCGAATACTTCGGGTGCCACGCTCTTGACGTGGGCGACACCCTGCACCGTACCGGTGCCGTCGCGAAAGATGGGAAACAGCAGCTTGCCTGATTCGCGGGAGTTGTAGAGCCAACCGCGAATCTGTACGGACTGGCCTTCATACTTGCCGAGAGTCGCGATGGTGGCTACAGGCGTGGCGGCCTTTGACATTTCGGCGGTAACTGCGGGCGCGGTTTCTTCAGGCATGACTCAACTCTCTTGGGTGCCCCATCCCTTGCGCGCAATTTGCGAAATGGATGGGAAATTACTCCGTCGCACAGCTTCAATTACTCGTCATAGCGAGCTGCACCGGACTCTCTAGGATAACGCGCAGTAGCCCTTTCCAGCTTTGCCCCGAGAATTCGCTAAACGCGCTTCTTTGCAACATTTCTTCGGCCGAGAAAGATCCGCACAGCACGGCTTAGCGCCCCGGCGTCCTTCAACTCACATTCCCAAATCACCAGAACTTTCCAACCTTCTTGCGCTAGGGTGTTAAGGTTCCTGGCATCGCGTGCCTTGTTTTGCCTGAGTTTTGGAAGCCAGAAGTCTCGATTTGAATTTGGTATCAGTCCAGATTTACAAGCGTGGGAGTGCCAGAAGCAGCCGTTTACGAATATCACTTTGCGTCGAGCGGGGAACGCAAGGTCCGGCTTTCCCGGCAGGTCAGCCCTATGCAGGCGAAAGCGATAGCCCAATGCATGTACAAGGCGGCGAACTTCCATCTCGGGCTTCGTGTCCTTGCCCCGGATAGCTCGCATGTTCTCGCTGCGATCCATATGCCTTCACTTTTTGAATTTGGCAAGGAGCCACTGCAGGACCGCGAGCTGTTCCTCCTGTCCTGTCGTCGAATCTGCGATAGCAGCCATATTGCGGGTGGCTTCACGGATGTGATGTTCTTGGCGCCCTGATTGCAGGTCGAGCAGAGCGTCCGGAGGTTTGACAATTCGTCCTTGCCCCCGATGTTCTCATCAACAATGTGTCCAATATGGAGGCGGACTTTGCGTCCGGTAAGATCGTCAATATCCCCGGGGGCTGCTCCGCACATTCCGCAAAACAGGTCGGTTTGACTTAATACGTTATCGCGTAGCGCTTCTGAAACCTCCGACTCGAAGGATACCTCGCAAATCTGCATTGCTTGATCGGACCCGGACTGCGCACTAACGGCCCCTGCGCGCCCTCCGTCGATCACGCTGCGCAAATTTCGGCACCGCGAAAACGGCTTTGATAAACCAATCCGATGCATTAGATTTCCTCTACCTACCCCTCATCCTGCTGGTCCCCCGAACGTCAGAATGATGCACGCCAAGTCTCTGTCGAAAGCCTAAGGTTATTCTCCAGAGGAGGCGCAATCGTAAAGACGCGCGGCCCACTGCCAAACAAGTGAACTCTGTAGATTTGCCATTGAGCGGGAATCTCACGCGCAATGCTGAACTCGTTGCGCGTTATGAAAAAAGGGGTTCGAGAAGACCCGTTTGTAGTCTTGACCTCGATAAGACGAGGCTTTCCCTCTAAACTGAAAGAAGCGACATCGTAGCCTGCACCGTCCCCGTCCTCTGCGGCCGTCCAACGAACCTTACCAGCCAGGTCCGCTCGGTTTCCCGTCGTTAGCCTATGCTTCTCAAGGTCAACAACAAAGGCTTCCCCGGCCTTGCCAAGGGAGCGATTGAGATGGTCACGTTCAACGGGGTCGAATTTTATAACAAGCCGACGCAGACGCTCTGGAATCCGGTCGCTCGCGGGGCGAGGAGCAGGCGGAGAAACGAAGACCTCAGCAGGCAAGGTCGGTGCAGGCTGTGAAGTTGTCACCGGGTCCAGGACACCTGGATGCTGTGTGAGATACCGGTCTATCGCGTCGAAAACCGCATTCTGGAAATTCAGCTTTGGCTTGTAGCCAGGAATCCACGGCATGCCCAGTTCATCCAATACCGCCGAGATGTTTTGATGCTTAAACTCCACAGAGCGGTGGGTCCGACCTATCTTGGCCATCAGGGCGGCGCTATGCCTAGATTTGACATATGCTTCCCCTGAAAGCTCCGCCCTAAGCATGGAAAAATAGTCAGCTACGATCGCGTCGAGCTCGTCATTCTGCCAATCAGTCCCGCGTTTTGAATCTTCAATCATCTTGTCGCGGATACTCAGGGTCTAGGATGCGACTATGAACTTTGACTTCGAGTTATTGGCATCTGTTTGAATGAATGCAAAGGGTAATTCCGCTCTGGGTTCAGATCGATCCCAACAACATCGAATCCCGCCCGCGAGTAATTGGTACCTGCGCCGCCTGCGCGCCAGAACAAGTCCAGAAGCCGCGGCTTCCGCCCAAGCGCTACGAAAATGTCGATCGCGTGCTTTTCCTGCCAGCAGGCCGAGTCCTATCGTCGGACACCACGCTTAAGCTGATCTTCCCGTCTCTCACCATCAGTCATACCCTTCTCTATTGTCTTTATATTCGCTTGTGGCTCTGGAAAACTGGATAATTTAACGACATCCCGAAATTGATCCAAAACGGAACTGCTTCTTCTTGGAGCATATTGCTGAGACAACCACTCGCCGCATCCCGCCCGATTGATTTATCGTCCATAGCGTATGGCTACTAATCCCAAGCCCCAGCCGGTCGTCTCCAACCAGCCCCGCCCCACTGCCGAAGCTGAGGAAGTCTTCCGGCGTTGGATCCGCTTTCTCGACGAGGAATTCTACCGGCATCGCTCGCCCGAGCGCCGTGCTGAAATCGTCCGCGACCAGCTTTACCAGCTCTACCTTGGCCGGCCACACGGCGGTAAGCCCAACGTAACCCTATCCAGCGAGTTGCCGGGCAACGTGTTGGGAATGTCGCTCGACCCTGAGAACGTGACCATCGAGGCGGAGTATTTTGGCGACGCGGACCCCACTGAGCTCGCTATCCGGAAGCCCCTGCTCTGGTTCTGGAAAATGTTCGACCGCTCGCCTATCGGTCTGAATCTGTGGCTGGGCTTGCGCTTCCGATGCATGCTGGGCCGGCACATTTTCGACCACATGGGATCCGGCGTCAAGATTCATCACGGCGTCGACCTGACCTACGGCTACAAGCTTTCCGTCGGCGACGGCGCGGTTATCCACCAGGGAGTGCTTCTGCACGATCGCGGCGGCATTACCATCGGCAAAAATGCCATCATCGGTTCGTTCGCGCGCATCTTCTCGCACAGCTACGCCAACGAAGGTACGGATGATGTAAAGCTCCAGCCCACCGTCGTGGGCGACGGCGCGCGTATCGGAAGCCACGAGATCATTATGGGCGGCACCAACATCGGTGCAGGCCAGGTCGTCGGCCACTACCCGGCGTACAAGGTCTAACGTCCAGAAGCCGAAGCGCGACCGCAGGGCGCACCGTGCTAACCTGAGCTTTCCAAATCCAGGGAGCGTGTGGTGCAGTCTGCCCAATTTGCAATTGCGGTCTTCGAGTTTGTTTTGCTCATTTTCTCGTTGAGTGTGCACGAGTGTTCGCACGCCTGGATGGCTTCGCGCCTCGGAGATCAGACTGCACGGTTGCAAGGCCGCGTGACCCTGAACCCCATCTACCACATTGACCCGGTCGGCACTCTCATTATGCCCGCCATCATCATCTTCGGGCCGTTCATCGGCTTTACGCTCTTCAGCGGAATCCTGATCGGCTGGGCGAAGCCGACGCCCGTCATCAGCCGCAACTTCAGTAAGATTCGCCGCGATGAGAACATGGTGACGCTGGCCGGCCCGGTCTCGAACCTGCTGCTGGCAGTGGTGGCCACCGTCGTGCTCCTGGTCGTTATTCACGCCGTTCCGGGCGGCCGCCAGATCGTCAACTTCACATCGCAAGGCATGCTCCTGCCCGGCGTCAATTCATCCGTTCAGGCGGTGGTGCTGCTTGGAATTGCAGCTGTGCAGATCAACCTTGCGCTCCTATTCTTCAACCTGCTTCCCATTCCGCCACTCGATGGCAGTCAGCTGTTGCGCAACATCCTGCCCTATAACGCTGTGCAGTCTTACGACCGCATTCCACTTTGGGTGAGCTGGATGCTGATGATTTTCGTTGGCGGTTACATCATGCGCCTTCTGCTGATCCCAGCTTTCGGTGTTGTCGGTTTGGTACTGGCGAAGGGATAGAGCAGAGCCTGCGGCTACAATAGAACGAAGCTCAATTTGACCTCTCTGATCAAACTTGGCTGACCAATCCCGGCCTTATCCCGGAATCGAAAAACCAGAATGTCGGAATCTTCCAATCCATCCTCCCGCCCTCGCGTTTTGAGCGGCATGCGCCCCACAGGCAAGCTGCACCTTGGCAACTACATGGGCGCTCTCGCCAACTGGGTCAAGCTACAGGACAGCGGCCAATACGAGTGCTACTTCTTCATCGCCGACTGGCACGCATTGACCTCGGACTACGCCGACCCTTCAAACATTGAGCCAAACTCGCGCGAGGTGATGCTGGACTACCTCGCCGCCGGTCTCGATCCCCAAAAGACCGTGCTCTTTCAGCAGAGCCGTATTCTGCAACATGCCGAACTTCCGCTGCTGTTGGGCATGATTACTCCGCTTGGCTGGCTCGAACGCGTACCGAGCTACAAAGAAATGCAGGAGAATCTGACGAACAAGGACCTGACCACATACGGATTCCTCGGCTATCCAGTGCTGATGGCATCGGACATTCTGCTGTATCAGCCGAAATACGTCCCGGTTGGCCAGGACCAGCAGGCCCACGTCGAACTCACGCGCGAAGTCGCACGCCGGTTCAACAACTTCTACAAGCTCGATGGCAGGGAAGTGCTTCCTGAGCCCGATGTGCTGCTCACGCCCTCCCCCAAGCTCCCCGGCACCGACGGCCGCAAGATGTCAAAGAGCTACGGCAACACTATCGAGTTGAACGACCCTGAGCCTGTGGTCCGCCAGAAGCTGAAGACCATGGTCACCGACCCTGCTCGCATTCGCCGCAAAGATCCGGGCGATCCAGACAAGTGTCCTGTCGGCGATCTGCACAAGGTTTTCTCAACGCCGGAGACACTGGCCAAAGTCTATGAAGGCTGCCGAACCGCCGGCATCGGATGCATCGAATGCAAAGGCTGGGCTGCCGACGCACTGGTACAGATTCTGAATCCCATCCAGGAGCGGAGGGCCCGCTTCACCCCCGGCGAGGTAGAAGATATCCTCAAAGATGGCTCCAATCAGGCACGCACACGAGCCGAGCAAACCATGACTGAAGTCCGTGCAGCAATGCAATTGACGGCCAGACAGTAGCGAATTAACCTCATCCCCCGAAACAGAGATGTCTTTGAGCCAAATCGACAAAAATCCGGAGATCGAGCCCACCGATCCGCAGAAAGTTCCAGTCAAGGAGCCCATGCCCGGCCCTCAGCCAGTCGAGGAACCAGAACCTGGCCATCCTGGTCCTGTCAACGATCCCGAGCCCGGGCCCGCGCCAGAACCAGACGCGCCGGAACCTTCGCCTGAGGTGCCGCATGGAGATCCGCCACCAAAAGAACCAGGGATCCATACCGCTCCGCCGCTTGTGCTCACGTCCAAGCCAGTTCCTGAAGACAGGCCGGCCAAGCCTGCGGCGGCCGCCAAGCCGAAGAAACAAGAGGAAGAATCCCAGCAGTCGCCATTCTCCGTCACAGTAGGCCAGGTGTACGACGGTCCCCTTGACCTGTTGCTCGACCTGATTCGCAAGCAGGACATCGACATCTACGATATCCCCATCGCCAAGATCACTGCGCAATTCCTGGCCTATGTCGACAAGCTGAAGGCAACCGACATGGATGTGGCCGGAGATTTCATCTACACAGCGTCTCTGCTAATCCATATCAAAAGCAAAATGCTGCTGCCGCGTTCACCGTCCGGGCCTGACGACGCGGCCGACGATCCGCGTCGCGAACTTGTGGAACGCCTGCTTGAGCACGAGCGCTTCAAAAACGCTGCCCAGATGCTCCAGCAAAAACAGATGCTCGAAGCGGCCACATGGTCCAATCCCGGCGTCCGTGAATTCAAAGACGATGCCGCGGCCGAACCGGAGATCGCTGCGGACACCGTTGACCTGGTGCGCATCTTCCGCGACATTCTAGAGCGCGCACGGAAGCGCCCCACCTTCAACCTGCAGGACGACTCCATCACCGTCGGCCAGATGATTCAGTTCCTGACTCGCCGTCTCTCCATGGAAGATCGACCGCTGGCCTTGCGCAAGCTGCTGAGCCACACCAAATCCTCGCGCGCGCTGGTGGCCATGTTCCTCGCACTTTTGGAATTGGTCCGCCTCCAGGCCATCCTCCTGCGCCAGGATCGCGCCTTCTCAGAAATCTTCATCAAGAAAAGCACCGGCTTCGATGCCGTAGTGAATGAAGGCCTGACGAATTCCACCGATGAGTGGCGCTAGGCCGGAACCTCCTCCGGTCCTCGCAGATCCTGACCCCATCTTCAATTCCGCGGTCAGATAAATGCTACCGATTGGTTGCATTACCCAGAGAGCACAGTCTTGTGCAGCTTTTTGGTTGCATATTTTCTTCAACTGCTGAAGGCGACTGCCTGCCCTGACGGGAGAATCCAACGCAATCCTGAAACTGCCGAGAAAGCGGTGCAAAACGGCTGTAGATTAACCTTTCATTCTTTCCATCCTCAACATCCTCTAACTTAATGGTGAGATTGAGCTTATGATCAATTCTCTGCATGCGCCTTACCCCTCTTTAGCCCACCTTTCTTAATTAACTCATGTAGAATCAATAGTGCGGATCCTGAAACAGAGGCGTCGCGCATTCAAACAACTGTTGCACGCATACAGTTGTTGGGGTTTTATGCAATCCTTTTTTGATTGTCCCTACTGCAGCGATCTCAGATCGTTCCATTCGTATTACAATCGTAAGTTTTTAGTCGATTCCGCCTTAATCCGCTCCGCAGTGCGCAAGGAATCGTTTGTCGCGATCGGAGAGATCTGATGGCTTCGACAACGGCAACAACTTTACCCAGACCTTCACTCCTCGACCGCAAGCTCAAGAGCACGCCAAGCAAAACCGGCATTCTTGCATTTCTTGCCGTCTTCGGCGCCGGCATCCTCTACATCGTTTTTCACGTTGCTCACGATCTTGATGCCGCGTCTATCACCAGCTACGCGCCCTACGGCATGCTCGCGCTGGCGTTGCTGATCGCGTTGGGATTTGAATTCGTGAACGGATTTCACGACACAGCCAACGCCGTCGCTACCGTTATCTATACGCACTCGCTCGAGCCGAATATTGCCGTGGTGTGGTCCGGAATCTGCAACCTCGCCGGTGTGCTTCTCTCCTCCGGCACAGTGGCATTCGCTGTCATCACTCTGCTCCCTGTCGAATTAATCCTTCAAGTCAGCTCCGGCGCTGGATTCGCCATGGTCTTCGCGCTGCTCATCGCCGCGATTCTCTGGAACCTTGGTACCTGGTGGCTGGGCCTGCCGGCCTCAAGTTCGCACACTATGGTGGGTTCCATCATTGGCGTCGGCATTGCCAACCAGTTAATGGGCATGCACAGCGGAACGTCGGGCGTCGACTGGGAGCAGGCCATGAAAGTGCTGAAAGCCCTGCTCATCTCACCCGTTATCGGATTTGTATTCGCCGGCATGCTGATCCTGCTCGCCAAGCAGGTTGCAAAGTTCCCGGAACTTTACGAAGCTCCCAAAGACAATAAGCCGCCGCCGCTCCCGATCCGTGCGCTCATGGTGCTCACCTGCACCGGCGTCAGCTTCTTCCATGGATCGAATGACGGGCAAAAAGGTATGGGTCTTATCATGCTCATCCTCATCGGCACGGTGCCCACAGCCTACGCACTGAACCACGCCGTAACCCCAGTGCAAATGCAGGACTTCATCGCGTCATCAGAACGCGCCGGACATATTCTCGATCGTCACGTTGATCAAAAAGGCATTCTCGGTCCAAACGCGCGTATCACGGTGACGGACTACATCCGCACCAGACAGATGGGGCCCGATACGATTCTGGCACTGCGCGAACTGGTTGAGGACCTCGATCACGAGGTCCTCCTTTACAAGGAATTCAAGGCCGTACCACCGCAGGAGCAGGCCAACGTTCGCAATGATATGTACGTGGCCAGCGAAGCCTTGCGGCTAATGATCAAGGCCAACAATCCAGCCTTCACCGGAGACGAGAAGGCAGCCCTGAACAGCTACAAGGACAAGGTGGATAACGCCACCAAATTTATCCCTTCGTGGGTCAAGGTCGCGGTTGCACTCGCGCTCGGGCTTGGGACAATGGTTGGCTGGAAGCGCGTCGTCGTCACCGTAGGCGAGCGCATCGGCAAGGATCACCTGACATACGCGCAAGGTGCCAGCGCTGGCCTGGTCGCCATGGGAACCATCTTCGCAGCCGACAAATTTGGCCTCCCAGTCAGCACGACGCACATCCTGAGTTCGGGTGTGGCCGGAACCATGGCGGCAAACGGTAACGGACTGCGCTTTAAGACGATCCGCAACATCGCTGCGGGCTGGGTGTTCACCCTGCCCGCAGCGGCGCTACTCTCCGGTTCGCTCTACTGGATCTTCCGTAACCTGTCGTAACTCAAGTCCGGTCTTCTGATGACGGGAGCGCTCTGGCGACGGCGCTCCCGTTTCGTCTTCCCTTCATCCCCTCCTGTCGCAAATTCATCGCTGATTCATCTCGCGTTCATCTGCCTCGGATATTTGTTGGTGCATCAGGCGAGCTTCCTCCCTCTGCGCCCGAAGTAAATTCCACGATTCAACCCGGAGTTTCACAAATGTCTGAAATGGCAACCGCTGTCGCAACTCGTCCCCCCGCTGCTGATTTGCTCGAAAAGAAGATGCATCCGACCCACGCCATGATCAGCGGGGGAGTCGTTCTGATCGCCCTCATCATCGGAGTCTGGTTCATTGCCACCCACATCTCGCAGGACTTCAGCGGCGTGACTATCGGCAGCGCCTGGCCTTATGTGCTGTTGGTCATCGCATTGCTGATTGCACTCGGGTTTGAGTTCGTCAATGGCTTCCACGACACCGCAAACGCCGTGGCGACCGTCATATATACCCACTCGCTCGAGCCAAACATCGCCGTGGTATGGTCCGGGATGTGCAACCTTGCGGGCGTGCTCACCTCCAGCGGCCTTGTTGCTTTCACCGTCATCACCCTGCTGCCCGTCGAGCTCATTCTGCAAGTTAGTTCCGGCGCCGGATTCGCCATGGTCTTCGCGCTGCTTATTGCTGCGATTCTGTGGAATCTGAGCACGTGGTGGTTCGGTCTTCCGGCGTCCAGCTCGCACACCATGGTCGGTTCCATCATCGGCGTAGGCGTCGCCAACCAGCTGATGAGCGTGCACTCGGGCACTTCCGGTGTCGACTGGGAGCAGGCGACCAAGGTTTTCAAGGTGCTGCTCATCTCCCCGCTGGTCGGCTTTGGCGCGGCCGCGCTGTTGTTCCTGCTGGCCAAGGCGACCATCAAGTACCCTGGACTCTACGAGGCGCCGAAGGGCAGTGCTCCTCCACCGTGGCCCATCCGCGCGCTCCTCGTTCTCACATGCACCGGCGTCAGCTTCTTCCACGGTTCAAACGACGGGCAAAAGGGTATGGGACTGATCATGCTGATCTTGATCGGCACGGTGCCCACCGCCTACGCGTTGAACCATGCGGTTACACCCGCAGACATGCAGCAATTCATCGCTGCATCCGACAGCGCAGGCAAAGTTCTCGATGCGCACGTCGACAAGACCGGTCTACTCGGCGCCGACGCGCGAGCCACGGTAACCGACTACATCCGCACCAAGCAACTCCAGCCTGACACCATCCTTGCGCTGCGCGAATTGGTAGAAGATCTGAGCCACGAGATCGGCTTGTACAAGGAGTTCAAAGCGGTTCCCGCGAGCCAGCAAACCAACGTGCGTAACGACATGTACGTAGCCAGCGAAGCCATCCGCCTCATGCAGAAGAACCACAACCCGGCATTCACCCCGGCCGAAAACGCCGTCTTGACGGCCTACAAGGGCAAGGTCGACAAGGCCACCAAATTCATCCCCACCTGGGTGAAAGTAGCGGTCGCCCTGGCACTCGGCTTGGGTACCATGGTCGGCTGGAAACGCATTGTCGTGACGGTAGGCGAAAAAATTGGCAAGGAACACCTTACGTATGCGCAAGGGGCCACTGCCGAGCTGGTCGCAATGGCCACCATCTTTGCCGCCGATAATTTCGGCCTCCCTGTCAGTACCACTCATGTGCTGAGTTCGGGCGTGGCAGGAACCATGGCTGCCAATCGCAGTGGCCTGCAAATGTCGACCATTCGCAACATCGCTGCGGCCTGGGTCTTCACCCTCCCCGCGGCTGCGTTGCTGTCGGGCACGTTATTCTGGCTCTTCCGTCAAATTGCGTAGAACTCCTCTACGGCTGCCTTGGTAGCACTGTGAGCGAAGGGCGTTCGGTTATCCGGACGCCCTTTCTTTTTTCGCATCCCAAATCAACACGACTTGTGGACGCATGCAACGCTCCCGTCCAGTACCATACATAAGGTATTGATTGCTGCATGAGCCTGAAATCGAAGCTGGAAGCCGTTATTTACGCCGCCGAAGAGCCGGTCACCCTGACCCAGCTCGCAACCCTGTTTGGCCAGGAAGCGCTGGAATGGAAGGCGGTGGAGCAAGCTGACGCCACCGAGAAAGCCGCAGCCGACGCCGCTGATCCCTCGCTGCTTGACTCATCTGGGTCCGAGATCGCCGAAGGGTTGGAATATCTGGATTTGCGCACCGAAGACGGCCGCACGCTGGGAGAACACGCGTCTTCTGACCCCGGATTTAGTGCGAAGGATGCGACCGAGTCCACGCCTGAGCTACCGGGAACGATCGAGTCAGAAGCCGATGCATCGATCGCATCCCAAGCAGGCGAGGATGAAACTGGGGAGCCCGCGGCAGAGTCAGCTCAGACCGAATCAGCTTCCCTCGACCCTGAAGCCGAAGCCAGGCGTGCTGCTCGCCTGCGCGATCGCGAAATCAAGGCTATATTGCGTCAGTTGGTCGATGAGCTCATCGCCTACTACGCCTCCGACGACCGCGGCGTCGAGATTCGCGAAATTGCGGGCGGCTATCGCATGGCCACCAAGCCCGAGTGCCACGATGCAGTACGCATGTTCATCAAAAGCCTGAAGCCGGCGATGAAGCTCTCCCTGCCCGCGCTCGAAACGCTGGCTGTTATTGCTTACAAGCAGCCCGTAACCGCGCCCGAGGTCAATGAGATTCGCGGCGTGGATTCATCCGGCGTGTTTGGCTCGCTGCTGGCGCGGAAGCTCATCACGACCGCAGGACGCAAGCAGGTAATCGGACGTCCCATCCTTTACAAAACCACCAAAGAATTCCTGATGCGCTTTGGGCTCAAGGATGTCGCCGAGCTGCCGTCGATGGATGAGTTCGAGAAGATGGCCAGCGAGTTGGAAGAGACCGAGACGGCGATGGTGGATGAGGGCGATACCGCAACCGCCGCCTATGAGGCCGAGGGCAGTAGCGGACCCGAACTGGACGAGAACGCACCGGAAGAGCCGGATAACGATTCGCCTTCAGCGGTTGAAAGTGCTCCACAAACTCCGGCGGCCGTAAGCGAGACCAACGACAATACTGAACCGGCCGAATAGCCAGTCCCAATTCGCACAAGCCCGAGCCTGCCGAGCCTGACCGAAACGCAGCAGGCAGAACCGAGATTTTCCTCATGAGCGACGATGTGCGCCCCGATGCCAACCAGCCTGAACTCGAAGGCCCCGAAAATGATGCGGCTGCAGCCGAAGAAGCAACCGCCGCTGCGGCCAGCGACACGTTAGAGCAAGCCAGTGATGGCGAGCAGGAACCCGTTGGGGAAGACGCCGGCGGAGTGAACACGCCGGAAACGGACGAAGAAATCGACTCGATTGCCGAGCCTGAATTACCAGGCAAGCTCGAGCGCCTGCAGAAGATCCTCGCTCAGGCCGGAGTCGCCAGCCGCCGCGCCGCCGAGAACCTGATCATCGAAGGCCGCGTCCAGGTGAACGGCAAAGTCGTCACCGAGCTTGGCACTAAGGCCGATGCTGCCCGCGACCACGTCCGCGTCGATGGCAAACTGCTGCAAGGCTCTGAACGCCTGCGCTACTTCGTGCTCAACAAGCCCAGGGGCTTCGTAACCACGGTGCGCGATCCAGAAGGACGGCCAACTGTGATGGAGTTTTTCGCAAAGTTGCGCGAGCGACTCTACCCCGTCGGCCGTCTGGACTACCTGAGCGAAGGGCTGCTGCTGGTAACGAACGACGGCGACCTGGCAAACAAGCTCACCCGCGCCGCAGCGGGAGTGGAGAAGACCTACCTCGTCAAGATCAGCGGCGAGCCCAGTGAGGAAGATCTGGATCGGCTGCGTTCGGGTGTGAGCATTGAGCGGGGCAAACCAGGCTCCGGCCGGGTACAGACTGCGGCTGCCAAGATTCGCAAGGTCCGCCAGGGGGATAACCCCTGGTACGAAGTCATCTTGATTGAAGGCCGCAACCGTGAGTTGCGCAAGATGTTCGAAGAGATCGGCCATCACGTTGAGAAGATTCGACGCGTGGGTTACGGCCCGCTGGTGCTCGACATCGAGCCCGGCATAATGCGCGAACTCGAAGCCGAAGAGCTCGAAGACCTGCGCAAGACTGCCGATGGTAAACCGCGCAAGCTGAAGCTGAAGGATATCCGACAGCGCAAAGCGATGGATGCGCAACTGCCCACAATCAAACCGCGGATCCACCAACCCTCGGCGGCTCCACCCTCCGCAGAACGGCCGGCGTTCTCGCCCCGCCGCGAATTTCCGCCGAAGAGACAATTTGGAACTGGCCGGCCTCCACTCCCGGCACGCTCAGCGCGCCCTGAAGGGGAAGGTTTTCGTCCCAGACCGGAACGCTCCGGTCCTGGCCCTGTCCGTTTCGGCTCACCGCGCCCAGGCGCACAGCGATCTGGACCGCCGCGTTCTGCCTCGCCACGCTCTGGCCCGTCGCGCTCTGGACCGCCGCAGTTCGGCGCAGGGCGACCCACATGGAAGAAGGACGACCGCACTGCACGTCCTCCAAATCAGTTTGGCGAACGGTCCGAAGAGCGCCCGGCCCAGTTTGGCTCCGGCTCAGCGCGCCAGGATCGGCCCACTGGTGGATTTGCAAGGAGTCGCCGTCCTGACGGCGGTCGCCCGTTCGAGAAGAAGCCGTGGAAAAAGCCTGATTCCGATCGTCCCCCTCGTCCACCGTACAAACCCCATGCCGCCCCCCGTCGCGAGGCTGACTTTGATCGTGAAGACGTCAAGCCACCCAGACCGTCGAGACTGCAGATTGAAGCCGTGGAGCCAGAACGCGAGTCTCCGATCCGTCCCGCTGCAAGCCGTCCCCCGACAGGCCGCCCCACAACTGGCCGTCCGCCGTTTCGAGGTGCCGGCTCTGACAGGCCAAGCACTGGTCGTACTGGCCAGAGCCGTCCTGGACAGTTCCGGCCGCGAACGGACCGGCCAGGATCTGATCACCCAGATCGACCGCGACCGGCTCGAGCAGGATCGGACCGGCCGAGGCCAGAGCGACCAAGGGCCGACCGCCCTCGTTTTGATAATCCGTCGTTCGAACGCCCCAGCGGTACGCGGCCAACGGGTGGCCCCGGTCGCAGCGGCACTCGGGAATTCGGCACAAGCCGCCCACCTCGGGCCGAGGGCGACCGCTCACGCCCCTTCACCACGAGTACCGGCAAACCACGTGCTGGCGGCGCTCGCCCCAGTAACAAACGTTCCGGACCAGCCTCGGCAGGGAAGCCCGGGTGGAAGCCCAAACCGGCAGTCGCCGGCAGACCTGCTACCGGAGGCCGCTCAAAGCCAGCCTTTGGTTCCAGACCTGGCGGATTTTCGAAGTCCGGCCCAGGCTTCAAAGGCAAGACCGGGGGCAGTCGCAAACCGGCTACAGGCCGAGCGGGTGGACCGCGCCCCGGCGGTAAACGCCCCGGCGGTAAGCCTGGAGGGAAAAAGCGAAGCTAACAAACCGAGATCATCCCGGATGCCATATCCGCGCTTCGCATGCTAGATTGGGGCCGAACCTGTCCAGTTCCATTCGGCCGCACCAATCTTTGCGGCGGCAAGGAAGCCCGCATGGCCAACACTCTCAGTCGCGACATCTTGATCCAGGCGCCGGATCCGAAGAGCGCCGCGGCCTTTTACGTCGACAACCTTGGCTTTGAGATTACTGGCGAAGAGCCCAACATGATCAGCCTTCACGGTAAACACCTCACTCTCTTCATCGAGCAGGGTCCACCGCTCGGTCCGGTTCTTGAGGTCACTGTCGACAGCGTGGAAGCCGCCAAGCGCCGTCTTCTGGCCAAAGGCTGCACGCTGGTCAAAGACGAGCCGGATTTTCCGCGCTGCTATGTCCGCGACATATTCGGCCTGACCTACAATCTCACCAGTCATACTAATGAATAAGTGCAACCATTTAGTTGCGCATTGTGAACACGTAGGCCTATGATGCAACTCAGAGGTTGCTTATGGAGTCCAACAGGATCGAAAGGAGGATCGAACTAAAGGCGCCTGTCTCTCGCGTCTGGCGCGCCCTCACTGACCATCGCGCGTTCGGTCAGTGGTTCAAAGTGAAACTCGAGGACCCCTTCGTCCCGGGCCGGGTCTCCCGCGGCCAAATCACGTACCCTGGCTATGAACACATCACCTGGGAGGCGCGCATCGAGAAAATGGAGCCCGAGCGTCTGTTCTCCTTCAGCTGGCCCCACGTCCAATCCTTCGAAAAGTCAGACAAGCCGGCCGATTACTCCAACGCCCCACAAACCCTCGTCGAATTTCGGCTCGAACCCATTCCCGACGGTACACTGCTGTTACTCACCGAGTCCGGCTTCGACAGCATTCCCGCCGGCTGGCGCCCCGAAGCATTCCGCAGGAACGACGGCGGCTGGACCGAACAGATGAAAAATATCGAGAGCTATGTCACACAAAATCCGTAAGCGCATTACTGCCAAACCGAAGGCTCGGGCGCGCGTTTTCGCTGCGCTCGGCGACAAAACCCGTCTGGCCCTGGTGGCCAGGCTCTGCTCCGGCGAGCCTTGTTCGATATCTCAGCTCTCCGTGGAGTCGAAGCTCACCCGCCAGGCCATTACCAAGCACCTCGGCGTCCTCGAGCGCGCGGGCATCGTCCGGAGCTCCCATGCCGGCCGGGAGCGCCTCTTCGAGTTCGACCCGGAGCCCCTCGATGGCCTCCAGGCTTACTTGAGCTCGGTCTCGAAGCAGTGGGATCAGACGCTGGCTCGTCTCAAATCGCATGTAGAAAAGTGAGTCCAGCCAGAGCCCACTCAAGAAAGGGCGTGATCGCGTGAAGAAGATTCGCCCCAACCTTAACTACCGCGACGCCTGGGAAGCCTACGACCGCAGGTGGGCGCTCGCGTGGGCAGGCACCCTTATCTTCGCGTTGGCCCTGATACTTACCATGGCCGGACCTCGTGGTGAGACCAGCCCCCTCCCCCTGATAGGCGCCGTTCTACTGTTCTTCGTGCTGTATCTTCGGTTCATGCTGTGGCGTTGTCCCCGGTGCGGACATATCTTCTCCATCCCCGGCCTCCGTAGTCTTGCCCGGGGAAGCGAGTGCCAAAGCTGCCATCTTCCCCGCTCAAAAGTCTGACAACAGGGTTCGAAACAAATTCCCGGCCTGGGGCATCTGATAGATATGAGCATCGAAAAAGCGACATTTGGAGCAGGTTGTTTCTGGGGCGTTGAAGCAGCCTTTGCCGCCATCCCCGGCGTCACGGCCACCGCCGTCGGCTATGAGGGCGGTAAGCTCGACAAGCCAACGTACAAAGACGTCTGCACTGATCAAACCGGCCACGCCGAAGTGGTTGAGCTGGATTTCGATCCTGAAAAAGTCAGCTACGAGCAGATTCTGGACGCATTCTTTAAACTTCACGATCCCACTACGCCGAATCGCCAGGGACCGGACTGGGGCACGCAATATCGCTCCGCCATCTTCTTCCATTCCCCCGAGCAGGAGCGGCAGGCAAAGGCCAAGATCGAGCAATTGAACGCTTCCGGTCAGTTTGCACCCAGGCGCATCGTCACCAAGGTCGAGCCCGCGCAAACCTTCTGGCGCGCCGAAGAATACCACCAGAAGTATCTTGAGAAGCGCGGCCAGGCAAGCTGCCACATTTAGATCAGTATGCAGCTGTCGCCTTCCGAGTCAGGCAACCATCCAACGACCCTCAGTCGATATTCACCGTAAAGTCTTCCTTGGCCGGGCGGTTCTGAAGGAAAGCATCAGCTTTTTCAATGCTTTTCTTCAACAGTAAGTCGCGAGTGACGATGTGCAGCTTCATTTGTCCAAGCCGCTCAGCCATCTGTCCCGCTTGATCGACGGTGATTTTTGTCTTGTCATTCCAATTGAATCGTGCCAACAGTCCGATTAGAGATGCGACATCTTCCTTGGGCTGTTCCTGTGTCGCGACGAATTGACCCTCTGCCCAATAGATTTCAGAGTATCGCAGCGCTTCCTCATAGGGCATATAGGCCAGCGCTCCCGTGCTCTGCGCTGTTCTCCACGCGGTATCCCGCAAATCGATCGAATGGAAGTTGAAAGCCAGTTTGGCGTGCTGCGCCTCAGGATCGTCAGGATGATCCTGAATTCTGCGCAACGCCTTTAAATTGTCGTCGACTTCCTGCCTCCACTTCGACTCGCCTGATTCCGCATCCTTCATATCCGCAAGATTGCGCACGATCTCCTGATGAAGGGACGTCTGAGCATCTTCGGCAAGATGAACGTGGTGCCGCCACTCCATGCAGCTCTCGATCTGCGTCGCGATCAACAGACCCACCGTAATCGTAAGGAGGTGAAGAAAAAACTCACCGAATCCATGAATCTTGCTATGGGGTGCGTGAACATCGAGCATGTGCGATCCATCCTCTTCAGTTTTTTCTCGCCGACGCTTGCGTTGCTTCCTCTCATCATCCCCGGCGACCAACGTCCGCCTATTGCTTCCCCTGTCCGAGGCGCCACGCCTTGATGTACTTCCAATGTATGTAAACCGAGTGGTTGATGTGCAGAATCAGCCCCTCTCGTCCATCCAGAAATCCCATGCGAAGAAAGTAGTTGTAAACGAACGTAGCCGTCGGATTCAGCACCGCGTTCCACAAGAATTCCGGCAGTGTCCTGCTGTCGTTTCCGCGTTTATGCAGCAGCTCTGCTATCTCCGAACTGTAGCGGTTCATGTGCTCGAGATAGATACCCATCGTCGGATAGGCATAATGCAGCATGTCGCCGCGCAGTTTGCTCTTGCTCCCGCTGAACTGTGGCGTCGAATGCGGCCCCACGCCCTCGCTCAGCCGTGCCGAACCACGCTTGAACAGCCGCAACTTGTTATCCGGATAGAAGCCCCCGTGCCGTATCCACTTGCCAAAATACAAACTGAGACGCGGAATCCAATAGGCGTCGAACTTCGGCTCGCCCGCCAGCAGGTCGCGAATTTCCTGCTGCAACTCCGGCGTAAGCACTTCGTCCGCATCCAGCAGCAGGATCCATTCGCTCGTGCACAGATCGAGGGCAACGTTCTTCTGTTCACCGTGCCCGGCAAAGGCGTGGTAGATGGTCTTCGCTCCAAATGTTTTCGCAATTTCGATGGTGCGGTCGCGCGAACCTGAGTCCACCACGACGATTTCATCGGCCCACTTCACGCTCTCCAGCGTACGAGGCAGATTTGCCTCCTCGTTCATGGCGATCATTGCGATCGAGAGAGTCTTGCGCTGCGGCGGCATCTCACCGAAGGATAAATCACGGGCAAGCGTCTATGTGGCCCTTCAGACACAGCGCGGCGCTTGTCATCAAAACCTGATCGTTACGCCCTGCTCGCACATATCTGTTAACACCGACAGAAGGTTGGTGACGCCAAGCAGCTGCCGAATGCGCGGGGCCAGGTTCACCAGGATCAGGCAGCTTCCTCCCGACTTGGCAGAGACGTAGAGTCGCACAATCGTGCCCAGCCCCATGCTGTCCATGTGCTTCAGGTCTGTCAGGTCGAGCACAATGCGTTTTGTATTTGGAATCAGCGCCCGAGCCTTGGATGCGAGCACATCGCAAACACCCATCACAAGCTTGCCGTGGCATCTCACGGTAGCAACATCGCCATCGAGCTCAACATCAAGGGTTAGCTGGGGGGCAGCCGCTATCTCTGGCATTTGGTTTTCCTTCGTGACGGCGAGGCGTGCAACCGGGGAATGCTGGATTCTCTCACAATTCTGAATGCACGTGAAACCGAAAACAACTGCCATGCTTGACGAACTCTCGGTTCCCTGCGCCAGGACCATCGAATCAGTGCTGTCCTGCGGGCGTTCGGAGGGGAAGATGATATCGGGGATCCAGCTGAATCTGTTGAATGCAGTGGCCGGACGCGCACGTCAGGTCGTCCCACAGCCACTCCGCAGCCTCGGCTTCTCCCAATGGCACTCCGTCTTCGAGTTTTGCAAATAACGGAATCCGCAAAGGGCAGGTGGCCTCGACGCATTGCAGCCAGTACAGCAACTCCGTCTCACCGCTGCTGGACGCGTGCACAATCTTGTGACGCGTGTCGAAACCGCGGCAGGAACGAAACATCGAGTAATTGCCAATGTGCTTGCAGGTGGGGCAAACCGTTGCGATCGAACGAACCTCGATTTTGCGGGCATCGGGATTGCCAAAGGGAGATCCGATGCGATCGTTGGGCAGCAGGATTGGATGTCCGCACCACGCACAGTAAAAGCAACAATGCGGAACGACACAGGTCGTGGTTCCAGCTGCACCTTCCGTCTCGGCGGCAGGCGCGGGAGCGGCCTTAGTTGCTGCGGCCGCCTTTCCCCCGGGCAAAACTTGTAGTCCCCTGAGCACGAGCACATAACCGCTTTCGTCGCGCAGTATCTTCATGGCCTTTTCACCTTCACCGCTGATCGACTGCATAAGACTCTGGCTCAGGGGGGAACCGGAGCGTCTAACACTGAAATAACTCGACTTATGGGGGATTGGGAATTCCACTTATGAACTAATTACGATAAGTTACCAATTTTTGTTACTAACTTCATATAGATGTCCTAAATATATGGGTACTTTTAGTTAATAAGTAACCAGTTACCGATTCTGTTAGTTGCTGACTGATTCCGAGAACAGCACTTATCCGCTTTACTCCGCCGAATACTATCTGGCATCGAGCATCCGTGTGGTCAGAGACTCGCCCGTCTCCAATCTCAGGCAGGAGAAGGTGAAAGCACTGGCGATGCAATTTCGGTCGCTGACTGGGCAGGTGGCAACACCCGGCTCAGCGTGAGTACGGTAATGTCGTCTTCCTGGCCAAAGTCCCGCGCGGCCTGGGCAATCGCCTCTGCCGAACCCGTTGCAATCGCCTCCGTGCGTTGGAACCCGTAAAGTTCCCCGGTTCGATCGCGTGCCTCAACGACCCCGTCGGTCAGCAGGGTAAGCTGCTCGCTGGCGCCCAGCTTGAACGTCGATTCTGCGTAAGTGGTCTTTGCGTCCAGCCCCAGCGGCAGGCCATTCTTCAAGGTCAGTTCGTGACCACCCACATAGGGCGCCAGATGGCCCGCATTTGCGACCGTAAGGGTGCCGTCTGGATCGACGCGTACCACCAGGCAAGTGGTGAAGCCGCCGGCGCTGCGACTCAACATCCGGTAATTCATCGCGGTCAGAATCTCGCCCGGGCTCTGCGTGTAATGCGCCAGCGTCCGCATTGTTCCCACCAGCAACGAGACCGTCATCGCTGCGGGCATCCCCTTGCCACTCACGTCGCCGATCACGATCAGCGCGCCGCCTTCGCCTGTCGAGATTATCTGGAAGAAGTCGCCGCCCACCTCCCGTGCCGGCTTGTATGCGCTGGTCAGGTTAAACCCGGGAATGGACGGTAGAGCCTCTGGAACGAGCACCTGCTGTACTTCACGCGCATTCTGAAATTCGCGTTCCATGTCAGCCTGGCGGTGGCGATAGTCTGCCGCATACCGCAAAACCGCATAAACAATCGCAAGAAAGAGAGCAGTACGCAATGCGGCTTGCAGTGCGATCACACTTCCGAAGACTGTCAGATGAAGTCCATTCAACCACGCTGCAAGCGGCCAGTGAGTAAATCGAACGCCCTGCTGCGATATGTTCGAAACTGCGTACATCAAATCGTTGGCAAGGGCAATGCTCGCCACCAGCCATCGCGCAGAATCGAGTCGCCGTCGGCGCACCACGGCGTAGACCACCAGGAAAATGGGAATGCTTTCACCGGGAAGAATGAAAAGAGTCAGCACCGCATCGGTGATTTGGAACGTGGACTTTGACAGTGCCCCGTAGAAGAACCCAAGGGAGCCGTCCAGAGTGCCCGCAATAAGAGATCCAATCGCAAAGATCTTGATCGTGCGCATGAGGCGCGGCGCATCTTCCAGTTGCAACAGGTAGATGAGAACGTACCATTGCGCCACCTCCCGAATCTGAATCGCGCTTTGGACGAAGAACGTGATCCAGAGGGAAGAGTATTGCAGGCGCATGCCGTTCAGCATTAGCTCCAGCGTCGGCATGAACGTGTAGACCATCATCCAGAACAGCAGCCACTGCCTTCGGTCTCGCAGCCACGCCAACAGGCTCAAAAGGCTCACCATGGCATAAAGTCCGGTAAGGGCAAACCGAAATTGCTGTCCCCGCAGCCACTTGTAATCGAGCGAGTCTTTCAACGAAGCAATCGCATCGGGACTGCCAAGAACCGGCGCACCTTCAAACCCGCCCGCAGTGCCATCATCGTTAGACGCGAAGGGTACCTTCAACACGCGAACAGCGAGAACACCATCGCGAATCGCGCCCAGCCCATAAGTCTGTGCAGGTACGGCGCTCTGATAATCCACTTGAGGCGGAAACGAACCGAGACGTCCTACCGGCTGACCATTCCAGTAGAGCTCATAGATATCGTCGATTGCCGGAATCAGCAGCGCAATGTCAGCCGGTGCGCCGGGAGCCGTGCTTAAGTCGATGCGACGACGGTACCAGCCGGGGCCATCATAATTCGGATGATGTTGGGTTCCCCAGGGACCATCTGCTGTGAGCTGTTCCCACCCATCATGGCCTGTGGTGTCATCAATGTCCGGACTCGCCCACGCCAGGTTATCGCCAGTGTGAAACTGCCACGCGCCGTCCAGCGGCACGGTGCCCTTGCCCAAAGCTTCGATCTTGAGAGAAGTCGATGGCGAGGATTTCGTACTGTTCGATTCTGCCGACGCAGGGAGCGCCGCGTAACCGGTCACATACACAACTGCGAAGGCCAGAACCGCGGCAACGATACCTTTTAAACCACGTTCCACTAGCTGTGATGGCAGCAATTCATCGAGTTGCATGGAAAAAAGCATATCCCGCGAATGCGGGTTGGCGCAGTAAAAACTCAGGGCACGAAAGTAAGTGCATTACCAGCGAAT
The DNA here is from genome assembly GCA_963742455.1 of uncultured Acidobacteriaceae bacterium. Lineage (GTDB taxonomy): Bacteria > Acidobacteriota > Terriglobia > Terriglobales > Acidobacteriaceae > Telmatobacter. The sequence goes on along the minus strand of CAVULU010000005.1, from coordinate 634,963 downwards.
CAAACATGCCACCTTCAGATAAAACATCAAGGCCGCCTGAACTTCAGGCGGCCCCTCTGAAAATCGCAGATCGCTGGATTAGCGCGCCACGACGACTGTGTGGATCTGGAGGTTCGAAGTATTCACGAGCAGATAATTACCATCGATCAAGCGCCACTCATATCCACGCGGCGGCGCGCTCAGGTGGTATTGCTGGTATTCAACGCGTTCGCCCCGGTTCCAGTCTTCCTGACGGATTTGCTGGCCTTTTTTCCAATCCTTATGCTCAACATAATGATGGTTGTCGTTGTCATGGTGGTCTTGGTCTTGCGCGTAAGCTGATCCACCCAGAAGGCTGGCGGACAATACAGTTAATGCTGCGGCGGTGGCAAATCTATTCATAAATAAGTCTTCCTCTCCATATTTCGATTTCTTCCGATCTAGATTGGTTTGGATTCCTGCGACATGCATATCGTTGTTTCGATTGCGCGAGAATAAGTCGAGGAGCCGCGCAAAGGTTCTGATAATGCAGAAGATTGGGACCAGAGCTTGCTTCAGGAGAATGTTTCAACCCGTCAACTCCGCAAGCCTTGCTCAACGTCGCGTCCCGCCAGATGGCCACCATGAGGAAGACAGATATATCCAAACTCTCAAGTCACTTTCCCGCAGGTAATGCCCGCCGTCCTCGCAAGTGGGTACCTTTGGATTCGGCCTCCATTCGCGACGTAATCGGATGGCGTTGAATAATCATCTTGAACGGCGGTGGGATGAGATAAAACCCATTAGAAGAAAGCTATCGACGCTCCCACACCTCATCGTGATAAAGTGAGATTCCCGCAAGTCCAAGGTAGAAGTTATGGCAGCAGGCATTCATTTGTCCGGCAATAACGAAACCATCGATCTGCAGCAGCAGGTAGCCCGCCTGCAGGCTCTGCTCGAGGCCTCGCGCCAGGTTCATTCAACCATTCGCGAAGAAGCCGTGCTCGGAGCTGTGCTCCGCATCGTAGTCCGTGAGCTTGAAATGGCTGGCGCGGCCTTCCCCGGCACGGGGTTGAGCTACGGTGAGATGCCCGACCCGCTCCCGCAGACCGACGAAGCCCACGCCCTCCCCATCTACCTGCTGCAGGATCGCGAGGGCAAGCGGATGGCTGAGTTGGTCGTTGCCCCGCCCGACTCCCGCGAGCTGACCATCTACGAGGCCGACTTTATTGAAGGTCTCGTTTTGCAGGCCGCAGTTGCCCTTGAAAATGCCCGCAACCATGAGCGTAATCTGCAATGGGCCCGCGTCCAGCAAGACCTTGACGCAGCTCGGAACATCCAGCGGTCGCTCTTGCCACAGGAACTGCCCGCCATCGCTGGTTACTCGCTGGCCTTCCGCTCCGTCACCTGCTACGAAGTTGGCGGCGACTACCTCGACATCGTCGAGCAGCCCGATGGGAGTCTTCTGATCGCAGTGGCCGACGTCGCCGGCAAAGGATTGGCCTCGGCCATGATGTCCACCAGCTTTCGCGCAGCTTTTCGCGCCATGGCCATCACCGGCCCACCGCTCGACGAACTGGCCACGCGCATGAACGAGCACCACTGGCGCGAGGGCGAAGAGGCCCGCCGCCGCTACGTCACTGCCATCTTTCTGCGTCTTCATCCTGAACTCGGCAAGATCGAAGTAGTCAACGCGGGCCACAACCCCGGCTTCCTGGTTTCGGCCGACGGAACCGCGCGCCAATTTGAGGCCGCGGGGACGCCTCTGGGGTTATTGCCGGGTATGCGCTACTCCAGCGAGGAAGCCGTGTTTATACCAGGGACAAGGCTGTTGTTCTACACCGATGGCCTCACGGAGGTATTCCGGGGCGAGGAAGAGTTTGGCCCGGAAAGACTTATGGACGAATTTTCTAAGTGCCCCGGCGAGCAAGCCGATGTTATCCTCGATGCATTGTGGGCAACAATTGACGACTTTGCCGACGGCGGCCCGCAAAGTGACGATATGACCGCACTTGCGTTGTGCAGGTGTGCGCAGGGTACGGAGATACCGGCATGAGCAAGGTGAAGTCCACTTCGGTGGAGGTGCGGCTGCCTTCGCAGCTCGGCTACGAAAAAGTGGCAATGAGCACCGCGGCAGCTGTGGCCAAGCTAATGGGTTTCCGCGAAGATCGCGTTGAAGATTTAAAGACGGCCGTCGCTGAGGCCTGCATCAACGCCATCGAACATGGCAATAAATTGAACGACGACCTCTCCGTCGGCGTAGTGCTTTCAGCTGGCATTAACGCTCTTGAGGTAAAAGTGATTGATGATGGCAAAGGATTGAAGACCGTTCCTCCCAAGCCGGACATCGATAAGAAAATTCATGGTGAAGAAGATCCCCGCGGCATGGGCATGTTCTTAATCCAGGCGCTGGTCGACGAGGCCGAATGGGTCAAAGGCTCGAATGGCAAGAGCAGCTATGTCAGGCTCGTCATTCGTCTGGATGCAGTAGCGGATTAACCATTTAATACGGAGACACGAGATCGTGCAGAGTGAAACCAAAGCGCGCGTAGACCAGTTAACTTCCCCAGCAGGACACCCCGTTACCGCCCTCCGTTTTGAGGGCGACATTGCAAGCACCTCGAAGGACGCGGTGCTCGGTAGTTATCAGTCGCTGCCCAAAGCAACCGCCAAACTTGTGCTGCTCGACTTCACCAAGGTGGATTACATCAATTCCAGCGGGATCGCCCTCGTCATCCAAATGCTGATCGAGGCAGCGAACTCCGGCCAGAAGGTCTATGCCTTCGGTCTCTCGCCTCACTTCACCAAGGTATTCACCATGGTGGGTATCACCAAGTATGCCGGCCTCTTCCCATCCCAGGCCGATGCTCTCGCGGCGCTGTAACCCAGCGCCGTCGCCCCATTCTTCTCAATAAATCGAAGCCGCCTTTTCTCAGAAGCCGTCTTTCCTCATCTATCGAAGGCGTCATCCCGAGCGTAGCTAAGGGATCTGCAGTTGCTTTTTCTCAGCCCCGCCATAAAGCCGGGTGCCCCATGTCTCGATTTTGAGACTTGGGAAAGCACGAACCCATCCAAGCCCGTGCAATCGTCGTCTCGCTGAAGAGCGACGTTAAAAGTGCGTGCCCCAGATCTCGATTCTGAGACTTGGGAAAGCACAGCTGCATCGTCCAATTCTTTCCCTTTGGCGTGGCATCACTCCCTGCAGCTGCCTCCACCTTCTGACCCTCTGAAATTGACCTGTCCACGGTTTGCAGATAATTTCCTTTCCTCGGCGCACAATAGGAAAGAAAACTGTTCGGATGTGCAAAGAACCCTGAATTCTCGATATCGCAAAATCTGTAAGCCCTTTCCTGAGACGATTCTGCAGCTAAGTCCAATGGAGAAAGGATCTTGCGATGGATATCAGCGCGTAACGCGATGAAAACAAGTAACTTATCGACAGAATACGGGTGGGGTATACTCGCAGTCCGACGATTTGTACCCCGAACCCTACTGCCTGTTCCATGATCTCTCGGCTGAATCTCCTACGACTGCCCACTGACCACTGATCACTTCTCCAAATCCACGCACTAGAATGGCCCGTATGAACTTGGAAGCAATTCAATCTGCCTTGCGCGACGCCGGCCACGACGGCTGGCTGTTCTACGACCATCACCACCGCGACCCCATCGGCGAACGCATCCTCGGGCTCGACCCTAAGGCGCACATCACCCGCCGCTGGTACTACTTCATCCCTGCCACAGGCGAGCCGCGCAAACTCATGCACCGCATCGAGCAGGGAAGACTCGACTCGCTCCCCGGTTCGAAAGGCCTGTATTCAAGCTGGCAGGAGTTGGCCACCGGCCTTAAGGCCATGCTCGGCGGATCGAAGCGCATCGCCATGCAGTATTCGCCAGACAACGCCATCATGTATGTCTCCATGGTCGACGCCGGCACGGTGGAGTTCCTGCGCAACATCGGCAAACAAATCGTCAGCTCCGCCGATCTCGTCAGCCAGTTTGAAGCCGTGCTCACGGAGAAGCAGATCATCAGTCACTCCGTCGCCCAGATGGCTATTGACGAAATCCTCGAAGAAGCTTGGAAGGAGATCGCTCGCCGGCTGCGCCCGGCCAACGGCAAGCCTGGAAAAGTCACCGAATTCGACATGGTGCAGTGGTTGAGCGAAGGCATGAGGCGCGCCAATCTTGTTTGGGAGAACGGCCCAAACGTAAGCGTCAACGCCAACTGTTCTGACTCTCACTACGAACCCACCGCGGATAATACTGCCGATATCAAGGAAGGGGACTTCCTGCTCATCGATATCTGGGGCCGTGTCGACGATGCCGACAGCATCTTCTACGACATCACCTGGACCGGCGTCGTCGGCCGCGAACCCACCGAGCGCGAGCAGCACGTCTTCGAAACCGTCTGCAACGCACGCGACGCTGCGATCAGCACAGTCGAGCAGGCCTTCGCAGAGGGCCGCCCAATCTGCGGCTTTGAAGCCGACGACGCTTCCCGCGCCGTCATCAGGGCCGCCGGATTCGCCGACTACTTCACGCATCGCACCGGTCACAACATTGCCCACGAAATCCACGGCCCCGGCGCTCATCTCGATAATCTCGAAACCCACGACATCCGCCAGATCCTGCCCAACACCTGCTTCTCCGTCGAGCCCGGTATCTACCTCCCCGAGTTCGGCGTCCGCAGCGAAATCGACATGCTCACTGCCCCCGGCAAAGCGTGGGTAACCGGCAAAATCCAGCGCGAATTGGTGAGAATCTGATCGTGTGCCTGGCATTTGAACTCTGAACTTTGACCGTGTTTCGTGCGTTATAGTCAAGAAGGCATGGCAGAAGCTGAAAACAAGAGTGCCGTCGCGCCAAAAAGCGCTCAAGGCGGATCCGTCTTTTTACCCCTGATTGCTGGATGGCTCATCCCCGGCGCAGGACACTTTCTCCTCCGCAAATGGGGCCGCGGTGCCCTGCTCGCAACCTCCATCGTCTGCATGTTCGCTCTTGGCCTCGCCATGCAAGGCCACCTCTATGCGAATGCCCACGACATCCTCGAGATCCTTGGCCTCGCCGGCGATCTTGGCAGCGGGTTGCTCTACATCGTGGGCCGCGCCATGGGCCTCGGCGCCGATTCCGTCCAGCTCACTGTTGCCGATTGGGGCACGCGCTTCATTGTCGTGGCGGGCTTGCTCAATATCATTGCCGCTGTCGACGCGCACAACATCCGCACCGGGAGGAAGCTCTGATGTTCAGCCCCTCTCACTTCGCGGCAGTACTGCTATTCGCTACCTTCGCATCGACTGTCTTCGGTATTACTCAGCGCGAAACGCCGCAGAAGATGTTTCGGTACGGCCTTTACTGCTGGTCTCTCTTCGTAGGGTCCGCTATCGTGCTCAGTTGGGTGATGTTTCTGATCGCGCGATAGCTTGCTCTTAGAGTCCTTATGAACGAGCTCTGGCATGAGAAAAATCCGATGCCGCCAAAGGCAACCCTCGATCAAAGGATCCAATGGCACAGAGAACATCAGAAGCACTGTGCCTGCCGGGAAGTTCCGAAGAGCCTCTTGCCACATCTGAAACTGAAGAAGTGAATCAGCAGTGGATGCGCTCTTAACGCGCATTCTCCCGCTCCCACACCGCAGCGTCGAAAACATGCGTGCAGTCGTAGCCTTCATTCTTGTAAAGCTCGATGGCGTTGCCATTCGCCTCTGTCACCGTAAGCGAGATTTCGCTCACGCCCTGCCGCACAAAATGCACCGCCGCCACTGAAAGCAGCAGGCGCGCGAGCCCATGGCGACGATAGCTGGGGTGCACGCAGAGTTGCGTGATATGTCCGCTCTGAGGACTGACCCTCGAACCCAAGACCAGCGCCGCAAGTTCGTGGCTGCTCCGCTCCACCACCACGTGCGACACCTGCGGGGAAAACACGCCGCACCCCGAATAGCGCACGATGTTGTGCAGAAATCGCATCGATCCGTGGACCGACCGGTATTGGTCGTTAATCAGGCTGTCAGGGTGCCCTCCGTAGGCCGAAGCGATCAGCCGAGCCGCGGCATTCAGGTCATCATCGCGCCACGGCCGCAACTCAAGTTCGTTCGGCAGGTCAACGCGCGGGCGGCTCCAGTGTCCGGCAAGTTGCTGCACCATAAAGTGCCGGCGGTATATCTCAAATCCCGACTCGCGAAAAATCGCTGAGTGCGTGCCTGAGGGATGCAACAAAAGTTGCGATTCAATCCGGTCAACGTTGGGCGAGTTCAGCAGCGTCTCAAACAGATGCCGGAGCAGTGTCCCTTCGATTTCCCTCGCCGGCTCCGTAGCTCCATCGGCCATTTCGGAGCGCTCCGGATTCTGTCCCGGCAGCGCAAACACGTCACCGATTACCGCCTTTGTCTCTTCATACACGCAGAAGGCGTAACCCGTGACCTGTCCCGATTCCAGCGCCGCATAGCCCGGCAGCAGATGATTGTCGAGATACTGCATCAGCAGCCGCGCGGAAGCGCGATAGTCCCAGTGCAGCCGTTTGCTCCATAGCTCACCCTCAGCGTCGAGCACGGGCCGCAGCACCGGTGCAGCAAAATGCCGAAGATCGAGGATCTCGATAGTCACGCCAGCTGCCATGTTTCCCTTGTTGGATGCGGCCAGCTTTCAGCCAGCGTCAGCATTACAAGTCAGGTGAGTAACGCGCTTGACTACCGCGCACGCCGTCAACAAGCCTTGCGCTCACTGTGCCACGATTGACTGCATTCCTGCAAGTTACACAACGCTCGAACGTTGCCTTGGGTAGCTAGAAGCTACCGCGCGCCCACCAGGTAAACCTCAAGTCCCTGTTCGGGCCAGCTCAGAATATCTTCATAGTGACGGCCCTCCAGGTATTCCTGCAGCGCTGCCGGTGTGTGCAGATCCGCGCCGGCGCGGCCAGTCACGCGTGCCACCAGCAGGTGTTCCTCGTCCGGCACACCCGTATCTTCATAATTGACCACTTCACGATTGCGGTAGAAGGCCAGACCATACTCCACGTCCCGCCGCACGCGAAAGACAGCGACCGTCTCATCCGGCGGCGCCAGCAGGGAGAGCCGATCGGCCAGGGGCCGGGCCGAGTATGACTTGTCGAGCAAGTGAATCGCGCGCTTGGTTGAGGCCAGAGCCGGAATCCAGAAAAACGGCCCCACACCATAGAGAAATAGCATCAACACCACCAGCACACCGGTCGTCGCCAATCGCAGCCGGGCGACACCATAACCTTTCACCACCACCACGATCAGCAGCGCCGCTCCCGCAGAGGCCAGTAGAGCCACCACCAGGGCGCGCCTCGGCGGCATTTCCGGCCCGTGATTCACAAACCATGGCAACAGCAGCGCAAACATCGTCATCACCCCGCATAACGCGGCGTGGCCCACAAGTTCCCAGCGATGCAGACCGACTTTTCGGCGTCGGAACAGATAATCGCCGGTGAGAATCGTGATCGGTGGAATAGAAGGCAGAATGTACCCGGGCAGCTTCGACTTCGAGAACGAAAAGAAAACAATAGGGATAATCGCCCATAGCACCAGGAACTCGGGAAATGCATCGCCCGGGCGGTTCGGAACGCGCCTCTTCGGATTCAGGCGTCGCAACCGCCACTCCGCCAACGAGGTCTGTACACCATCAACCAGAGCTCTTACCGCGATCACCGTCCATGGCATCACCGCAAGCAGCACCACGACGACGTAGTACCAGAAGGGCTGCGAGTGCTGGTAGCGGTTAGTCGCAAAGCGCTCCAGGTTGTGCTCCAGAAAGAACTCGCGGAAGAAGGTCGGGTTCTGATGCTGCACGGCGATAAACCATGGCAGCGTGATTGCAAAGTAAAGCGCAATCCCCGGCCACCACACCGAGCGCTGCACGATGGACCATTCTTTGCGCAGGAACGCAAACGCACAAACGATGATGATGGCCAAAAGTGGCGCCACCGGTCCCTTGGCCAGGGTGGCTACGCCGGTAAAGAAGTAAATATCGAAGAGCCAGAACTTCGAGTCGGTCTCGTACCACGCATACCAGCCAAGCAGGCCAATCGAGAGCGGCGCGGCCATCTGCATGTCCGTCGAGGCGCCGCGGGAAAAGCCGATAATCCCCGCGCAGGCCACGGTGATCAACGCCGCATCCAGGTGCCCTCCGGGCCGGAATCGTTTCATGTGCAGATAAATGAGCGCCGCCATTATGAAGGCGAAGCTCGCCGAGGGCAGGCGCGCGCTCCAGTCATGCACCCCGAATTCCTGAAACACGAACATCGCCCGCCAGTAGTAAAGCGCCGGCTTTTCAAGCCAGGGATGCCCGTAGAGATAAGGCGTGACGCATGCGCTCAGCCGGTCTTTAATGGTGTGCGCTGCATCAAACCGCACCAGCATTTCATGCGCAATCTGCGCATAACGTGGCTCATCTGCGCCCACCAGACCAAGTCCATCTCCCCCTAGCAGCGGCACAACTCCATAGAGGATAAAGAAGGCACTGAAGATCACGAAGACAGCGGCCTCGCAGAAGGTCGCCCAGCTTGGCAGGCGCATGCGCCGGTTATCGGGCGAATCCGGTACAACCGGTTGCAGCTGAGTCTCCACGTCCAGCGATTCTCCAGGCTAGTGTCACAGCGGCAGCAAAGTTGCTTGGAGCCGCTCGGTACCAGCCGTCCAGCCAACCTCCGGGACTGGGGGGATCCCACTGGCCGGGGCAATAATGATGCACGCCTCAAAACTCAGGCAAAGCGCAGAAACCACACTGCGTTTCAGACAGATGCTAGGCTAACAGATTCGCACGGAGTCTCATCCTGGCTTCGTAGCCAATCCGGCGAGCGCCGTACGCAGTTCCCCCAGAATTTGCGTGCGTGCGCGATTCAGCGGGCCTGCCACCGTGCACCCCGACGCATTCTCGTGCCCTCCGCCTTCCAGGCGCTTGGCAATTTCAGCTACGTTGATCCGGCCCTTGCTGCGCAGACTCACGCGGATGCGATTTCCCGCTAACTCTCGCATAAACACCGCCGCTTCCACCTCTGCAATCGAGAGTGCGTAATTCGCAATTCCTTCGCAGTCTTCCTCGATCGCGCAGCTCCTCAGCATGTCCTCATGGGTAATCCACAGCCATGCCAGTCGCCCTTCCCGGTGCAGATTCCTGAGCGCAGCACCCACCAGCAGTAACTTCGTCACCGACGTCGAGAAATACACCTGCTGCGCGATGCGAATCGGATCCGCTCCTGCCAGCGTCAAATCGTGCGCCAGCCCAAACGTCGACGCCCGCGTCCCGCCGTAGATAAAGCCACCCGTATCCGTAAGCACAGTGGTGTAGATGCAGGTTGCAGCCTCTGGAGTGACCTCGATACCGGCAGTCAGAAAGAGCCTATAGACCATCTCGCCTACACAGGCCGCATGACGGTCGATCCAGTTGATGTGCGCAAACTCCTGACCAGTGGCGTGGTGATCGATATTAATCAGGAGAAACTTGCCCAGGCCCTGCAGTCGTGTTCGCTCTACCCCATCGCACTCCAGCAGGATCGCCGCATCGTAAAGCCCCTGCACTCGCAAAGCAGTGCGGATGTCCTCAGCCCCGGGTAGCGTACGATAAAGGGCCTGAACACGATCGGCTGAAACTAGATCTGCGCGTTTCCCCATTTTTTCCAGTAACATTCCGAGCGCCAGCATGCTGCCGACGGCATCGCCATCCGGACCTGCATGTGAGCAGACCAGGAAGCGCTCCCCGTCGCGTATCACCTTCAGAATGTCGGCAATGGGATCGTCATCAGCCTTGCACGCATCGGATCCGTTCGCGCTGGTTCGGGGGAGATCCATGCGCCTACTCCACCGGTGCCTTCTGCCGTTTTCGCGAACGGTCCATCAACTCCTCGATGCGCGCCTGGAAGCGCCCCGAGCGGTCCGCCAGAAACGTCAGGTCCGGCACATGCCGCACTCCCATCCGCTCCTTCAACTCGAACTTGATATAGCCTTTGGCAGCTTCAAGGCCGGCTACCGTGTCCACTTCGGCCTTGGCAATGTCGGAAACGGCATTATCCACTGCAACATACACCCGTGCCGACTTGCCGCCCGAGTTCAAGACAACTTCGGTTACATAGCAAAACGCGATACGCGGATCGGAAAGCTCGCCCTCGATCATTGCGCCGATCTCTTCGCGTAACGTCTCCGCCACCCGGTCCTGGTGATGCTTTCTCGCCCTGTGTTCCGGCATGGATACGCCTCCTGAAGTGGCTTCAAGTAAACCAATCAGGATAACAGAGGAATACGGGGTCCACCTGCGCAGGATGTGACGAGCAGTACCGTTGTTGCGCGGAGGGATCATGCATAAATTCGTTGCCCCGAAACTCGAATTCGCCTTGGTGTTGATCGGCTGCCTGGCGCTGTCTGCCACGGCACAAAGACGGAAACGAAATTCTTTTCGCTCGTCGTCCCGGCCGAAATCGATTTCGTGAAAGACGATCAAGGCAAAGTAACCTCCCTGATCCTCCATCAAGGTGGCTACTACATGAAAGCACCGAAGAAATAGAAACCGTTGACAAATCTTTAAGGCATAACTAAATCATGCCTATGTCAGTTATGCCTAAAGACGGAATGCCTCCCGGCGCGCTCTCCATGCTTATCCTCCGCGTACTTCAATCCAGTTCCTTACATGGATACGCCATCGCCCAGCGCATCCACGTTCTCTCCAGCGAAGTCCTCGCCGTGGAAGAAGGACTTCTCTATCCCACGCTGCAGAAAATGCTCGTCAAGGGCTGGGTTACCGCCGAATGGGGCATCTCTGAGACCAACCGCAAAGTCCGCTTCTACCGCCTCACGCCTGTGGGCCGCGCCCAGTTGAAGGCCGATCTGGCCGGCTACGACCGCGTCACTCAAGCCATCCAGGACATTCTGCGCACTGCTTAGGAGATTCCCCATGGGCGAACTGTGGCGCCGCATCCTTTATCTCTTCAATCGCCGCCGTCTCGATGCTGAGCTTGACGCGGACATCGAGTTCCACCGCGAAATGGCCGCAAATGCCGGCCGCAACAACTTCGGCAACACCCTGCGCATGCGCGAACAGTCCCGCGAAGCCTGGGGCTGGGCCTGGCTCGATCGTCTTCTCCAGGATTTGCGCTATGGTGCGCGCATCCTCGCGCGCGCTCCCGGCTTTACTTTGATGGCGGTCCTGGTGCTCGCGATCGGCATCGGCGTTGACGTCTCCGCATTCAGCCTTTTCAACATGATCGCGCTCAAACCGCTTCCAGTGCGCGATCCCGAAACCCTCGTGCGCCTCGAGCGCCGCTCACCGGACGCCTCTGCCAGCGAGATGGCCTATCCATCATTCCTCTTCTACCAGCAGCACGCGAAGACGCTGTCTGCGGCGATGGCGGTGCTGGGCGTCCCTCCCATGCAGATCAACGACGACAGCCAACTCAGCAGCGCCTCTTTCGTCACGCCCAACTACTTCGCGGAACTGGGGGCCACCGCAGCCTACGGTCGTCTCTTCCAGCCCTCACTCGACGCCTCACCTGCCTCTCCGCCGGTTATCATCCTCAGCTACGAGCTTTGGCAGCACCGCTTCTCCGGCGACCCTTCCATCATTGGCCGCGTCGTTCGCATCAATAAAAGACCTGCGACGGTCATCGGCATTACTCCATACATCTTCGCCAGCCTGGCCAGTCAACATCCGGAACTATGGATGCCGATTGCGCAGCAGCCCTATTTCATCGAAGGCAGTAAGGTTCTTACTGACTGGAACGACTCGACTGTCCGCATGTGGGGTCGTCTTGCAGCCGGTGTCAGCCCCAAAGTCAACGAACAGGAACTGCGCATCCTGACCGATCAACTCCGCAAGCAGCATCCCCAAGCCGTCTGGGACAACGAATTCATTCAGAGCTCTCCCGGTGGCCACTTGCAGGTCATGCAGCCCGAAATGTACCGCGTCGCCGCGATGGTAGCTGTGCTCGCGCTGCTCATCCTCGCCGTCGCATGCGCCAATCTCGGAGGCCTGATGCTTGCGCGAGCCGTTGCGCGCCAGCATGAGATTGGAATCCGCATCGCAATCGGTGCCGGTCGCGGGCGCATCCTGCGTCAGCTCCTAACCGAGAGCCTGCTGCTTTCGTCTCTTGGATCGATTACCGGTCTCGCTCTCGGCTGCCTCGTGATTCGTCTTCTGCTTACCGCGCCCAATACACCGCGTTGGTTAAACGCGACGCCCGACTGGCGAGTTCTGACATTCACGGCCGTAGCAACCGTACTCGCAGCTGCGTTCTTCGGGCTCGCGCCGGCACTGCAAATTGCGCGCCAACGGCAACACAAAACCATCGCGCGCCAGGTGCTGGTCGCGGCTCAGGTCGCAGCAAGTTGCATCCTTCTGATCGTCGCAGCCCTGCTTCTTCGCGCGACGCAGCATGCACTCTACACCGACCCCGGATTTGGCTATCAGCAACTGATCTCCGTCGATCCGCAGTTGGGCAAGCACGGCTACACCCCTGAAGCCGCTCGATCCTATCTTGAACAAATGCAGAATCGCCTGCGCGCCATTCCCGGTGTCAGCGCGATATCTCTGGTGAAGCTCCCACCGCTCGGTCACACCGTGTCCAATGGCCACACCGAGATCAATGGCCGAGTTGTGGCGGTATATCCCAACTGGATCGATTCCAGCTTCTTCGCCACCATGGGGATTCCGCTCAAAACAGGACGAACATTTCTCTTCGGCGAGAAGCATGCCGTAATCGTTAGCGAGTCCTTTGCCCGCCAGCAGTGGCCCGGCCAGAATCCGCTAGGCCAGAAGATCGGTGACGGAGACGCCAAGGACACCGTGGTGGGCGTTGCTGGCGATGCGCACATCAATGCCCTGAACGATGACGATGCAGCAGAACAGTATTGGCCAGCTCAACTGGACGATATGCCCGACATGGTCATCATCGTTCGCGCCGCTGGCAAACCCGGATCCCTGACTCCAGCAATCAAATTCATCAGCGAAGACCTCGATCCGAAAGCCATGCCGGAAATTCGGCAGATCAAGCTGCTGTATCGTGAAGATGTCTCGCGCCTCGGAATGATTGCGTCTGCGGTAAGCGCGATCGGCATCGTCGCTGTTTGCCTCGCTGGCATTGGGCTCATTGGACTCGTGGCCTTCACGGTGTCGCAGCGCACTAAGGAAATCGCAATCCGCATTGCCCTCGGGGCACGACCGGGTGCGGTGCTTGCCGCGGTATTAGGCCAATACACGTGGCCGGTCGCGCTGGGATTGCTCGCGGGCGGCACGTTTGCCGCATTCGCTTCGCGCGTTCTGCGGGTCGGCCTCTACGGCGTCAGCAATCTCGATCCTGCCAGCTACGCGGTTGCTGTTGGCGTGTTGATTGCAATTGTGTTTGCCGCTTCGATATTGCCGGCGCGTCGCGCATTGCGACTCGATCTCGCGAAGACGCTTCACTACGACTGAAAACCCGCAGGCCTGATTCATCGAGCACGATTAGCTTTCCAGGTAATCCCAGAAAGAGTCCGTAAGCTCAGCGCCCAGTTCGTTCGACATCCGCCGAGCGGCCCGCTCCACCTCTTCGATGAGTTGGTGAAGGTAACTTCGCGAACTGGAGATCGCAACAATCCCCAGCGTCGCCGATTGCCACGTCACCGCCTCGTCAATCTCGGCAACGGAGATATTGAAGCCCTGCCGCAGCTGGTCTTTCATGGAACGCACCACATGCCGCCGGTCCTTCAGCGAGTGCGCGTGTTCGATACGAAGTTCGAGGGTAAGCTGGGCAACGGCCATGGCGTCACGCGGCCTCTTTGGTTTGACTCTCCGGGGTGCCTCATTCTAACCCCGGTAGTGCCGTCGATAAATAAAGATTCCGTCCGTCGACGTTCACCACCGAACCGGCTGACTTGCTAATCTCTCGGTGCGAGAGCGCCGCTCATCCGCTAAGGTTCAAGAACGAGCCCAAACGCCACCACCGTCTCTCCTGCATCGCCAACCTCTGCCACTAAGTGCTCCTCCAGTTCATGCGGCATCATCATTTCGCAGGCGGCAATCTCCTCTTCGCTCGCGCCCACAAAGCACAGTTCGCAGCACCCCAGTGCATCCCCATCTCCCATTCGCACCGGTGGCCCAAACACCCTGCAGGTCATTGGCCGCCATGCATATACATCGCACAGCCCGGTCGCCGGATTCAATGCCGGACATGGCGCCTCATTCGCAAACCCCTCAAACCGCGATTGCTCCTGGTCCGACGTTCCCAGTACACCCGTCCCAACCTCTCCCGGAAACTCGGCCCCATACTCTTCGATCCACATTGCTGCACGTTTCACGACCTCGGCAGCCCTTGCAGGATCTTCCTCGCGAAGGGTCTGCATGCCTGCCTGCAACCGGCCCGCATCCAGTGCATTGATCGCAAATGCCCCGTGGCAGCACTGCGTACATCCCGGCCGGCAAGCCAGCCAGGTCCCCGCCCGACGCGAAGCATCCGCCAGCGCTGCATCCATAATTTGTATGAGTTGCGTATCTCCCGCCGGCCGCATGCGCCAAGGATAGCGGAGAACGCGATGGAAGGTCGCCGAAGAATTCCTCGCAGATACCGCGCGACCGCGCAACGTGCTATAACGGCCTCGAGGCACCCAGCGACGCACCCATCGGGTTCCCGCTGTCTCTGGGCCCCCCATCCGAGGTCGCAGTGATCTACCTGGAGCGCATCCCCGCCGCCCCGCTCAACCAGGCTATCCGTTCGCTCTGGTACGCACAGGTCAGCAACATGGCACACCGCCGCGAGAGGATCCTACCCACCGGTCGCACGCAGATCATCCTCAACCTGGCGCGCGACTTCCTGCTTGACTGCCCCGAAGATGAGTCCAATCTCCGCATGCCTCCTGCGCTCGTCATCGGCGCGCGATCGGTCTACGAAATCGTCGACACTTCCGATATGGCCGATCTCATCGGTATCGTTTTTACGCCCGGCGGCTTCACCCCATTCGCGTCCGATGCAGCTCATCTGTTCAGCAACCAAAGCATTGCGCTTTGCGATGTCTGGGGGTCGCACGCATTCAGTCTCCGCGACCACTTGCGCGAATTGCAGTCTCCGCAAAAGCGCCTTGAGTGCCTCGAGCAGTTCCTATACGCGCGCTTCACAACAAGACTCGGCCACCGCTTTTCACGGCGCTCAGCCGAAGTCGAATTTGCCTTGCGCAATTTCGAATGCATTCCCAACGTCGCCAGCGTCAAGGAGACCGCGCGCCAGATCGGTTGGAGCGAACGCCGCTTCTCCCAAGTCTTTCGCGAGCGAGTGGGCTTCGCACCCAAGGTCTGGTGCCGCATTCAGCGCTTCCAGCGTGCCGTCCGCCAACTTCACGCCGGCGCCGAGATGCGCTGGGCAGAACTCGCTCTCGATTGTGGCTACTACGACCAGTCTCACTTCGCTAACGAGTTTCGAGCCTTCTCCGGTGTCGACGTCAGCACATACTCCGCGCGACGCACGCTCTGGGCCAATCACATCGCCGCTGATTAACTGCGCTTGAGACGTCGAATTTCCGATTCTTCCAAGATGCAGTGAACGCGGACTGTCATTCTGAACGGCAAGTCGTACGAATACGGAGGTCGCAATGCCCGTCCCCGCACCAAGCTCGACATCCACCATCATGCCCGCCATGCGTTACCGCGATGCAAACGCGGCAATCGAATGGTTATGTAATGTTTTCGGATTTGAACGCCACGCCGTTTATCTCGGTCCCAACAATACCGTTGGCCACGCAGAACTTACCCTCGGCGGCGGCATGATCATGCTCGGTTCGGGAAAGGATGACGAGTTCGGACGTGGTTTTACATCACCGTCGGAGGTCGGCGACAGGGAGACGCGCAACGTCTACATTGTCGTGCCCGACGCCGATACCGTCTACGCACGCGCCAAGGCGGCCGGTGGCAGAATCGTCCGCGAGCTTCAGAACACCGATTACGGAAGCCGCGAGTTCGCGGTCAAGGATCTCGAGGGCCACAGCTGGAGCGTCGGCACCTACAATCCGTGGGCCAGCCATTCCTGAGCAAGAATTTCTTGCAATACCTCGTAGTTCGAGGTATATTGCTTCTCAATGGCGGCCCGTGACACCAATCCGTACTTCATGAATGGCGTCCCCGAGCTACTCATTCTCCGCTTGCTTGAGGAGCAGGAGATGTACGGCTACGAACTAGTTCAAGCCATCCGCAACCGCACCAGCGAGATCGTCTCGGTCGGAGAGGGCGTGGTCTACCCCGTGCTTCACGCGCTAGAGCGAGAGGGCGCAGTCCGCTCACGGCGCAAAACCGTAGCAGGACGCAGCCGCATCTATTACGCAGTCACCCGCACCGGCGCCCGACGCCTTACCGATCTATCCAACACCTGGGCCGCGCTGGCCGGCGCGATCCACAGCATGCTCGCAGGAGGTCAACATGGCGAAGCCCTTTAGTGAACTTCGCGAGTGCCTGCTCAAATCCGGCGTTGCCCCGCGACACGTGCGCCGCTATATCTTCGAACTGTCCGAGCATCTTGCCGACCTCAGGGCCGAAGAGATCGCCGGTGGCCGCAACCGCAACGATGCAGAAGCTGCAGCCCTCCTCCGCCTCGGCGCCACCGACGAACTGGCCAAGGCTATGATCGATCAGCGTCAATTCCAGGCGTGGAGCGCCCGCGCCCCGTGGGCGATCTTCGGCCTTGCGCCG
The DNA here is from genome assembly GCA_963742455.1 of uncultured Acidobacteriaceae bacterium. Lineage (GTDB taxonomy): Bacteria > Acidobacteriota > Terriglobia > Terriglobales > Acidobacteriaceae > Telmatobacter. The sequence continues at coordinate 618,357 of CAVULU010000005.1, read as the reverse complement.
ATCCTCCTTCTCTCCGGTGCCTGGTTCGTGGCCCTGTTTATCCTCTGGTCAGGTTGGCAGATGTTTCTGCCTCACGCTGAAACCCCGTTCGGCGGCGCCCCTCACTATGGCATCGTCAACATCTACTTTCAATTGGGCAAGATGATTTACTTCATCGCACCTTTTCTTGTCGGTTGGGCAATCGGACTCATTGCCATCCGTCAAAGATTAAAGTCAGCCTGGCCTGCGATCGGCCTTACCCTCCTCGCATATTTTGCTGGCACCGCCCAGGTCCATGCGGACCGCAATCAGGTGTTGAACGGCTTTGGCCATATCAATTTGGGTTTCGGCTTTGACGGCCAAAGCATCTCCCAGGGTCTCATGCGTATTCTCGTAGTTCTCGTGATTATGCTGCTGCCCTATGCGGCCTGGCGTCTCCGGCAAAGCTTCCTCGTTCGTGGCTAGCCCAATAACGAGACGCACCAACTAGATCCGATCTGACCTCGGCGCGAATCGGCGTATAGCCAGATCGATGCTTCGGACCGTCCCTTCTGCGCTGCGATATAGTCGTTTCGTAGCTCTCGGAGGTCGTCCTTGAGAACGATGCGCATTGCTCTTTCCCTGCTTGCCTTGTCCCCGCTCGCTTCAACAGCACATTCACAATCCCGTCTGCTCGTCGCAGAGAAGGGTTCGCAAAGCCTCGCCATCGTTGATCCCGTCAGCGGCGCCGTTCTTGCCTCGGTCCCCGAAGGCGGCATCACCGGTCACGAGGTCATCGCTTCCGCCGACGGCAAGCTCGCCTTCGTACCCATCTACGGCAACTCCGGCGTAGGCAAGCCCGGCACAGACGGCAGCGATATAGCCGTCATCGACATCGCTGCGCGAAAAGTTGTTGGCAACATCGCATTCGATCACGGCGTTCGCCCGCACTGCCCCATGATCGGACCGAAAGACGGCAAGCTCTATGTGACAACCGAGCTCGACAAGACCATCACCATCATCGATCCGAAAACGCTCAAGGTCGTTGGCGCCATCCCTACCGGCCAGCCCGAGAGCCATATGCTCGTGCTCTCTCACGACGGACGTCGCGCCTACACCGCCAACGTTGGCCCCGGAACTGTCTCCGTAATGGATGTGCAGGCACGTAAAGTGCTGAAGGTCATCCCCATCTCAGCGAATACCCAGCGCATCTCCATCTCGCCCGACGACAAGTGGGTATTCACCGCCGATCAGACCAAGCCGCAGATGGCCGTCGTCGACACCGCCACCAATACCGTCGCCAAATGGATTCCCATGGAAGGCATCGGCTACGGCTCCGCACCAACGCCCGATGGCCGCTGGCTCCTTGTCGCGCTTCCGGATCAGAACAAGGTTGCCGTCATCGATCTCAAGACCATGCAAATCGCGCGTACTGTCCCTGTCGCGGCTTATCCGCAGGAAGTCATCGTGCGCCCCGATGGCAAGGCTGCTTACGTCTCCTGCGAAAAAGCCAACGCCGTCGCCGAAATCGACACCACGTCCTGGAAAGTTACCCGAACCATCCCCACCGGCAAATACGCCGATGGCCTTGCCTGGGCAGGGCACTGATCCGTCGCGAACACGTAGCACGAACCGTGGGCGCCCCATCCGTGCGCAGCATGGGTGGGAAAGCAACAAGCACTATAGCCGAATTACCCGCAGCATTAACAGTCGAGTAATTCAAGAAGCTGCGGTAAGCTGCTCACCCGATCGCCCGATCCCAGGTTTCAAGCGTCCGCTTGAATTCGCTCATGAACTTCCCCGCATCCGCCCCATCGATCAGCCGATGATCGAAGCCCAGGCAGTAATACTGCATCGAGCGAATCGCAATCGTGTCGTTGCCCTCGCCATCCGTCAGCACCACCGGCTCCTTCTTCAGCGCGCCGATGGCTAGAATCGCCGCTTCCGGCTGGTTGATGATCGGCATGCCAAACTCATCGCCAAAGATGCCGGGGTTGGTCAGCGTAAACGTCGATCCGCCGACCTCGTCCGGCAAAAGCTTCTTTGCGCGCGCGCGTCCCGCGAGGTCTGCGATCGCGCGCGCGATACTCGCAAAATCCCGCTTCTCCGCCTCGCGCACCGTGGGCACAATCAGCCCCCATTCCAGCGCTACAGCGATGCCGAGATTGATATTTGCATGGTAGTGAATGCTGTTCTCGATAAGCGAAGCATTCACGATCGGGAAGCGTCGAAGCGTCTCAACCGCAGCAACCGCAATGAACGGCATATACGTCAGCTTCACGCCATTGCGCTGTTCGAACCCGGCCTTCTCCCGCTCGCGCAGCCGGACAATCCGTGTCATGTCCACTTTGTAAACCGAATGCACGTGCGGACTGGTGCGTTTGCTCTCCACCATGCGCTGCGCGATGATGGACCGCATTTTCTTCAACGGAACCACCTCCGCAATAAGCGCCCTCGGCTGCGGCAGTTCGACCTTCGGCTTCGCCTGGACGGGCGCAGCCTGTCGCCTTAGTGTCGCGGGCTCGCTGATATAGCGCTGGATATCTTCTTTGTTGATGCGTCCGTTTGAACCTGAACCGGCAACGAGGCGCAGATCGACATCGTGCTCCTTTGCAATTTTTCGCACCAGCGGTGACGACCTGACTCGCCGGCTGCCGTCTATCAAAGTCGGCTGCGACGGCGGCTCGATTTCGAGATTCGATACAACCTCGGCTCCGGCGAAGCCGCGATCCCCCGCACCGGATGGGCCACCGGAGGCGCCGCTGCCGCCAATCACCGCAACCACCACATTGATCTGAACAGTCTCGCCTTCTCCGGCCTTGATCTCGGTCAGCACGCCAGCTACCGGGGAAGGGATTTCCGCGTCAACCTTGTCGGTCGAAATCTCAAACAGCGGCTCGTCTTTCTCAACCGTATCGCCAATCTTTTTAAGCCACTTGGTGATGGTGCCTTCGAAGATCGACTCGCCCATCTGCGGCATCACGATCTCGATACCACTGCGGGTTGGTCGTGCCGCTGATGGCGGCGCCTTTGTTTCCGGCGCAGATACTGCCTCGGACCTGGGCTGTGGAGCAGAGAGAGCGGTCGCCTCCGGCTTCGACGCTGCAGATTTCGCAGGTTTTTCGGGAGCCGGTGGGGCTTTCGGCGCCAAATTTGTTTCAGCTAAAACGGCAACCACCGTGTTGATCTCGACCGTCGCCCCCTCGGGAAACCTGATCTCGGTGAGAACGCCAGCGACGGTCGATGGAATTTCCGCATCAACTTTGTCGGTAGAAATCTCGAAGAGCGGCTCGTCTTTCTCCACCGGCTCGCCGACCTTCTTGAGCCACTTGGTTATGGTGCCCTCAACGATCGACTCGCCCATCTGGGGCATGATCACATCGGTTGGCATGAATCGTTCACTCCACCCTGCGGGACATCAGCACCCGCCCGGTTCCTGCCGGATTATAAATTGCGGGCCGCTCCAGCTGACTCGCGTCAGCCAGCCGGAACTCGCTCAAGCCCGCACTGGCCGCTCCGGATCGCCGTGAAGCCGCTCTACCTCGGCGGGGATCTGTAACGGCGTATCCTCCCCCGGCATCGCGGGTTTTGCTGCCGCCGCCTGCGCGCGCAGCGCCTCTATGTTTTCCACCGCCAGCAGCTGTTGCCCGAACACATGACCGAACTGCCGCGCCGCCTGGTGCGCCATTTCTTCAAGACCAGGCAGGCTCACGCCTTCAGGAATCTCCCGCTCCAGGCTCGTCACCGGCTTATCTGTGATGCCGCAAGGATTGATCAATTGAAAATCGCGCAAATCCGTCGTCAGGTTAAAAGCAAATCCATGCGAAGTGATCCCTCGCGAAACATGAATCCCGATCGCGCCAATCTTGCGCTCACCACACCAAACACCCGTCAGCCCAGCGATCCGCCCCGCGCGCACACCATATACGCCGCAGACTCGGATGAGCGCCTCTTCCATCATGCGTACAAAATCCACCGGCCCGAGCCGCGCGCCTTTCGCGTTCACCAGACTCCGCAGATCGAAGATCGGGTAGCCCACAAGCTGTCCCGGCCCATGGTAGGTAACATCGCCGCCGCGATTAATCTCGTGCAGCGCAACCCCGCGCGCAGCCAGCAATTCATCCGAGGCCAGCACATTCGCGCGTCGCGCATTCCGCCCCAGCGTCAGAACCGGCGGATGCTCCAGCAGGAGCAGAACATTATCGACGCGCCCCGGCAGCCGCAGCGCCGCAATCTCGGCCTGCAACCGCAGCCCCTCGTCGTACGCCACACGCCCCAGATAGAGATACTCAATCATCGCTGCCTTGATTGTAGCCAGCTTCCGCGTGCGCCGATCGGAAGGACTTATTCCTCAAGACGCGCCGCAAACAGCCTTGCAAACACCACGCGATGCTCCCAGGCAACCAAGGCCCAAAGCAGCGTCGCAAACGCCCCCATCCCGATGCCACTCGGGTTCATCAGGAGGTGATACGTAAGAATGTTGAACAGCACGGGACCCAGCAGCGTCAGACCCAGCCCTACAAACCGGTTCACGAGCAGCAGAATCCCTGAGATCACCATGATCGTGCCCACTACATAAAAGTAGTGCGCTGCAAAGAGAGCGGCCGAAAACTGTCCGGCCAGCCCTGTCGGCATCGGCCCCATGGGAATGAAAGGTTTCAGCATGTTGGCGCCGAAGACCAGGAACATAAGCCCCAGTAGATAGCGGGCAATCGTACCAACAATCTTCACGGGAAACTCCTTCGATTGAGTTCGATTTCTAGAGACTCTGCGGAAATCGGTACCGAAGGGATGCTCCTCGATGGCCGTCTGATTCACAACTAGGGCTGGCCCCCTCGCCAAAACGCGACAGTCAACCTGCATGAAAGCATCGCTGAGCGGTCCTGAAACTGCGAGCAGCGGCACCCTTCCCGGATGCCGCCTCTCGCGTTGCCCGCTGTCGGCAGGGATGCCGGCAGCGGGCTTGAACGGGTTGGATTCGCCTTCCCGAGCGTCCCCAACCCCTGGACTAGTACCCATTGGAGGTGTGGCTTCTAGTCCATTGGCTTCCCCCAGGTCAAAAACTTGAGGGACCCCAAGCTAAATTTGTCCAAGTTGTCGTTTTGTATCTTTGCTTTGGAGCCGCGGGATGTCTGGCGAAATTGCTGGGCACCGCCCGCAAAAATTGCTCAAACAAAGTAGGCGTCGAAGGGTAGTCGATACACCGTACCCGCAGGTGCGCAGTTCGATTGCTGCTGATTCTAGAGGGAGAACTGTGAAGGCGGTCCGCGGGACGGATTGGGGCCGTCCATATCGTGCTGGCCAACGCGTGCGTCCAAAACGAGGAAATGCGTCGGCGTGAAACTTCGGGGCATCTGGACCAGGCCCCGCTGAATGCTAATCTTCTTGCCGCGAATCCGGTGCAGCCGAGGCGCCGGTGCATGATGGCCCGGCATAGAAGCTACAAGCTGATCCAGGGCCCTATGTCCACCTGCACGGACTGTCCGAAACTGCGGCTTCGTAACGTGGCATGAAAGCGCGCCAAGCGGCTTGGCAGACGTCCGCATAGCGAACGGCACCAACACCAGGGCGGAGAGCAGTGCTCTAACGATAAAACTGCGTGCCTTCATGGTAGGGAGCCTTGAGTATAAACAGCAACAAATCGATTCCGCAATCATTTCGTGCAGGCGTACACACTTCTTTGAAATCAGTAAGTGGTCGCGGATCAAGACGAGGCTTGCGCTCCGAAATAAAAGTCTGAGGTAGCCGCGCAAGAACCTCGCCTCATTCCATGTCTATCACTATCAGCGCAAAAGACTCGGCACAACTGGCAGAACACACAGTTCGCCTGATCGATGCGAATGATCTTGGGTCAGAAATTAGCAAGCATGGCATTGGTGATGGGGGCACGGTGCGCTTCACGCGTCGTGCCCCCGTGACTATTCGGCAAAAGGACCTGTAAGCCGAATTCTGTCGTGTGCGGTCATTCCTCTAGGCGCCGCGTCGCCGCGGACGCTCATCAGCGACCTACCCGGAGGTTTCGGCAAAAAACTTGAGCCGCCTGGGCGCATCGGGCCGATGCGCAGCACCGCCTGGCTCAAAGCGGTAACTTCCCTCCCTATTTGGTCTTGCTCCGTGTGGGGTTTACCCTGCCCCCGACCTTACGGTCGGAGCGGTGCGCTCTTACCGCACCTTTTCACCCTTACCCCAGCGCGGTTTTGCCCTCCAGGCGAACCTTTCGGGCCTTTCCGGGATGCCCTCCCGAAAGAGGGGTAGCCGAGGCGGTATTTTCTCTGTGGCACTGGCCGTCTGTGAGCCTTAAAACTCACATCCCGGACGTTATCCGGCACACTGCCCTGCGGAGTTCGGACTTTCCTCCCCCGGTATCCGCCGTAACGGATCCCGGCAGCGACCGCCCGGTCCTCCTGCCATAAACAGTCTACCGCCAACCGCTTCTCACCATCCATCCTTGGTCTTCTTTCGCATAGCCTTATGGATGATTTTCCAGCGGGCCCGCATCTCGCTCATCAGGCGCTTGTCGGTTTTTCGGTCAAGATAATCCAGTTCGCGCTGCATTTTGCGGTAGTTCTCCAGGCGGTCCTCATCGAGCCCCGCGGCAACGATCTCGCAACCTGGCTCGCCGCTGTGCGTGCAATCGCGAAATCGGCATGCCTCCGCAATCTCCCGCACGTCTTCAAAGCTGGCATCGAGCTTATTAGGCGACGCCCACAACTGGACCTCGCGCAACCCCGGCATGTCGATAAGCAGTTGCCCGCTGGGCATGATGAACATCGACCGCACCGTAGTCGTGTGGCGCCCGCGACTATCGCCAGCCCGAACCTCGGCCGTAACTTGCCTCTCCTGACCGAGCAGGCGGTTCACGAGGGTCGATTTCCCAACGCCTGATGATCCGATCAGAGCCGCGGTTTCTCCCGGCGCGAGTAAATCGGTCAGTCCTTCAAAGCCGTCTCCGGTTTCCGCGCTAAGCGCCAGAACCGGCGCGCCGCACCGGTGATGGAGCCGCTCCACAACCTCGCCGAGATCGACACCGTATTGCCCGGCCAAATCCGCCTTGTTGAGCAGTATCACGGGTCGCGCACCACTTTGCCGCGCTACCACGAGATAGCGCTCGATGCGCCGCTCATTGAAGTTGCGATCGAGCCCGCTGACGATAAACAGCGCGTCGATATTGGTGGCGAGCACCTGTTCGTCCATTGCGCGGCCCGGGTGTTTCCTTGATAGCACGCTTTTGCGCTCGAAGACCTGCTCGATTACCGGCACATCAAGCCGAAGAGCCACCCAGTCTCCGACCGCCGGCCACGCCGAGCCCTCTCGACGCATCTGTCCGCTCACGCTGGCTTCTACTTCGCCTCCCTCCGTCCACACCAGAAAGCGCTCGCGGGTTGCTGAAGCTACGCGTGCGGGCACTCCCGCGCGCGCCTGGCTCGCAAAAAAGCCATTCCATCCCAACTTCTCAAGTTGCACCTTGGATCATCCTCTCTGTAAGAAGGCCTCGAGAGACACCTCACCTTATCCTTCGGTGAGGCGAGGAATCAGAGGGACGAATTAGACAGTTTCCGGCAGTGGCGCTCCTGTGTTGAGCCACTGTAGCAGAAATTTCGCCAAAAAGTCTTTGCCTGATCGATGTTTCTCTGCACCTCAATCCACAACACGGACACCCATCCGCCGGGTACCATAGTTCATATGCTTCGTGTAAAACTTCTCGAAGAAGGTGCCCGCCTTCCCCAGGTCGCTCACCCCGGCGAAGACCTCGGCTACGACGTGTTCTCTCTCGAATCGATAATTCTCGAGCCTCAGAAAACCGTACGCGTCCGCACCGGCATCTCGGTCGAAGCTCGCCATCCCGAAACCGGCATCGCACTCGGCCTGCTTGTTCGCGACCGCTCGTCAATGGCTTCGAGAGGCATCGCTACAACCGCCGGCGTTATTGACGCCGGCTACCGAGGCGAAGTCCAGATCGTGATGACTAATCTCGGCATAAGCGCAATCGAGGTGAAAGCCGGTGAGAAAATTGCCCAGATGATTCCAGTTCCCGTGCTTACGGGGCCGGTTCAGGAAGCAGAAACACTGGAAGAATCAGCCCGTCTCGCCAAAGGCTTCGGTAGCTCCGGCCGCTGACGGCTAACCTACTGCCCATTGTGGACTGGTGTGCTCGGCTTGGATATCTGGGAAGGATGCAAGGAAAGTGGGGCCGGTGCAGGGAGCTGAAAGATTTGGATGGCCCCTGCGTTGAGGATAGCCACGCGTTGCCCCGACGGCGAGATCGCCACATTGCCGCCGGCATCAAGGATTGGAGTCAGCGGAGCCTCAAGCACCACCTTGCCGTCGGCCGCATCGAAGACCCTGACCATTTGCCCCTCGAAGTCTTCAATGTCGAGCATGCGCTTATAGCGTTTAAGAGGGTGCTTGAGGAGCAGCGTCTCCCGGGCAACACGCAAACCGGTTGACCCGGTCACCAGCAATGGCCAGATGGCGTTGGTCGAGGTCTTCACCTCCCAAAGCGAATCGCCACGAGTTGAAATGGCCGCCAATTTCCCAAGGTTATCGTTGTCTGGATCACATTTGGTCACCAGCAATTCCGTTTCGGAGATGTACTTGTATCTGGGTAGGCACGTCGAATCAAACCGCGCCACGACACTGTCTCCCCCGGCATAATTATTCAACTTCAAGAGCCAATGGTCGCTGCCTTCATGCACCCTTTCCAGATAGCCTTCAGAACTCATGGGCCAATTGGAGTCCTGATGCGTCCACGGCACCTTGCTGACATGGATCACCTCGCCTGACGCGCGCTTCAAAGTGCGGGTCACAAGAATGCTCGGTTCACCGGCCTTCTGCGGGTCCGTGCTCGAAACCGGCTGTCCTGAACTCCCGGAATCCCCGGGCACTTGAACCGCGTTTGCGGACTCAAGGGAGTTGGCCATAATGAACTTCTGACCAGGATCCATTTGGATCCAGAGCAAGCGGCCGGGAAGAGTCACAGAGGGAGTCGTCTTCAGTTCCGAGTCGCCTTGATCGAGGCCGTTGCGACCGCGTAGAAGAAAGTGTCCATCTTTGAGCATCCAGAGATAGCGCGAACGGTCGGGCACGATCCATTCGGCCTGGGACTCCACTTTGCCGGTGGAAATTACCACCACCAAGGCCTTGATGTGTTGCGGCGCGCCTTTTAGGTCGTCGTCGACATCGCGCTGCATGAGCCCTGACACGCGGAAGGTGAACAGAAGCCGGTCCTCATCGAGAAAGTCAAGGCTCATCAGAGTCTGATGACGCAAAAGGTAGTTGTCTCCCGGAACTAAAAAACCAAGCGGATCGACGGGAATTGTGAAGGCCGGGGGGAGGCTGAGACCGAGTGGATAATGGTCGAGAATCTTTGCCTGCCGCGGCGCGTCGTGGGTACCGGATGGCAAGCCGGGGTACTCAACGCCATACTGCGCACGCACCCGTGGCGGGGCCGCAAAAAGGAGGCATACCCCCATCAAAGCCATCGAAATGTGGATCAATCTCATTGTTGCTTTAATTCTCACGGATGGACCTGGAGCAGAAGACCGGCCATGCCGATCATTCACGCCCAAAGGGTAGCATTGTCTGCGCGGCGACCGGGAAATTCCAGTTACAACGTTTGGGTCAGACGCTATGCGCGGCGGCTGGCAAGTTCATGGATCTGTGCGTGGGCTGGTGCGAGTACCTGTTGGGCGGCACGAATGCCCGACCTCATGGCGGCGTGCACCGTACCCCAATGGCCGGTCACGTCGGTATGCTCTCCTGCAAAATAGAGTGTCTGCGCAACTGGGACTGCCATCTTCAGCACCGCGTTCAGCGCCCCGGCAGGTACATAGCTATAGGACCCGCAACTCCGGGGATCCGTTTGCCAATCGTGCGTCGCGCAACCAATCAGTTGCCCTCGCAGCATCGCCACTGGCAATGCAAAGATGTTGGCCAGTTCTTTGCAGGCGGCATCGCCGATTTGTTCTCGAGTGAACTGATTGAATGTTGCAGACTGCGGGCCGCCGATCCACCCGGTCAGCGTGCGCGTCTCCCAGGGGTGTGCCGTCCACCACACTGGCGGCATCGCATCCTGCGCAAACAGGAAACTCAGTTTTGGCAGGTTCGCTTTTTCGTGCGTGGCCCACCAGCGCTCCCGAAACAGCAGCGTGAACCGCCGAACAGGTCCCATCGCCAACTGGTTCGCGGCTATCAGCGGAGCCGGCACCGGATCAAACAGCACTCCCAGGTGTTGCAACACCCCCAGCGGCAATGCGATCACCGCCTGTTCCGCCATGTATTGCGCCATCTCGCCGCCATCTCGCGCGTGTACTCGTACCTCTCCGCGCTCCCATTCAATCTTTTCCACTGTCCGCGAAAGCTCGATCCGTCCACCTGCCTCGCGCACCTTCTTCGCAACGAACTCCGGCACCCGATCGTAGCCCTCGCGAACCCGAAACACCTCTTCGCTGCCGATCTCTCTTTCCGCCCTCTGCTGCACCGCCAGAGCGTGAATGCCTATCTGCCGATAATCGGCCGCGTTGAAGCTTTGGACATAGTTGATGACTTCTTCGCGTTTATCGAGCGAAAGCTTTTCCAGTGGCGGATAATCCGCAAATGCCAGGTCCACGCCCTTCCACTTATCCAGGCCATTGAGAAACTTGAAGACCTCGCCGAGCTCATCGCACGGCTTCACCTTCCCCGACTTGTGACAGACGTCTTTCCCGTCCAGCGCGTAAGTCTCCAGTCCTGCCTCGCGAATCAACGCCCACAACTCCGGCGGCTGTCCATGAATGAACTCCGCTCCCAGCTCAAGAATCTCGCCCTCTTCGCGCAGCGTGAGGATTCGGCCGCCCACACGGTCACGCGCTTCCAACACCATCACTTTTAGACCCGCCTCGGCCAAATGCCGCGCCGCAGTGAGCCCCGCCATGCCCGCCCCGATCACGAGGATGCGTTTGGATCTGTCCTTCATACGCTTGTTAGATGCCCCGATCCTTGATTTCAGTGCTTGACTGTTGAACAAGGTCACGACTTCGCGGAACCGGCAACCTGCAGTTCGCGTAGATAATGGTGTCGCGGATCAGATTCCAGAAGGAGAACGGGATGCGTAAGTCGGTCTTTGTCCTCGCAGCGTGTGCGGCGATGCTCTTGGGGATCGCCTCGGTACAGGCCCAAAATCATGCGAACAAGAACACCTCCGGCCAGCTGGTCATCGTCTTCAAAGACGGCCATCGCCAGACTTTTAATTTTGCAGACGTAGCGCGCATCGAGTTTTCAGGCACCGGCAGCGTCCCCCTCAGCGACGCTGTCTCAACACCGGCCGGCGCTCCTCCTCGCGGACACTTCCTTGGGAAGTGGGAGGTTGGAGACGGCGCCGGCAGCACATTCTATATAACCCTCGACGATGACGGCACGGCTTGGCGCTCGCTCCGTCGAATCCATGGGAAATGGGTATATGTCAATGGTGAAGCGCGAGTTACCTGGGATGATGGCGCCATGGACGCGATACGCCGGATCGACGGCAAAGACCAGAAATTCGCCTACCGCGCCGGCAAATCCTTCACCGATGAGCCGGACAACGTGACCAACGCCCGCAACACCAGCCCCCGGCCGATATAGCCTTCGAATTTTTCTCCCGAATAAGAAAGCCCGGGAACGCAGATGGACCGCGGTCACCCGATCTGCAAAAATGTAACCAGTGCTTCCGATAAGGAATAAGCAACGCTTCCGTTCCACCCGAGTCCTGCTCGCTTGGATTCTAATCATCGTATCTCTCGCCCTCGTGAGCGGTGCGGCGGTCGGAGCTCATCCCGGAACGGAATCAACAGCCGCTCCGAATATATCCAGAATCAATGTGGACTATCCGCTGAACAGGTCCGTCTTCCCGCCCGATATCACTGCTCCGACGTTTCTCTGGCATGATCCTGCCGAGGCTGCAACGAAGTGGGTTATCGATATTTCCTTGGCCGGCGACGCCACGCGAATGCGTATCGAGGTCCCCGGGAAGCGCCTGCAAATAGGTGCGCTCGATCCCGAAGCTGGTCCGGGCCCGGAACTGACGCCGGAACAGGAATCGACACACACCTGGCAGCCCGATCAAGCAACATGGAACACCATCAAAAAGCTCTCTGTAAGCGCGCCCGCAACCATCGCGATCCGCGGAGTTTCCGGGGACGCCAATAAGCCAGTGTCGCTTGGGAAGGTGACGATCTCAACTTCAGTCGACCCGGTAGGAGCGCCGATTTTCTATCGCAATGTTCCGCTCCGAACATCGGCCCCGCCCGAGGATGGCCCGATCGCTCCGTTGCCCCAATCCGCCATCCCCATGATCAAGTGGGAGATTCGTAATATCTCTGAGCCGGAGAGCCATGTGGTCATGGAGAAGCTGTCCACCTGCGCAAACTGTCATTCGTTTTCTCGCGATGGAAAGACATTCGGGCTCGATATGGATGGGCCCAGGAATGATAAGGGCCTATATGCGCTGGTTCCGGTCTCGAAGAACATGACCATCCACACTCAGGACATGATCCACTGGAGTTCCTTCCACCTGAATTCGGAGGCGAGTGCTTCGGCGCCAGCAACCAAGCGGTTTGGATTTATGTCGCAGGTTTCGCCTGACGGCAGATACGTGGTCACCTCGATTGGCCCACCCGACAATGCCAACAAGAACCAGAAGCAGGTTCCGGGAATGGCATCGGGGTTGCTGGATCGGCTCTTCAGCACCAATTACAAAGACTTCCACTTCCTTCAAGTGTTTTATCCCACGCGCGGAGTTCTGGCCTGGTACGACCGCAAAGAAGAGACGATGCGGCCCTTGCCAGGAGCCGACGATCCAAGTTTTGTGCAGACCAGCGCATTCTGGTCACCGGACGGAAAATATCTGATCTTCAGCAGGGCAGCGGCGCGCGACCCATTTCCGCCCGGTGCTCCAAAGCCGACATTTGCTAACGATCCACGCGAGCCGCAAATTCAATACGACCTCTACAAGATTCCTTTCAATGAGGGCCGCGGTGGAAAGGCCGTTCCCTTGATTGGCGCCTCAGGGAATGGCATGAGCAATAACTTTCCCAAGGTCTCGCCTGACGGAAAGTGGATCGTTTTCGTGCAGAACAAGAACGGCCTCTTGATGCGTCCCGATAGCAAGCTCTACATCGTTCCCTCTAATGGCGGCAAAGAGCGTCTGATGACGTGCAACACATCTCTGATGAATTCGTGGCACACTTTTTCGCCCAACGGCCGGTGGCTTGCTTTCTCGTCGAAGTCGCGCTCGCCCTACACGCAGCTGATGCTCACCCACATTGACTCAAACGGTAATGACACTCCCGCGATCATGGTGGAAAACATGACAGCCGCCAATCGAGCCGTTAATATTCCCGAGTTCGTGAATATGGATCCGAACGACAGCATTGCCAGGATCGATCCGCAGGCAACCGAGTTCTACAAGATGGTGGATCAGGCCTTTGCGGCGGCAAAAGATAACAATTTACCTGAGGCTATTCAGCTATTGCGCAGCGCCCTGGAACGCGATCCCGACGACGCCATGGCTCACTTCAACCTTGCGACCCTGCTGAACTCGACCCAGCAGTCTCGAGAGGCGTTGGACGAGTTTCGCAAGGCCAGTGCGCTCAATCCACAGGACCCGGTTTTCCTTGAAAATCTGGGAATGTCCCTCGAGATGAACGGCAAACGCGATGAAGCCCTTGTTGAACTCAAAAAAGCAGCGGAAATCGACCCGACCTCAGCAGCCTTTGCATTCAACCTGGGCTCCGTTACGGAATGGAACGGAGATTACTCAGGAGCCCTGGAGTCGTTGGAGAAGGCATCCAAGTTAACTGGTTCCAATAACTTGCATATAGAAATGAGCCTCGCCCAAGCCTTTGACCGGGCTGGATTCCACTCAAAAGCCTTGGAAACTGCGCAACGCGCTCTCAACTTGGCGATCGCAGCGCATGATGAGCAGGCCCAGAAGGAAATCCAGCAATTCCTTGATTCCTCCCAGCACAGAAGCCAACCCCAGTAGCTCTGGAGTTGAGGGAAGGGAATTCGCCTTCTCGATTCTCGGAACCGCCCTCTGTTCCGTTGCGTACTTCAGCAAAAGGGGTGATTTCCGCCTGATTTGCGGCCACGGAGCGTGCCCATCCGTCTTTTCAATATCGCGAGATTCTTGGGCTGGCGGGCTCGCCTACAGGTGGGTGGGAAGCTCATCTGGTCTCCAATCGTGGCGAAGTGCGTACTTATTCCTGCGTAAACTGGAAGCAGGGTCACAAAACCGAGGCAGAAAGAAGCAGATTTTCAACCCATGAGTATCATCGAAGCCTTCAAACTCGCGCTCCAATCCCTTTGGGGCAACAAAATGCGCTCCATCCTGACCCTTATAGGTGTTGTGATGGGCGTGGCCTCGGTCATCATGGTCATCACCTTGGTGAATGGCGCAAATACCTATGTCAGCACCAAACTCGTCAGTCACGGCGCCGACGTCTTCACGGTACGGCAAATGCCCGGTGTGATCTTCAATGCGGCAGACTACTTCCGTTATCAGAAACGCAAGATCCTGCGTATCGAAGACTACAAAGCGATCCAGGACGCATGCGCAGACTGCGGCGATGTGGGTGTCCGCCTCGACAAAACCGTTTCGGTTGTCGCCAATGGCCACTCAAGTACCGATACTGACATGCGCGGCATCACGTGGACGATGGTTTCGCTCGATAACATGGACATCGCTCTTGGGCGTGGCTTCACCCCAGCGGATGACGACAAAGCTACCCACAACGTCATCGTTGGATACGACGTCGTCGACAACCTGCTGGGCGTCGGCGATCCCATCGGCAAAGAGATTCGCGTCAGCGGCATCCCCTTCACCATTGTGGGAGTGGGGGATCGCCAGGGGAAGATGCTCGGCCAGTCGCAGGACAACTGGGTCGCCGTACCTCTGAGTACCTTCCAGCAGATTTACGGGCTTAACGACTCCATCAATATCTATGCCCGCGGAGCCGGCGGAGCCGCCGGCATGGAAAAAGCGGAGGACGAAGTGCACGTGTTGATGCGTGCGCGCCGCCACGATGCGGTTGGCCAACCCGACGACTTCGAAATCGAAACCAACGACACGTTCCTCGACCTGTGGAAGCAGTTCTCCGCGATCTTCTTCGATGTGGTTATCGGCATAGCGTCCATTTCGCTCGTCGTAGGTGGAATTGTCATTATGAACATCATGCTGGTTTCGGTCACCGAGCGGACCCGCGAAATCGGCGTGCGCAAGGCGCTTGGCGCAAAACGGCGCGACGTGCTGCTGCAATTTCTCATCGAGAGCGGAACCATGGCGCTGGTGGGTGGAACCATCGGTGTGCTTTGCGGAGTACTTGTGGCGAAGATCATTACAATTGCAATTGGCTTTCCCACCAGCGTGCAGTTCTGGAGCGTGCTGCTGGGTCTGTTTATGGCGACCGCAACCGGCATCTTCTTTGGCGTATATCCCGCTAGCAAAGCCGCCAAGCTGGATCCCGTAACGGCGTTGAGGGCAGAGATGTGAGGGCAGATTCTTTTCACCGTCATCCCTTCGCGATACGGGCGGATGATGGCGATGATGTATTCTGCCGACAAAAAGTGATGAATTGGTGGTGACGTGCCACCTTGGAGATTTTAGAGTTGGCTGACAGCCAAGCGCTGGAAGCTGGGAGTTGCAATACATGGCGCAGGGACAAGCACGCGAATCCGTAAAAATGGCCTTTGACACGCTGAGGAAAAACAAACTGCGTTCGGGTTTGACAATCCTCGGCATTGTTATCGGTGTCACCACCGTGATTACGATTTCGTCCGTCATCAACGGGCTCAATAACCGCGTCACAGAATTCGCCAACTCGCTCGGCTCAAATGTCTTTTGGGTATTTCACATGCCGGTGATCGGTGTGCGCCCCACCATGGAGCAGTTGGCGCGCAAGAAGCTCACCCTGGACGATGTTTACGCCCTTCGCACCCTGCCTCACGTAGTGGCTGCCGATGGCGGCCATCGGTACGCCAAAAACTTTAACGTGGGCGACGTCAGCGTCAAGTGGCAAGGACACAAGGTTGCAGGCGCCATCTTAAACGGCGATACCGCGGAAGTCGCCGATGTTTCTAACTTCACGCTGGCAGCCGGCCGCATGTTTACCGATCAGGAAGACAAAGAGCACGCCAAGGTATGCGTTCTTGGTTACGACACCGCGCAGGAACTCTTCGCCAATGGCGTGAACCCCATCGGCCAGGAAGTGACCGTCGCCGACGGCCTTTATACCGTAATCGGCGTGCTCGACAAGCAGAAGCAGCCGTTTGGCAGCGGCAAAAATCCCAACGACAATGAACTCATCTTCCCCATTGGTACGTTTCACAGCCTGCACCCGGAGGTCCTCGACACCTGGGTCAGCGTGAAATACGATGACGCAAAGAACAAGTCGCTCGTCGAAGACGAGATTCGTGAAATGTTGCGTGTCCGGCGCCATGTAAAAATCGAAAACCCCGACGACTTCGAGATCTTCGGACCTGACTCACTTACCAAGCTCTGGGGCAACATCACTGGGGGCCTTTTCGGCTTCATGGTCGCCGTCTCCAGCGTCGGACTGATGGTGGGCGGCGTGGGCGTCATGAACATCATGCTGGTCTCGGTGACCGAACGCACCCGCGAAATCGGTATTCGCAAAGCTCTGGGCGCGACCAAGAGGACCATCCTCACCCAATTCACCACCGAGGCCATCACTCTCTGCGCGGTGGGAGGAGTCTTCGGCGTAATTGTCGGCTCCGTCCTCACGTTCATCGTGTACATGCTACCGATTGGCCTGCCTGCAACCCTGTCGACCATGTGGGTGACGATCGGCTTCACCGTCTCCTGTGCCATCGGGTTGATCTTCGGCATCTACCCCGCCTGGAAAGCCGCCAACCTAGACCCGATCGAGGCGCTGCGATACGAGTAAGATTTCGGCTCCAAGTCTAGAGTTACCGAGCCGCACATCGGCATTGGCACTTGAGCCAAGAACTTAGTACCTGGACTGACTTCCGCTACACTGGTTCTCGTGAACACGCACATCCTTGCTCTGGTCGTTGAGGCATTGACCACCATGCTGGCCGTTGCGGGGATGGGGTACTTCCTCTTCGCCATCATTGCCGCCCGTGTGTTCCTCTCCGGCCGTCGCGCGCCCCTTGCGTCCTTTGCACCCGGGGTCTCCATTCTCAAATCATTGAAGGGTATCGACCCCGGCATGCTCGACGCCTTTCGCTCGCACTGCCGCCAAACATATGCAGGCGAATTCGAACTTCTGTTCGGCGTTTCATCGCTTGACGATCCTGCCGTTCCTGCGGTGCGCCAACTTCAAAATGAATTTCCCGATAGTTCTATCCGCCTCATCGAGTGCCATGCGCGCCTGGGCACCAACGGCAAGGTCAGCACGCTCACACAACTCGCTCCTCATGCGCGCTATGAATTCCTGCTCATCAACGACTCCGACATCACCGTCAGCCCGCACTATCTCGAGAGCGTAATGGCCGATTTCGCGCCGTCGCAGTCAGGCCCTCAACACCAGCAACCAAAACTCGCCGGCCTCGTCACCGTGCTCTATCGCGGCCGCATGCATGGCACACTCGGCTCGCGTCTCGAGTCGCTTGGCATCGCGACAGACTTTATGCCCAGCGTGCTGGTCGCGCGCATGATCGAGGGCGGCTTGCGATATGGTCTCGGATCCACACTCGCCGTCAGCCGCGAGGCTCTCCATAAAATCGGCGGATTCGAAGCGCTCGTCGATCACCTCGCCGACGACTACGAGTTAGGCGAGCGCATCTACAAGGCTGGCTACCGAGTCGCACTCTCGGGTGAAGTCGTCGAAACCAGCGTACCCGCTTACAAGTGGCGGGACTTCTGCGATCATCAGCTCCGCTGGCTTCGCACCGTGCGCGATGCGCGCCCGGCCGGTTACGCGGGACTTCTTTTTACCCATGGATTCACGCTTGCCCTCCTTAACGTCGTCGCCGGCGGGCTCAGTCCAGTCAGTCTTTGGATTCTCGCCTTGAGTTTCTTCCTGCGTCTCTCGCTTGCCATGACCGTCGGCGCCGAAGTTCTCGGAGATCACCAGGTGATCGCCAACCTATGGCTGCTTCCGCTGCGCGATATCGTAGCCACCGCCCTCTGGGTCGCCGGCTTTTCCGGCGATGCCATTCTCTGGCGCGGAGAGCGCTTTACGCTGAAACGCGGAAAGCTGACCAGCACCGACGGCATGTAAGTTCAGAACTCCATGTTCCCAGTTCGAAACAATCGCGCCGGATACGAGCTTGCACGGATGGTCTTGTCGTAGCTGGCGGATAACCAGGAGCGACTTGGTTTGCCTTTCTTGGGAGATTCGCGACGGTCGACAAACGGTTTCTTGAGTCGTGTGCGGCTGACTCTGCAAAATCAATACGAGCAACGCGCGCCATTTAGCCGGGCAAGAATCCGTCTTGACACCGTTTCCACACCATCCGCAACCGATTCACACAATTCCGCTATCTGCACGCGCAGTCCGTCTGCTAAATTTGGCTTCACGCGGCCTGAACCCATTACTTCTCCATCCGGAACGGAACAGGCGCGAAAAGGAGAGATTCAATGCACATCCCCTCACGCTTTGCGATTCGCGTGCTGCTCTGTTGCGCAGTCGCTGCCGCTCCTGCATTTGCTCTTGCTCAAGCCCCGGCGCAAGCCAAACCAGCCGTCGGCACCCAGATGACCCCGTCAGCTACCTACGGAAAGCTGCTCAGCGGCATGGAGAAGGAGTTTGTCGATGCAGCAGAAGCCATGCCTGAAGACAAATTCAATTTTGCTCCTCCTGCAACTGCAGGAGACTTCAAAGGCGTGCGCTCCTTCAGCGGACAAATCAAGCATGTGACCGAAGCCAACTACTATTTCTTTGGCGGGGGCATGTCAGAAGCCGACATGAAGGCCAAGGCCGATGCGATTGAAAAGAACACATCCAAAGCCGATGTCATCCAGGCGCTCAAGGACTCCTTTACCCAGGCGCATACCTTCATCGACGGAATCACTCCTGAGAATGCTTTTGTTATGACGGCCAACGGCACTCGTGGTGGGATGTCCGCATTTGGCATCGCGCACTTGATGGACCACTACGGCCAGATGGTGGTTTACCTGCGCATGAACGGCATTGTTCCGCCTGCAAGCCGCGGCAGCATGTAGCGAGCAGCCGCATACCTTATCAACAGCAGCCCAGGTCGTTGCGCATCAACAACGTCTGGGCCTTTTCATTTATTGCTCGCGGATCGCCGTGACCGGATCTATCCGCATGGCCCGAAGAGCGGGCAGATAGCATGCTAGCAGCGCCATCACTCCCAGCAGCGCAACTACAGCGAACATGGTCATGGGGTCAGTTGCGCTGACTCCGTATAGCGATCCAGCAATCAGGCGGGTCAGCCCGATCGCCAGCGCCAGTCCCAATAGCAGCCCCGCAACTGTGAGCCGAATTCCTTGCATCAGAACGAGTCGCAGCACATCAGTGCGCGATGCACCCAGAGCCACACGGATCCCGATCTCATGGGTGCGCAGTTGCGTGCGGTACGCCACTACGCCGTAGATCCCCGTCGCCGCCAGGATCAGGGCAATCATGGCAAACATCCCAGCAAACGTACTCTGCATGACGGCGAAGATGCTCGACATCTGGGTAGCCTCGCGCAACGTATGCACATCGAATACCGGAAGTCGTGAGTCGACCTGGTGAATCGCCTGTTCAACCGCCGTGGCGATTTCCTCCGGGTTGGCTCTTGTTCGGGTCTGCACAACCAGTTCACTGTCCGGTTCCTGGAAGTAGCTCATGAACACCATCGGCTCAGGTCGCTCGTTCATGAACTGGTGCTTGATGTCCTTCACCACGCCGACAACTGTAAACATCTGTCCCCAGACTTGAAGACGTTTGCCCAGCGGGTTCTGTCGGGGCCAGTAATGGCTTGCCGCTGTCTGATCCACAACCAGCACGCGCGGCGCCTTCTCGTCGTCATCCCGAGTGAAATCTCTCCCCGAGATCACCTGCATGCCCATCGTCTGGAAATACCCGGCCGTCACATCCGCGCGGCGTACCTCCAGCGACTCGTGCGGTCGCGGAGCGTATCCTTCCGGATAAGCATCGACGGTCTTGCGAGTGAAATTGAACGGCACCCAATCCGTGAGCGACGCGATCGAGACTGACGGCAACGCCGAAACATTTTCCAGGATCCTGTGCTGGATTGCGGTGGCCTCGTCCCGCGGGTAGCCGGCGATATTCAGGCCCACTGAAGCCGTTAGGACATGCTCCCTGTCAAACCCAGGATTGGCGTTGCTGATGTTTCGTAACGTACGCAGAAAGAGTGCGGACGTGATCAGCAGCGCCAGAGAGAGGGCGATCTGCGTCACCACGAGACCGCTCAGCAGGCGTCGATTGTGCGACCCGCCCGACACGCTGGCAGCTTCTTCTTTCAGCGCTTCGGCTGCCGGAACCCGCGATGAGCGCAGCGCCGGGAACGCGCCGCAGATGAAGCCTGCCAGCACCGCTAGCCCCGCGATAAGGATCACCACGTCGCGATCCATCACCCCATTCAAGACAATCGGATTTGCGCTCAGAGGAACGAAACGCGCGAAGCTCTTCGCCGTCCATGAGGTCATCAGTAACGCCAGAGCGCCGCCGCCCAGCGACACAAAAAATCCTTCCAGCACCATCTGCCGGACAAGTTGGATCCGCCCCGCCCCGAGCGACTGCCGTATCGCAATCTCCCGGCGGCGAGCAACAAAGCGTACCAGCGCCAGCGTGACCACGTTGGCGCACGTCAGCAGCAGCACCACGCCTGCAATTGCCAGCAGAATCGGCAGGGTTGTGGCCATATAGTTATTGGCGCCAAACGGTGACCGCCACAAGGGATCCAGCGTGATCGTGTTCACCCCTAGATGATCGTTTGGATACGCCGTCGCGATCTGGTGCATCAACCTCTCCAGATCCTCATTGGCGCGCTGCCGGCTGACACCCGGCCGAAGCCGGCCCAATACATTGAGATAGAAATGACTGCGATGCGTCATCTGCCAATCGTCGCCTCCTGGATTAAGCGGAAGCCATACATCCTGGCGTATACCTGGCATCGCACCGATGAACCCTTCTGGCGCGACGCCAATCACCGTCACCTGTTTACGGACAATCTCAATCGACTTGCCGACAATGTTCGGATCGCTCGCGAATCGCGTCTGCCACAACGAATGGCTCAGCACGATGTAGGGCAATCCGGTTTCGATTTTCTCCTCGCTGGGCAGGAAGAAGCGACCCAGCGCCGGCTTTACGCCAAGCACGTCGAAGAAATTCGCCGAAACGTTGGCAACATAAATGCGTTGCGGATTTGCGCCGCCGGTGAGAGTCAACCAGTCATGGTGATAGGCCAGAATCCCGCTGAAGGTCTGATTGCCATCGCGAAGATCGCGGTAGTCGAGATACGACAACGGCGGCGAAGGCGAAGGATTCCATTGCCCCCGCATTACGCTAACCAGGTTTCCGGTATCCTGCGCACCGGGAATGGGGTGCAACATCGTGCCGTCGATCCAGCTGAATACGGTGCTGTTGGCGCAGATTGCCAGCGCCAGCATCAACCCTGCGGTAATTGGAAATCCCGGGCTCTTGCGCAGTTGCCGCAAGGCAAAGCGAACATCCTGAAGCAGTCCACTCATGGACAACCTCCTTAAGGAACTTTGCTCCTGGGGAATTAGAGTATTACCCCTTGTATTTGCACGCAGTGCGCCAAAACACTTAACCGTCCAACCGCTAAGTCTCTCAGCAACATACAACTATATCGCTGACCAGATTGGAATTCGATCTGTTCGCTAGCGTTGCAACGTGTCCATTTTCGAACACAGGAGCCGGAGGCGGAATCCGCCGATTTGGGCACTAAAATTCCGTTGAACTGCCTCACGTTCGAAGGCGTATTATCCTCTGTTGCCATCTGCGGTCTTCAACGCGGAGAGCGGGGGCGCAAAGCAAGAGGAACGCACGTGTACGACGAATTCAACTCGCTCCGCGAATCGAAAACGAATCCGTTGTTGCCGGACGTTGCGGCCCCGTCTTTCAATTCCAAACCCGTTTACGATCTGCGCCGTGGCAATAGCTGCTCCGATGGCTTTTACGGGTCCCTCCCCGCCTTTGCGGATAAAACTCTCTCCAATATCGAGCAGTGTGCCGCTCCGGTCATCGATGGCTACAGCCGCCACGTGCAGACATTGCTCGCCGAACCTCCGCGCAGTCGCGGCGAATACGCGCTTGAGTTCCTTGTTCTCGGTATGGTTCTCAACTGCTATGAATTCGCTGCTCAAAAAACTCCGGGCTGGGTCGTGGGGATCGCAGGCGAACTTACTTCCGCGCGTGAGCGCTCGCAGATGGCCAAGCCCCTGATCGATTGGGTCCGCGCCGGTCTGGCGCGTTATTCTCTCACGCCCCGTAGCGGCCACAAAGCCGAAACGCGAGCCGGCGCTGTTGAACGCCTCATGCAACTTGCTGAGTGGCTCCGAGCGAACGGCGAATTCAAGCACGAAGCCATGCGCCTGAACAACTGGCGCAGCTACTTCGCTGAACTCTCACCACAAAAAGCTACTTATTGGTTGCACGCTGCTGTCGAGCTGTTTAAGGAATTCGAACGCGCGGCCGACCACACCCTCGGTGCCTACACGCGCGGAGTCGCATCCCGCGTTGCTCGGGAACACGGACGATGGCTGTGGCGCGAAGATTTGCTGATGTGTGAAAAGCGCGCAGTCGAGTACCACCTCAACATGTTTGCCGCCGAAGTCATGAACCGAGGCCTCCGCGAGGACTACGCTCGCACTGCACAGAAAGTCCTTCTCATCCCAGCATGTATGCGCGGCTCGCGTAGCCAGGATTGCAAAGCCCATATCGATGGAGTAGATATCACCTGCGCGGCCTGCGATCCCGATTGTGACGTCAATCGCCTCACGCGAACTATGCGAGCAAACGGCGTCGCTGTCTACATCGTGCCCCACTCGAGTGGCTTCAGCCGCTGGCTGGGGCGCTGGCAGCACACCGGCGCCGGTGTCACCGCCGTAGCCTGCGTCCTCAACATCCTTCCCGGCGGCTTTGAGATGCGCGAACGCGGAATAGCTGCGCAGTGCCTTCCTCTTGATTTTCCCGGCTGCCGCAAACACTGGGATCCACTAGGTTTTCCCACCGCTGTGAACGAGAAGCGGTTGGTGCAGGTCGCGACCGCAGATGCAAATCCCCGCCCTGATGAGTCAGGACGGGGCAATTGAGTCGATAATCAGCGCGCGGATCAGAACAGGGTGGGGAACGCAGTTGAGGTGGTGATGCGCGTTCCGGCGAGGACGCCTGTGAATGTGACGGCATTGGTTCCATCGAGGTTATAGGCCACCAGCGTAAAGCTTCCCGAGTAGGCGTTGCCGTTTTCGCTAAGGGTCACGCGCTCGGTGATTTGCGCTCCGGCCGTTGGATTGCCGATGCCGCTGGGCGCATTCGCGGTATCGTTGCCGAGCCAGGGCAGGTGGTTGACATAATAGGCGCGATTGCCGGTCCTCTCCCAGACGCCGAGACAGAAGTTCCCATCCTGCGGTGGCCGTGCCGACTCCATGATCTCCGTCTTGTCGCTATGCCAAACAACCATGGCATTGTCGATCACGGGATAGGCAGAGCTGGGGATAGAGTTCCCGTTCATCGTGTGCGCAGTGAAGGTCACGTGCCACATACCGACGATCGAAGGACCGTCACGGTCATCGTCGTCGTTCAAAAGTGCAGCGCGCATGAAGTGCGCCGAACCAAGGTTGGGATGCCAGGCAGCGGGTTTGAAATAGTTCTTGTTAAGACCACACTGTGCCAGGGCGCTCGGGACCATCATCATTGCAAGTACAAACGCGCCAGCAACTGTTAACAAGCTGCAATTTCTTGTCTTCATTCGATTCTCTCCTCGGCCGGGGATGGCCGGCGTGCTCACGAGATAACCCAAATCCGGGCTGCCGAGGCAATGAAGAGGGGGTAAAGCCGTTGGTGAAGTTTAGGTGAACCACTATCCGCTTAAAATCGAGCGCAGTACGCGCTATGCTTAAAGTCCGAACAGTCCAGCTTCCCCGCGCGGAGGGTATTCCCTGCCCATTTCCCAGCCCGGTGTGATTTATCAATTCGGCAATTTTCAGCTCGATTGCGGGCGATTTGAATTGGTCCGCAACGGGCGCGCCGTTCGTGTGGAGCGAAAGCCGATGGAGTTGCTCGTCCTCCTCGTCTCGCACGAGGGCCAGCTCGTCACCCGCGCAGAGATTGCGCAGCGGCTTTGGTCGAGCGAGGTCTTCGTCGACACCGAGCACGGCATCAATACCGCCATCCGCAAGCTTCGATATCTTCTTCGCGACGACCCCGAAAACCCCAGCTTCATCCAGACGGTTACCGGGATGGGCTATCGCTTTATCGCCCCAATCGAACCTAACGAAATAGAGGTGCCGGAAGCGAGTCGGCCCAAGGCCGACGCGATCATTTCCCCTGACCCGGTAGAGGCAGCTTCCCCTTCTGCCCCCTCGGCATCCACCCCCAACCGGCGCATTTGGATCGCGCTTGCGACCGTCGCCGCCGTCGGCCTCTGCATCCTCGTGCTCACCGTGGGACCGCGCCCGCTGGCTGGCCGCCTCCTCGATCGTGATATCCAGCCAGCCATAACCTCGCTCGCCGTCATTCCCCTCGACAATCTCTCGGGCGATCCCAATCAGGAGTACTTCGCCGACGGCATGACCGATGAGCTCATCACCATGCTCGCCAAGGACTCCAATCTTCGCATCACGTCGCGCACCTCTGTGATGCAATACAAGGGGGCGCGTAAGCCACTCGGCGATATCGCCCGGGCTCTCAACGTCGACGCCATCCTGGAAGGTTCAATCTCCCGCGCTAATGGCAACGTCCACATGAACCTTCAGCTCATCCGTGCAGATCACGACACCCATCTATGGGCGGAAGGTTACGACCGCGATGTTAACGACACGGCCCTCCCCAACGAGGCCGCACTGGCCATCGCGAAGCGACTTGGGAGCGTAGCCGCTTCCAGCGCGCGCGTTCGGTATGTGAACCCGGCTGCTCACGATGCCTTCCTGCGCGGAAAGTATCTCTGGTTCACCGATCACATGCACGAATCCGGAGAATATTTCAAGAAAGCGACTGAGATCCAGCCTGACTACGCGGAGGCGTGGGCTTGGCTGTCGGCCTATTACGGGGAGGGCGTTGTGGTCAATGCGCTCGAACCACGAACGAGTCTTCAGCCAATGTGGGAGACAGCGCAGCGAGCACTGCAGATTGATCCGGATCTGGCGGATTCCCACTGGGCGATGGGTGGGGCGTTCTTTCTCGCTCGATGGGATTTGGCCAACGCCGACCGGGAATTCCAGCGAGCGATCAGTATGGACCCGCGGAATGCCGAGTATTACTACGTGCGCGCGGACCTGCTTCAGGCCCTGAACCGAAATGACGAGGCAATCGCAAGCGCAAAGAAGGCAATGGAACTTGACCCCTTCGCTCGTCCCTACGGTCTGGCATCGATATACGTCGGCGCGCGGCAGTACGACGCCGCGCTCGCAGATGTTCAGTTGCGGATGGAAGCTTCTCCTAATAACCCTGATCTGTGGGCGCAGGTCTTCGACGCTCAGGAGCGAAAGGGTGACTACAAACAAGCGATGGAAGCCTGGGCAAAGTATCACATCCTGACTGGCGATCCCCAGTCGGCGGTGAATCTGCGGCGTGCATACGACAAAGGCGGAGCGCGCGGATTCATACAGTGGCAACTGGATCGGCGATTGATGCAGTCGAAGACGCAGATCGTATCCCCTGGCGAATTTGCGCTCTACTATGCCCAACTCGGCGAGAAAGATAAAACCCTCGCACTCCTTGAAGAGGCGTACCGCCAGCACTTCGTCGATGTCCTTTTTGTCCAGGGTGAGCCTGCTTTCGACTTTCTTCACTCCGACGCGCGCTACCGATCCCTGGTTCAGCGCCTCGGTCTACCACCGGCCTATTAGGGTTTGGTCATGTTTGCATCCAATGGTGCCAAGCGAATTTAAGCAAAGTCGGGGTTAGCGTTATGAAGTCAATCTTCAAGTAATCTCTATGGCGCCCGAAATGCCCGGAACGATTTATCAATTCGGCGACTTCCAACTCGATTGCGATCGCTTCGAGCTCATGCGCAACGGCGCCGCGCAGCGCGT
The DNA here is from genome assembly GCA_963742455.1 of uncultured Acidobacteriaceae bacterium. GTDB lineage: Bacteria > Acidobacteriota > Terriglobia > Terriglobales > Acidobacteriaceae > Telmatobacter. The sequence continues at coordinate 592,208 of CAVULU010000005.1, read as the reverse complement.
GGAGCGAAAGCCTCTGGAATTGCTGATCCTCCTGGTCTCGCGGGAGGGCCGACTCGTGAGCCGCGCAGAGATTGCGCAGCGGCTTTGGTCGAGCGAGGTCTTCGTCGACACCGAGCACGGCATCAATACCGCCATCCGCAAGCTTCGATATCTTCTTCGCGACGACCCCGAAAACCCCAGCTTCATCCAGACGGTTACCGGGATGGGCTATCGCTTTATCGCCGCAATCACCTCGATCGAAACTGCGGCGCCCGAGCCGGCTTCCCCCGCAGCCTCGGGCGGCAGTGTTCCGGATCAGGCAGAGGCAACCCGAGACCACGCTACAAATCCTGCGAAGCCACATCGTCTCTGGCTAGGAATCGCTGGCGGAGCCACCGTCCTCGTTGCCGTCCTCGTGCTCACCTTGGGCCCGCATCCCTTGGCCGCTCGCCTCCTCGATCGTGATATCCAGCCAGCCATAACCTCGCTCGCCGTCATTCCCCTCGACAATCTCTCGGGCGATCCCAATCAGGAGTACTTCGCCGACGGCATGACCGATGAGCTCATCACCATGCTCGCCAAGGACTCCAATCTTCGCATCACGTCGCGCACCTCTGTGATGCAATACAAGGGGGCGCGTAAGCCACTCGGCGATATCGCCCGGGCTCTCAACGTCGACGCCATCCTGGAAGGTTCAATCTCCCGCGCTAATGGCAACGTCCACATGAACCTTCAGCTCATCCGCGCCGACACCGACGCCCATGTCTGGGCCGAAAGCTACGACCGCAGTGCCAATGAAGCTGTCGCGCTCCCCTACGAAGCAGCCCGCGCGATTGCGGATCGCCTCCACAGCGCGGTCACTTCGGCTAATCCCCGCCGTTACGTCCGCCCCGAGGCTCACGACGCTTACCTGCGGGGGCGCTATTTCCTCCAAAAGCGTGAGGCTGACACCAGCGCCACTTACTTTCAGCAGGCAATTTCCATCGATCCTTCCTGGTCCCTGCCCTACTCCGGCTTGGCCGCCGCTTTGCAGTCCGAAGGTGTTCTCAGCATGATGCGGCCCCAGGATGCGATGACCAAAAGTGAAGCGGCCGCACGCCGCGCGATCGAACTCGATCCAGAAAATGGGGAGGCATATTCAACGCTGGGCCTTACACAAGCCGTCTTTGAATGGAACTGGTCAGACGCGGAAGCGAATCTGAAGCGAGGAATCGCGCTTAGCCCGAACAGCTCTGACGCCGAGTTCCAATACGCGATTTACCTCGACGCAGTTAACCGTCCCGAAGAGGCGGTTACACATATGCGAAAAGCCTGGCAGATAGAACCGGACTCGTTCCTGATGAACCGGCACCTCGGATCAACCCTCTACTATGCGAGGCACTATGATGAAGCGCTTGTTCATCTCCAGCAAGCTGTCGAAATGGAACCGGGCAAACAGAACTTCGTTGCGGGATGGGCAAGCAGGATCTATGAGAAGAAAGGTATGCGCGATAAGGCTGTGGAATCGGACGCCTTAGACCTCGGGTTGGAAGCACCTGACGCCAACACCGCCAGCATGCTTGCAATCTACAGGCGCGATGGCTGGAAGGCCTATTGGCAAGCTCGGATGAAGTTGATGCTGGCCCATCAAAATGACCTGTGCGGTCCCTACGAAATCGCGATCAACTACATACGCCTCGGAAAACCGGATCTCGCCTTTTCGCGAATCAGCGCGGCAATCGATCAGAAGTGCTGGGCATCAACCTGGATGATGGTGGACCCGACCTTGGACGGAATCCGATCCGACAGTCGATATAACGAGCTTCTTAAACGGATGAACCTGCCACACTGATCGGCCTTGGCGGCCTCACCTCGGGCACACCTCCCCCACCCCAACTGAACTGTTATCTTGGTCCTACATGCCGCTGGTCACTACAACCGAAGCCGGAGTGCCCATCCAAGGTCCAAGCGCCAGCCTCATCTATGACGACTGGTATCCGGCTCTGCGCACCGATACGATGCGAAAAGGCAAGCTCGTCAAGGCTATGCTGCTCGCTTTGCCGCTCGTCCTTGGCCGGCGCAGCGATGGCTGCTTATTTGCCATGCGCGACAGCTGCCCCCACCGTGGCATTCCGTTGAGCGAGGGCTGGTTCGACGGCAATCGCGTGACCTGCCGCTACCACGGGTGGGAGTTTGAGCCGTGCAGCGGGCGTTGCGAGCTGATCCCTTCACTCTCAAGCCATGACCACCTCGATGCGACGCGGATTTACGCGACTGCGTTTCCATGTGAAGAACGAGACGGGCATGCGTGGGTCTTCATTCCGGGCCCGGGTTCCGGGAAAAAAGGAACCGCCGAAAGACCAGTTCCGGAACTCGCCAAATTCGGCACGCGCTTTCGCACTGCGCATCTTGCAGCAGACCTGCCCTGCAACGTGGATCACGGCATCATTGGGCTGATGGACCCGGCGCACGGGCCTTTTGTTCACCAGGCATGGTGGTGGCGTTCGCGCGCCAGCATTCGCGAAAAGACCAAGAAGTTCGAGCCTATTCCCGAAGGCTTTCGCATGAGCGCGCACGCCCCCAGCGGAAATTCCGCGCCCTACAAGCTTCTCGGTGTCTACGGACAGCCCGTGGAAACCACCATCGACTTCATGCTGCCCAACCGCCGCACCGAAATCATCCGCTGCGGCAACAAGTGGTTCTCATCGCTGACTACGGTAACGCCCGTGACGGCCTCCACCTGCCGGATTGACGTCATCGCCGCATGGAACGTCTTCTATAAGATCCCGTTCCTGACGCCAATCGCCAAATTCTTCGGAGCGAAATTTGTGCGGCAGGATCAGGAGACGATGATTCAGCAGGCAGAGGGATTGAAGCACAATCCCAGCCTCATGCTGATCGACGACGCCGACAAACCGGCGAAGTGGTATTTCGCGTTGAAGCAGGCGCGCCTTGAGGGAACAGGCAAGCACCCGCTTGATGGGCCGGTGGAATTGCACTGGCGCAGCTAGAGCCGCGAACGGCCCTGCCTACAGACATCAAGAGGCTGAATTTAGAAAAGGTTTGACAACCGTCGAGACTCAGCCAGCCTGAGTCTCGTCTTCGCCCTGGGTCAATTCATCATTGTCTTCGCCTTCGACCGAAATGCGCAGCGAGCGCAGGAAGTTCACATCGTTTTTGGTGAAGGTGCCACCGGCGGCTTCTGCCGCGGCGTCGGCTTCTTCGGTCTCTTTCGAAACCTCATTGAGACCAATGGTGGCCTCAAGCATAAGGAGAACGTCGAACCCGTGCTTACGGATGTCCTGGACGACGCCGGCGATCTGCTCGCTTTCAATAACGGACTCGTGGATTGCTTCTCCGAGTTGCTGGATCAATTCGCGCAGACGTGATGTCAAGGATTTACCTCCGGCAGCGGCCAACGCGGAGAATTGCGCAGGGAGCAGCGATTGATTTCTATACCTTACTTGGCAAGCGGAGATCCGGCAACTGGCATTCGGCCGGGGATGCGAGCCGGTTGCATGAGGTCCGCCGCTGCTACCATCATATCGAAGTGAGACCTGAATCCATCGGCCGTGTATTGGGTGTTGGCGTACGTGTGGCGGGCCGCATTGCCGGCCAGGCCATCATGGGGGAAGGCCAGCAGACCAATGCGGTTGGCCCTAATGCTCAACCGGAAGCCGCGCCGCCGGGAACTGCCGCCGACCGTGGCCGCGTCGCGGGAAAAACCACTCGCGGAGTGGCTCGAGGGCTCAGCGGGTTCTTCAAGCCATTCCGCAGCGTTGGCGGCAAAATCTGGCTCGAGGTTACCGGCGTCTTTTTCCTGCTCCCCGTGCTGGTTTTCAGTCCCGTTCTGTGGAGGACGAGAGCAAGCTGGCAGCAAGGCCCCGATCACCGGACATTTCTTGCAGCGGCGGTGATCATCGTGATTTTTCTTTATCTCGGCGTCAGCAGTTTTTGGCGCGCGGGGCGGCGCCGCTAGCTTTTGCTCTTCCGGAATGTCATCCCGGGCATAGCCGAGGGATATGCAGTTGCCCTTTTGCCTTCACCCACCCTCAAACATCAATCTACAAATACTTTCGAATCTTCGCGCTGAATCTCGTGTACAGGAACGACACCGCGAGCAGCGCAGTCCCAAGAACAATCAGCGTGACGTAGCGGTCCGGCGGCGCCAGCGCCCAAACGTCCATCAGCAGAATCTTGGCCACGCCGACGAGCAACAGTCCCAGCCCCGCCAGCCGGAAACTCCGCTCACCCACCACCAGAGCAAATAAAAACGTGCCCAATCCCAGAAGACTCCATGCAGTGGTGATGTGACCCGAGCTGAGCTTCATGGCAAGAGCCACCACCATCATTCCGAATGGCGCAAAGAAGAACCACTGCTCCGGACTGCTCATGGCCGTGACAAATGGCCCTGGGAGAGTCACCGAAGCTCCAGTCCAAAACTCCCGCCCTCGCAGCTTGAATGCAAATGGGAGTGCCGCAATCAAAACCAATGCAGCAACCGACAGATGATAGAGCGGGCCATGCCAGAAATCCCCATGGGTTTCGCCGATCAAATCGAACAACAATCCTCTCAGCACCGCGGCAACCGCAAGCACAATCGCCTGCACCAGAAACGTCCGCCGCCGCATGATCCAGGCTAGCGTGGTCAGGACAGTCGCCATCCCGGCCCAGATCGCCGCCATCCAGCCTTCGCCGCCATGCACATAGAACGGAAAACGCACGCCAAACCAGACCATCAGGCAGAAAGTGCCTGCGGCATCGGCGAGAAGGCCAACGATGTGCTCCGTCTTTGTTGTGCGGGCGAAATCTCGCGTTCGTTCCAGCAGCCAATAGCCGCCGGCAAGTAGGATGATGACTTCAAGCAGCCGGGAGGATACCAACGAAAAGCCGGTCGCCGTGAATGAAGCTGCCATTCCGGCTACCGCGTAAGGCAGGTCTCCACTGATGTCGGCGGCTACTGCGGTCGCTATCAGGGAGTATCCCTGCCAGCGCAGAAACCCTCTTCGAGAAAATCGACCAATTTCAAACAGAGTCAGGGCCAGCGCAGTGAGAACTGGCGCGAACCAGGGCTCCTTGAAGATATCGAACGCCAGTGCCACCAAAAAGTATGCGGCTGCCCACGAATACGCTGCGGGAACGTAGTTACGTGCTCCACCCACCACTGTCTTCCGGCGCATGCCGCAGTACAGCAGAGCGACAGCTATCAGCAGCGATGTTCGATAGTGCCAGTCGCCCCGCTGGATGTCCCAGCGCCCGGCAAGGCTGAAAAACGAAACGAGCGCCAGCGCATCTGCCTGCAGCGCCAATACGCCGCTCGCGATCCAATCCGCAGCAAATCCAAGTACCACAACGAGCGCCAGCCATCCCACGGCCACCCACGGCGCAGGAAGCACAACCCAGATCGCTGCCGCAGCCAATGCCGTTCCGAGGCAACTGGACAGCGGCAGCATCGCCCTCTCCCACGCTGCCGGATCCCAGCTTGGAATTGCATTCAACTTCGGAAGGAAGCGCGGGAACAACTCCGCACGCAACCAGAACGCAAGCGCCGCGAGACTCAGGACCGTCGTCACAACCGGATGCCGGCCCGGGTCCGCGTTCTCAAACCGGAAGAAGACCAGCGGCAGAATGTGATGAAAGGCAAGAACGCCCGCACTCAGAAGCGCCAGCACATCGCCCTCGAGCGGCGGCATCGCAGCGTTGAATCGATGCCCCAGAATGACCAGTACGAGAAACAACGCGATCCAGCCGAGAGGCAACCATTGATCGGGCAGCGCCGCCCACAGCGCCGCCGTCGCCGCTCCCAATCCCAGCCAGCTTGTGCAAGGCAGAATGAATGCCTGCCAGGCTTGTAACGTTGGCCCCGGTGATGCTGCTGGATCGAAGCGTGGCAGGACACGCGGAAACACCTCAGCCCGCAGCCAGTACGCCAACGAAGCAAGTGCGAGCACCGCTGTTTCCACGGGATGATGGCTGAGATCGAAATTGCCCAGCCGGAAATACACAAGCGGCAGCACGTGATCGAACACCAGCAGCGCAGCTGCGGCCAGCGCCAGCACATCCCCCTCCACCAGCGGCATGGTCGCGCGCCAGCGTTGTCCCGCAAATGCGAGAACGAGAAACAGCATCAGCCATCCCACTGGCAGCCACTTGTCCGGTAGCACAACCCAGAGGCAAGTCGCGGCAGCGCCCAGCCCCAGCCAACTTGAGATCTTCAGCGCCAGGCTCTCCAACGCATGCGGCGCAATCTCAGGCCAGCGACGCGGATAGATCTCGGAATGTGTCCAGTAGAGAATTGCCGCCAGCGCCAATCCCGCCGTCAAAGACCAATGCCGGCTTGCGTCCCCGGCCATCATGCGCTCAACCGCCAGAGGCATCACGTCGTGCAGCGCCAGAACGCCACCCGTTATCACTCCAGTGAGCAGCCCGAGCCGGCGGAAAACTGGCTCACCCAACCGCAATCCGGCAATGGCAAGAATCTGCGCCTGCACCAGCCACAGCACCGGCCAGCTCACGCCGTGGAAGCGGAATGGCACCGACGAGGCAAGCAGCACTACAGAGATGGTCGACAAGACCACGAACGCCTGCCGCCGCTTCTCCTTCGCCCAGTAAGCCAGCCCCATCTCAAAGGCGCCGAGTGCAACCAGCGCCCAGAAAGCCCACTCGGGATGTGCCGACTGGAACTTCAGCAAGCCCAGCACTCCGCCCGAATTCAAAATTGCCGATACGCTCGACAGGCTCTCTTGGCGCTTGTCGAGAGGCGTGCGCAGCACATACGCCAGCCGGAAAATCAGCCAGTAAAGCAGGATGAGCGCCGTCGACGGCCAGAAGTCGGCAAAGTCGGCGTGATTTGCGGGCAGCACTTCATTGAGCCAGACGAAGTGACTGGTGTAAACCGCGATCAGGCCGCATAGCTCCAGCACTGCCCAGTGGCGGATTGTCGTAACCACCACCAGTGCGATCGCCAGTATGGCGCTCGCAGCAAGCGAGAACACAACGGTCTGCGTCGGCTCTTCAACATGGCTGGTCAGCAGCGTAGCGAAGCCGAGCATGAATGCTAACGCAGTCACGGTTTGCGATCGGTATCGCAGCGAGTGCCCGACCATCCCTGCCGCAACCAGCATCATCAGCACCAGATCGACGGGAAGCGAATCGACGATGCGCGCCGCCTGCAGGTGGTACATCGCGTAGGTAGTGAAGTAGGCAAGTGCCCATCCGCCGCCGATGCCGCCACGCGCAAAAATGCGGTAGGTTGGCTCGCGCTCGAGCCACACACCACCGCCCAGTAGCGCGATGCTCACCGCAAATCCGCAGACCACCTTCCCGCCTGGTCCCCAGGTTTGCAGTTTGTAGGCGAGGAAGAAGGCCAGACCGATGACGAGGATCGCGATGCCGATCTTGTTGAGCCAGTTCGCGCCCAGCGTTTCCTCAAGCGAAAAGAGACGTGCCCTCGCTTGCGCTGCCTCATTGGCAGCCGACGCTTGAAACGCTGCGGCATGCACTGGCGGCACTTGCGACGGCTGACGGAAACTTGCAGGCTCTGCGGGTCTCGCCAGCGGTACGCTCGGGCCCTCCGTCGGTGATAGTGCGCGCTCCGGTTTCGGTGGCACGGGCACTAACAGCGGAGCGGCAGCGACAGTTGGATTGGCAATTGGCGGCATAGGCGTCGGAATGACTGATTCAATTGGCTTGGGTGTTGCGACCGGCGGGTAGGCCGCGACGGGACGGGTCACATTGTGCGCCGCTTGTGATGTCTCGAGCCGAACTGCGGGCTCGGGCGATGTTTCGGGTGGAGGCTGTTCAAGCGCCACCGCACCAGTGGATTCCCTGAGTTTCGTATTGGCTTTCAGCAAACCGGCAAGTTGCGAACGCAGAAACTCAAGCTCACGCTCCAGCCGGTCCACCGATTCGCGCAACCGCTCGTTCGCATTTCGGCTGCTGTTCCAGACCGAAATGACAACGATCCCCAGAACGATAATCAGGAAATATTCCATAAAGGTAATTGGCCGGAATTATACGAGGGTTTCAGCGATGCAGCTGATAACTTCCTGCCAATCCTTACTCGGAACGATCTCGGCCGTCATGAACGAAGTGCCACGCAGACAGTGCCAGGGCTAGAACGCCCAGCCCAAAGGCCATCCATGCGTAGTGCCCGTGGCGAATCTGCCAGCCTCGCCAGAAGGCGATCGCCGAAGCAATAATCATCAGAATTCCGCGGACTGGATTCAAAGCCGGTTCCCTTCCATGGGCTGAACAAACCATCTTAAGCCGTGAACCCATGCGTTTGACCCGCGGCTAGCCGGTGCCTATCGTTGGAAGGGTAGATTTGCTGCTGAAAGGATCATTGACTCCATGTCCACCCCTACCGCACTTGTCGCCCCCGCACTTAAGAAAACCGCCCTCAACGCCACCCATCGCGCGCTCAAGGCCAAAATGGTGGACTTTGGCGGCTGGGACATGCCCGTTGAGTACCCCGGCCTTGGTGGAGGCTTGATCGCCGAACACATGGCGGTGCGCACCGGTGTCGGCCTGTTTGACGTGAGCCACATGGGCGAAATCCAGTTCCGCGGCCCCGGCTCGCTTGCCGCCGTCCAGCACATCACGATGAACGATGTCTCGCGTCTCAAGGATGGTCAGGCCCACTACTCCGCGCTGCTGACGCCGGAGGGAACCTTCGTAGATGACATCCTCGTGCACCGGCTCGGCGACAACGACTACCTGCTTGTGGTGAATGCCGGAACGAAGGACAAGGATTACGCCTGGATTCGTCAGCAGGTCGGCAGCCGGTCAGGAATTCACCTGAGCGACTATTCGAGCTATTACTCGCAGCTCGCCCTGCAGGGACCCCGCGCGCTTGAGACTCTGCAGAAGCTGACGAAGGTGAATCTAGGTGCAATCAAGAATTACTGGTTCACATTTGGACAGGTGGCCGGTATTCATAATGTTCTGATTGCGCGTACTGGCTACAGCGGCGAAGACGGCTTTGAAGTGTACATCCCTTCGGACGAACCGACGACGGTGAAGATGTGGGATGCGCTGATGGATGCAGGGGCAGAGTTCGGCATTCGGCCCTGCGGTCTAGGAGCGCGAAACACGCTCCGGCTCGAAGCGGGCATGAGTCTCTATGGGCACGAAATCTCAGAGGAAATCAACGCGCTGGAAGCGGGACTGGATCGCTTCCTTAAACTCGACAAGGGCGAGTTCATCGGTCGCGATGCGTTGCTGGCTGACCAAGCCGGCGGTGGCCCGAAGCGCAAGATCATCGGCCTTGAAATGGTGGAACGCGGTATCGCCCGTGATGGGTACACCATACACGATCTCGACGGCAAGCAGATGGGCGTAGTCACTTCCGGATCGCCCGCGCCGTTCCTCAAAACTAACATCGCAATGGCGCTGGTACCGGCGAGCGTCGCCGCCAGCGGGACAGACGTAGTCGTCCAATGCCGTGCCAACTCGGTTAGAGCGAAGCAGGTGCCGATCCCGTTCTACAGGCGCCCGAAGAAATAGACGGATGAGAGTGCCATGTTGAGCGCAGTGATTCGCCTTGGCGGGTCAGGAAGCCGAAACATCTGCGGTTGTTTTTCTGATCTGCTGGATGCAACTCATAGATTGCATCTTGCTCATCCGCCGTGCCCTTCGCATTTCAGCACACCCAGAAATGCGCCAAACGGGCCGACTTTATCCCGATACTGATGCGCCAGGATGCGCGAGATCTGGTGCAGATGCGTCAGATCGTGCGCAGCCCATGTGGCAAGCAGATTCGAAAGCGTGACTGTGCCGAGGGACGGATGACGACCCCGCTGTTCAAGCTGCTCCGGCTGCAGATTGAGAGCGCTGAGCGCCTCGAGGCATTGTGCGCGCACGCGGACAAACTCATCGAGAAGCTGCGGGAGAGTTTTATTGCGGCATTCTTCCACATGTCCCCGGCGATCGAAGGGTTCGAAAGGCCGGCTCTCGCCAAATTCGAGAATTATCCGCACGCGCGACATCCAGTCCACACGATCGGCGTAGATGAGATGGCCGACGACATCGACGACCGTGAATGTCTCGTCGCCTTCACTGTGGTCCGTCCATGTTTCAGGAAGGCCGCCTAGCAGCGCGTCGAATGCGGCCGGCATACGCGACAACAATGCGACGGTGTCCTGCAGGTCATGATTCATGATCCGAACGCTCCGATTTGAACACTCGATGAGACGAGCCAGTCAGACCTGCATCACTTCCACTTCTTTCTTGCGCGAGAGCTCTTCCATGCGACGAATCTCTTCGTCGGTCATTTTCTGGACTTCTTCGAGAGCGCGCTTTTCATCGTCTTCGCTGATCTTCTTATCCTTGGCAAGCTTCTTCAACGCGTCGTTGCCGTCGCGGCGCACGTTGCGGATTGCGGTGCGGTGTTCTTCGAGAACCTTGTTGAGATGCTTGACCACCTCGCGGCGGCGCTCTTCGGTCATGGGCGGAACAGGAACGCGAATGACCTTGCCGTCTGAGATGGGATTGAAGCCGAGATCGGAAGCCTGGATGGCCTTCTCGATCTCCTTGAGGATCGAGGGATCCCAGGGTTGGATGAGAATGGACTGCGGTTCAGGGGCGCCCACCTGCGCCATCTGGTTAATCGGCGTCATGGTGCCGTAGTAGTCCACTTTGATCTGGTCGAGCATATGGGCGCTGGCGCGGCCCGTGCGGGTGGAGGCCAGGCTGGCCTGGAAAGTTGCTACGGCCGCGTCCATACGCCGCTTCATATCGCCCGAGAGTCCTTTGAGTGCTGGATTACCATCCATAAACGATGCCATGGTCATTTCCTCACTATGCCAATTGCCAACGGCTATTTTACAACCCGGCGCGGCAGCCCTGAGCGCTCGGACTCAGCAGGCAACTCCACGTCTCTTGGTTAATCTTCAAGCGTCACTCGCTTTGCCCCGGGCTGAGCCTTGATAACCAGTTCTGCGGCGAGCAACCATTCCGCTTGGTTTTCCGCGACGTGGGTGCGATTGACGACATCCGCCACGAACTGCGGACCGAATGGCAGCGGCATATTGTTGCAGTCGATATACCGCGCTTGCTTGCTGTCCACAATGAACAGGTTGTTCCCCTGCGGTTTGACTGCGACGTCGGCGGCGTGGTGGCCGACAGATTCGTGCGCTTCCATCCGTTCCACTCCATTTCTTCGAGATTGCATGGATTATGGATCGCCTGGATGATTGCCGGTGTGGTCCTTGTCGCGATCACGAAAAGGTTCTCCTTCCTCCTAAAACCACCGTTCAACATGCTGCTGATGTGGGGAGCTTTTCGCTGTGCCCTTTTCACGGACAGCGCGGCGCAAGGGAAGACGTTCAAGCTGAAGATCATCGGAGCACTTGCCGCAAAGCAGCAGGACTCTAATATCTCGTATTGAAGAGCGTATTTCAAACTTGCGTTGGGAGACGAATCTCTGTATATCGGATTGAAGGACACCGAGGCCGTGTCATGAATGGTGAACTCACCAATGGACTTGCTGCTCTCGGAACCTCGGGAAATCGCATTCTCAATTTGAGCGGTGAGCCGATTATTCTGCGAGGCGTCAATCGCTCCGGGTTGGAATACGCCGGACCCGACGAACAAGGTTTCTTGTCCGGAGCTTCCTTGTCCAAATCCGAAATTGAATTCATCGTCAAAGAATGGCATTGCAATATCATCCGCCTTCCTTTCAATCAGGATTTTGTTCTTCGTGGACGGCAAGGACGATCTGGCGAGGAATACCAGAAGGCAATGGATCAGGTAATCTACTGGGCTTCGCTATTCGGCGCGTATACCTTGCTCGATCTACAGTGGCTCGGTTCGGATGTCGTCTACGGCGGCGATCGGAATTTCGTCGCTCCGCTGCCGAATAGCGAGTCAATCGAGTTGTGGATTACACTTGGGCGCCGATATCGAGACGAACCCGCTGTTTTATATGACTTGTTTAACGAGCCGCACGATCGTCTGGACGACGATCCTTTTCCTCTTAACAAGGAAGACGGTTCGAAGTATCCGTTGCATCAGAAGACTGTGACCATGAAGGAATGGCAACCTTGGGCACGCAAGCTCACCCATGCAGTTCGAGACGAGAACCCAAATGCCCTGGTGTTTGTCAGTGGGACCAACTGGGCCTACGATCTGCGCGGGATGCCGATGGACGTGGAGAACCTTGTGTACTCTACCCATGTCTACCCGAATAAGGGAAGGAATTGGCCGGAAGCTTTCGGTAATCTATCGAGAACAAAGCCGGTCTTCGCCGGAGAGTTTGGAGGCACCGATTCTCCTGATGATCTTGAGTTTGTTCGAAGGCTGATGCGGTACATGCGTGAGCTCGAGATTGGCTGGGCTGCGTGGAGCTGGTCTGACGAGCCTTTCCTCATCAACGGTAGCGGTCCAACAGCCTTTGGCGAGGCGGTGAGGCAAGAACTCTCCAGCATCCAACAGGAGCCCGAAGGCCTCTCCTCTCGCGAAAGATCTTCCGAACAAGTCCCGTTCGAAGATGTAGAGCATCTAGATCGAATTGTTTGAGCAATATACAAATGAAGAGACCGACGCCTGAGGGGAAACCAGAAGTCCTTGTCCTATGGTTAGAGACCTGAAGGGCGTCGGAAGTGGAATCGCTTATATTGCCCGCAAGCATCCCTGACGAAACGTCACAAGTAGCGGGCCCACCTCATCTTGTTAGAAACTGCACCCGGTCCTCGGTTGGAGATGACCTGCTCCCCTAAATCCGCACACAACCGAGTACGATTTTCGTATTCAGGAGTGAGGAGCGGAGATGTCGAAGAGCAAGCATACGGAGGCGCAGATGATTGCTGCGCTGAAGCAAGTGGAGGCAGGCCGGAAGGTCGAAGACGTGGCGCGGGAAGTAGGAGTGTCGAAGCACACTCTCTATGCCTGGAAGGCGAAGTATGGCGGGATGGATGTAAGCGAAGCTCAGGAAGCCAGGCAGTTGCGCGATGAGAACACGCGGCTTCGCAAGCTGGTGGCGGATCTAAGTCTGGACAAGGAAGCGCTGCAGTCGGTAATTCGAAAAAACGGATGGAGCTCGTAGCCATGAAGGCAGCTGTCGAGCATGTGCAACAGGAGTACGCCTTCAGCCAGCGCCGAGCTTGCGGCCTGTTGATGGTCGCCGTGTCGAGCGTCCGGTATCAGGAAAGAAGCTCAGATGAAGACCTGCGGGCGCGTCTGGTGGAGTTGGCCAGAGAAAAACCTCGCTTCGGATATCGGCGATTGCAAGTACTGCTGCGCCGTTCCGGAGAGCTGGTGAACCACAAGCGCGTCCATCGAGTGTATCGTGAAGCCGGCTTGGCCCTGCGGCGGAAGAAGCGTAAACACTGCGTCAGGCAGAGTGCTCCGTTGCGTCAGTACACGGCAGCCAACCAGGAATGGGCACTGGATTTTGTGCACGATGCGATCGCGGCAGGTCGAGCGATCCGGGTGTTGAGCGTGGTCGATGCTTTTACCCGCGAGTGCCTCGCCCTGGAGGTTGATACCAGCTTCGCCAGCCGGCGCGTGACACGCGTGCTGGATGAAATCATCCAACAACGGGGCGAACCGAGATCGATTCGCTGCGACAACGGACCCGAATTGACCAGCCGCCATTTTCTGGCCTGGTGTATCGAAAAGAAGATTGAGCTGATTCATATTCAACCAGGCAAGCCCACTCAGAACGCTCACGTCGAGAGCTTCCATGGACGGCTGCGCGAAGAATGCTTGCGGATCAGCTGGTTCCAAAACCTATTCGACGCCAAGAGGAAGATCGCCTTCTGGCGCCGCGACTACAACGAACAACGGCCACATAGCAGTTTGAACTATCGGACACCAGCAGAATTCGCACGCCAAGCAAGCTATGGAAAAGACGTGGGCTCCGCCCACTTTGAAAACGCCGATGGCGTTTCCAACTTTCCCACAGCTACTGCGGCTGCTGGTTAGGTTGTAAGATCACCGTGCGGAATATGGGGGCAGGTCAGAGAAATGCCCCGCTGTCTACACGAAAATCTGTTACCATGACCGTCCAGTGAGGTCGTAAATGCACCAATACGTGATCGAGCGGGAGATTCCAGGCATCGGCAGCCTGTCGGATGACGAGCTGCAGCAGATTGCCAGAAAATCAGTGGGTGTACTCAAGGAAATGGGGCCGGAGATCAGATGGCTCCACAGTTACGTGACGGGAGACAAATTGTTTTGCGTGTACCTGGCGCCCGACGAAGAGACGGTTCGCAAACACGCGCGCCTCGGAGGCTTCCCTGCGAATCGAATCTCAGCGGTGCGCCGTTTGATTGATCCAAGCCTTGCCGGTTAAATCGATTAAAGCTTGGACCCGAATCGACCTCCTGCTTCGCAATTCGACGCCTCTTTGACAGCTTCCTCCAATGGCATCGCCCATCCCTCCATCCAGGCAGTCAGACTTGCAGGGCTGCCCAACGCTCGTCGCGCGAATTCCAAAGCTTTCTCAAGCGACGCCCGATCATTCGGAGTTAACGGAGCCCCCAATCGCTCGCGAAGAGCGGCAGCCGCGCCTGCCCATCGCAGTGCCTGCTCCGCATTCGATTGTGCTGCGGCGCTTGCGGCGAAGCATTCAAGCACTCTGGCGACCCCTCGTTTGTGTCCCAGATCCCAAAACAGCCATATACTCTCCGCATACAGGCGGCGCGCGGCTTCGTTATTGCCCTGGTCGTAATTGAGGCCTGCTAAATCTGAGAGAGCGCTCGCAATTCCCCAGATATCCCTCAACTGACGAAAGGCGTTCAGACTCTGCTCACAAAATGAGCGTGCGCCAGCGAAGTCGGCTTTCTCTCGAGCCACATCGCCCTGATAGTTGAGCGTCCATGCAACACCGGCGCTATCCCCGGCTTTTCGGAACATAGTCAGGCACTCGTCATAAAGCGCCGAAGCCCGTGCGTAATCACCTTGTAGCTTGGTTACGTTTGCGAGATTACTGAGAGCCCTGGCGAGATCTGCGAAGTCACCGATATCCTTCCATATGGCGAGAGACCGTTCGAAAAGTGAAGATGCATCGGCAAGTTCTCCACGATTGCGAGCTTGAACCGCCAATGCATTCAGTGCGACAGCGACTCCGCGTTGATCATTGAGTTCTACACTGGATTCCATGCTGTCTTCGAATAACTGCCGCGCAGAATCGAAGTCGCCTTGCTCGCCCGCCAATACCGCGGCAGCGAATTGCAACCGCGCACGGAGTTTGGGACGGGCATCGGAGGTTTCCAGTGCCAGGAGTTTTTCGATAGCATCTCGACCCTCCGTAAAATATTCGCGCGTCTCCCAAAAACGAAACAGCGCCGCTCCCAGGCGAAGACTCCAGTCGACGTCTCTCGTTTTGATCAAATAGTCGAGCGCCGCGCGAAAATTATCGTGTTCCACCTCAAAGAGGTCGAGCCACTCGGAATTCGCTGTCACCTCGTGGGCGCCCTCTTCGGCGAGCACCAGGAAATAAGCAGCATGTGCCCGGCGCGTGGCGCGCTCATCTGGGCTTAGGGCAAGGTGTTCGAGGGCATATTCACGGATAGTTGAAAGAAGAGTAAAGCGTGTTTCCGCGTCGACTACATGCTGCACAAGACTCTTGTCCACCATGGACGCCATGCCGTCAAGCACGTCAACGCCCAGATCGCCCATTGTGTCGCATACAGATTCCACTCCTTCCAGAGTGCAGCCGCCACTGAACACTGAGAGCCTTCGAAATAACGTTTGCTCCGCAGCGTTGAGTAACCCGAAGCTCCAGTCAATTGTGCTGCGAAGTGTTTGCTGTCGAGTCGGGAGATCTCGAGCACCTCCTGTCAGTAATCTCAAACGGCTTTCGAGGCGGGAGAGCATGTCAGATGGCGAAAGGAGCTTGATACGTGCAGCCGCCAGTTCAATGGCTAGAGGAAGGCCATCAAGCCGTGCGCAAATGGCGGCCACCGCGGACGCATTGTCCCGGGTCAACGTGAATTCGCGCTTTACCGCTGTCGCCCGCTCCACAAAAAGTGCGATCGCCGGAAGACGCGAAAGCACATCCAGGCTAGGGATGGACTTAAGATCAGGGAGTGTCAGCGGTGGCACTGGAAATTCATATTCCCCGTAGACGTGCAGGGGTGCCTGGCTGGTGACTGCAATCTTCAGCTTCGGACCAATGCTCAGCAGCTGCGAGACTACGGGCGCTGCGGAGACCAGGTGTTCGAAATTATCGAGAACAAGAAGCATAGGTTGTTCGAGTCCTCGCAAATATTCGTCCACGCTCTCCTGTGCCGTTTGATTTGCGGACTCACGCACTCCTAACGCTTGAGCGATGGCGGATATGATCATGCTTCGCTCACCGACCGTCGATAGCGAGACAAAGCAAAGGCCTCCGGGAAACTCGCCGCAAGACTCTGCCGCTACTTGCAACACAAGTCGCGTTTTTCCGATACCACCCGGACCGGTAAGGGTCACGAGTTGCACGTCCCCGTGGCTTAAGAGTCGCCGGAGTTCGGTCGCCTCTCGTTCTCGACCAATAAAAGCATTACGCTGCGTGGGGAGGTTATTGATGGGTGTTTGCGGTTCGCGCGCGGGAGCTTCGAGGAGCCGGTCGCGAACCGCAGCGAGGTCGCGAGCCAGATCCGCGGTCGAGGAGTAACGCTGCTTTGGATCCTTGGCAATGCATCGCTCAACAATCCACAGAAACGGAGGAGGCGCAGGAATCATCTTCGCGCGCTCCGGCTCATCGCGAAGAACTGCGGCCATGGATTCGGCATGGGTATTCTTCCGGAAGGCCGGAGATCCTGTGACCATTTCGTAGAGCACCGACCCAAATGAAAACTGATCGGAACGAAAGTCGAGTTCGCCTCCTCTCGCTTGTTCAGGCGACATATAGCCGATCGTGCCCAATATTGCCCCACTGCCGGTGATGGCTGTGATGGTGGCATTTGGGTTTTGCACAGGCTCTTGCGCTCGCAGTTTTGCCAGGCCGAAATCGAGAATCTTCGCTACGCCATCCTCTGTGATCATCAGGTTCTCTGGCTTCAAATCCCGATGAATGAGGCCAGTTTCGTGGGCCTTAGCGAGAGCGTTAGCGATCTGAGCCGCAATGGCGACGGTCTTACGGAACGGGATAGGACCGGAATTGAGGAGTTCGCGAAGCGTGTCCCCCTTCACCAGTTCCATGGCGATAAATCGCGCCTCATTCACTTCTCCAATTTCGTAAATGGTGACGATATTGGGGTGATTGAGCGCGCAGGCAGATCGCGCTTCTCGTTCGAAGCGCATCAGGGCTTCGGGCCGGCAGCATTGTTCGGGCGAAAGGATCTTGATTGCGACATCACGCTCAAGGCGAGTGTCTTTAGCGCAATAGACTTCGCCCATGCCCCCCATCCCCAGCCGCTGGATGATTTCGTAATGGCCGAAGCGCGCGCCCGGCGGCAATTGGGGAGAAGCTGAAGTTTCCTGATTAGGTTCAGTCATGGATTTCGAGGTCGCGGCATCGGGCTTCGAGCTTCGTGGCACTGCGCAATTGCTTCAATGATTTGATTTTGGGGAGTGATAGATGAGCGCAGCAGTAACCGGAATGCGGCTATAATACCTCAAATCTTAGGAGAAGAGCCATGGATCTTCGATCGTTGCAACGACCGCTCAAGGATCACTACCGGCAAGATCCGTCATCTTCCCGAATCACACTGAGCGCACGCGGCGGGCAGACCGACGCGCCAATCGCTTGCTCCATCGATTTAGGGCGCGCAATCTATAACGCGCAGGCCCATGCGGGCGTAGGAGGGGCGGGAACCGGGTCCTGCTCCGGCGACCTACTTCTCGGCGCCTTAGCAGCT
Organism: uncultured Acidobacteriaceae bacterium; assembly: GCA_963742455.1. GTDB lineage: Bacteria > Acidobacteriota > Terriglobia > Terriglobales > Acidobacteriaceae > Telmatobacter. Next base: position 574,461 of record CAVULU010000005.1, on the reverse strand, counting down.
TGCGCACAGATCACTTGCCAAATGGTTGCGGGTGCCATGGGAGTTCCTACCGAGAACATCACTGTCACCGTCGAAGGCGATTTGGACCTGCAGGGAACGCTGGGAATCTCCAAAGACGTGCCTGTCGGTTTTGAGAACCTGCGAGTCATTTTCGACATCCGCGCACCCCAGGCAACAGAGGACCAATTGAAGGCGTTGCAGGCAAAAACAGAGCAATATTGTGTGGTGATGCAGACGTTACTCCATCCGCCCAGGATTGAGAGTCAATGGATGCGAGTGTGAGAGTGAGTGGGTAGGTCGGGTTCTGAATGATTCGCGGCTCCACATTGCCCAGCCCGTTGTCGTTTGTCACCTGCATCTCCACCAAGCCTTGCGCAACAGCCTCGCTCGCCGAACTTCAACTGTCTCTTGCACGCTCTTCCTGATGCGGACTGGAAGCGAATCGGCGGCAAACGAAACGGTTGAACCCAGATAATATTCCTTGTCATCGTTTGTTGTGAAAGGCAGAGGCACCGCCCGGAATAGGCCTTCGAGGGCGCGCCTCAGCACACCCTCGTCCTCGCTCGAACGTCAAACTTTTCCTAGAAATATCTAAGTCTGGGAATAGCGCATGTTGTTGAGATCGGCAATAAGTCCTGGGCCGGTCGGATTCCAACCCAGTTTTTCTCGCGTTTGCGCGCTTGAGGCCCACAGGTCCATCGCCCCGAATGATCCGAGCCAGCCGAAATGCTGCTTCGCTTCCTCAGGGGTTTTACTGACGACGGGCACATTCAGCCCCCGGCCAATGGCGGTGGCGATGTCTTTCAGCGGTACGCCCTCTTCGGCGATTGCGTGATATCGGTCTCCAGCGGATCCCTTCTCCAGGGCAAGCCGATAAAGGCGGGCAGCGTCGAACCTGTGTACCGCGGCCCACCGATTGTTTCCGTCGCCGACATACGCCGAAACACCCTTCTCCCGGGCCACAGCGATCATGTACGTGATGAGTCCTTGCTTGACTGTATCGTGAACCTGCGGCAGGCGCATCACGGATACTCGCACTCCCTGTTCCATCAATGCCACTGCCGTCGCCTCCGACGCGCGAGGATAGAATGCGGAAACCGGAGGGGGATCATCGTTTTCGGTGGCGGCGCGGCCCTGAGCTAGTGCGGCGACGCCGGAGGTCACGATCAGCGGCCGGCTGGAGCCTTCGAGCACAGCGCCCATCGTTTCAATAGCGCGCTTGTCGATCTCGCAGACCTCCTGAAATCTCGAGAAGTCATGGACAAACGCGGAATGAATCACCGCATCCGCTGTGGCTGCTCCGCTGCGCAGGCTTTCCAAATCTTCGAGATCCCCCCGATGCGCCTGCGCGCCGGCAGCGGTCAATGATTGAACCCCCGCATCGCTGCGAGTGAGGCCGAGCACCTGGTGACCTGCTTCGATCAGTTCTGGCACCAGAGCGGAACCAATAAATCCTGTCGATCCCGTGACGAAAACACGCATAATCAAGTCTCCTCTTCTTGAATAAGGGTTGTTAAGAATTGCGATTCCTACTCATGCCGCGAGACTGGAACCGCGGAAGCTTGTCTGAAAACTCCATCGAGATCGGCAAGTACTTCAGCGGGAATTTGCAGGCTCGCCGCCTTCAGATTCTCCCGAAGATGAATCCGGGAGGATGTTCCTGGAATCACCAGGATGTTCGGCGAGCGCTGCAGGAGCCACGCAAGTGCAACCTGCATCGGCGTGGAATGGAGGCGCAACGCGGCTGCCGACAAACTATCCGACTGGAGCGGACTGAACCCGCCAAGCGGAAAGAACGGAACATAGGCGATGCCATCGCGCGCAAGATCCGCGACCAGTGCATCGTCTACCCGATGCGCCAGGTTGTATTGATTCTGGACACAGACGATTGGGACAATCTGCTGCGCCTCCGCGATCTGGGCGGATGTCACATTGCTCAGCCCGATATGACGTATCAGTCCCTTTTGCTGAAGCTCGGCCAACACCGTGAGCGGCGCCTCGATTGAACCTTCAGCCGGTTGATGGATGTTGAACATGCTACGCAGGTTGACCACATCAAGCACATCCAACCCGAGATTGCGGAGATTATCGTGCACCGCCCCAGTCAGTTCTTCGCGTGAGAGAGCAGGAATCCACGACCCATCTTCGCCACGCCGGGAGCTGACCTTGGTCACGATAACCAGTTCCCTCGGATAGGGATACAGCGCCTTTCGTATGATCTGGTTGGTGACGTGAGGACCGTAGAAATCGGAAGTATCGAGATGGTTCACGCCGCTCGCGATAGCTTCCTGCAAGACTGCGATCGCTTCGTCTACATCGCGAGGTGGCCCCCACACCAGCTTGTTCCCATCCCTTCCTGCAAGTTGCATCGCTCCGTATCCCATGCGGTTCACCGTGAGTGAACTACGGGGAAATGTGAAGCTGCTGGTCGAATTTACGGCTTGGCTTACCGTCTGGTCCATTCCATTTCTCCTTGATCCAGGTTGGCGTCTTCGTTAGCATCCGGCATTGACGAATCATTGCCATACACATAGAAACGGGTAAGGCCTCCGAATCAGTAGATAAATGGAGACTGTCTCCGGTTGCAATTATTATTTCTTCTATGGCCCAAAAGCGTTTACAGGCCGCGCCGCGAGAGTCGCGCCGAAAGCCGCGTACAGATGCGCTGCGCAATCGCGAGCGCATCCTTGACGTGGCAAAGGACGCCTTTACACGTTTTGGCGCCAGCGCGAGCCTGGACGATATCGCGAAACAGGCGGGCGTGGGAGCCGGAACCCTGTATCGCCACTTTCCAACCCGGGACGCTCTGATAGAAGCGGTCTATCGGAGTGAAGTGGAAAAGCTGGCTGCCGCGCAGCGCAGGTTCTCTAAAACTATGGCTCCAATGGACGCATTGCGAGCCTGGATGCTGCTCTTCGTCGATCACATCGCGGCAAAGCAGATCATCGCTCCAGCGCTGAATAGCGTCATGGGTGGTCCTTCAAAGCTATATGAGGGTTCCCACGGCATGATCCGAGGGGCAATCGATGCATTGGTGGAGTGCGCCATCAAGAGCGGTGACATCCGTAGAGACCTCGAACCCTTCGATCTGCTTCGGGCGCTTATCGGAGTCTCCCACGTGGCGACTGGCCCGGGCTGGCAGCAGAGTGCCCGCCGGCTGGTGGATATTCTCATCACGGGCTCGCGCCCCGTGAAGTAGGCCTGCCTTTGAAAAGTCGCTCAGTGAGAACGGCCTCCCTAAAGCTGCGAACTTCAGCTCTACATGTGTACAGCAAAACTGTACAGTTTATCTGTAGATATGAGATATTGGTCTGGTGAGCAGTCGAAAGTCTTCTATTCAAACAGCACTTGCTCGGACGCTTGCTGCCGAGATGCGTACGATATTTCGCAAGCTCAAGCTGCGTGTACGCGAGCATGGGGGCGGCAACGATCTGACGCCGTCACAGGCCTCCGTTCTTCTTCGACTCGAAAAAGATGCTGCGGCCACGGTTTCAAACCTGGCGAGAGCGGAAGGCATGCGTCCGCAGTCCATGAGCGCTATCGTTGCGCCGTTGCAGGAGTCCGGCCTAATCAGTGGTGTACCTGACCCGACTGACGGGCGACAAACTCTGATGTGTCTCACGCCCAAATGCCTAAAGTGGCTTCAGGAGGGAAGGGCCGCGAGACAGGACTGGATGACCACGATCATCGCGCAGAAGCTTTCTCTTCAGGAACAAAAAAAGCTTCAGGAGGCACTCGAACTGCTTGCGCGGCTTGCTGAGGATTGAACCCGCACCTTGTATTCCCAACTTCGTATTCAAGGAAAAGAACCATGCCGCTCACTACTCTTGACCCCAATACCGCCTTGATTGTCATTGACCTGCAGAAAGGGATCGTGAGCGGGAACTTCATTCATCCCATCGGCGAGATCATTGACCGCACTCGCACGTTGATAGATGTTTTCCGCGCGAGGAATCTCCCAGTCGCGCTGGTCAATGTGGCGGGACGGGCGCCGGGTCGGACAGAACAGGGCCCGCGCAGCAGCACAGCGTTTTCTGAAGGATGGACTGAACTTCTGCCGCAGCTGGATCAGCGACCCAGCGATATAGTTGTCACGAAGCGAAGCTGGGGCGCTTTCGCGACAACAGACCTTGAACGCCAACTCAAGGCGCAAGGCGTTACCCAGGTTGTTGTGACGGGAGTGGTGACATCCGGCGGCGTTGAGGCGACGGCGCGGCAGGCCTATGAGCAGGGATTTAATGTGACCCTCGCGACCGATGCAATGACCGATATCCGCGCGGAAGCCAATGAGTACAGTATCAGAAACGTCTTCCCTCGTCTTGGCGAGACTGCGTCTACAGAGGGAATCATTTCGCTGCTTGAAAGAAGGAGCTCTGCATTATGAATTGGACTTGGATTGTGTCGTATTTCTTTGGAGGCATCTTTGCGGCAAATGCTATCCCTCACTTCGTCGCGGGCGCGATGGGACATCCCTTTCAGAGTCCGTTTGCCAAACCGCCCGGCAAAGGACTCTCCTCTTCAACGGTCAACGTTGTCTGGGGATTCTTTAATGCGGTGGCTGGGTATCTGCTGGTCGAGCATGTCGGTGCATTCGATCTGCGGGCGACAAGCCACATACTTGCACTCGGCTTAGGGGTGCTGCTCATCAGCGTTGCCCATGCGCGTCACTTCGGCCAGTTTCATGGGGGCAATACGCCAACGCGTACATGAAGAATCTAGTATCCGGAACCTTCCGCTCGCTCAAGAGCTTCAACTTCCGCTTGTGGACGCTCGGCTCTCTCGTCTCCAACATCGGTACCTGGATGCAGCGCGTCGCTCAGGATTGGCTGGTCCTGACGCAACTGACCCACCACGATGCGTCTGCGCTGGGCATTGTCATGGGTCTGCAATTCGCCCCGCTGCTTCTGCTTCTGCCTTGGACGGGATTGGCCGCCGACCGCCTCAATCGGCGCAAACTCCTGATGATTACCCAGGCGACTATGGGCGTGCTTGCGCTCATCCTGGGTGTTCTCACCATTGCGGGAGTCATCCAGCTGTGGCACGTGTATGTGTTGGCCTTCCTGTCCGGTTCAGCCGCCGCGCTGGATGCTCCGGTGAGACAGACGTTCGTGGCAGAAATGGTGGGAGATGCCGACCTGCCCAATGCCGTGGCATTGAACTCGAGCTCATTTAACGCTGCGCAGATGATTGGCCCCGCCGTCGCCGGTTTGCTCATCGCAAACGTCGGATTAGGATGGACGTTTCTTTTGAACGGGCTCTCATTTGCGGCCGTTCTTATCTCGATGTCTTTCTTTCGTCTCTCGGAATTGCATAAAAGCGCCAGAGCGCATCGCACAACGTCTGGATTTCTGGAAGGGCTGCGCTACGTGTGGAGAAGATCGGACCTCAGAGCGATCCTCATCATGCTGTTTCTGATCGGCACTTTTGGAATGAACTTTCCCATCTTCATCGCTACCATGGCCGTGAATGTCTTCCACTCCGATGCACGCGCTTTCGGGTTGCTGTCCTCCATCATGGCCGTTGGCACTCTCTCAGGAGCCTTGTTTGCTGCCGGTCGCCAGAAACCTGGCTTACCGTCTCTCTTGTGTGGGGCTGGTGTCTTTGGGCTCGGCTGTATCCTGGCCGCATTTGCACAAGGATACTGGTGGTTCGCGGCCGCTCTCGTAATCATTGGGGCTGCTCTCCTGACTTTCGGCAACGGCACCAATAGTACTATGCAGCTCTCTACCGAATCAGCGATGCGGGGCAGAGTCATGGCCCTGCGGGTTGCCATTGCACTCGGCGGAACACCGATCGGCGCACCCATCGTCGGGTGGGTTGCCAACCACTTCGGCCCTCGCTGGGTGTTGGGCATTGGCGCTGCGGCGGGTTTCGCGGCCGCCCTTGTAGCAGTCTCCGTTCTTGCACGCCGAAAAGAGTCACTGCTCGTGGAGTCATAGGCCCGTGAGGTCGCGATGCTGCTGGCGTCGCTCAGGTTCCACTCGATACGCAGGCCTCATCGGCCTGCATGAATCGTGAGGCGCAATCGGTAAGCGGATATCTCGATGTTTGGGCTGCCAAGAAGTTTCTTCTCTGCTTGCCATAGGTCACAGGTCTCCCCCGAACAAACTCACTTGCCCGCTTCGCTTCTCCAGCCTCACCGGCTTGGCTCGTCCTGCTTCGCTTCGCTGTTGCAAGTGAGGCGGAGGCAATGAAGTTATCGGAGCCGACTCCTCCGTCTCTTTCATGGGAAATACAAAGGACCGCCCTGGAACAGCATGTATTCGATCTCCCGGCACAAGAATGCCCACCAAGTTCATCGGGTCAGCTCCGGAGATCGTGACAGCACGGCGATCCTGACGGCCTCTTGTCGCGCGCAGACTCAGCGGCACATCGGGTAGCGCAAATTGCTCTCCGCGATAGCCGTTCACGAAGCGTCCGCCTCGGACCTCTCCACGGTCTTCCAGCCGGCGGAACATTCGCAACAACACTCCCCACCGTGGAACATTGTTCTCCAGCGCCACGAGATCGCGGAAAACGACGCCATATCGCAACAACAGCATACGCGCCGCGGATTCCACGCCCTCATCTTCAAAGCGAGCCTGCTCGAGTGCGTCAGCCGAGCTGCGGCTGTTTGAGTTGAAGAGTGACCACCGCCCGGCGGAGCTTCTCTGTTTTCGATAAGATGGATTCGCTGAGGAATGGCGGGTTGGATCGATAATGGCACGCAACTGATCAAAGCCATCAGCCGTTGCGAGACCCGCTGCCGCAAGTTCCCACAGTGCGTGTTGCGTCTCTATAGAACTAAGCCCAAGAAGCCGCTGAAGATCCTCGGCAAAGCAAGCCCCTCTCTGGCCCAGGAATTCCCAGATGTTCAGCGCATTCGGTGTAAGCGCTTGTATCAGCTTCGCAGGTTCCACGTGCTGTTCTTTCAGAGCCAGATTCAGCCACATTGCGGAGTCGCGCAGAAAAAACGTAACGGGTGCCGCTTTACTCGGAATAACGCGCCGTGGGCCACTGTTGTTGCCTGAGCTGAAAGCCAGATGCGGCGATACTCGACCCCATCCAACGGCTCCCGACAAACACAGACGATCGAGCCAGCGCGGATCGTACTCGGCGACACGCGCAGGCAGAATCGTCCTTTCCCACTCCACGGCTGGCGCTTCAAATCCCTCCAGCTTGTTGAGTACTTCAAGCAGCCCTTCCTCGCCCGCGAGTTGTGTCTGCGGCGAGAGGTGCTGCCAACCGAGCAACCAGTCCATGAATGCAGCAGGTGAAACGGGCTCGACTTCTCTTCTGCGGGTGCCAATGGTCAGTTTGTGAATCCGGTGAAGAATGCGACGCTCGCACCACTCGATGTTGAGTTCGTCAGCGGCAGTCGGCCTCTCGAACGTCCCGCGCATGAGTAGGCCCTGGGATTCCAACGCAACGAATTGCTGATACACAGATGTGGCGTCGATCAAAAGATTGCGCCCAAACTGATGCGCAGTTACGGGTCCGAGAATCTGTATCCAACCTTGAACGCATTTTCTCAACGCCTCCTCTCCCAGAGAATTCGAACGTGCCGTTTCAGACCCCAATGCCTGCACCAGCACGAGCCGTTCCGTCGCGATCCAGCATCGCTGTCCTTCACACTCCAGCGTCTGCGCCCGTCCATCCCGCTCCAGGCGTCCATAGAACTCGGTCCAATGCCGAGCGCGGTCGTACTCCGTCATGGAAACAGGCAACACCATCAGGCTCATCAGCAGATCGTGCAACTCGTGGTGGTCTCGAATGTCGGGCCAGCACTCGCCACGCACGGTTTCGATCGCTTTCGGATCGAGTTTCCCCGGCTGCTCCAGAACGCTCTGCGGAATACCGCCATTGAGCCTTGTGGCGCGGGCGCGACGCTCCTCGAGCCCCGCCTCATCGAGAAAAGCGTAAGGATTCGCATTCAGCAATTCATGCGCGAACTGAGATGGCAGCGGCGTATCGACTGCCAGGCAGCGTATGCTTCCGTCCTCAATTCCACGCATGATCCGAAGCAGCCCTTCAAGATCCATCGCCTCCTGTAGAACGTCGCTCATCACCTCCCGCACCAGGGGATGGTCAGGAATCTGAATATCGCCTTCGATGTTTTCAAAACAGGCAGCCGCCTGCGGGAACACGCTAGCCAGCAAGTCTTCCGAGCGCGTACGTTGAACCTGAGGGGCAATTCGCTTACCCTTCAAGTTTCGCAATAGTTGCAGACTTCTTCCTGCCGCCCAGCGCCAACGAGTCTTGAAAACCGGCGCCGCCAGCGCCGCCTGTTCGAGCAATGTCTTCGTTGTCACTTCGGTTAGGAACTGAAAGACATCAGACAACGGAAAGCTATGCTGTTCGGCAAGAGAGATGTTGATGCCGTTATCCGTGGCCGCCGCCTGGAGTTCAAAGTTGAAGCCTCGGCAAAAGCGCTTTCGCAGAGCCAATCCCCAAGCCTTGTTGACGCGTCCTCCAAAGGGCGCGTGCAAAATCAGCTGCATCCCACCGCCCTCGTCAAAAAAGCGTTCGGCGATAATCGTAGTCTTGGTTGGAACAGCGCCCAGCACCGCGCGTCCCGCAATAATATAAGAGACAAGTTGCTGCGCTCCCCATTTGCATACGCCGCAATCCTTCACTAACCACGCTATCGTCGATGAGACTTCAGGTTGAGCTGCCGATATAAATTCCGCTGAGACGCCCGCCGTGCGTGCGGAGATCCCGCTGCGTAATTCGCTCACGGCATCTGAAAGCACGTCGGTTCGCTGCGGTGCCTCTCCCGTCCAGAATGGCACGCTGGGCGGTGCTCCGTGAGCGTCTTCAACGTGAACCTGTCCCGCTGCTTCAATGCGTTGCACGCGCCAGCTTGTGTTGCCCAGCAGAATGACATCACCCGGGCTCGAATCGACGGCAAAGTGCTCATCGAGCGTCGCAATCTGCACGCCGTCCGGTTGCAGAATCACATTGAACAGTGCAGTGTCCGGAATTGCGCCCCCGTTCGAGATCGCAGTCATGCGGGCGCCGCGCCGCGGATGCAACTGTCCATGAATACCATCATGCAGAAGGTATGCGCCATAACGGCCGCGGCTCGACTCGATTCCATTGCAGAGAATCGCAACGATCTCTGCGAACTGTTCCCACGTCAGATTCCGGTAAGGATAAGCTCGGCGCATCACAGAAAACAGGGCAGCCTTATCCCACGACTCGGCTCCACATGCAGCCACAATCTGCTGCATCAACACGTCGATCGGTTGAGGCGGGATTTCCAGGCGATCCAGTGCACCTGATTGCATCTGCCGGATCAGCGCCGCCTGCTCCATCAGATCATCGCGCGTGGTGGCAAACAGTCGTCCTTTGGGGATTGCGCCACGCCAGTGTCCCGCGCGTCCCACGCGCTGCATCGCCACTGAAATGGCGCGCGTGCTGGCGATCTGGCATACAAGATCGATATTGCCAATATCAATTCCTAGTTCGAGCGAAGCGGTCGCCACCAGTATCTTGATCTCGCCTCGCTTCAGACGCCGTTCTGCATCCAATCGCAAAGTACGCGAGAGGGATCCGTGGTGCGCCGCCACTTTTTCTAAGCCAAGACGCTCCGCCAGTGCGAATGACACCCGTTCCACAAGCCGCCGGGTATTCACGAAGACTAGCGTCGATCGATGGCTTTCCGTGTATGCCGCCAGCTTGTCGAAAATCTCTTCCCACATCGCATGAGAAGTCACCGAGGTCAGTTCGTCACTCGGCACTTCGATCGCCACATCCAAAGATCGCTTCTGCCCGATCCGAATAATCGTGGCGCGCTCGCGGCCCGGCCCAGTTCCGGTGAGGAAGTCGGCGACGAGTTCGATGGGATTCTGCGTGGCAGAGAGCCCGATTCGTTGAGGAGGGACCAGAAGACCGGTGATAAACGCCGTGGGCGAAAGTCGATTCTCCCCGCCAACAAGGGCATCAAGCCGTTCCAGTGAAAGTGCAAGGTGAGCGCCTCGTTTATCATCGGCAACCGCATGAATCTCGTCTACAATCACCGTCTCCACGTGATGCAGATGTTCGCGGCTCCGTTTCGCAGTAAGCAGGATGTATAGAGACTCCGGCGTTGTCACCAGGATGTGTGGGGGATTGCGCAACATCGCCGCACGTTCTCTCTGCAGTGTGTCCCCGGTACGTACTCCTGTACGGATCTCCATCGAAAGATACCCGCGCTCTAGCGCCAATTGCTGAATCTCCCGAAGAGGTTCGTCAAGATTCTTCTGGATGTCGTTTGAGAGAGCCTTCAGCGGTGAAACGTACACGACCTGCGTGGTCGGCGATAGAGCGCCCTCGATCGCTCTTCGAAACAATCGGTCGATACAGACAAGAAACGCTGCAAGTGTCTTTCCCGATCCCGTAGGGGCTGAGATCAACGTCGGCTTGGCTTGAAGAATACTCGGCCAACCACGCGCCTGAGGCTCCGTCGGCGTGCTGAATCGAGTAACGAACCATTCCGCAACGATGGGATGAGCCCAAGCAAGTTCGGGGGGGAAGCCCATGCGCGATTCTAACTCTTTCGCCTTTTGTTTGCCCAGACCGAAGCTTGGAGAACTGAGATTCATGCCGGCGCCGCTCCGGCTTGTACGGTTCAGCACATTGATAAATGTCCCTTCAACCCTAAGCCCGATTCATTCGGTTATCGCGAAGTTCTTGCTCAAGCCCGAATAAGAGATTGCTGGAATCTACCACTCTTATCGCTCAGGCCTTGAGCGGACTTCGCTTTGAACGTATCTCGCGCTGCGCACGGTCACTTATGCTTAGCTGGCTGCGTGGCTCTCGATGCGAAGAGCGTCAGCAAGTCGCAGACCGCCGCATCCGGCGTAATTCTTCCGGCGAGCACCTGCTGCTCCAACTCCATGAGGCGTTCTTGGACCCTCGGGTCGGAACGGAACAGGTACATTAACCCCATCGCAAGATCCTCGGGCATCGAGCGACGAGCCTGCTCCTGTCGCCAGTGTTCAAACCAGCCGCTCTCTCTTGTAGATGCCACGTAGTCGAGTACGCAGGCCCAAAGGTCCGCGACCCCCCGACCTGTCTGCGTGGAGCAAGCCAGTGCACGCGGTACCCAGCCCGAAGGCGGTGCAGGAAGAAAATGCAATGCGCTCTCGGCCTCGGTACGCGCCCGCTCGGCCGCCCGGATATTGTTTCCGTCGGCCTTGTTGATTACAACAGCGTTGGCGAGTTCCATGACGCCGCGTTTGATTCCCTGTAGTTCGTCCCCGGCACCCGCAAGCGTGACCAACAGAAAGAAGTCCACAATCTCGCGTACTGCGGCCTCTGATTGGCCAATACCGACCGTCTCGACGAGTATGTTTTGATAACCCGCAGCTTCGCACAACACGATTGCCTCGCGCGTATGCTGCGCTACTCCGCCATGCGCGCCGCGTGCTGGAGTGGGCCGAATGAACGCCATGTCGCTGGACGCAAGAAAGTTCATCCGTGTTTTGTCGCCAAGAATGCTGCCCCCACTGAGCTGACTGCTGGGGTCGATTGCGAGCACCGCGACGTTCTCGCCGCGTTCCTTAATTAGATATCTTCCGAGTGCTTCGATGAGGCTGCTCTTGCCGGCTCCGGGGACACCGGTGATCCCAACGCGGATCGATTTTCCGCTCGCGGTCAGGCATTTCTCGATGATCTGCTCGGCGAGCTGACGGTCTGCCGGACGCGAGCTCTCAATCAGGGTGATGGCTTTGGCAAGTGCGGAGCGATCGCCTTTCCGGATGCTTTCAACGTATTGCGCCGCGGAAATGCTCTGAGGGTGTCTTGCAACGCGCTTGGTTTCATTGGGTGGCGCTGGCGCGGCGCAACCGGGCTTGATGTGCAAAGAGCTCTCGTCGGCATCGGGCAAGTCGGTCAATTAGCAATGTTCTCCAACACGGCTGGCGCTCAGCATCTGCAACATGTGCTGCGCCGCGGCCGGAATCACTGTACCGGGACCGTAAATGCCAGCGACGCCGGCGCCGTACAGGAACGCATAATCCTGGGGAGGAATCACGCCTCCGACCACAACCGCGATGTCCTCATGGCCAAGCCGGCGCAGTTCGTCGATCAGTTCCGGCACGAGGGTCTTGTGCCCCGCAGCCAGTGAAGACACGCCAACCACGTGCACATCGCTTTCCACCGCGAAACGAGCCGTCTCGCGAGGCGTCTGGAATAGCGGACCGATATCCACATCAAACCCAATGTCGGCCAGCGCGGTCGCGATCACCTTGGCGCCGCGATCATGACCATCCTGGCCCATCTTGGCGACGAGAATGCGCGGCCTGCGGCCCTCTTCCTGCTCGAATTTGACGACCATCTCGCGCGCTTTTCTGAATCCTTCCGCATCCGCAGCGCCTGCCGAATAGACGCCCGAAATGGTGCGTGTGGCGGCCTCGTAGCGTCCCCAGATCTTCTCGAGTGCAAACGAAATCTCACCCAGCGTTGCCCGCGCGCGCGCCGCATCCACGGCACACTCCAGCAGATTGCCGTCCTCTGAACCTGCGCAGTTCTCAAGCCGGGAGAGCGCTCGTTCGACAGCCAGGGGATCACGTTCGCGCTTCAATTGCTGGAGCCGGGTGATTTGCGCCGCACGAACCGCTGCATCATCGATGTCGAGAACGGGAATCTGTGGCTCCTCCGCAGCACGGTATGTATTTACCCCGACGATCATATCTTTCCCGGAATCAATGTTTGCCTGCCTCCGCGCCGCTGCCTCTTCAATTCTCATCTTGGGAATGCCGGCCTCGATTGCCTTGGTCATTCCCCCCAGTTCTTCTATCTCTTCAATCAGTTTCCATGCGCTGTGCATCAGCTCGTGCGTAAGTCGCTCAACATAGTACGAACCTGCCCAAGGATCGATGACGCGCGTGATGCCGGTTTCCTGTTGCAGGTAGATCTGCGTATTGCGGGCAACGCGCGCGGAAAACTCTGTGGGCAGCGCCAGTGCTTCGTCGAGAGCATTGGTGTGCAGCGACTGCGTGTGTCCGAGCGCCGCTGCAAGAGCTTCAACGCAGGTCCGGACAACGTTGTTATAGGGGTCCTGCGCCGCGAGGCTCCAGCCGGAGGTCTGGGAGTGGGCACGCAGGGCAAGGGATTTCGGATTCTTTGGATCGAACTTACGCACGATCTTGGCCCACAGAACTCGTGCCGCGCGGAGCTTGGCAATCTCCATGAAATGGTTCATGCCGATGCCCCAGAAGAACGAGATGCGCGGAGCGAAGTCATCGATACCGAGGCCCGCCTTTACTCCGGTGCGCAGATATTCGAGGCCATCGGCCAGCGTGTAAGCCAGCTCAAGATCGGCGGTCGCTCCGGCTTCCTGCATGTGGTAGCCGCTTACGCTGATGCAGTTGAACTTGGGCATCCGAACCGCGCAGTAGCGGAAGATATCCCCCACGATGCGCATGGATGGCGCAGGTGGATAGATATAGGTATTCCGCACCATAAATTCCTTGAGGATGTCGTTTTGGATCGTTCCGGTGAGCTTCTCCACCGCAACGCCCTGCTCTTCAGCCGTAACAATATAGAAAGCCATGATGGGTAGAACCGCACCGTTCATGGTCATCGACACCGACATGCGATCGAGTGGAATCTGATCGAAGAGGATCTTCATGTCGAGGATGGAATCGATGGCTACGCCTGCTTTGCCAACGTCGCCCGTCACACGTTCATGGTCTGAGTCGTAGCCACGATGCGTGGCCAGGTCGAACGCGACCGAAAGTCCCTTTTGCCCGGCAGCCAGATTGCGGCGGTAGAACGCATTTGATTCTTCCGCATCCGAGAATCCCGCGTATTGCCGGATCGTCCATGGCTGCATGACGTACATGGTGCTGTAAGGCCCGCGCAAGTAAGGGGGGATACCGGCGGCGTACTTAAGATGTTCGAGGTCCGCAAGATCTTCTCGCGTGTACCACCGCTTGATAGCAATGTGCTCTGGGGAGAGCCAGCCCTCCGCAGGCGCTGTGGATTGATGTGTCACGCAAGGGCTGTAATCGATTTTTGAAAAATCGGGACGCATATCTAGTCCTTGATGCCGATCAACCGCTGAAGACTCGCGAGAACCTCGACGGCATTGCTGCGAAGGTGAATGAAATCGTCGACCCCGAGGCTGCGGAGCTGCTCTGCACAATCGGGATTTCCGGCGATGACGACATTGGCGTGGTTGTCGCGGTCTTTCAGAATCGGCAGCAACTCTTCAACTATCGGAAGATACTCCGCATCCGAACTGCAGAGCACAATCAGATCGGCTTTGCTGTCGGCAATTTGCTCTGCGCGCTCGAACCGTTGAATCCTTGTTGTGAACCCGGCGCACGCGAGGAAGTCTGTTGCAAATTGCGAGCGGGCGCTGCGCATCCTGGCATCGCCGATTTCCGCAAGCAAGATCCGCGGTTGGCAACCGGTGTGAAGGATAAACTGCTCCGTGCGCAGGCGGAGTGCCTCAAATTCTTGTGCTACCCTCGGCACGGAGTCCAGGCGCACGACGTCGATGCGATCCAGGGCTCTGTCCAATGCATTCGCGAAGCGATTAGTCCCAGCAAGCACCCGCTGGCGGCAGTCCACAGCCTGCTCGCGCAAGCCTGCGCGCCGATCGAGCACCGACGCAATTACGCCCGTCGTTCGTGCCCTTTGATAACCACCCGCTATCTCGAGTTCCTGAAACAGTTTCCACGCCTTTGATGCAATGGAATTCGTCAATACCTCAACCATGTATGAGCCGCCAAGCGGATCGGCGACGCGGGAGAGCAGTGTTTCCCGCTTCAAAACAATCTGCGTATTGCGAGCCAATCTGCGGCTTGTTTCGTCGGGCTGCTTATAGCATTCATCGAAAGGTGCGCACGAGACGGAGTCTGCCCCTCCGAGTATGGCGGAGATAACTTCTGTCGTCGCACGCAGGATGTTGACGTGCGGATCATAAATGGTCCTGTTCCATTGCGCCGTGCGCGCATGGATCGGCGCTTTCCCGGCTGCACGCATCCCGCCAAAACTTTCGATGACCTTCGCCCACGCCATGCGGAAGGCGCGCAATTTCGCAATCTGAACGAAGAACTCACTCCCTGTCGCAAATGAAAAGGAAAGCGAACCTGCGATGCGATCGGTATCCAGGCCCCGATCCCGCATCTCCGCGACGAAGTCCACCGCTTCAGACAGCACGAAGCCAACCACTTCGATGGCTCCGGCTCCGTGTTCCTCGAACTCGTCTGCATGAATGACAAACGGCCTGACCGCGGTTGGCGTGTTGCGCACGATCTCGGCGGATTGGTTGAGATCTGCAAGTGGATTCAGATCTAAGGAAACAGTAGCCCGATGGGGTCCTTTCTCAAGCCGATCGATCAGAAGCCGAAAAGGCACTCGGCTGAGGCCTGCGAAATGCACGGGGATCGCATCAAGATTTGCGAGAAGCAATGCAAGGTCTGAGGGGCTTTCGAGCTTCGTATGATGGAACGCAATTTCTTCGGCCCCGGCCGCGATCGCGCCGCATGCGACGCGATTTGCCTCTTCAGCATCGGCAATCTCCACATCTTCGCGAATCCGCCAGTCACCGGTGAACCGAGCGCTGCGCACATAAGGGAAGTCTCCGGGCGCGGCGTTGAGGAACGGCAGGCCGATCAGATCTTCGGCACGGTAGTACGGCTTTACCGCGAGGCCCTCTTCGGGATGCCAGACCATCTTGGACGCATAATCCGCACCTTTCACGTTCTCGCGAATGATGTTTTCCCACTGTTCTGTGCTGACGGGCGGGAACTCCGATAGAAGACTTTCGGTGGCCATGTCTACTTGCTTTCTGGCGCCTCTACGATTTCGATCAGGATGCCAAACGGGCTTTCCTCTTTTGACTTAGGATGAACAAAGAACACCGTGGTGCCGCGCGAACCTTTACGAGGTGCAGGATCGATAATTCTGAAGCCGCTGGTTCGCAGCGCTTCAAACGCATGCTGCACATTTTTCACACGGAAGGCAACATGCGCCAATCCGGCGCGGCCGCCGTTCTTCTCGATTGCTCTTTGCACTGGAGAGGCTGGATTCAGCGGCTCGAGCAGTTGGATCAGATTCGGGCCCTCGCCGATCTGCAGTAGAACTTCCCGTACCTGGTCCGGGCCCAACACTTCTTCGCGATGAATCTCGCGGAAACCGAGCATTTGGTACGCCTTCACTTGGTCGTCCAGTTCGCCCTGTCTCACGGTCACGGCTACGTGATCGACAAACAGGATCCCCGGAATGTCGCTGAGCGTCGGATCTACTATGGTTTGACCCGTCTCTCCTTCGTAAACTGCGATTGCTTCGGTCATTCGAATTCCACCAATAACTGGTTTACCTTCACCGACGATCCCGGAATGACCAGCACGCTTTTGACCACAGCAGCTCGGGGCGCGGTAATCTGCATTTCCATCTTCATGGACTCCAGTACCATGACAACCTGATTTGCCTCGACGGCTTGTTCCGGCATGGCTTCGACACTGATCACCATTCCTGTGACCGGGCTTCGGCATTCGTTTTCGTTATTTTCAGTTTCCGCGGCTTGCACCGCCGTCGGCGGCACAGGAATCTCGGCTGAGACATACGCAGCGGGCGCGGGCGGATAGGGCGGATACTCCGGTGCGCTCTCCGCAGCCTCCAGAATTTCGACTTCCGCCTCATATGCTTTGCCGTCAATGGTGATGCGAAGCTTCAATGCCCTCTCCTGTACCTTCCAACTTGGAATCACCTTCCAGCGCGAGCATTATGCGACCCCTGTACGAGCACGCGACCCTGCTGGGACCACGGGCTCGCGGCAGGCTTGACTGCATGGGCATGCGCATCCGGCCCAAGGGCTGCAGCCGTTGCGGCGGCAATCACGGCTTGAATTTCGGGAGCAATCGCGTCGGACTCTGCGGGCTGTATTTCTTCGAACTCACCGACTTCGCCTGTGCCCGCCTCTCTTAGCTGTGGAACGGCCGAAAGAGTATGCTGCTCTGCAAGACGAGTCTCTAGCGCGCGAATCGCGTCATCGAGCGAGCCAAGCTGGTCCGCGATTTTAAGCTGGCGTTCCGCCACCATTTGTTTGAGCTTGCGCAGTAGCAGCAGATAGCCGGCCGCACATCCCACCGCGACGAACGCCAGAACCAAGATCAAGTCTGTCCAGTGCAATGTCACAACCGGATCCTCATAACGGAATCAATCCATGCTTTTTCTGGGGACGAAGTTCCCGCTTGCCGTGCAGCGATTCCAGGGCGTGCGACAAGTATCTGCGGGTTTCTGCCGGCTCAATAATTTCGTCAACCAAACGCCTCCCCGCCGCGACATAGGGGTTGGCAAAAGTCTCGCGATACTCTTCTACAAGTTCTTGCCGGCGTGTGGCCTGGTCGTGTGACGCTTCAATTTCATGCCGAAAGACAATCTCCGCAGCACCTTCCGCGCCCATTACCGCGATCTCGGCGGTTGGCCACGCCACGACGCGATCTGCACCGAGACCCTTGGAACACATCGCGATATACGCACCGCCGTAGGCCTTGCGCAGGATAACGGTGATTTTGGGAACCGTCGCGGCCGAATATGCAAATAGCAGTTTGGCCCCGTGCCGGATAATGCCGCCGCGCTCCTGTTCTACGCCAGGAAGAAAGCCCGGCACATCGACAAGGGTGAGCAGAGGAATGTTAAACGCATTGCAGAAACGCACAAAGCGTGCGGCCTTGTCAGAGGCGTTGATATCGAGCACCCCTGCCATTGCGCTTGGCTGGTTGGCAACAATTCCTACAGGCCGTCCCTGAAGGCGACCGAACCCGATCACGATATTGGGCGCAAACCCCGGCTGAATCTCAAGAAAGTCGTTGTAATCGACGACGCGCGTAACGATGCCGCGAACATCGTAGGCCATCTTGGGATCGACGGGCACAATCGAATTCATGTCCGAGTCAGACTTGATGCGCGAATTGAACGGCATCCGCGGAGGGTCTTCAAGATTGTTTGAAGGCATGAAGCTGAGCAGCCGTCGGCAAAGCTGCAGAGCATCTTTGTCGTCCTGCGCAATCAAATGCACGACACCCGAGCGGTTCATCTGCGATTGCGGGCCTCCAAGGTCTTCGGAGCTGACATCTTCTCCGGTAACCTGCTTGATGACCTGGGGACCGGTAATGAACATGCGGGCTTGCCGCGTCTGAATCACGAAATCTGTCAGGGCCGGACTGTAGGCTGCTCCCCCAGCGCATGGGCCGCAAATGACAGCAATCTGCGGGACCGTTCCCGAGAGCTGCACATTGCGGTAGAAGACACGCGCATATCCATCGAGGCTGTCGATGCCCTCCTGAACGCGCGCACCGCCCGAGTCGTTGATGAACACGAATGGGGTGCCGGTCTTAAGCGACATGATCATCATCTCGACGATCTTGCTGCAATGCACCTCTCCTGCTGCGCCACCGAGAACCGTAAAGTCCTGGCTCGCCAAGTGAATCAGGCGTCCTTCAACCGTGGCTGCGCCAATCACCACGCCATCCGCGGGAAGGTCCTTTCCGGCCATTCCGAAGTACGAAGCACGATGATGCGCGAAGATCCCGACTTCTTCAAAGCTTGATTTGTCGACAAACACGGCGATGCGTTCGCGCGCCGTCAGTTTGCCGGAGGCGTGTTGCTTTTCGATTCGATCGCGGCCGCCGCCGAGCTCAAGTTCACCGCGCCTGGCTCGCAGGTCGGCAATCTTCTCCTGCATGGTCTTCGCCTTAACGCGTTCTTCCAGCCTTGCCATTCATGCTCCAGATCTCGTGTTCCGGGTGCGACCCCTTCGCTCTCGGACGATGTACCGACGATCAGGCTCGATGCAGGATTTTCTTCAGGACGCCCTGCGAAGCGACATTCATCGGTCCGTAACCTTCGCAATTTTAAGCGTGTGCAGACGAAGGCGATGTGATCTGGTTCACGTTGCCGAGAGGGAGGTTTGCAATCCCCACGCAGTGCTGATTGCGGGATTCCGAGCGGGGATAACACGGAGTGCGAGAGATTTCGCATGAAAGCTAAGTCGTTACAGGCAATCAGCTTATCTTGATCAGGCAGACTGAGCAGGCGCTCATCTCCTTCTGGGCCTAATTCCCGATGACAAGAACCTGGAAACTGCTGTCGACGGCATTCATCTTCAATGGCGCGCCATTGATCGGAGGGTTATTGAGCTCAGCGCCATAGATGACGCTGGCGATATACACCTCTCCATTGGAAGGATTGATGGCCA
The DNA here is from genome assembly GCA_963742455.1 of uncultured Acidobacteriaceae bacterium. Lineage (GTDB taxonomy): Bacteria > Acidobacteriota > Terriglobia > Terriglobales > Acidobacteriaceae > Telmatobacter. The sequence continues at coordinate 555,284 of CAVULU010000005.1, read as the reverse complement.
GCGTTCGCGCATTCTGACGTGTGGGCAAAGTCTGAATTACGGCGTAAGTGTCGGTCACATCCTGTCGAATGATGGTAAGGCTTCCGTCGCTGCCCCCATTTGCCGTAAAGATTAGCCCGCGATTGGGGTCATAGCCGATGGGAAGAGCTGCTACGGTCTGGCCAGTGACCGAATTCAGGGCCACCATCCTCAGATTAGTGCAGGCGGCAAAGAGCCGTTCATGAGCGGAGTCGATAGCAAGGGCGCGCGGTCGCTCGCAATTCCCATCCAGGCGTAAGGGAAGGGGATATGCGTCCGCTGGCGGTGCCGGCTTGGCGCCGGAAGTCCAATCGAGGAGGAAAGGCTTCTCGGTTTGCGCGGGCGCGCTCGAATCGGTGGAAGTTGCAACTGGTCGCGCGGACCCTTGGGAGGCAGGAAGTGTTGCTGAGTGCATGTCGATGACACGATGCACTGCGGTACCAATTGCCTGGGCATCGAGCCTTAGAATCTCGCCGCGATCAGAAACCGTGATGTAAATTCTGCCATTGCCATCGGCCTGCGCGAAACCGAGGCTTCCGGAAAGCACGATTTCCGCCAATGAGACTCTTCGTTCGGTGTCGATCACCGTCAAAGTCGATTCGGGACCGCCTTGGACTGCATTGCGAGAATTGGCACCAAGCACTGGTTGAGTCTGCCTTGAAGAAGCAGGTTGCGCTCCGTTGGCGGTTTGGCTTTGTCTCGCGGTTGCCTGAGAGCCCACGACGAAGAGCAGCCCGCTGGCCGGATCGAGGGCCATGGATCGCGGCGAAGGTCCGGTTGGGATGCTGGCAACCAGTTGGAAACTGCGCCGATCGAATACCCTGACTATATCGGCTGGACCATCGCTGATGTATCCGTACCCGCCTTCCTGGTCGAGAACCACGGAATGTGCCTCTCGCAGCCCCCTGACAACGCCGGCAATTGTCCCGCTTTCGACATCGACTACTTGCACTGACGGGCCGTGCGCGATAAACAACTGATTAGCTGCGGGGTCCATGGTCATATAATCCCAGTCGCCAACGCCGCCAACGATCCACGAGTTGGTGATGAAGAAAGGGTGAGAGGGTAGTGCGGTAGAGGGAGGCGGGAATGGAGAGAGCTGTGCGGATGCAATACTGCACACAATTAACCAGAGGCTCAAGAACATCCTCATGTGTGACCGCTCCTGATAAGATTTGACGCTCTGAGTTATCCTGGCGCTCACCTTTTTTAACAATTCCCGGACTTCACTCCGCGCTGCCGAATCAAAAGCACAACCCGGAAAGGTCTACAGCATCAGAAAAGAGTAGCCATAGTCAGCCAGTCAACGGTGCCCGCCCACAATCTGCAGAATCGGGAATTACCGACAGAAAGGACGCTCAAGATGGATGCTCGTCAGTTGAACGATACGGCAAAAGCCATGGTTGCCGGGAACAAAGGCCTGCTGGCCATGGATGAGAGTACACCTACCGCCAATAAGCGGTTCGCTGCCTACGGTATTCCTCAGACTGAGGAATTGCGCCGCGCTTATCGAGACATGATCGTCAACGCCCCCGGCCTTGGCGATGCCCTTAACGGCGCGATTCTTGTGGACGAGACGATTCGTCAGGAGACACGGGCTGGCGTTCCGTTCGCGAAGGCGCTTGAAAAGGTAGGCATCATTCCCGGCATTAAGGTTGATGCCGGAGCCAAGCCAATGGCGGCGCATCCCGGCGAAAAGATCACGGAGGGGTTGGACGGGTTGCGCGAACGGCTGGCCGAGTACGTGAAGATGGGCGCGCGATTCGCCAAGTGGCGCGCGGTTATCACGATGGGCGACAGCATTCCCAGTGACGCCTGTCTTGAGGCGAATGCGGCCATCCTCGCTCTCTATGCTGCACTGTGCCAGGAGGCAGGGCTGGTTCCGATTGTCGAGCCCGAAGTGCTGATGGATGGGGACCACACCATGGAGCGCTGCGCCGCGGTCACCGAACGAACCCAGCATACCGTTTTTGCTCAACTCATCGCGCAGGGCGTCGCGCTTGAGGGTATGATTCTGAAACCGAATATGGTCGTGCCCGGACTGAAGTGTCCGCACCAAAACACGAACGAAGAGATTGCCGATGCTACCGTACAGTGTCTGCTGCGCACGGTTCCTGCCGCAGTCCCTGGAGTTGCATTCCTTTCCGGCGGCCAATCGGGTGAACTTGCATCTGCCCGTCTCAGCGCGATGAACTCGCGGTTCAAGGGACGCATGCCGTGGGAGTTGGCGTTCTCGTTCGCTCGCGCTATTCAGGAGCCAGCCATGCAGATCTGGCATGGAGAAGATGCGAATGTCATGGCGGCGCAGAAGGCTCTTGTGCATCGGGCCCTGTGCAATGTTGCCGCTCGGCGGGGTGAGTACTCGCCTGCAATGGAAAAACAATGACGGGCAAACACCTCATCGAGGACTTTCGCGTTCCGCCCGGGAAACGTGTCCGTCTCACGGACTTCGATCCCGCATTCAAAGGCAAGCACAGCAAGAGCCATGCGCTGCGCAAAACGCAGGAACTTTGCGCATCGATGGGCGAACTGCAGCAGAAGCTATTTGCGGAGCGCAAACGCTCGCTGCTCGTCTGCCTGCAGGCGCTGGACGCCGGGGGCAAGGATGGGGTAGTTAAACACGTTATCGGGTCGATGAATCCGGATGGGTGCGATGTAGCCAATTTCAAGGAACCCACCCCGGAGGAACTGGCGCACGATTTTCTGTGGCGTGTTGAAGCGAAGACGCCGAAGCGGGGCGAGATTGCGATCTTCAACCGCTCACATTACGAAGATGTTCTCATCGTGCGCGTGCATAACCTGGTGCCGAAAGAGGTCTGGTCGAAACGCTACGATCAGATCAACGACTTCGAACGGCGGCTCGCTGCGAACGGTACGCACATTCTCAAGTTTTTTCTTCACATCAGCAAAGAAGAACAGCTCAGGCGCTTCGAGCAGCGCCTCGATGACCCCACCAAGCGCTGGAAGATCAGCGAGTCAGACTACACGGAGCGCGAGTACTGGGACGATTACGGGCGGGCCTACGAAGATGCTCTTGCCAAATGCAGCACGGGTGACGCTCCGTGGTTTGTGATTCCGGCGGACTATAAGTGGTTGCGCGATATGGCAATTTCGGAGATTATCGTGAAGACATTGGAGTCCATGAATATTCAGGTACCGAAACCGACCGTGAATATTGAAGATATCCGTCGCAAATATCATTCCGCTGCAAAACAAGACAAACACGGCGAAGCAAGGCACAAACGGCGTACCCGCACCTGACGCGGGCGTAGGGGCATACCACTCAACAATCGCCACGCAATTGAGCTATGCTTAAGCCCGTACCGGCCGGAATCGGCGGCCGCTGGGGAGCTCGCGATGAGCGAACTGGTTCTCAACATCAATGGCATATCCTACAAGGTGATCGCTGCGCAAGAGGAGACGCTGCTCTCCGTCCTGCGCAACCAACTCAACCTGACCGGCACTAAATATGGCTGTGGCGAAGGCCAGTGCGGTGCATGCACAGTCCTGATGGATGGCGTCGCGACGCGATCATGCTCGATCCCCGCAGCGGCCGCGGCAGGCGCAAAGGTCACGACTATTGAGGGCCTTGCGGTGAATGGCAGGCTAACCGCAGTTCAGCAGGCCTTTCTGGACGAAGGTGCTTTTCAATGCGGATACTGCACGTCAGGGATGATCATGAGCGTCACGGCGCTGCTACTGGATAACCGCGCGCCCAACGACGAACAGATTCACGGTGCGATGAATGGCAACGTCTGCCGCTGCGGAACTTACCCGCGTATCATCGAGGCCATCAAACGCGCCTCAGGCCTGACGACTTCCGGAGGTGATCGATGAACTTCCGGGAGTTAGAGACGTTGGAACAGGAAGAGAATCTCGACGCGGCAAGCTCGCGGCCGCAAGAGAGCAAGTCTCGACTCGATCGGCGAGATTTTCTCAAGGTGCTGGGCGGCGGACTGCTCGTCTGCCTCACTCCCATTTCTTCGTTGTCGCAGGAATCCGGCCGGGGCTCCGGATCTCATGAACTTCCCAACGACATCAGCGCATGGCTGCATATCGATGCAGATGGTCACGTGAAAGTCTTCACTGGCAAAGTTGAGGTCGGCCAGAACATCCGCACCTCACTTGCGCAAGCGGTCGCTGAAGAACTGCGTGTCCCATTCGATTCCATCACGATGATCATGGGCGACACCGATCTCGTCCCTTGGGACATGGGCACTTTTGGGAGCCGCACCACACCGACAATGGCTCCGCAGTTGCGGACTATGGCGGTGGCTGGCCGCGAATTGCTGGTGAAGATGGCCGCCGAGCGATGGAACACGGACGCCACAAAACTCATTGCCGCATCGGGAAGAGTGTCAACGCCAGATGGGTCGAAGTCGCTTACTTACGGCGAACTGACGCGTGGCGAGGCGCTGGTGAAAACCGTCGCCGGTGATCCACCACTCACGCCGGCTACAGAATGGAAGATTGCCGGAATACCGGTGCCCAAGGCCAATGGTCGCGACTTTGTCACCGGTAAGCATCAGTTTCCTTCCGACATTGTGCGATCGGAGATGATGTTCGGCGTCGTGCTCCGGCCCGAAGGATACAACGCAACGCTGGTATCGCTCGACACTAGTGCCGCAGAAAAGATGCCAGGCGTGAGAGTGGTTCGCGACGGCGATTTCACCGGTGTGGTTGCAGGCGATCCATTCTCGGCGCAACGAGCGCTCGCGGCTGTCCAATCCAGGTGGAATGTTCCGGAACAGCAAGGCAACCAGGGCCTCTTCGAATATCTCAAGAACAATCCCGAGGGACAATCGGGGCGCCCCGATCAGGCTGTTGGCTCGGTTACGGAAGCACTTGCCGGGGCCGATGTGCAACTTGAATCACAATACACAGTCGAGTACATCGCGCATGCTCCGTTGGAACCGCGTGCCGCGGTGGCCGAATGGGACAACGGGAAACTCACCGTCTGGACCGGTACGCAGCGGCCATTTGGCGTGCGCGACGAGTTGATGCAGGCGTTTCACCTGCCTGCTGAAAAGGTGCGCGTGATCCAACCCGACATGGGAAGCGGATACGGCGGCAAGCACACTGGCGAAGCAGCTATCGAAGCGGCGCGACTGTCCAAAGCTGTCGGCAAACCCGTGAAGGTGGTGTGGACACGGCAGGAAGAGTTCACATGGGCCTACTTCCGTCCTGCTGGACTGATCGAGATTAAAGCCGGTGCACGACACGACGGAACGCTCGTGGCCTGGGAGTACCACAACTACAATTCCGGCCCAGCTGCCATCGGCACGCCTTACGATGTTGCGAATCAGCTCATCCAATATCACCCGACGAAGTCGCCGTTACGACAGGGCTCCTATCGCGGACTTGCCGCAACTGCAAATCACTTTGCGCGCGAGTCGCACATGGACGCGATGGCGCATGCCGCGGGGATGGACCCGATTGCCTTCCGTTTGAAAAACATCAGCAATTCGCGGCTGAAGGCTGTTCTTCAAGCCGCTGCCGATAAGTTCGGTTGGGTAAGTCTGAAGTCCACACCGGAACGTGGCTGTGGCATCGCCTGCGGTACAGACAAAGGCGGATTCGTCGCTACGTGCGCCGAGGTTAGCATCGACGTGGCAACCAAACAGGTGAAGATCCAGCGCGTGGTAGAAGTGTGGGAATCCGGCGCGATCGTGAATCCCGATGGGCTGCGCAATCAGATGCAAGGCGCCATTGTGCAGGCGATCGGCGGCGCGCTGTTCGAGCGGATTCTTTTTAGCAATGGGCGGATTCAGAATCCGCTCTTCTCCAAATACAAAGTGCCGCGTTTCAGCGATGCGCCGCATGTGGAGATCGTGCTGCTCGATCGCAGGGATCTGCCTTCAGCGGGAGCGGGTGAAACAGGTCTGGTGGGACTCGCACCTGCCGTCGGCAATGCTATCTTCGCGGCCACGGGCATTCGCCTGCGTAGCATGCCAATGACTCCGGACAACAACACGGTGCGCAGCTAGAGCCCTCTATTTCAATGGAAGCGCATCCAAGACCCAGATTTTTCCGTCGTAAATGAACCATGTTTGCAGTTTGTCATTCATCAGTTCAAAGCGCTCTGTCTGAGCTACCTGTAACGCTGCGGTTGGAGTACCCACAGGATGACTTCGAACCAAGACCGCATGGCCACTCCACTGCCTCAGAACCGGCTGCCCAATGCTTGCCGCGGTCTTCAGTGAGATATAACGCACCCTCTGTATCGAGTGCGATGGTGCGACGGGCGATTGTTGCCACACAGAGAGCGCTCATTCCGTTTGTCAACGATAGTTTCGCCTTGGTGAGCCCCGCGACGTTGGCGGCTGAAACTTCATAGCTACGGCTGGTCATGGGAATTCCGGACAATTGCGATACTGGAGTCGGAGCTGGTTTTGCGGGCTCTGCTTCCGGCTGCACGATGACGGCTTGCGCTGCCGCCTGCGGAGCAGCCCCTGCAACCAATGTCGATAAATTCTGTGATTTTGACCGTATCAGGTTCGATCAGTTTCGGATGGGCAGAAGCTTCCTGGCGTGAGACTCTGCGCGTGACTTCGTTCCCATGCGCATCAGGCGTGGTACTGCAATCAGCGTCACCGCGAACAGGAAAATCGACGCTGCGATAAATTCCATGTGCCCGTGACGCAGATCTTCGAACAGCAGTTTGGCCGCGATAAATGCGAGCGCGACATATGCCATCCGCGTCATCGCAATGCGCCCCAGGCGCGGGCCACTATATGCCAGACACAACGAGATAACGGAAACCACAAGTGTGCGGAGGAGCGCGATGTGATGCGGGTTCGGCGCAACGGCAAGCGTTGCGAATGCTACGACGCCATGCACGAGTAAAGCGGAAACAGCGGCTACAGCCAGCAGGGCGGGCACCAGTCGCAAGAACTGATACGCCAACTTATCGTCTTTTGCGTCATTGCAAACTACATACGCGGCAATGGCGGCACCCGCGGCGACCAACACTGCTAATCCAGGTCGCACCGGCAACGAAGACACGAGCACTTGGAATATATATAGCGCCAAGCCTGAAACGGCCGCGGATGTGCACAGGAATGCAGCGCCATGCCATTCAAGTGTTGTCGAGGCAATTCGAGGCGCAACAGCATAGGCAGCTAATCCAGCCACAGCGAGAAAAGCGCCCGCTCCCGCATGCGGCAGTGACCAGAGCGCTCCTGCAACGAGGAGAGCTGCACTCCACGTGCTGAACGTGGTGATATTGCGCCTGTCAGCGTGGCTTCGCAGGAGACGAAGACTCGCTAAGTAACCTGCCGCCGACAAAATCAGACAGGTAATGCCCAGAGACGTCGCTGCCTCCGGTGCAAAAGAGAGCAAACCCAGGATTGCGAGCCCGAAGGCAACCATCGCCTGAGCAATCTCAAAGATGCCGATCCTTTTTCCTTCAAAGATTGCACGAACGGTCACGCTGGTTGCATTGATTGCAAACAGCAACAATGCTGGGAACACCAAGACTGCGACACTTAGTTCTGGGAAATCTGCGCGTGCACTCTCTGGTCCGCTGTAGATAAAGATCATTCCCCAGATCAGAGCATCGGCGACAAGCGCGACGAGAGGCCACATGGGCCGCGCATGGCCCCGTATCCTGGCAGATTCAATCAGCAGCACAATCAACAGCAACACGATCACGAACGGCAACATTGCATGCGCGGCCACTGAAAGCGCAGCTGCCGTTGCACTCGCAGCGCCATAGGTAAGCCACAGCACCTGGGAAGATTCTCGACGCCAAATAAATGCAGAAGCCGCCCCTGTGAAAGTCGCGAGTATGGCCGCCGTTACATAGGGCGCAAAAGCGTGGAAATGAAGCGTCTCTTCCCACAGCATCGGGACCAGAATCACTGCCGATGTTCCTGCATATACCAGCGGCGCAAGCCCCGCGGCTTTCGAGCCGCGTACAGCCCACAACAGCCACGCGCACGCGTACGCAACTGCCAGGGCTGCAACCACGATGTTCGGCATTACGCCTGCTTCTGCGATCGCACGCAACACGTAAGCCCCGGCGATACCAAGCATCGCACGGCCCAGGAGCAGAAAAATGTTCTCCGTTTGCAGCGATGCCGCTTCTTCATCAGCCGCTGTGTTTGCCGGTATGGCAATCAACTTCGCCGCAGGCGCGGTTGCCTCTTCCGGATGTTCGAGGTGATGCACGCGCAGTTCCAGCGCGTCCACCCGACTCGAAAGCAACTCGAAGGAACCGGGAGATTCGTCCATATCTCACCCGATCGGCTCAATGAGCCGTAGTCAATCGCCCGGTGCGCCGTGCGTTGCCTGGTTGTGCGACCATGGCGGCAGTAGTTTGATCAGGGCCCACAAGATAAACAGCGGCAAGATGGATAGGGCAATCGAAACCAGCGATCCTTCGCGTGTCACAAGGGCCATCTTGTAGGTCGTATAACCCAAGAAGCTCTTTGAGAAAAGCTGGCCGCCGATGACGACGTTCCAGCGCATCGCAAAGATGCCAACCATCGCCAGACATCCCGACGTCACGTACATCCGCTTGCGAACCTGTTCAGGTAGCTTTACCACCTGTGTAATGAACAGCAACACAAGCGGCGTAACTGTTCCCAGGATGATCTGGATCACGATGTGCGAGAAATATAGTTTGGTGTGCACCATGAAGTTCAGGCTGCGGAAGGATTCGTCGGCCTCATAAATACGGTGAATGAGATCCAGCATCTCCAGACTGAAATCGATAATGAAGATGTAAAACAGGTACATGGCGATCGAATCGACACAATGGATATCGATGGGCTGCTTGCGCAGCTTGGTCACAGCCATGTAGATGAGCATGACGGCGGCAATACCGGAAACCATCGCCGAAAATATGAAAACCACAGGCATCAACGGCGACGACCACCACGGATTGGCCTTGATCGATCCGAAGATGAATCCGACATAACCGTGCAGCAGAAATGCCGATGGAATACCGATGAGCGTGACAATCCAGCCAACCTTGTCGTCAATGTGCAGGGACCGTGGGCTGATGTTATCCGAACCCAGCGTCATCACCTTGTAGATTATTCGCAACAGTCCCTTGCTTGAGCGCGACAACAGTACGATGTCGTGCCGGTAGTCGAGCCAGATCTCAAACACCAGAACGGCCATAAGGTACCAGAGATACACGTAGCCGAACATCGCCATTGCCGAGGTGCTATGCGGCGTGAAGTACATCTCTGGCGACCGTTCCGGGTGTCCCAGGTGCAACTGCAGCGGCAACGGCGCAACAATCAGAAACGACAGCGCGGTCAAAAGCGCTAGACGGTACGTAGGTTTCACCGCTTCAACGTGAAACACGCGCTCGAGCGAAGCCAGAATAAATGCGCCCGCAACCAGTCCGGTAATGAATGGATACAAAACGATCAATACGCTCCATTGCAGCCCGACTTCGTTGGGATACATGAAGCCCTCAACGCCGCTCACCATCTTTGCCGGCTCACTTAAAAACATCGCCAGTTCGTACATTAACGCACCGACCCATCCAGCCCGTTGTAGTAGGCTTTTGCTCCCGTTGCCATCTGCGGTTTCAACACCTGCACACTGTGCGTCTTCAAGAATTCGTGAATCGGATCCTTCGGATTCTTTAGATCCACAAGCTGTCGTGCACCGGTGGGGCAGTTCTCTGCGCAGGCAGTCGTGAGCCCCTTGGTAATGCGGTGATAACAGAGCGTGCACTTGTCCGCGACTTCCTTCTGTGGATGAATGTAGCGGCACCCGTACGGGCAGGCCTGCACGCAGTAGGCACAGCCAAGGCAGTATTTCTGATCCACCAGCACCACTCCGTCGGGAGTTACAAACGTTGCGCCCACCGGACACACCTGCGTGCACGGCGAGTCCGAGCAGTGGTTGCACATTTTCGGCACGAAGAAGTACTTGCCCGCATCTTCCTTCGCAACGGGGAAACCTTCTTTGCCGCCATCGGGTGAGATGACTTCAGGGTTAGTCATGTTCTCGTCTTCGACGTGATAGCGCTCTACCCAGGTGCGGAAGTACCCATCCGGCACATCGTTCTCCGCCTGGCAAGCGCGCACGCAGTTGCCGCAGCCGATGCACTTTGGCACATCGATCAGCATTCCCCACCAGTGGTCAGACATCTTGTAGTTTTCGGCCTGCTCCGGCGTTCCAGCCAGAACTGCTTTCCAAGCGATTGCGGCTGCGGGCATCAACACCAGGAAATGACGTCGCGATAGGTTCACTTTGCACCTCCTGCTGCCGGCTTGGCCGGAGCCGCCGCATCGATGGCCGGGCTATGCGGCTGATGGCAGGTTTCGCATGGAACTCCGTTGGAGTGATCGGCTGGATCGACCTGCGGAAACACCTTTGGCTTGGCAGCGCTCGCCGTGTGGCATCGTGCGCAAAGCACCGCAGTATCCAGCTTCGCCGGCGTTACCGACGATGGATCGTCTGCGTGTTTCGCTAAGGGTCCATGACACGCCTCGCAGTTCACATGCGCGTGCTTTCCTTTGCTTTTCATATCGAGGACATCGGTATGGCAGGTCTCGCAAGCCTGGTGACCTGCGAACTTCACCGGGCGAGCCGCAATCTCGCCGATGGCCACGCCGCGATAGTGCCCGTACTGCCCGAAGCTTGGCGGAACCACGTAATGTCGAACGACGAGAAAAATGATGAAGGCGAGAACGAAGAGTCCCGCAAATCGGAATAGATGCCCTGCATCTTTAAAGACGCTCATGGGAGCGGTATCTCCTTGACGCTGCCAACACAAGGCGGATGAGAAGAGGCCTCATGTGATCCAGATCATGTTCGTCTGGAAGAATGGCGGCTAGCGCTGGGGCTGTATGTGAGGCAGATCACGAACGAGTGTGACGGCGGCCGCACAGCGAGTGCAACTAGCTGATTTGCAATCCCTTATAATTTCCTTCGTTTTATCAATGAAGGGCTGTGATTCCGTTCAATGTGAGGAAAATCACGATTGCTGCAAACGGCGTGACACCAATCCGCACCAAGTCTTTCGCTTTACCAACAACGCTTCCTGGCCGACGTCGCTACAGGTCGAGAAGATAGGATTGGAAGGGAGAGAACGATGGCAAAAATCCTCGATGGGGCGGCAATCGCTGCGGCGATCAAGGCGGAAGTGGCAGCGGAGGTGCGCGCGCTTGCGACAAGGGGCACCCGGCCTGGTCTGGCTGCGGTGCTGGTCGGGCATGTCCCGGCTTCCGAGATCTACGTCCGCAGCAAGGTGCAGACCTGCGCCGAGCTGGGACTTTTCAGCGACCTCATTACACCGCCGGATACCGTGACGACAGAGGAGATGCTGGATCTGGTCCGGGCTCTCAATGATCGCGAAGATATAGACGGTATCCTCATCCAGCTTCCGCTACCGAAGCAAGTCGACAGCAAGGCGTTGCTCGATTCCGTGCTTCCGGCAAAGGACGTGGATGGGTTTCATCCCCTAAATGCCGGAAAGTTGCAGGCGGGACGGCCAGCCCTGGCCCCGTGCACGCCGGCCGGAATCATCGAAATTCTCAAGCGCAGCAACCTGCCAATCAGCGGGCAGCACGCGGTAATTGTGGGTCGAAGTGATATTGTAGGCAAACCGGTGGCCATGCTGTTGCTGCACGAGAACGCCACAATCACAATATGTCATTCCAAGACCCGTGACCTCGGAGAGGTTACGCGGGAAGCGGACATCCTGGTTGCGGCGATCGGCAGGCCGGGATTCATTACGCCTGAGATGGTGAAGCCGGGTGCCACCATTATTGACGTGGGCATCAACCGCATCACGACGCTTGAAGACTTCGACCGCTTTTTTGCCGGCGACGCCAAGCGCGCAGCCACCTTCGCCAAGCGCGGCTCGACGATCGTTGGCGATGTGCATCCCAAAGCGTTTGAAGTTGCCGGAGCGTACACACCAGTTCCGGGCGGTGTTGGTCCGCTGACGATTGCGATGCTGATGTCGAACACCGTGCGCGCTGCCAAGCTGCGGCGGGGCCTCTAAACAGATGCTTCGCGTTGGACTCACCGGGGGCCTGGGCAGCGGCAAGAGTACGGTTGCGCAGATGCTGCGGGAACTTGGCGCCGAAGTCATCGAATCGGATGAGCTGGGCCGCGCGCTGATGGAACCGGGCCAAGCAGCTTTCAACGAAATTGTCAGCGCATTTGGTCCCAGCGTTTTACTGCCCGATGGGTGTCTGAATCGGGCGCGGCTTGCTGAACTCGCTTTCAAGGGTGGTCGCGTGAAAGAGTTGAATGCGATCATTCATCCGGCTGTGATCGAAGCACAGAGCCAGTGGATGACTGAGGTCTTCGCACGCGATCCGTTGGCGGTCGCGGTCGTCGTTTCGGCGCTTATCTTTGAAGTCGAACGCGATGCTCGCACGGGCGGCGAAGCAGGCGCCGTCTTCACCGAGTTGCGCAAGCGCATCGACCGCGTTGTTCTGATCACGGCTCCTGACGTGGCTAAGATCGCCCGTTATGTGGCTCGCATTGCCCCGGCGGGCGCGAACCGTGAGGCGGCCGAGGCAGACGCGCGTTCCCGGCTCGCCCACCAGATTCCCGACAGCGAAAAGGCTCTCCGGGCCGACTACCTGCTTGAAAACACCGGCGATATCGACGCGCTTCGCGCACAGGTTGCGGCGCTCTGGCCACGGTTGAAGCAGGAGAGCAACTTAAACGCTCAAAGGTAGTTATTAGAATAGAAGGAGCAGCAGAGCGGTATTGAACCCGGCTCTGGTTCCTCAGGAACCGATTTGTATCTAATTCGTATTGGTATTGAAAGGTCGGAAGGTTTAAGAGAGCTATGAAACTGCGCCAGCTTGTTTTGGTCCTTCTCCTGGTTGGTGGATTCTGGTTTGTCACCACCCATTACCCGGGAGGTTTGAATCCCCTGACACTCACGGGCACGCGCGCCTCCAGTTCGCCGCTGGAGCTGACGGAAGCGGAAGCCGCGCCTGCATTCGATGCCGAAGAGCAAAACAACATCTCTGTCTACCGGCGTTTGCTGCCCTCGGTGGTGAACATCACGTCGCGCGCTGTCGTTTTTAACTTCTTTTATGGAACCGTTCCGCAGGAGGGTCAGGGTTCGGGATTCATTCTCGACAAGGCCGGACACGTGCTCACCAACTACCACGTGGTAGAGGGCGCCAACCGGGGTGTTGAAGTGAAGTTGAGCAACAAGCGCAGCTACAAGGCCACCGTGATCGGCAGTGACAAGGTACACGACCTGGCGCTGCTGAAGATTGATGCGCCCGATCTGCAGCCTGTGGTTCTGGCCGACTCCAGCCAGATTGCCGTGGGCGAAAAAGTGTATGCCATCGGCAATCCTTTCGGCCTGAGCGGCACCATGACGCAGGGAATCATCAGCTCCATCCGTTCAATCCGCAACGGCGACGGCGCACCGATTGAAGACGCGATCCAGACCGATGCGGCGATCAATCCCGGCAACTCTGGCGGACCGTTGTTGAACTCGCACGGGGAAGTCATCGGCATCAACACCATGATCGCTTCGAACGGCGCGGAGCAGAGCTCGGGAATTGGATTCGCCATCCCGATCAACACCGCCAAGGCGGTGCTCTCCGATCTGACGCGCTATGGGCAGGTACGCCGGCCGTCGCTGGGGATTGTGTCGTATGCGATCGGACCGGAACTCGCGGAGCAGATGGGTTTCACGGCGGATTCCGGCGTGCTCATCCAGAAAGTACTTCCCGGTGGGGCTGCGGAGCGTGCCGGGCTGCGCGGCGGCAACGAGCAGGCGTACGTGGGCAACCAGCCGGTGATGCTGGGAGGAGATTTGATTGTGGCGATTGATGGCCAGCAGATCACCGATCCGCAGGACATCAGCGTGATCATGGACAAGCACCAGGCCGGCGATGCGGTGAGTGTGACGGTTATGCGCGGGCGGCGCCAGATGACAGTGAAGGTGGTGCTGGGTCAGGCGCGGTCAGTAAACACGTAAATCCTGGGCATTTCAAATCCGAAAGGCCGCTTCAATAATCGAGGCGGCTTTTTTTATGCGCGATTACGGTTTAGAAAGAATTGAATGAGAGTGTGGAGAATGTCTGACTCGGGAACTCGGTACTCAGCATAACTTCCGAATTGTCCACAAACCGCGCGAAACTCGCAATTTACGTGTTCAACGGACCGATTAGCCGATCAGTGCTCTCTTCATACGCAATTCTTCAACAGCTATCCGCCCCTCCTCGCTGAGGTTGGATTTGCCGATCTGGACGGTCACCTTGCGAATCTTACCCGTGAACTTGTTATCACCCACCTTGTAGTCGTCGCTGACAGCCGTATAGAGGTTCTCTCCCACGTCCGTGGTTTCAGCCCCAAAGGCGTTTGGATGGGTGTGCTCGATGCGGCCTGTCGCGACCTTTTGATCGTTGACGAAGAGTGAGCCATTTCCTCCCGCGCCAGGGCGACCGCCATCGTAAGCAAACTCGAAGCGGAGAATTACCTTGCCTGACGGCAGGCGATCTGTGCCAACGATCTTCGAAATCTCGCGACCGAGAAAGTTATAGGCGAACCTTGGTGCACCGTTCTTGACGTAGAGACTCCAGCCGCCCATTTCTCCCCCCTGTGCGATGACCACGCCTTCAGCGCCTCCCTTAGGGATTTCGATGTCGGCTGTAACCACGAAGGAGCGGTTCTTGACGTTGATGAAACCGTTCTCGGGGATTCCTTTCATTCCTTCGTAGACCGTCATCTCAGTGCGACCTTCCAACAAATCCGGGCGCCCGGCGAGGGCGGCGTTAAAGCGTTCCCACGCGCGGTCGTCGAGGGGCAGCACGTTGTACTTGACGGCCTCCTCAAGGAAAACTCCCTTCAGCTTTTCGAGCTTGTCGGGGTACTTCGCAGCGAGGTCGTGCGCGCAGCTAAAGTCTTCTTCCACGTTGTAAAGCTCCCATCTGTCGTTGGCATACGTAGCCCGCGCTTTTGCCTCCCACGGTGGACGATGTACGGTGGTGGCAAACCAGCCATCCTGATAGATGCCGCGATTGCCTGCCATCTCGAAGTATTGTTTGGTGCGGCGCGACTTCGCCTCGGCGTTATTCAGAGTGTCGAGCATGCTGACGCCTTCGATCGGCTTCTGCTTGACCCCATGGACTACCTCAGGTTCGGTCACTCCGACTGCCTCCAACACAGTTGGAGCAATGTCGATCATGTGGTACCACTGCGTGCGCAGGCCGCCCTTTTCTTCGATACCTTTCGGCCAATGGATCACAATGGGCTGGCAGACGCCTCCGTAGGAGGCCACCTGGTGGCCCCACGAAAACGGTGTGGCGCCAGCAAAGGCCCAGCCGTTGGGATACAAGATGTGGGAATGCGGGCCGCCGAACTTATCCAGATTCGCCAATGCGACATCGAGGGGCTCCGGCAGTCCGTTGAACACAGATAATTCATTGAAAGCGCCGATGGGGCCACCCTGAAAGACAGGGCCGTTGTCGCCGGTGATGTAGATGACCATCGTGTTGTCCATTTGGCCCAGCTCTTCGATTGCGTCGAGGAACCGCCCGATTTCGTAGTCCGTCACCTCGGCGAAGGCGGCGTAAATCTCCATGTACCTGGCGAAGACCTTCTTCTCATCAGCGGTCAGATCGTCCCATTCCTGGATTCCCGGCGGCTTGGGCGCGAGTTCAGTACCGGGAGGCACAACGCCGAGCTTGATCTGCCGAGCCAGCGTTTCTTTTCGCACCTGGTCCCAGCCCTGGTCGAACTTGCCCTTGTACTTGTCGCGCCACTTTTCGGGTACTTGGAATGGACCGTGCGTGCCGATGGCGGAGTAGTAGACGAAGAACGGCTTGTCGGGAGCCAGCGAATGCTGGGAACGCACCCACTCAATGCCTTTGTCGGTGATGTCGGAGCTGGCATAGTAATCGGCATCGGGGTGCACATCTATTCTGTTCATGTTGTCGTAAATGACCGGATGGAACAGGTCAGCCTCGCCAGCCATGAAGCCGTAGAAGCGCTCAAAGCCGCTATTCATAGGCCAGCGGTCGAATGGTCCGACGACACTCGCTTCCCAAGGTCCCAGTTCGTGGCATTTGCCAAACATGGCGGTGCTGAAACCGTTGAGCCTTAAGATCTCGGGCAGCATCGTCACGCTGGCGGGACGCATCGCGGTATACCCCGGAAAAGCGGTGGCAATTTCTGAGATCACGCCGAAGTTTGTGCTATGGCTGTTGCGCCCCGTGAGCAAGGCCATGCGGCTGGGCGAACATAGCGGGGGCACCTTGAAGTTGTTGTAGCGAAGCCCGTCTTCGGCCAGTCGTTCCAACGTTGGCATGTCGATGGGGCCGCCGAATGTAGACGAGTCTCCGAAGCCGAAGTTGTCGAGAAGGATGACAACCACGTTGGGTGCGCCTTTCGGCGCCTTGACCTGGAACCGGGGCGGTGGAGTCGCATTCTGCACATCAAGCTCGGTGATGGGGGGATACTGCGGCTCGGGGACGGGCAGGACCTTACGATTCGCGGATGAAGCTCCGTTGAGGGTGTTGCTTTGAGCCTCTGACTGATTAGCCACGGGTCACCTCCAGTAGGCCATTCGATACTTGAGTGAATAGGCGCGCCATCATTTTCTCCCGGTCGATTAGTTCTGACCGCGAATCACCGCGGTCGGCACGGCTCCTTCGTGCGAGGCCGTCGTCAACTCAAAGGGAAGGCGCAGATTGATTCAAACTTAGGGACTGGCTCGGAGTAAGCCTGCGTGTGAGCAACTTCCTCGAATTGCAGGATCATTTCCCGGCCATTGACGCTGCTTATATGCAATCGTGAGGTGTCAGACTACTGGTAAAAGTGACAGATATTAGTGTTTGGTCGGAGGAAGCGAGATTCTAGCGACTAAGTGGTGAGGGCAGGTGCTAGGCCTTCTGGATTGCGGATAAATTGCCTTCCCCTCGTGTGTTGCTGTCGCTTGAGAAGCGACAATTTCCGAATTCCGGATGTGTTACCGCCGACTCGGGAGTTAAGTCTTGCGGGTTACAGCTGCGCGCTGGTCGGAGTTTGTGGTTTCCCACCCATCAAGCAAAATGCGCTCGATGGATGGGGCACCCAGTGCGTTGCAACTTCACAAGTTCATAGCTTCACAGGGTTAGAATTTGACGCCCAGGGTGGTAAGAAACGCCAGGACGTCGGGCCACGCGGCCTTGAGGTCGGTGGCGGTCTGAATATCGAGAACGATGTTCAGGGGGTTGGCGGCGGCTCCGGCGAGTTCAGCGATCGGCTTCTCGACCGCGCTGATGAGTGTGGCGAGCGCAGCGACGACCTGCGGTGCAGCTTTGAGAGCCTTGTTGGCGCCGGTGAGCCACTTCAAGGCGTCCTCGGCTCCGATTTCGATTCCTTTTTCGATGTTTACCAGGATGTTTGCCATCGCGATGATTCTCTTTTCTTGCCGGAGCCGGATTTCACACCGGACTTCGACATAGGTTTGCGGCGAAGGCGCTCGCGCAAGGCCGTGGTTGCGGCAATGATTGCGAACGGATCGCTTTGTGCAGGCAAGAGCGGACGCACGACGGTATAAGTCGCACGAGTATCCACTGAATTGTCCGGCTATGTTTTCAAGCTTAGAGAAATCGCTGAATTAACCTGCAAAGCTTGGGGAAGAATTTCTTTCCCATAATCAAGGGCTTGAGAGTTGACGGAGGTTGGAAGGGTTGACGTCCCCGAGGCGGAATCCGCTCTGGTGTTCAACACCATGGATCTGGTCTCCGAGTCCCGGCACCGTGATATCGTTTTTGGCCGCTGACCATCGAGAAAGACCATCCAAAAACATGCGAACTTTCTGTGGAAAGCTGCAAATTCAGGGAGGGGGAGGGGGTGGGGGTAATCCCGCTGTGTTCGGCCCACAGCCCATTTTCCAAGCGACGCGCACCTCGTCTCGACGTGCGTAGCTGCTTGTCCCGTATTCACGTCGATTGTGCGCCGTGGCGCAGTAATTACCTGCAAAAGCGGGATGGGGTTCGGATGATCAACATAAAGGGGTTTCGATCTTCTTGAATTCAAGGTCGTTGACAGGGATGGTCGCGGCGCCGCGGGGTGGCGATCGGACCCGGATGGTGCCGCACTGTTATTTCTGCCAGTGTCAGAAAGAAGCGAGGCACCATAGAGTTCTCATTGGTTGGGTTTAACAGATTTCGCGAGAGTCGAGTGACCGATGAATTTGAGAAAGCTCCAGTTCCTTCTGATTGTCGTTGCATTGTCCATTCCTTGCGGGTTCGCGCAGAAGGTCAAAGTGGGATACGACAAGAGCGTCGATTTCTCAAAATACAAGACATATACGTTGAGGCTACCGCCCGCCCCCTCAAGCAGGCCGCTTCTCTATGCGTCGGTCGTGGGTTCGATCAGAAATGGGCTCGAAACGAAGGGCCTAGTCAGGATGGATAAAGGCGGCGACCTGACGGTGATTGCGGGCGGCAGCCTGGACTACGGACTGGAAACCGGTGTGAATCCTCTTGCGGATACTTGTATGAATTGCCAGGCACCGCAGGTTGATGTGCTGCTTTGGGCCGGATTCATGCCGCCGGCTGGATCCGCGGGCAAGCCTCAGCCCAGTGGGACTCTCAAAGTGGATATTGTTGACCGGGCGATGAACAAGGAGGTCTGGTCGGGCGTAGTGGTACAGAAACTCAACCCGCAGAAACCAGATCAATCGCTGGAAAAAGTCGGCACGGCGATAGCAAAGTTATTCGCGGAATTCCCACCTAAAGCAAAGTAGTTGTCGACGTCGCCGGCTGCCTTTCCAGGTTTGTGAGCCCGGCGGCGTGGCTTCTGAAAACTGCTCTAGCGCTTGACGTAGCGGCGACCGCGGATTACGTAGTCGCCACTCGCTACGCGGGTAATGGCGTCGGTGTAGGCGATGTGTTCTTCGACGAGGATGCGCTCGGAGAGGGAGTGTGCGTCGTCGGTCTCGAGAATAGGAATTGCACGCTGGAGAATGATGGCGCCGTGGTCGAGGTGTTCATCGACGAAGTGCACAGTGCAGCCAGCGATTTTCACTCCGTAATCGAAGGCTTGCTCCTGGGCGTCGAGGCCAGGGAAAGCGGGCAACAGCGAGGGGTGAATGTTGAGGATGCGGTTGGGGAAAGCGGCGATGAATCCGGGCGATAGCAGGCGCATGTAGCCAGCGAGGCAGACGAGGTCGACGTTATGTCCGCGAAGGCAGGCGATGAGGTCGGCGTCGTGATCGGCGCGTGCGCGGCCTTTGGAGACGAATACAGCGGTAGTGAGGTTGAGATCGCGGGCGGCTTGTATGCCGGGGGCGTCGGCGACGTTGGAGAGGACGATGGCGATCTCAACATTGGGGAGACGGCCTTCGCGAATTGAATGGGCGATGGCAAGGAAATTTGAGCCGCGTCCGGAGAGCAATACGCCCAACCTAAGCGGCTTGCCCCCAGTGCTCATGTGTATTGAACCCGGTGGTCGCCCTTGACGACGCGGCCGATGACGTAGAACTTTTCTTCGGCGCGATCGAGGAGAGTCTTCGCGCGCGTGAATTTAGCAGCGGGAATGACGGCGATGAGGCCGATGCCCATGTTGAAGGTGCGCATCATCTCGTCCTGCGAAACCTGGCCAAGGTCGCGAAGATGGTCAAAGATGGGCAGCACAGGCCAGGAGCCGAGTTCGATCTGCGCGGCTGTTCCCTTGGGCAAAATGCGAGGCAAATTTTCGGTGATGCCGCCGCCGGTGATGTGGGCCATGCCCGCGGTCATTCCGGCAGCAACCAGCTTCTGGATGACGTGAAGATAGCTGCGGTGCGTCTTCATGAGCGCCGCGCCGGCCTTTTCCTTGATGGCGGTGACGTATTGGCTTGGTTTGTAGTGGGCCACGTCAAACATGAGCTTGCGGGCGAGCGAGTAGCCGTTCGTGTGGAGGCCGGTGGAGGGGAATCCGATGAGGACGTCTCCAGCTTTGATATCTTCGCCGGTGACGAGCTTGTCGCGATCGACTGCGCCGACAATGAAGCCAGCCAGATCGTATTCGCCTTCGGCGTAGAAGCCGGGCATCTGCGCTGTTTCGCCGCCGATGAGGGCGCAACCGTTCGCTTTGCAGGCATCAGCGAGGCCGGAAACGACGGTTTCGGTGACTTCGGGATCGAGCTTGCCGCTGGCGAAATAATCGAGGAAAAAGAGAGGCGTTGCACCTTGCACGGCGATGTCGTTGACGCAGTGATTGACCAGATCGCCGCCAACGCTGGAGTGAAGTCCCATCTCAAAGGCGATCTTGAGCTTGGTGCCGACGCCGTCGGCGGAGCTGACGAGGATGGGGCTTTTGAACTTCTGCAAATCGAGCCGAAAAAGGGCTCCGAACCCGCCGATGCCGCCTAAAACATTGCGATTAAAGGTCTTCTGCGCAAGATATTTGATGCGTTCCTTGGCACGGTCACCGCGGGAGATATCAACCCCGGCGTCAGCGTAGGTGACGGACTTGGGCGTGATGGGCTTTGATTTGGATTCTTCGGGCACTTTTCGGCCTTCTACGGTTGGAGTTTGGCGCAGGCGATGCGGACCGGAAAGGTCGATTCTAGCAGGGTTGGCGCATGAGAGATGTGAACAGCGAAATCGATTTGCTGTTCAAAACTCGATCCCCGGACTGAGTGAGTGGAAAGTCAGCTTGACATACAAATCTGATTGGGTTATCGTGAAATGGAAAGTCGACTTTACATGGAACCGGCAATTCTCAATCGCGTGAAGGAGCTTCGCACCGCCCGCGGGTGGACTCAGGAGGAGTTGGCAAAAGCTGCGGGAGTTTCACGGCAGAGCATCAACTCGATTGAGCGAAACCGCTATGTTCCCAGCCTTCCGTTGGCGCTGACCTTTGCGCGCTTGTTTGGCTGCAGCACCGACGACATATTCCAATTGGAGGAGAAAGCATGACGCATCCGATCCTGAGCAGAATTCCCTTTCTCGGCAAACTTGTAGACGAACGCTTTCTCGAACACCGCCGCCGCTCGTCGAGCATGGCTGCGATCGCGGGAGTTTGCGTTGCGGGCGGCATCTTCGAATATCGAATCATCGCGCAACGCATGATCGAGTGGGATCTGTTTGTCGTGATGGTGGTAATGGCGGTGGTGAAAATGGGGATGTTTACGTGGTATCGGCTGAACGATTGAGGTAGACGCGATGTGTGTTCCTATCGAGCAAATGAGCGTGTCATGTAGAAGGCTGATGCTAATCGGCAATTGGAGCCTTGCGGCCGGATTGGCGCTTTGGACGTGGACGAGCCGGACGGGCGAGCATGGTCAGCCGTGGCTGCACGCGTGGTGCGGCTTTCTGCTGGGCTTGTCCATTGCAATTAACCTGCGAGCGGTGGCGACGAGGCGACGCGATAGACTGCACAAGGTTTGAGTTGCATCCCAGGTCGTAGAGATTGCGACGACGTAGAGCTTCTTCTTGTGAGGCTTCTATACTGAAGCCACGATGAGCGCGAAAGTTTCAGCCCCAACACGTACACGTTCTCACGCATTGCAACAACGCGCAGAGCGCTTTTTCCCGGGCGGTGTGAATTCGCCGGTGCGGGCGTTTCGCGCGGTAGGCGGAGCTCCGCCATTTGTCGAGCGCGCGGAGGGTGCTTACGTGGTGGATGCAGACGGCAATCGCTACATAGATTACGTAGGTTCCTGGGGACCAATGATCCTGGGTCATGCGTTTCCGCCGGTGGTGGAAGCGATTGAGAGGGCGGCCCGAAATTCGGCGAGCTTTGGAGCGTCGACGGCGAGTGAAGCGGATCTGGCAGAACGAATCGTCGTGTGCTATCCGGCGATTGAGAAGATGCGCTTTGTGAGTTCGGGGACCGAGGCGACGATGTCGGCGATAAGGCTGGCTCGTGCGGCGACGGGACGCAAGATCATTATCAAGTTTGAAGGCTGCTATCACGGGCATGCGGATGGGCTGCTGGTGAAAGCAGGATCGGGTGTGGCGACATTTGGCATTCCGGGGTCGGCGGGAGTGCCGGAGGAGATTGCCGCGTTGACGCACGCGTTGCCCTATAACGATACGGCGGCTGTGGAGTCGGCGTTTGACGCGCATCCCGATGCGATTGCGGCGGTAATTCTAGAGCCGGTGGTGGGGAATGCGGGATGCATTCCACCGATGCCGGGATATCTGCAAGCGCTGCGCGAGTTGACCAGACGCGAAAGCGCGCTGTTGATCGTGGACGAAGTGATGACGGGTTTCCGCGTGGCGTTGGGCGGAGCCTGCGAGTTGTATGGGCTCGATCCGGACCTGGTGACGCTGGGAAAGATTGTGGGCGGAGGGTTGCCGGTTGGCGTGTTCGGCGGGAAACAGAAGTATATGGATATGCTGGCGCCGCTGGGGCCGGTTTACCAGGCCGGGACATTGAGCGGGAATCCACTGGCCATGGCTGCGGGGATTGCGACGGTTGGATATCTGCGGGAGCATGCGGCGGAAGTGTATGCGCGATTGGAGTCGACGGCGAAGGCTGTAGCGGAAGGCGTTGCTGCCGAGGCAGCGAAGGCCGGAGTCGCGATGACGACGAATCGCGTGGGGGCGATGTGGACGTGGTTCTTCAACGAAGGACCTGTTGCGAATTACGACGATGCGGCGAAGTCGGATACAGCGGCGTTCGGGAAGTTTCATCGGGCGATGCTGGACCGCGGCGTGTGGCTTCCGCCTTCGCAGTTTGAGGCTGCGTTTCTGGGGACAGCGCATGGAGCGGCTGAAGTGCGAGCCACGATTGAGGCGGCGCATGAGGCGTTTGCTTGATTGTTGATTGGGGTCGAACAGCAATCGTCCAGGCCTAAAGGCAAGAGCTCATTGCGCCTTCTTTCAGCAGCCTGAAGGCTGCTGCTCCCTCCGTTTTGAGATCTTGCTTTCCCACCCATGCCGCTAAAACCGCGGCATGGATGGGGCACCCACGATTAATAAATTCAAAAGTGACTTTCGCCGAGTTGCTCGCTTTATGCTTCGCTCCATTCGTTAATGGTGACGAAACTGTGCGCCTTGCTATAGCGATCGAGAAGCTGGGCGACGGCGGTGATGGATGGGCTGCGATTGGCGTTTAATTCGCGATGGCTGCCGTCGTGGAGCACGATGTTGCTGGCGTAGCCGTGTCTTTGATTGCTGTCGATTTTTCCAACTAAATTCTGGGCGATCTTGTCGGCGGAGGGTTCGCTCCAGTCTGTGGTCATCGCGTTCCATGTGACGGGGATCAGGCCGAGCTGGCGTGCAAGCTTGAGCACGTAGGGGCGGCGTGCGCCAAAGGGCGGGCGAAAGTAGCGGATAGGTTTGCCGGCGATTTCGGCGAGGATGTCGTTGGTGCGGGTGAGCTCGTCCAGAACTAAGGGGGCGCGCGTGCGCGAAAGGTCCGGGTGATTCCACGTGTGATTGCCGATGAGGTGACCGGCTTCGGCGACGCGTCGGGCAATTGTCGATTCTGATTTGGCGAACTTGCCGACCATAAAGAACGTGGCGTGAATGTTGTGTTCGGCGAGGATGTCGAGAAGGCGCGGCGTCCATGCTGGATTGGGGCCGTCGTCGAAGGTAAGGGCGAGTTGACCGGGAAGGCGCGGCGCGATGAGTGTGCGGCCGAAAAGCTGCGAGGTAGGCCAGCGGGATGCGTAGGCAAATCCGCCGATGCTGAGCCCTGTCGCGCCGGCGACGCCGATTGCCCCGTAAATACTCGCAGCTAAAGGAGAAAGCATTGCTCCCTTTAGTGTGCGGCGAGGAGGGGTATCAGGGCAAGGCCCGGCTGTTCCCTCGATTCGCTTCGGTTTGAGGAAAGATGAAAAGCCGCTGGGTAAGACTTCGGTTTTCCCGCCCAAGGCTCCTTGCGACGTGGCCGAACAGAAATCAGATCCTTCGCCCCGCTTACCCCATTTCATGGGGCCCAGAGCATGCGGGGCTCAGGATGACACATCCATTATGGAAGCCGCTACGGCAGGACTGAAACCTTGGGCTGACACGGGACTTACGGGTGATTACGGGCGTATACTTAGCTTGTTCGGGTCGCATCCTGGGTCTGCGGAGCGGCACTGGAGACAACATGAGTATTACGAACTTCCCCGGAAGCGCGAATTCCTTGCCGCTTGATCCTTCCATCACAAAAGTCACTATTCCTGCACTGGCCGAGATGAAGCGGCAGGGCAAGCCTATCTCTGCGCTCACCGCGTATGACTACGCAACTTCGCGACTCGTCGACGAAGCGGGCATTGACCTTGTGCTGGTGGGTGATTCGCTGGCCATGGTGGTGATGGGCCACGACAACACACTGGCTGTGACCGTGGACGAAATGCTGCACCACACCCGCGCAGTGCGGCGCGCAGTGCGGCGTGCGCTGGTGGTGGCCGACATGCCTTTCGGCAGCTATCACGGTACGGTTACGGAAGGCGTAGCCAACGCGGTGCGTTTCATCAAAGAGGCCGGCGCCGAGGCTGTAAAGATCGAAGGTCCGCGCGTGGCGCTGGTCGCGGCACTCACCGATGCGGAGATTCCGGTAATTGGCCATCTTGGGCTGACACCACAAAGCGTGCATCGCATGGGTGGCTATCGCGTGCAGGCTAAAACATCGGACACGGCTCGGCAGATCAAAGTCGATGCCCTGGCACTGGAGGAAGCA
The DNA here is from genome assembly GCA_963742455.1 of uncultured Acidobacteriaceae bacterium. GTDB lineage: Bacteria > Acidobacteriota > Terriglobia > Terriglobales > Acidobacteriaceae > Telmatobacter. The sequence continues at coordinate 530,717 of CAVULU010000005.1, read as the reverse complement.
GGCGCAGGTTTGCTGGTACTTGAAGGCATTCCACGCGAAGTGGCAGCGGAGATTACGGCGGAGCTGACGATTCCGACGATCGGCATCGGCGCTGGGCCGGATTGCGACGGCCAGATCCTCGTCTTCCACGACATGGTGAACCTGAGCTTCGCGCCGAAGGCGAAATTTGCGCGGCGGTATGCGGATGCGGCAGGGCTGTTCCGCGCGGCCATTGAACACTATCGCGAAGACGTGGAGCATCGCGTGTTTCCCGCGGACGAGGAGAGCTATCATCTATCTTCGGCGGTGAAGAAAGAGCTGGAGACAGAACGCGTGGAGTCGGCTCCGGTTCAACAAATACGCAAGGCTTAATGGAAATTTTAAGAACAGTTGAAGAGCTGCGACAGTGGACTCGCACGCAAAGATGCGAGGGTAGAGACGGCATCGCGCTGGTACCGACGATGGGCGCGTTGCATGCGGGGCACGCGTCCCTTATTCGCGCAGCGGCGGAAGTACGGCCGGGGCACGTGGCTGTGAGCATCTTTGTGAACCCCACACAATTTGGGCCAAATGAAGATTTCGCGAAGTATCCGCGAACGTTTGCAGCAGACTGTGCCCTGGCCGAACGGGAAGGTGCGACGGTGATTTTCGCGCCGAGCGTGGAGGAGATGTATCCGGCGGGCGCAGCGACGTTTGTTGACGTAGATGGATTGAGTGATCGACTGGACGGCGCGTCGAGGCCGGGGCATTTTCGCGGGGTGGCGACGGTGGTGGCGAAACTGCTGAATGCTGCGGAGCCGGATCTTGCTTTCTTTGGGCAGAAGGATGCGGCACAGGTGGCAGTACTGCGGCGCATGGTCGCCGATCTGCGGCTAGGCGCGAAGATCGTGGTGTGCCCGATTGTGCGCGAGTCGGATGGGCTGGCACTGAGTTCGCGCAATGTGTATCTGAGTTCTGCGGAGCGGAAGCAGGCATTGGTGTTGAGCCGCGCGATTCGGCGTGTTGAAAGTCTGGTTGCCGGTGGGGAGCGACTCAGCGCTGTTTTGATGGAGGCAGCATGCAGCGTTTTTGCTGAAGAGCTGGAAGTGCGCATGGATTACATCGAATTGGTGGACTGGGGAACGCTGTGGCCGGTGTTGTCTGCGGCGCCGGGGACGCTGTTTGCGGTTGCGGCGTGGGTGGGGAAGACTCGGCTGATCGATAACACGATCATCTGTTGAGCGGCGCGCGCGTGTTGCCGAAAACAGCCGCAGTGATTCATGGGGTCAGACCGCACCCAGAAAGAATCAAGATTGGGGTTCGTGGTTTCCCATCCATGGCGCGACGGAACTGCGTCATGGATGGGGCACCCCTGATTCTTTGCCTGACAATCTTCACGGCAGATCCCCTTCGACAAGCTCAGTGCGGGCTTTCGACCACCCCTCGCGATGCTCAGGTTTTCTCAGGACGACATTTTGTCGTTCATAAAGCTAGTTGGTCACTCATGCGGCAAATATTGGTCTAGCCATTCGATCCAGCGACGGTAGACGTCGCGAATACGCACGGGATCGTTGGGGCTATGGCCGCCGATGGGGTAGGCGTAGAACCATGTCTTGACTCCGCGATCTTTGAGCGAGTGGTAAAGCTGATATCCCTGGGTGATGGTCACGCGGTAGTCGCCAACATCCTGCAGGACCAGCGTCGGCGTGGTCATCTTGTCGTAGTAGGTGATGGGCGACTGCTCGACGAAATGCTTCATCCAGTCACCGGTGTAGGGCGAGCCTCCGATGGCAGTGGCACGGGCGACGTTGCTGTCAGAGAGGGTGTACTGATCGAGCAGGTTGGTCACGGGCGCGCCGGCGATAGCGGCCTTCCAGAATTGCGCGTGTCCGATGAGCCAGGTGGTCATATATCCGCCGTAACTCCAACCGGTCACAGCGATGTTTGACTCGTCGACAATGCCGCGCTTCTTGAGCATGTCGAGGCCGGCGAAGACGTCGCGGCCGGGGCCGTCACCGGAATCATCAACGATGGCGCGGGCGAAGTCGTTGCCCAGGTTGTCGCTGCCTCGATAGTTGGGCTCGAAGACCAGCCATCCCTGCGCAGCGATGATTTGCGCGAAGAGCGAGAACGTGTCCTTTGAGCAGGACGTGGGGCCGCCGTGGATATAGAGCACGAGGGGCAGTTTCTTGCCCGGCGTGTAATTGGGCGGATAGGTGAGGATTCCGTTCTCGGTCCAGTTTCTCGGAGCCTTGTCAGGGCTTTGCCAGGTGACAACCTCGCCCTTGCCGAGGTTGAGCGAGTCAAAGGCTGCGTGAAATGTGGTGAGGCGGCGCGGCTTGGATTGCGGCGTGTCGAGGATGTAGATTTCCGAGGGACGATGCGGCTCAGTTCCAACGAAAGCGATCTGGCCCTGGTTGCCGACGGTCGCATCGAGCCAGAAGCCCGTGCCGGGAGTGACGTCGCCAAGATCGAGTTTCGTTGCGCGACCGGTCAGTGGCTGGATCCAAAGATTTGCCGTTGCACCGTCGTTGGCGCCGGTGAGGATGGATTTGCTGTCGGGCATCCAGAGCGCGCGGAAGAAATTGCGATTGATAGGGAGGGTGACGTTGTCGCCGTCGCCCTTGAGGCCGTCGACCACATAAATGTCCTGGTAGTTGCGATCGACGCCATCGCGGGGATAGACATAAGCGACATGCGATCCATCGGGCGAAGGGACTGGCTGCGTCGAGTACATGGTGTGTGTCGTGATCGGCTCCGATTTACCGGTCGCGAGATCGAGTACCTGGGGCGAAGAGTAGCGGCGATCGCCGGAATAGGTGTTTTCAAGACGCACATAGACGAGCTTGTTGCCATCGGGCGTAAACGCGATTGGTGAGGCCGGCGGACCGGGAGGGAAAGCGACGGGAAGAGTCCACGTGCCGGAAGTGAGGCGCTTGGCTTCGCCTCCCGCAGCGGGAATGAGCCACAGGTGCGTGGGTAGAGCTTTGTCCTTGTCGAGGAAACTGCCATTGCCCACTTCGAATGCGTCATCGAATTTGTCGGCTCCGGTCTTCTTCGCGGGCGCGTCGGCGGCTGCATAAGCGATGGCAGTGCCATCGGGCTTCCAGGCAAACTGCTGGATCGAGGTCTGGCTCCTGGTTAATTGCTGTGATTCGCCGCCGGCCATATCGAGCACAAATATCTGGTTGTGCTTGTCGGCGTCCTCCACCAGGAAGGCGATGCAGTCGCCGGACGGGGACCAGCGCGGAAACGAGACGTGCTTGCGATCGTGGGTGAGATAGCGCGTTTTGCCGGTTGCGATGTCGACCAGGACCAGGTCGGATGCGTAGATATCCTCTTCATAGTCTGGATGCGCGACCACAACGGCGAGCGATTTTCCATCGGGTGAAATCTTTGGATCGGCGATCCGCAGAATCTTACCCACCCAGGCGAGATCGAAGACTTTGCCCGGTAGTGCAGGAATGGGTAGGCGAGAGGTCGCCGATCCAGTGGGAGGGCTCTCACCGAACAGGCCCGCGCTGAACGCAATGAAGACTGCGAGAAGACAAGGCTGTAGACGCTTCATGCAAGTGATCCTTGATTTGTCAGAGTTACGCTAAGGGGCGAGAACGTGAAACAAATATACAAGGTGACGCTCTTGCGTGAACCCGCCGCCTCCCCGCTATCTTGTAATCATGCCGGAATTGCCCGATATATCTGCGTACATCACTGCCCTTGAAGCGCGGATCATGGGTCAGACGCTGGAGCGCGTCCGGCTGGGATCTGTGTTCCTGCTGCGTTCGGTAGTCCCGCCTCTGAGCGCAGTTGAAGGGTGCATGGTTCGCAGGCTCCGTCGCATCGGCAAACGAATCGCGATCGGAGTTGATCAGGAGTTGTGGCTGGTGCTGCACCTGATGATTGCCGGACGACTCCATTGGAAAGCTCCCTCGGCGAAGCTCGCGGGCCGGAACGCGCTGGCGGCATTTGATTTTCCAAATGGCTCGCTGACGCTTACCGAGGCTGGTTCGAAGCGGAGGGCATCGTTGTACGTGGTTCGCGGCGAAGAAGCACTGCGGGCAATGGATCCCGGGGGCGTGGAGATTTTCGAGACGAATCTGGGTGGATTTCGCACGGCCTTGACGGTGGAGAATCGCACTCTCAAACGCGCGCTCACCGATCCACGGCTGATCAGCGGGGTGGGCAACGCGTATTCCGACGAGATTTTGTACGCGGCACAACTCTCGCCCATCACGCTAACGCACAAGCTGAAACCGGACGAGTGGGAGCGGTTGTTCGCAGCGGCACTGGACACCATGCAGCTTTGGATGAACCAGCTCGGGCAAGAGGCGATAAAGGCATTCCCCGAGAAGGTAACGGCATTCCGGCCGGAGATGGCGGTTCATGGGCGGTTCAATTTGCCCTGTCCGCGGTGCGGAGAGAAGGTGCAGCGAATTCGCTATGCAGACAACGAGACCAATTATTGCGCGAAGTGTCAGACCGGCGGAAAGGTGCTTGCAGATCGCAGTCTGTCGCGGCTATTGGGATCGGACTGGCCCCGCACCCTGGATGAATTGGAAGGGCTGAAACGGAAATGAATTACGATCCTGGAGTGGTCAGATTTGACACGGCAGGACTCGTTTTGCGAGACTCAATGATGCTGCCGATCTGGCGGAAATCGCTGGATTTGTGTCTCGTGCCGAAGTGGCGGAATTGGCAGACGCGCGTGGTTCAGGTCCACGTACTCGCAAGGGTGTGGGGGTTCGAGTCCCTTCTTCGGCACCAGCAAATCTTCTAAACTGCAAATACAAGAAAATAAAGATTAAGTAACCGTGCATCCCTTGTAGCGAGTGCGCCTGGTAATTCCTTTCTCGCAAAAGCATTACTCAATCGAAGGCACATCGAACGGCGATTCAAAAATTCCTCCCGAATCCTGAACTGCAAGCTGACAAACTTGCGGCAATCAAGAGAAATAGGCAAAAGATCGGCAGGATCGCGATAACGGCGCGCTTCCGTTCTTGCCTAAACTGCAAATGGAGAGAAATGATGCAGAAGCGAAAACTGGGAAATTCCGGGCTGGAAGTTTCAGCCCTCGGCCTGGGTTGTATGGGACTGAGCTTCGGTTTAGGCCCCGCAACCGAAAAGAATGAGGCAATCAAGCTTATCCGCGCTGCCTATGACAACGGCGTGACTTTCTTCGACACCGCCGAAGCATACGGTCCGTTTGCGAACGAAGAAGTCGTTGGCGAGGCACTGGCGCCCGTCCGCGACAAGGTCGTCATCGCAACAAAGTTCGGATTCAACAACGGAGTTCCGACTCAAGGCACGGATAGCACGCCGGAGCGGATCAAGGTCGTGGCTGAGGCCTCACTGAAGCGCCTCCACACCGACAGGATCGATCTCTTCTATCAGCATCGTGTCGACCCGAACGTGCCAGTCGAAGAGGTGGCAGGCACCGTGAAGGACCTTATTCAACAGGGCAAGGTTAAACACTTCGGCATGTCGGAGGCTGGTGCCGCCACGGTTCGTCGTGCTCATGCCGTGCAGCCGGTCACTGCACTGCAGAGCGAGTATTCGCTGTGGTGGCGAGAGCCTGAAATGGAAATTCTTCCAACTCTTGAGGAACTCGGCATCGGCTTTGTGCCGTTCAGCCCGCTGGGCAAGGGCTTCTTAACGGGAGCAATCTCCGAGAAGACGGAGTTCGACAAGACTGACTTCCGCAACATCGTTCCGCGCTTCGCAGCCGGAGCCCGAAAGGCGAATCAGGCATTGGTGGATGCGCTTGGAAAGATAGCCGACCAGAAAGAGGCGACCAAGGCGCAGATCGCGCTGGCATGGCTGCTCGCGCAGAAGCCGTGGATCGTACCGATCCCCGGAACCACGAAACTGCATCGCCTTCAAGAGAATCTTGGCGGCGCAGAGGTGCAACTGACAACGGACGATCTGAAGGCTATTCGCGAGGCTGTCCTGGCAATCGATGTTCAGGGAGAGAGATATCCCGCGAGCTTTCAGAGCCTGGTGAACCGCTAGTGCCGATACGGCGGGTTAAGCACAAAGGAGAAGAAATGCAAAAGCGTACTCTCGGACAAAGTCTGGAAGTTTCTGCTCTCGGCCTGGGCTGCAGGGCGTCCCGGCTTGGGATTTCAGGTTCAGCTATGTTGCCGAGTCAATGCGCAAAGAATGGCCTGGCGCCCCACATGCGATAGACGTTCCGTTTGTCTTCGACACTGCCAGGGCGCATTACGGAGCCCCACTGACGGAAGCAGACGAGAAGGTCGCGCAGGAGATGAACACCTACTGGGCAAATTTCGTAAAAAACGCAAATCCAAACGGAGCCGGATTGCCGGATTGGCCAGCTTACCATTCGGCGAGTGACATGCTCATGGACTTCACAGACAGAGGGCCAGGGGCGAAGCCAGATCCATGGAAGAAGCGATTGGATCTGACCGAAGAACTCGCCTCGAAGGAGAAAGTGCAGTAAGCCGTGCGTTCTCCCAATTTGTCCGAGGATGTCCAACCGGAGGCTATCGCAGGACAATAACAGGGCAATGCAGTCATTGAGTCACGCAATGTCGGCTCCGTACAACATGATCTATTGATCATCCTGAGTTACGAGCGGTCATCTCCATAACTCGCTGTGGTTCTGTCGCGGGACTCCGGGGGTTGGGGAGATTTGCGGCATATTGGCCTGCCGGTTACACTTGCTCGTTCAGCTGAATGCTAGATCTCTTCGCGCCGGGAGAGCCAAGCTCGCGCGCAAGGAATTGATTGCGTTCGCGGAGTAGATCATGAAACGACTCGCCTTTTTCCTTGTCTTCGTCGTGTTGACGGTGCACGCCCAAAACTACACACGCGGAATTGGAGTGTATCCCGGCGATCCCAAGGAATATACCGGGCCGACGCTTGTTGCCAACGCAAATACGTATCGCAACCTCGCGCTCCATCGGCCCGCGTATCAGTCGAGTGCCTATGACTATAACTTGACGGCGCAATTGATCACTGACGGCATCAAGGAGAGTGCGATGCCGCAGTGGATTGAGACCTTGACAAGCAACGCGGGACTTTTGCCGAAGAACGAACGCGAGCTCTTTCTGGATGGCAATGTCACATCTTCAGTGAATGTCTCTGGTGATTCACCATGGGTTGAATTTGACATAAAAGGTGGAAGCGAAGCGCTGGAGATCGACCGCATTGATCTCTATCTCCGCAAAATCTATGGCAGATCGCTATCGGGCACCTGGACCTACACTGTCTCGGGTTCGGATGATCGCGTGACCTGGAAGGAGGTGGGACGCACTTCAGGCTCCGATTGGCCAGATATGCGGGAACCTGGTCCCAGTTTTCAGGAGACGATTGCGTTTGCCGCGCCGGCGCGATTTCACTCGTATCGCGTGCAACTCGCAGCATCCAATGTGCGCACGTGGGGAGTGGCAGAGCTTGCGCTGTTCGAGAAGGGTCAGCAGGTTCGCGTGGCCGGCCCCGATGTATTCGCAAGCGCATGGATGAGTGCGGGGAGCGGAGAAGAATGGGTCTACGTTGACCTGGGCGCAGTTTGCTCATTTGATCGCATCGTGTTGACCTGGATTGCGCGCGCCGCGGAAGGATCGGTCCAGGTATCGGACGATGCGAGCCAGTGGAAGGCGCTGCAGGAGCTCCCGTCTGGAAATGGTGCGAACGATGACATTCGCCTGACGAAACCGGCGCAGGGACGATACGTGCGCATCATGATGACCAAGCCTGAGAACGCGGGAGCTCGTTACATCTTGACCGAGCTTGAGGTTTATGGCCGGGGCGGACTTGTCGCGACGCCCCACGCGGCCGCTCCAGCAGAAGCCGATGGAACGCTGCCTCTCGCAGGCGGGGATTGGCGGGTGCAGCGTGCTTCTCTCGTCCCGGCAAGTGGCGAGGAGCTTTCGAAGGCCGGATTTGGCGACAAGGATTGGATGATCGCGACGGTTCCGGGAACGGTGCTAACCAGCTACCTGAGTGACGGTGCGATTCCGAATCCTGATTTTGGCGACAATCAGTATGCGATCTCCGACTCGTTCTTTTGCGCGGACTTCTGGTATCGCGACGAGTTCAATCTTGCCCCACAGCGCCATCCGGGTGAGCACGCGTGGCTGAATTTCGATGGGATCAACTGGAAAGCTGAGGTGTTTCTGAACGGCCATCGAGTGGGACGCATCGATGGCGGATTCATGCGCGGCCGCTTTGACGTGACGGCCCTTGTGCATCCCGGCAGTGCAAATGCGATTGCCGTACACATTGTTCGCGTTGCAAACCCCGGCAGTACCAAAGACAAGGCCGGCCCGACGGTGAATGGCGGCGCACTGGGCCGCGACAACCCGACGTATCATGCTTCCGCGGGATGGGATTGGATTTCGACAATTCGCGGACGGGATACCGGGATCTGGAGCAATGTTTCTCTTACTACCAGTGGCCCTGTGACGATTGAAGATCCGTTAGTGACAACCTCGTTGCCACTGCCGGATACGACGCACGCGGATGTGATGATTCAGGCCACGCTGCGAAATCTCGATACGAAGCTGGTCAACGGTACTCTTCGCGCGAGCTTTGGCGATGTCTCTGTCGAGATGCCGGTGACTGTCAATGCCGCTTCGACAAAGAAGGTTGAGTTTTCGCCGGCGGCACGGACAGCGCTGAGGCTCGTGAATCCGAAGCTGTGGTGGCCGGTAGGTTACGGCGATCCCAACCTGTATCCCGTTTCGATCTCTTTTGTAATCGATGGTGTGGTGTCGGACAAGACTTTGTTTCAGGCCGGGGTACGGCAGTTCACGTACTCAGAAGACGGCGGATTGCTGAAGATCTGGATCAACGGGCGGCGGTTCATCCCGCGCGGAGGAAACTGGGGATTTCCCGAATCGATGCTTCGCTATCGTTCGCGTGAGTACAACACGGCTCTGCGCTACCATCGCGACGAACACTTCAACATGATTCGCAACTGGGTCGGGCAGACTGGCGATGAGGCGTTCTACGATGCGGCCGATCGCAATGGCGTAGTGGTGTGGCAGGACTTCTGGCTTGCGAACCCATGGGATGGGCCCAACCCGGACGACAACGATCTGTTCCTCGCAAACGCGCGCGACTACCTGCTGCGCATTCGTAATCATGCCTCGCTGGGAATCTTCTGCGGCCGCAATGAAGGATTACCGCCGCAGCCTATTGATGAGGGGCTTCGCAATATGGTGACATCGCTTGAGCCCGGATCGCATTACATTTCGAGCTCAGCAGATGGGCCGGTGAGCGGGCATGGCCCGTATCGCGTAGAGCCGCTGCGTTACTACTTCGAACATGCGCCAACAAAACTGCACAGCGAAATGGGTTCACCAAACGTCGTAGAGATGGACGACCTTCGCAGGACGATGCCGGAATCGGCGATGTGGCCGCAGGGATATCAATGGCCGCTGCATGATTATCACGAACACAACCCGTTTACGGCGGCGGTCGAAAAGCAGTACGGGGACGCGAACAATGTGGCTGACTGGGTGGGCTTCGCGCAGTTCGTGGATTACGACGCATATCGCGGCATGTTTGAAGCACAGAGCAAGAACCGCCTGGGGCTGCTGATCTGGATGAGCCATCCTGCTTGGCCATCGCTGTTGTGGCAGACCTACGATTACTTCTTCGACACCGATGCGGGCTATTACGGCGCGAAGAAGGCCGCCGAGCCGCTACATATTCAGTGGAACGCTGCGACGGATGCAGTTGAAGTGGTGAACTACAGTGCCGGCGAACAGGCGGGATTAACGGCTCACGCACAGGTGATCGACATTGATGGGACAGTCAAATGGGAAAAGAACGCGACACTCGACAGCCATGAGGACAGTACGGAGTCTCCGATGCAACTCGAGTTTCCTACAGGTCTCGCGCGCACGCATTTCATCCGGCTGACGCTGAAGCGCGGCAAGGACATTGTCTCGTCAAACTTCTATCTGCACGGGCTTACGGAAGGGGATTACCAGGGGATTCGCGGTCTAGCCGCTGCCAGGGTGATTGCAAAGACTCACGTCCGGCGCAATGGCGCAGACTGGCAGATCAGGACGGAGCTGCACAACGTTTCGAAAGTCCCGGCGCTGTTGGTTCGCGTGAAAGCAGTGCGCACGAAGAGCGGCGATCTGATTGTGCCGGCGCTCTACGACGATAACTACATCGCATTGATGCCGGGCGAGAAGAGAACCATCTCGATTTCGCTTGAAGATGCAGATACGCGCGGAGAGAAGCCACACGTGCGCGTGAGCGGCTATAACCTTGCCGGTGCCAAGTAGCTATAGTCTTCCTGCAAATTCAAGAGAAGATCGCGACTTACGGACTGCTCCGTTCGAGGCTGTCGCGGTCCCACTTTGCCGCCTGTGCTCCGGCTTCGTAAGTGCTTTCACAAAAGGCCAGAAGCGCTTCACTGGGAGATGAGGCTGCGCGGATGTCGTCGTACATGACAACGAATTCGCCGAGGGTATGGTCATAGTGAGCGGACGCCGGTTGGACCTGCGCAGTGCGAAACCCCGGTGGCTCCGGCGCCATGTATGAATAGAATGCAGGCCCCGCAAAGCCGGCACCGGGCCAGAATCCGACGCTGCTCACTTCGTGGGAATAGGCCTCGCGGGTTATGGAGTCGGCTCCGTCGCGCGGCGGCGCTTTGCGGCCTGAGAATCGTGTGACGGCAAGATCGAAACTTCCCCAGAAGAAATGCACCGGACTGGACTTGCCGATGAATCGCGACCGGAACTGCTGAAAGACCACACTTACAGAAAGCAGTATCCGCCAGAATTTAGCCACGGCCTCGGGGTCGTAGGAAGAATGCTCCTGGTCTTGATCAAACCGAATGGGCTTTGGAATCTCTACCGGCATAGGCCAGATCTTGACCTCGATGCCGGCTGACCGGAGCATAGCGAAGAATTCCTTGTAAAACTCAGCCACGGATTGGGGCCGAAGTGGAAGTGTCTTCACGATGGCATCGCTGGTCTCAAGAACAAGTTGGTGGTGGATGAAATCGAAGCGCAGCTCGAATGATTTGTCTCCATATGGAATGCAGGATGTAGTCAGTCCCCTTGCGGTTACATACAAGGGAACATTCCACCAGTGATTGACGAGCGGCGTTAGTCGGAGACGAACCTTGCCGACAATCTGCGTCCACATATGCAATGTAGTGTATGTATCCTGCCAGGAATCAAGCGGAAGGACCGGCCAGCATTTCGGGCGATCTGTGGTGTTGTTCACTGTCAGCTAACCTCGGAGGCATTCATTTGGGGGAAGCAGATGCCTTGAAATCGATTATGCTCCTCCGCACCGGGGGTGGCGAAACTTTAGGCCGGAGCTGCTGTTTCACAAACTTTTCTTCATACGGAATTCGCGAACCACGTCAGCGGGATCTCGATGCTGTCCGTCGACGGCCTCATTCATCGCACGCATATCGTCTGCGGTGATTTTTCCCGCCAAAGCGTGGAGGGCGGTAGAGATTTGCGGCCAGCGTCGCAGAGCATCATCACGCACCAGGGGGATTGCATCGTAGGGCGGGAAGTAGTGACGATCATCCTCGAGAGCAACAAGGCCAAACGCCTTGATTGGACCGTCAGTTGAGTTGGCCGCAATCATGTCGACCTGGTGAGCGTTCAGTGCGCGATAGAGTAAACCGAGATCCATGGTTCGCGGCGCCCCGTTGAAGTGCAGGTTGTATGCGGAACTCAATCCGGGCAGGCCATCGGGGCGTTGTTCGAATTCGTATCCAGCACCAAGGCGCCATTGAGGAGAATAAGGCGCGGCTTGGCTTAACGTGGTCAAGTGCAGACGGCGTGCATCGTCACCGCGAATGACCATGGCAAAGGTGTTTTCGAATCCGAGCGGCTCGGCGACGGTAATGCCGTAACGTGACGCATAGAGTCGCCGGACCGTGTTGAGGGCCGCTTCCGGGTTGCGATCGACGGACTGCTTGAGGATCGCAGTTAGTGCGGTGCCGGTGTATTCCACGTAGGCATCAATGCGGCCGGCGACGAGCGCCTGGTTGCAGATATAACTGCCGGCGAGGTAAAAGCGGCGTTCGACTTTGAGATTGGATTTGGCCTCGATCTCCTGAGCAAGCAACTCGCCGAGTACGACCTGCTCAGTGAAGTTTTTCGCGCCGATGATCGGGTGATTCGGACGCGGCGGCGAGCAGCTCGAAAGTGCGAGCAAAGGAAGAATGAAGCAAACGAGAAGGGCTCGTCGGCTCATCTGCCGATTCCTTCGTTCGAAACTCTGAATCGGCGTTCGAGCAGTCCCAATCCTCCATCGGCAGCGAGCGCTAGGAGTGCCGCGGGGATGGCTCCGGCAAGAACCAGGCGATTGTCTACCGACGCCACGCCGCGGAAGATTAGCTCGCCAAGGCCGCCGGCTCCGACTGCAGCCGCGATGGTCGCGATGCCGATGCAGGTCACGGTGGCCGTGCGCAGCCCCGCGAAGATAAATGACGCGGCAAGGGGAAGCTCGATTTTGAACAGGCGTTGCGCATCTGTGAGGCCGATGGCACGGGCGACCTCGATCAGGGTCGGATCAATGCCGCGGATTCCTGCGTAGGTGTTGCGCAGGATGGGAAGAAGCGCGTATGCGGTGAGTGCAACGATGGCGATACGCGCTGCGCGCTCACCAAGCCACGGCAGCGGAAGGAGAAATCCAAACATGGCCAGCGAAGGAATTGTTTGAAGCACATTGGTCACGCCGATTACCGTCTTAGCCCAGCGCGGCGATCGCGTAAGCCAGATGCCGACGGGCACCGCGAGAACAGCCGCAAACAGCATCGCGGCCCCGGTGAGCCAGAGATGTTCCAGCGTGAGCGTAGCGATCTCACCGCCGTATTGAGAAAGAAACGAGGTGCTCATGCGGCTCCATTCTTCCTGTTAAAACCAGGGGATGCGCTCGACTCGCCGCGATGGAATGCCTTGGCGTATGCAACGATCTCAGGCTGTTCAGACTGGAGAAATTGATCGCGGGAAAGGTTTGCGAGAATCTTACCCTCTCCTAGCAAGACAATTCGATGAGCGAGATAAAGCGCCTCATCTAGATCGTGGGTTACAAGCAGCACCGTAGTGTGCAACCGCTTCAGAAGTTCACGGAGCATGTCCTGCATCTCGGCTCGCGTGAGCGGGTCGAGGGCGCCGAAAGGCTCGTCCATGAGCAGGATTTTCGGCTCTGCGGCTAGTGCGCGAGCCAGGCCTACGCGCTGCCGCTGCCCGCCGGAGAGTTGATGCGGAAAGCGATGAGGAAAGACTGCAGCATCGAGGCCAACCATTTGCAGCAACTCGTTGCTACGAGCGACGCGTTTTTCCCGCGACTTTCCTTGAGCCTCGAGAACGATGCCGACATTGCGCTCAACATCCAAATGCGGAAACAGGCCGGTCTCCTGAATTACATAGCCCATTTGTCTGCGCAAGAGAATGAGGCTTAGATCGTGAACACTCGTGCCAGCGACAAGCACTTGGCCGCCGCTTGGCTCGATCATCCGGTTGGCTGTGCGCATCAGGGTGGTTTTTCCTGAGCCGCTGCGGCCAAGAATTGCTGTGACTGTGCCTTCTTCGAGCGCCAGCGAAACGTCATCGAGTAGCAATCTGCCGCTCGAAATCGCCACCGAAACATTTTGGAACTCCAGTGCTGCGCTCATCGTATGGACATCCAATCTCGGGTTCCACGGAATTGGCAGGACACCGCGGCAATGCTAATTGCTTCGCGCAGCGCATCAACGAAGTTGGAACCACTCGCAGTGTGGAAGCAGAATGCGCCATGGAAGATGTCTCCAGCTCCGGTCGTATCGATGGTGTCGACTTGGGGGACCTCGATGAAACCGGTTTGTAAGCCGTCAGCGAATCGCACAGGATTCGGACCGTGGGTAATGGCGACCTGACGCACGCCAGCCGTTCGCAGATACTGCATGACGGTCTCTTCGTCGGTGCATCCTGGAGGCAAGAAGTCGGCGGAGCAGATTGCGGCATCCACGGACGTTAGTAGCTTTTCGGTTCCGGGCTTCCAGCTTCCTCCATCGAATACCACTGGGATGCCGAGGGAGCGCGCTGCCGTGGCCCATGCATGGCATGCTTCCATGGGATGGCCATCGACGAGCAGGATGTTATTGCTTTCCAGGATCGATTCATCAATCCGCGCTCGCGGGATGTTGAAACGAGTTGTGTTCACCGAAACGATATTGCGCTCGCCGCGCTGGTTCACCCAGACCGAAGAGATCGGAGGTAACTCTTCAGATTCGGGAGTCATGTCGACGAGGCCTACCTTCCGCCTTCGAACCTCTTCCTTGATCAAGCCAGAAATCTGGTGATTGCCAACCGCCGAGATCAGCGTGGCCCTCCCGCCGAGATGACTGAAAGTGATGGCTGCGTTTGTCGCGGGTCCGCCCACCAGGACTTCCTGACTTTGCGCGACTGCTTTTGTGTCTGGCGGAGGAAACTCATCAATCGTGTGGATGAGATCGACGGTCGACAACCCCACAAAGATGCCGCGTGTCATGATTAACTCCGCCGGTTCTCGCTCCCTCACATTCTATGCGGCAAGGGGTGATACGACCTGCGATGTCCCGGCAAACGCGATGGTGGAACCTAGGTAAATCAGCATCCTTACTGCTTGGTAACATCCGTCTCGTTGTCGTCGGCGTCGCGATCGATCAGCTTGTTGAGCGGGTCGATTCCGGCGCGCGCAGGCATCTGGTCCACAACAATTTCAAATGTCTGTTTGCCGTCGTGCACCCATTGCTTCTGGAGGTAAAGTGGCCTCTCGCTATCTCGTGGGCCCGTGAAGACGCCAATGTCCACAAGATCGTTCATCTTTTCGGGCGTCTCATTGCCGCTGCCGTCGGATTTCATCTTGTGCGCTTCTACCACCAGCGTGACCTTGTATTTGTGATCGGGCGTCTGCGTTACCGTCGCCGACTCGGCACGATTATTGTAGAGAACAATGTTCTCGAACGAGTCGTCGATAAAGTATTGAAGGTTGGCGGGGGTCTGCTCTCGCAGAGCGGAGACCAGTTCGCGCGTATCGGGATAGGGCAGTGATTGCGCGGTTCCCGCGTTCGCATAGCGATACTGCATCAGGAAATTATGAAGCGCCAAGTCAACTTTGTCTTCGCCGATGTAATCGGATAGCGCATACATGATCTGGCCACCCTTCTGGTACCAGACGTACGCCTCTTGCTGGACCTGCGCCAGAGGTTCTTCTCTACGAATCTCAGTGCCGCGGCCGCGCAGATAGCGATCCAGTTCGTACTTGAGAAACTTGTGCATATTGTCATCGCCATATCGGTGGCGCATCGTCATTAGCGCGGAGTATTCGGCGAGGGTTTCCGACATCATGTTTGATCCGGCAACGCGGCCGCCGATTAGTTGATGTCCCCACCACTGGTGGCCCAGTTCATGAGCGGTCACGAAGTAAGTGAAGTCGATGTCGGTGGGCTTCTCCATTCGCTCGATGAATCCGATGCCCTCGGAGTAGGGAACTGTGTTCGGGAAAGACTGCGCGAATGTGCGGTAACGTGGAAACTCGAGAATGCGATATTGCTTGAATTGATAGGGGCTGAAGTCTTTTTCGTAGAACGCGAGACCAGCCTTCGAGGCGGCGATCATGTCGCGTACGTCGAAGGTGTGCGTTGGCAAATGATAAACCTCAATAGCGATGGGGCCATTCACACCTTGGAATGTGTCACGAGTGACTTCGTACTTGCCGGAGAGGAAGGCGAAAAAGTCCAAGGTCTGCACTTCACCCATGTCGTAGGTGAAGAAGTGACGGCCGTTCGCAACCCAGTCTTTTTGCAGGTAGCCGGGAGAGATGGCGATCTGATCGGCCGACGTGCTCACCGTCGTGCGGTAGTGAATCCAATCGGCCTGTGCCGTAAAGAGGTTGGTGAGACTGCCGATTGGATCTCCGCGATTCGGCAACAGTTCCTGCGCGCCGAGGTGTTCTTCGCGACGACGGCGGGGATCAGACAGTTCGATGTCCGGACTGTAACCGATGGATGGAAAGTATCCCGAATCGAAAAAGGTTCCGTTGTATGCGAGTTCAGCGCGCTCGTGGCCGTCGGGAAATCCTCGGGTTTGCTGGCTCATGTTGAAAGTCATTTTCATAGTTTGGCCAGGGGCGAGTGGTTGATCGAGAGCATAGACAACATAGAGGTTCCGCGGGCTGGAGGAGACGATGTGGAACGGGCGATCGAAGGAAACACCAGCGACCGACTGCTGCGCATTAGTGACGTGAATCTGCAGGATCGGCTCGGTTGACTTGTTCTGGAGAACGAACTGACCACAACCGCTGAAAGAGCGGCGTTCGGGGAAAATGTCGATCTGCGTATTGACCGAAATAATCTTTGGTTGAGGAAGATGCTCGTATTTTTTGAATTTCCTTTCGTAGTCCGCCTGTATGTCCCGTCTATCTTTGTTGGTGAGGTATTCGTTCAAAACGTGTGTGTTGTAGTAGAACCATGCTCCGCTACCCACTGCGACCAATAGAAAGACCGCGGCAACCGGAGCTAATCCTAGCGCGTTCTGGCGGAGAAGCCCCAGTCGTGCGCGCAACGAATCTTCCGCGCCCCTGCGAGCAATCCCGATCGAGAAAACTCCAAGAAAGGCGGCTATCGAAAGCCAATACGTGATGGACCAGAACAGCGGTTGGACGAAATGCCCATAACCGTTCATGTCGGAGTAGGTATACGGCGGAGTGGCGCCAAACAGGTAGAGCGTATTTTCCCAGCCGAAGTTATAGAGAACTGGCTGCATTACAAAGATGCCGATGACGATGCCATGCCCAATGAACTTGTTAGACACAATCGTTTGCACGAACATGGCGAAGAGGGCAAAGGTAAGAACTTGAGGGAAGGTAACGACGTACAGTTCCTTGGCGTACTGTAGTAATTCGTAATGATAGTAACCTGCAACAGTCTGCATGATGATTCCGCAGATTCCCGCGATTGTGAGCAAGGCGAGTTCCACAACACCAAGAGCCGTAAGCTTCGAGAGCCAGTCGGTCGACTCCTTCATCGGCAGCGCGTCATGAATACCCTCGAAGTGAGTGTCGCGCTCGCGCCAGATGAGTTCTGCTGCGTAGAATGTCGCAACAATATAGAAGAAGAGCATCGCGCCACCCTCAACGGACTGCAGCATGAGGTAGGTGACTGGCCAGACGTTTACCCCTTCTACCCGGCCGGCATAGTGCCCATTATTGAGAGCCACTGCAGCCATGAGCACCAGCAGTACCCAGAAAGGGACGTCGCGCACAACGTTGCGAACACGCATGCGGGTGAGCGAAAGATATTGCGCTACAGACGTGCCCAGGCCGAAGAATTGCTGCACGAGAGGGATTCGGGCGACGGCTCGGCTGCGCACCGGTTGCAGTTCCTCATCCTGCTCGAGCGCAATGCGCGCGCGCCGGCTGCTGGTACGCGCCGTGAGCGCCTCAAGTGACATCGGGAAGAATTTCCAGAGTATTCCGAGACTAAGAAAGCCAACACCTATCCAGAGGAGCCGGTTGTAGAGGAACACTCCGCCTGCTGAGTGAAGAGACCATGAGTACAACAGAGTGTTCTTTTCCACCACCGTCCAGTAGCGGGTGATGGAATCATTAAGAATGACTCCGACGGGATCGAAAACGCCGGGCCAGAAAAGCGCTGTGCTGCGAGTTGTCTCAAAGGCGCCAAGACCGATGAGGTACAGAATCAAGAGGGCAGCGCCCTGCACGTAAACGACGAAGATGCGCCGGGTGAGAGCAGCAACCATGAAGAAGATGGATCCGATGAAGAAGATCTGTACGAGGACGATGAAGAGGAACGGCTGCAGATACCACCACAAATGTGTCGGGGCGATCCGGGTGTGATCGGCCCACGGCGCGAGCGTTCCTAACAACTCGCCAAAGACCAGCCCAGAAAAGGCGAATACAGTTGCCAGGAATGATCCCGCCCATCGTCCACCAAGATAAGCGAACTTTGATATTGGTTTCGTAAACAGGATCTGCGTCGTATCGCGCTGGAAATCGCGGAGGATTGATGTGCCGAAAATGGCACCGATAATGATCAGACCGAAGAAGGTCGAGAAGACGTCATTGTAGATGTTGGCATATGGTCCATTGAGCAGCACCTTGCCATTGCCAAACGCAATAGGGCCAAAGTTCTCTGACGCAATACACAGGAAGCTGAAGGTGAACCAGATCGCAAAGTACACGTAGGTGGAGATGGTTTTGAAACGAAACTTCAGCTCGAATATGAAGAATTCCAGAAACAATCGCATGTGCGCTCCGTAACTAGTTCTTCGCGTGACGGGCAAGGCTGAGGAAGTAGACGTCTTCCAGGTCCGATTCAGAAGATTTGAATCCATCTCCCGGATCGGAATCGGCGTACACGCGAACTTCGTGCTGACCAGCGATCAAATGCGTGGAAATCACCTGTAAATTGGCCTCGAGTGCTTTCAGTTCATCATCGCTACCGACGACCTTGGACCAGATTTTTCCATGCAGCGCATTAAGTGTCTCTGTCGGCGAGCCCTCGAGCAGCACGTTGCCGTTGGCGATGATGGCCATGCGCGGACACAATTCGCGAACGTCTTCAACGATGTGGGTGGAGAGAATCACAATGACATCACGGCCGATGGAACTGAGGAGATTCAGGAACCGGTTGCGCTCAGCTGGGTCCAGTCCGGCGGTCGGCTCATCGACAATGATCAGTTTTGGCTTGCCGAGCAGGGCCTGTGCGATTCCAAAACGCTGCTTCATGCCGCCAGAATAAGTTCCAAGCGATTTCTTGCGGACATCCCATAGGTTGGTCTGATGAAGCAGAGCATCGACAATCTCGTTGCGTTCCGTCTTTTTTGTTATCCCCTTCATCACAGCGAGGTGATGAAGCATGTCCAGCGCCGAGACCTTCGGATACACGCCGAACTCCTGGGGCAGGTATCCGAGCACCTTACGAACTTCTTGCTTGTTCGAGAGAACGTCGAGCCCGTCGAGGCTTACGCTGCCGGAATCAGGAGCCTGCAACGTGGCAACGGTGCGCATCAGTGTGCTTTTCCCGGCTCCGTTGGGGCCGAGCAGCCCGAACATATTATTTCCAATTGTGAGGGAAACGTTTTGGAGTGCTTTTACGCCGTTGGGATAGGTCTTCGAAAGGCCGGAGATGGTGAGAGCCAAGGTTGTGGTCCTCCTCGTTGCTGCTGAATTTCCAAGTGGGACGGGGACGTTCCGGCCATGCTATCACATTGATTGGTCAAAATATATTGGGCTCACCCCTGGGGTTCTTCGGAACCTCTGAGCCCGTCTCGACGTTGGGCGCATGTGCTTCACACGGTCTCACGAACAGCCCAAAAATTTCTCGACAGTCTCCGATCTTCCGAAACAATTTCTTGTCATCGCAAAGCTGTATCGGGAGGGAATTCTTCGACAGTCCATTGTCCGGGAGCGATCAGCGGAGAGCTGCGGTCTCCGCTGCCTGCATTTTTTGCCAAAAGAATGAGTAGATCGCGATAACGCAGTAGCAGATGAGCGGCACCCCATATGCGAGGGAGATGCGATGCGTAGCCTGCGAGATCCAGCCCATCAGGGGTGTAAGAACCGCTCCACCGACGATGGACATGACGATGAGCGAACCGCCAATTTTGGTGTTCCGGCCGAGCCCCTCTATGCCAAGCGCAAAGATGGTGGGGAACATCACCGACATGAAAAAGCTGGTGAAGAAAATTGCCCAGAGGCCGACCCATCCCGGGAAGAGTACGCCGATGGCTACGAGTGCGATGTTGATCACGCTGTAGAGGGCCATCAAACGGTGGGGACGTACGTAGCGCATGATGGCCGAGGAACCGAATCGACCGACTCCGAAGGCGGCCAGTGTTCCGGTCAGCAGATAGCCGGCGATTTTCTCGTGCTGGTGGGTTGAATCCTGTATGTACTGGATGAAGTAGCTCCAGGTACCTACCTGCGCTCCGACGTACATGAACTGCGCGACGATGGCAAACAGAAACGTGGGATAGCCGAGCAAGTCACGAAATCTTCCGTGGCTTTCTCCTTCAGCCTGATGCTCGCCGGCAACAACGGGAAAGCGTGTGACGGCGATGAGGACAGCCCATGCAATAGCGACAGCGCCGAGAACCATATAGGGCGCAACCACGCGCATTGTCTCGGTACGGAGATAGGCCGAGTAGGTATGCGCAGCCTGCATTGCGGCTACTTGCGATCCGCTGAGTTCGACTCCGGAAAAGATGAATACGGTGCCCATCAGCGCGCCTGTGATTGAGCCGAGCGGATTGAAGGCCTGGGCGAAATTAAGGCGGCGTGCCGCGGATTCCGAGTCCCCAATCTGCGCAACGAAGGGATTGGATGCGGTCTCGAGAAAAGCCAGGCCGCTGGCAATCACGAAGAGCGCTGCGAGGAAATATGGATAGCGCCCTATGATGGCGGCGGGCCAAAAGAGAAAGGCGCCGGTGCCGAAGAGAAGCAGTCCCACAATGAAGCCGAATTTATATCCAAATCGCCGCATCAGCAGCGCCGCGGGAGTGGCAAGGAGAAAGTAGCCCATATAGAAGGCGGATTGCACGAGGCCGGCTTGGAAGCGGGATAACGCAAACGACTTCATGAACTGCCGGATCAGAACATCGTTCAGATTGTTGGGAATGCCCCAGAGGAAAAAAAGAGCGGTCACCAGCCCGAATGGTAGAAGCACACCATGGGGAATCAACCGTGGTACAGTTTGCGCCGGTTCATTTTCGGTGGAACCAATGGACATTGGGCTTCCCTTTCCTGCTCATGCTGCGACGAGATGCCGGTCGGAGAGTTCAGCTTCCCGGATCATGCATGAGCACGAAACATCAACTCTGCCATGATGACGGTGTCAACGGCAAGAGCGTCTCCACCTTTGCCACGACAAGATCCATCTGCAGGGTCAACTGCAGGCGCGTATTCGATGCGGTTCTTCCTGAATCTGAATCAGTCGAGATTGCCGACAACCTGTTCCGCCACTCGCTCGAGAATAGAGGCGCCGTATGGGTCAATGAGAGGGGCATCGCGTTTGGGTGGCGCAGCGACCTCGGGAACGTCGCTCGTGACGACAAAGAAGACATTTCGCACTCGCCCCGTGATCACATCCCACGGATGTCCCTGCTCGTCTATGTGCCGGCATTGCACGGCCTCATTCCCAAGCGCCATGAGTTGAAAACTCCCCTCGGGGCAAACGTGCTTGTCAGCCTTGCCGACGAGGATCCGCAGCAGTTTGGGATTGGCGCCAGATCGAGAAGCATATTCGCAAAGGCCTTGCGCGCTTTCTTCCAATTGAAGATGCAATGACACCGGACCGCCGAGGACCGTTTGCGCGCTGCCAGAGGAAAACCACGGGCAAGTTGTCGGCTGCTGTGCAGTACAGCTCGTCGCGGAGACGATGACGAGGAACACGGTGAAGCGAGCAGCCAGGCGCATTCTTACACCTTCGACTTCGCTGGAATGAGTTGCTCTGACTTCAGGATTTTGCCGCCCTCCTCGAGGATGTAAAGGCGGTTGGAATCGAGATTATGGAACTGATCAACTTGTCCGCTCAGCCAGCGCACTTCCACGGTATCCACCTGCTTCGCCTGGTCGAGCCCGAAATGAAGACGGAGATCGTTCTGCGAGAAATAGCTTCCGCCACTGCGCAACTCATCCATCTGGACGAGAGGACCTCCGGCGCCGGCCGAGGTTTTGGCAGTCACGCTCACGCGGCTGCCGATGCCGGAGCGATTGGATTTGGTGCCGACGAGCTTGATCTTGATCCAGTTTCGATTCAACGTTGAGTCGCATCGCAAAAGCTGCGGCGGCGCGTTGATGCAATTCACTACGATGTCAATGTCCCCGTCGTTGTCGTAGTCGCCAAAGGCGCAGCCTCGGGCAGGCGCATTTTCCAAGATTCCTGGGCCGCCCTTGTCGGTCACTTCTTCAAAGCGCCCGTTGCGTAAATTGCGGTAGAGATATTTGTGCTCTGCGTATTTCAGATCCGTTTTGGAGTTATCGACTTCGGGATAGACATGCCCATTTGACATGAGAATGTCGAGCCATCCGTCGTTGTCCATGTCGAAGAACCCCACGCCCCATCCAAGCAGTCGAGTGTTGACACCCAAGCCGCCGGGGTAGGTGCGATCCTCGAAGTTGCCGTCGCCTATGTTCGTGTACAGCGAGTCTGTGTCGCCGGCGAAGTTGGTCTTGACGACGTCGAACTTGCCATCGCGGTTGTAGTCGCCGATAGAAACGCCCATGCCTGCCTGGGGTTTTGCTTCCGCCGACAGGGCAGCTCCCGCTTCAATGGCAATGTCGCGAAAAGTTCCGTCTTTTTGATTGAGATAGAGCGTGGCCGGAGCCGAATCGTTGGCAACATAAATATCAGGCCAGCCATCGTTATCAAGATCAGAGGCGGCCACGCTCAACCCATATGTGCCAACCGCAGTCCACATGCCGCTCTTCTCGCTGACATCTTCAAAGGTGCCGTCGCCTTTGTTGTGATAAAGAATGTTCTTGCCGCCCGGCAATCCCGGAGGACCGCAGGCCACGAGGATTCCCTTGTAAGTGCATGGTCCATCCTGCGGCAGCGGCGCAGTCTTCAGGTCGAAGTCGACATAGTTGGCAACGAAGAGATCGAGATGCCCATCCTTGTCGTAGTCGACGAACGTGCATCCGGTATTCCATCGAATCTTCGGACCGGGTTGGATGAGGCCGGCCTCACGCGTGACATCGGTGAAGGTGCCGTTGCCATTGTTGCGATAGAGCGCATTCTGTCCGTAATAGGTGACAAAGAGATCATCGAAGCCATCGTTGTTGAAGTCTCCCACGCAGCACGCCTGGCCCCAACCGGTTTTGTGCTCAAGCCCCGAGCCGATCGACACGTCTGTGAATGTGCCGTCGCGATTGTTCTTGAACAACCGGCAATGCGGCTCCTGGCCTGCAGGGAATCCCTCCAACCGCCAGCCATTCACTAGGAACAGATCTGGCCATCCGTCGTGATCGTAGTCATAGAATGCGAGGCCGCAACCCGTCGTCTCAAGCAGGTATTTGTTGTGCAACTCGCCACCGTAAATCGTCTTGCCCGTGAGGCCCGATTGCGGAGCGACTTCGACGAAGCTGACGCCGAGGGGCGTGCCCTCAATAGGAGACTTCGGGCCCGGTGGTGGAGGAGCAGGTCTCGCATCGTAGCTCCTCTCCTGCGGCCCTATCTTCGGTGCTTGTGTGGTTTGCGGCCCCTGCAAGCCGGAGGCAAGGGCAACAATGTCGGCGAACGGCAACACCAACGCTGTTTGACTGAGAGAACGAAGAAATGTACGGCGATTCAGATCGCGATGACCCACTCGTTGCTTCCTTCTTATGGTGTTCCGCCGCCGGTGGTTTGAGGCGGCGTTTGCACATTGCTATGCACGTGCCATGGAACGCTTTCGGTTGAAATCTCGGGATGTTTGCGCAGATAGTCCAGAGAATAGGTTGGAGCAGCGGGATCGATTCGTTTGATTGTATAGAGCGAAGCTTCCACCTCCGCCTCATGCTTCATGCCCTTGCGTCGATAGAGAATCGACAAGTTGTAATGGGCGGCGAGGTCGTCGGGATCAATTGCCTGTAGGGCCTTGAACTGAGCCATGGCGTCGTCGGCGCGATGCTGCTGGTAGTAGGAGATCCCAAGCTCGCGGCGCGCATCGCGGCAATCAGGATATTGCGTAACGACTTTTTCGAGATCGGCGACTTCAGCTTCGGAGTGCCTGGCCCGACGTTCGACGAGCGCGAGATAATAGAGCGCCCGCGCATCGTTCGGCTTCAATGCGAGAGCCTTCTCGAGCGGTTGGCGGGCCTCATCGTATTTTTCCCACTCGATGTAGGTCAGTCCCAAATTGATGTAACCGTCCTTGTAATCCGGACGAAGCCGCGTCACCTGCTGGAAGGCTGCGAGCGCATCCGAGTACTGCAATTGATCAAGGAAAGCGATGCCGAGATTGTTCCATCGCATCCAGTCCTCGTTGTCGGTCGGCAGCGGAGCGGTCGGTTGATTGTCGCCAATTTTGACTACGCGGCTCCGTGATGCGATTTCAACCACCGGGTAGGCGGGATGATCGGTTCCCAAGACATTGTTGAGGTAGCTCTGACGCAAATGTCGATAGTTCACCTGCGCCTGCAGGGCGAATGGTCCCTTTGCCCCCGCCGGCAAACGGAACTGATAGCGGACCAGCGCTGAGCGTCCTGACTGAATCGTGTTGTCATACGCCACGGAGTGAATAGCCGAGACAACGTGATTGTCGACAAATTCTCCCACCACGTTCACGGGCCGGTTCGTAAAACTGTGTGCGCCTGGTTCCAGTGTCCCATCGGGCCTAAGGAAGCCACTTTCGTAAATCTTCGTTCCATCGGCATCGGTCACCGTGAACTTGACCCAAGCCTCAAACAGGTCGCGCACTTCAGGGATGAGCGAGTGTCCGATCATTTTGTTCTGGATGACGACATAGGCCTCGAGCAGGTCGCCCGCATTCACGTGGAAAGGAACTGTTCCGAGCGGCGCCGCAAGCTTGCCTCCATCTCCCACCTGCAAACCGAAGATGTCCACATTGAGATAATTGCCGGTTCGCAGAAATTCGATTGTCTTGTTCAATTGCTCATCGAACCCGTAGTAAAAGGGTACAGCGGTATTTCCGGCAAGCCAGCGATGCGAAGTGAAGGTGCCATTCTTGGCGCCTGGCTCGGGCAAAGTGTTTGGCGCGCGGTTCATGTGGCAATCCTGGCATGTCGTGAAATCCGCGGTATAAAACGTAAGCGGATTGCGATTGGAGAACTTCGAGGTCTGCCACTCGTCATACGCGGTAAAGGCGCGAATCCATTTGTAATCATTCAAGGTAGGCGGCAGGTTCGCTTTGTGGCAGGCTTCGCAGAATTCCGGTGTGTGATAGATATCCTGCATCACAGCCTTGGAGTGGCGATCGAGATGGGCCAGAATCTCGGAATCGCGCACCATGCCTGGAATGCGGTTTCCCTTCTCATCCACCAGTGCCGAGGGAACTGCCATGACAAATCCGCCGTTCCCCACCTTCGACTCCACGCTCTGAATCGAATGGCAGGTGGTACACGTGAGCCCATCACGATCGAACAGTCGATCGACCGGTGAATTCGGATTCATGGCTCCGGCCAGTACTGCAATTGGATTGTGGCAACTGTCGCAGTGGCGCGCAAACTCGATTCCCTTGGTGCGCAGCAGGATGTTCACGCTCGTCCGGTAAAACGGCGTCCGGAACGAGTTGGAGTGCAGGGCCTGGCGCCACTGGTGGTACGCCTCCTGGTGGCAATGCCCACAGTATTGGGCATCCATGAAGGCACTCGGTTCAAGAAAATCGTCTCCGACCACACCAGCATTGCCGGGCACCGACATCTTTCCCTTGCCGAACGGAAAGTTATAGGTTTCGCGCACCTTATCGGCGTATGCCTTGCGCAGGCTCGCCTCATTGGTACGCGCATCCTGCTCGGCGCCATGAATGCCGTTCAGAGTTACGAATGAGGCCACACCTGCCACGACCAGGAAAACGAAGATTCGCCGGATATAACCGTTGAGCATGCGGATAACCACGGGCAGGTCGCGTCAAGTCTCACCCATGATTCGGTCGACGCAGGCGGCGCAAGTGCGGCGCTGGCGATGCGAACAGGGAAGTGAGGAGACACCGTGAGTGCCAGTGAAAGTATAGGCCAGCGCAGTGACGAGTGTACATCCGTCGTTGGTTTGGTGTCCGTTGCATATCTACTGCGAATGGGTTGACTTTTCCGCCTGCGCGCGTTCGGCAGCTGCTTCGGCCGTTTTGCCTTGCTTCTCCAGCGCCGCAGCCAGCTTTAGGTGAGCTTCGGTATAGCTCGGATCAAACGACAGTGCATCGCGAAACTCAACGATCGCGTCATCGATCTTTCCACTTGTCAGGAGCGACTTGCCGGAGTTGGTTGCGACTTCAGCACGCTGCAGATTCATGTGTTTACGCATCAGGTCTGCCGCAACCTTTCGCTCCGCGGCTGCTCCAGCCGTGTCATTCTGCTTGACGAGCACCGAAGCCAGTAGCAGGTGCGAATCCGATTGATCGGGCATCTGATCAATCGCTTTCCGCAGAGCTGAAGCCGCTTCTGGCAAGCGGTCGAGTTTGCTGTAAACGCTACCCAGGGTCGCCCAGCCTTCGCCGTTTTGTGGATGCAGCTTGAGCGACAATTCGAGTTGCTGTGCGGCATCCTGATAGCGACCGACCTGTAAGTAAAGAAGCCCAAGGACGTAAGGCGGCTCATATCCCGCAGGATTCAGCTTTGAAGCCGTTTCCAGTTCCGGAATAGCGTCCGTAGCATCGTCTTGCAGCTTGTAGGCGGTGCCGAGGTCGTAGTGCAGTTGGGGCGAATCGGGCGACAGCTTGATCGCTACGTTCAACTCAGCCACTGCATCATCGATCTGATTTATCTGGATGTATGCAGCTGCAAGATCCTGATGGGCGGTTGGGTCGCTCGGATTGATCGTTATGGCTTTTTTGAGGAACGGAATACCCTCCGTTGCTTTGTGCATCTGTGCCAAGGCCATCCCCAAATTGGTGAGCGCAGCAGCGTTCGCAGGCTCGGAATGAACAACTTTCGTCAGCAAGTTAATCGCATCCGGGACCCTATCCACACGCTGAAGCACAATCGCGAGCTGATATTCCGCTTCACCCGACTTCGGCTGCAGGTCGACCGCATGCTCAAGGATAGGAACTGCTTCAGAATCGTTTCCGGCGTCCGCAAGGGCCTTCCCCGCGGTTAGTGCGATGACCGCATCGCCGGGAGCCAGGGCGTACGCTTTTCTAAATTCCTCAAGCGCGCCGGGCTTCTGTTCTGCCTGGAGAACGAGCCCCAGGTGCAGATGGGCGCTTGCGAGATCGACTTTCAGACGGAGGGCTTCTGAAAATTCCTGATCTGCCGGCGCCCAATCCTTCTCCATCGCGTAAAGCGACCCCAGTTCATCGTGCAGTTCGGCGTTGCGGCTGTCTTGCGCAACAGCCTCTTTCATTTCCGCGACCGCCTGGCGCATTTCTCCGTTTTGAGCAAGGGACCGCGCATAAACCGCCAACACGGCTGCATTCAGCGGATGCTGGGCGCTTCGTGCTTCTGCGTCAAGCTTTTGAAAAAGGGGAATAGCCTTGGAAGTTGCTCCGGACTGCGCATAGACCATGGCCAGATTCAGTTGCGCGGCGACGTCATTTGGCTTGAGCGTCAGTGCCTTCTCAAGCTCGCGGGTACCGGCAGCCCACTGACCCTCGCGCACCAGTACCGCCCCGAGAGCGCTGTGTCCCTGTTCAGCAGCCGGTGCGAGGCGGACGACGGATTCAAACTTCGATTGGGCAGTCTTGAGATCGTTGCGATTAAGTGCTTCGACGCCCTCGCGGTAATCGGCGTCAGCCTGTCGCAGACTTGCTGACGGCTCCTGGGAGAAGGCGCTCGCACCCGCAATTCCGGCGAGCAACAGAAACACGTGGGGAAGTCGGAAACGCATGACGACCACCACATTCTATATTGCATGCGGTTTGTTTGACTTGGCCCAGAGAGGTCGAAGGGGAAACGACCAATCCGCGAAACTACATCGCACGCATTCTGGCGTAACGACGGATATCGGGCGCTAAGGAAATTGCCATGCTGCCGATAGCCAGCATTCCAGCTGCGATCAAAAGCCATTTAAGGTTCATTCCCTCTCCTTTTTTTGAACGATGCCGTTTGTTCCGGTTGAAACGGCCACGGTTCATTCTGCCATCAACTCGGCGCTTGGATGCCACGATTCTTAAGGAAGATGCCTGAAGGGCAGGGGAATCATGCACGACCCAGAAGATAGCCTCGGCTCCCGATTTGAGGCATCGAAGTCAATGAGATGATATAAGTGTTACTTCTCATTCCTACCTGACAGGAACACATAGTCCCGTTAAAACATGAGGTTCAAATTGCTGATTCGGCTTGGATACGACATCCAGTTCCAGATTCCGACCAGTGTTGCGATGGTTGCGCTGCTCAGTGTCCATCCGTCTCTGGCACACGAACTTCTGGAGCCCGACGAATTGAAAACGGAACCGGAACTCGAAGTCAGGCACTATATCGACAGCTTCGGGAATCGATGTTCCCGGTTCGTTGCGCCTCCGGGACTGCTGCGTCTCTCCTGCTCGACCCTGATTCGCCACTCGGATCAGCCGGATGAGGTGAATCTGTCTGCTCGCGAGGCTCCTGTTGGAGACTTACCGGATGAGGTACTCATGTACCTGCTGAATAGTCGCTATTGCGAAGTGGACCGGCTTTCAACCGTTGCTTGTGAGCTTTTCGGAAGCGTATTGCCGGGGTGGGGGCGGGTGCAGGCCGTCTGCGATTGGGTTCATAATCACATCACTTTCGACTACCAGCAGGCTCGGCCAACGAAGACTGCCCTCGATGTCTACACTGAACGGTTCGGCGTATGTCGCGATTATCAGCATCTCGCCATCACGCTCTGCAGGGCGCTCAATATTCCGGCACGCTATGCTACCGGGTACCTTGGAGACATTGGCGTACCACTGCGTTTGCCGATGGATTTCAGCGCATGGTTCGAGGCATATCTCGAAAATCGCTGGTGGGCATTCGATGCTCGCAACAATCAACCAAGGTTGGGGCGAATTCTAATGGCTACCGGTCGGGATGCGTCGGATGTCGCCATGACGACTTCGTTTGGGCAAGCTGACTTATGCAATTTCTTCGTCGTGTCTGAGCTTGAGGAAGCGGCGATTCCGGGCTGAAGAGGGAGATCAGGACTCGATTTCTTCGAGATCGACGCCGACTTTCAGCGTGTGAGCTCCGCCGCCGAGAATCAGGCCATGCAGGGGACTGACATCCCCGAAGTCTCTTCCCCAGGCAATCGTGACGTGACCGGTGGACGGAACGACGTCGTTCGTTGGATCAACGTCGATCCAACCTATTTCTGGACAAAATGCGGACACCCAGGCATGCGAGGCATCTGATCCCACCATTCGCGGTTGACCGGGAGGCGGATAGGTGCGCAGATATCCGCTTACATACCTTGCGGGCAGATTGATTGAGCGAAGACAAGCGATCTGGATATGTGCGAAGTCCTGGCAAACGCCGCGCTTCTTGCGAAACACTTCTTCGATTGGGGTTCTGACTGTAGTGACTTTCGAATCGAAGCGAAAGTCATGATGAATGCGCGTGGTCAGATCCAATAGCGCGTCAACCATCGGCCGTTGGGGAGTGAAAGATTGTTGGGCATAGCGGGCGAACTCCGGTCGAAGCCTGATGCGCGGCGATTCAAACCGGAACTGATAGGCTTCCAACGCCTCGGGACTGAGATCGTCGGGCAGGCTCTTGACTACCTCTTCCCATGAGATTGAGGAGAGATGCGGATCCACTGCGGATCCTTCTATAACGACGCGACTGCGCGCTTCGACAATCAGTTCATCATGCGGCTCTTCAATGGTAAAAAAATATTGATGGTTCCCGAAATAATCGACTCGCTCGGTCAGGATGGCCGGGCCAGGCGCTATGTGCAGTTCGCTTTGCGCCAGTTGGTGACGAGGCAGCGAGCGTGGCTTGAGACAAGCGACGTGGCTACCCATCGATACGGGGTATTTGTATTTGTAAGTCGTGCGGTGAACGATCTTGTAGATCATAGGCCTATGCTGATCGGAAGCGTGCGAGCGTGGCTGAAATACCTGCTTGATAGGTTATCTGACCATGAAGGGAGTAACCTTTCCAAGCCTCCAAGGAAACTCTCGAGCCGAGCGAGATCTTCGGAGCCTTTGGCCTTGGACCGATCGCTTGGCAAGCTGTAGCTAAGTGTTCGCAGATCGAAGCTGCGCAGCATTGTCACTGCGCCCTGCATGGCTTCAAGATCATTAGCCATATGCCTCGGGAGTTTCTGGTATATATCCGCAAGGTGCGCGAGCTGAAAATCTAAAGAGCGCGGATTGTTTTCGTCGGCCATCAGCACATCTAGTACGGCCACTGGCTGAAGGGTGGTGTAGTAACGAGTCCGATAGGTCATCGTGCTGTCACCCACTTCGAGCAGGCATTCCAGAAGCGGCCAATCCTCCTCGCTGAGCGGAAGGGTTATCTGTCGCAGCATTCGGGTGAGATAGATTGCGCGCTCAAGACGCCGGCCAATGCTCATGAACATCCAACCCAACCCACGGTTGATGTTCTCTCGTTCCATTCCGGAAAACGCCGAGAGCAGTTCGAGGCAGAGCGTTAGCGTGGCCGGATACTCGGGAATCTGTGCGTCGCGCTCCGTGTCGAGTGTGCTGCGCAACTGGCCGATCAGGATCATCATGTCGGCCGACAGTCGCTCGCGGACGCTATTGCCGACGCGATACACCTCGGAAAGGATGAAGGCTAGACTATCGGTTCGCTTCGCATCGGAGATTACTGAGATCAATTCGTTTTCGAACTCCAGTGGAGTCGATCGTCTCTTTTTTGCCTTGGGTAGCTTACTGTGTCTTGATCTCAGGCAACTGTGCAGCCGGGTCAAGCACGCCAGTTCTCCCGGATCGGCTCGACCTACGCGAGACATTATCGACCGTGCAATCCGGGCGGTGTTTTCAGCGCGCTCGACATATCTCCCCAACCAGAAAACTCTGTCGGCTACGCTACTCGGAACGTCGGGAGATCCACGACGCAACGCGACGGGCTGGTTGCGCGGATGCAGCATGCTGAAAGTGTCCACGGGACTGTCCCACAGAACCCACGCATCCTTGCTGTGTCCGCCGCGCTGCATCGATACGACCGAGCCTTCGGCTTCGGCCACGCGCACCAATCCTCCGGGAATCGCTGTCCAGCCCTGACCGGTGTTGATCACGTACGCGCGCAGAACCACGCTGCGCGAGTAAAGGTGGCCGTCGCCCCAAACCGGAGCGTTGGATAGCGCGATCTGCTCCTGCGCTACGTATTCATGAGGAAATGCTTTGAGTTGCGCGGTGAGCTTTCCCTTTTCTGATTGCTGAAGCTTTGCGGCAAACACCGGTTCCATCCCGCGAGATGGAAAAGCCGGTTTGAGGACAACCGAATCAAGATGCTTGATGACCCAGTCATACGCATACGATTGGCCGCACCACCACGTAGCAACAGACGGAAGTTTGAGACTTTCTCCGGTAATGTGTCTGGAAAGTCCGGGAAGGAACGGCATGATCGCTGCCGTCTCGATGACCCCGCTGCCAAGGGCATTGGCGACCTTCACATTTCCTGCCACGACCGCATCTACCAGCCCCGGCACGCCAAGAAGAGAGTCACTGCGCAACTCCAGCGGATCGCAGAAGCTGTCGTCGACCCTACGCAGGATTACATCGACGCGTTCAAGCCCATCGACCGTCTTGAGATAGACGCAGCGATCGCGCACGGTTAGGTCAGCCCCTTCGACCAGTGCAAATCCCAGGTATCGGGCAATGTAGGAATGCTCGAAGTAAGTCTCGTTGTGCGGGCCCGGGGTAAGAAGCACAATGCGCGGATTGTTGCATTCAGCCAGGGAAGTAAGTGCATCGCGCTGCGCGCGGAAAAAAGGTGCCAGTCTCAAAACATTCGAGCTGGAAAAAAGATTCGGCAGAACATCTGAGACGATGGTGCGGTTTTCAAGCGCGTAGCCACTGCCCGAAGGTGCCTGGGTGCGATCGGAGAGCACCCACCATTGACCGTCGGGCGAGCGGGCGATGTCAACAGCGAGCATGTGCAGATAAGAGTGCTCCGGAACGCGCACGCCCACCATCGGCCGGAGGAACGCGGGATTTGCGTATAGAAGTTCCGCTGGAAAATGGCCGCTCTTAACCAGTGACTGAGATCCGTAAAGATCCTCGAGAATGAGACTCAGCAGTTTTGCACGCTGAATGATTCCCTGCTCGATATAGCGCCACTCGTCGGCTGCAATCAAAAACGGGACAATATCAATTTCCCAGGGACGGTTTGCACCGAGAGGGTCGCTGTAGATATTGTAGGTAATCCCATTTTCACGGATGCGGCGTTCGGCACGTGTGCAACGTCGTCCCAACTCCTCCGGCCCGATGGCGCGCAGAGACTCCATCAGGTGGGCCCAGTGAGGACGAGGATTTACGCCATCGGCGGACAACTCGTCATATGCTCCTCCGTAGCGCAGCGGCGTCTGATAGAGATCGACCGTCATGGCAAAGGCTCCCGCATTTCGAGGCGGACGCTCGGGTTGTCCAGCGGGATGCGCAGGTCGAGAGTGCCGGGGAAGAGTGGGTTTATTTCTTCTTCGGGCATCGTCACCGGGACAACCGGATCGATAACTTCAAAACGTTCGAGCCGACGCGCAAGCGCCTCGGCGGCATTCGCCGGGCGACCGTTGTATTCGCGGCCCTCAGGTGGGTCGATGCGATACGTGCATTGGCCAATCGAGCGCCCGTCGCGGCGATCAATCAAGGTAAATGTTAGCGGCGAATGCACCGGAATAGTCGGATGCATGGTGGCCGACAGCTTACGTGCGCGAAATCTTACGCCAGCTACGGCAATTCCAGGTTCGGTGGCAGGATGAAGCGGCACACTTCGTCCATTGCACGCTACGATGTAGCGCGAATCCGCTGTTGATCCTGAGAGCTTTACTTGTACTCGCTCAACAGAAGAGTCGACGTTTCGGACGGTTCGGCCCGATGCGGTCTCTTCTGCCAGTACGTTCCATGGTTCGAGCGCCCTGCGTATCTCCACTTCCACGCCGTCGGCAGTGATCGAGCCTATTTTTGGAAAGCGAAATTCAAAATGCGGCGCGAACCACCCTGTTTCGAATTCAAATCCGGATTGCCGCAAGTGCGCGAGAACTCGAAGGAAATCCTGCTGAACAAAATAGGGAAGCATGAAGCGTTCGTGAAGCCTTGTCCCCCAGCGAATCAGGCCTCCATCGAATGGCGCTTTCCAGAATGCACAAACCAATGCGCGAACGAGCAACATCTGCAGAAGCCCCATGTGCATGTCGGGCGGCATTTCAAAAGCTCGCAGCTCGAGAAGGCCGAGTCTGAGTCCGAGGCCTTCGGGCGGAAACAACTTGTCTACGCAAAACTCGGCGCGATGCGTATTCCCGGTGACATCGGCGAGCAGATTTCGAAACAGTCCGTCCACAATGTACGCGGGGCAATCCGCCGACGGCAGATGACGGAAAGCAACTTCGAGTTCATACAGAGCGTCCATGCGCGCTTCATCCACGCGCGGATATTGACTTGTAGGGCCCACGTACATCCCGGAAAACAAATACGACAGCGACGGATGGTTCTGCCAGAACGCAACCATGCTACGCAGCAGGTCTGGACGCCGCAGGATGGGGCTGTCTTCAACGGTTGCTCCCCCGATCACAATGTGGCTGCCACCACCGGTTGCATCGCGATTGCCGCTGAAATTGTACTTCTCAGAGACCAGTCGATTTTGACGGGCTTCGTCGTCAAGCAACATGTTGATCTGTTCGAGTTCGTCCCAATTTCTTGCGGGAGGCAGGTTGATTTCCAGCACGCCGGGGTCGGGAGTGACACTGAAGGACCGCAGGCGCGGATCGGGAGCCGGGGCATAGCCTTCTACCCAGACTGGCATCTGCAAATACCGGCATGTGTCCTCGACTGCGCTAACCAGATCGAGATAGTCGGCCAGAATAGGCGCATACGGCAGCGAAACATGAAGACGGCTGTCGCGGATCTGGATGCACAGGGAAGGACGAATAAGCTCCTGTGCGTCATCGGTCGGACGCACAACGGGCGGCAACGGGTCGGCATCCGACTCCGCGTCGAATAGTTCCATACGCTGCGGCTTGTCTGATGGCAGCTTCACGCGATCTGCGAATGGCGCGACATCGAGCTTATATTCAAGCTTGTCTGGAGCGATCCAGGGCATAGTCTCGGTCGGAATACGATAGCCGATTGGAGAATCACCGGGTAACAGAACGATGCTCTCCACGCTTGGAAACCACCATTGACCAGACCAGCGCAGAACTCCGTGGGGTTGTCGCCGACGAATCGGCAGAACATACCCCGCGGGCTCAGTTGTCGGCGCATCTGGCTCAAATGCAGGAAGGATGTTTTCGGAAGTGACCTGAAGTCGCCGCGTGAGCGCGCGCATGAACTTTAAAGCGTCGCTTGCTCTGAATCCGTAATCATGATCTTCTTTCGCGATGAGATTTACGTCTTCCCATACTGGAACGCCGTCTGCGCGCCAAAAACAACTGAGCGCCCAACGAGGCAATTGTTCACCCGGATACCATTTTCCCTGGCCGTAGTGCAGCAGGCCGCCGGGAGCCATCTTTTTGCGAAGCGCCTGAATGAGAGCCAGTCCACGGGTTCGCTTGATGTCGCCGAGGGCGTCGATATTCCATTGAGCGCTTTCAGGTTCATCGATGCCGACGTAGGTGGGCTCGCCCCCCATGGTCAAACGGACATCGTGTGCCTCAAGTTCTGCATCAACGCGATGTGCAACCTGACGAATGCGGAGCCACTGACTTTCGGCATCGCCCTGAGATGCTGGATCGTTCAAACGGCGAACTGACATTTCATAACTGAAGTCGACGCTTGCCCGCTCTGCAGTGCCCGAGATTGGAGCGGCCTGGGCCGCGCCGGAGGTGCAGGCCAGTGGAATATGTCCTTCGCCGGCGAGCAGGCCTGAGGTGGGATCCAATCCGATCCACCCGGCACCCGGCAGGAAGGCTTCGGCCCAGGCATGCAGATCGGCAGAGTCAGATTTCGGCCCGTCGATCGGGCCATCCAGCTCCGTCTTCACTTCTGCAAGCTGAATGAGATAACCGGAAACGAAACGAGCTGCGATTCCCAAATTCCGCAGACATTCCACCAGCAGCCAAGCGGAGTCGCGACAGGAGCCTGAGCGCTTTTGAAGGGTTTCTTCGGACGTCTGGATTCCGTGTTCCAAACGGGTCAAATATCTGATCTCATCTCGAACTTTTCGATTTAGCAACAGGAGGAAATTGACCGTGCTGGTTCGCTCACTCCGGCAGCTTTCAACGAAGATCCGAAGCAAAGGTCCCGGACGATCAGCAAGTAAATAAGAATGGAGGTCCCTTGCAACCTCAAGCGGGTATTGAAACGGATATTCCTCGACTGTAGGATCGAGCAGGAAATCAAAAGGATTCAGGGGGGATAGATCAGCGACCAGATTCACTTCAACCGAAAACTCGCTGGTCTTCTTTGGGAAAAGAACGCGCGCCTGTTGATTGGAAGAAGGATCCAGTTGCCAACTCAGGGAGTGCTCAGCGGGTGTGACGGCGAGGGAGTAGCTGAGAATTGGCGTGCGGCAGTGCAACGCTGGGCGCAATCGTATGATCTGCGGACCGAGCAAAACTGCCTTGTCGTATCCATAATGCGTCCGATGCTTCAGTTCAACCTGGATTCCCATCCGCCCTCATGCGGTACACGCTTGAAGCCGGCAGTCCACATTTGCTGGCACCAGAGCCTCGCGCCGCCGAACCCATTGAGCAAGCCGGGGTATAAGAACACGTTAGCATATCAATTACGCATCGGAGATCGATTCCCGCACCTGGAATCCGGCGGCTGAAATGCGATGCGAGCGCCCGAGGCAAACAAAGTCTCATTTCTCGAGATATTCCGGGACTTTCTTCAGGTCAGCAATGAAGTTCGCCTTCTCCTTGTGTCGATCCTCGTCTGTGCGGGCTCGGAGGATCGAGGATGGGTGCACAGTGGCGATAACGGTCGGAAGGCCATGCCGCTCGATCGGCTTTCCTCTTTCCCTGGTCACACGAAAGTCAGAGCCGAGGAGTGCCTGGGAAGCCGTTGAACCCAGGCAGACAATCAACTTCGGATCGAGGGCTTCGATTTCCGCATCGAGCCACGGCCGGCAAGCCCTGACTTCGGTCGGCGTGGGTTTTTTATGCAGCCTGCGCTTTCCGCGCGGCTCCCACTTGAAGTGCTTTACGGCATTCGTTATATACACCTCGCTTCGCGGAATGCCGGCTTCTTCCAGACACTTGTCAAGCAGTTTTCCAGCGGGTCCCACGAAGGGGCGGCCTTCGATGTCTTCCCGATCGCCCGGCTGTTCCCCGACCATCATAAGAGAAGGTCGGTCCTTAGATGACTGAGCTTGTGCCTCGCCGAAGACGGCTTGCGTGGCATCGCGATAAAGATCGCATCCACGGCATTGCTGAACCGCATTGCGGAGGACTGCAAGGGTGCCGTGCTCGGGAACGAATGGTTCCGCGTTGGGACTCTTTTTCATCGCGTGAAGGCCTCACTAAGTTTTGGATGCGATCAAAACCGGGCATGCTTGCTGCTCGACTCAAACTGCATCTACGATTCCAAGCGCGTTTCCCGACGGAGCCTCCTTATTCAGATTCAGATGCCAGCGGACGGCTCGCTCTCTGCTTGCTGCCGCAGAATTCTTTCTGCTGAAGCAGCTTCGATCTGGCCGTTGATTTCGGCTCCCAGCAGCAGCATCAACCCGGTGATATAAAACCACATCAGCAAGATGATTACCGCTCCCAGCGAGCCATACGTAACGGTGAAGTTATTGAAGAAGTGCAGGTAAACCCGAAGCCCGAACGACGCCAGCAGCCACCCTGCAATCCCTACCGCGCCTCCAGGCGTGAGCCAGTGCCAACGTCTTGTCTTGCAATCCGGCGCCCAGTAGTAGAGCACCGCGAATGTCAGTGCTAGCAGACCGCTGGCCACAATCCAGCTCGCCAGCCTCAGCATCACCGCCGCCGGATTGCGTAGCAGAATCTCCGGAATGCGGTGCTCCGCGAGCCGCGCGAAATAGTCGCCAACTAACATTGAGGCCAGTCCCAGTGTTACGACCACAGTTAGCAGTATCGTCAGCCCGATTGCCTGGATCCGAGCCATGATGTAGGAACGTGTTTCATTAATTTTGTAGACCGCGTTTAATGTGTCCTGGATGGCCGATATTCCAACAGAGGCGGACCAAACCGCCGCGATCAACCCAAACGTCACTTTGCCCGATGTGGCAGCAGCGGTTGTTTCGTTGAACGTGCTCAGAACCGTTCCCAGCGCCGCGGTCGGGATGACCACCGCCAGGTAATCGAGCAACTTGCCGTAGAACTGGTAGGCGGACCGGGCAGCCAGGCCCAGGATCGAACTGGCGCACAGCAAGGTGGGAAACAGCGCAAACAGAAAGTAGAACCCCAGTTCCGCCGCGTGACCGAAGACCTTATCGTCGACCAATGATTTCCACGTCCTTGCCGCGATAACTCTGAGTGGCGTCCCCTGAAGATTCCAGAGCGATTCGAGCGGGGAGCGGGAAACAAGTTCCCAAATTCGCCGCTCTCGGCGCTTCAGTCGCGGATCCACGCTGGGTTTGTCGACGGAGATAGACCCCCCACCTGCGGTCGAACCGGCAAACACAGTGCCTTGGATGCCGCCCCGGTCGGCTTCGATAGCCCGAAGCTGGACTAATCCGAACCGCGATCCTGCCGTCCTTCGACGGCGGAATACCGTGCGGGCATATCAAAGTGCCAACCCTCGCGCTGAGCAAACG
Organism: uncultured Acidobacteriaceae bacterium; assembly: GCA_963742455.1. Lineage (GTDB taxonomy): Bacteria > Acidobacteriota > Terriglobia > Terriglobales > Acidobacteriaceae > Telmatobacter. The sequence continues at coordinate 493,316 of CAVULU010000005.1, read as the reverse complement.
CGAACTATCAGCTCGCATCCAAAAGACCCATGAAGTCTCAAGCCGGCTATGTGCACGTGATCGCCCCGCGCCACCCGCCAGTTGCGAGATTTGTTCCGCTCTTGCTGGGTTTTCTCTTGCCTCTTTCTCAGTTTGTAAAGCTTCGGGCGCAAGACTCCAACACACCCCCCGCTGAACAGATTCTTGCTTCCTACGAGGGCCAAGCGGTCATCTCCGTCGACATCGCGGGAAGTCCGGACTTGAACATCGCCCGATTCGCCGCGCAGATTGCGCAGCAGCCCGGGCAGGCCTTTGACAAGCAGAAGGTCGATAGCACTGCCGCGGCCCTCAAGGCCGCCGGCAATTTCCAAAACGTACGGGTTCAAGTTGTTCCGGAGGCTAAAGGCCTGCGCGTGTCGTTCGTCGTCGAGCCTGCGGTTTATTACGGTATCTTCCAGTTCCCGGGTGCCGAGCGCTTCCCTTATCCCCGGCTCGTGCAAGTGGCGAATTATGTTAGCCAGGCACCGTACAACGCTGCTGAAATCGAGCATGACCGCCAACTACTGATCCGATTTTTTCAACAGAACGGCTATTTCCAGTCCCGGGTATCAACTGAACTCAAGATCGATACGCAGCACGGATTCGTCAATATCCAGTTTCACTCCGATCTTGGCCGCAAGGCGAAGTTCGGCGCCATCAACATCGCCGGACTTCCGCCTGCTGACTCTGCCGATATGCAACGCCGCCTCACCACGGTCCTTGCGCGTGCTCGCGGAGCGGCGATCCGTAACGGCAAAACCTATAACCGATCTACGCTCGACAGGGCAACCAAATACCTGACCTCCCGATTGCAGAAGGAAGGATTTCTTGCCGCGCAAGTCAAGCTCGATGGTGCCGATTATCACTCGGAAACCAATCGGGCCGATATTCACTTCAGCGTGAAACCAGGCGCCAAAACCAACGTGCAAATCGCCGGCGCCCACCTCTGGCCGTGGACGAAGAAGACCCTGCTTCCGGAGTACCAAGGGGTGGGTGTCGATGAAGAGACGCTGCAGGAAGGTCAGCAGGCGCTCATCTCCTACTTTCAGGCCAAGGGCTACTTCGACGTCAAAGTCACATCAGCCATGAGTGGAGACGAAAAACTGAGCACGGTCGCCTACAACATAAACAAGGGAAGAAAGCACAAGGTCACCGAGGTGCGGCTCACCGGCGAATCGCAGTTGAAGGCAGATTCGCTTGAGCCTCACATCGCAGTCCAGAAGAAGCATTTCTTTTCGCACGGAAAATTCAGCGATCAACTCGTGCGCACCAGCGCGAACAATCTGAAAGCGGTCTACCAATCTCAGGGATTCAGCAGCGTCCAAATCACCTCATCCGTTGTCAATCACGGCGGCGATGTCCAGGTCGCTTTCCACATCGCGGAAGGTCCGCGCGACATCGTTAATACTCTTTTCATCGAGGGCGCGAGAACTTTCCCACAATCGCAGTTCGCACCGAAAGGTCTGAGAGTCGCTGCGGGACAGCCGTACTCGCAAGCTAATGTGGAAGCAGACCGCGTATCCATCGTGGCCAATTATCTGAAGGCCGGTTATCTCACTTCGAGCTTTCGCGAGACCGCAGTCCAGGTCTCCAAGAACGATCCGCACCACATCAACGTTGTCTATCACATTTACGAAGGCCCGCGCGTTTTCACCGGAGATGTCCTGACGCTGGGCCGTGTGCGCACGCAGCAGAGGCTCATTAATCAGGACATCGCAACCATCAAGCCCGAGCAGCCGCTTACCGAGACAAGCCTGCTCACTGCTGGCAGCAAACTTTACGACCACGCCGGCGTGTTCGACTGGTCCCAGGTCGACCCTAAAAGCCAGATCACGACGCAATCCAGCGAGGATGTCCTCGTAAAGGTGCACGAGGCAAAACGCAATGACTTCACCTATGGCTTCGGCTTTGAGGTCATCAACCGTGGAGGCAGCGTTCCCAGCGGAACCGTTGCAATTCCCAATCTTCCACCCATCGGGCTACCCTCCAACTTCCAGACCAGCCAGGTGACCTTCTACGGTCCGCGCGGCACCGTTCAGTACACCCGCAACAACTTGGGCGGAAAGGGCGAATCGCTCTCTTTCACCGGCTTCGCCGGACGCCTCGATCAACGTGGGGCCATCTACTTCATCGACCCGAATTTTCGCTGGTCACCATGGAAATCCACCGCCTCTTTTTCTGCTGAGCGCAACGAAGAAAATCCGATTTTCTCGTCGCAGCAGGAAATAGGTACTTACCAGATCCAACGCTTTATTGATGGTGCCAAGAAGAATCTTCTTTTCGTCAATTACAGCTTCAGCAAAACGGACCTCACCCGTATCGAAATTCCAGAGCTCGTTCCTACCGCCGATCAGCACGTCCGTCTCTCCGGTTTCGGAGCAAACCTCACGCGCGACACCCGCGACAACGTTCTCGATGAACACAAGGGGGTACTCGATTCTCTGGAGGTGGATATCAATTCCACTAAACTCGGCGCGAGCGTCGACTTTGCAAAACTCACTTCGCAGGCCGCTTTCTATAAAGAGAAGTTCCACCACATCGTGTGGGCCAACAGCATCCGTATAGGTCTCGCCCAGCCCTATGCGAACAGTCGCGTCCCTCTAAGCGAAGCCTTCTTCACCGGTGGCGGCGATTCGCTACGCGGCTTTCCGCTTGATAGCGCCGGTCCGCAACGCAACATATACGTCTGCAGCACCGGACAGACCGCACCCAACTGCCCACAAATCAACGTACCCACCGGCGGCAACGAGCTACTCGTCATCAACGCCGAAGCACGCATCCCGCTTCCTATCAAGAAGGGACTGACTATCGTTCCGTTCTATGACGGAGGCAATGTTTTTCCCAGTATTGGATTTCATGACTTTACTTCGCTTTACTCGAACAACATCGGCATCGGTCTGCGTTATTCCACGCCGGTCGGCCCCATCCGCATCGATCTCGGGCACAACCTCAACCCCGTCCCGGGTGTCAGTTCAACGCAATACTTCATCAGCATCGGCCAGGCATTCTGAGGAGTTGTTTCTTGGCAATCATCCATCCATCTTCCGCCACCCCTGATTCCAGTGGGCCTCGATACCTTCGATCTTTCCGGCGTCCGTTTCTCGTTGCCCGATGGATCGCCGTCGTCGTCATTTTTCCTATATTGCTCGGTGCTGCGATCGTAGCGCTGCTTGTGGACAGTTCACGCGGCCATACCTACCTCATCACTTTGATCCAGCAAAAAGCCACGCAGAGTCTCGGTGTTCCCGTTCACCTGCAGAATCTCGATTTGCACTTAGCCACCCTCAGCATTGATCTCTACGGCCTCACCATCAATGGCGCAGGTCCTCACAGCAACTCGCCTTTGCTTCAGGTGCAACATGCCGAGGCTGGAGTGCGCGTTGTCTCCGTGCTTGGACGCTCATGGTACTTCGACAGCATCCGCATCGATAACCCAGTCATGCGAATCTTCGTTGACAAGAATGGCGTCTCCAATCTTCCCACATTCAAAAGCAGCAACAGCAAGAGCAACACCACAGTGTTTGACCTCGGCATTCGCCATGCCGTCCTCGCCAATGGCTCCATCTTTTACAACGACCAGCCCCGCTCGATTGCGCTCGATCTCCGCAATATTCAGTTCAACTCCACATTCAGCAGCTCCCTGCAAAAATATTCCGGAACGCTCGCCTATTCCGATGGACGCGTTAACTACTCCGGAGATCAGCTGCCCCCGCATACACTCAACATTCAATTCGACGCTACGCCTACCACCTTCCATCTTTCGCCGGCCAAGATTCAATCGGGTAACACCAATCTGACCGTGGTCGCAACCGTCAACAGCTATAGCGCGCCGGTGGTGCAGGCTGAGTACAACGCCACCGTCGATGGCCAGCAACTGGCTGGCATCCTCCACAACCCGTCGATTCCTGCCGGCCTCGTCTCCGTCAGCGGCAATGCGCAATACCAATCAGCCGCCGGTCGCACGCTCCTGCAAAGCCTCATCGTCAACGGCAACCTCAGCAGTCGCGACCTCATCAGCAGAACCCCTTCACTTCGCGCTGAGATATCAAACATCACCGCTCACTATTCGCTCGCTAACGGGGATGCAACGCTCCATGATTTTCGCGCCAGCGCCCTGGGAGGCGAAGTCGCGGCCCACGGAACAATGAAGAACATCGATGGTGATTCGCGTTCGAAGCTTGACGCGAACCTACGCGGCATTTCGCTCGCCAACGCGCGAGGAATGATCGGCGCGTCCGCATCCTCCGCCACCGCAACAATCACCGGCACGGTGGATGCGACGGCTACGGCCAGCTGGGGAAAGACTTTCGATGATCTCGTCGCCCATAGCGACGCAATGATCCATGCAGACGTTGCCAATGCCCGAGGTTCGAAAGTCATCGTGGCCCGAGCTTCTCAATCGCAGGCAAGTGCTGCCTCGTCCTTGTCGCAGCTTCCCATCGAAGGCGCCTTGCATGCGACCTACACAGGTAAGGGGCAACAACTGGCGATCAACAATAGCTATTTCCGCATGCCGCAAACCAGTCTCAACCTGAATGGAAACGTAAGCAGAAACTCGAGCCTCGCAATTCATCTCCATGCGAACGATTTGCGTGAAGTCGAAGCCGTCGCCAATCTGTTTCGAACATCCGCCGCGGGCCAGCCGCTCAAATCGATGGACCTCGCTGGCAGTGCCTCTTTCAATGGCGTTGTGCGCGGTTCAACCTCAGCGCCACATCTCACCGGCCAGTTCGCCGCGCAGAATCTCCATGTTCAGGGTTCCGCGTGGAAGCTGGTCCGTACCGATATTGATGCCAGCCCCTCGCAGGTTAGCTTGCAGCATGCTGAGCTCGAGCCCGAAAAGCAAGGCCGCCTCACTGCAAACGCAAGCGCGCAACTGCGCAAATGGTCCTTCTCCAAATCGAGCCCTGTCCAGCTTCAACTCATGGCCTCTCAGCTCGATATCAGCGAGCTTGCCAAGCTCGCCGGCCAGCAGATCCCCGCCACCGGAACTTTAGCTGCAAACATTTCATTGCACGGTAGTGTTCTCGCTCCACAAGGCAACGGTTCAATCACACTGGTAAGAGCGGTGGCCTATGGCGAGCCAATCTCATCAGTCAAAGTCGTGTTCAGCGGTAGCGGGGACGATGCGCATGCTAACTTATCCATCGATGGGCCGGCTGGAGCGATCGAGGCTAAGTTGACCTCCAGCATATATAACAGGACTTACTCAGCCGAGTTGACTTCCTCGGGCATTCATCTCGATAAGCTGCAAAGCCTCAAGTCCGGCAATCTGAATCCAGCCGGCGTACTCACCATCAGCGCCAAGGGACAGGGCACTTTCGACAACCCTCAATTGGATGCGACCATCCAGATTCCCAGCCTTGTCGTGCAACAGCAGACCATCTCCAATATTCGTCTGCAGGCCGTCGTCGCCAATCACCAGGCAACCGCGCAACTGACATCCTCCGCGGTGAATACCTTCATCAAGGCTAATGCCAAAGTTGATCTCACTGGCGATTACCCCGCCGACGCCACACTGGATACGCAAGGCATTCCGCTGGGCCCGCTTCTCGCAGTCTACGCACCGGATCAGGCAGCCAACATCACCGGGCAAACTGAACTGCATGCCACGCTGCACGGTCCACTCAAGAACAAGAAGCTACTCGAAGCTCACCTCACGATTCCTGTTCTGAAGCTCGACTACAACAACACCGTGCAACTCGCCGCGAACGCTCCAGTTCATGTCGACTACAAGAACGAGATCATCAACGTACAGCGGTCTTCCATTCGGGGCACTGATACCGATCTGCAGTTCCAGGGAACTGTTCCCATCGCTGGAAGCACGCCAATGTCTCTTTTGCTCCTCGGCACCATCGATCTTCGCATCGCGCAATTGTTCAATCCTGACCTTCGCACCTCAGGTCAGCTCAAGTTCAATGTCAATTCTTATGGTGCAGCTCACGGTCCCGACATTGCCGGCACCATTGAGATCGTCGATGCCGCAATGGCCACTCCCGACCTGCCTGCAGGTATTCAGCATTGCAACGGCACGCTGTCTCTCACGAAGGATCGCATCAACATCGCCCAACTGAAAGGCAACATGGGCGGTGGCACGCTGACTGCACAAGGCGCAGTGGCACTGCGTCCATCTATCCAGTTCGATATGGGAGTGGCCGCGCGCGATGTTCGGATGCTTTACCCGCAGGGCATGCGCGAGTCCATCGATGCGAATATTCGCCTCAGCGGCTCGCCTCAGGCGGCTCTGCTCGGAGGCAATGTGAACCTCGCCGATCTTTCTTTCACAAACGCTTTCGATCTGGGCAACTTCATTAATCAAGTTGCAGGCGGCGTTGAGACCCCGCCTTCACAGGGGTTTACGCAGAACATCGCTCTCAATCTGGCCGTGCATTCTTCAAATAATGTGAATCTCGTCAGCCGCACCCTCAGCGTCGGTGGATCTGCGAATCTGCAGATACGCGGAACCGTCGCGGACCCCGTCATCCTGGGTCGTGCGAATCTAACCGGTGGCGATATCATCCTCAACGGAAACCGATTCGTCCTCACCGGCGGCACTATCCAGTTCGTAAACCCCTCCGTGACACAGCCCGTAGTGAACCTCACGCTCACCACCTCGATTCAGCAGTACAACATCAACCTTCGCTTCGATGGCCCGGTCGATCAGCTGCGCACACAATACAGCTCCGACCCCGCGCTTCCGTCCGCCGACATCATTCACTTACTTGCCTTCGGCCAAACTACCGAGGCTAGCGCTGCAAACGCGACGCCTGCCAACCAGGCTGCCGAGACCCTTGTCGCCAACCAGGTTTCGAGCCAGGTCACCAGTCGCATCTCCAAGGTGGCCGGAATCTCGCAACTCTCCATCAACCCGGTGCTGGCTAACAGCAACGGCCAGGGTTCCGCGGGAGCGAACATCACGGTTCAGCAGCGTGTCACCGGTAATCTGTTTGTGACATTCTCCAGCAACCTGACTACCACCCAGGGACAAACCGTCCAGGGCCAGTACCAGGCCACGCCACGCGTCGCTATCAGCGCCACACGCGACCCTAATGGAGGCTTCGCCCTCGATACGCTTATCAAGAAAAGCTGGTAGACCCCGCAATGCGCAATCCGCTTTCCGCTGGATTGATGCGAGTTGGTGCACAGGGAACCCGCTGAGGCATTGTGAGCGCTATCTGAAGGGGTTAGCCTCGCGCTCCGAACGCGCTGTCGGCCTGGAGGCATAAGATTTGGGCAACGGCGTTCTTCATTTGTGCTACAAATGTTACTAGGGGCAAAAAGCGCTATTGGGCTCCCAAGTGCTAGTGCTTTCTTGCTAAACCTCAAAACAGCGGTGAAGTGTGAAACTGTGGAGACTAAACCGAAGGCCGAGTCGCTTTTGGGGAGTCATGTTCACTGCGCTGGCATGCTGTGTGTTTCTTTGGGGATTGCAATACAAGCTTTCACTTTATTACCCTGCTCACGCCCCTTCCCATCATGTTCCAACGGCGAAGCTGCTTTCCAAAAACGAGCAATCCCAGGCACTGGAAACGTCAGCATACACGCAAACTAAGGTTGAGACTAAAGCCCTTATAGTTCCGTACAGATTCCTGCCTTTTACGCTGCTCATCTCCTGCGCAATGAGCATGACGGCATCGAGTTACAGGGCAGCCATAGAGGAACCGCCCCTTGAATTGCAACAAGCTCTTCGAGACACATTCTTCGTTCGCCCCCCTCCCGCCCTCCGCTAGCAATTTTCGGATATAGAGTTGGCATTCGCTTCCGCGAAGGAGCGTGATGCCTAACGGCATTGCTCTCTTCAGGAAGTTCTTCTAGGGATAACTTGCCAACCCGAATTCAGGGCTTCACCACAAGACATACATTTGAGGTGCATTCAAGATTATGCGAAAGCCAGCCTCCTCGTTTCTCGTCGCCGGAATGACGCTCGCCTGTGTCTGTTTCCTCGTCGCCTGCCATCGGGCCGAAAGAGGCTCCGAAGCTAAGGCAGACGAGATCCCGTCCGCCAGAGTGGCTACGGCACAACGCGGGAACATTGCTCACACCTTGAGTCTTGCCGGGCAGTTCCAGCCTTACCAGGTAGTAGACGTTCATCCAAAGGTGACGGGTTTTATGGTCAAGATCAATGTCGATATCGGCGACAGGGTGCGCAAAGGACAAACCCTCGCCGTCCTCGAAGTTCCAGAACTGAGTGCGCAGCTAAAAGGTGCCGGGTTCGAGATGGAGCAGGCTAAAGACGATTTGCTCCGGACGCAGCATGAGATCAAGCGAGCAGAGGCAACGCATGCTGCGCTGCACGCCGACTACGAACGGCTGCTGGAAGCCGCGAAAGCGGAGCCTGGTCTTGTGGCGCAGCAGGAACTGGACGATGCTCAGAGCAAGGACCTCGCTTCGGAGTCTCAGGTAGACGCGGCAAAGGCAGCGGCGGATGCGGCCAGAGAACATACGGAAGTGGCCCACGCAGACAAGGACCGGGTGCAGGCTCTACAGAACTACACGAACGTCGTCGCACCTTTAGACGGTGTTGTGATTTGGCGCTACGCCGATACTGGCGCGTTGATCCAGAGTGGCACCAATTCGAATGAACAAGACATTCCGATCGTGAGGCTTTCTGAGAGTGGATTGCTCCGTTTGCGAATGCCGATTCCCGAAAACGACGTCCAATTTGTGCACATCGGCGATGAGATGGAGGTGCGCGTAGATGCGATAGGGCGCTCATTCACTGGCAAGATCGCGCGTTTTACCCGCGATGTGAACTTCGAAACGCGGACCATGGAGACTGAGCTCGACGTTGAAAATCAAGACCTTTCAATCTCGCCGGGCATGTATGCCAATGCGCAGATGCAGTTAGCGCACGCTGACAATGTAACAACCATTCCGGTTGAGGCTCTCGTTCTCAAAGGGGACCAGCAGATCGTATATAGCCTGGATTCCGATAATCGAATTCACATTCGCAACGTGCAGGTTGGACTTCGTGGATCGAAGTTGGCCGAGATCAAAAGCGGAATCGAACCGGGCGACCGCGTAGTTCTTGGGGGACAGGAGAATTACACCGAAGGGGAACATGTACTACCGATTCTCAGTCAGGGGATTGCTTCGGAGGTAGTCCATGAATCGGGCGGAGTGATCGACATGAAAGGAGCGGCAGAGGAGAACGACGGAGGAGCAAAGTAATGCCGAAGTTTGCCCTCAAATATCCTTTCTTCATCATCATGCTGTGCCTGATGGTTTCGCTGGTCGGCATAGTGAATACCGTTCGTATGCCGGTCGACCTCTTTCCAAAGGTCGATATGCCGGTGGTGGTGGTTGCGACTTTTTATAACGGCATGCCTCCGCAGCAGATCGAAGCCGACATCACGAATACGTTTGAGCGCTTCTTTACATTAGGAGCCAACATTGACCACAGCGAATCACGGTCTTTGACTGGTGTGAGCCTTATAAAGATTTACTTCAAGCCTGGCACGGATCCAAACGCAGCGCTTAGCAACATTGCCAATCTTGCAATGGCTGATCTTCGCCGACTGCCGCCGGGAACGCTACCCCCGGTCGTGCTTGGCATGGACGCTTCCACCCAACCTGTGTGCCTGGTAACACTCAAAGGAAAGGGACTGAACGAAACGGCTCTGAAAGATATGGCGCAGTTCCAGGTGCGCAATCAGATATCCAATGTCCAGGGAGCTTCCGTCCCCCAGCCCTACGGTGGAACCTACCGACAAATTCAGGTCTATGTCGACCCCGTGAAGATGGAGGCGCGCAATCTCAGCCTGAACGACGTTGTTGAATCGGTAAATAGCTCAAACCTCATTCTTCCCGCAGGCGATGTACGTATTGGCTCGAAGGACTTCAACATCTATGCAAATAGTCAGTTTCCCGACGCAAAGTCGATGAATGAAATGCCCCTCAAGTCTGTGGGTAACTCCTCCGTGCTAGTGGCAGACATTGGGAAAGCGGAAGACTCGGGTGCACTTCAATACAACATCGTGCGTATCGACGGGCAACGGTCCGTCTATGTTCCCGTTTTCAAACAGGGGGGCAACAGCAACACAATTACGATCGTCAACGGCATGAAGAATGCCATTAAGCATCTTGTCGACATCCCCGCTGCGCTGCAAACCGCTGTGGTATTCGATCAGTCGATCTTTGTGAAACTCGCCATTAAGAATCTAGTCAAGGAAGCCAGCATCGGCCTGGTTCTCACCGGAATCATGATCCTCGTGTTTCTGGGAAGTCCCCGCGCAACGTTCGCGGTGCTGTTGTCGATTCCACTTTCGGCTCTCGTTTGCCTGCTGCTGACGAGCGCCATGGGCGGCTCTATCAACACCATGATTCTCGGTGGGCTCGCTCTCGCATTTTCCCGCTTGATTGACGATTCCGTGGTTGTGCTCGAAAACATCTTTCGCTATATGGAGATGGGATTTGCGCCGAGAGACGCGTCCGAGAAGGGGGGGATGGAAGTCTCCCTCGCCGTTCTCGCGGCCACATCCACCACCTCCATCGTCTTCTTCCCTGTAAGTTTCCTGTCTGGCATCAGCAAATACATATTCACGCCTTTGGCGCTTGGCGTAGTGCTTTCTATCTTCGCCTCTTATTTTTTCGCAATGACCGTCGTGCCTCTCTATTGCGCGAACTTCATCCGCCTGTCGCATGAGGATTCGCACGGTGGGGACAAGCAGCCGGGGCTTTTTGTTCGACTAGAGCGCAAGTTCAACGAGAAGTTTCAGCGCATGCTGGATTGGTATGAAGGGCTGGCGCTGCGCGCAATGCGGCGTCCGGGCTTCACGGCATCGGTAATTCTAGGTGGTGTGGCGCTTACATTGCTGGTACTTTTTCCATTCCTCGGGCGCGCCTATTTTCCCCGCACTGATCCAGGACAATTTGTGATTAACGTGCGCATGCCAAGCGGCACGCGGCTGGAAGTCAGCAATGACTATATTGCCAAGGTGGAAAGCATCATTCGGGGAGTTGTGAAGCCATCTGACATTGACATGATCGTGTCGAATATCGGCGTTTATCCCGATCTTTCTGCGATTTACACAACCAACGCATCGATGAACACTGCCTTTGTTCAGGTGAGCCTCAAAGAAGATCACAGCATCTCCAGCTATGAATATATGGAGCGGGTGCGCAACAAGTTGTCCCAGCAGATGCCGGAACTCACCGCCTACTTTCAAGCCGGCGGTCTGGTTGACGGCGTGGTGAATCAGGGGCTGCCGGCACCCATCGATATCCAAGTCAGTTCTATGGATATGAACGGTGCCTATGCGCTTGCCAGGGAACTCGCTCAAAAAGTGAAAGCGATACCGAATGTCAGCGGCGTGTATATTCCGCAAGACATCGACTACCCCGGACTGGCCCTGAATATAGATCGGGAAAAGGCCGCCCTGATCGGATTGTCGGCCAAAGATGTTGTACAGAATGTGATTACCGCCATGACTTCGGATGGCATGGTTGCGCCAAGCTATTGGATCGACCCCAAGAGCGGCAACAACTACATGGTCACGGTCCAGTACGCGAACAGTTTGATTAACAACATGTCCATGCAGGACCTCGACAACATCCCCCTCCGTGGCGCACGTCCTGCCGGAAATAGCGAGGGACAGCCAGGAAACGAAGATTTCAGCACTTCACGGCAGTTCTTGAACGGTGACCATATCGCGGGATATACCCCATTGAATTCCGTCGCAAGCATCCGGCAGATCACGACGCCGACGGAAGTCGACCATTACCAGATTCGGCGTGTGATCGATATTTATGTTTCGACGCGAACAGAGGCGCTGCAAGGGGTAGGTGGAAGAATCAGAAAGCTCTTGGCGAACACCAGAACTGACAAGAACACGGTTCTGAATTTGCGCGGTGCCGTGGTCAGCATGAACCGCTCGTTCACGGAGTTCGGTCTGGGGCTGATCGTTTCTGTATTGATGGTCTACCTGATCCTTATGGCCCAGTTCAGGTCCTTCATCGATCCTTTCATCATTCTGATGGCGATTCCACCTGGATTAGCAGGGGTTGTGATGATTCTCCTGCTGACAGGCAGTTCGTTGAACATCATGTCCTTGATGGGCGTGATCATGATGACCGGCATCGTGGTCTCGAACAGCATTCTTATCGTCGAGTTTGCGGGGACTCTGCACAAGCAAGGAAAGAGTCTGCTGGATTCGGTCGTGCAGTCTTGCAAGATCCGGCTTCGCCCAATCCTGATGACTTCTCTCGCCACGCTTTTGGGAATGATTCCAATGGCTCTTGGTGTGGAAGCAGGAAGCGAACAGTATGCTCCGCTGGCTCGTGCAGTCATTGGCGGACTTGGGGTTTCGGTGGTTGTAACTGTCTTTCTTGTTCCAGCTGTCTACCTGGTTATTCACGGCAGGCGTAATCGCGTCCCCGCGATTGAGGGGGAGGCATAGAGAATGACCAATCAAGCAGAAGAATCGTTGTTGCAAACAAGGGCATTTGTCTCCCTTGCAGTTGGCCGCTCTGGTGCCGTGCTCGCATGCGATTTGTCAATAAGCAAACCGCTCGAACGTGCATCGCGTCTTTCGCCTCGGCGCGCAATTGCGGCACGCCGCGGAGGCATCGCTCGCGCGTTCGAGTCGCTTGAAGATTCAGCAGGCAATCAAGAATCCTCTGGAAATCCGCGCATGGTATTTGAAGTTGCTGAACGAATGAAAAGTAACGGGGGTAGGAACTAATGCCAAAGTTTGCACTCAAAAATCCATTCTTCATCATCATGCTTTGCCTGATGGTGTCCCTCGTGGGAGTGGTCAACACTGTGCGCATGCCGGTGGATCTGTTTCCGAGAATCGACATGCCGGTGGTCGTCGTAGCGACGTTTTACAACGGGATGCCGCCACAGCAGATTGAGGCGGACATTACAAACACGTTTGAGCGGTTTTTCACACTGGGTGCCAATATCGACCACAGCGAATCGCGCTCCCTAACCGGCGTTAGCCTGATCAAGATTTACTTCAAGCCCGGCACCGACCCGAATTCAGCATTGAGCAATATTGCCAATCTGGCGATGGCGGACCTCCGGCGGCTTCCGCCGGGAACGCTGCCGCCGGTCGTGCTCGGTATGGATGCGTCGACGCAGCCGGTATGTCTGGTGACATTGAAAGGGGAGGGGCTTAACGAAACGAATCTCAAGGACATCGCGCAATTTCAGGTGCGCAACCAGATTTCGAACGTTCAAGGCGCTTCGGTTCCTCAACCCTATGGCGGAACCTACCGCCAGATTCAGGTTTATGTGGATCCATTGAAGATGGAGGCGCGGAACCTCAGCCTGAATGACGTCGTGAAGTCCGTCAACAACTCGAATCTGATTCTGCCTGCGGGAGACGTACGCGTGGGATCGAAGGACTTCAACATTTACGCCAACAGCCAGTTTCCCGACGCCGACTCCATGAACCAGATGCCCCTGAAGTCTGTGGGGAACGCCTCAATTCTCGTGGCTGACATCGGTAAGGCGGTAGATGCGGGCGCGCTTCAGTACAACATCGTTCGCATCGACGGGCAACGTTCCGTCTACATCCCGGTTTTCAAGCAGGGCGGCAATAGCAACACCATCACCATTGTGAATGGAATGAAGGCCGCCATCAAGCGTCTGGTTGATATTCCGCAATCATTAAAGACCGCGGTGGTTTTCGACCAGTCAGTGTTTGTCAAACTCGCGATCGGCAATGTGACCAGGGAAGCGGGCATCGGATTGGTGTTGACCGCGGCCATGATTCTGATGTTTCTTGGCAGTCCGCGCGCCACGATTGCCGTACTACTTTCGGTTCCGCTTTCGATGGTGGTCTGCCTGCTCATCACCGATGCCATGGGGGGATCGATCAACACCATGATTTTGGGCGGATTGGCACTCGTTTTCTCTCGACTCATCGACAACGGAGTCATCGTGCTCGAGAACATTTTCCGGCACATGGAAATGGGTGAGTCGCCCGAAGTTGCCGCTGAGCGCGGTGGAACCGAAGTCTCCATGGCCGTGCTTGCCGCCACCTTTACTACCTCCATCGTGTTTTTCCCTGTCACATTCTTTAACGGTATCAGCAAGTACATCTTCACGCCGCTGGCGATGGGCGTTGTCTTCTCGATTTTTGCATCCTACTTTTTCGCCATGACGGTTGTGCCGCTCTACTGCGCGAAGTTCATTCATTTACACCATGAGAAGGATGAACTCAAGAATCGAAAAACCGGCATCTTTGCCCGCTTCGAGCGAAGATTCAACGACAAATACGAGCAATTGTTGGGTTGGTATGAACGTCTTGCCAAGCGAGCAATGATACGGCCCGGCGTCACGGCGGGGGCGATTCTTGCGGGTGTGGTGCTGGTGCTCGCGGTCGCGTCCCCATTTCTGGGCCGCGCCTATTTTCCACGTACCGACCCAGGGCAATTCATTATTAACGTGCGCATGCCTAGCGGCACTCGTCTCGAGATCAGCAATGACTATATCGCAAAAGTGGAGAATGTCATTCGCGGCGTAGTTAAGCCCAAAGATTTAGACATGATCGTGTCCAATATCGGAGTCTATCCCGACCTGTCCGCGATTTACACCACCAACGCCTCGATGGATACTGCGTTCGTGCAGGTAAGCCTCAAAGAGCACCACAGCATCGGGAGCTATGCGTATATGCAAGACGTGCGCGAAAAGCTGGCACGCGAAATGCCTGAGCTTACTACTTATTTTCAGGCGGGAGGGCTCGTCGATGGGGTTGTTAACCAGGGCCTGCCTGCGCCGATCGACGTGCAGGTAAGTTCAATGGACATGGACGGGGCATATGCGCTGGCAAAGACGCTCGCTCAAAAGATCAAAACGATCCCGAATGTAAGCGGCGTATACATCCCTCAGGACCTGGATTACCCGGGCATTGCGCTCAACATTGATCGCGAAAAGGCCAGCCTGATTGGCCTTTCCGCCAAAGACGTGGTGGACAACGTAGTCACCGCCATGACGTCAGACGGCATGGTCGCCCCCAGCTACTGGATCGACCCCAAAAGCGGAAACAACTATATGGTTACGGTCCAATATGCGAACAAATTCCTCAACAACATGTCAATCGAGAGCTTCGAAAACATTCCGCTGCGCGGGGTGCGGCCATCGGGTTACGGCCCAATGCAGCAGGCTCATGAGGAGTCTCGCGAAATGCTGAGTGGAGATCATACACAGGGGTATACCCCTTTAAGTTCGGTCGCGAATCTCAAACTGATCAATACACCGACGGAAGTGGATCACTATCAGATCCGACGCGTTATAGACATCTATGTTTCTACCAAGACAGAGGCGCTGCAAGGGGTCGGAAAGGATGTGAGCAAACTTCTGGTGAACACGAAGACCGACAAGAATACAGTTCTGAATCTGCGAGGCGCGGTGGTGAACATGAATCATTCCTTTGCAGAATTCGGTGTTGGCCTCATCATTGCGGTTCTCATGGTTTACCTGATCCTGATGACCCAGTTCACTTCCTTCATTGATCCCTTCATCATCTTGATGGCAATTCCGCCCGGCCTCGCTGGGGTAGTGCTGATCCTGCTTTTGACAGGAAGCACGCTGAACATCATGTCCTTGATGGGCGTAATCATGATGACTGGCATCGTGGTATCAAATAGCATCTTGATCGTCGAGTTCGCCGGCACGCTGCATGGCCAGGGATTGTCTCTATTGGACGCGGTCGTGCAATCGTGCAAGATACGTCTGCGCCCAATTCTGATGACATCCCTGGCCACCTTATTGGGGATGATCCCCATGGCGCTTGGAATGGAGGCCGGTAGCGAGCAGTATGCTCCGCTGGCACGAGCGGTCATCGGCGGCTTAGCAGTCTCCGTTGTCGTCACAGTGTTCCTGGTTCCTGCTGTTTATCTGATCATTCACGGTCGGCGGGAAAAGAGCTCTCCGATTACGGGGGAGGCGTGAAAGTTATGAACAAGGTTAAACACACGCGGGCAATTCCACTAATCGTCTTCGTCCTGGCGATTGTCAGTAATTCTGGTCTGGTTGGCAGGGCGCAATCTGACGGCACGTCATTACCGAATGCACCTAAGGCTTCGCTGACGGTTCTTGCGCAGCAAAATACTGTGCCTCCGCCGCAAGTGGATAGCCAGACTCCTTCTGCAACATCCGGAGATCCGAATTCCAGCGCGCACCTGCGCCTCACTTTGGCCGATGCTGAGAAACTCGCAATCAAGAACAATCCAAGAGTGAGTGTCGCTCGCCTCCTTGCATTGGCGCAGCACCAGGTTGTGCGAGAAACCCGATCCGCGGAATTGCCGACAGCGAATGCGGCTATTACGGCAGTCCTGGCAGAAGACGCTTCACGCATCTCCGCTGGTTCTCTGACGTCCTCTCGTCTGTTTACACACGCCGGGGCTGGCGGTGGCTTTACGCAGCTGATTACGGACTTCGGCAAGACCGGCAATCTTGTCGCGTCGTCGAAGCTGCAGGAGAAAGCGCAGAATGCGAATGCACTCGCCACTACTGAAGACATTGTCCTTGCTACCGATCAAACCTTCTTTGGCGCCCTCCAGGCGCAGGCGCTTCTGAAGGTTGCCATTCAGAATACCGCCACGCTGCAGACTACGCAGTCCCAGATCAGCTCTTACACGAAGAATAAGTTGAAGTCCACACTTGATCTGAGTTTTGCGGATGTCAATCTCTCTCAGGCAAAGCTGCTTGAACTCAATGCAAGGAACAATGCGAATTCCACAATGGCGGCATTGGATGAAGTCCTCGGTCTTGATCAGGAGGTAACTTACGACCTTGTTGAAAACACCAGTCCTTTGACTGTACCTCCCGCGGATGTTAACCAACTCATACAACTCGCGCTCCAACAGCGTCCTGACCTTCAGGCGTTGAATCTGAATCAACAAGCAGCGGTCAAGTTCAGCCATGCGGAGCGCGATCAGAAGCTTCCAAGCATCACTGCGGCTGGAACGGCTGGAAGTGTGCCGATAAGGCCGGCAACTTATTACGTTGAAAACTGGTGGGGAGGAATCGGTGTCAATATGAACATTCCGATCTTCAACGGATTTTTGTTCTCCGCACAAGCCAAGGAAGCAACAATCCGTGCCCAGGCAGATTCTGAGCAGGCGCGTGAGCTTAAAGATCGTATCGTGCGAGACGTTCGGACCGCATGGTTGGCAGCCAACACCGCTTATCAGAGTGTTGCTGTCAACGACGAACTCCTTAATCAA
Source organism: uncultured Acidobacteriaceae bacterium (assembly GCA_963742455.1). Taxonomy (GTDB): domain Bacteria; phylum Acidobacteriota; class Terriglobia; order Terriglobales; family Acidobacteriaceae; genus Telmatobacter. The sequence continues at coordinate 476,120 of CAVULU010000005.1, read as the reverse complement.
GCGAACCTGGCTCTCTCCCTTGCACAGACGCGATATCGGCTTGGATTGAGTTCAATCGTCGAGTTAAGTCAAGCGCAATACCAGCAGACGGACGCTGCCATCGGATACACAAATGCTCAATATCAATACCGTCTTTCGCTTGCAACCCTCAGCTATCAAACGGGGGCCACGCCCTAGAACGGGCTGCATTTCGTCTTGAGCGCAACTATTTGGGGTATTCGAGGAGACAGTTGACATGCCAGTCATCGGCGACAAGCCCGATTTGAACCTTACAGCGGTTGTGTACGCGACCGACTTTTCTCTCGGGGCGCAAAATGCCGGGCTGTATGCGTCGCACCTCGCTGCGTATTTTTCGGCGAAGCTAATCGTAACGCATGCCTTCACGCTCTCACAAGCGGCGCTAGAGGTTGAAATCGATTCACTCTTGGTCAGTCAGCAGAGAAAAGACCTCGATACACTTTTGACGGCCAAGGCCGCTCAGCTGGCGGGTCAATCAATCGAGGCAATCCCAATTTTGCTTGAAGGTGACCCGAAAGATGTCATACCTGAGCTGGCTGACCAGTACCAACCCGCAATCGTTGTATTGGGAACGCATGGTGGCGGTCGCTTCGAACGGGGAGTTATTGGCTCAACCGCAGAAAGGATTTTGCGTTCCACGTGTTGGCCGTCCCTTACGGTCGGTCCCAAGGTGAAGCCTGCCTCTTCAAAGACTCTTCCGTTCGAAAGGATTCTGTTCGCAACCGATTTCTCCGAAGCGGCAGTTCATGCGGCGCTCTATGCGGTCAATCTCGCCGAAACATTCGGGGCAAAACTTGACGTACTCAACGTTGTTCAAGAGGGCGCAGTGGAGCACCCGGAGCGCTTTTCCGATCTCCAGAAGACCTTTTACTCAGCTCTTGACAGGCTTGTGCCCGAGCAGGCGAAGGAGTTTTGCGACCCGAGAACATTCGTTGAAGTGGGAAATGCGCACGAACAGATCCTCGAGCATATCGTAGAACGGTCCATAGATCTGCTTGTGCTTGGCATTCGCAAGAGCTCGCATTTAAGCGTCGAGACAAGAATGTCGCGTGCCTTCCAAATCATCGTACATGCGCAATGCCCCGTTCTGACGATTCAACATTGAGGACCATAGCCGATGGGGCACAGAATCAAAAAAATCCAAGAGCAGCCGGACATCGGCATGGGTCCAACCTCTCTCGCGCTACTTGTTGGATTGCTGGGCGGCCTTGGGATTTTGTTTTACGGGGAGTCTCTATTGGGCGATATTCAAGGTGGAGGTGCCCCCCACGGCTCGAGGTTGGCGAATTGGCAGATCCACATGGGCGCCATCTGTATGGGTGCAGCAGCGTTTATTACGATCCTTTTTTTGATGGAACTGTTAAGTCGACAATCGAAGATCGCTGCCTGGCGAATCAGTTGGCCGTGGCTGCCACTTGTGGGGGTTACTGCAGTGGCAACTTTCATCCACATCCCACCTTATGCTGTCATCTTTGTCTGCGCCATAGACACGGTGTGGGCTTATATCAAAACTGTTCAAGGAAAAGGTTGAACTCCAGACCATTGGCTAGGTTTGCGATTCCACGATCGAGTTGGGGACGCGTGCTCGAAGATTCTTGGACCATACTGAAACGCGGCGCGGGGCTGTTTGCTCATATAGAATGCCGAATTTCCGCTATGACTTGCGGGCCACATGTTAGGCCGAGAGGAAATGTGGGCGATGATCTTGTGTGCTTTGGGCATGCCTTGATCTAACCCAGAGCTCTGATTCGAAATTCAGACTTCTTGAGCCAACAAATCTTCGAACGGAGAGGAGGCGGACTCGAAGCTATCGATCAACCATGGCAAGCCCTTGACTCTCCGGGACGCTGCGTCTGTTCGAGTGAGCTGACGTATGCGTGTCCGACAGGAGTGGAATGGATAGCTGGAAGGTAGTTCCCGTTCCCAGTTGGCTCGACACGGAGAGCTCTGCATTGTGCATTTCAGCGATCCATTTTCCAATTGCCAACCCTAATCCACTCCCTTCGATCTGGCTGCGGGACGGATCGGCACGGTAAAAGCGATCGAATATGCGCGGCAAGTCAGTCTCTGCGATGCCGTCGCCATTATCTTTGATTGCAATCGTTGCTCGACCGTTGTGAGTGCTTAAAGCGATGTCAATCCGGCCAGAACTTCGCGTGTATTTGAGGGCATTGTCGAGGAGTATCCAGACAAGCCTGCGCAGCGAACTGAAGTCACCGAGAACCATCACGGTTGGTTCAGTTCCCAGGGAATCAACAAAAGCGAGGTCGCGTTCTGCAGCAAGGGGCCGGGCCATTTCGCAAGCCTCTTGCACGACATCGGTGAAATTGAGCGGTTCCAACACTATTCCGCCACGATCTGCGTCGGCACGGGCTAACGTGAGCATTTCCTCAAGCAGGATTGCGGCCTTTGCGACCTCTTCAACGATATCTTCAAATGCCTTGCGACTGGCTTGATCGGATTTGGGGTTGCGGAGCGCTACTTCCGCAACTGTCCGCACGAACGAGAGCGGGCCGCGCAATTCGTGGGAAGCGTCGCCGGTGAATTGCTTGATCTGATTTACAGCGGAATCCAGACGCGCCAGCATAGCGTTGAATGTATCGGCAAGTCGATCCAATTCGTCTCCGTTGTGCGTTGCCGGCAAACGCTCGGCGAGGTTGCGAATGCTGATCGAGCGAGCCGTTGCCGTGATCTGGGCCACCGGTCGCAATGCTCTTCGGCTCAACCAATATCCGCCCGCCGAAGAGATCAACAACAGCACCGGGATCGATGCAATCAAACCTTCGCAGAATCGATTCAGCACCAGTAAGTTTCCGCTTGCCGGGGCCGCAGAGGCGAGGATCAGTTTGTCTTTACCTAAAACGAACCGTCGTTCCAGCACCCAAAAAGGTTGGCCGCCGGAGTCAATCTGCGTGAAGAACTCCGGGGAGTCGGCCGGAATGGCAGGCCAACTAAATGCCCTTGCGGCGTCAGATGGCGAGCGAAGCGCCCTTGCACCGTCTGACCTGAAAATCTCAGAGAGCCCGTTTCCTGTAGCGTGGGCAAATTCCTTGAATTCCTGATCTCTGTCCGCAGGATCTTCGTCCTTGGTCTGCTTCAGTAGATCCTGTAATCGTTCCAGTCGACGAGCGAGCGTGAGGTACCGTTCCTCGGTAAGCGTCCGCTTAAGGTTGAGCCACATGACGGCGCCAAACGCAAGCGATCCAAGCAAGAGTATGCTTGCGAACCAGGTTGTGAGTCTGAGCGAAATCGACGCTCGCTTCATTGAGGCCCGGCGGTGCGCAACGAGTAGCCAACCCCACGTATGGTGTGGAGGAGCTCGAGTTCGCCGGGGCCCGTAATCTTGGACCGCAGCGCCCTGATGAATACGTAGAGACTATCGAAACTGACTTCAGCTTCGCTGCTCCAGCCTTCTTCAATCAGTACCGAGTGCGGAACCACAGCGCGGGCGCGGCGCATCAGCACATCAAGCAGGGAGCATTCGGTGCGCGTCAGCGAGGCCACGCGCTCACCCCTTTGCAATTCGAATTGATGAGGACGAAGGATCAAGTCTTCGAACTGCAATGCCTGCGGAGCGCGAAGGGGAACTCGGCGGGCAGCGGCGCGAACTTTGGCCAGCAGCACATCGAGCGCGAACGGCTTCGTCAGATAATCGTCCGCGCCGGCATCCAGCCCGTGAACGACATCGCGCATGGAGTCACGGGCCGAGACGATGATTGCTTGTGTTTGAAGTCGGACCTCCCGCAGCTTCCGGATGACTGTAAAGCCGTCCATCCGCGGGAGCATCACGTCAAGAATTATCACGTCGTAATGATCCGTACTGCCCAGACGAAGGGCCTCTTCGCCGTCGTACGCCAGCGTCACAGAGTGGCCCTCTTCCTCAAGCGCACGACCGAGATGCCCAGCCAGACTGCGCCTATCTTCCACGACAAGAACATGCATGAATGGGTCCTGAACGAATCTTAATTGGCGATTGTAAATAGTCAGTGAATCTCGACAATCCACCGCCATTTCTCAGATTGAGATTAGATTGACTCGCCATACTGCGTTCAGTGTTCAACCACCTGCGAGGCGCAGGAATGAGTCAGGAGAAGATCATAATGTCTCTCATATCAAGAAAATGGATCTCTCGCACCATCGGATTGTTAATGTCTCTCGCGCTTTTCTCATCCTTGACCAGTGCGCAAACGGCTAAGCCGATATTGGCTGGAAGTCTTGCGGAAAGCTCCTTCGCAGCTCTAAAAGCATTGCACGCTGCGCCAAACTCGGTCGACGAGGTAGAGACCGACCAGAACGCAGCCAGCGGAAATGGGAGAGTCAGTGGCACCGTGAAGGACACTGCAGGTGCCGTACTGCAGGGCGCGCAGATTGTTCTCCAACCCGCTGCGTTAACAGTCGTTTCGAATTCTCAGGGTGCTTACCTGATTCCGGATGTTAAGCCCGGTACCTATACCCTCTCGGTTTCCTACGTTGGCTTCGCAACCTCGGTCACCAAGATTACAGTTTCCTCTGGTCAGATGACGGCACAGGATGCGACATTGACCGTCAGCTCGACGAGTCAACAGGTTGAAGTGAATGCAAACCTGGAGGGAGACGCCATTGAGGTCAACGAGCAGCGGACGTCGGAGAACATCCTGAACGTTCAATCTGACACCCAGATTCAGAGCCTGCCGAATGCGAACGTTGCTGATGCGGTGGGACGCATGCCGGGTGTGACGCTGCAACGCAACGAAGGCGAGGGGCAGTACGTGCAGATCAGGGGTACTGAGCCGAGATTAAGCAACACAACCATCGACGGAGTTGTCGTCCCCGGCCCGGATCCGCAGGTTCGGCAGGTCGACCTCGACACGATTCCAGCGAATATCGTTGGGGGTGTGACGATCAACAAGACACTTTCTGCGAACCAGGATGGCGACGCCATTGGCGGATCCGTGGATCTCAAGATCAAGCAGGCGACCGGTGACAAGCCCACGTTTATGGTCGAAGGGATCGACGGTTACACTCCCATTGCTAACGGCCGGAAGGCATTCACCATCGACTCGACAGCCGGCCTTCGCTTCGGGCCAAACAGCCCGCAGGGAAAACGGTTCGGTCTGATGCTCGGCTATAGCTATGACTACAACGGTCGCGGAATAGACGACGTGGAGCCCGTGCCCGACCTGGACGACGGCGGAAATACAACCTTCGACAAACTATATGTGCAGGAATATCTCTATGACCGCACCCGCTATGGCGTAGCGGGTAGCCTGGACTACAAGCCGAACGCGGGCTCCGATCTTTACGCGCATGGCTTGCTCTCAAACTTCAGAGACTTTGGACAGAAATACGCTTATCAGTTAAAGGCAGGAAAGAAGAACGCGTATCACACCAGCGTTCGCCGGCCGAATCTCCAGGTAGCAGACCTCTCTCTGGGAGGCAACCAGGTCTTCAGCCGTTCATTTATCACCTATGAAATAGCGGCCGCGCACTCTCGATTCGTCGGAGCAGCCGGCAATCCCGGAGCAGCCTTCGGCGGTTCGGCAGGCAAAGATTGCGCGTATACTCCCGGCCCCAGCGAGTATCGGCCTCAGTACACCTGCGATGTGGCGGGAAACCCCATCTTCGATCCAAACAACTATTCACTTCAGACGATCGACTTAACTTCAGGGCAGGCAACACAGCTCAATCTTCAGGCAGGAGCGTCGATGGGGATTAACTACCATGTTGGTTCTCACTTCTCGACCTTCGAGTTTGGATTCCAGATCCGCAACGCCCACAAGGGGCAAGACGCTTACTCGCCGGAGTTTGACTCCAACAACGGCCCGACTATGACACCCTACCTTGGGTCGTTCGTGAATAACCATTTTTACGGCGGCAGCTACCATCTTGGGCCAGTTACTAATTTCGACTTAATCACAAACGATCTATCCAATAATCCGACCGAATACACCCTTGATATAGGCACAACCCATCTGCAGTCCGACCCATCGAATTACAACCTGCAGGAAAGAGTTACAGCCGGTTACATTATGAACACGACTCAATTCGGACGTTTTCATTTGCAAGCCGGGTTGCGAATCGAGGCCACAAGCACGTCGACCACTGGCTATCTTGTCGTGAATGACGCGAATGGAAACTACGTCTCGACGACTCCGCAATACGGATCCGGTTCTTACATCGATCCGCTTCCGAGCGTGCAGCTTCGTTATAAGATCGACAACTCTTCGGATATACGAGCTGTGTACGGGCGAGGAATCTCGCGCCCGGATCCCTATCAGCTGGTACCGTATGTAACCGAGGATCAGTCGACCACACCGTACACCATCAACATTGGAAACCCGGCCCTCGTTGCCGAACACGCCAACGACTACGACATCCTATATGAGAGATATATGCCGTCGCTCGGGATGATTGAGGCTGGTTACTTCTACAAGCAGATCGCAAAGCCCATCTATGGCCAACAGTCCATTATTCCGGAAACAGGATCTTCGCTTTCGCAACCGTATGCTGGCGACCTGGTGTTCCAGGAAGTAAATGGTGACCACGCGTATGTTCAGGGAATCGAGGTCGCTTATCAGCAGCATATGACCTATCTTCCCGGTGTCTTTAGCGGTGCGCGCCTTAACGCCAACTTCACTTATACTAATTCAACCAACTACAATCTCACCGGCCGCACCGACAATCCCGCACTTGTTGGGCAGGCTCCCTACTCATGGAATATTGGCCCATCCTATGCGACCAAACGCGCACTAGTGACGTTTGGCATTTCGCACAACGGCGCCAATATCTATGCGTACCAATACCAAAACGAAGGGCCCGGCGCCGTGCCGTACGGCATCGCAGGCCCGAACGGCGACAACTACTTTTATTCGCATACGCAGGTTGACGCGCAAGCAGATTACTATGTGGGCAAAGGATTCACACTGAAAGCAATTGCATTGAATATGAACAATGCCGTGTTCGGCTTCTACAACGGCAGCACGCAATACATGACGCAGCGCGAGTATTACAAGCCAACCTATTCAGGTGGGATTCGCTGGACACTGCCTCACGAGTAAAGACTCGAGAGCCTACATGCAGGCCGTTTCACGCGAACGGCCTGCTGCTTTCCTAACAAAGGAGCGCCTTGAAATCCGCTGCCATGCTCCCCTGGATTTTCCTGCTCTTTCTTGGCGGGATGCCGATCGAATCGACGTCGCAAACCTCAACTGCCAATGATCTAGACGCGAACTTGAAGTTTGTGGTCTTTCTCAGCCGGCACGGAGTTCGCTCACCAACGGGGAGACCAGCGCAATACAACTCCTATTCCGCGGGTCTATGGCCGAAGTGGGATGTACCTCCCGGAAATCTGACGGCGCATGGTTTCCGTCTGATGCAACTCTTCGGAGCGTACGACCGGATTCAACTTGCAGCTGAGGGACTCCTGAGCCTGCAAGGTTGCGAGGACGCGAATCGTGTTGTCATTTATTCCGACTCAGACCAGCGCACCCGGGAAACGGGAAACGCACTTGAGTCGGGCCTTTTTCACGGATGCAGCACCCCCATGGTTCAAGGTTTGGCGGAGCACACTCCCGATCCGCTGTTCCATCCATTGGCTGCCGGCACCATCGCATCGCATTCGCAACTCGCGGTTGCGGCGATCGCCGGTCGGATCGGTGGAGACCCCAACAACCTCACGACAAGCTACCATGCCCGTCTCAGTGAACTCGATGCCGTACTTTCAAAGTGTGGCGCGCAAACTTACTCAACACAGAAACGAATCTCGATTTTTGAAGTCCCCGCAGTCTTAACGGCAGGCAAGGGGGACCATGCGGCTGAACTTCGCGGACCATTGAATACAGCCTCGACTTTAACTGAGAATCTGCTGCTCGAATATACCCAAGGTCTGGATACGGGTAGCGTGGGATGGGGTTGCGTAGACGGCGACCACCTCCGGTCTCTCCTTGAATTGCATACAGCGGCATCGGACTTCACGCAGCGGACACCTCTGATCGCACAGTTGGAGGGTTCAAATCTCTTGGATCACATTCGCCGGGCAATTCAACAGGCAGCGGGAGGAGATTCAATTCCGGGCGCCATTAGCCGACCAACTGACCGTGCGCTTTTCCTGGTCGGACACGACACCAATCTCTCGAACATCGCCGGTCTGCTGAATCTGACCTGGATAGCGGACGGACGCCGGGATGACACACCTCCCGGAGCATCTCTGGTGTTCGAGCTCTGGCATTCGCAAGAAAAACACAGAGATTTCGTGCGTGTTTTTTACACTTCACAAACACTCGAACAAATGCGAGCTGAAGCGACCCTTACGCTGAACAATCCGCCAGTGCGCGTTCCGGTGTTCATCCCTGGGTGCAGCGGCGAGGACCTTTCCTGCTCGCTGCCCTCCTTCATTCAAGCCGTGAGTCGTGCGATAGATTCCGCCAGCGTCTCGCCGAATTGAGCAAGACGAAGGGTAGCATCGTCCGAAGCACTCTTGGATACGCGACGAAGTATCAATAAATTCCATGGCCCCGATCGGTACCAGGGATCATGCAACCGGCCGCTTACCGCCGGCCAGGACGCAAACAACCTATGTCTCTGTTTAGATTTAAGTTAGATTGGGAAATCACTGGCGGAGAGAGGGGGATTCGAACCCCCGATAGAGCTTTTGACCCTATAACGGTTTAGCAAACCGCCGCCTTCAGCCACTCGGCCATCTCTCCGGGTCTCCCCGCAGCCATAGAATCAATGAGATGCGGGAGGCGAACTGACACGCAAACGCGTTCTAAGCCCCAAGCTTTTTACCAAGCACCCGCAACCGACAACCCGTCGTATAAAGTCATTCTTGCAGAAAATCGTAAAAACCGTAAAAAGTTGGAGAATATGCCCGGAGGCACTGCTCCCTCGTCTTCATAATGTGGCTCCCCGGACAGCTTCGACGGCAGTGTTCTCCACGCACTACGGTATACGGAAGACACCGCCTTTCCGGCGCGAATTTAGGAAAATAATTTTCTTAACGTTTTTTGAATGAACAGCTTGCGCCAATCATGGATTTGGGTGTAACGTAAAAAATGAGATGGGCACCGTCCGGTGAAACGTAGACCCTTGGGAGCCGAAAAGTAACCGGACACCGCTGGCACGCTCTTTAAAACCCTGCTTCGGCACGCCAAAGTACCTCAGCGGCCCTCTTTCCAAACAAATTGATTCGGTGTGCAAACGCCGCCGACTAGACGTGTCTTCCGAGGCCGACACCACTTTGTGCGTCCTCAAGACGCGATGTGCGACGTGTGCGTGCTCACCGAGATGAGGAGACTGAACGATGACCTATTGGGATTTTTTTGTCGAGAACCTCAACCAAATGCTGGGAGTTGGCGAACTCCGCATTTGCGTTGGTTTCTTCGTGGAGAAACTTGGTGACAAGGAGATGGGCTGTATTTCTCAGTTGTTCCCCTACGCAAAAGAGATTGGCATCATCGCCCGGAGCGAAGCCAAACTGGAGCGGGGAACTGAAGCCATTCAGCGTGCGGCTTGCAGCGATGCACGTTGGGGAATCGTTCACATGGTTTCCGATGATATGGACTTCCCACCGCACCGCTGGCAGGTCTACTGGGACATCTGGTATGAGGGTCGCTATTGAACGTCAATGGCAGTGAGTCCGCAGGTCAAAGTTTGCCGACTTTCGGAATAGTAATCAGTGACAGCTTGCAACTGTCATCCCCACTTCACTGTTGGGTTTCTAGCGGGGCCGCTGAAAAGGCGGCCCCAGTCCGAGACACAACAAGGCGTGGGACAAGGACACCTAGAACTCGACAGCACCTGACTTCGAATTAAAAGGCAATCTGTCAGCATTTCTCGGCTCCTAACGAAATCGCACGTGGAGTCTGTTATGGATTACAAATCAATACGCAAGATGGCAGAGGCCGGGTATGTATTTGCGCCCACCGATGCCGGGATGACGAGAAGCAACCGCTCTGGTTGGCCTGAACTCGCAACATCCGACGTTGCCATCATCGAAGAGTGGCTTCAGAATGGCGACAGCCTCGTGTCAGTAGCTCGTCGCTCCCACCAATACATCATTGACATTGACGACCCCGTTGACGCTGTAGCTCACGGCTTCAAGATGGAATGGCTTGATGGAACCTATATTGTGGACACGCCCAGCGGTGGCTTTCACGCCAGTGGGCTTCACGATGGTGTGAGCAACGCCCTGCCGTTCACCAGCATGAACGTCCGAGCCGAAAAGAACAACCCCAAGTCAAAACTCATCGTTGAACTCAAGCTGCACAATTCCACCACGGCTGCACCGTCTGTGAAGCGGTTTGGCGTCAAGGGGAAGAAGGATGGTGTCTACCAACCACGGTGCCCGTTTACTAGCGCACGGGCTGGCATCAACCCCGACCTGCTGGCGTGGGTACAAGCCAGCATGGACGACCGTGCTCCGCAATCGCACGGCAGGTTCAACGGCTTTCATCCTGCTTTCGTGCTTGATGCTTTTCTTCACGCCGAAGGCTGCACGGAGTTTTCGAGTGGGTTGGTGGACGGAGCACACCACGTAATCGTGGACGCCTGTCCGCATTGTGGACGCGAGGCTGTTAAGAACACCACTCTCCGAGCCGGAATCACCAAGTTCATCTTCGGTGGAACGGGTGTTGGTTTTATCTGCCAAGCTTGCGGAATCGACACTATGAACGAGCACCGGAAGAAGATGGCGGAGCAGGATGAGGAATACACGCGGTGGGAAGGCTTCATCTACAAAGCGGACGACCCAGAACTAGTTGCCAAGATATTTCCCGTGGAAGCGGTAACGAATCAAATGGAGGATGAAGAAGTGGAAATTGAAAATGAAGTGAATGAGGGGGGTGGTGAGGTCAAGATTGACTATCAAGGCGTCCGTGAAGAGATTGACGCAATCATGCGGTCGCCGGACCGCGAAACCAAAGACCATCCAGCTTTACCAACCCGCGAAAAGCACCGCCGCGTGTTTGCAGTCGTGTACAAACACATGCTCAAGCACGGCAAGCTATACGACTGCGGCAACGTGGCAACCTACCTCGAAGGCAGCACGCAGGAACTTATCCAAATTGTCAAAGGCAGTGCAAGGTTCAATCGCCTGTTGATGCGGTATGGCGTCCTGCCCACCGACAGGCTGTGCGACTCCATCGGCGAATCCTTTGGAGCCAGAATAATAACCGATGCATCCAAGGCCACCATCTACAACCTTAGCTACTACGACCGGGACAACCACATTCTGTATGTGAATGAATATGGTGGTAATTTCCTCAAGATTGATGGAGATGGTCACATCACCCGACATCGTAACGGCGAGTTTGACATGCTGTTCAGCGATGGCACCGACGCGCAATGCGACCCGCTGTGTGCCGACATCGACATGGCGAGAATCCAACTGATAGCGTCAACATTTATTGCCAGCGACGGTCTCAGCTTGATGGAGAAGGAGATTCTTGACGTTATTCTCTACGACGAATTGAAGATTGGACGCGAAGCAGCTCACATGACGCTCATGCTCAGCATTCTCGCTCTGTTTCTGTATGAGCGAGTGCCATCATATCCGTATCCGTTCCTGTTCGGTGCCGGGTCCGCGATGAAGTCGGCGTTGGCCGTGAGGGTAGGCAAACTCATCCAAGGCAAGCGTTTCAAGGTACGGTTTGCGGAGGATGACGTACAGCAGATGAAGGACATGGCAATCTCTCTACCGTTCTTGGTGCTGGATGAGGCTAACAACGTCAAGAAGCTGACCAACCTGCTCAAGGCGGTCGGCACAGGTGCGATGGATTCGCGCCGTGAACTCTACACCACGGCCAAGATGCGTTACACGCCATATCAGGCACGTATCTGGATGACAGCCAACACGGCATCGCTGACAAACGAGACGATTAGCTCCCCGTATGCTCATCATTGACGCCGCACCACGCACGGAGGCAGAGCCGTTCCGCTCGGAACACTACTTGGAGTGGACGCAGGAGAAGCGTAACGAAATCTGGACGGAACTTATTGGCAGGTTGGCGATGGCGATGCACTCCCTGCAAGAAGCTGACAAGGTGGGGGAGGGAGACTTGTGCGTCAGCCATAGGATGAGTTCGTTCTGGGTGCTTGGCCGCGCTATCGCCCGTCAGGAAGGCTATGAGGATAGGCTGCTCAACGCCATGCAGCAGATGACGCTCAGGCAGCAGGGTGCGAGTGTCGAGGGTAGTGAGCTAATCGACCTCATCAAAATGTTGCCGAAGTCATACGCCGGAAAGTTTCTCACTGCCAGTGGATGGGCAAAACTCTTATCCGTGGTGGTGCCTGAACGTAATCGCGAACTGCTTGCAAAGGTCAGCCGGAAGAATTGGGTGGCGTGGCAATTCACTTCCGAGTTCCACACACTGAGTCGTGAGTGTGGGATGAATGTTGGTTATGACAGCCACCGGAAGCAGAACATCTATTCGTTTGACAAGTTGGAGGGCCGCGAGAGTGAGGTTATGGCGGCTGTTGCGGGTTAATCGACCAATTTGGTTGCGGGTAGGGTATGGGGTACCCGCCAGCCCAAAATGATATTAACCTTTATTGGTGCAGTGAGTTACTGGTTTTGCGTGCGGGTACCCCTCTTTCTATCTTTTATTGAGCCACATCTTGAGCGAGTGCTTCTGCAACTCCATGTCCACAATATTGCGTTTTTTCTTAAATGCGATGTACATTTTCTGCGGTTTCACTTCTATGCCATCGCCTAGATTCAGAATCCCACTCTTAAACTTCTCGTAAAGCTCTGCCGTCGCCTTTCCTGCATATTTGGTGTGGTCTTCCTCTGTGGTCACTTTGACTTGTTCAGCAACTTTCTTAATTGCCGCGCTACCTGCCACCGCAGCTTTAAAGCTGGGAGCGGATTTGGATTTGCCGATTTGTTTCACCACGACGATATTGTTTGCGTACTGCCCAACTTCCCATAACTCAATTGGTAGGTCTTTGAAGTTCGTGGCTTGCATCTGGTAGTCGGTGAACGACGGCCCGACAAACAAAACGCGAGATTGCGTCCAGTCAACCTCATCGCGCTTCATGGAGCATCTCTTTCGCTCGTTGTACTCAATAACGAAGTCGGCCTTATTTTCAAGCATCAGGCTCAAATACATGAACCCTTGGTCAACGACGCTATAGTTCTTGTCGCGTTTGTATTCGATGATGATGAAGGCTTTGCTCTGAGGGTCGAATGCCAGCGTGTCAATACGGCCATTCTTAATGGTGAACTCTGTCTTCACCAGCGTCAGACCCAACAGCTTCTCCAGATTTGCCTCAAATAGTTTCTTGAGGTCGTCTTCGAGCTTGAAGGGCTTCTCCGCCACTTCTTGCAGAGTGCCGTTCTGGTTTAGAAACATCTGCATCTGGCTTACCGTCCCTTTCGCTCATGCCTCCGTGTTGGTCGGCCAATCGTTCTTACTTGCTCAACAGCTTTGCAACAAGAGCGTCAATCTCTTCCAATTCGGATTCAAGGTGTGCCCTAATGAATCCACGTTGTCTGGCAATACCTGAATCCAATGGGAACGTTCCTGAAGCGATGACCTTTGCTGCTTCCTCTCTCGCCTTGGCTCCAAGCTTGGAAATTTTCTTATGCTTGGGGTCATCCTGCTTGTAGGTGGGAATCGGGAGTTCCAATAGCTTCTTGTGAATGTCCCGTTCACCTAACAGCCCTACAGACTGGAATGGCTTGATGGCTGCGTTCACCGTTTCAGAATTCAGGATTGCAGCAACGTAGTCGGCCTCATCGGGGTTGCTGAACGCGGCCCAATAAAGCTTCACATCCACAATGAATGGGGCATCCTGTGAGCCCCGGTCAAAGAATGCAGCCGCAACATTCATGCCGGAGTGGTTGTACAACACCAAATAACGTTGACTGAGGACTTGGCGCGTCAATTCCTTTTGATAATCGAGACGCTCGTACAGACTCTGCCTGTCAGCCTTGTCCTCACGTTTGGTGTTCCAGATGTCCTCTGCCTCTTTCATCCATTTGCCAAAATTCCGGTAGCCCTTTGCTACGAGTTCGTCTGCCTTCAGCACACGAAGTTCTCCATGTTTCTCAATAATTGGAAGCACAACCTTGACCGTTTCAACGAGAGAATATGGAACCAGATGGCGGGAAACAGCAGTTGAGTAGATGAACCTACCCTCAACGAGACCACTCATCTTCACATCGTCATATGGCTTCTTGGCTTGTGCTGCTTGCTCAGGCTCTGTGACCGCCTAATATAGATTGGTCTCATCACGTTTACCATGCAAGTCATCCACCTGTACGAAGTAAATGCTTCTGGGAACAATCGTTGCTCCTTGCTTGAATACATTCTGATATGGGCTTGGTTTGGATGGTGCGGCTGCACCGGGAGCCGTTGAGAGAGCCGCCCGGCTTCCTAAATAGATTACTCGTGCTTGTTCTTCTGTCGCGTGAAGGCGACTCTTAGCCACATCCCAGTTCACGTCTCTACCGGGCAACGTTCCTTTCCATTCAAGAACGGGAAGCTTTTCTTTGGGACTACCGTTCAACATAGAACTCTTTGCGAACAGCACACATGCGGGAACGTTGAACAACGGCATCACGTCCCACAAATCCCAATACCCAGTCAAAGAAAACCTTGACTTGGTGTTGTATTCACGCTTAATGAGGTTCTGATGCTGGTCACCATTTAGCACCCCCCGTGGCATCACGAATGCCAATTTGGCGGAGCTATTAGCAAAAGTCGCCATGGAGTGTGCGAGGAATACCGTCGCCAGTTCCATCTGTGTAAAAAGCCTTTGCTGCTTTGGTGCTATCTCATACCAGTCAACCGCACGTGACTTTACCTCACGTTGATATTCAGGGTCGCTGATGAATCTGTATGAGAGCCACGGCGGGTTGCCGATGATGAAGTCAAATTGCCGCTTGAGCATAGCGGGACGGAAGCTGTTACGAATGATGAACGACCAGATGGAATTCTTCTTCTCCCTGATAAGCTCCGCCAGTGACTCAGTGAATGACCAAAGGGCATCAAGGATTTTCTGATATTCAAGAAGGCCAGACAGGTCAGGGACATTGACAGAAAGGTACTTCTCCATTGTCTTCCTGCTGTCCTTCCGTGACTCGGCGTGTTCCCTAGCGATGGAAGAACATGCGGAAATGGCATCATCGAACAATTCAGGCGAGTGAATGAGCATGTCGGGAACGACAACCCGCCTCTCATCCTTCTTGGCACCGAAGGTGATTTCAACACCGCTGATGCGTTCAATTAGGTTCTCTTCAACCTCATGCGGCAGAAACAGCGAGTCGGCCATGTACACCGGAATGTTGATGGGTTTACGGGCCGCGCTAATGAGCTTGCCAAGAGCGAGTACATAAGTTGCCCTTGCAATTGTGACTGCAACTGGGTGGATGTCGATTCCTTGGACGTTCTTGAGAACCTCCCGCAGCCGCTCATTGTCAGTTCCATCGGGATTGCGTCTCAGGAAGTGTGTCACCGCCGCCCTTAGGAAGGAGCCGGAGCCGCAACTTGGGTCGAGGACGGCCTTGTAGCCGTGCTTGGGCAACATTTCACTGACGATGCGTTCACAGAGCCAGTCCGGGGTGTAGTATTCGCCGAGGTCATGGCGGTCTTTGGGGTCAATCAACTGCTGGTAAACGCCCTTCAGTACATCCTCTCGAACCAAAGAGAGGTCGTACTCCGTCAAGTGAGACAGGATGCGCTCCCATACAGGTGCGAGAATCTTTTCAGCGTTTTGGTGCCGTATCCAATGGAAGAAGTCATCATCCACGAGGTTCGCTAGGCGCTTGGAGTTGAAGTATTCGCCAGACAGAACGTCTTTTGCGACCTGTCTGAGATTGTCCGCATTCTTGCCTTGGGATAGTGCCGCCCAAATCAGAAGTCGGGCGATACTTGCAAGATACGTGTGACGCAAAAATAGATTCTCAAGCTCCGAGATGTCCTCATCGGTCTCCTTGTCCTTCTCAGCCGTTGTGTCTTCCGTGAGGCGACCGTATGTGACGGTGAGGTAACGTTGCCATGTATCGAACGCCAGCTTCGCTTCGGAGCCGCCGCTGACCTTGCGCCACGCTTTCTTTAAAGATGCCATTCCCTCTCTGAACAAGGGGCTCCAGCTACCAAAGTCAAGTTGGAATCTCTCCGCAGTTGGGTCAACCTGCTGAGGCCGGAAGAGGAAACTGGTCAGCCAGAGCCAGAAAGCGCCCAGCGTGTCTTCCGCTATCTTGAAGTCACGCAACTCATCCAGCAGAATGTTTTCGGGGTCTGGCTCCGCGCCAGCGGGTAGAACCGGACGGTAGACTATCCAGCGGATTCCGTCCGACGCGACGGCCAACATAGGGCGTGGGAACTTTTCCTTTTGCCATGTCCCGGCAACGTACTCGCAAAGCTGATGCTTGGCCTCTTCAAGGGTGGCGGATAGGGACTTCTCAAACTCAATAATCGCGTTGCCGTAGTATGCGTCGGCACGCCCTTTTTTGACGCCAGACGACTGCGCGATGCGAATGAGCTTTTCTACCCCACGGGCATATTCATTGATGGCCGTGCTGCCCGGAAAAAGCTGCGCAATGAGTGAAGCAAAGCGTGCCCGTTTTGCCGATTCGTTTGGAAGTGCCTTCACCTCGCGAACATAATCCCGCAGGGTTTCCTTAACATTTGGTTCGAGTGTTTCGGACATTGGTCACATGCCTTCCCGTTCGAGGTACTGTATAGCGGCTTCATTCAAAATGTCTTGGTTTGTTCGTCTCCGGGTTGCGGCAAGCGTGCAAAGCCTGACATAGACCTCATGGGTCACTTTGACCGTTAGGGCAACCGGCTTCTCACTTGAGGCCGCTTTAGGGGCCGCTGCCCGAGGCCGGGTAGAGGCAGGGCGGTGTCCAGACTTTGTGGTCGCCATTTTGGTGGATTCCTTTTGAAGGAAAAGTATACGCGGAAATGCGGAGCTACGTACCGGGTTCGACGCAGCCCTATTTCGGAGCGTCCCAAAAACGTCACGCTTTTCGCCACTCAAAAACCATGAATTTATGGGCATTTCTGATGGTCGCAATTGACCGTAGCAAAAACGTCCGTTTTATGGCTAAAACTTCGAGCCCGTTCGTACTATGTGTGTATGAGAATTTGCTTGTACGGAAGGGTCAGCACTGACCGGCAGGAAACACGGAATCAAATCACCCAGCTTCGCGAGTTTGCGTCCATTCAGGGCTGGACGATTGTTCACGAGTACGTGGACGTTGCCTCCGGCAAGAGCGGTGACCGTCAGCAATTCAAAGCCCTGTTCGCCGCCGCCGCAAAGCGCGAGTTCGACCTCGTGTTGTTTTGGGGCTTGGATAGGTTCTCTCGCGAGGGCGTCTTCGAAACCCTCAAGCATCTCCAGACCCTGACCGGCTACGGTGTTGGCTTCAGGAGCTACACGGAACAATATCTGGACTCCTGCGGCATGTTCAAAGATGCCGTCATTTCAATCCTCGCGGTTGTGGCAAAGCAGGAACGGGTGCGTCTTTCGGAGCGCACGCTGGCTGGCTTGGCACGTGCAAGGGCACAAGGCCGCGTGGGTGGCCGTCCGAAAGTGGTCTGCGATGTCCGTAGACTTCACCGCCTCCGGGCATCTGGCAAGAGCCTAGCTGCTATTGGGAGGGCGTGCCGCCTCAGCAAGACAACGGTCGCAAGGCTCCTTGCTGAGAGCCCTGCAAACTGAAAAAATCGGTTGAAAACCCGCAAAACTTAATCGCAAGACCGGGGCACCTTCATGGTTTGCCTCAAGGAAGGGTAGTGCCCATGGCGATGACTAAGGTGGATTTGGATGCAGCGGCGGAGGCTTGGCTGGATGCTCATGCCGGGTACAAGAAATATTTGGAAGCAACCGGGGAACTCTTCCGTATCTTCTCCGTGGGCTGGCGCGGTCCGCACCGAGCGTTGACGGAAGCCTTTGACAGCTACAGGACGGCACTGCTCCGGGACTCAGGGTACAGCCTATTGGAGGTCAACGAGGTTTATCCACCCCGGCGTGAGACAACAAAAACGGAGTAAACGTTGTGTTGACCTGAGCCCGATACTTTCTGTTTTCACCGGCTTCAAGGTAACGAAGTGTAGTTTCCAGACTAGAGTGGCGAAGCCATAGTTGGATGGTGCGGACCGGAACTCCGTTGTCGTGATGCATGGAGGCAAATGTTTTTCTGAATCTGTGAAGCCCCCAGTTCGAGCACATCGCATTCCCGGCGCAGCTTTCGCCCTTGCGGTTAACGCAGCCGCCACAGTTCAGCCCTTCACGTTTTGCCAGCCGTTGCAGTTGGCGGAGAAAGTGACCCTGAGGCTTGCCATGGACGTTCCCGAAGATGAGGCGGCTATCAGGGTACCGCTCCCGCCGTGCCCTCATTCGCTCAATAAACCACTCGGGCACCGGCACCGCCCCTTCCTCACGGTCTTTTGATGACCATCGCAGGTCACGCTTATCACGGATGAGGAACTCGTGACGGTCGCAATCGAGGTCTATCCATGTCGCCGTGGAGACCTCCTGCTCCCGCCCACCCGTTACGAGGAAGAACTGGAACAGGTCTGTTTCATCCTCGTCGGTGACAGCAAACAGCCGCAGCAACTCCTCCTCGGTGTACGCACGCACGAGTGGTTCCGTGTACTTCACGCGGTCTGTTTTCATCATCGGCCACGGAATGCTGAACTCGTTGAAGAAGGTCTTCAAGTGGGTGAGCCGGTTGTAAATCGTGCGGTCGTCGGCAGAGTTGCCACGCATCCAATCCATAAACCGAAGGATGTCCCTTCTGTTCAATGAGTCGAGGCGCTTGTTGCCAACTACAGTGAGGCAGTCCTGTAGCGCCCGGTTATAGGCCAAGAACGTCTTGTGTTTCTTCGAACTCTTGATGCGGGAGATGTACTCGGTCACGGCGTCAGCCAGTTCAAGCCCACCACCGGCACTTTCCGGCTCCGGCTTTTCACCGATTGCAATTTGCTCCAACTCTACTTCCTTGTGAACCTGAGCAGCCCGAGCATCCAGCCATAAGCAGCCAACATTCTTTGACTGCTTCTTGTCCTCTGAGTACCAGAAGAGTCTGAAGTACGAGGGTGGTTGGAGGTCGGCAGGTTTACGCGGAAGTGACTTCACCGTCCAGCGTCCACTGGACAGCTTCATTGCAATGTAGAGTGCAGCCTTCTTGTTCGCCACTGAAATCTTCTCCGGTCAAAAAACCGAGAAGTTGGCGATTGCGGAGAGTAGTAAAAAGCTATCGTAAAAACCGCATCTAAGTCATTGATTCTAAAGGACTTCTGGCGGAGAGAGGGGGATTCGAACCCCCGATAGAGCTTTTGACCCTATAACGGTTTAGCAAACCGCCGCCTTCAGCCACTCGGCCATCTCTCCGTTGCCCATGTTGGATTATAGCGGAGTTTGTCGTCTTCGAGGGCGTTGAGTCCAGCTTCGATGGGTCCATTCCTGTTTCTGCCATCCGAGGTCCATTCAACTCTTGCCATGCTCGCGTCACCCTGCTTCGAGTATGGCTCTACTCCCAAACTTCGACCTGATGAGATCGATGCACTATCGATTCGCGCGGGTGCTCCCCTTGGGCGAGATCAAAATCGCTACCGCCGAAGCAGGGATCGCAGCCCGACAACTGCAAAAAGGACGGCTGGTCACTCGACAACCGACAACTTCCCAGTCGCATTCGCGATTCGCGAAGACGCCAGCTTTTACGAAACAATGAGCGCGGTAGTCGATAACGCAGTCGCGACATGGTCGCGGGGACCGCTCAACGCACGTGACGAGTCGTGGACGCAACAGGCGCGACCACCAGCCGGTTCCCGATTGGTCGGCAGGCGGGGAGCCAATATTTGCGCCTCATCTGCTCAACGGGGCTTTACTTTTTGTTACATTCACATCAATGCAGGCGTCGCTAAAACCCGCCCGGCGAAAAATGCGTTTGCTGCCGCTAGTTGCCGCCACGTATTTCATGGTTTCAGGTGGGCCCTACGGCATTGAGGACATCCTCGGCGGAGCCGGATTCGCACGCGCAATTATCATTCTGCTTCTCCTGCCAATCCTGTGGTCTTTGCCCACCGCGCTCATGATTGGCGAACTGGCCAGCGCCATTCCCGCTGAGGGCGGTTTCTACGTCTGGGTCCGTCGCGCTCTCGGTCCATTCTGGGGATATCAGGAAGGCTGGCTCTCGCTCTCTGCCAGTGTTTTCGACATGGCCATTTATCCGGCCATTTTTGTTCTCTATCTTGGCAAATTCAATCCTGCGCTTACATCCGGCTGGCACGGCTATGCCTGGTCTCTGGCGGTCGTCGTTTTCTGCTGCGCCTGGAATCTTCGCGGGGCTCCCGCCGTCGGAGAGGGGTCAGTCGGCCTGTTTGCACTGCTGCTAGCGCCGTTCGCTGTCTTTCTGGTGCTGGGCCTATGGCGCGGCTTTACACTTCACCCCGCGATTCAGTGGGGGCATGCAGGCTCTGAGGCTGCGCTCTCGACCGCAGTTTTGGTCGCGATGTGGAATTACATGGGGTGGGACAATGCTTCCACTGTGGCTCAGGAGGTAGAGAATCCGCAACGGAACTATCCAAGAGCGATGATCGTCGCTGCCATTTTGGCGGCCGTCACCTACATCCTGCCGCTCTTGGCCATGGCTCTTGCCGGACTCTCCGTTGCCAGTTTCTCAACTGGAGACTGGATGATGGCGGCCAACACGATCGGAGGCCCACTGCTCGGTTTGGCCGTCGTAGCTGGAGGCGCAATCTGCGGCATTGGAATGTTCAACGCGCTCATGATGAGCTACACGCGCCTGCCCATGGCGATGGCTGAAGATGGAATGCTTCCGCGCTTTGTAGCTCGGCGTAACAGTCGCGGAGTGCCTTGGGTCAGCGTACTGCTTTGCGCTCTGGCGTGGGCGCTCGCCTTGAACCTGAAGTTTGAGCGTCTTATCTCCATCGACCTCATCCTCTACGGCTCGAGCCTGCTCCTGGAGTTTGTCGCGCTCGTCGTGCTTCGCCTGCGCGAGCCAGACCTGCAGAGGCCATTTAAAGCCGGCAATCTTGCTTTTGCCTGTTCGTTGGGAATCGGACCTGCTGCGCTCATCGGCTACGCCCTCTATGCGTCCCGTGGAGAGGAAATCGCGTTGGGCCATAGCACGGTCTCGTCGCTCGTCTTCTCCGTCGCAGTCGGCTTGCTTGGCCCTATAATCTACTGGCTCACCGCCGGCAGGTTCGCGCGACGCCGGTTGGCTCCCGCTTCAGCCACCGACTAGTCCCACCCCCAAAAAGCAAAGGCCGCGCCATTAAATGCGCGGCCTTCCATTTCGAGTTTTCACTGGA
Organism: uncultured Acidobacteriaceae bacterium; assembly: GCA_963742455.1. Classification (GTDB taxonomy): domain Bacteria; phylum Acidobacteriota; class Terriglobia; order Terriglobales; family Acidobacteriaceae; genus Telmatobacter. Next base: position 454,833 of record CAVULU010000005.1, on the reverse strand, counting down.
ATCTGTCTACTTCGCCGCCTTTTGCTTCAGTGCGACGGGCTTTGGCTTTCCATCTTCGAACAGTTTCGTCGCCCGTAGCACGCGATCGCGTGCATACGCCGCATCATGCCAGGCCTTGATCTCGACTCGCTTGCCTTCCAAGTCCTTATATATGGAGAAGAAGTGGGTAATCTCCTTCAGCATGTGCGGATATATATCGGTGTAGTTCCAAACATTTGTGTAGCGCGGATTGTTCTTTCCCACCGCCAGCACCTTCTCGTCCAGGACGCCCTGGTCCATCATCTCCAGCAGCCCGATCGGACGAACCTCCTGAACGCATCCGGGGAAGCTCGGCCCCGGTACCAGCACCAGCACATCCAGCGGATCGCCATCGTCGCTCAATGTTGAAGGAATGAATCCGTAGTCTCCAGGGTAGTGAACGGGTGAGTGCAAGTTGCGGTCGAGCTTGAAGACATGCAGCTGCTTGTCATATTCAAACTTGTTGGTTCCGTCTTTAGGAATCTCGATTACCGCCCGAAACACTTCGGGCGAACGATCGCCAATTGGCAACTCCAAATAATTAATCATTCTTTGTCTACGTCCTCTCGGGGTTATGTCCGGCATGCTCAAGGGAGCCGGAATCTTTTAGATGCGCACCGCATGATGCGCCCGTGAATGCTCTGCTGCATCGGCTTGAGGGGGGAACGACCAGGAGCGCGCCAGCAATCCCCGGTTCTTGCACCGATCTCTCCACGAGCCACTTACCGGCCATCCGCCCGAACTACTATAATCACGGATAATGAAGGCGCATGTCTACGTTACGTTAAAGACATCGGTCCTCGATCCTCAGGGCCAAACCATCCACAATGCCTTGCGTAAGATCGGGTTCAGCGAGGTTGCCGCCGTTCGCCAGGGCAAGTATTTCGCTTTATCGCTTGCAGATGGCCTTGAGCCGCAGGCTGCGCGCAGTCAGGTTGAGCGCATCGCCCGCGAAGTGCTCACCAATCCGGTGATCGAAGAATTCACATACCGCATTGAGGAATAGACCGTCGTCATCGACTCTCTTGCCGATCACGGTCATTCATCCAAAGTGTTACGAGTTCGTCCGGCCCCTCGCATAAAATCCATTCATGTGCGGAATCGTCGGCTACGTCGGACGTAAGAAAGTCGTCCCAGTCATTATTGAAGGTCTGCGCCGTCTCGAGTACCGTGGTTACGACTCAGCCGGCATAGCGGTCGGTAGCCCCAACACAGCCCTGCTAGAAGTTTGCCGCGCCCCAGGCAAGCTGGGCAACCTTGAAGAGGTTCTGCGCGAGCATCCCGTCGACGGAACCTTCGGCATTGGCCACACTCGCTGGGCTACGCACGGCCGCCCTACCGAAGAAAATGCCCATCCGCATCGCGACTGCTCCGGCCGCATCGTCGTGGTCCACAACGGCATCGTCGAGAACTACCTTGACCTGAAACGCGAACTCACCGCCCAAGGCCATAAGTTCGTCACTGAAACGGATACAGAAATCATTGCCCACCTCATCGAGCAGATTCAGAACGACGCAGCTGCCGGCGGAACTCCCATCCCGCTCGAAGACGCCGTCCGCCGCGCCGTCAAGCGCCTGACCGGCGCCTTTGCACTTGGCATTCTCTCCTCTGCAGAACCCAACAAGATCATTGCTGCTCGTTCTGGCCCTCCCGTCGTCATCGGTGTTGGCGAGGGCGAGTACTTCGTCGCCTCCGACGTCCCCGGCATCCTCCACCACACGCGCGATATCTACTTCCTTGCCGATGGCGACATGGCCATTCTCACCCTCGACGGCGTCAAGCTCACCGACTTCAACGGCAAGCCCATCGAGCGTCAGCTTCAGCGCATTCAGTGGGATCCGATTCAGGCGGAAAAAGGCGGCTACAAGCACTTCATGCTCAAGGAAATCTGGGAGCAGCCCCGTGCCATCCGCGACACCACTCTCGGCCGCGTCTCTCTCGACTCCGGCAGCATCTATTTGGGCGAAATGGACATCGACGACGATGAGCTCGCCGGCGCCTCCAGCATTAACATTGCTGCCTGCGGCACCAGTTGGCACGCCGCTCTCGCCGGCAAGTACATGATCGAACGCCTTGCCCGTCTGCCTGTCGACGTCGACTACGCCAGCGAATACCGCTATCGCAATCCCATCCCCGACCGCAACGCCCTCGGCCTGCTCATCACCCAGTCCGGTGAAACCGCGGATACGCTCGCCGCCCAGCGCGAAATGATCTCCCTCGGTTCGAAGACGGTCGCCATATGCAATGTAGTCGGGGCCATGGTTGCCCGCGAAGCCCACGGGGCTATCTACACGCACGCTGGCCCGGAGATCGGTGTTGCGTCAACAAAGGCGTTCACTGCGCAACTCACAGCTCTCTTCCTGCTCGCGATGAAATTGGGTCAACTCCGCGGTCGCCTCAACAAAGAACGCTCGGTTCAACTCATCGAAGAACTCAGCCGCATTCCGGCCAAGATTGAGGAAGTCCTCAAGTCCAGCTCGCCCCAATGCGAGCAGCTGGCTACGAGCTTCTCCAACGCGCGCGACTTTCTCTACCTCGGTCGTGGAATCCATTTCCCCATCGCTCTTGAAGGAGCCCTTAAACTGAAAGAAATCTCCTATATCCACGCCGAGGGCTACCCCGCCGGCGAAATGAAACATGGCCCCAATGCACTCATCGATGAGACGCTTCCCGTCGTCGTCCTCGCCACACGTGACGAATCCGATCCCGCCTCAAAGCTGCGCTACGAGAAAACCCTCTCCAACATTCAGGAAGTCACCGCGCGCTCCGGCCGCGTAATTGCCATCGCCACCGAAGGCGACACCACGCTTGCCGGCCTCGTCGAGCACGTCATTCTCATCCCGGCTGCCTTCGAACTGCTCTCGCCCTTAATCGAGATTGTCCCACTCCAACTTCTCGCCTATTACATCGCCGTTCGCCGTGGCTGCGACGTCGACCAGCCGCGCAATCTGGCCAAGTCCGTCACTGTCGAGTAGACAGAATAAAAAGACCGCCGCACTTCGAGGAGATGCGGCGGCCGTGAGTTCTTGCTTACAACTTCGTGCTCAGAACAACCTGCTTACTCGCCATTCTGGTTGCTTTGGGCTGGATGAACCACCCGGTAGCTTGCACCGCCGTGCGACCACACCAGCAGTAAAATGTCTTTGCCCGCTGGAACGGCGTGCACATCATTTGCAAATTCCTGCGCGTTCTCCACCGGCTTGCGATCCACTTCCTGGATCACGTCGCCAGGTGCCAGTCCGGCATCTTCCGCCGGGCTCGCAGGCCGTACGCTTTGCACGGCAGCACCCTTTACCTGCGAAGGGATATTCATCTGCTGGCGCATGTCGGGGGTCACATCGCCGACGCCCAGTCCTAGCCGCCCGCGCTGCTGCGATCCATCGCCTTCGTTGTCCGCAACCTGCTTCTCGCCCTTGAATTCGCCAACCTTCAACGTCAAGGTCTCCGGCTTGCCATCACGCAATATGCCCAGCTTAATGTCGCTTCCCGGGGCCGTCTGGCTCACTGCAACTTGCAGTTGGCTGCCGTTGCGGATCTTGCTGCCATTCAGTTCGCGCAGCACGTCGCCGCTTTTTAGTCCTGCGCGGCTAGCCGGCGAGTCGGGAGTTACTTGGCTCACAATCGCCCCAGTCGCATCTGGCAGATTAAAGAAGCTTGAATTATCCGGTGTTACATCGTTCATGCTGATGCCGAGATACCCATGATGCACCGTTCCGTCTTTGATAATCGACTCGGCCGAAGCCCGCACAATTTGCGAAGGAATCGCAAATCCAGCGCCTGCAAACGAGCCGTTATTCGTGATGATGAACGTGTTGATGCCCACCAACTCACCGTGAGCATCGACCAGGGGGCCACCTGAATTGCCGGGATTGATCGCCGCGTCTGTCTGGATGTAATCGCCGGGCTTACGCGGATCATCCGAGTATGGATTCGGCCGATCCAGGGCGCTCACAATGCCGCGCGTTACAGAGAACTGGAAGTAGCCGAACGGGCTGCCGAAAGCCAGCACCGTCTGTCCCGGATGCAGCTTCGTCGAGTCGCCCCACGCAACTGTCGTCAGATTACTGGCATTGATCTTGATCACTGCCAGATCGTTCAGCTTGTCTACGCCCACGATCTTCGCAGGGAAGACGCGCCGGTCGTTCAAAGTCACGCGGACTTGCGTCGCTCCATCCACCACGTGGTTATTGGTCACAATGTAGCCGTCCGGCGAAATGATGATGCCGCTGCCGATTCCGTGCTCGATCTGTCCTTGCGGATTCTGTCCGCGCCCCATCGGTCCAAAGAACCGACGGAACTCTGGCGGAATCGCGCCCTGCGGAATCTGACCGCCGGAATCCTGGTCGTCATCGCCGCCTTCTGCGTCCTGCCCGGTTACCTTGGACGTCACGGCTACGTTCACCACTGCGGGTGTCACGCGTGCTGCAACAGCTTCAACAGCGTTGTCCAATGCCACCAGCGACGAAACGCTGCTATCGTCCATCGGCGCTGCGCCATTCAATGCGGCGCCGTTGCTCGCCGCATGTGCCGTGTGTCCGATTAGGAATGAAGCGCACAGAATGACAGCCGCCGCCGCCCCAAGTGGAGCTCCGAACTTCTTTGCCTTTGCCACTAATGAATTAGTTGTTACTGACATACCTACCTCGCGTTGAGATTTGAAGTTGAATTTACAGTTGGATCACGAACCAGCCGCCGCGAACTGACCCCGCCGGCTGAGTGGAATTGGAACTCGAATTTGCGGGTACCACCCTCAAAATCAGCTGCGTAATCTTGTACTCGCTGATTCCCAGGTTGGGCAACTTTTTGGTTGCCTGTCCCGCGCTCTTGCCTTGGTCCTGTTTTTGCGTCTTCGCTTCCGCATCGTTCCCGATATCATTCGCCGTGACGTTCGCATCATAATCCGTCACCATGCTCGCAGTACGGCTCACCGTTTGAACTTCCTCCCACGCCGCCAGCACCACCCATTGCTGCTCTGCACCCGGATTTACGCGATCACCGACTCCTGCAGCCTTCGCGATTTTTTGCGAAGTTTGCTCTGCAACAGCTGTACCTTTCGCTGATTCATGTCTCGGCGCATTCATTGTGATTGCAGGGTGAGCCTCCGGCATAACCACCCTCGCTTGCACTGCATGGAATCCCGCCGGCAAACTCATCTTCGCCTCGGCGTTCTCACGCGCCAGCATGGCCGCCATCTCCCGATGCCGCGCAGGGGTCATCCCCACGCTCTTTTGCTCCGGCACAAACGCGACCAGTTCCGGGCATCGCGCCATCTCTACCGAACTCGCTACCAGCGCGCATCCCACGGCGCCCAGTAGTGCTGCCGTCGCAGCCCGGCTCAAACCGCGCTTGCGCTGCAGAATCCCATGCACCCGATGCACCAGTTCCGACCGCCGGTGCCATGCGCCGAGAGACAATGACTCAGCCCGCCGCTCCAGTTTCCGCTCTGCGAGGCTCGCGAGGCATGCAGCATAGGCGCGCGGCGCGTTAGTAATGCGCACCACACCTTCGTCGCACGCCATTTCTCGCTCCCCGCACAGCTTATGCTCCATCCACGACAACCCGGGGTTCAGCGGATATACCACTAGCGTCAGCTTCTGCACCAGGTTCGTCCAGTCATCGAAGCGGCGCAAGTGCTCTGCCTCGTGCAGCACAATCTGTTCAAGCTCGGCCTGCGTCAAGCGTGCCATCAGCCAAGTCGGTATCAGAATCCGCGGCGCCAGAAATCCAATCACGCTCGGCCGGTCCAGCATTTCCGTCGTGCAAATCGTCACGCGACCGCCGCGCACATTCTTGAGCGCCGCCGCCAGCGTCGCGCTCAATTTAATCGGCCGAGCAGTCTTCCACAACCGCCGCAGCCGCATTGAATGTGCCGTCAGAGCCGCTCCTCGAATTGCAGAACAAACCACCCAGAGCCCCGCGATCGCCAAACCCCACCGGGGATCCAATTGCAGTAGGGGCGCCCCCGCACTCCCCGCATCAGCAACTGTTGGCGCGCTACTCGTACCAATATGTACCAACGACATCAGCGGCAACCCTGCAGCAACACCGAACCCGGCGGCCCGCACCATGAACCGGTGCGCTGCCGAAATTCGTGGCATCCCTATAAGGCAGATCTCCAGCCCGCATACAATCACAGCGCCCTGCCAGATGGAAGTCACCAGCGTCGTTCCCGCTGTCCGCGCAAAGGCCTCGCCCGCCGATGCGAACCACGCCAAAGCAGCCGGAGCAACCAGCTGAAGATCGCCGATCATCGCCATCAGGTTCATTGCCGCCAGGTGCATCCCTTAAACCTCTCTCGCCTCATCGGGAGCTGCATCCCGAATTGCTTTCTTCAGCCGCTCCAACTCATCGCGCGAAATGTCTCCATCGCCTAGCAGGGATAACAACAATTGCTCACGGGAGTTACCAAAAAAACGGCCCAAAACGTGCTTCACTTCGCTGCGGCTCGCCTCGTGCTCCGCCACCAACGGCAAGTAGATAAATGCGCGCCCTTCCTGCCGGTGCTCCACGTATCCCTTCTGCTCCAGGATCCGGATGGTTGTCAGCACCGAGTTATAGGCCAACTCCTCGCCATCGGGCATCGCTGCCACAAGGTCTGTCACCGCCGATTCGCCCCGACACCACAAGATCTTCATCAGTCTCAGCTCGGCTTCGGTTAACGTGTTTGATTTCTTTGGAGGCATCCTCTAACCCACTGATTCCACTGTACTGGCCCTCGATTTGGACCGTTCTTACATATTTATAGACGACCAACTAAAGGATTAGTTACCACATTTGCGCAGAAAACCTCAATTCGTCCTCGCCCCTCTTTGCATCGGCTATATTGGTATCTGCGTTTTGTGCAGCTTGCGAGATCTATAGGCCATAAGGTTACCGGTTCGAATTCCTGATCTTGAAGGAGTTTGCCCATGCCCCCTCTCACCGACCATCAAATCAAATCCAGCCTCGTCACCGTGCCAGACTGGCAGATCGAATCCGGCGAGCTCGTTCGCACCTTCCTGTTCAAGGATTTCCGCGCATCTCTCGCCTTCGTCAACAAAGTTGGCGACCTTGCGGAGAATGCCGGTCACCACCCAGATATCGACATCCGTTACAACAAGGTCCGTCTCGCTCTGGTCACCCACGACGCCGGCGGTGTCACCCAAAAAGACTTCGACCTGGCCGCTGCATCAGACAGATTCTGCTGACTGCGTCCATGCCGCGGTCCTGGTTCGTCTCGATTCCCAAGAATCTTCTTTACTTCAAGTCAACTCGCAGATAGCATTCGACGTAATTTAGAACGTCTGCGCCATTCCCGGTCCCCTCGTCTCAGCGCGAACGATCTAAGCAACTACCAAGCTCAGCATCCAGCAGGGAGCTTTTTAGAAGATTGGGCTAAGCCGGCTTTCTGAAATCCCCGTTTCGGCAAGTTCCAAAGCAATCCCTGCAGAGAATACAGCGGAGGCCTCCTTGTCACATTCAGGACTCGTATCACTCTCTCTCTGCTTAGCCTTCGTCACCGGCATCGCATCAGCCCAGACTGCAACGCCCGCAAAAGTCGACTTCGGCCGCGACGTTCTGCCCATCTTCCGCGAGCAGTGTGGTGATTGCCATGGCCCCGCAAAACAACGTGCGGGCATGCGCCTCGACCGGAGAAGTTCCGTGATGAAGTCGTTCTCCCGCCGCGTCGTGCCTGGGAGTAGCAGCAACAGCTTCGTCTATTACCGCCTGATCGGGGAATACGGCGCTCAGATGCCACCGACCGGGGCGCTCCGGCCCGAACAGATTGCAATCATCAAAGCCTGGATCGATCAAGGAGCCGAATGGCCCGACGCCCTTGCGAATGAAGCGGACCTGCCGCCGCTCAATCCCAAAGCAATCGCCATGGTGGATGAACTTCGCGCTGCGGACCTGCCGTCTTTTCTGAAGTCCGCCACGGCTGATCCGTCCCTGCTGAACGCCCGCGGCCCCGAAGGCTCAACGCCTTTCATGTATGCGGTGCTTTATACGAATGTACCGACCATCACACAGTTGTTAAAAATCGGAGCCGATCCCAACAAGCGCAACGATGCGAATGCCACCGCGCTCATGTGGGCAGCGACGGATCTTGAGAAGACCCGTCTCCTCCTCGACCATGGCGCAGATGTGAATGCCAGGTCTGACGACATGCGCACACCGCTGATGATAGCCGCGCGACGTCCCGGCGGTGCGCCGATTGTCAAACTCCTGCTCGACCGTGGCGCAAAAACCAACCCGAACTACCGCCCCGAAAATGAGTCTTCTCCCCTCATCGAAGGCCTCACCTCCGGCGATCCCGCCGTCGTTGCCATGCTGCTTGATCATGGCGCTGACGCCAAAATGGCTGGGGAAACGGGTCTTACCATGGCCATCACCTCTCATTGCCCCAGTTGTGTCGATCGCATCCTCCAACAGGTCAGTGACAAAAGCGTTCTTACCGGCTCCCTCGGCGACACAGTTGTCTTTGCCGACCCACACGATGTCCGCACCCTGCTCGACCACGGAGCCGACGCCAACAGTTACGACCCGTTCGGCCGAACGCCTCTCATGTACGCAGCCATCTCAGATATGCTCCCGGTCGAATCTGTGCAACTCCTCCTCGATCACGGTGCCGACGTAAACGCCATCGACAAGCATACAAAGACCGGTGATGAAGGTCTCACAGCGCTCGATATCGCCCGGCATAACGGTGACACGCCTGTCGTCAAACTGCTCCTGAAAGCCGGCGCGAAACCCAGCCCGTTCACCCCGGTTTCTCTTCACATGCGGCGCGAAAACACACTTCAGCGCGCTGTCCAGGACACCATTCCTCACCTCCAGCGCGCCGATGTCAACTTCATCACTCAATCCGGCTGCGTCTCCTGCCACGACAACAGCCTCACCGCCATGACCATGGGCTTGTCACGCAAGCACGGCTTCCAAATAGATGAGAAGACTGATGCTGCGCAGGTACAGGCAAACGCCGATGTATTGGTCAAGATCCGTGACCGCATGCACCAGGGCTTCATCGTCCCCACCGAGGACACGTTCAGCGAAGGCATCCTCGCCTATCAATTGATGGGCCTCGCTGCCGAAGGCTACAAGCCCGATCTCAACACCGACACGGCTGCTCTCTACATCCTTCAGCGCCAGCACCCCAACGGCGAGTGGCCGGCGCAGCATGCAGATGGCCGCCCGCCTATCTGCCTTGACTACATTGGCCAGACCGCCCGCGCGATCCGCGCCCTCCAGCTCTATACGCCCAAGGCCAACGCAGACGAATATCGCAAGTCCATTCGCCTCGCGGCAAACTGGATCGCCAATGCCCGTTCCTATAACAACGAAGACCGCAGCTGGCGCGTTGCCGGTCTCGCATGGGCAGGAACCAACAAAGCCGCAATGCAGCAGGCCGTGAAGGAACTGCTCGCTGCCCAACACCCTAAAGGTGGATGGTCAGACCTGCCCACCTCGCCGAGCACAGCCTATGCAACCGGCAAAAGTCTCGTGGCGCTTCATCTCGCCGGTGTTCCTCCGTCTAATCCTGCCTATCAACGTGGAGTCAAATGGTTGCTGAATACCCAGCAGGAAGATGGTTCCTGGTACGTGCAAACCCGTGCCCTCGGGTTCCAACCATGGTTCGACGCTGGCTTCCCCCACGGTCCAAATCAATGGATCTCCGCCGCAGGCACAAACTGGGCTGCTATGGCACTCGCCTATGCATTGCCGGAGAGCGCTGCCCGAAAGGCGTCTCCGCTGGCGAAATCACCCGCCAGAGATCAAGCTTCTGACCAAAAGCGTTCCTCAGCTTTCACCCCAGTTGAAGTGGGGGAGGCCTCGGCGCGTCACTGAAACACTCGGCGATCTCGCTACCTTTGTCGGCGCTGCTCTGTCATCGTGCTCATCGGCTTGAGCGAACTTCCTACCCGCGTTGGGTGTCGCGCGTGTCGATCCGATAGAATTGCTTCGCTTGGTCTTCGCCATGCGTGATTGACCTCACATCCAGACACCCGTATAGTAGACCCAATGAGTCTTTGTTCCATGCCGGTCGTTTGTTGCGCATGTTGTTGTGCGCCGCGCCGGACTATGGGATAAGCCACCACTAGACTCACCGGAATTCCCCATACCCCGCGCCGCAGTTCTCCTGCAGCCGCGGGTTTTTTATTGCCCCAAAACTCTAAGAGGAAATGCATGACAGCGACCGCTACCGCCGAGAAATCGAATCCTGTTCCGATAGCCGACGGGCCCAGCTCGCAGGAGCGCCTGAGCCACATTCAGCTCCTCGAAGCCGAGAGCATCCACATCTTCCGCGAAGTAGCCTCCGAATTTCAGAAGCCGGTGATGCTCTATTCCATCGGCAAAGACTCCTCAGTCATGCTTCGCCTCGCGCAGAAAGCCTTCTATCCCGCGCCAATCCCGTTTCCGCTTCTCCACGTTGACACCGGCTACAAATTCCGCGAGATGCTCGAATTTCGCGATCACTACACCGCCGAGCTGGGACTCGAACTGATTGTCTGGCGCAACGAAGAAGCCCTTGCCGACGGTGCCAACCCTATCAAGCTCGGCACCCAACGTTGCTGCGGACTTCTAAAAACGCAGGCGCTCCTTGACGGCCTCCGCGCTCACGGCTTCGACGCGGCCTTCGGCGGAGCTCGCCGTGACGAAGAGAAATCCCGCGCCAAGGAACGAATCTTCTCCTTCCGCGACATCGCGGGACAATGGGATCCGAAAAACCAGCGGCCTGAATTATGGAGCCTTTTCAATGGCCGCATCGGCCCCGGGGAAAGCATCCGGGTTTTTCCGCTCTCCAATTGGACCGAACTCGACATCTGGCACTACATCCATCTTGAAAGAATTCCCATCGTCCCGCTCTATTTCGCCAAGCCGCGCAAGATGCTCGTCCGCGCCGACTCCCTCATTCCACTCGAACAACCATTCATTCAGGGCCTCCCCGGAGAAGAGCAATGGGTCACCTGCCGCCTGCGTTCTCTTGGCTGCAGCCCTTGCACCGGCGCCATTCGTTCTGAAGCAGATACGGTTCCCAAGATCATCGCGGAACTGATGGCCGTCCGCAATTCTGAGCGCGCCAACCGCATCATTGACCACGACCAGGACGGATCTATGGAACTGAAAAAGCGCGAGGGCTACTTCTGATGGCCATCGTTGAGCAAACCACACTTGAGGGAAGTTCTGACCAAGTTCCGGCTTTGAAGGGGCACGGCTTCAGCCGTGCCGTAATGGACACCAAAACAAAAGAGGCTTTAGCCCCCGAGGGAATCAACCCAACTTCCGAACCGGAGCTTCCCATCGAAGAGCGCCTCGAAGCGGAACTTGCTAAAGATCTTCTGCGCTTCTCAACCGCCGGCAGCGTTGACGACGGCAAGTCCACGCTCATCGGCCGCCTGCTCTACGATTCGCACAACGTCTACGACGACCACATCCGCTCCGTCACCCGCAATGCCGCCATCGACTTCGCACAACTCACCGATGGCCTTCGCGCCGAACGCGAGCAGGGAATTACCATCGACGTCGCTTACCGTTACTTCTCCACGCCGAAGCGCAAATTCATCATCGCCGACACCCCCGGTCACGAGCAGTACACCCGCAACATGGCCACCGGCGCCTCTACTGCCGACGTTGCCATCGTCCTTGTCGACGCCCGCAAAGGCATCCTTGCCCAGACTCGCCGCCACGCGTGCATTGCGGGCCTTCTCGGCATCCCGATTGTTATTGCCGCCATCAACAAGATGGACCTGGTCGATTTCTCCGACGAAGTCTTCCATCGCCACAGCGCCAGCCTGCAGGGCCTCGCTCGTCAGCTCGGAATCCCGCAGCTAATCCCCGTCCCCGTCAGCGCGCTCGACGGCGACAACGTCGTTCATCGCAGCACGCGCATGCCGTTCTACACCGGCCCCAGCATTCTCGAACTGCTGGAAACTCTGCCCCTCGCCATCGAGCGCACACAGGCAACCTTCCGGTTGCCTGTTCAGCGCGTTGTCCGTCCACATCAGGACTTTCGCGGCTTCGCAGGCCAGATCACCGCCGGTATCATCCGCCCCGGCGACGAAGTCCTCGCGCTTCCCAGCGGCCGTCGCACTCGCGTTCGCACAATTGCAACCTATGATGGCGAACTGACCGATGCTCGCGTCCCTCAATCCGTTGTTCTCACCCTCGAGGACGAAATCGATCTCAGCCGTGGCGACATGATCGCCTCCATCTCCTCGCCGCCCTGCAAAACCAGCAGGATCGAAGCCACAGTCGTGTGGATGCATTCGAAGCCTCTGCGCCCCGGCGCCAGTTTCCTCCTCAAACACACCAGCCAGACGGTCCGTGCCACCGTCAGCGAACTTCGATCCCGGGTCGACGTCGAGCATCTCGCCGAAAACTCCGCCTCGCAGTTGGCCCTCAACGACATCGGCCACGTCGTCATCGAAACCAGCCGCCCTCTTCTCGCCGATCTCTATCGCGACAGCCGCGCTACCGGTAGCCTCATACTCATCGACCCGGCCGACAATACCACCGCCGGCGCAGGCATGATCCGCGCCGTCCAAGACCCATCCGATTCAGAACACAAACATTCCATCAGAGGATTACTCAACGTCGCCAACCGTTCAGACCTGGCAGCACAAATTGAGCAATCCCTTCTCGCCGAAGGAGCACTTGTCCTCCGCACCCGCGTATCGGCGACCGCGCAACTCGCAACATTCGCACGCCTTGGCGCTCTCGTGATCCTCGAGTCGGACGAACCCGGCCGAATTGCATTCACACCCGTCGACAGCCTAACTGCGAAACCCCTTCAACTCGTGCCAGGGCTGGAATCGACATGTAACGCCGCCCAGATTCTCACCGAAATCGAACGCCTCGCCTCAATCCCGACAGGAGAAGACGACAATGACAACGGCCTCGGCATCTGAAGCTCTCGCTCTCACCGCCTCGAGCTTTCTCCGCGAGCATCTTCAGCACGCGCAGCGCGCCTGCATCACCTCCAGCTTCCAGGCTGAAGACGTCGCCGTGCTTCACATGGTGCTCCAACTCCAGCCGCAGATCCCCGTCATTTTTCTCGAAACCGGCTACCACTTCCCAGAAACCCTCGCATATCGCGATCGCATCGCCTCCGAATGGAAGCTGAACCTCGTCGACGTCCAGGCCGAGCAGTCCGTGGCCGAGCAAGAGTCGCAATTCGGCATCCTCAATCAGACCGCCCCCGACCGCTGCTGCGGCCTGCGCAAAGTTGAGCCGCTCTTCCGCGCCCTCGGCTCCTACACCACCTGGGTCACCGGCCTCCGCCGCCAGCAGTCCAAATCCCGCGCCAACCTGCAAACGTACGAGTTTTTTACTTTGCCTACCGGCACAATCCTCGCCAAGCTCAGCCCTCTAGCCGAGTGGACCAACCGCGATGTCTGGCAATACGCCGAGCAACACTCCATCCCCCTGCTCCCGCTATACGAACAGGGATACACCTCCATCGGTTGCGCTCCCTGTACCAGCCTGCCTTTCGATGCCAACGACCCACGATCAGGCCGCTGGTCCGGTCGCAAACTCGAATGCGGCATCCACCTGCAGGCTCACTGATCCAGCTTCACTTACTGAGAGACCTTCATGGAACTCCTTCTCGGATTCGCAATCGCGGCGCTCATCGCCATCACCGGCGTGGGCGCCGGTACGCTCATCGCGCCGTTGCTGATCCTCTTTCTCCATGTGCCCGTAGCAGAAGCCGTCGGCACCGCGCTCGCCTACTCCGCCGCCGTCAAGTTAGTCGTCGTGCCCGTGCAGATATGGCGCCGCCAGGTCGAGTGGCGCACCCTCGCCATCATCCTCGCCACCGGAATCCCCGGCGTTGCGATTGGCTCAATCATCTTCCAGCACGTCGCCCATAACACCGCCAACAATCTCTGGCTCTTTCTCGCTCTGGGCATCATGATCGCCCTCTCCTCAGGGTGGCACATCTTCCGCCACTTCCGCCCCGCTGCCGAACCTGCACAGCGCTCTAACTCCCCCCACTTGCTCGCCCTCGTCATGCTCCCCATCGGCGCTGAAGTCGGCTTCTCCTCCTCCGGGGCCGGAGCGCTAGGGACCCTTGCACTTCTCGGTCTCACGCCCCTCGATGCCCGGCGCATCGTCGGCACCGATCTCGCCTTCGGCCTCTGCCTCTCACTCGTCGGCGGCGCGCTACACCTTCAAAGTGCCGCTCTTAATTTCACATTGCTCATCAATCTGATCGTCGGCGGCATCCTCGGCGCCCTCATCGGAGTTGGCGTTGCCTCGCGCATTCCCGCCCGCACCATGCGCCTGGCACTCTCACTCTGGCTCTTCGCCATGGGCGTCCAGCTTTGCTGGCACGCGCTGGCTTAGAACGGAACCACAGCAGCCGCGGTTTCATTTCATAAACTTCCGTATCTACGCACCCAAAATGCGAATCTGGCTCCTCACACGCCGGACGATATACTGCATTTGGCTGTATTTATGCCTCATCCTCTTTTGCAAGCGAGAATCCACCTTGGCGCGTGAAACATATACGGCACGTCTGGCAAGCAAGACGTTAATTTCCGAATCTGCTCAGTGTTACCACTTCGATTTCGTTCTAGACGATCTGAAATCCTTTCCGTTCATCTCTGGCCAATTTATCTCTGCTGTTGCCGCGGATCCCAACGGCAAGCAACAGACCCGCGCCTACTCCATCGCTTCTGCTGCCAATGCGAACCACTTCGAGCTCTGCGTAAATCGCGTTCCTGAAGGATTTTTCTCGAACCATCTTGCAGACCTCACCGATCTTCCTCCCGGCGGCTTTATTCAGGTTCATGGCCCTCATGGTCATTTCACTTTGAAGCAGCCCGTCACCGACTCCATCTTCATCTCCACCGGCACCGGCATCGCTCCCATGCGGGCCTTTACGCAGTGGCTCTTCCCACAGACGGGCGCCGACGCCGGCATCGATCGCAGTGAGGGCAAAGAGATCTGGATGGTTTATGGCACTCGCCATGAAAGCGAACTCTACTACCGCGAAGAGTTCGAAGCCTTGGCCGCGCGCAAGCCCAACTTCCACTATCTGCCCACGCTCAGCCGCGCAGATGACAGCTGGAAGGGCCTTCGCGGCTACGTGCAGGAACACGTCGCCCGCATCGTTGAAGAACGCGCCGCCGGTCTCGGCCTAACGCTTCCTGTGCCTCCGCCCGATCCGGCGATCCTTCCGTCCGAACTCAGGTTCGACATCTACGCCTATATCTGCGGCCTGAATAATATGGTTGCCGGCGTCCGCGAAAAGCTTGCAAGTTACGGCTGGCACCGCAAGCAAATCATCTTCGAACGCTACGACTGATCGTTCAATCTTGCAGATTATTTTCCTTGCATCTCTAGTGGGCAACATTTTGCAGAAGTGTCGCAGAGTGGAGCTCTAGCACCGACTTCCCCGAGCATCTGTATCTGCGAACTGTGTGCCCACCCATAAAGCGTATCGTCGCCATGCCTCAGAAAGCACGTATCTTCAGAACCCCGCTACAATGTCCTCGGGCAACACAACAAAACAAAACCATGCTCAAACAAACCCTGCTCACTCTCGCCCTCTGCCTCGTCCCCATCGCCCTCGGTCAAGCCACCCCCGACATTACTGTCGAACACAGTGTCCCCATGAAGACCCGCGACGGCATCACCTTGCGCGCCGACATCTATCACCCCGCCGGCGATGGCAAATATCCCGTCCTTCTCCAGCGCACTCCTTACGACAAGAACAACGCAGCCGACTTCGGCCGCACAGCTGCCGCGCGCGGCTATCTAGTCGTCGTGCAAGACGTCCGAGGTCGTTACACCTCCGAAGGCGAGTGGTATCCCTTCAAACACGAAACCGACGACGGCTACGACACCATCGAGTGGGCCGCCGCCCTCCCTAACTCCAACGGCAAAGTCGGCATGTTCGGCGGATCATACGTCGGAGCTACACAGATGCTCGCCGCCATAGGCCGCCCGCCGCATCTCGCCGGCATCTGCCCTGTCGTTACCGCTAGCAATTACCACGAGAACTGGACCTACCAGGGAGGCGCGTTCGAGCAGTGGTTCAACGAGTCATGGACTGCCGGACTTGCGCAGGACACCCTCAACCGCGCCATTCACCGCGACACCAATGCCCTTGTAGCAGCCAACGTTCTGCCCCTCACGCAGTTTCCGGTATTCAATATTTCCCAGCCGCAAACCGGTGCGCAACTCACGCAATCCCTCGCACCCTACTTCCTTGACTGGGCTGCACACACTGATTACGACGGCTACTGGAAACAGTGGTCCATCGAAGAAAACTTCCAGAACATCCAGGTTCCAGCGCTCACCGTCGCCGCCTGGTACGACATCTTTCAGGGCGGATCTTTGCGTAACTACCTCGGCCTCAAAGCTCATGCCGGCAGTGAATCCGCACGCGCCGGCCAACACCTGCTCGTCATGATTGGAGGGCACGCCGGCGGTGGCAGCCATATCGGCACCGTCGATTTCGGTCCCGCAGCAGCCGAGTACGACGAGAACAAAGTCATCCTCGAGTGGTACGACTATCTCTTTCTGGGAAAGCAGAATGACTTTGCCACTCACCCCGTAAAAATCTTCGTCATGGGTGAAAACAAATGGCGATTCGAAGATGCATGGCCACTCCACCGCGCCAAATCCACGAGCTACCTCCTCCACTCCTCAGGAAAAGCCAACACATCCTCCGGCGATGGCGCTCTCAACATCACAGGCGTAAGATCCGAGCAACCTGACACTTTCATTTACGATCCCGCCAATCCCGTTCCCACCACCGGTGGTCCTCTCTGCTGTGATCCCCAGCATCTTCCCGCCGGTCCGCGCGATCAAAAGGAAGTGGAAGCGCGCCCCGATGTGCTCGTCTACTCCACGCCGCCACTCGAAGCGGACACGGAAGTCACCGGCCCCGTCACCCTCGACCTCTACGCAGCCTCCACGGCCGTCGATACCGACTTCACCGCAAAATTAGTAGACGTATGGCCCAACGGCTACGTGCAAAACCTGACCGAGGGAATCCTCCGCGCACGCTATCGCGAATCCACCACCGGCCCCGCCAAACTCCTCAACCCCGGCAAAATCTACGAATACAAAATAGATCTCTGGTCCACCAGCAACGTCTTCCTCAAGGGTCACATCATCCGACTCGAAGTTTCCTCGAGCAACTTCCCGCGATTCGATCGCAACCTCAACACCGGCAAACCAGCTTCAACGGACTCAACCTTCGTCAAAGCCACCAACACCATCTACCACGACCTCGACCATCCCAGCGCCCTGATTCTCCCCATCGTTCCAAGGTGATTCGCACCAAATGTGCAGTCGGGATTTCTTCTTTCAGTGCATCAAGTGGCAACGAAATGGGTGCCCCGTCCATGCGAAGCCTCTTCGCATGCGTGGGAAAGCAATCCCCTCCAATCGCAACGCCATCCTGAGTGAATTCGAAGAATCTGGAGTTGTTTTTTTCTGATGCGCAACCTAAAAGTTGCGCTTTGCAAAAGCTGTCCGCCTGCAGTTTTCTGCTAAAAGGTAAAATGCTCGGTGGATGGTAAGCATTTTCCTGAATTAGCAAGTTGACGTTAGTGGCTCGCAGATTCGACGTGGGCCTCAGCCATCAATTCTTTCGCCGCATTCCGGCCCGTGCGAATGCAGTCTGGAATTCCGATCCCGTCATACGCATTTCCGGCCAGTCGAAGCCCCGGCAACGTCGCAACGCGTTCCTTCACCCTCTTCATCCGGTCATGGTGACCCACCGCATACTGTGCCATTGCCCGCCGCCATCGAGAAACCTGCGTAGCCTCGGCTTGAATCTGCGGTCCCATCACGCGTGCCCCGAGAATCTCGCTTAGCTCCCGCCGTACCGTTGCCACCAGTACCTCGTCGCTCTGGTCAAGCAGTGCCTCGTTCTTCGCACCGCCGAGAAAGGCCCGCAATACCGCTTTGCCCGTCGGCGTGCGTCCCACAAATTTTCGATGTACGAATGTGCAAGCCAGCATCGCGCGCCCTTCCACGGCTGGCACCAGAAACCCGAATCCATCTGGCAGCCGCCCCAGCTGCGCCTCGTCAAAGACCAGGTTCACTGTTATTGAAGAAGAATAGGGAATTGCGCTCAGTTCGTCGCCCAGGCCCGCATCCGTTGCCGCCAGCAACCCGCCTGCAGCCCACGCCGGCGAAGCAATAATCACCGCATCAAAATTCTCATCCGAGTCGGCGCATTGAATCCGCCAACCATCCCCAACCCGCTCCACAAATTTCACGGGTGTCGACTTTCGCACCCACTTCGGATTCAGCCGCGCCTCAAGCGCATCCACTAGTTGTTGAAGGCCGCCCTTCAGAGTAGTAAAAATCGACCTCGGCCCAGCGGCTTGACGTTGCGCACCCTGACCGCCGGCGCCATTTGCATTAGCATTCCGCGCCGCCATCATGGCCCGCATCTGACGGTGTGCCGCCAGCATTCCGCGCGTCAGCGAACCATGCTGGCTCTCCATCTCCACCAGCTTCGGCAGTACCGTCCGCGCGCTAAGCTGAGTCGAGTCGCCGCCATAAATTCCCGACAGCAGCGGATCCGCAAGCCGGTCTACGGCTTCTTTGCCGAAGTGTCTCTTTACCAGAGCCGCCACTGACTCATCCTGGTCGCTTGGCCGCCGCGGAGGATGCAGTAGCTCAAGGGCCATCCGGATCTTCGTTGCCGGGCTGAACAGTCCAGATAGCGCTGTTGGCACCAGCTTTGTCGGAATCAGGAACATGAGCCCGTCGGGCAACGGAACCAGCCGGTTCTTTACCACGATGTATGTCTTGCGGTTTGCGTCATTTGACGGCGTCATTTGATCGGCTAGACCCAGTTCGCGGCAAAGCTCGGCGCCGGCGGGCTTCTCGCTCAAAAACGAGTCCGGCCCTCGCTCCAGCACAATCCCATTCACCTTCTCTGATGCGAGCGATCCTCCCAGCCGATCTTGCGATTCAAATAGCGTGTACTTCACATCGGCACCTGCTCCGCGCGCCTTTTCCAGCTCAAAAGCGGCTGCAAGCCCCGCGATTCCGCCTCCAATGACCGCTATCCGCATCCGTGACCTCAATCCCTTCTTACCACACCGGGCCACGGAAGCAGGAGCGTGCACTTCTCCGTGACCTCACTTCAAGCATCTATCTGAGAACGCGTCTGGCAAGTGATTTAAATCACCTCTGCGCCCGATCTCGCGAACTGAACTGCGCAGGATGGGCGAAATTTGGCGCTCGAAGGCAGAGGCCTGCTCAATGTATGCAGTTATATTCCAAGCAAAATCGGGCGGGATTTGAGGTCCCGGCCCGATCATCACCCAACCCTAAATATCTATTTTTGAATATTTATAACGACACGAGAGGTCCCGCGAACTCCGGTTGGCATTTCGCCGGCGTATCCGTAGGTACCCAATTCTTCGGTTGATAAATGCAGCATGGTTCCGGCGCCAGTGGATCACCGGTCACCGCGTAAGCCCTTGCCCTTGATCCTCCGCAGATTTCCTTGTACTCGCAAGCCCCACATTTACCTTCAAGCTGTTTCGTATCGCGCAGCGCCTTGAAGATTGGCGCATTCTGGTAGATATCGGCCAGCGATTTCTCGCGGATATTGCCCGCATGAATCGGCAAAAAGCCGCTCGGATACACATTCCCCATGTGTGAAACAAATAGAAATCCCTTGCCGTCGTTCACGCGTCGTGTCATCCAGTTTGAAGTTCGTGTCTTCGCGTCAGATTCCGGCGCGCCCGGTTCGTATTCCTGAGCCCCGCCATGTGGATGCCCCGATCCATGTCCCATCTTCCGCTCCTGCAGGTTGTGCTGCAGCAGGTAGCGCCGGTAGTGCATCGCCTCAGTCGTCTTGATCTGGAAGCTCACTCGGTTTGACAGCTCATAAATCTTCCCGAACACGTCTTCGAACTCTTCTCCGCTCAGTAAGTCTCCGAGCTGCCCGCGTCCCACCGGAACCAGGAAAAACACATTCCACATTACGATGTTGAGCTTCTCAAATAGCGCGCACAAATTGTCGAGGTCCTGCGCGTTATGCCTGCTGATCGTTGTGTGCACCTGGATCGGCAGTCCCGCCTCACCGGCCCACTCCACCGCCTGAATCGTCCGTGCCCACGCTCCCGGAAGTCCCCGAAATGTATCGTGAATCTCCGGCGACGACCCGTCTAGCGAGATTCCCAGCCGCACAACGCCGGCTTCTTTCATCTTGAAAATCGCCTCGCGGGTTAGCAGGGGAGTCGCGCTCGGCGTTACTGCTACCTTTACACCCCTTTCTGCCGAATACCGGATCAGCTCATACAGATCCTGCCGCTTCAGCGGATCGCCGCCAGTAAACACAAAAATCGGTATGTGCATGTCCGCAATCTGATCGATCAACGCCTTGCCCTCTGCCGTCGTCAGCTGGTCAGGATGCGCAATCGGTTGCGCTGCTGCACGGCAATGCTTGCATGCCAAGTCACAGGACTGTGTGACTTCCCAGATCGCCAGGAACGGCGCTTCGTCGTAGTTCAACCCGCCACGTGCAGGTATGTGATGCATTGGTTGCTGTTGCATACGACTTCCAACCTCCTCGGCGCGGAGAACGCCTTGCTTCGCATACAGAAGAGCACTGCGGGCACAAGTCAATCAGTGATTCAGATCACTAAATGATTCCAAATTTCACTCGGAAAGCGCTTTCCCGGCTGGACAACTTCTTGTCCTGGGTCCAGAATCGATTCAAGAAGGTGATCCTCCCGTGTTTTTCGCTCGCCCCGCTGGGTTGAGGATCTGGCGTTCTTGGCGGTAAATCCTTGGCTGTGATTTAACTCACCTTTTCGTGTGGCCTGCGACACCGAGTAAGCATTGAAAGCGGCCTAATATCTTTAGGCACTTGAAGGAGGTTCCCATGGCCATCAAGCCGGGTTGGAGCAAGCCCTCCACCATCCTCTTCGCATCCGAGACCCCCTCGAACGAACGCGCCTTCAGTTTCGCACTCGCGCAAGCCCGCGAATTCGCTGCCGATCTCGTTTTGTTCCACGTGTATGACACGCTGGTCGTCGCCGCGTCCGAAACCTCGGGCGTTCGCTATTACGACTACGCTGCCGCTACCCGTGCTGAAATCAAACATCTGGAGCCTCTGGCTCAGGTTGCTCGCCAGTCCGGGATCAACTGCGAGGTGGTGGTGCGCCCCGGCCTTGCCGCCGACCAGATCCTTGGCTATCTTCGGGAGCGTCCCATCGACCGCATCGTAATGGGTACTCATTCGCCTGGTCCTATCGGCAAAATTCTCGTCGGTTCCGTTGCCGAGGCCGTCCTCCGCACCGCTAACGTCCCGGTCTTTATCATTGGGCCCCAGGTTGTGGACGGCGCCTATCGCAACTTCGCCACACGCACTATTCTCTCCGCCGTCAGCCTGATCGAGAGCAGCGTCGTGGTTGCAACCTTTGCCGCCGAACTGGCCGCGGAGCACAATGCTCGCCTGGTGCTCCAGCACGTGATTCGGCCCCAGGATCGTCTTGAGGTCCTGGCGGGCCACACCATCGAAGAGATCGAGTCCGATCTGCTCTGCCTCGTGCCCACCGAGTTGCGCGAGCGCATATCCATCCAGACCATCGTCGTTCCCGGCGACCCGACTGAAGAGTTGCTCTATCAGAGCCGGGCACAGCAGGCCGACCTCATCGTCCTAGGCGCGCATGGCGCATCTGCTTTCGCCGCAATCGCCCGTCATGGGGTGGTCTATAAGGTACTCGCCCACTCACACTGCCCGGTCATCACGTTGTCTCCGGCCGTTTTCGCCGAGAGTGGTATCAAATTTGTTAAAGAACATCAGACTGAGAGCTTTCTGGCAGGAGTCTTTTAGCAGGGGATCAATCCGCAAGATATCCGGCACACCAACCGGGCGCGCGCCGGGTGGATTCAATCAGGCAAGCAGCGGAGTCCACCCGGCGAAGCCGTCTCTCGGCTCAGCCTCCAAACGCGCATCGATCCGCACGAAATTGGATGCCCCGCCCCTGACACAGTCTGATCGGGGCATGGTGGGAAACCTCGAACCTCATCAGTTCATCCGAGAATCCAACTTACCGTTTGCGAGCTCGTGTTACGTGCGCGTTCGTCAAGCATGGCTGCTTGGCGCACAGCACGCCCGTAATTCCCATTCCCTCGGTAATCGTGAAAATTCGATCCACCCCCGGTAGCTTCACTGTTTCCTTCGCGCCTGAAGGCCAGTGAATTTCCGCAGTCCCCGCATCCGTAGCATCACCCAGACCAAAATGCGGCCGCTGATCATTCGAAGAAATGTAGCTACCGCCGCTCATCACGTCCTCGCGTTGCCGTATCCCATTTGCGGTCAGATACACTGTCGCACCAATCGCATCCCGCGGACTCTTGTCTCCGCCCACCAGCCTTAGTTCCACCCAGTGGTGATGATCCGGATTCACGTTCTTCAGTAGCACCGGCGGCCCATCGATCGCGCTGATCACCACGTCGATCTTCCCGTTGTTAAAGAGATCACCAAACGCCGCGCCGCGTCCTGAAGTCAGCGTTGCCAACCCAGAGCCTTTCACCGCCGGAACATATTCAAATTTTCCGTTGTGCAGATTCCTGAACAGCAACGCTCGTTCCGCAAACGTCGTTCCCCAGTCGTGCTCGTCCACCTGGGGGTACACGTGCCCATTGATCATCATGATGTCTTTCCAGCCGTCATTATCGAAATCGATAAACCCGTCACCCCACCCCACAAACGGTACTGGTATCTGCGCAATCCCGGCCTCGCTGCCTACCTCGGTAAAGCTCGCATCGCCATCGTTGTGGTAGAGCGTTTTGTAATCGTCTGAAAAATCCGTGACCAATAAATCCAAGAGGCCATTGTTCATGTAGTCGCCTACCGCCAGCCCCATCGACGCAATCTCGCGCCCATCATTGTTCAGAGCGAACCCCGATACGTAGCTGCGATCCTCGAACGTTCCATCACCCTTATTGATGTAGAGATAGTTTGGATTCGAATCGTTTGCGACCAGCAAATCCGGCTTCCCGTCGTTGTTCACGTCGACAAAGATCGAAGTGAATCCGTAATAGTGTCCTGTGTCCGCAACGCCCGCCTTTACGCTCACGTCCGTAAACGTTCCATCGCCATTGTTGTGAAACAGGTGATCTGGTTCGCCCGGCAGTCCACGCGGTCCGCACATGACCGGGAAGCCATGCAGCTGGCAATCCCCAAATGGGATGTTCCCATTGGCTGGATCAGGTTGATGATTCAAGTCGTAATGCACGTAGCCCGACACGAATAAATCCAGCCGCCCATCGCGGTCATAGTCACCCCAGGTCGCGCCGTCTGACCAGTTTCCCAGGGTCACCCCGGCCTTCTCTGCAACATCGGTAAAGGTGCCATCGTGATTGTTGCGGTAGAGCCGGTTCTTTCCGAAGTTGCAGACAAAAATATCGGGCCAGCCATCGTTATCGAAGTCCCCGATGGCGACGCCGAATCCCCAGCGATCGTTCGTCACGCCCGCCTTCGCTGCCACATCGGTAAACGTTCCGTCGTGATTGTTGTGAAACAGCGCCGCGTGCGGCGGAGTCTTCTTGCCCGTCAGCGCGTCGTACGTAGATCCATTCACCATGTAGATATCGAGCCAGCCGTCGTTGTCGTAGTCGATCAGCCCCACGCCCGATCCATCCGTCTCTAGGATGTACTTCTTCGTCTTCGTGCCCATGACGTGTTGCCAGCCGCTCAATCCTGCGGCCTTAGTGGCGTCTTCAAACACCACCGTCCCGCTCGCAACAAACCCTCCGGCCGTGATCGGCCGCTTCTCCGCGTCATACACCGGCGCAAACGACCCCGCCGAGGAGATCCCCCCCATCCCACTCTGCTGTCCAGACTGATCTGGCTTTGATTTCTGATCCTGCTTCGTCGCATCCTGCTGCGCCATGCCCACTGGTGGGAGAGAAGGGACAATGAGCGCAATCAGTGCGACAACACTCCGCGCGATTCGCATGGTCTTACTTTTTCGCATCGGGCGCCTTCGGATCGGCGCAAGGCTTTCCGCCGCATAGTGCGCCTGTGATCCCCTTGCCCTCTTCGATCGTGTAGATGCGATCCACCGCCGGAATCTTCACCGTCTCCTTCGCGCCCGAAGGCCAATGAATTTCGGCCGTTCCCCCATCCGTCGCATCGCCCAGTCCGAAGTGCAGTCGTCGATCATTCGCAGAAATATAGCTTCCACTCGAAAGCACATCCTGTCGCTGCCGCATTCCGTTCGCCTGCAGGTAAACAGTCGCACAGGTGGCGTCGCGCGGGCTCGACTTGCCGTTTGCCGGATTTGTTCCGCCCACCAGCCCCATCTCTACCCAGTGATGGTGATCCGGATTCACATTCTTCAGCAGCACCGGTGGCCCGTCGATCGGGTTGATCACCACATCGATCTTTCCATCGTTGAATAGATCGCCAAACGCGGCGCCGCGTCCCGGAACCACCACCGCCAGCCCTGATCCTTTGACAGGTGGAACGGTCTCGAACTTCCGCCCCTTGCCCGATCCATCCGGAACGTTGTGGAACAGTAGCGGCCGCTCCGCGAACGTCGTGCCCCAGTCGTGCTGGTCGACTTCTGGGTACACATGACCGTTGGTTTCGAACAGATCGAGCCACCCATCGTTGTCAAAATCAAGAAACCCGTCGCCCCAGCCGACAAACGGAATCGTCGGCTGCGCAACGCCCGCTTTGTAACTCACATCGGTAAAACTCGCATCACCGTCGTTGTGGTACAGCACCTTGTAATCGTCGCCGAAATCCGTCACGAAGAAGTCGATCAGCCCGTTGTTCTCGTAGTCGCCGGCGGCAATCCCCATTGACGCGATCTCGCGTCCGTCCTTGTTCAGCGCAAACCCTGAAACATAACTTTGATCGTCGAAAGTTCCGTCGCCTTTGTTGATGTAGAGAAAGTTCGGCTCTGAGTCGTTCCCCACTACAAGGTCCGGCTTGCCGTCGTTATTGATATCTATAAAGATGGTGCTGAAGCCGAAGTATTTGTCCTTATCCTCAACACCCGCCTTCACCGTCACGTCTGTGAACTTCCCATTCCCATCATTGTGAAACAGATGATCGGGCTCGCCGGGGAGTCCGCGCGGCCCGCAATTCACACTCACTCCGCGGTACAGGCACGACGCAAAATTAACCGCCTTGGTGCCGGCAATCGGCAGATTGTTGCGATCGAAGTGCACGTACCCGGTGACGTAGAGGTCCAGTTTCCCATCGCCATCGTAATCTCCCCACGTCGAACCCGGAGACCAATTGCCGCCTGCCGTCACGCCCGCCTTTTCTGCCTCATCGGTAAACGTGCCGTCATGGTTGTTGTGGTAAAGCCGATTCTTACCGTAATTGCCGACGTAGAGATCGGGCCAGCCATCATTGTCGTAATCAGCAACGGAGCAGCCGTATCCCCACCGGTCATTCTGGACCCCGGCTTCCTTCGAAACGTCGGTAAAAGTGCCGTCGCGATTGTTGCGGAATAAGGCAGCGTGTGGCGTCGCTTCTTTTCCGTCTAAAGCATCAAATGTGGAGCCGTTCACGAGGTAGATGTCGAGCCATCCATCGTTGTTGTAGTCGATCAGGCAAACGCCCGAGCCATTTGTCTCCACGATGAACTGCTTCTGGGGCACGCCCATCTTATGGGTCCAGCCCGACAAACCCGCTGTCTTGGTGACATCCTGGAAGACGATCGTCCCGTGGTCGACAAATCCACCTGCCGTGATCGGCCGCTTTTGCGCGTCATACTGTGGGGCAGACTGCAAACCCGATGCGATGCCGCTGCTCATCCCCGGCTTTTGCTGTTGGGTAGCCTGCGAAGGGCTTGAGGGTTCCTGGGAACTCGTGTTGCCGCTCGCAATCAATGCAACAAATACACAGCAAACCAGACCGCGAAAGCACAATCGACACGACCCCCTTGACGGTTGAAGTGTACCGCATTGAGGCCGTGCCAATCGAATGTAAGTAGAACCGGCTCAGGCCAGGAACGGCAAGTCGGTGCTTTTCCAGCGGCTGCAGTCAGATTACGCGCAGCAGCAGCAGAATCAATACGATCGTTAATATCAGGCTGAGTCCGCCTCCACCGTAATAGCCCCAACCGGGGCCAACTCGATAACCGCCATAGCCAAAACCAAAAATCAGAACGATCAACAGAATAATCAGCAGCATCGTTTCTCCTTCTTTCGCATAATCTATGCGGCAAAATGCTTGTCCGCACGTTCTAAAACAATCCGGTTCGCAACGGGAAAAGATGCAGGACGTTCTTTGCACCCTGCAAGTCTGATGCGTCTGTTCCGTTGCGCGCTGTATTGCCATTGACTTAGCGTTGCGAAGGGGGTGCGCACCGCGCGGAGATGCCCAACCTGCGGCCGTAGTTGCTCCGTTTTTAAATCCTTATTCTTGGCCTCGCGAACAACCTGGAGCATTCTGCACAACGTCCAACTCTGTGTTGTAAAGAGATGTAAAGTTTCGGGAGGGTAAGAAAATGCTCTGGACAATCTTTGTGGTCCTCCTCGTCCTGTGGCTGCTCGGTCTCGTCAGCAGCTACACTTTGGGCGGCTTCATCCACATTCTGCTGGTGCTTGCTCTGATCGTCCTCGTCATCCAGTTGGTATCTGGACGCCGAGCGGCACTCTAGCGGTTCTCGCGGCCCTGACAAGTTTCAGAACATCCAGAACGCGCACCCCCTGTGCGCGTTCCTTGCAATTACACGCTTTAAATACCCATGGAGGTGAATATATGAATGACGACAAAATCAAAGGCACCCTTGATGACGCAGCCGGCCGCGCCAAGCGTCAGGTCGGAGAATGGACTGGAGATACCCAGACTCAAGCCGAAGGTGCTGCCCAACAGGTGAAGGGGAAGGCGGAAAAGGCTGTCGGCAATGTTCGCGATGCAATTAAGAACGCCACCGACCGCTCCGCAGAACAGGATCGTGACATAGACAACGACCTCAACCGCGAGAATGTTCGCGAACGCAAGTAGGTCCGAAGCGCCTGTCCCATTCCACGGGTCGGTAAACCGCAGGCGGCGAGTCGAGGGGCGCGCCGCCTCAAACCGCGGGTCCTCATCATCTCTTTCTGCAAGTTGATCTTCGGTCTGCTCCAGAACAATAATGCGGTTCGAAATTTTCAGCGGGATGGTGTCGAATCTGGCACCTCGCTTGCTAAACCTCCCCATAATCGCTATAGATATAAGTGACGCTGCAGCGGCGCTTCTCCCCGAATTGCCGCCCAGGCAAAAGTGAGGTGCGTCTTCCGCAGGAACTACGGTTCACTGACGATCGACGGTTCACTATCGGAGATATCCCGTTGGCGCGCTATAGCGCAGGTACTCCGAAGTCCTCTGGACGCAATCGGTTCCACCGTCCTTCCTGCCTCTTGCACTCTCTGCAGCTCCCCGCTGCCGCATTTCTCTTCCACGCCAATTTGTAATGCCTGCTGGGCTGAAATCTCCGACCATCACGGCCCCATTTGCCAACGCTGTGGAGACTCCGTCGACCAGGCCGCGGCCGAAGGGTTGTCCAGTTCGCATCTTTGCCGCTCCTGCCGAATCGCTCCCCCCTCCTACGCGCGAGCTGTTTCGTTCGGAACCTATGACGGCCGTATTCGCGCCGCCATTCACGCACTGAAATATGACCGTATTCATCCCGCTGGCCGCCGCCTTGGCGCCATCCTCGCTGCCGCGATCGCGCAGCTTGTGCTCGAGGCGCCCGCTGAAATGCTCGTAATTCCCGTGCCCTTGCACCGCACCAAGCAGAGGCAACGCGGCTTCAACCAAGCTCGAGTCCTCGCAAAGTACGCCATCGACGCCCTGCGCAAATCGCATCCTGCCTGGCGACTAATACTCGCGCCCACCACGCTCATGCGCCTGCGCTCTACCGAAAGCCAGGCGGGACTGACTCCCCGTCAGCGTCGACACAACGTTCGCGGTGCATTCAAGGTTTCAGATCCAACTGCGGTCAAGGGTAGGCACATCCTGCTCATCGACGACATTCTCACGACGGGTGCTACCGCTCGCGCCGCGTCGCAGTCTCTCTTGAAAGCTGGAGCGGCTTCCGTCTATGTCGCGACGCTCGCCCGTGCACGCCGCTTCGACAATAGCGCGCAGATCCGTTCATTCGAAACGAGCCACATACAACCCGGTATTGAGCCGGCCAAACAGTTCGCAAGCATGCAATCGTCATCATCCACTCACCAACTCTGATAAAGAGGGGAACAGATGTCGCTGGGAAAAGCCATGATTCATGCACGCAAGCAAAAATCCGCCGCTCGCGCCGCCGCTTACGCTGCTGAGTCAGGCACTCACGCGGCAGCCCACGCTAATCACATTCTGCAGATGCCGGTGCTGGTGCTCAACGCGTCCTACGAGCCCATCAACATCTGCGGCGCGCGTCGAGCTCTCGTGCTCGTACTGAAAGGCATCGCGCGCACGGAAGAAGAGCACGGCTTGACTCTGCACGCGCAACGGAGTTTCATTGCCATGCCGTCTGTCATCCGCCTGCTTGAATATCGGCGCATCCCTCACCAGACACGCGCCCTCTCGCGCAAAAACATCCTACTGCGCGATCGCAACCAGTGCCAGTACTGCGGAGTGGTTCTGCCCTCGGGCGAACTCACCCTCGATCACGTCGTGCCGCGTTCGCGAGGCGGCAACTCCACATGGGAAAACCTCGTTGCCTGCTGCCACGCCTGCAATCGCCGCAAGGGCAACCGCATGCTGTTAGAGATCGATGACATGATTCTGCTGCGCGAGCCGCGGCCGTTCTCGCTCCACACCAGCCGCCAGATCATGCGCATGTTAGGCCGCGGCGATGATCGCTGGCGTAAATACTTGTTTTATTGAGCTGTCTTTTCCTGTTAAATCGGAATGCGCATGGCTGCGCGCAACCTATACTGAAGCGCCGTCCCACCCATTCAACTCACCGGAGCCTTGCGCTTGTTCACCCGCGCCATCGTACGCATACCAGGCAGCAATTTTGCTGACGGCCTCACCACCGTCGACCTCGGCGTCCCCCACTTCGATGAGGTCCTTCAACAGCACGCGCGCTATTGCGATGCCTTGCGCGAATGCGGCCTCTCGCTCACTGTCCTCGAGCCCGATCTCTGTCATCCCGACTCCACTTTCGTCGAAGACGCCGCCGTTCTCACGGCCCATGCCGCCATCCTCACCCGCCCCGGTGCATCGACCCGCGAAGCAGAAGTCGAAGCGATCTGCCCCATCCTCCAGCGTTTTTACTCCCGCATCCTGACCATAGAAGCGCCTGGCACCGTAGACGGCGGCGATATCTGCGAAGCCGAAGACCACTTCTTCATCGGTATTTCATTGCGCACCAACGAGGAAGGCGCCCGACAACTCGCTTCACACCTCGGCGTGCAGGGCTACACCGCCTCCACAATCGATATCCGTTCCATGACCACAATCCTTCACCTCAAGAGCGGTATCAGCTACGTCGGCGACAACACCCTCGTCGTGATGGACGAGATGGTCGCGAATCCACAGTTTGAGCGCTTCAACCGGATCAGAGTCTCTCTCGCCGAGAGCTACGCCGCCAACTGTGTGCGGGTGAACGACCGCGTCCTTGTAGCAGAGGGTTTTCCGCATCTCCAAGAAGAATTGATTACGCGCGGGTTCGGTCCCCTCGTCCTCAGAATGTCCGAGTTTCAAAAAATGGACGGCGGCCTGAGTTGCCTCTCCTTGCGCTTCTAAAGCGCCAACTCAAAACTAAGCACTGCGTTCTCAAAATTCACAACTACTGCTGGGGCTTCTGCTGTTGTTTGGTCTGCGCCGGCGTAGCGGGCTGGCCCTGCTGCTGCCCGGTCTTCGTTATATCCTGCCCGTCGTAGATGATCTTGATCGTTGAGCCGAATCGTTTGTAGTCGGTGTACTTGATCGTGTCGCGAATATGGACGTCCTGGCTCATGTACCCGTTCCCGCCGGAAAAGTGGAGTACGCCCTCTCCCTTGGTATATACGGGGAACCAGTAGTGCCCATCGACCTGCTGCCGCCACGTCATGAAAGGCGGATGCAAGTCCTCTTTCCCCTTTCTCGTGTCGTCGGGGACCATCCGCCCGTTCGTCACCACGATTTGCAGGTCGGTAGCGTCCACCCAGATGCGCCCCAGGAAATACCGCTTGTTCTTCTGGATCAGCTTCGGCTCCACGTCGAAGACATAGCAATCCACCTCGTCAACCTTCTGCCGGCCTACATACTTCACGTTGTACTGCGCAATCTCCTCCGTCGTCAGGACGAACGGATAGCCCTTTTGAATGTCCTGCAGGTCCGACGGCGACATCATCACACGCTGCAGCGAGCTCTCCGGCGCAAACACCGTCTTCTCCATGCGTCGTCCTGTTGGGTCAAACGTCACATCGTCTACCTGGTACCATTCGCCGTCCACCTTGTGAGTGTCGTCGTCGACAGTCTGTACCCTCGCCATCCGGCGGTAGGTATAGTGATTCAGCGCTTCCTGAAACTCGCTTTCCTTAGCCGCAAATTTCTTGATAATCTCATCGGCCGGAGTCGTGGGTTCCGAAATATCCAGCTTCCCGAATCCCGCATCGAGCGCCATCGGCGTAAAGGTGTCCTGTTCCTGCGCGCCTGCCGAGAGCCCCAGCAACGTTGCCGCCGCCAGCGCCAACCACCATCGGTTTCTCACGTCGTCTGTCTCCTGTGCACTCGTCCGCAATCCTCGGGCCCGCTCTTGTTCCTGGCCCAAACTGACCGTACTCTTCCAGTTACCACATTAGACGTATATACAACCAGCCCGGGTGGCTGCAAAATCGTCCCTTGGTGAAGCTGTCGCTTTTTGGCGACCGGCGAAACCCCGACGGATTCTTGGCGAGGGTGCTTGAAGGTCCCCCACCTCAACTCACCATTTACCTCGCGGCATCAATGGTTTAAGCTCACTGATTAACGATCAGGACCTGCCCCGGGAACGTTTGAATCTGGCGCCCGTCCTTTGGGTCACACCTCTTTTGCAACGCGGTCGTCTTGGAGACTCTCGCTTTCCCATGCCCGACAGCTATCATTTTCCCGCGCTCATTCTCACCGTGCTCCTGCTGCCGGCATTTTTCCAGCTATATCTGCGCTTCCGCGACACTCGCACCCTTCTCTGGTTCCTCGGCTTTTTCTTCTCAGCCATCCGCATGCTTCAGTTCTACGACCTTGGCTGGTGGAACTACACCGACACTGTCGCTCATCCCTGGATCGCCTCCGTTGGCCAAGCGTCCATTCTCATCAGCTCTGGCCTCTTCCTCGCGTCGCTTTCTCCCCTCGGCTTTCGTATCGGCCGGCTCCGTATCCTTTATGCCGTTCCATTCACCATTCCGCTCGTTATTTACGCGTTCCTCATCTACGGCGTGTACGGCGGCAAGACTCCTGCCGGATTTCCGCTCCTGATCTTCCCTGCTCTTTTCGGACTCTCTCTCTTTGCCGGATGCGCGTGGGCTTTCTCTCAGCGCGGCGTTCCTCGGGCCGTCTCGCTCATCCTCTGCATCACGCTTGGCGCCGCTGGTCTCTGGATTTGTGTTCGCGTCGGAGGCGTCTGGCCCCTCATTTTCGTCGAGTGCGCGATCCATAGCGTTACCGCTCTCCTCATCTTCTATGTCTTTCGCCGCATCTCCGCCGGAACCGTTCTGGCCAGCCTTGGTTTCCTGGCCTGGTCACTAAATGTTGGCCAGACTCTTCCATTCTTCCATTATGGCGAGCCAAACCTCTGGGCTATTCGGGTCATTGCCATGGCCAAGATCGTCGCTGCCATCGGTATGATTCTTCTCACGCTTGAAGACCAGCTTGCCGCTAACCAGACCGGCCAGATCCGCGAACGCCACGCCCGCGAGGAAATGGAAGCCTACGCCCGGCTCGATCTGGCCCGCCGCCGCGTGGATGACTTCGATCGCCAGTCATCTGTCGTCTGCCAATCCATCGTCTCCAATAGCCGTTTCAAGCAGGCCGCCCTCATCCTGCTGCAAGGCTCCGGCCACTACCACTTGTCCGGTGCCGCCGGTTTCGACGATGCCACGGCCAATGCCCTGGAAGCGCTCGTTACCCGCATCCCTGTACCAGGCTTTCTTGATCCCGGCTCCAGTCCCTCTGCCGTCGAGCACAGCCTGGCCTTCAGCCTCGACCTCAGCCCATTCCTCGTTCCTGGCGACGACCTCACCCGTCTCAAACTCACTACGGTGCAGGCCATCCCCCTGCGCGGCCGCGCGTCCACCGAGGGAGCAATCTTTCTCACTGGCGTCGAGAATCCTGCCGACCCGGTCAGCGCGGTCGATCTGCTCCCGCTCGAGGTTCTGGCCTCGCGACTGCAATCGGTCCGCGGCCAGACCATGATGCTCGAGAAACTCGTCGAAGCGGAGAAGTTTGTCGGTCTCGGCCAACTCGCCGGCAACGTCACTCGCCAACTCAACAACCCCCTCACCGTTATCCTTGGCTACGCGTCGTTGCTCGATGAAACCGAGGACCTCAATCCACAGGCCCACAAGGCCATCGAAGCCATCCTGAACGAAGCGCGTCATATGCGCCTCACCCTCGAAAGCCTCGCGCGCATGTCAAGACCGCAGGGCGACCCGATTGCCGCCATCTCTGTCACCGAGCTCCTCAACGACCTCGAACAGCTCCACCGTTCAGAGTTCGTCCAGCGCTCGATCGACTTCCGCGTCCACATCGCTCCTGCCTTGCCCCGGGTCGTTGGCAACGCCCAGCAGGTCAGACAGGCTGTGCTTTACTGCCTCCAGTTCGCCATGGATGCCGTCGAAAGACTCGGCACCACGAATGAAAAGACCGTTCGCCTCGAAGCCATTGCCGAAAACAACCAGGTGCAGATCCTTGTCGCCCACTCCGGTTCAAAGTTTCCGGTGCCAGCCCGCGCTTTTGATCCCTTCATCCCCGAACCCACCGGCGATGATTCCACCAGCCTCGGCCTCAGTATGTGCGCCAGCATCATTCGCGAAAACAACGGAAAAGCCTCCGCCATGAACTTCGAACCCCGCGGTGCGGGTATCCTCCTCGAACTGCAGGCCGCGTAACTCCAACTTTGGATCGAAACCGTCGTCTGAATCGAGAATGTCAGGCGCAGCCGAGGGATCTGCGGTTGCTTTTTGCATGTACCCGCATGATGTGGGTGCCCCATCCTTGCGATGCAAGGGTGGGAGAGCACGTCACCGATCCCGCCACTATGAAGTCATGGCTAACTGCTAACAGCCACCTCGCAGTTGTACACTTCTCCTTCGCGCCGACTAATGTTGGGTGCCCCAGGTCTCGCTTCTGAGACCTGGGAAAGCACGAACCTCCGCCATCGGGAAAACTCATGCGCCGTTCCATCTTCACCGCCCTCCTCCTCGCCGCCACCCTCGCCTCCGCCCAGACAACAAAGCGCCCGATGACCTTCGAAGACATGATGCACATGAAGCGTCTCGGCTCGACTGCTGTTTCGCCCGACGGCAAATGGCTGGGCTACAGCGTTACGTCGGTCGATCTGGCCCAGAACACCAAAACACCAGAGCTGTGGCTGCAGAAGATCGAAGGCGGAGACCCCATCAAGTTATCCGTAGCGCAGCCCAACGACGATGGCCTCCAGTTCGCCCCCGACAACAAACGCATCCTCTTCACCAGCAGCCGGGAACAAGGCCAGCAAATCTGGCTCGCTGACTTCGACGCCGCCACCGGCGCGACCACCAATCCCAAAAAACTGACGACCATCGCCACCGAAGCCGACAACGCCAAGTGGTCGCCCGACGGCAATTCAATCGTCTTCACCTCCGCCGTCTATCCTGACTGCCCCGCCATCACCGCTGCAGACGGGAAGACGGGCGATCAATGCAACGCTGAACGCGACGCGGCGCTGGCCTCCAGTAAAGTGAAAGCGCAGATCTTCACTCACCTGATGTACCGCCACTGGAACCGCTTTACCGGAGAGAAGCGCACCCACCTGTTCCTGCTCGACGTGGCCACCGGCAGAATGCGCGATCTCGTGCCCAACAATCCGCACGACGTCCCCACCGACTACCCGACGGATCCGCTGGGCTGCGGCTGCGCCTTCTCGCCCGACTCAAAGGAACTGGCGATCACCTGGAAGGACGTCCCCGATGAAGCCGTCAGCACCAACTCCGACATCTTCACCCTCGACCTGACCAACCCCAACGCGAAGCCGGTGAAGGTGAGCACCAGTCCCGGCGGCGACATGAGCCCCGCCTACTCGCCCGACGGCAAGTACCTCGCATGGCGCAGCCAAGCCCGCGGTGGATACGAGAGCGATCGGTTCCGGCTGGCCCTGTATGACCGTTCTGCAAAGGCGATCAAGTATCTGCTGCCAAAGTTTGAAAACTGGGTGGATGAGTTTGCGTGGAGTCCGGATTCCAAGGTGATCTATTTTGTTTCGGGGACTTCCGGAGCTGCTCCCATCTACGAGCTTGAACTCGAAAACGAACGCGCCGCAACTTGGACGACAATCCAACAGGGACATGGGGAATTCAGTGATCTCCATCCACTAGCATTAGGCCGTTCACTGGTGGCGACTCGAATGACAGTCGGCCAGCCCGGTGAGGTCTTCGAGGCAACTGATTCCCCAGCGATCATCGACGTTCTTCCGTCGAAGAAAAACGATGCCGCAAACTCACCAGTTTATGCAGTTCCTATTGCGAAGAATCTGATCCAACTCACCCGCCTCAACGACGCCCTCCTTTCCCAACTCGACCTCCCCAAAATGGAGGATTTCTGGTTCCCCACCACCGACGGCACCAAGGTCCAGGGCTTCCTCATCAAGCCCCCCGCCTTCGACGCCAACAAGAAATACCCCGTCAAATTCCTGATCCACGGCGGTCCGCAAGGCGCATGGGGCGACTCCTGGTCCTACCGCTGGAACGCCGAACTCTTCGCCGCCAACGGCTACGTCGTCGTCATGATCAATCCCGGCGGGTCCACGGGGTATGGCCAGGCCTTCGTCGATCGCGTCAACGGCGACTGGGGCGGCAAGCCCTTCACCGACCTCATGACCGGTCTCGACTACGCCGAGCGGCACTACCCCTTCATCGACAAGAATCGCGAGTGCGCTCTCGGCGCCAGCTACGGCGGATACATGGCCAACTGGATTCTCGGCCATACCAATCGCTTCAAGTGCATCGTCTCCCACGACGGCATGTTCAACGCCGAATCCGCCTTCGGCTCCACGGAAGAAGACTGGTTCAACACCTGGGAGTTCAAAGGTGCGCCGTGGGACTACTATGGCAAGCCAGACAACGAGAATCCCTTCCGCAAATGGTCCCCTTCTTTCTACGCAAAAAACTTCAAAACGCCCACCCTCGTCGTCCATGGCCAGCTCGACTATCGACTTGATGTCAGCGAAGGCTACCAGCTCTTCGACACCCTCCAACTCCTTCACGTCCCCAGCAAGATGCTCTACTTCCCCGACGAAGGCCACTGGGTAATGAAGCCCCAAAACTCCCAACTCTGGTACAAAACCGTGAACGACTGGGTTGACCAATGGACGAAGGAAACCGGGTCCGGGAAATAGGGTTCTCAGTTACTCGGCGAGTTGCCTCTCGGCTCAAGGCGTGCAGAATTGTTCGGTCAAGAGTAGCTTTTCAGGTGAAGTCGCGGATCGTCCTGAAGAAGTTCGTTCGCAGCAACTGTGCCGATCGAACCGGTGCCCTATTTATTTTTTCCCTTTGGGGTGCGAAGAAAGAGCCAGAGGCCTTCCCAACCTGCCTTGAAAAGCACTCGCCAGCCGCTGGTTACAATTTCTCCCGGCTCCTGGGGATCCCGAGGCCACTCGAGCGGCTTCCTGCGCAGTCGCCGCACGATGAAGCGCAAGAGACTCAATCGCTCGGTTGGAAATGCTGAGAAGAGAAGAAGCCAGTACGCAAAGGAGTAACGAGCTTCAATCTCAATCGGGTCACGCCGGTGAGGCGGATGGAACACTACCGCCGAGGGAACATAGGCGGCCGAATATCCGCGCTGCAGAAGTCCGGCAAAGGCGTATGTCTCTTCGCCGATATGAAATGGCGCGCCTCGGCCGAGGCGCTCATCAAATACCGTCCAGTCGGCGCAGGCACTCCGGCGCAATGCCATGTTCAGACCGACCCCCATGCCGCCAAAAGTAGCAATCTCGAACCATTGAGGGTCCGTCTTGCTGAGGATGCGCGGGCTCTCCAACTCACTAGCGCAGTTCGAGACCGGGGTGACCACCCTTCCGGTGGAGGCAGCCGTCTTATCGTTGGCAAAGGGTTCCACGAGGATCCCGAGCCAGTCGGATGCGGGAATGGCATCGTCATCGAGGAATGCCACGATGTCAGTGTCACACTCGGCCAATCCCCGATTGCGCGACCGGCTTAATCCCTGAACCGGCTGGGTGATGTATCGTGCCCCGAATTCCCTGGCTACGTTTTCGGTTTCCTTATTGCCTTGGGTGTTGTCAACCACCAGCACATCATCGGGCCTCGGATCCAGCCTGGCAATTCCTAGTAGGCATTCCTTCAGATAGCCCGGACGATTTCTCGTGCAAATGACGACAGTTACAGTCAGAGTTGCTTCCTTGCGACAAGGGATACGCGTGATTTGTGCGAGGCCACTCGCGGGGGCGTTCAATCCACAGACCTCAACTTCGAATTCCAAGAACTTTGCGTGCCATGACGCGTAGCGCCCGCAAGATTGACGGGCATACGCAATCGGGGAAGGATCGCACATACGATTATCTCAAATATCATGAAAGGATTCGCGCCATCGCAGACTCGCCCTGAAAAGGACATTCCTGAACCAGCCCGGATTGCGAGTAATTTTCCTCCCTCTGCGCACCATGATCATAGATCCGTGAACCTGCCCGCACTTCTTTAGATGTAAAGAAGTGTGTCTCACGCGACGGCTGTTCTTTTGACGATGAAGTTCGCATCAGGCAAAACGCGAGCAAAGCACGCATAACGATCTTGCTTTCTGTTGTTTGGAGTCAAATTCTTTCTGGGAAAATTTTTCTACTGGACGCCGAACCGTTAACCGCGCTGAAGGCAACCATCTCCAAGCTGCCAGCAGTCTGTTGGAATTCTCCGATCCGGAAGAACTACACTCATCCAGAATCTGTGAAGCCAAAACCGCACCTCAACGAAGCCGGCCTTTATGACTACGCCATCCAGGCGCTCGGACGGCACATGCGCACCGAAGCAGAATTGCGCCGACTGATGCGTCTACGCGTCGAGCCCAGCGAACATGGCAATGCCATCGTCGACGCGATTGTTGCTCGCCTCAAAGGAAACGGCTACCTCGACGATGTGGCTTACGCCGAGATTTATGCCCGGCTTCGCCAGCAGAATGAGAAGTTCGGCCAGCGGCGGGTTCGCCAATCCCTGAGCCAGAAGGGCGTTGCCGCGCAGATCGTTACCGACGCAGTTGAAGCCCGCTACGCAGATATTGACGAAGAAACCCTTGCGCGCCAGCACCTCGAACGCAAGCGTATCCGCAAGCCTGAAAGCGAAAAAGAAACGGCTCGCGTGATGCGCCGTCTGGTAGCCGCCGGCTTCTCCACCAGCGTGATTTACAAAATCCTCCGCCAGTGGAGCGTTCCCGAAGAATCCCTCTCCGCCTTGGACAATCTCGAAGAAGACCAGCCCACCGATTGAATTCCGAATATTCGCAGCACTCGTTTGCAGTCGGAGGGGCCAGGGGCCTTCAGGCACCTGAATACGATCGCTCAAAAAAGGCCTTTTAGGCCCGGAACACGCGCGGTGATGAACCACCCTGTGATTCATCGCTGCTCACTAGCGCGATGCGCAATCGCCACGCGAATCTTCGCAAGCGGCGCGTCGTCGACAAATTCGACCTCGTCGCCGTTCTGCCGAATCCCAAGCTCGGCCCAGAGCTTATTCAGATCGACAGTCACCGGAGCATCCTTCCACTTTGCATACTGTTCTGTCAGCACGTGCGTTCCGGTTGCCTTGTCGCCGATCGCGAGCGCCTTGTCCAGCGGCCACTCATGATCAATGGTCCCGCCCTGCGCCACGATCGCCCGCAACACATCCTGAAGACCCTTTCGGTTGCCCGTCTGCCGGCGAATCTCGACATCCGCAACCATGCAGAACATTGCGCCGCCCCAGTAGGTCCGTCCCCATGTATGCGTGTGATCCAGCCCTTGGTCGCCCTCGGCCGGCTCGCCCTTGTGCATGTCGCGCACCATGTCGCGCCAAATCTGCTCAGGCTTCAGCTCGCCGGTTTGAACCCGCGCAATGGGCTCAATGTAAGTGGCCAGGCCCTCTTCCATCCAGTGCTGATCGTCGGGCAGGGAAGGAAACGCCATGTGATCGAGCTCATGGGTCATCATCCAGTCGTCAGTGAGATCTGCCTGAGTCGCATGCTGGCCGATGCGAAAACGCGTCATACCGGGCCATCCCGCCATGTCGCCCCACGTCGTCCCCTGCACGATCCCGCCTCGATCCGGCACAGGCACAATCAGCACCCGCGCCCGTGCAACCGGAAAACGGCCGTAGTACGTGGTGATTGCGGACGCCGCAGCCTGTACGTGCGCAAAGACAGCGTCCTGCGAAAGGTCCATTGCGCCGGCGGCAAAATCCACCTGCAACGTCCCGCCCCCGATCTCCAAATCACGCGTTGCAACG
The DNA here is from genome assembly GCA_963742455.1 of uncultured Acidobacteriaceae bacterium. Classification (GTDB taxonomy): domain Bacteria; phylum Acidobacteriota; class Terriglobia; order Terriglobales; family Acidobacteriaceae; genus Telmatobacter. The sequence continues at coordinate 416,250 of CAVULU010000005.1, read as the reverse complement.
ATGGTGAGGTTATGCCCGGGCTGCGCCACCGCGAGCCCGGGGAGCAGAAGGGCTGCAGCAAGGCTTGCGTTCAACAAAATACGCCCCACAATCTGGCATCGCCTGTAAGCGTCCATGCCTCATTGGACGGAACGTCGGACTCGACGGCCGCACGGCGCTTTACGCCTCGGGCGTCTTCGAAGCAAGAATCTCCAGCTTTTCTACCTGCGGAGCGGCAGAGAAAAGCTCCTTGGCCTTTGCGAACAAGGCCTTGGCGATGTCGCCGTTCAGATGGGCGTCTCTCCCGTCTTCGTCCTTGAAGGTATCAAAGATGCCGAATTTGTTCGGCCCCAGCTTTACGGCATACCAGGTGCTGGTTCCAGCCTCCCGCGCTGCCATCGGTTGTGCCGACTTCAGAAATTCTTCCACTTCCTTCTCTTTTCCGGGCTTGGCATTGAGCAGTGCCAATAGTGCGAACCTGTCCATGATGATCCTCCGAGGTGCTGAAGCTTAGGATGCAGACTTTCTGAACAAGTCGCGTTAATTGTCCAACATGTGCGACCGAGCGCATTTTTGCACCCGCTCCGTCCCGTTACACTGAAAGAGTCATGCAATTCCGCACGGGAAACGAAATCCGCGAGCTGTTTCTGCGCTTCTTTGAGACCAAGGGCCACCGCCGGGTGCACTCTTCGTCGCTGGTGCCTGCCAACGATCCCACGCTGCTCTTCACCAACGCCGGAATGAACCAGTTCAAGGACCTTTTCCTGGGAGCCGAAAAGCGTCAATACTCCCGCGCAACCACAAGTCAGAAATGCGTCCGCGCCGGCGGCAAGCACAACGACCTCGAAAACGTCGGCTTCACCCGCCGCCACCACACCTTCTTCGAGATGCTGGGCAACTTCAGCTTCGGCGACTACTTCAAGCGCGACGCCATCGCCTTCGCCTGGGAACTGGTCACCAGCCCCGAGTGGTTCGGCATCCCCAAGGACAGGTTGTACGTAACCATCTTCGAAGGCACAGACGACGTCGCACGCGACAACGAGGCCGAGCAGTTCTGGATCGAGACCGGCGTACCCAAAGAGCGCATCTTCCAATACGGCGCCAAGGACAACTTCTGGCAGATGGGCGAAACTGGCCCCTGCGGCCCCTGTTCCGAAATCTTCTACGACATGGGTATAGAAGCCGCCGAAACCCCCGGCGTCGATCTCCCCTTCGGCAAAGACGAAGCCCGCTACGTAGAAATCTGGAACTTAGTTTTCATGCAGTTCGACCGCTCCGCCATCGTCAATCCGGCCACCAAGGCAACGAGCTACAAGCTGACACCGCTCCCCAAGCCCTCCATCGACACCGGCATGGGCCTAGAGCGCGTGGCTGCCGTGCTGCAAAACAAGATTACAAATTTCGAGACAGACCTGTTCACCCCGCTCATCGAACGCGCCGAAGAACTCACCGGCAAACACGTCACCGACAAAGCCATCGAAGAGCAGACCCGAACCGCCGATGACAATGCCGCCAGCCTGCGCATCATCGCCGACCACGCCCGCGCTGCAACGTTTCTGATCAACGACGGCGTCCTGCCGTCGAACGAAGGTCGCGGGTATGTGCTTCGCAAAATCCTCCGCCGCGGCATTCGTCATGGTCGCCTTCTCGGTCAGGAAAAGCCATTCCTGAACCAGATGGTCTTCGCTGTCCGCGACCTGATGCAGGGCGCCTATCCCGAATTGATCGACTCCGCTTCAAGAGTCGCCAGAGTCATTGAAGCCGAAGAGAAGCAGTTCGCCCGTGTTCTGGAGGCGGGAGCTGTTGCGTTCGAACGTGTTATTCGAAATGCAAGGGAAGCCACCTCCCCTAGCCGAGAATCAACCGGGATGTCGACTTACGTCCAAGCAATTCGATTTGAGTCAAAAATCTCAGGCAAAGAAGCTTTCCACCTCTACGAAACTTACGGTCTTCCACTCGACTTCATGGTGATTGCCGCCGGCGACGCAGGTATTCGGTTCGACATGGAGGGTTTCGAAGCAGCGAAGGCCGAGGAGCAATCCCGCGCCCGCGCCAGCTGGAAAGGCGGCAGCCAGAAATCCGCCAGCCCCGCGTTCCGCGATCTCGCTAAAACCGACTTCCTCGGTTACAAGCAGCTCAACGCCAACGACGCCGAAGTCCTCGCCATCGTGAAGGACGGCGTCGGCGTGCCCTCGGCCAAAGCCGGCGAGCAAGTCGAGATCGTCCTCGACCACACCAGCTTCTACGGTGACTCCGGCGGCCAGGTCGGCGATACCGGCTGGTTCACCTCAGCAGACGGCAACTCGACGATCGCCGAAATCAGCGGCTGCGTCCTTCCCGTTCAAGGCGTCCGCGCCCACAAAGCCGTCCTCAAGCAGGACATCGCTGTCGGCGATCGCCTCAACACCGTCGTCGATGGCGCGCGCCGCGACAGCATCAGACGCAATCACACCGGCACGCACCTGATCCACGCCGCGTTGCGCCAGGTCCTAGGCACTCACGTCAAGCAGGCCGGCTCTGCAGTGCACCCTGACCGTCTCCGCTTTGACTTCTCCCACTTTGCCCAGGTTGCCGATGAAGAACTGCAGGAAGTCGAAGACATCGTCAACAGGGAAGTCCTCGCCAACGCTAAAGTTGAAACCCTGGTTGACGTTCCTATTGACGTTGCCGTCAACGAGTACCACGCGATGGCTCTCTTCGGCGAGAAGTACGGCGATAAGGTGCGCGTCGTGAAGTTGTCCGACGGCTTCTCGACCGAACTCTGCGGCGGCACGCACACCGCTGCTACCGGCGAAATCGGCCTCCTCAAGCTCACCAGCGAAAGCGCTGTGTCCTCCGGAGTTCGCCGTGTCGAGGCCATCAGCGGCCTCGGTTCACTCGACACCTTCCGCCGTGACTTTGAAGTGGCCAAGCTTGCCGGGCAGTACGTCCCCTCGGTCGACAACCTGACCGAAGGCCTTCGGGCCAAATTCGCCTCGCAGGAAGACGAACTGAAGCGCCTGCGCCGCGAACTTGAAGAAGCCCGGATGAAGTCTGCCGCAGGCGGACTGGACGATGCTGTGCAGCACGCCATCGAAGTGAAGGGCGTCAAAGTGCTCACGCATCGCGCTGATTCGCTGGAACGCGGACAACTGCGCACGCTGGTCGACAACCTGAAACAAAAGCTCGGCGAAGGCGTGGTGGTACTGGCCTCAGCGCAGCCCGAAGGCAAAGTAGCGATCATCGCCGGCGTAACGCCGGGGCTTACCAAGCGCATCCAAGCCGGAAAACTCGTCGGCGCGGTCGCGAAATTCGTGGGCGGCTCGGGCGGCGGCAAGCCAGATATCGCCGAGGCCGGCGGCAAGGATCAATCTCGGATTGATGTTGCGCTGCAAGCCGCTCCGAATGCCGTCTCCGAGCTGCTAGGCTGAGCCAAACATGAATCAGGATAATCTCTCACCGAGTGCGGCGAAGAAAAATTGAGCTAGGGAATTGTCCGTCTTGCAGCGTGAGACCCTCGTCGAACGTCCTGGGATTCATATCGGGAAAGAATCGTATTAGATCGCTTAAGCGTTGGTGGTGCAGCATTCCAAGCGAACCGAGAATTTCAAAATGATCATTCATCAGCAGGAATGCATAAAGAAGCGCCGTCTCATGCTGAAAGAACAAGGCTGTCGAAAGGGTATCGGGATTGTAATCATACGGAAAGTGGATGTCGTGAAAATGAACGTAGGTTCCCGGTGCGAGCCTCGGCAGCATCTCAAAGACAATCAGATTAACTTCCCCGGCAGGTGCAAGCGTATGGCTGGAATCGACAAAGAAAAGGCCGCCGGCATGAAGCCAACTGGCGCACTCAGAGCCCACTTCCTCCACCTTCTTCGCCACTAGCTCAATTCTGCCGGCTTGGCTTTCGCGCCTTAGGAATTCGGTTGGATACGGTTCGATGCAAATGATCTTCGGATTGAATCCCTCGTCTTTGGCGGCAAGTAGACAAATCGCTGTGGAAACTCCGCAGCCGATCTGTATGATTTCCGCCGGACGGTGTGAACGCACAAAACAATAAAGGAAATCCGCCTCGACCTCGCCGTAGCCTTCGTCGCTGCCATTCATGCGCACGGCGGCTTTATGGATCTCAAATCCCTTCAAGTTGGCCCGAAAGCTCGCAGAGCACTCATCCACCCACGCCACTTGGGCTTCAATCTCCCGCCGCATCCCGAAAAAACTCCGCGGCTTCTTCCACGCGGAAGTATTCTTCAAGGCGCTGATATCGGGAATCTCTGAATAGAAATGGCGGGGGAGAATGTCGAAGCCAAGTCTCTGACCCAATTCGAAAGTCAACCTAAGCAGCAGCTTGCTGCGACTCTTGAGCGATCTCATGAATTTAGCTGACATAAGAGGATCAGTACAAAATCGTAACTGTCAAAGTCTCGGGGCGATTCTGCTTCGAACTGGAACGCCTCTCGGCTCAGGTTCTCGAATTGTACAACTTCCAGGAAGGACGATCACCGCTGCATTCATCGTCCGGCCGAACTCCGCTCTTCGTTTCTGTTCTGCATGAAACTCGACACGGTATGAATCTCCGAAAGAATTCCTCTTCGTTTCAGGCGAGCAATGCGGACCGAATCTGAAATCGCGATATATCTTTCGAAAAACTCTCTGATTTCACCGTCGCTTGAATTCCTCGCTACCTGCGCAAGGCGATGTCGCAGGTAAAAGACTTTGAGGGTGTTACCTTCACCTTGATGCCGCTGGCGAAACTTTGCGGCAAAGTAATTCGCATCCAGCATGTCGAAGTGAAGAATATTACCCATTCGGATGCTGCGCGGCGCTCGCAGAAAACGACGCCAGATATGAATGGTGAAATCGAAGTTCGCAAAAGTTGTCAGCCGGATAAACGATTTATGGTTACTGTAGCCAAGAAAATAACCGGCCGGAATCCGACTTCCGTTGCGAGGTTCGCGCATGAGCCTCGGAAGAACCTGCAAAAAGCGTGCTTGGTAGAAAAGGTAGTCATACCAAGCTACCAGCGCCGACGACCGCGAAACCCTTAGCAGAAGCGCGCGCGAATAACGCCAGATCGTTTCGGTCTTGGGGAACCGGTTGAGAAAGTACACGCAATCCGCAAAGGAATTCGTCGAAGTGGCGGAAGTGGGAACGGATTCGAGGTTCGGTAAAAGTAGCTGGTCAATCTCATCCGGAATCTTAGCGAGATGCTTTGAGATGTGTTCCTCGTTAATCTCCTCATCCCGCGACATCAGCACTAATTCATCTGGATCAATGCCGCCCAGCCAATCCAGACCTGCCGCCGCAGCGCTCTTCGCCGCGTAGAACGTGTTGATGCGCTTCCTGACATCCATATCCGTCTCCCAGCAGACCAGGATTTCCTTGATCCACTCGGGAGCGTCGTGCGTCTCCTCGATTCGAATAGAATCGCGTGCCGTGACGCAGGGGTATCTCGAAACCAGCTCACGGGAATCGTCTGTCGTGCCATCCCAAAAGATATAAATTCGCGAACAGCCGGCCGCGATGTGATACTCGATCGCCGACGCCAGCAGCCTCGCCTCGTTCTTCACAGTGTAGGTAAGGGCGAATTTTCCTGACTGCAAATCTGACCTCGCTTCCTAACGCCAAATAGACAGGGGGCTTGCTTAAGCTTACAAGAAAACTGGCGGCGAAATTCAGCCTGCCCCCGCGGTCGCTAATTCGTCAACTCTCTGCCTCGTCAGATCGGGGCGTCTACCGAATCCCCCTTTCGACGACGAGTGAGTTCATCAGAATCCGCGGCTGGGCGGGGACGAGAGCAAGAGAATTCGTCGTTGGACAGCCACTGGAAATTAGTGTTTTGGGTTTTGGAAGCATCGGTGTCTTATGATGGCACCTAGACAGAAGATACCTTTAGGGTCAAAAGGAATGCGATCGATTAATGCTTGTTGAGCAACTTCCCTCTGATCAGTCGATATCCGAGTTCTGTGTTGTCGGCTCTGGCCCCGTCGGCATGGCCCTTGCTCTGGAACTTGAACAGCTTGGATACGATGTTCTGCTTATCGAGTCTGGCGATAGCGCAATCGATTCCAAGATTGCTGAAGCCTCGCGAGCCGAGATCGTCGATCCCCGGCGACATGCGGATATGAGTCTCACGGTCTGCCGAGCCCTGGGAGGAACGTCGTGGACCTGGGGCGGGCGTTGCGTCGCTTACAACGACGTTGACTTTGCGCGCAGAGATTTCGTGCCGGATGCCAGTTGGCCGATCTCGCACGATTCGATTCTGGCGTGGTATGCAATCGCGTCGAAATACCTGCTGTGTGGCAATGATTGCTTCACGATGCCGTACAAGCATGCTCTGACCGATGGGCTAAAACTGAATGCGGTGGAACGATGGGCGATCACGCCTCGGCTGATCGAGGTTCATCGCAAAGCGCTGCTGCATTCGCAGCGCATAAAGCTCTGCCTGCGGAGCACCGTGGTCGGGCTCCGTATTGCCGAAAACGGAAGCAGAGTGGAAAGCCTTGAGGTGGCCACTCCATCTGGCTCACGTTTAGTCAAGGCGCACAATTTCATTCTGGCGTCCGGTGGCGTGGAAGCGAATCGTCTGCTGCTCTTTGCCCAACAGAAATATCCATTCCATTTTGGCGGCGTCGATGGTCCGCTTGGCCGCTATTACATGGGACATCTTTCGGGAAAGATCGCAAGCCTGCAGTTGCGTGTGCCAGAGTCCGTGAGCGACCTTGATTTCAATCGCGATGGAAGCGGGGCTTATTATCGGCGGCGCTTCATGCTGACGTCAGAGGCGCAGATTGAAAACAAGGTGTTGAATGCAGTGTTTTGGGCTGATAATCCGCCGTTTTACGATCCAAGCCACCGCAATGCTGTGTTGTCCGCAACATTTCTTGCTCTTGCCTTTCCGCCATCGGGCCGCCAGTTGCTGAGCGAAGCAATTCGCCTGGCTCACACCGGGCCTCGCCCCTACAAAATCGCTGCGCATCTGCGGAATGTGATTGTTGGCGCGCCCAGTGGTGCCGTCGAGATGTATCGCATACTGCGCGATCGTTTTATGACCAAGCCGAAAAAGCCCGGCTTTATTGTCCCCAACAAAGGGGGGCGTTACGCTTTGCACTATCACGCTGAGCAGGCTCCGAATGCGCTCAGTCGAATCACACTGACGACTGAGAAAGACGCATTCGGGATGCCGCGTGCCTCCATCGATATGCGCTATTCAGATCAGGATGTCGACAGCGTGCTCGAATCCCATCGGTTGTTGGATAAAGCTCTTCGCGCGAATCGCATCGGGCAACTCGCATATTGGAAGTCTCCAAAAGAGGCCCGCGAATGGGTATCGGATAACGCAGGAGATGGATTCCATCAGATAGGCGGTGTGCGAATGGGAACCGATCCCTCAACCAGCGTCGTAGATCCGGACCTGAAGGTGCACGGGCTATCGAACCTCAGTGTGGCCTCATCGGCGGTGTTTCCCAGCGGTAGTCAGGCAAATTCAACTTTGCTGGCTGTGGCGCTCGCAATGCGTCTCGCACACCGCCTCGCAAATTCTCCCAGCCGGCAATAGTATCCAATCTATGCGTGTAATTGATATCAATATCACTGGCCAAGCGACCCCCTTGAAGAATGTGTCAGTGATTGGGCTGGGCTGCGCCGCGATGCTGGGAAGAGCCGGAAGGCGTGAATCGCTGGCTGCTCTTGCCGCCGCATATGACGCTGGAATCACGTTCTACGACACTGCTCGCTCTTACGGATACGGTGCGTGCGAGAGCCTGCTCGGAGAGTTCTTTGCCGGCGAGCGACGCAGCAGGGTTGTTCTCTGTACCAAATTCGGAATCCTTCCTGGAAATCCCAGCGGATGGAAGAACAGGGTGAAGCCCCTTGCTCGCGCGCTTCTGAATGTCGCTCCTCAGCTTCGCGGGATGGTGAGAAAACACGCGGCCGATCAGTTTCTTCCGAGTCAATTCTCAATCGCAACGCTCCGATCAAGTTTTGAAACCAGTCTGCGCGAGTTGAAGACCGATTACGTTGACATCCTGCTGATGCATAGCCCGCCCGTGAGCGTTTTGCAGCAGGAGGATATGCTCGAAGAACTTCGTCGATTGACGGAATCTGGCAAGGTTCGCATGGCCGGCGTCTCAGCCGACGGCGAGGTGATTCGCGCTGTCTTCGAGAAGCATTCTTCCGTATTGAAGGCAGCACAATTCCCAATGAATCCCTTCTCGATGGGTTTGGCATCGCTAACCCCCGACGCGGCAAAGTCGCTGTTGCTTATCGCCAATCATCCTTTTGGCGGCGCGGAGGGAATCACTCGGTGTCGAAATCAGATTGATCTTCTGCGCCGCGACCCGGCCGTTCCTCAATCTCTGCGCGAGAAACTCGATGCGCGTGGCGAGAACCTGCTTCCCGAGTTTGTGTTGAACAGCATCATCCAGGACACCGGTGTTTCCGTTGTGATTCCGTCGATGTTGCAACCAGCACATCTGAAAAGCAACATTGGAGCCGTCGAGCGCTGTCGGTTCTCGGCCGCAGAGCTTCAGCTAATCAGAAAATCGCTGATAGAAAGCCCGCTCGTCAATGCCGCAGGGCTTCCACAGTCGCCCGCCTTCTAGCGACGGCGCGTGCTGAAGCTGTAAGTCACGCCAGCCTTGATGATCGGATACGTCTTGAGCGGATCGAGGTCTTGCGTCCACTTGCTGACTTCTGCGTGCAGGTCGTTCTGCACCTGGATCGCAATGGGGGCATTGGGATAGGCGACGTTTGTGCAGTCGGTCTGTGCATCGTCGTGGCAGGCCGATCCAGCTTCAGATGCGGATTGAAGTTGGTCGTCAGATCTAATAAACGACTTAGCGAAACGTTCGGACTTACTCCTTGCCGGTCGAGCACATACTACGCCATGGCTTTTTTCCGTCCTGGCTGCGGACAGTGTCCGCCACTTATCGGGCCTTACCTCTCGCATGTTCGTATGGTATTTCGAAATGGTCGATTTGTAAGACCGCCCTCGTTTAGCAGTTCAAGTTCGAAAGCTCAAATTATGACTGTGGCGCGGCCTGGGACCTTGGGGTTTGGACCATATTCGTTTCTGTCGGGGTCACTGTCCAGAAGCGTGAATACGAACAGAATGAGGCCGCCGATCAAGGGTACGAAGGCGATGAGATACCACCAGCCGCTTCTGCCGATGTCGTGCAGTCGCCGGATGGTGATCGACAACGCCGGAATAAAGCTGATGACGCCAAACACCCCCATGCAGAGGGCAAACGCATTCAGGCCATCCTTCTCGCTAACGATGAAACCAAACAAAAAGGCCACGAGACCCACCACAAGAGCCGCCAGAAGGTTGAATAACTGAAACATCCAGTACTCTGTTCGCCGCGACCTGCCACTGAAATCGGTTGCTCGTTGCCAAGCCAGCAGATACCACGCCATAGCTCCTCCGTTCCTTGCTCGAGAGATTTCTCGCTTCAATACTACTTGTCGTTTAACTCATACGGGATCCCAAAACGGCCAATCTGGATGATTGCCCTTGTCGATGGAGGCCAGATATGCAAGTTTGTCACGCCTTTGATTGACGGAATCAAGTGAGCATCGGTCGTTCCCACCGGTGTGCCGGAAGCAGCCTCATTGAAATGCACGTTAAGCAAGTCGCCTGCATGCGTATATCCGAACACGTACTCTCCGGGCTTCAGATCCACACCACCGATTTTGATCGGCGATTGGACAACGAGGAAGTGCGAGTATTTGCCTTCAGCGCTGTAGCCAGCCGTGATGAGCACAACGCCTGCGATGTAGCGCCCGTGCCCATCAACGATGCCGCTGGCGGTGCGCATTTCGGTTTCAATGTGTTCCTTGATGACCGGAGCGCGTGCCGGCAGCAGGGATGCCAGTTCTGTGTCAGATGCCTGCCGCCAGGTGGACTTCTGCGCGTGAGCCATGGTGGTGCTCGATGCAATCAAAAGTGCGGAAAAGAGAAATCGCTTCATGTTCATCCTGTTCATGGTTTCGGCTTTCGCAAAGACTCCAACGTAACAATGCCGCGCTGGATGGCGGCGGTCGCGGCCTGGGTGCGATCAGTGACGCCCAATTTTCCAAGAAGACTGTTGATGTGGGTTTTTACCGTGGCTTCGGAGATATCGAGTACGGTCGCGATCTCCTTGTTACTGCACCCGTGCACGATCTGCTCGAGGACATCGAACTCGCGCGGAGTCAGCTCTTCTGTACCGACGCGCTCTGCGAGTCGTTGCGCGATGGCCGGAGGAATATGCGATCTGCCTGCATGTACGGCGCGAATCGTGGAAACAAGGTCATCGGTAGTCATTCCTTTCAACAGGTAAGCCCGAGCACCGGCCTGCAGCGCGCGAAAGATGTCTTCATCGCCGTCGTAGGTGGTGAGCACGATGAAGCGAGCCTGCGGCGTCTCCATGCGGATGCGCTCGATGACCTCGACACCGGAGAGTCGGGGCATACGCAGATCGATGAGCGTGACGTTGGGCTGGCATTTCCTGAACTGTGCGATGGCTTCGACGCCGTCGGCAGCTTCGCCAACTACTTCGATTCCGTCCACTACATTGAGAAGAGCCACCAGGCCCGACCGCACCACGTGATGATCTTCCACCACGAGGACGCGTATGTTCTCCAGTGCCGCCATCATTCCCCCGATCCTTCCTGCGCTTCTTTCGACGTCATCACTTGCAGACGTACTGTAGTGCCAAATCCCAGCTCGCTTGTGACTTCGATCGTGCCCCCAATTGCCTCCGCGCGCTCGCGCATTCCCGTAAGACCATAGTGGCCGGGAGGCGAGTCAACTGCTTCTTTCATCTTGAAGCCGCGGCCATCATCGCGCACGACCAGAGCGACTTCAGCCGGTCCGTATTCAAGCTGGACCGCCAGATGGTGGGCTCCTGCGTGCTTCTTCACATTATGGATGGCTTCCTGTCCGACGCGCAGGAATTCGCGTTCCGTAGCCGGTGACATCGGCCGGTACGCGCCGTAGAGGCTGAAAATCGCTTCGACGCCGTTTCCGTTGGCCTGCTCAGTGGCGCGGCGCAGTCTCACAGGCAGCGTGTTGACGTCGGCATCTTGCGAGCGCAATGCCCAGATAGATTGGCGCGCCTCGGCAAGCCCTTCACGCACGTGCAGACGCGTGGTGTCGAGATGCATGATGGCTTTTTCGGTTTTGTTGTGGCGGAGAAGTTCCGATAGTACTTCAAGCTGAACAGATACCCCAACGTAACCCTGAGCTAACGTATCGTGTACTTCGCGCGCAATCCGATTGCGCTCCGCCAGAACTGCACGGAATTCCCGTTCCGCGCGTAGCAGCCGGAGACGCAGAAATAGCAGGATGAATGCCGCCGCCAGTGCCGCGAGCAAGATGTAGAACCAGATGGTTTGGTAGAAGTGCGGCCGGAGGGTGAATGCTAGCGCGGCGCCTTCGTCGTTCCAGACGCCATCGTTGTTTGCGGCCTGAACGCGGAATGTGTACTGGCCTGGCGGAATGTTGGTGTAGTAGGCGGAACGCCTCGCGCCGGCTTCTGTCCACTGGTGATCGAAACCCTCAAGCATGTAGCGATAGCGCACCTTCTGGGGCGCCGTATAGCTGAGTCCCGCGTAATCGAACTGAAAGTGATTGTGTCCAGCTTGAACCTTCACGGGATCTGGTCCATGCAATGGCATGTCGACATCGTCAGCTGCAAAACGGACCAGAGCGACGGGTGGCGGCACGGTATTGACGGGGAAATGGGCAGGATCGGCGGCAACCAATCCCTTCGGCGTCGCGAACCAGAGCCATCCATCGCGAGAGCGCCATGCCGAAGGATGGCTGTTTGTTGCCATTTCACGTCCACGCAGACCATCGGCCGGGCCGAACTCCATCCAGTGCGAGCAACCGCCCGCCATGTCGCAATCGCACCGCGCGATACCACTGGCGGTGGCGAACCAAAGGTGGCCCCGTTCGTCATCCAGAATTGCGTGAATGGTCGTGCGATTCAAGCCCGTGTTTGCGACGGGAGAGAAGCGCTGCCCATCCCACGAATTCCACCCGTGATCCTGCGTGCCAATCAGGAGGGTTCCGTTGCTTCGCGGAAGCAACGCAGTGATTACGTTGCTCGACAGGCCGTTAGCAGCCGTGAAATTGGCGATCGAGGAATTGGTAACACCTTGAAGCCGGGAAAGTCCCGCCAGTGTTGCCACCCATAGATCGCCGTGGGTATCGCGCGCCATTGCGCCCACCAGGTCGTTGCCGAGCCCGCTTGCCTGGGTAAAGATGTCCATGTGCGAGAGATTGTTGCTCCAGTGCGCGAGCCCGCGACGAGTACCGATCCAAAGCGAACCATCCGCGTCCACCAGGAGCGAACGAATGAAGTCATCGGGCAAGCCGTCTGCCGAGGTTAAGGTACTGACCGTGCCATTGCTAACCCGGTTTAACCCGTCAGGAGTGCCAACCCAGAGGTCACCATTGGGCGCCGAGGCCAGCGAAAGAATCACGTCGCTTGAGAGCCCATCGCGAACCGTCAGGGTTTTCACGTTGCTTACGGAACTTCCGCTGCGCGTGATCGCGTTCAGCCCACTGCCGCTGGTGCCAACCCAGAGCGTGCCGGCGTTATCTTCGACTACGGTAGTGGTTGCGTCGGAGGAGAGGCCGTCGCGCGTGCCGAGGGTGCGGAAGCGCTCATCACGGAGGATGTGAAGGCCGTTGGTTTCGGTTCCGACCCAGATATTGCCTTCTCGATCCTCAAGGATGGAGAGTATTGATGCGGAAGCTAACGCGTCGGTGACCGGAAAGCGGTCAATCTTGCCCGACGCCCATCGGACGAGGCCGCCATTAGTGCCGATCCAGAGTGCGCCTTCCCGGCCAGCGTATGCCGTCTGGATGCGCGTGCCGGGGAGATCTTTGCCGGCGGTATAAATCTGCTGAGTGCGCCCGTTCACGACAATTTGGAGTGTTGTTTTGTTAACGAGGTCTCGAGTCTTGTCGGCTAGCTCAACTTCGTACGATGTGGCCGGAGTTTGCAGCTTGTCATACATAACCGGAAGGATGGTCGATCCTTCAACGCCGGCATCGCCATTCTCCGTAGAGACGATGACGCTTTTCCCAGCTTGATGCAAAGAACGAATTGAATTACCCGGCAGGCCGTTGGAGGTCGTGAATGTCGTCACCCTACCACCCTTCAGCAGTGCAAGCCCGTCGCTGGTGCCGATCCAAAGGGCGCCATCATCTGCGGCGAGCAGGCAGTGCACATCGTTGCCAGGGATGGCAGGATTAGAGTTCTGATCGAACAGGACGAAGCTGTTGCCGTCAAAGCGAACCAGGCCGACCTCGGTGCCCAGCCATACGAATCCATCCCGCGTCTGTGCGATCGCCTCAACAGTATTCTGCGGAAGCCCATTCTCCATGACCCAGGTTTGGCGTCCGTAATTAGCAAGCGGAGTGGTTGGTTCTAGCGCAGGAGCCAGAGATGCCAAAGTCAGCAGGCATACCAGCAGCCAGCCGGCCGAACGCGCAGCTGCAGAGAGCCGGCGTGAAGCCAGAGACGGGCGCGCGCTTACCAGGCCCTGAGCGGTCGGATTAGCTTCGATTCGCAGCAAGGCGGCTTAATCCAGAACTGGACCAGAAATGTGACGCTGCTGGGGCATTACTCCGATTATGAGCCTTGCGGGCTGAATTCGCAGAAGTCCTTTCAATTCAGGGTACTAGTTCTGGAAATACCTCCATCCTTCGATGGAGGCAAGGCTCGTCCGAATGACTCAAGACGCCAAACCGCGATCTCGCTACTCTAAGACTGCCTCCTGAAATTAGCTTGTACATTTCTGGCATATCAATTTGAGGGTGGGCCGACATCGGCGCCGCCCTTTTCTTTTCCCTAAAGGGTGTGGCGCGGCTGGTTCTGCTAACCTCGTTTTCGCATGGACTACGAGAATCTTCGTGTGGAAAAACGCGGCGCTCTCGCCATAGTCACTCTCGACCGGCCCAAGGTGCTGAACGCCCTGAATACGGCGACTTTTGCCGAACTGGATTCCGCATTCGACGAGCTCGCTTCGGACGGAGAAGTCCGCGTGGCGCTATTGACCGGTGCGGGAGAGCGCGCTTTTGCGGCAGGCGCGGACATCCGCGAGCTGGCGGCCGTCAACGCCAGGGAAGGAAAAGCGTTTTCTTTGCACGGCCAGGCGGTTTTCCGCAAAATCGAAACGTTGGGAAAGCCCGTCATCGCCTGCGTAAGAGGATTCGCGCTTGGAGGCGGTTGTGAACTGGCATTGGCCTGCACGCTTAGGCTCGCAGCCGAGGACGCGAAGTTCGGACAGCCCGAGGTCAAGCTGGGTGTGATTCCGGGCTACGGCGGATCGCAGCGACTACCGCGGCTGGTTGGACGCGGGGCGGCGCTGAAGCTGCTTTTGACCGGCGCCATCATCGATGCCGCAGAAGCGTTGCGGATCGGGTTGGTAGACGAGGTTGTGCCCGCAGCGGACTTGATGCAGCGAGCTGAGTCGCTTGCAACCGAGATTGCAGCCCAGGCGCCGCTGGCGATCGCAGAGACTTTGCGCGTTGTGGATGAGGGCCTCGATGTGGCGCTTGATCTTGCGCTGCTCCGCGAGGCGGATCGATTTGGACATCTGTGCGACACCGCCGACAAAGCCGAAGGAACCACCGCCTTCCTTGAGAAGCGGAAACCGGTATGGAAGGGCGAGTAGAGGCTCGCAGAAAGGCGAGTGGCTTAAGTGAATCGCGCTTGCCTGATATTCTTGATGGGTGATCCCCCGATCAAAAGCTACTGGAATTGTAGCGATGACTGCGCTTCTGGCGGTCGCCCTGATTGCCTGCCATAAAGAGGAGCAGGCCGTGGTCGGCGTTGCCAAGAACGCCGTAAACGCGGAACACCAGGCGCAAGCTGCCGCACAGGCGCGGGCTACTACCGGCGATCAGCAGCGCGAGGCGCTCAGTCATATACCGCTCCCGACCAAGAGCTTGTACGTGGATGTGCACGAACCTTCGGCATGGGCTAATCCCTTTCTTGCGGTGGGTCCGGATGCCATCACGCTGCGCGTAGTGCAATCGGATGCCAACACCAGCGATGTCGGCAAAGGCACCATGCTGCGTCCGGAGGCCGCGCGGCGGCAGGAAATCGAGATCCGTCCCACAGATCTGGCCGAGGCGATGGTTGCGCTGCCGCAGGGAGCCTGGCAGTATGGCCGCGTGGTGGCTGTGGCAGAATTGCCGGGAGCTGCCGCAAAGGATCGCCCCAAGATCCGCCGCAATGTCGAAGCTGCGATTCAGCAGCTGAACGATCTCGGCATCGTGGTCGAAGAGTGGCCGACCCGCTAAGCATTTCTCCTCTGGCTTCCCGTCAAAGCCTCATAGCAAAGTGGCAATCTGCTTAAGAGATTGCCATCCGTTACGATTCAACGCGCTACTATTCCCACGTGGGCGTTTTCACGATTCTCAACCAGCCTCGGCTTGATCACGAAACCTTCAGTGCGCACCGCGAACTTGAAGCGCGACTGAAAGCAAGCCTTCGCGGAGACGTGCTTTTCGATGCAGGTTCGCGCGCACTCTATGCCACAGACGCTTCGAATTACCGCCAGCTTCCAATCGGCGTGATCCTGCCGCGCGACGCGGCAGATGTGGAAGCCGCGCTTGTCGCTTGCCGCACTTTAGGCGCTGCCGTGCTGCCCCGTGGCGGCGGGACGAGCCTTGCGGGCCAATGCGCCAACGTTGCGGTCGTGTTTGATTTTTCCCGCTACATGAACGGGCTTGCGTCGATCGATCCCGAATCGAAGATCGCGGTGGTTCAGCCCGGCATTGTGCTCGATCGCCTTCGCGATGCGGCAGAGAAGCATCACCTGACTTACGCGCCTGACCCAGCAACGCACTCACGCTGCACCCTGGGCGGGATGATCGGCAATAACAGTTGCGGAGTGCACGGGCTGCTCGGCGGAAAGACAGTTGACAACGTGGAGAGCCTCGACGTCGTGCTCTACGATGGCACCCGCATGACGGTTGGACGCACCCGCCCAGAGCAACTGGAGAGCATCGTTCGAATGGGCGGCCGGAAAGGTGAGATATACGCCGGATTGGCGCGTATTCGCGATCGCTATGCGGATCTTGTGCGCGCGAAGTTCCCGCCCATTCCACGTCGTGTCTCCGGATACAACCTTGACGAGCTGTTGCCGGAGAACGAATTCAACGTTGCGCGCGCGCTGGTGGGCAGCGAAGGGACGTGTGTAACAGTACTGTCGGCCACCCTGAATCTTACCTCTAGTCCGCCATTTCGCGTGCTGACTGTGCTGGGATTTGACGATCCCTTTGTTGCCGCTGATTCGGTTCCGCTGGCGCTGGAACACAAGCCCATCGGACTCGAGGGATTTGATCAGATGCTCCTCCAATTCATGCGTCGCAAGGGGCTGGCGCTCAAGGAACTCGATCAGCTGCCGCCGGGCGTGGGATTTCTGCTCGTGGAGATGGGTGCCTGGAGCGCCGAAGATGCCCAGGCGAAGGCTGAGATGCTGATTCGCGATTGCAGAAGCTGGCGCAACCCACCGGTTGCACATATTTGCACTCCGGCAGAAGCGGCGAGCGTCTGGTATGTCCGCGAGTCGGCGCTTGGCGCGGTTGTGTTTGTGCCGGGTGAGCCGGATCGTTGGGAGGGGTGGGAGGATGCGGCCGTTCCTCCGGGAAAGCTAGGCGATTACCTTCGCAGAATTTCGGCGTTGATGGCAGAGTATGGCTACTCCAGTCCTCTGTATGGACACTACGGCCAGGGATGCGTGCACATGCGCATCAACTTCGACTTCCGCAGCGAAGAGGGATTGCGAAAGTTCCGCGAGTTCCTTGAGCGCGCGACGGATGTCGTGCTTGACTTCGGCGGTTCCCTGAGCGGCGAACACGGCGACGGGCAGGCACGGGCTGCGCTGCTGCCGAAAATGTTCGGACCCGAACTGATGCAGGCATTTCGTGAGTTCAAGGCGCTATGGGATCCAGACAACCGCATGAATCCCGGAAAATTGATCGATGCCGTGCGAGTTTACGACCCGATCGAGAACCTTCGCAAAGGCCACCTGCGGTGGGACCAATCGCCTTCGGCGGGTGCGCACCGGGAAGAAGGCGCGGATGAAAGTGCACGAACAGATTTCAAGCCTCACTTTGCGTTTGGGCGCGATGGCGGATCGCTCGAACATGCAACCGAACGGTGTGTTGGTGTTGGTGCGTGCCGCAATACTGTCGGCGGCGTGATGTGTCCGAGCTATCGTGCCACGGGCGATGAGAAGCACTCCACGCGCGGGCGGGCGCATCTGCTGTGGGAGATGCTGGCGGGTTCGTTGCATGCGGACGGGTTTCAAAACGAGACCGTTCATGAGGCGCTCGACTTGTGCCTGAGTTGCAAGGCCTGCAAGACCGAATGTCCGGTGCAAGTGGATATGGCCGCGTACAAGGCCGAATTTCTAGCGCAGCGCTACAAGGGGCGCATGCATCCGTTGCAGCATTACATCTTCGGGTTTGCAGACAAACTGGCGCGGTTCGGCTCGATTGCGCCGGGAGTCACGAATGCCATTCTCACCGGGATCACCAGCCCGATGATCAAGCGCATCGCCGGTGTCGCTTCGCAACGCACGTTGCCGCAGCTTGCAAAATGCAGCTACCAGAAACTGAGATTTGCGGATAAAGACTACAAGGGGGCGCGGAACGCGCAGTTGCCTGGACGGCCAGTCCTTCTCTGGCCGGATACATGGAACAACTACTACCATCCGCAAACCCTGCTTGCTGCCGAAACGGTGCTCAAGGATGCAGGCTTCCGCGTTCAAACCGCGGAAGGCCATGTCTGTTGCGGTCGGCCACTGTACGACTTTGGCTTTCTCGATCAGGCGCGCGAATATCTCGGGAATGTGCTCGATCGGACGGCTGCGCGAATCGAAGAGCGGATTCCATTCATCTTTCTCGAGCCGAGTTGTGCCAGCGTGTTCAAGGATGAGCTTCTCGAGTTCTTCCCGGACGACGATCGCGCAAAGCGCTTAAGCGAGCAGGTCTGGCTGCTGGCTGACTGGCTTCAGGCGAGCGCGCCAAACTGGATGCCGAGCCGGCTCGAGGGTGCGCATGTTCTGGTACACGGGCATTGTCATCACAAGGCGGTCTTCGGCGGGCCGGCAAGCGAGATTGCGTTGCTGCGTCGCGCGGGCGCAAACGTTGAGCAGATCAAGGCCGGCTGCTGCGGCATGGCCGGGCCATTCGGGTTCGAGGCCGAGAAGTTCGCGATATCGAAGACCATCGCCGAGGAGAGACTCCTGCCCGCTGTCGAGTCTGCCGGCGCTATGACGGTGCTGCTGGCCGACGGCTTCAGCTGCCGCGAACAGATCCAGCAGCTTGGGCATAAGCGGGCACTCCATTTTGCGGAACTGCTGGCGCGAAGTTGCGGGTGCGGAGGATGACCCGCTAACTCCACAATCCCACCGTAAAATTCTCCACTCGTTTTTGCAGGTAATTTCGGCCGTCCGGAGCACAATAGTCTCATGATGGGTCTGATTCACTCTCGATTGGCGCTGATTGGCCTCGCCAACCGCGAAAAGACCCGTAACTCCTTACCCGAGAGATCTCTACAGCTAAGCACTTTGGTTGCAAATCTTTGCAGCGGGAGTCGCTCTGCAAGTCCAGGAAAACAAGATATTTACCCCCAGAGACCGGGTATAGGGGTACGAGATAAAAAGGCGGCCCAGCCAAAAGAGCATGCACCCTGAGAACAGCCATAACTCCGCTGACTCGGCCCAACACGAGCCATCCCACGCTAACGGGACTAGAAGTTGGTAAGTAAGACATGTCTGAACCCCGGGTCTCAGAAGAGAGATCCAGAGCACCCCGGCCGAAAAGCAGATTCTTCGCTTACCACCCCCGAACCTACCCCAAAGAGCTAAATCGCTCTTTGGGGCCCCTGGTACGTTCGGGGGCCCCGTTCGCTCAGAATGACACTGGCCGACGGGAATTCGCTCAGAATGACACTGGCTGACGGGTGAGGTCCTACCAGATCACGGCTTCTGGTCTTCGTCACCGGGCTACCTTGCAAAGCTGCGGGCGCCTCATCTTTTGCGCATTGCCTGCAGTCGTTCTGTGAACAAACTGCTGGTGCGGTAATAAACACTTCGATCGTCCGCGTCATTCACCAGCCGATCGTTCAAAACCAAAAAGTTCTTGCTCAACAGGCGATGATCGACTTCGAAACGGAGTTCGAACCGGGCGGTCACTTCAGCGTCCGGAACAAACGTGGTCACGAACGGCGCCAGTAAGTTGATATTCGCCAGCAGAGTTTGGGCATCCGCGAGGTTCATGGGTTGGAAACCTCCCGTCCTGGTCCCTAGAACAGACAAGGAGGTCACCGAAGCCGAAGCAAATGAGACCTTGCGCATCTCGCGTTCAACACGGACCTCGATCTGGGTTTCTCGCGTCATCTGTGCGTATTCGCGATGCTTGAAATAAATCGGATCCGGCGTATGAGTTGGTGTTACCTCCTGCCACTGGGCATCGTCATCCAATACCATTGCGGTGCCCTTGCACCAGATGAAATCCGTCGGCGCGCGCGCCGGCATGTTGGTTGCGTCTGCAATCGCCTTCAGAAGCGCCACTCCCTGAGTCCCCTCTCCTGTATCGCAGGCCAGGATCGTGAGACTTTGAAATTGCCTGGGCCATTTGCCTGCCCATGTCTCCCAGGTCTGGTGATTGTTCATATTGATGCTCTGCGGCACCAGCACGCATGCCCGTCCCCTGGACGTACAGACCTGCCCTGGATGCCCGTGTCCGGCGATCACGCCAGTTTGAATGGCAGACGCTTTCTTCAGCGGGTTCAATAATGCGTCCTGGTTATCAGCATTCCGAAAAGCTGGATGCAGCAGAGCTGCGGCGCATTGCAGAAAGCCCGTGTCATCTGGTTCAGCCTCCAGCGTTACCGGTGATCCGGGAGCGATCGGTACAAGGGCACTGCGCTTGATCGCAGGCCCCTGTGCTCCTGCAATTCCCACAACCGGCAAAACAATCGATATGAGCCAAAGTCTTCGCATCGGATTCGCCTCACTCCGGAGATGCCAGGGATTCTTGGTTCAATTCTCGGGGCACTTCTCCTTCTTTGTTCCGAAATTCGAAGGTTCGGTGAGCTTGCATCCGTGCAGCTTTGAGAATCCGAACATGTAACGAAGATCGCCGCCTGCCAGGAACTTTCCGTCGTGCGTCAAATACACAAATGAAACCACCGCTCCACCGCTGTACGAAGGCCGGGGGCTCGGCAAAAGGACCTCCCAGAAAAAGGGATGCGCAGTTCGCGATTCGCCACCTGCTCCATCCACCGAATAGTTCAGGACGCAATAGGCCCCTGAAAGAGCGGTGACGAGAGCCTGCCCCTTGATAATGGTGGCCAGCATGGTTCCATCCGGCGACGCTGCTGCCAGTTGAGTCTTCAGCGCGGTATATTGTGCGTCAAGATCTTTCCGCTTCGTAGCGTCGGTCACCGTAGCCTGCGCATCGTCGAGTTCAGACATTCGGTCACTGATTGCTTTACTTGCAGCGAGCAGGTCACCGGGATTTGTGGTGGAGTAGACCGAGAAGGAGGGACTCAGTTTCCCCAGCTGTGCCGCCATCAAATTACTCATCGATGCTGCGGTGGGCTGGAAGGTCTGGCTGGTGTAGGCCGCAGTTGATCGAATCGCCGTGAGTATTCCCGTCGCCTGGCTGAGCGTATCCGTCACAGTTCCACCGCTGACAAATCCCTCTCCAGTTCGTTTGTAAGAATTCAGCAGCCTTCCTGTTGTCACATCAAACGCCTCGAACGCGGTAATTTGGGCAATGGTGCTGGAATCCTGCATCAAGACCTTCTGCCCACATCCCGAGGGATTCGCTCCTCCTAACCGCAACGCAATCTCATGTGCAATCGTATTCATCGCTTCGTACGACAGCATCTCAGTTTCAATCGCGGCATTGCCTGAAGCACCGGATGCTGCGGGGGTACCATCGGCAGAAGCCGGTTTATTCGCGGACGTTGGAGTTGATTGGGCACTCGCAATCAACGGCCAGAAAATCGCGAAGGCTAGCACCATCCGGCGAAGACTCAGCAACCTCAGAAATTCCCGGTAGCCTGGAATCATGCTGCACCTCCGTAATTCAGAAACTGCCGCTCAAGAAGGGAACGCGAATTCCGAGGATTCACGTGGAATTTGCTTGAACGAGATTGTATCCAACCTCTCGGGGGACCTCGGAGGGGAATTGTTCCTGGGCTGTCACTCCAAATGAATATTTCGGAACTTGCGCTACCATGGATGAAGAAACTGAGGGCGCATGTTTGTTGTGGTGTGGCAGTTTGAGATTGCCGAGGAGAAGATCTCTGCTTTTGAGGCCTCCTATGGGCCGAATGGAAACTGGGCGCAGTTGTTTCGCAGTTCTCCTGGATATCTTGGGACTGAACTGCTGCGCGATGCCTACATATCAGGTTCGTACTTGACGATCGACCGCTGGGATAGCGAGGACGCGTACCGGAGCTTTCGGAAAGAGAACGATCCCGCATATGAGGCTCTGGATCGGACGTGCGACGCATTGACTTCGCGCGAGACGCGCATCGGGGCCTACACGGTTTGAGAGCCCGAATCATTCAAGGATGAGCAAACTGCGACTTTGAAGTTCTGGGAAACCCGCTCATCGCGATGAAGCCGCGATGAACGGGGCACAGCTCGCACTGCCGGGCGCGGTTAGTATGGGTTTTCCTCTGGATTAGTGATGGGGAATACAGGGGTATTTAAATATTCACCTTTTCTTCGCTTTTTCGGTATCTATCGAGTGTTGCACCCTGCTACAATCCGTTCGAAATACCAATAGCCGCCGCGTGTTTTCTGTCTTTCCCCACAATCCGCGCCAAGCGAGCATTACTTAGAGGAGAAATATCTATGCCCATTGCCGACGAGCGCGCAAAAGCTGTCGAATTAGCCCTTTCGCAGATTGAAAAACAGTTTGGAAAAGGGTCCATTGTTCGTCTTGGATCGCGGGAAGCGCTGGTTCCGATCTCAGTGATCTCAACCGGATCGATCAGCTTTGACGCGGCACTGGGTGTCGGGGGCGTACCGCGCGGAAGAGTTATTGAGGTTTTCGGGCCGGAATCTTCGGGTAAGACGACAATTACTCTGCAGATCATTGCCGAGGCCCAGCGTAACGGCGGCCTGGCAGCCTTTGTAGATGCCGAGCACGCGCTGGACCCGATGTATGCGAAGAAGCTCGGTGTTGACGTGGACAATCTGCTGGTTTCGCAACCGGACTCGGGCGAGCAGGCGCTGGAAATCACCGAAGCGCTGGTCCGCTCAGGAGCCATCGACGTGCTGGTAGTGGACTCGGTAGCTGCGTTGGTGCCCAAGGCCGAGTTGGACGGCGAAATGGGCGATTCGCACATGGGCCTGCAGGCGCGGCTGATGTCCCAGGCGCTGCGCAAGCTGACAGGCACGGTCTCAAAGTCGCGCACGTCTCTGATTTTCATCAACCAGATTCGCGAAAAGATCGGCGTGATGTTTGGCAATCCCGAGACGACGACAGGTGGCCGCGCGCTGAAGTTTTATTCCTCGGTTCGCGTGGACATCCGGCGCATTGCCGCCATCAAGGAAGGCGATGTCGTAACCGGCAACCGGACCAAAGTGAAGATCGTGAAAAACAAGGTTGCCGCTCCGTTCCGCGAGGCCGAATTCGACATTCTCTATGGCGAGGGCATCAGCCGCGAAGGCGACGTGCTGGACCTGGCGGTGGCCAACAATATCGTGGAGAAGTCTGGCGCGTGGTACAGCTACTCAGGCGAGCGCATCGGGCAAGGGCGCGAAAATACGCGCAACTTCCTCAAGGAGAACAAGGACATCTTCGCGAAGATGGATGCCGAGGTTCGCAAGAAGCTGAATATCGGCGCCGTCAAGGCCGAGGTGCCTGAGGTTCCGGTGACTGGGCCAGCCGAGGCCAAGGAAGCGGTTCGCGTTCGCAAGGGCTAGGCGATCGATTTCCGGGAGACAAGGCATGCGCGTTCGGCCGATTTCGATCGTCGTCCTTGCGCTGGTCACGTGTTATGCCTCCATCGGCCCGTGCCAGCAGCCCTCTTACAAAATGCTCAAGACGCAGTTGCTTTACCGCAACGCGGAGTACGGTTTTTGTCTGGCTCTGCCTGCCGGCTGGAGTGGATTCCATGTGCTGACGGAGCGCTGGGGCGGAGATGGAAACGGCGAAAGCGAATCGGGCCCCAGGCTCGTCGTCCGGAATCCCCGATGGACGAAGGAGAAGCCATATCAGGACATCCCGATCCTGGTATTTACTTCGGCGCAATGGCGGTCGGTCGATAGCGGTGAGTTCAGCGTAAGCGCCGCGCCGATCGGACCGAGTGAATTGGGGCGGAATCGGAAGTATGTGTTCGCGCTTCCGCCGCGTTTTGCCGGGTTCGATGATGCAACCGGCACAGATGAAGTGCTTCGGTTGCTCCAGCAGAAACCATTTCAGGCACCGTGTTCGCGTCAAAAACCGCAGTGAATACGGAAGTGTTATGAACCGGTGGTTACCGGAGGGAACTTTGCCTGTCTGTAATCGTATGGAAGCGGGTGGGCGACTTCTTCATGGTCCTCGTCTGTGCTCTAAACTTGGAAGGCGAATGAAAACTCTCGGGCGAATGGTCGCGAACCTTCTTCCGCGGAATATTTTCTGCTGGTTGGCTGTTGTTTGCCTTTGCGCGCTTTCCCTGTTTGCGCAGCAGCCTGCTCCAGCTTCGACCGCGGCAGGCAATGAAGCAGGCATTGCATCTGCGGCTGGCATTCGCGGGGTCACCATCCTGGATGGCCAATGGCGCTTTCATACGGGAGACGATCCGCAATGGGCCGATCCGGCCTTTGACGATCATGACTGGCCCACAGTCACCCTCGGCGCGTCGCTGGCCGAGCAGGGGTTCGACACCTATACCGGGTTCGCGTGGTATCGGCTGAAGATTCAACCGCAGCGGCTTGCGCAGTTCGGCAATCTTGCTGCGGGCCAGCCTCTCTCCTTGTTGATCAGCAGCAATAACGTTGGGCAACTATCTGCCTACGTCAATGGGACTGAATCAGGTCATACCAAGGGGCTAACGGGGATGACGGATTCGCCGTCCGAGTACCAGTCGCCGCCGTTCCTGGTGCAACTCACTCCGTCCCCATCCGGGCCGACGGTGATTGCGATCCGAACATGGGCAGGCGCGGGGACACCGATCAGTCATGGACTGCTGCGCAGGGTTGAACTGGGTCCGACAAACGAAATGGCCGAGCGGCATGCGATGGAAATCGGGCGCCAGTGGAACGAATACGTCATCTCCAACCTGGTGGTCGCCTTTCTTTTTGTCTGTGTGGCCGGTCTGGGCGGCTTTCTCTACCTGGCACAACGGCACCACCCGGAATACCTGTGGCTTGCCTTGTTGTGCCTGTCGGTAGCTGTTGGGGGGGCGGCGGATTCGGCGTTCGGGCTGGCGATCATGCCGCTTCTTTCCTATCGAATTTTCACCATGTTTACCAGCCGTATCTTTATGGCCGTCACGCTGGAGTTTGTTCTCCACTTCACCGGCACGAAGTCGCGCAGGATTGTTCGTGGCGTGCAGATCGGCGTCCTTCTGGTTCCGTTCTTCTTCTTTACCCCTCTGCTCCTTGTCTATCAAATCCTCTCAGTTGCCTCGGAGGTCGTGTTCTGTGGGCTGGTGATTGTTCTGTTGTTCCGCGCTTGGCGCACGGGGAAGAGGGAGGCCGGGGTTATGCTGCTTCCGTTCTTTCTGGCGGCCACGGCGGATTCGGCGAACATTGTCCTCGATTTTGCAGCGCGTCGACACTGGCTGCCCGAACAGTATGCTTCGCATCGCTTCTATATCGGGCCCATTGAATTCGGAATCGGTACCGTGGCCTACACGGTGTTCCTGGGAAGCCTGATTGCAGTGATTCTGTACCGTTTCGTGCGCATCAGTCAGGAAGAACAGCGATCGGCGGCGGAGATCTCGGCGGCTCGCAGCGTGCAGGCACTGCTGATCCCCACGCAACTGCCCTCGAATCGCAACTTCATGCTGGAGAGCGCCTACCTGCCGGTGAACGGAGTCGGTGGGGACTTCTTCCAGGTATTGCCGCTCAAAGACGACTCGCTGCTGATCGTGGTGGGAGACGTGAGCGGGAAGGGCCTGCAGGCAGCAATGAATTCGAGCACGCTGGTGGGAGCCCTTCGCAACGAGCTTTCGCACGATCCGGCCACCGTGCTGAATCATCTGAATCATGTCCTGATCGGCGCGGTCGCGTCGCCGGGGACAGCGGTGAAAGAACTGGATTGCGCGCCCTGCTTCGCCACCTGTCTTTGCGCACGCGTATATCCAGACGGCACTACGACCGTCGCCAATGCCGGCCATCTCAATCCGTATCGCGATGGCCGCGAGATTTCGCTCGCGGGAAGCCTGCCGCTTGGTGTGATTGCGGATGTGGAGTACGAGCAAGCGACGTTTCAGCTCCATCGCGGCGACCGGCTGGTCTTTCTATCGGATGGGGTAGTGGAGGCGACGAACGCGGAGGGCGAGCTGTTTGGATTCGAGCGCACGCAACAGGTCAGCAATGAATCAGCGCGGTATATTGCGCAGACGGCGCAGCGATTTGGCCAGACCGACGACATTACGGTTGTCTCGCTTTATTTGTCTTCGCGTACGGCCCAGCCAAGCAACGAAGAACTCGCTTTCAGCAAGTGAGCGATTCGCGGCGTGACGATGAAGCTTGCAGCATCCCATCCTGTGAAAAGCAGCAGCAGATCCTTCGCGACGCTCGCCCCAAGCATGCGTCGCTTCAGGATGACACCTCCATTTTTTGGGCGTGCAAATAATCGTCACCACGGAGCGCATCTGAGAAGCCAACCCCATGCCCGGCTTGCCCGCGGGAAATACCGTAGAATCAAACCGGAGCAGACTCGATGAGCGTGAAAGCCCTTTATCCCGGCACGTTCGACCCTCCGACGAATGGGCACATCGATCTGATTCAGCGCGGGGCCAAGCTCTTCGAACATTTGACTGTCGCCATCCTGAATAACCCTGTCAAAAATCCGCTGTTTACGGTTGAGGAACGGGCAGAAATGCTTCGCGAGTCGACGGCCGCGCTTGGCAATGTAAGCGTGGCGACTTTCGACGGGCTGATGGTGGATTTCGCACGACAGCTTGGGGCGACAGCCGTGTTACGCGGCATTCGCGCCATCTCCGACTACGAACACGAGTTTCAAATGGCTCTGATGAACCGGCGTCTTGCACCAGAGATCGAGACCGTGTTTCTGCAACCCGCCGGCCGCTATTCGTTTGTCAGTTCGCGCATGCTCAAGGAAGTTTTCAGCTTCGGCGGCGAAGTCGCCGGGCTGGTCCCCCCCAACGTTCTCAAGCGCCTGCGCAGTCGCATCAGCAGCGCAGGCTGAATCTTAGGACGCTGCGCTAACGCGGCGCGGGAGGTTCAGTTTGTCAGACTTTGTCGCACTCAATCCCTCGTCGATCCATCGCGAGATCAGGAACACCCTGTTTGGAGATGTGCCCCTGGCAGAGCTGGTGCGTGCGCACCCAAAGGTGCCTCTTTCTGAACCCTGGGCTTCCTTCCAACGTGCACGGGATTGCAAGGATACGGGAGACGCTCAAGGTGCAAAGGATGCCGTGCACCACATTCTGAACATGCCTGATCTCGAGACGCGCGTTTGCCTGCAGGCGTGGAACACCCTCAGAGAACTCGGCGACAAGCCACCCGAAGAAAAGGGAAAAGAAGTTCTGGGCGTGGTGGTTGAGATCGGGATGCCAAAGGGGCTCGACCTGGTTGCTGCGTATCGGGACCACCGCGCGCGCTACTTCAATTACAGCGGAGCTGGAGTGTTGTGGGAGCGGCGTGACGATTCGCTGGATGGCCTGATTGACGAGTTGCTTCAGGCCGGCACTGTGGTGGCGCAGGTGATTGGACCGTGGATGCAAGCGCGGCCGCCAGAGCCGAAGAACGGGAATGCGCGCATCAACCTGCTCACTCCTAGCGGAATTCACCTGGGGAACGGACCGGTGGAGGCGTTGAATCAGGACCCGATGGGCGGCCCCATCCTTTCTGCGGCGTTCGGCTTGATGAAGCGACTGGTGGAGTTGACGAAGAGAGAGCCGGAGTAAGAATCATCACGATGAGTTCGGCCTTCGAAGCCTCGAGAGCCTCGAAGGCGAGACCGCGAAACCCGATATCAGGGTTCACAAAATTGACCTAATAGGAGATCTAAGGTGACGCAAGCCAACTGCAGCATCGTCCGTCGCTTTATTGAGGAAACCATCAACCAGGGGCACATTGATGAGGCCGCTCAATTTGTCTGGGAAGATGTGGTGGAGCAAGTTCCATTTCCCGGCCAGGGACCAGGGCTGGCTGGCCTGCAGGATGTTCTGCGTGGCATGCGGCATGCATTTCCTGATTTGTATTTCGGCATCGAAGAGCAAATGGCCGAGGGCGATAAGGTTCTGACGCGGTTTGAGTGGATCGGCACCCACCGAAACGAATTCCTTGGTGTACCCGCCACCGGTCGGCCAGTGAAAGTGTGGGGCATGGTTATCGATCGCCTTCAGGATGGCAGGATCAAAGGGACGCGCATCCTTATGGACATCTTCGGACTGATGATGCAAGTTGGAGCGGTCGGCCCCAAGGCGTGACTTTCGATCCCACTCCGGATCTATCCGAAGTCCCTCGCAGGCACGAATGATTTCGATTGCCGTTCGTACCGCGTTGCCGGGAAAGAACTCGAATGGACTAGACTTGCTTCCATCCTGGAGGCGCATCATGCGGTATCCCTGGAAGGTTGCGTTTTCGATAACACTGATGTGCTGTTTGGTGGCGGCGGGCAAGGACAAGAAAAAGATCATACTGCCGACAGACGTTCTTGAGGCGAGGACCGTGCTTGTTGTTATTGATCCCGAGGCCGGGATAGCGGTGGATGCTCCAAATGCCAACCGTACAGCCCAGGGGGATGTGGAGAAAGCGTTGATGAACTGGGGCCGTTTTACCCTCGCCCCCGATGTCTCAACGGCCGATCTAGTCATTTCAGTTCGCAAAGGGAACGGGAAAGTCGTTCAGCCGACGATTGGCGGCGTTCCAACGAACAATCGCCAGGTTATCTTCGAACCTACAGATTCGGGCGCAGAGACGGGAGGACATCGTGGAACGCCATCGCAAGCTGGGGATCCCACGAATGCCCAACCTCAAGATCCCCATCCCCAGATAGAGGCGGGGCCGGCACAGGATATGTTTGCCGTGTATCGCGGCAAGCGCGACAACGCACTAGACGCTCCGCCCGTCTGGCGTTACAGCACCCAAGACGCACTGTCTTCGCCAAGTGTCCCTGCTGTCGGCGCATTCAGAAAGCTGATTGTAGAGGCTGAGAAACAACAAGCTGCCAAGCCATGATTCCACGCGGTTTGCGCAATGGTTTTGCGCCCGGCACAAAATCTGTAAAGATAGAAGCATTATGACCGTTGCTGCTCCTGCAAAAGTTTTTGCTGACCGTATTGGCCGGATTGAGGTTTCTGCAACCATGGCGGTGGCCGCCGAGGCTGCAAAACTGCGCGCTCAGGGCGCAAACCTGGTGGATTTTGGCGCCGGAGAGCCGCATTTTGCTACTCCGCGACATATAAAGGACGCCGCAATTGCCGCAATTGAGGCCAATTTCACACGATATACCGTCGTTCCAGGCATTCCGGACGTGCGGAAGGCTATCGTGGAGCGGCATGCCTGCGATTTCGGGTCAGATTACACGATCGACGAGGCCGTCTTTACCACCGGCGGCAAGCTGGCCCTGTTCAACACGATCCAGGTGCTGGTGGATCACGGCGACGAAGTGATTCTGCCGGTGCCGTACTGGGTCAGTTTCAAGGACATCATCCAGTATGCGGGCGGCAAGGTCGTTTTCCTCGAGACGAGCGAAGCGGAGAACTTCCGCATCACCGCCGATGCGATTGAGAAGGCGATCACGCCGCGGACCAAAGCGATCATTCTAAATTCACCGTCGAACCCGGCGGGGTCTGTGGTCTCGGCAGATGATCTGGAGCGGATAGTTCACCTCGCTCATGAACGCGGGATCTATTTACTGCTCGACGAGTGCTATGTGTATCTGAACTACGCGAGCAAGCCGGTTTCAGGTGGTTCCTATACGTGGGCGAAGGAGCACATTGTCATCCTTGGATCGTTATCAAAGACGTACTCGATGACTGGGTGGCGCGCGGGGTACGCGCTGGCTGCGAAGCCGGTAGCAGCGAACCTGAGTAAATTGCAGTCGCAGTCGACGTCAAACGCGGCGAGCATGGTGCAAAAGGCGGCAATCGCGGCCCTGGATGGCTCGCAGGAGTGCGTTTCGCAATTCCGCGCGGAGTTTATTGAACTGCGGGATTACATGCTGGCGAAGCTGGCAGAGATTCCGGGCGTGACCTGCACGAAACCCGAGGGCGCGTTTTATGTATATCCGAATATCGGAGCCTTTCTTGGCAAGGGCGGCATCAAGTCGGCGACGGAGCTGGCGACTCGCTTGCTGCATGAGGCGCACGTTGTAACGGTTCCGGGCGAGGCGTTCGGAACTGCTGAGCACATCCGCATTTCGTATCCGGTGACCAAGCAGAACATCGACGAGGGCACGCGGCGGATGGGTGAGTATCTGGGTAAGCTGGCGTAGATTCTCGAAACGGAAAGTGGAAACGAAAGGCCCGAAAACCGGGCCTTTCGTTTTTGGGAAAGATTGGATGGTTCGTGCTTTCCCACCCATGCGGGATGAGACTGCGCATGGATGGGGCCCCGGCTTTTTGCAGTCACGCATTCTTATGCGGAGTGATAGAGCAATTCAGAAGCAGATCCGTCGTTTCGCTGAAGAAAGCCGCTCCACTCAGGATGACACCGCGTCAACGTTAGAGCCATCCGAATCAGCGGGCTGGAACTTCACCCTGCATCACGCCTACTCCCGGAACGTAGCCGACTTGCCACTCATTGAGCGGCGCCTGGTGGCGGCAATCGAGGCAGGTCGTCTTTTCAAATTTTGCGGAACATTGCGGGCAGACGCCACCGGTTTCGAAGGTGTCGAAGCTGCTATTGCATTTGTTGCACCGCCAAATTGGGCCCATGGGCGGCGCGGTTCGGCAACTGGGACAGGCAAAACCCTGGCGGCGCGGGATCTTTTCGAGGTTGCGCAGCGCACGGGCTGTCTTGAAGCCGCTCCAGCAATTCATTCCGGCATAAGCGGCAATGAGCGCCGTCCACACGGAACGAGTTAGAAAAGCTAACGCGACGAGCCCTGCTACTCCAAAGAAGCCCAGAAACGCCGCGACCATCAAACTGCGCGCGCGGCCAAGGGGGAACCAGAGCAGGGAACGGAGAATCTGGCCGCCATCCAAAGGGTAGATGGGGAGGATGTTGAAAAGCAGCAAAACGATGTCGGTGAAGAGGATTGCCACGATCAGACGGTAGGCGTCCGGCATCGAGAATCGCCATTGCATCGAGCGGGCCATTAACCAAGCAGCCGTCAAAGGAACGGCCAGGGCTACATTTACCAACGGCCCTGCAGCGATGCTCCACAGGGTTGCTCCGGGCCGCTGGGGCGGATTGACGTATGCGACGCCGCCGAGAGGCCAGAGCATGATGTTGTCGGCGGTGCCGCCAACGGATCGGCAGGCAAAGGCGTGGCCGAATTCGTGCAGGAGCACGATAACGAAGAGCGCCACGTACTCCAGGACGTTCCACAAGACAGAACTATAGCTGCCTTTTCGGGCCTGAATCTCGTAGATAGCGACGATGAACCACGACCAGTGCAGATAGACATCAATTCCCTTGATCTGGAAAAGGTGGAACGAGCCTTGGCTGGAGCGGAACATGCAGATAGCTTATCTGATTCGCCTGCTGTCGCAGGGCGCCGTTAATTTGGGCGAACTTGAGAGAAGACTGATGTTTGGCACCGCCAGCGAAGGTGGATATGTCGCCGTCTGGGGAATGCTAACCTTTTTTTACGCACTTAAGCACGGTCTCCGTTGGCTTTAAGGACCAAAAAGTATCGACGATCACTGTGCAAACCTAGCTTCTGTCGAGTAGGATGTGTCTTCCATGCCGAAGTCTATTGATTTTCGTCCAGTTATTCTTGCCGGTGGCAGCGGAACCCGATTCTGGCCCCGCTCCCGCCGTGCCCGGGCCAAGCAAGTGTTGGCGCTCGATGGCGAGCGCTCGATGATTCAGCAGACGGTGGAACGCCTGAAGCCACTAGCCGCACCCGAGAAGACCTGGGTGATAACAAACGAGTTCCTGGCGCACGAGATCGCTGACCAGCTCGCCGGCGTTCCGCGCCACCAGATCATCGAAGAACCGGTAGCCCGCAATACCGCGCCGGCGTGCGGATTGGCCGCCTTCCTCATCGAGCGGGAGAATCCTGAGGCGGTGCTGGGCGTTTTCCCGTCGGATCACGTGATTGCCGATGAGCCGCGATTTCTCAAGGCGCTCCAAAAGGGTATTACTCTGGCGGCGTCGGGGGACAATATCGTCGTCCTTGGCATTGAGCCCACACGGCCGGAGACGGGATACGGGTACATCGAGACGGGTGAAGATGATGGGGCCGAAGCTGCTCTTCGCGTTCGTCGATTCACCGAAAAGCCGAATCTGAACCGGGCGCAAGAGTTTGTCGCTTCTGGGAATTATTACTGGAACTCGGGCATGTTCTTGTGGTCGGCCAAGACGCTGGCCAACGCGGTGCGCGAGCACCTGCCGGATACGGCTCCGCTGCTTGAGAAGATCGCCGCCAGCTTCGGGAAGCCCGAATTTGAACAGGTGTTTCGCGACCTTTATCCAAAGTGTGAAAACATTTCCGTGGACTACGCGGTGCTGGAACCCCGCTCCGCTAAGGGCGAACACCAGTCGCATCTCTATTGCGTGCCGGCGGAGTTCGCTTGGAACGATCTCGGTTCGTGGGCGTCCCTCTACGAGTACCAGATGGAAACCCGGCTGCGCGGCGATGGCGACGGCAATGTTGCCGAGTCCGACGGCCATCTGACTATCGAGGCTGGGAACAACTACATCTATAGCCCGAAGAAATTCGTGGCCCTGGTCGGAGTTGAAAACCTGGTCATTGTGGACACCGAGGACGCGCTGCTGATTGCGCATCGCGATCACTCGCAGGATGTCGGCAAGGTGGTCAAGGAACTGGGGCTCTCGGGGCGGGACGAGCTGATCTAGCGACCAACCTCTGAAGTTCACAATCGTCGTTTGTATCAGGGGTGTGAGACGGCGGAATGAAAGCAGATCCTTCGCCCCGCTTACCCCGTCTCATGGGGCCCCCAAGCATGCGGGGCTCAGGATGACAAATCAGGTTTTCCTGCCGATGTTGCACGGCTGAAGCCGTATGCTCCGTTATGCTTATAAATTCACGGAGCGTAACAGGTAAACAATGTCTCACCCAGAAATCAAGTTTGGCACGGACGGCTGGCGCGGTGTTATCGCGGACGACTTTACTTTTGCGAATGTGCGCACGGCGGCTGGGGCGATTGCCTCTTACATTCACGAACAGGAAGATCCTGCGAAAGGCCTTTGCATTGGTTACGATACGCGCTTCGGCTCGAAGGCTTTTGCACGGGCGTGCGCTGACGTTGTAGCGGCGAGTGGCATCCGAGTCGCGCTGGCGAATGACATTACACCTACTCCGGCCCTGAGCTTTGGGGTGCGCGGACGAGGTGCGGCGGGCGGCATCATGATTACGTCGTCGCACAATCCGGCGCAGTGGAACGGCGTGAAGTACAAGGCCTGGTACGGAGGGTCGGGCAAGCCCTCGATCATCTCTGCGATAGAGTCGTATCTCGACAAGCCTGTGCCAAAGGCGGAGAAACCAGCGCCGATTGAAGAGATTGATTTCCTCCCACCGTATTTGAAGGCAATCGAGAGCTTCGCTGATCTCGACCTGATCGCGAAGTCGGGGATGAAGTTTGCCATCGATTCGATGTACGGGGCGGGGCGGACAATTCTTTCGGACATCTTTACGCGAATCGGCGTGGATCACGTGCAGATTCGCGGCAATGTCGATCCGCTGTTCCCGGGCATCAATCCGGAGCCAATTGAGCCGCACATTCGGGCTCTTGGCGAGGCAGCGGTGTCGCACAAATGCGTCGCGGGGCTCTGCACCGATGGCGACGCAGATCGCATTGGCGCGACAGATGAGAACGGAAACTTTGTCGATCCGCACAAGATTTTTTCGGTGTTGCTCAGCTGGGTTCTTCGGCGTAAAGGATGGCCGGGAGCAGTGACCCGTGCGTTCAACACGACGAAGATGCTGGACCGCATTGCGAAGAAGCACGGGCGCGAATTGATCGAGCACGGCATCGGGTTCAAGTTTGTTTGCGACTACATGCTGGAGCGCGAGATTGTGATGGGCGGCGAAGAGTCGGGCGGTATTGGATTTCAGCGGCATCTGCCCGAGCGTGATGGGCTGCTGAATGCGCTGCTGCTTGCGAACGTGATGGCCGAAGAGAAAAAGACGCTCGGCCAACTTGTCACCGATCTGCAGGCCGAGTACGGCGAGCATCAGTACGGACGCATCGATCTGCATATTCCTGACTACTTGAAGAATGCGGCGATCGCACGAGCGCGGGCGCTGCAGGTTGGCGACACGTCGATTGCGGGCATGCCGATTCTGCGGCAGGAAACGCTGGATGGCGTGAAATTCTACCTCGACAATCCTGGGGCTAAGACGAAGCCGAATGCGGCCGAGACGTGGATTTTGTTTCGTGCGAGTGGCACCGAACCGCTGATGCGCATCTATACCGAGTCGACGTCGAAAGAGGCGGTGGCGCAGTTGCTCGAGAGCGGGCGGGCATTTGCGATGGAGAGTTGAAAGAGTAGACGTTGTTGCAGTGAAAGGGCTTTGAGGAGTTTATCGTGTTTATTCATATCTTCGGATTTCGCTGGAAACTGCAGGCAACTGACGCCGACAAGGCCCGTGCCGCCCGTGACATTGCTGGCTTTCGTGACCATATCCTAGGTCTCATCGATGTTCACGTGGGACCGAATGTGTCGCCGCGTGGACAGGGATACACCTTTGTTGGCCTGATGACCTTCACCGACAAGGCCGCAGCCGATGCATACACCACGCATCCCATGCACCTGGCGCTACTCAAGTGGCTAGTGCCTTTGATCGATCCGGTTGAGCTGGATTTCGAGGCATAGATTCTGGTTGGTGCCAGCTTACTTCAGGATCAAAAGGGCGGCGCTGGCGGGAGGCACGTCAAGGTACGCTTTTCCGTTCTTTAGCTCTATGTTCTCAATTGTTCGCGGAGTCCATTGCGCGTGCGGTTTGATCTGCGCGCCTGCGAGCTGGATGTCTTCGGTTGCGTCGAGCCGCGGCGCTCGCATTCTCCATATGACCGCCGAAGACGCATTCATCAAACCGCGAACGACGAGCTGTAAGGAAGAGGTTTCGTCCTTGTTGAATATGTTGATCAGCGTCTCGGGTTCGCGCCGGGCAGCATAGACGGTGACATTCAAATCTTTGAGATCGCAAGTTGCACGGAGCATTTTGGCGCCAGCGAACTGGTTGGCCAGCATCATGCCGTAGAACACGGGCATGGCCTTGATGTCCATACCGGGTTCGCTTTGAATGGGACTGTAGAAGCCGCTGTGTACAGCTTGTGGCTTTGCGGCGACCTTCATGCCGGGCGTGTGCCCTCCGAGGCCAGCCGTCAGAAATGCGCTGCGTCCGCCGTGGAGATTTACGCCGGCGCAACCCAGGCTGGCGAGTTCGAGCAGGTAATCGCCGGCCCATAGCGCGGCGGCAAAGGAGTCGCTCACGCCGGGTTTTCCGCCGCGATAACAGGAGTTGCCTTCCGTCATGCGATAGACGCGCCTACTGGAACGGGCGGCCGGGACGATCTCCTGAGTCTGGGTGGAGATTTTTGGGTTGCCGGCTAGAAGACGCTGGATGGTAACTCTGGGATCGTCCGGTGGGCCCTCGGCGTAGTAATGGCCGGTCAACGCGACGACTCGAGAAGCCAAGGGTGCAGGAACCTGGACGCTGAATCGCGTGATCCAATCGGATGAAGCCGCAACGTCTGGTGCGCCGAAGCGCGCGGCGGGAACCTTTGCAGCTACGGCTGTCGCGAACTCCGCCCATTTGTTGACGTAGTCGGAGAAGTCCCAGTGAGGCGGGCGTGTGCCGTTGTTCGAGTTGGTATAGAGATCGGGCTCATTGCCGACCTGGAAGAACTCAAGCTGGTCGCCGATTTTCTGAGCGACATGGGCGGCCTCATCGGCGGCACGCTGCGGAGTGCTGTTGCCGAAGTTCAGGCCGTAGATCAGCCGCCATTTGGTCGCCTGCAGAAATCCGGTGAGGGCATCGATGGCTTCGGGGTTGATTTGAAAGAGCTGGTGCGGCATCCAGTTAGCGTCGAGGTTTCCGGGAGGGACGTGGAGCTTTGGCGCTTGAGTGGAGGTGCCGGATTTAAACCAGCAGAACTCGCTGGTGTTGCCGCCCAGTCGCAGAACTCCGCTCGTGCTAAGGAGACGAAAGTATGCCACGAGGTCGCGATTGTCGGGTGAGAAGAACGTGGGATCAGTTAGCTGCGCCAGTTCGTAGCTGAGGCCGATGAAGTTGTGGGGGATCGCGGCTGCCGCGGCATCTTCGTGAAGGGTCAATTCCGCTGCGACTTCAGAGCCGCCCAGTGCGCCGGCACGACGGCCACACGATGCTGCGGCTGCTGTTGCGCAAAAAAGGAAGTCCCGGCGTTTCATGGCTTATACCTCGGGATGATAAATTTCCCGTCTTGCGGTTACAGTGGCTGAAGCATGACGATTTCCGTATCGCGTCTTCAGCATGGGGCACCGTTACAAGATCGTCGGGCGGCTGTGTTGGTCTGTCATGTGAGCTTCCCTGTAACTGGATTCTGGACTCTGGACTCTAGATCGTTTTGTCGTCGGCGTGGCCTTCTCTCGCGTCGGGGTAGTGGTGGCAGCCGAAGAGGCGAAAGTCTGAAACGTTCTTGAGGCGGAACTGGTTGGACTTGGCACTTTGCGGGAACTTGAGGCGGAAGAAGTCTGCGCCGTCTACGTCGTCGAGATGGAATGCGGGTCGGGCGTCGGGGGATTCTGTGGCAATTTCTACGTTGGTGAGTTCGAGGTTGCGTATGTGCCGGGCGTAGATGCCAGTCGCCGGCAAATCGCCGAACATGGTGGGCTCGGGATATTTGTCTGCATTTTCTTGAGGCTGGATGGAAGCCATATCGGAGCCTGCGCCGCCAACCTGATGAAGGTAAACGTCGCTGATCTTCAGGTCTTCGATGGGGCGATCCTGAACTCCCGCGATGATGCTGGGCAGTTGTGCGGCACCTGAACTGACGATGTTGCTCATCACGACGCGCCTCATGGTGCCTACGACGGTCTGCGGTTTGGGGCCACGCAGGCGGGCGCCGAGTCGCAGGAAAAATGGCACGCGAACATTTCGCATCGTGACGCCGGTGAAGGTGATGTCTTCGACGATGGCTCCGTCGACGGACTCGAGCGCGAATCCCTGGCAACTTTCGAAGACGCAGTTCGAGATGGCGATGTTTTTGAATCCACCGTTGGATTCGGTGCCTAGCTTGATGCGCCCTGTCCCCACACGGCCTTTGGGCATCTCGATACGCTTCCACGCACCGTCGAGGACGGAGCCGAGTTCGTAGTCGCCGGTAACGTAGCAATTGGCGATCGACAGATTTTCAGTGGCGCGCGCGTAGCCGAGAGCGTAGGAACTTTTAGGGCAAATGCCGTCGTCCCAAGGGGAGTTGACGGTGCAGTTGGAGACGCGGACGTTGCGGCAGCAGTCAATGTCGATGCCGTCGCGGTTGGTGTCGATCTTGAGATTGTCTATGGTGAGATTGTCGACACCGGTGGCGAGCACGCCGAACCATCCACCTTGCAAGACCGAGAAGTCGCTGAGTATGACGTTGCGGCAATTCTTCAGTGCGATGGCCTTGTTGCCAACCCCTGGAGCGGTGGCATTGGGCAGTGTCTTTTCGTTGTGGCCTCGGCTGAGACCTTTGCCCCAGATGAGACCTGGGCCGAAGATGCCAAAATCATGGATGTTCTCGCCCCAGATGAGGCTGTTGTGCCAGTGATTGTGTCCATAGTCCTGGTAGGGCTCCCATGGGCCTTGCGGTTCGGCAGTGTCGTAGCCGCCGGTGGAGAGGCCATCGTAAGGAGTGGGAGCGGCGAGGACAGTGGCGCCCTGCTGAAGAAGGAGCGCGACGTTGCTTTTAAGGCGAATGGAATAGCTGGCGTAGATACCGGCCGGGAAAACTACGGTCCCGCCACCTGCGTTGGCGGCTGCATCAATGGACGCGTTTATGGCCGGCGAATCAATCGAGGTTCCATCGCCCTTGGCGCCGTAGCTTTGAACATCAAAGTAGATGCGCTTCTGGCCGGTTGCAACCGGCGCCGCAGGTTGCGACTGCGAACGTGCCTGGGACGAGTTGAGCAGGGCGGTTGCGCCGCCGGCCACGGTGAGTCCGGCCATTTTTAGAAACTCTCTGCGGAAGTCGTGCACGAAGGGTCTCCCTGTCGAAAATTTTGCTGGGGCTGCAAATTAACCGACGATCAATTCAGGCATCGATTCTAAGGCTCTCGATACAACCAGTCGAGCGATCGAAATGAAATTGAACGCACTGGCGGCAAAGATATTGCGACGTGCATCGAACATCATCGCAAGCTATGCGCTCTTTTTGATCATGGAGGCCGGATGTCACGCAAGGATCTTGTTATCGCGCCAATGTGCGAGGCGGCGCTGATACTCGTTATCTCCGCGGTGGGCTGGCGCACAGGTTCGCCGCTGGTGTTTGCGAGTCTCGGACCGACAGCCTTTGAAATCATCGAGACTCCGAAGAGACCGAGCGCGAGGCCATATAACGTAATCGTGGGGCACCTCATTGGAGTGCTTGCGGGATTCGCAGCGCTCTGGATGACGAACGCATGGGGGACTCCCGGGATCAGCACTGGAAAAGTGGCTCTGCCGCGAGTTGCAGCCGCAACTATTTCAGCATTGTTAACGGTTCTGGTGACATTGCTGTTGCGCGCGACCCAGCCGGCTGCATTATCGACGACGCTTCTGGTCTCGCTTGGGACCCTGCAGCGATGGCAATACGGATTCGTTATCATGGGTGCCGTGATACTATTAGCTCTCCTCGGTGAGCCCCTGCGCCGATGGAGGTCACGAAAGAAACCCAGCGAAGAATTGAGCGACTGACGCCTGGGCTTTGTCGTCCGCGAGTCAAAGGAATTCTGCGACTTAGAAGGTGCATCACAGCCTTTTACCCGTCAACATCAAGCGACACCCTTGGCGAAAGCGCGTGAAACCGAGAGCCTTCATCAGTCGGCGGTGGATTGTTCTAGCAGCGCAACTTGCGCTTAGCGTGGTTGTGACGGCCGCGGCGCCTTCGACCTCGACATTTTCGCACGCCAGCACGCCGGCTGGCCAAGTGAACGATATCTCGATTTTTGTCCTCACGATCACTGGGCTGATCTTTGTCAGCGTGAGCGGGCTGCTGGTGTATGCGCTCGTACGGTACCGGGGGCGCGACGGCGACCGGACGGAGCCACCCCAGGTTTTCGGCAGCGTGCAGATCGAGTTGTCGTGGACGATCATTCCGATACTGATAATTGTGGTGCTGTTTCTTACCACGACACGCGTACTGTTTTCCGTGCAGGATGCGCCGAAACCGGCGTCGGCCCTGGATGTGATCGTGGTGGGGCATCAGTTTTGGTGGGAGTTCCGCTATCCGCAGTACAACATGGTTACCGCGAATGAACTGCATGTCCCGGTGAGCAACAATGCGACAGACCGGCCGACGTTCATGAAGTTGACTTCGGCTGATGTGATCCACAGCTTCTGGATTCCGCAACTTGCCGGCAAGACCGATCTGCTACCGAATCGCGTAAACGAGATGTGGATCGATCCGCGGACACCGGGGCTTTACCTGGGGCAGTGTGCGCAGTTTTGCGGGGCTGAGCACGCCAAGATGCTGTTGCGCGTGTATGTGGACACGCCCCAGCAGTTTCAGCAATGGATCGCGAATCAGCAGAAGATCCAGGCGGAGATTCCTCTGTCGGGGTCGAATGAAGCTTTATCTGCAGATGCCGGTGACGCCGGCGTTGTGCATGCGGGAACCAATGCCGGAGGGCAGAAGTTGCCTGCGCGAAGCGAAAACGCTAGTGCTATGGGTTACGAGAATTCGAAGGAGATTTCGCCGCGGGTTGGACAATATGTGTTTGAGCACCAGGCGTGCATTAGTTGCCACACAGTTGCGGGAACGGTTGCCACCGGGCGTTATGGCCCTGATCTGACGCACATGATGAGCCGCGCAACAATTGCCGCCGGTGCAGCTGCGAATACGAGAGAAAAACTGCTTGCATGGGTGACGGATCCAAATCAGATCAAGCCTGGATCGCTAATGCCTGCGATGCATTTAAGCGATCGGGAGAACGAGCAAATCACGGCGTATTTACTCACGTTGAAGTAGTGGTTCCTCAGAGGCTAAAGCCTCAACGATTTTGTCTACGATACGGCGCGACTAAAGTCGTGCTGTATCAAAGCAGATTTTGGGAGCGCTCGATGGGTACGGAGAGCATGCCGGGTACACGCGGGATTGAGGCGGGGATTGACCGCACGCCCGGGGTGACGAAGAGCGGCACTTATCTCGAACTCGTGCACAGCTGGATTATCACCGTCGATCATAAGCGGCTGGGGATTTTGTATATCTGCTACGCGCTGGTGTTTCTGTTGGTGGCAGGCGTGGAGGCGCTGCTGATTCGTGCTCAGCTCTTCTACCCTCACAATGATTTTATTTCGCCGTTCACCTTTAACCGGCTGTTCACAATGCACGGCACCACGATGGTCTTCCTCGTGGGCATGCCGATCCTGTTTGGGTTCGGCAACTATCTTGTGCCGCTGATGATCGGCGCGCGCGACATGGCATTTCCGCGGTTGAATGCATTTAGCTTCTGGATCAGCGCTTTCGCAGGATTGTTGCTGTATTACAGTTTTATTGGCGGCGTAGGGCTGGCGGGGACGGGTTCGGCGCCCGATGTTGCATGGTTTGCTTACGCGCCACTGACGGAGCGGGCATTCTCGCCGGGACACACGGTAGATTACTGGGCGGTAGCGCTGCTGGCGAGCGGCATTGGAAGCATCGGGACGGCGATCAATTTTATCGCGACCATATTCTGCATGCGCTGCAAAGGGATGACGCTGTTCCGCATGCCGCTGCTGCCGTGGCTGTACGCCACGGTTTCGTTTCTTATATTGGTGGCGGTGAGCCCGCTAACTGCAGCGCAGGGGATGCTCTTGATCGATCGCTATTTGGGCGGTCATTTTTTTGATACGCAGGCGGGCGGGTCGGCGATTTTGTGGGCGCACTTTTTCTGGATATTTGGGCATCCCGAGGTATACGTGCTTGTGCTGCCAGCATTCGCGTTCGCCAACGAAATCATCCCTGTATTTTCGCGCAAGGCAATCTTTGGATATCCCGCAATGGTGTCGGCGTCGGTGGGAATTGCGTTCATCAGTCTGAGCGTATGGGCGCACCATATGTTCACGATCGGCATGACGTCAATTGGGAACGCGTTCTTCACGCTTTCGACGATGCTGGTTTCGATTCCCACCGGGATAAAGATATTCAACTGGCTGGCGACGATTTGGGGAGGCAAGATTCGCTTCGCTACGCCAATGCTTTTTTCGGTGGCGTTTCTTTTCCAGTTTCTGATTGCCGGGCTTACAGGAATCATGCTTTCGATCTCTCCATGGAATTGGCAGACGCATAACTCCTATTTCGTTGTTGCGCATTTCCACTACGTGCTGGTGGGCGCGATTGTCTTCATGATTTTCGCGGCGATTTATTACTGGTATCCGAAGATGACCGGCCGGATGCTGGATGAGCGGATGGGGAAGTGGCACTTCTGGCTGATGGTGATCGGGTTTCATGTGACATTTGACACGATGCACATTCCGGGCCTGCTGGGAATGCCGCGGCAGATCTTCACGTATGAGCCTGATCGTGGATGGACACTGCTGAACCAGATTATCTCTGTGGGAGGGTTTATCCAGGGTGTCGCCGTTCTAATACTCGTGTACAACCTCGTGCACTCCTATTTTCGAGGCGTGGAAGCGGGGCCGGATCCGTGGGATGCGTGGACACTGGAGTGGTCCACATCGTCACCGCCGCCTTCCTATAACTTTCCTGTGGAGCCGGTGGTTGCAAGCCGTCGGCCGCTTTGGGATTTGAAGCATCCGGAAGATCCGGACTCCGCATTTGAGTGAGGAGCAGAATGGCGACTGTACCGCTGGAGCACGTTGCGAATGAAGGCGAATGGAAAATGCCTTCGCGCGGCATTGTCGCGATGGCGAGTCTGATCGCGGCAGAGGCGTCGATCTTCACGATCTTTGTGGTGGCGTATCTCTACTATGTTGGGCAGGATGTTCGCGGGCCGACGCCGAAAGATGTTCTGGAGATTCCGTATTTCGGAACAGTGTGCTTGCTATCGAGCAGCGGATTCATCATGCTGGCAGAGCGAGCGATTGAGCATGGACGCATGGCGGCGTTTCGGTTGTGGTGGATCGTCACGATTCTGTTAGGAGCGATCTTTTTAGTGGATACGGGGATGGAGTGGTACGAACTGATTGTTCACGACCATCTGACCATTCATACGAATCTGTTTGGCACAACTTTCTACTCGCTTGTAGGACTGCATGCGTCGCACGTAGTGATTGGGCTGCTCATGATGGGAGTGGTGCTGTTATTCGCACTGACAGGACACTTACGCGAAGAGCATGCGGCGCGTGTGAAGGTGCTGGCACTGTACTGGCACTTTGTAGATGCCGTGTGGGTGGTCGTGTTTACGGTGGTGTACGTGGTGGGAAGATGACGGACTCTCGTTCTTCGACGAACACGGCGGAACAGCCTGGTGCGCTGCGCACACACTCAGTGCATCTGCCGGCGCCGACGGCTTGGCCATTTCTGATGGCCCTGGGCTTGACGCTTGTGTTTGCGTCTCTCGTGACCAGCGCAGGGCTCGCTGTGCTAGGCATAATTCTGACCGTGCTTTCAATCGTGGGCTGGTTTCGCGAGGTGCTGCCGCATGAGGAGCACGAAGATGTTGCGGTCACCGATGAGACTGTAGTCATTGTGCCCTCGCGGGAGAGGGTTGCGCGGATTGATGTCGGAGAGACACATCGCGCTCAATTGCCCCTGGAGACTTTCCCGATTTCGAGCGGAATTATTGGGGGAATTGCCGGCGGCATCGCGATGGTGATTCCTGCGGAGATCTACGGCATCATTCGCTTTCACAGCATCTGGTACGTTGTGAACCTGCTGGGCGGCGCGGGCGTGGGCAATTGGGTGAATCCAACGGTTGAACAGATGAGCCACTTTCGGTTAAGCGCCTTTGTTACGGCAAACATCATCCAGGGTGCAACGACGCTACTGGTCGGTTTGCTATACGGAGCGACGCTGCCGATATGGCCGAAGCACCCCGTCCTGCTGGGTGGAATCCTGGCTCCCGTCGCATGGACGGGATTACTGCATAGCGTGTTGGGGATTGTGAATCCGTTTCTTCAGCAACGGATTGACTGGTGGTCGTTCGCGGCATCGCAGGTGATCTTCGGGCTGGTCGCCGGATACGTGGTTACAAAACGTGGCAGGATAAAACGTCTCGAACAGGTGCCACTCGCGGTTCGTCTTGGTTTGGAGACGCCGGGACTGATGCCGGATCGCGGCGGAGAAGAGCGGAAGTGATGAAAGCGGCGGCTGCAGCCAGGGCGGGTGCGTTGGTGCTGCTGTTTGTGCTGGCGGGATGCAGTCTTCCCGGAAAGCCGAAAGCTGGACCGGAAGTGCCGCGGCCCGACGAGGTGCTTGCATTCGATAAGTTGTACGGTGCTAACTGCGCGGGGTGCCACGGCGCCAATGGACAGAACGGCGCGGCGACAAATCTTGCCAATCCGGAGTACCAGGCGTTGATTGACGACGCGTCACTGCGCGAAGTGATTGTCAAAGGGGAGAAGGGAACGCTGATGCCCGCATTTGCACTGGAGGACGGCGGCATGCTGACCGATCAGCAAATCGACGCGCTGGTGCAGGGAATTCGCGGGAGTTGGCGGAAAGAGGGCGTCTTCGGTGGAGAGATTCCACCTCCCTACAAGGCGGCGCACGCAGGCGATCCCGCGAATGGGCGCGCTGTTTACGCGATTGCCTGCGCGCGATGTCATGGAGTGTCAGCCCAACAGCCGGGGAAGGCTGGATCGATTCTGGATGGATCACTTCTTGCGCTGATCAACGAGCAGACATTGCGAACGACCGTGATAGCGGGGAGGCCGGATATCGGGGAGCCTGATTGGCGCGCACATATTCCCGGAAGAGCGATGACGGACGATGAAGTTACGAACGTGACCGCGTGGGTGATTTCGCAAAGGCCAATGAACCCGGGCCAACCTTATCCGGATGCGAGCACTGCGGCGGGAAGAGCAGCAGAGAAGCAGCCATCGACTGTGAAGCATTGAACAAGGTGTACGCGAGCAGGAGTCATTATGGATGAGAAGCTTCCGCCGTCCAGCGCGCAAGAACAGATGGAGCGCCTGGAGATCGAGCGTGTAACGCGACGAACGTTCCTGATGAACGTGGGGATCGCATTGAATGCCGCGGTGGCGTTGCTGATTGCGACGCCGGTAGTGGCTTATGTGCTGGGGCCGGTTCTCCGCCGTAAAGAGTATCTGCAGTGGATTGCGATTGGGAACGCGAACGATTTTCCAGTGGGCGAGACGAAGCTGATCATGTTTAAGAACCCGTTCTCGGATCCGTGGGATGGGGAGACGGCGAAGATTCCAGCGTATGTGCGGCGTTCGTCTCCGGATGAGTTCACCGTATTTGCAATTAACTGCGCGCATCTTGGATGTCCTGTGCGATGGTTCTCGGAGTCGCAGCTTTTTATGTGTCCGTGCCATGGCGGCGTGTACTACGCAGACGGGAGTCGCGCATCGGGGCCGCCGGAACGAGGGCTATTCACCTATGAACTGAAGGTGCAAGGCGGCAAATTGCTGATCAATGCCGGCCAGATGCCGACGTTGCGAAATCGTGCGAGCGCGAGTCCCAGTTCTTCGGTTGCGTCACCCGATTCAGAGAAACTTGTTTCGAGGATTGAATCATGTCCGGGCCCAAAGAGCCGTGGTACAAACGCGTCTACGATTGGCTAGAGCGGCGCGTTCAACTCGAAGGGCCCGTGAAGGATGCGGCGCTGCATCCGGTGCCGAGG
This sequence comes from uncultured Acidobacteriaceae bacterium, assembly GCA_963742455.1. GTDB lineage: Bacteria > Acidobacteriota > Terriglobia > Terriglobales > Acidobacteriaceae > Telmatobacter. Next base: position 372,018 of record CAVULU010000005.1, on the reverse strand, counting down.
AGCACCGCGAGCTGGTGGTATGTCTTTGGCAGCGCGAGCCTGGTGCTGCTCATTCTTCAGGTGGTGACGGGAATTTTGCTGGCGCTGGTGTACGTGCCCTCGGCGGCGCACGCATGGAGTTCCCTGCAGTTGCTGAATCATCAGTTGCCGCTTGGCTGGTTTTTGCGCGCAATGCACGGATGGGGATCGAATTTCATGGTCGCCGTCGTGTTGATCCATATGGCGCAGGTGTTTTTGTTTGGCGCCTACAAGTTTCCCCGCGAACTCACATGGGTCGTCGGCGTGTTCATGCTGCTGATGACACTGGGCATGGCGTTTACCGGGCAAGTGCTGCGCTTCGACCAGGATGCTTACTGGGGGCTGGGCATCGGCGCTTCGATCGTCGGGCGCGTGCCGTGGATCGGCGGAGAACTCGTGTATCTGTTGCTGGGTGGGCCAATCATCAATGGCGCAACGCTGACGAGGTTTTTTGCGCTCCACGTGTTTGTAATTCCTGGGACGCTGCTTGCGTTTACGGGACTGCATGTGTGGATGGTGTTGAAACTCGGGGTCAACGAGTGGCCAATGCCGGGGCGCATTGTGCGGCGCGAAACATATGTCAAGGAGTACAACGAGCTGACGCATACCGACGGCATTCCGTTTGTGCCGGGCGCGGTTTGGAAAGATCTGATCTTCTCTGCGGCGATTCTGTTTGCGGTTGCATGTTGTGCGGCAGTGTTCGGGCCATATGGGCCTAAGGGCGTACCCGATCCGACGATTATCAATACGGTTCCGAAGCCGGACTTCGTCTTTTTGTGGATATATACGGTTCTTTCGTTTCTTCCGCCGGAGATGGAGACGCCATTCATTCTGATTGCGCCCGTGGTTGGTGTCGCGGTGCTGCTGGGATTGCCGTTCGTTGCCGGAGTGGGGGAGAAGAGCTGGTGGCGGCGTCCAGTGGCGGTGTTCTCGGTGATGTTCATCGCTGTGTGCTGGGGTGTCTTCACGAACCTCGGAACGTATACGCCTTGGAGTCCAAAGATGGATGCGTGGAGCGGTGCCGCAGTGCCGGTGAATCTGCTGCGAAGCCGTACGCCGCTGGAGCGGCAGGGTGCCAATGTCCTGCAGGAGAAACAGTGCCGCAACTGCCATCAGCTCGGTGGGCAAGGCGGTGAGCGAGGGCCGGCGCTGGATGAGGTCGCGACGCGATTGACCGAGGATCAACTCTATCGGCAGGTGCTGCTTGGCGGAGGCAATATGCCTGCGTATGGCAGCGCGCTTTCCCCGGCGGAGACGAAGGCGCTGGTGCGTTTTCTTGAAACGCTGCACCCGGCTTATCAATCGCCTTCAGAGGATGCGTCGCGGCAGCTGGTGGGGCAGGGAACAGTGCAAAGTCCGACACAAGATTCGACGCGATGATGCCGTGTTGTGCGAAACGACTGGGATGTTGAGCCTGATGTGGATTGACAATGGTGTGAGTGGCGCAGTGGTGCTCGGGGAGTTGTTGCGCACCTGGTCGTTGCCATTGGTTCCGCTATTTTCGCTGTCGGCCGCGCTCATTTTGTATTTGCGCGGTTGGAGGATGGTGCGAGTCACACGGGAACGCGAACTGCCAACGTGGCGGGCACTATGTTTTGTTTCGGGGCTGATTTCACTCTGGGTTGCCCTGGCTTCTCCGATTGATGCGCTGGATGACTATCTGCTCGCAGCGCACATGATGCAGCACTTCATCTTGATGTCAATTTCGCCGCCGCTGATTGTACTGGGTGCGCCGGTTGTGCCGTTGCTGCGGGGTTTGCCGCGGGTTTTAATTCGTCGCTGCTTGCAGCCGTTATTTCGAGCGGATTGGCCAAGAGCAGTTATGCATGCGGTTGCGCACCCGGTGTTTGCCTGGGTCGCGATGAACGTGGCGTATCTGGGGTGGCATGTTCCGGCGGCGTTCGAGCTGACGTTTCGCAACGAATGGATTCATGATTGCGAACACGTTTGCTTCTTTGCCACTTCGTTAGGCTTCTGGTGGGTTGTGCTTGCGCCGTGGCCGGCGCATGCCCGGTGGCCGCGCTGGGCAATGATTCCGTATCTGCTCAGCGCGGATATTCTCAACACGGTGTTGTCGGCAACTTTGGCATTCTCGGGGCGCGTGTTGTATCCCTCGTATGCTGCGGCGCCGCGGATTTGTTTCCTGAGTCCTCTCAAAGATCAGGTAGCTGCGGGAGCAGAGATGTGGGTCCTTAATTCGCTCGTCTTTTTAATTCCAGCGATCCTGATTGCTGCAAAAGGCTTGTCACCGCGGTTTCTGGCTGCGCCTTCGACGCCTGGGAGCATCGCGCGCGAAGTTGCGCATCGGTGAGCTTTGGATGAAGCAGGCCTTCGCAACCTAGCTCTGAAATGGCCACACGATGGCGCCTCATCGAGTCGTCTTCGCGGATTCGCATACATCCTTGGACGAAGGGAACGGACAAAAATGGGTCCGACAATCGAAAAGAGGGTGATGCCTGCAACTACGCGCAGGCCGGAAGCGCAGGATTCCGTGCTTTGGCCGAGGTACGCGATCAGTACCGGGTTGTATGCACTTGTGGATCGCATGCGATGAGCCGCAAAAGCCCGCTCGCACCTTTGAGCAGTCCAGATCTTCGATGCAAAACCAGGATTGGATGGCAATTCCTTGTTACGTGTTGCTCGCACTCTTGGGCAAGCACCGTTCGGGATTCGAATAGATGACGAATCTGCGGTCGCGGAGAAAGCCGATGAGCGTCAAGCTCATTTCGCGCGCCAATTTGACGGCAAGGCTGGAAGGCGCCGAGACGCACGCCAGGACGGGGATGCCGGCTGCCAGGGATTTCTGGATGATTTCGAATCCGCCTCGGCCGCTCACCATCATTATGCAGTTTGAGAGCGGAAGAAGAGCTTTCATGAGTGCCCAACCGACGATCTTGTCGACGGCATTGTGGCGACCGATGTCTTCGCGGAGCACTAGAAGTTCCCCGGCCTCATCGAAGAGCGCGGCTGCGTGCAATCCTCCGGTTCGCCCGAAGACTTGTTGCCGGTTGCGGAGGCGCACCGGAAGTTCGCACAGCAAATCCGGATCGATCTGGAAGTGTGGGTTTGGGGGCGTCAGGCCCCGTACGCGAATGGCCTCGATTGAAGCCTTGCCGCAGATGCCGCAACTCGAAGCGGCAAAGAAGTTGCGCTGCAGTTCTTCTGGTTGGAAAGACCTGTCGCCGAATTCGACGCTGACGATGTTGTCTTTTGCTGCACCTGCTGGAGCCAGCCGGCGGATCTGGCTGATCTGACTGGCCGACTCGATCAGGCCCTCGGTCCAGAGAAATCCGGCGGCCAGTTCTTCATCGTGACCTGGCGTCCGCATCGTCACGGTAAGAGGCTTCCCGTCGATACGTATCTCAAGAGGTTCTTCGGCTGCAAGATGATCTTCGATGCGATGGACGGTTCCATCCGCCCATTCCGTCACTTGAGTCAGTTCGAGTGCAGGCTGGATTCTTGGCAAGCGTCCGCTCCTGACGTTCAGCCTAAACCCTGAACGGCAAGCGCGTCAGCGCTCTTGGTTTTCCCAAAAAGAGAACTGAACCCGGGATTAGGCGACTAATCGATAAAGTAGCCAATATCCGTGAGGACACTTTCACTCAAATCCACGCCCAGGAGGCGTGCGCCGAGTGGAGTTCCCAGGTCCTTTTCAAAATTCTGGAGGACGAAGGCGGGCAGGTCCGTTTGCTGTCGAAGCAGGCGCAACAGCGCTGCGCTGTCGGTTGGACACTCATAGTCGCCGGGTAAACCGCAAGCTGGGCGGATCGTCAACGAGAGGGGAATTGTTCCAGGTCCGAATTGGGGATGATCGGTCGGTCGGGTTATCAGATTGACTCGCATGCCGGAATGGTGACACCGGTCCAGAGAACGCTCAATGGTACCGATGGGGGATAGTGCTGGCCCGATAGTGCGGAAAACGGCCGAAGAGACGGGGATTCGGGTGCCGAGAATGACATAGACGATGCGGTTTTTTCTTGTCGCTCAATCGAAACGACTTGTTGAGCAAGATCGAGTACAGAAGTCAGGACAGAGGATGAAGCCCGATCTGTTCTCAGGTGACTTGAGTACTGCTTTGAGGATAATCATCCCTGACTCTCATTTCGCCGGTGGCCTCAATGCCCGTCAAGCAAGAGCGCCGCGGCGATCGCGAGCGCCAGGGAGATCGGCATAATCAGCATGCCAGCCCTGAGAAATTGCCATCCACTTACGTGCATTCCTTCACGGCGTACCGCGATGAGCCAGAGGATTGTGGCAAGCGAACCGGCAATCGAGAGATTCGGTCCGAGATCGATGGCGATTAACACAACCTGAGATAAAAGCGGAGGGAGCGCCATGCTGTGCAGAGTGACGCCGGCGATCAGCCCGAGGGGCAGATTGTTCACGAGGTTCGTGCCAAACCCAATCCCCGCTGCCAGCGCGAATGAGCTCTCCACACGCGGCCAGTGCATCACGTGTTCAGCCGTCGCTTGCAGCATCTGCAACGCACCGGCGCTTTTTACGGCTTCAACGATAACGAATAAGCCTGCAACCAGCGCCAGCACGCTCCAGCTGATTTCGCGTACCAGGTGTACGGGATTAGAGCGGCCTATGACCAAAGCGATGCATGCGACCCCCATCGCGGCGATACAGGTGGGCAATCCCAGATCCATCTTGAGCGCCGAGGCAACCAGCAGGACCACCGCAACCACGAGAATTCCGAAAAGGCTTATCTTGCCCAGAGCCGAAAGCCTCACTTCAACATCAGATCCGTCACATGGCGTCGCAAGGTGTTTGCGGCTATACCAGCGCAACAAGAAGTATGTGGCGACAATGGAAATGATGGAGGGGCAAATGAACATGGCCAGCCACTTCAAGAGCGGCGGCAGGAACGTGTGGAAGACGACAAGGTTTGCCGGATTCGAGATAGGCAGCACGAAGCTGGCCGCATTCGCGATCAGCGCGCAAGTCAGCAGGTAGGGCATCGGCTCAGCTTTGGCGCGCTTTACCGCAGACAGCACCGCAGGCGTAAGAACCACGGCCGTGGCATCGTTCGACATGAAGATCGTCACCACCGTGCCGACGCCGTAGATCAGTGTGAATAAGTGCCAAGACGAACCGTCTGCTCGCTTCACGGCGACGTTTGCCAGCCAATCGAAAACGCCATGCTTCTTTGCTAACTCCGACAGCAGCATCATGCCGGTGAGAAACAGATACACATCCATCCCCTCGGCAATTGCGTGACCGGCAAGCTTGAGCGGAATGAGTTGAAGCACGCAGAGCAACAAAGCACCGGCGACGGTCCAGACAAATTCAGGAACGCCAAAAGGCCTGAAAAGCATTAGCGCTATGCTGACGACAGAGATTCCCCAGATTGCGACGTGCGCCATTACCATTTCCCGCCGTTGTCGTTTGGTCTCAGTTGCCCGCCGAGAATACCACGCTCAATGCGGGCTTTGATCGCGTTGTCCTGATCGCGCATAGCGACCTCCGTGTTTTCCGGCGACTTCAACCTGGTTCTGTTCATATCTGCTCTTCTATCTCAATAAGACACTGCTCGATTCCGCGTTGCGTTCTATTCGGGACCCTTAATCAGAGTTCACCAGCGAAACCTATACCAGTTCGATTCCAGTGGACGCGCGAAAGGCTGTGACGGGGGTAAAGAATCTTTTTGGACTCAAACGGATCAACTGCGGTTGCGTCGCGGGAAGCAGCCCTGCATCTGGCCGAAATTACTGCATTTGGCACTTCTTTGCCTGATGTTTCGAACTCAACCGATTAGGGGTGGTCTAACCCCTGCAGTACCAAAGGTGCATGCCACCTGTGAACTTACGCTTGTGTTCATTCTTCATCCTCATTCAAACTTTTTGAGCAACAAGAGTTTCAAACCCGTGTTTCAGTGCACAGACCCAAGAACTCAGCGTAGTCGAGGGGACGTCAGACCTCCTGCGCACCTTTATGGAGGATCCACCATGTCTCTTCTGTCCAAAATGCGCGGAATGGCTCTCGCGGCAACTATCGCGGCGCCAATGCTCGTCCTGCCTGTCACACAAGCTCATGCTGGCGTTTTTATCTCGGTCGGTTTTGCTCCTCCGGCATTGCCTGTGTACGTTCAGCCTCCGTTGCCGGCCCCCGGCTATCTTTGGACTCCTGGCTACTGGGCATACGGGGGCGCAGGCTACTACTGGGTTCCCGGAGTCTGGGTGCAGCCGCCAAGTGTTGGTGTCCTTTGGACCCCAGGGTATTGGGGATTCGTCGGCGGAGCTTACGCATGGCACCCTGGCTACTGGGGACCGCACATCGGGTTCTACGGCGGGGTTAACTACGGCTTCGGTTACGGAGGAGTCGGCTTCTTCGGTGGTGTGTGGCGCGGCGGAGTCTTCGCCTACAACAGCGCTGTTGCCAACTTTGGCAGCGTTCACGTGACGAATGTCTACGTAGATCGCACCATCGTTGAACGGAACACCATCGTCAACGAGAATCACGTCAGCTTCAACGGAGGCGGCGGCATCGCGGCTCGTCCCTCACCGATGGAGATGCAGGCAGAACACGAGAACCATTTTCAGCCCACTGCGAATCAGACGCAGCATGAAACTTTCGCCGCGCAGGACCGCTCACAGTTGGCCTCGGTCAACCACGGAACTCCTGGAACTATGGCTAGCTCGAACGTGAACGCCTATCACCAGGTTGCACTGCAACACGCTCAATCGCAACCCATCTCTGCGGCCGACCGTACCGCCGGAAGCAACTACAACCCGAATATGCGTGAAGCCAACCAGGATCAGCGCGTCGCAAACGGATTGCGCAGCGGGCAGATGACTTCAGGCGAAGCGGCGCGCGCTGATCGCACACAGTCAAACATCGATCAGCAGGTCCACAATGATCGTGTCGCCAACGGTGGCAGCCTGACCAATCAAGAGCGGCAGCAGATCAACGGCGAACAGAACGCCGCCAGCCGTCAGATCTATGACGAGAAGCACAACGGGAACACAGTGACGCCGAACGAAGTGGACAACCGCGAAGCCAATCAACAACAGCGCACTGCCAATGGATTGCGGAGTGGGCAAATGACCTCAGGCGAAGCGGCCCGTACCAATCAGAATCAGGCGAAACTGGATCGGCAGGTGCACAATGAACGCACTTCGAACGGCGGTGCGTTGACGGCGCAGCAGAAGAAGCAGGCTAACCACGAGGAAAATAAGAACAGCCGCCAGATTTACAACGAAAAGCATAACAACAAGACCGCGAAACCCAAAGAACACTAAGTCAACTACGCGAATTGGAAAAATTAGACGGTCGGCAGCCCATGCCGGCCGTCTTTGCGAGTACTCATCAGGACGCATTTTGAAAGGGCATGAAAACGTGCGGCATTCGCTGTCTCCAAAATTTACGAGACTCGCGATGTTAGCAGGGGGACGCACTTACACTCCCGCCATATTTCCTGCAACTCACGCATGCCATCGATACGATAGGACCATTAGTGATTGAGGTGTACAGCGTCCCGGTCGCTCAAGGTTTGCAGAAACGCGATCACATCGTCGATCTCCGCGTCGGACCATGCCGGGGGCGACCCTTCTTGGCGTGTGAGTGGCTCGTCGATGACATCCACATTGCTTCGCAAAGCGGGTGGAATATCGTCAAATTTGTCGATTGCTCCGAGCGAAGAAGCAGGGTACCACAGCCGCGGATCGGTATCGCGACGCACGTAAAAGCGAAGCGCATCATTCAGCGTGTGAAAGCGGCCATTGTGGAAGAACACACTGCGAGTGGCCACATTACGGAGCGTCGGCGTCTTGAAAAGACCGCAAAACGTGGACTCTTGAGTGTGATCGGTGCGCAAAGGGCCGCACAGCCCCATATCAAAATATCCCCGCGCGGCATTGGCCGAAATGTCAGGATTGCGCGGGACACCGAGCGCTTCAAACTCATAGTCAGTAAACAGCGGATGCGACCCATCAGCGCCTTTGCGGTCAATGTGGCATGAAGCGCAGTTGCCGCGGCGGCGATCATCGAACAGGGCGAGGCCGCGCTGTTCCTGGTCGCTTAGCTGCACCTTGCCGTCGAGGTAGTCGTCGTACTTGCTGTTGAATGGACGGAAACGAAGGTCTTCGAGCTCGAAGCGTTCAATAGCGGTGAGAGCAGCGGCAAAGGCTTTGGCCGGATCGTCTAAGATACGCGCACCGAACGCCTTGCGAAATTCTGACACGTAGGGAGCGCGCTTGATCTTTGCGGCTACATCCCGGGGTCCGTCATTGGCCATCTCGTTGGGCGCCAAAAGTGGAAACGCGGCTTGCTCGTGCAGCGAATCGAAACGCCCATCCCAGGCGAAACCGCCCTTGGGCGGTTCATTTCCTTCGAGCAGTCGCTCGGCAGGGTTAGCGACGAAACTCTTATTCCAAACAGGGGTCCGATTCAACACATAGCGCAGAGTCGGTACGGCACGCATTCCCTGCCGGTTCAATGCCGGTCCGCCGAACTGCACTGCAAGACCATTGGGCGGTCCGAAAGCATGTGCGGGGTCGTGACAGGTGGCGCAGGAGATGCGACCGGAGGCAGACAACGAAGTGTCGAAGAAGATCTTCTCGCCGATCGTGGCGATCGCAGAGATGGAACCTGCCGGTGGGTTCGGCGCGGCATCCGATTCAGACGCGTAGATGGGCGCAGAGCTTCGATCTACGAGGAGACCGCCGGCCGTCAACAAGATAGCGATGAAGATGGGCAAATTACGGCAGCGGAAATAACCACGAGCATCTAAATAAGGCATTCCTGGCAACACACCCTTGGAGATATGAAACAACCCGAGTCGCCGCCCGGAAGCTGATTGCTCCCGAACGGCGATTCACGCATGTCCTAAGTGATTGAGCTTTGACGGCGCTAGAACCGGTGGTCATCTCCCCGTTCGAAGATGTTCTGATCGTCTCCGATCGTATCAAGGAAGTAGCCCATGCTTGGATCGTCCTTGGCATAACCAATGTGTTTGTTGAGCTTGAAGATGTCTTCAAGGCTTCTCAGCAGAGAGTAGTGGTTATATCCGATGTCCGACGTACTTCCTGGTTTGATAAAGGGAGACAGCAGCACTGCGCCAACCTGGTCGCCGCCGAAGCCGTTCATCACGATGTTCTCCTGCAGCGTTGGGGTATTGAGCAGGGTGAAGATTCCCGGTCTGACGCCGCTCAGGTTTGGACCCGGCTGCTGGTCGCAGCAGGTATCGCCCTGAAATGTGATGTCGACTGTCTCCTGCTTTGTGGTCGGAATCACCGTAACGTTTGTCACGTAATTGCTCTCGTCGAAGGTGATGATCAGCAGGCCGTCCTTTTTGTATGCAGGCGATGCCATGATCACCGGCACCCACTTTTGTAGAAACGCGTCGATAGAAGTGAGACCACCGGGGCCTCCGTTTGCGCAGGTCGTGCCGGCGGCTCCCGTTCCGCTACCGTCGTGCCCGTCATCGCAGAGGTTCGGCGTGATAAAGACGTAATTCGGCGTTGTCCATTCGCTTTTCAAGTCCTGGGCCAGATTACTGTCCAGGTTCACCACGTGCTTCTTGCAGGTTGGAGAATCGATAATCGAGTGGAAGTACATGAAAGGGTCGTGCCGGGTTGCATAGGCGTCGCCCAGCGGCACAGCAGCGCTTGGCGCCTCCGCTCCATTTGTGTTATCCGTACCGACGCCGATCTCCGGATGGCCGCAGGTAGCGCTTTCCCGGGCGGGATCGTTGCCCATGTCGCCCATGTAGCCTTTCCAGGTGAGGCCGGCTTCTTCAAGTTGGCCTGGCAACGTCTGAACGTCCTTGGGGTAAATGCATCCACCGGTCGCGATCACCTGTCCATCTGGTGTTGTACCCGTCTGCTCAACATTGGTGTAATTCCCGATCGAACCCGACAGGCCCGGAAGGCAGTCATCGTCTGTATCCGGCGTAGGAGATTGACCGCTGATCATCGAGATGTAGTTGTCCAGGCTCACGTGACCCGTGCCGTAGTACTGGGTCAACAGCGCACCCTTCGGCACGAGAGTCTTCTGCAGATAAGGATCCTGGGTGCTCGTTCCAAAGGTGTTGCTGAAAGTCTTATTTTCCAGCACGATCACAAACACGTGCTTGACGTTCGCTGCCGCAGTTGTCACCGGGTCGTGCCGGTCATGGTCGTGATCTCCGGCGAAACCGGGTTGGCCGGCTGCAACTGTCGCTGCAAGGACGAGTAAGAGCGACGCGAGCCGCTGGGGAAGCTTGAACATGGTAATTCCTCTCTGATTTTTGGCGTTGTGCGCCGGGGAACGCTCAAAGAGCTTCGCGGAAGGACATTACTCGCACGTTACAGGCGAGTGATTCTTGCGTGAACGGCTGTGAATGATTCCGGGGAAGCAACAACCGTTGGTGCGGTTGCGGGAAGGCTGCTGAAACATGCACGGCCAGATTTTCATCTTTCGTTTGTTCCTTTGTAATCTCTGCTGCGCGGGAAGTGCGCATAATTCCGAAGTGCATCGAGCACGACCGCGAAACGAAAGGGATTCCCCATGTCACAAGAAGCAGCGCATCATCATAAACAGGCAGCGGAACATCACGAGCACGCGGCGCGTCATCACAATGAGGCCGCCCGGCATCACGAGAGCAGCGACCATATCAAAGCTGCCCATCACGCGCACCTGGCGCATGCACACCATGCCCACGCCGCAGAACATGCAGAGCATGCGGCTAAGCACCACCTTACTTCGCACGGCGAAAAATGACCGGACGGGGGCTCTGAGGTGAGAGATCACTTTAGAGCCATTCCTGCATCTCTCAAAAGACAGCCTGTGTGCTCCAGCGAGTCAACAAGGTTTGGGCCGATTCTGCAGGCCCACGGATCGTTTTCTTCGGTCCGTTTTTACCTTGAGACCATCAAGCGACGCGTTCCGCCGGGCTGGAGGGTTCAGAGGAGAGTTCTTCCAGGCTCTTGCCCTTTGTCTCAGGTAACAGGAAGATGGTGACTAGCAATCCTATCGCGCTGGCAATGGCGGCTGCTGTTTCCGCAGCGGGCAATCCTTTCCAATGCATGAGGTACGGAAACAGAAAGACTCCCAAAAACCCGCCGATCTTGCCAAGAGGCGCGGCCACGCCGTGAGCAGTTGTTCTTACGCGCACAGGAAAGATCTCAGATGGGTAATCGAAGGTGCTTGCGTTCGGTCCGAACTCCGTGAAGAAGAAGCTCGTTCCATAAATCAGGACAAGCGGCACGACCATCTTCTCAATATTAGGAATTGCTGCCAGAAGCCCGAAAGTCAAGACCATCATTCCAAAGCCCGGGCATTCAATGGTCTTGCGCCCTAAACGGTCCATCGCCAAAGCCGCCACCGCATATCCTGGCGCTGCAAAGACTACGAAAATACCCAGTTGAGTGAGTGTTTTCTGTAGGAGAGAATGATGCCCTTGCAGTGCGGAGAGGACAAGCGGGCTGGAGACGGTATTGCCATAGTACGCTGCATCCATCAGGATCCAGGCGCACTGGCGCCGATCAGTCGCAGCAGCAACTTGTCGTCGTTGACAAGTCGGTGGAAGCCGTCCCAAAAAGATACGGAATGGCTTTGTTCAACGCTCCTATCGATCCGGATGACTTTACCTGGTTCATCTTCCTGCATCCCATTTGCGTGTAGAAACCGGGGACTCTCCTTCAGTTTTCGACGCTGCCAGAAGACCGCCAAAGCGGGTACGGCGCCAAACGCGATGAGAACACGCCAGATGATGTTGTGCGACAGGCCCGTGGATAAAAGTGTTGAAGCAAACAACGGTCCCACGATAAGACCGGCAGCCTGCATTGCAAAGACGAGAGTGACCATCATCCCGCGATGCGCCTTCCCGGAATACTCGCTCATAATGGTGGCGCTGACCGGGTAGTCCCCGCCGATGCCAATTCCAAGGATGAATCTCAATCCGATGAGCCAGAGAATATTGGGTGCAAAGGCACAGGCCAAAGCGCCAGCAGCGAGGACCAGCACTTCAAAGTCATAGATTTTCTTGCGGCCAACCATGTCGGCCACGCGACCGAACAGCAATGCCCCAATGGCAGATGCGAGCAAAGCCGTGGATTCGACGAGACTTTCTTGGAGAGGTTGAACATTCCAGATGGGCTTGAGCAATGTCATCACCACGCCGATGATGAACAAATCATAAGCATCGGTGAAAAATCCCATCCCAGAGAGGAGCATGATCTTCCAGTGATGAGCAGAAATCCTGGCGTCATCCATTTCGGAGAAGTTGGGTTGGGAGGAACGGGGGAAAGAATCTGTGCTGGACATAAACGGGGCCCTCACGTCGTCCTATCCTAGATGCGCCTGCACTCCTCCGGTTCTGCCTGCGCATGTTAAAGCAAGATGAAAAACGCTGTTTGTTTTTTGAGGAAGCAACGTGCCCGCGAAAGCCCTCGATGTTTTGAATGGAGCGCTCTTATCGTGGTCGAGCTGGATCACCGGGAAGATTGAGACCTGTCGCAAGATTGTGGAAATCCTCACGTGCCGAGGGTTCCATCGACAGGCCTCGCAAGTTTCGTATGTCGTCCACTCGGCAAAAGCGCACATTCGAAGGCAAACTCGTATTGTAGGGTGTTCGTGCCAGACATCAGTCCCTCTAAGGCCGTAGGATACTGAGTTGGGGGCAGAAAAAAAAGGACAGATGAGCGAGAAGCGTTGGGTGTTGTTGATTGCAAGTGAGGTCGGAAGGACGGATTCCGTCTCTGACCGTGCCATGGAGCGTCTGGTCGACGCCATCGGGGATGAAGGCTATACCGTCGTCCGCACGACCTCACCGGAAGATGGTCTCTCGCTGGTTACTTCTGATCCCAGCTATTCTGCTGTCCTGCTCGACTGGGACCTTGAGGGCGACTCGCAATTTGAAGAACGTGCGGCGCTCGATATTATTCGCGGCGTACGTCACCGCAACAAGAAGGTTCCGATCTTCCTGATCGCGGATCGCACTCTGGTTTCGGAACTGCCGCTGGAAGTCATCAAGCAGGTCCACGAATATATCCACCTCTTCGGCGACACTCCGGCATTCATCTCTTCGCGTCTCGATACCGCCATCGAGCGCTATCACGATCAACTCCTGCCGCCTTACTTCCGCGAGTTGCTTCGATACAACGATCAATCGGCGTATTCGTGGGACGCGCCGGGCCACATGGGTGGTGTGGCCTTTCTGAAGCACCCGGTTGGCCAGGAATTCCATCGTTTTTTTGGGGAAAACCTTCTTCGCTCTGACCTGGGCATATCGTCGGCGCCGCTGGGCTCGTGGCTCGATCACATTGGACCTCCGGGCGAGTCTGAGCGCAACGCGGCCCGCATCTTCGGTGCCGACTGGACGTTTTACGTCCTCGGCGGATCCAGCACCTCCAATCAGATTGTCGGCCACGGCGTTATTGCACAAGACGACATCGTTCTTGCGGATGCGAATTGCCACAAATCCATTTGCCATTCGCTTACGGTCACGGGCGCTCGCCCCGTTTACTTCAAGCCGACACGCAATGGGTATGGCATGATCGGCCTCGTTCCACTCAAACGATTCTCCCCTGAATCCGTGAAAGAGCTCATCGCCCGCAGCCCATTCTCGGCAGGCGCGCGTTCGCAACAACCTACTTACGCCGTGGTCACCAACTCCACTTACGATGGCCTCTGTTACAACGTGAACCAGGTCGTCGAAGAGCTCGCCTGCTCCATTCCCCGCGTGCACTTCGACGAGGCATGGTACGCCTATGCAAAGTTCCATCCGCTCTATCGGGAACGTTTTGCCATGGGCGTTCCGGAAGAAATGAAGGACCGCCCCGTCATCTTTTCCGTGCAATCGACGCACAAAATGCTGGCAGCGTTCTCCATGGGCTCGATGATCCACGTCAAGCTCTCCGATCGCGCGCCGCTCGACTTCGACCAGTTCAATGAAGCGTTCATGATGCACGGCACCACGTCGCCCTTTTACCCGTTGATTGCATCGCTCGACGTTGCTGCAGCCATGATGGACGAGCCCGCCGGCCCGACTCTGATGGATGAGACGCTCGCTGACGCGATCAGCTTCCGCCAGGCCATGAGTTCCATCGCCCATCGCCTGCGCATCGCAGCCGAGAACGGCGAAGCCTGGTTCTTCGGCATCTATCAGCCCGAACGCGTCACAGATCCCGCGACGGGCGAACGGATTCTGTTTGAAGAGGCGGAAGACGAGCTTCTTGCCACCGAACCGAGCTGCTGGACCCTCAAGCATGGCGAAGACTGGCATGGCTATCAGGACGAAGACTCGCCCGATGACTACTGCATGCTCGACCCCACCAAGGTGACGATCCTGACACCCGGCGTCAATGCTCAGGGGGTGATGTCGCAGTGGGGCATTCCCGCTGCCATCCTTACCGAGTTCCTCGACTCACGCCGCGTCGAAATCGCACGTACCGGCGACTATACGGTTCTGGTGCTGTTTTCCGTTGGAACCTCAAAGGGTAAATGGGGAAGCCTGCTTGAGAACCTTTTCGAGTTCAAGCGCCTTTATGATTCGGACGCCTCGCTCGAAGAGGCACTCCCTGAATTAGCTCAACGTTTCCCGCACCGATATCGGGACGTATCGTTGCGAGACATTTCTGACGAGATGCATAAGGCGATGATTGAACTTGATCTCGCTGGACTCGTCAATGCGGCCTGCGACGAGGACTTCGATCCTATTCTCACGCCCGCGCAGACCTACCAGAAGCTCGTTCGTTACGAGACGGAGCGTATCCCCTTCGTTGAGATGGCTGGCCGAATCGCTGCCTACATGCTTGTTCCTTATCCTCCGGGAATTCCCATGTCCATGCCTGGCGAGCGTCTGGGCGGCCCCGACTCACCCGTCATCAAGCTGATCCTCGCCATGGAGCAATTTGGCAAGCGCTTTCCGGGCTTTGAGCGAGAGGTTCACGGCATCGAAGTCGACGGTGATGGCAACTACTGGATGCGAGCCGTTATCGAAAACCCGCCAATGAAGAGTCACTGATCCAAGCTGGGAAGAGGCAACGCAACGGGGTTGCCGGCAAAATAGTTAATCGTGATGCCTGCGTAACTGCTTTTATTGCGTCCGCCCTCAGTCTAAATTGATAGCGGGAGATAGCTGTCCTTTGCTGTTTCGGTAGCAATAATGAACCCTGACCGAGCCACTCTCTTCAGAAAGTGGGCTGCTGGCCTGTTGGAACGCAGGCCCCATCTGCGTATCGACTCCTGCTCATAAATCTCCCGACTGCTATAAATGCCAGTTTCAACTCTCGGGTGCACGGGTTAGAATCCCGGATCATCAAAACGAATCCGAGCGGAGGCCCGCCGCTTGGCACACGAAGCGGGCCTTATCGATATCAGTGTTGCCGGCGGTGTGTGGGGTGCCGTGAACGGCTCCGCGCAAGACGGTAAAGCGGGCCTCATTTGGATGCACTTGCAAGCAACGAAAGTGGAGGACGAGTTCATGAAACGAAACATTGGAATTGCGATCACATTGCTGGCGCTGGCCATCGGGTTTTCAGTGCCGCTGCCAGCGCAACAGTCCAGCCCGGAAGACAAGTCGGATCTGATGGATCCCGGAGCTATGGAAGCCCTGAATACGATGGGGACCTATCTTCGCACTCTCAAGGATTTCCAGGTGACTGCGGTCATCACTTCAGAGGATGTCCTGACTGATGGAGAAAAGTTGACCTATATACACACTACGGACATATTGGCTGTCACCCCCAACAAGCTTCGCGTCGATACCCAGGGCGATCAGAAATCGCGCCTCATTCTTTACGACGGAAAGACCTTCACCTTCTTCGCGCGGCGCGCAGGATTCTACGCGACCGTCCCTGCTCCCCCGACAATTGGTGAATTAATCGATGTTGCCAGCGACAAATATGGTATCGAGATTCCACTTCTTGATCTATTTCTCTGGGGCGGTCCACGGGCGTCCACCAATACGATTACGGACGCCAGTGACTTTGGTCCGGCCGATGTCGACGGCATTACGTGCGAGCATTATGCCTTCCGACAGCCGGGACTCGACTGGCAGGTCTGGATTCAACTCGGTGATCACCCTCTGCCCAAGAAGCTCGTGCTGACCACCACTACGGATGATGCCCGTCCTCAGCACACAACAGATTTTACGTGGAACCTTGCACCGTCATATAACGACGCAGCTTTCGTCTTTGATCCGCCAGCAGACGCGGAAAAGATCGTTTTCGCCGATGAAAAACAAGCCGCCGCAAGCAGCAATTAGGAGCTATCCCATGAAACTTGAAATTCGATCTTTACTCGTAATCGGTCTTTCGCTGCTCGTTGCTGTTCCGTCTGTCACGGCTCAACGTGGCGGTGGCGGTGGCGGAAACCGGAACAACGGCGCGGTGCGGTCGACCTCGCGCAGCAACGTGAATCAGCCAAGTGCCAATCGAGGCAATGCTTCAAACCTCAACAACAATGTAAACAGGAACAACAACGTAAACAGGAACAACAACGTCAACAACAATTCGAACATCAACAGGAACACGAACGTCAACAGAAATACAAACGTCAACGTGAACCGGGACGTCAACGTAAACGTCCATAACAGCTACAACTCCGGATACTACGGAGGAGGTTGCTGCTATCACCCTGTTGCTACGGCGGCGGCTGTGACGGCGGCAGCCGTGGTGACGGCTGCGGTTGTGGGATCGATGGTAAATACCCTTCCCCCCAGTTGCACCACCATCATGGCCAATGGCGTGACGTACCAACAGTGCGGCAGCGCCTACTATCAACCGCAGTTCTATAACGGAAGCACTACCTATGTTGTGGTCAACCGTCCGTACTGACAGCAATAAGCTGCCACAGAGAGGCTTCGCCTCGGCGCCGGTCCGTGCACTGATTCGCGCGCAATCAACGGACGGGAGACGGCGATGATTCGCGGAGGAAGAGCCTGATTTCGGCTTCTTTTCAAACAAAGCCGGAGTCAGGTGACTTCGTGTGCCGCTCAACAGCAAAGATGGCGCTATGGTAACCCCTTGAAATCAGTTGGTTTTGCCTTGCACAGACAAAATCCTGCATGTTAATCTCAAGCGCATTCCCCGTTCTCTGTGCTGTCATCTCGGGATGAGATAAATCTCCGCCGACCCAGGTAGGATTCTTTGATCCGACGTTCCCGTTTGTGTCTCCGTCTTCGATTCCTGGTAGTTGTGCCGATCGCATTGGCATGCGCCTGCCTTGGCGAGCAGCCCAAAGTCTCTCCCCCAAAAACGGCCGATCAGCCGGGTTCTGAACAGGGGATGCCGGTCCTCCAGAATTACTCGGCGAGAGATTACAACGGGGGACCCCAGGTTTGGGGCATTCTTCAGGACCGCCGCGGCGTCATGTACTTCGGCAATTCCAGCGGTGACCTGCTCGAATATGACGGCGTGACCTGGCGGAAGATCTTTACAGGTTCGGCGGTCGTGCGATCGTTGGCGTTGGACGAATCGGGAAGAGTTTGGGTCGGCGCCGGTTCAAAATTCGGTTACCTGGCGTCGGATGCTTCGGGTGCTCTGCAATTTGTTTCTCTCCTCGACAAAGTGTCGCCGGAAAATCGCGGGTTCACCGATGTATGGCAGACGCTGGCCACTCCGCAAGGCGTCTTCTTTCGATCGTACGAGCAGCTCTTCCGTTGGGATGGAAGCCGAATGCAGGTCTGGACCCCCTCTGGGAACAACAGATTCCAGGCGATTGCGAACATTCGAGGCCATATTCTCACCTCTCAAAGTGGAATCGGCTTGCAGGAGATTGTCGGCGATGAACTACGTACTCTGCCGGGCGGCGATGCCTACAAAGACTCGACCAAACTGTTTCTTCATCCGTACGACGACAACCGCATTCTCGTTTCGGCGCGCGACCAGTTATTGACGTTGTACGACGGCCAGAAAGCGGTTCCGCTCCCCACCCAGGCGGATGACTACCTGAAGCTTCACAAGGTCTACACGACTGCACTTCTGCCCGATGGCAGCATCTGCATTACCACGCTCAACGGCGGAGCGGTGATCCTCACTCACGATGGGGGAATCCGGGAGATTATCGATAAGACTTCGGGGCTTCTTGATTCCGAGACTGTCTCTGCTTACTCAGACCGCGAAGGCACGCTGTGGCTCGGCATGGGCAGCGGAGTGGCTCGTGTTGAAGTCAATTCCCCAATTTCGATCATTCTGCGAAGCAGTGCCCTCAGTGTAATCCGGTTCCAGGGTTCCATCTACGCTTCCTCCGTTGCATCCAATGCCCTTGCACGCATCGTCTTCGATCCGAAAACGGGTCGACCGTCGTCCGTTCCAATCCAGGGGCCCAATCAGGGTTGGAACATGCTTGACTTCAAAGACCCTGCCGGAAAATCTCCGCACCAGCTGCTTGTGGCCACCAGCGAAGGAGTGATGAGGCTGCAGGGTGATAGCCTCGTCCCCGCCATGCCAGCGGTGCATGGACTCACTGAGCAAACATACTTTATTGAGCAATCACACAAGAATCCATCGCGCGTGTTTATTGGCCATTCTGACGGTCTGGGTTCAATGCGGTGGGATGGTCAGAAGTGGATCGACGAAGGCAGGTTGCTAAAGACAATCTATGAATCCCGGGGCCTGGTCGAAGATGCGGACGGCATGCTCTGGGCGAGTGGAGGAAGTAGAAGCGTTCTCCGGGTTGAAGTGGCTCCCTCGGGGATGCGCGATTCGAAGTACCAGGTCTTTTCTCAAAATGAAGGTCTTCCCGAAGGCCAGAATGACGTGGAATTTGTGGCGGGGAGCATCTTTGCCACTGTCGATCGTTCAAAGCACATTTTTCGCTGGGACCCGACAGCGGGCAAATTTGTCGTTGACGATCGCTTTCTGCTTCCCATAGATGCTCCAGACGTCGGTTCTGGCCTTGGTCCGTACGATGCGGAGTACCAGGGTCCTAACGCGAGCTTTTGGTCAGGAACGACGTCTTCAGACAGTCGGCGCCTTGGTCTCTTCAGCCGTCAAGCCGACGGGACGTGGCGCGTCGATGAAGATTCCTATCGCCGACTCAACCGATTTCGTACTTTTAATACATTTCATGATCCCGACGGCGTGGTGTGGATAACCGGAGAGCAGGTGCTCCGCCTCGCTCCAGTAAAAGGACAGGCCGCAGCGCCGCCGTTCCCAACACTCGTGCGACGAGTCGATGCCGGCTCCAAGGTCGTTTTCAGCGGCTTAAATATCGAAGGGGCCCCTGAACTTCGTTTACCGCCTGGCAGTAGCGCTCTTCGCTTCCAGTTCGCTGCACTTAACTACGCAGATCCCATAGAAACCGAATACCAGTATTGGCTCGAGGGCGCAGACAAGGATTGGTCGGCGTGGGGCAAACAGAAGGAAGCGAATTACAGCGGGCTCGGCCCCGGTACTTATCGCTTCCATGTTCGTTCCCGCGCGGACGACGGACGCACCGGCGAAGAAGCGATCTACGCGTTCGCAATCCTTCCGCCCTGGTACAGGACAACCCTCGCCTATATCGGCTATGTTTTGCTCTTCCTGTTTTTGACCTATGTTGCCTGGCGCTGGGTTAGCATTTACGAGCGCAAGAAGGCACGGCGCAAAACCAGGATTCTTGAAGAACAGGCACGGGCACTGGAAGCAACCGTCAGCGAGCGCACCCAGGAGATTCGAGCGCAGGCGGCAGAAATTGCGGCGCAGAAGGACAGTATTGAACTCCTGAGCGAAATCGGCCGCGAGATTACAGCCTCGCTGGATCTCAATACGATCCTCTTCAAACTCTATGAGCGCGTAAACCAGATTGTCGACGCAAGCATTTTTGGAGTGGGCCTCTATCGACCAGAGCAGCACCTGATCGAGTACAGCCTGGCCATCGAAAACGGGAAGCGCTACGCACCCTATTCCCGTAGCACTGACGATAAAAACCAGTTTGCCGTCTGGTGCATCGATCACCGCGAACCGATTTTGATCAATGACGTGGCCGCCGAATACTCGAAGTACATTCCCACCTACGAGCACGCGAATAGAAAACTCGAGGACGGCAGCGTCGCCCAACCCCCGGCGTCCATGATCTATCTACCGCTGATTGCGCAGGAGCGTGTGCTCGGCGTACTCAGCATCCAGAGCTTTAAAAAGAACGCATATACAGAGCAGCATCTGAGCCTGCTCGAAAACCTTGCGTCATACACGACCATTGCGCTCGACAATGCGAATGCCTACCTGCTGATCAACAAGCGGGAACGCGAAGTCAGCGAGCGTGCTGCCGAACTAATCACCATCAACAACATCACACAGGCGCTTGCCACCCAACTTGATAAAGAACCGCTGATTCAACTCGTAGGCGAGCAGATTCGCGACCTCTTCCACGCTTCAATTGCTTACGTTTCGCTGCTGGACCGCACCACCATGATCCTCCGCTTCCCATACACCTACGGCGAGGAAGCGCTGCCGCGCCCCTTTGGGGTTGGGCTCACCTCGCAGATCATTCGTTCCGGGCAGCCACTACTGATTAACGAGGATATGGAGCGCAATCGGGCCCGCTTGGGAATCGAACAGGTTGGCCGCGTCTCCGCGTCTTATCTCGGAGTACCGATTCCATCCGGTGGTGAAGTCGCGGGAGTTATCAGCGTGCAGTCTACTGACGAAGAAGGGCGCTTCACTGAAGCTGATCAGCGCCTGCTGTCAACGATTGCATCCGCTGTGGGCGTGGCCCTGCACAACGCAAAACTCTTCGAAGAAGCGCGCGTGGCCAGAGCTGCGGCGGAAGAAGCTGACGCGGCGAAGAGTTCATTTTTGTCAACAGTGAGCCACGAACTTCGCACGCCGCTGACCTCGGTGCTCGGCTTCGCGAAAATAATTCGGCGCCGTCTCCAGGAGCGGCTCTTCCCCCTCATCCCCAGCGAAGATCGCAAGGTTGAGCAAGCAAAACAGCAGGTTATCGAGAACCTTGGCGTCGTGGTTAGTGAAGGCGAACGGCTCACAAAACTGATCGATGACGTGCTCGACCTGGCAAAAATCGAAGCCGGTAAGTTCACATGGAACATGGCTGAAGTATCGGTCAAGGACGTCATCGAGCGGGCGGTAGCGGCCACAGCCTCATTGTTCGAGGCGAAAAAGCTGAGGCTCGACAGCGACATCGAACCAGACCTGCCGGCTGTGACGGGAGATCAGGATCGACTGATCCAGGTGGTGATCAACCTGATTTCGAATGCCGTCAAGTTCACCGATCAGGGTTCGATCAAATGTGCCGCTCATCGCGACAATGGCGAACTGGTCGTCAGCGTGACGGACTCCGGAATCGGCATTGCCGCTGCAGACCAGCCCAAGGTGTTCGAAAAGTTTAAACAGGTGGGAGACACTCTTACCGATAAGCCAAAAGGCACCGGCCTCGGACTGCCGATCTGCAAAGAGATCGTCGAGTATCACGGAGGGCAGATCTGGGTTGAAAGTTTGTCTGGCCAGGGCAGCACTTTCTCATTCACACTTCCGATCGCCGAGGCACCCGAGAAGCTCGCTTTGCCTCCCCGACGCCGGACGGTCGATATCGAATCGCTAGTCAAACAATTACGTGAGAAGGTGGATACACATCAGCCGCGCGATAAGTCTGTGCTTGTTGTCGACGATGACCAGCATATCCGGTCTCTTCTGAACCAGGAACTTAGTGAGGCCGGCTACCGCGTGCGCCTCGCCGAAGATGGCCGCAAGGCCCTTGCGCTTATCCGCGAAGAAACTCCGGGCCTCGTCATTCTTGATGTAATGATGCCCGAAATGAACGGCTTT
The DNA here is from genome assembly GCA_963742455.1 of uncultured Acidobacteriaceae bacterium. GTDB lineage: Bacteria > Acidobacteriota > Terriglobia > Terriglobales > Acidobacteriaceae > Telmatobacter. Next base: position 350,308 of record CAVULU010000005.1, on the reverse strand, counting down.
GATGTTGCAGCCGTGCTCAAGAACGACCCCGCGACGATGGATATCCCCATCATCATTCTCTCCATTCTCGAAGACAAGGAACGCGGCTTCAGGCTTGGCGTCGATCGATATCTCACGAAGCCAATCGACACGGCATCTCTTTTTCACGAAGTCGACGCCCTGCTCGACCAGGGGAAGTCAAAGAAGAAAGTGATGATCGTCGACGAGGACGCGTCGACAGTTCGCACGCTTGCCGACGTACTTGAGACCCGCGGATATCAGGTCGTCGATTCGAATGGCTCTGAACTGGTGTCCAGGGCGATGCACTCCAAGCCAGACGTGATCATTTTAAGTTCGCTTTTGTCCAACGACGACGCAGTTCGTGCCCTGCGTTTCGAGAAGGGAATGGAGAACGTACTCTTTCTTATCTATCAATGAACGCTATGAAAATCCTTATTGTTGATGACGAGCCGCATCTGCGCACCCTGATCCAGCAGGCCCTTGAGGAACTGGAAGACGAAGGCGTCGAACTTCTCACCGCGACCAACGGCGAAGAGGCGCTCGAAACAATTCGTACGGAGCAGCCGAGGATGGTTTTCCTCGACGTGATGATGCCCAAGAAAAATGGATTCGATGTCTGCCACGCGGTAAAACGAGAACTCGGTATGGAGCACATCTATATCGTTCTGCTCACCGCAAAGGGGCAGGAGTTCGATCGTCAGCGTGGCAACGAGGTCGGAGCCGACATTTACATGACCAAGCCGTTTGATCCCGATGCTCTTGTCGCCAAAGCACGCACTGTTCTCGGATTGCCAAACTAGGAAGCCCAAATCATGCCCGGCGTAAGCTTGAGAGCCCTCATCGGCCAAAAATCCGCCAGCATGCAAATGCTTAGAACGCTGTTCGGCTCATTAGGCGCCGAAGTGTGCATCGTCGATACATCCGGCAAGGTGCTGTTGGGGATGGTTCCAGAGGAAGCATCCGATGACGTTCCCCGCTATCCGATCGTTGCGAGTGAATCGGAAATTGGCAGCGTGATCGGCGCGGATCCGCAATCGCCGGCCTTTGCAGAGCTGCTCTCGCACCTGGCTGAGCGCGAATCGGAACAACGCGCGCTGGCTTCCGAGACCTTGACGCTCTATCGCGAGATACATCTCATTGAACAGTTGTCTGAAGAGCTCGCAGCGCTTCTAAATGTTTCTGCGATCAGCGAGACAGCACTTGCACATGCCAAGCGACTCATACCTGCGACGCACGGGGCCGTCTTTGTTACGGATGGCTCGGAAACGCGATTGAAAATGGCTGCTGCCTTCAGCGGCTCCGGCGATTCCTTGCAAAATAACGAAGCAATCCTTAAACCGGACTCTCTGTTTGTCGCATCGGTTCTCGATAGAATCACCGCGGAAATTGTGAATGATTGCGGAGATGACCCTCGCGCGCAGGGGATGGAGCAGGGCTTGAATTCATTGATTCTTGCTCCGCTTCGAACGGGACAGAGCATCGAAGGTGTCATCGTGCTTGCCAACACTGGTGACTGCGCCCCCTACAGCGCGGCAAATCTGAAACTGCTCAACACGATTGGCCTGCAGACGGGGACCGCAATCAGGAATGCGATGCTTTGTGCTGAAATGGTCGATTCCGCTGCGGCGCGTGCAGCGTATGCCGCTGAACTCAAGGCCGCAAGCTCAGTCCAGCAGATGCTGCTGCAGAGCGCCTCGCGTCCAACGCCTGGCTTTCACGTGGATTCAATCTACCTTCCGGCAAGCGAAGTCGGCGGCGACTTTTTCTTCGTTCAGCCAGGACCCGATGGCTCGCTGCTCGCAATCATCGGAGATGTATCGGGCAAGGGACTAACCGCTGCCATGCGAGTTTCCATGATTCTGGGTGTCCTGCGCCGCGAGACGTCCGATGACCCAGCCGAGATCCTATTCAACCTCAACAATGCTCTCGTGGCTCAGGGGCAGCTTGGCTTCACAACCGCCTGCAGCATGCGGATTAGTTCCGCGGGCGACTTCGTCTTCGCAAACGCCGGCCATATTGCGCCCTACCTGTCAGGCGTAGAAATGAACTCTCACGCCGCTCTTCCACTCGGAATCGTTCCCGATCAGATTTATCAACCGGTAAAAGGTGTGCTACGGCCGCTCGACCGAATCGTGTTGCTTTCCGATGGAGTACCTGAGGCGCGTTCGCACTCCAACGAACTGTTCGGCTTCGACCGGCTTTCGGATTTGACCAGGCTTTCTACGGAGGAAATTGCCAGGGCAGCCCAAAACTTCGGGCAAGAAGACGACATTACCGTCCTGGCACTGAGACTTGACGGGTGAAACGATCGCAAAGCAGGAAGATCCAATATCGGATAGATTTCGAAAACGCTGTCTAGCGACGAACGCCCTGCTGATGCAGATCAACTCCATCAAAGGCTAGAAATGCAGCATCGGAACCCAGACCTGCAATCGCAGGTTCAGGATATTTCCAGACACGGCACGTCTTACTTCACATCCACCGTCCGAAACCCCAATTGATACAGAAGAGCGGTCACGCTGGTTCGCGCATTTTGTCGCGCCTTGTCTAGAATTCCGTCGTCAGATGCGGCTTGGGCAATCTGTTGTTCGGCCGTCTTGCGAACATCCGACTCAAGGTTCGGGTCCAACGTAACCAATAAGCCCGTCGTTCGGGAATACACCCGAGTTCGGGAGTTGTCGATTCGCGTGGTGAAAATCTGCGCTGCAGGCAAATGGACATGCACCGTATCGCCGTTCACCACCACATCGCCCGCCTTGAGTTGGCCCAGGTCGATGCCGGCAATCACCTCTCCGTGAGCCACGAGCAGCAGTTTGTCGCCAGCCAGAAAGTCAGGTAGATAGGCACTTTGTCGCTCGCCTTCGACGATCTTATCCAACGAGTACTCGACGGTCTCGAGCCTTGAGAGCTGCTGAATCATCTCGACAACCGTCGGAGACGAAACGTTTAAGCTGACCGAGCGCCCAGTTATAAACCCCGCGATCCGGTGCCATAACCCCTCCTGCGACACCCGCGAAAACACCATCGTCGCCAGCAAGAACCCGAGCAATACGCCGGCGCCTGACGCGGCTAGAAATAAAACGCGACGCCCTCTCTCTTTGGCCACGAAATGTTTCTGCTTAGAAGGATTCCCGACTGTCATAGCTACCAATGTACTCCGATAACCAGGAGTAACAATGTATGGACCTCTGAGGAGATCGGCTAAGATTCATGTAACCCTTAGCAGGGGCATCGGATGATTGCCTCGATTCTGGAAGGTGTTCCATGGGCGATATGGAAATGATGTTGAGTCCGGACGAAGTAAATTCGATCGTTTTGGATGCAGCTGAGAGCGCCGCTGGTCGGAACGGCCTGACCATTTCTGCTGCAGCACTGGACAAACTTGTGCACAAAGGATTGCCCGCACTCAACCGCGCGAACGAGAGCGGGGAACTGGCTCGGCGGAGAGAAGAGGTCGCACGTAACACAGCTGCTTTAATTGAGCGGATACATCAAGTGCAGATGGCTGGACAGCCGGGTGAAATATCAGGCACTCACATGGCTCAGGGACTCTTTGATCTTTGCCGATATTTTCCTGATTTCTTTCCATTCTGCCCCTAAGTGAGGCGATCATGGACGGTTCAGAAATTCACCAAGGTCCAGCAGGTCCCCCAGGCCCGGCAGGCCCAGTCGGTCCAGCAGGTCCGCCAGGCCCAGCAGCTCAGTCGTCAGCTACTGACTTTACGAGCAAGAGTTTCGATTTTGCGGCTGACGCGACAAAGCAGCTTATTACCGTTGCAACAGGCGTCGTCACTGCTACGGTGATCTTCTCGAAGGACTTCAACTCCTATGGCCGTAATTGGGCATTGGCGGCTTGGATAGGTTTTTCGGTCTCAGTCCTGTTTGGATTGTCTGCATTATTCAGCATGTCGGGCCAATTAGCTAAGTCGAAAACTCCGGATATTTACGCAAAGAAGAGCGGAATACGCAAACTGTCGGGTGGCCAGATTGTTACTTTTCTTATCGGAATGGGTCTTATGGTGGTTTTTGGTTTCAAGGCACTGCGCACTGGGACGCCACCCGATCCCAAGCCGCTGACTGTGAATTGCGTCGTTCAGAATCAGCAGCAAGTCGCGCCTCCGCCGCCAGTCGTGAAGAACCCCGCCTCAGAGCCGAAGAACGGTAGAAAGACAAAGTCGGGAGTCAAGCCCGCCAGGTAAGTTGCTCCACAAGTCGGAGTCAAGCCGTTGACTCATCCATCCGGAATGGCATTCGGTGAAGGCGCTTACCAGTCGCAGCGAAGACGGCGTTGGCAACCGCTGGGCCGGTGAGACCAACTGCGGCCTCGCCCAGGCCGTGTGGATTGGCATGGCTTTCGATGAACCAAGTCTCGAGCCTGGGTGCCTCCGGGAAGCGCAGAAGGCTGTAATCGTCGAAGTTCTGCTGTTCGACGGCACCGTTCTTGATGGTGATGAATTCCTTAAGAATTGAGCTGAGGGTGAAGACTGCGCCGCCTTCCAGTTGCGCGCGCGCGCCGCTGGGATTGATGATCTGGCCGCAATCGCACACGGTCACGAGCCGGTCAACGCGAATCGTGTCATTCTCAACGGTGACTTCGGCCAACTGCGCAAGATACGAGTAGGCCGCGGTACATGCGATGCCGCGTCCGCTCTTCGGTCCCAACGGCTTGCCCCAATCGCCCTTTTCTGCGGCGAGATCGAGAACCGCGATGAGGCGCTGGGGTTCAAAGGGAGGGTCGTCGGGAGAGGGCTTCTGTTTGGGAATCTGGGGCAACTGAAGCAGACGCCGCCGAAACTGATACGGATCGATACCCGCAGCATGAGCCAGCTCATCGACGAACGACTCGACCGCAAATCCGTTAAATGAATGTCCGACAGAACGCCACCAGGCACGGGGCACGGCGCTCTCGGCCAGCGAGAAGTGCGCGCGGATATTTGGGATTGGATAGATGAGATCGGCCGGCAGTTCATCACCGCTTGCTTTCCACTTACCGGGTTCGCTCCAGTAAGCTCCGATCGCTGTGTCGACGAGGTAATCGGACCAGGCGACGATTCTCCCCTGCTCATCGACGGCACCTCGCATGCGGCGCATGCCGGTGGGCCGGTAGAAGTCATGTGTCATATCGTCTTCGCGCGTCCAGACAAGTTGAACCGGCGCGGAGACATGACGGGCGATTTGCGCAACTTCGGTCTGGAAGTCGTACTGGTAGCGCCGTCCAAATCCTCCGCCCATGAAGGTGGTGTGAACGGTGATGGCGGCTTCGGGCAGTCCGAGTTCCTTGGCAACGACGGTGCGGCTCATGTCGGCGCACTGCGAGGGAGACCACACTTCACATTTGTCACCCTGCAGATGCATGGTGATGTTCATCGGCTCCAGGCAGGCATGGGAGAGGAAGGGAAATTCGTAAATCGTGTCGATGCGCTTTGCTGCAGGGATCGTGTCGGGATCTGGACCGTGGAGTTCGGAAGACCATGCGGGCACTGCTGACAGGGATAGTTGCATTTGCCGGCGCAGGGATTCAGTGGATTCATTCGCGTGGGGTCCGGAATTCCACGTGATGCGCAGCGCTTTGCGGCCTTGCATCGCAGCCCATGTTGAACTGGCGACGACGACGACTCCGCCTGCGGTGAAGACGCGGAATCCCCGGGCGGGAATTTCGAAGACCTGAAGAACGCCGGGGGTGGCGAGGGCCTTCGATGCGTCGAAAGTGGCCGGAGTTCCACCGAATGTGGGGCAGCGTGCAATGACGGCGTAGACCATTCCGGGAAACCGGACATCGAGGCCGAACCGAGTCGCGCCTTTGCACTTGTCAGGGATATCCAGATGCGGGGTATCGTGGCCGATGATTGTGTATTGCTCGGGACTCTTCAGGTGCAGACGTGCAGGATCGGGCAATGGCAGGCGCCGGGCAGCGGAAACGAGTTCCCCGTAGGTGGCTCTTTTGCCGGATGCCGCGTGGAGAACCTCACTTTTCGCGGTCGTACACTCGGCCTCGGGCACGCCAAATGCCTGGGCTGCGGCGGCGATCATCATGGCTCGGACGCTGGCACCGGCACGACGCAGCGGAGCAAAGTTGCCTTGAACGCTACCGCTGCCGCCAGTGCCTTGCGAAAAGTCGGACTGGATGACTTGGATCCGGCTCCAGTCCAAATCTGCTTCTTCAGCCAGAATCATGGGAAGAGCGGTGTAAATTCCCTGGCCCATCTCGGACTTCGCGAAGATAAGCTGGGCGGAATTGTCCGGATGGATCCGGATCCATGCGTCAAATGGGTCTTCGTTTGTGGCTGTGATTTTGGCGACATGCAGGGGCCCATGCATCCGTATGGCGATGACAAGCGCACCCGCGCCAGCAGCAACTGCGGTCCCCGACACGATGAATGCCCGGCGGCTTAGCTTTGCCCCCGTGCGGTCTTCGGGAGCGAGGTTTGCCTTCATGAGTGCATCTCCTGCGCAGCGCGGTGGATTGCCTTGCGAATGCGGAAGTAGGTTCCGCATCGGCAGATATTTCCCGTCATGGCGTCGTCGATCTGGGTATCTGTGGGAGCAGGGCACGTGGCGAGAAGCGATGCGGCAGCCATGATTTGACCGGACTGACAGTATCCGCATTGCGGAACCTGCTCGGCGATCCAAGCCTTCTGCACTGGATGAAGATCTCCGTTGGCCAGGCCTTCGATGGTGACCACTTTGTGACCGACAGCGCTCTGCACGGGAGTTTGGCAGGATCGCACTGCTTGTCCGTCGAGATGGACGGTGCAGGCGCCGCACATCCCAATGCCGCAGCCGTACTTGGTGCCCGTCATTGCAAGCAGGTCGCGCAAGACCCACAGGAGGGGCATATCGGCATCCGCCGTTACGGTGCGCGGCCGGCCATTGATATCGAGGGTAATCGGGGACATCGGAGGACCTCGATTTCAGCATTGCCATCCGAAGAGAGAGACGCCAGATCTATGCAGCCAACGATGGAGGTCGTGCAGCGAATGAGTTTGAAAGCGAAGTTTTGGATCAGGCGGTTCAGGCGCGCGTGGCGGCGAGCAGGGCTTGCCATCCAACCTTACTCATCCTGAGTCGCTGACCGCCGAGAAGCACAACAGCTCCTTCGCTACGCCCCTCGCGAATGATCTCCCGGACCTGGCTGATGTTCACAATAGCGGAGCGGTGCACGCGAACGAATTTGCCAGGATCGAGGGTGCTGGTGAGCTGTTTGATGGATTCTCGAAGAAGATAGCTCTTAGTTCCGACGTGCAGACAGGAGTAGTAATCGGCTGCTTCTATCCATTCGACATCCTCCAGGGATACCAGCACATCCTTTGTCCCGTTATGGACGAGAAGGCGCTTGGGATACGTCTTGTCTGCATGAAGTGATGCGGACCTGACATTCTCCAGAATGGACTTGAGCTGCTCCTGTGCAACGAGTGCTGACTTGGACGCGACGCGCTCTTTGACACGCGTCAGGGTTTGCGTCAGCCGCTCAGGCTCGATGGGTTTGGTGAGATAGTCGAGCGCGTGGACTTCGAAGGCCCTGATGGCATAGTGATTGTGCGCTGTGACAAAGACCGTTGTGGGCATGTTCGAGATGCCTACCTGCTCGATCACATCGAAGCCACTCCGTGCCGGCATCTGGATGTCAAGGAACAAGACGTCTGCAGGGGTCTCTCGAAGAGCGGCGATGACCTCACGGCCATTCCGGCATTCCCCGGCAATTTCGATATCTCCGTCACGGGACAGAAGAAACCTGAGACGCTCGCGAGCCAGAGGTTCGTCGTCGGCGATGATTGCCCTCAGCTTCATCCTGCAAGCTCGTAGGGCACGTCAATAGCTACTTCAAAGCCTCCGGAATGCAGCGGCCCCGCGCGAAGCATGTGTCGATCAGGGTAGAAGTAGGCAAGACGTTCCCGTGTATTTTTCAGGCCAATACCATTGCCAGACGGTGCTGACCCGTTGCTGGTGCCGGTGTCACGAACGATGATTTTGAGGCGGTCGCCCTCATGCCGTGCAGATGCCTCGACCGTACCCGCGCCTTCAGAATTTGCGATCCCATGCCGGATTGCGTTTTCCACGATTGGCTGCAAGAGGAAACAGGGGACCAAGCTATGGAGTGCACCGGGATCCACCTTGATATCGACATGCAAGCGGTCGGCGAAACGAACCTGCTCGATGGCCAAATAATTTTCGACGATCTCTAGCTCCTGCAGCAGCGGGACCTTCTCCGGCGCGGACCGCTCCAGGGTGCGTTTCAGAATCACGTTGAGATGACCGAGCATTTCGGCGGCTTGAGGTTGCCGACCCAATTCAACCAGTGTAGTGATGGCATTGAGAGTATTGAAGAGAAAGTGTGGCTCTAGTTGCATCTGAAGAGCCTTGAGTTGTGCTGCGACAAGCTGGCGCTGCAACTCTAGCGATTTCAGGGCATCGTGCTGCGCCCGGATTTGTGCCTGCACGATGCCGATGAGGCCGAAGATGAAACCGTAGATCAGGATTTCAAAGCCGAAGCGATTTGTGCTGATTGAGGCGATAAGAACCTTCATGGCAGGTGCGTGCGTCTGCCATTCAGGAATAAAGAAGCTGAGGCTGCCCAGCAGCATGAGATGGGCGACGGCCGATGCGCAAGCGACGACTGCGTGCAGCGCGAGGCTCGGCCGCGAGCGATTCAGAGGAGATGACAGCCTGGGGCCGGCAAGCCAAAACGCGGATGCGATGAGGCCCCACCATGCCCAGAGGACGAGCCCGTAAAGGAGCGAGGGAAAATGGGTGATGGAATGACACTCATTAGCGGTGGCCAGAGCAAGCATGATCGAGGCTGAGCCAATCAGCAACACGCCGCGGATTTGGATCTGAGGCGCAGGGGGCCTGCGCTGCTCTTCAACGTGAGCTGAGCGAATGTCGATTTGGGTAGAGACCGCCGTGGCCAAACTCATTGTGCACCTCGGGATTCCGGGCCTGAAGTATTGAGATTCTACAACCAACAAGCCCAGGGATTTCAGGATTGCGCTTCAAGACGGGATCGGGAACAGGAAACCTGCCGGATGCCAGCTTTGTGCAGGGACGCTGCGTTTTGTGAAGGCGAAGACAATTGACAACTCTAATCGAGGATAGCCAATTCAATGGGTGGCGACGGATCACTTGATAAACAAGGGGTGCTACGCCGCGGTGTGGATCCGGACTGGAGGGGCGCCGCCCGCTTCCTGTCGAAGCGGCGAGTGCATGTGCGTGTTGAACTTATTAAAACAGTCCAATACGCTTGATCATCTTTAAGTCACACCATCATGACCAAGGTTCGCAATGTGCCTAACCGTTGAACAGTGTCAGGGAGTGAGAAGCTTCTATCTTCTTCTCTATGTCGCGAGGCCAAGTAATCGACATCCGGGCCCCTCCTTGTGGACGGTTCGACGCCACCACACTTCCTCCGTGAGCGCGAACTACGGCTTCAACAAATGCAAGCCCAAGGCCATGCCCCTTGGAGTCTCTTCCTTTCACTCTCTGCTTAAACACCTGTTGGCCGATCTCCGAAGAAAATCCTGGGCCATCATCCTCCAAAACCAGGGTCGCAGCTTCCTCGGTTGCGGCAAGTGTTATGGAAACCGTGCATGATTCGGGGACGTGATTGAGTTCATTATCGAGAAGGTTTGCGATTACTCGATGAAGAAGCGCAGCGTCTGCCAGTACCGTTACTGGACCTGCGCTGCGCAGATTCACTCGAAGTCCTTTCTCCGACAGGGACGGCTCGTACAGGTCAATCATGATTCGGACCAATTCGTCGAGATCGACATTGGTGCGTGAGAGTCTAAGCGCGTCAGCATTCGCTTCGGCAACGTCAAGCGACGTATTCAGGAACTCCGACAATCGATCCAGTTCATCGATGACTGAGACGATCAAATCACTCGGCTCAACCTTTTGGTCGTCCGAGAGAAGGATCTCCAGCTTTCCTCGAATTGCCGTCAACGGGCTACGAATATCGTGGGCGAGAGACTCCGTGATGGTGTGCAGTTGATGCACGGAGCTTTCTATTCGGTCTAACATGTGGTTGAGCGTTAGCGCGAGGTGCCCCACTTCGTCGTTTCGTCTTCTGGTCGGAACTCTGCTACTCAAATCAGATTGCCCGATCCTGGATGCGGCTTCGGTGATCTCGCGAACATGACCAAGCATACGTCTGGTCACGAAGAAGACAATCGCGGAACCGAACAGCACGATCAGCAACCAGAAGCAGAAGAAGCGGATGCGGAGGTTGTTAAGCACACGTAATTCATCTCGCTCTGAAAGCCCTAGATAGATGTGGCTCCCATCATTGAGCCGTACCGATGACACTCGAAAAGGATAGTTGAAGCCTTTGACATTCAAGTCGTACGGAACATCGGAAATGAACTTGCGCGCGCGAATCGCGGCTAAGGTTGGCAACCCGTCACCAGCGCCTACCCAAAGCTTCAAAGTCCCATCGTCCCCGGCCTGAAGGAAAAAGACGGAGTCGTTTTCATTGCTGTCCGAGCGGAGTTTGTTTGGCACCTCTTTGCTTGCGAGTTCCGCGACTTCTCCGACGACCCGGCCGTAGAGGCGGTCTTTTGGCGTTCGTCCGGCGACATCAGCCAAAACCGCAACCTCACCAGTGAGCCACGCGTCACTCCTGCGCTGGATGTCGTTCGCTACGAAGCGATGAAGCATGACAAAAACCAGCATTATCCCAATCGCAAATGCGAGCGTTGCCCAGAGGGAAATGCGCCATGCGGCGCTACGCATGACGGGATTAGCGGTCTTTGAGTACATAACCAATACCTCGTAAAGTCCTAATTAGCGGCTCACGGCCTTCTGTATCTACTTTGCCGCGCAGGCGGTAGATATGCACGTCAACGACATTGGTGTTGGGTTGAATTCGCATCCCCCATACTTCAGAGAGAAGCATCGATCGAGTAACAACACGCCCAGCATGTCGGCACAGATATGTCAGAAGCACGAACTCTTGCGGACTTAGATTTAAGACCTCTTCACCGCGAGAAGCTTTCCGGCTGATGAAATCCAGTTCCAGGTCCAGCACGCGGAGGCGGGTTGCCTCCTCACTCGTAGCAATATTACGCCGCAAGAGGTTACGCAATCTTGCCAGCAATTCTGCGAGTGCGAAGGGTTTTGTCAGGTAATCGTCGCCACCTTGTTCCAAGCCTTTGACCCTATCGTCGACTGACCTTCTGGCTGAAAGTATCAACACAGGGCTGCTCATGCCAGAGCGTCGAAGCTGAAGAATCAGGTCAATACCATCTTGATCTGGAAGTCCAAGGTCCACAATCAGAACGTCATATCTCTTTCCAGAGGCGAGTTGGATAGCGGTTCGCCCATCCTTGGCCGCATCCACCTCATAGCCAGCATTGGCAAGGGGTTGCTGCAGGAAACTTTGAATCTCGGATTCATCCTCGACCAGCAGAAGTCGCATGAGTCATGGTAAGACATTTGATTCAGGATTCGAATGCTCCACGAGGGGTGCTAGATGACGATTCGGTCATCTGCGTCCGCTCCTGCTCAGCGCTGGACGAATCGGGAAAGGCTAGTCAAGGAGCAAGCCGGAACAACGACTCCTTCCGCAAGGGTAAGCAGGAGAACTGATTTCGGGTGTGCTTACTCCAACCCATTCGTAAGCCAGTACTAGCTGATGCCGCAAGTGAAAGTGCCGTGGCGCCCAAAAGAGAGTTTTATGGGAACCGTGTTGGGCGGCGGCCGGTTTGCGTTGGCTACCAAGTCTCAGGTTTCGGAGAATCCTGCGTTGCCTCACCAGACTTAGTCAGCTGGGTGGAGCAGCCTTGCGCTGAACTTCCACGAGAGGTCTCCTGCAACTCGAACATCTGCAGACCTCCTGTAATCGCGAAAAGAGAGTCGCCAGTGCGAAAAACAGCTCAATATGGCGATGGAGGATGCGAATGGATTTGAGCAAAGGTGCAAATATCATTTCGGATTATCGATTTCTCAAATGTATTAATTCGGCATGCGGATGAAAGCGATCGAGGCCACTGCGATAATTGCGTTCTCCATGAACGAATCGTCATCTTCTTGTCGAGTCTGGTTGATCCGGAAGAATTAGTCTAAGTCTGATGATATCGATTCAACTCTAAGACAAACTAACTCAGTGTCCGATGAATGAATTGTCATTCACTGCAAGCAGAGTTCTTGCTTTCCAGACGATGCGTCGCAGCGTCTCACTCACACAGCCGCACCGTACTTCGCGGAAGTCAACAATCGCTTGAGTTGCACCTGAGTCAGGACGGGACACGCTCTCGTTTTGTACCTGTTCTCAGACATCGCAATGCTCGAAGCTTCGAATGAATGGATCGTAGCGGCGCCCCGTCTTGATGGTCTTTCCAGGAAACAACTTATCGAGGCGAAAAGAGGAAAGGTCGCATGAGATATTCACTTCTGCTCGGTTATCAATGGATTACCGGCCTCTCTGACACAGGCACGGGCTTGCTGATGTATGTCGCACCAGCATCCACGCTGCGCTTGATGGGTGTTCACGCGCCCGCTGAGGTTAATCCGTATATCTCGTATATCGGCGCGTTCTCTCTATCGGTCGGACTGTCATGTCTCTACGGAGCACTGTTGGTCGCGCACGATGCTCGGAAAGAACGCCTTGAAACCGTCTGGCTTCTCACTGCGATTGCACGAAGCACTGTTGCGATTTATCTGATCAAGGGAATTCTGTCTGGAGGACTCGAACCCGTGTGGATGACCGTCGCGGTATTTGATGGCCTGTGCGTTGTCATCCAAGCCATTGGCCTGCGCAAGAAGTGGCCGGTGCATTACGCATGACGATGGCTTACCTGAACCGCATCGCCACTGCCGTACCAGAACACGATGTGCATGACGCATTCGTAGTATTTGCAGAGAGGATGCTTGTTGAACCGAGGCTGCGCGCTATCTTCCGCCGCATGGCGAGCCGTGCCAACATCGCGCATCGCTATTCTTTCTTCGATACCCAGAAGTATTCCGGTCAATTTTCGTCGCATGACGCGCATGATTTTTATCGACTGGGGAACTTTCCTAACACTGCACGGCGCATGGAACTATTTGAGCGGAGCGCTCCGGTGCTGATGAGGAGGGCCGTCGACGAACTTGGGCTCAATGAGAAGGAACGCTCCGGTATCACGCATGTGCTCGTGACTTGCTGCACCGGACTCTATGCGCCCGGGCTGGACTTTGAGATTGTCGATCACCTCGGGCTTTCGGCGAGTGTGGAACGCACGATGGTTGGATTCATGGGATGCTATGCCGCGATCAATGCTCTAAAGCTTGCACGGCATATTGTGCGCTCAGATCCGAAGGCGGGGGTTCTGATGGTCAACCTGGAGCTGTGCACGCTGCACTTACAGGAGACGCAGGAGTTAGAACAGGTCCTCTCCTTCCTTGTATTTGCCGATGGTGCTTCGGCAAGTCTGATTACCGCGCGCGAGCGGGGTTTTGCGCTAGACAGCTTCAAAGCGGTGATGGTGCCCAAGACAAGGGGATTGATTACCTGGAAGATCCGCGAGCGAGGGTTTGACATGCTGCTCTCGGGACATGTGCCAGGTGAACTGGGCCGCGCTCTACATGAGGGCGAGCTGATGGTCGAGCGGGATCGCATCGACCTCTGGGCGGTGCATCCCGGTGGGCGGTCGATTCTGGATGCGGTGGAGAATGGGCTGGAACTCCCTGTCAATGCGCTGGAAGCGTCGCGCTATGTGCTGTCGTGCTTCGGTAATATGTCTTCGGCAACCGTGATGTTTGTGCTACAGCGGATGATGCAACAGGCGCGGTCGGGGCAGCGTGGGTGTGCGATGTCGTTTGGGCCGGGGTTGACAGCGGAGACGATGCGGTTCCGTGTGGTCTAGTACTGATGTGGAAATCGAAGTGCGGGTCTCGCCACGAGACCTGCCCGAGCTGATGGATGGCGACTGCAGCTATGAAGATTTCCATGGCAGCCTGGGCAGCCTGGAGCAGATCAACCGCTGGCTGCTCGGATATCGACCGACTCTGGCGTGGCTTAAGCGGCTACCGCCTGGGCGCGAAGGCGCAGCATTGCTGTCGAGTTAACGGGAATCGACTTAAATCCTTATGCCGCGCGCACGGCAGCGGAATCAAGGCCGAAGGAACTCGGAATTACGTGGGGTGACTGGCGATTCCATGGAATATCGACCAATAAAGCCAGTGGATATTATCGTGAGTTCGCTAATGGCACATCATCTGGAAGATGAGGGGGTCGTTGCGATGTTGAGGTGGAAGCGACCGCTCAGGTTGGCTGGTTCATCAATGATTTGGAACAATCGGAGTGGACCTGCCGGCTGTTTGGGTGGGTCGAGAGGATTGCAGGGTGGCACCGGTTTGTGCGGCATGATGGGCCGGCGTCGTTCCGGCGGGCCTTCCGGGAAGAGGACTGGGTACGGCTAGTTGCTGCGGCTGGGGTCCCGCGAGAGGATGTGTCGGTTAAGCACTGGCGGCCAGGACGGTTGTGTGTCGGGCGGTGGAAGGGAGCTCGGTAATGGTGATTGAACTAGGGCAGGCGGCGTGGCCGGCGCGAGCCGATGTTAATTGCGGCGAGTTCTCCTCCCTCTCACTAAACTCAAGGCACATCTCATCACGTCTAATCATCTGAGAGATTTATGTCAAATTCCACGCTGCTAGCGCGCACTACCGCCGGTTCCAGGTTCAAAACCATTCTCTGGCTCTCGCTTGGTCTCACCACGCTTTTCGTCTTTATTACCTCAGAAGTTCTCCTTGTCACCGATTACCCCATGTACCATGCCTACCGTCTCCAGGTTATCGCCGACCGTGGCCTCCTCATTCCTCATACGCTCGCCGGAATCTCCGCTCTCTTGATCGGCCCCATCAACTTCTCCTCGCGGATTCGCCAGCGCTATCTCACACTCCATCGCGTTCTCGGCCGCATCTACGTGGTGTCCGTTTTTGTTGGCTCGTTCACTGGGATCGCTCTTGCGTGGGGACGTCCGGGCCTCCCCGGAACCTCTATGCAGGCAGCGGCGTGGATGGTCTGCACCACCGCTGCTTTTCTCACCGCGCGCAACCGCCAAATCGTCCAGCACCGCCAATGGATGGCCCGCTCTTACGCCGTCACCTTTACCTTCGTCTCCAGCCGAGTTCTTAACCTTGTGCCCGCGTACTGGAGCCATCTCGGCGACGTCCTGTCCGCAGTCGGCGTCATCGCCTTCACACTTGCATCCCTGCTGATCGTGGACCTCGGCCTCAACTGGCACGAACTCACGACGCGTCGCGACTGATCCGGCTAGGCTATGAGATCTTGCGATGCAATGTCCTATTTCCCGAGGCTGGCCCCCTCGAGTTCCGAACTGACCACGGGTCCGTAACCACCGAGCTGTCCAACAATTACCGCCACCGCAGGCTCCTCACCCTCCAGAACCCACACCATCACATCTTTCGGCTGAAGACCGAGCAGCCTCGCAATCAATCCCACGATGCCGCCCAGTTCGGGATGAATGCGAAACACTGTCGCCTTGAGGTTCTGTCCTGCCAATTGAACAGTCTGCTCGTCCTCCGGTGAGATCAGGAGCCGAACCGACCGCCCGCCGCCGACTGGCGCCAGCATCGTCGCCCGAAACGGCGCCGTATTGGGCGGCACATTCAGCAGCAACGTCCCGACGAGCCCATTCGCCAGATCATCCGGCAGGTCCATGTGCTTGCTCTCGGCGTGTATCCCGCCATTCTTGTCTATTGTGCGGCTGGTTACTATGCCGGTAGCGGCTTCTACCGTAAAGTCGATGGGCCTTGCAAAAAAGGGCCCTTGCTCTATGTGATGGTTGCGTACTAACCGAAATGTGCCCTGCTGCCTGTACGTCGTTGTCTCATCATCAATCGATCCATCCACAAACCGATAGGTCATGCGCATGGTTACCTCATCGCCCTGCACGACCTGCGAAAACTCACCACTGGCAATGGTCTTTCCATCCTCGGAGCGGGCCACCATAAACCGGTGCATTGGCCGTTGAATATGTGTCACCGGGATCGGTTCAGCAAGCGCTGCGGTGCCTACCGTCATCGTCCAAAAAACGACGACCAAGAAATCGCTTCGCTTCATAAAATACCTCGTTCTAATACCTTAGACGTCTTCAGGTTCCAGCTTTGCCTGCTCAAAAATGACGATTTGTACAGAATGACACCGCCAAACCGCCCTGATGGCGTCTACTAGAAATAAGGAATTGCGCGACAAATTGTTTGAACATGCAGTGAATTAGGAGCGATGCTTGCAAGACGAAGTTCTTATCCTCGGTGGTGGAGTGGCGGGCTGCGCAGCTTCAATCGCGCTCGCGCGAAAGGGACGCAGCGTCACGCTGATTGAGCGCGAGCCCACGCCGCGCCATAAGGTCTGCGGAGAGTTCCTCAGCGGTGAAGCCCTTGAAGACCTCCATTTGCTCGGTATCGACGTGACCTCGCTGGGTGCGGTGCCCATCAATTATGTTCGTCTTGCAGCTGCCAGACGCGCCGCAACGGCCCCGCTGCCGTTTCCAGCGAAATCTCTCACGCGCAAAGCGCTCGATACAGCCCTCATCGCCGAAGCCGTCGCTGCGGGAGTTCGCGTTGAGCGGGGTCGCGGAGTGCAGTTGCTCAGCCGCGCGACTGCAAACCTCTGGCAGGCCACGCTCGACGACGGCACCACCTACGAGGCTCCAACCGTCTTTCTCGCCACGGGCAAACACGACCTGCGCGGCCACGGCCGCCCCAAGGACCCGCACCAATGGATCGGCTTCAAAATGTACTACCGGCTATCTGCCGCGCAGACCGCTGAACTCGCGGACGCCTCTGAGTTAACGCTTTATTCCGGAGGCTACGGCGGCATTCAACCGGTCGAAGACGGCATCACGAATTTCTGCTGTGTGGTGAAGCGGCGCTATTTTGCACGTGCCGGTCTTCGCTGGGAGGGCCTGCTTGCAAAGATGCAGCAGGACGCTCCTCACCTCGCGATGCGCCTTGGCGGTGCGGAGCCGCTGCTCGAGAGGCCGATCACGATCACTCATATCCCGTACGGTTACCTCCGCCGCTCAACCGAGGATGGGCTCTACTGTATCGGCGATCAGGCAGCCGTAATCCCCTCGTTCACCGGCGATGGCATATCCATTGCCCTGCATACTGCTCGCCGCGCCGTTGCTGCCTATCTTGCCGCAGAGCCGGCGCCGGTCTTTCAGCCAAAACTGCGCTCTGCAATGCTGCCGCAGATGCGTCTTGCCGAGCTCGCCGCCGACGGCTTGAACAACGCTTTCGCGCGCGCTGTACTTCCATTCTGCCTCAGGGTCTGGCCCGGCGCGATGCGCGTGACGGCTAGGCTGACACGCGTCACCCAGCCGGCCGCTGTTGCTCAACAGGCGTTCGCCAACTGAGATCGAGTCAGGCCGGAACCAACTCTCGGTGATCAAAACCTTCCAAGAGGGGAATGCAATGAAGTCCTTTGCAGGTTTAGCTCTCGCGGTCATTCTCGCTCCAGCCGCACTCGCTCAGCATCAGACCTTCGCTGTCAATTCTGATGCCAGCGAGGTCAAGATAAAGCTCAACACGACCCACGAGGTCGTCAATGGCACTTTTCACGTGCAGTCCGGATCAATCAATTTCGACCGCACCGCTTCCCATATATCAGGAATAGTCATCGTCGCAGCGGGCAGCGGCAAGACGGGAAACGATGCCCGTGATAAGAAGATGAACAAAGACGTTCTCAAAGTGGAGCAGTTCGCCACGGTCTCTTTTGCGCCGAAAACGTACACTGGAACGATTGCTGCTTCGGGCGACTCAACCATTCTGGTGAGCGGAGTGTTCACCTTGCTTGGCACGCCGCACGACCTGACGATTCCGATGCAGATTCAAATTGAAGGATCTGCTGGGACTGCGAAGGCCCAATTCGTCGTGCCCTACGTGCAATGGGGTCTCAAGAACCCAAGTTTCCTGATCTGGAAGGCCGACAACGACGTTGCGATAGACCTAAGCCTCGTCGGGAATATCGCTAATTGAAACCGGCGCGCGACTAGCTCGTCGTTCATAGGCTTTGTTGTGACAAGACGTGAGAGCAGGCAGTGAGTTGATTGGACATACAATCTTCAGAAGAATCGATTCCAATTACGAATGAATGTACGTGCGACTCTATTGGCCAGTTTCTGTCTCTTTGCAATGCCGGTGCTGATAGTTGCGCAAACCGACGAGATCCAGGTGTACGACGGAGCGATCGCGCCCCCTGGAATTTTCAATCTGATGATCCACAACAACTTCACGCCCAAGGGACGCACGGTGCCCGACTATCCTGGCGCGATCATCGCCAACCATTCTTATCAAGTCACTGCCGAGTGGGCGTATGGCGTTACGCCGTGGTTTGAGCAGGGACTCTACATGCCGGTAACGTCGCCCTATTCCGAGAACTATGGTTCGACGATCGATGGCTTCAAGATTCGCGAACTCTTCACGCGACCCAACGCTCATGACCATACCTTCTTCTATGCTGCCAATTTTGAGTTGAGTTTCAATCACCACTATTGGGAGTCCCGTACGATTACCTCCGAAATCAGACCGATAGTAGGGCTCCACTTGCATTCATGGGATTTCATCTATAACCCGATTCTCGATACGGACTATACAGGCGGACTTGGAAACCTGCAGTACAATCCTTCGGGGAGAGTTGCGTATAACTTCAACAACAGTTGGGCCGTTGCCGCGGAGGAGTATGACGGTTTCGGCCCGCTGAATGGGTTCTTGCCACTTCCGAAGCAGTTTCACGAGGTCTGGGCGACAACGGATTACTCGGTCCCCAAGTTTCTCGGTTTGAGCGTTGAAACCGGTGTAGGGTACGGATTGACCGCGGCTTCGGACAAATGGACGTTGAAGTTGATGCTGTCACGCAACCTCAATGCCCACGCATGGCGTCCCTGAGTGGAGAAAGCCCCGCAAAATGACGATGTTGTCTTGGAGGGATGGGCTGATTCCGAACGGTCGTCGCAGCGCTTTGCTGCGGGATCAACGCCGCGGAAGGTGTTGTCAGCTACGTCATCGGAATGAGACGAGGTAAGATCGGCGGCGACGTTCTCATTCTTCGGAGTGCCTTCTTTCAATCTGCGTGAATTTCTGGATGAACGCGACGGAACGGCATTTAGCCGGCCAGTCGACGCATCCTTGAGATACACGTCGAAGAAAATGTGTACACAATCGCCAGCGATCGTAGGCCGAAGTTCACGACGGCAAACCATTCGGCTTTTTTGTCCTTCTCTTGTGTCCTGGGTCTCACGCACCCTCAAGAGTGTGTAATCGATGTGAGCCAATTTCTGCCGTCTATAGTTTGAGGATGTGTTCCCAACCAGCCAATTCTTTCCAATCTGACGAAACATTCTCCTGGTAAAGGCATGTATCTTAGATTTTGCCCAACCATTCAACCGCAAGGGGAAGGAACGGCATGAAGATGAAAACGATCAGGAGAGTTCTTTATATCTGCATTACTCATTGAGGCGCTCGTCCCTATGGTGCCATTCGCAGCCGGGGTGAGGATCACGTGAAGCGAAGAGATTTTGTACGGCTTGGATGGGCCACCATGATCGCGACCGGGGCAGGCAAGCTGCGGCCCGCGTTTGGGATGTCGCCAGGCCTTGAGGAGGTTCCGGGGCCTACCCAGCATTCGATGGCGCCGTTGGAACCAAATGCGGCCGACCGCGGCACTGGGCGTGCAGCGGATTTCACTCTGCAGATTGCGCCCATGATGGTGGAGCTGGCCCCGCAGGTTGTAATCAGCACAATCGGCTACAGCAATCAAGTTCCCGGTCCGCTGCTACGAATGCGCGAGGGCCAGCGCGTCACTGTCGATGTTGTGAACGACACAGACGTCCCGGAGTTTGTGCATTGGCATGGCCTGTTTGTGCCGTCAGAAGTTGATGGGGTGGAGGAAGAAGGAACTCCGCCGGTCCCACCCCACGGCCGCCGGCGCTACGAGTTCGTGGCCAAGCCGGCGGGTTCGCGATGGTACCACTCGCACACCGCGGCCATGATGGATCTGCATCGTGGCGCCTACACAGGCCAGTTCGGTTTTTTGATGATCGAGCCGGCGCATGACCCTGGACGGTACGACCAGGAAGTGTTTCTGGCGCTGCGTGAATGGCAATATTTCCTGTCTACGATGGATCAGGACGAGATGGCGGCGGATCCCAACGACCCGATGCCCGAAAAACCCGCCAAGCCAGACTGGCGTCAGAACGGACTCGAAGTCAGCGCTCCTCTTTATTCGATAAACGACAAAATACTTGGATCGGGTGATCCCCTGCGCGTGCAGCCGGGTCAGCGCGTGTTGATGCACCTGCTCAACGCGAGCGCTGCCCAGATTCATCGCGTGGCTCTGGCCGGCCACAAGTTTCAGGTAGTCGCTCTCGACGGCAATCCCGTGCCGTCGCCTCAGCCGGTGGATGTGATTGAGATCGCCCCGGGCGAGCGCGTGGATGCGATCGTAGAAATGAATAACCCTGGCGTCTGGATTTTAGGGGAGGTCCGCAATGTCGCGCGGCAATCCGGCATGGGCGTCGTGGTGGAGTACGCCAATCAACAGCAGCGCGCGCAATGGACTCCACCTCCGAAGTCGCGCTGGGACTACACCGTTTTTGGCACGACCGACCCGCATCCCGCGCCAGACCAGACCATCGAAATGGTCTTTGAAAAAGTGCCTGGCGGACCCAATGGAATCAATCACTGGCTTGTCAACGGTAAAGAATATCCGCATGAACGGGAATTCGTGTTCCGCCAAGGACGCCGCTACCGACTGGTTTTTCACAATCGCAGCGACGATTCTCACCCTTTGCACATGCACCGGCACATGTTCGAACTTGTCGAACTGAACGGCAAGCCGACCGCCGGCATCAAGAAAGACACGGTGATCGTTCCCGCATTTGGACGCGCCACGGTGGATCTGGTCGCCGACCAGCCGGGCCTGACGCTGTTCCACTGCCATATGCAGCAGCACATGGACTTTGGCTTCATGGCGCTGTTTCGCTACGCCTGAGCAGCTGCATCCCGTGCAAACCGGGCCTTCTGCGGCCAGGCGACGAGCAGGGACAGCAGGTTTAGCGGAAAGCCTTTACCACCGGCGTGCAAGTCGTGCATTCACGGTTTTTTCACACATTAGAGATGGACGCGAAATATGTTGATGCGATAAATCGCATCTGGCAAGTTCCCCGCTAGCTCATCAAACTCAAACAGGAGGAATCGCATGACTGTGATCGGAGGTCGGTTCCGAGCGGCACTGTTCATGGGAGCAGCCGCTTCGGCGCTGGTATTCGCAGTTGGGGCAATGGCGCAGAATCAAAACTCCAATGGCGACGGCAGTCCAAATTTCAACAACAATAAGTGGCCTTATGCAAAGACGAGCCGCTCAGCGCCTGTGCTTGCGGTGGTCGGCGACGTCTCCTGCGAGCCAGGCGAGACGGAGCCCACTGGTGAGTCTGCGCATGAAAACTGCCTCACCCCCAAGTCCCCCTACACCAGCACCTCTCTGTGGCAATCCCAGGAGGCCACTGCGAATCAGATTGAGGCTATGAAGCCTGACCTCGTCGCGATCGTCGGAGATTTGCAATACCAGGTTGGCCAATATTCGGACTTCGAGAACTCCTACGATTTGACCTATGGCGCCTTCAAAATGATCACGCGGCCGGCGCCTGGCAACCACGAGTTCTATGACGAGCATGGCGCGACCGGCGTTGCCGGCTACGGCTACTTCTCCTACTTCAACGGCTTCCAGATCAATACCGCAGGGCAACCGATCACGACTACGCTCGCGGACCCGTGCCCATCATCGATGACGGGATGCGGCTATCCGGCCGCTACCACTCCCAACCCCCAACCTATACCTCGGGCTGATGGACAGGCGGGGCACTTCGAGCAAACCGGTGGAGTTGGATCCACCGTACCGGCAGGGGGCACAGTCGGAGTCGGAGATGGTTGGTATTCCTATGATCTGGGCTCCTGGCACATTATCTCGCTCAATATCGAGTGCGAGACGCAGCCAGGCGGCTGTTCTCCCACAGGCTCCTGGTTTGCCGCCGAGCTGGAATGGCTGAAGAAGGATCTCGATGCGAACCATTCCGCTTGCACAGCCGCGTACTGGCATCAGCCCACGTTCAGCGCTACGAACGGCATCACAGAGGAGGGCGTGACCGCTCTGGCCTTTTGGCAACTGCTCTACCAGTACGGAGCCGACCTGGTGCTGAACGGACACGACCACCTCTATGCCCGCTACCAACCCCTTGATCCCAATGGGACTCCCGATCCACGGAAGGGCATACGGGAATTCATCGTGGGCACCGGTGGCGAGACACTCGATCCGATCGTCATAACCCCTGTCACGAGCGGCGCAAACGAAACAAACTTAGAGGACCCTACCGGCAACGTGAATTTCAACGCTCAGAATCTCCAGGCGTATACCGGGTACTACTGGGGTGTGATGGGCCTGACACTCTATCCCAACGGCTACGCGTGGGATTTCGAGTCAGCACTTGCAGGTCCCACAGCTTTAAGCAATGGCCCTACGCTTCCTGCACCGAGTGCGAATGGTGGTTACAGCGACAAGGGCTTCGGCACCTGCCACGGTTCACCAAACAGGTGGTAGCGACCCGATCGTCTTCGCCACGTTAGGTCAGCACGCATTCCCCCTTCGCGAGAAATCGCGAAGGGGGAATGCCTTTTGCCTGGCTCTCACTTCCCGCATGCACTTCCTCAATTTGCCGCCAAAGGAGAGACACACCCGATACCCGTTTGGAGAAGTCCTTTGTCGGAGGGAACCTGACCTTCTTCAAGCGAAGTAACAGGATCCACCTCCGTGGCATGCGCCTCTTTGACCGCTGTTACATCTAGAAATCTGCTCGCGGCCGACGCGTTCTTATCCGCATCGAGGCGAGGCCCATGCAAAATTGGATCAGAATTTAAGAATCACGCCGCCGCAATAGCGGAAGTTGTTTTGGTTGTTTGTGCTCGTCAGCGGATTCGTATATCGGGTCAGCACGTAATCAAATTCTCCAAGCCGGATTGCAACCTTGTGGGAAACCGACAGGTCGACGCCACCTCCCACTGCCATCGTAAATGGGTGTTGGCTTGGGGTCGCAATCGTTCCTCCGGCCTGATCAATCGACTTTGACAGGTTCACATAAGCGTCCGTGTATGATCCGCCAAACAGTACTTCTCCAAAGGGCTTGATCAGGGGTGTGGGTATGCGAAGCTCGGGCCCGGCCATATAGGTGAACATGTTGCCCTGGGAAGTATAAGTGCCCGCCGGTATCGTTCCGTTTCCTGGGATGACCACTGGCGTATTAAAGGTTCTTGTGAACGTCGTACTGCCATATCCCATGAAGTCTGCCTTAAGCCCGAATATCTTGAGGAAATACAATGAGGCCCCTGCGCCCCCTCCGTTGAAGCTGCGGCTATTTAAACCGGTAATCGTGGGACTGAAATGCAGATAGGAATACTCTCCAAAGATTTCGAATCGGTCTTGAGCAGTGGCAGACAAACTTGCGAACAGGATCGTGCTAAATAGAAAGGCTCTCGAATATCTCATCGCGTCTCCTTAGCGGACTATGGTTTTCTTGGGTTATCGCGTCGCGAATGTGATTATTTTGGTTTGATTTGGATTGCATTCTTTCGGCCAAGGATGATCACATTGCACTGCTTCTCTTCCTGCACCTCTTCCAAATTCCTTGCGCTTCGCCACCATCTAGACGTCTGATTCATGGCAGTTCCTAACCATGCAAGAGAGCCTAGGGCTGTCGATGATGCGCCACAACTGTCACTTGTGACAGATATCCCGTTCCGAGTTGCATCGCCGTTGTGCGCTTGATACACGAGCGGGACACAAGCGGGCCGTCGCCCGATGGACACCACCCTCTCGTTGTCCTTTCTACTCGATGGCGTTAAGTCAATAGACGATTCGACGCTTTCATAGATGGACCCGAAATCACACGCTCTGTGCAACGATTGAGAGTTTCCACTCCACGGAGCTTGAACTGATTCGAATCCTCGTAACGATAGCCTCGCCAATTTGGGAACAGAGGTCGTCTCCTATCGTGTGAGCTGCCACGAACGATATAAGCGCAATCTTCATGCGATGAATAGCGGCGGTGTGATTCGTTCCCTAATTTGAGGTCTTGGATTCAGATTGTTCTTTTCCCAATGCCGCGCTCCAGCCGTCCCCGGGATTGTATTCCGTTATCGAAGGTGCCAGATCGCTCGTCTTTTCCCCGAGATCTTTTTGGTAGACGACGCCGTCTTTGCCGATTACGAATGTCATGATTCCTGAATTCCGGTACTCCACGGGATAGGCCAGAACAGCGAAACCGCCAGTCATCTTTCCGCTCGCGATATAGTCCTTCGCCCCCCCCGGAGCCTTCTCGCCTTGTTTGGTCAGGATCCTGAAGTAGTAGCCATTGAACGGCTGCGGCTTGTCGCCTGCATTTGTGTACCCAATGGACTTCGCAAAGTCACCGACTTCTCCAAGAGGGCTCGGCTTCTGTCCCTGCGCAGCATTCCAATAGAGCCCGTTTTGCTTACCTGGGTCGCTCGCGATCTTCTGGGCGTATTGCTTTACGCCATCGCCATCGTGTGTCTGGCTGAAGTATTGCTGTTGAGCGCTGGCGGTCGCAAGGCACGCCGCAATCGCAGTCAACTCGCCTTTGCCAATTCGACGCGCAAGGATCTCGTCCTTCCCGGCTGCCGTGTCGAACGACCACTGCCCTGACGAATCCTGAACCAGGGGAATTGGAAACGGATAGTTGTCGGCGCCCACATACAGGATCTCGCCGCCCGCTTTGATTTCTCGCCACCGATTCATCTGACCATAGGCAGCAACAAAATCCTGAAGCCCATTCTTGTCCTTCACAGGATCTCCGGAGAAGAGCACGTCATTACCATCGGGGCCAAAAATCGCGAGCAACGCTTGCTGGTCGCCCGACTTGGCGGCGTCAAGAAAAGCTGCGCCAGCTTCCGCGGGTGTTGCGAACGTTCGTTGGGCAGCTGGCTTGGAATCTGCTGAATTCTTGCAGGATACGAAGAGGATGAACAACGCGAGCAGCCCTAGAAACGCTGCCGAACGTTTAAGCGCGTTATCAAGTGTCCAGTTCCGATGAAACATACCGATTCCTCCAAGCATGACGGTTCTGCTTTCAGTTCTCTCACTGGGAACGTCGGTGATCAGCGCCGAAAACCACCGCCTCCAAAGCCACCACCACCGAATCGACCGCCGCTGAAGCCGCTGGAACGCATGCTCCCCCAGCCTCGACCGCTGTCCGCTCTCGAGGACCACCCTCCGCCGCCGAAGCCACCTGAATGTCCGCTCATGCCGCTAAAGGCGGTCGATTTTCCGGCGCTCGAATCGTGCTGCGCCCAGGAATTCGAACCGGAAGCGCGGTCGGAGTTGAAATTCTGCGCGCTCTGGTGGTTTACGTTGACCGTGTTCTTGTTGTAGGTATTGCCGCCGTGGTAGTTGTTGTAATTGTTTCCTGAGTGGTTATAGGCGTTGTTGTAGCCATAGCTATTGTGGTACCCGCCGTTGTAGTAGCCACCATGCCAGGCTGAATTACCGTAGTATCCTCCGCCGTGATATATGACCGCAGTGCCGTGCCAGCCGCAGTTCCAACTGCTGTATCCCCAGCCGCAACATCCCCCGCTCATCATCGCTCCGACCGCGATCCCGGCGCCAAACGAAAGCAAGCTTGCGGCAACCATGTCGCCGGTGGAGTAGACAGGAGCCACATAGCTGGGAACCACGTATGGATAGCCATAAATCACTGTAGGGTTGTACTGGGGAACGTAGACGACTTGCGGGTTGGCAGATTGAATGACGATCGTTTGTGGCGATTGCTGCACGACCGTGAGCTGCGAGGTAGACTTGAGATTGCCCTTGTCTTTGGCTTGAGCGCGCAGCGTCTGGATCGCGGTCATCACGTCCGCCGCCTGGTCGTGATAAGCCTCCCCAAGCGACGACGTCCAGCTGAGATTCTTCGACAGGTTATCGAGCACCGAAGGGAACTGCGTGAGCGCCTTCACGCTTGGATCCCACGACTGCTTGTCAACGGCCCGCATCAACGCGGTGCCTGTCAGGCTCTTGTTCTGCTGCATCCAATACTCCGCAACCGCGACCTGGTCTGGAAAGGTCGAAGCAGCAAGAACCTGTGCCACCAGTGCGTCCGGGTAAAGCGCGATCGGCGCGACCAGCGCCTGCAACTGGCTCGCACTCTGAGGAGTCGAGTCGGTTGCACTCCCGGCATCGTTTGTGGCATCTGAACTTGGAGCCTGGTATCCGAGCGATACCCGAGGGGAAGCTGTAACGAGCAGGAAGCTTAGTGTCACCGACAAGACCTTGTGTGCATCCTTTGTACGCATCGAGTTACTCCAGGTTTATGTCATTCGATCGGGGTTTTCGTTTCGCTCCGTTCAAAGACTTGCTCTGGTTTTTTCGTATTGATCGACAGGAACGGGCGCAAGGCATCGGAGAATTTCCTACCATGTGCAAAGTACAGAACCGGATGTGAGACCACAACTGTCACATCTGACAGAGTCAACCGTGCAGTGGCGTGTTGCGCACCCGGGAGCAGTACGGCCAGCGAACTGTCAATGGTTCCCCTAAGGCTGTTCTGGTTGGTGTGGGTAACTCGTCGAGACACATTGATTCCAGACGAGTTTCACTGGGTAGACTGAGCCGAGAGGCCCGTGTGTAACTCGGACGTTACTGCGGAACGCGTTATGCCCGGATGATCGCGGTCCAGGTCTATCAGGAGCCCATGGTTAATTAGGCGGAGCGATATTGCGGTGCGGTCGGAGGACTGCAGGGTGAGCCGACAATCGCGGCAAGGCCACCATCGTAAGTTGTTGATTTTAATGGTCGGGGAGAGAGGATTTGAACCTCCGACCCCCTGGTCCCGAACCAGGTGCTCTACCAGGCTGAGCCACTCCCCGAACTTGGTTTGTGGATGCGTATCATCGGGCGCGGCCTGGTGCGTTTTCCCGCTTGATACGCTCTGCTAAGTGTAGCAGAATCCCGAAGACGTGGCTTTCTGGGGGCTTGGGTGAGTCCTATTCAGACTCCGGAGTCTTCGATGCTGTTCCCTCCGCCAAAATGTGCGCAACACTTGGAATGATTCGCCATCCAAAGCAACGCCGCCAGGCTTTCGCCCGGCGGCGCTGCTTTTGTTAAGAAACCCGATAACCGAATCTACTGTTTTTCCGTAGCAGGCGACGGATTTGCACCGGGAAAGATTCCTTCGATCGGCGCTCGACGCTTCTCTTCACCCGCGGGATCGGGCAGCGGCTTGCGGGGAATCATCTGGTCGCGCTGGGCAGCGTTATAGACGAAGATCGCTTCGACGGTTGCGATCTGTTTCAAGTCGGCCGGCTGCAGACGTTCCACGACATCCTGGTTGGAGTGGTGGGTGCGGGTCTCATAATCCAGATCATCCTGAATGAACTGGAAGCCGGGAATCCCCACCGCATCGAAACTCAGGTGATCGGTTCCACCGGTATTCCGCATCGTCAGCGTTGTAACGCCGAGGTCTTTGAGCGGCGCAATCCACTGGGCGAAGATGGGAGACGCCGCAGCGTTGCCCTGGAGATAGATGCCGCGAATCTTGCCCGAGCCGTTGTCGACATTAAAGTACGCCGAGACAAGCTTTTGTTCTGGCTTGGTCTCAAGCGGACCCGTGGCGCGTCGCATGAATTCAGGTAGTGCCGCCTGGTCTGGCGCTGTGGATAAGGCGGCCGAGCCGAAATGCTGTCTGCAATATCCTCGTGATCCAAATAGTCCCTGCTCTTCACCGGTCCACAGGGCGATGCGAATAGTGCGGCGAGGCTTGACGCCAAGCGCTTCGAGGATGCGAACTGCTTCCATAGCGACGATGGTGCCGGCTCCGTTGTCGGTGGCGCCCGTTCCGGCGATCCAGCTATCCAAATGTCCACCGAGCATGACGACCTGGTCCTTTAGATTAGGATCGGTGCCGGGAATCTCAGCGACCGTGTCGTAGGCGTGCTCGTGTTCGCCTGTGAATTTGGTATCGATGTTGATTTCTACGCTTACCGGCACGTGGGCCTGCGTAAGCCGATAGAGACGGCCATAGCTCTCGATCGCCGCAACGGCCACTGGGATTTTGACGCGTTTGTCTGCCAGGTAGGGCGTGCGGCCAAGCGTTGCTCCATTGTCATCGAAGAACGTGCCTCCGCTGCCGCCGCCGTTTTTACCGTCGCGACTCGGCTCGATCACCGCGGCAACTTTCTCATCGGCAAAGAATTGCGCGATCTTGTCGATCATGCGCATGCGTTCCATATAGGTGCGCAAGCGCGCCTGCATGGCAGGTGAAAGGCCGCCCGCATTCCCATTCACAGGAAACTCGGCGATATCTTCGAGTTCCTTGTCGGAGTAGCGATCAAACAAAGGTTTGTCGACAGGCGGAACTTCGCGCATGGCCCCGTACAACACAACTTTGCCGGCCAGCTTGCCTTTGTATTGGTCAAAATCCTTGTCGCTTTGAATGCTGACGAAAACCACGTCGCCTGTGACCGGACCGGGCGTTGCCGGAGACCACGGCGTCGATTGCAGAATAAGCACAGCAGTATCGGGCGTGACCATGCGGGCCCATGTATTGATTTGCTGCCATCCGAGGCCGAATTCACCCCAGTCCTCCAGGTGCGCGTTCTCGAGGCCTATTTTGGTCAGCGTGTCACGCGTCCATTCGTTGGCCTTCTTCACGTTGGGGGAGCCGGTCAAGCGCGGACCGATGCCATCCATGAGCGCTGAACCGAACTCCATCACATGGGAGTGGTTCAGCCCCTCATCGCGAATCCGCTGATACATCGTCATGTCCAGCGATTCAGTCGTGGGTTGGACTTCTGTATAAGGATCGACGGGTGCCGGGGCTGCCTTCGGTTTATCGGCTGCATAAAAAACGGTGGCAACGGCCAACAGTGCCGCCGGGCATAGGCGGGCGATAGAGATGCGCATCTTCGGCTCCGATGGGATGGGGTGGGATACCTGTGCAGGAATTCTATGGCATCCACACGCCCATCTTCCGCAAATAATGCGGGCCTAAGTTCGCGATTGGCTGTGCAGCAAGACTTTAGTCAGACTTGCCGCCATCTCCCCCACTCGGCAAATCGAGCGCAACCAGGGCGAATCGTGTTTTCCCGTCAATGGGATCCTGGAATCCGACGATATGCTGATGCCGCTTCGACCCCGCCTTCAGTTGCAAGCCCCCGTGAACACCAAAATCCTTGTCGTCGATCTTCACGTTTGCATGGTTGCCGCTGTCGCTGCAGGTCAACCCCTCTGACGTCGCGATAGGTGTGCCCACGGGAGAGTTTCCCTGGCAGGTAATCACATCGCCGTAGCGTCCCAGTGCCTTCTTGTAGAAAGCCGTCACCTTGTCCTGAGAATCGACAGTGGCATAGTTCACGGCGCGCACTCGCAAAGTCCACTCGCCAAAGCCCATATTCACGTCGGCAGACTTGTCGTGATCTTTGTCCTTCACAATCTCGGCGCCCGGATAGACAGGGAGCCCCAGGTCGGCAGCTGAAATCTGGTCTGTATTGACGTGCACCCCGCCGAAAGGAGTATCCACCTGTACATTCTTCTCCTGCCCGTTTGCGTCCTTGTCGACATGGACCCTGCATCCCGCCATGCCGGCAACCATGGCTGTCCCGGCCAAAACACACATCGCCTTTCGATTCATCAGATTCACCCTCACACCCTAGTACGGAAGCAAGAGCCCATTGGTTCCGGGCGGCAAACTACGGCACGAGCGTCGCGATCAGTGTGCTCCGTGCTCGTCGTCTTCTGTCTTTCCATCAGCGGTGCCGCCGGTTGCCCATAGAATGCACGCGAAGAAGACTGCAGCGATAACCGGTACGACAAGAAACGGGGAAGTAATCATGGTTGAGCTCCCTGAAAAATAGATTAACAAATTAGCCGCGCCACGGGCCCGTTTCCGAATCCGTTAAGTCTCTCGTTGAAAGCATCTTGCATCCGATCAAAGTTCCAGCCCTTTGCTATTGAGAAGCGAGATTCACGGGGTCAGGGTCGCCGGAGGCTGGAAACGCGCGGGGAACCGTGGGTTTATCATGGATTCGCTTGCATCTTGACGATCCAGGAGCAATTCCATGAGCGAAAACAATTCTGTATTGCCTCCCAATCGGGGCCGCCGCGATTTTTTGAAGATCGGCGGCGCAGCCACTGCGGCGCTGCTCACGCCTTCGGCATTTGCCGTTACCCCGAATAAAACTCTTCCGAACCTGCCATCGAATCCGCGCACGCCTGCGGCCATGCCCACCCGGAATTTAGGCAAGACCGGTTACAAGGTGGGCATCTTCTCCCTGGGCGGACAGGCTTCCCTCGAGAAAGCCAACAACTTTGATGTTGCGGTGCCGATCATCGACCGCGCACTCGATCTTGGCGTGAACTACATCGACACTTCGTCTATCTACGGCGGTCCCGACCGCTGGAGCGAGCAGTATGTGGGCAAGGTGATGGCGAAACGCCGCAACGAGGCATTTCTCGCGACCAAGACCAAGGAGCGCACACGAGATGGCTCGATGCGCATGATCGAGAAGTCGCTCGAGTTGCTGCAGACTGATCACGTGGACTTGTGGCAGTTGCACGACGTCGGAACTACCTATGACGTTGACCAGATTTTTGCGAAGGGTGGCGCGATGGAGGCGCTGCTCGACATGCAGCAGCAAAAGGTGGTGCGCTATCTCGGCATCACCGGCCACTACAGGCCCGACGCGCTCATTGAGTGCATCCACCGGCATGATTTCGATTGCATCCTGATGGCGATGAATGCCGCAGATCCACATCACTACAGCTTCAACGATGCGCTGCTTCCGCTTGCAGTCGAAAAGGAAATGGGCATTATAGGCATGAAGATTCCCGGCCGCGGGCGAATTCTCTCCACGTGGACCCCGCCGCCGATCGAGCAGCAGAAGCATTCATGGGAAGGCATGACGATCCAGACCGACAAGCCCGGAACGTTGACCATGCGCGAAGCCATGTACTACACCCTTTCGCGTCCGGTAAGCACCGTGATTATCGGATGCGATACGATCGCGCAGCTTGAAGAGAACGTACAGCTGGCGCGCAACTTCACTCCGATCAATGACAAGCAGCAAACCGAACTTATCGCAAGGGCCGAGCCATGCGCCAAGCCGTCGTTGTTCTTCCGATTCTATGACCGGCCTTAATCTGACGAATACAGCGCAAATAGGGAAAGGCCGAAGCGGTTGCTTCGGCCTTTCTGTTGATTTGCCCGTCTTCTGTCGCGCATCGTCAGCGCAACCCAACGGTTCCGCTGACTGACCGGATGAGCGCAGCCGAATCGTAGCCGACGCCGTCTTTAAAAACCATTTCCACCTTTTCGACGTTCTCGATCTTGTCTGCAGGGTTGCCGCCGAGTACCACGATGTCAGCAGCCTTGCCCGGAGCGATGGAGCCGATCTCTCCGTCTTTGCCCATGTATTTTGCGCCGTTCAGTGAAGCAATGCGGATTGCCTCGACCGGGGTAAATCCGGCCTCGACCAGCAACTCCAGATTGCGCTGATCGCCAAAGCCGGGCACCACGCCGCCATAGCTGGTGGGATCGCACCCTGCCATCAGCAAGCCGCCGGCTGCCACGAACTCGCGTTCGAATTGCATCTCTTTCTGCAAGAGAGTGTCACCAGTCTTTTGTTCAGCCATCGTCGATCGCACGGTGAGATATTCCCTGGCGGCCTCCACTGTCATTGTTTTCAAAGCCGCGCTTTCCCGCTCCATGGGCGGACGATTAGGGGCAAGGGTCTCCATCACTGCCAGCGTCGACGTAATTGCCACGTGATGCGTGACAAGGTCGCTGATCATATCTCGAACTGCAGGCCCTTGGACGTCGAGGCTTTTCACAATGTAATTCAGATTCTCGAGAAAACCCGGACACACATCAGGCTTCTTCCCGGGGAAGAACTCGGTATCCACCGCGAGGCCGTGCTCCAGATTGTCGATGCCTAAAGCTGCAGCCTGCTTGAATCCAATGGAGCAGAGATGTCCTGTGATTTTTAGCCCGTGTACGTGGGCATGATCAATCGCCGCTTTTAGCTCGTCCGCGGTCAGATAGTTGTACGCCTTGAATGACGTCGCCCCTTCCGCTGCCCAGTAGTCCACCAGCCGAGCCGCGTCATCCGGATCGCTGAGTTGATGCATTTGGATGGCGAAAGTGCCCTTGCCTTCAAGGTACGGTCCCGTAATGTCGAACTTTGGACCCGGAATTTTTCCAGCCTCGACGGCCTTCTTGAGCTCGAGATCTGTGTAGGGTTCGAGGCTTCCCCCCGTGCGAGCCGTGGTCACGCCACCGGCAAGGTAGAGGCGTGGCGCGCTATCGGCCGCCTCCCCATAGAGCCCGAGCCCCCCGGCAGGACGATCAGGCAGCGGGTAGAAGAGATGCTCGTGCATCCCGACGAGGCCCGGGATAATGGTTTTTCCCGTCAGGTCGAGCAATTTGGCATTCGGCGGAAATGAAGCCCGTGACCTAGCATCCTGAAGCGCAGTGATTTTACCGTCCGCGATCACGACACGCATGTCCTCTTGCGGCGCGGCGCCGGTGCCGTCGATGACGCGCACATGATCGAGCACCAGTATGGGCGCGTCTTCCTTGATGTAATCCGCAAGCGGGGATTTGTGCTGAGCGGCACACGACAGGCTGAACGTCAATGCGAGGCTCAGGGTTGCTGCACGTTGCACAGGATGCATGAGATTCGGCCACCGGGGAAGGGATTGGATTCCGCCTGCAAGTCTCAGTCACCGCAAGGACGGTGTCAATTGGAAATGTTAGACTCGCGCGCTCTTCAGCCTCTTCTCTTTCTCAACACCCATGTCGTCATGCAGCGATAGTCCTGCACGATGGTTGTCTTCAGAGGATCCACGAGCACGGCGTTCATCTCCTCAGTCAGGTCCATCAACATCTCTTCGTCCACGAGGTACCATTTCGAACCGTCGCCAACGATGAATCGATTCCCGCCAACTCTTTCGAACTCCATTCCGATTCTGGAACCCAATCGGCAAAAAAGCATCCCGCCCGGCCTTAGTACTCGCCAGAGCTCCGCCAGCATACTTTGAAAATGTTCGTCATCCCGTGCGAAATGAAGCACGGAAGAGCAGATGACTACATCGGCGAATCCATCCGCGTAGGGCATTTTTTCAATCGGACCAACCTGGAAATTTTGAGGCGGTAACCCGGTCTCCAGCGACGCAGACAACTTGCGCACATGATCGACCCCTTCGGCGTCCTGATCGACTGCGAAGACCTCGCACCCTTCGCGCATCAGGTAGACCAGGTTCCTGCCGTAACCGCAACCGGCATCGAGCACCCGCATGCCAGATGCGATGTTTCCACGCAGAATCTGGTCGAAGACATAAATATCAATCTGCCCGAACTGCTCTTGTATGCTCAAGGCCACCGCGACACCTTTTCTTGTTATCAGAGATTGGGAATAGTTCCCGGTGTGTTCGGCTGCTCGCCGACCCGCATCTTGATCGTCGTGCAGCGCATCAGCTTTCAACGTTAAGGTACAGTCGGTAATGCTGATCGCCGATTGCCGTAAAGGGCCGCATTGCGATTGTGCCCTCCGCCGTCTTTGCCTCCCAGTCCGTCGAGCCCGGAGCTACCTGCGCCACCGCGGCCAACTCCTGCGGACGAACAGTGGACGGGACTTCTCCTACGGCAAATAGAGCAAGTGGCCCGTGTACCGCGGCCATCAGCTTGGGGTGCTGCGGATCGACTGCTTTGAGAGTCGTGGGCATGTCGAACTCAACTTCGATGCGATCACCCTTCTTCCACGTGCGCATGATCGGCGCGAATTGGCCCGGCATTAGTACAACGGGAAGGTGAGCCCCATTCACCGCAATCGAAGTCTTGGGGCCAACCCACTCGGGGATGCGGAGATAAATCGCGAACCTTGCGGACTTGTCCGGCGAGACTTCGACCTGTGTGGTCGGCCGATGCGGATACTCCGTCCGCTGTGTCAGGACTACGCGATCGCCGCCGCGTTTCCACGTCACCCGCGATGGAATAAAGAGATTCACGTATACGCCCTCATCATCGCTGAAATACGAACTGATGCCGTAATCAGCGGTCACCTGCGAAAACGTTCCCGTGCAGCAATGCCATTTGTAGGGGTGATAGAACTTCGACCCGTCATGGTTGTAGTCGGAGTAATAGAAACCGTGTCCGTCTTCTTTGATTGGTTTGGCGCCGAGGATGCAGTTGTAGAGCACACGCTCCATGCTGTCGCCATAGCGGCTGTCCTTGGTGGTGCGCAGCAGGTACCGCGTGATTTTGAAATGCGCGTAGGAGCCGCACGGAGTCTCGAAGCTGGAGTGCGTCCTGGTCAGGCTCTCGCCAATCTCGCCGCTGCCCGGCTTTCGGAATTCTTCATCAGGGCCCCATCCGCCGGTGGCGAAACTCTGCGCCCGCACAAAATCAAATCCGTTGCGCGCGGCGCGAAGGTACTTCTCATTGCCAAGCACGAAATAGGCCTGCACGGCGCTGCTCATTGCATTCACGTGGCTATACGCGTGTTTTCCGGGTAGCACGTTTTCTCCGGCTGCGAGCGGATCCCAATACCAGCTGTCAGCGAGATAATGTGCGCCCATTTTCTTGTAGCGGCCGCCGGCTCCGCGCTGCCATGCAAGAAAGAAGTTTTCGGGCAATGTATAAGGCTCATCCCAGCAGAACGAATCATCCTCATGTGGCCGTGCATACTGCTCTGCACGCGAGAGCGGACCGGGCGGCAGATATTTCACCACGGAGTCGAGCGCTGCATCCAGTGCTTTGAATGCCTGAGGATCACCCGCAAACTCGTGCGCGTCGATCATGCCGACGGAGATCTTGTCGTAGGTGTAGGCAGGGAAGCGATTGCCATCCCAGAAATGTGGTGTAATGGCCGGGGCGAAGCCGCTTACGAGGCGATGCACCTTTTTCTGGGTTGCTTTATCGCCGGTGGCCGCGTAGTCACGCGCCAGGCCGGATAGATATTGTCCGAAACTGTGTCCAGGCGCGAAGCCGTTGTTGCCGGGCTTATCGAGATCGGCCAGCGGAGCCCAACTGTACCAGCCGCCCATGTCTTCGCCGGGCGCATGCAATCCGGCGCGCTGCCGAAACGGCTTCAGGAGCGAATCTTCATCGAGCGCGAGATAAAACGCGTGGTTCCGATCGAATTGCTCGCGAACCGGCCCCTCAAGCAACTCCACGTCGCCATAGCCAAACTGGCTCAGCGGCGGCGTGATTTGAGGCGCATCATTTATGCCCGCGAAACCTGTGCGAGGCCGCGCCATCATAGCGGCGGCAACCGCTGCGCTGGTTTTGAGGAACATACGCCGGGATTGGGTCCGGGTGATTGACATCAGCATCTCCCGGAAGGATTCTATCGCGCGCCGCTGTGCTCCATCATTTTGCGGCCGTTGTCCCCTTACTGGCCCGACGAAGCATCGCCTGCGCCTCGGCAACATAAGGACCACTGGGCGCGAGGGTCAAGTACCGTTCGTATGCCGCTGCGCAGCCTACAGGGAGATCGAAGTGTTTTGCGGCCAAATCCACGCCCGATTCTTTCAAAAGCCCATTTGCCTTGATGAAGTAAGGAAGTGCATCCCGTGTGTCGGTTTTGATGGCCTTCTCCGCAGCCGCTACCTGGGCTTCTGCATTCCCGGCTTGCATAAAGATGAGTGCCTCATTTCTGAGGTACATGCCTGCGTGTGTCGCGTCCAGTTTAGCGGCCAGGTCAAAAGCTTTGACCGCCTCAGCTGTTTTGCCGGTGCGCGCATAGACCTCGCCCAGGCCGGCGTTCGCGAATGCCTGAACCTCGGGCTTCGGGCTTCCGCTGGCCTCCTGAATTTCGAGAACGCGCTTGAACGATTGTTCAGCCTCTTCGTATTTCTTCAAACCGATCTGCGCCCGACCAAGATTCTCCCACAGCGTCGTCTCGTCCGCATTCAGCCCTGACTCTTTGATCGTCTGCAGGTCCCTAAGCGTGAAAGATTCGGCTTCAGCGCATTTGGAGCTTCTAATTGCAGCCGCTTTTGCATCGATCTCCGAAGGGTCAGCTGTCTTGCCTAATTCCTTCACGGCCGTGTTCCGAGCAATCTCGGCGTCCTTCAGATCCTGCGCGACAGCACCTAAATCAGTGTTGATTGTCTTGATGAACTGTTCCTGGTTGTGAGCGTTGGCATTGTGCTTCTTCAACTCCTCAAGTTCCTTTTTCTGTTCGTCGGGCAACTCATCGATGAATGCTTGCCGGCTCATGTCATCGTTCTGTTCCAGATCTTTGCCGGCGCTGATCGTGATGTTGTTGATGGCATCGATCCATAGGCTGGGTGGAGTATCGGGCATGCGATAAACAAGCGTATACGTAGCAGCAGGCGCCTCTCCAGCGTAGTTTCCATGCGAGTCCACCGGAAATGTATACGCCACCGTAACCCCGTTGTCGGTTGAAAGGCAAATGAGTCCAGCGGGTTGCGATTGGCCGGTGTAGTTGGTGACATGCCCATGAATCTTGCCCGTCTGGGCAGTCGGTTGCTGAGCGAGAGCTGGAATGAGGGACAATGCTAGCGCTCCATAAAAGAGTGAATCGAATATCTTCATAATTCCTTCTTTCCCGTTTGCGAGTGCGCGGTTCGCCGCGAGCGCTCGGCAATTGATCTAACTCAGCTGACTTGTTTTGATGGCCAGCTTTTCAAACTGCACAGTTCCGAGCCCCCGATTCGCCGCCATCTGCAGATACGGCAGGTGCTGTGCGTCGAGGTCCCAATAGGCTTTCGCAACGTAAGCATCGAGGGCAACGGGATCGGTTCCGGCAACGATTGTCTTCTTCAATGCGACATCCTCGAGGTTGCCGCCGGTGGGACCGTTGCGCAGCAGAATGCGGTAGCAGTCCATGATGGTGAGCGTCGGCAGCATGAAGGCTGCGAGATCGGCGAGGCTCTGATGAATCTGCTGATGGAGGCGGTTCCGCTGGCCGCCGAGGATTCCATACCAGTTCTTCATGCCGAGTGTGGCGCCCGTAAGTTCATGATGCTTGGCGATCGGAAGATTCAGAATCTTGTCGGCTTCAAGAAACGGCGTAAACACCTGCCAGTTCTTCAGCACCACGCCACCCATATCCACTTCCCTGAACTTCTCAGGGTCAGGCAGAATTACCTCCGCACCCACTGCTCTTGCTGCCGCTTCAATTCCGGAGCGATGGAAGCAACGCTGTGCCTCGTTGCAGCTCACATCGGTGACGATCACGCGCTTGGCGCCAGCCTGCCAGCACTGGCGAACGACTTCCGCAACCAGGTCAGGATTGGTGTTGGCACCCTGCTCGGGAGTGCGATCCCAGGCGATATTGGGCTTGATGACCACGACGTCCTGGCGCGTGATGAATCGGCCCATGCCGCCCAGGTTTTCGAGAGCCTTCTGCACGAGAGCGCGCGGCTCTCCAGGTTCAGCACTGCGTCCGTCCATCGCATACTGAGCCACGGTAAGGTGTGGCCATTGCTGATCTGCAGCAATGCGATGATCCTTGCGAGCCTGTTCGGCAGATGCGGCAGCTGGTCGAACGCTGCGTTGGCTCAGCCAGATGCCGGTTCCCGCCGCACCCGCAGCGATGCCTCCAACCCGCAGAATCTGCAAGAGGGCCTCGCGTCGCGTCAGTTGAGAAGTCTCCGAGGCGGCGTGAATGGATCCCGAAGACTTCAGCTGCGGCAGTTGTTCGCTTTCACCGGCCATCGCTTCCTCCGGTTAAACTTCGATGAGCTTGATACGCTGCGGATCGTTTACACCCAGGGTATGCGTCGCATCGGCAGCGGTGGCAATGTAGCGAGGCGGACGCCCTGCTGCTTCCAGCGATTTCAGCCCGACTTCAGCGCGTTTCTTGTCGAGAATTCCCCATGCGATTTGGTCAATCGCTACGCGGTCTTCACCGACGATCAACGCGTTCGGCTGCCACAGATGCTCTGGCTTGAATCCCGGGCCGCCTTCATAGACCGAGGTCATGGCGTCCCCGATCGTCAGCTTAATTTTCTTGCGAATCACTGGGAATGCATTCAAATCGGCGACACCCGGATTACAACCGCCCGCGTGCAGTTCCTGCGGCCGCTCGACTACGCCGTACATGTTTTTCATGGCGAAGGTGACGCCCGACATGCTGTGATCCTTGAGAATGGGGAGGTTGATTACCATCGCACATTCGCTGGTCAGGATCTTTGAGAAGCGCACGTGCGACGATCCCCAGTTCTCGACGACATCTTCAAATCCGGAGACATCGGAGCCGAAGCAGCGAATCTGCTTCGGATCGATGTTGATGGTGAATCCACAAGCCTGCAGATCGCGGGCATTTCTATCCCAGATCAGAATATTGCCGGGTTTAACGCCGGCCTGCTGCAGACGCTCTGCGATCGCGAACACCAGCACGGCATGCGTGGAGATGCCTTTTCCGCCAAGTCCATTGGTTTTGAGCCCGATGACTTTGTCCTTCGCGCCGCCCTCGGCAACAATATGCTTCCATGCATCGGCTGGCCTTGGACGCCCGGCGTAAGCGGCAATGGCACGGTCCAGCAGTTCGCCCACACGCTTTTCATCCAGCTTTCCATCGGGTCCGTGCAAGGCCGGATCGCGCGCAATCACAACTGTCGCTTTATCCTTCTCAGTCTGCGGCTCCAGCGTGCGTGTCAATCCAAGACTGTTCTCCGCGCCCAGGATCACTGCTCCCGTGGCTGCGCCTTTTAGAAATTCACGGCGGCTCTTCATTTGTGTCCCTCTCGTTTGTGCATGCGGCTTTGACATCGGCCGCGCTGGTTTACAGGTTTGCCTCGACGCCATGCGCCAACGCCATCAGCGCCTGTGGAGTGGATGCAGAAGATTGGTATGCCACGATGCGCACCAGGTAGCGACCTTTCCGGAAGTTCACACTCTGCGCATATTGCAGCCCTTCATCGCCGAGAGGAACGCTCTGCGCATCCCTTGTCTGTCCGCGTTCGAGAATGGTTTGCGCACCGTCGGGTCCGCCCATGGTGTACACGTCGACCACTGCCTCGAGCTGTCCCTGGTACTTGTAGTCAGAGGTCGCTGTCGAAACCACGCCGGCCTGAATGAACTGTTCTGAGTCCCCATCGATGTACTGCCAAAGATCCTTGGGCTCAAAGGTTCGCGTTTCGCTGGATTTCTCCCAGCCCGCAACCGCGCCCGATGCCGGAAAGGAGTTTGCGTTGTTCTTCTTGCATCCGGAGATGCCAGCAGTTGCCAGCAAGAGCATGACCGAGGCTCCAACCAAAAACAAATTCAAGCGCTTCATCTTTTCAGTCCCCCCTAACTTCGGTTCAACAGGATCTGGCTGCTGGGCGAACGGCTTTCGCCAATGCTGGTGACATAAACGGCCGGTCGCTCCTGCAGCGGACACGCATACTCACATGCACCACACCCGACGCATCGGCTCGGATCGACCCGCGGTTGCTTCACCGTTTTCGTGTTGCCGGCAGAGTCGACCACCTGAGCTTCTTCAACGTAGATAGCTTTTGGCGAAACCGGGCACCACTCTTCGCAGACGATGCAGTCAGTGGCAAGCGCCCACGGCAGGCAGCGTCCACGGTCATAAAACGCAGTGCCCAGACGGACAGGTTGGTTCTGGTGCCCGCCAACGCCTACAACCCAGCCCTTGTCCTTCGGAGTGATTTGCCAGATGGCGCCGGTCGGACATACCTCGGAGCACAAAACGCAACTCGGTTCGCAGTAGCCGATGCGCGGAACCAGCGTGGGCGTCCACAGACCTTCGAGCCCGGCTTCGGTCAGCGTGGGATGAAGCGAATTATTTGGGCAGACCTTCATACACTCGCCGCAGCGGATACAGCGCGAAAGGAAGTCCGGTTCATCGACGGCGCCGGGTGGCCGCAGCAACCGCTCATGCCGGCTCTTACCCAGGCCCGCATTGGCGCGCATCAGCGGAACGGCGGCGGCGCCGACCGCCAAGCAAGTCAGGGTCCGGCGGCGGCCAAGGTCAGGCGAAGCAACCTCGCGTTCGTTCCGAAAAAACTGAAACTGCAGGGACCCGTGCGGACAGCTTCCCACACAATTCATGCACATCAGACACTCTGACTTGCGCCACGGCAGCCCACCGATGGGATCGTCGCCTCCCTGGCAGTTGAGAAGGCAACGGCTGCACTTGTCGCAGGTCGAAGCGTCCTTGTGGAGGCCGAGTATTGACCAGCGCGACACTGCGCCCAGCAGGGCACCGAGCGGGCAAAGAGAGCGGCACCAGAAGCGGGTCACGCGCATGCTGGTCCACAGAATGACGAGGAACAACAACCCCAGGGCAAGACTCTGTGCGAAGTGAGCCTGGCGGAAGTCGAGGATTGTGGCTTGGAAGATCGTGTGCAGCGATTCGCCGGTTGTACGGATTGCGGATACGTGGCTGTGTTCCATCGGCAGCAGGATTGCCCGCGTGGCGAAGTTGAATGCCGGCAGCAGCGCCAGCCCTCCGGAGCGAACCAACAGGCTGAATGGGTCAAGCGTGCCGATCACCATCGACCCAAAGAAAGCAGCCACTAGGCCCGCGACCAGCACAACATATTTGATCGTCTGCCAACGCTTGTATCGGTTCGACTCGATCCGTTGCTTGCCCCTCTTGGCTTCGGAGTGCATATTGCCGACGAAGTGTTGCAGCGTTCCCATGGGGCAGATCCAGCCGCAGAAGAATCGCCCAAGAAAAAGTGTCGGCAGCAGAATCATCAGGCTCCAGAGGAGACCGCGATACAAGGCGTGCGTGGCAAGTGCATTGGCGATTGCGACCAGCGGATCGAGCATAAAGAACATCCGCACCGGAGCGCGCATATGGATGTCGCCCGAACTTGCCGAAGCGGGTCGCATCGACGTGAGGATCAGAAGCGCAAGAAACACGAGCAGAAAAAAGATCTGCGAGATCCTGCGCAACCGCGGCAATTTGGAATGCGCCAAGAACTTCCCCTCTGAGCCAACGGGCGACTACGCCGGCGGCCAGCCAAGCAAGCTGACGGTCGCACCGGGCGGGCGAACGAGCTACATAGGAATCATTGGCGTCTAGGCCTCCGCAGCACAGTGATAGTCATCACTTTGAGCGGATTCAAGGATCGTTGATTGGAAGACAAAGGCTGGAAATCTGCGGCGAAGTGAACTCGCAAGCTGAAGAGTACACCGAGGCGTGCTTCTAATCCATGTGGTTGATAAGGGAGGCGATGCAGGCTGCGCCGAATCCATTGTCAATGTTGACCACTGACACATTGGGTGAGCAGGTATTCAGCATCCCCAGCAGTGCTGCAACGCCGCCAAACGAAGCGCCGTAGCCAATGCTGGTGGGAACGGCAAGCACCGGCGCATTCACCAGCCCTGCAACCACGGTCGGCAGCGCGCCTTCCATGCCGGCACACACGATGAGCACACGGGCGGTTTGCAGCGATTGTTTCTGCGCCAGCAAACGGTGGA
Source organism: uncultured Acidobacteriaceae bacterium (assembly GCA_963742455.1). GTDB lineage: Bacteria > Acidobacteriota > Terriglobia > Terriglobales > Acidobacteriaceae > Telmatobacter. Next base: position 308,846 of record CAVULU010000005.1, on the reverse strand, counting down.
TTCCAGCCACGCCCACATCGGCAATCAGTTCCGTGGTGTTTCCCATTAGCCGCGTAGTCACAGCAGCTTCTTCGGCAACGGGCAAATCGCTGGTGCCGGCGCAGACCACGCAAACCGTGCCTCTGCCGGCCGGAGCCTTGGTCTGCTCAAGCGTGATGGCGTGTGCTGTCTCATGATAAGTCGCGCGTGGTTCTGCTTTGAGCACAGCGTCGAAGCAATCCCGCGATGCGCGCGTCGCCAGCACATTGCCGGCCGCATTGGCCATATGCAGGAATATCCGTGCCACCTGGTCAGGGGTTTTTCCCGCGGCAAAGATCACCTCCGGCATCCCCGTGCGCAGCGCCCGGTGATGATCGAGCTTCGCGAAACCGAGGTCTTCGAACGGTAAATCCTTTAGCCGCTCCAGCGCATCGGAAACGGTGGTTTGTTTCGTCTGCACTTCCTTGAGCAGCGCTTCAATCTGTGAGCGATCCATCAACGCTCCTCCTCGATGCGGGCTGCGAACATTCGCTTGGCCTGTTCTGTCACCTGCTTCAGCGGAATAGAATGTTCAGCGGCAATGCGCCGGCAATCTTCATACTCCGGCGCGGCATTTGCAATTTCACCAGAGGGCCAGCGAGCAATCTTCATGCGTACCGGACCCCACTCCGTCTGCACTTCCTTGAACTCGCGTGGCAGGGAGACTTTGTTTTCGATGCGCCAATGCAGGCCAATGGTTGTGGTTTCGCGAAACAGCAGATCACGTAGTGCCGTAACTTTGTCGGGATGACACAGCACCGTCAGTTGCACGCCAGTGCGGCCTTTCTTCATCTGCACAGGAATGCGATACACGTCCCATGCGCCTGCTTCGAGCAGGATCTCGCTTACGTATGCGATCAACTGCGGACTCGAGTCATCAATCACGGTTTCCATAATTGCGATCCGTTCTGCCGCGCTATCTCGGTCAACTTCGTCGCCAACCAGCAGTCGCAGCAGGTTAGGCTGCCCCGGCGTGTCGCGGCCACCGGCACCGTACCCCGAGACTGAAATGCGCATAGCCGGCAGCGGTGCATATTCCGCATCGAGCATGCGAAGGATAGCTGCACCTGTTGGCGTCAGTCGTTCCATTGGCGGCCCCGCCGAATAAACCGGGGCATCGCCTAGCAATGCGAGTGTTGCCGGCGCCGGCACGGGCAATGTTCCGTGGGCGCATTCCACCGTGCCACTGCCGACATTCAATGGTGACGCCAGCCAGCGATCAACACCCAGATGTGCGCATCCTACAGCGCTGCATACGATGTCAACAATGGTGTCGACCGCGCCCACCTCGTGGAAGTGCACCTTCTCGATTGGCATGGAGTGAATTCTTGCCTCAGCCTCACCCAGCAGTTGGAACGCCCGCGAAGCCATTGCCTTCACCGCATCAGCAACAGGCGCTTGATCGAGGATTCCGAGAATCGCGGAGAGAGACCGATGAGGTTGATGTGTGTGCGCATGTGAATGCACAGTGCCGTCAGCGTGCGTATGTTCGTGGGAGTGCTCTGATCCGTGCTCATGCGGGTGGGAGTGCGAATGCGCCGCTTCGGGATGACTATGGCTGTGAACGTGGTCCGCGGCGCCATGGGTATGATTGTACGCAGTTGCATCATCGTTTTCGATAATGACATCGACCTTAGTGCCTGCAAGGCCTCCGCGGCTTACTTTTCGCTTTTCCAGCCGAGCGCCTACGTTCAGCGCTGCAGTCGTTTCTGCAAGCAAAGCGAATGGCACGCCCGCATCCACAAGCGCGCCAAGCAGCATGTCGCCGCTAATGCCGGAGAAGCATTCCAAATATCCGATTCGCATGGAAATGAAATTGTACCTATGCGCCGCGCCGCATCAGCACTTCAGCCGGCAGGACCGCGTTCAAAGACCCGGAACGAAAACCTGTGGTGTCGAGCGTTACGTACTGAAAGCCTGCCTTTCGCAATTCCGCGGAGATCCTGTCCATCATTTCGAGACTGAGCGCCCGGGGCAACTCTGCTCGCGAGATCTCCACGCGCGCCAGGTCGCCGTGGTGGCGTACCCGAAACTCGCGGAAACCCAACTGCCGCAGGCTCTCTTCGCCGCGCTCAACCTGCTCCAGCACTTCGCGGGTCACGGTGCGGCCATATTCCACGCGCGACGAAAGGCATGGAGCGGCCGGGCGATCCCAAAGGGTGTATCCCGCATCTTTCGCCAGCGTCCGTATCTCCTGTTTCGAAAGCCCAACCTCTGCAAGCGGCGCCAGCACTTCGTGTTCTTCTGCCGCCCGCTGACCGGGCCGATAGTCGCGGCGGTCGTCGGCGTTCATGCCGTAAGCGATCCGCGTAAATCCGAGCTCCGCACTCAGCTTTTTCATGCCTTCGAACAACTCCGTCTTGCAGTGGAAGCAGCGGTTGGCGTCGTTGCGCTGGTAATCCGGCTTGTCCAGTTCTTCGGTCAGAATCACTCGAAGCGGGATGCCCTGCGCCTCGGCAAACGCCCTGGCCTGCTCCATATCGCGGCGTGCCAGGCTAGCCGAATCTGCCAGCACCGCCAGCATCCGATCGCCCAAAACCCGGTGCGCAGTTGCTGCCAGAAAGGCAGAGTCCACTCCACCTGAATAGGCCACCATCACACTGCCAAGCGCACGGATCCGGCCTTCCAGTGCTTGAAGTTTGGCCGCTGTCTGTGCGGGATCGAGCGGGATGTCGGATATGGTCGACACAGTGCGATTATACCTTTGGGGTTGGATGCGGGGATTGCCGGGGGCGTGCACTTCGATGTCCTGTCAGCCCTTTTAGCCCGCCATCCCTGGGGTTGATAACCAACCATACAACGATGCTGTATACTCCGGGACGATTCCATTTTCAGGAGAGTTCGACATGCGTTTTCAGGCAATCATGAAATTTTCGGGCGCATTCGCGCTTGCTTTGGCCGTCATGGCTTCCCCGATGCGTTCGCTGGCTCAGGGCGCCGACACGATTCTCAAGCCCGCCGACACGCAGAAGCTGCTTCCGGCCAGCGTCTATTACAAGGCCCAAACCGCCCCCACGCAGCTCAGGAACTCCGCCGGCATCAAGTTCTCTGATGGCTACTATCTGCTTTCGACCTTGGTCGATACCAGCGGCTACTCCAGCGACGTAGCTTCAAAATACCAGGCCTATTTCATTACCGAAGTGCCCATCAAGTTCGGCAGCCAGACGCTGCCCGCTGGGATTTACGGTGTGGGTTTTGTCGCGGACAAGTTCGTGATCACCGATGTGGGTGCGCACGATATCTTCTCAGTGGGGACAACCACGGACGAAGCTCTTAAACGGCCTATGCCCTTGCAGATCATGGCTGATCCCGGCGGCGGCTTCCGCCTCTATGCCGGGCGCAAATTTGTGAAGTTCGCCCGTTAACCGGCGTCGATTCGGCTGAATTAAAACGCGGACCTTCGGGTCCGCGTTTTGCGTTAGAGCGCAGTTTTCATCTGGAGAGGGCATTTGGCGAAAGTCTCATAGCCTGACGGTACTCACGTAATCGTTCGCCGCGAATGGTCCATGGGTACAATCGTGGAACTCTTCAGACTTGTGCATTGCCAGGGTTGCCGAGCACGCGCGATTCGCCCGCCGACAAAACGACTTTGCATGATCCGGCCTTGAATCACCCGGGCTCGCGGTTCCAGACGAGAGACGAAAGGACCAGAAATCTATGGGGACGTTCACCGATAGCAAAATGCAGCAGTCAGCTAGTGCCAGGCCTGTTCAATCGGCCGCGTCATCGCTCGCCGAGGTCCCCACTCCCGCCCAGGTGGCCGCCTCCACGATCAACCAGTACTCCATGATCGGAAAATCGATCACCATCAAGGGCGAAATCACCGCTTCCGATCCTGTTTACGTGTATGGGAGCGTGGAAGGCTCGATCAATGCGCCCGCGCACCGGGTGACCGTCGGCAAAGAGGGCAGAGTGAAGGCCGACATCACTGCGCGCGAGATCGTGATTATGGGCGATGTCTGTGGCAACCTCGAGGGCGGTGAGCGTGTTGAGATTCGCAGCGACGGGTCCCTTCTGGGAAACATGGCAACGCGTCGCATCTACGTAGAAGAAGGAGCTGTCCTGAGCGGCGTCATCGACGTCCACAAGCCCAGCAAGAAAGAAAAGGCTGAGGCACAACAGGAACCGAATGCTTTGATGGAGCAGGGGGAATCGGACCTCGATCGCGGAAGCGTTGTGAGCTTCCCCGCGCCAGAGTTGGTCGAGGAGATTGCTTCGTAGAGAAGTGAAGCAGACATTGATCGTATCCCAGGTCTGAAAAAGCGAGGCCCGAGGAACCACTTTGTTATTCATTGCTGCTCGAGACTCCCCTCGGCTCGTTTCCTTCAAGGGGTGCGTTTCCTCGGCATTTGCTGATGAGATCTATTCGAATCAGCGGGCAGTTGCGTCGGCCCGCGTGAACATAATCATTCCGCTATGCCACGCAATTCTCGTTAGACGGAATTCCATTGGATAGCTTCGACCAATTTCTGATTCCCTTTCGCAACCGTGATGACGACCCGAAAGGTCAAAGGCGGACCTTTCGGTCCGCCTTTGCTTTCTCGGCCAAACGCAGCGAGAGCTCTGGAGTTCTGCTCTACGGCACAGGCACGGTGATGGTGTTTGACGGAGCGCTTTCAGCACCGGAACCATCGACGGTCGTCACGTAGTATTCGTACGTTGCACCCGCCTGCGCTGAACCATCCTGGTACGTTGTCTGTTTGTCCACACTGGAATTGAGCCGCTGGAAAGAGCTTCCTCCCGCGGAGCGATAGATGTTATATCCCGCCACCGGATCACTCGAGCTTGCAGGCGCGCTCCAATTCAAATCGACCTGGTGGACCGCTCCTGTGCCGCTAGCTCCTGTGCCACTCACTCCTGTGCCGCTCAGACTCAGTTGGGCCACGGCGTTGCTTGATGAAGTGCTGTTGATTGTCAGCTCGCCGCTGGCCGCTCCTGCCGCCGTTGGATCGAACTGTACGTTCAACGTGGCATTTTGACCGGGACTCAGCGTTAGCGGAAGCGCAGCTCCCTGGAGCGAGAACCCTGCTCCAGTTACCGTTACTGCGCTCACAGTTATCGCCGATCCGCCGTAATTCGTTACGGTCAGTGGCTGTATCGCCGGCTGGTTCAGCGCAACGCTCCCAAATGGCAAACTGGTTGCGTTCACGCTGATCGTACCTGCGGAAGAACCGCCAGATGAGCTGTTGCTGCCCGCACTGCCGGCGGCGCTGAATGCGGAGACACCAAACTCGGCATCGGCAGCGGATGCGGTCCCCTGAACGTTCTGAATGTAGAATCCCATGCCTGGGGATCCCGAAGTGTATTTCGAATCGGTCGCGGTCAGCATGGACGTTCCATTTTTGTACACCGTAATGGAACTCCCTGAAATCGCAGCCTGCACTACATCGCCGTTCTTGCATCCGGTCGAAGCGTTGGCCAGCACAGCGTAATCGCCCCTGGGGCCATCCCAACGCGTAAGGCGCAGAAAGGGGTCGTTGGGGCTGACGGAACAGGTAACTTCATAGCCCGTGACACTGTGCGCCGCGATGGTGGTTCGGACCCACACTTCCTCCAGTTCCTCCGATGCATTCGAAGTCGACTTTATCTTGACCGTCATTTGCGCCGATTGATTCGCGTTCCAGTTTCCCGACAGTACGCAGATTGAATCGTCTCCGGTTTGGGTTCCCGGCTGCGTTCCAAATGCGAAGCCCGGCGTTGATTGACAGTTATTCCAATCCAGCCCGGTTGTACCGCCGTTGATCCACTTGCCGTTCTGCGAGAGTGGGTTTTCGGTATCTGAAAACGTCGTCTGATAACTCGGTGTAGTGCTCGAGGCTTGACTGGTGGCCGCTGTACTGAGTGCACCATTCTGACTTTGGACGCCGCAACCCGAAAGGAAGATAAAGATGCAGGGTATTGTAAGAGAACTTATAAACCACCTCAGAGATCGAACGGGGAAATCCTGCGGTCCGCAAAAAAGCTTGGGTGACTTGAAGGAACGTGCGCGAATCGCGAAATCAATGAGAATGAATATCGCGCAAATGACATAAAAGACACGTATCGTGGACATCTGCATACCTCAAGAAATTTGGTCTGTGCGTGTTTGGGGATAGTAATCCTCTCCGCTTCATCGGCAGAGGGCTCGGTCAAGATCCCGGGTGATCCATCGACACACGAGCGCGTCGCCACTTGAGTGGCATTTGAATCGTCGGTTTACTCGAGCGCGGTTTGGGTTAAGGTCAAACCTTAGGCAAATAAATAGATCAATTCTCTCGGTACGTCTTTAAGTAGACCGAAATGGATTGGGTTCAATGAATGGATCGCGCACAAGTGCTGCGCCTTGCAGCTGACCCTTTGGTTGGATATGAAGTTCCATGCATGCACCAAGTGTGCCAAAGACCACGCGCGTTTGGCCTTTTCGCTTCTGCACACGATTCATTAGTTTTATAGCGGCGCTGCTGGGATCTGCTCGCAGCGTTCCTGCCTCCAGGTCGTGTAATGTTTGCGTCTCGCTGTAGTTTTTACTCCTTCTAAAAGGCATGCCCCGCCCATGTCCGACGGTGGACAACCCTAACCCGACGTTTACTTTTAGAGTTAAATTGGGTTCATTATCACGCGGGCTATCCGGTCATGAACGGAGTACTCCAGCACCCCGCAATCGGAGAAGGTCTGAAGAAAACTGTCTGCCGAGAGTCAGGTTCCGATGCCGATACCGAGCGCCTCACCCTCAAATAATGTTGAAGGAATCTCGCGATCATAAACAGAAAGGCGGACCGAATGGTCCGCCTCAGGCTGGTAGATGAGAGTTGCCCTCTTAAGCTTTCGCCAAAGCCGGAGTTGCCGTTCCCAGCTTCTCAGCCAGCATTTCATGGGCGTGGGCGAAGAACTCGTCTTTGGCGATTTTGCCGGCGTCTACTTCGGCTAACAGCGCTTTCTGGGCGATGTATTCCTTGTTGACTACGCCGGCTTTGGACTGGAGCATGCGCCAGGACTTGCGGCGTTCTACGCAGAACATGACTAGCTGGCGGGAGAGGGCGCGGTACTCGATCTTTCCGTTCTCTTCGTACTTGATGTAGACGCCGAAGTCGGGAATGAAGGAGCGATGCGCCGGGTTGAGATAGCGGCGATAGACGACATCCTGTTGCGTGATGCGCACCAGCATGTTGTCGAGGTGAATCAGCTTCTCAGCCGCCTCGGGCTTGATCTTCTTCAAGTGGTTGCGGAAGCGGGCTTCGGTAGTGCACCAGTGAGCCACGGTGTAGCGCATGGTTTCGCCGGTGGACTTGAGCTTGGTCTCGTACCAGTCGAGTTCCTTGCTGGGGTTGCCGGTGACGTCGAGCGCTTCCTGATAGGTTTCGCCGAGGCGCGGGTTGAAGACGAACTCAGGTACGCCGCGCGAATCGCGCACGCGCTGCGCCTGGAAGAGCGCCATATCGTCGGCAACGCCATGCTCGGGCTGGCAGGTGGTGAAGCACTGCAAAAACATGGTGCCGCGATATTCGAGGCCGTCCAGAATCGCCCGGTAGAGCTTCGGCGCGTTGGCCATCGAGACCTGCGCGACGAAGGGCGATCCGTGTCCGGCGAGGAAGGTCTCCGCGACCGTCTTCTTCTCAGTGTTCTTGCCCTGCGTCGCTGAGCCGAAGACGTTCATGTCGTTGCCGCCCAGCATCGGGGTGGAATCGGAATTCTGTCCGCCGGTGTTGGAGTAGACCTGCGTATCAAGCATGAGGGCCTTGATGTTGGGCCTGTTCTGCAGGATCACCTTGGACATGTTCTGGTAGCCGATGTCGCCCATGCCGCCGTCGCCGCCGACTACCCAGACCTTGGGCAGCTCGACGATCTCCTGGTCGGTCATCAGCGCGTCGGTGAAATGGGTGAACTCGTAGAACTCGCGAGCCGAGATCCCCTTGCCTTCGCGGGTAAGGACCACGTCGGCCAGGCGCTCGGGGATGACGGAGCGGCGGGCGTGGTCAACGATGAAGCTTTCGCCCATGAGCCAGCCAATGGTGATGCCGTCCTGGAAAAGCGAGTTCATCCAAGGATAGGGGTGGGGGTTGTTCGGTGATGTGGAGCCGTACACGGTGTTGCAACCGGTGTGCGCGGCCATCGCCATTACGCTCATGCCATTGGCCAGACGTCCATCGACGGGCTGGAGGCTCTTGTGATTGAAGGCTTCGGTGAGCAGGACCGCTGCGAGGGCTTCGATCATCTGCGCGTCGGTGATGGGGCCGTTGGCTTCTTCGTGCGCGGCGATGCGGGACTTGGTGTCTTCAGTTTGTTCGCCGCCGAGACCGAGAATGAGGTGAGTGATTGCCAATCGCAGGGTTGCATATTCTTCAGGGTTTGCAGCCTTGAGGGCTTCGAGACGGGCGACGCCGGTCTTTTCGAGATCGCCGGCCTTCCCTACGAGACGATCAGCCTTGGTGTGGAAGACGGGGCGCATGTACGCCTCGGTGACGGCAGCGATGGAGCGGAGCACGCTCTTTTCGCCGCAGCCGGCGCAGGCTCCGTCGCCAGAAACCAGCGCGTCGTAGTTGCGGCGGACCATGAGCATGTTGCGAAGGGTTGCTGTCTTCGAGTCGGCAGGGTTGGCGGCGTTGAAGAGGCCGAGGTACTTCTGTGATGTATCGGGCAGCAGGTTGAGGAAGGCGGTGCCGGTTTCGTGCTCAGCGTTGACTTCGGTGGTTTCCTGCACCATCTTGAGCGCCATGTGATCGCCGCAAGCGGTGACGCAGGCTGCGCAGCCCTTGCAGAGGTCGCTGACGAAGATGGAAAAGATGCCACCGGTGCCGGGCGCCTTGCGCTCGGGCGAGGAGAAGATGGCGTTGACCTTCTGATAGGCCATCGGCACCTTGTCGATGATGGAGTAGAACTGGGCCTTGGCTTCGGTGGAGAAGCCGTCGACTGATTCGGTGACTTCGCGAATGATTTTCGGAAGCGGCGTGCCGGTCTTCATCTCGGCGACCATGCGCTGGCGCGTCTGCTTCTCGATCTCAGGAAGCTTCGCCATCATCTTGGTGCGCTCGCCGGCATCGCCCACGTAACGGGAGACGGCCATGGTGAGCACGGTGCTGAGATCTTGCGAGGTGTTGGGGAGCGCGGTGTCGGGGCAGACCGAGATGCATTCCATGCACTGGGTGCAATTCTCGGGGATGTAGAGCGGTGTCTCGCGTCGCGCTACGTACTTGGAGGCTGTGTCGCCGGTGGCCGCAGCGATGACGCCCATGGCTGCGAGTGGAGTCGCCGGCTGATCGTATCCGAAGCTGGCGCGGAACTCGGCGTCGAAGGCGTTGATGCTGGCGATCGGTGGACGCGCGCCTTGTCCTGCGGGAGGCAGTGTGGAACGGCAACCGCCGGTGGTGCAGCTATCGCCGGTGACGGTGGCCATTTCGAGGATGGGCAGCAGCGCCTCACCGCGAAGCGAAGACTTGTCGGCGGCGGTGATTTCACCGATGGCGATTTCCTTCACGCGCTCGAAGCCTTGGGTCATCACTTCCATGTTGGAGTTGACGACGGCTTCGCCGAGTTTCCCGAACTTCTTCACGTACTGCTTCATCACGACGTCGCGGTACTGCTCCTGGGTGATGCCGAACTCCTGAAGCATAGGGCTGACGGCGAAGAAGGCACCGAGGAAGGCGTTGCCCTGCATGCGCAGTTGAAGATCGGCTCGGTCGGTGGCCTTCCGGGCGATTTCAAAGCCGGGCAACGTGTAGACGCGAATGTTCTTGTCAATGATCTGCTTACGGGCCCAGAGGGGTAGATTCTCCCACGCGCGCTCGCCTTCGGCGTCCGACTCCCAGATGAGAGCGCCGCCGGGCTGGATGCCGTCGAGAGGATTGGTGTGGGTGAAAGCCTTAGGGTCGCAGCAGAGAACTACGGTGACATGGCGCAGATCGCAGTTGACGCGAATGCGGTCTTTGGCGGCGACCATAAAGTAGCTGGTGGGCGCGCCCTTCTTCTCGGATCCGTACTTGGGATTCGCGCTGACGTGGATGACTTCCTTGGGATTGCCCTTGTCGTCGACGAGGCCGTCGCGTTCGTAGAGCAGATCATTTAAATCGCCGAGGATGGCGCCGAGGTTCTTGCCCGTGGTGATGGCGCCCCATCCGCCGATCGAATGGAAGCGGACAGCGACTGCGCCTTCGGGAAGCAGGGAAGGCATTTCGTCGCCGATGACCGCGTAGGGGTGGTCGATGCCGAGGACGAAGAAACTGACGCCGTCGGCTGCGGTCTTGCCATCTTTGCGGGCCCGACCCTTGGTGGCAAATTCGTATGCCCCGATGATGTGCTCGGGGCGGAAGTCGCGGGAGCCGAGGCCGTAGCTGCCGGAGTAGATGTGCGGCACTTCGTCCATCGCCAGCGCGGGCAGGCCTTCCGAGGCAGCGTGTCCAGTAGTTTGGATCGCCTTCGACAGTGCCGTGCGGATGTCGCGGCCGAGGGGGTTGTCGCCGCTGAGTGCTTCGTCAGTGCGTTCGAGGATGATGACGTTCTTTTTGCCCTTGAGCGCCGCAACGATGGCCGCCTCAGGGAAGGGACGAATGACATTGACGTGGATGGATCCGACTTTGACGCCCTTGACGTCGCGGAGGTAGTCGACGGCGGCTTCAATGTTTTCTGCGGCAGAACCCAACGAAACGAAGACGGTGTCAGTGTCGTCGCACTTGTACTGCGAGATGAGGCCGTAGTGGCGGCCGGTCAGCTTGCCGAAGTCCTTATAGGCGTCTTCAAGGAACTGCAGGATCGGCTCGGCGAAGTTGTTTCTGCGCGCGATGATGCCGTTCATGTAGTGTTCCTGATTCTGCACTGGCCCAAGCAGAACCGGGTTGGTCAGATCCATCATCTTCGGAACGCGGCGGCGGGTGGGTCCAAAGAGAACGCGCTGCGCTTCGGTCGGGCAGTCGATGATGTCTTCCGGAGCGCCGAGGTATTCACGGATCAGCTCCGATTCATGTTTATAAAAAGTGCGCTCAAGGTGGCTGGTGAGGAAGCCATCCATGATGTTCATGCCCGGGGTGAGAGAAAGCTCTGTGACGCGGCGGAGGATGAGCGCCTGGTCGGCGGCCTGCTGCGCGTCCTTGCCAAACAGCATGATCCATCCGGTGTCGAGCGCGCCGTAGATGTCGTCGTGTCCGCAGTGGACGTTGAGGGCGTGCTTGGTCAGAGCGCGCGCGCCGACTTCGAGCACCATGGTCGAGCCTTTACCGGGGGCATGGTAGTACTGTTCCACGCCGTAGACAACACCCTGGCCGGAGGTGAAGTTGACCACGCGCTTGCCGCATACGGAGTGGGCGATGGCTCCGCCCTGGGCTGCGTGTTCGCCTTCGGTCTCGATGGCGATGGTGTTGTGGCCGAACACGTTCAGGTTGCCCTCAGCATAGGCCTGCTGGAAGAGCTCGCCGCCCTCGGTGGAGGGCGTAATTGGGTAAAAAACGCCGGCATCGGCGATGCGGGTCTCGGTATGATACGAGACGAGCTGATTTCCGTTGGCTGTAACTCGAATGCCGGGATAGCGAGCGGCTTCCGTCATGATGTCCCCTCCGTGCGTCCTGATCTTGCTTGTTGCTCCGCGCGGTGAGGGGCCGGCCGGCAAACGCTTTCGGGGTGAGCCCATCGAAAGGCCGCAACGGTCCCGCAACCTGCGGTTGATCTGAGTCCAAGCTTGCCTCCTGCAAATCCGCGGCTGCAAGTACTTGGTTTTATTGGTTCTGCTGACCGCGATCGATCTGCGGCTCCCGTCCAATTTCCCTTGTTAAGTTCAATAGCCAGAATGGTATTGCGCGAGTAACCCAAGGGGGAGCTGCCCGTGAAAACGGCCTATACATCAGTATGCACCCGCCATGCGAGACGGTGTATCAGGGTGTACCAGTGCGTGGGATTGCTGAAGTGGACGAGAACAGAGGGAGGCCGACCTGTCTTATCTGCCTAGAAAGGCGCTCTGCCGGTTCGCCGCCGAATTCTTGCGATGTCTAGTTCTCTGACGGCGATCCCGGCGTTCCAGATTCGCTTTCCGCATCCGTTCAGGCCATCGCAAGCTCTTTTTCCGAAGTTCTAGTGATGGAGATGACGCTGATGTCGTCTTCCTGGCCAAAGGACTGAGCGACGTTTGCCACCTCGGTGGCGCTCCTTGCTACTCGGAGCAACTCGTGAACGCGCTCGAAGCCGAATAGGTGGCCTTCGGCGTCGGTGGCCTCTGCAATGCCATCCGACATCAGAACCAGCTTGTCGTCGGGCTTCAATTGAAAATGCATGACAGAGATTTCTGCGTCTTCCACCATACCCAGCGGCAGAGTGCCTTCCATCGCGATCGGTTCTCCGCTGAGATAGGGCGCCATATGACCGGCGTTGGCCAGCGTCACCCCACCATTACTCGAAATCCTAAGCGCGAGACACGTAGCCTGGGCATCGTTGCGTCCCATGAGGCGCTGATTCAGAGCTTTCAGTATCACCATGGGATCGGTGCTCCAATCCACGGTGCTGCGGATGGCCCCCACCAGCAAGGCCACGAGCATTCCCGCCTTGAGCCCTTTTCCGGTCACGTCTCCAGCCACAATCAGCAGGCTGCCGTCGATCTTATGGGGAATGATCTGGAAGAAGTCACCGCCAACCTCGCGCGCAGGCCGGTATTCGCTCTCAACAATCAATCCGGGGAGCGCGGTTCGCGACTCAGGCAGGATAACCTGCTGCAGTTCCTGGGCCTGCTTCACGTCAAGCGCCATCAATCGCTGATCATGAATCGAATTCAAGAGCCGACGCAGCAGCAACAAACCAACAACGAGCAAGAGCAGCAGATTCGAGACCTGGTTAAGTCGAATACTCCAGCCCAGGAATGACCAGCGTATGGAAACGTGAAGGATGACAAGCTCCGCGGCAAAAGTGGATATCCCCCAAAGCATGACTGCCGGCAACACCATCCACCCTTCGAGCCCCTGACGGCGAATGCCCTGGAAGACGATCCATAACTGCAGCGCAAGGAAAAGCAGCCGAACCAGCACGGATGCCTTCAGAAAAGCACCGGCCACGCCGTGGGGGACCAGTCCGACAATCATTTCCTGGCCAACGACGATGGTGATCAGGTAGAGAGAGGCCAGCACCACCGCCGCCCGTGGAGTCCAAGCCGGCCTTTGCCTTCCGAACCACACCCACCACACCATTGCCCATCCTGCGTAAATGACGGACGTCATCAGGCCATCGTTGAGCAATTGACCCGTAAGGATACTGACAGTCTGCGTCCAAGAACTTGCAGTCGACAGCGCACTGGACATCGCTTGCAGCAGGAACAGCGCACCAATCCACAGATACACCTTGTCGGTGCGGTCAAACAGAATCAGAGTGAATGCCAGCACGGCCATCACGGCAAACAACGGCATCTGCATGGCTGAAACTGCGTACCCGCGAACCAGTTCCAACCAACTGATCTGGTAACCGGCAGTGACAGTTGAAGCGTCGCCCAGCACGGGAGCAGAGTGGAAGCCTCCCACGTCCGCCACTTCCGTCAGGGTCGAGGGCATCATGAATACGCGGAACGCCAGAACCTGGGTTGAAAGGTCCGAATCGCTCTCGCCGTCTTGCTTGCCGCGGCTTGGCAAGGAAAACTTCATCGGCTGGGTGTAGTACGCGACCGGCGTCGCCCTTGAGAAGTTCCCGAATTGTCCTAACAACGAGCCGTTGGCGAAGACCTGATACACGTCATCCACATTGGCAGGACCTGCCAGAGCCAACTGTTGACCGGGGCGCGCCTGCACCACAACGCGAATGCGATACCACGCATAACCCCAATAGCCGGGATGACCCCGGACAGACCAACCGGGTACATAACCCGACAGCCCGCTGAGCGGATCGAAAGCTCCATTCGGTGTGAGGTCAACCGTTTCCCATTTGGAGTCGTCGAAGCCGGGATCAGCCCAGAGCGGCTTGCCAGTTTGAGGGTCGATCGGTGAGTCGCCAACGGTGAATCTCCAGGGCCCGTTCAACGGCAGGGCTGCTTGGCCGAGGGTGACGTGGACTGCGTGCTGAGGATCCGCAATCGAAGCCGGTGACGTCGCGGGTTGAGCAGCGGCGAACTTCCCGCATGCCAGAATGCCTGCTGCAAACAACCACAGGCCGGCGCATCGTGCCATTCTGTGACCTCAAAGTGGGGGGAACCCGATTTCTCGCACTATACCCAGTCCACGCTTAGAGGGGGAAGCAATAATTCTGATGTCATCATAGATCTCCGCTTGTGGGTCATATACTTGCTGCGACGTAAAGCACTCCAGCAGGAAGGCAATTCAGGAAATGGTCGACGTTAATCCGCATCCTTCTTCCGCAAACGCCAGCTACCCAAGTCTTCGCAATCGCGCTGTGCTTGTTACGGGCGGAGCCAGCGGCATCGGAGCGTCGATTGTTGAGCATTTTGCTCACCAGGGAGCACAGGTCGCTTTCTTCGATGTGCAGGATGAGGCAGCGGAGCAGCTAATTAGCTCATTGAAGACGGAAGCTGCATTTACGCCGATTTATCTTCGGTGCGATCTTGCTGACGTTCCGGCCTTACAGAATTGTGTTGCGAAGGTGACCGCTGCGCTGGGCGGCGTGGATGTTCTGGTGAACAATGCGGCCAACGATCAGCGCCACCGGATCGAGGACGTAACGCCGGAATACTTTGACGCTTCGATTGCGGTGAATCTGCGGCCGCAGTTCTTCATGATCCAGGCAGTGCTTCCGGCAATGAAGGCGGCGAGGCGGGGCAGCATCGTCAATATGTCGTCGATCTCCTGGATGATTCCGTCGACCGGCGTGCCGGTATACATTGCTGCGAAGGCGGCGATCGTTGGGTTGACGCGCACCCTGGCGCATGAACTGGGGCCGGATGGGATCCGCGTGAATGCAGTGCTGCCGGGGGCGATTGCGACGGAGAAACAAAGACACCTCGTCTACACGCCGGAGTACAAGGCGGAGATCATGGCCTCGCAGGCGTTGAAGAGGGACATTCTGCCGGAGGATGTGGCGAGGTTGGTGCTCTTTCTGGCAGCGGATGATTCGAGCGCGATTACAAATCAAAGCTACGTGATTGATGGCGGCTGGGTGTAGGTTTTCGCCAGTGGGTCAGTGGTTAAACGGACTCGACTGGGACTGTCATCCCGACCGGAGCGGAGGGATCTGGGGTTTTCTTTTTAATCCGCCGCCTGACAAATGCTCTCGCAGCGATCAAAGCTACTCAGACTCTCTCACCGTGCAGAGAAAGGAATGCCATGAGAACCCGTACGAACACCATTGCCGCTGTTCTCACCGCCTGCATCGCGGGTCCACATGGAAATGCCCAGTTCTCATCGCACATCGCGCCCGATCCGACTCCGCCCCCGGCTCGATCGGCGGAATACGAACAGGCCCAGCAACATCTCGCGCGAGGATGGAACACTTGGGATGTGCACAGCGTGGCGACGCAGGTGTTGCTGCCGGAGGGGCTTGCCATTCATGTAGGGATGAAACACAACACGGGCGAGTACGGAGATGCTTTTCTGGGCGATGTGCTGATCGGGAGTCCTGGTCCCGATGCGGCAGTGGTGACGCCCGGGTCTCATGGTTGGGATGGAAGCTACACGAGTGCGGATTTTGCATGGAAAGGGCACAGGTGGCGCGTAGAGAGCGCGCATGACGGCGATGACCTGGTGATGCTGGTGACACCCCTGGGAGAAACGGCCAAGGAGGCACTGCCGCCGACGGTGGTATTCAGTGTGGGAATGCTATGGGACTTGGATTCCGGGGTTGTGACGGCAGGCGGCAAAGGAGGAATAATCACCACGGTCTTGGCCACGGGAGTGAACGGGCCGATCGAGGTGGACTTTGCCTTTTCAGGAAGCATGCAATCTCGAACTGAGAATGTTCCGATTGATACGCCGTATTTCGCTGCGGATCTGATTGGACCGGTGGGAATCAGTGCACACGCGATGGATGTCGCAAACCGGACCGAGGTAAAGCCGCGCACGGTGGAGCAGATCGAGAGCGCGATCGAGCGACAGCGGAAGGCGTACGAGCAGTCTATTGCGACCGCAGGAGTAAATGGGCCAATTCTGGATGCAATTGAGACGACGCTCGGCTGGGACACCATCTACGAGCCTGAAAAACGACGCGTGATTTCGCCAGTCTCGCGCGTTTGGTCGGTTAGCTGGGGTGGCTACGTTTTGTTTGACTGGGATACCTTCTTTGCGGCGACTATGGCTTCGATTGGCGACAAGGACCTGGCCTACGCCAACGCGCTGGAGACTCTGCGCGAGGAGACGCCGCAGGGATTTGTGCCGAATTACGCGCGGGCGGGGAACTGGAAGAGTTCGGATCGCTCAGAGCCTCCAGTCGGGGCCATTACGGTGCTGGGGCTGTATCGCAAGTTTCACGATCGCTGGTTTCTTGAAGATGCATTCGAGCCTCTGCTCAGCTGGAATCGCTGGTGGAATGAGCATCGCCAGATGCAGGGCTTCATCGTGCTCGGCAGCGATCCCGAAAACCAGCCCGCGAATCTCGATGACAGCTCAGATGACAGCTCAAAGGGTACATGGCAGGGTGCGGTGTACGAGTCGGGCCTCGACAACAGTCCGATGTACGACGGCACGTTCTACAATCCGCAGACCCATCTGCTGGAATACGCCGATGTGGGGATGACCAGCCTCTACATCGCCGATTGCGATGCGCTGGCTGAGATTGCGGACACGCTTGGCAACGCTGCCAAGGCGAAAGAATTGCGCGATCGGGCGACACGGTATCGCGCCAAGCTGGCGACACTGTGGGACGAGAAGGCAGGCATGTTTCTCAATAAGGATCTCCACACCGGCCACTCGAACACCCGTCTCTCGCCCACAAATTTCTATCCGCTCTTGGCAAAAGCGGCGACGCCTGGACAGGCGAAGACGATGATCGAGAAACATCTGCTCAATCGCGAAGAATTCTGGGGGGAGTGGATCGTGCCATCGATCGCCCGCGACGACCCGGCATTCAAGGATCAGAATTACTGGCGCGGCCGCATCTGGGGGCCGATGAACTACCTCGTCTATCTCGGCCTTCTCAACTACGACGATGCTGCCACGCGGAGCGTATTCGCGAAAAAGTCGTATGAGTTGTTTGCGAAGGAATGGCGCGAGAAGGGCCATGTGCACGAGAATTACAACGCGACTCTCGGTACAGGGGACGATGTGCAGAACAGCGATCGTTTCTATCATTGGGGTGCTCTGCTGGGGTATGTTGAGTATCTCGAGCAGACAAACGGACGTTAGAGCGCGGTTCAGACGCTAAATAGGCGAGGAACTCAATGGCAACTGGAGGTTCCTCCACTTCGCTCGGAATGTCAGAGCTTGCAAGTCTCTTCACGTTGATGCCGTAAGATTTCTCGGGGAGCTTATCGCCATGTTTTCTGGTCTTGCACTTAGCCGTTGCCGTTTGATGTGCAGCATTGCCGTTTTTGCTGTTGCTTCCGCCGCCACGCTGTTCACATCTCAAGCCACCGCGCAAACGGCAGTGGAGGCCGCGAAGGTTGCTGCGGAAATTGACCGGGTTGCGTCGAATCTGCCGCCCGAATCGCGCAATGTGATCACGCGCCTCACCATGTTGCGCGAACTTCCCGGCGGTGCGTGGAAGACACACGGCGGCGATCTGGCGCACGGTGAAGCCGCTGACCTCGACGAGTCCGGATGGCAGACGATGGCCGTGCCCGGGCATGCGTCGAACGATGCTGTCTGGTTTCGCACCACCTATGTTGTTCCCGACACGCTCAACGGATACGATCTGACCGGTTCGCGCGTGTGGTTTCAGTTCCACGCAGAGGCCAACGGTCCGATGCCCGAGATTCTCTATTTCAACGGACGGCGCGTTGCGCTAGGCGACGATCTGGAGCCCGTTGTTCTGTTCGACAACGCGAAACCCGGCGATAAAGTCACGGTAGCTGTCAAGCTCCTCCACACTGTCGACACTAAGTCCATCCGCGGAGCTACGCTCAGAATCGAATTTCCTGACAATCGTCCAAACCCGGATGATCTCCGCACAGAGTTTCTGACCGCGGCGATCCTGGTTCCCTCGCTCGCCCCGAATGACGCTTCCCAGATGGTCACCCTTAACAGCGCGATCGCGGCGGTCGACATCAAGGCGTTGGATGCAAAGGATCAAAAAGCCTTTGACGAGAGCCTGAAGGCTGCGCACAGCAAACTCGAGGCCCTGCTGCCGTTGATGCAGACTGCAACATGGCACCTGACCGGCAACTCGCACATCGACGCCGCATGGCTCTGGCCGTGGACCGAGACCGTCGACGTGGTGAAGCGGACATTCGGCACGGCGTTGCAACTGATGTATGAATATCCGCAGTACACCTATACGCAGAGTGCCGCCGCCTATAACGAATGGATGGCGGACAAGTATCCCGACATGAATGCGGAGATCAAAAAGCGCATTGAGGAAGGGCGCTGGGAGATTGTGGGGGGAATGTGGGTTGAGCCTGACCTCAACATGCCGGATGGCGAGTCGCTGGTGCGGCAACTGCTGGTGGGCAAGCGCTGGTACAAGCAGGCCTACGGCGTCGATGTGCGCATCGGCTGGAATCCGGATTCGTTCGGCTACACGTGGCAGCTTCCGCAGATTTACAAGAAGAGCGGCGTCGATTATTTCGTGACGCAGAAGATGACGTGGAACGATACGAATCAGTTGCCGTTCAAGCTGTTCTGGTGGGAGTCGCCAGATGGGTCGAAGGTGCTGGCGTACTTTCCGCACGACTATGCGAATGACAATCTGAATCCGACCCGGCTGGCCGCGGATATGGTGCAGGCCCGGCAGCGGGCGACGGGCCTGACGGACATGATGGATCTGTACGGGATTGGCGACCATGGCGGCGGACCGACAAGGGCCATCCTCGACCAGGGAGTTCACTGGTCGGAACCCTCGGTGCCGCCGAAGGTTGTGCCGCAGATGCCATTCGGGACCGCGCAGAGTTACTTCGATCATGTGGACGGGCAGATCGCGCCCGAGAGCAAGGAGTGGAATTACCAGTCCATCGCGAAGGGCTATCAATTCCCTCCGGCGGTGCCGGGCAAGGTCTCGATTCCTACGTGGAAGAGCGAGCTTTACTTCGAGTACCACCGCGGCGTGATGACATCGCAGGCCAATCACAAGCGCAATATGCGCGAGAGTTCCATCGAAACACTGAACGCCGAAAAGTGGGCTTCGCTGGCATGGCTCGATGGCCAGAAATATCCCGCGGCCGAACTCACCGAAGACTGGAAGAAGGTGCTGTTCAACCAGTTCCACGATTTGGCAGCGGGGTCTGGGATTGGGGTGATCTATAAGGACGCGCAGAAGGATTACGACGTGGTGCGGTGGTCGACGAATGGGATTCGGGATAAGTCGCTCGCACTGGTGGATGAACACATCAATACTGCGGGAGCAGGAGTTCCGGTCGTCGTCTACAACCCACTTGGATGGGTGCGCACCGCTGAAGTCACCGTGAAGGTTCAGTTGCCGGGCAATGATGTTCAGGGTGTGCGCATCCAAGATGCGTCCGGCCAGGAAACGGGACCGGAACTGGTTTCCGCTGACAGTCAGACCGGTGTTGTAGAGGCTCGGTTCTTTGTCCGCGACGTTCCTGCTTTGGGTTACAAGGTCTA
Source organism: uncultured Acidobacteriaceae bacterium (assembly GCA_963742455.1). Taxonomy (GTDB): domain Bacteria; phylum Acidobacteriota; class Terriglobia; order Terriglobales; family Acidobacteriaceae; genus Telmatobacter. The sequence continues at coordinate 289,233 of CAVULU010000005.1, read as the reverse complement.
TCGCATTTCTCCGGGACCTCGTCCAAGCGGCGGCAAACTGCCTATCGGAATCCACGACGGCGCTTCAGATGTGACCTTCGAGAATCGTGAGTTGCGTGTCACCGTTGATAAGCAAAGCGGCTGTATTACCAGCCTCTACAACAAGCTCGATAACTTCGAGTCTATCTCCTCCGGCTCTTGCGGGAACCAGCTGCAATTCTTCAAGGACACGCCGAAGGACTACGACGCCTGGAACATAGATCCGGGAACATTGGACGCCCCGCCCGTTTTAATCGATCACCCGGATGCCGTCGAAGTCGTCGGCAATGGGACCGAGGTTCCCGTCATTCGTGTCACCCGGCACTGGCAGAAATCCAAGTTCATTCAAAACATCTGCCTTGCTCCTGGCACCGGTTATGTTGACATCGAGAACGACATCGATTGGCATGAATCGCATGTGCTGTTGAAGGCGGCGTTCCCACTGGCGGCTTCGGGAGCGTTTGCTACTTACGAGATTCCCTACGGCACGATCGACCGGCCAACTACGCGTAACAACTCGTGGGAGAAGGCGCAGTTCGAGGTTCCCGCACAGCAGTGGGCTGACCTTGGCGACGGCAAGCACGGCTTCAGCTTGATCAACGATTCCAAGTTTGGCTATGACGCTGTGGGGAACACACTTCGCCTTACCTTGCTGCGCTCGCCCAAATGGCCCGATCCAGATGCCGACATGGGGCATCATCACTTCCACTACGCGCTCTATCCGCATGCGGGAACGTGGAAGGACGCGATGACTATCCGCCACGGATTTGAATACAACTATCCGCTGACAGCAATGGTTACGACCGCTCACGCTGGGACCCTGCCCGCCAGTCACTCCTTTGCTTCTGTCACGCCGGAGAACGTGGTGCTGACAGCGGTAAAGAAGGCTGAAGACGCGAAGGGTTTGATCTTCCGCGTGTATGAGTGGGCAGGGAAGGAATCGACGGTTGAGTTCCACGTTCCGCCCGGCGCAACGAGCGCGACAGTGACCAACATGATGGAGGCGCCGGAGGGAAGTCCGCTTGCAGTGACCGGCGATGTGGTGAAGGCGCCGATTCATCCGTACGAAATCCTGACCGTGCGCGTGGACTATCCGAACGGGGGGCCGAAGGAGTAGGAGTTGGGGAAGAAGATCGTTCTACGCTCATAGGGCGGGATTGTCTCATTGCTTTCCCACCTTTTGCTTACACCCCACGAACTTAGACCTGTTCGCGGGGACCCCGTATCCGCAAGGATGGGACGCCCCGGATTTCCTTCGATTCGTGCTTCCTACCCAGGTCTCAAAATCGAGACCTGGGGCACCCAGTTGCGCCATTTTCTTTGCGGGGTTACAACTGGGGAGGATCGTGCTTTCCCGGTCTGGAGATTTATTTCGTCGCGACTTTGGTGAGATCGGCGGTCTGATCGATCTGGCTCAGGCGGTACATCAGCAGGGCGTCGCGCTTGGTGTTGATGGGTTGAGTTGAAAGATCGATCGTTTCGCCGGGAGCATGCGCGCCTTCGCCCGTCGCACCGACGCCGGCTATGCCGGGAATGAGGTCCGCAACAAACGAAATGTCTCCAGCGCCGCGTTTCATCGGGTCGAGTTCGGGCATCGGTTTGAACCCCAGGGTCGCATTCGCCTGGTTGAGAATGCCGAGCAGTGCGCGACTCTGCGCAGTGGGCGCCATAGCCGGATAGCCTTCGCCGAAGGTAATTATCGCTGTGGTTTTGGGCAGATGCTGGGCGACGATCTCCTGCATTTTTTTCTCGACGCGGGCGGTCTGCTGGTTGGAGATGGTGCGGATGTCGCCGCTGGCGTAGGCCGTTGGAGGAATCACGTTGTCTTTGCCGGTGATGGTGCTGTTGTTTCCGGCTGCGTCGACTTGAAGGCTGGTGCCACCGGCAACCATGCCTACATTGAAAGTAAGGTTTTCTTCCGGCAGTTGCAGTCGAAATGTATCGAGGATACGGGCAAGCTCGTAGATTGCGCCGAAGCCCATGTGCACTGAAAAGATTCCAGAGGAATGGCCGGTTTCGCCCGTCGTCGTGATGTGCCACGTGATGCTGCTGCGGCGGCTGACGCTGCCATAGAAGACGCCTTCTATCCGTGGCGTCCCCTCGAATTCAAGCGCGACATCGCTGTGCTTTGCGGCTTCAATCATGTCGCGGCGCGAGATGCTAGCGGGCTCGCCATGTGCTTCTTCATCACCGCTGAGGACTACCGTGATCTCAGTCTGCTTCAGAACGCCGGCGGCCTGCATGGCTTTCAGCGCGAAGAGCATGTCGACGAGGCCCCCCTTCATATCATTGACGCCCGGGCCGGTGGCAATGTTGTCCTTAACCGTGTACGTCTGAAACGGGCTGGTTTTTTCAAACACCGTATCCATGTGCCCGATCAGCAACATCCGCTTGCCGCATTTCCCCGGTTCGGGGCAGGGATGTTCGGCGACCAGCACACCGGCGCGCTGCACCTGCGCCATCGGAATCCATTGCACCTTGAAGCCGAGATCGCTAAGCTGGGCCTTCATGATCTCGGCAACGGCGCGGACGCCCTCAAGATTGTGCGTGCCACTGTTGATGTTGACGAGCTTTTCCAGCAGGTCATTGGAAGCCTGCTCATTCCCATCGATATAAGCCGCCATGGCTTTATCTTCGGTTGAGAGCGAAGGTGCATTTTGAGCGATTAAGGCAATGCTGTACGCTGCAGCCAACAGGGGGAAGACAGCCGGATGTAATCTCATTTCTCGCCGAGCATAACAGCCCGAACCTGCTCTAGCGAAGAGCAGCGAATCGGAAGGCAGAAACATCGCGGCGCTGCTGCGCGCCCGCGCCGCGCGAGGTCTAATTTCCTGTCTAGCTCTTCTTTGCGGTCACAGCGGAGAAGCTTGAGACCAGTTGGCCCACCCGCTTGCTGCCGCACTGAGGACACTTGACCTGGGCTCTCTCGACGTCAGAGATATGGAGGTGCTGGGTGAATTCGAGGTTGCAATCCTGGCAGTGGTAGACGTATTGAGACATAGTCCACCTCCGGCCAACATCATAGCGCCGAGGCTTGTGGATCAAGGGCAGATTCACAGCAGAGACTAGCAATTCTCAGCAGTCTCCCAGGTCGAGCGCTGCAGTGATCTTTCGTGCGGTTAGAAGATTGCGCGTGATTTTCATTCTCGACTGCGAGGCCCTTCGATTTCGCTCCCGAGAGGCTGAGTGCGCCCCAGCCTTACCAGTTACCAGATCGACATCGGGGGTATATACCGGTCTCTGTGAGTAAAGGTCCTATTTTCAGCTTGTTGCAGCGTGGGTATCCCTGCAAAGATTTCCAATGAAATGAGTTAGCCGTAGAGATTTGCTGCGCAAGGACTTAGGGCGACTTTCAACGAGCGCTGCCGTGCGAGACACCGTCAGAGCTGATTGAGGATTCAAGGATAGCAATTTGGCTGATAAATACCTGCAAATTGCGGCGGCGAATTTTCGCTGTGGAGTCAATGACTTAGGAACTTTGCGTAGGTTGTCGGGATTGACGAGTCGCGATCGACTTTGCGGTGCTGTAAGCATAGCCCCGGTCTCAGAAGCGAGACCGGGGGCACCCGGTAGGAGCAGATCCTTCACTCCGCTTACCCCGTGGACACAGGTGTCCACGGGGCCCCAAAACGCTCCATTCAGGATGACACCTGCATTTGGATTGTGCGGAGCTTTGTTGGGGATGACGCGGCGTGTGGATTGTGAAGATGCACAAAGGCCGTCCCGCGTGGGGACGGCCTTTGTGGTTAGAGAACCATGAGAGCGACTAGTCGCCGGCTACGGGCTCGGTTTCCTTGTGCCGGTTGATGGGCGAGGCAGCGTTGTTTGACGCTGGCCGGATGGAGTCGAGGCTTACGAGGCCTTCGACCGGCTTTTCGCCGAGCACGTGCTCGCGATAGAGCTTGGCCATCTTGGCGTTCTCTGCATCCGACTTGATCTTGGTGTCGCGGGCGCGAATTTTTTCTTCGCGGGCGTTCTTGGCGATGCCGAGTTCATCGAGCGTGTGGTTGGCTTCAGAATTCACGTGATCCATGTTGAGCTTGAGCTCGTGGCCCACGTAGGTCATTCCAACCTTTTTGCCACCGGCGAAGATTTCGTGACGGCCATGCTCTTCGTACCACTTGGTCAGAGTCGCGGTCATGTGCATCTTCTCGATGATGTTGCGCCAGCCCACGCCTGTGTTGTAAGCGCAGAAGCTGATTTCGCCTTCCTGCGTGGCGTAGGGAATGATGCATTGCTCGGTGCGGCGGAAGTCGTAGTTGAACAGATCCTGGAACCACATGCCGGCGATGAAGAGGAAGTTCCAGCGGTCCGCGCGACGCTTCTTGATGTCGTCCATGGTGCGATCGCCCTTAACGCTGCCGTAGTCCTTACCAGTCGCGTTGAAGGTCTTGTCCATCTTCTTCAGCATGTCGGTGATCTTGAAGTGGGTGGGAGCCTGGAACGGATCGTAGTTGCGCAGTAGCGCCAGTCCGAATCCGATGACCGAGAGCCACTTGCCGCGGGCCGCGTCATTAACCTTGGCGAGATCCTTGGCAACCTGGTCCATGTGGAGGAAGGCAGTGACGGGCGCGGCTTCCTTGGTTTCCTTGTCGATCATCAAGGCCATGCCGATGCCGCAGTTGGGATGGCATCCGCAGGAGAGCTGGCCCCACTCGGCTGTCGGCCCGTGTACGAGATCGGCCCAGTCAGAGAAGGTTGACATGAAGCTGATCGGGAACCAGTCGCGCTCGGGAACGCCGAGGCCAACCTGGTTCTTGACGTCGTGCGCCATGTGCGAGAGCGTGTAGCGCTGCGCAACACGACGCTCTTCGCTGATGTCCTCGTCGCGGCCGGTGAAGCTGACCGGCTGGAAGGAGAGGAAGCTGATCTTCTTGGGGTTGTCGAGTGCAAACTCGATGATGCGGCCAACCTGCTCGTTATTGATGCCGTTGATAATGGTCGTCACCGGGACGATGTCGACGCCGGCTTCATGCAGATTGTTGATGGCCTGCAGCTTTACGTCGAAGAGGTTGCCGACCTTGCGGTGCGAGTTGGCAGCGTTGCCGATGCCGTCGAATTGAAGGTAGACGTAGCGCAAGCCGGCTTCAGCAGCGGCGCGGCAAAGCTCTTTGCTCTTCGCGAATTCAATGCCGTTCGAAGCGGCCTGGACCGAGTTGTAGCCAACCTTGCGCGAGTAGGCGACAGCGTCAAGGAAGTAAGGCGACAACGTTGGCTCGCCACCGGAGAACTGCACGCTCATCTGACGCCTTGGCTTCATGTTGACGGCGTTGTCAAGCATGGTCTTGATTTCTTCCCAGGTGAGCTCGTGGACGAAGCCGACCTGGTTGGCATCCATGAAGCAGGGATCGCACATCATGTTGCAACGGTTGGTGAGATCGATGGTGAGCACTGAGCCGCGGCCGTGAGTGACGGTCGAGGTGCCGTGGTTGTGGAGCTTATCTGCGGTGGAGCCGTGCGCGCGGATGTCGCGGCCGGGGAAGCTCTCTTCAAGATGCTTGAAGAAGGCCGGGTCGATGGACATCACGTCCTCAAAATGGCCGTGCTTTGGGCAATCCTTCACCATCAGGATCTTGCCGTCACGCTCGATGATCTGGGCCTTGATTTCGCCAACCTTCTCATTGAGCAGGACTTCGTGCGGCAGCTTGCCGTCGAGGATCTGCTGCCGGATCTCGGGGACGCACTTCGGACAGAGTGAATCGGTGGTGCGGGGCCAACCAAGCGGCGGCTTCTCTTTCTGATAGCTCTTCAGGAGTGGTTTGTCGCTCCATTTTGGGGTAAACGAGGGGTTGGGGCTGATGCGGTTCAACCGATCAAAAACCACCCACGCTCCCTGGGCCGCGTATACGGCGGCTTTCTCGGCGTACTTCATCGCTTTCGACATATTGGTGCGATCTCCTTAAAAAGAATCAGCTGGCTCTTCCGGTGATGTCCGGCACAGTACCGCCGGAACCTGAAAACTCAGCACAAGAGTAATGAGCGAGGCTGGTCAATCCAACCGGGGTGCAGCGAACGGAGATATTAAGAGGTGAATGGCGAATCAGGCGGCTCGAATGGTGCGAGCGCCCGTCCTCCCGTAAACGCCAGCACCTGCAATGGTTTACAAACTTGATTCACCCAGCTACGGGCTGCCGGCAGGTTCGGTGTGCGCGACCTGGTTGATGATGTTCTGCACCAGGACGACGCGGACGTGAATGCGCCTGGCGATGTCGGGCAGGAATTCGGTGACGAAGTTGTCGGTAGGGGCGAGAGCCCAGCCGGTGACAACGCGCGCTGCGGTTGAACGAAGGTCCGTTTGTATGCCGGGCACGTAAAGATCCGAAATCTCGGCATCGATGGGAAAGCCGAGAATGTTAGCGTAGTTGGGCATGCCCTTGCCGTTGTCACCTTGCGTCCAGCCAACCTGGACGATGGCATGAAGAACGCGGCGCTTGATTGTTGCGTGCGGCATTCGGTGGTAGTGCGGGTCCTGGTGGGCGATGGAGGGAATGAGGAAGGTGCCAACGAACTCTCCCGTCATGTCCTGGCTGTAGCTGACGCCGACCAGTTGGCCGAATCCGTGCATGCCAGGTCCGTAGGCAGTATGGGAGTTGAATCCGATGGTGATCGCTGCGTTGCCCAGGATGGTGATGGCATTGAACGGGTCAACTACGTTCCTGACCGCCAGCCGCGCTTTTTCCCTCGGAGTCAGGGGCTTGACCTCTGGCCCGTTCATGAATCGCTGGTAAAAATTGATGATTGCCATGGGCTGGCAGGGTGGTAACTCATAAGGCTGGACTGTTTCATCAGGCTTTGCACTCGCGGCCGGCTGTGACGGAGGCTCCGTTGGCGGAACGCCGCTGAGCGTGGCAATGAATCCCGAGCCGGTTTCAGTTAGCGCAATGCCCGCCGATTCGCTTTTGGGAACCACCCTGCAAGGCCCGCTCTTCGAATTCTCATGCCTGATGATTGGAAGCGGCGCATCCGGCAGTGGAGTCGCAGGGCTTAGCGGACGCATCTGTCCCCGGGCTATCGCGCTTGCGGAAAGGAAAAGTGAAGGCAAGACGAGGAGTTGCAGGAACACATGGCAATGGGTGCTCTGACAGGGGCGGTTTTCCTGGCACAGGTGGTCGCGCTTTCCGTCATAGCCCAAAGAGGTGACCCTCGCTCGATGGAACTTTTCCAGTCCTGCTTCGTAAACCACAGAGACCCAATCGGCTCGAAAACCCGGCTATGTCTCAAGGTCAGCAGTCGTTCTACTATCTCGGACGCAAGATTTTCAGTAAAAGTAACTTTCGGGCATGGAAAGAGTGGCCGTTTGAGTTTTGAGTCTGTTTCCGAGCCTGTTGGTTTAGCAGGCACGGCAGGTGTCCGAACCCTGTTCTCGGCATTGACGAGGGTCCTTCCGGCTCCGAGACTAGAAAGTGAGGTTTTTTGAAATGAGCTCCTATCCTCCTCCTCCACCGCCGGGCCCCGGCGTAGGTCATCGAATTGAAGAAGCCATGGAACTGATTGAGATGGAACTGCGCCACGCGATTGCTTACGTGAACGACGCTGTGATTCCGCAGGTTCGCTCCGAATCTATTGTGGCCATGCGGAAGATGTCAGACACGCTGCGCAATCTCGCGGATCGCATGGACAAGTCGCAGCAGCAATCGGGCCCCAGGACCTGATGGCGGACTGGCATCACGCAAGCGTGCGTCGTTCCGTGTGCCTGGCAGTTGGGTTGATTGCTGCAGTTGGGATGGCTGCATGTGGCCACAAAAAGCAGCCTAAGCCGGCACCACCCTCGGCTACGGCTCCGCCGCTATACTCGCGGCCATCGAATTCCGCGGCTACCCCAACAAGCACCGGCCGCATCGCCGTCACGCCTGTCCCCGAAGGAGGCGTGAGCGTCGAAGACAAGGAATTCATCCTTAGTCATCGCCCTCTGTACAGTGAACAGGGCTCGGCCAGCTGGTACACCGCTCCTTACAAGGGACGGAAAGCCGCCAATGGCGAGGTCTTCAGCGATGAAGCTTTAACAGCTGCCCATCGCACATTACCCATGGGATCACTGATCGTGGTCACAAATCTCAGGACGCGGCAGGCCTCGGCCATGCGCATCAGCGACCGTGGGCCATTTGTTCCCGACAAGATCATCGACCTGACCATTGCTTCTGCGAAATCGGTTGGCATTTATCGCTCAGGAACGGACCGCGTGCGTGTCGACGTGTATCAGACGCCCAAGCCGATGGATGAGGGCGGCCGTTGGTGCGTGCAGATTGGCCCCTTTCTCAGCGAAGGCAAGGCGATCAAGTTCAAAGAGAAACTGCTGAGTGAGTACCCCGGGTCGAAGGTGATCGAGTTTCCCGGCGAGCGGAGTTATTGGGTGCGCATACGCCCCCAGGGGGATGACCGCCAGCAAGCGGAACAGATGGCGCAGCGGCTGCAGCCCGACGAAGGCGTCGCATACCTGACTCGGCTGGACTGATACAAACAGCCCTCAGCGTTTAGTCTGCAGCTTTTCGCCACTGGCTACATGCTTGAACCGATCCTGCACGATTTTTCCATTGCGCCAAGGCGAGTTTCCGACATAATGTGAGTCCCAAAGTCTTCCCTGGAGGTCGATATGGCAGTCGGTGTTCCCGTTCTGCAAATGGCCCGAGTCCGCCACAACTACCTTGCAATCGTCGTGGCCGCAATTGCCTGTTTCCTGCTGGAGGCCGGATGGTACTCGGCCTTCATGAATACGTGGCTCAATGGGATCGGACGCACCATGCAGTGGCTGACGAGCAGCGGCATGAATCCAGCCATCCAGTACGCCACTGCGCTGGCAATGGCCGCTCTGATGGCGACGGCAATCTCCTGCGTGACGCAGTTGACGGGCAAGCAGACAGCGTTGCGCGGCATCAAGGTCGCCGCACTCCTGTGGGCCGGATTCGAAATGACCACGTTTGCGACCGAGTATGTCTTCGAAGTGCGTCCCATCAGCTTGTTCTTCGTCAACGCCGGATACTGGCTCTTCGGCATGATGCTGATGGGCGCGATCGTAGGCGCATGGAAGAAGAAGGCTTGAGAGGCAGCTAATAGCTACTAGCTTTCAGCTGCCAGCTATGATCGCCTACCCCACGGACATGAATGTCCATGGGGCCCCAAAGCGCTTCGTTCAGGATGACACCAGAGAAGGCAGACACTCAATCCGGCGGCGGGTAGTAGGGAAGCTTATCGTTCGTCTCGTTGGCGCGTTTCACCGTGACATCGCTGAACAACAGCGCCGGCGCCAGTACCGTCTCGGGAATCTCGGCGGCGTAGTTGGCCACCCAGAGATTTTTACCGGCAGCTTCGACGCCTGAGCGCAGCGCACGCTGATCGAGCTCCTCGAGCACCGCTCCCCGAACCAGGGTGCGCTTGCCGTCGAGATCGATGCGATACAGCAGCCGCGGGGTAGCTTCAGCGCCAAGCGTCTCAACGTAATAGGCACTCTTCAAACCGCGATCCTTGGCGATTCCCAACAGCTTCTGGTTTAGTTCTTCATCGGTCAGGCCCTGCTGCGCCGTGACTTTGAGGACGCCGATTACCGGATGTGCTGGCCCGGCAACTCCCGCTCGCGCATGTCCATTGGACTCCGGGAAGTCGCGCACCGGTGTACGACCAATGAGGTAATTCTCCAGGTGCCCGTCGGCGACCAGCTTCACCGTCTGCGCTGGAACCGCTTCGTCATCCACCGAGTAAGATCCGACGAGATCCTTGCCATCCCATGTCTTCAGTGCGGGATCATCAATCACGGTTAGAAACTCCGGCAGGATGCGCGCATGGTAGCTCGAAGCAAAAGGCCCATTGGTGCGCGCCTCGGTTCCGAGCTTTGGACGCGTGGCCGTCACTCCGGCGGCCAGCAGTGAGTGCAGTGTGTCGGCACTGGCGTCGGCACTGAGCAACACCGGCCCGTGATACTCCTCTTCGACCAGCGGAGCCTTGCGGAGATCGCTTAGCGAAGAGATCAGCGTCACCACACGCTTCTTGAACTCGTCGGCACTATCAAGATCGCTTAGCGCCACGCCGCTTGTCCCATACGAGCGATCGAGGCGCATGCCATCGTCAGCCTGCGTGCCCACACCGAACGATTCGGAGTAGCTGCTGACCGATTTGCGCACGATCGCGCCTTCACTGGAAACGATCCATGTGGTAACGACGCGCGCATGGAATGCAGCGGTTGAATACTGGACGTCGTGCCGCGCAGAGCTGACGGCCGGGTCAGTGCGGTAGATGCCGCTGTCGCGGGCAACGCGATCGTCCCACGCCTTCTCATCTACTGATAGCACCAGCGGTTCGGCCAACGAGATGATCGGCTTCTGTTTGCTGAAGTCGTCGGCCTGTGGAGGCGTTTGCACTTGCTTGAGCTCAGCCTGCTTTTGCGCGTATGCGGCGAGCGCGGCTTTATATGCCTGGTCCGTGCCGGTCCACAGAGAAGAACGTATCGCGATAGGATCATCGTCGATGGTCGTAAGCTGCAGCGCGCCGTCGCCGCGTGGGCCGGAGTTGTCCGTCTTGTAATCGCCTACACGAACGCTGATGCGTGCGACCCGTGCGTGACTGAGCTGCGAGCCTTCGCCGGCGCCGTAGCTGGCGCGTGTTTCAAAATCCTGCACATCTTCAATCCGGTACTCGATGAAGTAGGGCTTCTCAAAGCCGGGCAGTTGCAGGTGAGCCATGCTCCGGTCGAGCTCCTCCAGCATGGCCTTCAGCACGGGGTCCTTTTCAGCATTGGCGCGCGTGGCCTGCGCAGTTGCGAAGTGCGGCAAGAGGATGGCGGCAGACAGAAGTCCCGCTGCGAAACAATTTCCGATGCGGCGAGTACGCTTCATTGTGCCTCCTTTGTCGATGCAGTTGCCGGCGCGCTTGGGATCGGCAGAATCGGCGGCCGCTGCGTGCCCTGTTGCTGGCGCTGCGTTTCAATCTCGCTTACCAGCATTGCCGGAGCAACGGCGCTCACCGGCACGGTGCCGGATTCCGCACCGCACTCGCCGTTAAACACTTCAGGCTTATCGCTTGTGGCCATGATGCGCTTCATTGCGGCCAGCGGCGTTCCCACGATGCTGACTCCGCGGACGAGTTCATCCGGACGCCCATCCACGTACACGCGATACACCACCAGCGGGATGACTTGAAACGCCTGCGGCGCGCTGCGTGTCGTGACTGCGAAGCCCGAGGATATGTCTTCAAAGTAGAGTCCGTAAGCTTTGCCCTGCTTCTTCGCCTCCTCAATCAACCTCCTCCGGAGCTCCACTTCTTGGACTGTATTTGTCGAAGTAACTATCAGGTTTCCCTGGCGACCGGTGGGCATCCGTCCAGTCTGCGCGCGGCCGTGCCCATTGGAGGCAGCGAAACTCGCGATCGGCAAGCGCGACATCAGAAACGTCTTCAGGACGCCGTTCTGGATCAGCTCCACGCGCCGCGCTTTCTCACCCTCGTCGTCGTAAGTGTAGGTGCCGCTGAGCCACGTCTTGTTGAACGTGGTCATCGTGGGGTCATCGGCCACAGAGAGAAACGGCGGCAGCACTTCCTTGTTCAGTTCCTTCGTAAACGTCTGTCCCTCTTCGTCGCCGCGCTGGCGCTGCCCTTCGAGCCGATGGCCCAGCACTTCATGAAAGAAGACGGCGGATGCGCGCCCCGACAAAATTGCCGGACCATCGAACGGCTCAGTCACAGGAGCCTTGCGCAGGGCTTCGAGACTCTTGCCAAGCTCCCGCACGGCCGCTTCCATCGATGCTTCCGACGGCAGGCCGTCAACGGTTTCAGCCTCGAACGTCTGGGCGCGGAACAGGTCCATGCCGTCATCGGCGCGGGTCACCGCAAACACCACCACGCGCGCCTGCATGTGCGGCGCAACCACCCGCGATCCCTCCGATGATGCGTAGTAGTCGGTCTCGTTCTGTACGGTGAGCATCACCAGGTTCTGGTAGACATCGGGATAGTCGCGGAACACGAGGCTTAACGCTTTGGCACGCTGTTCCCACGCAGCGCGATCAACAGTCACAGGCGGCGCGGGTCTGGAAATCGAAACCTGTGGCGATTCCTGGCTGAAGTCGGGCGAGCTGTCTTCTTCTTTCGCCCGCACCTGGGCCTCAGTCTTGACGCGAAGATAATTTTCGAGCGCGCTGCCGTAGCCGGCATTGGTGGCCAGCCACAGAGTACGCGCCAGCGCGATTCGATCGTCGCCGAGCGGCAACTCCATGCTGTTCACGGCAGAAGCGCGATGATTGCCATGCGTGTTATCAAGCTTGGGATCGCCGATGCGCACTTGCACGTCTGCTACCCGTACATGGTTACTCGTGTTGTCGGCCAGCGCCCCATACTGCGCGCGAATGGAAACCGATGTCGCGTCGGCCACCGAATAGCTGAGGAAATACGGCGGCAACTGCTTGTCCGCATCTTTCTGATTTGGTCCCGGCTTGCCAAGAGAAGTGAAGGCGCGCTGCAACTCGCCAGTCATCGTGTCAAGCAGAACGGAGGAGCCCGCAGCGGCTTCTTTCGTGTCAGCGTGGAGTCGCACCGTCGCCTGCTGAGCTGAAGCGCAGATGCCACCAACCGCGGCAACTAAAAAAGCTGCGGTCGCGCAACGCAAACTGATCCGGCGAAGGCTCGGGTGCCTCCCCTGGAGGTCGAAGGGTTCAAGGCTTTGCATTTTTTCAGCGGAAAACATCGGTAAACTTGATTGTCTCAAACTCGCGTGTGTTGAAGGGAACTCTCATGGTGATTCTTCGGCGCCTAGTGCGCGCCAGTACCGTAGTCGTTTTGCTTCTGGTCGCTTTCGGTACAGTCGCCGCATACCGAACCCCGGCTCCGCAAAGCCGGCCCGGCACGGTATCCACCCCCCCGCAACCGCACTCCGAACAGGCTTACTCATTGCCGCCCGAGAAGCTTGCCCAAGCCATCGCACTCAACAAGATCCGCGTTTCGTTGGATATCGCCGGGTCGCTCTGGGGGGTGATCGTTCTTTGGTACCTGCTTGCTTCCCGAAGGGCTATGCGATTAGACGCATGGTCGCGCGGAACGATAACGCAGCGCTGGTTGCAGGGATTGGCGTTCTTCGCCATCGTTCTATTCATCCTCGCCCTTGCCAACCTGCCGCTTGACGCCATCGGCCACGCGGCGAGCCTCCATTACGGCATCAGCGTGCAGCGCTGGCCCAGCTGGTTTGGCGACCAGGCCAAGGGTCTTGCCGTTTCGCTGGTCATCGGTGTGCCCGTTGGGGTCTTGTTCAATTGGATTGTCTGGAGATCCCCCCGCCGTTACTGGATGTGGCTCTGGCTGATCTCGCTGCCGCTTGTCTTGATCTCGGTATTTGTTGCGCCGCTCGTCATTGACCCTTTATTCAACAAGTTCGAACCGCTTGAAGCCACGCACCCGGCGCTGGTCGGCAAACTCGAACAAGTCATCGCACGTACGGGTACCTCTATCCCGCCCAACCGCATGTTCCTGATGAAGGCCAGCGAAAAAAGCAATGGCATCAACGCCTACGTCACCGGCATCGGTTCCAGCAAACGCTTTGTCATGTGGGATACGACCACCGACCGCATGCCCGACGACGAGATCATGTTCATCTTCGGCCACGAGAGCGGCCACTACGTGCTCAATCATATTCCCAAGATGCTGACGGGAATGATGGTCGGGCTGTTCTTCGTCTTCTGGGCTTGCGCAAATATGGCGGAGAGGATGGTGCGCCGTTTCGGCGATCGCTGGGGCGTCCAGTCGATTGCCAGCCGGGCCGGATTCCTGACGCTGTTCTTCGCGTTTTCCATTGCGGGATTCGTCCTTACGCCCGTGGGCAACACCGTGAGCCGCCACTTTGAGCACGAGGCCGACATCTACGGTCAGGAGGCCATTCACGGCCTGGTTCCCGATCCGCAGAAAACCGCTGTTTCGTCCTTCAATCACCTGGGTGAAGCCTGGCTCGACGACCCTAACCCAAATGCCTTCGTGGAGTTCTGGTCCTACAGCCATCCGTCCGTACAGCGCCGGGCGGAGTTTGCCGATCATTACGATCCCTGGGCCAACGGTGGGCACGGCCAGTTCTTCATGAAATGAATAAAGCAAGCCGGAGAATCAAGCCTGCTGGAAGCATGCCCATCGCGCGGAATTCCGAATTCCCATAAAATAGGAGAATGGTTGCGCTTCCACCGGTCCCCCCAATTTTTGCGAAAGCCGCAGGGTCGTTTCTGGCCGCGGGCGCGGGCGCGATTGTGGTGATCATGTGGCGCCTGCGCGAGGCGCGGAGTGCGGTCTCGTTGCGCAAGATTATCATTCCTCCGCTGGGCATGGCCACGGGGTTCTCCATGTTTGTGGATTCGGCTTTTCGCGTGCCATGGTCCTGGGCTGGGATTGCGTTTTTGACCGGTGCGATGGTTTTAGCGTGGCCTCTACTGCTGACCACACGACTGGAATTGCAGGGGCAGACGGTGAGGATGAAGCGCTCAAGCGCGTTTCTCGTCGTTATCCTGGTGCTGGCAGCCATCCGAATCTTCGCCCGTGGCTACTTCGATACGATCCTGACCCCACAGCAGACGGCGGGCGTCTTTTTCATTCTTGCTTTCGGCATGATCGTCATCTGGCGGGGCAAGATGCTGTTCGATTTTCGCCGGCTCACGGCCGATCTTGAAACCAGTGCCGCCTGACGGGCTGGCCACTTTTCGTACAATTTAACTTAACCATGCAATTTCTTACGCTTTCGCGCCGTCGCACCGATGCGTTTCCCGCAGAAGCCTTCACCTCGGAACTCGTCTCACAGGAGGCCCACCGCATCAAGGAGCTTTATATCGCCGGCATCCTGCGACAGGTCTGGCGCCGGAGCGATATGCCGGGCGCCGCTATTCTTTGGGAAGCGGCCAGCGAAGCCGAGGTGCGAAACGCCTGCGAGAGCCTGCCCATATTCAAAGCCGGAATGCTGGAGATTGTCGCTTTCGTTCCCCTCGAACCATACGCCGGCTTCGCGCCCTCAAAGTAGCTTGCAACCAACGTCAGCCACCGATTTTGACCGCGCCAACGACAGATTTTCCTCATCCCCTGCTCACCGTTCCGAGGTCGTACACTGTAGCTTCATTTGCTTTCCGAAAGGAGCATGTTCTTCTATGGCTTATCCCACAAACTACCGGTATACCCGCGAGCACGAATGGATCTCGCTCGACGGCGAAATCGGGACCGTCGGTATCACCGACTATGCGCAGAACTCCCTGGGCGACATCGTTTACGTTGACGTGCCCAAGGTCGGCGACTCCATCGCCGCGAATGCATCCTTCGGTTCCGTGGAAAGCGTGAAAGCTGTCAGCGATTTGTACTCGCCCGTGACCGGCACCGTGACCGCGGTAAACGAGGAACTGAAGACCTCTCCCGACAAGATCAACGAGGCGCCGCACCAGACCTGGATCATCAAAGTCGCGTTGTCCGATCTGTCGCAGTTCGAGAAACTCCTCGACGCCGCATCCTACGAGAAATTTGTCTCCGAAGAAACCGGGGCGTAAGTTCAGTTCACAGTTGCAACTCCCGGTCACCCGTGAAGAACCGAATGTGAAATCTGGCGGAATGCGACGCAACTGAAAACGGATCACTGACCACTGACCACTGACAACTGGTCCCGGAGGGACCATCCATGCGCTACCTACCCAAATCTCCCGCCGAACGCGAGCAGATGCTCAAAGCCATCGGCGCCAAGGCTATCGACGATCTTTTCGCTATCATCCCGGCCGAGTACCGGCTCACGCGCGACCTCGACGTGCCTCGCCAGCAGGCCGAAAGCGAAATCATCGATTACTTCAAGGCTGCCGGTCAGCAGAATGCGACCAACTACGCCAGCTTCCTCGGCGCGGGTTGTTATCGACACTATCGTCCAGTTATCATCGACTCGCTCGTTCAGCGTGGCGAATTCCTGACAAGTTATACGCCCTATCAGCCGGAGATTACGCAGGGCACGCTGCAGGCGATCTTCGAATTCCAGACCATGATTGCCGAACTCACGGGCATGGACGTCGCCAACGCCAGCATGTACGACGGATCTACCGGCGCAGCGGAAGCTGTGCTGATGGCCATGCGCGTCACTGGCCGTCACAAGGCGGTTGTCGCTTCAACGGTGCACCCGGAGTATCGAGAAGTCCTGCACACCTACCTGCGCTATCGCGATCTTCCGACCTCCGAAATCAGCTACGTTGCAGAAACGGGCCGAGTGGATCTCGATGCGCTGACCGCTGCCGTCACTGAAGAGACCGCAGCCGTGCTCGTCCAGAGTCCGAACTTCTTCGGCGTTATTGAAGACATCCCCGCCATTGCCGAGATTGCGCACAAGAAAGGCGCGCTCCTCATCGTGTCGATCGCCGAGGCCGTCTCGCTTGGCGTAGTCCGTCCCCCCGTCGAGGCCGATATCGTCAGCATGGAGGCACAATCCTTTGGCGTAGCGCTTAGCTACGGCGGCCCTTTCTGCGGCGTCATCGCAGCCAAGGAGCAGTTCCTCCGCCAGATGCCCGGCCGTCTCGCCGGCCAGACCGTCGACGGCAACGGCAACCGCGGATTCGTGCTCACGCTTTCCACACGCGAGCAACATATCCGTCGCGAAAAAGCGACTTCGAACATTTGCACCAATCAGGCGCTCGTCGCATTGATGGCGACAATCTTCCTGACGGTCTACGGCAAAGAAGGCATTCGCGAACTCGCCGAGCACAACCTCGCCAAGGCCGCTTATGCTGCAAAGACGCTCAGCGCGCAGCCCGGCACGAAGCTGCTGTTCAAGGGTGCGCCACGCTTCCATGAATTTGTCTTGCAGACGCAGGAATCTCCAGCGCAGTGGAGCCAACGGCTCCTCGACGAAAAAATTGTCGGCGGCATCGACCTGAGCCGCTGGTATCCGGAACTGAAGAACGCAACCCTCTGGTGCGCAACGGAAGTGGTCGCGCGCGAAACCATTGATCGCGCCGCAAAGGTGCTGGCCGCAGCGCCGGTGGAGGCATAGAAATGGCAACAACTGAGTCGCAGATGAATCGCAGCATCGGCAAGGTTCGTCCCCACCAGACGCAGAACGAAGGGCTGGTCTTCGAGAAATCCTCCCCCGGCAAGAAAGCCTACAAGCTGCCCCCGCTCGACGTGCCCGAAGTCGACGCTGCTGCGCTGTTGGGCGATGCACATCGCAAAACTGCTGGCCTGCTGCCCGAACTCAGCGAGATTGAAATCATCCGCCACTTCACGCGCCTTTCCACCTGGAACTACGCCATCGACCTCGGCATGTACCCGCTGGGCTCCTGCACCATGAAATACAATCCCCGCGTCAACGAGTTCGTTGCCCGCATCGAGGGCCTTGCCGATGCGCACCCGTATCGCCCCGAATCGCTCGCACAGGGCGTGCTTGAAATCATCGATCTGCTGCAGCGCTGCCTCATCGACATCACCGGCATGGATACCATCACCCTGCAGCCCGCAGCCGGCGCGCACGGCGAGTTTACCGGTATCCTCCTCGTCCGCGCCTGGCACGAGTCGCAGGGCAATGCCCGCCGCAAAATCATCATTCCGGATTCCGCGCACGGTACCAATCCCGCCACGGCAGCCATCTGCGGCTACCAGGTTGAGAACCTCAAGTCCAATGCCGACGGCGGCATCGATCTTGAAGCCCTCGCGCGCCAGGTGGACGAAGACACCGCTGCCTTGATGCTCACCAATCCCTCCACGCTCGGCGTCTTCGAAAACGAAATCCACAAGATCGCCGACATCCTCCATGCCAAGGGCGCACTCCTCTACATGGATGGCGCTAACATGAACGCGCTCGTTGGCAAAGTTCGCCCCGGCGACTTCGGCGTCGACGTCATGCACCTGAACCTGCACAAAACATTTTCGACACCTCACGGCGGCGGCGGCCCAGGCTCTGGCCCCGTAGCCTGCAAGAGATTCCTCGAGCCCTTCCTCCCCACCCCCGTCCTCGTTCGCAAACCATCGCCTGAATCACCTCAGAATTCGGGTGCTCCATCCTTTCGCCAGCTTTGGGGTGAAAGAGTGGGAAAGCACGAACCCCCGTCAGCTTCCGGTTCTCTATCCTGGGACTACAACCGTCCCCAATCCGTTGGCCGCGTCCGCGCCTTTTACGGCAACACCGGCATGTTCATTCGCGCCCTGGCCTACATCCTCGCCAACGGACCGGATGGGTTGAGGCAGACCACGGAGGATGCTGTCCTCAACGCTAACTACATCCGCAAGAATCTCGAAGACCTCTATGAGCTGCCCTACAAAACACCGTCGATGCACGAAGTCGTCTTCAGCGACAAACGGCAGGCAGCCAAGGGTGTCAAAACCGGCGACATCGCCAAGCGCCTCATCGACTACGGCTTCCACCCCTACACGGTAAGCTTCCCGCTCATCGTGCACGGCGCGCTGATGATCGAGCCCACCGAAAGCGAGTCGCTCGAAGAACTGGATCTCTTCATCAATGCGATGCGCTCGATCGCCAAGGAAGTCGACGACAACCCGGAAATCGTCAAAACCGCGCCACACTCCACGCGTGTCTCCCGGCTCGATGAAGTCCAGGCGGCTCGTAAGCCGATTCTGCGCTGGCGGCCGGGCCAGTGATCGCCACCGAATAGACTCTTTAAGTCATAGCCTTCTGAGGGCTTAGCAGCGATAGCAGTTTGGGCAGTTGTTCAACGGCGCCAACGGGGACAAATTCCTGACCTGCAGGTATCAAATCGATAAGGCCTCCGTCGCTTCGCATCTCGCTGTTTCTCATTGTTCTTTAGCGTTGCGATGTGGATAATGCACTCATCGGTGCCAGGTTGAGAGCCTTGGACGCGATCCCCGCGAGAGGATTGAGGTCTGCAATACAACGACAGTTATCAGGGCTTTGCAGACGCGTCGAAGCTGGGCGCGTTTTGCGCCTTGCCGCGAATTCGGAATATGGTGATCGAATCTCGCGAAGCACGAGGCCACCGAGTGCGCGGATGTGTTGATCTGAGATTGGGGAGCAAAATGCGATCTCTACGCGATGAGAGCGGCCAGACACTGGTTCTAGTCGCCCTTAGCATGACGTTTCTCCTGGGCTGTATGGCGCTCGCGATCGACATAGGTCTTATCTTCCGGTCCCATCGCAACACGCAGATTGCAGCCGATGCCGCGGCGATTGCCGCAGCGCTGGATTACAAGTACAACGCTTCAATCACCTCTGCCCAGGCAGCGGGACAAGCGGCGGCTTCGGCAAATGGAGTGGTAAATGGCACCAGCGGTGCCACCGTCCAAATCAACGTTCCTCCGAAATATGGAGCATACGCTGGCGACAGCGGCTTCGTTGAGGCAGTCGTTGTTGATCCCAGTCCCACCATCTTCATGGGTGTTTTCACGAAGAAGAGCTCCCTCACAGTGGGCGCCAGGGCTGTAGCAGGCTCCGGTTCCAACGTCGGATGCCTATGGGCATTAGCGAAATCGGGCACGGATATCTCCTTGACTGGGTCTGGTGCCATCGACGCAGTCAACTGCGACATTTATGACAACTCAAGCAATACCACCTCCGCATTGACTTTGACCGGAAGCGGTTCGATAACAGCCAAACAAGTAGGCATCGTGGGCGGCTACACGCGAACAGGCTCGGGTAGCATAACCCCCACACCGGTCACTGGAATTTCGCCAGCGGCGGATCCGCTTGCCGGTTTGGTGGCGCCTTCGATTCCAACGGGAACTTGCGCATCGAATTGCACGCCAAGCAACACCGGCAGCGGGAATCTGACACTCAGCCCGGGTACATACACTTCAATTTCCAACACCGGGAGCGGGACGTTGACCTTGAGCGCTGGGAATTACATCATCACCGGCAATTTGACCAATACCGGCAGCGGAAACCTGATTCTAGGTGCCGGGAATTACACCATCGGCGGAAACTTCCAAAGCACCGGAAGTTCATCGTTGACTCTTGGCTCCGGGCTTTACATTATCGGTGGCAATTTGCAACTTACAGGCTCGGGATCGATGGCTGGATCAGGCATCACCTTCTATACCCAGGGCGCCACCACTCTCACGGGAAGCGGCAACATGAACTTATCAGCGCCGACTTCAGGAACTTACAACGGCGTTCTCGTCTTCCAGGCGCGGAACGATTCGAGCGCAATTTCCATTACCGGCTCCGGGGGCGACAGCATCAAAGGCATTCTCTATGCTCCGGCCGCGCCATTAACCCTGACCGGCTCCGGCAGTCTCAATGTTTCCCTGGACTTGATTGCGGATTCTATTACCGAAACCGGAAGCGGATCGATCACGAATACGAATTATTCGGTGGTAACCAACCCCAATTCGGTCCTTTCAAGGCTTGCCCTGGTGGAGTAACTATGATCTCAGGATTTCGCGATTTCGTCTTTCGGCTTTGCATGTTGGGGCGCGGCGGAGTCAGGACCGAAGAGGGAAGCTCGCTCGTAGAATTGGCCCTCACAATGCCGATCCTGATCGTGCTCGTGTTGGGAGCAGCCGAACTTGGATGGGTGACGTATGCAGCGGTCGAGGTAGCAAACGCGGCCCGGGCCGGGGTTTCGTATGGCTGTCAAACTTCCGCCACAGCCGGCGATATCACCGGGATTCAGAATACTGCCGCAGCCGACGCTCCAGACATCGCATTGGGCACAACAACCGTAACGCCTTCCTGCATTTGCTCAAACGGGAACGCTGCTGTGGGGGGCTGTGGGTCTCCAACGGCCTGCCCCGGCTCCGAAATTGAGACCATCCTCACCGTTCAAACGCAAGCCACTGTGACTCCGCTGATCCGCGTACCGGGACTTCCAACGTCGTTAACTCTCCACGGTCAGGCAGTTCAAAAGGTGTTGCAATAATGCAGGGAACAAGGTTCAGCCGGATGACGGGTAACCGTATCGATTGGTGGAGATCGCATTTGCGCGCCGGTCGCGTTTCGAATGCGGTCCGGGGCCGTCGATTTATTCACCGCGAGGAAGGATCGGAAGTCGTTGAGATGGCACTCGTTTCCTCGGTCCTCTTTGCCGCGCTGTTTGGCATCATTGAGCTTTCGCTGGCACTCTACACTTACAACTACGTTTCAGATGCGGCAAGGGAAGCCACAAGATACGCGATTGTCCGCGGATCCTCTTGCAGCGTCCTTGCAAACTGCAGTGCGACAGCAGCGCAGATCCAGACGTATGTGCAGAATCTCGGGTATCCGGGCGTGAAAGCTGCGAATACAACCGTATCCACTACGTGGTTCACTCCGAGCTCTTCGACTCCCGTCACATGGACAGCCTGTGCGACTCAGTGCAATGCGCCAGGTAACGCCGTGCAGGTCACGGTTACGTATAGCTTTGGGCTCAGCATTCCATTTGTGCCCAGAAAGACGCTGAGTCTCCACAGCACTTCCATGATGGTGATTGCCAACTAGCGTGAATTGCTGGCTCTGGGCAGATTGATCGCCATGCAATAAGTCCAACGTGCCTGTCCTTGCCGGCTTGATTCTCCACATTCCGGCGCGGCAATTCACATGCCGTAGGCTCCCTCTTCTCGCCCTACACTCTAGGTATGGCCACCCTGCCTGACATCACTTCGCTCGACGCCGGCCTGCCTGCGAATATCGACGCGGAAAAAACCATCCTTGGCGCCATCCTGCTTGACAACGCCGCCCACTCCGAAGCCGCCGAGCGCCTCGAGCCCGACGACTTCTCGCTCGATTCGCACAAGCGCATCTTTATCCGCATGTCTGAGCTGATGAACGAGCAGCGCGCCGTCGACATCGTTACCCTGTCGAACGAGTTGGCGCGCGCTAAAGAGATCGAGTCCGTCGGTGGCGTCGCCTACCTGGCGTCCCTCACCGAGGGTTTGCCGATCCGTCCCGTCATCGAAGACTACATTCGCATCGTCAAAGATAAGAGCCTGCTGCGCAAGCTCATGCTCATCTGCTCGGCAGCCATCGCCCGTGCCGCGGACCAGAGTGAGACTGCCCTTGAGGTCATTGGCGCGGCTGAAACGGCTCTGCTTGAAGTCAGCGAAAAAGGTGTCACCGGCGGCCTTGAAGCGCTCGATCATATCGTGGCGGCCTCGTTCGGCTCCATCGACAATCTCTACCGCAACAGCCGCACCGTCACCGGTCTTGAGACCGACTTTTCCAAGCTCGATGAGATGACCAGCGGGCTGCAGAAGGGCGAGCTCATCATCGTCGCCGCGCGCCCCTCCATGGGCAAGACTGCCTTCGCCATCAACATGGCGCAGAATGCCGCCGTGAACCACAACGCAACTGTCGCCGTCTTCAGTCTTGAAATGAATAAGGAATCGCTCCTGCGCCGCATGCTTGCCTCCCAGGCGTGGGTCGATCAGCGCAACCTTCAAACCGGATTCATCCGCCGTGAAGACCACGACCGGCTGGTGCGCGGACTCGAGCAGCTCGTTGAATCCCGCCTCTTCATTGACGACACGGCCGGCATCTCCCTCGCCGAAATGCGTGCCAAGGCGCGGCGCCTGAAGCAGACCCTCGGCGGCCTTGATCTGGTGGTCGTCGATTATCTGCAGCTGATGAGCGCCACACTTCCATCCGCGGGCGGCAAGCGTTACGAGAACCGCACCCAGGAAGTCTCCGCGATCTCGCGTGGTTTGAAGGCTCTCGCCAAGGAACTCCATGTGCCGGTCGTCGCGCTTTCACAGCTCTCCCGTGCCAGCGAGCGCCGTGGCGACGACAAGCGCCCCATGCTCAGCGATCTTCGCGAGTCGGGCTCCATCGAGCAGGACGCCGACGTCGTCGCTTTCATCCACCGCGAGGCCTATTACAGCCGCGACGAAGAAATGTCGGAGTCCGATCGTGCCAAGTCCGAAATCATCATCGCCAAGCAGCGTAACGGCCCCACGGGAACCGTCCACCTCAACTTCATTTCGAGGTACACGCGATTCGAAAATCCCGATGTGACCCACGACGACGTTTGATCTCAGGGATCAGCAATCCGTCCAGTTGCCTAGTTAGTTATTTCCTCTTAGGCGGTAATCCGATCGCCCACTTCGAATTCTCCTCTAGTGCTGTCATCCTGACGCGCAGCGGAAGGATCTGCGGTTGATCCTGGCATCACGGCCAACCCTGCGAACAGAATTTACGATGCTGCTCATGGACGAGTGCAGGTACTGCACCTACATCATGGCCAGTCGCAGTCACACTCTCTACATCGGAGTGACAGGTGACCTTCGCAGGCGCGTCTTCCAACACAAATGGAAGGAACATGATGGCTTTACGGCTCGATACAACTGCGACCGGCTGGTGTGGTTTGAGAGATACGGTGACGTCAACCGGGCGATCGCTCGCGAAAAAGAGCTCAAGGGATGGAGACGTGCAAAAAAGATCGCGCTCATTGAATCCATAAACCCAATCTGGGCGGATTTGAGCCGTGATTGGTATGAATGTGAACCGGCCGATTTCAAACGAGCGCTGGACCGAATCGGACATAAGAGCAACCGCAGATCCTTCGCTGTGCTCAGGATGACAGCGCCTTGGGCAAGCGAAGGCGGTGCTTTGGAGCGAAATTCCCGAGTCGTAGGCTATTCGTCAGTAACCACTCCGTCAATACTCCACGAGCACGTAAGATTCACAGCTCGTTGATCGTCAGCACCACGCGGCCTGCGATGAATTCCCCCATCGAAGATTCCGGCCCAATTTCAATCAGATCGATCGGGAACCCCATGTTCAGCGGCCGCAACACCAGCCGCTCCGATCCAAAATCGGCATAGCGCAGCGTCAGGTGCGCACCGTTGCGGATGGCATACAAATTGAGCCGGCCGGCACGGTACGCGGCCAGCGAGTTGTAGTGCCGGTCAATCACCGCGAGCGCATCCGGCAGCAGCAGCGGATCCATCGGCAGCGCATCCGCATGCGCAATCCGGATGGCCACAAACCGCTGCCACGAGCGGCGCGTTGCCACCGGCCGTGCCTTGAGCAAATGGAGCGCCCCCATCGGCAGTTGCAGCATCATTTGCACTGCGCTTTGCCGGATGTAAGGCTCGAATAGCGCACTGCTATGCGACACGACCGGAACAATGCTGGCTTCTTGCGGTTGTTCAGCGTGTTCGCCTTGCGCGCCGAGATGCAGCAGATCCTCGGCCGCCATGTGTTGAGCAGCGAGCATGCGGTCAATGCCGTCCCAGGAAAGCTGCCTGCGCGCGTGAAGAAAATTGGATAGGTGCGACTTGCCGAAGCCGGTCTGTCGCGCCAGGAGTGAGACGCTCAGAGTTCCGCGCTGTATCCTGCGCAGCAACTCCATACGGAGACGTTCTTGCATCTGGGTAAAAGTCATCTGTGGAAAGTCCGCCAGCAGCCATGCAGACGATCGGTTGCGGTTTTCTTTCAGCAAACCGATTTGCGTCTTTCGGGGCTAGTTCTCCCGGTTCTCATGTCCATCCAATAGAACGAATGAAGAATTAGGCCTGGCGGCGTTGACCGAGAAGATACAACTCTCTACATTGGGTTTACTCCAGCTCGCACAGGTTGTTGGAAATTCTCGAGGATGCGGTTCCTTCGCGCAATCGAACGAGGGTTGTAGCCACCTCGTTCGGTGACCGACGAGCCCATCGGCCGCACATGGGGGAGGCCTGTTCTCAAGAGTCCACAAAGGCACTTCGGTAACACGCCTCAAACCAGCCAGTCGGGCCTTATTCCAGATTCTGCGCGCTCAACAGGATGACAATCACAGCTCGAGCACAGGCGGTAAGCGTACACCGGGGCAATAGAACCCCGAGGCCGCTGCCTGGCTCCTTTCACCTCGCCTGACAGAAATCAGAAAACTGAACCCGCGGGAGAAAGCGATTATTTTGGGGAATCGGTCATGGAATCGTGCGTGCAATTGAAAATTTGCGAGGGCTGCGGACGTCTTTGGTACCGCACCCTCGCTCAGCGAACTGTTTATTGCAATACATGTGAAACAGAATTGAAGGAATTTCCAAGTCCGGAGTCGCGAAAGCGCCGCGGACGTCCCATCACAAAACGGTTGTTAAACATCTGGGCCGTCGCTGTGGAAGCCGGAGGTGCTGAATGAGTGCAGCCCTTCAGCTGACATCGATCTGGGCCACGGGAACCAGCATTCATCACTGGCGCCCAGTTCGTGGCATCGTGCCGCTTGCCCACTACGAAGCAGAAATCAAGCGGGAAAAAGAGGGCTCCGATTCGATTGCCGGTGTCAGCGTAGCCTTTTATCGCAAACATACAGAGAAGATGCTGCGGCGCTACCTGTACGCGTCCATGCTGGTTGGCCGCGCGCCGTCTATTCTGGGCGAACCGGTTGGGCGCGGATGGGTTTCGAGCCGCAAGGTCAAGACCTTCGAAGATGCTGTCATCTTCGTGCTCGACATCGAGCATTGTCTCAAAAAGTTGACGCCCGTCCATCAATCGATCCTCAGCCGCATCGTCCTGCAGGAGTACACGCAGGCAGAAACGGCCGACATCCTCGGTGTGAGCGAGCGCGCCATCTCTTACAAATACAAGCAGGCGCTCGATAGCCTCACCGAGTTGCTGTTGCGATCGGAGTTATTGATCCTTCCGCCTTCATAAAATGGAACACGGCACGAGTGAAAAGGGGGAACGCCCATTGGTGTTCCCCCTTTCGCGTGTTTGCGGACCGTCATTTGCAGGAATTGTCGCAGTAGGCATTCGCGATCATCGAGAGCATGGCGATATAGCTTGAGGGTGAAACCGATGCGTGCGGATTCCTGTCGATATCGACCTGGTGAACCACCACCATGTCCTTCGCGGGCAAAACTGAGATGAATGTCCCGCCGGAACCTGCCGCGGTGTACGCGCCCTGCATAAATCCGCTGTATATATTTCCCGGGAAAGCGGGCGCATCCCAAACCCACCAAAGCAATCCGTAGCCCCACCTCTCCGGTTCTCCATCATTGCGCATGCTCGTGGGGTTGATATCGCGGAAAGGCGTAATTATGCTCGTCATGTAGCGCACCCAGTCCGACGAAATAATTTGCTTGCCGTTCCATGAGCCATAATCGAGCATCAGCAGCCCAAGTCGCGCCATGTCGCGGGTCGAAAGATTCATCGCGTATTCAGGATGAACGCTATCGGGCGAGGGAATCTTCTTCTGCTCTGAGACTTTGTAGTCTTGCAATCCCAGCGGTACGGCAAGATCGGTTTGCAGCGCCTGGTATATGTCCTTGCCAGTTAACTTCTCGAAGGCTGTTCCTGCAGCATTGAAATCCCAGTTGTTATAAACGAAGTGAGTGCCCGGATACTCCGATCCCCGCACGGGCATGTAGTCCTTCTGACCCCAGCTGCCGGTTGGCAGGTAGATACCCGAGCGTGCGGATAGAAGCTGTTCGAGCGTCGCGTGCTCCTCCACCGGAAGAAACGGCTGCTTATCGTCCAGGCCAAGTTGTTTCACATTCTTGCCGAGGTCGATCTTGCCATTCAACACGTAATTGCCGTAGAGCATCGCGAGTATGCTCTTGCGTACAGACGCAACCTTGCTCGTGTGAGTGAGATTGCCATAAGAGAAGATCACGCGGCCCTGAACGATCACCATCATCGAAGTCGTGTCCTGCGTCTTCACCCAGGCGCGCATTGCCTCAAGCTTCGGTGTGGAGTAGCCCACCGACTCCGGCGAAGTCTGCTCCCACGCAGAACCGGGAACAACGTCGCCAGCGATGCGGGCGGTCGCCTGGCCGTTCAGGTGAAATGTTGCCCCAAACACCCAAGCTATGATTGCGCACTGCAAACGCATGCCCGAGTTTGAAAACAATCCATCCCCCCGTCAGACGGTGAAGTTCAGAACTTCCGCGACCACTCCTTCGGCCAGCGCTCCACAATCACCTTCTTGTCCGTGAAGAACTCAATGGCATCGCGCCCCTGCGCATGCATCACGCCAAAGAAGCTGCCCTTCCATCCCGAGAATGGAAAGTACGCCATGGGCGCGGGCACGCCAATGTTGATGCCCACATTCCCGGTTGAAACCGAAGTTCGGAACTTGCGCGCAGCAGCGCCGGACGAGGTGAAGATTGAACTGGCATTTCCGTAGGCGGAGCGTTCAATCATCGCTACCGCCTCGTCCACCGTGTCTGTATGGACGACTGAAAGCACAGGGCCGAAAATCTCCGTCTCCATCAGCGGACTCGTCGCGGGCAAACCATCCAGCACCGTCGGCCCCACAAACGATCCAGCACCGCCGTTCCCATTCGTTCGTCTCCCATCAACAATCGTGTTTGCTCCGTGCTCGGCGCCCTGCCCGATCAGTGAAACGACGCGCTCGCGACTGGCTTGCGTAATCACAGGTCCCATCTGGGTCGCGGGATCAAGCCCGTTGCCCACCTTCAGAGCACCGGCCGTCGCCGCAATCGAATCGCGAAACCAGTTCTTCGCTTCGCCCACGGTCACCGTCACGCTGACAGCAAGACAGCGCTGCCCCGCGCAGCCAAAGGCCGAGTCGGCGATAATCTTCGTGGTTGTCTCCTGGTCGGCATCGGGCAGCACTACTACATGATTCTTCGCTCCCCCCTGGCACTGCACACGCTTGCCGCTTGCCGAGCCGCGCGCGTACACATGCTTCGCCACCGGCGTCGAGCCTACAAAGCTGACGGCCCGCACTA
This sequence comes from uncultured Acidobacteriaceae bacterium, assembly GCA_963742455.1. Taxonomy (GTDB): domain Bacteria; phylum Acidobacteriota; class Terriglobia; order Terriglobales; family Acidobacteriaceae; genus Telmatobacter. The sequence goes on along the minus strand of CAVULU010000005.1, from coordinate 261,690 downwards.
GCGGGTGATCCAGCAGCGCATCCACCGCTGCCTTGCCGCCGTTCACCAGGTTCACCACGCCATCCGGCAGTCCGGTTTCCTGGATCAGTTCGAGAAGACGCGCCGCTGAGAAGGGAACACGGTCGCTCGGCTTCAACACCACGGTGTTGCCAGTAGCAATCGCATAAGGCAAAAACCAAAGCGGAATCATCAACGGAAAATTGAACGGCGTAATTACTGCGCAGACGCCCAGTGGTTGCCTCACCATGATCTCGTCGATCCCCGGCGCGACATCTTCGAGCGAGTAACCCTGCATCAGGACTGGAATGCCGCACGCAACTTCGACGTTCTCAATGCCCCGCCGCAACTCTGCCTTCGATTCCGCCAGGGTTTTTCCATTCTCAATGGTGATCAGGCTTGCAAGCTCATCGATATGTTCCTCGAGCAGCGTTTTCAACTTGAAGAGGTACTGCACGCGGTCGACCGCAGGCACGCTTCGCCACGAAGCAAAGGCAGTATGCGCCGCCTGTACCGCGGCATCTACTTCTGCGGCAGAACCGGCCGGCGAATTCCCCAGCGGTTCGCCCGTTGCAGGATTCACGAGTTCAATTCCGGCCGGACTCGTGGAGGTAATCCACTTACCGCCGACGAGATTGTGAATGGAGGAAGAAGCAATAGCCGTCATGGCAATTCAATTTAACCCACCAGGCATAAAGACGGCAGCAGGAATCTGCATGAAGATTTCAGGCCGCGAAATAAAATTGTCGCCTTTGACGCAGCAAACCTTCAGTAGTGCCGTAACCGCCCTGAATTGATCAGGGCGGTAGCCCCTGAGTGGACGTTGCAGCTCAACCCGCAATCCCCGCCAATCCCTGCAAAGATTGAATCTCATAATGCGCGGACTGTTTGTCGTAGCGCGACAAATGCTTCATGCGATCTTCCGGGATAATCGCTACCGCATAATTCGGCCCAGCCACGGCCTTCAGCGCCTCCAGCGAATCCCAGATCATGATGGTAATGAATTCGACCTCGTCGCCCAATGGTCTTCGCAAAACGATGCCGCCACGATATCCAGGAATCTTGCCAATGCCAGGAAGCAGTTCCGGTTTCAGCATCGCCTCGTATACGTCGGCGTCTTGGGGCTTGGTATATCCGTGCCAGATCCTTGCAATCATTCAGGCACCCTCCGGACTGAAATGACATGTTACGACGCTCAAGAATACGCCAGCTGGCAGCGGCCCGTCTGCTATCGTGGACGGTTGAGCCGCTTCCGCGCGGCGACCCTATAGAACCGCATCGGGAGGCAATGAGTCAATGCTGCTGATCGCCCGCCATTTCGGAGTCGCGCTCATACTTTCGTCCTCACTCCTCGTCGCGCAACAGACTGCTCCACAGCCGACCACCGCTGCCGACGCACCCAACCGCGATACCAGCTACATTGATGCCAACGGCACAGCGCACGTTACCCGCGTCGTTCCCGTGCCGCAGACCATCAGCCCCGAAGCGCAAAAGTCCATCAGTCGCGCGGAGCCCGACCAGGGTCCGCCGCAACCGCTGGATGCACGCCGCAAAATGACCGACGCCTACACTGCCCGTGCGCGCGTCGAGTGGACGAAGCTCTGCCCCAACACCATCGTGGAAGACAAGATGGCTGGCGTCCCTGTCCGCATCGTCACCCCCGAAGGCATGCCCGATAAGAACAAGGACAAAGTGCTTCTGAATCTGCACGGCGGCGGCTTCAACTCTGACTCCGGCTCCTATACAGAATCCATTCCGATCGCCAGCTATTCAGGAATTAAAGTTGTAGCCGTTCTCTATCGCCTCTCGCCGGAAGTCAAATTTCCCGCCGCCGTCGACGACTCCATCGCCGTCTACAAAGAGTTGCTGAAGACCTACAAGCCCCGCCACATCGTCATCTATGGAACTTCTGCCGGAGCCATCCTAACCGCTGAAGTTGCCGCGAAAATCATGCAGCTCGGCCTCCCCATGCCCGCAGCTCTAGGCATCTTCAGTGGCATGGGCGACTTTGCGCGCCCCGGAGATTCTCAGGCAATGTACGCGCTGCGGGGCCTCGCTGGCCACCTCGATCCACCTGACCCTGGTGCGCACGATCCGTTCTATGTCGCCTCCACTGATCCCAAAGACCCCATCCTATCGCCCATCTACGGCGATCTTCACGGCCTGCCGCCAACACTCTTCATTACCAGTGGCCGCGATCTGCTGCTCAGCGGCACCATCAACCTGCATCGCGCTTATCTTACGTCCGGTGTCGACGCGCGCCTCGTCGTCTACGACGCACTACCGCACGCCTTCTGGTACAACCCGCAACTTCCAGAAGCCATTGAAGCCAACCACATCATGGCCGATTTCTTTTATAAGCAGCTAAACAAGTAACTGGTACAAAGCTGCTGACGATAAATGCCATTCTGTACGGCGAGTTCTTTTGACTCAGAAGCCGACTACCGCGGTGTCGAAAGAAGTCTTTGCAGCGTAAACCGCAGACCATTTACCGCATGACTGACAGCGGTCGCCAGGCGCTTACCCAATACGTGCAGGCACTCAAGCAACTACTCAGCTCCGAAATTACGGCTTGAGCGGCTCCGCCACACCTGCCGCGAGATCCGCGCGCACTCGCTGCATGATGCCGAGATAGTAAGCAAGGTTATGAATCGTATTCAGTGTTCCCGCGAGCGGCTCGCCACATTGGATAAGGTGGCGCAGATACGCGCGTGAGTATCGCCGGCAGACCATGCATTCGCACGCCGGATCAGCCGGGCCCTGGTCTTCTGCATACTGGCGATTCTTGATGTTCACACGACCCTGACTGGTGAACAGCAACCCGTGGCGAGCGGCGCGTGTGGGCAACACACAATCCATCATATCGACGCCCATGCGCGCGTACTGCTCAATCTCGTCTGGATATCCAACGCCCATTACGTAGCGCGGCTTGTCTTTGGGTAAGAGAGGCAGGACTTCAGCGATCACTTCGAGCGTGAGTTCGCGCGGCTCGCCTACGCTCAATCCGCCAATTGCATAGCCGTCAAAGTTCATCTCTACCAACCGCTCTGCACTCTCTCGGCGGAGATCGTAGTACATGCCGCCTTGCACAATGCCGAACAAGCTTTGTGTTTGTCTGCCGAATTCTTCGCGCCACACCACTTCATTGCGGTGCGCATGGAAATGATCGAGCGATCGTCGCGCCCACGCCATCGTCAACCGCAGGCTCTCTTCTGCCCGCGTGCGATCCGCTGGATACTCCGTGCACTCGTCGAATGCCATGCAGATATCCGCGCCCAACGCGATCTGCACATCCATCGAGTGCTCCGGTGTAAAGAAGTGGCTGCTTCCGTCCAGATGCGAGCGGAAGTGCACGCCTTCATCCGTAACTTTGCGCAACTGCGCGAGGCTGTAAACCTGAAAGCCGCCGGAGTCCGTCAGCATGGCACGCGGCCAGCTGATGAAGCGATGAAGGCCGCCCATCCGCCGGATCGCCTCATGCCCGGGCCTGAGGTAGAGATGATAAGTGTTGCCCAGAATGATCTGTGCGCCCAGTGATTCGACGATGTCCTGCGGCACAGCCTTCACGCTGCCGGCCGTTCCCACAGGCATGAATACTGGAGTTTCAACAGTTTGATGCGGCAGCAGCATCTGCGCGCGCCGTCCGCCGCTGTCCGTTGAATGGGTCAGGTTGAATCCGAGGCTCACTTCGTAATTCTAATCGGTTGATGTTCAGCAAACACCGCAGGGAGCCCGATGAGGACTCCCTGCGGACCTAAGCGCATTATCCGATGCGGCGGTTGTGGTGCTTCGCGCGGAAGATCCTGCGCGACGCAATGTTTTGCCGGTGATAGATCATGCGGCGCTCTCTCATCGTCAGGCGCCCATTGTGTCGCGCACGCATCGCACGGAACTGGCGGTGAATGCTTCTCTGTTGACGCTCCAGGCGAACGTCCTGTCTGGCGGTGAGGCGACCACTTCGCATTCCATTGCCGATGCGTCGCTGCTGGTTGAACTCGCGCTTCACAATCGGATTTCTCGGCTGTTCTGGCGCGGTGGTTTGTGCGAATGTCATGGCGGGCGCTGCAGTCAGTGCCGCCACAAGAACAAGCTTCATAAATCTCATGGTGTTTCTCCTTCTGTGACGGCGGTGACTTGAACTGTTCCTGGCCACTCACACTCGCTGAAACACCGTGTCTGCAAGTTCGTTGTCAGACTTTTGGATGATTACTGCTTGCTTCCTTGAGAGTTGCTGAAGGTGGGCGCGCGTTCAGTTCGCTGCGCCAAGTCGCAATTGCAATCCCGCACGCGCCACGCGCGGCGTTGCCAGCGTTGTTGTTGGCGTCTTCGAAACTTCAATGCTGCGATCCAGCAGATTCTCACCCGCTGCAAAGACTTCGAGGTGCGATCCGAATTCGTGCGACCCATATGCATCGAGCCGAAAAAAACCGTGCAGCAAAAATTGGTTCGCATCATCGTCGTACTGAATCCCGCTCAACCGGCCCTGCAACGTGAGCGTGCCGAGCCGCGGGCGAAACGCGCGCACATTGAGAGTCCCCATGTTGCGAGCGACCTCGGGAATCCAATTGCCCAGGTCCTGCGTTCCGCGAGACACTACTGCGTGCGCATACTGGTATCCACCGTCCACTGCAAGCCAGCGCTGAGGAGCCAATTCAAAGTCGATCCCGACTCCACGGCTTTCAATCTGTCCAAGATTCTCGCGCAGCAGGAGGATTGGAGACGAATTCGGATTCGTCGTGACCGCGACGATGGGTCGATTGACCTGCGTGTCAAAATAGCTGGTTCGAATTGTTCCCCAGCGCCATTGGCTCGCCACGCCTGTCTCCCAACCGGTTGCGCGCTCGCTCAAGAGAGAGGGATTGGGGAGCGTAAGCTTGTTGCCCACTTGCGTCGAACGGTAGAGCTCGCTCGGCGTCGGCGCGCGGAATGCACGGAATCCCGATGCCGACAATGCCCAGTGACTTCCTAGTTTTCGCGAAATCCCCATGCGCGGATCGAACAGAGTTTCGTAGCTAGTGGGAGGTTGCACTGGCGACGGCACCCAGGCCGATCCATTCCAAACCACCAGGTGCGCATCGAAATTCTGAAACCAATCTATCCGGCCCGAAGCCGTTGCGGTCCACGCGCGGTGCGTCCACATCGCTTCCGCAAAGCCCGCGGCGTCGCGCTGGTGGTCGTTCAAATTCGTCAGCGTCGCGGTCGCGCCATAAGTCTGCTCACGGTCCCAGACCCGCACATCGTGTACATCGGCGCCGGCAATCAGAAGCAACTCCGCGCCAATGGGCTGGTTCCAGAGTGCAACCGAGCCAAGCTCATTGTCTGACGGGAGAGAAAAGCGCGTCGGTGTTTCCCCGCAACGATATGAGCATGTTGGATTCGCAGGCGTTGGCGCATTCGAAATGCTGGAGAACGTCTGACGATAGTGTTCCGTCGATCCATACAGGCGAAGTGTCGCGGAAGCATTGTGCGGGGCCTGCCAGTCCGCACCCGTGGCATAGCGCCAGATTCGCGTTCCATTCTGCTGGAACGCCGTGCCGTTGGCTCGCGCTTCGTTGAATCCGCTGACGCGCACAAACAAGCGAAGCGGGCCGCTATTGTGCTCCGCGTCAACTAACCCATTCTGCCCATGCATATTTGAAGCGGTATCTACCGGCCCACGCTGGTATGGAGCTTCCTGAATGAAGCCGTCAGTACCGATCGCGCCGCCTGCCGCAAGCAATCCCCACGGACCGAGCTTGGTCTCGAGCAGCGCGCTTGTGTCATATGTGCCCAGGCCGCCATAACTGGAACGCACCACGCCCAGAGTGCTTGCAGGCCGTACGGCCAATACATTTACGACGCCGCCGATGGCGCTGGATCCGTAGAGATCGCTGGCGCCACCTCGTACCACTTCGATGCGATCAATCGCCAACTCCGGCTGCTCCTCCCAATGGATCCAGCCGCCCAGCGCATCATTCAGCGGAACATCGTCCTCGATCACCAGGGTGCGGCTGGCCGAGGTCGAGCCCAATCCACGCAAACTAATGCCCTGCGAAGTTGGATTGGCCACCAGAGAACTCGATCTCCGGAACAACTCCACGCCCGGTAACTGCCGCAACTGCCCGTCCATCGTTATCGAGGCCGTCGTGCTCAGCGCAGTTTCCGATAGCTCCCGAGTTGTCACCGGGCTTTCCAACGATCCCAGCGGCGCGCGATAGGCCGTTACGGTTATCTGCTGACTTGAGCTGGCTGGATCGAGTTGAACTGTTGTGCTCGCGCTTACTTCGACGAACTTCCCGGCAAAACCCTGCGCATCGATTCGGAGACGGCACGGGATCCGGCAGTGAATCGTGAGCTGTCCGTTGGTATCGGTGCGCCCCAGCAAAGGCCCGTTGGCTTCTTGCACGCTCGCTCCCGCTATCGCGGCGTTGGTCTTATCCACGACCGTCAAAGTGAGCGCGACGGGTTGCTGCGCGCAAACAATCGCGGCTGCCAACAGTCCAGAGAGCGCCAGTGCGACTCTAGGAATGTGCCGCAGCACGCCAACCGTCGCTTTCCATTCGTACCACGGCATTCGTTTCACCTCCAGGACCGTCACGCAGCGACTGAAGCAACTCCTCAACAGTTTTCCCACGACCGGCAATTTGCAAATTCGGAGAAATTTCATGAAGGGGAACGAGGACGAACGCACGCTCGGTCAGCCTCGGATGAGGGAGTTCCAGCCCCGGTTCATCGATTTCAAGATCGCCTATCTGCAGAATATCCAAATCCAGCGTGCGGGGCCCATTTGGAATAGATGCCAAACGATCACGACCGAACTGCTTTTCGATTTCCAGAAGTTTCTTGAGCAAATCGGGCGGCTCGAGTTCTGTTTCCAGCGCTGCAACCGCATTCACAAACCGCGGCTGCTCCGCGAATCCAACAGGCTCAGTGCTATAAAGCGATGACCGGGCCGTTATTCGCCCCAGTTCCCCCAGGCGTTCCGCGGCGGCAGCCAGCGTAGCTTGCGGGGGGCCTACCCAACTGGCCAAGTTCGCGCCAAGCGCTATGTACGCCGTCAGCATCCGTTCAGACTAACCTGAATTACCCTCGCCGGTCTGTCGCTTGCAGGCTAGCTCTCCCTCAATTGCCGCGCCACCCTGCGTATTTGGACCAGCGTAGCGGCGAGAGCCGCTAGCCCCGCGCTCCAAACCACAAAGGCCACGCCAACCGCCCAGGCCGGTGCCTCGCCAACGCGCCTGAGCAGAAACGGCAGAAAGTTCCAGCATGTGATGTGCACGTAGTCCCATGGATCCTGGGTCATCGCAACATTATTCAGGCCCCAGGCATCCATTTTGCCGAACGCAAAGGCGACAATGTTCTTCGCACGCAACGCGATCACAAGAGTCGGATGCCCGAGAGTTTCTTCCTGGTAAATCTCGAGTGGAAGCCAGAACATCAGCGACTCGATCTGGATCACAATGCTTGCGACCAGCAGCACCATCCCCATAACCCAGACCGTCCTGCCCGCCTCGCGCCGATACTTCAGCAGCAGGGGAATCGCCATCAAAGCTACCAACTCCACCGCCGTCGACACATAGCGGTCGCCCCACGCAAAGTCGCCTGCCCATGCGAAGTATCGTGCATAAAAGCTGAGATACGCCAGCAGCATCACGCCGGTTGCAATCCCGTAGGCGCGCACCGGCGGCGCAAGCCTGCGCCAGTGCAGCACCAGCAAAACCAGCGCCAGAATAATCAAGGGATCAAACAGAAAGATCGACTTCTCCGGGGCGAAAAGCGCACCCAGAACGCCCCCATGCCACGGATTTGTCCAGGGCCAATTGCTCGGCAGGCTCGGGTCGCGCGCGATCGTCTCCCTGGCTACGAGGCTGGCATACGTGTTGGTGAATGACCCGAATCGATAAAACTGGTACAGCCGGTCAAGGAATCCGAAGAAGCAAAACACCGGCACCGCAACTACGGCGTATTCCCGGCACCGACTCCAAAACACGCGGCCGCGCACCCCTTCAAACCACAACACCAGAAGGACAAACAACGCGCCCGCCAACAGGTCCAATCCAGTCGTAAGCCGCGTCAGCAGGTTCAACCCAAATGCGCCCGTCCCGATCAGCAACGCGCGGCTGCTTCCAGTCTTCAGCCACTCATACTCAAACGAAATTCCGACAAGCGTCAGCAGGCAGATGTAGTTGTTCTCCATCATGTTCTGCGTGTAATGGAGATGTGTGGTCGCCACCAAAAGTGACAGAACGCCTGCCACGGACTGATTAACGCCAAAACTAAACTGTCGCAATAGTTTGAAGCACACCAGCGCTGTCAATACCGTAATTAAAATCTGAGTCAGATACGTTACAACAATGTCGCGCACCGTGGGATCTGTATCGCCGTACCGGTCGAAGAGGTGAAGTTTTGCAATGAAAGTTCCCAGCAGATCGGACGGCAGCATTAGCAACGACTGCCCGATGCCATACCAGCTCTGCAGCGAACCGTTTCGTCCGTGCACCCCAAACTCCGGGTATTCGTTGGGGAACACCGGCGGCTCCGACGTCCAGAACGCATGCGTCGACTGCAATCGGTGCATCGTATCCGCACTGCCGACCTCACCGGACTGGACAACAAACGCAATCAGCCCCGCAGCCAGACACAGAAGAAAAATCGGATTGCGAAACCACTTCTCGATGCGGCTCATGCTTAAGGGGACTCGGACTCCAAGAGGTTATTATCTGCTCGCACCTTCAATTCAGAGTATCGCGTCGGGAGGGTCCAGCATCCTATATCCGGATCAGAGTTGAAGTGCCTGGAGAATTGAATGTTTGCTGTCACTGGTATTAGTGGAAACGTAGGCAGCGTAGTTGCCCGCAACCTGTTGGAGTCTGGTCAGAACGTCCGCGCCATCGTTCGCGATAAAAGCAAAGGCGATTCATGGGCCAAACGCAGCCGCGAAGTGGCCGTCGCAGATATTTACGATGCCGCAGCAATGACGGAAGCCTTTAAGGGCGCGGAGGGCGTCTTCATCCTCATTCCGCCGGTCTTCGATCCGAAGCCCGACTTCCCTGAAGCACATGCCGTCGCATCGGCACTCAAGTCGGCCATCGCAGCGGCGAAACCGGGCAAGGTTGTCTACCTCTCCACCATCGGAGCAGACGCAAAGGAAACCAATCTCCTGACCCAGCACACCATCATTGAAGAAGCACTTCGTGAACTTCCCGTTCCTATCACGTTTCTTCGCCCCGCGTGGTTCATGGAGAATGCATCATGGGACGTTGCGACGGCGCAGAACGAAGGCATGATTTCGAGCTTTCTCCAGCCTCTCGACCGGGCCGTTCCCATGGTCGCCACCGCCGACATCGGCAAACTCGCTGCCCAGTTTCTGCTGGAGAGCTGGACAGGAAGTCGCATAGTCGAACTCGAGGGTCCTGCGCGCGTCACGCCGCACGATGTTGCCGGCGCGTTCTCGCGCCTTCTTGGCCGCCCCGTGAAGGCTCGGGTAGTGCCACGCGAATCGTGGGAATCGCTTTTTCTTTCGCAAGGCATGCAGAACCCGCTGCCGCGGATTCGCATGCTCGACGGCTTCAACGAAGGTTGGATAGACTTTGAGCGCGGCGGAGCGAACTCGCGCAAAGGCGTCACACGGCTCGAGGCTGTACTCCAATCGCTAATCGAACGCGCCAACAAGTATTGAAGCTTTCTTGGGCTGTTTCTCACATCGATCCGCCTACGAGACGCCTATGCTCAATTCACCAAATCATCAGTTCGCTCGCCTAACGACGCGAGGACCTGGGGGCTGCACGCAACCGACACATCTGGTAGCATCTCTCTTCGGAGACTTATCAGCATGGAAGCCCTCAATACCGCGGGTCTCGGCGCCCGTCGCAATGAAGATATCGCTCTCGATCTACTGAAATTTGTCGCTGGAACCACGGGCGTGGGCCGTCCCGCTGCCGGTGCCACGGGCTTCAGTGGCGCTTCGGCTCCCAAGCCGGAGGAGCACGTCGCCCAGCTTCTGCAGCTCTATACCCGCTGCCTGAAGGCTGTGGAAGGCAAAGGGGCCTAGCAATCGCAAGCGAAGGCAATGTACGGGTTGCCGTCGTCGGCGCCGGCGCATTTGGCCGCAACCATCTTCGTGTCTACCGCGAACTTGAGGCCGCAGGCCAGGGTGTCGCCCTCGTCGGCGCAGTAGAGCCCGACAGCGCGCGCGCCGCCGACGCGAATTCAACCTATGCGATCCCCGTATTCTCCTCGATTGACGAGCTCCTCGCGGCGGATCCCCACCTCGACGCGGCCACCGTCGCAGTCCCCACCGTGCATCACCATGCTGTGGCGTCTGCGCTGCTCGAAGCTGGTTTAGATCTGCTCGTCGAAAAGCCTCTTGCCGCCACGCTCGAGCAAGCGGATGAATTGCTCGATCTCGCCGTAAAAAACAAACGCATCCTGCAACCCGGGCATCTCGAGCGCTTCAACCCCGCGGTGCTCGCCGTCCAGCCGCAACTGCGCCGTCCCATGTTTTTCGAGGCTCACCGGCTTTCGATTTTTACGCCTCGCTCACTCGACGTCGACGTCGTCCTCGACCTGATGATCCACGACCTCGATATTGTGTTAACGATGGCGAATTCGCCGGTCCGCGAAGTGCGCGCCGTCGGTCTGCCCATCCTCTCGCCCAAGGTCGACATCGCCAACGTGCGCGTTGAATTCGAATCCGGCTGTGTGGCCAACTTTACCGCGTCGCGCGTTTCCACGGAGCGCGTGCGCAAGTTGCGATTCTTCCAACCGCGCAGTTATGTTTCGATTGATTATGCCCGGCAGGACCTGCTGGTCATTCGCCTGGACGCCAGCATCACGCCCGACATCGCGGCAGCCATCGCCGGTGGCCGCGTCGATCACGCCATCATGGCGCAACTTGCCGCAGCCAACCCCGCTGCAATTGCGGGCCTCGCAGCCAGTCCGAATCCCGGCTTGTCGTTTCTCAAGCCACCCGTCACACCCGGCGAACCGCTGCGCCTCGAAATTCAGTCGTTCCTCGAATCAGTCCGCACCCGGCGAGAGCCGCTGGTCACCGCGCGACAGGGTCGTAACGCCCTCGCCCTCGCCCTCGAGATTCAATCCACCATGGTCGCCCACGCCCACCGCGCCGGCCTGCAGGACTTCTTTGCGTCGACGGCGTAAGCGCTCTCTCTGGTGGCGACGGTCCAGTTGAAGAAAAACGTCTGAGCAGGACAAGCTAATAGCTAACGGCTAGAAGCTAGTGTCTCTTACCCAATCCCCAGCACCCGGTTTACAAATCCCACGATGTATTTCCATGCCAGGTAGTACGCTGCGATTGCGACTGCGAGAAAGCAGGCAACCAGCGCATATGGGATGGTGATCGAGTTGAACCATGTCGCAGACGATGCTCCCAGGTTCAGCACTCCCAGTTGCGTAGCGATCAAGGCTCCGCCCGGCATCAGCAGCAGCGGCAGAAATGCCCCATGCGCGCCTAATGGCAGATGAGTGCTCTCGTGCGACGCTTGCCACAGTATGCTCCAAACACCCCACAGGGCCGGCACCAGAGCCATCGGGAACACCAGCCCACGCTCAATCGGAAATGAAATCTGCATACCCAGTCTGAGCACAATAAGCGCCACAAGCAACAGCGGAAGCACCAGTGTAGGCACCAGCGTCCCTGCCATAAATGCGCGTAGATAAGGATGTGTATTCATCGGAATCTCACTTTCCGCGGGTCAGGCCCCGCTCGCTTCAGAGGTAATAGAGAATCACCGGAATGGTGCGTGGAGCGATTGCCGCAAAAGCCACTAGTCCACCGGCCAGAGCCCAGTCGAACCAGGGAACCGAGCCGGCTCCACGCTCATTCTGCTCATCCATCCTGCGCAGCATTGCCGGCCATAAATCGCGACCTGCTTCTGCATTGGCATCCAGCGGGGGTAAGGCTTCCCGCAGCATCTGCTTGATCTGCTCGTCCTGGTCCCCGATCCCTGATTCATGGTCCCCGTTATTCATCATGGCGTGATCCCCCGCTCCTGCAAATCTTTTCTCAACAAACGCAACGCGCGAAACACTCTTAACTTCACTGCCGCCACCGTGATTCCCAATGCCTCGGCAACTTCCTTTTGCGGCAGGTCTTCCAGCACCGCCAGAACCGCCGCCACCCGCAGCCTTGCCGGTAGCCTTGCAAACGCCTCCACCGTCTTCCGCCGAATTTCCTCTGCTACGGCTGCATCTCCGGTCGAAGGCGCAGCCAAGTTCATCCACATCTCCGATGCCGCGCTGCTCTCCGGTTTTTGCATGCGCAGCCAGTCGAGCGCCGCATGCGTTGCCACCCTCCGTGCCCACGGCTCGAATTCGCGCGTGGAATCAAATCGGGCGTGTGCCCGGTGGATGCGCCAGAAAGCCTCAACAGTCACATCCTCTGCAGCACCTGGGTCGCGCACGATGCGCAGCACCCAGCCATAAACAGAGCGCTGATGCATGCGGAACAGCGTCTCGAAGGCGTCCACGTCGCCTTGCCGAAACCTGTCGAGGACGCTGCTTCCCTCGTCCTGCATCTGCATTTTTCCTTCCTGACTTTCTCTTACGTGCGATACCTTTGAAAGGTTACGCCTCCGAATGTCGCGCCCGAGAAAACCGATTTTCTTAGTGAGATTTCCATATCCCTGCGGCTTGACCAGACCCCCTCTCGCACTTTACCGTTGGCTCCCGGAGGCGGATAACGCTTTCTTTGCCTCCAAAATGCTTGCAACAATCCGTCCGGCCGCGAGGAACCCCATGAATCTATCCCGAATTCGATCGTTCGCTGCAGGTCTTGCCATGTGCTCTGCTGTTTTCACCGCGTATGCGCAGGAAAGCCAGAAGCCCGCCTATCTTAATCCCAGCCTTCCCGCCGAGCAGCGCGCGGCCGACATCGTTCATCGCATGACCCTGGATGAAAAGGTGAGTCAACTCGTCAATCAGTCCCGCGCGATTCCACGGCTCAATATTCCCGCCTACGACTGGTGGAGTGAAGCTCTTCACGGCGTCATCAACAGCGGCACCACGGAGTTCCCCGAACCCATCGGGCTAGCCGCCACCTTCGACACGCCTGCCATCCATCGGATGGCTGAAGTCATCAGCACTGAAGGGCGCATCAAGCACGCGCAGGCGGTTCGCGAACACCGCGCCAACATGTTTTTCCAGGGCCTCGACTTCTGGTCTCCCAACATCAACATCTTCCGCGATCCCCGTTGGGGCCGCGGGCAGGAAACCTACGGTGAAGATCCGTTCCTTACCGCGCGCATGGGCGTTGCTTTTGTTACCGGCATGCAAGGCGATGATCCGAAGTACTACAAAACGATTTCCACGCCCAAGCACTACGCCGTCCATAGCGGCCCCGAGTCCACGCGCCACATCGCCGACGTTACTGTCAGCAAGCACGATGAACTCGACACGTATCTGCCTGCCTTCCGCGCCACCGTCACCGAGGCCAAAGCCGGCTCCGTCATGTGCGCTTATAACGACATCAATGGCCAGCCCGCCTGCGCAAATGAGTTTCTGCTGCAAGACCAGCTTCGCGGTAAATGGAACTTCCAGGGCTACGTAGTGTCTGACTGCGGCGCGGTCGTCGATATCTATCGGAATCATCACTTCAAGCCGACGCAGCCTGAGGCCTCGGCCATCAGCCTCCAGCGTGGCATGGACAACGAGTGCGCCGATGGAGGATTCCTGGTCAAGGGCGACAGTGATTACAAGGCTTATCGCGATGCCGTTAAGCAGGGCTTTCTCAAGGAGAGTGAAATCGACACCGCGCTGGTGCGCCTCTATACCGCGCGCATGCGCCTCGGCATGTTCGACCCGCCGGAGCTCGATCCCTACTCCAAGATCGACGAGAATCAGTTGAGCAGTCCGGCGAACCGCCAACTCGCCCACGAGATCGCCAACGAGTCGATGGTCCTTCTCAAGAACGACGGCATCCTGCCCCTCAAGACCAGCGGCATCAAGATCGCTGTCGTCGGTCCGCTTGCCAACCAAACCAAGGTTCTTCTCGGCAACTACAACGGCTCTCCCACATACACAGTCTCCATCCTCGATGGGCTGCTGAAAGAATTTTCCGGCGACACCATCACCTACGTTTCCGGAACGCAGTTCCTTGGCCACGATGCGGAACCAGTTCCCGCCTCTGCCCTCACCTTCGATGGCAAGCCCGGCATCAAGGCCAGTTTCGCCAGGCTCGACATGAGCAACATCAACAACCCGGAAGCAATGAAGCCCGTTGCCACCCGCATTGAATCCACTCTTGACGCTGGGGCACAACCAATTCCACCCGAGGCAGCCGCCGTGCACCCACTCGTTATTCGCTATGAGGGCTCCATCACTGCGCCCGAAACCGGCGACTACAACCTTGGCTTGAAGACCAGCGGTTTCTGCCGCGTGCAACTCGATGGCAAAAACGTGACTTCCTCCTACGGCGGCGATCCATTTGATCCCAGGCTTGGCACAGTTCACCTCGAAGCAGGCAAGCCCGCAGCGCTCAAGGTGGATTACTCGCCGAATGAAGACAGCAAGCCCGTCGCCGAACTCGTTTGGTCGAAGATCGATTTCAGTCCGAAGCCGGAGGCCGCCGAAGCAGCCAAGAATGCCGATGTCGTCATCGCTGTTCTTGGCATCACCAGCGAGCTCGAAGGCGAAGAAATGCAGGTCAGCATACCCGGCTTCAAAGGCGGCGACCGCACCAGCATCGATCTTCCCAAACCCGAGGAGGACCTGCTTGAATCTGTTGCCGCTACCGGCAAACCTATTATCCTTGTCCTCACCAACGGCAGCGCCCTGGCTGTGAATTGGGCAAACGAACACGCCAACGCAATCCTCGACGCGTTTTATCCCGGCGAAGAGGGCGGTACGGCTGTTGCCGATACGCTCTCCGGCAAAAACAATCCCGCCGGCCGGCTTCCGGTCACCTTCTATAAGAGTGTTGATCAGATTCCGCCGTTTGAAGACTACGCCATGAAGGGCCGTACCTACCGCTACTTCACCGGCACTCCGCTTTATCCCTTCGGCTACGGCCTCAGCTACACGAAGTTCTCCTACAGCGATCTCAGCGTTCCCACACCGACAGTCGCAGCAGGTGACCCAGTGTCAGCCGATGTCACTGTTACCAACAGCGGCAGCCACGATGGCGATGAGGTTGTCCAGCTATACATCAAGTTTCCCAACGTCCCCGGTGCACCGATGCGAGCGCTCCGTGGATTCCAGCGCGTTCACCTTGCCGCCGGCGCGTCGCAAAAAGTTCACTTTGATCTGAAGAATCGCGACCTCAGCATGGTCAGCGAAGCCGGCGAACCCATCATTGCCGATGGCGACTACACCCTCTCCGTTGGCGGCGGACAGCCCGACACCGGCGCGCAGACGCTGACCAGGAACTTCCACATCAACGGCACCAAAACCCTGCCCGAGTAATGGAAAAGAAGTCTCGGGAGCAACCAATGCTGTGTCATCCTGAGCGCCGCAAGCCTGGGGCTCCACCCGTGGGGTAAGCGGCGCGAAGGATCTGCCGTTCTCTTTCGATACGCGAGTCATCACTCTGGGTACCCCATCCTTGCGACGCCCTTGTCGCAAGGTGGGAAAGCAAGGCTCTAAACCCATCCGCCCCATCTTCAATCCGCAGCCTTGCTCTCATTCCCCGCAGCCATGATTTCCCGCATCTTCAGATAGACCGCGTTCGTCCAGCCGAATCCAATCACGTTCGTCTTGTATCCCGCGCTCACCTGCACGTTCGCATTTCCCGAAACCACGTTGTACTTCTCGCGAATTGTGCCGTCATTCGCAAATCCCTGGTCCACCGTCGCATCCCACTTCGCGGCCAGCCGCTTCGCATCATCGCGAAATCCCGCAGTCTGCAGTCCCGACACGCCCACCCAGTTCGTCGGAGCCCATCCGAACGGCTCATCCCACTGCATGCCCGAATCTGTATTGCTCATCGACAATCCACCCGGCCGCTCAAATAGATTCAACTGCGCCACAACTTTCTTTGCCTCTTCGCGCGAGGCCACACCGGCCCACAGAGGATACAGCGACGAGATATACGCATAGTCAGAAGACTTGTGTTTCTCAAAATCAAAATCCGCAAACACACCCTGCTGCGGCTTCCACAAATAGCGGTGAATCGTCGCGTTCCGCATCTGCGCTTTCTTGCCCCACCGCGCCGCTTCCGTCCCTTTTCCGAGCAGCAACGCGATATGTTCGAGGTCGCGCTCGTAGCGATACAAAAGGCTGTTCAAGCAGACCGGCGCATAGTGATGCGTCGATCCATCAAAAGGCCCAAATCGAAAACTGGGATCAAACCCCGACTCCCGCATCGCGCGATCGCCAAGATAGAAATCCTTGCTCAATCGGTATCCATCGGCATAAGCGCGCATGCACACCACGCTCATCTTCACATCGCAGCTCGTCTGCTTCAGCCGCGCAGCCTCTGTGTCATCCGGATGCTCCGTGCCCTTCACCAGGTAAGGCGCACCGGCTTCTCCGCCGCTCACAGCATGCGGATGCGCTTCCAGCCAGCGAATCACATCGGGGTAATACGTGCTGTCATCCGCCATCTCAGGCACAGGTCCTGTGCCGTAGTCGAAGTAACGCGCCAACCCCGTCGTTCCCGCCCTGTGTTCTGGCCGCGTCCAGGTGGAGTAGTCCTTCTCTGCCAGAGTGTATGCGTGCGCCAGCCACGCATGTGCCTCCATCCGGCCCGCAGGCGTCGCCGCGAAGCTCGCCGGATTCTCATAGACCGCGCGAATCATCGCCGTCAGAAACGGCGGCTGCGACCGCGTCAGATAGTAGGTTCGATTTGCATTCAGCACCGCGCCGTAGTGCTCGATCTCGAAGAAAAAGTTGTCCACCATTCCCTTCGCCAGCGCCTCGTGATGATCGGCCTCCAGCCCCAGCAGAATGAAGTAGCTGTCCCACCCATACATCTCGTTGAAGCGTCCGCCCGGCACAACGTAGGGATAGGGGAGATAGAGCAGGCCCTCCGCCGGCAACTCCTCTGGTCGCACATCACCCAATTTCTCGATGCGTCGCGGCAGCGCCACCACCTTCACATTGCACTTCTCGCTTAGCGCTGCGACCTCGGGCGGCACGGGCACCTCGGCCGGCATATACAGAATCGGATGAGCCATCACCTTGATATCCACCAGCGAGTGGCATTCTGTCATCGAACGCGTCAGCATAGCCCATGCGTCGTGGATATAGGCCAGCGTTGCCGACGGGTCCGGAGTCTTGGTGGTTGCGGCTGCGCCCGTGGGCTGTGGCGTTTCCTGCGCTCCGGCACAGGAAATTCCGATTGCGGCAAAAACAAGCAACAACAAGCGAAGCAGTTTCATTCGAACTCCGATTCTTTTCCAGCGGCGAATCCTTTGGAGTTTACCGCACCCGCGTATGGATGGAGAATCAATCCTCGTCAGCGGAAAAACGCCCTTCTAACGGTTCCCCTGCGCAAAGAAGCCAACCAACCGGGTGCCCATCCTTGCGAAGCAAAGCTGGGAAAGCACAAACGTCAATCCGTCCAAAGCCGAACTCACCTCAAGCCAATCCATAACCTTCAGGAACATTCCGCAGTGCCGCGGTGTCTACATCAGCACAGTGGTTCCGATGGGAATAAACGGTGGGCCTTGAACACCGCACGCCGCGCCAACCAGCGCGATCGAGCGGCTGAGACCGCCTGCGCGCAAAAGCTCTCCGCCTCCCATCGGCGCGGCTGAATTCACCCTGGGAGGCACGCCATGTTTGAAGACTCCACATTCGAATCCACTGGCAGAATCAAGACCCGAAGCCGCCGCTGGATGTTCGCCGCGTTCACCCTCAATGGCTCTATCCTCGTCGCGTTGGTTCTCGTCCCCCTCATTTATCCCAACGCGCTGCCGAGCCAAATGATGCCGTCTCTTCTCGTCGCACCCGCCGCGCCGCAGCCCGAACCTCCGCCGCCCGTGCATGCCCGCCCCGTCACTCAGCACGACTTTTCAGAATTCAATGAGGGCCGCATTACCGCGCCCCCAAGAATTCCGACAACCATCCGAATTCCCACCGGACCAGAGCAGCCCTTCATTGGCTCCAATCTCGCCCTTGATTCCGGAACCGGAATTTCCGGTGGCGACGGAATCCCGTTCGGAAATGGTCGCCCGGTCACAGTCGTGCATCCACCCTCTCCCTCAAGCATCCGCCTGCCATCAAGGTTTGTTGAAAGCTCTGTGATCTACAAAACCATTCCCCAGTATCCCGTTATTGCCAAAACCGTCGGCGTGCAGGGCACGGTTGTGCTGCAAGCCACAATCTCAAAATCCGGCACCATTGAAAACCTCCAGGTCATCAGCGGGCCGCAGATGCTGCAACAAGCGGCAATCGATGCCGTAAGGACCTGGCGCTATCGGCCATACCTGCTCAACGACCAACCCGTCGAAGTCGAAACCACGGTGAACGTCATCTTCAAACTCGAACGTTAAATCTCAATTCGACGTTTCACTTTTCACGCAGGCGCATCCAACCAGATGCGCCTGCTTTTTTCGTGGACTTTCGGATGGCGCATCGCAAGGCAGACAGTTGCGGATGATCTTTGCCCTCGCACAGCTCCATCGGCGACAATCGCATCTGCCATGCGAAATCTTACTCGTCGTGATTTTCTGATGTCCGCCTCCGCCGCCACTCTCGCCGCAGCCGCAACCAGGGGCTTCTCCACAAAAGGCACGCAGCGCGTCTTCATTGCCTCTGGAACGCCCGAAGGCATTCGCTCCTTCGACTGGAACCCAGCTGCAGGAGAGCTGACCGCAGTTGGCGTCGCCGCCAATGTCAATACCGTCGACTGGATTTGCTTCTCTCCCGATCGCAAGTACATCTATGCCGCGTGCGAGGTCGACAGCTTCAATGGCAAACCCACGGGTGAGCTCGCCAGCTTTCGCGTTGTCGACGGGAAGCTTGATCAGCTTTCGGCACAGAACTCCGCCAGCAAGGGTACCTGCCACTGCGCCATCGACCACACTGGCCGTGTCTTGCTCTCAGCCGACTACGGCGGCGGCAGTGCCGCCAGCTTCAAGGTAACCGACGGCAAGCTCAGCCCGCTCGTTTGGAGCGAGCACTACACCGTGCATGGCCCCAACCCCGACCGTCAGGAAGCCGCTCACGCGCACTTTGCTTCCTTCTCGACCGACAATCGCTTTGCCTATATCAACGACCTGGGCGGCGACATGATCCACATCTATGCCTTCGATCCTGAAACTGCCGTACTCAAGAACGCCGGCGCCTATCATTCAGTCCCCGGCGCAGGACCACGCACGCTACACTTCCATCCCAATGGCCACACCGCCTACGCCATGAACGAAATGGCTTCTTCGGTTGACATTCTGAAGTGGAACAAGGCAGACGGCAGCCTCACACGCATCGACACAGTGCATCTTCTTCCGCCAAACGCTCCGCTTCCAAATCCGAAGGATGCGCCACAGGGAAACACCGGTTGTGACACGGTAATTGCGAAGGACGGACGCTTTGTTTACTTCGCCAATCGAGGCACTGATTTCCTCTACAGTTTCAAAGCGGATCCCTCGACTGGAGCTCTCACTCCGATGGAGCGCACCAGTTCCGGCGGAAAAACGCCGCGCAACTTCACCCTCGATCCCACCGAGCATTGGATGCTCGTCGCCAACCAGAACTCAAGCAATCTTGCCGTCTTCCGTCGCGATCTTACGTCCGGCGAGCTCGCGAACAAAGGCAACACCATAGACTGCCCAACACCCATGTGCATTTTGTTTGAGTAGATTCGTGGCCGTGTCATCCTGAATGACGCCGAGCCAGTGAACCAAGTCGAAGGATCCGCCCAGAAAATTCAGCGATCAATGGCGCTGGCAAACGAAGTTCCCCTAGGGAACGCATGAAAATAACCCAGGGTGAAGCGCAGAACAACCCTGGGATACAGGCAACCATAATCTCTAGTCCCGGAGGGACGTCCGAATCCAGCCGCATTTTCAAGGGTGGCCCAACGGGCCGCGTATGACTGCGGAAACGTTTATAGCTGTGTGCACCGCGCATCCGAAGATACCTAAAAGCGAAAGGCCGCGCCTAGCGCGGCCCTGCCGAACTTCAATCGCGCTACTCCCAGAATTCAGAGTCGGGCGGTGGACGGTGCCCCTTCGATTTGCGCGCCACTCGCGCCAGGTTCCACAGCACAGCCCCCAGAAGAAGAAAATTTGCCGCGACAATGCCCGCTTGCACGCCTGGGTTGTTCAGCATTGGAATCCTCCATTGATTATTTGAAACTAGGACCAAAACTCTTAGGGGCGGCTAAGGACCTTCTAAGGCTTTTGTAAGAGCTTGCGCGCGAGCCCGCGAATTCACACGGTCTTTTTCTCATCCGATGGTCACCATGGTACTGTCCAAAGCCGTCTCACAATTTGTCCGTGCAGCCCAAACTAGCCTTGCTTCGCATGGTCTTTGGCTGGTCGCGAATTCAGGCGTGCCGCTCTTGGACAAAAGAAAAGGGCGATCAAGCCCCCTGCTGAATAACAAATTATCTGAGTTGGTTGATCTTTAAAATTGCGAGTCAGAATAGCCGCGTCCTAAGCGCCCATTAGAGCCGGTCGCTGCATCGCCGCAACCGTCAGCGACTCACCCTCTTGCTTCGCCTCTGCTGCTTCAGCCGGCACATGTGCAAGCTCCCACGCCGAGCGGTCCTTCATCAGCCTCGACACCAGTGCCGTGTGCATAGCGTGTCCCGCGCGCTCCGCAACGACCAGTCCTTCAATCCGCCGACCCGCCAATGCCAGGTCGCCAATCAGGTCCAGCACTTTGTGGCGCACATACTCATCGCTGAACCGCAACGGCCCATTCTCCGGTCCCTTCGGCCCGAGCACAATTGCATTTTCCGGGCTTGCCCCGCGAATCAACCCCATGTCGCGCAGTTTCGTCTCGTCGGCTTTGTAACCAAAGGTGCGCGCCGGCGCGATAAATGTGCCATATGTTTCAGCTGCAAGGTCGATACTCGTTTCCTGCCGTCCAATCGGAGCGGGGAAGTCAATCCTGTACTCAATCCGATATCCCGACCCTGGATATACCCCGATGAACTTCTCGCCCTCGCGAACTTCGACGGCCCGCAGCACTTTGATCGACTCGCGTTTCCTGCGCTGCGTTTTGATGCCGGCATCGCGGAGCGCTTCGACATAAGGCAGTGCGCTTCCGTCCAGAATCGGCAACTCCAGGTTGTCGATCTCCACAATCACATTGTCTACGCCCATGCCGATCAGCGCGCTCAGCAGATGCTCTGTGGTCGAAATCAGAACGCCTTGCCGCATCAAACTCGTCGCGTAACTGACCTTTGCCACGTTGCGTCCCGTGGCAGGAATCTCAAAGTCGTCAAGGTCAGTGCGTCGGAAAACGATGCCGGAACCTGCCGGCGCCGGCAGCAGTCGCATGGTTACAGGCGCGCCGGAGTGCAGCCCTACTCCCGTGAATTCCAGAGAAGCTGCAATCGTCTGTTCCATGTGCGCAGTCTGTCCCAATCAAAACTCCGGATGAAAACAATGAACGTACGGGGGGTCGTAACCGTAAGATTAGACGCTGAATACAAAAGCGCGGTGTGGCAATTTTGCAACACTGCGCGCAATCTGGCCACCCCTCGCCCCGGACAGATTACAAACTATTGCCAAATCAAGCTGATAGCTCGAAACGCCAATCGTAACCAGATCGTCATCAAACGGCTACCCGGTGCCTCCGGAGTTAACTTAAGGGAGCTGTTGGCGTCTCGACTTTCGCCTGGATTTCGCTTTGTCTCGCCCCGCTAACGGCACCATCATTGCCCTAAACGAACTCCACCGCGCAGAAGATGGCGGTTATTCGCGTGTGAATCAGATGCCAACATCCGCTCTGGGCCGGAACCAGCCCGATGTCGCTCATTTCACTACAAAACAATTTCCCGGAATGTTGCGGGTTATATTCCAGTATTCCCTACACTGGTCTCAACAGCGAAACCTCGCGTCAATCACCGCTGCGGAGCCGTGGGTCGCGGACCGCTCGCTTTTTTTAGAGCCGCATGCCGCAATCTGCAGCGATTGCCTCAGCAGTGCGGCAGATTGCATGAAAATCGGCCGCCAAGTCCAAATCTCTGAATATTTTGAGACTTAACTCTAATGATAACTGGAACTTCCAGGATACCCTTCCGCTTAATTCGTTACTGCTGAGGACTTTACCGAAAAAACGATTTCTCCAAAGAGCAACCGATTCGTTGCACATCGTTCACAGCATCACAATCACGTGCGCTTTCGGTCAGGCGGTTTCCATCGCTTTCAAAACCGCATCCGCAAACTGCGTCGTTCCGCAACTGCCGCCGACATCACGCGTCAGGCACTTCCGTTCCGCGTAGACGGTTTCCAGCGCCTTCTGCACCCTGTTAGCCGCTGCTTCCTCATCCAGATGGTGAAGCATCAGCACCGCCGACTGCAGTAGCGCCGTCGGATTCGCAAGATCCTTGCCGGCGATGTCGGGCGCCGATCCGTGTACCGCCTCAAAGATCGCGCACTCCGCTCCGAGATTGGCGCCCGGCACAAGGCCAAGTCCGCCAACGAATGCCGCGCAAAGATCGCTCACGATATCGCCATACAAGTTCTCAAGCAGCAGCGTGTCGTACTGATAAGGATTCATCACCAGCTGCATGCAGGTGTTGTCGATGATGTGCTCGCCATAAAAAATCTCAGGAAATCCCTCGGACACTTTGCGAGCACAACGCAGAAACAATCCATCCGACATCTTCATGATGTTGGCCTTGTGGATGGAGTGGATCTTCTTGCGCCCATGCTTGCGCGCGTATTCGAACGCAAACTTGGCAATGCGTGTCGAGCCTTTTTCGGTGATGACCTTGATGCTTTCGACGACGCCGGGAACCACTTCGTGCTCCAGGCCCACATACTCACCCTCGGTGTTTTCCCGCACGATGATCAGGTCGACTCCGGGCCATTTCGATTCAAGACCGGGAAGATTCTTGATCGGCCGGAAATTTGCGAACAGGTCAAACTGCTTGCGCAGGGTGACGTTGATGCTCTTGAAGCCGCCGCCAATCGGGGTTGTCACGGGGCCTTTCAAGGCCACCTTATTACGCGTAATGGAATCGGTGAGGTCGGCGGGAATGTACTCGCCGAAGATTTCGAAGGCCTCTGCTCCGGCGGCGAAGCGCTCCCATTCCCATTTGACGCCGGTGGCTTCAAGAATGCGGACAACGGCTTGCGTGACTTCAGGGCCGATGCCATCGCCGGGGATTAAGGTAACTTTGTGTGTTTTGGTTTCGGGCATGTTTTGCTTAGCTCCACACTGCAAGACTATTCGCGTTTGTTCAGTCGCGGTTCTTCAGACGAGATGAATCGGGTTTGTCGGGCTTGGCGGAATGGGCCATTCCAGATCGGTACAGAGAAAGAATCCAGTGAAACACTGCCTCAAGCACCACGATTGAAGACCAAACAAAAAAAGCAACGGCTGCCATTTCTGCAAAAAATGACGAAATGCTTGCCAAACTGAGAACCAGAAAGACAGGCAGAATCACGATTGCCCATATCACCAACAGCAATCGCCTAAAAGGCCCAAGTCGATTCCGTCCGTCATCAGTTTCCGTTGGCTGAATATCGATTTGGTACGAACTCTCGTTTGAGAGCCCCTTTCTCATTGCTGGAAGATATACAACCACGTAGTAGAGAACTGCGCTTCCGAAGAGGGATCCGATCAGAAGAATCAAAAACCAAAACGTTTTCCATGGCTTTGAAGAGGGATCGCATTTCAGCCAGAAAAATCCCATGCATATAATCAACACAACGAATCCAAACGCGCTGGCTGCTCCAAGGATGGACACCACTTGCTCCTTGAACGGACTAAGCCCTCTAAAATCGGAATGGTTAATGACTATGCCACACGACGATAAAACTGCCGCCAACCCAAGACCATAGGCCGCAGTCCGAGTGTAGAGAATCCTCGGCCAATTTAACTCCGAGCTGCGTAGCATCTACTTCTTTGCCTTACCGGTGCGATGGCTATCGAGCAGACCTTCCAACTCTTCCTTGAACTCGCGCACGTCTTTGAAGTCCCGGTATACGGAGGCGAATCGGATGTACGCCACCGTATCGAGTCCCTTCAGATGTTGCATGATCAACTCGCCAATCTCACTGGTGGTGCGCTCGCGCTCTGGCGCATCCATAAGATAGCTCTCTGTTGCGTCGACCACTTTCTCAAGCTGTGTCGAGGAAACCGGGCGCTTTTCGCATGCGCGCAGCAAGCCGCTCAGAATCTTCTGCCGGTCGAACCGCTCGCGTCGGCCGTCCTTCTTCACGACCATGTAAGGGATTTCGTCGATGCGCTCGTAAGTGGTGAAGCGGCGAACGCACTTTTCGCATTCGCGACGGCGCCGAATTGAGTCGGCTTCTTTGCTCTCGCGCGAATCAACCACGCGATCTTGCAGATATCCGCAGTAAGGGCACTTCATTCTAGAAGGATTCTACGGTATTGCACTGGATTCTTCAGGATGTTCTCATAAGCTCCCTGCAGAACCCTGAATACCAATCGAGCGGAGCCGTTGGCAGCGACTCCGCTCAAGCGGTGGAGGAGGCGTTCAATAAAGTTATCTGTATTTAGTCTTCCTGTAAATTCCGCTACTGTTTCGGCGGAAAGTGGTCGAACATCTTGTCAATATCCTTGTCGATGTTATGCGTATTCTTATCGGCGCTCTTGGATACGTCATTGCTCGAGATGCCGCGGAAGATAAGGTTTTTCGATTGTCCGTCAAAGATATCGATGACCAGGCTGCCTACAGGTTTGTTAGCAGTTGTCGTTGTTGCTTCGCCCATTCCGCCCGGACCCCAGCCACCGCCCCAACCCCATGCGCCCCAGCCCCACCTTCCGCCCCATCCGCCGCCGAGGTTGTTGTAGTAGGTCTGAAGCTCCTGCTGGTTGTGCACATTGCCCTTGGCAAATACAGTTGCGTCGCAGCGTCCTTGCGATTCCTGCCATCCCTTCGCTTCGAGGTCTTTGTTCACCTGGTCCTTAATGCGCTGTTCGTAGAGAGGATCAGCGGTCGAGACCTTCCCCCAGCAATAGCTGTGAATCCTGGAGAAGTCCGCGTGCTTGTCAAAGTCAGTCCTCACGTCGGCTGCATAAGCCATAGCAGCGCCGGCCAACAGACCCATGCATAGTGAAGTCTTTAGGATATTTTTTCTCAAGTTACTGCCTCCGCTGAGCGAATTGGACGTCGCACTACAAACGGAGGTTGCCTCATTTACTTTAGGTTATGAGTAACAAGTGGCACTTAGCATGACTTAGCGCGAGTTTCTTCAGCGATCTGCCTATCGTGCGCAATGCGGCGACGTGTCTCGGCGCAGTAACCGCTCAGCTCAGAAACTCGGCGACCGCATCCACTACGGCCTGCTGCTCGTCTTCGCGTAATTCCGGGAAAATGGGCAGTGCCAGCACTTCACGCGCAGCGCGCTCAGCCTCAGGAAAATCTCCTTCCTGATAGCCGAGGCTCTTGAGAGCGGCTTGCATATGCAGAGGCACCGGGTAGTAAATCTCCGAGCCGATCTTGCGAGCGGCGAGGAACTCACGCAGCGCGTCCCGTCGATTCGTGCGAATGACGAACTGATGCCATACGTGATCGGCGCCGGCCACTTCCTGCGGAAGCACGACTCCATGCCGGGGCAAGCTTCCGGATTCAGCAAGACCTTTCGCGTAGAACAGAGCGCGATAGCGCTTTGCGATCGTGCGTCGGCTCTGAGTCCAGCCCGCAATGTACTTGATCTTCACCTTCAGCACCGCACCCTGGAAACCGTCGAGCCGCGTATTCCAACCCACTTCATCGTGGTAGTAGCGGCGGCGCATTCCATGCTGACGCAGCGCCCGCGCCATCTCGGTCACGTCGTCTGAATTGGTCGTCACCATCCCGGCATCACCAGCGGCGCTCAGATTCTTCGTTGGATAGAAGCTGAAGGCTGCAGCATCGCCCAGCCCGCCTGCCTTGGTCCCCTTCCATTCAGCGCCCCATGCCTGGGCGGCATCCTCAATCAGCTTGATTCCGTACTCCGTCTTCAGCCGCGAAAAACCATCCCAATCCGCACATTGCCCGTAGAGATGCACTGGCAAAATGGCGCGAATTGCGGTTTTCTGCGGCGCATCCAAAGCAGTTTTCACCTTTTCTGGGTCCAGATTGAACGTCACCGGATCGATATCCGCCAGCACCGGCCGTGCCCCAGCCCTGAGAATGGCGCTGACGGAGGCGAAAAAGCTGAAAGGCGTGGTGATAACCACATCTCCGGTTCCGATTCCCGCCGCCGCCAGCGCTAGCCAGAGAGCATCCGTACCGGAAGAGCAGCCGATGGCGTGCTTTACACCTAAATGTTCGGCAGCCGCCTTTTCAAAAGCCGCAACCTGCTCGCCAAGAATGAATTGCTGCGTCTCTAGCACATGCTTGAGCGCCTCGAGTAGTTCCTGCTGGAGCGGCTCATACTGGCGCTTCAAATCCAGCATCGGCACGGAGAGAACGGCAGAATCCGGGGCATTTTGCACGGAAACATGGTAGCAGCCAGCGCGAGTTTGCCGTCTCATCGGCGCACGGACCGAGGTTTGCGGAATGTGAATTTGGACAGGAAGAGTTGAAAAGGTTTGTGAACCGCTATATTGTTGTCACATTGCGGGATTTGGCGGCTCCGGGGCTTCCGGCGCCGTCCCCGTGGATTTGTCTTATCACACGGATGCAGGACGTTTGCATCCAACCATCCTAGAAAAGAAGCAGGAGATCGGCATATGGAGAACAAGCCGGCACAGAACATTCAGGATACTTTCCTGAACACTGTTCGCAAAGACAAAACCCCCATCACGATTTATCTGGTCAGCGGCGTCAAGCTAACTGGAAAGATCCGCTCCTTTGACAAGTACTCCGTCCTTCTGGAGAACAACAGTCAAGAGCAGCTTATCTTCAAACACGCCATATCGACCGTGGTAAGCAACCGGAGCGTGATGCACACTGAGCATCGCCCTGCGCTGGCAGGGATGGGACCGGCCGCCGTGCCGGCTCCAGCGCCTCCAGCAGCAAGCGCGGAGCAGCGATAAGACAGGGAGCGCCCTCAATTGGCATTTGAAGGCGGTGCCAGAGGCCGGGTCTCTTCGACGACGGATTCCGGTCGTTGGCGGGACTCGCCGGAGCGTGCAGTCCTCGTCGGAGTGGACTTCACGGTTCGAAAGCGTGCCACGCGTTCCGGTCTCGACGGCGCGCGTCGGGCGGCAGCGCGCCTTAATGAAGATGATCCCTTAGCAGCCTCAGCAGACCGCCCCAGGCCGGCAACGGATCTGCCCGCATTGGACGCCGATGAGTCTCTGGCGGAGTTTCGCGAACTGGTGCGAAGCGCAGGCGGCGAAATCGCGGCGGAACTGATGCAGCGGCGTGCTCGGCCCGATCCCGCCACGCTGATTGGCGAGGGCAAGGTTGAGGAGATTGCGGGCATCGCGGCCTCTACCAATGCCGACCTCGTCCTCTTCGATCACGACCTGAGCCCAACGCAATTGCGCAACCTCGAGGCT
This sequence comes from uncultured Acidobacteriaceae bacterium, assembly GCA_963742455.1. Lineage (GTDB taxonomy): Bacteria > Acidobacteriota > Terriglobia > Terriglobales > Acidobacteriaceae > Telmatobacter. Next base: position 234,177 of record CAVULU010000005.1, on the reverse strand, counting down.
GCGCTGCCCTGCCGCGTGCTTGATCGAACTCAGCTTATCCTCGACATCTTCGCGCGCCATGCTCGAACCCGCGAAGGCCAGTTGCAGGTGGAGCTGGCGCAGCTTGAATACATGCTTCCGCGTCTCACCGGCCGCGGCAAAGCCATGTCCCAGCTCGGCGGCGGCATCGGCACGCGAGGACCCGGCGAAACACAACTCGAAACCGACCGCCGCAAGATTCAACGCCGCATCGACCAGGTCAAGCTCGATCTGGACGCGGTCAGGCGCGTGCGCCGCCAACAGCGCCAGCGCCGCGAAACAGTCCCGGTGCCGACCGTGGCTTTGGTGGGGTATACCAACGCCGGCAAGAGCACCCTGTTCAACCGGCTCACCGGGGCGCACGTTCTGCAGTCGTCGCGCATGTTCGCCACGCTCGACCCCAAGTTGCGCGCCATCGAATTGCCCAGCCGCCGCCGCATTCTTCTCAGCGACACAGTCGGTTTCATCCGCAACCTGCCCCACACCCTCGTCACCAGCTTTCGCGCCACTCTTGAAGAAGTGGAGCAGGCCGAGATTCTGCTGCATGTGCGCGATGCCGCTTCAACCTACGGTGAGGTACAGAAGGCCCAGGTCGAAAAAGTCCTTGGCGAACTCGAGGCGCTCGCCAAGCCGCGCATCGAAGTCCTCAACAAGATCGATCTGCTAGACCGCCAAGAGCGCGAAGGTCTGTCCGCGCGCGAACAGACGCTCCACGATCGCCAGGTCGAAGTGCTGGTTTCTGCGCAATCGGGCGAAGGCATGGACACGCTGCTTGCCGCAATCGACAAAGCACTGTTTTCCGATCCGGTCATCGAAACCGAATTGCGCGTCCCGCAGAGCGATGGCGCCGCGCTTGCAGCGATTGAAGGGGGCATGGTCATTCATTCGCGCGCATACGAAGGCAACCTCGTGCGCCTCGTGGTCACCGGACCGGCCTCGCTTATCGGCCGTCTGAGGAAGTATCGGCTCCGCGACGAGGGTGCGTCGTGGGACGCTCAGGGCATGAGGAGGCACGTTGAACCCCCTCAAGGATGAGCAGGGCAAGTCCATTCACACTCTCAGCAGCCGCGAAATCTACCGCAACCAGTGGCTAAGACTGCGCGAAGATCGTATCCTGCGATCCAACGGTAAAGAGGGCATCTTCAGCGTGGTAGACAAGGATGATTGCGCCATCATCCTGCCCATCGAAGACGGGCGCGTGTGGCTCGTCGAACAGTACCGCTATACCATCCAGGAACGCGCGCTGGAATTGCCCCAGGGCGGGTGGGAGTTGGAGAACGTCGATCCCGAAGAACTGGCTCGCGGAGAACTGAAGGAAGAGACCGGCCTGCAGGCGGCGCAGATGACCTACCTCGGCTTCATGTGGATCGCCTACGGATTCTGCCGGCAAAAGCAGCATGTCTTTCTTGCCACGGGCCTGACCATGAAAGAGCGCGATCCCGATGACGAGGAGCACGATCTCGTCATCCATACCAGATCGCTCGAGGAGTTTGAGCAAATGATGCTCGACGGAATTATCCGCGACACGTCAACCCTGGCAGCCTGGGGACTCTACACTAACTGGAAAAGACAGAACGCTAGAGCGAGAATTTGAATCTCACTCTTCGAGCCGACGATGCCAACATCGCCATAACGCTATTCATTAAATTGCCTTAAAGTAAATTGCTAACTGTCTATATTTTTTGTGGTTCGTCCCCGCGATTCGGCACACAATAGCCTTAACTCTACCCTTCGACAACCAGCGCCTCTTTCTCTCGCGTGGGCGGCTTGTTCCCGTAGGCCTTGGCGAACCGCACGCGGAAAGGCCAGAAGATCATCAGTGCCAAGGGGAACAAGGTGAGCACGTACAGCATGCCTGTAGTGCTCATGAACGTCGGGAAAAGATAGGGTCGCGCCAAGAAAATGGAGGAAGTACCGATGAACAAGGCAAAGCACATACGCCACAGGTGACGCGCAAGTCGCTGCCTGCCGGAGTGCGCCCGACGCACCAGCAAACGGGCATCGCCAACAGCAGCAAGCAATCCCACCGCTCCCAGCAGAATGTACGGGCCACGCGAATATCCAAAGGCCATTCCAGACGGGCTTCTTGCTGCTTCAACAGCGAGTGTAAGGGCGGTAGCTGCGATTACCGAGCCGATGATGACGGCAGCCCAATCGAAGATCCCGATGCGTACTTCGCGATGGCGCGCCGTCCACCACGCGGTGGAGACGAGGTAAGCGGTGAGCGAGCCACCGAGAATGTTGCCCGGCTGCGCCTTCGCGATGGCCATTCCAATTCCGGTCAGGGCTAGGCTCAGCATGGCGACGACAAAGAGGCCGCCAGCGCGAACGTGCCAACGTGAGCCCTTGCGCAGAGCAAGAGCTGCGGCGCCTGTCAGAACGCCCAGGGTGCCGCTCACGATATGCAGAGCCAGGACCGGGGAAGGGGACACTTTGCCGCTCCGTAGTCCGGTATACGATTGCGAAACGCCGGCGGTTCAGAGTTATTTCAAGTGGTGAGCGCCGCGGCGGAAGTCATAAGGGCTTCAACTTTTGCGTCGAGTTCGCGGGCGACGCGAAGAGCTACGGGTTCTCCATAGCTTCCGAGAAAGCTGGCCATGGTGTCGTAAGAGAGATGCACTCCGCCATCCCGTTCGTCGACGAGTAGAGTGACGGGCGCGTAAGAGCCGGCGTCGTGGACATGCTTCGCCATAGACATCATGATGAGCGGATTGCCGATGACGAAGCGGACAATCCTGGGTGTGGCGACAAGGGCGGCGACATTCTGCGCTTTCTTCAGGAATTGGCCGTGATCGAAGTGAAAGAACTCCATCAGGCCCGACGGCCCAATGGCGCGTTGGACGACTGCCTCCATTTCGGAATACGTCGAAGTCCCGGCAATCTCTTTCCAGAATGCCTGCATGTCTGGATGTCCCACGGCGGCGTCGATGGCTGCGACAACCTCCTCAAATTTGCGCGAAGAGACGAGCACCTTGCGCTCGACGGCAATTCTCAAATTCGACATGCGCTTTAGATGTCGAGAGGATGCGAGGAGGCGCAAGGAGTTTTGAGAAAGATTGCCGCAGTAGCGATACCGTTTGCGTCAAGCGGGGCGATACTTTTTGAAAGCCATGGTTGTAAGCGCAATGAAGACGAGAAGGGTCACAAGCTGCGAGAGTTTGAAAGGCAATTCCGTTTGGGTTGGAGCCAGCGCATGCAGACTCGGAATTTTCTCGAACGACTGCACAATCAAAATAAAGAAATTGAAATAGAGAGCGAGGATGGAGGAAATCACGTACGTCCCGCGCCAGGTGCCGCTCGTGTGGGCGCGCCGTCTAGCGATGACCGCAACGACCAGCACGATGAGCGAAAGGAATCCGACGACAATGCCAGGAGTGATGCCCTTGAAGGGAAATAGAAATCCCGTCAGGCTTGTCAGCGCAGTCATAAACAGAAAGACACCGGTCAACAGGTGCACGCGCTTTGACGCAATCATGGCGTAGACAACGATGAACCCGGCACCGATCGCAATCAGGCTTATGTAGACGTGGAGGTAAGTAAATGTCCTCAAACTCATGCCAAGAATCATGATGGTTTCCTTTCACAATGCTGGAAGATGGGACCCGGCTCGACCGAGATCTCAATGCAAAGAGGCATGGCGGGGGACTTGCTTTTGGTGATGCGATCGTTCTCGAAGCGACCTGAATCTACGTTTTTCAGGTAAGGGTAGACTCCGAGAGCAAGAAGATTAGCACACCGGCCACATCAAGAACAGAGGGGATGGCATCCAAGGCTGGAGCCGGTTTGTTTCCGGGCCTGAAGGCTCCAGTTCCTTCTGGGCGTCTACGGCCGCTCAGCCAGGGGTACCCAGTGGCTGGGATAAACGGGGCCGATGTATTCCGCGCGAGGGCGGATGAGGCGGTTGTCATCAAGCTGCTCGATGACGTGCGCAGCCCAGCCGGCGGCGCGGCTGATAGCGAAGATCGGAGTGTAGAGATCGATATCGATGCCCAGCGTCGCATAGGTAGAGGCGGAGTAGAAGTCGACGTTGGCGTTCAGCTTCTTATCCTTATTGATGTAGAGTTCGATGGCGCGCGACATCTCGAACCACTTGGGCTGGCCCGAGTCTTTGCCGAGTTGCTCAGACATGCGGCGCAGATGAGTGGCGCGGGGGTCTTCAGTCTTGTAGACCCGGTGGCCGAAGCCGGAGATCTTCTGCTTCGCGGCTAGCATGTTTTTCACGTACTCGACAGGATCGGCGCCGGCCTTGTCAATGGTGTGAAGCAAACGCATCACGCCTTCGTTGGCTCCGCCATGAAGCGGCCCTTTAAGCGCGCCAATCGCGCCTGTTATGGCGGAGTGAATATCAGAGAGCGTCGCCGCGATCACGCGAGCGGCGAAGGTGGAAGCGTTGAGCTCGTGATCTGCATGCAGGATAAGGGCGATGTCGAGTGTGCGTGTCGCTGTCTCAGAGGGTTTGACCCCGTTCAGCATCCACAGGAAGTTGCCTGCGTGGGAGAGGGAGCGGTCGGGAGGAACGACTTCGAGGCCTTTGCGAATGCGGTCGTAGACAGCAACGATCATCGCGATCTGTGCAGTCAAATTGTAGGCTTTGCGCACATTTGCGTCGTGCGAATTGTCTTTTTCGTCGGCGTCGTAAAAGCTGAGGGCCGAAACGGCAGTTCGCAACACTTCCATCGGCGTGGCGGAGGAGGGAAAAGTGCGAAGCATTTCGACTACGCGCTGATCGAGGGAGCGGGCAAGGGCAAGCTGAGAGGAAAATTCCCGCAACTCGAGTTCGCTGGGCAAGCGGCCGTTCCAGAGCAGGTATGTCGTCTCTTCAAAGCAGGAGCGCTCGGCCAACTCGTGGATGTCAATACCGCGATAGGCCAGTACGCCCGCTTCCCCATCAATGAAACAAATTCCGGAATTGGCGGCAACAATTCCTTCAAGACCCTTTCCAGCGACAGCAGTAGACATAACCTTTGGAACTCCCCTCTTCTTGGGTGGCTGTAATCGATGCGTTTTTGGCCTTCGGCGGACTTCAAACAGGGCCCGGCGAAAAGAGCGGTAATGCCCTTTATAAACGACTGATTCGTGGGTTGTCACGGTCAGGGAGCGCGGCAGCGTCGAACTTTGGTTTGGGTCGCGCTATGATGTCGCAGGTTTGGGATGCGATGGAATTCACGGTGAGGCCGGTCGAGGTGAACGAGATTCTGCCGTGGCGCGAGCTTTATCGGCAGGAGATGAACTGCCAGATCGTGCACGATTCGCTGCATCCAAGAGAGGGCTGGACCCAGCCTTACCTCATCGAGTTGGATGGCGAGACGGCTGGATATGGGTCGATCGTGGTGGGCGGCCCATGGGCAGGAACACGCACTATGTTCGAGTTTTATGTCCTGGAGAAGCAGCGCTCGAGATTCTTTGAAGCATTTGATGCGCTGAGGTCCGCGAGCGAGGCGAATGCGATTGAGACACAGACCAACGACGTGATGTTAACCGCGATGCTGCACACCTGGGCACACGATATATACAGCGAAAAGATCGTCTTTGAAGACAAGCTGACAACGGCATATCGTGTTCCAGGTGCGGTCCTGCGCAAGCAGGAACCTGAGGGCTCCGGGATGCTGCTGGAGGTGGGCGGCGAAGTTGTCGCCACAGGCGGCATTCTTTATCACTACAACCGTCCGTATGGGGATATCTGGATGGAAGTGTCCGAAACGTTCCGCAGGCGGGGATACGGAACGTATCTCGTGCAGGAGCTAAAGCGCATCTGCCGCGAGGGTGGAAGCATCCCCTGTGCTCGCTGCAATACCGAGAACGCGGCTTCGCGGAAGACCCTGCAGAAGGCGGGGTTCGTCCCGTGCGCGCACATCCTCCACGGAAAGTTGTGAATTCGACTCCAATCGAAGGTCCGCGTGGCCGGTAGACGTAAGTTACGCTGATGGGACCGGACTCGCAGCAAATTCCCCATAACCGGCTGGATTCTTCTATAGTTTGTGTAGTCTCCCCTAGCCTCTGAAGCGCTGTTTGCTTGTTTGTATTCCGAGGGCGCCGCTGGATGTCAGCATGCGGAGACACGAACGTTCTGCATTTGTGATTGCGAATAGTCGGCGAACAGGGTCTAAGAGACCCGCGCTGAGAATTGTGTGGAGCGAGTTCCAGGAGAACTGCTCCGGAGGAGAAGGGAAGCATGAGCGACGAGAAAACCACGGTTCTGGAAACGACGCCTTCGTATAGCGGCGCATTGCTGGGCGCGATTGCGGTAGCCGTGCTGGCGGCGCTAGGCGGCCTGGTGTGGAGTTATGCCCTCAGCAACCGCATCACGCGGCAGGAAGCGGCGTTGTCCGAGGCCAATCAGCAGAATGCCAAGCTGGATGCGCAATTGCGCGAAACCAATGCAAGGCTTCGCGTGGCGACCGACGAGCTGGGCAAGAGCGTCGGGATGACGCAGAAGCAGATGGATCAGCGCGCTCAGGAAATCATTCGGCGCGAGCAGGCCGACAATGCCCGCTTGGAGACCGCACAGAAACAGACAGCGCAGCAGGTGACCGCGGTGCAGAGCGACGTCTCAAGCGTAAAGACCGACGTAGGCGGTGTGAAGACCGATCTCACCAAGACCCAGGGAGACCTTGCGACGGCGGTGAGCCAGCTTACATCGATGAGAGGCGACTTGAGTAATCACGCCAGTTTGATTGCGCGCAATGGCACCGAATTGGAAGTGTTGAAACACAAAGGTGATAGGAACTACTACGAGTTCACCCTGACCAAGGGACAGAAGAAGCCCGTGGGAACGGTGAGTCTGGAATTGAAGAAAGCCGACTCGAAGAAGAGCCGCTTTACGGTAGTGATTTACGCCGACGACCGCAGCTATGAAAAGAAAGACCGGAACGTGGACGAACCGCTGCAGTTCTACAGCGGGAAAGACCCAGCGCTCTACGAAATCGTCGTGAACTCGATCGGATCGAAGAACACGGTCTCGGGTTATCTGTCGACACCGAAGAGTGCGCCTGCTCCGCCTAATGTTCAGTAACAGCGCTTTTGGGTGCGAGGGTTAGCGACGGCAGGTACTGGAAGTTAAAGGAATAATCCAGGCTCTTACGCGAGTCCCAGTCTGCCTTGGTCATGCGAAACGAACAGGCAAATGTGCCCTCTTTTGTTTCGCCCGGTTGGATCGTGAGATCGGGCGAGATGGGAGTGGCGTGCCACTGCATTAGCTGCGGGTAAGCTTTGAAAATGCGTTCGAAATCAGTCGGAGTAGCCGCGTAGCTTGAGTGAATGCCATCGGGCAGCGTGGCATTAGCGACGATCTGGTGCAGGAAGATCGCCTGCTTGCTCTGGTTGTGCAGACGCACGTGCGTAAAGAGCAGGACCTGGTCGATTTCCTCCTTCGGAATAGCGGCGCCATTGGCGTCCCAGCCCGAAGTTTCTGTGTGCATGGGGTGTGCCCAGACATCAAGGATCTCGCCGGTTGAAGCGGGCGGTTTCTCGCCGATGATAAGGTAGGCTGCCACGGCAATTGAGACAAGGACGGTGGCAACCACAGTGGCGATTACGACATGGCTGGTGCCCCTGGTGTAGGACTCGCCGGCGGCCAGATCCTTCGATTCTTGTTGAAGCAAGCTCATGACGCCTCATCTTAGACCTTACTGACTAAAACAATCTAGCAATCTCCCGCTGTGGATTTGACGTCAGCCTGCGGAAATCAGGGTGATCGGTTGCATTTCGGTCAGGGTCGATCCCGCAGAGCAGCCAGGAACTCAGCGGGCGGCAGGGTGTTGAGAACGTCCGCGGCGGTGAGCCACGCGCGGCGAAGCTGGCGGATGCCATATTTCCATTCCCCGACGACCCGGGTAACGTGGGCGTCCGTGTTGATGACGATTTTGCAGCCGCATTCTTTCGCGTGGCGCAGGTCGCGGTCGCTGAGGTCAAGCCGTTCGGGTGAGGCGTTATGCTCAACAGCTACTCCCAGTTCGGCGCATCGCCGGAGGACAGTCCCAACGTCGAGCTGGCAGGGCTCTCTGCGTAGAAGTTGACGGCCGGTGGGATGGCCCAGGATGTGGGTGTTCGGATTCTCCACGGCTCGCAGGATGCGGGCTGTCATCTCCTCGCGCGACTGGTCAAGGCGGGTGTGGACGCTGGCGACGACGATGTCCATCTGGGCGAGCACTTCATCATCAAGGTCCAATACGCCGTCGGCAAGGATATCCACCTCGATGCCGGTGAAGACGCGGATGCGTCCCTCCATCTGCTTGTCCACTTCGCGGATTCGGGAGATATGTTCGAGGGCACGCTTCTCATCGAGGCCGTTGATCATCGCCAGGTTCTTGGAGTGGTCCGTGATTGCGATGTATTGGAGGCCGCGGTCGATGGCGGCTTCTGCCATCTCGGCAATAGAGTTGCGGCCGTCCGAGGCGGTCGTATGCATGTGCACGTCGCCCTTGATATCGGACGCCTCAATGAGGCGCGGAAGGGCCCGTTTTGCCGCGACTTCAATTTCCCCAAGGTTCTCGCGCATCTCGGGCGGCATCCAGTCCATCTGGAGCGCGGAATAAATCTCTTCTTCGGTTGCGGCCGCTACCGTGGACTCATCGTCCAGGCGGGCCAGTGCCCACTCGCTGAGGGTGTAGCCCATTTTTAGCGCGCGTTGGCGGAGAGAGACATTGTGCGCCTTGGATCCCGTAAAGTACTGGAGCGCCGCACCGTAAGACTCTGAAGGCAGCAGCCGGACGTCGACCTGGAGCCCGGTGGCGATGTGAAAGCTGACCTTGTTCTCGCCCTTGGCTATGATGTCGTGAATGCCGGGATAGGCGGCGACATATTCAACGGCCGGCTCGGTGTACTGCGGCGCGCAGGCCGGCCCCGTAACAAGCAAGTCGAGGTCGCCCGCCGTTTCGCGGCCACGGCGCAGGGAACCGGCGGGCGACACCCGGTCGATGCCGTTGAAGGCGAGCAGGTAAGTGGTCAGGCGCTGGGCGGCATCTTCAGCCTCGTCGATCCGAAAACGGCCAGAGGACCGGCGATAGTCTTCGATGCCTTTGCGAATCTTCTCGATTTGCTTTTCGCCCATACGCGGTAGGCCTTTGAGTCGGCCGCCGTCGATAGATTCGGCGAGCTGGTCGATGCTGCCGATGCGCCCGGCGTCCCACAGCAGGGCCACGGTCTTCGGACCCATGCCGGGAAGCTTCAGCAACTCCAGCAGGCCTGCGCCGTACTTGAGAAGGAGTTCGTCGCGCACCGGCAGAGAACCGGTGGAGACGATGGCCTGGATGTTAGCGGCCATGCTCTTTCCAATGCCTTGGATCGCAAGGAGCTGGGCGGTATCGGAAGACGCGGCGACAAGGTCAACCGTGGTCTGTCCTATGGCGTCGGCGGCATTGCGGTAGCTGCGGACTCGAAAACTGTCGGCGCCACTGATCTCCATGAGGTCAGCAGTCTCGCTCAGCAGGTGAGCCATGGTGGCGTTGTCCATGGAAATGGGTCTCCAGGAAGAAGGGGTGGGCTGGGACTCGGTAGGCCAGAATTCCAAATCTACCGGTCCGAGCAACTTCGTCAAGTGTCCATCGATCGCCAAGCAGGTGTCCAGCACTGCCTCGACCGTCGATTACCGGGCTTTGCCATCGTGTGCGCTACAATCTTGGTTCTCTAGGTTATGACTACTCCCTACCTCGATTGAAGGAGAGGGCGATGGCCGAAGTATCCCAGGGCACGAAACCATCCGTGACTCACCCAGCCGATCGGCTGGATTCCTGGAAGGAAATCGCAGCCTATCTCAACCGGGATGTGACCACGGTTCAGCGCTGGGAAAAGCGGGAAGGGATGCCCGTTCACCGGCACCTGCATGAGAGGCTGGGCTCTGTCTCGGCGTCACGTGCGGAGTTGGATGCATGGGCACGCGGCCGGAACCTTCAGGCAGGAAAGGAAAACGCTAACCGGTCAGTCGCCCCAGATTCTTCGGCGCCAGCGCCGGACTCGGCGATAACAACCTCTCGCAGCCGGTGGAAGCTCTTTCTGGTGTCGGCATTGTTGGTTGCGGGGCTCGCGACTGCCGCTATTCTCTGGCTTCAGAAGACGAACTACTTCTGGCGAAACCCGATTTCGGACGCCCGAGTGCAGACGATTGCGGACTTTGACGGATTGGAGCAAGCCGCTGCCATCTCTCGGGACGGCCAGTTCGTGGCATTTCTCTCTGACCGCGATGGGCAGATGGACGTCTGGGTGACGCAGGTCGGTTCGGGCCAGTTCCATAACCTGACTCACGGCAGCGCGACCGGCCTCGTCAATCCGTCGGTGCGAACCCTGGGTTTCTCTCCCGATGGTTCGCTGGTGACTTACTGGACTCGGAGACCAAGCCTCCCCAGCGGCGATCAGATCAGCGTCTGGGCAGTGCCGACTCTCGGCGGAGAACCGAAGCCCTATCTCGATGGTGCTGCCGAGTTTGATTGGTCGCATGAAGGCACGCAACTCGCCTACCACACACCCGGCCCCGGAGATCCGATGTTCGTGACGAACGGCGGCCGCCAACCGAATGATCGACCGATCTTCACGGCGGCCGCAGGCCTTCATAGCCACTTTCCGTTGTGGTCGCGAGACTCGAAATTCATTTACTTTGTCCAGGGGACGCTCCCCGACAAAACGGATATCTGGCGCATCAGCTCGAACGGCGGAGTTCCGGAACGAATTACAACGCACAATGGACGCGTGAGCTATCCGGTGTTTCTAAATGCGCGGACGCTTCTGTACCTCGCCAGCGATTCCGACGGCTCAGGCCCATGGCTTTACAGCATCGACGTCGAGCGTCGCATTCCTCACAGGCTATCGTCTGGCATTGACCGTTATACCTCACTCGCATCCAGCATGGATGGCAACCGCCTGGTAATGACTCGCGCAAGTCCAAAGACATCGCTTTGGAGCCTGCATATTGACGAGTCCGGCAAGGAGTTCACGTCTCCCGCGGCAATTCCGCTGACAACCGGAACCGGGTTTTCGCCGCGACTGGGGCCGAATTATCTCTTGTACATTTCTGCCACAGGCGCAAGCGAAAGCATCTGGAAACTTGCCAACGGAGCGGCGACAGAATTGTGGAGCGGTAAAGGAGCGCGCATCCTTGGGGCTCCCGCAATCTCACCTAAGGGGCAACGCGTCGGGTTTTCTGTGCTGCAGCCAAACGGCCGAACGCTCTTGTACGTCATGGATGCGGATGGAACGAACGCCAGAGTTGTCACCGAGTCGCTGCACCTGGAAGGAACCCCGGTCTGGGCACCTGACGGCAAGTCAATTACGTCTGTGGTTCAGGATCAGGAGCTGAGGCACCTGTTCCGAGTGCCGCTCGATGGAGCCCCGCCCTCGGTTTTGGTCCACGATTACTCGGTCGATCCTGCATGGGAGCCAAACGGCGGCTTTGTTGTGTACTCGGGACCCGACATCGGCACCACGTTTTCGCTAAAAGCAGCCGCGCCAGATGGCACGCCGCATCCTTTGCCGGCTGTGACGCTTACACGGGGAGGGCGCCACGTTGCCTTTCTTTCCGGAGGGCGAGATCTTCTTGTACTGCGGGGAGACATCGAACACCTGAACCTCTGGGTGATAAACCTCGAGACGGGCGGAGAGCGACAGCTGACAAGCTTCAGTCCCGAATTTGATATTAGGGATTTTGACGTCTCTGCGGATGGTCATGAAATCGTACTCGAACGAGTGCAGGAACGCTCGGATGTCGTCCTGATGGATTTACAGCGGCAATAATCGAACTCGAAGGGTCACGGCACACGAAGCCGGGAATCTTAGCCCCGTGAAAACAGCTCCCATCAAAGATTGGACAGCGAAGAGGCTGCAAACCGATATAGGGCCAGCCTTTGCCGACCCTATTTACAAGAAATGATTGCACGATTACACAGCCGCTGTTGAAGCCTGTTGGGGTTTGTTATCACGGACTAGACTCGGAGCGATGCTTTCCCTTACCGCCTGCAGACGGTTAAAGAACGCTACAGAGTCTCCGGACTACTAAGCTGCGTTGTGGGCGGCTGCATCTCTCTGCCGGACAACCGCGTCCGCTTGAGGACCTTTTGTCCCCTGGACGATGTCGAACTCCACGTCATCGCCCTCTTTCAGAGTCTTGTAACCGTCCAACTGGATTGCCGAGTAGTGAACGAAAACATCTGGCCCGTCTTCACGTCCGATGAATCCGTAGCCCTTGGCGTTGTTAAACCACTTCACCTTGCCTTTGTACTGAGCCACAGGGTTTTGCCTTTCTTGCCACTTTAGGGGGTTGATGAGCGGATGATTCAGGGAACGCCCACCTTACCGACTATGACGCGCATCCGCGGCCAAAGGTTTATTGAAAGTGACGAGAAGGTTCACAAAATGAGATTGGCACTGAGATCGGCCCGAAGCGGTTTGTGCCCCAGGCCTCCATGGAAAATGCTGAATTGGTTGGCGAAAGGGACCTGCAGGTCTTATTTCTTGCGCTTTTTGCCGACGCGCCGTGCATAGAGTAGGACGCTGCAAAGAGTTTTGCCATCCTTGATCGCGCCTTTTTCGATCATTTCGACAATTTCGGAGAGCCTGACGAGCCGGAATTCGATGTTTTCGTCGTCCTCTGGGTGAGCGTCGCCGGCGACGAGACCTTCAGCCAGGAACACTTTCATGGATTCCCCCAGAAATCCGGGACTACCGTAATACTCGACCAGCGGTTTCCATTTTTTGGCATGATAGCCGGTCTCTTCAGCGAGTTCGCGCTGCGCTCCCACGAGCGGATCTTCGCCCTGTTCAAGTTTGCCGGCAGGCAGTTCCCAGAGATATTGCTGCGCAGCGTGACGGTATTGGTGTTCCATCACAATCCAGGGGTCTTTCTTGTTTTTGGATTTGTCGACGGCGAGAATGACGACGCTCCCGTTGTGCCGGATGACGTCGCGCTCGCTGGGTTTGCCGCCCGGTTCAAGCAGCTTGTCGTGAAGGACTCGGAAGAGCGGTCCCTGATAGACGATCTCCGAGCTGATAAGAACTTCGGCTTCCTCGACAACGGCTGGCGCAGCTTGTTCCGGAGCCTCAGGTTGGGGGGATTCGGGCTTTGGGGATTTGACGGGCTTAGCCTGCTTGATCTTCTTTGCCATGCGCGTTCGGATCTCCTTGGTGCGGTCAAGAGAAGTATAGGGGACGAGGGATTAGGAAGGTAGGGAACCAGGGGTGAGGGACTGCCAGAACTTTCCAAACCATGGCCGGCATGAACGCGCCGCCTTGAATCCTTCGCTTCCGGGAAAAGGGGAGTTGTGCATCGAATGCGGGTGGCATGGCATCCTTAATTCAGCTCATTGCGTCGAAGTCCCGAATTCCGGTTCTGCCGCCGGCGTTCCGCCAAATGTTTCGGAAGGTACGCTTTGCCCAACTCAGAGTGTTATCCCATCGACGCGGTTCCCGGACTAAGCCGGCTTTTCCTGGACTATTGTGCCGGAGAGCCGGGAGTGCGGCCTTTCTACCCCTCTTTACCGCGCGAGACCGATTGGCAGATGCGATGTCCCCTCCCAGCCCACTGGAATGATGTGGTTGACGTTCTGGCTGGACAGAATCCCTCGGCTGCGGCCGCTCCGGCATTGGAGACGCTCAGGACCGGCTCGGGGACGGTATTGACGGGGCAGCAGGTCGGGTTGCTTGGCGGACCGTTGTTCACCCCCTTCAAGGCTGCTACGGCGGTGGCGCGGGCACGACAAGCGACTGCCGCGGGCCAGCCACATGTGGCCATCTTCTGGCTCGCTACCGAAGACCACGATTTCGCCGAGATTGATCACGTTACCTTTCCCTCAAGAAAGGGGCTGCGCAAACTGGTTTATCCCAAAGCGCCTGCGAATCCTGTTCCGGTGGGTGGCGTGGTGTTCGACGAGACCATCGAGCCGGTGATGGAACAGGCCTGGGAATTGCTGGGCGCTTCAGACGCAATGGACGCGCTGGCAGCGGCTTATAAGCCGGGACGTACTTTCGGCCAGGCGTTTGCGGAGTTCTATTCCAAAGTTTTCGCTGCGCAGGGCTTGCTGGTACTGGATGCCGCGGAGCGCGAGGTTCATCGGCTGGGCGCGCCTGTGCTGCAGGCTGCGATCGAGCGCGCGGACGAACTCCACAATGCATTGCAAGAGCGTAACAAGGCACTCGATGCGGCGGGATACCACGCGCAGGTCATCGTTGCGCCGCAGTCGAGCCTGCTGTTTCTGATCGATGAACGAATCGGTGCGCGGATTGCGCTTAAGCGTGTGCCGCCCAGTGCTGCGGAGCCGAGTGGACTGTGGCAGGCGGGTCGCGATAAGTTCACGACGGCGGATTTGGTTGGGGTACTGTCTGCGGAGCCGGAGAGGATTTCACCGGCGGCCCTCTTACGGCCCGTGTTTCAGGATTACCTGCTGGGAACGTCCCTGGTTATAGGCGGTCCGGCCGAGGTGGCTTATTTCGCGCAGTCAGCGGTCTTATACGAGCGTATCCTGGGGCGGACCACGGCTGTGGAGCCGCGCCTTTCCGCAACGATGATTGAGCCTGCCGTCGCTGAACTGCTGCGCAAGCATGAGCTGGGGCTGGAGCGGATTCTCAAAGAGTCACCAGATTCGCTGGCTCAACTGCTGGCTGCGCGCGCGATGCCTGTCGAAAGCAAGCGCAAGCTTTCTGCGGTGGGAACGTCTCTGGATGCGGAGCTGGAGCCGCTGCTCGAGTACATGAAGGCGATGGATGCTGGACTCGGACGATCGGCGGAGACGGCAGCTAACAAGATGCGCTACCAGATGAATCGGCTTCGCCGGATGGCGGCGAACTTCGAAATGCAACGTGAGGGTTCCCTGCGCCGGCATGCGGAGGCAATCGAGCATGCGCTCAATCCTAGCGGCAATCTGCAGGAACGCGTGCATGGAGCCGCTTACTACTTCGCGAGGTATGGATTCGAGCTCGCGGAGACCCTGACGGTTCTGGCGGGAGATCCTTGTCCGGGGCATAAAGCGGTTTGGCTTTGAAGCAGGCAGCAGGGAGCATGGAATAAAAAGCCTTTGCTTGTCGCTGGAGAGCTTGTGTCTTGAGGATCAGGCTTTCGCGTTGGAGCTGCTAACTCTGAACCGCGAACTTAGAACTGCTTGTGCTGGAGGCGAGCGACGGATCCTTCGTCTGCGGACCGGTGACACCCCATCCTGCGTGGCCGAGATAGGTGTCTGCGAAGAGCTGGAAGGATCGTCCACAGGCGGTGCACTGAAAATCGTGCTCAACCACGTTGGCGGGCCACTGAGGTCTGAAGAGGTCCTCAAGGGGACAGGTGCTCTCGGTGACGATCAGTTTGCCGTCATTTGCAGCGTTGAGAAGCCGGTGAGCGAGCTCAAGATACTCGCGAGGCTTGTCGAAGCTGAGGCTCTCCATGAGCCCATCGCACTGAGTGCACGCAGCCATTGCATGAGTGTGCCACTTTGGCCGACGGATGGGAGCCATGCCGAAGGTGCATGGGTAATGCTGCCCGAAAGGCACTCCTCATGCCCCAGGAGTGTCCCGGCTGGAAGGTCGAGGAGTCACTTGTATAATTTCCCCGAAACGATCGGAGCCACGCGATGAGACGGTTGCTGGTGTTGATGGCCCTGTGCGGGGCAGTATCCGCGGCGCAGTCGCGGAAAGAGCCGTGTGCAACGCCGGGCGAAACCAGCGCGTTTCTCGGGATCCAAACTATTCGGCTCTGGCCTGGCGAGGCTCCGCAGGCAAAGGGGACAGCTTGCGAAGATACGCCGACACTGACGATTTTTGAACCGCAGGCCGGACACGACAACGGATCGGCAGTGGTGGTGCTGCCGGGCGGAGCCTATACGCACCTGGCAGGGAATCTGGAAGGCCGGCAAGTAGCGGACTGGTTTACCTCGCGAGGGTTCCGGGCGTTTGTGCTGAGCTATCGGCTGAGCTCGAACGGCTATCTGCTGCCGGTCCCTCTGCTCGACGCGCGACGGGCGATACAAATGGTCAGGGCACGCGCCAGCGATTATCACGTCAATCCGAATCGCATCGTAATGATAGGTTTCTCCGCGGGCGGGCATCTGGCCGCGCTCGCTGCGACGCAACCGGTGCCGGGCAATCCAGACGCGAACGATCCGATCGAGCGCGTCTCGAGCCGGCCGGATTTTCTGGTGCTGGGGTATCCGTGGATCGGGGCCATCTCGAGTGACACGACGCACCTGAGCTATTGCAAGCTCTTCAATGTAATGGACAAGTGCGAAGAACTCCGCCTGGCCTATTCCCCAGATCTGTTTGTGACGGCGAAGACGCCGCCGACTTTCTGGTATCACACCGCAAACGATCAGACGGTGCCGGTGGAGCAAGGACTGCGGTTTTATGAAGCGCTGATAAAGGCCGGTGTGCCGGCGGAGGGCCACATCTTTGCGAATGGACCGCACGGAACGGGGCTGGGTAAAGGCGGTGCATCGCTCGACCAGTGGCCCGGTCTGCTGGAGACGTGGCTGCGGATACAGGGGTTGCTGACGCCCGACAACTCAGCGGCACCCAGGCCGGCCCATTGATATCAGCGTTATTTGAGGACGAGGCTCTCGGACCTATCGGGTGCAGGGGAGTCTCCGGCCAGATAGCCATACGTAAGTCGGCGCGTCTTCACCGCCAACTCCAACGTCCTATTAAAATCCACCTGCTCTAAATCGCAATCCTTTCCCAGGGTCTGCGAGTTGACGTTCAAGCCCTATCTGGAGGACTTTTCGCTCATGAAATCAGTGCGCCGTTTTGCTGTCAGTGGGGTTACCGCGGCAGCCGTTCTATGTCTTTTGAGCCTTCCATCGTCTCGACTCCGCGCCGCCGCGCAAGAGCGGCCCGCGCCGGCCCAGCAGACGCCGCCACAAACGCATTCGGGTCCAGAGGAACAGAAGGATGCTCCAAAAGATACGCCGATCCCACCGGAGAAGAGCTCGGTGACGCATCATGAACTGATCTTGGGCGGCAAGTCGCTAAAGTATACGGCGACGGCGGGCACGCTGCTGATTCGGGATGAAGACGACAAGCCGTACGGCAGCATGTTCTACGTCGCCTATACTCTGGACGGTGCGGAGGCTAATGCGCGACCGGTAAGTTTCCTTTATAACGGCGGCCCGGGAGCTGCAACACTTTGGTTGCATATGGGATCGTTCTCGCCGGTGCGAATTGAGACGGACAGCCCTAACGCCACCGCCGGACCACCGTTCAAGCTGGTGCCGAACCAGTACTCCCTGCTCGACAAATCGGACCTGGTTTTCATAGATGCTCCGCTAACGGGTTATTCGCGCGCGGTGGGCAAGGGGCAGCCGAAGGATTTTACCGGTGTCGATCCGGATCTGAAGGCCTTCGACCGCTTCATCGCGCGCTACATCTCCGTCAATCATCGGTGGAATTCGCCGAAGTTTCTTATCGGCGAATCCTATGGCACGACCCGATCGGCTGGTCTCTCGGACTTGCTGGGCAGCGACGGGATTCAGTTGAACGGGATCGTACTGATTTCGTCGATTCTGAATTATGCGATCCGATCCCCCGGATATGACACCATCTACGTCTCGAACCTGCCGAGCTATGCAGCGGCAGCGTGGTACTTCAACAAGGTGCAGAACAAGCCGCCAGACGTCGCTACGTGGGTTCAACAGGCGAGGGAGTTTGCGGCCGGGCCGTACGCGGAAGCGCTGTTTGCGGGGCATAATCTGTCCGCAGAAAAGCTGGACTCCGTTGCAAAGGAGATGAGCCGGCTCACAGGCCTGAGCGTGGACTACATCAAGGAGGCGAATCTGCGCGTATCGCCGACTCGATTCCGTAAAGAAGTGCTGCGCGGCGATCGCAAAACATTGGGCCGCTATGACATGCGTTTTGAGGGCGAAGACATTGACGCGGCGGGAGAGAATCCCAGCTATGACGCATCGGATACCGGGATCACCGGAGCATTCGTAGCGACGATTCACGACTACCTGGAGCGGGAATTGAAGTACGAGAGCACCGACACGTACCGGCCGAGCGCAGGCAACATTGGGCAGTGGGACTGGAAACACAGGACTGCCGGCGCGGGACCCGGATTTGGCGGCGAACAACTGCAGCCCTATGTGGCCGGAGACCTTGGCGCGGCAATTCGAAAGAATCCGCACCTGAAGGTGTTTTCCGCAAACGGGTATTTCGATCTGGCGACGCCATTTTTTGCGACCGAATACGACCTGAATCACATGGAACTGGAGCCGGAACTGCGGAGCAATGTGCAGTTGGGGTATTACCCGTCGGGGCACATGATTTACCTGAATGTCGACGCGTTGCACCAGTTGAAGGATGATCTAGCGATGTTTATCGACAAGGCGTCGAAATAACCCAGGGGCTACGCAGCCGCGCCGGGTCACATCAGCGGTTGCGAAGATTGCTGGTTGCCAGGAAATGAAAAAACGCCAGGGCTCACAGACCCTGGCGCTTTTGTTGAGCCCAGTTGTTAGTTCTGGGGTTGAGGAGGAGCTGAACCTTGCGGAGGAGGTGGGCCGCCAGGGCCGCCTCCGGGCCCATTGCGGCGCATGTTTTGCTGCATAGCGTCGAATTTCTGCTTCTGATCGTCGGTCAGCAGGGCTTTGATGCTGTTGTTGGTGCCCTGAGAGATGGTGCGCGCCTGGGCGCGACGGTCTTCCTGCGAGAGCGATTCGTTCTGCATGAGCGCCTGCATCTTCTGCTGGCGATCTACCAGCAGGGGCTTGATCTGGCTCTGCTGATCGGTTGTGAGGTTCAGCGCGCTGGTGAGATGAGCGAGTTGTCTGTCGGGATCCATGCGCATGCCGCGCCCACCCTGGGGCGCACCGGCTTGACCCTGGTCGGGGGGCGGGGGAGGGGTGTCCTGAGCGAAAGCGGTGCCGGTGACGCCCAGTGCGAGCAGGCCGCTAAGGGCCAGAGTTGCGAATTTGGTTTGCATAGGGTTTTGAATCCTCCGATTCACGTGAGGAGCCGGCTTCGATTCTAAGGGCCGGGCTGGGTTCCTCTGATGATTCCCCGGGCCCAAAGGTTTGCCCGGGAGGGTCGTTCAGAGAGGTAGACGGGAAAGGGCATAGAGAGATGAGCTGAGGGCGGGAATTGGGTTCAAAAATTGTTGAAATTAAGCCCGCAAATTAAGAGGCGGGCAAGCCGGCTTCGGGAGTGGAAGATTCCCGGAACCGACTGCCCGCTGGACCCTGAACCGGGTCTAGGTGGTATGTTTAGTTTAGGCCGGTTGTACCGGAAAGCAAGTTCTTTTTTGGTCCAAACTCCCGTTTCGTGACAGCAGTCACAGGACCCTCTCACATAGCGCCGAGCGGCGTTGACCGTGGGGGTTTGCCCCTGATACAAAAAGGTGTTCCAGAGCATTTTCCTGATTCTGTTCTGTAACCAAAATCTCAAGGTTGTCGCCTCCCGCTGGTGGCGCCAACTCAGCCGTATCTGGTCGGGATTGACGATCAGGAAACTGTGAAACCCGCGATGGAAATACCCGTCTGCCTGAGTTAACCGAATACAAACATGGATGAAATCGTTCAACAAGTCGGTGCGCTTCTGCTCGGCGCCATCCCCACGATCCTGCTCTTCGTGGTGCTGGTAGCGGCCTACCAGTTGCTGGTGCAAGGCCCGTTGAATCGGACACTTGCCGAGCGTCGCGCCAAGACTGAAGGCGCCGTAGAAAATGCGCATAAGGCAATTGCCGAGGCCGAGGCCAAAGCGGCTGAGTACGCCGACAAACTGCGTCAGGCTCGCGCCGAGATTTTCAAAATTCGCGAACAGCGGACCAAGCAGCGAAACGCCGAACGCGAAGCCGCGCTGGATGCAGCGCGCAAGGCTTCCGGAATTAAAGTGAGCCAGGCGAAAGCGGAGTTGGATGTAGAGGCTGAGCGCGCCCAGCAAACCATTCAGGGTTCGGCAGGGGAACTGGCCAATCAGGTAATGCGAGCGGTACTTCCGCTGGCTGCCGGGAGCTCCCGTTGAAACAGAATTTGCGGCAAACACGAATTTCCATCCAGATTTTGGGGCTGGTTCTTTTGGGCGTGGCGAGCCTGACGGTAGTTTCGCCCATCCATGTCATGGCCAGCCAGCAGAGCCCCGAGCCTTCCGCGCAACCGACTGTTGAATCGACGACCCAGGAAGCCCAGAATCCGCCCAAGACGGATGCGGCAAAGACTGAAGAGCAGGAGAACGACCAGTACCGGCATGCGTCGGTGGTGCAGTCGCTGGCGCGGTTTATGCACGTGGATGTGGAGACGGCGGCGCGGACGTTCGAGATCTTCAATGTCAGCGTGGTTGTGCTCGGCATCGTGATCCCGCTGGTGCGGATCATGCCGAAGCTGATGCGCAAGCGGTCAGAGAAGATCCGGGCCGATATTGATGCCGCGCGCAAGACGACGGAAGACGCCAACACGCGACTGAGCGCCGTGGAGGCGAAGTTGGCGAGTCTTGACCAGGACATTTCGAAGTTCCGCGCCGAGGTAGAGCAGCAGATTGCGCAGGACGAACAGCGCGCCAAGGCAGCCCTTGAAGAAGAAAGCGCGCGGATTGTGGCATCGGCTGAGCAGGAGATTGGCGTGGCAGCAGCGCAAGCCAAGCGTTCGCTGCGTCACTTCGCAGCGGACCTCGCTATTGATCAGGCAGTGAAGAAGCTGGTGTTGACGCCCGAGACCGATCGCGCGCTGATAGCCGAGTTTGTAAGTGACACGAGTGGTGACGGCATGAATGGCGGAGGCAAGAACTAATGGCTGCAGCATTCGCAGCACGATATGCACGCGCATTTGCCGACGTTGTGTCTTCCGCCCATCTGGATGCGACTGCGCTCGACGGGCAGTTTAGTGATTTTCTAGGCACATGGGACGGCAGCGCCGACCTGCGCGAGCTGTTTATCAATCCCGCGGTTCCCGCCGTTCAGAAGGTCTCAATCCTCGACAAGCTGAACGCAAAGATGGGATTGCAGCGCGAACTGCGTAACCTGCTGGCGGTGCTGATTAACAACGACCGCATCGGCGAGGTGCATGAAGTTGCCGCAGCGTGGCGCGCAGAGATGCAGGAGCGGCTGGGCGTTCGCCAGGCGGAGATTGTGACGGCGCGGGAGTTAGGTCCGCAGGAGCGCGCGGAACTGCTGGCTGGAGTCGGCAAGCTGGCGGGATCGCGCATTGAGCCGACATTCAAGCTGGATGCTTCGATCATCGGCGGAACGGTAGTGCGAATTGGATCGACGGTGTGGGACGGATCGGTTCGCGGGCGACTGGAGAGATTGAAAGAAGCGTTGATTGCGGGTTGAAGCCCGCAACAGGGGTCAAGTTTCAGAGATCAGGGATCAGAACTGGGCCTTTGAGACAAAGAGATTCGGAAGTACGGCTGAAAAGAAGTAAGGACTGGGAAAAGGAGTTCGGCGGTCACGGAGTTCAGTGGTTACAGGTCAGCATTTCGAGCGAGTTTCGCGAAGAACTGATCCCTGAACCCCTGGTCCCTGATCCCTGAGGAACGAAATGGCTCAGATCAAGGCAGACGAGATTACGCAACTACTTCGCGAGCAGATCGCGAATTACGACTCCAAAGTCCAGGTGGACGAAGTTGGCACGATCACTTCGCTGGGCGACGGCATCGCCCGCATTCACGGGCTCGACAAGGTGATGGCGGGTGAACTGCTCGCATTCCCGCACGGCATTGCCGGGCTGGCACTTTCGCTCGAAGAAGACCAGGTGGGCTCGGTGGTGCTGGGAGACTATACGGAACTCCGCGAAGGTGAGGAAGTAAAACGTACGGGCAAGATCCTGAGCGTTCCGGTTGGCCAGGGAATGATTGGCCGCGTGGTAAATGCGCTGGGCGTGCCGATCGACGACAAGGGTCCCATCGCGTCTACTGAGTCCCTGCCGGTTGAGCGGCTGGCACCGGGCATCATCGACCGGCAGCCAGTGCGCGAGCCGATGGCAACCGGATTGAAAGCAATTGACGCTATGATTCCGATTGGCCGCGGACAGCGCGAGCTGATCATCGGCGACCGCCAGACGGGTAAAACGGCCGTGCTGCTGGACACGATCATCAACAACGCGAAGAACGATCTGATCTGCATCTACTGCGCGATCGGGCAGAAACGCTCTTCCATCGCGCAGGTTGTCCAGACGCTTACGGAAGCCGGCGCGATGGGGCACACAGTAATTGTGGCTGCGTCCGCGTCAGAGCCTGCGCCGATGCTTTATCTCGCGCCCTATGCGGCGACCGCGATTGGCGAGTACTTCCGCGACAACGGCAAGCACGCGCTGGTGATGTACGACGATCTTTCGAAGCACGCGATGGCGTATCGCGAAATCTCGCTGCTGCTGCGGCGTCCCCCGGGCCGCGAGGCTTATCCCGGTGATGTGTTTTACCTCCACTCCCGCTTGCTGGAGCGCTCGTCGAAGCTAAGCGATGCGCGCGGTGGCGGTTCGTTGACGGCGCTGCCAGTAATTGAGACGCAGGCAGGCGACGTTTCGGCCTACATTCCGACCAACGTGATTTCGATTACGGACGGGCAGATCTTTTTGGAAACCGATCTGTTCAACTCTGGCGTGCGTCCGGCGGTGAACGTAGGCCTTTCGGTCTCGCGTGTGGGATTCTCGGCGGCTATCAAGGCTGTGAAACAGGTTGGTTCAACGCTGAAGCTGGACCTGGCGCAGTATCGCGAACTGGCAGCGTTTGCGCAGTTCGGTTCGGATCTCGATCCGCTGACGCAGAAGCAGTTGAATCGCGGACAGCGCTTGACGGAGCTGTTGAAGCAGCCGCAGTTCCATCCGCTGACCTGGCAGCAGCAGGTTGTGATCCTGTTCTCGGGTACGCAAGGGTATCTCGATGACGTCGAGGTGAAGGACATCCGAGCGTTTGAGAACGGACTGTACCCATATTTTGATTCAGCGCAGTCAGCGCTGATGGAAGACATGACCAAGAAGAAGTCGCTTGATGACGACCTGCGCAACCGCCTTCACGCGGCGCTCAAGGAGTACAAGGCGAACTTCGTAGCCGAGTTGCAGACAGCAAAAGCGTAAAACAGTTGTCAGCGATCAGTAAGAGCCGGAACGGCAAATCACAGCTGATAAAGACTGACCACTGAACACTGTTCACTGACCACTGAGAGATCTATGGCAAACGTACTCGATTTACGGCGGCGCATACGCAGCGTGAAGAACACGCGGCAGATCACCAAGGCCATGAAGATGGTCTCGGCGGCTAAGCTGCGTCGCGCGCAGGAACGAGCCTTGGCGGCGCGGCCGTACGCCAAAATGATCACCAGCGTACTGGAATCGCTGACGCGGCGCGTGGACATCTTCGACGAAGAGACCGGCAACTTGCGGCATCCCCTCTTTGCCACTCGGCCCGAGAAGCGCGTGCTGATCGTGGTGATCAGCGGTGACAAGGGATTTGCGGGCGCATTCAACGCGAACATTACCAAGACGGCATTCCAGTTCATCAACGGCAACAAGGACAAGGAAATCGACGTAGAGGCAATCGGCCGCAAGGGGCGAGATCTTCTTCGCCGGCGTTACCCGATTGCGACGTATAGCGAGCAGACGGACGAGAGCGGCAACAAGCGGGAAGTCCGGAATGAGCGCAAGGGCAATGTCGAGATTACCGGCGACCATCCGGGCATGCTGCTGAAACTCGAAGCCAATCGCGTGTTTGATCTGGCGCAGAACATCATCTCGCGTTATGTGCATGAGGAGATCGACGCCGCCTATATTGTCTATAACGAATTCAAATCCGTGATCGCGCAGCGGCTCGTGGTCGAGCGGCTGCTGCCGATTCTCAAGATTGGCAAGCCCCAGATTGAAGGCGCCGTAGAACCGACACCGGAAGAGCTTGAGCGAGCGGCACACGCAGCGTTGAGCGCGGGCATCACGCTTGAAGAAGCGAACACCGAAGAGGCCGACGAGGAAGCGAAGAAGTTCGGCACAGCGAATGTGGACTACATCTATGAGCAGTCGCCCGAAGAGCTGTTCAACGGGCTGCTTCCGCAGTACATTTCGGCGATGCTCTATCACGCCATGTCAGAGTCAGTGGCGGCTGAACATGCGGCGCGCATGACGGCGATGGATTCGGCGACCAACAATGCATCGGACATGATTGACGCGTACACGCTGGAGATGAACCGCGTTCGACAGGCGGCGATCACCAAGGAAATTATCGAGATTGTCAGCGGCGCGGCCGCTGTTTAGCACTCACGTGGCACTGGCGTGATTAGCACTGGAAGGCAAAGAGAATGGCAGAGAACATTGGCAAGGTAATTCAGATTTCTGGTCCCGCGGTGGACGTGCAGTTTGAAGAAGCGACGATGCCGCCGATTTACCAGGCGCTGCGCGTAACCAGCGATGGCTTCAACGTGCCGTCGCCGATTTCGGTCATCCTCGAGGTGCAGCAACACCTGGGCGAGGGACGCGTGCGCACGGTGGCAATGGAAGGCACCGAAGGCATGGTGCGCGGCATGAAGGCCATCGATCTTGGCGGTCCCATCAGCATGCCCGTGGGCAAGGAAACTCTGGGACGCGTGCTCAACGTGATCGGCGAGCCGGTCGACGAACTGGGCCCCATCGGCGCAAAAATGCGCATGCCCATTCACCGCCCTGCACCGCTGTTTGACGAGCAGTCGACCCACGAGGAGATGTTCGAGACCGGCATCAAAGTCATCGACCTGATCCAGCCGTTTTTGAAGGGCGGCAAGATCGGCCTGTTTGGCGGCGCCGGTGTGGGCAAGACTGTCGTCATCATGGAACTGATCAACAACGTCGCCAAGAATCACGGCGGCTTCTCGGTATTTGCCGGCGTAGGTGAGCGTACCCGCGAGGGCAACGATCTCTGGCTCGAAATGACCGAGTCGGGTGTCATCAAGCCCGGGAAGTGGCAGGAGTCAAAGTGCGCGCTGGTCTACGGCCAGATGACGGAACCGCCCGGAGCGCGCCTGCGCGTGGCCTTGAGCGCGCTTACCGTAGCCGAATACTTCCGCGACGTTGAAGGCTCCGATACGCTGCTCTTCATCGACAACATTTTCCGGTTTACGCAGGCAGGCTCTGAAGTTTCGACGCTGCTGGGCCGCATGCCTTCAGCGGTGGGATACCAGCCGAACCTGGCGACAGAAATGGGCGAGCTTCAGGAGCGGATTACTTCGACCAGCAAGGGCTCGGTGACGTCAGTGCAGGCGGTGTATGTACCAGCCGATGACTTGACCGATCCGGCGCCGGCCACGACGTTTGCGCACCTCGATGCCACTACAGTGTTGAGCCGTCCGCTGTCGGAACTGGGCATTTATCCGGCTGTGGATCCGCTTGCATCCACATCGCGTATTTTGTCGGCGCGCATTGTGGGTGACGATCACTACAACGTGGCGCAGGGCGTGAAGAAGATTCTGCAGCGCTACAAGGATCTGCAGGACATCATTGCGATTCTCGGTATCGACGAGCTTTCGGAAGAAGACAAGCTGACAGTCGCACGTGCGCGCAAGGTGCAGAAGTTCCTGTCGCAGCCGTTCCACGTGGCCGAGCAGTTTACGGGTATTCCCGGAGCGTACGTCAAGATTGCGGACACGGTGCGCAGCTTCAAGGAAATCATCGAAGGCAAGTACGATGATATTCCGGAGCAGGCCTTCTACATGAAGGGCGCGATCGAGGAAGTGCTGGAAACGGCCGAAAAGCTGAAGGCAACGGCGTAAGAAACAGCTCTCAGCCATCAGCTCTCAGCTTTCGTATTTGGCTGACGACTGAGGCTGAAAGCTGAGGGCTTGGAAGCAGAGAGAGAGAGCATGGCAGAAGGTTCAGATCAACTCCGGGTTCGGCTGGTGACGCCGGAGCGCATTCTGTTTGACACCACTGCTGACGCGGTCGAACTGCCCGCCAAGAACGGCTACATGGAAGTGCTCTACGGGCACGCGCCATTGCTCGCCGAACTGGGTGCGGGCGATGTACGGCTGCACGGCGGTCACGATGCGGGTCCGGGCGGCGGCGAGCAGATTTATAACGTGTCGTGGGGATTTGTTGAGGTGTTGCCGGATCGCGTGACGATCCTGGCCAACGATGCGTTGAAGCCCGAGGAGATTGACGTGCCGCGGGCGCAGCAGCAGCTGGAGCGCGGCGAGAAGGAATGGAACGAAGCCGGCGATAGCGAAGAGAAGTATGCCGACTCGCTCCACCGGATTGCCGAAGCCGAAGCGAAGCTGGCGACGGCGCAGGAAAAACACTAAGAAATTCCGCACCCGCGGAGCGGACAAAAATAGAAGGCCCTGCTCGATGAGCGGGGCCTTTGTGCGTTTGAGATTGGATCAGGGCTGGTTCGGATCAGGGTTGGTTGGTTCCACAGGCGTTGCATCCCCGACGATGCGGGACGTGACGTGGGTCTTCTCGAAGTCGCGATTTTGGGCATCGAGGATGATCTCGCGATGAAAGAAGTAGAGCACGTGGATCTTAAATTCCGTAGAGAAGGTCACGGGGAACCAGACGCCGTCGGGCTGCGGGGCGGAAGTGACGGTAAAGCCGAGGCCGGGAAAGTTGGTGCCGAGAAGCGCTCGGACGGCGAAGGGTATCTTGCGCGCCATGCCGGTGGTGACAAGAACCGGCTGGAAAGCTGTGGTGTCGATGTAAGCGTCGCCGCTCCAGCCGAAGTCATCCTTGTCTTTGGGGCGAAAAGCGATGTGGAAGACGTCGCGACCGTTCAGGCGCTCTCGTCCAACCATGCGGAAGGTGTAGTTGGCCTGATCTTTTGAGGTCAACGGAAAGAGACGCTGATTGATGCCATCCTTTGACTTGTCGTGGAGGAGATTCCAGCGCACGTTTTCGACGATGTCCCGGTCAATGGTCTCGTTGCTGTTGGGGTCGAAGGCAGGATCCTTGTCTTTATCTTTCTTGTCCTTTTTGTCTTGTCTGCCGCCGTCTTGCGCGGAGGATTTGTCCTTTTCTTCGTCGGAGTCCTTAGGCTTGTCTTCGTCACGGGGCAGGAGCGCGTTGTAGGCGATATAGTTCTTGTTTTTGAGGAACCGGCCGTCGACCTTGAGCAGTTGCTCGTTGGTGTCGCCTGCGGCAGGAGTGAAGCGGTAATCGGTGATCTCTTCGCACATCAGGATTTTGCCCTTGCGAGAGGTCATTTTGGCGTGCTGCACGTAGACGTAGTGGGCGCGCTCGGCCTCAGCCGCATCCTGGTTGATGGCCACGCGGCTCATGACCGATTCGGCGAACGGAAGAGCTGCAGGATTCGGCCTGCTGGGCTGCGCCTCACCGCTGCAGGCAAGAGCAAGGACGGCCGCGGCAAGCGCTGTTTTAGCGCAATCCATGATCGTGCTCTCCTCGAGATGCGATCGGTCCCGTCGCGAAGGAGTTTCGCGGACTCACTGTACAGGGGACACGAAGATTGCAGAAAGGTTGCGTCTCAAACCTGCTGATGGCTAAATTATCTGGCCTTCGCCGCATCGACATTCTGGCTCCCGCTTGGCGCATAAACGAGAATGATCCTCTCACGATTTTACAAAGGGGACGACGAGCGAAATGGAAAGACTTCTTAGAACCGGTCTGCTGACGGTGCTTGCCTCAGTTGTGCCGTCGTTGCTCACGGCACAGGCACTGCCGCAGGCGCATGTTGACGATTTCACTGGAAAACCGCGCGTCATCATCATCAGCGATATCGGCAACGAGCCGGATGATCAGATGTCGTTTGTGCGTTTTCTGCTCTATTCCAATGAATTTGAAGTCGAGGCGATGATCGCCACAACCTCGACCTGGCAGAAAGCAAAGACACATGCGCAAACGATGCACCAGCTGATTGATGCTTACGGACAGGTGCGGTCGAATCTGCTGTTACATGCGAAAGGGTGGCCCGAAGCGAGCGATCTGGATGCGCGTGTGTTTACCGGGCAAGTTGGATATGGGATGAGCGCCGTTGGGCTCGGCAAGTCGTCAGAGGGATCCAAGGCAATTGTGCGTGCCATTGAACGCGATGATCCGAGGCCGCTGTGGATCTGCATCTGGGGCGGGGCCGGGACGCTGGCGCAGGCGCTCGAGGACCTGACCGCGGCACATACGGCAGCGGATAGCGCAAAACTGATGGCGCGGCTGCGCGTGTATTCGATCAGCGACCAGGACGATGCCGGTCCCGTGATTCGGCAACGATATCCAGAGTTGTTTTACATCGTGTCGCCATCGACACCGACGAGCGGGGAGTACGCTGCTGCTACGTGGACGGGAATCAGCGGCGATCGCTATTACCGCAACGGCGAAGGTGCGGATTTCACGACCGTGACGAATGAATGGCTGGAGATCAACATTCGCAGCAAGGGGCCACTGGGGAAAAAGTATCCGAAGTTTATGTTCATCATGGAGGGGGATACGCCGTCGTATCTGGGGCTGATCGACAACGGTCTGAATGCATATCGGCGGCCGGATTGGGGTGGATGGGGCGGCCGCTATGTATATCGCCAGCCTTATGGAGAAACTCACGCGATCTGGACGCAAGGCGGCGATGAGTTTGCCCGAGTGGACTCGCGGGACACAGTAATGGGCATAGACGGAAAAGAGCATGTGAGCGACCAGGCGACGATCTGGCGATGGCGCGAGGCCTTCCAAAACGACTTTGCAGCACGCATGACATGGACGGTCGCCGACTTCGCGCATGCGAACCACAATCCCGTGGCAGTGGTGAACGGGCAGGGCGGGACGGCGCCGCTGGAGATGGATGTGGCCGTGGGGCAGACGTTTGCGTTGGATGCGGGGCAGAGCAGCGACCCGGACGGACAGAAGCTGCATTTCCACTGGTTCCATTACGGCGAGGCGGGGCTTGCGGATGGAAATCTTGCGGCGCTGACCTTGACTGGAGCGGACACTTCTCGAGTCACGGTGCGCGTCGACGCGGCGTGCAGGCCCCTCTGGCTGCCGCTGATTCCGTGCAAGGGGGATGGAACGGCGCACGTGATACTGGCAGTGACCGGCGATGGATCGCCGCAACTTACGTCCTATCGACGCGTGATCCTGCAGGTACATGCTGCGGCAGCGCAGCAATAGGGCAGGACGGGCGCGAAGCGCGTCTCACGCCCGCCTTGCACGGGGCAGAGATCAGCTCTTCTTGAGAACCAGAGGGATGGAAGCTCCCTGGGTGAAGCTGCCGTCGATGGTATCCTTGGCGCCGTTTATCTGGCCCTCGAAGGAGGCGCCGAAGGCTTTCATCTCGATGGTGATTTTGTTGCCGGACCGGGTAACCGAGGTGGCCGGCAGCCAGATCGGGCTCTGATCGGGGCTCTGCACAGTCGCGGTCAAGCCGGTGTCCATGTTCGCGATTTTGAAGAGGATGCGTAACGTCCCTTTTGGTGTATCGAGAGAGCCCTGCCAGGTGCCGTCGATATCGGACGGCGCCGCGGGTTTCGGGGCCGGAACGGCGGCCTGTGGTTGGGCGCGCTTGAGGTTGAGCTCGAGCGGCTGGCCCTGTGTCCAGGTGCCGGAGATCTCTGACGCGTCCTTGTTGACGGTGCCCTCGTAGGTGCCATGCACGGCGTCGACGGTGAGACTGAGCTTGGAGCCGGTCAGCGTAGCCGAGGTTACAGGAATGCCATTCGCGCCCTGGTCGACGCTGTCGAGCGTGGCTGTCAGGCCGCCGTCCCTGGCTGCCGTTAGATGGAGGACGAGGCGGAGTTGCGCGGGTCCGACGGAGAGCGTACCCGACCAATCGCCTGCAATCGAGGGCTGCGCCATTACAGGTGCTGGAGGCGCTGCTTGCGATGGGCTGTGCTTCAAGGTGATTTGCACCGGATCTTGAGGCGGGTCGATTTGCGTCCAGGTGCCGTTCACTTCGTTTCCTTCGTTGTTAAGAGTGCCGGCGAAGGAGCCTTTGAGGTTAATGTTCTGCCCGTTGGGACTGATGACGTCGTCAACTTCAATCCTGACGTCGGAACCTTTGACCGTGGTCGACTTGGCTTTGATCCCGAATATGTTCTGATCGACGTTGTCCAGTGTCGAGGTGAGGGTTCCGTCAGGAGCGGCAGTGACATGCCAGACGACGTGGAAGGTTACTCCATTTGCTTCGAAGGTGCCCGGCCAGTCACCGGCAAGCTTCGACTGGGCGGAACAAAAGGGGATGAGTGTCAAGACTGTTACAGCAAGAATTGAGAGCCTGGCGAGAAATATGCCTTTCATGAATCTCCTTACCGCGGATGGATTTCGCGTTTGCCCAGGTGCAGCGTTTATCGCAGGGACGGCATGCTGAGAAATGGTACGCCTGAGCGAGCCTGGAAGTTCCGAAATCGGAGAGGCAAGAAGCGGCTCCCACGCTCGGGGTGGCAGGCTTTCCTGATCCGGTCGAAGCGCCTACAATTGGCCTGTTATGGCTAAAACGAAGGCGGATACTTTTCAGGTTGCATGCCCCGATTGCGGGGCGATGATTGTCGTCGACGCGGCCACCGGCCTATTGGTGAGTCACACTTCGGCACCGCGCAAGCGGATGTTTGAAGATCTCGAGACCGCAGCCAAGGCCATGCGCGAGCAGGATGAACGCAAAGAGTCGATTTTTCGTCAATCGGTCGACGCAGAAAAGAATAAGGAAGACCTTTTCGATAAGAAATTTGCAGAGGCCCTGCGCAAAGCTAAGGACGCGCCAGCAGGCAAGCCATTGCGCGAGTTCGACCTGGACTGAGAATGTTCTCGAGTAAGTAGAGACGGATGTGCCCTTTGGAAATGTGCAGCGAGAGGAATTTTTCTGGCTGCTGTAATTGTTGACACTGCATCTGATTACGGAAAGGGAGAGCTCATGGGCGTTGCGATTTTTCCGGACCGGGAGAACCGGTCCCCGAGGATCACCGAGATGCGGGAAGCAGAGTCGTTCGATTGGGTAAGAGTTGCTGCGTGCGGGTCGTTGATTACCGGCGGCCTGCTGCTGTTGAGCGGTCGCAAGCGCGCGGGACTGGTAATGGCGGCTTCGGGCACGGCGATCGCCCTGCTGGATCACGAGGAGACCGTTCGGAACTTGTGGAAGGCTATGCCTGGCTACGTCGATCGGGCGCAATACATGCTCGAACAGGTCCAGGATGTTGTGGAAGATATCGCCAAAAAAGGTGAGTCGCTGCGACGCACTCTGTCACGACGTTCGCCGTCGGTTAGAGCGTAGCCAAGGCTAGATCCCCAACTGCTTCCTCCCCGCTTCGCTGATGCGATGCGGCGTCCACTTGGGTTCCCAAACCAGGTTCACATCGATTTTGCTGATGTCGGGAATGGTAGCGAGACGGTTGTGTACCTGCTCGAAGATCAGACCCGATGCCGGGCAGAATTGTGTGGTGAGAGTCATGGTGACTTTGACCCATTGGCGCGGCCATGCTGGTGTGGAGTCGGGATCGGGACCCGTTTCGATGGAGTAGATCAGGCCAAGGTCGACGAGGTTCAGCTTCACCTCGGGGTCGAAGCAATCGCGGAGAGCGGCGAAGATTTCGGTTTCAGTGAGCATCGTTAACTGATTTTTTCTAGCCTCTAGCTTATTCGTGCTGAACCGGCTTCCGTGCTTTCCACCCCGCTTCGCATGGATGGCGCTTTGCAGGAGCGAAAATTCTTTAGTTTTTGCGCTCAACCAGATAGCGGGCTACGGACTTGAGGCCATCGGCTCGGCTGCCGTATGGGGCGAGCGCGGCGAAAGCTTCTTCGATGAGGGTAGTGGCGTCGCGCTGGCTCTGCTCGATCCCATAAACGGCGGGCCACGTAGCCTTCTCAGTGGCCTGGTCTTTACCCGCGGTCTTGCCCAGATGAGCCGAATCGACGGTCATATCCAGAACGTCGTCGACGATCTGGAAAGCCAATCCGGCTTTGCGGCCAAAGGTGTCAAGGCGGGCAACATCGTCGGCGGTGGCTCCAGCATAAACGCCGCCGGTGACAACACTGACGCGGATGAGGGCCCCTGTCTTGGCGCGATGGATAGCTTCGACGAGTTCGGGCGTTGGTTTGAGATGTTCGCTTTCGATGTCGAGCACCTGGCCCCCGATCATGCCGTCTACGGTGCCGATGGCATTGGCGACAAGGCCGATGATCTGCACGGTTGCGGCGGACGGAATGTCGAGACCGGAAAGGACCTCAAAGGCCCGCGTTTGTAGCGCGTCGCCGGCGAGGATAGCGATAGCTTCGCCGAATGCCACGTGACAGGTGGGCTTGCCGCGTCGCAGGTCGTCATTATCGAGGGCGGGCAGGTCGTCGTGGATGAGCGAGTAGGTATGCAGCATCTCAAGGGCCGCACCAAGGCGTTCAATGCCGCGTGGCAGGGAGCCCGCGATGGTGACGGCGGCCTGCATGGCGAGAACGGGGCGCAGGCGTTTGCCGCCCGCGAAAACAGAGTGGCGCATAGCGCCGTGGATCGACGAAGGGACAGTATCGAGAGTCGGGATCAGCGCTTCGAGCGCGCGATCCGTGAGCTCTGCACCTTCCTGGATCAGCGATTTAACATCAGCGGGCATTCGTCTTTATGATACCTGAGGTTCGGCCTTGACCCGATGGGCCGCGTTCAGCTTTCTCTCGATTAGATATAGAACTGCGAGGTAGCCGAGCGACATGAGACTCAGCAAGCGTCCCATTACCACATCCCCGGTTGTGATCCAGTCCACGTGAATCTGCGCGGGGCCTTGCGGAACCGGCACAGACATCAGGCCGTCGTCGCGATGGGGAAGAGCAGCATAGCCGGGGCTCGCACCGAAAGCTACTGCGTTGCCATTAACCTCAACCTTCCAGGCTGCATAGTCGCGCAAGTGAAGGATAAGGTAGCCGGCGTGCGGGGTGTCGGCAACGAGGCGCAGATGTTCGGGCGAGACATGGCCTTTCTGCCGCAGCCATGAGTAGGTTGCGTCGCAATGGCCGTTCACGGGATCCCATTGCGGAATGTTGCCATCATCTGACTTAGCAAGCACGACAGCCGGATCGTTGGTGAGGCACGCGTCTGGCAAGCCGATGGCCATCAGCGTGTCATCGGCGCCGGGTGGAGCGTATTCATCGGTGCCCTCGAAACCCTGGCCGCTGCGATACGCGCTCAGCATGCCCTCGACCTTATCCTCTGCGTCGCAGGACTGGTGAAAAATGAGCGTCGTAACCGAGGTGATGGAAAGAAAAATTGCGGAAGAAATAACCATGGCCGCGACGCGCAACCAACGTTTTGCTGGCCAGATAGCCGCGGCAAAAAAGATGCCGAGCGGCGCTTCGAGTGCGACGAGCCATCGCCAGGGGAATTGAAGGAAGCGCAACTTTGGCAGGATATTCCAGATGGGAAGAGAGACTGGGAACTGCAGGAGCAAGACCGCGACAGGGATAAGAGCCAGGGGGACCCACCAGGATCGCTGGCGGAGTTGGCCGCGGCGCCACGCGATGAAGGCGCACAGCAGCGCGAGGCCGATCATGATGACGCCGATGGTGGAGACACGCCAGAGTTCGACGTCGTGCAGTTCGAGATTTGGGTCGGCATGGTGGCCGAAGAGGAAGCTGTTCTCAATCGCGAGGCCGGGGTCGTCAGTGGCCTGGCGGATTTGTACCCAGCGTTGCTCGACGGCGGCGGGAATAAGGTAAAGGGCGGAGAGCCCGAGGCCGAGGGTGACTGCAACCGTGGAGCGCAGAATCGGAGCCCATGAGCGCTGGAGTATCGCGACCGTGAGGGCGACTGCGGCGAGAAGATAGCTGGCCATAACGCCGAGAGGCGCGTTTGAAAGCCACGCTCCGGCGATAACCAGCGCGAGCAGCGTTGCTGATCCGTCGAATGCGCGGCGCCAGACGGAGCCCTCTGGATTGCGATCGCGAAAAACCAGGAGAAGCAGCAGCGGGATCCAAAAGCCTCCGGCAAGTTCTCCAAATGCGGACCGCTCGTAAGCGGTGAACATCGAGTAGCCGGAGAAGAGTGCGGCACATCCGGCGAGAGTTGCGGGTCCGTCGGGCAGCGCCTGGCGCGCCAGCATCCGCGTGGCGAGGCCGGTGGCTGCGAGGAACGAACACAGAATGACGAGCTCTACGCCCCTCCAGGGAAAGATCAAGCCGAATGCGGCGCCGAGCATCCAGGTGAGCGGTGGATAGAAGACGAATCGCGGCTCGCCGGCGCCATAGTTCGGGCTCGGCGCCCAATGCGGATAAAAGATGCCGTGACGCCAGCTTGCCGCCGCGTCAAGCCACGAAGCGAGATGGAAGTCGAAATCGTGACCGCAGGAATTGCCGCGGATGAGGTCGGGGGATATGGCGACGAGAGCGGCAAGACAGATGATGGCAGGGCCGAGAATCTTGCGCTCCCACCCTCTCGCGAAGAAGCCCTCGCGAAGATGGGGCAACCCAGTTCCTGTGGCAGCCCCTGATCTGTTCTCTGATCTCTGTTCTTTCATGGCAGCAGGCGCAGCGTGTGCTGGGTGTTCGCCGCGACCGCTGCGGGAGTGAACGGTAGCGCGAAGGTGCGGCCGTTATAGTAGTCGTCCCACTGGTCGCGGAAGTAGGGACTATAGGGGTTTCCGCTTTCGCCTAGGACGATATCTTCGGTTGAACCGTCGATGTTGCTCCAGTCCATGGTGAAGCGTTGCGAGGGTCCGAAGGCGCGGCCCACCTGCTTAACGGTGGTAGTGTCGCCGCTGAGCGGCCACGAGCCTGTGCCCGCGATGCGACCGATGACTGGCAGGAAGCTCGAGAGGGGGTGCTCGATGTCGACCACGTGCCACGAGCCGTAATTCCACTTGGCGACGTCGCGGGTGGCATTGCCGTCCTTCATAGCGCGACGCACGGCGTCCGCGAGGAAGTCGTCCCAGTCCTTGTAGGAGGGCGGAAGCCAGTCTGGGCCGGCGTGCATCACGATCTCCTCTTCAGCGAAGTTGGATTCAGACCACTGATAGCTTGCGGCTAGATCTTTGCCGAGCTTGGGCTCGAGCAGCATCGTGCGCAACGCGTAGCGCGTCTGCGTCACGAGCGAGGCGGCGGCGGAGTCGACGGTTAGGCGACCGTCCCAGCTGCGCATCAGGTCGGCGGCTTTGCGGAGCTGGTCGTCAGCGTTGGCGGCGTGATCAATGGCATAAGACAGGCGATGACCGAGCTCCTGATCCATCTCGCTGTAGATATCGGTCTGAACGGCGAGCATGTCGGCGGGTTTGAGCTGGTCGCGTCCCTGCAGGAGTTTGTAGATGCGCTCGGCGCGATAGGGGTCGGCCCACTCGTCTGTAAGTAGATACTTCGACTTGTCCGATGTGACGCGGGAGTTGGCAGTGGCGAGAAAACCGGATGATGGATCGAATGCGTTGGGCAATTCGCCGAAGGGGATGTACACAGGTTCCCCGGTGAGTCTGTTCCACTCCCAGCGCAGATCCATCGTATCGTGTGGGATTGGAGTATCGAAAATGCCGAAACTCACCCGGCGAATCGGCACTCTGCCCACTGCGTGGTAGCCGATATGCCCCTGATCGTCGGAATAGACGACATTCTGCGTTGGCCAGCACCACCGAGAGAGCGCCGCCGTGAACTCGGTCCAATTCGATGCGGTATTCAGTGCGTAGAGAGGGATTGAGTTCAGTGTCGTGTCGTAGAGCGTCCACTTGAGGGCGATGGCGCGCGGGTCTTTGGTGAAGAGGGGATCGAGCAGTGGTCCATGGTCGGTAAGGCGCACGTCGTAGTTGATGTCTTTGCGGCCGCGCACATGGATGGTCTCGTGATCGACATTCAGTGGCCGCCACTGTGTATCGTTGCCTTCGTAATTGTTGCCCTGCACCTTCTCGATGTAAAGATCCTGCACGTCGCCGTAGAGCGCGGTGAATCCCCAGGCGATATGCTCATTGTGTCCTGCGATGACGAAGGGCATGCCGGGTAGCGTTACGCCTGCGGCGTGGAAGCCGGGCGCGCGCAGGTCGGCCATGTACCAGATGTTCGGCACGTTAAGGCCGAGATGCATGTCGTTCGAGAGCAGCGGCTTTCCGCTCGCCGTATGTTTGCCGGAGATAACCCAGTTATTGGAACCCGGGGTGCAATCGCGGCAGGAGTTCAAACTTGAATCGTCCCACCCATCCACGCGATTTAAAGCGAAAGTCTCTTGCTTTCCCGCCCATGACTTCGTCATGGATGGTACGCCCGGCAGTGTTTGCAGGGCTGAAGGGGGCAGAGCGCGGGTTTGGGTGCGCTCATCGTCCTCATCATCGCTGGAAGCGGGCGGTTCGGGATGTGGCTGGCTCAGGTCGAGCAGTTCGCCCGTGGGTGGATGGTCGCGCCACGAACCGACGGGATAGAGGTCGGACTCAAGTTTCGAGTTGTGGAGTTTGGCTGCGATGCGCTCGCGCGAGAGCTTGGAGTACCAGTGTGTATCGAGCATGTCGACCATCATCATCCCGATGCTGATGGAGTCGGCGCCCGTCCAAGGCTGTGGCTTGTAGTGGAGCAGATGAAACTCCGGCGGCAGCGAACCCTGGTGCTGCGTGATGAAGAGATTTACGCCGCGTGCGTAGGCTTCGTAGCGGGCGTGCTCTTCCGGCGTCAGGTTCGCGTAGATGCGACGCGCGGTGTTGCGAAACTGGAACATCCGTTGCGCC
Organism: uncultured Acidobacteriaceae bacterium; assembly: GCA_963742455.1. Classification (GTDB taxonomy): domain Bacteria; phylum Acidobacteriota; class Terriglobia; order Terriglobales; family Acidobacteriaceae; genus Telmatobacter. The sequence goes on along the minus strand of CAVULU010000005.1, from coordinate 197,726 downwards.
TTGTCGTGACGCAGCAGGGATGGGCCCATCACTTCAGACAGTTCGCCATTGGCACTTCGGCGGTAGACGTCCATCTGCCAGAGGCGGTCCTGCGCGGTCACGTAGCCTTGCGCGACAAACAAGTCTTCCTGCGTGCCAGCGTCGATGTGAGGCACCCCATGCTGATCGCGACGGATCGTAACGGGAGCTGAGAGCGCATGGGCACCTTGCGATGTGAGATAGATGTCGCCATCGAGGACAGGAAGTGCGGCTTTGGCGGCGGAACGGAGCCAGAGAATGCCAACCGTTGTGAGCACTACGAGAATCGCCACCAGCCATGCGACGGTGAAGAAAAAAAACCCCAGCCAGCGGCGTTTGCGAGGACGTGGGCTCGCCGCCGGAAAGGCTCTAGAAGCTGGATTGACTGCGCGGGATTCCGACATGGGTCAACAACAGGATAACGCGCAGGTTCTTCTTTCAGCTTGCCAGTTGCTCAGCTGCTCCGGGTGTGGAGATCGTGGCGGGTACGGGCCGGCGATAAATGACGAGCAGCCACGCCAGGATAAGCAGCACGATGGGAATGATGAGCAGACTGCCTTCGGGTCCGTCGGCTCCTCCGCTCCACAACGGATTGCCGCCGGTGGTGGTGCTGAGCAAGTGGCCGGGCGCAACCATGCCGCTATCGGCAGTGCCATAGAAGTAGGTTTCCGCCCAATCCCATGCGGCGTGGGCGCCGATTGCCCACCACGCCGATCCGGTAAGCCAGACGCTGACGCAGAAGACGAAGCCGATAAATGCCGCGGCGAAGATGCCGATCCAGTTTTCGCCATTGTTGCCGGTGTGCCCGAATCCGAAGAGCGTTGACGTGAGCCAGGCTGCCTGCCAGAAGCCCGAACTCGGAGCCTTATTCACATGTAGCAACAGGCAGGGAATGAATCCGAGGAGAGCGATGACGTAGACGCCCCATGCACCGTTGCCCTTGATGCGGAAGATCAGAAATCCGCACATCAGGGCAATCGGACCAGCAGCCCACCAGAAGTTGATGCCGCGCGTGAGCGTGTACTGCAGGTAGCAGCGCATCGAGCCTTCTTCAAAGCAGCCGACCATGAGGAATGTGACGCCCCAGATCGCAGCGTATTTGAAAATCTGGGAGCCGTGGAGGGCGACCGGGCCAAAGTGTAGCCATCCTCCTATAGACATCGCTCCTACCAGTGCCGACAGGGCGGCGAACCCGACGACGAGTCCGCCGAAGAAGTGTTTTACACGGTTGGGGCCCCGGAGGTTGTAATCGAGGATGCTGCGATGCTCGATGGCTGCAACGACAGCGACGCAGAGCGTGAGCACGATGAGCTGGAAGAGTTCGCCGAAAAAGGCCTGCCGGGGCCCAAATGCGCCTCCCGGGGTGATCAGGTGAAGCTTTGCGATCACGTACGACAACATTCTGCCCAAGAGCAAAAGCAGAGACACGACGATGAGAACCGACCATCCGGCGCGCAAGCCCTGCGGGCCAATGAAGACCCATTTCAGGCCGCGGTAAGGTTTTTCCGGGTGTTGCGCTGGCAAACCCAGCCCCATCGGGTCAGGATCGCCGGTTTGAAGGTGTTCGAGTGCCGGCGGGATTGGTTCAGTTTCCGGATCCATGAATGCTCCTTGAAATTACAGCGGCGAACTTAGCGATCTCGTTTGGCAAGAATTCTATCGGAGTACCCATCTGGATGGGCGGGTCCTGGGCTCGAGTCAGTTTCTTGGCACTTGCGTATGCGTGCCGCCTCCTTGACACAATCAGCCTCTCGCATGATGCTTAATCTTCCGGCTTTAGCGGATTCTGGCTCAAGGAGTTGTGGCGGTTTGCGGGTTAAAGTCTTCTATCACGACAAGTGCTTCGACGGAGCCTGCTCCGCATCGCTGTTTACGCGCTTTCATCGAGAGTGCATCGCGCAGGACGCAGCGTATGACTACCATGGCCTGGTGCATCGGGCCGGGGCGCTCTTCGACGAGAGTGAGTTTACGGGCGATGAAAACGCGATTGTCGACTTCAAATATTCGCCGTCCCCCAGGATTACCTGGTGGTTCGATCACCATCTCTCGGCCTTTCTAACGCCGGAAGATCATGCGAACTTTCTTGCATGCAAAAAAGATCCGGTGTGTGGCTCGCGGAAGTTTTTTGATCCGGACTATACCTCGTGCACCAGCTTTCTGGCATATATCGGGTCGACAAAGTTTGGATTCAATACGGAACCTGTCGCAGACCTGATTCACTGGGCAAATATCGTGGACGGTGCTCTGTATGAGAGCCCCGAGGCTGCTGTGGAGATGGCTGCACCGGCGATGAAACTGACACTGATCATTGAGTCCACGCAAGACCCGGAGTTTATTCCGAAGCTGATTCCGCTGCTGACGGAGATGCCGCTGAGTGAGGTGCTTGCGCAGCCGTTTGTGGCTTCGCTATTGCCTCCGCTGCTGGAGCGGCACAAGGAAGGCATCGAGCTGATCCGCTGCCGCAGTGAAGAGGTGGATGGCACCATCTTCTTCGACATTACCGACCGGCCCGTGGAAGGTTACAACAAGTTCATCCCCTATTATCTGCATCCAAAGGCGACATACTCGATCGGTCTTTCGAAATCAAGCTTCAGGACGAAGGTGTCGGTGGGCTCGAATCCGTGGACGACGGCCGATCCGGCGAAGATGGTGAACCTGGCTCAGGTGTGCGAGCGCTACGGCGGCGGTGGACACGCGCGCGTGGGTGCGATTAGCTTCCCTCCGGATCAGGGCGACCGGGCGCGGCAGGCGGCGGCGGAGATTGTGGCGGAGTTGCGGGCGAAGAACCCGATGAAGTAAGGCACCCTTTAATTGCACTCGTGAATTGCGCGAAAAGCCTTCACCAAGAAGTTTGCTTCCAAATAAGCCATCATGGAACCTTCACTCGAATTACGAGAAGATGAATAAGCCGCGAAATGGGTATCTCGGCGTGATCTCGAAGACGATCGTTGCATGCGCCGTGCTCTGCGGTGTTTCGATAGGTCAATCAAGTCCAGAACTGCCGAAAGGCAATAAACGCCCAGCAGAGCAGACCATTCTCTTCAATCCGGTTTCTTCTCGGTCCGCGCGCAAAATAGTGCCGCTTGAGGCTACTGCAAGTTCAGGGCTGCCTGTTTCATTTCGTTCCATCACTCCCTCCATCTGCACCATTAGCAAATACACGGCTCATCTGCACAGCGACGGAATATGTACAATCCAGGTGTCGCAGGCAGGAAATGGCCACTACGCGGCGGCATCCGACGTTACGCAAAGTTTCACTGTTAAATCCGCCACGAGATGCTGCAATCTCTTCGATATCGCCCAGGATGGCACAGTCGTGTTGCCCTCTACTCAGGTCCGTAAGCCGGCTTTCTGTCCCACCCCGGCGCTCGACCCCCAGACCCCGCTAACTCCCGACATCTGGATACCAGGCACCACCGTTCAAATTACGGTAAAGGGAACCGGCTTCACCAACGTGGCCAATGCCACGAAAGCTTGCCCCGCCACCGTGATTACTGTAGATGTGGCCAATGGAACAGTGACACTGTCAGACGTGAAGGTTCTGAACTCCACGACAATTACAGGCACGATACGGACCTCGGAAGATATGCCGGGCCAACCGGCACATGTTAACCTTTGGGGCCCAGACCCAAACGCGAAGCAAAAACCCTGATTCGGATTCGCCGGCTGAACCAGCAAAGTCGAGTTCGAAGTGACCGTTAGTGATTCGGCGGGGAAGGGGCGCTGGTCGGGCGCGCCAGTTGCTTTTTGAGCATTTCTACAATCTTCATTTGTGAAGTTTCACTAGCGCAATCGAGAGCAGTCTTTCCCTTTTTGTCTTTGATCGATGGATCAGCGCCGGCGCGGAGCAGCAAAGCGACAACATCTGTCTGGCCTGCACATGCGGCATCCATTAGAGCTGTGCTTCCCTCGAATCTTCGTGCGTTGACGTCGACATGGGCGTCCAGAAGAATTCTCACGGTCTCAATCCGGCCGAAGCCCGCGGCGGACATCAGGGGAGTATTCGCGTTTGGACTGCCGTCGCGCTCGATGCCGATGCTATTGACGGAATTACCACCGTTGATTAAGCGGTGAACGATATCGGGATCGTCGAGCACCAGCGTGGCCTCAAAGAGAGCCGTACTTTCTCCGCCGCTGAGAATGTTTGGGTCGGCGCCAGCATCAAGAAGCGCCATGATGGTGGATTTGTGCTTGCTTCCGATGGCGATGAGCAGCGGTGTCTGGTGCGCGGAATTGAGTGCGTTTACATCGGCTCCCGCGGCGATAAGAGCCTTGACTGCGGCGGTTTGGCCTTGGCTAGCCGCAGCCATCAGAGCCGTGTATCCGTCCTTGGAAGGCTCGTTGATCAGTTTGCGTGTCCCGTTAGGCTTTGCTCCAGGCCCAGCCGGCATTCCCGCACTCAATATTCGCTGAATTTCAGCAACGTCACCGTGGCTCGCGGCAAAGAAAAGCTCCTCGTGTGGCGAATCGTATTTAGCGCCGTTTGCTTTAAGAAAGTCGACCATATCAACGTCGTTGTTCAGGGAAGCGAGCGCCAACACCGTATACCCGTCCTTGTTTCGGACGTTGATATCGGCGTGCGCTTGAAGGAGCAGGGTGAGGATATCGATGTTGCCCGAGCGCAGGGCAACGAAAAGCGGAGTCTCGCCTTTGAGAGGGCCGCGAAGATTGACCTGCGCCCCTTGCGCAAGCAGGTAGCGGACGATCTCGATGCGATTCCTTTCGATTGCCTTGGTAAGGGCGGTTTCATCCGTTCCAAGGCGATTGGGAGCGATTGAGTCGGAGAGGTCAATCTTCGCGCCGCCTTTAAGGAGAATCTTGATCGCATCGAGGTCGCCGATCTGGCAAGCCATAACCAGCGGACTTCGGTAGCGCGGACTGAATCGGTTAGGAGAGTCGCCGCCATCGAGCAAAGCTTGAAGCGTTTTGTGGTCGTGAGTGATCACGGCTGCGTAGACGCGCCATTGCGGATCGGCCTGGAGTTGTTCAATGGGGCCATACAGCGGGTCGGCATTAAAGTCCGGTGGGTTTTGCGCCCACGCGAGAAACGGCGCCAGAACGCAAGCAATGAAGCAGGCCAGCAAGCTCCACGGTGGTGCTGTGCGTCGTCGGCTTCTATCCGATGCAACCGTCAGAAGCGAATCCATGCAAAGTCCTCACTTCGATCCAAGTTGATCACCAGGAGTAGCGCACGGAATAAGTCAGAGTCGATTCCCCCTTGGCCGGAACCTTAACTGGAAATTGAATGGTGTTACTGTCAACCGCGGTGTAATCGGCAGACTTTTCAGTAACTTCCCAGTTCTTTCCGCGGTAGAGATGCTCCACGACTGTAACAACAACTGGTTGGGGCCTTTGGTTGGTGAGCTTGATCTGGATGGTTTCATCAAGAGTGCGGCCATTCTGGCTGACATGGAAGTCGGTCTGGGTGCGGGCACCCTTCACGTCGAACACATCGCCGCTGATGATATTGATGGAGCCTCCAGTGGGAATGTGAGGAATGAGGTCTTCGCCGACGAAATCAATCTGACCGCGGGAGTCGCGGCTGTACAGACGCAGACGTCCTGAGGGCAGAGGAATGCCAAGGTGGTTTGCTGAGGTGTTCCTGATCTCTTGCGCAATATTGACCTTGGTACGCATCGCGTCCAGACCGTACCCCGGTTCATCGTTGACGCGGCCGTCATAAATCGGCTGGCGGTTGGTCGCCGCACCGTCATAAACGTATGCTCGCGAAATGCTCACGCCCCCCTCTGTCAGAAACTGAATCTGCTTGACCTCCCCGTCGCCGACATGGATCGTGCGGTTCAGATCGTAAAAATGGAAGTTGTCAAAGGCCTTCTGACCTATCTGCATCTCCTGTAATTCCGTGTTGCTCGCGAAGCCCGCGTTCATAATCTGTCTCGGAATTCTGAAATCCTGATCCAGGGGCTTGGCGCCATCTCCGGCCATCAGCTTGATATGCGCGGCGGGAAAGTCCGCGCCGGACTGGTTGCTGATTGTGATCCACCCTAGAATGTCTCCTCGCTGGTCTCCGGTAACATCTGCTGCGGCGTCCGGCACAATTGCGTTGTATGCGGCCTGCCAACTCAGCCCGCCCGTGATGTACGCGAATTCGGCGTGGAGATTTTGTGCCTTCTCTGACTCTATCTGCCATTTCACGGTCGGCTTCAGCCTCTCCTGTGTGTCGATGCCGGAGACGTAGCTCTGCTCGAGGATTTTGAATGTGCCGGGCCCCGCCTGATTTGTGAGAACGACAGAGTCGGGCTCAAGCTGAGTTGTTACTTTGGTTGTCGCTACGTCGTTGACGCCCGGCTGTAGGCCGAGTTCAATGGCGGTGCGGACTACCGAAAAATTGCTGTCGTAGATCGTGAGTGACGTCGAATCACCGGAGGTCGGAGCCTGCTGGGCCGTCAGTGGTCCGGCAAGTAACGTGAGGAGAAAAGCAACATGGAAGGCGCGTGGACACATGGATGAACACCCCATTCAGGGCCGGAGGGCAAAGAGCTTCATGAGAAGTTAGGCGAATTGTAATTCCCTGGAGGCCGGGGCATGAACCGCAATGGATTCCTTCTAAATCACCAGTAACTCCGATCGGGTGGAGGATCGACTTACAAGCCGAGTTCGCCGGCCCGCTTCTTCATGGCATCCAGACAAAATGCAATGTGAGTGTCAAGGTCTACGCCTAATTCAGCAGCACCTTGGACGACATCTTCGCGGTTGACGCCGCGGGCGAATGCTTTGTCCTTCATTTTTTTGCGCACACTCGGGACTTCTACGTCGGCGATCGCTTTGGTGGGTTTCACAAGGGCACAGGCAGTGAGGAAGCCAGCCAGTTCGTCGCAGGCAAAGAGAGCCTTGTCCAAATGCGTAACGCGGGGAACGCCGGAGTATTGCGCATGGCCGAGGATTGCGGTGCGAAGTTCAACGGGCCAGCCTTGGCGCTCGAGTTCGCGGACCCCGACGAAGGGATGCTCCTCCGCGGATGGGTGGCGCTCGTAGTCGAAGTCGTGAAGCAGGCCGGTGGTTGTGTAGAGCTCGACGAAGAGGGCGCGCTCGTTATCCGCGAAGCCCAGACGGTCGGCTTCTGCGTGTCCGCAGGCAGTCACGCAGATCTCTACAGCGATGGCATGTTTTCGGAGACTCTCGCTTTGGGTCCACTCGGTGAGCAGCTGCCAGGCCTGTTCACGGCCGAATTTCTTCACGCTGTTTTCGGTCGAAGTCATCCCAGCATTTTACGTGTTGCACACCTTGGTTCGCGTTTCTCTGGGTTTCTTAGGCCTTCATACCGGAATTCTCGGGTTGACCCTAATTTTCTACTTGACAATTATGGTTCACCGGCGGAAAGTAGCACTTATCGCGGTGCAAAACACCCCGGGGTACCCGCTCTGGCACTCCGCGCAATACCGAATGACTACAACCCTTATCAGCGTGGAGACACGCGAAGTCGTGCGGTGCGATTTCTGCAGCTTGGTGCAATACAGAACCACCAACTCTATGTGCAGAAAATGTCGCAGGCCCCTTGATATCGAGGAGCCAGAACCCTTAACCCCTCAATTGGTATTGATGCCACCAGCGGTCGCCTCTGCTGAGGCCGGATTGCAGGTAGCGGCACAGGTGCGCGAGATTCGCAGAGCGCGCCACCTGAGCCAGCGCCAGCTCGCCGGTCGTATGCAGGTGCCGCGGACTTACATCTCGAAGATTGAGAATGGCAAGGCGATTCCGACGTTGGGTTCGCTGGAGCGCCTGGCCTGTGCGCTGGAAGTGGATATGCGCCAGTTGGTGCGCGATTCGCGCAGCCGTCGCGAGGAGGAGGTTGTGGCGATTCTGTCCGATCCATTCCTGGCCGAGATTGCAGCGATGTTGCCACATCTCGATTCGTTGCATCGCACACTGCTGTACGGCTCGGTACGAGATATGGCTGCGGGACGGCGCCGGACGGCTTAAGCCGCTGGAAACGTTCCCTTAGCGATCCTCACTTCGTCTCTTGTGAGCGGGCGAACTGCGCGAAAGTGCAGGTTCGCCCGGTCTCCTACTCCCGAACGTGACAATCAGTTCATCTGCGCCAATTGCTATGGATTATGGCGCACCTGTTTATGCTAGGCTCGAATGTGTCGCCAGATTTTCCCGGCCGCCGGGGATTTTTCGTTGGTCGACGTTGATGCGGTGTCCTTTAGGCTAGTTGGGCTTGTGAGCTGGCTCCGGCCGAATGTTGCGAATGCGGAACGGGCATCGACTGAGAAGAGCAAAAGATTTCGTCGAGGCAATTTCCTTGCATCCAACTGGCATGCTGCGGATCGATGAGCTGACCTCAGAGGAGCGCGCGATCTATAACACGCTCAAGCCTGAGCGGCTGCCCGAGCACGTCGCCATCATTATGGATGGCAACGGCCGCTGGGCAGGCCACCGATCGCTGAAACGTTTTTTGGGGCATCAGCAGGGCGCTAAGAGTGTACAGCTGGTTACAGAGACGGCGTCGCGCATCGGGCTTCCCTGGCTGACGCTATATGCCTTCTCCCTTGAGAACAATCTGCGTCGGCCGCGAGCCGAGGTCAACTTCCTGATGCGCCTGCTAAAGAGCTATCTTGAAGGCAACGTGCAGCGCATGAACGACAACAACGTGCGCATCCGTTATATTGGCCGCATCCTCGAGCTTCCCCGTGAGGTTCAGGATAAGATGCGATGGGCGGAAGAAGAAACCGCTCGCAACACCGGAACCACTCTCACTCTGGCGCTGAACTACGGATCGCGTTCTGAGTTGGTGGATGCATGTCGCGCGCTGGCCAGGGAGATGCAGCAGAAGAACCTCACTCCCGATCGCATCTGCGAGGAGGATGTACACCGGCACCTCTACACGGCTCACATGCCCGATCCTGATTTGCTGATCCGGACCTCGGGTGAGATGCGCATTTCGAACTTCCTGCTGTGGCAGATTGCCTACACAGAGATATTTGTCACCGAGCGGTTGTGGCCCGATTTTCGTGGCATTCACTTGCTGGAGGCTATTGCGGCTTTCCAGCGTCGCGAACGCCGCTATGGAGGGCTGAGCGATAGCGTCGGTGAGGTCGAGGAAGATTCCGATCAGATCAAGATCGTCGCAAGCTAGTCTCCAGATTTACGCTCGAAAACCTCCTGAAAAAACGTATCCTTCGATGGAATGATTCACACGCTTGCGGTGTCGGGATATCGTTCTCTGCGCAATCTTGTATTGCCGCTGGGGCAGCTGAACCTGGTGACGGGAGCCAACGGCACTGGCAAATCGAGCTTGTACCGGGCGCTTCGATTGCTGGGTGATGCGGCGTTAAATACGGTGGTCGCATCGCTGGCGCGCGAAGGGGGATTGCCGTCGACTCTGTGGGCCGGACCGGAGAAGATTGCGCGGAGCGTTCGGCTGGGACAACACGCAGTCGAAGGCACTCCGCGGCAGAAGCCTGTCAGCCTGAGACTTGGATTTGCGGGCGATCCCTTCAGCTACTGCATCGATCTTGGCTATCCTCCTCCGGGACAGACAGCTTTTCCGCTCGATCCGGCAATCAAGCGCGAATGCATTTGGCATGGCGGCATCTATCGAAGAGCTTCGGTTCTTGTCGATCGCAACAATCGGCTGGTGCAGGTCGCGCCCGGCAAAAAGGGCAAGCACGAAGAACCGGTGATTTTGACGAAGGAACTGAGTTCAACCGACAGCATGCTGGCGACAATTGCGGATCCGCAGAGGGCTCCGGAGATGCTGGTTGTACGCGAGTCGATTCGAGGGTGGCGGTTCTACGAGGGCTTCAGGACAGACGCGGCTTCACCGGTGCGAATTCCGCAGGTTGGCACTTTCACTCCTGTGTTGAACAACGGTGGGACAGATTTGCCGGCAGCGCTTGCGACGATTCGCATGTTTGGGGATCGTGAAGCGCTGGAACGCACGATTGAGGATGCGTTTCCGGGAAGCCGCGTTGAGGTGGATTCGCGAGCGGCACGGTTCGAAGTGCAGCTTAGGCAACATGGGCTACTGCGAGCGCTTTCCGCGTCAGAGTTGTCTGACGGCACGTTGCGTTACTTGCTTTGGACGGCAGCCTTGTTGACGCCTCGGCCCCCGGAATTGATGGTCCTGAATGAACCGGAGACCAGCTTGCATCCTGACCTTCTTCCCGCGTTGGCTCGACTGATTATGCACGCATCCGAGAACACGCAATTGGTGGTGGTGTCTCACTCGCAGCTTCTCATTAAGGCCCTCGAAGAGAACCGGATGTGCAGCCGGTTGCATTTGGAGAAGGCGTTTGGCGAGACGCTGTTGGAGGGCGCGACCCTCTTTAACACTCCGAAGTGGGAGTGGCCCGTGCGGTAAGAGGCGAGTCTCGCTGCCCAACCCTGGCGGTGTATGCTCAACGCTGGAATGAAACGAGTTCTGACTGCACTCATTCTGGCACCGTTGGTGCTTGCGCTGGTGTTTCTCGGCCCCATGTGGCTGATTACGCTGGTGGTTGCCGCCGTCGCCATGCTTGCTGCGTGGGAGTTCCTGGCCCTGACGGAGCATCGCGGAGCCAAGCCTCCAAAGGTGCTGACCCTTGGATCAATTGGTCTGCTTTTTGCCGGCAATTACCAGTGGCCAGACGAAACCGTCACCGTTTTTGCGCTTCTTTCCATCGTTCTGCTGGTCTTTTGTACCTTCAAATCGCCCGTAGAACGAGCGCTAACAGACGCTACTTCCTCTGTTTTTGCTCTTTTTTATCTTGGACTTACACTGATTCCCCTCCCAATGTTGCGCGAAGCCACCAACGGACCGTCATTGTTAGCATTTCTGTTCCTCACCGTGTGGGCGGGCGATACGGTGGCCATGTACGCGGGACGGATGCTGGGAAAACGGAAGATGGCGCCGAATCTGAGCCCCAACAAGACCTGGGCCGGCGCCGTTGGCTCGATTGTTGGAGCGGTCGCGGTGGCGAGCGTCCTTCTAGGACTGAGCTCTTACCTGGCGCAATGGAATTCCGTAAAGCTGTCGTTTGCCGGCGAGGCATGGTGGTATTGGCTTTTGCTCGCGGTGGTGGTGAATGTGGCTGCGCAGGTTGGCGATCTGGCGGAGTCTGCGCTGAAGCGGTCGGCGGGGGTTAAGGACTCCGGCACGTTGCTTCCGGGCCACGGCGGCGTCCTTGACCGCATTGACGCGCTACTGCTGGCTGCTCCGGTGCTGTGGTACGCTCAGGTTATCCGCCTCCGCTTCTAGACGGGCACTAAAAATGCTCCCTTGTTACTGTTGGGATTGGACTTAACAGAACGTTGAAACGACTCGCCATTCTCGGTTCTACCGGCTCGATCGGACAAAGCACCCTTTCCATTGTTGAGCAGTTCCCCGAGCGCTACCAGGTGGCGACGCTGGCGGCTGGGCGCAACGTTGACGAAGCATTTGCGCAAGCGGTGCGGTGGCGGCCTAAGACGGTTTCGCTGGCGACAGAAGAACTTGCCGGCCAGTTGAGCGCACGGCTCAAGCAGTCCGGAGTCAGCGGGATCGAGATTGTCAGCGGAACGGCCGGGAGTGTCGCTTGCGCTACGCATCGCGAAGCGGACTTTGTGGTGTCGGCGATCGTCGGCGTAGCAGGTCTCGAGGCAACGCACGCCGCGATTCTGGCCGGAAAGCCTGTAGGCTTGGCCAACAAGGAGTGCATGGTTGCGGCAGGAGAGATTCTGACCGCCGCGGCACGCGAGCGCAATGTGCCAATTCTGCCGATCGACAGCGAACACAACGCGGTTCACCAGTGCATGCGGGTGGGTGCCCATGCCGAAGTGAAGACGATCTGGCTGACGGCTTCGGGCGGCCCGTTCCGGAAGACGCCGCTGGCTGATTTCGCCGCTATCACGCCCGAACAGGCGCTGAAGCACCCAACGTGGGTGATGGGGCGCCGGATCACGATTGATTCGGCAACCATGCTGAATAAAGGGCTCGAGATCATTGAGGCCTGTCGGCTCTTCGATGTGCCGCCGGATAAGGTGCGAGTAACGGTGCATCCACAGTCGACGGTGCACTCGCTGGTGGAGTACGTGGATGGATCGATCCTGGCGCAGATCTCCGTGACGGATATGAGGTTGCCGATACTGTATGCGCTGGCATATCCGGAGAGACCGGCCTCATCGCTGACCTTCGATCTGGCCGCACTTCGGCATCTCGAATTCGAGGAGCCGGATTTTGAGCGCTTCCCATGTCTTCGGCTGGCCTATGAAGCAGCTGCGATGGGGGGTGCCCATTGCATCGCGCTGAATGCGGCGGACGAGGTGGCCGTAGAGGCCTTCCTGGAACACAGAATCCCATTTAATGGCATACCGGGTACAATTGAAAAAGTGCTTGCGTCCACGCCTGAGTCGCACCCCGCAACCATCGCAGAGGTGCTTGCATCGGACCGGGAAGCGCGTCTAAATGCTCGCGCGCTGGTTAGCTGAGTCCGAAAGCTTTGCCTGTGTTGCGCCGCGCCATTTGTGAGGTCTGAATTTTCTCGTTTATGCATGATTTTTTCGTTTCCGCGGTAGCCTTTATCGTCCTTGTCGGCGTCATGGTGGTGGTTCATGAATTTGGCCACTTTCTGGTTGCCAAGCTATGCGGAGTGCGCGTAGAAGCGTTTTCTGTCGGGTTTGGTCCGCGCCTGTTTGGCATCAAATATGGCGACACCGACTACAAGATCTGCTTGCTGCCTCTCGGCGGATTTGTGAAGATGACCGGCGAGAATCCCGGCGAAGTGGCCATGGTCCCAGGAACTCCCGTGGCGATTCAGGCAGCGGAAAACCTGCAGGGCAAGGAAGCATCTGCGGCTCACGGAGATGTGCTGGCGGAGGATCCCGGGTCGTTCATGGCCCATCCCCGCTGGCAGCGCATGCTCATCGGGGTTGCCGGTCCATTCTCCAACTTTGTGCTGGCATTTGTTCTGATGCTGATCTACTTCACCTTCATCAACGAAGTTCCCGACATTCCGACTACGAAGATCGAGTGGGTGACGCCTGGATCGGCCGCGGAACAGGCTGGACTTAAGCCCGGAGATGTCATCGCCGCATTTGACGGCGTCGCGCATCCTGACTACGAGAAATTTCGCGATCTGGTGGGGGACAACTCGAATAAGTTCATTCCCGTCACCCTTGATCGCAATGGCGCCACGATTCAGACTTCGATCCATTTGCCGGGTACCGGTGACGCGCTGCGCGACGATCTGAGCAAGGCCGGCATCTTTGTGCAATACACGCAGAGTCCCATTCAGATTGACCAGGTCAGTGCGGACTCGCCGGCGCAGCATGCAGGATTGCAGTCGGGAGACAAGATCATCTCGGTTGACGGCCATAACTTCCATACGGTGCTGCCGCTGGTAGATTACATGCAATCGGGAAAGGGCAAACCGGTAACACTGAGCATCGAGCGCAAAGGCGCGGTGCTGCCGCCGATAGTGATCCAGCCCTACGTGCAGGAGGGAGGCTGGCGGCTTGGCTTCCTCCCAACCGGGCCCGAAGATCTGCCGGTACGTTCTGAGCCTATGCAGTTTTCGAGCGCCGTCGCAGAGTCACGCGACTTTTGTGCTCAGAGCTCGCTGCTCATTGTCAACGTACTCAAGAAAGTGCTGACGCACCAGGTTTCGGTGAAGCAACTTTCTGGTCCGGTGGGGATAGCTGTGGCCGCCGGTCAGGCTGTGAAGGAACCCGACTGGTCGGCGAAATTCGGCCTGGCAGCGAGCATCAGTTTGAATCTCGGCATTCTCAATCTGTTGCCGTTCCCGATTCTGGATGGAGGGCTGATCCTGCTGCTGCTGATTGAGAGCATCATGCGGCGCGATATCAGCATGATTGTGAAGGAGCGCATCTACCAGGCGGCGTTTGTCGTTCTGGTTGCGTTCTTCGCCTTCGTGATGTTCAACGACTTCAGCAAGCTGCAGATTTTCTCGCACCTGAAACCGTAACAGCGCTCAGTTGTCAATGATCAGTGGCCAGAACAGCAAGGAAAGATCGCGTGCGATGCCAGTGACGACTCACCAGGTGCGGGTCCGGTATGCAGAGACGGACCAGATGGGCATTGTCTACTATGCCAACTATCTGGTCTGGTTCGAATTGGGACGTGTGGAACTGCTGCGCTCGCTGGGTCTTGCTTATAGCCAGTTGGAAAAAGAGCACGAGTGCATTCTCCCCGTGGTGGAAGCTACCTGCCGGTACCGTTCGCCGGCGCGCTACGATGACGAGATTCTGATTGAGACGCATCCAGCGATGCTGCGTGGATCGGTACTGAAGTTTGGCTATCGCATTCTGCGCAAAGGGACAGATGGGAAAGAACCAGTGCTGCTGGCTGAAGGCGAGACCGTGCATGTGGTTTGCGACGACCAGTTGAAGCGCAAAGCTCTGCCGGAACATTACGCGGCGGCGCTGCGGAAGCTGATGCCCGAGCATCCGCCACGCTAAATCGCGGCGCCGGGACTACAACTCTTCTATTCAGTTCAGAATCAGGATGTACGTTTCTCGCCGCGCGTATTGCAGTCTGTGCAGGTGGTCACCAGGTTCTCGGCGGTGTCAGCGCCCCCCTCTGTGGGTGTTTTCACGTAATCGGTGGTTGCGGTGAATCGCGTGAGCTGCTTTTCGCAGCGGCGGCATTTGTAGGCATCGCGTTCGAAGACTTGCGTGCGTAATTGGTATTGGTCTTTGTGCGAGAGCGGGAAGAGCGCCGTCTCTTCAGCCATGCGTTCAGCGCGGAACTCGCGGCAGGCTTCGATTTCATCGGGGATGAGGACGCGATAAAGGGTGCCATGGCGATTCGGTTCGCCCAGTTTCTGGATTGCGCCTATCTGTTCGAGTGCATGCAGCGTGTCCTGTACTTTGCCGATGGAGATGTTGTTTTCGGCGGCATTGGTATAGGACGATTTGACGACTGCGCGGCGCAGGCTGCTGCGGCTTACGCGAATCTGCGGGTTGCCGTCCTTCGCAATTGAATGACGGAAAAGAAACCAGTAGAATGCCGCGTCGTATGCGGTGAGGATGGGCTGCAGGTCATCGACGATCTCGCCGATGATGTCAGGAAGTTCGAGCGCGGAGAATCCTGCGTCGCCTTTCGGCGTGGTTGCGGTCTCCGCTTCCAATTCACTTAGAAGCTGGCGTATCTTTTCGATGCGCGAATTCATTGCACAGCATTCTAGTCCCTCTGACGAGGCTGACGCTTTCTCGTCAGGGCAGGAGGGGGGCACTTACATGCCGGGGTGCGTCAGTTGGTTGGCGCGCGGAACCAGCTGCATGTATACAGACCGTGGGAGGATGGTCTGCCAGTGATTTGTAGCCCGAGCGAAGAGAACCAGGGCAAAGAAGATGTACGCAAGGACTCCGCACATGGCTAACGGTCTGAGCACGCGACGGCGCCAGCGTTCCGCGGATACACCGGCGCGGCGCGGCGGGAGCGCGAATTGCAGTGCATCCTGCGCTGAGCAAGCTGCTACGCACTCCATGCAAGCCGTGCATTCGACGGTGCGAATCTGAACTAGCTTGTCGACGGCGAGGCCGGCAGGGCATGCTTTTGCACATTTGCCGCAGTCGATGCAGGCTTCCTGGTCGCGACGGATTTTGACCGGGCTCAGAAGAGATGCCAATCCCATGAGCGCACCGTAAGGACACAGATAGCGGCACCAGAAATTCTGCACCAGCATCGAGAGAAGCACCAACAAACCGATGACAACGGTCGCTGTGAGTCCAATGTCACGGAAGAAATTCAGCATCTTCACGTCGGCGACAAGGCCGTAAGGTGTCGCCATGAAGTCTTCCAGCGCTTGGGCAGACATAGCGCCGATCACTGCCACGAAGAGTCCGAGCAGAATGTATTTCAGGCTACGCAGCGAGATATCGAACCTGCGCGGCAGGCGCAGGTTGCGGCCGAAGACGCGGCTCCCGAGGTTCCAGAGGAATTCTGAGAATGCGCCCACGGGGCACAGCCAGGAGCAGAAGGCCTTCTTCAAGAGGAGGCTCATCAGCATAAAGCCAATAAAGAGGAACATCGCGGCGGGATGGACCTGCGGCACATGGCCGGTGAGCACAAAGTATTTCGTGTTCATGAGGCCGGCGATGGGGAGCCAGCCTTCAACGCCTGCCGGACGCGCAACACTCCGGCCGGTGCCGCCACGTTCAAAGTAACGTGTCCAGAGATAGAACTGGAGGCCAAGCCAGGCATTCACAAGCAGGAACAGGGCCTGCACGACGTGGCGCGTGCGCTGGGAGTGGTCAGGCGCAAGGCGGCGGATCAGGGATTTTTTGCGAACTGGAAATGGCTGCGGCTGAGCGGGTTGAGTGGCCATGGACGTTTTTCTCGTAAGTCCAAATTAAGGGCTTCAACCGAGAAAATGCAGCGACTTATGTCACAGGACCATCGACGGGTGTGGAAGCTATTGCGTAATTACGATTGGTGCGCCCCAGAAAGCAGCTTTTCCGGTCGACGGGTCAAGTACCGTTACTTGGCACTCGTACTGTCCTGGCTTGAGATTGGCGGCGCTTACGTCGAAGTTGAGCGGCGTTATGCCCAGACGTGTTGCAGCATTCGGAGCGACGGCGATGGGTTGCGTTTTGAGGGCTTCGGATCCGTTTGTGTACAGCGTCACGAAAGCCATCAAAGGTTGCGCAGGTGCCGGTGGGACTGTTGGCGTGTTGGTCGAGAGTGGTGCGGAAGGGGGCTTGTAAGCCTGCAGGTAAACGTAAATGTCGCGATTCTGGCTGAAGACGCGGGTTACGCTGGGGACGAGTTTTTTGCCGTCCTGGACTAAGGGGTTGACGGCATCGTCTTTGGCTCGGTCTTTGGCCTTGGCCGCATCGTATATTGCATTTTTCAATTCGACGCGTTGGCTGCTCAGGACAACAGAGCTGATGGGCACGCGTTTGTCTTCCTTGTTGAGGTTCGGAATTACGAACGTGGTCTGGTATGTTCCGATACGACCGGTCTCGTCATCCCGCGCCAGGAACTTGATCATGTATTTGCCCGGGAGCAGCGTGAAGCCGGTGTCGTATTCGATGGGCCGGTGGGCGAGTTCGGCGGCTGTGGCATCGGAGAGCTTGATGTTCACAAAATCGCGCACATTCGACACCGTGGTGCCCCCAACCATGTCTTTGATTTCGCCGACGAAGTCGATCAGCGTGTGCTCGGCGCCGCCGCGTTTGGCCAATGCCAGCTCCCGGCCAGGGATTTTGACGACGATGGGCACGAAGTATTCGGCGCGATTGAGTTGGAAGTGATCGATCTCCATGGCGATGGAGAGGTCGGTCACGGGATCCTCGAGCATCAGCGCGTCTTCAAGTTGACGCTCCTTGTCGACGGCTGTGAATTTGCTGAATTCCTTGTCGGCGTAGTAGCCCTGGCGATAATCGAGCTTGGCTTCAAGGTTTTGGTTGAGGGCGATCTTTACGCGCCGGAAGCGGCCGTTGCGCGCGGGAGTCGTGGTGTAGTAACCGATGATGTAATAGTCAGAGATCGCGTCTTGCGCCTGAAGGATGCCGCGATCGAGATCGTTGGTATCGAGCAATGCCTTGCCGCCGGTGTCGGCGGCCAGGGAGTAGAGCGTGTCCTGCGAGTATTGGAAATTCGCGGTGACGGCGTTGGCTGCTGTGCCGGTGTAAATTCCAGAATTGCCCTGCGAACCTTGCGTTGCATCACCGAGCGGGGCCTGTGCAACAAGGCCGCGCGTATCGATGGCCCAGATTGATACTCCGGCCTTGATCGCCGCGTCGACGGTGGCATGCATCTGCGCCTGGTTGTCGACGCCATTGAGCCGCATGCCTCCGGCGAAATAGATCAGCGACTTCTTCTCGTTGAGCTGGCCAAGCATATGCGCCGCAGTTTGCAATGCGGAAAGCTGCCGGTCAGTATTGAAGATGTTGAACTCACTGTCGTCCTGGCCGAAGGCGGCGCCGGTGTCGGCGGCGCTCGCGTCGTCTACTTCCTCGGCTGATTCCTGGCCTTCGCCGACGATCAAGGTTTCGAGAATGCTGAGCAGGCGATCGCGATCCTGAGTGAAGTCCTGCAGGATGTCGACTGAACCAGTGTTGTAACGCATGATAGAGACGAGATCGACTGAGGTCATCTGCGTGCGGATGAATTGCTCGGCTGCTTGTAGTGCTCGCATCTGGTCTGCTGGCCGCATGGCCGACATGTCGAAATAGAGCGCCAGCAAGCGACGATTTTTGTAGCGCTCGTTGTCGGTGGTTTCCGGTGCAATTGTTTCGCGCGCCAGCCGTTTGTAGATCTTCAGATCTTCTTCGCTACGCTTCGAAGCGGGAAGAGGCTTCGCAGTTTCAGCGAGGTCCTGGTGCTCACAAAACTTGATGGTCTGCGGTACGTTGTCTTCGGTTACGGCGAAGTCTTTTGCAGTCAGGCCACGAATGGGATTGCCCTGCTTGTCTTTGACGACGACAGCCTCGACTACGAGTTGCACTTTCACCGACATGGTGTAGGTTTCCTGCGCGTTGGCAGGGCGATTCTGGCCGACTTGCTGCGCGGGGGAGGAGGCGGCGAAGATGAATGCGAGAAACACGGCGGTGAGTTTGCGCATGGTCAGAACCTCACCCGCATGGTGGCCTGCAGGCTGCGCATCGCATCAGCGGATTGCGGCAGGCCAAATTGCGCGCTCTCCAATGTTGTGATCCAGCTGCTGAAAACAGGATGATTCAACAGGTTCGTAGCGTCGATGCGCGCGTCGAGGTAGAAGCGCTTGCTGGGTCGGAAAGTACGCTGCATGCCTCCGTCGAGGCTGAATTGGTTTGGCCCCGTGATGGAGTTTCTGCCTGCTGTGCCCCACGAGCCCGCGGCAGGTAAAGCGAATGCAGCCGCATTTACGTGCGCGCCGTTTTGGCCGCCGTAGATTGGCGCGCCCGTGAGACTGGGCCGCAGTGGTCCGGTCCACCCAGTGCCGGGAACTGCGACGGGGATGATCGGTGTCTCGGGTAGACCTGTACCAACATTCAGTTGCGTCAGTAGCGTCCACTCTTTCAGCAGTCGACCTCGCCAGCCTCCGAGCAAGGTTCCGCCTTCGAGTCCCTGGCCAGTGGTGTACTGGGCCTGGAGATTGAGCAGATGACGCTGGTCGAAGGAAGAAAGCGAGCGTTCCGCCGTCAGATCGAGCCAGTCCTGCGCGATTTGCGCACTTCCGGACGAAGGGGAACCCGATGAAAAGTCGGTTTGGGACGCGTTGGATTGATGTCCCTGGCCGCCGAGCATGGCGTCGTCGTCAATGGATTTCGAGTAGGTATAGAGCAGCGATGCGGCGAAGCCTCCGCGAAGTCTCCGCCTTAGCTGTAGTTGTCCAGATTGTCGTGTTGAATTTCCGCCGGAGGTTTCGTAGATGAATCCGGCAGGGCAATCTCGACAGGGATTGGCCGCGCCGAGCGGATAGCTATTGGGCAGGAATTGCTGTACACCGTGGGTTCCCTTTACGCCGAGATAGGTTGCGGTCATCTGTAGAGCCCATGGCAAGTCGCGTTGAACAGAGACCTGCCAGGTCTGTGCGTAACCGACGCGGAAGTTGGGATTGATGCCGAAGACCTGGGGCGTAGTGATGCCGCACTGCGTGAAGCCGTCGGCAAGAGTCAGGGGGCAGTCTACGCTGTTCTGCTGCCTTCCACTTTTCGAGAGCGGTGCCTGCTGTGCGAGTTGAAGCATGGGAGTGAGGTATACCGACGTGTCGTGATAGATGCCGTAGCCTGCGCGAATGACGATTGTTGAGGCGGGAATGGGACGCCACGAAAGTCCGACTCGCGGCTCGAATCCAAGGTAATCCGGGCGAACTAGGGAGTTCGGGTAGGTCTGGCCCGTCACCGGCCCCACTGGATCTGAGGCAAGCACGGGAGCGGCCTGCGTGAAACCGGGAGTTACGTCGAGATTCACGAGCCGGTCTTGCGTTTCCGTCATCGGTGCGCCATATTCCCAGCGGGCGCCGGCATTGATGGTGAGAATCGGCAACACACGCCAATCATCGGTGGCATACAGGTCGTAGACGGTCTGCCGGAAGTATTTGTCAGCGTTGCCAAAGGCGATTGAGGTTGTATCGGGAACGCCAACGAGGAAATCGGCGAAGTCCGATCCGGTTGCAGCGCCGGTAAATGTGAAGCTGCCGCGCGGGTCCTGCTGGAAATCGTCGTTGTACTGCTGCTTGCGGAGATCGCCGCCAGCCGTGATGTTGTGGTGGCCGTGATAGAGGCCGATGGAAGCTGAGAAACCGTCGGTACGATCGCGATTGAACGCGCTTTGTGCGTCGCTGAGGGCCGCGATTCCGCTGGAAAAGTTCAGCGCTGGGGGGCCCCAGTTTGCAGGGGTTTGATCATTGCCTTCGATTCCGGCTTCTCCGGATATGTTGGTCTTGTTCTGAAATTCGGGAGCCACCTGCGTGCGCAGACGGCTGAAGTGGTACGCGGCGTAGAGGAAAAGGTGCTGATTCAAACGGTGCGACCAGTTTATGTTGGCATTGAACCCGAGTGTA
Source organism: uncultured Acidobacteriaceae bacterium (assembly GCA_963742455.1). Taxonomy (GTDB): domain Bacteria; phylum Acidobacteriota; class Terriglobia; order Terriglobales; family Acidobacteriaceae; genus Telmatobacter. The sequence goes on along the minus strand of CAVULU010000005.1, from coordinate 177,273 downwards.
TCCGTGGTGTCGACGAAGCTGAAGAGATTGACGGCGTCCGCGCGGATGCTCTGGAAGTTGAAATTACCGTAGAGTTGATCTCGGCGTCCTAGCGTTTTGTCGAGGTGCGATTGCAAGCTGTCCTGGTGCTTGCTGTTCAGCACAGGAATCTGGAAGTTGTAGGACGGGTTGCCGGTGATGTTTGGCAAGGGATAAAGCTGTAGCAGGGACGCCGCCTGTGAACTTACCGGGAAAGCTATTCCGTCAATGATTCCTGCCCTCTGGTCCAACGTTGGAACCAAGCCCGGATTGGTTTGTGCAGTGTCATTGCGCGTCCACTGATAGCCGACAAAGAAGTTTGGACCGTGCGGAAGCAAGTGCGGTATCTTCAATGGCCCGCCTAGCGTCAGGCCAAGAGTGATGCGATCGTAAGTGGGCTTTGGAGCCGCAAATCCAGTGAGTGAATATGGCTGCGCGTTAAGCGCCGAGTTGTCGAGAATGAGGCCGAAGCCGCCGTTGTAAAGACTCTTGGTGTTGGAGCGGCGATTGCCGAAGGCCTGGTTCAACGAGAACTGAGAGGTAGCCGCATTGTTGACGCTGCCATTGACGAGGAAACCATCCGAGCTTTGCTGATTCGTATCGTCAGGCGGTTTCGGCATTTCCGGCGGCGCCTGCGCTGTTCCGGTCTCGGGCCTCTTTTCAGTTGCGACCTGCAAACCGGGCTTTGGTGCTGTGAGGTGAGGCGGTGGTGCAGTAGCAAGCGCTTTCAGTTGGTCCGTGGGGAGGAGCTTGAGTTCATACTTTGCGGCGGCCATCTTCGGCGCGATGGTGACATCGGCATCGCGCGTCTGGAAACACAACATTGTGATTTCGATCTTCCACTGTCCATCTGGAAGATCGTCGAAGTGGAAAGCACCGCCTTCATCGGAGGTAACGCTGAAGGTCTTCGAGCCCTCTGTTGCGGTAATGGTCGCGCCGGGAACAGGGAGACCGCCGAATGTGATCTGACCATAGTACTGGGAGGCGCGCGCAGACAGTGCCGTGCAGAGGCAAAGCAGCACGGCGATCAAACACCCCGCGAACCAGCGCCACACAGTCATGCGCTCACTCTGGATTGAAATCACTTCGCCAGAAGGTTTCTAAAAGTTTGGCAGATCCTAATGAATTAGACGTTCGGAGGTCAGCCAATATTCCCGGTCAATTTTCTGTCGGCAGATCAATGTGATCAATCACGATCACGTCGACCATGCCTTTTGTTGCCTCAAGTTTTAACCCAAGCTGCTCTTCGACTGCGGTAAACAGTGATGGCCCTCCCTGATCGGGTTGCTCTGGCTTCGAGCCACCTTCCGCCGCACCATGGGGAGGCATCGGCATGTTATCCGGCGTGTAATCCAACGTGAAATCGTATTCGCCGGTCAGTCCTGTCTTGTCGACTACCGTGCGGCCCAGTTGGCGTGAGAGCACATGCGTCAGCATGTCGAGTGATGTACCCGTAGATTCCAGGTGGCCTGGCATCATGGTGAGCATGCGTTTCCCCGTCCGTTGCGAACCGCCTCCGCCTCCAGGCTGATCTCCGGGCTTTGGCGCATCTTCTTCAGAAGCATCCGGATCGGGCTTGGTTTGCTTCATTTTCAATCCATCTTTGGCTACTACCAAGGCATACATTGGCAGCTCCCGCTTCTCGTAGTGATACTTCAGGTTGAACCGATCCACGAGGAGTTGCAACATCATCGCGTTGCGCTGGTCGACTTTCAGATCTTTTAGCTTCGGAGCATCTTCCGGGCCGACCTTGGCTTCGATGTCATAGCGGTTCGATTTGACCCAGGCAGGTTCACCCAGAATGCGGTCTTCTTCAACGCCCAATGCCTGCGGCAGCAGTAATCGCATCGGCACACCCTGAAGAGACACGCCGTCAGGTGAGAGCATGATCCTGACCCGACCGTCATCTGCTTTGTATGGCTTGATGCTGGCCACGTCGTACTTCAGAAGATCCGCGGTTGCGGCCGAAGTTGGCGGGGTGTTGTTTGTTGTGGTAGCGACCTGTCCGTGCACCACTCCGATTCCAATGGGCGTTGCCAGCGCGAGTATGGCTGCAGACGCCAGGACGAGTTTTCTCCAAAGGTTTAGAGCGCTTCCGGATCGTTGGGCCATGATGCGGAGGATGCGCCTTTTCAGATCGGCGCCTGAGACGCCAGAGATCCAGGGAGTAGGTGGTTCCAGGCAAAATGCGCAAACCTTGAGGATGCTGTCTGCGTAGGTTTCCGGCTGCGTGTTGCGATTGAGTACACTCTCGTCGCATGCGCGCTCGCGTTCCTCATTCAACTTTGCGCTCATCCATCGCACCAAGGGGTGAAACCAGAAGAGTGCTTCGACAAAGGCGTGAATAGCGGCGCTGAGATTATCGCGGCGGCGGACGTGTTCAACCTCATGAAACATAATTGCTTCGACCTGGGCATCGTTGAGCCGGTCTGAGAGACCGATGGGCCAAAGCAGAACTGGACGCACGACTCCGAAGATCCCGGGCTCAAATTCGCTTGGTGAAAGGACCAGCGGAAGTGGCTTCTTGAGTTTTGCGGTTTTTTCTGCCAGACGAAGAGCTTGGAATTCCCGGCCATCGGCAACGGCCCTGGCGTTTCGCGCCATTGCAGCGGCGCGGCGCCATCGCACAAGCCAAGTGACAAGCATCGCTAGGAATCCACAGATCCACAAAGCGGCGAGAATTGTGGACGCCATGTGAGGTGGGTGGCTGGGCGAAGTGAGCATTGCGGCGGAGGGGTTGGAAATTCGGCCCTGGCGGAATGGCTGGCTAATCTCTTCGACCATGACATAGAGCGACGGGCTAATTTGAGGGGCGGAGTTGTGCGTGGCCCAGTGCGCGCCCAGGCTGGTGAGGAGCGCAAATGGAAACAGGAACTTGATCGAAGCGATCATCCAGATTGCGTAACGCACGCGGGCCCGGTTTGGTCGTAGTGAAAGCGTCAGCAGCCAGGCGACGAACGCCACTGCTGTCGATTGCCAGAGGTGGTTGATCAGCGCATCGGTCAAGGTCGGACTCCATGCGGGCGTAAAGAGTTCAGGGGTCATGATTCCCTCTCCTTGCCGAGATTGCGTAACAGCCGCTCTGCATCTTTCACATCTTCCAGAGACAGCTTGCCTGATTCAATCAGGTGCGTCATTACTGGCTGAGCACGTCCGCCAAAGAGGCTCAGTAAATCGTCCATGAGGCGGCGCTGTGCTGATTCCCGCGATACTGCAGGCGTGAAGACGTGGAAGTTTCCGACTTTTTTCAGGCGATGCACCACGCCTTTGACCTCCATCCGATAGACAGTCGTCTGGATGGTCGTGTAAGCGGGTCTTTTCTTTGCCGGAAAGGACTCTTGTATGTCGCGGATGGAGCACTCGTTTCTTGCCCAGAGTGTCTCCATGATTTTGAACTCTAGCTTTGACAATGTTGGCTGTGGCACAGCATCGATCTCCTACAGATGTAGTAATAGGTACCACAGGTGTTTGTTTTGGGTCAACGGAATTGTGACGAAGCGCAATTCCCCCGCAAGAATGCCTAAGACCACTAGTTCGCGGTGGGTTTCTGCACCTGGTCGATCGCTATGACATCGACGGCGGTCTTCTCCGCCGAGAGTTTCAAACCAAGCTCCTGCTGCAGTGCGTCATAGAGGCTTGGGGCCGCTGCAGCAGCGGTATCGGTTGAACTATTGTTGCCCTGATTTGGCATCGGTGGCGGATGTCCGCCAAATTGCGAATCGTCGGGAGTAAAAGTGCACTGGTAGTCATATCGACCCTGGATTCCGGTTTTGTCTACCACTGGTCGATCGAGGACGAGAATCTGAAGGAAGCCAGTGAAGTCGCCGATGGTTGCGTTGATCATGTTCAACGTGATGCCGCCAGTGCCAGGTCGAATGCCGATTCCGGGCAGATTGCCGTGAATCTGAGTTGGTTTCAGTTTGTTCCCATCCTTGCCCACCGTGAGCACATAGGCGGACATGTCGCGCTTATCGTGATGGAATTTGAGGCCGAAGCGATCTGTCATCAACTTGCGAATCATGATCCTGATCTGTTCCGGATTTGGAACGCCTTCCTGCTCCGGCACAGCCTCTATGTCGTACCTGTCCTTATCGAGCCAATCGGGTGCGTTCACGATTTGTTTCGCCTGCACCTCATAGGCGAAAGAGATCAAATCGCCGAGGGAAGAGGCGCGCGTCATAAATTTGCGGCCGCGAATGACCAGACCCTGCATGCTGGTTGCGCCGGAGTTGTTGGGCTTGATGGTGGCCACTTCAAAACTCGGATCCGCATCGGCGGCCATGGGTTTGGGCGGCGGCTCCGGCTTGGGGATTTCCCATGTGGTTTCGGGTGTGGCGCGCGTGAGCACCAGGGGAACCGATCCGCCGCCTTGGTTTGAGTTGCCATCTATAGTTTTGCCGTCAGCGCTCAGCCTTCCCTCATAGGTGAGGTTGAAGATCTTGAGGGTCATCTTTACGTCCTGCCCACTAAGAACTACGGAGTCCAGATTGAACCCCTGGCTGCTCTGATCGATGGTGTAAAAGACGCCTTTGTAACCGCCTTTATCGTCCTTGGTAATCTTCACGATTGTGCGGAGATCCTGACCGGCGTGTAGCGTGCCTTGCCACGTGTCGGCGATATCGTGTGGGGAAACCGGCGAGGCCTGTGCGGGCGCGGCGGTTGCCTGCGCGCGAACGGTGTTCAAGTGCCCAGAGAGCATGAACAGCGCAAGGATAACGAACGCGAAAGAACAAGAGGCAAATAGAAACAAATGAAAACGGGACGAACCAGGAATCTTGAACATTGCGGAATTTCCTCTTTCGCGCTGATTGGCGACATAGAGAGTGCAATCTAGCGAGATTGTGCGGACGTGCTGAGGATACACGCGATGGAAGCGATTCAGCGCGAATAATTGTCGACTGTCCAGATTCGCACAGAGATGAGAAAGATTACGATTTGCGATCTTTCCGTCTCGGCAAATAGCAATTCAGCGAAGAACGACTGCGATGACGAAGCCGTCGTAGCCCTTGCCGGCAACCGTTTGCAACGCGGTGGCGCTCAGGCGCGGCTCTGCCGAGATCATCTCGGTAAAATGACGAACGCCCCGGATATTCAGATCAGCACTTTCAGGGTCAATCACCTTGCCTTCGCGCACCACGTTATCGGCGACGATGAGCGTCCCGGGCCGCGAGAGCTTCATGGACCATTGCAGATATTCCGGATATCTGACCTTGTCGGCGTCGATGAAGATGAAGTCGAAGGGTGCGACGCCTTCACGGGCCAGCGCAGCAAGGGAATCCGCGGCCAGACCAGTGCGGAGTTCCACCCGTTTTGCTAGACCTGCCGCCTCAAGATTTCCCTTCGCGATTTCCGCGTGGCGCGGCTCCAGTTCAAGGGTGACGACGACTCCATCATCCGGAACCGCGCGGGCGAGCCAGAGTGTACTGTAACCGCCGAGCGTGCCTATCTCCAGCACGCGTCGTGCGCTTGTCGAACGAACGAGTATTTCGAGGAATTTGCCTTGGAGCGGGGTCACATCAATCGCGGGAAGATCCGCTTTGCGATTGGCGTCAAGTGCGGCATCGAATCCGTCGCCGGGAGCAATCAAAGCATCGGCGAAAAATTGGTCGACCTGTTTCCAAACTTCCTTTTGTTTTTTCGGCAAGGCACAGCCTCCGGGAATCCAGTGCCGGGAATTACGGCGTTTGAGAAATTTGTTGGCTTGCTATTTGTCGCGCGCGACTACGAAGTCGGGAACCCAAAGCAGGGCGCGCTTGAAGTCAGAGTCGGGCAAAGGTGCCAGAGCCTGACGCGACTGCTCGGCATAACGATCTGCTGCAGCCATAGCATATTCGACAGAACCATTGCGGCGCAGAATCTCGCGTATCTGCTCGCGGCTTACATACTCAAAACTGCGATCATCGAGGACTCGCTGGATGGTCTGGCGCTCGCGTGCGGTGCCATGATCGAATGCGTGGATAACCGCGAGCGTGGTCTTGCCTTCGCGCAGATCGCTGGCGACAGGCTTGCCAAGCACTTCCTCAGTCGCCGTGAGATCGAGGACGTCATCGACAATCTGGAATGAAAGGCCCACGGCGCGTCCGTAGGCTGCCAGCTTTTCTTCCTGCGCTTCTGTCGAGCCGGCCAGCACTGCGCCAAGACGCATTGAGGTCGAAAACAGGCAAGCAGTTTTGCGGAAAATGAGGTCGTAATACTCCGCTTCAGAGACGGCTTTGCCTAGCTTCTGAATTTGCAGCAATTCGCCTTCAACCATCTGCTGTGTCAGCGAGATCAGCAAATCGAGGACGCGGAGATTCTTTTCTTCGAGTGCAACCTTAAACGCCTGCATGTAGAGCCAGTCGCCCGCGAGCACGCATTTTTCGTTGCCCCAGGTTGTGTTGGGTGAGGGACGGCCGCGGCGAGTCGACGCGCCGTCAATAATGTCGTCGTGGACAAGCGTCGCGGTATGGATCATTTCGACCACCGCACCGAGGCGGATGGCACTGGGGCCGGTGTAGTCAAGCAGATGCGCCGCGAGCAGTAGTAGAGACGGGCGAATGCGCTTGCCGCCGCCTTCGCGGAGGTACTCTGCAATTTCGGTGATGGTGCTGACGCTGGAGGCAGCGTCGCGCCCCAACTCTTGCTCGATAGCCACGAGGTCCTCTCGCAGCAGTTCGAAAACCTCTTTAGCCGTCGCTATCGCCAGAGTGCTCAATGGTCTCCGAGTCTCGCTTGTCAGTTCGTGCGGTAGTTCGTGAAGTTCAGTTCCACGCCGAGGTCTTTGCCCCGCAGTGCAGCAATGATGGCCTGAAGATCGTCTCGGTCTTTGCCCGATATTCTCACACTATCGCCTTGAATGCTCGCCTGCACCTTCTTTTTTGAGTCTTTGACTATACGCACAATTTCCTTGGCTTTTTCAGTGGGTATTCCCTGCTGGAGCGTGATCTTCTGACGCACACTCTGGCCCATCGCCGGCTCGACCTTGCCGTGAGTTAGATTCTTGAGCGACACACCGCGCTTCACAAGCTTCTGTCCGAGGATCTCCTTGATCGCTTCGAGTTTGTACTCGTTCGATGACGCCATCTGGATGGTGTCGCTGCCTTCGAGATTGATTTCGGAGTGGCTGTCTTTCAGGTCGAAGCGCTGGCGAATCTCTTTCATCGCCTGATCGATGGCGTTGCGCACTTCCTGAATATCGACTTTGCTGACGATGTCGAATGAGTTTTCCTGGGCCATAAATTCAGTCCTTCAAATGTCTGGGTTGCTGCTGAACAACGGTGCAACTCTATCAGTTTCCCACGTCAGGCCATCAGGTTGAACAAACGAGTGAAGTTTTTGGTGGTTGCGGCAGCAATCTCCCCAGATGAGACGTGGCGGAGTTCAGCCAGAGTTTGTGCCGTCTGGGTGACGAATGCAGGTTCATTGCGCTTGCCCCGCAGAGCGGCAGGAGCGAGCCAGGGGGCGTCGGTTTCGACCAGCAGTCCATCGATTGGCATGCGTGTCGCGACGTCGCGCAAGGGCTGCGCCTTGGGGTAAGTCAGATTGCCGGCGAAAGAGATGAGAAACCCCAGATCGAGCGAACGTTGCGCCTGCTCCCAACCTCCGCCAAAACAGTGCATTACGCCGCCAAGCCCGGTTGAAGCCCAATGTTCGTCGAGCACTTCGAACAGATCATCCCAGGCATCTGTCACACCCTCTTTCGGCCTGCAATGGATGAGAATGGGGCGTTTGCGCGCGGCCGCGATCTTGAGCTGGCAGATAAGTCCTTCGCGCTGAACGGGATGCGGTGCTCCCTCATGGTAGTAATCGAGGCCGATCTCGCCACAGGCGATTACTTCGGGTTCAGAGAGAAGCCGGTCCAGCTTGGCCTGCGCTGCATCATTGGCTTCGGCGGCGTTGTGAGGATAGATACCGGCGCTCGCGTAGAGGCGGGGCATGCCCGACTTGCCACCGAACTCGCGGCAGATGTTGAGGGCCTGGTGCATCTCTGCTGGTCCCTCGCCAATGCCTATGGCGAGTACCGCTCCCACGCCGGAATCGGCGGCACGTCGCAGCATTAGCTCGCGGTCGTCGGCGTAGCGGGGGCTGTCGAGGTGTGCGTGGGAGTCGATCAGCAAGCAGAGATCTCCGATCGGTTCGAGGCGGATTTCCGGCGCCTCTTCTGAGATTCTTAATCGCAATCTTCTACTTTAGCCGCGCTCCTAGCGGCACGTCTTCCAGAAATCCTGCGAGTACGGGAGCGCCATCCGTCGGCAACGAGGCAGCTAGCAGCATGCCGTTCGATTCCAGCCCGCGCATCTTGCGGGGCGCGAGGTTGGCAACGATCACGATCTTGCGGCCGATCAGCTTTTCCGGCTCGTAATACTGGGCGATTCCGGCGAGGATCTGGCGCTTCTCGTAGCCCAAATCGACTTCGAGGCGCAGCAGTTTGTCGGCTTTCGGAATTCTCTCTGCCACTAATATTTGCGCTACCCGCAGCTCCACCTTGGCGAAATCATCAATGCTGATCACCGTGGGGGTTAGGTGCGCCGGCTGTGTCGGCGCCGGGGAAGGGTCCGATGTGCCTTCCTTTGGATGGAGCGGCTTGTCGGCAGGAGCGTCTGCCGGTGTCGAAGCGAGACGGCTACTCGAGAGTTCGGCCGGCACCGGATGGACGTGCGCCGTCGCAACCGGTTTGTCGGGATCGCTGGGGGCCGTGGTGACAGGCGTCGGTGCCGTTCCTGATGGTCCATCTTCCGTGCTCGCCGGTGATTGAACAGACGTGGCGGATGGAGCAGCCTTCACCGAGGCGGCAGGCGTTTGCGGACCGGGCTGGGGATTGATCCCGAGAGCAGAGGTAGGAGCTTCGGGAACTGCCTTCGGGGCATTCTCCTGATCGCTCGCCGACTCTACTGCATTTTTGTTGTTCTCATCTTCGAGATTCTGCATACGGGTCACTGCGTCCTTTTCAGCGCGCGGAAAAAGCGGCGCGGGCTCACCGAATTGCGTACCGGCTTTCAATCCACCCCACGCCAGGTTCGTAAGAAATGCATGCTTGGCGGCGTCGGCGATTTCGCTCTGGCCAAGCTGCTGCCACACCTTGGATGCCGCATCGGGCAGGATGGGATAGACGAGCGCGGTAATTACGCGGACGGCCTCAGCCGCGGTGGCCAGCACGCGAGCCTGAAGCGCGATGTGATCTGCCTCAGAGCGATCTGCTGGCCGCTTCCAGGGGGCGTTGGCGGTGAGATAGCCATCGGTTTCAGCGACGAGGTTCCAGAGGGATTTCAGCGCTTCAGAGAAGTTCAGATCATCGAATGCCGGGGTGAACTCGGCAAGGGCGCGCGCCGTGCTTTCGCGTAGAGCGGTCTCGTTTGCGGTCTCCGCGCCTGTCTCCGGTACGGCGCCGGCGAAGTATTTGTGCACCATGTTGACCACGCGGCTGACGAGGTTGCCATAGCCATTAGCGAGGTCGCCGTTGTAGCGCTGGACGAGTGCGTCGAAGCTGAAGTTGCCATCCTGCCCGAAGGGAATCTCGCGCAGCAGGAAATAGCGCAGGGCATCAGCGCCGAGCACTTCGCGCACGGTGTCGGCGCGCACGATATTCCCGCGCGACTTCGACATTTTGCCCTGGTCGAAGAGCAGCCAGCCGTTGGCTTTTACCGAACGCGGAACCGCGATTCCAGCGGCCATCAGGAACGCGGGCCAGTAGACACAGTGGAAGCGGCTGATTTCCTTGCCGATGAGGTGAATGTCGGCCGGCCAGAATTTTGCGAACCGGGCCTGGTCTGCCGGATCGTCTGACCCGTAACCAAGGGCCGTGATGTAGTTTGCCAGCGCGTCAAGCCACACGTAGACCACGTGCTTTTCGTCGCCTGGAACTGGAATGCCCCATGTGAAGCTGCTGCGACTGATGGAGAGATCCTTAAGGCCGCTGCGCACGAACGATATAACCTCGCGGCGCGTGGACTCGGGCTGCATGAAGCCGGGATTCTCATCGTAGAACTCAAGAAGCTTGCGCTCAAAGGCCGATAGCTTGAAGAAGTAATTCTCTTCGCTGACGGTTTCGGTTATACGTCCGCAGTCGGGGCAAGGTGCACCCGGCGCGACGTCGACCCAGGCCTCGTCCGAGACGCAATACTGGCCTGTATAGGAGCCCTTGTAGATAAATCCGCGATCGCGCAGGGTGGAGAAGAGCTTCTGAACGCCGCGCTTGTGGCGAGGCTCGGTGGTGCGGATGAAATCGTCATATGTCAGGCCCAGGCGATCCCAGAGAGAGCGAAACTCGGCGGCAATTTTGTCAGCAAAATCCTGCGGTGACAGACCGGCCAGCTTGGCGGAGCGCTCGATCTTCTGCCCGTGCTCGTCGGTTCCAGTCAGAAACCAGGTATCGATGCCCATGGCCCGCTTGCGGCGTGCGATTGCATCGCACACGATGGTCGAATACGCATGTCCGAGGTGCGGACGCGCATTGACGTAATAAATGGGCGTGGTGAGATAGAACCGGGCTGAGTTGGAGTTCTGACTGGTCATTCGCGGGCGTTTGCTTTCGCTTCGCGCCTCTGCTGCGGGCGCAAGGATGTTCGTCTATGTACTTCTTTCATCTTAGGTTGCCGAATAGGGTGCGTCAAACGCGAACGCTACACTGGCTCTGTTAGAATCGCCTTGAAAAATCAGGCATTTTAAAGGCGCTGACCCGTGTACCAGGAACTGAAGAAACGGCTGGAGTCGCATCTGCGCGACGTGCTCAAAGCCAAGTACGACATCACCGTCGAAAACATCCCGCTGGAGACTCCGCCGGACCTGAAATTCGGCGAACTGGCTACACCCATCGCCTTTGAGCTTGCCCGCAAATTGCGCAAGGCGCCCAAGGTGATTGCGCAGGAGATTGTGGCGGAACTGGGAACTCCGCGCGGCTTTGCCTCGTTCGAAATAGCTGGCGCCGGATATATCAATGCACATCTCGATCGCGTTGTGGCCGTGCGCATGATGACGACCGGGGAAGACGCCGAGCCGGTCAAGTCAGATATCCACGCACTTGTGGAGCATACCAGCATCAATCCCAACAAGGCCGCGCACATCGGCCACCTTCGCAATGCGATCCTCGGCGACACGTTTGTGAGGCTGCTGCGAGCAGCCGGCCAGCAGGTCGCGGTGCAGAATTACATCGATAACACGGGCGTGCAGGTTGCGGACGTAGTGGTCGGCTTCTTGCACCTGGACGAGAAATCGCTTGCTGAGGTTCGTGCACTGGTTGAAGATCTCGAACTGCACTTCAAGCGCGTCGATTTCTATTGCTGGGACCTGTATGCTCGCACCTCGCAGTGGTACACGAGCGGTACAGCCGAAGAAAATGAAGCGCGAAAAAAGCTGCGGTACGCGACACTGCATGAGATTGAGCAGGGCGGAAATGAGACGGCGGCGGTAGCCGACCTGATTTCGACCGCGGTCTTGCGGCGACATCTGGAAACCATGTTGCGGCTGGGAATCGAGTACGATTTTTTGCCTCGCGAGAGCGAGATCCTGCACCTCAATTTCTGGGCGCTTGCTTTCGAGCAATTGAAGCAGAAAGGTGTGCTTTATTTCGAGAACGAAGGCAAGAACAAGGGCTGCTGGGTGATGTCGCGGACCGGCTCGACGCCGGAGCCCCCTAAACAGGAAGACGGCTCAAACGGCATCGACGAAGACGCCAAAGTGATTGTCCGCTCCAACGGAACCGTCACGTATGTTGGCAAGGACATCGCTTACCACCTCTGGAAATTCGGTCTTCTCGGGCGAGATTTCGGGTATCGCAAATTCTTCACATATCCGAGCCACGAGTGCTGGATTTCGACAGAAAAGGGTGAAGAGCCTCATCCGCATTTTGGCGGAGCGCAGGCCATCTACAACGTCATTGACTCGAGGCAGGCCGATCCGCAGGCCAATGTGATTCAGGCGCTGCGAGGGATGGGCTATACCGAACAGGCTGATCACTACACGCACTTTGGTTACGAGATGGTAGCCCTGACGCCACGATGTGCCGCGGAGCTTGGCTACGAAGTGGCGGAAGAAGACCGTGCGCGTCCATACATTGAGGTCAGTGGCCGCAAGGGGTTCGGCGTCAAGGCCGACGACTTGATCGACAAGTTGATCGCCGCAACGCGCTTTGAAGTCGATACGCGTCAGACTTCGCGCGATGAGCAAGAGCGGCAGGTAATCGCCGAGCAGATCGCGATCGGTGCCTTGCGCTACTTCATGCTGAAGTTCACACGCAACTCGGTTATTGCCTTCGACTTCAAAGACGCGCTCAGCTTCGAGGGCGAGACTGGACCCTATATCCAGTACGCTGTGGTGCGTGCGCGCAATATCTTTCGCAAGGGATCGATCACGCCGGAAGCGGTTCTGCGTGAGTTTGCAGGTTCGGATCCTGGCGCGTTTCTAATGGGTGAAGCAGGCGAGGACATATGGTCGTTGTGGCTGCGGGCGGGTCGGCGCTCGGCGGTGCTCGAGCAGTGCATTGCCACCTCAGAGCCCGCTTACCTGGCCAAACATGCCTTCCAGTTGGCCCAGGAATTCAACAACTTTTACCACAAGCACCATGTACTCACGGAGTTGGATCCTGAACGCCGGATGTTTCTGCTGGCCACTGCCGCCATAACCTTGCGAGAACTCGTCACCGTCCTCGACTGGCTTGGCATCGAGAGCCCTGAAGCGATGTAGTACCCGGGTAATACTTGTGTAGCCTGCGTCACAAGCAGGCCTTCGGGCAGCGGGAGTATATTGCTCGACGGTCAGAGATTAAAGGTCAGGCTATGGAAAACACCGTTCAACAAACACACATGCTCCTTCCTATTGAAGAAATTGCTAAGAAACTTTCGCTGTTGCCGGCCGAATACGAGCCGATCGGCGCCTATGGCGCCAAGCTCAAGCTGAGTCTGCTGGACAATCCAGCGTTTCCAGTTCGCGGCAAGCTGATTGTGGTCACAGCTACTACGCCGACGACTTCAGGCGAGGGCAAGACTGTAGTCTCCATTGGCTTGGCGCAGGGGCTTGAGCGGATCGGGTGCAAATCGATTCTCACCTCGCGTGAACCCTCGCTGGGGCCGGTCTTCGGGATGAAAGGTGGTGCGGCAGGCGGGGGCCTGTCGCAGGTGGAACCGAGCCAGAAGATCAACCTGCATTTTCATGGCGACTTTCATGCCATGACGGCCGCGCACAATTTGCTGGCGGCCATGATCGATTCCCATCTTTTCTTTGGCAACGCGCTCGATCTCGATCCTGCGGAGATTACGTGGCCGCGCGCACTGGACATGAATGATCGCGCGCTGCGCCACGTCACGGTGAGTGTGGGCGCAAAGGGGGATGGAGTCAATCGCGAAACCGGCTTTGTCATCACGGCTGCGTCGGAGATCATGGCGATTATGGCCTTGGCATCAAGCCACGCCGACCTAAGACATCGGATCGACGCCATCGTGATTGGACCATCGCGCACAGGACGTCCGATTACCGCCGGCGACCTCGGAGCTACGGGTGCGATGCTGGCACTGCTCGATGATGCCATCAAGCCCAATCTTGTGCAGACTACAGAGGGCACACCGGCGGTGGTGCATACCGGCCCCTTTGGCAACATCGCACATGGAACATCGAGCATTCTCGCGCACAAGATGGGGGTGCGGCTCGCCGACTACGTCGTGAACGAATGCGGATTCGCAGCGGATCTTGGCGCGGAGAAATACTTCGACATCGTAATGCGTTTGTCGGGAATCAAGCCTGCCGCCGCCGTCCTTGTTGTTACGGTGCAGAGCTTGAAGGCGCAGGGAGAAGGCAAGCTGGAGTCAGGTTTTGGCAATCTTGCGCACCACATCAAGACGCTGCGTGGTTATGGTGTGCCCCTGCTTGTCGCCATTAACCGCTTCCCATCCGATACGCCTGAAGACCTCGAAATGATCGCAACCGAATGCTCGCTTCAGGGGGTGCCGTGCGCATTGGTCGAGGCATTCGCAAAAGGCGGCGAAGGTGCTGTCGAGCTTGCACGCAAGGTTGTATCGGCGATCGAGACGACACCATCACCTGAGATTCAACCCGTCTATCAGCTGGAAGATGCGCTCGACGTGAAGATTCTGAAGGTCGCCATCCAGGTTTATGGAGCGGATGGAGTGACGTTCAGCGACGTAGCGCGCGCGAAGCTGGAACGCTATGCCGCATGGGGATTCGGACGGCTGCCGGTATGCATCGCAAAGACGCAATATTCGCTTACAGATGATCCAAAGCGCATGGGTGCGCCGACCGGATGGACACTCAATGTCAACGATGTGTCCCTCTCGGCAGGCGCGGGGTTTGTGGTAGCCATCTCCGGCAACATGATGCTTATGCCGGGATTGCCGAGCCATCCGCGCGCTATGTCGATTGACGTGGATGACGACGGCAATATCGTAGGAGTGTAAGAGCAACCGGAAAGTTGCGGATTGTCTCAATTGCACTCTCGTAGGATTCTGGCTCGTCAACATTTTTCATGCCAGGCTGATATTTGACATGCAATCTCATGCCCAGCTCGCGAGCGCGTGGCGGCTTCTGCTCATGCCCTCTGGATTGAAGAATCAGGCTTCGGCAATTGCCGCGACGGACACCTTCATGCCGGGAATTCGTACGGGCAGCTTCGCGCCTTGCCGCGCGGGCGGGTTCGCCGGAAACCACTTGATCCACTCTTCATTCATTTCGGCGAAGTCTGATTCCTCTAGCAGGATGACCGTCGCACTCACTACCCTGTCGAGGGAACTGCCAGCTGCTTCGAGGATGGCAGACACATTCCGCAGACACTGTCTCGTCTGCTCCTGGATCGTATCTCCGACAATCTTCCCGGTTACTGGATCGTGCGGTCCCGTGCCTGAGACGAACACAAGACCGGCTGCTCGTACCGCCTGGCTGTATGTCGGCGGCGGAGATGGGGCGTTCGGCGTTCGAATGATGTCTCTGCCCATAAGTTTCTCCAGTGCTGATGCGCATTGCTTCAATCATTCATAGCTACGCACCCACTCCAGGATTGACCGTACAGCGACACCGCTGGGGCCTTTGGCGATGTATGGCTTATTATCTTCGATCCAGGCGAGGCCAGCGATGTCGAGGTGGATCCATGGCGTGTCTTCGGCGAAGGCGTGCAGGAACTCCGCCGCGGTGATAGCTCCGCCCCAACGGCCGCCGGTGTTCTTGATGTCGCCGATGTCACTGCGGATCTGGTCGTAGTACTCGTCGCCCAGCGGGAGACGCCAGAACTTTTCACCTGACGTTGCCAGGCCTGCCTGAAACTTCTCGATTGTGGTGTCGTCGTTGGAGAATGCGCCGGCATTGATCATGCCAAGCGCGACCACGCACGCACCGGTGAGTGTAGCGGCGTCGATGAGGTGGGTTGCGCCCAGGCTTCGGGCGTAGCTGATGCCATCGGCCAGGACGAGACGGCCTTCCGCGTCGGTGTTAATGATCTCGATGGTTTTCCCCGACATGGCTGTTTGCACGTCACCGGGCTTTTGCGCCTTGCCGTCGGGCATATTCTCGGCTGCGCAGACAATCCCAATGACGCGAACCTTTGGTTTCAATAGAGCGATGGCGCGCATGGCGCCGATCATGGCTGCGCCGCCTGCCATGTCGTACTTCATCTTTTCCATGTTGTCGGCTGGCTTGATGGAGATGCCGCCGGTGTCGAAGGTGATGCCTTTGCCTACGAGACCCAGTACGGGGCCGTCGGTGACGCCTTCCGGTTCGTACTTCATTACGATGAGCGCGGGTGGCTCTTCTGAGCCCTGGGATACGCTCCAGAAGGCGCCCATCTTCAGTTCGTGCAGCTTGTCGGTGGAGTAGATCTCCGACTTGAGGCCGGTTTCGGATGCCATCTCAGCGGCGCGCTGGCCGAAAATTGTCGGGGTGAGCTTGTTGCCTGGCTCGTTGACGAGGGAGCGGGCGAAGTTCTGGCTCTCGCCGATGATGACGCCTTCGTTGAAGGCCGTCTGGACCGCGCCCTGGTCGGCGCTAGCTGGGGCAGCGAGGGTGAACGAGTGCACGCTGACGTCCTTGCGTTCACTGCGATAGGTATCGGGGTCGAAGTCGCCGACAAAGGCGCCTTCTGCTGCGGCACGCGCGCAGGAATTCGCGGGGAGCGTCAGCCCCAGATCCTCCGGCGCTTCCGGAAGCGCAAACACAAGGTTCCGGATGGCGCGGGGCTTGGTGTAGCGGACAGCGGTTCCCGCGGCGTTTCGGACGGCGTGGACGGTGGCCTTGGCTTTCTTGCCGAGGCCGACGATGAGCAGGCGTTTTGCTTTTAGTCCGGCGGGAGCGTGGAGCAGTATTGCTTCGTTCGTGCCGGCCTTGTATTCGCCACTGGAGAGGACGGCAGCGGCGGCGGCGCGGACGGCTTCGTCGCTGGTCAGCAAAACCGGCTGGGGTTTAGCATCGGGGCCTTTGGCGGTCTGAATATCGGTGGCGGTGACGGCGAGAAGTTCGGTTTCGATCTGGGCGAGGGGGGAGAAAGAAAGATCAGTCTTCATACTCGTTCATTATTTCATTGCGAAGAGGGGAGGAATCGATGCCTGATTTTTCAGGCCATCGCGGTCGGTTCCCCCCACCTTGCGAAGTTGGTGTTTTTTCGAGTCGAGGATTTTGAAAAACAAGAATCGGGCCCCGACACTTCGTGCTTTACCGCGAATGTTCCGGTGGCACCGAAGGGTTCCCGATGGCAATCACCGCCCCATGCGGTGTTTGCTGGCGTTGATGGCGGAGCGGGCTTCGCGATCGGCTTCGCGGCGCTTTTCGGTTTCGCGCTTGTCCCAGTCCTGTTTGCCCTTGGCGACGGCCAGCTCGCACTTGACGCGGCCATTTCTGAAATAAAGACGGGTAGGGATGAGCGTATGTCCCTTAATTTGCGTCTTAGCCATCAGCCGCCGAACTTCGTCCTTGTGCATCAGCAGCTTTCGTGTACGGGTTTCGTCGTGGTTGGCGAGGTTGCCATGCGAATAAGGACCGATATGCAAATTCAGCAGGAAAGCCTCGCCGTCTTTGATGAGGCCGTAGGAGTCCTTGAGATTCGCCTTTCCTTCGCGAATCGACTTGACTTCCGTCCCGCGCAGGGCCACGCCGGCTTCGAACTTGTCCAGCAGGAAGTAATTGTGGCTGGCGACCCGGTTGTGGGCGGCGTCGCGCTCACCGGATGCCACGGGATCCCGCGGCCGAACCGGCTTTGTGGGTCCGGAGCGATCGGGGGGTACGATAGTGTGGCTGGTTTGGCGCGCCATGGGGAAGGTCTCTTAAACTTTCATCGTAGCATCGAAACGCTAACCCCCATATTGAAGTGGGGCTTTGCTAGAATGGGGCATCGTTTTGGTAAGAAGCAAGAATATTGCAATTTATGTCAATGCTAGCGTCGGAAGGACCATGGCCTGCCCCCGCGGGTTTAATGATGAAGGCCAGTCCTTGCAGACGCTTCGGAGTCTGATGAAAAGCCGCCCAGAATTTCCGGCGCCCCTTATCCCCGTCCTTGCGAAAGCCCGCTACTGGTTTCTCGTTGCGGGGATTTTCGCTGTGCTTGGCGTGGGTTCTGTGAGCGTGTTCGCGCAGTCGCCGAACTCCTATTACAAGAAAGGGCAGGCTGCCGAAGCACGCGATGATTTCGACGCGGCCTATCAGAATTATCAGAAGGCCTACTCGATGCAGCCGAAGAACGAGTCCTTTAAAGCGGCCTTCTATCGCGTGCGGTTCACCGACGCCTCGATGCACGTGACCAAGGGCCGCAACTTGCTCGCCTCCGGTGATGAGCAGGGTGCTCTGGTGGAATTGCTTCGCGCCAACGAGATCGATCCAAGCAACGAGGCTGCTCAGCAGGAGATCGCCAGGATTCGCGCTCGACATGGGCAGGCGCCTGCTGTGGAGAGCAGCGCCGCGATGAGTGCGCAGACCGAGGAGGCCGTCGATGGCATCGGCTCACCGGCGCAACTCAAGCCGATGTCCAACGAGCCTCTCTCTCTGCATATGTCAGAAGATTCAAAGCTCGTGTATCAAGCTATCGGCAAGGCTGCCGGCATCAACGTTCTTTTTGATCCAGACTATATTTCGAAGCGGATCCAGGTTGAGCTGAACAATGTTTCGCTTCTCGATGCTCTGCGAATCGTGGGCACGCTCTCAGGAACTTTCTGGCGGCCCATCACACAGAACACCATTTTTGTAGCGGCCAACACCCGTTCCAAGCGTTCCGAACTCGATGAGCAGGCCGTGCAGACGTTCTATCTGTCGAACGCCTGGCAGCAGAACGATATGCAAGATGTCCAGACCGCATTGCGCAATGTAATGCCAAATGCGAAGGTCTACGGCGTGGCCAGTCAGAACGCCATCGTGATGAGAGCAACGCCCGATGAGCTTCTGCTTGCCCAGAAGCTCGTCAATGATCTGGACAAAGCCCGTCCCGAAGTTGTCGTAGATATTGCCGTGCTTGAGGTCAGCAAGAATTGGGAGAGAAATCTCGGTATTACGTGGCCCAGCAGTGCCAGCATTCAACTGCAGCCGCCGACAACCAGCAGTTCTACGACGACCTGCCCGACCGGCAGTACCAACTGCACACCAACTACAACATCAACTCTCCCGACGCTTTATAACCTCGCGCACCTGAACTCCAATGATTTTGCGGTGACGATAGGTGCGGCCACGGCCAACGCTCTGCTCACCGACAACAACACCAAAATTCTGCAGAACCCACGGATTCGCGCCGCTGACCAGCAAAAGGCCACGCTGAAGATCGGCTCACGCATCCCGATTGCAACCGGTTCATACCAGACAGGTGCATCAACGGCACTGGTCAGTTCGCTGGTGAACACACAGTTCCAATACCAGGACGTTGGCGTCAACATTGAAGTGACACCAACGGTGCACTTTGATCGCGATATTACGATCAAGATGAAGATCGAAGTCACAGCCCAGAGCGGCTCCGTAACCATCAGCGGCGTCACCGAGCCGATCATCAGCCAGCGCGTCGCCGAGCAGACGATCCGTCTGCGTGAGGGCGAGGCAAACATCCTCGGCGGCATCAACGAATCGCAGATCCAGGACAACTGGAGCGGCATTCCTGGACTCAGTTCGATTCCGATTCTGCGTTATCTTTTCGGCTCCAGGGACAAGATCACACAGGATGATGAGATTGTCTTCCTGGTAGTGCCGCACGTGGTCCGTTCCCAGGAGCTTACCGCCGCGAATTTACAGACGGTCGATACCGGTCCGGGAACGAATTCGGTTGAGTTGCGTCACGTCTCGGGTGGAGTTGGTGCAGCACAACAGCCAGTTGTTGCGCCACCGCCAGCGAATCGACCAAGTGTGGGTGTGGTGCCCGGCGCGAGTGCCGAGGCGGCTGCGCCGGCGGCCCTGGCACAGATGCGTGCTGCTGCGAATGCGAACGGGGCGGCGGCGGATGCCAGCCGCGTAGTGACCGCCGCAAGCCCGCCGCCGGGCTCGACTTCCCAACCCGCAGGCGGCAAGGTCAATCTGATGCTGAATTCGCCGGGAACGGTGATCAGCGGAACAACCTTCCAGGTCCCGGTTGTCTTGACCGGAGGCACGGACGTTTCTTCCGTTCCTTTGCAGATTCAATATGATCCATCGAAGATTAGCCTCGTAAACGTGGGGGACGGCGACTTGTTGAATCGCGACGGACAGATCGTATCGATGGCCCATCGCGATGACGGCCCGGGGACCCTCACTTTGAACGTATCGCGGCCACCTGGAGCGCCGGGCGTGAACGGAGCAGGGGTAATCTGCGTCCTTACTTTTCAGGCGACGGCCAAAGGTCAAAGCGACATCAGTATCACTCGTGCCGGCGCCACGAACAGTGCGGGTAAGCCGCTGCAAGCGCAAACCTCGCAAACTTCGATCGTAGTGCAGTAGGAGTGTCGAACAGATGAAGGCAATGCGGCCAATCCGGATGCGGCCAATCCGGAAACATTCGGAGCGTGGCCTGACGCTGGTTGAGCTGATCGTGACCGTGGCAATTCTGTCGATATTGGCGTCGGCGGCTATCCCCATTGCCCGCTTCAAAGTCAAACGGGATAATGAACGCGAACTGCGGCGCGATCTGTGGGAGATGCGCGATGCCATCGATCACTATAAAGACGCTGCCGACAAGGGCGCGATCCAAACCAAGGTCGACAGCCAGAATTACCCGCCCGACCTCGATACGCTGGTGACCGGAGTGGATATTCAGGGCAAGAAGGTGAAGTTCCTTCGTCGCATTCCGGTCGATCCGATGACGGGAAAGGCTGAGTGGGGATTGCACTCGATGCAGGATGATCCGAAGTCTGATTCGTATGGCGGGCAGAGCGTTTTCGATGTTTATTCGAAATCGACTGGCACAGCCTTGGACGGCACAAAGTATTCCGATTGGTAGCCAGTCTTTGTCCGGCGCTGTCCGCAAGAGCCAATGAAATGAAGTGCTTCCGAAGTCGAAACCACTGGGGTAACGTGCCCGACGGCGAGAAGCCCCGTTCGAATGACGATGAGTGTAGGAGAATAGAGGTAAAGATGCGCAGCAGAGGAAGACAGGAAGCCGGCTTCACGTTGATGGAGCTGATGATCGTGATGATGATCATCGGCATTCTGACGACGCTTGCCATTCCGAGTTTCAAAGCTGCGATCAAGTCAGCGCAGGAAGCCGTGCTCAAGGAAGACTTGCGCGTCATGCGTTCTGCAATTGACTCCTACACCATGGATAAACAGAAAGCGCCGCAATCGCTCGATGACTTGGTGCAGGAGGGGTATCTCAAGGTCATCCCCGAAGATCCGATGACGAAATCGCGCGAAACCTGGGTCACAGGCGTGAGTGACTCTTTGCACTCTCTGGATCAGACCGATCCGGGCATCGACGATGTGCACTCAGGAGCGCAGGAGACAGGATCTGACGGGCAGCCGTACTCTGCGTGGTAACCGCGAGAGGATAAGAATGGCTCGGAGAACGATTGGGATTTTGTTTCTGGTGTGGCTAATCACGCTTGGCGCTGCACTTCGCGCCCAGGAACTCACCAAGACCATCACCATCAAGGTCTTCGACGGGAAGACCGGAAAGCCGCTTGTGCCCACGGGGTTTCAGGTGCGCGTCGACCACCAGACCATGTTGCACCCCGACTGGGTGAAGGCCAATGAAGACGGCACTGCGGAATTGACCATTCCCGCCGACACGCATGACATAGCGCTCCACCTTGCGTACAACAACTCCATGGACCTCTACGTCAACTGCGACAAGGCGAAGAATGCCTTTGGCGATGTCTGGTATCTGGTGCCGCAGATTGCGGCAAAGGGAATGGTGACGGAAAATGGTTGTGCTAAGCCCAAGGTCAACGAAAAGTTCAAAACCACGGCCATACCGGGTGAACTAATCATGTTCGTGCGTGAAAAGAACATGATGGAGCAATTAAAGGACTGACCCTGAAAGATCGCGCCGCACCGTCGCCTCCAGAGGCCCCCACAGCGTCCGATTCCTCTGCTGCAGCTTCAAGCTCGTCGTTGCAACACGAAGCCTGCAGCCTCTACTGCGCTCTGACGTTCAACGTGGCGAGTGTGCCTGCTGTCGAGCGGGAAATGGAACCAAATCTTGGCGGCAGGCTTTTGTATGCAGGCGAGCTGGATGCCCATGGTCGGGCCACGGTGATTGCCGGAAATGTTGCAGGCTGTGCAACATTATCCGCGACTGCAGACCTTACAGCGCAAAAGCTGGTCATACGTGATGGCGTCGTCGATTTTGTTGTTACGTCGCTGGACGAGGCCCTTCGCATTCTCAAGAACGAAGTTCGCAAACGCGCGACGGTAGCGGTTTGTGTTGGAGCAGCGCCTTCTGCTGTTGAGACTCAAATGATCGAGCGCGGCGTGTTGCCTGACCTGGTGCTTGAAGGACCGCGTGGCCAGTGGCCGAATATGCCGGACTTTGGATCCGAGACCCGTAAGGTTCAACTCATGGCGCCTTGCAGCGGCTTAGCTTTCATGACGTGGCAGGTGGCGCAGGCTCCGGCACGCTGGATGGCGAAACTCGATGCAATTGCGCTTGATTGCCTTTCTTCAGACGGACAGGCGCGGCGCTGGATTCGCTTGTCTCCGCGGTACTGCGGTCGAAGCGCACAGGCTCGGCGGGTACTCTACTGCGGACAGGATTTGGCAAGCCAGATCCTTAGCCGGTTTGCCGTGCAAGTGCAAGACGGCGAGATCGATACGGAGGTTGCAGCGAGCCTCTTGGTCGGAGACGAGACGAAACTGCTTCGATGGTCGCCCGTGATAACTGCCTAACTCGGCTTTATGGAACCAGCGGCTTCAATCCGGTTCCAAAGTTCTTTCACGCCGGCGCCAGTTTTTGCGGATACGGGCAACACTTCACCCAAATCGAATGCGTTTTGGATCGCGAGCAGATTCTTGGTGCGAACATTGCCGCTCAGCCGATCGGTCTTTGTCGCAACAACCAGGAAGTCCCGGCCAACGTGCCGCAGCCAGTCGATGAGTTTTCCGTCGTTCGCCTGTGGAGGAACATTGGAGTCGACGAGGGATATGCAGAGCTTCAACGTTTCCCGCTCGGCGAGATATGGGTCAATAAACTTCGGCCACTCGGCTGAGATCGACTTCGAGATTTTGGCATAGCCGTATCCCGGCAGATCGGCGAAGATCAATCTGCTCTGCTGACGAGGGTCAAGAAGTGCAAAGAAGTTGATGGCGCGCGTGCGTCCCGGCGTTTGCGATACCTTTGCCGCCTTCTCGCCCACGAGCGAATTCAGCAGGCTGGATTTGCCCACATTGGATCGCCCCAGAAATGCGATTTCCGGCACAGTAGGAAGAGGAAATTGCGCCGCATCCAGTGCCGACAGCAGGAATTGTGTACTGTAGCGCATTAAAGGCATTCAAATCTCAATCTCTCGACTCCTGAGTTCGCGAGCCTCGCATTTTCTTGAGGATACAAGATCGAGGCTATGCAGATGAGCGGGGAATGCTTCGCATACCGATCTGGACACAGCAGCGAAACCGGATGTCGTGTGACGAATGACCACAGAATTCATGAGATTTCTGCATAAAACCTGTCCTATACTTTTTTCACCCCTCATAGCTTTTCTGGAGCCCAGCATGCACACACTCGTCGCCATCTGGCTATTTGCATCAGCTGCCAATGGGCAGTTTGTCCACTACATCAACTTTGCCAAACCGCCCGTCACGCAACCAGCGCTGGTAAAGATTCCCGAAGGCCCCACCAGCCTCACTCTCTACAACGTGAAGGGCGAGAGAGTCGCGGAGTGCCGAAAGAATGGCGACGCGTTTTCAGACTGCAAAGTCGAGCCGGGGTTCACGTTCGACGATGTCATGAATGCCTGGGCGCACGCCTTTGAGGACATGCAAGGCAAGTAGGGACAGGGCCAGCCCCACGGTATCGCGTTCCCACTCATGCGCCAAGCGCCCACATACAGCGACGCCGGAGGCCAGGGGTGGGTTATTGGCGGGCGACCTGACCGCTAACGACATCCTGCGGAGGCACGGCGGTGAGGACCTCTGCGGCTTCGGGCACTGGCGTGGGCAGCGGGCTTTCAAGCGCAAGGGCCAGCACCTCGTCCATGGTGTCGACAAAGTGCAGTTTCATCGAGTTCTTAATGTTATCCGGCAACTCGGCGACGTCCTTCTCGTTAGCCTTAGGCAGGATTGTCTCGAAGATTCCGGCGCGCAGTGCGGCGAGAAGCTTCTCCTTCAATCCGCCGATCGGGAGCACCTTCCCACGAAGCGTGATCTCGCCGGTCATTGCAATATCGCGCCGCACTGGGATTTTTGCCAGAGCACTCGCCAACGCAGTTGCCATGGTAATGCCGGCCGAGGGCCCATCCTTTGGAATCGCACCCTCGGGCACGTGCAGATGCAAATCAACGTTGCGATAGAACTCGCGGCTGAGGCCCAAGGCCTGCGCACGGCCGCGGATGTAGGCTAGCGCTGCCTGAGCAGACTCCTGCATCACATCACCGAGCTGGCCCGTGATGGTCAGCTTGCCCTTGCCGTCGAGCACCGTGACTTCGGTAGTAAGAATGCTGCCGCCCACCTCAGTCCATGCAAGGCCGGTGACGAGCCCCACTTCGCTCTTCTCGTGAACTTCGGAGTCGCGATAGCGAGCCACGCCGAGAAACTCGCTGATGCTCTCACCAGTGACTTCTTCCTTGTGCTTCGCGCCCTTCTTGACCACACGCCGCGCCACTTTGCGGCACACGTTGCCGATTTCGCGTTCCAGGTTACGCACGCCCGCTTCGCGTGTGTACTTGCGGATAATCTCAAGGATCGCGTCGTCGGTGAAGACTACGTTCTTATCGTTCAAACCTGTCTGTTCGCGCTGTTTCTTCACCAGGTATTGCTTGGCGATTTCAAGCTTCTCCTGCTCGGTGTAGCCCTGCAAGCGCAGCACTTCCATGCGGTCCTGCAGCGGAGCAGGGACGGTATGCAGCACGTTTGCAGTGGCGACAAACAGCACCTGGGAGAGATCGTAATCAACGTCGAGATAGTGATCCTGGAAGGTCGTGTTCTGTTCGGGATCGAGGACCTCAAGCAACGCCGACGCCGGATCGCCGCGAAAATCGGAAGCCATCTTATCGACTTCGTCGAGCAGGAAGACCGGATTCTTGGTGCCTGCGCGCTTCATGTGCTGGATAATCTGGCCGGGTAGTGCGCCGATGTAGGTGCGGCGATGGCCGCGAATTTCGGCTTCATCGCGAACGCCGCCAAGCGAAAGGCGCACAAACTTGCGACCCGTCGCCTTGGCGATGGACATACCGAGCGAGGTTTTGCCGACGCCCGGAGGTCCGACGAAACAGAGGATGGAACCCTTGGGATTTTTGACGAGCTGGCGTACGGCGAGGAATTCGAGGATGCGTTCCTTGATTTTTTCAAGGCCGTAGTGATCTTCGTTCAGAACCTTTTCAGCAAAATCGATGGAGCGGGTTTCCTTCGACTTTTTTTTCCACGGTACTGCGAGCAGCCAGTCAATGTAGTTGCGGCTAACAGTGGACTCAGCCGACATGGGCGGCATTGCTTCGAGCTTTTTGAGTTCCTGGATAGCCTTCTCCAGGACATCCTTGGGCATTCCCGCGGCTTCAATCTTCTTGCGCAGTTCGTCAAACTCGCTCTTCTCGCCGCGGCCGAGTTCCTTCTGGATGGCCTTGATCTTTTCGTTGAGGTAGTACTCTTTCTGGGCTCTCTCCATCTGCCGCTTCACGCGCGACTGGATGTTGCGATCGAGGTCGAGTTTCTCGATCTCGATGTCCAGCACGTCGGCGATACGAGTGAGACGCGCTGCCGGGTCGAAGATGCCGAGAAGTTCCTGCTTCTCGTCGATGCCCATCTGGAGATTCGCCGCAATGGTGTCAGAAAGCTTCGCGGGCTCATCCATCCGCACCGTAGCGATAATGGTCTCGTAATTCAGAGACTGCTGAAGTTTTACGTACTGCTCAAATAAGGACGTCACGCGCTGCATTAGTTGCTCAACCGCGGGCGTCATTTCGAAATCGGTTTTGCCGGTGCGCACGGTCGCGACGAAGAAGCCATCGCGGTCGTTCACCTCGATCGACTTCGCACGCTCCACGCCCTCGACCAGCACCTTGATATTGCCGTCGGGCATCTTCACGCTCTGCACGATGTTGCAGATGGAGCCGACCTGAAAGATTTCCTTGGCCTTCGGCTCGTCGATGGACGCATCGTGCTGCGTGGCGAGAAAAATCTTGCGGTCCCCGTTCAACGCTTCTTCGAGCGCGCGCACGCTGGAGAGGCGGCCGACGACGAACGGCGTCATCATGTAGGGGAAGATCACCATGTCCCGAATGGGCATCATGGGAAGCTTGCGCGGCTCGCTCTTGTCTTTGGAAGAAGTCATAAAAGCACCATGGGATTTAGACGCGCGACGCATACCGTAGGTTCCAGTATCTGGCGAGTCTTGTTGGGATTGTACAGCGGATTTGGCGGGAGGAGGGAAAACGAATGTCTAAAGACTCAAAGGTCACATCCGCTGTGGTGACGTGACCTTTGAGTATACGAAAACGAGTTATACCCCCAGAATTATCCGGCCTTTTCGAGCAGGCAAAGCGACAGGTCGCGGCGCTCCACCATATCCTTTGTGATTTCGAGATCGCGCACCTTCTTGTTGCTGGGCAGGTGATACATCAAATCGAGCATCAGCTCTTCGAGAATCATGCGCAAACCGCGCGCCCCCACTTTGCGTGCCAGTGCTTCGCGTGCGATGCCACCGATGGCTTCCTGCGTGAAGTGCAGGCGAACATTCTCATATTCGAGCAGGCGCTGATATTGCTTGACGATCGCATTGCGCGGTTTGGTGAGAATCTCAACCAGCGCAGCTTCGTCGAGCTCATCGAGAATGCCCATCACAGGGAGGCGCCCGACAAACTCCGGAATCAATCCGTACTTGATCAGATCCTGCGGTTCGGTCTTACGCAACAACTCGGTGTCGCGATGCGATCGAGAGGTCGCGGCATCAGCTTCGGCATCCGCTGCTTTGAAGCCGAGAGCCTTCTTCCCGATGCGCCGGCCAACTACGCGCTCGAGACCGACAAAGGCTCCGCCGCAGATGAACAGGATGTTGGTGGTGTCGACAGCGGTGAACTCCTGATGCGGATGCTTGCGGCCACCTTGCGGCGGCACGTTGGCAACCGTGCCTTCGAGGATCTTGAGGAGTGCCTGTTGAACGCCTTCGCCGGAGACATCGCGGGTGATCGAGGGGTTCTCGTCCTTGCGGCCGATCTTGTCGATTTCGTCGATGTAGATGATGCCCTGCTGGGCGCGGGTGACATCACCGTCTGCTGCCTGCAGAAGCTTGAGGATGATATTCTCCACATCCTCGCCTACGTAACCTGCTTCGGTGAGGGTGGTTGCATCCACAATCGCGAAGGGAACGTCGAGCATCTTGGCCAGGGTGTGCGCCAGCAGAGTCTTGCCTGAACCGGTGGGCCCGATAAGCAGGATGTTGGACTTCGCCAGTTCAACTTCGTTGTTGCGCATGCGATTCATCTGCACACGCTTGTAGTGGTTATAGACAGCGACGGCGAGCTTCTTTTTTGTCTGGTCTTGCCCGATTACATAGTCGTCGAGGAAGCCTTTGACCTCCTGCGGCTTGGGCAGATGGCCAGCGGCGGTAGCGGGGTGAGCGGAATCTCCGCGATCGTCTTCAAGGATGGAGTTACAGACAGCGACACACTCATCGCATATGTATGCCCGTGGATAGTCGCTGGGCGACGAGATCAACTTCGCTACAGCGTCCTGCGACTTGTGGCAGAACGAACACCGCAGCGCTTCTTCAGGTCCCGTGCGCGTTTTCATCTTTGGCTCCCCTTGGCCTCACAAATTTGATACTGGTTACTGCTGTGCCGCCATTATGTACGCGGCCGATCGATAATTTCGTCGATGATTCCGTATTCCTTCGCCTGGGTCGAATTCATGATGAAGTCACGTTCCACATCGCGTTCAATTCGGTCGAGCGGCTGGCCTGTGTGCTTCGCCATCAAGGTATTGGTGATCTCGCGGATGCGCAGGATTTCGCGGGCGTGAATATCGATGTCAGTTGCCTGTCCGCTGAGCCCCCCCATTGACGGCTGGTGAATCAGAATACGCGAGTTCGGCAGGGCAAAGCGCTTGCCCTTTGTCCCGGCAAGCAGCAGGAATGCACCCATGCTGGCGGCCTGGCCTATGCAGTATGTCACCACATTGTTCCGTATGAACTGCATTGTGTCATAGATTGCCAACCCGGCGGTAATGGAGCCCCCGGGAGAGTTGATGTAGAGCTGCACATCCTTTTCCGGATCTTCACCGGAGAGAAAGAGCATCTGAGCAACAATGAGATTGGCTACCTGATCATCGATCGGCGTGCCGAGGAAAATGATGTTATCGCGAAGCAGACGGGAATAGATGTCGTAGGCGCGCTCGCCGCGACTCGTCTGCTCAACCACCATGGGAACCAATGCCATTCGAGTTTTGTCCCTCGCGGGGTTATGCCCCGTCACCGGGGTTATTCCCCGTCCATTTGATGGCCGCGGGGTCCAGGGTGATGCAAGTCCCTTTCCGCACGGCGTTTTGACCAACTCAACTACTGCGCAGGCAGTCTTTCATACAGCAGATTCGAGGTTTTTTCTCTCTTCAATTGTTCACGGATTCTAGCTAGCCCGCCGTCGTCAGTCAAACGCTGGCGGAGAGTTTCATACGGTTCACGTGACTGAAGTGCAGCCAATTGTAATTCGCTGTCGAGTTCCTCGTCGCTGACCGTAATGCCTTCTTTATCAGCAATCTTGTCCATCAGGACATGCGCCTTGACCTCGGCAACCGCGGAGTCGCGCTGTGCTACCCTGAGCCGGCTGAAATCGAGATTGCGCATCTGTTCCGGGTTCATGCCCTGAGCGGCAAGAGCGCGCAATCCCCGCTCGAGACGCGCGTCAATCTGGTCCTGCACAAGGCTTTCCGGGACCGGAAATTGATATTTTTCGACCAGTGCCGCGAAAAGGCGATCCTTGGTCTCGGCCTCCACGCTGCGACGCTTGCGATTGGCCATGTGCTCGCGCACACGAGATTGCAGATCGTCCAAACTTTCGTAATTTCCCAGTTCCTTGGCAAACTCGTCATTCAGTTCGGGAAGGGTGCGCTTCTTGATCGCCTTGACGGTTACATCGTAGGCGACCGTCTTCCCTTGCAGCCTGGCTTCGGGATAGTCGGCGGGATAGATGACCTCGGCTTGCAGGTCCTGACCCGGCTTTGCGCCACGCAACACCTGGGTGAACGCCTGAACCGTATCCTTGCCGCCTACCTCCACCAGAGAGTCCTGCCCGCTGATGGGCGCTGCTTCTGCATCGTCCGCCACCCTGCCGTTGTAGGAGATCTCAACCCAGTCGCCGTCCACAATGGCGCGGTCGTCTTCCACGGGCTCAACCACAGCTCGGGAATCGCGAAGTTGCGCCAAGTCGTGTGCGAACTCTTCATCGGTCACTTCCACAGAGGGCTTTTCTACGGCAACCTGTTCGTAGCCTTCGATGGAGATGTCGGGCAGGTATTCGAAGACGGCCTTGACGTGCAGCGGCTGGCCTTCTTCAACGGTAAGTTCGGTAACCTGCGGCTGGCCTACGGGGCGGATGCCGAGTTCGCGGACACCGTTACTGAAGCGCTCCGGAAGCAGACCATCGATGACTTCTTTGCGTATCTCGGTGGCAAAGCGACGGCGTACAACGGCCTCGGGCACCTTGCCGGGGCGAAAGCCGGGAAGCTTCGCGTACTTCTGGTAGTTGCGGGTGACGTTGCGAAAAGCCTTGGAAACTTCCTCTGCAGGGACGTCCAGCACCAGTTCGCGCGTGCACTCCGGATTGAGTACCGGACCGTTTTGATGTTCGTGGGTATGGTCGTGATCGTGGCCCTCATGGCCGTGGGACTCCTCGGGTGCACCCGAGGTGGGATTGGTTTCGAGAGTATCAGCGGTGCTCAACGTTTTTGCCTTCCGGGCGCGACAGGCGCCAGATCCTGGTGCTACAGCGGGCTGTCGCCTGCGGGTAACAGCTTCGTGCGGCGGGGGGATTGCCTCATTTCATGGTAAGAGGGTTTGCGGGGGCGGTCAAACCGGCTGGATCGGGACAGAGGTCTTTTGCACCGTGGATGTCACGTTACTGCTCAGACACCCCTGGTTTCCGCACATAGGAGAGGAAGCGGGGGTGGGCAGCGCCGCACTGGGAATAGTGCATCCGCGCCTCGCTGAGGCTCAATCCCCCATTTACGGTGTTTCGGACCTCGGAAGCGTCAGCGTCCTCCTGTCCATCGTCCTCCCACCAGCACACGGGACATAAGGCCAGGGTGCTCGGCGCCTCAAGGGTCCTGTACCCGCAGCAAGGGCATCGAAAGAGAATCGGTGCCATCTCCATAAGGAGATTGACGGATTTGGTGTCTGCCGGGTTTACAAGCTCGGTCTCTTTCAGCAACATGGGTTACGGCGCCTTTTGCTGCGTTGGTCGAGCCATGCCGGTTTCAATGGTCATGACCTGTAGAATCGGGGCCGCAGGGGGAATCTGATAAACATGATGTCTGCTCTAAGTCTTCTTCGCTCGCGTTTGTTCATCTCAGCATTCATGGTGGCATTGTTCAGCTCTTCACTTTCCAGCGTCAGAGCCGAAGACGCTCAACCGCTGAAAGTTGCGATTGTGGGTCTTGAGCATAGCCATGTTTATGGGTTTCTTGACCAGTTAGGGAAGCACACGGATGTACAACTGGTGGGCATTGCGGACGGAGATGCCACGCTGTGGGAGAAATTTGGAAAGAGATATTCATTGCCGGACACGCTTTTTTATAAGAGCGAAGCGAACATGATCGAGCGCACGCGGCCGCAGGCAGTGCTGGTGTACACGTCGATTAGCGAGCATCGTCATGCCATCGAGATTGCCGCGCAATACGGCGTCTCGGTGATGGTCGAGAAGCCGCTCACCATCTCGCTTGAGGATGCGTTCGCCATTCGGCGGATTGCACGCGAACATAAGATCCATGTCCTGGTGAACTACGAGACAACCTGGTACCCGAGCAACAAGGCGGCTTACGACGAAGTCCGCGAGAACCGTATCGGTGAGATTCGGCGCGTGGTTGTGCACGATGGGCACCAGGGTCCGAAGGAGATTGGTGTGCCGCCTGAGTTTCTGAAGTGGCTTACCGATCCCGAGCAGAACGGCGCAGGTTCGCTCTACGATTTTGGCTGCTACGGCGTGGATCTGATGACGTGGTTAATGCGTGGCGAGACGCCACAAACCGTTACTGCTGTAGTCAATCATGATAAGCCGCAGATTTATCCGAAAGTCGATGACGACTCAACGATCATTCTTCAGTATCCGCATGCGCAGGCCGTCATCATGGGATCGTGGAACTGGCCTTTTGCGCGGAAGGATATGGAAGTGTACGGCGCAACGGGTTATGCGATTACGGTTGCAGCCGATCAGATTCGCATCCGGCATGAGCATGACCTGGAAGAGCACATTGCGACAGCTCCGCCTCTGCCTGCACAGGAGCGCGATTCGCTTTCGTATCTTTCCGCGGTGCTTCGCGGCGAAATTGTGCCCAAGGGAGATCTCACGGCGCTCGACACCAATCTGATCGTGATGCAGATTCTCGATGCCGCACGCGAGTCAGCGAAGACAGGGCGTAGCGTGAAATTGACGAAGCTCGGCGATTGAGAATTCTCGAAACCCAAAGCGCCGCCGTCAGCTTGCAGGTAAGTAAATTCTCGTTCCACTCTTCATCGGGCTTGGCTCCTGCCTCGAAGTTGTCCGATGCCTGGTCGTCGGTGCGGTAGTTTTCCCTCAATCGTTCGAGAAGTCAACAAACCTGCGCAATGCCCCACTGCTGTCAAACGCTCTACCGCTGCTAAGGAGTCCAACCTTCACATTCGAAACCGTCCAAAGCCCAGGCGCTGTTTGCAGTGAATTTCCGTCGTCTGATGCACAATGGTCTGGACAGAAGAGGGTTCGCGTTGCGGGCACGGCGGGATGGAAGACCCCCCTCCCCCCCCCTCCAGGATTTGCAGTTTCCCACAAGTTCTTGCGAGTTGCAGAAGGATGGTCCCAAGGGGGCCAATACTCAGCGGCACCGTCTAATTGCCGCGGTCTCGGCGGTGTTCGCCTGAGGGTTGGGCACCCGCCGGATCTTCGGTGGAGATGATGAGACCGCTCATTTTTCTTTTGGACTAGTCAGTTCTCGTTGGATCAACGCCCTTCCTAGATTGTCGGTTGATCCCCTTTTTGTCGTGAACCATAGAGAAGTAGAAGTGAGCGCCTAGACCGACATTGTTTATCTGTTTATTCGGTTTCTTACCGGTGTTGTTCTGATGTTCCCAATCAGCGCTGAGCTGTATGGATTTGGTGATAGGAAAATTGCACTTCGCCTCAATACTGGTCGAACTAAACTTCGAGTATTGGCTTTGGTAGTCGGTGCTCACTTCGGTTCCTGGAATGAGATGAAAATGGCCGATTGCAAAGGTTCTTTCCATGGTCACTTTTTGACTGTACTTCCAGGTATAAACCCCGCCTTGCCAGTTAAGGTCCACTGTATTGCCATCGGACAACAGAATGGAGGCAAATATCGGCAAGTGAAAAGTCGCTACATCCTCCCATCGATTCCCGTTCGCCTCACCCGGGTGAATGATGTTTCGATAGCCGGTTTCAATCACGAAAGGTCTTCTCTTTGCGTCGTCCAGATCGAAGTACGTGATCTTCTTTAGTTTGAGCAGCGGTTTGAGATAAAACTGAGACGTTGGGCCTAGGGTCATCTGGACAGGATCACCATCCTCGCGTTCGCCCTCCGCTTGAAAATAGACCTGAAACGACGGCTTGATCCTCAGGTAGACATCGGCTTGCGGCAGTACCTCAGGTAACTGAGCCTGAGCGATAGTACTCGCGACTGTCAGTGCGGCGAGTGCCGCAAGGAATCGTCGAGTGGTCCGTTGAGCATATGAATTCGAAGATGTGGCGCCGCGGCAAAGGTTGAGCGCGGAAAGATACCTAAAAATGATGGTGTTCATTAATTCTTTCTTGAAGCTATACCTGATTATGTCGAGTCTACGGGCTTTCGGGCGACGGTCAACTGCGTGTATTAACAGGGTTCGCCTCGCGTTCCCCTGAGATCGAGGTACCGATCGGTTAACCGCCATCCGGAATGTATGGTCCGCCGCCGTTTTGCAAGCGAAAAATGAGGAAGGCAGAATTGGTCTGCGCGAATGTATCCGGCCTTTGTTGGAGTAGCGAACTCCTGGCCTGAATGGAATGCGCTGCGCCCTCGTCCTATTTAATAACGCTGCCTTTAGAGGCATTTTCCGAGTGCAGGTTTCGGGAGCGCCGGGATCGACCGTTTTTGCCATCTCATAGCAAACCTGGCAGGAATCTCAAACTCAGATCAGTCGCCGTTGGACTGCGGATGTGGGAATCGCGCAGCGATTTCCAAGCCTGGCGTTTGTGCCAGGCGTCATGTGCAGGCCATCAAGCTGCGACTGTTTGTGGTAATAGGGGCGGCCGATAGGCTTCTCCTTTGAACAAAACCGCCCAGGCCATGCGTGCCATCTTGTTGGCTAGAGCCACTGTTGCCACCTGCTTGCGCTTGCGTGATACGAGATCGGCCAGCCACATACTCAGGCCCGAAGATTGCTTCGTTCTCTGCAGCAGCACAGAATGTGCTCCCTGGATGAAGAGCTTTCGCAGGTATTTGTTTCCACGCCTGCTGGTACCGGTCAGCTTCTGTTTGCCTCCGGTGGAGTGTTCGCCGGGCACGACTCCGAGCCAGGCAGCGAAGCCGCGGCCCTTCTTGAAGGCAGCTCCGTTGCCGATAGCCGCGATCGTGGCCGTGGCTATTAAGGGTCCAATTCCGGGGATCGCTAACAGGCGCTTGCATGCTTCAAGTTCGCCGGCGATGCGCACGATCAACTTGTTAGATTCCTCGATCTGTTCATTCAGGTACTGCATCTCCCACTGCAGTTGTGTCAGAAGTATCCGCAATGCACCGGACAACTTGTTGTCGGCGTCTTCCAGGACCAAGGGCAGAGAGGCTTGAAGGTGCTCACGGCCTTTGCGCATCGTAATGCCACGCTCGAGCAGTAATCCGCGGATCTGGTTGATCACCGCGGTGCGGCGCACGACCCACCGTTCGCGTACTCGGTGCAGCGACTGCAGGTCGAGTTGGTCATCGGTCTTGATCGGCACGAAGCGCATGCTGGGACGAGTAACGGCTTCGGCAATCGCCTCAGCATCGATGTAGTCGTTCTTATTGGTCTTCACGTACGGCTTCACGTACTGGGCGGGCATCAGCCGCACATCGTGCCCTTGCTCCCGCAGAGCTCTGCCCAGGAAGTGTGACCCTCCGCAGGCCTCCATGCCGATCAGGCACTCGCGAAGGTTCGAGGTAAAGCGCAGCAGTTGGGTCCGTGAGCACTTCTTGCGAACTACAACTTCACCGCGTTGGTTGACGCCGACAAGGTGAAACACCGTCTTCCCTAAATCGATACCGATTGTGCGAATATCCATGGAACGCCTCCTGTGTACACCTCTACACCCTCGTGGGGCTTAGGCGGCGGACCATGCCAGTAATAACTGGTTCATTTCAAATCAGAGCCAGTCACAACCGCTCGTAGAGTCTCCCGTGCCTGAGATCCGGTGCGATTTCCGCGGACTTGATGGCATTCGTCAGTTGCACATGCCACTCCACATCGCGCCACATGCCAACGAATTGAGGACCGCAAAAGTTGCTGGTTGCCATCGCCAGCCAGCGGCCTGAGGACGCGGCTCGCCGGGTGCCAATTGTGCACAGGTCCTTGACCCAATCCCACTTCAACAGCGGCCAGTCCTTGTAGTCGACGATGGCCCAGCACTCGGTCGTGATGAGAGGCATTTTGATCTTGCGCGAGACATCGGCGAATGCGTCGATTGCGTTCTCAAGCCCTTTTTGCCAATACTCGGGCCGGGCTCGATACACGTCTTCAGCTTTGAGGCTGAGACTGGTGTAGCCTTTGGGATCGAAACGCTCGTAAGCGTATCCCGACAGTTTGTAGAATTCGCCGCCGTATTGCTGGACCATCCATATATGGGGATCGAGCAGGTCGAAATCACTGAGGTCATGGTCGAGATAGCTCTGCATGCTTCCGGTTGCAATGGAAAAGAAGAGCGGCATAAAGGGATACTTCGCGCGCACCAGGGTGATCGCTTTGTGCATGTAATCGACCGATGCGGGATTGTCCCACTGGCCGTAGGTCAGCGGCGGCTTCATGAAGGGCGCCCAATCTTCGCCGGGCCACTCGTTGCAGAGGTCGGTATAGAGGATGGAGTCGATCAGGCCGGCCTGATCGATTAGATCGAGCGTCTTGATCCAATTCGCTGCCATGACTTCGGGGCCGGTGATGGTCATCCGGGTATCGTCATCGTCCCGGCGGTACCAGGTTGAGAGTCCGACTTTGATCCCACGGTCGCGACACTTACCGATGAATTCAAAAAGCGCGGGCACAAGAACGATGCGATTCACATCGGGCGAACCCCACATCTGGGTATTCCATGCGGGCCAGAGCGTCCAGGTTTTGTGGGGATCGACGGCCAGCAGATGCGGGAAGGGATCGATGCGCACTGCGTTGTAACCGCGATCCTTCAATCCATCGAGGGCGTGGTCCCAGTCTTCGTAGCCGGCTCCGGGCCAGCGGCGCTCGATCCAGGAGAATTCCCACATGGTGATAGCACGGGGATGTTTGGCAAGGGCTTCGATTGAGCTTGCGTTTTGACCGACTGCGGAAATCGCAGCCACGCTGATGGCTCCGCCCAGAAATATCCTGCGATTCATCTGCTGCTCCGCATTCGAGGCAAGAATACTACTGGGACCGCAACGGCTGGTTCAGTGCGCAGCGTCGGTCGATTTTACTGTCCGGTCGCTTTTGACACGGCTAAATACTTTGAGCGAAGAGCTGTTCTATTCGTTAAGGTGGCGGCGGAGATCTTCGGGGTGGCTGGTGTGGGCGTAGGCTGTATCGCGAGAGATGCGGTTGTTGCGCACCAGCTCAGCCAGAGACTGTTCCATGGTCTGCATGCCTTCGGAGCGGCCGGTTTCAATGTTGGCCCTGAGTTGGTGGTCATCTCCGCGGCGAATCAAATTTCGGATTCCGCTGGTAGCCATGAGGATTTCAACGGCGGGATACCGATCGACTCCGTTGATTGCGGGTAAGAGCCGCTGATGAATAACGGCTAGCAGGGCCAGTGAGAGCTGACGTCGCATTTGGGATTGAAAGCCTGCCGGGAAGATATCAAGAATGCGGGAGACGGTCTGTGCGGCGTCATTTGTGTGCAGCGAAGTGAGAACAAGGTGCCCGGTTTCGGCTGCGGTTAAGGCGGCGGCCATGGTCTCGCTGTCGCGCATCTCACCAATGAGGATGACATCGGGATCCTGCCGCAGAACGGCTCGGACTGCCTGGGCGAACCCCGGCGTGTCAGGCCCAACTTCGATCTGTTCCACGAGCGAATGCTGATTTGGTTGTTGAAATTCGATGGGGTCTTCGATCGTGATGATGTGGTCGTGTCGGGTGCTGTTGATGGCGTTAATCAAAGCCGCCATCGTGGAGGTTTTTCCGCAGCCCGTAGCTCCGGTGAGAAGGATGAGTCCCTGTCGCCGCTCCGCGAGAACGGAGAGCGACTGCGGGAGATGAAGGGACTCGAGCGTAGGGATCTGACTGGGAAGGACACGAATCGAGGCCGCGATCGTTCCACGCTGGAAGTGGAAGTTTGCGCGAAATCTTCCGGCGGATCCGCGCTCAAAGCAAAAGTCCAGACACTTTCGGTGATTCAGTTCTTCGAGCCGGGGCGGGGTCATCAACGGCGTCAAGAGATGCCAGATGTCTTCGGGCGTGAGCTCGCCACCGGGAAGGGCTTTGAGCGCGCCGTTCACGCGGAGGGTCGGAGCCGACCCGTTGACCAGGATAATGTCAGAGGCGTTCAGCGCAAGCGATTCCGACAGAAGATAGTCGATTAGCTCTGCAGCTTCCGCGAAGGAATCGGTAGAGTGGTCTGGCTGACCGGGGGGCGGCGATGATGAATTTGTGTGCATAAGGAATGCAGAAGCTCTCTGCGGAGCAGAGTTGTTTATAGGACGATCTTGCCGGGGATTTCGCTGTCCGCGGCGAAAACTCTTCGGCGCAATGTCCAGAGGCCTGAAAGGCCCGGATGCTGAAGACCCGGGCCGCTCAAGCGAAGTGAAGCTGAAGCTGTTACGGCACGAAGACCTTGATGCGGACGTGCCACTTGGTGCTCTGGCCTGGTTTTAGGGTGACCATGCCAGTGTCCATGGTGCCCCATTCCTTGCCGAAGGGATCGGCGAAGTTGAACTGATCTTCAACGGCGACGAAGTTCTTTGCCGGGGGTGCGTAGGCCTGAATGGTCTTGATCTCCGGCGAAACTCCTTCGATCTTTACGCCGTATTTCGCGGCCGGATCAGTGAGGGTTACAGTGACGACGCCATTTTTCCAGTCGAGGTGGCTCCAGTTGTCGTCGTAGAAGTTCTTGTCAAGCGGCTTGCCGCCTTCAGCGCGTAGATCGTATTGCCCGTTTACAGGCACAAGTTTGCCGGTGGGAAACACATTGTCGTAGTTGTCGACCGTTGCCAGCATGGAAGCTGGAACATGCAGGCGTACCTGGGTGCGGTCGCCGGAGGGTAGGTTGAAGTAGGGGTGCCATCCGATCGCCATAGGCTCGGCTTCGGCACCCACGTTGTGCGCCACCACCACAGCGTCCACGGCATCGGCGGTCAGGGTTATAGTGAAGTCCAGATCGGTCTTCGAGAGCCAGTGACCGCCAAAGTCGCCGGCATGAATTACGCCTGTGACTTCTTTGCCGCCGGGGATTGTCTTTTCAGTGACATCGTCGGTATGGGCTTTCAGTATGAGGCCGTGCATGGCGTGCCGCTCGGCTCCAGGGTTCTTACCGATATTGTTGGCCGGTAGTGTGATGGTGTGACCCTGCCACTTGGTGGTGAGGGTCTTACCGTCCGCGGAAAGCTTGCCGCGAATGCGATTGGGATAGGGGACGAGGAAGGCTGATCCGAGACGGTAGGCAAGATCGCCATTAGCGTTGTCGTCCTCATCGAGCATCTTTTTGGCTTCGGCCACGTCGGGAGAGGCAAGCACATCGACGTTTCCGCGGCCCGGAAAATTGGCGGTGATCTGGAGCAATTCCATTCCGCGCCCGGGCATGACGGTGACGCTGGTGAGTTCCGGCTTGGTTTTGCTGGTTGCGGTGCGGGTGAGGGTGACGATTTTCTGTCCGCCGATCTCGGGTGTCTGGGCTTGGGCGCACATGACTAACCAGCTTGCCACAGTGACAGGCAGAACGAAGGAAATAACATAGGTGCGAAGAGAAGTGCTCATCTCGATCCATTCCTCAAAACGCATGCGGATTTCCCGAAAGTGCTTAGCAACCGCGTATTCCCGGCACATGTAAGCGTATTCCGGAAGCGGCCTCATTCTACGACATCATGCGGTGTGCGATGGGAAATGAACCAGCCTGGGGACAGCGTAGAAGATCTGGCATCGTGAATTTCAGATCGGGGATCGCTCGTTGGTAAGTCAAAGGGTCCTTTGGCCTTAGTAATGTCCATCCTCAGCTTATTCGCGCGGAAGTGTCTCTTCGCAAAACATTTTCCTCCCAAGAAAGTAACTCCTTGGGGAAACGAATTAGTGATATTGCGCGGTCCGCGATTAACGGTACAATTCGAGCCAATCAGTGTGATCTCCAATTTGAGCAGAGCAGCTACGGTTTCCCTTGGCACTGCTCCGGTGCTTCTTCAACGTTTCGCCTTTCGGGGCAGTACCCCGAGAAAGGTTCCCGGTCAGAAATATGCGCCCCCTGCATAGGTTTGTTCTTCCTTGCTTTGCCTTGGTGTTGTCGTCAGGAATGTTGTTGAGTGCGCAGAACACCGCGCCCAAACCGTTAATCGTCGAGCGAGTGAACGAGAATCAACTTGTCACGCTCAGGGGCAACACGCCACCTGCGGCGACAGCGAAGAACGACCGGGGTCAAGTCAGTCCCGCAATGCGCATGTCCGATCTGATTTTAGTTTTGCGCCGCAGCCCCGAGCAGCAAGCGGCTTTCGACGCCTTTGTTGCGAACCAGTACGACGCGACATCGCCAAATTTCCACCAGTGGCTTGAGCCGGCGGAAGTAGGCGAGAAATTTGGTCCCGCACTGGCCGATATTGGAACAGTGTCTTCCTGGCTGGCGAGTCATGGTCTTTCCGTGGACCAGATTTCGAAGGATCGCATGACGATCCGGTTCAGCGGCAGTGCGGCGCAAGTGGAGGGAGCGTTCCACACGGAAATTCACAACCTGCTGGTGAGTGGGAAACCGCATATCTCAAACATGAGCGACCCTCAAATTCCGATGGCGCTGGAGCCGGTGGTTCTTGGACCCAAGGCGCTGCATAACTTCACTCCACGGCCATTGCACCGGGCTGGCGGCAGGGCCACGCTCAATCCTGAGACAGGCAAGTGGGAGCGCGTCGCAGCAAGCGCAAATGAGACCAAAGCGCGTGCCGAATTCGGGTTTACGGGCGGATCCGGATCCAGTACCTACCAGATTGAGGATGTCGCACCCTACGACTTTGCGACGATGTACAACGTGCTTCCGCTGTGGAATAGCTCGATTGACGGTACCGGGCAGACAATTGTGATTGTGGGAACGAGCGATGTGAGATTGACGGACATCGAGGCATTTCGAACGCTGTTCGGGCTGCCTGCAGGCACCTTCAATACCTTTCACAACGGTACGGATCCCGGGTACTGCAATGCTGCTACAACCACCAATCTGCCATGCACGATCGATGATCAGATCGAGAACGCGCTGGATGTGGAATGGTCGGGAGCGGTGGCGAAGGGTGCAACGATCGACCTGGTCGTGACGCAGCCGACGACCATCAATGATCCGGTCTACTTGTCGGCGCAATACGCTGTCGACAACAAGATTGGCTCAATCGTAAGCGTGAGCTACGGCTTGTGCGAATTGGCGTTGGGGACAACTCAAGATGCTTCGTATAACAATCTTTGGCAAACCGCCGCTTCGCAGGGGATAGCGGTATTCGCTGCGACGGGGGACTCCGGTTCTGCGTCGTGCGATCAGGGAGGCGATGCTGCCGGCACTCCATATGCAGCAGAATACGGCTTGAGCGTCAGCGGAATCGCTTCGACTCCTTTTGATACCGCTGTGGGTGGAACAGATCTCAGTTGGGGTAATACCGCTTCGCCTTACTGGAACTCGACGAATAATTCTGCGAATGGTTCAACGGCGATCGGATACGTGCCCGAGGTGCCATGGGATGATACTTGCACGAGTCCTCTGGTACTAACCTTCTTGCAGAGCGAGGCATCCGCGCTCATCAAATTGGGCTACAGTGCGACAAGCCCCACGAACGCCGAGTCGGCATGCAATTTCGTGGTGACTTGGTGGACAACTATTCAAAGCCTCGGCGGTGGAGACATTTCATCGCTCG
The DNA here is from genome assembly GCA_963742455.1 of uncultured Acidobacteriaceae bacterium. Taxonomy (GTDB): domain Bacteria; phylum Acidobacteriota; class Terriglobia; order Terriglobales; family Acidobacteriaceae; genus Telmatobacter. The sequence continues at coordinate 137,283 of CAVULU010000005.1, read as the reverse complement.
TTGATACAGCGGGCGGCAGCGGCGGAAGCAGCAACTGCACCACGAACGATGGATCGACCGTCGCAAGCTGCACGGGCGGATACGCGAAGCCGAGCTGGCAGGCAGGAGTGACCGGCATTCCCAATGACAGCAAGCGGGATATTCCTGACGTTTCATTTTTCGCGGGTGACGGATTTCTTGGGAGTGCTTATCTCATCTGCGTTTCGGACTGGGGACCGTGTTTGACCTCTACGGCAGCGGGAGCCGAGCCGGCTTTCGGGGAAGTCGGCGGTACCTCGGCTGGAACTCCGGCGATGGCTGGCGTCATGGCACTGATCAATCAGAAGGCTGGATCAGCCCAGGGCAATCCGAATTCTCAACTCTATGTGCTTGCGGGAAAACAGACCTATTCAAGCTGCTCGGCCGCGACGGTGACTTCTTCGAGTAGCTGCTACTTCAACGACACCAATACGGGAACAATTGCAATGCCGTGCGCCGCCGGCACGCCGAACTGCACGGTGTCGACAAATACCGATGGGATAGGGGTGCTGTCTGGCTTTGCGGCGGGAACCGGATACGACGAGGCCACTGGTCTCGGGTCGCTCAACGTTGCCAACGTCGTGAATGCGTGGACTGGAACGACGATTGGAACAGCGACCGCTACGGTGGCTGTTTCAGCATCTCCGTCGAGCATCACGAGCGCGCAGGGCACTAGTATTACCGTTGCTGTGACGGGCGCCAGTGGCACGCCCACTGGATCCGTGGTGTTGACCAGCGGAACCTTCACTTCGGCAGCCATGAGCCTTACCAGCGGAAGCGCCACGATCCCGGTTGCCGCTGGTGCGCTCGCGGTAGGGTCGGACACAGTCAAAGCCAGCTATAGCGGCGACGCAACTTATGCGGTAGCGAGCGGAACAACCACCATAACGGTGACGCAGGCCGTTTTACTGACGCCGACGGTCACGGTGACACCCTCTGCGACCACGATTGATGCGGGTCAAACCCTTAGCGTGGTTGCGACGGTCACAGGCGCCGGGGTAACTCCTACGGGGAGCGTGTCGCTCTCGGGGGGCGGGTACACTTCCTCGGCGCAGACGCTTGCGGCCGGCACGTATACCTTCGCCATTCCGGCAAATAGCTTGACTGCCGGCGCCGACAGCCTAACGGTGAACTACGCCGGTGACAGCGTGTATGCAACCGGTTCGGGTTCAGCCACCGTGACTGTTTCGGCATCAGCCTTTACCCTGACGTCCAGCGCGCCGGCGGCGATCAATCCGGGAGCCGGTGCGACTTCAACAGTCACTCTGTCTTCGAGCACCGATTACACAGGAACGGTGACACTCACCTGTGCACTAACCACGAGCCCTGCAGGCGCTTCGGATCTGCCGACCTGCTCACCAACTTCAGGCGCGGGAACCATTACCGTGGCTGCGGGAACACCCGGTGGGATGGGTTCGGTCACCGTCTCCACTACGGCGGCGACTGCCTCAATGAAAAGGCCGCCTATTGGCGGTTGGGCTGAAGCGGGAAGCGGAGCCGTGCTGGCGCTGCTGATGTTCTTCGGCATTCCCGCGCGACGTCGAGGATGGCGCGCCATGCTGGGTGCATTCATTCTATTGGCGACCCTTGGAAGTCTCGCGGCTTGCGGTGGTGGCGGCTCCAGCGGCGGCGGTGGTGGTGGCAACTCTGGCACCACGGCGGGAAGCTATACCTTCACGGTGACGGGAACGGGTAACGACCCCGGAAAAGCGACCGGGACCGCCACGTTTACGTTGACGGTGAACTAACTTTAACTTCGGTTCGGCACGTTGGCCCTTCCTGCGGGGAGGGCCAACGTGTTTCAGGGTTTGTAAGGTTTGCCGCCTTCGGGATGCGGCGGGATAACTCCGCTTGCTGTTAGCGGATAGAATCGAAGACAGGTGCAGCGTGCCTTCTGCATCTGCGTGCAACTTAACGTTGCCCCGGGGCCGTCGATGAAATCCTTGTTGCTGGAAGAGTACGGGAAGTTCGCGATTGTAGATGTGCCGCGGCCGGAGCCCGGCGAACAGGAGGTGCTATTGCGCGTAGCGGCGTGTGGCATCTGCGGCAGCGATGTGCATGGCTACGATGGGTTTTCGGGGCGCCGCATTCCGCCGCTGATCATGGGGCATGAAGCTGCCGGAATGATTGTCGCTGTGGGGTCCGGCGTGACTGCGTACAAGCCGGGCGACCGTGTCACTTTCGACTCGACGGTTTATTGCGGGCATTGCATTTATTGCCGGCGTGGCGAGATGAATCTCTGCGATCGACGCGAGGTGATTGGCGTGTCGTGCGGCGAATATCGCAGGGATGGAGCTTTCGCCGAATACATCGCGGTGCCGGAGCGCATCCTGTATCGTTTGCCGAACAAGATGTCGTTTCCTGAAGCTGCGATGCTGGAGGCGACCTCAGTGGCACTTCATGCCGTAAAGGTGAGTGGCGTAAAGCAGGGCGATACGGTGCTGGTCGTGGGCGCGGGAATGATTGGGTTGCTGACCGTGCAGGCCTTGCGCGCGGCGGGCATGGGGCGGGTGATGATCGCTGACATTGACGAGACGCGACTGACGCTCGGCGAGCTGCTCGGCGCGGATGAAGCACTGCGCGGAACGGGCGAGGAGATTGCTAAAGCTGTGCTGGCGCAAACAGGCGGCGTGGGCGCGGATGCGGTGTTTGACGCTGTCGGCCGTGCCAAGACGGTTGCGGAGTCGATCGAGAGCGTTCGCAAAGGCGGCACAGTTACGCTGATCGGAAACATCGAGCCAGAGGTTGTGCTGCCGCTTCAGAAAGTGGTCTCGCGACAAATCAAAATTCAGGGAACCAATGCTTCGGCGGGAGAATACCCGCAAGCGATCGAGTTGATTTCAAGTGGGCGCATTCAGGTGCGTCCAATGATCACGGCAGTCGCGCCGCTCGAGGAAGGGCCAAGCTGGTTTGATCGCCTGCACGCCCAGGAGCCGAACCTGATGAAGGTTGTTCTGTCTCCGATGGAGGAAGCACGCTGACATCAGGGAAGAGGTCCGCGATGACGGATTCGCTTTTTGATCTGACCGGCCAGGTTGCCATTGTGACGGGAACCAGCCGCGGGCTTGGACAGTATTTTGCGCGTGCACTGGCGAAGGCAGGCGCAGACCTTGTTCTGACGAGCAGGCACGTTGAAACTCTTCATGAATTTGAAGCGGAGATACGGAGTCTTGGGCGGCGTTGCATCGCACTTCAGCTTGACGTACGCGACCAGGCCAGCATCGACCGGATGGTGAAGGAAGCCGAAGAAGCGTTCGGACAGATCCACATCCTTGTGAATAACGCCGGCTGCAACGTGCGCAAGCCTGCGCTCGATGTCACGTGGGACGACTGGAACCTGGTGCTCGACACAAATTTGCGTGGGAGCTTTTTTGTCGCGCAGACAGTTGCGCGGGGCATGATTGAGCACAACTACGGGCGCATGGTTAACATCGGGTCAGTGACCTGCGTATTTGGATTCGCAGGATTGGCCCCGTACTGCGCGAGCCGCGGCGGCATCCGCCAACTGACCATGAGCCTTGCAGACGACTGGGGGCAGCACGGCATTACGGTCAATTGTCTTGCACCTGGCTGGTTCAAGACGGAACAGAACAAAGTGCTGTACGAGGATGCGCAGTGGGTGGCTTACCTCACCGATCGTATCCCGGTGAAACGTCCGGGACTTCCACATGATCTGGATGGTGCAGTCGTTTTCCTCGCATCAGAGGCGAGTCGCTACATTACGGGGCAAACTCTTCTGGTGGATGGCGGCGTCTCAACAGGAGCGACGCGCGCGACGGTCGCCAGAAAGTAAGCTGCGCGAAGCCGGCGGTTCCAACAACCAGTACTTCGGATAAGCACAGGGACTACTCTGGTCGCGTAGTCGAGTTACAAGGCCGGATCCTTTTCTGACGATTGTTGTTTCAGATGCTCCGGGTGGCCTCGATGCCGGCTCGGAGCACCTTTTGTCTTTGGGATGAATCAGCCGCCGGATTCGCTTGTCCTGAGGGCGGGTAGCGGTGGATCAGCGGTTTGGCTGGGTTCTGCTTGGGGTGTGAAGTGTCCTGTGGATTTTCTGACGACAAGTCGCGGGTAGACGGTGATGGCTTCAGGTTGCGGATGCGGGATCTCATTGCGAATGAGAGAGAGCAACGTGCTGGCTGCAACCTGGCCCATACTGCGCAGGGGTTGATGAATGGTGGTAAGTGGCGGATGATGCATCGAGGCGGCCATGATGTCATCAAAGCCCAGAACCGAGATGTCTTTGGGCACGCGCAATCCGGCTTCGCGCAACGCCGAGATGGCGCCGATAGCCGTAACGTCATTGAAAGCGAAGATAGCAGTAAAGGGCTGTCCCCCTTGCAGCAGATGTCGGGTCATTTCCTGCCCGGGGGCGGGGCCTGGTTCCGGGCTTTGCAACTGGACGACTAACCGGTCGTCTATTTCAATATGCAGATCACTTGCGGCTTGCTCGATTGCCCGCCAGCGTAAGACGGTATCTGAGCTGAATGCCTGGCCCTTGATAAAGGCGATGTGTTTGTGACCAAGCGATTTCAGGTGCGAGAGCGCAAGGTTGGCAGCCTGGTCATGATCGAGTTCGATATTGATGGCGCCCTGGCGGCGATCGTGACCTGAAATTGAAACAAGCGGCACCGGCAAATCTTCGTTCACAGGCGAGTCGACGGCGATGATGCCTTCGACGGAACGGGCCAGCATCATGCGGGGATATCCTTCAAGCAGGTCAGCCCGATGGCGATGACTGACGACGAAGTAGAAGAAGCCATCTTTGAGTAGCTCGTCTTCGATTCCGCTGATAACGGTGGTCGAGTAGCCTTCGCTGATCTCGGGGACGATGACACCGATGGTGTAGGTGCGCTTCTGGCGCAGGCCACGCGCCATGGTATTGGCGACATAGCCATTGAGCGCTGCGGCATGGAGCACGCGTTGTTGGGTCTCCTCGGCGATGCGATGGGCAGTTGCCTCTCCATTGATGATGCGAGAGACTGTGGACTGCGAGAGCTCAAGCATGGCAGCAAGCTCTTTCAGCGTAATCGGCTTGATTGGTGCTTTAGCCAATTGGTTCTGCTCCCGGATGATGGTCTTCTACGCGATCATACTGTGGGGTGAAACCCGGCGCGCTGCATCGCTGCGGTCGCTTCGGGGTTGCGCATGAAGGTATTCCAAACAAGGCCCGTGCGAAGATTCTCCGCCATCAGCACGGAGATTCCCTGGTCAATGCCGAGAACGTCGGTGTCATACCAGTTTGCTGCCGGATGAAATGCGTCCACGAATCCGTAGCGGCCCCATGCCTGCTTGCCCCACCTGTCTCGCATAGCACGAAGGACTGAAATGCAATCGGCGGGAACAAAGGCAAGGGAGCCCGCGGAAGCATTGGGAACCACGGTTCCATCGATGGGCCCTTGGGGCGGAGGCCCTCCCCATGCAGTGTAACCGCCTTGATAATCGGATGCGGAAATGCCCCAGTAGTCTTCGTTGTACCACTTGGGATAAGAAAGGCAGAACGCTTTGTGGGCCTTGGTTGCGGTAATCGAATTGTCGAAGTAGTCGGTGTAACCATCCCGCTTGTTGCGGAAATCGAACCAGGCGTGGGAGTACTGATGGGTGAAGATCGGATCGTTGCCGCTGATGTAGGTGAAGCCGTCGTAATGAATGACGGGGCGCGTCCAGTTCTTCCAGTATTCGCCGGGGATGGGATGCGTGGGCGAACCGATGGCAAGAAGGTAAATCATCATGAGTTCGCAGAAGCGTTCCCAGCGAGAATCCAGAAAGCCCTTGCCGGGGTGCCATCCCATGGAGAATGTCTTTCCGCCGTTGAGCATCCATGGCCAGTCCACGCGCTCGTAGATCTGCCGGGCCAGTGACTTGATTTTTGGATCGTCGAAGTAAGCATGCGCAGTGAGTACACCACATAGCAGCAAGGAAGTATCGATGGAGGAGAGTTCGACGCCTTCTACGCGCTCGCCGGTCTCAATGTCGCTGAAGTGATAGTAGAAGCCATGTACTTCGGGGAATTTGTTCAGGTGCCAATCAAGCGTGGTCTCGACGCGCTCAACGATCTGCGCGTGGGGCAGGTAGCCGCGCCTGTCGGCGATGCAGAGCGCAGTGAGCCCGAAGCCAGTTGCGGCGATGCTGGCCATGCGGCGCGGGTCGCGACCGCCCCCAAGATTGTTACGCGCTCGATCGAGTACCTGGCCAGTGGTTGGACTGCCCTGCTCCCAGAAGAAGAGGCAGCCTTGTCGCTCGAGATCCTCAAGAAAGGGTTCATCGCCGGTCTTTGGCTGCCACGGTGCTGCCGCCAGGAGCCTCGAAGGCAGGAGCGCGCATCCACCAGCCGCGGCCAGCGACTGCAGGACCTGTCGACGGTTAAAGAATGGCGAAGGTGCATCGTGATTCAACGCGGCTCTCCCATGTTGCTCAGACTGAATCTCTAGGATGCGGAGTGAATCCGGGCCTTAGAAGCGCAATCGATTGCGCACGGCCAATTTTTATCATTATGAAATTCCAGCGTCAACACATTTCGACGTTAAATCAAGACGACATGCTATGTATTCGCTTTGTTCCGGAGCAGCGTCCTTTCCAGTCATTCCGCGTGCGGGTTCATTTGCGCCTGCTGTTGAGGGCATCCAGCTTGCTTTTCAACTGTTCGAGCTTTTGCCCAGCTTCGCCCAGTTTTCCCTGTGCGGTCAGGCGCTGATAGTCTTCAAAATCTCTCGCCGCGTCATGGATAAGCGTGTTGAGATCGTCGGACTGTCCAGTGGAATTTGCAATCGTGGTCTTCGATAGCTGAGCGCCGGTTGACGGTTCCGAGGTGAGGCTGGAGACTTCTCCGCCGAAGAGTGAACGGAGAGCAGCCTCGAAAGTTGAGCCGTAGGCGAGGCGATCCTGCAGCGCAAGCACGACAAGACGCAACTCCGGCATGGGGCTACGCTCAGCCTGCAGGTAAATAGGCTCGGCGTAGATGAGAGCCTTGCCGCACGGAATGACGAGGAGGGTGCCGCGACGAACGTGGGATCCCTGCTGGTTCCACAAGGTAAGTTGTCCGGATAATTGCGCGTTTTGGTCAATGCGCGCTTCCACCTGGAGCGGTCCATCGACGAGACGCGTTTTGGGGAAGTTGTAGACAACAGAGGTGCCATAGTTCGCGCCGTCGCTGCGACCGGCAATCCAGCCAATCAGGTTATTGCGATTCGAGGGCGTGAAAGGAAGAATCTCAATGAACTCCACCGAGGACTCGCCAGGCAGCTTCATCAATACGAAATTCGGATCCATGGGTTGGGTGGCCTGGTCACCCGACGAAGTCATGCCGACCTCCGAGGCGACGGTCCACAGATCTTCGCGGTTGTAGAAAACGACTGGATCCGTCATGTGGTAGAGGCCATATGCAGTGGCTTGCAGACGCAAGAGCAATTCGGGATAGCGCACGTGCCTGCGAAGATCGTCGGGCATGGCCGAGGCGTCTTTAAACAATTGCGGAAAGATGTTGCGGTAGGCTGTGATGATCGGATCGCTTGGATCGAAGATGTAGAAAGTTGTCGTTCCGTTATATGCGTCGATCACAACCTTGACACTGTTCCGAATGTAGTTGATTTGATAGTTGCCAAGGCCGAAATGGGTCGAGTAGGGGTAGCTGTCTGAAGTCGTAAAAGCATCGAGCATCCACGAGAGCCTTCCGTCATCGCCGACCACGATGTAAGGATCGGAATCGAAAGTGAGAAATGGAGCGAGCGCCTTTACGCGCTCAAAGATGTTGCGCTGCATCAGCAACCGGCTTTGTGCGTCGATGTCGTCGCTGAAAGGAAGCTTGGCAAGGTCTCCCCTGTCAAAAGCGATCAACGCGCGACGAAGAAATCCGCCCAGTTCGATGCCACCGGAGCCCTCATACGTGGTCATGCTGTTGGTTTCGCCCTGTGGATAGTCGAATTCTTTCTGGCGAGTTTTAACGTACACGTCGGCGTTGGTAAGCTGCCCGAAATAGATTTCGGGGCGCTTCACCTGGATCGACGGCACCGTGCTCTGGATCGGCATATTGCTGAGGAGCATCGTGGGCAAACCTTCGGGCGTGAATCCGTTCACCGAATTCATGGTGATGCCGTAGCCGTGCGTGTAGATGAGTTTTTCGTTGATCCAGTTGCGGCTGCTGTCGGGCAGCTTCTCGATGTTTAACTCGCGTGCCGCGAGCATGACCTGTCGCTCTTCGCCATTGATTTGATAGCGGTCAATGTCGATGTCGGGAAAGTCGTAGTAGGTACGAATCTCCTGTATCTGACGGAGCGTGTCCTGCAATGCGTGCCAATCCCACAGGCGAATGTTCTGGAGCGTGGCCTGATTATTCACCGCATCTGCAGATTCCACCGTGATTTCGGCTGGGAACTCGTGCTGCGCTACTTTATCGAGATTGAAGGCCTGGCGCGTGAACTGGATGTTGTGACTAATGTAGGGCTGTTCGCGGACTAGTTCGTTAGGTTTGACGATGAAGCTGGTCATATACCAGGCGCAAACCTGGATCACAACAAAACTGAGCACCGCCGGTACCGTGGCAGCAATGAGGCGGCTCACACGAGGACGCAGGGTGAGATTTGCTGCGGCAATGGTAGCGCCCAGGATAAGTGCGGCGCAGATAACTAACGCTCCACCGAGAAGCAAATGATCATCCGTATAGGTCACACCGCCGAAGATTGTGTAATCGGCAAGGATGCGATCGAAGCGTCCCAGCCATGTTCTCATCGCCACGACAACGAGCAGAAATGCGAAGGCGGCCGATAGACCACGCCATGGGAAAGTGGACATACCGTAGCTATGATCCTTGAAAAGCTGGGAGCTGCCGGTCAAGAGGAGGAAGAGCCCGGCGGTTGCGCATCCAAGGACAGCTAGCATCAACAGCCAACCGACGACGAACTGCAGAGCGGGCAACGTGAAGAAGTAGAAGCCGAGGCTTTTGCCGAAGATGGGATCGTGGATGCCGTTGCTGCTCGAGCCTGCAAACCAGTACAAGACGAAACGAGCCCACTCGTTCATAAAACTTGCACCGGCCAACAGTGCAATGAATGCCGACGCGATGAAGGCACCGACGCGCACGACGGGATCGACCGGAAGTTCGAATGTGCGGCTGCCCAGGACAATGGTTCCGGCGTTGCGCAGTTCGTCACGACACCCGCGCCTTAGCACCGAAAACCATCCGTACAGGATCAGGAATGTCAGGATGAAGGGAAGCGTGAACGCTATCCACTTGAACTGCAGCGTTCTCCAAAATACTTCTGGATAGCCTAGGGACGAGAACCAGAGGGAATCGACGTAGTAGGAGATGGAGGTTCGAGCGCTGAATAGGATGACAAGAAGAGCCAGGATAACCCAAAGGATCGCACCGCGGCGCTTCATGGGTGGCTCTTCTCGAATTGGATATACGACGCGCTCGTGAATCACGGTTACCAGCTTCCGCCGGACTTAGACAACAATATCCGGCAAGCGTAATTGTACTGCGACTGAACCGGCAAATTCCCTCCGCTTCATCAACAGGAAAAGGACTGGAACGAGGATCAGTACGTGAATAGTTGAGGTGATCATTCCGCCGAGGATTGGCGCGGCGATCGGTTTCATCACATCCGAACCGATGCCGGATTCCCAGAGGATTGGCGCGAGGCTCAAGACTACGGCCGTCACCGTCATGAGCTTAGGACGGAGGCGCTCACGGCACCTTCAATAGTCGCCTTCTCCAGGTCGTCTTCGGTCAGGGAGTGCCCGATTTGAGGCGATGTTCCAGGGCTTCGTGCAGGTAAACGACCATAACAACATCTGTCTCGACTGCGATGCCAAAGAGAGCGATGTAGCCGACCCAGACCGCGACGCTGAAGTTGTAGCCAAGCGCGCCCACTGCAACAGCGGGTTGCCCGACATTGCATAGAAGGTTGGGAGAATTAAAACTGCTGCTTCCGTTACGGATTTGAAGACAAGATGAAGAAGCAGGAAGATCACGAAGAATACTACGAGAAGGATGATCATGAGGCGCTGCCTGGCACGAACCTCGAATTCATACTCGCCTGCCCAGTGCCAGGTGTATCGCGCCGGCAGGGCGACATTTCTTCGAGCGTCCGAGTAGCACGATCGACGTATCCGCCCTAGTCATTGGTCTTCAGGTTGAGATAGACGTATCCAGTAAGCGCGCCGTCTTCATCGCGAATCATAGTCGGTCCTGGAGAAGACGACACGCGTGCAACCTGGCTGATGGGAATCTGCTCGCCCGTCGGAGTGGAGATGGGAGCTTTGCCAATCTCCTGAGGACTTCCCTCACTACAGATCGTTGAAGTCATTCGTATCCGCAACCGGAAGTGCGTCATCGGGACGCGCCATCCATACATACAGAGCCGGCATCAGGAACACGCCGATGATGAGATTCGCGATGAGTCCGCCAACAATCACGATAGCGAATGGCCGCTGTGAGTCGGAGCCAATGGCATGCGACATGGCTGCCGGCAACAACCCAAGTGTCGCGACCAGCATGGTCATCATGATAGGGCGCAACCGCTGTACCGACCCTTCGACTGCGGAATCGACGATGTGTTCATAACTGGACGACTCAGTGTTGCGTCGCCGTCCACGAACCTGGTTAATGAACTCGATCATGATGACCCCGGTTTCTACTGAGACTCCAAAAAGTGCAAGGAAGCCCACCGCCGAGGACACTGAGAAATTGGTGCCCGTTAGAAAGAGTGCCAGCGGACCTCCGATGGAGGCCATCATCACCGAAACCAGCACAAGCATGGACCACTTGAACGAGCGGAACATGGTGTAGAGAATCAAGAAGATGGCGAGTACCGTGATGGGTATGATGAGGGCCATGCGCTTATCCGCGCGCTTTTGGCTGGCGTATTCGCCTGCCCATTCCACGTGGTAGCCAGGGGGCAATTTCACATTGCGATCGACCTTGCTGATCGCCTCCTCCACAGTTGAGCCGAGATCGCGTCCCACGACAGAGAACTTAATGGCTATATAGCGCTGACCGCCCTCGCGGTTGATTGCTTCGGCGCCGTCGTCGGTGGAGACGGTCGTGAGTTGCGCCAGCGAAACACGTTCGCCCGATGGAGCAAGAAGACGGATATTCTCGATCGCAGCCCGCGTGTCACGGAATTGCTTTTCATATCTCAGGGTCACGTCGTAGCGTGCTTCGCCTTGCTGTAGTTGCGTGAACGCGCTTGCACCGACGGCGGTCTGTATTGCGTCCTGAACATCAGCGACGTTGATGCCCCATCGTGCCGCTGCCGTCCTATTGACTGCGAAGTTAAGGTTTGGCTGACCGACGATACGGAAAATGCCGAGATCGGCGACACCTTTCACCGAGGACATTTGAGACTGGATTGCATCGGCAGTATTTTCAAGCGTGCGCAGGCTGTCTCCGTACAGCTTTACAGCGAGTTCGCCTTTAACGCCCGAGACAGCTTCTTCCATGTTGTCGGAGATAGGCTGCGAAAAGTTCCAGATGACGCCCGGAAATCTTTCGAGTTCGTTATTCATGGCGCTGATCAGGGCTTCCTTATCCTGATGGAAAAATGGACGCCATTGGTCCTTCGGCTTCAAGTCGACAAAGTATTCCGTATTGAAGAAGCCCGCAGTGTCAGTGCCATCGTCGGGACGTCCAGTCTGGCTAACGACTTGCGTCACCTCGGGAAACGATGCCATCACGACACGTGCCTTGTTTGTGAAATCAATGCTGGCAGTTGGGCCTTCGCTGGGCGGGAGGGTTCCGCGCACCCAGAGAGATCCTTCGTCGAGATGGGGAAGGAACTCCGAGCCGATGGGACCGCCGAAGATAAGGTAAAGCGAAATGAGAAACAGAACTGCGGAGATTCCCACCGTGATACGACGGTGCTCGATGGCGGACCGGACCGCCGTGCGGTAGTTCTCGACGAGCCACTCCATCAGCGGATTCTTCCATTCCTTAGCACCCTTGCGGAACACGAGGCCCGCCATTACAGGAGCGGCAAGAATCGCAAATACCAATGCGCCAAGCAGCGCAAAGCTCACAGTCCAAGCCATGGGCTTGAACAGGCGCCCCTCGACCGCTTGCAGCGTGAAGATCGGCAGATAGGAGGTGATGATAATGCCGCGCGCAAAGAAAACGGGTCTCTGTACTTCGTGCGAGGCTTCGCGAATCTTCTGCGCCGGGGTTCGCGTGTCATCAGCATTGGCGAGGTGGCGGACGATATTTTCAATCATCACCACCGAACCGTCGACGACCATGCCAAAGTCCAACGCGCCGAGCGACAACAGGTTTGCAGGGATATGGCTCAGGTCGAGACAGATCGAAGCGAACAATAACGCGAACGGAATGGTGAGCGCGACAATGATCGCGCCGCGGACATTTCCCAAGAAGAGAAACAGAATGATCGAAACCAGGATCATTCCCTCTGTAAGGTTGCGCTCAACAGTTGTCACGGTAAACTTTACGAGGTCAGATCGGTCGAGGAACGGCACGATTTTGACGCCTGGAGGAAGAATGCCCGGATGCTCCTTATCTCCATTGAGCTTCTTCACCTCTTCGTGAATGCCCTGAAGTACCGGGTCGGAGTCATCACCCTTCTGCAGAAGTACAATGCCTTCAACTGTGTCAGGATTGTCGACAACGGCGCCGTCAGGCCGATGTGTCGCGCGCCCGATCTGGCCAAGGCGGATCTTTGGGCCCTGGGTAACCGTGGCGATGTCCTTGATGCGAATCGGTGCGCCATTATTCGTCTTGACCACCGTATTCTCGATGTCCTGCACTGCATTGAAAAGGCCGAGCGATTGCACGTTAATCTGCTGTGCGCCTTCTTCGATAAAGCTGCCGCCGCCGTTTGTGTTGTTGGCGGAGATCTGCTGCTCGACCTGGCTCATCGACAAGCCGTAGGCAACCAGCTTCTCCGGATCAAGGCGAACCTGGTACTCCTTGGTCGGACCGCCGAAGCTTGAGACATCGACTACGCCAGGAACACTTTTGAACGATTTCTCCAGAGTCCAGTCTTCGAGCGACTTCTTTTCCATCACGTCGTACGACGGATTTGTGCTTTCGAGGGTGTACCAGTAGATCTGGCCGACCGGACTCCAATCAGTGCCCATTTGCGGCACCAGGTTGGAGGGAAGGTTCACCTGGCTCAGGCGCTCCAGCACGTGCTCGCGATTGATGTCACTGGTAGAGTTGTCGTCGAAGATGAGCATCAGGCTCGACAGCCCGGCAAGCGTCGTCGAGCGTAAGTGGGTGAGATGGGGAATGCCGGCCATCTGAATTTCAACCGGCACCGTGACCTGGCGCTCAATCTCTTCGGCACTGCGGCCAGGCCACTGCGTGATGATTTGCACGTAGTTGTTGGCAACGTCTGGATAGGCCTCGATGGGAAGACTGCGAAATGAGATCACTCCCCAGATCGTCAGTACGAGCATGCCGCCGAGCACCAACCAGCGGTTCCCAAGTGCGAAATCGACAAGTGATCGCAGCATTATTGGTTCCCCGCCGTTTCGAGAAGCAATGCGTTGGTCACGACTTGCGTGTCTGGGGATATGCCGGAGAGAATCTGCTGCCTGTTCCCTTCGAGCATATTGCCGGCTTGCACTTCGGTGCGCTTGAACTGGTTTCCGCCTACCGGCACGAACACCCAGTCGCGATCATGGAGATGAAGCACGGCGTCCGCCGGCACGACGGTGTACGTTGTCTTCTTCAAACTGGAGAAGGTTGCCGTGACAAACATACCTAACTTGAGAATGCCGGGATTGGGCAACTCGATACGTACTTTCGCCGTGCGCAGCGAAGGATCGAGCACTGGGCCGATGTCGCTCACGCGACCCTTCAACGGGTGATCGGGGTAAGCGGCAAGTTTGATCGTAGCCAACTGGCCGAGTTGAAGTTTGGGAATGTCATTTTCGTAGACGTCGCACAGTATCCAAACGCTGGAAAGGTCAGCGATAGTAAACGCGGTTGCCGATCCCGAAAGGGCAACGCCTGCGGCGGCTGCATTCGTCACATTCTGTCCAATGACGACGCCCGAGATGGGCGCGTATACATTCACGATGCTTCCGGGATGCTTCTTATCTACGCCGTAGATCTTCAATTGATTGTCGGCTGCCTCGAGATCGGCTTGCGCATCTTTTTCAGCGTCTTCTGCCTGTTCAAGCATGGCCTGCGAAAGTGCACCATGCTTATAGAGATCATCGGCGCGAGTGTAGGCCTTGTTGGCAAACTGCTCATCGTTTACTGCCTTCAGATAAGCATTGAAGGCAGTTGTGATGTCCGGGCTCTGCACGCTGAACAGTAACTGCCCTTTCTTCACGTTGTCGTCCAAGCGCGTTTTGATGTCGACGACTCTTCCGTTTGCAAGCGATATGACCGGAACTTCGCGAGAGACGTCGGGAAATACAGTTCCAGTGACCTGAAGTTGAGCGGGCGCTTCGATCTGTCCCGCACTCACAATCGGAAACTTGGAGACGTCGTTCTGATCAATGGTGATCATGTTCATGTCGGAGACCGGGATCACCTTGGCCGGTGGCGGAGCCCCATTGCCTTCTTCCTTGCCCTTACAGCCGGAGAAAATCAGCGGTAAAGACATCGCAAGTGCGAGAGACAGGGCGGGAGTATTTTCAGAAATGCGTCTGAGAAAGGGTTGGGTCATTGGATCACCTCTTGTCCCACAGCCAGATTGAGCTGTGCAGCTGCAGTCAGGTAAGCGCCAATGAGCTGGAGATATGCCTGCTGCACAACGCGGTAGTCGCTCTGGGCATTCAGAAAATCCATAAGCGAGGCGCCACCATGCTGATAGGAATACGTAATCGTGTCCCGGACGCGCGTGGCCTCCGCCGTGTACTTATCCTTGTAGGGCTTGAGAAGCTCGATATTGCTCTGCACCTGCGCATACGCTGAATCCACATCGCTGAAGACCTGGGCCCGGGTTGCCTCGCTGGCCTGGCGGCTGCGATCGATATCGATATGCGTCCGCTGCTTCTCGCCCTGGTTTCGATCGAAAATCCTCAACGGAATGCTAACGCTTGCCCCCAGCGTCTGAATGCCATTTGGATTGTTGTTCGACGAGTTATAGGTGTACCAACCAGCGAAAGTTGGATCGGTCGATCCGTTGGCTTCGGCCAGCTTGTGGTTTGTCTCGGCCTGCTGAATCGTCTGCATCGCCGCTTGAAGATCGGGGCGCGTCGCGAGTGCTGCCTGGCGAAAGGCGTCTAGAGGCTTCAGATCCGCGGAAAAATCGAAGCTGCCTTCCACATCAAATTGTTCGACGGGAGTTCGGTCGTTGAGCAACTGAAGCAGTTGAATCTTTGCAGTTCGCAAGTTCACCTCAGCGCTTTGCAGGGCAGATTCATATTGCACGCGCTGCAACTCGATGCGGTCGAAGTCAACCTGCGCTATATCACCAGCGTGAAGGCGATCGCGGTTGAGCTCAATAATGTGGTCGTAGTACTCCAGTTCCGCCTTGGCGAGATCGAACTGCGCCTTCGATTGAAGCGTGTTTACGAAAGCCCCGCGCAAGGTGAATTCAAGGTTGCGTTTCGCGTCGTCGTACTGAGATTGCGCAATTCGCGTGCCCTCTTTCGCGCTCTCCAGGCGCAGTTCGCGCTTGTGGTCGCGTTCATGCAGATAGCTGACATTCGGCACTACGTCGGTGCCTGCCAAAGGCTTCCACACTCCGTCATGCGGAGCAATCTGCGTGCCGTCAGCGGAAACCGTGAACTGAGGGTTGGGCCGCAAATACGCAGTTATCTCCTGAGCCCGGGATTCGTCGACGGTCAGGGCATTCGCTTTAAGCGAGGGGTTTGCAGTTTCAAATCTTGACTTGACCTGATCCCAGGTCAGGCTCTGCTGCGCGGGGCACACTGTCGGTGCCGAAAGGAGCAGCATTGCCACCCCTCCCGCGAAAATCGTGGGAAACTTTTGCTTCATTGTCTGCCTCTGTGTCTCTGCAGTGCGCGTCGGCGTTGACCAATAACTTCTTCACAGTTCCAAGGGCTGAGAAGGAGGGAGCAGAGCCGAGGAGGCCGTCTCCGTCTCGGGTGCGGCGACTCTCGAGTTCCTTCTAACGGCTCAGTTTCTCAATCCATCAGGAACGGGGGGGCGAGCGGGGCGAATGAAAGGCCAGAGAACCGGATTGAGCTTGCCGATTGCCAGATCGCGCTCGCCAGTCCGAGGACGAAGAGTCGAAGCGCAGAACCTGCAGGAGCAAGGCCGCCTGATCGTTTCCAGTACGGGTAGGCAACGCAAGTACGAGGCCGCAAGACTCACCGGCCGGAGCCTTCAGACGGCGTGGCGACTCGCCGAGAGAAGGGAAATCCTCAACGCGTGCCTGGCGGAATCTTCCGTGGCCGTCGTTGAGCCAGACCTGAAGTCGTTTATGTGTAAAAACCTGTTCGACAACCAGGTCGGGTGTTCCATCTTGATTCACATCGAGCGCGGAGATCGCCAATGCCGTCTCAGTCGACCGGAAAGTCAAGTCGCGATCTGTACCGGACGAAACGTAGAGTCGGATGCGAAAAACCTGCTTGCCGTCGATTTGACCCGCCTCGAGCAGAACCGCTGCGTCTGGCCGCATGTCGTTATCGAAATCGGCCGCAACGAATTTTTGTCCAAGGGAACCGCCCAGCAAGTCTTGAGTCTTGCCGGCATCAGCCAGCGCTCTGCGCAACCCGCTCTGCGCCCAGGCAGAAGGGGCAGCGAGTGCAAGAGTAATCGAGACAAAACAAAGAAATGGGAAACGAACTTTCACGCGCCTCCTCCCAGTATAAGTTTTCTGCAATTCCTGTTGCAAGGCACTCATGCTCCAAGTTTTGGCCCAGAATCCCCTTAACGCGTGTTTGGGGCAGCGCCATAAGCCGAGCCAGTTCATTACTTCTCGACTCGAAGAAGGCTATCGGTGCTCAGATGTCCTTATTGGTCGGGGCATGGCGGAATCGCACCTCCAGGGAGTAACAACGGTTCGCCGGCGCAGTACGCCTGTGCGAGCGGTCAACGTCCGGCTTTGGATATGGAAATTTGACTCAGGCTGAGTTGGCCTGCAGCGTTAGAGCTAGCGCGGAACACTTTCTGGGACGAGCGCAATTTGGTGGCCCGATTTGCGCACCAATCAGACTCCCAGCGCTATCCCGATCATGATCGGGTTCTAAATTTAGCGCGAGCAGCGAGCTTTCATAATCACCCGTTATAAGCAAGCATTAGGCAACGGATAGATCGTGACGCCGGTTCGCGAGCCGTCCTCTAATCGGGGACCTATAGTTTTCTAACTCTGGGCGATTCTCTTACTCAATTGTCCTTCCGGGTAAGTCCCGAGTGTTCATGTTCAGCTGAAACTTCTCTGCTCTCCTGCCGGATGTGCTTGTTTACATACATGGCGGCGTCGGCAGCGCTTAGCAGACCATCCTTTGTGGTGCCATCCTCTGGGTAGAGGGCGATACCGATACTGGCAGAACCGTGGAGGACGTATCCATCGGCCGTAAATGGTGCGTCAAGCGAGCGCTCGAGCCGATGCGAAATCTCCTCGACCTCCGCGCGGGTGCGGACCTTTGGAAGCAGCACCGCAAACTCATCACCGCCGAGCCGCGCCAGCATGTCGTGAGTGCGTAGTTGCCGTTTCATGCGGGTGGCAACTTCCTGCAAGTAGGAATCTCCAACCTGATGCCCGTAAACATCATTTACCTGCTTGAAATCGTTGAGATCGACATAGACCAAACCGAAGATCGTAGCATTCCGACGTGCTTCTTCGATCTGGCTTTCCAGATAATTCTCCAGCGAGAATCGATTATGGATGTCGGTAAGTAAGTCGAACTCCGAACGGCGGACAAGATCGGTGTAGAGTCGTCGGGTCTCAATGGCCAGAGTAGTCAGTGCCGCCGCCGAGAAAAGAGTTTCTGACTCGACCACGTGTTGCTGGGTGAGTGGATCGAATGCGGCATAAATACTTCCGAGCGGTGGGCCCGTGCGGGCCGCGATCGGCTCGTGAACGATCCGAAATGCTGTTAGATTCGGAGGGCAGTTTCCAAGTAGCGCGCCGTCGACGATTTGGCACCAGCTGGGAGCGCCACGAAGCCTGAATGAGACCAGTTCGGTAATTTGTTCAATGATCTCGGCGAGAGGGCGAGAGCCGTTGATGTCTTCAAGAATGCGGCTTCTGCGGCGCTCGATATAGGCCATCGACGCATTTTCCCGGCGCACTTTGCGTTCAATGAACCAGCCCCTTGCGCCAGCTGCAAAGAGCAGCAACAGGAGTAAGCCGACGAGAAGAACAAGATTACGGACACTAAGAAGTGGCGGACTGGCGATGACAGAAATGTCGTCGAATGAGCGAAGCAGGATGTTGAATGGCACTTCCTGTTCGGTAGGATCGATCGAATTGGCTTGAACGGCCATGCAGATACCGATGACGCGGATTCTGGTTCCTGCCGGAATCTGCAGCATCGGAGGCACGGGTCTGTCAGCAGGGGGATGGCGATAGATGGCAGTGAAGAGCTTTCCCTCTGAGGACAGAACAAATTCATCCTGAGACCCTTCTCTGACCGCGGCCACGATTTGCCCATCGAAGGCAACCAGATCACTCTGATGGCCGTCAGGTTCACCGTTGTTCCACGTAGCCAGTTGAAGCCAGGTCGCCGCACGCGGCTGGATAGGCTCGAAGATGTTGGTGTCCTGGATTTCCCCATCCGTCAGCGCGAGGAAACCCTCGTGAGCATCGGGAAAGCCTGTCGCAACAGCTACGTTTCCAATCCGTAATGGGATACTGGAACGGGTCGAGATCCACAAGCTCTCGCTGCCATTCTGCAACACCACAGCCGAACCTGGCTGATAGTAAGTAAGTGTTCCTTTCACTCTGACTCTCTGCGTCTTGTCGTGAACAAGGGATCCAGACAAGACCTTGTCCATCGCTGTAAAGGGCAGCGAATCCGGGTTTGTTTCGGCTGGATGCAGAAGCTTTACATCCGCGACCGAGGGTACTTCAAGAAGGATTCCGATCAGTTGCATCTTGCTGTCGAATTTCCCAGACACCACTCCGGTTACTTCAACTTTGGCGTCCAGGAGACCTTTGAATTTGTTCGCATCGGTTTCCACGACGGTTGCCTCAATGGGACCTCCGTCCATCTGCAATTTCAAGTATGTACCGTGCATATTTCCGAAGTTCACTATGTCCGCACTGCGGAGGATGGCCTGGACGGAAACTAGCATGCAATCGTGCTGTGCGCGGATCAGTTGCTGAAAGTCGGCCGCCACCGGGTCGGGAAGTTTCCCATGCTGAAGCACGGTCACGCTGTCGCTGACGATATCTGTACTGAAGCTATCCCTCGTCTTTCCTCGCACCAACACCCGATCGCCGGGAGCTAAGTTCTCATATGCCTTTGTCTCAACATAGATTGCTTCGCCCCCATCCTGCACGAACAGGTCGATATCGTTGGTGTTGTAGTAAGTTACCGTGGCCTCGAATGCAACGGGCAACTCGGCGGCAGCCTGCGCTTTGCTCAGAGTATGGATGGCATGGAGAGAAGTGATGACAACAGGCTCTCCGGCGCAGGTTGGCGAGGACCATGCAGTGACGATCGCGACCGCAAAGGCGAAGCTCCGCAAGAAAGCGGTCCGGATCGAGCCCCAGTCTTCCAGCCTGACTTTCATTTGAATTACCCTTACCTTTTCTCCCCATGTCCGTGCTTCATAGAGTGCTCACACAAGGCGGGTGAGGAGAGTTCTACTGTTGAAAAGCCTTTTGAGTGAGGATGATACTCTCGCGCGAAGCGATAGAGCCATGCCCCATCCGTAGCACAGCACGCGTTCGTAACCTTCGTGGGCGACCAGGGCGTTGTCAATTTTGCTAAGTCTGAGACATGGCCGATTCAGCGGTTAATTGGCTGAGCAGTGCAGCATTAATCGTAGACAGGATTTTCATTTGGGCCAGGAATTAGGACTGCGGGCCAATATTCCGATATGAATGCACTATGAATGGTGAAATCCACAGAAAACAATAGGGTTTTGCACTTGCATCCACAGGTTGAGTGGGCCTACTGTCTCTAACTAGCTGGTGACTCTGTAGCTGATTGGAACAGCAGCTCCGGTCTGGTAGAAAGCGTTAGTACTGGTTTCAGTTTAGAGGTTTGCGGTCGGCAGCAATGTCGATAACGGATTGAAGGATTGGGATTGAGAGTGCGCAGGAAGCCAGATCAGGAATGTTGTGACCTGACTGAACACCGAAGATTCATCCGCAGCGCAAGCTTAGGATGCAAAGTTCGATTCAACCAGGGGTACGTCATCGACTCAGCCGTAGATGCGGAAACGGGGAAACCCGAGGAAGCAGATACGGGTCAGCCGAGAAACCAAAGATTCGGGGCGACTCGAAGCGCGGTGAATCGGCGAACGGTGAGAGACCCGAGATTTAGGGCGACCTAGAAATTGGTCGATCGCCGTAGCCAAGGTTAGACGTCCGGGGTAACTCGGAGATCTAACTAGAGCGAACCGGGTGGTGCGTGATCCGAGGTAACTCGGATATCCATCAATCGGTGCCGGAGGATTCGAAGTTTGGGGCAACTTGGACTGCGAATCGTCGGCGATACCGAAGGGCTGGGACTTGGGGCAACTCAAGGACCAGCAGCTCGGCACCGCCGAAAGATGCGAGAATCGGGGCGACTCGACGATCCATCGCCGGTAAAGCCGGAGATGCAGGATAAGGGGAAACTCAAGTCCTACATCAGGGGCGCTGCAGGAGGAAGCGGGAGCCACCGGGGAAACCCGGCACCTCGTCGAAACCAGCACCGCCGAAGGCATGCGAAGTTCGGGGCAACTCGAACATCCATCGCCGGCACAGCCGAAGGACGAAGCCAAGGGGCAACCTGAGGGTTCGGGCGCCGGCTCAGGAGAAAGGGAGCGGGGTACGGGGCAACCCGAAGACGCAACCCGGACTGAGCGGGAAGATGCAGGAGGCGGGGCAACCCGCAGCCTCATCGGCAGGCAGAACGGGACGATGCATGATCCATTGGGCTAAATGATCATCCGGAAAGCGCCAGAGGCCGCAAGGTCTCTGGCGTTTTCGATTTTGGGCGCGCCGCTTATCCAATCGATCCTGTTTCAAACCGATGCCGATTGGAGCGACTGCAGAAGCTCGTCTGCGGTAAGGACCGTGGCACGCTGGGGAAGGAATTTCTCTGTCAAACATGCATGCACCTCGGAATCCAGATCTGTGCAGCAATCCTTCACAACAACGAGCCTGTAATCGGCATCGCTTGCGTGCAGTAACGTCGACAGCACGACTCCGCTTGTAGCGATTCCAACCAGGATGAGAGTGTCTACTTGGTTTGCCCGCAGAATCATGTCCAGGTCTGTTCCGGCAAATGCGCTGACGCGGTGCTTGGTGATCACAATCTCATCGCCGTGTGGTGCGACATCAGGGTGAATTGCTCCGGCAGGTCCTTGGAAGATTTGCTGCCATTTGGGCGAACTCTTTACCGCGCCAAACAGCTGATTCCGCGGGTCGACTTCGGGGAGGCCAGGGCGGAAGCCAACTTGGACGTGCAGCAGCCGGATGCGATTCTTCCGCGTGACATCGAGCACTCTCGCAACCCGGGGGAGGAAATTCGGATTGTCTTTGGTATAGATCGAGATAATCGCGGTCTGCATGTCCATGCTCAGCAACGCCGTGCGGCTTGCGTCAATATTCAAGCCAGTCATCTGTTTCACCTCGTATTCAACATTAGACAATCAGCAATGAACTGATGAGCACCAACGATCCCCCCAGGGTTCAACGCAATATTAAAGTCGATCTTGCGGATGGTGTGGTTGCATGAGTTCTGTTTAAGCCAACAAAGAGTGGCGTAAAGTGCTGCCCGGCTGCTACGGCGGCGGACCATGAGTCAGCAAGGGGGCAGACGCTTTCTGCACTTTAATTTGACTTGTGCTGCGTGAAGGATGCCGCACGGGAGAAGCCAAATTCGGGTGTTAGTGCATGGCCGAGGCGCCGGGACCCTGTCCGGGACGGTTGGCGTTAAGCATAAACGCCATGAAGACCAGGAAAAATGACAACCATGAGAGTTCCATATACACGTCCTGGTAACCCTGCATTTGCGCCTGCTGATTCAGCTGGTTGTAGATTGAGGCAAGAGCCATACCGGCACTGTTGGCGCTGCCAAATGTTCCGCTGAAAAACCCGGTGAGTGCCTGGCTGTGCTCAGCAAAACCATTGGAGCCGGATTGCATGGCAGCTTGAAGATGTTGCTGGTGCCATAGCGAACGCGAGGTGACCTGAGCGTTTGTAATGGCAATCATGATGCTGCCGCCGAGGTTGCGAACGAAGTTGATAAGGCCGGCAACCTGGTTGCTCTCCTCTTTTGGCATACCCACATACGCGGCGTTTGTGATCGAGATAAAGCAGAAGGGAAGCGGTAACATCTGGACAACGCGAAGCCAGGACGCCTGCGCAAAGCTCATCTGCAAATTAGTGACATATGCGGCATAGCGGAAGGTGACGATGAACATGATGAAACCGGCTACGGCTAGCGTGCGCGCTGAGATCTTCCCGGTTGCGAATCCCGCCATGGGCATAACGACTACGAGCGCAATTCCACCCGCGGTGAGCGCGAGGCCTGCGGTCGTAGCGTTGTAGCCGAGGAGTTGCTGCATAAACTGCGGTTGCAGAACGGTATTCGCGTTCAGTACTCCACCGACCAGCATCATCAGGAAACAACATATTGCAAAATTCTTGAAACGAAATAGCTTGAGGTTGATGAGCGGGTTTTTCTGTCTCCACTCCCATACCACTAATCCAATGATGCCGCCGATAAAGAGAACAGCGAAGAACCGAATGAATCCTGAGGCAAACCAGTCATTCTCTTCGCCTTTGTCGAGCATGACCTGCATTCCGCCCATGGCGATGGTGAGGAATGCCAGCCCCATGTAGTCCATGTTTCTTAGTTTGGAAGGATCAGCCTTGATCCACGGCGGATCTTCGACGAGTCGCGTTACTAGAAAGAAAGCGAGGATGCCGACCGGAATGTTGATGAAGAAGATCCAGCGCCAGGTGTAGTTGTCGGTGATCCAGCCGCCCAGGGTGGGGCCGATGGACGGGGCAAGGACAGCTACAAGACCGTAGAGTGCAAAAGCCTGTCCGCGTTTATGCGGTTCAAATGAATCGGCCATGATGGCCTGCGCCATCGGTTGCATGCCGCCGCCTCCCGCACCTTGGATTACGCGAAAAATCAGAAGCATTGGAAGAGAGGGCGCAGCCCCGCAAAGGAAACTCGCAATCGTGAAGATCGTGATGCAGAATACGAAGAAGTTGCGGCGGCCCATCAGGCTCGAGGCCCATCCGCCGAGGGGAAGCACGATCGCGTTGGAAACGAGATAACTAGTGAGCACCCAGGTGCTTTGATCGGTGCTGGCGCCAAGGCTTCCTGCAATATGGGGCAGTGCAACGTTCGCGATGGAGGTATCGAGCACTTCCATAAAGGCCGCAAGCGCTACTGTAGCGGCGATCAACCATGGGTTGACGCGCGGCTTCCACTGGGCCATCGTTCCCGCGTTCGGGTTGACCATCGTCGTTTCCGACGTCGATCCTGAGGGCGCTGGCGGCTCTGTTTGCAACTCGGGCAAAACTTTCTCCTACGATAATTTACCGCCTGTTTTCAGCTGCGGGGAACGATGAGTCTCTTGCAGATGCGTGCAGATTGCGGTGCCGCCACATTATTACTCAACTATAGATGTGCATTGAGGTCGCGCGGGTTCACGGATTGTTGTGAGTGCTTCACAATGCGGCACTTGTCGCCGGTTCAGCCGATTGCCGGATGATTGGCATGCGCCATCCCACCAGAGCGGTTGTCAGAGCAACGAGCTGCATGACGACGATAAATCCCACGCAGGCAGGCCATTTGCCTAAGGCCCAGAAGGCTCCGGGAAGGACACCGGCCGCAGTGCCTCCGAGGTAGTAGCAGGTGATGTAGATGCCCGCGGCTGTAACCCGGGCGCCCGGTGGCGCGGCCACCCGGAGATGGCTTTGCGAGGCAGTTTGCGCGATGAAGACTCCGCTCGACAGCATGGCAAGGCCGACGATCACCACGGGGAGCGAATGGGCAAGCGTCAGGAGGACGCCGGCGATTGAACAGCAGATGGCTCCGCCGATGCCGGCGCGGAGGCCGACGCGGGTGATGAGGTAACCTGCGGCGGGAGTGACGATGAGTCCGATGAGATAGACGAAAAACAGAGAACTCAGCGCGGTAATGGATAGGAAGAATGGTGCGGCGCTCAGGTAGAACGTGATCCAAGTAAATACGCCGACCAGCGAGAACAGAACATTGAAGCCGACGGCGAATGTTGCCACAAGGCGGCGGCTGCGGAACATCGCCTGAACTTGATAGGGAAAGGTGGCGAGAGGGTCCGTTTTAGGCTGCGGTAAAGCGCGGCGGCGACCGTGAGGGAGCCACGTTGCAACCGCCGCTGCTCCAACAAGCGAGGCGGCGCCGAGCGCGATGAAGCTGACGCGCCAGCTGAAGCAGTCGGCGAGTATGCCAGCGGAGATGCGGCCAAGAAAGCCGCCGAGAGCCGTGCCGCTGACATAGAAACTCATGATGAGCGCGACGCGATCTGGCGGCCACTCCTCGCCGATGTAAGTGACAACGACGGCGATGATGCCGGGCACCATGATGCCTTGCAGAAAGCGCCAGAAGATGAGTTGCGAGAGAGAGGTGGACGTTGCGGCGAGAAGAGTGGGAATGGAAACGCCGAGAAGCGAGATCACGATGACACGTTTGCGCGCGAGCCGCTCGGTGATCGCACCGAAGACGGGGGCGGAGATGGCGACGCCCAAGGTGGCAGCGGAGACAGTCATTCCGACGCCGGTTTTGGAAGCGTGAAAAAGGTGAGCCAACAAAGGCAACAGCGGCTGTGTGCAGTAGAGCTCAAGAAAAGCGCAAACGCCGCACAAGGCCACTGCGGCAGCGGCCAGGCTGCTTGGCTCCTCGTGACGGTCAGGCTTGGCAGGCGGTTCCAAGCATCAGGATACAGGGAGTCCACTCAAAGGTTTCTTGGCGGTGCTAAATGAGGCCGGCGACAACATGCGCGAGATCGCATCTCATTCACAGGGGAAGTTCGAGCGGTTAATCTAGGCACTAGATGGATTCCCCTTCCACCAGGCGTGCACGACGAGGTATGGAGGCATTTGCCTCTCGCGATTTCAGGCGATATCAACTAGCGCGGGTAGCCGTGATTCTCGGTGCGGAGGCTCAAGCTGTCGCGGTGGCGTGGCAGGTCTATTCCATTACACATCGGGCGCTTGATCTTGGATATACGGGGCTAGCTCTGTTCCTGCCCGGGCTTCTTTTCCTATTGCCTGCGGGGCATGTGGCCGACCGATTCGATCGGCGTCATGTCATCCTTTGCTGCTATACACTGCAGGTGTTCTGCACAGTGGCGTTGCTTCTGCTTGCCAGCCTTGGCTCTCGGAACGTTTTTTACATTTACTCCGTTCTATTCCTGATCGGCACGGGACGAGCCTTTTCCTCTCCGGCGAGTTCGGCGCTGCTGCCTCACCTGGTACCAGAGAGACACTTTGTAAATGCGGTGACGTGGGGCGGAGCGATCTTTCAACTCGCCAATGTAACCGGACCGGCGCTGGGCGGATTGCTATTTACTTTACCGCTGGTCGGGTTTCTTCGAGGTGCAGGTCTCGAAGGCGCAGGAATTGTATACATCTTCACTCTCGTGTCGTTGGTGTGGTTCCTTGCACTGATCTTTAGCCTGGATGTGCGGCCGGGGCGCATGGAGCATCGCGCCGCGTCGCTGAAAGTGGTGCTGGCCGGCTTTCAATATGTGCGCAGATCGCCGCTGCTTTTGGGGTCGATGTCACTGGATCTTTTTGTTGTGCTGCTCGGTGGCGCGGTCGCACTGATGCCGATCTTTGCGAACGAAGTGCTGCACACAGGGCCGCGCGGGCTCGGTGCGCTGAGGGCGGCGCCGGCGATCGGGGCGCTCACCATGTCTCTGGTGATGGCGCGGTTTCCTATCAGCCGCCGAGCAGGGGCACGAATGTTTATTTGCGTGGCAATCTTTGGCGCTGCGACGGTGGTCTTTGGATTGTCGAAGAATCTGTGGCTCTCCCTGGCGGCGTTGGCCGTGAGCGGAGCTGCGGACATGATCAGCGTGATTATCCGAGGATCGTTGTTGCAGCTTGCGACGCCCTCGGAGATGCGCGGTCGGGTTAGCGCCGTCAACTCGCTCTTTATCGGCGCATCCAACGAATTGGGCGAGTTTGAAAGCGGGTTGACTGCTCAGTGGTGGGGCGCGGTGCGGGCTACTATTTTTGGCGGATTGGCGTCACTTGCGGTTGCAGGAACGTGGGCCGTAGCTTTTCCGGGTCTGCGGCACGCGGATGAATTGAGCGCAGAGGCTCTGAGGCCGAAGCAGGGCGCCGCGAGTGAACAAACGCCTGCAGCAGGTTGAATTCGGATTACAACATCTGCATCGAAGCAGCAGGAGGAACGCATGAAGCCCTGGAAAATCGTGGTAATTCCGACCGCGATCATGGTGATTATCGCCGGTATTTACATATTCTCAGTCTGGAAGAAGCGCCAAAATCCGGGCGTTGTGAAGCAAGGGCAAGAGCAGAAACTGACCGCCGACGATGTAGCCGTGGTGCGGATGCAGTTTCCGGCGCACTTTGACGATCTAAAGGATGAGGAGGGCAAGAGCGTGTGGATGAAGAACGGTTACACCATGCCTTACTTTCCGTATGCAGGCGGGAAGGTGGACTTCAAGAAGCGCGCTGGCGTGATTCCTCCTTTGCAGAAGCTGGACTTGAAGAAGGCCATCAAGGTTGCAGTTCCGGCCGATGTTGACGACGGCATCAGCCATGGAACGCGGCAGGCTATGTATGTGTTCACGATGCCCGGCGATGAAAAGCAGGAGTACGCGACGCCGGTGGGCGCAATGGATGCGGGCGGGGAACAGTATTACAGCGACTTACTATTTTTCTACGACGATCCGCACACTATCTATGCGAACTGGCCCAAGGATGTGTGGACGGCCGTGGATGCTCACCAGGCAAAGCCTTGCATGAATGAGCTGCAGACGAGGCTGGCGCTGGGACAGAAGATCCAGACCGACAATCCGCAGACTGAGGGCAATCGAACCGTCACCTACGACGGCGACGGGAAGAAATGGACGGTGACGTTCGTCAATGATTGTGCAACGAAGATTCAGACCGGTTAGTCAGGTGACAGCAATGCCCCCGCTTCCAAAGGGCCGGCTTTGTCCTCGCGCACCCCGTAGTTTTTTTGGCTAAAATATTCATTCCAAGTTGCTTAGTCTTGGATTATGTCTGCAAAGTATTCCAATGACTTAACTTACGTACAAAAGTCCTCCTTACAAAGGAGTTACGAGAGATGCGCTTTCCTCCTGCCCTAAACGCAGTGCGAAATGAACGGGCAAGGATAAACCGGGATAATTCTGGGTGTTGTCGGGATTTGTATGAAGGCTCCTTCTACAATGATTATTCGCCGGAGGAAGAAATAAACTGCAAATTCGTCTCTGGAATTTGTTCAATTAAGTCAAAGGACGCCGGAAGATTGAGCCGAGGCAGTTTGATGTCCTATTCGCTGCGCAGGGCTTTCATCGGATCCACGCTCGAGGCACGCCGCGCCGGCAGTAATGCGGCAAGCAATCCAACAGCAGCCAGCATCGCCGTAGTTGTGCCAAGAACGATCGGGCTCAGTGCTTTTACGCCGAAGAACTCGGCGGTCATCAGATGACCTGCGCCAATAGCCGCTGGCAGGCCGATGAGCAGGCCAATGCCGACCTGTAGAAAGGCGCCGCGAAGCACCATTTTCCGCACATGGGCGCGGTTCGCCCCGAGCGCCATGCGGATGCCGATTTCGCTGGTCCGCTGGGCAACGGCGTATGCCGTGACACCGTAGAGGCCGATAGCCGCCAGCGCCAGCGCAATCAACCCGAAGAGCGAAGTCAACTGCGCAATCATTTGCTGCTGGCTAAAGCCAAGATTCACCTGCTGGTCGAAACTCTGGAAGCGGGTGATCATGAGGTTGGAATTGATTTGTTGAAGAGCGGCGCCCACGCGCTCTTCCAGATCTGGCACCGTGCCGTGCGTTTCCAGCTCCAGCGAACCCATGTAGTGCGTTGAATTAAGGAACTCGTGATAGAGGGAAGCCTTTGGCGTCGAGGCAGGTAATTCTGCCCACTGCCATGCCGGCAGGAAGTACATAGGATGACCCTTCTCCTGCAAGTCGCTGGGAGACCAGTACTGCGCATCTTCGACGACGCCCACGATGGTGTACAAGGCGGAGGTCGACTGATCCCAATCGCCGAAGTGGACTCCGATGGGATCGCGGCCGGCGGGAAGATACTTCTTGACGAAGGTTTCATCCACAATCGCGACGTTCGCGGAGGTGCGGTTGTCACTGTTAGAGAAGAAACGGCCTTCTCGCAGGGTCGTTCCAATCGTCGTGAAGTAGTCGGGGCTGACTCGAACCCAGGAGGCCAAGTTCACGTTGGAGCCGGGCGGAGGCGCGGGCTGTCCCTGGATGTAAACATCTTCGCTGCGGTTGTTGCCGTCCATGGGACTCCAACCCGACCACGCGACGCGCGTGACGCCGGGTATCGACGAGAGCGATTCGCCGAGCCGGCGGTAGAAACCGTCGAGCTCCTCGGGTTTGATGCCTGCCGTTTGTGGATTGAACTGGATGATCGTGCGTTGGGCCGGATCAAAGCCGAAGTGCTGATGCTCGAGCTTTTGCAGGCTGACGATCAGAAAGCCCGCGGCAGACAGCAACACAACCGAAATGGCAGCTTGAGCGATGACCAGTGTTTTCTGTGCAAACGTTGTGTGGCGGCCGGTTGAGCGATTGGCGCCGCGTAGAGCTTCGATCGGATCGGCATGCGCGGCGAGCCATGCGGGCGCGACACCAAACAGCAGACCGGTCAGCAGCGAAGCGGCAAATGCAAAAGCCAACACAACCGGAGACGGGCTCGCGCTGACTGCGATGGGGTCGTGCTGGAAGGCTAGATGGATGATGAGCCTGGCTCCGCCCCACGCAACCAGAACGCCGGCGATCCCGCCGATCATCGCCAGCACCAGGCATTCGATCAGCGCGCGCTGCACCAACCTGCGGCGCGAGGCGCCGAGTGCGGTGCGCACAGCGATCTGCTGACGTCCGGTCACCGAGCGCGCGAGCATCAGGTTGGCCAGATTGGCGCAGGCGATGAGAAGCACGAAGCTCGCGATCCACATCAGGAGGTGCAGGTCAGCTTTGTACTGGACCTGCATGCGCTGGACACCTCCGCCGCCGGGAGTGAGGCGAAGGTATTGCTTCGAAATCAGGGCGCGCTCAGGCCCCACAATCTCTCCCTCTGGACTTTCAAGGAATTCACGGAGTTCAACCTGCATCCGCGCCTGGATGGTTGACACGTTCGCTCCCTGTACTGTGCGGCCGATCAGGTTGAGCCATTGCTGGCCGCCGCGTTCGAGCAGGTAAGCGTCGACAGGCCTGATGGCGGGCAGCAGATGAATGGGAAGCCAGAAGGCTGGCGGCGTCGGACTCAGGCGCTCACTAAAGAAGCCCGGAGGTGCGATGCCGACAATCGTGGCCGGTTGACCATTGACCGTAATGCTGGAGCCAATGGCAGAGGGGTCGCGACCGAATTCATGCTCCCATGCCTGAAAGCTGATGACCGCAACCGGCTGAGCTCCTTCGGTATCGTCGGAGGGCTGAAGGAGTCGTCCTGCGTAAGGCCGCAATCCGAGGGTCGCAAAGGAATTTCCAGAGACGAATTCGCCGTACCAGGGTCGTGCCTGCTGGTTGGTGCCGGTGCGCCGAACCGCCATTTCATGGTCGGAAGATTCGAAAGCGGCGAGACTGGAAAAGCCAGGCGTGTGATCGCGGAACTGCTCGTATTGCCGGTAGGAGAAAAGCGACCAGTCATACAGTGGCTCCTGATAGTCGGGAAGGCCGCCGTTCTGACAGCATTGCTCGTTGTCTCCCACGCGCACCAGAGCAGAAGGATCCTGGACTGGCAACGACCGCAGCAGCACCGCGTGGACAAGCGTGAAGATAGCCGTTGTGGCGCCAATGCCGAGCGCGAGGGTGAGGATCGCGGTAATAGCGAAACCGGGTGCTTGTCTGAGTTGCCGCAGTGCACTTTTGAGGTCGGCCAGCAAAGAATACCTCTCTCCGAGCGCGAATTAAGCGTCCTTCTTCACCTTTGATGTTGCATTTTGCATACCAGAATTAACCAAATCATCTCGCTGAAATGCAAAGGCTTGCTGTGGCGGAGGTCGGCACATCTGTCCATCGGGACTCGGCACTGTTCGAATCCGGACAGGATTTCGGGCTCGTATGTGTGGTCCTTCTTCCCGTCCACACCTGTGTTGTTGCCGCATCGTGAATCAAAGGCCAAGGCAAGTCGTCGAATCCGACGGAGAGGATTCTTGGGTTTTCTGGATTTCGGAGGAGGAATTATCCGCTAGCGCTGGAGGATGTCGATGGGTTGGGTGAAGTCGGTAGCGCGAACGTATCTCGCCAAAGTGGGGTGTTGGCGCTCGAGGGCCAAGTACATTTCCCAGGCTACGCGGCGATAGCTGAAATGGCCAGCGGGGGCCGAGCGGAGTTCGCTGATGTATTGCGCTTCCGCGAAATCCATTTTGAAGAGGCAGCGCACGCGTGTGGCCAAGGGCAGCAGGTAGAGTGCGGAGGCTGCGGCTTCGGGCGCTGAACCGGCCGTGATTTTGGCGCTGGCGGCGTGGGCGGACTGGACGGCGGAATGGTAGTCAGCGAGGATGCCGGCTTCTTCGAGCCCGGCAGAGTCACCGGAATGAGGCGTTTCGTAGCCGTGAATGGCGGTGAATCCCTGCTGGATTTGTGTCACGCGACGATGGCGATGCATATCGCGGAAGCCGCCGATGTCCATGAGAATGTCGAAGCGCAAGGCGGCACCGGCATGGAAGGCGCGGAGAGCTTCATCGTGGCGGCCTCGGTGCTTCAACCCCATCTCAATGATTTCTGAAACTCGATGGCCTGGCAGGCCCGCGACAGTGTCCCGTACCTGGCGATATGAGTGATGGCTGGCCCAGTAGACGAGGGTGGCAGCGAGTTCGACCTCGAGGGATTCGGT
Source organism: uncultured Acidobacteriaceae bacterium (assembly GCA_963742455.1). GTDB lineage: Bacteria > Acidobacteriota > Terriglobia > Terriglobales > Acidobacteriaceae > Telmatobacter. Next base: position 106,166 of record CAVULU010000005.1, on the reverse strand, counting down.
GCGTTCGACGAGGTCGACGACTGGCGATGGTGTGAGCGCGATTTCCTTCAGAATTTCGGCTGCCGTCTGTTCGAGTTCGGTGCGCGTCTGGATCAGATACTGATTTGGTTCGGCATATTTGACCAGCGTTGGGGCGGTGCGGACTTCACGCGTAAGCAGGTTGGCGGCTTCGGTGGCAAGCTCCGGGGCAGAAAGTTTCGTGACGAAGGCTGCGGCGGCGCGGGCGTTTACGTTCCATGCGGGACCGGTGGCGGCCTCGCGGAGTTTGGCGCCGAGATCGCGGACTTCGGCTAGTGGATGGGAGAGAAGGCGGGAGACTTGCGTCTCGAGCGTGCGCGCGTTGACGATCTGGCCGAGTGAAGTATTGGTTGCGAGAGGCAGCAGGTAGCGGGCAACGTCGAAGGCGCGGGCCTTGAGGGTTCGATCGTAGGCTTCAAGCTTCATTGCCTCGGGACGAACAACGCGCTGGCGCAGGGCATCGTGGACGGCCGAGGTGGTGCGCTGGTATGTGACGAAGAGGCTTTCGATGGTGTCGCAATACAGTTTGGCGGAAGCGGCGTCAGGACCGAAGTCGGGGAAGTACCAGCCGGATTTCTGGAAATTCTGATAGCGGGTAGAGCGTTCCTGCCCGTCCCACCGCTGCTCGTCGACCAGAACGATGGCGGCGAGCAGGCTCAGACGTTCGACCGCAAAGGCTATGTGCGCCAGATCGGCGATGGAACGGTGGCCGTACTGGAAATAAAATGTGTTGAGGAATTGCTCGGCGCGCTGAGCGCTGATTTCGGTGAGGGAGTCGCGCATGGAGAGCGCAGAGCGCGAATACTTGGCCATGGCGTAGGCAAGGACTTCGGGATCGGCTCCGTGAACGGCGTAAACATCACTCTGGTTGCGGGCACCGGCGGGTAGAAAAGATTCACTGGACATGGACGAGGGCTCGCGACCAGAATACGGCATCGGGAAAGTGGGGGCTGTGAATCCCCGGACGGATTAAGACGTCAAAGATGTAGGTGGGAGCGCGCGGCGGATGCGGGAGTTTAAATTGCGCACATCGCAAAGGCCTCGGCCATTGCCAACCGGCCGCTGGTCGATGTCTCAGCGGTGGAGTGATCTCCTGTTTGCGCATTGGCGAGTGCCGGCGGCGACCGTTGCGCCATTTTTGCCGGAGGGGTTACAGCCGGATACTTTCCAGGGCTCGGCGTGGATCGGGATTGTTCCGCTGTGGATGGATCGCTTTGCCTTTCGTGGGGTGCCCTCGGTTCCAGGAACCAGCAGTTTTCCCGAACTTCACTTCCGCACCTATGTGCACGACCAGCTCACCAATACACCGGGAATTTATGACCTTTCGGTAGATATCGGCAGCCTGCTGGCGACGGCCGCGGTGCGTCTAATCTTTCGCCTGCCTTGTAACTGGGCTGAAATGCGATTGAACCAGAGGACTGAACGCGAGTTTTCGTTTTACAGCCGCAGAATGCTGGTTAGTCATCCCGTGATCTTCAACGCGCGCTACCGAGGACTGGGCCCGACGCGGAGACTAGCGGAGATTCGCGGCGGGTCGGTTGAGTACTTCTTCACCGAGCGATATTGCCTGTTTACCAAGAATCATGCGGGGCTGGCGGTACGGGCGAACATTCACACCGTGGCTTCTCCGCTGGAAGATGCGGAAGCTGAGATCGAGCGAAACGATTTGCCGGCAGCGCTGGGGATACAGGTTCAAGATCAGGAGCCAGTGCTGCATTACTCGCGGCGGCTTGCAGTGTATGTGTGGCCGTCGGAACTGGCGGCACCGGCGCGCAGGCGGCAGCGCATACCCGTGCAGGCGATGCCCTTGAGCTGACTGGGAGCGTAGCCCCCTAACGACAGGCATTGCCGCTCACTTTACATCAGCGAACATAGCAGCTCAAGAACTGCCGAGAGCCCTTCCCTATAATTGCCCTTGGAAGTGCGCGATGCGATTGTAGTTAAACACTCGCTCAAAGGTGGAACGAACGATGGTAGATCTGCAGGGAAGAGTTGCGCTGGTCACGGGGGCGTCACAGGGGATCGGGCGCGCTTGTGCATTGGAATTGGCGAAGGCCGGAGCCACGGTGGCACTTGCGGCACGCAATGAAGCGAAGCTGGCCGAGGTCGCGGCGGAAATTGCGGCGGCGGGCGGACAGGCTGCGGCATTTGGGCTCGATGTAGCCAGCGAAGATTCCATCAAGAACGGCGCGAAGGCCGTGGTGGATCGATTCGGCAAGGTAGAGATCATGGTGAACAATGCTGGAATCACCCGCGACGACCTGATGATGCGGATGAAGCGTGCCGATTGGGATGATGTCTTGAGCACGAACCTGACAGGTGCATTTCTGCTGACGCAAGCATTACTTCGGCAGATGATGAAGAATCGTTGGGGACGCATCATCAACATCACGAGCGTAGTGGGCCGCACCGGGCAGGAAGGCCAGGTAAACTATGCGGCGTCAAAGGCGGGACTGATTGGGTTTACACGATCATTGGCTCGCGAGGTTGCTTCGCGCGGGATTACGGTGAACGCGGTGGCGCCGGGATATATTGAGACGCCCATGACAACCGTTCTAGGCGAAAAGTTGCGCGAGAAGATGATCGAGCAAATTCCGCTGGGGCGGGCTGGAACCGATGCTGAGATTGCGAGGCCGGTGGTCTTTCTGGCATCGGATGCGGCGGCTTACATTACGGGGCATGTGCTGGATGTGAATGGCGGGATGTTTATGGGGGGGTAGTAACTCTGACCAGGCACACAAGGCAACCTCCAGGAAGAAGCCCGCCTGGATCGCGACGATCAAACGGATCTAGACCGGGAGAACTGATGGGTGCTGTTAGCGGCTCTCGCGTTGTCACTGGTCTGGACTTCGTGCCTAGATTCCAAGGCGATCTTTCAGTGTTCGGACGCGGTCGCGGGCGACGGTTAGTTGCGTGTGATGCGTGTCTTTAAGCGTGAGCGCTACTCTGCCGGCGAACCATGAGTTCACTTCGTGAATCCAGTCGACGTTGACGAGGGCGGAACGGTGGATGCGGAGGAACTTTGCGGGATCGAGGCGGCGCTCGAGATCGGAAATGGTTTGATCGACGCAGTGACTGCGCCCGTTGACCACGGCGAAGGTGAGTTTATCCTGCGCGGTGAAGTGCGTGACGTCATCAAGAGGTAGAAACATGATGCGCTCGCCGATGCGAGAGGCGATGCGATTGGGATAGGAGGCGTGGCCTTTGCGCAAGGATGCGGTCAACTCTCTCAGCAGTTCAGGTAGGGCGGGATTCCGTTGCCAGTCTGGTTTAACGATGGGGCGAAGGCGGCCAAGTTTCTTGAGAGCGCGCTCCAATTGCTCCGGCTCAATAGGCTTCAGCAAGTAGTCAATCGCATTGGTTTCGAATGCACGGAGCGCGTGCTGGTCGAAGGCAGTGGTGAAGATAACGAAGGGCTGTGTGGTGAGACGCGCGAGGAGTTCGAACCCGTTCATGCCCGGCATCTGGATATCCAGAAAGAGCACGTCCACCGGTTGCTGGTCAGAACCGTTGAGGGTTGCAACCGCGGTGGTTGGGTCTGTTGCGGCTCCGATTATCTGAATCTCGGGGAAGGCTGCGAGCAAGCGTTGCAAACGTTCGAGAGCCAACGGCTCGTCGTCGACGAGGAAGGCGCGCAGCGGAGACGTTTCTCCCGTCATTGCGGCTCTCCGGCGGGAACAGCAATGGAGACGATGGTTTTGCCATCGACTCGCTTCACGTTGAGTTGCGCGGAGTTGCCAAACAGGAGCTCGAGTCGGCCGACAAGGTTGCCCAGGCCGTGATCCGGGGAGATTTCCGCGAGGGAGAAGCCCGGACCGTCGTCAGTAACTGCGAGCTCAAGGTGGCCGTCATGTTGACTGCCGTTGATGTTGATCGAGGCAGGTTGGCTGCGCTGGGCCGCGACGTGCTTGACGCTGTTTTCAACCAGCGTTTGAAGAGCTAGCGGCGGTACCTTGAAGTCGCCGAGCCCATCAGGGACGGAGATTTCATACTGAAGGCGCTGCCCGAAGCGAGTCGCTTCGATCTCGAGATATGCACGGACAATCGTCAGTTCCTGGGATAGCGGAACAAGACTGGTTTTGTTGGCGCTGATGGAAAATCGGAGCAGCGACGCGAGCTTCCCGACTGTATCTTCTGCGCGCTTGGGGTCGCTCGGAATGAGCGACGCGATGGAGTTAAGCGTGTTGAACAGGAAGTGCGGATGGATGCGCGATTCCAGCGACGAGAGGCGTGCTTCCGCGAGGAGCTTGTTGGCACGCTCCTGCTCGACCTGCCGTGTGCTCAGTTCGAGGGTTGCGTCCTGCAGGCGGTGGCGGAGAGTTTCAAACGACGTGACGCTAAGTCCGACGACAAAATTGATAACGAGGCAGATCGGCAAAGAATACTTAACTTCGCGCCAATAGAAATCTGAAGAGTTGATGCCGCCAAACTGAAGAAGAAGCGCGCCGACTAGACAACCGCACGTCGCAGTGATGAAAAGCACAGCCGCGTATATCGCAAAAACAAACCGGGGATAGCGCTTGGCATAGCGAAACCCGATCCAGTTAAGGGAGAGCGCGGTAGGAAAGCCAATGAGGATTGCATAGAGGAAGGATGACAGAACGTTGGTGCCAATATGGGGGAGTCGAGCATGCTCAATGACAAGCAACAGAAGCGTAACGACAACCGCAATAGCGGGTACAATCCAAAGTTCTTTGCAGAAGGACTTGAATGCGAGCAGGGTCTTGTTGGACCTGTCGCCAGGGGCTTCGATCAACGGGTTCTGGAAGGGGCTCATAACTGGAATCGAACTCCGAGCGAGGTGGCCGTGGAATAGGGCGTCGAGCCGTAGTCGGATGTCTTGCTGCCCGACGGGATTTCCATGTGCAAGTAGGAAGAAAAATGTTTGCCGAACCACCGGTTCACATCGACTACACCCACCAGGCTGTGATCATTGAGATTTGCCACCACGGAACCGGAGACGTCCCAATCTTTCCAACCGGGAAGCTGGCGCAGGCGGGTTTTGCCGACATTGAAGAAGGCGTAATGCTGGCGGCCGGCGAGGGGCGATACGGATATATCGCGGAAGTATGGGATATTGGGTGGAGTGTAGAACTCACCGATAAATGTGACGCCGGAACGCAGGGTGCATTTGGCGCCGACAAGCACGGCAGCCTGCTCGCGCCACATGGCTTCGCCGTGCACTTCCCACGCCTGCCCGACCACACGTGTAAAGGTGAAACCGCCAAAGGAATCACCACCGCTGTCATTGCCGGCGATGAGTGATGTGTCGAATCCGTGCACCAGAACGTTATACCGGAACGCAGTGGTGTCGTGCAGTGTGGAGTTGGCCGGAGCAAACGCGGCGGTGGACCAAGCAAAGGTCAATGCATGATGACCTCGAACCCAGTCGGCTTTGACCATATCACGGCCCTGGTTCACATTCAGGCGGTCGGTTGGATTGGTGGGGTCCCGTGGCGGATCGAGCACACCGGCGGTAGTGAAAGCGTAGCCGGTGCCCCAGCGAACGATTTTGCGGCCGGCAGTGAAATCGAAATCGCTGGCGGAGAGCCCCACGTATGTTTCCTTCACGCGACCGGTCGAGACCGTGTCAGTGTACGTGGTCGCGAGCCCGATTAGGCTGGTGGAGAAGGTGAGGCGATTCAAGTAGCGAAGATCAAACGTTGGTTCGACGAGGACCTGGTTGAGGACTTGAGGACCAGGCTGACGGAGCCCATTGTAAAAAGTGGCGTCATCGATGACGGCGAGAGCGTAGCGCGTGCTCAGGGACGTTTCTTCGGAGGCGGGCGGCGGATCCTGCGCATGGACGGGTGCGCAGGCCGCCATGAATATGAGAACCGCAAGCCGGGCGCGGAAAGTCATGACTAGAACCTGTCGGAGCGGCCCTGGTAAAAGAGCTTGTCGGGCAGATCGCGAGGCGCGGAGTTGGAGTACTCGAGCACGCTGTTCGAGTCGCGGCGGATTTCGTCGTAAAGCGTGAGGCGGCGGAGAAGCATCTTGCCGCCGAAGAATGCGTATTCATCAAAGGTGGCGGACTTGATGTGCTTGCCTGAGGTTAGATAGAACTCGGCGCGCACGGGCCGCGCATCTTCGACGCGAACCCAGTAGAGAATGCGCTGGTAGGTTGCTCCCTTGCGCTTTGCGGTCAGGTTGAGGACGTAGCAGTTTTCGGTGCCGACCTTTTCATCGCGAACATAAGTGGCGGAATAATCGACGGCGTAGTTGGTGCGGGCGATGTCGCCATTGGAGGCGTCGCCGGAGAGACGTTCGAGAGGCGTGATGCGGACCGGGCGGCTGGTGTCGGGCAAATAGATCCACATATCGTCGCCGAGCATGAGCAGATGGCGGCCCTTGTCGCGCGGGCTCAGGAATTCTACGTAAGTTTTGTCGGTGCCTTTTTGCGAGACTTCGTAGAGCGATTCTTCGTCCGACTTGCCCGATTCGAAGTTGGTAATCTTCACGCGCAGAGTATAGGCGGGCCAGCCGTTGCGGTAGGTGTCGGAATGCTTCAGCAGGGCATCGGCATCCGGTGTTGCGGCGTGGGCGGCGACTGCCCAGGTAATAAGGAACAGGACAGTGACGAGCAGCAGGAAGGTGCGCAGGGTGCAATCGACTTTAGACACGGATTTAGACATGGGCAAGTGCCTCCGCAATTTGCAGGCGCGATGCGCGGATCGCTGGCAGGATGGATGCAAGCGCGAGTGAGACGACGACCATGATGGACGAGCCGATCATCAAAGCCGGCACGTGCAGGACCCGGAAGGGAATATTCACGGTATATCCGGGAGGAGGCGGCATGTGGAGACCGGCCGCATTGAGGAGCGAGCCAAGAAGATTTCCTCCGGCGACGCCGACCAGCGCTCCCAGCAGCCCCAAGACCGTGGCCTCAAGCATGAAGAGGGCAACGATCCACATGCGGGGCGTTCCCATCGCCAGCATGGTTCCAATCTCGCGTATGCGCTCAAGCATGGCCATGAGCAGTGTGTTGATGCTGGACATGAGCACCATGAGAAAAACAATGAGACCCATGAAGAGGAAGATCCCGTTGAACATGGTGTGAACCTGGTTGTAATAGGTGGCCAGATCGATCCATTTTTTCAGCGTCATCTGTTGCGGCAGCCCATTGAGACGCGGTGCAAGTTCTGAGTAAACCAGGTCGGTATTGTCAGTAGAATCCAGGCCGACAACGAGGTTAGTGACACGGTCGCTTTGCAACAGGCGCTGAGCTGCAGGCAAGGTGATGCGGAGGAAGCGGGCATCCATTTCGGCGATGCCGGTCTTGACCACGCCTACGATCTGAACATCGACGCCGTTGAGCGCTCCGTCGGAGGTCATCGCGAGAAGCGTCAGTCCGTCACCGACTTTCACGTTCATCGACTTGGCTAAACCGGCGCCGATGAGGGCTTCAACGTCACCGCTGGATTTCGAAGAAAGATTTCGACCCGTGCCTGAGGCGAGCTGGGTTGAAAATCCTAGACTACTTTCTGCGTCGGGATCCACGGCGCTGCCCATGAAGCCGACCGCCTTGATTCCGTTCGAGACCATGCCATAGAACTCGATGCGAGGCGCAACGCCGCGTACATGCGGAGCGGAGTTCACAGTTGCGGCCACCTGACGCCAGTTTTCAATTCCGGTGTCGAGAACCTTGACTTCATCACGCTTGAAGTGATCGGTGGTGAAGATCTGGAGGTGACCAAGACCGGCTCGGATGGTGTCTTCGCGGAGACCGCGGGTCATGAAGGCGAAGTATCCGCCGGCCAAAAGCAGGCCCGCTACGCCGCCGCCGACCATCAGGAGCGTCATCAGCGTTCTGCGGCGATTGCGGAAAACGTTACGAAACGCAAGCAGTAAGAACTTGCCCATGACTTTCTCCTTCAGGATGTGTGTCGCTGATGATGCGGCCGTCGGTGAGGCTGACGATGCGCGGTGTGTGCTCCAGGAGCCGCTGGTCGTGAGTAGAGAAGATGAAGGTGAGACCGAGGCTGCGGTTCAAATCGTGCATTAAGTCGATAAGTTGAGTTGCGTTGTGGGTGTCGAGATTGGCGGTCGGTTCGTCGGCCAGGACCAGGGCAGGGCGATGGACTATGGCCCGGGCCACCGCAACGCGCTGGCGCTCTCCGCCGGAGAGCAGGTCAGGCCTTTGATGCGCGCGAGAAGAAAGGCCGACATTGGCGAGCGCTTCGGCGACGCGACGGCGGCGTTCCATAGCACTGACGCCCTGAACGAGGAGCGGGTATTCGACGTTTTCGCTGGCGGTGAAGACGGGGATGAGATTGAAGGTTTGGAAGACGAATCCGATTTTTTCGCGGCGCAGCGCGGAGGTTTGCGAGGGGCTGAGTCGCGACGTGTCGGTACCCTCGATGAGGATTTGGCCGCTGGTGGGCCTGTCGATGCAGCCGATGAGGTTGAGCAGGGTTGATTTGCCGCTGCCGCTGGGGCCGGAGATAGCGAGGAATTCACCGGAATCGATGCGGAGGTTGACGTGGTCGAGAGCGGTTACGGCGCTGTGGTCGAGAGGAAACTTGCGGGTGACCTGGTCAACACTGACGAGTGGGTCGGATGCAGGCATGGCGCGCTTGATCCTTTCCAGAGCGGTCTATTGGTCTATTGCTCTGGAAAAGAAGATAGCCCGGGGTATTTGAAGAACGCGCGGCGATTCGGATGAAAGGTTCAAACGGCAGATGAACGGTGCTGAGAAACAGATGAATCGCCGATGAGATCGCAGGTCTCAAATTTGATATCGTTCGGCAGGTCAGGGCTCTGGAGAGAACCTGTGCGCGGGAAGTCAAAAAAGGCGTCGCGCTCTTGCGGACTATTGGGGTGGGGGCGCGGGGCTGTCACTGTGCTGAGGTGGCGCGCCCATTACTGCGACCGCGGTGGCAAGGAATGCGCCGTTCTTTACTGCGCCTTCTGCACGGACCATATCGCCGATTTGGATGTCACCGAGAGTGATTGGGTCACGACGTTTCCGGAAGGTGGTGTTTTCGTCGGCAAGAAAGGTGTGAGTTGTGTTATTCGGTCCGCCTTGCAGTGTCACCCTAGCGTCGTTAATCGCGGTGACCTTTCCCATTATCCATGTCTTCCCGTAATTGGCCTGCATTTCGCGCATTTGTTTGGCGCGCTCGGGGTCGATCTTGAAGACGACGACCGCGCCAACGGATTTCGCATTTGCGTCTATCTCGCCTGAGGCGCCTATGGCATCGCCGACCTTGATGTCGCTTGCCTTGATGGTCTGTGGTGGGTTGGCGGGAGGCTGATTTTCGTTTCCCTGTCCACGACGCTGACCACCACCGCCGGCCATGATCCGGGTATTTACACTGTAGTGAACGGTGTAGAGCTCGCCGGCATCTGTCTTGATCGTGAAGTGGTCAGGAGCCACTTCGGTCACGGTCCCCATCACGCCGCGGCCCATCATTCCGCCGCCAAACCCTGCGCGACCGCCGCGCTGGCCGGATCCGCTGCCCTGGCCGGGTCCCAGTTGAGGATTTGTATCCTGAGCGAGGGCGCCAAAACTGAATGCGAAGACCAAAACCAACAAGGGTAGCGAGAAGCGGGCTTTCATAAGTCTCCGGAGAGGGGTCCCTTTAATGATAGACGCAGTATCGCGTCGTTGCGGCGACGGAGGCTAGACGTTTCTTTACGGCCGCAGCAGTCTATTGTCTTTTCTGGGCCTGGGACGAAAGCAACTGTCCTTTCTGGGTTTGGGACGAAAGCAACTCTTCAAATTCGGGAAGCCCCTGCAGGCTCGCAAACTCGTTGTCCGCAATGATTTTTTTGGGGCTGGCGTAGCCCTCACTCAGAGACATACGCAGGTATTGAATCGCGCGTTCGGGCATTCCGGCCCGCACACATCCCTTGGCCAGGTAATAATTCATAGCGCCGCGATCAGAAACCGAGGCAGGATTCTGAATGCGAGGTCTGGAATTGTCCTGGAAGATAAGGGGGTCGATTTTCAGCGCAGCTTTGTACTCTTCCCAACCCTTCTGGTACTTGTGCTGCGAGAGCAGGTTCGTTCCGAGGTTTTTGCGGATCAGAGCCGAATTCGGTTCGACTTTGAGGGCCTTGCGATACATTTTTTCCGCGTTGTGATATTCCTTCAGTGCGTCGTAAACGGTGCCAAGATTGTTGAGGACGTTTGAATTTTTGGGGCTGAGCTTATCGGAGACGTGGTAACAGTGCATCGCATCGGTCAGATTGAACATCAACTGGTAGGCGATGCCCTCCTTGTTCCAAACGGCAGCATCGCCAGGCGAAGCTTTTTTGTAGGCCTCAATAGCCGCCTGATAACGTTGATGAGCCATCAGAGCGTCGCCGAACTGTTCGGGAGTTGCGGTCTTGGGCGCAATGATCGTGGTGTTCTGAGCTACTGAACCTGGTTTTGCATCGGAAGTTTGAGTTGCGGGGGATTGAGCGAGATTTGAAACGGGGGTATTCACAATGGCTGCCATCAACATCACGGCCGGCAGCAAGCGTTTATCTAACCTGCGCATATTCCCTCCTCAAGAAGGAATCGGGGCGACAAACCTGCGTCATCGTCTCATGGAATTAGAGCACCAATTTGCATGGCATCGTCAAGCCTGATTGTCATTCCGGTGCAAGACGGACTAAGAAATGCATGAGCCGGACGCACTAGAGTCTTCAGCCAAATCTGCGAAAACGAGGATTGTGGACCATGAGCAGCACGACTTCCGCACCGCCGCAACCGCAAGTGGCGCAACGATTTCGCGAAGTTAGACTTCGCACACTTGAGTTGTGTAAGCCGCTGACGCCCGAGGACATGATGGTGCAGTCTTGCGCGGAAGCCTCGCCGGCCAAGTGGCACCTGGCGCATACCGCATGGTTCTTTGAGTCGTTTATTCTGCGGGATTTTCTGCGCGGCTACAAACTATTCAATTCGGACTTTCCATGGCTGTTCAACAGCTATTACCGTAGTTTTGCGGAGTTCCCGGAGAAGCGGCTGCGCGCGTCTTTTTCGCGACCGGGAGTGGACGAGGTGATGCGCTATCGCAGCTATGTGGATGAAGGGATTGAGAGACTGCTTGATACGAATCCGGAGCCGGAGGTCCTGAAGCGCATTGAACTGGGGGCTAATCACGAGGAACAGCACCAGGAATTGCTGCTGACGGACATTCTGCACGCCTTTTATACCAATCCGTTACGGCCTGTATACCAGAAGCGGGAGTTGGGGCAGGCAGTTTCAAGTCACTCCGCGAAGAAAGAGTGTCTGCGGTTTGTGGAGTTTGCGGGCGGGCTGGTGGATGTGGGGTTTTCGGGAGACGGATTCTGCTATGACAATGAATTGCCGCTGCATCGTGTCTGGCTGGAGCGCTTTGGATTGGCCGACCGTCTTGTAACGAACGGGGAGTTTGCCGAGTTTATTGCCGACGGCGGCTATCGGCGGTCGGAATTATGGCTCTCGGCGGGATGGGATGCTGTGGAGCAGAACGGCTGGAAGGCGCCGCTCTATTGGAACGGGATCGACAAGAGCTGGAGATTGTTCGCGCTGCGAGGCGAAATTTCGCTGGAAGAAGCTGAGAATCTACCCGTCAGCCAAGTCAGCTACTTCGAAGCGGATGCCTACGCGCGCTGGGCCGGGAAGCGACTGCCCACGGAATTTGAATGGGAATTTGCAGCCAGGGGACAACCGGTGCAGGGTAACCTGCTGGATGCAGGACGCCTGACGCCCGCCGCCCCGGAGACGGGCGAGCGGGTATCTCAAATGTGGGGCGACTGCTGGGAGTGGACGGCCAGTGCATATCTCGGCTACCCGGGGTTTGAGCCGCTGGAGGGTTCGCTGGGCGAATATAACGGAAAGTTCATGAGCGGACAGCTGGTGTTGCGCGGTGGTTCATGCGCGACTCCAAAAGCGCATATTCGCTCTAGTTATCGCAACTTCTTTCAGCCGGAAACGCGTTGGCAATTTTCCGGAATCCGCTTGGCAGGCAAGTAACTCCGATAGGTGGAGGAGCATCCTAGTAACGGCATGACAACAATCCCCGTTTCCCCAGCTAGCTTTCACATTTCAGACAAGATCGCCTCTTCGGTGTACGAGGGATTGATGTCGAGCCCTAAATGGCTGCCTTCCTGGCTTTTTTACGATGCTGCAGGATCGCACCTGTTTGACCAGATCACCCACATACCCGAGTACTATGTCACGCGGACAGAGCGCGAGATTCTGGCGCAGCGCGCGGGCGAAATTGTATCGCGCGCGGCGGGAGAGCACGCGCTGAGACTGGTAGAACTGGGAGCCGGCTCGGCGGACAAGACCCGGGTGCTTTTGAGCGCCGCCGTGGAGCGGCAGGACACCGTCTTTTACGAGCCGGTGGATGTATCGGCCAGTGCGCTGGTCGAGGCGCAGATCCGCATCGAAGAAGAGATACCGGGTGTGATCGTTTGCCCCCGCGTGGGAGATTACACGCACGATTTCGATCTTGATTCGACTTTGCCTACGGAACGCCGGCTTGTGCTCTATATCGGATCGAGCATCGGCAACTTTGAACCGGGCGATTCGCTGATGCTGCTGGAACGTGTACGTGCGGCTCTCGATCCGGGCGATTGTCTGCTGCTCGGTGTCGACCTTGTGAAAGATGAGTCCGTCCTACAGACCGCTTACGACGATGCGGCGGGAGTAACCGCGGCGTTCAATCGCAACGTGCTGGTGCGGCTGAATCGCGAGCTGGATGCGGATTTTCGTCCGGAGACATTTGCTCATCGGGCTGTATGGAATACGAGCGAGTCGCGGATGGAGATGCACCTGGTGAGCGATACGAAGCAAACCGTCTGGCTTTCAGCTCTCGATCTGCGTGTGACTTTTGAAGCGGGCGAGAGCATTCACACGGAGAATAGCTACAAATATCGGCCGGGCGACGCCGAGGCTCTGGCGGCGAAGGCGGGGTTTGCGCACGAAGCTACGTGGACCGATGAGCGCGGGTGGTTTGCCGTTTGCCTGGCGCGAGCGGTGTAGTGCGAATTTCAAGGGCGTAAAGCCGTGTCAAGGTTGGGCGCCCATAATTCCAGCTTATCCAATGAGTCCTAAAAGCTATTTCGGCGACGCGATGCGGAGCAGCAGGATGTCGTGGCTGGGAAGTTCGACAGGCATGTTGTTAGTTAGGTCCATCTCTTTGCCTGTCCACAGGTTCTTCGCGTGCTGGGACCCGTTCAATCCTAGCTGCGCTAGATCCAAATGGAATGGATGCGTTGAGTAGACATCGCTGCCGACATTGACGATGGCGATGGCCTTTGCTCCGCCTTGCAGATCGCGAGCCCAGACCTCAACTTCACCCTTGCTGTAGATGTAGCGTGCCTGGTGGCCGAGTGGATCCTGGCTGATGGCGATAACGTCACGGCTGGTAAGAATCTCCTTGATCTCGGGCTTCATGCGGGGAAGGTCATTGCCCGCCAGCAGCGGCGCGGCAAGCATGGCCCACATTGAAAAGTGCGTGCGATTCTCTGCCAGCGATAATTTGCCGTTGCCAACTTCGAGCATGTCGGGATCGTTCCAATGGCCGGGGCCCGCGTAGGACGCAAGGCCTTTCTGCTGGCTGAGAATGTCGTAGATGCTTTGCCAACGCGCCTCAATGTCGCCGGTTGTGCGCCAAAGGTTTCCCCCGATGCCAGGCGCCCACTCCCAGACGGAATCCCACCCGTATTGGCAGAAGGAATAGACGATGGGGCGGCCGGTGGCCTTCAGCGCTTTGCCCATCTTGTCGTAGGCGGCGAGCATGAGTCGCATTTGTGCGGCCTTGTCGTTGGGTGCCTGCTTTTCCATTACGGCGGGAATGAAACTACACAGATCGTATTTCAGGTAGTCGATTCCCCACGAGGCGTAGAGTTGCGCGTCTTGTTCTTCATGACCCAACGAGCCTTCGAATCCAGCACACGTCTTCGGACCCGGGGAGGAGTAGATGCCGAGCTTGAGGCCCTTCGAATGAACATAGTCCGCGAGGGCTTTCATGTCGGGGAATTTCGAATTGGTGTGCAGCACTCCGCTGGCGTCGCGCTCACCTTCCCATGTGTCGTCGATGTTGACGTAGATGTAGCCTGCGTCTTTCATGCCGCTGGCGATGATCTGGTCGGCGGAATCGCGGATATCCTTGTCGGTGACTTTGCCGGCGAAGTAGTTCCAGCTGTTCCAGCCCATGGGTGGTGTTGCTGCCACCTTCGAGGAGTCCAACTGCGCTTTCGCAGGCGGTTGCGGAACGGCAGAGCCTGAGACGGGTGCGATGACGGTCGCAAAAACGATTGCGGCCAGCGGAAGCGATGCAGAGATGCGCATGGGTCAGGTCTCCAATGGAAACGGTTACAACTGGGAATACTAAGCGGCGAAGACTCCTGTTGACAATCTCAGACGTGTAGCCGTTCTCCTACCTGAAGTGAAGATGACGACAGCGCGCTCAGTTCATGGCCGCGGCGTTGTGAGTGTCGAGCGTGATGGAGTTCGAGCCGGCATTGACTTGCACGGGTTGAAACCACACGAGCGCTTGGTTGTTGTAGCGGGTGGAAATCATCAAGTAGTAGGTTCCGGCGGGAACGCCGGGGAAGGTTCCGCTGCCGTTCACGTCTGCTCGAACAGATGAGACTGCGCCACCCTTGATGGCGTTCAGGATGGTCTGGCAGTCGGGCGTGCGATTGCCGCAGGCGAGGCCGAGGAATTTGAACGGAGTTGTGCCGGCTGGAATGTTGACGCCGGATTTTGCGATGGTGTCGTTGATGCTGGTGCGCAGCAGCACGTAGGGATGGTTGGCGAGAGGATTGGGCTGGCCCGGAGTTGGAGGAAATCCTGAAACTACGGAGAGCGTCCCATTGCCCAAGGACGCATTGGGTGTGGAGAGCGTGCCGCCGTTGTTGGGGACGCCGTTCGCGGAGCCGGACGCGGTCATTGTCGCGGATAAGCCTCCGCTCGCGGGAATGGTTGCGCTTGGTGCGAGGGCCGCGAGATTGCAGGTTTGCTCCATCGGTGCAAACGTGAAGTCGTCGTTGTCATCCTGTCCGGTTACGATGCGGCCATGGACCTGGTAGGGGCCAGACGTTGCGGGCACAAGCGATCCATCCGGCTTGAATGCCAGGAGCAGCGGATGATCGGGCGCTTCGATTTTGATCTGCGCGCCGCTGGCTGTTGCGACGACAGTGTAGGGATAGGCGCGAGCGGAGTCGGAGCCGCAGCCAAGGATCGCGGACTCAGGAAAAAACTGCACGCTGAAGCCCGTCGACGCAGCGAATATGCCGTGCATGCGGATACCGGGAGGTGTGGGTGGCCCCTTGTCACCGCCAAAAGCAGTTTTCAGCAGATCGGTCTGCATGGTTTGTATGCCGACGGATGCGCCCTTTGAGGTGAGACTGAGCGCGGGGCAGGTTGCGGTTCGCGGTACGAACGAAGTTGTGCCCAGCGTGGACTGACCGGGCACGTAGGTGCTGGAGGTGTGCGTGGTGGTCACGTCGTATGTGCCGCCGCCAGCATTGGTGGCGTTAGCGTTCGCAGCTCCTCCGGGTATCATGTTTTCGTTCATGCGCTCGGTGGTGTTGTAACTTTGGGTTTCGGTGTGTCCGGGCGTGGAAGTGCCGGGAGTGTATCCACCGGCGACAACTCCCTGGATGGTGACGGGTCCGGCGCCAGTGATAGTGCCGTCGGCTCGGAGGGTTAGATCGAGCGGTCTAGGCTTGGTGTAGATGATGAGCGCTGTACGATTCGCCTCGAACTTCAAGGAATAGGCTTCCTGGTTGGGCGAAAGGGACGCGCAGTTCACCAACACGCCACCGTCAATGAAGTCGAGACGCCAATTTCCCGCACCTTGAAAGACTCCGGCCATGTTGGGCCCGGGAGTCGGCTTCTTGTCTGCGCCGGGAAGCACCGATGAGAGCATTTGGCCGAATGCGCCAAGAAGTTGATTGCCGGTACAGCTTGAGGGTAGGCGCCCCGAACTGACGCAGCGTCGCATTTCGCGTTCTTCAGCGTTTTTTGGCGGAGCTATCTGCGCGGCGCCGGCAGATTGGTAGGCCGGTTGCGAAGGCGTCTTCATCTGCTGCTCAGCCTTTTGCACGTTGGCGTTGTAGAGATCCTGCTGCTTTTGCTGGAAAGCCTTGGCGGCGGCTACTTGCTTTGCCGAGGGCTGCTGGCAAGTTGGCAGCATCTTCTTTAGCGCGCCCCGATTCATGTATGTGTAGGAATTCATCCCGGTGGGTGTCAGGTGATCGGGATGCGCGACCATGCAATTCGACGTGTCTGACGTGTCGCGAATGTTGCAGTTTTCGATGTAGATGTGTTCGCCGTTGCAGATGTAGGTGACGCCGATGGGAATGTCCTGGGAAGCAGCTGCTGTCTGACCCGGAGAACGTACAGGCACGAAGGCAGCGGAAACGATCGCAATGAAGACGGACAGCCGAATGGCGTGGGATGGAAACGAACTCATAATGACCCTCGGGGAATTTGATTGAGCCAAGAAATTGACTATTCAAGACTGATTGTTGCGGGCCGAGGAGGAGTGGAGGCCTGATGGTATCGCGATCCGCGCTGGGACAGCAACGGAAAGTTGCGTGATCTAGCTCATCAATCTGCTGCGGGAGCGACGGCGTAGTGGGGCGTGGTTGCCATGATCCTTTCGATAGCCTCAACGGAGTTGATTCCACCGCGGGCGCCGGAGCAGGTGCAGTTGAGGGCAGCGGCGGCGCAGGCGAAGTCGAGTTGGCGATCGAGTGGCCAGCCTTGCAGGAGGGCGTAGATGAATCCTGCATGAAAGATGTCGCCGGCACCGGTAGTGTCGACGACCCGAACGCGATAGGCGGCGTTCATATGGAATTGCTTGCCATCCCACGCGAGGACGCCGTCAGATCCGAGCGTTGCCGCGGTAATCATGCAACCATAGCGCTTCTTCGCGGCGCGCAGGGCCTGTTCGAGATGGCGCTCGCCGGTGAGACGCGTCGGAAAGTCGCGGCTAACGATGAGGAAATCGACGTTGGCAATCAGGTCTTCGACGCCGGGGTAGGTTTCGTCGAGATCGGCGATCACGGGAACGCCGGCTGCGCGGGCCCAGGAAGCGGCCTGGGTTGCAGCGGCGGTTTCAAAGCCATCGACGAGCAAGGCACGAGCATTGACGATCCAGGAGCGATCGAGGTCGGAGGGTTGCAGCAGGAGGCGTTCATCGCGGCGGCAAAGAACAGTTCTTTCTCCACCGTCATCCACGAGGATGAGTGATTGCGGGCTGGCCGCATTGGGAACTGTGATCAGCCGTGCGTCCACGCCGGTGCGCACAAACTCGTTCCGATGCAGATTGCCCGCTTCATCGTCACCGAGTTTGCCGATGTAGCGTGTGCTCAGACCCCATGATTGGCAGGCGATGACGGTGGTAGCGGCCTGGCCACCGGGCAGGATACTGGCACGCGTGTATTCGGTCTTGGATCCGCGCGCGGGGAAGTGCGACAGGGGAATCAGCGTGTCGATTGCATTGAGACCCACACCTACGAGATCGACCTTACCGGGTTCCGCCATAGCTTTCATTTTAACGGGAGAAATCTGCGCGCCACGGCAGCGAGAACGCTATGAGAATTTCGTCCTCCTCCAAAGCACCCACGCACCGGCGACTGCGCTGGCCAGCAAAATAGCGACCAGGACACCGACCCAGCCAAGATTCATAGGAAGGGCGGGCACCTGGGCTTTGATTCCGAGCCAGGCGAAGACACTGAATGCGCAGCCGAGAATCACATAATCCCACCAGGCTCGGCTTGTGGCAGCTGTGGTCGACACTTCTCCGGCATAAGCCCTGACCACGCGATCGTAGTCGAGGTCGTAGCGGGCACATTCGCGGACGAGCGCCTCGCGCATTGATGCCCGCTCCTTCTCAGTGGCGACGGCGGTGGAGACAGCTAGGGCGCCGCAAATCATCACCAGCGAACCAACCACAACGAGGAGTCGATGAGCTGCATCGGTACGGGCAAGTTCGCCGAACACCAGCGCGCCCCATGCGAGTCCCCACATCTGATTGGTATTGGAAAGCGGAATGCCACGACCGATGCCGAGATACTTGGTGGCGAACTGCTGAAACAAGTCGCCGATGACCCACACGAATCCGCCGAGGAAGAGCCAGAAGAGCAGGTGCCGTGTTTCGCCGGAGTGGAAGACGGTAGATTTGGTGCCACCGTCGAGCGCGAGTACGAGCGCGACCATGGTGCCAAGTTCGCCAATTGTGAAGACCGTGATGAAGGAAAGCGGATTCAAGCCGCTGATATATGCCTTGCGATACGGAATGTACATCGTTCCCCACAGAAGGCTGGCGCCGATCGCGGCGAGAACTCCTCCCAAAGCGCGATCAGCGTGCGCGCCGCTGCTGTGAATGGTACTGAAGCCGAGCATGACCGCTGCGACGACGATGGCCAGAGTTCCCAGGACGACTTTGAAAATGTTGCGGCGGCTAGCTCCCTTCAATTCGCCGAAGAGCAGCCGGCCCCAGAGGATGCCGACCAGGGAGTTGGTATTCCACAGTGGGAAAGCGATTGCCAGTCCGACGTCGCGAATAGCGAAAACAGTAAGAGTGTTGGCCACGGCCCACAACATGCCCGCCAGGATCGCAATGGGAATGAGATGGCGGTGTTCGGCCAGATCGGCAAAGACCTGGCGAGTGCCTTTAAGCAGCGTGGGAACAGTCCAGCGTGCGGTGAAGACGCCCGCGACCATGCAAAGGGAGATGGCATAGGGAGACAGGCCGGAGTTGACGAGCTTGGTGGGTGCCTCGGCCGCTCCGAGCCACACACCCGCTGCCAATCCGCACGCGACACCGATGCCGTGAACGGATTTGCCGACCTGGGGCGGATTGGTGCGGGCCGCTGCACTCATGGATGTTGCGCTGCTCCCTTCATTCAAATTCAACGACTCGATCCGGATTGCAGAGATAAGCGCTTTCTCATCAATGAAGCGCGAAAAGCAACGACAGGCCAAGGCAGAAGACGATCACTGGGATCACGAAGTGATAGTCGGTCAACATGGCCCTTGTCTTATTGAGAGTGATCATTCGGTTCCCTGGGATTGCCTCGATCATGTTTACTGCGGCGCATCGGCCTGCTATTTGAGGCTGGTCATGTCAATGACGAACCGGTACTTTACATCCTGCTGCAACATACGCTCAAAGGCTTCGTTGATTTTTTGAATCGGAATGACTTCAACTTCTGCAACGATGTTGTTGCGGCCGCAGTAGTCGAGCATCTCCTGGGTTTCGGGCATGCCGCCGATCATGGAGCCGGCAATCGAGGTGCGCTTTGTGATAAGTGCAAACATGTTGATGGAGGGAGGCTTTTCCGGCAGGCCGACCAGGGTGATAGTGCCGTCCTGCTTCAGTAGCGACAGGTAGGGCTCAAGCGCGTGTGGAGCGGAGGCCGTGTCGAGAATGAAGTCGAAGGTGCCCGCGTGTCTTTTCATCGCGGCTTCGTCGGTTGAGAGCACGACTTCGTCGGCGCCAAGCTTGATGGCGTCCTCCTTTTTCTTGAGAGAGGTTGTGAGCTGCACGGTGTGCGCGCCGAAGGAATGGGCAAACTTGAGCGCCATATGGCCGAGTCCACCGAGTCCTACGATGCCGACTTTCTTTCCCGTGCCCGCATTCCAGTGGCGCAGTGGCGAATAGGTCGTGATTCCTGCGCAGAGCAAGGGAGCAACCGCTGCAAGGTTGAGGTTCGAAGGGACGGTGTGGGCGAAGCGTTCGTCGACGACGTAGTTGTTCGAATATCCGCCCATCGTGACGGAGCCATCGACGCGATCCTTGGCGGCGTAGGTCAGCGTGGAGCCTTCGGCGCAGAAATGCTCCTCGCCGCGGTTGCAGGGTTCGCAGTGGCGGCAGGAATCGATGATGACGCCAACGGCTGCTATGTCGCCAGGCTTGAATTTTGTTACGGATTTACCTACGGCGGCGACGCTGCCGACGATCTCGTGCCCGGGAACCATGGGATAGATTGCATTGCCCCATTCGTTGCGGGCCATGTGCAGGTCAGAGTGACAGACGCCGCAGTAGAGAATTTCAACGACGATTTCAGTGGGACCGGGCTCGCGACGGCTGAAGTTATAGGGGACCAGCGGAGATTTGGTATCGAGAGCGGCATAACCCTTGGATGACGGCATGAAGTGTTTCCTTCCGGAGACGAGTTTAAATCACGAGTGAGGAACGTAAGGGCGTTTTCAGGAGTGTGGATCGGTGTCGATGTTACATAAGTGAAATCGGTCAGATTTGCAGACGTCGCGCAACCGCGACGCGGGGAATTCCCTGCAGGTCTGGGGTGAATTGAATGCCGGAGAATTTGGCTTCGGTAAGGAGTGAGTGGATTGCCGGCTGCTGGCCATATCCGATTTCGAGCGCGATTGAGCCGCCGGGGGCGAGAGCGGTGAAGGCTGCGGGGATGAGGCGGTGATAGATTTCCAGCCCGTCGATACCGGCAAAAAGGGCGAGTGCCGGCTCGTGATCGCGAACTTCGATCGAGAGAGAATCGCGGTCAGGCTCCGGGACATAGGGAGGGTTGGAGACGATGATGTCGAATTGTTCTCCCGCCACGGGCGCGAGGAGATCGCCGTGCAGGAAGCGGATTTGCTCGGCCAGGTTGTTGCGGGTCGCATTTCCGCGCGCGATTGCGAGCGCGGACTGAGAGACGTCGATGGCGGTGAGGATCGCGTTGGGAAGTTTAATCGCGAGGGCGATCGCGATAGCCCCCGAGCCGGTGCCTACGTCGAGAATGCGGATGGGCGGGGTAGGATTCGTGCTTTCCCACCCTTCCGGCAGAGATCGCCGGAAGGATGGGGCACCCGGGTTCTGAGGTCCTTCTAACATCTCTTCAAGATTGATGGCACCCGGAGTAGCGAGTTCGATAATCTTTTCGACGAGTTGTTCGGTTTCGGGGCGGGGAATGAGAACGTCGGATGTTACGCGAAAGGTCAGGCCGTAGAATTCGCATTCGCCGGTGATATACTGGATGGGCTCGCCTTTGCGGCGGCGCTCAATCAGGCCTGCATAGCGGATCGCGCTGCATCCGGCGAAGTCGTCTTCGGCGTGCGCCATCAGCCAGGCTTTGTTTTTCCCGATCACATGCAGCAGCAATGTTTCAGCGTCACGCTTCGCAAGGTCCTGGTGCGGGCCAGCGCTGAGCTGTGCCTCAGCCTGGGCGAGCCACTCTCGCAGGGTCATCAGGCTGCCTGGTCGTTGTCGGCTTTGAGTTGCTCTGCCTGGTAGTGCGCAATGAGGGCGTCGACAATCGGCTGCAGGCGGCCCTCCATGATGAGGTCGAGCTGGTGCAGGGTCAGGCCGATGCGGTGGTCGGTGAGACGGTTCTGCGGGAAGTTGTAGGTCCGGATCTTTTCGCTGCGATCACCAGAGCCAACCTGCGATTTTCGGGCTGCTGCAAGTTCGGCATTCTGTTTCTCCATCTCCATCTCGTAGAGGCGAGAGCGCAGCACGCGCATGCCTTTTTCGCGATTCTTGATCTGCGATTTTTCGTCCTGGCAACTGACAACGGTGTTGGTGGGAATGTGGGTGATGCGAACGGCGGAGTAGGTCGTGTTCACCGACTGGCCGCCGGGACCGGAGGAGCAGAAGGTGTCGATACGGATGTCCTTGGCCTCGATCTTGATATCAACATCTTCGGCTTCGGGCAGAACGGCGACGGTGATGGCAGAAGTGTGCACGCGGCCTTGCGTTTCGGTTGCGGGGACGCGCTGCACACGATGCACGCCGCTCTCCCATTTGAGCTGCGAGTAGACGCGCTTTCCTTCAATGATGGCGATGACTTCCTTGTAGCCGCCGATGCCGGATTCCGACAGCGACATGACTTCGACTTTCCAGCGGTGCTGTTCAGCGAAGCGCGTGTACATGCGGAAGACTTCGGCTGCAAAAAGCGAGGCCTCGTCGCCACCCGTGCCAGCGCGGATTTCGAGGATCACGTTTTTCTCGTCGTTGGGATCCTTGGGAATCAGCAGGATCTTGATTTCTTCTTCAATGGCCGCGGCGCGCGGCTCGAGCTGGGCAATCTCTTCCTCGGCCATGGAGCGCATATCGGCGTCAGCCTCGCCCAGCATGGCGCGGGCTTCGGCGAGGCCCTGCTGAACCTGTTTCAGTTCGCGATACTTCTCGACCGGCTCTTCGATTTCGCGGAGCGCCTTGGCCGTCTTCTGGTATTTTTCGTGGTCGTTCAATACTTCCGGCAGCGAAAACTGCGCCTGCAGGTCGTTGTAGCGTTGCTCCATTTGTTCCAGGCGATCAAGCATTCCGAATCTCCGTTGCCCCTGCGGGGCGGTAGACTTTTGGACTGAGAGTTGCGATCAGAGAAAAGGGCGCAGAACGTATAGGCGGCGGGCGCCGCTAGAGGAGGGCCGGGATGGGCTGGTGGAGCATCATTGCGCTGTAAGTATTCTAGCTCGAAACTGCAATCGTTTGAGCGACCGAATATCCCAGGTCTCAAAAGCGAGACCTGGGGCGCCCGGCTTCAATCGCGCTGCGGAATGCATATCCGCTGCCAGCATTTGATTCAGAAGCACTCGATGTGATCGCAGGCATTCATCAGGGGTAGCTGTAGATTTGAGTCGTGGTCGCTGTCGGAGTAGACGGTGATGGTTGCGGCCTTGTAGTCCTCGGGTTTAGCGGTCATGATGTTGGGCACAAAGGTCTGGGGGTTACGGTCATAGAGCGGAAACCAGGTGCTCTGGATCTCGACCATCACGGTGTGACCAGCCTTGAAGACGTGGTCTACATCGTGAAGGCTGTAGCGGTACTCGTGGATTGAGCCAGCGCGCATTGGAGTCGGTTTCTCAAAGCTTTCGACGTATCGGCCGCGGAAGATCTCTTCGTTGGTCATTAGCTGGTAGCCGCGCATCTTCGGGTCGGGATCGTCGTCGGGATACTGATCGATCAGTTTGACCACCATGTCGTTATCGGTTCCGGTGGTTGAGGCGAAGATGTCGGCGAGGACTTCGCCGGTTACGATCAGATCTTTTTTGAGCACCGGCAGCTTCCAGACGGCAACGTCTTTGCGGTCGGTGACGAAGCGTTGGTCTTCGGTGAGCCAGTTGAACCACTGCGAACCATCGCTGTAGGTGACCTGGATGGGGCGGTGACGGTATGGAACGGGGTTTGCCGGATCACTTTCGTAACTGGTTTTTGCGGGCTCCTTGGTGTCGCTCCAACTCAGAAGGCCGTCGCCGACAAGGTGAAGACTGGTGGGCTGGGCTTCTTTGGGTGGGAAGTGCGAGTAGCGCTTCCAGGTATTCGAGCCGGTCTGAAAGCTGGCGGTATCTTCCAAGTCGAAGCCGGTTTCGTCCTTCAGATAGTGGCCGAAGAATTTGGCTTCGATCTGGGAGCGATACTCCTTACCAATGGATTCACCGTAGTTCAGATTGCCCAGATGACGCGAAGAAGAAGCCCATGAGCCGTGACGCCAGGGACCCAGCACCAGAAAATTCTCGTGCTTGTTGTCATGGGGCTCAAGCGATTTGTACTCCTCCTGCGGTCCCCACATATCTTCCTGGTCGTAGTATCCGCCCACGCTCAGGGTGGGGACTGTGACTGCGTTCAAGTGGTGCTCAACTCCGCGCGACGACCAAACAATGTCGTAGCTGGGATGATCGAGAAAGAGCTTCCAGGTCGGAAATACCTGCTTGACACCCGATTTCTTCACATCCTCGGTAAAGGAGCCACGCTCCAGAAAATAGTCGAATCCATCCTCTGGTTTTCCGTCCTTGTCTTTTCCGTAGCTGACATCGGCGTTTTCCTTATTGGACTCCATACCGTAGACGTAGTCGTATCCGTAACTCTGGCGGAACGCGCCGTTGTGGAAGAAGTCATCTCCGATCCAAACGTCGATCATGGGCGCCTGTGGGGAGATGGCTTTCACGGCCGGATGTGGATCAATGCCGGCCTCCATGGCAAGAAATCCTGGATAGCTCGTGCCGAGGAATCCGGCGCGCCCGTTATTGCCTTGAACATTTTTGAGGAGCCAATCGACGGAGTCATAAGTGTCGGTGCTTTCATCGATGGCCTTGGGATCGTGATGATCGGCCTGGGGACGGCTCATCACGAATACGCCTTCGCTTTTGTAGCGGCCCCGAATGTCACCACAGACGTAGATGTAGCCGTCGCGCGCCAGTTCGGGACGTCCGCCAGAGAAAGACGCGCGGTTGGTTCCGTCGCAGCCATAGGGCGTCCGCTGGATAAGAAACGGGAGGGGTACCGAGATATCGGCAGGTTTGAGAATGACGACATGGAGCTTGATGCCATCGCGCATGGGAATCATGGCTTCGGTGCGCTGGTAATCGTGGAAAACATGATGTACCGCATCGCCGGTGCGTTTGTAGAGGACATTGGGGTCGTTTGCGGAAGCAACGGCTGCGCCGTGACCGGAGGCATCCAGAGCGAACTTGAGCGTCATTTTGGATTGGGGAACGGCAAATTCCGTGGGGGAATTCTCGGTGAGCGGCGTCGGCACCATGCGCTCGGATTCCATGAGGAGCTTGCCATCCTGCACGTAGAAGCTGATGGGGGAATCCGGTTCCGCGGGGTCAGTGTATTCACCAGAGAGGGCTTCAAGTTGCGTGGATGCGGGAGCAGCCTGACCGACCGGTGCGGCCTGTGCGAGAGGCTCGAGCCGCAAGGTCCTGTTGGTTGAGAACAGCAGGGAGAGACACAGAACAGGTATGGCAACTCGACGTCGCGTCAAGACGGGGACCTCCGGGAAAGAAGGCTAGTGTGCGTGGCCGTGATGGCTGTGAGCGGCGGCAGGGCTAGACATCTCTTCAATCGGCACGACGCAGCCATGGAGCTCTTCGCATCCTTCGTGTTCAAACTGAATTGTAGAGTGCTGAATCGAGAAATGGTCGCGGAGCACGTGATTCAGCTTGACCAGAATACAGGCGCTCTCCGATGGAGGGATGTCGGCAATGCAGACATGGCACGCGAGCGCATGGCTGTTTGAGCCGAGGCTCCATACGTGCAGATCGTGGACGTTCAGGACGCCTTTTACCTCTTGCATGCCCGAGCGGATTTCATTAAGAGTAACCCCGCGCGGGGTGCCTTCCAGCAGGATGTTAAGCGTCTCGCGAACGATGTCGAAGCTTGTCCATAGGATCAACGCGGCAATCAGCAGTGACAGGACTGGGTCAATCCAGTTGCGCCCTGTGAAGAGGATGCCCGCGCCTCCGGCGATGACGGCGGCGGTGGAGAGGGTGTCTCCCGCCATGTGGAGGAAGGAACTTCGCAGGTTCACGTCGCGGGCCACTCCCCACAGGAGCGCAGCGATTACGCCGTTCATCAACACGCCTGCTGCCGCCACGATCATCATGAGCTTGGGCTGGACCGCGACCGGAGCGCTGAGACGATGCACAGCTTCGATGGCGATCCAGATGGAGATAACGATCAGCGTGGCCGCATTGATGAAGGCGGCCAGCACACCCGCGCGCTGGTAGCCGAAGGTCTTGGAGTGGTTGGCGGGGCGCGTCTGGAAATAGACGGCTACAAAACTGAGGAGAAGCGCCAGAAAGTCAGAGACGTTATGCCCGGACTCGGAAAGTAGTGCGAGAGAGTGGGCGCGCAGTCCAGCGACGAAGGTGATGACCACGTACGCCAGAGTGGCGACGAGCGAGAAGCGCAGTACGGATTGTGTTCTGGACGCACCGGGAGACGTCGGTGCGGCATGGACATGCATAGCGGTAGTGTAACCGGGGCTGGGTACCAGTGCTAACGGAGCTGCGAAAACGGACCGCCGATTGTTACCCGCGGTCGGGCCGTAACTGCCCTACATCCTGACGTTTCGTCGACTCGCTGAGGGGATATACGGGAAGGCTCGATCGAAGCCCTGACCAGGATTCCGAGATCACGATACTGTTCTGGGGATTGCCCGGTTGGTAGCGGACGGAGCAGGGAAAGCCAGCGCGCATCAAACCAGGGTCGACCACGGTGAGAAGAGTCGTGATGTCCTGGGAACATTCGTAGTCGACGCCCGCGCTTCGATAGCTGTATTCGAGCATGGTCAGGAGGCGACCATCCTCCAGGGTGATCTCACGGATGTCGAGCAACATGCCGTCGATGACGCGGCCGGAAAGCGCGAGCATTTTACGGCGTGCTCGCTCCAACTCTTCGTCTGTGGGCCGTTTGCGCCGCAGATAGAGTACCGCGCCAACGGTCAGACCGGCCACCAAGGTGACTCCGGCTGCCGCTTCCCATGCATCTCTGGTGACAAGAGTCATCGCGACGGGAGACTGACGGTCCTCCCACTTTGAGGATACCGCAGAGTAGGTTCACCCGTATCAGCGGCAAAGAGCGCGTCGCAGTCCGAAGGTACCTGGACGCCGCTTTCTTGTTCCGTTCATCTTATGCATCTAAACTCACTTTGATCGGAGGCGCGTAATTGGATCCACCCGTTCAATCTGCTGACAAAATGACGGCTGCGCCGATTATCAGAACCGAAAGGCTTATTCTGCGCCGATGGCGAGATAGCGATCGCGAGCAGTTTGCGCGGATGAACCGCGATCCGGCAGTGATGGAGCACTTTCCGGCTTTGCTCTCGCGGGAAGAAAGCGACGCACTGGTAGATCGCGCCGAGGCACACCTTGAACAGCATGGATTCGGGCCCTGGGCTGCAGAACTGCGCGAGTCCCAGGAACTCATCGGGTATGTCGGCCTTGTCATTCCCCGATTCGAAGCGGTATTCACGCCATGCGTGGAAATTGGCTGGCGTCTCGCACGGGAGCATTGGGGCAAAGGACTCGCAACAGAGGGCGCCGGCACTTTGGTCCGACACGGGTTTGAAGTTTTGAAGCTGCCCGAACTGGTTTCTTTTACAGTTCCTGCGAATCTGCGTTCCTTGCGGGTAATGGAGAAGCTCGGCATGACTCATGACGCTCTTGACGATTTCGATCATCCTTCCATCCCCGCGGACAATTCGCTCCGGCGCCATGTGCTCTACCGCCTCAAACGCGATGACTGGTCGGGAGCGAATCCACTCTAGTTTTCGAAACAACCAGGAAGCGGCCAAACGGTCAGGATCCGCCTGTTTCAAAAAATCCGGAACTGAGTTTTGGTCAACATAGTTCGCGGCCGACTAAATTGGGGTATTTCGATCGTCGAGTTTCCTGCAAACTTTTGTGGAAAGCTGCAAATTTCGGAGGGGGGAGGGGGTACCCCTTCCTGCCTCGTGGTTTGCAGGGCGAACATTCTTCGGTCCAGATGATTGTGCCCGAAACGAAGGGAATACCCTGCAAAACGGAGCCGGGCTTTTGGCATTTGAAATGTGTAGGTTGGAGCGTGGCGCCGCGATGGGATCCTTGACAGCGGTTGAGGTGAACCCCTTGAGTGAGACAGTTTGTGTTTGGACAGATTGCGGTTTGCTGTAGAGTGCTGTTCATTTTGAAAGATCTCCGTCGGAGTGGTTCTCGGTTGGTGAAGCGGCGACAGGCTCTGTGGAGACCAACCTGTCAAGGAATAGCCAATTGGAGACTCATCGATCCGATGAGGCGTTCAACTGGTCGATGCACTGGTATTTGTGTACATCGATCGCTCAAGGGATGGAGACGTGCAAAAGAGATCGCGCTGATTGAATCCATAAACCCAATCTGGGCGGAATTGAACCGTGATTGGTTTGAGTGTGAACCGGCCGATTTCAAACGAGCGCTGGACCGAATACAGACATAAGAGCAATCGCAGATCCTTCGCTGTGCTCAGGATGACAGCGGCGTTGGCAAGCGAAGGTCGTGTTTTGGAGCGATCCCGAGTCGTGGCCAACCCTTCCCCTTACCAAGAATGGTGCAACCTCCGATTGGACGATGATTCTCCCATTTGGCTCAGGACTGTCCTGCCACGTCTTGACCCCGCGCAGCACTCGCCCGTATGCTCGGGAACGATCAAGGCGTATGCGCGCATCGAGTTGCGCGTGCGCGGGAGAACCCAGCATGAGTTCGATCGCACCGGCTACCGTTTCCGTTCCTCGTTTCGCCGCCCAGCCGTTGCTGGTACGCCGAGCAGCGGTTCTGGGCGCGGGAACCATGGGCTCGCGCATTGCCGCACACCTGGCCAACGCGGGCATTCCATCACTCCTGCTCGACATGGTTCCGGCGGGAGAGGGTTCGCGGAACAGGCTGGCGGAGTTGGCGCTTGCTGCGCTGGCGAAGGCAAAGCCGGGAGCTTTCTATGAATCGTCCCTGGCCTCAATGATCACTCCCGGCAACTTCGAAGACGATCTGCCAAAGCTGAAACAGTGTGACTGGGTGATTGAGGCGGTCGCCGAAAATCTTGAGATCAAGCGGTCGCTCCTGGATCGGGTTGTGCCGCATCTGGCGCCCCAGGCTGCGCTGAGCACGAATACTTCAGGACTGCCGATTGCGAAGATTGCGGCGAGCCTGAAGTCGCACCGCGATCGCTTTTTCGGGACGCACTTTTTCAACCCGCCGCGCTACATGCA
This sequence comes from uncultured Acidobacteriaceae bacterium, assembly GCA_963742455.1. GTDB lineage: Bacteria > Acidobacteriota > Terriglobia > Terriglobales > Acidobacteriaceae > Telmatobacter. Next base: position 77,744 of record CAVULU010000005.1, on the reverse strand, counting down.
GTTGCTGGAGATTATCCCGACCGCGGAAAGTGATTCGGGCCTGGTTAGCGCGTTTGCGACATTTGCCGATCGCGTGCTGGGAAAACAGGTGGTTTTCGCCAACGATACGCCCAACTTTATTGGCAACCGCATTGGCGTGGCTGTGATGTTTACCGCCGCAACGCTGATGCTGGAGCAGGGGCTCAGCATTGAGGAAGTGGATGCGCTGACCGGCCCTACGCTGGGATTTCCGCGGACGGGCACATTCCGGCTCGCGGACATGGTTGGCATCGACATTCTCGCGCATGTTGCGGCTAATTTTCCGCAAGGGGTCACGCCTGGTGGATTTTCAGAGAAGCTTCAGGAAATTGTGAAGCGCGGTTGGCTGGGCGACAAATCCGGCCAGGGGTTTTACAAGAAGATGCGCGGGGCGGATGGGAAAGATCAGCGCATGGTGCTCGATCTCGACACATTTGAATACCGGCCCTCCTCCAAGCCCGCGTTGCCTTCGCTCGAGATGGCAAAAAATGTCGCGACCGTGCAGGAGCGCATTAAGCTGCTCCTGGCCAACGATCCGAAAAAGGACAGGGCAGCGCGCTTTCTCTGGCCGTTTCTCTCGTCGCTCTGGAACTTTGCCGCGGAACGGATTGGCGAGGCGGCCAATGATGCGCCGTCCATCGACCAGGCTATGCGCGCGGGCTTTAACTGGGAACTTGGGCCGTTTGAGCTGTGGGATGCAGCGGGTGTTCGCGAGTCGGTAGCGCGTATGGGTGCGCTTGGTATCCCGGTTACGCGTGACGTTGAGGATCTTCTCGATTCGGCGCCGGAATCTACGCCGGTGTCGTGGTATTCGCCCGACGGCCCGCAGTGTTACAACCCGACCACCGGAACGTGGGAACCGATTCCGACGCAGCCCGGCCATGCTCGCGTTGCCGACTTCCGCCGGACAAACGGGGTGATTCGGAGCAATCCCGGGGCATCGCTTGTGGACATCGGCGACGGGATCGGTTGCATTGAACTGCATTCACTGAAGAATGCCATTGGCGGTGACGTGGTGGCGATGATCTCGTCGGTGCTGAATTCCACGTCGGAGGCGGTGAAGAATTTCAGGGGCTTCGTGATCAGCGGCGATCGCGATCGCTTCAGTGTCGGGGCAAACCTGATGCAGCTTTTGCTGGGTGCGCAGGAGGGCGACTGGGAGGAAGTAGAAGGAGCCATTCGCGCCTTTCAGCAGATGTCGATGTCGATCAAATTCTGCCCGCGTCCTGTCGTCGTAGCACCGTTCAATCTCACGCTGGGCGGAGGTGCGGAGATCTCGCTTCACGCGGCGCGTCGTCAGCCGTATGCGGAGACTTACATAGGGCTTGTGGAAGCCAGCATCGGCCTGATCCCGGGCGGCGGCGGCACCAAGGAGATGCTGCTGCGCGCAGTGGACTCTGCCGCGGCACTGGCGCCTCCGGATCCCAAGGATCCGCCATCGCGGTTCGCGCAGTCGGCCGAGATGAATGCGGCACTGAAACGCACGCTGGAAATCATTGCCATGGCGAAGGTGTCGACGTCAGCGGCGGAAGCGCGAGGCCTCGGTCTGCTGATACCGGCCGACGGCATCACGCTTAACCGAGAGCGCCTGTTGCTGGATGCCAAGGCGCAGGCGATTGCGCTGGCAGAGGCTGGTTACACTGCCCCGCAACCGCGCACCATTCCAGCGCCAGGCACGGCCTCACTTGCCGTCCTTAACACCGGCGTATTCCTCATGGGCGAGGCGGGGTTTGCGTCCGAACATGACATGAAGGTGGCGCGCTGGGTGGCGTACATCTTGTGCGGCGGCAAAGTCACGGCCGGATCGCTCGTTGGCGAGCAGTACTTGCTCGATCTGGAACGCGAGGCGTTTCTCTCTTTGTGCGGCGAGCGCAAGACGCAGGAGCGGATCGCGTATACACTTAAGACCGGCAAGCCACTACGCAATTGAAATGAAGTTTGCAGCACTCATTCTGTTTTCGGCGACACTGTTTGCGTTTGCACATGCGAGCGCAATTGCACAGGACGCTACTCCCGCCCCAACGGGCTATCCGCAGCAATTCAACGAGTCCGGGAAAACCAGTGTCGACGGGCACGCGGCGTCGTATCTCATCCGTCGACTACCTGCAAGTTCGTTTCCAGATCTGCCCGATGCGATTGCGGGGGTCCTCGACGAGCGCGGTTGCATGATCCCGCAGACCTACCAGGCACATCGGCCGGAAAATGTGATCAACGCCAGCTTTGACCGTCCGGGCTCGTCGGACTGGGCTGTACTTTGCTCCGCGCACGGCAACGTGGAACTGCTGGTTTTTTTTGCACGGGCAGCTAGCAAGCCGATGACGTTGGCTTCAGTTCCGGAATTGCAACGGCTGCAGCGGCATGGTTCCTCCGATGTTCTTGGTTTCGATTGGGGGATTGATTCCGCTTCGCCGCGACAGATTCGCGAAGCGCAGGCTGCCATGGAACACCATCCGCCGCCGCTCGATCATGACGCGCTCGCCGATACCGTTTTGAACCAAAAGACCGTATATCACTTCTACGCGCACAGCGCGTGGACCGTGGTCGACACGCCGGAGTAACCGTTGCTTATTTGACCGTTTCGGGTGCTACGGGCTAACAATGAGCCAGCGGATCTCTTGAATTGGTCCGAGTTCTCCGGAGTATTCGATGCCTGAAGCCGTACTTGTCAGCGCTGTTCGTACCCCTGTGGGCCGCGCGCCTAAGGGCGCCTTGTCCACCACACGCCCCGACGACCTTGCAGCTGCGGCGTTGACGAATGCCTTGGAACGGGTTCCTGAACTGGACAGAGCCGAAATCGAAGACGTGATTCTCGGCTGCGCACAGCCGGAGGGCGAATCGGGTTGGAACATAGCGCGGATGACGGCACTTCGTGCTCAGCTTCCCGTCGATGTGCCCGGCATGACGGTGAACCGGCTCTGTGCTTCCGGCCTAGAGGCGATTGCGCAGGCTGATATGCGCATCCGAAGCGGCGTTCAGCGGGTGGTGATCGCGGGCGGGGCAGAGACCATGAGCATGCTGCCGATGGGCGGAATCAAGCCAAGGCCTAATCCGTGGCTGGCCGAGAACTATCCGGCCGCGCTGTTGACGATGGGACTGACGGCCGAGCGGGTGGCGAAGCATTACAACATCTCGAGGGAAGATGCGGATGCCTTTTCACTCGCAAGCCACCAGAAGGCCGTGGCCGCGCAGGCTGAAGGACGGTTTGACAAGGAACTTGTGGCCGTGACGGTGACGACGGCGACACCGTCGGCGAAGGCGGGGAAACCGATCACGTCAGATACCGTGTTTTCGGCCGACGAGGGCCCACGTGCCGACACAACACTGGGGGCTCTTGCCGCGCTCAAGCCCGCCTTCCATGCGCGTGGAACCGTGACCGCCGGCAATTCCTCGCAGACATCCGACGGAGCAGCCGCAGCGGTTTTGATGGACGCGATTCGTGCGCAAGAACTCGGGATTCAGCCGTTGGGGCGGCTGGTGGCCTATGCGGTGGCGGGATGCCTGCCAGAAGAGATGGGCATGGGACCAGTTTATGCCGTGCCCAAGGCACTCAAGAAGGCAGGGTTGGCACTCGACGACATCGGCCTGATCGAGTTCAACGAGGCGTTTGCAGCGCAAGCGCTGGCCGTCATGCGCGAGCTCGGCTTCGATCCGCAAAAGGTCAACGTTAACGGCGGAGCCATCGCTCTGGGCCACCCGCTGGGCTGCACCGGGGCTAAACTCACCGCCACACTACTCCAGGAGATGAAACGCCGGAAGGCGCGCTACGGGATGGTGACGATGTGCGTGGGCGGGGGCCAGGGCGCGGCGGGCATCTTCGAACTGCTGAATTGAACGCCTTTTCGCGCAAAAGGAACGGCCGGGATTGCTCCCGGCCGTTACCTGCTCATGGCCTTGCGGCCACCCCAAAAAACTTATGCTTTCGCCGTCGATAGAGCCTTCAACCGTGCATTCAGGCGGCTCTTGTAGCGGGAAACGGTGTTCGAATGCAGAACGCCCTTCTGAACACTCTTGTCGAGAGCTGAAACAGTCTCACGGTACTGCGCCTGGGCGGCCTTGACATCGCCCTTGGCGATGGCTTCACGCAGAGCGCGCAGGCTGGAGCGGACGCGGGTACGGTTGTTGCGGTTCACAGCGGTCTTGGTTTCAGTCTGGCGGGCGCGCTTCAGCGACGATACATGGTTTGCCATTAAGCTTCCTTGATCTAAAGCCCTGAGTTGTCAGGGAAATTGATGCGGGTCGGGATGCGGACACACCGCATCCCTTGCAATTTCCTAGTCTACGGGAAAGCGGGGTTTGGGTCAATCTACCGCTCTGACGCGAGACCTCTGGCCCCACTGAAGCGCAAGGTGCTATCCTCGCCGTGCACCTTCCCCGACCCCTTCAATTTCGGAGTGATCGATGATTCGTCTCCGTCTTCGTTGCGCCTGCTTCGGCGCGCTGATCGCTGCGTCCCTCCCAGGTCTTGCCGTGGATCGAGTAATCTTCGCCCGATTGGGACCGGCGGAGGCCAGCCTCTTTGTTTCCAACGCCGATGGCGCCGCGGAACGGCCACTGACACCCGCCGGATCGCTGGATTACAACCCTTCCTGGTCGCCGAAAGGCGATTGGATCGTCTTCACCTCTGAGCGTGCGGGCCCTGCCGACCTTTATCGCATTCATCCCGACGGAACCGGGCTCGAAAGGCTCACTGACGATCCCGCCTATGACGATCAGGCCGGCTTCTCTCCCGACGGCAAACACATCGTCTTTGTCTCCACGCGCGCCGGCGGACGCGCCAATCTCTGGATCCTCGACGCGTCCTCTCATCGGGCCAGGGCTCTTACCTCAGGGGACGGCGGAGACTTTCGCCCTTCCTGGTCTCCCGATGGTCGGTGGATCGCCTTTTCTTCGGACCGTGACAGCGATCTTCGCCCCGCCAAAGGCCGGTGGGAGCGTCTCCACATTGTCGACATTTATCTGGTCCATCCGGATGGCACAGGCCTGAAGCGCATCTCCCAGCACGGCGGATTCTGCGGCAGCCCCAAATGGACTCCCGACAGCAAGAGCGTGGTCGCCTACTGCATGTCCGATGAGGACACGTGGACCTATCGCTCCGGACGAGAAGACGGCGATGACCAACTCATGAAAATCGACATTGCCAGTGGGCAGACGACCCCGGTGCCCGCGGGCCCCGGAGTCAAACTGGTCCCGTCGGTTATGCCTTCGGGCGAGATCGCCTACCTCCGCCACGATAAGTCGACCAACGGCATCTTTTATGCCGGCGGCAAATCCGGTCCAGCAGGAGCGGATCTGCACGCGCCCTCGTGGTCACCGGACGGTGCCCATGTTGTCTATAGCCGCTATATTTCGAAACCCGCTTCTGAGCCCGTAAAGCAATGGAGCCGCAATGGAGAATTCGATTTATACAAGACCGCATGGCTGCCCGCATACGATGCGAGTGGAGAACACCTTGCGATCACGAAAATGAATTCAAGCGATAAAACCAGCCTTCTCATCATCGACGGAGACAAGCCTGCCCGGCCCATCCTTGAAAAGCAGGGATTGATACTCGGCCCATCGTGGTCACCCGATGGAAAACAGATCGTCGTCGGCGTTGGCGGATTTACGGCCTTTCTCGACTTTGCATCCGGTGGCAAGAAACCGGCGGACCCGGTAAACGGTGGCGCGCAGGTTGCAATCTTGAACTCAGACGGTTCCGGCTATCGGCTGCTCACCTCCGGCAACAACAACAACGCATTCGCTTCTTTCGCGCCGGATGGCAAGCACATCGTCTATCGCACCTCCGGACCCGATGGAGAGGGCCTGCGCATTATGGATCTCGCAGATTCCTCAGTGACAACCTTGACGGATGACTACGACAACTTTCCAGTCTGGTCGCCGCGCGGAGATTCGATTGCATTCATGCGCAGAATCGACGGCAACTTCGAAGTGATGACAATTCATCCAGATGGAAAACAGCTCAGCCAGCTGACACACACCAGGGGAAATGAGGCCCACATTGCCTGGTCTCCCGACGGCGAACGAATGCTTTTCACGAGTTCGCGGATGGGATTCAAGGATGAAGCGCTGCTGATCGGGGCTCCCCAGCCGTACGGTGAGATCTTCGTCATGAACGCTGACGGCACGCACGTCGAGCAATTAACCGACGATCAATGGGAAGAAGGCGGCCCTGCATGGCAGCCGCATTCGATCCCGAAGTTGGCTGCCGCTTCAGCCGCCCAATAAACTTTGTGCAGCCACGCAAGTGGCCTGAAATCATCACGCTAATCTCGGAGGGATCAAGCTGCTTCCGAGCCACGTATCGAAATGGTGACTAATTGCATCAATCTTAATGTGCGGTGGGATTGACGGAATTTACCTCTGGCGCTACTCTCTCCCCATACACAGCCACTTGGTTGCCCGCGCCAATACGGAAATCATTCGCAACGGCCACGGCCCGGTGCGCTCCGCTCCGCAACTCGGAAATAATCACTCTGCAACTTCACCCATTTCACCGATTCAATCATCAAATCAACAGCGTCGCCGCGTCCTAATGGTCGCGTCGACTGAAATGCAACTTCCCCGGGATAGAGCGACCCGGGAATTGCGAGCATGGGAGGCCATCTGAACGCTGCTCTGGAGATCACGCCAAATCTTGAGCCCCTTTTTGGGACCCGCGATGAAAACCTCAGACTGATAGAGGATTCACTAGGTGTAAGGATCGACCTGCGATCCGATGCCGTACACGTGGAAGGGCCAGACGAAGCGGTCGGCAGAGTCCAGCGAATATTTCAAGACTTTGAGGCACTGCGTCGACAGGGAATTAACCCTCATAATGGTGAGTTAAATGGAATGTTGCGTCTAGTCGTGGCCGATCCTGCGACTTCGTTGCGCACGCTTGCGGATGCGGGCAAGGCACGTTCCGCCGGTGTGAAGCGCACGGTGCAGCCCCGTTCGCTCAATCAGCGCAAGTACATAGAGGCTATCGAGCAAAATGACATGGTTTTTGGCGTAGGCCCGGCCGGCACAGGAAAGACTTACCTGGCTGTGGCGATGGCCGTGGCTGCGATGAACGCGAAAAAGGTGAGCCGAATCGTACTGGTGCGCCCAGCTGTTGAAGCCGGCGAGCGACTCGGCTTTCTTCCTGGCACGCTACAGGAAAAGGTTGATCCGTATCTCCGTCCGCTTTACGACGCGCTTTATGACCTGCTCGACCCAGAGAAGGTCGACAAGATGCTCGAGAAAAATGTCATTGAGGTTGCGCCCCTCGCGTTTATGCGCGGTCGCACGCTAAATGACGCCTTCATCATCATGGATGAGGCGCAGAACACCACCATCGAGCAGATGAAGATGTTCCTGACCCGCATGGGCAACAACTCCAAAGCCGTGATTACAGGGGATATTACACAAATAGATCTGCCCAATCCGCGGAAATCGGGCTTGCTGGATGCGATTAACATTCTCGATGGCGTGGAGGGCATCTGTTTCTGCCACTTTGCCGATGGCGACGTAGTCCGGCATGCACTGGTACAGCGCATTGTTCGTGCCTATGAGGCGACAAAGCCGCACCAGCAAGAACTGCCGTTGAATCTTGGCGAAGTCATCCAACCGCAGGTTGAGCAGCAGGCGCCCCAGCAAGCCGCACATCCTGCCAAACCGCAGTAAAAGCGCCGTTCGCGTAAAATATAGAAGACACGGGGCCGCTGACTGTAGCGGCCTCGCGCACGATGATTCTTTTCGACCCAGATCTGGACCCCGATCCAACTTCGCACGTAAGACTGCCTGCGAGGCCCGGTGGCTCCGCGCAAACTACCACTCCCCGGAAACAGCGCATTCCGAATGCGCGGACCCTCGCCCGTTTTTTGCGTGAGGCGCAGTCTGCAGTAAAACTGCGCGGCCAGGTCAGTGTATTGCTGACCACCGATACAGCCATTCGGCGCCTCAATCGTCAATTTCGCGGAAAGAACAAAGCCACGGACGTGCTTTCGTTTCCTACTGACGTGCCAGGCCCTGAAAAAATCGCCGGAGATCTGGCGATCAGTGTCAACACAGCACGACGCCAGTCGGAGGAGCGCGGCCACTCGCTCGCTACTGAAATCAAGGTTCTGGCGCTTCACGGATTGCTCCATCTGGCAGGCTACGATCACGAATCGGACTCAGGCCAGATGGCACGCAGGGAGCAGAAACTTCGTGCGCTTCTAAGACTGCCTCACGGCCTCATCGAGCGATCGAACCAGAGTGGGACCGCGAAATTGCCGAGAGGTTCGGGCCGATGAGCTGGATTACCATTTCGCTCTTGGCAGTCGCAGCCCTGGTTGATACCTTTGCCGCTTACATCAGCCGCGTCTATTCCGAGTTCGGAAAGATCCTTCCCCGCGAGGTTCAGGACAACCTAGACGAATGGGAGGAGAAGATCGAGCCGCTGATTGGCCTTACGCGCGAGCACGCTGCTCTCTGCGCCACGGTGCTGCAGCAGCTTACGCTGGCGGTGTTTGCGCTTGCGATTGGTGCAGTGCTTTTCGATCGCGCTCCGCACGTAGCGCGCCCAACGTATCCTGAGATCGCCCAGGCTGTCCTGGTCGTCCTGCTGGCCGTCGTTTTCTGCAATCAGATTCTGCCTTCATTGCTGTTCACGCACACTAAGGGGCGCTGGGCTGCGCGTCTTGTCTGGCCCATTCGCCTGCTGCTCTGGCTCATGACGCCGATTACGGCCATCATCCGGTTCTTCTTCTCCCTTGCGTCGCTGGCTGAAAGACCCGTCGCCGAAGAAGATGAGCCTGCTCCCGACGTTGAGTCGCTGCTTGAAGCGGGCGAGGAAGAAGGCATTCTCAAAGAGAGCGATCGGGACCTGGTGCGTTCCGCAGTCGAATTCGGTGAAAAGCTGGTGCGCGAAGTGATGACGCCGCGTCCCCAGGTTTTTGCGGTGCCGCAGTCGATTACGATCGAGCGGTTTCTTGAAATGCTGAAGGAACATAATTTTTCGCGCGTGCCCGTCTACGAGCGCACGCTCGACTCGGTTACTGGGATCGCGTTCGCACACGATCTGCTTCAGATCACCGATGAGGAGGCGCGGATCAGAACCGTCGCCAGCATTCAGCATCCTGCAGTTTTTGTTCCAGAAACGAAGCGCGGTTACGAACTGTTGCGCGAGATGCAGCGTGAAAAGCAGCACATGCGCATTGTGATCGATGAGTACGGGGGCGTCTCGGGCCTGGTGACGATCGAAGATCTTCTCGAAGAGATTGTCGGCGATATTCGGGACGAGCATGAGAAGGATGCACATATCGGTGATCCGCAGCGCGAGCCTGGCGGTGTGTGGGTGGTACCCGGCGACTATCCCGTAGATGAGTTGCCAAGTCTCTTCGGCGAAGAAGCCGGAGTGGATGGAAAGTATGAAGCGACCACTCTCGGTGGCCTGGTAAGCGAAATCGAAGGGCGTATTCCTCTGCCGGGAGAGGTTGTGTTGCTTGAACAAAGCGGTCTGCGCATCCAGGTTGTCGATTCCACAGATCGCCGCGTCGATCGGCTGAGGATCTTTCCGCCAGCGAAGGAAGAAGCGACTGCACTGCCCTGAACATCGAACGATCGGCACGTCCTCAGGTCGCGACGTGAAATGCCGTACACTCATTCAGAAGCGAGTTGCCCCAAGTGAAATCAGGATTTGTTGCCATTCTCGGCCGGCCGAATGCTGGCAAAAGCACATTGATGAACGCCCTTACAGGCGAGAAGGTGGCCATCGTTACGGCAAAGCCGCAGACGACGCGCAACCGCATTATCGGCGTTCTGGAAGTGGAAGTGCGCAAGAAAGTTCATCCTGCTGCGCAGATCGTATTTGTCGACACTCCGGGAGTGCACAAGCCTTCATCGCAGCTCGATCGGCGCATGTTGCAGGAAGTTCACGAGGCTCTTTCAACGCGCGATGTCGTACTTGTACTGGTTGATGCCAGCCGCCGTGTGCAACTTGAGGCAGCAGGCGAACCGGGAAATGTTCTCGAACAGGCACAGATCCGCATGCCCCAGGTTTCGTCTTTGAATCTTCAGAAGGACTCCGGTTCCCACGCCAAATCCCGAAAAACTGCCGCCTGGGCCAGCGAAGAGGAGTTTTTGTTCTCGCTCATTCGCGAGCTCGACTGCCCGGTCTTTCTTGTCCTGACAAAAATCGATCTCGTGGCCAAAGATGTGCTTTTGCCGCTGATCGATACGCTGACGAAGCAGTATAACTTTGCCGAGATCATTCCGGTGAGTGCGCGCAAACGCGACGGCCTTGATCTTCTTGTGAGGAAAATCGTCGCTGCGTTGCCCGTCGGTGAACGCTACTACCCCAAGGACCAGTACACCGATCAGCCCATGCGTTTCATGGTCGCCGAGCTGATTCGCGAACGCATTCTGGTGGAAACGGGCGAAGAAGTTCCTTATGCGGCGGCTGTGGTCATTGAGCAGTTCGAAGAGGCTGAGCCGCCTGCTCCGCCGCGCAAAAAAGGGCAGCCGCCGGCCAGGTTGCCACTGACGCGTATCGCTGCGGCGATCTACTGTGAGCGTGAGGGACAGAAGGCCATCCTTATCGGCAAGGGCGGGGCGAAGCTGAAAGAGATCGGCACGGGCGCGCGCAAACAGATCGAGTCCTTGCTCGGCACACGCGTTTATCTCGAATTGCATGTGATTGTGGAGCCGAATTGGCGTGAGTCACGACCCTTTGTGGAGTCGCTTGACTGGCGCAACCAACTGGAAAAACTGGCGGAGAGTCAGGGCAACGAAAAAGCAGATGACGAGGAATTCTAACGACGCGACTACGCGCCACGAACTTTGCCGCGCCCGTTGCTCTTTACGTCGTACATCCGCGCGTCGGCTGCGCCGATAATCGCGTGCACTGCTGCGTTCTCTGGCGGACTGGTTGCGAGACCCACGCTGGCGCTGGCGGAGAGGTCCAGGCCGTTGCTCATGTGGAAGAGCGTGTTCGTCAGTTCCCGGTGCAGCGTCGTAGTCTGCATGAATGCATCCATTGCCGAAGTTTCTGGCATCAGGACCACGAATTCATCGCCACCGTACCGGAAGCACATATCGGTTTCGCGGCTCAGTTGTTTTAGCCGAACTCCGATACGCATCAGCAGTTCGCTGCCAATCAGATGCCCGTGAGCGTCATTCACAAGCTTGAAGCGATCGAGATCGATGAACGCGAGGCTTATAGGGCGTCTAAATCGACTGCTGCGGTCCAGTTCCTGCTCGAGCATCTTGTAGAGATGACGCACATTGTAGAGTCCGGTCGCGTCGTCGGTAATGGTGAGTTGCTGGATGCGCGCCACATCCCGCGCATTCTCAATTGCAATGGCCGCATGATCGCACAGGATATGAAGAAAGGCGATCGTGTAATCGCTCATCTGGCTGGCGCGCGGATTGAGAATCTCAATGACGCCATGCACGCCCTTGCGGCCCCGCAACGGCATCGCAATCACCGAGCGCACCCGGGGCGTTTCCGCAGCAATCGTCTGCTGCAACCTTGGATCGTCATTCTCCGACTCCGGAACGATGAGCGTCTCGCCGTGTTCCGCCACCCAGCCTGCGATGCCCTCGCCCGATTTCACGCGCAGGTCGCGCAGCGCACTCTCGCCATTTCCCGAGGCCAGAGCGTAGCAGAGCTCGTTGCTTTTCTCATCCAGCATCAGCAGCGTCCACATATCCGCCGTGATGATCCGCTCCATTTGTTCAAGAATCGTGCGCAGAATCGTATCCAGATCGAGGCTGGAGTTGAGCGACCTGGCCAACTGGTGGAAGACCATGAGGTCATCGAGCGGAATGCGATTTTCAGTCAACTGGGTCATCTCTGCAGGGAACAGGTGATCTGTTCTGATGTGAATTCTGTCACACGCGCTGGTTCAAATCGCGCCTTGATAGTGTCTTTAGTCCATGACCATATGTACTTAAGTTACGTGCGATCTCATCGCATGCGAAAGCATCCATTCTGCGATCCATTTACTCGCACACAATAGCCTCTGTCTGCTCAATAAGTTGTGTCGTTGGGGATTGCTGGAAGTTTGTGCGCTTCAGCCACCAATGTGGACCATCGAGCGCGATGGCTTCAGGAATCCCGGCTCACCAATGTGGTGGCGTGCCTCTTTGCCGTAGATTGTCTGCACGATGTAATCAGACAGGGAGGCCTCGTCTTCGCCGGCGCGCATCCTTCCATAGAGATCGTGTTCCACCTGCGAAAAAAGGCATGTTCGGATTTTGCCGTCCGATGTGAGGCGAACGCGGCTGCATGCGCCGCAGAATGCCTGGCTTACCGGAGCAATAATTCCGATTTCGCCCACGCCATCGGCAAAGGTATAGCGGCGGGCGGTTTCGCTGGCTTCGCGTGGCGCCATGGGCACGAGCGTCATCGCGCGGCCGATCCGATCGACGATTTCTGCCAGCGGAACGACAATCTCGGGCGTCCACAAACGGCCTTCTTCGAGCGGCATGAATTCGATAAAGCGCACGACGACATTTTCTTCGCGCGCAAAACGGGCAAAACCCTCGATTTCGTTGTCGTTGAAACCGCGCAGCAGAACGCAGTTGATCTTCAGCGGAGTCAAGCCCGCATCACGTGCAGTGCGAACTCCAGCCACCACTTTCTTGAAGCTGCCTGGAACGCGCGTGATGCGTTCGAAGGTAGGCGCATCGACGGCATCCATGCTGACGGTGACTCGGTTCAATCCGGCGGCCTTCAATGGGTGGGCCAGTTTGCCGAGCAGATGACCGTTCGTAGTGAGCGCCAAGTCTAGCGGATCACCTTTCAAGGTCTTTAGCCGCGCAAGCTCTTCGATTAGCTCAACCAAGCCTTGGCGCAGCAACGGTTCGCCGCCGGTAATGCGAACCTTCTCGATCCCGAGGTTTACAAATAACTTGATCAGCCGCAGATACTCTTCGATCCCCAATTCGGGGTATTGGGCGCCGAACTCACCCGTCCGGCAGTAGACGCACTTGTAATTGCAGCGATCTGTGATGGAGACGCGCAGGTCGTGAATCACGCGGCCATGACTGTCCGTCAGGCAGCGAACTTTGGCTTCTGCGGCGGGTGCGATTGGGGAAGCAACGGCCATCTGTACATCCTAACGCTATACGCTTTTTCCAAGCTTTGCAGGACTGCAAAACAACGAGCCGGCACAAATGCCGGCTCCTATCGGATGCAACTCCTCTAAACTCGGTAGGTTCAGTCTATTCTCGGGGTTCCAGACCTCAAAATCAGTCCTGTAACGCCTAAAACGGCCACCAATCCGATTGCGATTGCGAAGTAATAGGCCATAGGGTGGACCCACCCCGGCGAATAGGTCAAGTCTTGTCCCACCCAGAGCAAAAGCACGGTTGCAATCACCGCAAATTGGCACGCAATCACCAGCAGCGTGTGCCCCCACTCGCGACGTTTGTCGAGAGCTTCTACCTGGTCGGGGGTTAGGTTGCGCTCTTCGGGGGGAAGAAGGGAATTCGCCATCAGAATTTGTCTCCATGCGGCCCAATGTCGGCCTGAAGGCCCCGGGCTTGTCAATGTTTCGATTCAATCACATGCTGCCCAGCCCGCGCCACCCGTACGCGCCAGGGTTTTCATCGCATCCACTACTCGTTCAGAAACGCCAATGATTGCAAGGAGGTAATCTCGAATGGCTTGCGGCAGCGGACATTCACGCAGCTTAGTTTGTCGTCGCGCCGCACCATGTAGGATTGTGCTTTGGCAAACTTGGCCCGATCGCGTTCGTCAGCGTGGCGGGGCAACTGCGGCCGCTTGCGCCTAACGACCCAAGTCACCTTGTACTCGCCCGCCTGGCCGCACTTGGGACAGGTAAGGTTGTGCGTTCGTGTCTCCGTCGTTTCGTTGAAAAACTCCCGCTCGTCCATTTCCCTTATTTCTCCATTTCTGAGAAAAGGCCCCGTCGTGGAAATCTCTCCCGACAGAGCCGCGCAGACAAAAGTTCCGGGCACTTCGGCTCCGGCCCGAACTATTCCATAGTAATCCTCTAAAATCCATTGTCGAGGAGAGCACAGCATTCATGCGGGTTTTCCGCATATCGCTATGTGTGGCGGCTTTGTGCTCTCCACTCCCACGCTCGCCTTGTCTCAATGGAGCAGCCACCATATCAGTACCAGGAAGAACGCAGCGAATATTGCCAAGTAGCCAATCACGCGGCGAGCGGTCCACCCACGCAAAACCTCAAAAAGATACGATCTTTGCACCCGCGCGGCCCCCGGTCGTGGACACTCTTCCGTTTAGATTAGACGCTTATCCGTCCGTTCCTCAACCTCCGGGGTGCGCGCCAAGTCTGAAACCTAAATCGGAAATGGAAGCCGACTCGCAAATTCCGAGGTTTTGATTCACTCCGAATTCTCCGAAACTGCCCACGCGCAGGACAAAGAAGTGGAATGCAGACGTTTTAAACACAGGCCGATTTCCAAGGCGGCATTCGGTGGCTGTCGATAACTTAGTTTGGACGCCGAAGCCGCTAAATCCGTTGAGAAATTTAGACAATCAGCTTGATTTACTCCATACTCATTTTGCGATGACGAAACGCAAGGCAGGCACGTTTTCGGCCACGAAGGCTGTAAAGGCAAATGCGCGCGAGCGTGTGGGCCAACCCAAACCCGCTCGCGTTGTCGAAGACAAGCCGCGTACCGGCCGCCGGGCCAAACACAAGCCAAAACTGGAACAAGTTATTCGGCAGGAGGAGTAGCGATGGCGAAAGCTGTGGGGGTCGGCGGAGTTTTTCTGAAGGCCAGCGATCCGGAAAAGCTGTCTGCCTGGTACGCGCAGCATTTGGGCATTCCGTTGCAGGATGGCGGTTCCCTGGCCTTCGACGGTCCAGATTCTTTGGGTATGACTGTCTTTGCGCATTTTCCTGAGAGCACGAAATACTTCGGCGAAGGCCGGCAGCAGGCGATGATCAACTTTCGCGTCGATAATCTTGACGAGCTGCTCACCGAACTCACCGCCGCCAATGTCCGCATCGATGCCAATCGCGAAGACCACGCGTACGGACGATTTGCCTGGATCTGGGATCCGGAGGGTAATCGCGTCGAGTTGTGGGAGCCCCCTGGCGCGGGGAAGGCTGATGTTAAATAGCTTTCCGCGATCGGGAAGTTCCTCTCACTGGGCGGTCGGAGGCTGCGGCGCGGCCTGGGACTGCACGGTATAGGGGCCGGGCCGCACGGCCTCGACCGACTTCTCGTTTTTCTCTTGTTCGCCGGGCTTTGAGGTTCTCGCCGAGTAGATCCGGAACGACACAACAACGTCGAGAGCTACCGGAACAGGCTTGCCGTCCTTTATGGCTGGCTGAAACGATGCCTTACGGATGGTCCGCTCGGCGCTCTCGTCGAGGCCAAAGCCGATTGGCCTGCCAGCAACCACCTCTTCAACCTTGCCATCGCTGCCAATTACGGCATGATAAAGGGCCATACCCGCCACGCCGTTATCCTGCGCGAATTGATTCGAGGGAGGGTCAATCGCCGAAATCAGTTTTGCCTTCTGATCTACGACGCTCTGACGGAATACACCGGGATCGGTCGGCTTATAGTCTGTTTTCGACTCCGCGGCCTGATAGTAAAGCTTCCAGAAATCCGGCATCGCCGCGATCATCCGTTCATCGATCCCGAGGGAAAACACGGTGTCGAGCGCAGTCAGCAAAAGCTGCGAGGCATGAGCCGGGGAAGTAGTAGTTGTTACTTTTCTATCATCGGAAGGATGATCGTCCGCCATCGCTTGAGTTGGAGCAGCCTGCGATGCATCTTCCGCGGGACTCGTTCTTTCTTGCGCAGAAGCTGAATCAACTGAGACCGTCGCCGCTGTGGGCTCAGTTTTCGCTTGATCCTGACCCTTGTGCTTTTTGTCTTTTTTCTTCTTCGGGATCTCAACCTGCTCGCGATCGAAAGAGATTCGGACGGTTTTCTTTTTCGGTGTGATTCTCACGCGGTCTGTTGCTGTAGTTGGGTCCTCAAAAGGCGCTGCGCCGAGAAAATGCAGCGCGTACCGATCGCCTTCGAGTTCCAGTTTGTGCTTTGACAATTTCACCGTGTTGATCTGGATCTGGCTCAACGTATAAGAGCTTTGCGCCGAATGTGAAAGCAAGTGGCCGCTTTCATCAAACTCAAGGTTGTTGTCCTGGTAGCCGGCGCGTAGATACATGGTTTTTCCAACGAAAATCTGCTTGAGCTGGTCTTCCTTGATCTCTCCACCAACCGTGTGCACGATAAAAGCTCCCTGTCCGAGGGTCGGATCTTTCTCCGGACGGGTATGGGTGTTGGACTGGGGGTCCGCAGCGGCGGCCTGAACCGGGTTCGACGGCGCTGCCGCGGTTGCCGCAGGGGGCTGCGCTGCGGGTGAATCCGGCTGAGAAACAGGCACCTGCCCCTCGGTCATGACGATGCCAACGGAGAAAATCCCGCATGCAGTCAATACGAGACCAAATGGCTTCAAAAAAGCTGGCGATCCTTGAAGAGTGTTGATGAACGAGCGCATCCGGCTACCTTTCGCCTCTACACATCTAACTGGATTGTGATTCGCCGGAGATAGGATGCATATCACACGTAAGTTTGCGGGTGTCCAAAAAACGTAACGTAACGTTACGTCACAGCTGGGGGATTCGAAGCTGTCTCAGGATTCGCCGGAAGAGGCCGAGCGCCCTACGGCTGTCGGCTGCATTCAAGTGCAGCCGCCTCACAAGCAGGCGCAGATCATGCCGGTTGGCCTGCTGCATAGTTTGCGGCGAGTATTTCGCAGCAACCATGACCTCCTCGATCAGACCGGCGAGGATATCTAGGTTGCCGGAAGTCGGCGCAATTCCTGAAGCATTTCGCGCAGGCTCTATAGCTGTTGGGTCGATTTGACTGTCCCGTTCTTCCCCGATTTTCGATCCAGCGGTCGATGAAGTTACACGTGTTGCCAGTTCATACAAACAAACCGCTGCCGCCTGCCCCAGGTTCATTGAGGGCTGATGCACATTGGTCGGAATCTCTACCAGGGCGTGACAATAGGAAAGATCCTCGCGGGTCAGCCCGTGCTTTTCTGGTCCGAAAACAACGGCGATCTGACCGTGGTGGTCGAACTCTCGTTCGATCATGGGCGCGAGTTCGTCGAGACGAACAACCGGCTGTTCTGCTTTGCGGTGAGTTAGTGTTCCTGTTCCCAGCACAAGGGTGCAATCTCGTACGGCTTCGACGAGGGATGTGGTCTGTTGCGCATTGGCGAGCAACTGTGGCGCGCCAACCGCCGAACGTGCTTCGCGCCAGTGCGGCTCATACGGGGATGCTACCCTCAACCGGCTGAATCCGAAGTTGGCCATGGCACGAGCCACTGCGCCGATATTCAACGGATTCCGCGGCGATACGAGCACCACGGCGATGCGTTCGCGTTGTGAGTCGGAAAGCAAAGAACGATTGTAGAGCGGCGAGGAACGTTCTGCCTTATGCGGCGTCAATGCTTTTCAATGAGAGGCTGGCTCCGCGACGGCATCGGTTTTGGGATTGAGTGAAATCTGGAGCGTCCCAGCCCGTTGCGTGTTCATGTCCCAGATTCCGGTCGCGAGGGAAAGCTCGGCTTCCGGCAAATCAATCTCTATTGGAGCCGCGACTCCTGTCCGTTGCGCTTTGGCATATTGGTCTTCTGTCAGGCTGAGCGTCATCACCCCGCCGGTCCAGTTCACAGGCTTGCTGTCGCGGCCGTACGCCACTACGGCTACCCGGATCCTTGCGTCATGCGTCCCGCCAGAGGTGGTCGCAAAGCTCATGCTGTCGCGAGGAATCTGAAAGAGAATTCGATACCGCGTGAGGGGCCCAGCCAGCTTGGCATTGCCACCAGCGCGCGCGTTGGCCGGTGCGGGCTGGGACTCCGGCGTTACGCCAATGCGATACATAATCTGCGTAGCATCCGGCATTCCCGCTGCCAGCAGAGGAGCCAGCGGATCGGATGCCGGCTGGGCTGGCGCTGACCCCGCATCTGCGTAGTATCCGCGCCGATAGGCGAGCTTGTACTTGCTCTCGGTGAGCTTTACCTCGATCCGGCGAAACGTCCCATCCATCTTCTCGTTTGAAGGCGTATACGCCACCGTGTAATAGTGCGCGCCGTCCCAGATGTCGCGTGTCAGAGTTGCGGCCACATCGTTGGTGGTGTAAATCGCCCTGCCGCCGGTGTCCGTTGCCAGTTGATCCATGGTGGCTGCAGCCGCTCGGATAGCGGGAGATTGCTGGTAAGGGTTCCACGCCATGCTGCCATCGCCATTGTCGGCATTCGTGGTGCGGTCGACCATCAGGCCTCGCGCCGACACCGGATACAGCGCAACGCGAGCCCGGGTGAGCATGTCTACGGTTTGGCGCAGTGCTTCCGGCAACTCGTTTCCGCGGAATTCCTGGAGCACCGCGCGATTGTCCCCATCGGGAAAGAGAGCTACGGGAAACTTGCTGGCGAACCAGATCAGGTTCTTGCGGCCGGGAATTGCCTCGAGCGCTCGCGCTAAATTCTGCAAAGCCGTCAGAGTGATCGACGCAGACTGGCCCCGCTGAGTATTTGCGTATTCTCTCAGCGATCTCTCTTCGGCCTGTGCCGCCAGCGGATCCCCGGCCATGGAGACGTCTTCCTTGTCTTCTAGATCGTCTTGGCGGCTGCGCGACACGATCGTCGTTCCGGGAGCCGCCGCCTTGCTGTCGATGGCAGCTCGCAGCAGCGTGCCATCCGACGTGAATCCTTGAAGCAGTTTTAGATGCATGTTGAGGGTGTAGACGGCGACTCGCATACCGGGCTGCAGACTCGCGAGAAATGCCACGATTTGCTTGTGCGCATTGGCCTGGTCTGCTTCCTCGGTGTTGAGACTGTCGAGAAGCAGAATGTTCACCGCTTCATTCGGCGCCACCGCGGGTTCGTTGCTGTAAACATGCGGCGGCAACTGAGGTAGCGTCACCGCTGGAGCAGTCGTAGCGGAATGTTCCTCAAAGAAGTCGATAGCTTGCGGCTTGCCATCTTCGAGGATGGAAAAATCGCGCTGACCGAGCCCGCTGACGGACGTGCCACTGCCGCCGGTTACCACCACATCCACCACCACGGCTCGCGTCGTGGTCTTCAGCACCGGCTCGTTTTTTGGTGCACTGTTTGAATTGCCCTGTGCGGGGAGCTGGAAGATGGAAACTGCAAAAAGAGCACATAATAGAACAACGCTACGGCTCCGCAAAGCTGCCTCCGCTGGGAACGCCTAAGTATATGGGACGTGCGCAATCCGGCGCCGGTTGCGGGGTCATTGCTACACTGCTTTCAACCTATGTCTCAGGACAGGCAGTTTCCTCAGCACGAAATTGATGAGCTTTGCGCTACGGCGCGCACCTGCTATGCACGCGGATGGGTTCCCGCGACCAGCGGAAACTTCAGCGTACGTTCGGGCGGCCGCATTTTCATTACGCCGACGGGCCTCGACAAGGGAACGCTAACGCCCGCGGACCTTCTCGAGATCGACCTTGAGGGGCGAGCAGTATCGGGACGCAGTCGTCCGTCTGCCGAGACGAGTCTGCACACCGTGATTTATCGTGAGCGGATTCATGCCAGGGCGATTCTCCACGTGCACACAATCTGGAATACGCTCCTTTCGGGAAAGTTCGCAGTCATCGGGCATGTCCGTCTCGCGGGCTACGAGCTGCTGAAAGGGCTTTCGGGCGTTGCAACTCACGAGCACACCGAACGTATTCCGATCCTTGAGAACACGCAGGTGTACACCGAGCTGGCAGAACACCTCGGCGAGGTACTTCGTAAAAATGCCGATGCGCACGGGGTTTTGCTCAGCCGACACGGGCTTTATACTTGGGGTGAATCGGTGGCTAAAGCGCGCCGTCATCTTGAGGTACTCGAGTTCCTCTTCGAGGTAGAAGGACGGCAGCTCTTCAACCAGCCTGCTTGAGAGCGGTCGGGCTCTTGAGTCGAGGTACCCACTTTCTGCCGGCCTAAATCCCAGGAGTACGTCATGGCAGTTTTGCGCTTCCCCTCAGAAGACCGCACCATCGCCAGTGAATCCGAGATCCGCAGCGAACTCGCGACTCTCGGCATTGAATACGAGCGCTGGAGTCTCGATCGCGTTGGTGTGGATGCATCGGCAGATGCGGTCCTAGCCGCCTACGCGGACGAA
Source organism: uncultured Acidobacteriaceae bacterium (assembly GCA_963742455.1). Lineage (GTDB taxonomy): Bacteria > Acidobacteriota > Terriglobia > Terriglobales > Acidobacteriaceae > Telmatobacter. The sequence continues at coordinate 57,627 of CAVULU010000005.1, read as the reverse complement.
ATCAAAGAGATGAAGCGTCGAGGCGGGTACGTGACCGCTGACGTCATCGACGTGAATCCCACTACGCCAAATCTTGAAACGATGCTTGCGAAGTTCGACAAGGAACACACCCACGACGAAGACGAGGTGCGCTTCATCGTGACGGGGCGCGGGGTTTTCTTCCTGCATTTGGCAGAGAAAATCGCCTCGGTGGAAGTCGGTCCCGGCGATATGCTTCGCGTGCCTCGCGGAACGACGCACTGGTTTACCTTGTGCGAAGATCGCTGCATACGAGCCATTCGCTGGTTTCAAGACACAGCCGGGTGGACTCCGCATTACACTGGCTCTGGCGTCGACCGGGACTACCAACCGCTGTGTTTCGGTCCCGCGTACCTCGGGCCGAGCGCAGCCACTGGCATTCGCCTATGACGAAGCCCAAGCCGCCGAACAATCACACCGGCAACAAGGACCTTTCATTGGGCATCCCGAAACTTTTCCTTCTGGATGTAGAGGGCACAATTGCGCCTCTGTCTCTTGTGTATGAGCAGCTCTTTCCATATGCACGAGCGCACTTTGAGAGATACCTGCAACTGCATGCCGCCGACCCGGGCGTGGTAAGTGATCTGACTATGCTCGCGGAAGAGAATGCTGCCGAAACCGACGAAACGGCGCCTAAATTTGCTGGGCCGGAGTATTGGGATGAAGCCATTCCGTACCTGAACTGGCTTATGGATCGCGACCGGAAATCGACGGCTCTCAAGAGTCTTCAGGGCCGCATCTGGAAAGGCGGATTTGAGTGCGACGAACTCCAGGGCACTCTGTTCGAAGATGTTCCGAAAGCCCTGGAACGGTGGTCGACGGCTGCGCACGTGGCCATCTATTCTTCGGGGTCCGTTGCGGCACAACTGCTGCTTTTTCGCCACTCCAACTTTGGGGATCTGACATCGCTGATCTCTGGATACTTCGATACCCGAACCGGACCGAAAACATCCAGTGCAAGTTACGAATCAATCGCTTCGGCGATGGGATGCGAGCCGCGGGAGATTATGTTCTTTTCCGACGCGGTTCGCGAGCTCGACCCGGCCCGCGAAGCGGGATGCCATACGCGGTTGGTGATGCGGGAAGGGAATGCCCCTGTCGATGATGCGCACGGCCACAGGCGTATCAAGAGCTTTAACGTTCTCTAGTGCCTTCGATCAAATCGGCCTGACCGGTCAGAAATTAGAAGCCCATGCTCGACTGGACGAATCCCGCGACTGCCGCTCTCAACGAGATCCGAACGGCGCCGCTGGTGCGCTTCTCGGTGCTGGCCCTTAGTTCCATCTTCTTTCTCGTTGATCCCTTCGCGGCGATTCCATCGTTTCTGGCCATCACGCAGAGCGTCGATCCGGCGCGGCGGAAGCGGATGGCACGCAAAGCGGCGCTGACATGTTTTATCGTGCTGACCAGCTTTGCCCTGGCGGGGCAGCTGATCTTCAGAATGTTCGGGATCACTCTGCCTGCGTTTGAAATCGCAGGCGGGTTGATTCTGCTGCTGATTGGGTTGGACATGCTGGAAGCGAAGCGCTCGCCCACGCAGGAAGCACACGGAGACACCGAAGAAGGAGCGGCCAAAGAGGATGCCGGCATCGTGCCACTAGGAATTCCCATGCTGGCGGGTCCAGGTGCGATTTCTTCCGTCATGGTGCTCGTTGGGCAGGCTTCAGGGTTTTGGCGATGGGAGATGGGTGCGGTTCTCGTGTCGATCGCTATCACCTGTGTTGTCAGCTATCTGGTGCTGGCAGGAGCGGGCCGGGTGAAGACAGTGCTGGGCGAGACGGGCATTCGCATCCTCGTCAGAATCATGGGCTTGCTCCTGGTGGCGCTGGCCATGCAGTTTTTTGTGAATGGCCTGACAGACCTCGGGGTCATTTCGAGACCGTAAGAGATTTCGATGTCGATGAAAACGCGCAAGCTGGGCGATTCTGTTCATTTCTCAGCGAAATTCCTTTGAATTTGACCCTTATTCCATGCGCATAGAAGGGTGTTTCCCACAGAAACCGGCTCCTTTCCACAGCCGTTTCGGGTTGCGGGATTCGGGTGCGATTGCTATTCTCAGGAAGTCGCGAAACCACGCGGAAGACAAGCTGATTTCGCGGTTTGCATTGAAGGGTGGCTTGTGCTACTCTTAAAAAGTTGCAGATGTAGCAGTGGAGCCTCCCGGTGGCCTTATGGCCTGCCCCGAGTGGGGAAGTGGGAAGCCGGTTCGTAGGGCGGATAGGAAGCGTAAGCTCATCTAGCCCCTGTAGGGAATCCCGCAGAGAACAAACCCATTGCATGACCCGAGAGGAAAATACCCTTTCGTGCGCCTTTGTGGCGCTAGGCATTTGATGCGGGTCGCTCTTTGATATTTTGCGCAGTGCGACCTTCTGCGGCCGACTAACCTCGCCGCTATGTCGATCGAATAGGCGGGTAAAACTGCCTGCCGAAGATGAAAAAGTTGCAAGTTTGATTCCCACAGAATCATCGCTTGACACGACATCGGAAATTCGATAGGTTTAGAAGGTTCGCGCAAAAATGCCGATGACTGCTTAGATGCGAGATTCCGGCAAGGCGCAATAAGTTCGAGGACACCCTGGCGTAACAGTCTGGGCCTCGATCCCAAAGGGGCACCGCTCAGGCGGACCGCTCTTACGGATCTTTGACAATAAGGTTGAACGTGCCAGTCGTGAGAAACGATCAGGTTTGGCTTGATCTTCTCACAAGGTAAGTAACACGTCTCGCGCAGTGATGCGCAGACGAGTCGAAACTATTCCGACCTCCGTCGGGTAGCTAGACAAACTAGGTTTCAAACGAGAGTTTGATCCTGGCTCAGAATCAACGCTGGCGGCGTGCCTAACACATGCAAGTCGAACGAGAAAGTGGAGCAATCCATGAGTAAAGTGGCGCACGGGTGAGTAACACGTGACTAACCTACCCTGGAGTGGGGGATAACTGAGGGAAACCTTAGCTAATACCGCATAACACCTACGGGTCAAAGGAGCAATTCGCTTCAGGAGGGGGTCGCGGCCGATTAGTTAGTTGGCGGGGTAATGGCCCACCAAGACAGTGATCGGTATCCGGCCTGAGAGGGCGCACGGACACACTGGAACTGAAACACGGTCCAGACTCCTACGGGAGGCAGCAGTGGGGAATTTTGCGCAATGGGGGAAACCCTGACGCAGCAACGCCGCGTGGAGGATGAAGTCCTTCGGGACGTAAACTCCTTTCGATCGGGACGATTATGACGGTACCGGAAGAAGAAGCCCCGGCTAACTTCGTGCCAGCAGCCGCGGTAATACGAGGGGGGCGAGCGTTGTTCGGAATTATTGGGCGTAAAGGGTGCGTAGGCGGTTTTGTAAGTCTTATGTGAAATCTATGGGCTCAACTCATAGACTGCATGAGAAACTGCAGGGCTTGAGTATGGGAGAGGTGAGTGGAATTCCTGGTGTAGCGGTGAAATGCGTAGATATCAGGAGGAACACCTGTGGCGAAAGCGGCTCACTGGACCATAACTGACGCTGATGCACGAAAGCTAGGGGAGCAAACAGGATTAGATACCCTGGTAGTCCTAGCCCTAAACGATGACTGCTTGGTGTGACGGGTACCCAATCCCGCCGTGCCGTAGCTAACGCGTTAAGCAGTCCGCCTGGGGAGTACGGTCGCAAGGCTGAAACTCAAAGGAATTGACGGGGGCCCGCACAAGCGGTGGAGCATGTGGTTTAATTCGACGCAACGCGAAGAACCTTACCTGGGCTCGAAATGTTATGGACCGGAGTGGAAACATTCCTTTCCCGCAAGGGACCGTAATATAGGTGCTGCATGGCTGTCGTCAGCTCGTGTCGTGAGATGTTGGGTTAAGTCCCGCAACGAGCGCAACCCTTATCTTCAGTTGCTACCATTTAGTTGAGCACTCTGACGAAACCGCCTCGGATAACGGGGAGGAAGGTGGGGATGACGTCAAGTCCTCATGGCCTTTATGTCCAGGGCTACACACGTGCTACAATGGTCGGTACAAACCGTCGCAAACCCGTGAGGGGGAGCTAATCGGAAAAAGCCGACCTCAGTTCGGATCGTAGTCTGCAACTCGACTACGTGAAGCTGGAATCGCTAGTAATCGCGGATCAGAATGCCGCGGTGAATACGTTCCCGGGCCTTGTACACACCGCCCGTCACATCACGAAAGTGGGTTGCACTAGAAGTCGGTGAGCCAACCGCAAGGAGGCAGCCGCCCAAGGTGTAATTCATGATTGGGGTGAAGTCGTAACAAGGTAGCCGTAGGAGAACCTGCGGCTGGATCACCTCCTTTCTAAAAGAGAACACATGGCACACTTATTCCTTCCGCGATAGCGGAGTCGCCTCGGCGATCGGATAGGTGTCCATGCAAATCCTGTATCAGCCGTTTACGGAGGATGCAGGAAATTCGATACGAGCCTTCTTTTCCTGGCCGCAAGTTCTTACGATAGTCATGAGTAGCGTAGCTACTCAGCATGTTCAATCTTTGTCCTCGAAACCCATTAGCATTGAATGAGATTTGGGCGAGCCGCCGGCAACTTATCGGCGGGGGAGCGCGCAACGCGGGCCTGTAGCTCAGTTGGTTAGAGCGCACCCCTGATAAGGGTGAGGTCGGTAGTTCGACTCTACCCAGGCCCACCATCTTAGCCACGCAACCCTTAAGGGGCTGTAGCTCAGCTGGGAGAGCACCTGCTTTGCAAGCAGGGGGTCACCGGTTCGATCCCGGTCAGCTCCACCAACCTCTCATTCACTGCGTCTAGTTCGGTGCCTTCTTCATTGAGGGCTTCGACCTAGAAGCAGGCCATGATCCGCAAGTTTGGATCGGGCAGGTTTCAACAGCCTCAGGGCTGGTCCTCCTCGACACAGAGGGGGATCTGATGTTTGACAACGAAATTGATTGGGTAACGCAAATCGGAAAGCCGCATGTCCGCCGTTAGGCGCGCAGCGTGGTGAAAGTTTCCGAGGAGCGTATACATACAAGGCCGAGCACAAGCAATGGATTGCTGCAAGTCAGCAGTCCAGGCAAAGTGTTCAAAGTAAGAAGAGTGTCTTTAGGAGTTGTAGCTCGAATACGCGTGAGCGTAGTTGAGTTGCTCTCAAGGCGAATAACTGGGAATAACAAACAGACAGGACCGAAGTGATTCGGCTCCCTGCGCTGGAGTTAATTCTATGGTCAAGCTACTAAGGGCGCACGGTGGATGCCTTGGCAGAGACAGGCGAAGAAGGACGTGGCAAGCTGCGATAAGCTTCGGTAAGCCGCACACAGGCGTTATAACCGGAGATTTCCGAATGGGGAAACCCTCCTAGGCAAACCCTAGGAACTACCCACTGAATACATAGGTGGGATAGAGCGAACTCAGGGAAGTGAACCATCTCAGTACCTGAAGGAAAAGAAAGAAACCTCGATTCCGATAGTAGTGGCGAGCGAACTCGGAATAGCCCAAACCCGTAGCATTTCGGTGTTTCGGGGGTTGTAGGGTCCGCAACAGTAGAGTTACCAATCTGACAGTTAGTCGAATCCTCTGGAAAGTGGATCCATAGAGCGTGACAGGCGCGTAGACGAAAATTGTTCAGACTCGAAGCGGATACCTGAGTAAGGCGGGGCACGTGAAACCCTGCTTGAATCCACGGGGACCATCCCGTAAGGCTAAATACTAGTCTCTGACCGATAGTGAACCAGTACCGTGAGGGAAAGGCGAAAAGAACCCCGTCGAGGGGAGTGCAAAGTACCTGAAACCGTGTGCCTACAAGCAGTGGGAGGACTATGCCCGCAAGGGAATGTCTGACCGCGTGCCTATTGCATAATGAGCCGGCTAGTTATTCTTGTCAGCAAGGTTAAGCGTAAGCGAGCCGAAGCGAAAGCGAGTCTGAACAGGGCGTTCAGTTGGCAGGAATAGACGCGAAGCGGGATGATCTACCCATGGCCAGGTTGAAGGTGGGGTAACACCCACTGGAGGACCGAACCGGTGTTTGTTGAAAAAAGCTCGGATGAGCTGTGGGTAGGGGTGAAAGGCTAATCAAATTCCGTGATAGCTCGTTCTCTCCGAAATAGCTTTAGGGCTAGCCTCGGATGAATTGCGTTGGTGGTAGAGAGATGGATGGACTAGGGGGCTTTCCGGCTTACTGAATCCAACCAAACTGCGAATGCCAGCGACAACATATCCGGGAGTCAGACGGTGGGGGCTAAGCCTCATCGTCGAGAGGGAAACAGCCCAGACCGCCTGCTAAGGTCCCAAAGTTACAGTTAAGTGGGAAAGGAAGTCGGAACGCTCAGACAGCCAGGAGGTTGGCTTAGAAGCAGCCATCCTTTAAAGAAAGCGTAATAGCTCACTGGTCAAGCGGTCCGGTGCCGACAATACAACGGGGCTAAAACTGTACACCGAAGCAGCGGATGCACACCTTTTAGGTGTGCGTGGTAGGAGAGCATTCTCAACAGCGGTGAAGCCAGACTGAGAAGACTGGTGGAGCGTTGCGAAGAGACCCTGCCGGCATAAGTAGCGATAACGGAGGTGAGAACCCTCCGCGCCGAAAGTCTAAGGTTTCCTGAGGAAGGTTAATCCGCTCAGGGTTAGGCGGTCCCTAAGGTGAGGCCGAAAGGCGTAGCTGATGGACTGACGGTTAATATTCCGTCCCTCCCAATGTTCGTTATCACGATGGGGTGACGCAGAAGGATAAGAATGCCGCACTATGGCTATTGCGGTTGATGCACGTAAGCTGGATCCGATAGGCAAATCCGTTGGGTCATTAACAGTGAGGTGCAGCACAGTCCCGTATGGGGCTTACGATTCTGATTCCACGCTGCCGAGAAAAACCTCTAAGGAGAACAAAGGGAACCGTACCCCAAACCGACACAGGTAGACGAGGAGAATATCCAAAGGCGCTCGAGTGAAAGCTCGTTAAGGAACTCGGCAAATTGGCTCCGTAACTTCGGGAGAAGGAGCGCCCACGCAAGTGGGCCGCAGTGAAGCGCGTACGGCGACTGTTTAACAAAAACACAGGTCTCTGCTAAGTCGAAAACGACGTATAGGGGCTGACGCCTGCCCGGTGCCGGAAGGTTAAAAGGAGAGGTTAGCGCAAGCGAAGCTTTGAATTGAAGCCCCGGTGAACGGCGGCCGTAACTATAACGGTCCTAAGGTAGCGAAATTCCTTGTCGGGTAAGTTCCGACCTGCACGAATGGCGTAACGATCGTACGACTGTCTTAACGAGTTGCTCGGCGAACTTGTAGTACCGGTGAAGATGCCGGTTACCCGCAGCTAGACGGAAAGACCCCGTGCACCTTTACTACACCTTAACTATGAGTTATGGTTCTTGCTGCGCAGGATAGGTGGGAGGCTTTGAGACCAGGTTCTCGGACTTGGTGGAGCCAATGGTGAGATACCACCCTGCGAGTGCTGTGATTCTAACCTCCTCCCGTGATCCGGGAGAGGGACATAGTTAGGCGGGTAGTTTGACTGGGGCGGTCGCCTCCTAAATTGTAACGGAGGCGCGCGAAGCTACTCTCAGACTGTTTGGAAATCAGTCGTCGAGTGTAAAAGCATAAGAGTGGTTAACTGTGAGACCTACAAGTCGAGCAGGTACGAAAGTAGGCTTTAGTGATCCGGTGGTTCTGTATGGAAGGGCCATCGCTCAACGGATAAAAGGTACGCCGGGGATAACAGGCTGATCAAAGCCAAGAGTTCATATCGACGCTTTGGTTTGGCACCTCGATGTCGGCTCATCGCATCCTGGAGCTGTAGAAGGTTCCAAGGGTTAGGCTGTTCGCCTATTAAAGCGGTACGTGAGCTGGGTTCAGAACGTCGCGAGACAGTTCGGTCCCTATCTGCTGTGGGCGTAGGAGATTTGAGGAGGGCTGTCCTTAGTACGAGAGGACCGGGATGGACGAACCTCTTGTGTTCCAGTTGTCCTGCCAAGGGCACGGCTGGGTAGCGAAGTTCGGTTGTGATAACCGCTGAATGCATATAAGCGGGAAGCACGCTCCAAGATTAGATCTCCCTGAAGGGCCCAGAAAGACCATCTGGTTGATAGGCTGGAGGTAGAAGCGCAGCAATGCGTGTAGCTTACCAGTACTAATCGCCCGTTCGGCTTGTCCATAGAATTAACTCCGCGCAGTAAGTTATTCGCGGACGTTCTTCTTGCAAGCCTTGTATGACCAAATCAATTTCGTGTCAATCAGATAAACTCTGAGCAAATTTTTGTGGCGCCAGATTGCAGTCCGCGTTCCTGCCGGGCCTGAGAGAAACAATCCAGGACAAGCAGACGCCGCGGCAGGCTGCGGGTAAACCAACCCGCCAAGCGCCATACCAAGATAAAAGGTGAACCGCAGATCCTTTGCGCCAAAGCGCTCAGGATTTCGGCTCAAGGCTCCCGGCGCTCTGCGCCTTACGCCTTGAAAACGCCTCAATTTGCCGGTGACCATACTGCGAGGGATCACCCGTTCCCATCCCGAACACGGAAGTTAAGCCTCGCTGGGCCGATGGTACTGCACGGGTGACTGTGTGGGAGATTAGGTGATCGCCGGCAATAAATCTAGAAAGAAAAAGCCATGCCTCCGGGCATGGCTTTTTTGCGTTTAAGCCTTTATCAGCTCTCACGAAACTTTTGAGTTTTTGTAGTCGATGCTCTACCACACCAGAGGGACGAGTCGATATCTGACCTTATTGCAGTATTCCAAATAGCCCGGCAGGTCCCTCACGAGTAGTTTTTCCTCGCTGAGAATCCGCCATGCGATCGCCGGCGTAAACAGGAGGATCATGAGCATCCCCCACCACGAACCAAGCGCGGGTGGGATACCCAACATGAAGACGAGGCCACCAACGTACATTGAGTGGCGCACGAGTGCGTAGGGACCGGTCGATACGACGGTCTGTCCTGCTTCGACTTCAACCGTCTGGGCGGTAAAAGTGTTCTCCTTAAACACGACAAAGATAACAATTACGCCGAGCAGTGACCTAATGGATGGACCCGCCTCGTAGAGGTGAGTTGATAAGCTCGCCACGAGGAGGATCGACCGTGAAGACTATAGCAACTATTGGGCTGGACATTGCCAAGCAGGTATTTCAGGTACACGGAGCCGACAAGGCTGGGGGGGCCGTGCTTCGGCGAAAGCTGAGACGATGCGAGGTTATTCGATTCTTCTCTGTGCAGCCAGCGTGCCTGATCGGCATCGAGGCCAGCGGCAGTGCGCATTATTGGGCGCGGGTTCTGAGCCGCCTAGGACACACGGTTCGACTGATGGCGCCACAGTTCGTCAAGCCATACGTGAAGTCCAACAAGAACGATGCCAACGATGCCGAAGCTATCTGCGAAGCCGTGACGCGGCCCAACATGAGATTCGTTCCCCAGAAGTCTGTCGAACAGCAAGATCTTCAGTGTCTGCATCGAGTACGCAGCCGGCTGGTGGCTTGCCGCACGCAACTGATCAACCAGATCCGCGGTTTGTTGGCCGAGTACGGAATCGTTTTGCCGCAACATCCAGGTCAGGTGCGCAGCGGCTTACCGTCCGTGCTGGAGGATGCCGAGAACCAACTGACAGGTTTCGGCAGAGGGTTATTTCAAAGGCTCTACGAAGAGCTGGCGCAACTGGACGAAAAGGTTGCCGATGCGGACCATCGAATTCAGCTCGCATTCCAGAACAACCCTGATTGCCAACGCATTGCCGCCGTCGAAGGCGTGGGGCCATTGATTGCGACAGCCGTTGTCGCAGCGATCAGCAACGGGCATGCCTTCGAAAATGGACGTCAGTTCTCTGCATGGCTTGGGCTTGTGCCCCGGCAGAACTCCAGCGGCGGTAAGAGCAAACTGCTCGGTATCAGCAAGCGCGGGGACCCATACCTGAGAACATTGCTGATTCATGGAGCGCGCTCGGTGGTCTATCGAGCAAAAGCCAAGGCTGATAAGCGAAGTCTCTGGATCAACGATAAGCAGCAACGGCTCGGAACATCCAAGGCCTGCGTGGCGGTGGCCAACAAGAACGCGCGCATCATCTGGTCGCTAATCGCTCGCGAACAGGAGTATCGGCGCGCGGCATAGGCGCAAACCAGCCAAGAACCGAAAAGCTTTTCCAACGAGATGCTCGAGCCGCCAACGATGGCGCAACCGGTGAGACCAGCTTCTTCAGAACCTGATGGGGGCAGGGCCACTAAAGGCCGATGACCTGATAAGGAGAAGAAGCGCAGATTCCATTATGGCCAGGGCGGAGATCCCCTCCGCGCACCAACAGGCCGGATATATGTACGCGTCTCATTAACGTTGCTCATCGAAGAAAGCTCTTGCATACGGGGCGGGTCCATATATGCCCCCATATTCCGCACGGTGATCTTACAACCTAACCAGCAGCCGCAGTAGCTGTGGGAAAGTTGGAAACGCCATCGGCGTTTTCAAAGTGGGCGGAGCCCACGTCTTTTCCATAGCTTGCTTGGCGTGCGAATTCTGCTGGTGTCCGATAGTTCAAACTGCTATGTGGCCGTTGTTCGTTGTAGTCGCGGCGCCAGAAGGCGATCTTCCTCTTGGCGTCGAATAGGTTTTGGAACCAGCTGATCCGCAAGCATTCTTCGCGCAGCCGTCCATGGAAGCTCTCGACGTGAGCGTTCTGAGTGGGCTTGCCTGGTTGAATATGAATCAGCTCAATCTTCTTTTCGATACACCAGGCCAGAAAATGGCGGCTGGTCAATTCGGGTCCGTTGTCGCAGCGAATCGATCTCGGTTCGCCCCGTTGTTGGATGATTTCATCCAGCACGCGTGTCACGCGCCGGCTGGCGAAGCTGGTATCAACCTCCAGGGCGAGGCACTCGCGGGTAAAAGCATCGACCACGCTCAACACCCGGATCGCTCGACCTGCCGCGATCGCATCGTGCACAAAATCCAGTGCCCATTCCTGGTTGGCTGCCGTGTACTGACGCAACGGAGCACTCTGCCTGACGCAGTGTTTACGCTTCTTCCGCCGCAGGGCCAAGCCGGCTTCACGATACACTCGATGGACGCGCTTGTGGTTCACCAGCTCTCCGGAACGGCGCAGCAGTACTTGCAATCGCCGATATCCGAAGCGAGGTTTTTCTCTGGCCAACTCCACCAGACGCGCCCGCAGGTCTTCATCTGAGCTTCTTTCCTGATACCGGACGCTCGACACGGCGACCATCAACAGGCCGCAAGCTCGGCGCTGGCTGAAGGCGTACTCCTGTTGCACATGCTCGACAGCTGCCTTCATGGCTACGAGCTCCATCCGTTTTTTCGAATTACCGACTGCAGCGCTTCCTTGTCCAGACTTAGATCCGCCACCAGCTTGCGAAGCCGCGTGTTCTCATCGCGCAACTGCCTGGCTTCCTGAGCTTCGCTTACATCCATCCCGCCATACTTCGCCTTCCAGGCATAGAGAGTGTGCTTCGACACTCCTACTTCCCGCGCCACGTCTTCGACCTTCCGGCCTGCCTCCACTTGCTTCAGCGCAGCAATCATCTGCGCCTCCGTATGCTTGCTCTTCGACATCTCCGCCCCTCACTCCTGAATACGAAAATCGTACTCGGTTGTGTGCGGATTTAGGGGAGCAGGTCAGCAGCACAACGGCCTCTCCAATGAAGATGACTCCTAACCGCATCTCAGACCATGCGAATCGGTGATCAAGCGCGGAAACGATGACCGTGGCCGCAAAGGCGAGGTTTATTAGGAATCGTATGATCTTCTGACTTTGCTCTTGTTCGCTTGTCTTTATCCGTCTTGCCAGGAGACTTGGATCGCACTTTGCAAGATAGATAAAGACTGCCGATATCGAGATCATGAAGACGGCGAGAAATGTCCAAGCTTGCCAGTACTGAAACGCCCAGGCAGAAAGAAATATCAACGCCGAGATGGCGATGAAAATGTAAAAAAGGCCACCTACCGCTTTGAGAAACAGGTTATTCATGATGAGGTTAATTCGGCCGAAGTTTTGGGGTTTTAATTCTTCCGCAGAAACGCCGGGTTCCCGATCGCATTGATGGGTGCAGTTTCTCATGCCAGGGTGTGGGCCGGCAGCCCTTGGAACCAACAAACGCAAGGCGAGGTTAACCGACCGCGCCTCGCGCTCGAAGTGCATAACCACGAGATTTCCAACTTATTTGTACAGACTGATCAGAGGTTGGCGCTTCTGTTTCCAGAAATCAACCGCACGATCAGCGTTAGAATCACAGCCCCAATCGTCGCAATGATGATGCTGACGATCAATCCGTGATCACCGACTCCGCCTAATCCAAGATGACTGGCCAAAAAGCCGCCGATCAAGGCGCCGACCAGGCCGACAATCATGTCCATGAAAAAGCCAAAGCCGGACCCCTTCATCAGCTTTCCGGTCAGCCATCCCGCGATCAATCCAATGATGATCCACGCAATTAATCCGTGCCCCATGTGGTTCCTCCTTTGATGACTAATGAATTTGAAGCCGGTATGAGGCGGTTGCTCTAAGGCAGTTTGTCTTCTCCCCTGCCCCAGGGATGGCAGAATACACGCCATCCCCATGAATGCACTACACTTTTCTGCGAAATGAATCCGCCTTTTTGTGGGATGCGGAAAGCGGCGCTGAAGTAGGTGAGATTATATAAAGTGGTTTGAAGTTAGTGAGCGGGAATCACGGCTTTGTGCAAAGAAACGGTGTAAGCTTCTCACTTCGAGGAGGATTGTGCCGTGGTCCGTTTCAAGCTTCCGCTCTTTGCTGTCATTTTTCTGGCATCGCAACTCCTGGCACAGATTCCAACCGGACAAAATCAATCCACGGCAGTACCTCCCGACGCGTCCGTCCAGACCCTCCGCACCACCAGCCGCGCCGTCCTTGTCGACGTTATCGTCTCTGATAGGAAAGGCAAGCCTGTTACCGGCCTCAAACAGGAAGACTTCACGATAACTGACCAGGGCAGGCCGCAAGCCGTCTCTTTCTTCGAGGAACACACGGGGGCCGTTCCGGACGCCGAGGTGGAACTGCCGAAGCTCCCGCCGGACGTCTTCAGCAACTTTTCGCCATTTCCCACGCCCGACGCGATGAATGTCCTGTTGCTCGACTCAGTGAACACACGCATGGAGAGCCAAAGTTTCGTGCACAGCCAAGCCATAAGGTTTCTAAAGGGAGCCAAGCCTGGATCGCACATGGCAATGTTTGCGATGGGGTTGGGGCTTCACTTCATCCAGGGATTTACGGACGATCCCGCTCTCCTGATGGCCGCGCTGAACAACAAAAAGAACAACGAAGTCGAATCATCCATGATGATCAAGGGCCAGGATGAAACCAATGCCCAGGCCGAGGTGGTCGGGATGATGGAGGCGCCGACGCCCGCTGGTGGATCGACGGCGTCTCCTGAGATGATTTCAGCGTTCAAGGAATTCCTCGCGGAGCAGGATACTTCGCAGAATTTCGATCGCGGGTTTGTAACTCTGGCTAATCTTCAGCGCCTCGCCACATTTCTAACCGCGTTTCCGGGACGCAAGAACGTGATCTGGTTTACGGAGTCAATTCCACCTTTTCTTTCGATAGGAAGTGGCCCAGATGCGGTTGCCACGATGGCAAGCGATCCCGGATTGGAGGCTGAGTACAAGAAGACGATGAATATGCTCGCCGCGGCGCGGATGGCGTTATATCCCGTTGATGCTCGCGGCGTGGCGACAACTGCCTTTTACCAAGCGGACAACAAATTGCCCTCTACGATCACTGCGCCCTATCAAATAACCGGGGACGACAGCAATCCAACTCAGATCGGGAAGGATCCAACGGTCTCCCCGACCCCCAACGCAGCCGGTGCGCAGGTTTCGAATGGGAACGACGAGGCAACGAAGCGCAATAGCGACCAGATGATGCAGGAGATTTTCGCGCAGGATTCTGGCGGAAAGGCCTTTGCGAATACCAATGGTCTATCGCAGGTGATCGATAACATCTCGGCGGCAAGCAACGACTTTTACACGCTTTCCTACACGCCTGCAAACCCGAAGATGGACGGGGGATTCCGCAAGATTGAAGTGAAGGTTGGCGATGGCAAATACGCGCTTTCGTATCGCCGGGGCTACTTTGCCCTGGATTCCGATTTGCCCGGCGCTGCCATTACCGAACGCAATCAGGAGATCAAAAAGCTCGCCGCACAAAACCCCGGGGCGGTCGATCCGCTTCTGGCCTTTATGGAACTTGGTATGCCGCAGAGCACGCAGATCATCTACAAAACGCGAGTTCAGCCGCTGCCGCCTGGTGCCGGCAGCTCGTCCACGAGTAACGACGCAGCACAAGGACAGCAGACGACGTACGGCGTCGATTTTCTTGTCGACCTCAACGATCTCGATCTCAAACTCAACCCAGACGGTAATCACGAGGGGAAGCTCAACATTTCTCTTATCGTCTACGACCGTTACGGCAAGGTCGTCAGCCGCAAGGATCATCTCGTCGGATTGAGCATAAAGCCGGATGCTTACGCTGTCTTTGAAAGTTCAGGCTTGCAGCTTCATGCCGAGATCGGCGCGCCTAAGGGCAATCTCTGGCTCAGGACCGGAGTCTACGACCAGGCTTCTCGGAAGGTTGGCACATTGGAAATTCCACTCGGCGCTGTCAAGCCTCTTGAGACTGCTGGCCAGTAAATCCCCCTCTCTCCTTGACAGGCTAGGAGAGTCGTCGTAATCTCTCTCCTAGATCATCAAGGAGAGTCGGTTGGCCGATAAATCACAAGACAAGCAGATGGAGCTTCTGCAGGGTACGCTCGATCTACTCATTCTGAAGGCCGTTTCGCTCGGCCCGCTGCATGGCTATGGCGTGCTGCTTCGCATCCAGCAGATCTCGGGCGAAGAACTCGTTATCCAGCAAGGCTCGCTTTATCCGGCCCTTTATCGCCTGGAGCATCAAGGGGTGATCACAAGCGAGTGGGGCGACAGCGAGAACAATCGGCGCGCCAAGTACTACAAGCTCACGGCCGCAGGGCGCCGACGACTCGAAGCCGAAACGGAGAAGTGGAACCGCATGGCCGGCATCATTGCCGGAATTCTTCGCAGCACGCCGGAGAATGTATGAAGGTGCTTGAATCTTTCACTCGCGGAATTGCGGAAGTTCGGTCGTGGCTTCGCGCTGTTTGGGACCGCCGAGGGCTTGAATCCGATATGGAAGCCGAGCTTCAACTTCATCTCGAGCATCTTACCGACGATCTTGCCCGGGCCGGTCACTCGCCCGCGGAAGCTGCGCGCCGCGCCCGGATCGCACTCGGACCAGCGCTGGTGAACAAGGAGGAGATGCGCGCTTCGCTGGGATTGCGCTGGTTCGATGAACTTCGGTCCGACATTCGCTACGGCATTCGCATCTTGGCGAAGAGCCCTGGGTTCACCGTGATTGCCGCGTTGTCACTCGCGCTTGCCATTGGAGCCAACACAACCATCTTCGCGATTGGCAAGCAACTGCTGTACGACCGTCTCAATGTCCCTCATCCGGAACAACTGCGCATGTTGCGCTGGAACGGCGATGGCCACGAAGCTGTCGGGGGCATGTGGGGAGACTTCGATTCCACTCCAGACTCGGGCACTTCGAGTTCGGTCTTTTCCTATCCTATTTATCGGCAACTGCGCGATCACAACGAAGAACTGGGAGATCTGATCGCGTTCAAAGAAGATGGGATGAACGCGACTATTAACGGCAGCGCCCAGCGCGTGACTGCAGCCCTGGTTTCGGGAAACTTTTATGCAGCGCTTGGCGTGAACCCGCAGCTAGGGCGAGTGCTGCAGGCTTCAGACGATGCGGTGCCGGGCTCGGGTGCAGTCGCCGTGATCAGCGATGGTTTGTGGGAGACGCATTTTGGCCGCTCGCCATCCGTTATCGGGAAGACGTTGATCCTGAACCAGGCAGTCGTGACGATTGTTGGCGTAAATCCCCGTGGCTTTACAGGCGCAAAGAATGTACAGCAGCCTGCAGATTTGTTTGTGCCCATCAGCATGCAGCCGGTGATCGATCCCAAGGGCAAGGCATCGCTGCTGACTGACCCAACTCTTTGGTGGGTGAATATTGTCGGCCGTATCAAACCGGGTGTTAATGACGGGGCCGCTGAGGCCGCTCTCGGTGTGCAACTGCAGGCGGCGGTTCGCGCCACGACGACTGTGAAAGCGGGCGAGACGATTCCGCGCCTCGCGCTTGTGGATGGCAGCCGTGGTTTGCACTATGCGGATCGTATGTTCAAGAAGCCGCTGTTCGTTTTATCGGGGTTCACCGCGTTCGTTGTGCTTCTGGCGTGTGCGAACATTGCCAATCTGCTGCTGGCGCGCGCTGCGCGACGTCAGCGAGAAATGAGCGTGCGGCTCGCCATGGGCGCCGGACGCGCGCGTATCCTTCGTCAGCTGCTCACGGAAAGTCTGATGCTCGCGACAATTGGAGGAGCAGGCGGGCTTGTGCTTGGATACTTTGGGCGCAGTGCGCTTCCCAGGTTGTTGACGAATGCATGGGAGCGGAGCGACGGCGGCTCCTTCAGTCCGTCTTTCGATTGGAGTGTCTTCGCTTTTACCGTCACGGTTACGCTTCTTACCGGGATTGTTTTTGGATTGGCCCCCGCATGGCTCGCGGCCCGTGCGGAAGTCAGCAGCACACTCAAAGAGACGGCGCAAAGCACTTCACGCCGACGTAAAGGTCTTACCGGAAAATCCATCGTCGCCTTTCAGATTGCTCTTTCCACGCTGCTCGTCGTAGGTGCTGGTCTGTTTCTGCGGACGCTGTGGAAGCTAAACGCCGTGGATGTGGGATTCCAGACGGATCATCTTGTGCTTTTCGAAATCAGCCCGCCTGCCCGCCGCTATCCAGGCCCCAAAGATGTGCGCTTGCACCAACAGCTGGAAGAACGTATGGCCGCACTTCCGGGTGTGGAACACGCTGCTCCCGGTTCGATTCCTTACATTTCGCAGAGCATGAGCAATGCAGACTTCTATGTGGAAGGTGAGACCTTCGACCCCAAAATTAGACGTGCCGAAGACGAGAATACTGTCGGGGTCGACTTCTTTCCGACGCTTGGAGTTCCGATCATAGCGGGACGCGGATTTGGGCCAGAGGATACGTCAACCTCGCCGAAGGTCGGAATCATCAACCAGTCACTCGCCCGCAAGAGATTCCCGAATGCGAATCCAATCGGCAGGCGGTTCAAGGCAGATAGTGATACCTCGGAATGGATTCAAATCGTCGGCATCTGCGCCGACACGCGTTATTCCGATTTGCGGGATAATCCACCTCCGCAATTCTTTCTTCCTTACATTCAGCAGCCTGAAGCGGGAACGCTGACCTACCAAGTCCGTACAGACATGCAGGCGTCCGCTCTTTTTCCAGAGTTGCGCACCGTGGTTCAGTCCGTTGACCGCGACCTGCCCATCATTGACTTCCGCACCCAGCGCGACCAGATCAACGCCACTATGCAGATGGAGCGCGCGTTCGCCGCACTCACAGCGGGTTTCGGCGTCCTGGCTCTGGCGCTTGCTTGCGTGGGGATCTACGGGATCATGGCCTACTCGGTTGCGCAGCGCACCAACGAGATTGGCATTCGCCTCGCGCTTGGTGCGCAACCCGGGCAGGTGCGCAGCATGATTCTGCGTGAAAGCACCTGGCTGACCGCGGCTGGAATTGTGGTTGGTGTCGGTGCTGCGCTGGTGGTCACGCGGCTGGTGAAGTCGATGCTATATGGAGTCAGGCCCAATGATCCCGTTACGCTTGCCGTGGGAATCGGACTGCTGCTCGCCATCGCGCTTGCCGCAACCTGGATTCCTGCGCGCCGCGCCGCGGGCGTTCAGCCAATGGAAGCGCTGCGGCACGAATAGGGCGTTTGCGCCGGGATGCCCGCGGGGAGACCGGATGCCGGGTTGAGAGCGAGTGACGGGGGCTTCGCGGTCGTTTCAGCGTCGTTCCGCATTCGAATGTGATGTGTTGAACAATGTGCAACCATCCGGTTGCGCGTTCCAGAATGTTTTTTTCAGGCCAATCCTGAGCGGTAAGGACTTACGCGGGAGGGGGTAGCGTAAACCATTGTTTTCATTTATGTTAAGTATCAAAATCCTCATAATACTTAACTTAGCGGGGGACTTGAGAAAGTTTTGCACATGTTATGGTGCGCGCTGTTTCAGATGCTTTCCAGCCAATTGATGATGGTGAAATATCGACTTCGTAGACACAACATTCATTGTGCTCCAACGGGGCAGAACAGGCTGCAAGTGGAGAGCGGGAGATTACGCAGCGGAATGAGGAGCCTGGCGAAAAGTTTAGCCGGAGGAGGTTGACTAGCGCCGGGAGGTTTACACGCTGATGGGTGAAGGTGGTTGGATTCAGTTTACGTTCTACTCTAGATAAAGTGGTTTGCGGCCACGCAGTACAGCGATATGTTGCCGCGGGTTCAACTTGTTCTCCCAAGCAGCTGGCCCAGGAAAAACTTCCTTTTGCTCGTAAATCTTTACCGAAAGGTAACTGAAGGGTCTCCCACCATAGTCCCCGAATCATAGGTACACCGTCGAATCTGTGCAGAACGCTGGGGGAGAGCGGCCATGGCAATCTGGCAATTCGGGGTCATTCTTATTCCTGAATCAGAGATCTTGGCCGAATGTGAAGCGTTGCCCCCTTCAATACCGATGGAAAAGACTGACCACTCGTGGTGGTCCAAGCAGCAGCCCCCTCAGGGCTTCGAGAAGCAGATTGATCTGCTTCTTTCGGAGCCCAAATCATGGTCGGAAGAAATGCGGATCTGGGGAAGCGAGTCTGGTAATGATGCTCATGTTTGTTACACGGTCACGGAGAAGAAGGTCGTTGAGGAAATAGCGTTTCGCCTCGATGCCCGCGACCCTTCCTTGGATTTGATACGAATGATTTGCGGGCTTGCCGCGCAGCTCTCGTGCGTCCTGCTGACAGCAGACTCCGAGGTTCCCCAGCCCGTTGAGTCCGTGGTGCTCGCAGCAATTCGTAATTCAACCGCTGCCAAGTTCGTCAACGATCCCGTTTGTGACAGTCGGTCCATGCATGTCCGCATCGTACGGCGTTCCTCTTCGACATCTCTGAACTCCGAGTAGTGGATGACCGTCAACCTTGACATTGCTACTGGATCAAAAGCCCTGCACGCATGTTTTAAGCGGCAACTCAAGGCTGTTCGGGGCGACAGGACGGCGCGCGCTTGGTGGCAGAATTCGAGGCACTCACTTCGTATCCGCGCAAGGTTGCGGTCTTAGACGCCGACAGGCAAGAGCGGAAGGCCACCTTGTTGCCTGGCTTCGGTGACGATTGCGTCGAGGTGGGTCAACACTTCGGCAACGGACATCGCATAGACTTCGCGGCTGGCGTCGTAGCCTTCTTCAATGAGTTGTTTCAGGTGGCGGCCGGCTATCTGGGCGGCAAGCTGGTCGGTAATCACCTTGCCCGAGCGCTTCTTCTGTTCGAGCCAGGCGGTGCATGGCAGGGCAATCCACATGGGGCGGTCGTTCACATCAAAGCGCACATCGACGGCATCGGCATGGCGGGTGGCGATGGCCACAATGTTGGCCTTCCACGAGCAGTGCAGGTCTTCTCCGCTCCAGCGGTCGGTCACATGGAAATCTTCGTACATGTGATTAGCCTATCGTCCCTGCTCGAGAGTCGGCAAGCACCGCCATCACGCGTGGTGGACGCTGTTCTTTCCCCACTGTTAAACTAATAGGGTTGCAGTGGCTGTGCCCCCACCTGTACGGACCCGCCTGCAAGTTGATCGAAGCGAAGGACAAAACACCCCGTGGATACACAGACTCGTCACGCCCTGAAGGGCGACAAATTTGCCCAGGCCACCAAAACCAGTGTTACCTGGCTCAGCGGACATCGCAGCAACGTTATGCAGTGGGCCATTTCGGCCGCAGCGGTTCTGATTTTGGGCATCGGACTGATTGTTTTCTGGAGCTTGCGCGAGCAAACGGCGGAGGTGGCACTCGGGCAGGCACTGGATACGTACGCGGCGCCGCTGGCGCTGCCTGGCGCTCCTGCTCAGAAGGGCGAATACGCGACTGCTGCTGAGCGTTCCAAGGCGGCAAATGATCAGTTTCGGGCGGTGGCTGACAAATACGGCTGGCTCCCAGAAGGTGGCAAGGCTCGATACTTTACCGGAGTCACGGACCAGGAACTGGGGCAGACCGCTGCGGCGGAGACTGAGCTGACGAAAGTCGCGGGTTCGTGGAGTCGCAACCTCGCCAATCTTGCTAAAGTTGCTCTAGCTTCGATCTATCACCAGACCAATCGCGACCAGCAGGCCATCGATCTTTATAACGAAATCATTGCCAAGCCTTCGGATACAGTCACTGCCGGAACGGCGCAGCTCGACCTCGCTGACCTTTATGCCGCGACCGGCAAGCAGGCCCAGGCACGTGCTCTCTGGGCCAAGTTGAAGGACTCCGACAAGGATGGCGCCGCGGGTTCTATCGCGGCACAAAAGCTGGCAGGCAAACAGTAGGTCTCAGGTTTGGGCTCAGCGGCAAGGCAGATTCGGGTGAAGGCCGAGAGACTTCAACGCCTGAGCGTTTTGAGGGGTGTCTGCGTCTGGTATTGGTATGAGCGCCAGCCAGACCCTAGTCCCAGGTTGGATGGAGATCGTCGAGAGCGCCGTGCATGACGAAGCCCGCCAGCGCGCCCAGGAAGAAGCACTGGAAGCGCTGGTCGATCAGTATGCGACCACTCTCTACCGGGTAGCTTTCTCTGTCCTGCGCAATCAATCGGACGCCGAAGACGCAGTGCAGGAAGCTTTTCTGCGTGTGCTGCGCCATCGTGAAACATTCGGTGAGATCCGCGATCACCGCGTCTGGCTCATCCGTATTGTGTGGAACATTGTGCTCGACCGTAAGCGTCGCGCCAAGACACGTCCCGAAACCGACGACATAGCTGAACTCGCGCGGGTGCTGCCCGCCTCAGGACTGACCGCGGAGCAGCGCGCTGCTGCTGCACAACATCACGCAAGTGTGATGGATTGCATAGAGAAGCTGCCGGCTCGCGAGCGCGAGGTGATGGTGCTATCCGCATTCGAGGAGCTTTCAAGCGTAGAGATTGCCGCGGTGCTGGACGTCACGGAGTCAAGCGTTCGTTCCCGCCTGTTTCGCGCGCGCAACCTGTTGGCAGAATTGCTCCAACATACCAGGAGTATCCGATGAGTTTCTCAACTGAAGACGATCTGGATCGAAATGGCGGTGCACTTGCCGCGGAGAAGACACTGCGTCTTATCGCATCGCTGCCGGCTCCGCAAGGAATTGAAGATCGCGTGAAGTCGGGCGTTCGGGCTGCTCATCGTCGAGCCAGCGTGATGTCCTGGCCTAATCCGTCGACGAGCAAAACGGGCTGGAGCCAAGTGTCAGCGATGCGAGCGGCCGCCGCGGCTGCCATCGTGTTTGTTGTCGCGGGGGGCGGTTGGGAAGTCTATTCGTATTCGCATATCCGGGTGGCGCCTGTCCCCACTGCTGTTGCGGCACCGCAGCGCGTGGATGGAGGCGGCGGTCTTTCCGCGGCGGCCGCCAAGCGCACACCCAGGACACTGGACGGGCCGAGGGTTGCAGTTCCTGTGGACCGCAAGCAAAAAACGAGTGGCGGCAAAGCGAATGTGCTTCCGCAAGATCGCGTTGCGCGTCCTTTGGCAGTGAAGAGTAGTTCATCTCTGCCGGTTCAGTGATGCGAAGCGCTTGCTGCGAATCTATTGATCCTTCATGAGCGCACGGATCAGCATGCCCAGAATCGCCAGGACCACCCCGCCCCAGAAGGCCGGAATCCATCCATACACAATGAAGCCGGGAACGATTTTAGCGGCCAGAAGGATCATCATCGCATTGATAACCAGCAGGAACACTCCGAATGTCAAAATGGCGAACGGAAACGTGATGACCTTGAGAAAGAAACCGATTGTTGCGTTCAACACGCCGATTACCAGCGCCGCCAGCAGGGCTGACCGCAGGTCATTCACGATGAACCCGGGAATGAGATTGGCAACAACCATCAGGGCGATGGCGCTCAACAACCAGTGAATCAGTGCTCGAAACATGCTGCGTTTTTCTCCGGAGGCGCGGTGAATGTTGACGGGCAGAAAACAGAACTTCGCTGGTATGCAATCATAGCGCGACGCAGAAGCATTCCCGCGCAATTTGTGCGACCATTCTAGTAACGCAATCCTGCGAAGTTACTCTCCCATCTTCACCTACAAGATGCGCAGCACCGGTGGTCAATTTCTTGCATGTATATTCGTAATCGTTCTCGCCTATTAGGTTGCTGCATCGCTTTTTCGATTCTGCTGCTCGTTGCCGGGGGGCAGGAGGCGGCCAAGGCGCCTCTACCCGACATTCGCCAACTCATGCGCGAAGTGCAGGAGCACCAGAAACAGCTCGATCAGATTCGCGAGAACTATACGTACACCTCCTATCAGGAGGTGCAGGATATCGACGCCAACGGCCAAGTGAAGAAGACCGAGTCATCGGAGTACGAGGACTTTTTCGTCAATGGGCACGTGATCGAACGTAAGGTCAAGGCGAATGACAAGGCACTCGATGAGCACGAGCAGCAGAAAGAGACCGAACGTGTTACCAAGCTGGTTGAGAAGGCGGAAAAGACTCCGCGCGGCCAGTCGATTGAGGGACCCAGCATCAGCATCAGCCGCGTGCTCGAGATCATGGACGTGAGTAACGAGCGCCGCGAGCTCTACCGCAATGATCCCACCATTGTGTTCGACTTCGTGGGCCGCAAGGATGTGAAGACACACGGACTCGCCGAAGACGCTTCAAAGAAGCTGCAAGGTACTCTCTGGATCAACGAAGCCGATCGCCAGGTTGCGCACCTCGAGGTGAGATTCGACGACAACTTCCGCATGGTCGGCGGGATTCTGGCAACGGTGCAGAAGGGTTCGAGCTTTCGCTTCGATCAGTCGAAGGTGAATGGCGAAATCTGGCTGCCAACTGGCGCTGAGGGAACTGTGCAGGCTCGTCTTCTTCTGTTCAAGAACCTTCGCCAGCACTTTCGCGAGCGGGACTACGACTATCAGCGCTTCAAGGTGGAGACGCAGCAATCGAAGGATGCGAAGATTGCTCCGGCGAAGAAGCCATAACGCAGGCTGCGATAGGGTGAGAGCATGTTCATTCGCAAGCTGTCGATCGAGCGAGTCGATGCGGCGGGCAATCGCCAGGCGTGCCCGTTGTCCTGGATCGACAATTTTGCGATGCGCAACTTTACGAATGACGCGATCTTCGACGACACGCTTCCGCGCGCTGACGGATTGCTGGAGGCCGGTCATCGCGTGCCGCTCGAACGGCTGCAGCCGGCGATGGAAGATTGGTTTCGGCGCAAGGGGTATATCAAGCCCGACGAACGGATTGAGGTCACGGAGCTGAGCGGGTAAGAGCCCGCCACACCTTGCAGCAATGGGTCGGCGGCGGATTCGCTCGACTATACGGCAGCTGGTTGAAGTAGGCCTTGCGGATTCCAGAGATGAAACTCGGCCTCACGGCGGGTTTTCAGGCTGGCGATTTCCCGAGAGCCGGAGTGATCCCATGCGAGCAACTGCCAGGCGGCCGCATCGAATTTGCCACTGTTGAGATAGCCGAGCAGTTTCGAAGAGGCCAATCGTCCTGCACCGAGGTTGAAAACGAAGTCGACCAGGGCATCGAATTGGCCTTGCGTCAACGGGACTTTTACCAGCCGCTCCACGGCAGTTTCAGCGGTAGCGAGGTCGTGGTCCAGGATGGTTTCGGCCTGTGCCTGGGTTATACCGGTTGGATATGACTCATCCGGCGCGAGGCGATGTCCGAAGCCGATTGTGCGAAAGCCGGCAACGTCGGCGTAGACGCGGTCGCGGAAGCCTTCGGATTTTTTTAGCAGTTCCAGTCCTGCAGGGCTTAAACGCATTGCTTTTGTCCCCCAAAAGAGAAAGGCCGCCTGCCGCATATCGCTGCGGCTGACGGCCTATTTTTCGAGCCTAGCAGGGTTGGCGAAATAATCTGCAAATGCGTGGGACTAATGCGAGGTGTGGGCATCTTTCCCGCAAGCTGTTGAAAATCAAGCAGCAGGTTGCTGAGTGCATCGTCGAAATTGCGATCGTGCGTCTTCTGGAGCATCGCAACGCCGATTGACTGGGTGAGTGTCCAGAAAACGTAGTGTGTCTTGCGGTCGTAGATGACCAGCCTGAACATCGGCACGGGATCGAACGTGCCATTTTGTTTATTTCCGTTCGATGGTCCGTTGGGAGCGATGAGCTGCAGTTCCAGCACCAGATCCGCATCAGCGGGATCAGGCACGAGGTCAAACTGCCCGGTCGCTTTCAACGCGGCAAAAAACTGGTTGTAGGCGCGATCAGTGTTACCGCTGAAGGGCGCGGGGAATAGGCCGCTGTCCGCGCCAGCATTGGAAACGAAGATTTTTCTGGCTGCGGCGATGGCTGGAGGAACCGGGCCACGTTGGGTCTGAGAACTGTCCCAAGGAGCAAGCCCTGTTCCCGGGACCCCGGTCGGAGAAGTGGCCGATGCGATGGAAACCAGCGCGGTCACGAAAAACAGGCAGACGGTTCCATGGAGAAATAAACCTATGGCTTTCAATGAGATTGCCCCTTTCAGAGCGCAGCTAAGAAGAGGACGGCTTTTTCCCAACGAAAGTTACTTTCCCGGGATGAGTTTGGCGTGATAGTCTTTGCAGCCTTGGGAATCTTCGCGGATTTCCAGAGCGCTGACCGAGCGCGGTAACAGCGCTTGTAGCGTGGTCAAACAAAGGCAAAAAAGACGATCTTGCACCCGGATTGTTGCAGCCCCAAAACTGCGTTGATTCAGAGGCTTACAGAGCGTACCGCAACGTGAGCCGATTTTGAAGGATTGTTGCCTGCATCTAATTGAATTTATTAGAGGATACTGGCCTTCCGGCTGGTAGAATCAGAGGATGCGTATGCGACCAAAAGCAACCAACATGAACCCCCAAAAGCCGCTGCCGTTCTGGCTGCTTGTGGGGATTTCCTGCTTGGCAATGGCCGGGTTATTGGGAACGATTTCCACCCGGACAGTGCAGGCGGATGCGGGGCTGCAAAGGCCAACGGCAGCTTCCCCTGCGGCAGTTGCAACCGCGACTCCGACGATGAACGCGTCGTCTCAACCCGCGGCGAAGACTCATGGGAGAATCCTTCGCGGCATTGCATCCTGGTACGGATCGGTGTTCAATGGGCGCAAGACGGCGAGCGGAGAGATTTTCAACATGTATGACATGACCGCGTGTCACCCAACGCTGCCTTTCGGGAGCGTGGTTCGCGTGGTGAACCTGAGGAACCGCAAATCGGTAGTGGTGCGGATTACGGACCGCGGCGATCTGGGGAGTAACAATGGTCGGATCATCGATCTTTCCTACGCTGCGGCGGAAAAGCTGCAGATGACGCAGGCGGGATTGGCCAAGGTTTCGCTTGAGGTGCTGTCGATCGGGCGTCCCGCAGACAACGAGTAGAGCAAGCCATCGCGGAAATGAGAAGGGCCAGCCACGGGCTGGCCCGATTTATTTTGGTCGACATGTGCTGCGGGTGATTCCCGCCAGATTTTGGGGGATTTGCCGACTGGCCAAGGCATAAGGAATCGGTTTCAGAATGCCGTTTCAGGTCACAGCATTGAGTCCTTCGGCAATGATAGGCTTCTGTGCTTTGGGGACTTTCAGTATGTCTCGCGCACTAGCCTGGTGCTTTGTCCTGATGGGGCTTGCTTTGCCGCTACCGCCGCAAACGGTGGCGCTGGACGCGCATAATCCCAAAACCACGCTTCAAATCAACAGCCGAGCAGTACTGGTGGATGTGATTGTGACGGATTCCTTGGGCAAGCCCGTCACGGGGCTTCGCAAGGATGCCTTTACCGTGACGGAACAGGGGAAGCCGCAGACGATTTCGTTTTTCGAGGAGCATGGTGCGGAGCGGCCTGCTCAACCGGTCGAGATGCCAAAGATGCCGCCCGACGTGTTTACCAATTTCTCGCCGTTCCCGCAGCCCCCGGCGGTGAATGTGCTGCTGCTGGACTCGCTGAATACGCGCATGGAGAGTCAGGGCAATGTTTACGCGCAGGCCGTGAAGTTTCTGAAGAGCGCGAAGCCTGGGACGCGGACGGCTATTTTGATCAGCCGCGAAGAGCACGTGGCCGGACTAAACATCAAGCCCGACGCGTATGCGATCTTCCAGAATACCGGCGTGCAACTTCATGCGGAATTGACTGTGCCAAAGGGGAATTACTGGCTGCGCACGGGCATGTATGACCAGGGGTCGCATAAGGTTGGGACGATGGAGATTGCGCTGAGTTCTGTGGTTCCATTGCAGGTTTCGGCGAAGTAACCAAAAAGAACGAGGTTATCGCCGGATGCTGGGATACTGCGTAATTCCATGTCGCGAAAGTGGGCGGTCCAAACAACGGAAGGGGCCTTTTTCAGGCACCTGATGGTGATTGCTGACGACAAACCAAAAGCAGATCCTTCACTCCGCCTACCCCACGGACTCTCGTCCATGGGGCCCCAAAGCGCTACGTTTAGGATGACACGGCAAGGTTAGCGCGCGACTTAGCCATAATCAACGGCTATTGGCCGGTGTCGGGGAGTTTGTAGGGTTTGGAGAGCCACTGTCTTGCTTCGTTGACGGCTCCCTGGGTGTTGTCGTTGGTCTGGACGGCGAGGCGGTATTCATTAACGGCGCGGTCGCGCTGACCGGTGATGTCGAAGATTTTGCCGAGAGCGATATGGCTCCAGACTTCAGTCCAGCGAGGCTCGCCATCGCCGCGAAGGGCGTCGCGGTAGTAGTTCACAGAAGACTGGAAGTTGCGCTGCGTGAAAAGAACTTCTCCAATGCGGTAATCGGCAAGCGAGCTCTGGGGGTTGGCTTCAAGGGCCTTCTGGTATTCGGCGAGAGCGCCGGTCAGGTCGTTCTGCGCGACAAGTTGCTGGCCTTTGAGGATGGCGATGCGGACCTGCAGGTCGGGTGAAGATTTGAGCACCCAATCACCGGGATCGATGATGATGTGGCGCGGTCGGCCGAAGGTATCGACTACATATGGGGAGTCAGTGCCGACGACGTCAATCTTCTGGTCCTCGGTCTTGCCCTCGGTTTCAACGCGCAGATCGACGGGCATGTTGAAGAGGTCCAGGTCCTGGGCGATCTGGCCGATGGTGCGGAATCCTTTGCCATTGCCGAGGCGGTAGACGGCGTATTTGTTGGTGAAGGTTGGAGCACCGGTGCCGTCGACCCATTGGGAGAAGAACGGAGTGAGCTGTTCCTGACTTTGAGATTCGGCCACCTTTATGAGGTCGGCAGTGCGGATCGGCTTGTCAGTAAACTCGCTGAGCGTGCCTTTCAATGTGGCGAGAAACGCTTTGTCGCCGATCTCCCAGCGCAGCATGTGGAAGATCATGGCACCCTTCTCGAGTGTCATGGATTGGAATTCAGGTGAGAAGGGGTTGAGACGAGCGGAACTGGAAAGCGGAATGGTGTCGTAAGCGAGAGCCCCGGCGGATACGTCCTGAAGCGCGGCCTTCAATGCGCTTTTGCCGTTCTCCTCCTCCACGAACATCAGCTCGCCGTAGCGGGACATGCCGTTGGTGATCCATGCATCGCTCAGGGTCTTGGGGCTGACTTCCGAACCCCACCACTGGTGAGCCAGGGTGTTGGCGAGCAGGCGGACACCGGACTTATCGCCGACTCGAGAGCCCATCATGCCGGCGAGTTCCGGTGCCCAGACCGCGGGCAGGGTATCGTCGGGCAATTCGACAACGTTGAGGTGGCTCGATTCCGGTTCGCCGAAGCTGTCGGTGAAGAAGTCGAATTCCCGGGCAGCCGTTTGTGCGAGCTGGCTGGCAGCGGCCTGATGGGCGACGGTGAGATAGACCTTTATGTTGCCAGCGCCGCCGGTGACAGGGCCAACGAAGCGGCCAGCGATGATGGTTCCGGGAAAACCAGGCTTTGTCCAGTTGAAATCGAATTGGTCGCCGGGCTTGCCGTTGGAGAGCTTGACGGGGTGGGATGCGCCCTGGGCTCCGCTGGAGAAGACCTTCATGCCCTGAGGGACGCGGATGTGGATTTCGGCTGTGAAGCGATCGGTCATGAAGCCAGTGGTCGGGAACCATCGCGCGGCGTAGAGCAAGTAGGTTATGGGTTCCTGGATGGCAGCAAGTTTCAGCCCTTCGATGGGGCCGTCTTCAGTACCGGTAATGGTGCCGTCGTAGTCGAAGGTCCAACGAGTGGGCTGGCCGGCAACAAAGGGGGCGGCGGTCGTGACCCGGATAGTGCCGTCGGCCGAGCGCTCACCAGTCAGCACTTTGCCGGAAGCATCGGTGATTTTGGTGACCTTCAAGGCAGGATGGAAACCGAAGCTGACCATTTCGGAGTTTTCCGGAGCGGTGAAGGTTACGGTCGCCTTGGCGGCGAGATGATGAGCAGTGGTGTCGATTTCAGCATCGATCACGTAACCGCTGATATCGAGCATGGCGCGTTCCGGACGTTGCCCGGCGAGAGGCAGCGGCGCCAAAAGACTGCCGCAAAGAATCAGGATTGCAGCCACGGGCGCGAAAGCTGTCAGCGGCCGGGCACCGAGGGTCGCGTAGGACCTGCGGATAAAGGAATTCAATTTCATCGCCAGCATTCGAGGCATGTTCTTCCCGTTCACGATTAGACGTCGATATTATTTTTGCCGCCAGTTCAGGACGGCACGGATTGCGAGACCTGCGACACAGCGCCCAACTGCTTGATAGTGATGCTTGCCACCCGGCTGATGGCTGTTTCGATCTCATCCCCGGCGCCGGCAGGGCGGGGTGTCAGCAAGCCCCGAATATGGGCCAGCTCTTTAATCATGGACTCGCGAAGTGGGCCATCGGGTAGCAGAGGCTCGATTTGGCGCACGATATTGGCTGCGGTGAAAGCATTTTGAATGAGTTCTGGAACCACCAATTTTCCGGCGATCAAGTTGGCCATGGCAACGAAAGGGACTTTCACGACCCGGCGAGCGATTTCATAGGTCAGCGGCGAGACTCGGTAGACCACGATGAAGGGGTTGCCGATAAGAGCTGCTTCGACGGTTGCCGTCCCACTGGCTACGACGGAGGCGCGCGCATGGAAGAGGGCGGCGCGAGCGTCTTCCACCATTTTTACCGGAAGGCCGTCGCCGTGGTGTTTCACAAGTCCTGCGAGCATTTTGCGTTGCGAGGGGTTCAGGGTCGGAGCCAAAGGGATGATGAATTCGAATTCCTTCCGGGCCCCGGCGGCTCGGGGACCGCGCAGAGTGAGAATGCGGGCTGCCGCGAGCATCTGGGGCATGTTGTCGCCGATCTCCTTGGCGCGGCTGCCGGGCAACAGGCCAATCCACGAGCGTGCCGGATTCAATCCGCTTTCGCGGGCAAATTGCGTGCGGGACATTTCCGGCTGAGGCAGGTCAGTCAGGGGATGGCCAACAAATTCGGCGGCTACGCCGCGCTCGCGATAGAAAGACTCCTCGAAGGGAAAGATCACCAGCATCTTGTCGACATACTTCTGCACGAGCCTGATGCGTTTCTTCTTCCACGCCCAAAGCTGGGGGCTGACGAAGAAGATCACGGGAATACCGAGTCGGTGAAACTCCTGGGCGAGGCGGAAATGGATGTCGGGAAAATCGATGAGGATGGCGATATCGGGCTTATGGGCCTGGGCAGCGCCTTTGAGTTTCAGGTACTCGCGGTAGATGCGGGGCAGGTGCCGCACGACCTCGGTAATGCCCATGACGGCCATATCTTCAGAACTAACGACGCGCTGGAGGCCAGCTTCCACCATGCGCGACCCACCCATGCCGAGGAAACTGGCTTGCCGCCCGTGCGCAGCAAGCTGGCCGCGCAACTCTTCGATCAGCATCGCGCCGTAGTGCTCGCCGCTGGCTTCGCCGGCCGATACGAAGATAGTGGGATCGGACATATCTGGGCTTCGCCTCGCACTGGGAACATGATAACGGGTTAGCGATGGAGAGACTTACCCTTGATCAGGAGTGCCGGTGGCCCGATGTGGCAAACGGAGACGACGCGTTATGCGAATAACGGGTGAGAAAGGCGATACTTCCAGGAATGGCCGAAGAGCACACGGGCAGTGCCAAGGCCGCCATTGCAAGGTTGCGGGCAAGGATCCGATCTATGCGAAAGATGCTTCTTCTTCCGCCATAATGGCCGGGGAGTTTTCTTTGAGGCGCAAAATCAGCGCCTGCAACTCCATGTAGTTCCTTCCGTCCTGAATCTGGCGGCCACTTACGGTCAGGAAGGACGAGCCATCGAGGGTCTCTTTCTTCATGGTGGGCGCGAACCCGAGGTGCTCGCCAAGGTGGGTCATGGTTGCAGTCCAGGCGACAGCAACCTTGTCACCTTCGGCAACAATCTCCCGCAGCGTGAAGCGAAGGTCGGGAAAAGCACCCAGGAACACGCGGTGGACGGTTTTGAAGCTCTCGGGTCCGACCAGAACAGAGTCCGGCTCGGGGAATCCGTACGCTTTGCCTCCCGGTGCATACATCTCATCGATTGCCTCTTCGCTCTGCTGGTTCCAGACTTCTTCAAACCAGCGCCGCACCAATTTCTTGTTCAATTCAGACATGCGTGACCTCCGGAGGCGGTAAGCATAGCAATCGGCGAAGGCGCGAACAAGGAGAATCGGAAGCGCTGCGGGGTAAAGCAGTGGTTGATGCAGCTTCGGTTGATGCTGGCGGTCCGGTTGGTCGCTCCTGGGAACGGCGGTCCATTTGAGTCCCGTCAGGCTCCTGGGCGGTGTTTGTTGCCGCAGGTTCGGTAGAGCGCAAAATCTTTCTGGATAGAGATTGCGGGTGATACACTCGGCGAGCCTGCACGGGATGGCAAGGTCGTTTTTCCCCCTCAATCGACTTTCCACGAGCCAGGTAAAATCATCGGAGGTCGGTTATGCAGAATGGGAATCATGCGGAAGCGCCGCTGAATCCAGGCATTGTTTTTGACATGGTTCAGGCAGTACAGCGGACGGCGGCATTGAAAGCTGCTATCGATCTGGACATTTTCAGAGCGGTGGGCGAGGGGCCGGGAGACGTTGCCTCGATTGCAGGTCACGCGAAGGCCTCGGAGCGCGGCATTCGGATTCTTTGTGATTTTCTGGTGATTAACGGTTTGCTGATAAAGGAAGGGAACTGCTACAAGCACACACCGAACAGCGCTGCATTTCTTGATCCCGTATCGCCTGCTTGCATGGCTTCGGTAGCGCACTTTATGAGCCGGCCGGAACTGATTCAAGGACTCACCGGACTCGCAGATGTAGTGCGCGCGGGGCGAACGCACCTTCCGGGCGAGGGTAGCGTGGAGCCGGAGAACCTGTTGTGGGTGGAGTTTGCGGAGAACATGGCTCCGATGATGGGTCCAATGGCGGGACCACTCGGCGCCGTGGTGCTGGAAGGGCACGAGGGGCCGATGCACGTGCTGGATATCGCAGCCGGGCACGGACTTTTCGGAATCGAGATTGCGAAACAGAACAAGCATGCGCAGGTGACGGGGCTGGATTGGGCTCCGGTGCTGCGCGTGGCGCTGAAGAACGCGGAAAAGGCCGGCGTTCACGACCGCTACAAGATGCTGCCGGGAAGCGCGTTCGAAGTGGACTTTGGCGGGCCGTACGATGCAGTGCTGCTGACGAACTTTCTGCATCATTTCGACAAGGCGACGTGCGTGGGACTCTTGAAGAAAGTGCATTCCTCTCTGAAGCCGGGCGGCAAAGCGGCTACGCTCGAATTCGTGCCGAACGAGGACAGGGTGTCGCCGCCAATGGCCGCAGGTTTTGCGATGACAATGCTGACCACGACGGCGTCAGGCGATGCGTATCCCTACAGCGAACTCCGCTCGATGTACGACGAAGCGGGGTTCAAAGGGGTGAAGGCGCACCCGATTCCGATGAGTCCGCACACGATTGTGATAGGAAACGCCTGATCGTTAGTGGAAAGCAAAGCGAGCATGATAGAAAGCGCAACTTAACCGTTGCGCTTTGTTATTTTGAGGAATAGAGGCGCATAACGAGATCGCGGACGATGGGATAGCATTCGCAGGCGGCACTTTCAAGACCTTCGCCATCGATGACGTGGATGCGGCCGCGGCTGTATCGGATCAGGCCGCTGCGCTGCAGGGTTCCCGCGGCAAGGGTGACGCTGGTGCGACGGGCTCCCAACATCTCGGCGAGGAACTCCTGAGTTAACTCAAAGTGATCCGACTCGAGGCGGTCTCGAACCATCAACAACCAGCGAGCGAGACGTTCTTCGATCTCGTGGAGCCCGTGGCAGGCTGCGAGCTGGCTGAGCATGAAGCCCTGGCTCTGCACACACTCTAAGATGCGATGGGTGAGCGAGGCATGCAGGAGGAAGAGCCGCTGCAACTCAGCAAAGGGCATGCGCAGAGCGCTCCCTTCACTCTGGATAAAGGCCGTCGTCGGGGCGGCGCCGGGTCCGAGGAGGTTGATTGCTTCCACAAGGCCTTCCCGGCCAATCACACCGACTTCGGCTCCGAGGCCGTCGGACATGAAGGTGACGACGGAAGCGATGCCGGAGGTCATAAAGTGTGCAAACGGGGGCGGCTGGCCTGGGTTGGAAAGTACAGTTCCGACGGGCAGGTCGACAGGTTGCAGGCGGGCGAGCAAAGACGCTTTCAGCTCAGCCGGAAGGGCATTGATGATCAGATTTGATCGTTCGGGGGCCATTGCGCATCCTTTGCGACAGTCGCAAGGGATTCCGCCGGGCCGACGAGAAGGAGTTGCGCTCCGCTAACCTCGAATGACTATAGGCTCCCTACCCAAGGCTTTAATGTTCACTATCGCACATAATTACCGATTTTAAGGATCTAGCCGGCCTTCGCTGAGAGAGGAATGGAGATGCGAAAAGTTGTGCCGTTACGAAAGGGGCGCGTGGTGGAGCGGCTCCTGATGCGGCCGTGGTGCTTCTCAATGATGGATTTGGAGATAGCCAGGCCCAGACCGGTGCCGCGTTCCTTTTTTGTGGTGAAGAACGGCTCGAAGATCCGGGACAGAATCGGGGCTGGAATCCCGGGTCCGTTATCGGCAAAGGTGACGTGCGCTTCGTCTGCGCAACGCCCCACCCGAACGCTCAAAGTTCCGTTTTCAGGTAGAGCGTCAACGGCGTTGGCGATCAGGTTGGAAAACACCTGGAGCATATCCCCAGCGTGGATTTCAGCAGTAACGTCAGGTTTGAGCCGTTTGCGGAGGATGATTCGCTTGGTTGATATCTTTCGCTGATGTACCCGCAAAGCTGCTTCCGCCAGGGAGGCAATGGCGACAGACTCGCGGGTTTCGGGCGACCGGTAGAGACTGAGGGTCTGCCGGGATAGCTTTGTAAGCGTTACCATCTGCTCGTCAAGCATGTTGCTGTAGAAGCGGACCTGGGAGGCGTTATCTGCTTCTTGCTGAATGAGATAGTTGAGATTGTGGACGGCTTCAAGCGGGCCGTTAATCTCGTGCATCACCATGGCCGCAAACTGACCGGCCACGACGAGCTCCTGGTTTCTACGGAGGATGTCCTGGAGTTCCTGCTGGAGGACAGGCTGGTCTTCGGTGGCTAGCCTAATCATGAATCATCCCTTATTAACTCTGGGGAGGATGCCAAATCAAGCACCAACTACGTGGAGGGAAGCGCCTCCGCAGGCCAGGTTTCTGAAGCTTCGGCAGGGCAGGTTTGGAGGGCGGCGCGGAACCTGCTATGTCCGGTATGAAACATAAGATGTCCGGATGTGAAAAAGGGTGGCCTGAAAGTAATTCAAAATGGCAAACGTCACAAACGCGAACTAGACGAAAAGGCGACGGGTGCGGGCGACCGCGGCGAGTTCTTTGAGCAGCGGGTAGGTCTGGTTCCAGTCAATGCAGGCGTCGGTGATGCTCTGGCCGTAGACAAGGGGCTGGCCGGGGACCAGCTTTTGAGCGCCGGCGACGAGGTTGCTCTCAAGCATGACGCCGATGATATTCCGGTTGCCACCGGCAACCTGCTCAGCGACATCGTGGCAAACAATGGCTTGGCGAAGATGGTCCTTGTTGCTATTGGCGTGGCTGCAGTCGATCATGATGCGCGGCGCGGTCCCCGCTTTCTCCATTTGGACGGCAGTGTCGGCAACGCATGCAGCGGTGTAATTGACCATCTTGCGGCCGCCGCGGAGGATGATATGGGTTTCGCGGTTGCCGGTGGTGACGAAGATGGCGGACTGGCCGTACTTGGTGTGGCCGAGGAAGGTGTGGGAATTCGACGCGGAGAGGATGGCGTCAATTGCGACCTGGATGTCGCCGGAGGTGGCGTTTTTGAATCCGACCGGACAGGAGACGCCGGAGACGAGTTGACGGTGGACCTGGCTCTCGGTGGTGCGCGCGCCAATGGCTCCCCAGCTGACGAGGCCGGCGATGTACTGCGGCGAAATCATGTCGAGGAACTCGGTGCCGGAGGGGACGCCCATTTCGGCGAGGTCGAGGAGAAGGTGGCGCGAGAGACGCAGGCCGTCGTTGATCTTGTAGGAGCCGTCGAGATGCGGATCGTTGATGAGGCCCTTCCAACCGACGGTGGTGCGGGGCTTCTCAAAGTAGACGCGCATAACGATTTGAAGGTCAGCGGAGAATTCGGCTATGGCGGATTTGAGCAGGGCAGCGTATTCAACGGCGGCCCTGGTGTCGTGGATGGAGCACGGACCGACGAGTACGAGCAGGCGTGGGTCGCGATGCGCGAGGATGCGGGAGATGTCGAGGCGCGCGTTGAAGATGGTGGCCGTGGCGTCTTCGCTGATGGGACGTTCCTCTTCGAGGAAGACCGGGGGAAGGACGACCTTGGTCCACTGGATGCGAACGTCTTCAATGCCTTGATTCATGCGTACTTTCTATGGGTGCGCACGCCGGCGCAGGGAATTGGGAATATCACGGTCTTTCTTAGAATTTAGCAGTTCCTCGCCGCGATCCTAACGCCGACACAGAGAGTTGGACGTTCTGCCTGCATTTGGATCGAATCCGGGTTCGCTTGACAGGTCGATCAGTGAAGATCATCATTATTGCGGACTAGTCTATATCACAAACTAGTCTGCAAGGAGAATCGGTGATGAACGTCGTTTCGCACAAGATTCCAAATGAAAGTCCAGATGCAATTGCCAACCGCCTGATGACCAAGGCGGAGTATCGCGATGGATTACAGGAGATCGCGATCGGAATAATGATTCTGTCGTTAGCGGGTCTGATGCTCACGCCGGAGGTATTCAAGTTTTTCACCTATAAGGCATTTAATTGGGGTGGGCTCCTGCTGTTTCCGATAGGTTTGGGATCACAGTGGGTGATCAGGAGGGTGCGCAAGCGCTATTTGATCGAAAAGGTGGGTTACGTGAAACTGAAACCAGTCAATCGCAAGCTGCTTGGGGTGAGGCTCGCCGTCATATTGGGCTGTTCGTTTGTCATCGCAGCTCTGGTGGCGTTCCTGACGTTCAAGGCCGTGATCGCGAGCCATCGAGGAGGCGTTGCGACCCACTGGAGCTTATTTCCGCCAATCAGCTGGGTGATTCTGGGAATGGGTATCTTCGGTGGAGCGATCATGGTTTTCCGCGTCCGCTTGCTTCATTATGTAATTGGCGGCGTGATCATGGTGGCGTTGAGCATCGTGCTTGCTTTCAGCGGAGCCTCCCTGAATGTGGGTCTAACAATCCTCTACGGCTTTGCGGGCCTTCTCCCTCTCGTTTCCGGATGCGTCGTGTTCTTCCTCTTCATCCGTAAACAGGATGAGGCGAGTGGGTGAGATGAGCAGCGCAAAGATTCAGCGTTTAGCACAGATCGATCGGGTGATCCATGAACCCGCGCGGTTGATGGTTGTGGCGCTACTGGCTGCGGTGGCGGAGGCAGATTTCCAGTATCTGCATCAGACTACGGGACTGACCAAGGGTAACCTGTCGGTGCATTTATCGAAGCTGGAGGACGCTGGCTATGTGGAGATTGAAAAGAGCTTTCGAGGCAAGTATCCACTGACCATCTGCCGGCTGACGAAAGAGGGCAAAGAAGTATTGGATAACTACCGGAAGGTGATCAAGGGCGCGCTATAGGATGCCCGATACGGCACAGGTTCTTTCAGGCGTTGAGTCCCGCTCGGTGGTGCCCAAAGTCATCGGCATGAGTTCCGGAAGTGCGGAGAAGCAGATCCTTCACTCCGCCTACCCCATAGACACTCCGCGTCCATGGGGCCCCAATGCGCTACGTTCAGGATGACACGATCTTGAGGAAACCTCGGGAGGTTAGCGGCGGGATTTGCGCTTGGCGTCGGCGCGGGGCCAGTACTGGAATTCGTCGGCGTAGAGCTCGCCGTTGAGATCGGCGACTCGCTGTGTGAGGTGAGTCTGCGAGTCGGCGATGGCCTGGTTATAGATGACTGGACCGATTTCTTCGAGGAGGAAATTGAGCAGAAGGCCGGCGGGCATATCGCCGAGGGGCTCAAGGTTCTCTTCGAAGTAACGCTGCGTGGAAGCGATGGCATCGGTGCGTTGCTGTTTGGTGAGTTCTAGGGTAACGATCGGGCCGGCTCCTGGGTACGAAATCAATATTAACGATCGCCCCTGATGCATATCGAAATCCCCAAATGAGATTGCATGCAGCCTTCCACTCGCAGCGACCCGTCTTAGATTTAGAGTGGAGCGAGGAATGAGGTTGACGCCGTTCGGAGGGAAGTTGACGAGCCAAAGAGCGTTGGCAACGGTCAGACAGCCGTATTTAAGCGGGATCGTCATGGGATTGTTCGCTGTTGTTGCGGGATTCGGCACGAGCGCGATTGCACAGACGAGCCCGAGCGCGGTGCAGCAAGACAGCGCAGATCCGGTGCTGACGCATCGACCGCCTCCCAAGCCGAAGACCCTGTCGATCCCGGAAGGGAAGATCAAGCTGGATGTGATGGTCGATGACAGTGCGGGAAAGCCGGTGCTGGGACTGCAGCCCTGGGACTTCAAGATCCTCGACAACAACCAGTCGCGCAAGGTGCTCTCGTTTCGCGCATTCAACGATGCAGAGGCCAAGCCTGATCCGCCGGTCGAGGTGATCCTCGTGATCGACTTAGTGAATCTGCCTTTTCAACAGGTAGCTTTCACGCGGCAGGAGATTGAGCGGTTTCTCAAGGAGGACGACGGACATCTTAAGCAACCAGTGACTCTGCTGCTGCTCAGCGACGCCGGCATGCGGGTGCAGCCGCGGCCATCGGTCGACGGGAATGCACTGGTGAGCGTTGTAAGCCAGATCAAGGGCAGTGTCAGAACTGTCGATTCGGCGATGGGTGGCGAAGGGTTGCTGGAGCGCTTCCAGTTATGCGCAAGGCAGATGGCGGCGATAGCGGAAAATGAAGCGCGCAAGCCCGGGAGGAAGTTGTTGATCTGGGTAGGGCCGGGTTGGCCGATGTTGAATCGGGGAGAGCTTGGATACTATTCCGACAAAGATCAGCTGCGAAACTTCGAGGGCATTGTTGAGCTCTCAACCAGGCTGCGAGAGGCGCGAATGGTTGTGTACAGCGTTGCTCCGACTGAGGGTGCGAACACGACCACTTCGATTCGTTACCAGGATTATTTAAAGGGTGTGAAGTCGCCACGGGAATCAGATCCGGGAGACTTGGCCCTGAAGGTACTGGCGGCGCAGACGGGTGGGAGGATTCTGGGGCCGGATAACAATCTCGCGGAACAGATAAACCGCTGTGTTGCAGATGCGAATAACTTCTATCGCATTTCGTTTGATCCACCGGTTGCGGACAAGCCGGACGGGTACCACGATTTGAAGGTGATGGTGGACAGGCCCGGCGTCACGGCGCGGACAACTTCGGGATACTACAATGAGCCGGCGGGGCATTGAGACTGACCAGTTGAGAGCAAATTAGGCCGAGTACGAAAAGGACGAATTGATGCGGAGCTCGGGGTTGCGGGCAATGGCGGCAATTATCTCGCTGCTGTCTCTCGCAGGGTGGGGAACGGCCCAGCAGTCGGCTTCGTCAGCGCTGATAGGGGTGCAGAACTCAGCGGCCGCGGATCCGGGTCAGCAAGGGCTCGCGACCAACACCGATGGCCGCATTCACCTGGATGTGGTGGTGAAGGATGCGTCGGGGAAGCCGGTGACCGGGCTGCAGGCGCAAGACTTCAGCATCCTTGATGAAGGCAAGCCGCAGAAGATTGTTTCGTTCGCAGCTTTCGACGGAGGGAAGACCAAGGCTGATCCGCCTGTGCAGATGGTCCTCGTTGTCGATTGCGTGAACAACGGCTTTGTGGAACTAGGCTACATACGCCAGGGACTGACGAGGTTCTTGCGCCAGAATCAGGGGCACCTCGCGCAGCCGACCACGATTGTTCGCTTTGCGGTATCGGGCGTGCAGGTTCTGTCGAAGCCATCCACGGACGGGAATGCGCTGGCGGCCATGGTGGATGACATGGGAGCGGCCACCAAGCCGGGAGGATTGGAATATTTCTCCGTCAGCCTGAAGGCTTTGTCCACGCTGGTGAACCAGGAGGCGAACGAGCCGGGCAGGAAGATGCTGATCTGGCTGGGCCCAGGATGGCCAACGCCGGCACCGATCGGGCAGGCGTTTACGAAGGTCGATGCGCGCGACCAACGAGCAGATTACCAACTCCTCGCACAACTCGCGAAGGCGATGCAAGAGGGCCGGATCGCGCTTTATGGAGGAAACTCCGGCGCCGATTTCTACATGCGCGAGTTTCTGAAGCCAGTGCGAAAAGTTTCAGAGACGGATCCGCGCGATCTTTCGCTCGACGTGCTGGCTCTGAAAAGCGGAGGTCACGGGGAATTGTCCGGGATCAATCGCGATAGCGCCGTGACCGATATATTGAACAGCTTTGTTGACGAGGCGAGCACATTTTATTCGCTATCGTTCGATCCGCCTCGAGTACGGAAGGCTGATGAGTTTCACGAATTGAGAATTGTTTTGGATAGGCCAGGGTTGAAGGTGCACACAATCACCGGATATTACGACGAACCCGAATATTTCCGGCCTGAACCGAAGAAGGAAAAGAAGGTCATCTTGCATCGGCCTGCTTTTGAAGAGGGAGGTGATTTGCTGCTGGTGACCGTGGCGCAACTTGGGGACATCGCCGGACTGGCGAAAGATAAACACGATGCGGATGCAGCAAGGGAGATCGAGCATTTGAAATTGTCGGAGCGCTTGAGTAGTCCGAAGATGGCCGTGCTCAGCGCAGAGTTGCCGGGAGCGAAGGCAAAGGCAGCTCTGATGGCGGTTGGCGATGCTTCGGTGTTTCTGGCGCCTCCGGAAGCGGAGATACCCAACAAGACTGTGCCGGATGTGAAAGAACAAAGGCAGATGATGTCGGTGGTGGTGGGCTACCTGAAGACGATCATTCCGAAGCTACCGGATTTCTATGCTCGGCGCTTCACAAGTTCGTTCGAGAAAGTGTGGAAAGGCACGGATGAAAGCGGTATGCAACAAGGCGCGCTGCGCCCCGCCGGAGAGTTCGACGCAACGGTGTATTACCGGGGAGGCCAAGAAGTCGTACATGAGCACGGTGCGGCGGAGCATGGGCTGGTCACACGAGGGACCTTTGGGCCGATTCTAAGTTCGGTGATTCTGGATGCGGCGCACAGTGCGACGACGCAATGGAGTCGATGGGAAGAGGGACCGAGGGGTCCAATGGCGGTTTTTCGATTCCGAGTGCCGCAAACGGAGTCTCACTACGAGATATCAGGAAGCGGAATGTTTGGCGCGATGGCGATGGGCCCAACCGCTTATCACGGGGAGATTGGAATTGACCCGGGTTCAGGAACGATTCTGCGGCTCGTGTTGGAGGCCGATCCTGATTTGGGTTCTTCTATCGAGCGTTCTGACATCATGGTAGAGTACGGATCGGTTGCGATTGGTGACAAGCCGTATACCTGTCCGCTCCGCAGCGTTTCGTACTCGGTGGGCGCGCTTGATGTTCCGGTGTCGTTGGATGTTGTGACGTCGTGGAAGCGGGAGGCTGCACGGCTGAACGATGTGGTCTTCAGCGGGTATCATGTGTTCCGCTCGGAGATGCGAATTCTGCCTGAGTGAAATGACCGGGTAGGCAATCTTGATCGCTATGGTTATCGGAAGGCGTGACCTAATCGGCGGAATACACGCTTTTTACGTAGAAGCCAGACTCCGACAGACAGAGTGAGCCAGACGAATGTAGCGAGGATAAAAGTCTGAGCCGAACCTGTGCGCGGCAGCCAGATCCAAACGACAAATGCAAACCCGGCGAGGCCGATACAGCCCATAGCCGTGCCGAGGGCATCTATGGCAGCGACGATTCGGCCACGGTTGGTTCCGTTGAAACCGGCGCGGGCTTTGTGTTGTTCTTCGTGCGCCTCGACGAGGCTTGCACTGGCAGGGAAGATGGCAGGGAAGGCAAGAAAGAAGCCGCCGATGACCGGGCCGAATCGCTGCGCGATCAAACCGGCGATCACGCATACCGCTCCGCCGAATACGAAGCGGATTATCCATTCGTGGGGCTTGATGCCTCTGATCGCGGAGAGCTTGGCGTTCACGATCATGGCGGCTATCTCACCACCAGCCAGAGTGCGAACGAAGCGCCAAACCACACTGGCATGAGAAAGACGGTTGCCGCGAGAGCGCGCGGTTTCAAGTGAATCAGCATCCAGCTCACGCATGCCGCATACAGTAGGAACGCAATCGCGCCGCAAATCATGGAGCGGGATTCGATGGCTGCATAGGCTTTGCCGTATTGGGCGATGGTTATGCCCAGAGTGGCGAGCGCGATGGAGGGAGCTGCGCCGAAGAGGCCAGCGAAACTCTTGGGGCGGAACATTTCCGCCAGCACCGCGAAGAAGCTGACGATGACGCCGCCGATCAGGAAGCGGGCGAGAAGCTCTCCAATCTCAGCATGCACGGAGACTAGCCCTCACGCGGCTCGCCGCGCCTTCTGGATTATGCGCATGGCGGCGGGTACTTTTTTACAACCGAGGAGGGTGTATTCCTTGCCTTCGAGACGGTGATAGTTGACGAAGAATTCTTCTAGCTCGCGAAGGAATTTTTTGGGCAAGTCCGAAAGCCGCTTGATGTAGGCGTATTCGTGGTTCATCTCGGCGACGGCAAGCAGGCGATCATTGCGAATCTTCTTTTTCCCGTCAGTCTGCTCGCCTTCGATGATGCCGATGAGGCGAGCGCGGACAGCGATACCGGGGAACGCTGGTTCATCCATGAGGAGCAGAACGTCGATAGGGTCGCCGTCCGGAGCGAGAGTCCTTGGGAGGAATCCGAAATCGTATGGGAAGCTCATGCCGGCGGGAAGAACTTTCTTAACCGTAAATATGTTCTGTTTCACATCGAAGGCGAACTTGTTACGACTTCCTTTGGGGGTCTCGATGATGACCTGGATAATTCCATCGCTTCCGTCGACCGGTTTAAGGAGGACTGGGTTCGCCATGCTTGCGGCAGCTTTTTTCGCCATGACCGGCTCCATTTCAACTTTTAACAAAACTTTAACCTGCAAGTTGAGAGAGCTACGGAGTTGATTCGGTTGCCCTAACGGTCTTCAACCACTGCGATTAAGCTTCACCAACTTGACAGTGATGCTGTGCGATTTCTACACTTAGAAAGGAGAATCCTACCCAATTCAAGCTCTAAGCATCTCATTTGGGGAGGATTATCCTAGTTGGGCAGGCAGCATCGACCTGTATGCCATGCAGGAGTCGCCCCGAATAGACGAGGTAGCCAGTCAGATGCCTGAGACGCGCGTGAGTCCGCGGGAGCGATTGGTTCTTACGGCGATTATCGAGCTCTATATCGCTACCGGGGAGCCCGTCGCCTCGCAGGCTGTTGCGGATCATTTTGCTCACAAAGAGGGACTGAGTTCGGCGACCATTCGCAACGTGATGGTGTCGCTGGGGGACGCCGGGCTGCTGGAGCAACCTCACACCTCGGCCGGGCGCGTGCCGACAGCGGCGGCCTTTCGCTACTATGTGGAGCAGATTACGCGCGCGGATGGGCCAATGGGGCGGATTGCCGTGGGGCGAGCATCCTTTTCGACTTTGCCGCAGACGGCGATCCCGCTGAGCGAAGAGCGCCGCGGGCAGATTGAGGAGAGCTTTTCGGGAGTTACGAGTTCGAACGAATACCTGGAACGCACTTCGCACGTTCTGGCGCTGATTTCGAGCGGTCTTGGCGTCGCCCTCGCGAGCAGTACGGCGGAGCAGGTTTTAGAGCACATTCACTTCTCGAGATTGTCGGCAGGACGCGTTTTGGCGGTGGTGGTGACTCGTGCCGGCGCGGTGCTGGACAGAGTTTTGGTTCTGGAGCGTGAGTTGACGCATCTAGAACTGGAGACGGCAGCGCGGTATCTGAACGAGACGTTTCACGGCTGGCAAATCGACCGGATACGGACTGAAATCTCGCGCCGGATGGATGAGGAGCGAGCTGCCTACGATCAGCTGCTTGCCTCGGTGGAGGAACTCTGCCGGAAAGGTGCACTGTCGATCGGGGATGCCACCTCGGTGCTCTACGTGGAGGGCAGGGCGAACCTGATCGCGGCAGAGGTGGACCGGGAGCGTCTGCGGCAGATGCTGCTGGCGTTGGAAGCCAAGCAACGGTTGGTGGATTTGCTGACGGCCTATGTGAATGGCAGCCAGCAGGAAGTGCGTGTTGTGGTAGGACTGGATGAGGCTTCCCCCGCGATGCAGGACCTGGTGTTGATTGGATCGCCAGCGCGGCTAGGTGGTACCAGTTTGGGAACGGTGGCAGTGATAGCACCCACCCGCATCCAATACCAGGAGATGATCCAGGCAGTGCGTTATGTAGCAAGGCTTTCGGAGCGCATACTGGAGATTCCAACTCAGTGATAGGACTAAAGATGACTGGGATGTTGCGCGGAGGCGGTTCCGCACGCAACAGGGTT
The DNA here is from genome assembly GCA_963742455.1 of uncultured Acidobacteriaceae bacterium. Classification (GTDB taxonomy): domain Bacteria; phylum Acidobacteriota; class Terriglobia; order Terriglobales; family Acidobacteriaceae; genus Telmatobacter. The sequence continues at coordinate 14,800 of CAVULU010000005.1, read as the reverse complement.
TTGCGCCGCAGGTAACAGCTGAAGAACGGCCCGCAGGTATCGAGGAATTTATCATTGAACAAGAAGAGAAATATTTGGGGAATACGAAGAGACATGCCAGAAAAAGAAGCAGAGTTGTCGGCAATGGAAAACGGGGAAACGATCGCGCCTGAGAAAGCCGCGGGGGATGGGGATGAGACGACGGCGGCTGAGGTGCAGGCCGGGAGGCCATCGGAACTCCCGGCGGACTTCGATCAGCTTCAGGCGGAAAACGACGTACTGAAGCAGGAACGCGACCAGCTGAAAGACCGTCTGGCGCGGCTGCAGGCGGAGTTTGAGAACGCACGAAAGCGGGCGGAGAAAGAGAAAACCGACTTCAAGGACTTCGCCGTTGGTTCTGTCGTGGAACAGTTTCTTCCGGTGCTGGACAACTTCGAACTGGCGCTGAAGTCGACCGGTTCGCTGGACCAGTTGCGCAAGGGCGTGGATTTGATAGTGAAGCAGATGGAAGAGATTTTGCGCGGACTGCAGGTGCAACCGGTGGCAACGGTGGGCGAGGAGTTCGATCCGCGACATCACGAAGCGATGGGCTCAGTGGAGCGCGAAGATATGCCGGATCAACATGTGGCGGAGGAAGTTCGCCGTGGATACCGTCTGCGCGAGAAGTTGCTCCGGCCGGCGCTGGTGCGCGTAGTTTCCAACCCAAAACAGACGAGCGAATGAACGCGAATGGCGCTCAATCTGCCGCATTCCCACGGTTTGTAAACTGGCGCGGCAAACAGGCGATGCGCGGGGAGGGACCCGTGCCTATACCGAGAAAAGGTTGCAAAGGGTTTGAATACCAGAGTGAGTAAAGCAGATTATTACGAGGTGCTGGGAGTATCGCGAGACGCCAGCGACCAGGAACTGAAGAGCGCATATCGCAAACTCGCGCTCCAATTTCATCCGGATCGCAATCCGGGAAATCACGCTGCGGAAGAGAAGTTCAAAGAAGCGAGCGAAGCCTATCAGGTACTGAGCGATGGGGACAAGCGCGCGGCCTATGATCGCTACGGTCACGCGGGGGTGAGCGGCGGAGGGCCGGGGGGATTTGGCGGCTTCTCGGGCGCGGTCGACCTGGGAGATATATTCGGCGATCTTTTCGGCGAGATGTTCAACGCAGGCGGCGGCCAGCAGCGGGGTGCACGGCAACATCGCGGGGATGACCTGCGTTTTGACCTGGCGATCGATTTCGAACAGGCGATCTTCGGGACGGAGAAAGAAATCAGAATCCGTCGGCTCGAAGCTTGCGAGACGTGCAAGGCAACGGGGAGCGTTTCAGGGCGCGGTCCGTCTGTTTGCCCGCAATGCCACGGCCGCGGACAGATTCGCTACCAGCAGGGATTCTTTTCAGTGGCGCGGACCTGCAGTGCATGTTCGGGTCGCGGGTCGATCATTAACGATCCCTGCCTGACGTGCCGCGGGGAAACGCGGTTGACAAAGGAGATCAAGCTAACCGTCAAGGTGCCGCCGGGTGTAGAAGAGGGAACGCGGATTCGCTATACCGGCGAAGGCGACGTGGGCCGCGGAGGCGCGCAAAGCGGCGATCTCTATGTGGTGCTTTCGATTCGCAGGCACGACTTTTTCGAGCGTGACGGACAGAATCTGCATTGCATCATTCCCATCAGTTTTCCGCAGGCGGCGCTGGGAGCGGATGTTGAGATTCCCGGGGTCGACGGGGTGGTCATGCTGAAGATTCCCGAGGGCACGCAAAGCGGCAAGGAACTGCGCATACGCGGCAAGGGTGTGCCGTATCTGAACGAAAAAGGGCGCGGTGACCTGATTGTGAAAGTCGTAGTGCAAATTCCAAAGAAACTGAGCCGTGCACAACGAGATCTGATTACCGAACTGGGCAATTCTATGTCGATAGAGAATAAGCCTACTTCGCCGGGACTTCTGGACAAGATGAAAGATCTTTTCAGCTAGTTCGATCCAGGTTCCTGCTCGCATCTGCCGCTTTGCAGTATTGCGAGGATGCGGCCCGGTCTATTCTGCTTAATGCGATTTCACGCTGGGGCGCGGGCAAGCTCAGATTGATGCCAGTACGATCAGGGCGACAATCACGCCCATCACGAGGCTGGCTGCGTCGGTAAGGGCAAAAGCGACTGGATCTTCGTCGAGCTCTGCACGGGATGCCAGCAGCCAGACACGGCACAACCAGAGAATCATGAAGGGCACGATCAGCCAAAGGCGTTGCGGGTGTCGATAGAGGACCGTCACGTCCCGACTGCTGATGTAATTTGCAAAGACGACAACGGCGGCAAAGGCACTGGCGGTTCCGAATGCCCGCATCTGTTCTATGTCGCTCATTAGATATCCGCGACCGTTCTTCAGTTGCGTCCCAGTCAAGTGGAGATTCTCCAGTTCTGCGAAGCGCTTGACGATGGCGAGGGAGAGAAAAAGGAAGATCGCAAAGCCGGCTAACCAATGAGAGATGGGTGTGCCGGTTGCGGCCCCACCCGCGAGCAGGCGTAGTGTGTACAGGCCGGACAGCACCAACACGTCTACTAGGGCAATGCGTTTCAGGTAGAACGAATAGAGAAAGCTCGAGCACAGATAGAGAAGCAGACAGAAGGAAAACGCGGCGGGAAGGAACTGTGCTGCGGTAAAACCGGCTGTGAGAAGCAGGACAGAGGCAATGAGACCGCGCGAAGGCGCCAGATCCCCCGACGCAAACGGACGCATTCGCTTCTTTGAATTTTGCCGGTCATTTTCAATGTCGAGAAGGTCATTGACTACATAAGTTGCGGAAGCCGTGCAGCAGAAGCAGAAGAACGCCAGCAACGCTGCCATCAGCAAGCGAAGGGAATGGCTATGAGCCAGGAGCGGTGGAAGAAGAATGAGCAGATTCTTGGCCCACTGATGGGGCCGAAGAGCCTTTACGAGCGATCGCCACGGGTCGCTCCGTTCTTCAAAAGCGCGCGTAGGAGTGATTCCCCGTGCACGCATTCTCGTGCGCAACTTGCGGCTCGGATTTGCGACCATGGATTCGGCAGCGCCAGCCATCACCGGCAAATCGGGGGTGTCGTTGCCAACGTAGACAAAGTCGCTGTTTCCGAACCGATTGCGCAGGCTGTCGAGTTTCCTATTACCGGTCAGATTGCGAGTTCCGTCGCTCGCCAGAACCTCCTGAAAGATTCCAAGGTGATCGGCAACGCGTTGGGCGAGGCCAGCGTCGGCGCCAGTCGCGAGATAGATTTCGCGGCCCTGCGCATGTTCAATCTGAAGAAACTGCAGCAGTTTGCGGTTATATGGCAGGTGCGCGACGTCAAGGGCAGTATTTTGTGCCACAAATGCTTTGAATGCGGCCTTACCGCGGATGACCTCTCCGGGGAGATGCAGCAGCAGCAAAGGCTGCGTGCGGGCCAGGACCAGGAGGGAATCGACGAGAGTATCGGATTTGGCCAAAGTGCCATCCAGATCGACGCAAAGGGGCATGAGTTTTGCGGTTCGCGATTCCGGCTGAGATAGGATTTGCGGCAACCATTACCTCATGTGAAATTTACGAAGAAAGCTGGAAAATCGGGAGTTTTGTCGCATTCCCGATTAGCACTGCGGACGAGCGCGAAGCATCGCCCGGAACGGCTCAAGTATACAGCCGCGAAAGAGTGATAAGAATGCCCGGAAGGACGTTCCTCGGCAAGGCGAGAACCTTCAGCCAATGACCTAAAACCAAACATTCAAGGCGGTTTTTGCCTGTTCCTTTGGCCCCTTGAGGACGCAGAAATATAGGGCGGAACGATATAATCGCGCAGATGCCTCTCAATCCGCACCAATCCATCGATCACTACGAAATCATTGCGCTCATTGGGTCGGGAGGCATGGGTGAGGTGTACCGGGCGCGCGATATGCGCTTGAATCGCGAAGTTGCGATCAAGGTACTGCCGGGGTTGTCGACAGCCGATTCGGACCGGCTGCGTCGGTTTGAACAGGAAGCCCGAGCGGCGGCCGCGCTGAATCACCCGAATATTCTGGCGGTTTACCAGATGGGCATGCACCAGCGAACTCCTTACCTGGTATCGGAATTGCTGGAAGGCGAGACTCTGCGCGAGAGGTTGAAGCGCGGAGCTTTGCCGGTTCGGAAAGTCGTTGACTACGGGATACAGATTGCAAAGGGACTGGCAGCGGCGCATGAAAAGGGAATCGTTCATCGCGATCTGAAGCCGGAGAATCTCTTTCTCACCAAAGATGGTCAAGCCAAGATTCTGGATTTCGGATTGGCTCGATTGACGCAGCCGAAAGAGTCGGAGCTTGCGCAATCGTCGCACGAAGTGCAGACGATGGCCGGCATGCTGATGGGCTCGATGGGCTACATGTCGCCGGAGCAAGTGCGCGGACTGTCCGCAGACCACAGATCCGATATCTTCACTTTCACAGCCGTGCTTTACGAGATGCTGACAGGACAGCGGGCTTTTCAGAAAGCGACGTCCATCGATGCGATGAACGCAATTCTGAATGAAGAGCCGACGCCTCTTGCGCAGCTAATGCCCAATGCACCTCCGGGACTTGAGAGAGTACTACAGCGCGGTCTGGAGAAGAACCCCGAGCAGCGGTTTCAGTCGGCATCGGACCTGGGCTTTGCGCTGGAGGCAACGGCGGGTCCGGCGCAGTCGGTGTACACCTCAAATTACAAAATCCAAGACAAGCGGGCGCCTTTGTCGCGCGGATTTCTTGCCATGATCGGCGCAGCAATGCTGGTGATGCTTGCTGTGGTTGCGTACACATGGCTGCGTCCCCTGCCGGAACCGCAGGTCGTTAACTACGTCCAGCTAACGCATGATGGGTTGCAGAAGTCGCTGATCGGTTCAGATGGATCCAGGCTGTTTCTCACAGTCGTCGATTCCGGCGCGGATGACACAGCTGCTGTTCCGGTTGCAGGAGGCGAAACCACACGAGTCGCTATGCCGGGACCTGGCATGTTTCCAGTGGATCTATCACCGGATGGTTCGTCGTTGCTGGTTGTGGAAGGAAGCGGGTATCCAGCGACAGGACCGTTGTGGAGCGTACCGGTGCTGGGAGGATCGCCCCGGCGACTGGGAGATGCAGAAGGGCATGTTGCTGCGTGGTCGGCCGACGGGAAACTACTGGCGTTTGGAAAAAATGTAGAAGTTTACCTGGCTAAAGGGGATGGGACGGAAGTACGCAAGCTGGCGACGATGAAGAACCTCGTATCCGGGCTGGCAATCTCGCCGGATGGTTCGCGGGTGCAGGTTGAAACAGAAGAGATATCGCAAAGTGGAACGAGCGTGGTGGTTGGGGAGCGATCGATCTGGGAAGTATCGGCCAAGGGACCGGAGCCAGCTGCACTGATTCCGGAATGGCCAAACAAAAACGAGTGTTGCGGTAGATGGACAGAAGATGGAAAGTATTTCGTCTTCCAGTCAGAGGGCCAGATTTGGGCGCTGGCGGGCGAAAGGCGATTTCTGCAGAGAAGGGCAAAGCCGATCCAGTTGACATCGAGCCCGATGGAACTGCAGTCACCGCTGCCAAGCAAGGACGGGAAAAAGCTATTTGTCGTGGGAATGACATTTCGAGGCGAACTGACATCGTTCGACGTGAAGACCGGCAAACCCTCGCTTTTCCTTGGTGGGATTTCAGCCGACTGGGTCGACGCATCGCGCGATGGAAAGCAGGTCGTCTATGTTTCTTATCCGCAGGGCGACCTTTGGAGAAGCAATACGGACGGAACGAATCGCGTGCAGTTGACTTTCGCCCCCGTGAAGCCGGTATTGCCGCGCTGGTCTCCTGATGGACAAACGATCCTCTTCTTCGATTTTCCGGGTGGTCCGGACAAGCCGGGAAAGATGTATGAAATTCCGGCGGCCGGCGGCACTCCGCGCGAATTGCTTCCTGATGACAACCAGAATGAGCAGGACGCAACCTGGTCGGCAGATGGTAAGCAGATTGCATACGCGGGGGATGCAAATGATGCAATCGTGCGAAGCAGCTTTCCGGCAATCAAGATTCTCGACGTGCAGACAGGAAAGACTTCGCCGCTGCCTGGTTCGCAAGGAATGTTTTCGCCTCGGTGGTCACCGGATGGACGTTACATAGCTGCAATGACCAGCGACTCAAGCAAGCTGATGCTGTTTGATTTTCAAACGAAGACCTGGAAGCAGATCGCCAGTGGGACGCTGAGCTGGATCAACTGGTCGCGCGATGGGCAGTACTTGCTGTTGAAAGATCTCTCCGATAAAGGTTCCGTAGAGCGGATTAGAATCCCGGACGGAAAAGTCGATCGGCTGGTGGACCTGAAGGATTTTGTGCTGACCGGGCTAGGCGGCGGTGCTGTATCGGTGGCTCCGGATGGATCGCCCCTGCTGCTGCGCGATAGAGGCACACAGGATATCTATGCCCTGGACTGGGTTCAGCAGTAAATCTTTCCGAATCGGCTCACTTGCATTCATTTGAAGGATTTGGTGGAGCTGAGCGGGATCGAACTTGAGCCGTGTTGCGGGCGTGAGAGCCCGCAGGCGAAATCCTGAGCGCAGCGCAGGACCGTCAAGCCGATAATTTGGGAGGATTGGTGGAGCTGAGCGGGATCGAACCGCTGGCCTCCTCGTTGCGAATTCAGGGAGTGAATTCAGACAGAGTGAAACCGAAGAATACCAAGTGACACAAAGAGGCAGTGTTCATGCGGGTTCAGCGCACGTTCGCTGCCTTTCTTGTGTGTTGGAGTGACACGGAGAGTAGCGGTCCGATACGGGCAGGGATGGCAGGGTTACGACACAAGCCACGACACAATCCAATTATCGCGATAGTCCGAATAGTCGCCAGCCCCACGCGGACGCCAAGGCGAGAAGCGCAACGGGCGAGCCGATCGGGCGACGGATAAGTATGCCGTCGAAGGAATGTTAAGAGCTTGGACGGAATTGAGTAAGTTGTCTCTATACGAATCGTTTGAGCGAGAGGCACCTTTTTTTCGAGTTACGAGGAATAAAAAATTGGAAATCTTGAGCTTGAATGGCTGCTGATTCGGCGGATTCATCGAACTGCAGAAATTCCCCTTTATCCCTTAATGTGGCGACAAACGGCGCTCTTCCCATTACATTTGATACCCAAACCGGTGAAACAGTGCAGAGCTATCGAGTAAAGGCTAGCTGAGTGTGTGTCTTTTCCGCATTATCGTCAGCGAGCAAAGAGCGTGATCCATAGCGAGCCACAACCTACAGGAATCCTTTTATAACTTCGGTATCTCCCAACTGCCATCCAACAGTCGAACGGAGATCTGCAGGCCATCGACTTTAAGAACGTAGTGTCCGTCAGGCAGCGGCTTGTCCAACTCCACGATCTCGCGGGAAACCACCTCCGCCGGAATGCCTTCAGAGAATTCCGTCTCAGATGAGACCCAGCACTTTGCCTCGCCACCGTCTCCGCGAATTACACCTGGACTTGCTCCGGGCAGTTCTCTGCTAAATGACATGTTGATTCCCCCAGTCTTATGCATTGTCAGTCCTCAGGCCGGGCAAACTTGATGTGACGTACGTGATTCGTGTCCGTCCATTCGAGGAATTCAAAATTTGCAACAGGTTTCGGCTTCACCCAAATGCATTCTTTCATCTTTGCAGCGGTGAGACCCTGCCCCCACCTGCCACTCTTCGATTCGGGAAGGTTTGAAAACGGGCGCAGTTCCACAATGAGCGGCTTCACTCTCGCAAACAATTCGCGGCGAGTCGCGGGAACCAGACCCGCCCTGACTCTGGCCGTGTACATCAGTGCATCTCGGCTATAGAAGCCAACCACAAGGGCGTCAATTCCGTGACTCCCCGGAGTGAAGCTGCCGATTACGAACTCTTGGCCAATGTTGAGGCGCATCTATGAACAGACAGAAACGAGGCAAACGAAAGACGTAAAGCCGCAGATTGTACCATGAGCTAAAGTTCAAGCTGAGGGAAAAGAGGTTCGAATTGTGGATTTCCGGGTTTAACCAAGCAGGAACATATGTGGAAAACACGTCCTATCTGTATCAAAATAAAAGACCTCCTCATCTATGATTTCGGTCCAGTTTTCCACATATTTTATTGATTTTCGTACACCAATGGTGCATTATAGAGATAATCCAGCGAACATAGCTGGAGGCAGACGCCTGTGCGTCGCCCGGCCGCCTTCACGAGGGCCGGTTTCACTTTAGGGCAGTTTCTTTACTCCGAATCCTTCAATTACTCCGGCGGAACTTCTCCGATATTTCTGCTCAAGAAGAATCTTTACGACCTCTTGCCCGAATGGCGCTCTCATCTTTTCTTTTCTAAGCTCACACACCAAATGAGTCCTGGTTGGGTGTGCGACTAAATCTGCCAACTGTAGACCAGCAATATTCGCTTCTTTTTTCTCAAGTTTCAACTGAGCCGAACTCAAATAGGTCTGCATCTCCCTTGCGGTCACGTTGTCTGTGCCCTTTTGATATAGGCGGCTGTAAGATCGCTCCAATCGCATGTTTGGAGTTATTCCGCGCCACTCTGCCATAACGTCGCCCCTCCCATTTTGCTCTTTAAGCCACATGACGTATCGCTCCACCATCACGGCAAGGCAGTAGTGATAGGGCTGATATTGCCAAACTTGGTATTTGTCGATATGCGCCTGTTTGTCAATCAATGCAGCAAGGGCAGTGAACACTGAATCACGGATGGTTTCGATTAGACTGGCGTCGAAGGATGCTCGTATCGTAGGATCTCTCAGCGCATCAAAAGGCGGATTTTTATCAATAAGCTCCCTGCGATGAAGCACAATATCCTTGGTTCCGAATGTCGCCAATTTCAAAGCGTCCATACGGTTCGTCAAATCCCAATGTCCCCTGCCATTGAGGATCACTCCCATCAGGCAGAGGTATTGCTCATTCGGTGTATTCGACGACTTAAGGTGGTCGTGTCCTGTTTCGTCAATGAAGAGCCGGTACATTTTCGTTTCCCTCAACTCTCGGGCACAACTCTCCCGTCGGCTTTTCACTTGACTTTTGAGGGGGGACCAAACTAGGCTGGGACTGTCCAGATCGCAGCGCGTCAAGCGTTCAAAGTCTTAAGCCCGTAAAGCCCACCCGTAACAAAAGGTGGGCTTTTGAGCTTTTCTGCCCATCGTATTAAAGGCTAGCACGTTAGCATTTTCGCTGCCACAGCAATTGTGCAAAGTATGCGTCAACAATTGTCGATTATTGAGTACCTTTGTTATGGAGACACCGTGAATCCTCTACCCGCCCCGATTGTCCCCGACAAGAACGATTCCGAGCGCTTCCAGAATGCTCTCCGCAAGGTGTTCAGCACGCCAGTGAAGCCTCTAGCCAAAGCACAGCCCCAAACCCAAGAAGACAACGCGATAAAGCATGGCAGAACGTGCCCGAATTGAACCTTGGACGGAAACGAAGCAGGAAGAATACAGCGCCATGCTCCTAGGGCTTCAGAATCAGGTTGAAACTGGCGAGCCAAAGCGAAGCGATTGTGAAAAAGTGCCTCGCTTACTTTGCGCGATTCGATTCCCGCGCAGCCTGACCCCCACATTGGACAGCTCCCCCCACCATCACCAAAAGACTACTTATTCCTTTCTCATCCCTCCACGCCTTTCGAGGGATTGACGCAGGAATGAGCTGGCGCTCCACTGGAAGTGGATCATCCTTAGCCGCAGAAAGGGCCAGAAACATGAACAGACGATTGCTGACGAAACTGGCATTGTATGTTCTGCAAGCCCTTCTAGGGGCTGGGGCGATACTTGCGGCAATCGCCTTTCTTGGCGGCTTAACCTACCTCGTGGAAGCTCAACGAAATGCCAACTCGGATATGTGGTCGGAAATCTTACAGATTTTCAGGACAGAAAGCGTCCTGGTGGTTGTTGGTACAGCGCTTCTTTTCTGGATCGGAACTGTGCGGACGTACATGGCCCGGATTAGAGGAACTGAACTGAGAAAGACAAAGACGATCAGCCAGCCTCGTTGATTACCCCAATTTGACTTTTTAGGAATGGTCCAAGGTCAGACAGTTGCCATATCGAAAACGCCAGTTCTATTCTCCGCACATTCTCGCCCGCGTTTTGTCAAGATCGGTTGATTTATCGAAATAGTCCAGAATTACCACGAGCCACGGAATTCTGGTCCGATCTGCGTGAACGAGATTTGCAGTGAAGTACCCGTATGAATTGCCATCTTTATCGACAATGATCGGCGGATCAGAGGCCACTTGATTCCAAGGGCTCTCTGAGGAGACCTCCGACCCGAAGTTCCCTACTTGATTCCAAATGCTACTGCTGGAAACTTCGGAACCAAACTCCCCAACCTCATTACAGACTGAAATTGAATTGACCTCACCGCAGTTGAGACAACCGAGGAATGTCTTATGGTTCTCGCCTCCAAAAAGCAGGAGTGCCTTGCCGCTTTGGGCATGAGAGGTCCTTGAAAAGCAAATGAATAGAAAGCAAAGCAGGATTGCAGTCGAAAGGCTTCCCTTACCAAACATGGGAGTTTCGCTCCTTGCACTGAATCGTTGTTTACAGCCTATTCCAAAGTTTTCCTTCCTCCAAGTACCGCAGCAAATACGTATACTCTCAATGGTAATAATGGGGGCAGTAGAAGAAGAGTCATTACAACGGAAGCCCGAGGGGCTGGTGGAACGAGCTAGCTCCACGGGGGGAGGATTTCTCTGTGCGTTTCTGGCTCACTGTTATCTTTTTCTGGTTTCTAACTGCAACGTGCGGTTTTGGCTACGGTGGTTCAGAACCCGAAACTCGCACCCTGGGTCTCATCAATGGACACGGCTGGGCAATCTTCTCTGATGATCAGGGGAAAATGGCATATTTTTTAGGTTTTGAAGACGGATGGAAGGCCCAACAAGACCTAGAGGGCTCCGTCAAAGTCTCCGAGATCTTGGCTATGGGGAGCACCGACAAAATATCTCTCCGCAACGCTGTCGATCTCATTGATGAGGGCTATAAAGACCCCGCAAATATTGAACTTCCGGTGTGGTGGGTCTTCATGGCGGAAGTCCACATAAAACGAGGCGACATGCAGCCCGATAAAGCATTTACTGCCATTCGCCATCTGTTGACTCAGATAAACGCGAGCACCGAAGTCCTTCCGTTAGACAAGTGGAACGAGAAGTTCAATCCTATCGATGCTCTGAACGCTGCGGCAAAATCGAAATAGGCGTTAGCGCATGGTCATAAATAAACCAGCATTGAGAGTTGAGGGACAATCGATGGACTGGATCAATCATGGGTGGATTGCACGGCTGCTTGACGCTGGTTTTGTGATTCTCGTTGTCACTGGGGTATGGCGCATTTTTCGTGCGTGGATAGAGGCCGTGGACTACCGCGATAAGACAATTTTTGAAATTCGTAACACCGTAAATGAGATTCGAGATGAACTGAGAGCAATGCAGAGGAAAGTGGAGGGAGAGACTCGACGAGCCCTGAATGAAATGGGGCATCGATTCGCTGCAATTTGCGCTCCGCTGGACCAGTAAAGAGGTTTTCAATTAGATGATGAACATCTCCGGGATGCAGGGCTGGTTTCTGGTTTGTCCGAACGGTCACGATAAAACGCTTCTGCCTCTTGAAAGCCGAATAGGAAAATACGAAGATCTACGTTATCGCACCAAGGGTATTTGGCCGTTAATTTATCTATGCCGGAAATGCGGGCGATTGTCTGCGGTGGAGGATAAGCACTCCGTTTTGATCTTGTATCGGGACCGAATCAGGTTCTTGGAAGAACGGCTCTTTGGTGGATTGATTGCAAATGTGCCCAAGAAAACTGCGAAGGGACATTTGCATTCTTGTACAAGCATTTAGAAATTGAGAAGTCCGAGAGAGTATCTGAAATCGCACTCGATAAAATACCCGCAGTACCTTGTAAAAGCGGGAGCCACGACTTTCTCTTTCACGTAAAGAAGATGAAAGCTGAGAAATTGGAGTCCTGATTGACCATTGCACACGATTCCTCTTATGCGGTAATATGCGCTCTAGATATTCGTGCATTACTAGACCCCGCCTGCCAGCGGGGTTTTCCATTTCTGGGTCTCAGTGTAACCCGAACCATGCGCGCCGCTCGCCATAGAGCATGTCTGCTATGGTTCACGCTTCATCGGCGATACCGACGCCACATTTGCGCCTTGGCCGCCGATGCAGAATTGTTCGGCGGCGGTCATTGCAGTGCCTTCAGTGGATCGTCAAGGGCCACAATGCAGCCACATAGGGCCAGCCGCTCTAATAGCCCGTATAGGCCCCAATTGCCCGCCTGCCAACTTCGGCCTTCCAGCGCCGCTTCCAACTGCCGCAACGTCGAACTAATGAAAAGATCAACGTCCGTCACGGTTGAGCACTCCGACAATCGGACGGGCGCATCCTTCGGGGACCACGAGACAAGCCGGACTCCGGCAGGCATGGCTGGACGGCGGGCAAGTTCCACCATCAGTTCTGCCTTACGCTGGCGTAGCTCTTCCAACACGGGTGCAGCGGCGGTTGCCGGGGAAATCCCTAACCTGTCGCCGTCGATCATGAACTTACCGCCGCCCCGCTCGACAAGTGCGATGAGTTCGTGGACGCTGGTCATAGCCAAACCTCCGGTTTGGTTGCGCCCCGCAAGGTGTCCGCTTGCTCGCCGTCTGGTGCGTCGGAAACACCGCCCTTTTCGCCCGAAAAACCATCGGGAACAGGCACTTGATTTTGCCCATTTTCGGGAACAAGCTTTTCTTCAATGTTGGCGCGGGCTTGAGGGCTATTTTGCGATTCTTGTTCGCTTGTTCCCGCTATATGTTGGGAACAAGGAAACGAGTAAATGTACGGGTCGCCTTTTTTGCCGCTGCCGGTGCGGGCAACTAGACCTTTTTCCGCGAGGGAACGCAGCGCTCGCCGCTTCACCGTTGTCTTCCCCTCGACGCGTTCCCCGATCTCCTGCTCCGTCTTTCCGTCCGTTCCCTCCAGATACTCCGCAATTTCTTTTTCAAGTGCATTGCAATCTGCCTCAGCCTTGGACCCCCCGACGGAGAGCAGATGTGTAGCCTCATCAAACGTCAGGACGGTCTCTGGCATATCTGTACCAATGCGCTGGACGGTCTGCAGGGTCCGATAGTCAGACACACGCTTGAGCACGAGCAGGGTAGCGACACTCCCACCCAGCGCCGTACTGCCAAGCGGGGAATCGATTGCGTCAGACTTCAAGCTTTTCCCGGCATGGTGCGTTAACAGAATGTGTGTACCCGTCTCGCGGGCTAGATCAATAAGGGGGCCCATTGCCGCATAGACCTCCGCATACGCTTTCTCGTCCCTCACCCGCGCCAACCGGAAAAGCGGATCGATCGCGACGAGTGCGGGCCGTTGCTCGCGCACGAGCGTGATGAGGGCCAAGATCGCCTCCACGGGGGCCGCCGCAGCGTGCACAGAGATGGGATCAGACGCGACAGTTCCCATCGCGCGGAAGTCTATCGTGATCTCTTCGTACCGCTCCTCAAGCGCGATGTATATGCATGATCCCTGCAGGCAGGACCGTCCGAGGAATGATGTACCCCGCGCAACGGCAAGACTTAGGCCCCGCGCAAAGGTGGACTTGCCAACCTTGGGTTTTGCTGCCACACAGGACACGGTGCCACGGACAAGTATCCCGTCCACAAGGTAATCGGGCGGGACTACTGGCCGCGCGAGTAATTCGCCGACGGGCACCAGATCGTAGCCTTCAGTCTTTTTCTTCGCTGTAACCTGCGCCGCTGGCGCAGTCCATACCGGCGCAGCCTTCATTAGCTCGAATAACTCGGCTGGAGTGTGCTTCTCTAGGTAGTCTGATACGTCTCCATGTTCTGCGAGGCCCGGCAGTTCTACCAGATGCACAGCCTGTGCGTACTTTGAAACGCTGGTACAAACCTGCTGCGCGTGCTCGCGTCCTGCCTTGTCATTGTCCGGGAATACGAAAACCTTCTTTCCGGCGAGATATGGGGAATGGTCATCCGGCCACTTGCCAGCGCCGCCCACGTTGCAGGTTGCGGCATAGATCAGTTTGCCGTTCTCATTCGGAAACTCAGCAGACGCCTTTTGAGAGTTGACAGAGTCTTTCTCGCCCTCCGTTATCAGGGCCACATTCGCCCGGACCAGCGCCGGAAGATTGAAAGGGACGCGAGTAACGCCGTCCATGTTCCAGGTCCATCCGCCTTTGCCATCGGGCTGGCGCTGACTGAAACCCTTCGGGTCATAGCGCACCGCCTGATAGATCACCTTTTCGGCTGCGTCGGGGTAATCGTAAGTTGCAACGATTCGCTTCTGTCCTGACTTTGGAACTGGAGAAGCGTCTCGTCCGATGGTGAGGTTGATTGCTGCCCAGCATTCCACATCCGGCTTGCCGGTTAGCTTGCGTTCAAAGTCGAGAATTCCGCCGCCCGTGTTACAGGCATGGCAAAACCAAGTTGCCTTCTCCAAATTCACACTCATGCTCGCAGTCCGATCATCGTGGAACCTGCACTTGACGGACACCTCGCGACGCGAGCCAATGCGCTGGCCGGGAAGTCTCGACTCAAAATACCGGCGGACCTGATCGAACGTGGGAGCGAAGTCACTCACCGTGTGCGCCTCCTCCAAATAGGGCCAGTACAGTACCGCGCGGAACATATCGGCAGTTGCTTGAAAGGTCATCGGGAGGACTCCAAGAGTCGCTCGACGTCAACCGGGCTGAAAAGCAATCTCCTGCAAATTCGTGTCGGATGTAATTTGCCCTTCTTCACAAAGCTGCGGATCGTATGCGGACTCAGTCTGAGCAAGTCGGCCACTTCCATGAGGGTCAAGAGGCGTTCGGTGCTCACTTGATACCGGCTCTCTGAGCAAG
>CAVULU010000004.1:0-721231 GCA_963742455.1 uncultured Acidobacteriaceae bacterium | reverse complement strand
GTGGGGAGTGCCCGGTGAGGCCGGGCTAAAGTTTAAGCGACCATAGCCGCTTTGTCTGCTTGCGCCGAAGAATATCATATCACCTGTAAAGTGTTTTTTCGAGGTGTTGCATGTCAGTCGCAGATGGGGTAATCAAGCCCGATGCTACCAACGACGAGTACAGAGCTTGTTCCGCTGCAATCCAGTCGACTACCGGTGAACCTTGAGGGCTCCCTCTTTCTTTCCAGAGCCGGTATGCCAGGTTTGTTACAAACTCGTGCCGATCCTCATATGAAAAATCGGGGACGAGCTCCACCGATTGTCGTTCATCCGTTTCCGCAAGTTCATTCGGCATCTGACTACCTCGCGTTCAAATTCTTAGACATCCTTGAGTCACCGCCAGGTGGGTGGCGTGCCATAGGATAAAGGGCGCTTCCAACGGGATCAACGCCGCCTCGTGCTGGGGAACAAGGCGCGGTGTATAGTCCGCAGTCGGGCGAGTAGCGGAAACAAGAGCGGTATATGTGAAGCCCGTCTCCTCGCCAGTCAGCCGTTCGCCACGACTCATCTTTTCGATGACCGGGCCAGCGTGGTTCTCTCCGTTCGCGTAGAGTTCGACGCTCATCGCATCGGAATTCATATCACCCAAAAAGACCTGCACCCGGAAAAGCCATTGTTTGCCCGTTTGCTGAACGGTCGCGGAACCAAATCGAAGTGAGAGCCAGTCTTTCGTCAATTCAGCCTGCCAGGCGACCAAATCGGTGCCCAGTGCACCTCTTTTCTCTGCACGCCTGTGAAATGCAGCCGCCGCCGAGATGTAGCAATCATCGGCATATTGCCGCACCACGCGATTTGCTGAGAAGATCGGAGTCAACCGAGCCATACTTGCGCGCATACGATTGACCCAGCGGCGCGAAATTCCACGTTCGTCCCGCGAATAAAACTCTGGCACAACTTCGTTCTCAAGCAGCGCATAAAGACTTTCGGCTTCGGTCGAGTCCCAAGAAGGATCATCCCCATGTTCGCGTCCATCGCCGATAGCCCAGCCCACCTCTGGCGAATATGCCTCGGCCCACCAACCATCAAGTTCCGAGAGATTCAGCCCGCCGTTCACCAGCACTTTCATCCCGCTTGTACCGCTCGCTTCCCAAGGGCGTCGCGGAGTATTCACCCAGACGTCCACTCCCTGAACTAGGTGTTCCGCCATGAGCATGTCGTAGTCGGCGAGAAAGACCACCCGGGATCGAGCTTCAGGACGCTGGGCAAACTCAATCCACTCCTTGATCATCTTTTGCCCCTCGACATCCTGGGGGTGCGCCTTTCCCGCAAGTACCAGTTGGACCGGGTGCTCTCGATTCGTCAAGATGTTAAGCAGACGTGCCGGATCATGAAGAAGGAGGTTCGGGCGCTTGTACGTCGCGAACCGGCGAGCAAATCCCAGGGTCAAAACATCCGCATCGAGTATTCGTGCTGCCCGCGTCAGATCTTCGGTAGGCGCCCCACGGGCGGCTGATTGACGGGTGTAGAGTCTGCGCACGTAGTGAATGAGAATTCGCCGGCCTTCGCCGCGCATTTGCCAAAGGTCGGAGTCGCTCACGGCGCTGACATCCTGCAACATGTTTGCCAACGCTCCGCGCCAACGGTTCTTGCCGCAAGCCAATGTCCAAACGCGGTCTGCTCCCGCAGAGTCCCACGTAGGCATGTGAACCCCGTTGGTCACATGCGTTACCGGTACTTCTTCTTCCGGCCATCTTGGAAAGAGGACCTGAAAGATTCGCCGGCTGACTTGACCATGCAATTTACTCACGCCATTGACGGCGTGGCTGCCCCGGATCGCGAGGTAAGCCATATTGAATGGCTCAGATGAGTCTTGCGGGTTCTGGCGGCCCAATGCCAGAAGCTTCTCGAATGAAATCGAAAGCTTATCCTCCGCATACTTCTTGAGATATCGCTCCATCATGCCGGGAGGGAAGCGGTCAAAACCTGCTTCCACCGGAGTATGGGTTGTAAACAGGTTCCCGGCGCGAGTGACAGCAAGCGCGACATCAAAGTTCTGACCGCTATCCTCCATGTAGGAGCCCGCCCGTTCGAGCAGCGCGAACGCGGCATGGCCTTCATTAAGATGGCAAACCTCAGGCTGCAATCCTAATGCGCGCAGAAGCCGCCAGCCTCCGATACCAAGCACCAACTCCTGTCTCAATCGCAACTCCGGACCGCCACCGTACAACTCAGTTGTAATGGCGCGGTACTCAGGAGGGTTTGCAGGAACGTTGGTATCCAGCAAATACAATCTTGCCCTGCCTACCTGCACCTGCCAGGTTCGAATCCACAATTCAAACCCAGGCAGAGGAAGGACGAGCCGCAGCCATTCGCCATTTGGCTTCCGGACCGGCCGGATAGGCAACTGGCCGGGATCGTTAAATGGGTACAGTGCCTGCTGGTTGCCCTGCGTATCAATTTCCTGCCGAAAATAGCCTTGCTGGTAGAGAAGACTGACCCCGGTGACCGGAACGCACAAGTTACTCGCTGCCTTGAGTTGATCGCCGGCAACGTTTCCCAGCCCGCCAGAATAAATCGGCAAGGCCTGGCTTAACATGAACTCCATCGAGAAATACGCTATCGTTGAGACGCCTGAATTCGGGTGGGCCTTTTGAAACCACCCATCCGACTTTTCATCATGCGTTTTCTCTTCCTGGAGCTGAGTTAGCAGTTTTTTAAAGTCTGGGTCAGCGGTAACGCTTCGCAGTTTTTCTTGAGATACAGTTTGCAACACGACCCAGGGATTGTGCGTCAGCTCCCAAAGTTCAGGATCGAGCTGCTCCCAAAGCCGATCCGCCGCGTGATTGAACGACCATCTCATATCCAAAGCCAGGTCCGTCAGCGCATCAGAAATGCTTGCGTCAAGCGGATGACCAACGTTGGTTGGGGAACTCATAAGCAACTCCTTCTCACTGCTTGTTAAGTTGTCCGAGTGTTGCGCGCCAGCGCTTCGGAGACTATCGACTGTGCTTCCAGCTGGATCTTGCGAAGATGGTCCTGCCCGAGAAAACTCTCGGCGTAAATCTTGTAGATTTCTTCCGTGCCCGATGGTCGTGCCGCAAACCAGCCATCCTTGGCGATTACTTTGATTCCACCAATGGCCGTCCCATTTCCGGGAGCGGTGGTGAGAATCTGCTCAATCTTCTCGCCGGCAACTTCTGTTGCGTGAATATCTTCGGCCGATAATTTCTCCAGTATGGCTTTCTGTTCGGGCGTGGCAGGAGCGTCGATACGCTCGTAAACTGGATCCCCTAGTTCCCGCGTGAGCTCGCGATAAATCTCGCCTGGATCTTTTTTCATGCGCGCAGTAATCTCTGCCGAGAGCAGACAAGGAATGATTCCGTCCTTGTCTGTGGTCCAGACGCTGCCGTCCTTCCTGAGAAAAGAAGAACCAGCGCTTTCCTCGCCGGCGAAACCCAAACGGCCAGCGAGCAAGCCTTCGACGAACCATTTGAAGCCCACTGGCACTTCGTAGAGCGGCCGAAGCAGGCGGGCGCTGACTCGGTCTATCATGCTGCTGCTAACTACGGTCTTCCCAATGGCCGCGTTCTCGTGCCAGCTCTTCCGGTTTGAAACTAGATAGTACGCACAGACTGAAAGGTAGTGATTTGGGGGCAACAACCCGCTTCCCTTGGTGACGATACCGTGCCGGTCGTGATCCGCATCCGCTGCGAACGCAATGTCGAACTTGTCTTTCAGACCGATAAGTCTCTGCATGGCATACGGCGACGAAGGATCCGTGCGAATCTTCCCATCCCAATCCACGGTCATGAAGCGAAACGTGGGATCAACAGATTCATTCACGATCGTGAGGTCCAGGCCATACTTCTCAGCAATTCGTGGCCAATAGTCGATGCCTGCCCCGCCGAGGGGGTCGACACCAAGCCTGATCTTCGCCTCGCGGATGACGGCCATATCCACGACCGTGTCGAGATCTTCGACGTACGTGTTCAAAAAGTCATGCCTGTGCGTGGTGGAGGCTTGAAGAGCTTTCTTGAGGGAGACTCTCTTCACACCATCGAGCGCCGATCGCAAAAACTCATTGGCCTTCGATTCGATCCAGGAAGTTACGTTCGACTCGGCCGGCCCTCCCTGTGGTGGATCGTATTTAAATCCACCATCGTCCGGAGGATTGTGAGACGGCGTGATTACTATGCCGTCGGCTAACCCTGACTTCTTACTGCGGTTGTAGCGCAAAATCGAATGGGAGACGGCCGGAGTTGGGGTGTACGCGGTGCCTTCAGAGAGCATCAAGTCGACGCTGTTTGCCGCCAGCACTTCCAGTGCGCTTGCATATGCGGGCTCGGATAGCGCGTGAGTATCCATACCGAGGAAGAGAGGTCCATCAATGTCTTGTAGTTTCCGGTAGTCACAAATCGCTTGAGTAATTGCCAGGATGTGCCACTCATTGAACGTCACGCTTGTAGCAGATCCGCGATGGCCCGACGTGCCAAACATGACACGCTGTTGCGGGTCACTGGGAGCGGGACGCAACTCATAGTAGGCGGTGATGAGCTTTGGAACGTTCACCAGGATAGAAGGATCAGCAGGTTTCCCAGCGGCGGCACTAATACTCAACTGGCACCTCGCGTTCATCGGTCAAAAGAATCGCACTCGAACGGGCTTCGACTCGAAAACTTCTCTGCCCTTGTAAAAGGGGCTCTTTCCCAGTCTCGTAGAGATCGTAAGGTGCGATCTGCGCGGTATCCACCGCTAAACGCCAAGCCTTATTCGGCTCCAACGAAGGAATCGAAAAATCAATCGGTCCGTTGTGGGCGTTAAACATCAGGAACAAGTCGGGCTCGGTCTGACCTAGAATGAGACACGCAAACGATTTCTGCCACTCGTCCGTCCAGTTGGGCGCTCCACCACTTGGCGCGAACCATTTCAGGTCAGCATCGGTGTAGAAAACTTCTTTTCGCAAAACAGGATGCGCTCGGCGAAAGGCGATCATTCCGCGCGTGAAGCGCAGAATGTCTTGGTGTTTCTCCGCCAGGCTCCAGTCAAACCAGCTCACCTCATTATCCTGGCAATATGCGTTGTTATTTCCGCGTTGGCTTCGACGAAACTCATCGCCTCCCAGCAACATCGGAATCCCTCGAGAGACAAACAGCGTCAAGAGAAGCGATTTGATTAAGCGGTTCCGCAGTGCGTCGACAGCGGGATCATCGGTTGGTCCTTCCATCCCGCAATTGTCGCTGTAATTAGCATCGCTTCCGTCACGGCTGTTCTCTCCATTTTCGTCATTATGCTTCTGCTTATAGCTGACCAGATCATTGAGTGTGAATCCATCATGAGAAGTTATAAAGTTCAAACTGGCTCGGGGGCCCTTCGCCGACCTTTGGTATAGATCCGAGCTTCCACAGATGCGATTGGCAAACTGCCCCATCAAGCCCGCATCGCCGATCCAGAAGCGGCGCACATCGTCACGAAAACGACCATTCCATTCTGTCCAGCGTTGCGTGGAGAAACATCCCACTTGATAGGCCCCGCCTGCATCCCAGGCTTCCGCGATAATCTTTATGTCGCGCAGGATGGGATCCTCGGCAATGCTTTCGAGAAGGGGAGCGTTGCGGAGAATCTTTCCATTTTCATCCCGGCCCAGGACAGAAGCGAGGTCGAAGCGAAAACCATCTATGTGCATTTGCATGGCCCAATACCGGAGAACCAGCATGACGAACTGCCTCACCACGGGATGATTCGCGTTGAGCGTATTACCGACACCGGTGAAGTCTTTGTAGTATCGTTGGCCGTCCTCTTCCAACATGTAGAAAATCGAGTTTTCAATCCCGCGCAGACAAAACGTCGGCCCCAGTTCATCTCCTTCGGCGGTGTGATTCAGAACAATATCGAGAATTACTTCGATTCCGGCGCGATGAAAGGCCTTAACCATCTCACGGAACTCCAAAGCTTGCTGGCCGCGTGCTCCTCCGATGCTGTAGGACTGCTTCGGGGAGAACAGCGCAACCGGATTGTATCCCCAATAATTTGTGAGTTTCTTTTTGGTTACTGGGTTCAGTCGCATCAGTTCGTTCTCATTGAATTCGGTAACCGGCATCAATTCGATTGCCGTCACGCCCAGGTCTTTCAGATAGGGAATCTTTTCGGTCAAAGAGCGGAAAGTCCCGGGATGGGCGACCCCGGACGTGGGGTCGATTGTGAATCCGCGTACATGCGTCTCATAGATCACCGTGTCGGTCGCTGAATGATTCGGAGGCGCATCTGTCTCCCAATCGAAATCGTCGCTGGTAAAGATGCACTTCGGCGTGCTGCCCGCGTTGTCAAAGGTTGAAAGACTCAAGTCACTCAGGCTGCTCGATGAATCGTAGCCGCGGGCTGCTAAAAAATCCCAATCCTGAACGCCGGCGATTGCTCTTGCGTACGGATCTAGAAGCAACTTATTCGAATTGAAGCGATGACCCAGTTCCGGCTGGTAGGGTCCCTCGATGCGATAGCCGTAGAGTTGACCCGCCGGAATACCCCGCACCCAAACATGCCAGATGTCACCGGTCCGATGATGCGCCGGATCCAAATCAATACTCCTGGCTGCAGACGAGTCGTTGGCGTTTTGATAGAGTTCCAGGTGAACGCGCGTCGCGTGGCGGCTGAACAAGACAAAGTTAACTCCGTCTCTGGACTGGTGTGCGCCGCCAATGGGCAGCGCATTTCCCGGCATAACCTCACCCTCCACGAATGCTAACTCGAGGGTGTGTGATTCATTCTGTTTAGTGGCCGTTTCACCCATCGAGCCCTCATGCGAAACTTGATGCCCTTTTTCCTGTACGTGTACGCTGCATCTCAAACCCTGCAACAAATCAAGGCAGTGCGCCATTGGACTTTGGTATCGCCAATACCTTTGTCCAATGGACTCGATGTCTTGCTTCCGGCTTAACCTTTTGAGGGTGATGGTTTTTCCCGATTTTCCCTGAAAAGATCGGAAAAGGGCAACTTCGAGAGGACCTCTCCCGAGACAATGGTTCGGTCATTGAAGTTCGTAGTGGAGGGGAGATGAAGGCTGTGCGTATACAGCGGTTTGGCGGCCCCGAACAGGTGGTGCTGGAGGACGTTCCGGTGCCTGTGGCAGGCGCGGGCGAAATCCTCGTCCATGTTCGGGCGGCGGGAGTCGCCCCTTGGGACGCGCTGATCCGTGAGGGCAAAAGCAAGGTGAGTCCGCAACCTCCGTTGACGCTGGGGTCGGACTTGGCCGGGGTGGTGGAGGCGGTTGGGGCGAACGTGGCGGGAGTTAGCGTGGGGGATGAGGTGTATGGAGTCACCAATCCTCAATTTTGCGGAGCGCAGGCTGAGTATGCAGTAGCGCAGGCGGGGATGATAGCTCCGAAGCCGAAGGGATTGGACTTTCTTCATGCAGCTTCTGCTCCGGTAATTGCAGTAGCCGCATGGCAAATGTTGTTCGAGTATGCACAGGTGAAAAGGGGCGAGGCAGTCATGATTCTTGGCGCGGCGGGGAACGTTGGTGCGTACGCATCGCAGATGGCCCTTGATGCCGGCCTGAGTGTGGTTGCGGTGGCGCGGGCCCGAGATGCGCAATTGCTTCATAGCATTGGTGTGGAGAGCATTGTCAACTCGGATGCGCCAAATTACGAAAGGGAACTGCCGCCCGTGGACGCAATCCTTGACACGGTGGGCGCGGGCACGTTGAAACGGTGTGTTGGTGCTTTGAAGACGGGCGGCAGGGTTGTTTCCCTTGTTTCCTCGGAAGCGCCTCCGCAAAGGTCAGATGTGCAGGTACTCTTTTTCTACGCCGAGGTCACTACCTCGCGCCTGGAAATCCTGAACGGGCTATTCGAGAATGGAACGATTTCGGCGCGCGTGGGGTCGGTCCTGCCTCTGGCAGAGGCGCGCGAGGCGCACCTGATGCTCGCGGGTGCGCCACACAAGCCTGGCAAAATCGTCTTAGAGCTATCCTAGACTTCGAAGATTGCCAGGCTTTCACTCGCCGTGTTCCGAGAAAGAGCTCGCAAACAAATGACACCCATACGAACTCTCGTTGATCGTGATCAGAACAAATCGGAACCGGCTCTCCCACCTGGCTTGAGAGATCTCTACGATGGAGATCTGCACTTCCAAACATCGCCCGCGGAGCGTCCCTACGTCTTTGCAAACTTCGTCTCCACGCTCGACGGTGTTGTCAGCTATGCAATAAAAGGTCAGGCTAGCGGCTCCGTTATAAGTGGCTCTGACCCCGCTGATCGCTTTATCATGGGCCTGTTGCGGGCTTCTGCGGATGCCATCATTGTTGGCGCTCGAACCGTCCACGATACAGGACCACAAAGTCTCTGGACTGCTGAATCCATCTATCCCGATGCGAAACATTTGTACGGGGAATACAGAATTAACGTTCTGCATAAACCGCCGCGCCTGCTTCTCGTCGTCGTGAGCGGCAGTGGGAAACTCGAGTTGGGGAGAGCAATTTTCCGAATGCCAGAGGCACGGACGGTTGTGATGACAACCCCGGCGGGCAAGGACGCACTCACGGCGGCTGGCGCTGCGAAATTGCCTTCCGTTCAGATTCACGCTCTGGATTCCAGTTCTGGAGCGATCGACCCGCTGGCGATGCTGCGATTGCTCCACGCGCAGTATGGGATACGAAGTCTCCTCCATGAAGGCGGACCTTCACTTTTCGGAGAATTCATGGCAGCACAAGCTGTCGACGAACTGTTTCTTACTTTGTCGCCGCAAGTTGCGGGCCGAATGTCTGACGCAATGCGGCCTGCGCTCGTACAAGGAACGGAGTTTATGCCGGAGTGTGCTCCATGGTTTCAACTGCTCAGCGTCAAGCAAAGCGCAGACCACCTGTATCTCCGGTATCGGCGCACTGGACCACTGTCAAAAGCGGCGAGTGCGGACTAGCCATTGGGTCGATGGGGTTCGGAGGGGTCTACGCAGGGAAGCCATACCTGAAAGCGAGTGTCTCCTGGCCTTGACTTCACATGAATGCTCCCTCCGTGCTTTCTGACGATCGTCCGCACAGTGTTGAGTCCGAGACCTGTTCCCTCCCCAATGGCCTTCGTCGTGAAAAAGGGATCGAAGATGTGGGGCTCTATCTCAGGAGGAATTCCAGGACCGGTATCGCCTATTTCAACGACGGCGTTGCGATCTTCACGGAAAACGCGGAGCCGAAGTTCCCCTTCAGCGAGCATCGCTTCGATGGCGTTCTCGATAAGATTCGCCCAGACCTGGTTCAAGTCGTTGCTCACCGTATTCACGAGGATGGGCGCCGCCTGATAAGCGCGCTGCACCTTGATTGAAGGTGGCAAAAGGTGGCCCAGGGTACTGAGCGTAGTCTCCACACTTTGTGCAACGTCGACGTTTTGTGCCGGCACTTGATCCATATGGGTATAGTCCTTGACCGTCCGGATAAGGTCCGATATCCGCGCAGTCCCGCTCTCGATCGCACCGAGAAGAGCCGATAAGTCTATCGCTGCTGCGATGCGGGTAATCGCCGCACGGGCCGTTTCGGCATCGAGGTCTCTCAACAGAGAAATCAGTGTGTCGGCATGCATGCCCCCTCTCGCAAGTGAGCCAGAAAGTTCCCATGAATTTGCGAAACCATGACTTCTCAGGATTGAATCTAGATGCTCTTCCAAATCGCTGAGCGCGAGGCCATCCAACGGTGTTGATGATTGCGACAGCGAGACTTCCAAGGCCTCGATTCGGGTTCTTTGTGATTCTTGAATCGGCCTCCGCCACAGTTCGGCATTGGCATTGCGCATCTTCGCCAAGGCGTGGCGCATTCCAACGCTCGCGCGTTGGGCAGCAGATGCGGGGTTATTCAACTCGTGCGCAAGCCCTGCTGCTAACTTGCCCAATGAGACCAGGCGGTCGCGCTGCTGCTCAATTCGGGTTCCTTCCCGGATCCTGTCCGACATTGTGGCAACTAGTCTTGTCGTCAATTCAGGCATCTTCTGGACAAGGTCTGGAAGCAGAGATGCCGGGAACTTGAGCAGACGCCCATCGGTCAGGGCTCGTCCCGTTACGGTGAACCGCGTCATCCTCGAAAACGGAAATACCCCACTGACTTCTCCGGCATGTGCCGGGAGTGAGACAGTGTCCCCTCCGAACTCTCCTCGCCATTGAAAAAGACCTTCCAGGAAAACAATCATCCAGTCTGCTGGGTCACCTTGTTGTACGAATACTTCTCCCGCCTGGACAGAGATGTCCTCAACGGCACTGAGAAACCACACAATTTGTTCCTCAGGCAAGTCTGAAAATGCCTCGACACACCGCAAATCGGATGAGCGGATCATCTATAAAGACCTCAGGTGACTCCGACATCTACTCACGCACAGTTCCCGCGTTTCGTGTCTTGTTTGTTGAATGCCAAGACTCAGTTCTTGCGCGGGGTCGGGCTGGATTGTCGGACGGGTCGCTTTCTCGAGTTGGATGCTCGGATCGCCGCGCTTGACTGGATTAATCTGTGCCAGAGGGCTCATGACGCATACTTCATCTTTAAGGAGCTCGATCGAAGGGTCATTCCTGAAACCGTGCGAACCACGCTGAACTCCATCAGCGAGGAACTGAGAAAGAAGCGGCCGACAAGGCCCTCCATTACCCCCGTGCCAACAGCGAGTACAAAGGCGGAAAGTGAATCGAAAACGACGCAGTCGGAAACAAAAATGGCGCCAATTGGCACCAAACTCGAGGAATACCGGCGGGGGCATCGCCAGTCAATTAATTAATTTTAAAGGGGATATTGGTGGACCTGATCGGGATCGAACCGATGACCTCTTCCATGCCATGGAAGCGCGCTCCCAGCTGCGCCACAGGCCCACACAGGGGGATGCAACTCCCCTATTGTCTCTGCTTAGAGGGGATTCGTCAAACACCGCAGGGCCGGACACTGCGACCTAAACTATTCCGAACCATCTATAGTCGGAACCGGTATTATCCAGAGCCGATTGTCGATGACCGCATCAGGCAGAGCCAATTCTTGGGACCCTCGGAGGTGACATCATGAAAGCTGCAGTCGTTAATGTGCTGGGCCAGCCGCCGCGGTATCAGGACTTCCCCGAGCCGAAAGCCGGGGAGGGTGAGGTTGTGATCAACGTCCGAGCAGCAGGTCTGCACCCTATTGTGAAAGCACGCGCAAGCGGATCTCACTACTCCAGCGATGGAGTGGTCCCTCTGATTCCGGGCGTAGATGGGGTGGGCGTGTTGGATGGGAGCCGCGCCTTCTTCGGATTCTCGAGAGCGCCGTTTGGATCGATGGGGGAGCGGACGGTCGTCCGTCGGTCCATGTGCATCCCTTTGCCGGATGGAATTGACGATGTGCAGGCGGCAGCGATTGCCAATCCCGGCATGTCGGCGTGGCTCTCAATCAAGGATCGAGCGGGATTGGTCAAAGGCGAATCGGTGCTGATCCTGGGCGCGACTGGTGTGGCTGGACAGTTGGCGATCCAGGCGGCGCGGCATCTCGGCGCCAAGCGCATCATTGCGGCGGGGCGCAATCTTGAGGCGCTGTCATTGGAGAATCTCGACGGCGTGGTTTCCCTGGCACAGGCCGATGATGCAATCCGCGATGCCTTTGCAGTTGAGGTCGACAAGGGAATCAACGTGGTGATCGACTACGTGTGGGGTAGACCGACCGAATTGCTGCTGGAGGCCCTCGCCAAGGGATTCGATCCGAACGCCAGCAGGTCGACCCGACTTGTGGAGGTGGGCGAGGCCGCCGGGAAAACGATCACGCTTCCAGGCGCTACGCTTCGCAGCATCGACCTGAAGCTGATGGGTAGCGGATTTGGCGCGGTGCCGCTGCAGCGGGTGCTGGACGCGATTCCGACGCTTTTTTCGATGGCTGCGGCTGGATCGCTCAAGGTTGCGACCGAGCCCATTCCGCTGGCTGATGTGGAAGCAGCCTGGAACCGCAAGGAAAGCAGCAAGCGGATAGTATTCACAATATAAAAGCCCCAGAATCCGAGATCTACATCAAAATACATCGGTGACCGGGAACACTTTGGGGGGGTGCCGGTGTCTAAGAGAATAGGCGCTCGGAGCATTCGTGCTTTAGCTCCCCGCGCACGCAGCGGCCTGGTGTCCCAGCTTGATTGAGTTGGGGGCGAGTGGCCAAGGCAACCGGCACAGTTGGCACCGACGGATAATTCCAGAGATGCCAAATGTGTCGCTGATGCGATAACGTGGGGGGAACTGAATTGCAGGCGGATCTCACCATGGGGAATTTAGCGAGCGCGCTTTCACTTCGATCAGAGGAAGCCGCACTGATCGCGGGGCTTCAGGCGGGCTCTGAAGATGCCTTTGCCTGGTTAATCGCGCGCTACCACCAGCCGATCTACTCGCTGCTTGCGCGGATGGTGCATGACCGCGCCGACGCCGCTGACCTTGCTCAGGAAGTCTTCGTGAAGGTCTTCCGGGGCGTGGGGCGCTTTCATGGGGAGTCGTCGTTGCGTACCTGGATTTATCGAATCGCCCTGCATGAAGCATCGAATCAGCGCCGCTGGTGGATGAGGCACAAACAGCAGGAGATTCCTATTGAGCAGGAAATGACCGATAGCTGTTCTGGTGCGTCGGTCAAGTTAAAGGAGATGCTGATCGATCCTGCTGAATCTCCCTATGACATGGCAATGCACGCGCAAAACAGGGCTCGCGTTGAAGAAGCTCTGCGCCGGGTGGCAGAGCCCTTTCGCACGACGCTTATCCTCCGGGATATTGAGGGCTTTGTTTACGAAGAAGTCGCTGAGATTCAAGGTGTGAATCTCGGGACGGTGAAATCGAGACTCGTTCGCGGACGAGCGCTTCTAAGGGGCATTCTTGCGGATTCTCAACCGGACATAAAAGAAACAACGCGTGCCGGGATTGAGATCTCCCTGGGAGGGGAGACGCGATGAGCAGTTGCAACTCCATCCAATTGAAGTTTTCGGAATACCTCGACGGCCGGTTGACCGGACACGCCATGCAGGAGATCGCCGCTCATCTCGAATCATGCGGCGTTTGCTCGAGCGAGTGGAAAGGTTTGAAGCAGACACAACTGTCGCTGGCCGCACTGGGCCCCGTTCCACAGCCGCCAGATCTTCTGCTGCGCATCCGTGTAGCCGTGAGCCATGAACGGGCACGCAGCCGCCGGAGCGTTCTGCAGGCATGGAAGCTGACTTGGCAGAACAGCGTCGAACCATTCCTTTTGCAGGCGGCCGCTGGGTTCGCCAGCGCAGTTCTGTTGTTGGGTACAGTCACAGTGCTGGTTGGAATGTTTACGCGGCCCGAGGTAGCGCGGGGTGAAGATGAGCCGCTTGGTATGGCCACATCGCCGCACTTTTTGTATCTCTCCTCCGCGGTCAGCAGTAACGACCAGATTCGCGACGCTGGGGGACCCGTGGTGGTTGAGGCTTATATCAACGGGCAGGGCGAGGTATACGACTATCGCATCGTCTCCGGTCCAGTGGATGATGCCACCCGGTCGCAGGTAGAGAACCTGCTGCTGTGGAGCCATTTTGAGCCGGCTCGTTTCTTCGGGCAGCCGGTGCGCGGCCTGGCGGTGCTGTCTTTCTCGGGTGTTTCGGTCCGCGGATAGCATCGGCAAGCAGGATCATGGAGGCCTTCGCCCAAACGGGTGAGGGCCTTTCCTTTCGTGTTCTCACAGCGTCCAACCAGTGCATTTGAAGGAGCCATGCTTGCCACGAGGGGCCCGCAATGCTTGAATTTGCCAGAGCCACCCGGCGGAGCCGCAGGCGGGACAGCGATGAAATGCCGTAGACTTCTGGGAAGGTCCTTTTTGATGCCGTATAGCTTTTTTCGCAGACTCGCAGTCCTTCTTCCTGCCGCTTTATTCGCTTTCGCCGCTTCCTTCGCTTTGCAGGCCGGGGCGCAAGCTCCCAGCAGCAATCCTCAGGCCGACCGGCAGAGTTCGTCTTCGCAACAGTTTCAGGAGAAGGCGCCTTCGCTTGTCGATCCTGCCGGTCCCACGATTTCGCTGGTAAGTTTAGAGCCGGTCTTTCTAATGGCCGCGGCTTTGAATGCCTGTGGATACGACGAAGGGCTGGAAGAAAGTGCGCCCGTGCGCAAACGCGTTCGCGATGAGATAAACGACGCGCTCGGGAAGAGCGAAGACGCCCGCGCCAAGCGCGACAAGATGTGCCTGTATATTGCGCAGCACCGCCTCACCGGATCGGAACGCGATATCTCACAGTACATTTCGCTGGCACTTTATCTAAGTCCGCCGCCCGCGCTTGAAACCACCGTGGAGTTGACCGAAATGCCGCCGGACTCGACGCAGGTGGTAGAGATTGTCCCGCTGCTGCGCGATTTTGTGCAAGCCGTCGATCTTCACGGCATCTGGCTGGCGGCGCACCACACATACGACGAAGAGACCGATCGGCTGCATGATCCGCTGTCGAAGATGATCGTATCAACCAATCTTTATCTCAAGATGCCCGCCACCACTTACGAGGGCCGGCGCTTCGTGGTGGTGATCGAGCCCTTGCTGTCGCCAAAACTGGTGAATGCACGAGTCTATGGGACCGACTACGTGATTGTTGTATCCCCAGTAAACGGGACCATTCCGATGAACGACGTGCGTCATACTTACCTGCACTACATCATCGAGCCGCTCTTGTATTCCCGCTCGAACGCGATTGACCGGATGCAACCCATTTTGAAGGAAGTGAAGGACGCTCCTCTTGAATTCCGATACCGCTCCGATACGGTGGCGCTGGTGGTGGAGTGTCTCATTAAGGCGATCGAAGCGCGCACCATGGACACGGGCATCCCCGAGTACAAGATTCCCGCGGGAGTGGAGCGCTCTGATCTGCCGCGTTATGAGCACGAACGCCAACTGACGCTGCAGAAGATGGAAGCGGTGCGCGTCGTCGCGGTACATCACGACATGGCACAGGGCTTTGTCCTTACGCAGTATTTTTTTGACCAGTTGATCCAGTTCGAGAAGGATCCTGCCAGCCTTCGCGACACAATCGGTGAGATGGTCTATGGCATGGATATTGAGCAGCAGCTGCATCGTGCGCGGCAAACCGAGTTTGACAAGCAGGCCGACGGCGACGTGCTGCAGCGGAGCAAACCGCGCGTGCTGACCGGGCTGGATCTGGCCGAGGCCAAACTGGCGCAGGGCGATGTGGCGACGGCGAGCGCACTGGCACACAAGGCCCTGGCCGATCAATCGGATACGCTGGATTCCGCGGCACAGGAAGCGCGTGCGAACTTCGTGCTGGCGCGCGTAGCCATCATGACCGGGCATCCTGACGTCGCAATCGACGATTTCCAGAAGACCATCGCGACCAGCAAGGATCCGCGGTTGCTGGCATGGTCGCACATCTACCTCGGGCGGATGCTGGATTTGGACTGCAAACGCGATCAGGCGCTTACGGAGTATCAAGCGGCCTTGGCAGCCCGAGATGGACAGCAGGACACCCGGCTAGCAGCTGAGCGCGGGGTGAAGACAGCATACGCGGTGAAGGGACATAGCTGCGAAGAAGACGCGGATGATTCCGGCACCCCGTCACCGGCGAAGCCCGGGGCTGCTCCCGAACAGAAGCCCCAATAGACTCATGGCAATCTGCTTGGCGCAAACCGACACGCTCATCGGATCGATCTGCACTGGCGGCTGTGCGCAAGCGATTGTGACAACGTCAATCTCATCCATTTCAAAGGGAAGCCGATACAGAGAGGAGAGGTGCGCGCATGGCCTTTCCTTGTCTTGCATTCAAAATGGAACTGCTTCTGCTTCTCTTCGGACCTGTGACGACGCTATTAGTGGCGGCTGAGCTTTTGGCACGGCTGAACCGATTTCTATCGAAACCTGGCTTATCCCGGCATGCGGTCGGCCGAAGTCGGCTGGGGATGTTGTGAAGAATTAGCCCATGGCCACGCGCCTGTCAAGGCGCACACCGACGGATCATTATTCAATCCCACTGGATCAGGAACTGGTTATCCAAACCAGAATGCTGTGGACGAGGGACGGACTTGCGCTTTAGCGTGGTGAAGTCCCCCTGGAGGATCGATGCTGCGCCGTGATTTTGTTCGCGCTGTAATTGCTGTGGGTGCTGCTCCGAAACTGCTGTTGGGCCAGCAGTCCGCCAATCCTGCTCCGCCCCTGCCGGCACCTACGCCGTGGCTGCTCGGCCTGAACTCGAAGACACCGATTCCTCACGTCGAGGCTGCGGACCAAGTGGCCATGGCGGAATTGCGATTCTTTACGCCGCAGCAGATGGCTACGCTGACCCGCTTGAGTGATGTGTTGATGCCGCCCATGGGCGAAAAGCCGGGCGCGGTAAAGGCCCGGACGCCGATGTTTCTCGATTTTTTGATTGGCGATTCACCGGATGTACGCAAGCAGGTGTACACAGAGGGGCTCGACTGGCTGGATGCGGAGGCGAAAGAGAAATTAGGCGTCGAGTTTTCGAAACTGAGCGATGAGCAGGCCGACGAGTTGCTGAAGCCGTGGCTGCGAACGTGGATGAATGATCATCCTCCCGCAGAGAAGCATGCGGACTTCCTCAACATTGCGCACGACGATATCCGCACGGCGACGGTGAATTCGGAGGCATGGTTTGCGGTCCCTGAAGTGGGCGCTGAGCCCCGGACGACGGTGGAGCTTTACTGGTCGCCGATCGAGCCGGATGTTTCGCTGGAGAAGGCGGGCTGCGCGAACCTGCCGCCGCATGTGCAGGCCGTGCCAAAGTCGGATCATCCGATGCCGTCGTATCCGCGCTAAGAACAGGGATCAGGGATCAGAAACCAAGAAGCCAGGGTTCAGGAAAAACTCAAGCGATGCTGAATGAAACTTATGACGTGTTGATTATCGGGTCGGGGCATGCCGGGGGAATGGCTGCGAAGATTCTGACCGAGTATGGAATTCGCTGCCTGATGCTGAACGCGGGGCCGGTGGCCGATGTGAGTCACGATGCGGAGAAGAAGCCTGCGTATGAGTTGCCGTTTCGCGGATTTCGTCCGCCGGGACGACTGGAGCATGTGTTTCAGTCGAACGAGTTCAATGCGAACGTGTGGGTGGATGAGCAGGAAGTTCCGTACACGGTTGAAGATGACCAGCCGTACAACTGGGTGCGGGTTCGGCTATTTGGCGGGCGGTCGTTGTTCTGGTCTCGGCAGTCCTTCCGGTTGAGCGACTATGAGTTTAAGGCGAAGTCGCGCGACGGATTTGGCGAGGACTGGCCGATCAGCCAAGCGGATCTTGCGCCGTACTACTCGCGCGTGGAGGGTATTTTTCGCGTGGCGGGCGCGATGGACGGACCGCCGCAAATGCCGAATGGAAACTTCGTCATTGACGATGCGCCATGGACTTCTGCGATGCAGCGGTTTATCGACGTGGCCAAGCCTAAGGGGATTCCGGTATGCAAGCAGCGCGCGGCACTGGGACGGGACGGCCTGGCAAGTTCTGTGAACCTGCTGCTGCCGGATGCGGAGAAGACCGGAAAGCTGACGTCGATTGCGAACGCGGTGGTGCGTGAGATCACGGTCGACCAAAATACCGGATTGCCGAATGGGTGCAATTTTGTGGATCGGCTTTCACATCGCGAGATGAGTGTGAAGGCGCGTGTGGTCGTGCTGGCAGCGGGCACTCTGGAGAGCACTCGCCTGCTGCTGAATTCGAAGCTGGCGAATTCAAGTGGGCTTGTGGGCCGGTATCTGATGGATCAGATTTATGGCGCCGGGGTGGTGTGTTCGGTTCCCGAGGCCCGCAATGGAAAAAGCAAGGGAGTGATGGGCTCGTCTGCGATCATTCCGCGATTCCGGAATATCGATACGAAGAGCGCCAAGTTTCTGCGCGGATATGCCTTCAATACGACAGCCTCGACGGGATCGGTGGGACCCCGGAATTTCGCTGCGTATGGGGCAGAACTGCAGCGTAAGATGGACGAGTATTACGGCAGTGGTTTCCACATGTCGATCATGGGCGAGGTGCTCGGTCGGTACGAGAATCACGTTCAGATTGATAAAGACCGCAAGGATGCCTGGGGGATTCCGGTCCTGCACGTGGACACGAAGTATACCGATAACGAATTCAACATGGCGAAAGATGCAGTGGACACCGCATGTGAACTGGCGTCGGAGGCGGGGTTTGAAGTCTTATCGAAGAACGACAAGCCGAATCCGCCGGGATACAGCATTCACGAGGTGGGCACGTGCCGGATGGGGAATGATCCGAAGAAGAGTGTGTTGAACAAATTCAGCCAGTCGCACGATCACAAGAATTTGTTTGTGGTGGATGGGGCGCAGTTTACGAGTGCGGGATGGCAGAATCCGACGATGACGATCTTGTCGCTTTCGATGAGGGCGTCGGAATACCTGGCCGGAGAAATGCTGCGGCAGAACATCTGAGATCCCCGTACCAGGCCCGAAAATCGCGCTAAGCCCAATAATGTTTGTCAGATAGGAACGCTGAGTGTTGCTGCGGATAGGCTTCACTTGGATGGATTGGCGCGTCTAATGAATAATTGGAAGGGTAGCAGTTTTAAAGTTCGACGCCGGCGAGCAGCGGGATCACCGCAAAGATCGGGAAGAAACCTCCCAAAGCTGCAGCCTAGAGGATTACGTGGAAGCGGTTCTGACTGAATTAGAAGCTGCACTGGGGCATGGCTTTGCCAGTCCTGAGTTGCTGGCTTGCGCGCTGACCCATCGGTCGCTGGCCAATCAACAGATTCAGGCAAGTGGTTCCGATTCGACAGCAGCAGCAACGGATAACGAACGGCTTGAATTCCTCGGGGATGCTGTACTCGGCCTGGTTGTAGCAGAGGCACTCTTCCTGAGTCACCCCGAGTGGCAGGAAGGCGAACTGACGCGGGTGCGCGCGCAACTTGTGAGCCGACAGCATATGGCCAAGGTTGCGAAGGAGATTTCACTGGGCGATCACTTGCGACTGAGTCGTGGCGAGGACCGCAGTGGATTGCGGCGGAAGACTACCGTGCTTTCAAACACCATGGAGGCGGTGATCGGCGCACTTTTTCTGGATGGCGGCCTCGAGCCGGTACGCGTATTTGCGCGTCGTTACGTCACAGGTGATGCGGTGGAGCGGCTGGCAGA
This sequence comes from uncultured Acidobacteriaceae bacterium, assembly GCA_963742455.1. Taxonomy (GTDB): domain Bacteria; phylum Acidobacteriota; class Terriglobia; order Terriglobales; family Acidobacteriaceae; genus Telmatobacter. Next base: position 702,190 of record CAVULU010000004.1, on the reverse strand, counting down.
ACAGTTGCGTTCGGGCGCGGCTTTGGGCAACTATAAGTCGGCACTTCAGGAGCGATTGCAAGCGGAAAGGGCCGGTGCTCCCGTTTACAAGGTGAAAAGCGAAAGCGGCCCCGATCATCGCAAGAGATTTCTCGTGGAGGTGCGGCTGAAGGCGGCCGGGGACGAACCCGGCAAGCCTCTCGCGCGCGGAACAGGCTCTACGAAAAAGCATGCCGAACAGGATGCCGCACGGCGGGCGCTGACGCGCCTTACAAACACTACGACGACCTGGACCGACGACGTGGAAATAGCACTTGAGGAGGAAGAAGAAACCGAGTGAGCTCCCCCGCTCAATTCGCTGCTGCTCCTCCGCGGGCTGCGACTCACATTTGGCACCACTTGCCAACAGTGCCCGAAGCACTCGCTTCGCTGATGCGTACCGTGGTCGTGGCTCTGTTTCTGCTGACCTTTGTGCTGCAGCCGTTTCTCATTCCATCCGAAAGCATGGAGCACACGCTGCTGGTGGGGGATTTTCTGCTGGTAAATAAGCAGATTTTCGCCCCCTCGGGGAGCAAGTACAGTCTGGATCGCTGGGTGATGCCATATCGCGAGGTGGAGCGCGGGGACATCGTGGTGTTTCATCATCCCGATCCGCCGTACCTCGTGAAGCGGGTTGTGGGAGTGCCCGGGGATCATGTCCGCATTGAAGACGGCCGGGTAACGGTGAACGGCGTTATGCTCGATGAGCCGTACGTTGCGTTTGAGCCGGCGGCTCCGAATCAGTTCCGGGATAACTTTCCTGCTCAGGTCTACACTGATCCCAATATCGATCCGATATGGTGGCGGCAACTGCAAGGCCTTACGCAGAACGGCGAACTGGTGGTGCCGGCGGGCGAATACTTCATGCTTGGCGACAATCGCAACCACAGCAAGGACTCGCGTTTCTGGGGATTTGTGCCACGGCAGGCTATCATCGCACGGCCATTGGTAATCTACTTTTCGCTGCGGAGGCCATCGACAACGGATGTACAACAGGCCACGGATGATAGACTCGGACACGATAGGGAGTTCTCGGCACGCCTGGCGGCATTTGCGCGTTGGAAGCGCATATTTCGCGTGGTTCATTAGCGTATCCGGGGATCCGCAGAGTAGCCGCCAGCCATCCAGGCACAGAGCGACAGGATGACCACCAAAAACACGCCGCCAGCCAAGACGCCGTCCGAGATTGAGTCCGAGCCTGAACAAAAACCACGTGAAGAGACGCCTTTTGAGGCGACGGCGAGCATCTGCTCGGTCCTTGTGGTGGGGCTATTCATCCTTACTTTTCTTGCACAGAATTTTGTAATTCCATCGGGATCGATGGAGGAGACTCTACTGGTTGGTGATCACCTGGTTGTCGACAGAGAAACGCTGGCGCCGCCGACGAAGTGGATGCCTCTGGTTCACTATCGCGAGCCGAAGCATGGCGACATCGTGGTGTTCATCAAGCCCGGTGAACTCGACGCCGATGGCAATCCGACAATTCTATTCCTCGTGAAGCGGCTGATCGCTGTACCGGGCGACCATATTCATCTGCGCAATGGGATTGTGATCGTGAATGGAGTGGCCCAGAGCGAGCCACATGCGGTGCCAACGACGCCTGAGAATTATCGCGACTATCTTGATGATTTTCCTTCCGTCCCAATGACCGTGGACCTCGGAGCAACGGAGCGATGGGCCGTGGAAATGCCGAGTCATGTGGTGGACGGAGACCTCGTGGTTCCCCCGGGGAAGTATTTCATGATGGGCGATAATCGCCACGACAGTCTTGATTCCCGCTTCTGGGGATTCGTTCCGCGCGAGAACATCGTGGGAAGACCGCTGTTCAACTACTGGTCGTTTCGGACACCCGAGCATCAGTTCGATGAGACTGGCATGGGCAACAGCATTGCGTGGATGGGGCATGTGGCACTGCATTTCTTTACCGACACACGCTGGAAGCGGACTCTGCACCTTGTACGCTAGACTTTGACCTCCAGGTCGCGGAAGCCGGATTTGGAGCACCCAGCGACAGAGATGCCCCATAGCGAGCTGCAAACAACAATCATGACGGAAGAAGTGCAAGGCGGGAGACACTGGCGATCGAAACTATGGATCGTAGCGCTGGCGTTGACGATTCTGGTGTCCATCATCGTGATTCCGCCGCTAGTCAGCGTCAATCGCTACAAGAGCCGGATTGCGCAGGCGATGTCGAACTCGCTGGGGCGGCCGGTGCGCATGTCAGGGGTCGAGCTTCGGTTGCTGCCGCGGCCGGAATTCGTGATCACCGATCTAACCGTAGATGAGGATCCCTCGTATGGAGCCGAACCAGTGTTGCATGCCAGCACCGTGACGGCAGCGATACGGCTCTTTTCGCTATGGCGCGGGCGGTTGGAGATCAACCGCATCAGCGTGGACGAAGCGAGCCTGAACCTGGTGCGGACCATGGAGGGCCGATGGAATATGGACACCCTGTTTCGGACCGCTGCGCAACCGCAAAAGGATGGAGCGAAGCCGGTCAAGCCGGTTCCACTGCCGTATCTTGAAGCGACCAATTCGCGCATCAACATAAAGCAGGGATTCGAAAAGCTGCCGTACTCGCTTGTGAATGCGGATCTATCGTTCTGGGAAGAAAACCCAGGCGACTGGCGGGTGCGCCTGAAAGGGCAGCCCGCGCGAACCGACGTGAGCCTCGACCAGGGCGACACGGGAATTGTGCAACTGGAAGGGCGGATGCGTCGTGCCGCGGAGTTGCGGCTGATGCCAATGCACGTGGAGATAGAGTGGCGCGAGGCGCAGATGGGACAACTCAGCCGTCTGTTGATCGGGTCGGATGCGGGATGGCGCGGGGACCTGACGGCGGAGATGAAGCTCGATGGCACGCCCGATGCAGCCGATGTTACGACACGATTGCGCGCGACCGGCGTACATCGCGAAGAATTTGCGCCGGTAGCGCCGCTGGACTTCGATGCCAATTGCGGGTTTGCGTATCACTACTCAGCGCGCACCATCGAGAAGCTTGTGTGCGATTCGCCGCTTGGCGACGGTCGGCTGCGCCTGGAAGGAAATTTGCCGAGCAATGGCCAGCCGAAGCTTTCGCTGGAGTTGCAGAAGATTCCCGCCCAGGCGATTCTGGACGCTCTGCGGACAGTGCGGCAGGAACTCGGTGCGGGACTTGAGGCCGATGGAACGCTGAGCGGCAAGCTCACCTATGACACCACTGCGCCGGCGTTAGTCGCGGAGGCACCCACAAAGTCGGCTCATCGCAGCAAGAAAATAGCGGCAAAACAAACGGCTGGTACGCCGGATCCGCTGAGCGGAAGCATCACGGTGGATGCGCTGAAGCTGAGGGGCGGAAGCTTAAGCCAGCCAATCCAGATCCAGAAAGCCGTCATCGAGCCGGCCGCAGGAACCAACGAGCAGGGAAGCGCCCTAACCGGCACAGCAAGTGTTCCTGCCGGTGCACCTTCGCCGCTGGTATGCACGGTGTGGCTGACGCAGAGCGGATATCGCGTGACCGCTCGCGGAGCCGGGAGCCCGATGCGTCTTCGGCAGTTTGCGCATGCAGCCGGGCTGAAAGAGGCTGGAGTGCTGGATACGATTGCGGGTGATCCGGTAACTCTGGATTTGGAGATCGGGGGGCCATGGCTGCCCGCTCCAGATGACTCGCTCGCGGAGAATTCGAATGCGAGCGCCCAGCCTGCGACAGGAGATGGCACTGCTGCTGCGACGAGCCAGCCGGTGCCCGATCGCCTGATAGGAACAGTGACGCTGCACAACGCGAACTGGAAGACGGATGCCTTGCCGACAGCCGTGGAGATCCAGCAGGCCACGCTGCACCTGGGCGGTGGCGGGAGCTTGTGGGATTCGATTGTGTTTACCTATGGGCCGCTCATCGGGACGGCGCGGGTGGAACTTCCAGAGTGTGGCGTCGCGGATGGCCAGTGTGTGCCTACGGTGAATCTGGAATTTCCAACACTGGATGCCTCGGAACTTCAAACGACTTTGCTCGGTTCGGAAAAGAAAGGAACACTTCTTTCAACAGTGATTGCACGCCTGACTCCGTCCTCGACGCCTGCATGGCCTGCCTTCCAGGGAACGATAAAGGCGGATTCGCTCATTTTGGGTCCGGTGACGCTTGAGAATTTCGTTGCCAACTTCAAGGTTTCATCTACAACTGCCGAAATCGCGAGCGTGGACGCGGGCCTGTTTGGCGGGCAGATTCACTTAACCGGGAAAGTCGAGGACGGTGTCAAACCCGCTTACTCTCTCGAAGGAGATTTCCAGAAGCTGAACCCAGTTGAGCTATGCAGAGTTCTGGAGCTGAATTGCAACGGCGCGAGCTTCGATGGGAACGGCAAGCTGGAATTGGCCGGATATGCAGGAGCGGACTTGGCGAACTCCGCGAAGGGCACGCTGCATTTCGACTGGAAGAAAGGCAAAATAAGTGGTCGCATCGGGGCTTCGGGGGGAAGTGTTCCACAGGCAGTGACGCGATTCGATCGCTGGACCGGCGAGGCCGAGATTGCGAATGGCGCCGTGACGTTGAAGGAAAACCATGTACAGCAGGGCACGCACACAGGAATGGTAAACGCGTCGGTTACGTTCGGTGAGCCGCCGAAGGTGAGCTTTGGGATGCCGAGGACCTTGGCTGCAGTGAAGAAGTAGCTGCGGCCGCTCCGACTGCTAAAGGGCCGGTACAATCGGGATATGGGACGCAACGTCGCCTCTTCTCCAGTCGAGATTCGCTGCAAGGGCATTCTGTTCGACATGGACGGGATTCTGATTTCTTCCATTGGCTCGGTGGAGCGCAGTTGGACGAAATGGGCTGAGATGCGTGGCGTCGACCCCGAGTACGCGTGCAAGATGGCGCATGGCCGTCGGGCGATTGAGACTGCGGCAATGCTGCGACCGGATCTCGACAGTGAAGCGGAACTTCGCTTGATCGAAGATATTGAGCTTTCCGACGGCGAGGGGTTGGCTGTATTGCCGGGAGTTCTGGAAATGCTTAATGCACTGCCGGAGGACCGCTGGACTGTGGTGACCAGCGCGACCGAACGCCTGGCGCGGATGCGGCTGACGCAGGCAGGGATTCCGGTCCCGGCGCGATTGGTGACTGCAGATGACGTGACGCAGGGCAAGCCCGATCCGGCGCCTTACCTCGCCGGAGCTGCGTTGCTTGGATTGCCGCCGGAAGAGTGTGTGGTGTTTGAGGATGCGGAGTCGGGAACTCTAGCGGGCCGTGCGGCGGGATGTAAAGTAATCGCGACGACGTTTTCCCATGATGCAGCGTCGCTGAGTGCCGCGCATTACCTGATCGAAGATGTTACGGGTATGCAGGTTCGTAATCTCGCCGGCGAGCAGGGAATTGTGCTGACGTTCAATCCGCTCGCCGAATAGCTATTCGTTGGCTTCGATGCGGCGACCGTGCGCGTCTTGCGATGGGCGCGAATTCATGCGAAACAGGATCGTGAAGGCTCGCAACTGTTCGAGGTTCAGGCTGATGTCGGTTTCGAAGACAAACCAGCGCACACCCTCGGTGCAGGGCGGAGTCGAAAGAGATCCCATGTAAGTCCAGTAGCCGCGATCCGCGGGCAAGAAGCCGCCGGCGTTGACCATATCCGTTACTTTCTCTCTCGTGCCGGCCTTCTGGGGTAGATGAGGCCAGAGCATGGCCAATACCGCGTTGGGACTGCCGCGATCCATGTCCAGCCGCACATCCACGATAGCCATTTTCCCGTCGGCGCTCTTGTGCAGGAGTTCGACGCCCAAATCAGCGAGTTTGCCTCGAACCGCTGTTTCGCTCGGATGGTGGAATTCGAACTGCTGGAGGTCGTAGCGCACTCCATTCGCAATTATGTAGCTGCCCGGGTCGACGTGAACGATGATCCTGCGTCCGTCATTTTCAATTGTCACGGGGGTGCCGATGTAATGAAATTCAATCGGTTGAAGACTCTTGTTCAGGCGCGCTCCGCGGATGTCGATGGGCGACTGCTCATGTCCCTTGGAGCAGGCCTGATATGCGGGGTCCAGCTTGCCCCAGGCGAGTGGACCTGTTTTTCCGAAGTAGTCCCAGTAGGCCGTGGATTGCGCTGAGGCCACGGTTGTGGCGAGTCCCAAGGCAAGAGCTGCAACAAAATAAGAGCGCATTTCATCTCCTCGAAATAAGGACGCAGAAGGCTACCGAAGAATTTTAAAGCACCGGGTATGGCTTCGATCGAAGGTCGAGACAGAGATTCTGGAAATCGCACACATCTGGCGTAGACTTTAACCCACGTTGTCGGAGAGGAAGCGCATAGTTTATGAGTTCTGCGAGCCCCTGGCGAACCACCCCACGAAAATACATCGTTATTGGTCTGCTGGCCGTCTTCTTTACGTTTGCCACCATGGGGTTCGTGAACGACATCATGAATGTCGGGAGCCAGACAACTCTCCGGTTCGCGGTGACAGTCGTGCTTTCCGGCCTTTTCGCGATCGCCTACGCTGTGACCAGCGTGGCTCTGCGCAAGCGTTGGTGGATGGGGATTATCCTGGTATTTGTCCTGCAGTTCGTGGTCATGGGCTCCGTGGAACGCTGGCTTCCTGCCGTGCCGCAACAGAAGCAGATGGATCCCGCCCAAACACATAACCGGCTCGCGTTTGATGGCGTCGCGATCATCATTACCGTCTCCCTTGGATATACGGGATTTGTGTTCGTCTTCGTTGGCGAGGGCAGACGTCATATTCGCGTGCATACAGAAAAGGCGCTCCTGGAAGCCGAGATGGCCGCGGCGCGCGAGGTGCAGCAGGTCATTGTGCCTGAAAAGGGCGAATCTTTTCCTGGCTACGTCGTCGAATCGGTTTATCAACCGGCCACGCAGGTTGGAGGCGATTTCTTTCAGTTGCTGCCGGCCGGTGACGACGGTCTGCTTGTGGTAGTCGGAGACGTGGCGGGCAAGGGCTTGCAGGCAGCGATGCTGGTCTCCATGCTGGTGGGCTCAATTCGGACTGCAGCTGAAGACAGCAGTGATCCTGTTCTCATGCTGCAAAGACTGCACGTGCGCCTGGTCGGGCGCAGCATGGGAGGATTCGCGACCGCCGTTGCCGCGCTCATCTCTCGGGATGGCAGGGTGACCATCGCGAATGCCGGTCATTTGTCGCCCTATCTGGATGGCAAGGAGGTTGAGTTGGCGGGTGCGCTACCGCTGGGCATTGCGGACGGCGGGAGCTTTGAAGCCAAACATTTTGAGCTGCAGCCCGGAAGCCGGCTTACCTTCTATTCCGACGGTGTCGTCGAAGCTCAGAGCAAGAGCGGTGAACTTTTCGGCTTTGATCGCGCGAGGATAATTTCGACCAGGTCTGCTGCAGCAATCGCGGCGGCGGCAGTCGAGTTTGGTCAGGAAGACGACATCACCGTGGTGACGATTGAGCGATTAGCAATTGGCGATGAACCGGTCTCACTGGCAAATTCAGCGCCCCCGGCGCGCGCCTAATGGCGAGGCGGAAGGAAGCATTTGCAAGTGAAAAGGGACTCCCGCTGGAGTCCCTTTTCACTTGTGTTGACGATGGTCTAGTTGGCTTTGGCGGCCGTTGCAACGCCAGCTTGTTCCGCCAGTGCTGCGGCCTTATCGGTCGCTTCCCAGGTGAACTCGGGCTCACTGCGGCCGAAATGGCCGTATGCTGCCGTCTGTTTGTAGATGGGTCTACGCAGATTGAGGCTCTCGATGATGCCCTTCGGAGTGAGCGAGAAGTTCTTGCGGACAAGTTCCGTCAGCTTGGCTTCGCCAACCTTCCCGGTGCCAAACGTGTCGATGCGCACGCTGACCGGATCTGCCACGCCGATGGCGTAGGCGAGCTGGACTTCAGCCTTGTCAGCCAGACCGGCGGCGACGATGTTCTTGGCAATGTAGCGCGCCACGTAAGCGGCCGAGCGATCGACTTTGGTCGGATCCTTGCCCGAGAAGGCGCCGCCGCCGTGACGGCCCGCGCCGCCATAGGTATCCACGATGATTTTGCGGCCGGTGAGACCGGTGTCGCCCATCGGGCCGCCGATAACAAACCTTCCAGTCGGATTGATGTGGTATTTCGTATGCTCGTCGAGCCACTTGGCCGGAAGCACAGCCTGGATGACGTGTTTGAGGACATCGGCGTGCAGTTCGTCGTTTCCGATGGTCTCGGCATGCTGGCTTGAGATGACGACAGCATCGATCCGGGCGGGCTTGCCGTTCTCGTCGTATTCCACCGTGACCTGGCTCTTGCCGTCGGGCCGCAGGTAGGGAAGTTTGCCGTTCTTGCGCACCTTGCTGAGTTGGCGCGTAAGCTTGTGGGCCATCGCAATGGCAGCCGGCATCAACTCGGGGGTCTCGTTAACAGCGTACCCGAACATCATGCCCTGGTCGCCGGCGCCGCCGGTATCAACGCCCTGCGCAATATCGCCTGATTGCTTGTTGATGGTCGAGATCACGGCGCATGTGTTGGAGTCGAAGCCATAGATGGCGTTGTCGTAGCCGATGGAAGCAACGACGCCGCGCACGAGGCTCTGGAAATCGACGTAGGCCTTAGTGGTGATCTCACCAGCAATGACCACCAACCCCGTTGCAGTCAGCGTTTCTGCTGCTACGCGGCTGTAGGGGTCCTGTTCAAGACACGCGTCCAGGATGGCATCGGAAACCTGGTCGGCAATTTTGTCGGGATGACCTTCCGTGACCGATTCAGAGGTAAACAAAAAACGATCGCTCAACTTCGCATTCCTCCCCATTGAAGGGATTCAAGGTGATTGCCTGCCGCCCCTGGCTGAAGAAGCTCAATCGGAAGCCTGGGCGGTTGCGTTTTCGCAACGGCAGCGGGAGACAACGCGCTTCGGCAGACCAAGGTCAGACCGGCGCGTTCCTCTATGGTAATTGGAGAAAGGCCGAAGCGGCAAAGGGGCTCAGCGAACGGGGAGAAGGCGGCATCAAAAGGCGCATTGTGAGGGGTCAACGGGATGGGTGCCGAATGCATCGTTTCGTATCGTCAAGATGCCAAAAGTGTTGACGCCGTTGTTGGCCACGTAGCGCTCGTAGGACCTCCTCGTAGGCGCGCTCCAATCAGGCCATATATATATCGATACGACACGATTCGCTTTCCGCTGAGAAAGCTGCCGCGCAGGTATTGAGCGGAGTGAGTTCAGACCGTTTCCGCAGGCGGACGATCCATCTTCGTCGTTCCTAAAGATCGGTAAAACGATAAAGCTTTCGAGCAATTGAATTCCTCTTGACAGCGTCGATCAACCGCAGATAGCTTGTTCGGAATTCGAACAATATAGCCATTTCGGCTTTGTAATTCAGATCGACTTTTTGGAGGTTTCAGATGGAATCACATCAAAGAGTGGGTTCCTTCCTCAGAATCCTGCTCGTTTTGATCGCTCTCTGCTTTTCAAATTCACTCATGGGCCAGGCGGTGAACGGAACCCTGCTGGGAACCATTACCGACACCTCCGGGGCTACCGTCGCGGGAGCAAAGGTGCTGGCAACTTTAACCGAGACTGGAGCTGTTCACGAATCGGTGACCAACGAAAGCGGCAACTTCTCCTTCCCAGACCTGCAGCCCGGAAGCTATACGCTGAGTGCCGAGGCAAAGGGATTCAAAAAAGTCTCTCAACAGAACATCGACTTGCTCAGTAACTCATCAACGCGTGTTGATTTGTCTCTTACTCCGGGCAATGTTTCAGAAACAGTGGTTGTGACCACAGCGCCCCCTGAACTTCAAACGGATCGCGCCGACATCAGCACCAAAATTGAATCTCAAGCTGTGATGGAGATGCCGCTAGGCACGAATCGCAACTTCCAGTCTCTCTTGAATCTGGTTCCAGGCGCTGCGCCTGCTGTCTTTCAACACTCGCAATTCTTCAACGCAGCAAGTTCCTTGCAAACGGAGGCCAACGGGCTGCCACGCGAAGGAAATCTCTATCAGATCGAAGGCATTGATGACGATGAACGTACTGGGCTTCTCCAAATCATCATCCCTCCTGCCGAGGCCATCGAGTCTGTAGACATATCCACAAACAATTTCGAGGCGGAACTTGGCCGTGCTACCGGTGCGGTTACAAACGTCACGCTCAAGTCGGGCACCAATCGCTTTCACGGGTCGGCCTTCGAGTACATCCAGAACAACGCCGTGAATGCACGCTCATACTTTGGCGGCCCACTTGGTCACCTTTCCTACAACTACTTCGGTGGCGATGTTGGCGGTCCCATAGTCAAAGACCGGCTGTTTATTTTCGGCGATTACCTGCGCACATCCGATCACGAATCTATCGGAAGCACCTTCACTATCCCTGATTCGCGCTATTTCACGCCGGTCATGGGACTTCCGGGATGCACCGATCCAATGGGATGCATCGACTTGAGCGCCGCAGAGAGTGGGACGAAGGGACAAGTCTACAACCCAAATTCCGGCGATGGTCGCACGGTGGCCCAAGGCGGAACGCCACGCACGCCTTACCCCAATAATCAAATTCCATTCAGCACGGTGAACCCGGTTTCACTGGCAATTCTGCAGCAGATGAATGCCGCTGCCGCGAAGTACGGAAGGCTGACAACCAAGCCCCTGAACAATCCGGCAAACAACTACACAACGAACCTGCCGTTTACCAAAACCACAGACAGTTTTGATATCAAGGCCGATTTTAAACTAACCGACAAGGACCATATCAGCGGGCGATATAGCTGGCAGCGCGTGATCACCTTCCAGCAAGCTGCTTTCGGAAGCTTTCTTGGAGGTCCGGCGGGGGGCGGCTTCCAGGGAACCGGAGATCAGAAGGCCTACAGCACCGGCATCAACTACAATCACGTCTTCTCTTCGACCTTCCTCACGGAAGCGCGGGTCGGAGTCGCCCATCTTGGTAACAGTGCTCAGCCCAACGACTATGGATCCAACGATGCAGATACGATAGGAATTCCGGGCGTCAATATAGATGGGCAGCCGTTCACGAGCGGACAGGCCGGCGTTCTTTGGGCAAGCGGCCCATTCTCGACACCGATGATGGGCTACTCCGCATCGGTGCCTTGGATTCGAGCCGAATCCAATATCGACTTCGTCAACAACTGGACCAAAATTCTCGGCAACCACACCTTCAAATGGGGCGCAGACGTTCGCCGCGTGCGTGACGATCTTCTCCAGGATCAGACGTTCAGCCCGCGAGGCGCCTTTACGTTCGCCGATGTGCAAACCTCTGACGCCAGTTCGCCGGGAACAACGGTCGCCAACTATATCGCGAGCTTCCTGCTTGACCAGCCAAGCCAGACGGGCCGCGACCTCAATACTTTCTTTCCCCGCTATCGGCAATGGTGGGTCTTTGGGTTTGCCAGTGATAAGTGGCAAGCCACTCCGAAACTGACGGTGGATCTCGGCGTCCGTTGGGATTTCTACCCGCCCGCAACACCGGTGGTCGCAGGAGGCTTCTCCAACTACAACCCGTTCAACAACACTCTCGTACTCGCTGGCATCGGCAGCAACCCGTCAAATCTGGGCATGCAGACACGGTACAGGTATTTCGCTCCCCGAACCGGAATTGCCTATCGTGTCAGCCCCAACACCGTGGTCCGCGCGGGATTCGGCATCAGCTATACGCCGTTCCCAGACAATACCTACGCGTATAACTACCCGGTTCGCGCAAATAATAGCTATCAGCCTGTCGGCGCTTCCGGCTTCACCCCCGCCGTTCTCGGGGATGGAACCACCGTGGCAACTTTCCAGGCAGGCTTCCCCGCGCCGGTACCAGTTGCAATTCCGTCCAACGGGGTCATCGTTCTTCCGGTTTCCGGCACAACACTGCAGGCAAAGCAACTGATCGCGCAGGTCTACACCTACATTCCCCTCACCTACAAGAACCCTTATGCAGATTCGTGGAACGTAGTTCTGCAGCAGGCTCTTCCCTATGACCTTTCGTTTCAACTTGCGTACGTGGCGAATCACGGTACGGATATTTCCGGAGCCCAGAATATTAATTTCCCCAGCTACTACGGCGGAGGAGCTGCATCGGATCCGCAGAATCACGATGCGAACGGAAATCTGACGTTTGGTCGTACCGCGGCAACAAACCAGTACTTCTTAGGTTTCTCGTCCAACTACCAGTCATTGCAAGCGCAACTGACAAAGCGCTTCTCGCATGACCTGGCATTCAATTCAGCTTTGACCTGGGGAAAAGCGCTGGGATATATCAGCGATGACGACGGCGGCCTGACCTTCTTCATCAACTGGCGCAGAAACTACGCCCCATTGGACTTCGATCGCCTGTTGAACTTCGAGCAGAGCTTCACCTACGGGTTGCCTTTTGGCCGTGGGCATCAACTTGCTAACTCGACTATTGCCGATGCGATCGTCGGAGGCTGGAAAGTATCCGGGATCGTCTCCATCGTCTCTGGTCTGCCCTTTACGGTCACAGCCAATGCAGGCTCTCTGAACACGCCAGGCACGGCCCAAACAGCTACGCTTACACGTCCCTTCAAGAAGACCGGCAAGATCGGCGCCACTACTCCATGGTTTGACCCCACGGTCTTTTCGCAACCCAGTGGTTGCACATCGAACCCATGCACGAACGTCGGTCTAGGCAACACTGGAAGAAATCAGTTCCGAGGGCCCGGTTACGTTCAGGACAACTTCTCTGTCTTTAAGCGGTTCACGATCTATCGGGAAAGCGGGCTGGAACTTCGCTTCGACGCATTCCAATTGAGCAACACGCCGCAGTTTGGTCAGCCCAACGGAACCGGCGTAACGGCGGCTAGCTTTGGCACGATCACAAGCACCCTCGGAAGCGGCCAAGGCAGCGTGAACGGCGTTGGCGGAGGTCGTACCCTCCAAGGTTCGATCAAGATCAGCTTCTAGAAAACAGGCTCGCAATCAAAAGCAACGGCCGGTAATCACAAACGGTTATCGGCCGTACCACCTTTCACCGAAAGACCTGTCGAAACGAATCATTCCATCAATGGAGCAGCATGAATAACTTTTCAAGACGAGAATTTGTCAAAGCAGGAGCCGCAATCGCCGCCTTTTCTTCTATGCCGATCCTGAATGCGTCGGAATTATTGCAAGGCCCATTCCGGATTGCAGTCATCAATGACGAGATTTCGCAGGATCTTGATCACGCCTGTTATGTTGCTTCACACGACTTCGGGATGAGTTGGATAGAACTTCGTTCCATGTGGGGCAAGAATGTCATCGACCTCGATTCGACGCAGATCAATGAGGCGCGAACGATCCTCAGCAAATACAAACTCCGCGTGACAGACATAGCCAGCCCGCTCTTCAAAACGGATTGGCCCGGAGCGCCAAGATCGCCTTACGGATCGAAGGAAGATATGCACGGCGCGCCTGAAGTCACCTTCAGGCAACAAGACGGAATCCTGGAACGCTCGATCTCCCTGGCAAAACAGTTTGAAACCGATAAGGTGCGCTGTTTTGATTTCTGGCGACTGGAAGACGTTGCGCCTTACCGGGAAGCGATCGACAACAAACTCCGATCGACAGCCGAGACTTGCGGAAAGCAGGGAATTCTCCTGGTGCTTGAGAATGAGTTCGCCTGCAACACTGCGACTGGCCGTGAAGCGGCGCGCACATTGAATGCTATACAGACTCCGCATCTGGCGCTGAACTGGGATCCAGGGAATGCCGTGATGCGAAATGAACTCGATGCTTTCCCGGTCGCGTGGGAGATGATCCCCAAGGATAGAATTCATCACTGCCATTGCAAGAATGCGATCAAGGGTGCGGGCGGTAAGATCGAATGGTCGCCAGTCGATAAGGGATACATCGATTGGGCGGGACAGTTTCGCGCACTCAAGCAGATCGGTTATCACGATGCAGTGAGCCTCGAGACTCACTGGCATGGCGGTGGTACGCCTGAAGAGTCCACCCGGATCAGTTGGGCAGGAATGAAACAGGCGCTGGAAAGCGCCAAGGCCCTTTAGCATCAAAGATCAACTCGATCGCACGATGATCGACGCTCGCATCAGCACAAAAGGAGAAATGATGCTCACTCGACGGGAATTTCTTGATACGCTCGCCGCAGGCAGCGTGGGCCTGGCAATGAATGCGACCGCCAGGAGCTATGGCCAGATTTTGGGATCCAATGACAAATTGAACTTCGCTGTCATCGGCCTGCATTCGCGTGCCTACGCTCATCTTTCCGCCTTGAAAGCAAATAAGGATGCCGCTCGCATCGCATATGTCTGCGACGTAGATATCAATACGATGAAGAAATTTGCCGCGGACACCGAGCACGAGTTGGGTTATGCCCCAGCTACCGATCAGGACTTCCGGCACATTCTTCAAAGGAAGGACGTCGACGCGATTACCATCGCAACCCCGGATCACTGGCATGCTCCCATGGCAATCCTTGCGCTAAAAGCGGGAAAGAGCGTCTATGTCGAAAAACCCTGCAGCCATAATCCGGCCGAGGGAGCGCTCCTTGTAGATGCGCAGCAGAAATATGGAAAGCCTGTCCAGATGGGTACTCAGCAGCGGTCCTCCGCTCACACCATCGAGATTGTCGACAAGATTCACAATGGCCTGATCGGCAGAACGTATTACGCGAAAGCCTGGTATAGCAATATTCGCAAATCAATCGGCGTCGGAAAGGAAGTGCCGGTGCCGTCGCAACTCGATTGGGATTTGTGGCAAGGGCCAGCTCCACGCGTGGCTTATAAAGACAACGTGCAGCCGTACAACTGGCACTGGTTTAGGACTTGGGGCACCGGCGAGACCCTTAATAATGGAACCCACGAGGTTGATGTCTGCCGCTGGGCTCTGGGCGTTGACTACCCTCGCTCCGTTTCAGCATCGGGAGGAAGATACCACTACAAGGATGATTGGCAGTTCTATGACACGCTGGTGACCAACTTTAACTACGCTGACAAGATGATCTCGTGGGAGTGCAAGTGCTGCGATGGGATGAAATACTATGGGCGTGATCGCGGATCGATAATCGTTGGTACCAATGGGTCCGTCCTGGTCGACCGCGATGGCTATGAAATCTACGATCTGAAGGGCAACAAGACGAGCGAATTCAAGGTAGGCAGCGTAACCTCGTCGACCGATCTGACTGGGCGCGATTCCATGACGGATGCTCATTTTGCCAATTTCATCGCTGGAGTTCGCAAAGGCGAAAAGCTGAATGCCCCGGTCTCCATTGGAAACGTCGCGGTAACCATGCTCCAGTTGTCCAACGTCGCCTGGGAACTCGGACGCGAGTTGCAACTCGATTCAAATTCCGGGAAACCGCAAAAAGATCCGGAGGCGATGAACATGTGGGGACGACAATATGAGAAGGGGTGGGCACCAAGTATTTAGCCTGGAGACTCGAAAAACGAGCCATGGGACTCGGGATCTGCTCTGGAACCATGACTGGTTTTTTGCTCTCGTGCCGGCTTTGCATCTTTGCTTGAAATGGAGAATGAAAAACCAGGATGCCGACCTCGCGTTTCATCCCAAACGGGAACCAAAGCGCCTCGAATCGAATCGCCCGGCAAATCAACCGGAATCTGATCTTCAACCAGATTCGCGCCAAGCAGCCGATCTCTCGAGCCGAACTGGCGCGCACTTCTGGCCTTCAAAGAAGTACAGTCTCGCTTATTGTTGAAGGACTACTTACCGATCGGTGGGTAGTCGAGGGATCGACGGGTGAGATTCCGCGTGGAAGAAAGCCGACGTTTCTCAATGTCAACGGTCAGCGGGGAGTTCTTGCACTCGACATCCATCCGGCCCACGTTATATTGGCTGTGACTGACCTGGGAGGCAAGATCATTTCCCTTGACTCCCTGGAGCTTCCTTCAAATCCACAAAATGTAATCGGGGCAATTCTGACGTCCGTCAAAAGGATTCTTCGATCTCACTCGAATAGGACATTCGAAGGCATCGGCATCAATCTACCCGGACGATTTGATCCGCACTTTGAAAAGTCAATCTTCGCTCCAAACATCGAGTGGCCCATTGGACAGCTCAAGTCGCGGGTCGAGCGCGCGACCGGTCTTCCTGTTGTCGTTGACAATGTCGCCAACGCCTGCGCTTTGTCGGAAATGTGGTTTGGATTCAGTGACGGCTTGCATGACCTGGTGGTCGTCAATGTTTCTGAAGGGATAGGCACCGGGATCTTCGCAAATGGTCGTCTCCTCCGCGGCGAGGCGGGCGTAGCAGGGGAATTTGGACACGTTCAGCTCGACCCGAACGGAGCGCGCTGCGGATGTGGCGGCAGGGGATGCTGGGAAACAATCGCTTCCAACCGGGCCGGTCTGCGCTACTATTCCGAAATCTCAAAGAAGCCCGTACCTTCCTTTGATGCTTTGATTCAACTGGTCAAAGAAGAGGATGCCGCTGCAAAACAGGCATTAACTATGATGTGCAGAGGGCTGGGTCGTGGAATGCACATGATTGCCCTTGCATTGGCTCCAGTCGAAATTGTTATTGTGGGTGACATCACCAATGCCTGGGATTTGGCAGGCGCCGTAATTGAAGCCGAGATGCGTTGCTTGCCATTGGTCCGAGCTCCGAAGATTCGACCGGCTCGCGAAGGAATCAACGCGCGACTCCGCAGCGCGGTGGCCTTGATAATGAATTTAAAAATCCTTTAGCCACGATTTCGTTGGCGCTTGTGTGCCGCACTCAGCACCTGAGGTCGGGATGCAACAAAGGTATCGGTAAGGCCGCGAGTGAGAGCGTGAGAGGGTTATTAGCGCCGCGTCCAGGATGCCACGTGGGTGACGACGCCATTGGCCTTTTGCGGGAAGGGGAGCACCGAACTCCACCAGCCGGCGTGGACGCCATAATAGCGGACAGTAAAGAACCCAAGCACCGTGACCACGGCAACCAAAGCAAAAGCGCCGAGCCAGCGTAGGCGCTGTTCCATGGCCTCACGGCGCTCCATGCGCTCCTTGCCGACGTTGGAGGCGAAGGTGGCCCAACCGTCTGCTGCTGGGTCAACGGGAGCACCCTTCTCGTTCGAGGCTTTGAGGAAACGGTCTGTCCAATCGCGGGTGTCAAGGCCAAGGGCGCTGACGTAGCCGCGAACGATGCCCTTGCTTAGAATTCCGCCAGGCAATTGCTGATAGCGATCCTGCTCCAGCGCGATCAGGTGGCGTTGGCTGATTTTGGTGACGGCAGTAATTTGCTCCAGCGCGATGCCGCGCGTAATTCGCTGCGTCCGAAGCTCTTCCCCAAAAGTACTCATTTGGTAACCAGTCCCGACATCATAGCCCGAGGTGTTTCCACAGGCAAGTTACTTATGGCATTGCACGATTAGAACAACTGTATCACCCTTTCTTATCATCAAGCTAGGGGGATGAAAAGTGAGTGCCGGCACACCATCTTGTGCAAAATGCCGCAGAAACTTTCACCGTTATCGGCCTGAACCGTAAGCGGCGCGAGGGTAGGCGATGCGGAAGAGATGGCTGATACCCTTATAAGGAAGGCCGTGAATCGTTTGCCCGGCCGCTCCGGAGCGGTATCCAATCAATGAATAAGCTCGTGATCGCCAACCTGTTGCATCGCCCCTTGCGCTCCCTGATCAGCATTACGGCGGTGGCGATTGAAGTGATCATGATTTTGTCTATCGTTGGCATCTTCATGGGGATCTTGAACGACCAGAAGCAGCGGACCAACGGGATTGGGGCAGACCTGATGCTGTTGCCCTCGAATGCCAGCATGTTTAACGGGGCAAGCGGGGTCGCGCTCCCGGTGAAAGACGGGGAGGCCCTGCTAAGGCTGCCGCACATCACAATCGCGTCGCCCGCCATCCAGAAGATTTCCACCAACGGGAGCGTGGAGATTCTGTATGGCATCGACTATGCGACTTTCAACCAGTTGAAACCGTTTGTGTTTCTCTCGGGCGGACCGTTCAAAGGACCCGATGATGCGATTGTCGACAGCATACTGGCGAGTTCGGGCAAGGGCTACAAGGTTGGAGATTCGATCACCATTCTCGAACACCAGTTCCGCATCTCCGGGATTGTGGAACCGGGCAAGGGCGGACGCAAACTGATTCCGCTGGAAACGATGCAACAGCTGATCGGCGCCGGGGATAAGGTCTCGCTTTTCTATATAAAGTGCGACAATCCCGCCAATGCTGGAAGCGTCATCAACGAGATTCACGCGACTCGCGGCTTTCAGCAGAACACCGTGATGACGATCGATAGCTGGCTCGATCAAATGACGCCGAGCAAGATTCCCGGATTCAACCTCGCGCTCGAGGTCATCACCGGCATTGCGGTCGTTGTGGGATTCCTGGTGATCTTTCAATCGATGTATACGGCAGTGTTGGAGCGCACCCGTGAAATCGGCATTCTGAAATCACTTGGCTCTTCCAAGCTGACGATCGTGAGCGTCGTGGTGCGCGAGTCTGCGGTGATGGCGGTGGCGGGAGTGCTGCTGGGTATCGCGGGAACTTACCTCGTGCGTGCGCTGCTCTTGAAAAAGTTTCCGACCCAGCATTTCGAGATCACTCCGGACTGGCTGATACGTGCTGCGGCTATCGCGTTTGTGGGTGCGCTGGTCGGCTCGCTATATCCGGCATGGATGGCCGCGCGCAAGGATCCAATCGACGCGCTGGCGTATGAATAGTTTGCCGGGCTACGCTTTGCGATCGGGCACTCTGTCATGGATAAGGCCGCGAGTCAGGTGAGATGCTTCGCGTTCGGGCATTCCGCTCGCGCTATACTTTGATTCATCCCCTGCGACAAAGCTAGACAGATCTTCTGCGTCGGCGGAGTGATATCGATTGTCCATTGTGTCAAGACGCTGGTTGTATGCAGTTTGGCTGGTTTTGATCGGCGCGTTTGCGGCGCTTCATGCGCTGAATCTTGCAGCTGATTTTCCGAACCACACTCCCTGGCATATCGACTGGGCAAAGTACACCGACGAAGGCTGGTACGGGAACGCGGCGATCCGCGCGCACCTGTTCGGGCACTGGTATGTGCCGGGAGATTTCAATCCCGCGCCAGCGATTCCAGTGTGGCCGTTTCTCGAATGGATTCTGTTCTTCTTCACCGGCGTGTCGGTAGAAGCCGCGCGCGGGCTGGCCGTGGCGTTTTTCTTTGCCAACCTGGTGCTTTGCTACACGCTCTTGCGGTCGCGCGGTCCGAAGTGGATGGCGCTGCTGACACTGACACTGATGGTTACCAGTCCCTTTATGTATTGCTTCAGCAGGCTGGCAATCCTGGAGCCGATGTTAACCACGCTCTTGCTGGCCTCTCTGAACCTTGTCGTGCGTCTGCCGCGCATGCGTCGTCCAGTCGCTGTATCTGCGGCTGTCGGAGTGTTGTTTACCCTGATGATGTTGACGAAGACAACAGCGATCTTTCTGCTGCCGGCGATTGGCTGGGCGATGTTCGCGGCTTTCTGGAATCGGAAAGAAGACGGCCAGGTTGGCCCTCGCTCCGGTCTTCGCAGTTGGTTTGACCCTTGCGCCGTGCGATGCGCGGCTGCCGGATTTGCGGCATTTGCAATAACGTTCGGAGCATGGATGGCGCTGGTTGTCGGCCTTGGTTATTTCGGGGATTACAAATACCTTCTCTTCATTAATAAATATGTGAAGCCCACCGAGTTTTATTGGCCGCTGCTGAGCTTCTGGTGGTCGATGCGTGGATTGATCTGGATTGATAATATCCTGATCCCACTCTGCGAGGTATTGATTGGAATTGTGCTGGCAGCCACCCTGGTCGCTCGCAAAAGATCAGCCAAAGATGCGGGGCTGCTGCTTGATCCGGTATTCGGCGCGTCAATATTGGCGGCGGGCGGCTACATCCTGTTCATGACCTACCAGAATCATCCACAGCCTCGATATTTCGCTCTCGTCGCCGTGTTCTGCTTCGTGATTCTTGCCATGAGTATGGCGGAGTTGGTTGCACAGACGGGTCCGGCAAGACTGTTGGGCTGGGGTGCGATTGGCGTGACCACGATTGCCGTTTTCGCGAACGTTGTGCAAACGATGAGTTTCGCTGCGCATCCCGAATATACGTTTGTGACGGCGGCGAGGCAACTCACGGCGTACATCGATCAGCATCCCAACGGAAATCGCCTGCTGGTGTCGATCAGCGGCGACGAGATCTCGCTCATTTCGCACGTGCAGGCCTTGTGTGACGACTTCAGCATGCGCACGGCAACTTTTCCTGATGTGGGGACGAAGCTCGCGATTTACAAACCGGGCTGGTGGGCCACGTGGAATGATATCGATCTAGGGACGCTTGAGGATATCCATACCCATTATTCGCTGGAACAGGTGGCGAGTTTCAGGGCGTTCGACGACCCGGAGCGCAACGTGCTGGTACTGTTCAAACTCCATCCACTGCCAGATGGGCAGGTCAGGCTTATCGATGGCAACAATCTGCAGCAACCTATGCCCGAGGATAAGATATCTATTCCGCTGGAATAGCGCCTTCTTCCATCCCTAATCTCCAATCCATGTCTTCAAGGTCTTCCGATCATCACTTCGGTTGCCTTGATGAGGGCGATAGCCTGTTCGCCAGCCTTCAATTCAAGTTCGCGGACGGCGTCGGCAGTGATGATGGCTGTGATGCGCTGGTCGCCGATGGCGAGAACAACCTTCGCGAGCAGTCCGTCAATCTTGACCTCGACGATGGAGCCGAGGAGTTGGTTGCGTCCGCTGATGCGCGACGCGCCCACATGCGCCGAGCCCGTGGGTAAGAATTCTTGGAGCGCGCTCATGGGAATGCGATGGTGACCGCCGGGTGTCTTGATGGTCTGGATGCGGCCGGCGAGGATCCAATGTTTCAGCGCCGGGTAACTGATGCCGAGTTTTTCGGCGGCCTGGCGGGGAGTCAAAAGGATAAACGATCTCATTCAATATTGATAGACTCCTGCCCGCGATATCGACAAGTGGTTGCTGAATTCCCGTTTAGCGGAGCCAGATTTCCCAATGAAAATGCGCTTCGGAAGCTTGTGACTGCAATCACTCGACAGCGTTTGGCACGGATGATAGGCTTCCGGGTGACTTTGAGCCGGGACTCTTGCAGCACGCTATTTTCTGCGGGGGTGGCTAACCGAAGGTCGTTGGGTCGCGATCATCGGACTGCCTGTAAAAACGGCAACCAAAATTTACCATGGAGGACTTGTGACAGCACAGGACTGGATCTACTTCTTTCCGGCCGTTAGCGCTCTATCGCTCATTGTGGCCTTTTTTTTCACACGCCAGGGAATCGGCTCAGACAAAGGAAAACCAGATATGCAGAAAATCGCCGCCGCAATCAACAAGGGTGCTGAAGTCTTCCTGAAGCGGCCCTACAAGGTCGCGGCGGCGCTCGTGGGCCTGCTGCTTGCCACATTCGCCCCGACACTCGCATACGCCCAGACCGAACACACAGGCGGTGGTGAAGCCAACCTGGTGCTGCCGGACTTGTCCACCGTGAATTTTCTCGGCATGAACGGACATGCACTTTTGATGATCGGGTTGCTCTTCTGCGTCGGCGGTCTGTTGTTCGGACTGGCGATTTATGTGCAGTTGAAGAACCTGCCCGTTCATCGCTCCATGCGCGATATTTCAGAACTGATCTATGAGACGTGCAAAACCTACCTGGTCACGCAGGGCAAGTTCATTCTTCTGCTATGGGCTTTCATCGCGGTAATTATCGCTCTGTACTTCGGCTACCTGGCGCCGGTTCCGAATAAGCCGATCTGGGTTACGCTGCCGATCATTCTGGGATTCTCCCTCGTGGGTATCGCTGGCAGCTACGGGGTGGCGTGGTTTGGAATTCGCGTCAACACCTTTGCGAACTCGCGCACAGCATTCGCAGGATTGCGCGGCAAACCATATCCGGTCTATGCGATTCCGCTCAAGGCAGGCATGAGCATCGGCATGTTGCTGATCTCCATCGAACTGCTCATCATGCTCTGCATCCTTCTCTTCATCCCGCGCGATTATGCCGGACCTTGCTTCATTGGTTTCGCGATCGGCGAGTCGCTGGGCGCAGCAGCTCTGCGCATTGCCGGCGGCATCTTCACCAAGATCGCCGATATTGGCGCCGACCTCATGAAGATCGTATTCAAGATCAAGGAAGACGACGCGCGCAACCCCGGTGTGATCGCCGACTGCACGGGTGACAACGCGGGCGACTCCGTCGGCCCCAGCGCCGACGGCTTTGAAACCTACGGCGTCACCGGCGTGGCCCTGATCACCTTCATCCTGCTGGCGGTTCACGATTCCACGACGCAGGTGCAATTGCTGGTATGGATTTTCGTAATGCGCGTGGCAATGCTTGTCTCCAGCTCTGGCGCGTACTTCCTGAATGGCGCAATCGCTCACGCGAAATACGGAAACTCGGACGAAATGGACTTCGAGGCGCCTCTGACCTCGCTGGTGTGGATTACGTCCATCGTTTCCATCATCCTGACCTTCGTCGTCTCGTACTTTATGATTCCCACCCTCGGCGACGGAACGCTCTGGTGGAAGCTGGCTTCGATCATCTCGTGCGGCACGCTGGCGGGCGCCATCATTCCTGAATTGGTGAAGATATTCACTTCAACCAGTTCAAGCCACGTGCAGGAAGTTGTAACCTCCGCGAAGGAAGGCGGAGCTTCTCTCGGAATCCTGTCGGGACTCGTCGCCGGCAATTTCTCGGCCTACTGGCTGGGATTAAGCATGGTCGGCCTCATGTCAATGGGCTATTACTTCAGCACTGGCCCATCGATGGATTCCCTGATGCTTGCTCCAGCCGTCTTTGCATTTGGCCTCGTTGCTTTCGGCTTCCTGGGAATGGGGCCGGTGACGATTGCGGTCGACTCCTACGGACCGGTAACTGACAATGCTCAATCTGTCTACGAACTCTCGCTGATCGAAGCTGTTCCGGGCATCGAAGCAGAATTGAAGAAGGACTATGGCATTGAGGCGAAGTTCGAACGTGCAAAATATCTGCTGGAAGCAAACGATGGAGCCGGCAACACGTTCAAAGCTTCGGCAAAGCCGGTGCTGATCGGCACAGCCGTGGTGGGCGCAACGACGATGATTTTCTCAATCATCATGGCTCTGACCGATGGACTGAAAAATGGCAAAGAAAACCTCTCTCTGCTCCATGCGCCATTCCTGCTCGGATTGATCACCGGTGGAGCAATGATCTACTGGTTCACCGGAGCTTCGATGCAGGCCGTCACCACCGGCGCTTACCGCGCGGTTGAATTCATCAAGGCTAACATTCACCTTGAAGGCGCGGAAAAAGCTTCGGTCACCGATAGCAAGAAGGTGGTGGAGATCTGCACGAAGTACGCGCAGAAGGGCATGTTCAACATCTTTCTAGCAGTCTTCTTCGCAACACTTGCGTTCGCGTTCGTTGAGCCGTTTTTCTTTATCGGCTATCTGATCTCGATTGCGATTTTCGGCTTGTACCAGGCAATCTTCATGGCTAATGCCGGCGGCGCATGGGACAATGCCAAAAAAGTCGTCGAGGTCGATCTGAAACAGAAAGGGACGCCTCTGCACGATGCAACCGTGATCGGAGACACCGTCGGCGATCCGTTCAAAGACACCTCGTCGGTGGCACTCAACCCGGTCATCAAGTTCACCACCTTGTTTGGATTGCTTGCGGTCGAGCTGGCAGTGACGCTCAATGCGGGTAATCCGGTGCTCGGACGCGTGCTGGCAGTCGCATTCTTCCTGGTGTCAGTGTTCTTCGTGCACAGGTCGTTCTACGGAATGAGAATCGAGTCCAAAGAAAGCAACTGATATCTGATCTTGCAATAAAAGAAAACGTCGCCTGGAGATGGGCGACGTTTTTTTTTCCGCATTAGAGGGTCAGATTCGGCGCAGTTGTTGCGTGTTTCTGAGAGAGACTACGAGATGCAACCTGAAAGTTGCACAAGGCCCTTAATCTGCTGGCCCTGAGCGTCGAAATTAGTTGGATCGAGCCACGCTTCGAATGCTGCTTTGCGTCTGGGCCACTCCGTATCCAGCATCGAGAACCATGCGGTATCGCGGTTCTGGCCTTTCACGATCATATGCTGGCGGAAGACGCCTTCGAAGGTGAAGCCGAGGCGTAGCGCAGCGCGGCGCGAGGGAGCATTGTTCGCATTGCACTTCCACTCGTATCGGCGATAGCCCAGATCCTCAAAAATGTGGCGGGCCATCAGGTACATCGCCTCCGTTGCCGCGATGGTGCGTTGCAGCGAAGGCGTAAGCAGGATATTGCCAACTTCGATGACGCCATTGGCGGCGTCCATTCGCATGTAGCTCGCGTAGCCTTCCGTGCGGCCGTTTGATTCGGTCAGCAATGCGAAGAATACTGCGTTAGTGCTGACCTGCTTTTCCTCGAGCGCGATCTTCAATTCAGGCTCGCTGGCGTACGGCCCATCCGCCAGGTAGGTCCACACCTCGTCGTGGCCGTGTACGGCACGCCAGAGGTCCGCAGTATGCCGTTCAGCGTTCAATGGCTCCAGCATTACGTGCCGGCCGTGGATTGCGATGGGGCGGGGAACCGGGATGGAAATCCAACTAGTCAGGTATTGCTGGGTTTCGGACACAAATTCAGCCTATCAGCCCTCGAAATTCGCCTTTGGGGAGGTGCCAGAAGAGTAACGTCCGCATTCTCCACATTTTTAGCGATTTCGCACAGGGATGTGGGGCCAAATGCACTGTTTCTGCGCCTTGTACCTGCCCCAGGTGCAGACTAGGCTTGTGTTTAACGCGGGTGCAGCGACCGGAACCGCGGCTGCACTGTATTTTGGGCAAAAGGCACGCCGAAAAGCCGCGCCTTACGAGCCTTTTAGAGCTTTCCACAGGCTGAATGGCCGTATTTAGCAACCGGGTGCTCCAATTACCATCCAAATACAAGATGTTGTGGTTTACGGTTGACAGGCACCATAGACAGCGCTATTTTTGCAACTGCGACTGTAAACAGATTGTAACTTTGACATCGATTGCAGGCCGCACAAGACAGAAAAACCCGCGGTACAGAAAAAGCCCCCGTTTTTCCGTTCGCTGCACGACTTAACCCCCCAATTCTGGCTGCGTTAGGACCAAGGGACAGGTATTCAAAGAAATCGCCGATGGAGAGTGAATCGATGAACGAGGCCAACCTTCAAACAACCGCTGCAGCCCTGCAAGCTCCTTATAGCCAGGGTGGCCTGACATTTTCCCGCCGTTTCTCAACCGAGGGGGTTTCCCCATACGACGGCGTCCAGTGGGAGCACCGTACGGCTTTAATCTCAGATAGCAAAGGGAACACGATCTTCGAGCAGAAGGATGTGGAAGTGCCGGCCGATTGGTCGATGACGGCCACCAACATCGTTGCCTCGAAGTATCTGCATGGAACGATTGGCTCGCCTGAGCGCGAGACGGGAGTCCGGCAACTGGTGTCGCGCGTAGCTGAGACGGTTCGTGACTGGGGTATAGCCGGCGGCTATTTCGCCAGTGCAAGCGACGCAGCCACCTTCCACGATGAGCTGGCGCGTATGCTGCTGACGCAGAAAGTGGCCTTCAATTCTCCGGTATGGTTCAACGTCGGCTGCGATCGGCTGGAGCCGTTTGCGGCGGGGCAAAATTGGCACTGGGACCCGATGACGGGCGGCGTGGTGCACGCGGCAACAGGCTACAAGAATCCGCAGTGCTCCGCCTGCTTCATCAATGCAGTTGACGATTCGATGGAAGGCATCATGGACCTGGCGCGGACTGAGGCGCTGCTGTTCAAGTACGGCTCAGGTACGGGTACTAACTTCAGCTCGCTGCGTTCGAGCCACGAAGGCGTGACTGGCGGCGGAACGGCCAGCGGACCGCTGAGCTTCATGCGCGGTCTCGATGCTTTCGCCGGTGTAATCAAGAGCGGTGGCAAGACGCGCCGCGCCGCCAAGATGGCGATCCTGAACGTCGAGCATCCTGACATCATCGATTTCATCGAGTGCAAGGCGAAGGAAGAGCAGAAGGCTCACACCCTGATCAGGAACGGATACGACGGATCGGGTCCGGATTCCGAAGCTTTCTCTTCCATCTTCTTCCAGAACGCCAACAACTCAGTGCGCGTGACCGATGAGTTCATGCGTGCGTACGAAAATGATGGCGAGTTCACGACCAAGACAGTAAAGGGTGCGAATCCCGTCAAGAGCTACAAAGCCCGCGACATCATGCGCAAAATTGCCGAGGCCACATGGCTCTGCGGCGATCCCGGTCTGCAGTTCGACACCACCATCAACAAGTGGCACACCAGCAAGAACACGGCCCCGATCAACGCTTCGAATCCCTGCTCGGAGTACATGTTCCTCGATAACTCGGCTTGCAACCTGGCGAGCTTCAACCTGATGAAGTTCCTTACGCCGTCCGGCACGTTCAACATTCCCGAGTATCGTCACGCAATTTCCGTCGTCATCACGGCGATGGAGATCCTGGTCGACAACTCCGGATATCCGACAGAATGGATTGCGCGCAATTCGCATGACTACCGCCCGCTGGGCCTCGGCTACGCCAATCTGGGCGCTCTGTTGATGTCGTTTGGAATTCCGTATGACTCGGCTGCCGGACGCGATCTGGCTGCAGCGATGACGGCGATTATGTGCGGTCAGGCATATTTGCAGTCGGCTGTGGTAGCCGCCAATTGCCCGCCGCTGGCATCGGCCACACCGCTTACCGCAAGCGTGGAGCGCCAGGGCGGAGCGTGCCCAGGATTCTACGTGAACCGCGAGCCATTCCTGAATGTGATCAGGATGCATCGCTCTGAAGTGAATAAGATTGGCAAGTCGCGCACCAGTGGCGAACCGTTTCTTGTGCCGCAGCTCGAAGCATTGATCGATGCGAGCCGCGATTGCTGGGATATGGCTCTCTCCTATGGCGAGCGTTATGGCTACCGCAACTCGCAGACCACGGTGCTCGCGCCGACCGGCACTATCGGCTTCATGATGGATTGCGACACCACGGGCATCGAGCCGGACCTTGCGCTGGTGAAGTACAAAAAGCTGGTTGGCGGCGGCATGATCAAGATCGTCAACAACACGGTTCCGGCGGCGCTGTTCAAGCTGGGCTACAACAACAACCAGGTTGACGCCATCGTCAGCTACATCGACGCGACCGGCACCATTGAAGGCGCGCCAGGCATCAAGCCGGAGCATCTCTCGGTATTCGATTGCAGCTTCAAGCCGGCCAAGGGCACGCGCTCAATCAACTACATGGGCCACATCAAAATGATGGCTGCAACCCAGCCGTTTCTATCCGGCGCGATTTCAAAGACCGTGAACCTCCCGCATGAAGCAACGGTAGAAGAGGTTGCCGAGGCCTACGCAGAAAGCTGGCGCCAGGGTATCAAGGCGGTGGCTATCTATCGCGACGGATCCAAAGGCGTGCAGCCGCTGAACACCAGCATGGATGCGAAGAAAGAGCCGTCGGCGCTGGAAGCGGCAGGGCAGCGAGTAATGGCGCAGCTTGCTGCCGGTCAGCCAGCGGCAGAAGCCGACTTGAAGACGCTCGAAGCCAAGATCAGCGAAAAGCTTGAGGTAACAGCGAAGTCGGTAGTTGCGGCGTCGAATTGCTTCCAGCGCGCGCTCGATGAAATCGCCAAGGCAACGTCAGTGCCGCAGATGACCGCTGCACTTGGTACGGAGGAACCCGTGCCGCAGGATCTGAATGGGCCGCCGCGCGCGGTGCGCCATCGCCTGCAGGCAGAGCGCGCCTCCATTACCCACAAGTTTTCCATTGCGGGTCATGAGGGCTACATCACGGTGGGCTTGTATCCGACCGGGCAACCGGGCGAGATCTTCATCAAGATGGCGAAGGAAGGTTCAACCGTCTCCGGCTTGATGGATGCGTTCGCAACGTCGATCTCGCTGGCTTTGCAGCACGGCGTCCCGCTGCGCGTACTCTGCGAAAAGTTTGCGCACACCCGCTTCGAGCCTTCTGGTTGGACGGGCAACGAGCAGATCGGCTACGCGAAGAGCCTTATGGATTACATCTTCCGCTGGCTGAACCTGCGCTTTCTTTCGGGCGAGCAGTTGACGCTGTTTGCGGGGCTCGCTCCACAGGCCGCGCCACTGCCTGAGTCGCCGACAATTCTGCCGGACTCGGAACTGGAAAATGATCCGGCGGCGCAAAGACAACTCTCCAGGTTGGCCGAAGAAATGTCTCGCCGCATGGGAAGTGGCATGGGCAGTACTTCAGCTCCTGGCGGCAGTATTTCGCCGGAGGGTCAATCCTCGATCTCCGCTTCGTCCGAATCGAATCATGGGCCAACCTTGCAGGATCGCGGTCTGTTCCACGCATCAGAGGCAATGCGCAGCATGTACGAGATGGGCGATGCACCAAGCTGCTCCACCTGCGGCGCCATCATGGTTCGCAATGGAAGCTGCTATCGCTGCATGAGCTGCGGTTCAACCTCAGGGTGTTCCTGATAACTCTGTTAACAAGGGGGGAGAAAAGAGGAGCAGAGACATCTCTGCTCCTTTTTGTCGTTGGGGACTCAACAGACCCACCCATTCGTTGAAGCAAGAACCCATCGTCGTCCGAAAAAATATCTAGCTCAATTGCCAACCTGCCGGTACCGCACAATCAACAGCGTAAGATCATCCGCTTGCCCTGTGCCTCTAGAAAACTCGTCCACCGCATCCAGAATTGTCTTCATAACCGTTTCGATCGAGGCATGCGCGCATTGAGCCGTCACTTCATTGAGCCGCTCGAAACCAAATAGTTCATTCTGGATGTTTGCGGCTTCCACGATGCCGTCAGAGAACAACACCAGTACGTCGTTGGGTTCCAACTGGACGCGTGTCGCTTCGAATATCGCCTCGTCTGCCAGCCCTACGGGAAGCGTTCCATCCGTGTAAAGTTCGCTCACCTTGCCGTCGCGAATCAGTAGCGGCGACGGATGCCCTCCATAGAGGTACTCCAGCATTCCGTCCGCATCGATCCTGCCGAAAAACATGGTGGCGCAACGTCCCACCGATGCGTGTTCGCACAGGAAGCGGTTTACGTGGTTGAAGACCTTCTCCGGCGCCACGCCGAGTCTCATGCCGCTCAACGCGCCTTGCAGCATCGTCGTGAGCAACGCCGCACCCAGCCCCTTGCCTGTCACGTCGGCAACCAGAAAGGCCGTCGACTCGTCGCTGAGTGGGAACACATCGTAGTAGTCGCCGCCCACGCCGTGGCAGGGCAGGTGTATGCCTTTGATCTCAAGATAAGGAAATTCGCGAAGTCCCTGCGGCACCAGTCCCTGCTGGATTTCGCGGGCAATCGCCAACTCCTGCTCCAGCCTTCGTTGCTCGCGTTCCTTCTCCAGCAGCCGCGCATTGTCCAGAATGCTCGCCGCCTGCGCACTCAGCGCATCCAGAATCTGGCGGTCGACATTGGAGAACGCGCTGGTGCGCCGCGAGTCGAGATACAGTGCCCCCAGCAGCCGCCCCGCCATCGTCTCGCTGCCATCCGCATTGCCGTGGGCCACGGCATACAGCGGAATGGCGACAACTGCCCGCAGCCCCTGGATCACCACGCTTTGAGCGCTCTTCAGGTTTAGATCGTCCAGGTTCAAGTCATCGGTGATTGCCGCCGCACGCTTGCTCACCGCCTGCCGCAAAGCAGTCTGGCTCGGTGCAATACTCTTCGCGTCAAGTTCCGTGCCGCCGCGGCCGCGCGCCAGCCGCACCGTCAGCACGCCATCATCGTCCGCTTCGAGCAGAAGTCCCCGCTCCGCGTTAGTGACCGACATCGCGTGATCCAGCATCGTGCCCAGCACTGACTCCAGCGGCAACGCCGAGTGCAGCAGCGACGTGGCTTCGAGCAGAAGATTGAGCTTGCTCAGGCCGCCTGTTCCTGCAGCAGTTTCGATGGCAGGCAGAGAACCAAGCCGAGTCAGCATGTTTTCTACATAGTGTTCCGCAGGCCGTCGCCGGAACACGATCTTCGGGCAGTTCTCCAGCCCGAACTCAATCGAGTCGCCGTCCACCAGCATGATCTGCGCGATTTTGCGCCCATTCACCCAGATGCCATAGCGGTGCCCGCGATCCTTGAGCAGGTAGCCGCCTTCGACTTCTTCAATTGCAGCGCAGCGCCTCGAGATGCGGGGATCTTCGAGCACCAGATGATTTCCTGAGTCGCTCCCGCGTCCGATGAGAAACGGCGTGCGAGAAACAACAACCGATTCCGGCGGACTATCCGGCAGCATCACTTCAAGAATCGTTTCCTGTCCCTGCTGCTCAAGCATAGCTTTTCGATCTTAAACTGCTCCGCACGCGTTATTTTCGAGAATCGCCAACAGAGCATTCTCATTGCCTTGGATCAGAGAAAATTGCGCCTCGCGCCGTGACCCGCGGCATCGGTGTTCTCAAATCCTGTGCTCGTGGCGTCAAGTCTTTCTGCTTCTTCGCCACAAGCGCCCCTCACGCTCTGCAAGACCTCAGTGAAGGATGCGCGAAATGCATCGCTCACGTATGCCCCGTAAGTACCCAAACGGTAACGGGGCATTGTTACCAAAAACAAGCTCCGCATCCCCAATCTTTTCTGTTCAATAAATTTTGCGCACGTTACACTGACGGCTCATCCACTGCACGATCTGACATCTTCCCCAGGAGCTCTCAAGCATGACGAACCAGTGCACTGGATCGGCCTCTCGCGTGCCGTTCGCGCGTCTGTCACATTCTTTTGAGAACCCTTTGAAATCTCTTTCCGAACGTTCCCGACCGGGTGTCCGGCAGTTGTGTCGCGTTGCCTGGCTCGTTGCGGCGCTCGTGCTGACCTGTTCGGTCGGCGCATCCGCGCAGGCGCCGACTCTGCAGCCCAACTGGAACCAGCTCTCGCCCGCGACCAGTCCGTCGCTTCGCAATACCGCCGCGATTACCTACGATGCCGCTCATGGCCAGATCGTTTTGTTTGGCGGCTTTGACGGCAACTATCTCAACGACACCTGGTTGTTTAATGGGACAACCTGGACCCAGGCGAACCCTGCCCACAGTCCGTCTCCACGGTCAAACGTAGAAATGGTCTACGATCCGGCGACCGGCAAAGTCGTTCTGTTCGGAGGGCTCTACAACGCGAGCACCCGTTACAACGACACGTGGGTATGGGACGGGACCGACTGGATGCAGCTCTCTCCCGCGAACACTCCAACCGGGCGCGCCAGCACTTCTCTGGTCTACGACGCAGCGACCAGCAATGTCGTGATGTTCGGTGGATTGAGCGCCAGCGGCACACCTCTCGGCGACACGTGGTTATGGGACGGCGCCAACTGGAACCAGGCAAGCCCACAAACCAGTCCGTCTGCGCGTCTCGCCTTCGGCATGGCCTACGATGCGGCGACAAGTCAGGTGGTGCTTTTCGGAGGACTTAACGCTTCCTTCACCGAGATGGGCGACACCTGGACATGGAATGGAACCAACTGGACTCAACAGAGCCCTCCGCTCAGTCCCGGCGCACGCGATGGCGTGGGCATGGCTTACGACCCAGCGTTGGGCCAGGTACTCCTGTTTGGAGGCGAAAGCAGCGAGTCTGGCCCCTACCTGAATGACACCTGGGAGTGGAACGGGAGCAGCTGGACTACCGTGCCTCCCGGATTCGATCCGGCGGCGCGCTACGCGTTGAACGGCATGACTTACGATGCAGCTCTGAGCCAGTTGATCCTGTTTGGCGGCGTCGACAATAGCACAGACTACACCGACACATGGGCATTCGGGCTCCCCCAGAACTTCGGCAACATCAATGTCTGTCCCTCGAGTCAATCGACTCCCGCACCGTGCAGCACGACGCTAGCTCTGACGTTCAATTTCCCTGTAACAACCACCATCAACTCGATCAACGTCGTCACGCAAGGTGCGACCGGCCTCGACTTCAAGCAGGCCAATGGCGGAAATTGCTCCGGTCAAATCTCCGCAGGTAATTCTTGCACTATGGACGTCACCTTCACCCCGCTGGTACCCGGTTTGCGAATGGGCGCGGTGCAGATTACCACCAATAGCGGTGGCCCCAGTCAGCTGGTGAGCACACCCATCTACGGCGTCGGCCAGGGAGCGGTGGCTGTCTTCAGCCCGCTTTCGACTTTAGTGGAAAACGTAGGGACTTTGACTGGCCCGAAGGGCGTTCTGGTTGACGCGGCGGGCGATCTTTTCGTTTCCGACTACGAGGGCCACAAAGTCGTGGAACTCGGACCGAGTACGAACAACCAGATCGTGACCGTAGCCCAGTCTCCGCAAATTTCGGAGCCCCAGGGACTGGCGATGGATGGAGCGGGCAATCTTTACGTCGCCGATACCGGCATTCCCGGGGTAGTGAAGATTCCATGGGGATGCACTAACTCGACGTGTCAACAAGCTGTACCGAACCCGCTGGGCCTGAGCGGTCAGTTTGGGGTATCGGTCGATCCGCAAGGCGATCTTTTTGTCAGCGGTTATAACCAGGGTGAGGTCGTCGAAGTTCCAGTCGATGGAGGCGCCCAGACCCCGGTGTACAACGGCTCCACGCCGATTGGTACTGCGGTGGATGCTGCCGGCGATTTGTTCGTCGCCGATGCGGGTGGCGCGGCGGTCACGAAGGTCCCCGCAGGCTGCACCAACTCCGGTTGTTATGTGCCGATCGGCAGCAATTGGTCCACGCCGCAAGCCGTGTCGCTGGATGCCGCGGGTGATCTCTATGTCACGGATTCGAACCTTAAAGCGGTTGTGGAGATTCCGGCCGGGTGTATCAGCAGCAGCTGCCAGATCACCATCGCCAGCACGGCCGAAACCTCACTGGGCAGCACGTTCCAACCGTGGGACGCAGTTCCAGATGGCCAGGGCAACGTCTATATCGCCGACCATGGAAATCAGGGCGTCGACGTGAGCCTCCAGCAATTGGCAGGCTTGACTTTCTCTGCGTCTTCCCTCAATAACCTCAGCGGCGACAGTCCTCAGTCGGTTTTGTTCCAGAACATCGGAAACCAGGCGCTCGCAGCTTCCGCACCTGGCCTGCAATTCACTGATCCTGACTTCTATCAGATCGCCGGTTCGGGCACGCCGGCCGATTGCAGCAGCACATTCCTGCTCGCGCCGGGCCAGACCTGCAATTTGAGCGTCGACTTTGATCCACTCAGCCCAGGACTGCTGAACGGCTCGGCTTTCTTCACTGACAACGCCTTGAATGCTGCTGCGGCCACGCAATCCATCGCCTTCTCCGGCACAGGACAGGCCGTAATTCCCAGCAACACACTCAGCGTTACTGAAACCGGCTCCGGCAGCGGCGGAGTCACTTCCAGCGACGGAGCTATCAACTGTAGCGAAGCCGGTGGGAATATCAGTGGCACCTGTTCCGCAAACGACTC
Organism: uncultured Acidobacteriaceae bacterium; assembly: GCA_963742455.1. GTDB lineage: Bacteria > Acidobacteriota > Terriglobia > Terriglobales > Acidobacteriaceae > Telmatobacter. The sequence goes on along the minus strand of CAVULU010000004.1, from coordinate 668,987 downwards.
CGGAACCGTGACCCTGACCGCAACCCCACTCTCGGGATCAGCCTTCCTTGGTTGGAGCGGCGGATCATGCTCGGGCACCATCCCAACCTGCGCCGTCACGATGAACACGTCAGTCACTGTGACCGCCAGCTTCGGGCAGCAGAGTGCCGGCAGCGTCAACGTCTGTTCGTCAGGATCTCCGGCTCCATGCACCGGCTCCATCCCAGTCACGTTCAACTTCACTGCCACCACGACCATCGCCTCCGTCAAGGTGCTCACTCAGGGCGACACGACCCTTGACTTCCAACAAGCAACCGGCGGTACCTGCATCGGCACAATTACGGCGGGCAATTCGTGCATCGTCAATGTCAACTTTGTGCCGCGGGCACCTGGGTTGCGCATGGGCGCAGTGGAACTGCTCGACGGCAGCGGCAACGTGCTTGCCAGCCAGATGATTTCGGGCATTGGCCAGGGGCCGGAGATTGCGTTTAACCCGGCCACGCAGGTCACGGTCAACACCGGAAATACTTTCCTCTCCAATGCCAACGCCGTGGTAGTGGACGCCGCGGGGGATGTGTTCATCTCTGATAGCGGAAACGGGCAGATAGTTGAGGTCGCGGCGAATACAAGTGTAAGCACCATTACTGGAATCAATTCCCCACAGGGTTTAGCAGTGGATGGCGCAGGCAACCTCTTCGTCGCGCAATCCGGCGCGCCCGCTGAAGTACTCGAGTTCCAGCCCGGTTGCACCAGCATTACCTGCGGCAGCGTGGTGTACAACTCGGGCGCGAATTCCGGCCCATCGGCTGTAGCGGTCGATGGTATGGGCGATCTGTTTATCGCCGATATGGGCTTACATGAGGTCGTGGAAATTCCGGCCGGCGGAGGCGCGCAGACTGTCGTCTACCCGTCGTCCCCCAACTCCGCCTCCGTTCCAGCCGGCGTAGCTGTAAATGCTGCCGGCAATCTCTTTGTCGCGGATTATGGCCTCAAGACTGTCGTGGAAGTTCCCGTGGGCGGAGGCGCCCAGATTCCCTTTGGTGGTGGATGGATTACTCCGAACAGCGTGGCAGTGGATGCCGCGGGCGACATCTACGTTGTGGATACCGGCCTGACCGAGGCCGTGGAAGTTCCAGCTACTTGCTCTGGCACCGGCGCCAGCAGCAGCTGCATGGTCTCATTGTCCAACCTCGCGGACTTTCCCGCCGTTGCTCTTGCTCTGGATGGAACGGGCGACATCTTCGTCGCAGAATCATCGCCAACTCAGGTTATCGAACTGCAAGCGGGATCGTCGGCAACGGTGAACTTTGGCGAGGAGGGCGAGGGATACCAGAGCAACTATGGCAGCTCCCAGTTTGACACCCCACTCTTCATCCAAAACATCGGCAACGGCAGCCAACCCCTCACAGGCTCTGTGGCACCCATCTCAGGCGCGAACTATTTTGAGGACTCAACCGGCACCACCTGCAATTCATTTACGCTGGCTTCGGGCGCGACATGCCGTGAGAACTTATACTTCTATCCGCAAAATGCAGTCGGTGTGCTCAACGCATCGGCTGTCGCGACCGACAATAATCTAAGCGCCAACCCTGCCACCCAGAACATCAACCTCACAGGATTTTCCTATGGGTCGCCGGTAACGGTGAATGTGACAGGAACGGGCAGCGGTGCTGTGTCGTCCTCTCCGTCGCTGGTTAATTGCGCCATCGTTGCCGGAGTTCCAACCGGGGGCACAGCCGCATGTTCCCCGACCACCAGCACCGGGTTTACATATTCATTTTTCGAGTCGCCGATTTCGGGATATACGTTCACGGGCTGGGGCGGCGCCTGCTCAAATTACGGAACGAATCCGATCTGCACCGTCACCATCACTGCGGCCACGAGTGTTATCGCCAATTTCGCGCCAGCCGTAATCCCCACCGACAACGTCGCCGTCACCTTACTGGGCTCCGGCGTCGGTACTGTCACTGACAATTCCACCGGCATCAATTGCACCCTGACCAATGGAGCCCTCACTGGAGCGTGCAATTTCAACTATCCAGTCAACTCGCAGGTCACCTTGACTGCGGCTCCTGCCGTCGGTACCGCCTTCGCAGGCTGGGGCGCTCCCTGCTCTGGAACAAGCCTCACCTGCACCTTTACCGTGACCGCGCCTCTGAACATCAATGCCACGTTTTCCCAGCAAAGCTTCGGTAACGTGAACGTCTGCCCCTCAGGACAAAGCACGCCCGCTCCCTGCAGTCAGAATCTCGCCATCAATTTCAATATCCCTGTGACGAGCACCCTCGGCGCGACACAAGTCGTCACGCAGGGTGTCTCCGGACTCGACTTCGCGCTCGCAGGCGGCAACACCTGCACCGGCAGCCTCACAGCCGGTAGCTCCTGCACGGTCAACGTCACCTTCACCCCGCGAGCCCCCGGATTGCGCATGGGCGCGGTCACGATCTATGACACCACCGGCAACCCCGTCGCCAGCTTGCCCATCTACGGCATCGGCCAGGCGCCGCTAGCCGTCTTCGGCCCGGGCACACAGATCACGCTGCCGGCAACCGGGCTGACCGGCATATCCGGCGTCGCGGTGGATGCAGCGGGCAATGTCTTCATTTCGGAGAACGCAGGCGCGGTTAAGATTACGCCCAATGGGGTTCAGTCCACGGTGCCCACGAGCGGTCTGTCTCCGCACGTATACGATGTGGCTGTGGATGGAGCTGGGGATGTCTTCCTCGCGGATACCGACAACAACCGGGTGGTAGAGGTTACACCCGGCGGCGTCCAGACCACGGTGCCCGCCACTGGTCTGCTAAATCCAACTGGCGTGGCGGTGGATGGAGCCGGCAACGTCTTCATTACGGATCGCGACAACCACCGCGTCGTGAAGATAACACCCAGTGGCGTTCAGACCACGGTTCCCACCAGCGGGGTACAACTTCCTTACTACCCGGCTGTGGATGCAGCGGGCGATGTTTACTTCCTCGATGCTGGAACTGAACTGGTGCTGAAAGTCACACCCGGCGGCGTACAGAGCACGGTACCGATAAGCATTCCTGGCGAAGGCAACGGCGTGGCCGTCGATGCCGCAGGCGATGTCTTCGTCTCAGATCAAATCAACAACGTGGTGTTCGAGATTACGTCGGCAGGCGTCCAGACCACGCTGCCTACCACCGGTCTGCATATTCCCGCCGGCCTGGCGGTGGATGCGGCGGGGAATCTCTACATTGCTGATAATGGACAGACCCTCGTGTATGAGGTCAACCGTTCGCAGTTGCCATCCCTGAACTTCCCCCTCACCAATGCGGGATCGAGTAGCGGCATTCAAGCGGTCTCTTTGCAGAACGTCGGCAACCAGCCGCTCACCGGAACCGTGAGCACATCCGGCATCGGCCCCAACTTCGTACTAAATGGAAACTCAACCTGCAACAGCACCTTCTCGTTAGTTGCGGGCGGGCAGTGTTTGCAGAGCTTCAACTTCACGCCGCAGACCACCGGCTATTTCTCGGCTGCTGCTGTCTTCAGTGACAACACTCTGAACCTGTCTCCCTCCGTCGTAGTGCAGAACGTCAACATGACCGGCGTTGGAGGCCTCAATGGCCAGGCAACCACCACGGCTGTCCCCAATGTCGTCGGATTTACGCAGCCCGCAGCCGGCTCCACCCTCGTTGGCGCGGGTTTGACCACCGGCTCCGTCAGCACAGCTGCCAGCGGCATCGTCCCATCCGGCAGCGTCATCGCCTCGAATCCCGCCGCAGGCACACAAGTCAGTCTCGGCGCTCCGGTCAAACTGCTCATCTCCAGCGGTGCAGGACAGCCCCCTGCGCCCAATCCGCTGTCTTTGCTCAACAACTACTTCGTCACCGGCGACTACGCCGCAGCCGGAGTCACACTCCGCGGAGCGCCGGTCGTCAATAACATGGTCACCGGAACCATCAGCATTCCCGCCAGCACTGGCCCTCCCACCCCCGGCGTACCCACGGGCGCTGACCTGATCGATGGCTTCTTGTATTGGACAACGATTGAGACATCCGCAACGCCTTCCGGCAGCAATGCAATCTTCCTCGGCTATCCCATCGCCGGCCAGCAGATCGGCAGCGACCTTCCCTACACAGACTCCGTCGCTTCGGTCACCGGAACACTGCGCGTGTACCGAGCCAACGTCAATACGTACTTTCAAAATGGGGCAAACGGCATACGCATCGGCAGCGGCAACTTTACCGTCTCACTGCCTGCAGGCGGCACGACTGGCGTAACGCTCACGGAAGGGGCCAGCCTCGTCGTCATCTATCGCGTCCTGTCGCCCAACTTCCCGCTCAAAGCTGTCGTCATTTACGACGGTTCGGCGATCCCCGCATCCTCCACGACGCAAAACATGCAGGGCTTCTACGATGCGGTCGGCGGTGGGAACGCCACCGGAAATGTCACCACCCTGTTCACCGACTCAAACGGCTGGAACAGCAATCCCAACATTCTTGCCCTCGGCGCGGCCGACCACTACAACGCGCAACTCAACGCCGGTGCTGCGTATGGCGCCGTCATTCTCTCCACCGCCGTCAACAACCCCGACAACGACGGCATTCTCGGTGCCTGGAAGGCCGGCCCTGCCTCCACCGATTTCCACGGCGGACAGCCCGGCTACTACGACGTGAAGACTGGAAACTGGGTCGGTTTACCGGGTGCAAAAGCCGGCCAGAAGGACCTCTTCGTTCAACTCGACTACATGTGCGGCGCCATCCTGAGCGACGGCTCGTGCGATCCCAACCAGGAGAATCTATTCCCCTCGCCGGACTCGCAAGGCAACGATCCTCTCGTCATGGTTCAGCAGGCGTTCGCGAATGCAGGCGTCGCGCTCCATCTCCAGGTCGGTAACGCAGTGGCCGAAAGCAACTGCACCGACAGCCCAGGCCAGCCATGCCAGTTCCCCGGCGAGCCCGGAGTCATCGGCTGGAAGAACAGCCTAGAGTTCTCCAAAGTCTGGCCGCGCAACTTCGCTTCCTGCGCAGCTGGCGGCGATTGCTCTCCCCGTTTCCCCTACGGCCAGAAAGACAGCTACCACTATGTTCTTTTCGGACACTCCCTCGCCATACCCGCCTGGAACACGCGTTACGCAACATTGACATCCATCACTGCTGTCGCTGGTGGCACAACCACCATCGTCACCACCGATCGCGGCGCTCAGGGAACCATTAACTATTGTCCGAGTCGCATCACCGTCTCCGGCATACAGGGAATGCCGGGCCTCAACGGTGTGTACAACACATCGTCGTGTCCTGACTCCCAGACCATGGTCATCCCCACTCCATCCGGCGTCACTGCCTGGAGCTACCCAAACACCACGTTGCCCGAACCCGTCATCGGCATCACCTCCGGAACCGTAACCAGCATCTCCGGCTACTCCGATCTCGGCGGAGCAGACTCCGCCGTCACTCTCGGCCTTTGGGCGACTGCTCCAAACCAGGACATGAGCAAGCGCGCCACCGTCATCGCCGGCACTCTGTTTCATGAACTCGGTCACACCATCGGCCTAAGCCACGGCGGCCTCTATTACGACAGCGGCAATTACGTTCCCAGCTTTGAAGCCAACTGCAAGCCCAACTACCAGAGCATCATGAATTACCTCTTCCAGCTCGATGGCGTGGGACCCGGTTCAGCCATCGCATTCTCCAACCAGACCCTCACTACGCTGACGCAATCGTCGTTCGGTTCCGTCACCACGCTTTTAGACACTGACGCTGGATTCGTCGGCAATGCGGCCGCGTTCCCAACCTCAACCTGGTACGTTCCTTCCGCACCGAGTTCCACCGCCAGCGCCGCCACGCTGCACTGTGATGGCACTCCGCTCGGCGGCGACATCGGATATCGCGTTGACGGCTCCATCGCTCCCATTACTCCCCCCTGGTCGAACGGGCAAAACATCACCTTCGACGGACAGTCTTACTCCACACTCCGTGGCTTCAACGACGTTGCCAACATCGATCTCCGCCAGGTCGGCGCAACCGGTGGTCAGTTCGCGTCCCTCGCGTCCGTGCTCTCGTTCGACACTGCCAGCACGCCGCTGAATATTGCTCCGGGTGGAAGCGTGTCCGTAGCCGCCGGTGGTACGGTGACTCTCGGCGCAGGCGGCACCATCTCCGTTCCTCCAGGAAATGTGACTGTCCCCACCGGTGGCACCATCAACGGCGGTGGCACCATCACATTCGGCACCGGAGGCAATGTAACCCTCGGCGCCGGCGGCACCACCACGATCACGCCGGGTAGCAATGGCATCGTCGGAGTGCCCAGTGGTGGCAACGTCACCCTTGGCGCTGGCGGCACCATCACCCTCGGCGCCGGCGGAACCGTCACCCTCGGTGCTGGCGGCAACGTGACCCTCGGGGCTGGCGGCACCATCACGCTTCCCGCTGGTGGCGGCACGGTGACCATTCCTTCCTCAGGCGGCTCTTACACCGTGCCTGCCGGCGGAAATGTCACTCTTGGTGCAGGCGGCAACATAACCCTTGGCGCTGGCGGAAACGTCACACTCGGCGCAGGTGGCACCGTCACGCTCGGTGCCGGTGGCAATGTAACCCTCGGCGGCGGTGGCAACGTCACCCTCGGCGCCGGCGGCACCATCACCCTCGGCGGCGGTGGCAACGTAACCCTCGGAGCTGGCGGCAACATCACCCTCGGCGCTGGTGGGACCATCACCCTCGGTGGCGGCGGCAATGTCACGCTCGGCGCTGGCGGCAACGTCACTCTCGGCGCTGGCGGAACCGTCACGCTCGGTGGCGGTGGCAACATTACCCTGGGCGGCGGCGGCAACGTGACGCTCGGCGCTGGCGGAACCGTTACCCTGGGCGCTGGCGGCAACGTCACTCTCGGCGCGGGCGGCAATGTCACCCTGGGCGCCGGCGGCAACATAACTCTCGGCGCGGGCGGCACCATTACCGGCGGCGGAACGGTCACCATGAATTCAGCTGGCACCGTTACCCTCGGCGTCGGCGGCGGCACAATCAATGGTAACCAGGATGGCCCTGGCATCTACCCCGTCGGTGCTGGTGGAACCGTCACTCTCGGTGCCGGCGGCAACATCACCCTCGGGGCTGGTGGAAATGTCACCCTCGGCGGCGGTGGAAACGTCACCCTGGGTGCAGGCGGCAACATCACCCTAGGGGGCGGAGGAACGGTCACTCTTGGCGCCGGCGGCAATGTCACTCTCGGTGCAGGTGGAGTTGTCACCCTCGGCGGCGGCGGAAACGTCACGCTCGGCGCCGGAGGAACTGTCACCCTTGGCGGTGGCGGAAACGTAACCCTCGGCGGCGGCGGCGCAGCGTCAACTGAATTGGATTACAGCACCGCCAACTCCATCGTCCGTCCCCCATCGGCGCCCACCTATTCCATCGAGCCCTCCGCTATCCGTGTCGACTGGACTGCACCCGCCTTCGGCGTCGTGCAAACCTACACCATCTCGCGCAGCGTCAATGGCGGCTCGCCTGTTGTGATCGGCAGCGTAAGCGGCGTCAATGGATTCCCACCGGCGACAACCTTCACCGACACAAATCCCGTGCCTGGAACCCTCGTCTACACCATATCCACTACGCTGGCTCCAGATCCGGGAACCAACACCCAGCGACAGAGCGCGCCTTCGCTTCCGGCCGTGCTCACAGTCGATCAGACCATCGTCCTCGGTTCGCTGCCGAGTTCGGTGTCGATCTCGAATTCATCCGTCAGTGTCACAGCGACTGCCGAGTCCAACGGCTCCGCAAACCACCAGTTGGTGAACTTCACCTCTACGGGATCCTGTTCCGCGGGTGCTTCATCGATCGACCCAACGTCTGGGATCTCCACCGCCACCGTGACCCTCAACAGCACTGGAAGCTGCACCATCACCGCGTCTCAGGCAGGTGATAGCACTGCCATTCCAGTCGTCTCGCCTGCATACAACGCCGCCGACCCCGTCTCCGGCACTTTCATGATTGTGCCCGCGAATTCCAACCTGACTTCGCAGACCATCAACTTCCCGCAACTGCCAAACGTGCAGTACGGCAGCAATCCGATCGCGGTAAGCGCGACAGCTTCCTCCGGGTTGCAGGTCACCTTCGCCGCAACGGGGTCATGCAACCTCACTGGCAATTCGATCGCGATCATCGGCGCCGGCAAGTGCAGCGTTACCGCATCGGCTCCCTCGGGCCCCGGTCCGAACAACACCACCTATAGCGCCGCTTCAGCCACCCAGTCGTTCAACATTGCCCCCGCGGTCCTCACCGTAGCGGCGGGAAATCTCACCATCTCCTACGGCCAGCCGATCCCATCCCTCACCAGCGACTACACCATCACCGGCTATGTGAATTCAGAGTCCTCATCGGTCCTGAACAGCACTGCCCCCGCGCTTTCCACCACTGCAACTTCCTCCAGCGCCCCTGGCGCTTACCCCATCACCGTTTCCACTGGCAACCTCGCTGCCACAAATTACTCGTTCTTCTATGTGCCCGGCACGCTGACCATTCAATCGACAAACCAGGCTGCTCTCGTGCTCACCGCGGCCTCGCCGCTGATCTACAACCAGAGTGAGACTTTGAGCGTTACGGGTGGCACCGATGGTGGCTTGATTACCTACACCGCGACCGGAAGCGCCGGTGTCATCTGCAGGGTGACAGACGGGAAGCTATCGGCCAACAGCGGCACCGGCACCTGCACGGTATCGGCGACGATGGCCGGGAACAGCAACTACGGTCCGGTGACCAGCAATTCCGTCATTGTTACCTTGCAGGTCGCGGCACAGAACATCAACTTCACCACCAATCCACCGGCGTCGGCAGCATATAGCAGTCCGTTCACGGTTGCCGCCACCGCATCCAGCGGGCTTGCGATCTCATTCACGAGCGCAGGCGGCTGCACCAATGCAGCCACCACCATGACCTCAGGCGTATATACCAGCACCTATACGATGACCAGCAGCACGGTAGCGTGCTCGGTGATTGCCAGCCAGGCAGGCAATTCGAATTATGGGGCGCAGACGGTTACGAAGACAGTAGCAGCGACCGGACCCGCAATTACCGTCTCTCCGACCTCGATCAACTTCGGCGCGGTGACTCTGGGAAGCATCACGATCAAGACCGTTACGGTATCGAACACCGGAAATGCGGCAGTCAGCATCAGCACGCCTTTCATTTCCCTTCTGAAGGCAGGGAACGCTAACGAGTTTGTCATCGTTAGTCTTTGCCCGTCGTCGCTGGCGGCGGGCAAAAGCTGCACGATTACAGTGTCATTCGTCGCGGGCGCATACTATAACACCGCGCAGACCGCAACGCTCGAGATCATGGACAATGCGCCCGGCAGTCCGCAGCCTGTCGCGCTGAGTGCGACTGTTCTGCAACCTCAGACGATCACCTTCAGCACCAACCCGCCGGCGAGTGCGGTCTACAACAGCAGCTTCACGGTGGCAGCCTCGGCCTCGAGCGGGCTCGCGGTGACCTACACCAGTTCCGGTTCGTGCACCAATTCAGGGGCGACTTACACGATGACCAGCGGCAAGGGAACCTGCTCGGTGATCGCCAACCAGGCAGGGAACTCCAACTATGCGGCAGCGGGGCAGGTTACCAAGTCCGTAAGTGCCACTCTGGCCCCGCAGACGATCACGTTCACCACAAGCCCGACGGCGAGTGCCGTCTACAAAAGCACCTTCACGGTGGCGGCTTCGGGCGGCGCCAGCGGGAATGCGGTAACCTTCACCAGTTCCGGTGCGTGCAGCAATTCAGGTGCAACCTACACGATGACCAGCGGCAAGGGAACCTGCTCGGTGATCGCCAACCAGGCAGGCAGCTCGAACTACGCGGCAGCGGGACAGGTAACGAAGACCGTAAGCGCAACCTATTCTCTGGCAAGCCTCAGTCCAACGAGTCTTAGTTTCGGGACAGTGACTTCCGGCAGGAGCAGTACAGCGCAAATCGCCACCCTCACCAATACGGGAACAACGCCGTTGATCATCAGTGGCATCGGCTTCACGGGCACAAACCCAGGCAACTTTTCGCAAACAAACACTTGCCCAGGTTCGGCGAGTTCGCTGGCGGCAGGCGCGAAGTGCACCATCTCGGTCACGTTCAATTCCAGCGGCAAGGCGGGCTCCGCCAACTTGACGGTTATGGACAATACCCAGGCCGGGACACACAGTGTGTCGCTTTCGGGAAATTAGCAGCGAGGGCGAAATTCTTAACGGAAATGAGGGAGGCCTGGAAGCAGATTCTTTGCTCACCATCCCCAAACTGAGTTGCGTTTGGGACCCCGTTTCTTCAGAATGACACCTGCAGCTACGCGAAGAGTTTTGGTCCTGTATTTAACGAGATCAGGCGCCAGTCTTGATCAGTACCTTCAATTCCGCAGAGGACTATTTACCCAGACGCTGACGAATATCGGCGACCAGCGGATCGTCTGACGACTGCCCGCGAATGCCGAGATAGTTCCGGTAGAACTCCGCGAACCCAGCGCTCTTCATCCCCTCCCGTGCGCGGCCTTCGTAGTAATACACAGGCGGAAAATACTCGTACGTCGGAACGTTATCATCGAACAGCTCGATTGCTTCGCCACGCCGCTTCAGGCATCGATCGAATTCGGCGTCCGCTTCGGTGAACGCGCCCGCTTCAAGGTAGGCACGACCCAGTTCGAAACGGCCGATCCAGGTGTCGAGCATGTTGTTCGCGGCAGTCATCTGCCGGATCGCTTCGTTGGTGTCCTTCTTCTTCACTGCAATCAGGCCGGCAATGATCTTGCCGTAGGCCTGCGACTCGCTTGACAGCGATGAAGAGAGACTGGCCTCGAGCTTTTGTGCTTTGCCCATCTCGCCGGCATCGGCGTATGTGCTTGCCCCCAGGAACTCAATCGGAGCAATCTGGCTCAGCGTGAGCGCCTTGTCTGTATCAGCGAGCGCAGCGGCATGGCTTCCTTGCGACTCCTCGATCTTCGCGAGCATCACGAATTTCCTGGCTGCACCGTCGTTGTTCTTGGCCGCAAGATCCACTGCAGCGCCTTGCTTCAGGATGCTCGCTGCGTCGGCAAACTTGCCTTGGTATGCAGCGAGATCAGCGAGTCCTGCCGTCGCCGTAGAGGCGGCGTCCGGACCAAAGCTCGCAAGCTGGTGATACGATTGGCTCGCATTTTCGATCTGACCCTGTCCCAATTGCGCTTCGGCCAGAACCAGGTAACCTTGTGCAGCCTTTGGATTGATGGAAAGCGCGGTGCGCGCCTCCCTTTCGCTATCCACGAAATCACTTGCGAAAGCGCTGATAAATGCCAGATTCAGCCGCGGGCCAACGCCCCTGGGAACGATTGCCACCGCTCGCTTGGCCGCTTCCAGCGCCTTGGGCGCGTTGCGTAGCTGTGTATAGCAGATCGAAAGATTGTTCTGTCCCACGCGGTCGGCAGGATAGCGGGTGACGAGCCTCGTATATTCCTGCACGCAGTTCTGCCAGTCGCCGGTCACGCGATAGTACAGACCCCGGTCGCGATACTGCTCCCGCTCGGTCATGTTGTCGACGTACTGCATCGCCTGCTTCATGTACTTCACAGCATCTTCAGGCCTTCCCAGGTTCTGGGCCATCGCTGCCATGCCCGTGTAGGCCCATGTAAGTTTCGGATCCAGTACTGCGGCCCTTTGGAACGAGTTGAATGCCTCTTGAAATTTGCCCGCGAACTGCTCATCGACACCGATGGAGGCCTGGTGAACAGCTTCGAGCGAAGCGGCTTTGAAGCCTCCGCTGACCTCCGCAAATTGCACGGATGTAGGCGTAGAGTCGCCCAGCGCCTTGCGAATCGGCGCCGCCAGTTGAGGCAGGCTTTTCAGGATGTCCTGCTTATTGGCTACCGTCACTTGCGATTTAGCGAGTTCTTTTCCGCTCACCGCATCCAGCGCGACGGCCGAGATATCGTACTGATCGCCGCGCAAGTCGATTTCGCCCGTGATCACCGCGTTGACGTCCTGATTGACGGCGATCAGGCGCGCCGATTGCTCGTCGAGCTTGTCTGTCGGATGCGGAAGTTTCCCGGCCTGCTTCCGTGCGTCACCGCGACTATATACGTTGATAAAGCTCGCGCCCTCCAGCGCAACACCCAGCATCTGCTCCAGCGTGTTGTCCAGAATCGGGTCACCGGTATGATTCGCGAAATCGCCGACCAGCACCGAAACCGGGCTATGCGAGATAGTTTGCGCGGCCTTCTGCCTGCCGATTACGAACCAGGAAGTTGCAGCAGCGATTGCCATGATCAGGACACCCGCGATCGCAAGTCGGGGCCATGGAATCTCTCGAAGACGGTTCATCCGCAGCCGCGCCGAAGAAGCGGAAACCTTTTTCCCTCCGCTTCTGCCTTGCCAGGCGCGGAGATCCGCGTCAAGCTCCTCAGCGTTCTGGTAGCGGTTCGCCGGTTCCTTCTCAAGACATTTGCTTACGATGTTGCTCAGATTTCCCGGGATATGCTTGTCGACATCTGCCAGCGGCACAGCGCGTTGCTGCGTGCGCTTCAGTAAGCTCGCGATCGCACTCTCTGCATAGAAGGGCGTGACTCCGGCCAGTAACTCATACAAAATCAGTCCGAAGGTAAAGATATCCGAGCTGGCCTTCACTTCCATGCCCTGCGCCTGCTCGGGTGACATGTATTCGATCGTCCCAAGCATGGCGCCGGCGCGCGTCATGCCATCGCCAGAAAACGTCCGAGCCAAGCCAAAATCCATTACCACCACGCGGCCGCTCTTGTCGCGCATGATGTTGCCCGGCTTTAAATCTCGATGGATGATTCCTTCCCGGTGAGCCGCCGCCAGCCCGCATGCCACCTGCTCCATGATGCCGACTGCTTCCGCGACTTCCAGCTTGCCCCGTTGACTGAGGATCTGATTAAGGTTTTCACCCTCCAGGTATTCCATGGTGATGAACTTTGTCTTATCCGCTTCGCCGATATCGAAAATGCGGATGACGTTCCGGTCGGTTACCTGCCGAGCAAGGATCAGCTCCTGTTTGAAGCGCTGCAGAATCTCAGGGTGATTCGCCATTTCGGGCCGAATTACTTTGAGCGCGACTTCCCGCTCCAGTTCAAGGTCTCGAGCCTTGTACACCGCCCCCATGCCGCCTTCCCCAAGCAGTTGCAGAAGTTCATAACGTCCACAAAGCAACTCCCCAATCCTTGCTTCGGCAGCACTGGCTTTAGGGTTGGCAATCGTGCCGGGAGGAGATGGCGATCTCGGCGATGGAGTGTGTCGGGCTGAGGTTTCAGGTGGGACTGTGGCGTTTGCGTCGGCCTGCTTCGCTTGAAAATCGAGGATTGTGGCGTCCGCATCCGCCAACTTCGCTGCGGGATCGAATCGGGATGTCGTGTCGATAATGGTGGCGTTGGGATCGAATTGCGGCGATTTCTCCGGACTTGGCGTATTTCCGGGGGAGCTTTCACCCGCAAAAGGAGTTCCGATGCCGGGAGGACCGGGCTTTATGGGGGCAGGTTTGTTGTCCGATCGCGATGAATCACTCATGTTGAGTTTTCAGAGACTGCCTGGAGCAAGGGGAATCGGCAAGCCTGCCGAGCACGCCGCAAACCGAACACGTGTCGACATCTCTTTAAAATCATATACCTCGCACGTTCAAAGGGACGCCCTCGTCGTGGTAATACCCGCCAATCCGAATCGAGAAAGGCATCGACGGATTTGAGCCAATTGAAAGCCCGTTAACGTGCACTTGAAACCTACATCACCGCAGCCTTCTCTCAGCGTCGAACTGCTTGAAATGACAACGAAAGTCGCTGTCTTGATGGTAGGTCGCTCGCGGCATATCCCAGATCGGTTTACTCCCTTGACAATCGAGTTCGAGCCGCACAGTTTGGGCCGCACACCATCGAAGAGAAACTGCTCGCCGCCATCGACAGATAGAAACCGGGACGGCGACGAAGAGCTGGCATGGGCAGACGCAAGCTTGTGTGCGGAGTCGATCCCCTTTGCCATGCTTCTCGCCCTCCATGCACATCAAGCGTAGGTTGGTGCTCTGGTCAAACCCAATTGGTGAAACTGCTGTAGCGATGGCGATTCACACCGGACATGATTTGGATAGGGATGGTGAGCGGAATGGGGCGAGCCAGCCGCCGCTGATCGAACTCGCGATGGATCTAAGCATGTCGTTCGTCAACCGAGGCGGGCACCGGCACAATTTTTCGATTAATGCCCGTTCTTCCCATCAAGGAAGCCACAACAGTGGCTGCCGTATTGGGTGATTCCGAATTACCTCGGGCACACTCGGATCAGGATCCAGCCTCTCCCAGAGATCGATGTACTCTTCATTGCGATATGCCAGTCCAGCAAACAAAAGGCTCGGCTGCCGCACTGGCAGGTCATCGAAGTAGTGGACGTCATGGCGATAAGGCCAAGCTTTTTTGTTTGCGATGAACGGGGTCATGAACCGAAAACACCTGGCAAGACCACGGCCGTCGGACAGCGTGAAATCCCATAGATTATCTGATCCAGTGGACAGCACATGCGCAAGCATTCCAAGTGCATCGAGGTTGAAAAGCGAGTAGCCATAGGGTTTGGTTCGGGCGAGTTCCAACGGAAAACTGCCATCCGCAGCAACTTGCGTAGGAATAATGGTGTTTTTAAATCGATTGCGGCTATCCCTGATCACGCAGTCATCCCCAGTGAGCGATGCGAATGCCGCCGCCTGCAGAAGCCAGCAGGACCCGTGATTGTTTTTAGCGTCGCGCTCCTTGCGGCCGGGTTCTGAGGTCTGCATCCAGCTGAGATACTCGGCAAACCAATGCCGGGTGCCCAGCCAGTCGGATTCGGAAATAGCGCCGCCATTGTGAAGAATGATTGCTGCCTGGGATACCTCAACAAGGTGCAGCGTATCAATGATTCCCCAGCTGCGGCCTGTGCTTACGCCGTGTACCGCTTGGGCGAATTGAAGGTTCGGATTCATGCGCGTCGAGGGCTGAACAAACCAGGCGCGAAAATGTGCGGCGGCATGGTCGGCGAAGTCGCGGCGCTTCGTAATCACCCACGCCGCGGCAAGTGCCGGAGCCTGGATACTCAGCCGAATCAGCAGCAGGCGATGCGTGTTGAAGTTTGACGGATTGGACTCGCCATCGCGATTGACATAGGGGCCACTGGGATTCTTGGGATCAGGCCAGAAATAATCGGCTTCGGATAAATAATCGTGGATGCTCCCTGCGCTCCCTAAAGCAGGTGCGGACACAATGGTCTTTGGCGGTTCATGCAGGTATCGATCGGCTGCTCTAAGGACGCGGGGCCGCTCAATGAGTTCAAGGGCATTGCGGGGATGCTGAAGAACATCCTCGGGCGTGCCTGTATTGTCCCCGCGGGCGGCAATCGTTGCTGCGATCAGAGACAGAAACTTTCGCCGAGAGAGTTGCTGCATCGATGATCCTCGATACCGATCTTTGAGCTCACTTTCCAGAGATCTGCGAAAGTTCAGATCCCGCAAGCAGGAATGCGCCTACGCCATAGACATAGCTGGACGAGGCCTTGAATTTGCCCGGTTCGCCGCCAATGGGTTGAATCGAACCAAGCCTGCCGTCTGCGTATACATGCGTCAGCATCCCCTGCCACGACTTCTTCACGACCGGCAGGTATCGTTCGCGATTGAGAAGCTTGTGATGGATACCCCACGCCATTGCGTAGGTGAAGAATCCAGACCCGGAAACCTCAGGATTCGGATACGAGTCCGGGTCGAGCAGGCTTGCGCGCCACAAACCGTCCGATTGCTGCAGGCCCGCAACGCGTTCCGCCATGTCTTTGAATTGCTTCTCGTACTTGGCGCGATCGGGATAGTCGGTCGGCATGCGTTGAAGAACCATTGCCAGTCCGGCAAGCACCCATCCGTTGCCGCGCGACCAGAAGACCTTCTGTCCGTTTGCCTCGCGGATGATCAGGAACCGCTCATCGCGGAAGTAGAGGTGTTCGGCGGGATCGTATAGCGCCCCGGAGGTGATCCACCACTCGCGATTCATGAAGTCGAGGGAACGATGATCGCCGGTGGCTACAGAGAGTTCCGCGAGAACCGGCGGCGCCATGTAGAGCGCATCGCACCACCACCAAAGATTCTTCTGGGGATCGTCAGGACGGGCCAGCAATTTGTCCAAACCGGCGCTGGTCGGCGCGATCTCTTCGGGCCTCGGATCATCGGCGTAAAGAGTGAGGTAGGTGAGGCCAACGGCTTCGTCGTCGGCGTGGGCGAAGCGCGGTCCCAATTCCCAGTGATTGTCGCGCGCCACCTGGAGAACGCGATCGTGATAACGCTTGTCGCCGGTGGTCTTCGATGCAGCCAGAAGACCGTCGTAGAGCGCCGCGAAGGTCCATTGGATGTTATAGCGGCCTTCCGAGTGCTGAAGCTGCCAATCGGCGACCTTCTTCATTGCTTTCAAAATCGCCGGCCGCTTCAGGCCAGACGATAGGTCTGTGGCAAGCGGTCCAGGATCATCTGGCTGATCGCCGGCCGCAGCCCGCTCATCCATGACTGGCGGACCTTGAGAGAACGAAAGTGCACAGTACGAAAGAGTGAGTGCCAAAACCACGACAGCGGTAAGCGATTTTCTCATGAATCTATCCGCGGAGAACTGCTGCAGACTAGTGTAACGAGTGATTGCCACATTAGCTTAACCGTGCTTCCGCGCCATGCCCATCCATTTGCTTGACCACAGAAGAGGCGGCGAGATGATGCGCCCGTGGTGCCAACCTGTATCGAGACCCAGCATGACACGGGCTCAGCAGAATCGCTAATCTGTTCTGCATATGCTGGAACGCAGTCCTGGCAATTTCGTGCACTGGCTGTTTGATTCCCATGACGGCGCCGCGGGCCGCCTGGCGCCGCGCTGGATATTCTTACGCGCTCTTGCCGCGATCTACTTTTCGGCTTTCTATTCCTTGCTGTTTCAGATTAAGGGGCTGATCGGGCCTGAGGGTGTTCTGCCAGCTCGCGACTATCTCACCGCAGTAGCGCAGCAATCGCCATCTGCAAAGCTCTGGTTTGCACCCACGCTGTTCTGGTTTTCCGCAAGCTCGCATGCGCTCATGCTCGTGATGTGGATCGGGCTGGCTGCTTCGGTTGTGGCGTTTGTGAATTTGTGGCCACGGCTCAGCTTCTCTATCTGCTTTGTCTGCTTTCTGTCGTTTGTTTCGGCGGCCAGTGAATTCTCCAACTACCAGTCAGACGGAATGCTGCTTGAGGCCGGATTTATTGCGCTGTTCTTTGTACCGCGGGGCCTGTTGCCGGGACTGGGCGCGAGCACGCCGCCTTCGCGAGCCAGCCTGTTTCTGCTGCAGTGGGAGTGGTTCCGCATTTACTTCGAATCGGGCATGGTGAAGCTGATTAGCGGCGATCGCCAGTGGCGCACGCTGACCGCAATGGATCAGTACTACCAGAACGGTCCGCTACCCACCTGGATCGGCTGGTATGTCGAGCACCTGCCACACTGGTTTCACGCCGCCAGCGCGGCCGGAACGCTCGTGCTGGAACTTGTGCTGGTGTGGATGCTGTTTTTTCCGCGCCGCGTGCGCATCATTTGCTTCTTGATCGTGACGCCTTGGGAGATTGGCGTAATTCTCACGGCCAACTACACGTTCCTGAATTATCTTGTGCTCTCACTGGGCTTTCTTCTGCTGGACGACGAGTTTTTGAGGCGGCTTGTGCCGTCGCGGCATCGACACGCGATCTCCGTTGACGCTGCGAGCGCGAATGCGAGCGAAAAACTAAAACCAGGAGAATTGCCCGGCGATGAGGTTGAATCGACCAACATCCATCCGAGGCGCAGCCTTCTTTCACACGCCCTGAGTGGCCATCTCAGCGCAATCGGTCTCGCGATCTCCGCAGTGATGCTTACGTGGATCTTCTACAACACCACCGTTGAAATGATCGGCATCCCGCTTCGTAATCTTCCGCTGCCCGCCCTTCCGATCACTGCGCTTGAGCCGTTTCGCATTGCCAACCAGTACGGACTGTTCGCTGTGATGACCAATGGACGTTATGAAATCGAGTTCCAAGGCTCGAATGACGGCAAGACCTGGACCGCGTATCCCTTCCGCAACAAGCCACAGGCGCTGAATGAGGCGCCGAGGATCTACGCCCCCTATCAGCCGCGCTTCGACTGGAATCTGTGGTTTGCTTCTCTCGGCGACTGGCGCCAGGATGACATCGTTCCACTCACTGAGCAGCGTCTGCTCGAGAATGACAAAGACGTGCTGGCGCTTTTCAAGGGCAATCCGTTTCCGCAAGCGCCTCCGCGTTTCGTGCGGGCTGTTCTATGGCAATATTGGTTCACTACGCTTGAGGAAAAACGCACGACCGGAAACTGGTGGAGGCGGCAGTATCTAGGGCTGTACGCTCCGCAGCTTACCAAAACGCCCGAGGGCAGAACTGCTGTTGTTCAATGGCCCGACGAACTGCCACCCCATGATTGATCTTGGAGAGTGATCGAATGAAGCGTGCAAATATCATCGGCTCCGGCCCCAACGGTCTCTCCGCGGCCATCGTTCTGGCGCAGGCCGGCGTCGATGTCGAAGTCTTCGAAGCGGAAGCTGTTCCCGGCGGCGGTGCGCGAACGCTGCCATTGACGCTGCCCGGATTCATGCACGACTTCGGTTCCGCTGTGCATCCCATGGCCGCTGGCTCGCCGTTCTTTGCGACCCTTCCGCTTGGCGAACACGGACTGGACTGGGTACACGGTGAGGCTCCGCTGGCGCACCCTCTCGACGATGGAACTGCAGTGATGCTGGAGCGCGATCTCGGCGATCAGGACAGAGAATTCGGCTCGGATGCGCAAGCATGGCGAAAGTTGGTCGCGCCGCTGGTCGATCATTGGGACCGGTTTGCTGAGGAGACTTTAGGGCCGGTTGTGCGGATTCCCCGGCATCCCTTCTTCATGGCGCGCTTCGGTACGGCGGCATTTCAGTCGGCCCGGCGGATTGCGACGCATCACTTCACGGAACCGCGCACACGTGCCTTGTTTGCCGGACTTGCCGCGCACTCGTTCCTCAGCTTTGATGACACGCTGAGCTCCGCCATCGCACTGGTGCTAGGGGCCGCGGCGCACAAGGTTGGTTGGCCCGTTCCCCACGCGGGATCGCAAAGCGTTACCAATGCGCTCATCGGCCATCTGCAAAACCTAGGAGCCAAAGTCTACAACTCCTGCCGTGTTGATGCAGAGATATTCCGCAAGTTGAATGGACCGGATACCATCACGCTATTCGACACTTCTCCGCGACAGGTTGTTGCGATTGCCGGCGATTGCCTCACGACGGGTTTTCGCGACCTGATGCAACGGTTCAAGCTCGCACCAGGAGTCTTCAAGATTGACTATGCGCTTTCGAAGCCTGTGCCGTGGCGGGCAACACAGTGCGGGCGCGCCATCACGGTTCATCTTGGCGGCACGTTTGACGAGATCGCGGAATCTGAAAACATGGTGGCGCACGGGAAGCATCCTGAACGGCCCTTTGTGCTCGCAGCACAGCCATCGCTCTTCGATCCCACCCGCGCGCCCCAGGGACAGCACACATTCTGGGCATACTGCCACGTGCCAAACGGGTCAACCGAAGACATGACAGATCGCCTCGAGGCACAGATTGAGCGCTTTGCGCCCGGCTTTCGCGACTGCGTGTTGGCCCGCCATGTGTCTACCCCCGCAATTCTTGAAAAAATGGACGCGAATCTGCTCGGAGGCGACATCAGCGGCGGAGCCATGACCATGCGGCAATTTCTGCTGCGCCCGACAGCACTTACTTACGAAACCAGTGCGCCAAATCTTTTCATATGCTCCTCGTCGACGCCGCCCGGCGGCGGAGTCCACGGGATGTGCGGTTTTCGCGCGGCGACGGTTGCTCTTCGGAGAACCCGACTCCACGGGTGATCTTGCGATTTGTGAATTGCATCTCATTGCCGTGGTGTCAGCGCGATTAGAATGTCATTTCGAGCGATGCAACCCATGTGCTCAGGAACTCTCAGATGAAAGAGCCACGAAGCGGCAAAGACAGCAAACAGCCTCGCGAGCCAGTGAGCCTGAAGCAGCTTGCCGCCCATCTGGGTCTGGATCCGGCGACGGTTTCAGTAGTCCTCAACGATGTGCCGGGAAGGTCGATTCCACAGAAGACGCGCGATCGCATCAAGGCCGCGGCGCGCGAGTTGAGTTATCACCCCAACCTGCTGGCCCGTTCGCTTCGCAGCCGTCAATCCAAGACAGTCGGCATCCTCGTTCCCGAGCTGGGCGATGGATATCACACGCAGGTCATGAGCGGAATCGGCGATTACCTCATCAACGCCGGATATTTCTACTTCACCGCGCATCACCGCCATAAGCCGGAGTTGATCGAAGAGTATACGCGGATGTTTATCGCACGCGGGGCGCAGGGGATTATCGCCGTCGACACGTTACTGGATCATCCCATTTCTATTCCACTGGTTGCAGTCGCCGGTCATCGTCGCGTGCAGGAAGTCACGAACGTGGTCCTGGATCACCATCGCGCCGCCGAGTTGACGCTCTCGCATCTGCATTCGCTGGGTCATCGCAAAATCGCCTTTATGCGCGGACAGCCTTTCAGTTCCGACTCCGACGCGCGCTGGAAGGGCCTTGTTTCCATGGCCGGAAAATTGGGGATCGCGATTCATCCCGAGCTTGTGGTCACACTCACTCGAGACATTTCGTCGCCGGAACTTGGTTACCCTGTGGTGCAGCAGCTTTTGGCGGCTGGCAGAGTGTTTACTGCACTCGTTGCGTTCAATGACGTCTCGGCAATTGGGGCAATACGCGCCCTGCAGGATGCTAACCTGCGCGTTCCCGCGGATGTTTCCGTGATCGGCTTCGACGACATCAAGGTTTCCGAATTTACATTGCCACGGCTGACTACCATCCATCAGCCTCTCGAGGAGTTCGGCAGAATTGCCGGCGAACATCTGGTAGGCCGCATCCAGGGCGCAGCAGGATTTCGCGAGCATATCGCCGTGCAGCCCACGCTTATCGCGCGCGAGTCAACTGGTCCGGTTCGCCACTGAGCGTGTCCCGGATGGGGCTCCCGCGCTTTGGTGAGAACAAGTGTTCGTCTCTATTTAATCTCCACTTCGTCGATCTGGAACTGAAACTTGCCCGGCTCCTGGATGCGAATGAATCCGATGCCGCTCAGGTCGCTGCCATCCGTCTCAAAGGTGGAGAAGGGAAATGAGTACTGCTTCCACTCCGGTCCCGCGGTGAAGGACGTCATTGCCGGCGGTTCGCCGCTCTGCCCGCTGCGCGCTTCGGTCAGCACGATCAACGTATAAGTCTGGCCGTCGCCTTTAGCCCAGAAGCTGATGGTGTTTTTCTTTGACAGGTTCACGGGCTTCATAGGCGCAGTACCCGGAGAGAAGAGCGCCCCGGCAAAAATGAATGGGCCGCCAGCAACCAGTTCGCCGGTTACTTGCATTGCGCCCTTAGTATTGGCAGCACCCGGGTCGGCCACATCCAACTTCGAAGTTGATTTGCCGCCGTTCATCGAATCGCCCGCCGGAATCCACATACCGTAAGCGGCTTTGATTTTTCCCTCATCGAAGTTGCTCACCATGTTCGTCTCGGACCCTGCGGGAACTGGAGCAGTCGCAGCCGGTTTGCCTGTCTCTCCGCCGATGCCTGTCACGGTCAGTTTCACAGTACTTGTCTTGTCCGAACTAGGCCCAACCATCATATCGAAGACACCTGGTTCCACCACGCGATGCATGTCGATGTTGAGGATCGAAAGCATGTCGGGCGTGACGTTGAAGGTTACCGTGCGCTTCTCGCCCGGCTTCAATGTAATGCGCTCGAATCCCTTCAATTGCATTACCGGCTGTGTGACGGAAGCGACGCGCTGGTGAATATAAAGCTGTGGAACCTCGTCGCCCTCGCGCGCGCCGGTGTTCGTCACGTCGACGCTGACCTTCGCCGTTCCTGCCTGCACCATCTGCTGCGGCTCAACCTTCAGGTTGTCGAACTTGAACGTGGTGTAACTGAGGCCGAAGCCAAAAGGAAACAGAGGCTGGCGCGTTGAAAACTCATAACTGCGATTTGCAGAAGGCTTGTGGTTGTAATAGTCGGGCAACGCGCCAACCGTATGTGGGAAGGTGATCGGCAGCTTTCCCCCGGGATTCGCGTCGCCGAAGATCACGTCGGCCGCTGCGGTGCCCCCTGCTTCGCCGAGGTAAAAGCCCTCAAGAATCGCCGGCACTTTTTCAGCAATGTAATTAACTGACAGTGGCCGGCCGTTCAACAGGAGCACGACGACGGGCTTGCCTGTCTCAACGACGGCCTTCACCAGCTCGTTCTGAGCCCCAAGCAGATCGAGCGAATCGCGATCGCCAAGATGATTCTCAGCCCACGCTTCCCGGTTTGTGCTTTCGTTCTCGCCGACGACCACGATCGAAACATCGGCCTTCTTCGCTGCGTCGATCGCGGCCTGAATCGAAGCTGTCTGGGTCTTCGGGTCAACAAGCTGCACATCGTTGGCCCACCACCCGCGGAAGCCCTGCGGCGCCGTCGTAATCTTGCAACCTTCGGCGTAGAGCACTTTGACCTTGTCGCCGACCTTGGCCTTGATGCCGTCGAGCACGCTCACGCCGTAGCCCGGATCACGGCTATATCCGCCCAGGTGCACATCGGCTGCGTTCGGTCCGATCAAGGCGATTGACTTAATCTTCGTCACGTCCAACGGCAACAGGTTCTTATCGTTCTTGAGCAGGACGATAACTTTGCGCGCCGCTTCCGCAGCCAGTTTCTTGTGCTCGGGACTGTTGTTGGTCTTCTCCGCATAGTCCGGATCGACATAAGGATTGTCGAAGAGGCCCAGGCGGAACTTTGTTCCCAGCACGCGCGAAACCGCGAGATCCACTTCGCTCTCCGGTACCGTGCCCTGTTTCACCTGGTCCACAAGAGTGGCGTAAACCGTGCCCTCTGACAGGTCGTAGTCGATGCCGGCCGCGAGCCCCTGCCGCGCTGCATCGGCAAAGTTATATGCCACATGATGCGTTCCCACCAGCATCTGCAGACCATCGCCGTCTGAAGTCAGATAACCATCGAATCCCCACTCCTGGCGCAGTACTTTGTCGAGAAGCCAGTGGTTAATGTGGTTAGGAACGCCGTCGATCTCGTTGTACGAGGCCATCACGCTCCCGACGTGCGCCTCCTGCACAGCGGCCTGGAAGGGAACGAGGTAGGTCTCGCGAATCACGCGCTCCGAGATGTTGCCAGGCGCCGTGTTGGTGCCGCCTTCTGGCACTCCATGCACGGCGAAGTGCTTGGCTGTGGCCAGCACGTGATGACGATCGATGGAATATGAATCGCCCTGCAAGCCCTCGATAGCCGCAACGCCCATTCGCGAAATCAGGTAAGGATCCTCACCGTATCCCTCCTCCGTTCGTCCCCAGCGCGGATCGCGCGCCATATCGAGCACCGGCGAGAACACCTGCCCCGCTCCGCGTGAGCCGGCTTCATCGCCGACAGCCGTGAACACGCGCTTTACCAGTGCAGGGTCCCATGTCGCCGCCAATCCGAGAGCCTGCGGAAAGCTTGTGCTGCCGTACTCCATGTATCCGTGCAGGGCTTCGCCAAGAAACATCGCCGGAATGCCGAGGCGCGTCTTTTCGCGGAAATAACGCTGTACCCCGTTGCGCAGGATTGCTGCCTGGCGCGGGGTGAACTTCACTTCCGGACCCCACTCAGCGGACAGCGTTGTGCGCGCTGTTTCCGTGGTGAATGTGTTGGTCGGGTCGATGACCTCAATCTTGGAGTCCCAGCCGCCCGTAAGCTGATAGACCTTCTCCTCCAAAGTCATCCGCGGCAGTAAATCGGCGACGCGGTCTGCAACCGGCAACGTCGCGTCCTTGTAGCGCGGTATATCGCCCGTGGCAGCAGGCTTTTCCTGCGCAATTACGCTCAACGTGAATACACCGAAACCCAAGAGAAGGTTCGACAGCAGCAACCTCGAATAACTGCGCACAGGATTGGTCATGGTATTTTCAGGTGTTGTGAATCCTTTCAGGTATACGGCGAGTCATTTTAACTGACCTACGCAGGCCAAGCATGTGCGGTTCAAAGAATCTCCGAAATCGAGCGCGCAAACGCCGAAAAGGCTCCGGGTCAGCCTGATCGCTTAATCTCCGGTTAGCATCAAAGCTTATGAACTGCAAACCGGCGCCCTCTGTAGAATGAAATCATCAATTGAGGGAACCTCGCCGAGGCCAGAAAGCATCCATGCGCCGTGTCGCGCTGATCTACAACCCAGCTTCAGGGCAGCACTCCGGACGCCGCGCATCCTACATTCAGAGCGCGCTTGCGGTTCTTCGCAAAGCCGGTATTGAAGCCGAAGCTCTCGAGACGCATGCGCCGGGCAGCGGCAAGACGCTGGCGCTCGCAGCGGTACGCCAGGGCTACGATGCGGTGCTTGCCTGTGGCGGCGACGGCACCGTGCATGAAGTGCTTCAGCCGCTGGTGGGTACGAATGTTGCCTTGGGAGTGCTGCCGCTGGGAACGGCGAATGCATTGGCGCAGAACCTCGGGCTGGGGGGCAATCCCGTAAAGGCTGCGAGGGCTCTGCTCCATGCCCAGCCCATGGAGGTACCGGTCGGCCGCATCTTTTTTCAAGAGATTCATGGCGCGATCGGCTGGCGGTATTTCACCGTCGCGGCGGGTGTGGGCGCAGATGCGCTCTTGATGTCCAGCATGGACCCCGAGCTAAAACGCCGCTTCGGATACGCGCTTTATATGCTCGAGGCGTTCAAGATCTGGGCCTCTCATCCGTTTCCACTCTTTGACGCCTCCTTCTCGATCAACGGCAATGGTGATCCTCGTGTTGAGCAGGTTTCGCAATTACTTGCGATCCGCATTCGGTCTTTTGGCGGAGCATTGGGGGTTTTGGCTCCCGGTGCGACGCTGCGCAAGAAAGACCTGAGCTTGGTCGCTTTCAAGACGCGCAGCCGGTTGGAGTATATGCGTTTCCTTTTGGCCACTCTCGTGGGCCGCCAGACCTTCTCGCGCTCAATTGAATTGCTCGATGCCGATGCCGTTGAATGCCGGCCGATAAACGGATCGAAGATAAAGGTGTTTGTTGAAGCAGACGGTGAGGTGCTCGGCTCTCTGCCGGCGCGCATGGAACTTGCACGCGAGACTCTGACGCTGCTTGTTCCGCCGGGCGCTCAGCCGTGATGCGGAAAGATTGCACCCCGGTTCTAACTCGCCTAAGCACCGCGAGATCTCGTTTATCGCTGAATCCCATTTGCATCCCCGCTCCCGCTCCTGCAATCATCACTGCGGCATATTTTCATTCGGAGTTTCAGCATGAAACGTTCTGCGATTATCCTCTGCTTCACGCTTGCGACATCTGCCCTGTGCGCCGCTGCACAAAACCCCGCATGGCAGCCAGCACCCGGACACATCACTCTGCCGCTCTGGCCCGACGGCGCTCCGGGTGCCCCCGCGAATCCGCCGGCAGAAATCGACACCACCAAGCCCACTGATAACCTCATCGCTGGTAAGCCCCTCATTCGCCTCGGCAATGTTTTCAATCCGACGCTCACGGTTTACGCACCGAAAAGCAACGCCGTTCGACCCGCTGTAGTTGTCTTTCCGGGCGGCGGCTATCAGATTCTCGCTATCGATCTTGAAGGCACAGAGGTCTGCGACTGGCTCAACTCCATCGACGTAACCTGCGTGCTGGTGAAATACCGCGTGCCCAACACGGGTCCTTATCCCAAATCTGCCGCGGCATTGCAGGATGCGCAACGCGCGCTCGGCCTCGTTCGCTTGCACGCGGCTGAATGGAATATCGATCCCAACCACGTTGGCGTTCTCGGCTTTTCTGCTGGCGCACATCTTTCCGCCGCGCTCAGCACGCACTTCGACAAGCGCCTCTACGATCCCATTGACGCAGCCGATCAGCTTAGCTGCCGGCCAGACTTCGCCTTCATCATCTACCCCGGCTATCTCGCCAACGCTGCGAAAAACATGGTGCCCAATGCTGACATCAACCCGACCGCGCAAACGCCCCCCAGCTTCATTGTTCAAGCGGAAAACGACCCGGTGAATGTTGAAAACGCAACCGTCTATTTCCTGCAATTAAAAGCCGCCAAAGTGCCGGCTGAGCTGCACATCTACGCGGAAGGTGGACATGGATACGGACTTCGTCGCACGGCACTTCCCGTGACCACATGGCCAGATACGGCGAAAATCTGGTTGCGAACCATCAAGGTGCTTCCAGCAGAATAGTTACAATCATTCCGATGCTCTTCTGTGTTCTCACCGTTTCCGACCGCTGCTCGCAGGGCATGATGACCGATACGGCAGGCCCGGCGGTTATGGAGTTGCTCCGTCAGCATTGGCCGCAGGCGGAAGTTAAAACAGCGCTTGTTGCCGACGACGAAGAGAAGATCGCAATTCAACTTGAGCGATGGAGCGCGCAGGGAGCAGCACTGATCCTGACGGCGGGCGGCACCGGCATGAGCCAACGCGACCGCACACCCGAGGCGACGCTTCGCGTTCTTGATCGTCAGGCGCCGGGTCTCGCTGAAGCTATGCGTACTCGCGGAGCAGAGAGCAATCCCTTTTCATGGCTGTCGCGAGGAGTTGCCGGTCTGCGAGGCTCAACACTGATCGTCAATCTCCCAGGAAGCAAACGCGGCGCCGAAGAGAGCCTTGTTTCCATTCTGGTGTTGCTGCGTCATGCGATTGAAGTGGCAGGTGGCAGCCAGAGCCATCCCTAGCGAGCTGCCGAAACCGTGTGCCCTGCGGTGCAAACGCTTTTGTCACCGCACTCCGCAATCGATTGCGCAACGCGCCGCGCCTCCGGGAGGACTCTTCCCAATTGATTCAACTGTTTCACGCCCGTTATCTGGCGCAATTCCTCACGAATTCTCTGCGTGAAACGCGAGAAAATACTCTAAGATCGGTTTATCCGTGGGAGGCCCAAGAAAGAATCCGAACCGGCTCCACCCCGCCAGCACGAGCATTCGCGACGTGGCGCGGCGCGCGAGCGTCTCTATCGCCACAGTTTCGCGCACGGTAAACGGCATCTCGACGGTTGCACCCGAACTAGCAGAGCGTGTTTGGAACGCTATCAAGGAAGTTGGTTACGTTCCAAATACACAGGCGCGCGCTCTCGTCTCCGGACGCAGTCGCACCTTGGGACTTGTAGTCTCGGAGATCACGAATCCCTTTTTCCCCGAATTGGTCCGGGAGTTTGAGAACCTCGCCGTGGAGCAGGGGTATGAGGTCTTCGTCGGCTCAACAAACTACGATACCGCTCGCACCGAAGCACTCATCCGCCGTATGCTCCAACGCAACGTCGATGGGGTGGCGATCATGACGTTCGGGATCGAAGAAGAGCTGATCCAGAAACTTGTTGAGCATGCATTTCCGCTGGTGTTTGTGGATGCCGGACCGGACTCGCCGAATATTCGCGTCCTGAAAGTTAACTATGGAGAGGGAATTCACGAAGCAGTGCAACATCTCGCGGCCCTTGGACATCGCCAAATCGCCTTCATCAGCGGTCCTCTGCAGATGCGTTCAGCGGTGGCGCGGCGCGATGCTTTCCTCAGCGCCATGGCCGAATTAGGACTGACCGTTCCGCCCGAGCATCTGGTCGAAGGCACGCACACCATGGAAGGCGGCATTAAGGCCAGCGAACAATTGCTCGCGCTCGCTCAGCTGCCCACCGGGATCGTTTGCTCTAACGACATGACCGCGATCGGTGTATTGCATGGACTGCATCGCGCCGCGCACCCAGTGCCACAGGATGTCTCCGTTGTGGGATTCGACGACATTCACCTCGCACAGTTTATGCTGCCGCCGCTTACTACGGTGCAGATGTCCTGCAAGCATCTTGCCGAAGCCGCCGTTCAGGCCCTGCGCGCCGGCATCGAGCTCGATCATCCCCAGGCGCAGCAGAAGGAGTGGCATATTCCCACCAAACTCGTCGTGCGCCAGTCCACTTCGTTTCCGCAGGGCAGCTTGCCTGCCCTCGCTAAAGCGAAGCCCGCAAGGCGCCGCAATCCTGCGAAATAAGATGTTCCAGTCATATCGTCGACGTCCCGCAATATTCGTAGCGAACTATTTTGTGTCGCCAAACCGCACGAAACGGATCCGCAATGCCGATTCTGCTCAAAACATCCATCGTTACTCCATGGAACTCGATAATGCCAGCAGGCGGCGGCCCGGCGGTAACACGAATGCTAAAATTTATGCTACGCAGACAGCTCGTCATGTGATCTAAGACACCTGTTTTTTGGCTAGCGTAACTAGCCGAATTTAAGGCACATACGGTTGCAGTACAAACTCTGAGAAGTCTTCAAGGACCTGGCATTTTGATGGCTTGAAAACCGCCGAAGGTTTTGCTGTAACCCCATTGCGGTCGATCATGTCTAATGGATGCGGTTGAACACCACGAGGTCATCCATGTTGATTCGCAAGCCCTCCGATATTTCCTCATCGGAGATCACCTCAGAGCAGAGCTATAAGGAATACGTCAGCAGGCGCCGTTTCCTGCGTAATGCGGTTGCAGCTACGGCCGCCGCGGGCGGTACCATCGCGGGGGCAGCCCGTCTTGTGGACGTTTTCTCGCCTGACACCCGCGTTCTCGCCGACGACACAAAGCTGCAAACGGTCAAAAGCCCACTCACTACGACAGGTGAACCGCTCACCAGCTTCCAGGACATCACGCACTACAACAACTACTACGAGTTTGGTGTGGACAAGGATCAGCCTTCCAAAAACGCCGGCGTGCTTCCCACGCGTCCCTGGACTGTTAAGGTGGACGGCAAAGTCAAACAGCCGAAGACTTTTGACATCGAAGCGTTGCTGAAGCTGCGACCGCTTGAAGACCGCGTCTATCGACATCGCTGCGTCGAACGTTGGAGCATGGTGATTCCATGGGTTGGCTATTCTCTCTCCGAGTTCATCAAGCAGTGCGATCCGCTGCCCAGTGCGAAGTTCGTCCAGTTTCTTTCCTACTATGACAAACACGTGGAGAAGTGGGCTTCCGACTCCAACATTGACTGGCCCTACACCGAGGGCCTGCGCATGGACGAAGCGATGCACCCGCTGACGCTACTCACCTTTGGGCTTTACGGACAGGTGCTGCCCAACCAGGATGGCGCGCCGATCCGCATCGTTGTGCCCTGGAAGTATGGCTTCAAATCGGCCAAATCAATCGTCACAGTTCGCTTTCTCGACAAGATGCCGCCAACCACGTGGAACGAGCAGGCCGCAAACGAATACGGCTTCTACTCCAACGTAAATCCGAATCACGACCATCCGCGCTGGAGTCAGAAAACTGAACGCCGCATCGGCCTGCCCTTTTACCAACAGAACCGGGCCACCCTCATGTTCAATGGTTACGGCGACCAGGTAGCTTCGCTCTACAATGGCATGGACTTGAACAAGTACTTTTAGCGGGGGTTAGCCGCGTTGCGCGCGTGTTGGCGGAACACACTCCGCGCTTTTACTAACTCCGCTAACACGCGAAGCACCGCTAACCACGCGAACTCTGCTATCCCTGGACGCACATGAATCGCCCGACCCTCATTACGCTCAAGACCCTCACGTGGATCGCGTGCCTCTCGCCCGTCGCGCTGCTCGTTTACCAGGCTGTTACCAACACGCTTGGCCCCGATCCCACAGCGAACATAACGCTGACCACCGGCTATAACGCCCTGTTGATGCTTATTCTTTCGCTGGCCATCACCCCGTTGCGCTTGATATCGCCGCGTATGTCATGGCTCATCAACTTTCGCCGCCTGCTTGGTCTCTTCGCTTTTTTCTACGCGTCGCTGCATCTGGCTACCTACATCGCGCTCTACATGAACTTTGACCTGAGCATTTTCGAGACCGACATCACCAAGCGCCGCTTCATCATCGCCGGTTTCCTCGCGTATACGCTGCTGGTGCCGCTCGCGGCTACGTCAACCACGTGGGCTATTCGCAAACTCGGCGGCAAGCGGTGGAATCGGCTGCACAAACTGGTCTACTTTGCGGCAATCTGTGGAATCATCCATTACTGGTGGCAGGTAAAACCCGGCGTCAAAAGCCCGATGAACTTGACCTTCGTGCTCTTCGTGTTGCTGGCCGCGCGACCCATACTAACGTTCATCCAGAATCGAAGAACGCGCCGCGCCGTCGCTGCCTGAAAGCATACGGCCGTTACTGAATCACTTCAGGCATGCTTTCGAAATCCAGGATCGTTTGCGCCACGGGACTCCAGTTTTTCCGGTGGAGCGGTGTCGGCCCCAGCCGATCAAGTGCGGCCATATGCTCACGCGAGCAATAACCTTTATGGCGCGCCAGTCCGTAACCCGGATAAACAGCATCCAGTTCCACCAGCAGCCGGTCGCGAAACACCTTTGCAAGCACGCTCGCCGCCGCAATCGAGTAACTGGTTGCATCGCCGTGAATCACCGACTCCTGTGGACACGGCCAGTCAACGGTGTCGCAGCCGTCGATCATCAGGTAATCCGGCTGAATTGCAAGCTGCCCGACAGCGGTGCGCATTGCCAGCAGGGAAGCCCTGCGGATGTTGATCCGGTCGATCGTCTCCACATCAATTGCTGCGATTGCAAACGCACGCGCCTTGGCGCGAATCACGATGTCAAGCTCGTTGCGTTTGTTTTCACATAGCTGCTTTGAATCGTTCAGACCCGTAAGCCGGCAACCTACCGGCAGAATCACTGCCGCGGCGACTACGGGTCCGAACATTGGCCCGCGTCCAACCTCGTCGCACCCCGCGATTTTCAGAAAGCCGCACTTGAATGCAGCCTTTTCCAGCTTCCAACCGCACACGGGTGAGCTCGCCATGCCCCCAGTATAAGAACCATCCGCCCTCGCACAACGGTGGATGCCTGCGGAAAACCGGTCCAGTATTCGTTGGGTTAATCGGTCGACGGGTCCCATAGACCGCATCTAAATAGGCAGGAGGTCCGATGACTGAGAAATTGAAGCCTACCCACACGCAGCCAGGTGGGTTTGAAGAGAAGAATCCGCCGCCCGACGATGGCGTAGTGAACGATTCCTTCGGAACAGTGGATATTGCGGACTCAACAGGACTGGATGAAAGTAAAGAGACCGGCGACGCCAGGCGGCTTAATAAGAACACACGGGAAGACTGATGCCGAGGCGTCGTCGATTACCTGTGGGCTCGGTTTCAGCCAATACAAGTGAAAACCCCGGCCGAAGCCGGGGTTTTCTTGACCCTGGAAAAGGAGGCTCTCTTACGCCTTAACTGCGGAGCGCTCCACTTCCTTTAGACGGGCTGCCTTTCCGCGCAGTCCGCGGATGTAGAACAGCTTCGAACGCCGCACCTTGTAGCTGCGAACCTTCTCCACCTTATCGACGACCTTGGAGTTGAACGGGAAGATGCGTTCCACGCCCTGCCCAAAGCTCATCTTGCGGACGGTAAAGGTGCCCTGCGGTCCCTTGTTGATGGCAATCACGAGGCCTTCAAAGGCCTGCAAACGTTCCTTATCGCCTTCTTTAATCTTGACTTGAACGCGAACTTGATCGCCCGCCACAAAAGCTGGCAGATCGGTGCGCTTCAGCTTGTCCGCAAGGCGCTGCATTACTGGATGGATAGACATAGCTTCTTCCTGCTGATGGACTCAGAGCCTTGATTTTAACAGAGAAGTGGGCTTATTGCCTAATCATGCCAAACGAGCGCAGAACCAGAAAAACAGGGATCGGAATGGAAAATCCAACGAACAATGCCCCCAAAACCGTAACAATTGTTGGGAAATGAGATCCCCATGCATACTTCAACCACAACGCAAGGCCGATTCCAACAATTGGAGCGCTTACCCAGCGATTTAGCGGAGTACCGGCTTGCGTCCAGTAGATCATTCGCTCAGATTGTACTCCGGATTGCGGTATAGTTTTTCCGTATGAGAGACAATCGCGAATTTGTCCGCCACACCGTTGCCGCCCTCGCCTACCGCGCCGCCCGGGCTCTCGAAGGCGCTCCGGACAGCTTCGCGACCTTCGATGGATGTGGTCGTCAGCCCGTTCAGATCCTCGCCCACATGGGTGACCTCTTCGACTGGGCGCTCAGTTCGGTGCAGGGAAGCGAGCGCTGGCACAACTCCACGCCTCTTCCGTGGCCTCAGGAGAAGGCCCGCTTCTTCGCCGCGCTGAAAGCCTTTGACGACTATCTTGAATCTGATAGACCTCTGCACGCAGCCGCCGAACCACTGTTTCAAGGGCCGATCGCGGACGCTCTCACGCACGTCGGCCAACTCGCGATGCTTCGGCGCATCGCCGGCTCAAAAACGTGCGGCGAGAACTTCTTCGTCGCTAAAATCGCGGTCGGCCAAGTCAGCGAAGAACAGCCGGCGGCCGTACATCCTCATCGCAGATAGATGCGCATCTCCGCCGCATCATCGAAGAAACGGGAGGTATGCCGGAGTCGCCGCCCTGTACCGAGCGAATTCCTCTCCAAACCGTGCCGCCAGCAACTTCTCTTCAGCGCGCACACGAATCTCAGTTCCAATCACGAACAAGGCCACACCCGCCACCAGCAGCGGCCGCCATGTTTTGGCAAATCCTGTTGCGAGCAGCATGCCAAGCATCGATGCGTAGATCGGATTCCTTAACCAGCGGTAGGGTCCCGTCGTAATCAGCTTGTGATCCTCGCTCAGCGCGGCTTCGAATCTCCATTGCTTGTCCAGGTGGCGCGTCGCCATCCACACCAGCACCACCGACGGCGGCCCCAGGATCATCGAAGCAATCAGCGACGCCGTAGACTTTTCAAACCCCACCGGCCGGATGAATGCCCAGATACACGCGAAGCCCAGCATCACAAGAATGATGCCCCAACGGGACGCGGGCGCGCTCTCTGCTTTTTTCGCACCTGCTGCTCGTTTTCGCGGTTTTACAAAAGCAAGCGACCACACGATCCAGCAAAAACCAAGCTCGATCCACGCGGCAATTTG
Source organism: uncultured Acidobacteriaceae bacterium (assembly GCA_963742455.1). Taxonomy (GTDB): domain Bacteria; phylum Acidobacteriota; class Terriglobia; order Terriglobales; family Acidobacteriaceae; genus Telmatobacter. The sequence continues at coordinate 636,096 of CAVULU010000004.1, read as the reverse complement.
TAAACTACCCATCGTCCTCAGTCTCTACTTTCGCGGTGGATCGCTTCGAGTATGCGCCGGTCGTCCTCGCTCAGCGCCGCCTTCTCCAGCAAGTCAGGCCTGTTCTTCAGTGTCTTGCGCAACTGCTGCTCCCGCCGCCATTTCCGAATCTGCAAATGATCGCCGTTCATCAACACGTCCGGCGCGCGCAGACCTGCAAACTCGGCCGGCCGCGTGAAATGCGGATAATCCAGCAGCCCGCCTGATCCATGCTGCGAACGCGGCACGCCTTCTTCGTCCGTACTGATCTCCGCATCGGCCATGCCAAAGCTTTCAAACTCGCCCGACGCCTCGTTGCCCAGCACGCCCGGTACCAGCCGCATCACCGTATCCACTACCACCGCCGCCGCGAGTTCGCCGCCGCTCAGCACGTAGTCGCCAATCGAGAGCTCCATATCGCAATAGAGTTCGTTGATGCGCTCATCCACGCCTTCGTAGCGACCGCAAATCAGCACCACGCGTTCCACGTGCGACAACTCCCGAGCCATCCCCTGCGTAAACGGCCGTCCCTGTGCAGACAACAGAATCACTCCGGTCCCCGCACCATTCAATGTGTCCTCCCGAGAGGTGCGTCTTTGGGACATCGCAAACCCGTCCGTTTGCAGGCCAGGCGAGCGAAGGATCGGCTTCTGCTCTTGTTCCCGTTTGGCTTTTGCTTCAATCCCCAGCGACTTCAGCGCCTCCGCCAGCGGCTCGGGCTTCAGCACCATTCCCTCTCCGCCGCCAAACGGCCGATCATCCACGGTGCGATGCCGATCGTGCGTGAACGTGCGCAGGTCGTGCACGCCAATTCCGACGAGCCCTTCAGCCTGTGCCCGACGTACGATGCCGTGCTCAAAGATGCCGGCAAAGAACGCAGGAAATATCGTGATGATCTCAAACCGCATAGGTTTCACTCACGATCATAGAACCTCGGTCGTTAGCCGCTATCCGGATTGCGGGGATGATCCTCCGGCTGGATCCCAATTGGCGCGTTTTGACCCCCAAGGTTCCTATTTCGCGGGCGTAGCTGCTGTGACACTTGCGAAAGTGTATGGAGGCCCCTTTTTCGGATCACTGCAATGGATAATCTCATTCCATCAGTGCTGCCTCAAGGAATCGGCAAACCCAAGGGGTCCTTTCAACTGATGCCGAAGCAGGCATTGAGGCAGTTTTCCAATGTGCTCTAATGGTGCGCAACGATCATGCCCGACTATGAACCTTTGCTAAATCGCTGGCAAACGGCTGGCGTTCTCGATGCGGAGAGTGCGATTCGCATCCGCGCCTGGGAATCTGCACAGGCGAAAACTGCCGGGCACTCTGGCCCGGACCTGCCCAAAAAAGGTGTGGCCGGCGGGAGCACTCAGAGCCCAGCCAACGTTGCCGGGATTGCCTGGCAGGGCCGCGTCGCCCTCATTCTCGGCGGCATTTTGCTGGCTAGCGGTGTAGTCCTCTTCGTCTCCGCGCACTGGGACCAGCTCGGTCCCGGCATGCGGTTTCTGCTCGTAATGGCGATGGTGACCATCTTCCATCTTGGTGGCGCCGTCACTCGCGAGAAGTTCAAGGGCCTGTCGACGACGCTCCACGCGGTCGGCACCATCTCCGCCGGAGCGGCCATCGCGCTTGTCGGCCAAATCTTCAATATCCAGGAACACTGGCCCGCCGCCATTCTCATGTGGGCCATCGCCGCGCTGCTTGGCTGGCTGCTACTGCGCGACCAGGCCCAGCAGACACTGACGCTTCTTCTCTTTCCGTCTTGGCTGATCTGCGAGTGGAGCTACGCTGCTGAAAACCACATCGGCGTAGAAATCTATATTGGCCGATTCCTTTTTGTCTGGGCCATCCTCTATCTCACATTCTTCATTGGGACCGAGCGCCGCATTGTTCGCGGAATTCTCTTCTCGGTTTCCGCAATCTCCGTTGTGACCAGCATCTTCTTGCTACTGGATGGCTGGCGCTCCTGGTACGGCATGCAGCCGTATCCGCCGTTCCCCACGCGCTTCTGGGGATGGGTCGATATCGCTGCAATCCCGCTGCTCTTCTCTTTGCTTCCTTTGCGCGGGAGTGCGGGGCCGGCGACGCCTGGCGGAAATCGTCTCGGTGGTCGTTGGGGTGTAAGCGCGATCCCAGTGCTTGCCGCCATCGGCTTTGTGATCGCACTGCCTTGGTGTACGCGGATTTGGATGGGGCGTTATGGCACCGCATCCTGGTCGCGCACCGAGCCGAACTTCGCCGCGCACGCCCTGGTCGCAGCGTTCTGCATATTTCTCATTTGGTGGGGAGTGACTCAGGCTAGCCGGGGACTCGTGAACCTGGGCATCGTTTTCTTCGGTGCCACGGTCGCATGGTTCTACTTCAGCGATCTCTTCGACAAGATGGACCGCTCCCTCGGCCTCATCGGACTTGGTGTACTATTTCTCGCCGGCGGATGGGCGCTTGAGAAAACCCGCCGCGGCCTGCTCGCGCACATGGCGCAATCTCCCGCGCCACTGGAGGCGGCACGATGAAATTCGCAAAGACTTCCATCGCTCTTCTCGTCTTGCAGTTGGTCATCGTCTCGACGGTCGCGGCAAAGTATCTGTATCAGCGCGCTACGTGTCCACGCGTGTGGACGCGAACGGCAGCATACGATCCTGAAATGGTGATGCGTGGCCGCTACCTCAGCCTGCAACCTATGGTGGATGGTTGCGGCAGCACGCTGCCCTCCGCAAAAGATGCTCAATTTCCGCGCAACCTCAATGGAGTTCCGAACGGGAATAACTTCTCGATCCGCTCGGCCAACACCGTCTGGTTCCAGGCAAAGATCGTAGTCAAAGATAACAAGCTGATTGCCATTCGTGTACCGGAGCCGGACACAACCACGCCAACCCAATCCGTCGCCGCATGGCCCGGCGCCGCCTGCGACCAGATGCGCATCACAACCCCGGTCGACTTCTACATCGCCGAACACGCGACCGACCCGACAAGGCTCAAAGCCGGTCAGGAATTGTGGATCGAAGTGACCTTGCCACCCAAAGGGCCGCCCCGCCCGTTGCAATTGGCTCTCAAAGACAACGGCGCATGGAAGCCGCTGGCGTTTCAGTAGAAATCTGCCAAAGGTGAGCAAGACGTTAACGCTGCGAAGTACGCTGACTACCGCTAACCCGCGTTCAAATCTGCTAACCCTTCCGGCAGGGCCATCTCCACGCGCTTCGCTTCCACATCGATTCGGCGGAGATAATCCCTCGCGAATGGAATCAAGATTTCGTCAGCCGACTTGCCGTGCACCACGAGGATTGCCACTGGCCCCGCGCTTCGATCCACATCTTCGATCTCGCCAACAATGACAGGTTCAGCCCCCGCCACATCCACTAGGACACATCCAATCAAGTCGTCGATGTACAACTCGTCTGCAGCTAGCTTTGCGCGTTCTTCTCTCGGAATCGCAACAATCAGCCCGGCAAGTTCTTCGGCAGCCGAGATTGAATTCACTCCTGCGAAATGCAGCACGATGCCGCCCTTGTGAGGCCAGTGGTGCACGAGCTCCACTTCGCGCGGTTCGGCCTGCACCGTGGCGCCGCTATGCGGTAAGTCGCTGCCCGAAACGGGGGTGCCGCGCAGAAGCCACAGCCGGCGCCTCTCCGCAAATTTTTCAGGAAAGTCAGTGAGAATATCGGCGAAAACCTCGCCCTTGCGGCCTTGTGTGCGCTTGACGCGCGCAAGCCACACCCATCCCGCCGACGCCATTACCTGCGTCCAGAGCGATGCTTGGCCCAGGAAAATTTGATCATCCTATGCTTCGTCGTCCTCTTCCAGGATATCCAGCGTGTAGCGATGATGCAGCTTCATGCTGACTGCGCCCAGAATGGTGCGTACGGAGCGAGCAGTGCGCCCCTGCTTCCCGATTACCTTGCCTACGTCTCCGGGTGCCACACGAAGCTTCAGAACGGTATTTTCGTCTCGTTGCACCGACTGCACGTCTACTGCTTCCGGTTCGTCCACCAAAGCCCGCGCGATCTCGCGGACCAGTTCGTCTACTGCCACTATGTCAACTTGGGTCATGAACTTGCCTCTGACCGTAAACATCCAAGAAGAAGCGACTTGGATCGGTGCGCAGATACTATCAGCACACCCCACCCAAAGTCAGTAATCTGTGTGCGTGACCTCAAAAAATCTCGCACACAACTCGAATGCGGTGAAAGGGAATTACGCGACTGCCGGCTCAGTAGCCTTGGCCGGGTTCTTCTCCACCAGCTTGGCCACGATGGGGGTGAGTTGTGCCCCTACGCCGCGCCAATAGGCGATGCGATCATGCTTCAGGTCCACTGAAGCCGGGCTGGTGCGGGGATTGTAGGTGCCGACGACTTCGATTGACCGGCCGTTGCGGGCGCGGTCCTTCTCGATTACAACGACACGATAATAGGGCTGCTTGGGGGCGCCAAAACGCGCCAAACGAATCATCACCACGGAGATACGATTCCTTTCAGATTCCAGTGCTCTTGCTGCGGTCTCTTGAGAGTTTTCCGGCCTGCGCGAAAGCGCGTGGCCCTTATCTACCCGGATCCCCGCTCAGGGGCACCGGAACCCCGCAGGACCAGCCACAGGGTGAGAGACACAACACCTAAGTATCGCCGATAGTTGCCCTTTCAGGCAAGCTGTTCCCGCCTCCACCCAGGTACCAATGTGCGGCAGAATTCTTGGTACACCCCTGTCCAAAGTCGTTCATTCGCGGCATACTTATTGCAAACTTCGCACCCGAATCTCGCATCAGGAGTTAGAAAAGACATGTGGCCCTTTACCGCAAAAGAACCTCTGAGCGCCGAAAAGCTGCCCATTCCTGACACTTGGGCGGTGCTTAAGGGCCATCATCCCGAGGGCAAACCGATGTTTGTCCGAGCCCACACAGGTTACGGCAAATTCAAAGGCGTGACCGGCTACGGCCACTGCGTCGCCATCGCCGTACCTCTGACGGATACAGATCGACAGGGTTTTCCTACTCCCAACGAAACTGAGACCCTGACTCGAATCGAGAACGACATCTGCGAGGTTTTCGAACCCAATCGCGAGTCGCTCTTTGTCGCCACAACCACTATCCCGGGAGTTCGGGAGTTCATCCTTTACACCCGCAACCCCGATTCGGTGCAGCAGAAGTTCGACAACGATCTTCTGGCCCGCGTGTTCACTCACAAGGTGCATATCAAAATCGAGCCCGACAAAGACTGGCACGGTTACAGCAGACTTCTCTAGCCAGTTGCATACTCGTAGCAATGGGGCTCAGCCAGTTTGACTAAACCAACCCTCCTTTCGCGTCTGGGCACCCCGCTCGTGGCCGGGTTGGCAGGCGCCGTCGTCTTTCTCGTCCTGTTTGCGGTCCTGGCAGAGAAGATGCTCGAAGGAGACACGCGCCACTTCGACGAAGCCGTTCGGCTGTCCGTCCACGCCCACTCCTCAACGGAACTCACTGCCGTCATGCAATTCTTCTCAGCAATCGGCTCACCGCTCCTAGTGTCCCTCGCAGCGGCCGCGTCTTGCATCACATTATGGATCGTCGGGCATCCGCGCCGGGCGATCCTGATTGCTGTCACCGCTGGCGGAGGAAGTCTTCTGATGTGGGTGCTCAAAACCAGCTTCCACCGTCCCCGCCCCACGCCTTTCTTTGATACGCGGCTTCCTGCGTCCTATAGCTTTCCCAGTGGACACGCGATGCTGTCGTTCTGCCTCTGCCTTTCAGCCGCCGCTCTGTTCTCATCGAATCAGAACAGCCGATTGGTTCGCATCCTCATCTGGATTTTCTGGGTGGGTCTTTCGGCAGCGATCGGCTATTCACGGATCTACTTGGGCGTTCACTACCCGAGCGATGTTCTGGCCGGATATCTCGCCGCACTGGTTTGGTCACTGGCGATAGGAAGCGTATACCAGAAATGGCGTAAAGCGCCGTCCCTTCCCGTGACATAATCCATGCGAATATCACGCTGGTTATTCATCGCGGAAGTTCAGCTCGCCGGAAAAAGGAATCTGAGCATTGGCCTGACCCGCGCTGCCCAGCTTGCCTCATCGTGCGTACCGCCATGCACCTTCTCAAAGTGCATGGTCTCACCCGGACGCCAGCCGTTCGCCTTGAGTCTCCGCGCCAGGTGCTCCACGTCGCGAAGCGTGCGCTGCCCCTCGCGGTCGCCCACATCAAGCCACACCTGCGGACGCTCCCACGTTTGCGGAGCGTGTTCATTCAGGTAACTCAGAATGCTCTTGTGATTCCACCACACGCTGGGCGAAAGCAGCGCCAGTTTCCCAAAATGGTGCGCATGGCGGAGACCCAGGTACAGTGTGACCAGGCCACCAAGCGATGAGCCGCCCATTCCGGCGCTCTCACGATCCCCACGAACGCGATACCGTTCAGCAATCCACGGCATCAGTTCCCGCGTCAGCAGGTCGCCGTACTTGTCCGCTTCGCCGCCGCCCATCTGCCAGTTATATTCATGCGTGTACTCGGCCAGTCGCCGGTCACCGGTGTTGTAGATACCCACGATCACCAGTGGCTCCACTTCGCCCGCCTCGATCGCCTCGTCGGCATGCTCGCGCACCATCCATGTGCGCCCCTTCACAAACGAAGTGCGTCCATCGAACAGGTTCTGTCCGTCATGCAGGTAGAGCACCGGATAGGTTCGCTCTGGCTCCTCATCATACCCAGGCGGCACGTAAACAATCACATCGCGTTCGTCTGGCAAATAGCCGCTTTTAAAACACTTATGTAATCGCAGTCGCGGATGCGGCGTGGTTGCTTCAAACCCAGCCAGTAAGCTTTCGCTCGCGTCTTCGTTTGTCTGTGATTCGAGGTTCAATGCTATGTTTCCCCTGCCCCTGCGAATTCTACCGGCGTTTTGATCGAAGCCTGCGGCCAGATGTCTCGATAAAAAGATGCGCCCGTGGCTGTTACAGTAACAGGAACCCAGCGCATCTCAAATCGCCAGCCTCAGGAGCAAAACCCTCGATGAACCGTGAGTACCACAAGTGGTATTCCAGCCGCCTCGGTCGCGACATGGAAATGCTCGTCTTCGGCCATTCCGGTCTGCCCGTCCTCGTTTTTCCTACCTCGGGGGGCCGCTTCTTCGAGTTTGAAGACCGCGGTATGATCGGCTCTGTCGCAGGACGCGTTGAGCACGGCGACCTGCAATTCTTCTGTGTCGACTCGGTCGATATGGAGAGTTGGTACAACCGCAACGTGCAGCCGCGCTGGCGCATCGCCAGGCACGTCCAATATGAGGACTACCTCATCCACGAGGTGGTGCCGCTCATCCGCAAGAAAAACTGGGACGCGCACCTCGTCTCGCTTGGCTGCAGTTTTGGCGGATACCATGCCACCAACATTGCCCTGCGCCATCCCGATATCTTCACTGGACTGCTCACGATGTCTGGTGCATTCGACGTTTCAAACTTCCTTGGCGGCTACTATGACCAGGATTGCTACTTCAACTTTCCCACTCACTATCTGCCCAATCTTGCTGATCCCTGGTTCTTTGACCACTACATGCGCAATACTTACATCCTGGCCACAGGCTGGGATGATCAATGTCTCGGACAGAATCAGAACCTCGACCGCATCATGAGTTCCAAGGGAATTCCCCATAAGCTCTACACTTGGGATACCTATAACTCCCATGATTGGCCCACTTGGCAGCGTATGATTCAGGAATATCTTTAAGGGTAGTTCACTGCGTCCAATACAAAGATCGAGATGCGTCAGGGGCGAATAGAGAGAGCCAGAATAGCCGTATACAAATCGTCAATTGCTCACTCGCTGCGCCGAACGTACAACTGTAACCAGATGGCGGGTTCCATTCTCCTTCGATCCCCACGGCTCAAACACGGAACTGCGAACTCCCAAGGACTTTCTCCGATGAGCGAACTCAATCCATACGCGAAGTTTCTCGATGGCCGCCCGCTTGATGCCATCCTATCGGCCACATCACACGAAATCGCCAACAAGCTTCAGATGATCGGCCCAGACAGGCTCAGCGAACCTGCGGCGCCCGGCAAGTGGTCACCCGCAGAAATCGTTTGCCATTTGGCCGACTGCGAAATTGCATTTGCCTTTCGCCTGCGGCAGACCCTCGCCGAAGATCACCACGTTCTGCAGCCATTCGACCAGGACAAGTGGGCTTCATACGACGGCATCGCTGCCAAAGATGCACTTGCGGCCTTCACCGCGCTGCGCATCTGGAACCTCAAGCTCATCGCCAAAGCACTCCCTGGCTCCTCGTCCAAAACGGTGACACATCCCGAGCGTGGCGCCATGACCTTCGAGACCATCGTCGAAACCATGGCCGGGCACGACCTCAACCACCTCGCTCAACTCAAGCGTATAGCCACTCCGTCTTAGCCAGATCCAATTACCTCCGTGCATTTCCGCAATCGTGGGAATCGGCCAACCGTATGCCAGAATAGGGAGAACACGATCGACCTCATCCGTATTGATGTTTCATAGGCTGTCATCAGGAAAACTGAGCAGCCGGACGCAGGTGTGCCGGGATTGAGGATCGAAAACACATCGCCACCGCGAGCGGTCCGTTCAGGAGGGCCTGTTGTTCGGCTACTACTCCGCTTGGCTCTACTTCGTCGAGATCGCTTTACTGCTCGCTGTTGCCGCTACGCCCCTCTTCCGCGCCGCCGATTCGCCCCCAATTCCTGCGGAACGACGCGTCGTGAATCTTGACGGCCTGCGAGGATTTGCCGCTCTAAGCGTCTTCTTCAATCACGCCGCGGTTTACCATACGCTGTTCGCTACCCGAGCCTGGACCTACCCCGGGACCCGGTTCTATTTCCTGCTGGGCGGATTTGGCGTCTCCTTTTTCTTCATGATCACTGGATACCTCTTCTACTCCCAGCTTCTGCGCAGCGGCGGAAAGCCCGATTGGCGCAAGCTCTATATCGGTCGACTGTTCCGCATTCTTCCCCTTTACTGGTTCGCGGTCGCACTGGTCTTGATCGGAGTCCTGATGAATACCGGATTCCATCTCCGAGTTCCGGCCGAACAGCTCGCTTGGGAACTGTTCCGCTGGTCTGCGGGAGGTTTGTTTGACAACATTCCGATTAATGGCTATTCCGGAACCGCGCGCATTATCGCGTTCGTAACCTGGACCCTGCGCTTTGAGTGGTTCTTCTATGCCAGCCTGATTTACATTTCTTTGCTCGTCGCCGTCAGGCGAGTAGGCTTGCTCTTTCCGCCCGTGATGTTGGTGCTTGTGACTTTGTTCGTATATGGGGCACGTATCGCAGACCCAGCGCCATTGATGTGCATCGCGCTCTTTTCAGTCGGAATGTCGGCAGCCGCGCTCAAAGCGGCGAAACCCCAACTCAGAGCCCAGGGGCCTCTTTCGTCTTTGGCCGCATCGGGCCTGCTCGTTTTCGGGCTCGCGTTTGTTCCCAATGTCTATCGGCCGCTGCCGGTGCTCCTCTTTGGATCGGTATTCGTGCTCATCGCGCTCGGCTCCAACCTGTTCGGCATTTTGTCCGCACGCGCGTCGGTGCGGCTAGGCAACATCAGCTACGGAATCTACCTGCTTCAGGGCCCAGTTTTTGCCGCGGTGTCCAGCTTCAGCTTCATCCGTGCACTCGATATGCGTTCGCCGCTCGGGCATGTGGCCGTAACGATGCTCGAAGCTCTTGCTTTGATGGCTCTCGCCACCTGCACTCATGTGTGGATTGAACGCCCCGGTATCGCTCTCGGCAGGCGACTCCTGGAAAGAACCGCATCCCCAAAAGGCCTGAAGGAAATCGCAGTTCGCCAATAGCGATTGGCCGGGAAGCTGCCCCTTTCGGGCCTGACCTCGATCGAGCGGTGGATGCCGGCTACATCCCGCGGCTCATCGCAAACTCAATCACCCGTGCAGTCTGCTCCTCATCTTCCCCCGACGAGATCATCAGGTCATACAAGTGCGGATTGTTCCACTCCTTGCCAAAACGCAGCTTCAAATAGTGTGCTCGTTCCGCATCAACATCCCGAATGCGCTGCTCGATTTGCGCGCCCGGTTCCAGGCGCGTCCGCAGCCGGTGAATACGTACCCGCAACGGAGCGTATACAAACACGTGAAACACATCTGCTTTCGATTGCAGAATGCACTGTGCTCCGCGACCTACGATCACGCAGTTTCCGGCCTCGTATGCATGCTCGATGATCTGACGCGTCAGATCGGTCATCACGTCCTGGTCAAAACACTTTTCTTGCTGCAGCGCCACGCCGGCGGCCATCGCTGCGCCGCGCATCGCTTGCCGGTTCATGCGGCTTAACCAACCCTCCACATGTTCATCAAAGCGGCTCACGATTCCAGCATCCACATGTGCTGCGCACGCAATCTCGCCAATCAGCGCGCCATCCAGCAGTTTCCAGCCCAGCCGCTTTGCAATCGACTGCGCAATCCTCCCGCCGCCGCTTCCAAATTCCCGCGAAACGGTCAACAACCGGCAATCCATTCGGAGCCTCCCCGTACTGCTGACGCCCCCAAGCTACGCCGCTTGATCAGTTCCGGCAGTGACGCTCCTCACTCCGCCGCCCCAAATTCTTTGTGTCCAGCTTTCCCGGCCCAACATCCACAGATGTGCGAAACATCCATCGGTCTGCCGTACACTGTTCACAAGTTTTGATTTGCGGACAGTCCGCGCCGCGCCCGGAGGTTTCAGCATGAAGAAGATCGGCGTCCTGTTCGGAATGGAAAACAGCTTCCCCGGCGCGCTCGTGGAACATATCAATGCCCGCAATATTCAAGGCGTCCAGGCGGAGTTCGTCGAAACTGGCGCCGTGCTCCTCGACAAACCCGCGCCCTACGCCGTTATTGTTGACCGTATTTCCCACGACATCCCTTTCTATCGTGCCTACCTCAAGCACGCCGCGCTGAATGGCACCGTCATCATCAACAATCCCTTCTGGTGGTCGGCAGACGACAAGTTCTTCAACTACTCCCTCGCCGCCAAACTCGGCGTAGCCGTTCCGCCCACCGTCATCCTGCCACACAAGAAACACCCCGAGGGAACCACCGATCGCTCCATGCGCAACCTCGAGTACCCGCTCAACTGGGAATCCGTCTTCACCTATATTGGCGAGCACGGATTTATGAAGCCGGTCGACGGGGGCGGATGGCGAGACGTTTATCACATCCATAATCGTCCGGAATTCTTTGCAGCCTATGACCAGTCACGCGATCTTTGCATGCTCTACCAGAAGGCAGTGGAATTCAACGAGTACTTCCGCTGTTACGTCGTTGGCCAGAGCAAGGTCCACATCATGCCCTACGATCCGCGCAAGCCGCATCACGAGCGCTACGTGCAGAACCCGCCCGCCTACGATCCCAAACTCCTCGCTCGTGTTGAGAAGGATGCGCTCATCCTGTGCCGTGCTTTAGGCTACGACCTCAACACCGTTGAGTTCGCCGTAGAAGACGGCGTCCCCTACGCGATTGACTTCATGAATCCCGCCCCCGATGCCGATCTCCACTCCGTTGGCCAGGCCAACTTCGACTGGATCGTCCGCGAGGTGGCAGATCTCGTCATCTCCAAGGCAAAAGACGCACCGAATGTGCCGAAAGAACTCCGTTGGGCCGCGTTCCTATCCGGCGCGCCCGTCACCGCGCAGCCAAAGAAGTCCCCCCCCCGGAAATCCCCTGCAACAAAATCCGCACCGAAGAAGGCGACGAAGACCGCAGGGGGAGAAAGGTGAGTTCTCCCGCGACCGGCGGGTGCCCCGGGTGCCTCGCATTTGGGCACCCGGAATATCGATACGATGCAAGCGCCGACTTCAATTCGAGTGCCGGGTGCCCACATCTCGCTTTTGAGATGTGGCTTTATGCTTACGACGCGGAGTTCTACTGGTATGACGTTCACTGGCGCATATGCATTCAGCGCTGCGTCCAGCATTCCACCTCAACCCACCGGCAAAGAAAGGGATACAGAGAGCGGCCTCGATTACATGGACGCTCGCTACTACGGGAGCAGCATGGGGCGGTTCATGAGGAGGTACTACAGCAGTGCGATGGGCCGGTTTATGTCTCCCGATTGGGCAGCTAAAGCCGAACCTGTACCGTACGCGAAACTCGACAATCCCCAGACACTCAACTTGTACGCTTACATGCGGAACAATCCGCTCGGTGGCACAGACCCGGATGGACATTGCGATTGGTGTCAGAAACTGTGGAACTATGCAAACAAAAATGGATGGAAGACTGATGAGCAAGTGGCTCAAAAAGGCGTTAACAACAATGTCGTGCTAGTGCAGACTAGTTCGATACCTGGAAATAAGGACACTAAAGAACCTGACAACGAAAGTGTCAGGCATGTGACGTATACTCCGACCAAAATCGAGAATGGTGTATTGAAGGGACCAGTTTCCACTGATCCCAGTGATCCCAAAGTGAAAGTGTCCCTTTGGGAGTCAAATAATGGCGGGTCTTATGAACAGCAGGGAACAACAAATGGCAGCGGGAAGGATCGCATCTTAACGGGAGCGGGAATCCTTTCAACGCCGGTCGATCAGCACTGGAGTGTTAACGGGGACAGAGTACAGGTTGTGGTGGGAAAGAATCCTGACGGAACAGTGCAAACCACATGGCAGCTTCATGTAGATCGTAGCGGAGACGTACCGCAGTTTACTCCCGTTGCCACTCCAGCCCCGCAATAAATGGCAGCTCCGATCAGAATCTTGAATTTCGCAGAGATGTAGAGTGTTTCGCACGCAAGCGAAGGATATGGGTGGTACAGCATGAAACTTTTGACTGGAATGAAAGCAGCTTTTGGCAAACGATCCGGCTTTATGCTGAAGATCATCCTGTCATTGTTAGCCGTTTTGCTCATCAGTTGTGTAGGACTTCACATTTACTCGCGGTATGCGGTGCATCGCGCTCTGTCCATGCTGTCTGAAGCGGCTTTGATTAAGGTTGGCGACAACGAGGAAACAGTCTTGCCGCTCGTCGCTCGTTATGGCGGTGCTAAGAGGTATCCAGAGTCTACCCAGGCAACCAGCACAAGCTATTCATACGAAATGAAGTTGTCGCCGTTTCAAGTGTTTTCTAATGGGCATGGCGCGATGGCGTACTTGATGGTTTACGTGCCCAATTATTTGCGCGGTTTCCTCGGTTTACGGAACTGGCTTGTCCTTGCGGGTGTGCATATTCAAAACGGACGCGTCGAATCTGTAAATGGCGATGCTTTTGTCGAAGGAGGTCACGGATGGCTTGGGAACAACTGGCACAAACTGGCTGGAATCGACAAGGCATCGAGTGCCTATTCCGTTGAAATGTCTTCTTTGAACATTACACAAAATGGTGGTTCAGGCCTGGACGAATCCTTCACACCCTTAGCGACACTTGACCAAGCGCAAATATCCTACGACTTCAATCGCAGTTGCTTTACAGGTTTTATCCCATGCAGCACACTCTGCGATTTCAAACCGAGCCTGTTTAGATACCTCAAAGCGCATCCGGAAATCAGGGGCAATTTCGATACAAACTACTGCCGAGTGCCGTAACCCTGACCCGTTGCAGCCAACCGCGAGCCGTCCTCCGGGGCGGCTTGCTGCTTCTGAGGCTCCATCCAGCATCCTCGGCACGGCCAGCAAAAGCCCGCGCTGCCTACGGCATCGGATTTAGGTAGGACACGTCACCCCTAAAAGGTTGCTGTAGAGCAACCTTGGGTTGCTCTGCGGGAACGTGTTTAGAATCAGGCGACTAAAGGGAAAAGGCGCAAAATATAAGGCGTTTACAGGTTGCTATATGGCAACCCCGTTGAAAATAAAGCAGTTAAGCGAGACTCTGCCGATCCCGGTTCCTGCGGCGTTAACTTGTTGAAAACACAGGGTTGGGGCGGCGCGGGGTCCGTGGGCCGTGGTTCGCGCTGCCGGAGCCGAGGAGGGCGGCGCTTTGCGCCGGAATGACTTCGATACTCCATCCCTGAAAGGAAACTGTTAAGTTCCCTGGGGGAGCTTATGAGTTCCTTGTCGGGCTGTCGGCGCTCCGGCGGGCTGTCTGGCGCTGCGAGCATCCCGGCGCGCTCACGCGCGGTAGCCTCCGCTGCGGTGGCCGTCAAGGGTCTCCGCTTCGCTTCGATGAACGCGCTGGAGAACGGCGCGCCCTTGACCGGCAGGTGGCCCGGTCAAGAACCATGAAGATGCGCTGTGCCCCGTTCATCGCGTTCTTTGCGATGAGCGGGCGTGGGATGGGGCTGGCGGCCCCGGTCACGGCCGCATTTTCCAAGCTATGATGAGGGTGCCCTGGTCCCTCGCGGTTGAGGACCTGGGATATTGCTACGATGCAAGCGTCGGCCTCAACTCGAACACCGGATACATCTACGACGCTTCTCCGCGCATGTCTTTTCAGCGCAGCGTCCGGCCATGGGTCTATTTCCACCGGCAAAGAACGGGATACCGAATCCGGCAACGACTACTTCGGGGCTAGGTACTATAGCTGATTGCTGGCCGCATGCCGTCGCTCATGGGTTCACCCCAATTGGATGTCAAGCCCCGCACAGTCATTACCCGTCCAAACCATTCATTCCACTCGCTAAAACGTCAACACGATTTGCAGGGTATTTGCCGTCAATTGTGCACAATGAATCTGTGAATCTGTCTGAAATCAAAAGTGTTCCTCAACTCGCTACCACTTGTTTCCTAAGTGCTTTTCTGAGAAGATTCTGCGGCCAGATTCAATTATGAGAGGACTTTACAGCGATGCTTTCCCTGTAAATCATTGAAAACAGAAACTGTCTCCACAGAGTATGGGTGGGGGTATTGCGCAGCCCTGGTAGGGAACGGGGAGATAATCTGACATTTTGAGTCACAGCAGGTACCGGCCAATGACTGGCTGGAGAGTCTGGCCCCGTTGCCCCGAATCGCCGTTGCTAAGCCACCTTGCGGAAAGTGAGGTTATATCGGTATGGCCCCGTCAGCGGATGGTGCCCCGGCTTCATCGGCTGCACGCCATGAAAGCGCATGCGTGAAGGGCCGCCCCACACGATAACGTCGCCATGCTCCAGCAGAATGCGCTTCGTCTTGTCCGTGCGCTGAAAACCGCCAAGCAGGAATATGCACTCCAGTCCCAGCGAGATCGACACAATTGGCTGATGCAAATCAAACTCGTGCCGGTCCTGATGAATCCCCAGCTTTGTCGCCGCCTGGTAGCGATTGATGTGGCAAGTGTCCGGGCAGAACTGCGGAAATCCCGACCGCACCGCACAGCGCAATGCAAAATCCACAAGGACACGCGGCATCGGCGGCCACATCCGCCGCACACTCGGATTCTGCGGATCCCAGCGCCTCCGAAATGCCTCCGGAGTGCCGCAGTCCGATACCATCACCGACATCAGCAAGCCACTGGGTGTCATCGCATGGTGCAGCGGCGCGACTGCAAGGATGTGCTCCACGGCCGCAAAAAACTCGGCTTCCTGCGCGAGCGCCAGACCCCGCATCAGCACTGCGCCCGGGAAGATCTCCTCATGCGTCGGCTCTGCCGCAAGTTGGGAAAAGAGATTCATAGCCCAGAGCTCATTCTACCCCAAGAAAGCGAATAAAAGGCGAATATAATGAGTTTTCTTGCCCAAGTCCTACTGTCTAGGCTCTGTTCCTCATGCCTTCTTGTATCAGTGACTTCACTTCCTCATCCGTCGTCGCTCCAAATTCTCGATAGAACAGGCTCACCGCATCCAAGCGTTCCGGCGTCAGCGCGCAAACCACTCTGTCCGCCTCTTGCGTCAGATCCTCGCAAATGGTTTTCGATCCCACCGGAACAGCGACAATCACCTGTCGCGCTCGATCCTTGACCGCCCTCACCGCCGCGCGCATGCTGGCTCCGGTCGCCAACCCATCGTCGACCAGAATGACGGTTCGCCCCGCAAAATCTGCTGCCGGCCGTCCATCGCGATACAACGTCTCGCGCCGCACCAGTTCTTCGCCCTCTCGCGCCATTACATCCTCGAGTCTCTTCTCCGACACGTGATAAGAGCGGACGATGTAATCGTTCAGCACCACTCCGCCGCCGCTTGCGATTGCGCCCATCGCCAATTCTTCCTGCCCTGGCACTCCCAACTTGCGCACCACCAGGATGTCCAATGGCAGCCCGCACGCCCGCGCCACTTCATGCGCCACCGGCACGCCACCTCGCACCAGTCCCAACACAATCGCTTCTTTCAAATCGGGCAACTCAGCCACAAGCTCGCCCAGCACCCGCCCTGCCTCCCGCCGATTTTGAAATACAATTTCACTCACGCGCAGGATTCTATGCCTTTAGCGACTCTCGTGCCTGAACTCTGACCACTGTTCACTGTGACTTACAATTGCCACACGCTGTCCTAGGAGCATCCCAATGCGTCCGTCCTTCTCTCTCGGCATCGAAGAGGAATACCAGACCATCGACCCGGTCACACGCGATCTGCGCTCCCACATCGAGACCGAAATGCTCGAGGAGGGAAAGCTTCGCCTTCAGGAACGTGTCAAGGCCGAGATGCATACCTCGGTTGTGGAAGTTGGCACCCGCATCTGCAAAAACATCGACGAGGCCCGCGAAGACATCTACGAACTTCGCCGCGAAATGGTCAAGCTCGCGCGGGAACACAATCTCGAACTCGTCGCCGGCGCCACTCATCCCTTTGCCGACTGGCGGACTCAGCAGATTTATCCAGACCCGCGTTACCACCAGGTAGTCAAGGATCTACAACTCGTCGCCCGCGCCAACCTCATCTTCGGCCTGCATGTCCACGTCGGCATCGAAGACCGCGAAGCCGCGATTCGCATCATGAACTCAATGCGCTACTTCCTCCCGCACATCATGGCGCTCGCCACCAACTCGCCCTTCTGGCTCGGACTGAACACCGGTTACAAAGGCTACCGCGCAAAAGTCTTTGAGAATTTTCCCCGCACCGGCATCCCCGACGCTTTCTCCAGCTACTCCGAATTCGAGAACTACGTTAGCCTGCTTGTCCGTACCAACTGCATCGACAACGCCAAAAAAATCTGGTGGGACATTCGCCCGCATCCCTTCTTCAATACCGTCGAAGTCCGCGCCTGCGACATCCCCCTCCGCGCCGAAGAAACCGTTGCTATCGCCGCGCTCATCCAGGCCACTGCGGCGTATCTCTATCGACTTCACGCTGCCAACCAGGACTTTCGCCAGTACGCGCGCCCGCTCCTGATGGAAAATAAATTCCGCGCTGTCCGCTATGGTCTCGACGGGAAACTCATCGACTTCGGTCGTCAGGCAGAAGTCCCCGAACGCGATCTTCTCGAGGAGTACCTCATTCTCGTCGATAGAGAGGTGGACGAGCTCGGCAGCAGGGAAGCCATCGACGGCATCCGCAAAATAATGCAGACCGGCACGGGCGCTGACCGTCAACTCAAAGTTTTCGAAGAATCCAAGGGCGACCTCAAAGCGGTCGTCGACTACATGGCCGCCGAGACCCGCGCCGGATTGTAAGCGCAGCCATACGGGTGTGTTTTTTAAATTTCCGCCCTGGGTTTCCGTTCCTGCGGATTCCCAATGCAGGCGTAGCAAACCATGAACCCAAACCAACACTTTCATCCTGAGCGACCAGCAGGAGTCGAAGGATCCGTGGTTGCTTTTGACAGGCCGTCAGAACCGTCGTAAATACTCCCTACTTGACCGCCTCCGCCACCACCGAAACTTCTACGCGCTTTCCGCTTCCCGGGATATCCACCGATCCCAGCAACACCGGCTTCCCGAGAGCTATCGCCGACTCGCCTTCCATCACTGACTGGTGAATCACCGGATCCTGTATCCCCACGTTCGACTTCTCCTCCGCCACGCTCGTCTGCTCAATCTTTGTGCGCAGGCGCATTTCGTCGCCATGGCCCTCGAGGGTGGCATCCAGGTTTATTCCCACGTCCATATACTGCACCTGCGTGTTCTGATCCGAACCGGTTCCGTAGGTACCCGTCACAATTGGCACCCGCGCCCCCTGCTTCAGCGTGATCTTGTTTCCCGAGCCAACGATCATCACAAAGCGCTGCGGCACGCCCTGGGTGGTTCCATCGCTGATCGTGTAGGTCAGCCGATAGGTCTTCCGGGGCCGATCAATATCCGCCAGGATCTTTTGTGCCCTCTCAATGTCCTCCGGAGTTGCGTATATCGAAATCGCGTTCGCCGAATCAACGCGATAAATCTTCGCCTTGGGGAGCATATTCCGCAGATCCGTCACTGCGTCATTCGCTTCGCGGACGTCCGTCAGATTCGCCAGGTAAAGCGTTGCATAGCCCTCAGCCGGCTTCTGATCCGCAACCTGGGTCTGCGCTGCTATGTTCCGAGCAGTCAGCATCGCCAAAATTGTTCCAGCCGTTATCAACACCCAACGGCACCGAACGCACCTTGATCATTTCTCATTGCAAGCCTCTCAAAAAGTTTCAAACTGAAGCACGAAGGCTGCACCGTACCGTCGTCGCCACACGCTTCTACTTAAACAGGACGCCAAAGCCTTCGTATTCGCTCGATACTTTTTCGAAGTATCCCGCTCGCGCCGAATTGAACCCGTGTCAAGGCACGATAATTCCTATGACGCATTATTCGTGTGCGAGGGCGATCCATGCATCTTCAGACGGTCCGAATGATCGTAACGACATCCGTCGGTGCCCTGATTTTTATCTCGTCTTTGCGCGCTCAGCAACCCGATGCTGACGTCATCATTCGCGACCTAAACAACGCCAACCAGTCCCGTTTCGACAACGTCCTCAGCTTCACGGATGTCGAGCATTACGCTGTTTTTCGTGGCGGCGATCAAACCCACCCCGCCGCCGAGATGACCGTGAGAATGACCTACAGAAAAGGCATTGGCAAGGACTACGTGATCCTCTCGAAATCCGGCTCATCGCTCATTCAGAAGGTCGGGCTGCAGCCACTCCTCGACAACGAAAAGGCCATCAACGATCCGGCCAAAGTCGCGCAATCATGGTTCACCTCGGCGAACTACGAGATGCACCTCAAGCCCGGCGTTAAGCAATCAATCGACGGCCGGGCGTGCGTGGCACTATCGATCACGCCACGCCGCAAGGCGCCCAATATGATCGATGGAACGCTATGGGTCGACGCGAACAGCCACACACTCGTCGAGGTGGAGGGCGTGGCCTCCAGGAATCCTTCTGTTTTCGCTGGCCCCACAAAGATGATGCGCCGATACGCAACGATTCAGGACTACGTCATGGCCACGCACGCCCGCGCCGAATCCAGCAGCATGCTTTTCGGCCACACCATCGTTACCATTGACTACAGCGATTACCATTTCCAGCTTCGCCCTGCGCCATAAGTTTCGCATCGCGCCGCGCGTTCCCAGACATTTGTCAGCTTGTTAGTGCCGGTTCTCGTCAGATCCGCTCGAACTCCGAATCTCTGCTGCGTGTTCGGTCCGTCGCATCCAGATCCGGCAACTCGTCATACCACGCGTAGAACGCCGCATCGAACACGTAGAACTTCTGAAACCTGATTAACTGCAGCAACGGATCGCGCGGAACCACTTGCAGATAACGGATGTAGCTTCCGTCAAAATTCCGGTGCACTGTCTCGCGCCGCCCGCGAATATCCCCGAATCGCAGGCTATCCGTTTTCAGCGGGGTTCGTTTTTCAACTGTATTTTCGGAAAGCACAATCACTGCTCCGAAGACGTAGATTGTCCAGCACACAGCGAACAGTGTAATCGCCGCCCACTCCACTGTCTGGGCCGGATTTCGCCCCTGCACTCCCGCATCCTGACTCCACAGTAGGCCAGACAATCCAAGCAAACTGAACAACAGAAACGCCGTCGCGAACAAGCGAATCCACGGGCTCAGCCGATACACGCGCTTCGCCCGGGACATCCCACTTCTGTTTTCAAACAGAGCCATTCCTGCGGTCATTTTGACGCCGTTCTAGTATCCCAGTCCTCGCACCACGGCGCGAATCCGTTCCGCGCTCTCCCGCAATCCGCTCTCCTCATCCACCGTCATCGGAATCGGCAGCGGGGCTTCAATCCCGCCCCGCCCCACAATTCTCGGCAGGCTCAGGCAAACGTCTTCCATGCCCCTGAAACCGCGCAGCAATCCGCTCACCGGCAGCACGCGCCGCTCATCAAACAGAATCGCTTCGAGGATGTTACATACTGCCAGTCCCACCGCATAATTCGTCGCACCTTTGCCCTGGATCACCTGGTACGCCGCTTCCTTCACGTTCTTTACGATGCCCTCCTTGTCCGCCGAGGTCAGCCGCCCGTGTCCCTCCACGCTCCATTGGCTCAGGGGAATCGAACCGATCGTCGCGCTTGCCCACAGTGGAATTTCCGAGTCGCCATGCTCGCCGGCTATGTAAGCGTGCACATTCTGCACCGCGACATTGCAATGCTTCGCAACCAGGTAGCGAAATCGAGAACTATCCAGCACCGTCCCCGATCCCACCACGCGCTGCCATGGCAACTTCGTTAACTTCAGCGCAACCTCCGTCACCACATCCACTGGATTTGTGACCATCAGCAGCAGCGCGTCGGGCGCCACCCTCATGACTTCCGGAAGAATCTTTTTGCAGATCTGTGTATTCGCTTCCGCCAGGTCCATACGCGTCTGTCCTGGCTTCTGCTTGGCTCCCGCCGTCATCACAACAACATCGGCGCCGCGCAGCACCTCCACATCATCTCCGCCATCAACCTTGGCCTGTGGCGCAAACAGCAGCCCGTGGTTCAGGTCCAAAACTTCCGCGTCGACCTTTGTGCGCGCGATGTCAAAAAGACTGATCTCCCGCGCTACTCCGCGAATCAGCGCGGCGTACGCAATCGTAGCGCCGACGCTGCCCGCGCCTATGATTCCGATCTTTCCCATTGGTCTCCCTCGCCCGACTTGCGAGAATTACTGCCCCGGCTCCGGTTCATGCAATTGGGTTCCCCATCCCTGCCGCGCTCTGTCTTCGCTGCAAGGGGGAAAGCACGAATCGTTACACCCATTCTCCGCCGCGCATCAGCACTTCCACTGTGCCTGTGGCTGTCACGCCATCAATGTCCAGCTTGTCCGAACCGATCATCCAGTCCACATGGATCAGGCTATCGTTCGCACCCTTTGCCGCGAGCTCTTCCTTGCTCAGCTTGTCGCCGTCTTTGACGCAAGACGAGTACGCCTGCCCCAGCGCAATGTGCGACGCGGCGTTCTCATCGAACAAGGTGTTCAGGAAAAGCTGCCCGCTGGATGCGATTGGCGAAGAATGTGGTACGAGAGCCACTTCTCCTAGCCGTCGTGCGCCGTCGTCCGTCTCAATCAGTTTGCGCAGCACCTTCTCGCCTCGCGTTGCGTACGCCTCCACAATCCGACCCTTCTCAAACCGGACATGAATTCCTTCGATAAGCGTTCCCTGGTGCGAAAGCGGCTTGGTCGCCGTCACCGTACCATCCGCGCGATCCTTGTGCGGCATGCTGAATACTTCCTCAGTCGGCATATTCGGAATGCAGTAAATTCCGTTCCCTGCCGTCGTGCCGCCGCCCATCCACACGTGATCGTCCGCCAGCCCCAGGGTGAAATCTGTTCCGGGGCCGCGATACTTCAGCGCCGAATAACGTTTCGCGTTCAGATAATCCGCTCGCTTGTGAAGGCCGGCGTCGTGCCTCTTCCAATCGCTCACCGGATCGTCCACGTTGATGCGTGTCGTCTGGAAGATTGCGTCCCAAAGCTTTGCGAGAGCTACTTCCGGCGCATCATTCGGGAACATCTGCTCGGCCCACGCCGGAGTCGCGCTTGCTACGATTGTCCAGTTGATCTCGTGCCGCGTAATCAGCTCGAGCGCCGGCCGATACGCTAGCGACACGGCACGATTCGCGCGCCCAACCTTATCCGGATCTTCATTCGATAGCAGTGCTGGATTAGCTCCCGTAATTGCCAGCCGTGCCGAGCCGTTCTTGAATGCCGCACCCATTCCGTCATACAACCACTTCGCCGCCTTGTCGAACGAGGCGTCAGGCGCGCAGTGATACCGCATCAACGTGGCCTCGTCGTCGGTGTAAAGCGTCGTCACCAGCGACGCTCCAGCGCGATATGCCTGCTCCGTAATCCGCCGCGCCAGCGCTACCGCATCCAGCGATGCTGTCATCACCAGCTCCTGGCCTTCCTTCAGTCCAAGCCCCACCCGAACCGCGACTTCCGCCAGCATATCCAGTTTCTGGTCATGTGTCCGCTCCACCGCCGCTACCACTGATCCCATCGACTACCTCCTCGGTTCTCGAAATGATTCCGCCACACCCGTCAATTTCAGATAATCCCGAACCGCGTTCCTTCATTCTAGGTCCCGCTCGCGGGCAATCGCATATCTGGGGCCATCGAGACAAACTCCCTCCATGGTCGAAAAAAAGATCAAAATCTCCGCAAATTACGTCATTTTCTGGGCAACTCCGCTCCGGCGCCATGCTCACCAACTGGAATCACCAACCGGTCCGCCTCATCGCGATAGAAGAATAGAATGCCATGGCCGCCTGGACCACAATAGGCGCGCCCTCTCTGCTCTGTTCTTATCCTGAATCCTCGATAGATGTATATACATCCATATGTCATGAACGAATCTTCCATACCGGTTTTGGACTGCCTATGCGCAAACTTCCGCAGAGCCTCGCGGGCTATCACGCAACACTATGACGAAGCGCTGCGTCCCCTTGGTCTGACGCCCACCCAGTTCACAATTCTGCAAGCCCTATCGCTTACCGGAACCGTTCATCAGGGAAGGCTGGGAGAAATTCTCACCATGGACAGCACCACTCTCACGCGCACGCTCGACATCATGGCCAGGCGCGGTTGGGTCGAGAAGCTTCAAGGGAGTGATCGGCGAGAACGCAAATTGCAGCTGTCCGCACTTGGACGTGTTCAACTCGACCGCGCGCTTCCCGTCTGGCAAGAGGTCCAGGCACGCGTGCGGCGAAAGTTGGGGGCTGAACCCTGGCAAGCCTTGATGACCCTAACCAACAAAGTGACCTCAGTGGTCACAGAATAGGACTTCCCCATGTCAACCTACGCAAAACTCACCACCGGACTCCTCGGCGCTTGGTTTGTCTTCTCTCTCGGAGGTTCCGCTCTGCATCTCTACGCGAACGGCGCCAACCAACCGCCATTGCCGCTTGGACTGGCCGCTTTGATGCCGATTCTTCTGTTTCTGGCGTGGATTATGTTGTCCGCAAAATTCCGGCAGTTCGCTCTGTCTCTTAGTCCCAGCATATTGACATTTGTGCAGAGCTGGAGGATCGCCGGGTTTACTTTCCTCGCCCTTGCCGCCTATGGAATACTGCCCAACTTGTTTGCTCTGCCGGCAGGGTGGGGCGACATCGCGATCGGTGCAACTGCGCCATTTGTGGCTCTAGGGCTGGCCCTTTCTCGCCACCGCAAAAGCTTTATCCTTTGGCAGATTCTGGGAATTACGGATCTAGTGGCCGCCGTGGTTCTCGGTACGCTCGCGAGTGTGCTCAATCCTAACGCGATCGCAGCCAACGCGATGACTGTGCTACCCATGAGCATGATCCCCACATTTGCGGTGCCGCTGTTCTTGATTCTGCACATCATCTGCATCGCTCAGGCAGTCCGCTGGCCCCGGTTTGATACTTCTTCGCCGCAGACGTGGACTGCCCCAGCTCCCGATGCGCGTGCATCCTTGTGAGCGGGCGAATGGCATGAAGAAAAATGCACCCATCCTTGATGAATTCGAGAATGGGTGCCGCAGCGGTTCGAGCCTTTTTGCTACCCTAAATAGATACGTGCCTCTTGCGCGCATCCCCAACGGACGGAGCACCACAATCGCAAGCCTTACCACAACCGCCTGGTATCTGCTTTCGCAGAATTACCCTCCTGAATTCATCCCCGGCGCCCGCTCCGCCGTGTTCACCTGTCTGCGTATCCAACCCGACGAGAAAGTCACGCTCATCACCGACCGCGTCACCGAGCCAATCGCTGTTTCCATTGCCGCCCAGCTTGCCGAGCGCGGATGTTCCTTCAACGCCTTCATTCTCGAAGATTTCGCGACCCGCCCGCTCAACGACATGCCCCCAGCTGTCCTTGAAGACATGGAGACGTCGCAGGTCTCCATCTTCGCGGTGCAGGTGCAGCCGAACGAACTCCACTCGCGCATGCAGATGACCGACGTGGTCAACCGACGTCGCATGCGTCACGCTCACATGGTCAATATCACGCCCGAAATCATGTGCGACGGTATGCGCGCGGACTACGATCAGGTCGATCGCCTATCGCAGCAGGTGCTGGATCGGGTTCGCCGCGCGACCCGGATCCGGGCCACCACTGCTGCGGGTACCAGCATAGTCTCTGACATGAACCCAGAATATAGGTGGTTCAAAACCTCCGGCATTATCTCCGCGGAAAAGTGGGGCAATCTCCCAGGCGGTGAATGTTTCACAAGTCCCGGCGAAGTCAACGGTATCTTTGTTGTGGATGGAGTCGTGGGCGACTGGCTTTGTGCGCGCTACGGTTTGCTGCCCGAAACACCCCTCACCATCGAGATCGCGCAGAATCGCATTGTGTCGTGCTCCAGTACCAACAAGCAGCTTGAGAAAGATTTCTGGGCCTACACTCACACCGACGAGAACTCCGACCGTGTCGGCGAATTCGCCATTGGCACAAACATCGGAGTCTCCCGCGTAATCGGCAACATTCTGCAGGATGAAAAATTTCCCGGCATCCACATTGCCTTCGGCAACCCATACGGAGAACACACCGGTGCGCCCTGGCGCTCGGGTACCCACATCGATGTCGTCGGACTAGGCTTCAACATCTGGCTGGAATCTTCAGAGGGCGAAGAACAAATCATGCGCGAAGGCCGCTTCCTCATCTCTGCCTGAAAGGGCGCACTTCAACGACACATTCACCTCGCGATCTTCTCTTGATCGTCCTTGTGAATCATTGAACAGTCGGAGATTGCGTCATTGCAGTCTCTTGGCCTATGCGCGGTTCGTACCCATTGAAGCGCCACGCCGGAGCATCGCTCAGGATTTAGGCGTCCGCGGGTGTTCGGTCGCTGTTTCTAAGCAAATACAATTTGTTCCGCACCCAGTGAAGCGGAAGCGCTGCCCCACGTATACTCACTGCATCGCCGTTCCTGGAGACCATTGATGCATCGGATCCGCAGGCTCGTTCTACTCGTCCTCTCCCTCGTCACGATCTTTGCATCCGCGCTCGCATACGCTGAGCCCGCCATCTGGGTTGTCAAGGGACCGCATGCCACGGTCTATCTCTTCGGCACTATCCACGCGCTTCAGAAAGATGATCCCTGGCGCTCCCCAAAAATCGACGCTGCCATCCAGCATAGTCAGACCCTCTGGCTTGAAATTCCCAACATCGACGATGCCGCATCCATGCAGCCGTTGCTCATGCAATTAGGGATGGATCAGACCCACCCTCTCTCAACCCGGCTCACTCCTGATGAGATGGTTAAGCTCACCAAGGCCGCAAACAGTGTTGGCCTCCCTGGTGGCGAAGCCATGTTCGAGTCGTTCAAACCCTGGCTCGCTGCCCTCACGCTCAGCATCGCGCCTCTCATGCAGGCGGGCTACGATCCCAATACGGGTGTCGAAATGGAGCTAAAGCCCGAATTCGTCAAGGCCAACAAGCCGGTGAAGGGGTTCGAAACCGCGGAACAGCAGATGCACTACTTCGCCGACATGCCCGAGAAAGTGCAGATCGACTTCCTCAACTCGGAACTCGATGACTTTGATTCTGCCGTCGACAAATTCAAGCAGATGCTGGCTGCCTGGTCCGCGGGCGACGTCGAGGCGCTCGACAAGCTCAACAACGCCGATTTCCGTGACAAGTACCCCGACCTTTTCCAGATCCTCGTCGTCAAGCGCAACCACAAGTTCACCGCGCAGATTCAGGATCTGCTCAAAGGTGACAGCGTCAGCTTCGTAGCCATCGGCGCCGGCCACTTAGTCGGCAAAGACGGCGTCCCCGCCATGCTCGAAAAACAAGGTTACAAAGTCACCCGCGAATAGGAGGCGCACGGCGGTCACGTCGGTTCCGGGGTGCATGTCCGCTCTCGCCTTTGTCGGCGCAAGACGAAGGAAAGAATAAAAAACATAAACCTACTTCTTTGCAAACTCCAGAAATGCCTGGACCACACTTGACGGCAATTCCGTCTGCTTCTTCGCCGACATCAACTCGTGCCCAGCACCCGAAATCATCAGCAATTCCGTCCGTGCTGGAATCAACTTCAGCGCTGCCTCGATCTCCGCCTTCGAGCCGAATCCATCGCGTTCGCCGCTTACAAACAGCGCGGGTACTTGAAGAGAAGGGAAGTGCGCTGTACGCATCTGCTCTGGCCGCTTTGGTGGATGCAGCGGATACGAGAGCAACAACAAGCCCTCCACAAATTCGGGAGCGCGCGCAGCGAGCATCGATGCCTGCCTGCCGCCATACGAGTGCCCGCCCAGAAAGATCCTTCCTGCCGATTCACGCCGCATCGCATCAACCGCCGCGCGCAATCCCTCCTGGTCCCGCTCGCCGGTTCCCCGCATGGGCGGTCCGTGTGGCCGTGCCTGCCGGAATGGCAAGTCGCATCGCAACACCGTAATGCCCGCCGTGCAGAGTGCTTCCGACAGCGCCTTCAACAGAGGCGTCTGGCAGTTCGCGCCGGCGCCGTGCGTCAACACCAGGCAATCCGCATCAGCATCAGATGCCCGATGAAGAGATCCCCTTACCGGGGCGCCATTCACTGAATTATCAACAAACTCTATATAGTTCTTCATGGGGTTATGATCCATTCGGTCATTTCCATATTTTCAACCATCCCGCAGAACTTGACGTGCATCTAAAGCAAACGGTAAGGACCTCGCACTGCGATACTGACGCGGATTGCTGGCTACCCCAAAAAGGAGAAAAACCATGAACGCTAATGCTGCCGCCGATTCCCGGCCTGGTGGATGGTCTATCGCCCTGGGAATCCTGCTCCTCATTACGGGCCTGTTCTCCCTCGCCGCCCCGGTATTTGCCGGAATAGCGGCCAGCGTTTTCTTCGGCTGGCTGGTCCTGTTTGGTGGTATAGCGCATCTGGTTTATGCGTGGTCGCAGCGTGGTGCGGGCACAATCATCTGGCAAATCCTGATCGGAGTTGTGTATATAATCGCGGGCCTTTACATGCTGTTTCATCCTCTAGCCGGAATGGCGCTGCTAACCCTGGTGCTCGCGGCCTACATTCTGTTTGAAGGTATCTTCGAACTTATCGTCTTCTCTCGGATCCGCCATCTCCGTGGGTCCGTTTGGTTCCTTATCGATGGTTTGGTATCGTTGTTCCTCGCCGCGTTGATATTCTTCCATTGGCCTTCAAGCTCCATCTGGGTCATTGGCACACTGGTGGGAATCAGCCTCGTATTCAGCGGACTTGCAAGAACATTCGGCCATTCCCCCTGGAGAACGGGCGCTCTCATTCCTGCGGCCTGACCGCACGTCGTCTCTGTTTCGCGCATCTCGGCATCTCACTCCTAAGGCGCCCTGCGCATTTACTTCGGAGAGAGAATGAACAGTTCGTTAACCGCTCGCATGCTTACACAGCTCTGGTTTCTTACCATCGCGGTTCTCGCGATAGCTGTGCTTTATCTGGCCAAAGTTCTCCTGCTGCCGCTCGGATTCGCCATCCTGTTCGCCTTCCTGCTCGCCCCTGTCGTCGCATTTCTCGAACGCATCCGACTTCCGCGCCCCGTCGCCGCGCTTTGTGTCATTCTCGCTTTCGCCGGTCTCCTCATGGTTGCGGCCTGGGCATTCTTCACCCAGCTAGTCTCCATCGCCAACGACTTGCCCACATACGGCGGCAACATCGCGCAAAAAATGCAGACCCTCCACAGTCCAAGCAACTCCGCATATAGCCGCGCCCAGCGAGAAATTGAAGAGATCAGCGATGAACTCGGCATCGCCAACTCCACAGGAGCCATCACACCCCCCAGCGAGTCTGACTCGAAGCCCCTCGGCACAACGCCCGAGCACCCCGTACAAGTTCGCGTGGTCGGCCGCCCCACGGGACGCCTCGATCAACTCGGCGGCGTCATCGAGCCCCTCACCACAGCGCTGCTCTCAGTGGTCTTTACCTTCTTCGTTCTCCTCCAGCGCGAAGATCTCCGCAATCGGATCATTCATCTCTCCGGCGATCGCAATCTCTCCCTGCTCACCCAAGCCATGAGCGACGCCAGCCGGCGTATCTCTCGATATTTTCTCCTTCAAGTCGCGGTTAACGTTGTTTACGCGGCCATCGTTTGCGCAGCTCTCTACTTCATCGGACTTCCGCACGCATTCCTATTCGCTGCCCTCGCCCTTATTTCACGCTTCGTCCCCTACATCGGGGCGCCCATCGCTGCGCTCACCCCAACCGTGCTCTCGCTCGCGGTTTTTCCCGGCTGGAGCCATTCAGCCTTCATCTTTGGCATCTTCGTCCTGCTTGAAATCGTCACCGCCAACTACGTCGAGCCCCGCGTGTACGGCCACCATACCGGCTTATCGTCGCTCGCCGTCCTGATCGCCGCCGCTTTTTGGACATTGATCTGGGGACCCATCGGCCTCATTCTTTCTGTGCCCCTTACCGTGTGCCTCGTCGTCATGGGTAGCCACATCCCGTCGCTCCAATTCCTGGCCGTCCTCCTTGGCGATCAGCCCGTCATGCCGCTTTATACCGCCTTCTACCAGCGGATGCTGGCCCGCGACGAACGCGAAGCCTCCGACATTCTTCAGAACTGCCTTAAATCCGAATCGCTCACCTTGGTCTACGACTCCGTGCTGATTCCCGCCCTCACCCTTGTGGAGATGGAACGGCAGAAAGGCGAGTTGGAAGAATCCACCGTCCACTTCATCCGCAGCAGTACCTCCGAAATGGTCGACGAACTGGGTTTCCGCGCACTGGAAGAAAAGAATCAATCTGCCAACTCCGACACCGCCGGCTTCGTCCCTCAAACCTCAATCCCCAATTCCTCAATCCCTGCTTCGCCCGTTTCCGCGTCCCTGGTCCCTGCTTCCAGTTCCTTCAACTCAGCAACGTCCTCCCCGAACTCCGCTGTCTTTTCTAACTCTGCTGGCATTGTCGTTATCCCCGTCCGCGACGGTTCCGATGACCTGATCGCCACCATGCTTACACAGGTCCTCAATCAGGCGGATTTCCGCGCCACGTGCATCCCCGTCCAGCGCATCGACGAAACCGTCTCCGATGTCACCGAACAGAAGCCGGATATAGTTTTTCTTTCTGGAATGCCGCCCGTCGCGATGGCCCGCGCCAACCGCATCTTCCGCAGCCTGCGCACTGCAAATCCGAATCTCAAAATCATCATGGGAATATGGAACTACAACGAAGATCCAGCCAAGGCCGCGCAGATGTTGAGCCGCACCGAAGACCTTCACATCTCGACGTCGTTGGCAGACGCCATCGCTGAAGCCCAAGCCCACGTGGAACCCCACCCCGCCGTAGCCGAGCCCTTGGACGAATCCCCCCAACTGGTAAGCACCCCAAGTGATAACGCCGCGTAGGCGCGCATCGCCCTTCCGCGTCTGGCGAGCGACAAAGATGCCTGGCATGCGAACCAGAAGTGAGAACATTAAACTTGGGAGCACGGAACTATGCCGACCCGCAAATCCAACGTTCCCGCTAATCCCGCCGCCCGCATGTTCGCCGCCAACCAGCGAATCAACCAGTTCCTCATCGAACATCTCGATCCCGCTGCATGGAGGGCGAAGCCGCCCGGAAACGTCCGCACCATTGCGGCGATCTTTACCCACATGCATAACGTCCGCGCGAAATGGATCAGGCTTACGGTTCCGCAGGCGAAAGTTCTCGCTCAGCTCAACCGCGCGCACTGCACGCCCCAGCAGGTCTGCAAGGCGATGGCCGAGAGCGGGGCGCGATGTGAAGAGATGCTTGCCGAAGTCGACGCTGGGCGCATCCGGCAATTTGTGCGTGACGGCTGGGCCAAGCCTTGGCCCGCAAGCCCCGCGCTGCTGACCGAAATGCTCAGCTACATGCTCGCCCACGAAGTCCACCACCGCGGCCAGGTCCAATACTGGCCGCCAACTCGGCTACCCGCTTCCGAGAGCCGTCATCTCAAATATGTGGAGTTGGGAAAAACTTAGAAAGGACAAGTAGCGCGACAGCGCGTGCTGATTGTACTCAGCCAAATGCCTGCGATCCTGAACGTAACGGATTGGGGCCCGTCCACGCGAGCCGGAGGGGGAAGGCGAGTGAAAGATCTGCTTTTTGCACTCAACACACCGCTATAGCCGCTGCTCCCATTTCCGACGGATACAGGGAGCATTTTGCAATCGCCTTCTGAGCGCTCAGAACTCGCTTTCAGCGTTCCCCATCCATCGGCATCGCCCGGTTCGTTCCCTGGTGGACACTAACCAAATTCCGATTGGCATCTCTGAGATCGGCGATGCTTCTCTCCACAATCTTGCCTGTGGCGGCATCATGGACAGGGTCTAGTCTTGCGCAATAAATACTCGTAACAATAAGCATCTTCGTACCTCTTTTGTCGCTCTGCCTTAATTGCCTCTGCGACTCCTTTCTAACCCAACTGAAATATTGGAAGTTTCAGCGAAGAGAGAAGATGCACATCTGCGCAGATATTTCTCAACCTGTTAGATGCGTATGTGTCGATTTCCTTTCGGCGAAGGGTAGATTCGAAGGCTCCGTGATGTGAATCGTGCGACTCCCATGCGAGGTGTGTGCTTCAGTGCGAAATGCTTGCTTCAGCTCGATGATGCGTAATCGCAATCCAAAAACTGCCACGCGCCTAATCCGCTCCTGGCACGAAGGCCGGATGAGAACTCAGAACTGCGAATTGAGAACTGCTTAGAACCTTGAACGGCACTTCACCGGTCGCCATCCCTGGGTTCCACGCGGTTCTTGCCCTCGTAGACACTTATCCATTGCCGATCTTTGTCCTCGAGATCAGCCAGATCGGCTGTGGCGCGCAATCCGTCTTCGCGCGTGTCCCTGATCGAACCTCTAATCTCCGCGAAATAGATACTTGTAATGATGTGCATATTGACCTCACTTATAACTATTCGATCGCTGAACAGGTCAAAATAGATGCAAATCCATTGGTAACTTACTTCTTTTCACGCTATCTTCCGCTCAAGTTCGTTGATCTTGCCAGCAAGGATGCGCTTCAAATCGGCAATTTGTTGCGTCTCCAGCGGCTCAGCATTGAGTCTATTCAATGTTTCGCGAAGAACGCCAAGCTGGTTACGAGGCGGCTTTCCGGTTGCCGGCTTGCGGTATTCGAAGATCGACATCTTAAGCCGCCTCGGTGAGAAGTCGCCGGTTCGGCTTCATGGGAACGCGATACTTTATGGCGACTTCTGCCTCGCAAATGCGATCGAGAAGGTGCAGGCGAATTACCTGAACGGCCTCGCCATCTCCAAAGTCGGGGCTCTCATCGAAATGCCGAAGTTGAGCCCTTAATGCGGAAATCGTTTCGTCCTGAGGATAATTATTCATTAGACGAAATTAAGACTGCCATGACGGGAATGTTTAGCAAGTGATCCATGTCACCTGAGCCTTGATTTCAGTGCCCATAGTTAAAGGGCGAGGTTCTTCCACGGTTCTCGTTGTTCCTGGCCGTTGGCCATTTTCAGAGGCGAAGTTGGGGATCGAAAGCCAGTAGCCAGAGGCCCTTAGATGCAGACTTGCGGATCTAAACTTCGCCTTGGTTCGAACTCCAACAAAACACAAAGTGAAACCGCCGTCTCATCAGTTCCATCCAACAGAGTGATATGACGGCCATCCTTTCCACAGCGCAGAACCTCAAAACTCTCGGCAACTCCGACCTCCATCTCACCCCGATAGGCTTCGGTGCCTGGGCCATCGGTGGCGGCAACTGGGAATTTGCCTGGGGTCCCCAGGACGACAACGAATCCATCGCAGCCATCCACCGCGCTCTCTCACTCGGCTTCAATTGGATCGACACCGCGGCCATTTACGGCCTCGGTCATTCGGAAGAAATGGTCGGGCGCGCGCTGAAGACAGCGAGCCAGAAGCCTCTGGTTTTCACCAAGTGCTCGATGCGCTGGCACGACGACCGCACCATCTATCGCTCGCTCGCGGCCAAATCCCTCGAAGAGGAGCTCAACAACTCTCTTCGCCGCCTCGGCCGTGACAGCATCGACCTGTTTCAGATCCACTGGCCCAATCCCGAAACTGAAATCGAAGAAGGCTGGGCGGCTCTTGCGAAATTCAAAGAGCAGGGAAAGATTCGCTACATTGGAGTTTCAAACTTCAACGTTGCCCAGATGAAACGCGCACAAGAGATCGCGCCAATCACGAGCCTTCAGCCGCCTTATTCCATGCTGCGCCGCGCCATTGAAGAGGAAATCCTGCCCTTCGCTCAAGCTAACGGCGTCGGCGTCATCAATTACTCGCCGATGGTTTCAGGTCTCCTCACCGGCAAAATGACTGCAGATCGTGTGGCCAAGTTCCCGCAGGACGACTGGCGTCGTCGCGCTCCGGAGTTCAACGAGCCGCGCCTCAGCCGCAACCTCCGGCTGGTGGAACTCCTTCGTGAAATCGGCAATCCGCACCACGTCGAACCTGGAGTAGTCGCCGTGGCGTGGACACTCCATCATCCCGCTATCACTGCCGCGATCGTCGGTGGTCGCAGTCCCCAGCAGGTCGAAGGTCTCGCCCCCGCGCTTCATTTCCGCCTCACTGGCGAAGAGCATCAGCGCATCAACGTATTTCTCGCCGACAATCCCGCATAAGCGGCGGCGGCTCGCCGATCACTGTTGGCTTGCAAATCGCTTGAGAGCTCTCATCCAGCCAAAGCAAAAGCCCCGGCATTTGCCGGGGCTATTTGTCGAGATGGTCTCTGCTCGTTACATCGCAGCTACGAAATCGGGGACCAGTGAAGCTGCACTCTCCTGCAGAAGCTGGGTCATCCTAGCTGCCATGCCGGTGTACATCGAAGCGGCGCGGAATGCATTCACCCGCACTCCCTCGCTCGCATGGCTGAACGCATATTGTGCCAGCGCCATCAGTACGCAAACTCTGATCTGCATTGCATCGCTGCGTAATGTCTCCACCAATACCCGGTCGACATTCTCGCAATTCCGAGTGGCGTAGTCAGCCATTTCGAGCATGACCTTGGCATTTTGATACATCACCCACAACCCGTGCGGACCTTCCATCCGCGTCCAGGTCTCTTCGGGGGATGCATTCAGTCCTTCCTTCCACAGGAACTGGTCACTTAACTCGCGTGCGCTCCAGTCCGGTCGTATCCGAGACATCAGCGTATCCCACGATTGAGAATTGCGGCGCCGGACACTCAAACGCCAACGACCTAGATACAAGGCAACCAGAACAACTGCAAAGAGTTGAAGCAGTGGGAAAATCATGCGTAGCCCTCAGTCCGGTCTTTGGTAACCGTTATGTTGTTCCGAGAAACGCCGGACAGCATTTCACCGTTCCTAACACTTCTACCAGAAAAGACACGTTTTGTGGATTCTTTTTGCTCGAATCCTTCCGTTTTCCCGGCCCAGCGGTAATCCACATTCATGGTCACATCAGTAACTTAAAGTAACCTTGATGCGGAGTAAATGACACTTTCTGGTTGGATACTGCCCCTTCAGGATAAGCAAAAGATTCTTAGAATGTGGCGCTAACGGATATTAATGCCCGCGAGAGCTGGCGGCAAACGCCAGATCTCTTAGCGGTGGATGCGACGTTCGTCCTTCTCCTCGGGAGAATTGGCCAGCGAAATCCGTGTCGTTCGGGCGCTTCCAGCCATCGCCAGCAGAAAATTGTGCATTTGGGGAGTGAATTCGCGCCGCTCCGGTACCTTCTGCGCGAAGCTAACCACCCAGTATGCCATTGAAAAAATATAGCTTGCAGCCACAAACTCATCCAGATGGTGGAAGAAGTTCCAACCTCCCGGAAAACTACGGGGCAGCAACGCCGCAAGAAGGCTCGCCAGCGAGTATATCCCGAAGCCGGTTGCGATCTGGAGCTCGCGATCTTTCCACCCGATCGAAAGTAGTTGGCTGAGGGCGGCAAGTGCGAGGAAAAAGAGGACGCGCACCAGCGCAGTTGTCAACTGCAGATGCAAGACCAGCTGGAAGGTGGGTCCCTCGTGGAAGGCTGATGGCTTTGCGGCTGGCCAGACGGCGACGCAAATTACTGCGATCAGTCCGGCGACGGCGAAGAGCGTCCAGCTCGGAAGAGAGGCTCTAACCGGCCTTAACACTGACATCGATATTTCGCTGAGAACACAAAAGACGAATAATGCGTCAATGATCGCGCTGGCCAGGTAGATGCGCATGCCCGCACCAGGGTATTGGCGTAGAAGAACCTGAAGTCCAATATCGTTGATTAAGCTCCAGGCGAGATAGGCGGTAAATAATGGAAGTTGCTTATAGATACGGCGATGCAGAAGCAAACCAAGTACGGCCGCTTCTGCCACAAGGCCGGCGAGTAAGAGAAGCTTTTCCAGGGTAACCGTCCGCCTTCTGCTAATTGCTCATTAGTAGAAGATTGATTTGATTGAAGTTTAACAGCCCTGGCACTAGGCGCATCGGAATTGATGACGCTCTGCAAAACTTCAGTTTGTGCTAACAATCTATTACGGTGACCGACTTAAACAGCAGCAACATTCCCTGTCGGTTTCGGACACAGGCTGATCGGCGAAGCTGCCGCAACATTCCCCGTCGGCTTCGGACACAGGCTGATCGGCGAAGCTGCCGCAACATTTCCCGTCGGCTTCGGACACAGGCTGATTGGCGAAGCTGCCGCAACATTCCCCGTCGGCTTCGGAACCAGGCTGATCGGCGAAACGGCCGCAACATTCCCCGTCGGCTTCGGAACCAGGCTGATCGGCGAAACGGCCGCAACATTCCCCGTCGGCTTCGGAACCAGGCTGATCGGCGAAACGGCCGCAACATTCCCCGTCGGCTTCGGAACCAGGCTGATCGGCGAAACGGCCGCAACATTCCCCGTCGGCTTCGGAACCAGGCTGATCGGCGAAACGGCCGCAACATTCCCTGTCGGCTTCGGACACAGGCTGATCGGCGAAGTGGCAGCAAGCCCGCTACGCGCGGGAAGCGAATGCGTGGAAGGCGCTGAAACCGCATTAATTGCGGACAGAGCAAGAGCCGAACCTAAAGCCACGCGGGAAACCCTTAACCATGACGAAGACATTTGACTTACACCTCGAAAAATACAACAACGGAATCTGCAGAGAAGACTAACGCAAAACATTGTCCGCCGTTACAACAAAAGTACTGAGGTCATGCAAGAAATAGTTTAGATAACGTTTACTTGTACCACATAATGGCAAATCGACGGTAACACTCACCAGAAGGTCACGTTACTGTTACCTCCGAAGCGCGCGCTCTGTGTCGGTTACAATCGGCCCCAACCGGAATTGCTGAAAGTGCGGCGTCGTTCCGCGCCGTGAATCTCAGGAGATCGCTTGATTCCTCAATTGCGCAGCTCTTTCAATGAACGATTCACCGAGTATGCCTATGCGCAGCTGCTGTCCAATCTTCAGACTCGTTGCGGCAGCCCTATTCAGTTCCGAGTGGCGGAGACCCCAATCTTCCTGTCGCGAGCGCAACTGGATGAGCTGGCCGAACAAGGGGCCGTCCTAGCGCTCCATCTCATTGCAGGCGGAAAGTATCTTGCCGCGGCGCGAAGAGCGATTCCTGCGGGGTACGACGTAGCCAACGAGACAGCGCATCCGCACTTCTTGACCGCCGATTTTGCGTGGGTGCGTTCAGAAGCCGGGGGGCTCGTCCCGAAGCTCGTCGAGATTCAAGCGTTTCCGTCGGTTTTTGCCTACCAGGCGGAACTTTGCTCCGCTTATCGCGAAGCATTCGATTTGCCTCAGTCACTAGGCGTTTTCCTCGGCGGGCTCGTTGAGGAGTCTTATTGGAACCTTCTCCGACGCACAGTCCTCGGCCGCCACAGCCCTGAAAACGTCGTCCTCACGGAGATAGATCCGCTGCATCAAAAGACGTTCCCCGATTTCCATGTCACGACGCAGCGCCTCGGAATTCCACTTGTAGACATCGCGTCGCTCGTGCCGGTTGGCAACAAACTGCACTATCGGGACGAGGCCGGGAAATTGACGCCGGTTCATCGCATCTATAACCGCGCTATTGCCGACGAACTCATCAGCCGCAATATCCGACTTCCCTTCGACGTTTCGCACCCCTGGGAAGTGGAGTGGGCAGGGCATCCTAACTGGTACTTCCTGATCAGCAAGTTCTCAATTCCATGGCTCGCCCGGGCAGAGAGATTTTCGGTCGTCCCTCCGGCGGTGTTTGTCGACGATTTTCTCGCAGGTCCGGGCCGCGACTTCCTTTCTGCCGCCGGCGTGGCGCTGCCCGCCAATGGTAGGGGAGACGCGGTCTATCAAGACCTGCTTCTCAAGCCGCTTTTTTCCTTTGCGGGCAAAGGAATCGAGTTCGAGCCGTCGCGCGCGCGTTTGGAGTCTATACCCGTCGAAGAACGCTCTAGTTATCTGGTACAGCAGCGGATGCGTTTCGAACCTACAATTGATACGCCTTTCGGATTGACCCAGGCCGAGGTTCGAATTCTGTATATGTGGCCAGACGGGGGCGTTCTCACTCCCGCTTTATCTCTGGTGCGCCTGGGGCGCGGCAAAATGATGGGCGTTGATCACAACAAGAATCAGGAATGGGTCGGCGGTTCCGCTGCGTTTTATATGTAGAAGGTGACTTTATATATACGCTGGTTACGTAGATTTTCTGATATTCTCTGCACGCGCTGTGATGCTATTGCTTCCGGCAGAGTTACCTAACCGATTACTACTTCTAAACTTTCGTGCTCTAGGTTATACCGCAGAAGTTGTATACATTCAGCAGTGGGCGAATACGCGGAAAAAGGAAATCGCATGATGGAGATCTCCAAGTCGAACCCTCCCGAGGATGTTAGCAAGACCGGACGGGGCACCTTTCTGAAAGAAGTAAGGTGTGCCGTGCGATTTCCCCTTTCGTTGCCAGTCGAGATGGCTGACGACAAACTCCACGACCAACCGGCCGTCACGCGCAACGTTTCAGCGAATGGCGTCCTCCTTGAACTTACGGGCCCGATCAACGTCGGCGAGGAACTGGATTTCCATCTCCGCATGCCCGGAAGTGTTCTCGGCACTCCCCAAGATGTGTTAGTTCACTGTCGTGGACGTGTGGTACGCTGCTCCATAAGCCAAAGTCACTATCAGGCTGCTGCAACGATCGATGAGTATCATTTCGTGGAGCAGTAGTCCTGGATTGACGGCTATAGCAGCCACCTATGGAACTTCTCGACGAAACACCTGATGGCGAAATCCTTGAAACACCCGTTAAGCCGGGAACTATCCGCATTATTCTTGCGGATTCTCAGGCAATCTATCGGGTAGGGATTCGCAAAATCTTTGCGCTCGAAGACGATATCCGCGTTGTGGCTCAGGCCGACTCGCTTGATAATTTGCGCTCAGCGCTCGAACGCCACCCAGCCGATGTGGTGCTGATAGAAGGTGGGCTGCTCACCGGTGCTCCCAACGCCATCCCCGAAGTGCTCCGCGTTGCCCCGGATGTCAAACTGATCGTTCAAGCTTTAGGCAGCGACGAAGGACAGACGGTCGAACTTTATCGCCGCGGAGTTCGCGGCATCATCTCCCGTTCAATTTCGCCCGACCTGCTGGTTCGCTGCGTACGCCGCATCGCGACGGGCGAAACGTGGATCGACAACCAGGCTGTGAATTGGGTTATCGATGCCTATCGCGCACAAGCTGCGGCGCTGGTCAGCCCGCGAACCCAGCCCAGGCTCTCGCCCAAAGAAACTGCAATTATCACCTGCATTACCCAAGGCAAGCGTAACAAGGAGATCGCCTTCCAACTTGGCACCACAGAGCAGGTGATCAAGAATTACCTGCGGAAAATCTACGATAAGCTCGGCGTCTCCGACCGTCTTGAGCTTGCTCTTTACTGCCTGCACAACAAGATCATTAAGTCTGACGCCGATGAAGTTATCGTGGCGCAAAAGATCGTTACCCGCTGACCCGGTAAATGTCCATTTAATTCGCTTCGGCGCTGCTTGAGGGCAGCGCCGAAGCTTTTAGAGGGAAGTACTTGTCGTATCGGCCACTTCGCACGTTTCGCCGGTGCAACTCACGGGCGCCTGCGTGTTCC
Organism: uncultured Acidobacteriaceae bacterium; assembly: GCA_963742455.1. Classification (GTDB taxonomy): domain Bacteria; phylum Acidobacteriota; class Terriglobia; order Terriglobales; family Acidobacteriaceae; genus Telmatobacter. Next base: position 597,968 of record CAVULU010000004.1, on the reverse strand, counting down.
CACAATTCTTACGCGCTAACTCAAGCAGGCGCGTTAGGTCGGTGAGGTCTTTCCCATCCATGTGTCCCAATAGCTCTTTCGGGACCAACATGATTTCCGGATCCATCTTGTCAAGCAGATCAAGGCCGGCAGAAGAGATTTGCGTCCAAACCACGCGCCGGTCGCGCTTGTCTCGCTGTTGTTTAATCAGCTTCAGAGCCTTCATCCGTGCAAGCAGCCTCGTAATGTCGGGCTCGGCCGTGATCATTCGATCGCCAATTGCCGAACAGGTCAAGCCCTGGGGTTGGGCACCGCGCAGGATACGCAGCACGTTGTACTGCGTCGATGTGATACCCCAATCGCGGGTTTTGCGCTGCAAGGCCCGGTGCAGGCAGTCCGTCGTTCGCATCAGGTTTAGGAGCGTCTCTTCCTCCACGCTCGAAAATGGACTTTCCTGCGCGATCTCATGTTTTAACGCTGCCATATCTTCCCTCAACCAATCTCTGCGGAAACGGCCCAAGCCGCGCGACTCTGGTCGCTCACAACTACTGCGCTATTGCTTGACCACATCCAAGTCGATGCTCAACTGAACATCATCGCCCACGACCGCTGCGGGATATTGTGTCCCAAGATCGAATGCCGTCCGGGTGATCGTTGTCGTTGCGGAGAAACCGGCGTGCAGCTTTCCACCCATGCCCGGGATCGGTCCCGTCGGACCCTGTACCTGCAAGATTACCGGCTTGGTCACGCCGTGCAGCGTCAGGTTGCCGTTCACGGTCAGCCCATTTCCGGTCTTTGCCACGCTCGTGCTCACGAACGTCGCTGTCGGGAACTTCGCTACGTCGAACATGCCCCCGCTCTTCAAATCGGTATCTCTCGCTGCTACGCCTGTGTCCACCGATGCCACATCAATCGTCACATTGACTGTGGATTTGGTGATGTCCGCCTCATTCCACTGGATCTGACCACCACTGATACCAAATCGTCCGTGCACTTTTGAGAGACTCATATGAAGGATGCCGAAATCGACCTCACTGTGTGCCTTGTCAGGAACCCACGTTGAAGTCTGAGCAACGGCCATCATGGGGGTAGCCATAGCCAACATGCCAAGTATCAGTGCTAAGCGCTTCATATCTTCATTTTCCTTTCCAGTTATCGGGCCGCACCATGCGCGGCCGGGAGATCGAGGTTAGTAGCCATTGATAAGACCTCAGCCACGGCGAAAACCGGGCCGAGACGGCGTTTCAGACAGACAAGCGAGAGATGCCTAATTAAGGGACGCGGTATCCCCATTATTCGTTGCAACAAATATTAGGCCCCAGGCTTGCCAGTAGGACACCGTCTACGTGGAGGTCGGCGCCGCCCGATCCGTTGACTCCACGCCGCAATCGCTTGCGTCAAGAGCCTGCCGATCCTCCGGCTATCTCAACCGCTGAAATTGCGCGTAAGAAACATTCTTCCAATCTTGCCGATAATTCACGCCTCCCGGCGCACAATCAAATTGCGATGGAAATTACGATCTCACAGGAATTCGGAGTCTCCGATGGATGAACTCTGCGCTTGGATTGCCGAATAAGTCTGTCGACGGCCAATTGCCCCCCCACCCCCCTCCCCGGAACTTGCAGTTTTCCGCAAAAGTTTGCATGTTTTTCGCTAGTCAAATTCGACAACTTTCCTCCAGAATGCGGAGCGGCTGGCGCTTGCAGATTCCATCCATCGCATTCCCTCTGGATTCTCAGCCGCGAACTGGAACTGCCGGCAACTGAGAACTGAAGGCTGATGACTGAGCCCTGGTGCTAACCTGAAGCTTCGCCCGCAATGTTCGTTACCTCACAGCACGCGCACTTCATCGGTATCGGCGGCATCGGCATGAGCGGTATCGCCGAGATCCTGCTTAATATGGGCTTTCAGGTCTCCGGCTCTGACCTGCGTCGTGGTCCCGTTACCGATCGCCTGGCCCAGTTGGGCGCAACCATCTATGAGGGGCACCAGGCCGGCAACGTCGCCGGTGCGACGGTCGTTGTCACCAGTTCCGCTGTTTCGCCGGGCAATCCTGAGGTTGTCGAAGCGCGAGCCCGAAAAATTCCGGTGATTCAGCGCGCGGAGATGCTGGCTGAGTTGATGCGTCTCAAGTACGGCATCGCCATCGCGGGCATGCACGGCAAGACCACGACCACAACAATGGTCGCATCGGTTCTAGCGGCTGGTGGTTTGGATCCCACAGTTGTCGTGGGCGGCCGGGTCGACGCGCTTGGTTCGAACGCAAAGCTCGGCACCACGCAATACCTCGTCGCCGAGGCTGATGAGAGCGATCGATCGTTTCTCAAACTACCACCCATCCTCGCTGTAGTCACAAATCTCGATCGCGAGCACATGGATTGCTATCGCGACATGGATGATGTGGAGCATGCCTTCCTGGCTTTCATGGATAAGGTTCCGTTCTACGGTGCGGTCACGGCCTGCATTGATAACGTCGCCCTTGCAGCGATTCTGCCGCGCGTCCACCGGCGCGTCTTCACCTACGGCACTGCGTCTGAAGCCGATTACCGACTTGAGTTTCTCCAAGCGCATGCCGGTTGCTTTTCGCACTTCCAGGTTCACGCACCTACAGGTTTGCTGGGCTCGTTTGAGTTGCATGTGCCCGGCCGCCACAACGCGCTGAATGCCACAGCTGCCGTTGCCGTTGCGCATCAGCTTGGATTGACGCCCGATAAAATCGCCGCCGGCATCTCCAGCTTTCGCGGAGTCGATCGCCGCTTTCAGATTCGTGGTCAGGTGCGCGGAATTACAGTCGTGGACGACTACGGTCACCATCCCACCGAAATACGAGCCACCCTGGCCGCTGCGCGCGAGTACACCCAGGGGCGCATTCATGTCGTCTTCCAGCCGCATAGATATTCGCGCACCCGCGATCTGCTGGACGAATTTGGCGGGGCTTTTGCGGATGCAGATACGGTGATCGTGCTTCCTATCTACGCGGCCAGCGAAGAGCTATTACCCGGAATTACGGCAGAATTGCTGACCTCTAAAATTACGTCGCCAGCGGCGCAGTTTGCACCCGACTTTGCCGCTGCTATAGATCGAGTCGCTGCCACGGCCCGCGAGGGAGACGTAATCATGACGCTGGGTGCAGGCAGCGTGAGCCAGCTTGGGCCGCAAATTTTGGCAGCCCTTCAATCCAGGGCATAACTTGATCTTCCACTCTGCGAAGACCGCACGAGCGCTTTCTCGGTTCGGCCCGCTTCTGTGGGCGAGCGTCCTTTGTGCCTGCCATCACACGTCGTGGTTAAACCGTTTACTGCTGGTCCAGGCAGTGTATGATTCCGCGGACAACGAATTGTCTTTATCAAGGAGCATGAAATGAAGTTGAGATCGCGCCGGGATTTCCTGAAGACTGCTACTGCTTCCGCGGCGGTTCTTGCCGCTGCCAGCAGAATCCCTGCCTCTGCGGCTGGATTTGCTCCCGTGACGCCTGTGAAGGTCTGGGGCACCTTCCGCGATCAGCGGCATGCAGAGCTTCCAGGTCTGGAATGGAAGCGCGCCAGCCAGGTCGCCGCAGATGCGATTCAACTTGACATGGCCGCATCTCGACAGGAGATTCTCGGCTTTGGCGCGGCCATTACCGAAGGCTCCGCATATGTGCTTAGCCGCCTCACGGATGCTGAGCGCGCTCCCGTCATGCGTGATCTGTTCGCACCGGATGCTATGGCGCTGAATGTCTGCCGCACCTGCATTGGCTCAAGCGACTATGCCACCAAGGCCTACACATTCGACGACAGCAGCGAACCGGATCCTGATCTGAAGAAGTTTTCGATTGACCACGACAAGGAGTTCTACCTGCCGATTCTGCGCGAGGCGCGCAAACAGAACCCAGAAATGTTTCTGTTCTCATCACCGTGGAGCCCGCCGGCTTGGATGAAGCCGAACAACTCGTTGCTGGGTGGAGCGATGCGCAAGCTCAGCTTCGGCCCGTATGCAAATTATTTCGTCAAATTTCTTGAAGCGTACAAGGCGGAAGGCGTAGCCATTGACGCAGTGACAGTTCAGAACGAAACAGATGCTGAGCAGGAAGGCCACATGCCCGCGTGTTTGTGGGCGCAGGAACAGGAGATGGAGTTCGCTGCTCGGTTCCTGGCCCCGGCAATCCGTAAAGCCGGCATGAATACGCAGATCTGGCTGCTGGATCACAACTACAGCTTGTGGGGCCGCGCTGTGGACGAACTTAGCGATCCTTCCGTTTACGAAGCTGTAGACGGAATCGCCTGGCATGGATACGTCGGCGAGCCAACGGCGATGACGCGCGTGCATGATGCGTTTCCGGCGAAAAGCGCATATTGGACTGAGGGTGGCCCAGACGTCAATCAACCCGACTACCAGACCGATTACACAAAATGGGCCGATCAATACAATGGCATCCTCAACAACTGGGCAAGGTCCATCACTGCATGGAATGTTGCGCTCGACGAGAAGGGACGTCCCGACATAGGACCATTCTCCTGCGGCGGCGTCATCACCATCGACAACGCGACGCGCAAAATCACAGCCAGCGGTCAATACTGGGCATTCGCGCACTATTCAAAGCACATTAAACGCGGAGCAAAAGTATTCACCACCAATGCGCTAGGCAGTCTCAGTGACGCGGGCGTATCCCACACAGGCTTTTGCAACCCTGATAGCAGTTGCGTCGTTGTGCTTGCAAACAAAGGCGCGGAAAAGCCGGTGCAACTGCTGATGGGATCGCAGACATTGGACGTTGATCTTCCAGCAGATTCCGTTGAGACGCTGCACTGGTCTTAAGGAGCGAAATTTCCTGGAACGCTTTTCTCGGGAGGGCCTACTGGCGTCAGTAGATTTCGTTTGCCGTTTGCGTCGAGCGAATCTTGCCCGTTTCGATTGAAAGCTTGTAGGTGATGCCGTCTCCCGCCCACGACTTGATATAGAAGTCCGAACCGGGGGCGACCTTCTGCACAGTGAAAGGCCCATAGGTGAGCGGCTTGCCTTTCTGCAGCACTCCAAATGCATGGTCAGCATCAATGAAATACGCCGCACCGAACCCGATTACATGCGCTCTGCCATCCGGCTCAAGCAGCACCGCTGCGCGTTCTTCAACGCCGATGCCTCGAATATAAGGACCCGCGGGAGAGATTCGTTTTCCTTCCGGCTCGTTGAATCGCGCCAGGAACACAAGTAGCCTTCCCATGCGATCGCGGCGTGCAAAATGAGTGTCGGTAATGATGTTCTTCAAGATGGGGATGGAAAGGAAATCCTGTGCAAGATGGATTCGAGTGCTATAGGGATCTACCAATGCGGTCTTGCCGTCAAGGTTCGGATCGTCGGGTTTATCGCCTTGTGCCGTATAGATGTACTCGCCCATCACAGCCAGCCCGGCGCTGGTGCCACCGATTGGCACTCCGCGCCGAATCGCATCGTTCAACGCAGTTTGCACCGGCGTGTTCATCCAGAAATTGATGTAGTTGGCCTGGTCGCCGCCGGCGATGAAGATCGCGCTTGCATGCTTGATCGCGTCGCCGACAAATGGATCGGCCGCAGCGAAGCGATTGGGGATGATGAGTGTCGCTACCGAATTGAGATGGCAAAGACCGCGCAGGTAGGAGTTGTATTCATCGTCTCCAGTGGCGCGCAGCACCAGAAAATCTCCGCCGCCTGCACGATCGCACAGAAACTCGAATGCCTCGTCGAGATCAGTGCCGCCGCCCATCAGTGCGTACCCTGACCGCGACTGGACCTTGATATCGGCCGGTTCTCCAGCGCGAATATACCGATACTGGTGAGACTGCGACAGCGCGTGAAGTCCACTCGCCGCAAGCAAAATGCCGAGACCCAGCAGTCGCAAACGCCTCATTTCGGTAGCTTATTCTATGAGGCGCTGCGAGCCCGTTACGGTACGGGTTCCCCTTCCCGAGTATGCGGAAAAAAGCAACTCTGGCGCGGGCTATAGTTGAGCCTGGCGACTCTCCCGACCTACGGCTCAAGCGTGGCACAACGTGATAACAAAACCCGGTCCCTTGTGTGGGAGGAAGATGTTCCCGCGGAACCGCGCTTCCGGCGCGCGCAGCCGAGCGCGCCAATCTCGGGCCGCAACCTGCCCGGCATGCCGATCGGTATGGACGATCAGGACGATGCTCCTCGCAGTCGCGTCAAGCCACGCAAATTTGGCGAAGAATCGGTTCGACCGTGGTGGCGTCCATCGAGTACATTTGGCCGCGTCGTTCTTGGAGTCGGGGTCGTAGCCGTCTTTTCGATCATCGGTTTCTCTGCTTATGCAATAAAGAATCTTCTCGATCACGACCCACGCTTCCGTATCGCGGGCACCAGCAATATTCAAGCCACAGGCCTGGGGCAAGTCAGCCGCGCAGAGATGCTGCCCGTCTTCGGTGAAGATATTGGCCGCAACAGTTTCTTTGTGCCTGTCGCCGAGCGGCGCAAGCAGCTTGAGCAGATTCCTTGGATCGAGCACGCGACCGTCATGCGCCTGTTGCCAGATCAGATTCGAATCTCCGTGGTGGAGCGCAAGCCGATAGCCTTCCTTCGCCAGGGAGCGAAGGTTGGTCTAGTCGATGCCAATGGTGTTTTGCTCACCGAGCCTCCGGCCATGATGGCACAGCATCACTATTCCTTTCCGGTAGTCACTGGAATAGACGGCCGCGACCCGATCGCCTCACGCCGCGCTCGCATGGAGACATATCAACGCCTCGTCGGCGAACTTGACGCCGGCGGTCAGCACCTTTCTGACCAAATCTCCGAAATCGATATGTCGGATCCAGAAGATGCGCGGGTGCTGATGCCGGAGCAGGGAACTGATATCCTGGCGCACTTCGGCTCAGACCACTTCATGGAGCACTACCAGCGATACAAGGCGCACATCGCGGAGTGGCGTCAACAGTATCCCAAGCTCGCCGAGGTGGATCTGCGCTACGAGCAGCAGGTCGTGCTGCAAATGACCGGCGCGAATGCTCCATCAGCCAAGGTAATGCCCAGTGAGGCGATTGACTCCTCGTTGCAACCGAAGCCTGAAGCGGGAAAGCCGGAAGCTAAGATCGACCCTCCGAAGCCTGCGGAGCCAAAGCATGCCGAGACTGCCAAAGTTGTAAAGGCGCACAGCCAGACCAAACCAACAGCGAAGACGAAAACCAATACCATCAAGTCCGCAAAGAAAAAACATCCTGACACGAAGCACGTCGTGAAGAAGACGGCGCCCAGGCCACACCCTCCTACCTCAACCACAGGCCAGTGAGAGAGCGATGATCGAGAAACAAGACAACCTGATCGTGGTGCTCGACATGGGAAGTTCGTGGACGCGGGTGCTGGCCGCCGACATCAATGAGGGCGCGCTTCGCTATCGTGGACATGGCTTGGTTGAATCGACAGGTATGCGCAAAGGCCTCATCTCCGAACTCGGCCCGGCAGCGAAGGTCGTGAAGCAGGCAAACGAACAGGCGGAGTGGACAGCGCGCGCCAACATCGACCAGTGCGTAGTAGGGGTTGGCGGTCCGCACATTCGCGGGCTCAATACCAATGGCGGACTTGATCTGGGCAGCCGCATGCGTGAGATCACGCGGGAAGACGTACGGGCTGCAGTCGAGCGTGCTCGCGCAGTGGAAAGACCGCCGGATCGCGAAATTCTGCACCTGCTCCCGCGTCAGTTCATTCTCGATGACCAGCCCGGCATCTTCGATCCGGTAGGCATGGTCGGTGCTCGTCTTGAAGTGGATCTGCACATCGCGACCTGTTCGGGCAGCGCATTGCAGAGCACGGTGACCTGCGCCAATCGCGCGGGTCTTGAAGTTTCCGAGGCGGTGCTTGAGTCAATCGCGGCAGCAGAGTCAACGCTCTCGGCAGATGAACGCGAGCTGGGCGTATGTCTTCTTGACATCGGCGCGCACTCCAGCGACTTGGTTGTCTTCTTCGAGGGCGCGGTGGCTCACACGTCATCGGTGCCCGTCGGCGGCAATCACTTCACCAACGACCTTGCCGTCGGTTTGCAGATGCCGGTCGCGCAGGCCGAGGAGTTGAAGCGTCAGTACGGACACGCAGTCGTCACCGCCGTTCCGCTTGAGGCGGAGATCGAAATCAACAACCCGGAGCCACAGCGCCTCGTATTGCGCACATTGGCCGAGATTCTGGAACCGCGCGCACGTGAACTTTTATACTTTGTAAAAGAGAGTCTTCGCCAGGGCGGCGTGCTTGAAGCGCTTGGTGCCGGATGCGTGCTCACCGGCGGCGGCGCAATGCTGCCGGGCATGCTGGACGTAACCGAGAGCCAGCTTCGCGTTCCGGCAAGGACAGGTATGCCGGTGCGGCTCTCGAATATGCCAGGCGAACTAGTTCATCCCAGCTTTTCCACTGCCATCGGAATGCTACTGTATGCACATCGCACCCGTGTAACCCGTGCGGCAGAAAACAACAGCCTGCGCGCCAAACTGCGCGCCATCTTCGCAGCGAGTTTTTAAGGCAAGGATCATGTCAATGACGAATGGGGAGGCGCCAGCCGCTATGGATCAGCAGAAGATTGAAGCCGCGGAAATACGCATTCAGTTTCACGACGAAGAACAGCGGGGGGCGCGGATCAAGGTAATTGGTGTGGGCGGCGGAGGCGGTAACGCTGTCAATCGCATGATCCAGGCGGGCCTCGAAGGCGTTGAGTTCATTGCCGCGAACACCGACGTACAGGCGCTGAAACTGTCCCTGGCTCCGATCAAGCTGCAACTCGGTGTGCGGCTGACGGCGGGGTTGGGTGCGGGGGCAAATCCTGACGTGGGCCGTCGGGCGGCGCTGGAAGACTCCGAGAAGATCATCGAAGCGCTCGAAGGCGCGGACATGGTGTTTGTGACCGCCGGGCTTGGCGGAGGCACCGGAACGGGTGCGGCTCCGGTGATAGCTTCGCTGGCGAGTGAAATGGGAATCTTGACCGTTGCTGTTATTACGCGGCCGTTCGCATTCGAGGGCAAACGCCGCCTGCAGCAGGCTGAGCGCGGACTCAAAGAGCTGCTCGAGAGCGTGGACACGATGATCGTGATCCCCAACGAGAAACTGCTGGCTGTTGCCAAGGATGCCGGCTTCTTTGAGAGTTTCCGAATTGCCGACGACGTTCTTCGCCAGGGCGTGCAGGGCATCTCCGACATCATCACTATCCCGGGCATCATCAATCGCGACTTTGCCGACGTAAAGACGACGATGGCCGGCATGGGCCACGCCGTTATGGGGACGGCGATTCGCTCCGGCGATAATCGTGCAAAGGAAGCGGCACAAGCTGCCATGGCGTCACCGCTGCTTGACGCAGGTGCGATCGACGGAGCACGCGGCATCCTGATCAACATCACCGGGTCCAGCAACCTCAAGCTCTCCGAAGTAAACGAGGCCTCTTCGCTGATCCAGAGTTCCGCACATGAAGATGCCAATATCATCTTTGGCGCCGTTCTGGACGAACGGATGGGCGACGAGGTGAAGATCACTGTCATCGCCACCGGCTTCCGCGACCAGATGCCGGAGCGGCGAGCGCGCATGCTGAACGTGGAAGAGATGGCTGTTGTTTCGGTTCCCGTGATCGCAGCGGATTCGTGGATGCGCGAGAAGGCTCCAGTACCTCCGGTGGTTCCGGCGCCGCCACGGTTCATGAGCGAGGAAGAGGACGAGGAATCCAGGGATGAAGTCGGTGGCGAGCCGGAATTTGTGGCGGCAGCAGCGCGCCCCAACCGCGTCGAGATAGCCGATGAGCCCACCTTCACGCCGCTTCCGCGCGATTACGCTTCTGACTTTGGTAACAGCGCGCGGACACCGGCGATTATTGAGGAGCCCGTCGCCCAGACAGACGTAAGTCCTTTGACTGCATCTCCGGGTGACGAAGAGAGGGATCTGGATGTACCTACGTTCATGCGTCGGATGAAGTTCTGATAGAAGGGCTCCAAAACGAGGACTTGCTTTGAATCCAGAGCGCGGTATAGTTCAATGTAGTTCTCGAAAATCAAGATCCCGAATAGCAGTTCAATTGCTGTAGTGTTGTCTATCCCCGGCCAATTGTGGGCATTCAACATTCGAGCCAATGGGTGACTTTGCTCACATACTGCGGCTGGAGCGTGTGGGATAAACGATCTGAACAAAGAAGAAACGCGCTGCTGAAAATGTGGCATGATTCGCAATCCATTTTTGAGGGGATTTGTTCTCGGATGAGATTTTCTGGCGTACTTGCCTTGGGGCTAGCGGTTATCGGGACGAGCATCAGCGCTGGTCGCGCTGTTGCGCTCGACGTGCAGCACACCGTTCATCACGCGAAGACCACAAGCAAGCATCTGGCCGTCAGGCATACTACTCCGCATTCCATCGCCAGTTCCCATCGTGTGCATGCCACCGCTGCATCGAGTGCCTCATTTCATCACGCCGTGCTTACCAGCCGCCATCACCATTACTATGGCGAGCGCTTCACCGCCAGTTCCTTTGCCAAGGGCGACATCTTTGCGGGCGATATCACGACTGGCGAAGATCCGGTTGTGCGCCAGGCCGCGATTGATGCGCTAGGGGACATGAACGGCACAGCAGTCGTGATCGATCCCTCCAACGGCCGGATCCTGGCAATGGTCAATCAGAAGCTCGCACTTTCACCTGGCGCGGAGCCGTGCTCCACCATCAAGCTTTCGGTTGCCCTCGCTGCGCTGAGCGAAGGGCTGGTTACACGCGACACGCCAGTACAACTGGCGGGTTTTCGCATGAACATGACGGATGCCATCGCCAAGAGCAACAACCTCTATTTCGAAGAACTCGGTCGCGAACTCGGATTTGAACGTGTGCACCATTATGCCACGCAGTTCGGACTGGGCGAGCTGGCCGGGTACCATATCCAGGGCGAGCAGCTGGGCGAGTACCCGGCCCAGGTGTTGCCGGCATCGGAAGGCGGCGTGGGCCGCATGTGCAGCTTTGGACAAGGCGTTTCAATGACTCCGCTGCAACTTGGCGCATTTGTCGCGGCCATGGCCAACGGCGGAACTCTTTACTACCTTCAGCACCCCACTTCGCCCGAAGAGGTAATGGCGTTCAGCCCAAAGGTGAAGCGGACCTTGGATATCGCTCGCTACGTGCCAGATATGCAGGACGGCATGGCCGGAGCTGTTCAGTACGGGACCGCACGTCGCCTGCGCGCCAACTTCCAGGAATTGCCAGTTTTCGGCAAGACCGGCACTTGCTCCGATAAAGGCACGCGGTTTGGGTGGTTTGTGTCGTACTCTGAAACGCCGCAGGGCAGCCTGGTGACGGTATTTTTCCTTGAGGGTGGACGGCCGACGTTCGGTCCGCGCGCTGCCGAGTTGACGGGCGAGTTCTATAAGAACCTTTGGGATCGTAACTATTTCGCCGAGAAGGGCACGCAGGCTCACGCTGCACTGCAAGTGACAAGCACAACGAGCATACGGTAGTCGCCAGCGACCTCTACGGCAAAGGCCGCCTTCGGGCGGCTTTTCTGTTGCCGCGAAACTGTGAGCAAATTTAGACGTCACCCCCACAGCCAATCTCGAGGAGGCTGGTAGCTCTGGAGGACGGGAAGAATCGATCGATGGCCTCTACCTGAAATGCTTCAAAGATCCGAGAGGACCTTGCGATGATCCCTCCGTCTTGATCCTCCAGGGTCCAAAGTTCCCCTTTGCGAAGCTTCTCTGGAGTTTGTGAGATCAGTTTGTAGTGAAGTCCCGCAACTTCCTGAAGCAAAGCCAGCATCGCATCGTTCTGCGGCTTTGCCAGTTTCTTCGCCAGCCCCTTAAGCGCATAGCCTTTTGGGTCTAAACCGAGATAACCGAGTCGTATGCCCAAATGCAACCAAGGTTCAAGAGCTTCACGAGCCTTTTCGTTCTTGCAATAGATCTCGGCAAGTTGGTCAAATCCCCGCGGCGCGTCTGCCAATCGATCGAGTAGGCCGCACTCTTTCGCAGCAGCGGCGTAAACACCCGATAAAAGGGCTTTAGCAACGCGCTGCCGCCTGTGAACGCCGACAGCTGACGGTTCCTAAAGAGATTGAGAAATGGCTTGATTGACATTGTTCCCCTGAATGACCTGGCGGGCGTGTTCTCACTGATTGCTTGATCTTCACGAGCGGAATACCGTCAGAGGGCACCAGGTAGATTTCGCAATTGCGCCCGCCCCCATCTGGACGGTCGGCATGCCGCCTCTCCGAGGCCCGTCGGAAGGCCAAATGTGGACAATAGCTGGATTGAAAAGCCGGTCAGTGACGCGCAATGGGGGGCTGCGGTCATTCCGTGAGAGTGACGGTTGTGGTTCAGGTGCCTGTCTTCGTGGCCCCTGTCTCCTTAGAATGGAAAGTACAAAATGAAAAAGGGCACCCACAAGACCGATGTGTTTCCGGGCATTCTTCGCGGAGACGGTAATGTGGTCCAATGCAGGTGCACGGTAGCGCTCGAGACAAAGCTGACCCCTGGAACATCAGCGAATGCTGTCTTGACCTGGCTGAGGATCGATTCGGCCGGACAGACGCCGCCTGACGGGCTATATCGCCTCGACGTCCGCGGCCGGATCTTCAAGGTCCGACGCGAAGGCGGTAAATGGCCGATTCTACGGCTCTAGGATTTCCTGGTATGGGTTTTGACGGTGCCTGCAAAATGTACGGTATCGCCCCAGGGACACCAAGAATGTGGCTGCTCAGTAGTCGCGTGTCAGGGTGGATGCAACAGCGATTAGGCTAGATAGAGTGCGATTGCACTGTCCAAAAACCCACCTGATCGGGATCTGGATAGAGGTGCGCTCAAATATTGAGCCGTGCCCGCGCGTTAGAGTCTTCGGGATTTGAAACGAATTCAGTTCAGAATCATCCGATACAGTGAGATCAGCGGGTCTTCTCCTTCGCGGCCCCATCCTGATCTGACCTCGGCAGAAACTGGAATCGGCCATGTCACTTCCTACACACGTTCTTCTCGCATACGGTTACATTCTGCTCTTCGGCTGGGTGCTGGTGGAGCAGTTTGGGATTCCGCTGCCGGCGACACCGGTTCTGTTGGCGGCGGGCGGCCTCTCGGCACAACACCAGCTCAGCTTTGCTGTGGCGTTTCTAGCCGGGTTCCTGGCCTGCATGACTGCGGACACCACGTGGTTTTTAATCGGGAGGCGCTACGGGCATCATGTGCTCCGGATTCTCTGCAAGCTTTCGATGGAGCCAACCATTTGTGTGCGGCGAACTCAGGATTCCTTTGGGCGTCGGCGCGGGGTGATGCTGATGTTTGCGAAATTCGTGCCGGGTCTGGCAACGTTGGCTGCGCCGGTGGCGGGCGAGAACGGGATGGGCCTGGGACGGTTCTTGTTCTTCGACGGAATTGGCGCAACGTTGTGGTTGCTGGCGCTGTTGACCAGTGGAAGGCTTTTTGCTGACGCGTTGAAGCGCGATCCCAGCCTGCTCAACCTGGTGGGACGCTTCTCCGGAGCGCTTCTATTGTTGGCCATAGTGGGATTTTTTATCATTCGGGTCTATCGGCGCCGCATGGTGCTGAAAAAGCTGGTTGCCTCGCGGCTGGAGCCGCAAGAACTGAAGGCACAACTCGATGCCGGCGAACAGGTGTACATAGTGGACCTGCGTCATCCGCTGGAGTTGCTGGCAGAGCCGTATACCTTGCCGAGAGCACTTCATTTTTCGCCGGATGCTTTGGCGGCGCGGCATATCGAGATTCCGCGCGATCGGGACGTGGTGTTGTTTTGCACCTGTCCCAGCGAGGCGACAGCGGCGAAGACGGCGATGACGCTGCACAAACTGGGAATCGTGCGGGTGAGGCCACTGCGGGGTGGGTATGACGAGTGGAAACGGTTGGGGTTCCCGCTGGATTCGATTCCGCCAGTAAACCCCCTGGTCCAGGTAGTGCAGGTGGAGCACGTCGGCCCAGCGGCGCGGTGACACTGGTGGTTCAGGTGACTTTTGTAAGGGTTCCCTTTTTCACGAGGTTGGATATACTTCGCTCACCAAACCTCCCGGCTTTGATTGGCGGGAAGCGAATCGGGCAAGACTCCATCGATGTTGCATCGGCGGGCTGGCGCGAGGATCCGACAAAGGTTCCGGATCACAGGCTGAATGGAACGCCGACAAGCAGCGTTTACTTCTCCTTATCTCTTTGGTCGAGGTCAGTCCCGGAGGCGGATGCTTTCGGGGCTGACCTGCGTTTCGGACCGGTAAGAACTTTGGTTGGAGCGGGACGAAGAATTCCCATATCTCAGAGACGAGGAATCTGCTCGGTGAAACAACAGGCCGGTTCGTCGGTCCACGCACCGGCTAGACCATAGGTCACTTCGAAAAAATTCCGGAGTTCCGGCCGTATTCCGTAGCCGCTTTGTGCGCAGCGCGAGTGATGATTCGATTCAGTCTCTTGCTCGTAACGACGGCTTTGGGCTCTTCGTTTTCCGTTTTTGGAAGGCCCTCTGTCTCGGGCTTCGCGTTGTCGGTCCGAAGATGGAGTTGAAGTAAGGAATCCATGGCTTGATCTTCCTTCCGACTTACTATTTTGCGCCGAATTTCGACCGAGTCAAGTAGCAAACAATCGAATCGGAAGTCTTGCTGGAAGCCCTGGCTAATCTTTGATTTGCGCGTTCGGGTTGTGGCCGGCTGCACCGGTGGTGAATAGCGCTGCGAGCTTATTGCCGATGGGAGAGCCTGTGCCTGTGCATGGGTCAGGTCCGGGAGCCGCGTTGTAGAAGCCGTTTCCGCCCGTGGTGATGTCATTGAAGTCGGACTGGTTCTGGTAGAGAGAGGGAGTGACGAAGCCGAGCTTTTTGCCGAAGGCGGCAAATAAACCGGCATAGAGCGGCGCAACGGCGCTCGTGCCTCCGACCACGGTGGTTGATCCGTGTACGACTACGTTGTAGCCGGTGTTGGGGTCGGCGTCTCCGGAGACGTCGGGGACCATGCGGCCTTTGCCGTATGCCGAATTGGAGGGAGGGGCGGGCACGCCGATTTGCCAACTTTGTAGGGGAAAGATGGTGGAGTAGCCGCCGCCGGTTCCCTCGCCGTTGGTCTGGCCGGGGCTGTCGTTCCAGACGGTTTCGACGGTGGGGGTTTTGTAGGTGCCTCCGCAGCCTACGACATGCGGGCACGAGGATGGGGCATCGACATTCGCGGGGGTTGTGCCGCCATCGCTGGAATCGTTATCGCCGGATGCGCCGAAGACGACCATACCGAGTTGCGTGGCATCGAAGGCAGCAGATTCCATTTCATCGGCGGCCTCGGTGCCCCAGGTTGCTTCATCGGCGCCCCAGGAGATGGAGCAGACATCGCATCCGTCGTTGGCGGCCATCTGGACCGCAGAGGCAATGTCCTGCGACCAGTACATGCGGATGGTGGCGGCCTTTCCGGTGGCGACGTAGTACGCAGCCGCCGAGACTTCGATGTCAAGGGCGACTTCGTAGTCGGGATTGCTATTGGAACCGGTGCTCTGGTTGGGGCTGTTTTTTGTGGCGTCGACGGAGACATCCGTGATCTGCGGGACTGGCTGGTTGATGGACTTGAAGTATTGATCGATGTCGGACTGGACCCAGCCGCCGCCAAGTTCGACGATGGCGATGACTCCGCCCCCCGCTAGGCCAGTGGGCCAATTGTAGGCGGCGCAGAGATTTGGGGTGCTCCAGGGCGCGGGAGCTTGCGGGCCAATCTGGATGTGCGGAGTGAGACGGCGCAGTTTGAAGTAGGGGTGGCACTTCACCTGTGGGGATGGAGGCATGGGGTGTTCCTCGTTGGAGTGATCGCTATCTTCCGCCTTAGATGCGGGATTTCGCGCAGCGTGGTTAGGCTCGACGTTTTGACGAAACGAAAGTCACTGGGCGAAAGCCTTAGTATGGATGGGAAAGCGGATGAACCACCCCCCCTGAGTGTACTGCCCATCAGACTGGGGTGATCGGCCCAAAAACCGCTCGGAGAACTGCGTTGGCATACGACGATTTACGCGACTGGATCAGGACACTGGAGAAGAATGGCGAACTGAAACGGATTCGCGAAGAAGTGTCGCCGGAACTTGAGATCACGGAGATTACTGACCGGGTGTCGAAAACAGAGGTCACGGGTCAAGGGTCACGGATCAAGATAGCCATAGGCTCGACGGAAGGAAAGTACGCACCCGGGGGCCCGGCGCTGCTGTTTGAGAATGTGAAGGGCTTTCCGGGGCACGCCGTCTTGATCAACCAGTTCGGAAGCGAACGGCGTATGGCGATGGCTTTGGGCGTGGAGCGGCTGGATGAGATCGCCGAGCGCATCAAGGGCCTGATGAATGTGAAGGCGCCGACGGGGCTTTTTGACAAGCTGAAGATGTTGCCGCAACTGGGCGCGTTGACGAGTGCGTTTCCGAAAACGATGCTGGCAAAGGATGCGCCGTGCAAGGAAGTGATTCTGCGCGATGGATTCGATCTGAATGCGTTTCCGATTTTGAAGTGCTGGCCGCATGACGGGGGTCGGTTCATCACGCTGCCGTGCGTGCACACGAAGGATCCGCGGACAGGGAAACGCAACATCGGGATGTATCGCATGCAGGTGTATGACGGGCAGACGACGGGAATGCACTGGCAGCGGCAGAAGGTGGCGGCGGAGCACTATCGGGAAGCGCTTCGGGCAGGAGCGGCCTGGGCCGGCGAATCAGCTGGGTCAGCTTCTGCGCGAGTTGCGGCGATGGCGGAGTCGGCGGGCGGGGCGGTAACAATTCCAGATGGGCCGATTGGCGGGATTCCGCAAGTGGTGATGGAGAATTTGAAGGGATCGCGCCTCGAAGTCGCGGTTGCGATCGGGACCGAACCGGCGACGACGTTTGCGGCGATCGTTCCTGCGCCTCCCGAAGTTGAGGAGTTCATGATTGCCGGCTTCCTGCGCGGCAAGCCGGTGGAAATTGTGAAGTGCGAGACGGTGGATCTCGAAGTGCCGGCCAGCGCGGAGATTG
This sequence comes from uncultured Acidobacteriaceae bacterium, assembly GCA_963742455.1. Lineage (GTDB taxonomy): Bacteria > Acidobacteriota > Terriglobia > Terriglobales > Acidobacteriaceae > Telmatobacter. The sequence continues at coordinate 581,076 of CAVULU010000004.1, read as the reverse complement.
TGCTTGAGGGCTACGTCGAATTGGGCGAGCTGCGCAGCGAGGGGCCGTTTGGCGATCACACGGGCTTCTACACGATGACAGATGACTATCCGGTGTTTCACCTGACATGCATTACGCATCGCAAGAATCCGATTTATGCGGCAACGATTGTGGGCAAACCGCCTATGGAAGATGCGTGGATGGGCAAGGCCGTGGAGCGGATTTTTCTGCCGGCGATGAAGGTGACGATCCCGGAGATCGTGGACATCAATCTGCCGGTTGAAGGTGTGTTCCATAACCTGATGCTCGTATCGATCAAGAAGAGCTATCCGGGGCACGCGCGCAAGGTGATGAACGCGGTCTGGTCGCTGGGACAGGCTATGTTTACCAAGTGTATTGTGGTGGTGGATGAGGACTGCGACGTGCAGGACATTGCCGAAGTGGTGCTGCGCGTGACAAACAACATCGACCCGGAGCGGGATATTCAGTTCACCCTGGGGCCAGTGGACTCGCTGGATCACTCGTCGAGGATGCCGAATTACGGATCGAAGATGGGGATTGATGCGACGCGGAAGTGGAAGGCCGAGGGATTTGAGCGGCCGTGGCCGGCGATGATCGAGATGGACCAGGCGACGAAGGCGAAGGTGGATGCGATCTGGGCAAAGCTGGGGCTGTAACGAACGCTGCAGTCGTTTTTGATAGCCTGCATACATGCGTGGTATTCCCCGTTGGGCTATTGCAGGCTTCATTGCCTCGACGATGGCGACAGTGACTTCCTCCTGTACTGCGCAGGCTCCTGACACATTTCGCTGGATCGATTTTCATTCGCCGGCTGACCAGGACGTGGTGGTGTGGGTTACGCGTGCGCTAGATAACGAGAAGTGGACGGCAATTCGCGAGATTGGTGTGGAGTATGACGCCGCGCTCGTGATCGCGACGATTCGTGCCAATCCGCAGGCGGCCCCTGACCGCGACACATTCTCTATCTGGAGCATCTCGCTAAGCGACAGAAAGCTGACGCACCTCGTGGATGGAGCGAATCTGCGGCTCATGGATTGGCTGCTGCTGAATGTGGGTCAGGGCGGGGAGTTGAGTGCTCTTTACGATGACTGCAACGATTGCCAGGCCACGACGTACTTCACGGCCTTCCACTATGACCTGCGGCAGCATACATTTGCGGCGAGATGGATGCAGGGTGGCGAGGCCGCGCCAGTGTGGGCGTCAAATCCCGCCCTCGGTGTAACGCAGACGCAGGTGTTCGCGGTGATGGCAGATGGCAACGGCCGGGAAACTCTGGGCACCTGCAACCACCTGGACTATGGCAAGGAAAAGCCTGCCGAGGAGACTGTTTATCGCTACGACATTGATCCGCTGAGCGACGGCGAGCGGACGCAGCTGCTTTCCGGACGGGACGCAGCTACGATGAAAGACCGGTTGTGCCGGGCAGAGGATGCGGTGCCGGGGCTTAGCCGGGGGCAGGATTCCTCCGTCTGCCAGACGAGCCAGAAGCCGCACCATGAGCGCAGGCCGGTAACTACGCCGCCCGCCAATAACCAGGGGCAGTCAAGGCCCCCGCGGGCTCCTCGCTAGGTTTCATTACAGACACTCGGTATCGAGGCGAGGCCTTCGGCTAAGCCATTTGTTCCGGAATACAAATCCTGCCTCTGCGGAAGCATCCAATAAGGCATAGAGGTATAGAAATGAATAATTTCCCCCGATATTTATGGCTGGCAGGGCTCTCTGTCGCGCTCACTTTGGGCTTGGTCGGTTGCAAAAGCAGCCAAAGTCCGGAGAATGCGCAGAATGAGGCGCAAGATCAGAATCCTTCGCAGGATCCAGCAGCGGCTAATGTTGCGCCGATTTCGAATGCATCAGCGCAGAGCGGAAACTACGATACGGTTCCACCTTCGAACGCGGATCAGTACGCTCAAGATCAATATCCGCAAAGACAAGACGCTAACTATGACAACTATGATCAGCCGGTAGACTATGCCCCGCAGGCGCCTCCGCCGCTTCCGGAGTACAACCAGCCACCTTGCCCCGGAGATAACTACATCTGGACACCGGGGTACTGGAACTACGCGTCGGAAGGCTATTACTGGGTCCCGGGTGCATGGGTCTCTGCACCATACCAGGGCGCTCTTTGGACGCCGGGGTACTGGGGCTACTCTCAAGGGCGCTACGGATGGCACCTCGGCTACTGGGGGCGGCACATCGGCTACTATGGCGGCGTCAACTACGGATATGGCTACACGGGTTACGGCTACCGGGGCGGCTATTGGCGAGAGGATCGATTCAACTACAACCGCTCAGTGAACAACGTGAACACCGCCGTGGTTCATGATGTGTACAATTACCGTCTTTCGAACGACGTCAGTGGAAACCGCGCGAGCTACAACGGTCCAGGCGGGGTGCAGGTGAGGCCAAGGCCGGCGGAGATTGCAGCTTTGCGTGAGCAGCATGCGCCCCCAATGACCGCTCAGGTACGGCAGGTCCAGGCGGCGCAGGCAGAGCGGGGCAACTTCGCAAAGGTGAATAATGGTCGCCCGCAGATTGCCGCTGTGTCCAAGCCGTTACCTGCCGACCGTGACGTTCACCCCCCAGCGGTCGTGGCGATGCGTAATCAGCCTGTGCCTGCCCCAAATGCGTCGCGCCCCCGACAGCCGGCGGTACAGCCTCAATCTCAACCACGAGCGAATGAACCGGGACGTCAAGGACGGCCAGCAACGGAGCCACAGGGGGCGATAAAGCCCGAGCCCGCGTCAAGGCAGCAGGCAGCTATTCCGCTTCAGCAGCAGCATCCGGCTCCTGTTCAGCGGCCTGAGCACCAGCAACCTGCTCCGGTGCGACAGGCACCGCAGCAACACGCGCGACCTGCAGCGCGGGCGCAGGAGCCTCGGCCTCAGCACCCTGCGGAGGAACCGCGTTCGGCATCGGAACGGCCAACTCCTTCCTCCGTGCCGCAGGCTCCCCCACCACAGCACCACGAGGAACAGCGGCCTGCGCCGGTCGCACATCCTCAGAATCAGGAGCCAGCGGAACGTCCGGCTCCGCAGGGACATGCGGCTCCTGCGCCGGCTCAACACAAAGCGCCACCCCAACCCAAGCCTGAAGAGAAACGTCCGGAGTAATCCCCGCATAAACAGAATGAGTGGCTTGGTTCCAGAAATGGAGCCGGTCCACCCTATCGAGACTTACTGCCGAGGTCCGCGATTCCCTGGCGAATAGTAGCGTGTCAATCTGCGGCCTGGACTCTGATAGAGGTCACTCCGCGGACCCAGCGCACGGGATGTCGCTCTCCCGAACAGATGAGTTCAATGGGACCATCGTCGGAAAGAGGCTTTCCATCGACACTGTCGGCAAGCAGCACGGAGCCGTCGTGCAAATCGGGTGAGACTTCGCCGAGAGAATACACGACCTTATTTCCATCGCGGCCCTCTGCAATCAGGTACAGGCGAAGGTCCTTGCCTTTGAGCTTCTGCGGAACTCCAAGTTCGACCAACAGGGCCATCAGCGGAACGCCTGAGTAAGTTTCCTGGCTGTGCCCGTCTGTGGCCTGTAAGGTTTCGTGGGGAAGCGGCGCGAGTTTTGGGGCAGTCCACTCCGCCGACTTTTTTCCATAAGTGATCTTGAGGGGAATGATTGTGCTATCCCGGCCCAGGTCGGCCTGGATGTGCGTAAGGGACGTATCCGGCGGCTGGGGATGACCGATGGGGGGATCTGATTGCGCGTAGCCCAAGGGGGCCGCGAGCAATATAGAGAGGAGAAGAGTGTGCTTACCCATTATGGGCATGGGTGGTCGCCTCCAGGCATCCATCGTATACTGGCTTTATGTCGGTTGTGCGCAATATCGCGGCCATCGCCAAGGGAATGAGCATCACCTTTGGGGAGATGCTGCAGCCAACGCAGGTTGAGAACTATCCCGACGGCAAGGGACCGATGCGGGGCGCGAAATTTGAGCAGCGCTTCCGTGGCGCGCATGTGCTGCAACGGGATGAGAATGGACTTGAGAAGTGTGTCGCCTGCTTTCTCTGCGCGGCGGCTTGTCCAGCCAACTGCATCCTTATCGAGGCTGCGGAGAATACCGAGGAGCACCGGATCTCTTCGTCAGAGCGGTACGCCAAGGTCTACAACATCGACTACAACCGCTGCATTTTTTGCGGATATTGCGTGGAAGCCTGCCCGACGGATGCCATTACGCACGGCCATGGGTTTGAGCTGGCCAGCTTGAACGCCACGAACCTGGTGATGCGCAAGGAAGATATGCTGCTGCCGCTAAATGCGATCGCGGCGGCAAAGTAAGCGTTTCGCTCGAAATCAACATTTCCGCCGCATCGCTCGTGGAGCGTCAGTTGAGGTTCGACAATTCAGGCCTGCAATCTCCCGATCTAATCCCAAATTATTCCTGTTCACGGCTTCGAACCGACGCGATGGTCCGTAAGCCTCTTACAATCATCAAAGAGATATGACGATGACACCTGAACATCCCTTGCTGGGCATTTTGAAGCAGCGCATCGCCGTTATTGATGGCGCAATGGGCACGACCATCCGCACCTACGGCATGACCGAGGCGGACATGCGCGGCGAGCGCTTCAAGGAAGCAAAAAAGGACCTCAAGAATAACGGCGACCTGTTTGTCCTGACGCAGCCGGAGATGATCGGCGATATTCATCGGCGGTTTCTCGAGGCTGGGGCGGACATCATTGAGACCAATACGTTCGGTGCGACCACCATTTCGCAGAGTGAGTTTTTTGTCGACGATCCCCGTGAGCATGGAGGTCGAAAGGATCCCGAATTCTATCAGAAGATCATAGACGACCCGTTTCTGAAGAGCCTGGCGTGGGAGATCAATGAAGTCTCGGCGAAGATTTGCCGGGAGTGGGCAGATCGCGTTGCGAAACAGACCGGAAAGCCGCGATTCGTCGCCGGATCGATTGGGCCGCTGACCGTTTCGCTTTCCAATTCGCCGGATGCGAACGATCCGGGGTTCCGGTCGGTGACCTTCGACCAGGTGAAGACTGCCTACGCGGAACAGGTGCGCGCACTGATTGCAGGCGGGGTTGACTTTCTACTGGTGGAGACGATCTTCGATTCGCTGAATGCGAAGGCGGCGCTGGTTGCGATTCGCGAAGTGTTTGATGAGGATGGGAAAGACTTGCCGGTAATGATATCGGCTGCGGTGGGACTCGGCGGGGAGACGCTGATTTCGGCGCAGACCACCGAGGCTTTCTGGAATGCGGTGGAGCATGTAAAGCCGCTGTCGGTCGGATTGAATTGTTCGCTTGGTCCTGACTTGATGTATCCATTTTTGTCGGAGTTGTCAGAGAAGGCGAACGTAGCGATCTCCTGCTATCCGAATGCGGGATTACCGAATCCATTGTCGGCGACAGGGTTTGACCTGGGGCCGGAAGATATGGCGCGCTATCTGAGCGACTTTGCCAAGGCGGGACTGATCAATATTGCCGGCGGATGCTGCGGCAATACTCCGGAGCACATTGCTGCGATTGCAAAGGCTCTGGAAGGTCTGCCGCCGCGCAAGATGGACCAGAGACAGGACGCGGATTCGGGCGCAGGCGACGGAGTAGCAGCAGGTGTGGGCGAGGTCGGCCGATGAAGCCACTGCGCCTTTCCGGCTCTCAGCCATTCACGCAGCAAGCCGGGGTCTTCATCATGATTGGCGAGCGGACCAATGTGGCGGGTTCGCCGAAGTTCGCGCGGCTTGTGAAGGACGGCAAATATGAGGAAGCCGTCAGCGTGGCGCGACAGCAAGTCGAGAACGGCGCCAATGTTCTCGATATCTGCATGGATGAGGGCATGATCGACGGCGTCGCGGCCATGACGCGCTTTCTACAACTGCTGGGGAGCGAACCGGAGGTCGCCAAGGTCCCGTTTATGATCGATTCATCGAACTGGGCCGTGCTTCAAGCGGGGTTGAAGTGTCTGCAGGGCAAGGGCATCGTGAATTCGATTTCGCTGAAGGAAGGCGAAGAAAAGTTTTGCGAGCATGCGGCCACCGTGTCGAAGTACGGTGCTGCAGCGGTGGTAATGGCCTTCGACGAGCAGGGGCAGGCGGCGGGTTACGAAGACAAGATCCGAGTGTGCGAACGGGCATACGGGATTCTTGTCGACAAGGTTGGCTTTCCCTCCGAGGACATCATCTTTGATCCAAACATCCTTACCGTGGCAACGGGAATGGAGGAGCACAACAACTACGCGGTCGACTTTATCAATGCGACTCGATGGATCAAGGCGAACCTGCCCCATGCGAAAGTGAGCGGCGGTGTTTCGAATATCTCGTTCAGTTTTCGCGGTAATAATCGCGTGCGCGAGGCGATGCACTCGGCGTTTCTATATCACGCCATCGCGGCGGGGCTCGATATGGGCATCGTTAATGCCGGGATGCTCGAAGTGTATGAAGAGATCGAGCCGAAGCTGAAGGAACTTGTCGAGGATGTGCTGCTGAACCGCAGACCTGACGCTACGGAACGCCTGGTGGAATACAGCGAGACGCTTAAGGGTGAAGGCGCGGCAGTGACGGAAAAGAAAACCGAGGAGTGGCGCACCGGTACCGTCGAAGCGCGCCTTACGCACGCGCTGGTGAAGGGAATCGACAGCTATATCGAAATCGATACCGAGGAGGCGCTCGCGAAGCTTAGCCGGCCACTCCTGGTGATCGAAGGCCCGCTGATGGCGGGGATGAGCGTAGTAGGCGATCTGTTCGGTGCAGGCAAGATGTTTCTGCCGCAGGTTGTGAAGTCGGCACGCGTGATGAAGAAGGCGGTTGCGTACCTTTTTCCATTCATGGAAGCCGAAAAGGCAGCCATGGAGGCTGCGGGCCACGTGGTCAAAGCGCAGGGAAAAATCGTGCTGGCCACGGTGAAGGGCGATGTGCACGACATCGGCAAGAACATTGTGGGTGTGGTACTGGCCTGCAACAACTTTGAAGTGATCGATCTTGGCGTGATGGTTCCTGCAGAGAAGATTCTGCAACGCGCGACGGAAGTCAACGCGGACATCATCGGATTGAGCGGATTGATTACCCCATCGCTCGATGAGATGGTGCACGTGGCTCGGGAGATGGAGCGGCAGGGATTCAAGCAGCCCCTGTTGATTGGGGGCGCCACCACCAGCCGCGCTCATACCGCAGTGAAGATTGCGCCGCATTACAGTGAGCCGGTCGTCCACATTGTGGATGCCAGCCGTGCGGTGCCTGCAACCACCAGCCTGCTCAGCGACGACGGGAAGACGGAATTCGTGGCGCAGCATCGCGCGGAGTACGAAGCGGTTCGCAAGGCACACAGTGCCCCAAAGCAGAAGACCATCACGCTTGAGGCCGCCCGCGCACGGCATACGCCGATCGAGTGGCGAGCCGAAGATATTCCGGTTCCTGAATTTACAGGAGTGCGAGTGCTCGATGGCTTTCCGCTGGCGACGCTGCGAGAGTATATCGACTGGACCCCGTTCTTCCACACTTGGGAACTGAAAGGGGTCTACCCGCGCATTCTAGATGACGAGAAGCAGGGAGAGCAGGCGCGACAACTCTTCGCAGAGGCCAATGTGCTTCTCGACACGATCATCGAAAAGAAACTGCTGACAGCGCGCGGGGTCTATGGATTATTTCCGGCTTCTGCGTTGTGCGACGATGTTGAACTCTACACCGACGGCGCGCGGAAGAAGGTGCTTGATCGCTTCCACTTCCTGCGCCAGCAGGCGAACAAGGAGGGCAGCGAGCCATGCCGGTCCCTGGCAGATTTTATCGCACCCAAAGCGACCGGGCTGCAGGATCACATTGGAGCATTTGCGGTCACCACAGGCATCGGGCTCAAGGCGCTTACGGATCGCTACCGCGCTGAAAACGACGACTACAACGCCATCATGGCGGAGGCGCTTGCGGACCGCCTGGCGGAGGCTTTTGCAGAGTGCTTGCACAAGCGCGTGCGCGATGAGTGGGGCTACGGCCGTGGAGAAGGCTTGACCCCCGCGGAACTGATTCGGGAAAAATATCGCGGTATCCGGCCCGCGCCGGGGTATCCGGCGTGTCCCGATCACACCGAGAAGGAAACGATCTGGCGGTTGCTCGATGTTGAAGCGAAGACTGGCATCCGGATCACAGAGTCGTTTGCGATGTGGCCGGGATCGAGCGTGAGCGGGCTCTATTTTGCGCATCCCGAGGCGCGTTATTTCTCGCTGGGCAAAATTGATCGCGAGCAAGTTGCCGACTACGCGGAGCGCAAGGGGATGAGCGTGGCTGAGGTGGAACGTTGGCTCTCGCCAAATCTCAATTACGATTCCGGACGGTGATGATTCGACGAATGGGTCTTGACGGACTCTCGACACTATCGGCGCGCCTTTTCAAGCGCTATGATTTTCAAGGCAAGCGAGTAATTCCAAGGCGGTAATGGACCGGTGTCAAGGCCGAGTTGTTCTGAACGAATGTGCCCGAAGTCACATCGAGACATGGTCGCCCTGATTGACCCTATCTGACGCCGAGTGCTTTGATGATGGGCGGTGGAGATGCCCGTCGTTCGGCCGTCAGAGGGGAGAATTCACGTGCGGATGAGGGTTGATATGGTCACGGCGTTGGTCTTGGCGAGTGTGTTGATTTGTGGATCCGGCAGTGGCAGCAGCGGAAGCACGGGAACAACTACTGCACCCGCAATGCAGGCGGCGGCCCCGACGGTCAGTACGACAAATGCGCAGAATGGCGCGGTGATCGTGAGTCTGGCCACAACGACTTCCGGGGCGGCCATTTACTACACCCTTGATGGCACGAGCCCAACCAATACGTCGCAGGTCTATCAGGCGCCGTTTCTTGTCGCCGCGAATTTGACGCTAAAAGCCATAGCAGCAGAGCCTCCGGGCTACCTCAACAGCAATGTCACGAGCCAGGCATTTAGCGCGAACATTGCCTCGGGCACGCTGGTATGGAGCGACGAATTCTCAAATTCCGGAACTAGCAATGCGCTGCCGGACGCGAAGATCTGGGCCTATGACACTGGGTACCAGTGTTGCGGAAACAACGAGCAGGAGACCTATTGCGCGGCGGGTTCGTCGACTACACCGTGCGATCCGAATAGTCCGAACGCTTATCTCGATTCGACGGGAAACCTGCACATCACGGCGCGCAATCCCTCAGGCACTACTTACACCTCCGCCCGGTTGAAGACGGAGGGGCAATTCAGCTTTATGTATGGGCGGATCGAGGCGCGGATGATGTTGCCCGAGAGCCAGGGCATGTGGCCGGCGTTCTGGTTGCTGGGAAACAACATCATCACGCTAAGCTGGCCGGGTTGCGGCGAGCTTGACGTGATGGAGCATATCGACGGGAACAATCCTCCTCCGGCTTCGGGCGGAACACCCGAGGGCTACGACTGGATTGCGGGATCGGTACACGGCGGAACGAGCGCGAGCGAAGCTAACGGCACGCAGCAATATCATCCGACTGGATTCTCGGCAGCGGCATGGCACACCTACGGCATGATTTGGAGCAAGGGGCAGGTGGAGTATTACGTTGATGATCCAAGCAAGGTATACGCTACATTTACGCCGTCGAATTTTCCGGGAATATGGCCGTTCGATCAGGGACCGCAGTTCATCATCCTGAACCTTGCTGTCGGCGGTAGCTGGCCGGGAAACGTGGATGCAACGACGGTCTTTCCGGGGGACATGCAGGTGGATTATGTGAGGATTTATACGAACTGAGGGGGCGCTTCCAGATCTCAGAGGCAATATCATTCGCCTTCGCCCAACTCTGGGCACCCTGCGATTATCCTTTCCCTGCTTCTCGCCTGCTGCGATAGAGTTGTGCGCATGACCAGCAAGAATGGCCTCCACCACCTTCTTCTCGTTGCGGCTTGCCTTGTCCCTTCGCTCTGTCTTGCGATGGCTGCGCAAGAGACGCCACCCTCCACTCAACCCGAGACCCCAATGGTCCTCCGCGTCACGACCCGCGAGGTGGTGCTGGACGTGATCGCACGAGACAAGAACCATAAACCGGTGAGCGACCTTGCGGAGAACGAATTCCAAGTCTTCGATGCCGGCAAGCATGCAGATAAGGAACCGAAACACATTCTTTCGATGCGAATCATCGACCCGCACAGCGATCCCAGCCGCGCCGGAGCACGTGAAAGCGGATTCAGCATCCGTTCGGGCGCAACCTGCGCGCTGAGTGCGACACCTCACTACGAACTCGCAATTCAGGCCTCGCCGGAGCCCGGATTTCACCAGATACTGATAAAAAGCACGCGTCCACAGGTTGCGCTTTCCTTCCGGCATCGGTATTACGTGGGTCCTACCCCGAGCGGATCGCCTGCCAGAGAGACCAAAGACTCCGCCGAAAGCATTGCTCTTGCCGACGCCGCTTGTTTTCATACGCTCACTCCACCCACCCTGGCCATCACTGCTAACCCAATCGTCGCGGGAAACTCGACGCGGTACGAAGTCGTTGTGCGCCCCGAGTCTCTCTCCGGAATCGGTCTCAACGGAAGCAACACGCGCGTCCACCTCGACTTTGGCATGTGCACCTTCGACGACTCCGGTAATCTTGCGCAGTACTTTCATACTTCATCCGATCGCCAGCTCACTCCGTCCGAAGTTCAGGATGCCGAGGCTCGCGGTTTTAGCAAGACGCTCGAGATCCCAGGAGAAACGCCGCACCTCGCGCGCCTGGTTGTCCGAGAGCATGAGACCGGCAACCTGGGCATCGTGGATGTGTCGCGTCCGGTCTCACTTGCCGGTCAAGATAAGTTCCAACCGCCTCCAGTGGGGACCGTCCGCGCCTTCGGCGTCGTCACCCCGCTCCCGAACTCATTCTGCGGCGACGTCTACGAGATCTCTTACGGAGCAGCCGTGATTCCCGATTTTTGGAATCTCGATCCCATCGGATCGATATACGCCAATGCGCTGAATGTCGTCGATCAGGACACTACCGGTGCGATAGGAATTCCCGGTGTATCGCACTCGGTGATGTGGTTCGGCGTGGATTACTACGGTGAGTTCTACATCACCAAACCCGGCGAATATAAGTTCGATCTCGAGTCTGACGACGGTTCTCGTCTCGAAATCGATAACCAACAACTCATTGATAACGACGAACTTCACCCGGCCCAGTCCAAAACCGCGAAAGTCAATCTCGCTGTCGGCCGGCATATGATCCACGTGCCGTATTTCCAGGGTTCGCCACCAGGAGTCGCGCTCATCCTTACCATCAAGCCGCCGGGGGAATCCACGCGTCCGTTCAATCTCAGCGACTTTGCATCGCCACCAACAATGCCGTAATCGACCAATACTGAGTGATCGAGTGCATCCAGCAGGTTGGGCACGACGAGCCCCCGACCCCGAATTCCATCCGTTCACATGGGCTTGGGTTCCGTTCGCTGGGTGGTTACTTGCGGCGTCGCCCGGGCTGTGGTACAAACTAACTATTCAAGTTTGCCCTTTAGAGGGCAGGCCTGAGTTTCATGCAGAGTGGCTGAGGGACGAGCCCTGTGACGCCACGACAACCTGCCCACGCAAAACGGGAGTATGGTGTCAACTCTTGCCCGGAGACGGGGAACATGAGATTCGGGGGTTGCTTTAGCACCCTTTGCTTTAGCAGCTTCGCAGGCAGTTTTCGAGTCAATTCACGTTCACTCTTTCTTGGGCACGTCACTCGCTCGAGCTCCTTGTGTCACTCGCACAGAGCGAGGGACCTTTGACGACTGCGTATTGGTTGCGATGTCGGGAATGCGGCAAGACCTACGGTCATCAGCCGCTTTCTATATGCGATGAGTGTTTTTCCCCGCTCGAAGTGACCTACGACTTCGAGTACGCCCGCACCCGCTTCACCCACGAGACAATTTCCCAGGGCCCGCTGGACATGTGGCGTTATCGCGCCCTGCTCCCGGTTGCCGACAGCTATATTCCACAGACGCCCTCGGGGTTGACGCCGCTGGTGAAAGCGCCGCGGCTGGGCGCGCAGTTTGGCGCGAAGAATCTTTACATCAAGAACGATGCCGTGTGCATGCCTACGCTGAGCTTTAAGGATCGCGTGGTGGCTGTGGCGCTGGCGAATGCGCAGGATTTTGGTTTCGACACGGTCGGGTGCTCGTCGACCGGAAACCTGGCCAATGCCGTTGCGGCTCATGCGGCGCGGCTGGGACTGAAGACGTTCATCCTGGTTCCGGCGGATCTGGAGCCGGCGAAAATTCTGAACACGCAGGTGTATGGGGCGACGCTGGTGCGTGTTGATGGCAACTACGACCATGTGAACCGATTGTGCTCGCAGATCGCCGAACGGTACAACTGGGGATTTGTGAACGTGAATCTGCGGCCCTATTACGCCGAGGGGTCGAAGACGGTGGGCTTCGAGATCGCAGAGCAGCTTGGCTGGCGGTTGCCGGACAATGTCGTTGTGCCGATGGCTGGCGGTTCGCTGATTACAAAGATTCGCAAGGCATTCAATGAACTCATCCAGCTCGGCCTTGTTGACGAAAAGCCGGTGCGGTTCTTTGGCGCGCAGGCTACAGGATGCTCGCCGATTGCGAAGGCGGTGAAGGGCGGTACCGATGTAATCGAGCCGCAACGGCCCAACACCATTGCGCGGTCCTTGGCGATTGGAAATCCAGCGGACGGCATGTACGCGGCCCGGGTAATTCGCGGAACTGGCGGCTGGGCTGAAGATGTTTCAGATGTCGAGATTGTCTCGGCGATTCAGGAAATTGCGGAAAGCGAGGGCATCTTTACTGAGACCGCAGGCGGGGTGACGACGGCAGTGACTGCACGTTTGTATGCGCATGGGCGGATTCAACCCGATGAACTGACTGTCACCTGCATTACCGGCAACGGATTGAAAACTACTGATTGCTTGAGTGGAGCGTACGAGCAGAGTGCCGCGATTCGCCCGCGCCTGGCTGATTTCGAGAATTTCGTGGAAGAACGTGCCGCAGTAAACCAGGGATTGAGCCTGGCGGGAGAAGGCAATGGCCGTTAGAGTTTTGTTACCGAATGCATTTCAAAAGCACACCAACAACGTTCGCGAGATTTCGAGCACGGCGTCGAATCTTCCTGAACTCGTGACCGATATTGAGGGCCGTTTCCCTGCGCTACGGCAACATCTGCGCGGCGAAGATGGGCAGGTTCGCCGGTTTATAAACTTCTATGTCAACGAAGAAGATATTCGGTTTCTGGGCAACGACAAATATAACTTTCAGGAAGGCGATGAGGTATTGGTAATACCTTCGATCGCCGGAGGTTGAGTGTAAGTAGGTGAGATAGATCACGCAAATTGACTTAAGAGCCGGCCTAACGAGCGGGCTCTTTTGTTACTAAGTCATGAATTGTTCCTACCGATTATTTGCACTACATTTGCAGCTGTTTTACCTTCCTATTACAATGTTTGCCGGATACTACTCTCGTGATTGCGCAAGCAGGGCAGAAGGCTCCGGTCGCACTTTTACCTCCAACCACCGCTCCGGTGGCAGCCCCCCAGTCAATTTTGCTCGCAACAGGTTCCGACTCGACGGAAAGTCCGCGCATTCATGCGGAAGTAGGCCGCTATCGGCTGCGACTGGCGTATCGGATTGAGGATCGCGAGGCCGCATGCAGGTTGCGTTTCAAGGTATTCAATATCGAGTTGGGCGAAGGCCTGGCGTGCTCTTACAAGACGGGAATCGACACGGATCACTTTGACGTCTTCTGCCAACACCTTCTTGTTGAAGATAAGTTAGATAATCGTGTTGTGGGCACTTATCGGATGCAATCGGGAAGTACAGCTGCAATGAATCTTGGTTATTATTCGGCGCAGGAGTTTGAGTTTGCGCCTTATGAACCACTGCGGCGCGACATACTGGAGTTAGGCCGGGCGTCGATCGATCGGGAGCATCGCACCCCGGAAGTACTTACATTGTTGTGGCGGGGCATTGCGCAGTATGCTAACGAAATGGGGCTTCGTTACCTGGTGGGATGCTCTTCTTTGAATTCCAAGGATCCGAGCGAGGGTTGGCAGATGTATCGCGAACTCGAGCGGTATAGGGTTTCGCCGGAGTTCGAAACAGTGCCTACTCCTCCGTACAAATGTCCCAGCGAGCAGGTGGGTGGGAAGACGCAGCAATTCTCAGGCCTGCAAGATCCTTCGATGCCAAACAAGGTTCCGAAGTTATTGAAGACTTACTTGACGATAGGTGCGCGAATTTGCGCTCCGCCGGCCTGGGACCGCGAGTTTGGCACGATTGATTTTCTTACACTGCTCGATTTGAAGATGCTTTCTTCGGGTGCGCGCAATCGGTTCCTCGCGCCTCTGACGCAATGAGTCTGCGCAGGATCCGACGCGCTGCGGCCTTGGGCTTTGCACTTTCTGTGAGTATTCTCCGCCTGGGCCTTGCACACATGCGGGGTCCTCTTACTCTCGAGCGCCGTGCCCTCTGGATTCAGTCGTCAGCTCGACTCGTGATGTCGAGTCTTGGAATCCGGGCCAGAATCACAGGCGGCCCGCCCACGCGCGGACTGCTGGTGTCTAACCACATTAGTTATCTTGACATTGCAGTTTACGCCGCTATACTGCCCTGCACGATGGTTGCGAAAGCCGAAGTTGGTACCTGGCCTTTGTTTGGCATGATGGCCCGTGCCAGCGGAGCGCTTTTTGTCGATCGGTTGAGCCGTTTGAGCGCCCTGACACTGGCTGAGCAAGTTGCGGAAAGACTGCGAGGGACGCTTCCCGTCTTATTCTTTCCGGAAGGGACCAGCACTGACGGCCGCAACGTACTGCGCTTTCACTCGAGACTCTTCAATCCCGCGGTTGAGGCTGGAGCGCCAGTTACAGCGGCCGCCGTACGATATGTGACGGAAGACGGAACTCCGGAAAGAGCGCTGTGCTGGTTCGGCGACGCGCTTTTGATGCCGCATCTTTGGAATGCGCTCGGCGGACCCGATTTCTTCGCCGAGGTTCACTTCGGCGAGCCGAAGGTTTATCACCACCGCCGCGCTGCCGCCAATCAAACCCACGACGAGATCGCAGCTATGCGCGGGTGTTCGCATCCCCGCGAAGAGATTGAGATCCTCCAGCCGGCGTAATTCTCAGCTTGCAACTTCACTGGGAGATCGGTGGCGGCGCAGTCGAGCCGCGGACTACGAGGCTCGTGGATACCAGGAACTCACGCTGCAAGTCGATTCTCACAGATCCTTCTCCATGCTGGCGGAGTGCGTCGAACGCAGCCTTTGCCAACTCGACGCGGGAGAGCCGGATGGTGGTGAGTGGGGGAAGCGTGAATTCGGCAAAATCGATGTCATCGAGGCCAATGACGGACAGGTCTTGTGGCACGTGCAGACCCTGAAGGTAAGCGGCGCGCAGAACGCCGATGGCCGTCATGTCATTGGAACAAATGACTGCCGTTGGCCGAGCGCTGAGGTCCTGCAACTTTCCGAATCCGGCGACGCCGCCCTTGAGAGTGTGATCGCACTCAATCATCCATTTCTTCTGTATGGGCAATTTGTTTTGTAGCATCGCGGCCTGGAAATCGTTCTGGCGGGTGATGGCGGAGTGCAGTTTGTGAGGTCCGGCGAGAAAGCCGATCTTACGATGGCCGAGGGCAGCGAGATGCTGAACAGCGGCATGAATCCCGGTGCTGTAGTCGAGAACGATGGTGCTGGCTTTGGGCTCAGCGAGTTTGAACTCGGCAAGAACTACCGGCACGTCGTGAAACGACAGTTGATCGAGCACAGGTTCTTCTTCGCCAAAGGTCATGACAGCGACGCCTTCCACCTTGCGCTCTAGCATGCGTCGCACGCAGGTTGTCAACACGGCAGGATCGCTGTTGGAAGAACTGACTAGAATTTCATAGCCGTGCGCCACGGCAATCTCTTCGAAGCTTTGAATGAGTTCAGGGAAGAAGGGATTGGTGATGTTCTCAACAATGACGCCCAAAAGACGGCTGCGCCCGGAGACAAGCGTGCGCGCATGAGTGTTGGGAAAGTAATTTAACTGCTCGATCGCTTGCCACACGCGCTTTGAGAGTTTCCCGCTGACGACGGGAGAGCCATTGATGGTGCGAGAGACAGTGGCGATCGAGACTTTTGCCAATGCGGCAACGGCCCGTATGTCGGGAGTTTTATCGGCGCTTTTGCGACTAGGTTTTCGAGCCACGTGCGAGTCCTGAGTACAGTCGAAGGTAAACGCGGATGAACTTCAATCATAGCTCCGGCCGTTAACTCGTGGCGCGCATGCAGAGGCATGATTCCTTACTCTGCTTAGGATTTGTCAGAGATCATCAGGCGCAGGTCACGCAGATTATGGCCGGTAGGTCCGGTAACCACCGTGTCGCCCAAGGCAGTAAACAAGGGACAGGCGTTAAAGGTGCGCAGAGACTGTTCCGGTTCGAAGCCAAAAGCAACAGCGCGGGCTACGGTGGTCGGGTCGGCGATGGCTCCGGCGTTGGGGGTGTTGCCATCGATGCCATCAGATCCGGCGCTGAATACCGTCAGCATTTCACTGGGATGATGTGCAAGATCAATGGCGCAGGCGAGGGCAAATTGCTGGTTTCGTCCGCCTGCGCCCGGGTTACGGTTTAGCCTGACGGTCACCTCGCCGCCGGAAATCAGGCAGAAGCGGCGATGAAGGGTGCGAAGGTCGTGGAAGCGGTCGAGCAGGTAGCGAGCCGCATCCGCATAGTCCCAGTCGTCGCAGGAGTTGTCGACCGCGACGAAATAGCCGGCCTTTTGTGCCAGCGCGCGAGCGCTTTCGACGAGATCGTGGCTCGATAACAACAGTTCAAAAACCGAATCACGGAAAGCTTCGTCTTCGCCCGTGAGGTTGACGGCGGAAGTGAATCGGCGTGCCTGCGCTGGATCGGCTCTCTGGAACCTGGCAAGAAAGGGCGGCCGCCAGCTCTTGTTTCCCGGGGACTCGGGAAGATCCTTTCTTTGGAAAAATGCGCTCACCGTTGGAGGAAACTTTCCAGCGAGGGCGTATTTTTCGATGATCTCGTGTACCTCGTTGACGGTGGAGTGATCTGGCGAGGTTGGTCCGGACGAGAGTGCGTCGAGGGTCCGCAATGGCACATCCGGCAGCAAGAATGAGACTTTCAAGGCCTCAGGCGCTGCCATAGCCAGCCTTCCGCCCTTGACCGCACTGAAGTGCTTGCGCAGAGTGTTGATTTCGTTGATGGGCGCGCCTGATCCGAGGAGCGCATTGTGAAATGCCATCGTGTCGTCGAGCCCGATCTGGGGATCTAGGGGCAAGTCAAACATAGCGGAGCCACCGCCGGAGATGAGGAAGAAGACAAGCGTGTCTCTCTTCGCCTTTTTGAGCATGGCAAGAGCGGCACGCGCGGCCGCGAACGACTCCTCGTTGGGCAACGGGTGACCGCCCTCGAAGTAGCGGAAGCGCCAGTTGCGTTTCTTCGGCAGATACTTCGAGCAGCAGATGCCGCGCAGGCCTTTGCGGCGTCTCATGCGGTCGAGCAGGGTTTCAAGCATCGGACCAGCGGCTTTACCGAGAGCAATGACGAAGATGCGCTTGAACTGCGAGAGACTGATGACGTCGGGTCCGCTGCCGTCAGGTATCAGCCGCCTGAGGGTGTTGCCTTCGAAAAGAATGCGCCGATCGAAAGCGGACTCGATGCTGCATGCTTCGAGCGCGCCAGTGAAGAACTCTGTGGAACGGGCATGGAGAAATTCGAGAGCGGTATCGCTGGCCGGTGTCATTTCACATGCTCCTTCAGCCAGCACGCGAGCGCCTGTTGCATCGGCTCGAGCTGACCGGTAAAGAAGTGATCGGCGGCGGGGATGAACACCAGGCTTTTGGGATCGGCGGCAGTATCAACTACTTGTTGCAAGTCCTGCTGAGGGGCAAACGAGTCGCCATCGCCACTAAGGAAAAGCTTGGGTAAGGAGCATCCCGAGAGCACTGGGTATTGATAAGTTCGCCCAAAGCCCTGGGTTGGGAGCCCTAAGGCGACTAATGCACAAAGACCTGCGCTTCTTGGTGTTTGCGAATCTGCACCGCAGGATGCTGCGATCGCCATTGCTGCGCCAAAGCTGAAACCGGTCAGGACGATCGGGAGTTTGTACTCGGCATGGAGCCAGTCGAGCGCAGCGAAGACATCGGCCGACTCTGCGCGCCCGTCGTGTTGCCCTTCGCTCAGACCGGTTCCACGGAAGTTGAAGCGTAGCACCGGCCAGCGGAAACCCCACTCGGGCGCATTCAGCACCTTCATGGCGTGGTAGACGACCTTGTTGTGCATGCTGCCTCCGCCGACAGGGTGCGGGTGGCAGACGAGTCCGACGCACTGCGAATCGGGTGCGCCTTCGTTTAACAGCGCCTCCAGCCGGCCTGCTGGGCCATCCAAATCAATGGCGCGCAGAGAGGATTTTTCCGAACTGCTTTCGGATCCGGGCAAGACGGCGGTGAGGGTCATTCCAAGGATTATTTTACGCCGTCTTCGCCTCGCCGCGCTCGGACAACGCGCCCATCTGGTCTCCGATTTGGATGGAAGGATTCAAAGTGATCTGGCTCGCAACGCGCCGTGAATGCTCGGAATTGCCGGCTAACCACATGCGCGAATCGGCGACTACGATATTCTGGCAGAACTATGCACGAGCTATTGCCGCTTGATCCAGTTCGTTTTACCCAACAGCTTTGTGAAATTGAATCCACGACCTACAACGAGGGCCGGGTCGGCGATTTTCTTGCAGATTTCCTGGCGGCGAGGGGCTGGGCGGTAGAGAAGACTCCTGTGCCGCAGCCGCAGGAGAGCGTCGGTGGAGGCGAACGCTGGAATGTTTTCGGTGGAATCGCAGGGCAGACTCCTGATCTGGTTTTTTCAACCCACATGGACACAGTGCCTCCATATATCCCATTCAGCGAGGACGCGGAGATTATGTACGGCCGCGGGGTTTCAGATGCCAAGGGCATCATCGCTGCGCAGGTGAGTGCGGCCGAGGTGCTGCGTGCAGACGGTTTACGGGTCGCGTTGCTGTTCGTGTCCGGAGAGGAACGGGATTCTGCCGGGGCGAAGGTAGCGAATGAATCCCCTAAGGGAAGTCGCTTTCTTATCAATGGCGAGCCAACTGATAATCGCCTCGCTCTGGCTTCAAAGGGGGCATTGCGCACGATCTTTAAAGCATCGGGAAAAATGGCGCACTCGGCCTACCCTGAGCTCGGCGAAAGCGCGGTGCACAAACTGGTCGAGGTGCTCGGACGCTTGTTAAAGCTGGATTTACCGGTAACAGACGATGTGGGCCCAAGCACGCTCAACATCGGGCAGATCCATGGTGGACACGCGCCCAACGTAATTGCCGACAAGGCGGAGGCCCAGGTGTTGGTGCGACTGGTAGGCGATTCGACGCCTGTTCGGGCGGCTTTGACGGAGGCAGCGGGCGATCTGGCTGAAGTGGACTTCACGCTTGAAATTCCGTTTGTACGGTTGCGTGCTGTCGAGGGATTGCCCACGATGATCGCTAAGTTCACGACAGATATTCCGCAGCTTTCAAATTGGGGCGAGCCGCTGTTGCTGGGGCCTGGCTCAATTCATGTCGCTCACACGCCGTATGAGAAGCTGGCGAAGCAAGAGCTGAAAGAAGCAATCGCGTTGTATATTCGGGTTGCAAAGCAGTTGCTGGCCTGATTGATCACTATCGAATGTTGAAAGATCGCATCCAATTGATTGACCCAAACGAAATCATTTCCCGAGGAGAATTCATTATGAGCACAGCTATTTATGACATTCCGGTGAAGAAGATTACAGGCGAGGATGCCTCACTGGCCGAATTTGAAGGCAAAGTTCTGCTGGTTGTAAACGTCGCCTCGAAGTGCGGTCTTACGCCCCAATATGAGGGACTGGAGAGCCTGTATGAGCAATTTCGTGGGCAGGGACTCGTGGTGGCAGGATTCCCGGCGAACAACTTCAAGAGCCAGGAGCCGGGTACAAACGAAGAAATTCAGTCGTTTTGCACGACAAATTTCGGAGTGAAGTTTCCCATGTTCAGCAAGATCAGCGTGGCCGGGGATGACAAGCATCCACTCTACAAAGTGTTGACTGCGACGCAGCCCAAGGCGATCAGTGTTGCGGAAGTTCCGTTTCGCGAAAAGCTGAACGGATATGGGATTGAAACGAATGCTGATCCCGAGGTGCTTTGGAATTTTGAGAAATTTCTGGTGAGCCGCAAAGGTGAAATCGTGAAGCGCTTCTCTCCCGACACTTTGCCGGACGCGCCGGAGTTAGTTGCGGCGATCAAAGAGGAATTGGCCAAGGAATAACCGCAGTTGACGCTATCAGAATGTTGATGGATCAGCTTGGGCCGAGACCGGGAAGAATATCCGGAAGATGGTTCCGAAACCGGACTTGGTGCGCACGGCAACGCGTGCACCATGCTTGTCGAGGATTCCCTTCGAAACCCAGAGTCCAAGGCCAGTACCCGCTTCGCCTTTGGTGGTGACGAATGGATGGAACAAGCGCTCGAACATGTGACTATCCATGCCCGAGCCACTGTCGGCGACGGTAGCAGAAACACCCTGCCGCCCGGTGCGGTCCTGCGCGGATCGCACTTCGAGGATGAGGCGGCCTCTTTCCGGCAAGGCGTCGAGTGCATTTGAAACGAGGTTCGTGAATACCTGTTGAATCTCTCCGGGTTGGCACAGAATAGCGGGTGCCGGGCGATATCGACGTTCAATTGAGATGTTGCGAAGGCGAATGGCGGGATCGTGAAAGTAGATTACAGAATCGATCAGCTCGTCCAGAGCGGTAAAGGTCGGTGCGGTGCGCTGGCGATAAAACTTCAGGCTGCGCGCGGTGATGTGCGAAAGCCGCTGCAGTTCCTTATCGGCAATCTCGAGCAAATCCTTTGAGCCCGATGAGAGACCACCGTCATTTTTGGCCAGGAACAGCAGGTTGGTGACGGCCTCCAATGGATTGTTGATCTCGTGCGCGATGCTTGCAGCCAGGCGCCCCGCGGCAGCTAGTTGCTCAGACCGTCGCAGTGCCTGCTCCGCCTTGCGCGCTTCGGTGGTGTTGCGGCAATAAAGAATGATTCCTTCGCCAGGCTGGGGATAAACATAGAACTGAAACCAGGTCTCGTTTCCGGGAGCAGGAAAGAATTGCTCGAACTCCACGGGGAGGCGATCTTCCATCGCGCGGCGAATGTTCAATTCGACTTCGCTTCCGATCAATTCAGGATAGAGGTCCCACAGACGCGCGCCCATGTGTGGTTTGCCTGAAAGTGCGGCAAGCTGGAGCCCTGCAGCGTTCATGTAGGTGATTCGGTAATCTCGATCCATGATTCCGAACGCGACAGGGACATGCTCCAGCGCTTCGCCGGCAAACTGGCGGGCGCGGTTGATCTCCATGGTCAGCGCAGCCTTTTGTTCTGCTGCTTCGCGGCGCATCCGTGCCATTTTCAGTTGCGCCTCAACGCGCGCAATCAACTCGCGCGCAGTAAAAGGCTTCGTGAGATAGTCGTCGGCCCCGGCTTCCACGCCTTCAATGCGCGCCTCCTCGCCGGCACGCGCCGAGAGCATGATGACGGGAATCGTGGCCATCGCGGGATCCTTGTGGAGGGCGGAGAGAAGCGCAAAGCCATCCATCTCGGGCATCATAACGTCGGTCAGCACGAGAGCTGGAGGCCTGCGGTTCACTTCTTCCAATGCCTGTTTTCCGTTTTCGGCGGTAACAACTTCAAAACGCCCCGCCAGCATCGAGCGCACATACTCGCGCATATCGGCGTTATCGTCCACTAGGAGCACGACTGCCTTGCGATCGGATGTTGTGCACTGCGACTGGTCGTCCTGGTCACCGGCCACCGAACCGGCGATCTGGTTTCTCACTTGCTCATGCCCTGGCATCCAGCCAAGAGCTTCCTGCACGTAGGCCACCGCAGATCCCTGTACGATCAGCGGGCTGCTGGCATCGCGCGCTACCTGGCCGTGGCTGAGGTGCTCGTGTCCGAATGGCAAACGTAACCGGAAGATGGTGCCCTCATCCAGCTTGCTCTCAACGGAAATGGACCCACCATGCATCTCGACCAGTTCGTGCACGAGCGCGAGGCCGATCCCACTTCCTTCGTGACTGCGGCGTCGCGCTCCTTCGATGCGGCTGAAGCGCTCAAACAGATGGGGCAGCTCTTGTTCTGGAACTCCAGTGCCGGTGTCTCGCACTGTGAGTTGCGCGCCGGTTCTGTCGGTGGAGATTGAAACTCGAATTTCGCCCTCGAACGTTGCCTTCAACGCGTTGGAGAGGAGGTTAAGAACAATCTTCTCCCACATTTCGCGATCAACATACACTGGTTCGGGTAATGACGGACATTCGACAATGAGCTTCAGACCTGCGCGTTCCACGGCGGAACGGAAGACACTTGCAAGTTGGGTCGTGAGAAGCGATAGATCCGTGGGCTGATATGTGGCGCGCATGCGACCTACTTCGATGCGAACGAAATCGAGAAGGCCGTTCACCAGCTTGAGCAGGCGCAAGGCGTTGCGATGCAGCATCTCCAGCGACTCGGGTGAAGGCGGCACACGGTTCAACAGCGCATCCTCAATCGGACCCAGGATGAGGGTGAGGGGAGTGCGCAGTTCATGGCTTACATTGCTGAAAAATGCAGTCTTGGCGCGATCAAGGTCAGTTAGTTCTTCAGCACGCTTTTTTTCCGATTCATAGGCTTCAGCGTTGGCGATGCTGGCCGCGATCTGGCCGGCGGCCAGATCGAGAAAGCCGGCATAGCTCGCGTCAAATTGGCGGTAGGGGTTCAGCGCTGCGATGAAAACGCCTGCAGCCTTCTCCTGGCCGCGCCTGAAGATCGGGATTAAGCGAGCCTGATCTGGCGGCTTGTTCCAAACGCCAATGGGCAAATCTGGAAATAGGTCGCCCAAACGATCGATGGTCATGGCGCGGTTTGCATTGAAGAGAACGTCGATCGGCCAAGGACTGCTGAGAGATTCGGCGTCAATCTCGCGTGGCGCGGCGGGATGGCTGGGCTCAATGCCGGTTCGCGCAACCAGGCAGAGAGTCGGGCCGCTGTTCTCGAGACAGTAGACCAGCGCGAACGGGATATCCTTCTGATCCGTCAAACCACGATCGATTGCGGCGAAAACTTCCGCTTTGGTGTTGGCGTCGACGAGCGCACCAGCCAATGTGCTGAGCGATGTCAGCTGGCGTTCGCCGCGCACGCGCTGCGTGTCCTCCATTACAACGCAGAGCATTCCCTCGATCTGGTCGCCGGATCCGGCAAGTGGACTGTACGAGAAGGTGTGGTACGTCTCTTCCGGGAATCCGCTGCGCTCGAGAATGAGGCCCAATGTCTCATCCCACGACGCTTCGCCCGTTGTCATCACCCGTTCAATACGCGGACCAATGTCGGACCAAATCTCGTGCCAGACTACCGGTGCGGGTTTTCCGAGAGCCCCGGGGTGCTTTTCGCCCAAGGTCACGCGGGCATAAGCATCGTTGTATAGAAAAGTAAGTTCCGGCCCCCAGGCCATCCACATTGGGAAGCGCGACGTGATCAGGATGCGTACCGCCGCCTTGAGGCTATCGGGCCAGCTTGCAACGTGTCCAAGTGGCGTGGTCGCCCAATTGTAGGAACTGATCAGCTGGCTCATCGCGGAAGGTTGCAATTTGCCTGTCGGTCCGCTTGGCTGGGGCGTGTCTTCCCGCATCGGGTCCTCTCTAGCTTTCATAAACCCAATAAAATCCCTTCAAAACTCGAGACTTCGGGTGCGGGAAGAGAACATGGAATTCTTGCCCTGACCGTGATTGAAACTGGAATATGCGATCCCCATGGTTACTCGCCTTTGATGCGTCTGCATCTTCCTTTGTTGCTTAAGGATTCGCCCACATGGCAGCTCCGATACGGGATCATGCACGGGACATAATATCCAGTTCAAGAGTGGCAGGGCAAGCTCCGCCCGTGTATTCTCGGCCCATGTCCGTGGACAATATTCCGACGTTTTTGGCCGCCAATCATTTGAAGGGATCTTCATCCTCGTATTTGCGCTCGGCACGGCATCAGCCAGTGCATTGGCATCCCTGGAGCGAGACCGCGTTCACGCGTGCGCAAAGGGAAAACAAGCCCATTCTTCTGGATATCGGAGCTGTATGGTGCCACTGGTGTCACGTGATGGACCGCGAGTCCTATGAGGATCCGGAAATCGCGAGAATTATCAACGGCCATTTCATCGCCATCAAAGTCGACCGTGATGAACGTCCTGACGTAGATGCGCGCTATCAGGCAGCCGTCTCGGCGATCAGCCAACAAGGCGGCTGGCCTTTGACCGGATTTCTTACGCCGGATGGCAGGCCATATTTTGGTGGGACCTATTTCCCGCGCGACGATCGATATGGCCGACCTGGATTTGGACGGGTTCTGCTGACCATGGCTCAAGTGTGGCAGGAGCGCCGTGAGGAAGCTCTCGAATCCGCTGCGAGTGTTATGTCTGCTATCGAACATAACGAGAGCTTTTCTGCGGACGGCCGAGATCTAAATCTGGCATTAGTGGATAAGATTGCGGCGTCGGCGGTCGCGCAGTTTGATCCCCGTAATGGAGGCTTTGGTTCCCAGCCCAAGTTCCCTCATCCCTCAATTCTGGATCTGCTGCTCGAGGTTGCGGTCAATCGGGGCAATGCGCAGGCGCAGGAGGCTTTCACCGTCACCCTGGAGCGGATGGCGCAGGGCGGCGTGTACGACCAGCTCGCCGGAGGCTTCCATCGCTATAGCGTGGATGAGCGCTGGGTGGTACCGCACTTCGAAAAAATGCTCTATGACAACACCGAGCTGCTGCGGAACTATGCGCACGGCTACCAGAGCTTTGTGCGGACGGACTTCCGCAAGACTGCCGAAGAGATCATCGCGTGGCTCGACGCGGTAATGACGGATCGAGACCGTGGCGGGTTTTATGCATCGCAGGATGCCGATATCAATCTGGATGATGATGGCGATTACTTTACATGGACGCTGGATGAGGCCCGCGCCGTGCTTTACCCGGACGAACTGGCAGTGGCTACCCGCTACTGGGACATCGGCGAGCTTGGGGATATGCACCACAATCCGGCGAAGAACGTGCTGCATCGCAAATTCACGCTCGAAGAAGTGGCGGCGCAGTGCGGCAGATCGGCGGATGAAGCTCTCCAGCTTATTAATTCCGCGCAAGCAAAGATGCTCGCAGCGAGGGCCAATCGTCACACGCCATTTATCGATCGCACGCTATATACGGGTTGGAACGCGATGGCCGTGACGGCATACATCGAGGCCGCTCGAGTATTGAGAGTTGAACCTCCCCGTGCCTTTGCGTTGCTCACGTTGAACCGCATTCTCGCGGAGGCCTGGGATGGCGTCGAGTCGCTTCAGCACGTTGTTGCTTACGGGGAATCGAACAGCGCCGCACCTCCAGAAGAAGTTGCGGGCACTCTCGACGATTATGCGATGACGGTGCACGCCTGCATCGACGGCTGGATCGCAAGCGGCGAGATGCGCTTTTACCAGGCAGCCGTGAAGCTTGCGGACACCATGATCGCGAAGTTCTACGATCGCGTAGCTGGGGCGTTCTTCGATACTGCTTCCGGCACGGATGGTGTCGCTCCGCTTGGTGCGCTTACCGCGAGACGCAAGCCCTTGCAGGATTCTCCGACACCTGCCGGAAATCCAACCGCTGCCGCTGCGTTGCTGCGCCTGGAGGAATTGAGTGGACGAAGAGAGTATCGAGAAATCGCCGAAGATACGCTTGAATCCTTCGCCGGCATCGTGGAGCACTTCGGGCTTTATGCCGGCAGCTACGGGCTGGCCTTGGAACGATTGCTGGTCGATCCCGTGCAAATCGTCGTTGTCGGCAACGAGCCGGAAGCGGAGCAGCTCGAAACTCTCGCGATGGCTCGTTTCGCTGTCAATAAAACAATTATGAGCCTGTCTACAGAGAAGTTGGCTCCCGGAGGCCTTCCCGACGGGCTGGCCGAAACGGTGCTGCAGGTTCCCAGGCCTGAGGGCAACGCGGCCTGGGCGCTTGTCTGCCGTGGGCGGACATGCATGCCTCCGGTGGCGGACGCGGAGGCGTTGTTGCAGGCCATCGGATAAGCGTCGCGCCGCTGCGCACGTTCATCCGGCGCTGAAGGGATTCGACTCCTGTGGTTTTATGGTGGTCGGGTCGCGTGCTGGGGGCTCAGGGGGCTCGGACGAAGTGCCTCTGCGCGAAGAGGGGCCAGAGACGCCGGTGTACACCCGATACGGGTCGCCGGGCAGCATGTGGTTTTCTTCAAGCGCCAGCCGCACGCGGCGGCGGAACTCCCGTACCGGGGCATATTGCTGCGTGGCGCGCGTCTTGAAGACGACAGGAAAGATAAGCTCCGAGCCTTTCACCGCATCCACACCCAGTACTTGCGGATCGGTGAGGAATACGTCTTTGATTTCTTCGCTGTCGCGGACGCTCATCGCAATATTCTTCAGCAGCTCGGTTACTTTGTCAGGGTGCGCGGAGAAATCCACGCTGATATTCACTGTAGCCACCGAGTAGTCGATGCTCTGATTCGCGACTGTGGTGATCTGCGAGTTGGGTATTACATAAAGCGTGCCATCCCCATCCCGGAGGGCCGTCTTGCGCAGGGTCATGGACTCTACCACACCCGAAACGCCGGCGATCTTGATGGTGTCGCCAACATTGAACTGATCCTCCAGCAAGATGAGGGTTCCATTGAGCATGTCGCGCACGATGTTTTGTGCCGCGAGGCCGATGGCAACGCCCGCAACTCCAGCCGATGCCAACAACGGCGCGAGGTTGACCCCCACCGCCGCAAGGAATTGCATGGTCACAATTGCGGCGATGATGGTGAGCCCGGTGTTCCGAATCACGCCTGCCATGGTCTTTACCTGGGAGATGCGGATGTGCCCCACTGCGTGTTGCTCGGCGATTCGGATCATGCGCGAAGTGATCACTGTGAGAATCCGATAAAGCACGAACGCGATCAGGGCGGCAACGAGCAGGTGGGGAAGCTTCAAATGTAAGAACTCCCGAGTGTCGTAGATCCATTCATCCAGGAGCTTTCCCATAAACCGGCCTTCGGCGAACCATCCAGACCGCATTGATAAAAGACTCGCAAGCATACAAACTCCTCGTTTCCGTATCTGTATTGTGCAGAATCGGGCCCTCGAGACCTTAGAAGCAGAGATGCACTTCGGCTTCAATGTGCAATCGGGCCGTGGATAATAATGTTTTTTCTCTACCGAAGGCATCTCCGTGCTGCCAAATCCCGCAGAGAACGTTCCTCGATATCTATGTTGCGCATTCAGCCCAAAGCTCATCGCAAAGGTAAGCATGGTTGAAAAACTGGCGCGCGATGTGAAAGGGGACATGAAAATGGCTCCCTCACCTGGGCCGATTTAGCCGGACCTATTCCGGCGCTTTTTCTTTGCGCGCCGATGAGTGGACGAGGCAGATAATGGATATGTGCCTCACGGAGGAGGTTCCGATGCGAGCCGCGAGAATCACCAATTACATATGGGGCCAGGTTGGAGCAGACGGGCTCCGTTTGACGCAGATTTGCGTCGGCCTGGTTTTTGTCGCGGCATTGGCGTGTCTTGCACAGGACGGACATCCCGTCGCGGCGCTGGCTGGGCAAACCAACGCAACGCCTCAGGCACCCGGGAACCCGTCGAACGAGGTCAAACCCCAGCCGGACGGTGCGAACGACGCAAAGTTGCAGAAGGTCTCCCAGGCTGAAGCCGATCGGAAGAAGCAGATTTCCGACGAAAGCACGCAACTGCTGGCGATGGCCGTTGCCCTGAAAGCTGAAGTGGACAAAACGACCAAAGACACGTTGTCGTTGAGCGTAATTCGCAAGGCCGACGAGATCGAAAGGATGGCGAAGACTGTTAAGGAAAGAATTAAGCGGGGTGCGGGTCCAAATTAACATTTCGCATCGACCGGCGGCCTGGCTGGCTGACGACGTGACGGCAAAGATGAAGCACCCAATAAACACAGACTGAGAATTGGGGGCAAGAAGTAATGAAAGTCAGTTCTGTTTGGAATTCGGCGACGGTGGGAATTTGCGGGGTGGTTTTGGCGACAGCGCTGTTAGGCTGGGCGCAATACTCGCCTAGCGGAAGCGGTGTCATGATCCAGAACCTCCCGAATGCACGGCCTCAGGGGAGACTAGGCGGAATGATGGATACCGATCCCGTTTTCGCTGAAAAGCGCTTACGCGCGCTCAATGCAAGCCGGCAAAAGTCCTTGGTATCGGATGCCGACAAACTGTTGAAACTGGCACGTCAGCTGGACGAGGAGATCGCATCTAACTCAACGGACGATTTGACCCCCGAGGAACTGCACAAAGTCACTGAGATTGAGAAATTGGCGCACAACGTAAAAGAGAAGATGGCACAATCATTTGGAGGGGGGCCAGAGGTTCGCCAAGCGCCTGTTTCGCTGGACGGTCCGATGCTGCAGTAGCGGTTGCTACAATCTTTCTATAGAAATATATCGACTCGAAGAGCTCGAAAGAACCCGAACCTTGGAGTGAGACAAATGGGACTTGCGGTTTCCAGCGCCCACGCGCCGACGACGGGAGACGCCACTGGCAGCCTCAGCGCACAGGAGTTGATCAATATCTATCGGCTCATGTATCTGTCGCGCCGGATCGACGACCGCGAAATCTTTCTCAAGAAGCAACAAAAGACATTCTTCCAGATTTCCGCGGCCGGTCACGAAGCGTTACAGGTGGGTGCGGCCCTCGCGCTCAAGCCGGGTTATGACTGGTTTTTCCCCTACTATCGCGACCGGGCGTTATGCCTGGCATTGGGCGTAACGCCTACCGATATGTTTCTTCAGGCTGTGGGGGCTGGAAACGATCCGGCCAGCGGCGGACGGCAAATGCCTACACACTGGAGCAGCGAACCGCTGAATATCGTAAGCACTTCCTCATCGACTGCGACACAGATTCTGCACGCCGTCGGATGCGCCGAAGCAGGTCGTTACTTTGCGCGCCATCCTGAAGCCGCCGCCAAAGTTGAGGGAGATTATCGTGCTTATCGAGACGTGAAATTCCACGGCGATGAAGTGGTGTTGGCCTGCGTGGGAGAGGGCTCGACTTCGCAGGGAGAGTTCTGGGAAGCGCTGAACACCGCTTCGAATCGCATGCTCCCCGTCATCTTCATGGTGGAAGACAACGGCTATGCGATTAGCGTACCGGTCGAAGTGAACACGCCGGGAGGCAACATATCGCGTCTGGTTGCCAATTTCCCGAATTTCTATTTCGCCGAGGTTGACGGTACCGATCCCGAGGCTAGCCTGCGAGCATTTCAAGCTGCCGCTGAGCACTGCCGCGCCGGCCGCGGACCGGCATTCGTCCATGGGCACACCATTCGGATTTATTCCCACTCGCAGTCTGATGATGACAAGCTCTATCGCTCCGCAGCCGAGCGCGAAGCCGACGCCATGCGCGACCCGATTGCGAAGATGCAGATGCGATTGCGGCGAGAGGGAATTCTGACGGACGAACAGATCACGGAGCTGGAGCATGCGGCCGAGCGTGAAGCTGCCGCAGCTGCGGAACTTGCGCTAGAAGCGCCACTGCCAGAAATCGCAAGTATCCCGCGTCATGTTTATTCTGAAGATCTCGATCCCACGCGGGCGGCATTTGCGACAGAGACCGTGCAGGTTGCGGGTGCGGATGCCGGTAAATCGGCAAGCGCCAAGGGCAGCGCGCCCCGAACTATGGCAGACCTCATCAATGCCTGCCTGCACGATGAGATGAGCCGCGATCCGCGCATCATCGTTTATGGCGAGGACGTGGCTGACGCAAGTCGTGAAGAAGCTCTCAGCGAAGTGAAGGGCAAAGGTGGCGTTTTCAAGCTGACGTCAGGCCTGCAGAAGGAATTCGGCTCTGAGCGTGTATTCAATTCGCCGCTCGCCGAGGCCAATATCGTCGGCCGGGCCGTTGGATACGCCATCCGGGGTATCAAGCCAGTTGTCGAAATTCAGTTCTTCGATTACATCTGGCCCGCGGTGCATCAGATCCACAACGAACTCGCGCTGATGCGGTGGCGTTCTAACGGAGCGTGGGCGACGCCGGCAGTGATCCGCGTACCCATCGGGGGCTACCTGACTGGGGGCGCGATTTACCACTCGCAGTCCGGCGAGAGTTTCTTTACGCATATCCCTGGGCTGCGGGTTGTGTTCCCATCGAACGCTCTCGACGCCAATGGGCTCTTGAGGACGTCCATACGTTGCGACGATCCTGTGCTTTTCCTTGAGCACAAGCGCCTCTATCGAGAGTCCTATGGCCGTGCGCCTTATCCAGGACCCGATTTTGCGATTCCGTTTGGGAAGGCCAAGATCGTCCGGCCGGGCCATCATATGACGCTGGTTACTTACGGAGCGCTGTTGCCCCGAGCGCTACAGGCCGCACAAACGGCCAGCCGCGAAAAGGGGATCGAGGTTGAAGTCATCGACCTGCGAACACTGAGTCCGTACGATTGGGAGGCCATCGCGACCTCGGTCCGCAAGACCAGTCGCGTTATTGTGGCGCACGAAGACATGCTGAGTTGGGGGTACGGCGCCGAAATCGCCGCGCGCATTGCCGACGAACTGTTTGACGATCTCGATGCCCCAGTCAAGCGCATCGGTTCTATGGACACCTTTGTCGCGTATCAGCCGGTGCTTGAAGACGCGATCCTGCCTCAGCCGGATACTGTGCTGAAGGCCATTGAGGAACTCCACTCCTACTGACTTTTCTGGCCCGTGCTGAGTGGAGCGTAGTCTACGGCGCCCGGATACAATGTTGGGATGGGCACCCATCCTGAACACAGCCTTCAGCGCCGGCCAATGTGGCCGCGCTTTGGCAGGCGGGCGGAACAAGCAGCATGAGGAGTTTCTTCCGCCTCGTTCGATACGGTGTACCCTACTCATTCCAATGGGCACTGGGCGTCATTCTTCTAGCCGCCGTGGGCATTCTTGACACCTTCCGTGTCCTTCTACTGCAGCCCGTCTTCGACCAGGTGCTCAGGCCCGACACCCCTGATGGGCCCATTCTGCTCGGTATGCCAAAGAGCCGATGGCAGTTCGATCTAAGGACGTTTGTTCCCCACTTCCTGCACATGCACAATGCGTGGACGGTTGTTGCAACGTCGATCATCGCCGCCACCATTGCAAAGGGGATATGCGACTACCTTGGCACCTATTTGGTGAGCTACGCGGGCTACGGCATGATTACCGACTTACGGAATCATCTCTATGAAGCGACGCTTCGCCGCTCCGCGAGCTTCTTTCACAAGCACGCGACGGGAACGATTCTATCTACCCTGATCAATGATGTGGATCGGGTGCAGCTTGCCTTGAGTTCCGTGATCGGCGAGTTTCTGCAGCAGTTCTTCACGTTTCTCGTCGGAATCATTTTCGTCATTCGACTTGGCGGGCATTTGAGTTGGGCGCTGGTGCTGTTCATCCCGGCTGTGGTCACTTCGGCGCGCAAGATCGGCAGAGAAGTCCGCACGCGGACCCGTACAGGGCAGGACAAGCTTGCTGAAATTCAGAACATTCTGCACGAGACCGTCACCGGCAACCGCATTGTGAAAGCGTTCAACACCGAGATATGGGAGATCCTTCGCTTCAAACGAGCCGCCCAGCGCCTGTTGCGCGCCAACCTTCGCAACGTGCGTATCCAGTCCATCAGTTCACCTTTGATGGACACGATCGGCGCCATCGCCATAGCAATGTTTCTGCTTGTCGGTCGCAACGAGATTCAGCACGGCCGCATGACCATGGGCCTCTTTGGCGCTTTCATTTTCCTGCTGTTCAAGCTTTACGATCCGGTGCGCAAGTTTGCGTACTTCTATAACAGCTTCCAGCAGGCGATGGGTGCGTCGTCTTCGATCTTCGCCTTCTTCGATGCCAAGGATGACGTGAAGGAGCGGCCGCAGGCGGCAGCGATGCCGCAGTTTTCGAACTCCGTAAGATTTGAGAATGTTGGCTTCTCGTACTCCACGGAAAAGGGTGAAGAGCAAATTCTGCACAACGTCGACCTCGATGTTCGTGCGGGCGAGTTGCTTGCGCTTGTAGGCCCCAGCGGTGCAGGGAAGTCAACGCTCGTCAACTTGATTCCGCGATTCTTCGACGTCACTTCAGGGCGCATTCTCATTGA
The DNA here is from genome assembly GCA_963742455.1 of uncultured Acidobacteriaceae bacterium. GTDB lineage: Bacteria > Acidobacteriota > Terriglobia > Terriglobales > Acidobacteriaceae > Telmatobacter. The sequence continues at coordinate 549,013 of CAVULU010000004.1, read as the reverse complement.
CGGCCGCGACATTCGAGAGATGACTCTGGGTTCGCTGCGCCGCCAGGTCGCGCAGGTCACGCAGGAGACGATTCTCTTCAATGACACAGTGCGCAACAACATCGCGTATGGCCAGCCGGACGCGAAGAATGAGTTAGTGGAGCAAGCTGCTCGCAACGCGCTGGCGCACGACTTCATCATGCGCATGCCCCAGGGCTATGCGACGGTAATCGGCGAAAAGGGCTTTCGGTTATCCGGGGGCGAAAAGCAGCGTTTGGCGATTGCACGCGCCATTCTGAAGAACGCTCCCATCCTCATTCTTGATGAGGCCACCTCGGCGCTCGATGCCGAGAGCGAATCGCTGGTGCAGACCGCACTGTCGAACTTGATGCAGAACCGTACCGTGCTGGTGATTGCGCATCGACTTGGAACGATTCGGCGAGCCAATCGTATTGCCGTGCTCGAGCGCGGTCGTATCACCGCAATCGGTTCGCACGAGGAACTGCTAACGACGTCCCCCACGTACCAAAGACTCTATCAACTGCAATTCATGGATATGCCGGAGCAGGACGATTCTCTGGAGAATGAACCACAAGCCCTCGGTCGGCTTTTGCAGCCGACGCTTTGGGCCGAGGCCGAGGAAAAGTAAGGATGCCTATTTACTCGATGACCGGATTTGCACGCACCCAGGTGCGCGTTCACGATCAGCTTTCCTACACGCTTAGCGTGAAGAGCGTGAATCATCGCTTTCTCGACATCCAATTGCGTTTGCCCGCAGGGCTTGACGTGCTGGAGATGGAGTTGCGTCGAATGCTGAAAGAAAGCCTTGTACGTGGGCACGTTGAGCTTACGCTTTCCGTTGATCGCACGGTGCAGCAGAAGACAGGCTATAACCGCGAAATGGTTGCAGGATATATCGATGCATTCAAGCAGGCGCGTTCTGAGTTTCACATGAAAGGTGAGCCTGATCTGAACATTGCGCTGCGGATGCCCGGTGCGCTGCAATCCGAAGCACGAAACAGCTCCGAAGACGATGTCGCGGCCCTGACAGAAAGCGCAGTGCGGGAGATCGGTCCGCTTCTCGAAGAGCTTAAGGTGATGCGCGCTCGTGAAGGTGAATCGCTCGAAACTATTTTGCGGGCGTGTCTCACTCGTCTGGCTGAGGCGGTGGACGGCGTGGCCGCAATGCGCCCCGAGGTGGAACAGCGTTACCAGGAGCGGCTGACGCAGCGACTGATTGCGGCGACGGGGAGTGAATTCAACCGGCAACGGCTACTTGAGGAAGTTGCCGTACTGGTGGACCATAGCGACATTTCGGAAGAGCTGGAGCGGATGGTAACGCACATCGGGCATTTTCGCGAACTGCTGACGGCAGGCGGCGAGGTCGGCAAAAAGCTGGATTTTCTGCTGCAGGAGATGAATCGCGAGGCCAATACGCTGCTCTCGAAGACGGGCGGCGTCGGCGGCAAGGGAACGCGCATTACCGAACTTGGGCTGGCCATGAAGGCCGATATCGAAAAGGCCCGCGAACAGGTTCAGAACGCCGAATAACTGTAACCAAAGTATAAGTGGATCGATGCACGAAAGGGACTAACGCGCGTGGCAGGAATTCTTTTCATTATCTCGGCGCCATCGGGCTCAGGCAAAAGCACGCTCGTAAGCGAACTCCGCAAGCAGGTCAGCGGCGTGGATTTTTCAATTTCCTGGACGACTCGTCCCCCGCGCGGATCGGAGGAGAACGGGCGCGAATACAACTTCACCACAAAAGAAGAGTTTGAGCGCATGATCTCGGAACGTAAGTTTCTCGAATATGCACAGGTCTTTGGAGATCACTACTACGGCACCGCACGCCAGTCGCTCGATGATGCGCGGCGGCTAGGGCACGACCTCCTGCTCGACATCGACGTGCAGGGGGCTGCGCAGGTCCGCGCTTCATTGCCTGAGGCAGTGAGCATGTTTGTGCTGCCGCCGACGCCGAAGGTATTGCGCACACGACTTCGGAACCGAATGCGCGCTGAGGGCAACGTAAATGAGGAGGAGCTCCACCGCCGGTTGAACGAAGCCAGGAAGGAAATTGAGAATTATCGCAATTACAGCTATATTCTCATCAACGACATCCTTGACCGGGCGGTAGCGCAACTTGAAGCCATTGTGCTGAGCGAGCGATACTATCGTAACGCCGAGCCGATCGCTTACCGTGCGAGCAGGGTGTTGGAGGTTGCCGCGGGCTGCAGGCTCTCGAACTCGCGGGAAAGGCTCAAACCTGTGCTGGAAGCCTTCGGCATCGAAGGTGGTTCTGGCCAGCAACAACTTCCCTTTGGAGAGGATCTCGATGACGATTGAAACCAGCTTCGATTCAAATTATCGCAAGGTACTTGTGGCAGCCCGTCGTGCCCGTCAGATCCAGAGCGGTTCGGCTGCGCTTGTTCAGAGTCGCTCGACGAAGGCATGCCGGATCGCGCAAGACGAAATCGACGCCGGCAAGATTTCTTACGTCAAGAAGGAACAGCCCGTCGTGAAGCCTCTTGTGGCGGAGAACGGGATTCCGATTCTCTAGCTTCGAAGCCGTTCGCTCGGTGCGCAGAGTATCGGACCTTTCGGTGATCTCTCACTAGCGGTGCGCCTTAGGCATGAACTAGGGCCAACTCCGTCGCGTCAAATCAATTCGGACTACAATCGTAGATATGCGGGTAACGGTCGGTGTCTCCGGTGGTATAGCGGCGTACAAAGCGGCGGAGCTGGTGCGCGCCTTGCAACGGCGCGGCATGGAAGTTCACGTAGTGATGACCGAGGCTGCAACTCGCTTCGTGCAACCGCTCACCTTCGCAGCGCTCACCGGCCACAAGGTCATCAGCACGCTATGGGAAGAGTCCGAAGGTAACGAAGCGACTTACGAATCCACCATCGAGCACATCGGCGAGGCGCAGTGGACTGAGGCGCTGGTGGTTGCCCCAGCCACCGCCGATATCCTTGCGAAATTTGCGCAGGGCATCGCGAATGATTTTCTGACAACGATGTATCTCGCCACACCCGCGTCTGTTCTTGTTGCTCCGGCAATGAACGTGAATATGTGGCAGCACCCAGCGGTGCAGGCCAATCTCGACGTTCTCCGTCAGCGTGGAGTACGCGTCGTCGACCCCGGCACCGGCGACCTGGCCTGCGGCATGGTGGGTCCGGGACGCATGGCTGATCCCGAGGCGATTGCCGACATCGTGTTTCAATCCATGGGCCGGCGCAATGATCTCGCGGGCGAGACTGTTCTCGTCACCGCGGGCGGCACCCGTGAGGCGCTTGATCCGGTGCGTTACATTGGCAATCGCTCCAGCGGCAAGATGGGCTATGCGCTGGCCGACGCGGCGCAGAGTCGGGGAGCGAAAGTCATTTTAATCAGTGGACCGTCGGCGTTGCATCCGCCAGCACGCTGTGAAGTTGTGCAGGTCACCACCGCGGAGGAGATGCGCAAGGCCGTATTGGAACGCATGGTGGAAGCCACTATGGTTATCAAGGCCGCAGCTGTTGCGGATTACCGTCCGGTCAATGTTTCCGAGCAGAAGCTCAAGCGCTCAGGACCGATGATGCTCGAACTTGCGCCGACGGAAGATATTCTTGCTGAAGTCACCAAGCAGCGTCGGCCTGGCCAGCTCATTGTCGGCTTTGCTGCCGAGACGCAGAACACCAGGGAGAACGGCCGCGCCAAGTTGCTGCGGAAGGGCGCCGACGCCATTGTGGTCAACGATGTTTCGGGCGACGGCGTGGGAATTGATTCTGACCGTAATGCGGCGACGTTTCTTACTCTTTCAACCTCGATCGAAATGCCGGAGATGACGAAGCGCAAACTTGCCGACCGGATTCTCGACGAGATTTCTGCGCTTCGTCGGCCGCGACCTCTGCTTTTCGAAGTAGACGAAGGCGCGTCGCAGGAGAGGATTTTGAATGAGTCCGCCGCGCCGCTCACCCCCCGCCGTCAAATCATTGTGGAGTAGCCCTAATTGCCTGCGCTCGACCCTGCAACCCGCGAAGCGCTCGAAGCGCGCATGCGCTTCTACCGTGAACTCGGACTCACCGATTTCTATCGCCGCCCTGTCGACGAGTCACAGACAACCGCGCATTCAGCCGACTCTTCGAACGCGCGGGAAAAAACGATAACCGATGAACTGGGTGCCCCAGGTCTCGCTTCTGAGAACTGGAATCGAACCAAACCAACCTCAAGTTCACAGGAGAACGACCCCATTCCGCCTCGAAAGACTTTCCAAGCTCCCCCGCCGATCGCCGCATCGGTGGCACCCACAGACCACGCCTCTGCTCTCCAGCTCATTCGGGAAGATATTGGCGACTGCATGCGTTGCGCGCTCCACAAGGGACGCAACAAGATTGTGTTTGCCGATGGCGACGCAAACGCGCGCCTGATGTTTGTCGGCGAAGGACCGGGCGCCGACGAAGACGCGCAGGGGTTGCCATTTGTCGGGCGCGCCGGCCAGTTGCTAAACAACATGATTGCGGCCATGGGCCTAAAGCGCGAAGAAGTCTACATCGCCAATGTGGTCAAGTGTCGTCCGCCGCAGAATCGCACGCCCGAGCCCGAAGAAGCGAACACTTGCTCGCCTTTTTTGTTTCGCCAGATCGACGTGGTGCGACCGGAAGTGATTGTCGCGCTGGGGGCCACTGCGGCAACATATCTGCTGGGTCAGCGCCAGCCTCTTGGTGGTCTGCGGGGCCGCATACACGCGTTTCGCGGCAGCAAACTGATCGTTACGTACCACCCGGCATTCTTGCTCCGCGATCCCCGCCAGAAGAAGGAAGCCTGGGCCGATCTGCAAATTGCGATGAGCGAGCTGGGTTTGAAGGCTCGCAGTTCATAGCAAGGCGCTAAAGCGTATACATGACCAGGTATAGATCCAGTGCGAAGGCGGCGATTATCGAGGCGGGAATGACGAGCCACCATTTTCTGCCGCTGGTGGCAGCCAGAACGCCCAGAATGCAGGCCAGAATCGCGCAGGCAAAGCTGATAGGCGCGCGCCATTCGCGATAGGGTGGCACAAAGATGCTGGCGAATAGGATTGCGCTGCCAATCCCGGTTTTTGTTGATCTCTTCACGCGGCACCTCCAGCATCTCGCGTTTGCGATCACTCGAGTTATCGGCCGATATCCGGATATGTTAAGCCCCATCGGCCAGTTTCGCCCACCTGAGGGCTACAAGCGAAACGCTGAACTGATGAAAGCTATTGACGGCGGGATCTTGCTTTCGCCCTGGCAATGACTGCGAACGGTGGAGCGACAGTGATCAGAACGAGCGCTAACACCATCATCAAACCGAACATGATCTGGCCCCCTTTCTTTGGTTTCACTGTGCAATGGACAAGCATGAGCGTACCGCGAAAGCAATGGCCATAACCCGTTTGCAGTGGGTAATACCCGGAAGGTTGCAGGCCGGAGGAGCGACAGGGTAATGCTGACGAGGAAACGATCTCATTCAGTGTTCTTCGTGCTGAAACGCCGGCCCTCCCCCGTCATTAACTCAAATCGCAATCGAATCTCTACAATATTTGCCGCCTTCATTCGTCTAGCTCAGTAGATGGATGGGCCATCGAGCATGATCGCGATGATCGAGCAAGACCGTCAAATCGCCGATGTCATCGCCAAGGAGCGCCCCCGCCTGCGGAGTTTTATCCGCCGGCGGGTTCCGAATGATGCGGACGCTGAAGATCTTCTGCAAGATGTGTTCTTCGAACTTGTCGAAGCGTATCGCTTGCTGACGCCCATCGACTTCGTAACCGGCTGGCTTTTTCGGGTGGCGCGCAATCGCATTACGGATCTTTTTCGCAAGAAGCGACCAGAGGCTTTTGGCGACGAAGGACTGGAAGACGAAGAAGGCGAGCTGATCAACCTTGGAGACTTCTTGCCCTCGCCGGACGCCGGTCCAGAAGCACTCTACCTTCGCAACGTGCTCCTGGATGAGCTCAATGAGGCGCTTGATGAACTACCCGTCGAACAGCTAGAAACTCTTCTGGCGCACGAGATGGAACGCCGCAGCTTTAAGGAGTTGTCCGCTGAAAGCGGCGTAAGTGTGAACACGCTGCTTTCGCGCAAGCGATATGCCGTTTTGCGCCTGCGGGATCGATTGCGACAAATATATAAGGAGTTTCAAGAGAAATGAGGAGCATGCGATGAGAAAGAAATGGTGGATGTTTTTGCTCATACCTCCGTTCATTGTGCTTTGCGGCTGGATTTTCGGCGAGATCGTGATGAATTTGTGGAACTGGCTTTTGCCACCTCTCTTTGGATGGCATCAAGTCGGATTCTGGCAGGCCTTGGGCCTGTTGGTACTCTGCCGGATCTTGTTTGGAGGCTTTCGCAATGGCGCGCCGCGCGGTTCCCGACCGAAGCGGCGCTCGGCTGAACAGTGGGAGAAGATGACGCCTGAGGAACGCGAGCGATTTCGGCAGAGCTGGTGGTCCCGGTGTGGTGCGATGCCGGTGGCGGGAAACGAAAGCAAGGAGTCGGTCTAGCTGTCGTGGCACCACTAGTGGGGCCACGGAGATGATCCTTGCCGGCCCCTACTTGCGGGAGCTTCGAGCGGAGCAGGAATGCGTGGATCTCCTAGAACCAGAGCCTCAGCCAGATGAAGCATTGATTGAGGCGTTAATTTGCGGCGGGCAGATTCATTGGAACAGTAAATCTCCAGGTCTCATTAGGAGACTTGAGGCACCCAGTTTCTGAAAGGCTGAAAGGTTATTCGCCTCGCAGGGCTTGCATTGGCTCGATGGATGCGGCGCGGAATGCGGGTATTGTCGATGCCACCACTGTGAGTAGCAAAATGGCGATTGCCGCAAGCGCTAGCACGAGAGGATCAAACGGGCTGACGCCAAACAGCATCGAGCGCAGAAGTCCCGCCGTGGCAGCGGCGCCGGCTAGGCCGATGATGCATCCGATTGCCGCAAGTTTGGCTCCCGACTGAATCACCAGCCCAACAATTGCGGAGCGTTGCGAACCTAGTGTCATGCGAATGGCCATTTCCTGCAGGCGCGAAGCCACGGAGAAAGCAATCACGCTGTAAATCCCGAGCACTGCCAGCAGCACGGCTGCAAACGCGAAGCTTGAAATCAGTACGGTATTGAAGCGGCGAGATGACTCCGATTCCGACACGACCTGTTCCATGGTCTGCACCTGCGTCAATGGCAAAAGGGGGTCGATGGAGCGAACGGTCGAGCGCAGCCCATTCTCCATTTGCTCGGGGGGCAGCGCTGAGCGTAGCACGATGAATCCGCCGTTGCCATTCAGGTCAGTTGGCTGCGCAAGCGAACCGACGACATCCTCAGCCTGATCGACCGAGATATAGTACTGCTCGGTGGCAGGATTGTCCGGCGAAAGTAACTGGGTGTTCGATACCTCGCCCACCACCGTTAGCCACGGCGTCGCCATCTGCGGCGTGCCGATACGGATCCGCTTGCCGGTGGGATCCTGATTGGGCCAGAAATGTTGCGCGAATTTCTGATTCACGATAACCACGAGTTGCGCACTCGCATGGTCCGCTTCTGTAAAGAATCGCCCGCGCAGCAACCGGATTCCCATTGCCGAGAAAAAGTTGCCGGAGACCTGTGAGACGGTGGCCAGATTCAAGCTCGACCCCGCCATGGGCACAAATCCGTCAACCACAAACGTTTGATTGTTGTTCGCACCTTGCGACGGCAGCATGCTGGTAAGCCCCACAGACTGCACTCCTGGAAGCTGGTTCAGTTTCTGCATCAGTTCGCGATTGAACGTATCTATCTGCGATTGCTTCGAGTATTGCTGCTGAGGCAGCGAGTATGCTGCCGTTGTCACATGCTGCGGTGAGAAGCCGAGATCGACTGCGCGCATCTTGTCGAAGCTGCGCAATAGCAATCCTGAGGCTGTGAGCAGCACTAGCGCGATGGCGATTTCCGCAACCACAAGCGAGGACCGGAGCCGTGCGTGGCCGCCGCCAGCGCTTCCCGTCCGGCCGCCCTCCTTCAGGTTGCTGTTCACATTAGTACGGATCGCCGCGAATGCTGGTGCAAGCGCGCAAACCAGTCCCGTGAGTACGGCTAATCCCAGCGCAAACGCGACGACCTGCCAGCTCAAGGAAATCTCATTCACGCGCGGCAGGCTTTCCGGAAGCATGCTCTTACCGACACGCAGCGCGACGGCCGCAAGAATCAGTCCAAGAATGCCGCCACTGACGCTAAGCACCAGGCTTTCCAGAACCGCCTGGCGGACGAGAGCTGAAGCGCGCGCTCCCAATGCGAGGCGTACCGCAACTTCACGCTGCCGCCGAATCGCACGCACCAGCATGAGTCCTGCGAGGTTGAAGCAGGCAATCAACAGAACAACAGCAACAGCGAGAAATAGTGTATGCAACAGCGACCGTGATTGTTGCACGGTATCACTCTGAAGAGGCCGAACGATGGCGCTGATATGCAGATTAGCCATCATGGCGGGATATCCGCGCATGATGTCCTGAGCGACGCGCTCAGCGTCGCTTTGAGCCTGTGTGGGCGAGACGCCGGGCTTGAGTCGCCCGATCATCTGATAGCTCCAGTTGGCTGCCGCGGCCGGTACCAGCTCATCCGGTCTGAAACTCATGGGAACCCACAACTCAGCGCGATTAAGCTGCCCCGGAACCAACGGGAACTCAAACCCGCGCGGCATCACGCCGATCACTATGTAGGGTTTGCGATCCAGCAGGATTTTAGTTCCTACAATTTGTGGGTCAGCGTGGAACCGGCTGTGCCATGTTGCATAGCTAAGTACAACAACTTGCTGATGATGCTCATCTTCATCGGCGGTAAATACGCGGCCAAGTTGTGGAGCGACAGCGAGCGCAGAGAATACGCCGGCAGTGATGCGCGAAGCATTGACCTGAGCCGGATCGCCCGTTCCTGAAAGTTCGAAACCTGCGCCCTGATAACCACCAAGCGCACTGAAGGAGTGTGTGTCGCGTGTGTATGTCTTGATGTCAGGAACCGTTACACCGTCTTCGTCGCCGCCACTTCCGACGTTAACTCCCTCAATATGATCCGAAAGCACGACCAGACGATCGGAATCAGGGAAAGGAAGCGGCCGCAGGAGTACGCCCTCAACGATGGAGAAGATTGCCGTGGTAGCGCCAATGCCAAACGCCAGCATCAGAACGGCAGTGGCGGCGAAGCCAAGCGACTTGCGCAATTGGCGCAAAACAAACCTCAGATCGATAGCATATTTTGACATTCGATTCCCCAATGAAAACTCTCTTCACTGTGGGGAAAGCACGTCTGCGGCCAAATTGCCGCCCGTCTAATCTGAAGAGGCGCAAAGAGTTACACTGTAAAAGCCTTAGGTGTGACATCGTGCTGGCGTTCGCAAACGCACCCTTCCGTCCGAAAATGAACGTCGTGAACTCGACCGCTTCATTGCTACGGCACCCGCGACATTCGTTATGAGAGGTGCAACAAAAGCTCCCCGCAAAAAAAAAGGACCCACGGCTTAATCCGTGGGTCTTGTTTGAAACATCAGACTATTTTAATTTTCCAGGATCAATCCCACTCCCGCCAGAGGGCCACTCCGCCCAGCAATCCAGCTTCGTTCGAAACGATCTCGATGTTCTTACCCGGCTTGAAATCAATCTTTTTTGTATTGCCGCCGCCGAGGTAAAGGTGGTCCCAGTTGAACAGCTTTGCAGTCTGCTCAATCGCTTCCTGCAGCAGCTTGTTCCAATGCTTCTTTCCGTACTTGTCGAGGCCACGACGCCCCAGATAGTCCTCGTATTCACGGTCTCTTTTCCACGGATGATGGCCGAGCTCGAGGCCGGGACACAGATGTCCATGGGTAAAAAGCGAGGAGCCGAGGCCGGTACCGAGGGTAATGGCCAGTTCCACTCCATCACCCTTGATCGAACCGTAGCCTTGCACGGCGGCATCGTTGGCCACACGCACCGGCTTCTTCCAGAGCTTTTCAAGTTCCTTCTCCAGCGGAAAGCCGTACCACCTGGGATGCAAATTGGCGGCAGTATACGTGACGCCTTTTTTGATTACGCCCGGAAAACCAACTGAGACGCGGTCAAAATTAGGCAACGCCTTGTGCAGATCTTCAAGCCCCGTCAGCACCGCTCTGGGCGTGGGTATGGCGGGCGTTACCACGCGCTGCCGCTCGCTTACCGGCTGGCCCTTTGAATCGACCAGCATGGCCTTGAGGCCGGAGCCGCCTATGTCGATGCACATGGTGACGGGGTGAGAGGTTTTGGGCGAGGCGCTGCGCGCAATTTGGGGGGACTTGATCGGTTGTGCGGTCATCAGCAGGAATTGTACTGAAGACGGTGGCCAGTGAACAGTGTTCAGTGAACATAAAGCGGCATTGCATTGCTGTGGCTATTGGCGCCCGTTACCCACATAGGGGCCTCCGGGTTGCCGCTAAACTGGGAGTTGCTCCCGATGCCTGCCTATTGCGAAGTCGCATTGCCGGTGCCGCTCGACCGCACCTTCACCTACGCGTTGCGCGAGGGCGAACAACCGGTCCGCGGAGCCCGCGTTATCGCGCCATTTCGCAATGAAAAGCTGATCGGCGTGGTCACAGCAACCGACACTGCGGCTCCGACGGATTTCGAGGCGAAGTACCTCGAATCCGTGCTCGATGACGAACCTTTGCTCAGCGAGCATCTGCTTACCCTGGCGGAGTGGATCGCCGGCTACTACCTGGCGCCGCTGGGCGAAGTTCTTCGTGGCATGTTGCCCCTAATGGCCGAAGTGCGGCGCGTCGTTTACTACCGCGTCACCGATCTCGGCCGTGATGTGCTGGCCGGAAGCCTCGATGGCGACGGTGGAGGCATTGAACCCCCCGCGCGCAAGAAACGCGAGCAACTCCATACGGCCGACGACAAGCGCGGCTTGGAGCGTCGTGTGCTGGATAGGCTGGCGTCGGGCAAACCGGTTAAAGTCTCGACACTGCGTACGGCCACCTCGGCTGGCCTGCCTTTGATCGCAGGGATGCTGCGCAAAAAATGGATTGCCCGCGAGACAGCCGCCACCGAGCGCGATGCACGGCGCACTGAGCGCTTCGCTGTCCTTATTCCCGATGCTCGCCTCCCTGTCTTGACGAAATTTCAGCAGGCAATCCTGGCGGAACTGGCTGCGAACGGAGGCGAGCTTCCGCTAGCTGACCTGCGCCGCCGAGATCTGCCATGTTCCACGTTGCAAACGCTGGTTCGGCGTGAACTCGTGCGCATCGAAGACCGCGCCGCGGCCTTTCGACTAGGCGGAATCGAAGCACCCGTTCAGCCGTTAACGCTCAATGAGTCGCAACTCGATGCGCTCGCGTCCATCGTCTCGCGGCTTGGAGGATTTCATCCCTTTTTGCTTCATGGGGTGACGGGGTCCGGCAAGACTGCCGTTTACCTGAAGGCCATGCAACGCGCCCTCGATCGAGGGCAATCGTCCATTCTGCTTGTTCCGGAGATTGGGCTGACTCCGCAGATGGTTGGCTTGCTTGATGCGGCTTTCGGCGAGCGGGTCGCGCTCCTGCACTCGGCACTCACTCCTGAGGAGCGCACCGAGCAGTGGCGTCGCATTTACCGCGGCGATGCACCAATTGTGGTCGGCACGCGTTCGGCTATCTTCGCGCCGGCGCCTAACCTCGGTCTTATCCTTGTGGACGAAGAGCACGACCAGAGCTATAAGCAGGAGGAGACGCCGCGATACAACGCCCGCGACGTCGCCGTGATGCGCGCCAAGCTGGCCGGCGCGGTGGTCGTACTTGGCTCGGCGACGCCCTCGCTGGAGAGCTGGCAAAACTCCGTGCAGAGCAAGTACACGCGCATCGAAATGAACGATCGTGTCATGAATCGTCCACTACCCGAAGTCGAGCTCATCGACATGCGACGAGAGTTCCAGGAGACGGGGCAGGAGCAGCTTTTTTCGCGCTCTCTCGTGGATCAGACGCGCTTGGCCCTGGAGCGCGGCGAGCAAGCCATAATCCTGCTCAACCGCCGTGGCTATTCGTTTGCTGTGCTCTGCCGCGCCTGTGGGCAAAAACTGGAGTGCCAGAATTGCGCCATCGCTCTCACCCACCACAAACCCAGCGGAGACGAACAGATCGCACGCGCCGGTCAGCGCCTTGAGTGCCACTACTGTGGTTTCAAACGCACAGTGCCATCGAAATGCCCGAACTGCGAGAGCGAGCACCTCTACTACCTGGGCGCCGGTTCGCAGCAGGGAGAGGAGCGGCTCGCAGAAATCTTTCCCGGCGCGCGCATTGGACGCATGGACCGCGACACGGTGCGCGGGAGGCATGATCTGGAGCATATGCTCGCACGCCTCCACTCAGGCGAGATCAATCTCCTAGTCGGCACGCAGATGATTGCCAAGGGCCACGATATTCACGGTGTCACGCTGGTGGGCGTTGTGGGCTGCGACCACGCGCTGTCGATGCCGGACTTTCGCGCTGCCGAACGTGTGTTTCAACTGATGACGCAGGTCTCGGGCCGTGCAGGCCGTGGCGAGTTACCCGGTCGCGTCGTGGTGCAGACGTATTATCCAGACCACTATGCGATTGTGGCGGCAAGCACGCATAACTATGCAGCCTTTGCCGAGCGCGAGCTGAAATATCGCCGCTGGATGCACTATCCACCCTTCGGCGTTCTCGCCAATATCCTTATTCAATCGGAGAAGCTCGAAGAAGCCGCGGGGTGGTCAGGCGAGATCGGCAAGTGGTTCCAGAAGACCGCACCCGAGGGAGTTCGCGTTCTCGGCCCTTGCATCGCCCCAATCGCTCGCATCAAGAATGTATACCGATTTCATCTGATTCTGAAAGCTGCATCTCGCAAAGTACTGAATGCAGCGCTGCGCGGTGCGCTGGCGCACGCTGATGAAACAGGCATTCCACGGCGCAACGTGGTTATCGACGTGGACGCACAGCGCCTGATGTGAAGTTGATGGCGGCGCACGATTCGAGAGACGTCACATTCCGCACCGCCCGCGTTGCGCTAGGATTTGACCGCCACGGAGAGGAACTCGATGGAATATACCAATGCATTCAAAGGCAATGCAAACCAGCCCAGCGAGGCCGAACTTGCTGCCGCGCGTGGCCCCAGTGCAAAGCTTTGGAACGAATTCATCCAGTGGATGGCGAAAGAGGAGGGGGTTGCAGGGCAGGAGTGGAAGGGGATTTGCGTCAACAAGTATGGCTGGAGCCTGCGCCTAAAACAGAAAAGCCGTAACGTCGTCTATCTTGGCCCCGGTCTGGATTGCTTCATGGTGTCGTTTGTACTCAATGACAAGGCGCTGAAAACGGCAAAGGAATTACGTCTCCCCATGGCTGTTGCCGATGCCTTGGCCGCCTCACCGCGCTATCCAGAAGGAAACGCACTGCGGCTCATCGTTCATCGTGCCGGCGATCTGCCCGCCATCAGAAAAATCGCGATGATTAAGCTAGCCAACTGAGCCGGAAGGACAACTTTGCTGTGAGTCCGGCTACTGCTGTGGCAAGCCGCGCTCCGGTGGGCAGAGTGATGTCGTCTTCCTGTCCGAAATCCTGCGCGACGATCGCGAGGAACGACGCGGTAATTCTCTTAGGCAACATTTCGTTGATGGCTTTCGGCTCGAAAGTGCGCGCGAACGCGCTGAAGACAAGCAGCAAAATCCCCCTCAGCAGGTCAGCAGCTGCCTCGAGCCTTCCCACCTGGACTTTTCCGAGCGGTCATCCGTCGTTCCGACCGGCCACACGATCAGGCGCTCGGAGCAGGAGTTCCAGACTCCAATGTATGCAGTTCTTTACCGGGCTTGAAACGCACGGCTTTTCCGGGCGTGATGCTCACCTCAGTGCCAGTGCGGGGATTTCGACCAATGCCGGTCTTGCGCGCGCGAACGCTGAACACACCAAAACCGCGCAGTTCAATGCGCTCCCCTGCCGCCAAGGCTTCTTTCAAGCCCTCAAACACAGTATCGACTGCCGCTTCGGCCTTGGTGCGCGGCAGGCCTGTGCGCTCGATCACATGGTGCACGATGTCTTGTTTAATCAAAGCGATCACCTCGCAAGCGCGACTGTTTCTCGACTGTACCACGCCCTACCGGACTGATGGTACAGCCTTTGCCTCATTTGTGAAACACCGCGGTGAAGGATTTTTCAAGAGAGTGAGAAGGTGGACTGGTTAAATTAGGGTTCTCCGGTGTGAGTCAGCTCACATTTTGACGCGAAACGCACTACCCATTCAGTCGAAAATCCATCCTTTGTGACTTTGGAGATGGGCGTTCGCGCTTTCGATGGCGCTAAAGCCTATACGAAAGAGTGACTTTGCCGGATACTGTTATTTCAAGGTAATCAACAGGACGATGCCATCGGTAACAACCGATTGGCAAAGTGCAACAAAAGACGGGGAATAAAGCTTTCCTGAACCCAGGCGTCTGCTTGGAGAACCACCCTGAATTCAGGAAAGTCCAACAACCCCATCGCTCGTTGAACCCAGGCAAGGAGAGGCTCGATGTCCGCGATGTATAGCTTGGAACCAATCCGAATCGGTGTCGTCGCGAACGAACCGATGCGGCTCGAAGGCCTCACCAGCATATTTGAGAACCATGCAAAGCCGGGAGAAGCCACCTTGCTGCCCATCGTAGGCACGCTCGAAGAACATCTAGACAATGAATTGATCGAATATGTGCTGATTGACTGGAGCAGCTCTTCCAAGAAGCTGGGGGTTCTGGAAGGCATTCGTCGCAAACGCCCAAACCTGCGCATGGTGGTTATCGGCCCTGACAGCAACGAACAGGTGATGATGGACACCATCATTGCTGGAGCCCGCGCCTATCTCGACACGGGCGCCGGTCCGCGTCTGGTGCGCGAAGCCCTGGACGTTGTTATCTCCGGGTCTATATGGGCTCCTCGAAAGCTGCTTTCGAAACTCATCGATCGCCTGCTTTCCGGCGAGGATTCCAGTGCGACCAGTCCGCGACCGCATCTCACAGCACGCGAGGAACAGGTTTTGCAGTTGCTGTTGCTGGCGCGCTCCAATCGCGAGATAGCAGAAGAGCTCGGCATCGAGGAACGCACCGTGAAAGCGCACGTGGGCAAGCTTATGCGCAAAGTAGGCGCCGAGAACCGGATTGAGCTCTCAATGCGCGCGCTGCACGGATCGTACAAGCATTCCCCGATCACGATGCACGCGGCAGAGGTTATCGCTGTCTGAAATCAGTAACCGATCTCAGTAACCATGTATTTATCTGAAGATTGATTACGAACAACGTAAAACCTTAGTACTCTTGCGTTATTCTTGGACATTACTAATAATCACTTCAGAAACAACGCAGATCTGGGGAAAGGAGTTCCCAGGCTCCATGTGACCATGAGGCCTGTGAACTCCTCTTTTTTTCCCATAATGAGCTTTTCCATCGCGACACGCATCGCTAGCCGATCTCATCGGCCCATCAGACCGCTCGCGCCCGTCTCCGGTTTCGGAGGAGTTGAGAACCACGGCGTAATTCGCTGGATTCGGCAGAAGCGATTTCCCACTGATCCGTGCACGGTGCGCCCATAAGGATGCTGTAGGCTGAATCCGGATGTTGCAAAGCCATATTCCCTGGTTCGAATCCGCCGGCGCGTCTTGCGCGACTTTGGACGCTTATTGCTGTCCTAAGTGTTAGCACCCGGCAAGCGGCGCGATTTAAGTGTGCGGAAAGACGAAAGGACTCCCCAAAATGAAAAGGTTTATTGCTTCGTTCTGTCTTTGTTTACTGGTTTCCGGAGTGGCCAATGCGGCTTCTTCCAAGGCGGATCTTCAGGATCGGATTGATGCCGCGCGGACTGTGCTCAATCAAATCATGCAGGCAAAAGACAGTACGATTCCGCTGAACATCATCCAGCAGGCGACCTGCGTCGGCGTTGTTCCGGGCATGATCAAGGGCGCATTCGTGTTTGGTGCGCAATACGGACAGGGTGTGGTTACCTGCCGCACAGGACACGGATGGAGCGCTCCGGTATTCATTCGCATGGCCGGAGGGTCATGGGGCTTGCAGATCGGCGGCCAATCAACCGACCTGATCCTGGTCGCGGTGAATGATCGCGGGTTCCAGGATCTGCTGAAGAACAAGTTCAAGATCGGCGCGGACGCCTCGGCGGCAGCTGGCCCTGTCGGGCGTGCAGGACAGGCCTCGACTGACTGGAAGATGAACGCCGAATTGCTGAGCTACTCCCGGAACAAGGGACTGTTCGCCGGCATTAGCCTTGATGGCACCAGCGTTTCGCAGAACAAAGACGATACCGAAATCTACTACGGAGATCCGCAGAGCTTTCAGAACGTACTGAAGGGCAATGTGGGTGTACCCGACGGAGCAGTCGACTTCGTGCGAACCGTGGCGCACTACTTCACGAAGGCCAAAGACCGATAGCTCCGCGCTCGATGCTCAAGAGGCGGCCAGATGACAGGCCGCCTCCTTTCTTTTCTTCTGCGAGCCTCGATCTAATCCTTTGTCAACGAACATCGCGCCGATGCCCTAAACTTGAGTTTGCCTCAAACGATGCAGCAAACTTTTGAGTACTGGCTGGTGGTTGCGGTGGCGCGCACGCTCGGATGGTTGCCGCGCCCGCTGGCACGCCTGATCGCGGATGCCCTGGGTTGGGTCGTCTATCGCGCCATCGGCCGTCTGCGCCGCGTGGGCGAGCGAAATCTCTTGCTCGCACTGCCGGAGTTGTCACCCCAATCCCGCGCACATACACTCCGGTCCCTCTATCGCCACCTTGGCTGGCATCTGGTCGAGTTTTGTCGGATGCCACACTACACGCGCGAAAACACGCAGAACTGGATACGCGCGGATGGCCTCGAACACTATCTCGCCGCAGAAGCGCTCGGAAAGGGGGTTCTGGTTCTCACTGGGCACTTTGGCGCGTGGGAACTTTCCAGCTTTTACCACTCACTGATGGGGCATCCGATGGGCATGGTGATTCGTCGTCTCGACAACCGCATGCTCGACCAGTTCGTCAACAATATCCGATGCATGCACGGCAATCGCGTCCTTCACAAAGACGATTTCGCGCGAGGCCTGCTGACGGCCATGCGCGAGGGCGGCGCCGTAGGCATCCTCATGGACACCAACATGACGCCGCCGCAGGGTGAATTCGTAAGGTTTTTCGGCATTGCAGCATGCACGGCCTCGGGCTTGGCTCGCGTGGCGCTCAAAACCGGTGCTGCAGTCCTCCCTGGTTTCATGCTGTGGGAGCCTGCCGAGAAGAAATATGTTCTATACTTCGGCCCGCAGTTGCATTTCGACGAAACCGGAGAAAGTGAAATCGATCTTCTTGCCGCGACACAGAAATGCAATGACGTGCTCGAGTCGTGGATCCGGCGCTATCCGGATCAGTGGCTCTGGATTCATCGCCGCTGGAAGACCCGACCGCCTGGTGAACCCGCGCTCTACTGACTTCAGCGTTCTCCGTTCTCCCCGTCGAATCCTAGCCACATCGGAAAGATTCGCGGGGGCACCGTCTCTTCATTTGGTGTTAGGAATTGACACCTCATTGCGACGCCGACTTAGAATGGGCAAATTAACTTTACAGAATGAAGAAGTTCACACTGTAGTCAAGGAGTCTCAATGAAGCCAGGCACCTCTTGCGTTTTTGCCACCTGTCTTTGCGTGGCCGCCTTTGCTTCGGCACAGTCCAACAATCTATCGGTCGCTCAACAGATCCTTCCGCTGCTTCACGAACAGGAAGTTGCCGCGAACGCCCACGATACCGATCGCTTTCTCGCGACCTATCTTCATGATCCTTCGCTCGTCTTCATTCTCGACGGCGAGATCGTTCAGGGGTTCGACGCGCTTCACAGGGATCAACTGGCTTGGTGGAAGAGCGGCAAAAGCGATGTGGTATATACCGAGCAAGCGCAGCCCAACATCGTCGTGCTCGATGTTCTCACAGCTCTCGTCACGCAGCAGCTTGGCTCGCGTCGAACCATGCCCGATGGGACGGCGCACGCCGATAGATTTGTGATTACATCGATTTGGAGAAGACTTCCAACCGGATGGCGCGTCACCTACTGCCACGAATCGCATACGCCATAGCCAAGTCAACTTCGAGCAGCGTTGCCGATGCAAATGCGAGGGCTTGCCGTCGCGACACGAAGCATAATCATTATGGTCGCCGCTCGATGCCGGAGAAATTAACCCTTGGCGCCGGGTTTTGCAACTCCCTGCTTTTCTACGTCGGCAAGCATCTGTTCGACTTTGTCTTTGGAGTCGTAGTTCGGATTGGTAGCCAGCAGCTTCTTCCAGACGGCAATGGCGCCGGCGCTGTCGTGCTTGCCCTGCCATTTCACCAGTCCGAGATTGAAAAGTGTATTCGGATTGGTTGGCGCATAAGAGAGTGCCTTGTTGAACTCCGCGATCGCCTTGTCAGCATTGCCCATGTACCAGTAGGCCGTTGCCATGTCGGTGCGTACTGCCGCATCCGATGGTTTGATCTGAAGTTCGCGAGCGTAGTAATCGACAGCGATTGGATATTGCTGCGAGTCGTAGTACAAATTGCCGATGCCGGTAAGCAATTCCGCGTTTTTCGGATCCGCTTTGAGATTCGAAATCATTGCGGCGGCCTTATTATCGGCGAGCACTTTCAATTGGTCGGCGCTTGGTATCTGTTGCATTGAGGGCGCGCCGATCGCCGCAGCCGGTGGTATAACCGAGATTTTTGCGTTACCTGGTTGCGTGGGAAGGTGCGCTCCACGCACCGCCCAACCGCCTGCGACCCCAACCATCAGACAGACCGCCATCAGGACGAGTGCCCGCTGGGCAGTCCATTGCTTCTGAGCAGAATTATTCGTGTGCATCGTTGCCCCGCGCTGTCTCGATTCCGTGTTGATCGCCCATCATCGTCATTACATCAGCCATGAGTTTCAGTACGGTGGCCTTGCGTTCGGGGCTCAGTTGCGGATTCGTCTTGAGCAGTCGCTGCCACTCGGCGAGCGCGCCCTTGGGATCGCCCTTGCCCTGCAATTTGATCATGCCCAAGTCAAAAAGCGCATTCGCGTCTTTCGGGTCATAGCTCAAGGCTCTATTCAATTGCGTGATTGCGCCGTCGATATCGCCATTGCGATAGAGGCTCGAGGCGAGCTTGGTGCGAACCGCGACATTCTTTGGATCGCTGTCCAATGCCCTGCCGTAGTAGTCGGCTGCTTCTTTGAATCGATGCGTGGTGTGGTAAATGGCGCCAACCTGTGCCAGAAGCGAGCTGTCATTTGGATTGCTCTTCAGCTTTTCGAGAAGAGGCGCGGCCTGCTTATCAGCCATCTGTCTCATCTCGTCGAGGTTAGGGCGACGTCCCATGGGCTTCACCCCTGCAGGCGCCGGTGGCACTATCGCGTGGGTTGTACCTTGCGGCGGAAGCACTGCAAGTTGCGAACCGCGCATCAGGTATCCAATGCCGAGGCCAACTACCATGCAGAAAGCCGCCATGGTGTAGACCTGTGCCGCCCGTAAGGTTGGCAGTGCAGGGACCGTCGCACTTGGTTCTGTCATGCTGTGAACTCCATCGCGAGAAGAACTCGAGAATACTGCGTCGCCAAAGAACAGCCACAGTACAACGAACAATCTGCAAGCACGTTTCCCGCCGAACGAATAATCGACTGCTGTGGCGCGTTGCATATCGTTCGTAATCCCGCGGCCAATATCAGTAGAGCAAGCTAGCTCACATGCCGACGTGACACAAATCACATGACTACATATGTTTCAGGGGTAATGTTCATAGGTAGATCACGGATTGAATCATGCGGAATGTCTCAATTGTGATGGCTGTCACGAACGACTTGGGGCTTTTCACCAATGCACTGTGGGAGAACGCCCATCGCCCGGGACAGGTTCTGGCGGGGGCACATCGTTTCATCCTTCGAGGAAATGTGCAACCCGCTTCTCGACAATGAATTACGCGGGATGTCCGGAATCCGCACAGGCTCTAAACCAACGGCACGAAGCGTGCACGGGTGATGTATGAAGACTGAGCTGAAAACCACACCAGTAGGGTCGACGTCCACGGTTCGGTCGAGAGCAACAAGAAGTGCACTAGGAGGCTCTACTCAATGAAGCGCAATCTTTTTATCGAAATGGCGTTCCTGGCAACTGCGGGATTCGCGGCGGCTCAGGGACCTGGTTACCAGCCGAACACTGACGTCCTCGGCGCCCATCTCAACTACGGTCGTGGTTGCACGGCCTGTCACGCACCACACAGCGGCGCTTACGGAAACGGAAACGCCAAAACAGCCGATCCGACTTCGGGCAACGTCGCTCTCTGGGGCGAGGATGTCGCTAGCCTGTATGGCAAAACCATCACGACCGGCGGCGGTGGTTATGTAGAAACCCTGCCGACGAGCATGGCTGCCACCACGCCCGACGTCTCCGGTCTGCTCACCTGCCTAAGCTGCCATGACGGCAACTATGCACAGGGCGCCATGATGAAGAACCGAGTCTATGAGACGCTGCCTGCGACTTACGGGACCCAGAACTTCATCCCGACCCTGCTCGGGAATGACGGCACCTCACAGGGCAATTACCTCAACGACCACCCGGTAGGTTTGAACGCTGTGATGGGCTGCGGCGGACAATACAACTGGGATTGCACCATCAGCGCCACCGGTACGGTTCAGATGACCGGAGCAGCCTCAAGTAAGTTCGTGACAAACTACGGCTTCTTCGTCAGCCCCGGCACCTACAACAACACGCCGGTTGTGTTGTGCACGACCTGCCACAATCAGCATCTGATGAACGTGGTAAACGTGACGGCCGCCAAGTCAGGCCTCACGCCCGGAACCTACGCGACGATGTTTTTCATTCGCGCGCCTTATAACCCTGCCAGTGGCACCGCCGGCAGCAACCAGACAGCGCAGTTTTGCCGCCAGTGCCATGGTGGCGAGTCGAACGAAATGAACAACGGTATCGCGGTTACTACTTTCTAAATTCTTTATGCATGAGGGGAGGGGGCTACTTTCCCTCCCCTTCCTTTTTAAGCGGGGTCACCTATATGAAGTACAAGTTCTTCCTTCTTCCTTTTCTTCTCCTGGGTATCGGTGCGGCTGTTGCCCAGGTATCATCACATGCACCGACCGTCTTCACCCAGAATCCTGCTCAAGGCGCGTCAAAGGTCGCAGAATCGCCGGCAGACCAGCCGGTCGCTCGCGTAAACAGCGCGGTCCTCACCAACTCTGATCTGATTCGCGAAGAGTACGCGATCTTTCCCTATGCCAGACAGCATAACGGAATTCCCAAAGACCTCGAAAAGCAGGTGCGTGATGGCGCCCTGAAGATGATCATTTTTGAAGAGCTGGTATATCAGGAAGCCCTTCGTAGAAAGATGACCGTGCCGACGGCGCAGATGCAGCATGCCGAGGGGGACTTTCGCAAACAGTTCGCAACGCCGGAAGAGTTCAACGCGTTTCTCCAAACCGATTTCCACGGTTCACATCAGTTGTTGCAGGAGAAGATTCGGCGCTCGCTGTTGATTGAAGCCTTTCTGAAGATTGAAGTCGACGACAGAAGCGGAGTTTCGCTCACTGATGCCAGGGCATATTACGACAAGAACCCAGCCCGCTTCCATTATCCCGAGTCGTTTACTTTTCAGACAATTTCCATTCTGCCGCCACCGAACGCGACCTCCGCGCAGTTGAAAGAAGCGCGTACTCGCGCGGAGAACGCGCTGCGACAGGCGAAGGCGACGAAGACAGCCGAGGAATTCGGGTTACTCGCGGAAAAGATATCCGATGACGATTACCGCGTCATGATGGGCCAGCACAAGCCGATTCCGGTAGATCAGCTGGCGCCACAGGTGGTGAAGGCTCTTCTCGCGATGCACCCGAACGATATGAGCGACCTGATCCAGGTGGAGCAGGCCTACACCATCGTTCGACTGCAGGCACGCACGCCGGCAGGACAGACCAAATTTGAAGTAGTAAAAGCGCAACTACTGAAGGAACTGCGCGATGCGAAAAAGAACCAGCTGCGAGCCGCATTGGACCAAAAACTGAGGCAGAACGCGAATATCGAAGTGCTGTAATGGGCCGCAAGAGCGGTTGAATTCGCAGTCGGGCCCGGGATAGCAACTGATTTTCAAACTCGGTAAGGATCGTGAGTGGAATCCGATACGAGAGAGCTTAAGGATGGATTGAGTGGTTCGGTTTTTTCAAGTCGCGGGGCTGATTACTGCAGGAGTAATGCTTTCAGCATTACCTGCGGCTTCGCAGATACGATTTGGCGAGACCAGCACGAGCGGGACGGGCACGATATCTTCTGGATACACGGCGAATTACGGAAATATGACCGGATCTTCCCATGGCTGGACCGTCGGAGGCGCAGCTTCATTCTCAGGATCGTTTCACAGCCCAAATTTTATCTCTTACAACTTCTCCCCCTATTTGAACCAGTCAAGCGCAAATTCGAATTTCCAGTCTATCTCTAACGCCAGCGGACTCAACCTCAGCGCCAATATTTTCGCGGGTAGCAAATTTCCAGGTTCTATCACCTATTCGAAGGCTTACAACAGCGAAGGAAACTATGCTGTACCGGGAATTGCCGACTATGTGACTCATGGAAACAGCGGCACATTCGGTATCAACTGGAGCGAGAATCTTCCTGATGCGCCCAGCTTTTCGGCAGGTTTCCAGAGCGGATCCAGTCAATATTCGGTATATGGAACAAACGATGATGGCGAGAATTCGTTTCATTCGCTGAATCTGCATTCCGGATACCGATGGGAAGGCTTCAACATGGGCGCTTACTATGCCACTGGATCGGCACACTCGCTGATTCCGCGGGTCGTAGCTGGCCCAAACGTAGACATTCGTTCAGACAACAGCGCTTACGGAGCCAATGTGTCGCATATGCTTCCGCTTGCCGGCTCGATTTCAGCCGGAATAAACCGGTCTACCTGGAATAGCGATTACCTTGGGATTACTTCGACCGGGGCGATTGATGCCGTGATCGCAAATGCCGCTGTACATCCAGCCATGAAGCTCGCGATCACCGCCACGGCGAACTACTCTGACAATCTGACCGGACAAATTATTGAATCTGTCATCGCCGCAGGCGGCACAGTCCCTGGACTGAATTCGAATCAGTCCTCCAATTCGCTGGATTTGATGGCAGTCGCCACGTACACGCCTGTCTCGAATTTGCAGACTTCAGGATTCGTTGAACGCCGAACGCAGAGTTTTCTAGGCGAGGATTACGGGGTGACATCATATGGCGGGGGCGCCACTTACACGCACGCACTATTCGACGGCACCATCAATTCCTCGGTGAGTATCTCCGCTAACTCCGCAAACCAGAACGGGCAAGACACGATTGGTTTTTCAGCATCTGAGAACTACTCCAACCGGATTCTTGGATGGCGAGTAAACGAATCGTTCAGCTACGCACAGAACGTGCAGACACTCCTTATCACTTACATGAATTCGTATTACAACTACTCGGGCAGCATCAGCCGCAACTGGGGAATGTTCAATCTGAGTGCTGGCGGCGGCGGCGCTCGCACCGCGTTGACCGATCAGGCCGGAACCTCGAACAGCAGCGAAACTTACAACGGCTCATTGGGATACGGCGCCTACATCACGGCCACCGGCAGCTATTCCAAGTCGGACGGCCAGGCGTTGGCAACCGGCACCGGCCTTGTTGGTGTGCCGGTACCTTCGCCGATCCTGCCTTCCAGCCTTGTGAGCCTGTTCGGCGGAAAGAGCTATTCCTTCGGAATGTCGAGCAGTCCCACGAAAAGGCTCACTCTCGCAGCGACCTATGGCAAAGCGACCAGCAACACCATCAGTAATGGCATTCCATCAGATAATGAGAATAGTCAATACAACGCACTCCTTCAATATCAGGTTCGAAAGTTGAACTTCATCAGTGGCTACGCCCGGCTGGAACAGGGATTCAGCATCACCGGTACCCAGCCAGAGGTGATCTCGTCGTACTACATGGGGATTTCACGTTGGTTCAACTTCTTCTAAACCGAGCGTGGTACCACTGCCGATTCGCGATATTGGTGATGGTGGGTTTGGCACTTCTGCCTGCTGCGATCTGGGCAGCGCCTAAATCAAAGGTTGCAGCCACGCCAGAGTTGTGGGAAATGTCACTGGACGGCGGACGCAAACTTACCTGGGAGCACAGCTTTAGATCAGAGTCCGAGGTGAAGCCGAATCGCGGTTTCTGGAACAAGCTGGTAGATGTCGTCGCTGGCGCTCCTGATTTTCGCTTTCTTGTTCGTCCTTACAGCATTACTGCTGACTCGCACGGCCGCATCATTGTGACCGATCCAGGCGCTTCCGGTGTGCACGTCTTCGATTTCGCGCAGCGTAAGTACAAGTTCATCGAGCGCCGGGAAAAGCGTAAAGACTCGATGACAACACCACAGTGCGTCGCGGTCGATGCCCAGGACAACATCTACGTAACCGATTCGGAGGCAGGAAAGATCTTTGTCTTTGAACCGAGCGGAAAGTACGTGCGCGCGATCGGGAGCTTGAAGGGGGGCGAGGGGTATTTCAAGCGACCCACCGGCATTGCGGTAGACTCGGCAGAACAGCGCATTTATGTAACCGATACACTTCGTGACCAGGTTTTTGTGCTCGACATGCAGGGCAACATTCTGCAGACGATCGGCAAAACCGGGGATGGCGAAGGTGAATTCAATCTTCCTACCGAATTGCGTCTGAGTGGGCCGAATCTGTTGGTGGTGGACGCCATGAACTTCCGAGTGCAGGTGTTTGATCGCGCTGGGAAATTCCAGTACGCCATCGGAAAGATTGGTGACACTACCGGAGCCATGTTTCGGCCCAAGGCGGTCAGTGTCGATTCGGAAGGCGATCTCTACGTGGTGGACTCCTTGTGGGGTGTGGTGCAGGTTTTCAATCGCCAGGGCGAATTACTCTACTACTTTGGCGCAAAGGGAACGCATGCTGGGGAGTTTCAGTTACCCTCAGGGTTGTTCATCGATCATGACGACAGAGTATTTGTGGTGGATTCGTTTAACCGGCGGATCCAGGTGTTTCAGTTCGCCGGCATGAAGAGCCCGGTCGCGGGAGCAGAGAAGTGAGAATCAGATTCTTGGTGACAGCGTTGACAATCCTGCTGACCGGGGCGGCTGCGAATGCGCAGATTGTTGGCGATGCACTGGGAGTCCATAGTCTTGGCCCGGGAAGCAAATCACCCGTCACAGGCGCCCGGCCTGACTCCTGCGCTTACTGCCACGCTCCGCATTCCGGACTGAATACAGGCCTTTGGAACCAGAAACTCACTACTCAAACCTATTCCACATATATGAGTAGCACAGAGAAGAACAACAATATACAGCCAACGCTCGGCACCGTCAGCAATCAATGCCTAAGCTGCCACGATGGCACCGTTGCAGTGGGAGCGACAGTGGCGTACGGCCAGGTCACGACACGCGGATCGATGTACTCTGCCGATGTGTTCGGCAGCAACATGCAATCCTCACACCCTTTCAGTATGGCGCTCCCCTTGCAGGACAATATCGACCTGGCTGCTTCGCTGGTTTCAAGCGGAAAGACCGCCGATCCAACTGGGGCTGTGAAGCTGATCAAAGGCAACGTCGAGTGCACTTCTTGCCACAATCCGCACGTGCAGGCCAAGGATCCAGTCTCGCTGAACTTTCTTGTGAAGGACAGCTCGAATGGCCAGCTATGCCTGGCCTGCCACGATCCAAGCCGAACGATGGGTGGCCAGGTCAATCCGCTGGCCGACTGGTCCACCAGCGCGCACGCTCTCTCCCAAAGCAAGATTTCACCCCAGGCGCTCCTCGGAAGCTACGCGACCGTAGCCGCCGATGGGTGCAATTCGTGCCATGCGCCGCACAATGCGAGCGGCCCGGCGCGCTTGCTGCGCGGGCAAAATGAACAGGATTGCATCGCATGTCACAACGGCGGAACCAACGTTTCGCCCATGCCAACTTATGCCAATGTGTTTCTAGAGTACGCAACTCCCAAGGTCGGCCATCCATTCCCGGCATCGACCAATCCGCACGATGCAACAGAAGGTGTTCTGCTGAACAACAATCGCCATGCAACGTGCGTCGATTGCCACAGCGCACATGGATCCGAACCGGTTGGCGTTTTTCCCCCCGCGCCACAACTTCGCATTTCGCAGAAGGATGTTGAGGGCATCAGTGCGAACGACGGAACCACGGTGCTAACAACCGCAGTGAATCAATATGAGAACTGCCTGCGCTGTCATGGAACCAGCTCAGGGAAGCAAGTTCTGCCGATTTTTGGATACTTTTCGGTGCGTGCAGTTTCCGCTGGCGATCCTCTGAATCTAATTCCGCAGTTTGCCGTATCGGCGACATCGAGCCATCCGGTAATACATGCCCGCAGCAGCGCGTTCGCGCAGCCCAGCCTGCTGGCGAACATGCTGAACCTGGATGGAATCACTCCTGGCCGTGCGATGGGAACGCAGATTTTTTGCTCGGATTGCCACAATAGCGATGACAATCGCGAGTTTGGAGGCTCGGGCGCAAACGGCCCGCATGGTTCCCGGTGGACGCATATCCTGGAGCGCCGCTATGAATTCAGCCAGACGGTTTTGCCGGGCCACGTAATTTCAAATCTCTTTCCCAATCCCGATCTCAGCGTGAACGGACCGTACGCATTGTGCGCGAAGTGCCACGACATAGCCAACCAGATCGTGAAAAACACAAGTTGGAATCACCACAGCGATCACATCAACGCGGGAGTCAGTTGTTCCACATGCCATACCGCCCACGGCATAGGTGCCGCAAGTGGAACGATTAGCGGCGAGCGGCTCGTGAACTTCGACGTGAACGTTGTGGCACCGAACGGGGCTTTGCCGGTTTCCTATAACCATTCGACCAACAACTGCACGCTGGTCTGTCACCAGGTTGCGCATAATCCCGATGGCACAGTTTCGGCGGCCAGCTTGCGCAGGGATCCGGGCGTGAAGCGTTAGGATCCTAGAAGACTGTACCCGCGGTGCTCCCATTCATCTCGTTTGACTTGTCGGCATGACACTGACGGCAGAATTGCGCCGTCTGATTCGACATTGGGTTGGTGTCATTTGGATTGTAGGGCGCGCGCAAAAAGAACATGGTCGCATAGGTCCCAGCAGGTAGGCCGGAATTCGAGTTGCGCCCAACCGTGACCACGTTCATCGCATGCGGTTCGTGACATGTGGTGCAAACCACGACGGCCTTGTTGTTATAGACGCCGGGTTGAACGAAGAAACCGTAGCTGGTTACGAATCGTCTGGATGCCGATCCGCTCATGGTGATAACGCCGTTCATTTCAGTACAATCCCAGCCCGACGTTCCTCCGCAATCGACGGTGGCGTTCAAGCCCATCGGATGCTCACTCATGTAGTTTCCGGCGCCGCTGCCGGTCATCAACGTGGGGATGGAGTTGCGGTTTCCGTAGGTGGCGGGAAGATTTTCGTAGACCCTGTTCTTCATCATTGCCGCCGGAGCCATGTTGCCGTCATGACAGCCCAGACACGTGAGCATGCCGGAAACATCGGGCGTGTCGGCGGACATACTGGTCGGCAGAACTTCAACGTATTTGCCGCCATCTGTTGTGATGGTCTTGCCATAGAGAGGGCTGACATCCTCGCCCCACAGGATCTTGTTGCCAGAGCTGACGCTTGAAGCCTGCCCGTTTCCGGAAGTGCCGCTGTGCGGCGAATGGCACGCAGTGCATCCGCGGCCATAATTAAGATGAGCGCCGAGAACGTCAGTGGTCGGCTGCGTGATCTGCGCCATTGCGAAACCTGCGAATGCGAGGAGCACGAGGGCAACGAGGAAAATCCGTCTCATGGAACAAGGCCTCCCTTTGCTTTGTTCCGTTCATCGGCTGGATCTTGATTGAGCTTGAACGGGTTCGTTCGGTGCGACCCGAACGAACCCGATTTGGCTGGAAACCACTACTCTTCCGTACACGGCGTTTTGCTCACACAGGTCTTCCTCGACTCCCTCTGTGCTAGAAGCGCGTGTGGGCGCGCTCAGATTTCGTCGTCGGCGGGGGACATGCTGAATTTCTTCAATTTGTAGCGCAGAGTGTCGCGGCTGATGTCGAGTAGTTTGGCGGCGTTGGTCTGGTTGCCATTGGCCTGGCCCATCGCGAGCTCGACCATGGAGTGTTCCAGTTCTTCGAGGGATGTTCCGCCTTCGGGGATGTAGAGACGCGGAAGAGCGCGTCCGTTGGCGAGCTTTTTTCCCCCATCCGCGGGCGAGGTGCGTTCGAAGAGCGTGCGGCCGCCGGACTCGCCGACTGAGAAAGGCAGATACATGGAGCGGAGGAAAGCTTCCTCTTCGAGAATCATTCCGCGCTCGATGGAGTTTTTGAGCTCGCGTACATTCCCGGGCCAGTTGTGGGCGAGAATCAAATGCCGTGTTTCGTCGGTGATGCCTCGAATCGCTTTTCGGAAGCGGCGATTGTAGCGTTCGATGAAGAAGTCTACGAGAGGAAGGATGTCTTCCTTGCGATCGCGCAACGGCGGGATGAAAATTGCAATAATCGCGAGCCGATAGTACAAATCCTGGCGAAATTGGGCTTCGCGCACTGCCTTTTCGAGGTCGCGATTAGAGGCGGCGATGACCCGGACATCAACCTGGATGTCGCGTAGGCCTCCGACGCGGCGAATTACCTGGTCTTCGAGAACACGCAGCAACTTTGCCTGAAGCAGGGGAGTAAGCTCGCCGATTTCGTCAAGAAATAGAGTGCCGCCGTCCGCCGCTTCAAACAACCCTTTCTTCATCTGCTTGGCGTCGGTGAACGCGCCTTTCTCGTGACCGAAGAGTTCGGCTTCCATGAGCGTCTCGGGGATGGCTGAACAGTTGATGGCAATGAATGGTTTCTCGTGCCGGCTGCTTTCGAAGTGGATGGTCTTGGCAATTAGGTCTTTGCCGGTGCCGCTTTCGCCTTGGATGAGAATGGTGGAGGCCTCGCAAGACGCAACCTTTTTGACGAAGTTCATCAGCTCCGTCATTTTCGGCGAGACACTCACGACGCTGTCATAGCCCACGCCCGGACGTGACTTTCCGCGAGCGGTTTGCAGATCACCATCGCTGACGCTGGTGGCGTCGAGCGCGTTGCGCATCGCGTCCTGCAATACATCGAAGTCGATGGGCTTGCCGACGAAGTCGTAGGCGCCGAGTTTGATAGCGGCCTTTACATCGTCGAGCTTGGGGTCCGCGGTGATCATAATGATGGCGCGGGCGTCTCCGTTTTTCTTGAGCTGATCCAGCACTTCAATTCCCGTGAGATCGGGCAGGCGAACATCAAGGAGAACGAGATCGGGAGATTCGCGCTGGGCCACGCGGAGGGCTATTTCACCGACATCGGCTTCGATGACGGAGTAGCCCCATTCTTCGCATTTCTGGCGCAGCGACCAGCGCACCAGCCGCTCATCGTCTACGATCATTACCTTTTTTGCAGGCATCGTCGTTCTCATTTACTGATGAAGCTCAGTGGCCCGCTCTGGCTCGTGATTGGTTTACTTGCTTCCGGATCGGGGAACTTCCCTTGCTGAGTATCGAAGTGATCCTCGATACAACGCTGAAGATCATTAAAGGACGATCGCGTCTCCAAGAATGTGATTCGGGTCACGTAAGTGGACGACTAAGTTTTTTGGAGAGCGAATGGGCTGAACTGGACTTCGTATCGCAAGTCTGATATCGCCCGAAACCGGATGCTCCCGCAGGGCCCGAAAGCTTTATGATAAGCACATTTTCTTCAATAACTTGCGCGATTCATCGGCAAGTTTGGCCGAGAACTTATGCAATATCAAGGGCGGACCTCACGCCTCTGTGGCCACGCATCCTGTCGTGCATCAGTCCGGCAAGGATTGCTTGGCCGTCCTTATTGCGTTTCCATCCTTTGATCGCGGTATGCTCAGGTTAGAACACGTGTCCTAGAGAAAAGAACCATGTCGCATGTCCGGTGTCTCCCACACTTCCGCCGATGAATACAGGCCCAAAGGCGGTGCGGACAACAATACCACCGGCACCGTCGTTGGGAAGTTTGCTCACGCCTGGAGCATTGTACATTTTGCCGATCTCATACATTACTGTTGCGTAGACCCCGCCGCCCACGAACGGCGGCAGGGATATCAAACGGTGCATGTAACCCGGTCGGAAGAAGAAGTACTGATCTCCACGCACCTCATTGGTTCCATAGGCAAGAAGACCGGATACTCCGCCGAGGTAATACTGAGGAATTCCGGTCTGCTCGTAGCCCATGGTCGTCCCACCCTGAGCCACCAGAAAGAGGGAATTTGAAGGAGACATTGCCTTGAAATACTCGGTCTTCATTTCAAGATTTGGAAATGCGGAGGGCGCTCCCGGGCTCTTATCAAAGAACTGGAAATTCATCTGCCCGAAATAGCCGGCCGTTGGGACGATCGGCTCGTCCAAGTGATCGGTGACCAGGCGGAATCGCGTATCGCCTACTCCGCCCTTGACGGATGAGAACTCCGGAGTGCCGAGCTTCAGGTTTGCATTCAGATATCCGATTTCATATCCGGCTCGCAATTCGCTGAATCGGTCGAAAGCATATCCGATGTCAAGTCCACCACCCGCTCGAATGATGCGGTAGTCGGCCTTCGGAGTGTTATAGGAATAAATCCACTGTCCCATGTCGCTTACATTGATTTGCGGAGCATAGAACCACTTGGAGGTTTGCGTAAATCTTTTGTAGTACTCGGAAGCAACTCCATAAGTATTTCCGATCGCAAAATCCGTCCGCCATTCCGAGCGGAAGCCTCCGAAGTCGAGAAATGTCAATCGACCTCCCAATGTGTAGGTGACATTATCGGGCTCGGTGCCATCTATGCTAAAGGCAATCTGCAGAACTGGTGGCGCGTTGTTCTTCTCACGGACATTGACCAGCAGGCCAGTTTCGTTGCCCATCTCGGTCAAACCATAAGATGCGCTTGAGAATCTCCCAATGCCAGTCAGACGCGTGAGACTGGTGTCCAGTTTCTTTGTGTCGATAGGCTCGTTCACCATCGGCTGGAGAAATGTCTCAATCTTTTTGTTCAGAAATGGCGTGCTGCCCTCCACCTTCACAAATTGCGGAGCACCAACCGGTCCTCTTTTGCGCGCGTCGCGCTGGGCCACGTATTCGTCCCATTCGGCTTGATTGAGGGCATATGGCTGCAGGATTTTGGCTTTTTCTTCTGCTGCCTTCATCCCTTGTTCGATCAGCGCATCGGCCTGATTGAAGTCCAGGGCGGTGAATTTCTGGACATCCACTTTAACCACTATGTCGGCAGCCTCCATACCTCGGACTTCCGAAGCCGCGGAACTAATTGTGATAGACCGTCCGAGAACACCGAAGAGAGATTGAATATCATCGGCAGTTGTGGGAGAAACCTGAAGGTGAATCGCGATGACGACATCCGGGCCCATCTGGCGAGCAAGGTCCGTAGGCAGGTTGTCCACCAATTCGCCATCCACGTACAAGTTGTTTCCGTCGCGCACAGGAGCGAAGATTCCCGGCAACGACATAGTTGATCTCATCGCCAGACCAATCGGACCGGTAGAGAACACATGTGCCTTTCCTGAGACCAACTCCGTAGCAACGCAACGGAAAGGGATAGGCAGGTCATCGAAGGATTTAACGTCGGAGTAGGCCAGCGTTTCCCGGTCAATGAGAAGACTGATCTGGTGTCCGGCATTCATCCCGGATGGGAGCGAAGCACCTTTTTTGAATCCAATGGCCAAGGTACTTTGCACCTGGCGCGCATCCTCCTTCCGCCGAAAGGAGAGATCTTCATAGGGGGTTACGCCTCCGAGGAGCAGCGGCCAGTCCATATTTTTGACAGTGTTCTCAATTTGATCGGGGCTGTGGCCGGTCGCATAGAGGCCTCCCACAAGGCCGCCCATACTGTTTCCGGAGAGGTAGTCAATGGGAATGTGGTGCTGCTCAAACCACCTGAGCACACCGATGTGCGCCAATCCGAGCGCTCCGCCCCCTTCGAGCGCTACGCCGACTTTCATCCTTTTGGGAGGAGTCGCTGGTCCGTTCTGCGCAACAGTCGCGGACGAACACAGCATTGCAGTGAACAGTACGAGCCCGACCTTTAAGTAACTCCGATGAGAGCGCTTCCGAAGCGTTCTCGATGAGCCTATGCGATCCATGGCGAACTCCGGTTTTTTCAATCTCAATCCTGCTCAGAATCCAACCCGCCCTGCCCGAATCAACGATGAGAAATCAGGAGAGAGATTTGCCGCCTGGGCGGCGGCGTTGATGTGCTCACGCTGCTTCAACTCTAGAAATGGAAGCCCACCGGTGACTAATCTTCCCCGGTTATAAAGCAACTCATCCATTGAGCCGTTAAGTATGAACTGGTAGCTCCAGGGTTGCGGATTGTTAACGTCAGCAGCCAGGGGCTTTTGTAGAGTTGTGGTGCAGTTTCTTGTCAGTTCGTTATACCACTCCGGATGATCCTTCAGATTGTTTAGATAGTTGATATAGGTCAGAAACATAGCCCGCGCTACCTCCGGTTGCACGTTGACACGGTACAGGTATACCTCTTCATCCTTGCGGTAATTCGTACGCAACCGGATAACATCTCGTTCGTCCGCCGCGACAAAAATCAGCCCGTACTGCCGAAAGAGTCCATGGATCGTCGAATATTCCTGACCGGGCCTGTAGCGTGCTTCAATTGAGAATGCGATATGGTCCTTGTTGCCAAATTGAAAACTGGCAATTGGATGGCTCGCGAAGCTCAAGCCCCAGTTGGTCAGGAAGAAGTCGACAGCGCGGATCTGGGAAAGATAGACGGTCCGCTCGGTCCAGCAATCCGAGTAGTCTGTTTCACTGCGGTAGTCGCAGTTGCGCAGATTGTGAATTGTGACTCGATCACCGTCTGTTTCGGCCCACGCGGTTCGCGCAACGTCGGTTTGCCACTCACCATCGTTCGAGGGTTTCAGAGTGAGCCACCATTGGAGAACGCAAAAAAAGCTTACGAGACATAAAACTGCCGTCCATCGCGATGCTTTGAACTTGATTAGAATTGCGATGATCCCGGATATGTATATCAAAGTCAGAGGTATGCGCAGCGAGGCGATTCTGAAATCGAAGTAGATCGCCGCTGTTGCCCACAGAATGAAGAGTACGAGGACGAACCAAAGAACTGCAGTTCCAAATGTGCGCAGAACTCGTAACCAGGTTGGTAGCGAGGCGGCGGAACTTGGGGGGCGAGTGCGCTCGCTCTCATGACCGAATGTCATTAACGATCCTTTTCAGCGCTACCGATTTCCCGATCTCGAGGTTCCACGCGCCGCCCATGAAAACGAGGGGCCCAGCGCAAAGACTCCGATGTGAGAGTCGCCTCTGGGCTTGAACTCATTCTGGATTGTCGCCATAGAAATCGAGCAAAAAATCATACTCAATCGTGGTTGTTGGGTGATGAAGTCTA
Organism: uncultured Acidobacteriaceae bacterium; assembly: GCA_963742455.1. Taxonomy (GTDB): domain Bacteria; phylum Acidobacteriota; class Terriglobia; order Terriglobales; family Acidobacteriaceae; genus Telmatobacter. The sequence continues at coordinate 515,645 of CAVULU010000004.1, read as the reverse complement.
GTTTCCAATGGACCGCATCATCCGGCGCCTATCTCCCTGATAATGTAGTGAATCTACGGCCCACCGTCTGCTTTTGCTACTGGCAATACTTACAGGTGATCAGGAACAGCGCCCCGTGTTTTCGCGATTCGCCTGAGCTACCTACAAACAGAAGCTAGGGGCTGTGTGGAGCGGGTTCAAAAGCCGCTGCAAGTCTCAACGGGTCCATGTTCACTGGGCTAAGAACCTGCGCTTGTTTGAGATCGAGGGGATATCGACCCCATCCGAGGTAGTCGACAATGATTGCCCCATCGATGTACGGACTTACAAAGAAGAGGGGAACGACGTAGCCGGAAGTAATCAGGGATTTGGCGATGCTTTTATTTGCATGGCTATGGCGGCGATTGCCTGGAACCTGCCGGATATCGAACACCTGAAGCTGCATCTCTGGATGCTTACGCGCGTAGCGAATGAGCTTGTAGCTGATCTGCCTGGGCGTGGTAATCCCCCCATCAGGAAGAACGCTCCGGTGGAATGTGCCGGGGAAATAGAAGTTCAGAATACCGGCTGTCCAATCTGCACAATTGTTGTGAAGCAGATTGAAGTGTGAGCGGTTCATATCGTGGTTTAATCGGGCAATGAGTGCATCGTCCTGCTCTTCGGTCGTGGCGAAGCGGAAAGCATAGACGCGCCGATCATAAGTTGCGCCAACGAGCTGGCTCCAGCCTCTTTTCCGATCGCCGCCGCGGGGAACATCCGTGCCCAAAATCAGCAGGTGAGGATCGTGATACTTCTCGCGCAGGCGGATTACCGTGTCGTGGTCAACACGTGAGGGGACCTCGGACGCAGTCTCAACAGAATAAAGATAGGGGATCAGAGGCACGGCCAGCCAGTCGTAGTGGGCGACTCCCTGATAGCGGGTGATGACAGCGCCGAGTTCGCCGGGCGCGCATCGACGCAGCCTCATAGGCGTTTCGGCGCAGATACGTTCAAAGTACATCGCATCGTGGCCGGTGGGGTTCAGAGAGCCGAACAGACCATACGGTTCTTCCATCAGCATGGCGGCCTGGGCATGGCCGACGACGCATGCCGGCGAAAAAAGGAGAGCCAGGACCGCGAAAACGAACTTGATCGCACTTGGGGTGCGGAGAAGGTGCATGGCTGCCTTTCGGGCTGGTTGGAGATGTCCTATTTGCAGTATGCACGTTAGAAGTGTCCTGGGTCGAAGTCATTGGGTTATAGGTTGGCTTTTGCAAGTGCCCAAAGACCGTCGCGATTTGTAACAATTGCAGGCAGATTGCAAAAAAGAGCCGAGTTTCGAGCAGAACGCTCGAAGAAGATCTGGCCGGCATTGCTTCTTGACGCTGCAACGATGCTGTCGCCCGGGGTTCGGCCGGACGCCCTCGGGATGCTGGTCGCACCAGCCACGCAGTATGCTTCTCGGATCGAGGCCACTCACTTAACGAGCTGTTTTAGCTCTGGTCGCGGTCTCATGCGTTTGACCAGCGCTATCCCCGTTTCGAAGCACCACAGGTAGGTCCCATCGACTACTTGCGAGCCAAGTGAAATAGATCTCTCCCGAGGAGTTAGAGGCTGATCGCGTCGTGCTCTGGATATGGCAGCACTTCGGCGCCTACTTCATCGCGCAAAGTAAGTACAGGGCAGCGAGCATGCGCCAGAACTCGATACACGGTGCGATCGTGGGTCAGGTTGTGGAGCACCGAGCGATGTGTCGAGCCAAGCACGATTAGATTCGCCTCAAGCTCCGCTGCAGCTGCTAGGATCTCGATCGCCGGATGTCCGTGTGCAACGCGAACATCCACCTCGTGGCAACAGGCCTCTGCCGCGCCAATCTCGGCAGCCAGAATGCGCAATTCTCGCATTGCGGTTGAGTCAAAACCAATAGGCAGGTGATCTCGTTGCATCTCGTCAAGCGAAGGCAAGACATGTATAAGAACGAGCTTAGCGTGCCGGTTTGTGGCGATCTGGCAGGCAAGTGCTGCGCTCGGGCATGAGGTCTCCCGCAATGTGGTGGCGTGCAAGACTACGCCTTTTTTTGCCTCGCCTGCCACCTCGAGATGGGCCTCCGGTCCCACGGTAATAACCGGGAGGTTTACCGAGCGCAGCACTTGTTCCGCCACGGAGCCGAGGAGGAGCTTGCTTACCGTGCTTCGGCCCCGGGTCCCCAGGAAAAGGCGATGCGCTTTGAACTGGCGAATCGCTGCGATGATCTGCTGTGCAGGCTGCCCTTCGCGAACGACGGCGTCACACGGGATGTTCTGCGCGCGCGCCCTCATCCTCCAGGGCTCAATGGACTTGATTGCAAAATCGATGGCGCCAGTTGGCTCGTAGTACCGCATGTCCCTCGGGTCGCCCGCTGTGCCGGCAGCTGAGCCCAGAACATGAAGGAGAATGATGCGCCCGCCAGACTGTGAGCTTGCTGAAAGGCAAATGGGAGTAGCCGGTCTAGGTCGCTGAGATCCGTCGCGACCAGGATCACAGACGTTGAGCCCATCGGCTTTGTCCAGCTTCCGACATGGGGCACACCCTATACGCGAAAAGAGTGGCACCAAATACTCAGACTGGATGTGCTTGAGCGCACGGGTTCCGGTGAGTCAAATCACTGAACCCACGCCGCCAGTTCACCTTGGACCTTGTCGTCGCGTGGAAGCAGACAATCTCAATTCGCCTGAAAGACTCGCTTTATATGGCGGCTTGCCGAACTGATTTTGCAGCTTTCTTTATTGATTCTTTATTTGTTTGCAATCTATCGTAGGGAATGGAATCCCAACCCTATCCATTCCATCCTTCTAATTCCCAAAGAAGAATAAGCCGAATCTTGGCATTTGACGCCCTATAGCCTTCAAGGCATTGGAACTTTCCAGGGGGCGCGGTTACACAACTTCAGTTTCCGGAGGTCAAGCGCAATGCTTCATCGATATTCCCGACGTGTATTTGCCACTATCCTCGTAGCGGTTGCCGCGGTAATCGCTTTCCCCTTGAGCAGTTTTACCCAGACATTCCGAGGCGGTATCAACGGAACAGTGACAGATCAGTCGGGCGCTGTTGTTCCCGGCGCGACGGTAGAAGCAACGGACTCAGCCACGGGAGTATCGCGCAAGACCATCACCACCAGCGCTGGAGAGTACATTTTTCAAGACATGCAACTCGGTGAATACACCATCAAAGTGTCAGTGGCGGGATTCAAATCGCAGGTGGTAAACAAGGTACCCGTGACGGCAGGCGTGATCTACACATTGCCGGTAAAGCTCTCTGTCCAATCAGCCGGTGAAACCATCGAAGTATCTGCTTCCAGTCTTTCGCTCGATACCACTTCGACCACGCAAACGACTGTTATTCCTGAAACCACAGTCCAGAACATTCCTTTGAATGGTCGTGATTTCACTCAGATGATCGGCATGGCGCCGGGCTTTGCGGGATACGCCTTGGGCGGCTTCGGGTCAGTGAATGGAACGCGCGGAAACCAGGTCAACTGGCAGATTGACGGGACCGACAACAACGACTGGTGGCATAACATTCCCGCAGTCAACCAGGGCGGCGTCGAAAACATCGCCGGCGTTACGCTGCCCATTGACTCCATCGAAGAATTCAGCCTTCAGACGCAGTCTTCTGCGGAAGTCGGAAGAAATCCGGGCGGGAGCGTGAACCTGGTTACCAAATCCGGCACCAACACCGTTCATGGTTCCATCTACTATTACGAACGCAACCAAGCGCTTGCGGTGACGAACCCATTCAATACGCTGGGCGATTTGCCTCTCGAGAATGTGCAGTGGGGCGCTTCGCTCGGTGGCCCGTTCTGGAAGGATCACACTTTCTGGTTCACCAATTTTGAGAAGCAAAAATTCAATATCGCGACTGGCAACTCTGGCCTCGAGCCGAATCAGTATTATCAGGCGGCCGCACTCCAGTTATTGACCGATGCAGGCGTTGCAGTCAACCCGGCTACGCAGCAACTGCTTTCGATATTGTGGCCGGCCAACCTGCTCAGTGGAACGGCGCCCGGGTTCTTCCAGTCGGCGGCCCCGGAGTTCGGATACAGCTACAACGGCGTAGCGAAAATCGATCACACATTCAACTCCAGGCATAGCATCTACCTCCGCGCTTTCATGGGGCAGGGCAATCAGACCGCCCCCGTGGGAACGACCGACATCAATCCCTACTTCTTTGAAATCGGTCCCATTCACGTCTACAACTACTCGGCTGGCTACAACTGGGTGATCTCCCCATCGATAACGAACAGTGTTACCGCCGGAGTGAACTATTTCCACCAGACGTTCTCCGACGCTAATCCCAATTTTTCCAGCGTCCCTGAAGCTGGCTTTGTCACTGGTTCTCCTTTCCCGAATGCCCCAAATATCTTGATTGGCAACGATTTTGAGCCTACGGGCAACACGCCGCCCGAAGGCCGTCAGGATATTACCGGAGTCATCGATGAGGCGCTCAATATCGTCAAGGGCAGGCATCAGCTCCGCGTGGGCGGCGAATTTCGCCGCGCTCAGGTTGATGAGTTCTACTGGCGCCACTCCAACGGCAATTACCAGTTTCTTGGCGGGCAAGGACCCAATGGAGACGGTTCCGTTCCGTGGAATACAGACGATCTGGACATCGCTTCACTCGCTGACTTCCTTGCGGGCTACTTGACCAAGGGATCAATCGCTGTCGGAAACCCCGAGCGCCTGGTGTTTTCTTATGGGTACACGGCCTTCGCCCAGGACAGCTATCAGGCCACGACCGCTCTTAACTTCAACTTTGGACTTCGCTATGACTACATGCAGCCAATGCACGATAGCAAGAAGGATCTTTCAGTCTTCCGGCCGGGACTTACGACGACCGGGCTTGCCTTCCAGGGCGCGGACATCAACAGCATTTACGAGCCCACCTACACCAGTTTCAGCCCTCGCCTTGGCTTCAGCTACAGTCCTCCGGGGTCAAAAGCGACCGTGATCCGCGGAGGCGCCGGAATCTTCTTCGATACGCCGAACGCGAATCCGTTTCTAGACAATCGCCCAGGAAACTCGGCTCCCAACGGACTGGAAGGCAATCCCGGCGGATCCAATCCGGTTTTCACACTCACTACGGAAGCGAGCGAAGGAAGCCCTGCGCTGATCGTCCCGGGCGAAGAAATCATTCCAACCACGACGCTCTCGTGCAGTATCAATCCCTGCGGCGTTTTCAGCGTCGACAAGAATTTCCGCTCGCCCTACAACATCAATTACAACCTCCAGATCGAACGGCAGGTCGGAAAGGCCTTCTTCCAACTCGGGTATGTGGGCAGCGAGGGACGCAAGCTGCTGAGCCTTCTGAACATCAATCAACCCCATCTGGGCGGGGCCCCGGGCGCGTACGTGGGAGACGGGACCGAGTTCGGCGGAAACTACTATTCCGACATCAACCAGATCGAGAGCATCGGAACTTCAAATTACAATTCGTTGCAGGCAGTGTTCCGCACCTCAAGCTGGCATGGCGTAATCGGCCAGGCCTCATACACATGGGGTCATAACCTGGATGAAGTGACTGCGTATCGTGGCGCGCTCCCGCAGGATAGTTACAACTTCAAAGGTGACTACGGCAACTCGGACTTCGACACGCGGAATGGCTTCAAGGGTTACGTGAACTATGCGATTCCTTCTGCGCCAACGATGAAGTTGCTGACCGGAGGATGGGAACTTAACACGGCTTTCGCCTTTAATGGCGGCCAACCCATCACTGTCTACAACGGCGACGACACTAGCGGCACCAACGAATACACCCAGCGCGTCAACCGTGTATCCAATCCGTTCCAGGGAGTGAGCCACAGCATTCAAACCGTGGACGGCAACAAGTTTGTTCAATGGTTCAACCCGAATGCTTATGTTGAACCACCGGCGAACACGTGGGGAACTGAAGCCCGCAACAGCATCTATGGACCAGGTTACGAGGATATTGACCTGTCGGTGTTGAAAAATACAAGGTTCCCGATTCACGACTTTCCGGTCAACGTGCAATTCCGCGCCGAGATGTTCAATCTGTTCAACCATCTTAATCTCGCTAGCCCCTCCTGCACCCAACTCTGTAACGACTACCTTGGTGGAGGAAGCTTCGGCAGAACAGGATCCACGATTGGTTCCGGAAACTTCTCGCCGGGCATCGGTCCGGGTGAACCCTTCAACGTCCAGTTGGCCATGAAGATTCTCTTCTAGAGGAATTCTCGTGAACTGATTCTGTCATCCAACTCAAACAAGCCGAATGCCGGTCGCCCACAAGCGACCGGCATTCCATATCCCGAGAAGCAGCTCTTTTGTTATGCCGAGTTTTCGGTCATCTGGATACACCAGTAGGCACCTTTCCGCACTTTCCTGAGTTCCAGATATGCTGTCGAGAATCCTATAGTCATTGCTTTTGATCTCGCTGTACTGCAGATCGTTTACCCATGAATTGATTAAACAATCCGGCAACAAAAAGCCCCGTCCGAAGACGAGGCTTTTAATTTGGCCCGGACAACTGACAACCTGTTACGACATGTGTGTAAAGGGTGTCTCTTCCAACCGCCGCGGCATCTTCGGTAGAACAAGGCCGGCGGTGCTACCGCTCATCACCGATGTGAAGTCCTTGCGGAAGGCCATCATTTCGTCGGGAGTGCCGACTGTAATGCGTACGCTGTCGGGCCACGCAGGCCAGATACGGCCTACGTACATCTCCTTCGCCGCGAGAGCCGCTTGAACTTGCTTACCGGGTTGGCGAACGTCGAGCATAAAGCAATTGCTTTCTGACGGGGTGCAGCTATAGCCCTGGCTCTTGAGCCATGCAATAGTCTCAACACGCGTGTCGGCAATGATCTTCTTCCGCGTGGGAACAAGATCGGGATCCAGCAGGCTGGCTTTGGCCGCAACTACCGCAGTGATGGGCAGTGCGTTCATTCCACCGAACGGAGTGATCTTCGCCAGCAGATCGGGTCTGCCAATGGCGAATCCCATGCGAATCCCGGCCATGCCGTACAGTTTCGAGAAGGTGCGCAGCACAATGACGTTCTTGCCTTCCTTCACAAAGTCGATCGAACGCGGCGCATCGCACAGGTGGATGTATGCCTCGTCGATCAATATCACCGTGTCCTTGGGTGCATTGGCCACCACGTACTCGATATCGCTGCGCGGCGTACAGGTGCCTGTCGGGTTGTTGGGGTTGCAGATGTAAATCACGCCGGGGTTCGAGGCGGCAGCGAGCATCGCCTTGACGTCATGCTTGGCTTCACCTTTCGGATCGGCCAATGGCACCTTGAAGATCTGCGCGCCACTTACCTTGGCGGCCCACATCGGCGCCTCGTAACCGGGATCGGCGATCACCAGCGGCCGGTCTTTTCCTGTGAAGGCGAGAACTGTAAAGTGCAGCGGTTCGCTGGACCCGGCAAACGGAATGACGGACTCGGGGCTCAGGCCCTCCTGCTTGGCAAAAAGTTCGGCCAATTCTTCTTCGCCAGTGAATAGGTAGCGTCCGCCCCGCGGAATGATATTCACCATTGCCTGCCGCGCTGCCTCACAAGGACCCATAGGGTTTTCGTTGGCATCAATGTGGATTCCTTTGTTGGGGTCGGCGAATTTGGGGCGGTCGGCGTATGCGAGATGTGCTTCGGTAAGGATCGGCAAGCTGGCCAACGCAGAAGCCCCAGCAGCGAAACGGAAGAAGCTGCGGCGCGAAATTCCGGTAGGAGCGACTCCCGCAGGAGCTAGAGGATCGACGGTCGGGTACATCGGCAAGACTCCTTAGGTTGAGGATGGAATTGGGCAGACAAGGACGTCGGGCACAGGGAAACAGAAGGCCTGAAGAGGGATGAATCGGAGAAGGGGAATCCCATATCCAAAGGTATCGTTCTGGCGCAACAAAGACAAGAAGGAAATACACTACACCGGACTGATCTTGCGGTTTTTCCAACGCTGCTGGACGGCTGTATAACGTCTTGGGTTCCGTATGGTAGACTCCGTGCCGGAAAACGTATCCCTTCAAGATGATCCGAATCTCAGTCCGGCTTTGGCGCACCGTGAACCCTATCCCGGAAATTTTGTTTGCAGGCTTGACAAACCTTGGAGTAAACCCATTTACTTATGGGCGAACGTCCACGTCGACTACGGATGTATTCACCCGATTGCAGGTGACTCAATGCTCGCTTTGGTTCCAGGTCTAACCGCCGCTGGAATGCCCCATGCAACCGCCGCGCTGCTCGCGCTCGCTGCGCCTTCGCTCGCACACTTGAGCTTCCTCGACATCGCCATCATCGCGATCTACTTCGTGATGGTGATCTGGATCGGCTTCTATCTCAAGGGCCAGTCCAATACAAGCGAAGAGTTCTTTATGGCAGGCCGCGAGATGACTGCGTGGATCGCGGGCCTGAGTTTCGTCTCAGCCAACCTCGGCTCCCTGGAATTGATGGGTTGGGCCGGGTCCGCTTATCAATATGGGATCCTCGCCGCTCACTGGTATTGGATCGGCGCCATCCCTGCCATGCTCTTTCTGGGCATTGTGATGATGCCCTTCTACTACGTGTGCAAGACGCACTCCGTGCCAGGCTACCTCAAACTGCGCTACGGACAGGGCGCCAGCACTGTCTCCGCCTTCTCCTTCGCCTTCATGACAGTACTGATGAGCGGCGTCAACATGTTCGCCATGGCCGAAGTCATGAAGGTTGTTCTCGGCTGGAACCTGAACTTCTCCATCATCGTTTCATCGCTCGCAGTGGCGGCTTACGTCGCGCTCGGCGGATTGCGCTCGGCAATCTTCAACGAGGTCCTGCAGTTCATGCTCATCTGGGGCGGCGCGCTTTTGGTCCCGATCCTCGGACTTGTCGAAGCAGGCGGTTGGAACGGATTCAAAGCGAAACTCGCTCACAACATCGCCGTTGGTGCAACAGCGCCCGGAGACTACACGCACATGTGGCGCAGCATGGGCCACTTTACTGACAACCCGATGGGCATCCACTGGACCGGCATAGTCTTCGGTCTCGGATTCGCAATCAGCTTTGGATACTGGACCACCGACTTCCTGGTCGTTCAGCGCGTTCTCTCTGCTCACAACCTGCGCTCTGCGCGCATGGCTCCAATCATCGGATCCTTTTTCAAGATGGCCGTTCCGTTCATCGTCATTTTCCCCGGCCTGCTCGGACTGGTTGTGCTGCAGAATGCGGACGGCAGCCTGATGCACCTTGTAGGGCAGAATCTTGTTACTCCGGGCTCTGGACTGCACAGCTACAACGAGGTTCTGCCGTTGATGATGGTGCGCTACATGGCACCCGGCCTGCTGGGGCTAGGCATCACGGCACTGATTGCCGGATTCATGAGCGGCATGGCGGGCAATGTCAGCGCCTTCTCGGCGGTGTGGACCTACGACATTTATCAACCGCTCATCAAGAAGAATGCGCCTGATGAACATTACGTAACAGTAGGACGGTGGGCGACGATTCTCGGCGTCATTGTCTCCATCGGCACCGCGTACCTGGTGATGAGCGCGGCCGGCATCATGGACTACGTGCAGGCGCTTTTCAGCTTCTTTATTTCGCCGCTGCTGGGCGTAGTGCTGGTTGGCATGTTCTGGAGACGCGCAACCAAGGCAGGCGGATTCTGGGGCTTGTTGATGGGGACGGTTACTTCGATCGGGCTTTGGGGATGGGTGAAAGCCGATCCATCGGCGTTGCGTTTCGTGGCAATTTCGCCGGATGCGAAGGACATGGCAGAAAACATGTACCGTGCCCTGTGGTCGGTGATTGTTGCAATTCTGGTCAACGTGATCGTCAGCCTGCTCACGAAGCCGAAATCTCTGACGGAACTCAACGGCCTTGTGTACGGAGCCACGAAGCTACCAGAAGAAGAGCCGGTGCCCTTCTACAAAAACGAATATTTCTGGCTTGTGATCGCCATCGTCTTGTTCCTCGCACTCAACATCTACTTCTGGTAAGGAGGCTGCATGCATTCCGGCCATATTTCAATCTGGTTTTTCATCGGCGCTCTGCTCACGGTTTACGGCGCCATGATCTTCGGTTACGGGCTGTATGAACTGGCCACGCACACGGTTGCTAATGTAAAACTGGCCGACCTTCACGCTCCTGTTTGGTGGGGAGGACTTTTGTTCATCTTCGGTCTTTTTTACAGTCTGCGTTTTCGCCCGGGCCGCAACGGTTAACGCGGCAATTTAAGGAGCATGAATCATGGCATCAGAAAGAAAGATGACATTTGGAGTTATTGTCGGAAACCGGGGCTTCTTTCCGGATCACCTGGCCAAGACCGGGCGCGAAGAAGTCATTTCAGTACTTGAGGCCGCAGGCGCGAGGTCAATTGTCCTCGGTCCTGAACAGTCGAAATATGGAGCCGTGGAAACATACACAGAGGCTCAGCACTGCGCTGAGCTATTCAAAAAGCACGCGGAAGAGATCGACGGCATTATCTTAACGCTGCCGAATTTCGGAGAAGAACGCGGCATCGTCGACGCGATTCGTCTTTCTGGTCTGAAGGTTCCAGTGCTGGTGCAGGCTACGCCCGACCGCTCCGAAGCTATGACCATTGCCACCCGCCGCGACAGCTTTTGCGGAAAAATGTCCGCTTGCAACAACATGATGCAGTACGGCATCAATTATTCGCTCACTACGCTGCACACCGAAGCGCTGGCGTCGGCGGAGTTCAAGGCCGATCTTGAATGGTTCTCGGCGGTCTGTCGTATTGTGAAAGGCCTGAAAAACCTGCGGATCGGCGCCATTGGCGCGCGTCCCACCGCCTTCAATACTGTTCGCTACTCCGAGCGCATCTTTGAAACCAGCGGAATATCGATTGAGACCATCGACCTCTCCGAGATCTTCGGCCGCATTAATCGAATGAAGGACAACGATGATGCGGCACAAGGCAAGCTGTCCGCGATCAAGAAGTATGTGAAGACATCCGGCATCCCGGATGAAGCATTGATGAAGATGGCAAAGCTCGGCGCAGTCATCGACGGGTGGATGAAGCAGACTCACGTGACCATCAGCGCCGTGCAGTGCTGGACATCGATGGAAGAATTTTTTGGCGTCGTGCCCTGCACCATTATGAGCATGATGTCGAACGATCTGATTCCTTCGGCCTGTGAAGTCGACGTGCCCGGCACGCTGAGCATGTACATGATGGCGCTGGCAAGCGGAACGCCCTCTGCGCTGTTGGACTGGAACAACAATTACGGCAGCCACCCTGACAAGTGCGTCTGCTTCCACTGTTCCAACCTGCCCAAGCACTTCTTTAAGGACGTCAAGATGGACTACCAGGAGATCATCGCCGGCACAGTGGGAAAACTGAACACCTTCGGCACGTGCGTTGGCAGGGTGAAGGCTGGCGCGATGAGTTTCGCCAGGTATTCCACAGACGATCGGCGTGGAATCGTACGCGGATACACCGGCGCAGGTCGCTTCACGGATGATCCGTTGGAAACATTCGGCGGTGCGGGCGTTGCCGAAATTCCGCAACTGCAAAAGCTGCTCAAATACATTTGCCGCGAAGGATTCGAGCACCACGTCGCGGCCAACTTCAGTGACGTTTCGAAATCCGTACACGAGGCTGCCCGTTATCTCGGATGGGAAAGCCACTACCACCCGAGTCTTGAGGACTGATTCATTTGCGATACAAATGCGGGCGTTGACGCTTGTGTCGACGCCCGCCGCTGTTTGAGGAGCTTGAAATGGGGATGGCAATCATGACGAAGCGGATCAACAAGAGCCTGGTAGTGAACGGGACCACCGTCGTAAGCGAGGCTGCGTGGAACGAAGAACTGAATGCCAAACACGACAAGCTCGTCGAGTGGCTCCGCACGCAAGAACTTGAGGGCGTGTTGATTCGCCGCCACGAGAACATAGCCTGGTTGACCGGCGGTGCAGTTGAGGTTCGGGTACTCACGCCGTGCGAAACTGGAGTGGCTTCGCTGCTCGTGACCGCGACCGGCAAGCGTTACTACTTCACCACCGAGAACGAGGCTCCGCGCCTGCACGATGAAGAATTCGGCAAGCTTGACTTCGAGCCCATACTGTTTCCTTGGTACGCTGACGATACCCTGGAGACCGCTCAGCGATTGGCCGGGATTCACATTGGCTCTGATACGCCGGGGCCTGGGATGATGCCGGCAAATCTCTATCCGCTGCGTGAATCTCTGAGCGAAAGCGAAATCGCGCGCTATCGCTGGCTTGGCACGCAGACGGCGGACGCAACCATCGAGTCGCTCCAAGAAGTTGAGCCGGGCCTCAGTGAATACGATCTTGAAGCCCTCACTGCCGCCAACCTCATGCGCCGCGGAATCATGCCATCGGTCTATCTTTTTGCAGTCGACGATCGCATCTACAAGTACAAGCATGCCGCGGCGCGAGGCGCTCGCCTGAAAAAGTACGGAATGCTGAACCTCTGCTCCCGCAAGTGGGGCTTGGCAATTTCGATCACCCGCTTCGTGCATTTCGGCGAGTTGCCGTCCGAACTTGACTCTCGCTTTAAGTCAGCTGCACAGGTGAACGCCGCGTTGATGGATGCCACCCGCGCCGGGGCAACCTCGTCTGAATTATTCCGCGTTGCGCAAGCTGCGTATGAAGCCGAAGGCTTCGCCGGTGAAGAGCGCTTCCACCACCAGGGTGGGCCGACAGGCTATGGCGAACGCGAATGGGTTGCCACGCCGGAGGGAAAAGAGACGGTTGTCAATAATCAGGCCTTTGCATGGAACCCCAGCATCCGGGGCGGCAAGGCGGAAGATACGGTGATTCTGCACGATGGAAAAATCGAGTGGCTCACCGCTACGCCTGACCTGCCCATCCTCAATGCAACGGTGAATGGAAAGATTTACCCGGCGGCGGGAGTCCTGGTGAAATAGAGCAGGGAACAAGAGAACGAGGGAACGATCGAACCAGAAAAGGGAATTAGACGAAAGCAGTTGAGTGGTCTTCTGGTTTCCTTGTCAGCTTGGTCCCTTGTTCCCTGTTTCTTGCGGTTGCAGCGTCAATCGCGCCGTAAGCACCACCAGCGCTGCCCAAAGCACGTCTGCGCCAAGCAGATGGGCGATCTGCAGCCACAACGGCGCGAGCAGCACCACATCGAGGACACCCAGCACATACTGCGCAGCTAGAAGCACCAGCACCAATGCCGACAATCCCCGATTGTCCCATTCAGTTGTGCGCTGCGCCGCGCGCACCAGAATCCACATCAGAAAAATGCTGGCTAGGAAGGCAATCGTCGGATGCGTCCAACGCCATCGCACCAGCCAACCGCTTGTCGCTGAAAAATCCTCTGCCAGCGCTGACCCGATCGATGTGGCCGGGAATAACGTGTCACCGAGGGCAGCCAGCGAACCCGTTACACCGACAATAAGCACCACAATAATGCCCGCCACGGTGCCAAACGGGGCTACCAGTCGAATGGTGCCTCGGAGATATCCATGTTTGCGGCTCAGCAGGTGAGCTGTAAGCGTCAGTGCGGCCAACAGCAGAAGCGTGTTGGTCAAATGAAGTGCCAGGTACCAGGGCCGCAGTGGCGATTGGCTCATCGCAGTCAACCCGAGCTTTACGAGCAGGGCCCCGAGAATCGCCTCAACGAGGGTGAACGCAACTGATGCCGCAGCCGCCGCCCGAGCCAAGTGTCCGCGCACAGTCCCTGCAAAAGTCCACACGAGTAAACCTACGGCTAAGAAGAACGATAACCCGCTTGTGATGCGGTGTGTGAACTCGATCATTGTGTTCACACTCGCCGAGTGCTGCAGAACTGTCCCGTTGCACAACGGCCAGTGGTTGCCGCATCCCGCGCCTGCGCCGGTGGCGCGCACCAACGAACCCCATAGGATTACGGCGATAAAGTAAGCGAGCACTCCCCATGCAAACCGGCGGAGGGCCGGCGAAGGAAGGCGCTTCATATCCACTTGAGTTGCTACCGAATGCATCAATGAAAGCTCCGATGCGAACCTTGTATTGTAGAACAGCAGCACCTCTCCGGCGTAATCGGCGGCGGACTGGCCCTTGGCGGGTTCATTCTCCCTGATTGTTCAGCAGCCGCACCACGTGGTTCACGATCATCAGGTCTTCAGCCGGCGGAATCACGCGCACCTTCACGCGAGATGTATCGGCCGAGATGACCGCTTCGCCACGCACGTTGTTCCTCTGCGGATCGACCACGATTCCCAGTGCACCCAATCCTGCGCAGATCTCGGCGCGCGACGCAATGTCGTTTTCACCGATGCCGCCGGTGAAGACCAGCATGTCAAGCCCGTCAAGTTCGGCGTAGAAACTGCCGATCCACTTGGCAATTGTCCACGTAAACTTGTCGACCGCCAGGCGCGCTTTTTCATTGCCGCCCTTGATCGCATCGCGCAGGTCGCGCATGTCGTTTGACAGTCCGCTCACTCCAACCAGGCCCGATTTTTTGCTCACAATCGTTTCCAGTCTTTCAGCTGCGGCTGCCGCGTCGGGTGTCGTCTCCGCAATCTTCTTCAGAATAAAAATCACGACACCGGGATCTATGTCGCCGGTGCGGGAGCCGCTGATAATGCCGCCCGTCGGTGTCAGGCCCATCGATGTGTCGAGGCTTTCGCCCTTGCGGATCGCCGTGATCGACGCACCATTGCCGAGGTGGGCCACAATCAGCTTCTCTGGAATGTCCGGCTGCAGTTGATAGATTATCGACTCATACGAGATGCCATGGTAGCCATAACGCCGCACGCCCATGTCTGCATATTCATCGGGAATGGGCATGCGCGTGACGACCTCCGGCATGGTGCGATGGAAGTAGGTGTCAAGCACCGCGAAATTCGGAACACCGGGGAATAGCCGCAACGCCTCGCGCATGATGTAGACCGCGATGGGCGTATGCAGTGGCGCAAGTGCCGCGTAGCTTTCAATCTCGTCAATCAGTTCCGGAGTAATGCGCTGGTTGTCACGTATCTTTGGTCCGCCGCAAACAGTGCGGTGCCCGATCGCCCTGGGAGTAGGGAACTGGCCGGAGTTAAGGACGTCCGCAACCATTGAGAACGCGACGGATCGGTTAGGCAACTCCGGGGTCTGGTCGACGAGCTTTTTCCCCGTGGCATCCTTGATCCAGAACTTGCCATTATCGGTTCCGATCCCATCGACCGCGCCTTCAAAGATCTTTGTGCGCTGTTCACCCCCGGCTTCATACATTGCGAATTTGATAGAAGACGAACCGCTATTCAAAACCAAAACTGGCAACGACGACATGAAAAGACCCTCTTACTCGTAATTTGAACTTCTTTCGGACTACATTTGTTTCACTTACTTTGCCGACCATTGCCAATCGCGGATCTCCGGCATGTCATCTCCATTCTCGGATACGTACAAACGGTGCCGCTGAATCGCCTCTGAGTACCACTGCCCGGCCTCATCCACCTTTGAAGCCAACCGTTTCACGCGCGAGATTGCGTCGAGCGCAAGCTGGAAGCGGTCGATGTTGTTCAGCACGCACATGTCGAACGGCGTCGTAGTCGTGCCTTCTTCCTTATAGCCGCGCACGTGCAGATTGTCGTGATTATGGCGTCGATACGTGAGCCGGTGGATTCCCCACGGGTATCCGTGGAATGCAAAGATGGTCGGCACTTTCGGCGGGAAGACGCCGTCGTACTCTTCGTCCGACAAGCCATGCGGATGCTCGGACGACGGCTGAAGCGTCATCAGGTCCACCACATTGACAAAGCGAATGCGCAGGTCAGGCGCTTGAGTGCGAAGCAGCATTACCGCAGCGAGGGCCTCCATCGTCGGCACATCGCCGCAGCTGGCAATCACCACGTCGGGATTGCCGTCGTCATTCGAGGCCCACTTCCAGACGCCGAGCCCGGTAGTGCAGTGTGCGACAGCTTCGTCCATCGTGAGCCACTGCGGTGCAGGCTGCTTCCCGGCCACGATCAGGTTGATGTAATTTTTGCTGCGCAGGCAATGGTCGGCCACAGACAGCAAGGTGTTCGCGTCGGGCGGGAGATAGATGCGGACCACATCCGCTTTCTTGTTCACTAGGTGATCGATAAATCCGGGATCCTGGTGCGAGAAGCCGTTGTGGTCCTGCCGCCACACCAGCGAACTCAGCAGATAGTTGAGCGATGCAATCGGTTTGCGCCACGGAATCTGGCGTGTCACCTTCAGCCACTTCGCGTGCTGATTCACCATCGAATCGATGATGTGAATGAACGCTTCGTAACAATTGAAGAAGCCGTGGCGCCCGGTTAGCAAGTAACCCTCGAGCCAGCCCTGGCACATGTGTTCGCTCAGGATTTCCATGACGCGGCCGGTCTGCGAAAGGTTCTCATCCACAGGCAGAGTCTCGGCCATCCATTCCTTGCCGGTTCCAGTGATTACATCCTGCAGGCGGTTTGAGGCCGTTTCGTCAGGACCGAAGACGCGGAAATTCTTCGTATCGTTGTTGGCTTCCATCACCGCATGCAGCATCTTGCCCAGCACTCGCGTGGATTCGGCTGTTGTGGCCCCGGGGCTTTCGACATTCACGGCAAAGCTGCGAAAACTCGGCACCTTCAGCGGCTGCCACAGGAGGCCTCCATTGGCATGCCCATTCATGCCCATGCGCAAACGGCCCTTCGGAGCAATATCGGCTAGTTCTTCCCGGAACGCGCCCTTCTCATCGAAGAGTTCTTCGGGCTTGTAGCTACGCATCCAGTCTTCCAGCAGGCGCAGGTGTTCTGGCTTTTCGCGCAGCTCCGCGAACGGAACCTGGTGAGCTCGCCAAGTGCCTTCCACTGGCTTGCCATCGACTTCTTTCGGTCCCGTCCAGCCCTTGGGTGTGCGCATGATCAGCATGGGCCACGCTGGACGATCAGTCGATCCACCCTCGCGCGCTGCTTTTTGAATGGCGGCAATTCGGTCGAAAATTTTGTCGAAGACCGCGGCGGCCTTCTGGTGCATCGTTTCCGGGTCGTGGCCTTCCAGCGTGAATGGCTCATACCCATAGCCACGCATCAGGTTCTCGAGCTCGGCATGAGGGATGCGCGCCAGCACCGTCGGATTGGCAATTTTGTAGCCATTCAGGTGCAGGATGGGCAACACAGCGCCGTCGGTCGCAGGATTGAGAAACTTGTTTGAGTGCCAGCTAGTGGCAAGCGGACCGGTCTCAGCTTCTCCATCGCCAACCACGCACGAAACGATCAGGTTGGGATTGTCGAACGCCGCCCCGTAAGCGTGCACCAGCGAATAACCCAGTTCTCCACCTTCGTGGATGGATCCCGGCGTCTCCGGTGCAACGTGGCTTGGAATGCCGTAGGGCCAGCTGAATTGCCGGAAGAGACGCTTGATGCCGTCGCGATTCTGCTCGATATGGGGGTACATCTCGGAATACGAGCCTTCGAGATAGGTGTTGGCCACGAGGCCCGGGCCGCCGTGTCCCGGACCGATGATGTAAATCATGTCCAGGTGCCGATCGCGGATCAGCCGGTTCCAGTGCACGTAGAGAAAGTTGAGCCCCGGAGTGGTCCCCCAGTGGCCGAGCAAGCGCGGTTTGACATCGTCCAGGGTTAGCGGGCGTTCAAGCAATGGATTGTCTTTGAGATAGATCTGGCCGACCGAGAGGTAGTTGGCGGCGCGCCAGTAAGCATCCATTTTGTTAAGGAGATCAGGGCTGAGAGGACCGTCGCTCTTTGCTGCGGCCCGATTGATATCGGTCGTCGCGCTGGTCATGGGGCACCTCGGGAGGGAAGAATTGCGTACTTATTTAGGCTAGCAGCCGAATGTTAAAGGTATGGGTGATTCGAGTCACACGTTACTGAGATGCTGCTTCACAAAATGGGACTACGGGGGAAGCACTTCTATGGGCTAGCGGAGCGACTTGAAGTTCGAAGGGCTTGTCTATGGGTTTTGGCGGGATTTGTTCTCAAAAAAACGCTTGAGGCGTAGGATTCGCGATTCGAACCCGTACCACAGGATGCTTGTGGCGAGGGTGCAGGCGACAACGCGGAGCGCGACGACGGCTAGATTGCCGGTTATTCCGTACTGATCCATTCTGGCGTCGAACCAGCCGAAGTAGATGAAGACCATGATGTGCGTCATGTAAAGCCCATAGCTGATGCGACCGTAGTAGGCCAGCGGGCCGCGCCGGAGAATCGCATTGATTGGCGTGCGCGCACCCGTCGAAGCGATCGAAGAGAGTACCGCCCCGGCGAAGAACGTGGTGAGTGCTGTATCCAGAAATGCAGTACCACCGGCGATGGTGGCGGCGGCGAGAAATCCGATGGGCATGGCGGTAAGGCCGATTGAGAGCCAGACTCGGCGGTTGATCGGCAGTGTGTACAGGCCAAGAGCCAGCACGCTGCCCATTGCGATGCCATCGATGTGTGTGAGCGTGTGTGTCGGCGTGATCCACGCGAAATGTGTAAGACGAAAGAGCGGCGAGGCGATCAGCGCACCAATAAGCAGTGAAGCCAGCATCCATGGCGCCCGCAGAAAACGTACAACCGGAGCCCAGAGAAAGTAGTACTGCTCCTCGATGGCCAGCGACCATGTTGGCCCGATGGCAGGCGGCAGCGCAAGGTGAAAAAGATTTTGCAGAAACAGGAGGTACGCCCACCATGGCGCTGTCCTGATCGCAGCCCAGACCGTTGGGCCGATGAACCACGGAGCATTCAGGTAGCAGATGACGAGAACCAGAACATAAACCGGCCAGATGCGCAGTGCGCGGCGTCCGTAGAAGTTGCGGAAGTAGTGCGGTTTGCCGCGTGCCTCAACCAGGATCGAAGTAATCAGAAATCCAGATAGGACAAAGAAAAGATTGACGCCGGCCCAACCCCAGAGCGATGCAGGGTAGAACCACGTACCGGCAAAACGCGGGTGGCAGTGGTAGAGAACTACGGAGAGAACGGCGATGCCGCGCAGTCCCTGTAGTTCGGGGATGTACGACGGCAGCCAGGATGGACGTTGGATGGACAAGGTTGCTAATTAGGCTTCAATTCAGAAACGGGAGTTGTCGGGTGATAACGCTCCTCATCTACGGGTTCCCAGACACCGTTTTCGGAAACATCGAGTGCCTTCGCGACGTAGCGCACAAGAGCTGCGATGTGGATCGCGTATTCCTTATAGTCCCTCTCGCCTGGATAAAGATGGGTCTGAATCTGTCCGTCGTTCTCAAATACTTTAAGTAGGGGAGAATCAATCTCCATTCCCATCTTTGCCCTCCCTATAGTTTCAGTTAGCCTGCTGCCAATTGCTTCGCACGCTCAGTGGCGCGCATCACGGCTTTGATCAGCGTTACCCGCAGACCGCCTTCTTCCAGTTCGAGAATCCCGTCGACGGTGCAGCCGGCGGGGGTCGTCACTTCGTCTTTTAGCAAAGCCGGGTGATAGCCAGTTTCGAGCACCATCTTGCCCGCGCCGTAAACAGTCTGGGCGGCGAGCTGCGTAGCAGTGTCGCGGGGCAGGCCAACCTTCACACCAGCTTCTGCCAGGGCCTCGATGATGATGTAAATGTAAGCCGGGCCAGAGGCGGAGAGGCCAGTAACGGCATCCATGTGCTTCTCGTCGACAATGACGGATCGGCCTACCGTCTCGAAGATGCGCTGTGCCAGGTCCATCTGCTCGGCCTTGACGAAGCGGCCGCGGCAGAGGCCGGCGATGCCTGCGCCGAGCGCTGACGGGGTGTTGGGCATGGCGCGGATAACCGGGATTTCGATGCCTGCTGCATCCTCGATGGCGCGCGTCTTTACCGACGCCGCGAACGAGACAATGGTCTTCGCAGGAGTGAGCGCCGGCTTGATCTCGGTGATCAGGTCGGGCACTTGGAACGGTTTGACACCGATCAGGATCAGATCGGCCTGTTTCGCGGCGGCAAGGTTGTCGGTGCCGACGTCGACGCCCCATTGCGCGGCGCGGGCGACTGCCTTTTCAGCGTGCGCGACGGTGGCGTGAATCTGGTCCGCGGCAAAGAGATTCTGCTTGAGGAAAGCCTGGAGCAGAATTCCGCCCATTTTGCCCGCACCGAGAACAGCGACGTGCAGGTCGGGAAGCTGCGCGGGAATTGCGGTGGATTCAACGGCTATCTCCGCCATGTTGTTCCTTCTGAATTAGGGTGATGGTTCAGTCTTTAGGATAAATGCTGAAGGCGGAGAGAGTTTACGACGGCTTGCATTCTCTCCTGGATGTCAGCGCGAGTAGGTGAAAGTACCGCAAAGGTCGGTTGAGTTGGCGAGAGCATCGGGTGTAATGACCGGCATGTCGGCTGCAGAGAAGAAAGCCACGCGCAGGGTGCTATTGTGGACATAGGTGACCATCCACTGAGTATCGTCCGACCCGCAGAGCGTGTTGTGGTGGAGAAAGCGTTTGGCTGCGGGCACGTTCAAGCGGTAAAGATAGCCGCTGCCACCCTCGTCGGGGTTGGCCTCGAAGGCCGCGCCGGCTTCAGCCGTCTTGAGCGGGCGAATCTGTGCGATGGGGAACGCGCTCATATTGATCGAAAGCTTGGATTCGGAGATCGTCAGGTCGCCGGTAATAGCGGTCGCGGTGGAACTGACGGCGCGCCAGTAGCCTTTGTCCTGAGCAGCAGCCGAAAGAGAACGACAGAGAAGTAGGGTAACGAAGGCACACGCAAGGACATTTCTACGCATGCTTTGAGCATGACATTCGTCGCAGTGCGGGAGCAAGCGGATGGGTCTGCAATGAGCCTGGTGAGAATCGGATTGTCTCTGTATTCTCGTGCTTAGTTCAGCAATTTTAAGGATTTGGCGGAATGCAACTCAGGAGGAGTTAAGTCACCCGAAGCTCACAGAACTCAATTCAAAAGGTTGTCATTGGAGCCTGGATTTCGTGCGGGTTGAGGCTTCGTCAACGGTCGCAGTAATAGGGAAGAGCTGGTCGGTCTTGGTGGTCTTGAGAAGTTCGAGGATGCCGGGGGGCTACGCCGGCGGCAATGAGGTGAATTCCTTTATTCTGGCAGCGGACGAAGTGACCAATGATAAGGCCGAGGCCACAGGAGTCCATGTAAGGAACGTCGGTGAGGTCGAAGATGTTAACCGATGGTGCGTGGTGTGGCGGATCGGACTCGAAGATATTGCGTAAGGCAGCTGGGCTGAGCGAAGCGTACATGTCACGCGCGGTGAATGGGCCGGAGAAACGGAAGATTACAGCATCGGCAGCAGGATTGTGACTGCGTTCGATGGTGAATGTAGTGCCCCTCCAGATTTGAGCTTGCGCTGACATCGAATCTCCCTCGAGGAGGCTGGGCGATCTATTGCCGCAACGACCCGAACGACCTTCGGATTGTGAATGTTTTAGACGGGAAAAGGCAAGGTTTATCTTATGGCGACGAACCATTAGAGCTTGTTCCGCGGTGACTCAGGTTACATGCAATCCTTCCGATTTGTTTGTAGAATTCCTGTAATTGATCAACTTTCAGAACGCTTCGGCTGCCCCTGCAAACTCAGGTTCAGCGTAGCCGTGGTGTGTTCTATTCGCTTGATGCCAAACGCGATATTGCGGATGGGGAGTTGCCTTGTTGCCTTCATTGCCTTGCGGATTCGTGTGTCTGCCTGGGTTCTGTAAAGTTCCTTGTGCGAAGAACCTTCCAACATTTTCAAACATTCGTACCGCGGCGGTTGCGAAAGGCTCCCCAAGTATCGGACGCTGCTGGCTTCTCGCTTTGTCGCGGTCTGTTGTGGGCCTGATCGGCTTCGGAATTCCGGCGCATGCAGACGGGACTGCCTATTACATCAACAATCAATCTGGTTCGAACTGCAGCGACAGCGGTCCGCACAGCGTGGCGCAGCCCTGGTGTTCGTTTGCGCCCGCGAACCGGATTAGAACGTTCCTGCCTGGCGACGAGATTTTGTTGGCTCGCGGCGGTGCATGGGATCAGGAACTGTCTCTGGCAGGGAGCGGTACGGCGAGCGAGCCGATTACGCTCGCGGCGTACGGAACGGGTGCCACACCGAAGATCCTTCGCAACCAGGCCGTGACCGACATTTGTGTTCTTCTGACGGATGCGAGTTTCTGGAAGGTCAGCGACCTCGAGGTTGGACGGGCGAGTGTAGGAATCTTGTTGCATTACACACAGCTTTTCAATAACGGGATCACCATTAGTAACATCGACGCGCACGACAACAAGGGAATCTGGGCGGGGTATTCAACCGAGTATCCAGCCTCGCGTCACATGCAGGACCCGTTTGCTTCGAGTCTGAATATCAATCTGTCCTCGGGGATTTTGTTCAATGTCGCTTCATATCTTACTTACACCAGCTCGCAGTATGTCCTGAAGGACGTGTGGGTGAGTGACGTGCGGGGAACGAACAATCTGGACAGTGTGGCATTTGATGCTGAGTCCAACACGATCGACAACAGCGACGGGCACAACGCTTTCCAGAATGTCTTTCTGAACGGGATGATTCTGTCGAGCGACAATGGCAATTCTTCGAGGGAATATGAGGCAGCCGGGCTCGGGTGCAGCGATTCTCTTCGTCTGCTGGGAATGACAAACGTCACAGTAGTGAACTCGGTTTTGTTTGATGAGGCCGCATGTCACACGCCCAGCGGTACGGCTGCAGTGATCCTGGGACGCATCAGCCAGGTAAATTTCGTCAATAACATCATCTTCGGGGTGCCCCCAACAGATAGCCCGGACGAAACCGGTATCGACTTTGAATGGTCAGAAGACCACGTGGCGCTGCTGGGAAACTTTTTCGCGTCGAATGCAGGACCGGGTGTGGAGATATTGAATATTCATGGTGGCGACCATTCGAGCGATCTTGGGTTTGAAGAGAACACGTTTGCACAGAACGCGCACTCCCACCAACCAGGTGCTGCGTCGGTGTGGGAAGACAACAAAGGTCGTGGATTCGCCTCGCCTGCTGGGACCATTCGCAACAACCTGTATTTTGAGCCGCACGGAAAATTCTTAGGCGGCAAAAGCATCGGCTCGATCTCAGATGTAAACAACGTACTGACGACCGCAGCGGCCAACTACGCGGCAGAGCAGTTTTCATCAACGCAGGGGAAAAACCAGTGGCGCTACATGTACGAGAGACCTTCGTCAACATGGACGGAGATGCCGTACTACTCCACGAGCGACAACAATGGCGCCTGGGAGAACACCGAAGGGCGGTTTGTAAGCGCGTTCAACATGGCCCCGGGGAATTGCGGGCGCATTTGCGATGCGAGTGGAGTAGCCCGGGAATGGGTTGCGCCTCAACCCGGAAGCATCAGCATCAGGGGCTACGTGCTGACTTTCAATGCGGAGGGCGGATCCGGGATGACGGTGGCGATCAACTTGGTGTCTGGAAGAGGCGTAACACAGATTTGGCCAATCCAGGGCGGCAGGAAGCAGTTGATGGCAGGCACTGAAAATATTGGATATGCCACCGATGTGGACAATGTGCAGATCGCGGCCGGGGATATGCTCCGTTTCGAAGTCCATGCCGACCGGGCAAGCCCAAATGGATGGGTGAGCTGGACCCCATCTATCGGATACGTGGCGCGCAAGGCACCCACAAACGGAATCTTCGCTAGAAAGTAGCTTGTCTCTTGCTACTGCAGAAGGCGATGTTAACAGGCGCTTCATCGGTACCTGGAAAAGCAGCCGGGTCAAACTGTAATCCACGAACTCTGAACTGCGAAATCACTCCACTCTTAGTGCCTCTACGGGATTGATGGCGGCGGCGCGTCGGGCGGGCAAATAGCTGGCGAGAACGGCGGCTGCTGCCAGCACGAGCGGGACTATCACATAGGTGAGAGGATCGAGCGGGCTGATACCAAATAGGAGCGACTTCATCGATTGCGTCAGTCCCGCTGCAGCGGCAATGCCAATCGCGACACCGACTGCAGTAAGCGTAAGTGCAGATCGCACAAACATCCACTTGAGTTCGTTCTTTTGTGCGCCAAGAGCGAGACGGATGCCGATTTCGCGCGTGCGCTGTGAGACGGCGTAGGAGATGACGCCGTAAATGCCGATGATGCCCAAAGCAAGAGCCATGGATCCGGCGATCGCAAGCATTACAAGCGTGAATGAGGTGCGTGCGAGGGACTTCGCGTAAATGTCCTGCATCGTGTTAACGGACGCGACGGGAAGGTTTCCATTCACAGACCACACGGCTCGCTGAATGTCGGCGATCAGCGTTTCGTTGCCGGCGCGATTGCTGCGAATCGCAAACGTGACGGCACGCGAAGCATCGATCGTGGGCTTTGCCGTATACGGGTTGTTAATCATTGCTGGCCAGTAGATGATGGCTGGCGCTCTTTCATCTACCCCATTGTGGCGAACATCCTGAACGACTCCGATCACCTCGACCCAGGGCATGTTGTCGAACTGGCGGACACGTTTGCCAATAGCAGCCGTGGGGGAGCCCCAATTTTCGCGCGCGAAGTTTTCTGAAACGATCATGTATTGCCGCAGATCATAAACATCGCTCCAGGCGAAATCGCGTCCAGCGACAATGCGCGTCCCCGCAGTGTGGAAATATCCCGGTGACACGTTGTTGAACAGTCGCAGCGGCGGATCATCCGTTTCGTAGTTCTTGCCCTCGACGCGGATCTCGTCCCAGTTTGGATCAATGCCTTCCATGGGCATGGCTGCAGCGAATCCAACCGAAGTGACTCCGGGAACGGCAGCGATTTTATCCACGATCTCATTTTGTTGGCGAGTGACTACGCGCGGATCTGCAACAAGCAAGTCCGGAATGAAGATCCGCATCGTTTGCAGGTGAGCAGGATCGGAAAACCCAGGATCAACATTGCGGAGCGACGCAAAAGTGCGGATCATGAGTAAAGCGCTAACCAGGAGAACTAGCGCCATGGCGACCTGAGCAACGACCAATACGTTACGGGAACGTTGACGTGCGCGGCCTGCGCTGACGGTGCGATTAGACCCGGAAAGCACGGCAACTGAACGAGTACGGGCATATTTGATGGCAGGGATCGAGCCGAACAGCAACCCGGAGATTACCGAGAGCGCAAAGGTGAAAGCGAGAGATCGTGCGTCGACCGTGACTTCACTGAGGCGCGGCAGGTTCGCAGGTCCGATCGCCACCAGAAGACGCAAGCCCGCATAGGCGACGCCAGGGGCGAAGATTCCGCCCATAATCCCGAGGGTGACGCTTTCGAATAGAAGCTCGCGGAAAATGCGCGCGCGGCCCGCACCGAGTGCAGCGCGGATGGAGAGTTCATGCTGGCGCGAATCTGCGCGGACGAGAAGCAAGTTGGCGATGTTGACGCATGCGATCAGCATCACGATGCCTACGGTTGTCATTACGATCCAAAGGACGCCCGAGACGTCGCCGATGACTTGCTGCTTAAGCGAGCGGAAGCGCGGCGAGATCCTCCATGTTTCGTAGTAATGCGGATTGGTTCCGGGGCCGTTGGAGAAGCTGTCCATCCAAATTGAAAGCAGGCGGGGAACCTCGGCGTCGGCTTGCGCGATCGACACGCCGGGTTTTAGGCGACCGATGCCATTGAAGCCAAAGCCGGCAAGTTTCAGACTATTCCGCTCGAAAGCCAACGGAACGAAGATATCGAAATCACGATCGACAATACGAAAACCGCGCGGCATCACGCCGACGATTTCCCGTGTTTGCGCGTCGAGCTGAATTGTGCGGCCAATAACTCCGCGATCGCCGCCGAAGCGCCGTTGCCAGTATCCATAGCTGAGCACGATTCGCTTGGCACCGTGTGGATCCTGGTCTGCCGATGTCAGCCAACGCCCGACAATAGGTGGAACGTCGAGGGTCTGAAGCATACCGTCCGTGAGGAGAGCGATGTGGACTTCTTCAGGCTGGGCGAGGCCCGTGACGTTCGCGGTACTGGGTGCCCAGACGCCCACCGACTGAAAGGATCGGCTCTGCTCGGCGAACGTGAAATACAAAGAAGGCGAAAGGCGCAGCCCGCTCTCGAAATTGGAGAGACCCGCAGCGCCCGGCGCGTCGAGCCATAGGGCGACCAGTTGGCTGGATTGCGGATAGGGAAGCGGTTTAAGAAGGACGGTGTCGACTACGCTGAAAACCGTAGTGTTGGCGCCAATGCCGATGGCTAACGTGAGCAAAACGGTGACGGCGAATCCCGGCGATTTGCGCAGGCGGCGGAGCGTGAACTTCACATCCGCGAGCAGAGATTCGAGTGCTGGCCACTGCCACTGCTCGCGGCTGCGTTGCTGCATGAGGGCGACGTTGCCGAATTCTCGGCGGGCGGTCTGCTCAGCCTGTTTGCGCGGAATGCCTTCTGCCTCGAGTTCGTCCGCACGTTCCTGGATGTGCTCCCGAATGGAGACTTCGATGTCTTTGTAGCGCCGATTACGGCCGAAAAGCCGGGGAAGGGGCTGCATCGTACCTCCTATGTCTTGTCAAATGCGAGGACGCGCGTGATTCCTGCGTACATCTTCTCGAAGCTGAGCACTTCCCGCTCGAGATGTCGGAGGCCGGTTTCGGTCACGCTGTAGATTCGGGTTGGACGCCCCTTGGCGGAGATTCCTTCTTCGGAATTGAGCAGGCCTTCGCGGAGCATCCGCTGGAGCGCCGGGTAAAGCGAGCCTTCTTCGACTTGGAGAAGGTTATCCGAAACGCTCTTGATGTGCCTGACCAGAGCGTAGCCGTGCATCGGTTTAATCCGGAGGGATTTGAGGATCATGATTTCGAGCGCGCCGGGGAAAAGGTCGCGATCATCGGGGCTCTTCGCCATAATTAATTCAGGATATTAATACAAAAATACCTATTTGTAAAATAGCTATCCATTGCTAAGCCGTGCATCGGTTTAATCCGGAGGGATTTGAGGATCATGATTTCGAGCGCGCCGGGGAAAAGGTCGCGATCATCGGGGCTCTTCGCCATAATTAATTCAGGATATTAATACAAAAATACCTATTTATAAAATAGCTATCCATTGCTAAGCTCCATCTCCTGTGACGCCTTGATCTGATCGACTAACCAATTCGGGTCGGTCTTGCAAGCTAGTCCTCGCTGGAACATCTCTACAATCCGTGCGTTACGCGGTGAACAATGATTAGCCCTGCGATGCAACACCCCAGCAGGCACGAAGACGCCACGAATGCTGCGCGCAGCGGACTTCCGGGATAAAACCTGCGGTGTCTGCGAAAAGTGACCACAATGTCCCGCCGTAATTTGGCATATCGCCAACCAGTTAGGCCGCGCCGAATCTCCAACACCATAGCGACTTCAAGAAGGCAGCAACAGGTGGCACTCAGCAGGCCGCCCCCGGCAAAGACTTCAGTCAGATGCAAAAACGACACAACAACCTCGCAGCGATTCGCCGTATAGTCCATGGATCAGGTTCAACGGTCGGGATGATACTTATTATCCCGCGAACTTCTTTCCGTCCACACTCAAAAACGGGCGTTTGATGCCCAAAGTAACGCGTGCTAATCCCACAAAAGTGGCAGATTGGGGAGTAAGATTGCCATGTGTGCGGCGCTGCGGACCGTCGGTGGGAATGAAGGGGTCAAGACCGTGAATCTCTTCCTACTGAACTAACCCCCAGGCCGGACGACGTGTTGGAGGGTTACATGCATTCCACCACTTCCCATTCCGAAGGAGCCCTCACGGCCGAACGCCGCCGGGCAGAACGCCGGAATTCGCCTTCCCTTGCCGCATATCACATGAAGGGCTCGGCGCTCCGTCAAAATGTAGTCCGTGATATAAGCGCGACCGGTGCATTCCTCGTTACACAAGAACGCTGGGAGCCGGGAGAGATCATTGCGATCTCCCTGCAGCGCAGCGGACCGCTTGCAAGGGAAAACAGCTTCTCTGTTCAAGCGAAGGCAGTTCGCTGGGACGACCACGGTGTAGCGGTCTCGTTCGTCTTGCCCCCTGGTGCCGATCTGCGGCTCTGGCAAAGCCCGCTTAAAAGTGCTGCCGAGCAAAATGAGCCTGAAGACATCCTGCGTGAATTCCGGGTCGCTCAAGCTATCTCCTTTCTTTCCCGTATCGCTCCTGAAACCAGCGAATCGGTCAGTAGGCTGCTTCATGAAGAGCTGAGTAACTACCGCCTCGAAAATGCCGTTGAAATTGCTTTGAATGCCGAGAAGATGCTTGGCAAATCGGTCCAAGTCGACCACCTGCAGGCGATGCCCCATGTTGTTATGCGGATTGTTGAGGGTGGCTCCTGGTCCTCCGACGATAAGTGGATGCTTCAATTCTGGGCAGGGCTGCTGGCAGCATCCTGCACAACCAACGGCGGCGATGAGTCCAGCCTCGCTTTTGTCGACTTGCTCGGCCAGTTCAAAGCCCTTCATCTGCGCATTCTCTCCGCGGCGTGCACCAAGGCTACGAAGCTCATCACTGGCCCCGGGGCGATCTCCTCACGACCGCTGAACTGGAAAGCGGCGGATCTTATCAAGTTTTCTGGTTCGCACGACCTGATTAAACTGGACCGAGAACTGAACTATATGGCTGAAGTCGGAGTGATCGCACAACGGGAGAAATCCGCATTCTTTCAGCAAATGACCGATACCACGGTCGCTCCTACCGGTCTGGGGCTTGAACTCTATGCGCGGTGCAATGGCCATCGCGGCACAACTCAGGGATTCTATGGGGTTCCGGTGACCCTTGCCGGGGCCCTCGCCCTCGAACAGTAAGAGCCGTCTCGAGTGCATCGTATTTTGGCATGTGGGGATACTCGCGAGTCAAAGTGCGGGTTGCGCAGTCCATCTAAGGCAGCCGTTTCTCTTCCGTATTCAAGTTCATGCAAAATGTTTCCTATCCGACCGTGACGGGAGACACAAGCAGCGAGTTTGAACGCGCCATAAAATCGCCCTGAAGGTGTTTTAGAACGGCCGTTCAGCTGGGTTCTGTTGCGACTTGGCGCGCTGCCAATTCTCAAGCCGTCTGATCGGAGAAGGTCCTATTGGGCTCACCCAGAAGCTGGTCTCGGCTTCCTTTCGTCTACCGTCCGCGAGCAGAGCGTCGTGAATCTCCAGCCCTCGCCGCCTTATATTGGGGCGGCCCCACGCCTCACCAGAGTCATGTTGCAAACATCAGTAGCACCGGCGCCTACCTTATCACCAACGAGCGCTGGAAGGTCGGCGAGATTCTTTCGTTGTCTTTGCAGCGAGCCGGCACACTTGAGACAGCAAATCAGCGCCATTTCACAGTTCAAGCCAAAACCATTCGCCATGATCGTAAGGGTGTTGGCGTTCAATTTATGATGCCCATCGGGGCAGACCTGCGACTCTGGCGCAGTGCCGGCAAGACTGAGGTGCCGCAGAACGAACCCGAAGACGTAGTTCGCGAATTTCGTCTCGCAATGGCGGTTGCCTCTTTTCAGCACATCTCAGCCGTCGCTGCCGATCAAGCCAACTTCCTAATGCGCCGCGGGCTGAGCAATTTTCGTCTGGAAAGCGCCATTGAAATTGCTCTGCACGCAAACGAACTGCTCGCGCTTCAAACCGATGGCCAGCGGTTAGAGGCTGATCCCGCGATCGCCTTGCGCATTCTTGAGGACGGCTCGTGGGCTGAGGCCGATTGGATGCAGCACTACTGGGCCAGCGTTCTGCCTCCTCCTGTAGGGCTTCCAAGACTGTCCTATCGCACACGAAGCTCGTCTCCCTGCTCAGCCAGATGACCACCATTCAGGCGCGTATCTTTGCGGGTTCTTGTCAGCTTGCTGTCAAGTCGATCGACCGGAACGGTTGCGTGGCGGTTCGTCCGCTCACCTGCTCTGCCGCGGCGCTGGTTGAGATTGCACATACCCACGATCGCGTTCACATTGAACGCGATATTCAGCACCTTATCGAGCTCGGCCTTATTGAAAAAAGCCCGAAATGGAGATTCTTCTCGCTTCTTGACCAGGCGGTGATTACTCCCACCGCGATCTCTCTCGAACTCTATGCCCGCTGCCACGGACACCACGGGGCCGTGAAAAAGTTCTTCGCCGGATGTGTTTCATCGGGCGGAATTGCCGCCGACTGAGGTCGGAGGCCGATTGATACGAGGGTACTTCCCTACAGCCTTTGTCCAGAGCTCGATGGTGTCATGTTTGCAACTGCTGCCTAAGTAATTACCTCCCTGTTACGAACCGGCAATTGCGGGAGTACGATGCATTCAGGGAAAATCCAAGATCGGATCGAACTCGCGGGCCGAAGAACCCCTAGCACGATCTCGCTGCAGAAGCTGCAGAAAGCCAGGAGGGCAGCCTGATGTCTCTGAAGAGTTGGTTCGAAAAGACTTTCCCGCCCGAGGAGCCCCAGCAGCAGCGCGCTGAGCGGCGTGCAGTGCAGGGCCTCGAAGCCATTCATTGGACGGGATCCTCTCCAGGTCTTGACATTGTTAGGAATATCAGCTCGACAGGCATGTATCTCGTTACCCGAGAGCGCTGGCCGCAGGGCGAAGTCAATCCCATTCGCCTTGTTTATCCAGAATTGAACGACGATAGCCCGGAACGCCAGGTAACCCTGGAGACCAAGTCTGTGCGCTGGGGAGAAGATGGCATGGGTCTAACCTTTATTCTTCCCGAGACCATGGATCTCTGGCTTTGGAAGACCGACGGTATCGTCGAGCCACCGGACATCCTCAACGAATTTCGCCTTGCCCGTGCGCTTGCCTTCCTCCGCCGGATTTGTCCCTCTGCTGGCCACGAACTCAAACTCTTGTTTCGCGAGGGCCTGAGTAATTTGCGAATCGAGAGCATCACATCGATCGCGCACCGCGCCGAGGCCATGGTTGCGGCGGAGAAAGACTTCGATCTCTTGCGTGCCCCACAAAATGTGGTCATGCGTGTGATTAAAGAGGGTTCGTGGGCTGAAGACAGTACCACGCAGCAGCTGTGGGCGGGAATTCTCGCCACAGCCTGCACGCCGATCGGGGATGATGAATCCAATCTCCCTTACATCGACTTGCTGGCAGAGTTAGCCTCCATCGACGGCCGCCTGTTCACCGTGGCTTGCACGAAGTCTCAAAAGATCTTCGCGAGTTATGGCGCTGTTTCAGCTGAGCCGGTCGTCTGCTCAGCGCAGGAACTGATGCAGATTGCGGGAGCTCATGATCTGATGAAGATCGACCGCAATATTTTTCAGCTCGCAAACCTGGGCCTGCTCGAACCAAGGGTCAAGTCGAAATATTTCAATTTCGAACAGGAAGCGAATCTTACGCCGACAGCCTTGGGCCTCGAACTGTTTGCCCGTTGTCAGGGGCACCGCGGCGCTCCGCATGAATACTACGCAGCCCTTCCAGGAAACAGCGAATCCCCCTCGAAAGGCGGCTCAGCTCCACTGACCTGAGTTCTGCATTAAAGCCGCGATCCTTGTATGCAATGTCTCTGTGATCTTTCCTTCACTTTCGAGAGCGCCAAAGCGCATCGGCTCCCCCACTCGAATTTCAATCTTTTCAGATCGGAACCATCCATGGCCCTTTGCCTTCAACTCGCCCAATCCAAGAATCGCCACCGGCAGCACAGACGCATGGGCCTGCTTCACCATCAGACCGATTCCGGGCCTGAATGGCGCGAGTTTACCGGCAGATGATCGCGTGCCTTCGGGGAATACGAGCACGTTGTACCCGCGGTCCATGGCTTCGCCGGCGTGCGCAAAGCTCCGTTGGAAATCCCTTTGTCGGGGTAGTGGGAAGACATTGTAAAGAGTGACCAGCAGCCAATACGCCACTGGTCCAAGCAACATGAAGGCCGCCGTGTCGGGATTGCGGAAATGCCGAAAGTCTTCCAGCATTTCACCCAGCATAGCTGCAGCAGTCCAGCGCCGGATGTGCCCCGGCAACGCGTACTCCACGAGCGCGCCATCGTACGCGGTAACGTGGTTGCAGATGATCACCATCGGCTCGCTGGTTCGCAGTTCGTAAGGCGCAGACACACGCGGATTGCCAAGAAACCAGATGAGCGGCTGCGCAATCAGCTCCAGGAAAACAGCGCGCAGCCATCGCACGGGCTTCGACCAAGGCCATCGAGGATAGAGAAAATGCGTCTTCTTGAACTTTCTCGCACGAAATGTCGACTCATCCGCCGTCGTCGTCCCGCCGCTATTTGCGGCATGCCGGTCTGACCCGGAACCCAGCAAAGAATAAGTCGAAGGATCCGCAGTTCGAGCGGCAAAGTCCTCGTCATCCCGTCGTCGTCCAGCCGCGGAGCCTCTTGCCAGGGAACCGTTACCGTTGACAGATTCAGCCCCGAGCACAATCGCCTGGGAGTCCTGCACTCCGAATGCAGAAGTTCGAACAGCCTCGACGAGTAATCTCAGATCTCTCAAGGTCTTTGCAACATCAATCGCGCCTTCGTTGGGAGCACCGGCCAATTTCTCTTCCAGTGCTGCCGCGAGCTGCACCCGGCCGAGGCTGTCGAGATGAAAATCCTCGTTCAGGCGCAAGTCATCTCCGCCGGGAGGCCGCTCTTCGGCAATCTCCGCCACCAGTTCATACAGCCAATCCCCGCCGCGAGTCGCAGCGCCGTTTGCAGGGGCGGTCGCAACGTCACTCGATTGTCCCGCGACCCACTCCGCAACCGCTTTACGGCGCACCTTGCCTGTAGAAGTTCTGGGTAGATCGGGTTCCGGCCACACCATCCAGCGACGGATGCGCTGGAACTCTGCGAGGCGCGCATTTGCGCGGTCTACCGCTTCCACTGTTTGTTTGTCGTTGCCGCGCACCGCAAGAACCGCACATGCTTCAGGCCCGGCTGAAGTCTCAACCGCTACGACAGCACTGGCAGCGATTTCGGGTTGTTCTTCGAGCGCGGCTTCCAGGTCCTCCGGATGCACGTTGACTCCGGCAGCGGTGACGATTATCTCGCTCTTGCGGCCCATAAAGCGCAACGCTCCGGTTGCCTGTTTCTCAGCCAGGTCACCCGTTGACAGCCACTCCTCCTTGCGCTGCCTCAACTCTCCGCCGCTCCAGGTTGCGGTCGATATCATCGGGCCCTTGACCATCACTTCGCCGTCAGAACCGATCTTCACTTCCCGTCCCGGAAGCGGCTTGCCGATTGTTCCGCTTGCGACGTGAAATGGATGATTCAGCGTGATCAGTGCTGTCGTCTCCGTCATGCCATAGCCCTGCACTACGACGAATCCAAGCGTATTCCAGAACTGCTCCAGCGGACCGGCGAGCGCACCCCCACCCGAAATCAATGCCCAAAACTTGAAGCCAAGGACGCGATGCACGTCGCGGAAGACCCACCAACGCTTCCAGGCCTTCATCCCTTTTGAAGCCGCGACGCGTTTCGGCAGCCCCGGCAGGGTGTGCTCCAGATTAGTCATCAGCAGAGCCATCACTCGGGGCACTGCCGCCAGCACCGAAATCCGTTCGCGCTTGATCGTATCCATAAGTCGCGGAGCCACTAGCCGCGACTCAAAGTGGACCTCGGCCGCAAAAATCGGAGGAATCCATAGTCCCATCGTCTGCCCGAAGACGTGACTCAACGGAAGAGTGTGCAAAATCCGCAGAGGGTGAACGTATCTCTCGTAGCGCAGATATTTCTGTGCGGCTTCTTCAATCGGCCATACGCTGGCCAGCACGTTGCCATGGGTGTGCACAATACCCTTGGGATCTCCCGTGGTGCCTGAAGTAAACAAGATTTGCAGTGGAGTCTCAAGCGAAAGACCCTCAATCTCGCCCGCCTCCCTTGCCGGCAGGGAAGTTTCCCAATCCTCAAATGCAAGAACTGGAATATCGAGGGCAGCCACGTCTCGGTCCTCTGGTGTGGCCTCGTTACCTCCTTTTTCCAGTCTCCCTGTCCACTTAAGCTTCGCTAGCAAAGCAACATCGCCGGTCGCCAGCCTTGGCGTTACGTCTGCCGCAACTCGGGTCGCAACCTCCGCGCTTCCAAATTGGTCCAATGGAACCGCAATCACCCCGCGCAGCATGCATCCGTAGAAGGCCGCCACCCATTCCGCGCCATTCTCACCCCACAGCAATACGCGGTCGCCAATGCCGATACCGCGATCCTCAAGCAGCGCAGCAAACTGACAAGCCATGCGCGCCAGTTCGCCGTAGGTGGTGACTTGTCGGCGTATCCCCTTGTAGCGCACGATTGCGATCTGCCCCTCATGCTTTCTTAAGTCGCCTAGCAGCGTAGCTAGATGCGTGCGCACGTAACTTGCTCCTGAATCGAATCCTAGCAGTGCCCGCGTCATCCCGTTCATATCAATGGCACTTCGTCGACTGCCACAATACACCGCTCATCTTTGGTTTGCGCGTCTGCAAGGATCTTCGCCTTTTCTTTCCTCTAGGCCCGCGGTATTCTCTAGATGCGTCAAAGAAGAAGATGTCTTCACGCCCGCCCAAAACGATTCGCGAGATAGATGCTCTTGCATCCTTCCACCCCGTTACCGCGGAGTGGTTCCGGGCAGTGTTTGATGAACCTACTGCCCCTCAACGGCTGGGGTGGCCAGTAATTGCCAGGGGAGAAAGCGCCCTCATTCTCGCTCCCACTGGAACGGGCAAGACCCTGACGGCTTTCCTGTGGTGCCTCGATCGCCTCATGTTGCACGACGTGAGTTGTGAGAAGAAGGGTTGCAAGATTGTATATGTCTCCCCGCTGAAAGCCTTGGCAGTCGACGTCGAACGCAACCTTCGTTCGCCGCTCGTCGGGATCGCCAACCTGGCTCGACGCAAGAATGTGCCGTTTCACGATCCGGTCATCAGCGTCCGAACCGGCGACACGCCTCAACAGGAACGCGCCCGTTTCCGCCGCGACCCCGCTGAGATTCTGATCACCACGCCTGAGTCCCTCTACCTGCTGCTGACTTCTCAATCCGCCGACGCCTTGCGCACCGTCGACACCGTGATCATCGACGAGATCCATGCGCTGGTTCCCACAAAACGCGGAGCTCATCTGGCCCTGAGCCTCGAGCGGCTGGAGTCTCTAACGGGCAGACGGTTGCAGCGCATCGGACTCTCCGCCACGCAGCGTCCACTGGAAGAGGTGGCGCGATTTCTTGGCGGAGTAAAAGTCCCGTCGACGATGCCAATTCTCGCCGAGAGCCACATCGAAAAGGCGCAAAGTCAAACTCCAGGTTTCGGCGCGCAAGTCGCTGTTGTAAAGGAAGCCCAAGATATGGATTTTCACCATAAAGGAGACATGATCATTGTCGAACCGATAGCCTCTTTGCAGCCTGCCCTTCTTGACCCGGTTGATCAGCCCGCGTTCTTTTCTGACGATTCCTCCTCGCGAGCTAGCGAGAATGAAGTTCCGCTTCGCTATCGCCCCGTCACGATCGTCAACGCTTCTTCTATTAAGCAATTAAAGCTGCGAGTTGAAGTTCCGGTTGAGGATATGGCGCGCCTTCAAACCGTGGAGGAGATCCCGACCGGACCAGCCTCGCAGACGCCGCGCCGCGTCTCCATCTGGAATGCAATTCACCCGCGGCTACTCGAACTTATCCGCGAACGTCACTCGACGATCCTCTTCGTGAACAGTCGTCAAGTTGCCGAGAGGCTTGCGGGTGCACTCAATGATCTTGCGGGTGAAGCGATCGCCCGCGCTCACCACGGTTCGCTTGCCGCCCACCAGCGCTCGGTAGTCGAAGAGCAGTTGAAAGCCGGCCAGATCAAGGCTCTCTGCGCGACATCGACGCTTGAACTTGGCATCGACATGGGCGCGGTCGACCTCGTCATCCAAATCGAAGCGCCCCCTTCGGTGGCCAGCGGAATGCAGCGTATCGGCCGTGCCGGCCACTCCGTCGCCGCCGTGAGTGAGGGCGTGCTGTTTCCGAAATATCGCGCCGATCTCGTTGCGTGTGCCGCCGTCACCCGCGCGATGCATGAAGGACATATCGAATCGACCCGCTTTCCGCGCAATCCGCTGGACGTACTCTGCCAGCAACTCGTCGCCATCGTTGCCCATCCGCCGGGATACAAGCCGCCGACCCGCCCCAAGCCGCTCAAGCGCGGAATTGGAGGTTCTCGTTCTTCCCAAAAACAGGGTGCCCCAAGTCTGGATTTTCAGACCGGGCAAAGCGCGAACCAATCGGAACAGGATGTGAAGCCCGAGGTTCACGTCGACGCCCTCTACGATCTCGTGCGGCGCGCGGCGCCATTTGGTGAACTCACGCGCTCCGCTTTCAACGGTGTTCTGGATCTTCTCAGCGGTCGATATCCCTCCGACGAATTCGCCGAACTGCGTCCGCGGCTCACCTGGGATCGCATCCGGAATGTTGTGACAGCTCGTGAGGGCGCGGGCCGCCTCGCCATCCTCAACGCCGGAACCATCCCCGACCGCGGACTCTATGGCGTCTTTCTTGCCCACACCGAGGGCAAGTCCATCCGAGTCGGCGAACTCGACGAGGAGATGGTCTTCGAGTCCCATCCCAACGAAACCTTTATTCTTGGCGCCTCTACATGGCGAATTGAGGACATCACGCACGATCGCGTCCTGGTTGTCCCTGCTCCCGGCGAACCGGGAAAGATGCCCTTTTGGAAAGGCGATGGTCCGGGTCGTCCTCTGGAGTTTGGCCGGAGTGTCGGTGCACTGGTCCGCGAACTTCGTGCCCTGCCTAGGCCGGCTGCACTAACCCGCTTAGTCGCGGAGCACGATCTCGATCCCAGCGCCGCCGAAAACCTGCTACAGTTCCTCGCCGATCAGGAAGCCGCCACCGGGCAGGTTCCCGACGACCGGACGATTGTGATTGAACGGACCCGGGACGAACTAGGCGACTGGCGCGTGTGTGTACTGACGCCCTTCGGCAGTCGCATCCACATCCCCTGGGCCATGGCCATCAGCGCTCGCATCCGCGCCGCTGGCGGATCGGAAGTGGAAACCCTCTGGGGCGACGACGGTTTCGTTCTGCGCTTTCCCGATACTGACGAGCCTCCCGATCCGGACTGGATCCTCGTTGAATCCGCCGAAGCCATGCAGATGGTTCTTCGCCAGCTTGGCTCGACCGCGCTCTTTGCCGGCCGATTTCGCGAAGCCGCCGGACGTGCGCTGCTGTTGCCTCGTCGCCGTGCCGACCAGCGTTCGCCTCTTTGGCAACTGCGTAAGCGTTCCTATGATTTGCTGAGTGTCGCCTCGCGCTATCCCTCGTTCCCCCTGCTCCTCGAGGCCTACCGCGAGTGCCTCCGCGATGTCTTCGACATGCCGGCGTTGATCGAGACCTTGCGTGCCATCGAACAACGCCACCTTCGCGTGCATGTCGTGGAAACGCGCAAGCCATCGCCCTTCGCCTCCTCGCTACTGTTCAGCTACGTGGCCAACTTCGTCTACGACGGCGACGCACCGCTGGCCGAACGCCGCGCCCAGGCGCTGACGATTGACCAGGATCAGCTGCGCGAACTCCTCGGCGAGGCCGACCTGCGTGAGTTGCTCGATGCGGACGCAATCGCCGAAGTGGAAGAGACAGCGCAGTGTCTGATCGAATCGCACCGTGCACGCTCCGCTGACGGAATTCACGATCTGTTGCTGCGGCTGGGTGACTTGTCACGCGCCGAGTTGGCTCGGCGTGTTGTCGATCCGCTCGTGCTCGAATCGCTCGATCGTTTGCAGAACTCGCGTCGTTTGCTCGAACTGCGCATTGCCGGCGAACGCCGCCTTATCGCCGTGGAGGATGCTGCCCGGTACCGCGATGCCCTTGGCGTTCCGCTTCCGCCCGGCCTGCCAGGCTCGCTCATCGACCCTGTGGCGCAGCCTGTGCTCGAACTCGTCCGCCGCTATGCCCGCACGCACGGTCCATTCACACAGCGCGAAGTAGCTGATCGCTTTGCCCTCGACCCGGCCGTAATTGAAAATACGCTGCACCAGCTCACGGTGGAAGGTCGAGTTCTCGAAGGGGGTTTTCGACCTGGCGGCCTGCATCGCGAATGGTGCGAAGCCGAGATCCTGCGACAGATACGTCGTAAATCGCTGGCCAAGCTCCGCCGCGAAGTCGAACCGGTGGAGCAGCGCACGCTGGCGCGCTTCCTTACCCACTGGCAGGGACTGCTGTCGCCGCGGCGCAGCTCCCATGCTCATCTCGATGCCTTGCTCGACGCCGTTGAAAGCCTGCAGGGCGCGCCGATTCCCGCCTCGCTTCTCGAGACATCCGTTCTTCCTGCGCGCATCGCCGGATACGAATCCGTCGGGCTCGATACGCTTGTTGCCGCAGGCGAAGTGACCTGGGCCGGCATCGATCCTATCGGCGAGCGCGATGGCCGCATCGCTCTCTTTCTCGCGGACAAGCTGCCATTGCTCGCACAGCAACGCCCAATCACCGAGTCCCTCACCGAACGCGAAGAGAAGCTGCTTGCGGTGCTCGAGTCCACAGGTGCCAGCTTCTTCGACCCACTGCATCAGGCCGTCGGTGGTGGTTTTCCAGGCGAATCGATCGATGCATTATGGAGCCTCGTCTGGCGCGGCCTCGTCACCAATGACTCTCTGCATGCTCTGCGCGCATACATCACGCGATCCGATTCCGCGCGCCCTCAACGACGCTCGCATACCGGAATGGTTTTTCACTCCCGGCGGACTACGCCGCCGAATGCGCAAGGCCGCTGGTCTCTTTTGCCCTCGCGTTCGGAAATTCGGAAGGCAGATAAGGGATTCAGCCCATTCATCAGTCCCTCCCGCGAAACCGAAGCCTCAATCTCGGTGGGAATTGCCCCCATTCCAAGCGCGACCGAGGCCAGTCACGCCCTCGCGTTGCAACTGCTCAATCGTTATGGCGTTCTCACCCGAGAAGCTGTAGCTGCCGAGAATGTTCCGGGCGGATTCAGCGCTGTCTACAACGTTCTCAAAGCGTTAGAGGAGAGCGGCCGCATCCGCCGCGGCTACTTTGTTGCCGGACTCGGAGCAACGCAATTCGCGCTGCCTGCTGCAATCGACTTGTTGCGCCAGCTGCGCACCGAACCTCCCGCCGAGAAGCCCGAGTTCGTTCAGCTTGCAGCGACTGATCCGGCGAATCCTTATGGCTCTGTGCTGCGCTGGCCCGACTTGCCGGTGTTGGACGAGGGTTCGGAATCGGCGCCCAGAATCCTAACGCGCGCGGTTTATGCTGAAGTCATCCTGCGCAATGGGCAACTCCTCGCATGGCTTCGGCGCAATAATCCCAACTTGCTGGTATTTCTTCCGGCGGACGAGCCGGAACGCTCGCAGGCTGCTTCAGGATTTGCCCACTTTCTTTCCTCGCGAGGACAGGATCGCATGCGCGCCAGCAGTCACCTGGGCGTGCTGATCACCACCATTAACGGCCAGCCAATCGCTGCGCATCCCATGGCGCGCTTTCTCATGGATGCCGGTTTTCATCCCGGGCCACTCGGACTGCACCTGCGGCGCATTCCTATCCCGATTCATCACGACCTCCGCGCCGCCGAGGCTCCAAAGGAGGAAATCCAATAGGCCATGCCCGAAGGAGATACCATCTTTCGCACCGCGCGTTCCATGGAGCGCGCACTTGTTGGAAAGCCGATCACTGATTTCCGTTCCAATTACCCGTTGCTGACGCGCTTCCACGATGACACGCCGGTTATTGGCCAGATCGTCGAGCGCGTTGAATCCCGCGGGAAGTGGCTTTTGATCCATCTTTCCGGCGGCGCAACACTCGTGACTCATATGCTGATGAACGGTTCGTGGCACCTTTACCGAGTGGGGGAGCGCTGGCGCAGACCTGCCCGCGATATGCGCATTGTGCTCGAAAACCGTGATTACCAGGCGGTTGCCTTCACGGTCCCGGTTGCACGCATCTATACCGCCCAGGCTCTTGCGCGCGAAAAGCGGATCCCGCCGTCCAATGCCGATGTGCTCAGTGAAGACTTCGATCCGATTGCAGCTGCCACTCGTCTGCGCTTGTGCTCCGGCGAAGAGATTGGCGTTATTCTTCTACGCCAGCACGTGCTGGCTGGACTTGGGAATGTTTACAAATCAGAAGTCTGCTTTGCCGAGAGCGTTAATCCGTTCTCTCTGGTCTCTGCGCTGACCGATCAGCAGGTCGCTGCACTCATCGCCACCTCGCAACGCCTGGTTGGCGCCAATGTTCTCGAAGATTCTGGCAACATGATCGTCACCTACCGCGGCCAGCAGCGCCGCACCACGCGTAGCAGCAGCCCGCAAGATAGCCTATGGGTCTACGGACGGTCCGGTTCTCCGTGCCGCCGCTGCGGCGACATCATCCGTCATCGCCTCCAAGGTCCGGATGCCCGTGCCACCTTCTGGTGCCAGACTTGCCAGCCGATGCCCGATGGAAGCGTGATCGACAGCATCTGATTAACCGGCGAGCGCCGTTACTTACCCTGTTTCCGCTTACGCCTGGGAATACTATTCTGATCAACGTTTGTCGCCGGGATAAATCAACGCCTGAAAGTTAGTTAGCCGGTTTGGCGAGTCCAAAGATTTTCTGCAGGATGTTGCGGTGATCAGTGGGGTGGTCGCAAGTATCCATAGGCGCAGTGCCGTCGAGAAAGGCCGCTGAGTAATCGTCAGGGCACGAGGGGTCGGCGAGCAGATTCGTGGCCTTATCGAGCGTCACAATCTGCACACCGTCTGGTGGAGTGAACTCGTTGGTGTCGGAGTACTGCGGCAATTGGACCGCCGCCTTCATAAATGCGGCCCAGATGGGTGCGGATGCGTGGGCGCCTTCCATTTTGATATCGGAGTAGTCATCGTTTCCGACCCACACGATGCACAGCAGGCTGCTGGTGAATCCAGCAAACCATGCGTCATGGTCGGTGCCGGTCTTGCCTGCGGCCGGAGACCGGAAGCCCATGTTGCGGACGCCGGCGCCGGTTCCGCAGTAATCGAGCCCATTCACCTTGCAGCCTGCTTTGCCGTTACCTTGCAGCACTGCTTCCATCAGGCTGGTGGTCAGAAAGGCCACACGCGGATCCAGAACCTGCTTGGTCGTTGCGGAATAGTCAGAAATGACGTCGCCGGTCCGCGTGCGTACGCTCGCCAGCACCCAGGGATCGATGTGGATGCCGCCGTTAGAAAATATTGTGTACGCACCGGCCATGTCGAGCGGGGTCGCGTCATAAGAACCAATCGCCATGGCGGGCGTTGGCTGTGCACTCTTGATGCCCGCATCGCGAGCGAGAGTCGCAACACGATCAAAGCCGACCATGGAAGCCAAACCGATGGTTGCGTTGTTATCCGATCGCATCAGGGCGAGCCGCGCAGTCATTTCGCCGTAATATGCGCCTTCGTAGTTGCGCGGAGTGTACTCGTATTGCGTGCCTTCGCCGTAGGTGGCTTGTTGATCGCTCAGCATGGTGACTGGCGAAAACAGTGCAGTCTGTCCGGGCAACATTGTGCCCTCGACGGAAGTTTGAAATGCGGATGCAAAGACAAACGGCTTGAAGATCGAACCGGTCGGCCGATGCGCCACCGCGTGGTCCACCTGCGACTTGCCATAGTCGCGGCCGCCAACCAGCGCCAGCACCTGACCTGTGTGCGGATTAAGGGCAATCAGTGCCACCTGCGGGTAGACGAGAGGTTCATCTGGCTTCTTCAGCCGGGCGTGCCGCTTTTCCACCTGCTCATCGATCTGGGGGAGTGTGGAATTGACGGCATCCGTCGCAATCCGCTGCAATTCAGGATCGAGCGACGTGTAGATGTGCAGACCTTCGCGGTTGAAGTCGCGATCGCCGAGTTTCTGCACCAGTTGATCGCGTACCAGGTCGACAAAATAAGGAGCTTCGCTGGCATCAACGCTGCCGGATGCAAGATGCAGCGGCTCATCCTTGGCACGCTCGGCCTGATCTTTGCTGATCGCGCCGGTCTCCACCATTGAATCGAGCACAAGATTGCGCCGTTCGATCGTCCGCTCGGGATGCCGGAAAGGATTGAAGTAGTTTGGCCGCTGGATGATGCCGGCCAGCATTGCACACTCAGCCAGATCCAGTTGCTGGACATCCTTATCAAAGTAGGACTGCGCAGCCTCGCCAAATCCATCAATAGAGAAGCTGCCCCGTTGACCCAGGTTGATCTGGTTCGCATACGCTTCAAAGATCTGTTTTTTCGAGAAGCGGTTCTCGAGATGAAACGCCATCATAATCTGCGTGATCTTGTACTTGATGGTGCCCGTGTCCGCCACAAACAGCAGCTTGGCGAGTTGCATCGTCAGTGTGGACGCGCCACCGCGATGCTTCCGATCGCCGATCATGTCGTGCCAAGCCCAGCCGATCATGCTGGCGTAGTTCACGCCGCCGTGTTCGAAGAATTTGCGATCTTCGATGGCAAGAACGGCCTGCACCAGATTCGGCGGAATCGCATCGTAGGTTAGCAGGCGGCGCTTGGTGCGGTTGGCGTCCTCACTCAACCCGGTTATCAAGAGCGGCTCCAACTCATAACTGGAGAGCGATTGTCCGCGCTCGTCGGTAATCGTATCCACTTCACCTTTGCGCGTGTGAATGGTGGCTGAATCCGGCGCATGGTACGACTCAGGACCGGGGTGAACGGTTATCGAATCCGCGGTTTCTGTAAATGTGCCCATCCTTGCAGGGTGCGAAAGCCCATCGACGGTGTAACCTGCCGCCCGTAATTCAGTGGCGATGAGGTGGGCGCTCATCTTCTGCCCCGGACGCACCTCGCGCGGCGCAGCATAGATTTGTGCGGTATTCGCAAAAAGTGGCTGCTTCAGCCGTTCATCCACGATCCGCGCATACTTGTTGTAGTAAAAGGTGAATACAAAGAAACCGACAATTCCAACGAGCAAAACCGCGCCGATAACTCCGCGGACCAGCCACGAAGACCAGGAGAGCCTGGGCCAGGAAAGCTTCCAATTTGGTTTCTGAACCCTGACCTTCAATGCCATTCCTGTTTCCCCAATTCATTCTTGAAATATTCGGACCGTTGTTCCTGCATTGAACACGCCATTTGTATACCCGCACAGACCTGCTGGTGCCCTCTGCCCGGCACGTCCTCGCTTTTGTGCCAGGGGCAGGCAAACACCGAGTTATGAACTTTCGGCCAGCAGCTTCTCCTCCAAGACCCGCTGCTTCACCTGAGCTACCACTTCGCCGAGAGCGATATCTACGCTGCTCGCGCTTGCGCGCGACACCAGTTCCACCTGGCCGCTCGCCGCTTTCTTGCCTACATTGATGCGGTATGGAATGCCCACCAGGTCAGCGTCTTTGAATTTGACGCCGGCTCGCTCGTCTCGGTCATCAAGCAGAACGTCGAGCCCGGCAGCATCAAGCTGCGCAGCCAGTGTCTCTCCCGCTTCGCGCAGCGCCGCATCCGCAACATTTGTCACCGTAACTACGACGGTGAACGGCGCAATCGAGGATGGCAGCCAGAATCCGTTGGCGTCGTTCGATTGTTCGATCGCCGCGGTGAGAATGCGCTCGATGCCGATGCCGTAGCAACCCATGATCGGCATTACTTCCTTGCCGTTGGGATCGAGCACGCGCGCGCCCATGGTTTCGGTGTACCTAGTTCCGAGTTTGAAGATGTGTCCAACCTCAACGGCCTTGCCCACCACCAGCTTGCCTTCGCAATCCGGCGTCGGGCAGGCTTCCCCCTCGTTCACGCTGCGAATATCGGCCAGCACTGTCCAGGTAAAGTCGCGGCCTGGCACTACGTTACGCAGATGGTAGTCGAGCTTGTTAGCGCCGCACACAAGGTTCTTCCGGCCCTCAAGCGACTTGTCGACAACGACGGTAAGCCCATTGCCCAGCGGTTTCTCGTCGACTGTGAGGCCCACTGGTCCAAGGAATCCCGCCGGTCCGTTGAAGTACTGTTGCAGTTCCTCGGCCCCCATGGTGCGCAACTCAGCTCCTTTGATCGCACCAAGAAGCTTCGTTTCATTCACCTGGTGGTCGCCGCGCAGGAATGCGGCAACGCCGTGCCAGGTCTCCTTTGCGTTGCCGTCCTTTCCTGGTGTCCCGTGCTTCAGCACCATATATGCCACGCACTTGATGTCGGATGCCG
This sequence comes from uncultured Acidobacteriaceae bacterium, assembly GCA_963742455.1. Lineage (GTDB taxonomy): Bacteria > Acidobacteriota > Terriglobia > Terriglobales > Acidobacteriaceae > Telmatobacter. Next base: position 471,932 of record CAVULU010000004.1, on the reverse strand, counting down.
GCGAAATCTTGAAGAATTCAGCAACGTCGGAGATGGCAGCGCAACCGGGCGTATGAACCAGCTCCGGCATGCCGTCTCCAGTGGCAGCCATCTCTTCCACGGGATCAAGTCTTGAAACGGCCTTTTCCAGGTTGGCCGCATATCCGCACACCGGGCAGCTCGCGATCAGGTCTTCGCCTGCATCGGTGTACACCATGAACTCCTGCGACCGCGAGCCGCCCATGGCGCCCGAATCCGCTTCGACGGCGACGAACTTAAGTCCGCAGCGTTTGAAGATGGCGCGATATGCCCCGTCATGCAGGTCGTAACTCTCATCGAGCCCCTCCTCGTTCAAGTCGAAGGAATAGCTGTCCTTCATCATGAACTGGCGCACGCGCAGCAGACCCGCCTTGGGCCGCGGTTCATCGCGGAATTTCGTCTGAATCTGATACCAGATCTGTGGCAACTGCTTGTAGCTGCGCAGCTCATTGCGCGCAATTGCCGTCACGATCTCCTCGTGCGTCATGCCCAGGCAAAGGTCCGCGCCCTTGCGATCTTTCAGCCGGAACATGTTGTCGCCCATGCTCGTCCAGCGCCCGCTTTCTTCCCACAGTTCCTTGGGCAGAATCGCTGGCAGAAAGAACTCCTGACCGATCTTGTCCATCTCCTCGCGCACAATGCCGATTACTTTATTGAGCGATCGCTGCCCGAGAAAAAGGTAGTTGTAGATGCCGGCGCCGAGCTGGCGGACATACCCGGCGCGCAGCAGGAACTTGTGGCTGGCCACTTCGGCGTCCGTCGGGGCCTCGCGAAGGGTGGGGACAAAGAGCTTCGACCAACGATGCATAGTAGAGTCCGAACGTGCTTTCCCGTCCGCTAAATCCCGGTGAGACACACACTTGCTCACCGGCGCTGCTGCGGACGCATGAGAACCAAGAAGCAGAAACCATTCTAAATGTTCGGGGAGCCGCCTCCGTTCGGGGCGTCGCCATTCCGCGGCGATCTGTGAAAACCATTGTTGATTGAGCTCCTGCTGCATCGTCGCCTCCTGTGCATGGCGAATGCAGTCCGGAGGCCAATTGGAGGGCCGCTGAAAACAATCGAGCTACGGCGCACCTGCTTCAACCGGCCGTGTCAGCTCGGACACTAGGCGTGGACGCGGTGACACGTCAAAGATCCCTCGGCGGCTAATGAGTTTGCGCTACATACGGCACGGCTGATGCCGTGCCCCTTCAAAGCAAGGAGTTTTTGCGCCGCCCTTTTAGCCCATGCCGGTCATCTTGACGATCATTCGCTCAAAGATGCCGGCGGGCAGGATCCCCCGCAATCTGAGCGCCATGCGTGCGTCTTTGCCGACCACGTAGCGGAGTTTGGGTCGGGGAGTTTCAAGTATGCGGGCGATTAGGTCGGCAACCACCTGCGGATTCGCGCGATCTTTCGCACCTTGTTCGATGTGACTGCGCCATGCCGGTACGCGAGACGCGTTAGCCGAGGACGGATCCTGAAGGCCTGCGGTCAATTTTGCATTCCGCGTCCAGATGTCCGTCTCGAACGAGCCTGGTTCCACCAGCACCACCTGAATGCCCGGAGTTTTCATCTCGTAGCGCAACGTTTCGGTCCAGCCTTCGAGCGCAAACTTCGAAGCGGCATAGCTGCTTACGCCGGGAAACCCAAGTCGCCCCGAGATCGACGACACCATGATCACGTGCCCGAATCCCTGGCGGCGCATCTGTGGCAGCAAGGCTCGCGTGACCGCTGTCGAACCAAAAAAGTTCGTATCGAACTGCTCGCGCAACTCCGCGTCGGTTATGTCTTCTGCGAATCCCGGCACCGCGAAGCCGGCATTATTTACGAGCGCATGCAGGGGTTCGTCACGCTCGGCGATGAGCTTTGCGGTCGCTGCTATCTGGTCAGCATGCTTTACATCGAGCGCGAGAAACTCAATCCGCTCGAGGACGCCCGCATTGCGCGCAGCAGTCTCCAGCTTTTCGCGTCGGTTCAAATCGCGCATCGTGGCCAGCACGTGCCAACCGCTCTTGGCTAGCGTGACCGACGTCAGCAGGCCGAAGCCGCTGGATGCGCCGGTGATGAGGGCAGTTCTCATTTGTGGATCCTCTTCTCGCGATCGAGTTCATCGTTCAGAGATCGAGAACACGTTGTTACAGAACCGAATTGCAGCGTAGATCCTTCGACTCCGTTTGGCGTAAAATGCGCCGAACTGCGCTCGGTAAGACATTGCACTTTTTGATGGAATTTGGGAACAGAGCATAGGATCTTCAGTGCCTAAATCAGCTCCACGCCCCACAAATCGTGCAGGTGTACCACGCCTTCAACTTTGCCTTCCGGGTTGACGACCACGAGCGAAGTGATCTTCCGCTCTTCCAGGATCGCCAGCGCCTTCGCGGCCAATTCCTCGGCTGCAATCGTGCGTGGGTTGGCGTTCATTGCTTCGCCCGCGGTCTTGCTCAACGCGGCGCCGCCTTCGCGCTCCAGCAACCGGCGCAGATCACCATCACTGATTACGCCTTGCAGCTTTCCAGCTTCCTGCACGGTCGTCATGCCCAGCTTCTTTGACGACATCTCGTAGATCACATCCGTCATCGGTGTCGAAGGCGCCACTGCCGGCACGTTTTCGCCTGCATGCATCAGGTCGCGAACCTTGGCGAGCTGTTTCCCCAGCTTTCCTCCCGGATGCAACTCCGCAAAATCCTCCGCTTTGAAGCCCTTGCGTAGACTCACCGCGACGGCTAGCGCATCGCCCAGCGCCAGCATCGCCGTGGTACTCGCAGTTGGCGCAAGGTTCAAGCCGCAAGCCTCCCGGTCTACGCTGCAATCCAGCACCACATCGCTTGCGGTTGCGAGCGTCGATTTCAGATTGCAGCAGAAACTCACCAGCGCATCGCCCTTCCGCTTCAGCGTCGCAAGCAGGCGCAGAATCTCTTCGGTCTCTCCACTCGCCGAGAGCGCGATAACCACATCGCCTGACATCAAGACACCAATATCCCCATGTACAGCCTCGGCCGGATGCAAAAACAGCGCGGCCGATCCGGTCGAACTCAGGGTCGCCGCAATCTTCTGCGCAATCAGGCCGCTCTTGCCCATGCCGGTGACAACTACGCGTCCGTTGCCCTCGCCGCAGCGCACAATCAGGTCGACGGCACGATTAAAGTCTGCCGCCATCGCGCCATCCAGCCGCTTCGCCAATGACTCCAGCGCTGCAGCCTCGGTGCGTACCAGCTGAGCCGGCTTCAGGCACTCATTCTCATTGTTGCGATTCATCGGTTTCTGATGGTAACACCAGGGACAATGGTCAGTGATCAGTCGTCGGTGATCCGTGACCAGAGATACAGATCTGGAGTTTCTGGTATCCGACAGCGCGCCGAGCACAAGCCCTGACCACAGATCACTGACCCTCTGACCACTGTTTCTCTCTTCCTCGTACAATAGTCATAGAGAGGTCTTGTCCCCGTGAAGCGCAATACCATCGTCCTCGGCGTCACACTGGTAATCCTGGCCACCTTTGCCTGGGCCGGCTGGGCCAACTGGGAGTACCGCAAGCAGGCGGCTGAGCGCGCGCTTGCATCCGCTTCCCATGCGGAACTGATTCCTGTCGCTCCTGGCGATGTTCCGCAGAGTCAAACGTCTCTTGTCGGAAAGCCGGTCCCGGACTTCGTCCTCCAAGACCTGAGCGGCAGGACCGTTGCTCTCTCAAGCTTCAAGGGCAAGCCCCTGCTCATTAACTTCTGGGCGACGTGGTGCGGTCCCTGCAAGATCGAAACGCCGTGGCTGATCGAACTCCAAAATGAATATGCAGCCAAGGGCTTCCAAATTGTCGGGATCTCCACTGAGGGCGACGATCTGCAACCGGGCGACAAAGAGGGCTGGGCGCACGACAAGACGGCCATCGCAAAATTCGTGAAGGAATATCACATGCAGTATCCCGTGCTCATCAACGGCGACAGCCTCGCTGGCACATATGGCGGACTCGACGCGATGCCTACGTCTGTCTACGTCAATCCCGAGGGCAAAGTGGTCGCCATGCAACTCGGAATCACGTCGAAGGAAGACATGGTTGCCAACGTCGAAAAAACGTTAACCCCGGGCAATTGAGGAGCAGGGAATTGAAGTTCGTGAAGAGCTGGCTCATCGGTGTCGCGGTCTGCACGACGATTGGCGTCGCTGGTACGGCAATGCGCGCACAGGATCCGCTTTCTGCATCGCTGCACAAGTCTACTCACAAAACAGAGGCTGTTGAATATCTCTATCCCGAGCAGGTCACCCTCCCCGCAGGAAAACCGACCGCCGTCGCACTTCACTTTCGCATCCAGCAGAATCTGCATATCAATTCGCACACACCGCGCGCGCAGTACTTGATTCCGACGGTCTTTTCAATCCCGGAATCTTCAGGCGTTAAGCTCGCGAGCGCCAGCTATCCTGCCGGCGCCGACTACACGCTCCCGGTCGATCCCAGTGAAAAACTCCTGGTTTATAGCGGCGAATTTACGATCCAGGCGCACATTGTTGCGATGCCGGGCGACCACCTCGTGGAGGCCCAACTCCACTACCAGGCCTGCGACCAGAACGCCTGCATGCCGCCGAAGACGATTACCGTGCCGATTGATGTGGTCGGGAAGTAGCGGTGGCAGGATTGGTTTTCCGCCGGGATTTTTGTTCATGACGACGAAGGCGCATATGCAATCGAATGGTTGCATAATAGTTGCCCTACCCATACTCTGCAAAGAAGTCACCTGTTTTCATGGGATTAGGAGGAGCTCGTCGCTGCAAAGTCCTCTATCGATTTAACTTGCTCGCAGAGTCGTCTGAGAAAAGGACTTACAGGCGACCGCAAAGTTGCGAGACATCGAATTCCTGAAGCGGATCGTGACAAAGAGATCTCGATCGATTCAATCTCATTGTGCGCTGAGAGAACGAAATAGCCCGCAAAAAAGCCTTCACGAATCTTTCGATTGAAATGAGGGACTTAGGCGAAAGGTTGAGTGGAAGGGGGTTGACTTTTCGCGGGAAGGCTATCGGGAGCGTTCACGAAGGGCCCGGGCCTAAAGGCCGCCAACGTGCAGAGGCACGCTATTCAGAGGGCTGAAGCCACCTGCTCCCTCCGTCCGTTATCCTCTTCGCACCGTAAACCCAGGTCCGAAAATGCAGACATGGGCGCCCGGCATCGACGACTAGCTGCCTGTCTTTTTCTCGATCTTTGCCCAGGAGTCTTTGAGCGGAAGTGTGCGATTGAAAACCAGATATCCCGGAGTCGAATCGGGGTCGAGGCAGAAGTAACCCACGCGCTCGAACTGAAAGCGGTTCTCAAGTCTGGCGTTGGCAAGCGACGGCTCCAGCGTGGCTCCTGTAAGGATCTCGATCGAGTCGGGGTTGAGATTGCTGAGAACGTCCTTGCCTTCTTCAACGTCGCTGGGATCGGCCTTGGTGAAGAGCTTGTTGTAGAGGCGAATTTCTGCGGAGATGGCGTGCGCGGCTGAAACCCAGTGCATGGTGGACTTGACCTTGCGGCCATCGGGAGAGTTGCCGCCGCGGCTGGCCGGATCGTAGGTGCAATGCACCTCAACGATGTTGCCTTCCGCATCTTTCACCACGTTTTGCGCGGTTATGAAATAGGCGTTGCGCAGGCGGACTTCTTTTCCCGGAGAGAGGCGGTAATACTTGGGCGGTGGAACCTCGCGGAAGTCGTCCTGCTCGATATAAATCTCGCCGGAGAAAGGCACCTGGCGCGTGCCGGCAGAGGGGTCTTCAGGGTTGTTGGCAACCTCGACCATTTCCTCCTGCCCGACGGGATAGTTGTCGATTACCAGCTTGAGCGGGCGCAGAACGACCATGGCACGGGAAGCACGGCGGTTGAGGTCATCGCGCTGGAAGTGCTCAAGCATTTCAATATCGGTGCTGCCGTTGGTGCGCGAGGCTCCAATAGAGGCGCAGAAAGTGCGGATGGCTTCGGGAGTAAAGCCGCGGCGGCGAAATCCTGACAGCGTTGGCATGCGTGGATCGTCCCACGCGCGAACTACCTTTTCCTGCACGAACTGCAGCAGCTTGCGCTTGCTGAGCAGCGTGTAGGTGATGTTGAGGCGGTCGAATTCAATCTGCTGCGAAGGAAAGATGCCGAGCTGTTCGATATACCACTTGTATAGAGGCTGATGGTCGGCAAATTCGAGGGTGCACATGGAGTGGGTGACATGTTCAATCGAATCGGACTGGCCGTGGGCGTAGTCGTACATCGGATAGATGCACCACTCGTCGCCGGTGCGATGGTGCGTGGCGTGGAGTATGCGGTACATCACCGGATCGCGCATGTTGAGGTTGGGCGAGGCCATGTCGATTTTGGCGCGGAGAACACGGCTGCCGTCAGGGAACTCACCGGACTTCATGCGCTTGAAAAGGTCCAGGTTTTCGTCCACGGTTCGATTGCGATAAGGGCTGTCTTTGCCGGGCTCGGTGAGGGTGCCGCGGTGCTGGCGAATCTCATCGGCTGAGAGGTCATCGACATAAGCCTTACCGTCCGTGATGAGCTTCAGCGCCCACTCATAGAGCTGCGGAAAGTAGTCGGACGCATAGCAGAGTCGCTCCCAGTCAAAGCCGAGCCAGCGGACGTCTTTTTGAATTGAATCGACGTACTCCTGCTCTTCTTTTTCGGGGTTGGTGTCGTCGAAGCGCAGGTTGGTTTTGCCGCCGAACTCGTCGGCGAGCCCGAAGTCGAGGCAGATGGCTTTGGCGTGGCCGATGTGGAGGTAGCCGTTCGGCTCAGGGGGAAAGCGGGTCTGGACAACGGCGTCGCCGTATTTTTTTGCGCGCACATCTTCGGCGATGATGTCGTGGAGGAAATTGGACGGGGTGCGGGCTTCCTGAGTTTCCGGATTTGCGGTGGTCATAGGTTTAATTCCTAAGGGCTGTGCTTAACCGAGAGTTTTCAGGTTTTCTACGGCCTGGCGAATGCGAGCGAGGCAGACCTCGCGGCCGAGGACGACCATGGTTTCAAAGAGTGGCGGCGCGTTCTTGCGTCCGCAGACTGCTACGCGGATAGGCTGGAACATGGGACCGGCCTTGAGACCCAGCGATGCGGCGGCTTCGCGTAGCGCTTTGTCGAGCGAATCGTGATCGAACGGCGTAGTGGTCAGGATTTCAAGCGCAGTTTGCAGAACGCGGCGGGCCATGGCTGCGTCTCCTCCCTTGGACGGAATCAGCTCGGCAGGGTCATAAGGAGGAAGCTGCGGCACGAAGAAAAAGTCTGCGGCTGAGACTGCATCCCGCAGCAGCTTGATGCGTTCTCGGATCAGCGGTGTGACCGCGAGGAGTCTTTCAGGCGAAGCAGGCAATCCAGCCTGCTCGAAATAGGGCTCGAGTTGCGCACTGAGCTGCTCAACAGGCAGGGCGCGGATATGCTCGGCGTTCAGCCAAACTGCCTTGGGATCGAAGGGGTCTTCCTCAGTGAAATTCACGACAGCGTTGGAGCGATTGACGTTTTCAAGCGTGAAGGCGGCGGTGAGTTCGTTGAGAGTGAGGAACTCGCGATCATCTTTCGGCGACCATCCGAGCAGGCAGAGGAAATTGATGAAAGCATCCGGGAGGAAGCCGGCATCGCGATAGGTGGTGACACTGACTACGGGTCCGTGTTTGCGCTTTGACAGTTTGGCGCCATCGGGAGCGACCAGCAGCGGAAGATGCGCGAACTGCGGAGGCTCTGCGCCGATGCCCTCGAAGATCAGCAAGTGCTTGAAGGTGTTGGTGAGATGATCCTGGCCGCGGATGATGTTGGTGATGCGCAGATCGGCGTCGTCGACGCACGAGGCGAGGTGGTATGTGGGCATGCCATCCGAGCGAAGAAGCGCAAAGTCTTCGACCTCGTCGGCTGCCTTGGACTGCGCGCCGTAGACGCTGTCAACAAATAGTAAAGTCCGGTCTTCGCCACGGGGCACCCGATAACGGAGGGCGAACGGCTCGCCGGCAGCGGCGCGACGGTCACTTTCCTCGCATGAAAGCTCACGCATACCAGGGTTGCAGAGCCATGCACCCTGGGCGGAGGATTGCTCGCCTTCCGCCGAGTGGGCCGGCGTGAAGTCGCGATAGGCAAGACCCTTGGCGAAGATGGCGTGGGCCGCGGAGCGGTGTAGGGCCAGGCGTTCAGACTGCTTGTACTCTTCGTCCCAGCTCAGACCGAGCCAGCGCAGTCCCTCAAAGATAGATTGGACGCTGGCATCCGTATTGCGCTCGACATCCGTGTCGTCCAGGCGCAACACCATCGTTCCGTGGTTGTGGCGAGCGTAGAGCCAATTGAAAATAAACGTGCGAGCGCTCCCGACGTGGAGAAATCCGGTGGGCGAAGGCGCAAATCGAACTCGAATACTTGCAGGTTTTGAGGGAGTCGGATCAGGCATCGTGTCCATTACTTTCCATTCACGATGCTAGCATTCGATCCCCGACGAATCCGGTGAGCCGTCTCACGCCTGCGGCGGATAAGGTGGCTGCGGCGGCGGAGGATATGGCGGTGGATAAGAAGCCATCGGCGCAGCAGGTACCTTCCACTCTGCAAACGCCAGCACATACAGAAGCACCAGCGTACCCAGCGATGGAATCAGGCACAGCATACTCAGCCAGGGCGAGAATCCCGCTTTCTTCAGAATGAACCAGCAGGGAATCATGACGATGGCGATCGTGATGATGATGATGATTGGGATGATTGCCATCATCGCCACCACCATCTTCTGAATCATTTCAGGATTCGGCTGATTATCCTGTAACAGCATTGCAAGCATATGCATACAAACACTCCAAGGATGAAATCAAACTCTGAGCCAAGCTACGTCGAATCACAGATTTTCGCAACCAGATTCTTTCAAATATTGATCGCGGGTGTTCCCTGGGACATCTCCGATTCTGAAATCCGTTCCTTGCGGTCACGCAGATCACATTGTCGGCGGCAAGGTGCGGCGGGTAGTCGGAGATTCGGAAAGATCCAAATGGCGAAGGTCGTCAAAAGAAACCGCAGATCCCTCCGCTACCCTTGGGCGGTCGGGATGACAAGCGCATTGGGGTAGGCGTCTCTAGGCGACTTCAGATTTCATCGGTGGAGTCGCAGAAACGTCGCCCTCTTTTTCCTGTGCCACGCGCGAGATCGAGACCACCGTAATGTCATCGTCCTGCCCGAAGATCTCCGCAGCCTTGACGATGAATGCTGCCGGCAGGTGACTGATCGAACGGGCGCGGTTAAAGCCGAAGAGCTCGTTCTTCGCATTCTTCGCTTCAATCACACCATCGGTGATCACCAGCAACCGATCCTTCTGCTTTAGCTGAATCGTTATCTGGTCGAAGGTGATGGAGGCATTCAGACCGAGCGGCAGGTTCCCCGTCATGGCGAGTTCTTTGCCATTCAGGTAGGGCGCCAGGTGTCCTGCGTTGGCAATCGTTGTTTTGCCATCGCTCGCAACGTGCATCGCCACGCAGGTAGCATAGGACTGGCCGCGCCCGCACAGCCTGCGGTTCAGCGCCTCAAGTACGACATGCGGTTCGTGGCTTGTTTCCACTGTGGTGCGGATTGCGCCGACAATCAGCGCTACTTGCATGCCCGCCTGCAGCCCTTTGCCGGTCACGTCGCCCAACAGAATCAGTACGCCACCGTGACCGTCAGGCAGGATCTGGAAAAAGTCTCCACCCACTTGCTGCGCAGGTTTGTACTCGGTCTCGAGTACGTATCCTGGAATGGTCGGAATCGCCTCGGGGATCAGCAACTGCTGAATCTGCCGGGCCTGGTCGATCTCTGCCTCCCACTGCTGTCTCAATTTCAGAGACTGCAGGAATCGCCGCATCAGGAGAATCGTGATAATGACCAGCGAAACCACAACCGCGATCTGGCTGATGCCTACCGCCATCCCGAACGGGAAGAAGCTCAGCGGCACATGCAGAACCAGAAGCTCCTGCTGGTAGAGCGATATGATTATCAGGCCCACCGCCGGCATGGCCAGCCAAGCGCCGGCGCTGTCTTTGCGCATGCCTTCCCACGCTACCCAGAGCAACAATCCACCGAGCAGCAGTTTCATGAAGACCGCGAGCGGAGACAAGAAAACCACTGCATGAACCGGGATCAGGTGCCCATAAAAGGGGGCGCGCATCATGGCGATCACCAATGCCAGGCCAATCGCGAAGCCCCAGACCATCTTGTGCTGCCGCGGCATGCGCCCCATTCGGAACCAGTAAGCCCAGAAGATGATCCAGAGTCCAATCACTCCCTGAATCAGAAAGGCGTCCGATAACAGGAAGAAAAAGGATGCCGGGATCACGGCAGAGTAATTCCCGATCAGGGTCACCGTACTTTGTAGCGCAACCCCGCCGCAAGCCAGAGCAAGCCACAGGTAAGCCTTCTCCTTGCGATCAAGCCAGAACAGAACCACCGCTACGATAATTGCCAGCAGAAGGACTGCAACCTCAAGAAAGCGGCTCAATTGGGAACGATTTACGGCATCCCAATCCAGCCGGAGCATGCGCTCGATCGGTTTCGCTTGTCCCAGGATTGGCGGCCCGTGCAAGCCGCCCGCATCGGGATTGGTCAGCGCTGTCGAAGGATCCATCCAGACGCGGATGGCAAACGTGATCTGCCCGCTTTTGATTCCTTTCGGTAATGCAAAGGTTCGCGGAAGAGTGAGGTATGTCCTCACGCTACTTGGCGCAAAGTGGCCAAACTCTCCGATTAACTGCCCATTCACGAATACCTGATAAGCGTCATCGACGTCATCCGGCATCTTGATTTCCAGGCCACCTTCTGAGAGACCCGGATCATATTGAACATTGACCTTTAGCCTGTACCACGCGTAGCCCGAGTAGCCAGAGTCCCCCAGAGCCGTCCATCCCGGCATAAAGCCGCTGGTGCCCAGAAATGGGTCATACGATCCTTCCGGCGGGCTCAAATCCATCGACGGCCATCCGGAATCGTTGAAGTCCGGCTGAGCCCATTGCAAATCGTCGCCCTTGTGAAATTTCCATGGGCCGTTCAACTCGACACTGGAAGATCCAAGAACAACCTGCTCTGCCCAATGGGAAATGGGTGCAGAGGATGTGACGCCAGGCGCCGCGGCACTACTTTGAGCAGCAGCGGCAGTGTCTGCGCGCAGGGGATGGATCATCGTGCCAAGACAAAAGGCCGCGACGAGCATGGATATCTTCTTGCTTGTTACCGATAACCGCAACACGCGCATGTGAAATGTGGCCCCGCCCACCGAGGTCTGTCGTTTTTTGGCCCAATCGTATTCCGGGAGAATACGCGTCTGACCCGCGCCCCCGCAACACAAATTGACCTATTCAAAATTGTGTGGCAATTTATTGCGTTTTGTCGTCATTCCCGTGCAGCGCGTGCTCTCACGTGATGTCTTCGGTGTCGTAGACCGGGTTGACGGGCCGCTTTTTAGGCACCCCGTGAACCGATGCCAACAGGTCATCCACCACGTCTTCCAGTTGCTTCTGGCTTTCAATCACGGCGCTCATGCTTTTCAGCTCATCGGGTTCGATGGATCGCTCCACGAGAACCACAGCATGGCATTGTGCGACGTGATCCAGGCCCAGGCCCTCGGGCGTCTTGGCTTTAATGCTCACCTGTTCCATTTCAATCCCGAGGAGGTCAGCAACCGATGAGCGCATGTCGCCGGCGATTGGCGCAATCTTGGGAGCGTTCATGATCAGGGTAGTGTCGACATTGACGATACGGAAACCGGCGTTTTGCAGCTCTTCCATCGCAAGTTTCAGAAAGATCGCGGAGTTTGCATCCTTCCAGCGCGGATCCCCCGGCGGAAAGAAGCTTCCTATATCGCCCGCAGCCACGGCTCCAAGCAGTGCGTCAGTGATGGCGTGCAGCAGCACATCGCCATCGGAGTGTCCGACCAGGCCCTCAGGATGATCCAGCGTCATGCCGCCGACGCGCAGCGGTATACCCGCCTTGAACACGTGCGAGTCCCAGCCAAATCCGATTCGTGTCTCCATGTTCTCCGTGCCTGTTTGTGGTCTCGCCGAACCTAGCGATCGCGCTGGTGCAGGTAAAACTCCGCCAACTCGAGATCACCGGGCTGCGTAATCTTCAGATTAACCTGAGAACCGTGAACCACGGCCACTGGAACGCCGGCGCGTTCGATTACCGACGCCTCATCCGTCCCAAGAAATCCCTCCGCCATGGCATCCGTCATCGCCTTATGCAGCAACCCGAAGCGAAATCCCTGCGGCGTCTGCGCCTGCACAATGAACTCGCGTGGAATGGTTGAGGTGATGATTGCACCATGAGCGGTGCGTTCCACCTGCTTGATGGTGTCAATCGCCGGCAGGCCCACAATGGCCGCCCCATGCTCCACCACGGCATCAATGGTCCGATCGATTGTCGCCCCGTCAATCAGCGGGCGCACCGCGTCGTGCACCAGCACCACGTCATCCGGGTTGGCTGGGAGAGCATTCAGTGCATGCAAAACGGATTCCTGCCGTGTATCTCCACCCTCGACCACTTGCACGCGACCGCTGAATCCATATTCAGCCACCTGCGCGTCCACCCGCTCCATCTCCGACTTGCGCACGGCCACATAGATCGCAGTCACGCGCTCGACCGCGGCAAAGGCGCGCAGCGAGTGAATCAGAATCGGAACCCCATCGAGCGAGAGAAACTGTTTTGCAGGGGGGCCCGGAGGCGAGTCTTTGTCGCTGAGGTGTTTAGGCTGGGGGCCGGCCATTCGTGTTCCCAGTCCCGCAGCGGGAAGAATTGCGAAAACGTGCATGACTCGCCGAGTATACAACTTCGCCGCCCTCATGGCTCACGACTTGTCATTCAGCGGCCGAGCGCATCGTATCCGATTTTGCCACTCGGGCTGGCATAGAATTATCGGTTGCTCACTCAACGCGATTAAAGAAGGGATAAGTGCAATGCGGATTCGCCTGTGTCAATTTGCGTCCGGCTTTTTGCTTTCATGCGCGATTCTCGCGGTAGGGACATTGTCGGCCACGGCCCAGACTCAAACAACTGCCGCGCCGATGAGCGACCAATGCGGGCGCATCGCAAGTCTCGAGTTGCCCTATGTCAGCATTACTACCGCGACAGTGGTCACGCGGGGAACCTTCGAAGGACCGCGTGAGCCGTTTACCGGCGCGGACTTGTCGGCGTTCTACAAAATGCTGCCCGGGTTCTGCCGTGTCGTGGCGCATGCCAAACCGACGGCAGACTCAGACATCGCTATCGAAGTATGGATGCCGCTTGCCGGATGGAACGGCAAGCTCGAGGGACTTGGCAACGGAGGATTCGCCGGCGCCATCAGCTACGATGGCCTCGGCGCCGCGATCCTCCGCGGTTATGCAGCCACAGCCACTGATACCGGGCACACCGCTTCGCCCATTGATGCAAGGTGGGCGCTTGGCCATCCGGAGAAGATCATCGACTTTGGCTATCGGGGCATCCACGAGATGACCCGCGTCGCTGGGCTCATCGTTCCGCAGTTTTACGGATCGGCGCCGAAGAGCTCCTACTTCGACGGGTGCTCCGATGGCGGCCGAGAAGCGCTGATGGAAGCCCAACGCTATCCCGAGGACTACGACGGCATCATTGCCGGCGCGCCCGCCAATTACTGGACAGGATTGCTGTCAACCGCAGTTGTGGATGTGCAGGCACTTACCGCAACTCCGGAGAGCTTCATTCCGCCCGCGAAGGTTCCGGTGATTGCAGGTGCGGTACTTGCAGCATGCGACAAACTCGATGGCGTGGCGGATGGAATTCTCAATGATCCGCGCCAATGCCATTTCGATCCTGCTTCGATCGAGTGTACGGCTGGCGAAGAGGCTGACAAGTGCCTTACGGCGCCGCAGGTTTCCGCACTGAAAGCAATTTATGCGGGCATCAAGGACTCTACCGGTCTTACGATTTTTCCTGGCTATCTGCCCGGCGCGGAAGATGGCAGGGCCGGCTGGGCACTTTGGATTACAGGCCCAGGTCCTGCGAAAAGCGCACAGGCTCTATTCGGGATCGGCTATTACACGAACATGGTCTACGAGAAATCTGACTGGAGCTATAAAACATTCACTGTAGATAGAGGCATGCAGGCGGCCACGGAGAAGACCGCCGGGGCGCTCAATGCAGTGAATCCCGATTTGAGCGCGTTTCGCACTCGCGGCGGCAAGCTGATCCTCTATCACGGCTGGAACGATCCAGCGATTCCGGCTCTCAACACGGTGAACTACTACGAGAGCGTAATCGCGAAGATGGGCCACGCTGATGTTGATTCCTTTACGCGTCTCTACATGGTTCCCGGCATGCAGCACTGCGGTGGTGGTCCCGGTCCCGACAGCTTCGGCGCCTTCGTTGGCTCCGTGTCCAACGACCCTCAGAGCAACATTGTTATCGCCTTGGAGAATTGGGTTGAGAAGGGGACCGCGCCAGGAACCATCATCGCGACCAAAAGAGCAGGAGGGAACCCTTTAGGTGTTGCTATGATGACCAGGCCCTTGTGCCCTTATCCACAGTCGGCGAGCTACAAAGGCAGCGGCGATCCGAACAAGGCAGAAAACTTCGAATGCACGAGTCCAAAAAAATAGTGAAATGCCGAATCGAGCGGCCTACTCATTTTCTGCAGCAATGTCGAGCATCTCGTTGCTGGTCGTGAATCCGAGTTTCTCTTGCGTCCGCGCACTTCTTCAACCAAGCTTCCGCGCCGTATCATCCAATCGTGCGCAAATTGCAAAAGCTCGCGCTCGACACGTCCCTACTCAAGCCCGGCATGCGGCTTGCTGCCGGGCTTTCTGGCGGGGCTGACTCGGTGGCGCTGCTCTGTGCTCTCGTGGAACGAAGCAGGGAACTGGGGCTCGTGCTCCACGCGGCGCACCTGCATCATGGGCTACGTGGTGCAGAAGCCGACGCAGACCTGGAGTTTTGTCGTGAGCTAGCGGCCACATTGGGCTTGCCCTTTCACGAAGCCCGCGTCGACACTGCTTCAGAAGCGCGACGAACCCAAAAGTCTTCCTCCGAAGACGCGGATTGCATCCCCGCCGATTCCATTGAAGGAACTGCCCGCCGGTTGCGCTACCAGTGGTTTCGAAAACTGATGTCTGAAACTCCACTTGACGCCGTTGCTACCGCGCACACGCTGGATGACCAGGCAGAAACGGTGCTTGCCAAATTCCTGCGCGGTGCGTGGACGGAGGGTTTATCGGGAATTCACCCCGATCTGCAATTTCCCGAAGGCCTGATCGTTCGTCCGCTCCTTCACACCACGCGCGCTGAGATCGAAGCTTTTCTCAAAGCCCGCAATCAGCCGTGGCGCGAAGACTCCACCAACCGGCATCTCACGTTCACCCGGAATCGCATTCGCCACGAACTGCTGCCGCAACTTGCGACGTGGAATCCTCAACTCCGCGACCATCTCGCGCAAATGGCGGAACTGGCACGCGAGGAAGATTCCTGGTGGCAATCTGAAGTCGCGCGTGTGGCCGAGAAGGTGATTCTTCGCGGCCGCCCGGTTCGTGGAGGTGGCCGCTCCACAACTGCCGCCGATGGTATTTCTCTCGATCTTGTCCGGCTGAACGCCGAGCCAGTTGCTCTGCAGCGCCGCATCTTGCGTTATGCGGCCGCCCAGCTGGGAGCTGCCCCGGACTTCACCGCGACCGAAGCACTGCGCTCGCTCGCTCAATCCGGGAAAGCGGGCCAGAAGCTCGAACTTGCACATGGGCTGCGCGGCGACCGTGCGCACCGCGAGATTCGACTTTCGCGTGGGCCGATGATTCCTTCCCCAGACGACCCTGTGGAAAGTGAACATTACGAATGTGTTATCCCCGGTGAACTCGCTGCTCCGGCCTTCGCCTGCCGCATCCGGCTCGACCTGGCTGCTGCCTCCGCGTCCGCCAACTTACCCAACGGCGCGGCTCTGAAAGCGGTTTTGCGTTCGTGGAGACCAGGCGACCGGGTCCAGTTGCGTTACTCCTCGGGACCTCGCAAAGTAAAGGAAGTGCTTGAACGGATGAAAGTTACAGGTGCCGAGCGGGCCCGTTGGCCGGTTCTGGAAATTGCCGGTCGCGTCGTCTGGATGCAGGGGGTCGAGTTAGAGGCGGACCCGCGTGTTCGCATTTCCGTAGAGCCTTTGACACGTGGCCAAGGTTAGGCAGCTGCACAAAACGTTGGCAGTGCGTCCGGCGACTTGCCATTGACATAGCGGATTCGCAACGTTATTCCCACCATTTCGCCCCGTACACTTCTTCAAACTTCATTCCCCTTCGGAGTACAATCGGAGTTACTGCACATCCGCGCGGTGAGTGCTTCGTGTATCCGGTCAAGAGAAGCTGCACTTTCTGTGACTTCAAGGACTGTACGGGCGTCTAAAGGATGTTGTAGGCGGTGTTGGAAGTTCTTGAGCGGCTTCTCCCCGCCGGGAAAGAGGATCCTGGTGAATTCGACCGTTAAAACGATCATGTTCTGGGTCTTTATACTCATCTGCCTGGTGCTGCTGTGGGGCGTTGTCCAGCACGGCACTATCGGCCAGGGTAAAGACACAGAGATACCCTATTCGGAACTGTACGACAAGGTGCAGCTGGGGATGGTGCAGGACGCTGCCATCCAGGGCACCGACCTTCGCGGCCATATGAAAGCTACGCCGAAGGAGCAGTTCCACACCACGGTCGGAGACCACTACGACGATCTCGAAAAGGCGATGCTGACTAATCATGTCAGCTTCTCAAAGAAGGACGCGCAGAACAATCTGCTGCTCCCGATCCTTTTCAACGTGGGTCCATTTGTTCTGCTCGGGGCGATTTGGTTCTTCATGCTCCGCCAGATGCAATCGGGCGGTAACAAGGCGCTTTCGTTCGGCAAGAGCCGCGCCCGTCTGCTGTCAATGCAGCAGAAGAAAGTCACGTTCAAAGACGTGGCGGGCGTGGATGAAGCCAAGGAAGAGCTGAAGGAAATCATCGAGTATCTGCGCGAGCCGCAGAAATTCCAGAAGCTCGGCGGACGCATACCCAAGGGCGTGTTGCTGGTCGGACCTCCGGGAACCGGCAAAACGCTGCTTGCCCGCGCGGTTGCTGGCGAAGCCAATGTGCCATTCTTCTCCATCTCCGGTTCCGACTTTGTTGAAATGTTTGTTGGCGTCGGTGCAAGCCGCGTTCGCGACCTCTTCGAACAGGGCAAGAAGAACGCGCCCTGCATCATCTTCATCGACGAAATCGATGCGGTTGGCCGTCACCGTGGCGCAGGCCTCGGCGGCGGACATGATGAGCGCGAGCAAACGTTGAACCAGCTGCTCGTCGAGATGGACGGATTTGAATCGAACGATGGCGTGATCCTCGTCGCCGCGACCAACCGGCCTGATGTTCTCGATCCTGCATTGCTGCGCCCCGGCCGTTTCGATCGCCGAGTCGTAGTGGGACTGCCCGACGTCCGCGGCCGCGAAGAAGTTCTCCGCGTACACGTCAAGAAGGTTCCTGTTGCTGATGACGTGAACCTCAACATTCTTGCCCGCGGGACACCGGGCTTCAGCGGCGCCGACCTGGCCAACATGGTCAACGAGGCCGCGTTGAACGCAGCCCGCGTCAATCGCAAGCAGGTCGTGATGTACGACTTCG
Source organism: uncultured Acidobacteriaceae bacterium (assembly GCA_963742455.1). Lineage (GTDB taxonomy): Bacteria > Acidobacteriota > Terriglobia > Terriglobales > Acidobacteriaceae > Telmatobacter. Next base: position 454,373 of record CAVULU010000004.1, on the reverse strand, counting down.
AGCTTGCGAAAGACAAGGTGCTGATGGGCGCCGAGCGCAAGTCAATGCTGTTGACGGACGAAGAAAAGCGCGTCACGGCCTATCATGAGGCCGGTCACGCGCTGGTTTCGCTCCTGCAGCCGCATTCGGATCCGATCCACAAGGTCACGATCATTCCGCGAGGCATGGCATTGGGCGTGACGATCTTCCTTCCGGGCGATCGCCACAACTATACCCGCGAATATCTTGAAGCCAATCTTGCCATCGCTTACGGCGGACGTACGGCTGAGGAGATCTTCCTCAATCAGATGTCCACCGGCGCAGGCAGTGATATTGAGAACGCCACCGACCTCGCCCGCCGCATGGTTTGCGAGTACGGGATGAGCCGCCTGGGTCCGCTCACCTTCGGCAAGAAGGAAGAGCAGATCTTCCTGGGCCGCGAGATCGCGCAGCACAGGGACTTCTCAGAGGAGACAGCACGCCAGATCGATTTGGAAGTTCGCCGCCTGATCGACGAGGCCTACCAGGCTGCGCACGGCATTCTCGAAGCGCATAAGGACGCGATGCATCGCATTGCTGCGGCGTTGCTGGAGCGCGAGACGATTGACGCGGATGAAGTGAAGATGCTGCTCGATGGTAAGGAACTGCCGCCGATGCGCTCCATCCTCGCTTCACCGAGCGATGGCGGCAGCAGTGGTGGACAGCAAGTCCTCAAGCCCGACACCCGGGGCGGTTCCGGTTTCCCGGAGGGCTCGCCTTCGCCGGCATAAATACCTGGGGTGCGGCAGACTCGGCTTGTGCCTCGCGAGCTTCTTCAATTCGGATCAATTCAGGGCCATCCGTTACACGGATGGCCCTTTTCCTTTTGCGTATTACATTTCTCGATCTAATTGAACCGAAGACTCATGGCTGAAGTTGATGCCGCTCACAATCCCAGGCGTTGAGTCAGATCGACATCAGAGTCGGCGAAGACGGGCCATCCCATCGGTAATCCTCGTGTTGGTTACGTCGGTGATAGAAAAGAAAACAAAAGCCCATTGCACCTTTTTCTATTAGCTCGCTAGACTCTTGCTCAATCATCGCTACATTCTGCAGCAAAGGGCCCGCATCGAGTTAAGTCGCGGGTTGGATTCTGCTGGGCAGGCAACCAATCCGGGAATGCGAAGAGCAAGTTTGAATTCGCTTTGAAAGTGGACGAAAAGCACGATGGTCCTGCTAGAGAAAACCACGAAGAAGAAAAGAAGCCGTGTGTACGAATACCGCCTCCGACTGCTCTGGATAACGGTCATAGCGCTTGGCACGATGATCATCGTTGGAACAATCCTGCTTGCATCCATGGATAACTACAAATGGATGATGTAGCCGGGGATTTCCGTCGCAATTGAATCTTCGCAACGGCCGGTTATTCCGGAGCAATATCCTATTCCGACGCGGTCACGACTGTTCCCTGGTGATAGAGGATGCGCCAGCCTTCTGCGGCCTTCTCCCAGATCGTCGCGCGCCGCGTGAGCCGGCCAGCCTGATCGAGTGTGTATGTCAGAAGATAGCAATCCGGCCCAAGCTGCCGCAGGCCGAAGCCGGTTGCTTTCCATCCTGCCGAATCGGCATCTGCAAGCTCGTTCCCGCTTCGCATCTTAAGAATGAATTCGCGACTGTAGCATCTGCCTGACGCGCCCACTTCCCAGAAATCAGGCGCAGTGGCTCGCTCAAAGTCATCAAGGCTTGTTCCGAATTTCGGCGTATGAAAAATCGGCTCATGCTGCTTGAGCTCTTCCAGAATCGGCGACAATTCCGGATTGAGTTTCGTAAAAGTCTCATCGGCCATGCGCGAATTTTAGGACTTCCAGCGCTTCAATGAGATTCCGGACGAGACGCTCGCCTGACATCGCCACAAGCTCTGAGAGCTGGAACTCAGAAGATCTTGTAGGCGATGCCGGCGCTGGCTCCGTAGGGTTTCAGTGTGTCGTTGTTGATCCAGTTAGGCCAGAGCTGATATTCGAAGTCGAAGGGGCGAACGACAAAGTGCTTGCTTATTTTCCAGTCCACGCCGCCGCCGAGGGCGATGTCAGCGAAGCGGCCATAGGCTTCGTTGTATTCGAAATTCATCCTGCCCAGTCCAAACAACGCCTTCCCGTAGGGCGTTAATCCGGTGCGCTTGAAATCATGAATCGGCACGCGCGGCCCGATCAGGTAGTTGTCTTCGGTGATGTCGACAAACGCGTTCTGTCTGAGCCACCGCGCCTCGCCTTCTATCTGTATCCAGCGCGTCATCTTCAGATCCACGTAAACGCCGGCGCCAAAGAGGCGCTGTGGGCTTTCCTGCGGAAATCCACTACCGGCGTAATCCGGTTGAAACACCGAGCCCATTCCGCCTGCAGTCAGCGAGAGCTGGCCGCGATATGCCGAAGGAGCCACCTGCGCATGCAAAGAAGCAGCAGCACAAATCAAGCAGCAAAAGATAAAAACTGCAATTCGTCTCATGAGAAGGGGTTTATTCACTCCTGGGTTTGAATCGTCGAACGTGCAACTCAGAAAAGGCACTCGCAGCGGGTTCAAAACATATTCACTTCGAAACCGAATGTACTCAGGTCGACGCAACCAACAGGCAGCGGCAACCTCCGACAACCCAAGGCGTCATTAGAATCGCCGTCAGTGTAAAGGCTCAGGATCGGATAACGAACTTGCCGTTATCCGATTCCTGAGCCCCATAAGACTGATCTACTGTTGCGGGTTCGGTGATCCGCCCGTTGGTTGTGGCTGGGGACCCTCTGCCTGCGAAGGCGTCGGCTGATCTGAAGAAGCTGCCGGTGGTTTCGTTCCACCTGTCGTCTGTCCTGCCGGAGCTGCGGGAGGCGGATCGCCTGCCGCAGGTTGTGCTGCTGAGCCAGCAGCGTTTGGCTTCGCTGCGGCCGGGTTTGCTGCCTGCGACTGAGCGGCCTCGTCGTAGCGCTGCAGCCTGTAATAGACCGGGGTCACTTCCAGCGGCATCTTGTCGCGCGGAAGCAACGGCGCATAAAGCTTGGCGTTCAACTGATGCACGTGGTCATCCCACGGATCGGTTTTCAACCAGCTTCCGAGTGGAAGCGCCGGAATCTGTGCGAGGTCGTCCCAGTTGATCTTCGGTGCACTGTGGGCGAGGGTCGTCATCCAGGGCGTTCCGTCGGCTTTCAGCAGGGAATCGCCGAGCTTCGGCGTGTTCAGAGCCTTCAGCACCGCGCCACGATCGGAAAGCTGCGTCCAGTAGAGGCCGGCAGTGGTCAACTGATCCTTGTACATTGAGGCGTCGAGGTATTGCTGAGCCTTGGCCGCAGCTTCCTGATTGTCGTGATCGGTGTGGTTCATGTTGATGCGGCGGAATGAAGATTCGTCCGGGAACATCAACCGATCGTTGAATGCGTAGCGCGTATCGATGTGGTGGCCGAGAGCAATATGCGCGAGTTCCATCGAGATCACGGAAGCAATCGTCGCTTCGTTGCGCGGCATGGTGTCGATCAGACCTTTGCTGAGCAGGATGGTGTTGCCTACCGTGGTGGTTTCGATGGTGTCTGTCAGCATGATCCGGCAATGCACCGGCATTGCCAGGGGAATGTTATTCGGCACCACAAGGTTGGTCACGATCTGGTCGAGCACAGTGGTTTCAAAACCGTTCGGTGTGAGCGGAGCCACGAGGCCAGCCTGCTCCAGCCGGTCGATCACGTTGTTTTCGGCCTGTAGCACCCACTGGCGCGAGGCCTGCAGCGGGCTCACGTCCTGCGAGTCGTCGCTTTTGTCCTCCGCGTCTTCTACTTTCATGCTCACGCTTTCGCTGTCACGCGTAGGCAGCTTAAGGCTGTAGCCCCAGAAGTGAGTCTGTGCCTTCAGGCCTTCCTGCTTGTCGCCGTCGCGGCTTGTTTCTTCAACGTAAATTGCAACCGGAAGCCAGATGCTGGGTTGCACGTTCATGCGCCAGCTGTCGAAGTGGAAGTAATAACGCGAATCATCCTCGGACCTCGGTCCGGTGTAGGTGCCGTTGAAGCGGACAACGTTGCCGTCCTGATCCTCAATCCATATGCGGCCGTAGAAGCGGCCCATGTCGGTAACCTTCGGATGAACATCGAACACCCAGGTCCGCACCGATCCCAGGAATTCGCGGCGCACATAATTGAACTCGTAGTGCTGCTGATCGAATCCTGTCGGATCCAGAAACATCATCTGCATGAAGCCGGTCGGGTTATAGGTGAAGTGCTTGTCGAGTCCAAGCGCCTTGGATAAGCCCGTGATGGCTCCCATTGAGCCCTTGAACCAGCCCTTCTTGCTGGGGTCATCTTTTGGTTCATAGGATTTATCAAAGAAGCCTTTGCCGAAATCGACGCGGCTCAGCGTGTATTGATCGCCTACGGGCACCTGGTACAGCTTTACATCGGGCCGTGTGTCCTGGATGTAAGTCTCCACAAGTGGAGTCCGCTGCTGGATCGCCTTGATCAGGATCTTCTCCTGCCCGATGGCCTTCTGCACAATCGCGGCCTGATCCGCAGTCAGCTGGTGTGTCGGCTCGTATTTTGGGGCTTTCTTTGCGTACGCCCACGACGTCCCAAGAAGCAGAGTCAGGAGGGTTAGGGCGATCTTTCGAGACTTCATGTCATCTCCTACGATGATTCGTTCTTGCCGTTCTAAGACAGTGTCTGGAACCCTTGCCGCTCTTTGCCCACTGTCGTGATCATGGGTTCGAATTGGACGCTATGCCAATTGAAACGTGATAGTGATATTAGTTGTCAGATCCACTGCCTGGCCATTGCGCGTGGCCGGACGAAAACGAATTTGCGAAGCAACGCGACGGGCCTCTTCATCCAGTCCGTGACCCAGTCCGTGCACTATTTCCTTGATGATGACCTGTCCCGAGGCGGTAAATGTCACGCGCAGGATCACGTCTCCCTGTACCCGCAGCTGACGCGCTTCAGGCGTGTACTGCACGGGTGGCTTTGAAAGAACCTCAAGATTGGTGGGCGCTACTTCACGAGGTGTCTGCGCCATGGCGGGCACTGCTGCCACCTGCGTCTGAATTCCCGCCGATGCAACCTTACCTCCCGTAGCATAGGATGTCGTCGCGGCACCTGTTCCACCGGGTATGCCTGCCTGCGCAACCTTGCCCACAGCGCCGGCATTTGAACCGGATTTCAATCCATTGCCGATTCCGGCTGAACCCACCACTCCATGAGGAGCGACGGCTGGACCCTGCATGCCGCCATACGGATTGCCGATCGCGGCCACCGTCGCCGGCCGGGTCGCATTCGGATTCGGCGTTACCCCAAAAGTCTCGCCCAGGTGCACTGGCGCCGTCGAAGCTTTCACGGTGTTGTTCTGGGCCGGCATTGCCGCGGTAAGCGCTGCTTTGGGCTGAGGAGCCAGAATGATCGAAGGTTTTGCGGCCTTGACCTGCGGCGTGTTCAGCTTGGCTTCCATCTCGATCGGTTTCAGAGCCGGCTTCGGCTCGGGCTTCGGCATGTTAATTTTCGGTTGCTCCATCTGCATCTCCAGCTTCGGCTTGGGTGGTTCAGGAAGCTTGGGAGGAGGGGGAGTCTTGAACTTCGGCGCGGGCGGTGGCGTGGTGGGGAAGATCAGTTCGGTTTGCTCGAACTTGTGCTCCTGCATCGCATGCTTCGCCGTCATTCCGATATAAATTACCAGGCCAAGAATAAGCGCGTTGACGGTTGCGCTCGTTACAAAGGGAGCAGACCGCCCCTCTGGTTCTGGAAGCAAGCCAAAAGTAGTACGACCAGGATAGCCACTCATCTGCATCTTCATACCTCGGGGTTAGCCATGGAGACGGCGTACTGAGTCTGCAGGAATTCAGAACATATGCCGTAGAGGAGGAATGCGCAAAAATGACTCAGTATTGCCATTCCGGTTCCAGCCTCTTCCGGGCAGGTGTAAACAGTTTTCAGTTGCCGCAAGCGATCCTCGCTTTCTTCGGCAACTGGCTGACTCCAAAAAGGAAAATATTGCGGGTTATACGGTGCCTGACGGCAGGGAATTATTGTGCCTCTCAGGACCGCTCGCTTTGTTTGGCGCTGCCCCTCGTCATTCGGGATGGGGTAAACGCAAAAGTCTTTCCCGATGTTATCGGATGGGGACGCGCAAACGCCAGTCGTAGCGCTTCCCGTTATTATAGTTCGATTCCCTGAGGCGAACCTGCTTTTCTGAGCTCGACCCGATTGCATCCAGCCTCTCCCTTTTAATGCTAAAAGCCTCGGAACTCAAGTCGCAAATCCTCGCTTCGGAATTGGAAAAAAGGAAAATCTACGTGCAGACTGTATTCTTTCCTTAACCCGCAATATCGTCGCTTGTTGCGTTCGTATTCCACGTAGGTCGGCAAGCCGCCTGGTCGACGGTCTTCAGTTTGAACGGCCTAGACCGTTACTGATTGCCTGCTGTAATAGACTCACCGTAACCCAATCCGCTCTAGAAGGACAGTATTTTTGTGAGATCTCTGGTTACCGGCGGTGCCGGTTATGTTGGTGGAACAGTTGCAACTTTGCTCGCCGCTCAGGGACACGAGCCGACCGTTTTAGACAACCTCTGCCATGCCCGCAGTGAGATGGTTCCGCCAGGGGTTGAATTCGTTCAAGGCGACCTCTCAGACCGTGATCTGATCGAAAACATTTTCAAGGCCGCCAAAAACGAAGGTAAGCCCTTTGATAACATCCTGCATTTCGCAGCGCTGATCGAAGCTGGAGAGTCGATGCAGCGGCCCGAGATTTACTTCCGCAACAACACCGCATCCACGCTTGCGCTGCTTGAGGCGGTCCTTGCGGAAGGCCCGCGCCGCATCGTGTTTTCGTCCACAGCAGCAGTCTACGGAGAACCGGAACTCGTTCCGATCAAGGAAGATGCGCGCCTCAAGCCAACCAATGTTTACGGGGAGTCAAAACTGGTTGTTGAAACGATGCTTGACTGGTTTCACGCGATCCACGGCCTGCGCTCAGTCGCATTGCGCTATTTCAATGTGGCTGGGGCTCCCGAAGGCCCCGAGGGCGTCACGCGCGGAGAAGCCCACGAACCCGAATCGCACCTCATCCCGCTGATTCTTGATGTCGCGCTTGGACGCCGCCAGTCCATTCGAATCTACGGCGACGATTATCCCACCTCCAGACGGGACCTGCATCCGCGACTACATCCATGTCTCCGATCTTGCCGACGCCCATTTGCTCGCAGTGAAAGCTCTTGAAACCGATGCCGCGGTCAAAAATCGGCTCATCTTCAATCTCGGGAACGGCCAGGGATTCAGCGTTCGCGAAGTCATTGAATCCGCACGCCGCATCACCGGCCACCCGATTCCCGCCGAGATACATCCCCGCCGCCCCGGCGATCCGGCAGTCCTCGTTGCCAGCTCAGAGAAGGCGATTCGCGAACTTGGATGGAAGCCCCACTACGCGCAACTCGACGATATTGTTCGTACAGCGTGGATATGGCACCAGAAACGCTATCAATCCTGAACAGTGGGGGGAGCGCGAAAGTTAAGCACCGCCTTGGAACTGGCTGCATTTGCGGTTTCTTCCAACTTCCATTCAGGACCGCTTCGGCGGGAAGGTACACGCGCAAAATGCAGTAGAAAGGGTCCATCGGGCGCGGGTAACCAGTTGGATTCTTTTACGGTTGCGGGCTTGTTCCGAGAGACGTACAGGGTAAGCGAGCCATCCTTGCCGTACTCGTAGGAACTCAGATTGGTGGAATTCAGCAGATATCGCTTGAGCGGATTCGCGACCAGCAATTGCGATTTGCCATCGTACATAGTCAGCGACCAGAAGGCGTTGTTGGGTGGAAGTTGATCTTTGGCGAAGTGAAGCGCATAGCTCGATTTCGAGGCATCGAGCGGCTGATGCACGAGCATCGAGAAAGTAACCGAAGTAGAGGGCGTCCTGTTTCGAGTTGCCGTAGAGGCCGAGCTTCGCTCCGACGTAACGATAGAGGTAGTTGCCTTTGAGAAAGTCGCGCGTGCCGAACATATCTCCGCTGGAGACTTCGTCCGTGTTGATTTTCTTCATCACGACGGCGACATCAGCGTCGGAATCCTTGATGCCGTCGTTGATGGCTTGTTGAATGTCTGGCGAAAAGCTGCTGAAGTCAAAAGTCCGGCCAGGGCCGATGTTGAGTCGCGCAAAGCGCACCAACAAATCTTTCTCGGATGGATCAGGCGGGCAGAATTGAAATAGGAAGTTGATGAGGGGGAACATCGTTGGCGAGGCGCTCATGTCGTCGGAGGGCTTAGGCCAATTAACGGGAGCAGCGCGGGGCGGTGCCGGTTCGCGGAGGTAGGAACTGAGTGGTTCGGCGTGGTAACCGGCCTGGATCTTATTTACGTTGGCAAGGTCCGCCAGGTTGAATAGCTGGGTACGGAACAGGCCGTAAGCGAACTGCGTCTCGGCATGAATGATCGCCTTGACGCCTGCTGGTGTTGGGCGATTCCAGCCGGGACCCGCGATGACGAAGGTCGCCTCCATCGTTACCGAAGGCGCGCGTGCCGAGATAGGCAAAGTTGTAGGTGTAGAGATCGACAAGCTGCGTGGTGTAGTAGCGATTTTTCTCGATCTTTGGCATGGTGAAGACAAGAGGTTCGGCCCGCAGATCCATCCAAATGTAGGAATAGGGAGTGTCGGAGTTAGGAGTGACGACAAATTTGTCATCGGGTGTTGCAACAGATTTGGAGCTATTCAGGTGTTGAAGTCGCCGCGAAAATCTGAGACTCGTCTTGTCGATGGCTTGCTTGTACATGGTGTTGTAGTTCACAACCATTGGGAAGCCGTAGATGTAGGCCTCCTTGGCAATGGCACGCGCGTCGCTGGCGGAGATGCCAGAGCCGGATGGTTGATTGGTTTTCGCTTCGCCTCGTCGCGGATCCCATAATTCCCTCCCTGGGGTTGGAGTTGGTTAAGGGTTTTCACCTGGTGCTAATTGACACTTACTACCGATGGCGATTTCCATTGGTCGTTCAGGAGTTCACCAAGGCGCCGCGCTCATGCGGTGCCTTGGTTCATTGTCGCCCGGAGACCTCATTCAAAAGGGTGAACCAGGGAATTAACTTGACATTCAAACCGTCGCACCAGCAGAGTGGGCTGCGGACTCCCCAAAAAACAAGCGCCGCCTAACCGCGTTGTACTCTCTTTTCAGGTGAGCTCCGCGGCTCTGCCGAGGTCGAAAAAGAATGGCATCGTCGACATCTTCACACCCTGGGACGGCGAAGCCAGCCTTCCTCGCTCAGATTATCCTGGGCGCTGCCACCGGAACGTTGATCGAGTGGTATGACTTTTTCATCTTCGGCTCGCTGGCATCAATTCTGGCGCTCAAGTTCTATCCCCCTGGCAACGACACATTCGCCCTCGTTGCGTATCTTGCCACGTTTGCAGTCGGATTTCTGGTTCGTCCTTTCGGAGCATTATTCTTTGGCAGTGTTGGCGACCTGCTTGGCAGACGCATCGCCTTTATCATCACGCTCACGATCATGGGCGCGTCTACCGCATCCATTGGTCTGCTGCCGACCTACCACACGGCCGGATGGTTCTCGCCCATCGTTCTCATCGCCATTCGTGTTTTGCAGGGTCTGGCCCTCGGTGGCGAGTATGGCGGCGCGGCAGTGTACGTAGCGGAGCACGTACCGGATAACCGGCGCGGCTTCTACACCAGCTTTCTTCAGACCACGGCCGGCTGGGGTCTTGTTATTTCGCTTGGAGTCATCCTCGCCACCCAGCAAGCGTATGAGCGCCGCGTGCTTTCAACAATGGGGATGGCGGCTGCCGTTTCTTCTTTCTCATCGTGTTCGTCGGCGTTTCGCTCTACATTCGTATTCGGATGAAAGAATCGCCCATCTTTTCGAACATCAAGGCCTCCGGAATGCAATCTGTTACGCACCGCTCCGAGACGCTTTCGGACAATTGGTCGAACCTTGAAGCAGATGCTCATTTCCCTATTCGGAGCGCCGCCGGGCAGGCCGGGTCTCTTATACCGGATCGTTTTTCGCGCTCTTCTATCTGCAAACATTCTGCGCGTTGAATTCACGCACACGTCAAACATCGTGGTTGTGGTCTCGCTTCTGGCCGCAGTTCCCGTTCTACAGTCTTTGGCGCGATCTCTGACCGCATCGGTCGCAAGAAACTCATGATGCGTCGGGCTGCTTGTTGCCGCGATCTTCACCTCTTCCCATCTACAAAGGCATACAGATAGCCGCCGGCAACGATGTGAGTCAGTGTCAGTTCTATGAAGGACGAATTACCGGAGACGATTCATCTCACGCCGCTCACCCGCGATGCGGTCAGCGGCGACCTCGTTCCCGCACCTGAGGCGGCCAATGCCAATCTTCCGCCGCTCGCCTTCCTTATCTGGCTTCAGACTCTGCTTTCGCTGCATGGTCTACGGTCCCATCGCCGCGTATCTCGTAGAGGCATTCCCAGCGAGTATCCGCTATACCTCCGTCTCACTGCCCTACCATATTGGCAATGGAGTCTTCGGCGGTCTTGCTGCCGTGATCGGCGTCAGCTCTGCGCCTCCACCGGCAACATCTATGCCGGGCTCATTTATCCGCTTCGCGTTGCCGCGTCTCAGTTTCATCGTCGGAATGATTTTCTGAAGGAGAGTCACGGCGCCCTCATCTGGGACGAAGCTGCATCTCCACGGCACTCCGCGTCTGAGGCAGCAAGCGACTGAGGAATCCGGAGCCGTGTCAATGCAGGAGTGGCTTGCCGTCTCTGCCCCTGCCTCGATAAAGTGACAGCCACATGCAATATGTCACGGGTGCGGCAACGCGTCTCGAAAAGCCACGCCCGCATTGCGGCTTTGTTTTCTTCCCTGAAGGGACTTATTCATGTCTTCGACGCACGTTCCCGCTGATCCGGCATCGGTTTCATCCCTATCGAATCAGGATCTTGAATCCACCCTCCGCGAAAACCGCGTATTCCCACCGCCCGAAGAGTTCTCAAAACGCGCTCACATCAAGAGCCTTGAGCAATACGAGGCGATGTATAAGCAATCCATTGAAGACCCTGAGGCATTTTGGGCCGGTATTGCGAAAGAACTTCACTGGTTCAAGCCCTGGGACAAGGTGCTCGAGTGGAATATCCCTACGGCCAAATGGTTTGTCGGCGGCAAATTGAATTTGAGCTACAACTGCCTCGACCGTCATGTGCACAGTGAGCGCGCCAACAAGACAGCCATCATCTGGGAGGGCGAGCCAGGCGAAGTTCGCCGTCTCACTTACGCGGAACTTCACGCGGAGGTCCAGCGTTTTGCCAACGGCCTGAAGGCCCTCGGCATCAAGAAAGGCGATCGCGTCGCCGTCTACATGGGCATGACGCCTGAGCTTGCCATCGCACTGCTGGCCTGCGCGCGCATCGGCGCCATCCACTCCGTGATCTTCGGCGGATTCGCTGCCAATGCCATCGCCGACCGCGTGAACGACTCGGGATGTATCGCTATCATTACGCAGGACACGAGCTATCGCCGCGGCATGGAGATCCAGCTCAAGCGCACCGTCGATGAAGCGATGCCTGCTTGCCATACCGTGGAGCACGTCATCGTCTACAAGCGCACCGGATCGCCTGTAAACATGGTGGAAGGCCGAGACCGCTGGTGGCACGAGCTTATTGCCAACGCACCAACCCACTGCCCCGCCGAGCCGCTCGACTCTGAAGATCCGCTCTACATCCTCTACACCTCCGGGACGACAGGGAAGCCAAAAGGCCTGGTTCACACCACCGGCGGTTACGCTGTGCAGACCTACATCACCACAAAGTACGTGTTCGATCTGCACGACGATGACATCTACTGGTGCTCGGCCGATATCGGCTGGGTGACGGGCCATTCCTATGTGGTATACGGGCCGCTGCAAAATGGCGCTACCGTTCTGATGTACGAAGGCGCTCCGAACTGGCCTGACTTTTCGCGATTCTGGAAGATCATCGACGACCACCGCGTCACCATCTTCTACACCGCCCCGACGGCGATTCGCGCCTTCATCAAGTGGGGCGATCAGCATGTTGAAAAATACAAGCTGGACTCGCTGCGTTTGCTCGGTACTGTTGGCGAGCCGATCAATCCGGAAGCGTGGATGTGGTATCGCGAAAAGATTGGCCACAACCGCTGCCCGATCGTCGATACCTGGTGGCAAACTGAAACTGGCGCCATCATGATCGCTCCGATTCCGGGCGCTGTTCCCACCAAGCCCGGTTCGGCGACGCGTCCCTTTTTCGGTATTCAGCCGGAAGTGATTACCAAGCCCGACGCGCAAGGAAACTTTCACGCTGTACCCGCCGGCTCGGGCGGACTGCTCATTATTCGCAAGCCGTGGCCATCGATGGCACGCACGGTCTATGGCGACCCGGAGCGCTACCAGAAGACTTACTGGTCCGACGTGCCGGGGTGCTACTTCACCGGTGACGGCGCACGCATGGATGCCGATGGCTACTTCTGGCTCATGGGCCGCGTCGACGACGTTATCAATGTCAGCGGACATCGCCTCGGCACCATGGAAGTTGAATCCGCGCTTGTTGCGCATCCCAAAGTCGCCGAAGCAGCCGTTGTCGGACGCCCCGATGCTCTAAAAGGCCAGGCCATCTCCGCATTTGTTTCTCTCGAGAGCGGCAACGAGCCCAGCGACGCGCTCAAGGACGAACTACGCAAGTGGGTATCAAAGGAGATCGGGTCGTTGGCTCGGCCCGACGATATCCGATTTACGGAGGCGCTGCCCAAAACCCGCAGCGGCAAAATCATGCGCCGACTGCTGCGAGAGCTGGCAACACATGGCGAAATCAAGGGCGACGTGACGACGCTGGAAGATTTCACTGTGATCGCGAAGCTGCGCGAAGCGGAAGAAGGCTGACGAGCGCGAAAGCTATTCTGAAGAACATGGGACGGAGATTCTGTACCGTGGCAAAGCTCGTTTATGGATTGAACCAGTCCCTGGATGGCTACGTCGACCATCTGGAGTTTAGGCCGAGCGCGGCGCTCTTTCGTCACTTCATTGAGCTCGCGCGCGACCTGACGGGCATGGTTTACGGTCGCCGCATGTACGAGATAATGCGCTATTGGGACGAAGACCTTCCGGACTGGGCCGCAGAGGAACACGACTTTGCGGCGGCGTGGCGGAGCAAGCCGAAGTGGGTTGTGTCGCGCTCGTTGAAGTCGGTCGGACCCAATACCACCCTTGTCGCGGATGACTTCGCGGCAGTGATACGTGGGCTGAAAGCTCAGCTCCCTGGGGAAATTGACGTTGCCGGACCAGACTTGGCAGGAAGCCTGACCAACCTCGGTCTAATCGATGAGTATCGACTTTACGTCCATCCCATCGTAGTTGGCCGCGGCAAGCCATTCTTCTCCGGCCCTCGCCCGCCGCTCCGCTTTGTGACCAGCGATCTCATTGGCGAGGACGTGATCAGGTTGACGTACGTTCCCGCTTAAGCGCGCAACTCGCCCCGGCGGAGTGAGTAGCAGAGGCGCAGTCTGGGAGCTACTTCAAGCGAATATTCGCGATTGATTCTGCTGGGTTCGGAGCGGGTTCTATACTCAACTCCATCGTGGAAGACATTGTCACACCAACGAATCGGTCAACCAGCCAACATTCGCGTTGGGCCGGTCTCCGTTTGGCCGCGAGCGTAATTTTGCTTTTGCCGGCCATCTGGTTCAGCTGGAAGACCATTGATGTCCTGGCCGCGCGGCGCGTGGTCCGCACCGACCTGGCCGAAATTACACACGCGCGCTACGGGATTCTGAGTGCCGACCAATGGCGTGCGATCATCGGACCAATACTCAACGCGCAAGTCGACAAGCTCGATTTCAAGGAGCAGAGCAAGAGTCTGCGGCCCATGGTTGAACGGTCGCTATACGCCCTGCTGGACAACATCAAGACACAGATGACGTCGCCCAACGCCAAGAGCACGGGCATGCCCGGCGGAGGCAACGCGTTCCTCGTGAACATGATCGTTGCATCCCTGCGTCCGCATGTGCCGGAGTACACCGACGTGGTGATGAAGGAGCTGGCCAAGCCCCAAACGCAGGAGAGCTTTAAGAACTCCATTCGCGGTGTCCTGGACGACGCGGTAAAGAACACATTCAGCTCGACGGACATGAGCGCCTATAACGCGATCCTGAAACGATACGGGTGCGCCACCGGAAGCGTTTGCGAGGAGACTCTCGGCACACAGATCAAAAAAACGGACGCGAAACTGAATCGCTACTACCTCACAGTGCTTGCGTCAGCGGCGCTCGGGTTCATCCTGCTCATGGCCGGCAAGCAGACGCTCTCCCGCGGCGCGGTGGCAGTGCTGATGTTGTTCTCGATTGCGATGCTGGCCGGCGGCGTGCTCAGTCCGATGCTGGAGGTGGAAGTTCGCGTCACAAAGGTGGACGCAACCCTGCTCGGCACACCCATCGAGTTTCGCGACCAGTCGCTGTACTACCGCAGCAAGACCGTGCTTGAAGTGTGTCAGACACTGCTGCGGATGGGCCGTCCGGAAATGACGCTCGTTGGCGTGCTGGTAATCCTGTTCAGCGTGGTCTTTCCAGCACTGAAAATGCTGGCGCTCGCCGCGTGTCTCTTCCGGCCCGCGTTATTGCGTACAAACCGCCTGGTGAAGCTGCTGGCCTTGGAACTGTCCAAGTGGTCAATGGCCGACGTCATGGTTCTTGCAATCTTCATGTCGTTCGTCGCGTTCAACGGCGTGATTGGAAGCGCGTGGGACGGCGTGCGCGAGATGCCGAATGTGCAACAGGTTATGATCCCGACGAATGCTTCGAAGATTTTACCCGGCTATTACCTGTTTATTGGTTTCTGCGTGTCGAGCATCGTCCTGTCGAAGAAGCTGGAGCACGGGATCACGTCCGGTTCCAGCCCTAAATCAAGCTAGGCTACGCGCTTGAACCCAACCCAGAGCCACCGCGATTCGTCACTTTCAGAACCCCGCGGCTGAATCCGATCATCCTATTGACGTCCTTATCATCAGGAGTCCCTATGGATCGACGCTTCGCCGAACTCGCCTTCACGACGCTGGTGAAGGAGGAGCAAACACTGCACGGCAGCCGGCATCTCTACGAGCGCGCTGAGCACTCGCCTGATGCCGGCGATCGGCTCGGGGCGGACGAGCAGGCGTTTATCCGCGAGCGCGACGGCTTCTACATGGCTTCTGTCACCGAGACAGGCTGGCCTTATATCCAGTTTCGCGGCGGCCACATCGGATTCATTCACATACCCGACGATCGCACCATCGCATTCGCCGACTTGCGCGGCAACCGGCAATACATCAGTACTGCAAATCTGAAACATGACGATCGGGTTGCGCTGTTCTTCATGGACTATCCCACGCAGAGCCGGTTGAAGGTCCTGGGGAGGGCGAAGATCTATGAAGGCGATGCGGAGGCCGAGAAGCTGATCGACTCTCTGCGTGTGCCCCAAGAGAAATCGCTGCCCGAACGTGCCGTTCTGATTCACGTCGAAGCCTTCGACTGGAACTGCCAGCAGCACATTACTCCGCGTTACTCCGAGGTGGAACTGGCGAGGATACTGGAACCGATGCGTCGCCGCCTTGACGCGCTGGAAGCAGAGAACAATCGCCTGAAAGCCCATAGCTGAAATCAACGAGCCAGGTAGGGCCATCCTTTGAATACTCGGGAGCGATCGCCGGGCATTGGCCGCCTGCGCTAAGCTGATCGTCTTGGAGAACGTCTATGCGCCAGCTCGTTTACAGCGTTGCGACCAGTCTCGACGGCTTCATCGCCGGACCCAAAGGGGAATTCGACTGGATCATCCAGGACCCGACCGTCGACTTCGGCGAAATCTTTGGTCAATTCGACACTGCAGTCATGGGGCGACACACTTATGAAGCCATCCTGCACGAAAGCCGGTCGCCGAGAGAATTCGGCATGAAGGTCTTCGTGGCTTCAACGACCCTCGACGCAGCCCAGCATCACGACGTGACTATCGTCGCTGCCGATCTCGCCGAAACCGTTGCCGGCTTGAAACATACGTCCGGCAAAGACATCTGGCTCTTTGGCGGGGGCACAACCTTTCGCAGTCTGCTTGACGCTGGCCTGGTCGATCGCGTTGAAGTCTCTATCATTCCCGTGCTCCTCGGCAGCGGAATTCCCCTCATTCCCGCAGGACGCCGCTGGGCGCTGCAGTTCAGGGATTCGCGCACCTTTCCCAGCGGCATCGTTTCGCTGACCTACCATATCGCTTCGAAGCCGCAACTCTGAGACAAAGGCAATGGGCGGAAGCTCGCGCCTCCGCCCATTCGCAACTCTTGAGAACTCTTCAGATCAGAAGTGGTATGCGACTCCGATGCCTCCGCGCGCATTCCAGCGCGTGTGGGCCGAGAAGCCGGGCTGATAGGGAACCAGCGTGAACGACGATCCGATGTAATCACCATCCGCGCGAACCGTCCAGTGGGCGTTCTTGTTATAGTCCAAGCCGCCGCCGAGGCCGCCTGCGAACGATACATCGGGTTGAGTGCTCACCCCGCCTGTGTGGACGCCGCCCATCAAGCCCTCGGCATACACGCTCCACTTTTCAAAAAGATTTCCGTGAATTACCGCGCCCCCGAGGAACATATCGACAGTCGGGGGTTCAGGGTTCCCAGGGTTCGTTGCGGTTACGTTCCACAAGTAGTGGCCGTACATCCCCTTGATTCCGAAGTGCTCGCTCAAGCTGCGCGTGATCGAAGTATCGATGCCGCCCAAGCCGCTGCGCGACTGGTTCACCTGGTTTATGCTCGTGTATCCGTAGCCAACATAGACCTCATATTTGTAATCCGGCCCCGTCAAGTCCTTGGGTGGACGCTCAGGGGCAACCTGGCCAATAGCAGAGATTGGAACAACAATGGCCGACGCCACGGCCAGGATTGAAAACAGCAACTTACTCTTCAATGCAGATTCTCCTCAAACACCATAGAACAGCGCATCAGCCACCGACCGGTTCGCGCCTTACGTATCCGTCTCGAATATGCTTCCAAGGGACGTTTCCTGATGAAAACGCTACTCAGCGCATTTTCTTCGCGACGCGGTAACCGCAGAACCGATGTCTGGCCTCTGCCCGCGGATCCTCAAGGACAAGTCTTTGTCCGTGCGGCGAAATAGTGCGGGTGCCGTCACTCAATTTCGGTACTCTCATAGACTACCTTCTCGCCCCCGGTTCTTCCCACCCCGGCGCCCAAAATCAGTGACTTGGGATCCCGGTTTTACTCACCGCAGAGACCAAACATCAGCCGCTGAACGCCCCTGTCTCACCATCCCAGCGACCAGAGATCCGTCGCTGGAGAGCCCGGTCAGGGAAACGTGTCACCGCATCTGCACCGGTACCGGCGAACTCAAATGGACAATCGCTCCTGATTGCTCTGTTACTGTGACGCTTATGCCGCCGGGAAGGTAGCGCGCCATTGCCTCGGGGTTAGTCCAATCCAGCGGCCATCCTTCTTCAATGGCAATTGCGGTGTAGGTACCCGGCGCCACATCCGGCAGCGCAAAGCTCCCGTCGGAGTCCGATTGATCGCGGCGGGTCAGCGCCTTCCAGAGCGCCGGATTTTTCGGCAGCAGCACAACCATTGCCCCCGCAAGCCCCTTGCCATCCTTCTGTGCAAATCCCTCCACGTGTGTCTCCGCTCCACTCAGCGTGACCAGAATCGGGGGCGCACGCTCCTTCAACGTCACGATGTTTCCAGATTGCAGCACTCCGCCCGCAGTTACTGCCACCACCGGAAAGGCCTTGTCGCCACTGGTTGCCATCACCGCCCACTCGCCCGGCGGAACGGCGTCGAAGCTAAAGCGTCCCTTGAGCACCGCCGCAGCAAATAGGCTCTGTCCTATTCCGCCGTCCATGCGTTGAAGCGAAACGGTTATATCCTCGGGAATCGGCGCGCCCGACGCCATGCGCACTCGTCCCTCCACTGTGTTGGCCGCGCTGCCCGCATTTGCATCCACCTGCTGGCTCGCAGTGAGGTCGAGATCCACGATGCGCGGCGGATCGCCCTGGGTAAACTCATAGTGCCCGGGCGCAATTCCGCCAATCTCTGCTGTGCCAGCCTGTGGATCGTTCGTTTCGCTCCCAACCTCCGACGGAATCGTATTGCCAAAAACAGTCTCCTGCATCTGCGGCATCGACACTGAACCGTCTGGTTTTCGGGGCGCTGAAATCGACACGTGCAGTGCAGGCACAGCGTGGAGGCTGATATTCGCCTCTTCGTGGCTTCCCCTGGTCAGCACAATCGGAGTCGCCGATCCTTCTTCCGTTGTCGAGTCGAAGTACGTGACTGGATAAGCCACGTCGAGAGCCGCATTCCGCTTGGCCGGAGTGCCTTCATGCAATGCGTACCAAGGCTCTGCCACTACCGCCAGAAGGTATTCGCCGGGCGCAAGATCGCCCAACTCGTAGGCGCCGGTGTCGTCTGCCTGTGTTGCGGCCACCTGGGCTGTCCGCTCGCCTGCTCGTGAAAACTTCGGCCGCTTGAATAACATCACGCGCGCATTCGCAACAGCCTCACCATCGTCACCGGTCACGGCTCCATGAATCATTGCGCCAGGCGTCAGCTTGAATTCGAGATGAGCCGTGTCCTGATCGGGTCCGGTCACAATTGCGGTGCTGAACTGGTCATGCTCGTCGTAGAAAGCAGTGCGAAATCCGCGCTTCGATGCTGTCAGTTGATACTTGTCTGCGGCCAGCCTCTCAAGTGCGAATCGTCCATCGTTGTCGGTGACGCAAGAGGCCACGGCTTCGCTATCGTCCTCCTTCAGTGCTTCGACAGTCGCTCGTCTCACCGGCTCCCCTGTAGCCGAATTCGACAGAACACCTGCGATGCGATATGGCCGCGACGCCATATTGCCCGCGTTTGTCTGCGAAGGCGCCTGCGCGGACTGACCTGCCGCCAATACACCGCACAGCGTGGCGAACAGAAGCCAACGAGCCTTCTCGCAAATTGCCAATGGGGCAGACCTCACCGCTGCGGCACCTCAACCGTGAGTTCCGTCTCAACACCGGGTGCGACCGTGACTGCCTGGCCCTGCAGCGACGCCAGCACCGCCGGATTGCGATACTCCAGCGACACAGGCCGGTCAAATGTGTACACGTGATAGTTTCCCGGCGTCAGCCCTGTCAGCGTAACCCTGCCGCCGGTCGAAGGCCGCAGCGTCTGCGGCACCACATCTTCCGTGGAGTCGAAATCGGGGACGGCGTACAGCGTGTAGAAGCGCTCCTCGCCCGCGGCTAGTCCCACCGATCCCGGCAGCGAGAGCGTCAGTCGTGCGCAATCATCCCGCAAAGCGAGCACCAGGGGGGTCGCTGCGCCCGCGATGCCCAACACTAGCGGCTCACGGGCAAGGCTTGCCGCGCCGGCTGTGAACGAAGCCTCACAGAAGCCTTTCGGCGCGATACTCGTATGCACCCAGTAGGAGCCTGGCAGCGGGTTTTGCGTCTCCAGAGGCACGGCAATCGAGCCCTCCGCGTAGCTTCCCACCATGCCGTCGCCGATCCCGCCGCCGGTCTGGCTCAGCGTGACAAATATGCGTGTATCGCCTGCCGCGGTGGTTCCATTTGGATCTCGCGCTACCGACACCTGAATGGAATTGTTGCCACGCTCCGACAAGGGAATGCGCAGATTGGAAACCGGGTGTCCGGCCACGGCAACAGTAACTTCTCCGGAGATCGGCTGTGGAGTCCTCGAGGCGAGCCGAAAGGTTTCACCGTTTCGAGAATTCAAAACATGAACCTCGTTCGTCTGCATCGTCGCAAGAAGGGTGTAGGTGCCGTCTGGAAGCGACGCCTGAAAGATATGGGTGGCGGGATCATATTGGGTGCCATATGGCAGGGAATGCCCCTGCGCATCCATTACCTGTAGTGAAACGATTTCACCTGCCCCGGAACCGGTCTTTGGCGTCGCCACCGTAGCGGTCACGGATTGAAACGGCTCCAGCGTGAGGACGAAATTTGCCTGAGCCTGTTCGCCGCCGGTGACGTGGATCTTTGCCGCGCCGGCCAGGTCTCGCGCATCAGGATAGAACACCATCGGATAACCCTCGCGCGCGACATTGCTCCCACTTCCTTTTTCCACCAGATTGGTCGCGGCGTCGCTGTCCATCGTGGGCTGCGTATACACCGCATACAAGCCGTCTGGAAGTTCGCCAAACCTGTAAAAGCCATCGCTGTTGGTTTTCGCATTGGCCTCGGACTGCCACACCGCGCGTCCATCCTGTACCGTGCGCCGCAAGAGCGTGACCTGGATTTCCTCTGCCACATCGCCGGTGGAAAGCTGAATCTGTCCTTGTATCGAGTTGGTCGGCTCCATTGTGAAGACGACATCGCCCATCGGTGCCGCGATGATGACGTTGTGACCGACGCCGTGCGAGTTCCACGCCATATTATCGGCGCCGGATTCCGCCTCATCCATGAATCCCGGCTTCAGGACCGTGAACTCCTGCGGCCCCTCGGGCACGTCCCCGATTTCAAAGCGCCCTTCCCCATCGGTCAGCACGCCGGTAGAAGCATCGCCATTGATACGTACCAGCGCGCGCGGCAGCGGTTCACCCGAAGCCCCATTGCGCACGATCCCGTGCACTGTGGTTTGCTGACCGGTGTTTGCAGGCGGGTTGGTTTGCTGGGGATCCTGCGCCGGTGCGCCCGGGCCAATCGCGAGAGCGATGATGCCAGTCGCCAGCATGCGAATTGCACCCCGCAAATAAGTTCGGCGCGTGCCATCGCCGAGCCACCCCCCGGAATGCACAATTGTTGTTGGTGAGTCCACCCACCATTCTGACGTTTTTGAGCGGGGAAGGGAATCGCATTCGGATCAAAGGCGCGCGTGCGATCATCCCCGCTCTAGATACCAGGGGATATTGATCACGATGATTCGCCGGGTTCCGCGGATCAGCAGAATGGCTTTCAGCAAATCGGCTCGGCGATTGTGCAGCAAGTTCTCCCACCAGTGCAGCACCACCAGTTCCGGCACCAGCACGCATACCTTGCGTATTTCCGATTCTTTCTCTGCCTTCAGGATGTAGTCCACCATCGGCTGCAGCACGTAGCGATAAGGAGATTGCAGGATTTCAAGCCTGGGCACGCATTTGCCAGCTGCCTTTGAAGGATCGGCGATGAATTTGTCGAAGTCTTTGCAGATATCGTCCGGCTCGTCTGCCACCTGCACATGCAGGCATCGAATGTCATTCGACATGGAGAGGGCGAACGATAAAGCCTTCTCCGTAATCCGGCTCCAGCGATCGATGGGAACTACAACGATCGGTTCCTGCAACTGCGCCGGCTGTATTGGTCGGTCGAGATAAACCTCGCGATCCACACCCACGTAATGGCGCTTCACCATATGCATGAACACGATCATCAGGGCGACCAGAAGCGCGGTGATCCATGCACCTTCCACAAACTTTGCAACCAGCACGACCATTGCGGTGATGCCTGTCGCCGCAGCGCCTAGTCCATTGGCAAACATGCGGAAGGGGTGGCCGCCTTCGCGCTTCCAGTGCATCACCATGCCCGCCTGCGAAAGCGTGAACGCCAGAAACGCGCCAATCGCGTACAGAGGAATCAGGCGGTCCGTGACGCCGCGAAAGACGATCAGCAGGGTGGCCGTCAGCGCGACCAGCACATAGATGCCCCAGGAGTAGAGAAGCCTCCGCCCGCGCAGCAAGAACACGTGCGGCATGTAATCATCGAGTGCGATTGCGCGTGTCAGCCGCGGGAAATCCGCAAACGCGGTATTCGCCGACAACGCCAGCACCAGCAAGACAGACCCGATGGTTACGTAATAAAACCATCCGTGCCCCATCACGGCACGCGTCAGCATGGAGAGCACGCTCTCGTATCCGGGGCCATTGGGATTCGTCGCGCCAATTCCATAAGCCCGGCTCAGCAGGGCAATTCCCATCAGCAGTACCATCAGCAGCGCGATGATGATGGTGAGCGTGATCTTTGCATTCTTCCGCGTGTCGTCGCGGAACGCCATCACGCCGTTGCTCACTGCCTCCACGCCGGTCATCGCGGTACAACCGGACGAGAAAACCTTCAGCAGCAGCCATGCACCCACCATCGCAGTCGCCGGAGGAAGTGCTGGCAAAGTCGTAACCGGGTGCGGATGCCCGCCACTCGCAATCGCATGAAACATGCCGACCCCGATCACAATCAGCAGCGTTCCCGTGAACAGATATGTCGGGATCATGAACACCACGCCGGTGTCATGGACCCCGCGCATATTCACAATCGTCAGGATCAGCAGTACCCCAAGGCACAATTGCAGCGTGTGCGGCTGCAGGCTGGGCACGGCTGAAATCAGAGCGCCAACACCCGCCGAAATGCCCACCGCGGCCGTCAGGATGTAGTCGATCATCAGCGCCGCCGCCGCCAGCAGTCCGGCGCCTGAACCCAGGTTCTGCGAGGCGACGGTATACGAGCCGCCGCCTTTGGGATAAGCGTCGATGGTCTGCCGGTAGCTGATGTAGACGATGGCGAGCAGGATCACGATGGCCACGCTCACCGGCACGATGTACTTCACGCCCAGCAGGCCCAGCGGCAGCAGCAGCGTCAGCGCGGCTTCGGGTCCGTATGCGGCAGAGCTCAAGGCATCGAGACCGAAGATAGGAATCCCGGCAATCGGCCCGATATGCTCAGCCCGTTCCTCGCTTGTAGCGAGCGGACGCCCAAACAGCAATGTGATCAGTTTTCTGTATAGGTCCATAAGAGAGTGGTTTGCCGGTGCTTGAGACCGATGGGGGGAATCTGTCGAGCGAATTGTCTCATGGCCCGATGTTTATTGAGATTAATCCGGCACCCCGAAGAGCGTTCGGCGCGCATCGCAGGCAGATCAGCTTGATTCCATCCTCTTAAGGAGTTTCTTCGGTGCGGCCTGCGCGTAGCTGCCCTGAACGAGTTCCTTCACTTCTGTCCAATCCACAGTGGGGCGGTCGAGGCGTAGCCCTACCCATCCCCGTGGGCCAATGTAATCCGGCATGAAGAACTTTCGCGGATTGGCCGCGATCAGGCGCTCGTTATCCCCCGGTAGCACCTTGCAGCAGACGCTCATGATTCCGTCGCTGTGATGATCGTCCAGGTAGTAGGCGAAGACTTTTTTCGCAACTCTGAAAATCGCGTGCGATCCTTTGTCTTCACGCATCGCAGACGAAAGCGCAAGACAAATCTCCGCCAACCTTTCAAGCTGCTCTCGCTTTTTGTCGATGTCAGGCACGGCCCCTCCGCCGAGGTTCAAGAAACCGAGGAGCTCTGCCCGTGACGATGCTCAGGAATTCGGCAGCTTGCAGCAATCGCCCGCAGCTGCCGGTTCATTCGCGCCGGCATCCAGTGCTACCTTCCAACTTCCGTCCGCCTGCTTGCGCCACACCGTGATGTAGCGCCCCGAAGTCGTCACAGGATTTCCTGCGGCATCTTTGCTGTGTCCCTCAAAATGCCCCCAGGTGTATCCCATGTCGCCCGATGGCCCCATTTGTGCATCGGTGGGTGTCCATGTCAGCTGATACACCTTGGGATCCCAGTTTGCCGATTTCGTGATTGCGACCAGCCCGATCAGTGGAGCCTGGCCATTGTTCAACGCCACCCCATCTCCGGCAAACCAGTCGGCAAATGCAGCGCCTCCGCGCTCGAGCACGTCCTTGGCAAACTTTGCATCGAGACTAAAAAGAAGCACCTTTCCAGGATTTGCAGTCGGATCCATCAAGGGATTCGGCGCCGCCTGCTGTTCGTTCGGGACGGGCAACTGGCCCCCGGCTGACCCCGAACCAGCACAGCCCAGAATCCCCGCCACGACCGCGCCGTAGAGAATTTCCCGGGGCGCCCTCATCACCACTCGCAACCCATTCATCAATACACCCTTCTCCTCAGAATCGTACACAATCGACCTGTATCCTGCTCCAGCCAGGTTGCCGTTTTGTCTTGTCAAAGCAATACCTTGGGGTTGGCAAGGCGTCTAACATTCCAGCGCCGGAACTGCTCCGTTGGTATACTCTTGGTTGGCAAAGCTGGCATCTCAAGCGGTAGCACGGCAGAGGCTATTTGCCAACGGTTTCCCGGAATATTCTGGGGAAAGGGTGACATGGGAGCATTGCTTGAGACGATCCATTCCCCGGCCGACCTCAAGCGCCTTAATCCCGCGCAGATGGACGAGCTGGCAGAGGAGATTCGCGCATTCCTCATCCAGACCCTTTCCAAAACCGGTGGCCATCTTGGGCCTAATCTCGGTGTCGTCGAGCTGACCCTTGCGCTCCACACTGTATTCGATACACCTACCGACCGCATCCTGTTTGACGTAAGCCACCAGGCGTACATCCACAAAATTCTTACCGGCCGCCTCGATCGATTTGCAACCATCCGCCAGCCCGGTGGGCTCAATGGCTTCATGCTGCGCAGTGAGAGCGAGCATGACTGCTACGGTGCAGGCCACGCCGGGACAGCTCTCTCTGCCGCACTGGGCATGGCTGTGGCGCGTGATCTCTCCGGCGGAAACGAGAATGTGATTGCCGTTGCCGGCGACGCCGCTTTCACCAACGGCATCTCTTTTGAAGCGCTCAACAACATCGCCGACCAGACCAAGCGCCTCATAGTTGTCCTTAACGATAACGAGTGGTCGATCGACCGGAACGTCGGTGCCATCGCGCGCTACTTCCATCGCATCGTTACCAACGAGCACTACAATCGCCTGCACGACTCCGCACGCCGCATCGTCGAAAAAATCGGTGGCAAAACCGCAGTCCAGGTCGTCCGACGCGCCGAGGAAGCTGCCAAAAGCATGCTGTGGCCCTCGATCATGTTTGAGGAGTTCGGCCTGCAGTACTACGGCCCTATCGACGGACACAACCTGCCTTTGCTCATCGAAACGTTCAAGTTCCTGAAGGCGGAGAATCGCCCTGTACTGCTGCACGTGCTCACGCAGAAGGGGCGCGGATTCCAGCCCGCACTCGATGGGCAGAAGAAATTTCACGGCCTTGGCCCCTACGATCCCGAAACCGGAATGACCAAGCCTGCCGGTGTGCCCACGTACGCCGAGGTGTTTGCCAGTACCCTGGTGAAGCTTGCTGACAAGGATGAGCGCGTCGTTGCGATCACGGCGGCTATGCCCAACGGCACCGGTCTCGATCTCTTCCGGCCGCATCATCCCAGGCGCTATTTCGATGTGGGTATCGCCGAAGAACACGCAGTCGTCTTCGCTGCAGGCATGGCCACTCGCGGCTACCGGCCGTTCTGCGCCATCTACTCCACATTCCTGCAGCGCGCCTTCGATCCGATTGTGCACGACGTCGCGCTGCAAAGGCTTCCCGTAGTTTTCTGCATGGACCGGGCGGGACTTTCCGGCGACGATGGCCCGACTCACCATGGCCTGTTCGACATCAGCTATCTCCGCGGTATCCCTGAGATGGTGCTGATGGCTCCGAAGGACGAGGACGAGCTCGCCGACATGATGGCCACCGCACTCACATTGGATGGGCCAAGTGCGATTCGCTATCCGCGCGGCGCCGTTGCCTGCGTCGAATGCAAACCCGAGCCGCAGCTAATCCCGGTCGGCAAGGCGCAAGTCCTCAGGGATGGTTCTGACGTCGCCATCCTCGCCCTCGGCCCCATGACGACACTCGGGCGCGAACTTGCGGAGCGACTTGAGCTCGACGGTTTCTCCACCGCCCTCATCAATCCACGCTTTGTGAAACCCATCGATCGCGAAATGCTCACCGCCTATGCACGCCGCGTCGCCGCATTCGTCACCTTTGAAGATCACGTAAAAATGGGGGGATTCGGTTCCGCTGTCGTCGAAGCGCTACAGGACATCGGCATCGCCGTTCCCGTCGTCCGCATCGGCTGGCCCGATCAGTTCATCGAGCACGGCAAGATCGAGTCTCTTCGCGCCAAGTATGGCCTCTCCGTCGACGAAGCATACACGCAGGTGCTGCCTCTGCTCCATTCGCGCAAGCGCCGCACCCTGGTCGCGAGCTAGCACTGAAGTGCCGATGCATTCCATGAAAGCAAATGATGCATTGGATGTTGCCTGATTTGCGCGCCCGCATCAAAATCTCTTACGCGATTTCTGTTTCACATCGCGTCAGCTCGCCATCTATCCTCCACGTCGCCGTGTGCGACAATCCAGAAGATAAAGTTTTTCGTATGCGACCTTTAGGTAGAGTTCTGGCGTGGATGCTTCTATTGCTGTCGGCTGGCATTCCCGCTTTTTCGCAAAATGTACCGCAAGTCGCGCCCAAGCCCGCGCCGGTTCCACTCGTTCTCCTTGGCGGCACCATCATCGACGTCACGGATTGGGGCCGCTCCGCACTCGATCAGCAAAACTCCATCGTCATCATCGAGAACGGAAAGATTACCGACGTCGGCTCGCGATTTCTGATTCCCGTGCCCAAAGTGGCTCAGATTATCGACTGCACGGGAAAGTTCATCATCCCCGGCCTTGTTGACGGCTTTACCGGGATGAATAGCCAGGGGCAGGCCAACGCGCACCTCTACATGGGCGTCACCACCATCGTTGCCAGTGGTGACGATCGTCGCGGCCACATCGATTTCTACGCCAATCCCAGCCCCCACCTCTATCTGCTCGACTCCGTCGGCTCCACAGACAATTGGAGTCTGTTGATGGGGCATGACGACTGGACCGCGAAACTCCGGGAAGGCGCGCACCCCGCCGAACTCAGCCCGGAAGATACCGCGGACCAAATTAATGCTACCGCGCATCTCGGCACGCGCGTCCTGTGGCTCGGCTGGGACATCACCGCTGCAAATACGCAATGGATCATCACCCGTGCCCATCAGCTCGGCCTTGTCACCTACGGCGAATTCATTTCAACGCCTTATAGCGTCGGCATCGATGCTGGCGTAGACGCCCTGCTCCACATGAGCCGTTACGAACTCGGCGTAATCCCCGACGAACTGCAGCGCCCCTTGGTTGACGACCCCTACGGCGCCGCGGCAGCCACAGCATACGACTACGCCCAGCATCTGCCGCCATCGGATCCGCACTTCCGCAACTACGGGCACTTCATCGCCACACACCACGCCGCGTTAATGCCTACGTTCAGCCTCTTTTATCTCAACCTTCCCGACCATCGCAATCTGTGGAAGGAGCCGGCTGCTTCTCTTCTTAATCCCGCCAACATGTTCATGCCTTCCAATCACGCTACCGGAGAGCTCGACTACCCGCTCGCACCCTGGACGCGCCATCTGCCCAACGTCACAGTGCGCTGGATGGAAGAGAGTCAGCGCAAAAAAGCCGATCTCGCGGCCATGCATCTTTGGAGCGCGAACCAGACCATCTTCAAAGGTTTTCCGCATTACCTCGCAGCTTCCGGTGCCGCCGCCATGGGCACCATGCCCGGAATCTCCCTGCACACCGAACTTGAAATGCTGGTGCGCATTGGCCTCTCGCCACGCGAAGCTCTCGCCGCGGCCACCAATAATTACTCGATTCAATTTGGCTGGAATGAGCTTGGGCAAGTTGCTGCTGGGCGGCGCGCTGACATTCTTGTCCTCGATGCCGATCCCACGATCAATGTCTGGAACGCACGCCGGATTTCTGCCCTGATCGTCGATGGCAATATCGTTGACCGCGATGGCCTGCTCAAACTCAGAAAGTAGCGAAATTGAGGGTGGCGCCCCAGTGCAAGGGGTGGGAACGAGCGGCAACGGTTACCCCGGTCACCGGTTTTCACCGCTCTAGAAGCGGGGCGTGTTGCCTCCGGTTGGGCCAATTGACTAATCTCGTAGGACGCTTCGGTGCATCTATTGGTTTCGAGGGTTCAGGCCTCACTTTGACCCAATCCGCCAAACAACTCGGCTTTGCCGGTCGTGACAAACTCGCGGCATTTAACGCCGACCTGGCTGCGCCCATCCGTTCCGGTGAACTGTCTGGGGATCGCTCACGTAAGATCAAAGAGACGGTTCGTTCAGGTTTCGAACTGCCGGAGAGCATGACTGAATCGAATCCGCGGCTCGACCATGAGCGGCAGAGACATAATCGATGGCTGGTTCTCATCGCAGCCTATAAGTTCCTTTTGGCTGCGTTGTTCGTTGCGGTCGGCGTGGGCGCCCTGCGCCTGATGCACAAGGACATCGACGACGTCATCACCCATCTGGGCGATCTGCTCCGGTTCAATCCCGAATCCCGCTTCGTCAACTTCCTCTACGACAGGGCACCGCTCATCAATGATCCGCTCCTCAAGCGCATCGGTGCATTGGCGTTCAGCTACGCGGGACTCAGCCTCGCCGAGGGCATTGGTCTCTATCTCGAAAAGGCCTGGGGAGAATTCCTGACGCTGGCAATTACCGCTTCATTTCTGCCATGGGAGATATTTGAGGTCTTCCACCGGCTTACCTGGGTGCGTGTAGGCCTGCTCGGGGTGAATCTGATGGTTTTTGTGTACCTGCTCAGGATCGTGGTCGACCGCCGCAAGCCCGCGGTGCCTCTCGTCTCCGAGTAGTTTCGCCTTTTGTTCACCTATAAAGCCAATCGACCTTTTTGCAAAGTGTCTTTCTATCTAAGGTGCTCAAGAGAGTAAACACCACACCTTGTGGTGCTTTTCAGCCGACCACAATTAGGAGTTTCCCGAAAACGGAATTCAGACCCGTTTTGCTCCTAACCCCCTAAAGTTGCAGGGTTTCAACAGAAATTGTCGTTGGAGTGGAAAACTCCCTGGGCTATTATCGTGTCTGAAGTGGAGTGAAGTGGAGCAAAAGGGATCCAGAGGCTCATTTCCAAACCAAGATTACTCCGATTTCACGCACTTCAGAGCGGGTTCCGAAAAAAGCAGCCCAGGTTCGGAACCAGCATTTACACCGAGTACGAGGCGAACGACCAAGCATGTTTCGTGGCAATCATCCAGCGAAAGTTGATGAAAAGGGGAGGCTTAAGATGCCCTCCGCCTTCAAGCAACTGGTCGATGCCACCAGTGTAACCCAGTTTTATGTCACTTCTACCGATGGTAAAAGCGCCGAAATCTGGCCGCTGCCGGAGTGGGAGAAAAGGGAAGAGCAACTCGCCGAATCCAGCACCATGGACGACGCGGTTCGGAAATACCTCAATGTGACGAGCTACTACGGCCAGCAGGTGGAGATGGACAACCAGGCAAGGCTCCTTCTCCCCCAGATCTTGCGCAACGCGGCAAGTCTGGACGGTGAGGTCACGGTTTTCGGCATGAGGACATACCTGGAAGTTCATAACCGGGAAATCTTCGAACAGAATCTGGCGGCGAATCAGTTAACCGCCGACGATCGCAGGGCAATGGCGGAAATTCTTCGCCATAAGAATTAAGGGTTTTGGGGCTATTGGCCCAACTTGCCCCTCAGGGGGAGCACATGTCGAGTCGAAGCGAACGTCATGTGCCAGTTCTTTTACAAGATGCGATTCAGTTTCTCAACGTACGCGCAGGAAGCGTCATTGCAGACTGCACGCTGGGCCTCGCGGGCCATGCCACAGAGATTGCCCGTCGCCTTGGTCCACAGGGACGCTTGATCGGCTTTGATCGCGATCCCGAGGCGCTGGCACTGGCCAAGAGCCGCCTCGACCAGGTTGTGGCGGAACTCGGCAGCCAGGCTCCTCAAATAACACTTATCGGCGAAGCATTCAGTTCCATCAGCAGCCATGTTGAACCGGCCTCGCTGGATGGCATATTGGCCGACTTCGGCGTCAGCAGTCTTCAGATTGACGAAGCGCGCAGAGGATTCAGTTTTATGGCGGACGGACCGCTGGATATGCGGCAAGATACGCGGTCCGGTCCTACCGCCGCACAAGTGGTGAATGAGGCGAACGAGCGAGAGCTTGCCGACCTTATTTACGAATACGGAGACGAAAGGAGGTCGCGGAGAATCGCCAGAGCCATTGTTCGCGGGCGGCCAGTTACGACTACCGGGCAGTTATCCCGGATTGTTGCTTCAGCCGCCCCGGCAATGAAACAAGACAAGATTCACCCCGCAACGCGCACGTTCCAGGCGCTCCGGATTTATGTAAATCGCGAGTTGGATGAGATTCGAGAACTGCTGGAGGCTGCACCAAAGTTGCTTAAGCCCTCCGGACGACTGGTAGTCATCAGCTTTCACTCGCTGGAAGATCGCATCGCGAAAGACATTTTGCGCGAATACGCGCACCAGGGAATTGTTCAAATCCTGACGAAGAAGCCGGTCACCGCCAATGAAGAAGAAACAGATCGCAATCCGCGCTCAAGAAGTGCCAAGTTGCGAGCGGCGGAGAAGCAGGGAACAGGGATCACGGAACAGGGGCCACGCAGAAGAGTTTTCAAGTGAGCAGCGAACAGACAGTCGCTTACCGAACAGGCAGCTGTTTACTTTGATGAGTCGAAGAGAAGAATTCAGGAAGATTCCGGCTAGCAGCTAGAAGCTGGCGGCTAGAAGCTAGGAGACGAACATGGCTGCATGCACCGCAACATTATTTGATACAAAAGACGGTTGGACCGCTCGGGTCACCGAGCGCAATGCCGCCCTGCTTGCCCAGCAGCCCATGCGTCGTCGCGGAGTGCGCACGCCGGAAGTGATCTTCGCGCACCACATCGACAACTCGCGCCTCGTCAAGGCCGCTGATCCAGTGCGGGCGCGCCAGATGCGTATCTTTTCAGCCGCCCTGACGGTGCTGTTCTCGCTCATCATGTTCTATGGGCTGCAGCATTTCAATGTGATCGAGAACTCGTATCGCATCGAGTCAGAGAAGCAGGTCCGCGATCAGCTGCGCGAAGAGAACCGCCAGCTTCGTTTGACAGAAGCGCAGCTTTCGCAGCCCGGCCGCATCGACGGCATGGCCCGCCAGCTAGGATTGACCGAGCCTCAACCCGGGCAGGTTGTGCATGCCGCGACGCACATCGACAACAGTGCTCCTGTCCTCGCGCAAGTCAACGCGCCCCAGCCCAACCCAGCCAATTAACCGCGTCAGATTATCTATCGGATACCCCGTCGAATGCATCGCGTGATTCGCGGCGTATTGTCGCGCCACTGTGAACTAATCTGAGACTTGAACCGCTGATCAACATGCAGGCAGCTATCCGCGCAACTCGTCCTCGCACCATCGCCACCCCGCGCGCCATGCCGATGAAGCTGGCGCGTTTTTGGCTTGTGTGCGCTTTTTTTCTCTTCTGGGCGATCGCCATTGCGGGGCGTCTCTTCTGGCTGCAGATCATCCGCCACAACGATTACGTCGAGCGCGCTGAAAAGCAGCAGCAGCGCACCTTTGAGGTGGCGCCCCGCCGCGGCGTCCTCTACGACCGCAATATGCACGAGCTCGCCATGACCGTGCAAGTCGACTCCATCTACGCCGTCCCCTCCGAGATTGACGATCAGAAAGCCGCTGCACGCACTCTCGCCGCGATCGTACACACCGACCCAGAAGACAAGCTTTCCCGTGAGGACCAGATTGCCCATCGTCTCGAAGAGGGAAAGAACTTTGCCTGGGTCGCTCGCCGCGTTACACCCGAGGTTTCCGCAAAAGTTCGCGCCCTCAATATGAAGGGTATCTACACTCAAAAAGAATTCCAGCGCTTCTATCCAGACAACCAGATCGCCGCGCAGGTTCTCGGCTACGTCGGTCTCGACGACAACGGCCTTGGCGGCCTCGAAGGCAAGTTTGATGGAAAGCTCCACGGCGTCCCCGGCCGCATGTTTACCGCCATGGACGCGCGCCGTCACGTGCTCGGGTCAATCGCTCATGAACCGGAGCCTGGCCAGAACCTGCAGCTCACTATTGACGAAAATATCCAGTTCATGGCCGAGCGCGCACTCGAACACAACATGGAGCGGACGCACGCCGATAATGGAACCGTCGTGGTGCAGGACGTTCACACCGGCCAGATCCTCGCGCTCGCCATTCGTCCCACATTTAACCCGAACCAGTTTCGTCACACCACGCCGGCGCTTTTAAAGAACCACGCCGTCAGCGATGTCTACGAGCCCGGCTCGACATTCAAGCTTGTCACTTATTCGGCCGCACTTGACCAGGGCGTAACCCACCCCGACGACATGATTGACTGCCAGGGCGGCGCCATCACCTTCAACGGCCGCACCATCCACGACGACAAGGCAGACCACTATCACGTCATCACTGTTCACGAAGCGCTTGAGCACTCGAGTGACGTGGCCGCCGTTAAGCTCGCGCTTAAGATGGGTCCGGAGAATTTCTACAGATACATTCACGATTTTGGCTTTGGCAGCCGCACCGGTGCGGAACTTCCTGGCGAAACCCGTGGCCTTCTGCGTACCCCCAACAAGTGGGGCTCCACATCGATCGGCTCCATCGCCATCGGCCAGGAGATCGGCGTTACTCCCATTCAACTTGTTTCGATGGTTTCGACCATCGCCAATGGCGGGGTTTATCTGCCTCCGCACGTACTGATGCCTGCCGAGTTGGATACGAATAACCCAAAATCCACCGCACCGCAGGTGCCGCAGCCGTTCAGAGCAGGCGAGGAACTTCCCGATCCGCTGCCGTCCGGCGCGCATCGCGTGATGTCAACCATGACAGCCGCGGAAATGCGCAAGATGATGGAAGGCGTCGTTCTTTACGGTACCGGCAAGCCAGCGCAACTCAACGGATACTCCTCCGGCGGCAAGACCGGCACCGCGCAAAAAGTTGATCCGGTTACGCACCTCTACTCAAAGACGATGCACGTAGCCTCTTTCGCGGGCATCGCGCCCGTCAACAATCCTGTGATCGCTGTGGCCGTCATCATGGACAATCCGAAGGGAGCGTCCTATTACGGCACCGCCGTCTCAGCGCCGGTCTTCGCTGAAGTCGCCCAGCAGGTTCTCGAATACCTCAGCGTTCCCCACGACATCGAAGTGCGCGCTCCCAAGACGCCGCTGAAAGAAGCCAAGGCTGAAACGCCCATTCACGAAGACGACGCCAATGCCGATCAAGCTGAAGTGAACGGCCTCTTCGCAGCGGCCAACGACCTGCCCGCTGACGATCCGTTGCGCCAATCACAGCAATCTGCGCCTCAACCTGCACTTGCGGCTGCTGTTCAATCAACACCGGGCGCGACCGGCGAACCCACCGCCAGAACTGAACAGGAGACTGCGTCGAATAAATCTGACGCCGCGCCCTCGCCACCTTCGGAGCGGCCCTCCAATTTCGTCACCATCAGTGATGGGAAAAAGCTGAGTGTGCCAACCCTGGTCGGCCTTCCCATTCGCAGCGTAATCGAAATGACCGCCGCCGCAGGACTCCAGGTGCAGATCAGCGGCAGCGGTACCGTACGCGAGCAAGCCCCTGCTCCGGGAACCCAGGTTCCAAGTGGCACCAAGATCGTTGTGCGGTGCGGACGGTAGCTGCCCTTCCGTCACACGCTTCGAACACCCCGACAATCTACAATCAACCAGATATGTTCTGGCAAGATCTCATCGCCGATCTCACCGCCGTAGGCTCCTCCGGTTCCTCCGCGCAACCCATTACGGGCATCGAGTATGACTCACGACGTGTCCGCCCCGGTTCCGTGTTTGTCGCGATGAAGGGCGGCTCGACCGACGGGAATCGGTATATCAACAAGGCCATCGATGCGGGCGCCATCTGTATCATCACGGACTCCTCGCATACCTTCGACCATCTCGTCGTTTACAAACCGGACATCGCTATCGTTGAAGTCGAGCATGGCCGCCGCGCTCTAGCTGAAGCTTCCGCTGCCTTTTTTGGGCACCCCGAGCGCGCTCTCGCCGCCACCGGCATCACCGGAACCAACGGCAAGACAACCACAGCCTTCCTCATCGAAGCGCTTCTGAACGCGGCGAACCGCAACACAGTTCTTATCGGCACAATCGAATACCACCTTGCCGGCGAGGTCCGCCCATCGCTTCACACTACTCCCGAGTCGCGCGATCTTTTCGAATTGATGGCGGAAGGCGCCAGTCGCGGCGCCACCGAGCTTGTCACCGAAGTCTCGAGCCACGGCCTCGACCAGGGCCGGGCTTATGGCATTCCATTTGACGTCGCCGTCTTCACCAACCTCACGCGCGATCATCTCGACTATCACCTGTCGATGGAGAAGTACTTTGCCGCCAAGAAACTTCTGTTCGATGGCACCAGGTATCCGGCTCCACGCGTAGCTGTCCTGAACGCGCACGACGAGCGTACTCCGGAACTCATTGAAGCCGCGCGCAGCGCTGGGGCCGAAGTCCGTACCTACGGTATCGGAATTGGCGACTTCCGCGCCGCGTCGCACACGCTCACCCCCGGCGGCGCCGCTATTCAGCTTGAAACGCCCGCCGGCTCTGCGCAGATTACCTCGCACCTCGCCGGCGAAGTTAACATTCTCAACCTGCTCGCCGCTTTCGCCTCCGCCCACGCCCGCGGCATTCCGTTTGACCAGCTCGTCGCCTCGGTTCCGCAGCTCCACCCTGTTCCGGGCCGCTTCCAGCCCGTCGATGGCGGCCAGCCTTTCACTGTGATCGTGGACTACGCCCATACTGACGACGCGCTGCGCAACCTCATCGCCCTTGCTCGCCAGCTCGTCGCAAAATCCGGAGGCCGCATTATCACGCTCTTCGGCTGCGGCGGAGATCGCGACCGCACCAAGCGCCCCAAGATGGGTTACGCCGCCGGTGAGGGAAGCGATTTCGTCGTAGCTACCAGCGACAACCCGCGTTCTGAAGATCCGCGGGCCATTCTCAACGAGGTCGAGCCTGCGCTCAAGGCCAGCGGCGTACGCTACACCATCGAACCCGACCGCGCGGCCGCCATTCACTTCGCTCTCGGATCGGCAAAGCCTGATGACGTCGTCCTGATCGCCGGCAAGGGTCACGAAAAGGAACAGATACTCGCCGACCGCACTATCCCTTTCGATGACTCGCAAATTGCACTCGCCGTGCTGCGCGAATTGGGATACGGTGGAGAACGATGAAGCTTACCCTTGCAGAAGCGGCCATCGGCGCAGGTGCGGTTCTCGAAGCCCCCGCCAGTATTTCGAGTGCGGGTATGCTCTTCGCCACAGGCTATTCCATTGATTCGCGGACAGTGGCTCCTGGCGATCTCTTCTTCGCCGTACGCGGCGAGCGCCTCGATGGCCACGACTACGTCGCCGCAGCCTTCGAGCGCGGAGCCGTTGCCGCCGTCGTGTCACGCGCCAAAGCAGCGACATTACCAGATGCTGCACTTGCGTCCCCGTTGCTCATCACAGAAGATACGCTGATCGCTCTTCAGGCTCTCGCCCTGAACGTGCGACGTCAGTGGGGCAAGCGCGTCGTTGCGATTACCGGCTCTGCCGGCAAGACCACTACCAAGGAAGCCGTCGCCGCTGCGCTCTCTGCGAAGTTCAATGTGCTCAAGTCGCTGGGGAATCTCAATAATTCCTTTGGCCTGCCGCTGCAGTTGCTGCGCCTTGAACCCGAGCACGAGTACGCCGTCGTTGAAATGGGCATGAATCATCTCGGCGAAATCGCCGCTCTTGCCCGGATTGCCTCGCCCGATTGGGGGGTCGTAACCAATGTCGGCACTGCGCACATCGAAAACTTCACCGAAGGCCAGGCGGGCATCGCACGTGCCAAATACGAACTCATTTCCGCGCTTCCAGCCACGGGCGTAGCGTTCCTCAATTGTTCCGATGCCTACGTCTCGCAGTTCGGCCGCGACTTCAGCGGTAAGGTCGTGTACTTCGGCATCGGACCCTGCGGCGATCCTGCGATTCTGGATGTGAAGGAAGACCCCTCAGGCCTGCATGTGCATTTCCGCGCCGGCGAGCACGACGGAAGCTTCAATCTGAATCTGCTCGGAGCGCACAATGCGCAGAATGCCGTCGCTGGCCTCGCCGTCGCGCTTGAAGCGGGAGTTCCGCTGGATGCAGCCGTCGCCGCGCTGGAGTCCTTGAAGCCGGGCAGCAAGCGAGGAGAAATTCTCGAAATCGCAGGCGCTACGATTCTGAACGACAGCTACAATTCCAATCCCGAAGCGCTGCAATCCATGATTCACACACTTGCCGCGCGTCCTGCCCGGCGGCGCATCCTCGTGGCGGGAGAAATGCTCGAACTCGGCGAGCACGCATCGATGCTGCACGCTGCATGTGGCAAAGCCGCTGCCGATGAGGGCATAGATCTCGTGGTGGGCGTGCGAGGCAATGCACAACATCTCGCTGCCGCCGCATGCCTTTGCGGAGTCGCCTCCATTTTTCTGCCCGATGCGCTCACCGCGGGCGAATGGCTGGTTAAGAATCTTCAGCCGGGCGACGTCGTGCTCATCAAAGGTTCCCGCGGAGTCCAACTCGAACGCGCCATCGAAGTTCTGAAGTCTCAAATCGCCTCAACGGAGCACCAGTGATTCGTCGTATCCTTCCCCTCGCCATCACACTTTTCGCCCTGATTCTTGCTCTTCCCCTTGCAGCCCAGGTTCCCGCTGCCTGGACCACCCCGTTTCCATCGTTCCGCATAGCAGGGAATCTCTACTATGTCGGCAGCGAGGATCTTGCCTCCTACCTCATCGTTACGCCAAAGGGCAACATCCTGATCAACAGCAATCTTCAGTCTTCACCTCCACTCATCAAGAAGTCGATTGAGTCCCTCGGCTTCAAATTCAGCGACACGAAGATTCTGCTCATCAGTCACGGCCACTACGACCACTGCGCAGGCAGCGCGGAGATAAAGCGCATGACCGGCGCGAAGTACGAGGTCATGGCGCAAGACGTCCCGGTTGTCGAAGCCGGCGGCCACAACGACTTTCAATACGCGTCAGACAAAACCATGTGGTTTCCGCCGACAAAGGTCGACCGCATCCTCCACGACGGTGAGACCGTCTCCCTCGGCAGCACCACGCTCACCGCGCACCTCACCGCCGGCCATACCAAAGGCACCACCACATGGACCCTCGACGAGAAGGAGAATGGCCGCAACCTGCACGTCGTCATCGTTGGAAGCCCCAACGTCAATCCCGGCTACAAACTCGTCGACAACAAAACTTACCCCCAGATCGCAGCCGACTATCGCCACCAATTCGAGGTTCTCAAGAACCTTCCCTGCGATGTCTTCCTCGGTGCCCACGGCGGTTACTTCGGCCTGGCCGAAAAATATCCACGCTGGAAAGCCGGTGACAAACACGCCTTCATCGACCCCGCGGGCTACAAGGCCTACGTTGCTGACCGCCAGCAAGCGTTCAACGAGGAACTCAAAAGGCAATCGACCGAGAAGAACTAGCGAGTGCGGAATCCCCTGACTCGCTGTCTCGCGCCGAGCGCAAAGCTAACCCGCTACTTCTGACCAGGCAGCCTGGCAGCCGATGCTAATTCCGCTAAAGCCCCGCTAACTTCGCTGATTCAACTCCTCATCATCCACACGCCCCAGAGCATCTATCCCTGTAAAATCATCCTGAATCTTCGCACCGATCCGGAGTCCTCTTGCTCTACTGGCTGCTCTACGAAAAGCTGTTTCCGTTCTTTCACCCCTTCCGGATCTTCCGCTATCTCACTTTCCGCACAGTCTTTGCGTCGCTTACCGCGCTGCTGATCGCCATGTTCATCGGCCCTTATGTCATCCAGAAACTGCGCGAATTCCAGATCGGCCAGTACATTCGCGAGGACGGGCCGCAATCGCACCAGAAAAAATCGGGTACGCCTACAATGGGGGGCGTCCTCATCGTCATCGCGATTCTGCTGCCCACTGTTCTTTGGTCTGACCCCGCCAACCCCTTCGTCTGGATCGCGGTCTGTTCCACGCTCGCCTACGGCGCCATCGGTTTCGCCGACGACTACACCAAGGTCGTCAACCGCCGTAACCTCGGTCTCACCGCCCGCGCCAAGCTCTTCTGGCAGGCGCTCGCCGGGGCTGGCGTCGGCATCACGCTGGTTGTTCTCACGCAGTTCAAGCTCTTTGCCACGCAACTCAGCGTTCCTTTTATCAAAGCTTTTCATCCCGATCTGCTATGGCACCACTGGCCTGGCACCTTGCCGCATCTTGGCCTTCTGGCCTTCGTGCCCTTCATCGCATTCGTCATCTTCGTCTTGATGGGCACATCAAACGCTGTCAACCTCACCGATGGCCTCGACGGCCTCGCTATCGGCTGCACGATTATCGCTGCCGGCGCGCTCACTGTGCTCACCTACGTCAGCGGCCACGTGGTCTTCGCCGACTACCTTGAACTGCAGCGGATGCCGCTTGTCGCGGAGCTTACCGTTTTCTGCGGATCGATGGTCGGGGCTTCGATCGGATTCCTCTGGTATAACGCCCACCCTGCCGAAGTCTTCATGGGCGATGTTGGCTCCCTCGCGCTGGGCGGGGCCATCGGCACCGTTGCCGTCATCATCCGTCAGGAATTCCTGCTCCCCTTCATTGGAGGCATCTTCGTCCTGGAGGCGGTTTCCGTAGTGCTCCAGGTGGGCAGTTACAAGCTCCGTAAGAAACGCATCTTCAAGATGGCCCCGCTGCACCATCACTTCGAGCAGCTTGGCTGGAGCGAGTCCAAAGTTATCGTCCGCTTCTGGATCATGGCCCTGGTGTTTGCGCTGTTCGCTCTCACCACCCTCAAATTGCGCTAGGTCCGTACATCCGCATTCACATCCAAGCCAAGGTGCGGCGTTATAAAGTATCCTTGGACTGATCCTCATGATGGAGCTAAAAGGCAAAAAGGTTCTTGTCGTCGGACTGGGGAAATCCGGTCTGGCCGCCGCCCTGTTTCTGCGTCGCCGCGGAGCCCAGGTCACGGTCTCCGACATCCGCAGCGCGGAAGCACTCGCCAAAGACATCCCTGCCCTCCTTGAGGAGGGAATTAACGTCGAAGCCGGCGGCCATGGGCTGCTGACCTTCCGCCGTCAGGATCTGATCGTCGTTAGCCCCGGCGTCCCGCTCGACACACCCGAGCTGGTGCAGGCGCGCAACTTCGGCCGCCCCGTAATCGGCGAGCTCGAACTAGCCGCCCGCTTCCTCCGCGGCAAAATCCTGGCTGTCACCGGCTCCAATGGCAAGACGACTACGACCTCGCTCCTCGGAGAAATCCTCGAGCGCGCCGGAATGCCCACCCTGGTCGGCGGAAATATCGGCGTTCCTGTCGTGGCGCTCATCGAAGAAAGCACCGACGCCACCTGGTCGGTCCTCGAGGTTTCCAGTTTCCAGCTCGAATCGACCGAGCAGTTCCACCCCGCCATCGCCGTCATCCTTAACATCACCCCCGACCACCTCGATCGCCACGGCAGCTTTGAAAACTATGCGCTCGCCAAAGAGCGCATCTTCGCCGCGCAGGACGAGCACGACTACGCCGTTCTCAACGCCGACAACGTCCGCGCCGCGGCTTCCGCCAGGCGATCCAAGGCAAAAGTCTACTGGTTCTCGCTGGAACACCCGGTAGAGCAAGGTGCATGGGCCGAAGGCGGGGCTATTCTCTTCCGCCCGGGACCTGGCGCCGCACCTGAAACCGTGATGCCGCTTTCGAGCATTCCGCTTAAGGGCGAGCACAACGTCGAAAACGTCCTCGCCGCTGTTTGCGCCGCGCGCCTCGCCGGCGCCCCGGATGAATCTATCCGTACCGCTGTCGAACAGTTCAAAGCCGTCGAACACCGCCTCGAATACGTGGCCACTCTCAACGGAGTAGAAATCTACAACGACTCCAAGGCGACCAACGTCGACGCCACCGCCAAGGCCATCGCCGCATTCCCGGGCAACATACACCTCATCCTCGGCGGCAAAGACAAGAACTCCGACTACACCGAGCTTTCTGAACTTCTCCGCTCCCGCGTCAAAGCCGTGTACACCATCGGCTCGGCCGCTGCCAAAATTGAGTCTCAACTCCGCGGTGTCGTCACCATCCACTCCTGCGAAACCCTCGACAAGGCTGTCAGCGCGATCGCCGCCGCGGCCCGTCCCGGCGACACCGTACTCCTCGCTCCCGCCTGCTCCAGCTTCGACCAGTTCGAAAGCTACGAACATCGCGGCCGCGTTTTCAAAGAATTAGTAAACGAGTGGCGCGGCTGGAAGGTCTGGCAGAACGCGTAGGCAAAGCAGATTCCTCATCAACTGAAGCAGTGTGTCAGTTGACGGATGATACAGGCTAATTAATCAAGTTGGTCCCCAGCCGATCCCCGTACAACATCTCCACACCCATACGTGAAACCATAGCCTCAGCACAATACTGGGTGCCCCATGTCTCGCTTCTGAGACGTGGGATTTTACGAACCGTGATCGGTTCACACGTTCTAAGTCGAGAAGAAGAATGGCAAAGCGCGTTGGCGTCGACAAGTGGATCTTCTTTACCACCCTGCTGCTGGTTGTCGCGGGGCTGGTGATGGTCTTCTCCGCCTCCGCTGTCGTAGCGCAGGAGCGGTACAACTCCCCCTACGGCTTCGTCATCCGGCAGGCGCTCTGGGCTGTCGTGGGCATCTTCACCATGATCGTGCTGTCGCGGGTGGATTACTCGCGCTACAACACGCCGCGCTTCATCTATCCCGCGCTCACCATCACCACGCTGCTCCTCGTCGTGGTGCTCTTCTTTCGCGACTCGCACCATACCCATCGCTGGATCCGCTTCGGCTCATTCTCGTTCCAGCCCTCTGAAATAGCCAAGCCCGTCATCATTCTCTTTCTCGCCTGGTTTCTCTCCACGCGCCTCGACCAGATGCGCGACTGGCGCAACACCCTGCTGCGCGCCGCCATGATGCCGGTCGTGTTTATGTTGCTGATCGTCAAGCAGCCCGACCTTGGCACCTCGCTCGTGGTCGCGGGCGTCTCCGCCATGATGCTCATCCTCGCCGGCATGGAGTGGAAATATCTCTTCCTCGCTCTTGCCGCAGCCGCGCCGCCGCTGGCCGCGCTGCTTTTCTGGGTGCCGTGGCGACGCGCCCGCATGCTGGCCTTCATGCACCCCGACCTCGACCCGCAGGGCGCCGGATTCCACATCAACCAGTCGCTCATCGCTGTCGGAACGGGTGGTTTGACAGGGCGCGGCTACATGGAAGGCATGCAGAAACTCTTCTACCTGCCCGAAGCGCACACCGACTTCATCTATGCCAACATTGCTGAGGAACTCGGCCTCATTGGAGCCGTCCTAATCCTCACGCTCTTCGTCGTTCTCGGATACCGCGGCCTCCGCACCGCCTACCGCTCCACCGATCCGTTTGCGCGCCTGACCGCTTTCGGGATTACGACGGCGATTCTGCTCCAGGCCTTCTTCAACATCAGCGTGGTGCTCTCGCTGCTGCCCACCAAGGGAATTCCGCTGCCATTTATCTCCTCCGGCGGCACCAGCCTGTTCTTCACGCTGGCCGGGATTGGGATACTGCTGAATATCAGCAAAAAGGTGGACTAGCTAAGCATCCCCTTCAACCGCGCACTTCTAAACAACCGCGCACTTCTAAAATCACAGAAGTGTCATCCTGAGCGTAGCGTGCTTGGGGCCGTGTCGCGCATTTGTGCGCGATGGGGTAAGCGGAGCGAAGGATCTGCTTTTCCCGCCTTGGCTAGCACAAACCTCTTCTTCACGCGGGGCGGGTGCCCCAGGTCTCGATCCTGAGACCTGGGATTTCTGCATGTCGCGAAGAAACCACAGAACGACTGAAGAGCCCATCCACTGGGTCAAAATAATTCCCGCATTGTGCAAAACATTTGCAGTCTGTTTCGCGCATTTCTGCATACTCAAATCAGCTGAACGTGCGGCAGCGCCCTCATGACCTCGAACTGAGCCTGATCTCTGCCACTGCTCGTTCTTCTCCGTTCCGTAAGTCTTTTGCTGAGAATAATCTGCGGCTAAGTTAAATAGGTAGACTAATTTGCGGCGGAACTCCCTCCACAAACCATTGAGCGACAGGAATTTACTCCCAGAGACCGGATATATAGGGGGTGGGTAACCCGCAACCAGAAGGTTGCATATAGCAGGAGCGGAACCGTAGCGAAAACACTGAAAGCTGACCGACCCATACCATTCTCGAAACGCAACACCTTCTCCCATCACTATTCGATTGCCTGTCCAATTCCGCCTCGTTCGCGAGGCGCTCAGGCAGAAAGGACTTCCCATGCCCAGGATCAAGCTCTCTGA
The DNA here is from genome assembly GCA_963742455.1 of uncultured Acidobacteriaceae bacterium. GTDB lineage: Bacteria > Acidobacteriota > Terriglobia > Terriglobales > Acidobacteriaceae > Telmatobacter. The sequence continues at coordinate 412,455 of CAVULU010000004.1, read as the reverse complement.
TGAAATTACGGTTCACACTTTCCCCAAGCCGCCTAAGAATTTTGATCCACTCAAGAGCGACGAGAAGACGCTGGCGCGTTACGGCTTTCCCAGTCGCCCCGAGGATCCGAAACTTGCGGCGCGATGGGAGGCGGTGATGAGCCGAGGTGTTCGTTTCATCGCGCCGCAGTTCCGCGCCATGCCCTACAAGCGCCGCCGCCTGCCGCAGGCGTCCGCAGCCGAGCATGGCGTTGAAAGCACCGACATCTGGTCTGGCGCCGTGGTGCACGCGCCGGCCGGCGACAGCTTCCGCTGGGTTGAAGGCACATGGACCGTGCCCAATGCCTATCCTCCGGGCAATGCGGAGGACCTCGTCTGGTATTCGGCCTCCACGTGGGTCGGCATCGACGGTATTGATGGCTCGGGCGACGTGCTGCAGGCGGGCTGCGACTCCGACGTGATGCGATTCTTCGGTTTCACTTCGCGCCAGCTCAATCCCTGGTGGGAGTGGTTCCCGGCAGGCACCTTCTGGATTAGCAACTTCACCATCTCGCAGGGAGACACGGTGAACTGCTTGATCTGCGTTACGGCGGGATCAAACACAGAGGCCACCATCTATCTCTACAACCTCACCAGCAACATCGCCGTTCACTTTATGGCTACCGCGCCCAAGGGTACTTCGCTAGTCGGCAATTCCGCGGAGTGGATCGTCGAGCGTCTCGAGATCGACACCAACGCGCCGGAACTTGCGCAATATGGAGATGTCTACTTTTCCGAGGCCAACGCCGGTACGGCCAAAGCCAAGCTGCTGCAGGGAGGAACAGGCAACACCATCAACATGGTCGATGGCGGCAACGTCATCTCCGAAGGCATCATTCAGAACGCATCGGTGGTCGAGGTGAAGTACACCGGCCCGCTCTCCTGAGCCGTAGGCGCATCCCTCATCTTCGCCGACTGGCTTGCCACGAGATACCAAGCCTGCAGCTCCGAGCTAAAAGCAAATAGCCGGGTGCCCCAGGTCTCGCTTCTGAGACCTGGGATAGCTAGGGCTAGCAGCTAGCGGCTTGCCGCTGCACTTCACCCTACTTGCCGTAGTACTTGGCCATCGCAGCGCCCGCAGCGTTGTCATCGACCACCACATTGCTGTGGATCTCAAGTACATCGGCCCACTTCATCGCTCCGTTGAACAGCGCTTCGGGACTGTCGGACTCGTAGAGAACGAATCCGCCACTGCCATCGGTTTTGTGCCAGCGACCCAGCAGGGTTACGCCTTCCACGGGCGCTCCCTCACCGGCTAGAAATCGCGCTGCTGCTTCTTTCATACAACCCGGACGCACACTGTACGTAGACATGGCTTTCATGTAAACCTCTTTCATTTTCAAATTTTCTTCCAGGGGAAGAACTCAGCGGGGATCGAAGACGAGAAGTATAGCGTAATCGTCTCGCCTTCTGTAAAGGCTGGCACGGAAGCCGTTGGAAGTCTGCGGTGCGGAACCCGCAACCCGCATGCATGAAGGTTAGTCCGTCGCCAGCGCTACCAGCCGGTTGGCGATATCCTCGGCCGCCTGCGGATGGGCCTCTGTCAGCGCCGCTGCTGACATGGCTGCCAGCCGTTCGTGCGACGTTAGAAGTTGCACAAGGCAGTCCAGCACTTTGCCGTGATCGGCGAGTTCCGGCTCCTTCAACATCACGGCTGCTCCGGCTTTCACCATCTCCTCGGCGTTTCCAGACTGGTGATCGTCAGCCGCGGCCGCAAAAGGGACCAGCAGCGCCGGCTTGCCCGCGGCAGCAAGCTCCGCCACCGTAGAAGCTCCGCTGCGCGACATCACCAGGTTGGCCCGTGCGAACCGCGCCGGCATATCGTCCAGAAATCCGCTTACCTGCCAGCGGGCAGGATCTGCCCCGCTCGCCCTGTAAGCGGCCTCGGTCGCTTCAACATGGCGCAGCCCCGCCTGGTGCAGAATGGTGAGTCCCGGAACCGCTTCCATCAGCGCGCGCGCGATCGTCGGCAGCGTGTTGTTGAAGAGCCGCGCTCCCTGCGACCCGCCAAAGACCAGCAGGTGCGGCGCTTCTCCAGTCGCCGGTGGAAGTTTGAAGAAGTCTGGCCGCACCGGTATCCCTGTCACCTCGGCATTGCGAAAGAAAATCGCCGCCGCCGGGAAATTCACCGCCGCCGCCTGCACACGTTTTCCCACCAGCCGATTCGCAAGCCCCGGCATGGCATTCGGCTCGAATACCATGGCAGGCACACCCAGCATCACTGCCTCCGCGATTGCCGGACCGGAAGCATAGCCGCCGACCCCAAACACCACCTGAGGGTTGAATTCACGAATCAAGCGACGACACTCCAACAGGCTGCGCGGAATATCGAACATCGTTCGAATCTGCGTAGCCAGCGAAACATTCTTCAATGGACCCACTTCAATCAGCCGCAGGCGAAACCCCGCTGCAGGAACCATGCGCGATTCAAGCCCGCGTGGCGTGCCCACAAACAGCACCTCCGCGTGATGCCGCGTAACCAGTTCATGCGCGACAGCCAGCGCCGGAATAATATGACCGCCTGTGCCTCCGCCGGCTATGAGCACGCGAAGGGTCGGCGAATCGGGAGAATTCGCTTTTGAATATTCCACTGTCAAACAGTTTCTCAGATTCGAGTGCTAAGTGAGATTCAGTTGCCGCGAAACTCCGAAGCAGTCCTTGCCGCACCCGAATTTGCGGCTGAAGCCATACCAGAAACGGGCATAGAATGTTGCGCGTCGGCGAAAGCTCCACTTGAATTTTCTCGTTGATTCTAGTCGACCATTTTGCCGGCCGCGAGGTTCTCACGGAAACATAAAGCTCTGCCCTGAAAGTGTTATCTCTGCCTCTTCTGGGTGGGATGGAAACGTCATCTAGCACGAAAGTATCCGATTGACGCACGGTTAGTGCAATGCCATTCCGGCTTTAACGGCGCTAGACTCGTTGCAAATGGAGGCAATATGAACCACCAGGCAAATGCAGTCAGCTATCGCGCGGCAATGGAAGCGGCGACCGAGGAATTGGACGGTCTATTCGAGGAAGCCAAGCGACTCCGGAATCGGATGGAGCAGATTGATTCTGCCATCAATGCACTGAAACCGCTTCTGGCGTCCGGTATGGATGTTTCGTACGCACATGAGAACAACGAAGCGATCCCGATGAAGCAGCAGATTGATGCCGCGCTCGGACTGGTCTGTGCATAATTGGCTGCTCGTTGCCTGACGGCGCTTAGACCTCATTGTGTCGGCGTTCTCAGAGGTCTGTCTAAAAGAAACTCGGCTGACCACGCCTCGAGTTCGGTGACCAAGAGCTAGTTCAGAGAGCGATTGCACATCCCGCCTCCGCAGCAGCCTCCGGTCCCGCACATTGGTTCGGGGCCCTGGCTGGCGCCTTTGGTGATGGCTCCGGTTCCCCCGCTGATAAGACGCTTCACACGTCCGCCGCACTCCGGGCATTGATCGATTGCGGCATCCGACATTTTCTGACGCCTCTCAAAGCGGCAGGCACATTGATCGCAAAGATATTCGTAAGCTGGCACGGAAGTTCCTCTCACACCATTTTAGTGGTGGTCACCTCTGCAAACATGAGAGGACAGGCACATTGGCTCTCACTTCTGTCGAAAGCCGGCCAGGATTAATGCCTCGGCTGTCGCTGTAGACTGTCCACAGTTTGCTTGGTTCCTTCGCTTATGAAACCACCGTTACCCGTGATGATCGTTGCCGCCGTCTACCTGCTGGTGGGAGTCGTGGGATTCGTCTACCATTTTCCCGAACTGATGTCCGGGCACCGCGACGCCATTGCAATCGAGTTGACGGAACTGCTTGCTGTGGTCGCTGCAGTCGGCTTGCTGCTGCGCCGAAACTGGGCCCGCTGGCTTGCGCTGGCGTGGATTGTCTTTCATGTAGTGATCAGCCTCTTTCACCCGTTGAGGGAGCTGCTGATCCACGGCGCGTTCTGCGTCATGATCGCTTGGCTGCTGTTCCGGCCCGCGACGGCGCGCTGGTTCAAAATGATCGACAGCTGAGGGTTAACGCTTCCCTTGTAATCCTGCATCCAAGTTTTCTGATGATTAGGATTAAGAGTCGTACCCTGCTTCTCAGTGCTGTTTCTCTCTCTCTTACTTTTGGACTGGACCGTGGTCGCGCCCAGGATTACGCAAACCTTCCCGATGAACCGGGTCTGGCGTTCCCACTTGCAGCTCCAGACCGAGTAGTTGTAGCTGATAGTCCATCGCGATCGGCAGTGTTTGACGATGCTGGCCAGACCATGAGGCCTTCGGTCGACACAACCACCGGCACTCCACAACGGGAAGCGACCTGGCGCAGCTTGCCGGGCGACTTCCTGCACGATCAGAAGTACATTTGGTGGACGTTCCCCAAGCAACTCGCAAAGGGACACCATTGGGTGCCCACGCTCGCGATTGTGGGTGGAACGGCAGGGCTGATCTACGCCGATCCGCACGTAATGCCTTACTTTCGCGCACACCAGGAGAATTGGGACGACTTCAACGATGTCTTCGATCCGATGATCACCACCGGTGAAGTGATCGCGCTTCCGGCCTCGCTCATGGCAGCGGGATATATTCGCCACGATAATCGCGAGGTAAGTACAGCGCTCCTGGCGACTGAGGCCTATGGCGACAGCGTGGTCGTCAATCTCGCGATCAAAGCCATCACCCGGAGAGAGAGACCGTCCGATGTTCCGCCCGGCGCTCCATTTACGGGAACGTTCTTCAATGGAGGCAAGTCGCCGCTCAAGGGCAGCAGTTTCCCGTCGGGGCACGCGACGGCGGTTTGGTCAGTAGCCACGGTGGTTGCGGAGCGCTATCGTCACCGGGGCAAACCGTGGGTTCCGGTGTTGTGCTACGCGATGGCCAGCGTCATCAGCTTTTCGCGTATCACCGAAGAGGCCCACTTCCCGTCGGATGTGTGGCTCGGTGCTTCGCTGGGCTACACGATCGCCAAGTACCAGACGCTAAGGCCGCGGGATGCTCAGTGATCTTGTAAATCTCGGGCAATATAAAAGCCCGGCTGCTAAAGCAACCGGGCTCGAAATGTATATAGGCTCTAAGCCTTATCGGTGACCGCCGCCACCACCATGGAAGCCACCACCACCGCCGCCGTGGAATCCACCACCGCCGGCAAATCCGCCGTGGACAGCGCCGCCGCCAGCAAATCCGCCGTGGGCAGCACCGCCAGCGACGTGGCCACCGGCATAGGGAACCGCCCCACCGCGGTATCCGCCGCTATAGCCGGGGCGGTATCCGCTCGCATACCCACCGCGATATCCGTAGCCACCGCGATATCCGTAGTAGCCGCCGCGGTATCCGTAGTAGCCGCGATAGCCGTACCCACGCCAGCCCCATCCATACCAGGGGCCCACGCCGATGAAGACGCCACCGCTGAACCAGGACGGTCCGTAGTAGCCGTACGGGGCACAGGCATAGGGATAATAGGAGTAATAGCCCCAACTGCAATCGGGAGGACCATAGGCCACCGGCGGCGCAACCACTGCCGGACCAACACCAATTCCTACCGCGACCTGGGCGTTAGCCGAGACTGCCGCAAAGGGAAGAGCCAACAGCATCGCGTATAGGGTTAACTTCAAACTTTTCATTGCGTCCTCCTTGTGCTGCAGGCCATCTCTTTGGCTCAGAATTCCCGTTTCCAGCACATGCCGGCCTGCCTCTTGCTCTTACCGGCTGCTATACATTTGAACAACAGATTAGCGAATAAGTTGCGGTATCTTTCCAACATTCCTTTCCCGTTGAATTTAAACACTTAAATGGATGCTCCATGGGTGTGGGTTGCGCCAATATCGCTCATATTTGGGCGAATGCCAGCGCATTTGGTCGGTTTACCCATTCAATAACCTATTTTCAAGTCACGTGGAATTGCGGATTTCGAGCCACCCGGTCCGGAGATGATGCGGGCTGCTTCGAGAGCTCTTTGAGCGGAAAAATGCAATCTGGGCACCTTAAAATAAGGCGATGCTGACGATCGGAATGCGCAAATGGCGATCTCATCCCATTCTGATGGCAGCGGGAATTGGAGCCGTATTCGGCGCCGCCAATTCTGTGTATCTGGAGATTGGCGGCCTTCGGAATCGCACCACGACTGGAGTTCTTCCACTCCTCTTCCCATCCTCCGCGCGTAATCTTCACGTCAATCAAATGACCGCATTGCAGGTGGCGCCGTTGCTGCTGATTGAGGTCGCCGGTAATGTGCTGGGATTAGCCTTGGTGTTCGCAGTTCCCGTTGCCATGGTTGTTGGTATTCGCCGGCTTTTCGGCGGCCGAAGAAGTGAGCACCCTTCCAGTAATGGAGATTCCTGAGCCAGCCCAAGTCGCCGTTCGAGGCACTCACAGCGTCGAGGACGTGTAGCGAGAGAAGCTCAAAGAGCGGCCTCTCCGAGGGGAGAGGCCGTGAGGTAAGTCAAGCATCTGTTCAATAGGCGAATCGAAACTCGCGCGTTAACGGTGGAAACGGTCGCCATCGTGGCCGCGGTGATCGTCGCGGTCTGCATATGCGTAGCCGCGATCGTGGTCGCGATCGATGTAGAAGCGGCCGCGAGCAGGGGCGAATCCTAAGCCGACATAATTCCAACTCCCGGCAACCCAGTAGCCGTTGCTGTAATAGCCGGCAATCCACGTGTATCCCGGCCCTGGGCACGGAGGAACGTAGGCCACCGGCCCGCCTACAACAACCCTAAACTCGGCTGCCTGGGCCGAGGTTGCTCCAAGGCCCAACCCGCCAGCCAAAATCGCTGCACCCAGCACAAATTTGCCAAAGTTTTTCATAATTCTCCGTTCCTTCCTCACTCAAACCATTTCGGCTGCCGGCCTTGAAGCTTGGCTCTTGCTGCTTGCTGCCGCGCCGTTCATGTCGAGTACAAACACTGGAACCGGAGAAGGTTGCGGAGTTTCGCACGGAATAAATTTGCGCAACTTTTCGTATTCTCGTGTGTCGAACGGGCGGCTTTGACGCACGGATTAGCGCCAAAAAACGCGCGTCGGATCCCATTCACGCAAACCCAAAAATAAAAGGCCGGGAGAGTGTCTCCCGGCCTTTAACGTTTGTCGAGTTCGCACCTAGGTTACTGTGTTGGGAATCAATCTCGGCTTCGTAAGCTGTGCGGTGATGTTGCCAAAGATCCCGGTGAGAGTGAGGTTCGGATTGTTCGAGGACGTGCATTGGCCCTTGTTCTGGGAAGCAGTTGCATCGGAATAGAAGTGCGGTGCGTTGGTCGACGACACATATCCAGAAGACATCTGCATCATAGCCTGACAAGGCGAGATGGCATAGGCGCCAGTATCGGTCGAACAGCCCGAACTCGCGGCGCCGTAAGCGATCGTATACACCGTTGTTCCGTTTGTCGTCGCGTAATTCGCCGCGGTGATCGCCTGGTGGCATTGATCGTCGAGAGAGGGATAGGTGTTGCCACTGTGCCCGACGTTCGTCCCCGGGGGGTTCTGAATTTTTCCGCTCGATGCACTGGCGTCACCGTCGCTGAGGATGATCATGATATTGCGAGACCCTGGAGCCGCCGCCTTTGCCGCCACCAGCGACGACTGGGCAGCATAGATCGCCCCCGCGTAGTAGGTTCCATCGCCACCCACTGAATCCAGGCCCGCACAGGTCCCCGTCGGTCCGCCCGAGGCGTTTACCAGTGTCGAGGAACTGCTCAATGCCCCACCCACAGAGTTGGAGGAAGTCCAGTTACTGCCATACCCGGTGATTTGGTACGTGCCGGCGGTTCCGGTGGGAGTCGACCAGGTTGCTCCAGCAGCGGGAGTGGTGTACGGAATAATGCTTGGTGAGGTGCTAGTGCTGCAGTCTGTGTCGTTTGAAACGGTATTGGCCTGGATGGTCGGAAAGGTAAACAGACTCACTTGGTCATAAGGAACGCAGGTGTCGGAGGAGTTAGATGTTGACGCTGTGCACGGCGCAAGAAGGCCCAGCATCGTGCGAACTCCCTGCAGTGCGCAATATACGCGGGTATTCCCACAGCTTGCGTCCGTATCCTGAGTGTTCATGGAGGCAGTAGCGTCAACCACCATGGCCACATTTACCTGGTCATTCGCTCCGCTTGCCATGGTCGCGGATGCGGATGATGACATTGTGATGGACTTGGCGGAGCTGATGCCCACTACAGACAGCACCCTGATAAAGAAGGTTGGAATGGTCGCAGTCTGGGTCACATGGACGACGTTGTAACCCGTGCCCGAAGCCGCGCAAGGAGCCGCAACCATGCTGGAATCCGACACGCAGCTGAAAGTCACGGATACTGTCGGACTGGGAAGACCCGTGTTGTAGTTTGCTCCGCCCGACGTTGTTGCGTAAAGGTCGACTTGACTCGTGACACTGGCTTGCGTGGATGTTCCCTGTCCCAAAGCATAGGCACCGGCAAGCGCAGCGGCGTCTGTCGACGACTGAAGCTGCCGGTAGGCGACATAAGCGTGACCGAGATCGATGGAGAGTCCAGCAGCGCCGATAATCACTGCGCTCAAAAGTCCCATCCAAGGGATAATTTGGCCGCGCTGTTCTTCGCGAATTCGGACGATTAAGGAATGGATTTTTCGGTTCATTGAATAACCTCCGTGACCTGCGTAGTGATGGAGCAGCTCCCTAATTTGGCGTTAAAGACAAACCAGCTGCAGGGATAGGTCGCCTGGATCTGAGCCGGCCAGCCAGCCTGTAATGCGGCGGTGCCACCGTTGCCTGCGGCCGTGCATGACGGAGCCGTACCCTTCGTCCCGCCGTAGCTCGTGCCGCCTGAAACGCTACCGCCGGTGTTCGTGCCGCCAAGGGTGAAGGTGAGCGTCATGTTTGCTTTCCCCAAGGAGGGCGCGGCCGCATAGATCGAGTTTGCCGTCGTTGCACAGGGATCGGTGTCGCCGCGTTCAAGCGCCATCACCCGCCCGGCGTTGCTGACAGCTTCGCCGAGCTGGAGCTTCTGATAAAGCACTACCGAGAAGGAGAAGATACTGGTCAGCATGGCCAGCATGATCGGCATGACGAGCGCCATCTCGACAAGCGCTCCACCTTGCTCGTCTGAAGCAGGCAGCCTGTTTCCGTGTTCAGACAGCGATCCGGTCCGACGCCGTTTTTGACGTGATAACCACCTGAAAGACGGAAAGTTATCGCCGAGCAGTGACTTTCTGCTCCCACAGTTGGAATTGGTCATACTTTCAAGACCTCGAATTCGGTATTTCTAAGCCCGGGGACCCCGTCTTCACGTCGTCGTGGGAGACAGGTGACTGGTGGGATTCTACCCATACGACAGACTCCGCAGTATAGCTCGAAAGTCCGGAGGGACAGTCCTTTGGTAACATACGTTGCATTCGCATGGGTGACAAAGCGGACGTATCTGATAAACAGAACTTTATACGATTAGAATCGAGTAGCCGAAGCACATTTTGTTTTCCAACGGTAACACGATTAGACGCTCTCAATTGCGGTAAGCGTAACCAGAATCGAAAGTACCGGCCGATTCGTGACTCCTGTATTGACATACCCCAAGTAACTTCTTACGGTTAGTTTGGGCTCATGCTCGATTTGACTTGGGCGAACCTGGTGATTATATGAATCGAACTGAATCAGAGTCAGATCCGGCATCGCAAGCGCAAGCACCCGGAAGTGCTACTGGCGCGGGGCCCCATCGCCCCGCGAGCTTTCGTGTGTACAACAGGTCAGGGGAGGGTTTTCTCAGCTTAGAAGTGTCAATTTTTGACACTACTGCCGAGCCACTCAAAAGGCTCTACGATTACCTTTTGCGGGGAAACGAGACCGGTCTCTGGTTGAAGCCGTACCGTGGTATTCCGGCTATTCAGGGAGCGAATTTTTTCGATCTGGTCTATCTCGACGAAGCATTTCGAGTCACGCATGAGCTGGATAGTTATCCCAATCCAGAATTTGCGATCCTGGAGGATGCCCCGGCGAGTGCGCTGCTTCTGCCCGCGCATACTCTCTTCGCATCGCAAATCCACGCTGGAGATCAACTGGCGATCTGCGGCTCTGAGGAGTTGGAGGGCATGCTTGACTCCGTCTCGGACAGCCCCGGTCAAGATCCGAGAGACCAGAAACTGAACCTTACGGGAGATAGTCGCCCCGCCGGCGACAGCCTTCTTCCTTCAACTTCAGGTCCTCATCGTATGCCACCGCCAGCGCCATTGGGACAACCGGCAGTGAAGGAAACTGAGTCTGCAAGGCGAGGAAAGAAGTCACCGGCTGTGCGGATTTGGCGATGGCTCTTTCCTAAATCAAACAGCGATCCCCGCACCAACCGTACTCCTTTGCCCGGTCTCATTGCCTATCACTGGAGCGGCGGGACACCGCAGGCGTATCACGTCGGCAACATCAGCCCGAGTGGATTCTTTCTGCTCACCGACGAACGGCCATACCCGGGCACTCTGATCCTGATGACGCTGCAGAAAACAGGAACTAACGCCGAGAAATCTGGAAACTCAATTGCCGTGTATACGAAGGTCATCCGTTGGGGCCCGGACGGTGTGGGTTTCACATTCGTCCCGGTTGGATCCAAAGACGCGAAGAGCACTCGGGAGCCAAAGAAAGTTGCGAACCAGGAGTCTCTGGATGAGTTTTTGAAGCAAGTGCTGAAACACGGCCAAGAATGATTTGCCGGGGCTCAAAATCTCATAACAAAACTACGAACTGCCGAAGTCGCGAGAACGTCATTTTCGCCGGGTATTATTGACGACTCTCGGGCATGGAACGGACCTGATCCGATCATTGTTGTATCCTCCCGCTAATGTCCTTTATCCGCGACTTCCAGCGCTTGAGTTCCTCGCAGCGCCACACTTTTGTTGCTTCCTTCCTCGGCTGGACGCTGGATAGCCTTGACTTTTTTCTGCTGATCTTTTGTGTCAAAGCGATCTCTGTCGACTTCAGAGCCAGGCCGTCCGACTTGCTCGGCGCGGTCTTTCTTACGCAGGCGTTTCGGCCTGTTGGCGCGCTGTTGTTCGGCATGCTCGCCGATCGCTATGGTCGGCGACCGGTGCTGATGTTCAATATCCTCAGCTTCTCCGTGATCGAACTGGCATGCGCGTTCGCGCCTTCGCTTGGGGTATTAATGGTGTTGCGGGCGCTGTTCGGCATCGCCATGGGCGGCGAATGGGGTGTGGGTGCCGCGCTTGCCTTCGAAACGTTGCCGACTCAAGGTCGCGGCGGCTTCTCCGGAATTCTGCAGGAGGGTTACGCGTTTGGATCGATTCTGGCGTCGGGCGCATTTGCGCTTTTGTTCGCCGGGACGCACTGGCATGGAATGACGATTCTTCCGGCCATCGGGTGGCGCGGTCTGTTTATGCTCGGGGCGAGTCCAGCTCTGCTTGTTTTCTATGTGCAGGCGCGGGTTGAAGAGTCGCCAGTATGGCTCGCGTCCGATCGAAAGCGACGTGCGAATCCGGAACGCCATTCCTATGCAAAGACGCTCGCGTCCCTTAAGACATTCTTGCCCACGTTTCTTTTTCTCGTCGTGTTGATGACGGCTTTCATGTCGTTCTCACACGGGACACAGGACGTTTATCCGACGTTTCTCGAAGTGCAAATCGGACTGACGCCTCAGGTGGTCGGGACGATTGGAGTGATCTACGGATTCGCGCAGATCGCCGGAGGCATCTACTTCGGCACGCTCTCTGAAAAGTGGGGGCGAAAGCGCGCGATTATTGCGGCGGCGCTGCTATCACTGCTGGCGATACCGGCGTGGGCCTATGGGCATTCGGCGACGACGCTGGCGATCGGGGCAGTGGTGATGCAGTTTATGGTGCAAGGTGCGTGGGGAGTGGTGCCTGCATATCTCGCCGAACTTACACCGGCACCCGTCCGCGCGACAGCACCGGGCCTGGCATATCAATTGGGCGGACTTGTCACGTCGTGGAATGCCAAAGCGCAGGCTCTGGCGGCGGAGAAGTTTGGAAGCTATTCCAATGTCCTGGCGATCACGGTTGTGATCGTGGCGCTCTCGCTGGCGGTGCTGGCGTCGCTGGGACACGAAGTGAAAGGCAAGGATATGGCGGCGGACTAGCGTTCAGCGGCTATAGCGTGCCATAAGCTTGCCGCGAGCAAGAACGTGGGTGTTCATCGCATCTTCAACCTGAGCACGCGTGGCGCCGGACGGTAAATTCAGATTTGTATCGAGCGCGAAGAGATCGAAGAAGTAGCGATGCGTTGAGCCTTTAGGCGGGCAAGAGCCTCCATAGCCGATTTTGCCGAAGTCGTTGCGTCCCTGTTTGGAGCCGTCGGAGAGCTGCTCCTGCTTTGGAACGTTGGCCGGAAGGCCGCTTGTATTTGGGGGCAGGTTGTATAGCACCCAGTGGGTGAAGGTGCCTCCTGGCGCATCCGGGTCTGTCTCGGTCAGGACGAGGCTCTTTGTTTCTGCCGGGGGAGTGGACCACGCGAGTGACGGAGACTGGTCGCTGCCATCGCAAGTCAGATCTTTGGGGATCGTGCCGTTCTGCAGGCTGCTGCTGGAAAGCGTGAACGGAACATTCGCCGCGGCACCCGGGGCTGCTGCGGGTTCCGGTGGATCGCTATGGCGACAGCCAGCGAGGAAAGGTGCAACGAGAAACAGAACGAGAAACAGGAGAATGCGCAACATGAGGCCGACCTGGTGGTCGGCGTTTGCGTTCGGCGATATCGGTTCGGACAGGTGCATCCCATGTGCCTCATTCGTAATTCTCAACTCAGGCCCGGCGATCTCGTCGATCAGTATAGCCTCACTGTCGTCCGCATGGGACGGACTACTTTGGCCTTATCAACTCGATGCGATCCTGCGTACGCACCCAGGTGTTGCCGGCCATACGGCCCACCGCATCCAAGCGTGCGGGATCCACACGGAAGTCTTCGACCAGATCCTCACGCACGTGGAAACGCACAACCTCGCCGAGCACAACGACCCCGCTGGCAGGCTGGTCGCCCGTGTAAATTACCTGCGTCAGCCTGCACTCCATCTGTGCCGGCGACTCGGCTACACGCGGCGCCTTTACCACTTCGCTTGCCAGTGGCGTCAGTCCTGACAAACTGAATTCGTTCACCTCTGGATCAACTTCCGCCGCCGTCATATTGGTTTGCTCGGCGATCGCCTCATTGACGATGTTGATCACGAATTCGCGGGTCTCTTCCACGTTGCGCAGAGTGTCTTTGCGCCGTTCGGCGTGACTCGTTCCGGCGGGACGCAAGGCGGGACAGAAGAGCACTGTCGGCGGCGCCGATCCAACCCCGGCGAAAAAGCTGAAAGGCGCAAGGTTGGCGTTGCCTGCGCCATCGACGGTGGAGACCAGCGCGATGGGGCGGGGTACGATGATGCCGGTCATCAATTTGTATATCTGCCGCTGCGAATGCGCAGCCGGGTCGAAGCTGAACATGGACTTGGATTTCCAACTCATTCTGATAGCCTAGAACACTGGGCAGGATGGCAGTGCCATCCTGTATTGACGACGGTGACGTGCAAGCCGTGTCAAATGTGATGCGTTGGAGGAAATTCGTCTCTCCGTAACATTGCCTGATGCACAATAGTCGTTAGGAGAAAAACGGGCCGTGCCGCGTATTCATTTTCAGATTCAGCTCGCCGAACTCAAGGACAAACTCCTTGCCATGGCTGCTCTTGCGCAGCAGGCGGTCGAGTCTGCGGTCGATGCCTACCTCCTCAGGGACCAGAATCTCTGCCACTACGTCAAGCAGAATGAGACCGCGATCAACTCCGCACAGCGCGAATTGGACGAGATGGCCTATGAGCTGCTCGCTAAAGAGCAGCCCATGGCAATTGACCTGAGATTCATCTTGGCGGTGATCAAGATCAACGGCGACCTCGAGCGCATCGGCGATCAGTCGATGGGAATCGCACGCCGAACACGCGACATTATGAAGACCGAGCCGGTTGAGTTGCCGGTAGACTTCGCGGCAATGGGCGAAGTTGCAGGACGCATGATCCGCACGGCGATACTGTCGCTACTGGAAGGCGATGCACGCCTTGCAGATGCTGTGCGCGAAATGGACGACGAGATCGACCGCATGAACCGCCGTGCCCAGGCCGATTTGCTGAAGATGATTCAGGAGCAGCCGCGCGCCACGCAGCAGGCAATGAACGGGATGATGGTTTCGAGAAGCCTTGAGCGCATCGCAGACCACGCCGCCAACATCGCGACGGATGTCATCTTCTGGATTCGCGGCGCCGATGTGCGGCATCAGTTGAGCCTGTCAATGGATTGAACGGCAGCTCCCAGCCGCCAGCTTCCAACCTCTGGCTTCTTTCACGAAACATTTATCGATCTCAAAGAATGCCGACCTTCTGAGGCCTCTCAGAATCAATATGCAACCATTTGGTTGCTCAGCCACCCCCACCCATACTCTGTAGAGAAGTAGCTTGGAATGAGCGACTTATGATCATGGTTTGGCTGCACAGTATTCTATCAATTGAGCTTAGCCGCAGAGTCGTCTTGCAGAAGGACTTAAGGGCCGGCTGCGTTCGGAGTGAGCTGTTTCACTGTTTCTTTGATTTAAGGGTAGTGATTTGCAAGTAATTAAACGCAAATTGGCGTGGGGAATTCTCCGAGCGGAATCAGCAATTTGGCGGACTGTCGAGAACTCTTGAGATTGACGAGCCGAGTTGTCATCGCGCCGGCCTCGATGCCTTGGCCGGCACTTGTCCAAGATGACCGATAGGATCGCCAAGGGGCCGAAAAGACGTGAAAAAATAGGTCAGGGCCGCAGATACATTCCCATGAACGTGGTGACATACGCTGTTTTCCATCTGCGTTCATCCGCGCATTCATCGGGCGCCCACTGGATTCGCGCTGGAAGGACAACGAAATGCGGAAAGGGTTTACAAGAAAACCACAAGCGGACGAGCCTGCGACGCAAGTCAAAAACTACATAACGCCGAGCGGACTTCAGCGCCTCAAAGATGAGCACCGGTTTCTGCTCATGAGGGACCGCCCGGCCGTGGCGGAGATGGTGGCGTGGGCTGCCAGCAACGGCGACCGCAGTGAAAACGCCGACTATCAGTATGGCAAGCGGCGGCTGCGGCAGATCGATGGGCGAATTCGCTTTCTCACCAAGCGAATCGAAGCCGCGGAAGTGGTGGACCCGGAAGCTCCCAGATCCCGGCAGGCGGAGGCGAAGGCATTCTTCGGGGCAACTGTGCGCTATGCCAATGCCGCGGGAGCGGAGCGAGTGGTAAGCATCGTAGGCACAGACGAAGTCGATCTCAACCGGAACCACATCAGTTGGGTGTCACCTCTGGGGCGCGCGTTGATGAAGTCGGAAGCCGGTGACAGCGTAGTTCTCCATGCGCCGGGCGGGACAGAATGCCTGACGGTGCTGGAAGTCTGTTACGAGCGCATTGCTGTGGAACCATTCCGTGAACCACCTGGATCCGTGGCCTCCGCAAAAAGGCTCTCTCGCCGAGGTTCACTCGACGAAGAAGAGACGATCGGCACAGGTGGTGAGCAACGACCGTAATAGAGCGCTATCGGTTGTTCGCAAGCAACAGGAGACGAGTTGAGTCTTCTTACACGCTCATTGCGACGCGAATCTTCGGAACGGGAAGCTCTCGGATTCCAGTCGCCATGCTGACTTATCGTTCCAAATCTTTCCCTCGATGAGCGATTCGGCGAATCATCAGTCGTCGCATTGTCGCAGCGAGTCAGCAGGCAACAGTCACTTGCTCAACAAGCAGATGGTAGATCGAGAACAGGCAATCCGCATTCCTCTGGACCCAGACACTAGCGCATCAACCCTGGACGGCTCGCGCGCCAGTGCAGGTTGTGGTGCGGGCTGTAATCGTGGGGGTTTAAGACCAATTGTTTGAGGAAGCCTATCTTTAAAACCATGCACCCAAGCTGCGATACGCGGCTCCCGGCGTTTATGAAGTAGCGCACGTGACAGGGCTCAGAGATCAGGGGACAGAAATCAGGGATCGCGAAATTCAAACTTGACATTGACAGACAATCCACTACCATATGGTTGTGGATAGGTTGGGTACAACATTTGCGGCTTTGTCTGATCCGACGCGGCGAGCAATGATCGAACGGCTCTCCCATGGGCCGGCCTCTGTGCATGGACTGACGGAACCGTTTGCGGTTTCGCAGCAGATGATCTCAAAACATATTGCCTACCTGGTTCGGGCGCGGATTGTGATCAAGACGAAGCGTGGGCGAGAGAGTGTGTGCACGCTTAGGCCAGATGCAATAAAGGCAGTCAGCGACTGGGCGATTAGCTATCGCCGATTCTGGGAAGAGAGTTTCGACAAGCTGGAAGTGGTGGTGAATCAAATGAAAAAAGCGGAGGTCAGAGATGACAAAAAACACGGTTAACGAGATCGAGCGAATGGTTGTCACAAGAGTTTTTGATGCCCCACGCGAATTGGTTTGGAAGGCGTGGACAGACCCGAAGTACGTGATGCAGTGGTGGGGACCGAAAGGCTTCAGCGCGCCCGTTTGCCAGATGGATTTTCGCGTGGGCGGAAAATCCCTGTTCTGCATGACGGCGCCCGATGGACAGGAGTTCTGGAATGCGGTTGAATACCACGAGATCATTCCGCAAGAGAAGATCGTTTCCCTCATGTACTTCTCCGACTCAGAGGGAAACAAGATTGAGCCTGAGGAATTAGGAATAGAACACGAGGCCATCGACGGTGCGTACGATGTGACCATCTTTGAGGATCTCGGAAACGGCCAGACGAAACTCACCTTCATTGGAAATGAACCCATGGAGAGCGCGAGAAATAGCGGTCAAATGGAGGGCTGGAACCAGATACTCGAGAAGGTTGCCGCAGTTGTTGCGGAGCTAGCGCAGGCGAAATAAGAAGTTGAAGTTTTGACGATCGCTATGCAGCTAAGGGTGGCGGGAGGCCCCTGATTCGGGCTTCTCGTCGCTTGGCCGAACAGGCCCTGTCGGGAAGTGACCCTTGGCACAACTGTTCCCAACAGGCGAAATCACTCATCCAGAATCGAATACTAGCGATTCTTGATACGGAGTGACGAAAGTCAACCGCAGTCATACATGTCGCTCAGCGACATCCAGGATCATGAAAAACAGGAGAGTCGATCGACGTGCTTTCCCACCCAAGCTGCGCTTGGATGGGGCACCCTCGTTTCGTGCTGATAGATGAATCTTGAGACAAGTTCTTCCGCTGCGCTCCACGATGAAGGCGCCAGAGCAATGGTTTTGACGCATCCACATACGGCGATAGTTTGAAGGAACGCAAGAAGGGCGCCCGTTCCGTTTGGACATGGCGCCCTTCATTTACTGCGAATGGGTGAGAGGTTATGCGATCTCAGCCGGATGATTTGCGTAGTGCAGGAGGCAGGCAACGGCGCAACTGGTGAGGCGCGTCTCCGCCGAATCCGCGCGGCTGGTGAGGATGACGGGGACGCGCGCGCCGAGCACGATTCCGGCGAGTTGCGCGCCGCCAAGATATTCAAGCTGCTTGGCAAGCATGTTGCCGCTCTCGAGATCGGGAACGATGAGAATGTCAGCCTGTCCTGTAACTGGTGACTGGAGGTGCTTGATCTCTGCGGCGTGAGCGCTGACGGCGGTATCGAACGCCAGCGGTCCATCGAGAATGCCGCCGGTGATCTGGCCGCGATCGGCCATCTTGCAAAGTGCGGCAGCCTCCATCGTCGAAGGAATCTTCGGGTTCACTGTCTCGACGGCAGAGAGCAGCGCAACTTTGGGCTCTGGAATGCCGAGCGCATGGGCCAGGTCGATGGCATTCTGCACGATGTGAATCTTGTCTTCGAATTCTGGCTTGATGTTGATGGCGGCATCCGAGATGAGTAAGGTGCGCGCGTAGGCAGGGGTATCCATCACGAACACGTGGGTGATGCGGCGCGAGGTGCGGAGGCCGGTGTCGCGCTGCATGGCCACCTTCATCAACTCGTCAGTATGCAGGCTGCCCTTCATCATGGCCTGGGCACCGCCGCTGCGGCACATGCTTACGCTCATCTCGGCGGCCTTGATTTCGCTGTCTGCATCGAGAATTGGGTATGGCGAAATGTCGACGCCGATTTTTGCGGCAAGGGCACGCATTTCGGCTTCATCGCCGATCAGCGTGGGCTTGATGAGGCCTTCGAGAGCAGCTTCGACGGCGCCGCGCAGCGCTACATCCGAGAGGGGCCAGCAGACCGCGGTAGTGATGGCTGGCAGCGACTTACAGCGATCCAAAAACTTATGAAAGACGTGATAGTCAGCGGGATGGCCGACCAGCGGGTCGATGACAACCGCTTCGGCGAGAGGGGCGAGATCGCTCATGATGTTCATTCTCCACGGCCGGAGCGGGAATTATTCGTCTGGCCTGACGAATACATTCTTACCCGGCCGGGGAAAATGACATGTGCGGAAGGTCACACTACGGGCGACTGTCTCCTAATGCGGTACCTCAACCTATTCAGCCCGTAATGCGCTCACGGGGTTCACCTGGGCGGCGCGGCGCGAAGGCAGGTAGCAGGCGATCCACGCAATCGCAATCACAACTACTGTGGCGAGTGAATATGTGAGGGGATCCAGAGGGCTGACCTTGAAAAGGATTGAAGCCATGAAGCGCATGGTGGCAAAAGCTGCGCCGATTCCGAAGACCGCGCCGATGGCAGCCAGCAACAGACCCTGCCGGACAAACATGCTTGTCAACGCGTCGCGCTGAGCGCCGAGAGCCATGCGGATGCCAATCTCGCGCGTGCGCTGTGAAACGGCGTAGGAGATGACTCCATAGATTCCGACGATACCGAGCAGGAGTGCCATGCCGCCCGCGACGCAGAGCATGATGAGCGTGAACGAGGTGCGGGCCATCGATTTGGTGTAGAGTTCGCCAACCGTTGCGGGATCAGCCAGCGGCAAATCGCCGTTGACGGACCATACTGCTTGTTGCACCTGGCTCATGAACGCAGAAGAGCCAGCCCGTGGCGATCGAATCACAAACGACACTCCGCGCCGCACATCCTCGGGCTGCCCTTCAAATTTGGCCAGGAACACGGGCCAATACACAGTTGTAGGCGCTTTCTGGCTCACGCCATCTTGATAGACGTCCTTCGCGACGCCGATGATTTCGCGCCAGTCGTCGGTATTGCCGACACGAATGTGCTTGCCCAGCGCGTTGGCGGGTTCGCCCCAGTACTCGCGCGCCAGATTTTCCGACACCAGGGCGACCGGGCGTTTCTGGTAGGTCTCGGCCCAGGTGAGGTCTCTGCCCGCGATCAGCGGAGTGCCCATCGTGGAGAAGAATCCCGGGGACACGTTGATGAAGCGCCGGATGGGGGGGATCTCGTTATCGCGGTATGTGCGGTCCTGTGCGAAGAGCACATCGTTCGAATCGTTCCCGTCCATTGGAATGTGGGAGGAGTAGGCAACCGAAGAAACGTTGGGAATGGCGGCGAGCTTGTCTGCGATCGCCTGCTCCATGCGAACCACGTTTTCGTTCTGTTTTTCAGGCACCGTAGATTCAGGAATGTAGACACGGAACTTCAGCAGGGTTGCGGGATCGGCGAATCCCGGAGAAACGTTGGCCAGCGCTTTGAACGTGCGGATCATCAGGCCTGAGCAAATCAGCAGGACGAGCGCGAGAGCAACCTGGACAACCACCAGAACCTTGCGCGCACGATGGCGTTCGCGGCTCTGGCTCAACGCACGTCCGCCTTCGCGCAAACCGGTATTGATTTGCACTCCGGAGTATTTGATTACGGGAATAAGGCCGATCACAACGCTGACGAAGAGCGCTGTTCCGGCAGCGAAAAGCAACACGGGAAAATTGATGCCGATCTCGTGCAGCCGCGGCAGTCCGGTGGGAGCAGCCGCTACCAACACGCGAAGTGCGGCAAAGGCCAGTGCCACGCCGATTACGGCGCCGGTGATCCCAAGAACGGCGCTCTCGAACAGCAGCCCCAAGGTGATGTTGGAGCGGCCCGCGCCCAAGGCAGACCGGATCGCCAATTCCTGCCGGCGGCCTTCAACCCGTACCAGGAGAAGGTTGGCGACGTTGGCGCATGCAACCAGGAGCACCACGACAATCGAACCCATCAACACCCAAAGCACATTTCCTACGTCGCCGACGACATCTCTTTTTAGAGTGTGCAGATTTGCGCTGATTTTGACTTTTTCAAACATCGCGGCACTGAAACCATCAGGCGGCGGGAAACTGTGGGTTGCAATCGGCAGCAGGCGATCCATATCGGCAGTAGCCTGTTTCAAGGTCACGCCGGGTTTCAGCCGGGCAATCCCTCGATAACTGAAGTTGCCGAGCTTGACCTTGCTGCGGTCCAACTGCATCGGCAAAAACAGCGCCGCATCGTAGTTGTCGAGAAACTGGAAATTGCGTGGCAGCACGCCAATGATCTCCCGGTTAGTGCCATCGATATTCAGGCTGCGCCCGATTACAGAATTGCTGCCGCCAAATTTCTTCTGCCAATAGTTGTAAGAAAGGATGATGGTCTTCGGGGCGTCGGCTCGATCATCGCGGCGCGTGAAGAGACGTCCGAGAACGGGATTTACGCCGAGCAGCGGCAGGGTTCCGTCCGTGACATCCATTCCCGATACGTGCTCTGGTTCTCCGGCGCCGGTGACGGAAAGCGAGTCTCCGTTATACATGCCGACGTCTTCGAAAGTGGCGTTTTGCTCTCGATCAATGAAGTAAAGGTAGGGCGCCATGTTCAGGTCGTCCTGGAAACCGATTGCAGGAGCGGAGTGCCAGATGCCGACGAGCCGATCTGATTGCGGGTAGGCGAGCGGCTTCAAGAGCACGCCTTCGACCACGCTGAAGACCACAGTGTTCGCCCCAATGCCAACTGCCAGCGTAATCAGTGTGATCGTAGTGAAGAGGGGAGCGCGGGCGAGCCGCCGGACAACCTGCTTGAGTTGATCTGCGAAGAATGCCATCACGAGCGACCTGACTAATGGGGATGTGCCGAATTCAGCACCCAGTCGCGACAAGTCTGCGACTGTAAACAACGGTACGGGAAGGAAGGGAGAAAAGTTCGCGAGGATTGCAAATTGTGGTGAAACGGCGGATAGGCGGGATGAGTCGGATCATCCCACCTGAACCGGCTTACTTGACGCCAACGACCATGGAGTCAGGCCCGACGAGGTGTTCGACGCGCGTTTCGCGGAATCCGGCTTCTTTCATCCAGCCCACGCAGTCGGCTCCGGTGTAGTCAAAGCCACCGGGGGTTTCGATCAGCATGTTCAGGCTTGCCAGCAGGCCGAAGGCATTCTTGGAACGGTCGTCGTCGATAAGGGCTTCGTAGACGATGTAGGCGCCACCCGGTGGGAGAGCCTCGTATGCCTTGCGGATGAGCATCTTCTTCTCTTCGAGGTTCCAGTCGTGCAGGACGTGCCCCATCATGATGACGTCAACCTGGGGCAGCGGATCAGTGAAGAAGCTTCCGGCCTTGAACTTCACGCGTGAAGAGAGGCCGTTCTGTTCGACATATTCTTCGAAGATGGGCGCGACTTCGGGCAAGTCGAATCCAGTGCATGCGAGATGCGGATTCTTGAGGGCCACCTGTACGATGAGATCGCCCTGCGCCGTGCCGCAATCTGCCGCCGTTTTGTAATTTGCCCAGGGAAACTTCGCAGCGATGGTCATATTGGCGCCGCGGCTTATGCCGGTCATAGCGCGCAGAAATCCCTTGAGCCGGGTGGGATCGGCGTAGAGAGCCGCAAATGTTTCATGATCGCCCGTGGCTTCGTTTTGGTTTTGACCGGTGCGCAGGGCTGTGGTCAGGTGTCCCCAGTGATGAAAGAGACGCTTGTTGGCCATCTCGAGGATGCCGCCGATATAGGAGGGCTTGTGCTTGTCGAGAAAAAGGTCGCTTGAAGGAGTGTTTGCGTAGTTGCCGTTCTGGCGCTCGAGGAAGCCTAACGCGACCAATGCATCCAGGAAGTCGCGCGACGAGCGGGGATGCAGTCCAAGGCGGCCAGTCACGGATTCCAGGCTCTCAGGACCTTTCGCGAGTTCCGTGAACACTTCCATTTCGACAGCGCTGAGAAGTGTTTTCGAGGCCCAGAAGGCCATGCCGGTTTGCAGAATGTCATCGGGTGAGGGTGCAGACGTAGTCATCGTGTCTCTTTCGTTCGGAGGTTCTCGATTCGCCCGTGAGAGGAACCGGCTGGCAGTGAACGAGAAGGTCTGCTTGCGGCGGAGAAGTCGGGCGTTGCGAGTGAGACGAGTTTACATGAGGATGAGTTGGGCGCGGAATGGGGCGAAGAGGGTGGCGGAAACGAGAACCCGATTGCTGTAAATCCCGAGGTGTTTGGCGGTCACGCGGGCCGAAACACATCAGCTAACAAGTCTCTCGATGGAATCCGCTGCCCCTGTGAGGCCCGATTCCTGGCGCACATGTGCAGCGGCTGTAGATGCGCTCTTCGAGAATGCTTCTTGGGTTCTCAGCCGATCAATCGCGATGGTTGCCTTGTTGATCGAATACTGATCCTTTCGAATCGACAACGCCGATCCGCGACGCTCAGCTCGCATTGCATTGTCCGGCTGGTCCCAGCCCCACGGGACAAAAAGCATAGGACGCCCAGACCTGAGGGCTTGGGCGGTAGTACCGGAGCCGCCTTGGTGAACAATCACTGAAGCCCGAGGAAAAATCCGTGAATAAGGAACGTAGGGCAAGGACAGAATTTTCGGCTCAATCCACTCGCTCTCTTGAGTGGCGCCAATGAGAACTGCAGACGCTCCCAAACGTCGAGTCACTTCGATGCTTGTTCGATAGAAACTGCCGGGATAACCAACAGCCGTAGACCCAAGCGTAAACACCAGAGGCGGTACGTTTGAATCGAAGAGTCGTTTCAAATCAGGGTGATCAACATCGTCGTTCCCTGCACCGTCATGAAAGACGAAGCCTGGTTGTACAGTCTGTTTTGGCCAATCCGGTTGTGACTTTGCTAGCCACGTTGAGAAAAGTGCCAGCACGAGATCAGGAGAAAACTTGTCCTTGAAGATTGGATCGCAGGAGGGCCTCAAGCCCTCCGATGCGCGTAGATCGCGTACTGGATTCCACCAGTGGCTTGTGCCAAAGCGAGCAAGATTGAACAGCGCGCGATAGGGTAACACGCCAGCTCTTCTGACGGCTAGCATCCAAGGAGCATTCACCATGAGAGGCGGATCGCATTCTGAGAAGAACGAACACGGTGAGAGGATCAAAGATGCCCAATGAATGCGATGCCTCTCCGCGACGAGCGGTGCTGCGTAGACCAATTCTCCCGCGACCATCAGATCCGCGCCTTCGATTGCAAGCGAGAGATCGTCGTAGGTATGCCGCAGGTGAGGCAGAATTACTCTGCGGAACAGGATCTCTGGGCCTCTCTTCAAGTTGTCACATTGCGCGATGAGTGCGGCAGACGTCGGGTCCCAATCAGGCCGCATCGCACGAAAATTGAGCCCGAGGCGTTCTACCCTTTTTCGATAGAACTCCGTCGTAATGATCCTTACGTCATACCCGCGCCGTTTGAGTTCTTCCCCTAACGCCAGACAGGGATGCAGGTCGCCAAGCGAACCCAGCGTAACAAAAGCCACGATCTTGCGACATTTCAGCAATAGATTCGGTCGCGCTGCCCCGAATCCAGACTAAATTGTCATAACGTCCGTATTGTGGGCGATTCGGAAGCAACGTTTTTCCCACGCGAATGTTCAGGGTGGCACTGACAAAGGCACCCGGAGATCTTTCGACTGCGCTGTGTTCCGCTCAAGATGACAGCACTACATGGCCAGAGATCATTGGATGACAACCCTCACCTTGCCAGAGACCACCTCTCCATCGGTTATGGCTGTTCTTGTCTGGCCAGAGAGCTTTCCGGCCCTGACTAAAGCTGGTATGCTGCGTGCGCAGAGAAAACCGATTTACGCGAGGAGAGCAAGGCAATGTGGTTCCTGGGAATGGATGTAGGTACGGGCGGTACGCGGGCGGTTGTTGTTGATGCGAATGGCAAGCTGATCAGCGGAGCTTCGAGCGAGCACGCTCCCTTCCGCACACCGCATCCCGGCTGGGCCGAACAGGATCCTGAGGACTGGTGGCGTGCTGCGCAGGAAGCAATCAAGTTGGCGCTGGCTGCCGCTCCGCAGCCACATGAGCCGATTGCCGGAATTGGCCTGACCGGCCAGATGCACGGCGCGGTGATGCTCGACGAAAATGGCGCGGTGCTGAGGCCGGCGCTGATATGGTGCGACACGCGCACGCAACCCGAGTGCGACTGGCTTACCGAGAAGATCGGCTACGAAAAGCTGATTGAGCTCACGTGTAATCCCGCGCTTCCAAATTTCACGCTGACCAAGCTTCTATGGGTTAAGACGCACGAGCCGGAGATCTTCGCGAAGATTCGGCACATCCTATGCCCGAAGGACTACGTGCGCTACAGGCTCACTGGCGAATTTGCGATTGACGTGCAGGAGGCTAGCGGAACATTGCTGCTGGATGTGACGCATCGCCGCTGGTCGAAAGAAGTGGCGGAGGCTGCGGGCATTCCTGAAAGCTGGCTGCCGAGGGTGTTTGAGTCGCCGGAAGTCTGCGCACGCATTAGCGAAACAGCGGCGGGATTGACAGGCTTGAGAGCGGGTACGCCGGTTGTTGCCGGTGCAGGCGACCAGGGTGCGGGCGCGGTGGGCATGGGCATTCTGCAGCCCGGGTCTGTTTCGGCGACGATCGGAACATCCGGCGTGGTGTTTGCGGCGACGGCGCAGCCCACAAAGGATCCTAAGGGACGCATGCACACGTTCTGCCACGCGGTGCCGGGTGTGTGGCACGTGATGGGGGTGACGCAATCGGCGGGGCTGAGCCTGAACTGGCTGAAGCAGACGTTCTTTGCCGGTCAGAATTATGACGGGATGACAGCGGCAGCGGAGAACGTTCCGGCGGGAAGCGAAGGCCTGATGTGGGCGCCGTATCTGCTGGGCGAGCGGACTCCACACCTCGATCCGCAGGTGCGCGCAGCATTCGCCGGCATCTCCACAGTGCACACGGCGGCGCATTTCACCCGCGCGGTGCTCGAAGGTGTTGCCTATTCCCTTGAGGACACATTCACGCTCTTTGCGGAGTTGGGAATTCCGGTGAGTGTGGTGCGCCTTGGCGGCGGCGGCGCGCGCGGCCCGCTCTGGCGCAAAATTCAGGCCGGCGTTTACGGTCAAGCGGTCGAAGTGCTCACCGCTGAAGAGGGCGGAGCGTTTGGTTGCGCGCTCATGGCCGGCGTGGGAACGGGTCATTGGGCCAGCCTCGACGCAGCGTGCGGGCAGGCAATTGAAGTGGCGCAGCGGATCGAACCGGATCCGGCGGATCTCGCGGCCTACAAGACGGGATATGTGGAGTGGCGGAAACTGTATCCAGCGCTAAAGACACTGCGATAGACGAACGAGCTAACAAGCGTGAGCCGCTGAGTGTAGCTCTGCGCTTGCCCTCGCTTTCTGCTCTGCGCTGGTCCGTGCTTTCCCACCCATTCCTCGATGAAACTGCGGAATGGATGGGGCACCCTCAGCCCCTTGCCCGGCCTGCAAAATACTTGGAGTTCAAGCGTGTCTGATCTTTTGCTGTCGAGCGTTTTGGCGTCGGACAGGCGATTGTTTGATCATTTGATGCCGAAATGGCGATTCCTTGGTATACATCCTGAGTGGCGATGCTATAACCTTGCTGCAAATCGCTTGCGGCGAGGGCCTGATGCGTCATTCTTCTTCTCTGGTTTCATTGCTCTTTGTGTGCGCTGGTGCCAGCGCGATTGCACAGATTGGTGCGGCGCCGACTTGCGCGGATTTGAAGCTGGTGCCCGCGGTGCGAGAGTGTACAGGCGTTAAGTCGGTCACTTTAGGGTCAGCGGGTTTGCGGATCGTTTCCGACCGAAATGCCGAAGACGAATTTGCTGCGAAGGAACTTGAGGAGTCGCTGAAAGAGCGTGGCATCGTTGTCGGCAAAGAAACTGCAACAACGATTCACTTGGAGAGAGTTACCGCTGAGCATGCGAAGGAAACCTTCGAAAAACCGGAAGAGGCGTACAAGATTGCTCCGGCCGACGGGCGCAGCCTGACCGTAAGTGCAGAGACGGGCGCGGGCATTTTTTACGGCGTACAAACCGTGAAGCAATTGATTCGCGGCTCGGGCAAAGATGCCGTTTTGCTCGTTCCCACGATTCGTGACTGGCCGGCGATGGCGCATCGCGGACTCTCGGACGACTGGTCGCGTGGGCCGCTGCCGAACGCCGACTTCCTGAAGCGCGAAATCCGCACCCTTGCGGCCTACAAGTACAACATCTTTTCGCCCTACTTCGAGCACACGTTTGCGTATGCAAGCACGCCGGTCGCGGCGTTTCCTGGGGGCGCGTTCACTCCCGATGAAGCGCGCGAGCTTGTCGAGTATGCAGCCAAGTATCACATCACGATCATTCCCGAACAGGAGGCGTTCGGACATCTGCATCACGTGCTGAAGTTCGAGCAGTACTCATCGCTCGGCGAGACGCCGCGTGGCGCCGTGCTGGCTCCGGGCGATCCGGGAAGTCTGCCGCAGATTGGCGAATGGTTTGGCGAACTGGCCAAGGTTTTTCCGGGTCCCTATGCGCACATCGGCGCGGATGAGACGGACCAGCTTGGCCTGGGCCGCACCCGCGACGAGGTGACGCAGAAAGGCCTCGGCACGGTGTACCTCAACTTTCTCTCGCAGATTCACGAGCAGCTTGCGCCGCTGCACAAGAGACTGCTGTTCTGGGGCGACATTGCCGAGAACTCGCCGGAGTTGGTGGGCACGCTGCCAAAGGACATGATCGCGGTGTCGTGGCACTACGATGCGAAGCCGGACTTCACGAAGAACCTGGAACCATTCTTAAAATCGGGACTCGAAACGTGGGTGGCAACGGGCGTGAACAACTGGAATCGCGTTTATCCAAATAATAACGAGGCCCTTGGCAACATCCGCGCATTCGTGCGGGATGGGCAGAAGCTGGGAGCTGCGGGGATGCTGAACACGGTGTGGAACGACGACGGCGAAGGGATCTTCGACGAGAACTGGTTCGGGGTTCTGTTTGGCGCTGCGGCTGCGTGGCAGCCGGGTGAAAGCTCGGAGGCCACCTTCACCGCATCCTACGGCGAGGCATTTCATGATGATCCGACAGGAAAGATCAGCGAGGCGCAGCAGGAGCTGATGGCCGCGCACGCGACGTTGAAGAAGGCGGGTCTCGAAGACGCTCAGGACTCCTATTTCTGGGTCGATCCGTTTTCGCCGGAAGGGCAGCAGGTTGCTGCGAAGCTGCTGCCGGTTGCATCCGAGCTTCGCCTCCATGCGGAGCGAGCCATTACGTTGCTTGCGCAGGCCAGGGCCGGGGCAAAGCTCGACAATCAAGAAGCACTCGACGGGATGGAACTTGGAGCGCGCCGCATCGACTTCATCGGTTACAAGTTTCAAGCTGCACAGGATTGCGCCGTTCTCTATGCGAAAGCGCAGTCTCTTTCCGGCGACAAGAGCGGATGGGACGAGGTATCGGACGCTCTCTACACCATCGGATCGAATAATGGCCGCCTCGAAGACATACGTGACGGCTATTCGCAGCTCGGTCAGCTTTTCCATGATGCGTGGCTGCGCGACAACCGGCAGTACTGGTTGGCAAACAACATGGCCCGCTATGATCGCGCAACACAATTGTGGGTAGGCAGGGGCAACGCGTGGAATAACGTGATCCAGCACTGGTGGGAGACGCACACATTGCCTGCGGCAAGCGAAGCCGGACTGCCGGCGCCGCTTGCTCCCTCTGGAAAATAAAACAAGGTTGTCTATCCTCTTTACGAATTGTTGGGGCTGCGGCGGTGCCCCGACAGACAATTTCTTGCAAGCCTTTCGGTGTTTGTTCGCGTCACTTCACCGGCGGCGCGAATTAGCCGAGTTTTGGCTTGACGGTGCCTAGACACGCGCGGAGAATTGGGGTCCGAAAGCAACTGACCAGGAGGTCGCATGTCCCCAGCATGTCTTCGCAACACTCTGCTTCTCTGCTCTACGGTTCTGATCGCGAGTTCGTGTCGGAACGCCGTCGCCGCAACCCTGTGTGTGAATCCGGCGGGTTCACACGGATGCTATTCCAAAATTGCAACCGCAGTTTCTCATGCAGCAGCTTTTGATGTGATCAATGTTGGTCCGGGAACGTACAAGGAAGACGTCGTGATCGGAATGCCGCTCTCGTTGATCGGAGCAGGCGCAGGCGATTCCATCATCGACGCTACTGGCCTTGCCAACGGCATCTTTGTCGACGGATTCGACAACGCGGGTCTCGACCACGTCAACATCGCAGGATTCACGGTCAAGAACGCGAATTGGGAAGGGGTTCTTGTCGTCAGCGCTTCGGATGTCGTCCTTCGCGACAGCAAGATCACCAACAACACGCAGGCACCCGCTATGTTTACCGGGATGCCTGGAGCATGCTCGGGACAGCCCGCGTTTGAAACGGACGAAACCGGCGATTGTGGCGGCGGATTGCACCTCATAGGCGTTTGGAATTCGACTATTTCCGGCAACGTGATCACCCTCAACGACGACGGCATCCTGGTGAGCGACGAGACCGCGCCGAGTCACGACATTCTGATCAGTCACAATACTGTCAACGACAATCCCGGCGAGTGCGGGATCGTGCTTGCGTCGCATCCGCCGGTGGGAGCGATCGGGTCGAAACATCACGGTGATTATCACATCACGGTCGAAGACAACGACGTCGAAAATAACGGGGTCACAGTTGGCGGTGCGGGAGTCGGAATTTTCTCTGACGGAATTGGGCAGGGCCGCTCCTCCCAGCACGTGATCAGTCACAACAAACTCATCGGCAACGGAATCGGCGGCGTCGCACTGCATTCGCATGTGGGGCCCAAATTTGGCTTGCCGGCGGACGACATGGACGGCAACGTGATCACCGACAATTACATTGCCAAGAATCTTGCGGATGTGGATGACACAGCAACTGGCGGCACGGTGGGCATCAACATCAACAGCGGCGGCGGCGAAACACCCATCAACGGCACCATCATCTCCCACAACATCATCACCGACGAGGACATTGACGTCGCAGTCAACACACCCGCCTGGGTCAACATTCATTTGAATGACCTGCGCGGGGGAAAAGTCGGCGTGGCCAACGTGTGCACTCTCGACGACCCGAGTTGCAAGGGCGGCAGCGATGCGACTGAGAATTACTGGGGATGCTCCAAGGGACCCGGCGGATGGGGATGCTCGACTACCAGCGGCCTCAACATCCTGTTCACTCCATGGCTGACCCAGCCGGTTAACGATGACGACGACCACGATCAGCACTAGATTCAATTCAACAAACAGAAAAGGGCCTGCCGCGAACAACGGCAGGCCCTTTCCTCTTTGCGGTGTGTCTAGTTGACCGTTAGATCGGCATGCAGCGGCGTGTTCTCGCTGGAATCACCGACCCGGATTACAAACTTGCCTGGATCGATCGTCCAGCCGTGCTTCGCTTCATCCCAGTAACTGAAAGCACGCGGATCCAGTGAGATCGTCACATGCTTTGTTTCTCCCGGGCCGAGTTGGACTTTTTCAAAGCCCTTCAATTCGCGCTCGGGCCGGGTTGCTTTCGCGGAAGGATCTGAGACGTAGAGCTCGGCCACTTCAGCACCGGTTGTCCCGCCGGTGTTCCTGACGTCAAAGCTGACTGGCACCGTTGAACCCGAAGCCGCCGTCGCCGGGACACTCATGTTTGAAAAGCTGAACGTCGTATAGCTGAGCCCGAATCCAAATGGGAACAGCGGATGCTTGCCGGTCGTCGTCCAATAACGGTAACCCACCATCAGCTTGTCGCCATACTTTACATGGGGGATGTCGTAGTCAACCGAAGGGTGATTGTTCTCGGTGACATGCAACTTTGTGTCTGCACCCTTGATGGGGTAGTAGTAGGGGTACGACGGATCGTCTTCCCAAGTGCGGTCAAAGCTCACAGGCAATTTGCCTTCTGGATCGTGCTCGCCGAAGAGTACTTCGGCGATGGCTGTTCCGCCTTCCTGGCCCGGATACCACGCGTGGACCAGGGCCGGCACTTTATCGAGCCAGCGGCGCGTATCGAAAGCACCGCCGCCGATGAAAGTCACCACGGTGTGCGGATTGGCCGCAACCGAAGCTTCGATCAATGCGTCCTGTCCCCACGGCAGAGTGAAGGTACGATCCAGGCCTTCGCTTTCCGTTGACGGACTGAATCCAACCGCGAGTATGACGACATCCGCAATCGATGCGAAGTGCTTCACCTCGGTCGAGATCATGTCGGATTCATTCACAATTCCCAATCCAAACCGATTGCCGACGAACCCCGGCAAATAGTCAGCAACAACATGGATCGTCTGCCCTGCACTCAATTCGATTGATGCAGACTCGGGATGCTGTCCTTCGATCTGCTCCTGCTCGATGACCTGCTTGCTGTCAACGCTTACGGTGTAGTGATCGCTGCCCGAAGCGGCTGCCAGCACCAGGTACTTGCCGGCCTTCGCAGCCTGGAAGGAACCGCTGTAGCGAATGCTGCGCGGCGTCTTGTCTTCTGGTCCCCACCACTCCTGCTTGTAGTTGTTGATGTCGCGTGGCGTTGCAGTTTGCGCAGAACCAGAAAAGTCCTTGCTCGGATAAGTGGATTCCGTGAGTCCGGCTTCCCACTGTGTGCGCCGGAAGACCTCATCCATTTCAGGAAGTCCGCGCGTATAGAGCAGGTGTGTGCCTGGTCCGACCAGCTTGCCGATCCCGGTCACGATACTCACCGGCTCAAACGATTCGGCCTCCGAGGATCCTCCTCCGCCGGTTACAGCGGGCCATGCGTCCGGACCAATAATGGCGATGGTCTTCACCTTCGCTGCGTCGAGAGGCAGCGTGTGCCCTTCGTTCTTCAGTAGCGTGATGCTCTCCAGTGCGCCCTTCAAAGCCGTCGGGCGGTCGGCCTCTGAATAGGTTGAATAGGCGGGATCGAATTGGGGTCGATCGAGCCAGCCATAACGCAGCGCCACGCGGAAGATTCGCAGCACCTTGTCATCGATCGTCGCTTCCTTTACGCTGCCGTTTTTGACAGCGGCCAGCAATGTCTGCTCGTTCATAAAGCGCGGCGAAGGCATTTCAAGGTCAAGCCCGTTGTTGGCCGCAGCAACACCGTCATAGGTCGCATCCCAATCCGACATCAGCACACCTTCAAATCCCCACTCGCCCTTCAGAACTTTCAGATTGAGGAATTCATTCTGGGTCGCGTGCACCCCGTTGATCAGGTTGTAGGAATCCATGACCGCGGTAGTGTGGCCCTTGGTCACGGCGGCTTCGAATGCGGGCAGGTAGATTTCGCGCATCGTGCGCTCGTCCACTTCAACATCCACGTTGTGCCGGTTGTACTCCTGGTTATTCAGCGCATAGTGCTTCACCGTGGCGCTCACGCCCTGCGACTGCAAGCCCTGAATATACGGAACCACGAGCGCGCTGTTCAGGAATGGGTCTTCCGAAAGATATTCAAAGTTGCGGCCGCTCACCGGCGATCGTGCGATGTTCACTCCCGGTCCGAGCAGGAAGTTGACGCCCCGCGCACGGGCATCTCTCCCGAGGCCTTCGCCCAGCTCCCTGGCAAAGTCGCGATCCCATGTGGCAGCCAGCGCAGCGCCGCCTGCATAGGCTGTCGTCGGTCCCCATGTGCGCACGCCGACCGAGGCGTCAGACATCTTCAAGCGGGGAAGACCGATCGCGGGGATGGCGTTGGTAAACATCTCGTCCACACCGCCAATCAGGTTGATCTTCTGCTTGAGGGTGAGTTTTGCCAGCATGGCCTTGGCATCGGCTTCAATTGCGGGTGAATCGGGCACGGGCGCCTGGGCAGACGCAGAGCCAAGTAAGCAGAGCAGGCAGGCGAAGAGGATAAGCGCGGGACTCGCCCCTCGCAGGCGGATAAACGATTGAGTGGCGGGAATTCGGAGATTTGTCATGACGGGGAGAAGCCTACCGCATCGGGCTCTCTCATGTATACCGCTTAAGTCCCACCGCAACATGTGTCTTGTGACGGATTGCAGTTTGGGTAAGTCCCACATTTCCTGTCGTTTGTGACCACAGTCACAGGAGGGAGTGAATCCGGTCACTGCCGCCCCTGCGATGCAAGAGCAGACTCAGTAACCATCAGGCCCCGAATCGACCGGCGCATCCTGCGCCAACGCAACCTTGGCGCAAAGGAGGCATTCATGAGTTTCGCATCTGGATTGAAGACCATCATTGTCGCAACTGATTTAGACGGTCG
The DNA here is from genome assembly GCA_963742455.1 of uncultured Acidobacteriaceae bacterium. Classification (GTDB taxonomy): domain Bacteria; phylum Acidobacteriota; class Terriglobia; order Terriglobales; family Acidobacteriaceae; genus Telmatobacter. Next base: position 380,233 of record CAVULU010000004.1, on the reverse strand, counting down.
TGCGGATGCCGCCCTGGAGTATGCACGCAAACTTGCCGTGTCGTATGGCGCCCGCATCGTGCTTGCCCACGGTCTCGATCCCCTGGACTACGCTTCGGTCACCGCGGTTCCGGGAAAGGTTCTGCGCAATCTCACAGAGCAGGCACGCGCCACTCTGGACCAAATGTCCGCCGATCTGGTTCGGGAAGGAATTCATAGTCATTCGGAGATTCGGCAGGGCGAAATTGCCCAGATGCTCGTCAACGTGGCGGTTCAATACGAAGCTGGACTCATTGTCATCGGAACGGAAGGGAAGCAGGGCGCCGGCCCGGTCGTCGTGGGAGCCGTTGCCGAGCAGTTGGTGCGGCTGGCTCCGTGTCCCGTGCTCGCCGTCGCCGCTGACTATAACGCGGGCGCCTTCCGTCCCGTGCCGGGCGGACCCATCATGCTGGCGATGGAGCGCAACGAGGCCACGACAGAAGCCTCAGACACTGCCTGCTCATTGGCAGCAACCTTCCACAGAACCTTGATTGTGGTCCACGCGCGCAGGCCCGAGGAGGCCATTGCGTTTCTAAATCCCGTTGCCACAACACTGGAGCAATTCGGGATTGAGAGCACAGGGCGCTTTCCTCTTCGTTGCATCGTAAAAGACGGCAAGCCCGCCGACGCGGTCGTCGAGGCAATCGGCCAATACCAACCAAGTGTGCTGGTCATCGGAGTGAAAAGAGCCAGCGAAACGCCGGGCTTGCACGGCACGGCATTCACTCTGCTGGCCCGGTCGCGCGTACCGGTGCTTTGCGTGCCGCCCGCAGTGGTGTCGATCGCGAGAGAAACCGAAACTTGTACCAGTATGCCCCTCTGAAGACGCGTGAGGGGCGGGAATGAACAGGCGTCACAGATTCGGCGACATGATGGTGAACCACTTTCATGAACTCATCCAGACCGCGGATCGCTGCGTAACGCATCACCGCGAATCGAGATGGTGAAGCCAGGTATACCGAACAAGCAGCTGGGATCGCGAGGGCGCGGACAAGATGATCGCAGCCGATAAAAATCGCAGCCGAATTACGTATGGAAAAGTGGCAGGAGGGGACGGCACTATGCAGCCAGTGGCAATCTCCGAGCGACAGAACGTTGCCGCGGCACACCCGATCTCAGAGCTTTTGGCCTGTCCGCCTGCGGTAGGCAACATGCTGAATGCTTCGGCACAATGCATTGAGTTTGAAGCGGGGGACCTGATTTTTCACCAGAACGACATCTGCCAGGGCCTTTATGTCTTGATCTCAGGCCAAATGCTGCGCAAGGCGTCGCGACAGGACGCGCGGCTCACGCTTGGAACGGTCCGGGCCGGCGAAATCACCGAATTGGCAGCAATGTTAGGTGATCTACGTCACACCTTTACGCTTGTCGCGCAGACAAAAGGCACGGCAATGCGCTTGCCAAAAGAGGCGCTGCATCGCGCGTTCCTCCTATATGCGCCCCTCCGGATGCAACTGCTCGAGGAGCTAGCTCGTGAAGTTTCAAGGGCATATGGCCTTTGCTGCGCGACGAGGCTGTCGGGAATGCGGCGCAGACCCACCGTGGCCTCGAAACCGGAAGTCCGATCAAACTCGCGCATCTAGGGGCAGCAAGAAATAATCAATCGTGGACTCTACGCATCTTTATTCATACCAACTGAGTTATACTCTGAATAATTCCTCGGAATAAGTATGGCTGGACTTCACTCGCATCACCCTCCGGAAGATTGCCTTAATTGCGAGCACCGCCATCTGCGGATGTTCTGCAATCTCACACCAGAAGCTCTGCAGGATTTCGATAGCATCGGAATCATGATGAGCCATGCGCGGGGCGCAAAACTGTTTACCGAGGGCGACGCGGCGCGGAACGTTTTCATCATTTGCTTTGGGCAGGTGAAGATTTCGTCGACCTCGCGCGATGGCAAGACCATGATCCTCAAGATTGCCGGTCCGGGCGACGTGATGGGGTTGAGCGCAGTCCTGGCCAACGTTCCTCACGAGGTAACTGCCGAAGCGATCGAGCCCTGCCAGGTGAAAACGATTCGCAAGCAGGAGTTCATCGATTTCCTGGGACGTCATGGTGTCGCCAGCATGAACGCGGCACAATCGCTGTCGGGCGAATATCTCACCGTCTTTCACGACGCAAAGCGACTGGCTCTTTCGGGCTCGGCCGCGGGACGCCTTGCGCGACTGCTGCTTGACTGGGGCAAGGCCGCTTCGAACGGCAAACCCGAGATCCGCTTTACGATGGCTCTCACGCACGAGGAGATCGCCAACATGGCCGGCACTTCACGCGAGACCGTCACGCGCTTGCTGAATCAGTTCCGCCGCGACCAGTGGATTGTGATTAAAGGCGCGAGCCTCACTATCTCCAAACCTGATCAACTCGAGCGCCTCACCGCCTAGACTTCTTCTTTCCTTCGACCGTCCAGCCGGATCTGGATCACCAAGAGAGTTCTGCGTCTTTTGCAGACTGCGTTCACCGGTCTGATCCTAAAGGGAGCGGTGCGTCACGAGAAATTGCGCGCATGTCTGCTGTGCAGCCGATTTCACAGCTTGCGGAAATCTCGTTTGAACTCGAGACCCACAGTGGAGCGCGACTTCGGGGCTCGCGAAAAATTCGTACTCTTTCCCCACTGGAACTGCACCTTGGAATTCGTTTCAGGCAGCTTCTACCGGGATGGCAGACGCGCAAAACGGAAGCTGGACTTCGAAGGTGCTGCCTTTGCCTGGAGTGCTGGTGACTTCGATGTGGCCGAGGTGTTCCTCGACGATGCGGCGGACGAGGGAGAGACCAAGGCCGGTGCCGTTGCTTCGCGTAGTGTAGAAGGGGCGAAAAATCTGGGACATTTGTTGGTCAGACATGCCGCGGCCTGTGTCGGTCACCGTCACGATAGCGCAATCGTCTTTCGAGCTGATGGTGATGGTGACAGCGCCGTCGCCGTCGATGGCCTGCACTGCATTCAAGAGGAGATTGAGAACGACCTGGTGAATCTGGTCGCTATCGTGCTCGACTTCGGGAAGGTCGGGAGCCTGTTCGAGTTTGATCCTAATGGGACGACTGAGAACCTGCTGTCTGGCCAGCATGACGGCATGTTCGACGGTGGTGTTGAGATTGCTTCGCATCATCTGGGGAGGATGGGGGCGAGCGGTTTCCAGCAGATCGGTGAGAATGCGATTGATCTGGTTGATTTCCAGGCGAACGTCCTTGACCATGGCGCGGGCGGGGCTGGTCGCGGGAAGATCGCGCCCGATGATCTCAATGACACCAGCGATACCCGCAAGAGGATTTCGAATCTCATGAGCCAAACCGGTTGCCAATTCGCCGAGCGTGGCCAGGTGCTCTGCGCGTGACATCTGTGTGCGATGCATGGTCTCAATCTCCTTACGACTTTCGCGTAATTGCTGCATCATGTGATTAAAGTTTCTGCCCAAGTCGCCGATTTCGTCGTTGCGACGGGAAAAAGTGACAGAGACATCAAGATCGCCGGCGCTGATCAATGCGACCTTCTCCTGCAGTTCGAGCATGGGGCGCTGAACCAAATAGGTCAGCACGCCAATTGATACGCCGCAGATGAGGATGGCACCTGTTCCGGCAACCAGGATGACGGCGTGACGCTCTGGCCCGCCCAGGGATACGGTAGCGATAGTGAACAGAAGCAATCCCGCCAGCAGCACAAAGACCACCGGCAGGATAGCCTTGATCTGCCAATTGACCCTGACTTGATGCACTCAGCGATCCTCAAAAGGGGCTGGATCTTACGTAAAAATTGGGCAGAGTTCGATGCAGAAAGCCATGCTCTGCAGGAATAACGGTGTAATTGTGCCTGGAGTCTTAGCCCGTATACCCCTCCGTATATGCAAGTAATGCGCCAGAAGCATGGGTTGGGTTAAGTATTTCAGTGAAACAGACTTAGTCGGCATCCTGTTGCTGAGTTGGTAGCCGATCTGGGCTAAATCGCGCAACCGATAGCGGGAACGCGGGGATTTGACGCATCGGGCGGGGTGGCTCGTCAGTGGGGGAAGTCACAACTTGGTGGGGGATTTGGCGGAACGGAGTGAGCCAGAACGCTCATGATGTGTTTTAGATCACTGTCATACATGTCGCTTCAGTTTGTAATCAGGCAAGCGAACTTGCTGATGCGCTGAAAGTTGGCCGGAGTGAGGAATATGCAGCCTTCGGAATGGCTACGGCAACGTTCGTGCAAGAAGCGTTGGTAAAGAGATCCTATGAGTCTGTTCCCTCGTCGCGCGCGGTACTGTACTGGAGTGGCTTGCCGCTTATCCCGGCTGGGCGGCATGATCTGCGTTGGTTTGTTGATGCTGCTTGCCATGCGAGCGACCGCGGCGGTACACCCGGTACCGCTGGACAAGAATACCGACCCAAAGAAATGTCTCGAATGCCACGACGACAAGGCGAAGCACAAGTTTGTGCACTCGGCCATGCAAGGGGGCTGCCTGGCCTGCCACGAGATCCGGGTAAACAAGGACGTGACGCGCGTGAAGCTGATCACGGCCACGCCGGTTTCGCTTTGCATCAGCTGCCACGCGGAGAAGAAGGCTGCCGATATCAAAGGAACGGTGCATCCGCCGGCCGTGCGCGATTGTCTGACATGCCATGATCCGCACTCAAGCGACAACAAGAATCAACTGCTCAAGCCTGAGTCGGGTGACGAGAAAGAAAACCTTTGCCTGGAATGTCACAAGACGGGGCTGCATGTATCCGACAAGGGCAGCCGTCATGCCGCACTCGATATGGGTTGCGACACCTGCCACCTGACGCACAAGACCGGCGCAGAGCCAACGGAGGAGAATCGCTTCCATCTGACCAAGGCGCCTCCAGCGTTGTGCGTGGATTGCCACGATCCTAAGGACGCGGATCTTGCGAAGGCGCATAACAACCAGCCTTTCGGCTCGGCAAATTGCGTGCAGTGCCACGATCCTCACCAATCCGATTCGCCGAAGTTGATGGCGAAGTTTCAGCATGTGCCGTTTCAAGGTAACGGCTGCGATACGTGCCACCTGCCTGCGAAGGACGGGAAAGTGGTATTGGTGCAGGCGGATGTGAAGGCACTGTGTGTTACGTGTCACGACGACAAGGCCAAGCAGATCGATTCAGCCAAGGTGCCACATCCGGGGGCGGCGGGCGATTGCACTGACTGCCACAGTCCGCACGCCAGCAGCCAGCCTGGATTGCCGAAGAGCGACTCTGTGACGATATGCCTGGGATGCCACAGCGACATCGACGATCTGCGCAAGAAGTCGGTTCATCATCAGCCGGCGTTTACGCAGGGCTGCTCCACGTGCCATACGCCTCATGGAGGCGACAACGATCATCTATTGCGAGCGAAAGGCAATGCGCTGTGTCTGGAGTGTCATGGGCCCGACTCTGTTCCGCAGAAGGATGAAGCGGATCACTTGCTGACTATATTCAACGGAACAGTGAGATTGCCTGATGACTACTACGTAAAGAACAAGGTTCCAATTTTGCCGTTGCGCTATGGGCTGGGGCATCCGGTGGACTATCACCCCGTTTCCGATGTCATGGACCCCACCAATCAGAGCAAGGTGAAGACACCTCTCAGCTGCTTATCGTGCCATCAGGCGCATGCGTCCGCGCAGCCCGATTTGCTGGTGAATGACCAAGTGAACAACATGGCATTTTGCGACACCTGCCATAAGAACAGGCTCAATATGAAGGACACCATTCAGCCCGGGAAATAAGAACTGCGCAGGACGCCAGGCGCTGCGTGCGACGCAGAGGCTGGGCACGACGCAAGCATGGAGATTACGATGTATCGCTTCCTCTTCAATTCGATTCGCAGTCGCATCTGGTTTGCTGTTCTGGTTCTATTTGCGGTGGGGCTGAGTCTTCCGTTGACCGCTCATGCAAGCAAGAAGAAGAAGGCCGATACAACGGCCGCTGATGCAGCGGGACCGCGAAAGTTTGGTTTTGATCCGACGAAGCTGGTGTGGCCGAGCCCGCCCAATATAGGGCGGATCCATTGGCTCGATTATTTCGCAGGGGCCAAAATTGACTACGCCCCGGCGGCGAGCAGCAAGCCGAAGGCAAGCTGGATGGACCGTTTGGCGGGCGGGCAGACCGACACAGAGAAAGTCAATCCCAAGACATTTCCATTTCAGATGATCGGACCGTACGGGATTGCGATTGACTCCAAGGGCCTGGTGTACGTTGCAGATCAGAGGGTAGGAGCGGTTTTCATTTTCAACACGGAAACGCGCGACTGCCAGATGATCCGAAACGGCCTTGAGGCTCACTTCGGGTGGATCAATGGTCTGGCGATCGACGATGATGATCGGCTTTTTGTCTCCGATGGCAAGATGCACCGCGTGCTGATCTTCAATACAAAGCACGAGGTGGAGAATCAGATATCAGAGGGGTTGGTGGATCCGGTAGGACTGGCGATCGACACTACGAATCGTTTTCTCTATGTTGTCGACACGCAGCAGGATCAGGTGATTGTGTACGATGCGGACTCACTGAAGTTGCTTCGCCGGATCGGAACCGGCGGCAAGAATCATTTCCTTACAACACCGGGAGATTTTGGAGCGCCGCAAGGTGTAGCGGTCGACGGGGATGGGAATGTCTACGTGACCGACACGCTGAACAATCGCGTGGAGATTTTCGATGCTGATGGAAGCTTTGTCAGCGAGTTTGGCAAACACGGCGATGGGCCTGGATATCTCGCACGTCCCAAGGGGATCGCGGTCGATAGTGATGGGCATATCTGGGTGGCAGACCAGATGGAGGATCGGTTGCAAGTGTTCAATCGCGAGGGCCAGCTGCTGACGTATGTCGGAACCGGTCACGGAGAGCTGCCAGGCCAGTTCAAAGCGCTCTCGGGAGTAGCCATCGACAAGCAGAATCGAGTGTTCACCACGGAACAGGAGCCGGGGCGTCTGCAGGTCTTTCATTATGTGACCGATGCCCAGGCGGCGGAAGAGAAGGCGAAGAAGCAGGAGGAGTTGCAGAAGGCTGCGGATCGCCGACAGAAAGCTGCGTCTGTGCCGGCGGCGAAACCGGCAGAAACCTCTCCGCAGAAGACGCCGGACCCAGCTCCCCAAAATAGCGTTGCTCCGACAAAAGCTCCTGGGCAGTAGGGCAGCGATATAGAAGCGAGTCCATCTTCATCCTCAGCACGCGTGTCTGAGAACGGGGATTGCGGGAGCCCGATCTGGGCTGTCGATGCTACCCCCAAGTAAACCATTCGGGAAGACAAGTTATATTGAAGCCGCTTGGCTCTGGATTCGATTTCAGAGCCTTTCGCGCATTTTCCATCGATCCGACCGGGAAGGTAGCTGTCGCCATCAACCGAACGGGCTATGACGTGTGCAACTCCCGAAGGATTCTCGATTCAGCGGATATCGAATAGGCTCCTGGGATGGGATCAGGCGGCCTCGCGCCGTTCTGTCTGGCGAAGTTCGCCACGCCGTGGGAAGCCTCGGAGGGCAAGGGCCGATTGTGCCTCAACTGGCTGTCGAACTCGCGTTCCGACCGAAAACGATGAAAAGGTCGAAGGACGAAAGACAATTAGCTCAAACGTTCACGGGCTGGAGCCGAAAACAAGAGCCACCGTTTGGGAAAAGGATGCAGGAACCATGAACAACGAACAGATCGAACTTCGCCGGGTGGAGTGTTTCTTGACGGAGTCGTTGTTCAAGCGGATTCTGCGGCGGGTCTTTCCCGATCGACGCAAGCAGGAACGCCTGCCGGTGCCGCCGCTGGTCGGTTATTTGGGTACTGTATCTTCGTCGAAGCAATACGACCTGGGAGACATCAGCCTGACTGGATTCTGCCTGCTCACCGATGAGCGATGGATCCCGGGAACCGAGATGCCGATCACCTTGCAGCGGACGAATCTGCCGCAAGAGAACGATAACGATTCTTTCACTGTGCAGGCAACGGTGGTGCGGTGCGACAAGGACGGGGTGGGCTTCTCCATCGTTCTGTGCGAAGAAGACTCTCTCGCAGCCTATGGCAATCCATTGCGCGTGAAATGGGTGACGCGCGCCCAGATGGAGCAATTTCTGCAGCGTCTTAAGGAGCAGCCCGAGTCGCAGGAACCCGCTGTGGAAGGGCCAATTCCGGCAGAGTCGACCGCGGTTCGCCAGGCGAGGCCAGGAGCCCGGCTAAAGGCTGCATTCGATGATGGCAACTGACGGAAGCGATCGCGCCGGCAGGATAACTCGATCTAACCGGCCGTCCAGTCCTAACAAGGAACATTCTTCAATATCGGGAACTGCTTCGCTGCATTCCGCGAGGATTCGTGTGGCGGGCAAGTGTGTTCTTCGGCGAAAATAAGGTAACTTCCCTGAAGTCAGATCCGCGGAATTGTTTGCCTTGAGAGGGCAAAAGGTCAGGGGATTATGTCGCGATTGAAGCTTGCAGGGCTTGCTGTAGCAGGGCTGGCGGTGACACTGAGTGCGCCGGTCTGGGGACAGTTCCAGGAACCGACCAAAGATGAGCTTCAAATGACGGCGGACGCCAAGGCGCCGGGCGCGAACGCGGTTTATCTCTACCTTGAAGACGTACAGGACGATGGGAACAACACTCGGACCTATTACGATCGCGTCAAGATCCTTACCGAGAAGGGCGAAAAGCTCGCGACGGTGCGATATTCGCACAGTCCGAACACGAAATTCGAGGTCGAAGGCAGGACGATTCATAAGGATGGAACGATCGTTCCGTTTACCGACCAGCCAGCAGACCTGGTTGAGTTCAAGGCCAAGGGAACGCAAATCAATTCGCTGGTGTTCACGCTGCCCAGCGCGGAGGTTGGCTGCATCCTCGAATACAGAGTGAAATTCAAGTATTCGAGCTATGCGCCCTACCCGGATTGGATGATCCAGCGGGACATTTTCGTGCGTCGGGGGCACTACTCCTATCAGACCGCCCATAACAGTTATTACGGCGTGAGTTTCAGTTCAAGGTTGGGGAATGACCTGAAGGTCGCGGACAACAAGAAGGGCTTGTACACCCTCGATGTCACTGATATTGTTGCGCTGCCGGATGAGGATTGGATGCCGCCGGCCAACTCGTACCGGTGGTGGGTCACTTTCTTCTTCAGCGATTTCGCTTCAAGAGATGCCTATTGGGAAGTGGCCGAGAAGACATGGGCCAGATTTGTATTGGATTTCACAGAACCGACCGGAATCTTGAAGAAAGCAGTTACTGAGATTCTTTCGCCCGGAGACACAGACACTCAGAAAGCGCAGAAGATCTACGCTGCTGTAATGAAGCTGGAGAACTCCGATTTCACGCGCGAGAAGACGAAGGTCGAGAGGAAGAAAGAAAAGATCAAGGACATTCACAAAGCCCAGGATGTGTGGCGAGATCAGGGCGGGAGCGGCGACGAGATCGCTCTGCTTTATGTGGCCCTTGCCAGAGCAGCAGGTCTGAATGTACTGCCGATGAAGGTTGTGGATCGCAGCCGGGCGGTTTTTGACGAGGGATTGCTCTGGTCAGGCCAAATGGATGACTATATTGCGGTCGCGCAATTGGACGGCAAGCAGATATTTCTGGATCCCGGCGAAAAGCTCTGTCCTTTTGGACTTTTGGACTGGAAGCACGCCTTGTCGCAAGGCTTTCTACTGAACGACAAACCGTCGGTTCCCACTGCCACGATCACCTCAACGCCTTCAGTGAATTACAAGGCGTCCTCAATTCAACGGACTGCAGATCTCACGGTGGACGAGTCGGGCACCTTAACCGGAACCGTATACATTGCTTTCGGGGGTGAGGAAGCCCTGTATTGGAGACAACTTTGGCTCGAGAACGATGAGATTGAGTTGCGGAAGCAATTCAACGAATGGGTGAAGCAGCACATTCCTGACGGGGTGAACGCGGATTTCGATCACTTTCTCGGTGTCGACGACTATAACTCGATGCTGGTTGGAACGGTCCGGATCAGCGGCACTCTTGGCACCGCAACGGGTAAGCGATTGTTTATTCCCGGGCTGTTTTTCGAAGCAAAGAGCAAACCCCCGTTCGTCGCACAGGACAAGCGAACGCTTCCCGTGGACCTGCATTTTGCGCGGTCAGAAGAGGATGACGTGACCTACCGCCTACCGGATGGCTACCGTGTCGAGAGCGGTCCTGAAACAAAAGACATCAGCTGGGCGGGTCGCGCGGTCTTGAAGATCAAGACAACACACGAGGGAAACACCGTGAATGTCAATCGAGCTTTCGCATTCATCTATACAATTCTCGACCCGCGAGAATATGGAGCGTTGCACGACTTCTATCAAAAGGTGGCGGCTGCGGACCAGCAGCAGATCGCGTTGGAGAAGAACGCGCCCCATACGGGCGGAAACTGAAACTCCCCGCGAGGCGTCGGTTTGGGGGATGGGTGTTGAGGCAGATCGATGAGTCGACAGTCTCGATGGGTAGCCGTGCAACCTTTGAATGGATGAGATTCACAGATTCCCAACCGTCGCAAATGCTTATTGCATCTAAAATGACACTATGACTCCTGGAATTCCGACGCGGCGGCACGCGAAAACTCCCCCTCCGGGCGAAACGGGCCAAGAAGCACTCTATCTGCGTTCCCTAAGCGAGCGGCAGGTTCCGGTTGCGGTGAAGCTGCGCGGCGGCGAGGTTGTGCGCGGGTGGATTGAGTATTTCGATGACGGCATGCTGCGGCTGACGCGCGAGGGTAAACCCAACCTGTTTATCTACAAGCACCAGATCGAAAGCATTACCGAAACAGCCAAACGACGCGGCCAACGGAGTGGTTTGGATGGAAAACTGTCTGCGAAGGCCGCCGAGTGACCGCGAAGACCGAAGCAACAACCGCGACGAACATGATGTGGACGCCGCAGGCAGCGGAGATCGCGCGGGAGGCGGGGGCAAGGCTGCGCGAGTTTTTTGCACAGGGAGTCGCCACGGAATACAAGGGGGACGTGGATGTGGTGACGGTGGCCGACCGGACCGTGGAGAAGCTGATCAGAACGCGGCTGAGCGAGGCGTTTCCGGAGCATGGGATTTACGGCGAAGAGGGCACGCGCGAGCGGATGGATCAGGAGTTTCGGTGGTATGTCGATCCGCTGGACGGGACAACAAATTTTGCCCATGGCTTTCCGCAGTTCTGCGTGTCACTGGGACTGGAACAGCGCGGCGGTGCGTTGAAGCCGGATGAAGATGGAACGATTCAAGCTGCGGTGATCTACGACCCGATGCGGGATGAGCTGTATACGGCAGAACGGGGACGGGGCGCAGTGTTGAATGGCAAGGCGCTGCGGGTATCAAAGACGCCGGATCTGGCTGAAGCGCTGGTGGCGACGGGATTTCCGAGCCGGAAACGGCACCAGAGCCCGAACATCCACTTCTACCAGGAGTTCACGCTGCGTTCACACGGGGTGCGTCGAGCGGGTTCGGCAGCGCTGGATCTGGCTTATGTGGCTGCAGGCAGGCTGGAAGCGTTCTGGGAGTTCAACCTGAATCCGTGGGATACGGCTGCGGGAGTTCTGCTGGTGACCGAGGCCGGTGGCCGGGTGTCGGATTTTGCAGGCGGGAATTTTCGGCTGGACAGCCGCGAGGTCCTGGCCTCGAACGGGCTGATCCACAATGAGATGGTGGGGATGTTTGAGGATCTGTTTGCCGGGCGCGGGTTGGCGCCCATTCCTACGCCGGAAGAGTTTGCGGCGATGAGGGAGCTACGGGCCAAGGGTCTGGAGTAAGTCATCGGGTTAGTGGAGATTCGCGCTTTCACATCCATACGCGATGGGACTGTGTCATGGATGGGGCACCCCGAGGATGTCCCAGGCCATAGCCGATTTTTGGCTGATGAACATAATTCCCGCATGGCAAAACGGAGGACACGGCGCGGAAGTCAGGCGTCGGGGCCGTATGCTACTATCAGCGTCGAGACTTCACTCTGTCGGAGAAATCAAGAAAATGGCTTATGTAATCGCAGAACCCTGTATCGGCACGAAGGACACCGCCTGTGTGGACGCCTGTCCGGTTGATTGCATTCACCCCAAGAAGGACGAGGCCGGCCACGGCGAGGCCGAACAGCTTTTCATCGACCCGGTCGAGTGCATCGACTGCGGCGCATGCGTTCCGGCATGCCCGGTGTCGGCTATCTTCGCGCAAGACGATGTCCCGGAGAAATGGGCGCACTTTACGCAGAAGAACGCCGAGCATTTCGGTCGGTAGCCTTGTTATAGCGCAGAATAGATTGCGCAAATTCAGAACGCGTCCGCTGCGGCGGGCGCGTTTGTGCGTTTGCGGGACGGAGAGGAATCACGGGTGGCAGTGCTGACGTCAGAAGCCGTGGTGTTGCGCACCTGGCCGGTGCATGAAGCCGACCTGGTGGTTAGCTTTTTTACCCGCGACTACGGGAAGTTGACGGGTTTGGCGAAGTCGGCACTGAAATCGCGGAGGCGATTTGGAGGCGCGCTGGAGCCGATGACGGTGGCGCGGGCCTGGTTTGCGGAGAGGCCCAAGCAGGAGTTGGTAAGGCTCGACCAACTGGAGATTATTCGCTCGCCGCTCTCGGCTCCGGTGGACCAGGTGCGGCTGACGGTGCTGAGTTTTTTTGCCGAAGTATTGGAAGAAATCCTGCCGGAGCGCGATCCGCAGGAGACAGTGTTTCGGCTGATCGTGTCGGTGCTGGAGCAAACGACGGTGGAGCATCCATGGATGCCGCTGACGTATTTCACGCTTTGGATAACGCGGCTGATGGGATTGCTTCCGGATATCGCGCACTGCACGGCTTGCGGCGAAGTCCTGGTGGCGGGTGAAACAAGCTTCAATGCGTATGCGGATGGACTGTTTTGTAACGTGCATCGCGCCGGGAACGCGAACGAGTTGTCGGCTGATTCATGGCATATGGGGTTGAAGATGTTGCGGGCGCCGGTCGGGGCATTTGCGGGCGAAGCTTGGCCGCGAAGGCGAGGGGCGGATTTGCGGCGGTTTGCACTGCAGTCGCTGGAGCGGCATATGGAGCGGAAGGTGAAGTCGGGAGAGATGCTGGGTCGGATCGTGGGATGAGGGAAGGAAGAGATATGATTCGTGCTTTCCCACCCGTGCCGCGATGAGACTGCGCCATGGATAGGGCACCCTCGTTGTTGCAGATTTAGGCTTCCCCTTCTTTCCCTTCCTCAGAATTGAGAGCCAGGGCATCGAAATTCTTTCGAGGTCTCAGAGACGATGCCGTTCGATTTGCTCAGTGCAGACTCTGGAGATTCGCGCCTGGAATCGTCAGGGAGCCAATGCGGGCGTTGCTGTTGTCGATAATCAGAATTCGGAGCGAGGTCGTTGCAGGGCCCAGTTGCACGAGGTGCGTGATGGGAATGCCGGCGCTCATCACGTCGCGATAGGTGTCTGACGTAAGACGCAGGCTGAGGGACTGGCCATCGACTTGGCCATGCAGGGCGGAGTCGTCGCGCTGGATGAAGAGGATGTCGAGATCGCCGAGCCAGCGTTCGTTGTGCTGCTCGAATGCTAAATCGGTTGCAGAAATTGTCAGCTTGATCGTGGCGCCTTCGCTGCCCGGAGTGACGTTAGCGCTCAGCGAGATTTCGGAAATGTCTGTGGGTTGCCAGACAGCTTGCTGGAAGCGTCCTTTGAGGGTCTCGGGTTCTTTGGCGAAAAAGTAGCCGGAACGATAGCGCAGGGCAACGCCGCGCTTCTCCGCGATCTTCACAGTGATGGTGTGGTAGCGGTTATCGGCGGGAAGATCAGGCGAGAAGCTGACGAGATAGAGGGAGTGGCCTTCGTCGATGATCTGGGCGAGGTCGGCAGCGTGCTCTCCGGCACGGCGAATTACGCGTCCTCCGGTGGCATTGGCGACTTGCTGTATAGGTTGCTGAATGGCTCGAGTGTCGTCCTGCATCTGGGCAATATTACGGCCTGGCGTCATCTCTCGACCCGTGCTGCCGCCTCCGAGCGCAGCAACATCAGCGGCGGCCGGCGTGAGTTCAACGTTGCGGTGCTGAAGGTCCGCGGTGATTGCTCCGCCTTCGAGCTCAGAGGCGTCCAGGGGGAACACGGAGACCTGTGCATTGTTCATTGCTTCGAGTACGTGGCGTGCAGGGGTATCGGAGGAGTCGGGGCCGCGCTCGTTGGTGACGCTGCGATCCTGCCAGCTCGCGAAGACATTATCGCTGGAGATCCAGATGAGATTTTTGCGTCCGGGAATGGCGGCAAGGTGACGAGCCACGCTGGTGAAGAGCATCATCGAGTCGCGAGTGGCACTGTCACCCATGTTGCGGAGCTGCGGATCGGTAACGTTCTGGAATGCCCCCTCGTCCGTGGGGTTGCCGTTGACTGCTGCAATGTCCGCTGGAAGTCGGACCTCGTCGATTTGCTGGCGATTGCGCATCTCCTCTTGCTGCGCGAGAGCGATGGATTGGGCTGACGGACGCCACTTTTGCAGAGTTGCGATAAGTGAAGCTCGGTCGGAGGTGGCCTCTGCGAGAATGCAGACGGAATTACCGGTGGTTGAGTAGAGTCCAACATGTTCGTCCGGGCGCAGCTTTGCAAGGAACTCAAGAATCTGCTGGCGAATATGGTTCAGGTCGGGCCACGCGATGTGGGCTTCGTCGATGAGCAGGATCGTAGTGGGGACGCTTGCCGGGACGGATTTGTCGTGCGCAGATTTGTCGTAGGCGGATTGACCGGCGGTGTTGCTGAAGGTCTGAGACGACGCGGGCGACGCAGAGGGACCTGGCGGAATGTCGCCGGCAGGAGGCGTGAAGAAGAGGATCTGCTGTTTGCGGCCATTGTCGTAGACTTCGAAGTCTTGCGCGGTGAGATCGCGGACGGGGTGGCCTTTTTTGTCGGCGGCAAAGATGCCGATGTTGACCAGGTGAGAGGTGACCTTGAGCACGGGTTTGCGATCAACGGATGCGATCTGGGCGAGGTTGCTTACCGAGCTGGTGGTCATCTCGGGGCCTTGATTGAGTGGCCGCTGCGGAGATGCCGCGACAGTGGTGGATGACGGAGATGCGACCGCGTCGGCTAAAGGCGCGGCTTCGGCATTGGGAGCCGATTGTGCAGATGAGTCGCTTGGGGAGGCCTTCTCAGGATGGACAACTGCTTCGTTTTGGAATGCAGGTGCAGTCTCCTGCGGTGGAACGATGCGCGCGCTTGATTCGAAGTGGTGATAGTTCTGGAAGTGGACTTCGTTGAGAAGCAGCTTTGAGGTTTCTTTTTCTCCGCCGACCGTGGTGGAAGAGTCATCGGGCGTGGTGGCAATGGAAATGCTTTTGAGGGGGCAGGTGAATTCCTTTTCGCCGATGCGGACCATTCCGAAGTCGACGGCAATATCGGCGCGACCGATTGGATCGTCGTGGGCGAGGTCGGCCTGGATGACGAGGCGTGCGACGGTGCCGGTGTCGGGATCGATCGAGAGGGTGCCCTGATAGCCAACGGCCTGATGGAAGTTTGTTTCGGTATCACCGCGTCCGAGGTTTTTGCGATCAAGTTCGCCGTGGATGATCACGCAGCAGTAATTCACGGTGTAATGAGAATGCTCGCGCGGGACGGAGAACTGGAAGACGGCAACGCGTAGAGCGTCGTTCTGCTCCCAGTGGCTCCACGCGAGTTTACCTTTAGCCGCGTCGGTGAGGACAACAGTCAGAATAGGGCCGAATTCTCCCCAGGATGTGAGACCCGGTGGCGCGGGTTTTGATTTTGCATTTGTGACCGCAGGATCGTCGGTTTCGCGGCCATCGAGGAGAGCGATTTCCGCGGTGGTCTGGCCGATCGGATGTATTCCGAGGTGTATGGGCCAGTCTCCGGATTTGAATGCCTGCGGGGTGTCATCGTAGCTGATGGTGACGCGGTCTGCGAAGAAGTCTGGCAGACGGGAGAGCGTGCCGGTGACGAAATCGATCAATCGCTCTATCATCACGCGTTGTGCGGGGAAGTCGGGCGCCGGAATTGCGAGGATGTCGGCGGGTGGCGGATTGAGGAAAGCCGCAATATCGGCGAGGCCGGCGATGGTGGATGTGGTTTTCTCGCCGGGGGAATTGGCGATCCAGTAGCTCACAGTCGATGTGCTGGGGCGTTCCGTGAGTTCGAAGGAGGCAATGCGCTGGGCAAGTTCAGCATCGGAGATGTTGGAGGAATGAGCGGCGGCGAGTGTGCGGCTGAACTCGTCAACTGTGACGCGGCGGGCGGCGGGGGCATGCAGTGATCCGAGCGTGATGCCGAAGATGAGCGCAAGTCTCAGCAGACGGTGTGCGAAACTTCGCGAGCGATTGCAGCTTTTCATCGTGCGCTGCGTCCCCATTCGATGAACGGATCATTATCGGGGGCGGCGGATGGTTTGTAAAATGATCCCGCATGTCTCGAAGGCGAGACATGCGGGAACAAGGTTCATGCGGGTCTAAGCGAAAGGCAACCGCAGATCCTTCGGCTTCCGTTGGTCGATCAGGATGACACTTCGAGACATTCAGGCGAAGAAAGGATTAGCCCACGAGGTCGGCAGAGAGTTTTTCCTTTCTGGCGCGTTCGCCGGGGTCGAGAATCTCTATGATCCGGCCGGCGGCATACTGGGCGCGGAGATTCTTCTTGTCGTATTTGCCTACGCTGGTTTTGGGGACTTCGGGGATAAAAGCCCAGCGCTCGGGGATCCACCACTTGGCTACGCGCGAGGCGAGATGGGTGCGGAGAATGGCGATGTCGATGGGGGTTCCGCTTTTGGGGACGACGCAGGCTAGTGGGCGCTCATCCCAGCGATCGTCGGGAACACCGATGACAGCGGCTTCAAGAACTTCGGGGTGGTCGGTGATGGCGTTTTCGAGTTCAACCGACGAAATCCACTCGCCACCGGATTTGATGACGTCCTTGGAGCGGTCGGTGATGCGCATGTAGCCGTGCTGGTCCAGCACACCGACATCGCCGGTACGCAGCCAGCCGTCATGAAAGCGCTCGGGTGCGGGGTTGCCGTAGTACGACGCGGTGATCCAGGGACCGCGCACTTCGATTTCGCCGATCGACTCGTCGTCCCACGGCAGTACAGTGTCGCCATCGCAAAGGCGCATCTCAACTCCAGGGATGATGCGTCCCGTTTTAGTGGTCCAGTTGATTTCGTCGTCAGCGGGACAGTGACGTGGCGGTCGCGCGGATGCTGCCACGGGACTAGTCTCGGTGAGTCCCCAGCCCTGAACGACAGGAACG
Organism: uncultured Acidobacteriaceae bacterium; assembly: GCA_963742455.1. Classification (GTDB taxonomy): domain Bacteria; phylum Acidobacteriota; class Terriglobia; order Terriglobales; family Acidobacteriaceae; genus Telmatobacter. The sequence continues at coordinate 363,085 of CAVULU010000004.1, read as the reverse complement.
TTGTAGTGCTTCCGGAAACCCTCGGCGATGCTGCGGGGGAGTGCCGCGCCGCCCGAAAAGAGAACGCGGAAAAAGGAAAGATCGACTTTGTTTGCGATCGCGTGCTGCAGCATTCCGGCAAGGATGGTGGGAATGGCTGCGGAGACCGTGGGGCGGCATGCGGTGATAAAGCGGCAGAGCGGTTCCGGTTGAAGATATGGGCCGGGCATGAGGAAGGCGCTGCCGGCAAGCCAGCCGGCATAGGGCATGCCCCAGGCATTGGCGTGGAACATGGGGACGATGCAGAGGGATCGGTCGTTGATGCTGACGCCGATGCACCATGGCGCGCATATGGTGAGCGCGTGCAGATAAATGGAGCGGTGGCTGTATACGACTCCCTTTGGATCGCCGGTGGTGCCGGTGGTGTGGCACATGGCGGCGGCGGAGCGCTCGTCGAGATCGGGCCAGGTGAACTCCGGCCGCTCGGCGGCGAGAAGTTCTTCGTAGCGGAGAAGGTTATCGGGCAGTCCAGGCGCATCGCCGACAACGATGATGTGTTCGACGGTCCGAAGGTCGTTGGCGACGCGGGCGAATGCGGAGTAAAGCGATGCGTCGACGATCACGATTCGGTCTGCGCCGTGGTTGATCACGAACGTGAGCTGCTCGGGGAAGAGCCGGATGTTCAGCGTGTGGACGACTGCGCCCATCGACGAGATGGCATAGTAGGCTTCGAGATGCTCCTGGGTGTTCCAGCAGAAGGTGCCAACACGGTCGCCGGGCTGGATGCCGAGACGCTGCAGTGCAGATGCGAGGCGGCGGACGCGGTCGCCAACTTCGCGAAAGGTGGAGCGGCGCGCGTGATCGCCCATCCATGTGAGGACCTCACTCTCGCTGTGAACGCGTACACCGTGCTCGAAGATGGAGCCGATGGTGAGTTGAAAGTCGGACATCGTGGAAGGCATGGGAAGCATGCGAAGGACCTCCGTTAGATGGGCCCGGGAATTCTATCGAATGAGTGATTGCAGTCTCAAAACGAAACCGAGGGAAGAAATGCACCGGCTGGCTCATTGTAGAGGCCGGTAGACATGAGCGTCATGGGTTCGACGACGCGAAGGCCGTTGGCAAGGCACCAGCGGAAGAGTCCGGCGTTACGAGAGGGGACGAGGATGCCGGGTCCGGCGAAGGAATCGACCGACGCAATGAGAGCTTGAAGGTCTGCGTTGGATTCGGCCGTGGCGTGGCCGAAGAAGGCAAGATGCGAGGCGTATGCTGTGATGCGGCCGCCGCGCTCGGTGAGGATCGCCGAGCCTTGCTGGATGGCCTCGGCGAGTTCTATTCCACGATCAAATCCGTGCACGCGATGGGAGAGCGCGTTGCACGCCGGCAAATCATCGACTGTGGCAGGCCGAACGGTGCAGCCGGCTATGCTGCGTTCGCGAGTACGACCCTGCATGACGGCGAGCGGCTCACGGATATCGAAGCCGAGCGAGGCGTAGAGCGAGAGTGAGCGGTTGTGGAAGGCGGCCTGGACGAGACGGATTCCAACAGCGCCCTGCTGATGGGCGCGTTCGAGGACGGCATCCATCAGCTTGCGGCCTACACCATGGTTCTGGGTGTCTGGGGCAACAGTGATGGGGCCGATGCCATGGATGATGGAGCGTTCGTCGAGGCAGTTGCTGCCCAGGATGCGGCCGTTGCTTTCGGCTACGACGCAGTAAATGCCGGGTGCATTGAACATCGCATTGATGGCGCCGAGTGCGGCCTCAGGGTTGGGGAAATCGCAGGGAAAATTGTGTGCCGCATTGATGGAAGCAAAGGCGCGGTAACAGATGTCGCCGCAAATGGAAACATCTTGGGAAGTGGCAAGGCGAACGATCAGGTCGGGCTGGGGATTCGCAGGCATTTTCAATTCCTTGCTTGGGGAGGAAGAAGTATAGCAAAGGGCATGGGTGGCGGAGATGGCTGGCGGAGTTTCAGCGGGACGAAATCAATTCAGGGCTTCAATCTCGCGGGCCAGCAGAAGGCATAAGCGCCGGCTCCGATAGCTGAAGGGAATCGGCAAGGGCTTCGTTGCCGACTGCAGCGGCTGCTCCATTCAGTGAGGGGCTCATGCCGATTGCCTGGTCTTTTCCGGCTTTCTTGGCACGATATAAACCTCGATCTGCATATTTCAGAACGCCGTCGAATCCTATGGCTTCGACATCTTTTTCAATCCAGGGGAATGCTGCCCAGCCTATCGAACAGGTCTGTTGCACGTTGTCTGGAGCGCCAACCAGAAAGGGCTTTCCCCTGAATGCATTCAGGACGCGCTCTGCGAGAATCGGGGCCTGGCGGCGATCAGTGAAACGGGAGACGACTAGAAATTCCTCTCCGCCCCAGCGTACCAGCAGATCGGAGTTTCGGATCGCGGAGCTGATTCTGCGCGAGGCCTCGATGAGCACGCGGTCACCTGCATCGTGGCCATGAAAGTCGTTTACCTTTTTGAAGTTGTCCAGATCGATCAGGTAGAAGATGAGGTCGCGCTCAGTGAGGTCGTTGCCCTCAGCATAGGCCCGGATGGTTTGAGCGACGTCGCGCTCGATGGTCGCCGAAAAGAAGCGCCGATTGCGAATTCCGGTAAGCGGATCGGTGGTAGAAGACTCTTCGAGTACTTGATTTGCCTGCTTCAATTCCTGGTGGAGCAGCTTCTGCTTCATGAATACCAGCGCCGCCATGACGAACATCGCCACCGCTGTCACGAGAACCCTGAAGTGCATGATCTCGAGCGATACACCGTGTTGGAGGACAGCTGCGAGGACGATGACAGGGAGGGACAGGACAGCCAGAATGGCGAGGACTGACAACCACGAACCATATCGCTCGCGCTCTCCGGTGTCGCGGCAAAGCTGCAAGCCCCGGCCGCTGAGGGCAACAATCAAGAAGACCGCGAAGGATCCTACGTAAGGGGTGTCGTACCAGCTTCCGTTGAAATAGACATTCAACTCGAGGGCGCGGTTCTCCAGAGAGAAACTTAGATAGCCGAACAGTACAGCACCGAGATAGAAAGCATAGAAGCGTCTCCATGTTCCCGTGCTCCGCTTGAGAAGCGTACACAGTACGACCATCACGACCAGGATCTCAACCATATACAGCCGGTCGTAGTTTTTGTTGTACAGGTCTACGTTTGGCGAGACGTATTGCCAGCACGTGACGAGGTACACATAGAAGAAGATCCACCACAACATTAGGAGCAGAAAGTCCAGCGTTCCCAGTCGCGCGCTGCGCTTGGACTGCTCCAGGTGGGGCTGCAACAGGAAGCCCGCCAGCATCATCACGCCGGGAAGAAACAAGAGAGCATCGCCGGCAAAGAGCATCGGCAGAGGCTTTTGCCAAACCAGATCGTAAAGCATCCACCAGAGCTGATCGATGAGCAACATGAACCAGCCGACAGATTGCATGATCCAGAAAGCCCGCAGTCGTCCGCGTGCGGGAATGGCATTCCTGGCGAAGGCAAGTACCAGTGCGAGTAAGAGCAGGGCTAGAGCGAAGTCGCTGATGGCGGTAAGGGCGAGTCCCCGCGGGAGCAGCGCAGAAGCCAAAACCTGTGCCAAGGTCAGGATGACCGCCGTGCCAATCCAAACTTTCGTGCTCGAGCCCAAGGTCGTCCTCTTACCTCGTTTATCTTAGGAGGGATGCCGGCGCAGGAATAGATGCGGAATGTGGTAGAGGCGTGCGACTTTAGGGCCAAAAGCGAACTGCTGATTTCATTGGGGTTGGAGGGGAATATGGGCGTGGTGCGAAAGAGTCTGTGATTTGACGCACAGGTGCGAGCCCTCTTGGGGCACCGCCGAAGAATCGATCCGGCCCCAAGTGCCGAAAGCTCAGGCTCGACTTCAAACGCCTCGCTGGTTCTACTTCTTCCTATTTCGTTGCTATGACCGGCTACCGGCCCTTTGCGCGATGACTGCTAAAATCAGCTTCAGTCCAGTGAAAGAGATGATCGATTGTGGCTTCTACCGCAGTAGCAACTTCTAATCAAAAGACAGCGCTGACGTTTCAAGAATTGTTGTTCCGTCTGCAGGCATTTTGGGCGGAGCGCGGATGCGTGCTTCAACAGCCGTATGACGTGGAAGTGGGCGCAGGCACCATGGCTCCGGAGACGTTTTTGCGGGTGCTGGGGCCGAAGCCATTTCGAGTTGGCTATGCGCAGCCTTCGCGGCGGCCTGCCGATGGACGTTACGGCGAGAATCCCAACCGGCTGTTCAAACATACCCAGTTTCAGTTGATTCTGAAGCCACCGCCTGTAAATGTGCAGGAGCTATATCTTCAATCACTTGAAGCGATTGGGGTCGATCTCTCAAAGCATGACATCAAGTTTGAAGAAGATAACTGGGAGTGGCCGGCAGGGGGTGCGTGGGGCGTGGGCTGGCAGGTGATGCTCGATGGGTTGGAAATTACCCAGTTCACCTATTTCCAGCAGTGTGGGGGGATGGATCTCGATCCGATCTGCGCGGAACTGACGTACGGTCTTGAGCGCATTACGCAGTTTTTGCAGGACGTGGATTCGATTTACGACATTGTCTGGGCGCGCGATCCAGAAACAGGCGCGGTCGTAACGTACGGCGAAGTTCGACTGGCCGAGGAGTTGCAGTTTTCGGTTTATAACTTCGAGGAAGCCGAGGTGCCGAAGCTTTGGGAGCACTTCAGGCTTTATGAGGCAGAGGCGCACGACCTGCTGAAGCGCGCAAATGAGTTGATGGCGAGCGAGACGGCTAGCGCGGTGGAGAAAAAGCGGTTTCCACTGCTGCCGACGTATGAGCTGGCGCTGAAGTGCTCAAACTTGTTCAACATTCTGGATGCGCGGGGGGCGATCAGCGTGACGGAGCGTGTGGGCGTGATTGGACGGATTCGGGCGCTGGCGGTAGGCGTGGCGAAGGCGTATGCACAACAACAAGCGGGAACCTAGCTTTCAGCTGTCAGCTCTCAGATGACAGTGGAGAAGCGCCAGCCAGATGGACAAGAGATCGGCTGAAAGAAGCGGATTCACTCAGAAAGAAGCTGAAGGCTGAGAGCCGACAGCTGATGGCTTGAAAGAAAGAATCATATTCATGTCTGACTTTTTATTGGAGATTGGGCTGGAGGAAGTTCCGGCCCGGATGATTGCGGGGGCCGAGGCGGAGTTTGGTCGGCGCGTGCACGATCTGCTGACGCGCGAGCGGCTGCTGGAAGATGGCGCGATGGTAAAAACCCATTCGACGCCGCGACGCCTGGCTGTGCTGGTGGAAGGTGTTCGGGCGGCGCGGGCGGATGTGGAAGAGAAGCTGACGGGGCCGTCGTGGAACGTGGCGTTTAAAGACGGAGCTGCCACAAAGGCTGCTGAGGCTTTTGCAAAGAAGGCCGGAGTTGCCGTTGATGGGCTGGAAAAGGTGACGACGGCGAAGGGCGAGTATGTCGGCGCGACGGTGAAGCGTGCGGGCAAGGCTGCTGCGGAGATTCTGGCTGTCGATCTGCCGAAGGAAGTGCTCGGGATTTACTGGGCGAAGAACATGTATTGGCGTGCGGGCAAGCCGGAGCGGTTTGTGCGTCCGGTGCGCTGGATTGTGGCAATGATGGATGGGGCAGTCGTTCCGCTGGAGATTGCCGGAATCAAGGCTGCGAATATGAGCCGCGGGCATCGCATCCTTCATGGGGATGCGCCCGTGGTGATTGGGACGGCGAAAGAGTATGTCGAGGCATTGCGCGGGGCGAGCGTAGTTGTCGACGTGGCTGAGCGGCGGCAGGCGATTCGCAAGGCGCTGGACAAGGCTACGCGGACAGTTGCCAGCGCTCGGTGGCGCGAGGATGAGGGTCTGGTTGAAACCGTGACGCATCTGACGGAGTGGCCGTCGGTGATTCTTGGAGATTTTGAAGCGGAGTACCTTTCCCTGCCTGAAGAAGTGCTGGTAACGGTGATGCGCGATCACCAGAAGTATTTTGCGGTAGAGGATGCGAACGGGAAACTGGCTCCCCATTTTCTGGCAGTCCTGAATACGAAGGCGGATGAAGAGGGGCAGGCGATCATCCGGCATGGAAATGCCAGGGTGCTGCGAGCTCGGTTCAAGGATGCGCGGTTCTTCTGGGATTTCGACCAGAAGGTTCCGCTGGCCGAGCGCGTGGAGAGCCTGAAGAACGTCACGTTCCAGAAGGAGCTTGGTTCTTACTATTGGAAGACCGAAGAGAATCTGGAGTCAGCGCAATGGCTGTCAGAGGTTGCGGCAAAGGCCGGAGTGAAGCACGACAGCGCTGCGCTGATACAGGCCGCGAAGCTGGCCAAGACCGATCTCACTACGGAACTGGTGAAGGAGTTCACGGAACTACAGGGAATCATCGGCGGGTTGTATGCGCGGGCGCAGGGGTTGGGCGAGCGCGTTGCGCTGGCGATCTATGAGCAGTACACGCCGGCGTCGACCGAGGACAATGTTCCTGTTTCGGTCGAGGGGCAGCTGCTGGGACTGGCCGATCGCGTTCAGACGATCGCTTCGATGTTCGGGATCGGTTTACAGCCGACAGGGTCGAAAGATCCTTTTGCGCTTCGCAGGGCTGCGAATGGGATTGTAAAGATTCTCGGGGAGTCGGAATTGCCGCTGAAGCTGAGCGAGGTGCTGCACTCAGCGCTGACGGACGACGTCAACGAGCGTGAGGTTCTCGCGTTCTTGCGCGAGCGGCTGCATTTCTATTTGAAGGATGTGCGCGGATTTGCTTACGACGTGGTGAATGCAGTGCTGGCGGCGGACGCGGATGACGTTCGCGATGCGATTGCGCGGGCTGGGGCGCTTACGACGGCGCGACAATCGGCCGATTTTGAGGCGGTATCAGCGGCATTCAAGCGGATCAATAATATTCTTCGGCAGGCTGCGGAGAAGGGGTTTGCAGTTGGATCGCCGGAGGGCGCTGTGCTGTCGCTCGAGGCTGCGAAGTTGCGTGATGCGGCGGCGGCGCTTGCTCCCCAGGTTGCGAAATTGGGTCGGGAGCGGGCGTACGGAGAGGCGCTCGCGAAAATCGCGACGCTGAGGCCGGTCGTAGATGCGTTTTTCGACAAGGTGATGGTGCTCGATCCGGATCCGGCGGTGCGGGGGGCGCATCTGGGGCTGATTGATGGCGTGCTGCGGGGCTTCTCGGGGATTGCAGATTTCTCTGAGATTGTGACGGGCTAGCTTGCGGCTCCTTGCTTTCCCGCGTCTCCAGAGAGACGTGGGGCACCCAGACTCGTACTGCAACACTTGAAACTGAACATTTTAGCTTTCCATCCATGACGCGGTGATGCTGCGTCATGAATGGGGCACCCTCATTCCTGCGGATTGAGGCGTCGATCCCACATCTCACAAGCGAGACGTGGAGCACCGAGTTCAATAGGAACGCGCAGCTATCAGGAAAATTAAAATCTTATATATGACATGTTTTGTCATGAATGGATCCGTACTCTCGATTTGTGCCTGCATTGAGGCAAAAGGAGACGGATATGGCGATTGCAGCAGCAGAAGTCAACGTGGAAACGGCGAGCGAACTCTTCAAGAACTGGCAAGGACACAGGCGGCTTACGAGACGAGTCATCGAGGCTTTTCCAAAGGACAAGCTATTTCAGTTCTCGATTGGAGGCATGCGGCCATTTGCAGAGATGGCCTGGGAGTTCATCCGCATGGCGGTTCCGATCGTCGAGGGCGTTTCAACGGGGAAGTGGGAGGAGTGGAATCAATCGAAGGGGCAGAAGCCGACGACGAAGAGCGAACTCTTGCGCTTGTGGGATGAACAGACCGCGGAGCTGGACGCGAAGTTTCCTGAGATTCCCCCACACAGATTCAACGAAGTGGACAAAGCGTTCGGCCAATGGGAAAACAAGGGGATCGCGACGATTCAATACGCGATTGACAATGAAATCCACCACCGCGGTCAGGGATACGTGTATCTGCGGGCCCTGGGAATTGAACCTCCTCCGTTCTGGGAACGCTAAGTCGCTGTTGAAGACGGTTCTGCGGTTGCGGACTGCGCGTCAGGCAACCGCAGCGGCTTCTATGAGAGCGCAACATCTGTGGTGTGTCCCGATTGTTGCAACGAGCGCGTCGCTAGCGTGGCGGCGGGATGCGGATAATCGTGGCTCGGCAGGAGCGGATGGGGCCGCAAGCGACGGGATGCAGGGACTTGTCGAGGCAGACTTCGACGGCGGTGAGGAAGTTGTGGCCGCAACTGATGGCGACGCTTTCAGAGGAGAGCGAGGGATTGGCGCGGGTGAAAAGCGAGACGATTTCGTCGGGCGGCATTGATGTTTGCGAACTGATGTTTGCGAGCTGAGGTGGAACGGCAATGGAGCGGTAGGCGGCGCGAGCGGTGGAGAGAAAGGTGTCGGCGTCGAGTCCGGAGCAAGTGCCATGGGTTTGCCACTCGTGCAGGAGAAGATGCTGGTCAGGATAGATGTCGCTGAATGCAGACGGATCTGAGGGGCCGGGCGCGCTGGAGCAGTTTTCGGGGTAGGTGCCGTTGGTGTTCTGAGGCCAGAGGCCATGCAGGACGAAGGTGTTGCGCGAGGCGCACTCGGGAGCATCGCGATGCGAGTAGCAGAACTCCGGCGACCAGGAGAGGTTGAGCAGGTAGTAGTCGAAGCCGGTGCCTTGAGGCAAATGCGGGGTCGCGCGGTCTGCGGTTGTGGACGGCCCGGGGGAACCGGAGTCGGTATTGGGAGCAGACTTGCAGGCGCTGAGCATGACGAGAAGCGCGAGGATCGGGGCAACGGACGCGTGCTTCATGCAGCGCAGGATAGCAGGTGAGGTTGAAGCCGATCGCGATGGAATTGCGCGACCAGCTCGTTCCGTCAGCGGAGGACGGCGTGCGGTGCTTGTACTGCGGAAAGTTCTTTGAAGATGCGATCGGGCAGTTTCAGTCCAGCAGCAGCAATGTTTTCTTCGACGTGCGAAACGGATGATGTCCCGGGGATGGGCAGTACGGCTTTGGAACGCTGGAGCAGCCACGCGAGGGCAACTTGCAACGGGGTCGCATTGAGTTCTTTCGCGGCCCTTCCAAGGACATCATGAGCCTGCCGATTCTGGCCGAGCGGCGCCCACGGAACGAAGGCAATGCCGTTCTTCTCGCAGTGGTCCAGGAGGTAATCCCACTCGCGGTCAGCAAAGCTATAGCGGTTTTGCACGGATACGATCGGGACGATTTTGCGGGCGCGCTCCAGGTGTTCGAGTGTCACGTTGGAGAGCGCGACGTGCTGGATTTTGCCGGCTTCGCGCAGACGTGCGAGGGTTTCCATCGAGGCGTCGAAGGAGACCGCCGGATCGGGGATGTGGAGCTGGTAGACGGCGATGCGGTCAAGGCGAAGACGCTTCAGGCTCCCCTCAACGGCTTCTTCAAGATGTTTGGGGCTGGCGTTGTGGATCCACTGGCCGGGGCCGACGCGCTCCCATCCGCCCTTGGTGGCGATTACTACGCCATTCGGGTATGGGGCGAGGGCTGCGGCGATCAGCTCTTCCGAGACGTAGGGGCCGTAGGAGTCCGCCGTATCGATGAAGTTGACACCAAGTTCGACGGCGCGGCGAAGGGTGGCAATAGCGGCGGCATGATCGGCGGGCGGTCCCCAGATGCCTTTGGCGGTGATGCGCATGGCGCCATAACCGAGGCGATTGACTTTGAGATCGCCCAGGGTGATGGTACCGGCGGCAGCGGCGGAGATAGCCTGAGACGTTGTAGACATAATGAAAACTCCTTCGCCCATTAGGATGTGCGCTGGATGGCGGTGGTCGCAAGAGATCTGCGACGGATTTGAAAGGAGTCGAATGGGGGAGGCGCGCGTCTACAATCTATAAAGATGGCGGACACTCTTTATCTGAGCCTGTGGTACCCGAATCTGCGTCTCGCTGCGCTGACCGAAAAACTGACGTCTGTGCTAGGAGCATTTGCACAGCATGGCGGCGAGGCTCGCGTATATTCGGCGACCGTCTGGCCGGTGAACTGGAGCGAGTCGCCAGTGTTTCAGAAGGTTTATGGACACGGCGAGCGGGGACTCGAGCCCCGTCAGGCAGTCGAGGATGCGCTGGAGCTGTTACACGAGGACTACGCTTACGAATTTCAAATTGGATGGAGTTTGTGGGAGGCGGAGATTCCGACGGGAAGCGCGAAATCTTCCATCCCTCTGGACTCGCCTGAGGCGGACAGTGCAAAGGACTCTGGATACGCCCTGGAGACGCGTTGGGCTCGGGAGTCGAGGCTGGTGCGCGTGACGGGGTATGGACCGCTGTTTGATGAGGGTGCATACGAACAGGATGGGCACATCCGGATTGATTTCGGCGGCGATGCGGCATTTCTGGATGAGGAGATCGAGCTGGACGCGACGGCGGCGCGGCACGTGGAAGAGAACGTGCGCCAACTGGTCGAGCTGACCAGCGCGGTTGAAAAAGAGTCTGGCGCAACTGCGCGGCTGTTGTGGAGCGAACTGGGTGAGAGCCTGGCGCAAAGGCTGGCGGCCCGGCTGGGCATGACAAATTAATATGCGCTTCACGATCGAGCGTCTGCGTACATTGGTGCTGGTGGCTGGGGTGCTGCTGGTAATTGCGCTGGGCGTATTTCTGGGTACAGCCAGGTTCCGAAACCGGTTTCTTCGCAAAGATCTTCCGCAAAAGCTAGGTCTCAATATTCAAGAAGAGGCCAACGGATTTGTGTATACACACGAGGTCCGTGGACACATGCTGTACAAGATTCACGCCTCGAAGCAAGTGCAGCTGAAGCGAGATGGCAAGGTCTTTCTGCAACTGCACAACGTCACGATCGAGCTGTACGCCGAAGATGGAAGCCGGGTGGATCGAATTGAAGGCGATGAGTTTGAGTACGACCCGAACAGCGGTATCGCGAGGGCTGTGGGTCCGGTAGAAATCACGCTGACGAAGCCGACAGTGGCTCCCGCGATTGCGCCAAATGCGACGGCAAAGCAGGCGCTGATTACAACGCAGAAGAATAATTCGCTGGCTTCTGCCGCACAGACCGCGGCGAGCGGCCAGATTCATGTCAAGACGAGCGGGCTTATCTTCGACCGTAATACGGGTGAGGCTTCGACCGGAGAGCGGGTTGAGTTCACGCTGGCGCAGGGTCGGGGCAGCGCTATGGGTGCGAATTACGATTCGCACAATGGGTTGCTGGTGCTCGATCATGCAGTGCAGTTTGATGTGCAGCGCGGCGCCGATCCGGTGAGTATGTCGGCGCAGCATGCGGTTTTCAAGCGAGACGACCAGGTGTGCGAGTTGCAATTTGCTTCGCTGCACTACCGCACCGATGTGTCGAACGCGGCGAAGGCGAACGTCTTCTTCAGAGATGATGGCTCGGCAGAGCGGCTGCAGGCAGATGGAGGATTCGTGCTGGTAACCGGGACAGGCGGACGCCTGGCCGCGCCGACTGGCACGCTTATCTTCGATGAGCACAGCCAGCCGCTTAACGGCCAGATGCAGGGGGGCGTGACGATTGACGCGGATAACAAGGGCCGCAAGCTTCACGGAACCTCGCCAACCATGGAATTGGCGTTTGCCGGACAAGGAGAATTGCGCAGCGCGCACCTGGAGCGCGGAGTTCAGTTCGTGAGCGATGAAGAGACGGCTTCTGCGAGCGGACCGCTGCACTCCCATAGAACCTGGATTTCGCCGGTGGCCGACATTGCCTTCAGAACGGCCGCCAAAGGTAAGGTAGAACCCGCATCGATTCACGGCACTGGCGGTGTGGTTGTGGAGGCGACGAGTCAGCGCGGGAACGGACCCGCATCCCCGGAGAAACTGATCGCGGACGACGTGATCGGGGAGTTTGGGGCAAACGGGGCCCTGACAAGATTGTTGGGACATGGTCATACCTCGATTGCGGAGACAACGGCGACCGGAACGCAACAGACGATGAGCGGCGACGTGCTTGATGCGCGACTGGCGGCGGAGAGTAGTGCAAATGCAACCAACCGGGGTGCAGCCGGTGAGCAGATGCAGATCGAGTCGGCCACGGTGGATGGGAATGTGGTGTTGACCCAGCAGCCTCCGGCAAAGGCAGGGGTCGCCCAACCTGTTTTACGGGCGACGTCGGGCCACGCCGAGTACGACAAAGCCGGACAGTTGCTTCACCTGACGCGCAGTCCTCATGTGACGGATGGTGGGCTGGAGCTTACGGCAGAGAGACTGAACGTGTCGCAAGAGTCAGGTGATGCGCTCGCTGAGGGCAACGTCAAGGCGACATGGACGGGTGCTCCTGAGGGGGTGAATCCGGCAAAAACTGGCAACGCGGCAAAGGCAAGCGCGAACTTTGGGGCCCAGGGGCCGACTCATGTCATCGCAGAGCAGGCAGAGTTGAAGCGTTCGAGCGGCGCCGCTACGTTCAAGGGGAATGCGCGGCTGTGGCAGCAGGGAAATTCTGTTGTTGCCCCTGTGATCGTGCTGGACCGGACGAAGCAAACGCTGACGGCAGAGTCGATGGACAGCAAGAATCCCGTGCAGGTGGTGCTGGTAAGTGCGAGGGCGGCTGTTGCCGGCAGGCAGGGTTCGCAGAAGCAGAGCGGGCCATCGGTGATTCGTGTGCGCGGCGGCGATCTGAAGTATTCGAGCGCGGAGCGAAAGGCATTGATGCTCGCCGGCCACGCGGGGAACGTGGTCACTAGCACAGCGGATGCGACTACGGTTTCGAAGGAAGTGGAACTAATTCTGCTGCCGCCGGGGAACCACGCGGGGAAGGATGGCGCGGCTGCGCAAGTGGACCGGATGACTTCGACCGGCCACGTGGAGATTTCGACGCAGGGGCGTCGCGGAACTGGCGAGCAACTCGTCTATACAAGCGATACTGGCAACTATGTGCTGACAGGAACTGCCGGTGCCCCACCGCAATTGACAGATCCAACGCGGGGCATGGTAACCGGGCAGGCTTTGATTTTCAATAGTCGCGATGATAGCGTCAGTATCGAAGGCGACGGACGGAAGACGACGACTGTAACGACGGCGCCAAAGTAATTGGAGCGTGCTGGATAACGCTCGAAGGTTAGATGGAAACACTGGTCGCTGAGGGAATCGGCAAGACATACAAGGGCCGCCAGGTAGTGCGCGGGGTGAACCTGAAGATCTCGCGGGGCGAGGTGGTAGGGTTGCTGGGGCCGAACGGTGCGGGCAAGACGACAAGTTTTTACATGATCGTCGGGCTGGTGGCGCCGGAGACCGGGCGCATCATGGTCGACGACAATGACATTACCCGGCTGCCGATGTACCTGCGAGCGCGTAACTACGGCATCAGCTATCTGCCGCAGGAGCCATCGGTGTTCCGCAAGCTGACTGTCGAAGAGAACATCCTGGCGGTGCTTGAGGCGCAGGCACTGGATACACGTGAGCGTAAATCGCGCGCTGAGCGGCTAATTGGGCAGCTGAACCTGGGACATATTCGCGGCACCAGAGGATACGCGCTCTCGGGTGGCGAGCGACGGCGTGTTGAGATTGCACGATCGCTTTGTATTCAACCGAATTTTATATTGCTCGATGAGCCTTTCAGCGGGATCGATCCCATTGCGGTGCTGGAATTGCAGAAGATTATCTTTGATTTGAAAGCGAGCGGGATCGGGATCCTGATCACCGACCATAACGTTCGCGAGACATTGAGCGTAACCGACCGTGCTTATATCATCGCGGAAGGGCGAATCTTCCGCGCCGGAACCCCGCACGAACTGGGGAACGACGTTGAGGTTCGGCGCATCTACCTGGGAGAGGGTTTCTCGCTTAATTAGGGCGGCAGCCGTATCTGAATGAGCAGGCAAGTCATTGCGACGGCGGCCATTGCCGTGGCCGAAATTGCAGAGAGCGCATCAGGTTGGGAACCCTTTCATCGGGATTAGTCCCGTTTGAGCAGAACGGGAAGTGGGCTCGCGTGCATCCGGCCTGCTACCCGATTACACTTGGATCTAGTCCTATTGGGAATCGAGTCTGTCCATGGCACTGTTGCAACCTAGATTGAACCTGAAGGTATCGCAACGCCAGGTCCTCACCCCGGGCCTGATGCAGATGGTGAGCGTTCTTGCGCTCAACAAGCTCGAGCTGAAGGAGATGATCGATGCCGAGATGGTGGAAAACCCCGTCCTGGAAGAGATTGACGAAACGGTTCCGATGCTGGATGAAGTGGCGAGCCGACAGGAGCACGATCTACAGCCCCCGGAGCGGCTCGACGTTGGCACGACGGAGCCCGCGGCCGAACCGAAAGATCCTTTCAACGAGATTGATTTCGGATCGTACTTTCAGGACTACCTTGATCCGGGCTACCGCACCCAGCCGGAGTATGAAGACAGCGAGAAGCCCTCGTTCGAGAACTTCCTTTCGCAGCCTACGACTTTATCCGATCACCTGGCGTGGCAGCTGGGAGCATTGACCCTGGAGCCGGAACTGGCCGTTGCTGCCGAGTTTATTATCGGCAATCTCGATGAAGATGGATATCTTGCGGCAGGTCATGACGAACTGATCGAGGCTTTTGGACATTTTGAGGAAAACAGGGAACGCGCCAAAGAGGCTTTGAGTGAGCAGATCAAGCGCGGTATCGACCTTGTGCAACATCTCGATCCGGCGGGCGTCGCGTCAGCCGATCTGCGGGAGTGCCTGCTGATCCAGATTGCAGCGCAACAGGCGGAACTGAGCAAGGTTTACGCCCAGCACAATGAGAACGGAGATGAGGATATTCACCGCAGCTTCAAAGCTGAGGCCGAGGCAAAGCTCGGGGAGCGGCGGCGGTCGATGGAGGTGGCTGCGCAGATTGTGCAGGATCACTTGCAGCTGCTGCAGAAGCGCGATGTGAAGGACCTGGCAAAGTCGCTGCACATGACGCCGGAAGAAGTGCATGCAGGCATTGAATTCATTCGTACCCTCGAGCCGCGACCCGGTCGACTCTACAACCGCGAGCAGACGCGGCTGATTGAGCCGGATGTAGTGTTTACCAAGCGCGGCGGCGAGTGGGTGGTCTCAATGAACGAAGAGGACCTGCCCAGCCTGCGATTGAGCTCGCGATACCGGCGCATGTTGATTGCCGAAGGGACTGAAAAAGAAGTCAAGGAATACGTGAAGGAGAGGTTCCGTTCGGCGATGCAGTTGATGCGCAATATTGCTCAGCGCAAGAGTACGATTCTGCGAACCTGCGAAGTTATTGTGCGCCGGCAGCAGGATTTTCTGGATCAGGGAATCGAAGCGCTGCGGCCGATGATGATCAAGGAAGTGGCCGAGGAGATCGGGGTTCACCCGTCGACCGTCAGCCGGGCCGTAGCCAACAAATACGCACACACACCCCAGGGCGTGATCGAGCTTCGTTTTTTCTTCTCGGAGGGATCGAACGGGCCGGAAGGCGCTGATACACCGCTGCTGTTGCTAAAGCGCAAGGTTCGCAAGCTGATCGATGACGAAGATCCCCGCCACCCGCTTACTGACGACCAACTCGCCGCCAAGCTTCAGGACCAGGGCATCCAGTTGACCCGACGCACAGTGGCAAAATACCGCGAAGACATGAATATCCCCTCCACACACCAGCGCAGACAACGCGACGCCTGAGCTCAAACGCCAGTGAATGTTGCAATAGCGTTCCCTCGGGTCGTATCCTCTCAACACTGCCCCCATTGCACTTCACACTCGCTTTCCGGGTCATTTTTTGTTTTCGACGTTGAGGTCGGTCTGTGCCTGTTTTGAAGACAAGATTCTCGGAAGGCGATCTCATTGCCGGCAACTACCGGGTCATCTCCGTCGCAGGTTCGGGAGGCATGGGGGTGGTTTACCAAGCGCGAGATCAACGCCTCGACCGGACGGTTGCCCTCAAGTTTCTTCCCGCCGACCTCAATTCGAGTCAGCGTGAAAAAGAGCGCTTTCTGCGCGAAGCGCGCACGGCATCGTCGCTTGACCATCCCAACATCGGTGTCATCCATGGAATCGAAGAGACCGACGATGGCCTCACGTTTATCGTGATGGCATTTTATGAGGGATCGTCGCTGGCTCAGCGCATTCATGAACGCTCGATGAAGCTTCATGAGGCCGTCAACATTGTGCGGCAGATGGCGCAGGGACTGGGCGAAGCGCATAGCCATGGCATTGTGCATCGCGACGTGAAGCCTTCGAACGTCATGTTGACATCGTCGGGGCTGGTAAAGATTGTGGACTTTGGTCTGGCGCGAGCGATGACGGAGCAGACGGCTTCGCAGACCGGCGTAACGGGTACGATGCGCTATATGTCTCCCGAGCAAACGATGGACCGGGGAGTGGACCAGCGATGCGACATCTGGGCTCTCGGCGTGGTGTTTGCTGAGATGCTGACGGGTAACACGCCGTTTCATGCAGAGAGCATCACAGCCATACTGTTCTCAATTCTGAATGAGCCGCCGAAGGGCCTGGAGGTGGTGCACACCGCACTGCAACCGATTCTGTACCGTGCCCTGGCCAAGGATCCCGATCGGCGATATGGGGCTTGCGCGGAGTTTCTCGCGGATCTGAATGTAGCGGAGAAGCAGATTCCGTTGGAGGATGCCGCTGCGGATCTGACGCAGAAGCTGCCCTCGGCAGCACGCGGCGGGCGCACCAATGCGCATACGCGGCGATTGATCGCAGAGGCTTCGCGGGGGACATGGGGCACAGCTGCGAAAGAGAACTCGCCGATGACGAAGTGGCTGCTAGCCGCGCTGATTCTGCTGCTGGCTGTCGGGCTTGGGCTGGGATTCATCCCGCCCGTGCGCGACCGAGTGGTCGCGCTGGTGACAGGTGCCCCTGCGACAAAGCACGTTGCCGTTTTGCCTTTCGACAATATCGGCAGCAATCCTGAAAATGCGGCGCTGACCGATGGTTTGATGGATTCGCTTGCAGGGAAGCTATCGAACCTCGATGTGGGGAACCAGTCGCTGTGGGTGGTGCCGAACAGCGAGGTGCGACGCCGCAATATCAACGATCCCAGCGATGCGCTGAAGCAGTTGGGCGCGAACCTGGTTGTGAAGGGTGCAGTGGAGCGCGACGGGAAGGATATTCGCCTGACGGTCAACCTGATCGACACAAAGAATCTTCGGCAGGTTGGTTCGGCGATGCTCGAGGACCCTGCAGGCGATTTGTCGACTCTCGAAGACGAGGCGGTTTCGCGGCTGGCCAAGCTGATGAATATCTCCGTGACCGCGGATATGCTGCGCAGTACGGGCGGGTCGCTGAATCCCGCTGCGTATGAGGACTACCTGACCGCGCTTGGATATATGCAGCGATACGACAAAGCCGGGAATCTCGATTCGGCGATTACTTCGCTGCAGAAGGCAATCCAGACTGATCCGGCATTTGCACTCGGATACGCGCAGCTGGGCGAGGCGTATCGCCTGAAAAACATGGTTGATCAGAACCCTCGATGGCTTACCGAGGCCGAGGCGTATGCCCAAAAGGCCGTAGAAATCGATGATCGGATTCCCTCGGTTTATGTCACGCTGGGGCGCATGCATGATTCGGCAGGGAAGCACGATCTCGCGCTCGAAGAGTTCAAGCATGCCATTGCGTTAGACCCGCGCAATGCGAGTGCGCTTGCAGGCATGGCCAGAGCATATGAGCATGCCGGGCGCCTCGCTGACGCCGAGGCTGCTTTCCGTAAAGCGGCCGACCTTCAGCCCAATGATTGGGATGGCCATAACAACCTCGCCATGTTTCTCGGCCGCCAAAATAAATATCCCCAGGCAATCGCGGAGTACAAAGCTGCTCTTCAGCTTGCGCCGGACAATTCGCAAGTGTTGTTCAATCTCGGTGGTACTTACATCGATATGGGGGATCCGAAGTTTTTTGCTGAAGCGGAAACCAGCCTCAAGCGTTCCCTGGCGATCAGCCCGAGTTTCGCCGCGTACGCCAATCTCGGAGCTCTCTATGACAAACAAGGTAAATACCAGGATGCTGCGGATATGACCCGCAAGGCTCTCGACATGAACAACCAGAACTACGTCGTATGGGAGAACCTCAGGGCGGACTACGAATGGCTGCAACAGCCGGATAAGGCCGCGGACGTGCGCCGCCACGAAACTCCGCTGCTTGAGCAAACCGTCCAGCAGCACCCGCGCGATGCCGCCCCGTTTGCCATGCTGGCGGATCTATACGCGGCTGACCATGATCGTGAAAAGGCGCTTGCCAGTTTGCGGACGGCACTCGCTCTTGCCCCGGACGATGCGACGGTTCTTGGTAGCGCCGTCGATGTTTACGAGAATCTCGGAGATCGCGTGGAAGTCGGTGCTTATGTGGAAAAGACGCTTAAGCATGGCGGGAATAAAGAACAGTTTTCAACCGATCCCGAATTACAAAATGCATTGAACGACCCCGCGATAAAAGCTCTGTTCAAATAATGGCCGCGGCGATCCGCCGTGGACGAATCAAACTCTGTTTAACCTTGGAAAGGATCTCAGAATGGCACACTACGACATTTATATTCCAGGCAATGCAGGCGTTGATATGCAGGATCAAGATACGCTTACGATTCACTTCAACAGCCGCCGAAAGTTCTGTATTGTTGCGGGAAATTCGGCCTCTTTCAATCCTGCTCTTCCTGCCGGCGCAGTAGGCGAGCAGGGCTCCAAATGGGACGGCACCGCGATTGTGTCAAATGCCTCAATTTCCTACTCGCATGTTGACTGGGACAAGGGTTGCGGTGCGAACCCCGCAGACTCGACGCCTGGAACCATCAAGATCGGAAGCGGAACGAAGTAGGGCCCGATTCCTGCTGGCGCTTCCACCACTTACTCGCCCCGGTAACCCCGATCGGGGCTATTTACCCGTGTAATGAATATCCAGAAGCGTCCAGTCGTCCTGGGCTTCAGCGGAAGCTTGAACCTGGATGAGATGTGCGATCACCGCATCGAGACCGGGCAGGTGAGCCAGACCTGCGAGACCTTCAATCCCGATTTGCTGGCCGGCCCGGTCTTCAATTTCCGTGATTCCATCAGTCGTCAACAGAATACGGTCCCCGGGTCGAAGGGTCACTTGGGAACAAGTATAGGTTGCTTCGGCGATGATGCCGACAATCAAGTTCGCTTCTTCAAGGTATTGTGTTCCCTTCGGAGTGATCAGCAACGGCGGAATGTGTCCGCAGTTCATGTACTCGACACACCCATCGGGGAATATCTTGAGCACGATCATGGTGGCGTACTTGCCCACCTGTCGCGTGCAGAGGAACCGATTCACAAGGTCCGCAATCTCCGGCAGAGACTGGCCGGTGAGCATAAGCGCGTGGATAATGCCTTGCAAAGTCGCGGCTACGATCGATGCCGGGACACCTTTACCCGAGACGTCGGCGATGACGACGCAGATGCAGTCGTCCAGCAGGATGGCGTCGTAGAAGTCTCCGCCAATGGCATGGCAAGGAAGGCTGCGGGCGCGGAGCTCGGCGTAGTCGATGCGCGGCATCATCATCGACATCAGGCCCGAGTGGATCGAGGCGGCAACGGCTAGCTCGTCCGCAGCCTGACGTGCTTTGAGTTCTGTCTTGGCCAGCAGCGCATTGTGCAGAAGCGTGGAGGCCTCGTTGGCCAGCGTGTCGAGCACCTGGTGGTCGATCTCACTAAGGCTGCCGGCGCCAATCTGGCTGTCGAGATAGAGTACGCCCAGCAGGCGATTGGGCTCGACGGGTGAAATATGCTTGCGCAGAGGAATGCAGTAAATGCTGCGGATGGAGTTGGCCAGTACGCTGGCCCAGCCTGAAGCGCTGTCGTCGGCGAGTGTGTCGCTGAGAAAGAACTTCGAGTCACTTTCGATTGCCTTCTGCATCGCACGGCGCGAGACGGATGGGTCTTCTTCAACGGTGCTGCCATCCGAACGGAGTCCAAGGGCTAGGCGCATCTCTTCGCCCTCCAGCAGGAATACAAAGCCTCGCTCGACTCCTGTGAGTTGAAGAGACAGCTGAAGCAGCGCGTGGAAGATGTCGGTGATGGCGCCCCCGGCATTGAGCTGACGCGCAGCGTTGAGCAGAAAGCTGAGTTTCTCAATCTCTCGTGCGGGCTGAGGAATGTTCCTGTCGGTGGGTGCAAAGACGGAGAGCGCGGAGAGCAGGCCGCCGGCGAGGCTGGAGCCTCCGTCGGAGATGCCGGAAGGCAGCAGGAAGCGAAAACTGGCGGCATTGAGTGATCCAAACTGGAGACAGTCGCCGGATTTGAGCCGAGCTCGCTCGATGCGCTGGCCATTGAGAAAAGTGCCGTGCGAGCTGTTTTGATCGATCACCTCAAAGTGATTATTTTTTCCGATAACCACCGCGTGACGACGCGAAACGTACGCCTCCTTCAGCACCAGATCCTGGTCCGGCGCACGGCCGATGGTGGTGCTTTCCGCCGCAAGGCCAAAGCAATGTTCGCCTTCCAGGTCAGTATATTTCAGAGTAGGTGTAGTGGTCGCAGAGGCCATCGAGCACATTCTATTCTGCTTGTGGCACGATGTGCGAAGGCAAAATTTCCCGAAACTGAAAAGAGCCCAGGATGACCGGGTTTGATCAGTCGCTTAAGCCAACGGGCCAAGTGCGGGCTGTGGCGCGCTCGGCACCCGTAGAGTTTCGTCTCCTCGCCGGAGGGCCGCCCGGAATCGTAGAATTCTCCTGCAAGCAAAGTTGCGGCATTTCACGCAGCAGTGAAATGCTATACAATCCGATTCTCTCCGGCGTGATCACAGCGCCAGAGATGGAAGAGCGGAGGCGGACCATGGAAGTGGAGTTCACCGCAAGGCAAGTTAGCATCCCCAAGTCCGTGCGTTCTCAAGCCGCAGAAGGGTTGGAACGGGTAGGCCGAATCCTGGGCAGAACCGCGCGCGCCAGCATCACGTTTCGCGCGCAACGCCATCTGCAGATTGCGGAATTAACCATCAAGGCACGCGTTCAGACCATCGAGGCGGCCGGCAAGGCCGACACGCTGGAAGCGGCGTTGCGCATTGCCATTCAGCACGCTGAAAACCAGGCGCTGAAGTACCGCGATCGGCAGTTTGAGCGCAAGCGGTTCCCCAAACTGGACAAAGTGTTGACCGCACCGCCGGTGGCGCATCCCAAGCGCGGAGCGCAACCTGAGGGGTTGGCGGAAAACGGCAAGCTGACCCGCGCGAAGGTGAAAACGTCAATCGCGGTGCACTCGTTCCCGATCAGCACCACCATCGTTGAACCGCATATCATGACCAGCGGCGAAGCGATTGCAGTGAAACCAATGACCATCGAGGAAGCCGTCAAGGACGCCGAATTTCGCGATCGCGATTTGCTCATCTTTCGCAACCGGGTAGGCGACTTGTATGTGTTGCATCGCCGCCGCGACGGGCAGATGGAGCTGGTTGAAGTCCCATAAGCATCCAAATGTAACCTTCGTGCAATAACGCGAAAAGAGTGAGGTTTAGTGTGCGAGTAAAAGGGTGTTAGGATGAGCGCATGGTTCCTCCTCATCCGACCTCCGGTGTGCGCAGCCGTCGATCGACGGAACAGGGAAGAGCAGCGAAATCTTCGACGAAAGAATTAGTCATCTTGACCGGAATCTCCGGTGCCGGCAAGGCCTCTGCGCTCAAGACATTTGAAGACCTTGGCTATCAGGCGGTGGACAACCTGCCGCTCGAACTCATGCCGGAATTTGCGGGCCTGGTAGAGAAATCGAAAGACATCGAGCGTGCTGCCATCGTGGTAGACGTACGCGAGGGACAAGCTTTAGATCGACTGCCTGAAATCATCAAGCGCGTAAAGCTGGTGCTGCCCACACGGGTTGTGTTTCTTGACGCTCAGGATTCGGTGCTGGTGCGGCGCTACTCCGAGACTCGGAGACCGCATCCCCTGAAGCGCTCTGAGACCGTATCGCGTTCGATTGTAGAAGAGCGGCAGATGCTCGACCCCATTCGCAACGTCGCAGACACGTTGATCGATACGTCGCGCTTCAACGTGCATGAACTGCGCGCGGAGATTCAGAAACGCTTCGGACATGAGGATCAGGGCAAAACCCTGCTGGTCTCCTGCTTGAGTTTCGGGTTCAAGAACGGCGTGCCACTGGATGCGGATATGGTATTCGACGTGCGCTTCCTGCCCAATCCGCACTTTGTGCCGGAGTTTCACGATAAGACCGGCCTTGATCCCAAGGTGGCCAATTATGTGAAAGGCTTTCCTCAGACAGGGGAATTCCTCGATAAGGTCACGGACCTGATGCTCTACCTGATGCCGCACTACGTGAAAGAAGGGAAGAGCTACCTGACCGTGGCGTTCGGCTGCACCGGCGGACAGCACCGCAGCGTGATGATGGCCGAAGAAATGACGAAGCGGCTTTCGAAGGCGGGCTACCAGGTGAAGGCCGTCCACCGCGACATGCCGCGCTGAGTTAGCGCGTGGCTCCCGGCAACTGGTCGACCCACCTGGTTAGAGCGGAGTTGAATTGCTGTGCCTCATCGGGCGAGTTAGTGAGCCAGATCAGGCTTTTGCGTGCTGGGGCCTTTTCGTAAGCTTCGGGTTTGTCCTGGTCCAATTCGGCATTACTCGCTGGCGTCCAATAAAACCACAGCGAAGGAATCAGGACATTGGCGGCATCGCTAGTCGTCTGCCAGCGATCGCTCACCAGCAGGTGCGCCGGAACGAGATGTGCTCGGGGATCGTTGAGAATTGCCGTCGTGGGCGATTCAAGCGGTTGTTCGACGACCACACCGGCAAGATCGAAATGCGCAGCTGCCAAACCAAGCGCGAGATTTGCCCCGAGATCTTTTCCGACGAGGATGATTGCGCTAGCCGGAATGTGGCGGGTTCCGGTGAGATAAGCGAGAGCGGAATCTGCGTCCTCGCGCCAGCGGGCTTCGCTGGGATGAGCGAAGCGGCTTTGCCCGTATCCGCGATAGTCGAAGGCAAAGACGTTCAATCCTGCCGCGTGCAGGCGAAAGAGCGCATTTACGGTGTCGCCCAGGTTGCCGTCAGCGCCGTGAAGATAGACTGCTGTGTAACTCGCTGAAGACGATCCTGGAATCCACCAGCCCCTCAACTGTGGCTCGCCGGCAGCGTTGGTGGCGAAGCCGACGGACTCGAATGCCAGATTCAAACTGGCGGGAGTGCGTTCCACGGCAGACGCGGGGTGATAGAGCAATTGCCAACTGCCCTGCCAGAACAGTATGCACAACGTGCCCCATGCGCACAGCAGCGCGGCCGCAATCGTGATGGCGATAGCACTGAGCAACCACTTGGCCGAGACTGTGGGGGCGTCGGACACGACCTTGGAACCACGCCCTGTGGAGCGAGCTGAGGCAGACGCGCGGTTCTTTTCGGATGATTTTGCTTTCTTCATCTTTAATTTGCCCAGAAGTGCAGGCTCAGCATTATGCTAATTGGGCTACCGCATTCACGGCGAAGCGTTCGGAAAACAATTGGGAGAGGTTAAATGGCGGATTTCGTGCGGATTTGTTCTGAGGCAGATTTACCCGCGGAAGGCGAGGTGCGGGAGTTCACGGTCGCTGGCCGTGCGTTATGCGTGGCTAAAGTGGACGGAGCAATCTGCGTTCTCGA
Source organism: uncultured Acidobacteriaceae bacterium (assembly GCA_963742455.1). Lineage (GTDB taxonomy): Bacteria > Acidobacteriota > Terriglobia > Terriglobales > Acidobacteriaceae > Telmatobacter. The sequence goes on along the minus strand of CAVULU010000004.1, from coordinate 339,643 downwards.
TGGAACGTGCCCGCATGAAGGCGGGCCGCTGAGCGAAGGATCGATCGAAGGCGGAAGGGTGGTTTGCCCCTGGCACGCCTATGCTTTCGATGTGCGTACCGGCAAGAATGAGGAAGATCCGGAAGTAAATGCAATCGTGATTCAGGCCAAGGTCGAAAATGGCGAACTACGCGGAAAGCTGTAACTCGCTCTGCGATCGCGCATTGTCTTTATCCTTAACATGAATCGTTCTCAACCCTGAGAACGATCTCGCGTGCGAAGAGAAGGAATCTGAATGCGAAACCCGCGAAGAACGCGAAGGATCGTTCTCTGAGTCTGCGGTGAGAGCTTACGACTTTTTAGTCGGCACCTTCTTGCCTTCCTTGCGCGCCTTCGAAAGCCCAATGGCGATGGCCTGTTTCGGATTCGTGACCTTCTTCCCGCTGCGGCCGGATTTCAGTTTGCCCTTCTTCATCTCGTGCATCTCTGTTTCAACGTTCTTGCCCGCGGATGGAGAGTATTTGCGCCCAGATGATTTTTTCGAGCTGGATTTCTTTTTGGTTGCCTTTTTGGTTGCCATAACTATCCTCCATCGACGTCAGATGGCGGGCAGGTTGGAGCAAGTTGTATGCCGGGCCTGTCATTGGGGATACATGTTGACTTGAAATGCGCTAAACAACGCGCCGTAGACCGGGAATGCGAACGAACGGATCGGCGATGAGCCACGTCGTAATGCACGAGAGCGTACCGACGGCAGCGAACTTCATCAGCGCGGGCGCGATCCACGGATGAAGCAAGAGACTGATGCCAACCAGTACAGGCGGATGAATAATGTAGACCGCGTATGCGCGGCGATTGAGCCACGACCAGAACTGCGACGGCTTGTTCATGTATGCACGCGCGACCAATAGCCATGCGGCGATCAGGCCCCATGCGACAAATGGGTCCCAGAAGGCATAGAAGGTTGCGGGCCAAGTCAGGCCGCCTCCAAAGTTGGCTTTGCCGGGACCAAACACGCGCATGGCTATGACGATGCTGATGGGCAGGAGCGGCCACGCGAAGATCAGCGTAACGACCCATGGACGAGCTTGCTTCCATTCGAGTTGACGGAGCCAATCGTATCGCCACGCGGCAATGCCGACGGCGAAGAGAAAGATGTACGGTGCGAAGTAAGCGAGCTGCAGACCAAAAACGTTTTTCCCAACCGGCACGAATTGGCGGATGGCGAGACTGATGGCGCCGACGATGATGGCGCTCAGCAGCCACTTTATATAAGAGGGAACGGGTGATGGTGTGCGCTCGGATTGCTTGAGCGGAGTTCCGAAAGCGGCGCGCCATGCGCAATAGCCAACGCAGAACATCAGCAGCGCCTGAACGAACCACATTGGCCCGTTGATGATAATCACGCGATTCCAGAGGTCGGGGAAAACTCTCCAGAATCCATTGCCCTTGAAGGCGGCGACCATAGCTGCGGTGAGTGGGCCAAGGATGAAGACGAAGGCGACGAGCGGAATGCCCAGGCGAAGTAACCGGTCACCGAGAAAACGCGCATAGCCTTTCCGCTCGAGCGAGCCGGGTGTGAAATAACCGGCGAGCAAAAAGAAAAAGCCCATGAAATAGGCCTGATTGGTAGCGACGAACAGCGTGAGAAGAATGCTTGAAGGGGCGGCGGAAGGGTAGCGTTCGTTGTAGAACCAGCCGCCCGCAGCTCCATAGGTAATCGCGGTGTGATGCAGCAATACGAGGACCGTCATAACGCTGCGCAGGCGGTCGATATAGCGATCGCGTGGTAGCGCTACGCGCGTGGCGGCCATCGTCGGCTTAGAGGTCGCGAGGTTCCGAACATCCGCCATTCCAGCCATGAGCCATAATACGTGCTTTCGCGCATTTGGTTCAGACGGCAAGATCAGCGAGGCGAAACACAACTCTTCCGATGCGCGTTCCAGATCTGCGCGCCGACAACCCCGCCTGAGAATAGCAGTGCACCGGCGAGATGAGCGCCAAGAATTGCCGCGCGCTGCATCCAGCTTCCATGCGGAGCAACAAAATAGACCCTGACGGCGAACCATATCGCTGCCAGGGTCACGAATTGAATCCATCTCGACCGGTTGACCGTCATGCTGGCCACCTCTTACAAAATCGAAACGAGTTAATACTTTACGATTGCGGTGAATGAGTCAGGCTTGAGGCTGGCGCCGCCGACGAGTGCGCCGTCAATCTCTTCCTGGCCGCAGAGGGCGGTGGCATTATCGGGCTTGACGCTGCCGCCATAGAGGATACGCATTTTTGCAGCGACTTCGGAGCCGAGAAGCTTTGCCACTTCACTACGAATAATCTTGTGTGCCTCGACGGCCATCTCAGGCGTCGCGGTTTTGCCGGTGCCGATGGCCCAGACTGGCTCGTAGGCGACGACAATGGGCGCGGCGGCTTCGGCGGTGATGCCCGCGAAGGCGCCGGTGACCTGGGTCTTGAGCACTTGTTCCGTCTTGCCGGCTTCACGCTCGGCCAGAACTTCGCCGACACAGACAATGGGAACAATGCCGTGTTTGAGCGCGGTGTGCAGCTTTTTGTTGACGATTTCGTCGGTCTCGGCGAAGTACTGGCGGCGCTCGGAGTGGCCGATGAGCGTGTGCGTCCCACCGACGGCGATGAGTTGAATAACGGAGGTTTCGCCGGTGTAGGCGCCTTCTTCAGCAAAGTGGATGTTCTGGCAGCCCACTGAGACATTTGACCCTTTGGCAGCGGCGATTACCGTGGGCAGCAAGACGGGCGATGGGAAAAGGGCAATCTCGTCGCGCGTGTGGCCGGCGACAAGGGGTAGGAATGCATCGACAAAGGCCTTGGCTTCGGCAGGGGTCTTGTACATCTTCCAATTGGCGGCAATCAGTTTCTTCCGTGACATTTTGTTTGAAGTCCTCAAGGTGATTTTATCGGACGGAAACTGACGCGGAGGGTGACGGAAAACACAGGGTGGTGAAAGTAGAGCGAGCAAACTTCGATGTGCAACCGGATGGTTGCGCATGTCCCCCCCCATACTCTGTAAAGAAGTCCCCTGTTTTCCTAGGGTTGCAGAAGAGGCGTCGCGCCAAAGCCTTCTGCTAATTGGACTTACCCGCAGAATCCTCTCTCCAAATGACTTAGGTTGCGACCAGGTAGAGCGGAACGAGGGCAGGCTCCAACTCAAGTTCCATTGTGAGCCTGCGAAGGGAAATTACCTGCAAACCGGACGAAAGCTTTTTGCGAAGTGGAATGAAGCGGTTGCAGAATCTCCTGTTGCGCGATGCCTGGCGACGGTGCGATCCGATCGATGCTACGCGAGAATAGGGCAGCCAAGTTCATGTCGAACCTGTCGGTCAGTGATCAGCCTTGCGGGCCGGACTGCCGTATTGCGGAGAGATCGCCTGGCATTTCGCCGTTCAAGAAGGCTTCGCGATGGTCGGGATCGCCCAGATCCATTTTGAAGTGGTGCCAGGTACCGTCCTGCAGAATCCCCATATTCCACGGCCCAGAGACCGAATCAGAAAACTGCCAGACGATGTGGAAGCCTTCTTCATTGGTAAAGCCTTCATTGTCGGCTTGCAGGATGGAGTCCCCGCGTTCCCACAGATGCGAGCGCAACGCATGAAGGGCGTTGCCGCCGTCTTCGGTCTCCGATCCCTGCAGGTGCTGGAAGGTGTAAATATTTTTTACATCGCCGAGAAACTCGTGCAGCCAGTGGACTCCGCTCTCCGGCCTGCAGCCCTGGGTTTCGTCAATGAATTCTGCGACGTCGTGCACGTCAAAGGTGGGAATGCGCTCGAGGAGCGCGACCTCGACTTCATCGTTGCCAGAAAGCAGGAGAGACTCCCACTCCTCTTCCGTGCCCTCTTCGATGGTGAGCTTGTAATCGGGGTGCCCTGTGCGAACGAAGTCTGCAAGTTCGTCGAAAGGCGGGAACTCTTCGTCTTTGGAAAGGACTCGCGTGTAATAGGACACAGCAATTCTCCGGGGAAGCAAACCCATATCCAGCATATCTTTTTTGCCATCCAGTAAGACGCAAGAGAAACAGGAAAACGGGGCAAGCGTCACACATTCTCTGGGTACGGCACAACTCGCCCATCACGCGTGAAAATGGAGGTGAGGGTGCATGTGGCGTTTGATCGGCATTTCGCTCGGTGAAATCGTGATCGCGCTGGCAAGAAATCCGGCGCCGGCAATTGCGAGTACGAGCATCAGGGTCGGCAACAGGTAAACCAGCTTTGCCGCAGGTCCGTCTAAAGCATCCACGAGCGAACCATTGAGCCTGTCGGCTGTAAGCCATGCCAGCGCAACAACCACGCCAGCGCCACCGATCAAGAGCAGTGTAGAACCGATCGCAAGGAAGATCCGGCGTTTCATCGAGCTGCCCCGAAGAGAGATGTCGCTTGCGGACACCCTGCATCGGCACCTCTGTTCCGATTAAAGTATGAGCCTGTTTGGATCGGGGAGCAAGTGATGGGCGATACGAGGATGCCGCAGGCAGGTGGCCTCTTCTTCAGGGATGCAGTACGGGTCTAAACCTGTGGTGCAGGCGCTTCCGAGGAGTCTCCTCTTCGCGTGCGTCCCACGCGCCCACGATGGTGCCGATCACCAGCGAACTGCACACAATCATAATCGTCAGCATGCCAAAGCGGGACTCCGCAGGGGAACGGAACAGGTGAGCAAGGGGCCCGTTCACCAGAAGCCAAGTTGCACAAAACAGGCCAACTAGGATTGCGCCACCCAAAAGGATTGCGATCCGATGTCTCATGGATCGACCTTGAAGGGAATGCCACTTGCTGAGGATGCATTGGCATCCCTATCCCTTTTTCAGGGGATCACTTTAGCTCGACAATGTCCTGGTTTTCAGTGCGCACGAACGGTCGCGACGAATGAAAGGCCTCGCATTAGCAGGGTTGCCAATGCGAGGCCCTCGTATTTCCAGGGAACTACTTGTTGGTGAGGGCTTCTACGCCGGGGAGCTTTTTGCCTTCGAGGAATTCGAGGCTGGCGCCGCCGCCGGTGGAGATGTGCGTGACCTGATCGGCATAGCCGGCCTTGTTGATTGCCGAGACTGAATCACCGCCACCAATGATGGAGGTTGCAGCCTTGTTCATCGCAACTGCTTTGGCGATGGCGTTGGTGCCCACGGCGAATCGCGGGAACTCGAAAACGCCGGCAGGCCCATTCCATACGATGGTGCGGGCGCGCGAAACGATATCCTCAATTGCTGCAACCGATTTGGGACCGATGTCGAGGCCTTGCCAGTCGGCAGGGAAGTTCTTCGACGTGTCCCACGGCTGCGTCTTGGCATCGGGCGAGAAACTGTCAGCGAGGACGTTGTCGACGGGCAGCAGCAGGTTGACGCCCTTGGCCTTAGCCTTTTCGAGTGCGGCCTTTGCCATGTCGATCTTGTCTTCTTCGACCAGCGACTTGCCGGTGGTGACGCCGAGCGCACGCTGGAAGGTGTAGGCCATGCCGCCGACGATGACGAGGGTGTCGACCTTGTCGAGCAGGTTGTCGATCACGTCGATTTTGCCGGAGATTTTGGATCCACCAATGATGGCGACGAATGGTTTCTCAGGCGACTCGAGAGCCTTGCCAAGATAGGTGATTTCCTTCTCCATCAGCAGGCCGGCAACGGCGGGCTTGAGGAAATGAGTAATCCCTTCTGTCGAAGCATGAGCGCGATGCGCCGATCCGAACGCGTCGTTGACGTAGATTTCAGCCAGCGATGCCAGGGCCTTTGAGAATGCCGGATCGTTGGCTTCCTCTTCGGGGTGGTAGCGCAGGTTTTCGAGCAGAAGGACCTGGCGCGACTCGAGCTGGCGGGCCATCTCCTCGGCGATGTCACCGATGCAATCGGGTGCGAAGGCCACGTTGACTGATTCGCCGAGCTGCTTGTCGAGGAGTTCGCGCAGGCGGTCGACTACAGGGCGCAACGAGTACTTCGGGTTCGGCTTGCCCTTGGGGCGGCCGAGGTGCGAGGCGAGAATGACCTTGGCGTGGCGGCGCAGGGCGTATTCGATGGTCGGCAGCGTGGCAACGATGCGGGTGTCGTCGGTGATTTCCTTGCCGTCCTCTGAAAGCGGCACGTTGAAATCGACGCGGATGAACACGCGCTTGTTTTTGAGTTCGATGTCGCGAATGGAGAGCTTGGGCATGGAAGAACCTTTCAGGGATCAGTGATCAGGGGTCAGGGTTCAGGGACGACGGCGTCAAACTCGATTTCGATACGCCAGTTGGGGTTGAGCAGGGCGGCGACGACGACCATGGTGGCGGCGGGACGGACGTTGCCGAAGAATTCGCCGTGAACGCGGCCGACGGTTTCCCAGTCTTCGACGCGGGTGAGATACATGCGGGTGCGGACGACGTCGTGGAACGATGCACCTGCTTCGGCGAGCGCTTTTTCGGCGATGGCGAAGATGCGGCGGGTCTGGCCGGTGACGTCTTCGTTGTCGGAGCCTACAGGGCCGGTTCCCGCTAAATGGACAGTGTTCCCGACGCGTACGGCACGGGAGAACCCGATGATGGGCTCGAAAGGTGATCCGCCACTGATGTTTTGGCGCATGAGCCTCGGAGAGATGAGTTCCCAGGTCTCAAAATCGAGACCTGGGGCACCCAGATTTGCGGTTGGACTAGAGGCCCTTCTTAACCAGGAAGCCGACGAGGTCGACTACGCGGTTGGAGTAGCCCCACTCGTTGTCGTACCAGCTGAGGACCTTGACGCTGTTGCCGATGACCTTGGTAAGCGGGGCGTCGACGATGGAGGACAGGGGGTTGCCCTTGAAGTCGGAGCTAACCAGCTGGTTCTCGTCGTAGCCGAGGATACCCTTGAGCGGGCCTTCGCTGGCAGCTTTGAGGGCGGCGTTAACGCTTGCGACATCGGTGGTCTTCTCGCTGATGAAGGTGAGATCCACGATGGAGACGTTGGGGGTTGGAACACGCAGGGAGAAGCCGTCGAGCTTGCCGGATGTCTCAGGAATGACGAGCTTGAGGGCCTTGGCGGCGCCGGTGGAGCTGGGAATCATGCTGAGGGCAGCAGCGCGGGCACGGCGCAGGTCCTTATGCGGGAAGTCCAGGATGACCTGGTCGTTGGTGTAGCTGTGGATGGTCGTCATGATGCCGCTGACGATTCCGCAGTGCGCGATCATGACCTTGACGACGGGCGCGAGGCAGTTGGTGGTGCAACTGGCGTTGGAAATGATGTTGTGCTTGGACGGGTCGTACTTGTCATCGTTGACGCCGAGTACCAGGGTGACGTCCTCGTTGGTGGCAGGAGCGGAGATGATGACTTTCTTTACGGTCGTGCCCAGGTGAGCCTTGGCCTTGGTGGCATCGGTGAAGTGGCCGGTGGACTCAATGACGATCTGCGCGCCTACATCAGCCCAGGGCAGCTTTGCGGGATCGCGCTCGGCCCAGACTTTGATCTTTTTGCCGTCGACGGAGATGAAGTCGTCGCCGGAGGTGACTTCGTTCTTCAGGTTTCCAAGAACCGAGTCGTACTTGAGCAGGTGGGCGAGAGTTGCCGGGCTGGTCAAGTCGTTAACGGCTACAAAGTCGATCTCGGGTTTGCCGAGTGCGGCGCGCAAAACGTTGCGGCCAATTCGGCCGAAGCCGTTGATGCCAACCTTAACTGCCATGTGTATTCTCCTTCGTTATGGGTGAATCTTCCTAAGTTGATTGGTTGATTGCGTGCGGCCGCACTATATTGCGCACCAGGCAATTCCACCAAACTCATCAGGCTAACACTGTTGTCAACCGGAACCAAATGAACGCTTCGCAAATTGCGATCCCGTACCAAAATGCGCTCTACGCTAGTTTGTATGTTCGGATACGGGACTGTATGTGACGGGTTTCACATCATTTGCAGTGGCTCCGGTGAGTGTGGTATCCCGGTAGTGAAGGTGCAGAAAGCGGAATGAGAAGACGTTCCCGACGAACCGTGAATAATTCAGAATCTACCGGCAAAATAGGCCAGGAACTCCCATCGAATCAACCGCGCCCGCTGGTGCCGCTCTATCCAGACGAGGCGCTGCCCGGAGAACGTCGGACGGCGCGACCTCCTGTTGCAACCCAGGAAGGTCGTGCTCAAAGGCCTCCGGCAGTGCCTTCGGAGGTGCGCGCTCCAAGGCCGCAAAGCCAGCCGCGCCGTCCTGCGCCGGCCGAACGGCCCCCCAGACAGGAACGTCCTGCGCATCCCGAGTGGGATGAGCCTGCAGGGTCTGGGCGACTGGAGATGGAGACGCAGCCGGATATTCCATCGGCTCCTTCTGCGGAAGCGCAGGCGATCGAGCGTTCGCCGCAGGCCCCCAAGGGCTACGTCGTGCTCGCGATTGGGCTGCCGGGTTCAGGCAAGACGACATGGTTCCGCCGCCGCGGGGTGACTCCGCTGTCGAGCGATTTGCTGCGCAACATCCTCTTCGACGATGTTGAGGAGCAGAAATTTCAAGGGCTGGTGTTTTCGACGTTGCGCTCGCTGCTGCGCGCGCGTCTGATTGCCAAGATGCCGTGGAACTACGTGGACGCGACGAACCTGTCGGTCCACGAACGGCGCCAGTGGATCAAGATGGCCAAGAGCTTTGGTTACGAGACGCAGGCGGTGTTCTTTGATGTTCCGCTTGAGGTTTGCCTGGATCGCAACCGCCAGCGCGATCGCTCAGTGAGCGAAGATGTGATGCGCAAGATGGCAGAGAAGTTGAAGGCGCCGATGTTTGAAGAGGGCTTTGCGAAGATTACGGTGGTGAGGGTGAAGAGCACGACCTAAAATCCTCCTTGTGACAAAAATGCCAGAGCCGTTGCGATACGTTTCCGGCGAAGAGATCTGCAAGGGAGATCGCGTGCGGTTCCACGGGCAATCCGCCCGGATTGAGTTTTCTGCTGCCGAATTGAGCGATCCTGAACATAGCTGCTTTGTGCGTCTATATGGTGGCGGAGTGATGGTAAACGACCCCGCGGTCTCTGGTCATACGTTTATACCGGTCGATCAGCTCAAGAACTACGAAGACCTGGAATTTGTTGCGCGCGGTCGAGAGTCTCGGGTGGGAGATGATACTTCGGAAAAACCATCCCTCGGCGGCTGAAGCCATGGTCATCCAAGAGTATTTACGGCACGACTGAAGTCGTGTCCCTTCAAAAACTGATCTGCCACGGGCTGTTAGTTGGGAGGTTCCCCATGAGCACTTCTACCGCCGTTCCTTACGTTGAGCCGTGGCTGCGCGGAACGCATGTCGACGTTCCCGCCGTTGGCCGTGCCGTCCTGCATGCCTTCGACCTGGCGCTGGATGATATTGCCAAGTGGACTGCAGGGCTCACCGATATTGAAGCGCATGCGCAGCCCCTTGGATTGCCTGCAGTGGCGTTTCACCTGAAGCACATTGCCCGCTCAATCGATCGGCTGCTGACTTATGCCGAGGGCGGCCGGATTTCGTCCGAGCAGCTGGCGCTTTTGAAAGCGGAGCAGGCTGGAAGCGAAACACTGGCGGAGTTGCTGGCGGAGGTTGAGACTTCTTTCAGCAATGCCGCAGACCGCGTTCGCGTGCTGGCAACGGCCGACTTCAATACCTTTCGCGGTGTCGGTCGCAAGCAGTTGCCCACCTCAATTGGCGGCGCACTGGTTCACGTGGCCGATCACACACAACGGCATGTGGGTCAGGTAGTCACCACTGCGAAGGTTCTGAAGGCATTGCGAGGTTGAGACCGTAAATGCGAAGGCCCTGCAAAGGTTTGACTCAATCCGCTGAGTCGAGTCTTCGCAGGGCCAAAGCAAAAAGCTAGCGGCCTGCAACGAAAAACTGCTTCATCGAGTCTTCGCCACTTCCTCCACCGTCACTGGATCGAGAAAGGGCATACTCGCGCGCAGTTTTTTCCCGACGATCTCGACCGGATGTTTGGCTTCGGCTTCGCGGAATGCCATGAACTCCCTGCGTCCCGAGTTCTGATCGGCGAGGAACCGCTTCGCGAATTCGCCGTTCTGAATTTCAGTAAGGATGGCCTTCATCGCCTTCTTGCTTTCATCGTTGATCACCCGCGGGCCACTCACGTAGTCGCCCCATTCGGCCGTATCGGAAATCGAATAGCGCATGTACGCCAGTCCGCCGCGATAAATCAAATCGACGATGAGCTTGAGCTCGTGCAGCACTTCGAAGTACGCGCTCTCGGGCTGATATCCGGCATCCACAAGCGTTTCGTAGCCGGCCTTGATGAGCGCGCTGACGCCGCCGCACAGTACCGCCTGCTCGCCGAAGAGGTCGGTCTCGGTCTCTTCCTTGAACGTGGTTTCAAGCACTCCGGCGCGTGTACAGCCAATGCCCTTGAGGTAGCTGAGATTCAGCGCGTGTGCCTTGCCCGTTGCGTCCTGGTGGATCGCAATCAACCCCGGTACGCCGCCGCCTTCGGTGAAGACTTCGCGCACGCGATGCCCTGGAGCTTTGGGAGCGGCCATGCCCACATCTATCCCTGCCGCAGGCGTAATGGTCTTGAAGTGAATGTTGAAGCCATGCGCGAACAGCAGCATCTTGCCCGCGCTGAGATTTGGAGCGATCTCCTCGGCATACAGTTTTGCTGCGGTCTGATCCGGGACCAGAACCATGACGACGTCTGCCCATTTGGTCACTTCAGGCACGGTGCCGACTTCAAGGCCGGCCTTCTGCGCTTTGGCGATGGACTTTGAGTTCGCAGCGAGACCCACTTTTACCTCTACGCCGGAATCCTTGAGGTTGAGAGCATGCGCGTGCCCCTGGGAACCGTAGCCGATGATCGCGACCTTCTTCGCTTGGATCAGGGAAAGGTCGGCGTCGTGATCGTAATAAGTTTTGGCCATGATGATCTTGATTTTCCTTTACGTGCGGGTTGTGAGATTTTGTTGCGGGCTATAGCTACGCCCTCAAGAATGTAGTCGTGCTGCGGCGCGTCCGTTCGCGAAGCTGGCACTCGCGCAGCTCATCGGCGAGCTCCTCCAAACGAGGCACGCCATAAATTGAGAAATTCTCAAGCTCGGCGTCGGTAGAGAAGATATGCAGCGACGCCTGCCCGAGAAGGCGACTGCCGAGAGGCTTGCGCAGCTCAAAGTGATCGATGCGAAACAATTCCAGCGACTCCTGCACTTTGGACAGAATGCCGTGTTCAATCTTGATGCGCTGGGTGGTGATCTCGTAGAAAATACGTCGGCTCTTGCTGTAGTAGACAAGACCAATGACCACGCAGGAGACAAGAAAGAACAGGCACAGGTAAAGAATGTACTGGTTGTTCTGCGGGATGATCTCCTTTTCCATGGCGTATCCGACAGCTGCGGTGATCACGGCCACGATCAGAAACGGAGTCAACTGGCCGACGGTATAAATCAATGCCGGGTGACCGACGAACAGGTCGCGCTCGGCTTCGACTTCTTTTGCCGCGGCGTAGTTGGTAAGGTCAGTGTTGCAGAAGCGGCATTTGATGGCCGCTGCTTTGATGGTTTCTCCGCAAACTGGGCAGGCTTTGCTATCTGGTTCCATGATCTTCATCCTTCCAGGTGAGAATACCAATGCAGGTTGGGATTTGACGGTCGATTGTGGCTTATGCCGGTTCGATGTCTGCGTTTTCTTCCGCCGCGGCTTCCTCGGCATCGTCAGGCAGCGGGTCTTCATCACTGGCCTTGCCCATGGCCTTCAGGACGCTCGATGTGTGATGCCCGCGCCGCATCGTCATCTTTCCGCTGCGGCATATTTCGAGGATCCGGCCATCATCTTCGCGAAGCACTTCGATCAGGCCTTCGATCTTACTCTCGACGCCGGTCATCTCGATCATCAGCGACTCTGAGGTGAGGTCGACGATGCGGGCGCGGAACACCTCGACCAGGTCGAAAATCTGCGCGCGATTGCGCGGAGTGGCAGCCACCTTAATCAGCGCCAGTTCGCGCGTTACGTTGGGCGCCTTTGCGATGTCGTCCACATCGACAACATTTTCAAGCTTGAAAAGGCTGGCGCGGATGCGATGCCCAGCCTCTTCAGAGGCTTCACAAACCAGCGTCAGCCGCGATAGTCCAACGCGTTCGCTGCGCCCCACGGTGAGTGAGCTGATGTTGATGTTCAACCGGCGGAAGAGTGAAGCCACGCGCGTCAACACGCCCGGCAAATCTTCAACGTATGCGACAAATGTGTGCAACATAAATTCAGCCTCTAGCTTCTAGCCGCTCGCTTCTAGCTGTCACTGGTCTGGCTTCATCATTTCCACACGAGATGCTTCGCTGTGGCACGAAGAAGCTAGCAGTTAGAAGCCAGGAGCTAGCAGCTGTCTTACTCGTCGTCTGCCGACTCGACCAGCGGGTTTTTACCGGGGCGGCGGATCATCTCGTGCAATGCGCTGCCGGCAGGAATCATCGGATACACCGAATCTTCTTTTTCAACCAGAAAATTCAGAAGGAACGGTCCGTCAGTTTTGCGCGCCTCATTAACTGCATCCGCCACTTCGGCGCGAGTGGTCACTGCGCGGCCCGCGATGCCATGCGCATCGGCCAGCTTCACAAAATCCGGGCTGACAAGGGGCGTCGATTCATAATTGCTCTCGTAAAAGAACTCCTGCCACTGACGGACCATGCCCAGATAACCGTTGTTGATGACGGCGATGTTGATCTTGAGCTTTTCCTGGACGATCGTAGACAACTCCGCCGCCGTCATCTGAAATCCACCATCGCCTGCGATCACCCAAACTTCTTTATCCGGGCAAGCCATCTTCGCGCCAATTGCAGCGGGGAGCGCGAATCCCATGGTGCCGAGCCCGCCCGAAGTCACCAGAGACCGCGGTGTTTCGTGGTGAAAATACTGTGCTTCCCACATCTGATGCTGGCCCACATCCGTGGACACAATCGCATTGCCGCCGGTGATGCGCCACAAATCGTGCATCACGTGTGCGGCGTAGAGGTGACCCGAGTCAGGCAGGTTCTTGATGTCGCGAACTGACACGGCGCCTTTGCTCGATTCGATGGTCTTGAGCCATGCCGATCCATCGCGCCCCGCAACGCGCGGCAGCAACTCCTCAAGCACGGCGCGCAGATCGCCTACCAGGGCTACGTCGACCTTGACATTCTTGTTGATCTCGGACGGGTCGACTTCGATATGGATTTTTTTCGCCTTCAGTGCATAAGTGCTCGGAGTGCCGGTGACACGATCGTCGAAGCGCATGCCGCACGCAATCAGCAGGTCTGCCTCTTGAATCGCGGTGTTCACCCACGACTCGCCATGCATGCCCATCATGCCCAGGTTCAGGGGATGCGAAGCAGGGAAGTTGCCCAACCCTAGAAGCGTAAGCGCCACGGGAATTTGCGCGCGCTCCGCGAGTGTGCGCACCTGTTCCATTGCGCCAGATTCCGAAATGCCATGCCCGGCGAGAATCACGGGGCGCTTCGCATTCTTAATCAGCTCGGCTGCATGCTTCAGGCCGCTCTCTTCCACGCGCAGCATGGGATGCGGACGATATGGCCGCGGCTTTGCAGCTTCAAAATCGAAGATGGCCGTGCCCTGCTGGGCATCCTTTGTTATGTCGACCAGCACCGGACCCGGCCGTCCGCTCTGGGCGATTTGAAATGCATATCGAATCGCGTGGGCTATGTCCTCAGTCTTGTTTATGAGGAAATTGTGCTTTGTTACCGGCAGCGTAATGCCCGTGATATCCACTTCCTGAAACGCATCCGTGCCCAGCACTTTGCTAGAAACGTTGCCTGTGATGCACACCATGGGGATGGAATCGAGCATCGCCGTTGCAATGCCGGTGACTAGGTTTGTCGCGCCGGGCCCACTCGTTGCGATGGCCACGCCGACTTTGCCTGACGCGCGCGTATAACCGTCGGCCATGTGTGCGGCGCCCTGCTCATGCCGGACGAGAACATGATGAATGGGAAACTTGCGCAGCGCATCGTATACCGGCAGAATTGCCCCGCCTGGATACCCGAAGACCGTGGTCACGGCTTCACCCACCAGCGTTGCCCATACAATCTCTGCGCCGGTGAGGCGCGTCGGCGTGGTCAAGTGGCTCTCTGCGGATTTCGCGTTTGCGTTGCTTCCCATTTTCTCTCTCCTTGGTAGCTTCCAGTTTTTTCTGATCCCTGTTCACCGACCACTGCGCATCTTAGGTCGTCGCGCCAACCGATGCGCTGGTCACCCGATCGACATACTTTCGAAAAACTCCGGCAGGCCAGCGCAACGCGGGGGGCTTGAAATCCTTGAGCCGCTTCGCCATCTCTTCCGTGCTGATTTCGACGTTCAGGGTGCGTTTCTTGATGTCGAAGGAAATGATGTCGCCTTCGCGGACTGCGGCAATCGGACCGCCAACGAATGCTTCGGGCGCGACGTGCCCCGCGGTAAACCCGCGCGTCGCTCCGCTGAAGCGTCCATCGGTGAGCAGTGCCACGGTATGGCTCAATTCAGGATGTCCGCTTACCGCTGCCGTCACCTGCAGCATCTCGCGCATGCCGGGACCGCCCTTCGGTCCCTCGTAGCGAATTACGAGCACATCGCCGGGTTTGACTTTGTCGCCCTGCACGGCGGCAAAGCAATCTTCCTCGGAATTAAACACTCGGGCAGGTCCGCGGTGCTCATAGCGATCGGCTGCGGCAATCTTCATTACGCAACCTTCGGGAGCGAGGTTGCCCTTGAGAATTACAAGGCCCCCGGTCGATTTGATGGGCTGCTCGAAGGTCTTGATCACAACCTGTCCCGGAGTTTCTTCAGCGAGCGCAGCTTCTTCGGCTAGCGTGCGTCCGCTGATGGTAAGCGTTGAGCCGTCCGCGTGCCCGGCATCGATGAGGCGTTTGGCGAGCAAGCGCGAACCTCCGGCAGCCTGGAAATGCGAGGCCATGTACTTGCCTGCCGGAACCAGGTCACAAATAAATGGCGTCTTCTTCGAGATGGCATCGAATTCGTCGATGGAAAGCTCGATGCCCATTTCGCGCGCGATCGCCAGCAGGTGCAGCACGGCGTTAGTCGATCCGCCGCTCGCCGCTACGCTGGCAATTGTGTTCACAATCGATGTCTTAGTAATGATTTGCGAAGGCCGCCGATTGGCACGGACCGCTTCCATCAGCATGCGCCCCGCCGCGCGTGTCGCAGCGTTCTTATCCTTATCGGTGGCAGGAACTCCCGAAAGCTGCATCGGTGAGATGCCGAGCATCTCGCCACTCATGGCCATCGTGTTTGCGGTGAATTGCCCGCCGCATGCGCCTGCGCCGGGACAGGCATTGGCTTCGAGGGCCTCAAGGCCGGCGTCGTCAATCTTACCCGCGGCATACGCTCCGATGCCTTCGAAGACGTTTTGAATCGTGATGTCGATCTTTTCGCCGTTGGGCCCGTTTAGTTTTCCAGGCGCAATGGACCCACCGTAAAGCATCATCCCCGGAATATCGAGGCGGCACAGTGCCATGATGATGCCCGGCATGTTCTTGTCGCAGCCGCCGATGCCAACCAGGCCGTCGAAGAGATTTCCGCGCGCGACAAGTTCGATGGAGTCGGCGATGACTTCGCGCGAGACGAGCGACGCCTTCATGCCCTGCGTGCCCATCGTGATGCCGTCGGAGATGGTGATGGTGTTGAACTCCATCGGCGTGCCGCCGGCCTCGCGAATGCCTTCTTTGAGAGCCTTGGCAACTTCGTGCAGATGCACGTTGCAGGTTCCGATCTCGGTCCACGTATTGGCAATGCCGATGATCGGCTTGTGGAGATCGTCTTTTGCAAATCCAGACCCGCGCAAGTAAGAACGCGCAGCTGCGCGGCTCGGGCCCTCAGTCAACGGAATGCTGTGTCGCTTGCCTTCGATGGTCATTTGCTCGCTTTGCTCGCTAGCTTTCAGCTCTCAGCTGTCAGCTTTCAGTTTGTTTGTGCCTTGATTTGGATTACTGCAGTTCCTGTGGTCCGGTCGGGTGAAAGAATCTGACGGTATGCGCCGTTTGCTGATGGCTGAGAGCTAAGGATTAAGAGCTGTTTCATTTCGCTTTCAGCCATCCAGCTTCGTCATGTTTCGTTTCGAATGCATCCAGTTCTGCGGCATGCCGCAGGGTCAGGCCGATGTCGTCGAGTCCTTCGATCAGGCAGAACTTGCGGAATGGATCAACCTCAAACGTTGCTTTGAATCCGCGATCGTCCATTACAGTCTGCTCTGCGAGCGACACAGTCAGTTTGTAGTTCGGAATGTTTTTGGCGTTCTGAAGAAGCGTTGCGACTTCTTCCTCGGTGAGCCGGGCTAACACAATGCCGTTTTTTCCCGCGTTGGAAAAGAAGATGTCGGCAAACGTCGGCGCGATGACCACGCGAAAGCCATAATCGCTCAATGCCCAGGCAGCGTGTTCCCGGCTCGATCCGCAGGCAAAGTTCTTGCCTGCAATCAAAATCTGTGCGCCTTTGTAGCGCGGATCGTTCAGCGGAAAGTTTGGATCGGGATCTCCGGACGCGGTGCGACGCCAGTCGAAAAACAGAAAGTCCCCGTATCCGGTGCGCTCGATGCGCTTCAGAAACTGCTTGGGAATGATCTGGTCGGTATCGACGTTGGTGCGGTCGAGAGGCGCGGCCAGTGCGGTCAATGTCTTGAACGGTTCCATCAGGCCTTTACCTCCTCATGAACGGGCCAGTTGCGAATATCGACGAAGTGTCCTGCAATGGCTGCAGCCGCGGCCATCTCCGGCGAGACGAGATGCGTGCGTCCGCCGCGTCCCTGGCGCCCCTCGAAGTTGCGATTGCTCGTCGAGGCGCAGCGCTCACCTGGCGAAAGAATGTCTGGATTCATGCCGAGGCACATTGAGCAGCCCGGCTCACGCCAGTCGAAGCCGGCTTCCTTGAAAATTTGGTCCAGGCCTTCCTTTTCCGCCTGCGCTTTTACCTGCTGCGAGCCTGGAACCACCATCGCGCTGACGTGCGTCGACACCTTGTACCCCGCCGCGATTCGTGCTGCCGCGCGTAAATCTTCAATGCGCGAATTCGTGCATGACCCGATGAACACGCGGTCGATCTCAACATCCGCAAGGGGCGTCCCCGGCTTCAATGCCATGTACTCAAGCGCCCGTTCCAACCCCTTCCGCTCCTGTTCATCCTTTGTCGCCGCAGGATCCGGAACCGCAGCCGTAATGGGCGCGACCATGCCGGGACTCGTGCCCCAACTCACGTAAGGAACCAGGGTTGCCGCATCAATTACCAGTTCGCGATCGAACGTCGCGCCCGGATCGCTGGGCAGCTTGCTCCATTGACTCACAGCCTCATCCCAGGCTGCGCCCTGGGGACTGAAGCGCCGGCCCTTCAGGTAAGCAAAGGTGGTTTCATCCGGAGCGATCATGCCCGCGCGTGCACCCGCCTCGATGCTCATGTTGCAGATCGTCATTCGGCCCTCCATCGAGAGCGCGCGAATCGCAGAGCCTGCATACTCGATGACGCAGCCGGTTGCGCCATCGGTTCCGATCTTGCCGATGATGGCGAGGATGATGTCCTTTGCTGTTACTCCCCGTGGCAGTTTGCCCTCGACGGCGATGCGAAAGGTCTTTGGTTTCGATTGCGGCAGCGTTTGCGTAGCCAGCACGTGCTCCACTTCACTGGTGCCGATGCCGAAAGCCAGCGCGCCAAATGCTCCGTGGGTGGATGTGTGCGAATCGCCGCAGACGATCGTCATGCCTGGTTTCGTGATGCCCAACTCCGGACCGATTACGTGCACAATGCCTTGCTCCCGGCTGTTCACGTCATAAAGCTCGATGCCGAAGTCCACACAATTTTTGCGCAGCGTTTCAATCTGTGTTGCGGCAATCTGGTCGACGATGTGCAGACGGCCTTCAATCGTTGTCGGCACATTGTGATCCACGGTTGCGATGCAGCGGTCAGGACGGCGCACCTTGCGGCCGGCCAGTCGCAGTCCTTCGAACGCCTGCGGGGAAGTGACCTCGTGCAGCAACTGCAGATCGATATAGAGCACGGTGGGCTCGCCCTTAGGCTCAACTACCACGTGTTGCTCCCAGACCTTTTGGAATAGTGTTTTGGGTGCGGTACTCATTGTTTCCTCGGAATAAGCCTTCAGCTCTCAGCCGTCAGCTTTCAGTTCTATGTTTTGGTGATCGAAAGAATCACCGGATTAAGCATTCGGCTTCCGCCCGCGCTCGTCACGAAGAAGCTGAAAGCTAAGAGCTGACAGCTAAAAGCTGGCCTTTAACCGTCTCCCTGACCTTTGCGCCCATTTCTTTCGTTGACAGCACCGGGAATCCTTGCGGATTTGCACGCGCCAGATCGGGAGTGCGGAAGCCCTGCTCCAACACTTTGCGAACGGACGATTCGATTGCAGCGGCTTCGGCTTCAAGGCCGGCGGAGTGGCGCAGAATGAGCGCGCCGGTGAGAATCGCGCCGAGTGGATTTGCAAGTCCCTTGCCGGCGATGTCCGGCGCCGATCCGTGGACCGGTTCATATAGATTGACTTTGCCGCCGATGGTTGCCGAGGGGAGCATGCCGAGCGAGCCGGTGATGACTGCGGACTCGTCGCTGAGAATGTCGCCGAACAAGTTCTCAGTGAGGACGACGTCGTAGTTGCGCGGCTGATTCATGAGGTGCATCGACATGGCGTCGACATACTGGTGCTCGACGGTCACGCCGGGAAACTCTGCGGCTACTTCGATCACGGTGGCGCGCCATAGCTGCGAAACTTCGAGGACATTGGCCTTGTCGACGCTGGTGAGCTTTTTGCGGCGCTTCGAAGCCAGCTCAAACGCGATGCGTGCTACGCGAACCACTTCGTCGCGGGTGTAGCGCATGGTGTTCAACGCCTCGCCGGTGGTCTTGTTCCATTCGCGCGGCTGGCCGAAGTAGAGGCCGCCGAGCAGTTCACGGACGAATAAAATGTCGGCGCCGTCAATGATTTCGGGGCGGAGCGGGCTGTTGACGGCTAGTTCCTTGAAGGCGAAGGCGGGGCGGAGATTGGCGAATCCACCGAGAGCGGCGCGCAACTGCAGCAGGCCGGCTTCGGGACGCTTGTCGGGGGGAAGGGAATTGAATTCGTTGCCGCCCACGGCGCCGAGGAGGACTGCATCGGAGTTCAGAGCGGCGTCGAGCGTGTCTTTGGGCAGGGGCGATCCATCGTTGACGATGGCCACGCCGCCTATTCGTTTTGCTGTGATTTCGAGCTTGTGGCCGCCTAGCTCCGCAACTTCGCGTAGCACGGAGACAGCTTCGTTGGTGACTTCGGGGCCGATGCCGTCGCCGGCGGTGACTAGAATTCTCAGCTTCACTTTGCTTCTCTTCCCTTTGAGATCAATCGCATCGCAATTCCAACAACAGATGCCATCAGCGCCCATATAACAACGAAATTAACCACGTACCCTAAGACGATAATCCCAAGACTCGGTGCATGGGCAGGAGCGCCGGGTGTTAGTGCGAGTACTAAGAATGAGCCAGACATAAAGAGTGGCTCAGTAATCGAGGCTGCCGTTGGACTTCGAGCAGCCATTACCCAAACCAATACGGAGATTGCCAGTCCTGATAGAACCACTACGCCGGCTCGCCGTTTCATAACTCTATTTCGTCCAATCAGTCCAGTTCCGCTACCGGTTCGTGTTTTCGGTCGCGAATTGGATCGGGCAGGATTCCGATCAGATCCTGGTCGTAGATGTTTTTCTTGCGATCGGCTAACGCCACAAAACGATAGTAGACATGCTGCAACTCTTCGCGCGAGATGGTGTAGCCAAGATGCTCCAGGCGATGGCGCAGCGCCGCGCGGCCACTGTGCTTGCCCAGCACCAGGTTTGTTTTCGACACACCCACGAGCGACGGCGTCATGATCTCGTAGCACAAGGGATTCGCGAGCATGCCGTGCTGATGGATGCCGGATTCGTGCGCAAAGGCGTTAGCGCCCACGATCGCCTTGTTTGGCGATGGTTTGAAGGTGATGATCTGTCCCAGCACTTCGCTGGTGGGATAAAGCTGGTCGAGCTTGATGTTGGTGGTTACGCCATAAAGCTCGCCACGTACATGCAGCGCAGCGGCAATCTCTTCGAGCGAGGCGTTGCCCGCGCGCTCGCCGATGCCGTTGATGGTGCACTCCACCTGGCGCGCTCCGGCAGTGATGGCTGCCAGCGAATTGGCTGCAGCCAGCCCGAGGTCATCGTGGCAATGCGACGAAAGTATGATGTTCTGGGCATCCACTGCGGGAATGCGCTCACGCACCTCGCGGAACATTTGCCCGTATTCTTCCGGCGTGGAGTAGCCCACCGTATCCGGCATATTGATCGTGGTCGCCCCCGCTTCGATAGCCACGCGCACGATTTCGATCAGGAAGTCGCGATCCGAGCGGGTTGCATCTTCGGGCGAGAATTCAACGTCTTCGACAAAGGTCCGAGCCAGGCGCACCGACTCGGCTGCCTGGTCAAGCGCCTGCTGGCGGCTCATCTTGAGCTTGTACTCAAGGTGCAGATCGCTGGAGGCCAGAAAGACGTGGATGCGCGATCGCTCCGCAAACTGAAGGGCGCGGGCTGCCATCTCAATGTCTTCCTTTTTTGCACGGGCGAGAGAAGCGATGCGCGGCTTGCGCACGGCCTGGGTGATGGTCGCAATAGCTGCGAAGTCGCCCTCGGAGGCCATGGCAAATCCGGCCTCGATGATGTCCACGCCCAGATCTTCAAGGGCATGGGCCATGGTGAGTTTTTCCTGCGTGGTCATGCTGCAACCGGGCGACTGTTCGCCATCGCGCAAAGTGGTGTCGAAGAACGCAACGTGATTTGGATTGTTGATCATGTCTCACGCCTGCCAGGGGAAGAGTTTCTTAACTCTCTTATTTTCTCGCATCCCGTCGTTATAAGGCAAAGTTATCTTTTTGGGGAACCTATTACAATTGCTTATGAAGCAGCGGTCAGTTTTCAGTTGTCAGTGGAACCTCGATTATTTGGATGCGATGGCAGAGTTTACGCGACAACCGATGACTGACCGGATCACTGAAGACTGACTACTGAGAAGGTTATGGATTTATCACAACTTGAAACATTTCTTGCCGTTGCCGAGGAGCGCAGTTTTTCCCGCGCTGCTGTCCGCCTGCACCGCACCCAGCCAGCCATCAGCCAGGTCATTCGCAAGTTGGAAGCTTCGCTGGGCGAAACGCTTTTCGATCGCGCCGCCCGCGATGGTTCGCTGACGGCTGCGGGCGAATTGCTGCGCGATTATGCGAAGCGGCTCCTCGCTCTGCGTCGCGAAGCCTCCAGCGCCCTCGACGAGTTGAAGAGCCTGGAACGCGGCCGTCTGCAACTGGCGGCCAACGAATATACCTGCATGTTCCTGCTTCCGGCCATCGATCAGTTCCGCAGGCAATTCCCTGAAATCGGCATTTCAGTCCATCGCATGCTGGCCAGCCGGATCGCCGAGGAGTTGAGCCTGCGCACGTTCGAGATCGGCGTGACGTCTTTCCGGCTCGACCCGGAAAAATTCCGCACCATCGCTGTTTATAACGACAGCCTGGCCTTCATCGTGAGTCCGCGGCATCGGCTTGCCAAGGCGGCTCGAGTCTCAATCAACGACCTGGGGAAGGAAAACTTCATCGCCCACAACGTCACATCGCCTCTGCGCCGCAAGGTGATCGAAGCGTTCCAGCGCTATCGTACGCCGTTGAATATGGGCATCGATCTGCCCACGATCGAAGCGATCAAACGCTTTGTGTCCATGGGGAATGGAGTAGCCCTGGTCCCGCACCTGACCATCGCTCACGAACTGGAGGCCGGCGAACTGGTGCGCGTCACGGTGGACGAACTGGAGTTCAAACGGGTGCTCAGGCTGGTCCATCGACGCCAGGCCACCCTCTCCTATGCGGGGCTCGCCTTTCTGCGAACGGTGCGCGAGTTGGCCCAGAAGCAAGGGCCGCCTTACTACTACCACGTGGAGCGGGCGGGCTGAGCGAGCATGGATCATGGCTGGTACAGATTCCGCGACTACCTTTTTGGGTTGGGACCAAATTTGAACCTGGATAGATGAGCCGTCACGTTTCTACGGAGGATTGCGGCCCGATTCCGTCTGCACCTCGGGAGCCTCGAATCCTGGCAGGCCGGCTTGCTATTCCGTATTTCCTATTCTCTGTTCCTTCTTCTAAAGGGATTCCCATTCATGGGTCGCTGCGTCTATTGACTTAGATCATTCCGAATCAGCCCGATCGACCTGCAACCCGTTCAGGCCATTTACAATGCTAAGAGCGGCCCGTAGGGACAATCCGGCGTGTCGTAATCAACAACCTGGTTGCCAGCCGGACGGTTGAGCAGTCGCGAGGTTCAAGACCGAATGAAGAAAATTGCCCTTATTACCTTTCTGCTGGCCGTGTGCGTAGCAGCGGGCCGCGCTCAGGAGAGCCGGCAGGATATCAGCATCAGCGGATCCTCCCTGATTGAACCATTTGTTGCCTCTTCGACCACTGTTCAGGTCCACTCCAACGCCGCCTTCGGTTTGCTGGCTAGCTATCGCTTCATGCTTACCCCCAATAGTGCGGTTGAAGCCAATTATGGAATCACTAACCACAATTTCATAAACTATTACGTGAACCCGAATCACTATCAGGTGAATACCCGCACCCAGGAAATGTCAGCCGCTTATGTGCGCAGTTTCACCTACAAGAAGTTCAATCCGTTCCTTGAGGCGGGTCCGGGCGCATACATTTTCCTGCCTATCCGCAACTCCGGCACTACCAGCCTAGACGTGAAGCAGCAAACCTCGATCGGCGGCCTCTACGGTGGCGGCATCGCCTACGAAATCAGCCCCAGCTTCGATATTCGCGCTGAATACCGCGGGTTTGTGACCAAGGTGCCAACGTTCGGACTCAGCCAGTTCACCACCAACAAGTGGTACAACATCTACAACCCGACCCTTGGCGTGGCTTACCACTTCTAGGACGCGGGAACAATCCGGGCTTGAATTTACTCGGCACGCTTATTAAAAAATGGGGATGGCTTTTGGCCATCCCCATTTTTTAATGCCTGAAATCTCAAATCTTGCGTTTCGGGCTAAGTATTCTCCGTTCCTAATCCGTAATCCCGAACCGCAGGTCCCTGGGCCGTAGTCCTCAATCCCTCATCTCTCTGTCCCGCCTCAACGTATCTGCCGAGCTCCTTCAGCATGGCGCAGTGCGGTTTCAGCGCCTGGATGGCCCGCGAGCCTTCTTGCGACGAGTGCAGCTGGCAGTCCACATAAAAGACGTACTCCCAGGGTTTACCCTGCACAGGCCGCGATTCAATCTTGGTCAGATTCGTTCCTATTGCCGAAAGCTCGTTCAGGGCCCTCACGAGCGCTCCCGGCCGGTTCTCAACGGAAAACGCAAGGCTAGTCTTGTTGGCGTCCAGGTCGAATCGGGCGTTTTTGGTGCGCCGAACTAGAAAGAAGCGCGTGAAGTTTTCCGGATTGTCTTCAATGCCCGCTCGCAGGATCTGGGCGCCGTAGTAGCGGGCTGCGGATTCGCTGGCAATGGCTGCTGCGTGGCGGTCGCGCAACTCGACCAGCTGCTTCACGCTCCCTGCGGTGTCGTAAAAAGCAAACGACTCCATCTTCGGATGCTCGGCGAGGAAACGCCGGCACTGCGCAAGGGCCACAGGATGAGAAAAGACGCGCTCAATGTCGTCGAGCGTGGACGATATGCCGATAAGGTTATGCCGGATGCGAAGTTGCGACTCGCGGACCACCTTCACATCGTGCTGCAGCAGGAGGTCAAAGTGTTCCAGGACGGAACCGGCAAGGCTGTTCTCGATGGGAATCACCGCGCCATCCACCGCTCCCCCTGCAAGCGCATTGAAAACATCGGCCGACACAGAACAGGGCACGATGACTGCGTCCGGCAGCATCGCCAGTGTTGCTTCGTGACTGAACGAGCCAGGTTCTCCCTGGATGGCAATCTTCATTCCGTCGCCAGCTTTTCTTTCTTCAGAACCAGCCGTCTGCGTGCCAATCGACGGCTGTGCAGACTGCTTCCTCGCACCATACCACAGGTCCATTGCTGCTTTTTTTGAGAGGGATTTTTCCATGTCTCCTTATCTCCGCAGCCAGACATCGGCGGCTACGAATACCAGGAAGACCATGGCAATGACGCCGTTCATGGTGAAAAATGCTGCGTTCAGGCGTCGCATGTCGCGGGGTGAAACTATGGAGTGCTCATAAGCCAGCAGCAGTCCTGCAGCCGCGACCCCGAGCCAGCCTGCCATGCCAAAGCTGAACAAGTATCCGAACCAGGCGAGCAGACCGAGCATCGCCAAGTGCATAATGCGCGCTACCCAGAAGGCGGCTGGAATTCCGAGCGACTGGGGGATGCTGTGCAGGCCGGCCTCCCGGTCGTGCTCGAAGTCCTGGCAAGCGTACAGCACATCAAATCCGCCTACCCACAGCATGACCGCTGCAGTCAGTACGACGATGCGGGGATCGAGACTGCCGCGTACTGCGATCCAAGCGGCTGACGGAGCGAGCCCCAGCGCCAATCCCAACACCAGGTGCGACCAGCGGGTGATGCGTTTCATGTAGCTGTATCCCAATAGGATCACAAGGACGAAAGGGGCTAGATACAGAGTAAGGCGGTTTAATTCGGCCGCGGCAATCAGAAAGCAGAGGCCCATCAGGGCTGTGAATCCCAGCACAAATTGGCGTGACAACTGGCCCGCCGGGATGGCGCGCGTGCGCGTTCGAGGATTTGCCGCATCAAGGTCGGCATCAGCCCAGCGATTGAAGGCCATCGCGCAGGATCGGGCCGTCACCATGGCGATAAGGATCCAACCAAGCGTTCGCCAGCCGGGAGTGCCGCGGCTGGCCAGCAGAACGGCGGTCAGCGTAAACGGCAGAGCGAAGATCGAGTGCTCCCACTTGATCATCTCCAGCGTTGTGCGCGTTTTCGCAGCCAGACCCATCGCGTGCAGCTCCATCACCCAGTGTAAATGGAGCATCCTGCACGCGAACGGATGAAGGCACGGGGTTTCAGTCGCACTAAGAAAGGGAAGAAGGCAGTAGCTTGAGGTGTTTACGGAGACCTACGCTTCGGCGTCTTCGAGCGTTCCCACCAGCGGCAACACGGTGTCAACCTTCGTCACTTTGAACAGGTCCATCACCCGACTGTTGGCGCCGGCGACGATCAGTTTGGCGCCCTTGGTCTGGCAGCGAACATAGTGGTTCATCACCAGGCCCATTCCGGCCGAGTCCATGTAGGGCACCCCGGTCAGGTCGATCACGGTTAGCGGTGGAGGCAGCTCACCGCGCAGTTCTCCCTGCAACTCGAACAGATTGCGCAGCGTGAGTGGTCCAGTAAGGCAGAACACCCGGGTGCCGGGATTCTTCCCTTCTCTCCGATCGATTGTCAAGGGGCCGTCGTTCAACATAGCGACTCAAGTGTAAGGAATGAAATGCCCTGAATGGTTACAGTTCTGTAAATGTCGCATGTCATCGGCACCCGCGTCCAGCGAAAACACGCCATAGTCACGGCAATCAATGAAAGCCTTCGAAGAGTTCTGGAATTGAGGAATTCTGGAAACGGAGGTTGGGGCGCGGCTCAGTCGTGCCCCAAAAGCCCTGCTCGGATTCGGCGTCAGCGGTAGGAAGAGAGCATCCCGATTCCGAGCAGAATGGCAGTCACTGCGGCTTCTCGCTTTCGGCAGGCTGGCCGGCTACCTGCAGATAATTCTTTACGCTGAAGACGCCGGGTACGCCGTTGGCGCGGATGTAGGCCGTGTCTTTGTCGGCCTTTGAATCGACCACACCGTACAAGGAGACATGCCCGTTCTGCACGGAGATGCGAATGGGCTTCGCCGGGTCGATGGCGTACTTGTTCAGGGTCGGATAGCCGTAGACGGCGCGGGCTACGGCCAACCGCGTCTGGTCGTCCATGATCGAAGTAGGATCTACTTCAATCTCGTCCGTGACGTCCTTCACGCCGGGGTAAGTCGATACCAGCGAGACAGCTGAATCCTTGTCTACATCGGAATAAGCGTGTCCGCCTAGAGTGACCGCCCCATTCTCCACATTGACCGTGATGGCATTGAACGTTGTCGTGCCATACCCCACGCGATCGTAGGCAAGTTTTTCCATCAACTTCGCCTTTAGCTCGTTGTCCGGAACATCGGGGCCTGCAACTGAAATGTTGTTGCGCACCGCGGTCACACCCTTAGCCTTTCGGATGCGATTGGCAGCGTCCCTCTTGTATTCGTAAAGGCTAACGGTGCCGGTCAACGTGGCAATTCCGTTTTCCACGGTCACCTTGACATCTTTGAATTGAGACTTTTTCAGTTTCGCCTGCGCATCGCTTGACGCATCCTGGCCTGCTCCGACCCAGGCGCCGGTCGCCGCGAACGAG
The DNA here is from genome assembly GCA_963742455.1 of uncultured Acidobacteriaceae bacterium. Taxonomy (GTDB): domain Bacteria; phylum Acidobacteriota; class Terriglobia; order Terriglobales; family Acidobacteriaceae; genus Telmatobacter. Next base: position 313,390 of record CAVULU010000004.1, on the reverse strand, counting down.
ACTCGTGGGAGACCCAAAACGCTGATGGTGAGGGCAGCCGCTACCCATGCGGCGGCGAAACTACGCTTCGTCGTCTTCATGTCCTTGCTCCTTGTTTCAGGTTCACTGCTGCTTGTTGTCTTAACCCTCCCTGTATGCGCCCGGGAGGTGCGAGCTTTACCGCCTGCATTAGACACAGATGCAGGAAAAATGTTACACGACCATGTCTTTGAGACGGGAGAGGCCGAAATCCAATCCCATCGTTTTATTTGAATCGACGCGTGGCCTTCACCACCATTGAAAACACACCTGACTCGTCCCTCGCCACCAGCAGCGAAACATGCCGGTTGATGGCGATCTCAGCCTGCAGCAACTGCTGCGCTGTCGTATCCACGTCAGTGGCGTACGTCAGGGTGAGACTCTTGCCAACCTGTTCTACCACCGTAATTCGCGTGGTTGAGTTCCCGAGCACGCCGAGGTAGTTCGGATCGACCTTCACTGAGCCCGCGCCGAATAGCTTCTGCACGCGGCTGCTCATTGTTGCATTCAGAGCACCGCCGAGCAAAGCATCGGAGGCGGGGCTGTTGGCAATTTGCTCCTGTTGCTGTGTGTAGAGCCGCTGCTGATCTTGCGTACGTCCGAGCGCCAGCAGCGCCACCACGTCGGCTTCGGGCAGCGGCGGGTCGCTTCGATAAGTAACCGCGAGCTGATCGACAGAACCATGCAGGCCTAACGTGATGTCATAGTCCTCGACACGGGCAGTGGCATTCAGATCAATCAACGGCTGAATGCGCACCGGATTAGTGAAATTGATCTCCCCGCGCTGCAGTTCATAGCGCGTGCCCGCAATCGTCGCGCTGCCTTCGGTGATCGAGACTCGCCCCAGCAGCGACGGTGAAGCGATAGTACCGCGGAGCCGCAGATCCACATCTCCCGCCAGCTTGGCGTAGGCATTCTGAAAGTTCAGCTGCGGCGAAGACTGGATGCGAACGTCGAGCCGTATATGATTCGACGGTGCGTTTGCCGGTGCGATCGCCTGAGACTTGGAGGCCTGCGCAGCCAGGGCCACAAAGTCGATCTCCGGACTTACCGAGAATCGCGTGATCATCACGCTACCGCTCAGCAGCAGGTTGCTCTGCAATCCCTGCAGTTGAAGATTGATGTCAGCCGCGGAACTTACTCCCTGCGGATAGCGAATGCGGATCGATGTTCCCTTTAATGCCAGGTCGGCATAGATGCCGTGTTGATAGGCAAGGTACCCAGAGACGCTCAGCAGGCCGCCGCCGCTCATGGCCGTCAGTGATTTTACTTCGAGGCGATTCTGATTGAACTCGAGCGTGCCACGCAGCTGGCTCAAGCTGTTTGGCAGATCCTGAAGTGACAGCGAAGCGTCCTGAAACTCGATGCGACCCGACAGTCCCGGATTCTGGAGCGGACCATGTGCTTCAATCTGAAAAGTTGTCGTGCCGCGCGCGGTCAGGTCAGGATCGACCGTCTCCGCGAGCTTCAGGTTGATTGATCCATTGGCCGCCACATCCAGCTGGCGCTTACCGGAAAGATTCAGGGTACCGTGCAGCTGCACGTTCGTGTCTTCGCCAGTGACGTGCAGGGGATCGAGGGTCATCTGCGAATTGGCTACGGTGGCATGCAAGCCACCCTCGCTGTGCAGGTGCACGCCGGCAATGGTGACGGCAAGCTGCTGGATCTGGGCCTCGCCGTGCATCTTCTCCGGGTGCGCCAGCGGTCCCTCCAGGTTGACGGTACCTTCGAGGTCCGATTCGCCGGTCAACTCGTTGATATGAGCCGACTCGAGGAGTGCGCCAATATTGAACTTCGAGAACTTCAGGGTTGCCTGCGTTTCGTTGTCGCCGCTCAGTGCGGTTTGTCCGTGCGCAGTGAGTTCCGCCGCCTCCAGTCGAGATGTGATGTCGTAAATCAGATTCCGATTCGCGGTGTGAGCGACGATATCGAACTCGCCGAAGCGTTCGCCGCTTACGGTGAACCCCGCCAGCGCGAGGCGGCCGTTGAGATGCGGATCATCGATGGTCCCGGAGCCCGAAAGCGAAAACCCGAGGCTTCCGGCCACGTCTGCTCCTTCCTTGCGCAGTCGCTCAATCTTTCCAACGTCGATTCCGGATCCGTGTGCATCGACCTGGAATTGCCGCGAGTGCATATCGTAAGCGCCGGAACCGGTAACCGTGCCGGCAGCGCTGTTCATCGTGACGGACGAAAGCCGCAATGCCTGTCCCACTGTCTTTCCCTGCGCGTGAACTCGCGTCAGGGGCTCTCCATACAGTGTTCCGTTATCCAACTGTATCCAGCCGCTGCCATTCAGTGTCTGGATTGGCCCATCGACCAGCACCTGCGCGCTCAGCAGGCCTGTGACCGGAAGCTTTTCGGCAAACACAGAAGCCAGATCGTCAGGGTTGACGGCGGTTGCCTTGAGGTGGGCGCGGAGCACGGAATTGGAATCGAAGGCAGGCATGCCCGGCGATGTGGCCGAGGGTGACGCCGCAGCCGTCAGTGTGCCATCGACGATGATCTCCGCATCTCCGTGGCGAAGCTGTCCGTGTTCAATCGTGATTCGCGTGGCAGAGTAGCTTCCCGTCGCGTCAACAGAATCCCAGTGCAACAGTTGTGGCTGTGCGGCGTTTTTCGTGGGCATCTCGGCGGAGAGATTCGTTGCCTGCAATTCGCCGGCCAGGTGCGGATCTTCCAGCGACCCTGTCCACGTACCCTTGAAGTCCGCCTGTCCGTCCAGCGCTACCGGCAGCGCCGAGACCCCGCTCTTCCCCTCGCGCGTGATTCCAAAATCGCGAAACAACTTATCGAAGTCGTCCAGGTTCCCGGAGTGAACCTCAATCGCCAGTGCGGTCGGGCTTGTCAGCGGATACGCACCCAGTTGCCCATGCGCGGTTATCTGGCTGGATGGCATATTTACTTGCAGGTTACGCAAATCGACAGAGCCATTCCGCTGATGATAAGTCGCTTCGATCGCGCCGTTCGTCTGCGCTTCTCCCGGTACGTTTTTCTGAGGCGGAGTGAGTTTGAGGTCCGACGATACAACGAGCGTGTTCACATCTCCGTTGTTCCATGCCGCGGTAGACAAGCCGTTCAGAAGAGCATTCAATCCCAACCGCTGGAATGGCGGTTCGCTCACCATGCCGAGCATCGTGTCGAGCGTGACGCCGCGGAGATTTGCAATCACCTTACCGTTGGTGTGAAGGTCTGTATCCACCTTCGCCGTCACAACGAGAGCCGCCTTTTCGTGGCTCTTGCCTTTCTTCTCGCGCTTCTCGGGCTCCGCCGCCTGCAGTACCGGAGCACCCGCGAGCGGCGCGATCCAGTGTTCCAGCAGGACCTCGCCTTCCAGTTGTCCGCCCTGTTTCAATCGCGCCGTCACATTTGTAATCTGAAGATGAAGCGGATCGGCATGCACTCGCGCGTCCAGGCCTACACCGCGCACCACTACACCTGTCCCGATGTACGAAGCGTTATCAGTGTGTACGGTTCCGTCGATTCGGAACTCTCCATCCACTCCCGCGGCCGCGAGGTCCAGCCGCGCAATCCCATCTGGCGTGAAGGGATACCCCAGCGCGGGCTCCATCAGCTTCAAATCCAGCTCGCCTTGCACCACGGTCTTCCAATGCGGACGGCTGAAGTCGTCCAGCTCTCCCGAAATATTCAGCACACGATCGGTTGATCCCTTACTGTGGGCCGTTAATTGCAGCGAGCGCAGATACGCCGCATTGCGCGTGAAATCGACCACCGCCTGAATCTGCCCTTCTATTGGAGGCGCATCGGGATGATCGGCCGGCCCGCGGACCATGCGCAAGTCGCGCAAGCTTGACTCGAGGTGATAACTCTCCTGCTCGCGCCCGTTTCCCGGAATGTACTTAAGCAATAGCGAAACATCGTTCGCAGCAAAATCTACCGGAATATGCCGTTCCTGAAAATCACTCTCGTCGGAGCGCTCGTCGTAGTCAAAGACGCCGTGGTTCACCTCCACATGGCCGGCCTGGAGATCGAACAGCGTATCGAGCACATGGGTATCGGTCTTGGTGCGCGGATGCGGTTGGTTAGTTGATCCGTCACGATTGACGATCAGGTGAATCTGCGGTCGCTCTAAGACGAAGTTCCGCAGCAGGACACGCGGGCTTAATATTCCCAGCACATTCACCGCAACGCGAAGCGACGCCGCCTGTGCATAAGGGATCTCCCCCGGTGCTTCGCGTCCATGCAGTACAACGTTATCCGCCTCGCATTCCAATTTGAGCAGTTCCCAACGGAAGGAGCCGATCTCTGCACGGCCACCCGTCGCTTGTTCAATCCGCGCGATCAGCCGTTTTCGCACAATGTTTTCGAAGCTCGAAGAGCTTGCCCAAAAGTACAACGCGACAACCCCAACGATGAGGAGTAGCGCGAGGCCCGTCCCGCCCCACAACAGGTGCCGTAGATAGCGCCGTCGCGAAAACTGCGGCTTCTTCTGGCTTCCTTCATCGGGGCCAGACGGGACGGTCGGAGCCGGGCGGGTATCGCTCATTCTTTCGTTGCTCCCGGATCACCACTAATTTTTGCCGTTTCCAGCGTTGGATCGAGCACTTCAATCTGACCCTGTTTGCGCAGGTTAGCAAGCCAGTCGTCGAACAACTGGTTCACACGTTGCTGTAGCAGGATCTCCTCAATGCGCGACGAGAGTTCCTGCAACGGGGGAGGTGTCTGCCCTGACGGATACTGCGGCAGCAGCGTTTCCTTGTAGTACTTTTCTACCTCGTCCGGCGTAATCCGAATTCCCTGGCGGAAACGCAACTCAATAAAACTCAGAATCTCGATGCGATGGCGCAAGTAATCTTCCACCAGGGGTACCGTCAGATTATGCTGCGCCAAAAACGCCTTCCACCCGGCGTCTGTTTTGCAGTCCGCGCGAACGCACGCCGGTAACTCGGTGCGAATCGCCGTAATCCGTGACGCAATCGCGTCGGGCTTCAGTTCGGTGGTCGGCAAATCTTCCTGCCGAATCTGCTGCTGGATGAGCGCACGGCTGATCAGCTGCTCCAGTGCCTGCGACTCGGACATCGTCTCCCGCCCGATCCGGCTCGGATCAAGAACCGACATTTCGATCTCATCTTCGACATCGCTCTCCAGGATTGCCTGCCGATTCACCACCGCAACGACGCGATCGAACCTGACGCTACGGCCCGGTTCCGCGTTCTTGTCGACAGCCTGCGCGCCGGCCGGTAGCAGAACCCACAGCATCGCACCGATGCATACGCAGCCCGTCGCCGCACGCGCAATCGCTAATCGAGGTGTTTCAATTCTGTTCATCAGAACGTCTGCCCAAAGCTGAAGAAGAAGTTGAAATGTGCAGCCTGACCCACGTGCTGATTAGCGTAAATATCGGACTGCGAATAGTTGACATTGACGGGAAAGATAGGGGGATTCAGGTTATAGCTGAAATCAAGCCGAATCGGCCCGACGGGCGTATGGTAGCGCGTTCCGAGTCCTACCGCGTGGGAGAAATAGTTAAAACTGCATTGGCCCTGCTGCCCGGTCGAGGTCACTGGCCCCGTCGGAGCGGGAGGTGTGGGTGGATTCGTCGAGTAATCCGCAGGAGTTAGAACCTTGCAGGCATCGCGATCCGGCTGATGAATGCGCAGCGCACTCACCCACGCATCTCCGGCATTCGTGAATATGTTGCCCATATCGTGAAAGAGCACAAAGCTCAGCGTATCGCCAAAGAAGGGAAGCACCGGGGGCGGCAGCCGCACCTCGGTGCTGTTCACCAGTGCTCCCGCGCCGCCAATTGGATACCCGGTCTCAGGGTCGCGTGGGCCGGCTGCATTGCTCGCAAAACCGCGATGCGAAATGGGCCCGCCGGCGTACAGGCGCTCCGGCAATGGAAGCAGCCTGGCAGATGGGGGTCCATACGCCCTTTCTTGACCGTACCGCGTGTTGCGCGCCAGAACAAACCGCTTCTTGTTGAAGCCGTAATAGCTTGCATTCGATAGATCGAGCCGGTTGAACTCTGCCTGGGCTCCAAATATCGAATCCGATTGAAAGTTCTGAAAGCTCGTATAGGTTCCGCGGTGTGAGTCGAGCGGCGAGTCGCGCGTGTCACGAATCCACGTGATACTCGGCCCGGCAACACGCACCGCTGTCGAAAGCGCCTCGATCTCGCTCGGTCCAACCTGCAGAGTTTCCGCGGCCACTTTCACGCGTCTGAAGTCGAATTCATAAACGAATGTATTGGCTTTCGAAAAAAGGGAACCAGGCTGGCTGAAATGCTGGTTCCAGCGAACGCCTGTTTCCAGCTTCGATGAAACATACGTCGTGACGTTCTGGCTGCTCGCGTAGCCACCCGAGAACGTAAACCCGATATCACGATTACCGAAAAAATGCGGACTTTGATACAGCAGGTTGATGTTTTGTTCAAGCAGGCCGTAGGTTCCTTGAATCGAGGCGGATTGTTCCCGTCCAAACAGATTGTTCCGCGTCACAATCCCCAGCACACGAGGACTGATTCCCGTCTTTCCGTTTGGACTGCAGGGTGCGCCCGTCGTCTCGATGCCGCGGCAGTTGTTTTGCGGCGTCCCGGTTTGCGCTTCGAATCCGAGACCGTAGGTTACGGTCCAGCGCCGCGCCTCTGTGGTCTGCAGCAGCACTGTCTTGTATGGCTCTTCGCCGGCCGGATTTTGCACCGCAGTGTCTACCTCTGAGAACAGCGCGAGCTCGTAGAGGTTGCGCTGGGTCTCGGCAAGCGCAGTCTGATTCAACGGGTCGCCCGGATGAATTGTGATTCTCTTTCCAACTGTCTCGGGACGGGTATAGTGCAGGCCCGATACCAGCACCTTGCGTACAAATATCTGCTGTCCCTCGTGGATTTGAAACACAACGTCTATCTTTGCCGGGTCCGCCGCCTCGGTTTCCTCTTCGACCTGGATCTGCACCTTGTCAAAGCCGCGACTTAGATAATCGGTCAGAAGCGCATCCCGATCGCTGGCCAGATTTTGAGGCGAAAACAACTGTCCGGGCGAAGTATTCATCAGCGCCAGCAATTTGCTTTGATCCGAGTTTGACACCCCATCTAATCGCAATTCGCCCACTCGCTGCTGCTGGCCTTCCTCAATGTGGTAGACCACGGAGATTGGCTTTGCCGAGCTTCGCACCGTTCCTTGTCCAGGAGCGCTCACCACATTCCCGCCGATCAGGGTCTCCGGCGTCACCTTCACTTTTGAGAAACCGTTGCTCTGATAGACCCCCTGCAATGAACTCACATCTGCGTTTACCAGGGCCTGGCTATATGTTCCATGGCGGTCCAGGTGATCCGCAGCATGCACACTCAAGAGTTCTTCAAGAATCCTGGCATTGAAGTACTGATTGCCATCGACCGAAACCCTTTCAACCTTTCGGCGTTCACCCAGGGTGACTGTATAAGTGATGTCCACGGTGCCGCCCCCCGGATTCTGCTCCTGGTGCACCACTTTGACGTCAAAATAGCCCATCCGCTGGAAATAGTCCCGTAGTCTGCGGTCGCCCTCATTCAGAAGATCTTCGTCAACCGTACCCTCTTCGAATACGGGTACCAGCCGCTTCAGCCGTTCCCCGCCAATCTTGGCTCCTTCTACGCTCAAATTCACGACTGGCCCGCGATTGGCTGAAAAGCTGAAATTCGAACGCTTCGTCTGCGGGCTGTACGCCTGCGACAAGAGCTTCACATCGGCTTCCAGCCGATCCTGCTTCTGATAGCGCTTCAACACTCCGCTCAGCGCGCGGTTATTGGTGTCATGGTCGACCTTCGTGCCCGCTCTCAGGCGCGCATCTCTTCGGAACTGGTCCAGCGTCATCCCGGAGTCTCCTGAGACCGCAACATCGCCGACCCGCGACTGAACTCCCGACATGACCTCAAAAGCGATGTCGACCAATTGCTCACCCGAGTGCCTGGTGAGCTTATAAGTGATCACCGGCTCATTGAAGCCGTTGTCCGCAAGTGTCTGGCGCATCCGCACGATTGCAGCTTCGAGGCGCGCCTGCGTAAAACGCGTTCCAGCTGTTAATCGGCTGGCAGCCTGCAGTTGGGCGTTGATGGTGGCGCCTTTTGCTCCGTCCACGTTAACTGTTCCAATGAATCCCCTCGGTGTTCCCCTGAACAGGAGTTTCACCCCGCCATCCAGTCGAGTCACATCGGCTTCAATGGTGTCGAACAACCCGGTGGCATACATTTTGCGCAGGCTATCGGCGACGTTTTCCCGGCTGAGCGGAGCTCCCACCGTCTGGGGAAGATGGTCCGACAACGGTTTCAGTCGGTCCGCCGAGACGCCTTCAAAAGAGATTTCCCGGACCAGAAGGCCCGGCCATTTTGGCAGGGAAGCTGGCTCGCTATCTTCTTTATCCGGGGTTGCGGCGGCGCCCGATGAACCGTGAGAGCCAAAACTCGCGATCGGCTCCGGAACTGGGCCGGCAGCCTGCCCCAGGCAATGAGCGCCCATCGTCAGGAGAAGAAAAAGGCAACCCGACAGGACGTTCTGCTCCATTCCCGAGCCGAGCTGCGGTGCCGGCATTGCCTTACGCACTATATCTCCCAGAACAATTTATCCGTATTGACCCACACCGGACCGTTTGGTTGCATCTAACCACATAACTTGAGAGCCTATTCGGTTCCTTCATGCCGCAGCTCAAGGTTTTCCACTGCTGCACCTTATACTAACGAGGAAAGAAGCTTGGCGCAGCATCAGACGACTCTTACAGCTACCGATATCCCTCCCCAAAGGAAGCGCATGCCACGTACCAGGTTTCAAAAGCAGACGCCGGAGGCCGCCGCGACTGATTCCGCCCAGGAAAAAGAGAACGCGGTCCAGGTCACCGATCCTGCACCCGAGGTCAAGACACAAACTCCTACGCTGTCTCCAGACGCAGAGATTCTTGCCCGTGCCCAGGCCGGAGACCATTACGCATTCGCTCATCTTTACTCGCTTCACAAGAGGCGTATTTATTCCCTCTGTCTGCGCATGGTTGGCAATGTGGCGGAGGCCGAGGATCTGACGCAGGAGGCCTTTCTCCAGCTTCACCGCAAGATCGCAACCTTTCGCGGCGACTCAGCATTCTCCACGTGGCTTCATCGTCTCTCGATCAACGTAGTTCTCATGCACTTGCGCAAAAAAGGACTGCCCCTCATGTCTCTCGATGAGGCTATGGAGCCTTCCTACGACGACGGTCCCGGTCGCAGCTTCGGCGCCCCGGATCTATCCTTGACCGGATCGATCGACCGCCTCGCGCTCGAACGCGCCGTTGCCGCTTTACCAGCTGGCTACCGGCTCATTTTTGTTCTTCACGATGTGGAGGGCTTTGAGCATAATGAGATAGCGGCTATGCTTGATTGTTCTGTGGGAAACAGCAAGTCCCAACTTCACAAGGCCCGCCTTAAACTGCGCGATGCACTGCGTCTCTCGCTCCGGAAGGGAGACCGGCGATGACCACTGACCCCAAGACGATGAGCTGTGCAGAGTTTCAGGCTCAACTGTCCGATCTCGTCGGTTCCGGGGCGGACGTCGAAAACCACCCTCACATCAAGGAATGCGACCTCTGCCGGCAGTTGTACCAGGAACTCCAAACCATCGCCGATGCCGCCAGGCAGCTGTTTCCGGATCAGCAACCGGAAGATAAGCTGTGGGAGCGCATCGAATCCGCCATCAAAAAAGAAGACGGCATCGTCGAAGCGGAATAATCCAGCAATCCAGGCTGCAGCCATGGCATCGAATCACGCGAGAGCGGCCGCCATTCAGGATTCATTCAGCATTTGTGCGTCTCTGCCGATAAAGCAGTTGGACCGCGCCCACTCGAAACGCGGCAGTTCCTTCCAGGCTCGCTCTGCGGTCCCCGGAAAGATGTGCCGGAACTCGAGTGGGGAGAACCACGTACGCCTGATGAGCCAACGGGGCAGGCGAGGGGACCAGGGAGATCGTCTTTCTTGAAACTTTTAATGCTCTGTGTTGTCTAATAAGGAAAGTTGATACGAGGACACTCAATGCCAAGTCAGCCTTCCACGTTACCACCCGAAAATCCCCAGAAGAGATCGCTTTCTGGCACTAAACGCATCCCGATTCTACCTGTACGCGACACAGTCTTGTTTCCGCATGCTGTTCTGCCGCTTACGGTTGGACGGGAAAGCTCCATCCAATTGATTGAATCGCTGGGCGAAGAACGATCCATTATCGTCGCTGCCCAGCTCGATCCGCGCCTGGACGCGCCCAAGCCGACCGATCTGCACGAAGTAGGCACGTTAGCCACTGTGCACAAGGTTGTGCGCATGCCAAACCAGAGCCGTTTTGTCTTCACCGAGGGCGTCGAGCGGGTCCGTTTGCTTCGTTATATCCAAACCGAACCCTTCATGATCGCCGAGGTCGAGACGGTCGAAGATATCGAGCCAGAAAACACCGCTTCGGTCGAAGCGCTGGTTCGCAATGTGGTCGGCCAGTTCCAGCAGATCGTCTCTGAATCCGCTACGCTGTCTGACGAACTGCGCACCATCGCAGGAAATATCGAAGAACCGAGCCGCCTGGTCGATTTTGTCGCCTCCTCGCTTCCATTCCTAACCACCGACGACAAGCAGGCGCTGCTTGAAACCGCCAGTGTTCCCGCCCGGCTTGAGTTGCTTACGAAGCATTTGGCCAAGGAACTCGAAGTCCAGCAGCTTCGCACCAAGATCCAGAGCGAGGTGCAGGACCAGGTCCAGCAGTCGCAGCGCGACTACTATCTGCGCGAGCAAATGAAGGCCATCCAGAAGGAGCTCGGCGAGCAGGATGAAGGCCAGCGCGAGGTCGAAGACCTGCGCAAGAAGATTGAAGAAGCCGGCATGCCCGAAGATGTGAAGAAAGAGGCGATGAAAGAACTGTCGCGCCTCGGGCGCATGTCTCCGATGGCCGCCGACTACTCGCTCACCCGCAACTACATCGAGTGGCTCGCTGTGTTGCCCTGGGCGAAAAGCTCCGGCTCCAAAATTGACATCAACAAGGCTCGCGAGATCCTCGATGAAGATCACTACGAGCTGAAAAAGGTGAAAGACCGCATACTCGATTACTTGTCGGTGCTCGAACTCAAGCCTGATATGAAGGGTCCGATCCTGTGCTTTGTAGGCCCTCCCGGCGTAGGTAAAACCTCGCTTGGCCGCTCCATCGCGCGTGCCCTTGGACGCAAATTCCAGCGTGTTTCGCTCGGCGGCATGCACGACGAGGCCGAAATTCGCGGACACCGCCGGACTTACATTGGAGCTTTGCCCGGTCAGATCATCCAGAGCATTCGCCGCGCCGAAACCAACGACCCGGTCATCATGCTCGACGAGGTCGACAAGCTCGGACGCGACTTCCGTGGCGACCCCGCATCGGCGCTGCTTGAGACTCTCGATCCGGAACAGAACAACACGTTCCGCGATAACTACCTCGACGTGCCATTCGATCTGTCGAAGGTGCTGTTCATCTGCACGGCGAACATGCTTGACACCGTGCCTCCGCCGCTCATCGACCGCATGGAGATCATTCCGCTCCAGGGCTATAGCGAAGAGGAAAAGGTCCACATTGCAAAGCGCTACCTGATTCCGCGCCAGATCAAGGCCAACGGAATCACCGAGGATCAAATCGAGTTCCCGGAAACTGCAGTCCGCCACATCGTGCGCCACTACACGCGCGAAGCCGGCGTTCGCAAACTAGAGCAGGTCATCGGCACCGTATGCCGCAAGGAAGCCCGTCGGGTCGTGGAAGGCAAGATGGAGAAACTCATCGTGGATAAGGATGTGCTCAAGGAATTTCTTGGCGGCATCCAGGTCCGCGTGGAAACCGAGGTTGCCGAGCGCGTCAAGCGTCCCGGAGTGGCCGTGGGTCTTGCATGGACACCTGCCGGCGGCGACATCCTCTTCATCGAGGCCAACAAGATGAAGGGCAAGGGCGGCTTCACGATGACGGGGCAGATTGGCGAGGTAATGCAGGAGTCAATGCAAGCCGCGCTTACCTGGGCTCGTTCCAACTCGGCTTTACTAGGTTTGCCCGAGGACTTCAATAAGGATCTCGACCTGCACATCCATGTTCCTGCAGGCGCGATACCGAAGGACGGTCCTTCGGCTGGCGTCACCATGGCCACTGTGCTCGCGTCGCTGTTGACGGATATCCCGGTTCGTCCGCTTACCGCGATGACCGGCGAAATCACGCTCAGTGGAAACGTGCTTCCCGTCGGCGGAATCAAGGAGAAATTTCTGGCGGCGCGTCGTTCAGGAGTGGAAACCATCATCCTGCCCGCCGACAACCGTCAGGACGTTGAAGAAGACCTGACGCCGGAGATGATCGAAGGGGTCTCAATCCACTACGCCAGCCGCATTGAAGATGTGTTGGCCGTGGCCCTCCCCCTGCTGAAGGCCAAGTCTGAAGTCACATCGATTGCCACCGATCGCGGAACTTCTGCTGCAGCATAAACAGCGCGCCGCTGCATTCGGCGGCAATCGAAATTGAAAAGGCCGGCTAACCCGCCGGCCTTTTTATTTTCGCGTTAAGAAAGTGTCACTCCGGGCGACCGAAAGAAGCCGAGGAATCTACGCTTCCTTTCGCGCCGGACGCCCTATGACAAGAATCCGGTCTACTTGCCGTTGTACTCCTGGAAGAGCTCGGGGAATTCCTTCTTGAGAGTCGCAATCTTGGGGCGGTCGCAGACCATGATGTAGGGGTTGCCGGGATTATGCAGCGCATAGTCCTGATGGTAAGACTCCGCGTCGTAGAAGCCCTTCAGTGGCGTCACCTGCGTCACAATGGGCTTCGGAAAGACATGCGCGGCGTTGAGTTGCGCAATATATGCGGTGCTGATGTTTCGCTGTTCGTCGCTAGTGTAAAAAATTGCCGAGCGATAGGACGTTCCCACATCCGGGCCCTGACGATTGAGCTGGGTTGGGTCATGCACAGAAAAGAAGATTTGCAGGAGCTTGCCATAGCTGATTTTGGAAGGGTCAAACACCACCTTTACGGACTCAGCGTGCCCCGTGGTTTCAGTGGTGACCTGATCGTAAGTCGCGGTTGCCGCGGAACCGCCCGCGTAGCCGGCCGTTGTCGCGACGACTCCCTTGACGCGTTCAAATACGGCCTGCGTACCCCAGAAGCAGCCACCGGCAAAGACGGCGGTCTGTTTGCTGGAGCTATGTGCCAGGGCTTCGTCATTCTGTGGAGCCGGAATCCCACCTTGAGTTTGAGCCTCCGCACATCCGATGCACGCAAAAACAAGCAGAAGAGCCAATCCACTCAAATTGGATGGAAACGAGCGAAGCATGAAACCTCCTCAAACGCGAGCGTCTTGTGATGAGACTCGCGACAGCCCTTTGAGGTTACAGCCGACCAGGCGTTCACTTCGCTTTGTTATTCCGAGCGTCCCAGCCCACACTGTCATTGCGAGCGACCCAAAGGAGCCGAGAATCTGCGGTTGTCTTTTCTCGACCGACGACCGATCCTGGGTGCCCCATCCATGACGCCAGTTCCATCGCGGCATGCGTGGGAAAGCACGCCCCTGAATCACAGCCCATTCAGCAACTTCACCAGCCGCGCAAACCCCTGTTCTCGCGCCGTCTTATTCGCCGGGTTGGTGTCTGTGGGATCCTCTCCGGCGCGCATGAACCCATGTCCCGCGCCGTCATATGTTACCGGCTCATACGTCTTGCCTGCCGCTTTCATCGCTTCGGTTGTTGCCGGAATCGTCGCGCCGATGCGTGCGTCGTTACCCCCATAAAACCCATACACCGGAGCGGTAATCGAACTCACATCCGCAGGGCCCGGTCCATAGAACACGAAAGCCGCCGACAGATCCTTGCGATGCGTGGCAAAGGCGAACGACTTGCCGCCACCCCAGCAGAATCCCACCGTAACGACCTTCCCGTTACCTGCCGGAAGTTTTTTCCCGTAGTCCGCCGCAGCATCCAGATCGGCGGTTACCCCGTTCGGGTCGAGCGCGGAGACAGCTTTGACCGTTGCATCGCGATCGGGGAACGCGCTCGACCCGCCGCCATTGGGCCCCATGCCGGAAAGCAGGTCCGGCGCGACCACGATGAAGCCCTTCGCGGCCAGCTCATCGGCCATCTCCTTGGCCCAGTCGCTCAGCCCGAAGATCTCGTGGATGAGCACCACCACCGTGGCCTTGTTCTTCACCTCGGGATAAACCACGAAGGCCTGCAGGCTGCGACCGTCGTGCTTCAGAGTCACGTACTCATGGTGTCGCGGAGAGGCATCCAGCCGGGCCTTGGCCCAATCCTGTGCCGAGGTTGAAAAGGCAGTGAGGGCAAAAAGCACGGCGGAGGCGATTTTCAGGGCTGGAGAAATCAGGCGCGTCATGCGAAGGAGTCTAGCCGCGGCAATCCATAATTCGCAAGACCCGATGTCCGGCTAGTTTCTGCCATCTAGACGTAACCACCAATCAGGAACACCCGCTCCACCACTCGCGCCTCTGCCGCGTCTAACTCCAAGGCGGTATCCTTTCTCCAACATGAACGTACGCGTTCTCCCTTTCGGAATCCTCAAGGAGTCACTCGGCTCCGACGCCTTCGCGTTGGAGTTGCCTCGCGGAGCCACGGTCGCTGATCTGCTTGCCCGCCTCTGCGTCCAGGCTCCCGCCATCGATTCCCTCGGCATCGCAGTCAGTGTTAACGCCGAATATGCCGATCGCCAGCACCTGCTGCGCAACAACGACGAAGTGGGTTTGCTGCCCCCGGTCTCCGGAGGCGCGCCATTCAGCGGCTCGTCGCAAACCAATGAGACCGTCTTCATCCGACTCACCCGCGACCCGATTCAGGCTGAGTCTCTGGTTGCCGCCGCCAAGCAGGGTGAAGACGGCGCTGTGATCGTTTTCGACGGCATTGTCCGCAACAACTCGCGCGGCCGGAAGACGCTTTATCTGGACTACGAGGCATATGAAGAGATGGCGAGGAAACAGATGAACGAGCTGGCGTGCCAGGCCATCACTCGCTTCGAGGTGCGCAATGTTGCCATGATCCACCGGCTTGGCCGCCTGCAGGTTGGCGAAACCAGCGTGCTGATCATCGTGTCGTCGGCGCATCGCCGCCAGGCTTACGAAGCCAGCCGCTGGTTGATCGACACACTTAAGAAAACGGTGCCCATATGGAAGAAAGAAACATTTGCCGACGGAGCGGTCTGGGCGGATGGTGAGCCCTTTCCGCCGGGATATGCCGTGGGGGGCGACGATGGCCCTTCTTCGTAAGCGCCTTACCTTGTCCGTAATCTTTATCGGTTTCTGTGTCATCTTTGGATTCGCGCTTCGCGTTGCCGCACAGGATGACAAGCCGCTCCGCCTCGATGTGAAACTTGTCAGCCTGTTCGTCAACGTCACGGATCAAAAGGGCGCGATCGTCGGCGGCCTCACGAAAGACGATTTCAAGATCACCGAAGATGGTCGTCCGCAAACCATCCAGGTATTCGAACGTCAGTCTGAAATGCCGCTCAATCTCACGCTGGCAATCGACACCAGTTCCAGCACGTACAAAGACCGTTACATCGAGCAGCAGGCCGCCAAGAAATTCGTTCGCGCGATGATCCGCCCGCAGGATCAGATGAACGTGCTGCAATTTGCTACGTATGTCGACGAACTTAGCGGCTTTACCAACAACGTTTCAAAGATCGATCACGGCCTTGACGGTTTGCGCGGAGATGGCGGCACGGCGCTGTACGACGCAATTTATCTTGGCTCGCAGGGCCTTGGGAAAAAAGATGGCCGCAAAGTTCTGGTGCTTGTCTCGGATGGCGGCGACACGGTAAAAAGCACCACATATCCTGAAGCGCTGGAACAGGCGCTGCGCAATGAGGTCATGATCTACTCCATCATCGATGTGCCCATCGAAGCCAGCGCCGGTCGCGATTTAGGCGGCGAGCACGCCCTTATCACGCTTTCTGAGCAAACCGGCGGCAAGCACTTCTACGTCGATGAGGGCGGGCTCGACAAGGCCTTTGCCCAGGTGAGCGATGACTTGCGCACACAATATATGATCGGCTACTACCCGCACAACCAGGAGCCCGGAAGGTCGTTCCACCGCATCGACGTAACGGTGCCGCGCGCCAGTGCTGAGTCGTTCACTATCCGGCACAAAACCGGGTACTACGCCGATGCGCAAAAGAGCAGGGACTAGAGCCGCTCCTCACTCAATCAAGCTGTCACTCCGAGCGTAGCCGAGGAATCAGCGGTTGCTTTTCTACCGCTTCAATCCGCACAACCGTGGATGCCCCACCCACGACGCGGCATTTTTCGGCTTGGGTGGGAAAGCACGAATTCAATTGGCCCGTGGCCACAGGCCCGGGGTCCCTATCGACAGCGGTTACCGGGTGCCCCCTGGGCGGGGTGCGTCGATGGGGCGCAGGCCTCGATTCTGAGACTTGGGAGAAAGCCTCAATCCGCATGCTCCTCGTACCCCGAGCACCGTTCAAAATCGAACGCATCCTCCCACTTTCGAACGCTCTTGCTCGCTTTGTCGACAGCAAACCCTTGTCCCCACATGGCTTCCACTGGCAACAAACGTGCTTTACCATAGACACGCCATTGTGTGCGTGGAGGGTTTCGATGAGGGTTTTGATACAGGATCTCGCCTATGCATTTCGCCAGCTGCGGAAGACGCCGGGCTTCACCATCACCGTCATCCTCACTCTGGCTCTTGGCATTGGCGCCAACGCTGCTATTTTCACGCTGGTCAATGCCGTGCTGCTGCGAAATCTGCCCGTTGCCGATCCCAAAACCCTCGTCCGCATTGGCGACACCGATGATTGCTGCGTGAACTCCGGAATCCACGATAAGGGAGACTATTCTCTTTTTTCGACGGACTCATACCTGATGTTCAAAAAGAGCCTGCCGGAATTTGACGAGCTGGCTGCGATGGAAGCCGGCTTTGAGTACCGGCCGCTTACGGCGCGTCGCGAAGACCCGCAAGCCGTCGCAAAATCGGTGATGGGCGAATTCGTCTCCGGCAACTATTTCCGTACCTTTGGACTTCAGCCCGCTGCGGGCCGCTTCTTCCGCGATGCTGACGACACCAAGGGCGCCGCGTTCACTGCCGTCATGAGCTACGACACCTGGGCGCATGAATATGCCTCCGATCCCAGCGTGATCGGCAGCACCTTTCGCATCAACACCCAACCGGTCACCGTGATCGGTATCGCGCCCAGGGACTACTTCGGCGATCGCCTTACCAGCAATCCGCCTAACTTCTATTTGCCGATTGAATCGATGGCCGTCATCCTCAACGTTCCGTATGTGCACGATCCTGAAGTCTCATGGGTCTATGTGGTCGGCCGCGTGAAACCCGGCGTCGCGCTCGGGACCATTCAGTCGAAGGCCAGCACTATGCTTCGCCAGCAGTTCTCCACCTTCAAGAATTTCTCGACCGAACGTGGTAAGACATTTCTCGGGCGTACGCACGTTGTCCTCACACCGGGAGGGGCGGGCATTCAGCAACTGCAGGACAACGCCAAGTCGCAACTGCATCTTCTTTCCTGGATCGCCGCACTCGTTCTTCTCGTTGCCTGCGCCAACATCGCCAATCTGCAGTTGGTGCGCAGCATGGGCCGTCGCGCAGAGATGTGCATTCGAACCGCCCTCGGGGCGCAGCGTAGTCGCATCATCCGCCAGCTTCTTACGGAAAGCATCCTCCTTGCAGGCATCGGTGGCCTTGTCGGCCTGGGCGTGGCTTATCTTGGAGCGCACATGCTGCTGGCGATGGCCTTTCCCGGCGCGCAAAACGTTCCCATCAACGCGGCTCCATCGCCCCAGGTCATCGGATTCGCCTTCGCACTCTCGCTCGTCACCGGCATTCTGTTCGGTGTAGCGCCCGCCTGGATAGCCGCCCAGGCACAGCCGGCCGAAGCCTTACGCTCAGGCACGCGGACCACCGCTTCCGGCGCATCGCTGCTGCAGCGCGGCCTAGTCGTCGTGCAGGCGTCGCTCTCGCTGATCCTGTTGGTAGGCGCCGGTCTCTTCGCGCAGAGCCTCAACAAGCTTGAGAACTCTGACATGCACCTCGACTCGAAGAACCGCTATATCATCCACATCAACCCGCAGGCCGCCGGATATTCGCAAACGCAGGTCGAATCCCTCTACCGCACCATCGAGGACCAGTTCCACGCTATTCCCGGCGTGGTGAAGGTGGGCATCGCCACCTACACGCCGATGGAAGACGACAACTGGGGCAACAGCATCCAGATCCAGGGTCAGGCCGATCTCAATAAAGGCGCGTCATGGGTGAAAGGGAATGCGGAATATTTCGACTCCGTTGGCACGCGCGTGCTCATGGGGCGCGGATTCAAGCCGTCGGACCTGCTTTCAGCGCCGCCGGTCACGGTGGTCAATAAGGAGTTCGTGAAGCAGTTCTTCAAGCCGGGCGAGAACCCCATCGGCCATCGTTTAGGTTCACCCGGCCCGCAAACCCCGGGGGATTATGAGATCGTCGGCGTGGTCGACGATACAACCTACACCGCAGTGCAGTGGAAAGACCATGCCATGTACTTCGTGCCCATCACGCAACGCCCGGTCAGTGCGAAGGAGCCGATTACCGACGACATCTCGCTCTATGCCGGTGCCCTCGTCATCCAGACCGACCACCCCATGAACGACATGGAAAAACTTGCACAACGCACGCTCTCGGGCATCAATCCCAACCTCACCATCGTCAAGTTCCAGACCTTCGACCAGCAGATTGCCGACCGCTTCAACGACGATCGCATGATCGCGCGCTTGACCTCGCTCTTCGGCGTCCTGGCACTGCTGCTCGCCACCATCGGCCTGTATGGCGTCACCGCGTACACGGTGGTCCGCCGCACGCCCGAGATTGGCATCCGCATGGCGCTCGGCGCGGAACGCATCCGCGTTATTGGCATGGTGATGAGCGGAGCCATGGTGCAGGCGGGCATCGGTCTCGTGATTGGCGTGCCCATTGCCATGCTCTGTGTCCGCTACGTCAAATCGCAGCTCTACGAAATTACCAGCGTCGATGCGGGCGTCATGGTAAGCGCAATTTGCCTCTTGACCGTCGCGGCGTGTATTGCTGGCATGATCCCGGCTCGCCGCGCCGCCTCTATTGATCCTGTGAAAGCGCTCCGCGTCGAATAACATATTGCGCGAAAAGGATGCGTCGAAATTCGGCTTAGGCCATTCCGCAAAAATCAGCCGAGAGCGCGCCAGGGATTGCCCGCATCTTGAGCGACGAATGTCGCTTTCAGCGACCGAACTCGAAAGATCTGCAGGTGTCTTCCGTCCCGACCTCGAGTGCCCCATCCTTGCGAAGCAAAGGTGGGAAGGCGCGAACTCAGCCCCGTCCGTGTCATCCTGAGCGCGGCAAGTTTGGGGCCCCGTGAACGCACCAGCGTTCATGGGGTAAGCGGCGCGAAGGATCTGCTTTTTGTTCTGCATTGCAACAGGTCACGACTCCTGCGCCACATGTTCTGGCGATCAGCATGTCAACCCCGGCTCTGCCTAAGTGAAAATGCCCCGCAGATAGTTCGCTTCGCATTTGCAGAGAATTATCCATCCACGGTGCACAATGGAACCATGCGTAGACCTCGGCTCCCGAATTCGCATGACCGTAAGCATGCCCAAAAACAGAGGCACCCCCCACCCCTCCCTATGTAGATCTGTCTTTTCTTCGCCTTTACGTATATAACTCATTAATAATAAAGGCATTAAATCAGTTAGCGCGCTCGGTGAGTGCACACTTGCTAGTGCAAAGCAAAGTATCTGAGTTTAGTTCCCGCCACGAGTTTGATTCCAGCCATGGGATGAGCGCCATCAGTGCTTTAGCGCAGGTTCGTCGAGTTTGCCAATCCGCCCATGCGGGCCGACTACAAAGGGAAGCGAAAGCGCGTTCCAGTTCCGGTCGGCGTCGGGTGCCTCGTGCAGCGCTGGATCAGGATGCAGCGCCCGCCAGTTCTTGCCGTCGTCGGTGGAGATGTCGGTGCCGTTGGGGCCAACGGTGATCCAGGTTTTACTGGCAGGTTCATAGGCTACGGCTGAGCGATAGCCATGCGGTGGGGCAGCGGACGCCTGCCAACTTTTGCCACCGTCATGCGTGAATGCGGCTGTCAGAACCTGTTCAGTGGGCTTCGTGTAATCACCACCGACAACGACCCAGCAGCACCACTCCCGATTTTCGATTGAGAATGCTCCTGCACCGGTCGATCCGCCAATTAGAGGCAGTTTCTGAACGGAGAAGCTTCCTTTTTCGCTCGTATCTTCGCTATAGAAGATGCGCGCGCCAGCGGGTCCGCCCGTGACGAATGCTGTGCCGAAACTCTCATCGAGAAGGATCGAGGTATTGCTTGCCGCGAAGGCTCCTTCATCCTTTGCCGCGTCAAGACCTTTCGCCTGGATTCTTGTCCAAGTTGTTCCCTTGTCTTCCGTCTCCCAAAACGCAAATCTTCCGGCGACGGGATCGCCCAGAAGTTCGCCATCTTTATCGAAACGATTGAGTAAGATCGCATCCCAGAAGCCATCCTTATCCGGGTTGGTGAATACTAGCTTCCACGAGTGGCAGCCGTCGGTGGTTTTGTAGAGCCGCGACAAGTCGCCCGGGCCGCTCGACATTACAATCGCCGTATTCGCATCGAACGCCTGAATTCCGCGGAAATCCAGCTTCTCCGCGCCCGGCGGAACCGAGCACGACTGCCAGACGTATCCACCATCTTCGGTCCGCAGCACCGTGCCGTTGGTCCCGGAAGCCCAGGCGATGCCTCCGCCGATGGAGTGGACGCCGCGCAGGTCGGCGGTCGAGTTTGAGGTTTCGAGGGTCCACTGTGAGTGGGCTGATGATGTTGACGCGAGAATCGCGAGGATCACCAGGCTCTTGCGCATGAGCAACAGTTTCAGGCATCGATGCTGAGGTGAGCAACAGTTCCGAGCGGTTGAGGTCAGTGCTATCCCGCCCTTGCGATAAAAACAAAGGCGTCGCAAGGATGGGACACTCATGATTTGGTGGCCACTATACGCACTTCGTGGTTACATAAACAGTGGTTACATAAACAAATGGGGATGGCGCGGGCAGCGGCAGGCGTTAGCATTCCCACGGAGCGATCGGATGATATTGCAAGAGTTGGTGGACGATCTGGGCGGAAGCCTGGTGCAGGGCGATCCCGAGTGGATGGTTGACGGCGTGAACTCATGCGAGAAAGCCGGCGCATTCGATCTCGCGTTTGCCGACTCCGACGCAACTGTGACGGCGGCGCTCGCCAGCAATGCGGGTGTGGTGGTGCTGAAGCCGGGCGCCGCGAAGCAGTATCCGCACGGGAAATGCATTGTCGAATCGGATCAGCCGAAGCTGTGGTTTGCCAAGGCGGCGCAGCTTGTGAAAAAGCAAACACACGTCGCGGGAATCGCTCACTCGGCGGTAGTTGCGCAGGATGCGAAGGTCGACCAGGGAGTGCTGGTTGGACCGTGCGCGGTTATTGGGACGCACGCCCGTATCGGTGATGGCACGATCATTGGCGCAGGCGCGGTGATTGGCGAGAATGTGACGATCGGGAGACACTGCCACATCTACCCACGCGTCGTTATTTATCCAGGAACGACCCTGGGCGATCACGTCGTATTGCATGCGGGCGCAGTGCTGGGCGCCGATGGATTTGGATACGTCCGCGACTCGATCAGCGGCGCCTACGCGCAGTTTCCGCAGCAGGGCACTCTTGTCATTGAGGACGACGTGGAGATCGGCGCTAACTCGACCGTTGACCGCGGAGCACTTGAGGAGACCCGCATTCGCCGCGGCACGAAGATCGACAACCTGGTGCATGTGGGTCACAACTGCGACATCGGCGAGAACGTAATCTTAGTATCGCTGACGGGAATTTCAGGATCGAGCACGGTGGGCAAGGGAGCGGTGCTGGCGGGGCAGGTGGGTATCGGTGATCACGTCCACGTTGGCCCGGGAGTGATTTTGGGTGGGCAGGCTGGCGTGTTTAGCGGCAAGACGATCTCGAACGAGGGGCAGAGACCGGGCACAGTCATGTTTGGCACTCCGGCGCGGCCGCTAAAGCAGGTGCTGCGCGAGCAGGCGATGCTAGCAAAGCTGACCAGGGAGGCACGGCAAGGCAAAAAGGCGGAAGTACCCGAGTCCGACGAATTGCCTGCCTGAGATTGAGCGAAGGAGGATGCGATGATCCATCGCGCGATTCCATTGCTGCATGTTTCGAGCGCCGCTGCGGCGGTTGAATTCTATTGCCACGGTTTGGGGTTCCAGCTCGAGTTTGAACACCGTCCCGCCGGCGTAACGACGGACCCGTGTTACATGGGCATCTCGCGGGATGGAGTCTGGCTGCACTTGTCTTCGTTCAGGGGCGACAGTGTGACGGGTGCGGTAGTGAATCTGATTGTGGACAACGTCGACAAGTTTTACGACGAGTACACCACCCGGCAGGTTCCCATCGATACGCCGCCGGTGGACCAGACCTGGGGCAGCCGCGAGATGTATGTGAAAGACGCGGACAGGAACTGTTTGCGGTTTATCGCGTAAGACACAGGGAACAGGGATTAGGGAATAGGGATTAATTGCCCGAGCGATTACCCAAAGGATCCCGACTGTCGCGGGGAAACCTGGCGGGAAATGGGGAACAGTTTGGCGATTGTGGTTGTGGGCGGAAGTGCGAAAGATGTGGGGAAGACTGCACTGGTTTGCGCAGTGATTGCGGCGTTGAGCGACTTTGCGTGGACGGCGGTGAAGATCACTGGACACGGTTATGAGCCCGCGCATTCTGCCGGGAGGGAGGGCGAGTCTTCGAAGCTGACGATCCGGGAAGAGAGCAGCGCTGAAGACGAGACAGACACGGCACGGTATCTTGCGGCGGGAGCGCGGCGGGCTCTTCTGGTGACAGGGTTTCGAACCGACGGGCAGGCAGGGGAGATTCAGCGCGCGTTGGCCGGGGATCGCAGCGTGATTTTTGAGTCGAACCGGATCATCGACGTGGTGAGGCCGGATGTTTGTCTTGCTCTTATCGGGGGTTCGGGAACGGAGTTGAAGCCGAGCTTCCTCATGCTGCTGCACAAAGCAGATGCGATGGTGAGTGTGGGCGGCGAGCTGCAGGTTGCAGAGGCGCCCCCGGAGATTCTGCGGTTCAGCCTGCAATCTCCCGATTGCGTTTCGCCGGAGCTGGTGAGCTGGCTGAGGACGCGGCTGGCGCAGCCCGCGATTGAATCCGAGTGGCGGCCGCCCCGGGTCAGCGACGGCGATTGCGGCAGCCGCCGATGATCCAGACCGGTGCTCGCTCTCGATGATCAAGTAGCAGATTCTCAGTAACTATCTGAATCGCCGATTACTCAACCGACGAATCCGACCCAGCCTGCTATAGCATTTTTCGAAAAGGTGTACACCGAAGCCTGCACGCTCAAGTCGACGCGGCCCCAGGGAGCAGCGACCCTGCACGATCACAAAATGATTACGGTATCTCGGAAAATGCCGTAATCTCATCGAAATGCAGCGAACGAAAGTCGTATATATCGTGCCGGGGCCCGCGTGCTAACGTGCGGGGGACATTAATGGAGCGAAAGTCCGCCTCAACGAACCTGGCCGCAGTGCGCGCAAAGATGGCAGTGCACAGAAACCGGCTCTATGTGAGATCGGAGAAGATCTGGGCATTGCTCTCTTCAGGGAACGCCAAGAGGATCTTGTTTTCCGGTAAGCCCGATTGGACAGACGATATCAAGGGCGGATTTCGGCGCTTGCCCCACCAAATTGAATTCGGTTCAATAACCGAGGACAGTTTCCAGCGGTATGACATTGTTGTGCCCCTGAGCCTCTCCGCTTTGGAGGATGCTCGCCGGCATTCCCCGCTGGAGAGGAATGCGTTTCCGCTGCCTCCCGTGGAATCCGTGCAGCTTTGCAACGATAAATACAAGTTCAATCAGGCCCTAATCAAAGCCGGATTTGGCCGGCACATCCCGAGAATGGCGAAGGGGCTGGCCCTGACGCCGCCGTACATCCTGAAAAAGCGCATCGGTTGGTGGGGGCTTGACTGTTACATCATCCGCAACCGCGACGACGAAGAAGCGCAACTCGACCGCATCGCTGATCCAGATTACTTCTGCCAGGAATTCGTATCGGGATCCGCAGAGTTCGCTACGCACATCCTGTTTGTCGACGGAAGAATCGTCAAGGCTCTCAACATCAAGTATGAATTTGCCAGCGACACACCGATCAAAGGACAAAACGCCGATCTTCTCAAAGTCGTTCATCGTTGCCCACATCTGGGTCTGTTTACGAAGGTATTGAGAGCGATCCGCTTCGAAGGACTTTGTTGCGTTAATTACAAAGTTGTGAAGGGTCAGCCGTTTCTGCTGGAGATCAATCCTCGCTTCGGTGGAAGCCTGGCGCCATATTTCTTTTCCTTCATAAGACACTTGCGCTAACGGGCCAGGTCATGAGACCGCCAGGCCTATTTCTCAGTGGGGAATGGCTCGGTCTTCAGCGAACCGTCGCGCTGCTTGATGAGGATCTGCACCTTGCCCTCGGCCTCGTCGATTTCCTTCTTGCAAGCCGCGGAGAGGCAGACGCCCTCTTCGAAGAGCTTGAGAGAGTCTTCGAGGCTCAAGTCGCCCTTTTCGAGCAGATCGACGATGGTTTCGAGCTTTTTGAGGGATTCTTCGAAGGATGGCATGGCATTACTCCGGAAGTGATGCGGCTTGCGGCAAAACGCTGGCAATGACTTCTGCGGCAGCGATGTAGCGGCCAAACGGCGCGCTGACCTGCACACCCTGGACCATGGGACGTACGGCCTCGAGCATCTCCTGCGCGATGAGGATGCCTTCTTTGCGGGCAGCGTCGGGTGTGTCGGCCTGGGCCATGCGCAGCATGATCTCTTCCGGCATCGAAACGCGCAAGTCATTCTTCATGAACTCCGCGTTGCGCAGGCTGGTTAGCGGCCAGATGCCCGCGATGACCGGAATCCGGAAGGATTCAATGCGGTTGAGAAACTCTTCGAGCAGGCGCAGATCAAAGACGGGCTGCGTGATGGAATATTCGGCGCCGGCCTCGACTTTGTAGGCGAAGCGGCGGAGTTCGTGTTCGATGTCGGGGACGCCAGGATTGGCCGCTACACCGATGGTGAAGTTGGTCGAAGCAGCGATGGAGTTGGATCCGATGTCGAGTCCATGATTGAGCCGCCGAACGATGTTGACAAGGCCGATGGCGTCGACGTCGAAGACGGCCGTTGCGTCAGGGTAGTTGCCGAGCTTAGGTGGATCGCCGGTGAGGCAGAGAATGTTTTTTAGACCGATGGACGAAGCGCCGAGCAGATCGGACTGGATGCTGAGCACATTGCGGTCGCGACAAGTGTAGTGCAGGATCGTCTCGATGCCGGTGTGCTGCTGGATTTGGATGCAGAGGCTTTGAGCGCTCATGCGTGCCGAGGCGCGTGGCGAGTCGGGTACGTTGATGGCGTGCACGCCGAGCTGGGCGAGCAGGCGCGCACCCTCAATTTCCTTGCTGCAGTCGATGCCTTTAGGAGGGACGATCTCGACGAGCGTGACGAAGCCGCCCTGCTCGATGAGCGAGCCGATGTGCGAACGCTGGCCGAGGGGAGCGGGGGGCGTTTCCGTGGAGATCTCCGCGTGCTTGCCGCCATCGTCGCTGACGCGGGCTTGTGCATCGATGGCGCGCATGGCGGAACGCATTGCGCGGATGTGGTTGGGGGTGGTGCCGCAGCAGCCGCCCACAATCTGCGCTCCTGCCGCGATGGCTTTGCGCGCGAAGCTGGCCATATATTCCGGCGAGCAGAGATAGATGTTGCGACCCTCGATGGCGCGCGGCATGCCGGCGTTGGGCATGGCGGCAAGGGGAAGCGTGGTGGCGCTTCGCATGGCCTCGATCGCAGTCAGAACAGTGGAAGGGCCGGTGGAGCAGTTGACCCCAATGGCTCCGGCGCCCCATTCGGTGAGGAGCGCGGCGGCCTGCTGGGGCGATGAGCCGTCCAGGCAATTGCTATCGTCGTCCACAGTAACCATGACAAGGACGGGAAGCTGAGGCGCGGTTTCCTCGGCAGCCAGCAGGGCTTCGCGTGCCTCGTTGAGCGCAGGCATGGTCTCGATGATGAGCATGTCGATGCCTGCATCCGCAAGGGCGCGAATCTGCTCTGCAAAGGCGGCGCGAGCTTCATCGAGTCCGGTCTTGCCCAGCGGCTCAAGCCGGACGCCCAGCGGTCCGATGGAGCCGGCGACGTACGCGGTACCCGCCTGCTTTTCCTGAAGATGGCCGACGGCCTGCCGGGCGAGTTTGACGCCCGCGGTATTGATTTCGGCTACTTTTGAGGCGAGGCCATGGCGCGTGAGGCGAAACTTGTTGGCACCAAAGGTGTTGGTCTCAAGAATTTCGGCCCCAGCCTGCAGATATTCCTCGTGGATTGAGAGGATGAGATTGGGGTCAGAGAGGTTTAGTTCGTCATAGCAGCGGTTAATAAAGACGCCGCGGGCGTAAAGCACCGTACCCATGGCGCCGTCGGCGAGCACGGGTCGGCTGGAGAAGATATCGGCAAATTGAGCCATCCTGTTGTCATGCTATCGCATGGCATTCGGAATGTATCTGGTTGAACGGCGAACGGCGCCACGCGCAGGCTCGATTGCGCCGGCGGAGCATCAAGTCGAACGGGCTGGTTGCTTTGTTATACTTCGAGAGTCAAAAGCTATGCAGAACCAGTCAAGGATGAAGTAGTTCAACTGGGTTAGATTCTGCGGCAATCGCCATTCATTTTGTCAAAGTTACGGCAATTGCCGTGCATCCATCCGCGGCCTGTCCGCGCCGATTTTCGAGGGAAGCGATTTTGAAGAAGAGAAGTCTTTGGTTAAGCGCCGGCGGGGCCCTGGTAGCGGCAATCGCGCTGGCGGGATGTGGTACCACCACCTATTTTGCGGGAAGAACGCTGCCCCCGAGCGGATTGCCCGACCGCGTTTTGATCGCCGTCCAGAATCCGAGCGTAGCATCGTCCGGTGCACTGACCTTCGTGGACGCCTACTACGATATTCGCTTCAGTTATAACCAGAAGATTCCGGGATTCAGCATCACTGGCTACTCCGGCCAGTTGCCGGTCACGATCCAGAACATGCCCGAGGAGCAGCTTGGAGCAGTTTACGGAGCCGGGGATGGTTCACTGCACGTGGTTAACTACCAAACAGAGAAAGACAACGGCGCTCAAAAGGGCTTGAACGGCGTTTCTTCGAGCATCTTCATCACCCGAAACCAGAGCTACATTTTTGCGGCGAACCAACAAGCTACAGTGCTCACCGTGGTGGACAACACCACTAGCGGCACATACGCCCTGAGTCTGCCAGGCGTTTACCGCGTGAGTGTCAATCCGGGTGGTTCCGCGGCGATGGCTTTTGTGCAGAATTCGAACTACGCCTACTACGTGCGCAAGCTGACAGCCATGGAGACGCTTAATTACTCTGGCGGGTCGAGCACCTGGCCGAAGGCTGCCATGGATTGCGAGCCACAGAATTCTCCGGGCTGGTGCTTGTTCCAGATGCAAAGCCCCGATAGCATTGATGCGACCGGCAATCCCTATGGCGCGCCCCTGGTCTTCGATCGCCCGGTAAAGGCAATATTCTCTGCAGACGGCAACACCGCGTATGTGCTGAATTGCGGAAGCGAGTGCGGCGGGTCGACCTCCTCAGTAACGGAATTGCCGGTGGCGCCGATGATTTATCTTTCTGGGCAGCACTCCGGGAGCCTTCCCACGAATACTGCGTTGCATGCAGACTGTGCAGCGACACCAAGCGTAAGTTCGTGCACGCTGGCGATTCCCGGCGGATCGAGCAACGCACTTGTATCGTCAAACATTATGTATGTGGCGGGCCAGCAACTACAGCCGGATGGCTTGTTCACCGGGAACCTCACCGTTGTAAGCCTGGTGGGAACTGCAACAAGCACGCTGTCCGCATCGGCACCCGCTGGGATTAGCGACGGAGCTCCTGGTGCGCCGAGTCGGATGTTATTGGCAGACGACAATACTCTGTGGGTCGGCATGACGAAGTGCAATAACGGCGAGCGCTTTGCCAAGGGCCTGCCCTATGGCTGCCTGACAATGTTCAACACCAGCTCCAATTCCGTGATCATGCTTGAGCCGTATCTCGGCGATCTGAATGGCATCGCGGGCGTCATCGGATTGCATAAGGTGTACGTCGCGCAGGGCGGCCAAGTTTATATCTTCCATACCACCGACGGTTCGTCGATCAACAACCAGTATGTGACCGTGACGGGAACCGCTTCGGATGTAGCGTTCATGGATGGACATACTGATGGCGACAATACTGTTTACTAACTGACAATGCCCACAACCGAAGAGGCCGATCATCATCGTGCGGATGTGCTGGCGATTGCCGCACACCGAGATGACGTGGAGCAGACCTGCGGCGGAACGCTGCTGCGGATGGCGGCGCGTGGGCTGCGAACTGCGATCTTGGACTTGACTCAGGGCGAAGCCGGTACGCGCGGAACGGCCGCCGATCGTGCGCGGGAGGCAGCAGAATCGGCGCGGTTGTTGGGCGTGAGCCAGCGCGAGGCGTTGGATCTTCGAGACGGCGCCATCGCGAATACGCTGGAAAATCGCAGGAAGATTGCGCGTGTTTTGCGCGAGATGCGACCCCGCGTGGTGATTCTTCCGTACTGGCAGGCACGACACCCCGACCAC
Source organism: uncultured Acidobacteriaceae bacterium (assembly GCA_963742455.1). GTDB lineage: Bacteria > Acidobacteriota > Terriglobia > Terriglobales > Acidobacteriaceae > Telmatobacter. The sequence goes on along the minus strand of CAVULU010000004.1, from coordinate 284,741 downwards.
GCAATTGTGGCTAACCTTGGATACGAAGCGTGCTTTTTGTCAGGATTAGCGAAGGCACCTGCGGTGCAGCCGTCAGCGCCGACGGCGTTGGGAGTGACGGCAATTAAAGAACCAGACCTGCCTCCGCATCGGCCGTTCAAGATTGTTTATGCGAGTTTGTATGCAGACGTGCGCCCCAGCTTCATTGTGGACATCACGCCGTTCATCGAGCAACGGCAGGCCGCGTTAATGGCCTACAAATCCCAATATGCGAATCAGACTGCCGGCAACACGCTGTTCGTTTCGGAGGAAGAGATTCGGGAACGAATGTTTGCCGAGGCACGACACTATGGTCTGCTGGCTGGCGTGAAATATGGCGAGCCATTTGTTCAGAAAGAAGTCGGCCTGGTCGACGATCTGACACTCCTGCCCGTGCAGTCAATCTAGGCTGTGCACCTCTTCTATAAATAACACTTATGGATAATCAAAATACAATAACTTTGCCTTATGGGCAACAAATCGCCGAAACTGAACTTGGAGGTTGCTGATGACGCAGACCTGGGATCCGCATGCCTACGAACGAAACGGTGCATTTGTGCATCAACTTGCACGCGGCGTGCTGGAGTGTTTGAACGCGCAGATGGGCGAATTCATTCTCGATTTAGGGTGCGGAGATGGCGAGTTAACAATGCAGGTGGCTGAGACCGGCGCCCACGTACTGGGAGTGGATGCTTCGGTCGACATGGTGTCAACGGCGCGGGAAAGGGGAGTCGAAGCGGAACAAGCGAATGCTGAGTCCCTGCCATTTCACGATGCGACGTTTGATGCGGTGTTCTCAAATGCGGCGCTGCATTGGATAAGCGACCAGGATGCCATGCTGGCGCAGGTGCATCGCGTGCTGAAGCCCGGGGGGCGGTTTGTTGCGGAAATGGGCGGGCACGGAAATATTGCGGCGATTCGCGTGGCCCTGATGGCGATGCTGGAACGGTATGGATTTGGCGATCGCGAAGATGGCGTCAATTACTATCCGACAGCGGAGAGCTACACGGAGCGCCTGAAGCGTCACGGATTCAGGGTGGAGCAGATGGCGATAATTCCGCGGCCAACGAAACTGGCGGAGAGCGGAATGGAAGGGTGGCTCCGCACTTTTCGAAGGGGTGTTCTAGATGGATTGCCGGAGGGTGTACGCGAGGCCGTGGTGAGGAAGACTACGGACCTCCTTGCACCGGCGCTTCAGGATGAAAAAGGAAACTGGATTGCGGACTATGTACGGCTGCGATTCGTTGCCATGGCGTGAAGTTCATAGTGCGATGAAGCTAAAGGCTACGCAGCGCGGGCGTCACAAAATATCGAACGGGGAGATTTGTGGAAGCAGATCTCCCCGTTTGTATTGGCAGAAACTCGAATCAGCTAAACCGCGAGTTCGTTCTCGACTCCTCGGCGGTTTTTGATTTCCGGCATAGGATCTTCGGCTTCCAGCAATTTCAGGCGGAAGAGGAGTCCAGCGACGATTCCGGCGATGCTCGGAACCAGCAGGAAGAGCCAAACCTGGCTCATGGCTTTGCCACCGACGAACAGAGCCGGACCGAGGCTGCGCGCGGGATTCACACTGACGCCGGTAATGCGGATGCCGAACAGGTGGATTGCGACCAACGTAATGCCGATGCCCAGACCGGCAAAGCCCGACGGTGCGGCTTTTTGTGTCGCTCCCAGGATGACAATGACAAAAATCAGGGTGGCGATGAACTCGAAGAGGATGGCCGACGTTATGTTGTATTCGGCCAGATAGCCAGGCCCCCATCCATTTTGACCGAGACCGCTGGTGGCGACGTCGTAGCCGGTTCCGACGCCGCGAACAATTATAGAAAGCACTCCAGCGGCGAGAATGGCGCCCGCAAATTGACCAATCCAATAGCCGATCATCTCGCCGGTCTTCATGCGCCCGGCGGTCCAAACACCAAGGCTGACTGCAGGATTGATGTGGCAGCCGGAGATGGGGCCGATACCATAGGCGGCACCGATGAGCGCGAACCCAAAGGCGAAGGCGATGCCGACAATGCCGACCTTTTCGCCGGCGACCACGGCAACGCCGCAGCCGAAGAGCACGAGAACAAACGTACCGACCAGCTCAGCGAAATACTTCTTCATGACTGTCCTCCCGTCAATGTTTACAGCTAAGAACCAAATTCGCCCGGGTTCGTGTATTCAAGCCGGACATTGAAACTACGCGAGTGAGGGAAAATGCGGACGGATAGAAGCCCAATTCATGGACCTTCGCGAGTGTCGCAGAACCCGATTAGGGATCGCCACTGCCGATATTGACAGCGAAGGAAAAGCAAAGCGGCCTGACGCCGCAGGCCACGTCTATTCCACGATTATGCCTCAAGTACGGATGGAAGCGTAGCCGGATTCTCATCCTGCGAAGGTTTCAAATTCATCAAACGTTTGCAATTTGTTTGCCTTGCTGAATTAATCTGTTAACGATTCCAAGCGGGCTTTAGACTTCGACATCCAATGGCCGCTGGTGAAAGGCATTCCGGGTTGAGCCAAACCGTATTTGTATTGGAAGACGACACCGACATCGCGCGGCTCGTTCAGCATCATCTTGAGGCCGCTGGTTTTACACCCCGCATATTTCATACTCCAAGCAACGTGATCTCTGATGCCGAACGACAGCCACCGGCGCTTTTTCTGCTGGACATCATGGTTCCCGGAGGCGATGGCCTGGATGTTTGCCGCAGGCTGAGGGCACATCCGGCCCTTTCGACGATTCCCATCATTTTTCTGACGGCGCGCGCAGGCGAGAACGATCGAGTTCTGGGACTCGAACTGGGTGCTGACGACTACATTACCAAGCCTTTTGCCACTCGGGAGCTGGTCGCCCGCGTCAAAGCCGTACTGCGCCGGTTTGAGCGCCCGACTACTCCGTCGGTAATCAGCTTTGAAGAGGTGGTGATCGATGCAAATGCGATGCAGTTGAAGGTGCGTGGCGAGCTGACGACGACGACGGCGACGGAATTCCGCTTGCTGGATTATCTTGCCCGTCACCCGGGCCGCGTCTTCAGCCGGGATCACCTGCTGGACTCGGTTTGGGGCGATGCACGCTTTGTCACGCCCCGTTCAGTGGACGTATATGTGCGCCGCATCCGTGAGAAAATCGAGGTCGACCCCGAGAATCCCCGCTACCTGAAAACGGTGCGCGGCGCCGGGTATCGGTTTGAGATTCCCAAGGGGGAATGAAACCGCACACCTTGAGTCGTGGCGTAAGCAGGTCCTGAATTGACGCGCAAAGTATTCGCAAAACTGATGGCGCTGTTTGTGCTCCTGCTGTTGTTTGAGACGGCAGCGATGGAACTGATTTTGCGCCGCATGATGGAGCACTCCGCCGGTGAGACGCTGCATCGGCTGGGGCGCGAGGCCATCTGGTCAGGATTGATCGCACTGCTGGTGGCGTTGCCAATTGCGGCGTGGGCAGCGAGCCGGATTGCAGTGCGGTTGCAGCGGGTGGTCACATTTGCCCGTCGGATTGCCCAAGGTGATTTGAGCGCGCGACTGGAGCACGGGCGGGGCGATGAAATGGCCGCTATGGAAGTTGCGCTGAATCAAACGGCCGAGCGCCTGGGGCAGAACTTTGCAGAGCTCGAGAGTAGCCGGCACGAACTCGCAACCATGCTGGACTCGATGCAGGAGGCGGTGGTGGCGGTGACGGCGGAGGGTCAGGTCCGGTGGTCTAACGCGGTGATGAAGCGTATCGCAGGGATGGAGATTCGGGTGGGCAGACCACTGGTGCACTCGGTGCGCGACCCGGAGTTGTTGGACTGCGTGAAACGCGCGGCGGATGCGCGAGAGGTTCGATACGGGCGATCGAGTTCGCTGGCACCGGGGCGGACATTTGAGATTAGCGCGGCCCCGCTTCCGACAGGCGGAGTAATAGCGGTTCTGCACGATGTGACTCGCATCGAATCAGCGGAACGGTCGCGCCGAGATTTTATCGCCAACGTGAGCCACGAACTGCGCACGCCATTGACGTCGATCCAGGGCTATGTGGAGACGCTTGTGGAGGATCCTCACCCCAATCCTTCGACGACCAATGAGTTTCTGCACGTGATTCTGAAGAACGCCACCCGTATGAATCGGCTGACGGAAGATTTGCTGGCGTTGGCCACGATCGAGAGCCCCGATTACAAGCTGGCTATGCAGCCGACCAGGGCGAACGAAATGGTGAATGATGCCATCGACTCGCTCGGCGGTCTGGTGGTGGATTCGGGCGTCGAACTTGTGTCGACAGGGGCGCCGGATGCTTCGGTCAAGGTGGACCCCGATGCGATGAACCAAGTGTTCGGGAATTTAATTGAGAACGCAGTCAAATATGGCAAATCGGGCGGTCGGATCGAGGTGGGTGCGCGGGCACGCGAGGGTGAGATTGAGTTCTACGTGCGCGACTTTGGCCCGGGCATTGCTTCAGAGCACCTCGAGCGGATCTTCGAGCGGTTCTATCGGGTGGACAAGGCGCGCTCGCGCGAAGCCGGGGGGACTGGCCTCGGACTGGCGATTGTGAAGCATATTGTGCAGGCGCACGGAGGCAAAATCCGAGCGGAAAGCGAATTGGGCTCGGGAACGGCCTTCGTATTTACACTGCCCATGGTCCCTGCGAAGCCGCGTCAGGATGAGCATACGGAAGCCCCCATGGCCGCCCGAAGCGACACTTAACTCGCTAAAAATCAAAAAGGTGCCATCGATTCAAATCCCCGTAACATTGACCAGCGAAAATGAAACTCGGCAGTGATCCTGCATGGGAGCGATGAAAGTGAAAAAGACTTTGCTTACAGTTGGCTTGTTGGTTCTAGCCATGGGCACGGCCCAGGCCCAGAAGTTAACCGCAGCCGGTGCAACATTCCCTTATCCGATGTACTCCAAATGGTTTGCTGAATACAGCGCAGCGCATCCGGGCGTCGAGATCAATTACGCGTCGATCGGTTCCGGTGGCGGAATTGCCCAAGTCACAAAGGGGACTGTGGACTTTGGCGCATCCGACATGCCGATGACCGACGAAATGTTGGCATCCTCCCCGGTTAAGCTCATTCACATTCCCACCGTGCTGGGTGCAGACGTGCCGGCGTTCAACGTGGCGGGCGTAACGGATCTCAGATTCAGCGGCGATGTGCTAGCCGACATTTTTCTGGGCAAGATCACGAACTGGAATGACCCGCGCATCGCCAAAGATAATCCCGGCGCGAAGCTGCCCGATCAGAAAATCATCGTTGTGCATCGATCTGACGGGTCTGGTACTACCTTTATCTGGACCGATTATCTGAGCAAGGTGAGCAAGGAGTGGGCCAGCGGCCCCGGCAAGGGAACTTCGGTCGCGTGGCCGGTGGGTGTCGGCGGGAAGGGCAATGAAAACGTGGCAGGGCTCGTGCGTCAGTTACCCGGAGCCTTGGGCTACATTGAACTCATCTATGCGCTGCAGAACCACATCAGTTTTGCCTCGGTGAAAAACGCGGCTGGGAACTATATCAAAGCTTCGATCGAAGGCGTTACTGAGGCTGCAGCGAGTGTGAAGCAGATGCCTGCGGATTATAGGGTTTCGATCACGAATGCTCCAGGTGCGAATGCGTATCCGATCTCGAGTTTCACCTACTTGCTGATCCCGGTGAAGGGTACGAACCAGGCGAATCGCGCGGTCCTGAAGGACTTGTTGAGCTGGATGTTGAAAACGGGCCAGAGCCAAGCATCTTCGCTTTCTTATGCTCCGCTACCGAATTCTCTGATCGAGAAGGAACTGAAGACGGTTTATTCACTGCAGTAAAGGTCAAGAGTGAAAGTGCGGGCTGCGCTTGAATGCGCGGCCCGTTTCTTTTTGCTCGAAGAGCTTGAAGCTCGTCGAGAAGGTTCTCTTGTGCGGGGAGTAGAATTCGAGGCTAAGAAAATTCTAGAATCAACGTTCGAATCAAGGGACCTACAGATGCGCGCTCACCTTTCTCTCTTTACTCTGGCATTCTTGCTATTTCTTTTTGCCCCTTCCGCTTTCGCACAATCCTCGACCACTCCTTATGACTCGGTCGACCCGCTGATTGGCACTGCGGGAGGAGGCAACACATTTCCCGGTGCAACGCTGCCGTTTGGGATGGTGCAGTGGAGTCCGGATACGAATACGGATGCCTGGTACCGATACAACGAGAAGCAGTTGTATGGGTTCAGCCTGACGCATATCAGCGGCGCTGGATGTCCACTGTACGGGTGATTTTGCGGTCTTGCCCAAGACTGACAACCTTAGCGTGAGCGCAGGAACTGTTGCGATACATGTTCCATTCGATCGCCGCGATGAGCAGGCGCATCCGGGCTATTACGCGGTAACTCTGGCAAACGGAGTGAGGGTTGAACTAACGGTTGGGGAGCGGGCGGGCATCGCACGATTCACGTTTCCAGGCGAAGCGGATGCCGGCCTCGCCATTAATGCCGGGAGCAGCGCTAACTCAATTGCCAATCCGAGTGATGACCCGCGGATCCGTGAGAGCTTCGGTAATCACATCGAAGTGAACTCCGACGGAAGTTTCTCCGGGTGGACAAGCGCGGGTCGATTTTGCGGGAGTGACTCGCATTACAAACTATTTGTCGCGGGCAGTTTCAACAAGCATCAGAAGTCCACCTCGCTCTGGCAAGATGACTCTCTCCAGTCGATGTCGGCGAGCGGCAAACATACAGGCGCATGGCTCGGCTTTGGGAAGGAGGGGGAGATTCTCCTTAAAGTTGGCGTGTCATTTGTAAGTGAGGCGGGTGCGCGGGCAAACCTGGAAAAGGAGATTCCGGGGTGGGACTTCGAGCGGGTTCATCAGCAGGCGCGGGACACGTGGGCTGCGTTACTGAATCGGGTTGCAGCAGAGGGCGGAACGGACGATCAGATAAAGATCTTTTACACAGGCGTATACCATTCGTTTCTGTCGCCAACGCTTTTCAGCGATGAAGACGGGCAGTACATGGGGTTCGACGACAAGCCGCATTCCCTTGCGGGGACAAAGCAGAAGGCGCAGTACGCGAACTTTTCCGACTGGGATATCTATCGGAACACGGTGCAGTGGCAGGCTCTGTTTGAGCCCGAGCGCGAGAGCGACATGATGCAGTCGCTATTAAACGATGCCGAGCAGAGTGGCTGGCTGCCACGGTGGCCCGCAGCAAACGATGTGACCTACGTGATGGGCGGCGATTCTCCTGTGGCGCTGTTGTCCTCTTCGTATGCGTTTGGAGCGCAGAATTTTGATTCATCCAAAGCACTCGATTACATGGTGAAGGCGGGTACACAACCAGGGATGGGGCCGCATCATGATTCGGAGCGTCCGTTTCTCGCGGATTACTTGAAGGCCGGGTACACGCCGGTGGACAAGGACCACATTGCTGCTTCCCGCACGCTTGAATATGCCAGCGATGATTTCGCAATTGCGCAGTTTGCGAAAGCAATTGGACGCAATGATGAACACCGGCATTTTCTGAAGCAGTCTGAAAACTGGAAGACGCTCGTCGATCCAGAGACGCACTGGATCAGGCCTCGAAATGGGGACGGCTCGTGGATGGCAGGGTTTGATCCTGAGACATCAATGCCCAAGCGATACAAGGACGCGAATCCCGGTGGGGATCAGATGGGGTTCGAGGAAGGGAACACTTACCAGTATTCGTTCATGATTCCCTTCGATTATCCGGCGTTATTTGCTGCCATGGGCGGCGAGCAGGTCGTCGAGCCGCGCCTGGATCATTTCTTTACAGCGCTTCGCTGCTGGGGTAAACCGTGTTTCAACATCGAGAATGAGCCGGACTTCGTAACGCCCTATGCATATGTGTTTCTAGGAAAACCGTGGAAGACGCAGGAAGTAGTGACGAGGATCGGTAAAGAGACGTTTAAGGCCACGCCGGATGGTATTCCGGGCAACGACGACCTGGGCGCTACTTCGGGTGTCTACGTGTGGAATGCGCTCGGTCTTTATCCGGCGGTACCGGGTGTAGGCGGATTGGTGCTTGGGACGCCGATGTTTGACCGTGTCGCTTTACAGTTCGCGGGCGGGCGCAGCGTCGTGCTTTCACGCGAAGGCTCAGGGATTTACGTGCAGAAGGTAATGCTCGACGGAATTCCTTACACGAATTCGTGGCTACCCATCAGCAGAATCCATTCGGGAACGAATCAGTTGCAATTCACCATGGGTATGGAGCCGAACACGCAGCGGGGCGCAGCGCGCGAGGATCGGCCGCCGGCGTTCCGCTAGAACGATTCCCTAATCCTGCTTGTTCTCGTTGATGAGGCGATCGATGAGCGGGATGAGCTTTTCGCCGGTGCGTGGAAGAACGAATGCTCCGGCCGACGCATCCCAGTCAAGCTTGAAGCTAGTGGAAAGTGCGGATATCCAGATTTGGCGCACCGGTGTGTTCGGTGTGATTACGAATTTCACCGCGGGCTCTTCGAAGACGACGTTGAGAACGCCGCCTTGCTCCTCGACTTCGAAGCCGGCTTCGTCCTCTTCTTCGCGGGCGATCAGATGCTTTTTGAGAGCTTCGAGAGCACTCTCAGCAACGCGACGAAACTCAATTTCATCCTGCATGATTCAAGTGTAGCAATCGAAGGCTTGTAGATGCGGGGCAGAGACAATTATTCAACTCTACCCCGCCGGCTCAGATTTGCTCATCTGCGGATAGAACTTCGCGGCGCAAAGGAGATTAACGGATCTTTTGTCACTGCTCTATTTGGGCCAGGACTTTCGCCGTGCCCGATAGATGCCTTTTTTCTTGGGGCCGCGAGGGCTGACCTTTGTCGGTTTCTTGGTTACTGCTTTCGTCGCTTCGATCTCCTTCGCTGCGGTCTTCTTCGAGTCCACTGCTGTTTTGGCTGTATTCGGCTTTGGCGCCGAATTCCGCGCGGCTTGCCTCCCCTTCTTGCCAAAGGAGGTGGTGAGTAACCGCTTCATCTTTTTGAGCGCTCCGTCAACCGCGGACTCGGTGGTCTTGGCAATCGTGCTTGCGGTAACCGGACGACCTCCTGCGGGACGCACCTCGACCAGGCAACGCTTATCTGCGCGGCCGGTCCTTTTGTTATCGATGTCGCTGAGATGAATCTCTACGCGGGTCAGGTCTTTCGCGAACCTGTCCAGATTACGCGTCGCTTCGTCTTTGACAAGACGTGTCAATCCAGCATCCACATGAATCGTCTTGTCGCTATTGACTTGGATTCTCATTCGGTCCTCCGAGGGAGAGCGATACATTGACGAGCGGATTTAGTCTACGCCCGCTTTGAGTGCACTCTGGCGAAATCGGGCATCTTTGACTGGCACATTTGCCAGTGGCAGACGTTCAAACAACGAGTTATACGAATTGCAAAGAACTGGGCGACCAAGTTCGGAGCAAGGAAATTCGCCCATGTCGGATGCCTCTGAGCGGTGGGGCGGCTGAATTGGTTACAGGCAACTACTCAAGTCGGTCAGGAAATTCGATCGAGATGCGCACCGAAGGCAGGAACCTTGAATGCAAAATCTATGCTCAGTCCGGCAGGCTCTGGATTGCGAGATGATTGCGGCCTTTCGAGTACCAGTGACCGCAGTCTTGATGGCGTTTTTGGTTACTACTTCGTTCGCGCAGGAAGAAACCAAAACAACAGCGCAAGCCGAACCACAGGTAAACAGCCAACTTCCAGTTAACTGGTTGTATGGCGCGTATGTTCCCAAGGATGCTCCCCTGGTTGCACTGAATGGGCGGGAGCGCTTCAGGCTTTATGTTCGCCAGACCTTTACGACGCCCGGCATTTATATCAAGACCGGATTCTTTGCTGTGCATGATCAAGTGAGGGATACGCCATCGGACTGGGGAGACGGATTCTCTGGTTTCGCCAAGCGCGTGGGCTCCAACCAAGCGACGAATATTATCCAGAATTCGTTCACGTCACTGGGCCAGGGGGTGGTTGGCTGGGAACCGCGCTACGACCGATGCCGGTGCGAAGGAGCGTGGCCACGCTTCCGACACGCATTCATCAGAAACTTCATAACCTATGACCGAAGTGAGCAATCCATCCGGCCGAATATCATGCCTTTTGCGGCAGCGTTCGGAGCGGGTGCAATCTCGGCAACCTGGAATCCAAATAACCCAACCATCACGGTCAAGGGATATCAGAGCGTATTCACGCAAGCCTGGGTTGGCGTGATTATCAACAACATCGGTGAATTTGCTCCCGACGTTAAAAAGAAGTTGAGCCGGCGCAAGGACTGACACGGGGCTTCACCCCATGCGCGTCATCTTATGGAGCGGACGCCTTCGGCAGGTTCCAATGAAACCAGACAGCGCATACTCGTAGCGCAAAACATGCGAGGCCACCTAGAACCGCCGCCAGCGTAGGATGAAATCCCAGCCTTCTTCCCAGAACCATCACCGCAGAGCCAAACAGGGCGGCTGTGGCGTAGATATCCGTATACAAGATAACGGGAACATGCATGAGTAGAATGTCTCGGATAGCTCCTCCACCCACGCCTGTGATCGTTCCCATCAAGATAGCGATGAAGGGAGGAATGCTGTAACTAAGGGCTTTTTGTGTTCCTGCCACTGCAAACAATGCCAGTCCGGCCGCATCCAGAATCATCAGAAGTTGCGATGGAATCTGTTGAGCAAACTGATGCAGGATGAATACGGCTCCGCCCGTGGTGAACGCGCTGACAGAATAGCGCCAATCGCGGATGGCCTGAGGCGGAGTGGCGCCGATCAGCACATCACGCAACACTCCGCCGCCAAGAGCTGTTGCGAATGAAACCACCATGACACCCAGGAAATCGAGATTGCCTGCGATCGCGGCGAATGCACCTTCCATCGCAAACAAAATAGTTCCCGCGTGATCGACTACAAATAGAAGTCTGTCCGCCTGTTTATTCATGCTTGTGTCTTTCATAGGACAGTGTTTTCCGGCCGACTGGAGGATGTCCGCACTACCACAATTTAACAAAGGCGCAAGCAATCCCGTAGCACGCAGAACATGAAGGCAGCTCTAGATTGTCTTCGCATAGGGCCAGATGTTACGGGCGTGAGCGAGACTGACAGCCCACCAGTGAAGGCGGCGAAGCATTGCTTCCATAGAGCGCTCGGCACGCTCGGGGCTGCGCAATGCGCCGTTCGCATCGAACTGTTCCCATGCGCCCGCAAAGCTGACACTGTCGCGGATGGTGACGGCGTGAAGTTCAGCGAAGACGAGGCGGAGCTGCTCCACAGCGCGCAACCCGCCGGAGATGCCGCCGTAGGAAACGAAGGCGACCGGCTTGGCATGCCACTCGACGCCAAAGGAGTCGATGAGCGCTTTGAGCGATGCGGGATAGCCGTGGTTGTACTCGGGGGTGACGACAATGAATGCATCGCAGGCTGCGATCCGCGGTTTGAGTTCGGGAGAGCCAACGGATTCGCTCGCCAGAGGGTCAATAATCTCCAGCGCGAAGCCTTCACGTACACCGATTTGGCTGGCAACCCAGCGTGCAACGGTATCGCAGAATCGGCCGGCTCGTGTCGACCCATATACCAGCCCCACCTTGATCGGGGATTCCATCATTTTGTATTCCTCCACTGATTCAAGGGTAGAACCTCAAGTAAACTTGAGGTCAAGCGAGGTTGCGTATGACGTTTGAATTTCCTAGAGCGGAGCCGCAGCAGCCGCCGATTCGCAGGGCACTGAGCGTAGGCGAGGTTGCGGCGCGGAGCGGAGTGGCTGTCTCCACTTTGCATTTCTACGAGGCCGAGGGCCTGATCAGCAGCTGGCGCAATAGCGGGAATCAACGGCGCTATGCCCGGGAGGTTCTGCGCAGGGTGGCGGTGATCAAAGTGGCCCAGCGGACGGGTATTCCGCTCGCGGAGATTCGCGAAGCGCTTGCAACCTTGCCGGAGAAGCGCACTCCGACTTCGGCGGACTGGAAGAAACTTTCTGCCCGTTGGCGGGCGCAACTCGACGACAGAATCGAGCGCTTGACTCGCTTACGGGACCAATTGGATGGCTGCATCGGATGCGGGTGCCTGTCGTTGGAAGTCTGCCCGCTTCGGAACCCGTGGGATCGTCTGGCAGCCGACGGGCCGGGGCCAAGGCTGCTGGATCCGGAGATGTGCTGTCGTAAGTGACTCCGATCTGCGTTGCATCCGGATATAGAGTGTCTAAAGTTCCGGCCGATTCCGCCGATGAGATTTTAACGGGGACGACGTGATGGAACTCAGCCCGATACCTGGTATCCGCGCAGCGGGTCCTGCAAGAATGTTGCAAGACGAGCGAGATGTGCAGCCGACTTTTGCTCTCGATCCCTCAGGACGAATGGGGGACGACGCGTACAACGGTTCCCGTCGAGAGCCAGAGCGCGGCCTCGAGGAAGAAGATGCGGAGGCCGAGGAGACGGAGGGCCCATCCGACACCCAGTCGCGCTCGTACGATCCAAGGAGCCGGGTCAACTTCTTCGCGTAATCCGAATCTGATTGGTTCAGCGAATGCGATTCTGCTGACGAGCTAGCCTACGATGGCAGTGAGATGAAAGATACGTTCCCCTAGAATGTGATCACCTTCGAGCAAGGAGTGAGCAAGCGCTTCAGCGCGATCAATGCCTTTCGTGAAAACGCGCCAGGCAAATTCTTGCGGGATGATGACGCGAGCGGCTGGAGTGATCTCGGCTGAACTTGCAAACCGCCAGCCTGAATCATGCTTCTTCAGCAGCCACGTGCCGCCGCAGTCGCCTGCGATTTCCAACTGCACCGCGGTTCCAGGCAAAGCATCGATATCGCAAAAGGCATGGGGCAGTCCGCGCACAAAGCAGTCGAGGACCGGATGGTAAAGCTCCGGGGTCATGATGCCGGGACGATTGGCGGCATGCCGAATCTGCTGCTGATGGTGCCAGCGCTCAGTGAGTTCGCGAGCGGTGTCGAACCAGTTGAGAGAAGTGGATTCACCAGCCCAGCTTACATTGAACACAGCGTGAGCAAAGGGGTCGAGGGATTCATGGAAGTCAGCACTCTGCAGGCAGGCTGACTCCATCATGTCCGCGAGAACCGGCGGACTGAGCCGGCGATAGACGGTGACACCTTCGCGATTAAGCCGATTGACAAGGTCGATGACGTCTTGTGGCGAGCGAATGACAGGATTCTCGACAAAGCAATGATCGCGGACCAGGGAGAGCTTGCGAAGGACTGTATCGAGTAGATGTGCGGCGACGTCGCGGACCTTCCATGCGGGTGCGAGAGTCGGCAGATCCCACTCGTCGGGGCCAAGGTCGCGCAGGAGCTCGACGAGTTTCGCGTCGACGCGACGGAGAAGCGAAGCGGCGAGGATGGGTGCGGTTCCGCATACATTCGCAGACATGAAGGTGATGATAAATTGCCTTTGATACAGGTCACGAAGCGACACCCAAGGCCTTGAAAAATCAGGTGCGATCTTCGCGCTTTCCCAGCCAAGCGAAGCCTGAATCTTCACTTCGGTCGGGGTGCAGGATCTTTTTGGTCGTTGCCCTTGGTTCGGGCGGCCCTCCGGGACGCTTATTTTTATTCTGCCTTCCCCAGGGTTGCGCTTCGCTCCACCCTGGGCTATTCCCGGGCGTTCCCTACCGGAACTTTGTTTCGCTGGCACGCCATTGAGCCGAGTTTTCAGGGCAGGTTTCCCCCAGGGTGCGGCTGAGCTCCCCCCGGACTACTCTCGGGCGTTCTTCTGGATCTTGAATGCGCCAGGTGGAGTCTTTGCCGAATGTGGACCTTTGGGCTTGCCGGAAAGGTTGGCGGCAGGTGGCTCTGATTCTTCAAGCAGGCTTTTTGCTCTCCTGATCAAATTTGCTTCGCTGTCTGCGGAAACTTCTTGATTGCTGCGTTCGTTGTCGTTGTGTTGGTCTTCCGCTTCATCCTCGTTGGCGTCTTCGAGGTCTTCTTCGGACGCTTCTTCCATATCTCCCTCATTGTTTTGGTCTTGATCGTCGAGCTGCTCTTCTTCTTTGTACTCCTCCGCTTCTTCTTCGGGGTCTTCGTAGTTTTCGCAGGTGTGCTGGTTGGCGCACTTTAGGCAATCGCGGGAGGGTTCGCAGACGGTCTTTTCCGGGGCGAGGGCGATGCCGGTGGTTTCATCGCAGGTGCGGACAGCTTCGTGGGGTTCGAGATCAGATGTTCGGTTGGCGAGCTGGGCCGCGATCTGGAGTCCGTAGAGCATGAGTCCGGCGCGGCGGGTGTCGAGATGGGGCGAGTTCAGTGCGGTGAGGACCTGGGTGAGAGCGATCTGTATGCCGCGGTTATCTTCCACCTCGAACAGGGTGAGATTGTCGCTGGCGGCTGGACGGTTATAACGGTGGAGATTTTTGTGGTAGTAGCAATAAACCTGGTTTTGGAGAGCCGGGGAGTGGCATTTCTTCCCGCTCGGCATGATATGTCGGCACTCGTGATACATGGTTTTCTCCCTGGGGTCCCCACCCATACTCTGTGAGGAAGTGCTTTTGTTTCAGGGGTTAATGGCGAGTCGCCTCAGTCAAAGTCCTCTGTTTAAAGGACTTAGGTGCAGAGTATTGTCGCAAAAGGACTTAGCGGGCAAATCAAACTCAGTGCTGCAGGATCAGGTTGGCACTAAACACGCGCGATGATCTGGTCCCTTAAGCGTAGCGATTGGATTGTCATTTCATTCTGCGCCAGCGACCGGAAATTCCCTGCAAACTGTTATTCCCGAAAGCGGCTGAAAATAAAAGGGATAGAAGAAATGCGACTGCAGAGGGCTTGACGGCTAGAGGGATCTCGCTTGCATTTCTCTTCCGGTTCGGCTAATTTACTAACCAGTTAGTTTAACTATTTGGTCAAAAATGAATTCTGAAACGCATACCGCTTCGGCATCAACCGATCGATCTTCGGAAACACGCGCACGAATTCTGGATGCAGCGCTGCGCGAGTTCAGTTCTCTGGGGCTGGCTGGTGCGCGCATGGACCAGATTGCGGCCGCGGCCGGCGTAAACAAGGCGCTGCTCTACTACCACTTCGACAGCAAAGAAAACTTGTATGCCGCGGCGCTCGAAATGATTGCAGGTCGGGTTCGCGACCAATCGATGTCGGTATTTCTGTTGAAGGCGTCTCCGGGGGAACGGCTGATTCGTTCGGTGCTGAATCACTTCGACCGGATATTGACGCAGGGTGAGTTCCAGAGCCTGATGCAGCAGGAGATGATGCGCATGCACCAGGGCGAGGCCAGCGCGATGTCGATCGTGGTGAAGCGGGTGTTTGCTCCGATGCAGGCGATGCAGCAGTCGATGGTCCGCGAAGGGATCGTATCGGGAGAGTTGATCGACGCGGACTGGATGCAGATTCATCTGTCGACTCTGGGAGCGAATGTTTTTTATTTTCTAGCCGCGCCGGTCTGGCGGCTGCTGATGGACTTTGAGCCTTTTGCGCCTGAGGTGCTGGAAGAGCGGCGGCGGGCGATGGTGGGGTTTCTGGGGCAGACGGTTTTTGTAGATCGGGCGCATGGAGCGGAACTGGCGGCGAAGGCTCTGGCCGATACGCCGATGCCGGAACTGCCGAGCACACGACATCTGGTGGGGAGAACCAATGAACGCAAGAAATAGAGTCTTCATGATCCTGGGTCTGTTGATGCTGGGGTCGCTTGTCTGGTATCTGCTAACGGCCCGCACCTCGGGTGACCTAAAGCTGATCGGCACAGTGGATGCGAACGAAGTTCTTGTGAGCGCGAAGATACCGGGACGACTCCAGACACTGAATGTGGACGAAGGTCAGTCAGTGAAGGCCGGCGAACTGATCGCAATCGTGGAGAGCGATGATCTGGCGGCTGCTCAAAAAGCAGCGGTGGCCAATGTTTTGAGCAATCAATCCAAGCTCGCCGAAACCGAAGAAACGCTGCGGCAGAATGAAGGGGAAGTCTCCAGCGCTTCAATCAATGCAGAAGCGCAGGTAAAGGCGAGCCAGGCGGCGCTGGCGCAGGCACAGGCAAATCTGGAGCACCAGAAAGCCGATACCACACGTACAGTCGCTCTTGCCAAGCAGGGGATTGCGAGCGATCAGTCGAGGGACGAAGCCGTGACCAGCCTCAATGCTGCCCAGGCCGCGGTGGAGTCTGCGATCGCGAATGTAGCAGCAGCGAAAGCAGCGTTGCAGCAGGCGCGCGCGCACGAGTTGTTGGCGCAGGCTTCAGCACAAACCGTGGCATCAACGCGCGGCATTGTGCAGAATGCGAAGGCGCTGGCCGATCAGGCGGATGTTGAATTGAAGTATGCGCAGGTGTTCGCTCCAGTTACGGGAAAGGTAAATGTGCTGGCGGCCCGACAAGGCGAAGTGCTGGCGGCAGGTGGGACGATCGCTACGATCATGGACCTGACGCAGACCTGGGTTTATGCGCCGCTACCGGAGACACAGGCTGATGCAGTGCAACTGGGTGACAGCTTGAAAGTGGTGATGCCCAGTGGCGCCTCAGTGCAGGGAAAGGTGATTGCGAAATCGGCCGAAGCTGATTTCGCAACGCAGCGCGACATCAATGGTGGGCGCAAGCGCGACATCAAAACAGTGAAACTGAAACTTCTAATCGACAATCCGGAGGAGAGGTTTGTGCCGGGAATGACGGCCGATGTGTATGTGCCCAAGGCCAAGCTGGTGAAGCAATGACGTCGCCGGCCGGTACCGTTTCGCTGACGCCGGAGCCTTTGCAGGCCGGAGCGCCGCCCGCGATTCGCGTTGAAAACATCGTGAAAAAGTATGGCGATTTTGAAGCGGTGAAGGGCGTGAACTTCCAGGTTGCCGACGGAGAGATTTTTGGATTACTGGGCCCAAACGGAGCAGGTAAGAGCACGTTGATTCGCATGATGACGACGCTGATTCCGGTGACGAGCGGCAAGGCGATCGTGGGCGGACACGATGTGAGCAAGGATTCCGATGCAGTACGGCGGATGATTGGGGTGATTCCGCAGGCGCTTACGAGCGATCAGGATCTGACGGTGGAAGAGAACTTGATCATTTATGCGAAGCTCTACAGCGTTCCGCGAGCCAAACGAGAGAAGAATATTGCCGAGGTGCTGGAGGCAGTCGACCTTACCAAGTGGCGCAAGGCGCAGACGAAGACGCTTTCGGGCGGCATGCGGCGGAGGCTCGAAATCGCGCGGGGGTTGGTGCATGATCCGCGGATTTTCTTCCTTGATGAGCCGACAACTGGACTCGATCCGGTCTCTCGCATCGCAGTGTGGGAGATGCTGAACAACCTGAAAAAGACTCGCAACCTCACGATGCTGCTGACCACGCATTACATGGAGGAAGCCGACCGGTTGTGCGACCGCATTGCGATTGTCGACCACGGAACGCTGGTGGCGCTGGGCACCCCGGTGGAGTTGAAGCAAAGCGTGCCGGGATCGAATGTGGTTGAAGTGCAATTCAATCGAGAAGATCCGGGGTGGAAGTCGCGGCTGGAGGCGATTCCGGACGTGACAGAGGTGCAGTCGCAGTCGGCGGGAGTTTATCGTGTGCTGACGTCGAACGGCTCGCAAACTACGACGCAACTAGTTGAGATGGCGAAGGCAATGGGCGAGCAACTCACTTCGCTGAGCGTGCAGAATACTTCGCTTGACGATGTTTTTGTGCATTACACGGGCCGCCAACTGCGCGATGAGCAGGTGAAGTCAGTCTTCATGATGCCGCCGCGTCCGGGAGCACAACCATGAACAGGTTTATGGCTATTGTCGAGCGCGAGATGCGCAAGTTCTTTCGCTCCCCGGTACTGATGATCATGTCGATGATGCTGCCGATTGTGCAGCTCATTATTCTGGGTCACGCGTATGGAGGGCACATCCAGGGCGCCCGAGTGGCGGTGGTGGACCACGACGGCGGTCCGCAGGCCGTGAAGGTGCGCGAGGCGTTTGATTCGGTGGCGGCGAACATTGCAACTTTCACGACTATCAATTACGACAACGAGACGCAGGCGAAGGAGGATGTGCGCACCGGCAAGGTGGATGCAGCGGTAATTATTCCGGCGCAATATTCGCGTCGTGTTTATGCGCAGGATGCGCCACGGATTGGGCTTGTGGTGGACAATTCGGACCAGATCATGAGCGGCAGCATCGAGAGCGAGATGCAGTCTCTGGTGGATGCGCTGAACCAGCCGGTGATCGAGGATCGCGTGGTGAAGAACATCGCGCTTGAAATTGTGGAGCTTTATCCCTACGTCGAGTACATGAAGTATTTGCTGTCGGGGTCGATTGCACTGGCGATGTACATCTCAGTGATGATCGGCGGCGGAATGCTGTATATCGACGACAAGGCGCGGGGTGTGCACGAGGGATACCTGGTGACGCCGATCAGCAAGCTGGAACTGGTAATGGGGTTGAACGCGGCGGGTGCGATCAAGGCGGTGCTCGCTGGGATTTCGCTTACGGTGATCGGCTCTCTGATGGCTGGACTCGGGGTCATATTCCGGCCGGGAGCGGACCTGAACCTGCTGCTGCTGATACTCGGAACTTCACTGGCGTTCAACGGAATGATGTTTTTGATGATGGTGCGGGTGGACGATCCGCTGGTTCCGCGCGCGATGTTTGGAGTGCTGAACACATTACTGTTCTTCCCGTCAGGCGCAATCTCGCCGGTCGCAGCGTTTCCCAAGTGGTTGAGAGTCATTGCGATTATTGATCCATTCACTTATGCGATTCACGGCTTCAAGGCAATTCTGCTAAAGGATGGCGGGTTGGTCGCGATACGAGGAGACCTGCTGTTCCTGTTTGCTTTTGGATTCGGCACACTGCTAATTGCGACTCCGCTGTTCAAGCGCACACTTTAGGACTTTCCGGCCGGCAAAGAACTTAGTCCGGAATGCGATGAGGCGGTCCACTCCTTGTGGGAGGGTGGGCCGCCTTAGCGCGTTGGGAGGTACGGTGCCATCCCCAGAAAGTACCGTTACGCCGGTGCTGATTCGAGGCTGCTCTGAGAAGCGTTGCGCGCTAACATCGGAAAAGAAACCCACGCCTATGACAACTCAAACCGTTTCCGACGCAATTTCTCGACGCATCGCGGAAGTTACAAAGCCGGTGGACGACTCAGATGCGCCCGAGAAGAGGAAAGCTCCTCTGTCCTGGGAAGAGGAAGAGCTTGAAAACTATGAGCCGAAACGGGCCGTGGCCGTCGAGATAAAACGGAAAGCTGACGCACGGGCAGAGCTGTTAATTCGCCAGCTTCCTCACCAATGGAATGCACTGTGCGAGGTGTTTTCGATTCGATGCCAGAGCATCAACACAAGGGCCAGCAGAGTAGTGTTGCGGGGAGCCATGCCCGATCACCATCGGCTGGAAATACGCCGCGAAGATGATCTTGGCATTGTGTTGCAGTTTGATCCGGAGAAGAAGAAGGTGTTGTTTACCGGGAAAGTGCTGGGATTCGATCGGGAATACGAACTGATTGTCGAGACACGCGACGGGGTCGACTCTACGGCATGGTTCTCTCACACCACTCTGGCAGCAGAGCAGACCGACGATCTGGCAAAGGGAATGATCGCGACGCTTCTTCGGTTTGACCAGTAGGCAGTTGCCTTTCCCGAATCATTCCGCGACCTGCGCATGGCGTTGCTTTCCCTTTCGGGACCGTACCGCCTACAATGGGGACTGACTTCAATCAAGAGGACCCCTAATGCCGCTGTCTGGTGAAGCCATTCGACTGATGAACTATATCGACGATGTTGCAGTGACGCTGCGCCGCATTCTTGCGCTTGTTCCCACGCTTTCTGCCGAGGAGCGCGCACGCATTGCGGATCATCTTGTGCATTCCACGCCTAACGCTGAAGACGTGGCCAAGGCCCTGGCCGCTAAGTAAACAAGAATTCAATGCAAGTTTCCATTATTGGAGCGGGACCATTGGGACGATGGCTCGCGCTCGCTGTTGGCCTCACCGGTTATAAGGTGCTGCTGGAAGATGTGATGCCGTCAAATCTGCATCACGCTCAGGAGTATCTGCGTCAGCAGTTGGGGCCGGCGGCTCTACCGAAAGTCATGTTTGCCAGCACGATCGAAGAGGCAGTGCGCGAGGCCGACCTGGCGATTGACTGCGTGCCGGACGAACTGGAGTCGAAGCTCGAGATTCTCTGGCTGCTGGACCGGATGGCTCCTCCACGGACAGTTTTGGTCACCCCGACAAAAAAGCTCTCGATTGCGGATCTTGCGTCTTGTACCTATCGGGCGGACAAGTGCGTGGCACTCGTAGCGGATGTGCAGGAACTTACCGGGGCCTCGATAGACAACGGTGACGTGCGGGGGAATGGAGCGGAAATTCTTTTGCGGACTCCTCCACAGGTAGCTCAGGCGACGGTCGCGATGGTGGAGGAGTTCTGGAAACGGATCGGATTTACACCGCGATTCGAAGCTGACAGCACGCCTTGATTGAGTTTGTCCGGGAAAAGTCTTACCTGCCGAGCACCTTCTCATAAAACTTGACGTACATGGGGATTACCAGGGAAGCGCAGAAGCGTTTTTGAGCATCCTTGCGCGCTGCTTCGCGCATTGCATGGAATCGAGCGCGATCTTTCAGAAGCCCGAGGGCGCCGGCAGCCATTGCGTCCACATCCCCAACTGGGAAAAGCAGACCGGTCACGCCATCTTCAATGAGTTCCGGCACGCCGCCTACGCGGGTTGCGATGGTAGGAACTTTGCAGGCCATAGCCTCCAGGGCGGCGAGTCCGAATGACTCGAGCGAGCTGGGCATGATCATGAGATCGGCCAGTGGAAGAAGCTCGTTTACGCGGTCCTGCTTGCCGAGGAAATGAACTCTTTCGTTGATCTTGAGGTCGTGCGCCAGCCATTCGGCAGCAGAGCGATCGGGGCCATCGCCGACAAGGACTAATTGAGCTGGTACTTCGCGCACCACTTGTGCGAACACCTTCACTACATCGACGACGCGTTTGACCGGCCGGAAGTTGGACAGGTGGATAAAGATGGCTTCGTCTGGGCGGGCGAATTTGGCGCGCGCTTTTGTCCGAAGCTCTTCGTCGGCCACTGCCGTATAGACATCGCAATTGACGAAGTTTGGAATGACCTCAATAGGGCGGGAGATACCGAAGTCGGTGACTGTTTTCTCTTTGAGATATTTTGAGATGCTGGTCACGCCATCGCTTTCCTGGATGGAATAGCGCGTAATCGGCAGGTAACTGCGGTCGAGACCCACCAGTGTGATGTCGGTGCCATGGAGCGTCGTTACAAAGGGCAGCTTGCGACCGCGCGCAGCCAGCATCTGGCGGGCAAGCAGGGCACTGACGGAGTGTGGAATTGCGTAGTGAACGTGGAGAAGGTCGAGGTCGCAGAACTCGGCAACTTCGAACATGCGCGAGGCCAATGCCAGATCGTATGGGGGAAACTCGAAAAGCGGGTAACTAGAGACTGGAACCTCGTGATAAAAGATACCGTCATCCCGCCCGCTGAGGCGGAAAGGCTGCGAGTAGGAGATGAAATGGACTTCGTGGCCGGAGGCGGCAAGCTCGATGCCAAGTTCGGTGGCCACAACGCCTGAGCCGCCATAAGTGGGATAACAGGTGATGCCGATGCGCATAGCGCCGCCTTACGTAGCAAAGGAGGAGGAAGAAGAAGGTTGATGTCGAGGCGATCAATTCATGTCCAGAATTGATCGCGAATTAACCGAATTCCAGGAGTTGTAGCCCTCCAAAATTCATTGAAGGATCTCAGAACGAGGTTACCATCCGCAATCCCGACTGTATGCTATCCCGGTGCCGGGTGTTTTGCGATTTGGAACTTGCGTGCCTGGTCATTCTCGTACCTACAACAATCTGTTGGACACTAGCAGAATGATGGCAGATGCACTTTTAGATTCTGTTCTTTGGTAATTACCAGTCGCGGAAGAACCAGTGGCACGGCCCAAAACCAGATGCATGATCCCACTCTGCGGCCCAGCAGTGATTGCTCTCAGTCGTGGCGGTTGTAAATGAGCGCTAAAAAAGGAGGGAAGTGGTTCCCCGACTGTGAGGCACTATGCAGGGGACAGGATCGGCGTGACGTTTTGAGCCGTTGCGGGGTTTGCCACACTCAGCCGAGTCAGAGTGAGCACCGTGATGTCATCATCCTGGCCAAATTGCTGCGCCGCGGCGGCGATGGTTCCTGCGGACTGAAGGCTGAGGGCAGCCGCGCGCTCAAAGCCAAACAGTGCTCCACTGTTCCCACGCGCCTCTACGATGCCGTCGGTAAGCAAGGTGAGCTGCTCTCCTGAGGACAATTGAAAGGCGGATTCGGCGTAGATTGTCTCTGCAGCGAGGCCGAGCGGCAGGCCATTTTCGAGCCAAAGTTCCTTGCCTGCAAGATAAGGTGCAATGTGCCCGGCATTAGCTACCGCCAGCTTACCGTCACTATCCACACGAAGGACCAGGCAGGTGGTAAACCCACCCTGACTCCGTCCCAGCATGCGTTGATTCATCGCCGCAAGTATCTCGCCGGGGCTCTCAGTGTAGTGCGCCAGCGTCCTCACTGTTCCCACCAGCAAAGAAACGGTCATTGCTGCCGGCATGCCCTTGCCGCTTACGTCGCCTATCACCGCCAGCACTCCGCCGTCACGCGTTGCAAGAATCTGAAAGAAATCTCCACCGACTTCGCCTGCCGGCTCGTAAAAGCTGTGGATGTCAAACCCAGGCACTTGCGGAATCGCCTCAGGAATGAGCACCTGCTGGACTGCGCGCGCGTTTCGTTGCTCCAGCTCGAGGTCGTTCTGACGTTGGCGCTGCTCCTGCGAGTAGCGCCACGCTGCATAGAGCAATGCCACGAGCTGCGCGAGGCTCGAGAGCGTGCTGAGCCGGAATCCATTGCCTGCGATAGTAAAAAGTACCCCATCGAGTTTCGCGCCGATGGTCCAGTGGGTCCAGCGCTGGCCCAGTTGGAGCATGTCGGTGACGCCTTGAGTCAAGACATTGAACACCACAGCCGCTACGAGGAACCAGCGCGCGAAATCGAGGCGGCGGCGGATCACCAGCGCGACAAGATAGAGGCCGAAGAACTCGAAGAGTTCGCCGGGGATGGTGACGCCGATGTCGGAGGCGAGAAAGGCGCGTGGATAGCGCCACATCCAATCACCCATTGCCCAAATAGTGTCGACGAATGCGAGAGCCAGAATAAGGACGGAAAGCCATGCGGTAATGCGAACCAGTAGGCGATTGTCCTTCAGTCCCAGCAAATAGAAGAGGACAAAATATACCGAGGCATCATGTACCGCGACAACCGGCCCGATCGATCCATAGAGCGCACGAAAGCTGGGCCCGGAGACGCCCCCGAAGTAAATGTTATAAAAGCCACGGAGCAGGTTGATGCCGAGCCAGAAGAGCAGCCACTGGCTGCGATCGCGCATCCAGAAGGCGATACACGTCACGCCAAAAAGGGCGGTAGCGACGTCGAGAAAGTCGCGGAAGAGTGCACCCCGCAGCGCCTCGTACCGCTGCGTGTTCTCGAGGCCCTGAAGCGAGGCGAGGCCGCCAATGAGCGGCTGCACAATGATGCCGCCTTCAGATGGCGACGAAGCATATGTGTGCGGGCCCTTCCAAACACGGATCGCGAGCACGCCGCTGCTCGCAAGGGGCAGGGCAAAGACCCGGGACGTAGGAAACCAGTACCAGACGGGATGCGGAGGAAATTGGCCGAAGGTGCCGGCCAGATTGCCGTTCCAGTACACGCCGGCAACGTCCTGGGGTCCGGAGAGCATCAGGGCAAGATCGAAGCCGGCGGGCAGCGAACCGAGATCGATGTGACGGCGATACCAGGCATAGCCGGTGTATCCGGGGTGCCCTTGCGTCTCCCACGTCTGATTCACCTGGATAGATTGCCACGCACTGTCATCGAAGGAGGCCGAGGACCAGCCAGGATCGTCGCCGGTGTGGAACTGCCATGGACCATCGATCGGAAGAGCGCCATTGCCGAGCCCGGGAAGTAGCAGGGTGGGCGGTGGTGCGGCAGCCGCGGAGGATGCAACGAACAGAATTAGCAGGAAGTATGCGGTCTTTAGTAGACAGCTTCGACGCAGCGCCGAAGGAAGGGCGGATGAGATGAAAGCCAGCGAAACGTGCGATGAGCGCGCGCGGAAAGAACGGCGCACGAAGGCCAGAATCTCAGGCATGCAAACTCCGCGGGAAAACCGCCAGGCGATCGGGGAACCTATTGCAACAGGATATACGAGGGACGGAGCTGATACCGAGGTCGGAATTCCCTGCCTGGTGGCACAATGCTCACAGGGGCAATTACCAAGCAGAGCGTGCAGGCGCTCGTTAGCGCCGCGGGAAGAGCTCTTATGTATTGGCGGGAGATACTACGGTTTGACTTCGATCGCCAAAATGGAAGTGAGGTTTCGCACCCATCGCGCAGGGCGTTTCTCCTCGGTTGAGACCATCTTGAATGCTCCGTCTTTCTCCAGTTTGTGGTCGTCGACGGAATCTGCCACCAGCACGTCTCCAACATGAATGGAAGGGTCCACCTCCGCCAGTGCGTAGAGGACGGCGTAGTTGTCGGTGCCTTCGGCCACGATACCGATGAGGAAACGATTGCCTTTGACTTGCTCGCCCTGAGGAACTCCAACCTTGGCCAACAAGTCAGTGAGCGGCACGCCGGAATATTTTTCGTTGGTCTTGGAATGGGAGTTGAAGACCGACACCGTTTTGTGTGGAAGGGACGCGAATTCTTCCGGGCTCAACGCAATCGACTTCCCATCCAGTCCTTCTATTTTCAGTTGCGTCGATGGAACCGCTGGCCGGGGGTGGTGGTCCATATCCTGCGCTGCAGCGTTTGTTGACGCCAGGCCAAAGGCGCCTGCCATAATCGAAATCACGAGCGCATGCGAGAATGATTTGGATCGCCGATTCATAGCGCCATTCTAGCGCGGGATGGTCAGTTGGGTTCGGTGATCGGTCACGCGGTAGCCCTCTCTTTTGAGAACTTCGGACCGGAAAGTGCTAAAAGATTAGTCCATGGCGAACCAGAAGCAAATGCTGACACCCCGTGAAGCCTCCAGAATTCTGGGGATAAGTTATCCCACGATCAAGAACTGGATATTGTCCGGGAGACTAAAAACATTCAAGACGCCTGGCGGGCACCATCGCGTATCTTTTGGGAGCCTCAAGCCGTATCTTGAGCAGGATGCTCTCAAAGGTGGCGGAGAATCTCGCGAGAGGTACAGGCGTGTCAGCGGAAGAAATCAACTTGCCGGTAAAGTTGTCAGCGTCAGGATCGAGGGACTTCTGGCGGAGGTCATACTTGCAATCGGAGACACCCAGATGACTGCAATCATCACCGCTGCGGCTGTCAGGGAGCTTGGCCTCAAGAAGGGCGATAGCGCCGCGGCCCTTGTCAAGTCGACCGATGTCATGATTGAGCGCCTGACTGACGACTTGAGCTAAGTCGCCGCAGGCTTATTGACGATACGATTCGAAATATATAAATTCGATAATACCGGTGGGTCGACGTACCCTCCCCCAGTAGTTCGATCTCGGTTGAGCACCGATCCCGCCGGTTTCAGACCAAGTCCAACTATCCTCCGGGAGATTCAATGCTCAGCCACCGCTCGATTCGATATGCGTTTGTGCTTTTTGCGGCTTGTTTAATGTGCTTGAATTCTCTTTCTGCATTTGGCCAAGTCACGGCTAGCTTGTCTGGTCGAATCACGGACCCAACTGGAGCCACGGTTCCGGATGCGACGGTGACTGCGATCAATATGGAAACAGGAGTTTCCCGCATCGTTCGCAGCAATCCGTCGGGTTGGTATCAGCTCCTGGAACTGCCGATTGGGCGGTATGAGGTTCACGCCGAAAAAGCGGGATTCGCCGATGAGATGCGTAAGGGGATATTCCTTGTCGTCGGGCAGGATGCAACTGCCGACCTCACCCTCCAGGTGGGCCAGGTAAAACAGCAGATCACTGTTACCGAGAATGTTCCGGTGGTAAACGGATCAACGCAGGAGATTGCCGGGTTGGTTGGAGAGCAGCAGATAAGAGACCTTCCGCTGAATGGACGAAGCTATGATCTGCTGCTTACGCTTAATCCGGGCATCGTCAATTTCACATCGCAAAAGACCGGCGGCGTTGGCGTCTCAAATTCGAGTACGGGAAACAACTTTGCCGTTTCTGGAAATCGCCCGCAGCAGAATCTCTTCCTGCTAAACGGAATCGAATTCACTGGGGCTGCAGAGAACAACATGCAACCCGGCGGTCCCAGTCAGCAACTGTTAGGCGTGGAAGCTGTGCGCGAATTCAACGTACTGCGCGATTCCTACGGCGCCGAATATGGCAAGCGACCTGGTGCGCAAGTAATCATCATTACGCAATCGGGCACGAACCAGCTGCACGGCTCGGTTTACGAGTTTCTGCGCAACAATGTGTTCGACGCTCCAAATTACTTCGATCAAGGGTCGGCGCCCCCCTTCCAGCGTAATCAGTTCGGAGCAGCACTTGGCGGCCCTTTAAAGAAGGACAAAGCGTTTCTGTTCGGAAACTACGAAGGTTTCCGCCAGAACCTCCATCAGACCTCGGTCGCGTTTGTTCCCGACCTGGCTTCGCGAGCGTTGGCAGTTCCGAGTGTAAAACCGCTTCTCAATCTCTGGGTCACTCCCCCGGCAAACGCACCTGACTTCAACGGAATCGCCCAGGTCTTCAGCAGCCCCCTGCAAACCATTCGTGAGGATTTTGGAACCGCTCGGTTCGACTTCACATTTTCACCCGGAGACACTCTGTCGTCGGTGTATACGATCGACGACGGTGGCGATGTCACGGCGACGACTGCTAATCCGTACAGCACCGACATTCTGACTCTGCGCGAGCAAGTTCTGAGCGTTGATGAAACGCATGTGTTCTCACCTTCGCTGAACAATGTGGCTCGCGTGGGATATTCGCGCGCCGCCTACTTCTTTACCGGAGAACCTACGCCGGGGACTCCAGCCGCTGAAGTTCCTGGCTTCGTCAGCGGACGTCCCGTTGGAGCTGTAGTCGTCGGGGGCAGCGCTGCGTCCAATCCCCAGGCCCAGATCGGGCTGGCCGGAAGCAATAATGGCAGCAATCTACCGATTGTGCGCAACCTGTTCATTTACGAAGATCGTGTGACATGGGTACACGGCCCGCATCAATGGAGTTTCGGGGCGTGGTTCCAGAACTTCCAATCCAACGAAATAATCAATCTGAGCCAGTTCGGGCAGGCGACCTTCACCAGCCTGCAGACATTCCTCACCGGGACGACGAGCAGTTTCCTGTACAGCCCCTCGCCCACTGAGATGAACTGGCGTTCTCTGTTTGGTGCGGTGTACGCGCAAGACGTGATTCGCATGGCTCCGAATCTTACGCTCAGTCTTGGCTTTCGTGGCGAGTTTTCGACTGGATGGAACGAGGCTCACAACCGCGCAGCGAATTACACATTTACCAACGGAGTTATCTCCAGCCAGCCGCATATCGGCCACAGCGCTTTCACTGAAAACAATGCGAGGTTCCTCGCCGAGCCGCGCGTGGGGCTTGCATGGAGTCCACGTAAGGATCGAACGGTTATCAGAGCAGGATTCGGTATTTACAACGAACTGCTCGATGACCTTGGATATCGCATGGATCAAAACGCGCCATTCAATCCGACGTACAGCATTGCTTCGCTTCCGGTATCGAGCTTGCCTATCAACCCCACGGCTCCAGCACCCCCCAAGGCGTTGCTCGTACCTGGTGGGGTTCAGCCAGATGCCAAGATGCCCACTCTGATTTCATATTCCTTGAGACTTGAGCAGCAACTGACTCCGAATACATCGCTCACGCTGGGATACGTCGGATCGCACGGATACCATCAACTTATCGGTATCGATGGCAATGTCCCGATTCCAACCATCTGCCCGGCGTCGCCTTGTCCGGCGGCCTATCCGGCAAATTTCCCTATCCCTCTGGCGGATTCGGCCATCCCGGCGGGTTCGTTCTATATTCCTCTTGGGACGCCTAAAGCGAATCCGACTCTCGCCAATACCTGGACTTGGTTTTCCAGAGGGGACAGCAACTACAACGCGCTCCAGGTCGACGCGAACCATCGCTTCAGCCACGACCTGGCGCTTCGCGGTGTGTACACCTGGTCAAAGGCGCTCGACAACGGAGATTCTCTGAATTCGACGACCGCAGGTAACGCTCCGGGCCTTGCCTCAAATCCCTACGATCTAAGAACTGACTGGGGACCGGCCACCTATGACGTAAGAGATATAGGTGTAGTCAGCGCTGTTTACTCGTTGCCCTTTGGACAAGGGAAGGACTTTGCGAGCAGTCTGCACGGATTTGCGAACAGCGCAGTGAGCGGATGGTCTGTGAACAGCATCCTGACCATACAGTCCGGCTTTCCGATGACTCCGCAACTCAGCTACAACCCCTCAAACGATGGTGACACTCGCAATCCAGTAAGGCCGTTTGTGAATCCCAATTTCCACGGGCCGGTCACGCTTGGCAAGCCCGGAGAATGGTTTAATCCGAGCGCTTTTCTGGCGCCTCCCGCCAATAGTGGATTCTGGGGCGATCTCGGTAGAGACACTCTAAAGGGTCCAGGCTTGGGCACATGGGATTTTTCCGTATTCAAAGACACCACGATTCGCGAGCGAATGAAAGTGGAGTTTCGGGCAGAGCTTTTTAACCTGCTCAACCGCGCGAACTTCAACACTCCAAATCTGATCGTGTTTACGCCCACAGGTGTTTCGGGCACCGCAGGCGCCATCTCCAGCACCTCGACAACTTCCCGGCAAGTGCAATTCGCTCTGAAGTTTCTGTGGTAGAGTTTCGAGCGTGGCGCAGGAAAAAGGATTCAGGTGTTCGCGATTTCACACGGGAAAACGATCGCGAGTCTTCGGTCGTCAGGACACCGGCTTAGCTCCGGCAATTTGGGGTCATGGCGCCATTGGTCGTTTCGACAAAGGTCAGGGCTCTGAGATCTGCCCGGTTTGGTTTGGCGTTCCGGAAGAAGGCGCAAGACTCGCGATGTGCTTTGTTTCATCCGGCTGCTTGTTGCTCGACGAGTGGTCGAGGGAGGCAAACGTCACGAGGTCGATTCCTCGGTAGTCCCGGATGGCCATGAGAGCATTTCGCTCGATTTCGCGTGATTCCAGGAGCCGCGTGTTTGCCTTGGCTAGTTGTTCGTCGCGATACCCGGGGTGGGAGACCAGTTCGAACGTCCCTTCGGGCATGGCGGTGATCAGCGCATTCACGGTTGCGATATTGATGGAGCCGGTTGCCAAGACCCCCACAGCTCCATCGGTGGTTTCGAATCCAGCTTCTTCGACGATGCGACGAAACCGCGACTCAAACCGGCGAAGCAGGATGACTTCAGCGCGTCGCACATCGGTTGCGTCGGCGGTTGCGTTGACGCTCCAAATCGGCTCGAAGGGGTTGCGAATTGCGTGAATTCCTGCCGCTCTGGCTGCGCGCAGCACCGGCCGCAAGATCCCCGGAAACATGTGCATGTGCTTATGGGTGTCAACATGCGTGAGCCGTAGGCCGAAACTCCGCAGCAAGGCTATCTGCGCAGCCGTTTCGGCTTCGACATCTGTGCTGCGAATGCGAGCGGTGAAGAGGCGCTTCAAAAAACTGCTCAAAGTGGGATAAAAGGCTCCAGTGGCTCGATCAACGAGGGAAGGGATGACGCGTGAGTCTGAAACAGGCGTCCCGTCGACGAGGACGACGTGGCAGCCGACGCCTAGTGCCGGCATGGCAAGGGCCATTTTGACAGCTTCTTCGGTGGAGGCAGCATGTGCCATGAGCGTGGCGCTGGTGAGCACCTCAGCGGCGTGGAGTTCGAGAATGGCGCGATTGACACCGGGAGCAAGTCCAAAGTCGTCGGCGTTCACGATCAGTCGGGGCACAAGGATTAGATTACCAATCGGGCCTGAACGCTGCGCCGGCGGTATCCCAGGAAATGACGGGGGAACCTGCGATTGAACCTTTTGGCTGGTATGATGACAGAGGGTCGCCTATCGGCCCTCCGCCATTGGGGCGGTTAGCTCAGTTGGTTAGAGCGCCTGCCTTACAAGCAGGAAGTCGGGGGTTCGAGTCCCTCACTGCCCACCATCTCCTTGCGGTCCTTCCTTTCACTTCGTTTCAGTCAGGATTTCGCCTGCGGGCTCGGACGCCGGCAAGGCGGCTCAACTTCCGTGCTGCGAACGCGCATTTGGGTTAGAGTTGAGCGCATGGGGATGTATTGCGCGGTTGGCGGCGTCGATGTTGACCTTGGGACGCAACGCTTGGCAGAGTTGCTAGCGGAGAGCTTGGATAAACTCGGGAGACGCGAACGGGTGCTCGCGGTCCCTCCGGATATTACGCGGCTGCATTCGCAGGCCGGTGGATTGACCTGCGCCGCCTGGAAGTACCTTGGCGATCGGTTGAAGGCTGTGCTGCCGGCGATCGGAACACATGCGGCGATGACCTCCGCGCAGATGGAGCATATGTTTCCGGGTGTTCCGCAGGAATTGTTCCGGGTTCACAACTGGCGGACGGATGTGGAGACATTGGGCGAAGTGCCCGCGGATTTCGTCTTTCAACAGTCAGAAGGGAAGCTGAACTTCGCGTGGCCCGCGCAGACGAACAAGCTGATTTCACGGGGTGGGTTCGATCTGATTCTCTCGATCGGTCAGGTTGTGCCGCATGAAGTAATCGGGATGGCCAACTACAACAAAAACATCCTGGTTGGTGCGGGTGGAAGACAGGGAATCAACCTCAGCCATTATCTGGGCGCCGTCTATGGGATGGAACGCATCATGGGGCGCGCCGAAAATCCGGTGCGCGCGGTGTTGAATTATGCGTCCGATCATTTTTTGCGAGAGCTGCCGATTGTGTATGTGCAGACGGTTGTTGGGCGTCGTGCTGATGGCGGCCTAGCTGTGCGTGGACTATTCATCGGGGACGATGTGGAGTGCTTTCATCGAGCTGCGGAACTGAGTTTGAAGGTGAACTTCGAGCTGGTTGTGGAGCCGATCAAGAAGGCGGTAGTGTATCTCGATCCGCATGAATTCCATTCGACATGGCTGGGGAACAAGGCAGTGTATCGCACGCGTATGGGTCTTGCAGACGGCGGCCACCTGATAATTCTTGCCCCAGCTGTCAGACAGTTTGGCGAGGACAAGTGCATCGATGGGCTGATTCGCAAGTACGGGTACCGCGGGACGCCGGCGACGCTGGCGGCGGTGGAGGCGAATGCGGATCTGGCGGCAGAACTGGGTGCGGCAGCGCATTTAATCCATGGTTCATCCGAGGGCCGGTTCAAGATCACGTGGTGTCCGGGGCAACTTAGCCGGGAAGAGATTGAGGGTGTCGGTTTCGACTACGGCAGCTATGCGGAGATGTCGGAACGCTATAACCCGGATAAGTTATCGCATGGCTATAACAGGCTGGATGGCGAGGAGTTGTTCTTTGTCTCGAATCCGGGACTGGGGTTGTGGGCACATAAGTCACGGTTGACTTAGGATCGGCGTTGCTCATTCAACATGGCAATTGATCCAAGGCTGATTTCCCTGCAACCTCATGCTGTGCGAGGCCTATGAGACCACGTCCAGTTCTCGCAGCAGAAAAGCGTAGTCGAAGGCGGTCTCCTTCAGGTAGTCGTAGCGGCCGCTGGCGCCGCCGTGACCGGCTTCCATGTTGGTGACCAGGAGAAGGGGATTGCTGTCGGTTTTCAGGGTGCGGAGTTTGGCTACGTACTTTGCGGGTTCCCAGTACATGACCTGGCTGTCGTTGAGCGAGGTTTTGACTAACATGGCCGGATAACTTGCAGGCTTCAAGTTATCGTAGGGCGAGTAACTGAGCATGTAGCGGAAATACTCTTCCTGATTCGGATCGCCCCACTCCTCGTATTCGGGAACGGTGAGGGGCAGCGACGCGTCGAGCATAGTGTTCATGACGTCGACAAACGGAACGTGAGAGAGAACGACGCGGAAGAGGTCGGGGCGGAAGTTGGTGACGGCGCCCATTAAGAGTCCGCCAGCGGAACCGCCTTCGATGGCCACGCGGGCAGGGTCGCCGTAGCCTTTGGCTGTGAGATGTTCAACCACCGAGATGAAGTCGGTGAAGGTGTTGCGCTTGACGAGCATTTTGCCGGCGTCGTGCCAAAGTTTGCCGAGGTCGCCGCCGCCGCGAATGTGCGCATAGGCGATGACGACGCCGCGGTCGAGCAGCGAGAGACGGTTGGAGTTGAAGCCGAGAGGAAGGGCATAACCGTAGGAGCCGTAGCCGTAAACGTAGAGCGGTGGTCGATTCGTCTCTTGGCTGATTGAGTCTTGAGCTTTCCCACCCTCGCCACGATAAAACTGTGTCGAGGATGGGGCACCCAGCTTTTTCTCCAACGGTGTGGCTTGGAATATATCGCGGCGATAGACGAGGGAGATCGGGACCTTTACGCCGTCGGGTGCGGTGGCGTGGATGCGTTCGCTGGCATAGAGGGTGCGATCAAACCCGCCGGGAACTTCCTGCTGCTTGAGCAGAGTCGATTCGCGGGATTGCAGATCGTATTCGTAAACGGAACCTGGAGTCACGAGGGACTGGTAGCCATAACGGAAGGTAGTTGATTCCCAGATGCGGTTGATGCCGGGCGAGGCGCTGTAGGCGGGCTCGGGGAAGGCGATTTCGCCGGAGGGATTGGCCGCGGGGTGTTGATCCTGGAACTTCCAAACGCGCAGGCGAGGCAATCCGTCTTCGCGCTCGCAGGCGACGAAGAAGTTGGCGAAGAGGTCAACGTCTTCGAGCATGACAGTGTCGCGATGGGGAATGAGTTCGACCCAGTTTTCGCGCGCGGGAGCATCGACGGGCGTGGTAACAAGGCGGAAGTTGCGGCCGCGATCGTTGGTCCGAATGAACCACTGGCCGTTGCGGTGATCGACGGCATATTCGTGCTCGTCTTCGCGGGGGCAGATAACGGTGAATTCGCTGGTGGACTGATCGGCGGGGAGTACGAGGCACTCAGTCGTAGTGTGGCTGGCGGATTCGAGGACGATGTACTTTCCGTCGCGGGTGCGTCCGGCGCCAATGTTAAAGCGCTCATCGTCGTCCTGATAGACGAGACCGTCGTTGGAATGGGGAGTGCTGAGAGTGTGGCGAAAGAGCTGAAACTGGCGCTTCTGCTCCTCGTCTTCGACGGAGTAAAAGAGCGTTGCGTTGTCGGCGGCCCAGGTGACCGAGCCTACGCGCTCGACTTCTCCGGGCAGTGTTTCGCCGGTTTCGAGGTCCTTGATGCGAAGCGTGTACTGACGGAAGCCGGTGGTGTCCACGGTATAGGCGAGCCAGCGGCCGTCGTCGGAGATGTCGGTGGCGCCAATTGCGAAGAATGCAAGGCCTTCGGCGAGTTGATTGCCGTCGAGGATGATCTCCTCGGGAGTATCCGGGTATGGAGTGCTGTGGTTTCCCACCCATGACAGCGATGAAGCTGCTGTCATGGATGGGGCACCGACGGTGCCGCGCTTGCGGCAGAAGATGGAGTATTGTTTTCCCTCTTCGGTGCGAACGTAATACCACCAGTCGCCTTCGCGATACGGGGCGGACTCGTCGGTCTGCTTGATGTGGCTGAGCATCTCGTTGTAAAGCTGGTCGCGGAGCGGAGCGAGGTCGGCGGTGAGGGATTCAGCGTAGGCATTTTCAGCGTTCAGGTAGGCGGTGACGTCGGGACTGTCTTTGTCGCGGAGCCAGGCGTAGTCGTCGGTAAGGGTGATGCCGTGGAGGACGGTCTCCTTGTGGTCTTTTCGGGCGATGGGCGGAGTGGGGCGAGCGCTTTCAGTCATGGCAATTTCAAGTGTAGCGGGGGTAGAGGATTTGAGACGGCGATTTGCGGCCAGGGCATCCCCCAGACATACTCTGTATGGAAGTCGCCTTCTTTCAGCGGTTTGCCGGCGGCTTGCGGCGCCAGAGTCGTCGCAGCAAAGAACTTAGCCGCAGAGTCGTCTGAAATAGGGACTTATGGAGCAGGCAAGGGGAATCGGGACAGCAGCAGGTATAAGAGGCGGTCACGAGGAACTCCATTGAGTACAGGGATCAGCTTTGATTTCATTTTGCGCCAATTGCGTGAAATTGACTGCAAAGCGAAGCTGAAGAATTTGCATTTAGAATCCGGTGTTGTAAGCGGAACATAGATTCGTTGCTTGATGCGACGTTGGTCCGAAACGGTTTCGCACCCTATGGGCGGTAGCGGCATCTGTAGACTGGCACGGTAATTGAATTGAGGGAACTGTAATGGCGGTCGTGAGAAAGTGTCCTGCGTGCGGGAAACCAAATCGAATTCCCGCGAAGCATCTTTCCGATGCGGGTAGGTGCGGTGCGTGCAAGGCGCCGCTAGCGGCGATGGCGGAGCCGATTGAGGTCACACCGGTTGAATTTGACGAGATTGTGCGCGAGAGCAAGGTTCCCGTGCTGGTGGATTTTTGGGCGGCATGGTGCGGGCCTTGCAAGATGGCAGCACCGCAAGTAGCGCAGACGGCGCGCGACATGGCCGGCCGGGCGGTTGTGCTGAAGGTGGATACGGAGCGGTTTCCGGAACTCGCGGCACGCTACAAGGTGCAGGGAATACCGAACTTCGCGGTGTTTGCCGGCGGTGAACTGAAATTCCAGCAGGCGGGACTGGTGGACGCGAACACGATGAAGAGCTGGCTGGCGAGCGCGGCTTGATAGCAAAAGCAACGAATTGGCTGATTCCGGCTGTTAGCGCGCGGGTGTGAAAGCGAGTGGGACGCGGCGAGGAATTCCGAGTTGGTGTGTTGGAAGTTTCTCACTTTGCGCGTCCCACTGACTTATTGGTCTTACTCGAAGGGGTTGACGATCAGTCTTTCGGCATCAGCTTCTGGACAACTTGATCGATGGTGAAGCTTGCCGCCTTGGCGCGGGGCGGAAACTCCTTGAAACTCGACAGCCACTGCATCAGGATGGGCGGCGCCGCGTACTGAATGGGAATGTTCTCAAGGAACCAGCCGTCGTAACTGAAACTCTCCTCGGCTCGCTCGAAGGGGTCAGCACGAAGATCGAAGAACTTGGGGAGCCGCATCTGCGACAGCGGCTCCCGCCAGACAGCTAAACCCGTATTTCGCTGCTCGGTAAAGACAATCTTGAACCGGCCCATACGCATCGCCATGCAATCGCCATCGTCGCTCCAGTAGATGAAACCGGGGCGTGGGGATTTGTCCACCTTGCCAGCCAGGAACGGCATGAGGTTGACGCCGTCGAGATGCACTTTATAGGTCGTGTCGCCGATCTTGTATCCCTTCTTAACCTTCTCGACCAAGTCGGGCTCTCCGTTTGCAGCGGCAAAGGTGGGGATGAAGTCCTGCAGCGAGGCAATGTCGTTGATGACGCGGCCGGGCTTGATGACGCCGGGCCAGCGCATGACGCAGGGAACTCGCCAGCCACCTTCCCAGTTGGTGTCTTTCTCACCGCGGAACGGCGTGGCGCCGCCGTCAGGCCATGACATGACTTCGGCCCCGTTGTCGGTGGTGAAGACGACGATGGTGTTGTCGGCAATTTTGAGATCGTCAAGTTTTTTGAGCAATTGGCCGACGTAGCCGTCAAGTTCGACCATGCCGTCGGGATAGAGCCCGAGCCCCGTCTTGCCCACCGAAGATGGTTTGAGGTGTGTAAAGATGTGCATTCGCGTCGGGTTGAAGTAGCAGAACCAGGGACCGCCTTCCTTTGTTTTTCGATCGATGAAATCGAGGGCTGAGCCCAGGAACTCTTCGTCGACAGTTTCCATACGCTCTTTGGGTAGAGGACCAGTGTTTTCAATTGTCTGCTTGCCGACTTTGCCGAACTGCTCGTCGACGGTGGTGTCATCCTTGTCGGTTGCCTTGCATTTCAGCACGCCACGCGGACCGTACTTCTTTCGGAAGGCCGGGTCTTTCGGGTAGTTCGCATAGTAAGGCTCTTCTTCGGCGTTGAGGTGATAGAGATTGCCGAAGAATTCGTCGAATCCATGGACAGTGGGCAAGTGCTCATTGCGATCGCCGAGATGGTTTTTGCCGAACTGGCCGGTGGCATAGCCAAAGTTCTTCATAAAATTCGCAACGGAGGGATCGTCGAAGCTGAGACCGAGAGTGGCGCCGGGTGTGCCGACTTTGGTGAGGCCGGTGCGGATTGGGGATTGGCCGGTAATAAATGCTGCGCGGCCGGCAGTGCAGCTCTGCTGTCCGTAGAAATCAGTGAACATCGCGCCTTCTTTGGCGATGCGGTCGATGTTGGGGGTCTGGTAACCCATGATGCCGTGGTTGTAGCAGCTGGCATTGAACCAGCCGATATCGTCGGCCATGATGAAGAGAATGTTAGGCTTTGGGGACTTAGCCATCGAAGAAATTCCTCCTTCGCGCCCAAAGAGAATCGTCTGATTGGGCTCGCGCCCCGAACGCTACCCTACTTTCTGGCTCAGGAGAACTGTCAGAAGAGACAGGGGTGAGGCGTTGGCGTCCAATCACAGGAAGCAATGCTGGCGACGGGGAAACCTGGCACATTGGGATGAGATTAGAACTGGTGGTGACGCGCGCATGAATTTGTGGGAGATTAAACGTAACAAAATAGCGAAGTAGGTTTCGCACATTCGATGTGCGGACAGCGAACGGGCTGAAACTCGACGTGTTCGACGGGAGGCAGCCATGGGCGACGACGGACGCAAGCAGTTGCGTACGGGATCGGAGTCTGCCGGAGAAGAAGCATCGGCATCCGACCCTGTTGCGGAGAGTGCAGAGGCGTCGCAAACCGAGGCGGGGCAGGCCAAGCCTGGCCGGGCCCCGTCGATGACGACAGTGCCATTTGAAGTGGTGCCGCGCCCGGAGTTTGTGTTTGAGTCTTTCCTCGGTTCGCTGATTCAGCTGCCTGCCATGCGGATGCAGCGCGCGCAAAGTTCGGAATTCTTTCTGTTTCCAGTTCAAGCGGGAGAGACAAAGCCTCTTGGCGCCAGCATGCGGGAGGTGGCTTCGGCAGCTTCTGCGGTGGACGCCAAAGAGAATGTGCAGGAAAAGGAGAAGACCACTGCGCCGGAGTTGCTCGTGTCTCAACGGGTGAGCGACGTTATGTCAGACCAGGATGCTGCGAGAGGGACCTGGGAAGCGGAAGAAATTGAGCCGGTCAATGTGCAGAGGCAGATTTCAGAAGAAGACAAGTCTCCCACGAAGAAGGAGAAACTTTCGCTGAAGACGCGGTTGCAAAGATGGCTGGGCGGCACGCCGCCGGTGATCGATGAAAGTCGTCGCAGGGCAGAGCGGACCGCACTGCCGGGGCTGGTCGCGTTTTATTGGAGCGGGGGAGCTCCGAAGGCCCATGAGATTGTGAATATTAGCAAGACGGGATTTTATCTCAGAACGACTGAGTTGTGGTCATTGGAGACGCTAGTGCGGATGACTCTTCAACGGCCCGTTCGAGATAGAAGAAAAAAGCGCGGGTCAATCAGCGTGCTGGCGCGGGTGGTGCGAATCGACGAAGGTGGCGTGGGCCACGAATTTGTGACAACCGAGGCGCTGATGAACGCGCGGAGCATGGACGTGATGCCGAGCCAGGGAACGGACTGGCAGGAGCTGGACAGGTTCTTAGAGGCGGGGTGAATGCAGGGCGTAGACGGTTCTTAGATTCGACCCAGAGGCCAGGTGGCTGGGCGCCTTTATGTGTGGGCGTGCTGATTCACCGTGAATTGAGGAGGTTGTGGGTAGGGGAACTTTGGAGCGGGGAGGGACGTACAATTGAGTGCGATGGAACGCTCTCACCGCACGGGTTCGTGGATGCGCCGGCTGATGCTGGCGGCACTTTTTCTTCTTTCTGTTCGGGTTGTGCTGGCCGAATCGGTCAACAGCCTGCCCAAGCCCAATGACTATGTAAATGATTTTGCGCATGTGCTATCGCCAGAGACGGTGGCCAAGCTGGACCGCATTTGCGCGGAACTGGACCACTCGCAGACAAACGCGCAGGTGGCGGTGGTGACGGTGCGCAACCTGGACGGCGAAGACGCTGCCGATTGGGCGAACCAGCTGGAAGATAAATGGCAAATGGGCAAGAAGGGATCGGACCGCGGAGTACTTGTATTGCTGGCGGTAGACGATCGCAAGTACCGCATCGACGTGGGGTATGGCCTTGAAGGGATACTGAACGACGCCAAGGTGGGTGACATTGGGCGCGCGATGGTTCCGGCACTGCGGGCACAGGATTACGATTCAG
This sequence comes from uncultured Acidobacteriaceae bacterium, assembly GCA_963742455.1. Taxonomy (GTDB): domain Bacteria; phylum Acidobacteriota; class Terriglobia; order Terriglobales; family Acidobacteriaceae; genus Telmatobacter. The sequence continues at coordinate 246,655 of CAVULU010000004.1, read as the reverse complement.
CAATTCTAGGAGTGGTGGGGCGAGTGGCGCAGGTGATTGCAGCGGATGCGCACGTCACGCTTGTGGATCAACTGCCAAATCCGCCGCCCGTGCGACAGCAGCACCAGGAAGGCGGTCTGGCTAACCTGATTCCGTTCATTTTCTTGATTTTGATCTTCTGCGGATTTGGTGGGTTGCGTCTGCTGTTCGGAATGGGCTTGCTGAATAGCGCGCTGGGTGGTCGCCGGTATTATGGCGGTGGCGGTGGATTTGGCGGTGGCGGCGGATTCGGAGGCGGTGGAGGTGGTGGTGGAGGTTTTGGCGGATTTGGTGGCGGAGGGTTTGGTGGAGGCGGGGCCGGGGGCAGCTGGTGAAGCCTGAATCCAGTTTTTCGTGGTTTCAAGAGCGACAAATGGGCATCCAACCTTAGCTATCCCACCCATGCCGGAAGTCGCTCCCGGCATGGATGGGGCACCACGGGTCATGAATAGGTACAGGTAATCCCAGGTCTCAAAAGCGAGAAATGGGGCACTCGGTTTTGTGGTTGGTTGAGCACCAACGTGATTTGTTGAGCTCTCGGTCGTGATTGGTTCGGACGTGCAGTTCTAGATCGACGAGGTTTTGCCAGGTTTGGTGAAGGGTCCCGAACGGGACGGAGGAGATGGGAACGGTATGAGCAAGGGATTGCTGGTTGGACTGGGCGTTGTGGGCGTAATTGTGCTGGCGCTGCTGATGGTCGGCGGTAGCTACGTGAGTGCCAAAAACCAGATGGTGGCGAAGGACCAGGCGGTGAAGTCGGCGTGGTCCGAAGTAGATGTGCAGATGCAACGTCGCGCGGATTTGATTCCAAACCTGGTGGAGACGGTGAAGGGATTCACCAAGGAAGAGAACTCAGTGTATGCGGATATCGCGAACGCGCGGGCAGGCCTGCTGAACGCGAAGGGTCCGGAAGCCAAGATTGCCGCCAATGGGCAGTTGGATTCGGCATTCGGTCGATTGCTGGCGTTGACAGAGAATTATCCGCAACTTCGGTCGAGCGATCAGTTCATGCGGCTGCAGGATGAACTGGCAGGAACCGAGAACCGGATCGGCGTGGCTCGGCGGCGGTATAACCAGGCGATCCAGGACTACAACACGTTTATCGGGCAATTTCCGAACAGCATCTGGGCGGGGATGGCGGGATACCACAATAATGATGCGTACTTCAAGGCGAGTGAGGGCGCGCAGCAAGTGCCGAGTGTGAAGTTTTAAGACGCTAGCTTTAGCTCCCAGGTTTCAAACCGAGATCTGGGGCGGAGGCGTTTTTGCAAACTGGGCCGGAGTCGCGATGCGGCTTCGGCCCAGTTTGTTGGTAGGGAAGAAGACTTGGGTACCTTGGAGTGAGATCGAGTGCGGTCGATCACCGAAGATGCGTCGGGCCTCTGGCAAATTGGAAGTAGTGCTATGAGGTTGGTGGTTGCTGTGTTCCGATTAGATTACTTGTCTTGTTTGCTTACGGTTCTTTCGACAATCCTGGTTGGCCAAAAGAGATGGACGGGATTCGTAGTGGGGGGCGTGAACAGCGTGATTCTGTGCCTGATTGGACTGCGCACGGGACAGCATGGGTTCATTCCGGCGAATCTGTTTTGTATTGCGGTGTATGCGTTCAGTATTCGGTCGTGGGTGAAGTCGGAGAGCAGCTGTTAGAGCTTAGCCCTCCCGATTATGCTGCAATAGGGCCGCGTCATGAATGGGGCACCAGGCGCAGGTTCGTTGCTTTCCCACCCTTGCTTTGCAAGGATGGGGCACCCGGCGACGAGTGCCGAAAGTGAAGTTCCAGAGCAGTTTCAGTCGTCAGTTCCAATCCCAGGTCTCAGAAGCGAGACCTGGGGCACTCAGTTTCGAGGCGATGACGCTTTCTCAAGATCCTAGCCTTGTTGGGAAAGCAAGAGGGCCATCCGCGAAGGATGGCCCTGGAGTGTTTGAAGGGACGGGCAGGGGGCTGCCAGGCTGAGAGGGCGCGATTCAATGGAATGAGATCGCGAACTTCGACTCACGGAACGAGCTTGCCGGCCGGTTATTTATAGGAGGCGATGGCGCTGGCTTCGTCGTCGTAGATGTCGAAAACGGTATAGAGCTTGGTGAGCTGCAAAACGTCCTTGACCTTGCGGGTCAGGTTGAGCAGCTTGAGAGCGGCACCCTGATTCTTGGCTGTGGTATAGGCGCCAACGAGCTCGCCCAAGCCTGAGCTATCGATATAGTTCACGTCGCCCAGGTTCAGCAGGATATTTTTGGATCCCTTGCTGATCAGGTCGCGAATGGCTTCGCGCAGTTGTACACTGCCCTCGCCCAGAGTGATCCGCCCGCTAAGGTCCAGGACGGTGACGCCGTCCAATTCACGGGAAGCAATTGTGAGTGCCACGGAAATTCCTCCTTTGTGAGTCTTACAAGTTATAGCATCTAACACCCCGCAAACGAAGACCCGTTTGCGGAGAGCCTCTTCTCTGCGCGGCCCTGCAAGGAACAACGCGTTCTGTGGATTTGTTCCTGACAAATCCACAATGCTTGTGTTACGGAGATGCTTCAGTTTTTTCCTGCGCCGGGGCCAGGTGTTTGATCAGAGTCAATTCTGTTCCAGGCTCCAGTTGACGGAAGTGGACCTCATCCATAAACGAGCGGATGAGAAAGATGCCGCGGCCTGTGCCGCGCAAGAGGTTTTCAGGAGCGAGAGGGTCCGGGAGGTGTTCCCAGTCGACTCCCTTGCCCTGGTCGGCGATCGTGAAGATGAGGGATTTGCCGTTGTTTTCGAAGCCGGCAGTGACCTGTTTGGCGGGGTCGTAGTCGTTCCCGTGAAGTACAGCATTGACCGCGGCCTCGCGGACGGCCATGGTGATGCGAAAGCGCTCTTCCTCGTCTATACCGGCCTCTTCGGCAAGCTTGTCTGCGGCAGCTTCAATCTCGCTGACGCTCTCCATAGTAGAGGGTAGCGAGAAACTTCGCTTACCTGGTTTGGAATCGATCAAAGGCTTCGTCTCCGCCTCTACCGGGAATGGCAAAGCCCCGCCTTACCGCGAGAGGATGTGTGTAGTTTTCCAAGGAAGACGGGAAAACGCTATAGACGGCAGTTTCATAGCTGGGGGTCGTTGTGTCAAGAACTGCTTTGAGTTAAGGGCGGTTCGGGGGCTCACGGTGTCTAACGTTGGTAAGCGGCGATGCGATGAGGACAAGATTTTGTATCGCGTCGATATGGGTGTGGGTTTGTGCACATTCATAGCGCGCCGCTTGCGTCATGAATGACGTCATCGTCCTCGAAAAACTCGAGCTCATTAGAACATCTGCTGAAGGGATGTGTCGGGATCAGATGTGGTTCGTTCTTTCGGCTGCCGACTTTTTCATTCGAACGAGCCCGCATGGTGGCGCAGTACACTCACCTTATGAATCACCGCACGACAACCCGCGTGAGTCTCACGGCACTGCTGGGGACGGCGGTGACGGATGCACAGGGTCAAGTGCGCGGCAGGCTCAAGGATGTTGCCGTTGCGACAGGCGCGGAGGCGGGCCAGGTTGCGGGGCTGGTTCTTAAGACACGCGATGGCCTGTGGATTGTGCCTTCGCAGGATGTACGGGAGACGCCGGCTGGCACGTTGGAACTGAAATCGCCCGAGATGCTGATTCCTCTGCAGGATCAGGGTAATTATCTCTACCTGGCGCAGGACCTGGTTGACAGGCAGATTATCGATATCCACGGGCGCAAGGTGGTTCGCGTAAACGACGTCGACCTGGAGTGGATGGGCGACGGCGCCAAGCACCTGCTGCGCGTGGCAGAAGTCGAGGTTGGGCTGCGCGGGGCGTTCCGGCGGGTATTCAAGGGCTTGCTACCGAGAGCATCGCTCGAATCGTTATCGCGCAAGTTCAAGGAGCGCGGAATTCCATGGCAGTTCGTCGACGTGATCGAAGTGGATCCGGCTCGGCGGGTGAAGCTGCGGATCGAGTACGAGCGGCTGGCCGAGATGCATCCCTCGGATCTGGCTGAGATCCTGGAAGATCTGGCCCCGGCAGAGCGGGACGCCGTATTTACATCGCTGGACGAGGAAGTGGCGGCGGAAACGCTGGAGGAAATAGATCCGAAGCTTCAGGTTTCGCTTCTGGAGAAGCTGGACGAAGAAAAGATTGCCGACATTGTGGAGGAGATGGATCCGGGGGCGGCGGCCGATTTGCTTGCCGAGCTCCCAGAGGACCGGTCGGACGCGATTCTGGAAGAGATGGAGCCGGAGGAGCGGCACGAGGTCGAGGAACTGCTCGAGTTCGACGAACACTCGGCGGCCGGCGCCATGACCACGGACTTTGTGTATCTGGGCACAGATGCGACGGTAATGCAGGTGGGTCCTGCTCTGCGCAGCTTTGACGGCGACATCGAGACAGTTACGGAGATCTATTTACTTGACGAAAAACGAGTGCTGCGCGGGGCGGTATCGCTGGCGCGGCTGGTGGTGGCGCAACCGGATACGCGGCTGGCAGTGCTGGCAGAGCCCAGGGTACTGTCGTGCCCGGCGGATATGAAGCAGATTGACCTGGCGGAGATGTTCGATAAGTACAATCTCCACGCACTGCCGGTGGTGGATACGCAAGGGCGGATGGTTGGCGTGGTGACGGCCGATCATGTGATCAGCTTCCTTCGCGAAAAGTTGTAGTCCGGCGAGACGAGGTCCTGCTAACCTTCGATCCAAAGAACCGCTGGAGAAATCTCTACAGGAAGAGTCGAGAATTCCGATCTGATCCATGGGTGGAGAGAGAATGGCGCAAGACATCCGAGATTATGTTTCACCAGAGTATGACCGTCAAATCAGCAACCGGCGGGAACTGAGAATACCGCCCGCAATCCGCGCATTCGCATGGTTCTGCTTCGCTCGTTCTGGTGTGGATTTCCTGTTTGCTCTTCTAGTCGGCCTGGCTCCGCAATCGGGGCTTGCAATCTTTGTTGCTGCAACGTTCGGAGATCGTATTCCGTATGTACCGGCGGAGGCGGAGTTCTTCATTTTTTCATTTCTCTTCGCTTTTGTGGGTTGGAAATGGATGACACGAGACTGGCGTATTCGCTGGTTTGTGATGTTTATGTCAGGCGCGTTTGCGGCGAGAATCCTTGTTCTAATGTTGGCGGACACGGCATCAGCCGCCCACGGCAAGATTTTGGGCCCGAGGGCGGAACTGGAACTCTCTCTCATCGTGGCATTCAATCTATTGATTTGCTTCTATCTGGCGTTTTATCCCGGCATAGCCGATGTTTTCAAAGAGACGCCTTAGGAAGGAAGGAGCAGGATGAGGAGCCAAGGATCCATTCCGTAAAAGCAGGGGTTACTCCCGGTATTGCCCTTCTGAGACTGTTTGATCAAAGATCACAGACTTTTTATCCCAAATTGTGAAAGAATTCGTAGATGGTCCAACTTCCGCGGATTATCCAAGGCGGCATGGGCGTTGGCGTCTCCAATTGGCGCCTCGCGCAGGCAGTCTCAAAGCTGGGACAGCTCGGAGTTGTCTCTGGTACAGCGATCGACCAGGTGCTGGTGCGCCGCCTCACTGATGGAGACAAAGGCGACAACATGCGCCGCGGAATGGACGCGTTTCCCTTCCCGGAGATGGCGAAGCGGATTTGGAATGACTACTTTGTTCCCGGCGGAAAGCCGAGCGGAACGCCGTATCCGACGACGCAGATGCATCAGCGCCGCGACTCGCGGAGCATGATTGAATTGTTGATGGTGAGTAATTTTGTTGAAGTGTTTCTTGCGCGCCAAGGGCACTTGAACAAGGTTGGTGTGAATTTCCTCGAAAAAGTACAGCTGCCGCACCTGGCTTCGATTTACGGAGCGATGCTGGCGGGTGTGGGCTATGTGCTGATGGGCGCGGGAATCCCCCTGCATATTCCCGGCGTGATCGATAATCTGGCGGCAGGGAAGCCCGCGGAGTACCGGCTGGCCGTGGCGGGGGCAGCCACGGGGCAGGACACGATGATGAACTTCGATCCGGCGGAGTACGCGAAAGGGCCGCTACCGGTTCTGGAGCGTCCGCGATTCCTGGCGATTGTTTCGTCGAATACGCTGGCGACAACGATGCTGAGGCGTGCGACCGGGCGTGTGGACGGATTCGTGATTGAGACTCCGACGGCAGGTGGGCACAACGCTCCGCCGCGAGGGAAGCTGCAACTGAACGAGGCCGGTGAGCCGATATACGGCGAACGCGACAAAGTAAATCTCGCGGAAATGCGCGAGCTTGGTGTCCCATTCTGGCTGGCAGGCGGCTATGGCAATGCCGACAAAGTGAAGGAAGCCGTAGAACAGGGTGCGGCGGGAGTTCAGGTGGGCACCGCTTTTGCTTTCAGCGAAGAATCAGGCATGCGGACGGACCTGAAGCGAACCCTGCTGGCTCAGGCTACGGCGGGGACGGGGAAGGTGTTTACGGATCCGCTGGCGTCGCCTACGGGATTTCCATTCAAAGTTGCCCAGCTTGCCGGTTCGTATTCGGATGAGGGAGTAGCGCAGGCGCGGACTCGGGTTTGCGATCTTGGCTATCTTCGCGAGCCCTATGCTATTGACGCGGAAAAGATTGGCTATCGCTGCTCCGCTGAACCCGTGGCAAACTACGTGGCCAAGGGCGGCAAAGTTGAGGATACAGTGGGGCGGAAGTGCCTTTGCAACGCGCTGATGGCGAACATCGGTCACGCGCAGACGCGGAAGGATGGCTCGGCAGAGCCACCGCTGGTGACGATTGGCGACGATCTGAATACTGCGGCGCATTTCTTAGCGGCAGAGCAGGAAAGCTACTCGGCAGCAGATGTGGTGAGGGAACTTCTCAGCAAAGTGGATTTGGCACCGGTGGCAGACTTGAGGGTAGAAGCGTTGCCGCTTGAGAAGGTACTCGCGACCGCGTAGTCGGAGCCAGAATCGCTGTACATTTTCTGTCGTAAGAAGAGCGTTAGCCAGGGCCTGTTAGTCAGGCCTGCTTGTTCGACTGGAACATCCATCGGACCCCAAATCGGTCGTTGAGCGCGCCATAGGCTCCGAAGAACATCTCCTTCAGCGGATCGGTTACATCGGCTGCTTCAGAGAGTTTTGCGAAGAGGGTTTTGAGCTCCTCAAATGTTCCGCCGCTCAGATAAAGACAAACTGTATTACCGCGAACCGGAGTTCGGTTGGGCATCAGCCAGTCCGATGCCGAAAGTTGGACTGTACCGCTGCGCAGTTGCGCGTTGATCACCTTATCCTGTTGAAACGCAGGCATGTGGTCCTTTGCGGGAGAATCCTTCACTTTTGTGCTTGTCAGCTCTCCGCCGAAGACGGCTTTGTAGAATTCCATGGCATCGTGGCAGGTGCCGTCGAATAACAAGTACGGGGTCAGAGTCATCATGGTCTCTCCCTTGGCGACCGACCTAGCGGCCTTTGAAAGCGTGGGTGAAGCCGCCAGCACTGCGGCGGCGACGAATTGACGACGTGAAAGTCGATTGAATCTGGGCATCAGTCTCTCTTTTTGGGAAGTTGTTTGAAAGTCAGAACGTCCGCTGGTTGTTCGCGTCCGGCCTGCAGGGACGTTCGCTAGCCCTCTTCATCCTCGTCAGCAAGCATCTCCCCGAGGCGGTCGAGCTTTCGTTCCCAGGCGATGCGATGGTCGCTTATCCATCGCTCCAGGGCGCGAAACCCGGCGGTCTCAATACGACAGGTTCTTACGCGGCCCAGCTTTTCTGTGCGCACGAGACCGACCTCCTCAAGGATTTGCAGATGCTGCGCAACCGCGGTAAGGGTGATGCCGAGAGGTTCTGCAAGGCGCGAAACGGACATGGGGCATTCGACAAGCCTGTCGAGGATTGCCCGGCGTGAGGGATCCCCGAGTGCGTGGAACAAGCGATCGATGTCGACATGGCCTTTCATTGCGTGTTCCCCTCGAAGGCCGGTTATAGTGCGAGTTCGTTCCCCGCACGGTCGAGGAGGCTACGCCAGCCTGCTTCGAGCATCTTCGGTCCGTCCGGCCATTCGATAAACGCTCCTTGATGGGTGAGAATCAAGTCTGTCCCCGCGGATCCGGGCCGAAACTCGAACGTCGCCAGCATCATCACGATGGGCTTTTCGTTCAGAGACATCTTCGAGGTCATCACAATATGCTTCCCGGGCACGATGTCCTGATATGTGCTTTCGTTCGCGATGGCGGAGCCCGCAATGGGATGACCTTCCTTGAAACGGTAGCGGAACCGCTCGGCGCCTCCGACGCGAAATTCCATCTCAAACTCTTGAATCTCATGGTCGCCTTCGGCATACCAGCGGCGCTTGCGGGCGGGCTGGGCGAATGCGTTCCAGACGCGGTCTGGCGGCTGGGGATAGTTGCGCTCGATCACAAATGTGCTGTGGGCGATGCTGGTCTCTGCTGTGGTCATGATGCTTTTCTCCTAAGTCAACAATAGTGAAGCAACAACTTCAGTATTAAATAGGATTGGATAATTGTCAAGTGGGCACTTCAGTATTATCGAATTTCCAGCAATCCGTTGCAGATCAGATGCGTGTCGCGCTGACGATGTAGTAAGCCAGCGGGCCCAGGGGATAGCCGACAAAAGGCAGGAGAATGGGAGCGAGGACGTTGTTCCAACGGGCGCGGGTCATTTTTCGTTTGCCGAAGACCACGGACGTAAGCAGAAATTTCAGCGTCACGAGCGGAACGTGGAAAACTGAGGGCGTCACGCGGGATTGGATTTGCTCGACTGAGATGTCGCGGAAGCCGGCACGTTCGAGTTCGTGCGCGAAAGGATCAATCTCACCCAAAGACTCGATTACCCAGCATTCGCATAGCTTGCGGTAGAGGTATTTTTGTGGACCGTGGAATTTTCCCGGACCGATGAAGCCGTCGGCAACAACGAAGCGGCCCCCGGGTCGGAGAAGTCGGTGGGCTTCGCAAATCAGGCGTGTCTTATTTGCGCCAGTGCCATAACAACTGCTCTCGAGGGCGCCGCTGGCGTCGAAGGATCCGGACGCGAGGGAAGTGTGTTCGTAGTTATCGAGATTCAAATTGATGGTTGATTGGGAACTGGATTGGTTGAGAAGATGGCCTTGCTCGAGTTGCCAGGGGACAAGGGTGATGCCGTACAGATCGGCGTTGGAAAGGCGACCAGCGAAGCTACGCAGAGTGGCACCGAGACCGCAGCCCATGTCGAGAACGCTTGGATGTGCGGGCGTCGGCGAGTTAACGGCGAGATGGAGGCGGTCGAAGATTTCATGATTCATTTGTTCGAGCATGACTTCGCGGTTGAAGGGATTCATACCACGGCGGAAAAATCCGAAGTGCATGTTGAAGCGCGGACTCCAGGCTGCGTAATCCGGGCCGGCTTCTTCGTAATAGCGCTGAAAGTTGTCGGCGGTATTTTCGACATGCGCTGCGATGGCGGCGGCAGAGGTTGTCATTAGTCGAGCCTCCTTCTGCGGGACTTGGGGAGAAAGCGAGTGATGCCGCTGCCGATGCTGATGAGCGAGTGGAGACTTGCGGGCGGGAGTTTTTTGATCTGGGAGTACCAGCCATGGAGTTCCTCGAGAAAGGTCTGCATGGCGGTGATGCGGGCGGTGACGATCGGCTGGGCAGGGCGTTCGGCGCGGGCTTCGACGACGAGTCGTTGCAACATCGTCATGGTGGGAATGATTTCGCGTTCGACGCGCTGATCGACGACGGTGAGGAAGAGCGTCCACACGTCGGCGGTGGTGCGGAAGTAGTCGCGACGGTCGCCCATGCGGCTGTCGATTTGAATGAGATTCCAGTTCTGGAGTTCCTTGAGGCTGTTGCTGACATTGGAACGGGCGACGGATAGGGCGTCGGCAATGTCTTCTGCGGTGAGGGATTCAGCAGAAAGGTAGAGGAGGGCGTGCACCTGGGCTACGGTGCGGTTGACTCCCCAGCGAGTGCCCATCTCACCCCAGTGGAGGATGAATTCTTTTGTGGAACTGGTCAGCGTCATGTGTTCATTGTATCAGATATTTCTGTACGAACAGAAATATCTGAATTGAGGGCTCGTCACGCGAGGAGAAAGCGAAGAACAAAAGCAGATCCTTCGCTCACCACCCCCAAACTGAACTACGTTTGGGGCCCCGTTCACTCAGGATGACAGCAGCTCGGGCAGTGGGGTGCGACGTGCGGTCGGAGGGCTACTATTCGGCGCGCAGGGCTTCGACGGGATCGACGGAAGCGGCGCGAACGGCGGGGATGGTGACCGCAAGCAGAGTTACCAGGATGAGGGCGGAGATGGAGAGTGCGAGGGAGAAGGGGTCGGTGGTGGTGATCTGAAAGAGCAGGCCGTTGATGAGTCGTGCTCCGAAGAAGCCGGCGATGAGACCAGCGCAGATTCCGATTGCGGTGAAACTGGCGGCCTGTCGCAGGATGAGTTGAAGGATGTCGCTTCGATTGGCGCCGATGGCCATCCTGACGCCGATTTCGCGGGTGCGCTGGGCCACGGAGTAGGAGAGCACGCCGAAGGATCCGATGGCGGCGAGCACGAGCGTGATGAGGGCGAAGGAGCCGAGAAGGGTGGCCGTCATGCGCTGGCGCGCTACTGAGTCATTTAGGACGGAGTCGATGGATTCGACATGATATACGGGCTGGGCGGGGTCGGCGGCGAGGACGGCATTGCGAACCAGAGTTGCGACGGCGTCGGGAGCGAGCGAGGAGCGCACGAGCAGAACAGCGTGGAGGCCGAACCCGGGGAGATAGATCTCCGGCTCGGGCTCGGTGTCGATGCCGAGGTCGCGGGCATTGGAAACGACGCCCACGACGGGAATCTTGCTAGGAGTGGGGCTCATGACACCGATGAGGATGTTGGCACCGATTGGATCTCTTCCCGAAAGATAGTGCCGTGCGAATGCTTCGTTGACGACAAAAAAGCCGGTGGTGCTGTCAATATCGCTGCGGGTGAAGGTTCTGCCTTTCAGGAGGCCGATGCCCATGGTGCGAAAGTAGTCGGGGCTGACGTAACGGATCTGCGCATAAGGGAAAGTTCCGGGTGCGAGGGCGGGAGCGCCTTCAATGAGAAAGCGTGTCTTGACCTGTGAAGGCCGCAGGGGGACTTGCGTGGTTGTGCCGGCGGAGAGGACTCCGGGAGCCTTGGATATCTTTTCGAGGAGCTGTTCGTAGAAACGATTGGTGAGGGGGCTGCTGTCGTCGTAGTGGGGAGTGGGCAGAGTGATTTCGGCCGTGAGCAAATGATCAGTGCGGAATCCGGGGTCGATGGCGATCAGCTTTTGAAAGCTGCGGACGACGAGCGTGCTGAGAAAGACGACGACGACGGCAATGGCGATTTCCGTGGTTACGAGGATGGCGCGGCCACGATGAGAGTGGCTGCTGCTGCGATCGCCGGAGCGGAGGACGTCGACCAGCGGCGCGGATGTGCAAGCAGCGGGGAGAAGTCCAAACAGAAACGCCGTGAATGTGCAGATGGCGAGCGTGAAGAGCAGCACCGGGATGCTGAGACTAATGGACTGGAGGAGGGACTCGTCGAATCCGTCAGTATGCGCGAGCGCCACGCGTAGAAGAGGAAGGGCGAGAGAAGCCAGCAGGACACCGAGCGCTCCGCCGAGCAGAGAGAGCATAAGTGTCGGGACGAGAAACTGGCGGAAGAGATGGGGACGATCTGCGCCTAGCGCCTGGCGCACCGCTACTTCGCGTCGGCTCTCAGTGGCGCGCACGAGGAGAAGATTGGCGACATTGACGCACGCAACAATGAGCGCGAGAACAACAGCACCCATGAGGCACAGCATCGCGGGCCTGAGCGTACCGACCAATTCGTCGTGCAGCGGAGCGAGTGCCACGCCCTCATTGCGGTTGGTGGCGGGATAGGCAGCGGAGAGGCGTTGCGCGATGGTTTGCATGTTGGCGCGAGCGGCGGACAGGGAAACGCCGGGACGCAGACGGCCGAGCACTTTGACAGAGTGCCAGACGCGCGACGCCTGGGTGGGTTGATCGAGAAGCGAGAGGGGCAGCCAGACTTCGCCGTCTGCGGGAAACGATGCGTTTGAAGGGAGAACACCGATGATGGTGTAGCTGATGCTATTCAACGAGACGGATCGGCCGATGGCTCGGGGATCACGGCCAAAGTAGGTAGCCCAAGCGGATGCGCTGAGTACGGCGACGTTGTTTTTACCGGTGATGTCATCCTGGTCGTCGAAGAGACGGCCGGCGAGTGGAGAGACTCCGAGAAGCGAGAAGAAATTGCCAGAGGCGAGCACACGCTGGACCTGTTCGGGGCGGCCGTCGAGCACCAGCGATACGGAACTCGGATTGAGGGTGGAATAGGCCGCAACCTGGCTGAAGCTGGTCTGCTGTTTGCGCCAATCGAGGTAGTCGAGATAGGTGGCTTCGAAGCCGCCCTTAACCTGCGAATTTGTCTCGGAGATGGCGATGATGCTGCGTTCATCCTGGAGTGGAAGGGATTTGAGGAGCAGGCCATAGACACAACTGAAGATAGCGGTCGTGGCTCCAATGCCGAGGCCGAGTGTGAGAACGACTGTAATGGCGAATCCGGGAGATTTGCGCAGTTGGCGGGCGGCATAGCGAAGATCGCGCAGCAGGCTTTGCATCGTTTCTCCAGATAAAAACAGAGACGTTCTTACGGTAATTGAGACGGCTCGTTTTCGGCGCAAATGTGACGGACGGTCTTTAGCGTGAGGGGAGCTGTGCGGGCGGAGGCAGGGTCGAAAACCGGCGCGCACAAAAGCAGATCCTTCGCCCCGCTTACCCCATCCCGCGTGAACGCGCGAAGGGGCCCCAAGCTTGCGGGGCTCAGGATGACACAAACTTAATGCTGACGGAGAAAGGCCACTAACTTGACATGACAACTTTTGGGACGCGGGCTTCGGGGGGTGGGAGCGGCGGGAACTCGGCGTGGGGCTCAGTCTGGTACCAGTAGGCGACGGAGTAAAAGTCGTCGGCTCGATCGTTGGCGTGGCCGTGTTCGATGGTGACCTTGATGGATTTTTCGAAGGTGACGAAGCCCTCGGTGTGCCAGCGGTAGAGGCAGTAGCGTCCGCCGATGTGTTCGGCGTCGACGATGCAGGGCGCGCCCTGGCGCATGTTGGCGAAGGCGTTGCCGCGGAAGTCCCATGCGCCGTTGTAGTAGTCCTCGGTACCGGTGCCGTTGATGGTGGGCTGCGGGTCGCCGTCGATGAAGAACATGTCGTCGCCCTCACCGAACCAGCCGTCTGCGTTTTGCAGGACTCCCTGCGTGACGCCGACGAAGTGTCCGCGACCGGCGGCTTCGAGGAAAACGTAGTTATCCGCACCGTTAAGATTTTTGCCAGTGGTGTCGGCGGATTTCTTGCATGGGGCGGCCTGGCGGTATTGCGCGTGGAAGCGGCCGAGGTTGGGGGGCAGCGAAGGGACGGTGGTGTAGTCGACGGCAAAGTAAAGATTGTTGGTGGCAATCTTGCCTTCGTTGGTAAGGGTAATTTTAGCGGCAGTTTCGAAGGGCATCTGGAAGTAGGCATTGAGGGCCTTCATCGGTGCGACGACGAGAAGGGCTGATTGGTAGACAAAGTAGTCGCCGAGCATGAGGCCGTAGAAGTCGCCGATGGGGGCCTCAATGGAGGGAGAAGATTCGGCGTCCCACCAGGCACGGAGGACGAGGTTCTTAAGGTGCATCGGATCGGACGAATTGATGGTGAACCAGATGTGCGTGATGACGCCGGGGCCTTTGACGTCGAGCAGCGTGGCGGATGCGCCCGGCTCGACGCGGACCCAGTCATCGTTGCCGCCGGTGCGATCCCAACTGGAAGAGCGGGTGCATTTGTAGTCGCGAAGGCGGGCCATGGAGACGAGTGCGTCAGGCGCGGGCGGCGCAGTCGGAGACGGAGGCTCGGGTGATTTTTTGGTGGCGGCGGCGGAGGTGGTGGCATCGAGTCCGAAGAGGGCGCCTGCGGCGGCGAGAGTGCCGAGCATCTTGCGGCGGGTAGGGCTGGCGGTGGATTCGGTGGTGATGAGGCTGTCGGATGGGGTGTCGCTGGGCATTGCGCTGCTCCTTGATTGCCATCAGGATTGATGCAGGAATTCGAGTAGTCTCAAAAGACTCTCCAATATAGCAGGCGGAAGTGTCGTTGATTTGGCGTTTTGGATCGCGAAAGAAGGCTTCGTTCCGACCCTACTGAGACGGGGGATTTTGCAGGACCATGGTTCCGGGGACTGCGCACTGCTTGTGCTGGGCTAATTTCGCGGGCCTCCTGCGGGAGCTCTTGTGGCTAGATAGGTGTCGATGGCTTGCTGCCAATCTTTTGCGGCTGATTTGTCGTTGTCGGTGAAATTGGTGACGTGGTCGTTGCCCTCGGGGGTGAGGGCTGTCCGAGTGTAGACGACGTGGACCTGGGTTGAGGTGGGACTGGTGGGCGTGAATCGGACGTCGATAGTAGTCACCATAATGTCGGGGATGAAGTAGACGTATTGGATATGGTGGCCTTCAAGATCGAAAAGAGTGTTAATCCAGACTGCGGTGACGGGACCGTGATGGATTGTGAAGACCGCGCCTTGCTCGTCGTGTGCTGGCTGCGGATACAGGAATTGGGGATCCCAGTGTTTCCCGGCCCAGGGACGCTCCCCTTCGGGGCCGAAAAGCGGCGCGGCTTCGGTGTAGGGCAGGTGCACGACGATGTCGAATGCTGTTTGGGTGCGAAGGAGTTGTGCGAATGGCGCAGGTGATTGACCGAGTGCTGCGGCAGCGATTGCGGCTGCGACTGTGATGACAGCCGCGGTGGCGGCAATGGCGGGTTTCATCGTTTGCGCTCCTTGAGGTGGTGGCTGTCTGCGGCTTTGAGGGTCATGCCATAGAGGGATTTGAACTGTTCGATTTCTTTAAGGGTCTGCGGCGAGAAGGGCGCTTTGCCCTCGAAGGCATGGAGGACAATGCCCTCAAGCAGATCGCCCAAGGTCATATCTTTTTGCTCGGCGATCGCTTTAAGGACCTTGAGCATGCGTTTTTCGAGTCGGACGCCAGTCTGGACGCGCTCGACTTCGACGAGAGGATGATCTTGCTTTTCCTGTGCCATAAGTACCAATGTACCTAGGTACACTAATAATATGCAAGCTCCATCCGTGAGACCGGCATCTCCGAACCCAGCGCGCCGCGAAATCTGAGCTTGGATGAGGTATCCCTGTGATGGACGCAGGGTCGTCACTCGCCAATCTTCGCTATGCCTGTTATGGTCGTGAAGGCAGAAAAAAATGACCCCACCATAGGAACCCGAGGGCATGTGGAAGCGCTGGCGAATCCGGATACTGCTGTTTTTGGCCGTTCTCGGCCCCGGATTTATTACAGCCAATGTTGATAACGACTCGGGCGGCATCCTTACCTATTCCCAGGCGGGGGCACAGTATGGCTACAGCCTGCTGTGGACCATCATTCCCATTACTGTTGCTCTGATTGTGGTACAGGAGATGTGCGCCCGCATGGGCGTGGTGACGGGCAAGGGCCTGAGCGATTTGATCCGCGAAGAATTTGGGCTGCGCCTGACGTTTGTGCTGATGTTGCTGCTGGTGTTTGTGAATTACACAAACGTGGTTACGGAATTCATCGGTATTGCGGGATCGCTCCACCTGTTTCACGTGACCAAATTCATCTCAGTGCCGCTGTGTGCTTTGCTGGTGTGGTTCATGGTGGTGAAGGGGAATTACAAGAGCACGGAAAAGATCTTTCTTGTCGCCTCGGTTGTGTACATCGCATACATTTTTGCGGGAGTGCTCTCGCAACCGAGCTGGAGCCAGGCGCTACACGCAACCATTCAGTGGCCGGAACGGTCGGTGTGGCGCGACAAGGCTTATCTCTACATGGCAATCGGGATTGTGGGAACGACCATTGCTCCCTGGATGCAGTTTTATCTGCAGTCGTCGGTGGTGGAGAAGGGAATTCGCGTCAAGGATTATTCAGCTTCGCGGCTGGATGTAATCGTCGGCAGCTTCTTCACGGATATTGTGGCGTGGTTCATCATTGTGGCCTGCGCTGCGACGCTGTTTGTACACGGGATGGGAGCAATAACGGTAGCGGCGGATGCGGCGGAAGCGATGCGGCCGCTGGCGGGCGACTATGCGTTCATCCTGTTCGCATTCGGGTTGTTTAATGCGTCGTTGTTTGCGGCATCGATTCTGCCGTTGTCGACGGCGTACACAGTGTGCGAAGGCCTGGGTTTCGAATCGGGCGTGGACAACAGCTTTAAGGAGGCTCCGACTTTCTACTGGTTGTATACGCTGCTGATTGCGGGTGGCGCGATTTCGGTTCTGATCTTGCCGGATGCGCAGCTCATCAATTTTGCGATTTTGTCGCAGGTGTTGAACGGCGTCTTGCTGCCGGTGGTTATCATCCTGATGCTGCTGCTGATTAATCGCGGAGACCTGATGGGGAAGCACAAGAATTCGCGCTTTGGGAATCTGGTGGCCTGGGGTACGAGCATCATCGTGATTGGGATGACAGGGGTGATGCTTTGGGGGATGATTCCGGGACACTAGAGACAGTGATCAGTTTCAACCAGACCGAGACTGGGGAGGGATCGTGAAATGAGCGCAGTTCTGGTGACGGGTGGGTCGGGGTTTATTGCGAGCCACACGATTCTGCAATTGCTGGCGGCTGGGCACAATGTGCGGACTACGGTGCGGAGCCTTTCTCGCGAGGGCGAAGTCCGTGCGATGTTGAAGCGCGGAGGATTTGAGCGAGGCGAACATCTGTCTTTTGTTTCTGCGGATCTGATGAGCGATGCGGGGTGGCCCGCGGCGGTAGCGGGTTGCGAATATGTGCTTCACCTGGCGTCGCCGTTTCCGGCTTCGGTGCCTAAGGATGAGAATGAGTTGATTATTCCCGCACGCGATGGAGCTCTGCGCGTTCTGCGGGCAGCGCGGGACGCAGGCGTCAAGCGCGTGGTACTGACGTCGTCGTTTGCGGCGATCGGGTATGGGCATCCAGAGCAGGAGGCGGCGTTCACCGAGAAAGATTGGACTGACCTGAACGGGCCTGACGTGATGCCGTATACGAAATCAAAGACGCTGGCGGAGCGCGCCGCATGGGAATTCATTGCGCGTGATGGCGCGGGGCTGGAGTTGTCAGTCGTCAATCCGGTTGCAGTTTTCGGACCGGTGCTGGGGCCGGATTATGCGACGTCGATTCTGCTGGTGCAGCGCATGATGGATGGCGGGATGCCGGGAGTTCCAAGGATGTGCTTCGGGGTCGTGGATGTGCGCGATGTGGCCGATCTGCATCTGAGGGCGATGACCGGTCCTGCGGCGAACGGGGAGCGATTCCTTGCGGTCGCTGGGGACTTTATGTGGATGACGGAGATCGCCAAGGTGCTGAAGTCGCGGTTGGGCGAGGCGGCGAAACGAGTGCCAACGCGGCAGTTGCCTAATTGGCTGGTGCGGCTGGCGGCACTGCGCGAACCAGCGGTGAAGCAGATCATTCCCGAGCTTGGCAAGTGGAAGAACGCGACCAGTGAGAAAGCGCAGCGCGTGCTAGGTTGGTCTCCGCGATCCCGGGAAGACAGCGTGGTAGCCACTGCGGAGAGCCTAAAAGGAAGTACGAACTAAGATTCCCAGTCTCTTCTTGAAGTTGCGTGAACCTGGAGGCGCCGAGTTCTAGAGAAGCTTGCCGGCGGCGAGGTCGCGAATTAGGCCGCGGTCAGCAGCGAGGAATTCATAGTCCGGAAGCTCCTCGAGCTTGACCCATTTGAACTGGCGGAAGATTTTGTTTTCCAGTTCGCCTTCGAACGACGGCACGGAAAAAAACTGCAAATCGACGGCGCCCCCGTGACGATAGTTATGGCGAATGTGGGTCACGCGCGACCCGATTTTTGCGTCGATACCCAACTCTTCCTGGAGCTCGCGAGCGAGAGCCTGTTCAGGGCTTTCGCCCTGCTCGATTTTGCCGCCGGGAAACTCCCATTGCAGGGCCATCGGCTGATCCGGACGGCGCTGGCAGATCAAGACCAGCCCGTCGCGAACCAGTAACCCCGCCACCACGAAGCGGAGAGCTGGACCCAAGGGGCGCGAGTTGGAGATGGGCTGCGGTTCTTCCACGTTTCCAGTGTAAATCCCTTGCAACAACTATTGATGTGACGAGTGCTGTGTGAGATTCGTCATCTGAAACGACGTAGGGACATTTTGTTGCTTACACTTACAAAGAAGAGGTTATTCGCCGGCGACGGGCACGGGCGATTCGACCGCTTCGCGGGGACGAAAATAGCCCCAACCCCGATTTGCACAAGCTTCCAGCAGGGCGGGCGAAGGGTTAACGGGAAAGGGATGCGCAGCGATCTCAAGCATGTCGAGGTCGTGGAGCGAGTTGCCAAAAACGGCGTCGGGACGCGGTAAGCCAACGCGGCGGAGTGCAACCGCTTTTGCCGGACCGGTGGGAACGTCGACCAGGTCGCTGGTGATCAAGCCGTCGACGACTTTGACTTCGGCCGCGAGGATGCGCTCTTCAGGGATACCAAACTTGCGCACACCTTCTGTGATCACCCATTTATTGGTGGAGCTTACGGCCCATAGTTCCACGTTCGTTTCCTGAAGTTTGGCAACGACTGCGGCAACCTCGGAGAAGATGTGCGGCTGAACATGCTCGGTAAAGTAGCGAGCCGCCGCGGAGCGCAGTTCCTGCTCGCGCAGCCCGGAGTATATCTGCACCATTTCGCCGCAGATCTGCACTTCGCTGACTGTGCCGGCAATGTAGGCGCGGTAACGGGTGTCCATCCAATCAGAAGTAGAGCGGGAAACCAGGCCCTGTTCGAGTGACCAGACCATGAATCCGTAGCCGGCGTCTCCGCCCCAGAGTGTTCCATCACAGTCGAAGACAGCGATTTTCCGAGCCGCATCGAAGGCGAGGCGTTCGAATTGTTCAGCGCTCCAGCGAGTGGCTTTGAGTTGTTGCGTTGATGACAAGCGAGACTGATCCTTAGCTGAAATCATTCCAACTCTATTCTCATCGATCACACCCCGACAATGCACGAAAGCGTAGAATTGTTGTAATCATTGGAGTTAATAATGAAGTTCTTGAAAATTACGGCAATTGTTTTTGCATTGATGTTGATACCGGGGATGCATGTGTATGGGCAATTTACCGATCCGGCGAGTTCGCCATTGAGCGCAACGACAGTTCCGCAAGCCCAACAGGTGCAGCCTGCGGATTTGGCGCGAATGTTGAAGGTGGGGGCGACGGGACGGCCTTTGGTGCTGCAGGTGGGCTCGCGCGTGATGTTCGAGCAGGCGCACATTCCGGGATCGGTCTTTGCGGGGCCGGGATCCCAGGCGTCCGGACTGCAATTGCTGGAGAGGACGGTTGCCTCAATGCCGAAAGGGAAGTTGATCGTTATATATTGCGGCTGCTGCCCGTGGAGTCACTGTCCGAATATCGGGCCGGCGTACAAGAAGCTGCATGACCTGGGTTTCACGAACGTGAAGGCTCTGTATATGGCGAAGAATTTCGGTGACGACTGGGCGGCGATGGGTTACGCGGTCGAGAGGGGCGAATAGCGAAATTCTTCTCGCTATGGGATGAGATGCACATTCTTCGATCGCTTCGACTGACATTATGGGTAGCTGCTTTGTTTGGCGCTGGATTGAGCGCGCAGACGCCTCCACCAGGCTTGGTGCATACCCTCGCTCCGCTTTTTGTACGCAATGATTTGTCCGGCCGCAAAATCGCTCTGGAGAGATATCGCGGCAAAGTGGTACTGCTGGATTTTTGGGCGACCTGGTGTGCAGGGTGCCAGGTGGAACTGCCCAGATTTCAGGCGTGGCAAAAGAAGTATGGTGCAAAGGGGTTCGTTGTGCTGGCAGTTTCGATGGATGACGACCCGGCACCGGTACGCAAAACAGTGCGCAGGTTACAGCTTGATTTTCCTGTTGTGATGGGCGATGCGAGGCTCGGGGATGAATATGGCGGTCTTTTGGGGCTGCCAGTGACCTATCTGATCAATCGCGAAGGCCGGATTGCCGCCGAGTTCAAGGGCGAGACCGATCTGAGCGTGATAGAAGCGCGGATTCAAGCACTTCTCAACTCCCACTGATCCCAACGGACAGAATCGACTGCACGGCTCCTCACCTCATTCGATCAGGGGCATTTCGCAAAAATCCATCCTGAATACGCGAGATTTTGAGGGTTTGCATTGGCTGCCTTGCGCATCTAACGGTGTGTAGAGTTTTCCGAATCCTAGCGTTAGAAGCGATTGGATTGCGGTTTCGCGAAGGCTCAACTGTTGAGGCGAAGCATGGGCCGCGCGCTCGCGCACCTATCCGCAATCCTGATTAGCTTTGTTGCGTTCGCAGCCTTGTCTGCACCGGCTCAAGGGCCAAACCAGCCACTGCCGGATGCGCCCGTCCCCGTACGTTCTCAAGGGTTAACGGCTCAAGGCGATAGCGGAGAGAGCGGGAGAACTTCAAACGCACGACGGCCACTGCCGGAGTTGTCGACGAGGCTGAGCGCGGGGCAGAAATATGCGCTTGCCTACCGGAGGATTGTGTCGGTGCAGACGCCCTTCAAGGTCGCATTTATTTCGGGGTTTGAAATGGCGGCAGGGACGGGGCCGGATTTTCCTACAAATGGATGGGGCCCATTTGCGGAACGTTTTGGTTATAACGGGCTGAACCTCGCGACATCGATTTTCTTCAGTACGGCAGTTGTGCCTGCGCTGGTACACCAGGATCCTCGCTACCGGGTATTGGGATCTGGATCGGTGAAGGCGCGGGTCGGCTGGGCATTGAAGCAGGAATTTGTGGGTTTTAACGATAATGGCGGTGAAATGGTGAACTATGGCAACCTGGTCGGGCTTGGATTGGCCTCGATCACGGCCAATGCATATTCTCCGCGAACCAGCGTCGGCTACACGGATACGGTGAAGAGTTATTGCATCAAGATCGGCGTTAGCACAGGAATGAATGTGGTGCGTGAATTCAGGGTTTACGACCGGGTGACGACGCTGTTGCGCCACTCAAAGGCCGACGCGAATTGAGTTAACGAACTTGAGACCTTGATGAACGAGGTTCGGTAACTCCGCAAGAAAACTCAAGTCACCTGTTTCCGCGCGGATAATCAAACCTGTGGGCGTTGAAAATAACCTCGGGCTCTTGAAGGACTATCAGGCATATCTTCGCGTGGAGAAGGGGTTGCGTCCACTGACCTGCGAAGCCTATGACGGAGATTTGAAGACGTTCGCCGAGTTTCTTGAGGGGCGACAGGGCGTGCTGGTGACAGCGGCTCAGCAGGATGTGGCAGCCTTCCTCGAACACCTGCGAACTCATTCGATTGACTCGCGGAGCGCGGCGCGCAAGTTGAGCTGCCTGCGGGGATTTTATAAGTGGCTGCTGCTGGATCGGCGGATCCATCACGATCCAACGCTGAATATCGAATCGCCCAAAGCCTGGAAGGTGCTTCCAAAATCGCTTGCTGAGCCGGAAGTGGCAGAGATGCTGGAGCGCGCGGCGATGATGGCGGAGCATCCGCAGGCGCAGGCGACGGCGCTCCGTGATCGCGCGATTCTGGAACTGTTGTATGCGGGCGGGTTGCGTGTCTCGGAGATTACGGGTCTGGGCACCAGCGACCTGGCATTGGACGCAGGCCGGGTAATGGTGCGCGGCAAGGGCGATAAAGAGCGGATTGTCCCGCTCGGGCGCACCGCAATAGCGACATTGGAGACGTATTTGCGCATGGGAAGACCACACCTGGCGCGGATAAGCACGAAGCGGAAGACAAGCCCTTCGCGGCAAGACGCTACGCGGTTGTTCCTGTCGCTGCGCGGAATGCCGCTGACGCGGCAGTGGGTTTGGCACCTGGTGAAAATGGGGAACAAAAACGCGAGTCCGCACAAGTTGAGACACAGTTGCGCGACTCACATGGTGGAGCATGGCGCGGATTTGCGAAGCGTTCAGATTATGCTGGGGCACGCGGACATTTCGACGACGCAGGTGTATACGCACCTGGCGCTGGGGCGTTTGAAGGCGGTGCATCGGCAGCATCATCCGCGAGCGAAAGCGAAAGAGCAGAGTGAGGACGCGGCAACGGGCGAGGCGGTGAAGGGAAGCTCGCTGCGCATCATTCATGGCGGCAAGGCGAAGAAGCGAACCTTTGAACCGGAAGCCAATGCAGCGGGCCGTGACAAGGAGCAGGAATGATCCTCTCCGGAACCGAACAGGAAACACCGGTGCGGACCGTCGCGCCGCTTCCGCTGGCGGGGCTGGTGGATGAATACCTGCGCATGCTTCAGGTCGAGCGTCGCTCATCGGATCATACGGTGAGAGCTTATCGGCGGGAGTTGATTGATTTCGCGTCTTATATGGCCGAGAGGCAAGCTTCGGTTGGTTCGGTCTCTCAAATTGAACATCTTCACATCCGCGCATATCTGGGGACGTTGCTTGAACGCGGGCTGTCGAAGGCTTCGACGGCGCGGGCCCTGGCGGCGATTCGAAGCTGGTTCAAATGGCTGGCGCGAACGGGGCAGGTCGAGCAAAATGTGGCGTCCCTGGTGGCTACGCCACGATTGCCGAAGCACTTGCCGCGTGTGCCCTCGATTGAACAAATGAATCGCGTGGTGGATAGTGTTGGGGATGATGCGGCGAGCTGGCCGGCCAGAGATAAGGCAATTCTGGAACTGTTGTATGGATGCGGTATCCGCAATGCAGAGCTAACAGGACTGAACCTGGATGACATTCACTGGGCGAATGAAGCGATCCTGGTGCGCGGCAAGGGGCAGAAGCAGCGCCTTGTACCGCTAGGGGATGCGGCGGCGCAGGCGCTGCGGGCTTACCAGTGTGAGCGGGCGGCGCGGCTCGCGGCGAAATCTGAAGTGAAGAGCCCTGCCAACCAAGGCGTCTCGAAGGGAACTCGATCCACTCCGGCATTGTTTGTGAGCCTGCAGCTGCGCGGACTGGACAAGCCGGCCGGCGAGGCTCGGCTGACGACACGGAGCGTGGGGCGTATTGTGAAGCGCGTGGCGATTCTACGCGGGCTTTCCGCCGACGTGCATCCACACACGCTGCGGCATGCGTTTGGTACGCACCTGCTGGAGGAGGGCGCAGACTTGCGCGCCATCCAGGAACTGCTCGGGCATGAGCGGTTGTCGACGACGCAGCGCTATACGCAGTTGACGACATCCCAGCTGGAAGCGGTCTACGACCGGACTCACCCGCGGGCGAGGTAGATTTCAGCTCTCAGCGCAGCGAGACAGAACACGGCGATTCCCTGGGGACTCAGTGGTATCCCAGGTCTTAAAAGCGAGACCTGGGATACCCGCACTCGGGAACTACTTGGTCACATCGAGTACTACGGATTCCGTCAGTACTGCGTCAACCGATTCTCCGACGGTGAGGCCGCTGAGATCCACGTTCTTGCGTACTTTCGCGGTCTTCGTTTTCCCTTCGGCATCTTCATAGGTGACTTTTCGTTTTTCGGCATCGATGGCGAGGATCTTTCCGCTGATCGCAGTTGTCTCGACCATTACAACGTTTGGCTTCGCTCCTTTGGGAGCGACGCCTATCACGCTGCCAGCCGCAGCAGAGGGTGTCTCTCCCGCCTTGTTCACCATGACCATGAGTTCTTCAGTGCAGGTAAATTTCACATGATCACCCACCCGCACCTGATCAAGATTCTGCGCGGATTTATCGACCTTGTAGGTCTTCGTCTTTCCGTCATCAAGGGTGAGTTTGACCTTGTGTTTTTCCATATCAATGCTGTCGACGACCGCGGAGACCGTGACGACATCGACATCATCGATCCCGTGTTCAGGCGAGAGCGCCTGGGCATGAGACTTGGCAAGAGGCGAAAGTAGAAAGAGCGAGGTAACTGCAAACAGGCCGAGGGCAGTCTTCATGGTTTCTCCCTTTTTAGTTTGCGCAGCCAGGAAGTTTAGTTTCACGAGCAATTCGAATGGATTTCTGCAAGACTGCGCTGTCAACTATGAAGAGACACCGGGCGCGGCTCCCTTGGGAACTGTCATATTTGCCAGTGGACGAAATAAAAGCCCAGCCGGAGCCGGGCTTTTGGGTTGAGGCTTGCAAGTTGGTTTAGATCATCGCCGCCATGGGCTGAGCCGACGAAGGCGCTCCCGTGGTGATGGATTCCACTGGTGCAACAGGCTGGGCCGGAATGTGTGCGCCGCGAGTGAGGCGATGCACGAAATGATACGGAGGCCAGGGTCCGGAGACCTGCATCTGGCAATCCCGCATCATGGCGCTGGTAGTGGTGAATTTGTTTTGATAGCGCTCCACGTATTTGCGATCGATCAAGTGAGCGATGTCGAGAACCATCTTGCCAGTCTCGGTGAGGCGGCAGCTGACTTCTTCATCCAGTGGCATAAAGAGGCGATGCATCTGGAAGCTGACGGCGCGTGCCCTGGTCTGACGCTCGCGCTGGCGGGATGCCGTTTCACGCAGATTGGTGAGGTAGCCGCGACCCACTTTATCCGAGGAAAGCTGGGCAAGCTCGCGAGTGCAGCAGTCGTCCACGAGAATCTTGAGGTGCATCTCGGTTTTGCCGCGGAGTTTGTCGATGTTTCCGAGGAACTGACGCTGGTTGGACCGGATGGATTTGCGGAGGCTGTCGTCGTCGTTGAAGATGGTGCCGAATCGGAAAGGAAGAACGGTAGAGTGTTTGAAGCAATCAGCGATGACTCTTGCATGATCCACACCCGATTTCTGATTCAAGGCTTCTGTCGGGTTATGTTGGCTGACAATTACGGCTAGGTCACTGGCTGGGTAAAGGAAGACCTGATTTCCGCTTACTCCGTGTACTGATTCAAGCGGAACTGGTTTTCGGTGGCGGGCTAGCTCAGGGAAGGCTTGTTTTTCACCAATGCAATAGGCATACCATGCCATATGGAGGCACTCCGTGTGCGGACGCTGGTAAGCGCGCCGCTCGATAGTGAAGCTCTGTGAACTCAGTTAGAACAGCGTTTCGACACAGGGCGAAGATTCCCAATTGGACTACGGGTGAATACTAGACCGCGCAGAAGACGACTGGCAATGTTCTGCATCACGAAGATCGTAAAAGGTGAGTAGGGAAATTAATATAGTATTCATAAAAGTGAAACAATTGTTAGCTTTGTCGAAAAGTAAGCGGAACAGGCTCTCTCGCGGTGTGACGAACAGACTTCAGGGATAAATCAAGTCCCCGCAGTGGTAATCGCGCCGGGGATGCGTGATCTAAAAGCGAATGATGTACGCGATTCGGACACAGAGCAGAGCCGTGAAAAGCAGGGATGCCACGAGCAGGATGATGACAAGTCGCATGAAAGATGAGGTGCGCTTGGCGAGTTTGACGACCCCTTCGATCAATTCGGCCTGATCGGCTGCGTTTTTCTGCACGGCATCCTGGAGTGAGGCGAATTCGTCTTCGAGCCGGCGGAGTGCGTGTTTCTGCTCACTGGTATGGAAGGTGAGGGCACGGTGATCGGCCTGCAGGCGGGCGATCGAGTCTTCCAGGGGCCTGAGGTTCACCTCGTGCACGGGCCCGTTGCTGAGGAGATTGGAGGCCGCGGATACGAAGTTGCCTTCGAGCAGGGGCATCAGCTTGCCAACCAACGGCAACACGGTTTTGGCCACGCTGACGGCGCGGTCAAACGTGGAGGGTTTGCTCGTGGATCGGCCTAAAGCGGTCGATGCCGATGACGGCACCGACGCAGGTTGAGGCTTTCGGGCTCTCGCAGGTTGAACAGGTGCTGAGGGCTGGGGCGGTAAATCAGGCAGGGCCAATGCCTCAGGGCTGTCGTAGTTGGCGTATCGGACCTTCGGCTTGAGTGGAGACAGCGAATCTGGGGTCTCCGATTCGGAGTCAATTTCAGCTACCTGCCTGGGATGGGCCGCTGAGCTGGTCGAATCTGAGCCGGGGGAATCAATCATAAAGCACCACTCTTTTCAATATATGGGAAGAGGCGGGAAAGCCCAATTCTGAAAAACGGGGGCGCAGTTCTCGTATGCTTTGGAGCAGGAGCCGAATGTGAATCGTGTAATCGCACATGGGTTGCGAAGTTTGCAGCGCAACATCCTGGCCGGCATCATCACCGTGGGGCCGCTCTTTGTGACGTGGCTGATAATTCAGCTTTGTGCTGAGTAGCCTGGCCACGGCGGGTTTGCCCATGGTGCACGTACTGGCGGCTGTATTTCCGGAGGATTGGCTGTCGCATCCGGTGATGCAATCGGCCCTCGCGGTGGTTCTTACGCTGGTCGTGCTCTATGTTCTCGGCCGGGTGACTTCGCTGGTAATCGGGAGGCAGGCGTTCGGCCTGTTCGAGTCGATGCTGGAGCGGCTGCCATTTGTGGCGAAGGTATATACGTCGGTGCGACAGCTGATCGACTCAATGCTGGTGAAGAAGGACACGAACCAGCGGGTTGTGCTGGTGGATTTTCCGATGCCCGGTCAGAAGAGCATTGGTTTTTTGACGCGCACGCTGGTTGACTCGCAAACAGGCGAAGCGCTGGCGGCGGTGCTGCTGCCAAATGCGATCAATCCGACCTCGGCGTTTCTGCAACTCCTGCCGCTGAGTCACGTGACGATGACTGACCTTACGATGGAGCAGGCGATGAGCATGCTGATGACGGGAGGGGCGGTGGCACCGGAGAGCCTTGTGTTCTCGCATCCGGATAAGTTACGCGAGGAAGCAGGGGCGGTGCTTACTCGGCCACGTTAGTTGCAGGATTGTCGACAGCGATCTCGTCGGCAACCTCGCTCTCGTGCGCAAGCTTGCGCAGGCTCACGTGCTCAAACTGTGCCCAGATGAGGCCGGCTGGAATAGTCGACAGGAAGGTGACAAATAGCAGCGAAGCTGCACAGGCGGTAGCTGCTTCTGGCGACGCGCCGATCAGGCCGGTAATTGCTGCGGCGACAATTCCGATCTGCGTGAACCAGCCAATGACCGGCAATTGAAAGATGCTTGCGCCGCCGCTTGCAATCATGAGCAGCACGCACTTTGAGGGAGAGAGCGAAGCCAGTTCATGGCTCGCGGTGAAGGCCTGGCAGGTGATCAAGTACGCGAATGCGATGAGAATCCACATCGCGATGGAGACAGACGCGGTGACCGCGAATTCAGAGAAGGTTCGCATGGTGTCAAGGCCGGAGTGGAAGGTGCGGATTTTGTCGCCGATGGCGGTGCCGAGCTTCTTCGATATGAGACCGAAGCTGTGTTCGAAAAAGGATGCGACGGCTGGTCCCCAGAGGCGTACAGCGAGCAGGAAGAGCGCGCCGGCGAACGTCAAAGCGAGGCCACCATACCGCGCGAAAAATGCGGCGAGAAGCGGCGAGTGGTGTTCCATGGTGGATACCATCCCGGAGTGGCTGGTGGCCTTGACGATGTCAGCCTCGGGAATCCAGAGCATGGCGATAGAGAAGATGAGCGCCATGGAGCCTGCGTCGAAAAGTCGTTCGACGATGTAGACAGCAAATTGGGAGCTGAGGGGCAATCCCGTCTTCTTGGAAACGAGGTAGGGACGAACGGGATCTGCCACGCGACCGATGAGTGCGATGGCGGTGAAACCCATGACCTGGGTACCGACAAGGGAAAAGGGAGGAACTTTCTTGTTGTGCTTGAGCAGTGCTGCCCAGCGGATCGAGCGAAAAACGAAGGCCAGATAAATACAGGCGATGCCGGCGGCGATTTTACGCCAGTCAGCTTCAGCCAACTGGGTGCGGAAGACACCGAAGTCGAAGTGGAATCTTTGCCGGCCCCATATAAAGAGCGCCGCAAAGGCGGCCAGGACAACCGAGCCCAGGATCAACTGTTTCTTCTTCAAGCGTTCTCCATTTCGATCGTTACTTCTATTTTATTGGCAGGACCCGGTTTCGGTTTATTCCACGTTGGTGTGGGCCTTTGGCCTCCAATTGCAACGCTGTTGGATCGGAGCAGGGCATCAGCAATGCTTCTAAATGACTTGGATTCAGCATTGAGCTTTAGCCCTGGAAAAATCCAACGGACGGGCGAAATGCGAATTGTCCCAGCCGGTTGTCGCTTAAGACACCCAGATTGCCTCGAATTGGAATGCGATTTACCGGGTGGGGGAAGCTTCGAAGCCAGGGGAGGAGATGCCGCTTTGACGGGCCAAAGCCTCGCGAGCGAGGACGCGGCGATTGAATTCATGGATGACGCGAGCGATGTATGTGCGGGTCTCATGGTAGGGAGGAATGCCGTGGTACTTATCGACTGCAGCCGGGCCTGCGTTGTAGGCGGCGAGAGCGAGCGAGATGTTGTCGTGATATTTCACGAGCAGATCATTCAGGTATGCTGAGCCGCCTCGTACATTTTCGTCGGGGCTGAAGCTGTCGTCGACACCTTGTTCAGCAGCGGTTTTCGGCATGAGCTGCATGAGGCCGCGTGCGCCGGCGCGGCTGACGGCATGGGCATCGCCATTGCTTTCGGCTTTGACCACACTCGCCAGCAGGTCGGCATCAAGATTGTGCTGCTGGCCGGCCTCTGCGAGCATTTCGTGCAGGTCGGCAGGGCTCAGCTTTGCATTGTTTCCGGGCGCTGCTGCGCTTGAAGAAGGGGGCGGATCGGGAATGGTTTCTATCTTTGCGATGTCTTCTGGAGAACGGTCGATGTAACTACTGCTATCGCTTGAGCCAAGATAGAGGCGGATAAGCGAACCGACCTGTTCGTGATGATTGCAAAGTAATTCGTATCCATTGGTCAGGCTGACACGTTCGGCTGCTTCGGTCGGAAGCGGGATGGCGACGAGACCGAGAGTTGCGACGACGGCGACGAATTGAAGACGATTCCGCAAAACTGATTTCCTGTTTCAAACTCTAGCAGAGGTTCGGCGCGCAACCGCCATCTCCAAAGTCACAGCAACGCCATCTTCATCATTAGGCGGGGTTTGCTTCCAGCCGCGGGTTTTGGCGAGAGTGCGCAGATCTTGAGCTGCATTGGCCATCATCACGGCCTGCCCGGCCCATTCGAGCATGTCGACGTCGTTCCAATTGTCGCCGATGGCCATCGTCTCCTTGCGATCGACTCCAAGGCGCGCGGCGAGCCTTTCCAGAGCCCATCCTTTTGAAACCCCCGGCGGCAGCAGGTCGAGGATCGAGAGGTCCCGCGACGGGTACTCGGTTCGGACGGCTTCACAGAATTGGCTCAATTCGCTAGCTTTCAGTGCCTCTTCAGCCTGCCGCATTTTATCGACACCACCGGTAACCATGCCCTGGATGGGATCGTTGCCGTCGATGAGCGCGTCTTCCAGCGGCTTGATGACTTCGATTGCATCGCGATTGGCTTCAACCCACAAGGCAATTCTCTGATGTGCCTGTTCGAAATCTTCGAGTATCAACTCGCCCTGCCCTACCTCGTCGAAGGTAAAAACCAGTGTTCCGAAGGGCCTGAGTAGTCCGCAGAGGCCACGGGCAATACGGGCTTCGAGGTGTGAACGGTCGAGGGGCTCACCGCCCAGGGTCCGGGTCACTGCTCCATTCGACGTGATGAGGGGCATATCCGCTCGCAAGCCGAGACCTTCGAGCAAGGGTGCGGTATAGGCGGTGCGGCGTCCGGTTGCGATGGCCACAGTGATGCCGGCTTGCTGGGCGGCGCGGAGGGCATTGGCGTTACGGGGGCTGATGGACTGGCTGAAGGTGGGCAGCAGGGTGCCGTCCATGTCGATTGCCACCAGGCGAACGGGGGGATGCATGGGCTTAGTGTACCGGGACCTGGCTGGAGTGGGGATGCGCAATGAAATTGAGTACACTGGCTGCATGGAACGGATGTGTACACACTGCCAAGCTTTGCTCGCGCAGGATACAAAGGCAGACTGGTGCCCGGCATGTGGAGGCTCGTTGATGGAGCGCCCCGCGTTGCCATTGTCCGAGCCGAAGGTTGCACCGGCTGAGGTGGATCATCGCGGCATTGTGTTGCCGCGCAGACATGCGGTGGGCGGGATCATCACGCCGCAGTAATCGTTCTGCTTGCGGGGTTGGATTGATCGTCATCGAGCGCATAACTTCTCAAACAGCTCCTGTCTTCAAGGATGTTCGCCTGCGCGCTTTGCAGGATTCGCCGATGGCGTTCGGTAGTACCTATGCAAAGGAGTCGCAGTTTCCCGATGAAGAGTGGAGGAAGCGCGCAGTGCGCTGGAGCAGCGATGGGTCTGTGGCATTCGTGGCGATGGAAGGCGACGTCGGGTGCGGGATCGTAGGCGCGTATGAAGAGAATGCGCAATGCGCGCAGGTAATTTCGATGTGGGTTGATCCCCGATTCAGGTGTGCTGGTGTGGGGAAAACTCTGATCGACGCAGTGGTGAATTGGGCCGGATCTCGCCCAGTGCGCGAATTGAAGTTGATGGTGACGAGTGTGAACCCCAGCGCAATTGCATTCTATGAGCGCCTCGGCTTCCGCATGACGGGCAAGACTGCGGTCTATCCCAACGACGCGACCATTACGGAATTCGAGATGGTGAGAGTGTTGTGCTAGGTTCAGCGGCAGCCTTCGTGCAGGCTCCGACTCTCGTTGACGCACTTTCCGGTTGCCGGCCATTCGAGATATGGCATGATTTCATCGGAGGCATTCTGTGAACAAGAGTCAGTGTTTTTTCTTTGCCGTGGTGGCGATTGCTCCACTGAGTCTGCTCGGGCAGGAGAAGCCGCAAACGCCGGCAGCTCCTCCCGCAAATCCGATAACTATGAGCGAAAAGGGGATCTATTCGTCCATAAGCGGCGCGGTAGTCAAGGCTGCTGAGAAAATGCCGGAAGAAAACTACGCGTTCAAGCCGACACCGGACGTTCGCAGTTTCGGGCAGCTGGTTGGCCACGTGGCCGATGCTAACTACATGTTCTGCTCGCAGGCCTCAGGTCAAGCGAATCCGAATAAGGACATCGAGAAAACGAAGACTTCAAAGGCTGATCTTGTCTCTGCCGTGAAGGACGCGGTTGCCTACTGTGACAAGGCGTTCGACAGCATGACGGATGCCAAGGGCAGTGAAATGGTGAAACTTTTCGGCTTCAATCTGGCAAAACTCAGCTTATTCTCGTTGAACACGGCACACACAGACGAGCACTACGGGAATATGGTGACTTATTTGCGGCTCAAAGGAATTGTGCCGCCAACCAGCGAAAATCAAACCCCTCAACCACAAAAGTGATCTTGCTTTTGGCAGCGATTGTATGGCTGAGGAAGTTTCGAGCGCGAAAGATGCGGTCTGATTCGGGTTACTCGTAACGCAGGGCTTCGGCAGGACGGATGCTGGCGGCGGTTGAGGACGGGTACAGCGTTGCGAGCAGCGAGATGCTGACGGAGACGGCGGAGACGAGCAATCCGTCCACCCATTTTGGAGCGAATGGAAGCGTGTCGATGGCGTAGACGTCTGGGGAGAGTGGAATGTGATAGTGGCTGCCAGCCCATGCGCCGACATAGCCGAGGATTAGACCGAGCACGGTTCCAACGACGCTGATGAGCAGGCCTTGCAACAGAAAAATGCGGCGCACCTGTGAGGGAGCGACTCCGAAGCTCATAAGCACTGCGATGTCGCGAGTTTTTTCCATCACCATCATGGTGAGCGCGATGAGGATATTGAGAGCGGCGACGATCACGATGAGGGTAATGACGATGAAAGTGACGATCCGTTCCAGTGCCAAGGCGCGGAACAGTTCTTTATTCTGGTCTTTCCAGTTCGTTGTTTGAAAGCCGGGGCCCGCGGCTTGTTCGATTTGCTTTGCAATTTCGGGAGCTTTGTCGAGGTTATCCACCCTGAAGCTGATGACGGAGACCAGGTCCGGCTCGCCATAGAGCCGCTGCGCATCGGCGAGCCGCACGAATCCCCACGCGGAATCGTACTGATAGAAGCCGCTGTGATAGGTGCCGGCGAGGCGAAAATGGAAGACGTTTGGAATGGGCCCAAGCGGCGTCAGAGGACCTTGTGGGCTAATCAAGGTTACAGAATCGCCGACAGTGGCGCCGATCGAGTCTGCCAGATCTTTCCCGAGGATGAGGGGCCGATCCCCTGAAGCTGACGGCGCGGCTGAGTCTGGCGGAGGCTCGAGTGCGTTCACGGCTGAAGCCGGGGCGCCAGTCAGAACCTTGCTGACGGACTTTTCGTATCCGGGAACGATACCTTCGACGAGCGCGTAGCCTTCGCGGGCGCCGCGTGTGACCACAACCTGTTCGTCGAGCTCGGGAGCAGCGGCGACGACATGCGGCAGCTTGGAGAGGCGCTGGAGGAGCGGTTGCCAATCGCGGATGCCGTCGTTTTTCACGCGCATAAGTTGCACATGGGCGCTGGAGTCGACGAGGCGATCTTGCAGGTCGCGTTGCATGCCGCTGGTGATGGCCAAAGCGATGATGAGCGCGGCGACTCCAGCCGCGACTCCGGCGATGGAGATGGCGGTGACTACACCGACGACAGCCTGTCGCCGTTTTGCTTTCAAATACCGGGCCGCCACATAGAGCTCAAATCGCATCTTGCCTGCTTCTTACCTCGGGACTGCTTCTTAATTTGCTGCCTGTGAACCGAAGACAGTTTTGGCTACGCCAATGTTGTCGTGGCGGTCGTAGACGCGCACGGTGATGAGGTGTTCGCCAGTCTTGCCATCGAGGGCTTTGGCGGGAATCTGGAAGTCGTAATGCTCGCGTTTCGAGTCGGAGAGTTTGCCGACGGGATCAATGTACTGCCAGGTTCCGGCGTCGAGCGCGTACTCGGCGTGTGCAATGGGCGAGGCAGCATCTTCCGCGTCGAAGGTGACATGCACGGGAGCGGGGCATGGCGCCTGTGCGCATTTAGCGAGCGCTATTTCGGCACGAAGGTTGCTCACAACCGGAGGAGTGGTGTCGATTTCGAAGCGTTCGCTTTCTCTGGAGTCGGACAGGGCCTCGCCGGGGGTGTGCGAAGGACAATCGGATGCGACAACTTTGACGCGGTAACCGCCGTCGGGAATGAGTGCGGCGTCGAAGCTGTAGGCTTTGTCAGTGATGCCGTCTTTCAGCAGGTGCCAATCGTGTTCGCCGTCGCCACGGAGATAGAGCGCATAGACGAGGTCGTCGCCGTTCTCATCGTGTGCGGCCCATCGAACGGTAACGGCAGTGCGATCCTTGATGGCCTGGAGCGGCGTGTTGGCGCTTCCGGGGTCCACCGGGATGACGAGTGACTGGTTTGCGGAAGGGAAGCTGATGTTGACGGTCTGCTGCTGGCTAGCGGCGAGGGCCTGGGCATTCAGGCGCGCGCCTGGAGCGACAACGAGATCTTCGATCTCTGGTGCGGCATTCACGGGAAGATAATTCACGCCAACACTGGCCAGTTCGCCGCCTGTATGCAGTACTGCTTTCCATTGCAGGAAGCGGCCGGGTGGCGATTGCACAGAACCCTCGTTGAGGGGTTGCCAATCAGACCATCCCCAGTCGCCGTGACCGCGGACGGGCTGTTCCACGTTGCCGGTGCGGGTGAAAATCTCGTAGTTCTTCGAATCCGGATCGACTTCAACGCGGCCGAAGCGCGCGTAGGCGCCGGCATCGAGCACGTCGCTGGCGTATTCGTGCTTGTCGGACTTGTCGAGAGAATAGAGCTTTCCAGTGTTGCCGGTGCCGATGAGGACCGCGTTGTTGTTGTTGCCGCGGACCTCAACCAGGCTGAGGGCTTGTTGTGCCTCGACGTGGGCGACGTCGGCATAATCGCCATTCTCCTGGATGCGGAAGATGTGTCCTCGATTGCCACTGACAGCGAGGATGCCATCGGGTTGTGCGGCGAGGGCATAGACGATGTCGTCCTTGCTGGACCAGATTCTGCGTGGCGCCTGGTCTTCCGCGAGGGCGTAGATTTCAGTGCCTTCGGGAGTAGAGGAGCTGGCGTTCGCGGCTTGCAGCGAGCCTGGCTGCACGATCGTGAATGTGATGGATCCAACGCCTTGCACAGGCAGAGGGGGCAAAGGGTTGTGGCTCTTATCCCCGACGCTTGAGGCGAAGATGGTACCGTTGGCAGCGACTGCTACCGAAGTTATTTCGCGGCGCGGCGCTTCAAAGAGCACGTACCCTTTGCCGTGAGGATTGATGCGATAGACGAGGCCGGAGCCGTCGGAACCAGCGATCAGGTTTCCTTTCGGATCCCATGCCAGAGCTCGGATGTGCTGCTCATCGCTCTTGAAAAAGATCTCGGGCCTGGCATCGGGAGTGGCGGGGTTGACGCGATAGATTGCGCCGGGTCCGCCGACGGCGATGTAGAGTTTGCCAGAGGCGTCGAAGGTCATGTCCCAGATGTAGTGCGATCTTGACCGGGGATTGAACTTTGACTCTCCGTCGTTCTCAGAACTGCCTGGCTCTGTCTTGCTTGCATCGAAAATGACTTTCGCGCTGGACTCATCCTGTTTCGCGGTTGCATTGGGATCGAGCTTGTAGACTTTGCCGCTGGGGACGGTGGCTGCGTAGAGGGAGCCGTCGGGGCCAACGCGCACTACCTGCACGCTTACATCGCGCGATTCAAAGAGGGTGAACGGCTTTCCGTCCCTTTGATCGCTGCCACGGAGAACGGCGGCCGGTGACCCGGTGCCGAGATAAGCAGTGCCGTTCTTGCCTAAGGCTACGGACCATACGAACGAAGACGGCGTGGTGAGGATCTCCGTCAATCCGGGACCTTCGCGCAAATTGCCGTTACTGTCGATGGCGACACCCTCGGAGGTCCCTTTGCCGAATTCGTCGATACGCGACTGGGTCCAGAGATGGGTGCCTTGGGCAGCGGACAGCTGAATCGCGAAGCTTGGCGCGAATGCTGCTAGAGCGAAAGCGAAGAAACGGAAGGGAGAAGGAAATTTCACAGGAAACATTCTGAAGTTGAGTCTACTAAAACGGGCGATGAAGGAGGAGAGTCTCAGTAGCCCCCGGCCTAAGACCAGGCGCTGGTGGGCCCGTAGATTTTGCGGACTAACCAGAGGACGGGAAGGCCGAGGAGGATCAGGGCGGTCCCCAATAGCGATCCTTTTAAGTTGCCGGCATAGCTGTAGACGAGAACTGCGGCGGCGGAGAGGACGAAGATTGCAGGTAGCACCGGGTATCCCCAGACGCGGTAGGGGCGGGCGAGATCGGGACGTCGGCGGCGATATACGAACACGGTGGTGGCAGTCAGCATGTAGAAGAGCCACTCGGCGAAGACGGCGAGCTCGAAGTGTTGTTGAAATTGCGAGAGAAAAAGCAGGAGCACAGTGGAAAGCAGCCCCTGGACGATGAGGGAGGTGGACGGGGACTGGAAGCGCGGATTTATGTGCGCGAACTGACGGAAGAAGAGGCGGTCACGCGCGGCAGCGAAGGGGATGCGCGCACCGGACATGATGGTACCGTTCAGCGTAACAAAGATACTGAGGGCCATCGCGGCGGCTACGAATCCTGCGCCGCGAGGGCCCGCGACGATGGAAAGCGCGGCAACGGCGGGGCGTTCGCTGGCGGCGATTTGTGCGGCGGGCAGGATGTACTGGATGGCAGCATTGGTGGCCATGAAGAGAATGCCGACGATGAAGAGGCCACCGATGAGGGCGATGGGGAGCGAACGTTCGGGGCGTCGTACTTCTCCGGCGACCATGGTGAGGTCGTTCCACCCGTCATAAGCCCAGAGGGTGGCGATAAGAGCGAGCATGAATCCGCTGAAGCCCCCCACTGCGTGGGGCAGTCCTGTGGAGAAGTTCTTGAAGGTGCCAGCGGCGGAAGCAAAGCACAAGGCCGCCACGATGAGGATGAGGATGCCTTTGAGAATTGTGAAGACGAGCTGGAAATCGCCGGCTTTTTTGATGCCGAGATAGTTGAGTCCAGTCATGAACCACGTGACGGCGATGGCAAAGACCTGGGACCAGAGAAGGGGCAGATTGCCGACCGGCGTGGAGAGGAAGTGGAATGCAGGAAAGAATTCCAGAGTGCGTGCCAGGCCGATAGTGACCGCGGCGATGGAGGCAGGCTTGGCGACGGCGAACCATGTCCACATGTAGAGGAAGGCAAGAGGGTCGCCGTAGACACCGCGCAGATAGACGTACTCACCACCGGCGTAGGGAAGCATCGCGCCGAGTTCGGCGTAGGTCATCGCGCCGAAAAGCGAGAGCAGGCCGCCGACGATCCACGCGAGATAGACGAATGCGGAGGAACCGGTGTCGCGCATCATCTCACTGGGAACGAGGAAGATGCCGCTGCCGATAATGGTGCCGACAACGATGGCGCTGGCCTGAGATGCGCCGAGCACGCGAGGGAGATCGGCGGGAGCTTGAGCTTTTTTGGGGAATGCGGAGGCTTGTTGGCTCATGCGGTGATGTGAGGTTAGCACGCCCCTGCGCCAGATGTGGTGCGTCTAACTGCCTTCGGCTCATCGATCGAGTGGCGGAGCCAACTCCGATGGAGCGCTATCAAGATGAAGACAAGTGAGAGGAAGTTCCATTGCAAAGAAAGCCGTGATGCGGGTCACGGGCAACTGTATTGCGATGGGGGTAACGTTTCGGGCTGCAGACGGCCGCCTCAGCGACCCGCAAGGATGCACTAGCTATCACTGGTCTGAGTGATCGAAGGTGCGTGGTACTCAGGGGTGCCCGGTTGGCTGCACTAGCCGTGGGGAGCGGTTGCCTATGGACGCAAACTGTTCAAAGTGTGGAGCACATCTGGCATCGGAGTGGAGTTTCTGTCCGGGTTGCGGCATGGCTGTAGCGCATGAAGTACACTCGCGCGAGCACCAGCATTACCCGGCGCGCGGCGCGTTTGGCGGCTTATATTACGGCCTTATCGCGGTGCCGGTCCTGATCATCCCGGGAATTTTGCTATGTTTGTTGGGCTGGGGCATCTTCCTGGGGGTACCCATGATTGTGCTTGGCATCCTGGCGCCACTCCTGGGCCCGGTGTTGGGTATGGGAGAGCACAAGGGCAAATGTCCGTCGTGCGGCACGCGAATGATCAGCATAGCGGACTCAAAGGAGCACGAGTGCCCGGTCTGCAGCAAAAAATTTGCGATTGAAGATGCCGAGGTTTCCGGAGTGCGGTGAGATTTGCTGAAATCTGGCGTAGATGCGGGATCGACTTTCCCCTTCACCCGCTCTACTGCCCAGCGAACGAAGTTCTGCGTGTTTGGACTGGCACGCTTCGTGGCTTGTATAACGAGATTTGCGAATTGCGATGAAGCCGAGCTGAACTGGGCAGGTCAGGAATTTGCGGGGGAGGGCTTCCCAGGGCTGACCTGAATTTCGTTGATGACATGCTGGACCTTTGGGACTCTCTTTGCAATGTCCTCGGCTTCCCGTCGTTCCTTTGCTGATTTGACTGAACCTTTCAGCGTTAGAGTGCCGTTGTAGGCGGTGTACTCGATTCTCTGGTTCTTCAGAGCCGGGTTGGATTTGAGGGTGGCCTTGAATCGATCTTCAATTGCGCTATCGAGTTGGGCTGTCTGGGTCGCGGCCTTTTGATCCCTCTGCAGTCCAGCATTGTCCACCGAGATCCGATCGACGATGGAGTAGCCGGGGGCTGCTTGCTGGGCAATTTGTTCGGCTTTTTGCTTTCGGTCGCTAGCCCCAACGATTCCACTCAGGGTAATGACGCCGCCACGCCGGTCTTCGGAGACCGTGACGCTCCGCAAATCATGCTGATCGAGCGCGTTGTAGACAGCCAGTTTGACCTCAGGATGGTCGCCTTGGCTGCAGCCTGCAATACCGAGGGTTGCTGCAAGCAGAGTGGTGAATATGGAGAGCATGACGGGGCGTGAAGCAAAATGCGACATGGGCCGAAACCTCCTCAGCTAACACGAGTGGGATGCTCCCAGGCAGCGCGCAGTTGTTCGATTCGCGGCGCGCAAAAATCCAATTGAAACAACTCAGTCTATTCGGCGGCGGGGAATCGCGTGACGCAACCCGATTGACATCGACTGATCCCGAGCAGGGTGCGCGAGATTTCGGGTTCGGAACGCTTTGAAGCAACTCCGACGGCAAAATGGCATATTTGTTCTCTCGCAATTGATAGAAATGCGGGCTTCGAGTTAGTGAGCTAGCGTGGCGGGGTCGGGCTCGTGGAAATGGCGCCAAATGGATTCAGCCGTTTTGCGGGAGACGACGGCGGCGAGGGAATCGGCAGTAGCTTGTTGCACGTCGCGCAGGCTCCCAAAGTGGGTGAGCAGGCGCTGACGGGTTTGCTGGCCGACACCGGGGATGTTGAGGAGTTCTGAATCGCGGTCACGCATGGCACGGCGCTGGCGGTGATATCCGACGGCGAAGCGATGGCTCTCGTCGCGGATCATCTGTACGAGATGAAGCACGGGCGAGCGGCGATCGAGGACGACTGGCTCGTCTTCATTTCCGTAGAGATAGATGACCTCTTCTTTTTTCGCAATGGAAGCGAGAGGTTGCGAGGTGAATCCTAGAGATTCGAGCGCATCCGCCGCGGCATGAAGCTGGCCGAGACCGCCATCTATGAGGATCAATGACGGCATCGGTTTGTCTTCTTCCTTGAGGCGCCGATAGCGGCGGGTGACGACTTCGCGCATGGATGCAAAGTCGTCGACGCCGAGCACCGTCATGATTTTGAACTTTCGATATTGCGACTTATTCATTTTGCCGTCTTCCCACACGACCATGGATGCAACTGTTTCCACTCCCTGGATGTGAGAGATGTCGAAGCATTCGATGCGATTGGGCAGTTCGGGGAGCATCAGGGAATCTACCAGAGATTCCTGTATGGCTTTACGCGACGGCTCGAGAACGCGGAATCGCTGGATGTAGGACTGACGTGCGTTCTGTCCGGCGAGGTCAATGAGTGATTTTTTCTCTCCGCGCTGAGGGACGGCGATTTCCACGCGATGGTTGACGCGTTCTGAGAGAAGCGTGGCGAGGGCTTCGCGATCATCGAAGTCAACGGGGACCAGGATGGTGCGGGGGACGTAATGCTGGTCAATGTAGAGCTGCTTGAGGAGAGCGGAAAAGACCTGGCCAGCGTTGAATACGGGATTTTGCTCTCCCTCCCATGACTTTGTCATGGATGGGGCACCCGGGGGCTCGGAATTCGAATCCGCAGTTTGCCATATCTCGGGTTCGAGACGTGGGACACCTACGGAATCGTTCGTGCCCTCTTCGCTTACGACTGAGGCTTCGAGAAACTCCTGGAGATTCTCCCAGAAGAATTCGCGGCGGTCGACGATTTTTCCTGCGCGCACGTGGAAGAGATTGATGGCGAGGCTGTCCTCTTCGAAGTGATAGCCGAAGACGTCGGCATCGTCGCTCTGTTCCGCCGTGGCGATGCGCTGTTTTTCCTGAAGCTGGTGGACGGTGGAGAGCTGATCGCGGAGGCGCGCGGCGGCTTCGTACTGTTCTGCCTCAGCAGCGGCAGTCATACGGGCTGTGAGAGAACGCTCAAGTTCCGACTGGCGCCCTTCGAGGAAAAGCTGAGCATCGCGGACGGCTTGTTTGTAGCTCTCCGGGGTTGTCAGGTGTTCGACACAGGGGCCGAGACAGCGATGAATGTAGTACTGCAGGCAGGCGCGCGGGTGGTACCTGGAGAGATCGACCTTGCAACTTGGGAGAAGAAAGCTGCGATGGATGAGTTCGACGACGCGATAGGCGAGGTTGCCGGGGAAGTAAGGGCCGTAGTAGGCGGACCCATCCTTGCGCAGGCGGCGGGTGACGAAGACCTTTGGGTAACGGTCAGCGAGGGTGAGTTTGACGTACGGGTAGGTCTTGTCATCGCGAAGCAGGATGTTGAAGCGCGGCTTGCGCTGTTTGATGAGGTTGTTTTCGAGGGCGAGGGCTTCGTGCTCGTTGGCGACGAGGATGTAGTCAATATCGACGGCCTCGCGCATGAGGGAGCCAGTCTTGGCATTGGCCTGCGAGGCTTCGAGCAGGTAGGAGCGGACGCGAGAGCGGAGATTATTGGCCTTACCGACATAGATGACTTCGCCCTCAGCGTTTTTGTAGAGGTACACGCCGGGCTGGGTAGGGAGGAGCCGGATTTTCTCAATCAGATCCATGGAGGTACGGTTCGCAGGGCGCCAATTCTAGGATACCGGGTTAACGGAAAATGGTTTTGAAGCAGAAAATGCAAAGCTTACCGCAGTGCGTAAAAAGTACATAGTGGATAGGGTTGGATAATTTTCCACAGGCACAATAGAGGTTGTTTCTTTTGAGTTGTTTGCAGAAGCAGCTCTGTTTGGAGGGAGGAATGCAATGAAGAAGGCGACACGAAATGTCGCCGCCCGCCTGGTGGTCGTGAAGAGGGACAGGCAAACTGAGGCGGTAAAGAATGGGGAGATCATGAAAAACTCAAATGGATTGTTGATTGCAGCTGCCGTAGCACTCATGGGCGTGACGGGTTGCGCGACCAAGAACTATGTGAAATCCCAGACGGCGCCAGTTATTGAACACACTAATCAGCTTGATCAGAAGTCAGCTGACAACAACCGCGCTCTGCACGAAGTGGACGACCGCGCCACGGCGGGAATCAAGCAGGCGCAAGGCTCGGCCGACGCCGCAGCTCAGAACGCTCAGAATGCTACAAAGGCGGCTGGAGATGCGGATACGGCGGCGAACGATGCCGTTCACCGCGCGGACTCTCTGGACTCAGTTGTGAAGGGTCTGGACGACTACAAGTCAATGGCGAATGTCACAGTCAACTTCGGCTTTGACAAAGCAGTACTGACGAAGGACGACAAGGACCAGCTGGATGGCTTCGCAGCGCAGCTTGGAAGCGCGAAGAGCTACATCCTCGAAGTCACGGGCGGAACGGATTCGACTGGTTCGGCTGCCTACAATTACGACTTGAGCAATCGTCGCGCAGATGCCGTGGTGCAATACCTGGCTGCGAAGTACGGAGTGGCGGCACATCGCTTCTACCTGATCGGCATCGGCAAGGATAAGGAAGTTGCGCCCAACACCACAGCGGAAGGCCGTAAGCAAAATCGACGTGTGGAGATTCAATTGTTGAGCAACATGAGCAACGGAGCGGGCCCGGTGACATCGCAAGCCGCGCCGCCTCCTCCCAGCAGCAACTAAAGATCGAGAGCGCTGTTAAAGATCGTCGGAGCTGTTCATAGATTAGGAAGATTAGAGCGATTAGGAGGATTACGGACTGGAACGGCAACATTAAAGGCGAGAGCCGCAATGAATGATTAAGGGCGTGGCCGAACTCGATAGAAAGAATCTATAGATTAAATTAAAGCAACAAGTTCTTCAGGCCATCCGGGCAAACCACCGGGTGGCCTGATTTCCTTTTTAGTGAGAATTTCGGCGAGTGGATTCAAGCTGCCGGACGTGCTCGGCACGGACGTGGACGGCGGTAAACAGGGCGAAGAACGGTGCGCCACCCGCGGCCGCTTCCACAGCGGGGCGGCCGTTCGCCTCTTCGCGCTCGACGATGCATACGACGGCGGCCACAATCATGCCGGCTTCCCGCGCGGCTTCTATGGCGTTGATGGTGGAGGCGCCAGTGGTGCAGACGTCATCCACGATGACGACGCGGGCCCCCTCGCGGCAGAAGCCTTCGATGCGGCGGCCGGTGCCGTGTTGTTTTTCGGCCTTGCGCACGAGGAAGCCGTGGATGAGCGGGGAGCCGGGGTGATGTTGTGCGCGCCAGCCGCTGGCGGTGGCGACGTTGGAGACGATGGGGTCGGCGCCCATCGTCAGACCGCCAACTGCGTCGGCTTGAATGTTGTTCTCTTTGAGAAGATCGAGAATTGCTTCGCCAGTCAGGCGGCCACCTTCAGCATGGAGCGTGGTGGTGCGACAGTCGATGTAGTAGTCGCTGGTGCCGCCGGAAGAGAGCTTGAACTGTCCGAGCTTGAAACTGGTGAGGGCGAGAAGCGATAGAAGTTGCTGAGCATGGGTGGGCATTGAAGAGATTCTAACAATAGCTGTTCTTCACATCTTTTCGAGGTGCTTGAAGCCGCCGGTACCTAGCAGCATAAAGGAGAAGAGCATGAAGTTATAGAAGGCGTGGACCAGGGTGCTGGCGGCGAGCGAACGGGTGTATAGGCGGACGGAGCAGAGGACGAGGCTTACAAAGATCAGCAAAAGAAAAGGTCCGAGAGACCAGCCAGTCTGCGCTCCGTGCATAACTGCGAATGGGATGCTGGTGAGCAGCGAAGCCACGATCATGGCGGCCAGCGACCATTGCGGATTGTCGTGCTCGTCCAACGGGCGGCGGGGCGCGCCGGTGAAGTGTTCAACACACCAATCGTAGGCGGTACAGAGCGCAGGAAGGATAAAGCCGCGAAATGCCATCTCTTCAAAAAAAGGTGCAAGCGTGACGCCAAATGCGAAGAGGACCCAAGCGGCTCCTGGTGCCTTGAAGAGCTCGTCGATTGGCGCATTGGTAGGGCCGGGCATCAGCAAACCATTGATCATTGCTACGAAGAAGCAGAGCACGGCTGCGCTGATGAGACGTGCGGTGCGTCGGAGCGCAATTGCCCCGTTCCAATGAATTCCGTCGAAGAACGGCTTATGCCAGATGATGGGAAATACCGCGAGACATCCTGCGA
This sequence comes from uncultured Acidobacteriaceae bacterium, assembly GCA_963742455.1. Classification (GTDB taxonomy): domain Bacteria; phylum Acidobacteriota; class Terriglobia; order Terriglobales; family Acidobacteriaceae; genus Telmatobacter. The sequence goes on along the minus strand of CAVULU010000004.1, from coordinate 204,301 downwards.
AGGTAATGAGGTACTGGGCTGCCTGACTGCCGAGCGCGTAACGATAATCGGTGGTGGCCTGCGCGATGCTGGAAACGCCGAAGAGATGGAAGTGCAGGGCGAGCGGTACTAGCATCATGGTGCCGATTAAACCGAAGAGGGCAAGGAGGGCCAGCAGGCCAAGATGGCCAAGGTGCGGAATGCGTTCTTCCCGGAACTGCGGCGACTTAGCATGGACAGCGAAGATCGGTTCGCGAGGAATCTCCTCGGTGGGAGTGGCGGCGATGATGGAACGCGCGAGTGCGTCAGGCTCCGGAGACATGCGATCTTCGGGTTCTGCGATCCATTCGGCTGGAGGTGCCGGAGTATTTTCAAGAGCGAGGGGGTCGGTCGACGGGAGTGCGACGTCTTCGCCGCGGAGAGACTCCTCGGGCTCGCTCGGTATTGGCTCGGGGAATGTGCTCATGCGCGTACCGGTTTCTTGTTGTTGGATTTTTTCGCTGGCTTGGATGCTTTCAGATCCCCCGCTGGAAGTGTTCGTCGGGAAGAAGATGCGAGCGTAAATGCGGATCCTTCGACTTGTTCCCCAACCGAGCCACGAAGATCTCTGGCCGAGGGTGCCGCCTCTCGCTTTGTTTCCGGCCGCTGAGGTTGATTGCCATTTTGGGGAAATAGAGCATCAGAGACTTCGGCGAGTTTGCCGTTATGGGAGGTGTAATACCGAGCGAGAAATTCGCCGGTATAGGAGCCGGCCGTTTTTGCGATTTTCGCTGGGCGGCCTTCTCCCACGACGCGTCCGCCGTCTTCGCCGCCTTCAGGTCCCAGGTCGAGGATCCAGTCGGCGTTGCGAATGACGTCAAGATTGTGTTCGATGATGATGATGGAGTTGCCCAGATCGGTGAGCCGGTGGAGGACTTCAAGCAGTTTGCGCACATCATCGAAGTGAAGGCCAGTGGTGGGTTCATCCAATAAATAAAGAGTTCGGCCAGTCTGGCGTTTCGAGAGTTCGCGGGCGAGTTTCATGCGCTGGGCTTCGCCGCCGGAGAGCGTAGTGGCGCTCTGACCGAGATGCACGTAGCCGAGGCCCACGTCGACGAGGGTTTGCAGTTTCTGACGCACGGTGGGAACATCCGCCAGCACCGTCAGGGCGTCCTCGATGGTGAGATCGAGGATGTCGGCAATTGAGTGGCCGTGGAATTTTACGGCGAGGGTTTCCTGATTGTAGCGGCGTCCGTTACACACTTCGCACTGGACGTAGACGTCGGGCATAAAGTTCATTTCAATGCGGCGTTGCCCATCGCCCTGGCAGGCTTCGCAGCGGCCTCCTGCCACGTTGAAACTGAAGCGCCCGGCCTTGTAGCCGCGCTCGCGGGATTCAGGCAGCATGGCGAAGATATCGCGGATGGGCGAGAAGACTTGCGTGTAGGTGGCGGGATTCGAACGGGGTGTGCGGCCAATAGGCGCCTGGTCAATGCGTATAACTTTGTCGATCTGGTCGGCACCTTCGAGCGATTCGTGAACGCCTGGTTCTTCGCGCGAGCCGTAAAGTGTCTTGGCGAGCGAGCGATAGAGGATGTCGTTGATGAGGGTGCTTTTTCCGCTGCCGCTTACGCCGGTGACGACCGTCATAACGCCAAGCGGAATGCTGATGGTGAGGTCCTGCAGGTTGTGCTCACGTGCACCGTTGACGGTGATCCACTTGCCGGTGAGCGGACGCGGTTCGGGGCGATGAAGGATACCGGAGGCTCCTGAAAGATATCGGCCAGTTAGCGATTCGGGACAGGCCATGATGTCTGCCGGTGTGCCCTGGGCGACCACGTAGCCTCCGAGACGGCCGGCGCCGGGGCCGAGATCGAGCACATAGTCGGCATGGCGGATGGTTTCTTCGTCGTGTTCGACTACAAGGACCGTGTTGCCGAGATCGCGGAGACGGACAAGCGCTTCGATGAGCCGGGAGTTGTCACGCTGATGAAGACCGATGGAGGGCTCGTCGAGTACGTAGAGGACGCCGCGAAGACGCGAACCGATCTGCGTGGCAAGACGGATGCGTTGGCCTTCGCCGCCGGAGAGTGTGGCGGCATTGCGATCAAGCGAGAGGTAGTTGAGGCCGACGGCGCACAGGAACTCGAGACGCTCGATGATTTCGCGGCGAATCCGGTCGGCGACGAGGGCCTCGCGTGCCGTGAAATTGAACTCGTACGCGGCGGAGAGCGCGCGATTGAGCGGAAGTGCGGTGAAGTCGGCGATAGAGAGGCCATTGATCTTGACGGCGAGCGACTCGGGACGCAGACGCTTGCCGCGGCAGGCAGGGCACGGCGTGGCGGACATGAAGGTCATCATGTAATCGCGGTAGCCGTCGCTCCGGGCTTCGTCGATGGTGTCGCGCAGGTAGTTGAGAATGCCGTGGAAACCGGTGCGTGGCGCTTCACCCTTGGGAGGGCCGTAAACGAGGATATGCTGTTGTCTGGGTGGCAGGTCTTCGAAGGGCTTCTTCAGATCGATGCTATAGCGTTCGGCGGCAAGGTTGACCAGTCGCAGCAGGTATTGCGAGGCGGAGCCGGGGCCGAGACCGCCGTCGAGGAGCGGCTTGGACCAGTCGGTGATGACCTTGGCGGGGTCAAGATCGTAGAGCGAGCCGAGACCGTGACACTCCGGGCACGCGCCGAAGGTGGAGTTGAAACTGAAACTGCGCGGTTCGAGTTTAGGGACGTCCAGGCCGCAGTCGGGGCAGGCCATTGAGGAGGAGAAGGTCTGTTCTTCGCTGTTGGCGAACCCAATAACGACGAGTCCATTGGCGAGCTGAAGAGCCTTGGTGACCGCGGCTTCAAGGCGCTTTTCGACAGAAGCTTTGCCGGGTACCTGCGGTGCGGCAGTCTTTTGGTTCCCATCATCCGACGACTGCTTCAAGAGGATTCGGTCGACAATAGCTTCAATGGTATGGTTCTTGCGCTTGTCGAGAGCAGGGGGCTCAGAGAGATCAACGATCTCGCCATCGACGCGAGCGCGAAACCCTTGCTGATCAAGTTGATCAAGTAAGTCCTTAAACTCTCCCTTTCGGCCGCGGACCACAGGGGCCATGACGGTGACGCGTTCTCCAGTGCCCAATTGCAGGATGCGCTGAACGACCTGGTCGGAGGTCTGACGGGTGATGGGGCGGCCGCAGTTTGGACAGTGTGGGGTGCCTACAGAGGCGTAAAGGAGGCGGAGGTAGTCGTAGATCTCGGTGATGGTGCCGACGGTCGAACGCGGGCTGCGGCTCGTGGTCTTCTGTTCGATGGAAATGGCGGGCGAGAGGCCCTCGATCGAGTCAACGTCGGGTCGCTCTATCTGGTCGAGGAATTGGCGCGCATAGGCCGAAAGCGTCTCGACATAGCGGCGCTGGCCCTCGGCGTAAATGGTGTCGAAGGCGAGCGAACTCTTGCCGGATCCGGAGAGGCCGGTGACCACGGTCAGCGTGTTGCGCGGGATGCGCACATTGATATCGCGCAGGTTATGCTGGCGCGCCCCACGCACCGAAATGTGAGTAATGGACATGGTCAGGCGAAGTGGAGATGGCGGGTGCCATGAAGCCCACCCCAGTGACATGGACTTGTCGCAAGGGGTTCCGGTGAACTTTCGTTATGGGTGCCGTGAACTTTCGTTTATGGAGCGTTTCACGGGATTACGGACGTACTAGGGGTATTCTATTTGCCAATAGAAACAAGGGTCAACGCGTGAGCTTTTCTGCGACAATCCTTTAGACAAAGCTTCGGCGTCTAATGCAAATAGCAGGGCACGAAGCAAATAAACACTGAGGGACTTTCCCCAGCAATTTTCGACGGGGGTCTAAAGAAAATGGCTGACGCTTTTAACTTAGTGATGCTGGTTTGCGCCGCAATAGGATCGATGGCGTTCGGTGTGCTTGTCGCTTATGGGGTTTTTCGCGTCGGCTTTGCGCTGATGCGTCCCCGAACCGCACGGGAGTCCCTGAAGGTGCAGGCGCAACTGGCTCCTGAATAGATAGCCAGGCCCTATTGACCAGCGAAAGAACTGGCCTGCGGGCTGGCCAATTTCAATAGACGCTTCAAGCGGCTCAAAGGCCGTTTCTTCCTCCCATTTTGTAAGCCAACGAAAACCAATTTGGCTGTTTCGCAGCTACCGGCGAATTCTGCCTGCTCAAAAGCAAGCCCGAAGAGACGCTATTGTTGCGGGTTTGCCTGAGGAGCGGTCTGCTGTTGCTGCTGCATCTGCTGCTGCTGTTGCTGCCGTTGTTGCATTTCTTCCATCACCTGCTGCGGAGTACGGGCAGGCCCGTTGGGCCCGAAGCCGGGCCGCGCGGGGTTCTGCGTCTGAGGGGCCTGCGGCTGTTCTTCCGGCTGCTCTGGTACATCTTCGTCCTGATCCTGCTGCGGGCGATTCATGCCAGTGGGCGCGCTGGAAGGGCCGCTTTGTCGCGGACTGAGCACAATTTGGCGAGGCGCTCCCTGGCCGATGTCTCCGGCAAGCAGGACGTTGTACCCGGAACCATGCAGCAGTTGCGAGAGCACATCGCGTGCCTTGCCCGGACCGTAGACTCCATAAACGCGCTGGTCGGCGCCCATCCCCTCCACCTTTGATCCGGTCTCAGTCGATACCTCTCTGAGGATCTGCTGGAGGCTCGAGTTAGAAGCATTGATGCGAAGGCCATTGGCATCCCAAACGACAGATGCGGGGCTGGGCGGATCGTTCACCGGCCAATCGGGCATGGGAGCCGGAGGCGGAGTTTGGGCTACCGGAGCAGTCTCCTGCTTTTTCGCAGTCGAATGTGTATGGGATTTGCGCACATATGGTTTGACAGTTGTCGGGGAAACCGGTTGTGAGGGAGATTGCGCCGCGCCTGAAATGCCTGAAACAAGAGTGGCGGCTAGAAACGTGCCCGATAGCATCCCACATAGCAAAGGGGAAGATGGGAAGATGCGGGATTGTGGTGTGGCAAATGTGCGCATGGCAATCTGCTCTCAGGGGTGGTTCTGGGCCGACAGGCCGGTTTTGAAGCGCCCTACTGCATTAGACTATCAGTGGCTGTCGAACGCTCATAGCGTTTTCAGAATCTACATTTCAGGGCGGCGAAGCTTATGAAACCGGGCTTGTTGGCAGGTTCTACATTTCGATGACGCCAATACCAGTCAAGTTGCGAAACGCGCTATGCGGAAGAGAGGAAACGCAAAGATGCGCCTCTGCTCGAGAAGTCTAATTGCCGCGCTTTTGATGGTGGCTCCGGCGGCGGGATTTGCCGCAAGTTGTACAACGCAGTCGGAGTTAACGCCGCAAGACCGCGGCACCCTGGCCTCACTGGGAGAGCAGCTTTCCGATGCCGTTTTACGGCAGGATACCAGCGCGTTGCAGACGGTTCTGCTGCCGGCAATGTCGGGGCAGTGGGACGGGATTCGCGAAGCGGTGGAACAGGCTGCGCCGCTGTTCAAAGGCGGGAAAGTTCAGTTGCGCAACGTCTACCTGCTGGATGCCAGCACCCTGACAACGCCGTCGGATACCCAGTTCTTCTGCTCGAACGCGAACGGTTCAATGACGGTGACGATCAGCATGCACGCGCTGCCGCCGGGAAAATATGCATTGGTCCTCTCGGATGCGGCGGGGGCGGCTTTGGCCGGGCAAATGGGATTTGTCCTGGTCTGGGATGCGACTGGAACTTCGGGATGGAAGCTGGGTGGATTCTCAGCGCGACAGGGCATGTTCGATGGGCATGACGCAGTGTGGTATTGGACTCGGGCGCGCGAACTGGCTCGAAGCAATCTACCTTGGGCCGCCTGGTACTGCTATGAAGCGGCGCGCTACCTGGAATTGCCGGTCGACTTCCTCTCCTCTCCAAATCTGGACAAACTAGTCCAGGAGCAATCACAAATCAAGGGCGGTCCATCAGAGGACACGTTTCCATATTCGGTGACGAGTGGTGACCGCACGTGGAAGATCGATGGGGTGCGGCTGGATGCTTCGCTGCACGAACCGGATCTCGGCGTTACGTATGAATCAACCGGATCGACTGATCCGGCTGTACTACGCACCGAGGCGATTGCCGTGTTGGGTGCGCTGTTGAAAGCCCAGCCGGGACTGCGGGAAAACTTCCATGGGATGTGGGCGTACGCGTCGACGAATGGAAAAGTCACACCGGTGATGGAATTGCCGATGGCGCAGATACCTTAGAAACAGGGAATAGGGAATAACAATCGGCAACGAGGAATAAGAAGCTGGGTGCGGAAACAGAGCACTGCAGGCTGGCAACTGAAAGCTGAGAACTGATTATGCCTGAGTTGATTGATTTGCGGTCGGATACGGTGACGCGACCCACGCCGGAGATGCGGGCGGCGATGGCAGCGGCTGAAGTCGGCGATGACGTTTACGGAGAAGATCCTACCGTCAATTTGCTTGAGAAGCGGGCTGCGGAAATCTTCGGGCGCGAGGACGCTTTGTTTGTGCCAACGGGCACGATGGGCAACCAGATTGCGATTCGACTGCTGACCAAGCCGGGACAGGAAGTGATCTGCGAGTCACGTTCGCATATTCTCGACTGGGAGATGGCGACCACGGCAGTTTTTTCAGGATGCCTGGTGCGTGCAGTTCCGACGGAGCGAGGCTGGTTAAAGTGGGCAGACATAGAACCGGTCATCTACAAACGCGGGTCGTTTCGAGCAGAGACGGGTCTTATCGAAATCGAAAATACGGCAAACCTGACCGGCGGGCGCTGCACTCCGCTGTCGGTGATGGAAGAGATCTGGGCACAGGCAAGGGAGCGCAAACTGCCGGTCCACTTGGACGGCGCGCGCATATTCAACGCGTCGACGGCGCTGGGGATGGATGTTAAAACACTGACGCGCGGATTCGACACTGTCATGTTCTGCCTCTCGAAGGGATTGTGCGCACCGGTGGGATCGATGCTGGTGGGTTCATCGGAAATGATGGATCAAGCGCGAATCTATCGCAAGGCTTTGGGCGGCGGCATGCGACAGGTGGGCATCCTTGCGGCGGCAGGGTTGATTGCGCTTGAACAAATGCCGGCGAGGCTGCATGAAGATCACGCCAATGCTCGGCTGCTGGCTGAGGCTTTATCGCATATTGAGTGTGTGGACATCGATCTCGAGTCTGTTGAAACGAACATCGTGATTTTCAAACTCCGAGGCGACATGAGTGCGGCGGACCTGGTTGCGCGGCTCAAGACGCGGGGCGTGTTGATGAGCGCCGTGGGGGCGAATGCGATCCGGATGGTTACGCATCACGATGTAGGCCGAGGCGATTGTCTTGAAGCGATTGAAGCGTTGAGCGCAGAGATTGAAGTGGCGGCTTAGCACCGGCGGATCACTCGATCGGGCGCATTTTGCTTGTAGATCGTTACTTTGGGAACACAACTTTTTCGCAGAACTCCTGTTGAAGTGAGCAACGAGCCGGAAAAGCTGTAGAGATCCGGCAATTCTCACTGCTGAAGGAGTTGACTCGTGAAGAAGACTGCGATGGCAGCTTTACTTGCCTTTACTTTGCTTCCTGCGGCTTCAAACGCGCAGGTTTATGTCCGCGTCGGGCCACCCGCACCGATTGTGGAGCATCGTCCTGTAGCGCCGGGAGTGGGATATGTCTGGATCGAAGGCTACCACCGGTGGGATGGCGCGCGTTATGTCTGGGTTCCGGGGCGCTGGGACCGTCCGCCTCATCCCCACGCTGTGTGGGTTGCGCATCACTGGGTTCACCGTGAAGGCGGCTGGGTGTTGATCGAAGGACACTGGCGCTAAGGAGAGATGGATTAGCAGCGGAAGAAGGCGAGGCTTCGGCCTCGCTTTTCCTTTTATCCGGCGGTGTGCTGCAGCTCGATATGCAGCGCCAGCGGGACAAGGTCTTCCGCCATGGATTCGTGATCCCAGACGGGCTGGACTTCCACACGATTGCGGCCCAATAACTTGGCACGGTAGAGAGCCTGGTCGGCGTGGGAGACCAGAGATTCGAGCGGCAGGTCGTGCGCGGAGTGCAGCGAGGCGATACCGATGCTGAGGCTCACCTTGCCATTTTCTGCTTCGAATGCGCGCGCTATGAATCGTGCGCGCAGTTCTTCCGCAAGCACGAATGCCTGATGCGGAGAAACATTCAACAGCAGAAGGGCGAACTCGTCTCCTCCGAATCGTGCACAATGGCTGCCAGTCACCCTCGACGCAAGGCTCTCGAGTTTTCTGGCCAGTGCTACGAGCACTTGGTCACCGTGAAGATGACCGAGGCGGTCGTTGGCTTGCTTGAAGTAATCGATATCCATCAGCAGGAGCGACAGAGATTCGCCTCTCTCCGAAACCTGCAGACGGCTGTAGGCTCCAGCGAGCGAGCGGCGATTACCGATGCCGGTAAGAGGATCGCGTATGGCGAGTCCTTCGAGTTGCTCGTTGCGGCATTCGAGAAGAGACTTCTCCTTTACCGCCTGAGCCTGCAGCAAAACAGTGCGCGCCACATAGCAGACGAGTGACGCCGAAATGGCGGCGGCTGCCAGAGGGAACGAGATGCGTAACAAAAGAAGACCGAGCATGAGATTGACGAGTGCCAGGAACGAAGGCATGAGATTGCGCACCGTTATGCTCGGAGTACGAAACGGCGCAGTCTCGAGCTTCTCTGGCTTCGTAGAGCGACTGGCGAAGAGAAGGTATAGAGCGAAGCCAGCGAGGAGCGCCTCGCCGGGAACATCCCACAGGCTGCAATGCTTGTAGTGCAGCCATGTGTAGGAAACCTGGTTTGCCAGGAAGAACGAGATGAGTCGAAGACCCAGGAAGCACGAAAGCGTGCGCAAGAACTTCAACTCGGTGCTTGAGGCCGCTCCCAGGCAGGCGACCATCGCGATCAGGAACAGGAAGAGCGCCATGAGTTGGCCGATAACCAGGTGATAGACGTTGAAGTGATCGCGCGTGACGGGGGAGTAGATGAGATTGAAGCGAATTACGGTGAACAAAAGGGCCTGAAGGACATCCACAATGACAATGGACCGGGCGACGCCGGCAAAGAAGAGCACGGCGGCCAGCATGTACAGAGCCTCGGTTGCATTGAAGCAGGCAGTTTGGAACTGTCTTGCGGGGGTGGTGTTCAAGAAACCCTGGGTGCAAGACGGAAAATAGCCGATTGATGCCGCCAGTGCTGCAGCGGAGATGAACGCCCAGCGGATGTAGAGTGTTCCTTTGGCGAGGCGAGCGCGCGTCCAGAATGCAGTGGCGCAGAGAAACATAACCAGCGTTAGACAGAGATAGCCGATGCCAGCCGCAGGTACGGTGTTCGCGCCTGCGACCGTGGCGTGGATGAAGCAGATGAAAAACGCTCCAAACGCGATCAGAGTCAGGAATGATGTCTGCGGCACCAGTTGTATGCCTTCCCGCGCGGCAACGGCGATGACGGGCGCAACTGCGGCGGGTTGGATGGCTTGCGATCCGGAAGAATCTCTCATAACTCGGCGCGATGGAGGCATAGGAATTGGGGAAAAAGAATTCAGAGTTAAAGGCTTATTTGTAGAAACCTTATCCTAATCAGGGCATGCGGAAAGTAGCACGAAAGAAGCAGGGAGGGGGCACAAAGGCATCTTGTCGAATCGACGGTATTAAGGCTGCTTTACCAGCGGGGAATAAACAAATAAACCATGGTTGGGCTCAGATGGATTGGAGCATCTGGGAACGAGGCTTGAAATCGGCGTAGATGAATCCATCGCGAGTCACGATTTCGCCTGCCTCAAGTTCAATGGAATTTGAGAACATGGGGCCTTCGTAGACACAGGAGTGAAACTCGCCGCGTTCGCCGCAGGGATCAACGGAGGAAGGCAGGTCGTCAAGCAGGGTGGTATCAAATTCCCGGCCGGCGAAGGATGGATCGAGCTGTCGGGGATCGACGCAAACGACTTTTGCGCGCAGGCCGCCCGCGATCATGGCGCGGGCGAGTTCGCGGGTGGGAAAATCCCAAAGCGGAAAAAGAGGCTGGATGCCCGTGGATTGGAGCTGTTTTTCGCGATAGGCGCGCACGTCAGAAAGGAACAAGTCGCCGAACGCGATTGCATCGACGCCTTCCTTGATGGCGCGGTGGCAGGCTGCGGCCATGCGCTTCTCGTAGTCCTCGTTCGAACATGGCCAGGGCAGAGGCACAGGCCAGAGTCGAACGTCTGCAGCGACTGCCTGTGCTTCAAGAATCGTCCGGCGCGTGCCGTGCATCGCGACTCGATCAAATTCAGTATTGATCGTGGTGAGCAGTCCGACGACCTCGATGTCGGCCTGCTGGCGAAGCAGATGGAGCGCCCACGCACAGTCTTTGCCGCTGCTCCAGGAGAGAAGGACTCGTTTCATGGGCCGCCCAGCTTTTCGAGATAACGCCCTGCTCAACAAATTTAGAAGTTCTTGCGATAGACGACAAATCCAGATTTCTCGGCAACCTTGTCATACAAATTCATCGCAATCGCATTGGTTTCGTGGGTCAGCCAGTACGTTCGGCTGCAGCCCGCCCGTGCTGCGCGTCGGTAAACTTCCTCGATGAGCGCCCGGCCAACGCCTTTGCCGCGCGCAGGCTCGGCCGTGAATAGATCCTGCAAGTAGCATGTAGGCTGAATAGAAATTGTGCTGCGATGGTAGAGGTAATGGACCAACCCAAGTATTTGACCTGACTGTTCCGCAACCAAGGCATGCACGGGTTCATAGCTATCAAAGAAGCGGGACCACGTGCTGTTGGTGATTTCATCGGGTAGCGCTGTCGCATCCTTGCGGCCGTAGAACGCGTTGTAACCGTCCCAGAGCGATTTCCATTGATTGTAATCGTCTCTCAGGACGGGTCGAATCAAAACCTCAGTGATCAATCTCTGCTCCCTTTCGAAAGCCCACGGCTTAGCTGATTTCGATCACATCGCTACTTGCGGCTGCGGCGGCATCGGCGCGTTCTATAAGCTTCTCGGCGATTCCGAAGAACTCTGCGGCTTGCGGGCTCTTCGGACCGGCAAGGGCAACGGGAAGTCCGCGATCTCCGCCTTCACGGATGGCGGGGATGAGTTCGATGGAGCCAAGAAACGGGATTTTGAATTGAGCCGCCGTGCGCTCCGCGCCGCCCTTTGAGAAGATGTCGATCACCTCATGGCAGTGCGGGCACGTGAAGTGGCTCATGTTTTCGACGATGCCGAGAACCTCAACATTGACCTGCGCGAACATTTCCAAAGCTTTACGGGCATCCTGCAGGCTAACGTCGCTTGGGGTGGAGACAACGACCGCGCCGGTGAGCGGGACCGTCTGAACCAGAGAAATCACAACGTCGCCGGTGCCGGGAGGCAGATCGACGATGAGGTAATCGAGCTGTCCCCATTCAACCTGCTGCAGAAATTGACGGATGATCTGATGCAGCATCGGACCACGCATGACCAGCGGCTTGTCGCCAGGCGAAATGTAGCCAATGGAGATGGTCTTGATGCCATGCGTGTCATTGGGCTGGATTTGATTGTCGGCGCCGACACGCGGCGATTGCGTGGAGCCCATCATCAGCGGAACGTTGGGGCCGTAGATGTCAGCGTCGATCAGGCCGACGCGATGACCGAGCTTGGAGAGCGCGATGGCGAGATTGACAGCGACGGTGGTTTTGCCGACGCCCCCTTTGCCGGATCCGATAGCGATGATTTTCGATACGCCTGGAAGCGGTAGCGGCGGAGGCGGGGCGGGTGAATGTGCCATAGATGGAGTTACTCCTTAAGCAGGTTCGTGCTTGATTGGGTTAGACCCTGGTGAGGCCTGTGTTGCGCCGCTCCTGCTTGCGGCGTGCTGACTCGGATTCACGATGCTCGCGACGGAGCATAGCGTCGTTGTAACGTCGGATCTCATCGGGTGTTTCGGGCTGCACCTGCGGCAGCTTTTGCCGTCGGCCGTGTTCGTCTACGGCAACAAAGACGAGATAGGCGCTGGCGACATGCAGATGCGTGCCGGTTTGCGGATCCTCGACCCAGACTTTGACCCCGACTTCGAGCGAGGTATTGAATGCGCGATTGACGCTGGACTTGAGAATGAGTAGGTCGCCGACATGCACGGGCTGAATGAAATCGATGTGATCCATCGCTGCAGTGACCACGTGAGTTCGCGAGTGACGATAGGCAGCGATAGCGCCGGTCAGGTCGATGAAGTGCATGAGACGTCCGCCAAGGAGGTTGCCCAGAGTATTGGCGTCGTTGGGGAGGATGACCTCAGTCATCTCAGATTGCGTGCTGGCAACCGTACGCACTGGCGGGTTGGCTTCAGTCGTGCTCATTGTTGGCCATCTTTCGATTGCAGGGGCTTCAGGGGAGTTCACTTCCGGCTACAATGAAAGAACAAGTGAACGCCTGTGCCGAAGCACTTGTTCCAGTTTCGGCAATCCACGCCATTTACGCAAATCGCCCTGGTGCAGAAATCCCCCATTATGAGCACAACCGACAAAATTGCAGGACTGAAAGAAATTCTCGCCCTTGACCCGAAGAACGCTTTTGCCCGATACGGAATCGCCATGGAACTGGCGAACCGGGGCGAAGTCGAGGAAGCGCTCAAGGAATTCGATGTGCTGATCGAGCAGAATCCGGACTATACCGCGGCATATTTCATGTCGGCGCAAACGCTGGCAAAGGTTGCGCGGAATTCGGAAGCTGGGGAGAAGTTGAAGGCGGGCATCGCATGTGCGGCGCGAACCGGCAACCGCCATGCGCTCAGCGAGATGCAGGGGATGCTGGACGAACTGGACCAGTAACCAGTCTCCTTGACTCGTATGACAAGGTGTGCGTCCTTTTCGTCCATGATAAGTAACGATTAACTGCGCCCTTCGCAATCAAGGCGCGTCTATACTATACATATGCCGAAGTATTCGATTGTCGTCCCTTTCCACAATGAAGAGGACAATGTAACCGTCTTATACGCGCGCCTGAAGCAAGTAATGGAGCAGGTGGGCGACAGTTTTGAGCTGGTGCTGGTAGATGACGGCTCCAGCGACCGTACCTACAAGCTACTGGAAGAGATTGCCGCGGTGGATAGCCGTGTGCTGGTGGTAAAGCTGCGTCGGAATTTTGGACAAACGTCGGCGTTGGCGGCGGGATTCGATCACGCGTCTGGCGAATTCATTTTGGCGATGGACGGTGACTTGCAGCACGACCCGAATGAGATTCCGAATTTCCTGGAAAAGCTGGAAGAGGGCTACGACGTGGTGTCGGGCTGGCGCAAGGAGCGCATCGACAACTTCGTAATGCGGCGAATTCCGTCGCGCTGTGCGAACTGGCTCATGGCGAAGCTGTCGGGCGTTGACATCCACGACTTCGGCACCACGTTCAAGGCATACCGGCATGAAGTGATCCAGAACATTCCGTTGTATGGCGAGATGCATCGGTTCATTCCCGCGCTGGCAAGCTGGTACGGCGCCTCGATCTGCGAAATTCCGATCAAGAATGTCCAGCGCGAGCGCGGCAAGAGCCACTACGGAATTGGCCGGACCTTCCGCGTGTTCTTTGATTTGCTGACGATCCGGTTTCTGTTGAAGTACATGAGCCGGCCGTTGCATTTCTTTGGAAGCTTCGGGGCGCTCGGAATCATAGCGGGCGGTTTTATTTCGGCGTTGCTGCTGGGGATGAAGATCGTGAACCCGCACCAGAACGTGATGGATGTGCATGGACCGCTCTTTGTGATTGCCGGCGTCCTGATATTGGCAGGCATTCAGATGCTGGCGATCGGTTTACTGGGCGAACTGCAGGTGCGGCACTTCCATACTGCTCAACAACGTGCGCCGTACACGATTGACCGCATTGTGCGGCTGCGGACGCCGGAAGAACCGAGCATCCTGTCAGACCGCCGCGACGACAGTTTCTAAGAGCACGGAATAGAAAAGCCAACCAAACCCCGCCGGAGATATCCGTGCGGGGTTTGGCTTGTCTGCAGTTGTGGATCAGGTCCGACCGCCTTACCATCCATACCCGAATATGAATATGACGGGAAATACATTAATACATTCTTGCAGTTCGCGGGTGTTAGGGTGCATTCTTGCGCATGTATGAACGCGATACAAATTCAGAATACCGGCGGCCCTGAGGTTCTGCAGCTCGCCGAGTTGCCGATTCCTGTGCCCGGCCCTGGACAGGTATTGATTCGTGTTGAAGCAATCGGCGTAAATTTCATTGAAATCTATTTTCGCAAAGGCACGTACAAGGCGACGCTGCCGCTGATCCCGGGCAGCGAAGCCGCGGGAACGATTGAAGAGCTTGGCTCCGGTGTCACCGGATTCAAGCTCGGCGATGCGGTGGCTTCGGTTGGCGTACTGGGTAGTTACGCGGAGTACGCATTGGTGCCGGCGTCGCAACTGGTGAAGGTGCCTGACGGGCTAACACCGGAGCAGGCTGCCGCTGCGATGTTGCAAGGGATGACGGCACACTATCTCGCGACGTCGACATATCCGTTGAAAGCCGGAGACACCGCGCTGGTGCATGCAGGAGCGGGCGGGGTGGGATTGCTGCTGACACAGATTGCGAGCCGCATTGGCGCGCGGGTGATTACGACTGTGTCAACGAAGGAAAAGGCGGAGTTGTCGCGTGAGGCCGGCGCTTCAGAGGTGATTCTTTACACTGAGCAGGATTTTGTTTCCGAAGTGAAACGGCTGACGAGCAACAAGGGCGTGGATGTGGTGTACGATTCCGTGGGCAAGACAACATTCGAGGGAAGCCTGAACTGCCTGCGGCCGCGCGGTCTACTCGCACTGTTTGGCGGTTCGAGCGGGCCGGTGCCACCGTTCGACCTGATCCAACTGAGCGGGAAGGGTTCGCTGTTTGTGACGCGGCCAACGCTGTGGCACTACGTGGCGACGCGCCAGGAGTTGGAGTGTCGCTCAGGCGAAGTTCTGGGCTGGGTCGCAAAGGGAGATTTGAAGTTGCGCATGGAATCTATGTATCCATTGGCGGAGGCGGGACAGGCGCAGACGGATATTGAAGCGCGGAAAACAACGGGCAAAGTTTTGCTGGAACCGTAGGAGCAAGCGCTCAGCTCTTAGCTATTAGCCAAATGTGCGGATCGACACTGATTCGATTTGCATCCGAGTCGAGAATTAAGCTGAGAGCTGTGGCTGAAAGCTGACGGGTTGTTAACGATGATGTCGAAGATTTCCATATCACCAAATGATCGTGTGTTTGTGCTGACCGGGGCCGGAATCAGCGCGGAGAGCGGACTGCCAACCTTTCGCGCTTCGGATGGGTTATGGGCCGGGCATCGCGTGGAGGATGTATGTACTCCGGAAGCGCTAGAGCTGAATCCGGCGCTGGTGTGGCAGTTTTACTCCGAGCGCCGGGAGCAAGGCGCGAAGGCTGCGCCGAATCCCGCGCACATTGCACTTGCGGAGCTTGAGGCGGCGCTGGGCGACCGGTTTTTTCTATGCACGCAGAATGTGGATGATCTGCATGAGCGCGCCGGATCGAAGCGGCTGGTGCACATGCACGGCGAACTCGCGAAAGCTCGCTGCGAGGACGAATGCGGCCGTCCGCCAGTCGAGGATCACGCCGTGTACAAGAGCCTGGAAGAAGTGGGGCACTGCGCATGCGGTGCACGGTTGCGGCCACACATCGTGTTTTTCGGCGAGATTCCGCTGGAGATGGATCGGATTCAGCGGGAGATCACGCGATCGACGCTGATGGTGGTGATAGGGACGTCGGGTTCGGTGTATCCGGCGGCAAACTTTGTGCATTGGGCACGCCAGGCCGGCGCGCGGACGGTATACGTAGGGCCTGAGCCGCCGCTGAATGCGCATGCATTTACGAATGTGGTGGAGGGCAATGCCGGGAGAGTCTTGCCAGAGCTATTTGAATTAACAGACGATGTTCGCGTTAATTCCAGCTCTCAATGAAATATTCGCTCGGGCGTTACGTCTATGGCCTTGCCGCCGGAGCTGCCGGCATTTGTGCCCTGGGGTGGCATAACTTCAGTGTGGTTGGGAATATTCCTCACCGCGGGATTTTCATCTATATCGCAGCCGCGATCGAAATCCTAGGAGGCGTGTTCATTCTATGGTCGAGAACAGCAAGAGTCGGTGCTGTCGCAGTGGGCGTCATCTATCTCATATTCGCATTACTGGGAGTACCGTTCATCCTTAAACATCCGTTTGTCTATAACGGATTTGGAAACTTCTTCGAACAGTTCTCTTTTGTTGCAGGAGCCTTGATCCTGTATGCCGGCTCGGGGCCAATCGCCTCGGATCGAACGAACCGATTGGCTAAATTCGGGTATTACTCGTTCGGTATTTGTGTCGTGTCGTTCGCGCTGGAACAGCTTTTCTACCTTCCGGCAACTGCAAGTCTGGTTCCGAAATGGATCGGGCCGGGGCAAATGTTCTGGGCCTGGGCAACCACCGTTGCGTTTGCTTTTGCCGCCATCTCACTATCGACGGGGTTCAAGGCACGGCTTGCATCTCAACTGATCACAGCAATGGTCTTGGGATTCGGGTTGTTGGTATGGCTGCCGGTACTCGTTGCTGATCCACATCACTTTGCGAACTGGGCAGAAGCTACGGAGACTCTCGGGATCTGCGCATCGGCATGGATTGTCGCGGATTATTTGAGGGACCGTGGTTCAATGGTGTCTGTACTTGCGAAGCCGAATTGAGAGCGGTCTGAGGGATGCCATTTGGCATGCGAGCATCCAGGATTGCGGTAGCTGAACCCGCTTTTAAATTGCCCCTGAATGTGATCTGGCTTACACTAAGCGCTGTATGCGGCGATTCTTGGCCTCCATGATGCTCTCGCTCATCGGCTCATTTCAGGTCGCGCCGCTACTCGCCTTTTCGTTTTCCAACCCAGAAGCAAACCTGCCGGCATGCTGTCGCCGAAATGGGCCTCACCACTGCGCCATGACGGGCAACGCCGAACGCTCGTTAGGCTCGGGCTCAAAGGCTCACACGATCTATGAGCGCTGCCCATTCTATCCTCGTGCGGCAGCTGTACCCGCATTTCCGTTCCATGCCGCGCCGTCGCCTTCGCGATCGAATTTTGCCCAGATCGCGAGTCACCCTGCGAACCACCCCCAGATAGATGCCCTCTATCGTCTCTCCCTCGACCGCAGCCGCCAGAAGCGCGGCCCTCCCGGCATTCTCCTCTAGCTTCCCTGCCTTGCCCCTGTTAAGGGCGAGGTCCAGCATTCTTTCTGCAAGCTCCGTCCTTGCTAGAGCGTGTCATGCCTGTGACACGGAGGTCGATTCGTCTATGCGCAAGCTCTTCCTCATTTTCCCTGTCTTATTTCTGTCGATTTTTCTGCTTCCAGTCCAGCGCGCCGATGCCACCGTCTATGGTCAGATCCAGGGAATTGCTCATGATCCGCAGCACCGCCCGATTCCTGGTGCCAAGGTCGTGCTGAAGAGCGTCGGATCCAGTTCGATCCGGACGCTCGATACCGATCACGACGGCGCCTTTCGCTTTCAGATCGTCTCCTTTGGCGACTACACCCTGACTGTCTCCGCCCCCGGCTTCGCCTCGTTGACGCAGCAAGTCACACTCGCATCCGGAACTTCACCGATCCTGCACTTCGAGTTGCCGATTGCCACCGTCCAGCAATCCGTCTCAATCACGGCGAGCACAGACGCGGCAAATGTGGACAGTGTGACACCAACCACCACCGTGAGCCAGATAGACATCCAGCAGACACCCGGGGCAAGCCGCAGTTACGGAATGGAGATGATCACCGATTACGTCCCGGGTGCCTACATGACCCACGACATGCTGCACATGCGGGGCGGTCATCAAGTGAGCTGGCTAATCGATGGAGTTGAAATTCCGAATACGAATATCGCGAGCAACATCGGCCCGCAGATCGACCCGAAGGACATAAACAACATTGAAATCCAGCGTGGGAGCTATGCCGCTGATGTCGGAGACCGTACCTACGGCGCTTTCAACGTTGCTCCGCGCAATGGATTTGAGCTGAACCGGGAAGGAGATTTGATCCTTAGCTTCGGAAACTTCTGGCAAACCAACGATCAACTCAGATTCGGTAGCCATTCTGAGAAATTCGCTTACTATGCCAGCCTCAACGGAACCCGCACGAATTACGGCCTGGCGCCCCCCATCAGCGAGGTATACCACGACGCTGCCAACGGCTACGGAGGCTTTATGTCCTTGATCTATAACCGGACGCCCCAGGACCAGTTTCGTGTGGTCGGTCAGCTTCGCGCCGACTATTTTCAGATTCCTTACGACCCAGATCCCGACAGCTATCAGAATCAGCTCTACCCTTCGCAAGGCCTAAGGGACGGACAGCACGAGACTGACGGCTTGTCTACGGTGACCTGGGCGCATACCTACAACGCCGCGACGATGTTGGAAATCTCGCCGTTTTACCACTACAACAGCGCCAACTATTCGGCTAGTCCGAATGATTTTCCAGTTGCCACGACGTCGGACAGGGCTTCCAATTACGGCGGGGTTCAGGCAGCAGTGAACACCAACATCGCGAGAAACACCATACAAGCCGGAGTTTACAGTTGGGGCCAGCACGACAGCTATGTATTCGGGGCCATTTTCAACGACGACAGCTTTCAGAACTTCAGGACCACTGACTCAGCCAGCGCCGGCCTCATCGAGGAATTTGTATCCGACAATTACAAGGCAACCCCGTGGCTCACTGTGATCGCAGGTCTTCGACAGTCGAACTTCATCTCCAGCATCACCGAGAACGAGATTGATCCCAGATTCGGAGTCGCTCTCGAAATCCCAAAGCTTCAATGGGTTCTTCGCGGCTTCTGGGGAAAGTACTATCAGCCACCGCCGCTTCTGACTGCAACTGGCCCGGTGATCGACTATGCGAATGCCAACAATACCAGTTTCGTTCCACTCAAAGGGGAGCGCGACGAAGAATACCAGTTCGGAGTGCAGATACCGTATAAAGGCTGGCTTCTCGATGCCGATACGTTTCAGAATCGAGTTAATAACTTTCTCGACCATTCGAATATTGGGAATTCCAGCATCTATTACCCCGTCACGGTCGAAGGAGCGCTGATCCAGGCATGGGAACTGACTCTCCGCTCTCCTCGCATCTGGCGATTCGGGCAGGCCCATCTTGCGTATTCCAATCAGATTGCCCAACAGCGCGGCAACATCACTGGCGGACTCATCTGTATTCCCGTTGGATCGCCGGCATGCGACGCGGGCTTCAATTACACGCCGGTTGACCACGATCAGCGCAACACTCTGAATGTCGGTTTTAACGCGACTCTTCCGAGCCACATCTATGCATCGACAAACGTCTACTATGGATCGGGATTCACGAACGGAGACCAGGATCCACCGTCACCGTATTCTGGAGCTTACTTGCCCGCTCATACGACCTTTGATCTTTCCGCCGCTAAAGATATTGGCGAACGAATATCTTTGTCCGCCAGTTGTTTGAATGTCACAAATCATCGTGTGCTACTCGACAACAGCCTGACTTTTGGCGGCTTTCATTTCAACGACCCTCGACAGATTTATGGCGAAGTGCGGTACCGATTCAAATTCTAGGTAGCTCCGATGCGCGGCTTCATGCGATCGCTCCAAGTCGTGAGTAACGCTGGATGTGTGTGGAATCAGGATGGTGTAGGCGTGCGGATCCTGGTTGCACGGCTCATAAACTTTCGAGTAATGCGCGGCGCAGGCAGGCCTCAGGCGTCAGGTATCATCGATGCATCTTGAATTCCTGATTTTCATGCGAAGGGTCTGATGCCGTCACAAGGGAAAACGTCTGTTTCGGAAAAGGAACAGTCTGCCGTGGAATCGAATGGGCCGCGTCCGCTGCGCATTGCGCTGTTTGGATTCGGAACTGTTGGCAGTTCGGTAGCCCGGATCCTGCTCGAGTCGAAGCCTGAAGGGCTTGAACTGACACATGTGTATAACCGAAACGTGGCGCGAAAGAAGGCCGATTGGGTTCCGAAGAGCGTTGTATGGAGCGAGGATTGGGAGTCGGTTCTGGCATCGGATGTGGACGTGATCGTGGAACTCGTCGGCGGGCTCGATCCGGCGGGGACCTGGGCGCGACGCGCAATTGAGGCGGGCAAGAGCGTGGTTACGGCGAACAAGAAACTGATCGCCTATCACGGAGTGGACTTGGAGCGGCGCGCAGCTGCAAAAGGCGGCCATCTGAAGTATGGCGCGGCTGTGGCAGGGGGAATTCCGGTGATTCCGGGCCTTGAGCAGGGCCTGGCCGGCGATCACATCGCGCGGATGCAGGGAATTCTAAACGGCACCTGCAACTTCATTCTGAGCAAGATGGAGGCGGGCGCCGAGTATGAGACGGTGCTGGCGGAGGCGCAGGCGAAGGGCTATGCGGAGGCCGATCCGACCGAGGATGTCGGCGGTTTTGATGCGCGATCGAAACTCGCGATCCTGATGCGGCTGGCACTGCGCGTGGTAGTGGACCCGGATGAGATTGTGCCTCAGCCGATTACAAGTGTGACGGCAGTGGACTTCAGTTACGCCCGGGACCTGAACTGCACGATTCGCCAGGTGGCTCGGGCAGAAGAGCGCGACGGCGCCGTTGCGGCAACGGTGGGGCCAATGCTGGTGGACAGGAATTCACCGCTGGCGTGGTCGCGTGGCACCGAAAACATGGTGATCCTGACGGGACGCTATGGCGGCGATGTGGTGTTTTCAGGGCACGGCGCCGGCGGGCATCCCACGGCGGTTGCGGTAGTGAGCGATTTGATGGCGCTGGCGCATGGGTCGCGCCGCGTGGCCATCCCTTCTGTTCCGGCAAAGATCGGGGCGGAGTTCGAAGTGCCACACTACATTCGGTTCCTGGTAATGGATCGGCCGGGAATTGTCTCCGAAATCACAGGGGCGCTTGCGCGGGAGCGGATCAATATCCGGGCGATCGTGCAGAAACCGGGGTATCCGGCAGAGGCGTTGCCATTTGTGGTTACGGTGGAACCCTGCAAGTCATCGGCATTGAAGCGCGCATTGGCTGAGATCGGTAAGATGGATTGTCTGTTGGAAGCGCCGTTGGATTTGCAGATGCTTGAATAGCAGGGAACGGCTAACAGTGAACGGTGGACTGTGGGGCGGAGGTCAGGGTGATCGACACGATCTATCGATGTGAGATTTGCGGAGAGGAGACCGAAAGGCCTGTCCGTTGGGTCGTGATCCACTGCAGCGATGCCCAACTCACGGTCTTCAAGTGGACGAAGGAAGCTGCGGACAAGCCGCATGCGCGCCACTATTGCGGCGAAGCTCACGCCCAGGTGTATATCAGCCGCTGGTTTGAGTCCTTCTGCAAATAAGTTTGCGGATCAGTCAGTGAGCCTGAGGCTCGCGGGGCCGGTGGATTCACGGACAACAAGTTCAGGCGCCATGACAACTTCTGAAGCGTAGGGGGCCTCCCGATTGGCGATGCGCTCAAGCAGAATCTGCGCTCCGCTTTGGCCCATTTCAAAGAGCGGCTGGCGCACCGTGGTGAGCGACGGCGTAGAGTAGGCCGCGGACTGTATGTCATCGAAACCGACCACAGAGACGTCTTCGGGCACGCGTAGGCCGGCGTCTTTAAGGGCGCGGATGGCGCCAATGGCGGCGATGTCGTTGAAGCAGAAGATTGCAGTGAAGTCCTTCGTTTTCTCGAGCAGGCCCTGCATAGGTTTGTAGCCGATTTCGGGCGCCATGGGGTGCTGGCCAGTCTTGATGGACCACCCGGCAGAATCGATGCGGATGACGAGCGCGGGGTCAATGCGCAAGCCAATTTCTCCAGCGACTTGCTGGATACTCTGCCAGCGGTACTCGGAATCCGGGATCGCCTGCGGGCCGCGCATGAACGCAATGCGGCGATGGCCCAGTTCAAAGAGGTGGATCAGAGCGATTTCGACAGCTTTATGGTGATCGAGAACGATGTTGGTAACGTTCTGCACTTTGCAGTGAGCCGAAATGGCGACTACGGGAACAGGAACTTCAATCTGGTCGGCCGGCGTGTTCAAAAGCAGAAAGCCATCTACGGCGCGTTCAACGAGCATGCGCGGATACTGCTCGATGAGTTCGCTATTCCAGTCGTGACAGGCGGTGAAGTAGAAGTAGTGGGCCTGAGTCAGTTGCTGGACTACCCCGCTCATGACGCGGGTGAAATAGCCTTCGCTCAAGTCAGGAGCAAGAACGCCGACCGACATTGAGCGACTTTGACGTAGCGAACGGGCAAAGTAGTTCGGCCGGTAGTTCAGGCGCGCCGCCGCCTCGAACACGCGCTTGCGGGTCTCCTGGGGAATGGACTTTGCGGATGGAGAGTTATTGAGAACCAGTGAAACGGTGGTCTGCGACAGCTCCAAATGTTCAGCAAGTGTTCTTAAATTGACATGCCCAGATGGCGTTGTATCTTTACTTCTTGCCATGTTGGAAGTTGTAGCACGTTTAGCCGGAACACGGAACAGGGATTCGATCGCGAATACATCGATTTTCTTCAGCGGTAACCATGGAATGCATTGTTTTTAATTGACCCGAACATTGTTCAAACCGGGCTTGAGCGGTTGCGATTTGCCATTGTAGATAAAACTGCCGGCCAAGCTGCCGGGAAGCGTGATTGTTGCGCTTAAGGTGGCGCCTTCACGACGGTATTCGACCCTGATTTCGCCCAAAGGGTGGGGAAACGTGGCTATCAGGTGATCCAGCGGGCCTAGATGGGGTGCGATGCGCACGCTGGCAAAGCCGGGGCTGCCCGGCTCGATACCGGCGACGAGGGTAAGCATGTCGTAAATTGGGTGCGCTGACCAAGCGTGCGAGTCGGAGCGGGTGTCTCCGGGGATCTCGGGCCAGGTGCTGAAGTGTAGCGGCAGCAGTTTGCGCCACGGGTCGAGCGATTTGAGATAGTCATCAGCCAAGCCGGCATGATCGAGCGCACGGGCGAGGTAGAAGCGAAAATAATAGGACGCAGCCAGGATGCCGTCGGGGGTGGTACCGGGTTCAATCGCGAGCATGCGGCGCAGCACGTCCTGCTGACGATCCCTGGGAATCACGTCATACAGGACGCCGAGAATGTTGGCTTGCTGGTTAAAGTTCTTCTGGCCGGGATTGTCGGCAAGCATGCCGCGCGACGGCACCCAGCATTTTGAAGTTAGTCCAGAGCGAATGTGCTCGATGCGGGATTGATAGCGCGTTGCCAGGGCCGGGTCGCCGAGGTGCTGTTCGAGGTCCGCGGCATCGATGAGTGCGCCAAGGTATTGAAGCGTTGTCACGCATGATTGGCCATTCGCGTCGTACGTGGGAATGTCGCCGGATGGCACCCAGTCAATGAAACTCCACCAGGGAAGCTGACCGAGCAGGCCATCGGAAGTTTCGTATTTCGCGAACCACGTGAGGACATCGCGGGTGCCGGGGATTTCGTCGCGAACGATTTGCGGATCCGGTCGGTACATCCAGTAGTCGTGGACCATGCCGATCCAGAGCAGGGAAAAGGTTGGGATGTTCTGAGGCAGGGAACTGGGGTAGCGGCTGCGGGTGATGCCTTCCGGAATGCGGGATTGGTCAAATGCGGCCATGGCCTGGCGGCCGAGGCGGTCGTCGCCGGCGACTGTGTAGGAGATGAGGGCCTGGATTCGGGTATCGCCGATGTACTGGAGTTGCTCATAGTACGGCGTATCCATGTAGGTTTCGTGGGCATCGAGGCGAGCGGTGCGCCAGCTTATGTCCCGGATTTTGGCGAGGTCGGGGTCGGCGGATTCGAATTTGGCGCGCTCTACGAACGGATAGGCTGTGAAACTGGCTTTCAGGGATTCGAGTGTGAGGGGTTCCGTGCCGGTGGTGATGTCGAGATCGAGATAGCGCCAGGTACGCCACCATAGCGGCATGAAGATGCGATGCGGTCCGCCGTCGGGGAGAAAACTGTCGGTGAGACCGAGGGCTTTGCGAGCGTGCAGAATTCCATTCGGATCGGCGTAGTCGAGGCTGTCGCGGTCGCCTTTGTGCTCGTTCTTGTCGTAGAGAGCTTCGGAGTACGTGAGGATGATGTGCGAGCCTTTGCCGCCGGAGACGATGAGTTCGGGGTAAGCCGTTGTGAGAGTCTTTCGGTCGAGCAGGAGGGTGACGTGGACGCCAGGAGGAAGTTTCGCAAGCTCTTCAGGAAAATGGGAGAGCCCAGGTTGCTCGGCAGCAATATCGTCGAGGATCACGACCGATCCAGCTTCGGTTGGCGAGTACTCCATGTGCGGGAGGATGTCAGGAATCAAACCCCAGGGATTGTCTCCTGTTGCATCGGATGAGTGAGCGAGTTGGACTCCGACAAAGATGCTGTCGCGCATAGGCGAGGCAGAGCGAACCCAATTCGGGCCAGGAGTCGGTGAATTCCAATTCCAGTCATATTTCGAAGCGTCGATTTCTTCGCCGGGGCCGGAGGCGAAGTAGGTCTTGATTGTGACGGTCGAGCGATCGAGAGGGCGCTGGCCGGGTTCCTCTTCGACGAGCCATCCTTCTGGCGTGCTGATTCCGGTCGGGCCTGCCGCCTCACTTTCGAGCAGGAATGCGGTGCGGTCGCTCATCTGGGCGACGGGGGCATAGACGCCAAAGTTCCAAACCGTCGCCGTGATCAGGTTGTGGCCGGGCTGAAGGTAAGGGGCCAGGTCGAATCGCTCGTAACGCCAGTGGGACAGATCGCCCCGGGCAGGTCCGTCCCCCACGCGGTTCCCGTTTACATAGAGGATGAACCGGTTGTCGGCGCTGACCCGGACCGTATAGGCAGCGGGTACGGACGGCAGATCCACGGTGCGCCGGAAATGAAGGACGACCGGTTCGCGCAATGGTGCCGTCGGGTGGGTGATCCAACCGGCCTTCCATTCATGATGGGGCGCGTCGGCCTGGAGGGTGCTTTGGGCGAAGGCACTGGCCCCAGGGCGAGCAGGAAGGCGAGTAGATTTTGGCGCATGCAATCTGCCTAATAGATTCCAGGACATCAGCTTATAGGAATGCCAGGGTCCGGGACAGAAACTGCAATTTTATTTAGTTTGGAGACCGGGTTATCCCTGAGAATCCATCCGAAGCCTCGAAAGACGACAGAACAGATGGGAGAGGGGAATGGAACTCGGAATTTTCCTGTCCGAAGTAGTTTGTATGCGTTTGATTTAGCAGCACTGTAACCTTCTATTCATCTTTGCCCGGTAGCCTACGAACGGTGAGCCTACAAGTGCCTGAGATACGCGTCTCTCGACCTCCAACTCCATCTCCTCCAAAAGTTTCGGCCACGGAACGAGTTGCCGAGGCGCCCCGGAATGAGATTTCCGACGTCCGCAAGTTTCTGATGACGCGGGGAAACTCGGCTTTGGCCGACCGTGCCTTTCACGTGTTGATGGTGCTCTGCGGGCTGAGCATCTTCGGAATCGTGATCTTGATTCTCGGAGAGTTGGTGCAGCGCTCCCAGCTGGTTTGGCAAGCGTTCGGCTTCAAATTCTTTTCGAATTCGACCTTCAATGGCAGCTACTGGGACCCGGTCAATGGGCACTTCAGCGCTCTTCCGTTCGTGTACGGGACGCTGGTTTCGTCCCTGCTTTCGCTTTTGATCGCGGTTCCCCTTGCAATCGGCCTGGCGATCTTTCTCACCGAGATGTGCCCGAAGTTCCTGCGCGGGCCGCTCGCGTTTGTTACTGAACTTCTTGCCGCAATTCCCAGCATCGTTTATGGACTTTGGGCTTTCTTCATCCTGGTACCTATACTGCGGGACCATGTGAATCCACTGCTGTCGAAGTACCTGGGATGGTCGGGAATGTTTGCCGACAACAATCCAACCGGATTGGGGTATGTCGCGGCGGCTGTGATTCTGGCGATCATGATTCTGCCGATTATTTCTTCGCTGACGCGCGAGGTGATGACGGCGGTGCCTCATTCGCAGCGCGAAGCGGTGCTGGCGCTGGGTGCGACGCGGTGGGAGATGATCCGAATGGGCGTGCTTCGCAATGCGCGAATCGGTATTGTGGGTGCGGTGATCCTGGGACTGGGGCGCGCGCTGGGCGAGACAATGGCGGTGACGATGGTGATCGGCAGTGCGCCGGAGATCCACAAATCGCTGCTGTCGAACGGTGCCTCGATGGCATCGGTGATTGCCAATGAATTTACTGAGGCCGTGAGCGACCTGCACCGGAGCGCGCTGATCGAGATTGGATTGGCGCTGTTTGTTTTGACGATTATCGTGAATGGGTTGGCCCAGGTGCTTGTTTGGGCGGTTACGCGCGGCACACCGCCGCGGGCGAATTGACAGGCGCAGGAACCAGCTTTCAGGAATAAGGCAGCGGAACGGGAGACGACGAAGTGGCTACGACGGTGACCAGTTTTCGATCTGGATTGAGAGCTGTAACGGATCATACTGTGACGGGCCTGGCAATTCTGGCTACGGCGCTGGTGATTGTGCCACTCGTTGCAATTTTTGTTTATCTGATCATCAAGGGCGCTAGCTCACTGAATCTAGCCTTTTTTACGCAGAACCCAGTGCCTGAGGGCGAAGTGGGTGGCGGCATGGCAAATGCCATTGTCGGCTCAGGGGTGTTGCTTGCTATTTCGAGCATCATCGGGATACCGATCGGGATAGGCGCGGGAATCTTTCTAGCGGAATTTGGCCGCGGCACGAAGCTGGCCAATGGGATTCGCTTTACGGCCGATGTGTTGAACGGAGTTCCTTCGATTGTGATGGGGCTTGCCGCTTATTCGCTGATCGTGGTCCCGCAGGGACATTTTTCGGCATTCTCAGGTGGAGTGGCGCTTGGCATCATGATGATCCCCACGGTAGCGCGAACCTCGGAAGAGATGCTGCTGATGGTGCCGAATAACATTCGTGAAGCGGCGCTGGGACTTGGTTTGCCGAACTGGCGCTCCGTGCTCTCGATTACCGTGAAGACCGCCTCGCCGGGAATCATCACCGGCTGCATGCTTGCATTTGCGCGCGTGGCCGGAGAGACTGCGCCGCTGATCTTCACAGCATTGGGCAATGCATTCTGGAGCACGGATCCAAATCGGCCGATTGAAGCGCTGCCATTGCAGATATGGATCTACGCGACTGGTCCGTATGAGGACCAGCATCGGCTGGCATGGGCAGGAGCGTTGGTTTTGATTGCATTGATCGTGATTGCGGTTTCGCTGGTGCGGTATGTCACCAGCCGCGGAGTTCTGAAAGGGGCAAGCTAGGTGGGTGTAGGCATCGAGGTGACCAACCTGAATGCGTGGTATGGAACCAACCACACGCTGCAGGACATCAACCTGAACATTCCGGCCAATCATGCGACTGCGCTGATTGGTCCATCCGGTTGCGGCAAGAGCACGTTCGTGCGTTGCCTGAACCGGATGCACGAGACAAATCCGATCGCACGCGTAACGGGAACTGTGCGCATTGGTGAGATCGACATCTACAGCGATGCCAAGCCGGTGGAGATTCGCCGACGCGTGGGGATGGTGTTTCAGCGGCCGAATCCGTTTCCGACGATGTCGATTTACGACAATGTAGCGTCGGGGCTGAAACTGAACGGATATTCCAATCGCCGTGCGCTGGATGAAATTGTCGAGCGCTCGCTGAAGAATTCGGCGCTATGGGACGAGGTCAAGGACGACCTGAAGTCGAAGTCGGGCGCGAGCCTTTCCGGCGGTCAGCAACAGCGACTATGTATTGCGCGAGCATTGGCGGTTGATCCTGAAGTATTGCTGATGGATGAGCCCGCTTCAGCGCTGGATCCGGTATCTACATCTAAGATAGAAGACCTGATATTCCAGTTAAAATCGCAGTACACTATCGTAATTGTTACCCATAACATGCAGCAGGCAGCGCGTGTTGCAGAGAAGACGGGCTTCTTCCTGAATGGGCGCATGGTGGAGTTCGACTCGACACATAAGATTTTCACGAACCCCAGCGACAAACGCACCGAGGACTACATCACGGGCAGGTTCGGATGACACGAATTCGCTTCCAACAAAGTCTCGATCAGCTGAAGGAAAACTTGCTGGTGATGGCCGGTATGGCCGAGCAGGCAATTCAGCGTGCAATTGAGGCCTATCGCGTACGAGATCTTTCGATCTGCGACCTGGTGAGCCGGAGCGAAGTTGCAATTAACAGGCTTGAGCGCGACATCGACCAGGCGGCATTGGATTTGCTGGCCATGGAACAGCCTATGGCTATCGACCTGCGTTTCATCCTGAGCGTGATCAAGATCAATGCAGATCTGGAGCGCGTGGGCGATTCTGCGAAAAGCATCAGCGAACGCGTGCGCAACATGGAGCAGATGGCGGTTGTCCCGGATCTTCCGGTAGATATACCGCGGATGGCGACCCTCTCGGCCGAGATGGTACGGAAAAGCCTGCAGTCCTTCATTGAGGCTGACCCGGGACTGGCGCGAGCCGTGCTGATGATGGACGACGCCGTGGACACTATGAACCGTGCAGCTTACAAGGCTCTGACCAAGGTGATGGAAGAGCAGAGCCAAATTGCGCCGCAGGCCCTGAATGCGCTGATGATCTGTCGCGCGCTGGAGCGGGTAGCGGATCATGCGACCAACATCGCAGAGGATGTCATCTTCTGGATCGAAGGATCCGATGTTCGCCACCACAAGAGCGTGATGGCGCAAAAGAAGGCCGCTGAAGCCGCGGGCTAAACGCTGCTGTTCTAAAGCAAGAGGCTCCGTCTCAATCCCAACCCCGCTGCGTTAGTCTTGAGGGAAGCGGCGGAGTGTGCAATGGACGCGGACGAGACAGCGCGGGGCACGGACGGACCTGCGGCGTTGTATAGGGAACGGCTGCGCACACTTCAGAGTGCGCAGGCGGCTGACCAGAGGCAGGAGCGGCTGCTGGGATACGCAAAGGTTGCGGTTGCGTTTGGCACCATCGCCGCTGCGCTGATTCTTCTCTACTACATCAAATTCCTTTGGTTCTTGCTGGTGCCTGCGGGAGCCTTCGCCTTCCTCTCGGTTCTGCATGAAAAGCGGCTTCAGGAGATTAGAGTGCGGGGGCGAGCGATAGAGTTCTACGAGCGCTGCGTCGCGCGCATTGGCGATCGCTGGGCGGGAACGGGAGAGACGGGGGACAGGTTTTTAGACCCCGTGCATCCGTATGCCCGGGATCTGGATCTGTTTGGGAAGGCATCGGTTTTCGAGCTTCTCTGCACTGCGCGGACGCGAGCGGGTGAAGAAAAGCTGGCAGCATGGCTTTTGTCCTCTGCCTCGATCGAAGAGATTCTGGCTCGCCACGGCGCCATCCGCGATTTGAGCGGCCGTGTGAATCTGCGTGAAGATCTGTTTTGCATCGGCGAGACGGTGCGGGCCGGTGTACAACCCGATTCGCTGGCAAGATGGGGAGAGCGGAAGCCGCTTCTCCGAAGCACTCGACTGCGCGTGGTGACGGCGACTTTGGGCGCATTTTGGATTGCGGGTATGGTGGCATGGGGTGTGTGGGGGCTGGGTGCCGTTGCATTGGCAATTTCAGCGCTGAATCTCGCCTGGGCACATCGCCTGCACACGCGGTGGGAAGAGGCTGCCGAGGCGATTGAGGATGCTACGCACGACCTGGACGTGCTTGCGGGTGTCTTGAAACTCATTGACCACGGGCAATTCTCTGCTGCCAAGTTGCAAGAGATCCAAATGCGCTTGAAGCATGAAAACTTTGTGCCTTCGGATGCGATTCGCAAGCTGGATCGCATCGTCGGCTACCTTGAGTCGCGCAGGAATCCGGCATTGCGCTTGCTGGACGCGGTGACGTTCTGGAGCGCGCAATGTGTCTTTCTCGCGGAGGGTTGGCAGCAGGAGTTCGGTCCTCACATCCGTAGCTGGCTGGATGCGGTGGGAGAGTTTGAGGCGCTGACAGCGCTGGCGGGATACTGGTTCGAACATCCGGGCGATGTTTTTCCGCAGCTTACTGAAAAGGGACCGCTCTTCGAGGCGGAAGGATTAACGCATCCGCTGCTTCCGGCTGATAAAGCAGTCCGAAACGACGTAAGTCTTGGGGGCAGACTGCAACTCATGGTGCTGAGTGGACCGAATATGGCGGGGAAGAGCACGTTCATTCGCAGTGTTGGCGTGAACGCTGTTCTGGCTCAGTGTGGAGCGCCGGTAAGGGCTTTCGCGCTGAGATTGTCACCGCTCGCGGTGGCTGCCTCGATTTGTGTGCTCGATTCACTATCGGGCGGCACTTCGCGCTTCTATGCGGAGATTCGCAGGTTGAAGGTGGCCGAGGATCTTTCCTCGGGACCGGTCCCGGTACTGTTTTTGATGGATGAATTGTTGTCAGGGACCAACTCGCACGACCGGCTGGAGGGTACGAAACTGGTGGTGCGCAGTCTGATGCATCGTGGCGCAATTGGAATCGTGAGCACACATGACCTTGCGCTGGCGGAGATTCCATCCACGATGGATGGGCGTGCCGTGAATTGTCATTTTGAGGACAGGCTTGAAGGCGGGAGGCTTGTCTTCGATTACAAGCTCGAACCGGGAGTTGTAAAGACGAGCAATGCGCTGGAACTGATGCGCTCGATCGGTCTGGGCGATGCGAGCGAGATTCATTGAATTTCCCACCAATCGAATAGCGACATGCGCGGATAGTAAAGGCCGGCGCGAAGCTGCAGATCGGGACCGTGCAGATTGCGCAGCACGGCAGCGTACATCTGCAACTGGGGCTCGAACGTGGCGCGGAATTCCGGCAATGCAGATGAGGGGTCGATGTTCTCGGTGTGCGCCGTCTTATAGTCGATGATCCACAGGGCATGGTTTCCGGACTGCCGAGGCTCCAGGCCAGCACGAAAGAGACGGTCGACGCGCACCAGGCGCAGATTACCGCTGACGATGCCGCCCCAGCCGGATTCACTGAAGGCTTCAGAATGCGGCGAGAGAATCCATTGGCCATTGGCATCGCGTGTAGAACTGAGAGCACAATCAAACGCCTCCGCGGTTACTCTTTCAGCCGCAGCAAGGGACACGCCTGCTGAACGCATGGAAGCAGTAATGCGCGGGCGGAGCTTTTCGAGGGCGGCCAGGGCGGAATCCCAGTCAAGCGTGGTGCGCAGTCGGGCCAGTTCTTCCAGAAGTTTGTGAACCGCATTCCCCAGTGAGCGCGAAATCTGTCCGCCTGCGTGACGTTGATAGGGACTCGCATCCCCAAGGCCGACGACATTTTCTAAAACGTTGAGGTTCGGATGAGTGTCAGAGCTGGTCTGGAAGTCTGGCGGCAGGCGGCGCAGGGATGTCGCACGAGTTGGTGCACGCATGAAGACGAGGTTACTCTGCCCAGTCGCGGCGATGGTGTCCACGACATATTCCTTGTCCACGGCGACAGCTTGACGAACAGCATTCCATTCGCCGAAGCGCGCGCGGATTTCATCGCCGAATGCGGGCCATGCCGTGTCCAGCAGGCAATTGCGCGGTTCCTGCAGAGAGCGTGATCCGTCGTCCTCGATCTTGTATGCGGGTTGGGCAAAGAGATGCAGCTCTTCGCGTGCACGAGTGGCGGCAACATAGAGAATGCGGCGAGTTTCCTGCAATTCCCGGTCATGCCGAGTTCTGTCGACCCACCGTCTGGCCTTGCCGCGTTCAGCTCCTTTGAATTGCAGTGGAGCGACGAGGAATTCGGTGAGATCACCGGATTCGTCCGGGTCAGAGACGCCGCGCTCCAGCCACGACAGAAGCTCAGGCTTGCTACTGTTAGTTCGGGCATGAAGATCGGGCACAATGACGACTTCGAATTCGAGACCCTTGGACTTGTGAATCGTCATGAGTTGGACACCGCACTCGCTGCTTGTTGCAGGATCGGGCAGGGCAAAGAGGTCTTCGAGAGCGGCGTCGAGGGTGGGACCGCTCAGGTCCTTTTCGCCTCCTGGCAATTCGTCAAGTAGTTTCCAAAACAAATCGAGATTGGCGCGGCCGGTCGCATCCACGCTGCGGTCACCGCCAAGACTGAGCCAAAGCTGTTGCAGAACTGTACCGATGGATGCCACCGGGAGTCTGTTTCGCAAATGAGGCACAGATGCAAAGGCGGCGAGAACTCGTTGAGAGGCTTTGCGCGATTCGAGTGAGAGCTGATCGAGCCGATCGCGAAGCAATACTTGAATGGGGGCAGGGGGACGCGATGCATCATCCGTGCCGGCGATAGCATGAAGTTCGGCAAGACTCAGACCGCACCACGGCGCACGCAGAACGCTGAGCCATGCAACGCGGTCCTCGGAGCTGAAGAATGCACGGGTAAGCGAAGCTGCGTCCAGAATCTCAGGACGATCTTTCAAATTTTCCAGTTCAACCGCGCGAAAAGGAATTCCTGCTTCGCGCAGGGCAGACGCGATGGGCGCAAGCGCGGTTCGTGCGCGGCCCAGCACTGCGACGCGGTATTTTTGGCCGACGCTGCGCGCGAATTCCATTTGATCGAGATGGCTATGAATAAGAGTAACGATCTGATTGATTTGCGTCTTGCGTACTGCCTCGCGTTTGTTCGCGACGTCCTGCTGATCGCGCACTGAGTCGGGATCGCCGGAGTTTGCAGGCTTTGGTCGCGGTATGAAATCGAGATGTAGTTCGAAGCGCTCTTTCGGGCCGGCAGAAGGGTTTCGGGCCGGCTCTGATTTCGCGAATTGAATTCCGCTCCCGTCGGGAGCCGCAAACACTTTCTCGAATGCATCATTCACGCTCGATACCAGTTCGGGATCGGCACGGAAATTCGAGGTTAATTGTATGGGGTGGAGAGGAAAGGCTTCCTCCTCGCTGAATTCAAATCCTCTTTCCTTTGCACGGCGAAAGAGCTCGGCCTCGGCGTCGCGGAAGAAGTAGATAGACTGCATCGGATCGCCGACGACGAAGATGGTGCGACCGGAGCGATCTTCCCACGCTTTGATGAGAGAGGTGATGAACTCATGCTGGCGGCGGCTAGTGTCCTGGAATTCGTCCACAAGCAGATGGCGGATGTCGTCGGCGACGACGAGTGCGGCGTCCGATGGAAACTGGTCCTCGGCGAGCAGGACATGCCTTGCTATTTGCGCGACTTCGATGAAGTCGACGGTACCGGTTTCTGCAAAGATGGCCTTTAATTCGCCCGCGGCATGGCGGAGGAGAATAAAACTGGCCTGAACGATCTGCCATTCGTCTTCTGTATAGCGGGCGGGAGGAAGTTGTCGTACCTCGGCAAGTGCCTCTTCGAGACCCGGCACCGCTGAGAGTTGCTCGATCAGATCCTCCATTCGTTGCTTTTCTTCGGCGTGCTCTTTTGGAAAGCCGAGAAGTTTGTTGATTTGCCGGCGGAAGCGATCTTCCCCGGTCAGCAGCAGGTTTGCAAGGCAGAAATACGTGTTCCGGGCATCTTCGAGAGCTGCGCTGTCTCGATGCGGACCGTAAGGGAAGTTGGCGAGTTCGGCGAGTTCTCGATGCAGATTCGTTGCGCCGTGGGCGCATGCAAATCGTGCAAGTTCGATTGCTTCATCTCCCGCTTCCGGAACATGGTTGAGTAGCAGCGCAGTCAGTCTGTCGAGCGCGGCTCGCACCGTGTTGGAAAGCGGTCGTTCGAGACGCTCGCGAATAACGATCCAATCCGGTTCCTGGCTAAGAACAAATGCATGCATCCATCGATCGCGCTGGCCCAGCATCTTGACTAGCAGATCCTCCAAATCTCTCCAGCCGTTATCGCGCCACAGTAAGAGCCCTATGATCGCGTCGCTGAGAACTGGATCTGCCCGATCCCCGATCATCTGCATTGTCGCGCGCGCGGCTCGACGATAGAGGTCGGTCGGCCTTTCACTAATCTGCAGATTGTTGCCGATTCCGGAATAGATAGGCTGCTGGATGGCGAGGTCGCGACAGAATGAGTCGATGGTCGATATGCGGAGTCGCGAAGCCAGTTCAGGAAGACGCCAGTCAAGCAGCCGGGAACGACCGAGGGCGCGTGCTGCAAGGGCTTCCATCGAGAACTCATCTGCCTCCAACTCGGCGACGTCGCGAGCGCTGGCTTTCTCAAGTTCGGCAAGTATGCGATGACGCATCTCAGCCGCCGCAGCCCTGGTGAAGGTGATGGCGACAATCTGGCCGGGATCGTCGACCTCTGCGAGCAGGCGAAGAAATCGCCGCGTAAGGAGATCGGTTTTGCCTGAACCAGCCGGTGCTTGAACGAGAATCGAACTATGCGGGTCGAGCGCGGTGATGCGCTGGCCCTGATCCGGAGGAGCGGAAAGCACGAAGCTATTCTTCGGCTGCATCGTAGCCCTCCGCGTTTTCTTCATACTCGACGAGTACGCGGTTTTCCGGGTCCTGGATACGGCAGACCGACTGAAGACCGCAGTTTTCACAGGTTTTCGGGTAGTCGCGCGGATCGACCTCGGCGTGGCCCATGATGAAGTCTTCAGCCATGCGTTCGATGTATTTTTTCCACTCTGATTCGTCCAGGCCTGTTAGAGCGCGCCTGACCAGTCCGCTATTCCCGGTGAGTTCTGGATCGATGGTCTTTTTTGCATCGGCGACGCGACCCGCAAAGCAGGTGTCGCCCACACGGACCTTGGCAAAAACCAGTCCGCCGCTGGCAGGGCCGCCGTAACTGTCAAACAGCGACGGCTGAATCGGATCAAGTCCGAAAACCTTGTACAACGGCAGCTGCAAGTCGTCGGGGCGCGGCAGGTCCCAGGACCTGGGATCCACGTTGCCGGTTTTGTAATCGATGACGAGCGATGAGCCATCCACGAGCCGGTCGACCCGATCGAGGCGAAGATTCAGACTTAGACCGGCGATCGTGAGGCTGCGCCGGGCCTCGGTTTGTTCCACCACAAATGTTGCGCGAGTCATCTCGAAATCGAGCCACTCAGTAACCAGGCGCACCAGTCGGGTTTCCTCAAGCTCCAGGTAGATCGGCGGCATCTGATCGGCGACTCCAGGCTGTAATCCCGATTGAAGCCCGGCTTTGACATGGGTGCGGACGAAGGCCGCTAGATCCTTAATCGCAATGAGGTCGTCGCGGCTCCTGATTCCAGGACGCCTCCCCGACCAGACGGAATGAAGAACCGCATGCAGGATCTGGCCGCGCTGTTTCGCGCTCAGGCCGGCCTGTGCGGCGTCCCAGCTTTCTGCAGCTAGTCGCGCGGATGCGAAAGCTTTGAATGGGCACTGGGATTGCGAGGATAGAACGGCTGCTCCGCCACGAGGATGAGTACCAGCGAAGGGAATCGTACTCGAATCGGCGAACGAGATCGAGATGGGCACGTCGTGTGGTGGAGGAAGCAGGTCTTTTTGCATCGGGAGCGGAGGACCGGCGAGTTCCGCAATAAGACGGGAGTGTCGAGATTCTGCTTCATCCTTCTGCATCGCAAAGCTGAAGTGGGCTTCGGATGCGGAGGCAAGCAATCGCTGAGTAATGGCCCACGAATGTTGCCAGTCCAGTTGATGTGATGCGTGGGGCATGCCCGATTCGCGTTGCACGTAAGGAGGCAGAAAGGGATGCATCGACCCGACCGCCGGCCACGATTCCTCGTCGTCGCCGAGAAACCAAAGAGCATCGGCGGTAAGACCGGCGGACTCAGCAGGGCCGGTAATCTGGATTGGCGCGTCAGAGGATTGCGCTGCAAAGAGGATGTCTTCGGCCGCGTGCTCAAGTTCTGCAAGGAATTCGTGCCAGGCGATGCGGCGCCCGTCGAAGCCAAGCGATCCTGTCGTGTCCAATGCTTGCTGCCAGCGGCGCAGGGCTTGGAATTCAACGCTCGTTTGTGACTGAGTTCCGGGGCAGCCGATTGTCTCAAGTAAATGCGGCACCTTGTCTGCCCAGTCGATCGGGCGCTGGATAGAGGCCGTTTCTTTCAAGCTGCGTTGCGCCGAGATCATGCGGCGTTTCCACTGTTGCGGAACCGTAGTGGCGATTCGTCCCTGATTCAGAAAGTCTTCCAGAGGCCATCGAAGACGCTGTTGATCGGAACGGCGCAGAGTGCGCATGCAGAATTGCAATGCTGCGGACTCTTCGGACGACGTTGCGAGGCTGCTCGCGAAAAGCCAGTCAAGCGAAGTTTCTTCAAGAGTGTCACCGAGCCAGCGCAACAGCAGCAGCGCAGAGCGCGCCAATGGGACCTGGCTGAGTGGAATGCCAAGCGAGAATTCAAACAGAGGCGCGACGCCAGGATCGCTGAAGCGCAGGAAAGCGCGTTCGATTTCGCCTCGGCGTTGCGACAGATCCTGGGTGATGATGAGCAGCCGCTGGTCGGATTTCGTAGCGAGTTGCTGGTGGCACCAGTAGGCACAGGACTCCAGCTCGGTCTGGCTGTCACGAGCGGAGTGGAAAGCGCGAGTCGCTGCGTGGCCTTCAGGATGCAACTGCTGCCATGATCCCCATGCGTCGAAGAATCGATGTTGGGTCGGAAGCAGGCGATCGAAGCCGGCGATGCGGAGTGGCGGCCGGGATGATGGGTCTTCTTCCAGAAGCAGGGTTATCTCGAGCGGTAACCGGCTTAGACTGAGGTGGCCGTTCCGGATGCATTGTTCGTCGAAGTCGGCCAGCCAATTGCTGAAGGCGCCGGCATCGTGGTCCCAGCCAACCCGTGATGGGGATCTAAGGTACTTCGGTGCATAAGAACAGAGCAGATCGTGTGCTTCCATCGCCATAGAAGCGAGGCGGCGCACAGATGCCGTCAGGGCTGTAGGAAGATGCTGTTCGCTATGAATAATCTGAGACCAGACGGCCAATTCCTGGCTTGGATTCAGAAGCAGGCGTCCGTCAATACTGCGTTCTTCCCATGCCGTGCGCGCAAAAGTCTTCCAGTCAAAGATGTTGGGTGCGGGCCATGCGGTCAATCCCTCGCCGCGCCGGTGCCGATGAAAGTCGGCCTGGATGGCGCGGGCAGCACGATCGCTCGATGCGACCACAAGTCCGCCCTGGCGCATCCATGCGTCGAGATCGGTCCCTGGTTGAGTGCCCATACCTGCCGTTATACGCCGTTCGACTGTGGAGCGGAACGCGTGCATTCTGTGGGAAACCGGACGGGTTGTAAACTGGGGAGTGATACGAAAACTTTTTGTTTGTGCGGTTATCGCGATGGCGGCACTTACGGCATGCCATCGCCAGCAAAGCCGGTCGGACGATTCAACGCAATCTTCTTCCTACAAGGTCTACAAACTGCGAGGAAAAGTTGTTGCCAGTAGTTCCACGACGGGCGAAGTCACGCTGAATCACGAAGCGATTCCAGGTTTCATGGATGCCATGACGATGCCCTACAAACTGAAAGATCCGAGCATTGTGAGTGAGTTGCATCCCGGTGACGTGATTACAGCCGACGTTTTGGTATCGCAGGGTGCGGACGCCGGCGTTCTGCTGGATCACATCGTGGTGGTGGCGCAGGGCAAGCCAGATTATCGGCCGGCTGTGGTGTATCACGTACCGGCGAAGGGCGATGTGGTTCCCGACTTCAGACTGCTCAATCAAGATGGACGAATCATTCATCTGGACCAGTTTCGCGGCAAGTATCTACTGATGACGTTCATTTACACACGATGCCCACTGCCGAATTTCTGCCCGCTGGTGACACATAATTTCGCGGTGATTGATAAGCAGCTGGCGGCCGACCCAAATTTGAAAAGGAAGTCGCACCTGTTGTGCGTGAGTTTTGATCCGGAACACGACACTCCAGATCGGCTCAAGGCATACGGAGAGCAGTACATCGGCAGCGATGCGGAGGCGGCTTTCGCGCA
Source organism: uncultured Acidobacteriaceae bacterium (assembly GCA_963742455.1). Classification (GTDB taxonomy): domain Bacteria; phylum Acidobacteriota; class Terriglobia; order Terriglobales; family Acidobacteriaceae; genus Telmatobacter. The sequence goes on along the minus strand of CAVULU010000004.1, from coordinate 166,750 downwards.
CTGGGATTTTGCCGCGCCGGCGAAGCCAGTGCTGACCGAGATGGCAAAGTTCTTCGACGTGGGGATGAGCGATGCGGAGGACGGAACGATTACGCACACGCTCTCAACTACTCTGATTGGACCTGACGGCAAAGTATTGAAATTCTATCCGGGGAATGAGTGGACGCCGGATCAGGTTGTAGCGGATGTGAAGCAGTCGTTGGGAAAAGTCTAAGGTTTAACTGCGCGGGGGAATCGCTGGCTATTATTCTTTCGAATAGAGGAGTGGATGAAGCATGACTGATGGGCTGAAGATTCGCGAAGATGCCGAGATTGATTTCCTTTCTCTGGGAGCTCTGGTGCATCGGCTCGACCCCGGCATAATCCCGTTTCGCAAGGCGACGAAGTGCCATATTCATGTGAGCGGCGGCGAGTTCAACGTAGCAGCCAACCTGTCGAATTGCTTTGGGCTCAAGAGCGCGATTGCTTCCGCGATGTCGGATTACCCAATCGGCGACCTGATTGCCGAACGCGTGCTGGCGATGGGCGTAAAGCCGATATACAAGCACTTCAAGCATGACGGCGTTTCAGGGCCGAATATGGCGACTGTGTACAGCGATCGCGGGTTTGGCGTCCGCGCGCCAGTGGTTTTCTACAACCGTGCCAACGAAGCGGCTGCACGTTTGAAGCCGGGAGACTTCGATTGGAAGTCAATATTTGCGGGTGGCGTGCGGTGGGTGCATAGCGGCGGCATCTTTGCGGCTCTCTCTGCGACCACAGCCGAACTGGCGGCGGAAATGATGCACGAAGCAAAGGCCGCCGGCGCCATGACTTCGTTCGATTTGAACTTCCGCGAAAAGCTTTGGAAGATTCACGGCGGCGACAAGCGCGCCGTGGAGACGATCGCTAAGATTGTCGAGAATGTGGACGTGCTCGTGGGCAACGAAGAGGACCTGCAGAAGGGGCTAGGCATCCCAGGGCCGGAGGTCGCCGCCAAGTCGAAACTCGATCCCAGCGTTTTCTTCGGCATGATGGACGAGGTGGTGAAAAAGTTGCCGCACGTCAAGATTGTGGCAACGACTCTGCGTGAAGTCCATTCCACCAGTCGTCATAGCTGGAGCGCAGTGGCCTGGATTGATGGCAAGACCTATTCGGCGCCGACTGCTGAACTGGACGTGCTGGATCGTGTGGGTGGCGGGGATGGATTTGCAGCTGGCTTCATCTACGGGCTCCTGAGCGGTGAGACGCCGGAGGCCGCACTGAAGTTGGGTTGGGCGCACGGCGCACTGCTGACGACTTTCCCCGGAGACACAACGATGGCCACGCTGGACCAGGTGCGGGCTTTCGCGAAGGGCGGTTCGGCGCGAATTCAACGCTAACTGCAGCCGATTCTTCGAATCAGAACAGCAAGGTCAAGCATCTATAGGGCTGCTATCCTTTACCTCAGCCTCAAGGAGAGGCTTTTCGCTTGGCAAAAGTCACACTGGTCTTTGCAGTTCTGCTGGTTGCGCTTGGTTTGATTGGTTACGTGGGCACGGGCAGTCAACACGTAACCGCGTTGATTCCGACATGGTTTGGGTTGGCACTGGCTCTGTTTGGGCTGATGGCCATGAGCCCGAGCGAGTCGCGGCGCAAGCTATTCATGCATATCAACGTGACTATAGGACTGCTGGGTTTCATCGGCGGCGCTGTTGAGGCGGTACGAGGATATGTGCACGCGAAAGCAGCGGGAATGGCGCCGGACGAAATTGCCCTGGCGTCGAAGTTGACCATGACCGGCTTGCTTCTTCTCTACGTGATTCTGTGCGTGCGGTCGTTCATTGCGGCTCGGCGATCGGGGAAGGTTTAGCTGATGAGTACCATGCGCGGCGGTGGGATGGGGTTGAGCGCGGGAGCGGAACGGTCGCCGCGCGGCGGCAGTGCGCGTGCGCGCGCGCCCGAGCTTCCGAAGCGCAAACCGGATTTGAAAAAGCTCTGGCCCGAGATCAAGGCGCTGGTGGCGCCCCGCAAAGGTTTGCTGGTTGCAGGAATGGCTTTGATGACCGTCAATCGCGTGGCGGGATTAGTGCTGCCCTATACTTCCAAGACTTTGCTGGACAAGGTACTTTCGCAGACCAATCCACACCCGGAGTTACTGCCCAAGATCATTGCTCTCGTCTTTTCAGCGATGATTGTGCAGGCGATAACATCGTTCTCCCTGACACAACTGCTGTCAAAAGCAGGCCAGCGGCTGATTGCCGAGATGCGGCGCCAGGTGCAGAGGCACGTGGGCCTTTTGTCGGTGGCTTATTACGACGAGAATCGCACGGGAACTCTGGTCGCGCGCATCATGTCTGATGTAGAAGGCGTGCGAAACCTGGTGGGCACAGGGCTCGTGGAATTCGTGGGCGGATTGCTCACCGCGGTTTTAGCATTCGTGTATCTCTTACATCGGAGCGCCCTTGTTACACTCACGGTGTTTGCCGTCGTTGGCTTGTTTGTCTTCGTTCTCCAATACGCGTTCAAGAAGATCCGGCCCATCTTCCGAGAAAGAGCGAAGATCAATGCGGAAGTGACGGGCCGATTGACCGAATCACTCGGTGGGGTTCGGGTAATCAAGGGCTACCACGCCGAAGAGCGCGAGGCCAGCGTCTTTGGGATTGGTGTAGAGCGCCTGCTCACCAACGTGATGAAGTCACTGACTCTGACCAGCGTGCTCGGATCAGCATCCACAACAGTGCTGGGGATGGTCTCAGCGCTGGTCATGTGGCTAGGCGGCCACGCGGTCTTGAATCACACATGGACGGTTGGAGACTACTTCAGTTACAACATGTTTCTGGCCATCATGGTGATGCCCATTTTTCAGATAGTAAACATCGGCACACAGCTCACCGAAGCTTTCGCAGGACTGGATAGAACCCGCGAGATCATGGCCGAGCTTGAAGAGAATCAGGATCCTAAACGCAAGCTGAAAATGCCGCCCATCAAAGGCAACGTTCGCTTCGACAATGTGGAGTTTGCTTACGAGACGGACAAGCCGGTGCTGCACGGCATCAACTTCGAGGCCGAGCAGGGAACGGTGACGGCGCTGGTGGGTTCGTCGGGGTCGGGCAAGTCGACTGTCATCAGCCTGATTTGCGCGTTCCATACTCCAACAAGCGGGCGGGTGCTGGTGGATGGGATCGACTTGGCCACTGCGGACCTGAACACATACCGGTCGCAATTGGGAGTCGTGCTGCAGGATTCGTTTCTCTTCGATGGAACAATTCGCGAGAACGTGATGTTTTCCCGGCCCGATGCGACCGAGGAACAGTTCCTGTTTGCTTGCCGAACTGCGCGGGTTGACGAGTTTGCTGAGCGTTTTCCAGACGCATACGACACAATTGTGGGGGAACGCGGCGTGAAGCTCTCAGGCGGCCAGCGGCAGCGCCTTTCTATTGCGCGTGCGCTCCTGGCCCAGCCCCGCATTCTGATTCTGGACGAGGCCACTAGCTCTCTGGACTCTGAATCGGAGGCGATGATTCAGGCTGGGCTGAATCAGCTGATGGTTGGCCGGACGACATTTGTGATCGCGCACCGGTTATCAACGATCCGGCGCGCAGATCAAATTCTGGTGGTTGAGCAGGGAAGAATCGTGGAACGCGGCAACCACGCAGAGTTGTTTGCGATGGGGGGTCGATACTTCGACCTCTATACGCGCCAGCACGGCCTCGAAGAGAACCTTTTCCTCGCACCTGGCGAGGGAGATGAAGTGCCGGCGTAGGTCCGTACGGCTCTGAGGTCCGCGCCACTTTCGCAGCTCCCGCAGCCTTGTCGGCTAACATCAATTCGTGCCATCTAAATCCAGGCTCGGTCAGAATTTCCTCAGGGATCAGCAGGCAATTCGCCGCATCGTTGCCGCCTTGGGCGATTGCAGTGACCGCACCGTGGTGGAGATCGGTCCGGGGATGGGCGCGATTACGCGGGAGTTGGCGGAGCGAGCCGGAAGGGTGCTGGGACTTGAGCTTGACCATGAACTGGCGGCTCGGCTTTCAAGTGAGCTTTCCCGCGGTGCAGCGGAGCAGGGAACAAACCCCGCCACGTCGAATGTAGAGATTGAAACTGTCGACGTGCTCTCCTTCGATTTTGTCGCGGCATCCGCTTTGGCCGGACAGAAACTCCTTGTTGCCGGGAACCTGCCGTACTACATTACATCTCCCATTTTGTCGAAGCTCGCCGAGAGTGCGGAGGCGCTGGATCGCGCTGTTCTGATGGTACAAAGCGAAGTAGCGGATCGTGTCACGGCGCAGCCTGGATCACGCGCCTTTGGGCTTCTTTCGGTGACAGTCCAGCTGCATGGTCCCGTAGAGCAGCTGTTCACATTGCTGCCAAGCGCGTTCACACCTCCGCCGGAGGTGCATTCGACTGTCTTTCGATGGCGATTTGCTCCGCGATTCAAGGCACTTGAAGTGGATCGCGAGCCATTCCTGAATTTTCTGCGGCAGGTATTTGCGTTGAAGCGCAAGACGCTGGCCAACAATCTGCGCGCGGCGGGTCTCGACTCTGCGATTGCTCTTCAGGCACTCTCCAATGCCGGCATCGATTCAAAAGCCCGGGCCGAGTCTGTCTCGATCGAGTCGCTTGCCGCTTTATGGAAGGTTCTGAAAGCAGAAGGAGCCACTCCGGCGAACGAAGTGGCTCCCACAATTGTCTGAGGTCGATTGAAGTTAGTGATGGCCTCCGGCTGCCGGCGCAGCACCGCCGCCACCAACATGGCCGCCACCTCCCCCACCGCTGCTGACATGGCCTCCTCCGCCACTCGACACGTGGCTTGAGGCGCTGCCCCCTGAGTAGGAGTATCCGCGGCTTGGCGCAGGGGTGTGATAGCCTCCACCCGGAGCGGCCGGCGCGTACCAGGTGCCAGCGTGGTTTGTTCCCGAGTTCGCCCAGGGAACGTATGTGGATCTTCCGTACGCGTTTCCAGGATTGCCATAGCCCTGATTGGATCTGAACCCGGAAGCAGCGGACGGATTGTAAGTGGGTCGAGGTGACAACGGTTTAAGTGGTTCAATGGTGCTTCCAGCGATGGTGATAGGCCTTCCAACCACATGCGCGGGATTCGCGATTGGAGAACTGGGAATGCGATTGACAGCAATGACCGGGTTGGGCTGATAGAAGCCACCGCGACGGATCGGCTCATTGGGCGGATGGACGGGCCCCCCGTGCGGGCGATGTGGTGGCTGATAACGTACTGGCCGAGTGCCGATGTTCCAACCCCAGCCGCCCGTGACCCACCAGGGATAACCATACCCGGGCGTCCAACCCCAGCCGAAGTCGTCGTAATAATTCCAGTAGCCGCTGGTGTAGGGCAGATAGCCCCATTGCTCGCAGGAAACCCAGATGTAGCCGAACTGCGGGGTCGACACCCAACTGCCACAACCGTAGGGATCCCAGTTTCCTGAGGCTGCTTCCGCGGGAGACCATACGTAGCCCTGTCCGGGAACGTTGTACCAGTTGCCATTCGCATCGAGATCGCCCCAGGCTGGATTGTTGCTGTTAGGGGCGCTGCCGCTCGCCGCGGTCCTCGCCGCACCTTGCGATGTCAATTCCTGATCGCGATCAGCATTCCACGCATCCCAGGAGTCCGGTTCAATAGTTTCAGCGAGATTGTAAAGATTCGGGTCGGTTGCATTGAGGGCGAGGCTCTCGCCGCCATGCAGGTCGAGGGAAAGGGTATTTCCGCGCTGAAGGTGAACGTTGCCTGAGAAAACAGCGAGTTCACCGGGAAGGTTGTCGAGACTGACGCGCAAAACTGTAAATCCGCTGGCGGTTGCGGTGCTTTCGCCAAAGCGGACGACCATCCGGCTTGCGGAAGTATCCCCTTGCAACTCAAAGTAAGCCAATCCACTCTCAAGCAGTAATTCCGCTTTGCTGGCTCCTCCATCCTGGCGGAGCGCCGCGATCTTCAGAGAACTGTTCGGCGAGATTCGGACGACACTGCCGTCATCAAACTGCAGCTCAGCCTTGCCATCCTCTTTGGCCGTGATCTGGGTTCCCTCGAACACGGGAGTATTAGCCAACGCCGGGTTAGCGATGATCTGGTTGCCTTGGGAAAGCTGTACGTCACCCTCCACAAAGCTCAGTCGGGCGGCGCGCACATTCGGATCGGGCTGCTGCGCGCTGAGAGTAGCAGTGACCGTCAACAAAGCCAGCCCCAGACAGCCAGCGGCTGGCATGAACCAAACCTTGTCTAAGTTCTTCATCGAGCCCCCAACCCTTTCTCCTTCGCCTCCGATGGAAGATTCGCATCGCGAGAAGCCCACACCTGTTCAGACACTGGAAACACACGAAAAGTCGCGCCTAGGAGTGTCTAATTGCAATTGGTTCAACCGCCGGAGCACGCCAGCAAGATCTTGGCCTTCTTTCTAACTCGCTCCATCACGTGGGGATCGTCTTTGAGGCGCTCCAGGATGTCTCGAATTGCGCAAATCTGCTGCAGGCGCCCATCATCTGAAGCCTCCACAACGAACTGCATGGCTTTATCGAGGCCGAGCGGATCGTGCTGCAACAGCAATTGAAGTCGTGCTCCCTCGATCAGGGTCGATCCTACCGCTACGAGGGACTCTCCCAGATCCTGAATCTGCTTGGTGGAGGAGTAGTTGAACTCGCAGCCACCCTCCCCATCGGGACCACTGTAACTGATCTTCTTCGTTCCCTGAAATGCGACTTTCTGGTGGCTTTCGCATTTTCCGCTCAGAATGCGGTTGTCGTGGACAGCTTGGAAGACGTGATTGGTAAAGTCGCTGCTCAGAGTTACATCGCGGTCCACAGTTGCGGGAAAGATGGTTCCACTTTCGTCGCCAGGCTTGTTGCCACCGTCAGCGTGGAAGTGGCCGGTGCCGTCGGGGTGAAGCACCAAGGTCCAATTCGCGGGGTAGAGGCCGGGATTGGAGAAATCAACCCGTACCACGGCCCCGGAATCTGCCCGCGCAGGAAGTGCAAACAGCAGCGCCATCAGAGCGAGCCACCCGATTCTCACCGCGGACCCCCCTGGAGAGCGATTGTCTGGGCAGTATGCAGGTGGCAAATGGCTATTGCCAGCGCATCGGCAGCGTCCGCCGGTTCAGGTAGCGCAGACAAGCTTAGAAGCCGTGCAACCATGAACTGTACTTGTTCTTTTTTCGCCAGCCCGTAGCCCACAACTGACGACTTTATACTGAGCGGTGCGTATTCTGCCACCGGCAAGCCGCATTGCGCCGCGGCCAGCAAAGCGACACCCCGCACCTGTCCGAGTTTGAGCGCCGATTTGGCGTTAACGGAGTAAAAAACCTCTTCAATGGCAACGACTTCCGGCTGCCACCGTTGCAGTTCTGCTGAAAGGATGCGGTGCACTTCGGCAAGCCTCTGGGAGGCAGACAGTGTTTTTCCGAGGCGGATGGCGCCAGAAGTTTGGCAGACAAGACGGGACAATCGACCGGAATCATCCGAATCCACTACGCCGAACCCGGTAATCTCAGTTCCACAATCGATGCCGAAGACGCGCATTTGCCTGCAAGTTTAAACCCCTAAGCCCTTGCCTGCCTCCCGCTAAAGGCTGGCGCGCCTTGAACTCAACGATTCGAGGCGGCGAACGCGCAATTCTAGCAAGAGCTGGACCGGAGTGGCTGATTGCACCGTTCCTGGCTCAGGCGGGACGTAGCTGGTGAGATTTTCTGGCAGAGACTCTCGCGCGCAGTCTTGCCAGGGATTCTTCCACCCGCTCGCTCCAGCGGAGTGGGCTGCGATCGTTTCCCGATATAACCCGGTCGAAATTGGTGAATCGATGAGCATGTTCTTCAAGGAATTCTTCCAGCTTGTATTCGAGAGCGGAAGGCGCCGTGTTGGTATGAATACAAATAGTCCAGAGTCCGGATTCCTTCCTGGCCGGTTCCCAAAGCTGTTGCGGAATCCATAGGATATCGTGGCGCATGAAAGCGCGCCGGGCGAAGCCATCGGATAAAATTCCGAGACCCTCGCTAGCAAGTGCACGGAGCGTCTGGCGATCAAATCCGTGTCGAGGAGCAACGAAAAGGCGTGGGTTCAGGCCGTTTCCGCGAAGGATTTCGAGGCCGGTACGGATCCATTTCCGCTGCTGGGCTTCTTCGACGCCCGCGAATTCAGTTTCCTCATGCAGCCTGAGGAGAGGCTTGCCATGGCTGGTGCAAAGGTGCCGATAGCCATGCATGGCTATGGTCGCTCCGGCAGCTTCCAAGGATCGCATTCGATCCCAAAAGTCAGGAGCGGCGTCCTGTAGCTTCAATTCCGGATCCTGGCTCAACGGGATGACGGCAAGGATCGGCTTCACTCCGCAGCGTGCGACGATCGAAAGAAAGCGCTCGCATTGTGCGCTCAGCATGGTCGGACACAGGTCATCGAAGCGGATGAGGTATTGCACGGGATCAGGAGTCATCTCAGCCGCCAGCAACTTTCTGTTCTCCGCGATATCGATCTCGCCCCGCAAACTGAGATGAGGATCGGACCGGCCTTCAGGCATCACGAGCCGAGCGCTTCATCGATTGTGGCTGCGGTGGGAATGAGAGTATCGACCTTGGTGAACTTGAAAAGTTGAACGACATTCGGATTCGGTCCGACGGCGATGACTCGTATTCCCTTATTGCGGCAACTGATGAAGTGGCTGACGATCGTTCCCAGGGCAGAGGAGTCCATCTGCGGGACTTTGGAGATGTCGAAAATGTGCAACGTGGGCGTCTCTACGCCGCTGGGTGGTTTGAACTCAAAGATGTTTCCGAGGGCGACCTGCTTCATGGATCCGTACATATCTCGTGCGTTAAATGGCCCGATCACGCGGTAAATCAGGGCAAGGGGCGCCCGACCTTCAATTCGTTCAATGGTGAACGTGGCGCTCTTCCAGAGTTCGGTGTGGATGGTGGACATCTCCATTAAATTGTAAAGGCCGCGAGAGAGGCGTGGAAGGGGGATCGGATCGGATGCGATGAGGGGAAACGCCCCGGAGGTATCTGACGCGGATTTCAGAATAGAATCTCGTGCGGGGAATTTAGGGTTATCGCGCGGGTAGTTGGATGGAGTGCCTGTCTTTCAGGACCTTGGAGCGGCGATGGCTTCCTCAATCGAAGCCGCCATTGGTATAAGAGCATCGACTTTTGTGAATTTGAAAAGCTGCAGGACGTTCGGGCGAACACCAACGGCAATGACCCGGACACCCCGGGCACGGGAGCGAATGAAATGGCTGATGATCAGACCCAGACCAGAAGAATCCAGGCTGGGAACCTCCGTTATATCGAAGATATTGAGTGTCGGCCGCTCTTTACCCGGTGCCGGTTCGAATTCAAAGATGTTGACGACAGCGAGGGGTTTGAGCACGGAGTACATATCGTTGGCCGCGAAGCCTCCGGAAAACTTGAAGATTAATACGCCTCTCTCTTCATCTTCAATGCGATCGATTGTGAACTTTGGACTTTGCCATAGCTGCGTTCGGATGGTTGGCAATGCATTTCTCCCGTTGTAACACCGGTCGCTGAAGCGAATTGGCTCGCTGGTCCAGCATATCGCGGCGTGGAACTTCTCGATTGTACTGGTCATACCGGGGGACCTGAAAGTGGACGGGATGCGAGGGCGGAGAGTTCTTCGCTTTTTTGAACTCCTCGAGAGCTCAAGCGGCGAACCCTTCCTTGATCGAATCGAGCGCAACCGCAGAGTCTTCGACTGCCTCAGTTTCGCCTTCATCGCTCAACGATTGTCTGAAATGTCTGGAGCGGGCTTGTTTGATACGAAAGCATCAGGACAGCTGCGGTGATTTATCGGCTGGTACGGAATTGAATTATGCGGCGGCGGTCGCGTTTGGAGGGTCGGCGCTCGGGCAGCGGAGCATACTGTTGCATGGCTTTTCGCTCGGCGGCCTCGCGCTGACGCTGTTCTTTGCTGGCTTCAGTTTCGCGATAGAGAGTTTGCGCAACAGCGGCAGGGCCGCGAATTTCGCTGAGTTGCAGGACTTCGATGTGAAATTCGCCGCCCTCGTTTTTGATGCGGAGCATGTCGCCTGCACGTACATCTCGCGCCGGCTTGGCTTCGATTTCGTTGGAATGAATGCGGCCAAGATCGCAGGCCTTGGAGGCGAGGGCGCGAGTCTTGAAGAAGCGCGCGGCCCAAAGCCATTTGTCGATGCGGACGGAATTTGTGTTTTGCGCAGCCGTCACCAGGTCTCGCGGGAGTGCGTCAGGAAGCTGTGTCTGATGTTCTCCAGATGTAGAGGAACTCAGTGTCGCTCGAAGTCGCGACCTCGATGCCTCTTTGCCGGGTAGCGCGATTCAGGGCCGAGCGGATGTTCTCTTTGCTATCGGGCAATGCCTCGAGCGGGATCTTGAGTGCACGATCGACTTCCAACTGCTCGATGTCGCTGAGTAGTTGAGCGACAATCTGCTTATGCTTGCCGTCTCTTCCTTTTGGTACGTCGATTTGCTTAATCGACTGGTACTTCATTGGAGGGGTATCGGAATTCGGGTTCGTGGACATGCAGGTTCCTCGCGGATTGTTTCTCTTCGCCGTTCTGGAGACGTGCGCTTAACCTATGACTAAATCACCGTAAAGCTATCCTAATACTGAGCCGGTACTAAGAGTCAAGATTTAAGGCGAAATCATAGGGAAGAAATTCGTATGTCGCAGAACGCCTATGGTTAGTGTAGGGATGTCCTATAAGTCTCGATATTGTAAGCATTTAAAGCGTAATCTCAAAGAGATACCCCGTACAGAACAAATGCTGCTAGGGTATTTCAGAGGTGAAAACAAGTGAGCAAGAACAAGAATTTCCCCACCGTTCCGCTCAACGAAGTGCCGGCGCACATTGAGGACAGTAAAGCCGAAGGTCACCGGCCTGTCGTCCTGGTCGTGGATGACGAGAGCGTGATTGCCGATACGCTGGCAGAGATTTTGACGCGAAGTGGTTACGCGGGAGTGGCTGAATATGATGCAGACAGCGCGCTGGAAACTGCGCTGCTGATGCCGCCCGAGATGCTGATCACTGACGTGGTTCTGCCGGGTATGACGGGTATCGAACTCGCAATTACGGTGCGGCGCATTTTCCCGGATTGCAAGATCATCCTTTTCTCCGGGCAGGCATCGACGGCAGATCTGCTCGCAAGTGCACGCGCAGATGGTCATCATTTCACGCTTCTCAACAAGCCCCTGCACCCGCAAGATCTTCTGGCGAGGGTCTCAGAGGGGCTCAAACCGCGCAAGCGAGTTGCAGTCGAAGCAAGATAGAGACCAAGCACGCTCGTGTAATATCCAGCTGGAAATCAAATGGGCGCCGACCGGAGGCGCCCGTTTGATTTAGTTGGCCAGCACTGCCCTGTAGCGCACCTTATTCTTTTTGACCTTCTCGATAGCCTCATTTGCCTTGGCCATGGCGAAGGCCTCTGTTGTTGCCTTCACTCCGTGCCGCGCGGCGACATCAAGCATTTCCCGCATTCTTTGCGGACTGCCGATGGGGCTGCCGGTCATTGTGCGAATGCCGGAGATGAGTGGGAATGCCTGCAACGACACGGGCGAAGGAGGCACTCCGACAAAGCACAATGTGCCGGTTGGGCGGAGGGCCTGGATGTAGACATTCCAATCCTGGTCGGCGTTGGCGGTATTCAAGATGAAGTCGAGTGAGCCGGTCACTTCTTTCATCGACTTCGATTCGCGCGAATGCACGAAGTGATGGGCGCCCAGTGCACGAGCTTCTTCTTCTTTGCCGGTTGAAGTGGAAAATGCAGTGACTTCTGCACCGAAGACGCGTGCGAATTGAATTGCGATGTGTCCGAGGCCGCCGATTCCAACAACGCCTACGCGTGACGACGGATTGATGCCGTGATTCCGAAATGGGCTATAGACCGTGATGCCGCCGCAGAGCAGGGGAGCTGCCTGTTCGCTCGGAAGTGCATCAGGAATGCGCACGACAAAGCGGGCGTTGGCGCGGACCTTGTCAGCGTATCCGCCGTTGCGATGGACACAGGTGGCTTCGAGCGAAGCGCACAGATTTTCGAGGCCGCGACTGCACCACTCGCATTCGCCGCACGAGTTGGATTGCCAGCCGAGACCGACGCGCTGGCCTGCTTTGAGCGAACGCACCTGGGAGCCAACCGCGGTGATGGTGCCGATGATTTCGTGCCCGGGGATGAAGGGATACTGGCTAATGCCCCAATCGTTAGAAATGAGGTGGAGGTCACTATGACAAATTCCGCAGTGGGTGATGCCGATTTCGACTTCCTGCAAGCCCAGTTCTCCGGGGTCATAGCGAAAAGGCAAAAGTTCGGCGCCCGCTGCGTGAGCTGCTAGTCCTTGAATTAGGGCCATGATCGTTCCGCAGTCCTCGCTGGGGTCGCAAAAAAGGGGCCATATTCCTGGGCCGTACGAATGCGACAGATTTACTTAAGCGGTTCAGGTTAAGTTTAGTCTAAACCGCCGCCGGGCTCGATGTGCAGATTGAGGATCTGAAATCCGCTGAGCACGCCGCCAGCTGGCGCCTCACCTGCTACGACGGCCGACTCTCCATTGAGCGTTACATCTTTGGCGGTGCGCAGAGGTTCGAGAGCGTTGGCGACGGAGAGCGGCAACGTGGAAAGAGTCTGTCCGTTGACGCCAGCCTGTGCATCGGGCAGAAGAAGGCTTACGAAGATGCGATCTGCGGGATGCTGACTTTGAGCCTGGGCAAGCACGGTTTCGAGATCCATATTGCGATTGGAGATGCGGGGCTGATTCAAAGCGTGATCGAGGGTTCCGGCATCGGAGACGAGAAGGCGAACCGGGCCTGCCGGAATTGCTGGCGGCAGCTTGATGGGGATGCGAATGTTCCGTGCGGGTTGCTGCCACGGACGCACCGTGGCCTCAACGAGAACAGAGTCGCCGGCATGGACGATATTGCTGGAGTCGATGCGCGCGGTTTCAAGTTCCACTTGCGCGCGGCGCGGAATGGAATCCACATCGAGATCGATGGCTTTGATGGCGCCTTGTCGCGCCCCGTTCGCGTAGAGCAGGGCGAAGCTTTGGTCAGCCTGTACGGCTGCCGATAACTGTGCCGATCCCTGATCGCCGGCCGGAGCCCATAGATCAAGCGGCGATGGTGGATAGCCTTCGATGTTGACGCTGCCGGTAACGTGGTAGCTGGTTTCAAGGCTGCTCTGGTTGTTTTCGAGCAGCGCGTCGTAGAGCGATACGAGGACGGCCTGCGGAGTGAGGGAAGGCAGGTCGACGACTTCGATGTTCAATTTTCGGTCTGCTCCCTCGCCATGCACAGTGATGTGCACAGGAATCATGTGCGGCTTGACTGCCAGCACTCCGCGAATGGCAGAGTCGCGATCTTCGGTGAATGTACCGATGGGGTCGCCGGTGTTGATAATTTTGAATGCATTCAACGGCGAGGCAAGCGTTTCGACGACTTCGGCGGTGGTCATGGGTAAGGAAACGGTGCCGGCCTGAAGAATGGGGTGGCCGCAAGCGAGGAGCTGCGTTGGATCGACGTACGTGACGGTGCAGGTGGCGGAGATCTCAAGATCGCCTCGGACGAGCTGGGCACTGACGGCGGAGCCGGGCTCGATGCTGGCAATGGCGGAGGACGACATGGCCCCGAAAGAGCCAGCCGCGTCGGATTTCGATGAGCCGCTGCCGCCCCCTGCAGCGATGATGTCGAGGCCGGTGCCAGCCATCTCTTTCTGCCAGAGGCGGATGGCCTCAGGGCGAAATCCGCTCATGACGAGGGGCGTCTCCATGGCCTGAAATGTCATTCCATCCGATGAAAGGGGATTGCCGCTTTCCGTCTGGGCGTTGGGGATCGATGCCGAAGCCCATTGGGTGTTGACAGGCATGTCTTTGACTTCGAGCATTTGGGCGATGGGAGTGATGCCGGCGATGGGTTCTTTGGCAAACTGACCGATGCGGTAAGAAAGGGAGCCGAGGAGCTGATTGCCGACGTAGACCGGGCTGCCGCTCATGCCCGCTACAACGCCTGTGTACTCAGGTTTGGCGCCGTGGAGCCGGGCGAGGATCATATCCTGCCCGGGACCGCGTGCGCCGCGCAGTACGCCAAGGATTTCAACCTGCATGGGCTCCGGCTTGGTACCTGTAAAGACCGTCCAGGCTGTGGCCATCAGGCCGCGATGAACCTGGCTGAGGGGGAAGAAGCCGCCACCAGAGGGCGGGGGTCCAGAGGGCGGAGTGGTGGTTTGTGCCGAAAGGGACGCCGCGAGGAAGGTGGCCAGCAAGGAGCTAGCGAGCCCTCTGGCCAGGGTTCGGATTGGAGCCGCGATTGCCTTAAGGCAGGGATTCACGTCTATAAGATTAAACCTGCGCTGCATTGCAGCGGGAGATTGCGTTCTAATTCCGTGTGCCATACGCAAAGGTTTTGACGCCCAAAGCTGAAGGCTGTATTCGCGATCGCGTTGCTTCACTTGCCGTTTCCTTTGGGCAATCCCTATGCTGTGAACACAGAGGCCCTCATGCCAACGATTCGCCCGTACGCTTTTCGCTGTTGCCGTTTTGCTTCTTTTCTCCTTCTGGCTGCTTTGGCGCTCACGCCAGCAGCCCGGGCGCAGAGTTCGCCCCCGGCGCAGCCGCAACAGTCTCCACCGGCCCAGGCACCCGATCAGACCTCGCCCGATGCCGGTGGCCCCGGGGGAGACAACGGAGCAATCGCACTTCCAAAGAAGAAGGACGCCCCCGAGGAGGCGCCGCCGCCCGCTCCGGCTCAACCGAAGTTCAAGAATCCGGAAGGGGCGGCGGATTATTCGCTCAAGATTGAAGTTCCGGAAGTGACGGTGGATGTGGGAGTTCTTCTGGAGAAAACAGGCCAGTTTGTTCCTGGCTTGAAACCTGCGAATTTCAAGGTATATGAGAACGGCGTGGAACAGAAGATCACCGGTTTCAAGCGCGTTGAAGCGCCGATTACGGCACTTTTGTTGTGCGAGTTTGCAAACAGCAACGTCACCTACAGCTTTCTTTATGACATGCGTAATGCGGCGTGGTCATTTGCGCAGCAGTTGCGGCCGCAGGATTACGTTGCGCTGATGACCTTTGACATGCGCACAACGATCTGGCTGGATTTTACGCAGGACAAGCGGCAACTTCTGAATGCGATTCAGTCGCTGGTGGTTCCAGGATTCAACGAACGGAACCTTTTTGACGCGCTCTACGAGGCGGAGGATCGCTTGAGCCGCATCGAGGGGCACAAGTACATCATCCTGATTGCGTCGGGGCGCGATACTTTCTCGAAGATCACGCTCGACAAGATTTACCAGAAGGTGAAGACGACGCCGGATATAACGATCTTCGCGATTTCGACGGGCGGCGCATTGCGAGTCATGACAGAAGGCGGACCGGGAATGGGGCAGCAGATGCGCGATATCGATTATCTGCAGGCCGATAATGAGATGAAGACCTTCGCCAAGATGACTGGCGGAATGTGGTTCGAGCCGAGGTTTGTAGCCGAGATGCCGGACATTTTTTCCGATATCAACAAGGCCATCCGGTCAAAGTACGAGCTGGTTTACCATCCTACCGATACCAAGCAGGACGGTACTTACCGCAAGCTGCGCGTGGAATTAGTGGACGATGAGGGAAAGCCGCTGCGCTTCCAGGACGAGAAGCACAAACCTTTGAAGTACGAGATTATTGCGCGCGACGGATATCGTGCGAAGCAAGAAGTGGAGTGAAGCAGGGAAGTGTCAAGACAAACAAACGGCAGCCCGTTGGCTGCCGTTTGTTTGTCTTGAAGGGAGAGGGGCAATTACACTTTATTTGAACTGGTTGATGATGTCGTTGACGTAGTAGCCGATGACGAATAGAGTCGCAACTCCGGCGATAATTTCAGAGACCTTGATCAAAGGTTGAACCTTTTTGACTTTGGCTATGATTGCTTGCTGAGCGGTTTGCTCACGGCTAAAAGAATCATCGAGGAAGATTTGATCTGCCTCGTCCTTTGTGAGCCTGGATCGATACAAGAACATAATCGCCATCGCCAGGACCGTGAGTCCCCAGACGGACCACATAATCGGAACAAAAGACATAAACATACCTCCAGCGAGTTTTTCCACCCAGCTATCGGCAAGATCCCGATTGGACTGCCTGCCTCGATCCGGGGGTTGTACGGCTGAAATCATAGCCCGGAATGATATCGACACCCCGTGACACGGGTCACAGCCTCATTGGAAGGGCAAGATAAAGGCTTGGGGCACAGAATTCATTGAGAATAGGGCGATTAGGAGCGGAAGGGACGTTTAGATCGTCGCGACTTTTGGGCGCCCGGTAGCATCCAATGGGAGGAACGGGCGTATGGGCCTTGTGTCGACGCCCGTGGGGAAGTACAGTACCATTTAAGGAAGACCTCGAGAGGACTGGGAGAAACCATGGCAACCGCGACCACAGCACCCGCAACCACCACGCAGGAAACCGAAAAGAAGGCACCGCTTATCCTGACCCCTCAGGCTATTGCCAAGGTCCGCGAAATTATGGCGACCCAGGATCCCCTTCCTGCCGGTTTGCGCATAGGAGTTGTAGGTGGCGGATGCTCGGGCTTCCAATATTCGATGGCCTTTGAAAACCAGTCCGGGATGATGGACAAGGTTTTCAAGTTTGATGACCTGAGTGTTTATGTCGATGCGACCTCGCTCATGTATCTGAACGGCTGTATCGTCGATTATGTCGAGACGCTGGAGGCCGCCGGCTTCAAGTTTGAAAATCCCCAGGTGAAATCGACCTGCGGTTGCGGATCTTCGTTCAGCGTTTAGCGCTGCACTCAGCCTCATGAAAAAGCCCGTCCGGATTGGACGGGCTTTCTTACGTTTGCGGAACAGAGAAACCTATTGCTGCGGGGACGTTGGCGTCGTGGGAGTGATCGGTGTGGTGGTGCCTGTGCTCCCTACGGGTGTCGTGGTGCCGCTGGCCGGCTGCCCTCCGAGGCCCGTATTCCCGCCGGCTATGGTCGGCTGATCCATCTGGGGGCTGTAGAGGAACTCCCACTCGTTATAGTGGTTCTTCTTCTTGTAAACGAGGATCGACTGTTTCGGGCTTTGCGGAGAGACGCCAATAATGCCGCCGCCGCCAAAGCTCTGACCGTTGCCTGTAGGGTTGTTGGATGAACCGAAGGCGGAGCCGCTTGTAGTGGTCCCGCTTGTGCCGTTGGTTCCCGAGCTGGCGGCCGGGTTTCCGGCGGTGTCGGTGCCGCCAGCCACGCTTTGGGATCCGCTTGCGCCCGAGTCGGTCGGAGTGCTGGGGCTGCTGTTGAACAGCCCGCCGCCCGTAGAGGTGCTCGCGCCCCCTGTACCGGAGGCCGAACCGTTGAGACCGGTGTTTCCTCCCGCCGGGCCGATGCCGCCCGAGGCCCCGCAGCCCGCACCAGCGAGTGGTTGGCCGAAGAAACCCATAGCCTGCGGCGTCTTGTTCTGGCAGTACATGATCGCCTTCCACTCATCCTTGCCGGTAGTCGGATCGATGTACTTTTTGCGGAGGAAGCGGATGTTGTTGGTCTTGACCAGCGCGTCGACGTTAGGCGGATAGGCGTTGAACTTGCGGTAATAGAGTTGAATGGCGCGAACGTACTGCTTGCCGCGCCGCATGGTCTCCACTTCGCGATCGCGCTGGATGCTTTCGCGCACGCGCGGTAAGGCGATCGAGAGCGACAGGATAAGAATCGCCATCATGAAGATGACGACGACGAGCATGTAGCCTTCTTCGGAAGGACGGGGGCGGCGATTTTTGAAAGGCTGTTTCATAGCGAGATTGGTAGGTATTCCCTCGGTTTTTCTGTTGCGTCCAATCGGACCCGTCACGCTGGGCTCCGGGAAAAGTAGATCTTTCGCTTCGCCCGCAGACTTTCCTCTTGGGGCCCCAAGCTGCCCCGCTCAGATGACAGAGCGGGTCTTCCAGGATCGGCACGGTTGAAGTGTGCCCTTTCAGAATCTAGCTCGTTCCTAATTTGCGGACAGCGGCAAGGTCTGAGTGTTGTTATAGCCGAGGTCGGTGATCTGCACGGAACCCGGCATGATGGAAACCACCTTGTAGCGGTGATCGACGACATCTCCAGGCTTCGCGAGGAATATGTCCTCGCCACGAACGAGGAACGCCTGCATGGATTTATCGCGACTTTGCGAGTAGCCGAAGTATTTCAGGTCGATCGCAGGCGGCGCCGGCGGTCCGGTCGGAACCGTAACCGTGGGCATCGTATTTCGCGCGCTCTTCACTGGAGTTTCAATATGTACCGGGGCGGAATCGGCAGAGAATATATTGCGCCCGGTTCCGGCATAGACGACATCTTCGCTCTGGGCCAGCTTCTCGAAATGCAGAGTCGGATCAATGTTGTTGCTTGCCACGTGCTGGGCCTGCGGTCCAGCAGCGCTTGATGCCCGCTGAGTGGCGGCGGTGCCGTTCCGTGCCGCCGTTGTGGAGCGTGCGGGGACGGGCACGGAGGGAGTTGAGGGAGAACTGAAGGAGCTATAGAGCTCATATCCGCCGGCGCAGACGATGACGGATGCTAGCGCAATGACGATGTAGACCTGACGCTTGTTTTCTATGCCTAGAGGGATGGCCATGCTACTCACCCTCCTGTGCTGCCGGCGCAGCAGTCGCGGGGGTCTCCGAGGGTGTTGGCGGCAACCAACCAGGCACGTCGGAGGGGCGCAGCCAGGTGGTGAGGCGCAGGCGCAAGCTCACTAGTCCGCCCTGCTGGCCGGTGAAGGCCATGGCGCGAATGACAAAAAAGGTCTTGTCGCGTTCGAGGTCATTCACGAAGTGCATGATCTGCTGGTATTCGCCGCTGATGCCCGCGTCCATCGAAATCTCGGTCAGATCGCCCGTGGTTGCGCCCTGCGAGTATCCTACCCGCGAGAGGTGAACACCAGACTTCACTTCCAGCTCGCCTATGCGAGTAAGGATCGACGAATAATTGGCGGGAATGCGCTTGGCGTAGAAGTCCTGGATCTGAAGCCGCGAATCTTTCACGCGTCCTTCAAGCCCGCGAAGAGGAGCGGTTTGCACTTCGAGGGTTTTGAGCTCGATCTGCTTGTTGACCAGGGCATCAGTCGAATTTGAGTCTGTGGCGGACCAGTCCATGCCGAGACGGATGGCGAGAACGGCAACGATGAGAACCATAACGGCGACGCCCACATAATGCCAGGTGAGAGGAGAGGCCAGCCGCTCGCGTGTTGTAGCGGGATTCGGGCTCATCGCGGCACTCCTCTATAGGGCTGGACGGGGACTCGCGGTCGCGGCATACCGGTGTATGGAGAGCGAGCAGGCGCTGTTCCCGATTGAGGCGTGGTGCCGTCAGGATTATTCTTGCCGTGTAGCTTCTCCACTGCGGCTTTCTCTCTGGCCAGGGAGCGCTCCTCGGGTGTGCCGGGAGTGTAATCGGCCAGCATGTCGAAGTTGACGCGATTCGAGGCGCTCACGGGTTCGGAACGCTGGTTCGGGCCGCCCTCGGACTCGGCAGTTTCGCCGACGATGCGCGGCAGCAGGAAGTGGCGGGAGTGTTCAAGGTTCTCCACCAGTTCCACATCGCGATTGCGCGGGCCTACAACGCGGAGACGCACGGAAATTTGTCCGTTTTTGACCGTGGGCTCCAGCGTAGTCACCTGCACGCCGGCAGGCAGAACAGTCTCCAGATCTTCCATTGCCAGCGTCCATGAGAAGGACTTCTCGTCGAAGAGTTGATTCAGGCTCTCGGCCTGCTGGAGAGTGCGGGCGTTGTCGGGCTGCTGCATCATGGCCTGATATTGCTGGCGCTCCTGCGTGATCTGCGCAATCTTTCCGTCGAGAGAATGCGCTCGGGCACGGGCAGCCTCAGCCTTATCGTGCAGAGCATGGAGGCCGAACGCCATGAGAACCGCGACCGCGGCCAGGATACCCATGGCAACGCGCAATTTCTTCAGCGTAGGCGCCAGATCGGCAAACGGCCGCGAAGCAAGATTGATGGCTACGCGCACTCTAGAGGACTCCTGCTAGTGCGCCGGTGAGGCCGGCGGTGCTCATGTTCGACAAACTTGTCGCGACTCCGGTTGACGGGCGCGGCGCAAAATCGAGGATCCTCAGTTCGGAGGGACCGAACCAATGCTCGAACTCGGAGGCTGTTCCATTGCCGGCGAAGTAGAGTTCCTTGGGCAAAACTGAGACCTTGTCCTCATAGTAAGCTGCCGCGACGGCAACGCTGCGCTGTACTTCAAGCAGGCGCTGCTGGGGATCTTCGGGCAGATCCAGAGTGCGGTAGAGCAGCAGGTCGTCTCCGCGTGTGATCGAGGTGGTGATGGCGACCTTGCTGAGACAGGCGGCCAGCAGCGGCTCAGAAGATTCGAGCGTGGCGAGAGCAGCGAGCGCCGAGGGCATGACGGAACCGGGTTCGTAGCCGGCAGCGCGCACAACGGTTTCGTACTCCTCAAGAATATTGCTGGGCAGGACGGCCACTAGCACACGAGCTTCGGTTTTGCTCTGCGACAGAACCTGGTAGCTGAGGCCGGCATGTTCCACTTCGAAAGGGACCATTTTGCGGAGACGGAAACGCAGAACGGGAATTGCCTCGCTGGCCCGCGCGGGCAAAGAATCGAAATCGAGAACGAAGACGCGTACCGCAGTGTCCGGGATGATGACGGTGACGAAACGGCTTCGCGGCGAGACACTGGCGAGGGCGCTGCGAATTGCAAGGGAAACGGCCTCGGGAGAGCTCATATTCAGCTCGCTGATGCCGGGCACAAGCACGCCCGGACGCAGCGGTTCGAAGGCATATACCGGCGATTCGCTCTTGCTGGGAAGCGAGGCTGCCAGCACGCCTTCTGGCGTTAGCTCAATTGCCGCGGGTGGACGCCCACCGCTCTGCGTAACCGAATTCGAACTGCTGAAGATGGAACTCACTATCGCGATGCCTCGATGAAGGTGACTTTATTGATCTCCTTGAGCGTGGTCAACCCGCGACGAACTCGGTCGAGGGCGGATTCGCGCAGGAAGCTCATGCCTTCGCGCTGAGCCAGTTTGCGAATCTCTGAAGTCGGCTTCTTCTCAAGAATCAGCTCCCGAATGGGGTCGGTCAAGTCTAAAAGCTCATGGATTGCGGTACGTCCGCGATACCCTGTGCCGCCACACTCGATGCAGCCAATGCCCTCGCGGAAAGCGAAACCGCGCCATTCCGCAGGATTCATACCGCTGGCAATGAGGACTTCGTCAGGGTAGGAGACTGTCCGAACGCAGTGTTCGCAGACAGTCCGCACTAGACGCTGCGCCAGGATGCAATTGAGCGCGGAGACGAAGTTGTAGGCCTCGACGCCCATGTTGAGGAAGCGGCCAAGTACGTCGACAACATTATTGGCGTGGACGGTAGTGAAGACGAGGTGGCCGGTGAGGGCTGAGTTGATAGCGATCTGTGCCGTCTCCTGGTCGCGGATTTCGCCGACGAGAATCTTGTCCGGGTCGTGGCGCAGGATGGAGCGAAGACCGCGGGCGAAGGTGAGGCCTTTTTTCTCGTTAACTGGAATCTGAGTGATGCCGCGGATCTGATACTCGACCGGATCTTCGATGGTGATGATCTTGTCTTCGTCGCTCTTGATCTCGTTGAGCGCCGCGTAGAGAGTGGTGGTTTTGCCCGAGCCGGTAGGGCCCGTTACGAGCACCATGCCGTAGGGTTCCCGGATGTAACGGCGGAAACGGCGGAGATCTTCTTCGGCGAAGCCCACCACATCAAGCGTGAGGTGGCGGAACTTCTCGCTCATCGATTCCTTGTCGAGCACGCGGAGAACAGCGTTTTCGCCATGCACCGTAGGCATGATAGAGACGCGGAAGTCGATGAGGCGGCCCTTGTAGCGGACGCGGAAACGGCCGTCCTGGGGCACGCGGCGCTCGGCGATGTCGAGCTCGCTCATGATTTTGATGCGGCTCAGGATCGTCGTGTGGTGCTCGCGGGCGATAGGCGCCATCGCTTCCTGGAGAACGCCGTCGATTCGGTACTTCACGTGGAGCGAATCGTCGTAAGTCTCGATGTGAATGTCGGAGGCGCGACGCTCGAGCGCGGTGAAGATCGTGGTGTCGACCAGGCGGATGATGGGGCTGATGTCCTCGTCGCTGGTCAACTTTTCAATCGAGATGTTCTCGTCGGACTGCGTGTCTTCACCAGTAAGAACGTCAAAGGTGAGGCCTTCGCTGGCTTCGTCGAGTACGCGCTGAGACTGCTCGGTCTTCTTTAGAAGATCGGTGATCTGCGAGAGTGTGGCGACCCGCGCGATGATGCGATGGCCAAGCAGGCCGGCAATTTCATCGAGCACCATGAGGCGCGAGGGATCGCTGACGGCGATGACCATCGCATCCTGGTGCTGTTCGATGGGCACGAAGTTGTAGCGGAACATCAACTCCACGGGAACCGTGCGCAACAGGTCGTGCTGAATCTTGAAGTTCTTTAAGTCAACGAATTCGGCGCGGTAGCGCGCTGCCAGGGCTTCAGCCTGGGCACGCTCGTCGAGGCCTGTTACTGCTGGCCCGGTTGGCACCGTGATTGTCGTGTCAGCCATATATAGGATTAACCTTGTCCTCCACCAACTGCCGAACCGAGCGAGAAGATCGGAAGGTAAAGCGAGATAAGAATAAAGACCACAACCACGCCCATCACGATCAGGATGGCGGGCTCAATTAACGATAGTGCGGCAGTAAGTGCGGTTGCTACATCTTCTTCGAAGAATTCCGCCACAGAGTTAAGCATTTGCGGTAGAGCGCCGGTTTGTTCTCCCACCGAAATCATTTCTGTTGCGAGGTCGGGGAAGACGCCGGTGTTGCTGAGGGAATCGGCTAGATTTTTGCCCTCGCGCACCGATACGATGCCGGTGCTGACGGCCTTTGAAACTCTCCGCGATGAAATGGAACGCGCAGCCGTCTCAAGCGAGGGAACTAGCGGCAGGCCGCCAGTCAGCAGCGTGGACAGCGT
Source organism: uncultured Acidobacteriaceae bacterium (assembly GCA_963742455.1). GTDB lineage: Bacteria > Acidobacteriota > Terriglobia > Terriglobales > Acidobacteriaceae > Telmatobacter. Next base: position 143,871 of record CAVULU010000004.1, on the reverse strand, counting down.
GCGCGAGAAAAGGGCAACCTGGTACTTGAGCCAGATTTTGCCGAAGATGGGCATGCGCACACGGATGGCGTCCACCGTATCGCGGCCCTTTTCGGTAATGGAAAATCGCCAGATGACCACGCCTATCCCAAGTACGGTCAGCGCAATCCAGAGGATGTTGTGCTGCGTCCACTTCCCAAAGTTTAGAAGCCCGATTGTGAGCGCGGGTAGCTTCGACCCCATCTGGTCGTAAAGCTGCGCAAACTGTGGAATAACCACTGTGAACATAAACACGAGCAGCCCGCTGACGATGGTAAGCAGGAGGCCGGGGTAAATGAGCGAGGCTGTGAGTTTCTTTCGGAAAGTGAGGGAGACGCGCTGGAAACCGACGTAGCGGTCGAGGACCTCCTGCAGGTTGCCGGAGCGTTCGCCGGCGAGCAGGGTGGTCGTGTACATGACTGGCATGCCGGTTTGGGCTTCAAAGGCGGCGGATAGCGATTCACCCGTCTTTACGCGATTGGCAATGTCTTCGAGCTGGCTGCGGAAGTATGCGCTCTTTTGGATCTTTGTCAGCATCTGGAGAGAGCCGAGGATGGGCAAGCCGGCGCGAATGAGGGTAAGAAACTGCTGGTTGAAGATGAGGAATGGTTCGAGCTTGACCTTGCGGCGCGACATGCCCCCCAGGCCAGACCGTGCCTTCACGGAGAAGACGTGATAGCCGGCGTGGGAGAAGCGCACACGCAACTCTTCGGCCGTGGAAGCGGTTTGGACCTGCTCCATCACGCGACCACGCTCATCGGCTAACTTGATGACGAACTCTGCCATAGGTCAGGTCTCCGGCCTGTCGCCCCGGGCGATGCCGGCCTTCCAGTTCGCTTTCCTGTTCAAGGGTAACAGTTTCGCTCATAAGATAGACGCAGATTTCCGCGGAAGCGCTCGCCGATTATCGCTGCCCATTGATCGATGGCAGCCATTGAGGTACTTAAGTTCAAATCGGGATTAACCGGCGTCTTTTCCGCGAGGTATGCTGAGGGTGGATCAGGCCGTCCCCCATGGACCACACAACGAAATGGATGAAGTCGGGCGAAGGCATTCCGCCGGAGTACGGGAGCGGAGCCGGCAACCTGCTGGGCTTGAGCCCCCAGGTCGCTGCCTTGGCCGTTATTATCCTGCTGGGCCTGGTGCTTGCTGGAGCCTGTTTTACGGGGTCCCCGGCGAGCCTGCAGCGGGCGGCTGCTCCAGCGCCCTATCCACATGAGCTTGCACGGGCGAGCTTTGCGGTTGGCGGAGACGTGATTCCGCACGATCCGGTGCGAGCGGCGGCCGAGGCTGCCGGCGGCGGCGAGGCGGGTTGGGGGTCGCTGTTGGCAGATGTCAGCGACGTATTTGAGGGTGCGGACTTCGGGTTTGTGAATCTGGAAACACCGGTAGCGCCAGCCCACTCCAAGGGATCGAAGCCGTTCATGTTTGACGCGCCGGTCGCGCTGCCTGAGGCGCTGAAGGCCAACGGAATCAAGATCGTCTCCTTTGCGAACAATCACGTGATGGACCAGGGATGGCCTGGTTTTGCCGAGACGCGGGACCACCTGCGCGAGATCGGGTTGCAGTTTGTGGGCTCTGGCGATACGGCAGCGCAGACCTGGCAGCCACTGGTGGTTGAGGCCAACGGGATCAAGGTCGGCTGGCTGGGGATGACGCGGTGGCTGAATGGGAACCGCAATCCGGATAAGGACGATCAACCGCACGTGAATTTTTTCCCGTATCCGGGGGAATCGGGCGGCGCGCCGGGGGCCGATGAGGCGCAGGTGCTGGCGGCGGTTAAGGCGGCGAAGGCGCAGTGTGACATGCTGGTGATTTCTATCCACTGGGGAATCGAGTACGCTCCAGCGCCGCGCCCTGAAGATGTGGATCTGGCGCACAAGATGCTCGACGCGGGGGCATCTGTGATCGTCGGCCATCATCCGCATGTGCTCCAGCCGATCGAGACCTACACGACGAGCGACGGCCGGATGGCGGTCATCTTCTATTCGCTGGGGAATTTTCTTTCCAACCAGTCGCGGAATTACGTCGATGGGCTGATGCCGGACAAAGATGGAGATCCGCGCGACTCGATGATCGGGCTATTTTCGGCGGTGCGGAATGACTATGGGCCGGCGGGTGTCCGCGTTGAGCTTGGCCATGTGGGGATGCTGCCGGTCTGGGGCGAGAACAATCGCAATGCGCTGGCAGCAGGGAAGGCGAAGACGCCTGACATTCATCCGGTGCTGATTGATCGCGAAATCCCGAAGATACAGGCGAGGCTCGATGAACTGAAAAAGGCTACACAGAACGGCGCGGAAATGACGGCGGAGCAGAGGCAGGAGTTCATCGAACTGACAAAGCAGCTCAAGTTGCTGACGGACCGGCGCGGACAAATACTGGCGCGGACGGGAGACGAATACGTCACCGATCCGCCGAAGGTGGCGGCGAAATAACTTTTCTGGAATTCGCTTTCAAAGTCGGTAGCTCTTTGAATTGCCCGCGGCGCACCCACGCAAGCTCCGGACGGGAAGCTCCGGCTCCTCGTTGCTCTAGTTCAGCCGAAACACCCGAATAGCGGCAGAACTCGCGCTGCGCTCGAGTGATTTTCAGCCCGATCTCTCCTATTGATTTCATTGATAGACTCCGATTTCTTCGCCGAATCAATATCCATTTGCGAGGAGCCACTGCTCGGTCAAGTCGAAATCAGCTTTCTTCGTGGATTGCATCTGCTGATAGGCGAGTTTCACCAGGACATCAGCCTCGACGTTCACCGGCGCGCCGACGCTGAGTGTGTGGAGATTTGTTCGCCAGTAGGTGAGCGGAAGAATGGCGATGGAAATTGTGTCGTCTTGGATTTCCGCGATGGTAAGGCTGATGCCTTCGATGGCGACGGAGCCTTTGTGCACCATCCATTGGCGGAGGTTTTCGGGAAGGCGGATTTTGAGTGTCCAGTCAGTGGTTTCGCGATTGAAGTGAGGACTTGTCTCCGGTATCACGGGATCGAGCGCAGTCATCACACCGGTGCCGTCGACATGTCCCTGAACAACGTGACCGCCTAGCGGGCTGCCGGCCGCGGTGGGCAGTTCGAGATTCACTTTCGCGCCGGCTTTGAGCGAGCCGAGCGAGGTGCGGTCCAGCGTCTCCTGCGCCAGATCGGCGTGGAAGTACGTTGGGTCAACGTCAAGCGCCGTCAGGCACACGCCGGAGATGCCGAGCGAGTCACCCTCGCGCAGGCGGTTGGCGATGCCCGGAGCTTCCACGGTAATGCGCCGCACGCCGCCGCGATCGGTAAGGCTGACGAGAGTGCCGGTCTGCTCGATGATGCCGGTGAACATAGGTTCATTCTAAGCGGCTCAAGACCATCGCGAGAAAAACGAAGCGAGACCGCGACTTGTGTACCGCTTTTCGCGTCATTACGGACAGCCAGGTTTCATCCAGTTGAGTCGTAGACAGCCTGAAAGGTGATGGTTCGTCATGGGCCCGAACGTTGCAAGATCGCTCCTCCGCACCTCCATACAGTTCTCCTCCCGAACAAAACTCAGCGTCGTGCTCGCGTGTGCCGCAACCCTGCTCGTCAGCGGATGCGCCGCCGTCCAGGTGAAACTCGGAATGAAGGTGAACCTCAGCAAGGTTCCAGTAACCGCCGCTGAGGTTCGCCAGGAAAAGGCTCCCGGTATTGGGCCGGGCCAGAAATCTTCGCTCATCGCGACGTTCGTGCAGCCGGACGGCAAGATCCTGACGACTGAAGGCGCGGGACACGGGAAAATCATGTGGCGCGATCTTGCGGTTACCTCAAGCGTTGTGACGGTAAACAAGAAAGGCGTTATCTCGCTTCGCCACGATCCGCGCGCGACGGCGGGCAAGTTGCCGCATGTCAGCATCACGGTTCCCAGCCATCCCGATCTTCATGCCGATCTGGATATTCCCTTGCGCTACGACTACGCATTCAAGACGAACTTCTCAGGAAGTACCGGCGCCAGCGGCATGAACGGCAGCGATGGACAGGACGGCTCACCCGGCAGCGTTGGCTCCATGGACCCGGATAATCCTTCGCCCGGCGGCGACGGCGGTAACGGGACCGACGGTTCAAACGGACAGGATGGCAGTCCCGGCGGCGATGCGCCCGCGGTGCAGATTCAGATGGCGGTCGAAGCCGGACCACATGCTCTGGTGCAATTTGGAGTCTTTGCTGCCGGCCACAAGCGCTACTATCTCGTCGATCCGAATGGCGGCTCGCTGAGCGTGAATGCGGATGGCGGTCAAGGTGGCTCGGGAGGTCGAGGAGGCCGTGGCGGCCACGGTGGGATCGGCGGATCGGGATCACCCAGCGGTTCGAATGGAAGGGACGGCAGCGACGGCCAAAATGGCATGGACGGATCGGCAGGCCGTGGCGGCAGCATTACGGTCACCTACGACCCGCAGGCCGCGCCGTTCCTGAGTCTGCTGCATCTTTCAAATAGCAATGGACCGAAGCCGGTGTTTCAAGAGCAGCCCGTGGCTCCGCTGTGGTGAAGTAGGACGAGAGGGAAGCGGGCTCGCTCTTATCTGGCAGAAAGCCAAGTGAGGATTTCTTTCATCACGCGTGCGCCCTGGCCGGTCTGAAAGAGAAACTGCGCGTGCGCCGAACCGGGCAGCACGACCAGCTTCTTCGGTTGCGGAGCTTTCTCGTACTGCGCGCGAATGCCCGGAAGCCGAGGGCCATCGCCGCTGGTGTCTTCTCTGGCGACAATGAAGAGCGCAGGCGATTTCAGCTTCTCCGCAGGCAGGTTCGGTGCGGCGCCGAGCATGACGATGCGATCGATCTCGCCGGGGCGCGAGGTAATGGACGCGTCGCCTGCTGCAGCTCCACCCATGCTGCCGCCAATGATGGACACAGTTTTCGCGCCATGGTTGTGCAGGTAGCGCACAGCGGCGAGGACATCGAGCACGAGTTGAGCATCGGAAGGGTCGGCTTCGCCGGGACCATGCGACTGGCCGTAGCCGCGAAGGTCGATGGCGAGGACCTCAAAACCTGCAGCAACGAGAACTGGCGCCTGCGCTGCCCAGCTCTCCTTGGTGAATCGGCCGCCGTGAACAAGCAGAACCGCGTGCTCACCGCTACCGTAGAGATTGGCCGCCACCACGCCATAGTCTTCGGTGGGAAACGAAAGCGCCTTCTGCGCGAATGCAGCTTTCCCGGTCAGAAGCAACGCCGTAACGGCGACAACCAGGCTGGGACAAGTCCGGAGATTGGGAAAATAAATATTCATGGGTTCATCCACCTCGCATCCTGAGTACCAGCGCTCATCTCGGCCGAGGGGATGAGCATCAGGATAATCCCGGACCAGAACGACAGAGGCACGGATATCTGACTTGCCTCACCGCCAATCTGACATGTTCAGGAGAGTCATCCACTAATGTGTGAAGTGGACGGAGCCCTTTACTTGTAGTCAGCAGGCTGGCCTGTTTCAGGGAGGGCCTTCGCCATTTGTAATTGCAAAGGACGCTTGACTAGCAGCAAATTCCACAGCCGCAGGGGCCAATCACTTCGCATGCACGGCCGTTCAATTGCGACGAAAAATATCGTGGAAAACACTCCAATCAGGAGCGTCATCATGGCTACCTGAAGAGGTAGATAGATGTAGTAGCTCTCATTCTTAAAGATCGGCGATATTCTTCCTAACGAGTTTGAGATCAATATGAAATGCCAGAGATAGATTGAGTAGCACATTCCTCCCACGATCGTGACGATAGGCTGCGTCAGAACCCGATTCAGCACGGCACTTTTGAACACTGCACTGCACAGAATCAAAAGCAGAAACGGAAACAGCACGTAGAAAACGGTCCCACCCGCATAGAGAGCTATTGGCAAGCAAACAACTGCGATCAGATCCCAAGCCCAATGCTGTCCCTTCTTGGGATGCCACTCGACAAGATATATCTCGGCCAGGAGGAATCCGGCTAAAAAGTATTGAATTTGGCCCGCAATTGAAGTGTAAAGTCGCGGATTGCTTGACCAAACATGCTGATTGATACCAGCAAGAAGAATAGCGGCGACAATCAGCAATCGCCGGGCATTCTTGTTTCGAATTACAAATAAATAGGTCAGAAGCGGCACGAGGCAATAAAACTGAATCTCAACTTCGAGAGACCATGCCACTCCATTTAGCAAGCTCGCTGATCCGTAGATTAGGTTGTGGCTATAGAGCAAACTGGCTGCGAGGTGTCGCGCCCAGATTTGCCACGGCTGGCCATCATGTCTGGAATAGGAGAATAGGAAGAACATGAATGCCATGCAGACGAAATAGGGCGGTTCCAGGCGCGTGATCCGGCGTCCAAAGTACTTCTTCAACGAGATTTGGGAACCACCAGTGAGATGATGTGCGGCGAAAGGCAGGGCTAGGATGAATCCGCTTAGTACGAAGAAGAGATGGACTCCGCGCCACCCGTGATCCACTGCGCGAAAAAGCCAGTTCGGCGAAGATGCCATGCCCGATCGCTCAACCAGCAGAAATTGCAAATGAGAGATGACTACTGAGGCAATCGCGACAAAACGGAGGCCGTCGATCTCAGGAATGAACCTGCCACCGGACGTGATGCGCCGCAAGGAAAGAAATGCCATGAGTTTCAGATTTCTTCTCTTCTGGGAGGCGAAGAAATCCAGTTTATCTTATCCTGCTTGTCCTCTAACAAAGCCATCCTGCGCGCTAAACTCTCTCGTAACCTCACCGGACCACCGGCATGACCGAAGCAACTCTATCCTTTCGTCTTTTGCAGTTCTCTTGATGGCTTTACCTATTGCAGCCCAGGCATGCTCATATGCTCGATCGATGGTTGCTGCGCAGTACGACCGTATCGCTACGCGCCGGGTCTTGGCTTCGGAAACCCGTGCGCCGATGTCGAGCAGGAGGGACTGATTCGGCGTCACGGCTAACGCTGCCTCAATAGTGACCGAGCCGAGATCAAATGGGACGGCCCTTGACTCCTATGCGATCTACTAGCACTCGAATGGAGCGCTGTGGGCTGAACGCGACCGGATAGGTGCTCAAGGCGCTGATGATTGAATTATCTTCGCGCGAAGAGCGTCACAGATATTCTTACCGGCGCAAAGGCGCCGATTCCGAAAGGGTCGAATCTGCCTCGCAATCCGACAAAAAGTTACTTCAACGGATCGAGTTCGGACCATGCCCTGTCGCGGCGCGGGGTTTCGGACTTATCAATTGACTTGGCGTTGGCATTATCGAGTCGCAGCGCGGTAATTGGATTGTCGAATCCTGTCGGTTCTTCGTCAAACCGCACTCGGACTTCGGGTGTGCCTGCAAAGTAGGCTGCAAGGGCAAATGTGAACAACGCGGCGCAGGCTGCCACGCCGCGCAAAATCCATTGGAACTCCACTTTTCCAGCCACCATGAAGCTCCATGCAAGGCTCGCGAAAGCGACCCAAAGACCGAAGAATTCAGCCACCAGCGCGCGAGGCCCATCGACTGCCGGATCTCTGTCGATTCGCAATGCGTTACCGATGATGGCCGCGACCGAAAGCACGGCCGACAAGATTCCAATTCCGATGAAGTTGAAGATTTGCTGGACCATGGCTCCCCAAAAACCACACGCCGATCGGCCATCCCTTTTTGGCCTTAAGCCCAATTGGATGATGAATGTAGCCTGGAGGTTGCTACCTTGTAACAACGGACCGATCGGTACAGATCAAGTGGTTACCTGCCAACGACTTTGACTTACTTTTCGGTTCCCGGCACCTGTTTTTCCCACGGATTGCGCAAGAGCGAGAGAAGGCCGATGTCGTTGTCGTAATGTTCCACTTCAACCTGGCCCATGCGGATGGCGCCGGGCATTCCTTTGAAAGCGGGAACGGCGTCCGATCCCATGATTTGTGGCGCGACGAAAAGGTGTACACGGTCGACCATTCCGCCGGCCAGCAGAGCTGTGTTCAGGCGCGTGCCGGTTTCGGTAAGGAGGGTGAGGATGCCCTCTTCGCCGAGCTTGTTGAGCAACTTCCCTAAGGGAACACGGCCTGCTTCAGCGGGAAGGACTTCGACGCGTATGCCTCGCTTGCGGAGTTCGCCGATGCGGGCTTCGTCTTTGGAGACGGTGAACACGACGACGTCGTTTTGAACGCCGCGCACCATTTTGCAGTCGAGCGGCATACGCAGGGCTGAGTCGAGCACTACACGAAGGAGAGGCCGGCGGCGGCGCAGGCCGCTGCGATCGGTGAGCATGGGGTCATCGGCGAGGACGGTGTCGACACCGGTGAGTGCCGCGTCGGCCTGCCAGCGCAGCGGCTGGACTGCGGCACGTGCGGCTTCGCTGGTTATCCAGTATGGCTCGCGCGCCGTGTGATGACCGGGGGGCGGTGCGATGCGGCCGTCGAGCGTCATTGCGACTTTCATGAGAACGAGCGGGCGCTTGTGCTGGATCCAGCGGGCGAAGCCTTCGTTGATGCGGCGGGCTTCGGTTTCGCATACACCGATCTCGGTCTGAAGGCCCGCTGCGCGCAGGGCTTCCGTGCCGTGTCCGGTGACGGTGGGATTGGGATCCCCGGTGGCGGCGACGACGCGGGCAAGGCCTGACGCGATTAGGGCTTCGGTGCAGGGACCGGTGCGGCCAGTGTGATTGCAGGGCTCAAGCGTGACGTAAGCCGTTCCGCCTTTGAGACGATCGCCCGCGTGCTGCATGGCTTCGCGGAGGGCGACGATTTCGGCGTGGTCGAGCAAATCGTATTCGTGCCAGCCCTCCCCAACAACCTGTCCGGCGCGGTCGAGGATGACGCAGCCGACGGCAGGGTTGGGTGAACTGACGCCGATGCCTCGGCGGGCTAGTTCGAGGGCGCGCTGCATCCAGTAGGTGTCTTGATCTGAGATATTCATACACTGGCGCGATTTACAGATTGCGACACCAAGAAGTGTAACCGCTCAAACCGAATGGAACTGTAAAGGAACTGTTAGGAAACTACCCCAGAAGCGCGTCAACAAATGCTTCCGGCGAAAACTCCAGCAAGTCACCCATCTGCTCGCCGACGCCCACAAAGCGCACAGGCAAATTCAGTTCGCGGGCGATGGCGACGGCAATGCCCCCTTTGGCGGTTCCGTCAAGCTTGGTGAGGACGATACCGGTTGCGCCAGCGGACTGCGTAAACTGTCGCGCTTGTTGAAGGCCGTTCTGCCCGGTCGTTGCGTCCATGACCAGGAGAACTTCGTGCGGGGCGCCGGGTATCAGTTTTGCCGCGGTGCGGCGCATTTTGTCGAGTTCGTCCATGAGGCCGGACTTGGTGTGGAGGCGGCCGGCGGTGTCGACGATGAGCTCGGCAACGTTGCGCGACTTGGCGGCACTGGCCGCATCGTAGAGCACAGCCGCCGGATCGCCCCCCTGGCGGGTCTTGATCATCTCAACGCCGCTGCGACCAGCCCAGACTTCGAGTTGCTCGATTGCCGCGGCGCGAAAGGTGTCGGCGGCGCAGAGCAGAACGGATTTGTCTTGCGCGCGGTACCAGGCAGCGAGTTTGCCGCTGGTGGTGGTTTTCCCGGTGCCGTTCACGCCCACGAGGAAGGTGACCTTAGGTGGTGCGGACGGATTAGCGACGGCGCGCATCGGAGCTTCGAGGATTCCGCGCAGCTGAGTTTTAAGCAATTCGCGAAGTTCCTCCCCGCCGCCGATTGCTTGAAGCCGGGCGCGCTCGCGGAGGGCGTTGAGAATATCGGCCGTCGTCTGCACGCCGATGTCGCTCATGATGAGTGCGGTTTCAAGCTCTTCGAGAGACGACTCATCAACTTCGCGGGTGAGCGCGACAATTTCGTTGATGCGCGAAGAGAAGGTTTCGCGGGTGCGCGTGACTGCCGACCGCATGCGCGAGAAGAACCCGGATTTCTGGGTTGACTCTTCTTCGCCGGCCTGCGCTTCCTGGTCTTTCTTTTGGTCTTTCGGCTCTTCGTCGTAACCGGTAAATAACGTGATCATTGCGAATGTATCCAGTCTTGAGTTTAGAGCATTGCGCGAATCGGAGCGAATAGGGATGAATGCGGGAGCTTATGTTTGTGTCAAGTTGTTCGTTATCACGACTGGTGCTGTGGACGCCGGTGTGGCCCAGGTCGATGGTTCGATGCGACGATGAACCGGCTCAAAACATTTGCATAGTTTTTGCTTGAATTCTACGGAGGGATTGCGGAAGAATCTCCGAACGGCCCGCGACTCCCGATGCACTCGAGATTCGCGGAGGAGGAAACGATGAGTCGAGTACGCGTGTTGGTCGGAACCAAGAAGGGCGCATTTATTCTCACATCGGATGGCAAGCGGGATAATTGGGACGTGAGCGGTCCGTTCTTCGCAGGGTGGGAGATCTACCACATGAAGGGCTCGCCGGTGGACCTTGAACGCATTTACGTTTCGCAGACCAGCGGATGGTTTGGGCAGCTTTTGCAGGCATCCTCTGATGGTGGCAAGACGTGGTTTCAACCTGGCGTGAAGCCGGAAGACGCGACGCCGCAATGGCCACCCGTCAAGAGCAATCGGTTTGCGTACGATTCCTCCGCTGAGACCGGCAAGCCTCTAACCACGCACCAGTGGTATGACGGGACTCAGAAGCCGTGGGAATTCAAGCGAGTGTGGCACCTCGAACCGTCGCTGACCGATCCGAATACCGTGTACGCGGGCGTGGAAGATGCAGCCATCTTCAAATCAACCGATGGCGGTGAAAGCTGGCGCGAAATGCCGGGATTGCGCGGACACGGCACTGGCCCCGACTGGCAGCCGGGCGCCGGAGGGATGTGCCTGCACTCGATCATTCTAGATCCCAGCGATCCTGAGCGCATGTACATTGCGATTTCGGCTGCGGGCGCGTTTCGCACCGACGACGGCGGTAAATCATGGAAGCCGATCAACAAGGGCCTCTACTCGAAGTACATTCCTAATCCCACAGCAGACGTAGGGCATTGCGTTCATCACATTGCAATGAATCCCAGTCGGCCCGGGACGCTTTTCATGCAGAAGCACTGGGACGTGATGCGCTCGAACGATGCGGGCGACAACTGGACGAAGATCAGCGGCAACCTGCCAACCGATTTCGGCTTTGTGATCGACATCAATTCAAATGAACCGGAAACAGTTTACGTGGTTCCGATCAAGAGCGACTCGGAGCATTTTCCGCTCGACGGAAAGCTGCGCGTGTATCGCAGCAAAAGCGGCGGCAACGAGTGGGAAGAACTAAGCAAGGGCCTGCCGGAGAAGGATTGCTACGTGAACGTTCTGCGGGATGCCATGGCGGTGGACAAACTCGACAAATGCGGCGTGTACTTCGGAACGACAGGCGGCCAGGTGTATGTATCGCCGGACGGCGGCGACTCGTGGAAGGCGATTGTGCATGATCTGCCGGCAGTGTTGTCGGTCGAAGTGCAGACGCTGGCGTGACCACCTGCGGTGGGGCAGACGCGCCTTCGGCGCCGCGCGTCGCAGAAATGGGAGATGCAATAACTTACGATGCCTGACTCGTTCCACAATGTTCGCGTGCAGATTCCGTATCATCTGCGGAATCTCGCACGCATCGATGGCGACGTGACGCTTGAAGTTACGCCGCCGGTTACGCTGCGGTCGGTTCTCGATGCGCTCGAGGCTCGCTATCCCATGCTGTGTGGAACAATTCGCGATCACGATACGCTTCAGCGGCGACCGTTTTTGCGCTTCTTTGCGTGTGAAGAAGACCTTTCGCACCAGTCACCCGATGCGCCTTTACCGGAGACGGTCGGAAATGGGAAGGAACCACTGCTCATTATTGGAGCGATTGCCGGGGGATGAATTGATCGAAAGTCAGTGCCGAGCGCAAGCTTATGCAGGATATTGTTTGAGCTGGCACTGGTACCGGTTTAATGCTCGCCCTTGCCGGGGCGGAGCATCAACTCGCGAATGGCTTCCCGCGGATCCTTACCGTGTTCGAGGATCATTTCCATTTGCTCGGTGATCGGCATTTCAATTTTGCGCTCGCGGGCTAGTCCGAGGGCTGCGCGAGTGGTTAGTACTCCTTCGGCCACTTTGCCGCCCAGGCTTTCGAGGATCTCCGGCAGCTTGCGGCCCTGGCCCAGGGCCTGCCCCACGGTGCGATTGCGGGAGAGCGATCCTGTGCAGGTGAGCACCAGGTCGCCGACACCGCTGAGGCCGGCAAGAGTTTCGCGCCGGCCGCCACAGGCTACCGCGAGCCGTGTAATCTCGGCGATGCCTCGAGTGATGAGCGCGGCTGTCGAGTTGTGTCCCAGGCCAACGCCGGCGGCTACGCCAGCTGCGATGGCAATTACGTTCTTGAGTGCGCCGCCTAATTCGACTCCGATCACATCGGTAGACGTGTAAAGGCGCAACGTCTCCGAAGAAAACTCCTGCTGGATAAGCGTCGCGATCTGCGGATCGCTGAAGGCGACGGTAACGGCGGTGGGTTGTGCCTGAGCTACTTCAATGGCAAAACTCGGTCCTGAAAACGCCCCGATGGAGAGCAGAAGGCCGGCAGGTTCAAGGGTCTCGGAAATCACCTTGGTCATGCGCAGGTGCGTCTCCTTTTCAATTCCCTTGGTGGCGCTTACGACGAACTGGCCATTGTGCAGATGGCCTTTGACGCGTTGCAGCGTAGAGCGAAGAAATTCGGAAGGAATAACGGAGACGAGGATTTCTGCAGCGGCGAGCGGCGCCATGTCCGCGGTAACAGCTAAATCGGCTGGCAGAGGGAATCCCGGGAGAAACAATGTGTTCTCGCGTGCACCCTCGATTTGACGGGCTTCCTCTGCGCTGTGTGCCCAGAGGGTAACTTCGTGGCCACCGCGGCGGCAGAGAGATAACGCAATCGCCGTTCCCCACGCGCCTGCACCAAGCACAACGATTCGGCTCATGCGTGCTTCCTTTCCCGGGTGCGCGCGCCGAAGCGATTCTCGGTTCCTGCAAAAAGGCGGCGAATGTTCTGGTGGTGCTTGAGGATAATCAGCAAGGCAACAAAGACTTGCGCGGCGATGTAGGGAGCGGGTTTATCTCCGTGCACCATGAACCACGCAAACAGGGGAAAGCTGGCGGCACCAAGAATTGATGCCAGGGATACATAGCGAGTGAGGAGCAAGATGATCGCGAAAAGCCCGATGGAAGCGAGAGCTGCCAGCGGCGCTGCTACCAGGAAGACCCCAAAGCCGGTCGCGACTCCCTTGCCCCCGCGAAAGTGCAGCCATACAGGAAACATGTGTCCCAGCACGGCGGAGACTGCGGCGAGGGCCTGTGCGTCGCGAAACGGCGTGGCGGGCAGCAGGACCGAAGCTAGCAGGGCGCCCAGCCAGACCGCAGCGGCGCCCTTAAGAACGTCAAGCAGAAAGGTGGCGGCGCCAAGGCCTTTACCGCCGGAGCGAAGCACATTGGTGGCGCCAATGTTGCCGCTTCCGACAGATCGAATATCTTCGTGGCGAAAAAGCTTGACCAGAAGGTATCCGGTAGGAATGGAACCAAGCAGGTAAGCAAGTGCCACAATGAGAAAACTCGCAAGGAGCATGACGAAACAGAGTTTAGCAGGTGAGGCGGCGGAAGAATGAGACGTGCTTTTGCTACTCCGGGCAGGCTACGCGGAACTGGAAGGTCCGTTGAGGGCAGGACGGATTAGCGGCTGACACATTCCATCAGATCGGCATAACGCGAGGCGTCACCGAATCGAAAGAGCGCATACCATGCATCGAGCGCTTCGCGGTTGTACAGGCCGAGAGTGCGGAAAATCTCACGAGCGAATTCAACCGGAGCGATGCCTGAAGCGGTAATCACACCTTCGTCGGTGATCGCGGGGACGTCGCAGTAGAAGCTGCCGCCGCGGTAGCCGCTCGATGCAAGATATTCGCGGCTGTTGCCGGTGTGGTGAAAATCATCGAGCATTCCCGCGCGAGCCAGCGCCAGGGTCGCGGCGCAGATGGCGGCAACCGGGATGCTTTCGACGAAGAACACGCGAGCCAATTCGATAGCATCGGCATTGACGCAGGATTCCCAGCGTTCACCGCCGGGAAGGATGAGCATTGCGCTCTGCTCCGGATCAATTTCGGACAGGGTCGTCTCAGGAAAGATCCGCACGCCGCCCATGGTTGTTATCGGCTCCATGGTAAGGCTGGCGGTGACGACACGATAGCGACCGGGCTCTCGTTGAAATCGGGGATTGTTGATGCCGGCGATAGCAAATGCGGCTTCCCAGTCCGCCATCGAGTCGAATACGAAAAGGTGAACATTGCGATTTCTCATCTGGTGACCTCCAGCGACAAAACGATGATCGCCTGGAATATATGACAATGTATGTCATATATGATCTGAGAAGTTAGAAATATTGCAGGAAGGCGGGAGCGGATGAAAGCCGATCGACTGATGTCCGTTCTGCTTCTGCTGCAGGCCCGGGGACAGGTGACGGAGCGCGAACTGGCCGAGCAACTCGAAGTTTCCCAGCGCACCATTCATCGCGACCTGGAATCGTTGAGCGCAGCGCGCATTCCGGTTTCAGCGATGCGTGGCTCCCAGGGTGGATGGCAACTGGAGAAAGGATGGCGCACGCACGTCCCGGGTCTCGATGAATCAGAATTAAATGCGCTGCTGATGGCCCAGCCCCGCGGGCTCGGCAACCCTCGGCTCGCAGCGGCGGCGCAGAGCGCTCTCAACAAGTTGATGGCTGCGATGCCCGAGCCGTTGAAGGTGCAGGCAGCACATTTGCGGCAGCGTCTTCATGTGGATCCTACGGGCTGGCGCGATACGGGAGAGGATCTGTCGATGCTCTCCACAGTGCAGGATGCCGTGGCGCGCGATCGCAGGTTGACGTTTGACTACACGAAGCCTGATGGCGAGCAATCGAGCCGGACAGTGGACGCGCTGGGGCTGGTCTCAAAGGGATTGAACTGGTACCTGGTCGCCCGCACTACGAACGGGATGCGCACCTTCCGCGTGTCGCGAATGAAACGCGTTACCGTGCTCGCGGTTGGATTCGAACGGCCGGCTCGCTTCGACCTGGTTGAGCATTGGCAGTCGTCGACGGCAGAATTGGATCGTAAGAGAGCAAACTACCGCGTCATTGTTTCGCTCACCGAAGACGCCGCCCGGCGCGTTCAGACCTGGTGCGTTACCAAGCCTGTGTCCGCCGGGACTGTAGCGCCGAAGGCGCAAGCAGGACGAGTCGTGCTGCAGGTTGACTTCGACAACGAGAAAGAGGCGAAATTCATTATCCTCGGGATGGGGTCAGCGGTTCGCGTTTTGGAGCCGGAGAGCCTGCTGCACTGGGTTGAAGCCGAGGCGAGGGAAGTGGCGGGAGGCGCCAATCGAGATTGAATATTTACGCGCCAGGTGTTTCGCACCGCATGTATACTGCGTCCCTCTACAGATCCCGAATCTGATCTTTCTTGAAAGGCGGAAATCGATGCCCAGTTATCTCGTGCAGGTTGCATATACCTCAGAAGCCATGGCGGCCATGATCAAGAAGCCGCAGGACCGTGCGTCCGTAGTCGGCAAGGCAGTGACGAAGCTTGGCGGTTCGTTGAAGTCGGCGTGGCTAACCTTTGGCGACTATGACACCGTTGTTCTAGTCGAGATGCCGGACAATGTGAGCGCGGCAGCCTTCGCAATGGCCATCAGTGCGGGTGGTTCGTGCAGCGCAGTCAAGACGACTCCCTTGCTCTCGGTGGAGGAGGGAATAACGGCGATGAAGAAGGCGAGTGGGTCTGGCTACAAACCGGTTGCAGCGAAGTAGAAACAGTCTTTCATATAGACGAAAATGGCCTGCGTTCTCTCGGTCGCCGTCCATTCATCGATCTTGATTGGTCTGCTGTTCTAATCCACCATCAATTCGCCGGGCAAGATTGGCCGGGTGCGCGGGAGTGCGCCGTTGTATGCGGCCGCACCCATCGCCAAGAGCATACCCGCGTAGATCACGAGTTTGATCAAGCTTCCGGTCCGCGTGAGCGGGATAGTCTTCCACAGGATCAGCAGCACGGTCTGCGAAATCGTCACCGCCCAGACCGTGCCGTAGAAATAGCGCCGCTCAATGCCTTCGTTTTTCGTCGACTTGCCAACACGCGGCAACTTGCCAAACGCACCGAGCAGCAAGATCACGATTGCGAGAGGAAAGTACACGTACTGATAAAGCTGCTTCATGGTCCACACGCCGGTGATCACGGCGATGACGAGGCCTGCCAGATTCAGCAGCGCGAAGTTCAATGCCGCGTTCCACGCGAAGGTGTAGCAGACCTTGCGATAGAGAGGGTTGGGGCGGTCTTCGTCGAAGCGCAGGATGTAGGGCGCGGGCTCTACTCCAGGTAGTTGGCCGAATACGCCGGCGATGCCGGTACCGAGGAGCACAAGTGCAAGCCACGCGCCGTTAGCTACGCTGAATCCGTGGGCAAAAAGGCTGAAGACCAGTGGTCCCGGCGCCAGAAAAAAGACCCATATCCAGATGGGCCAGTGCAGCACCCGGTAATATCCCTTGTTGCGGATTCGCATTTTACGCGCGTCCGCATATTCAACCCTGCCGCTGTATCGCATATAGTCCGAGTCTTTCAAGGCGCACCGGATGACGTCAACAGGCCGTCGAGTGCGCATGGGAGAGCCTTCGATGCGATCAAGTCTTCGAGATTTGTTACCGCGACCCGTTTGCTGATTTGCTTTGGTTTAATAAGGCCACCGTCGCCTTGGGATTGATAAGAGTTCTGCGTCCATCAGCGCTTTTGTCGGCGCCCTTCTTGATCAAGGCAATGGTCTCCTGCGGAGTGAGAGAGGGATCCAGCGCAATCAGTTTTGCGGCCAAGTTCACGACATTCGGAGAAGCCATCGAAGTGCCCGACATCTTGAGCCTGGTCCCGCCTGGCACGTAGCTCTCCACTTCGTAGCCGTCGGCGTCGACAACCACCGTGTCACCGTAGCTGGTGAATGAAGTCTCCTCTCCGGCCTAGTCCACTGCCCCGACCGCAATCAGATTGGGCAGGTGCAAACCCGCCGGTACCTCTGCCGTAAATCCTGCATCGCTATCGGAGTTTCCGGCAGCGCACACAAACAGGGCATTAGGAGCGCTACGAATCGCATTCTCCACGGCCTGGCGCCAGATTGCGTATACCGCTTGAGCTGCTTGCTTGCGCGCGGCAGGGTCCTTCTCGCTACTCGTCTTGGTCAACCACTGCTCAAACTCCGCCACATCGTCGTCCCAGCTCATGTTCACGACGCGCACGTTGTTCGCTCTGAAGTAGTCACCTGCCTGTTGAAAGGCCGCTTTGAATTTCTCGGCCCACTCCACGGTTGGCGTAAAAGGGAGATCCGTAAGAGCATCGTTGAACTGCACCACCACCAGGCGCGCGGCTGGATTTCCGCTTACAGCGATCCCGGCCACGTGGGTCCCATGCATCCATTGCCCCAGAAAGCTGAGCTGCTTCATGAACGGGGCGAGCTGGTCGGGAGGCATCGTGCCCAGAGTTTTTTTCGCCTCCGTTGCAGCGGGTGTATCGATACTGTTAAACAAATCGTTCAGGCCCTGCTCAAGTCCCAATACTTTGGGATAGACCTCTTTCAAATCTGGAGTGAGGGGCTGCAAATCGCCGTTGTAAATCTCGCCGTGGGTATCGAACGCGAGGCCGTGCGGACTGTGGGGCCCGGGAGCGGGATCTGTGAAGAGCTGATTGGGAAAGAGGGTAGTGTCGACGCCTGAGTCCCAGATGCCGATGCGCACTGGCGTCAACTTGTCATTCGCTGTGAGCGTGACTTCGCGTGCTTCCCAGATGTCGGGCTTCTGCACGTTATGCGAGGCTACGTATGCGGTAAGGATTGGCAGCGCCTGGTCCTTTAGCGGAAAAAATACCTTGATGAAGACCCGGTCTTCGATCATCGATTCCGCGGCATTCAGATCGAGGGTGCCCGATTTCGCCGCTGCCGGATCAAGGCTCTCTTTTTCGGCTCCGGCAATCATGCTTGGTGTTGTGAGTTCCAGGCCCCCCTTCATCTCTTTCACGGTGTCTTGCGCGAGATGCCAATCAAGCGAATCGACAGTTGCCCGGAATCCGCTCTTGAATGCTTCGTCAAAGGACGCGCCGCTGCTGGCATTCGATGAGATTCGAGCCTTGAGGAGCGGCACTTCCAGCATCCCCGAAGTCGCCTTGGCTTCGGGTTTCTCCTGGAGGTCTTTCAGGATCTGCAAGGATTTGAGAGCAGCTTCGTTCTCACCTGTCAGCACTTCAGCATCGACCTTGAATCCGTAGAGGGCGCGCAGCGTCGCCTTGTCTTCAATGTCGTAATTGTTCAACACCGAGTCGACATCGCCGAGAACCTTTGCAACGAATGCATTGAAAGTGTTGTCGTCGGCGAGGAGGAACGCGCTGGGAGCCTGATTCATCGGATAGCTGAATCGGGGAAGGTCGTCAGCAGTTGCAATTTTCTGCTTTTGGCCGGAACTCAAGGCTTGCGCCGGAGCAGTTGGGGCGAAGGCAATCAGGATCGCGGCGGCGAGAGCGAAGGACGATACCTGTATTGAATTCTTCACGGGGAACCTCGATCAACCAAGCTGGGCATCCACACGGTAACAGAGAGAATAATCCACATTCCCAGGAGAAACGATGGAGATTTGTGAGGAAGAAGGAAAGTTTGAGTTGCCTACATCAGCTTGCGCCGGACGAGGTCAAGCGCCTGCTGGCTGGCCCACTCGCGGACGCGGTTGCGGTCTCCGCGAAAGTTACGCTCAAATGTATCGGTCTTCTGGTCATCGCTGACGGCGATATAGACGCGGCCCACAGGCTTGCTTTCGGTGCCGCCGCCGGGTCCGGCGATTCCGGTCACGCCCAGGCCCATGGTCGCGCCGGTGCGTTTTCGGATGCCTTCCGCAAGCGCTGCAGCTACTTCCGACGAGACCGCACCGTGCCTCTCGATGAGTTCAGCGGGCACGTCAGCAAAGGCTGTCTTTAGTTCGTTGGAATAGACAACTACGCTGCCCAGGAATGAACGTGAACTACCGGCTACCGATGTGATGCGCTGCGCAATCATTCCGCCTGTACAACTCTCGGCAACGGCGAGGGTCGCCTGGCGCAGTCCCAGGTAAAAGAGAACAATCTGCTCAAGCGACTCGCCTTCCGCGGAATACATCCAGTCGTCGAGGGCTTCCTCCAGCCGGGTGGCCAACTCTTCAACGCGTTGTTCAGCGGAATCTTTGTTCGCTTTGGTGCAAATCAGGGTGAGTTGAATATCGCCGGCATGGGCGAGGATGGTTGTCTCGACGTCGGTGTAGGTGGTGTAGATGGGCGCGAGGAGCTTGTCGGCCTGCGACTCTGGAATCATGGCTGCTTTGAGCGTGCGCTTGGCGAGATGCCGCACGGGCACGATCGCTTGCAGACGGGGCATGCACTCGTCATCAAACATAGGCCTGCACTCATGGGGAGGGCCCGGGATGAGGATGATCAGCTTGCGATAGCCCGAGTGAGTGGTCTCGAGCCATTGCCCGGGTGCGCTGCCATTGGGGTTGGCGAGGAATGTCGCGCCCTCGATCAGGTCGGCCTGCTTCAGATTGTTTTCGGGCATGGTGATGCGCCAGGTTGCTGCACGTGCATGGAGAGCGGCGACTTGGGGTGCATCCCGCCTAAGCTTCAGCGAAAGTGTTTCGGCGACGGCTTCGCGCGTCAGATCGTCCTCGGTGGGTCCCAGACCGCCCATCAGAATCACAATGTCGGTCCGCGCCAGCGCGTTGCGGATTGCGCCGACAAGGTCCTTCTTCCGGTCGCCGACGATCGTCTTGAACGCCACTGTAACGCCGATCTCATTGAGCTTTTCGGTCAAGTAGAGGGAGTTGGTGTCTTGGCGGTGCGGCGTAAGCATTTCGGAGCCGACTGCGATGATCTCGGATTTCATGAAACAGCTTCTAGCTCCTAGCCTCAAGCTTCTAGTGGGGTGATAGAGCACCAGATGTTCCGGCTCGTCCGACTTTCTTTGGTCGGCGCTCGCAAACCTGGTAGCGGAGATTAGAAGGCGGCCATGCCTTCGACTCCCAACTCCAGATCATAAACTGCGTCGTTGTCTGCCAGCACCGTGGTGCCCAGAGGCGAGAATGCCACGCCCACGAGATTGACTCCAGCCACAGCTATGCTCGCATCACCGCCTGGCGAAACGCGAACCAGGCCGCGCCGGCCGTGCAGGCTTGCGGTCACGTAAACATCTCCATTCGACGCAATTGCGAGCCCCTGCGGACGGCCAAGGCCGCGATACCATGCGCGTGATTCGCCATTGGTGTTGATTGCCCAGATTGCGTCATTCGAGGAGATTGTCGGTCCGGTCACGAACAGCGTTCCCTCCTTGTCGACCGCGAGGTGATAGGCAGAGACGCTTGGTTCCAGGGTGGCATAGACAAAAATCTTTCGCTGCGAATCGATTTTGAAGATGGTTCCGCTGCGATCGCCGACGAAGAGATTTCCGGCGCTGTCGAACGCGGCACCAGTGGCGACTCCCATACCCTCGGCATAGAGCGTTGACTCGCCGGCGCCGTCGATGCGGTAGACATTCCCTTCAGCGCGAGAGGTTACGAATAGATCGCCGTCCGGACTGAAGGCCAGCCCCGTGGCGTTCAGGATCCCGGTTGCAAAGGGGGTGCCCCGCCCATCCGGGCTTACCCGTACCACCGATACCGGTGTCTGCTTTCCGCGCTGACCGGAAATCGTGGCGTAAATCATTCCCGAGCGGCTCACCGCAGGGTTCGTCACCGGGTGCAATCCGCTTGAAAGCTGACGCGCAATATGCAACGGTGCTCCGTTGCTGACTCCCCCGGGCGTGCGGACCTCGACCAGGCCCGATATGGCATTCTCTGGAACTCGGAAGGCGAGGCGCCCCGGACGGCTCATCAGCACCTGCG
This sequence comes from uncultured Acidobacteriaceae bacterium, assembly GCA_963742455.1. Taxonomy (GTDB): domain Bacteria; phylum Acidobacteriota; class Terriglobia; order Terriglobales; family Acidobacteriaceae; genus Telmatobacter. The sequence goes on along the minus strand of CAVULU010000004.1, from coordinate 123,041 downwards.
CAGGGTGCGTGCCCACAACAACCACTGGCGGCCCGTAAGGATTGGGACCAAGATTGGCTCCGATGAGTTCAACTTCTCCGAGGGGCAGGGCAGCCGAGGGTGCGACTTCGTCGATGCGGGGCTCAGGGGTCATCTGTTCGTGTGCGGATTGAATGCGGGTTCGCGGCATTTCCATTCTTAGTGGATCCAGAGACGCATTATCGACGCCACTCCCAAAGCATACAGCCCCGCTGCCACGTCATCGAAGACGATGCCCCAACCTTCTGGTAACTTCTCCAACTGACGCGCAGGGAAAGGCTTGGTGATATCAAATAACCGAAACAGGATGAGCGCGATAATTCCGTGACGCCAGTCGGCTGGGGAGCCCAGGAGGGCAATCCACTGACCGGCAACTTCATCGATGACGACGAATTGGGGATCGTGGCGGCCGGCTTCCCGTGCCACGATGGCGGCAGCCGGAATTCCTGAAGCGACCGATAGAAAAATCCCGATAAATACAACCAGTAAAAGGCCTTTAGGTGTGGGATGGAAAAGCCATGCGATGGCACCCCACAGAAAAACGGCCGCGACCGAGCCCCAGGTTCCTGGACCCGGCCTGCCCATTCCGGCACCGAAAAAGGTAGCGACACTCCAAGCCCACGGCGTCTTCCGTGCAGTCTCGGGCGGAGGCGAGACGGTGGCTGGACTATTCGTCATCCTGTTTCCTGCGCTGCCGCCCTATTTCGCCAAGATCTTCCAGAACTTCAGGATCAAGGACCGGCGAACTGATCTTGTAGACTCCGGAGGCCCACTTGCCGAGATCGATCTTGCGGCAGCGGTCGCTGCAGAACGGGAAGTCTTCGTCCTTGGCGGTGACCAGCATGCCGCACGTGGGGCAATGCAACAATTTCACGGATTTTTTCTTTGGTGCCATGGCTACTCTGCGCGCTCAGCTTCTTTGGATATCCTAACGCTCCCGTCGGATGCCTGCCCCCAGCAGGCGCCGGGGAACTTCAACGGGAACCGCGAATTTACGTCAGGCGAGCGGGCCAGCGACGATCCGGGCTACGAGGTCATAGTCGTGGCTTTCAGTGATTTCTGCGCGATAGAACTTACCCGCCTGCAGCTTGTCCAGTTCACCAAAGTCGTTGATGTAGACTTTGCCGTCGATCTCGGGCGCGTGGAATTCAGTGCGGCCTTCCCACAGCATCGCGGTCTCTTCGCTCTCGCCTTCGGCCAGCACTACTAACTCGCGTCCAATCCATTGCTGCTTCGCACGCTTGGAGATCTTCTGCTGCAGCTTCATCAGCTTGCGCTTGCGGGCTTCTATGGTGCGCTTCGGGACCTGCTCGGTCAGCGAATATGCCTGAGATCCTTCCTCATGCGAATAATTGAAGACGCCCAGCCAGTCGAACTTGGCATCATGGATAAATTGCTCCAAAAGGTCAAAGTCGCGGAGCGACTCGCCGGGGAAGCCGACGATGAAGGAGGTGCGCAGGGCAATGCCCGGAACGGCGGCGCGCACCTTGTCCAGAGTCTTGAGAAAGATGTCTGCGCCCGCGCCGCGCTTCATGCGCTTGAGCACGTCGGGCGACGCATGCTGCAAGGGCACATCGAGGTACTTGCAGATGTTGTCGTGCTTCGCGATGGTTTCGAGCAGCTTGCCAGTAATGCGGTTGGGATACGCGTAGAGGAACCGCAGCCAGCGCAGGCCCTCGATCTTGGCCAGCTCTTCGAGCAACAGCGCAAGACCGTCTTTCAAGCCGAGATCTTCCCCATAACAGGTCGTGTCCTGGCCGATGAGTGTGATCTCCTTTACGCCGCTGGATACAAGTTTCTGCGCCTCAGCGACAACGGACTCGAAGCGACGCGAGCGAAACTTGCCGCGCAGATTCGGAATGACGCAGAAGGTGCAAGGGTGATCGCAGCCTTCGGCAATCTTGATGTATGCCGAGGTGCGGCCAGTCGAGATCAGCCGCGGCGTATCTTCGTTGTAAAGATAAGTTGGCAGCATGTGCGCCGCGCCCTGCCATTCGTCACGGCTGAAGCGGCCCTGCTGTTCGCGCAAATTGCCTTCGGCGCGAAATTCAGTCTTGTGGGTTCCGGCGCCCGACTCGCGACCGGCTCGCACTTCAGCGCTTCCGTTCCCGCTGAGAATGTTGAATGGCGACGGTGACGATGGCAACGGCGCGATCCCGGCCGCTTCCAGAATGGATTCAAGCTCGCCGGTGCCGACTACTGCATCGACTTCGGGAATATTCTTGATGATTTCGTCGCGATAGCGCTCGACGAGGCATCCGGCGACGATCAGTTTCTTCGCCGAGCCGGAGGTTTTAAAGCGCGCCATTTCGAGAATCGTGTCGACGGATTCCTGCTTGGCGGTGTCGATAAAGCTGCAGGTGTTGACGACAAGAATCTCCGCCTCTTCAGGCCGAGAGGTTAACCGCGCACCACCGCGATCCAGCAGCCCCATCATCACCTCGGAATCGACCAGGTTTTTGGGGCAGCCTAACGAAACAAAGCCCACGGTAGGAGCCGTGGGTTGGGAAGATTTGCTCACAGTTCTATTGTACCGGGAATGTGATTTTCGCGGGGCAAAGCCAAGATCCTGCGCTTGATGTGCGCCCGAATCCGCGACCCCACTGCTGGTGATAAAATCAATCAGTGCCGGGTCCTACGCGACGTAATCCCGCCAATCCCGCCAGGTCCGGAAGGAAGCAACGGTAACGGGCTAGTACGGGCGCAGTAGGTCACCCGGTACTTTTTTGGCGCCGTGGGCATCATTGCCCGGCGGCGTTTCTGTGAGAGGCGCCGGGACTTCATCCATACAACCCTGCCGCCGATAGATGGTTTGTTGCCAGCGGAACGCCCAGTTCGGCGCCGCAAGGAGAAATGCATTGAGCCTCGCCGTGCGTCCCGTGGTGGGCAGGCGCGCCAAGATCAGCGCCCTCGGAACTTACGTTCCCCCGAAAGTTATTACCAATCAAGACCTCGAAAAAATGGTGGACACCAACGATCAGTGGATCGTGGAACGCACCGGCATCAAAGAACGCCACATGCTCGCGCAAGGCAAAGGCGTAAGCGATATCTGCGTCGAGGCTGCGAAGAAGTGTCTCGCGGCGCGTGGCATCGAGCCCACCGAAGTTGAAGTCATCATCGTCGGCACCGTTACGCCCGACATGATGTTCCCCTCGACCGCTTGCCTGGTGCAGGACAAGATCGGCGCTAAAGGCGCATGGGGATTCGATGTCTCTGCGGGCTGTTCTGGCTTCGTATTTGCGCTGCAGGCCGGAGTTAAGCTTGTCGAGAGCGGAGCCCAGTCCAAGGTGCTGGTCTGCGGAGCAGACGCCAACACGCGCATGACCGATTACACCGATCGCGCAACGTGCGTCTTGTTTGGCGATGGCGGTGGCGCCGTGCTGATTGAACCTGCGGAAGAAGGCGAAATCGGCATGATCGACTTCGTGCACGAGATCGACGGATCGGGTGGTGTGTCTCTCAACTTGCCGGCCGGCGGCAGCCTTAATCCGCCGACACACGAGACGATCGATAAGAAGATGCACTTCATCCATCAGGATGGGCAGGCGGTTTACAAGTTTGCGGTGCGCAAAATGGCTGAGGCGACTGCCAAACTTCTTGATCGCAATCGAGTCACCGGCGCCGACCTCGGCTGCTTCATCCCGCACCAGGCCAACAAGCGCATCATCACTTCGACAGCCGACCGCCTGGGTATGCCGGCAGATCGCGTCATTATCAATATTGAGAAGTACGGCAATACGTCGGCAGGAACGATTCCGCTGGCCATGGAAACCGCGATTGAGGAAGGGAAGCTGAAGAAAGGCGACCTCGTCCTGATCGCAGCCGTGGGCGCGGGTTTCACCGTCGGAGCCGCGTTGCTTCGCTGGGAGATCTGAGAAGCAGCTTTTAGCTCTCAGCCATCAGCTTTTCCTTGCGGTCGCGCGATTCCTTCGCGTCGATGACCGGCATTCTTACACCATCAGTGCACTCGCTGGAGGTTCATACTCGGGCAGCACGCCTGTCTCCGCGGCCATCCTGAAGAAGCCGCGCATGCCCTCTATGCACTCCGCGTCCAGCACGTAATGAATATTTGTCGTGAGATAGGAGCGGATCGTCCCTTCTGACAGCGGCAGTTGGCGCGACCATTGAGCGACCAGCGCATCGATATTCTGCAAACCGTGATCGCGCGACAGGATGAAATCATTGCCGACAGCCCCCTCCAAGGGGAAGCTGCATGCAATACCAGCCGCCCAGACGGCGGATATAAACGGAAGCCCGGTCAGCATCTTCCATTCTTCGGCGAGGTCGTGATAGACAAGCTCTTCGCTGGTGCGCTCGAAGCGGTTCGCACGCTCTTCAAGTGCCATCAGGGCCGGGTCGCCGATCAGGATCGCGGCATCGGCGCGGTCGAGCATGGCATCGAGGTCGGCGGGCATCGGGATGAACGGAACGTTGGGGTTTCCCCACTTGTGAAAAAGGATGCGCGAGTAGGCGATTGTCGTCCTGCTCGCAATATCCGCGGCAACGCTACTCAATTTCGCCAGAGGCTGGTTAGCACGCCGTACCAGCAGCAGCGATCGCACTTTGCCTTTCGATGCAATCGTGCACCCCGGCAGAATTCGGAGGCCCGGCGTGGTCGCGAGCGCCGCGATCGGAACCAGGCCGATATCGGCACTTCCGTTTGCCAATTCATCGGCACACTGGGAAGGGAGCATCCATTTAATCTCGTAACGCTGCGCCAGTTCCGCATTCAAAGGTGGATGCTCGAAGTCCCACATGAGGGGGGCGGGGTTCAAAAAACGGATGGCAGCGGTGCGAAGCCGGCGTTGCAAAGTTGAATTCACTCTATCCTTTAGACTATCAATCCATCCCTTGGGGTTCTCCACATGCGTGCGCTCCGTCACACCCTGCTCGCTTGACTTCCATTTCTCATCAGCTTAATGTGAGCCCAATTACTAGAGAATCTCACCTGCTTACTTCGGAGAAAGAGCGCACGTGTGCTTTTGCACCGGCGCGTATGTGAATGTCGATATTGGAAGATGAAGACATAAATTCTTTCGCACGCAATTCCAGTACGCAAATGGATGAGAACCGGTTAGCTATGCTGGCACTCACGCTTACGCCGAACCTCGGTCCAAAGCGTATTGTCGATGCAATCGCTCAATTGCAAAGGCCGGGCCAGATCTTCGCACTGACGCTCACTGAACTGGAGGGCTTGCGCTTTCCGGCCGAAGCGGCGCAGTTCATTTTTGACGGGAAGGCCCGTCGCGCTGCGGATGCAGAGTGGGAAAAGATCGCGCAACAAGTCGCGACCATCCTCACGCTTGGATGTCCGGAGTATCCCGAGCGCCTTAAGGAAATCTACGATCCGCCGCCGGTTTTGTGGGTTCGCGGATCCGTGCCGTTGCTGTCGCGGCCGTCCATCGCGGTGGTTGGTACGCGTCATCCTTCTCCCTATGGGACCAATGTGGCAGAGATGCTGTCGCGCGATCTTGCGGCTCGCCGACTCGTAATTGTCAGCGGTATGGCTCGCGGTATCGACACCTGCGCCCACAGAGGCGCGCTCACGGCGCACACGCCCACCATCGCGGTTTGGGGAACAGGGATAGACGTGGTCTATCCAAAGGAGAACAAGAAACTGGCAGACGAAATCATAGCTACGGGTGGAACCATTGTGAGCGAGATGCCCATGGGTACATTTCCCGCACCTCAGAATTTCCCCCGCCGCAACCGCATCATCAGTGGACTGAGCATCGGAGTGCTGGTGGTAGAGGCCAGCGAAAACTCCGGTACTCGCGTTACGGCGCGTTGTGCCGCGGAGCAGGATCGCGACCTTTACGCTGTGCCGGGCAACGTGACGGCAAAGAACTCCTGGACCCCTAACACACTGATAAAACAGGGCGCAAAGCTGGTTGGCAGCTTGGAAGACGTCTGGGAGGATCTACCTTCGCAGGTTCGTCTGCAACTGGAGCAGGAGGCCGGTCTTGAATCCCATCCGGAGGCTGGCGCATCTCTTCTGGCTGACCCTGTGCTGCGCTCGGAAGAGTCCATCGTGTTGAAGACCCTGCGCGCCGATGAGTCGTTGCAGATCGATGAGCTTCTCGAGAAACTCGAGACTCAACTAACCTCATCCGAGGTGTTTACGGCTCTTTTTGAGTTGGAGTTGAGCGGCCGCATACGTTGCCTGCCAGGAAGGAACTACGTTCGCAACCTTTAGATGTGAAGTTGCGGCAGATTTCATTGCTGCGGCAGATTTCGCGCAATATTTTCGGCGCGAGTGAGTTGCGATGAACTGCACATTTCAGAAACTTTGCGCGCTACTAGGCAAGCGATCTGCGGGCGAGAAATGCGGATTAACAGTGGAAACGAGGATGCATTTCATGTTAGCTTGCAAATCTTGCGGCCTATGTTGTGGTGGGAAAGGCAAGCGACACTGCTTGTGCTCTGCTTGTGAGGAGAGTTCTTCCGCCGCAAGAGAAACCGAAAGACCTCAATCCGAGTCCAACAGGCCGGATAGAGTACAGTAATACGGAATCAAGGATGGCAATGACCAAATCACTCGTGATCGTCGAATCTCCCGCGAAAGCGAAGACGATCGAAAAATATCTAGGCAAAGGTTTTGAGGTCCGCGCGTCGATTGGGCACATCATGGATCTGCCCAAGAACGACATTGGCGTGGAACTGAAAAATCGCACGTTCATACCGGAGCTGGTTGTCTCTCCCGGCAAAGAAAAGATCGTCGATCAATTAAAAAAAGCAGGCCTGAAGGCTGACGAAATCTTCCTGGCGCCTGACCCCGACCGCGAAGGCGAAGCGATCGCAGCGCACCTTGCAATTCAGCTCGGAACCAGCGCCAAAGAGCGCAAAAAGATTCGCCGCGTAACCTTTAATGAGATCACCAAGAAAGCTGTACAGGAAGCTTTCAAGCACGCCCGCGACATCGATGAGAATCTCGTAGATGCGCAGCAGACGCGCCGCGTTCTTGACCGCCTCGTCGGCTATCAGATTTCACCACTGCTTTGGGATAAAGTGCGCCGGGGACTTTCCGCGGGACGCGTGCAGACAGTTGCGGTGCGATTGATAGTTGAGCGCGAACGCGAGATCGCCGGGTTCAATCCAGTCGAGTACTGGACGCTTGAAGCACAGCTTCACCCCGAGCGGCAGAGCGACAAAAGCTTTAAAGCCAAGTTTGTTGGTATTGATGGCGAGTCTGTCCGGGTGGCGAATGGCCAGGATAAGGACGGCAAGGATCAATTCATCGCGGGCGCTCTGCCCGACAAGAGGTCGATGGATGCAGCACTCGTTGCGCTTGAGAAGGCCACGTGGACACTAGCTTCCGTGCAATACCGCGAGCAGCAGCGCCGTCCGCTTGCTCCTTTTATTACCAGCCAGCTGCAGCGCGATGCTGCGAGTAAACTCGGTTTCAATGTTCGCCGCACCATGGGTGTAGCGCAACGTCTGTATGAAGGCATGGACATCGGCGACGAGGGCACGACCGGTCTCATCACCTATATGCGTACCGACTCGCCGCGTGTCTCTCCCGACGCCAAGGAGAGCGCACGCGCCTGGATCGCGAAGGAACTCGGCAAGCAGTACCTGCCTGAGTCTCCTAATGTTTACAAGGGCAAGAAGGACGCGCAGGATGCGCACGAAGCAATCCGCCCGACCGACGCTTCGCGTACTCCTGAATCCATCGCCAGGTACCTGAGCGATGAGCAACTCAAGCTCTACACACTGATTTGGAAGCGCTTCATTGCTTCGCAAATGGTTCCTGCCGTGTACGACATCACCACCGCGAAGATCGAAGCCAGGTCTTCGGTCGACCGTAAAACCTATGAGTTCCGCCTGAGCGGATCGGTCCTGCGCTTCGATGGATTCCTGAAGGTTTACGAAGTTTCGGAAGAGAAAAGGGCTGACGACGAAGAAAACTCGCTCGCCAATAAGCTGCCAAATCTCGACGGCGTCAAGAATCTTGAGCTTGAGCAGCTTCTGCCAGAAGAGCACTTCACTGAGCCGCCTCCGCGCTACAACGAAGCTTCGCTTGTGAAGGAACTGGAAGAGCGCGGCATCGGGCGTCCATCGACTTACGCTTCCATCATCAACACGATTCAGGATCGCGAATACGTGGTGAAGCATGGCGGTTCGCGCGGGCGGTTTTATCCAACCGAGATTGGGGTGGTTGTGTGCGATCTGCTCGTCGAGAGCTTCCCGTACATCTTCGACACGAAGTACACCGCGAAGCTTGAAGAAGAACTGGATGATATTGAAGAAGGCAAGGAGAAGTGGATCGACCTGCTCAACGGCTTCTATGACCACTTCGAAGATGAACTGAAAGACGCCGACAAAACCATGCGTAACATCAAGCGCATGGAGAAGCCGACCAACGAGACGTGCGAAAAGTGTGGAAGTCCGCTGGTTTTGAAGTGGGGCAAGTTCGGCAGCTTCTACGCATGTTCGAACTTCACCCGGAAGAAGCCGGTGACGGTCGCAATGGGTCCATGGAAGAAGGATTCAAAGGCTGTAGTCCAGAAGATTACGAAGGCATTGCACTTTCCTATGACTGTGCAGGCGAAAGTTGAGGACGCGTCGGTTTATTCGAAGGGCGTTGCTAACGCGAAGGAACTGGTGGCTGCAATTGAAGGGGCTGTGGACGAGTCGGCGGCCAAGGGCAAGAAGGTTTTTGTTGAACAGGTGAGCTGCGATTTCACCAAGGAAAACACAGCAGACAAGCCGGATATGAACACTCCTGAAGCCCAGGAGGCCGGCGATACTGAGGAGTACTGCGAGAACTGCGGCCGCGTGATGGTTCTGCGGCGCGGGCCTTTTGGTCCTTTCATGAGCTGTCCCGGCTACAACGAAGATCCGCCTTGCAAGACCATCCGCAAGCTGAGCCAGAAGCAACAGCAGAAGCCGCCCGAGCCTACTGGCGAAGCCTGCCCCCTGTGCGGAAAGCCGTTGGTGCTGCGCCAGGGAGCCTACGGCGAGTTCGTCTCATGCTCTGGCTATCCGCAGTGCAAATACGTCAAGCAGAACCTCATTGAAGGCATGAAATGCCCCCAGTGCGGTGTGGGAGATATTGCCGAGCGCAAGGCGCGCCGAGGAAACATCTTCTGGGGCTGCACGAACTATCCCAAGTGCAAGTTCACCTCGAACTACAAACCCGTTCCGCAGAAATGCCCGGAATGCGGTAGCCCGTACCTGGTTGAAAAGACGCTCAAGAGTGGCATCTTCCTCGAGTGTCCTAACAGGAAGAAGAGCCCTGAAGAGGAAGCCAGGCCGAAAAAGGGCGCGAAGAAAGCTGCCGAGCCCGAGCCGGGCGTTGCGGTCGTCTGCCACTACTCGAAGCGCATTGGCGACGCTCCACCTGCTCCGACCGCCGAAACGCATGGACCGGTACCTGAAAAGCCCGAGGCGAATAAAGAACTTCAGCCCGCGTGAACAGTTGAAACTTCAACCGAAACTGAGGGATGCGGGGCCATTTGGTCACGCATCGCCTCTTTCCGGCAGATGTTGAAGGCAGCAGCCGGTTGAATCCGTTACCATGGGCATTCGGAGACCTGCTCATGGAACGCATGCTCGCAACACCCGCTGACGCTGAAATCATCCTCAAGTTCTACGAGCTTCGAACCGAGACGCTGATGCGACAGGCGCGCGCGTGGATGACGGCGGAATTCTGGCCCAATACCGCGGAAGAGTTTTTTGGGGTTGCTCATAACCCCGCAGATCCCCACAATGCTTTCTTCCGCCAGGTCATTACGTACTGGGAGATGGGAGCGGCCATGGTGCTGCACGGTGCTGTATCAGCTGAGCTCTATGTCGACTGCAACGCTGAGGGATTTTTCCTTCTCGCCAAGTTTTCCCACATCCTGGAGCCCATTCGCGAGAAGATGCCGACATTCATGAACAAGACTTCAGAATTGGTCAACCGCTTTACGGCTGCCGCCGCGCGATATGAGGGAGCTTTGAAGAATGTCGAGGCTCGTCGTCGCAAACCTCAGTTGAGCCAGGAATCGCAGGTACGTTAGTTCATTGCCGAATCATTCTTCCAGTCCGGCTTGTGAAGTCTGCGCCCGGTAACGCATGATGGAAGCCACAGAAATAAGTTTCCCACGGAGGTTTCACTTGAAACGCATCATCGCAATTCTGGTTGCTGTCGTCGCATTTGCCGCAGTCGCGGCGAACGCCGCTGATTCGAAAACGATCAATGGCTGGATCTCCGACTCCATGTGCGGTGCCAAGCACGCCGGTTCCGGCTCGGAATGCGTGAAGAAGTGCATCGAAGGCGGCATGACTCCGGTCTTTGTCGACGAAGGTAAGAAACAGGTCTGGACCATCGACAATCCGGATGCTGTGAAGAAGTTCTACGGAGACCACGTCACGATCAAGGCGACGGCAGATACCGACAAGAAGTCTGTCCACGTGGACTCGATCGAAGCGGCTAAGTAGCTGCTCCGTAAGGGCTGAATGCTGCTCCGGAAAAGGATGAACAGAGGAGGGGTTCGGCGTAGCCCCTCCTCTCTTTAGCATTTTCGAATGGAATTCGGTCGACAGAAGCCGGTTCAGTTCGAATGCGACAAGATCAATCTCTGCACCTCCGCGCTCGCCACCGCGTCCAATCTCTGTTACTGTTCTAACGATTAGTGTTCGCCTGCGCCCCTCGGGGAAGTGGTGCACACCGGTGCGAAAGACATGGCCAAAGCGATCTGGAACGGCAAAGTCATTGCCGAAAGCGATACAACTGAAATCGTCGAGGGAAACGTCTACTTCCCGGAAAACAGCCTGAAGCGGGAGTACTTCCGCCCCAGCAGCACTACCTCCACATGTCCCTGGAAAGGGCAGGCTCGCTACATGAGCCTCTACATCGACGGCCAGGACAATCCGGATGCGGCATGGTATTACCCGGATCCCAAGCCGGCCGCCCGTAAGATCAAAGGATTCGTGGCTTTCTGGCGCGGAGTTGAAGTAGAAAAGTAGAGCCTGGTCCCGGTTTCAGGAGCCTCGATGCACGTTCGCCCTCTTCTGTTTGCGCCGCTTCTGGCGTTCGCCCTGGTAGCTTGTGCGCACAAGCCGATTGCGACCCCAGTGGCCGCCGCGCCAACTTTGCAGGGCGATCCGGCGCATCCCGGCCTGACCAAAGGCTGGGTAGACACGAAGCTATACTTCGGCCTCGGCCCGGTCGACCGCCCCGAGCAGGGCGTGAGCGAAGGGGATTGGCGCAGCTTCCTGGATCGCGAGGTGACTCCGCGGTTCCCGGATGGTCTTAGCGTGCTGGATGTCTACGGGCAGTGGCAGGGCAAGAACCAGGCTTCCCCGGAACGGTTGCGCTCGAAGATGCTGATCATCGACTATCCCGATACGGCGGAGAATCGCGCCAAGATCGAAGCCATCCGAGCGGCGTGGAAGCAAAAGACCGGGGATCAGTCCGTGATGCGGGTGACGGAGCCGGCGGACGTGTCGTTCTAGCCAGGCGAAACCGTTGGGAAACGAATCCGACCTCGTTTACTTTTCGGTCACCAACTGCACAGCTTGAGAGAGACCTTCAATTGAACCGCGCCGGCCGGGCGCATTGACGAGAGATATGCGAAATGCAACCATGGCATCTGCTGGTCGATGCTGTTGCAGTAGCAGTTCGCCGAGCTGTTCACGCGCGGGCACGACGGGGCCAGGAGTGGCGGGCGACTTTTCCATTGCATCCTCCTCGTCAGCCGCTTTGCGCATGAGCGTTTCCGCTTCGGCAGGGCGGGAGTTTGCGAGGGCGTTCCAAGCCGCAACTTCCTCGCCCATGATGCCGACTTGGGCGGCCCAGTAGTCGTCTCCGTTGCGATGCACCTCGTTCTCGAGCTTCTGCAGATCAGCAATTTCACCGCTCGCGTCTGCTGCCTGCTTTCTGCGGGTGCGGCCCTGGCCGCGAGCCCACACGGCGATTGCGGCGACTTGCGCGGGCGATTCGGAAATCGGCTCGATCTTCGCGGCTACATCCCACTGGTTTTGCTCGACAGCAAAGCGAACAGGCATGGCGGTAGCTGCGTAGCTCCCTTTGAAGTCGGCTGCGAGTAGGTTCTTCATGCTATCGAGGTGGTCTAGAACCCGTCGCGCGTCGTCGTATCGGCCGAGCTGGAGGTAGGCGTAGACAAGGTAGTCCATTGAGTGAAGCTCTTCGCCGAGATCACCTTGTTCGCGCGCCGCCTCGCCGGCTGCCAGGTTTGACGTTATGGAATCCTGCCACAGGCCAAGGCGGGTAAAGATGTGTGACGGCATGTGCAAGGCATGCGGTGCACTCGGCGCAATATCAGCGTACTTCCGAGCAGCAGGAAGACCCCTCGGCGCCAGTTCGCTGCTGTCGCAGGCGTGGATGATGTAGTGCGTGATTCCAGGGTGATCGGGGTAGGTTAGGTCAAGCGGCTCCAGAATGGCGAGAGCCTGTCTCTGTCGCGCATAAGTCTTGTCGGCAAGTGAGGCATTCGAGAGCAGGGCCAACGCATAGAACACCTGCGCCTCAATATCGTTGCGGTTATTGCGAGCCAGGTCGGCCATGGCCTGCTCATATCGCAGGTCGCGGGTAGAGAAAGGAACACTGGTGGCGTCTCGGAAGATGAGGGAAAGTGCCTGAATGTATCCCCTCTCGCGCGAACTCGAAGATCCCAGTTTCTGCGCAGTCTGAATTGCGACCGTGGCGGCCGGCAGGCAGTCCGGCTCAAGATGCGGCTCCCAGAGTTGGTGGAAGCAGCTCATGGCCACCCCCCAGTCGGCCATGGCGCAGTGTTGGTCCGACGCGGCAACTTTGCGGAACGTTTCACCGGCCGCGGAGTATGCGAAGGAGTGAAGAAGAGCAACGCCGCGATTGAACTCCGCCTGTGTTTGCGCCGCGCAGGAGATTGGAAATGATACGCGCCCCAGCCTTTCTGGCGCGGGATGGTCGTGAACCTCCTGCGCTTGTAGGGCGACCGACGCCAACACCAGGATCCAAACCGACACGCAAGGGACGTCCAATGCGAACCTCGACAAGTGAGTTTTATCAGATCCAGCACGCAGTGAAATCAAAGGATGGTTCGTGGAGTGCGATTCTCCTCCTGCACCCTCCACGTGGCCTGTTGCGTCGGTGTGAGCATTTTTACGAGGAAAAAGAGGACGCAGGACAAGAAAGAGATAGCCAGGTGAAACATAGGTACACCCTCGGAGTGATTTGGCGCCCCACCTTGCCGGGCTGTTCCATGAGAATGCAGGACGGATGCCAACTCACGACGCAGGCTTGAACAAATCGCATCTAATTGGTGGTAACTAGTTTAAGTTGGGATGCGAGAAAACCGGCCATATATCGCAGACGTATTGTGACGACGCAACAATGACGACAGTTCGTCAGAGTGACTACAGATCGTCACTTTGAAACGACTGCTATGGGCGAATTCTCATGACGGCTCGAAGGGGGCAGCGGCCACTATAGCGCACAAAAATGTTTGTCGACAGACTAAAGGCAGAGAACGTAGCTGAAGACATCGCTCTTTTTCTGCGGCTTGAGGTTGGGGAAAACGAAGTGCTCGCGACGCACTTCTTCGCGGCTGAAGCCGCACTTCTCGAGCACATGGGCCGAAGAAGTGTGTTCGGCGTGGCAGATAGCTTCGAGGCGCTCGACACCTGTCTGCCGCGCAATGTCAACCATGGCTTGCAGAGCTTCCGTGGCATAGCCCTGGCCCCAGGCGTCCATTGCGAAGACGTATCCCGTGACGGCCCGGGTGGAGCTTTTGTAAAAGAGGCCGGTACTTCCCACCAGTGCCCCCTTGGAGTTGTTGTCGCGTGTCAGAACGAGATAAGGACCCGCGGGCCAGCGTTGCCACTCGTCATCGCTCATAGCCAGGAATGCGAGAGTGTCGGCAACGCTGCGGTGTGTGGGCCAGCTTAGGTAGCGCGTTACTTCCCGGTCTGAGGCGTAGCGATGGAAAACAGCCTGTGCGTCGCTCTGGTTCGGTCTGCGCAAAATCAGCCGTTCAGTCTCGATGATCTCGGAAGCCTTTACGCCTTTGCTTTCCAGCTCCATCAAACTCCCTCCAACTTTCTGCCAATCTCCCAATGGTGACCGAAGGGATCGACCACGCGACCGATCCGCCACCCGTAGGATTCGTCGCGGACTGGACAGATGGAAGAAGCGCCGGCAGCCACTGCCTGATCGAATGCGGCGTGTGGATCGTCGACGATGAGGATCATGCGCATGCTGGTGCCGCCAAGGGACTCGGGGCTGAAATTCTGATGCGGGAGGGATTCATCGGCGACCCAGAAGTCTCCCTTGCCAACCGCCAGGTGAGCCACGACGCTGCCGTCGTCGCCATCCATGCGCGACAAGATGGTTGCGCCGAATGCTCGTGAATAGAAGTCCACGGCATCGGCGCCGCGCCGTACATTCAACAATGTTGTGATGGTTGTTTCCACTTTCTTGCCGGTAGACACGGAAGGCGCCATTGGAATCCTCCTATGGTGTGCGTCGCTGATGTGCGGCGCATGGCAAAGTGGTTGGAGTTCAGATCGTGCTGCTTCAGTAGGCCTGCAGTTGATCGAGAGGCAAGCGCACGCGGAAGCAGGTTGATCCCGGATCGGAACGTACGCTGAGGTGCCCGCGATGTTTCCGTACGATGCGCATGGCATTGTCGAGGCCAAGGCCAAGGCCCTGCCCCGGCGCTTTAGTAGTGAAGAAAGGCTCGAAGATACGATCCTGCAACTCCGGCGGAATTCCCGGGCCCGTGTCCCAGATTTCAACCAGCATCATCTCGCCTTCGAGGCGGCAGGTGAGCTGGAGTTTGCCGACCTTGCCGGTCTCAGACAGCGCGTCGAGCGCGTTTTCCATCAGTGCCGTCCATACCTGGTTCAATTCGCTGCCGTAGGCGCTGATGCGGGGCAGATCAGGCTCGTAGTTGCGCTCAATCTCGACGTTCTTCATCCGTGATTGGAGCATCTGGATCGTGGCATCGAGGCCTGCGGGTACATCAACTTCGAGAATCGGCGCGCGATCCATATACGAATAGGCTTTCACCGCGCTGATCAGGTCGAAGATCCGCGCCGTTGAATTCAGGAGGGTATCCACTGAGCGGGTAGACCTCAAATAGCGCGCGAAGTATTGGAGGGCGACGCACGATTCGCTGGTGCCGATCAGGGTGCGAAGCTCTTCCAGATCGGAGACGGTGGCCCGTTGTTCTGCGAGCTGCGCTGCGACCTCCCACGCGCCATCACAGGGTAGCTCTGTCAGCCAGGTGCGCAAATCTTCTTCGAGCTGGATTTGCTCGCCGGCATCGTGCGAGTCATGGCGTGTGCTGCGGCTCATTACTTTTTGTTCCCAGGCTTCAACGCCGTGAATCTGCTCCTCGTGCAGGCACAGGTTTACGAGCTTAAAGCGGTTCTCGCGATTAGCACGGAGTTCCATCACCAGGCTCGAGGCCGCGCGCTGCGCTGCCGATGCAGGATTGTTCAGCTCGTGCGCCAGATTGCCGGCGAGCTTGCCGAGTGCATTCAGCTTTTCCGCCTGCTGCTCGATGCGGGTTACCTCGCGCACGCGATCAAGCAAGGTGGAGACGACGCGCTGGGTCATGGATGGAATGGCCGCGAGCATCTCGGGAAATTTCTCTTTCATTATCAGCAGGGCCCACACCGGCGTGACCGCGAAACCCTGACCACCTGAAGTCTTCATCCGCGAGAACGGGAGTACACCCGTCATCTGCCCGGCACGACCGATGAACAGCTCCATTGGACCGCCGCGCTGCCGGCGCACGTGAATCTCTCCTTTGAGGATCAGAATCATTCGGTCAGCAGGCTGGCCCTCTTCGAACAGGATGTCTCCGGGCTGTGCGACAACCTCCTCGCCGTGCTGAGCGAGCCAGAGGCGATCTTCAAATGACAAGCCTTGTAATGGAACCACACGATCGATTGCAGCCGCGATGGTTTCAGCGGGCGTTGGACAGGCAGGCGCGGTCAAGGTAGGGGAGAGCATCCGGAACCTCCGGCTTAAGCAAGTTCAGGATAGCCCATACCCCGGTTGAATCCTGTTAAGAAGTGTTCTGAACCGGCCTTGGCAGCGGGTGAGCGGCGAATCGTTCCTCCCGAATTGCGCCCCACCATGCATGCCGATGCTATGATGGGCGGTTTGAAAACGACGAAGGAATTCCTCATGTACCGAATCATCTTTTCAGCGCTGCTGCTGCTTTTCACTTCAGTTGTTGCGGAAGCGCAGTCTTCCGCCACATTCGACGAAAGCACAAAAGTCTTTCGCCTGGATGGGGGAAATGTAACGTATGCCTTCGGCGTGAATGCGCGGGGCGAGTTGCAACAGCTTTATTGGGGCGGGCATCTCGGTGCGACCGATCGCATTCCGCAGGCGGTGCCGGCGCGCGAATGGGCCTCGTTTGATTCTTCGTATACCAACACGCCGCAGGAATATGCGGGTTGGGGCGCGGGTCTCTTTGTCGAACCGGCTCTGAAGGTCACCTTCGGCGATGGAAACCGCGATCTGGTGCTCCATTATGTTCGGCACGAGACTACATCTGATGGTTTCAATGTTGTCCTTAAAGACATCAATCGTCAGGTGTTTGTGACGCTGCATTACGCGATTGACTCTGGAAGCGGAATTCTGGCGCGCTCGGCAACGATTGAGAATCGGGAGCCGCAGCCGATCGCGATTGAGCAGGCTGCGGCCGCCGCATGGGCATTGCCTTCCGCGCACTACACGCTCAATTACCTGACAGGGCGCTGGGCGGGCGAGTGGACGTTGACTCAGGAACCGCTCCATCCCGGAGCGCGAGTGATCGAGAGTCGCCGCGGATCGACCGGGCATCAGGCTAACCCGTGGTTTGCGATAGAGGCGGGCGACCACCCCGACGAGAATTCCGGCGAAGTGTGGTTTGGGGCGCTGGCATGGAGCGGGTCGTGGCGAATCACGGTTGAGCAGGACCAACTCGACGAGGTTCGCGTGACCGGAGGGTTCAATCCGTTTGATTTTGGCTATGTGCTGCAGCCCGGGCAGTCACTGGAGTCACCGGTGTTTTATGGCGGGTATAGCGCGAACGGTCTGGGAGGGGCTTCGCGGATTTTGCACCACTACGAGATTGCCCACGTGCTTCCGCATCGAGTGGGCGAGGGGGATACAGCCGCTCCCAAACCCCGGCCTGTGATTTACAACTCGTGGGAGGCGACGGAGTTCAAGGTAAGCGAAGAAGGCCAGATTGCGATGGCCGAAAAAGCCGCGGCGCTTGGCGTCGATCGGTTTGTGATGGACGACGGCTGGTTTGGGCAGCGCAAAGACGACCACGCCGGTCTCGGCGACTGGTATGTGAACCCGCAGAAGTTTCCGCATGGGCTGAAGCCGCTGATCGACAAGGTTCATGCGCTGGGGATGGACTTCGGCCTGTGGGTCGAACCGGAGATGGTGAACCCTGACTCGGATCTGTATCGGAAACATCCCGACTGGGTGCTGAATTTTCCGGGGCGGCCGCGGTCGGAACAGAGAAATCAACTGGTGCTGAATCTTGCACGCCCCGATGTGCGGGATTATATCCTCGGGTTTCTCGACAAGCTGCTTACGGAAAACGACATTGCCTTTCTTAAGTGGGACTACAACCGGAACTGGAGCGAGCCGGGCTGGGACCAGCTTCCCCCGGCAGAGCAGAAGAAGGTCTACGTGGAATACACGCGCAACCTCTATGCGATCCTCGCGGAGATCAAGCAGCGGCATCCGAAGGTGGAGCTTGAGTCGTGTTCGGGCGGCGGCGGGCGCGTGGATCTGGGCCTCCTGAAGTATGCAGATGAGGTGTGGCCGTCGGACAACACCGATCCTTTTGACAGGCTGACCCAGCAGGACGGGTTCACCTACGCCTATACGCCGCAAATCATGATGGCGTGGGTAACGGATTCGCCGCACTGGTTGAATAAGCGCAGTACGTCGCTTACTTATCGCATGCTCAGCTCGATGCAGGGGTCGCTGGGGATTGGCGCGAATATCAGCAAGTGGAACGACGAGGAAATGGCGACGGCAAAGCGCCTGATTGCCGCGTATCACCAGGTACAGGCGACGATCGTGCAAGGGGATCTCTACCGGTTGATCTCTCCGCGCAATGGCAGCGAGTTCTCGGCTACACAGACGGTTAATCGCGACAAGAGCCAGTCTGTTGTTTTCGCATTCATTCATTCGACGCAGCAAGGACGCGGATTTCCGCGACTCAAGCTGGAGGGTCTCGACCCAAAGGCGAATTACACGCTGTCGGCGATTGAAGGCGCAGCTGCGAAGGGAACTCCGGCGGCGGCAAGCGGGGCGTGGTGGATGAACCACGGGCTCGATATGAGCGAGGATTTCAAAGGGGACTTTCAGGCGGCCGCATTCCGGCTGGACAAGAAGTAGGCCGCACTTTCCGGTTTTATCGCGGCTTCGCTGGTATGGATTCGATTAGCGGATTCAGCTTGTCCCTCGGATGAGCGGTTCATTTCTTTGTGCGATGGTTTATATCCCGCCCAAACGTATTCGAGCGCTTCGGGTAGCGTTTGCATCTTGACTGCGCGATCGACGTGGCCGGCATTTACTGCAAAAACAAACTGGTAGTGATACTTTTTAGAGGCAAGGACTTTTGCCATGCGCTCGTTGGCTTCGACCCAGTCGTGCATGTTGTCGTGCATGACATTGGGATTGTAGAGATCGCGATCGCCGACTTCCATCCAGATGCGGATCGGCATGCGTTTGCTTTGGGGAATCAGGTGTTCGTGGAATTCCCACGCGCCATGTGGAGACTTGGGATCGTAGGGCCATTGCTGGTTTACGTAGGTCCCAGAGTAAGTCAGTACGCGGTGATAGAGCTCCGGATGATACCAGGCCATGATGAGCGCGCAGGAACCGCCCGAACTGCCCCCCATCGTCGCTCGGCCATCGGGATCGTGCGTGAGCTTGACGTGAGCTTCGCTTTCTACGCGAGGCAGCACTTCGTTTTCGACGAACTCTGCGTAGCGGCCAGACATGGTGTCGTACTCGAGTCCGCGTTCGCTGCCTTGTGCATCACCGGTACCGTTGCCGATGGAGATGGCGATCATCACCGGCAGTTTATGTTCGGCGATCAGACTATCGAGCGCAGTAAAGAGCATTCGGTCAGTGCCGTCGGCGCCAACAATAAAAGGGGCGACAGTGCCGGGTACATACGCCTTGGGCACATAGACGGCAACCTTTCGCGTATAGGGCGCTGGATTGCTGGTGGTAATGATGAGCTTGGCCGGGTCGGTCGGGTCGGATGTGCCGAAGGTGCCTTTGTCACGGGCAATGCCGGGATAGTACTTGCTGTCAGTCGAGTTCATGGTGAATTCGACGACTGTGCCATTCGTCAGATCCTGCGCGGTCATTTCGGGAGCAGGCGCGTGAGTGGGGCCGATGATGAAGTCGCCATCGGCGGTCGGCGAGGGTACGGTGCCGTCGGGCAACTGAATTGCGGACACGTAGCCCGGGGTTCGGGGATCGCGGGTGGGGAAGGCAGGGCGGGGCGTTTGCGGAGCGGGTGCGGTTGAGGGAGCTTGGGCCGATCCAGGAGATGAAAGCAGAGATGCGATGAGAGCGATGGGTAAGAAATCCATTGCAATTCTTATTTTGCGAGTCGTACGCATTTGAATCTCCCTATAGCTCATTGCGAAAATCGAATACTTGGGAAATGACCTGGTCCAGGATTAGTTCCAGGATCGAGTGAGGCTCGGTTCCGTTGCGAGTGCTGACCGGGTGGTCGGCAACCTCAGAGCTGCTTTTCATAGACATAGAAGCCGTGGCCAGTTTTGCGGCCGAGCCAGCCGGCGTCGACCATGCGGACCAGGAGCGGGCAGGGGCGATACTTCGGGTCGCCGAAGCCTTCCTGCAATACGCGAAGAATATCGACGCAGACATCGATGCCAATGAAGTCAGCCAGGGTGAGCGGGCCCATGGGGTGTGCCATGCCTAGCTTGAAAACCTGGTCGACGGCTTCGGCCGTGGCGACGCCTTCCATGATGGCGAACGCTGCTTCGTTAATTAACGGCATGAGGACGCGGTTGGAGACAAAGCCAGGTGCATCATTGACCTCGACCGGCGTCTTGCCAAGTCTCACGGATAAGTCGCGCACCGCGGCAAACGTGGCGTCGCTGGTTGCCATACCGCGCACCACTTCTACCAGAGTCATCACAGGCACAGGGTTGAAGAAGTGCATTCCGATGACCTGGCATGGGCGCCGGGTGAGCGCGGCCATTTTGGTGATCGAGATCGACGAGGTGTTTGTAGCCAGGATTGCGTGTTCCGGCAGGATACGGTCAAGGGCGCGAAAGACCTCGGATTTTAGTTCGAAGCGTTCTGGGGCGGCTTCAAGGGCAATTTCCGCGGCAGCCATCTGTTCCGGATCGACTGTGGTGCGAATGCGGCCGAGGGTGGACTCGATTTCCGATTCGGGGAGCTTGCCTTTGGCCGCTTCACGGCCGAGGTTGGTTCGGATGGAGGTGAGAGCGCGATCGAGGAATCGCTGGTCCACATCGCACAACGTAACTTGAAAGCCGGAGCGGGCGAATACATGGGCGATGCCTGAGCCCATGGTTCCTGCGCCAACGACGGCAACGGTATGCACTTCCGACATCTGCGGTGTCCTCCCGGGCAGATGGGAGTGTAGCAGGTTGACCTGATAGCAGGTTGACCAGGAAGTCGTTCTCCAACCGGGGCAAGCCGGCCGGCCCAAGGCTCATCGAAGCTCCCAAGTCAGAGTGTGCGCATGGGGATGATGTTGCCGACGCCTCTGAATAACATCCGGACAAGCCAGTGAACACGCAGCCAAGAATGACAAGTGCGGAGCGGAACCATTTTCTCGATCCGGCTTCCGTTGGAGTCGTCGCTGGGAAAGGAAACCTGAGTGGAATGCGGCCCGGCTCACTTTGGTTCTGCCTCTCCAGAGCGGATATGCGCGAGCCTTCTCCATGGCGAGCACCAAAAAAGACGGCGCGACAATTATCGCGCCGTCAACTCAACCCATTTCCAAGAAGAATTCAGTTGCCTTGTGAGATCGCGGGCACGAGTCGCACCTGGTCGGTAAGCGTGAGCATCAGGACTGCACCTGGTTCGATCTTGGCTTGTGGATGACTGACCAGCAGATGCGTTGTGACGATGCCTGCACCGATAAGGCCGCCTGCCAGCATCCCTGGCGGTCCACCCATGACCGCGCCGGTGATCATGCCGGCGCCAACGACAGCGCCATATTCAATGCTGTTGCGTTTCACCCGGGAGCCGGGAGTGATAATGCCCTCCGACCCCACGCGCAGATGAGAGCCGGGCGTTGAAATGACAACTGCGTGAAGTTGAAATTTGCCGCCGTTCTCCATGGTGATGGTTTCAGGCTGCAAAAGAATGGAGCCGCGCCCACCGAAACGCCCTGTTGAAAGTTGTGCCACTTTCCCATCGATCTCTGCGCCGGCAGGAATGACGACCTGGCCGTCTTGCAAAACGTCGCTAGCCACGCGGCTGCGAAAGGGCTGGCCGGGTTGGGAGAGCGAGCTGGACAGTTCATCCAATATGCGTACGCGAATCAGTGTGCCCTCACCGAGCGTTCCCGGTGGAAGCGGGGCGGGGTGCACGATGTCGTTGTCAGGATCGTTCGCGGCGGTACGCGAAGCTAGAGCCGGAGACCCAGGTGCGACGCCGACGATGCCTTCATCCGTTCCATCGCCGTAGGTTTGCGGCACCGGAGCTGTGCCCTGATTCGTCGCGACGGGCCCCTGAGCCGGTTGCATGGCTGCAGGCTGAGGCGCGGGCGCCTGCTGCATGGGATGTCCAGCTGGCGGCTTGGGAACTGCAGGCTGCTGCTCGCTGGTGATGATGGAGTCGTCCGGTGGAGGATTGGAGGTTCCCTGGTAAGGACTGGACTGGCTTTGGTCCTGTGCCACGAGAGCGGCAGTAGCCAACGCGAAGAATGCAAATGCAAGAATCGGCCGGTTCATCCAAATTCTCCCTGTTCCTTTTGAAGCAGGCAGTGCCTCGGTTAATGATTTAGACCCGGCCTGCTTGAAAATGTTCTGTGGCAAGATGCGAGGAAATCTCTCCGGCGCAAACTACGCCCAAATAAATGCTAGCTTGACCTCGTTACCGGCGCGGTACAGAGAGACGCCGCAGGTGCCTTGCGCAATACGAATCAACTGAGATAACCCGCTGCCATCATTCAGCGCTTCTGTCGCTTGCGGCATGTGACCGCTGCCACACGGGCGAGCACAGCCCCGTTTGTTAGAATCCGTACGGAACAACATTCACTATTTCTAAGCATTTATAAGCTGGACGGAGAGGGGTTTGAGCACGTGCACGAGCTTCTGGGAATCATTCAGAGCGCTGCCGGTGAGGCCGTTGCCGTGGATCGCCGTCCCAAACTGAACGACCGGCTGCAGCACCGTATAGCGAGGACTGATATGACTGAGATTGTTGCGATTCGCGCGCGCGAAGTACTGGATTCGCGTGGAAATCCCACCGTGGAAGCAGACGTGATTCTGGAGAGCGGTGCACTTGGCCGCGCCATTGTGCCCTCGGGCGCTTCCACCGGCGAGCACGAGGCCGTTGAGCTGCGCGACGGCGACAAGAGCCATTTTATGGGCAAGGGTGTGCTGCAGGCCGTGGCCAATGTTGAATCCGTGATCGCCCCCGAACTCGAGGGCATGGACGCATCAAATCAACGGCTCATTGACCAGACCATGATCGCGCTCGACGGCACGCCGAATAAGGGCAAGCTCGGCGCCAACGCAATCCTGGCGGTTTCGATGGCGGCAAGCCGGGCCGTCGCGCAGACGCTCGAGATTCCGCTGTACCGTTATCTGGGTGGAATAAACGCTTGCGTGCTGCCGACACCGATGCTCAACGTCCTCAACGGTGGCGCACATGCTGATTCGAACGTGGACTTTCAGGAATTCATGATCATGCCGGTCGGTGCCGAGCGATTCAGCGACGCACTGCGGTGGGCAGCGGAGACATTTCATACCCTGAAGAGCGTGCTGAAGAAGAAGGGCTATAACACCGCGGTGGGCGATGAAGGCGGATTCGCTCCCTCGCTTCGATCGAATAGCGAGCCGATCGAACTGATTCTCGAAGCCATCACCCAGGCAGGCTATAAACCCGGCGAGCAGATTGCCATTGCCCTTGATCCGGCGTCGAGCGAGTTCTTCGACAAAGAAAAGAACAAGTACGTCTTCAAAAAGAGCGATAAGCGCGAGTTGACCAGCGAAGAAATGGTTGATTTCTATGACAACTGGGCCCGGCAGTATCCGATCGTTTCGCTCGAGGACGGTCTCGCCGAAGACGACTGGGCAGGTTGGAAGATTCTGACCGACAAGCTTGGCAGCAAGATCCAGCTTGTGGGCGACGACATCTTCGTCACCAACGTAAAGCGCCTGCAGCGTGGTATCGAAGAGGGCGTGGGCAATTCCATTCTCATCAAGGTGAACCAGATCGGCACCGTGACAGAGACGCTGGAGGCCATTGAACTTGGCCGCCGGTACGGCTACACATCTGTCATGTCTCACCGTTCGGGCGAGAGCGAGGATACATTCATCGCCGACCTCGCAGTGGCAACCGGCGTGGGACAGATCAAGACCGGCTCTGTGAGCCGTACCGATCGCATCGCGAAATACAACCAGTTGCTCCGCATTGAAGAGGAACTCGGCTCCGGTGCCGTTTACCTCGGCTTGGAATCGCTGAATTACAACGACTAATCCCATGCGGTGGGGCAAACGCTTCGCCGCGGATAGTTAACAACTGGTATCCCAGGTCTCGTTTCTGAGACCTGGGAACTTGGCCCAACCAAACCGATGATGTTTGCGTTGAGTTTTTGACTCCGCCAATCACTTGAATGCGTCTGACCCCGCCAACTCCGCTGAACAAGGAATCTGCCCGTGCCCTCTACAAAACATCCTCTCGTGCTTACCATCCTCGATGGATGGGGTTATCGCGCTGAAACAGCCAATAATGCCATTGCACTCGCCTGCAAGCCCACCTATGACAAGCTGCTGCGCGAGTTTCCGAACACGCTGATCCAGGCCTCTGATCATTTTGTCGGTTTGCCCGACGGGCAGATGGGCAACAGCGAGGTCGGCCACCTGAACATTGGCGCTGGCCGGATCGTGCAGATGGACATCACGCGCATCGACGCGCTGATCGCGGCAGGCCAGTTTTCGAAAGAGCCCAAAATCGTGGAAGCGATGCAAAAGGCGCGCGACGGGCGTCACCCACTGCATCTTTTCGGGCTTGTATCCGATGGCGGAGTGCACTCGCACCAGGAACATCTCTACGCGCTGCTGCGTACGGCGCGCGAATACGGACTGCAAAACGTCTTCGTTCACGCATTCATGGATGGGCGTGACACCGCGCCTGATTCCGGCGCCGGATATATCGCCAAGCTCGAGCAGAAGATGCGGGAGTACGGCGTCGGCAAAGTGGCGTCAATCAACGGCCGCTACTACGCGATGGATCGCGACAAGCGATGGGAGCGCGAGCGCAAGGCGTTCGATGCCATGGTTAATGGCAAGGCCGAGGGCGGAGCGTATCCCGATCCGGTGGCGCGCCTGAAGGAAAGCTACAATAACGGTGTTACCGACGAGTTCGTCATTCCCTTTGTTGTGGTCGACGGGGCAGGGAAGCCGGTTGCGCAGATCCGCGACGAGGATGTCTGCATCAACTTCAATTACCGCGCTGACCGTGCACGGCAGATCACGCGAGTTCTGGCGCGTGAAAGCGGGTTGAACAAGGATGGCGGCCGCAATCTCGAGGGGTGGGAGTCGCTGGATGAGACGATTCCGCGCAGCGAGATTCCGAAGAACCTGCACTATCTGTGCATGACGCAGTACGACAAGCTGTATGCACTCCCGATGATTATTTTGCCGGAGTCGATGGACAATATCCTGGCCAATATTCTTTCCGCGCACAATCTGCGCAACCTGCGCGTAGCCGAGACAGAGAAGTTTGCACACGTCACTTACTTTTTCAATGGCGGCATCGAAACCCCTTTTCCGGGCGAAGATCGCACGCTGATTCCTTCGTTGAAAGTTGCCACTTACGATCTTGCCCCCGAAATGAAAGCGGAAGCCATTGGCGACACCATTGTGAAAGCGATCAACGATACGGCATTCGATTTAGTCGTTGCCAACTTCGCAAACGCCGACATGGTGGGCCACTCCGGCAAACTTGAACCGACCATCCGCGCTTGCGAGGCCGTCGACGCGCAATTGGGGCGTATTTACAAGGCGATCAGGGAAAAGAATGGAAGCTGGCTCATCACCGCGGACCACGGCAACGCTGAATTGATGGTTGATCCGGTGACCGGTGGCCCGCATACAGCGCATACCACCAACCCTGTGCCGATGATTTACGTTGCCGAAGACGGACCCAACTATCGCCTGCGTCCCGATGGCTCGCTCCGTGATATTTCGCCGACGCTGCTCAACCTCTTGAAACTTGGACTTCCCAAGGAGATGACCGGAGGCGATCTGCGCCTGGCAGTCGCGAAGTGATTCAATCGTGAATGGCACGGGAGATTTCTGGTCCGGCAATAGTTGAAGAAATGAAAAGGCCTCCTGTGTGGGAGGCCTTTTCATTTCGTATCACACGCGCTTAGCGCGGACGCAGCGATTTGATGGCGTTGGGCAGGCGCTCGAAAGCTTCGGGCAGGCGTTCCTCGAGGATACGCGCGCGCTCCGCAGCAATTCCGCCGAGGTATGACGGAACCGGCGTGGCCGTCAGAACCAGGACAAACGCAATCACGGAAAAGCAGACTCCGGCGATCGCCGCAGACACCAGCATGTGATAGGTGTCGGCGATGTCGAGGCCAAGCATGTTGAACGCTACGTGCTCGAGCGGCTTGATATGACGCAGGACTGCGAGCGCGAAGAGCGAGAAAAAGACTGAAAGCGAGGTCAGCACCACGAGTGAGACATCGAGACTGCGGTGAAATTTCAGGCGAGCGCGGCAGCGACTGCAATCGGCGAAATGCTGCTCATAATCCCTGCGCATTTCGGGGGAAATCCCCGAAATGTCATACCGCCAGCTCGCAAGAATCGCACCCACTACGCGGTCGGTACATTGAGTTTTCGCCATAAGCTCTAGATCACCTTGTGAAGAATCTGCTCGATCGCCGCACCTTCTAATACATTGCGCGACGGTAGAAGTACGATTCTTGGATGCTTCGCTGGTACCGGTAGATGCTGTATTACTAAGAACCCCCTGAAAAGAGGAAACTTACACCCCAAACACACCGCTACGGAAGCACCAGACCCACATTACTCCCTCTTACCATTGTAATGGAATTTTATCAAAAGCAAATTGTTGACATTGGTTCGTGCTGGGCCGCAAGTAACAATCGGTTTGCCAGAAGGCTGGCACGGCCGCTGAGGGCGCGTTCAGCTGCGATGCGGGCAAGCTCCGGAAGATTATTGCTTTCAGAGAGATGCCCGAGAATGACGTAGGTTGCCTGCCCGTCGTACTCGGCTTCGAGATAAGTGGCTGCCGCCTCATTCGAAAGGTGGCCGACGCGGGAGAGAACCCGCTGTTTTACTGACCAGGGGTAGGGGCCATCGCGCAGCATCTCGAGATCGTGATTGGACTCAAGTAGCAGAAGATCAACGGCTTTCAACTGGGCCTTCACGTTTGGCGGGATGTAGCCAAGGTCGGTCGCCACCGCCATGCGGACGCCTTCTGCCTGGAAGACGAATCCGACGGGGTCGGCGGCGTCGTGAGGGATGGTGAAGGGGCTAACGAGCACGTCGCCGATTTTGAGCGGCTTTCCGGCCTCGAAGAACTGGACTGAGGGCAGCCATGTCGGGTCCTTTTCCGGAGCATGCTTTGCTGGTGCTGGCCCATCTGTTTCAGCAGGGCTCGACTCGGCGCTTGCACTCTGGCCCGGCTCGACCGAGGTTTCCGCTTCTTCGGGATCGCATTCTTCGATGGCGGTTGCATCGGCCTCGGCCATGCGAGCTGCCGCTTGCTTGCGGCATTGATCGAGCCATTGAGCGTAGGTCATCTGCTTGCGGGGTGAGAGCCAGCGAATCCAGGCACGGTAGGTGCCTTCAGTGAAATAGACCGGGATGCCGAGTTTGCGCGCTGTAACGGCCACGCCAGCCACGTGGTCAGAGTGCTCGTGAGTGATGATAATCGCGTCGAGAGTCGTTGGATCTTCGTCGACGAGACGCATGCGCCGGAATAGTTCGCGGCAACTGAGGCCGGCGTCGACGAGAATCCGGGTATTGCCGCCGGTGACAACCGTGCAATTGCCCTTGGACCCCGACGCCAGCACTGTGAACCGCACCATGAAGTGAGCATAACGCGCGAGCCTGTGCATTACGAGGTACGCAGTTAACCGCGAAGGAACTCGTTTCGATCCGGGTGGGAAATGCCGAAATTCTGCCGGGTTTGGAACGCGACAAAGTATCCTGACTTTATCTGAGTTAGAGCCAAAACGACGCCCCGGTCGTTGCAGAGGTCGAAAGCATGACAAAAAAGCAGCTGTTTGGTGCGATGACGCTTGCATCGCTGACGTGCGGCGCGCTTCTGATCTGGGTTGAATGTGGATCGGGCCCGGTTGTTCTGGCCGCGGATAAGGCCACTGCCCCTGCGCCGAATTGGAGCCCCAAGGCTGCTGCGGAGTATCTCGACAGCCGCGAGACCTGGTGGCAAGGCTGGGATCGGGCGCACAAGGATCACGGCACTCTCTGCGTCAGTTGCCATACGCAGGCGAGCTACGCGCTTGCCCGGCCCGCGTTGCGCCGCCAAGAGGGTGAGCGGGTACCCACTGCACCGGAGCAGGTGATGCTGGCCAGCGTTGAAAAGCGCGTCCGCGAGTGGAAAGACATGCAGCCTTTTTACAGCGACGCTATCTACGGTGCCGGAAAAGAAGTGGAGTCGCGCAACGCGGAGTCGGTGCTGAACGCCATCATCCTCGACAGCTACGACGTGCCGCGGGGGCACCTTAGCGACAACACGCGGCTGGCATTCGATCATGTCTGGGCTCTTCAATCCACATCCGGCCCGGATGCGGGCTCATGGGTGTGGCAGAACTTCGATTACACACCCTGGGAATCGAAGGAATCACAGTACCATTGGGCTGCGCTGATGGCGCTGGCTGTCGGAGGCGCGCCCGATAATTATCGTAACGATCCGAAGATCGCAGCGAACCTCGCTGCTCTGCGCGGCTACCTGCAGAGCCATTACGAGTCGCAACCTCTGGTGAACAAGCTGGTCGCCATGTGGGCTGAGAAATATTTTTCCGGTGTGGTGACCTCCAGCCAGATGACAACCCTTGTCGACGAAGTGATTCGCCTTCAACAGGAAGACGGTGGCTGGAGTCTAGCCGAACTGGGCACGTGGAAACGCCGCGACAACACGCCGCTGGAAACTAGATCGGACGGCTATGCCACTGGCCTCGTTGTCCTTGTACTGGAAGAAAGTCCCGCCAACTCAGCCCGGAAAGCAAATGTGAAGCGCGGGCTTTCCTGGCTCGAAGCAAACCAGGACAAGACAACTGGAGCGTGGCCAGCCTGGTCGCTTAACAAGAATCGCGATCCGAATTCGGACGTGGGAAAGTTCATGAGTGACGCGGCTACGAGCTACGCGGTGCTGGCGCTCGAAGATCAGAAGCGGTAGCGAGCGCGATTGGCGCTAGCTTCTTACTTCGCACAGGATGCCGATGGTGTTGCCCTCGGTGTCTTTCAGAAACGCCATCCACAAATCGTGATCCGGCATCTTTGCAATCAGGTGTGGATTCTGCAAGAACTCGACACCCTGGGTTGTCAACGCCGCGTGCGTGGCATGGATGTCGTCAACTTTGTAGTACAGGATTGTTCCACCTCGCGGTTCTGATTTTTCTGGAGCGCTCAGCATGAGGCGGATGTCTCCGCATTTGAAAAACGCAAGCTGGCCGGCGTCGAAGAGAAACTTCATGCCAAGGGTGTTCTGGTAGAAGTCTTTGGCGCGGGCGAGGTCGTCTACCGTGATGGCGATCTGTCCGATTTTCTCCAGGTTGACCACCGCGGGGCTCGCTTCGGGATGACTCATGGATTCCCTCCGCTTTCGTTAGCTTCAGCTAACGATATACCATGGATCGTAGGGCACACACTCGTGTTCGACGGTCAGGGATACGGATTCAATCAGACCTGGACGGTCAACAAAACCGCTTGGGCGGATATGATCGGCATCCAATACCAACTGGACCAGGATCCCACCGGTACTCCACTTCACGAATGGGTCGATAGAGTGACTCTGACGATGTGGTAAGGGTTGGCGGTGACTCGACCTGAACCCTGATTTTGACCGCCCGACCCTCCCTTCGCGCCACGGCAATTTGCGCCATCTGGGGAATCGAATGCAAATTTGCGACAGGGAATTTTCCGCTTGGAATCAGCGAATTGGCTCTGCGATGGGTTGATGGGGACTTGACGCTATGGCAGGTAGGGGAGGCTGGCTGGGATCTCGATCGACACTAATGTGCCTCGACCGGGATTGCTGACGATCTTGAAGCTGGCCTGTGCGCCGTAAAGGACCTCAAGGCGTTCCTGCACATTTTTCATGCCGATACCGGCGCCGTCGTTGCGCAAACCCGTACGCTGGCGATCACCCATCCCCACTCCGTCATCGGCCACCTCGATGAGCACGCGGTCACCGGTGAGTTTACTGCGCAGGGTAACGGTTCCACCATGTATGCGCGGTTCGAGCCCATGCTTGATGCTGTTTTCGATAAGGGGCTGCAAGAGGATGCTGGGTACGAGGATGTCGAGGGTTTGCGGATCGATCTCTTTTTCGACGTGGAGCTTTTCGGCGCCGAAACGCACCACCTCGATGTCGAGATAATCGTCTGTGAAGCTGAGTTCCTCGCTCAGGGGAACGTAGGTGTCGTGATCTTTGAGAAGCGCACGCAAAATGTTCGCGAGCTTCACCGTCATTTCGCGGGCGAGTTCGGGCTTTACGCGAACCAGGGACGCGATCGAGTTGAGGGTGTTGAAGAGGAAATGCGGATTGATCTGGCGCTGCAGGGCATCGAGTCGAGCTTCGAGCAGCAGGTGCTTTTGTTCTTCGAGCTTCAATTCGATACGGAGTGCGTTCCACACCTTGAGGGCAATGCCGACGACGATGGGCGCGCTGATCCAAACCAGTACCTGGACCCAGAACTGGGTTGCGACCAGGGCAAAGAGCTTATGAGGAAACGTGCGCGCCAGCCATACGCGGCACGCTTCGGCGGCGACAATCAGGAACAGCATCAGGAACTGGCGGTCAATGCGCGGGCGGCGCAGGATGCGGCGAACCCAGCGATAAAGGCTCAGGTCGACAAAAGGGGTGAACGACCAGACTTCCTCCTTCTCCACGAAACTGCCCAGGACTCCGGCGAGCAGTCCGACGGCCGCGTTGAACGGGAGTGAAAGATATTCGCCATGGTGCATCGCGGGGACGGAGAGTATGGCGCCGCCGAGCATTGCCCAGCGCGGCCCTACAAGCAGGCCGAGGAGAATGATGGTTTCGAAAGAAATGTCAGCGGCCAGGAAGTTGGGAACGGCGGTGCGGATCCAGACTCCCAGTGTGAGCGGAACGAGAAAGAAGGCCAGCAGGCCTAACGTTTGCTCTGGGCGGCGATGATCCGCGAAAAACAGGCGCCGGAAGGTGCTGCCGCGCGCGAGCACGGAGGCCACGGAGGCCACTACCCCCAGCTTTACCAGCAGGGTGATCAGAATGAGCCTGTCGGTCACCCCTCAACTGTATCGCGCTGCGGAGGGGTACCCAAATGCAAACCCGCAGCCGTTCAGGAGTTTGCGCGCGTTGCGAACCTGCTTTCCCAGCCGGTGTGACACCCGCCGCAAGCCTTGATACATGCACAAAGTAGAATGGAACCATGGCATTTGAGAGCGTGAAGAAAGTGGCCGAGGCCGATTTTCCCACTCGGTGGGGAGCTTTCCGCATCCTCGGCTTTGAGGGAACGCTGCCGGCTGCATCGGGCTCACAGAACCAGACCGGGTCGCCGGCCCAGCCGGGCAAGGTTGAGGGGCTGGTTGCGTTGGTCATGGGCGATATTCACGCCGCGCCACCGCTGGTGCGAATCCACTCGCAGTGCCTGACAGGCGATGTCTTCGGCTCCCTCCGTTGCGATTGCAGGCTGCAACTTGAACTGGCGCTCTCGAAGATTGCCGAAGAGGGTGCGGGCATTCTGCTCTATGAGCAGCAGGAGGGCCGTGGGATCGGACTCATGGCGAAGCTCAAGGCCTACGAGCTGCAAGACAAGGGGCTCGACACTGTTGAAGCAAATGTTCAACTGGGTTTCGAGGCCGACTATCGCGAATACGAACTCCCGGCACGCGTGCTGAAGATGCTGGGTGTCAGCGCGGTGAAATTGATGACCAACAATCCTGACAAAGTGGCCGCGCTCGAGTCCGCGGGGATTACCGTGGCCGAGCGGATCTCCGCCGAGGTGGAACCGCAGGAGACGTTCGCGGCTTACGTGCGGACAAAGCAGGAAAAGATGGGCCACATCGTCGAAACGATGGTCAGCGACGAGTAGCTCAGCACGTCGTTCATGGGCACCTGGGAAGGGATGATTGGGTTCGTGCTTTCCCACTCAAGACGCGATGAAGATGCGTCATGAATGGGGCACGCTTGTTCGTTTCTACTGACGATCCCTTGAAATGGCTACTTCGCGGCGGTCTCCAGCGGCTTGACTGCGGCGAGCGGAATCTCCATGGTGCCCACTTTGCGCGAGCCGCGGTCGTAAATGCCGGTGCGCAGCCAGTAATTCCCATTCGGCACCGCCAGTTGGGCGTGGAGTTGCACACCGGTATTCTGGAAGATTGCGTATACGTTAGGTTTGATGTTCAGTTGGGCCAGGTGATCTTCGCGACTGATGATGTTTCCGTAGCGGTCATAAACAATCAGGGACACATTCAGGGTGCCGTTACGCATCCCGTCCGCACCGAGATCCAGGTTCAAATCCTTCAGATCGATGGCGAAATCAATCTGGTAGTGGTTCTTGTTCTTTTTGTCGGCAGGTTCGTTCGCGCCTGCCGCAGCCGGCACAACGCGCATCTTGTAGAGAATCTGCTGACTCTGCGGCATGCCAAGATCCATAAATGGCAACAGGGGATCGACGGCTCCGGGATTTTTTGAGGCGAGTTTCTGGAGTTCCTGACTACGCACGGCGAGCGAACTGCCGGGAAGCGCATCTTCCACCGCGAAGTATCCCTGCCGGTAAGCGAGCTTATATTCCCCACCTTCCACCTTCACCTTGATGTTGCGGAAGGTTCCATCCATTTTTGCATTCGTCGGCGAATACGAAAGCGTATAGAAATGACTGCTGGTCGACGCGATTTTGTTGATTACATCTGAAAGACCGTTGGTGTTTGCGAATGCCTTTCCGCCTGACTGCTCGGCCAGCATCTGAGCATTCGCCTGGTCGGCGTTGCGATCTTCACCCTCGCTTCTGACCGAATTCGTAAATGCTCCGCCCGGGCCGACAATCTGAGAAGCTTGCGTATTGGCCTGAGACAGATTATTTTCCGCGGTATAAAGGCTGTAATTAGAGGTTCCGCGCGCATCGACCGGGTAGATGGCAGCACGTGCCGCGGCGAGCATGGCGAGCGTCCTCTTGATCTCGTCGCCCATAGCTGGAGTACCCGAAGCAACGCCGCCTGCTGCATCAGACCCCGTGACGTAGATGGACGGGACCTTTTCAGCAAACCAGATGATATTCTTGCGGCCCGGGAATCCCTGCAGAAATGCTGCCAGCCGTTGTAGATTCGCCAGCGTCACATACATCCGATCATAGGAACGCGAGGTGTCGTTCTCATTGATGAAGGTCTGCAGCGCCGCAATCATCGCCGCCGGCGCAGCGGTTGCGCCGTTGCCCTCTGGGGTGTTCATCATGCCGACTAGATTCTGCTGGGTATTAGTCTCATCCTGTCCCTTCAGCATCACTGACGTTTGAACTTCGTTGTTCTTCTTGTTGTTCAGGGCCGCCATCAACACGGCAGGATCGTCGTTAAAGCCCTGAATGAAATGCAGCCCGAGCCCCATCGTAAAAATAGCCATGCGTGTGCCCGGTTTTGCGGTCTTCAAGAATTGCAGCGCCTGCTTGTGCACATAGCTCTGGTTCTCCATGCGCGTATTCAACGAGTCCAGCAGTAGCACATTCACTGCCGGCGGCTGCGGGAAGGGCGAGAAATTCGTGAAGATGTCCGGCGGCATCTTGGGCATCTCTACCGGCGGCGCTGGCGGCGTGTTCCCGTTCTCCTCGAAAAATGAAATCGTCTGTGGCTTGCCCTGTTCGGTCACGCTAAAGGCATCCCGTGAAAGTCCGGTAACCGGCTTGCCTGAGGAGTTGCTGACGATCACATCTACGAGGACTGCTCTGCTGTTCACGCGCAGGGTGGTTGCAGCATTATCTGTCTGCCCCATCCCTGGAATCGCACACGCGAGTCCGAGTAACGTGCAAACGATCGGACGATTCATGGTTATTTGCCTCCGGCAAAAATATGCAATCTGGTTGCGAACCCATCGTAGTCCGCAAGAACAAGGTTGCAGATGACCCATAAGTCATAGACGGCAAAAAGGCGCAGCTCGGCTACAAGCAATTTTGATTAGGAGGGAAAGAAAGGTTACCTTGGACTGCTGATCCGCCTTGTTGCGGGCTTTCCGCCTTTTACGGATACGCGCTGCGACGGGCCGCCAACCTGTTCGATTGCCGCGCGAAGGAACCGGCGCACAACGGGACGGTAAAGGTCGTCGTGGTTGTTGATTCTGAGATGCCGGATCATTTTGCCGGAGCCTTCCAGAATCCCTTCAGCATCGGCGAGCAATGCACCGCGATTGAAGCCGAGGTTCACACAATTCTTGTAGGTCACAACGTGGCAGAACCCGTCTTTCATCGGTTTGCCGGTGAAGGAGAAGCCGATTGCAACTGCATATCCATTCACGAGAGATTCGATTGCCTCGGGCGCTTCTTCCAGGACGACTTCGCGGAGCGCGAGAGCAACGCCTGCGATGAGGGGATCGTAAGGAGCGAGATATTCAAGCAACCGGGGATCGGGCGGACGCGCCATGATCGGCAGACTAGCACATATAGGAAACGACGATTTGAGCAGCTGCGTGGATTATTTCCCGCTTGCCATCACCTTGCGGATTGGTTCGTTGTCGGCGTAGACGCGCCACTCGGCGACCAGGCCGTCTTCAATCAGAGCGCGTATCGCGATGGGCGTCTTCCAGCGGTTTTCGGGATTCAACTTGCCATCGCGGGAATAAGTGCCTTCGGCGACGCCAAGAAGGATCACGACCGGGTCACTGGGGTAGAGCTCCTCGATGGCGACGCTGTAGTCGGGGACCATGCGGAAGTAGGCGGCCCAACTTTCGCGCATCTTATCGCGTCCTTCAACCACATTGCTCAGCGAGTCGATGAATCGGTGAGAAGGCGACATCAGGGCGGTTAGCCGGTTCACATCCTGCCGGTTGATGGCGCGGACGAATGCGTGCGCAATGGACTCCGCCGAACTGCCGATTGATTCCATGAGAGTCTCCTGATCGCCATTTTAAGCACGCTGGGGAACGGAACCGATGTGTCCTGGCAAACGTACCTTATATATCGGGCGCTGAAATTGGGGCTTTTAACAACGAGCCAATCCATGGGCAGCAGCGTCGAACGACTATGCAGACCTTTACAGACACGCTCAGCGAGGTTTT
The DNA here is from genome assembly GCA_963742455.1 of uncultured Acidobacteriaceae bacterium. GTDB lineage: Bacteria > Acidobacteriota > Terriglobia > Terriglobales > Acidobacteriaceae > Telmatobacter. The sequence continues at coordinate 88,360 of CAVULU010000004.1, read as the reverse complement.
CAGGGCCATCGCGGCGAACAAACTGCGCAGCTTTCTGACCATGTTTGGGATCGCGTGGGGCGTGGGGTCGCTGCTGGTACTTGTGGGTCTGGGTGAGGGATTCCGGTCGGGACAGCATCGCAACCTGGCGAAGCTGGGCAACGACCTGGTGATGATGTGGAACGGGACCATCCCTGCTGTCGCTAACCAGCACACGGGGATGCGTCCCTACCAACTGACGCTGGCCGACGCCGAGGCCCTGAAGTCGCTGCCTGAATTGCGTTCGGTCACTGTAGAACTCTCGCGTTCTGACCTCTATGAAGTCAGCCAGTTCAGCAACACGTCAAGCCACGTGATGGGCGTGTGGCCAAACTATCCGGTTGTCCGTTACATCCCGATGGCGCAAGGGCGCTTTATCAATGACGCCGACGTCAGCGATCGGCGCCATGTAGCGGTTCTTGGTTCGAAGGCCGCGATGCTGCTGTTTCCCGGCAGGCCAATGGTCGGTGAGGCCATCACGATCAATGGCACCGAGTTCCGGATTGTCGGCTCCGTAGAGAAGATCAGCCGCGGCAACCAGGACTATGACGACCAGAAGGTCTATATTCCCGTCACCACGATGCTGGAGCTTTATCCGCTGAAGGGCGACAACATTGCCAGGGACGCCTTGACCTCGATCCAATACCAACCGACAAAGCCTGGAGATGCAACGGCGGCAGTTGCGGCCGTGCATCGCGTCATCGCCGAACGGCATGGATTCGACTCCTCGTTGAAAGACGCGTATCAGGAGTGGGACACCATCAAGGAGATGAAGATGGTGGGCGCCATTTTCAACGCGATGGATATCTTTCTGGGTGGGGTAGGCATTGTCACGCTGGGCCTGGGGGCGGTGGGAATTATCAACATCATGCTGGTGTCGGTGTCTGAGCGGACCAGCGAGATCGGACTACGCAAGGCTCTGGGCGCTACCAAGAAAAGCATCATGGGGCAATTCTTCTGGGAAGGTTTGTTGCTGACGGCGGTGAGCGGGGCTATTGGGATTGCGGGCTCGGCGGGACTGATGGCGCTGCTGCAGGCGCTGCTGACAGGCGAGATGCCGGGCTGGGACCCGCCGCGACTGGTTCCGTGGTCCGCTGCGCTGGCGATGGGGACACTGGTGCTGAGCGGGATCGCCGCCGGACTTTATCCGGCAAGCAAGGCAGCGCAAATGGATCCGGTAGAAGCGTTGAGAAAAGATTGAAAGGCAAGCTTTCAGCTGCAATGGTCGCAGTTGAAACGGTTGTAACCGTTGAGTGAGTGCACCGGTAGTCTTCACTGAAGGCTGATGGCTGATAGCTAGGAGCAGAAATGCTGAGAGACATACTAGGCCAGGCTTGGGAGGCGATGGTTTACAACCGCCGCCGCACCGCCATCACGATGATCGGGATGGCATGGGGGATTGCGACGGTTGTTCTGTTGCTGGCCTACGGTGCGGGATTCAGCCGGGCGATTGAGGCCATATTCGCGCAGTGGGGCACAAATATCATCGGCGTTTTTCCGGGGAGAACCAGCGAGCAGGCAGGAGGCGAGAAATCCGGAGTGAAGGTGCAGTTTACCCAGGATGATGTAGACCGCATCATTGCCAGCGTTCCGGGTATCAATCACATTTCGCCTGCCGTCTACAAAGACGTGATAGTGCAAAACGATCTGCACTCCTACACGTGGACAGCAAATGGCGTGATGCCGGTTTTTCAAGACATCTGGAAGCTCGATACGGATGCGGGCCGGTTCTTCAACGGGCAGGAGGAGCAGCAGAGGGCGCACGTGTGCGTGATCGGGTCGGAATCCAAAACCAAGCTGTTCTCGGGCGGATGGGCTGTGGGCCAGACGATTCGGCTGAATGGGGTTTTGTTCACGATTATCGGAGTGCTCAGCCCCAAGATGCAGGAGGGCGAAGACAGCGATCGAAACCGGCAAATCTATGTGCCGTTCAGCACCATGAGCGACCTGGCCGATACAAAGTATCTGGGAGGCATCTGGTACAACTACCAGGGCAACTACGAACTCACCGAGAAGAACATGCGCGATGTGCTGGGCGCGGCGCATCACTTCAGGCCGACTGATCATAATGCAATTTATGTAGCCAACCTGATGACGGAACTGCATCAATTCAGCATTCTGTCGCTCGCGCTGCAAGTCCTGCTTTCGATGGTAGGCGCGTTGACTCTCGGCATCGCAGGCATCGGCCTGATGAACATCATGCTGGTGGCGGTGCAGCAACGCACGCGTGAAATCGGCGTGGAGAAAGCGCTGGGGGCCCGCAGGCGTCACATCCTCACGCAGTTTCTGTCAGAGGCAATGGTGATTACTGGAATCGGAGGCGTCGGTGGAATCGGGCTGGCGTATGTGGTGTCGCTACTGGTGGGTCGCATTCCCTTCTATAGCGAACTCGCGCAGCACGCGGAGGGTGCGGATATCCAGCTTCTGATTTCGCCGACATCTGTCGTTGTGGCTACGACGATCCTGATTATTACGGGACTGGTGAGCGGAATGATTCCGGCAATCCGCGCGGCGAACCTGGATCCGATTGAAGCACTGAGGTACGAGTAGCCGCTCGTTGTTAATGGTGATATTTCAGTCAGAATAGTTCTCTTCTCAAAACCCACTCATCGCTTATGGAAGCCGCTCCTCATACCAGCGGAGAACGCGAAGCGCGCGAAGAGTGTTCCATCGGCTGGGTTTGTTGTCGCCCTCTTCAAGTTCGAAGTGGACCCGGCCCCTGTGGGTGTTCTCGAGGGGCCATGTACCGTCGGTTTGTTGCTTTGATCGCAGGAATTCGATCGCTTCCTCGAGACGTTGGTCAGGAGTTGTGCCGGCTGACCGGAAGTATTCAAGTGCCCGCAAGATGTCGTAATGCCAGCGAACAGGAAAGGATGGCTGCAGCCACGACGGATCGACAATTTCTCCCGTGCTCTTGCGTCGCAACAGCTTTCGTTCGAGAAGATATTCTTCTCCACGACGCCGAGCTGCGATCGATTCGTGAGTTCCACCTCTCCCTCGCTCGTGCGCCAGCAGACCTTCGAGCACGTTGATGGTGGTGGCGAAGGACGAACGAACGGAGCCGTTCTCCGCCTCGCAATTCCAACCGCCATCTGCAAGCTGCTCTCCAACAAGACGCTCCACCAGGGCGTCGACATTTTCACCGAAGTAGACGCCCAGCGTGACCGTCCGACCGTTGATACAAGGCTCAACCTCGCCATCGAAAAACGGTTGTCCTGCATGCTCCCAGCGGCAGCTATTCCTGACCCGCTGCACTGCGAGTTTCACCCGATCCGACAGCGGATCGACACCGAAATCGTGTAACAGTTGAAGCGTTGGAAGCGTGGCTGTCCACGGCTGGCCCTGATTTAGCCCCCGCCATCCAGAGGCATCTGCCGGGAAACATGCGCCTCCAGCCCACTGCCCATCCTCACCTTGCAGCGACAGGAGCCTGGCGTCCCAACCCTCGCTGGCCGTCCTTGCACGCTCGGCGGCGATCATTTCAGGTGGCGCATCCGTGAGATCGCGAAGCCCCTGCCAGCGAATGGCGGGATCAGAATCCAGAAGCCAGTCAAGTACGCTCATCTTCCCAAGTTTATCTGCGAATCCGTCGAGTTCTGTCTTTAGAAGCGCAGTTCATTTCCAGTCAGTCAGGGTTATTTGGATGAGGTTCCAATGGGGATTGACATTGTGATTCTTGTTGGAACGGGATGGAACGATTTCGAGTTTAGACGGGGGCGAGGGCGTCCACTACAGGCACTCCGACGGGGGGGGTGAAGTGGAAAGTTGCCGGAGGGATCGAGACGTTGGGCTGTTCGCCGGTGAAGGTGAAACGGGTTTCGGCGCCGTCGGTTTCCTGGATTTCGATGGCGGTGATGACTCCGTCGGCGGTGACGGTGAGGGCGAGACGCTGGACGCGCTTCTCTTGCCCGTGCGGGATACCAGCAACGGTGAAGCTGCCGTTGGCTGCGGGAGTCACGACAAGGTGATCGATCTCTTTTTCAAGCTGGGTGTGGCCGAGAAGGAAACGCAAGGGCGAGCGAAGATCGTCGAGTTGCTTAGCGTCGATGCGCTGGACCTGCGGGTCGCCTTTGGAGTAGAACCATGCGAATTTGCCGTCGAGGAGGAAGAGCTTGCCGGCGGGGCTCGTGTAATCCCAGCGCATGCGGCCGGGTTTAAGCAGCAGGAGCGTGCCGCTCTCGATGCGGGAACGGCCCATTCCCTCATAGTCTTCTGTGAACTGCGCCTTGAGGGAGTGGAGCTGGTTGTAGTGGTGGTCGACGCGCTCGGCCAGGTTGTGCGCGTTTGGTTGCTGGGCTTCGCTTGCGAAGGAGGACAGAACAACGAGAGCAAGAAACAGGAGATTGATGAATCCGTGCTTTCCCACCCAAGCCGCAGAAGGCGCGCCTTGGATGGGGCATCCAGGTTCTGAATTACGGTTTGCCAGGCTGCGTTGCTTCGTCATTGCACCATCTGGGTGCAGTTGGTGCCGCCGGCGGGATCCATCTTGATGGGGCCGCCCGACTCCACGCAGAATCCCCGATCCCCGGTCTTGCCTGGAGTGGCTGGAACGGCGGTGAGAATGTAACCGGTGACGCGGTCAGTATTGTTCACCGTCACCTTGGTGCAGTTGGTGATGTTGAAAATGTAGCCGTCCTTGATCCCGGTGGAGAGCTGGCCGCTGATGAGCTGCGCGGACGTGGGGCTGGGCGGCCCGGCAGTAGATTCTCCGGCGAGCGCCCCCAGTGTGCATGCAAAGCCATTGACGGGATAGTTGGTTGCGTACATCGATTGGGCCTGCTCAATCGTCTGCAGGGACTTTTGCGCGGAGACCTCGTCGGTGTGCTTCCGGATGGTGTTCGCGGTGGGAATCGCGATAAGCATCAGGATCACGATGATCGAAATAACGATCAGCAATTCCATCAGCGTGAAGCCGGCGGATGTCGATCGATCAGACGCGCGGCGCCGTTTGGCGAAAATCGAAAACGTGCAATTCATTTGAACCCCATGCCTCTGGGAGCAGACAGACGCACTGCCCCACACGACAAAATCCTACAACTTACAGACGCAGAAGGGAAATGGAACGCTCAAGGGTGGTCATCAGTGATTCGGTGGTCAGTGATCGGCCAATTGCCCGCACGCAAGCATTGCCGGCCATTCGTCTAGCGGGACTGCGAGCCTCGTTGCACCAAAACAAGCGGATCTGACCACTGACAACTGCTCAACACACCAGGCGCTCGCGGTTCAGCTTGATGCCGGTGAGGCGGCCAAGGAGGGTGACCGCAATGCGTTCGGGGACGAAAAGACGCTGCGCCATGGCCTGTATTTGCTCCGCGGTTACGGCTTCGATGCGGACAATAACCTCTTCAGAAGTGAAGAACTGGTGGAAATACATCTCCTGCCGCGCGAGGTTGGCCATGCGCGAGTTCGAGCTTTCAAGACCCATGAGTATATTGCCCTTGAGCTGATCCTTGGCACGGGTCAATTCTTCATCACTGAGCGGAACTTCCTTCAGATTGCGGAACTCGGCGAGGATGAGGTCTATGCATTCCAGTGCGTTGTTGGCAGACGTTCCGGCATAAACACAGAGAGAGCCCGTGTCGCTGTAGGGGCTGAGGTCAGAGTAGATCGCATAGGCCATGCCGCGTTCTTCGCGAATGGTCTGGAAGAGACGCGAACTCATGCCGCCGCCGAGCACAGTATTCAGGATCAAGGTCGCGTAACGGTTGTCGTCGGTAATTGGCGGAGCGGGCACTCCCATGCAGAGCTGGACCTGCTCAAGTGACTTCTTGTTTTGCAGAAGAATGCGTGCGCTGGCCAGAGGTGCCTGCATTTCGTGCTCGGCTTCGCCCGGCGGCAGACCAGTGAACTTCTGCGAGACAGCTTCGACAAACTGGTCGTGCTCAAGATCGCCGGCTGCGGAGAAAACCATGTTCCCGCCGCGGAATCGTCCGGTGTGGTAGTCGATGAGCTTCTGCTGATCGAGGCGGCCTACGGTTTTGGTGGTGCCAAGAATCGGTTTCCCGAGCGGATGGTCCTTCCAGAAATTCTGCGTGAAAAGTTCGTGAACCAGAACATCGGGATTGTCTTCGTCGATCTTGATTTCTTCCAGGATGACGCCGCGTTCGCGCTCGATCTCGGGAGAGGCGAACACTGGATTCAGCACCAGGTCAGCGAGCACATCGAGCGCGATGGGCACGTGGTCAGCAAGAGACTTCACATTGAAGCAGATGGTTTCTTTTCCTGTGAAGGCGTCGAGGTTGCCGCCGATTGAGTCCATCTCGCGTGCGATGTTTAACGAGGAGCGTGATCGTGTCCCCTTGAAAACCATGTGTTCCACAAAGTGGGAGATACCGTTGATTTCTGCGGCTTCGCAACGCGAACCGGACTTGATCCAGACGCCCATTGCCACGGAGCGTAAATGCTCCATGCGCTCGGTCAATACGATCAGGCCGTTGGGTAGCACTGTACGACGAAGGTTGCGAGGGTTTGGCATCGTCACTCTATCGAAAGTTAGATTGTATGTGAAGCAGACCTGGACTGTTGCCCTTCAATGGCAGCACTCATTCGGACACAAATAGAACAATTACCGGAAATTTCGGGGACGGCTGCAAGGGATGTAGAAATGCTCTATGCTGGGCCCAGCCGTGTCCACAAACTCTCAACTTGTTCCATTAGACGCTAAGAACCGGGTCGGCGGAGGCCTGCGATATTTTTTTGGCATGAACAGGGAGGACCTGTGCGAGTGCATGGTGAGACTGGGCGAGCCCAGGTGGCGAGGGCAGCAGTTGGCAGATGCTATCTATCGCCAAAGGATTGTTGAGGTTGAAGCCATCATTACGCTGCCGGCGACACTGCGGCAAAAACTTGTCAGAGACGGCTGGCAGGTCGGACGGCCTCGGATCGTCCAGGTATTCACGTCAGTAGATGGGACGGAAAGGTACCTGGTGGAGGGGCTGGCGCCTGAAGGGCTCCCCTCACAGGGGCTGACGGTCGAAACCGTGTGGATGCCGGATGGAGATGGGGGCGAGGCGGGGGATGGTTCTGACGATTCCGCACTGGCTCAGCCAAACTCGATCGCGCCGTCCGGGAGGGGATGGAATCGGACGACCATTTGTGTTTCCAGCCAGGTGGGTTGCGCGGTCAATTGCCAGTTCTGCTTGACGGCGAAGCTTGGGTTGCAGCGGAATCTCACAGCGGGCGAGATTGCCGGCCAGGTGGTGGCAGTCCTTGATCGGCAACGAGTCGAGGTGGGCAAAGACCGTGTCAACCTGGTTTTTATGGGGATGGGCGAGCCGTTTTTGAACTACGACAACTTCATAGCTGCTGTTCGTCTGCTTGTAGAAGAAGTGGGATTGAGTCCGCAGCGGATGACGGTCTCCACTTCAGGGATAGTGCCGGGCATTGAGCGGTTTGCGGACGAACCGCCCGAAATTCGTCCGAAGCTCGCCATCAGCTTGAATGCTCCGAACGATATGATCCGCAGCGAGGTGATGCCGATCAATCGCAAATGGCCGATCGAAACTGTGATGGATGCGGTGCGCTCGGTCAGGCTGCGCACGCGCGAGCGCATCACGTTCGAGTATGTCCTGCTTGGTGGCGTGACAGATCAGCCGGCGCACGCTGCCGAAGTGGCAACGCTGGTTCGGCGCACGGGATTGCCGGCGAAAGTGAACCTGATCGCGTGGAATCCGGGGCCGGGCATTGCGTACTCGACACCGCAGCCGGAAGCGGTTGAGTTGTTCCGGCGCGCGTTGGCGTCAGAAGGCGTGCCGGTGTATCTCCGCCGCCCGCGCGGGCGAGATATCTATGCGGCCTGTGGGCAACTGAAGCGAACCGTTGAAGAGTGAGGACACCAATTCGATTCTCGTCTGAGCGGCTCTACTTCAAGGGCCCGATCCGCTGACAAGACTTCCGGTACGCCGAGACACAGTCCGGGCGCAGATATAGATGGAAAACGTTCAGTGGGTCAGGCTCGATTCGGTGGAGTGCTTTGCCCCAGAGCCAGGAGCGCGCCGGTTACGCGGTTTGCCGCATGGCGTACGACGTTTTCTTCGCTTGCGAAATCGCCGGTAATGCAGCGGACGCCAAGCTTTTCGATGCGTTCGACATCCACTTCAATCGGGGACGCGTGCTCGGCTGCGTAGCGGGCCAGCGTCTCGGCTGAAAACGGCGCGGTGTTCAGAATCGCGTAGTCGAAGATGGGCGCGCGGGTGTGCTCATAGATGCGCTCAATATGCTCCGATGCCTTGAGGCCGAGGCTCTCGTTGGCCTGTGTCATCAGGTTGCAGATGTAGACGCGCACCCCTCTGGCCTCAGCCAGCGCCGCAGGGACGCCCTGCACCAGCAGATTCGTGATGAGGGACGTATAGAGCGAGCCTGGACCCACGGTGATCAGATCGGCACGCTCAATGGCTTCGAGCGTCTCCGGCAGTGCCGCGGCATCGGGAGGGTCAATCATGAGTTCGGCGATCCGATGCTTGCTGGCGGTGATGTTGGTCTCTCCGCGAACGATGGATCCATCTTCCATGTGCGCGACCAGGGTTGCATTGGCCGTGGTTGCGGGATAGATTCGGCCGCGTGTGGCAAGAATCTTCGAAGCCAGCTGAATGGCGTGCGCAAAGTCCCCGGTAATGTCGGTCAAGGCGGCGACGAATAGATTGCCAAAGTTGTGTCCGCCCAGTCCTTTTCCAGTTTTAAACCGATAGGCGAAGAGCTTCGCAAGTAGATCTTCTTCAGCGCTCAGCGCCACCATGCAGTTGCGGAGGTCGCCGGGAGGAAGCATGTTGAAATCCTGCCGCAAACGTCCGGATGATCCGCCGTCGTCGGTTACGGTGACAATGGCTGCGAGGTCAGAAATGTGGCTCGGGGACTGTGTCGGCCAGTCGGGGAAGGCAACGTGGCGTCGAAGCCCGCGGAGCAGCGTGGAGAGGCCTGTACCGCCGCCAATAGCCACGACGCGGAGAGCTGCCGGGGAGGGTGAGAGATCAGGCGCCTGAGCACTTGGCTCCGAGGCGCCCGGCAAGGGTGGAGCGAACTTCGTAGACGATCCAGAGGTCACAGAATGCCTGCGGGCGATGCACTTGCCCTACGGAAGTTCAGGATACAGCAACTCCGTGAAGCGAGGGTCGTCGACCATGCTCTGGAAGTCGTTGTCGGAACGGGCCTGGAGGCGATTCTTCGGATTCAATTCGATAGCCTGCGCGAGGCTGTCCAGGCAGTCCTGGGTCTTTCCGGTGATCGAATACAAAAGCGCCAGACCGTAGTAAGCGAAGTCCGCATTGGGGTTGTCTGCGAGGATGCCCTTGAGCTGCCCAGCCGCCTCTTCAAAATCGCCGGCATTGATCTGCGATACGGCATAGTCGTAGCGCTCGCCGGGGGTTAGAAACGCCAGGCCCTTGCTATCGAGCTGGTGGCGGCAGGTGCTGACGTACATCTTGCAGCGTTCGACAATCTCAGGTGGTGCGGCGGGCAGCACTTTTTCGAAGGCGGCGATGGCCCTTTCAAATTTGCCCTGCTGCACAAGCTGAACGGCGGCCTGGTACTGCGTGAAGACAGGTCCCGTTGCCGTGCTCGAATGACTGCCGGGCTTGGCAGCCGGTGGAGGAGTCTTTTTGCGGCTTGACACCGCTGATTTGGCCTCTTGCGTCATGGACTTAATGGGGGGCTTCCGTTCTTATGCGCAAAGTTGAACCGGATGATTCCGGCAGGATCACCGAATTTGAGTATCAAACCGCTTAGGCCCTCTTTATACCCATAACCCCGTTTTCCGTCAATGGGCGTGGAGTGAGGAAAATCACCCGCCGGACTCCGATTGTGCACTGCGGTAGATTGCGGGGTTGAGGGTAGGGTCGTTGTACATCTTGAGCTGGCGGTAAAGTTTGAAGCGTCGCGTTCCGGTCAGCGTCTCTTTCCACATGAGATCGAGACAGCTGGCGAGATCAGCTCGCTGCTCGGTGAGGATGGCGAGGCGCGCGCGGTTGCGTTCGCAATGTTGGGGGGAGGCGTCGCATCGTTCGGCCTCTTCCCGGGTGTGATAAATCTTCAGCGCCAGGATGGAAAGCCGATCAATGATCAGTCCTGGTGTCTCGGAGTGGAGCGGCGCCTCTGCAGCCGGGAGACGCTGCGGCCCAAGCCAGTCGAGCAAGGTGCGGTCCAGCTCCTCCGCAAGGTCGTTGCGCAACTGGTTGGTGTGGTCGATACGGCGTTTTACATCGGCGAGTTGAGCGTCGGTGGCGCCGGGCGTGCGGGCTTCGTCTTCGATGTGCCATAGGTCGAAGTTGGCACGGTGTTGGCGTTCTACCCGGGCGAGCCAGGGGTCAGCAGAACTGGACTCATCGCCGGCATCCAGAACTGTGTGCCAGGCGGTTGTCGTTTCATCCTGCAGTCTTACGATTGCATCAGCCGAAAGCATCGGTCTCCTGGCGGTGTGTTTAGTCGCTTGCAGCGTCTATGGTAGAACTATCGTCACCCCGGCTCCAAGAGGTAGGGAAGAATGCGGGACGCAATCCGGCGGTTTCTTTGTATTTCGAGCTACGAAAAAGGGCAGGACTTCATGCGCCAGTGCGCCGAGATGGGCGTGAAGCCGACACTGCTGACGGTCGACAAACTGCGGGGTGCGCCATGGCCGCACGAAATCCTCGAAGACGTCGCGTTCATGCGCGACAGCTTCACAGTCGAGGACATGATCAAGACCGTCTGCTGGATGTGCCGCGGCCGCCATTTCGATCGGGTAATCGCACTGGACGAATTCGATCTCGATGCCGCAGCCAAGCTTCGCGAGCATACGCGCATTCCGGGGATGGGCGTTACCTCCACAGCCTACTATCGCGACAAACTGGCGATGCGGACGGGTGCCAGCGAGTCGGGCTTCCTGGTTCCGGAGTTCTGCCGCGTGCTGAACTACGACGAGTTGCGCGCATACATGAAGGCGGTACACGGGCCGTGGCTGCTGAAGCCGCGCGCCGAAGCTTCTGCGCTCGGTATCCGCAAGATTTACGAGCCGGAACAGCTCTGGCGGACGCTCGAGGAACTTGGCGACGCGCAGACCAATTATCTGCTGGAGCAGTTTGTGCCTGGCGACATTTACCACGTCGACTCGATCATCAGCGAACACAGGGTAGTGTTCGCGGCGGTGCACCAGTATGGGAAGCCGCCGATGCAGGTGATGCACGAGGGAGGCGTTTTCACGACAAGAACCGTCGACCGCGCCAGTCGTGACTGGAAAGACTTGACCGCGTTAAATGCGCGGCTGGCGCCGGACTTGGGGATGGCGCGGGGAGTTACGCATGCTGAATATATTCGTGCTCACGAGGACGGCCGGTTTTATTTTCTCGAAATCGCGGCGCGTGTGGGTGGAGCGTTTATCTCGGATCTTATCGAAACTGCAACGGGCATCAATCTGTGGCGTGAATGGGCGCGGATCGAAGTCGCAGACTTGCGTGGGGAACCGTATGTGCTGCCGAAGTTCACCGAAAAATATGCGGGAAGCGTCTTGTGCCTGGCAAAAACCGAGGACCCGGATACGAGTTCCTTCGACGCGCCGGAAATTGTGGTGCGGATGAAAAAGCATCACCATGCGGGGCTAATCGTCTGCTCGGAAAACCCTGGGCGGGTGAGGGAATTGCTCGAAAAGTACGGCACGCAGTTCGCGGAGCGTTTCCTCGCAGCGCTGCCTCCGCCGGACAAACCGACGGCGTGAGACCCGGAGATTTGGGGCCGACTGGCTAGTGACAAAAATAGCCAAGTCTTGCCCGAGCTTTTTAATTTCCGAGTGCGATGGTGTTGACAAAAAGGTAACTGACGGTTTGATCACCACACGGGAGAAGGCCAGATTTCTTGAGGTACTATGCCCTTGTCACTGATGATTGAGCGATATGGACGCGCAGAAGATTAGAGATCACCTTAGCCTGCTTCATAGAAAGCAGCCTGACGTTTTCGGTGCGAAGAGTCATCGATTCCTCCTGAATGAGCCTCTCGGCGAAGACGCAGTACGTCGATTCGAGAGTCATGAAAGAGTTCGATTATCTGAAGACTACAGGGAGTTCATCGAACTCATCGGAAACGGTGGTGCTGGTCCATACTACGGAGTCTTCAAGTTCGGAACGATGGAAGATCCTGGGCATGATTGTGGCAGTTGGGAGGGTGACGTTGGAACATTGGCGGCCGCTTTTCCTTACTCCTTGGAGAGCATCGTAGATGGCCTAGTTGTGAAGGGGCCTTTCGGATACAGAAGACGCTATCGCGACGCGACCACTCCCAATGAACATGCGAATGCGGATTGGCACACAGGGCCGATAGATGGCGCTCTACCCATTTGCCACATGGGATGTGGATACTTCGTATGGCTTGTAGTATCCGGTGATGAAGCGGGGCATCTCTGGTACGACGGCAGAGCAGCAGAACAGGGTTTCGAACCGATCCTCGATAAATCCGGTTCGTTAGTTACGTTCGCTAAATGGTACGAAGAGTGGCTTGATGCGAGCCTCAGCGAGGTTTCCAACTAATTCTGCAGGCCGAAAAGACACATTCCGAGCCAATCACCGCCGACTCGTCCCCTACCCGGTGCGTAGCCGTCGCTGGAGCAACCGGGAGGGCGAAGGAAAGGCATAGTGACGAGTGGGCCACAATCCTTCCGCCATCGGTCGAAGCTGAGACTCACCGCTTGCGAACAGGTGGATGCGCAATCTCTGCTTTGAAGTCGGGTGGGTCCAACTCATTGGGCGCGTATTCCTGAAACCGGCTCACCTTGCGGTTCCAGCTCACCTCAACGGGCAGGCCCTCCGGTCTCCGCTTCTGGTTCAAGTACGTTAGGTACATCGTGAACCCGGAGGTGCCATCGCTACGTTCGTCTGCAAATTTCAAAGCAAAACCGAAGCGATAGTCGGAGTCGATGAAGTCGATACCTATAAAGCCTTGTGGGTTGCGAATGTTGTCTTCAAATCGCAGCACATGAGGAGTTTATACTTTGGCAATTGCGAACTATGAGAATTCTTCGTTGCACAGGGATTTGATAGACTCTGGTCAAGAAGCAGACTCGACGACAGTCGAACCTGCATGAATAATCCCTTTTAAAGTGACCACTGCGAGCGCCCACGGGCTCGCCAGCCTTCCTGAGGAACCCTTTGGATGAGTCCAGCGACGAAGAGTTCTTCTGTTTCAACAAAGCTCCCAGCTTCCGGCAACATCAATCGGGAAGAGACCCCCTTCGAGGCGCTCGCCGGCATCTGCTCAGTTCTCGTGGTGGGCCTGTTCATTCTGACCTTCTTAGCTCAGAACTACGTCATTCCGTCAGGCTCGATGAAGAACACTCTGCTTATAGGTGATCACCTGGTCGTCGACCAGATCACGCTAATGCCGCCCACTTCGTGGATGCCGTTAATAAGGTATCGCGAGCCGAAGCGCGGCGATATCGTGGTGTTCCACAAGCCCGTTTATCAACCCGGTATTGATGCGACAGACGCCGATGGGACGCCGCAGTACACTCCCCTGGTGAAGAGATTGATTGGAGTGCCCGGCGATCATATTCATCTACGCAACGGCATTGTTTACGTGAACGGAGTGGCGCAGCCACAGCCAAAGGACGGCATTAAAGACGCTGGATCCTCCATCGATCAGGTCTTCCTCGATGAGTTTCCCGCCATTCCGCCAGCCCAGGCTCCGAGCGGGGGAGCAACGGAGAGCTGGGACGTGGAAGAACCAGAGCATGTTGTCAACGGCGACCTGGTGGTTCCACCCGGCATGTATTTCATGATGGGCGACAACCGGCATAACAGCCTGGACTCGCGCTACTGGGGCTTCGTGCCGCGCGCCAACATACTTGGCCGGCCTCTCTTCAACTATTGGTCGTTCAAGGCCGCAGACGGCCAACTTGAACAAACGGGATTCGGTCACAAGCTCGCGTGGATCGGCCACGTTCTGGTGCATTTCTTCCCAGACACGCGCTGGAAACGCACTTTCCATGTTGTTCGTTGAACCGAAATTGTAAGATCCCGATTCGATCTTGATGCGTTCCGGGCGGATCACCGTCCACTCGGCAGGGTTGATAAACAACCCCTCATGCATTCGGCGAGGATGTTCTTTGAGCAGCTGCGGTGTGACCCAAATCACATTCCGGCAGCGTCACCGACCACATACTCAACCTACATGCCCGTTGCCCGGCGCGGCAGTCGCGAGACTCTGTTCCACGACGGCAAGTCTCTTGCGCAACAGGCAAAGCATATCCGCAACCGACAAGGAGTTCCCGGTGCCAGGACGAGATGGACCGCCGCTGATCCACAGCAACCGATACAGCGCGGCCTCAGCTTGCGGGCATTGTGATGGCGTAATTCGTCACGAGCCGTGGTGCAAAACGCAGAACACAAGCGTTCATTATGCATACCTGATCGTCACTGACCCAGCTCACCTGAGCGTCGAAGACTGCCTCATCCTCCACGCCTTGGGTGCAGCATGGACAGCATGAAGGAGTACCTCCAGTTCCGGCAAATACCTGGAAATTGCGCGATCAGCCCATCAGATCGATGAAGAGTGGTTTGGTTGGATTTCAAGCCTTCCAGATTTAGACAAGGCACACGTGCTGAAAGTGATTAAATCTTGACGGGGGGAAGTGCAGACAGTCTTCGGTGCTGACGAAAGCGCCGAGAGATGCAATTGAGACCCATAAGCTATGCATATTCCAGGATCGTACATTCTTCTGATATTTCTCACCGTGTTCGCGGCGGTGATCCTTCTCTTATTGCACCTAACCAAGATCGGTCTGCTAATCCACCAGAAGATTCCGGACCAGCCGCATCGCCGCCTCTTTCTCGTTTCGGTGAGCTTTTTTATCACTTTCCTCGAGGTACGGCTATTGGTGGCCTCCATCACGCACCACATTGGACCATTCGGCTACGTTGAGATGGGTGGGAAGCACATCCACCACCTGGTATGGGGCATTCTCCTCTTGCTTATTACCGGCTATGCGGATCAGGCGGAGCTGGGGATCGGGGAAACTACAGCAGCCATCTTTATGAGCCGCCTGCTGGCGCTGGGTTTTGGGATTGGCGCGGCATTGACGCTGGATGAATTTGCGCTCTGGTTGAACTTGGATGCCGCAGCCTATTGGTCGAGTCAAGGTAGAGAGAGCATTGACGCAGTAGTGCTTTTTGGGGCTCTGCTGGCGATAGGAACTTGGGGCGCGCCTTTGTTTCGACGCTTGGATCCGCCCCGCGAAAAATCATTCCGGTAGGCTGGGGCGGAAGGCAGTCGTGATTTTGTCGCCCTTTTTAACGCAATCTCAAGCCAGACCTGCGTTCTGCGTATAAGCGTCTAACCGGGAATTACTACTTAAACAAGATTCCGGCGGCCTACCTGTTCACTAATTTTTGAAAACAGGCATATCGCGCAGTTTGGGCAACTTATGCCCGTAGGCTGACAACAAACATCGAGAACGCAACTTCCAATGAAATGAAAATATGGAACTTACATCCATTCCGGTATTTCTTCTTGACAACATACCCACTAGTCGGTATATTTAACATTAAGGAATTCTCGATGGCGACCACAGAAACCAGAACCGATTCCCGGCACGAATCCAAGACACGGATTCTGAACGCGGCGCTGCAAGTGATCCGAAGTAAGGGCTACAGCGCCACGCGAATCGAAGACATCTGCGAAGCCGCAGGGTTGACCAAAGGCAGCTTCTTTCATCACTTCAGCGGCAAGGAAGAACTGGCAATTGCCGCTGCCGACTATTGGAGCGAGTTGACGTCGTCGCTGTTTGCAGGGGCTCCATACCATGTACCTGCCGATCCGCTGGAGCGCGTGCTGGCGTATGTGGATTTCCGCAAGGCTCTGCTGCAGGGCGAACTGCCGGAGTTTACCTGCCTGGTTGGGACCATGACGCAGGAGGTCTACGGAACGCATCCGGCGATTCGTGAGGCCTGCGAAGCGTCCCTCACGAAACATGCGGAAACGCTGGTGCCGGACATTCAGGCGGCGATGGAAAAGTATGGCGTTCAGGGTGACTGGACCGCCGAGAGTCTCGCCCTCTTCACGCAGGCTGCAATTCAAGGCGCTTTCATTATCGCCAAGGCCAAAAACGGAATCGCGCCAGCCATCGACGCTGTGAATCATCTGCACCGATACATTGAGCTGCTCTTCAACCATTCAAATCCGGAAAAGGAGAGGCTATGAACGTCGCTGAAGATATGAATCTGACCGAGCATCCCGAACTGGTTACGTGGCCCGAGATGCACTACGTTTTCATCGAACGCGTCGGGCCTTTTATGGAAAATGCTGGACCCGCGTGGCAGCAGGCGCATCCGCTGGTGCCTGCGCTTCTTGAGAACAACAAGATCACCGGGTACATGGCGCTCTACAAGGTGGGTCCAAAGATTTATAGAGCTGGATTCTCGCTGTCCGAAGCGCCAGTGAAATTGCCCGAGGGGCTGAAGTACGAGAAGTTTCACGGTGGTAAATACGTCCGCTTTGCTCTGACCGGGCCCTACGATAACCTTCCCAGGGCCTCAGGCCGTGCGTGGGCAATTGTGACCGAAAAGAAGATCGAACTGCGCGACGATTTCGCAATCGAGAACTACGTCAACGATCCGCGCGTGACTCCGGCCGAACAGCTGATCACGCACATCCTGATCCCGACCGTCTGACGCGGATGTCCTCGTGCACAGCCACATTCCGTGATCCCGCACCACCCATGCAAGAGCGGAGGCCGTTCGTCGTCCAGCGTAGAACGCAGTCGATATCATTTCAACCCCAGGGAGGTACTCCATGACAACCGCAACGTTGCACGAGAAGCAAGCAAAGGATCAACGCAGCCTCGATGAGCAGGAGATTCGCGCGCTCATCAACAGCATGCACAAGGCACATCACGACAAGAATGGGGCTGCAATCGCTGCCCTCTACGACCGGCAGGCCGCAGTTTTCAATCTCGCGCCTCCCCTCGCTCATGTTGGTGTAGATGTGGAGGAGAAACAGCGCTGGCTTGATAGTTGGGCTACCCCGGTGGAGATCGAGTCGCGCGATCTGCGCGTTACCATCAGCGGCGACTTGGCATTTGTTCACGGTTTTATTCGTTTGCGCGGTACCAAGAAAGGCCCGGAGGGCCCAGTGGATTTCTGGATGCGCGAGACTCTGTCTTTGGAGCGGCAGAAGGGGACATGGCGCATTGTCCACGAGCACACTTCGGTACCGTTCTACATGGACGGCAGTCTGCGTCCTGCGTTTGATCTGAAACCGTAGTCGGTACTCTTTCGCGCGTGGAAGGGTTTGACGAACGCTTTAGCGGGTGGAATGGTTGTGGCCTTTTACAATGGCTGCGGGAGCAAGCATGGCAAGCAAGTGGGAATATCCGCATCGCCGTTGGAATCCGTTGCGCCAGTCCTGGGTGCTGGTTTCGCCGCATCGCACGCAGCGGCCGTGGCAGGGCGAGGTCGCGCAGAAGACGGCACCCTCGGCTATTCATTTTGATCCTGCATGCTATCTGTGTCCCGGCAACCCCCGCGCCGGCGGAGAAGTGAACCCAAAGTACGATTCCATTTTCACGTTTGTAAACGATTATGCAGCCCTTCTGCCCGAGACGCACGAGGCAGCCGACGCGATGGCGCAAAACCTCGCGTTTGGTCCGCCTCTGCTTGTTGCCGAGCCTGCACGCGGGATCTGTCGCGTGCTGTGCTTTCATCCCGATCACAGCCTGACGCTGGCGCGGATGACGCGGCCTGAGATTCGCCGCGTGGTAGATGCCTGGACACGCGAGTACGAAGAACTGGGCGCGATCGACTGGATCCAGTACGTGCAGATCTTCGAGAATCGCGGCGCGATGATGGGAGCTAGCAATCCACATCCGCACGGGCAGATCTGGTCAACAGGCTTTGTGCCCGATGAGCCTGGCGCTGAGACAATTGCCCAGCGCGAACACCTGAAGAAAAGTGGCCGCTGCCTGCTGTGCGAGTACGTAGCCGCGGAGCGAGTTGTCGGCGAGCGAGTGGTGTTTGAAAATGATCATTTTGCGGCGCTGGTGCCCTGGTGGGCAGTTTGGCCTTTCGAGGTGCTTTTACTGAGCAAGCGGCACCTCGGATCACTTCCGGAGTTGAGCAGCGAAGAGCGCGACTCACTAGCCGATGCGCTGAAGCGGCTGACGACTCGCTACGACAATCTCTTCGAAACCAGCTTTCCATACACGATGGGGTTCCATCAGTCGCCGACAGATAGTGTTGAGCATCCTGAGTGGCATTTTCATGCGCACTTCTTTCCCCCGTTGTTGCGGTCGGCCACTGTGCGGAAGTTCATGGTGGGCTTTGAAATGCTGGACATGCCACAACGCGACATCACGCCAGAGAGCGCGGCAGAGCGCCTGCGTGATTGTTCGGAAGAGCACTTCTGGCCCAGACCCCAGCTTTGATCTTTCCACGGGAAGTGAGCCAAGGGATGCGCCTTGCTGGGACTGCGGCACTTTGCTTAGAAGACGTGCTTCTGACCCAGCTCCGGCACGGAACGCACAGTCCGTGTCCGCTTTATCTCATACATCGAGCGGTCCGCAGCCTCGAGTAGCGCATCGACGTCGTTCCCATCCTCGGGAAATCGCGCGTGCCCGATGCTTGCCGTCAGATGGAGCGTACGACCTTCGAATCGGAAAAGCTGGTTGGTCTGCTGAGAGATGCGTTCGATAATCGCCAGCAAATCGCTGCGATCGGAGATATCGCTGAGTATCACTCCGAACTCATCGCCGCCCAGCCGTGCCACGATATCGGATTTTCGCGGAATCCGGCTGATGCGAAGTGCCATTTCGCGAATCGCCGCATCGCCTGCCCTGTGGCCATGATTGTCATTGACTAGCTTCAATCCATCCATGTCGATGAGCAAAATGGCAAGCGGTTCGATTTGCCGGCGTCCGGATGCGATGCGATTACGCAGCCGGTCAAAGAACAGGCTGCGGTTTGCAAGGCCAGTAAGGGAATCGTGCGTTGCCTGTTGATAGAGCGCGTTCGTCTCGTTGCGGGCCGCGTAGTACATCGCCGCGGCGATCAATCCGCTCATCAATTCCAACACCCGCACATCGCGAGCAGTGAAGGCATACGTCGAGGTCGAAACGATCTTCACAACTCCCACCGTTGAGCCGTCATGCTTCAGAGGAGCCACCAGCATCGAACGAATTCCAGCCACCTCGCAGGGCCCGCGATCTACTCGCGAATCAACCAGAGTATCGTCGGAGCGCAGGATCTGGCCTTCGCTCACACACAATCCAGACAGGCAGGCTTCGCGCTTGACCCGCGTGCCGAGCAGAGGCCGGGTGATGCCGCTGGCTCCGCGATACACCATTTCCTCGCCTTCGGCATACTCCACAATCGCGCCCTCCGCATTTGTAATTGCGGGGATTCGGTCTACCACTGCGTTGACAACACCCGAGAGGTCAAGGCCGAGCTTGGCGATCTCCGTCTGCAGGCGAATGATCTCCATCAGAATGTATGGATCGTTACTGACGCTGCACTCCAGGTCGGTCATGGGCCCTCGGTTCAATGAATGGAAGCCTTGTATCTTTGCCGTCCGCAAAAACGTCTTGCCGGCGATTTCTCGCAGCGCCGAAAGAAAATGAAAATACGATCTTCGACCAGAGAAGAGTTCGAGTTCACATCTTCTTAACAGTTGGATGCGTTCAACACAGAGATGCGCAGGCAAAGATACTGCCGTCGTAACACATGTCCTATAGACTGGCTGTCCCTCGGGACGGGAGTCGGCATCAAGCACATCTGTTCTGCCGGAAGCTATTAAGCCACGTTGGCAGCAGATGGTGAAGCTGTTGGCCGCGAACAGCGATCCCAGCATTGAGACGGGACTGGAATCAACAAAATCAGCACCTTACCAGACATAAAAGCGCAGAAATACGTAAGGGCTGGAAAATGCGAGCGCAATGGGGTGGAGAACCGCCGTGCCAACTTTCCGGAAAGTTGGACGCAGTTTGAATAACGAATAGGTTCGTATAACGAACGGGGTGCCCATTTTTGATGGGCACCCCTGGTTTGCATTTAGTTTGGGCAGCGCCGTCGCACTGTCAGGAAGCTCAGTTCGCTGCGCCCGACTGTGCAGAGCCAATCTGCGTGCCGATGACGCTGCCAGAGATGACAATCTCAACGCGTCGATTCAACTGGCGTCCTTTTGCCGTGCTGTTATCCGCTACAGGATTGCTCGGGCCATAGCCTTGCGACGAAAGCGAACCTGCATCGAGGCCTTGCGTGACAAGAAAATCAAGCACGCTCTTGGCCCGCTGTTCAGAAAGCTTCTGATTGAAATCGGCACTTCCGGTTGAATCGGTATAGCCGCCGATAGCCAGTTGCAACGAGGGATAGTTGAGAACGATGCCCGAAAGCCTGGCGAGTGCCACTTGAGCTGCTGAGCTGAGATCTGACTTGCCCGTGCTAAATAGAACGTCTCCCATATTCACCACGAGACCACGGCTGGTATCGGTAGTGGGGAGCACCTTATTAAACTGCGCGAGGAGACGCGCGCGGAGTTGCTGCTTTTCCAACTCAGCCTTGTCTTTGGCTGCAGCCTGGGCGGCGATTTCCGCGTCCGCCTTGGCCTTGGCTTCGTCTGCCTGGCGCTTTGCTTCAGCGGCGGCTTCGTCTGCCTGGCGCTTCGCTTCAGCGGCTGCGGCATCCGCCTTCTGCTTGGCTTCTGCTGCTTCGGTGGCTGCTGTTGCTTCTGCTTCAGCCTTGGCCTTTGCTGCTGCGTCCTCTCTTTCCTTGACGATGCGAGCCTGATCCTGGCGCTCGACCGAGAGCGCACGGGCATCTTCCGCAAACTGCACGGTCTGGCGCGCAATTGCGGTTACGTCGTCTTTGCCGGACTTATTGGAAAGCGCATTTTCCATTTGTTGAAGGCTGCCCTCAGCTTTGGACAGAACTTCGGGCGCGAATTTATCTGCGCCGTGGGCCTTCGCCACTTCCACTGAGTTACGCGCTTCATACACAGACAGGGGAATCTTCGGGTCGAGCGTCAGCGATAGGGGATTCCCTAGTTTCTGGTATTGAGCGCGTTTCATGAGCTTGTATTCGGAGACGGGAAAGATCTTTCCCTGGGTATTCTTGCGGGGCACACTTTGCAGGACGACCATCTCGCTGGGAATCCGGACCGCAAAGTAAGGCTCGGCAGTAACGATCAACGAAAATGCCTGGGCCGGCGTGGTTGCGCTTAGTTTTCCTTCTCCATTCTTATTGAGAAGAATCTCCCCCATGTTTCCTGTTCTTCCTTCCGGCGTAACCACCCAGAGAACGTAGGTCAGGAACTCCGTGCCTATGGTCGACGCCGGTTGAAGGCCCTTGACAGAAATGTCGACACTTGCCCGGTCGGCTTTCGATTTGATCTCGACTTTGGCGTCACCGGTGCCGTTGGGCATCAGGTCTGTGCCCACCAGGCTGACTTTCGTGCTGCCGTTGCCGACCAGATACCCGACAGCTTCGACCGTCTTCGTGGTTAAAGCAGACGCCGGAATTTGCTGGCTCTGCTGCGCAGTTGCATCCTGGGCGACGGCTACAGTTGTCGTCGCAAGGATGGAGCAAAACATTGCGGCTCCGATGATTGGCGTTCCCATTCGTAAATTCACTTCTCTATCTCCTACTCGGATCGGACATGTGACTGTCAAATCAGGCCTTGCGGCGAGTTAGAATGGCGTGACCTTTTACACAGAGATTCCCCGCTGGCGCGCTCCATTGAGCATTTGCATACAAATTACCAGCTTGCGAGATAAAGATATCCCAATAGGATGGGCGTTGACACTGGCAGAATTGACAGTTGAGGATGGTGGCCGACCGCAGATTCTTTGTTGCTCGCGGAATTCTGATTTGCTTCATGGCTCAAAACGACGCACACATTCTGATCCGAAGGAACTAACGAAATTGAATGTTGTGGATGGAAATCCAGGAGCGCAAGTCACCGGTGTGAAAGGAAGCCTGCTCACCTGAATGGTGAGCCCGCTGGGACTCGAACCCAGGACCCACGCCTTAAAAGGGCGTTGCTCTACCAACTGAGCTACGGGCTCTCACCGGTGTTTGGTTTTATCGAATGTAGCGTTTGTTTCGCTTGCATTCTCAGGATATTGCATCCTGTCACGGGTCAGGAAAACGTCCTTAAAATGCAGACTTCAGCCTGATGCGACCGCTCCTCAACTTTACCAGATTGACCGGTCTTGCGCAGGCTTTCGCACCAGACCGGATTCTTCTTCAGGCCGCAAAGGGAGACGGCCGGGAGAGTGATTCCTCCCGGCCGTTTGGCTGATCTCCGTCTCGTCAGCTCTGTCGCTGCCGCAATTCTTCCATGCTTTCCTCAGCTATCTACGAAGCCATGGCTGTGAATGCGGTGTTGCCGGGCAGCAACCGTGGAAGCGTCAAGTCGCCGACAATCGCGGTGAAGATTGCGCTCAGACTATTGGTCTTCCCATTCATAGTGACGGAAGTGGCGCCGGGGCAAGCATAGCTGGACGTGTCCACAAAGAAGTTCTGGTCTGAGCTGGCAATGCTGCGCAGTGCGGAGCAAGCAGTGACCCCACTGTCGGTCCCACATCCGCCGCTCGCTACACCATAGCCGACTACGTAAATCTTCGTGCCCGCGGCTTTGGCTGCAGTCGCAACATCGATCGCCTGCTGGCACATGCTTGTAGAGGATGGGTAGAAACCCTTGGTGGAGCCGCTGTTGTTCAGGTTGCCCGAAAACGAGGTGGTGCTCGACCCCGCGTCGCCGTCGCTGAGCAGAATCATCACGTTGATAGCATTCGATCTGCCATTGGCAGCGAGATACTCCTGCCCCACAAATAGTGCGCCGGCATAGTACGTGCCCTCACTACCCTTTGCTTGCATGCCGTTGCATGTGCTTGTGCCCCCAAAATAGCTGTTCCCGCCGACCGCATCCACGATGGATGGATTGGTGGAAGTGCCTCCGCCCGATGCGACCGTCAACGGGGTTGTCCCCGAGGTGGAATCCGAGGTGCGGTAATTACTCGACAGGCCCACAACCTGGTACTGGTTTACGAGAGTCTGCAAATTCGCGGTAGTAAGGTTGCCTGCTGCGCTACCGATGGCTGGCATCGTGGGAGTTGTATGGGACACTGTCGCATAAGAGGTGCTATCTGGATATGCGATCTCGCTGAGAGTTTTCGACGGGCAGCTCTCATCATTCGCTAATTGGGTACCGGCAGTCTGTGCAGGGAATGTAAAGAGCGAGACCTCGTCAACCGGATTGGTCACGTTGCCGGCTGTCGCCGTACCACAGGTGGTGCTCGGCAGGCAGGGTGAGAACTCGGAAAGCAATATCTGGGCTCCTTGCTCCGCGCATTGGATCTTCGTGCCTGTGCAGTTGCTCCCGCCATCTGAGCTCGTCATCGACGAGGTCGTATCGACCAGCATCGCCACGTCGTAGGGTCCACGCTGCGCGCCCCTCATTTGCGAAATTGCCGTCGCCGAAAGAGAAATGGACTTGGCTGATTTAATTCCGAAGGCGGCCAGCACCCTGATGAAATAAGTTGGAATCGTGACGGTCTGCGTTACCTTGACTGCGTTTGCCAACATGGAACTGCTGCATTGCGGCAGACCACTTACAGTCACGCAACCGGGCACAACGCTGATAACAGCGCCCGTGACGGCCAGAGGGGTATTCAGATTCGCGATAGCGTTGTAGTCTCCCGATTGGGAACTGTATTTTGTGCCCGTCGAGACAACTGTGTTGCTTGACTCGTTACTTGTCGTGATCGGCAATTGCGAGGAGGCGGCCATGGCGGCAGCGTCAGTGGAGGCCTGGAGTTCGCGATAGCAGATGTAAGCGTGACCGAGGTCCACTGTCAGGCCGCCCATACCGACCAGCAATCCAGTCAGCAATGCCGTCCAGATCAGGGTTTGTCCACTTTCGTTCTTGATTGACTGGCGCAACTCGTCGCTTCGGTTCATTGCACGACCTCCGTAATGGTCTGATAGATTTGGCAACCACCCGGCAAAAAGTTCTTACCAAACATGGCGAGGCTGCATTTGCTGGCGTACGCCGTCACCGAGACGGATCCGCCGGAAACCAGGTATCCCGGAGCCCCGGTGGTGGTGCTCGTACTTGAGCAGCTCGCAGCGTTGTAGGTATGGGCGGTAGTGCTGCCTGAGGCAGGGGTTGGGTTGAGCACGATTTGATAAGAGAGGTTATTCGGGTTGAGAAGGGGCGCGGCATTCTGGACCGCCTGGGCCGCCGCAGCGCACGGATCCAGAGTCAGTCCTGAGCTGACGGCGAGAACCCGCCCGGCGCTGTTCACGCCTTCCGTCAGGCTCATCAACTGCATCTCAAAGATGCCAAAGATCAATATGCCGGTGACCACGACGAGAAGCATGGACGCGACCAGCGCGAACTCCACCAGCGCTTGACCCTCCTCGCCAGAGGCGGACCGAGATTGAACTCGGGCGATTATGGATTGTTTTTCACGATGAAACTTCATAGCGATCTCCGTACGCCACAATGTCAAACGATTTCTGGAAGGCTCCCAGAATGGGAGCAATCCCTCCCCAATTCGGCGAGCTGGTATTTTGGCCTTCGGGTTTCCAGGAAGGTCGAGGCAGGCTTTACTGCGCAACGGGGCGCTGCCAAACGTGTGAGTACCGCTCGATCCGATTGAGAATCAGGGTAATACGTTAGTTACTATGCAAGAATACCTAATCAGTGTTACGAGACACGATGGTAATGTTCGATAACTGGATATAAATCATCCATTTATCCGTCTAGATAACAAACCGAATCCAGTCTGGCATCTGATCCACATCTCAAATGTGATCTGCGTCACATTTGTTAACTAAATAGTTATTCGAGAACCATGGACCTTCGGGTTGCCCAAAAGGGAATCAAAGGATCGTGGTTCATATTTTTCGTCTTTGTATTCGGAACATAACTTAACAAACTTCATAAATCATCTTGCCAAAATCAATAAACTGCATTATTGTCGCTCCTGTAGTCAAAAGAAGAGGTCCTTAGCCATGGCAACCGAACCCAAAACGGCCTCCGATTGGCAAGACCTGATGCGTATGGCTCAGGGGACGCCGCTGTTGATCGAGCGAGTGAGGATACCCGAGAAGGAAATCGCCATCGAAGGATCATTCACTCTGCCGGAACTGGCGCGGTTGAGCTTTGAAGACCAGATATTTGTAACGGCCTTTCTGCGCTCTCACGGCTCGATCAAAGAGATGGAGCAGACCTTCGGGGTGAGCTACCCCACCATCAAGGCTCGTCTGAATCGCATCTCTGGACAACTGCAATTCATTGATACCAACCCTTCCCCATCCCGCTCCGAAGTGCTGGAGAGGCTGAAGAACGGCGAAATTACTGCGGCCGAGGCAATCAGCGAATTGGAGGCCATCAAGTGACTCCGAATATTGCAGTCGTTCACATTAATTTCCGGCAGGGACCAAATTTCCGGCTTTGGCTGCCGCTGTTTCTGCTGTGGATCCCGGCGATTCTGCTGACGCCGTTTGTTTTGCTGGCTCTTCTTATTACGTGCTTTTTGGCACGGGTCCCCTTCTGGCGGTCGATGGTCACGCTGGGGAAGCTTTTGTGCAGCCTTCCGGGAACAGACGTACGGGTTACAGCCGAGGGCAATCATGTCCTCGTACGGATTCTATAGAGGTGGCTATGAATACCGATCGCCGCGCCATTCTTTCGCTAGTCGCCATGGGACGCATCACCGCAGCCGAGGCGGAACGCCTGCTGGCGGCCTGGAACGAAAGCCGCGAGACCGCATGGATACTTGCTCTGAGCCTGGCATTCGCGCTGCTGGCGCAAATTCACCTGCGTGAGGTCCTTCCGATTCTCATGCGATTGTTCAACGCGCAGGTTCCAGCGCTGGCAGAGACCGTTCAACACGTGTTCTCGCCGATCACGGATCTCCTTGGAGGATTGCTATGAACGAGAACAGACGACAGATTCTGGAGATGCTGGCTGCCGGAAAAATTACCGCGGACGAAGCCGAGCGGCTGCTCGCTGCGCTTGATCCCGACACCACCCAGGCACCGGGAAGAACCGCAAACAACACCGGAAACGGTCCGCAATCCGGAACTAACCGGATACGCGCCAAATACCTGCGCGTGCTGGTGGAGGCCGACGAAGACATGACCGGCTTGAAGGGACCGACCACGGTCAATGTCCGCGTACCACTGCAGTTGTTGCGCGCAGGGGTGCGGCTGGCAGCGCTTATTCCGCAACAGGCCCACAATCAGCTTGATCAGGCTTTCAGCAGTCACGGTGTGCCGCTGACCCTGTCGCAGATCAAGCCGGAGAATCTTGAAGAACTGATCGATCACCTCGAAGACTTGACCGTCGATGTGGATGGCAAGGATGGCAACAAAACCCGGGTACGGGTGTTCAGCGAATAGCCTCCACTTTCGAGTTCCATCTCACGAGTCAGAAATTCGAGCAAATGCTGGGAGTGGCATTCAGCAACGCAGGGATCAACTCCAATTTCCGTATAGAAGGTCGTGAAGTGGTTAACCTCGGCGCAGCGGTTTTTGCATCGGAACCACCTGTACGGTTACATCACGTACTTCCGCAAGAAAGCGGTTGAGCACGGAGCCGCGGAGCAGAATGTCGAACCGCGAGCGTATCGGCTGCCCGAAGATGACGTGGGAAATGCTCTCCTGCTGAGCAAATCGGATCAGGGCGTCCGCGACATTTTTCTCGTTCAGAGTGACCACTTGAGCGCCCAGGTCGCGGGCCATGCGGCGATACTCCTCGATCCGCTGAAAAGCCTCCGGGTCTCCGTGTCCTTTGTCTTCGTCGGGGCGGTTTACATAGACGGCGTACCAGTTCGTTGCGAGGCGGCCGGCAACGCGCGCACCCACGCGAATCAGCCTGTCGGTTCCGGGCCTGGTACTGAGGCAAACCATGACCTTGTCGGGGATAGGCGCCTGCTCCAGCCCCTGGGTACGCCGATAGTCAGAGGCACGCTTGCTCACCTGCTCGGCCGTGGCGCGCAGCGCGAGTTCGCGCAGCAAGTTTAGATTGCCTTTGCGGAAGAAGTTGGCCAGCGACTGCTCCACTTTTTCCGCTGCGTAGATTTTTCCTTCGCGCAGGCGTGATCGCAGTTCCTCTACGGTGATGTCGACGTTGATCACTTCGTCGGCACGTTTAAAAAAACTGTCGGGAACAGTCTCGCGAATGACGGTATTTGCGGAACGATTGACCGCATCATTCAAGGTTTCAAGATGCTGAATATTGACCGCAGTCCACACGTCGATGCCGGCGTCCAGCAACTCCAGCACATCTTCGTATCGCTTGCGGTTTTTGCTTCCGGGCACATTGGTATGCGCCAGTTCGTCCACGACTACGATCTGCGGATGCCGCGCTAGAATCGCATCGACATCCATCTCTTTCAGGTCGACTCCCCGATAGGGAATCACGCGCAACGGCACGATTTCGAGATCATGGATCTGGTCAGCCGTATCCTGGCGTCCGTGTGTCTCCACAAGGCCAATGACCACATCAACGCCCTGTTTGCGTCTAAGCAGGGCATCGTTGAGCATGTGATAGGTTTTGCCGACGCCGGGTGCTGCGCCGAGGTAGATGCGCAGGCGGGCCGGTTCTTGCTGGCGTTCGAATTCGATCTCAGCCATTAACCCACCTCGACCGGGTGCGGAATCGCCTCGGCTACGGCCACCGGCAACGTAAAGCGAAAGGTTGTGCCATGTCCTAGCCGGCTCTCGACGGCGATCTGTCCGCCGAGCGATTCTACGAGACGCCGCACCAGCGCGAGGCCCATACCGGTACCACTTTCAGAAAAGGGATTGAAGCGATCGAAGATCGTACTCAGACGCTCTGCTTCAATGCCGCGCCCGCTGTCGCGCACCGTGAATTGCACATAATCCTTGAGTTCCTCGGCCGTAAGTAGAATCTCTCCATCGGGTGGTGTATAGCGCAGGGCGTTTGCGACCAGGTTGTCGAGGATGGATCGAACGGCACGGCGATCTGCCATTACAAACGATAGATCAGCGAAAGCGCTGACTTCGATGCGCACCTGCTTGGCCGCAGCTTCATCGATATAGCGGTTCCGTGCTTCATCAAGCACCGGCAAAGGGCGTAACCGTTCAAGCTTCAGTTCACGCTTGCCCGTATCGAGTTCAGCCACCTCGATCAGGTCGGACATCAGATCGCTCAATTTTTCGGCTTCGTTGCTTGCCTCCACTACAAGTTCAGTTTGCAGCGGCAGCAATTCGCCTCCGAATCCGTGCTGAAGAGCATAGAGGCCTCGGCGCAGTTGTAGCAGAGGGTCGCGCAGTTTTTTGCTGGCTACGGAGATGAACTGTGTCTTGAAACGATCGGTATCCTGAAGGGTGGTTACGTCCTCCAGCGTTGTCACTGTGCCCAGCAGGCGCCCTTCTGAATCGCGCATGGGCATCGTGCGCAGGCGATAACTGCGGGACTGCTTGCCGATCCGCATCGGCAGCATGGCTGCCTCGCCCTCGACTGCGATGGGCTTTTGCATCGCGATCGCATCGCGGATCGCGCTGAGAATCTTGTCGCCGCCCGGAGTGTTGGTAAGAGCCAGACGATCGCTGGCTGCTTCGCCCAGCACGTCGGCGGCGGCCTGATTCAGCTTGAGAATATGGCCTTTGGCGTCGGTGACGATGATGGGTTCGAAAATGGACTGGAGTACGGCGTCTGATAGCTGGAACTCCATCTGGCGCCGGCCTGCCTCGCTTTCGCGAAGCTCACGCAGGCGCACGGCGATGCGATTCAGTTCGGCTGCAATCACACCGAAACTGTCGCGCCCGCCCCACTCCACGCGATGCTCGAGATTGCCGCTTGCTATTTTGCGGGCGTCGTTCGCGAGCATGCGGATGGGATGCAGCACCAGCATGACGGTCGCCACTTCAACCAGAATGAGAGAGATCAACAGCGCGATCGCCAGGCGCATCTCTCCCGCGGCGACCAGTGCGCGATGGGCAGCGACTACCAGGCACACGCCGATAGCTGCGATCACGACACAGCCGAGAATCAACCTCTGCGTGAGATTCAGCATCTTCAAGGCTCCGCGCCAGAGAGAACCATACTTTCATTCTGTCGCACTGACCCTCAAGGCGCAAAACCGAGGCGAAGCTTTGCTGTTGATTATTGGGAGGTTTCAGGGAATGCGGCAGACCGAGAGCGAGGCATTGTGCCAGTCGCAGGCCAGGCCTGCAGGTTGCGGGAACGAGACAATCACCCAGTCAACGCCGAAATCCATCTTCAGCCGCTCAAAGTCGGCAAGCTTGAAACTTTGCCAGCCAGCCGTGGCGTCTACCTGCCGCTCCCAGGCCGGACCGAGTTCGGGCACTTGGGTTACGACGGAAGTGTCCTTGACCATGTCGGCCAATTGGCTACGCTCGGCCAGCGCGCGAAAGCTGTGATAGTCCTCCTTTGGCGCTGCGAGGTAGTTCGGATCCATGGCAAAGTAAGCGTCGGTCGGTGTATTCAAGCGAATCCATGCGAAAGACTGAAGCCACGGATTGTCAGACCGCATGCCGGGCAACTCCAGGTGATCACTGCTGCTAAAAAGAGCGCGCTGCGAAATGAACATGCCGGCGTTGATGATGGTGAGGAAAACCACCCAGCGCCAGGTACTCGATTTCAGCAGATACTTGCCCAGCAGACACCCGCCGACAAGGGTGAGGAAGCAATAAATCAGATGCAGAAACCGCATCGGCTGCAAGGGAGTAAGACGCACGAGCGCGGGAACCTGCAGCACGATCATGGCCAGGGCCTGCTGAAAAACCCCATAAGAGAAGATGGCAAGGCCAAAGCGCGCCAGCATCGTCTCATTGCGCTTCAGGGCGACACGCCACAGCAGCCAGAACAGAAAGAGCGGGCCGAGCGCGCCGAGCCATTCATACCACGGCCAGCTGTAAAGGAAGTAGTAACTGCGCGTTTGCAGGGCGCGGTGCCAGATCGGTGTGGGTGACTCAAAGATCCAGCCCAGTGGAACCGCTGCAGCAAACGCCTCGCGCAGTGAGCGCAGCCAGACATGCACCGGTTCGAGCATTGCCATGGTGAGGAAAAAACAAAACGAGATGCCCAGCGCCGCCATAATCGGGTGCATCACAAACGCGAGCAACAGTAGAGGAACCGACTGCCATCGATGGCCTGCAAGAATACGGGAAACTGCCAAGAGTACGAGTGCGGTGGCAACATTGCGCGGGTGTAGATGCTGGTCGGCCAGGTAAAGAGCTGTGCCGGAGACCGGCAGCGTCATCATAGCCGCCGTAAGGGCCACCCCGGCCCACTGCACGCGCTCGTCATCGAAGAGAATGCGCGCGATACTCCAGGAACCTACGATGATGAGGAGAATCGAGATGAACTGAAACAGCAATTCCGTGACCGACACCGGAATGTGAGTGAAGCGGATAAAGTCCGCGACCCATTTATCAAAAAGGGTCGCCTGCAGCTGGACGCGGAAGAACGCCGCATCGTGAGGATAAAGTGCAGGGTTCAAGTCACTTTTGATGGCGGTCAGGTATACGCCGTCATCTTCGAGTCCGGGGTGATAGCCCATTGTCGCCATCGCCAAAAGTGAGAAGGCAAGGATCAACAGCAGGTTGCGCTTTCGTCCGTTTTCCAAATGATTCAGCTCGTATAATCCGATTAAAATTTCCCGGCAACGCGGGAGGATGTAATGCTCTTGCGCTTCAAGGGACCGGGAGGAAGTCGACCCCTTGAGCAAAACCGAAGCCCCTTTTCAGCCTGCTCCGGCGATGTAAGTCGCAACCGGAGACACTAATGTTTTGGACGGGATATGGGGCTTTTAGCTGACTATAATTGAAATTAGTGCGAGATTGTTACTGTAAATCCCCTATTTCCATCGCCAGGTAATAATCGCCAAACCTTCGTAATTTACCAAGTCCCTTGTTTTGAGTACACATTCATAGCCTGCCCGTCTATACTCCGAAGACATTCATAGCATGGCGTCAGCATCCATCAGCTCAAGTCCGATTGCGCTTGACCAGGCAACCACGCCTGAGGCGCGGCGACGTACGAAGGCCGGCTTTCCGCAGAAACTGGCACTCGTCATACCCACCCTCTGCGAGGCAGGCAATCTTCCTGTGCTGCTGGATCGCGTGCGCGAATTTCTTGACCCTCTCAATTTCGACTATGAGCTTCTAGTTGTCGATGATGACAGTTGCGATGGCACAGTCGAAATCGTGACCGCGATTGCACAGCAGGATCCTCGCGTTCGCCTTCTGGTGCGCAAGGGACAACGGGGACTATCGGGCGCAGTCCTTCATGGCTGGGAGAACACCGACGCTGCGATCGTTGGTGTTATGGATGCTGATCTCCAGCATCCCCCCGGGCTCCTGCCAGAACTCCTCAACTCGATTGAGTCAGGCTCTGACCTGGTGATAGGCAGCCGCTACACACTGGGAGGCGCCCTGGGCGAATGGAACGTTTTTCGAAAACTTCTCTCGGGAGCTGCCGTATGGGCCACGTGGCCCATTCAACGCGTAGGGCTTCGTGCCAAAGACCCCATGTCCGGCTTTTTCTTTGTTCGTCGCGACTGCCTCAAGGGAATTGCGTTTCAGAAATCCGGCTTCAAGTTACTGCTGGAAATCCTGGTCCGTGCGCGCATCTCATCCGTTAGCGAGATTCCATTCGCCTTTGGCCAACGGTACCGTGGGGCGAGCAAGGCCAATATGAAGGTCGCGCTCGATTATGGGCGGCTGCTTGCGAGGCTCTATCGCACCAGATTCGGCTTTAGCCGCGCCGTCCCGGTTAGTACATTCAATTGATGAGATTTGTCCGGCGTGTTTAAAGCGCCGGCAACGCCCATCGCATCGCCAGAAATCCAATTACACCGAGAAAGAACACCAGGGCCATGCGGATACCGGGCTCGCGATTGACCTCGGGCACCAGATCGCTCGCGCCCACGTAGAGCGCTACGCCGGCTGAGATGGGCAGCCCGTACGGAAGCCAACTGGGCACAAGTTCAATCACCAGGACCCCGACGATGGTTGCGGCCGCCAGCATTACAGCCGAATAGAACGCCGCCGTGCGGCTGCGACCACTGGCCAGCATCACCGATGCCATCGTGAATCCCTCAGGCGCCTTATGAAGGAACACGGCCAAAAAGATCAGCCAGCCGAGCGCATTGTTCACCACGAAGCCAGAGCCGATGGCTACGCCATCAAACAGAGCATGGACACTCAGTCCGCCCAACACTGAGTAGCCCGTGCGCGCCGACACGAATTCATGATCATGCGTCTCTTCGCCGTAGTGGAAATGTGAGTTGATGGTGTGTTCGAGCAGATGCACAGCACAGTAGCCGATCATGATCAATATCGGCCCCAGAACAGGGCTCAGCTTCAGGCTCTCCGGTGTCATCTCCAAAAGAGCGACGGCCATCAGGAAGCCCGCGCCCAACGCGACAAAGTATCGCAGGTAGCGCTCCACGCCGCGTGCCCGCACCAGCACCAGCCCACCCGCGACATCTGCGAGTGCGGCAAGGATGCCCAGGAGCACCGAGAGTTTGAGCATTCTTGCTTCCTTTACCCGCTGTGCCGGATGTGCATGACATCGCCATCTTGCACGACGTATTCCTTGCCTTCAAGCCTAAGTGTGCCCAGCGCACGCGCATTCGCCTCACTGCCCGCGGCCAGCAGATTGTCCCACCGGATCGTCTCCGCGCGAATGAAGTGATGTTCGAGATCGGTGTGAATCGCACCGGCCCCTTGCGGAGCCTTCGACCCCGCCGGAATCGTCCATGCGCGGCATTCGTCTTCGCCTGCGGTAAAGAAGCTGATGAGACCCAGCAGCTCATAGCTCTTGCGAATCAGGCGCACCAGGCCGCTTTCGTGCAGACCATAGCTCGAAAGGAATTCCGCTGCTTCGGCCTCATCCATCTCAGCCAGTTCGGCCTCGACTTTGCCGCAGATTGCAGTCGCGCCGGCATTCGGCCGTTGGGCCACGTCCGTCAGCATATAGCGTGAAA
Organism: uncultured Acidobacteriaceae bacterium; assembly: GCA_963742455.1. Classification (GTDB taxonomy): domain Bacteria; phylum Acidobacteriota; class Terriglobia; order Terriglobales; family Acidobacteriaceae; genus Telmatobacter. The sequence goes on along the minus strand of CAVULU010000004.1, from coordinate 55,407 downwards.
CAGCCGCATCCAGATCGTCGCCCAGCGTCATGCTTTCGCCAATATTAACCACATATAAAACAGGCTTTTGCGAGAGAAACATGAAGCCTTTAATAAGCTTCCTTTCCTCCGGTGTCATTTCCAGTTCCCGAATGGGCTGCTCTTTCTCAAGCGCTTCTTTTGAGCGCAAAAGCAGAGCCTGTTCCCGCTCGAGTTCGCTGGTGCGGCCTTTCTTCAAATCCTTCTCGAGTCGCTCCAGCCGCTTCTCCACTTGCGTTAGATCGCTGATCATGAGATCGAATTCGACGTTCTTCACGTCCCGCAAGGGGTCGACTGGCCCGACATGCGGAATCGAATCGTCCTCAAAGGCGCGCAACACGTGGATCAACGCGTCGACGTTACGCAGGCTGGTGAGAAAAGCCGTCTCCTTCAGCGCCTCCTGCCCGATTGCCGCCACGTCGACATACTCCACCGTCGCGTGGGTTGTCTTCTTCGGCGAGTAGAGCGCGGAAAGCTTGTCGAGCCGCTCGTCGGGTACGCGCGCCACCCCGATGTGAGCCTCGCGTGGGTTAGAGTAGCCGCGATCTTCGAGCTTGGCCTTCGTGAGAATCTTGAACAGCGATGTCTTGCCCACCTGAGGCAGGCCGATGATGCCAGTTTTCATGTAATTCCGATGGAGCCCCTGCACGATACTTTGCGCGCTTCAGGGCCTCTACGATGATACAAGAGCGGAAAGGGAAGACGGGAAGACTCAGGTGCGCCGTTTCACGAACCGCAGAGCCGAAAACTCCGCCGACACAGCAGCGATTTTCGTGTCGACGATTCCAGTCGCCAACGCTGCCTCCCGCACCTGGTTTTCGTTAAGCGGATGCCCAGGACCTTTGCGATAGACGAACCAGATCGGCACTCCTGTGGTGAGCTGATTCGCGGCCTTTTTCAGGGCTGCATCAAGCTCAGTCGGCGTATCCACGCGCGCCAGGATTAACTCACCCTTGCGCTGAGAAACGTCCTTCGCCTCCGCGAGCGCACTCTCCAAGGCCGCGTCGTCCACGGGCCCGATCATGCGAACCGTCATCTCCGGTGTAATACCCAGTTTCTTCGCCAGCGTCGGCGGAGGCTTTAGAAGAACGCCGGCCCACTTCGCTGCCATCACATTGCCGAGTTGAAGCGCGACCCGTTCGCCCTCGAACTTGAAATGCAGCAGATTGCCGTCAACCGTAACGCCCTTCATTTTTGAAAACGGAACTCTTCGCCGAACCTCTCCGCGCAAGATGAGTTCGGGTGGTTCGAGAAGCGCCTTGACGTTACTCTTCTCGCCGTTCCAAACGCACGTGCACAGCGCTTCCCGTCCCATGCAAACTCCTACACGCGGGTTGATTCCGCTCGCGCTACAAGCACGACGGTCGCAATGCCGAACAGCAGGATAGCCTCTTCAACGTGTTCGCTCCGATTGTGGAGCATGTTGAAGTGAACGGTTGTTGGATTGAAGCTGTCGGCGGTGTCGATGGCTCCTCCGGCTGCGGCGCGATCGCGTTCCATCGCGGGGATGATTCCGTATTGCGAGTATGCTGTACAGGCCAGCATCAGGACAACGAGCACCATCGGAGCGAGCACGAGACGCGGCTTATAGATGTTCCATGCGGGTGCAAGCGCCATCAGCGCCAATAGCACAAGCCCGCAAACGATTCCCATGCCGTGCAGCAGCCGCAGCAACTCGCCGACGATCGTACCGGCCGTGTGTGTAGCTCCGGGCAGGGAACCAAAGGTGACAGCCGCAACAACGGGAAAGAAAATCTCCGCGCCAATCCACACAATGAGGGCGAGAAAAAGCAGCGTACGAAGCAGGGTCTTCATGTCGGAAGAATACAGGTAGGGGGAAGAAGTTGAAATAGGAGGAGACCAACCTCGGAGCCCGGTAATGCAGGCTACAAAAACGCTGCGCCCGCCCATTTGACTTGGGCGAGCGCAGGTTCCGAACCGGGATTAGGATTTTTGCTTCAATGCACGCTTCAGCACTGTCTCCAGCGCCGCTTTTGTTTCCGCGTATTCTGCCGGCGACACGGCACCGGTCAGCTTTTCGCTTTCGAGTGCGAAAAGCTCTTCCTTCAACACGCTCAGCAAAGCGCCGTTTTTCGAAGTTGAAGAGCTTGAAAGCGAGTAAGAATGCGCCGCCGCCGTCACGGCTGCGCCTGGTACTTGCGCGGCAGCCACATCCACTGCTCCCGCTGGCTTGCGGAGAAGGAATGCCGCGGCAACAACGAAGACCAACGCCAGTCCACCGAGAATCCACCATTTGTACTTGCTCAGCGGATCAGGCGTGTTGATCGGCTCGCCGATTCCGCCGCCGGGCTGTCCGGCGCCAGGAGCAGCAGCTTCAGGGCCACCGGGGGCCGCTGCGCCTTGATCCTCGCGCGGCATCGATCCTGTGCCGGATACCGTGAACTGCAAAGGTTTGCCAGGCGTTGCATTTTTTGCCACAAAGGTCTGGATGTTCGGGTCTTGGTTGATCGGCGTGAACACGGATCCAGACCCCGGGGTAAACGTCATGCTCTTCGGTAGCAGTACTCCAACGCTTTGTGTGCTCAGCGATACCTGGGGATGAAACGTGAAGGAACCGCTGTACGGAATCGTATAGCTGATATTGAACTGCGTATCCTTGTCACCTTCGTCCGGTTGAATGGGGAAGTTGAAAGCGTAGTGGCCCTTCGGTCCATTCGGCTCCAGTTTCAGTGTGGTGGGCAGGCTGCCGGTGCTCGGCCGCTGTCCCTGTGCCGACTCTACAATCGCTTCTTCCGGCAAAACGATCTCAAAGCTTTTCGGACTCCACTGAGTGCGCGGCGGCATGCTGGTGTTGTGCACAAAATAGCGCTCGATCACGTGCAGCTGGCCGTTGGCGACTTCGAGCTCCAGTACGTCCGCTTCAATGAAGACGCCGTCCACCTTCGGCGCGACGTCATACACAGAGATATCCGGCACAGCACCGCTTTGCGGAGCATCCGCGAAAAACTCCGCCCCCTGGTGCGTGACTTTCACCAGCGCCGGTGCGTTGGTGGGCCTATTGAGGGTGTAATGCCCGGTGCCGTCAACGGTGGCATGGGCAACTTCAGTCATACCTGTCATGGGCTCCACGAGCACAACGGCATCCCCTGCCGCGGGCTTGCCCGTGGTCTTGTTTGTGACTGTACCCGTCAACTGCGCGGCCTGCGCAAGAGCGCCGGCAAAAAGAAAGCTCGCAACGGCCGCGTGTAAAAAAGTCTTCATCGATCTCATGAGTTTTCGTAGAGTCCTTATCTCTTTGTTTCTTACGCGAGTCGTTCCAGGTGTTCCATCTCGGCCAGCAACTGCGCAGTTTCGTTCTCAAGTTGGGTGCGTTGCGCAAGGAAATCTTCTTCAGGATATTTCCCAGCGCGATATTCGAAATTCAAGTCGCGCAGATTTTCATAAAGCTGTTCCTTGCGCTCCTCGAGATAGTCAAGCCGCGTCTTCTGCCGCTGGCTCGCAAAGGCATTTTCCGGCCAGAAGGTGTAGAGGAACAGAACCATCCCCATCAGGCAGCCAAGCGCCAATCCAAGAGTCTCGCTCATATCAGTAACCTCCTTCGTTGCCGGTTTCACGACGGATACGTTCGTGTATTGCGTCCATCTCCGGCGTGCTGGCCACTTGCGAAGTTTCCTTCTTGCCTACTGACCAGTGCCGCACCAGCAGAATCGTGCCAAGCAGTGCTGCGGCAAATACCGCGAACGGAGCGATCCAGGCCACAAGGTCAAAGCCATGAGTTGTCGGCGCAGCCAGCACGGTGGCGCCATACTTGGCCACAAAACTGTCGAGGACCTGTTGATCCGTCAAACCCGCGTTGATTGCGGTCCGCAACTCCGCCAACTGCACTGGCGAGTCCGGACAGCCCACGTGGTTGCACTCGCCCAGAACCTGCCCGCATCCGCAACTGCACATGAGCTGGTGATTCAAGTGGTCGTAGCGCGCACCTGCATCGCTGGCTCCCAATGAAAAACAAACGGCGACAGCCAGAGTTCCGGCTTGCAAGGCTCTTTTTAGATAGGTCAAACGCAACGGAGTTGGCATTTCAATCGCCACCCTTCAAAACTGGTTCCGCATGTGCTGGTCGTGCAGCCGGTGTACGGAGCGAAGTCGTCACCGGCACCACGCTGGGAATCAGGGCTAGAAATGTACCTAACACGAGCAGTACCACCCCGGCCCAAATCCAGCTGACGAGCGGATTCAGAAACGCCTTGATGATCGGCTGCCCGGTGTCGGGGTTAGTGCCTTCATAAACGACATATAGATCCCAGCTCGGCACTGAATGCACCGCAACCATGGTCTGCGGCTGCTGGCTTACTAGGTAGACGCGCTTCTCGGGCGCCATCTGGAACTGCTTCTTACCGTTCCTGTAAACATCCAGGAGCGCGTAATCAGAGTTGTAATTCGCGTTCGAGTCCTGCGTAAATCCGACGCACTCCAGCGTGTAGGGACCGACGCTCATTTTGTCGTGCAGAGCCAGTTCCTGTTCCGTATTGCGATTGAAGGCTGCCCCAGCCAGGCCAATCACCACGATTACCACGCCGATGTGAACGATGTATCCACCGTAACGCCGGGTATTGCGTCGGGTAAGCAAGTACATCGATACAGCCAGGTTCTTGCCTGTCTGGCGCGCGATTACGCCTGCTCCTCTGAAAAATTCAGACAGGATCGCTGCCATTACGCTGGCTGACAGTGCGAACGCAATTAATGCGTAGAAATTGCCCGGATCGAAAGCGCCATCCTTCCAGGGACGCACGCCGGCTGCGAGGCAGACGATGACCATGGCCCAGAGCGCAATGGTGGGAACGATGAAGTTGCGCCGAACTGCGCGCAGGGAAGTAGCACGCCATGGAAGCAGCGGTCCAACACCCGTCAGAAATAGAAGGAATAGCCCGATAGGAATCGCCACGCGGTTATAGAACGGCGCGCCCACGGTGACCTTACTGCCCTCGACATACTCGCTGAGGATGGGGAACAGCGTACCCCACAAGATGACGAAGCATGCCGTCAGAAGAACAAGATTGTTGAAGAGGAAGCTTGACTCACGGCTTACCAGAGACTCAAGGTGATGTTCGGCCTGCAGATGGTTGCGCTGAAGGATGTAAGTGAAAATGCAGACTGCGAGCACGATGCCCATGAAGACCATGAACCAGGTGCCGATAGAGGACTGCGCAAAAGCGTGCACCGAACTCACCAGGCCAGCGCGTGTCAGCAGCGTGCCCAGCAGCGTCAGCAGGAAAGTGGAGAAGATGAGCCAGACGTTCCAGCTCTTCATCATTCCCTTCTTCTCCTGCATCATCACGGAGTGCAAAAAGGCTGTGCCGGTCAACCACGGCATGAAGCTTGCGTTTTCGACCGGGTCCCAGCCCCAATATCCACCCCAGCCCAGCACCGCATAAGCCCAGTGCATACCGAGAAAGATTCCTCCGGTCAGGAACAGCCACGTCACCAGCGTCCAGACGCGCGTAATCTTGATCCACTTGTCACCCGGATAGCGCATCATCAACGCACCCAGCGCGAAGGCAAATGGCACCGAGAATCCCACGTAGCCCAGATACAGCATCGGCGGGTGAATCACCATCTCGGGATATTGCAGCAGCGGATTCAGACCGTTGCCATCGGCAGGTATCGAGCCCCTCAGGAGCGCGAACGGCGGAGCAGCGAAGTTCACCACCGCGAGGAAGAACACCTGGATGCCCGACAGGATCGTCCCGGCATAGGCATAGAGCTTTACATCGGTCTTGTGCCGGAGCCGCAGTACAAACCCATAAGTGGCCAAAAGCCAGCACCACAGAAGCAGCGAACCCTCCTGACCGCTCCACAGCGCCGCAAACTTGTAAGCCGCGGGAAGGGCACGGTTTGAGTGTTCCATGATGTAGGTGATCGAGAAATCATTGGTAAAAACCGACCACACCAACGCACAAGCCGCCGCCGTCACAGCAAAAAACGCGGCAATTCCAGCTCGGCGAGCCGTGTCGGCCAGCCGTTCCGGCGCAATCGGCGCGGGCTGACCCGTCGCCAGCAGCCTCAACGCTACCGCGCCGGCAAACAGGTTATATGCGGCCAGCGCTAAAGCGATGAGAAGAGAGAGACTTCCAAACGTTGCCATCAGAGCTCCATCTCTGATTCTCGCACTGAGGACTAATGCCTTAGGGGAATCTAACGAGCTTATTCTCAACCATTTTAGGCTTCTAAAATGTGATTTGCCTCACACTACCGGTTGAGTAGGTACGCAGGTCTGGCATGCGAATCGTGCGCGCGACCACCGCGAACGGGTCAGGACCGATGACAAATGGGCTGAGATATCGCAGGTCTGATGCTAATCTCGGTCGTGTGTAGATGGGAAACGCCTGTTTCCCGCAATGGATCTGCAGTTTTGATATCGAAAAGGGCGGGGTTCTCATCTTGCCGCGTATTGCGGGATTACTGATAGTTGTGGCAATGGTGCAGGGTGTGAGTGCCGGATCGACCCCGCTGACTGCCGACCAGGCGAGGATTCTCGAACAGGTGAGAAGTTACGCGGTCGCGTACACGCAGGAGTTGCCAAATTTTATTTGTACCCAGGTTACGAGTCGCGAAGTCACGCGTCCGAGTGCCGGATTTCAAGAAGAAACGGGTGCAGGAGCCCAGTTCGGCCCCAGTGATCAGATAACAGAGAAGGTCACTTTCTTTAACCAGAAAGAAGGCTATGAAGTCATCGCGATCAACGGCAAGAAAGTGGCGGGCGCCAAGCACAATCAGCTTACAGGGGCAGTGTCCATCGGGGAGTTCGGCAGTACACTGCTACAGATCTTCAATCCCAGGTCACACACGGTATTCGCGTGGAATCGAAAAACCACGCTGCGTGGTCACCGGGTAAATGTCTTCGGTTTTCAAGTCCCCAAAGAAGCCGGCACCCTGGTTACGGACGAGACAACGAACGAGAAAGTCGTCGCCCCGTATGGAGGACTGATATTTGCAGACGCAGAAACCCACGAAGTTCTACGAATCGTAAGCCATCTGAATCTCCCCAGCGGTTTTCCCATCGATAGAGCCGAACGCGTTGTGGAGTACAGGCCGGCGAATATCGCAGGTAAAAGCTATAACTTGCCATTTCACTCTGAAGTGCAGATGCAGAGCGGCTTGAACCTGTATGTGAACAAGATCGATTTCAAAGATTACCGGAAGTTTACGGTGGAAGCGACAATTCGGCTGGGCGATTTCGCTGATCTGGAATCGCCAGAATCAAAGCCGGCGCCAGATAGAACACCGACTGCCAGTCCAGTAGAGGATCCGGATCGAGCGTCTCAACCTGGTGTGGAGAAAGCCGCGAGCCCGATCGACTCGAAGGCTTCATCCGTCGCACCGCCGGAGCCTATCGGCGCGCCCGCGCGACCCGCAACAGCGCAACCAGCTCCAGCGAATCTTGCAGAAGTGGCGCCCGCAGCCGCTCCCCCCGCGCCGGAGACACCAGTACCAGAGCACGCCGGTGCGGTTACACCGAAGCCAGAGGCTACGCCGGAGCCGTCCTCCGCGCCGGAGCCGTCCTCCGCGCCGGAGCCGTCCTCCGATTCGACCTACCGCTTGGAGCTTCGCACGGACCTGGTCCTGGTTCCTGTGGTGGTTCGTGATGCAAAAGGAGGGTCAATCGGGAACCTGGCGAAGGAGAATTTTGAGATTTTTGACAAGGGCAAGCGCGAGGAGATTGCGAGCTTCACGATGGAGACGCGAAACACCCAGGCGATGGGGAGTGGCTCCGCCGCAAAAGCTCAGAGCGGAGCGGATGGAAGACCAGCAGCCGGTAGTTCCGCGACATATACGGTTTACTTCTTTGACGATGCTCACATCGAGGTTGGCGAACTCGCAATGGCGCGAGATGCAGTGCTTCGCGAGATCAACGATCTCCCAGTTACAGATCGCGCAGCCATCATCACGACTTCCGGCATGGTTCAGCTTTCGTTCACGAATGATCCCGTGAAACTGAAAGATGCGTTGATGAAGCTGCGGACTCAGCCGATGGGGAACGAATCGGAAAAGTGTCCGACCATCACGTATTACACGGCAGACCTGATTCTGCAGGGATTCAGAGATGCAATGGCGTCCGCAACGCAGGAGCTGATTCTGTGCCAGTCGTTGACCCCGCAGCAGGCAAAGGCTGCGCCCAACATGGTGATGGATGCCGCGATTCGTGTGGCCTCGGCAGGAGAACGGAAGAGCCGTAGTGCTCTTCTTCAGCTTGATAATGTGATTCGATGGATATCCAAAGCACCCGGAAACCGACGGATCATTCTGATCTCCCCTGGATTCATCGTCACCGATCGAGCGCGCACCGACGAAGCTAATTTGATTGAGCAGGCGATACGCTCCGAAGTGCTGATCAATGCGCTCGATGCAAATGGAGTATCGGCTCTGGCTGGTACCGGCGACGCCGAAGATAGATCCTTCGGTCCCACGGTTGGACGAATCACGGGAAACCTCGCCAGTGGGGAAGCGATCGCCGCTTCAGGCGTTTTGGTCGACGTTGCGGACGGGACAGGAGGCTCGCTCGTCCGAAATACCAACGACCTCTATAGCGGTTTGCGTCGGCTGCAGACCGAGCCCGAATATACCTACGTGCTCGGCTTCAAGCCTGCGCACATGAAACCGGACGGGAGCTTCCATCCATTGACGGTGAAAGTAAGTACGAAAGAGAAGGTTGATTTGCATGCTCGTCGAGGCTATTTTGCCCCGAAGGAATGAACCTGTTCGTCACCCGAACAGAAATTCCTTTTCGCGCAGCTCCTTGATTGAGTCCCGCAGCTTTGCGGCCTTCTCAAATTCGAATTTCCGCGCCGCTTCGCGCATTTCTGTTTCGAGTTTCGCGATGAACGCATCCACCTCGGCTTGCGAAGTGAATTCAGGCAAACCAGCCGCCTCTTCTACCTCGATGTCGCCGTATTCGGCCTTGAGAATCTGCGCCAACCCCATGTCCATCTTGTTGATGATCGATTGCGGCGTGATTCCATGTTCCTCGTTGTAGGCGCGCTGAATGGCGCGACGACGATCTGTCTCGCCGATGGCTTGTTTCATCGAATCCGTCATGCGGTCGGCGTAGAGAATCGCACGCCCTTCGAGGTGACGAGCCGCGCGGCCCATGGTCTGGATGAGTGATCCTGAGGAACGCAGAAATCCTTCCTTGTCCGCATCGAGAATCGCAACCAGCGAAACTTCAGGCAGGTCGAGGCCTTCGCGCAGAAGATTGATGCCGATCAGTACATCGAATTCGCCCTTACGCAAACCTGCCAGCAGCTTCACGCGTTCCAGCGTTTCAATTTCCGAGTGCATGTAGCGGCAGCGCACGCCAACCTCGGTGTAATACCCGGCAAGGTCTTCCGACATGCGTTTGGTCAGCGTCGTCACCAGGACGCGTTCGCCGCGCTTGGCACGATCGCGAATCTCGGCCAGCAGGTCGTCGATCTGTCCCTTCACTGGACGAATTTCAACTTCAGGATCGACCAGGCCCGTCGGCCGAATCACCTGCTCCACCACCACGCCTGCCGAGCGCGTCAGCTCATATGGTCCCGGCGTTGCCGAAACATAAATCGTCTGGTGGATGCGATTCTCAAACTCATCGAACTTGAGCGGTCGGTTGTCCATCGCCGAGGGCAAGCGGAATCCGTAATCCACCAGATTCTGTTTGCGGCTGCGATCGCCGTGCCACATCCCGTGCACCTGCGGAATGGTGGCGTGGCTCTCATCCACGAAGAGCAGAAAATCGCGCGGGAAATAATCCAGCAACGTTGGCGGAGCTTCGCCCGGCAGGCGCCCCGAAAAATGCCGCGAGTAGTTCTCGATGCCGTGGCAGTAGCCCATCGATTTGATCATCTCTAGATCGAACCGTGTGCGCTGGTGCACGCGCTGCGCCTCCACCATCCGGCCCTCTGCTTCGAGATACGTGACCCACTCGCTTAGCTCCGTGACAATCGAATCGATCGCCTGGGCCTTGCGCTCGGGCTGTACGACGTAATGGCTCTTGGGGTAAATCGGCAGCCGCGCGTACTTCTGCTTTACCGTGCCAAACAGCGGATCGATTTGCGCCAGCGATTCGATCTCATCGCCGAATAGCTCGATGCGATATGCCGATTCATCGTAGGTCGGATACACCTCGATGATGTCGCCGCGCACGCGAAACGTCCCCCGCCGGAAGTCCGCATCGTTGCGCTCATACAGAATCTCCACCAGCCGCCGCGTAATATCCTTCCGGCTGATGCGCTGGCCTTTTTCCAGCAGCAGCAACATGCCGTAGTAGGCTTCAGGAGATCCGAGCCCGTAAATGCAGCTCACCGAACTAACGATAATGGCGTCGCGTCGTTCGAACAGCGACCGCGTAGCCGAGAGCCGAAGCTTGTCCAACTCCTCATTGATTGTCGCTTCCTTCTCTATATATAGGTCGCCCGCCGGAATGTACGCCTCGGGCTGGTAGTAGTCGTAATAGCTGACGAAATACTCGACGGCGTTGCCGGGAAAGAATTGCTTGAACTCGTGATAAAGCTGCGCGGCCAGAGTCTTGTTGTGGGCAAGGATGAGTGCCGGCCGATTCGACTGTTCGATCACCTTGGCCATGGTGAACGTTTTGCCCGAGCCGGTGACACCGAGCAGCACCTGGTGCTTTTCGCCCGCGCTGAGACCCTGCATCAGTTCGTCGATGGCGCGGGGCTGGTCGCCGCGAGGCTTGTAGCTGGTCACCAACTGAAAATCCATTCGAAGATTATAGCTGAAGAGCGAAGATTAGGCGAAGGCTGAAGCGCATCAGGATCTAAGCCAGGTAGGTGAGTTGCCGCTCCATCACTCGGCGATCTCCAACAAATCTCCGAATCGTCCACCATTTGACCAAGGAACGTAACCCACCGGCCGCCCTTTTCCGTTGTCATCTGAGGAGGGCGGCGACGAAGGATCTGCGGCCGCTTCTCGCTGGAGCGTGCCGCCTTCCAAGTTGCCCGCGATACGATCGCAATCCTCCGATAATGGACTTGGTCTGTTATCAACAGTTGACACTTCGGATTGCGAAACAATCACAGAAGAATGGCCGACTTTTCGAGTCCTATTTGATTATCGATAAAGATCTCCGCTAGTCAGCTGTCCCAGACAAATGGAGAAAGGTGCGGTCACTAACACCCGCTCTACCTTTGCCGCCATTCTTTAAGCATTTCACCGGCAAGTTCATGGGACGCAGCGATCATCAACGAGTGCATACCGCTGCAAGGGGTTCTCAGTTACTGTTGGCTCTTCGACAATCCAAAGACCGCGAAATATATGATCGTGTACACGACCACGGTGGCATCCATCGCTGCACCAACCTTAAAACCCTGTGCGTAGGACTGGCCTCCGTTTGCCAGAACCAGGTAGACCATGAACCCCTTTTCTAACAGGCTATAGATGAGAATCGGCTTTCGCCATTCGACCTTGAGTGCTGCCACGATCATGAAGACGCCCATCAGCCCCACCATGATGCCCCAGTGCTGGGTGATGATCGTGTACTCCGTGACGAATGGGATCTTTCCCACAGTTTCCGCTGCCCATCGGGGCCAGAAGGCATAAAGACTGGCTAGAGCTGTCCCCAGCCCCGTGATGACAAAGAACGGTTTGAACGTAAGTTCGAAAAAACGTTGCATCTGGACCTCGAGATCGATTAAGGCTGGCGCGGAGGCCCAATCAGCGGAGTCTTCACTGGCTTTGCCATTCCGTAGAACACCACCACACCCTGTCCGGCGCCCTTGGTTTGCAATGCCTCGTCGACTTTTCCCATAGCGTCCTGGTAGACCTGCCAGTTGTTGGTGGCCCAGATGTCTCCCGCAGGGCCGATGCCGACGTCAACCATCAGCTGCAATCCACCGCCAACGTATCCTCCCGGTGGCGAGATTGCGTCTCCGGTCTTCACGCCGGGCGGGCAGTGCTCGGTGCGGAAGCCACACAGCTCCACGATTCCGTTCGACTCGGAGCTGAAATTGGAGATCCATACATTGTCATTGCCATCTACAGAAGCAGCCCAGGGTCCGATTATCCCCTTGCCGTAGATCGGCGAGAAGGGCGCCTCGCTGCCATCCGGGCGCAAGACAGAAATGCTGCCACCTTCGTAGCCGGATTTCTCGACAGCCATGGCCGGAACCAGAACTTTGGTGGCTCGTTGTCCGGCGTCGGGATCCTTATCGTAGTTAAACTTGAACGCGGCCAGCATTTCCCCAAATTTCAGTGCTCCCTTGGGTGAGCTGCCGAGTTTGTTGGTCACCCAGACATTTCCAAGGCTGTCGATAGCCAGGCCGCTCGCAGAATATCCAACCTTGAAGGTTTCAAATTTGCTGGGATCGGATGCGGGGAAACGAACCACGTGATCCGCAACGGCGTTGGTGACCCAGATACGGTCCTGTTGATCGATAGCGAGAGCGAATGGTCCCATGAGCTTGCAGGGATTCTTGAGAGGGTCGCCTGTCGGGTTCTGGCAGAAGAACTGCACCTTGGATGGATCGCCCTGAGGAAGTTTCACAATCTGGCCCTTGATAAGGTCCAGAGCCCAGATATCTCCGCTCGGCGTTGAGATAATCCCCTGCATCTGGCTGATCTGGCCGTTAAAGTTCCAACCCTCCGGCGGCGAAAGCGGCTTTCCATCGTTATCGAACTTGGTAATGTTCTGCCCCGTAAAGCTCGTCGGCCACACATTATCGTGCGCGTCTAGCGTCAATCCGAAGCCGGGTCCTGCTATCCCTCCGCCCCTGAAGCCCAACGGGCTAGGTGAAAGCGCTTTACCATTAGGAGCGAACTTGCTGATGCCGCCTGTCCACGAAGCATCCTGATTTTGCGCCCCTACTGTGAAGTTGTCCGCGACCCACGCGTTGCCTTGGCTGTCGATCATGAGCTTGCCGCCCCCGCTCACTCCGCCACCTGAGAATTTCAGCGGGAAGACGAAGGCGCTGGGAGCGAAGGTGAGATACGGTATGTAGGGCGCATCCCGCATGAGCCTGCCGGGGGTGCCGGGCTTGGGCAACGGATAGAAGTCGTTGAGCAACGCGAATATCTTATCTGGGTTATGCCACGGGGAAAGGGCGACCGCCTCAGCCGCCAGCAAAGTATCTGGTGGTGGCCCACCGCTGGGCGGTGTAGTAGCCGCAAAGAGAAGACCGCACGCGTCCCGCCTTACCTGCGTAATGCACCCAGCGATCACATCGGCAAGGGTGCCGAAGTTGGCCATGGTTGGAGTTTGGGCGCTGTTGAGGCCGTCGAGAATAATCGGCCCCCAGCTTCCAGTTTCCAGATCGACGAAATTGGGCACATTGCCCGCGGCAATCCGCAATTGCAGCGGCGACCCTTTGATGGTCGTGTCGTCGATGAACTGCGCATGTGTCACTACCGAAGCAATAGTCGTGAACTCATTGATGACAACCCTGGACGGGGGTTCGCTGCCAACGGTCGCAAGCAGGGCTATCGCACGGTTGTTGCCGGCCGCCTTGTTTATCGCCGAAATACCGCCCGTGGCGACAAGATAAAGAGTAGCGTCAGGCTCGGCGGAGCCGCTGATGCTAAATCTGCCTTCGTCGTCACTTTTCGTTTGTGCGAGTTGCTTGGGCACGCCGGCACTTGCCTGCATTAACGTGACCGTGGACTGTGCGATTGGCGCACCACCGCCAAGCACCTGGCCCTTAATCTCGGCCGCAAAAGCCCGCGTTGCAAGACACAAACTGGGAATCATGAACGCCACAAGGGCCGTGTTTCGAAGAGCTGATCTGGAATCCATCTGGTTCTCCTTACGCACAAACAAGCGTGGGGAATTTACCTGCATCGAAGACCGATGCAATCCACTAGACCAGACTTCAATCTCCTCGAAAACTGGCAATTATGACAGGCAGTATTGTCAGTGAAGACTTCCGAGCGGGGGGGATGCTGAGTTCCACAGGATCAAGGTGTCCGCATTGCAGATCGCTGGGAGAGGAGGCGACGCTTTTGTTCGTTCTGATTCCCCGGCGGCGCAATCAGACCAAGGCATTCATCCAGCACATTCCTTGAGATTGTTTTGAGGATCAGTCCCTCACAAACGCCCTTCTCGCCAGCGAGCCGTATTACCAGAAGTCAAAGAACGCATCATGGCCAACTCACTCAATGGGCAAGGCGGGCTCTCGGACTTTCGAGTTCCGGCCGAGTTGCCGCTTTTGCTGACATTGGACAGGTCTTCGTCGGCCGACGCGTGGGCCCTTCAGCCTTCGGTGTCAAGTCCTCTTTCTGAACGGATTCCACAAGCGCCCGGCAATGAGCTACTTGCAATCTCCCTCCGATTGCATGCAATTACCCATGAAAAAAGGACAATTGTCCTATGCAATGGAATCCCGACAGCGCGATCAACCGGGATGTTGGAAGTGGGAAACGATCTGTCCTGAATATTCGAACGAGCAGCGGCCTTGAAGGCTCGGGGGCGGAGGGAGCAACAATCTTCAGGCTGCTGCAGTACGCGCAGGGAGCTACAGGGCCTTTAGGCCCGGACACTTCAGGGGCCCCACATTTTCCTGCCCATTGTTCCTCGATGTCCCGGCCGCTAACCCCTTTGCTGAGAGATCTCTACGGCTAAGTCCAATCATTGGAGATCTTTAGCGGGCCCATCGGCCGCTAAAGGCAATAACATACTTGACTAATGATAGCCTCTCAAGCCAGACTCGAAGAAGCCGTGACAGGGCAGCAAGGGAGGGGTGAAAAGAAAGCGAGAATTCGTTGGCTACTGCGCTCCAAACCTCCGACTTTGCGATCATCTACAGTACAGGTGAAGTGGTACAGGGGGAGTGCGTGGAATTCAGAATGCTCTATTCGGGGAATCAATTGGTGTCGGATGGCGACCCAACCCAGAAGCATGTAATCCGCCGAGCGTTTCATTCCCAAATCAAGCAGCTTTGGAAGTCGAATTCGCAATTGATGCGGCTAGCCACTGGCCGGGGCATAAGCGATCTTCCTGAAGGTGGAAACTTAAACGATGAGGCGACCGGAGAAGCTGCTCGATTAGCGTTCTTCAACCGGATCGGGAATCTTTACCAACGTGGTAATCATCGTTTTGTCCCGCTTATAGAGCAAAGTCTCTGCTTGCGCGTTAGCATCGACATTCTTTTCTTGCGACGAGACCAACACCCCTTGATAAAGCAGGGTGGAGATATCGACAACAGGCTCAAGACTCTTTTTGATGCGTTTCGCGTTCCAGACACTACCGCCGGACTTGGTGGAGTGCCCAGTGAAGATGAAGATCCGTTTTTTGTTCTTCTTCAAGACGACAAATTGATTTCCGAGATTAAGGTGAATACGGATAATCTGCTCATGCTCCCGCAAAAAAATGTTATCGATGCGAAAGACGCATTCCTCGTCATTGACGTGAAGCTGAAGCCAACCGATATTAATGCGTGGCACAGTTGGGCATTCCAATGAATTACCGTACTGCCATATAACACTCCGCACCCATAGCCCCGTTAGTGCACGAGAATCCTACGATTTCCCTATTGGCAATCATTGGGTCTGGATTCGTTCCCACGTTCATTTGCCTAACGTAGATCACGCCTGATCCAGATGCTTTAACTACTGCTGGCCGATAAACAAACGCGCCCAGAACAAACCCCACCGCAACCGCAATGCAAATCTTTACTGTATTCATCTCGCTTGTTTCCTTTCTGAGTTTCATGCAATGATTCAATCACAAATAGAAAAGCCCTCGATGCCAGTCGAGAGCTTTTGGAGTTCTTTGAGATTGTGCCGCAACCTCTAGAGCGCATAAGAGGGGAGTGTGCCAACTCAGACTAGCAAGAAAAGGAAGAGTGTCCGGCCAGAAGCAGGATGGGTTCCCAATATCGCCGATTCAATCTCCATCCCCAAAAGTTCATTGTCTGCTGGCGGTGCATCCGTAAAAGCGAATAGCCATCCTTCAGTAGCGAAATTGATCATATCTCGACCATCACTGCCAATGACAAGCGCGAAAGAATCTGGATTTACAATGAGGACGCGGCAGAATGCGGAGAAATTGACCCCCGCCAAACTGGCCACGATCCGCAACAATCGCTTATCATCGCGCCAACCGCTGAGCAATAACGATGGATCAGGGACGGGGACTAAATTGGCAGGGCTCATAGACCACCTCGGTTTTTTTGCGGTGCCTAAGTGGGCAGTTCAAAGAATGAAACTGCACCAGAAGCGTTCTGCGCTATCATAGCCCCATGAAGACGAAACCAACGTCTCCCGAATACAAAGCATTTGAGAATATCCTGGCGGCAACTCTCACAGTCTCGAAAGCAGAGCTAGACCGCAGATTGAAGGCAGGAAAAAAAGCGAAGCGAACGTCTAAATCCGCTTCCCCCTCTTCTGCCTTGCAATCCAAGCCTTCCTAGACCGTCGTTTCTCCCACCTTGCCGGTCAGCTCTGCATAGGTGAGGCGCTTTCCTGCCACTTGCGATACTGCCAGCGCGAAACGATCAGCGTCAGTCAATGGATTATCCGCAGTGCTGCGGTTGTTGTAGCGAAATACCTGCTCATCCAAGTAGGCGTCCAGATGGAACGGCTCGACGGCAACGTAGGTGCCTCTGAGCATTCTCTTGAGCAGACTCCAGAAATTCTCGATTCCCTGAGTGTGAACCTGCCCATTCACATACTCGCGTGAGTGGTCGATTACCTTGTGGACGTAGTTCTTGTCGAGTCCCAAGTATCCTGCGTGCTCATCGGTATAGACCCTTGCGAACGGGGTGACGTTCTGGAGGATGGCATCCTGCAATACAGGTCTGGTTGCGTTGGGAATGACCTTCGCTCTCACCTGCCGTAATTCGCGGTCCAGCATCCCATGTACGGCAGTCTTGCCGACAAAGCCGCCCTTGAGTCCATCCCGCGCTTGCACCTTCGCCTTGCGGTCCTTGTGCATCTTGGCGGGGTTTGGTCCGATGTAGGCTTCGTCGGATTCAACGGGACCACCAAAGCCAAACTTGTGCTTGCGAGTATCGCGCAATGCCTCACGAATCCGATGCAGCATGAACCATGCACTCTTCTGAGTCACGCCGATATCCCTAGCCAGTTCGTAGCTCGAAATACCGTTCTTGCAATTTGCTAAAAGCCACATGGCAGGAAGCCACTTCTGCAACGGGATCGCAGAGTCCTCAAAGATGGTCCCAACCTTCACCGAATGCTGTTTACCGCAATCCCGGCACTGCCACCTGCGCTGATTCTTCAACCAATGCTGACGATCCTTAGCGGCCTTGCACTTGGGGCAGGAAGGGCCTTCATCCTGAAGCCAGCGCATCCCGGCAACGGTATCGATGCAGGTCTGCTCATCAGAGAAGTATCTGATTGCATCTACTAGGGTTTTGACTTGGTTTGCCATGACTTAATCAGAGTAGAAGAAAATTTTTCATTAGTCAAGTATATTATTGCCCCGCTAAACCCATGAAAAGAGAATCTTTCCCGCCAGAGACCGGGTATAGGTACCGTCTAGCTGCAACGCTCGCAGGGCATTGCGCTGACCTCGCCAGGCCCGGGTGCCGCAGCTCTTTCACGTATCCGCAGGCTATTTCGGCAGCAGAATGTCCTTCAGCCACGGCACCGGCAGCGCGCCCTCATCCAGTGCGCGATCGTGGAACTCGGCTAGCGTGAAGTCCTTGCCCTTTGCCGCTTCGTAGGTTTTGCGTAGCCGCCACCACTCGCTCGTACCCACAAAGTAGGTTGGCAGTTGGGTGGAACTCAGCTTGGCCCGCTGCAGCTTGCCTTCGGCCTCGGCACGCGTCTGGAAGGCATCGTCCATCATGAAGTGCATCGCTTCGTCGTCCGTCATTCCCATGGTCTGCATGCGAATGTCGAGGATGCTGTTGCCCACCGCGCGTAGCCACACTTTCAAATAGCTGAGGCGATAGCGCGGATCGCTGTTGGCGAATCCCTGCTGCATCATTACCTGCGCAATATATTCGGCCCAGCCTTCGACGTATGCGCCGTTTCCATAGAGACTCCGCACCAGACGCCTTGTCACGGGCTGAATCTCATTGGCATGCTCGGCCTGTACGTAATGGCCGGGGAGCGCTTCGTGGATGCATAGCCACTTCAGCACCCAGTTGTTGTATTCGCGAAGGCGTGATTCAGCGCTGGCTTCAGACGTGCTGGGACTGATAGGGGTGACCCAGAATTCTGCTTCCGCATTCGGATCGAGAGGCGGCGCAGAGTGAAATCCGCCAACTGAATAGATGCCGCGCTCAAACTCCGGCGTCGCAATTACCTTCAGATTGTCGCGTGACTTCAGCGAGACGATCTTTTTGTCGAGGATGAACTGACGAATGCCGACGAGATCTTCTCTCGCCGTCGGCAGCAAGTCATCGCGTTTGGGATGATCGTC
Organism: uncultured Acidobacteriaceae bacterium; assembly: GCA_963742455.1. Taxonomy (GTDB): domain Bacteria; phylum Acidobacteriota; class Terriglobia; order Terriglobales; family Acidobacteriaceae; genus Telmatobacter. The sequence continues at coordinate 37,055 of CAVULU010000004.1, read as the reverse complement.
TGCAATTTTTTTAAGCACCTCGCCGATGATCGTGTTCTCGCGTTCCTGCTGACCCAGGTTGGAGTGATCGTCATGATCGGGGTAGTACTGTTTGTGGAGAGGCAAAGCCAATTCGAGCATTTCCGCGCGGGTCTTCTTGAACGCAGCTTCAGCCTCGGCGAGCACCTGGTCAGGCGTGATTTCGGTCTCCATCACCAAACGGAATTTCTCCGCATAAAAGTCTTTGCCAAGCCGCCAGGTGCGATCTGTTGGCCGTTTTGCGAGATCATTCTGCAGCCATTGCGAGAATTCCTTCAGCGCCTTCACCGCAGGCGGTGCGACCGTATCGAAGCGAGCCTTCAGTTCCGGATGCTTCGCAACCGCGGCGGCAACTGTGTCCTGGATCAAATCGATGTTGCCTTCGTTTTCTTCAACGGCGACCTTGATGAAGATTGGATCCGAATCCACCAGTTCGCTCCGCGCCTGATCAAGAAAAGTTGGCGTAGCCGCGATCCGGGAAAGTACGTCGCCCAGCCTCACCGGCTCCGCAGCGTACTCATCCGTCAACGGCTGAAAATACGCGCTACCCAGCAACTCTACGTAGTCCGTCGGGTTGTGCTTGTAATTCTGAATGCGATCAAATTCAAGCAGGGATAGCCCGATCTGGTCGTCGATAAGGTGCCAGTCTGCCGCGTCTTCGGCTCCGAGCGATGCCACTGGCGTCTCGGTGTGGAATCGTTCCCGCCATTGTGCATATACACGCCGTTGCGTCGCCATGCCCGTAGCGCTCACATCATCAAGCAGTGAATCGAGCGCAATTGTCTGGCCGGTTTTTGGGTTGAGGTGCTTGTGATAGCCGGCCTGCGATGCACTTGACGGCGATAGCGCCAGGGTCTCGTGGATGAAGTCTTCGCTGAGCTTTGCGAACTTCTCATTCCCCTGCGTTGCAGGAGATCCAACCTGTGTCGCAAGGGCACTCGCGCCAAGAACAAACACTGCAAGCAACTTCATCTGCACCACAGCCTCCCTTCAATTCACCCTGCCAGCCTAACATTCAGATATATCCGCACTGCTATTCATTGTCACCGTCAGCATCGGGACCGCCGCGGATGACAGAAATCGCGGCGCTATACGGCTTCATCTGGTATTCGTTCGGGGGAACGTCGCCCGCGAGATAGCGCACGAAGTAGTCCCAACGCCGGCGCATCATGTACGGCGATGCCGGGCCGTAGCCGTGTGGCACGTTGGGAATCATCAACAGATCGAAGTCCTTGTTGGCCTTGATCAGCGCATCCACCAGCAGCAGGGTATTGTTCGGCGGCACATTGTCATCCATCGTGCCATGTGCCAGCAGCAGGTGCCCCTTCAGATTCTTGGCGAAGTTCTGATTCGCTTGCGAATCGTAGTTGCTTGTGCCGTCAGGTTTATTCACTTCGATGCCGGCCCACTTCTCAGCCCAGTCGTCTTCGTAATCGCGCTGATCGTGGTTGCCACTTTCGGCAATTCCCACCTTGAAGAAATCCGGATAGTGCAGCATTGCAGCGCCTGTCGCATTGCCACCACCGGAATGTCCCCAGATTCCCACGTGGTCGAGATCAATGAACGGATACTGCTTTGCCAGGTCCTTCATGCCGGCTATCTGGTCGGGAATCGTGTTGTCGCCAAGGTTTGCGTAGTATGCCTCATGAAATGATTTGGAGCGGAAGGGCGTCCCCATGCCATCGATGCACACCACGATGAATCCCAGTTCCGCCAGTGCCTGCATGTCTCCATGCGCCGCGCGAAATTCGCGCCCACCGCAGGAGCCAATCTGCGGCCCTGGATAAACGTAATTAATGATGGGGTACTTCTTTGAGGCGTCAAAGTGAGTCGGCTTGAACAGGAAGCCGTAGAGGTCTGTCTTACCGTCGCGGCCTTTCACGATGATCGGCGTCAACGGCTGCCATCCTGCGGCTGTCAGTTTGGAAATGTCCTGTCGCGCCACCTCCATCACCGTCTTGCCCTGGTCATCGCGCACCACAGTTACCTGCGGCTGCGTCGGGGTCGAATAGGTATCTGTGAAGTACCGCCCGTCATGTGACACCTTGATGCGGTGATCCGCAGTTTCCGGCGTCAGCAATTTGAGTCCAGTGCCATCAAAGTTCACGCTGTAGAACTGTTCGTAATAAGGGTCGCGATCTTTTTCTTTGCCCACGCCCACGAAATAGATCACCCGACTTTTGTCGTCGACGTATAGCACTTGCGTTACGTTTCCCGGCCCCTGCGTAATCTGATTCTTCAGCTTGCCGGTAGTCAGATCATAAAGGTAGAGATTTCCCCAGTTGTCGCGTTCGCTGAACCACAAAATCTCGTTCGATTGGGGAAGGTAGTGCCAGTTGATTTTGCCGTTTCCGCTTTCGTAGAACTTCGGGGTCGTCTCCGTCATCACCTCGCGGACATCTCCTGTCTCGGCATCCGCTTCGCGCACCCACTCCTGCTTGTGATCGCGCGAGGTCGATACAAAGCCCAGATGCTTTTCGTCCGGACTCCACTCGACATCGGAGAAGGTGTTACCGTCGCAGGCAATATCATCGCAAAGCGTTGAGCGATGCTGATCAGGCGGCATTTTCAAGCGGATCACTTTTCGCGCATCGACATCAATAACAACGCGCTCGATCATGGTCACGTCTTTGTCGCCAACAAGCGGATATTTCCACGCCTTCAGCTCCGGATGTGTGTTGGTTACCGGCACCAGATACATCTCGCCATCCTTGCGTTGATCCTGCTGGAACGTCGCGATCTTCTTTGAGTCCGGCGACCACAGCAGGATTGCGGAATCCGAGTGCTTCCAGCCTGCATTGTCCGTCGCGTAGCCGAAGTCCTTCACGCCGTCGGTTGTCAACTGGGTTTCTGCTCCAGTGGCCAGGTCGCGCACCCACAAATTCCAGTCGCGAATAAAGGCGCCCAGCTTCTTGTTGGGTGAGAACGTCATCGGTGCTTGCGGCGGCTGCCCCTTTGTCTGCGCTCCACCGGCGACCAGTTTGCACCCGTCCGATCCCGCGCCCAGACTGCATTGATAGATCGCGCCACGCATGGTGAACGTCAGAGTATGATCGTTGTCGCTCAGCGAAATATCGGAAAGCTGCAGATGCTTCGCGTCGAGTCCCTGGCTGCCCTTTGTTGCTGCTTTTAGTGCCGCTGCCAGTTTTTCCTGGTCAAACAGTGGGCCGCGCGACCCCCTCGCCGGATTCACCATCAGGTAAGTAGTCTCGATGTCGTCCACCTCGCGATACCAGAAGCGATCGTCATCAAGCCATTGCGCCGTCACCTGGCCTTTGTATGCGAGTGGATTGACGTTATAGGCCATGAATTTCTCGGCGTTAGCGTAGTCCTGATCGGTGTACTGGCGAGGCTGCTGAGCGAACGCAGCCAGGCAAATCAAGGCAAGAGCCGCAAATGGGCCGACAGTCGTTTTCGCAAGTCTTATCGCAATCATGGTTCTGGATTCCTTCTGGCTCAGACACACCGCCGAGGGAAGCAGCGGGGATCACGCTATGTGCAAACTGGAGAAGATGTTACTGGTTTGCATTCTAAATCCCGCAAGCCGCAACGGCCCAATCGCATGCTGCCGAAACCCGCCGTTTTGTGCTAAGTTCTGATACAGGCGTTTGGCGTCAGTTCAGACCCACCCGCTTTCCGATGAGATCCAAAGCTCAACAGCCTCTTTCGTCCCAGATACCCTCTATCCTCACTCTGTGGATCTTTGCATCCGTGTGCGGACTCGCTGTTTTTTCCATCGCGATTTGCCTGCAATGGCTCATTTATGACGACTGGTTACACAGAAGTGGTCCGCTGCGCATAGTTGGGAGCGTCATTGCGTTCTTTCTAACACTTCTATTCGTCTATCGTTGGCAGCTAGCCGCACGCAAACGCAAGATTGAAACGCTTCGACGCTTTGAAACCATCCGCTGGATGAACGACCGCATTCGCAATTCACTGCAAGCGATCGAGTGCCTTGTCTACGCCACAAACCCTCACGTCACAGACCCGGTGAAAGATGCGGTGGACAGGATTGAAATGGTTCTGCAAGAGGTTCTGTCAGAGACTCACTCTGAACCATTGGCCAAGGCGAACGGCGGCAAGAAACCAGTTCTGCCGGGTACCTATGATGCCAACGAAGTTCTACTTCAGCATCGCCCCAATGTTCGCCTTGATTGATGGGCTCGCAGCTGTTCCTGTAATCGTGAGGGGAATTGTGCGATTGAATAAGGGCGTCGGCTTCGCACCAGGGTGCAAGATGCCTCCCACAACCCCACCAGCGGTATTCATAGCCTGACTGGCTATCGCGAAGACTGGAATGGACGAATTCAGCTTAGCGCTGAGGCTGAAATCGATTGCACCGGACTCTGCGATCGTGCCTTCGCCGGTAGCAGAGCCCAGTTGAGGTAGATCGCCGTTGATATCCGTGATTCGTGCCCCTTGCGGCGACGAGTCTACGTTGGCTTTTAGCGTCTGAATTTGCGTTCCATCCGTTGTCCCGCCAAACGGAGTCAAGCCCTGGATCTTTGATCCAAGGTCAAATCCCGCAAGCTTCGTGTTGTCGATCTCGACTGGGCCCGTCAGGGTTGCCATGGTCGCAGGACCGGTGACCGAAATGTTTGCGGTCAGCGTGCCTCCCTCCAGCGAAGATCCTGTCGGCAAATGGATCCCGACCACGGGCAGAAGCCGTTCAAGCTGATCGATAGGCAGATTCGGCGCAGCAATGTGCAGGTCGAGCATCACAGCCTGCGACGTGGATTGAAAGCCGCCATTCACGTGGACCGCAACCGATCCTGCATGAATCGCAATGTCCGAGATTGTTCCTTTCTGTGTATCGATATTTTGGGAAACAGCGTAGTCAATGTCGACGGGATCTTGTGCGGGTGATCCTCTGGGGACTAGTTGGAGTTCCGATGCTTTGATCTTTCCGTTGCTTGAAACCGTCGTACCATCTGACTTGATCTGGGCATCCACGTCGTTCCGCATCGTAATGCCTTTGCCGGAGTCGATCACGCCCGCCGCAACCGGATCAAAATCCTTGAGCTGCAGCGTTGCCTGGAACGGTGTATGGGTCGTGTTCTTCTGCGAGATGGGCCCTGCATCACCGGTGAGATTCAGCGACCCATCGCCGGGCAACTTGGAGGAGAGTTCGAATGGAAATGCCTTCAGAGAAGAAAAATCCTTCACGGTCAGATTCACTTCCGCGTACTGGAACGGCTTTTGCGCGGCCGAGAATGACGACACCGTCGCAATTCCGTTGGTAATCTTCAGTTCTTCCACCTGCAAATCAGGCATAGAACTCGACTGTTGGTCGCTACTTGACTCGGCTCTAGTTCGTCCGATGCTGGAAAAATTCCACTTCCCGCTCGCGTTTTGAATAAGTTGAATGGAAGGCGTGTCTATATTCAACTTCGTGATCTGTACCCGGTGATGGAACACAATCGGTAGAAGTTCCACGCCGACATCCAGCTTGCTCGCTTGGAGGAAGGGAACAGCGCTGTACTGCGGATCATCCGCGATGGAAATATCTTCAGCGTCCAGGCTCCCCGCCATGATCGAGAAAGTAAGCTTTCCTACTGTGACCTCGCGACCGAGAGCGCTCGATAGCTGGCTCTCAATTTCCGGCCTCAATGCCTCGGCGTTCACAAAGAACGGGACGAGCGAAATAATAAACAGGACAAGGAACGCAATTCCAGCGACAACCAGTACCCACTGCTTCAGCATGGAGCTTCCTTTTCCAGATCAGGCTGGCACGATTGTAGCGCCCGAGGGGTGTTCCTCGCGCGGTACAATCGTGCCGAATTCGTCCGGAAAATCGATAGCTTGTAGTGGACTACCAAGGCAACGGCTTGCCCATATGGAAGTATCCGCCTGTGGGTCCATCCGCAGCCAAGGTGGCAAGCGCCGCGCTGGTCTTGCCGCCTTCAATCAGTTCCATCGGAGCGCTCTCTCCGCCCATGTCGGTCTTCACCCAACCGGGATGCGCCGAGTTCACCTTGATCTTCGTGTCCCGCAGTTCGTAGGCGAGGTGCACCGTGAAGGCATTCAGCGCTGTCTTCGAGGCGTCATATGCAAATGACTTAGCGTTGTAGATCGGTGACTTGGGATCCGCATGCAGCTGAAGCGACGCTAGAATGCTGGACAAGTTCACGATCCGACCCGCGGGACTTTTCTTGATGAGCGGAAGCAACCGTTCGGTCAGCTCCACCTGCGCGAAGAAATTTGTCTCGAAAACCTTGCGGAGAAGGTCCATCGGAACATCGGCCGCGCGATGTTCTGGGCCCTCGCCTGGGAAAGTACCGCCCGCGATCCCTGCGTTATTGACGAGGATGTCGAGCCGCCCGTATTTCGAATTGAAGTAGTCGTATGCATCTTGATAATCGGCCGGCTTCGTAATGTCGAACTGGATTACGTCGGCATCCACCCCGGCCGAACGAAGTTTGTTAACTGCCTGCTCTCCTTGCGACATGTCGCGGGAGCCGATGACGACCTTGATGTTTTCTGCCTTGTTCAGTCCGAGGTCTAGCGCGGTCTGGAATCCAAGTCCGCGATTTCCGCCTGTAATGAATGCGATCTTTTGTGCCATAGGGGAAGCATCTCCTGTGCAGCAATTGATTCAGATCCCCGTGCCAAAGGTGCAGCAAAATTGAAGTTCGAGTACAAGCAAAGGCTGTGTTGTTTCATCGAGCGAATCGAATTGACCAAAGTAGGATGGGGGTGAGCGTCTTCATGTTTACAGGTCGAGCAAAACAATTCGTTTCCGCACTCGTCCTTTCAGTTGCGGTGCTGCGCGTCGGGGTGGCGGCGGAAAGCCGGACGCCAACTCAGGACGGGATCGTCTACGGTGTGGCCGACGGCCAGCAACTGACGATGGACTACTATGCTCCGAAGGGCCAGGGTCCACACCCCATCGCGATCATCATTCACGGCGGCGGTTATCATGGCGGCGATTCGAAGAGCGGCAGCGAAGCTTATGTTGCCGACTTTCTGGCGCCGGCTGGATATGTAGTCTTCTCAGTGAATTACCGGCTCGCGCCTAAGTACCCGTATCCGTACATGGTGCTGGACGTGCAGCGCGCGGTGCGTTTTATTCGCCACAACGCAGCAAAGTGGGATGGCGATCCTGACAAGATCGCGCTTGTCGGCGGGTCTGCCGGCGGATTCTTGAGCAACATGGTCGGGCTGCTGAACGCTCCTGGCGATCCCGCCGCTGCTGATCCAGTCGATCGGGAGAGCGCCCAGGCGCAGGCTGTCGTCAGCCTATATGCCCAAAGCAGTTTCGAATTCGTGCCTTTAAATGCCGATGTGCATCGCCTTCTCGATCCGCTTATCGCTCAAAAGGGCGAGAAAGAAGCTATTCGCGAGGCTTCGCCCATCACCTATGTCAACAAGCACGATCCGCCATTCCTCGAGATTCTTGGCGACCAGGATGAATATATTCCGTTCTCAGAAGCCACGAATCTGCAGAGTTCACTGCACGAGGTTGGCGTTCGCTGCGACATCATTCGCATTCCCGGCGGAAAGCATGGAACAGGCGGCTGGAACAAGCTTCCCGGCGTGCCTGATTGGGAGCGGGAGATGACGGAGTGGCTTAACGCACGCCTCCAGCACAGTGGGCCCGTCGGCGAAGGCATCCGCCCGCGAATTTCTCCGCCCACGCCATAGAGCGGCATCGCATCGCTTTCCGAGAATGGATCAGGTGCATGCAGCCCTCGAAACCTTCTCGAGCATCGAAACACTGGGAGGATTTTCATGCCTGAAAAAGAGACCATGCAGCGAGCCAAAGAGGATTTGCGCGAGGGCAAGTCGGCCTCAACAGCGGCCGGTGAATTTGTCCGCGAAGAGATCGACCATGTGAGGGAAGGGAAGCATGGAGCGCGTTCCCCGCAGCAGGCTATTGCCATCGGACTCAGCAAGGCACGGCGAGCCGGCATCCCGCTCAAGCCTCCTGCTCGCGGCAAATTTAACGAAGAAACCCGTCATAAGGCCGAGCAGGATGCAGAAAAGGGCCGTACCGATCCGAAAACGGGCCCTGAAGGCTCAACTACGCGTGGCCGCTCGCGCCTGAAGGTGATGCGGCGAGAGCCCAAGGACACAATTTCGCGAAAGGCTCTTTCAAAACAGGCCGAGAAGGCCGCCAGCAAACGGCAGAAGAACCGCTAAATATCATTGAACAGTCGACGGGTCCGCTGTCTCGCGATAGCCGTGATTCGTCTCGATCGAGCGAGTATTTGGGAGCCCGTCAATCAGTTTGCTTCCGCCGCCCTGAGCGCGTATCTTTCGAAGCATAGTCTAGTTGGAGCCCTGATGCGCCCCTCTGATTCCCCGGATCAGGACGCAGCGGCTGCGGCTGAGGTCACGCGGGCCGAGTTCGCTCAGTTTGCGCTGGAGAACCTGTTTGAGATATCTCCAGACGCCATTTTTGTCACGGATGCCGAAGGCATCATTCGTGCTGCGAACCCGCGTTCGGCCGAAGTGTTTGGTCACACCCAGGCGGAGTTGATCGGCCAGCCCATCGAGAATTTAGTGCCGGGGCGCTTCCGCCTGCACCATCCTGCGCATCGCGAAAACTACCATGCTCATCCGCGCGCCCGCCAGATGGGTGCGGCCATGAATCTTTTCGGATTGCGTAAGGACGGCAGCGAGTTTCCGGTGGACATCATGCTGAAACCGCTGCAAACACCCGCCGGTACGGCTGTTCTCAGCATTGTCCGCGACGTCACGGAGCAACAGGAAGCCCACGAGCTTGTCAGGCACAAAGATCTGCAACTGCGATCGCTGCTCGACGGCGTGCGTGACTATGCCATTTACCTTCTCGACATAGACGGTCACGTCACGACTTGGAATCCGGGCGCTGAGCGTACCAAACAATACACAGCCGAGGAAATTCTCGGTAAGCACTTCTCGCACTTCTTCACCCAGGAGGACATTGACAACGGCCGTCCTACAGAGTTACTGGGGCGAGCGGCAGAGCGAGGGAGAGTTGAAGACCAGGGCTGGCGTGTACGCAAAGACGGCTCGCGCTTTTGGGCGAACATCGTACTCACCGCCATTCGTGACACGAGCGGCGAACTCAGGGGTTTCGCAAAAGTCACAAGGGACTTCACCGATCGCAAGCGAGCCGAAGAAGCAATCATGCTTCAGCTCAGCCAGGCCTTGCTGGCCAATATGGACGTCCGGAGGCTTTTGTCGGCCATCTTCGCAAGCTTGCAGGAGGTGGTACCGCTTGATTGCGCCACTCTTGGACTCGTGGAAGAAGGCTCCGATTCGATCACGGTGCAATTCCTGACTGTCAGCGAAGCGCAATCGAACCGAGGGGACGTTCGCCTTCCCCTCCAAGGATCGCCGGCGGGAAAGGCGGTCCTGACACGGGAGCCTGTTTGCCTCAGCCGCATCGAGGACGGAGGCTTTTCCGACGAAGGCATTCGCCACCTGACGAGCCTCGGCATGCAATCAGCCTGCTGGCTGCCACTCATTCATCGCGGCCAAGTGATCGGGGCGCTCGCCGTGGCCAGCCGGATGGAAGGAGCATTTACCCAGCGCGAAACCGATATGCTTGTCCAGATCGGCGACCAGGTAGCGATGGCAGTCAGCAATGCCATGGTTTTCCGCCAGATCGCAGAACTCCGCGACCGCTTCCGCCAGGAAAAGCAGTATCTCGAAGAAGAAATCAACCTTGAGAATCGCTTCGAGGACATCGTGGGCGAAAGCGGCGGTCTGCGTCAGGTGCTGAAGCAGATCGAGACCGTGGCGCCCACCGACGCGACCGTGCTGATCCAGGGAGAGACCGGAACTGGCAAGGAATTACTGGCCCGTGCGATTCACCGCCTGAGTGGGCGCAAGGATCGCACCTTCGTCAAGATTAACTGCGCAGCCATTCCCGCCGGTCTGCTGGAAAGCGAGCTTTTCGGCCATGAAAAAGGCGCCTTCACCGGCGCCATTGCGCGAAAGATGGGACGCCTTGAACTCGCACACGAGGGTACCCTGTTTCTCGATGAAGTCGGCGAACTTCCGCTCGACTTGCAGCCTAAGCTACTCCGTGCACTTCAGGAAAAAGAAATCGAGCGGCTCGGCAGCAACCGACCCATTTCCATCAATGTGCGACTCATCGCGGCGACGAATCGCGATCTCGCGCAGATGGTTGCCGCAAAGGAGTTTCGCAGCGACCTTTTTTATCGACTCAAGGTCTTCCCCATCTTTGCTCCGCCGCTGCGCGACCGCGCCGGAGACATCCCGGTGCTCGTGCGCCATTTCGTCTCCACGCACAGCCGCCGGATGGGAAAGAGCATCGAGACAATTCCTGAACAGACAATGCAGGCTCTCTGCCGTTGGCCCTGGCCCGGCAACATTCGCGAGCTTGAAAACTTCCTCGAGCGTGCCGTTATTCTCACGCGCGGCTCTGTCCTTTATGTACCGCTCGCTGAACTCGAGACCAAGGTCGCCGAGAAGCAGGAAGAATTGGACAATGCCAGCCCTACCCTCCATGCCGCCGAGCGCGAACACATCCTCCGCGTGCTGCGCGAAACCAAGGGTCAGATTGGCGGCGACGACGGTGCGGCCGAGCGTCTCGGCCTCAAGCGGACGACGCTGAATTCAAAGCTGAAAAAACTGGGCATCGAGCGCAGCGAATACCTGTAAGGTTGCACGGCGAATTCCTTAGGCTCACCTGCACGGCTCCTAGCCTGGGACGAAGGCACCCGGGGACGACATCTCGTCTCGTGACGATATCTCGTCATCGTCACATCGTCACTTAGACATCGTCTCGACGTAATCATGTGACCTCCTCCGAAAAATAACTCCTTCAAAATCATTAACAAACAGAACTATGCCGCGCGTCACTCGAGTTTGGCACGGCAGTTGCCTTATACAGGGCAAGGCTGATGAGGGCCTGAATACGTTGCGAATCACATTTCAAGATACGGCGGAAGCAATCGAGATGAGGCTGGAAGGGCGAGTGGCAGGGCCGTGGGCAAGTGAACTCGATCGTGTTTGGCTAGAAACGGCTCCGCGACTGGCTTCAAAAAAACTCATCATCGATCTGCATAACGTCACTTATGCGGATGCCACCGGCAAGCAAGTGCTGAGAACGATCTTTGCTCAGACGCAGGCCACATTCATTACCAACACCCCGTGGGCTCAATTTCTCGCGGAAGAAGTTACTGCAAACAAGGCTGTGAACCCAGAAGAGGGAGAATAAAGATGCAGACGATGCGCGAAACAATGATCACCTCCAGAACCGAGGCACAGCGGTCCGGCGAATTTTTCAAGAAGCTCGCCCCTGCAGCTCTTAGCGACCTCGAGCAAATGGAATTTCCCACTCTGTATCAACTAGGCGTCCAGCTTTTCTCTGAGAAGTCATCGCCGACCGGCGTCTTCATCGTCGTCTCCGGTGAGGTCAAACTCTCCATCAATTCAAGCGAAGGAAAGCGCCTCATCCTCAGCATCGCCAAGGCCGGCGAAGTCCTCGGCTTATCGTCGGTGCTGTCCGGACTGCCAAGTGAGATGACTGCCGAAATACTTTATCCATCTCGGATCGCCGTCATTGAGCGCGATCAGTTCCTCGCCTTCATGGGCCGCCATCCAGAGGTCTACCAGGTTGTTACGCAGGAGCTCAGCCTGCAGTACAAAGTTGCGTGCGAGCAACTTCGCACAGTTGCGCTCTCTGGCTCAGCGCCCGAGAAACTGGCTCGCCTTCTGCTGGAGTGGAGTGAGAATGGCCAGAAAACGGAAGCGGGCATGCGGTTCCGCTTTTCGCTTACGCACGAAGAGATTGGTGAATTCATTGGCGCATCCCGCGAAACCGTCACACGCACGCTCTCGACTTTCAAGAGCCGCCGCCTCGTAGCATTCCATGGATCGATTCTTGAGATTCCCAGCCGAATAGCTCTCGAGCATCTTGCCGGTGTTTAACTAAATATATTTATTCCGCGTATATGGTGTTCTATTGCAGTCGGTACTTTATTTCGCCGCGATTTGCAGTCGGGCGCGGGTTCACGGCGGCGCAATCATACAAATTCCCGAGCAGGTGCGCACGGAAGCTTTCGCGATAGAATGGCAACCAACCAATTGCCATTTATTTCAAGGAGGCTTCCATGCGCCGGGTTCTTCAAACTATTGTCTTCCTATTCATCGCCTTTTCGATTGCCGCGCCCGCTCTGGCGCAAGGTGCTCCGCCGCAGGGCGGCTCTGACCAGCCTTACACCATCGAGTACTACTACAAGGTGCAATGGGGCCATCAGCAGGAGTTCCACGACCTGTTTCTCAAGAATCACTATCCGCTCCTGAAGAAGATCCAATCAACCGGCCGCATGCTCGCCATCAAGATCGAAGCGCCCGCCTACCACACCACGGAAGATGGTCGCTGGGATTATCGTGTCACCATTACCTACAAAAATTCGACCGTAGCGACAACTGCGAATCCGGATGAAGAGGTGCTGATCAAGCAGCTTTGGCCCGACCAGGACACTTACAAGAGAGAAGAGCAGCGCCGCTTCGAAATCCTTGCTGCCCACTGGGATTTACCCGTCACCGACATCACTCCAAAGTGACAAGAACAGGGAACACGGGCTAGGGATTAGATCCCTACCTCCTGCTTCTCCGCCATCGCTCCACCAGGTCCTCAGCGGCATGCGCCCAGTATGGAATCTGGAACTGGAATCCTGCCTCCAGAAGCCGCGTTGGAATCACACGGCGACTCTTCAGCACCAGTTCCGTTTCCGTCCGCATAAAGAACGCTGCCAGTTCCAGCAGCGGCTTCGGTGCGGGAATCCCGTTCGGCATATTCCAGGCATCGCGCAAGATCGCCATGAACTCGCGATTCTGCTCAGGGTAGGGAGATGCGATGTTGACCGGTCCGACGATATTTTCGTGCGTGATCAGGAATTCGACTGCCCGGGCAAAATCATCTTCGTGAATCCACGAAACCCACTGCCGTCCATTGCCTTGCTTGCCGCCCAGCCCGACGCGGACTAAGTTCGAGAGCACTGCAAATGCACTTCCGGCCTCTGGGCTGAACGTGATTGCAGACCGCATCGCGATCTTGCGTGTCTGCGGAGTGTCCGCCTTGAAAAACACCGTCTCCCAGTCTTTTGCGACGCGAATTGAGAAGTTCCAGGTATCGGGCGCTCCCGGCTCACGGCCGCCAAGTTCGCCGGTCTTCTCATCCATTGGACGGTCGAGCACATGGCGATAGATTGTCGCCGTTGATGCATTAAGCCATATGCGGGGCGGATTCTGAAGCGACGCGATCACTTCGCCCAGCAGCCGCGTCGAAACAATCCGCGAGTTGTAGATTTCCATGCGATTATCGGGGGTGTAGCGGCAATTGACGCTGCGGCCGGTCAGGTTGATGCAGACGTCCGCCCCTTCGAGACATTCGGTCCAAAGACCCGGCGTCTCTCCATCCCAATGCACCGTCTGCCACTCGGCTGTGTGCGGACCGCGGGTGAGAACGACGACATGGTCTCCGCGTCGCTGAAAATGCCGCGCCAATACGCGTCCCACCTGCCCGCTACCACCTGGAATAACGATACGCAGCGGCCGCAAAGCCGCAAACCGAGTCGTGGTCATCAAAAGGAGTCTATCGGAACGGTTATTGAGCCGGCGGCGTCGGCGGCTGCGGAGGCACGGGCGGATAACCGTACGCAGCGAGATACCGACGGCGCTGTGCGGCCCTAACCTCTCGCACCACCACGACAATGATGAGGCAGAGAATGAGCAGCGGCGTCCAGAAAATCCATGGTGGCTGTGCCACGCGGCTACCTTGGATGTTGGCAGTGTCGGCTGCGTGCAGCCCGCCGAACATCACCACAAGATCATTGCCGACGGTGACGTTCTCTCCTAAATGGACCGACCCGAAGAAGTTCACCACGTCATGGCCAATGGCTGAGTCGTCTTCCGCGCGCACGGTCCCAAAGAACACCACCACATCATGCCTTGACTCGTGAGCAATATGCACATTGCCGAAGAACACGACCACGTCGTGATCGATGTTTCCTTTGGCGTTCACACTGCAGAAGAAGCAGACGGCGTCGTGGACTGACTGGCCCTCTGGGATGACGATGTTGCTGGCAAATTGCACAGCATCCTTATCAGCGCGTGCTGGAGTGGCCGCGAGCAAAAGGGCAAAGGACAGCAGCAGGGCAGAGAACAGGCGTCGAGTCATGGCGACCCTCACTTCGAAATTCTACGCGCATCGCTTGTAGAAAGTTCCGTGAGCCGCTGCCAAAAAAGCCGGATTTAGAACTCAACCCGCATCCCGAGCTGAATGCGCCGCGGCGGACCCACGGCCGTCACTTCGCCGAAGGTGGGCGAGGAGTCCACCGTATCAATGCTTGACGGATTCTGGTGGTTCAGCAGATTGAACGCCCCGGCCGAGAAACCGACTCGCGGCGCATCCTCGTCTTTGTCGCGGGTGATCGCGAAGTCATGCCCCCAGCGCAGGTCCATGTCGACATACGATGGAGCGGTCTCACTGTTGCGGGCCACGCCATCCGGACGCGTGTTGAACAGAGAGTCTCCGTAAAGGTCTGTGCCGGTCGTGATCGTCCAGGGCCTCCCGGTGTTCGCGAAGATGCCCGCAGCAAGGTTGTACACACTTTTGGGATTGAACATCGCGTACATGCCGACCCGATTGCGCCGGTCAAAGCTGGCGTTCGACCACTCGTCGTTGGGTGCATACTGATTCTGAGGAAACCACCCAATGCCGCCGGTGTTCGACTCGTAGTGTGACCAGGTATAACGGCCGAATCCCGTGAAGTACTTATTCAGCCGACCACGATAAGAAACATCCAGCCCACTGCCCTCGAAGAATGCGTAAGGTTGCATTTGCCGGATCAATCCGTAACTGGGATCAGGCCTCACGGTGTATCCCGACTCCGGCGTTGGCGCATTAATATCGACTGAGCGGAATTCGTGGATGCCGCGCGTCTGGTAGGCGCTGATTACGCCAGTCGCTTTCTCTCCAAGTTGCCGCTCGATCGAAAGCCCGTACTGGATTTGATAGGGAATCGCGGCGTTGGGCGCAAGCCGAGCCAGATTGGCTGGCTGCTCTGTGATGACGATGCAATTTGTTATGGGTACGCAGCCTGTGGCGGGCAAGTCTGCGGGATCCAGCGAAAACTGGATCGCCTGCCGCCGCGGCAACTCATACCGAGCAAGGTCCAGCAGTGGTCCCGAGCCAAACCGGTCGTAATAAATGCCGCCGCCGCCACGCACAACAGTCTTTGAGTCCTGATCCACCACCCACGCAAACGACACGCGAGGCGCAAATCCCAGCCGCTTGTCGGCCAGGAAGTTCTGCCAGTCGTAACGCAGCCCAGGCGTGATTGCGAAATGTGCGTTCACCTTGAATTGGTCCTGAACAAATGCGCCCATTTCCTGCTGGTGATAGATGAAGTGGACATCCCCGGTATTCTGCGAGAATCCCGACGGCAGGTTGCTCGCGAAGTTTTCGATCGCAGTTTGCACAACGCTGCCATCTGCATTGAGTGTCGGCCCAAAGGTGTAGGTGCCGAGAGCATTCGTATTATCGTCAAATGCCCGTCTGCTCATGTGCGGCACGTTCGCACCGAACTTCACGGTGTGTCGTCCGTGCGTCCAGGTCACCATGTCGGTGATGCGGAAGTTATATTCGGTGCTCAGGTAGTCACCTTGCGCCGATCCGCCCACAAAGTAGCCGCCCACTGAGACCCGCGGCGCCTCATTCACATTCGTATGCTGATTGAAGTCGTGCTCGCCTACAACCGAGAACTGATTCAGCAACACCGCGGACAGCGTCGAGTCAACGTGCGCCACGAAATCGTCTTCGTGGTATTCGCTGTTGTATCCCCCACTCTGCAGCGTCTGCCCGCCGACGCCCTGATTCTGCCCGGTCCATTCCTCGTAGCTATATTGCGCATATGCGGAGTATTTGTCTCCGAATTGGTGCGCCGCCCTCAGGCTGAACTCCGTGTCGCGCGTCGGCGAAGGCACATTGGCCTGATATATGCCGTCTGGATTATCTGGAGTCGGAACAACAGTCGCATACACCACCGAATTGAGATCTTCCTCGGCGCGATTGAAACTGGCCAGGAAGCTGCTCTTTTTCGCGAAGAAAATGGGACCGGTGAAACTTCCCTCGTACACACGCCGCTGCTCGTACGGCTTCGATGGCGCCAGCGCATTCTGCGCATTCAGCGCCGAGTCGCGGAAGAGAAAATTGAATTGTCCGTGATACTTGTCAGCGGCGGATTTGGTAATAATCTCCATTTGCCCCCGTCCCGGCCAGTAGTACTGCGCCGAATACGGATCCTGGTTGATCCGCACTTCTTGCACAGCCGACGCCGATACCGTAGCGCGATTCGCCTCCACGCCATCCACCATCAGGCCCGAGCCGCCGGTTGCCGAGGCGCTGTCGTCGAGAAAGGAACTCATTGCCGTGACATAGTCATTGTCGAAAATTGGTAACGCTTTCAGATCGGACGAAGTCATGACGGAGGAATCGCGATTTTCTTCCGATGCGGTCAAATCCTCATCGGTATCGCCGTTTACGCGGACATTGGTTGCGACCGATGCGATGGGCATGGTGATATGCAACGGCGCCGCCAATACGCTTGCCGCTGGAGCCGTCGCCTCAACCACATTTGGCCGAACTGTCACCGGCAAATGCACTGTCTCAAACCCAGGTTCTGAGATCACCAGCGTGAAGCTGCCTGCGTGTGGAGCGGCCATCAGAAAGTTTCCGACGCCATCGGATTTCGTCGTTACCGAGATCGTCCCGTCGGCATTGACCAGGTCAACCTCGGCGTTGGGAACAATCGCACCGGTTGGGTCAGCCACTACTCCTTGCACTGTCGCTGCAGGGGCGGGTTTTGCCGCAGAATTGGAGGAATTCCGAGCGAAAATCAAAACAGGTGACAGCAGTAAAGGAACCAAAGCAAGAAAGCGCAACATGCAAATCTCCAGCAATTACCAGCATCGAGGCCAGGGGAACCAGCCAATCACTGCACGAGCATCACGTACCCAGTCTTCTTCCTGAAGGAGACATTCGTGGCCAGCGAATGTCAAAACACATAGATCGACCGCGCTCACCGCGGGTCTGATGCCTTAGACTGCGCTCTAACTCCATGTTTTCTGGTACTTGCAGTCCTGATTGAGGGCACGACTATGTACCAATTTTCGCAGGACTCAAGGCGGCTGTCCAGTCCGCAGGGGAATCCACCAGCACATCCGGCGGAATCGCTTCCAGGCTGCCAGGCGCAAGCCCGAAGGTGCAGCCAATGCACCACGCACCGGCATTGCGGGCTGTCAGCACATCCACCTGGCTGTCGCCAATCATAACGGTCTGCTCTGGCGTTACACCGGCATCCTTCATCAGCGCCAGCAGGCCCTCGGGGTCAGGCTTCTTGGTTGCGAAACTATTGCCGCCATAGATGTGCTGAAAATAAGGCGCCAGACCAAGCCCCTCGCAGATTGCCTGCGCGGGACGCACCGGCTTATTGGTGAGCACTGCCATGGAGCGGGCGGGGACATTGGGCTGATCGTGCACCTTGTGCAACGCATCGAGTGCTTCCAGCACCCCATCGTAAGCATAGGTATAGTCGAGTTTGTGCTCGCGATAGTAATCGAGGAAAAACTTGTACGCTTCGGCCAGGAACTCTTCGCCGGGCTCTTTGCCGTCATCAGTGGCAAACGCGCGCCGCACCAGCATGAGCGCGCCATTGCCGATATAGCCGGCAATGATTTCGTCGGAGAGATGCGGCCGGTCGAACTTCTCCAGCGTGGCATTTACGCTGTTGCACAGGTCCTGCGCTGAATCGATCAGCGTGCCGTCAAGATCAAACACCAGCAGCCTAAGCCGCTCCACAGGCACAGGACGAAGAACCCGAATCATGTTTCCAGTGTAATGGTCGTTTGCAGGTGGCGCATTCTCCTCCAGCGAATCGGCCGATCGAAACCCTCGTTCATTTACACTTGCTCTTCGCAATTGCTGCAAAAGAATTTCATCATGCTGATAAAAAAGACTGCTTCGCTCCTGATTCTCATTGCATCTTTCGTCTTCGTTAGCCCCTCATCTGCTCAACAGCCGAAAACAACAGCGCCGGCAGCACCAGGCGAGACGATCCCCAATCTCGGTCCATTGCTCGATCGTGTTAACGCGCTGAAGTCCGAGCTACGCGCATACCACGCATGCAGCGACAAGGACGGTTGCTATGCGAAAGATCTGGATCTTGAGGCAGACCGCGCCATCGCCTTTCTCCACACGCGTGCCGCACATCCTCGATCTGGCGAAAAACTCGCGCTGGTCCTTGATATCGATGAAACGACACTCTCGAATTGGGACGAGATGTCGACCGCCAATTTTGAATTCGATAGCAAGTTCTTCAACGCATGGGTCGAGTCTGCGCAGGCTCCAGCCATTCCCGGCACGCTGCGCGTCTACAACGAAGCGCAGCGACTTGGGTTAAGCGTGTTCTTCCTCACCGGACGCTCCGAATCCCAGCGCGCCGCAACAGAGACGAATCTGCGCCTGCGCGGATTCAGCAAATGGCAACAACTTATCATGCGCAGTCCGGAACAAGAGAAGACGACCGCGCTTGCATTTAAATCCGCTGAGCGGGCCAGGATTGTTGCCGCGGGCTATCGCATTGTCCTCAACATCGGCGATCAATGGAGCGACCTGCGCGGCAATCCTCGAGCCGAATACTCCGTGAAGTATCCAGACCCTTTTTACTTCATCCAGTGATGAGCAGAGCCGAAAGTTTCGGCCCTTTTAGAGAGCAAGAATTATGGGGGAGGGAAAAAGACAGGCGAGGCCTCCCAGGAGGTTGAGCTTTGTTATCGCGGTCTGATGACAGAACTCACGAGGCCTCGCCTGAGGAACGAACTTGAAGGTGCGCTTCCTTATGATCCAGCCCACCTGGACCGGGTCGCGTACCAGCTTGAAACTCAATGCACCCGAACGTCACCCGATCCTGTTTCAATTCGAACCGTGGGTCCGCCACCGCGCACTTTGCCCACGATATGGTGCTTGTCAAATGATCCTTGCACGGCCATTTCCTGATCGGTATGCACGGTGCCCGAACCCGTCGAAGCATCCAGCGTGAATGCCGCATTGCCTGCCCAGAACTCAACGCTGCCCGATCCGGTTTCCAGCTTCCAGTCTGAAGTCGGCGTCCCGGTAACCTTGATGTTGCCGGATCCTGTTCCTGCGCGCAGGCTGCCGTGCACGCCTTTCAATTCCACGCTGCCCGATCCGGTCTGCGCCTTCACATCACCCTGGCCCGTCTGTTCGGCATAGATGTTGCCCGATCCGGTATTGACGACAAATCCGTTCTGTAGGCCAGTAGCATTGATGCTGCCCGATCCTGTTCCCAGCTTTGCGTTCTCTCCCACGCCATCGTCCTTGATGTCGCCCGAGCCCGAATTGGCCTCAAGGAAGGAATTTGCGGGTGCTTCAATCTCATATTCAATGCTGATGTTGTGGTAGTTCTCGTGGCGCTCACCAATGCGAATGATGTTTCCGGTCTGTTCGATCGGCGGATTATTCGCAATCTCCTGTACTTTCTGGTCGTTGCCGCCCCAGTTCGACTTCACCTTGCCGACGATGTGCACGCGGTCGCTGGAACCGTGGGTGATGTGAATGTGTCCTGAACCAGTTGAAACCGAAAGCTCCACGTGTCCACTTACAGTCAGGTTGCGCTCGAATGTTGCTTCGTTGGCCAGCGCCGGAACTGCTGCGAGGGCCAGAATTGCTGCTGCTAATGCAAATCGCTTCATCATGTTCCTCGATTCACTTCAGTTTCTGCGGTCAGGGCCCGGGATTCTGCTCCGGCTTATCTATTCCTGTTTCGTTTCCCAAGACCGTGTTGAGTTCATCATTCAAATCGGTGGGTGGGGGAGGGAACTCAATTCCATGCCTGAGGGATAAGCATGCGCATTGCCAAAGGAGAATGCCACAACAACTTCCTTTGATTCTTCGATTCAGCTGCCGCTGCGCGTGTCAGCACTCCGCCCGAACCTGTCCATTTACGGACAGTCTTGTGCGTCGCCGAACATTCGGTCAACGGCAAAAGAGCGAGCTGAGCGAGACTGATTTTTTGCACCGGTTTCTTCATTTGCACGCCCGTTATAAGGATGACGTTTCAAAACTCACCTGGTTAACGAATAATCGGTTTCCGAGAAATAGGAGCTGCAATCTGCCAGCTTCTTATTGCTGCAGCACCACCTGATCGCCTTCTTTCAGGCCTCTCACAACCTCCGTCTGCGAGCCGTTCGACAGGCCGACGGCGATGGCAATTTTGCGCGTACCATCCTTCTGATTTTTGTCGGGAACCTGCACAAATGCATTCTTCTGCGCATCGTAGCTCACGGCGTTCTCGGGGACCATCAGCACATTCTTGTGTTCGTCGAGCATGATTTCGGCGTTCGCAGTCATGTTCGCTTTCAATTCGCCGCCGGGATTGTCGATGCTCACACGCACTTCAAACGTGGTTACGTTGTCCTTCTCTACGCCCAACGGTGCAATCTTGGTCACTTTGCCGTTGAACACACGATCGCGAAAACTCTCTACCTTGATCCGCGCGGGCTGACCCATGTAAACGTGTGCGATATCGGCCTCGTCCACCTTGCCTTGCACGTACACCTGGTTCACGTCGCCTTCGGTCATTACAAGCGTGGCCGTCGAACCCAGCACGAGAATAGAACTCACCGCATCGCCCATTTCAACGTCGCGCGATAGGATTTCGCCATCCATCGGCGCCACAATCGTGGTGTAGCTCAGCTGCTCTTCAAGCTGCTTCAGGCTGGCCTGACTCTGCGCGACCTGGGCCTTGGCCTGCTTCAATTTCGCGTTATCCACGCCGATTTGTGCCTTTGACGAATCACGCCTTGTCAGCGCTGCGAGATAATCCTTGTTCGCATCATCCAGCGCCTGCCGGCTCACAATGCCTTCTTTCGACAGTTGCTGATTGCGATCGAGCGTAGCCTTATACATGGGCAGATCCGGCGCCGCCGCATTTACCTTATCCTGCTCGATGTTGGCTTCATAGGTGGCAACATTTGCCTGGGCAGCTTCGAGTTGTGCGCGTTGAGCGTCAACCTGAGCAAGAATCTCCTGCTGATCGAGTTGCGCCAGTGGCTGTCCCTTGTGGACCTTGTTATTGATGTCCGCGTAAAGCTTCTCAACAATGCCAGATGCCTTGCTCTTTACCTCGACCTTGGTGATGGGCTGAATCTTTCCGGTAGCTACCACCGACCGCGCCACATCTCCGCGCTGCACCTTGGCGATCCGGTTTGGATCAATGTTCGTTGTCCGCACCAGGCGCGCAGCCCCCACGCCAATCACCACAATCACCAACAGCGCAACCGAACCAATCCAGATCCAGATTCTTTTGCTTTTACGTGAAGCCATGGAGCACCCCCAAAACAACAACCGGAGCTCTCGCTCCCCCAAAATATGAAAACCAAATGAAAATTCGAGGCAATTCCTGCTATGAGACTTGAAAATCCCTAAGCACCGGAAGCGATTTCCATTCCGAAAGCAAGTCACAGCGTAATCAAATGCCCCTTAGGCCTGATGTTCGCTGCAAGGTGATACGCGCGCCGGTGGAGGTTGGTTCCAGATATGGCTGTGACTCGACCGATCCCCTTTGGTGAGCACCAAATTGGATACCTGTGCGGCGAATGCTATCCTCACAACCGAGATGCACGGTCTTCCGCTTCTCCAGGTCGTCGCCGTCGCCATGCTGATTCTGGCCAACGCTTTCTTTGTGGCCGCCGAGTTTGCCATGGTCAGCACCCGCGATACCCGCATCGAGCAGCTTCTCGCCGCCAAGGTCCCCGGCGCGCGCGCCGTTCGCCGCCTCCAACAGGAACTCGAGTACTTCCTGCCCGCCGTGCAACTGGGGGTCACGTTGTGTTCACTGGCAATAGGCTGGATCGGCGAGCCGCTGGCTGCCGGCATCGTCCTTGGCTGGATTGAATTGCTTCCGCAACCGCCCTCCCATGCCCCGGTCTACGCTCATGCGGCTTCCATCCTTGCGGTCGCTATCGGATTTGCGTTCATAACGTACTTCCATGTCACCGTCGGCGAACTGGTTCCCAAATCGCTGGCGTTGCGGCGTGCCGAGGCTCTCGCCGTAGCAGTCGCGCCGCCCATGCTCGTCTTCATGCGGATGGCGCGGCCAGCCGTTCGCCTCCTGAAGAGTTCAGCCGCGATCATCCTGCGTGGTTTCGACATTCCGATGACAGAACGCGCCGCTGTGCACTCCCCTGAGGAACTCAAGCTGATCACCACTGCCGCGCGTCGCCTTGGACTTCTCCCGCGATTTCAGGAGACTCTCATCCACAGGGCTATCGAACTCGACGATGTGCCTGTGCGCGAAATCATGACGCCGCGCCAGCGGATTTTCTCGCTACCCTCGAACATGCTCCTTGAAGAAGCCAGCGCACAGGTTATCGAGCACATGAACTCCCGGGTGCCCGTTTACGACGAAACCCGCGGGCCCGAGCACATTATTGGAATTGTGTACTCCAAAGACCTTGCGCGGCTAATGTTCTTCCGCCCCAAATCGCAGCGCTCGTCTGTGCCTCAACCGGCAGCTGGCCCAACTCGCGACGCCACGCCGTCCCGGCCTGCGAATCCGCAGTTAGGTCTGCCATTCATGGAGCTTCGCCTGCGCCAGGTGATGCGCGAGGTCCTGGTTGTGCCAGAGACCAAGTCCGCGCTTGCTCTCTTGCGCGAATTCCAGAAGCGCCGCCGCCAGATGGCCATCGTCGTTGATGAGTACGGATCAACTGTTGGCCTGGTCACCGCCGAAGATGCGATTGAGCAGTTAACGGGGGAACTTGAAGACGAGTTCGATGATCCTGCGCGGCCTGTACTTGCCAACGCGCAGGGTACGCTCGTGCTGGAAGGCAGCGCGAACCTTCGTGACCTTGAAACGCAGATGCAGTGGAGCTTGCCCCGCGAAGGAGGAGTGGAGACCCTCGCTGGCTTCATGCTCGCCCGCCTCGGTCACATCCCCCATATTGGTGAAACCGTAGAATACGAAAATCGCCGCCTCACGGTCGTCGAGATGGAGAACCGCCGCATCGCCAAAATCCGCGTCGATGCGATCGGAAAACCGGAGTCGGCCGCTACCCAGGCAACCTGATTCCGTCCTGTCCGCCGTCCGGCTTCTTTGATACATCGACGCAATTCTTGTGGCTAGGCCCGGAATAAGACCCTGCCCCGGATGGCTTGGTTTTCACAAACAGGACGCGTCCAGCTGAGTTAGAATCCGCTTGCAGTGAGAAGTCCACAAATCGTAGGGTTCCGTATCGCTGCTGCATGCTTGGCGTTGTGCTGGTTTTTGGGCTGCCAGCGGCCGCACCAAGAGCAAGCAGATCGTCCACACATCGTTCCTGGCATTCGGGTGCAAGATGTGAATTTTTATTCGTCGGCATTACATCGCGACATGCCATATCGGGTCTTTCTGCCCGCCAAAGTCGTTGCAGGGCAAAAATTGCCGGTCATCTATCTCTTGCATGGCGGTGATGGCGGGGGATTTCGTGACTGGTCGAACCAGTCAGATGTCGCCGCATATGCAGGGCGGAAGTTGATCCTGGTTATGCCCGAAGGCGCCTATTCCTATTACATGAACGCCGTCGAGAAACCGGAAAATCGGTACGAAGACTATGTTCTACGGGATCTGATATCAGACGTAGAGAATCGGTTCCCGGCTTCGAAGAGTCGGGAAAGCAGAGCCGTCGTAGGGATCTCGATGGGTGGATTCGCAGCAGTCCAATGGGCGCTGAGCCGGCCCGACTTGTTTGTGTTCGTCGGTGCCCTCAGTCCTTCCATTGAAGTGCTTCATCGAGACTTCAGAATTCGAAACAGAATCCCCGGAGTAGAGGAATGGTGGAGACTTCGAACCATATTTGGTCCTCCCGGCAGCGAGTCGAGGCGGTTACGAGATCCGTTTGTCCTGGTGGAATCGGCTCGCCCCGATCAGACTCCATACATGTACATTGCAGTCGGAGAACAGGAGCCGTTCCTGGAGCCGAACCGCCGTTTTGCACGAAGGCTTCAGGAACGAAAATTCCGATATGAGTTTCACACTAGCCCGGGAATCCACAATTGGAAGCTGTGGGACACACAAATTCCCGGATGCTTTGACTCCCTGTTGCAGCACCTCGAACTGAGTCATTGATGCAGGCTCGGCGTCTGCACATGAACAAGACTAGCGAAGGGCGACTCTGACGCTTATAGCGGACGCGAACCGGGAGATGTTGCAGCGTGGATGCAGAAAGCTCGCAGAAGCGATCCACTATGGGTAGCAACTGCGGGCTTCCCCGTTTCGGAAAATCAAATCGGCGCTCCGCGTTTAGGTTTTGCTGGAGGGGCGGCAGGTTCCAATCCGTATCGCCGCATGATCTCCACCATCTTTGGGGGATCGGGTGGCCCTCCACCCGCCGCTGCCGCTACTTCGGCACACTCGCGGAAATACTGCGGTCCGATCTTTGCCGGAGTGATTACGCACAATGCCTTTGCATCCCGATCGGCATTGTTATCGAAGCGATGGACCGCTCCTCGGGAGATGCAGAGCGTCTGCCCTGGCCCGATCTCGATCTCCTCGCCATCGACGGTCCAAGTCATCCCGCCGTCGAGGCCGTATATCGTTTCCTCATAGTGGAGATGGCTGTGTGCGGGCGCGGGCAGGCGCTGTGAGCCGGGTACGGTCAGTTCAAATGCGGCCATGCTGCCATTCGAATCGTCCCCGGTAACGAGAAAACGAATCATAAGCCGTCCCATGCGTATGGTTTCGTCAGAAGCATTGACGCGGGGATGAAACATCTGCGTTCCCATTTGGCCTCTCCGTGAGTAAATGCCATTTACGACGTAGTAATGGTAAACTCCGTTTACAGGTGGCTGTCAATGCCAAGAGCCAAAAAGAATTCAAATGCTACTGAAGTCGATATCCTGATTGGCGCTCTTCTGCGCGTTCCGGCGCAGGCCATTCATCGCCGCATCATTCACGAACTCAATGCGGCCGGATTCGATGAACTGCGCCTCCCCCACATCCCGGTGCTGCAGTATCCTGGCCCCGATGGCGTTCGTCCCGGCACCCTGGCCGACCGCGCCTGCATGAGCAAGCAGGCGATGAACCAGCTGCTTGGAAGCATGGAAGATTTTGGATACATTGTCAGGGCCGATTCTCCGGATGCGGGCCGTACGCGCATTATCCGTCTCACGAAGCGTGGACGAGCTGCTTATTCGAAAATCTTCAGCATTCTGGAGCAGATCGAACGTGAATGGAGTTCTGAACTGGGAGAAGCGCAATTCTCGCAGCTCAAAACCCTCCTGAACCGCGTGTGGCGGAGCCAGCTGGTCCGTTGACGAGATCGCCCCTTTTCTAGCGAACTCCACGGAAGAGTCTGAAATGCACTGCATTGATGTGATTGGTGTTTCGGCGGCTTAAAGCAGATTTGCAGCGAATATCATTCGCCAACTCCATGAATCTACAGGTCGTAGCGGCCACAAAAGGGTCCCCTCCGCGTCCACGCTCGAGCCAATAATCCGGGTCAAAAAACGAAAGTCGGTTGCGAAGTGTCCGAAAACGCGAAAGGCCATAGGCTACACGTTACTTACGTTACATGAGTAAGTCGGACTGGAGTTACTTATCCCTTGTTTGGTAACACCTTGGTGGGACACAATGCGACCAAGGGTTGAATATGAGACAAGATACCTATCGATTCGCACTGGACGAAGCGGCCTCTGAACTTCGCGGCATTGTCACGCAGTTCGAAGCGCTTAAAACGAAAAAGGAACAGATCGAGAAGGCTGTTGAGGCGCTGAGGCCTTTCCTTGGTCTGCAGGCCGATACCCCAACCGTTGAGGCGAGCACTGCATACGTCGCCGAGACGAGCGTAGCGTTGACCGCGCCCGAAATCGAAGAGGCAGTTTCTGAACCCGTCGAATTCAGCTTCATGCAGATTTCGGGACCCGGCATGGAGGTTACGAAATCTGAACCAGCTCACGAGGAGGTAGTCGAGCAGGTTGCCGAACCGATGCTTGCCATGGCCGAGGCTACGGCGGAACAGGTTGCTTATTTCCGGCAGCCTTCCGCGGATCCTTTCCAGCGGCGAATCGATGATGCCCTTTGGGGATGGCAGCAGAGGCCGGAAGGTCTTCTGTCGCCAATCTAAGGCATGGGTTGTAGCGAAGAAGTGCAGTAGCACGGGGCCAAATTCAAGGGTTGTTCCGCGACAAGAAGAGTTGCAATGGCCAAAAAATCAGGCGCTCCCCGTTCTGGGCGGGGAGCGCCTCGTCGCGTGTATGTGCTGTCCTATGTGTGGGATGGGACTAACATGATAGTTGCAGAAGGAATTTATTTACGGCCTCGGGAATCATGTTAAATTCTGCACTGGAGAATCGAATATGAAGCCCAATGGTGGAGAAGTTTATCGCGTAGCGTTTGACTCCGCGAACTCGGAACTGAATGACATTCTAGGGGCGTTTGAGGAACTCCGGGCACGCAAAGATCGCATTGAAAAAGTTGTCATGGCTCTCAAACCGCTGCTCGGTTCCGAGGAAGCGGCTGCCGCGGCGGCCGCAGTACAGAGCGCTTCGGATGCAGCCAACGAAGCAAGCCAGTCGTCTGAGGATGTTCCGAGTTACCAGTACCAGGCGACCAACGGGAACGGTGCATCGTCTGATCCCTTTGCCCGTCGTCTCGACAACGCTCTCGGTCACGGGGTAGGACGAAAATTCAGCCGGCAGTTCTGAGCTCTCCCGAGTTCCAGGTTCGGCGATGAGACGGTGCGGAGCCGGCAGTCCGGCGGAGCGCCGCTCACAGCCATGGGCATCTTCTTCGCCTGTTGATCGATTCTCCATTGCACCCCGGGCGCGAAGTTCGCCTGCAAGAAATTGCCCCACTCTAACCACCGATTCGTCGCCTCGGATGCCGCGCAGCGGGCGCGGTAACTCTTACTAATGACTCTTACTTTGTGTCCTCGCGTGCGTGCTAGACTACGCGCCTGGAGAGGGCATGACATTGGAAGGCCGTTTAGACATTTATCGTGTTGCCTTTGAATCGGCGAAATCAGAACTGACCGAAATTCTCGAAGAGTTTGAGAAACTGCGTATTCGGAAAGAACACATCGAGAAGCTGGTCACGGTTCTCAGGCCGCTGCTTGGTGAAGGGGAACCGACACCTGATCCGGTTTCCGCAGGGGACTCGACCCAGGGGCAGGCGGAATCAGCGGGCGAGGTTCCGGTTGAGCAGCGTAGCGCTCCGGACGGACTGGTGGCTGATCCGTTTCAGCGTCGCATCGATCACGTGCTGGGAATCGGCGCGGGTATTCGCGACGTGAGGAAATATAGCCGGCAGTTCTGAGGGTTCTCCGTTGCGGTGCATTCCGCAGCCACAGCGGTTGTCGATCTGAATCCGTCAGGGCACCGTGGAGTCGTCGAGCGCGAGCGGGTCGTTTATCGTTGAAAACAGCCCATGAAGCAGTTCCTCATCCGCCTTGCTCTGACGCTGCCGGTTGTCTGGCTGGTTGTGTCACTGGTATTTCTGCTCATTCACCTCGTTCCGGGTGATCCTATTCAGATGATGCTGGGCGAAGGCGCTACGCCGGCAGATACGCAATTGCTTCGCCACCAGTACGGGTTGGATCAATCGCTTCCAAAGCAATATGTTCATTATTGGAACGGTGTTGCTCACGGGGACCTTGGCAGTTCTATCCGGTTACACGACAGCGTGTCGCACCTGATCGCTATGCGCTATCCCTATACGCTTGCGCTTACCTTGACTTCGCTGGTCATTGCGCTTGCCCTGGCGTTGCCGGCCGGCATCATCGCGGCGATTCGTCGCGGGCGTCTTGTGGACCAGGGGCTCTCAGTGGTGAGCCTTTTCGGACTGTCGGTGCCTGGACTGGTGTTGGGCCCGCTGCTGATTCTGGTTTTCTCGATCGCACTCGGGTGGTTCCCGGTTTCGGGAGCAAGTCCGGGCGGAGGAACGGGGGGCATCGACCCGATGTATCTCGTGCTGCCGTCGATTGCCATGGGCGCATCGCTGGCTGCGATTCTCACGCGCATGGTGCGTA
Source organism: uncultured Acidobacteriaceae bacterium (assembly GCA_963742455.1). Classification (GTDB taxonomy): domain Bacteria; phylum Acidobacteriota; class Terriglobia; order Terriglobales; family Acidobacteriaceae; genus Telmatobacter. The sequence goes on along the minus strand of CAVULU010000004.1, from coordinate 8,987 downwards.
CGGCGATGTTGGAGGAGCTTGGGCAGGACTACATCCGTACTGCTCGCGCCAAGGGTCTGAGCGAGACGGCCGTTGTCTGGCGGCATGCCTTGCCGAATGCTCTGGTTCCGATCATTACTGTGGTCGGACTGCAATTTGGGGCCCTTTTGGCCGGCGCCATCGTGACCGAAACCATCTTTAGTTGGCCGGGACTGGGCAGGCTCGTGGTCACAGCAATCTCCAATCGGGACTATGCCCTCGTGCAGGGGTGCTTGTTGTCGATCGGACTGACCTACGTTCTAGTCAACCTGCTCACGGATCTTACATATCGGCTCGTGAACCCCCGCATGCGATGAAGCGGTGGCTCCTGCTTTAAGTTTCTGATTTAACTCGTCGCTATCAGGCAGAAGATTGGTCCTCACGGTGCATCCAAGGGCAACATGTACATCGAACTTGGAATTGGCGCCTGGGTAAACAAGTCTCCTTTCTGCCATGAGCTTCTCCACTGTTTCAATATCCCGAATGAAGCGGTGGCCTCGCTGCCGGCAATTCTTCGCCCCCTTGCTCAAGAGTTTCCCAAGACCAGGACGAACGACTTTGCTCGAGGAGGCGTGGAAGATTGAGGTTTTCCAGTCTTGAAGGGTTGCGTTTCGATGCGGAGCAATTAGCCGTAAAGCGCAAACAAACGAAGCAAGCAGGATTTGGAATGGATGAGTTGGTTCGCTTGAACCGGATATGCGGCGCGGCGAGCCTGGCCATCATTCTGCTGGCCGCATCCCACCCGGCGATTGGGCAATCGACAGATCTAGGAGTGGCGCCTGCGGCTGATCGGGTTGGGTCAGGAGCCGCCGGTGAACCCGCAACGCAAGACCTCCCGGATGCTCCGATCCCAATCCGGCTTCAAAACGGCGATCAGCTGCAGGTTTCCCACGTGAGTGATTCAGTTCCGGCGCGTCCGGCGCCGGTAACTGAAATCGCCGGTCTACCGGCGTTTGACTCTGCGGCTTGGAGCGGTTCAATCGACGGGGGCTTCGGTGTAGAACCGACATCACGCCCAGCCTATGTTCCACTGAAGGACTGCCCGACGGATGTGACGCGCGCTCGAGAGTGCCGCATGCACTGGGGACCGATGGTGATCGAATCGGTGCTCTTCAACGCCTTTGAAGATGGGGGCAACATTTACACCGGGTACTGGTATCGCAACGAAACGTTGACGGGGAAATGGTGGGGTCGCTACGTCGCGTCCGTGCAGGAATGGCGATGGAATCGCTGGGCCGACAACAATCCTGTGCTCGACGATTACGTGGGCCATCCAATGATGGGCGCGATCACCAACAGCATCTGGATCCAGAACGACCCTAAGGGAATGACACTTGGATTTGCGAATGACTGGCCGTATTGGCGCAGCCGCTTGCGCGCGCTGGCGTGGTCGACGTTCTACAGCTTTGCGTGGAAACTGGGCCCGCTGGGCGAAGCCAGCGTCGGCCACAACGGCGATCACTTTTACTATGACAATGGTGTGTACACCAACGAGACCGGATGGGTTGAGCTGGTGACTACGCCTGTGGGCGGTCTTGGCTGGACGGTTGCCGAAGACTATCTCGACAAGCATGTGGTGACGAAACTCGAGGCGAAGAGCCACAACCCGATTTTGCTCACGATGGATAATTTCTTGACGCCGGCACGCGGTTTTGCCAACATCCTGAGGTTTCGGCCGCCGTGGTATCGCGACTCGCGGATCGTAAAGGCGAATAGCTTCTTCAGTGATGCCGGAGACGGCGTCACGGCATCGACGGCTGAAGCCATGCGCTATGCGTCAAGACATCCGGACAACAGTGGAGCGGAAGCGTATCTCGCGGAGGTGTTGCCTGCGCCCGTAGCGGGTCCGCCGGACTGGCAGGGGCCGGGTGGCAGGCATGAGTTCGGCGCATGGTGGGGATTTTCGGCGATGAGCGGCCACATCTGGGGATATGCAGGCGATGTGAAGTACATGCCAATCGATCTGCGCTACTCGTACGAGTTCTATCGTCACCACGAGACGTGGGCGATGCGCTATTCGCCGGAGATGACCGCGCTGGCCATGCTGGATTGGCCGACTCCAAACAGCACTCCGTCGGGAACGTTTTACAACCAGCGCGAGCGCGCCTACGGCAGCGGCTTCAGCCCCGTGGGATTTCAAGCGGATTTTCTTCCCTCGCATCGGGTGCAGCCATTCCTATCCACCGATGGAGGATTCATTTACTTCGACAAACGCGTGCTCAGCCCGCAGGGTTCGCAGTTTATGTACACGATCGACTTTGGAACCGGAGTAAATATTTTCCATCACAAGAACCAGGCCATCACCATCGGCTATCGCTACCAGCATCTGTCGAACGCGAACATCAGCATGCACAATCCCGGCACGGATGCGAATACGTTTTATGTGGGTGTGTCCCGGTTCAAGACGAAAGGGGACAAGCGGACCTGGCGCGATCTGCGCTAAATGTGATCTAAGCTACGATGTTGAGATGGATAATCAGAGCCTCAGGATTGACGTTGATAGCGAGCATCAAAATTCCAATTGTGATCGGTAATTCGAAGCGGCGCGGGCCGCATGAGCCTGGGTTGAAATATAGTACACCCTTATGCCGTCGGATTTCGGGCTTGTGCGAGTGGCCGTAGAGCACCGCACCGAACTTCGCTGCAGCCGGATCGAGATGCAGAGTGTGCACATCGTGCAGCATGTAGATGTAGTGGCCCTCCAGGATCAGCACATCGGTTTCAGGCAGATGGCTGCACGGGCCGCTGCGGTCGACGTTGCCGCGGATTGCGGTAACTGGCGCGACCTTCTCAAGAGATTTCAAAATAGTTGGATCGCCAACATCGCCCAGATGCAGGATGTGTTCGACGCCGGCGAGCGCAGGGATGACTTCAGGACGCAGAAGGCCATGCGTATCGCTGACGACGCCAACCCTCATCGCCCGAGGCTGAACAGAAGCGACCAACGGCTCCTGGTTTTTACGATTTCCGGCTTGGTGACGGGTTCGATCATCTGCCGAGGGTTACCGGGGCACTGAGGATCGTCCATCACCATGCAGTAGACGCCGCTCCAATTGTTTTGCCACTGCCATCCTCTTCCCGCACCCGTTGCTTGTGCTTCAATGTGGCCCGCCGCGTGAGTGGGGGATAGTTCTTCAAGGCAATGGGGGCAACGCGGTACCGCGCCACGGCGAAAGTGTCCGCCACAGGCGCAAGGTTTGAGAAACGGCTCCCAGGACGCGTCGATTTCTGCATACTGCTGAGATAGCGGAGGGAATCCCGCCACGTGTGGATTTGAGTAGTTCAAGATGCCGAGCATTCCGCATTCATCGCAGTATGCGTAGGAGTTGTCGCCGAAGCCGGAGTGCCAGAGCGTATAGCGATACAACCGCCCGCAATGCTCACAATCGCCTTTTTTCACAATAACCATAGTCTTCTCACAACCCCATTTCCAGGCGCGTGCGTGGATCGAGCTGATCGCGCAACGCGTCTCCCAGGAAGTTGAATCCAAGCACTGCACCTGCGACTGCTACTGCCGGAAAGAGAATAAGATGTGGTGAATCGAAAAGATGGAGCCGCGCGTCGTTGAGCATTGCGCCCCAGCTTGGGGATGGAGAAGGAATGCCGAGGCCCAGGAACGACAACGTGGCCTCGGCAAGTATCACACCCGCCATACCGATCGCCGCCTGAACGAGTATAGGCTGGACGACATTGGGAAGGATATGGCGAAAGAAGATGCGCAGGCCGCCGGCTCCCAACGCTCGTGCCGCATCGACGTACTCGCGGTCGCGAACCGCCATTACCTGTGCACGGACCAGCCTGGCGTAGCCTGCCCAACCGCCAATGGCAAGGGCGAGCACAAGATTCGAAAAACCAGGGCCGAGAAATGCCGCAAAAGCGATTGCCAGCAAGATGCCCGGTAACGCCAGGAACGTGTTCATCGCGAAGGTGGTCAGGACAGTGTCGACCCATCCGCCAAGATACCCGGCGAGACCGCCGATGGAGATTCCAAGCGCGAGGGAAACTGCGACGACGCTGACGGAAACGGCAAGCGAGAGTCGAGCCCCCCACAGGAGGCGTGAGAGCGTGTCGCGGCCTAGCTCATCCGTTCCGGCGGGGTGCGCGGTGGAGATGCCTTGCAGGCGGTGAACCAGATCAATGGAAGCCGGACTGTAGGGCGCGAGCCAAGGAGCGGCGAGTCCGGTTATGAAGAAAATTGAGAGTAAGATTACCCCTATCGCCGCTAAAGGCTGGCGACGGATGCGTTTTCCAATGGCCGGGATATTGACCATTACGATGGTAAGGATACCGCGACTGCAGAATCATTTATGTGTATAACTAGGCGTGAATATTTCCGGTAAACCCTCGATCCTCTCTTTGACGGCTCTGTTGCTGGTTGGTTCAGCGTTGACGCAGGCTGGCGCGCAAGAACGTCGGGATCTTCAACCCGAGGCAGAGCAGTTGATGGCGTTGGCCAACCAGGCGCGTGCGGCTGCAGGTTCGCCACCCCTGCGGTGGGACAGCGCTCTTGCCGAAGCAGCGCTCAAGCACACTAAGCGCATGGTCGCAGAAGGACCGATCGCGCATCAGTATCCAGGAGAGCTGAGTTTTGCTGAGCGGGCCGGTTTGACGGGTGCGCACTTCGACCTGATCGAGGAAAATGTCGCTATCGGTTCTACGACAGCGGAGATTCACGACGGCTGGATGCACTCGGAAGAGCATCGAAAAAACATGCTCAATCCAGAGGTCAACAGTGTTGGAATTGCCGTCGTAGCCAGCCGCGGCGTGCTGTATGCCACGGCGGATTATTCCCGCAGTGTGCAGGCGCTCACCCAGGCGCAAGTGGAATCGCGGTTTTCAGATCTGATCACGAATGCCGGGGTGAAGGTTCTGGCTGAGCGTTCGATTGCCCGTGCTGCCTGTCTCATGGATAGCGGCATGCCTAGATCCGCCGGCACAACGCAGCCGGGCTTTATCATGCGCTGGGAGAGTTCAGACGTGGACCACCTGCCCAGGCCACTGGTCGATCATCTCGCTTCTAGGCAGTTTCGGGAAGCGGCAGTCGGCAGTTGCGACGCACACGGAGATAATGGCACGTTTACTATTTACCGCGTCGCCGTGTTGCTGTATTGATTCTCACTGGTTATGGATTTGAAGGCGTAGCAGCCGGAGTAAAGCTTCAGTCTGTCCAGGCGTCATATGCACGTTCTTGAGGAAGTTCCAGGCTTTCCCATTAATCTCATCGGAGATCACATAGTAGTTGTGATCGTGGTTGGGAATAACGGAGAGTTCAACGTGATAGCCGTTCGCGTCGTAGAGGCGCTTAGTGGCCATGACAATTTCGACCGGGAAATTGGGATCGCGATCGCCCACCCAGATGGCAATCGGCATCTTGCGTTCTGCCTGTTCGAAGAGGCCCTCGGGGTTGGCCTGCAGCGCGCCAGCATGAATGGCCGTGGCGGCGAATAGATCTGAATCCATTATGGCCAGAAACAGGGCGTAAGCAGCTCCGGCAGAGTGGCCGAAAAGATAGATGCGGCTTTCATCTACCGGGTGGATCGCTTTCACTTGGTCGATGACGGCCCTGAAGAATTCAGGCGGATCTACAACTGATCCCCATCCGGTGGATCCGAAGGCGTCAGGAGCAGCGACGATAAAGCCCTCTCGCCCGGCCAGATCTTTCCATGCCTGCGCCATGATTTCGCCATTGCGACCGGAGCCATGGAGAAGGACAACGACCGGCATGGGGCCTTGCTTTTCTGGCACGACCACGTACAGGACTCGCGCATGTCCTGAGAAATCGAAAGAGAGCTTTGCAATTTTGTCCTTGGCCGACGCAGGAAGCGTCAGCAGCAACGCGCACAGCGTCATCGCCGAGCAACGCAACATTCTCATCGGTGCTCCGTAGATTTCTTGAAGGAGATCAGTATATGCCTGACGACTTGGGATCGCAGAGAAACGTAGGTGTCAGCCGAATCGTTCGTGGTCCTTCCAGAACGTGGGCCACGGCTGACGCGGCGGACCGCATACGAAGAAGTCGGCGTGGTATTTGCTCTCTTCGTTCTCGACGCCGAGAGAGTTGCCTATGTGGCCCGCAATGCGGCATCCCGTGAAATTGCGGTCGGCCCATTCCATCGAAGATCCAACGACGATGAGCGTTGAAGGCGGTGGTGATGGGTAGCCGCGGAGCCACGCGGAATTCGTCATGCTGATGGGTGGCGGCAAATGGTAGGCCGGTCCGAGCAACTCGATCGCGCCCTGCTCGCCGTAATTGCCGACAAGGATGCCGAGGTTGGCCTGTTGATCGGTGGGAAGAGAATCGCGGACAGCGGCGACAGACTTGACCAGTTCATCCCAGCCAATTTCTTCACGCAGATCTTCGCTGTGTTTCAAGGCGAAGTCGCGCAGCGGCCCACTGGCTGCGAAGGGAACCCAGCCGGCAAAAAAGTATGCTCCGCAGGTGAAAAGCCCCGCGAAGAAGACAACTTCGACCGTGCCCTGCACCCATGTCGGAATCTTCGCAAGCCAGCGTTCGCTGGTAACGGCTCCCATCGCGATCAGCATTGGGTAGGCCTCGGCGACGTAATAAAAGCGGCCCTTGTCGATCCAGAACACAAGCAGCGGTACAAGATACATCCACGCGATCATGCGATAGCGGCGATCGCGCAAGAATGAGTACAGCCCAATAAGCCACACAGGGGTGGAAAAGAGATTCGCACAAACGAGAAACTGGTAGAGAAGATATCCGTCGGCGCGCCCCTCGCCAACATCGCGTGTGTGAATGTGCTGAAGAAATCTGTACGAGATAAAGTCGTGGCGGACGAGCCAGATGAGATTGGGAAGAAAGGTCAGCATCGCAAGGGCGACACCGGCCCAGAACCACTTCGATGCGAAATATCCGCGCGCGGGCGAAAACACCATGCCCACCAGGATTCCGGCGATGAAGAATACGACGGAATATTTGGTCATGAGGCCCATGCCCAAAGCTGCCCCGATTGCCAGCCAGTAGCGCGGATTGTCTGTTTTGAGCAGGCGAATGGTGAACCACGCGACCAGCACCCACCACAGAAAAGCGAACGAAGTGTACTGGAATTCGGTCGCTTCAAAGATGGGCAGCGGGGAGAGTGCGACGGCAAGTGCAGTGGTGACCTGCGCGAGTCTTCCGCCGCCAATGTCGCGCGCCATGAGTGCACTGACTGCGATTACCACGGCCTGCGCAAGCACCGAAAACATACGCAGTCCGATCATCGACAAGCCGAAAAGGCCAAGCCCGATGCGCTGGATGAATGGAGTGAGCGGCGGATAGGAGACGTATCCCCAGTCCAGATGCCGAGCATCGCTTAGGAACTGCAGTTCGTCGCGGTGAAAACCGTAACGGCCGTTGGTGGCAATATGCACCAGCGCGGCAATAAGGGCGATTGAGAACACCGGAAGCAAGCCGGAAGTAGAAGCGGTGCCCCGGTCAGTCTGAGGGTGATCGCTTGGAGTTCTCGACACACTTGACCCTGGCACGTTGGCCTCCTGAGTTCAGCTTACGTTCCTGCGCCAATGCCAGTTCCGCAATTCTCGCGCTCGGGTTCGGCCACCAGCACCGATTGCATTCCGGCCGTGGTGGCTGCCTCGATGCCAAGCTCGGTGTCTTCAAAGACGAGGCAGTGTTCGGGCGCCACGTCAAGCTTTGTGGCTGCGAGCAAGAAGCCTTCCGGGGAAGGTTTGCCGTGCTTGTAGTCTTCGGCGCAGACAAGGACGGGGAACTTATCGATCAGACCAAGCGACGTCAGCGAGCCCACGACAGACGCACGGCGGCTGCCGGAGACAACCGCAAACGGAATGCGCCCGTACATTTCCTCGATGACCTCGAGCACGTCCGGGATCCCCTTCAGCTCCGGTAACTGGGCGTGGTAGAGACTTTCCTTTTGCGCCGCCAGAACATCCACCGGCATGCTGAGGCCTTGCATCTCGTTGAGATCGGCAATGATTTTGCGTACCGGCTTGCCGCCCCAGGCATAAAAAAGCTTTTCCTCGTAGCTGGCTCCGTATTCGGCGAGCGCTTTTTTCCAAGCCTTGTAGTGCAGCGGCATTGAGTCGGCAATGGTGCCGTCGCAGTCAAAGAGATAGGCGTGGAAGTCGCCCTCGGGCAATTTCAAATTCATGAAAAGTAATTCTCCTGATAAAGGTATTTACTGTTATGCGCAACAATGCTCGTGTGTCGATCCGCAAAGAATGCGCCAGTTATAGCGACCCTGCTGTTGCTTTTTCCGCTGGCGACGCGCAGCCGCCCTCGCCCGGTTTTGTTGGCTCCATCTTGAGCGCATTGTTAAAGCGGTTGAAGTAGTTGAAGAGTCCGATGGCGCACAGTAGCTCCACGATTTCGCCTTCAGAATAGAAGCTGCGCAGTTCGGCGAACTGCGCGTCGGTCACGGTGTGGGCGTCGCGTGTGACGGTTTCGGCCAGGCGCAACGCAGCCTTTTCCGCAGCAGAAAAGTCGTCGCGCTTTTGCCACTCGCCCAGATGAGCGAGCTGATCGTCTGACCAGCCCAGGCCCTTTGCAAGGATGGTGTGGCTGGCGAGGCAATAGGGGGTCTGGTTCACCTGGCTGGTGCGGACGATGATCAGCTCCTTGAGCTTGGTCGACACCGTGCCCGTGTTCAGCACCGCGCCAAAATGCGCCTGCATGGTGGCGAAAATTTCGGGCCGGTGGGCCATGACGCGAAACATGTTTGGCACGTTGCCGCGTTGGGCAAAAACCTTGTCGAAAAGGGCCGCCAGATCGGGTGTCACTTCGCTGCGGTCGAGTTTGGATATGCGGGACATTGAGCCTCCAGCAAGGCTTTATCTATGGTAGCCGACGGTTCTCAGAAAGCTATCTCGAAGTGTTCCACGCCTTCGCCGCGGCATTTTGACGCGACCCCCTGAGTCTGTTAACTTTATAGAGGACAATTCACCGCCAGACACTCCTCAGTAGCTCAATGGCAGAGCATTCGGCTGTT
>CAVULU010000003.1:0-632685 GCA_963742455.1 uncultured Acidobacteriaceae bacterium | reverse complement strand
GTGCGAGCTTCCCCAATCAGAGAGCTAGTCGAGCACGTTCATGACGGCACCAGATCAGAAGAAAAGTGCCAGAGGCTCCTGTTGCTTCCAAAAGGAAATGCGCCAGTATTCCTATAGGAAACCTAAAGGTCGATTCGCCGTGAAACGATCCCACCTTTTCGTTCCATTCCATCCACTGCTGAGCAGCCCAGCCTCGCGGGCTGTCCATCTTTTGTCCATCTGTGCGCGCGGATTGAACCAGCATGAGCTGCTGCGGCTTCTGATACGGGGGCGGGGTGAACAGCACGCCCTGTATCAGGCTGAAGACCGCGGACGTTGCACCGATTCCCAGAGCCAGTGTTAGTACTGAAATCACGGTAAATGCAGGGCTCTTCCAGAGCATGCGGAGTACGTAGCGGAGATCCAGCAGGAGATTGGGGAAAAACAGGAGCGTGCGCGATTCACGATGACGCTGACGCAGCAGTGTCGTGTTTCCAAACTGGCGGCGGGCTGCTGAATTGGCATCTTCCGGACCCATTCCCTGGCGAAAGTACTTCTCGGTCAGGAGTTGAAGATGCATCTTCGTCTCCAGGTCAAATTCGATCTCGGCTTGCTTCTGCCCGAAGAGGCCGCACTCTGGACACGAGTCGAAGGATCCATGCAGTCATCGCTATTTCTCAGCCTCCAAGCGCAAGACTCGGCCGATCACTCCGGAGATCCGATTCCAATTTTCCGTCTCGACCGCAAGTTGTTTCTGGCCTTTTCTGGTGATCGAGTAAAACCTCGCCTTGCGGTTGTTTTCTGATGTTCCCCACTCGGATTCGATCTATCCCTGCTGTTGCAGCCGCAACAGTGAGGTATAGACCGTGCCCTCATTCAAAGTGAGTACATCCTCGCTCACCTGCTCGATGCGGCGTGCAACTCCGAATCCATGCAGAGGACCCAATGCATGAAGGGTCTTGAGGATCATCAGGTCCAGCGTGCCTTGCAAAACTTCAGATTTATCGCCGCCCAAGATCGCTCCTTTGGCCATTGCAAAGAACATACCACTGCTCATTTGGAACGTCCATAGGTACATTGAGTTCGAAGCGCCGGCATTTTCATTCGTTGCTTCCGTCGGCGCTCGTTGTGAAGCTCTGAGGGCCGCCGAATGCACCGAACAGGATTTACTAGACATGCGTCGCCCGAAGCAGCTTCCCACCTGAGCGGTATTTGATTCTTTCAGTAGTCGATTTACGCAAAATCGCCAACGCGCCTTTCCATCTGCCTGATCTGGAAACGCGGTAAGGCCTGGAAGCAACAACTGAGAATCAGTCATGAATTGCCGTCGAGGCGCCGACCGTGCGCAATCTGGGAAGCAGTTTTGCGCCACATAGAAGACACCGTCGGGAGTGACCCATTCACGAGACCTGAAGCGGCTAGGGAGTCTTTCCGCGTGTTACGCTCAATGCTGAATTCTCCGGAGGCAATATGTTCACTAAGAAGCGCGTGCTTGCCCTGTCTGGGGTGCTTGCGATGGCAGCGTCAGCGGCGGGACAGAACACGGCTCCTGCGTCCGATCAATCGGCTGATGTCCAGCAGCAGCTGGCCGCGCTAACCGAGACCTATAAGCACCTGCATCGTAATCCGGAGCTCTCGCGCCACGAAGAAAAAACCTCGGCCTTCCTGGCGGCGGAACTGCGCAAGCTCGGTTACTCCGTGACGGAGCATGTCGGCAGGTATACGGATGGCTCACAAGCCGACGGCGTTGTTGCAGTCATGGAGGACGGCCCGGGACCACGTCTGCTGATTCGCACCGACATGGATGCGCTTCCGGTCGAGGAGAAGACCGGGCTCAACTACGCATCGACACTTCGATCAACCAATGAGCAGGGCCAGGAGGTCGGCGTCATGCACGCCTGCGGGCATGACCTGCACATGACGGTGCTTCTAGGCGTGGCGCGCGAAATGGCAGCACGCAAAAGCCAATGGCATGGAACACTCATCCTGATCGGCCAACCGGCTGAGGAGGTCGGACAGGGTGCAAAGGCAATGCTCGCAGATCATCTGTACGATCGCTTTGGTCAGCCGGATTTTGTCCTTTCAGAACACGACTCGAATGATGTTCCGGCAGGTTCCGTAGCAATTAAGGGAGGGCCATTGCTGGCCGGTGTCACCGCCATTGACGTGACCATCCGCGGACTCGGTTCACATGGCTCGGCACCCCAGGAAGGCAAAGATCCCATCGTGCTCGCATCAGAGTTTGTCCTTGTGGCGCAGACCATCGTGAGCCGCCAGATCGATCCGCAACGGCCCGCCGTGCTTACCGTTGGGATGTTCCACGGCGGGACCAAGAACAATGTCATACCCGACGAGGTCAAGCTGGGGCTATCGCTTCGCACCTATTCGCAAGACGTTCAGGATCAGATCATTGCAGACATACGCCGGACCGCAAACGGACTGGCTGAGGCCTACGGAGTTCCCGCGGACCGGTTGCCAATTGTCACCGTGTTGGGTACCGGGCCGGTGACGGTCAACGATGATGCCATGGCCGAACGGCTGCGTCAGAGTGCAGTTTCGGCGCTTGGCAAGGATCATGTGGAACAAGCCAGGGCCATGATGGCAAGCGAGGACGTTGGCCGGTTTACTCTTGACGGCAAAATCCCGGGCGTTATGTATTGGCTTGGTGCAGCGGATCCGGAGAAGCTGGCGGAGAGCCGGAAATCCGGTGTGGCTTTGCCCAGCTTGCATTCGCCGCTCTTCGCGCCTGTCTATGCACCCGCGATCAAAACCGGTGTAACCGCGATGACCGCCATGGCACTCAACCTTCTGAAGTAGTCCTTTCAAGAACGAGGGCCGGCTGCAGGTATTCGACACATCCACGAGCGGGTAAATTGTAAGCGCGGGAGCGTGGTATTCCTGCGGACGACTATCCGGTTACCCGTCATCTGTCCCGAGTCTTGATCGCAATAGTGGCTATGGGAGGTTACGTTCACCGAATTCGTTTCCATGTGAGGTGCGCGTGCCAAGCAGGCGAATCAGCGTCAAGCGATAAGCTGTCTCTAGAAATCTCGAACGCGCGCGTCTGATTCTGACCTACCCAGTTGGTCAACCAGGCGCCCTCGATGTGATGCGTGATGATGCCCGCTTTCGCATCGATTGTGTACGTGCCCCAATAACCGATGTAGTTTCTCCAGGCCGAAGCAGCTTCATGGTCGGTCGCGCCTAACGGGTCATCGCTCGCGAAGGCCGTCGTCTCGGGACGCATCAATTGGGCCGACATTTGGCCGTTCGCCTCGTAGAGAATTCGACCGACAGGGTGTGGTCCAAACGGTGTCGTGATCTTTCCCGAAGACTTCAGGCGAAGTTCGTACGAGCTTAAGCTCCAGGCTCCGACGATGAGATTGAGATCCTGCGTGGTCTGAGTCTGCTTGACCTGTCCAAGTGTAAGCAGAGTGAGCGCGAGCCAGGCGAGTACGGATTTCATTGGCCGATTCTATAGTGCAGTATGCCAATCAGGACACCCCCCCAGTCAGGTCATGGTTCGTCGGCCATTCGGAAGTCATCACATCGGGCTTCTCGCTTGGTGCAAAATCGCCAATGCACTTTCAGACTCCACACTCCGGCGAAAGTCGTTTTAGCTTGTGCATTCTAGCGGTTTGGAGGCCGCATATATGCGCAAGACGAACAGGAAAGCGCCCTGCCGAAAGATAGTTCTGCGGCTGCCGGACCTGGATCAGGCGAAGTCCGCTGTGTTGAACACCCTGATTTCGCCATGTTCGAGGCGAAACTACAAATTCGCGATGGAGCAATTCATCACTTGGTATTGTTCCGAACCGAGACTTGCTTTGAACCGGTCTGTAGTTCTGAGATTTCGTCTGTATTTGGAATCTCTTGGCTTGGCGGCGGGCACCATCAATCAGCGGCTTGCGGCTGTGAGACGTTTGGCCTACGAAGCTGCTGATTCAGGCCTGCTCAGCCCCGAACTCGCTGCAGGCATTCGTCGCGTGAAAGGTGTGAAGCAGTTCGGGGCGCGCACTGGGAACTGGCTGACTCGCGATCAAGCTGGACTACTCCTCGAGAAAGCTAACGGCGACGATCTGCGCAGCCTTCGTGACCTCGCAATGATCTCAATGCTGCTGGGCTGCGGATTGCGACGTGCCGAGCTATCTGCCCTGCCTGTGGAGGACATGCAGACCAGACAAGGACATTGGGCGATTGTGGACCTTGTCGGCAAGGGTGGTCACATTCGGACCGTGCCCATGCCCAACTGGGTCAAAGACGCAGTGGACCGCTGGATGACCGAAGCCAGGGTCGACGCCGGCCGGATCTTTCGAGCCGTTAGTCGTCACGGTACTCCTTGGGGAAAAGGAATCTCCGAAAACGTCATTTGGTACGTGGTTCGGCGTTGCGCCGAGCGCATGCAGCTGGACCATCTGGCTCCGCATGACCTTCGCCGAACGTGCGCAAAGCTCTGCCATACGAATGGCGGTGAGTTGGAACAGATTCAGTTCCTTCTTGGGCATGTCTCTGTATTGACGACCGAACGGTATTTGGGCTGCAAACAGAATCTGGAGAAACCCGTGAACGATCGTTTCGGATGCCTTTTCGCGCGCCTACGCGTCGAATTGCGCTAAGCTCTGTTCACGTCAACGCAGAACGAGGATCCACCAGGCAGAGATTTGTTTGTTAACGGTGGAACATCGTTATCCTCCTCGATAGCCAAGTGGAGCACCGCGCATACGCCTGATTCGCTCAAATTCACGGCGAGTTTGAACAGCGGCTTACAGCTCGCGAATCGCGGTCACGGGGTTCCGACGCATCGCTCGATGTGCGGGAAGGTAGCATGCTAGCAACGACATTGCTCCGAGGAGCATGAAGACGGAAACGACGGTGACCGGATCGTTGGCGCCGATTCCGTACAACAGCCGGGCGATAATGCGTGTCACTCCCAACGCAAACGCCAGTCCTAACGCCAGCCCGATGCCTGTGAGCCACAATCCCTGCAACAGCACGAGCCGCAGCACATCGACGCGCGAAGCGCCCAGCGCCATTCGTATTCCGATCTCGTGAGTTCGCATTTGGGTTCGATAGGCCACGACTCCGTAGATTCCGGTTATCGCAAGAACCAGCCCAATCAGCGCGAACATTCCCGCCAGGGCGCTCTGTATGACAGCGAAACTGCTCGCCATCTGGGTACTCTCGCGCATGGGACGCACATCGAAAACCGGCAGCCGTGAATCGATCTCGTCGATGGCGTTTTCCACTGCCGGTGCCAGGTCGGCCGGATTTCCCTCGGTCTTCACCTGCACGATCGTCTCGTTCCCGTTCTGGAAAAAGCTCATATACACCATAGGCCCCGGCGACTCATTCACGAATATATGCGTTGAATTCCTCGCAACGCCGACTACCGTGAAAGGGCTGCCGTTCACTCTGAGTTTCTTTCCCAGCGGATCCTGTCCTGGCCAGTAGACCCTCGCCGCAGTCTGATCCACGATGAGCACCCTCGGGGCCTTTTCATCGTCATCCGGCGTGAACTCGCGTCCTTCCAGAATGGGTATATGGAGGGATTCGAAATACCGCGGGGCCACGTCGGCGTGGTACACCTGCAAAGATTCATGCGGGTGTGGCACATACCCTTCCGGATACGCATCGACCCCCTTGTGGGTCAGGGTCATCGGAATCCAGTCCGTAAGAGACGCAACCTTCACGCCGGGTAATGCCGACGCGCGATCAAGGATCTTGTGACGGATCACCTGTTCCTGGTCGTGGCTGTAGCCGGCAATATTCAGCCCCACGGACGCGGTGAGAATATGGTCCTGCTCAAATCCGGGATTCGCGTGGGCGAGATTCTTGAGGGTTCGCAGAAATAGCCCGGAGCACAACAGCAGAGGAAGGGAAAGCGCGATTTGCGCCACCACCAGCCCACTGAGCAATTTGCGGTTGCGTGAGCCGCCAGAGACGCTTGCAGACTCTGCCTTGAGTACCTCAGCTGCCGACGCGTGAGACGAACGCCAGGCGGGAAGCGCGCTGCACAACAAACCGGCCAACAGGCTGGACACCGCAATCCCGATCACCACCTCATTGTCCATGCTCCCGTTGAGTAGGAGGGGAAACGAGGTCGGCGGAAAAAACCATGCGAATGTCTTCGAAGTCCACGATGTCAATACAAGGGCCACGGCTCCTGCGACCATGGAAAGCAACACGCCCTCCAGTACCATCTGCCGCACCAGTTGCGTACGATTCGCCCCGAGCGACTGCCGGATCGCAAGCTCACGCCGCCGGGATACAAACCGCACCAGCGTGAGCGTCGCCACGTTCGCGCAGGTCAGCACCAGCACCAGCCCGGCGAAGGCCAGCAGAATAGGCAGTGTCGCCGCCATGTATCCGTTGGCCCCGAAGGGCGAGCGCCACATGGGATCGAGCGTGATCCGGTTCTCGCCCAGATGATCGTCCGGGAACGCCGCGACAATATTGTGCATCAGGGTGTCAAGGTCCTGGGCTGCCTGGTCACGGCTCACGCCGGGCCGCAATCTTCCGATCACGTTCAGCCAGACCGCACCACCACTGCGATGCGTGAGCCTATACACGTTCGTCCCGAGGGGATTCAGCGTCAGCCATGCATCATCCCGAAGCCCCGGCGCCGCCCCGATAAATCCCTCCGGCGCTACGCCGATCACCGTCACAGGATGCCGGGCAATCTCGATCGCCTTGCCCACAATTTCAGGGTCTCCCGCATAGCGCGTCTTCCATAACGAGTACCCAAGCACGACGTACGGCACGGCGTCCGGCCGCGTTTCTTCCTGAGGCAGAAAGAACCGCCCCAGCTGAGGCTTCACTTCCAGCACGTCGAAGAAGTTCGCTGACACATTCCCGATATAGATGCGCTGCGGCTGTGCGCCGTCAGTCAGCGTGATCCAATCGCTGTGATATGCGAGCATTCCGGCGAGGGTGTGGTTCTGCTCGCGCAGATCGCGATAGTCGAGATACGAGAAGGGCGGAGTCGGAGAGAAGTTCCGTTCCCCCCGCTGCATGCTGACAAGATCGCCCGTGTCCCGCGCACCAGGAATCGGACGCAACATTGTCCCGTCAATCCAACTGAAGACGGTGCTGTTGGCGCAGATAGCCACTGCCAGCATCGCCGTCGCGGTGATCGAAAAGCCGGGGCTCTTGCGCAGTTGCCGTAACGCGTAACGGACATCCCAGCCCAGTTGTTCAAACCACGCTTGACCCCACATGTCGCGCGTCACATCTTGCACTAGAGGAATATTTCCAAATTCCCGCGCCGCTGCTTGTCGCGCCGCCTCTGCCGTCTCGCCTCGCGCCACTCGATCTGCAATCGCCATCTGCAGGTGCGCATCAATCTCTTCCTGCAATTCGCGCTTGCGCCGCTGGAAACCAAGGCTCGGGAACCACTTCATGATTCGCTCTCCTCCGGCTTGACGTACATCACCGACCCAATCGCTTCGACAATCCGCTCCCATCGGCCCAGATCCGAGGCCAACTGCTTTTTCCCCTTGGCCGTGATTCGGTAATATCGGGCTCTTTGCTTGCTCTCTGACTGCTTCCATTCAGACTGCACCCAACCCTGACGCTCCAACCGATGAAGAGCTGGATACAGTGATCCGGTCTCCACCTGAAGCACATCTCCGGATCGCAAACGTAAAGCCTGGACAATTCCGTATCCGTGCTGCGGTCCCCATTGCAGGGTCTGAAGAATAAGCATGTCGAGTGTTCCCTGCAACAGCTCAATCCGATTCTTATATGGGGATTCTTCGCTCATAGATGTAGGCACTCTACTCCCACTGGAGGTAGATTGTCTACTTCGTTTGGCGTAGCGCGCCGAGCAGCCTTGCCCACTCAGCAGATTTTAATGTACGTCAGTTCTCAGGACGAGAATTGGCGATGCTGCATTGGCGCTCAATCGCCAAGCCAAGGTTCCAGCCGCCGCAGTTCTGGAAACGTGGTTTGGCCTGTTCTCGCCAAGTGAAAGAGCATTTTCTCATTGCATCAATTTAGGCTGGATCCCATGTCTCTCTGTTCCGTCATTAGCGCCCGATGTGTTGCGTGAGTTGCCGGTATCGATGTAGCCTTTTCGAACAACTACACCCAGTTTGCGAGGCTTGGAAATGCTTAAGCGGTTCGGAATGACCACCGTTGTGCTATTCGTGCTTGGTTTCGGCTCGGCATCCTCTTCTCATCTCAACGCACAGGCCCCTGACCCCGGCCGGGGACACGACGGTACAACAGATCTGATACGAGTACTCAGCGGGATCGAGGAAGAGTCATATCGCGCGCGGCAGTCGAACGACACGAAGTTCTGGTATACCTTCCTCTCCGACAAGTTCGTCAGCTGGGGCTTGTCGGGTCGAATCGACAAAGCGGCTGCCATCCGTGAATGGAGCGGCATGAATTGCAAAATTGACAGCTACCAAATCTCCAATTCCCAGTTGAGCCGGCTGACACCCGAGGCCGCCGTCATCACGCATAAGACGATCGTGGACGGTTCCTGCGGCGGCAACCGGCTCCCGAAGGCGAGTTGGACAGCGACAGCCTACGTTCTCGAAGGGACGCGCTGGAAGGCGGTATTCCGCGCCGGATCGGCGATCGTTGACCCCGCGAAGCTGCCCAAGCGAACTGTGGACATGACCGCAGCGGGCCGGTCGGCCAGCCATGATGCCAAGACCGAGGCGATGCTGAGTCGCGAGCAAGCCATTTGGGATGCGTGGAAAGACAGGGATGCGACACGGCTCGACGCGCTGATGCCGCAGCAGGTTCAATTCATCGATATCTTCGGCACGCACATCTCCACGCGGGCCGAGGTGCTCAGTGCCTGGTCCGGGCAAGGCTGCGACGTCAAGAGTTTCCAGCTTGCTGATGCCCGGGCGAATGTCTTCACTCCGGACTTCGGGATCCTCACCTTGTATGCCACCGTGGACGGAAGCTGTTTCGGTCAACCCGTTATCCCGGTGTGGACATCATCCTTCTACGTCAGGCGCGGAGATACCTGGGTCTGGAGCTTCGGCATCAACATTCCGGCGCACGCCAGTTCGATCTGAGTCCGGATGGCTCGCGGTGGAACGTGCCAAGGCATTTTCCCCTTATCGCCGTTCGCAACGGCTGCAGTTGGCTCTCCGCAGTCTGGCACCATCTCGAATTAAGAGAAGTTCCCAAGATAGACGGCTTAATCCAGCGAGACGGATTCGGCTGTACTGATATTGCCCGGGCGAGCGCATCATCGCCAATGCGCTTCTCGAGGCTGGTTAGCGCTGGGAACGTGCATTTGGCTGGAGTCGTCAACTGAGCGCAGGTGCAAGCCGAGCAAAGGGTACAAACAGAGTCTGACAAGCCTGTGAGGCTTTACGCCTTGACCTTCTACAGGTAGAAGAGTATATGTAGAAGCCATAGGCATGAAGAACGAACACAAATTCGACCTTCCGCAAGGCACCCTCGACCTCCTTATCCTCCGCGTCATCGCTCTTGGACCCATCCACGGCTATGCAATCGCGCAGAGAATCCAGCAGATGTCGCGCGAGGCATTGCAGGTTCAGCAGGGATCGCTCTACCCGGCGCTGCATCGCCTCGAATACAAGAAGTTTCTGATGGCCAAGTGGCAGCCAACCGAGACAGGCCGCGAAGCGAAGTTCTATGAGCTCACTGCCAAAGGGCAGGCTTACCTCAAAGACGAGACCGAGAACTGGAGGCGCCTTACCGATGTGGTTGGCCTCATTCTCAAGGGGACACTGGAGGGAATGTCATGAATTGGCTTTGGAGACTCTTTTCGCGAAAGAGAATGGATAACGAGCTGGACAAGGAGCTTCGCTTCCACATTGAATCCCAGGTCGCCGACAAGATTCGCTCCGGCACTCCCGAAAATGAAGCCCGCCGTCTCGCACGACTCGAGTTTGGCGGCATCGATCAAATCAAGGAAGGCTGCCGTCAGAGCCGTGGCACTGTCTGGCTCGAATCGCTGCTGCAGGATATTGGGTACGGCCTGCGCCAGCTTCGAAAATCGCCGGGTTTTACGCTTACGGCGGTGCTGACGCTGGCCCTGGGTATTGGCGCGAACGCGGCCATCTTCACGCTTGTGAATGCGGTCCTGTTGAGGAATCTGCCGGTGGTCGATCCAAAGTCGCTGGTGCGATTGGGCAATTGGGCTGACTGCTGCCAGAACTCGGGGCCGAATCGGGACGGGAAATACAGCATGTTCTCGACCGAAACATATGAACAACTAAAGAGAAATACGCCAGAGTTTGAAGAGCTCGCCGCGATGCAGGCGGGCTTTGAGAATCGACCCGTTGTGGTCAGGCGTGATGCCGGTCAGGAATCTCCCATGCCACGTATGGGAGAGTTTGTCTCTGGAAATTACTTTGGGATGTTCGGGCTGCAGTCCGCAAAAGGACGGTTGATCTCCGCTTCAGATGACGTCACCGGCGCACCACTGGTAGCGGTCATGAGCTATTCGACCTGGAAGAACGTCTACAGCGGCGACGATTCAGTGGTCGGCAGCACCTTTTGGATGAATACAAAACCGGTGACGGTAATCGGCGTGGCTCCGGAAGGTTTCTATGGCGATCGCATGTCGAGCACGCCACCGGACTTCTATCTGCCGATTGCAACTGTTCCCAACGAGATGGGAGGAAAGGGCTTTCGTGACCCGTCGCAAAATTGGCTGGATATTATCGGGCGCGTGAAGGCCGGGGTCGCACTGGTTCCATTGCAGGAGAAGTTGAGCGCGGAGCTGAAGCGGATCTATGCCAAGAATCCACACTTCTCAGCAGCGGATATCGCAAAGGCGCACTTGGTTCTCTCTGCCGGCGGTGCTGGCACACAGTCAATGCAGGATAGTTATGCATCCAACCTCAAACTTCTGATGTGGATTGCAGGGCTTGTGTTGATGATTGCGTGCGCCAACATCGCTAATCTCCTGATGGTGCGGGGTATGCAGCGGAAGACAGAGATGAGCGTGCGGACTGCATTGGGCGCGATGCGAACAAGAATTGTCCGGCAGCTTCTTACAGAGAGCTTGCTGTTGGCAGGAATAGGCGGCGTGACAGCACTGGCGGTTTCTTACGGTGGGGCACGAATGTTACTCATGCTGGCTTTTCCAGACGACCAGCATCTGCCGATCAGTGCCCGCCCTTCGTTCGAGGTGCTGGGTTTTGCGATATGCGTGGCGATTGCCACAGGTGTGATGTTCGGCGTGGCCCCAGCACTGATTGCCGCGAAGGCCCAGCCTGCAGATGCCTTGCGCAGCGGAACCCGGACGACGGTAGGCGGTGCTTCACTCGTGCAGCGTGGCCTGGTTGTATTTCAGGCGGCGTTGTCGGTCGTACTGCTAGTGGGCGCGGGGTTATTTTCGCAAAGCCTGAATAAGCTGCAGCACACTGATATGAAGTTGGAATCGAAGAACCGGTATATCGTTCATATCAACGCACAGGCCGCGGGTTACAAGGATGATCAAGTGAACGCCCTTTACCGGACTCTTGAAGAGCGGTTTCATGCAATACCGGGTGTTGTGAACGTCGGGGTGAGCACCTTTACGCCGATGGAGGGCAACGACGACGGGTATGGAGTCCACCTTCTCGGTCAACCAGACATCCACATCGAGGCCACCAACATCATTGTGAATCCCGAGTACTTCAATTCAGTCGGGACCCAGGTGCTGATCGGGCGCGGAATCAATGCGCACGACACGGCTACGTCGCCACACGTTGCTGTGGTGAACGAGGATTTTGTCAAAGCGCTCTTCAGGCCTGGAGAGAATCCGATAGGCCGCAGCTTTGTTGCCGAAGAAGATCTCTCGCAGGCTTACGAAATTGTCGGCGTCGTCGCGGGGACGTCATATACCGATGTGCGCAGGAACGGGAAGCGCCCCACGTACTTTGGCCCGCTGACGCAGCCGTCTGAGGCAGGGTATGCCGGCGCTATCGTGGTTCAAACTTCGCATCCGACGAGCGATATGGAGGAGATTGCTCGGCGAACACTGATGGGGATTAATTCAAACCTTGCAATACAAAAATTCGAAACCTTCGATGGGCAGATTGCAGGCAGATTTACGCACGAGCGCATGTTGTCGACGCTGATGTTGTTATTCGGCGGTTTGGCGCTTCTGCTGGCGACGTTAGGCCTCTATGGTGTCACTGCATACTCGGTAGTACGCAGAACAAGCGAGATTGGTATCCGCATGGCGCTGGGTGCAAATCGCAACTTTGTCGTGGCGATGATTCTTCGCAGCGCCCTTTTGCAGACACTGTTCGGTCTTGCCATCGGAATTCCAGTGGCATTCTATGGAGCCATGCTGGTGAGGTCGCAGCTATATGGGCTGACTGCCGTCAGCGGCAGTGCGCTGTGGGTAGCCGTGTGCATGCTGCTGGCTGCCGCATGCGTGGCAGGGGGGATTCCAGCGCTGCGCGCGGCATCGGTCGATCCGGTGCGTGCGCTAAGGATGGAATAGTGAGATGGGCTGAGTCCTCTTCGCGGTGCCTAACGCTCTCGCAGTGCTCAGCCGATCCTTCGAAACAGGTGAACGGATGATGGCTTCAGACCTGCGACTTTTTGCCCCTGTGCATGAGCGCGTTATCGCCAACTCACTCATCGAAGTCTTAAAGCATCTGAGGTGTTTTCTGGAGCTATAGGTTGGGAAACGGTCCTTCAGCCAATCTGTGGCAAACCGAACTCATATGCAATGTCGAGATAACGCAAAACCACTTCGAGCCTTTCCAATCAGGGCAGCCACAAAGCTCGATTTCAAAGGCAAGATGCTGGTGCCATCAACACTGCGCCTCCCCACATCCTCCAAGGAGCGTTGAAATTCAACCTCTATCAGCAAGAGGCGTCCTGCGTATCGTTTGATGCCGAGATGCGCGTATCGGGGACCGGATAACCAATCGCGAAATGGTATACGACCTGTCCTTGTTTGGGCGTCACGTTGAGATGACGGAGCACTTCATCATCGTAGAAGGCACCGATGCCGGTCGCACCCAACCCAAGTGCCTCAGCGGCGAGATACAGACGATGGCCAACAGCGCCGGCTTCAAAATGCACATAGCGATAACCACGGTCTCCATATGTGCCCACAGCGCGATCGAGATCACCAATCATAGAAAAGGTCACGCAGGCGTTACCGGCCAGGTCCTGCCCGAGGCTCAGAGCAGCGGGGGCCTTTCTTATAGTTGGTGTTTGAATCTTGATACCGTCTGGATCGCCGTTTGGAACGGCGATGTCACTTATGAGTCTGAATTTTTGGCTATGGGCCAGCTAGCTTCTGGGATTGTCCTGATTTGATTTTGTTGTGTCGGATGGAGGGCAGATTGCTTCTAGCCTGATTGTCGATAATTGGAAAAATGGAAGACGATCAAGCCATTCCCAGTCTCGTCGAGGCGTTGAGGTTGAAAGACGGCATAATCATTACATTTGCGGATGGTAAGTGCGCGCTTTACTCGACGGCTCTCCTCTATGCCATGTTGCCCAGAGCCGACGTAGCGATTGAAGACTTGAGCGATCAAGACTGAACCTCTAGTGCTGCACTAAGTTCGCCCACCCCGCACAGCTCTCCTCACCCTTGGTGTCCCCTTCAGCAACTAGACATACGACTGCTCTCGTTCTCTGCATTCTTCTGTGTTTCTCAAGCTATAGCTTTTGACACGGCCGGATCGGTGAGATCCGGCCGTTTGTTTTGTGGGATTTGGCGAGTCGTTTTTCAGACCCCTTTTGTCACATGCCGAAGAGAGCCTATCAGGCGGTCTTTTTAAGGACGCGTTGGATTGTGGCCGTCGAAACGCTATGTCCTTTAGCGATCTGTCGGATACTCTGGCCGCGCTGACGATCTTGTTGGATGGCGGCGCTGTCCAGGACCAGCGGAGTTCGACCGATTCGTTGGCCGTCGATACGGGCGCGCCTCATGCCGGCGCGGACTCGCTCCACGATGAGCGAGCGTTCCAGCTCCGCGATGGCAGCGATGATGATGACGATGGCCCGCCCGAGTGGGCCGCCGGTATCGATGTTTTCTCGGAACGAGATGAACTCGACGCCTGTTCTGTTCAGATCATCCAGCACCGCCAGGAAGTGGCGTGTTGAGCGTGCGATGCGATCGCACGCCCAGACCAGGACAACATCGAACCGTCCGCGACGGGCATCGGCCATCATCTGATCCAGGCCTGGTCGTTTGGCCTTTGTGCCGGAGATCCGGTCGGTGTATTCCTGCACGATCTCGTAGCCGCGCTGAGCGGCCATCTGATGCAGGTCGTGCAGTTGCGTCTCCGGGTTTTGATCGACGGTGGAGACCCTCAGATAAAGCGCGGCGCGCTTCATGCGCGCCTGCTTTTCCTGGGAGCGACAAGTCCATTCTTGTCGACATACTTCCGGATCCATTCCAGAATCAGATCGGTCATCTCGAGGCCCTGGGCTGCGGTCGCGGACTTGAAGCTGCGGTGAAGCTCTTCAGAGATATTTACGTTCAAGCGCTTTAACCCTTTTCCTTCCTTCGTCTTGATTTGACTCACCTCCTCCCTCTGGAGGTGAGCATATGGGATTGTGAGTACCCGCCGCCAGTACCCCGGAAGGTCCGGGGTGGCGGCAGGGTAGGGCTATGCCTCCCAGGCAACCCGGCAGATCTGGACGACAGTGGCCAGCTGCACCTTGCTGAACTGGAGGGCGGCGGCCATCAAGCGTAACTGCGCCGCAGTCTCCGGAACGCCGCCGGCTTCAACAGCCAGCCATTCAGACGGTTCCATGCCGGCCAGGTGGGCTACTTCCTCCACCGTGCAGCCCCTCTTCTCGCGGCCCTTCTGGATAAAAAGGCCGAACAGCTTGCCCCAGACCAGGCGCTGGACCCGGTGGAAGTCTTCTTGATTGTTAATTGTCATACTCATATACTCCGTACTCCTCATTTCACCCCTTTGTCAAGGTGTGCGCGGATTTGAACAACATGATAAGTATGTGCTTATATGAGCAATCACCAAAGCTATGACCCTGGATATGGAAGAACCTGGGTACACCCGGTAAAGGAGCTGCCATCGGACTGGCAGCCATGCTGCCCTTCGTGCCCGGCATGCTGGGCTCACGCAAGAAAGGCGGTGAACTCCGCGATATCTACTCCGGTGTCGATCCCGTGCCCGTACACGCCGGCCGCTGGTGGGAGGTAGGATCAACTCCATTCGAAGGCGCACGAATCAAGGAATGGCGCCCGCACTGGAGCATCCTCCACAAGAGCCATGCCGAAGATGCTGCCCTCTACGGATCAGAAGAAGAGAAGTGGAAACACGATCCGATCCTGCATCCAGACCAGGGATTTTCGTCCTTTGTCCTGTTTTGGAACCATCGAAAAGAACTACCGTAAACGCGGATAATATTCATCTATATCCATATATATGAACCACTTGAAGCATCATGGTCACCTGCGGATTCACGCACCGGCGCCTGTGAGCCTCGCTCACCGCATCCAAAACTGCGCCACATCACTTCGGCATAGCTGAAACCGCGCCATTCAGCCTTTCCATCCGGCGCTCTTCCCATCATTTCCGCGCCAACGTCTCTCGTTCGTCTGGCTTGCTTGTCTGTATTGCCTGATCAAGATCAGATCCTCTTTGTTTTCTCCGGCGACGGGGATCACATTCCCTCGACCCATCGCTCTGATAGCCTCTCCCTTTCCATGAGGGGGGAATGACCATTTCTCCGAGAAGCCGGTTTTACGGCCAAGTGCAGAGAACCTGATCAACCCAATAGCTCAATGAGCGTGTTGCCCCGTGATCACCAGCCGAGACTCACAGCGCCGTCGGTGAGTAAGCACAATGCGACTCTAGCGTGACCGACTGCGTCTGGTCTGGTGCCGCGAACGCTCAGCTCAGCTTCCGGTCAGCTCCCCAACCTCAGGCGCAGATTCTCATGGTGACCTTCGATACGGACCTTGCCAAGGTTCGCAGCGAGGCTTCCTCCCGCCCGCATCCCGCCGACGTCGTTGATGCCCATAAAGCCGACTGCCTTGCGGAGCACCGGCGTGACATGGTCGCATGCCTCGCTCTGCTGGCTTGCACCTAGCTGTCGCGTGACACAATGATCAGCCTGGCCGCTACGCAATAAGCACCTCGGCGGGAGCGAAGGTGAGCGTGAGAACGGTGATATCGTCTTCCTGCCCGAAAGCTTGCGCCTTTCGAGCGATCTCCTCGGCTGATTGAGTGGAGATGACGGCCGTACGCTCGAAGCCAAAGAGTTCCCCTGTCATGGGGCTGCGAGATTCCACTACGCCATCCGTGAGGAGTGTTAGCTGCTGTCCGGGGGCGAGGGAGAACGAGGCTTCCGCGTACTGCGCGGCAGGAGTGATGCCGAGGGGAAGGCTGTTCTCGCACGAGAATTCAGCACCGTTGAGGTGAGGTGCGATGTGGCCCGCATTGGCGAAAGTGCAAGCTCCAGTGGGCTCCACGCGGAGGATGAGACAGGTGGTGAAGCCGCTGTTGGAACGGTCGATCATGTGGAGATTGGCGGCGGTGAGTATTGCTGCCGGATTGAGGAGGAAGCTGGACAGGGCACGCAATGTGCCGACAAGGAGCGAGACCTGCATTGCAGCGGGAAGACCTTTGCCGCTCACGTCGCCGATCGCGACAAGGGTGGAGTTCCCAGCGAGTGGAATGATCTGAAAGAAATCGCCGCCGACTTCACCGAAGGGCTGATAGGCGGATCGGATTTCGAAGCCGGGAACGAGAGGAATGTGTTCTGGAATGAGGATCTGCTGGATGGCGCGCGCGGCCTCGAGTTCAGTGGCGAGGCGCTGTTTTTCGCGGCGGTCGTTGGTGAGTTGGCGGACGAAGACGGCGAGCGTGGTGGCACCGAGAGTCGTGAGAGTGAGGGCGGTGAGACGCCAATGAATGCCTCCGAATTCTACAAAACTCTGAATGCCGGTGAGTCTCTGGAAGCCGGCAAATACAGTGAGCCGCACCACGAAATGAAGAGAGAACGCGGCGGCAATGAGTCGATCCCTGGGATTGCCGCGGCGAAATCCAATGTAGATGAAGACCGCCAGGGGAATCTCAGACAGGACGCCGAAGTCGCGCCACCCGACCAGCGACGGAACCCACGCGCCGATGAAGACCAGGAAATAGAAGGGCCAGAGAACCCTGGTCCACCGTCGACTCTGGATGTTCATGGCCTGGGCGGCGGTTTCAGGAAGCACTCCAACCGCTAATGCCCGCAAGGACCAGTCAATCGGGTCTGCGCCGGAGTATTGCGCGAGCTGCTCTGCGCCGAGTATTACGAAAAAGAGGCTAAGTATGCGAAAGACCGGGAAGTCCGGGGCTGCCCGCCAGAGGGCGAAGTAGGCAATGGCAAGGCACAGTTCCAGGGCGCCAAGAACCAGTTCGCCACTGTTCTGCAACCGCATTGCGGGCGTCACGGGAGTAAAGAGCGGGTTGAGATGCGGCAGCACAGATCCGAGCAGCACTGCGATCATGTGGTCAACCTCGATTGCAAAGTGAGAACGGTAATGTCGTCTTCTTGGCCGAAATTCATGGCCGCGGCGGCGATCTGGCCGGCTGATTGGGTGCTGACGGCAGCGGTGCGGTCGAATCCGAAGAGTTCTTTGCTTGTTGGGTTGGTTGCTTCAACAACGCCGTCGGTGAGCAGAGTGAGTTGTTCGCCAGCGGGAAGCGTGAATGCCGATTCGGAGTAAGTGGACTCTGCTGTGAGCCCCAGAGGAAGACCGGGTTGGATTGGAAGTCCCCTGCCGGCGAGATAGGGAGGGATATGGCCCGCGTTGGCGAGGGTCGTCGCGCCGCTTGGTGAGATGCGCAGGACCAAACACGTGACGAAGCCGGCGATGCGGCTGCAGCATAGAGCGGCGTTGAGGTGCCCGAGCAGAGTGGCGGGTGGTTCTGACTCGCGTCCTTCGGCGGCTCCGAGGAGCATGGCTCCAGTCATCGCGGCGGCGGTGCCTTTACCGCTGACGTCCCCGAGAAGGATCCACTGAGAACCGTCGGGAAGCATGCGGCAGCGGTAGAAATCGCCGCCGACTTCGCGCGCGGGAAGAAATGCTGCCTGGAGATGGAGCCAGGGGGCAGAGTCGATATGGGCAGGGACGAGGAGCTGCTGGATGTCGCGGGCGGCCTGCAACTCGCCGGCAAACAGGGCACGCTGGCGATTGGTGGCACGGATGCGCTGGATCAGGAGGATGGTCATGACGATAGCCGCCAGCGCCATGGCGGCCGAGCGAATGGGCTGGAGCTTCAAATAGTCAGAGGCTGCAAATGGAAGGCTGGGGAACTGCATTCCCATGTAGAGAAAGTTGATGAGCATCCAAAACGAACCGGCGAGAAAGATGGGGATCTGGTCGCGGGAGATCTTGTTCAATGGCCAGAACGCAAACAGAGGCGCCAGGCACAACAGGCAACTGGCCGAAATGGCCAGTACAGCGAACAGAGGCGAGCCCTCCAGAACCCAGCGAAAGGCCATGGCCTGATGGAGAGGTAAGAGCGGAACCAGGATGAGCGGCGCTGTCGTGGCAAGCGACAAGATGGCGATGATGCGGAAGAGTGGTGTAACAGGCCGGGCGGCGATCGCAAAGAAGAAGAGGATGGTCGCAATTCCGTTGGTATCACCAACGGAGTAGCAGAGGTATTCAAAGACAGAGGGAATGGGGATGGAAGCGGTAACGAGGAATTCGCTGAGGCGAATAAGCGCCAGAAAGAGCCAGGTGATGCTGACCCAGAGAAGCATCACCTGAGATCGGTCGAAGAGGTAAAGGGCGAGGAAGAAGAGGCCGGCGCCGGCGATGACGATGTAACTAAGCCAAATAACAAATTTGGCGGCCACGGCGCGGGCGACGCGGGCAGTGTATTGGTCGCGGAGAACAACGCTGGGACCGAGGGTGAGCTTAGGAATGGGCTGCAGGTCATAGTTGGTGGGGTAGACGGTGAGGCGCAGCGCAACGAGGAACGGGTGCCCCCGGTCCGAAAGCTCGGCGGCCGAATATTGATGGACGAGGCCGGCGGTGTGGCGGCCGGTGAGGATGTTGCCGAAGTCCCCGAGCAAGTGGCCGTTGAGGAAAAGCTCGTAGGAGAAGTCGCCGGAGACTTGGAGGATCGGCTGGATGTCTGGCGAAACCAGGGCGGGATCGAATCGGCAGCGAAGCCAGAAATTGGGCTCGCGCGATTGCACGGTGGGCCATCGGACCATAGTCTGCCAGGCGGAATCGTCGAAGGAGGCGATGGCCCAGCCTATTTTGCCATCTGGATCATCGCCGGGATGGAATCGGCAATCACCATCGATGGCGATCACCCGGTGGGTGTCACGTGAGACATCCAGGCGTTGCGCCATGGACGCTGAAGTGGCGAAGAGAAGCATAGACAGAGCAAGCCATCGAAAACGAAACCCGCGATCACCCACGGAGCACCTCGACGGGAGCGAAGGTGAGGGTGAGGACGGTGATGTCGTCTTCCTGGCCGAACGCCTGGGCTGCGGCGGCGATGGATTCGGCGGATTGGCTGCTGATGGCGGCTGTGCGGTCGAAGCCGAACAATTCACCCGCCGGGTCGCGAGCTTCGAGAACGCCGTCGGTGAGGAAGGTGACGACATCGCCGGGCTGGAGCTGGCAGACGGTTTCGGAGTATTCCGCGACCGCCGCGATGCCAAGGGGCAGTCCGGATTCGAATGGGAGTTCTTCGCCGTTGCGGTATGGGGCAAGGTGACCGGCATTGGCGAAGGTGATGGCGCCATCCTGTGCAATGCAGGCACAGACGCAGGTGGCGAACCCGCCTTGCTGCCGGGCGAGTAGCAGCGCATTCAGGGCCCGAAGCACCCAGGAGGGACGGCTGTCGTGGAGGGTGTCGAGCGCACCCACAACGGCGGAGACGAGCATGGCCGCGCCCAAACCCTTGCCGCTTACGTCACCGATCACCACGCGCATCACCCCACCCACCTGGGCGGTGTGAAAGAAGTCACCGCCGACTTCCTGGGCGGGACGATAGACCGTTTCGATGGTCAGGCCAGGAACGCGTTCCTGGGATGAGCGCAGAAGCAGCGCCTGAACGCGCTGGGCGGCTTCCAACTCGGCGGCTCCGCGAGCCTGATCCCGGCTCACGCGCGTAAAGCGGAAAAACATGACAAAGCCGATTGCCAGCAGGAACAGCAGATTCGCGAGCTGAAACAACTCCAGCGTCAGAACCCCGACGTGCAGTGGAGCGCTGATCCATGCAATGCCACTCCACCTAAGGTACTCTGCCGCGATGCCGAGATCCGTAACTAAGATTCCGATGACGGGCAGAATGCTGGGCAAGATCAACCAGCCCGTCTCGCGGTTACCGCGGCGGTACCAGATGAGCAGAAGGACGAGCATGGATAAGGAGGCGGGGACCATCAGAACCACTTCTGCCAGATTCATGAGACCGCGGCTGACGAAGCCCAGCCACGCCGGTATCTGCAGAGTGATGATGACTGTCAGCAAGAGGGCTTCGTATAAACGCCACGCCCGCGTAACCCGCTTGCCGACGAAGCTGAAAGTAAATTCAATTTGCGCGATAGTGGCCAGGTACCCGTTGGGATCGCCGCCAAACCAATTGACGGAGAACGGAACGAAGCCACGCATGGCAAGGTAGTAGCAAATATCACCTGTGGCAACACTCATGAGATAGAGCCCTAGCCAGAGGTACTCCCGGTGATCCGGCTGCCACCAGAAAAGAAGGAGAAGCGGAATTCCTGCGAGAAGGACTACGAGATCGATGCCGACGTTGGGCACGGTCGAGTTCAACCTTTCGCTCAGCATGGCGCGTTGCGCCTCGTCCATCGCTGCTACTGTGCCGATGCGGATGCGCCACGCTCCGCGGTTGGCGACAAACATTGAGGTCGGGGGGATGCAGGTCCTGAGGGCGATTTCCAGGTTCCCCACGCTGTCCGGCAGGGGTAGGATGCGCGCCTTGGCGAGAGTGATGCGCAATGGAGACAGTAGTTGAGGGCCGGGCTGGCGCGCTCCGTTGATGTAGAGCTCATAGGTGCCGTCGCCGCCGGTGAGGAGCAGGGCGAGCCGAGCGTGTTGCTGTGGGAGCTGAACGCGCAGCCGATACCAGCGCCAGCCTGCAAGATCATTGGGAGCGGTGAGTGAAATCGCCGCCCAGGAGTCATCATTGAAGCCGGGCTGGGCCCAGGCCGGCTCGTCGCCGGCGTGCGTCCGCCAGCCGTCATTGAGATCGGACCAGCCGTCGGACCACGTCCAGTTCGAGCTCTGCGCGTGTAAGGCGGATCCGCAGGTAACACTTGCGAGCAGGAGTCCAAAGCATGCAATCGCGAATTTAGGCATGCAGCACCTCAACTGGAGCGAATGAGATCGTAAGCGACACGACCCTTTCCGCGGACTGAATGCCGGGTCTGAGAGGAATGCACTGGGCAAAGTTGAAACCGTTAGCCGACGGCAGGTCAGATGGAGTTCCCTCCGCAAACCCGCAGCGGGACACGAACAGCCCGACTAGAAGGGCAACGCGCAGAATCCTGATCACTTGCGGGGAAACCTCTTCACGAAAGGTAGCAGCAAAGAGCTAGATCTGACGACTGGTTAGTTGGCGGGGTAGTCGACGGCGTTGTCTTTCGCGGAGTGTCCGGCGTCCCTCATCTGGAGCTTCTGTGACTACGGCTCTCCTCCGAGAGAAACGCTATGAGTATCACTAGCGAACACGGGTTGCCGTTATAATCGGCAGACCGCGAGCAATTTGGTTGAGTACGGGCCCACTTCCCTTTGAACGAGGTCGGCAACAGTGAAAACGGGTGACGTAATCAAGGATGGCGAAGAGAACCTCGCTAGAAACGATGTACCTTCCGGACTGAGCCGCCGAGCATGGCTCAAGCTTGCTGCATCGGCCGGCATCATGGCTCTTACTGCCGATCCAGTGGAGAGCCTCGCGCTGTCCGGAACACCGGCCGCTCCCGCCGCCACTTACCCCACGCCCCCCGAGTGGACGGGACGAAATCGCAAGCTCGCCGAATATTTCCTCGCGCAGGGCTATCCCGCTTATGAGCTGCATCCGCGTTATCTGGGCGAACTGCACGGTTCCTGGTCCCAGATCGGCAGGCAATATGGCGAACGAGCAGGTGACCTTATCCGCATGGTGTACGAGGGATGGTATCGGGAGCTTCTCCCGGTTCAGGGAAGCGTAGAGACTATGACCGCCTACCTGATCGAGCAGGAGCGGTACTACCAGCTTCTTGTCCCTGAAGCGCTCGAAATGATGCATGGCATAGCCGACGGCGCCGCGACCGAACTCTCCGCTTCAGCTTTTCCCCGAGAGCTCAGCCACTTCCACAAAGTTCTGATGATCAATAGTTATTACGGCCTGAAGGGAAAACCGCCGGTCTCTTCAACCGCGGAGCTTGCCTCGGCTAGCGATGACATTCACTGCTGCAGCGGCGCCGTCATTCTCGGCCCTGCAACGCGCGACGGCAAGGCCATCCACGTCAGCTCAGAGGATCAGCATTTCTTCCCGCAGGAATACCTTGTCACTTTCATCGCAAACCCGGCAGATCCCCGCGCGAATCGCTACACAGTCACGGATTCGGCTGGCGAGATTGGCAGCGAGCATGCGCAGAATGAACACGGTCTGACCGTGAGCGGATATGCTGGCGGGAGTCTGGGCATTCTTGGGCCGACACTCGACGCACCCTTCACCGGTTACCGCAGGCCGGGTCTGGACTGGCAGCTGGGAAACTTCTACGCGGCTGCCTTTGCCCAGTCGGCCCGGCAGGCTGTCGAGCTCCTCACCGTCGGCCGCGCGGAATACCGAGCCAAATCAGGACACAAAACTGTAATCGGAAAGTGCACACGGGGTGTGAACTGGGTGGTTTCCGATCGTCACGAGGCATTCGTTGTCGAGAGCATTCCGGCCGATGAGAAGGGCGTCGCGCGCTATGCGATTCGCGCACCGGGCGCAATGGGGGAGACAGGCGGTCATTACGTGGTCTCCACGAACAATGTTGAAGCGAAGGACAGCTACAACGAAGACAACGTGCACGACCCCGGTCATCCCATGAAACAGCATGGAAACGGCGCACAAAATCCGACCCAGTTCGGGCTCAGTGGCACCGGCGCGCGCTTCTGGACCTTGATGACGCTCATCCAGAAAAACTTCGGACAGATCACCGTGGAGATGGTGCAGGAGTGGCGCCGAACGCATTTCATCTATGACGCTTCCGGCACCCGCCACGATTACGTTGATGACGGGGGCAATCGCATTCCTGTCCACCTCGCCCCAACAACCGCAAATCTGTGCCGGCACAGTTCCGGGCCAGCCGGCGTAGACACCAACATGGGAATCAACACCTACGTCAGCATATCCGTAGCGGACGACCTAACATCCTTTCGGACCAAGGGCTGACCCTGTGAGTGGGACGGCCCCTGGGATCGCCTGTCGCTGCAAAGTCCGCCCCGCTCTACTTAGGGGCTCTTATCTGCTTTCGTCGCGCCGAGGTGGTGCTCCCGTGAACAATGACAGCACCATGTGCTGACGGTAAGGACCGTTACGACATGCGCACGAGAACAATGCTGGCGGCGGTGCTGGTGGTGGGCGGCGCGATGACCGCTTGCGCGCAGAGCGAGGTGGTTTCCGTCACGGACTGGCGAGTGCATGCGGGCGACGACCCGTCGTGGGCGCGGATCGATCTGGATGACTCAGCATGGGTGCGGACCAGCTTTCCGGAAATGGCATTCGGCGACACCGGCGCAGCCGGTTGGCATTGGTACCGTGCCAGCTTTTCGATTCCGGCGGATCTGCGCGGACGACAGACTTCAATTGGGATCGCTGCATTGGACGATGTCTACGAGGTCTATGTGGAGGGCGTCCCGATTGGGCACTTCGGCAGTTTCACGCCAGCCCCGCATGGTACTTATCCGCGGCACATGGCGTTTCCGATTCCCATGGGCCTGCTCGACGGGACGGTTGTCCACGTTGCCGTCCGGCGCTGGAGGGGCGCATGGACGGTACGCGTGCTCGACTTTGGAGCGGCAGGAACAGTCCAATTCCCCCATCCTCCCCAGATAGGTCCGGCGGAAGCAATCTCGGCGCGCGAGCAGCGGGATTTGGCCAGAGGCGCCATTCAAGTGATGCCCGCGAATCTGACCTGCATTCTGTTTCTCTTTGCGGCGGCGATCAGTGTGGTGTTGTTCAGCGTCCAGAAGCGCCGGTCGGAGTACTTTTTCCTCGCGCTGTTTTGCCTTGCCAGGGGCGTACCACACCTTGTTGGCGACTTTACCTCTACTAGCCAGAGCATCGACAGTCGCTCGTGGGGCCCGGTGCTGATCTTCACAATTACAAGCTCCGCGAACGTGTTCTCCAATCTTTTTCTGTCCGCTCTTTGTCGGCGTTTCCGGAGGATCCTCGTAGCCGGCGCCGTGCTCTCCGGTATCATTGCGGTCCTGCTGGGCGCTGGCATGGCCTTGGACGCTGGATATGAGCTTCCCGTGATCTACATAATGTCGGTTGTGCCTTTGGCATTTCAGATGGTGGCGGTGTGGGGTCTTCTGTGGGATCGGGAAAGGGGCTCGCTGACCATCGGCGTTTCGCTGTTTGTGGCGAGCGGAATCGTGTTCTGGGCCAGCAACAATATATTCATGCACAGGTCATCGAATCTTAGCATCGGCCCGTTCCTCGTTGACTACCGCGATGCGGCGGGCGTGGCCTTCATCTTCGTGGTGCTGGCGGTGTTGTATCTGCGCTACTGGGATGAGCAGGTGCGCCAAGCGGCTGCGGAGCAGAATCTGGCCGCGGCTCGGCGCATGCAGGAGCAGCTTCTTGGCGCAGGCGCCGGGGACACGCCAGGGTTTGCCGTTGAGGTGGCCTACCGCCCAGCGCAGGAGGTGGGCGGCGACTTCTACCGCACCGTTGCCCTCAACGATGGCTCGCTGCTGGTGGTCATCGGCGACGTGAGCGGAAAGGGGCTCGACGCGGCGATGCTGGTGGCGGCCATTCTGGGCAGTCTGGCGAATGAAGTGGAGCGGAGCCCGGCTTTGCTGCTGGAATATCTGAACCATGCTGTCACGGGACGCACCGGCGGCGGATTCATCACGGTTTGCTGCGCAAGGTTCTTCCCCCACGGACGCGTGGTGATCGCGAACGCCGGGCACATTTCTCCATATCTTGCTGGCCGCGAGGTGCAAATGGAAAGCGGACTGCCGCTGGGAATCATCCCCCAAACAAGCTACTGCGAGATCGAGATTGAAACCCACGAAGCCATAGTTTTTCTCACCGACGGGGTGGTCGAAGCACGAAATGTAAATGGTGAGTTGCTGGGCTTTGAAAAAATGGCAGCCCTGGCCACAAAGACAGCCTCTGAAACTGCGGACGCCGCTCAACGCTGGGGCCAGGAAGACGACATCACCGTGCTATCCGTTATCCGCATAGGCGCACTCAAGCACGGACTGGCATGAAGGATACCGCTGTCTCGGAGCACGACAACCGGCCGACCCGTGGGATGCTAGACAGACTCGCAAAGGCTGTGTTCTTTCCGACTCGTTCTCAGGAGGAAGCTTCCGCAGATTTGAATTCAATCTGACGCTCGCAAAGCAGCCACCTTTACAACTCTCTCTCTGTATGATGGGTACACACGTCAGCCTCCATCGATCTGAAGGAGCAGGCCTCCGAATTGACGATTCACCCGTCTCCATGGCGAACACTTTCCATCTGGGCATTCCTGCTTCTGAATGTTGGTTTCGCATGCGAGGCACAGCAGGCCCCGGCCCCACTCCCCAGCGGTCTGGCTTGGCTAACGGACGGCTGGCGCTATCATTCCGGCGACAACATCGCTTGGGCTAATCCGCAGTTCGACGATGGGGACTGGGAGCGCCATTCTCCAGAGCAAACCGACACGTGCGCGCACGGGTGTTGGTACCGGTTGCCCATCGAACTTCCTCCTCATGGGAACACCCCACTCGATCTGCTCATGCTGGCGCAGAGTGGCGTTTTCGAAGTGTACGTCGATGGCCACCGCGCCGGGTCGGCGCATTTCGAGCCGTGGTGGCTGAGTCGAGAAACCCTGGAGTTCATTGTGCCGTTGAATGCCCATCGCGACTCGGTTCTTCTGGCCATTCGCATTCATCCGCCGCGCATCGCCTTCGACGCGAATGAAGCGGCTTCACTGCGGGTTGCTCTCGGCGGTCAGCAGGCTATTAGTGATGCGGCGGACGCTCACCACGCTCGCCGAGTGATTCGATTTCTTCCTTCAGGCGCAGTTAACTCTGTCATTGTCCTTGCCGGGTCCGCGGTGCTTCTCGTTTTCGCCTTGCAGGAACGGGACCGGGAGTATCTCTGGCTTGGTATTTACTTGACGATTCTGGGCAGTTCGTGGGGCATCTTTACGGCCGCCGTTTATGCCATCATCCCGGGAGATGCAAACGAGATCTACGCCGATCCTGCGATCTTTCTCGGAATGCTGGCGCAAACAGAATTCACGTTTGCCTTCATCCGCCGCCGGCCCAATCGGCTATGGCGGATCTATGAATGTTTTCTGCTCGCGTGTCCCATTCTTTCGTTTCTCTGCAGCGCGGGACTGGTGCGGAATGCGCTCTACTTTTCGTTCGAATCGGCCGCCCTTGTCCCCGCTGCGTTGGCCATACCCGCTCTGCTCTTTTATTGGCACCGGCATGGCAACCGAGAAGCGCGCTGGCTTATCGTCCCGAGTTTGGCTCCTGCGGTTGGAATGATTCTCGTCAACCTGCCCCAGATTGGGAGTCTTCTGGGAAGGAATCTGGATTTTCTTTCTGGCCCCGTGATGCTATGGGGAATCGCGCCGCTCTCCCCTGCCGATGTAGCCGACGCCATCTTTCTGCTTGCCATCGGTGCAGTCATGCTGGTGCGTTTCACAACGCTGAACCGTGAACAAGCCCGCGTCTCGGGAGAACTGGCTGCAGCACGCGAAATGCAGCTTGAACTGGTACCTGCAACCCTTCCCGCGCTGCCCGGTTGGCGCCTTGATGCCGCTTACATTCCTGCCTCCGAGGTAGGAGGGGACTTCTACCAAGTCGTTTCCAGGAACGATGGATCTTCGCTCCTGATTGTCGGGGATGTCAGCGGTAAAGGACTGAAAGCTGCCATGACTGGGGCGCTCGCCATCGGGGCCTTTCGCAGTTTGGCTTCCGAGGGACTTTCGCCGGGTGTGCTACTGACTCGCCTCAACGAAAGCCTCTGCGGAGCGAGCCATGGCGGGTTCGTTACATGTCTGTGTGGACACACTTCGCACAAAGGTCGCCTGACCTTGGCCAATGCGGGGCATCTTCCTCCCTATCGGAACGGAGAAGAGATACCCCTCGAAAGCGGACTGCCACTCGGCATAGTCTCCGATCTTGAGTATCCGGAGACCACCGTTGACCTCGCCCCTGGCGACAGGACTGTCATCGTCACTGATGGTGTGGTGGAAGCACAATCACCTTCCGGTGAACTCTTTGGTTTCGCACGCACCCAGGTCATCAGCGTCCATCCAGTCGCGCAGATCGCCGCCGCCGCGCAGGCGTTTGGACAGCAGGACGATATCACTGTGTTATCCCTTACTCGCCAATGCACTCACCCATGACAGCATCGGACCCACATGTCCGTTTAGTCGCCTGTACGTCCAGGTGCTTCGTCGACGATTCACCCGGGATCGATGCCGAGCTTGTCGTTGACTGCTACCCTCAAACGCTGCCTGCAGCCAATGTAGCGTTCCGTGGTTTGCACAGAGACATGCCCGAGAAGAAACTGAATCTGCTCAAGCTCACCTCCGGAATCATGGCAAAGCCTCGCGCATGATCTTCGCAGGTCATGTGGCGCGAGATGTGGAATGTTCATGCCCGCGGCGGTCTTCTTTACAACGTGCCAAACCGTCTTTTCCGAGATGCCGTCTCCCCATGGCTTACTTGCCCGACAGACACATCGGAAGAGAGGACCTCTCTCGATACCGGCTGCGGTTAACCATACATTCAGATCGACGATAGCCCAGCGCTCCTCCCGACGCTGCAAGCTCTCCAGAGTCAGCTCAGCAAGCTCGCGGCGGCGCAGGCCGCAGCCAAGCAGGATCGCCAGGATCGCTCGATTGCGCTTTCCTGTAAGAGTCTGTCCATCGGGTGCCTGCCAGAGCGCGGCCGCCTCGCCAGCCGTAAGCCAGTTACCCAAACGGGAGCCGAGCTTGCGAGCACCCTTAACGCGATGGATGCCGGCGGCCAATTCAGGGCTTAACAGTCCGCAGTCCGCTGCCTCGTACGCCAACCGTCGAACGGCCGCCATTCGCACATTGATCGTCCCGGGCGCGAGACCTCGCTCCTCCAGGTGAAAGCGGTATCGCAAGACCACTGCTTTGTTGAAGGCCAATCGTGGTTCGGAACAATACCAGGCAACGAACTCATCGATGGCATGCTGATATCCCCGCACCGAGTCGGGAGAACCGAGGCTCCGCAAGACTGCGGCTTTCGAATGTTCGAGATCCGGTATACCAAGCTTGGTCTTTGGCCGGCTCTTCTTACCCTTTGTATTCGTTGGCGTTTTCCTCATGATTTCCGCCCTCCGATGCGGCGGATCATGAGGTTACTCGGTCAGTGAGATTTGTGTCTGCAATTAGCCGGCCTATATCAGCTGACTGGTAGCCGGTTTTACGGCCGGGTGGACTGGATTTTTAAACACTGGCCAACTGTCCATTTCTGATCCAATGGTTTCGCGAGGCTGAGAACCATTAGATTGTGGCCCTCGTCACGCTGCCCCCTAGACCTATAAGCTGCTTTTCGGCCGTGAGGCCTCACTCTCCCGATTGCACTTCGCTGTGCTCAGCCGTTCAACGGCGAAACAAAGGCCTGATGCGAAAGAGCGGCCGTTACAGCCGGTTCGAGATCGGTACATAAGCGCGACTTGAACACGTAGCCCCGACCACCTGCGCCGATCTCGACCCTAACGAAATCGGAGTCCTCGTGCATCGATAGAAATACGATCTCGCCCTTGTATCCGTGACTCCGAAGTCGCGAGGCAATCCCGATGCCGCTGTATGCTCCGAAAGAGATGTCGAGTAGGACAACGTCCGGATTGGGTTCCTTCACTTCCGTACAGCCACGACTGCCATCGGTCGTTCTGCCGACGACCTCGTATTTCGCCTCGAGAAGTTTGGCGACACGTTCGAGAAAAGCCGCATTGCCATCCGCAAACAGAATGCGCGGGCGTAACAAAGTTACTGCCTCGATTCTCAGCGGGGGGCCACGGACGGCTGCCCTGGCTTACCGGATCATCAGCTTCGTTCGATGCGGACACATGGGAACTCTACAACGTTGACGAGGACTTCTCGCAGGCACGGGACTTGGCCAAGGAACGGCCGGTGAAGCTGCGCGAACTGCAGGACATCTCTTTCGCGGAAGCCGCAACGTAAAGCACCGCAGGCACCAGAGCGAACAGGTAGACGCGTCTTGGGCGAAACCATTCCGGACCATGCTTTGGTCATTTGGTTGTGCAGCCTTGATGGTTCTTGCCCTTGGCGCATGTTGAGTCACCCGGACCTTGCGCTACGCCCATTCCGTTCTTTGTTTTGGCTTTTCCTCCGTTCGTGGTCTGGGTAGTGGTTACGCCATTCGAATTAGTGTGCGCAGCAGCGGCATTCCCCGTTCTCGAATTGACGGCGACTGCGCTATTCGAGTTGTGGGCAGTTCCACTCCCGTTCTTGGTCGTAGCTGCGCCACCATTGCTGGTTTTGGTGGTAGTCACCCCGTTCGTATTCTTCTGCGCGACTGCGGCGTTACCCGTATCTGGGTTATACGCTGCGGCTGACTGCCCATTCTTGCAAACCGTCTCACCGCGCCGGTTTTTGACACAATCCTGCGCATTGATACTTGAAGCAAATACAGCACATACCAGCATCATCAGTAGAATCTTCATGCACGCTCCTCAAAATCGGTTGTCTTCCATGAACCTCGGTCGCACTGTAGATCAGACACTATGAAAACAAAAGACGCCCCGCGATTGGCAAAATGCTCAGTGCCCGCGATCAATTACCGCTCAAAGAAAATATGCTTAGATCTTGATAC
Source organism: uncultured Acidobacteriaceae bacterium (assembly GCA_963742455.1). Classification (GTDB taxonomy): domain Bacteria; phylum Acidobacteriota; class Terriglobia; order Terriglobales; family Acidobacteriaceae; genus Telmatobacter. The sequence continues at coordinate 602,732 of CAVULU010000003.1, read as the reverse complement.
TGATCATCGACGGTCAGTAACCACCAAGTTTCTGGTAGCTTGAGTTTGTCGTGGTCACGACGAGTTTTTTGGCGGTTGCGTTTAAGACGGACTGATGAACGTAGTTGGTACCGTCGGGGAGACTAGCCATTTGAACCTGCAAAGTGACTGCATCTTTCGATTCACCCAGATAGGTTTGGACATTCAAAGAAACAACCTTCTTTGTAGAAGTGTCAAAGGTAAGAGTCATTTGATCGCCGGGCAGTGCATAGTCCTTGAAAAGCAAATTCACCCTGCCAGGGGCGGGATTCAAGAAGGCCTTGCCTGCTTCGTACGCTTGCTGCATTTTCTGAGGCTCAGGTGGTACGTAGAGAGCGAGAAGATTCTTCACGTCTCCCATGTAGTCCTGCATTTCGGCTTTCTTGTTCGCAATGATCTTTTGCTTCAATCTGCCACCACTGGGCGGTGGCGGAGGAGCGCTGATTGGAGTTTTCTGAACCTGCCCTCCGGGTCCGTATTGGCATAAGTTCACAGATGCAGGCTTCGCGTCGCCTTTCAATGTGAGCTGCATTGTCTCGGTCCATTGATACTTCTGCAGCCTTTGCTTGTTCTCCGCCACAGATCGCTTCACGGCCGCAATCTTTTGCTGCAGCTCGACACTTTGCGAAATCAGCGGAACGGCAGATGCAAGCACGATTGCACAGGTCATTATCCAGCGTTTATAAACGGACCAAAGTGTTGCGCCGCCGAGGTGCTTACCAAGTTGAAATGTGAAGCATGTAGTCATGTAGCTCCTTGGTTGTTTCTGTGGAGGTGTCGAGTCGTTGTTGTCAAACTTCGTTCTTTTAGATTCGCCTTCCGTCATAGGCGTCTTATTCGGAAGCGGCGCTTTTCTGCGCATATAGTCCAAAGTCTTCGGCATGATCGCTGTCTAGTCCATTGTTGGTCGCCTGCATGCGGGCCTTTCTGCTGGCAACCTCCGACGGCCAACGGGCGCGGTTAATGCTCCCAACCGGCGTGCTGTCAGGTGTCGAGTTTCCAGTTACATCGAAATACACTGCATCGGAAGCGTCGGATGGCAAGTGCGACATGGGTAGCAGTGTGAGACGCGCGATTGTATGAAAGGGAGCCTCACTCTCATTCCAGTTGATACTTGCGTTCTCTGTCCAGAAATTGGCGTCGCGTCGCTTGCCCCAGTAAGTCATCTTGTTCGTGTCGAGAAACTGAACCCCAAACTCGAAGGTGCTCATGACGCTGTCTTCATCAATGTGCCGGATTAGTTCGTCCTGCAGGCCATTGGGATTGTTCCTCTGCAACGGGTCCGCCGGATTGTTGGTGGACGGTGTTGCAGAGAACTTCACAACATCGACTGGTCCATGACGAAATGGAACATTGCTTTCGTAGCGCAACTGCTGGTAGGGCTTTATTTCCTGATGCAGTTGAAACTGCACTAACAAAGCAGTCCTCAACACCCGCAGCTTGTCTTTGAAAGCCAGAGCCCAGAAAGCTGCACCTGGGCTCGATGCCGTCAGCACCTTAGCAAGTGCCAAGAATGCAGCTGCATCATTTATGGGCAGAGTTTTGGTGTTCTGAAGCGAGTAATCCTGACGGCCCGGGCCAGTTCCCATTGCGGAGGAACCATCCCGTTTGAGATCGACCGAGAACGACATGGATCGAACGTCAGCCTTGAAGTCAGAATTGTTTCGGGGGTCAGAATTCCCGAACCTCACGATTGCGGGATAAACGCCGGGCGTTTTGAACAATCCTTTGGCAAGTCGCTCTGCCAATCCGCGGTCGCGTCCGACGCCTATATCAAATACTTCGAATTGAGCCCGGACGCACACACCCTTCACGTGCGTTCCACGGCCGAGTTTGCGATGCTGTTGGGTTGCAGATTTCGCCTGCAGTACAAGAGATTGTTGAACAATTTCTTCAATCACAGACTGCTCACGGATGCGGTCGCGCTCTGCATCGCTGCCGGTCACTCCGAACCATCTCGTCACGAAAAGCATAAGAACCTCATCAAAGCCCGGAGATGAATTTGATTGCAGTGACGCTGGGCAAAAAGCAGTAGGCAGCCGCCTTCGTCTTTATGAAAGTTGAGAATCCCGTAATCTTGGTTGGAGGCGCGCCGTTCGGCTGCGGAATTACGAGAATGCTTTCTGCAGGATCCTGGGTGCCGATCATTGGATCTTTTGCTTTGGGAGGCAGTCTGACCGCTCCGGCAAATTCGCTGTCATTGACCCAGTGTCCGAGCACAAACTCGTATTGATTCTCGATGCTTGAATTGATGAAATACCCGAGCAGTCCACGTTCAATTCCGTCGTAGGGTTTCGTCGGATCGTAGGTCGGTCCATAGGGCATGCCGCGGCGAATCAGCCGGTGAGTGTTGTTGCTGCCGCCGGGTTGCCCTTGCCCTGTGACCGGCTGGCCTCGTGGATTGACGCGCCGCGTATGGGCACCCACTGGGCATCGGAGTCCTCTCGGATCGCCTGACCCATCCGCGTTCACATACTCAAAATTATTCATCTGGTCCGGTAGAATGCCGCCCGGCGGGGTGTCAGTCTCTGGCGACAACGCGAGAGGGACACCGTTTCGCCAGCGTCCACAGATTTTCGCAGCGAGCAGTTCTGGATCGATCTTCTCCTTGTTCGACTGCAGGAGATTCTCGAATCCAACAACGTCTGTCTCGATCATCTTGAAGACGGCGAAACTGCCGTTGAGACCCAGTCGAGGAGGCTCCGGCACGAAGTAGTTCTCAGCCTCATCCTGCAAAACGAACAGCCATGGCTCGCATGGCTGCTGATGATCGGGCGGATAGCGCTCCGGTCCGCCACGAATCGTTGTCATACTGATGCCGTCGGTATACCCGAAGTGAACGCGAAAAGTAGGAACGGGCTTGCCATCGACGATGTCCATCAGCGCCATACCGTCAGTTCGCCAAATCTCTCTGAAGGCATGTCCTTCCGCGAATAAGGCCGACAGCTTATCGCTATAAGTTTCCATCGCTTCCGGACACATGGCGTGCAGCGTCACCATAACGTGATCGCTTCCTTTGCCAAAAGCTCCGATCCAATTCTCTGGTGCGCTAGGTCCGGTGTCTCCTACTAGATTCGCCCGTCCCGCCGCGCCGGCAATGAAAGCCCCGAAAGATTTGAACGAGATATTTGGGACGCGATCTTTCACCTCCAACGCAATAAGCCCGGGCCAGGTAATTCCGACATTCAGACAATAGTCTGGCTTACAGCGTGGGGCATCGTCGGGATTGTCGCTTGGTCCCTGCATAAATCCAACATGCCAGTCCTCGGCTGTTGTGACCTGCGGCGCGTCGGATTCGTCTCCACTGACGAGTCGCCCGAGCAACCTCCGTGCCTCTGCGGCTGTACCTACGCTCAATAAGAAGTGCCGGACCATCGGCATGCGGTATCCGCGAAGAATAAACCCCTGAATGTCAGGAAGATCGAGCGTAGATCCCGCCTTTCGTCCTGCACTGGCGTCACTCTCGGCGGCTTTGTGATCATGCCCTCCGAAGAAATGCCGGAAGAACCCGCCACTTTCCTTAGTCTGTGGCTCGTCTACCTTGCTATCTGCGTTCACGCTGAATCTCCTGCTGGATTGGTCACGATTATGCGGCCCGAAATTCAAGCTGGTTGTGCCTTGCTGTCCGCGATCAAAGCATGGATATCCTGCACGCTTAGGCCCGGATAGGCCTTGTAGAACCCAATCGGTGCGCGATTCGCTCCCGCTGCGAAGTCGATGAATTCCTGAAGATACTTCCTGCATGGCGACGGTGGCGCGCCTTTAGTGAACTTGAACAGCAGATCGAAGACCTGCCCGATGTTCTTAGTGAAATCCGCGATGTACTTATCAAAGGAACCGTCGTACACCGTAAAGAACCCTACTTGGTTGTCCTCGAGTGGGACAAACTGAGCGAAGTGCGGAGTTCCGACTTTATCTAAGTCTGTAGTGGTGCCGTGTCCCCGTGCACGCAAGATCAACTCCACCTCGATGAATGCGAGTTTTGACTTCATAGGCAGAATCACCAGAAAAGGATTCAATTCGCCGTCTGCGGCACTGATGCCTGCTGCTGCTGCCAGGGCCTTGATTTCCTTGGCGGTCACCTCGGGGTAGGCGGTGTATAGATTTATCGGTTTCAAAAGATGCTCCGCGGTCCATTCGACGAAAGCGTCTGCATTAGCGGCCACCGGAGTAGGCGGCGGATTGACGACATGCAGGAAAATAGCGTCGAACACCGGCCCCGTCTGCTTGGCTAACTCGGACATGAGCGTTCCGAATTCGCCATCGAAGTCACCGAGGAACAACAAAGTCTTTTCGCTCAGAACTGTGAATCGCGAGTAGTGGATCGTACCGATCGCATCCTGCGCTTGAAATAGTCCGGGCATCAGTGGTGGAAGCTGCGTTGCGAACGCAGTCGCGTCTGCGGAGCTTTTCAACGGAAAACTGAGGGTAAAATGATTCTGGCTCATGACGCAATCTCCTTTTGCTTAGTGCTGTGGCCGCGTCGGCCAATTCATGCTGGCAACCCTAACTGATATGACGAACTCTGCAAACGAATCAGCGTGAGATGAGGGAGTGAATCCAACTGAATGCACAGTAAGGCACAACAAAAATAGAAGTGCCAAACGCAACCTTATCTTCAACGGCCAATCAAACGATAAAGCCGCTCTCTCCGCTATAACGCATGCCAAGGGGATCGTGGCGAGGCACACGGGGAAAGAGGAAATCAGCGTAGACCGCTCTCATAGCATTGGGAACTGTCAATAGTGACAGATCCTTCTAAAACCCCTTTTGGTCGGAATAGTGGAAGTTAGATTGCCCTCGTGCAACTGGTACTATTGCCAGTTTGCATTTGATTTCGATTGCGGCAAAATCGATGTTCTTAGAAACTGTTGAAGGTCGCGGGGCCAGAGCAAAGTCCGAGGAACGACCAATTCTAAGGAAATTGGCATACATTGCTGTTGGCCAAGTTGTAGTCAATTCGGACGTCTAGCTGTTCTCCCCGACCCAAGGAGCAAACGATGAGCGATGGCAAAATGTCCCCCGTCGAGCCTGGTTCGCCGAACGCCACTACCACCATCAGCGGAAAACAGCTTCCGCCGCCAGATCTTGCATTCGGCGGAGTGATCGCCGAAAAGGCTACTGAGTCAAAAGCCTGGTGGCCGCCTCGGGTGGTGCCGCCGCAGGGCGCGCCAAACGTACTGCTTATCATGACGGACGATGTGGGCTTCGGCGCGCCAAGCACGTTCGGTGGCGTTGTCCCGACGCCTGCAATGGACCGCATCGCGAAAAGCGGATTGCGTTACACAAATTTCCATTCCACGTCGCTGTGCTCACCATCGCGCGCGGCATTGATCACCGGGCGCAATCACCACGTTGCGGGCTTCGGTGTAATCGGCGAAATCGCGACGGGATTCCCGGGGTACGACTCGATCATCCGGAAGGAAAACGGCACCATCGGTACGATCCTGAAGGAGAACGGGTACGCGACTTCCTGGTTTGGAAAGAATCACAATACACCCTTCTATCAGGCGACCAAGGCCGGACCCTTCGATCAGTGGCCGAACGGCATGGGCTTCGAGTACTTCTACGGATTCCTGGGTGGAGACACCAGCCAGTGGCAGCCTAACCTGTTTCGTAATACGACAGCCGTTTACCCGTTTGAGGGGAATCCGGAATGGAACCTGACCACGGCCATGGCCGACGAAGCAATCCAATACATGGCGGATATCAAAGAGGTCGCCCCAGAGAAACCGTTCCTGGTCTATTACGTTCCGGGCGGCACGCACGCGCCGCATCATCCCACTCCGGAGTGGATCAAGAAGATCAGCGAAATGCATCTCTTCGACGAGGGCTGGAACAAGGTCCGCGAAACCATCTTCGCCAATCAGAAGCGCTTGGGAATCATGCCAGAGAACGCGGAACTGACGGCGTGGCCCAAAGAGCTCCCGACGTGGGATTCCCTCAACTGGGAAGAGAAGAAGTTATTTATCAAACAGGCTGACGTCTACGGAGCTTATCTCGCCTATACGGATCATGAAATCGGTCGCGTCATCCAGGCAGTCGAGGACCTGGGTCAGCTTGATAACACCCTAATCATCTATATCAGCGGCGACAACGGCGCGAGTCCGGAAGGGATGCTCAACGGCACGCCGAACGAAGGCACCACACTGAATGGGGTTCAAGTGCCGGTCAAGGACCAGTTTCTTTGGTATGAGTTCTGGGGGTCCGACAAGACCTTCCCGCACTACGCGGCGCCGTGGGCGTGGGCGATGGACACGCCATTCAAGTGGACGAAGCAGGTAGCGTCGCATTACGGCGGTACAGCGCAGGGCATGGTTGTGTCGTGGCCCGGCCACATTGATGACGAAGGGGGATTCCGAGATCAGTTTCACCATCTCATCGACATTGTTCCAACCGTCCTCGAAGCGGCCGGCATCCCGATGCCTGACACGCTCAATGGCATCAACCAGCGCCCCATGGATGGCGTGAGCATGGCCTATACATGGAACAAGGCCAACGCCAAAGCCTCGTCCAAACGCACCACGCAGTATTTCGAGATGCTCGGCAACCGCGCCATTTACAACGACGGCTGGGTCGCGGCGACGACGCCGGCAACTGTACCCTGGGAGCTGAGTTCAGCTCCGCCGCCCGACGTCATGACCGGATACAACTGGGAGCTTTACCATGTCGCGGAGGATCCCACCGAGGCGATCGATCTCGCCGCCAAAATGCCGGAAAAGCTCACCGAGATGAAGGACCTCTTCTACTCCGAAGCAAAGAAGTTTGACGTGCTTCCCCTCGATAACACGACTTTGCCGCGCTTTAACTCGCCGAAGCCCAATCTCACTGCAGGCAGACAGGTCTTCACCTACTCTGGATCACCGGTAAGTATGCCCAACAGCGGCGCTCCCCACATCCTGAACAAGTCCTACACCATTACCGCGGAGATCGAGATTCCCAAAGGCGGCGCGGAGGGCATGATTGTCACCGATGGCGGGCGCTTCGGCGGCTATGGTCTCTTCCTAAGCAAGGGCGCGTTAGGCGTTGGCCGCGGCAAGCCGGTGTTTCTGTACAACCTGCTTGATCTCAAGCGCACCACCTGGGCCGGACCAGAACTGGGTGAGGGCAAGCACACCATCGTCTTCGACTTCAAGTCCGATGGTCCGGGCCTGGGCAAAGGAGGAACAGGCTTGCTCTACGTGGATGGCAAGGAAGTGGCGAAGAACTCCATGGAGCACACCGTTCCGATTACGTTCCCCGAAGACGAAGCCTTCGACATCGGCCACGACACGCGCACTGGAGTAGCGATGCTCGAGTATCGATACGAGCCTCCATTCAGGTTTACCGGCAAAATCAACAAGGTTACTTTCAACCTTGAGCCGGAACAGTTGACGGATGAGGACCAAAAAAACATGCCGTCCATCGCTCACGCTGTCGCCCTCGTGAAGGACTAACAGGATACCTCGGCAGCGGCCCCGTTTCAATAAGGCAACGACTCAGGAAGGCCTGATGAAAAATCTCCTCATGCTCGCGTCGGCAAGCCAATGCTTGGTCGGCCTGATCTTGCTCGTCTATCCCCCCATTTTCAGCCGGCTCTTGTTTGGATTAGAACTCGTGGGAAATGGAATATGGATGAGCTGGTTCGCAGGTATCAACCTGATCGTGTTAGCGGTGGTGTGCTGGCCGGACCAGAACATGTTCCAGGCGTTCTCAGGGATGGTGACCTATAGCTCTCTGGCGACGCTGTATTTCATCTACTTGGGCGTTAATGGTATGGCGGGAATCCTATTGTGGCCAGCGGTTGCTGCCCATGCAGCATTGTCTCTGCTTCTCGTTGTGGCGTGGCAGATGGAACATCGGGCTTCAGCGGATTAATGCGTAAGACCGCCATGCCTCGAATCGGCCAAAGCTTATGCCTGCAGTCGGACGGGTGTTTGCGAAGCGGATGATTGCTCAAGAGTCCAAGGAATAAAAGCGCCTCGATCCGGAGCAGTTGACGGAAGAGCACCGCAATAAATATTTCGGCTGTCGCACACGCGGTCGCAACAGTGAAGGACTGACGAACGGCTGCAGCCGTGGCCCGAGAGGCCGCCCAACGTGGTTTAATCTGCTGTTGCCGGTCAAACGTAGGTCTCGATTGCTTAGGGAGCAAGAAAGAAAGTTCTAAAATCGTCCACCAGCGGCGGCTGTGTCAACCTTTCCTTTCGACAGAGAAACCTCGATCCCTTCCCAGATCTCGGCGTTGGATTCGACTGGAGGAAACGCACACTTTCATTGTGGCATTCCTGCAAGGATTTACCGGCGCCGGCATGGCCAGCCTGGTCAGGGAATGGCCGGGAGCTTTCGTGTGTCACAGCATGCCGGGTCGGGAGACCTTCCCGCCCATCCGCTCGATCATGCTGATCGTCTTCACTTCGAGCTGCAGCCGCCGAGCTTTTACCCATTTGGCATAGTAGCGCTCCGTGACTTGGATGGATTGATGGCCGAGCATCGGGCTGACGTTCTCGAGCAGCTCTCCACTGAGCAGCGCTTCGACGGCGAACGTGTCGCGCATCATGTGCGATCTGAACTCCATCGGCTCACCCCTCTCTTCCCGCAGCGACAGGTACTCGTTCAGCTTGTCGATCTTGCGGAACCATTTGATCGTCATCGTCTTGTACGTGAGCTTCCGGTTCCAGAAGAAGTAGTTCCTGTGGACCCCCGGCCGGGTGGGTAGGGCAAGCAGGTCGGTGAGCACGTCGTCGGGCAGGAACACCACTAGTTCGCGGTCATTCTTCTGCATTTTGAAGGTGATCCGGTTGCCGACCAACTCCGTGCGGGACATCTTCAGGACGTCGCCGATCCTCATCCCCGTCCATCGTTGAACCTTGAAGATCTCCATCTGCTCCGTGGCCTTCAGGACTTCGAGGAACTGCTCCTCTGTCAGCGGCATGGTCGGGCTGTCGCCCTTTGAAATGGATTTGAGCAGCAGCGCGGGGTTATGCTCGACGATCCTTACCCCGGTCGCCCAAGTGAAGAAGGCCTTGAGGCGCTGGAGCTGGACGGACTGCGACGACTGCTTCAGTTGGTCATCCTCATGGTCGGCATCCTCGCTCCACTGACCGCGCCACTTATCGAGCATCGCTGGGGTCACGTCGGACATGTAGATCAGTCCCTTACGATCTGCCCAGCGCTGGACCTTGCGCATCGTCGAGCGGTAGCCTTCCATCGTCGTGTCCTTCGGCGTCTTCATGGACTGCAGGTATTGCTCGATGGCTTCCGCGACAGTGGTGTCGTGGACCATCCGAGCGAGCGCCTTCTTGGCCTCCTCGTCGGCGATCCTGGCCAGCTCAATCTTGACCGGGTCCCGCTTGTCGCGTTCTGCCTGGGCGAGCTTGTCGGCCTGCTCCCAGGACCGCGTCAGCGCGGAGACGTAGGTTGTCTCGCCACCCTCACGGATATAGAGAGACTTTCGGCATTTGCAGCGTTTCCATTGTGGGTTGTGAGCGTGGGGGCATTCGGCGGAGTGACGAGTGAAAACGCTAACTGTGAATGATTGCTGGACTGATACTTCGGTCGTGCTCATCGTGCTTATCCCCGTAATGGTTCTGCAATTCTTCTGCAAAATGCATCATGCTGAAACCGGGTGTATTGATTATAAAGAGGATATCACGGGAAATTATGTTTCCGGGAGAAACATTTCGGTTGCCCCTGTCTAGTTGTGTTCGGTGCAACTCGGAACGATACGCGGAGGGGCTGTAAGGATGCAAATGGCATCCGATCGCAGCCCAGCCCTTGAAGCTCGGGTTGCCCCATCGATTCGACAGTTGTTCGTCGAATGGGCGGGAAAGCACTACCCCAAAAACCGGAAACCATCATTGCTTGGCGGCTTTGATGGCCTCGGTTAATGCCGGCACTATTTCGAAGAGATCACCAACGATGCCGTAATCCGCTACTTCGAAGATGGGCGCCTCGCCATCTTTGTTAATTGCCACGATGCACTGTGAGCCCTTCATGCCGACGAGGTGCTGGATTGCGCCGGAGATTCCGACGGCGAGATAGAGCTTCGGGGCAACGGTTTGACCGGAACTGCCGACCTGGCGCTCAATGGGCAGCCAGCCGTTATCACAGATGGGTCTTGATGCAGCGATTTCAGCGCCGAGTGCTGCGGCGAGATCCTGAACCAGGGGGAGATTATCTGCCTCCTTGATGCCGCGACCAACAGCGACGATCAACTGTGCAGAGCCGAGGTCGACGGTCTGGGCAGTGCCCCGGAAAGGCTCGCCGGGTTTGGTCCGGATCTGTGTGGCATCGATTGTTGGGGTGAATGTGGTGGCCTCGGCGGCAGCCGCTTCGATCGTGTCCGCGCGAAAAGCTCCGGACTGTACCGAGACGAAACTGGGGCTCGCGCCATTCGATTTGTAGTTGCCGCTGAGACGACCCTGCATGAGTTGGCGCGTAAAGACAGGGCCGTCGCCGATTGCGGTCACGTCGCCGATAAGTACCCGGCCGAGGCGTGCGGCCAGGGCAGGCACGTAGTCGCGAACCTGGTAAGAGTGAGGAAAGACTAAGTAGTCGGGAACCTCGGCGCCGATGAACTGCTCGAGTGCAGCAGTAAAGCCATCGGCTGTGTACTGCGCCAGCAGCGGATGCTCGATGCGAACGACTTTGCCGATACCTCTTGTAGCAGCTTCTTTGGCGAGAGCATCAGTTTGTGCGCCGATGACAACTGCGGTTGCTTTCGCGCCGGATTGGGCGGCGAGCAAGTTTGCCGCTGCCACGGCTTCCCAACTGATGCGGCTGACACGGCCGCCACGATCTTCGAGAACAACGTAAACACCGCTCATATTACTCGCGCCTCGAACTTCAATTTTTCGACCAGCGTTGCAGTTGCTTCTTTGGCGGAACCGGGAATGATCTGGGTGGATTTCTGTTTTTGCGGGAGCGTGATCTTATCGAGTACAGCTGAAGGTGCGCTCGCCTGGGCCAGCTCTGTGGCCGCGATTTTGCGGAGTTCTTTTGTCTTGGCTTTTTTGATGCCCATGAGGGTGGCATAGCGTAGCTTGGTGCCACCGGATTGGATCATCAGGACAGCGGGCAGCGGCAGATCAATATTCTGGAACCAGCCCTCTTCGAGTTCGCGCTTTACGGTGAGGCCAGTGTCGGTCTTTTCAACGTGAAGGATGAGCGACGCATGAGGAAGGCCGAGCAATTCAGCCATGATGACGCCAGTCTGCCCGTAGCCTAGATCGTCGGATTGAAGGCCTGTGAGTATGAGGTCGGGGCTTTCCTGCTTGACTGCGGCGGCGAGGAGTTGTGCAGATCCGAGCGCGTCACGCAGGGGCAGATCATCGGCTTCGACCTGAATGGCGCGGTCGGCGCCTTTCGCCAGCGCTTCGCGAATCGTTGTTCCGGCGCGCTCAGGGCCTGCGCTCAAGACGATGACTTCTCCACCGTGTTTTTCTTTGAGCTGCAATGCCTCTTCGAGGGCGTAGGCGTCGGATTCGTTCATGGCGAATTGCAGGTCGGATTCCTCGATCCATTTACCCGAGCCGTTGATGCGCACTTGCGCGTCGCGTTCAGGGACTTGTTTGATACAGACGATGATTTTCATACGGGATGACTCCGGATTACGGTTGCTCTGTTTTTACTGGGATATTCTGCGGCAGGCCTCGTGCGGTGAGTTGAGCAATATCCAACAGCTGCGGTGCGGCTTCGCCAGTCGCGGAAAGTGCATCGCGAAACATGGTATTGCAGAAGGGGCAAGCTGTGCCGATGGTCGACGCTCCGGTGGCGACGAGTTCCCGGGCACGCGTCTGGCTGACGCGATCGCCTGTTTCCTCTCCGAGAAACGCAAGTCCACCGCCAGCACCGCAACAGAAGCTGCGTTCGTGTGAGCGCGGCGCTTCTACGACTTCGCCGGCGAGTCCTGCAACGATGCGCGGCTCTTCGTAGACGTTGCGATAGCGGCCCAGGTAGCAGGGATCGTGGTAAGCGATCTTTTCAGGAGGCGTTCCGTCGAGTGTTTTCTGTTTGGGCAGTTTGTCAGCGAAACGCGCGAGGAACTCGCTGTGATGTTCGATCTCTGGTGGGGTGCCGAACTCTTTCCAATCCTCCTGAATGGTGCGGACACAATGTGGGCAGATGGAGACGATCTTCTTTACCTTGTTTTGCGCAAGTGCTTCCAGATTCGCTTCAGCAAGCTGCTGGAAGAGAAGATCATTGCCAAGACGGCGCACCGGATCACCGGTGCATTTTTCCTTGCGCAGGACGCCGTAGCTGGTGCCGAGGTAATTCATGATGCGGGCGAAGTCGGCAACGATTTCGCGACCTTTCGGGTCATATCCGCCCATGCAACCCAACCACAGGCAATACTCCTGCGTGCCATCGAAGATGGGAAATTGCTGCTTCTGGATAAACTTGTCGCGTTCGAGGGCGCTCATACCCAGGGCATTTGAGCCTCGTTCGAGGGCGAGGAAGAGCTTGGCTCCATGATCGTCTTCCCACACGCCCGTGTTCACCGCTCCGCGGCGCAGACCAATGATGATGGGGAGATGCTCGATGCCGACGGGACATTGGTACTCGCACGAGCCGCACGTGGTGCACTGGAAATCGGCTGTCATGGAGTTGAATTTGCCGATCAAAGTTTCCTGGGATGTCGGGCCGAATTCGTTCAGGTAGCCGCGCAGGCCCAGGATGATCTCTTTGGGATTTAGCTCTTTTCCGGTGTTGGTGGCGGGACAGTGCTCGCTGCAGCGGCCGCATTCTACGCAGGAGTAAGCTTGCAGGCTCACTAGCTGAGTCAGGTCCGTTCCGGCAACAAGGCCAAAGTCTTCATCGCCGACCAAAGGGGGAATCTTGCTGAAGCCGCCACGGGATAGAAAAATGGTGGCAGGACTAAGAACAAGGTGCAGGTGCTTGGTGTGCGGGATAATCGGCAGAAAAATGAGCAGGGAAAGGGTGTGAACCCACCAGAGCATTCTGGCCATCGGGCTGGCGTCGCTGACAGTGAAGCTTGCCAGATAGGTCACCATCAGGAGGAAGATGAGTAGCGCTATCACGCCGGACTCATAAGAGACCTTGTTGCCGAGCCATCGTGGCCGGATAAAAAACCTGCGGACGAAAAGGCCTAAAATTCCGGCGGCGCAAGCGATGGCGAAGGCTGCAGCGAGGTAAAAATAGAAACGGCCAACCACTCCTTGCGGATCGAGAAACCCTATGCCGAGGCCCACGGCGACATGGTTCAGCGTGACCAGAGCGAATGCGCAGAAACCCCAGAATACGAATGCATGAGCGAGGCCGGGCAGGGGACGTTCCCGTATCACCTTGGCCTGGCAAATCACTTCCCAGAAGAAGTCCCATACCCGTTTACCGATGGGGAAAATGCTGAAATTGGGGTCTTTTCTGGATTTGAGGATGCGCCTCAGAATTGGACCGAATCGCCGCCAGAACAGGGCACCGGATGCAACAATCAATGCCACCAGGAACAGCTTCTCCCACGGTGAAAAGCTTTGCGGTTCAGCCAGCGTGGCGGAGAAGAGATTCATAACCGAACTCACTCACAATACACGATTAGACCCATGGTCAGCAGTTAACGCGGGGACAGTTTTTGAAGAGTAAATGGATTCGAAAATGAGGGACGGCGAGAGAAATGAAGTGGTCAGGGCCGCACGAAGCAAAAGGGCGGGGCCTCTTGCGAGACCTCGCCCAGATGCGTTCCGAATTTTGAAGATCCAGTTCGGTAGCTGGATCACAATCCGGGTCTTACGGATGAGGTGGTTCGTTCGAGCTCAGCCCGAGTTTCCCTCCCTTGCCCCGTACAACCCTTGATGCACGAGTGTTCATGCTGCCATTCGTGAGTTTCGTTGCCGATTCTCTTGAAGGCCATAGACTACTCTCTCCTTCTGGAAGATTGCTCTTCCGTTAAGGGATTAGAGGCGTGCCGCTTCCGGAAAGTTGTCGGTGGATGACGTGGAAAGGCCCTCAGGGGCCACATTGTGGGAATCGTAAAAACCTGTCTTCCAGACCGACTTCAACGCCTGCATGTTCGTTCCTCACGAGGACGACTTGCACCGGGCGCACAGCTTTCAACTCTTGCTGCGCTCCTCAGCCTCGGCCACCCAGCCGCGGCGAAGCTTCTCGCTGGGAATGCTCGACATGTAAGGCTTGATGTCGAGGATTGGCGTGCCATCCAGCATATCGACGCCACGCACATGCAAATGCCGGCCTTCGCGGGATAGTAGCTCCACTACGGAGAGCGCAATGGGATTGGGGCGGCGTGGAGAACGCGTTGCAAAGACGCCGTGCGTCCGCTCGTCAATGGGCGCCCTGCCAATTAACTCGAAACCTTCCGACCGGTCGAAGGCCCAGATAACAAACAGATGCGAAAAGCCCTCTATATCGGTCAGGCCAAGCTCGAACTCTGGAAGAATCTCAAGAGTGCCTTCGGCATCGTGCCTGGCGCCGAGTCCCTTGGGAATAGACTTGGAGTCGGTGTAGGGGCTACGAACAAATCCGATTGCTTGCGGCGTAAACACGGCCATGATGCTCCGGGCAGCGAGGAAGAACTGCGGCAGATTGTCTAGCGGCCGCAATCTGATGGTAGCGCGGCAGGATCTTCTGCTGTCTCATAATCGAATCTGCGCAAATTCCGCATGCACTCACCGAGCGCACCAACAAGGGTTTCACTCCAGCCGCAGGGTTGAAACCGCATTGCCTTCTGGTTTAGCTCAATGTCCGCAGTTGCATAGAATTGCATGTCGCTGGTTTTCGCGCTGGCAAATTCTTTCACAGTGATGCGGGCTTCGATCTCGCCCTGTGCGTGTTTCTTTTTGACGGAGAAGAAATGCAGGCGAGCGAGCGCTTCGGACCCGTCATTCTGTACTAACTTCCATTCATTCACGCAGATTGACCTCAGTGGGAAATGAGTGGCTTGCCTGCCGAGTTTAGCGGATCAATGGACGAATGGATAGGGAATTCTGTTTAGCCTGAACGCGGGCTTCCGCCGCAGCCAACGGGCGCCCGATGGCGCTATCGCGACCGTCTAGCAGCGCACAATCTTTGGCGAGTCAATGCCCTTGGTGGCATTCCGGGTGTCGACCACCAGCTGCGACTGGTCCACGATCGCGCGGTAGTCGTATGAGGAGTGGTCGGTCACAATCATCACTGCGTCGTACTGGTCGAGATTTGTTAGAGGAGTATTGCTCATATTGAGCGCATAATGGCGCCCCTGGCCTACCGTGGGAAAATACGGATCGTTGTATGCCACGATTGCGCCCTTCTCGCGCAGCAATTCGATGATGGTGAGCGACGGTGATTCGCGCAGGTCGTCAATGTCGCGCTTATATGCCAGGCCGAGCACGAGAATCTTCGATCCATTGATTGCCTTGCGATGGCGATTAAGTCCTTCGGCGAGCTGGTCAATCACGAAGTAGGGCATGTTGATGTTTACTTCGCCGGCAAGCTCGATAAAACGCGTGCGGAAGTCGAACTGTTTTGCCTTCCATGAAAGATAGAAAGGATCGATCGGGATGCAGTGCCCACCGAGGCCGGGGCCCGGATAAAAGGCCTGAAAGCCGAAGGGTTTGGTCCGGGCTGCGTCGATAACCTCGTGGATGTCGATGCCCATGCGCATGCAAAGCTGTTTCAGTTCATTCACGAGTGCGATATTCACACAGCGATAGATGTTTTCGAGAAGCTTGGTCATCTCCGCGACAGAAGGGCTGCTGACAGGAACAACGCGCCGGAAGATGGCGCCGTAATAGGAAGCCGCAAGCTCGGCAGCCGCTGGTCCGCAACCGCCAACGACCTTGGGAATATCATGGCGTGCGACGGTTTCGTTACCCGGGTCTTCGCGCTCGGGCGAAAAGGCTACGTGGATGCCTATCTCATCGATTCGCCTCGCGACTTTCAGGCCGCGGAGGCTTCCTTTTTCGATGAGGGGAACGACGATCTCCTCCGTTGTTCCGGGGTAGGTTGTGCTTTCGAGGACAACGAGTTGTCCTTCGCGTAGATGAGGCGCAATCGACTCGACGGTTCCGGTAACGTAGCTCAGATCAGGCTCGTGATACTCGTTGAGGGGAGTCGGTACGCAGATGATGATCGCGTCCATCTGCGCGATCTCAGAGTAATTCGAAGTGGCCCGAAAGCCCGACTTTTGCGCCTTCTGGATTGCGTCGGGAAGAATCCGAACGATGTAGGAGCCGCCCGCATTGAGCGTGCTGACCTTTCTCTCCTCGATATCGAAACCAGTGACGGCAAAGCCTTCGCCGCTGAACAGCAACGCCAGGGGCAGACCGACATACCCCATTCCAACGATGCCGATACGCGCCTGCCTCGTCTCTACGGTCTTCTTCAGTTCCGAGAGGGTTGTGGTTGCGGCTGTAGACATATTCTCCATTGTAAGACCCACACTGGCTGTCTGGAGGAAGTCGCCAGCCGATAGTATTCTTAGCTTCGGCGTAACTTGCACTCAGATCGGGAGGGATGTTGGCGAAATATCTTGTGACCGGAGCTGCGGGATTCATAGGCCGCTCGATCGCTGCGGCATTGTTGAAGCGCGGGGAAGAAGTTCGCGGCATTGATAACTTCATCACCGGCAAGCGCAGCAACCTGGCCGGGCTTGAAGGAATGGAATTTGTCGAAGGAGATCTGACCGATCCGCAACAGTGCGCGCGTGCATGCGAAGGAATCGAATTCGTATTCCACGAGGCTGCACTGGCCTCGGTCCCACGTTCGGTCGCCGACCCGGTAAGCACAAACCTGCACTGCGTTACTGCAACTCTGAATCTGTTGGTGGCGGCGCGCGCTGCCGGGGTCCGGCGTGTTGTGTATGCCGGATCGTCATCAGCATATGGCGACACACCAACGCTACCTAAGCGCGAGGACATGCTTCCGAATCCAATTTCACCATACGCGGTGGCGAAACTTGCGGGCGAACAATACATGCGGGCCTTCACGCGGGTGTACGGGCTGGAAACTGTAGTCCTGCGCTACTTCAACGTCTTTGGTCAATTTCAGGATCCGACATCGCACTATTCCGGCGTTCTTGCCATCTTTTGTCGGCGCATGCTGGCTGGAGAACAGCCCACCATCTACGGGGATGGCGAACAAAGCCGCGACTTCACCTATATCGACAACGTGGTTGATGCCAATCTGAAGGCTGCCGATGCAGCGGCTGAGAAGGTCTCGGGGCAGAGGATGAATGTGGCTACCGGCTCGCGGTGCACGCTCAACGAAACCTTTCGCATTCTTTGCGAACTGACAGGATACAAAGGAGAACCAGCATACGTTGCGCCACGTTCGGGCGACATTCGCGACTCCCTTGCCGATATCCGGCGCGCCAGCGAATTGCTGGGGTACAGCCCAATTGTCGACTTCCGGGAAGGTCTGCGGCGAACCGTGGAATGGTATCGGACGGGAGCATAAGCCTATGCCACCAGGCTCAAGATTCCGACCACTTTGCCTTTCCCGTGATACGTGACGCGCCTCACTAACAAGCAGCCGCGAATTGGGGACACTATTGAGTGTTCGATCCGCTGCGGCTGCTCGTCGTGTACTGCGCGATTGCCCGTCGGACAGCAAAGGAACTGAGGAAGCCGACCGTTGCCGGAGACCAGCGCAGTCCAGGAAGACAGAACGACGGACCGCGATTCTTTGGCGGGCGGAGTTTCGCGGCAAGACTCTCATCTCTCCTTGCACGCACTCTGGCTTACAATTCAGCGCAATCTGCGGCTCTTCTTGTCGATCGTGGGAGTGCTGCTGGGCGTTTGCCTTCTCTATTGCCTGATTGCCGCGAACCGATACGAAGCGACGGCGCGAGTGGCCCTGCGTGGCGCACCAGTCTCGGTTCTCACGCCGGATCGGAGCGAGAATGCTTCGGGTTCTTTCGCTTCGGGCCAGGTTCAGTTGGAGACACTGGCCAACGTTTTCCGCAGCGACCAGCTGGCTTGGAACGTGATCACTCGTCTCTCCTTGTACACGGCGCCCGGTTTCATGGGGTCGTTTCCTCGGAAATTTCCAAATTTCGATCCATCACGGCCAAGCCCCGATACCAAGGCCTGGCTGCTCGAGGAATTCCAGCGCGATCTGACAGTGCAGACGATTCCACGCACGCTCGTTCTGCAAATCCGATTTCGCGCGCAGGATGCGGCGCTTTCAGCCACAATCACTAACGCCATCCTTGCCGCCTATCAGCAACAGGACGCCGATGCTAGCGTTGAGGCTACGATGGCCGCAACCACGCGGCTGAATGTTCAGTTGGGCGAGTTGAAAATACGCGCAGATCTCGACGATCGAAAGCTCGCGGATTTCCAGAAGCAACACGGAATCCTCGATAGTCAGGAGACGCTGGGGAACGGTCGGCCGATTGACGTGGACCGCAGTACAGAACTGGAGCAAGTGGACGCACTCGGCAGGGAACTCGCGAATGCCACAACCGATCGAATCGTGCGCGAAGCGGAATATCGTGCAGCCTCTTCCGGCGATCCTGAACTGGTGCTTGCCTCCGATCCGAAGCTGCAGGCTCCGGGCAACTTTTCATCAGCGCTTGTGCAGCAACTCCGCGCGCGGCGCAGCGATCTGGAGCAGGAGCAGGCACAACTACGCATTGAGCACGGTCCTAACTTTCCACGTGTGGTCGAGATTCGCAACCAAATGCAGGATCTGGATAGGCAACTCAAAGCGGAAGACACAAAGCTGGTTGAGCGTTTCCGGAGCGCGTGGAGAACAGCCGCGGATCGCGAGCAATTGATTCGCGGAAGTCTGAGCGCTGCCACCGGTGCTGGCATGAAAGAGAACGAAGCGTCGTTGAAGTATGAAGTCATGCGGCAGGAAGCGAATTCGAATCACGAGGTTTATCTGAGGGTTTCGCAACAAGTGGAAGAGGCGAAGCTGGCTGCGGGCAGCCACAGTTCCGAGATTTCTGTCGTGGATTACGCACGCCAACCTGTAAGACCGGTCTCGCCAGACCTTCCGGTTTATATGGCGATCACATTGTTCGTCGCCCTGTGGTTGGCAACGGCAGGAGTTCTTATCCGCGAATCGCTCAATTCCACGGCAGCGCAGGCGATAATCCTGCTCCTACTCGTCGCTGGGGTGGGCAGCATTAGCCACGCGCAGGCGCCGACACCAAGCACGTCAGGTTTGCCGACTGGGGTCGCGCGCATTCCGCAATCAGGGGAGACAAAAAGCCATCCAAATGCGAAGAATGCGCCCCCGGTTTGGGATGTCTCACAAGGCCCAAACCTGGCCGGCGTCCCTCCCGGCGCGATTGGTCTTTTGGGAACGCCGATGGCGGCTCCGATCGGTCCTGGCGATCTGCTTGAGGTTTCAGAAGCACTTACACCGGAGATGCGAGCTTCAGTTCGTGTCTCGGAGTCGGGTGCGATCACGGTGACCCTGGCAGGCGAAGTGAATGTTAGCGGCATGAACGAGACGGCTGCTGCCCTCGCAATTGATACCGCACTGATCGAACGCGGCATGCTGCTCCATCCGCAGGTAACGGTACTGGTGACGGCATACGCCGGCCAGGATGTTTCGGTCCTGGGTGAGGTGGCACGGCCCGGAATCTACAGTTTTACCGTGCATCATCGCTTGCTCGATCTGATTTCGTCAGCCTCCGGCTTGGGTCCCAATGCCGGCCGTCTCGTCACCATCACGCATCGCGACGATCCCAAAACGATTCATCCAGTGGTACTGGACCCGGCCGGCACAGATACGACTGCGGATCATAACCCCGAGTTGCTGCCGGGCGACACAGTGCAGGTAAGCCGTGCGGGTCTTGTGTATGTCGTCGGAGACGTAATCCGGCCAGGTGGATTTCCCGTTGATCCCGCCCAGACTGCAACCCTGGTGCAGGTCTTGTCTCTCGCGTGGGGGCCCGCACAGAATGCAGCTTTGACGAAAGCCATTCTCATCCGCGAGCAGGGAGGAAGCCGCACGGTTACTACACTCAACTTGAAGCGCATGCTGCGCGGACTTGATCCAGATATTCCTATCCGAGATCGTGACATCGTATTCGTTCCGGACTCGATGGCGAAAAACCTGTGGAACAGGACGATGGAATCTGTAATTCAGTCTGCGGCAGGCGTCAGTATTTATGCGGGCTTGGTCTACTCGCAGCGGTTCTAGGAACTTGTTGAAATAGGTACCCGTTTGCGTCGCAGGTTGGCAGCCATTCGTCTAACAGACATGCGTGGAGACGAGCGGGATCAGGACGGTATGTTCAGCTATATATCGTTGGAGCAGCGTGTGCCTCAGGATCATCCATTGCGGGCAGTTCGCAAGTTGACGGATGCTGTGCTGCGGACGTTGAGTCCGGAGTTTGATGCGTTGTATGCCGACTCGGGCCGTCCGTCGATTGCGCCGGAGTACATTCTGCGGGCGCTTTTGTTGCAGGTGTTCTACTCGGTGTGCTCCGAGCGTTTGCTGGTTGAGCAGATCGACTACAACCTGCTGTTCCGCTGGTTTGTGGGCCTTGGCATGGACGACGCGGTGTGGAACCATGCGGTGTTTTCCAAGAATCGGGACCGGTTGCTGACTTCCGAAGTGGCGCAGGAGTTCTTTGCCGAAGTGAACAAACATGCAAGGCGGTTTATGAGCGACGAGCACTTCACGGTGGATGGCACGCTGATCCAGGCGTGGGCCTCGCAAAAGAGCTTTCGCTCCAAGGACGGCTCCGACGACGGCGACGGTACGAACTTCCACGGTCAGAAGCGATCCAACAAGACGCATGAATCGACCACTGATGCCGATGCGCGGCTGTACAAGAAGAGCTACGGCAAGGAGTCGAAGCTGAGTTATCTGGGTCATGCGCTGGTGGAGAACCGCAACGGTCTGATCGCCGCGGCGATGGTGACGCACGCCGACGGTTACGGCGAGCGCGATGCAGCGCTGTTGATGCTCGCCGAAAAGCAGGAGGGCCGCTCACGCCGCATCACTGTGGGCGCCGACAAGGCTTACGACACGAAGGATTTCGTCAGCACGGTGCGGGAGTTGAACGTGACGCCGCACGTTACCAGGAACGACAAGGGCCGCACCAGCAACCTGGATCGCAGAACCACGCGCCAGCCCGGCTATGCCATCAGCCTGAGCCGCCGATGGCTGGTCGAGAAGGGCTTCGGGTGGTTGAAACAAACCGGCCCGCTGCGCCAGGTCAAGTTGCGAGGTCTGGAGAAAGTGGACTGGCTATTCGTCTTCAGTTGCGCGGCGCACAACCTGATCCGGCTGCCGCGACTGATGGCTCAGCCACCGGAAATGCTGCGGGAGAAGTGTGCCTGAGCAACGGTTGCGAACCTCGGGAATGATTCCCTGAGGCTTGCAAACACCTATAAACACCGGAAGAACTGTACTTCAAACAGATTTCGAACAGGAAGAAATGAAAATCGCCAGGAAACACGCCGCAATCAGACGAATTTCAACGAGTTCCTAGAGCCATGCGGAGGATTGCGTGGGCCCTGCTGCTCTTCTTCGTCTTTACAATTCCGTGGGAGTATTCGCTTGACCTGGGTGCGCCGCTCGGTAACATCGCTCGCATTGCGGGGCTCATCGTACTGGTCGTCGCAGTTCCAGCTGCCTTGCAGTCAAGATATATACGCAACCCGGGACCATTGCAATGGCTGACACTGGCTCTCTATCTCTGGTTTTGTTGTTCGTTTTTCTGGACAGCCGTTCCAGACACAACGCTGATGAAGCTGCGTAGCTATTTGCAAGAGATGATGATCGTCTGGCTGCTCTGGGAGTTCGCTGAGAGCCCTGGCGACCTGCGCAACCTGATGCGCGTATGGCTTGCCGGATCGTGGGTGCTGGCGATCCTCACCATTGCAAACTATGCGTCCGCTTATCCAGGTTCGGTGGATCAGGTTCGATTCGCGGCCATCGGGCAGGATCCGAATGATGTTGCACGCTATCTCGATCTGGGGTTTCCGATCGCCGCACTCCTTCTCGATGGGAAAGAAAGATGGTTTGGCAAATGGATGGCCCGGGGCTATCTTCCGCTCGGTTTTGCATGCGTTTTGCTCACCGCATCGCGAGGGGGTTTTCTAGCTGCGGTTGTTGCCCTGGCCGGATCCACCGTGTTGCTGTTTCGGCGATATCCCAAAGGGATTATAGGCGGAGCGCTGGTGCTGCCCGCTGTTGCCGGAGCTATCTGGCTCGCTTTGCCGCGCGGAACGTTAGAGCGCATCGCATCGATCACCGATCAGTTGCAGAACGGCGACCTGAATCAGCGAGTCAACATATGGTCGGCGGGATGGCAAGCATTTGTTAGAGCTCCATTCTGCGGCCATGGCGCTGGTTCGTTCGTTACCGCTTCTGGGCTGGCTCCGATCGACACCGCGCACAACACAATCCTTTCGACCGTTGTTGAGGGCGGTATCCCCGCTCTCGTTATTGCAACTGGGATCGTCGCTCTCTCAGTGCGATCGATTTTGGCATTGCGCGGAACGCTTCGCATCGCGTTGATAACGCTGATGGCGACGTGGCTGATGTCGTCTCTCGTTGGCACAGTTGGCGAAAGCCGCACGACATGGCTTCTGCTGGCGGTGATCTCGCTCAGCCATCGCCTCTCAGAAGACCAACGGGATGGATTGCAGCAGGGATTTCCGAGCCCATCGCAGGCTTCGGGGTTCCAAATGGCTGACCAACTCCGATGAGTTCGGTTTCCGCATCCGCTCAGCAGGTGAGCATCAACCATCGCATCCTGCACGCCGTCTCCGCGGTCGCCTTGGCTGGCCTGGTTGTGAAACTCGCCGCGACAGCGAAGGAATTTGCGGTGGCTGGAGTCTTCGGACGCAGCGACGCGCTCGAAGCGTTTTTAGCTGCGGCGCTCATCCCCGGACTCCTCATCAACCTGATCTCGGAATCGATGAACCAGGCGCTGGTCCCAACACTTGTAAGGGTGAGGACTTACGAAGGCCGAGAGCGTGCGCAGCAATTGCTGTCAAATTCGCTGATTTGCACGTGCCTGTTGCTGGTGCTTGGATCCGTAGCGATGGCGCTCTCAGCGCGATTCTTCTTTCCCCTGATCGGTTCGCATTTTCCCCCTGACAAATTGAACCTAGCGGTACATCTGTTCTACGGCTTGCTGCCTGTCATTGTTCTGACGGGGATCGCCTCCTTTTGCACCGCCATTCTCACTACCGTCGAGAGATTCGCATTGCCGGCACTCGCATCCATCGTCACACCGCTCGCTATCATCGCTTGTGTTCCGCTCCTTGTAAACAGGTTCGGAATTTGGACCATGGTATTTGCTACAGTAGCGGGAGCATTGCTGCACGCCGTTTTGACCGGACTGATGTTGCACGCCAGCGAGTATCGGCTCGCGTTGCGATGGTATGGAATGTGTGAAGCCACTCGCGAAGTCGCCCGAAATTATCTGCCGGTGTTTCTAAGTGGTCTGGTCGCATCGGGCGGACTTCTAGTCGATCAATCCATGGCCGCCATGCTTCCTGCGGGCAGCGTTTCTGCACTGGCATATGCAGGGCGGTTCGTAGGTGTGGCTCTGGCATTGCTCGGCAGTGCCTTTTCTTCCGCGGTAAGTCCCTACTTTTCTGAATTGGTGGCGAGCAACGACTGGAACAGCTGCCGGCGTACCCTGCGTACCTGGGCCTGGTCGTCGGCCTGTATCGCAACGATGGTTGCTGTCGCACTCATTCTCGGAGGTCCCACTCTCGTTCGTGTAACACTCCAGCATGGCGTCTTCGGGTCACAGGACACTACCGCAGTCTCGTCCGTACTGGCTATGTATGCTCTGCAGATTCCGTTCTTCGTTTGCAGCCGTATCTACTATCGTTTCCTGGTAGCGATGCGCCGCACCGATCTCGTCTTCTATTGCGGACTTTTGAATCTCGCGCTGGATATTGTTCTAAACCTGTTCCTGATGCGGTGGTTCGGTGTTGCAGGAATCGCGCTGGCAACATCACTCTGGAGCGCAAGCACGCTGATCTTTCTTGCTTACTGGAGTTGGAAGGTTCTTCCTAAAGATGACGTCAACGTTCTAAATCGCGAAGGTTGAGGATTCTTATCGAGTTGCTGGTCATAGAGATTCTCCCATTGATTCAATACCGCATCCAGATTGAATCTCTCGCAAACGGACTTGTATATACCCATGCCGAGGTCGAGCCGTTCCAAATCAGACATGCTCATCACGGCCTGCATCCTTGCAGCGAGCGCACTCGCATCTCTACAGCGAACGGCCTGATCGCGCTGGAAATCCGGGAGCACTTCTCGCGCGCCCGGGATGTTTGTGATCACGGCCGGAAGTCGACTGGCACCGGCTTCCAGCAATGAAATGGGCAGCCCCTCCCAGCGGGAACAGAGAACAAAGCCGTCAGCCGCGCACATCCAGGGCAACACTTCGGTTTGGAATCCCGCGAATTGTACCCGCTCACTCAGGCCGAGCTCCTGCGCTAGAGAGAGCAACTCATCTCTAAGATGACCATCCCCGGCAATCACTAAACGGGCCTCTGATGGCAGCTTCCTGAAGGCTCGCAATAGAGTGGCATGATCCTTGACGGGGTCGAGTCGGCCCACAGATAGCCAGAGAAACTCATTCGTCAGTCGAAGTTTGGCGCGGAACGTCTTGCGAAGCGTATCATCTCGCTTCCAACTATCGATATCGATACCGTTGAAAATGATCGCCAGCCGTTCTTCGTTCACCATGCCCGCGCTGAGCCACGGATCGGCAGCGGCGCGGCTCACAGCTGTCACCACGTCAGGCAGCGCGGCGCTCATGCGATATCCAAGTCTGCGGAGAACTCCCCCCGTCGCTGGCGAGTGGATCGTATCAACAAGTATTCGCATTGGCGCGGCAAGCCGGGACCAACGCGCCATCAACGATGCGTGGGGTAAATGCGCGTGGACGATGTCCGGACGATTTTGCCGGATCCAACTGTGAAGACGAATCCATCCACAAGGGTCCATGAGCCCCTTGCGCATTTCAAGACTACGGAAGCCAATACCGGCTAAATTCAGCTTTGGCGCTATTTCGCCGCCGGTTCCAGCGAGCGCGATGACACTCACCTTCCAGCCTCTCCCGGCAAGTCCGGTTGCAAGCCGGATAACTTGTTTCTCGGCGCCGCCAATACGATCGATGGCCGGAATGACATAGGCAACATGCTTCACGATTGGCGATCCTCTAGTGCCTGGTCGATTACGTTCTCATAGGCAGGTATCGCATTCTTCACATCGAAGGGCTCGATCCATGCGTGTCGAAACCGCTGCCCCGCATGGATTCTTGAGACAGCTTCGATAATCGAATCTTCAAGCGCATTTGCTGAGACCTCACTTGCAATCCAGATCCCGGGCTGCCCATCTAAAAGCTCCACCAACCCCTGCGATGCTGGCAGTGCGACGATCGGAAGTCCCGCGGCCGCTGCTTCCAGCAGGGCGTTGGGCATCCCCTCGTGGCGCGATGAGAGCACGAAGAGGGATGTGGAGGCGAAGAGCAAAGCTGGTTCGGCGACATTTCCAAGGAGTCTCACCTTTTCTTCGATTCCGAGCGTGTTGCATTGTGTGCGAAGTGCTGGTTCGCATGAGCCGGAGCCGGCGATCCTGAGAATTGCGGTTGGGAATCTGCGGCAAACTCCCGCGAATGCCTCAAGGAGCAGGTCAATTCCCTTTTCCGGCGCTAATCTAGCAACGGCCAAAAGATGAAGATCGCTCGAAGGCAAGAGATCGGCCGCTGCGGCGGCAGACTCACGTATTCTGGCAATATCGATAGGGTTGGGCAGAACGACCAGTTTTGCGCTGATAACCCCAAGCTCGCTTTCGAGCTCCTTCGCCATCTGGCCGGACTGGCAAATTACCTTGTCAGCGCGTTTATACGCAGCGGCATAGATTCGCCGCGCCAGTTTCGGATTCCCGGGTGCTGCCAGTGTTGCTGCGAGTGCTCCGTTCTGACGCACAAAGACGCGCGTACCTGGCGGGAAGAGCGGTCGAAGTGCAAGCACGAGCAGATTAAGGTGAGCCATTCCCGACAGAATTATCGCCGGCCGGACCTGCCACACCAGCCGCAGCAGCTTCCATGCGCTGCCGCGTACTCTTCGCGCGCCCAGAGAATGGGTGGTAGAGCACGGCGGGAGGTCCTTTGGCGTCTGGACCGATTGCGTCACCAGCCCCAGGTGAACCTCGTAGCTTTTGGGACTGAGGTATCGCGCGAGATTGGCGACAACGCGTTCGGCTCCCCCTCCGCCAAGGTGTGGAATCAGGAGAAGAACTCCTGGGCGGCGTGTAGTGGCGAGAGTCATCCAGCCTGCAGGGTAGCGAACCAGCCGCGTAGGCAGAAGTGACCTGTCTCACAAGCTAAAGTGAAGCGAAATGATAGAGTTTCGTTGACTTTTGGGAAAGCGCTTGTCGGACGTGTAATCAAACAAGTCCACCTTCCTTAAGCTTCCGGCGCGGGTATGCTCGACGATGCTCAACAAAAAAGCCCCAAGGCCCGGCGAAGAACCTCGAAATCATCCAAGAGGGCCACACATTCTAGTGGGCGTAACAAGCCCGCAGACCTGCCTGATCCTCTCGGGCAGGATTCGCACTCTGAGAGAAGCAGGTTTTCGAGTATCGCTGCTTGCGGCTCCCGGACAGCTCTTGGAACGAACGGGCCGAGACGAACAGGCACATGCATATCCCGTCCCCATGGAACGCGGAATTTCGCCTTTTGCAGACGCTGTTTCTCTTTTCCACATCTGGCGCCTGCTGCGCCATCTGAAGCCCGACATTGTTGAGTTCAGCACGCCTAAGGCGGGGCTTTTGGGATCTCTCGCAGCGTTAATGTGTCAGATTCCAGCCAGGGTTTACTTGCTGAGGGGCCTTAAACTCGAGACTGCGCGAGGACTGAAAATGCGCATTCTGCTGTGGGCCGAACGCATCGCCTCGTATTGCGCCCATAGTGTAATCTGCAATAGCCGAAGTCTGCGCGCACGAGCGCTCGCGCTTGGCATTGCCCCTGCTTCGAAGCTCATCGTTCTGGGAGAAGGGAGCAGCAGGGGGGTGGATCTGGCGCGATTCGCACCATGTGTGTCTGACATTCGCGAGCGACTCGGAATCCCGCGCGAGGCGCCCGTTATTGGATTTGTTGGTCGACTGACCGCGGATAAAGGAATTCCGGAACTTCTCGAAGCTTTTGCCGCGATCCTCGACCGCAAGCCGTGTGCCTACTTGCTGCTGGTGGGTTGGTTTGACGCAGCTGAGGACGCATTGGATGTAGGGGTAAGAGCGCGAATTGACGGACACCCTCGCATTGTTTGCACCGGCTTTGTGACAGACGCCGCGCCGTATTATCGAGCGATGGACCTGATGGTACTGCCGTCGTGGAGAGAGGGCTTTCCCAACGTGATCCTCGAGGCTGCTGCAACCGGCATTCCCGTGATCGCGACCTATTGCACAGGCTCACGAGATGCAGTCGTCCCGGAGGTTACCGGACTGCTCATTCCCCCCGGCTATCCCGAAGCGATTTGTGAGGCTGTCCTCGGCCTTTTGAGCGATCCGGATTGCCGTCGGCGCATGTCTACGGCAGCGCGCAGATGGGTAGTCGAGAACTACGAGGATCAAAGGGTTCTCGGAATGGCCGTTGCATTTTATCTGAACCGGATCAGGCCTTCCGGCGCATCGAGGATTGAAACGAACGAGGTGCGACCTGAAAGAGTTACTGGTTTGCCTGCGTCGCTGTAACTTCCGCCGGGACAGAAGTGGCAGGCGGGGCTTGCAGGGTGTGGGCTCCAGCTTCGCTCGCGTGCAGGATATTGCCCGGCACGATTCCGAGAACGAGTGTGGCGCCAGCGGCAAACAGAAGCGCTGCGCCTACTGCAATTCCCATCGGCATCAGCGGTGACCGGCTTTCGGCAGTCTCTTCCTCGGGGCGCTGCGCAGCGGCGAAGGCTAGCCGCAAATAATATGCCGCCGCCAGTCCTGAGTTCAATAGTCCGATGATAGCGAGCACCACGGCTCCGCCACCTACTGCGGCAGAGAAGGAATAGAACTTGCCGAAGAATCCGCCGGTAAATGGAATTCCTACGAGGGACACGAGGAAGAAAATCAGCAGGCTGCCGAGCAATGGCGACCGGTAGATCAATCCCTTGTAGTCCTGAATCAGAGGCTTCTCGTCGTTGTAGCCGCCCGCGAGCGTTACCACGGCAAAGATGCCAACATTCATGGCAGCATAGGCGGCCGTGTAAAAACTTGCTGCCGCAATTCCGCTCGTTCCAAATGCTGCGAAAGCCGCAAGCAGATACCCCGCATGCGCGATGGAGGAGTAGGCCAGCATGCGTTTGACATTTTGCTGGCGAAGCGCGGCCAGGTTGCCTACCGTCATCGAGAGAACAGCGACAAGCCAGAGAACCGGAGACCAGACTGCGCGAAGCGTCGGAAACATCTCGTAGACGACGCGCAGCAAGAATGCGAAAGCTGCTGCCTTGGGCGCGGTCGACATGAGCGCAACAACCGGCGAGGGAGCACCCTCGTAAACGTCAGGCGTCCAGACGTGGAACGGAGCAGCGGACACCTTGAAGAGAATTCCAACCAGCATCAGGGCAAGTGCGGCATGCACGAGAGATTGATTCTGAGCGGTCGACACGTTACGGGCGATTTCATATACAGAGGTCGTCCCAGTGGCGCCGAACACCATGGCAATGCCGTAGAGCAGGAACGCAGTGGCAAAGGATCCAAGCAGAAAATATTTGATTGCGGATTCAGGTCCGCGGACGGTCTGCTTGCGATATCCCGCAAGGATATAGGTGGAGATCGAGGAGATCTCCAGGGCAATAAAGACCACCAGCAATTCAATGGCGCTGGTCATCAGGCACATACCGACGGCCCCGAACGTCATAAGCGCGTAATACTCGCCCTGGTGGTGACTGTCTCCGGGCAACGTATCGAGCGAGAGAAGCAACGTGACCAGCACGATTCCGCAGATCAGCACGTGGAAGAACACGGTAAACGGGCTTGTTTCCACGGTCTCGGAGAAGCCCGTTCCAACTGGATGCGAAAGCTGCCAGAGACTCGCCCACAACGCGACGGTGGTGCCAATCGCGGCTACCCATCCGAGGCCGCGGCGGGAGCGTGCGGGTGCCAGCGACGCATCCGTCAGCATGACCAGCACTCCGGTGATGGTGAGAATCACCTCGGGAAGGATGCGGTATATGTCAGGAACAGGATTCACCGCTGAACCTCCCCACCATTAGCGACCGGAATGACATCGGGTTGTCCGAGCATGTCGATTGAACGCGATTGCTGAAGGATGATCGGTTTTGGGGCCATCTCGATGGTGCGGAGCCAGAGATTGGGAGAAACGCCCATCACCAGCATCAATACAGCCAGCGGCCACAATACCACTTGTTCTCCGAAGCGCAGGTCCTGCGCACTTGAGTCGGTCATCTTGCTGTCCGCGCCGTAAAACATTCGCTGCACGAACCAGAGCATGTACGCGGCGCTCAGGATTACGCCGAGCGTCGCAACAACAGCCCAGCGATGGCTGACGCCAATAAATGTGCTCGAAAGAATCAGGAATTCACCGATAAAGCCATTCAGGAGAGGAAGGCCGATCATGGCGAGCGACACAATCACGAAGATTGTTGCCAGGCGCGGTATTCGGTTAGCCAGCCCACCATAAGCCGCGATCTGCGATGTTGCGTAGCGAATCTCAAGCGCGCCCAGCAGAACGAAGAGGGCCGCGTCGATGATTTCGTTATTGAGAATCTGATAGGTCGCACCGCTCCAACCGGTAAAGGTAAATCCGTAGATGCCAAGTGTGATCAGGCTCAGGTGACTGAGCGCCGCAAAGGCGAGGAATCGCCAGAAGTCGCGTTGAACCAGGGCTAGGCATGCACCATACAGGATGCCGACGACGGCCAGAGTGATCATCAACGGCGCTATGGCTTGAGACTGGGTAGGGAAGAGTCCGATGTGGAATCGGAGCATGGAATAAAGGCCCAGCTTACCTGCGACCACCATGGCCATTGCCACCGGTGCTTCTCCAAATGTATCGGCGAGCCAGCCGTGCAGCGGAAATACGGGGACCTTCACCGCGAAGGCGAACAAGAACGCCAATCCTACCCAGAAGAGCGCTCCCGCAGGCACGATGCCGGCGGCGATAGACACTTGCAGATCGCTGAAGTTGAATGTGCCGGTGCGGGCGTACAGATAGAGAATCGCGACGAGAAGCGGCGCCGACGGAATGAAGGTGAAGAGGAAGAACTTGATAGCCGCTCGGGATCCTTCTTTACGGCCGTACATCGCAATCAGGATTGCCATCGGAACAAGCGACAGTTCCCAGAAGCCGTAGTAGAGCATCAGGTCGAGCGAAATAAACACGCCGTACATCGCTGTTTGCTGCAACAGAAACAGCGAGTAGAAGATCTTTGGCCGGCGATTGATCGAGTTCCAACTTGCCAGCACACCGACCGGGCCGAGAAGGCCGACGAGAACAGTCAGCCACAGGCTCAGTCCATCAACACCTACGTGGTAGTAGATTGCGGGATTCTCAATCCACTGCCGATTTACCGCAAACTGAAATCCGGACTGATGGACATCGAAATGGGCGGGCAGATGCAGCGTCAAGCCGAAAGAGACTAGCGTGGTCAGCAGGGCAAGCCACGCGGACAACTTTCCGCGATCGGGAAGCAGCGCGACAAGCACTGCTCCGGCGAGCGGAGCCAGGAGAATCAACGTCAGTATCGAGCTATCCATCGTTGTCATCTCCTAGTGGGCTGCCCCAAATATGCCGATACCGGATGGGCCGAAGACATATGGCGCAAGTGCAAAAATGAGCAAGACTGCTGCCCCCAGGGCCAGCCACGCCGCATACGACCGCAGGTTGCCGGATTGCCAGCGCTGAAGGATTGCGCCGCCGAGCGAAGCGATACCGGCCAGGAGCCACGCAAGCCCGCCGAGGATCGCCACGTCGACCACCCACTCCAGCAGATACTTCGATACTGCAATCAGCGGCTTCACGAAAATCATTCTGTAGATCTCGTCAACGTAAAACTTGTTTGCAAGAAGTTTGTAGGCAGTCGGAAATGAGTCAGCGAGCTGTTGGGGAAGCTCTTTTCGACGCCGGTAGAGAAGATCGGCAACATACCATCCGAGCAGAGCAACTGCTACGGCAAGCGCGCTCAAAACGTACTCGAGTCCGGTGGTGCCTCCCTCGGGAATTGGTCCGTCGGATGGTTTGAGATATGCGGCGAAGCGCTGAATGCCGGACCAACCGCCAACGAGCGTAAGGAGGGCCAGAATCGCCAGGGGACCGAGCATTGTCCACGGGCTCTCGTGCGGGTGGGCCTCGGGGTTGCGCGATTCACCCATAAAGGCGAGATACCACAACCGGAACATATAGAAAGCGGTGAGCGAGGCTGCGACGAGTCCCACAAACCAGAGAGCCTTTCCTCCCGCACTTTGAAGGAAGTCTTCGTAGAGGATGGCATCTTTTGAAAAGAAACCTGAAAATGGGGGCAGTCCCGCAATCGCGAGGATCGGAGCGGTCATTGTCCAGAATGTGATCGGGATCTTCTTGCGGAGGCCGCCCATCTTGCGGAGATCCTGTTCGCCGCCGAGTGCATGAATCACAGACCCAGCGGCAAGGAAGAGCAGCGCCTTGAAAAATGCATGCGTCATCAGGTGAAAGATCGCGGTGGAATAGGCAGCAACGCCGCACCCGAGGAACATGTAGCCAAGCTGGGAAATGGTGGAATAGGCGAGGACGCGCTTGATGTCGTTTTGGACCAGCGCGATCAGCGCTGCGAAGATGGCGGCTGCTGCGCCAACAATTGCAATCACGCTGAGCGCGAAGGGGGAACGGTCGAAGAGGAAGTGCAGGCGGACGACCATGTAGACGCCCGCCGTCACCATGGTTGCCGCATGAATAAGGGCGGACACCGGCGTCGGGCCTTCCATGGCGTCGGGCAGCCAGACGTAAAGCGGAAGCTGTGCGCTCTTTCCGGTCGCACCTACGAATAGACAGAGCGCAATGGCCGTCAGGACTCCGCCGGTCCACGATGGATTTGCGGCCAGCTTCGATGCGATTTCGCTGAATGTGAGTGTGCCGAAGTTGGCCAGCAGCAGAAACAGGCCAATCAGGAAACCAAAGTCGCCGATACGATTAACGATGAATGCTTTTTTGCCCGCGTCAGCAGCTGAGGTCTTCTGAAACCAGAAGCCGATGAGCAGATAGGAAGCGAGGCCGACACCCTCCCAACCCACAAAGAGCAACAGCGCGTTTCCGGCGAGTACGAGAACCGTCATGAAGAACATGAACAAATTCATGTACGAGAAGAATCGCCAGTAACCTTCCTCCTCGTGCATGTAGCCGACGGAGTAGACGTGGATCAGGAAACCAACGCCGGTGACGACCAGGAGCATAATCAGCGCAAGCTGATCGAGAACAAAGCTGAAATCGATGTGCAGCGTGCCGGCGGTTATCCAGTGGCCATACGTTTCAACGTGGGGCAGAACATTCGGCTGCAATGTGAATTCAAAAGCACCCAGCACGACGAGCAACGATCCCAGGGACGCCAGCAGCGCAATCGCCGTAACAACTGATTTCGGCAGCCGTCTTCCGAGCAGTCCATTCAGCAGGAAACCGGCGAACGGCAGCAGCGGGATCAACCAGAGATGGAGATTTTCGTTCATAGTTTCATCAGGTCGATCCGGTCGACCGCCAGTGTTGCGCGTGCGCGGAATACGGCAATAATGATGGCGAGTCCAACGGCAGCCTCAGCGGCGGCCACCACCATCACAAAGAAGACAAATATCTGGCCCTTCACCTGGTGCCACTGGTGGGCAAAGGTCACAAACGAGAGGTTGACTCCGTTCAGCATCAACTCAATCGACATAAAGACGGTGATCAGGTTGCGTTTGATGAGGAATCCGACTATTCCAAGGCAAAACAGTACGGCACTCAAAAGCAGATACCATGCGAGGGGAACTTCATGTTGGATCAGGTGCAATGAGTTCACTTGGTATCCACCTTTTCTCCATCTCCATGGCGCGCCAGGGCGACGGAACCGAGAATTGCCACGAGAATCAGCACCGATGTGACCTCGAATGGAAGCAACAGCTTTGTGAAGAGAACGGCGCTCAGGTCAGCCGTGCTGGTGATGCGATCTTCAATCGCCGCATTGCCGAGGCCCTGGATCTTCAGAATTGTCGTTGCGATGAGAGCCAGGATTGCCACGACTGCCGGAAAACCAACGGTACGCGCTGCTCGACTGCCAAGCGTGCGCTCTTCGCGTCCAGCGTTCAGCAGCATGACGACGAACGTGAACAACACCATAATTGCGCCGGCATAGACAATGACCTGTGCTGCGGCCAGAAATTCCGCGCCTAAAAGCAAATACAGGACTGCCAGCGACGTCATCACCACAATCAGCGAAAGCGCGCTGTTGATGGGGTGCTTCTGCAGCAGAAGATTGACGGCTCCTGTCAGGCAGAGTGCGGCAAACACGATAAACAGAATCAGGTGCATCGTTCCGTCACTTACGGGCGAGTGCCGGGCGTTTGCTCCGGCAGGTTGAGGGAAGGTAATAAGAGCAGACAATCCCGCTCATGGAAATCCCTTCCGATTCTAACTGAGCGCGCCCGTGAAAACGGTGATCGATA
Source organism: uncultured Acidobacteriaceae bacterium (assembly GCA_963742455.1). Lineage (GTDB taxonomy): Bacteria > Acidobacteriota > Terriglobia > Terriglobales > Acidobacteriaceae > Telmatobacter. The sequence goes on along the minus strand of CAVULU010000003.1, from coordinate 569,165 downwards.
AACAGCACGTGGAACTCGATCAGGCCGTCATTGGGCGCATACTCAGCGATACGCGAGCCAGAGGCTCGTGCCCACGATGTTGAGGATGGCCAGAGGCATCAGCCAGCGCCATCCGTAATTCATAAGCTGGTCATAGCGGAAGCGAGGCAGTGTGCCGCGCACCCATACGTACAAAAACAGGAAACTGAAAACCTTGAGAACAAACCAGAAGATGGGCAGCAGCGCACGAAGCAGGAAGTTGTTCGGCATGGGAAGCAGGTTGCCAAACGGACTCATCCAGCCGCCCAGAAAAAGCAGCGTCGCTACGCATCCCACCATGATCATGTTTGCGTACTCTGACATGAAGAACATGGCGAACTTCATTGAGCTGTATTCCGTGTGATAGCCGGCCGTGAGTTCGCTTTCGGCCTCTGGTAAATCGAACGGCGAGCGATTGGTCTCCGCATAGGCTGACATCAGGTAGATAAAGAACGCGACGAACTGGAATCCCCCAAAGAGATTCCAGCTCAGCATTCCGTGGTTCGCCTGGCTGCGGACAATGACATCCAGATTAAGCGAACCGGCGCGCATCACGACTCCGACAAGCGAAAGGCCGAGCGCGAGTTCATAGCTCACCAACTGAGCCGATGAACGCAGGGACCCGAGCAGCGAATACTTGTTATTGGAGGACCAGCCGGCTAGAGCGATTCCGTAGACGCCAATGGACGTAATGCCGAGAATCACAAGCAGGCCAATGTTTACGTCGGCGATCTGGAAGAAATGAAAATTGCCGGGTCCAACCATTCCGGGATCGCCGAAGGGCACCACTGCGATCGAAATCAGAGCACAACTGAGGCCGATAATCGGAGCCATCAGATACAGTGGCCGATACACGCCGGATGGAATGATGTCTTCTTTAAGAAAGGATTTCGCCCCGTCGACAAGGGGTTGAAGCAGTCCGAAAGGCCCCACGCGGCTAGGCCCCCAGCGATTCTGGATGCGGCCCACGAGCTTGCGTTCCAGCAGCACCGTGTAGGCAACGCCCATCAACAGCACTACCGTCACCACCACGACCTTAAGCAAGCTCCAAAATAAAAACTGCCAAATCGTCACGTGCCTGAGCCTTTCTCGCCAATCGTTCAGTCTGCTGCTGTTGCAGCCGTTTCCGCTGCCTGGTGTTGCTCCAGATCTTTCAGTCCGTTGCTATATGTTCCGAGGGTGCCTGAGGTGAACAATCCGTTGTGCGCCGGACGCACTAAATCTGCGTGCGTTGAGACGAGGGTAGAGATCGGGACGAAGCCGGGCTCGGTTTTTACTTCATTTCCGCCGAACAGGTTTAGCCGATCCAGCTTGTAGCCGGGAACAAGACGTTCGATTTCGTCCAGCAGGGCCAGCGGGTCGAATGGGCTCAGTTTAGGCTCGAGTCCATTCGCTGAAAGCCACACCGCATGCCGGTCAGCCTCACCCGACTGCGCGCCACGCGACTGCCCAAGATCGGCGGTAACTCCACCCTTGCCGAATGGCACAAGCGCCTTCACGTTCGCACCCATGATGTCAGCCAGGCGTACGAGGATTTCGAAGTCCGGTTTAACGCCAGCTCGATCCGCGGCCTTTCTTGCCAGTTGCAAATCACCGAACGTGTTGGTCACCGTGCCGGTCTTTTCATAAAGGCTGGCAGCGGGAAAAACCACATCGGCAATCGCTGCCGTTTCCGTCAGGAAGATATCCTGCACAACAACAAAGGTGTTCTTCAACGTATTTGCAGCCACGCTGCCGTCACCGAATGGGTTGGCGCCGACGATGAGCAATGCACCCAACCCACCATTAGTCGCAGCCGAAAACATTTCCGGCTGGGTTTTGCCTGCCGTGGTTGGCATGCCTACGTATTCTTGTGCGAAAGCGCCTGATGCGCTCACCGGCACATAACCGGGAAGGAGATCCGGCAGCACTCCCATATCGGCGGCGCCGCGTGAGTTGGCGTAGTCGCCCAGATACGCGAAGCGCACATTCCCGCGTCCGAGACCCCACTGCACCAGATCGGAAACCGCCGAATCACGATATTCCTCGCCGAAGATGACCAGCAACTTTTCCTCGCCCAGCAGAGCTTCGCGGAATGCGGCGTTGTTCATCGTCGAATCGCTGCCGCCAAGGTAAGCCGCCATTGCCGCATATCCGCCGGCAGGTAGCCGCAGCGAAGACTTAGCCTGCCGTTCCAGCTTGATCCGCTTCTGGTTTGCTACGTACAGGCGAGCGCGATTGAGTCGCACATTGGTTCGCAGAGTCCACGCAAGAAGTGGATGTTCATTGGTAGGATCGCCGCCGATCAGCAGAATTGCAGGAGCGTTCGCAATATCCCGCAGGCTCGCAGCTTTTCCTTCGTGGCCGGCCAGCGCCCGCGCAAACGCAACGTAATCGGTTGTGCGATCGTGATCAATATTGTTTGTCTTCAGCACCGTGCGCGCGAACTTCTGCAGCAGGTAGTTCTCTTCGTTGGTAGTGTGATTCGAGCCGATCACTCCGATGGCATCGCCGCCCCGGCTTTCTCGAATCTCTTTGAGCCTCGTACCTACTACGCGAAACGCCTGCTCCCAGCTCGCCGGTTCAAGCTTGCCTTGCAAATTGCGCACCAGCGGCGTGGTTAATCTCTCGGGACTATCGACAAAATCAAACCCGAAGCGGCCTTTGGCGCAGAGAAAATCGCCGTTGATGCCGCTCTTGTCCCGGTTGTCGGCCCGAACAATCTCTGAGCCGTCATTCGCCTGGCGTACTCCCAGTGTGACTTTGCATCCGTCGCCGCAGTGTGTGCATACAGTTGAAACGTGGTTCATCTCCCACGGACGCGTCTTGTAGCGATAACTTCCACTGGTGAGAGCGCCAACGGGGCACACATCGATACACATGCCGCACTGCTCGCAGTCGAGCCGGTCACCCTCGTTCGGCGAGATGACAGAACTGACGCCGCGATTCTGTATGCCCAGCGCCCATACATCCATACCTTCGCCGCACATGCGGGTGCAACGGTAGCAGAGAATGCAGCGAGGCCGGTCGTAGAACACCGCCGGCGACCACTGCTGTTCGTCGCGATGCTGCTTGGCCTCGGCATAGAGGCTTTCGCCTGCGCCGTACTTGAAGGTCATGTCCTGCAATTCGCACTCGCCGCCCGCATCGCATACCGGGCAGTCAAGCGGGTGATTGCCGAGCAGCAATTCGATGGTGGCTTTACGCGCTTGCGAGATCTCGGGTGACTCGGTCGTAAATACCTGACCTTCGGCGACCGTCGTCGTACAGGCTGTCTGCAGTTTTGGCACCTTTTCCTGGCGCACGACGCACATGCGGCACGCGGCCTGCAGGCTTAGCCCGGGGTAGTAGCAGAATGCAGGAATCTCGATGCCCGCCTTGCGGCAAGCCTCAATCAGCAGTGTTCCGGCGGGAGCCGTGAGCATCTTTCCATCGACTGTGAATGTTACGTCTGCCATAAGTGTCTATTTCCGCTTTGGTCTCCGGTTCATGATTGTTTCCACCGATTCCTTCGCGATCTCCCTAAAGAGCGCCTCGTGAACCTCAATATCGCTCAAACCCAAACCCCGAAAACGGAACTTGTCTTTATTCGCTGCTGTTGTCGATTTCAATGGTTCTGGCTCGAATCCCTCGGCCCTCGCCTTGTTTAGGAGTTCCGTTGATCGAATAAAGAAAGATACCCGGTTGTCCCGCACCCTAACGGCGTTACTGTTTGGACCGGATCCAATTTTGAGAGCAATGTAATCAACATTCTCCTTCGTCGAAAATACTTGATTGCTCAGCTCTACTATTCGGGCAGCAACTTTTAAGCGATCTTCTCTTGTCATCATGTGGCCAACGGCATTTCGCCCGGAAATGGGGCGAGCATCGTCGTCTGCTTTCCTCTGCAAAAATGTCTCCATTGCCTCGATGTGGACAGGTTTCCCATCGCGAATCATTGCTTCGATTTTGTCTAGATCCCTCATTTGAGCATCCGTATCTTCTGTCTTCCCAGTCCCCAGTTACACCACAGCCATTTCGGTGTGCTTGGCGAATGGACAGGGCTTCCCGTCCAGGTGATCTTCAAATTCCTTGCGAAACTTCTTCACAAATCCAAGTGTCGGCATTGCCGCCGCGTCACCCAATGGGCAGAATGTCCGGCCCATCATGTTCTCGGCGAGATAGCGAATATTATCGATATCCTTCGCGGTTCCAAATCCCGCATGGAAACGCGTCAAAGACTTTTTCAGCCAATCCGTTCCTTCGCGGCAGGGGATGCACCAGCCGCAGCTCTCGTGCTGATAGAAGCTGATCGTTCGCAGTGCAAACTCGACGATGCAGGTCTGGTCGTCGATAACAACCACACCCCCAGAGCCCAGCATCGATCCCACCTTGCCCACCTGGTCGAAGTCCATCCCGAGGTTCTCAATTTCTTCGGGCAGAAGCACGGGAGTCGACGAACCGCCGGGAACAACCGCCTTCAATTTGCGGCCACCACGAATGCCGCCGCCCACTTCGTAGATCATCTTCTTCAGGTTGTAGCCCATCGGCAGCTCGTACACGCCGGGCCGCTCAATGTGACCGCTCAGGCTAAACAGCCGTGTTCCGCCATTGCGGGCTGACCCGACGGCCGCAAAAGCTGCGCCGCCCATGGTAATGACATGCGGAACCGTTGCAATGGTTTCGGCATTGTTAATGACGGTAGGGCCGCCATACAGTCCGACAACGGCGGGAAACGGAGGCTTGATTCTTGGAACGCCGCGCTTTCCTTCGAGTGACTCCATCAGCGCCGACTCTTCGCCCACTTCGTATGCGCCGGCGCCGCTCTGCGTAATGATCTGAAACTCGACGTCGGATCCGAAGATGTTCTTGCCGAGGAAACCTTTGGCGTAGGCGTCCGCGACTGCCTTCTCCATGATCTCGAGCAGGTATCGATACTCGCCGCGCAGATAGATGAAGCCCATCTTGGAGCCGATCGCCAACCCGGCGATGATGGTTCCTTCAATAACAGCGTGAGGATCGTGCAGGAAAATCAGGTGATCCTTGCAGGTGCCAGGCTCGCTCTCGTCGCCATTCACCAGAACATACTTCGGCTTGGGGGATTGCTTCGGCACAAACGACCACTTCATCCCTGTTGGAAAACCCGCGCCGCCGCGACCGCGAAGGTTCGAGGCCTTCATCTCCTCGATCGTCCACTCGGGCCCTTGCGCCAGGCATTTCCGGACAGCTTCGTAGCCGCCGAGTTCAATGTACTTGTCGATATTCGCCGCGCCTTGACCAAAGCGTTTCGACACGACCTTCACTTCATCGGGATGCGAAACCAGTCTAGGCATTGTTTTCCTTGTCTCGGACTTTGTTTCGATACCGGTCCAGAATTTCGGATACGCCATCCGGCGTCAGATCGTCGTGGAAGTCATAATTCACCTGTATCGCCGGGGCCCAGCAGCAGGCACCGATACATTCAACTTCTTCGAGCGAAAAGATACCGTCCGCGGTCACGCCTTTGTGCCCGATGCCGAGTTCTTCCTGGAAGCGCTCGTACACGTCGTACGCGCCGCGCAGCATGCAACTGATGTTGGTGCAGACCTGCACGTTGAATTTTCCTGCAGGCTTGAAGCGCAGCATCGAGTAGTAGGTGGCGACATTGCGGACATCCAGTTCGGTGATACCGATCCGCGACGCTACCTCGGAAATCACAGCGTCTGACAAATACCCGATCGCGTCCTGCGCGTAAAGCAACATCGGCACCAGCGCCGAGCGCCGCACGGGGTACTTCTCCACCAACGCATCGAAACGGGCCGCCACTTTGGGCGGAAAGATGCTCATCGTCTCCGGACTCATCGCATCAGCTCCCGCGCCCAGGCCTCAGCCGCAATATCCATTTCTTCCTCACCAGACGCGCTGCGCAATCGCCCCGCCTCCGTAAATTTCAGCATCCCGCCCTGTCCGTCATCGCGCTTCCACATCACTTGCGCGCCGTTTCGCTTCAAATCGAGCCACGCGTCTCCATGACGCACTGTAATTTTTTCTTCCCCCAACTCAACCGTCGCCTGCCGATCCCCATTCAGCCCGTGCACCGCTGTATAGCTGCGGAGCAGGGAAGCAAGCGATACCCAAAGCTCCATATACAACTGAGCCGTCTCCGGCATCAGCGGTCGATCTCCCCCAGCACAATGTCAATCGATCCGATCACCGCAACCACGTCCGCCAGCATTCGGCCCTTGCACATTGTTTCGAGCGCCTGCAGGCTTGCGAACCCCGGATACCGCATGTGCACGCGATACGGTTTTGCGGTGCCATCCGACACCACGTAATAACCCATCTGCCCGTGGCCCGATTCAATGCCCTGATAAACCTCGCCCGCCGGAACGTTGAAGCCTTCGGTCACGATCTTGAAGTGATGGATAAGCGCTTCCATCTGCGTCTTCATCTTTTCGCGATCGGGTAGAACGATCTTCGGCGCATCGGCCTTCACCGGACCGCCCGGCATTCCGTCCAGCGCCTGCTGAATGATGCCGATGCTCTCGCGCATCTCCAGCAAACGAACTTCGTACCGTCCCCAGCAGTCGCACCGGTTTGAGACCGGCACTTTGAACTGAAACTTCTCGTAGCTCGAATACGGCATATCGCGCCGTAGATCGAAATCAATGCCGGAAGCGCGCATTGTCGGCCCCGTCACGGCCAGGGCAATCGCGTCTTTCGCAGAGAGGTGTCCAACATCCATCAACCGGTTGCGAAAGATTGGATTTCCAGTCAACAGATTCGAATACTCATCAATCTTTTCCGGGAACGTCTTGATGAATGCCTGGATGCGATCAAACAGATCCAGCGGCGGCTCCATTGCCAACCCACCGACGCGGAAGTAGCTGGTCATCATTCTCTGACCGGCCACCGCCTCAAAAATGCGCAGAATGTCTTCACGTTCCCTGAAGGTATAGAGAAAAACGGTGAGCGCACCAATATCCATGGCGTGCGTGCCAAGCCAGATCAGGTGCGAATTCAAACGCGTCAGTTCCGTCAGCAGCACGCGAATCCACACGGCTCGCTCGGGGATCTCCAGTTGCAGCAGTTTTTCGACCGCCAGGCAGTAGCAGAGATTGTTGGCCATGGGGCCGAGATAGTCCACGCGATCCGTCAGCGGGACAACCTGTTGATAAAACTTCGCCTCGCAGGTTTTTTCGATGCCGGTATGCAGATAGCCAATTTCCGGGTACAGGCGAACGATAATTTCGCCGTCGATCTCAAGGACCAGGCGCAATACACCGTGCGTGGACGGATGCTGCGGGCCCATGTTTAGCACCATGTGCTGGTCGCGTGCGCCCTCGGCGGGAGGAGCCTGCAGAATCGGGGTTCCTACATCCAGCATCAGCGGTAGCCCTCCACCGGATAATCCTTGCGTAGCGGGTAACCCACCCAGTCTTCCGGCATCAGGATGCGGCGCAGATTTGGGTGCCCTTCGAAGCGGATTCCGAACAAATCGAAGACCTCTCGCTCGTAATAGTTAGCCCCCGGCCATACTGAGGTGATCGATTCAATCGCGGGATCGGAGCTGTTCACCCACGTCTTCAGACGGACTCTTTCCTTATATTGGTGCGAAAGAATGTGGTAGCTCAGCTGAAACCGCGGTTCGGAAGGCAGCCAGTCCACCGCCGTCATATCTTCAAAGGCGTTGTATCCCGCATCTTTCACCGCTGCAACGGCGCCGCAGATTGATTCAGGAGTCACCGTCAGCGTGAGTTCGCCGCGATCGAAGAGGGCGTCGGTGAAGGCATCAGCGTTCCAGGCGAGAATCGCCTTCACTGCCGGGTGATCCGGCAGTGCTTCGAGCACAGCTTGCCGTCCGGCGAGAGTTTCTTTTGGAGCGTCTGCCATTCCTAGAGATCCGCCTTGTCCGTGCTCCAGTTCAGAATGCCCTTGCGCACGATGTAGTACAGTCCCACCGCAATGAATCCGAGATAGACAATCATCTCCCAGAAACCAAAAAGCCTTTGTCCGGTGATATGCGGGAGCTGACGGTAGATCACAGCCCAGGGCATCATGAAAACCGCCTCCACATCGAACAGGATGAACAGCATTGCAACCATGTAGAACCGGACACTGAAGCGCGCGCGGGCATCGCCAACCGATTCAATGCCGCACTCGTAAGCAGCGAGCTTTACGGGAAGATTGCGATGATGGCCGACGAACCAGGATGCGAGCACCATCATTGCCGCAAGTCCAATGGCAAAAAGGATTTGCATCAACAGTGGAAGATATTGCCAGTGGTAGGGAATCATGTGCACCCTGTCTACAATGGTCCGCAAAATGTGCGGCATTCCCATTGGGCAGAAAAGAGCCCACTGCGACAGGCCGCTGGTTTGAGCTTAGGTTCCAAACCTCATCCCGTCAAGGCGATCAGGAAGCAGTCAAAACTGCAGTTCGAATTGAATCAGCCAGGGACGTGACCATTCGCTTCCGGTTTAACCGGCAGCGGCACACGTCACTGCTCGGGAGCGAAATCACTCTTCTCCCTTGAATTTGTATACCTGTCGCGTATTTTGAGCGGCTGTGAGATGTGTCACATTGTTTCAAAGGGGGAAAATACCCCACTAACTTTCCCGTTCTCGAGTTGAGTAAAGGTGCACTCGTCGGGATTCAATCTCGGCAACTCGCTATATCGCCGATTTTGGCTCTCGCAGTGCCCGATGGTAGCCTGAGTCCGTGCATCTACCACTTCGTGAAACCCTGAGGCGGCGTGCGCGGATATTCATTCCTTCCGTTTTCGCGTGCGGGTTCCTTCTCGCCGCGGCAGCCCAATCACCACAGCAAATCGATATAAACCCCACATTCACCATTTCCAAGTATCATCCGGGCTCCTCCCCCATGCGCATGGTGGGTTACGGCGATATGCGATTTACCGATCCCTCGGTAAAAATTGGGACAAACCCCCGGGTCCGCAAATGGCTGGCCGCGCGCGTCGCTGAAGAGAACCCCGAAGTTCTGTTGCTTACCGGCGACATGCCTTACGTCGGGGCGAGTGATGCGGACTGGCAGGTCTTTCAGGATGAGACCGCACTCTGGCGCAAAAACCACATACTGCAACTGCCCACAATTGGAAATCACGAGGTCCGCGGCGGCAACGAAAATGGGATTGCGAATTATCTTCGGAATTTCCCCGGGATCCAGGGCCATCGTTACTACTCGGTGCTGATGGGCAGTGTGGAAGTCATCTCACTCGATATGACTTCTCCATCAGGAGGTACAAGCACCCAGGCCACCTGGTTTGCCGCACAGCTCGATCACTTGCCCAAACAGGTGGATTTTCTGTTCATTCTCTATCACACGCCATGGGTCGTCGATGAACAGTCAAAGCTGTTTACCAACCTTCCTTCCAAGGAGGCGCTCACGCTCCGGCACCTTCTTGAGATCCATCTTCATAAAATGCATGCCAAGGTAATTGTCTTCAGTGGTCACATCCACAACTATGAGCGCTTCGAGCGCAACGGGGTGGAGTACGTCACCTCCGGCGGCGGCGGAGCAGAGCCTTATCCATTACTCTTTCGCGGATCTGAGGATCTTTACCGGGACACCGCTTTTCCGGTTTACCACTACCTCACGCTGGATTACGGCAACGGGCAGCTTCACGCCATTATGTGGAAAGTGAAAGATCCTGATGCCGCTACTCTCAGCGTCGAAAAGAAGGACGAATTCACCCTGACCGCCGAACCAGATAAGACCGGAATATACATCCCATAAAGAAGGCAGCGGTCCACCTCTTCCTTGCCGGGTGCCCCAGGTCTCGCTTTTGAGACCTGGGAAAGCACGAACCACCCCAGCGCTAAGTAAGTATTGCCCAATTGGAAGCGCAGCATGACGTGCCGCGATCGACAGTCCCTCAGAATGTCGCGGCATCGGTAGCGGTCGCGCTCAGGCTGCTGATGCCGTAGTCGCCGTTTTCCCCCTCGTTGAATCCGAAGCCCGGGGCGCCATGGATGTACTTATTGTCCCTGGCAGTTCCCATAAGCGCGCCGTTCTTGTACGCCTTTATCTCATTGCCGATTATGGTCGCCTTTACCACGTCGCCAGTCTTGACTGCATATTGATTTCCATGCGCGTTTACAAGATAGGTGAAGTCGGCGAGTGGCCCATTCCAGCGCACAATGATCAGGTAGGCCGCGTCCTCGTCTTTGAGTGAGAACGAGATTTCGTACCCGTCGCAGTTGTGCTTGGCCAGGGACGATCGCAGCCGAAGAGAAACCTCGGGATAGTGCGACACCTTGCGTCTGTCTACCGTTGTTTCCACACTCTGGTTTATCGGCCAGTCGCCGGAAAGCAGCGCCACCGAATCCGCAAAACTCCTGGGCCCGGCTACACCAATCGCATACCCGGGAGTCGTCGAGACGTTGCCCCAATCCAGGCCAACGGTCTTGCCGCCGACCCAACGGCCGCCTTCCGAGATCGGATCTTCAGCCTGCGTGAACCTGGTCGCGTAATGGGCGACATGTGGCACGGGCGCCCGGACGGGTGGAGCAGATGCCGTCGTGCTCTGCTTGTTGGCGCAGCCGGCAAGAAGAGCAAGCAATGCAGTGGCCGGAAGTAGTCTCCGCCAAACTCCACAAATCGAATCTTCGATTCGGTTCGTACTCACGTTTCTCCCTTTCGGTCTCTCTAAACTAACTCCGGTGTTGCGTTAAACGCGGCGGAAATGTCGCCTGCCCTTGACAGTTGCCGGTTGCCGGGTGCCACAGGGTCTCGTTGTTGAGACCCTGGAAAGCACGACCCACTCGCGATGGGGATTTGAGAAAATTCAGATTGGCTGAGGACGGGCCGGCTTCATGCGCGAAAACATCAAAACGGTTGGCTGGTTAGTTGCGACGATTGTCACGGTCGTTGTATTTATCGCCCTCTGCACATTTGCGTTGCCCAGACTCGAGAGCTCGCTCACATTCGTACCGATTCTAGCTGTTTCAGTCCTCGCCGGAGCGATCGCGGGATTCGTCGCCCGCAAGCGGGCAACGAACCGTTAACGAAAACACAACTTCCGGGTTGTCCGCGACTCGACTGGAACTTCCGCGTAAGAGCTGAAAACGTGCACTAATGATCTACGGGGTTTGAAAGATTACTGTGATCTTGGTCTGGATTTCGACAGGCTGGCCGTTCAGAAGATAAGGCTTGTATAACCATTTCTGAACCGCAGCAGTGGCAGCACTCATCAACTCATCATTAGGCGAACTGATCGGCGAAAGACTGACGATTTTGCCTTCTTCACCGATGATGGCCATCAGTTCCACGTTTCCACCAATGCGCTTCAACTTCAGATCTTTTGGGTACGCCGGTGCATATGCTTTGAGCCGCAATGCATTCGCGATGGCGGGCGAAATAACGATGGGCTTTGTCGGATTGGTTGAAGACGGATTCGCAGTTGACGATGGAGTCTGATGGCAATCCTCCCGAAACGCCTTTGAGGCGTGTCGTGAATTGAAATGTCAAGGCAGACTCGGTGCACTTTAATGCCCTGCGATACCGGGGGTTTCAAACGCGCTTTGAGAAGTTGGTCACGAACGGCATCTTGCATACACGACCGTGTGCAGTCTGCGGAGCACCGAAGTTTTCGGCTAGGTGCACTACACCGCGCGATCGCACACTTTCGAACTCGGATTACGCTGCTGTGATCAAACTCACATCTCGTCCAACGCTGCATTGGTCTGCTTCTTCTCTTGGGAATGGTAACTAACTACTATTCAACCGCAAGGTACGATTGATTGCTTCAGAATCGTCCTCGTTAGTGGAAGAATGGTCGGATTCAGAATCGTTAAGTTAGTTGCAGTCTCACCGTTCGATGATTCCAGGTCACTGGAAGTTAGAGAGACGCGGTAATTGGCCAATAAAGTTACCGTTTTCAGTTTTGCAATCATTCGTAAGTCCAGGTAGAAGTCTCGACAAGGACTTCGCCATACTCCACTGCAGACCATCCCGGTCTGCATTTTCTTTTGCTCAGAAAGGCCGGATTATGAACGCACCGGAAGAACTCGAGGAAGGGTCAGCACTGGTCGAAATGGCTCTTGTGCTGCCTATCCTGTTACTTATTCTGACGGGGATCTTCACATTTTCTGTCGCTCTCAATCAGAAGCTAACGATGACTGAGGCACTGAATGTGGCCGGTAGGGCCATTGCCACAGACGCAGGGGATACCAATCCCTGTCAGACCGCCTCCAATGCCCTCTATGCAGCCGCACCGTTGCTGAAACCTTCCTCATTCACCGTCAAGTACACCCTGACTCCTGTTGGCGGGTCGGCGGTGCCCTACAACAGCGCGTCGTGTCCGGGATCGGCCACCGATTCCACCGTAGTGAATACGAACTTGGCATCCGGGGGCAACGTGGAGATCGACGCCTCCTATCCGTGTTCCTTATCCATATATGGCGTCAAGTACTCCGGCTGTACCATCACCGAGTCTATTCAGGAGGTAGTGCAGTGAGGGCTATCAAGGACGAAAGCGGACAAGTGCTGCCTTGGGCGGCATTGCTGATTGTTCTGTTTGCGGGTGCGGGAGGACTATGCATAGATGTAGGCCACGCCTATATCTGCTATCGTGAGCTGCAGCTGTCTACGGACGCTGCGGCTTTGGCGGGGGCGCGAGAGATGGCGCAGACAACCAGTTCGGTTGCCTCCGTCAAGGCTGCGGCATCCAACTACAGCGCCAGCGGATCCAACGTCAATCCGAACCTGCCCAACCCAACCCCTGCGGTGGTAAACCTGTCCTGCAATGAGACCAACCCCATGGTGTCTTCCACCATGTGTGCCGGTTCTCCCACGGGCGACAATATCATTCAGGTGAGCCAGTCGGTTACTGTACCGACCTACTTCATCAAGGTGCTGGGAGCCTTCGGCTTCAAAGCCGCCCAGAACGTCCAGATGACGACGACCTCCACGGCGGTGATGCAGGGGGCGCAGAACGCCCAGTACAACATTGCTCTTCTCATTGATACGACCGCCTCCATGGGTAACCCTGATTCCGATACGGAATGCAGCGGTATCGCCAACCCCACTCAAGAGGGTTGTGCCCTTGCCGGGGCCCAGCAGCTATTGCTGAAGCTAAAGCCCTGCACCACGCCGTCGAACTGTGCCTCCACGCAGTTCGATACCGTCAGCCTGTTCGTGTTCCCCAACCTGAACGTGAGTCAGACCAGTGACGATACAACCTGTCCCACCACCTCGCCGGGCAATCTCCCCTACTATTCGACACCCAGCCCCACCAGCACGACCACGTATAAGCCACCCACAACCGGGTCAACCTATCAAGTCACCAACTTCGGCTCTAACTACCTCACTAACGGCCAGTCGGGTACCGGAGCCACCATCAATGCCAACAGCCCTTTGGGCATTGCCACAGGCGCGAATTGCAGTGGAGGCAGCAAGCACAGTGGAGGGAACACAGGTTTGCAGACTCCGGGAGGAGACGGGACCTATCTGCCAGGTGCTATCTACCAAGCTGGCGCTGCCTTGGCGGCCCAAGGTTACTCGAACACCGGCTCCAAGAACGCTCTGGTCATCCTGAGTGATGGCAACGCCACCGGGACGAGCAAGATCACTCCCACTGGCAGCTACACCGGACTCAATGACAGTGGAGTCAACAAGGGGACCTATCCCTCCTCGTATGATCAGTGCACGCAAGAGGTAACCGCAGCACAGTGGGTCACCAAGAACGTGCCCAACACAACCGTCTATACCATTGCCTTCGGTTCGCCAACCGCCCATGGCTCCGGAACCAACCAGGGTTGTAGTTCTGATGCCAGCATAAACCCGTGTCAAGCTATGGCCCAGATGTCGACCGGCTACACGGGACCCACCAATGCTCCCAACTTTTACTCCGACTCGAGCCACGGTGACGGAACCTGTATAGCACCAAACAACTCTGGCTACACCACCTTGGAGAAGATCTTCACTGCACTGCAGACGAAGTTCACCCAGTCACGCCTGATACCCAATAGCGTCTGGGGAAGCTAGTGCTAATACTCGTGCAGTCTTGCCGATTTATTGATTGAAGCGGCGATTCGGCGTCTTGATGTACAGGACGCAGAAGAGTAAGCCTAATTTGGCACGAACGTAATCGTCGCGACCTACGGAGCCTTTGCACACAAGAACGATGTCGGTGTACTTGCCACGCCTGTTTGCGCTGGAGAAGGCGGTAAGTCGTTGCGACTGAGGAATTTACTGGAAAACAATTTCTTGTAAGAGCAACCGTACGGTTGCATATTGTTCGAAGCATCACAAACAGCCTCTGCAACAATGCTGCCAGTCAACAGATCGGTTCACCGCGTCTAGCGTCGCTTGCGTAAACCTTCGAACGCAGCGACTTCATCCCTATTGGCCGATCACCAGAACGGCGAAAAGAACCAGCCACGCCAAGCCCATCGCGTGCCAATACCAGGCGGTCGCGTCTACCGCAATCTGGCGGAGCTCCACCCGCTTGAACCTGCGAATAATGCCGAGGCAAACTGCCAGCGCGACGATTCCGACGATTAGGTGGGCCGCATGCAATCCCGTAATGATGTAGAAGAAATAGCTTGCCGGCGTCGACCAATGATCGAACGCGAAGCCCTGGGCGGTCAGTTGGCGCCATGCCATCCACTGCCCGGCCAGAAAGAGGCTTCCGAGGCCGAGCGTTGCTGCAACCCACGGCAGAGTCCGCTGCAGCGCAGGATGACCCAGACCCAGCCACTCCTCCAAAACGTCGATCTCGCGAAAGATATTTCGCCGCGCAGTCTCCATGGTCAGGCTGCTCAGTAGTAACAGCGCTGTATTCAGGAAAAGGATGGGAGGCAAAAGTACCGGATGCCAGTCGCCGATCTGCTCATGGCTTCGAGGGTCCATGTGCGTGCCTGCCTGGCGCGCAAAAAACAGCGCGACCAGGATGGCGAAGAACATCATGTCCGCCGCGAGGATGGAGAAGACAGAAAAGCGAATCTTGTGCAGCAACTCGCGAGGACCCCGGCGTTCGTGTTGCCGATCGTCGTCGCCCCCGCCGCCACCGCCACCGGTGGGCCGTCGGTCAACAGGAGGTTTGCCGCCAATTCCCGGCTCTTTCCGTTCCGTTTCCGCAGGGGAATGCGTAAAGGTAGCGGGCATTTATAAGCCTCTGTGCAAATCAGACTACACCACTTTCCGTTGGACGCAGCCATTCCCGATCAGGATGGCCTTTTTCTTCAATTCCATTTCACTGGGATGCAAGACCGCCCTGCGACGCGCGATGGGCATTCACCAGATCGACAAATGCCTTGTGAACACGCCGGTCCGCCGTCAGTTCCGGATGGAAAGTAGCTGCCATCAACTTGCCCTGGCGCACCAGTGTCGCTCTTCCATCCCGTCGTGCCAGCACTTCGACGTCTGGTCCGGTCTCCACGATACGAGGCGCGCGGATGAATACCATTTCCAGCTTGTCGCCCGGTAGTTTCGAATCCGAGAAGAGGATGGAAGAATCAATCTGACGCCCGTACGCGTTGCGTTCCACTACGGCATCCAGCACGCCCAGGCTTCGCTGCGCCGGGTTGCGCACCTCGCGTGCCAGCAAAATCGCACCCGCACAGGTTCCAAACACCGGCCGTGTCGAGCAGAACTGCTTCAATTCGTCGAAAAGATGGCCGCGCTCGAGGAACTTCAAGATCGTGGTCGATTCTCCCCCTGGCAAAATCAGCCCATCCAGGTCAGACAATTCCTCGCGTTTCCGGACTTCGACCGGCGTAGCCCCAGCTTCCAACAGCGCTTCGGCATGCGCCGCGTAGTCGCCTTGAATCGCCAGGACGCCAATCCGCGGCCGCTTGATTTCCGCGTTCAATCTTCGATCTCCATGACCTTGCACTTCTCATTATGAAAGAGATATAGCTCTTCAGGCCATATCAGCGTCCGAAATGCTTTCAATTCAATGGCCAAAAGCCGGAAGTGGCGTGCACTCCCGGCTTTTGGCTCGTAACAATCGGTCTTCCCGCACAGCTTACCAGCCGCGCGTCTGTAACAACTGAGACTCCTCGATAGCCGCGGCAGCAAGCCCCTTCATGGTGCCAGTGACCTGTTCGCTTACTTCGGCAAGGATCTTCGGATCGTTGTAATGGGTAGTGGCGATCACGATAGCCTTGGCCCGCGACACCGCCTCTTCGCGCTCTCGCGGGTTGTTCTCCACGTCGAGCGGAGTTGCGCGCTCCTTCATGAAGATCCCAGAACCGACAAAAATCGCCTCGGCGCCAAGCTGCATCATTAATGCTGCATCCGCCGGAGTCGCGATCCCCCCCGCCGAGAAGTTTGGGACAGGAAGCTTGCCTGCCTGCGCCACCATGCGAATGAGTTCATAAGGCGCCTGATGCTCCTTCGCAGCGGCATAGAGCTCCTGTTCGCTCAGAACCGTCAAGGCCTTCATCTCTTTCACAATTTGGCGCATGTGTTGAACCGCGTGAACCACGTCGCCGGTGCCAGCCTCGCCTTTGGTACGAATCATGGAAGCACCCTCAGCAATCCGGCGCAGGGCCTCGCCCAGATTCCGCGCGCCGCAAACAAACGGCGTTGTGAAGGCGTGCTTATCAATATGGTGCGCCTCGTCCGCTGGAGTCAGAACTTCGCTCTCATCAATGAAATCGACCCCGATCTCCTGCAGAATCTGTGCCTCGGCAAAGTGTCCGATGCGGGCCTTGGCCATCACCGGAATGGAAACCGCCTTGATGATCTGCTTGATCAGCCCGGGTTTCGCCATGCGCGCTACACCGCCCTCAGCACGAATCATTGCTGGAACCCGCTCCAATGCCATCACCGAAACTGCTCCAGCTTCTTCCGCGATGAGGGCTTGCTCCACATTCATCACATCCATGATGACCCCGCCTTTCAACATCTCGGCGAGGCCCACCTTCAGGCGCAGACCAGTTCCAGTAATACTCTTATTTTCATTCTTTTGGGGCATCTCGTTGACCTCAAGCATTAGCCGTCGTTCGCACAACTCTCAGGCAATCTTCAGTTTCTAGTGTAGCAGCGATGCGACCATGCACTTCATGCCAAGGCAAGGGGAGGGCCGGAAACTTCGATCGTGCGCAAGTATGAGTCCATTCTAAGAATTCTCCCTACTCTCTGGTCTTTCCAGTGCACTGAATGTCGGGCAGATGGCGGCACAATCACAGATCGCTCCACAAACGCCTGCCTCCGGTCCAACGGCTTCTCAGCTGTCAGCCGAAGCAGCGCTGGTGCAATCTCCAGCAGTCTTAGGTGGGGAGGGAGCTCTGTATATTAATCAACTCGTCTCCCGGCTGCCTGTCGAAGTTGACGTTGCCGTTCCGATCAGGAAGTTCAGAGTTCGCAATTTACTTGCTTTGGGAGTCGGATCAGTCATTCCGTCCCAGTGGGAGCAGGGGGAAGACATGCCCCTGGCCGCACGAGGCGCCCAGCTGGCATGGGCAGAGTTCGAAGTCATCGATCAAAAGCTAGCGGTTCGCATTACCCGGCTGGTTTGAGGAGAAAGAGATTGGGCGTCTTCGCCAGTGCATTGAGTTCGGCTGTTGGCCGCGGCGGTGCGGTTCCAGTCAAGAATTTGCAGGAGCAGCAGAGCTTCAGAGGCTGGCTGCTTGACCGTTTCCGCCGTCGCTCGCTGAAACAGCCGCGACTCGCCCTGGTGGAAAGGATCAGTCTAGCGCCTCGACAGATTGTGTCTCTTATCGAAGCGGACGGGCAGCGATTGCTCGTGGCCACATCGCCCGACGGCGCAGCGAGCTTTTACCCTTTGAAGCCTGCTGCTGCGCGTCCTGCAGCAAATCGGCGCGGCAAGACTGACTTGGAAGCGGCGAGCGAATGATGAATCTCCTGCTCGCGGCGCATTCGGCAGCTCCCGCGGCAACGCCACTTCTGCCCGACCTGAGTGGGCGGCTGCACCCCTCCGATTCAACGCCGTGGACAATTCTGTTCGCGCTGACGCTGATAACTCTGCTTCCGGCGATTCTGATGTGCATGACCCCCCTGGTGCGCCTGATGGTGGTCTTTCACTTCCTGCGCCAGGCGCTCGGCACGCAAACGGCTCCTTCGAACCCAACGCTGCTCGGCCTTGGCTTGATGATGACCTGGTTTCTGATGACGCCGGTGCTGGCCCAGGTTGACCAGCAGGCGGTTGAGCCATACCGTGCGGGGGTGATTACCGGCTGGGATGCCATCGATCGCGGGTCGCAGCCCATCAAACATTTCCTGCTGCATTATGCGCGTGAAAAAGATCTCGCTCTCTTCACCGCTGCCGGCCAGTTGCCGCGGCCGAATTCGCCCGACGACTTGCCCATGCGGGTTGTAGTGCCGGCATACATCCTCTCTGAACTCAAAGCGGGCTTCGCCATCGGTGCAGTCCTTTTTCTGCCCTTCCTCCTTGTAGACATTGTTACCGCCGCTATCACCACTTCTATCGGCATGTTTCAGTTACCACCTGTCGTCGTTTCCACGCCACTTAAGATTCTGTTGTTTGTCATGGTTGACGGTTGGAACCTGCTCGCTCAATCGCTCTTGAAGAGCTTCTGAGAGGAAACTCATGACTCCCGATCTCGTTGCCGAATTGCTTCGCCAGTTGATGAAGGAAGCCATGATCTTGAGCGCGCCCATCTTGGTGGCAGCCGTTGTGCTCGGCTTTTTGCTCACGCTGTTCCAAACACTGACCAGTCTTCAGGAGCAGTCACTGACATCAGTTCCGAGACTTGGCGTAGTGGCGCTCATTCTGTTGGTCGGTATGCCCTGGTTTCTCGGTCGACTGACGGCCTACACAATCTTCCTGATGTCTGACTTGCACCGATACCTCGGCTAGGCAGAGCAACCGTAGAGTTCAAGAGGCGACGGATGGACGCATGGACGAGCTTTTTGAGTGCGATGGTCCTCACGCTGGTCCGTGTGAGCGGAATCGTCGTCTTCGCACCTTTCTTTTCATCTACGGCGCTTCCTGCGCGGACCAAGGTGGTTTTGGTCGCGGCTGTCGCATTCCTGCTGGCTCCGCTGGTCTCCGCGCTGCCGGACGCACGCGCCGAAATCACTCTTCCCGCGCTGCTTGGCGAGGTAGCCGTAGGGCTCGTTTACGGTATCGTGCTATCGCTCCTGAACGAAATGCTGCTTTTCGCCGGACAGATCGCCGGCGTGCAGTTCAGCTTCTCCATGGTGAACCTGCTCGATCCCACATCGACGATCCAGACGCCGCTCATGGGTGACCTATTTCAACTCATGGGAACTCTAGTGATGATCACCGCGGGGCTCGATCGTATCGTGTTGGCTTCGCTCGTGCGCAGTTTTCGTGCAGTACCACTCGGTGCTTACACACTCGCACCTCTCACCGCTCGGGCTATTGTCCAGGCTGCGGGCGGCATCTTCCTCGCTGCGGTCGAGCTGGCCGCTCCCGTTCTCGCCGCTACCATGCTTATCGAGATCGCAGTCGCCCTGCTCAGCAAACACAGCTTTCGGCTGCGCAAACAAACCTGATGCAGGCTGATCTTGCTACGGTGGCCACGCAGCTGTCGTTATCAAAGACACAGGAGACGGCGCTCGAATCGGTGATATCCCAGCTTGGTTCAGGAAGTCTATTCGATAAGCTTCAAGGCTAATCCCCCGGGCGCGGATTTGAGCTGAGAGCACCCTGCCCAGTCTTTTTTGTGGTCGCGCTGATCCCATTGTTCCCGTCCTTTTCGGTATCCACTGAGAAATGCGTGCGATGCTTCGGTAGCTCGCGCGTTGGAGAATGTCGGCGGGTCGCGAGTTGCTTGCGGCGTCGGTCTGTGCGCGCGGTTTACACTCGGAGAGAGGATTTCAACCTTGTTTGGGGCGTTACGGTTTCTGTGGAATGCGACGCGGGGGCATCGTTTTGCGCCGTGGCGGAGTGAGTTTCTTCGCTGGCGGGTGGAAACTTATTCCGGCAAGCCAGCCGAGACGCTGAGAGCACGCGACGTGTTCGGTTTTATGTGGGAGTCGAAGTGGGAGTTGCTGAGTTTTCTGTTCTGGGCGGGACGGCTGGAGAGCGAGGCGCGGCGCAAGCCGTGACGGGGACTGGATCGACAGCGCAGTGATGTCGCTTTGTAGGGCACCTAAGTCCGCAAGTGGAAATGCAAAAGCAGATCCTTCGCGCCGCTATCCCCTTCGCGCCCTCGCGAGATGCGGCTCAGGCGTGTGGCGATCAGAATGACACCCCTGGCGACGTTGGATACCGGACGCGACCCTTACGTCGGCTCCCGAGTCGCGTTCTTTCAAAGCGGGGAGCCTTTTCAAAGGCGCTGTTGGATTTCGAGTTCTATGGAGATGAGGAAAGCGTGACTGACACAAGGAGCAACGCGCAGTGGACGAGACGGGATTTTGGGAGGGTGGCGATGGCGGCGGGTGCGGCGGTAGCGATGCCGGGCTGGATGGGTGGAGAGCAAAATACGGGCGGTGAGGCAGTGGCGGATGTGATGGGAGCCAATTCCTTGCGGGCGCACGCGGACGCGCGAGGGTTGCTGTATGGAGCGGCGGTGGTTCCGCAACTGCTGGATTTGGACGGGCTGGCGGCGGGCAATACAACCAGCGGCTATACGCTGCTAATCAAGAATCAGGCGAATATTTTGGTCGCTGAAAATGCGATGAAGTGGGGCGCGCTGCGGCCATCGCCGGGAGTCTTCGACTTTACCCAGGCAGACAAGCTGATGCGCTTCGCAACCCTCGCAGACCAGCGCGTGCGCGGGCACAACCTGTGCTGGCACGAGGGAAATCCTGCTTGGCTGAAGACGACCGCGACGAAGGAGAATGCGCGCCAACTGCTGACACAGCACATTCAGACCGTGGCCGGACATTTTCGTGGACAACTGCACAGCTGGGACGTTGTGAACGAGGCCATCGACCCCAAGGATGGGCAAGCGGACGGGCTACGCAAGTCGCTATGGTTCGAACTGATCGGGCCGGATTACCTCGAGCTGGCGTTTCGCACCGCCGCCGCGTCCGATCCGACGGCGAAGCTCACCTACAACGACTATGGCATTGAACTCGATACACCCGACGAGACGAAGAAGCGGGACTTGGTGCTGGCGCTGGTGAAGCGGCTCAAGGAGAAGGGCGTGCCGCTCCATGCTGTGGGCGTACAAAGCCATTTGCCGGCGGATGGAGCGCAGCCGGGCGCGGGGCTGGTGGAGTTCGTCCGCGAAGTGGGGAAGATGGGCCTCGAGGTCTACATCACCGAGCTAGATGTGAATACACGGAAGATAGCGGGCGGCAATGCTGAGCAGGATGCGGCGGTGGCGCGTGTATATCGCGATTATCCGGCGTTGATGCTGAGAGAGCCCAACGTAAAGGCTGTGCTGACTTGGGGGATCACGGACGCGCACACGTGGCTGAACGAGACAAAGAGCGCCTGGGCGCTGAGGCCGGATGGCGCGCGGCAGAGACCGCTGCCATTTGATGATGAGTTGAGGCCAACGCCGGCGTTTTTTGCGTTACGCGATTCAATTGATAAGGCAGCCAGGCGATGAACGAATTGTCAGCCTGTCCCGGTTCGTGATTTTCCTTACTACACAAGGATGGGGCACCCGGCTGAGATGGCGGCGACGTAGCGAATTCCGGAAACTGCATTTATACCCAGGCTGCGACCTTGAAAATCTCACTGCTGGGGAAAATTTGGGGTATCCCACTTATGCGGCAAAAGGACACCGCATGAATGGGGCACACCTGGCTTTAGTCTCCACTTTATGATCGAGTCTGGGAATTCATGCAGAGGATGAGGTTCGGATTGATTTGTTTTGTGAAGCTCCTTGTTTCGGGTGGTTTGTTGTTCGTGGGGATTTTGCAGGCGCAGCAACTTCCGCCGATTGAGCCGCCGAAGCCGATGCCGGGATCGCATGCAGATTCGCCGACAATACGAGTAACAACCAACGAGGTGCTGGTGCCGACGCTGGTGGAGAAGCCTCATGGGGGCGGGATCGTCTACGGGCTGAAGCAATCGGACTTTGTGGTCGAAGACAACGGCGTACCGCAGAAAATTCACGTGCAGGAGGAGCTGGACACTGCACCGGTGGCCCTCGTTGTAGCGATGGAAGAGGGAAGAGCGGGAGCGCTTGAATTTCAGAAGCTGGAGAAGTTAGGACCGCTGCTGGATGTGTTCCTCTCGGATCCGCGCAGCCAGGCAGCGCTGGTGGGATTTGGATCGAAGCCGCGACTGATGCAGGACTACACGCATTCAGAAGAGCAGCTGGCGCAGAGCCTGCAACAGCTTGAGCCGGGCGATGGCGGCGCGGCGATTCTGGACACCATCAGCTATGGAGTGGATCTACTGGAGGATCAGCCGAAGGAGTATAGGCGGGTGCTGCTGCTGATCAGCGAAGAACGCGACCACGGAAGCAAACACACCAAGCCCGCGCAACTCGTCAGCAAAATCGGCCGGTCGGATGTGCTGGTGCTGAGCATCTCGTATTCGCCGTCCAAGGCGGAACTAGCGCACGACATCAAGGACAATGGCGAGGATCGGGCACTGAACATGGTGTCGACGCTGGTGATGGCGGTGCAGGCGTTCAAGAAGAATGTGTCGAAGCAGATCGCGATCATGAGCGGCGGAGAATACACCACCTTTACCGGCGATCGACATTTTGAAGCGCAGGTGATGGAGGCGGCGAAAGATGTTCGCAACCGGTATCTAATTACATTTAGTCCGTCCGATCCGACGCCGGGGTTGCATACAATTCGCGTGCGCACGGTCGAGGATTATGGGGCGCGGATCATTGCACGGGCGAATTATTGGCGCGATGCGGGGCAGTGACCCTCAGGGGCTAAGCCCGTTTTCCTTGCGATGGTTCGGCACGACTGAAATCGTGCCCTTTCAAAGCTGATGACACAACTGCGAGTGGTGAAGTCGGGCGTTGACGCACGACCGTGGATGATCTATGCGCCGAGATCTCTTCAAGCGCGTTTGACCGTGCTGCGCCGGAGATTTCGGACCATGCCGTAAATCACGATTTCGATCCACAGAATGGTTATTCCTGTAGTTGCCATCTCAGTCATGAATCGTTGGGATCCTCGAACGCCGTGCGGAACGCCGGATACTGCGGCGCGCACGACTGCAAAGACGATGGCAAAAAGGAACAAACATGCCATGGCGACTCTGTCACTTGTCAATTGTTCCTGTATGGAATGGTCGGGTGGAGTGCTCCGATACCAGTGAATGTACCAAATCAGGATGACGATAATTCCGAAAGCGGAACTGAAGTACTCCAAAATTCCGTACCAGGGTCGAGGACCGAGCTGCGGAATTGAAACAGTGGTGTTGAGGAAGTGCAAATGGTCGGAGACCCAGGTCCCCGGATGGGTGAACGCGTCCCAGAGGATGTGTGTAGCGATACCTACGAGAACAGACAACAAAATCATTGCGATGCGTGAAAGGGAATTCACGGGTGAGTCCTGGGCGTTATGACCAAGTCTTTTTCGAGCGCCGTCGGGCAAGCACGCGGCCAGTGGCTCCCTGGCATATCGGTAAAACAGCCAGAGCACGAAAAGACTGAGGGGCAGATCCAGTTCAAAAATGCCTGGTATGGTGTGGCCGAATCTATTGTGGTGTCCAAATGGAAAGAAGTACTCGAAATCGGGAGCAAAGGAGCCAACAACGACGGCCGACATGATGAGACGTGTTCGCCGGAACGGCAAAGCTGCAGCAGCATGGGAGAGCGTAAATGGCATTATAAGAATTATGACGGTTCTGCAAGGGTGAGGAGTGGCTGCGGTCAGATACGTTCCATTTTGCTAGAGCGCATTCTTCAGCAGATCGCAAAACAATGCTTGTCATCCCTACCGAAGTGGAGGGACCTGCAGTTGCCTTTCAACGCTCTAACTGAGTAATGACAACTTCTAGATGGTCTTGACTACTTGGTTATTTCTGAGCAGCGTCACCCGCCCGCTTCGAGCGTTTTTTTGAAAGAGCACAACTTTGGTCGTACGACATAACCCCACAGCACTGCCGGGCTTTAGCTCCTGAGGACGCAATTTCCCCATGAGCGGTAATCCGTCTCGTGAAGAAGCCATCTGGTGGCAATCCCACGTTGCCGGTTAGCGTCGGGAGGTATTTCTGTTCGTGAGTGAATTCACCGATCCGAATCATCTACTGGGAGCAACGCGGCTCGGTCGAACCACTCGGGGCGCCCACCGGCCTTCCGGATATCAGCATCTGTTTTTCCGGTGCGTCGGAACAGCTCGTTGACGGCATCGAGGAAGCCCCACGGACCTGTCGGTTCAACGGGAATATAGCGATCAAGTTTGCCGGCCGCTACGAGGGCGTCTTCTTCGCCTTTCAGGATCGGATCTTCGAGCCAGTACCAATCTTCTGGCGCCCCCTCGTTAAGCACAAAGCCGGCCTTGCCGTCGGGATGGTCGTGATCCCAATCGGCGTAGCGGAATGTCTCGTTGATGGAAGCGCCGTATAAATTACGCACCAGGGTAGCAACGGCCGCGCCTGTACCCCGCCCGACGGGCTCAATATACGGCCACGACGTCAGCCAGCAGCAGTCGTACATGCGGCCCAGGACGGTCAGCTGGCTCATGATGCAGGGGCGCAGATCGAATCCGGAACCGGCCAGGACCTGGGCAATGATGGTGTCGTCAATATCGATGTAGAGGGTTGTCTTTCGTTGCACTTGTTGGAACTCCACAACTTGATATCACTGTATTTCAGGCATTGCTTCGATTGCGCGGGGCTTGTTTCCGGAGGGGATAGCGGGCGCGAGGTTACTCGTGCAAGTCATTCATGGTAATCTCTATCTAGACACTTGAGAGTGGACTGAGAACGCAAGAGGAGTAATACCGCCGTGCTGGCGACTGCTAAGAAAACTACCCTGATCGAACGCTTCCGCACCCACGAGAAGGACACCGGATCCCCCGAAGTCCAGATCGCGATTCTGAGTGAGCGGATTGGTGAACTGACCGAGCACTTCAAGACTCACAAAAAGGATCACGCTTCACGGCGTGGCCTATTGATGCTCGTCAGCAAGCGCCGCCGCCTGCTGGACTACCTGAAGACGCATGATTCCGATCGCTACCGCGACGTAATCGGCAAACTCGGTATCCGCAAGTAATCAGAAAGCAAACGTTGAACCGGAAGCGCCCAGACCGGATTTTGGTCACGGCCCCGCATTATTCAGAACCTGGGGCCATGGTGTACCTGGCTAATCGCAAATGCCGCCAGGGCCTGCGCAGAACTGTCGCTTGCGAGCGGGAAGTCGTCACTCGACCTGCACAAGTCTCTGCGCGGCCCGCGCATTTTTGCGTCGGAGCAGTCGCGTTCTGCGGCTTCCGCGAATCCGTACATCTTCCGCATTTCCGGCTCTTCCCAACCAAAAGTTTCCCAAGTGAAAAATACGAAACGAGGACTCTATGTCTAAACACGAAGTGACAGTCGAGCTTGCTGGTGGCAAGCGTCTGGTCTTTGAGACCGGTCGCATGGCCAAGCAGGCCTCCGGAGCTGCACTGGTCTCCACGGGCGAAACCGTGGTTTTGGCCACCGCGGTCGCGTCTCCTGACCCACGAGAAGGCATCGACTTTTTCCCCCTCACGGTCGATTACCGCGAGTACACCTATGCCGGCGGACGCATCCCCGGCGGATTCATCAAGCGCGAAGGTCGGCCCAGCGAAAAAGAAGTTCTGACCTGCCGCCAGATTGATCGCCCCATCCGCCCACTCTTTCCTGATGGCTTCCGCAACGAGACCCAGGTAATCGCCCTGGTTTTCTCTGCCGACAAGGAAAACGATCCCGATGTAGTTGGTATCAATGCGGCAGCTTGCGCATTGGCTCTCAGTGATATTCCGTTCAGCGCTACGGTTGGTGCGGTTCGCGTCGGTCGCGTGAATGGGGAATTCGTCATCAATCCCACCTACTCCGAGCGTGCGGAGACGACGGTAAACATCATGGTTGTCGGTCACAAAGACGGCATCGTGATGATCGAGTCGGGCGCCAAAGAAGAGACAGAAGAAGTAATTCTTGCCGCCATTGAATTTGCCCACGTTGAGATCAAGAAGATTGTTGCAGCAATTGACGAGCTGGTTTCAAAAGCAGGAAAGCCCAAGCGGGCCTTCACTGCGCCGGAGTTCGACGAAGCATATTATGCGGAACTCAAGGCGAAGGTCGGCGATCGCCTCAAGGATGCACTGGACACCAAGGCCCACGGCAAGACCGAGAGCTACGCGCTGATCAAGCAGATCAAGGAAGAGCTGGCGAAGGAGCTTCCCGCCGATGATCCAGGCGCGAAGAAGAAGCTGGCTACCTACTACGAACATCTGCGTGAGCGCAGCTTCCGTGAGCAGGTAACGAAGGATCGCATCCGTCCCGATCGTCGCGCTTTCGACGAGATTCGCGAGATCACGATCGAGACCAGTGTTCTGCCCCGCACCCATGGTTCGGCGCTGTTCACACGCGGCGAAACGCAGGCACTCGTTACGGCGACACTCGGAACGGCCGACGACGGACAACGCCTGGAGAGCTATGAGGGCGAGAAGAAAAAGAACTTCATGCTCCACTACAACTTCCCGCCTTTTTCTGTTGGTGAGACAGGACGTATGACAGGAACAGGTCGCCGCGAGATCGGCCACGGAGCATTGGCGGAGCGCGCCATCTCCGCGGTTCTACCCACGGCGGATGAGTCTCCATACAGCATTCGCATCGTGTCCGACATTCTCGAGTCCAATGGCTCTTCGTCAATGGCCTCCGTCTGCGGTGCCAGCCTTGCTCTGTATGACTCAGGTATCGCATTGAAGGGCTCGGTAGCCGGCGTTGCGATGGGCCTGGTGAAGGAAGGCGACGACTATGCCATCCTTACCGATATTGCCGGTGCCGAAGATCACTACGGCGACATGGACTTCAAAGTCGCTGGTACACGGAAGGGCATCACTGCTCTTCAGATGGACATCAAGATCGGTGGCTTGACTCGCGAGATCCTGCAGCAGGCCATGGAGCAGGCGAAGCGTGGCCGGCTCTTCCTTCTAGACAAGATGGATGCGGTTCTTGACGGGCCCCGCACGGAGCGATCAGCTTATGCGCCGCGCATCGAGACGGTAATGATTCCGACCGACAAGATCCGCGACTTGATTGGCAAGGGTGGCGCAACCATCCGTGGCATCATCGAGCAGACCGGCGCGAAGATCGATGTGGACGATAGCGGCAAGGTGAGCGTGGCTTCCAGCGACGCCGAGGGTCTGAAGAAGGCGCTCGAAATCATCGGCAACCTCACGGCCGTGCCTGAAATCGGCAAGGTTTATCTTGGCAAGGTTGTCCGCCTCGCGGAGTTCGGAGCATTCGTCGAGCTCTTCCCGGGTACGGATGGCCTACTTCATATCTCCGAAATCGCCGAGCATCGCGTGAAGGAAGTGAAGGACGAATTGCGTGAAGGCGATCAGGTGATGGTGAAGGTTCTTGCCATCGAAGGCAATCGCATCAAGCTGAGCCGCAAGGCGCTCATTCGTGAGCAGAAGGCAAAGCTGGCGCAATCGGCTCCAGTCGCTGAAGCTTCAGAAGCCGTTGAGGATGGAACTGAAGAAGCACCACCGGCACCGGCGCGCCCTCGACATGAATTTGACGAACGTCAGCCGCGCTCCAATCAAAGCACGATTCTGATTGAGGGTGGGGAAGACTTTGACGACGACGATGAAGGAGAGGGCGACGAGATCGACGAGGAAAACGAGCCCAACTTCAACCGGGCCGATGGCACGCCGGTTCCGGTGGGCCAGGTCGCGGGCGGAGCTCCGAGGCCTGTTGGTGCTGGCGCTGCAGGTGCAGCGAAGGACAACAACCGTCGTCGGCGTCGCCGTCGTGGCGGACGCGGCGGACAGGGCGGGGGTGGCAGCCGCTAGTTCGGCTGGCATTCAACGAAAGCGTACGTAGTGCAAAATGCCCGAGCCTCATGGCTCGGGCATTTTCATGTTGATGATCTGCGGCGCGAGTTGGCTCCACCATTACCACCTGTAAGAACTGCCAGTAGTCAAAGTAATTGCGGCAACCATAGATTCACCACGAATATCGAATGCTCTCTGAAATGTTGGGCAGAACTGACATCCTTCTGTATTTCAACGGAATGTTCATGGAACCACTGGCCAAAGGTCTGATCGCTCTCGCGTGCGTCTTTGGTGGCGCGTTGCTGGGAATTTTCTGTCGAAGATGGGTGCCCGATCGCCATCAGGGCGCCGATTCCAAGGATGTGGTGCGGCTGGCGATGGGGCTGGTTGTGACGACGTCGGCGATAGCGCTGGGGCTGCTAATCGGTTCGGCGAAGAGCTTCTTCGATACTCAAAATGCCGAAATGGCTCAGATCGCAGCCAATTACATCCTGCTGGACCGTATCCTTGCGAATTACGGGCTGGAAGCGGCCAACGCACGTGCTGCGTTGAGAGCTGAGTTAGTTCATCGTGTGGAGGAATCCGGACAAACGAACGGTGCCGAGAAGGTTTATATGACGATCAAGTCGGGGGCTCGAATGAGCGAAACGACGCTCGATACTCTCAAAGCGCTTTCTCCCAACGACGACAATCAACGGTTCCTGAAGCAGCAGTGCCTGAGTCTGGAAGTCCAGCTAGGCCAGACGCGCTGGCTCATGTATGCACAGAACACAGTTCCCTTTCCAAGATTTTTGCTGGTTATGCTTGTCGGGTGGCTGACCGTGCTCTTCGTGAGCTTTGGGATATTTGCTCCCCGCAACCCGCTGGTGCTGGCCGGCTTGTTTGCGTCCGCAGCTGCGGTGTGCGGTGCGATTCTTCTAATCCTTGAGATGTACGACCCTCTTGGCGGACTGATTCGAATTTCAGCTGCTCCGTTGCGTGCCGCAATAGAGCAGCTTGGCAGATGGTGACGAGCGCGATGCGGGTTTTGAACAACCACTGGCCGCTACGTTGAAGAATCGCCAGAGCCCCACTAATTGCCATTTTCGGCTCTGCCTTTTCATGCCATTCGAAGAGTGTTTGCCGCGCTGCCCTCAGGATGACGGCGCTCGGGAATTGCAGAACTCAATATCAGGATGGCGACTGCCGGTGCGGAAGGCCATGCCTGTCACAAATAACAGTTGAAAGGCTTGGCCACCTTAACTTTAATCCCAGCACGAGGATCGATATGAAGAGACGACATCGTTGCTTTGGATTTATTTCTGCGTGTGTGCTGCTTGCCGCCATCACCGTATGCGCTCAAGAGCAGAGTAAGCCTTCCGCCAAAGCCACCGAGCCTCTCCCCGTCGATCTCGAAGGAACTGAAGTAGCGACGCAGGAAACGCCGGCTGCAGCGGCAAACGCCGATGCGTTAAGAAAAGCAGCGCAGAATCCGGTAGCCAGCCTCATCAGTGTGCCCATCCAAAATAACGATAATACTGGGATCACTCCCGGATACCGCACACAGAATGTCCTGAACATTCAGCCGGTGATTCCGCTGAAACTTAACGACAACTGGAACCTGATTATCCGGTGGATTACTCCCATCATTTACCAGCCGCTTCCTGCGCCGCCTCCGGCACCGGAAGTTGGCGTTTCCGGTCTCGGTGATATGCAGCCCACGTTCCTGCTGTCTCCCGGCAAGCCGCACAAGTTGATTTGGGGCGCAGGTCCGATCATTCAGATTCCGACCGCGACCAGTCAATACACGGGACAGGGGAAACTTGCTGTCGGACCGAACGTCGTCGCTCTGACGATGCCGGGGCATTTCGTGCTGGGAGTGCTCGTCAATAACATCTGGTCGATCGCCGGCAGTGGCAGTCGTACAGACGTCAATCAGATGCTGCTGCAATATTTCATTAACTACAACATGAAGAAGGGTTGGTACGTGACTTCGCAACCGATCATCACGGCCAACTGGAATGCAGCTAGCGGAAGCGTATGGACGGTGCCATTTGGTGGCGGTGTGGGAAGGATTATGAAACTTGGATTTCAGCCGGTGAACGTCAGCATCCAGGCTTACGGCAACGCCGCATATCCTTCTCAGTCCTCAACGTGGGGTGTTCGAGCATCCTTCGCATTATTGTTTCCAAAGCTGACCAAAGAGCAGCAGAAGATGATGCTGGAACAAAAGCTGAAACAGATGAACGAACCGGCACCGCCGGCGAAGAAGTAGCCCCTTCGCGCACTTAGGAGATTCGAGAACTTGGTCAGGATGAACGACAGAGCGACGGGATAATGAAGGTCGCAATCAGAGCTTCGGTATGTGCGCAATCATCTTGAAGCCTTCGTTCTCTTTACTGCGAAACTCGGGCACGGGCTCCGACTTTACCGGAATTCTCTCGGCGCTATTGTCGCGCGACACATTCTTGTCGTCGTACATGCGCAGATCTGCGGCGATGCAGAGGCCTTCAAGGTCGGCCGCATCATCCGGGAATACCGCTACGCCGATGCTGGCTCCGATGGTTAAGGTGTGATCGCCCACCTGCAGAGGCTGGTCGAGCATCTCCATCAACGACTTGGCAACTCGCTTGGCGTTCGAGCGATTGGTCGGTTCTTCGAGAATGAGTGAGAACTCGTCGCCACCAGTCCGCGCCACCGTGTCGGAGCGGCGAACGCGGCTCTGGAAAATGTCGCTGACCTTCTTAAGCAGCAGGTCGCCTGCGTGGTGACCCAGGCTGTCGTTGACTTGCTTGAAGTGGTTGAGGTCAATGACCAGCAGAGCGGCCTTCGATTCCATGCGTCGGGCGCGCTCGAGGGAGATCGCGAGCCTGTCCAGAAAGAGGCGGCGGTTGGGCAACCCCGTCAATTCGTCGTGGAGCGCGAGGTATTTGTTGTGCTCGATCTGGTCCTCGAGCAGAAGCAGAATCATGCCGACGGCAACTACATATTTGGGTATATTCCAAACCTCGCTCTCGATCTGCGCATGGGGCAGAAACAGGGCGATGAGAGGCGAAAGTACAAATACAGCTGACCAGCCGAGGAAGCCTGCAATCGCGATGAGAGACCCCGCGCTTCCGCGTCCCCGGTAGCTGTACCAGACGTGCAGACAGCAACCGAAGTAGACCGTGAAGAGCACCGCGTTCGATGCCAGGAGGGGTCCGCTGTCCGGGCGATTCTGCACAGCCAGCAGAAAAACGGCGAGGATGCTGTAGATGCCAACAAGCAACCAACGCAGGAGATGGGTGAAATCCCGCCGGGCGGTCAGGGCAATGGCCATGGGCGCCGCTCCGAAGAGAATGGCAGCCCCGTTGAGTGCCCACCACGACGG
This sequence comes from uncultured Acidobacteriaceae bacterium, assembly GCA_963742455.1. GTDB lineage: Bacteria > Acidobacteriota > Terriglobia > Terriglobales > Acidobacteriaceae > Telmatobacter. Next base: position 538,048 of record CAVULU010000003.1, on the reverse strand, counting down.
TCGATCAGAACTGATAAGGACGATGTAGAGGACGTTTGTCGAAAGCACCGATATCAGCATCCAGCGGCTGGAGCGCTCGGTGCGATAGGGAACTGACGCCCACATGAACAGCACGCCTGCAGAAGCGAGGGAGATATTTCCGATATACAGAGCCAGGATGCCCCAGATTCCCGGTGCCGGCCAAAAAACAGATGCGCCGAAGTGCAGCGCAATCAATACCCAGCCAGTCAGCCAGTGACGGGATGTCGCGGTCTGGCCGCGCCGCGCCACGGACGCGAATGCACACGTCAACACCGCGACGGCTGCCAGGTCTGGAAGCTTACTCCAATCCACGACTGTTCCCTCGATTCAACCACCCGCCCATATTCAGTTTAGTCGGGCCTTGGTTTTATGATTCGCTCTTTTCACTCTTTCGTTGTATGCCCGCTGGGCCCAGTTGAAACTTGCGTAACCTTGCGTTTCCACCTAAACCATTAATCCTTTGGATTACCGGAAGGGAATTTGCGGTCGTGTACCACTCCCCCTCCACTATGCTCAGAGCGATGGCTGCCAGCCTTTACATCGTCGTTGAAGGGGAAGACCCAGGTTTCGACATCTTCGTCAATGGCCATGCACTGGCGCGGAATGAAGATGCCCTGGAACGGCTGGCGGAGTCGCTGCACGTTGCGCCGCTGCTTCAGTTTTTTTCGGCAGACGAGAATTCGATGTGCCTGTTGCTGGATCAGGGCGCGGGAGATCCAGAGTGGGCGAGTCATTTGCCCGAACCACAATGGTTTGATCCTGCCGACGGACTGTTGACGGTGTCCGCCCTAATTCGATTTCTGATAGAAACGCCGGTTTCTTTTGGATCGGAGACGATACCGGTTCTCGGCGAGCTGCGAGAATACGAGCGCGTGCTTGAGAAAGCACGAATCTACAAGCTCAGGTGGCATCTGGCAGTCAGTTGGCGTTAAGCTAGCGGATGTTCAGCCGAAGACATTGCCCATGCGGCGAATCTGAGCGCCAACTGTTTCGAGCTTTTGTTCGATGCGCTCGTAGCCACGATCCATGTGATAAACACGATCGAGAATGGACTCGCCATCTGCGACAAGGGCCGCCAGAACCAGCGACGCCGAGGCGCGAAGGTCAGAGCACATCACGGCGGCCGCTGAAAGCGGGGCTGGACCGCGCACGGTTCCGGTGCGGCCGTCGACCTTGATGTTCGCTCCCATGCGGACAAGTTCCTGCACGTGCATGAAGCGGTTTTCGAAGATGTTTTCTGTTATCTGGCTGACGCCCTCGGATTGCGTGGCCAGCGCCATGTATTGGGCCTGCATGTCGGTGGGGAAGCCCGGATACTCCTCGGTGGAGATGTCGGCAGCTTGTAGTTTGCCCTTGACGCGAACGCGTACCGAGTCGGGGCCGGGAACGTCGATGAGCGCGCCGGCTTCAGTGAGCTTTGAGATCACGGCGCCGAGATGATCGGGATTGCAATCAGAAACCGTGAGATCGCCGGCGGTGATTGCGCCCGCGATCAGAAACGTGCCCGCTTCGATGCGATCAGGATTGATGCGGTATTGCGCGCCTTTCAGGCTGGTGACACCTTGGACATGAATGGTCGAGGTTCCTGCACCTTCGATTTTGGCGCCCATGGCAATCAACAAGGCGGAAAGGTCGCAAACCTCCGGCTCGCGAGCACAATTCTCCATCAGGGTTTCGCCTTCTGCAAGAACGGCGGCCATCAGCAGGTCTTCGGTTCCGGTGACCGTGATCTTGTCGAACACGATGTGCGCGCCTTTTAGCTTTTCGGCGCGAGCCTCAAGATAGCCGTGCTCCTGCACGATCGTAGCGCCCATTTTTTCGAGACCCTTGATGTGCAGATCGATGGGACGGCCTCCGATGGCGCATCCACCGGGCATGGCGACTCGCGCCATTCCAGCACGGGCTACGAGCGGACCCAGCACAAGGGAACTGGCGCGCATGGTTTTGACGATCTCATATTTTGCCTCGGGGCTTGAGAGGGTGCGGAAGTTGATGCGCGTCCGATGATCGGCAGTCCCAGTACCCAACTCGACTTCTGCACCCATGGCGACGAGGAGCTTGCGCTCCGTTTCGATGTCGCGTACCTGGGGAATGTTCTCGAGCGTGACTTCTTCTTCGGTGAGGATGGCGGCGGCCATGCACGGGAGAGCGGAGTTCTTTGCGCCCGATATGCGTACCGTTCCGACCAGCGGATTTCCGCCGCGTATGACGAATTTATCCATGAAAGGGTATGTTGCTCCGTGTGTTTTCAGTGTAATTGCACGAGGGGATGGCGAAGTTGGCGAAGGATATACTTGGCGTGGTTTTCAACATTGGAATTTGAGGGCTCGAAGATGACAGGAAGCACCGTTGGGCGGACGAAGTTAAGACTGGCAATTGTTCTGGTGTTGTTGGAAACGTTTGCAGGGGCTCTGCTGATCCAGGCGCAGGAGTCCCATCGAGCCGGCGCGCCTCCCAACCCGATGCCGGCGATTGTGCAGAAGGATGGGCATTTCGCGTTGATGGTCGATGGGGAGCCGTACCTGATGCTGGGCGTGCAGGCGAACAACTCAAGCGCGTGGCCGGACTATTTGGACAAGGTGTGGCCCGCTGCTGAGACGTTGCACGCGAACACGGTGGAATTGCCCGTGTATTGGGAGCAGATGGAAGCGACGGAAGGGAAGTTCGACTTCAGTGTTGTCGATCTCATCCTGAAGCAGGCCCGCGAGCATCATGTGCATCTCGTGCTGCTGTGGTTCGGCACCTGGAAGAACGGCAGTTCGCACTACACGCCGGAGTGGATCAAGCTGAACCAGGAGAAGTATCCGTTCTTGAGAAATGAAAAGGGTGAGACAGTAGATTCCCCGTCGCCGTTTTCCGATGCGTTTCTGCATGCTGACAAATCAGCCTTTCGCGCACTGATGCGGCATCTGAAAGAAGCCGATCCCGAGAGAACTGTGCTGCTGGTCCAGGTGGAGAACGAGGCTGGCGTGTGGGGTGGAGTGCGGGATTATGGAGCGCAGGCGCAAAAGGCCTTTGCCGGGCCGGTTCCTGAAAAGCTTGTGAAGGGATTGGGAAAGCAGCCGGGAACTTGGAAGGACGTCTTTGGCGAGGATGCTGATGAGACATTCGAGGCCTGGTACACGGCCACCTTCATTGAGCAGGTGGCAGCCGCGGGAAAGGCTGAATACGGGTTACCGATGTATGTGAATGCTGCGCTGCGCGATCCCTTGCATCCGGGCAAGGCGCCGAGTTATGAATCCGGCGCGCCGACGGACAACAACATAGGCTTATGGAAGATTGCGGCGCCTTCGATTAGTATCGTCGCACCCGATATCTACCTTGCGGAGTACGCGAAGTACTTGAAGGTGATTGATCTCTACAAGCGCAAGGACAATGCGCTGTTGATTCCGGAGACCGGAAATACGGCAGCGTTTGCGAAGTATGTATTTGCCGCGCTTGGAAATGGCGCGATCGGCTGGGCGCCGTTCGGTCTGGACCTGACACGCTACAGCAACCAGACATCGGGTCCGGAAGCGATGGAGTCGGGAGCGTTGAAGCCGGTTGCGGAACAATACACCCTTCTCGCGCCTATCGCACGCCTGATCGCGAAAGCCAATCTTGAAGGGAAGGTGATCGGAGTCAGCGAAGACTCTGACAATCATTCGCAAAACGTTCCGTTCGGTCGTTGGGATGTCGTCGTCAGCTACGGGATGCCATCGTTTGGAAACTGGATGCAACCGAAGGGGAATACACCGCCGGATGGCGGTGTAATTGTTGTTGAGCTCGGACAGGATGAGTACTTGGTTGCTGGACATCATGCGCGTGTGGATTTCAAGCCGACGTTCGCACCGGGCAAGAAGCGGCTATGGCTCAAGGTGGAAGAAGGCAGCTACGACGCGGCAGGGAACTGGAAGATGGCGCGGATCTGGAATGGGGATCAGACGGACTACGGGCTCAACTTGAAAGCGGATGAGAATGTGTTGTTGAAAGTGCGGCTGACGACGTTTTGAGCAGGGGCAACGCAAATCACACCTCAGGCGCGAAAGCCCCTTCCATTTTTCAGTATGGTCGCGGCACGCCTAAAGTCGTGCCCCTTCAGAGCGAGGAGTCTTTCTGCAGACTGGCAAGTCGTGCCCTTGATCCGGCGGAGTCCTTAGCTGTTCCCATAAACTGGGATAGCCGCTCCATGAATCACCTTGGCATCATCGCTACAAAGGAACAGGATGACGCGAGCGATATCTTCCGGCTTGGGCCACTTTGAGTAATCGGCATCGGGCATCGCCTTCCGATTTGCCTCCGTGTCGATGATGCTGGGAAGAATTGAATTGACCCGCACACCGGAGCCTTTCAAGTCTGCGGCCAGCGAATCGACCATCGCCAATGCGGCAGCCTTCGACGCCGCGTAAGCTGAGGCACCCGCTGCATGATCGAATGCAGCCTTCGCCGCAACGTTCACGATCGCTCCGTGCTTTTGCCTGAGCATCGGGACGACAGCGGCGCGTGACAGAGCGTAGCCCGCGCGAAGATTCAGCGACAACATTTGATCGAATACCTTCGTATCCAGCTCCCACAGCTTCACACCGCCAGCATAACCTCCGACGGTGTTCACCATCGCATCGAGACGACCGTGTTTCGATAGGATCTCAGCAACGAGTTGACCGACAGCGGCTTCATCGGTGACGTCCACTCGATGGCCTTCCAGCTTGGAACCAGTTGCGCCTGCGGCGTTCTGCAATTCAGCGAATTCATCCTGGTTGCGATAAGTCGCTACGACGTTCGCACCTTCCGCCAGGAATGCAAGGCTAACGGCGCGGCCGAGGCCCCCCGTGCCGCCGGCCACGAGGGCAACCTTTCCGGAAATGCTCGAAGTCATCTCGTCCTCCTGACACGTCGTTGTTGTATCAGATTGCGGCTGCTTCGTGAGGATAAGTGGCGGGGCGGAATGGCGGGGAATCGCCGAAAGAATCTCATTCGGGGGCTAAAGCCCATTGCATTTTGAGTTCATTGAATTTCGATTGAAGTCATGCCGATTCAAAACAACGTGCCACGAGATAAACGTCTGAAAAGCAAAAGCAGATCCTTCGTTCTGCTTACTCATCGCATTCGTCGACCGGCGCGCTAGAGTTCGAGAACGTTATCTTCGATGGCGAGGCGGACGTTGCCGTCGGACTTGGCGAGACGGCGGACGGCCTCAGGCTTGTCAACTTTGGCTTTCAGCATGACGAGCGCGACAGGGACGCTGCGCCCAGCGCTTTTGATGGTTTGCACAGCAGTCTCGCGGTCAATTTTGCAGGCGCTCATCAGGATGCGGATGCCGCGTTCGACCAACTTGGAGTTCTGCATGTGCACGTTGACCATCAGGTTCTCGTACACATAACCGAGCCGCGTCATCGCGCCGGTCGTAATCATATTGAGGATCATCTTCTGCGCCGATGCAGCCTTCATCCTTGTTGAGCCGGAGATGACCTCCGCTCCAACCTCAGCGATGATAGCGATGTCGGCAACTTCAGCCAGAGGAGTGCCCTGATTACAACTCACGGCCGCGGTGTAAGCTCCGCGTGCTCGCGCGTAGGCGGTGGCTGCAACTACATAGGGTGTACGGCCAGAAGCGGAAAGACCAACCACGACATCTTTGCGGGTGGGGCGGCGGCGCGCAATATCGCGCTGGCCCAGTTCTTCGGAATCTTCGTTGACCTCAACCGCGGAGGCGAGGGCTTTAGGGCCGCCGGCCATGATGTATTGCACTTGTCCGGGAGCGGTGGAGTAGGTGGGGGGGCACTCTGAAGCGTCAAGGGCGGCAATCCGGCCGCTGGAACCGGCTCCGATATAGATCAGCCGTCCGCCATCCCGCAAGCTGCGCGCGACGTGGTCGATAACCTCGGCAATTTCAGGAAGAGCCTTCTTGACTGCACCAGCAATCTTGGCGTCTTCGTGATTGATAATACGGGCTATCTCCAGCGCCGATTTAGTGTCAAAGCCTTGGGATGCTTCGTTCTGGCTTTCGGTAGTCAGGTGCTGGAGTTGGGAAGCCGGATCTGCCTTGGTTTCCTCTTTCCCGTGAGCGCCGGCGCCTTCATGCGTCGTCGTACTGGTTAACATCAAAGTCTGTCCCCACAATCTATTGTATCTGTAAATAGAGCAAGTCTCGAAGAATTCTGGCGGAGCGAGATGTCACTTTAATACCATTTCGCTCCAGGAGATTACAGGGCTTATTGTCCGGATAATGCAGCCCTTACAGCATCATGGAATGCCGGGCGCACCTGTTTTATCAACTGGGATTGGCGATCGGGCCAGGTGCGATTAGTAAGCAGCACGGCGGCGACCGCCGCATCCAGGTCGATCCAAAGCGAACAGCCGCTAAACCCCAGATGTCCGATGGAGTTTGCTGAAAAGTGATGCCCAGCGGAGGACTCCTGCGACGGCGTATCCCAACCGAGCGCGCGCGAGCTATCGTCCGGACCTTGGCGCAATGCGAAACACTCGATTGTATCCTGGGTAAAGAGCGGCGAGATGCCCTCGGTTCGGCTATTTTGTGATCCGGCGAGGATCTCGCCAGCGAAACGCAGCAGGTCTGAGACATTAGAGAACAGGCCTGCGTGCCCCGCGACCCCATGTAGAACCGATGCGTTCTCATCCTGCACCTCGCCTTGGATGCGCCTGCGACGAAATTGACTGTCGATCTCGGTGGGCGGAATCCGATGTCGCTGTTCAGAGGCGGGGTTGAAGCGTGTGGACTTGAGGCCGAGAGGCTCAAATATCTGCGTGCGCGCCCAAACCACAAGGTCCTCGCCAGTCAAAACCTCAAGGGCCTTGCCAAGCAGGATGAATCCGGGGTCGGAGTATTCGCTGCGTTCGCCGGGCGTTGCTTCGATGGGCAGTTCAAGGCATGCGCGGTACAGATCGGCGGGAGTAGAGGCAGAACGGAAGAACTCGACGTATCCAGGAAGGCCGGAGTTGTGGGCCAGAAGGTGACGAAGGGTGACTTGGAGGGCGAGGCGAGCGCTTTCACGACCCACAACAAATCCTGGCAGAAGTTCGCCCAGCGGTGTATCCAGGTCAAGTTCGCCACGCTGGTAGAGCAACATCGCGACGGCGGTTGTAGAGACCACTTTGGTGATGCTGGCGACGTCAAATACAGTGCGCGGGTCGACAAGCGGTGATTCATCTTCGTAGGTAAAACGGCCGAGCGCATCTTCGAGGACAATTTCTCCCCCAGCGAGGACCCCGAACGCGCAGCCGGGGAAGGCGTGATTCTTTACGGCGTCCCCAAGGACTCGATAAACATTGGCGAACCGGCCTGATTCAGCCGACAATTCGGCGATCCCAGAGTTTGTATCGGCACGCATCGCATCCATGTCTTGTATCTCCAACACCCACGAATTTAGCGTACTCTGAAATAGGGCCATCGAAAAAAAGATTGGGTGGCTATCTTTGCGGCGAAGCCATCCGTCTATGTATCCAGGAGAACCGGGAGGAATAAATGCGTCTGCAGTGCAAGAGATTGACCTCGACGCTTTTATCGGCTGCCGCAATTCAGCTTGGTTTAGCCGGATCAATGGCGGCTCAGTCGTCGACGACGGCAGAAAGCGCACCAGCCGCAAACTCCCAGCCTGCACCCGCGACCCCAGCTCCCGCGGCGACTGCAGACCCAGCCGTTGCGACTCCAAGCAATGCGGGCCCGGCGGCAATTCCCAAGAAGACCTACACCGTTCCGGCAGGAACCAAGGTTCTGCTGCAACTGCGCAGCTCAGTCAATACCAAGAGTGCCAGAGTCGGCGACGGCGTTTATTTGTCATCGACATTTCCAGTCGTGGTGGGGAACCATGTGATGATCCCTTCCGGTGTGTTCGTGCAGGGTGTCGTTGACCGAGTAGTTCGCGCTGGCCGCGTCTCGGGCAAGTCCCAGCTCGACATGCACTTTACTTCCATGATTTTTCCCAACGGGAGCGTCGCTGAAATTCCCGGAGTAGTGAGCGCCTTGCCCGGCGCAAGCAAACAGGATGTGAAGAACGGTGAAGGCACCATCGAGCAGGATAAGGACAAAGGCCGTAACGCGGGCAAGACTGCAGAAATCGCCCTGCCCACCGGCGCGACCGTTGGTTCGATTGCCGGGATAAGTTCTGGTCACTCCCTGGCCGGTGGTTTGGGTGGGCTTGGCGCGGGACTTGCCACCGTTGGACTTGTAACTCTCTTCACGCGCGGTGCCGACGTGAGTATCGAGGCCGGAACGCAGGTGGAGATGGTGCTTCAACGGCCGCTGATCCTCGAAGAAGAGAATCTGGCGGAGGGAACGGTTCCGGGGGCTTCTCCCGCGATGGTGCCTTCGGCTAGTCAACCAAAACCGATGCAAAAACCAGGGCATCCAGACCTTTTGTGCCCGCCGGGAGGTCTGGGTTGCAGTTAGACTTCGTGGCAATTAATAATTCGAGATAGAGATGTCGACTTCGGCTCAAGATTCTGTTGTAACTGAAACTTCTTCCCCAACTGCGGCGGCGTTGATCACGGAGAGCCAGACTCCCCCTGAGCCAGCGACGGGCTCAGGCCTCGGCCTTTGGCTTCGCGATCTAGTGATCTCGGCCGGCATATCCATCCTGATCATCCTGTTCCTTTATCAGCCCGTTCGCGTGGAAGGCACCAGCATGCTTCCCCGGCTCGAAGACCACGACCGGCTCTTTATCAACAAGTTTGTCTATCACATTGCGTCGATTGAGCGTGGCGATGTTGTGGTATTCCACTATCCGCGCGATCCGGAAAAGAGCTACATCAAGCGCGTGATTGCTTTGCCGGGAGACAGGCTGCGGATCGATCACGGACAGGTCTGGGTGAACGGCAAGGCGCTGACTGAGAACTACGTTCCCGGAATGTACCGGGATACGCGCTCGTATGCAGAGACGATCATTCCTGACGACAGCTACTTCGTGATGGGCGATCACCGTTCGATTTCCTCGGATAGCAGGGAATTCGGGGTGGTCGAGCGCGACCTCATCTACGGTAAGGCCGTATTTGTGTACTGGCCTGCAAAAGACTTGGGCGAAGTGAAATAGAAGCTCGATTGCGCGCAAAACGCCGCAGCACAAAACCTGCTAAAATCTATTGAATCCACTCCTCGGAGAGGCAATGCAGGCTATTCTTGCGCTCGAAGACGGGCGCATCTTCCGCGGCGAGGGCTACGGTCACCCCGGCGAATGCCAGGGCGAGGTAGTTTTCAACACTTCCCTAACCGGCTATCAGGAAATCGCTACCGATCCCTCCTATGCTGGTCAAATCGTCGTTCTTACGAACCCTCAGATCGGCAACTACGGAACCAACCAGGCAGACAACGAGTCGGCGAAGCCGTACATCGAGGGTCTGATCGTGCGCGAATTTTCTGCGATCAGTTCCAACTGGCGCTCGGAGCAGGTCACGGACGAGTATATGGAACGCTATTCCGTTCCAGTACTGGCGGAGATCGACACGCGCGCGCTGGTGAGGCACCTGCGCACCCACGGCGTAATGCGCGGGGTGATTTCGACGGCAGTTTCGGATCCGGATGCGCTTGTCCAAAAAGCCAGGAGCATTCGCAAGATGGATGGAACAGACCTGGCAAAGGTGGTTTCGACCAAAACTCTGTACAGCTTCGATGCGGCGGATCCGCGCTACCAGGCAGACGATCCACTGCTGCCGGCCACGGTCGACAAGCCAACGCTCCACGTCGTTGCGTATGACTTCGGCATCAAGCAAAACATTCTGCGCATGCTGGCGCGCGAGGGGTGCACTGTAACGGTGGTTCCGGCGCAGACCACCGCGGCTGACGTGTTGGCGCTGAAGCCGGATGGAGTGTTTCTGTCGAACGGGCCGGGGGATCCGGAGCCGGTGGACTATGCTGTGCAGGCCATTCGCGACATGATGGGACGCTTGCCGGTGTTCGGGATTTGCCTGGGACATCAGTTGTGCGGACTGGCGCTGGGCGGCAAGACATACAAACTGAAGTTCGGGCACCACGGCGGCAATCATCCGGTACGCAACAATACGACGGGCAAGGTGGAAATCACGGCGCACAACCACAACTTTGCAGTCGATCCGGATTCGATCAACGCAAATGAGGTTGAGTTGACTCATGTGGATCTGAATGACCAGACGCTGGAAGGGCTGCGGCACAAGGCGCTGCCTCTGTTCAGCGTGCAATATCACCCCGAGGCGGCGCCCGGGCCGCATGACTCGCATTATTTGTTCCGCGACTTCAGAAAAATGATGGAGGAGTGGAAGGGATGAGGTTGACCGTGAGCGGGAAGGTTGGCATTTCAAACCAGCGGGGCTTTTGGCTCCGCTGTTTTTTGAGGGGAGCGTTTTGTATCTGGTTGTGTCTGGCCGGAGCCAATTCCTTAATTGCACAAGTCGATATTCCTGGACCGGAGCGCCTCAGCCATGTTGACGGCTACGTCGTGAATCCAGTAGGGCATCCAGCGGTGAATGTGGCAGTCACGCTCGTTCGCGACGACAAAGTTGCGTATCAGACGAAGACCGACAAATCGGGCGAATTCCGATTTGACCACGTTTCCGGCCAGTACACGTTGCGGGTGGCGCGGTCGGCGTATGCTCCAGCAACTCGGGAAATTGTGGTTACAGACGAGATGGTTACAGCCCTCGAGCGGAAGAAGCTGTACATAATTCTGGGGCCCGGCGCCTGCGCAGACGCGTGCTCGTCGGTATTGACAAACAAGAAAGAGTTCGACAAGGCTATTCGCGAAAATGCGAAACGTTAAATCTGGGATCGTCGAAAAGATGCGATCGAAGGAAGCAGCAGAGAACAATGCCACGCAGAAATGACATTCAGAAAATTCTAGTAATCGGCTCCGGGCCGATTGTGATTGGGCAGTCGGCCGAGTTTGACTACTCCGGCACACAGGCCTGCAAGGCTCTCAGGCAGGAGGGCTATGAAGTGGTGCTGGTGAATTCAAACCCAGCCACCATCATGACCGATCCCGAATTGGCCGATCGCACTTACATTGAGCCGCTGACGCGCGAGTACGTTGAAGAGATTATCCGTATTGAAACGGCGATGCTGGGCCCCGGCTCAGGCAAGTTTGCCCTGTTGCCTACCGTCGGCGGGCAGACGGCGCTGAATCTTGCAGTCGATCTGGCGGATGCCGGCATTCTGGATCGATACAACGTGGAGTTAATCGGCGCCAAGCTTGAGGCTATCAAGAAGGCTGAAGATCGACTGCTTTTTAAGGACGCGATGCTTCGGATCGGGCTCGATGTTTCTAAATCGGCGCTCGTGAATAATCTTCGCGACGGTTTGGATTTTGCAACCAAGATTGGATTTCCGGTCCTGATTCGACCGAGCTTCACGCTTGGTGGATCGGGTGGTGGCATCGGCTACAACCGCGAAGAGTTGATGGAGATTCTGGCGCGCGGGCTCGATCTTTCTCCGGTGCACGAGTGTTTGATTGAAGAGAGCGTGCTGGGCTGGAAGGAATACGAACTCGAGGTGATGCGGGATCTCGCCGACAACGTCATCATCATCTGCTCAATCGAGAACTTTGATCCGATGGGCGTGCACACCGGCGATTCCATCACCGTTGCCCCCGCGCAGACGCTCACCGATCGCGAGTATCAGAAGATGCGCGATGCAGCGATCGCCGTGATGCGCGAGATTGGCGTAGAGACAGGTGGATCGAATGTGCAGTTTGCCGTGAACCCTGCCAATGGCCGCATGACAGTGATCGAGATGAATCCGCGCGTGTCGCGGTCTTCGGCGCTGGCGTCAAAGGCTACTGGATTTCCGATTGCGAAGATCGCGGCGAAGCTTGCGGTTGGTTACACGCTCGATGAGATTCCCAACGACATCACGCGCAAGACTCCAGCCTGCTTTGAACCGACGATCGATTACGTGGTCGTGAAGATCCCGAAGTGGCAGTTTGAGAAATTCCCGGGCGCAGATGACACGCTGGGACCCCAAATGAAATCCGTCGGCGAAGTCATGGCGATGGGCCGCACCTTCAAGGAAGCGCTGATGAAAGCGTGGCGCGCCCTCGAAACGGGCAAGAAAACAGGCACTGAGGTCCTGGAGCCGCGCAGACTGACGCAAATGCTCGTAACACCGAGGCCAGAACGGCTGGGCTACATCCGATTCGCTTTTGAGCGCGGCATGAGTGTGCGTGAAGTTGCACGACTCACGGGGATGGACCCGTGGTTCCTTCACCAGATTCGCGAGATCACGCTGGCGCAGGGTTCTCTGCAGGATGTGACGCCGGATCAGATCACTGCAGAGCAGATGCTGAAGCTGAAGCGCTACGGTTTGAGCGACGAACGCATAGCGACGGAGTGGAAGCTGGAAGGCCACGACGGCGTGAAGCAGGTGAGAGAGCTGCGTGAGTCGAAAGGCATTCGTCCAGTCTTCAAGCTGGTGGATACGTGCGCCGCGGAGTTCGAATCGATGACTCCGTATCTCTATTCGACCTACGACGAAGAGGATGAGGCGCCCCCGACGGACAGGCCGAAGATCATTATTCTGGGCTCGGGACCGAATCGCATCGGTCAGGGCATCGAGTTCGACTACTGCTGCTGCCACGCGGCCTTTGCACTGAAGGACGATGGGTACGAGACCATCATGGTGAATTGCAACCCAGAAACGGTTTCGACGGATTACGATACGAGCGACCGGCTCTACTTTGAGCCGCTGGTGCTTGAGGATGTGCTCGCGGTCTACAACCACGAGGCGCAATCGGGTGCAAAGATCGGGATGATCGTGCAGTTCGGCGGCCAAACTCCGCTGAACCTTGCGCAGCGTCTACTTGCCGCGGGTGTGCCGATCATAGGCACATCGCCTGCGTCGATCGACCTGGCTGAGGACCGGAAGCAATTCGGAAAACTGCTTGAGGACCTTGCGATTCCGCAGCCGGCCGGCGGTACTGCAACCAGTGTGGATGAAGCGCTGGCGGTCGCCGAACGCGTTGGCTATCCGGTGCTGGTACGGCCCAGTTATGTGCTTGGCGGTCGCGCCATGGTAATTGCATACGATGCGAAAGCCGTAGCGGAATACATGAAGCAGGCCGTCGAATATTCGCAGGAGCGTCCGGTGCTGGTGGATCACTTCCTCGAGAATGCAGTCGAGGTCGATGTCGATGCTCTGTGCGATTCGCAAGACGTGATTATCGCGGGCATCATGCAGCATATCGAAGAGGCCGGCATTCACTCCGGCGACTCGTCTTGCGTGCTGCCGGCAGTGAGTATCCGCGAAGAGACCCTCGAAACCATTCGACAGCATACGCGCAAACTGGCGCGGGCGCTGAAAGTGATTGGATTGGTAAATCTGCAGTTCGCGATCCAGCGCGATGCGGAAGGAAATGACCACGTCTTCGTGATTGAGGTGAATCCGCGAGCTTCGCGCACCGTGCCATACGTTTCAAAGGCGACGGGTTTGCCGCTGGCCAAAATTGGCGCGCGCCTGATGACGGGACGCACCCTGCGTGAATTGCTTCCGGAGCAAGTAGCATCAGGCAAGGACCTGGAAACCGGAACGCATTATTACGTCAAATCGCCCGTGTTTCCGTGGTCGAAATTCACCGGTGTCGACACTGTGCTGGGGCCGGAGATGAAGTCCACCGGCGAGGTGATGGGTGTTGCAGCGACCTTTGGAGAGGCGTTTGCCAAAGCGCAGCTCTCGGCGGGTCAGGTATTACCGGCGCAGGGCACCGTGTTCTTTACCGTGAATGATCACGACAAGGGAGCCGCAATCGAACTCGCCCGTCGGTTTGCGCATCTCGGATTTCACATGGTGGCTACAGAGGGTACGGCAAACGTGCTGGAGCGTGCCGGGTTGACGGTGGAACGGGTGTTTAAAGTGAAAGAAGGGCGGCCCAATGTCGTCGACCTCATCAAGGGAGACCGCATTCAGCTGATCATCAATACGCCGCGAGGTCAGGACACCTTTTTCGATGAGAAGGCCATTCGTCGGGCAGCGGTGCTTGCTCGCGTTCCGACAATCACGACCATTGCGGCAGCGCAGGCGGCCGTGGAAGGGATCGCCGCAATGCAACAGCGCAGCATCACGGTGTATGCGCTGCAGAATCTGCATGCATCTGTGGCCGCCGCACGGGCAGAATCAAAAGTCGGCTAATCGGAACGGCAGGACGTCCAGGCTGAAGAGGGAACTGCCCTCGATTGGATTTGCGCCTCTACAATAAATTCATATGCTGATCGAGGGAGTCTTTGCCGCCGTTACCACGCCTTTCTACCCTGACGAGCGGGTCTATTACCGTAAGCTCGAGGCCAACGTAGCGCGTTATTCGCGCAGTCAGCTGGCAGGTATGGTGGTGCTCGGCTCGACGGGCGAGGCGCCCGCGCTCAACGATGTCGAGACCATCGATGTGCTGCGCACTGCGGCCGAGGCCGCAGCTCCCGAGAAAGTGCTCATAGCGGGAGCTAATCGCGAAAGCCTGCGAGCGGTTATTGAGCTGGCGGAGGCCGCTGCGAAGTTTCAGTACGATGCGCTGCTGGTGCGAACGCCGACCTATTACTCCACACAGATGACGTCATCCGGGGTGGTCAACTATTTCCAGGCGGTTGCCGATCGGTCGCCGCTGCCCGTGATCCTGTACAACATTCCGCGCTGCGTGCCGTACCAGATTCCAGTAGAGATGGTGGCCGAGCTCGCGCATCATCCGAACATCATTGCCATCAAGGATTCAAGCGGGAGCTTGGAACGGATCAAGGGGATCGTGGAAGCCACGCGTACAGTGGCCAAACGCGCGGTGACCGTCACTCCAGTTTTCGAAGCCGTGACGGGCAGAATGATGAACCCGGCTTTGACTGTGCAGTCCGCCACATTCGTTTCAGCCAGTGATCTGGCGGGTGGGCCGGCGATTGCAGTGGCTCCTCCGGTGACTGCGCTGAAGACAAGGACCAAAGAGGTTGGCTTCCAGGTACTGACGGGATCGGCATCCATTATCCTGCCATCCCTTGAAGCAGGAGCCTCCGGGGCAATCCTGGGGTTTGCAGCTTGTGCGCCCGAGGCCTGTTATGAGGTCTACTTTGCCTGGAAGGATCGCGATTCGAAACTGGCGGCAGAGAAGCAGGAGCAGATTTCCAAACCCAACCAAAGGATCGTTGGCGAACTCGGAATCAGCGGCGTGAAATATGCGTGCGATTTCAACGGCTACTTTGGCGGCTATGCAAGGCTGCCTTTGCTTCCTTTGGACGCGACCCAGAAGTCCGATATTGAAAGTCTCCTGAGGCAGATTCGCAATTAGTCGCACGGAGAGGCGGATGGCCCCTTATTTGAAGAATATGTGCAATGTCCGATAACAGATATTCTGTATACTGCAAGTGGTGCATGATGAGTTGTTTCAATCCTCCTGCAAATAAGCAAGTTGCGACGTCTGCAATCGCTTCCCTGGCGTCCGGAGATGCTCGACGGCACATCAATACCCGAGCCCGGCGAAATAACCCCATCTGATCCGGAAATAAAAGATTCTGGCGCGGAGCTCTCCGCTACATCTTGTAGCGGCCGAGGTCTTCGTCATTGAGCCCTTCGAGCCAGCCGCGCAGCTCTTCGGCCGTGGGACCTTCGGGCGGGCCTGCCATGTTCAATTTGGCCGACTGCATGACCTGTTCGGATACGAAGATTGGACAGTCAGCGCGCAAGGCTAGGGCGATAGCGTCCGATGGGCGGGCATCCATCGTCATAAGCTCGCCGTCCTGCCGAATCCAGAGCAAAGCAAAGAAAGTATCGTCTCTAAGTTCTGTAATTACTATCTTTTCCAGCTGCGCATTCATGTTGCGCATGAGGTTTCGAGTCAAGTCGTGTGTCATCGGCCGCGGAGCCGACACCTTTTCGATTTCAATAGCGATGGCATTCGCCTCGAAGATTCCGACCCAGATGGGCATTACGGTATCGGAGCCAACGTCTTTGAGAACGACGATCGGCATGTTAGTAGATGGATCCATCATCAAACCGCGGATTCGGACTTCGATATCCATGGGCACTCCCTCACTACTACCTTAGACGGCCTCTCCGACCAGGCTGTTGGGAAATGTGTTTGTGATCCTGACTCTCATATAAGAACCCGGTGCGGGAGCGATTGGCAGAGACGTCGTGAAGTTTACCGGCTTATTCTGGGTACTTCTGCCGGCGACCTGGCCACGAGCTGGATTCATGCCCTCGATCATCACTTCCATCTCTTCGCCTAAATGCAAGGCGTAATTGGCCCTTTGTATCTCCCTCTGCCGATCGAGGAGGACCTGGAGCCGCTTTGCCTTTTCGGTCTCCGACACCGAATCGATCATGGTCAACGCTGGTGTGTTGGGCCGGCCCGAGTATTTGAAACCGAACACGCAATCGTACTGAACCTCTTGAAGCAAGTCCATAGTCTGAATGAAGTCGTCAGAATTCTCGCCAGGAAAACCGACGATGATATCGGTCGATAGCGAGATCTTCCGCTTCGCGGCCTTGATCCAGCTGATGCGTTCAAGGTACCAGTCGGTTGTGTATTCGCGAGCCATCATTTTTAGGATGCGCGAGGAGCCGGACTGCACCGGGAGATGGACATGATCGCATAACGTGGGGACAGAGTCGATCGCTTCGACGATGTCCCGGGTGAAGTCGCGCGGGTGGCTTGTTGTGAATCGGACGCGGCGGATGCCGGAGACCTGGCCGACGGCCGCCAGCAACTCGGCGAAGCTCAACTTCCCTTCCGGATCGCGGTAGCTATTCACGTTCTGGCCGAGGAGCTGGATTTCGGTGTATCCCTGGTCAGCGATCCGGCGTGCTTCTGCCAGCACCGAGACGGAACCGCGACTGCGCTCTTTGCCTCGCGTGTAAGGGACCACGCAGTAGGCGCAGAATTTGTCGCAGCCTTCAATGATGGTGATGTATCCACGATAGGGATTCTGACGCGATGTAAATTCGGTCTCGAAAGTCTCATCGGTCTGGCGATCATCGAGACCCGTGATGCGGTTCTCGCCGGCTTCGAGGCGGCCGAGCATCTCGGGCAGCTTGCGATACGAGGCCGAACCGGACACGAGTGACACATAGGGCGCACGCTCGAAGATCTTCTCGCCTTCCTGCTGCGCGACACACCCCAGCACGCCGAAGCGTTTGCCGGCCTTATAAAGCTTTTTGTAGTCGTTGAGGCGATTGAATACTTTTTGTTCGGCTTTGTCGCGGATGGAACAGGTGTTGTAGAGGATCAGGCCCGCATCTTCCTCGGTCTCGACCTGGCGGTAGCCTTCGTGCAGCAATGTGCCAATGACCTTTTCGGAGTCATGGGCATTCATCTGGCACCCGAAAGTCTCAAGGTAGAAGGTTTTTTCGGAAGCCATAGCAAGTTTGAGTATAGTGCATTTCAACTGCCTAATCTCTGCGTAGGCGCGGTGTCTGACCGGTTGGATCGATGTGGAATAGCGTCCAATTCTGAACACGAGGCGCCGGAATCGCACAGTGTTTTCGGGCAGCAGCACTTCTTTCGGAACATCGAATCAACAACTTGCGTAACAAGAACATTGGGCTTCAGCTTGCTTTACTCAAATGGAAGCCCAGGCTGCGCTCTGGCGCAGTTGTCCGCGGAGGTCGCTCGCAATGGCAATCGAGGTTGACGGTGTTGCGCCGATGGTCCAGGTGTTCGATATGCCGCGATCGATTCGGTTCTATCGTGACGTGCTGGGCTTCACGATTACACAGAAATCGAAAGCAAAGTCGGCCGATCCCGATGACGTGAACTGGGCGATGCTCCAGCTTTCAAATGCGACGATCATGCTGAACACAGCCTACGATCCTGACGATGTGCCGGTGGCGCCTGATGCGGGACGATGGTCAGGGCACCAGGATACCTGCCTGTATTTCGGATGTCCCGACGTGGACGGCGCCTACCAGCACCTTGTCTCGCAAGGCTTTGAGTCCGAACCTCCGAAGGTAGCGTGGTACGGCATGAAACAGCTCTATCTGAAAGACCCGGACGGATTCGGTATCTGCTTCCAGTGCTCGGTTTGACGAACTCACGCTGAGGGATCGCCCGTGAAGACTGTGTTCCACGATATTCGTTTCGCCATACGGCAGTTGATCAAGATGCCCGGGTTCACGCTTACGGCGATTGTGTCGCTGGCGCTAGGTATCGGAGCCACGACTGCGGTTTTCAGTGTGGTCTACGCCATCCTTCTGGATCCGTACCCCTACAGAAATGCCGAGCGCATGATTCACATGCGGATGATCATGCCCGATGGGCAGTTGCAGGGATTTCTGGGAATCACGCGTGCGGAGTGGCAGCAAGTACGCAAATCCCCGGTGGTGGAAGACTCGTTTTTGCAGGGCTCACGGAACATGATGATCGGTGGGAGCGATCTACCGGAAGGAGTTCTCGGCGTCGATTTGACGGCGAACTCTTTCAACTTTCTCGGGGTTCCGGTGGCGCTGGGACGACCGCTCCAGCCGTCGGACGCGCCTGGTGGCAAAGATCCGCAGCCAGTGGTCGTTCTGGCATACAAGTTCTGGTTGCGACATTTCAACGCCGATCCCAGTGTCCTGGGCAAGACGATCCAACTGGATCATCAGAACTACACGGTCGTGGGCGTAGCCGGACAGCGGTTTGTTTGGGGCGACGGAGATGTATACCTTCCGCTGAAAGTTACGGCGGACCAGACAACCAGCTATTACGTAGGAATCCGTTTGAAACCGGGCGTGACCCACGCCCAGGCAGACGCGGCGTTGCAGCCGTTGCTCAACGAATTTGCTCGCGAGACTCCAAGACTCTTTCCGCCTGGCAAACTGCGCCTTCATGTCGTGGGGTTGAATGAGCAGTTTGTACAGGATCTTGGCGGCACACTCTACCTGCTCTTCGGCGCGGTTGCCCTGCTGCTGATGATCGGCTGCGGCAATGTTTCAATTCTGCTGCTGGCGCGTGCTACGGCGCGACAGCATGAGTTTGCAGTGCGAGCCGCAATCGGCGCAAGCCGGATCAGGATCATTCGACAACTGCTAACGGAATCACTCCTGCTGTCGCTTACCGGCGCTGGGCTTGGGCTTCTTCTCGCCTACAGGTTGGTCTCTTTTATTGCCGTCAATCTACCGGAAGACTCCTTCCCGCACGAGGCCGCGATTCACATCAATGGGCCAGTCCTCATATTCTCCATTTTGGTCGCCGTTAGTACCGGCATTCTATTTGGGTTGTGGCCTGCGTGGCAGCTCTCGCGTCCGGAGATCAGCCAGGTCATGCAATCGAATACGCGCAAGACGACGAGCGATGTGAGAGGACGCAAAACCCATGCAGCACTGATTGGCGGTCAAATCGCATTGACCCTGTTGATGATGTCTGGCGCGGGAGCGGCGATCGAAGGATTTCTGCGCGTGTCTCATACCAGACTTGGCTACGACCCGCACAACATCATGTCCGTTGGCATTCCCGTGCACCAGGGCGCATACAAGACGTGGCCCGAGCGGGAAGCTTTCTTCGAACAGATCTTTACGAAGGTGGCCCAGATTCCCGGCGTGAGGATGGTTGCCATTTCCAGCAATGCTACGCCTCCGTCAAATGGGGCTGGTCTCAAATTTGAAATCGTAGGCAAACCCTCGGCACAAGATCAGCCGTTCCGCTTCAACATGGTCAGCAAGGAGTACTTTCCCATTCTGCGGATTCCTCTTTTGCAAGGGCGAATCTGGGATGAGGACGAAACCCATCGAGGTGCGGCGGTCATCGTGGTGAACCAGGCTTTTGTGCGCCGCTACTTCCCTGCCGGCGGCGCTATTGGACATATCATTCAACTGCCTGACCTGAAGTCTCCACCTCCGTTTCTTCTGGCTTCCCCAAGTGCCGCAAATGGGTTGTTGATCATCGGTGTAGTAGCCGACAAGCTCGACGACGGGCTCTCAAAGCCGATCGTGCCTGAAGGGTTCGCTCCTTACACCCTTGCCTTGACGGGTTACACGCAGGTTCTCGTCCGCTCTGACGGACCGCCATTGGCGTTGCTGCATGCCGTTCGCACGGCCGTGAGTTCGATAGATCCTGATCAGCAGACGAATAGTGACGTCCGCGACCTTGAGCATTGGATCACGATGCAGCCCGAGTGGGCGCGTGGTCAGCTTGTTGCGTGGCTGTTTGGCGCATTTGCGGCGCTGGCGCTTGCTCTCGCGGCCGTGGGGCTCTACAGCGTAGTTGCCTACACCGTAGCGCAGCGGACCAATGAATTTGGAATCCGAATCGCCCTGGGAGCAAAGCGAGGACATGTGCTGGGCATCGTATTCCGGTCGACGGTCGCGAGCGTAGGTGCGGGGCTGCTTGCCGGAGTGGTGCTCACGCTCGCGCTAAACAAGGTGATGGCTGCCTGGGCCGCCGAGAGTTCGCGCGACCCCCTGCTGCTGCTTGCAGCGACCTTTAGCCTGTCGCTGGTTGCGACGCTGGCCTGCATGATTCCGGCCTGGCGGGCGGCGGCCATCGATCCGATGACAGCAATTCGGTATGAGTGAGCGTACTTCAACCGTCTCTTGAAGGAGCCTTCGATGAAGACCGCGTTTCAGGATATCCGTTTCGGCATCCGCCAGCTCGTCAAGATGCCCGGATTCTCTCTTACGGCAATTGTGTCGCTGGCGCTTGGCATCGGTGCGACGACTGCGGTTTTCAGCGTGGTGTATGCAATTCTTCTGGATCCCTACCAGTACAAGGCCCCGGATCGCATGATTCACATGCGCCTCACCATGCCGTCAGGAGACCTTAGCGGCTTCGGCGTATCGGGGACACAATGGCAGGAGTTGCGAAAGTCGCCGGTGGTGGAAGACACGTTTCTGGAAGATGATTGGAACCCCTCCATTACCGGCGGCGACCTTCCCGAAGACGTTCAAGGCGTCTATCTCAGCTCGAATGGGTTCAATTTCCTTGGAGTGCCGGCAGTGCTGGGCCGCGGACTACAACCCTCCGACGCGATCGACGGTCAGGACCCCCAGCCCGTTGCGGTGCTCGGCTACAAGTTCTGGCAGCGCCATTACAGTAGCGACGCCTCGGTGATTGGCAAAACCATACAACTGAACCGCAAAAACTTCGCGATCGTTGGCGTGGCGGGTCCCCGGTTCACCTGGGGAGACGGAGACGTTTACCTGCCGCTGAAGATTACCGGGGATCCGGTGAAGAACTTTTACGCGGGTGTTCGACTCAAACCGGGCATCACTCATGCGCAGGCCAACGCCGCCCTTGAGCCGCTCATCATGCAATTCGCGAAGGATTCGCCAAAGAACTTTCCTCCCGGCTTCCGGCATTTGCATGTCGTGGGCCTTAACGAAGATTTCATCAAGCAGCTTGGCGGAACCCTGTATCTGCTCTTTGGATCAGTCGCACTTCTGCTGTTGATTGGGTGCGGTAACGTCTCCATTCTGCTTCTCTCGCGGGCGACTGCGCGACAGCATGAGTTCGCAGTGCGCTCCGCGATTGGAGCTAGCCAATCGAGAATCATCCGCCAACTGCTTACCGAGTCGCTGCTGCTGTCGCTTACCGGCGCTGGTCTTGGATTGCTGCTCGCCTACAAAACCGTCTCTATCATCGTTGCTAACCTTCCGGAATTCTCGTTCCCGCACGAAGCCGCAATCCAGATCAACCTTCCCGTTCTCATTTTTTCGATTCTGGTCGCGGTCAGCACAGGGATCCTCTTTGGCTTGTGGCCGGCTCTGCAGCTATCAAAGCCTGAAGTGAGCCAGATCATGCAGTCAAATACCCGCAAGACGACCGGAGATGCAAGGGGACGCAGAACACATGCGGTGCTGATCGGCGGGCAGATCGCGCTTACGCTCTTGATGATGGCAGGAGCGGGTGCGGCCATTGAGGGCTTCTTGAAGGTAGCGAACACCCCACTCGGTTACGATCCGCATAATGTCATGTCGGTTGGAATTCCGATCCACGACGGAACTTACAAAACCTGGCCCGAGCGCGCGGCCTATTTCGAGAAATTGTTCGCCAAGGTTGCCGAGGTTCCTGGCGTGAAGCTCGCAGCTGTTTCAAGCAACGCCACGCCTCCGTCAAATGGCTTCAACACCCATCTTGAGATTGTCGGCAGACCCTCCAATGCAGAACAGATATTCCGCTTGAACTTGGTCAGCAAGGAATATTTCCCCGTGCTTCGCATCCCGCTTGTGCAAGGAAGACTCTGGGATGAAGCCGAGACTCATCGCGGCGCTGCAGTCGTGGTGGTGAACCAGGCTTTCGCGAAGCGCTATTTCCCTGCCGGGGATGCCATCGGGCACACAATCAAGGCTCCGGATCTCAAGCCGCAGCCGCCCTATTTTCTCATCGCGACCGGAGCTGAAAATGGACTGCTCATCATCGGAGTAGTGTCGGACAAATTGGACGATGGCCTTTCCAAGCCGATTTTGCCGGAGGCGTTTGTACCCTTTACGCTCGCCATGGGCATGTATACGCAGGTTCTCGTCCGGTCTGATGTTCCGCCGCTTACCCTCCTCCACTCAGTTCGGACGGCGGTCAACTCCATCGATCCCGACCAGCAGACAAACAACAATGTGCGCGATCTTGAGCATTGGATCACGCGTGAGCCGGAATGGGCGCGCGGGCAACTGGTTGCATGGCTCTTCGGAGCCTTTGCAGCACTGGCGCTGGCGCTAGCTTCAGTTGGACTGTACAGCGTTGTAGCCTACACCGTGGTGCAGCGGACAAATGAGTTTGGCATTCGCATCGCACTGGGGGCGAAGAAAGGCCACGTTCTCGGCATAGTTTTCCGGTCCACGGTGGCAAGCGTCGGCACAGGAATTGTGGCAGGCGTGGCGCTCACGCTTGCGCTCAACAGACTTATGGCAAGTTGGGCAGCGGAGAGTTCGCGCGATCCATTGCTGCTGCTTGGAGCAACGGCGGTTCTATCCCTGGTCGCAACAATAGCGTGCATGATTCCGGCGTGGCGTGCAGCGGGCGTCAATCCAATGACGGCGATTCGCTATGAGTAGAGTCAGTGGATGATTGGGATTGATTCAGCGCAGGCCAGTATGCAGGTAGGCTAGCAGCGCTGACATCTGAGCATCATCGAAGCGGCCGCTGAACGCCGGCATCATGCCCTTGCCCGCGAGTACGACGTGCCGCACGACCGTGTCCGTTGCAGGTGCGCCGCTTGGCAACGTGGCGCTCTTAAACACAGCGTGAAGATTGGGCGGAACCTTTTTCAGAGCGAGATCGTTGTCTTCGTGGCAATGCGCACAGCGGCCTTCGTACAGATGCTTTCCTTCGGCCTCCTGCGGAGTGAGGGACGGGGCTTCGTGGCATCCTGCGAGCACGAGAGCGAGAAAGGCAGAAATGATGAGAACTGGAATCGTGCGTTGAAAGGTCATCCCACTTCATTTTAGAGGCGGCCGGTTCGGTATGCTGGAGCCATGACGCTTCCCTCTCTGGCCGAGATCCGCGAGGCCCAGGATATTCTTTATCGCTATATGCCGGCGACTCCGCAATACAGCTGGCCGCTGGTCAACCAGCGGCTCGGCACGGAAGTCTGGATCAAACACGAGAACCACACTCCGGTCGGAGCGTTCAAGATTCGCGGCGCCCTGATTTATACCGAATGGCTTCGGCGGACGCAGTCGGCCATGCAAGGCATGATTGCGGCGACGCGCGGTAATCACGGCCAGGGCGTGGCCATGGCGGCGCGTCTTCACGGAATCAGGTGCGTCATCGTTGTGCCACATGGGAACAGCGTTGAAAAGAATCGTGCCATGGCGGCCCAGGGCGCCGAACTCTTGGAATATGGACAGGATTTTCAGGAGTCGCTCGAATACGCGCGGGGGCTTGCTGAAAAGCGAGGCCTGGTGATGGTTGACTCCTTTCACAAACGGCTGGTGATGGGTACCGCAACGTATGCGCTGGAGTTTTTGCAATCGGCGCCGGCGCTCGAACGAGTGTATGTTCCCATCGGTCTGGGATCGTCTGTTTGCGGCGTATCGGCTGCTCGCAATGCGCTGGGCCTGACGACAGAGATCGTCGGGGTGGTAGCGTCCGGATCTCCGTCTTACTCGCTCAGTTTTTCGCAGCGCGAGGTCGTTGAAGCTCCTTCCCGCACCGAGATTGCCGATGGACTGGCCTGCCGCACGCCTAATCGAAATGCCATGGAGATCATTTGGGAGAACGTCGCGCGTATCGTGGAAGTTTCCGATGCTGAAATTGCGGCGGCCATGCGGGCGATCTATCAGGACACCCACAATGTGGCGGAAGGCGCCGCGGCCGCTGCGATGGCGGGGGCGCTGAAGGAAAAGGATGCGAATTTGGGAAAGCGAATCGGTATTGTCCTGACGGGAGGCAATGTCGATGCAGATGTTTTCGCGCGTGTGCTTTCAGGGGAGACGGTTCTATGATGAAGCCGCATTTCGATCACCTCACCCCGCTGGCGCATGGAGCACAGAACCGCTGTTTTGGTTGCGGCGAGGCCAATCCGCAGGGGCTTCGGCTAGAATTCTTTCTTGCCGAGGATGGCACCGTAGTCTGCCCGGCGGTGATTCCGGATAACTTCGAGGGCCATCCTGGATTTCTTCATGGTGGAATCATTGCGACGCTGCTGGATGAAACCATGAGCAAGGCTGTGCGAGCGCGCGGCATTACCGCAATGACGCGCCACATGGAAGTTGATTACAAGCGACCGGTTCCTTCGCGCGTGGAGATTCGCATGGAGGGTCGGATCGTCAGAGACGAAGGACGTAAACACTGGGTCGAAGCCACGATCTTCGGCGGTGATGGGCATGCGCTCGCGCAGGGGAATGGGCTATACATCGAAGTGCGGCCTAAAACTGCGTGAGTCGGATGAGGCGCTTTTTTACTTCAGCGCCGTCAGCCAATTGATTACCGTGCTCTCGAGAAAGATTCGGCGATCCGACCAGCTGTGATCCGTCGGAGCGTGGATCGCTTTGATGTTGTGGCCGCCCTCGGCCCGGATTGCTTGAATGAGCGCATCGGTCTGCGGGGCTAGTCCATCATTTGCGGAGAGAATCAGCATCGGTACGTCTTTGAGTCCTGGTATGGCATTGGCGAATCCAAACGCGCGCGCATTCTGTGCATCTTCGTTCGCCATGGACTCGGCGGTGACACCGGCCAGAGCCTCCATGTTATCTGCCATCTCTGCAACCAGTTTTGTGTGCTCCATTTTGCCCAGCTGGCCCATATCTGCGGCGCTGATTAAAATCGCACCGGCAAGCGCGTGATCATGTGCCGCCGTCATCACCGTGACCCATCCACCCATGCTGTGACCGGCGAGGACAATCTTCTTCGTGTCGATCTGAAGTTTGGCGGCATTGTCCGGGGCGCGAAGATAGGCAAGGACAGCATCTGCGTCCTCGAGGTTCTGCGCAAAACTGTAAGATCCCGGACTTCCCCACGATCCGCGGTAGTTGAATGTCACAACGTTCCATCCTGCGCGACGCACAGCCTGCGCGAGGTCAAGATTCTTTTCGTTTCCCGGCAAACCGTGGCAGATGACGATGGTGGGATGAAGGCCTGCGCCCGCCGGTGTGTACACGAGGCCATTGATCATGACGCCGTGACTGGGGATGTGCAGAACTACCATGCCGGCAGGGTGAGCCACATCCGCGGGTGGATCGGTATAGATTACGGATGGAACGGTCTGGGCAAAGGCAGCACCTGAAAGTGCCAGAAGAATCGTCGTCGCGAGAGAAAGCAGGCGCATGTTGAACCTTCCTGATTCCCCGATTCCAGTCGTTATGCGGGCGCTCGTGCTGTCAAACACTAGAAGCGCAGCAACGCAGAGAAATCGGAATTGGGGAGAAATTCGAAGTACTGTCAGTGTACATTTCGAATCTCAAAGAGATGCGCTTGAGGGGGAAAACGACGCCGAGCCATGAGAGGAATTACCCTCAGGCCCGGCATCTTTACTTATTAACTCACCGAGGCGCCTCAGTGAATCATATTGATCGTTTCTTGCGTGATGGTATCGAACGTTGTTACGGCTTTCGAGTTTGCTTCGAAGGCTCGCTGGGCAATGATGAGGTCAGAAAACTCAGCCGAGATGTTGACGTTTGACGCCTCCAGCGCTCCGCCTTGCATAGTTCCGAGTCCCGATGTTCCTGAAACGCCGATGGTCGCGGTGCCGCTGGCAAGGGTCGTCGCGTAATCGCCATTCCCGGTGTCCTGCAGACCTTGGAGGTTGACGACATTGCCCAGAGCCAGTTGGCCGACGTTGAGTTTCTGACCGTTGTTGAATGTTGCCGTAACGGTTCCATCTGAGCCAATCGTGAAGCCGCTGTAGTTCCCGCTGGTGAAGCCGTTTTGAATCGACGAAGAAACAGAGGATGCTTGTTCCACCACCTGGTTTAGCGTGGATGATCCATCCGCTCCGAAAAGATTCCAGGTCATGTTCATGTTTGTTGCGCCGTCGGAAAGCCCGGAAAACGCAATGCCCGTAATATCCGTGGAAGGGCTGACAAGGTTTCCATTGGAATCAAAAGTCAGGGAACCGGTAGCGGTTGCAGAAGCAACTGGATCCTGAATCACGCTTCCCGAGGTGGTGATATTGGCTCCGCTAATGGTCAACTGCCCGGCGGGCGTTGCGGTGACGCTGGCAGTAATTCCTGCCGCTGTCAGTGCGTTTTGCAGGTCCGCGGCATAAGTCCCGACGGGCTCCCCCGCTGTAACAGTGGGAGCATTGATGGTGGTGGAAACGTTGCCTGCGTTGGGGCCGGTAATCGTGAGGTCCGTGGCAGGATCGACTGTTGCGGATGTGCCGGCACTGGAACCAAAGGCGTAGACCTGAGTGTTTGTTGTCCCGGCACTGGTGTTGTTTGCGGCGAGGGTATCGGGAAGCGTGACGTTGTACGACCATGTGTTAGTCGCGGTTTTGGTGTAGGTCACCTGGGCTTGATATGCATTTCCCAGCGAGTCGAAAACCTGGATTTTGCCGGAGAGACTGTCGCCGACATTGGCGGAAGAATTCAGCGTCGCAGTCATGCCAAAAGTGGTCGTCGCGCTCGGTGGTTCCACCTCTCCCACCGGAACGTGCACCGGGGCGAGGGGGGCGTTGGTGTTGACGACGCCGTTCGTTGCCGGAAACCCCATGACATTGAGTCCGCTGGATGTAATCAAATTTCCGTTCAGGTCCAGGGAAAAGTCGCCATCTCTGGTCAGGAGAGTGTTATTGCCGGCCCCGACGACAAAGAACCCGCTGCCCTGCAAGGCGACGTTTGTATCGACATTCGTTGTATTCGGCGAACCATTGGAAAAGTCTGTCTCGATCGAACACACCTGGGTTCCGGAGCCCCGCTGAATAGGATCGCCGGAGCCGGCTTCTCCAACCTGCTGATAGAACAAATCGGAGAAGTTCACCGATTGAGACTTGTAGCCAGTGGTATTCATGTTGGATAGATTGTTCGCAATCGTGTTCAGTGCAGTCGAATCTGCGTTCAACCCGGTTAGCGGAATGTAAAAGCTTGCCATGTTGCCCCTCTCTCTGCGATCACTTCGGTGAGTGCGGCCAATTCTGAATGAAATGCGGCGAAGAGCCATAGGTCACAACCCCTTGGATTGGGTTGTCAACGACTCTGCGACTCGTTGTGCTGCCGGATTGTTTGCGGGGATACTTAGATTGCCGTTCGCCAGGCGCGGCAGGGTTGCTTCGGTCGATGCCGGCTGCGCGCCATCTGGTTTGATGGCCGAGCTGGTGGGATCCGCGGTCGAATCCGTGGTCAGCGTCTGATTGATGGAGATCAGTTGCTCAAGACTGTTTACCTGAACCAACTGATTGATGTATTCGTTCGGATCGGTATCGGCAGTCGGATCCTGGTTTTGCATCTCGGTTACCAGCAGGGTCAAAAAATCATTTGCCGAGATAGTTGCAGAATCGTCGCTTGAACTGCTGCTCGTCCCGGCATCCTGGCTCTTGACAGGCTGCGCGTTGTTCAAGCTGTGCGCTGCCGAAAGCTGGTTCCAGATCCCGGCAATTTGTGTAGCCATTTCTTCCTCCCCGTTGCTTCATGCTTGAATCCGGCATTCCGAATTCCCTTCTTTGAGTTCCACATCACACCACAAAAGACACGTGGCCATCGATCCGATTCGAGCCCGCTGTGAATGCCTGCAATGTGGCGCCCGACTGCAGATCTTCTGCGGTGCCGCGCGAGACCTGCGCGACCGGCCGGCCTTGCATGGTCTCAGGATTTTCAGGGGTTGGCCGCTGCTGTCCTTCCTGGCCGGTTCCTGCGCCCCTTCCCTGGAACATTTCCTGTCCTGCATCTCGGCTGCTCGCCCCCAGATCGGGAGTCGAGAGAGTAACGGGATTCAAGCGTTCATACCGACTGGCCAGGTGTGCGTTCAAGCCGATCAGATGGCCACTGAGCGCTTGTGCGGCAACCTCCGATGACGGAACCACGGCGGCATGGATCCCTCCCGCGCCTGCTTGCGCTCGCACACTCACCCAGCCCAACGCCGAATCCTGAAAGCCGGCTTCGGCTCGATGCCCTCCGGCAACAACCCACTTTGTTGCGGCACTTTCGGCTCCTGCATCGATGATCGTGAAGGGTTCGCGCATCGGCGCGAGACGCTCATTCGCGGCCACGGCGGATTCGTTTCCATGAACCTGCACAATGCCTGCTCCAGGAACAACTGTGGATTGTCCTGCGCGAGCATCTCCAGGTTCTTGTGCTGCGGCTCCAGTAGCTACCACCCGCATTGCGGAACCTTCCATGGCCAGCTTCGGCCGGGAGGGCGTGGCGGTTTCTCGGAGAGCGGGCCGATCGCCCTGAAAGTTTTTCGGGTTCAACGCGGCACCGGAGGGTGCGGCGCTTTCCTTCCCCTGCTCGAACGAATTGTCTGGAGGCGCAATCGGAAGGCGGCCCAACTCGATTGCGGAGGATGCTGGTTCTGAGTTGGTCTGTCCGTTAGAACTGTTATGAAACGGCTGTGGACCTGCGATCGACGGATCTACCTGATCAACAGCAGGTTTCATCTGAGACGCGATAGCGGCTTGATCCCCATCGATAACCTCCGCGCCCGCATCCCTCGAGGCGACGAGCGACGGAACACTTGCCGACCATGGATAACCGACGTGCTGCACGTCCGGAGTTGCAGCAGGGATCGTTCGGCCGCCGCCGGGCGCATCTGTCACTGGGTTGATTGCCCTTGTGGCTCGGCTATCAAGCTGTTTGCCGGATGGCCTCGCTGTCGAGTCTGATAGCACCGGCGAGAGTGGTGCCTGTCGCAATGGTTTGTCTGCTTGCGAAGGGGAGACCGCGAGCGGCACGATTGTGAGAGTCAGAGGGTACTGCAAATTCAGAGCGGAGGTTGTCGCGATTGAATCGGCCTTCGCACCTTTCTTTACAGGCTTATTGTCGCCACCGGAAGAAATTCGCGACTGCGATTCAGGATTGTATGAGCCACTCTTCATCGGTGCGTTGTTTGCGTCTGCATTGGAAACGAGATGCGCGGAAGTCAACACCTGCAGGACGCCCTTTCGATTGGCCCCCATCGACTCTGACGGGTGTGTGGGTCGCGCAGAGGATTCACTCATACCATTCCCCTCCAACCTCTTTCTGTCCGGCACCCCGCTTGCAAGTCGAAGCCCGGATGTTGCAGCGGAAACAAAACCCGCGCTATCCGTCTGCGACTCATCATCCTTGCCGGTGTCCCCTTCAAAGCTCTCCAGGCCCTCGAGAACTGCTTGCCACTTCTGGCGGAACTGCCTGTCGTTCATGGCTGGTACGGAATTCCCGATTAGGCCCGATGTCGCAATGCCGCCGGCGAAGACCATGGATTGATCTGGCTCATGATTCGAGGTTCCGATTCCCGGTGCGGCCGTCATGCGAACCGATGAAGCAGATCGCATGCCAAATGGAATCTCATTCGGTTAAAGGAATGTCAGATTCGGAAAGGGCTGCGTTGGCTTCCCTGATGCTTTGATTGCGCTGCGAACGATACCAGTCATCGAGTACGACCTGGCTTTTGCGATTCAACTCTGTCGTGTCCCGGACTTGCATGGCCTCGCATACCGTTTCCACTTGACGACGCTCGATCCGTTTATCGAGGAATTCCTGCCTCTTCCTCTGCACGTCTTTCTCCGCCGAATTGACCTTTGTTGCCAGCACCCTCGCCGCTCGCTCGGCCATCCGTATATCTTCCGAACCCACAATCCTGTCCAGGAACTCTCCAGTCTGCGCGCTCGATGCGATCAGTGCCCGTGCCCGTCTTACGCGCTCGCGATTTCGCATAAGAGCTGCCTCAAGGCGCTGCAACTCCGCAACCGCCAACTCCATGGCAGCCTGGTTCTGCTCTTCTTCGGCCCGGCGGATTTCACACAGGCGTCGCAGGCTTTTTGCGGCAGCCATGGTTCAGATTTCCTCTGCGATTTCTTCCAGCCGGCGCAGACATTCCGCATATTCCACGCGTTCCCTGGGGGTTTGCATCATGAATTCTCGCATCGCGCTTCTGGAACGCAGCGCCCTGTCCAGATCCGGATCGGCACCCGTCTTGTACGCGCCAATTCGAACCAGATCTTCAGAGCGCGCATACGCCGCCAGCATGCGCCGAATCAGGGCCGCGTGCTCGCGGTGATTGGTCTGAGTTACAGCCGGCATCAGCCGACTGATCGAGTCGAGCAGATCGATCGGCGGATACCAGCCCTCCGCCGCTAGTCTCCGGGAAAGTACAACATGGCCATCCAGCAGCGAACGCACTGCATCCACAAGAGGATCCTGCTGATCGTCTCCTTCCATCAGCGTTGTATAGAACGCTGTAATCGAGCCGTTGCGAAAGTTGCCCGCTCTTTCCACCAGCTTTGCAAGGCGGCTGAAAACAGACGGTGTATAGCCTTTTGCTGTCGGAGGTTCGCCCGCAGCCAACCCGATCTCCCTTGCTGCCATCGCAAAGCGGGTAAGCGAGTCAAGTACCAGCAGAACCGCTTTCCCTCTCCTGGCGAAATACTCGGCAATCGTGGTTGCGGTCATGGCTGCGCGCATCCGCATCAGCGGGGACTCGTCAGAAGTAGACACAACTACGACAGATCGCGCGAGCCCTTCCAGACCGAGCGCGCCTTCGACAAACTCGCGGACCTCGCGCCCGCGTTCTCCCACAAGGCCAACGACGGTTATGTCCGCTTCAGTGTTGCGCGTCATGATGCCGATCAGGGTGCTCTTGCCCACGCCCGAGCCGCCGAAGATGCCCACGCGCTGCCCTCGGCCGACGGTAAGCAGTCCATCAATGGTCCTGATTCCCGTAGCGAGGGGGATGTGAATCGGCACCCGATCGAGAGGCGTATGCACGGCTCCCTCGAGCGGCATCCTGACTGTCGATCCGACGAGCTTCCGTCCCTCCATCGGGACACCCATACCGTCAAGAATCTGCCCGATCACGCCTTCGCCGACGTTGACCTCGGGACCGCAGCCCAGGCCAGTCACTGAATCTCCGAAACGTACTCCATCGGTTGTCTTCATCGGCATCGAGATAACACGCGCACCCCGGAATCCAATCACTTCGGCGCGATGCTTTATCCCCATGCGATCTTCAATCTCGCAGCACTCTCCGACTGAAGCAATGGGTCCCGTCGACTCGATGGTGTGGCCGATTGATTCCACGACCTGTCCGCGCCATCGCCAGGGCTGTATGGTCTGCACACGCGTGTTATAGCGATCCAGAATTCCTCTCACACTTGTACCTGGCGTTCCGGAAGGCGAAAGTCCTGAGAGTCATCAGTCATGGGTGCAACATCGCCGTCCAGCAGAGCGTGTTCCATTTGACGAATTTGCGCACGCAGGCCAAGGTCCACCGAGCCCATCTCTGTTTCGATCAGGCAGTCTCCAAGTTGCATGGTGTCGTCAGGAATCACGACAGCCTTCACTTTGAGATTCGGAATCTGTGCCAGTGTCTCGTTCCATAGGCCGGACTCTTCTGCGGGGACACGAAGCCGCACCTGCATCGTTGCCACGAGTTGCCCCAGCGCCACGCGCACTGCGCCCATCAGAAATAACGGGTCCATCTGCGCTTCGCGACGGAGTATGCGCGCGGCAATGCCCAGCGCAAGTTGAACAAGCTCGGGCTCAACTTCATGAAGGAATTGTTCCCGGTCCATCTGAATCTGGCCGCCAAGGTTGGCCGCCTGTTCTATCCGCTTCCTGTCTGCCTCCTGCAACAGCACGAGCCGATTATTGGCTGCAGTTTCGAGCGCTTCTCGCGTTCCCTGCTCTCTTCCGGACTCGAAGCTTTGCCTTGCCGCTTCGCTCATGGATGTACGCGACGGCTGCGGTGACTCGGAGTTCATGTCTGTGCTTTCATCGCCGCACTCTGACGCTTCTGAGCGAGGCGCAGTCGTGCCGATTTCTTGAAAATCCTCCCAGAGCAGCGGTGGCGACACGGTGCTGGCCGGATACTTGAATACTTCGATTCGTGCTGATATTCCACTTCGCAAGCTTCACATCCCTCATGAGCCTTAGATCTCAGGCGAGCATTTCATCGCCAGTTTCGAGCTTGAGAACCACTTTGCCCTCAGACTCCAGACGCCGTGCGAGATTCAGGATCTCCTGCTGCGCCTGCGCCACTTCGCGCGAGCGCACCGGACCAAGGACTTCCATATCTTCCTTGAGCATTTCGACCGCACGCGCGCTCATGGCCTTGAAAATCGCCGCACGCAACTCTTCGTTTGCGCCGCGCAGCGCCATGGCGAGCTGCTTCTTGTCCACGCCGGAGACAATCTCGCGAATCGTTGCCGGGGGAACCGTCACGAGGTCTTCAAACGTAAACATCAAGTTGCGAATGCTGAGCGCCAACTCCGGCTGTCCTTCTTCAATCACCTCGAGAATGCGCTTGGACTCTTCCGCGTTCATCCGGTTCATCAGATCAGCTACCGCTTTGAATCCCGAATAGCTCTTTCTGCCGGTGTCGCCGACGGTTTCCAGACGCCGGTGAAGGATATGAGCCACCTTCTGCGCCATTTCCGGGGAAAACTGCCGCATCTCGGCCAGACGCTGAATGGAAATAACTTTATGCTCTTCGCTAAGACTGCTCAGAACCTGCGAAGCCCGCTTGGGATCGAGATGGGCAAGCACAAGAGCGATAGTCTGCGGATGTTCTGAATCCAGCAGCTTGCCCAGCTGTTGAGGATCGGTGCGCTGGAGTTTCGCCAGGTTCCCATGCTCCGCCTCCTGCGCGCGACGCAATTGCGTCATCAGATCGTCCGCACGCTGTTTGCCAAATGTCTCGGCAAGCAGGCGACTGGCATAATCTAGACCTCCATGCACCATGAAACCCTGCGTCTCCAGCAGTTCCCAGAATTCCTGGAGAACAGCAGCAGAGATTTCCGGTGTAATGCCGCGCAGATCCGCAAATTCCTCAGTCAGTCGCTCGACATCGGCTTCGGGAAGGGTGCGAAGGATTTCCTTGGCAAGATCCTCCCCCACAGCCATCAGAAGCACAGCGGCTTTGCGCGCGCCGCTCAAGTTCACGGCTCTGCGTTGCATTGCTCCGATATCTGCGTCATCTCCGGCCAAGGCCTGGTCCTTTCCCATGTTGCTCAACCCCGGGATCCCCATCTCATCGGTTCCCGGTCAGCCAATCATTCAGAATTCACTCCCGTCCTAATCCGAGTGAATCCAGCTCTGCAAAAGCCGCGAACTCTGCGTAGGTTCATTTTTGATCTGCGTAGCCACCTGCTCGAACATCTCCTGCGCCCGGATGCGGCTCGGGTCCGGCAATGCGGGCTCCGGCAGTGCAGCCTGGTACGTCGTGGTGCCCCCTCGCGGGAGTTCGTGAGATGAAACTTTCAATTCAGAGACAGCCTTCTTCAAAGCCGGCCGTACTCCGAACGCAAGCACAACCATCAGTCCGATCAGCAGGCTTAGGTACTTTATAAGCAAGGGTGAACCCTCCAGC
Source organism: uncultured Acidobacteriaceae bacterium (assembly GCA_963742455.1). Classification (GTDB taxonomy): domain Bacteria; phylum Acidobacteriota; class Terriglobia; order Terriglobales; family Acidobacteriaceae; genus Telmatobacter. The sequence continues at coordinate 504,245 of CAVULU010000003.1, read as the reverse complement.
TTTGAAAGCACCTGTGCCGGCATGGAGGGCCCGGGCTGAGCGCGATTCTCATCAAAAGAAAGATCCTGCACAGTCACCACATCGCCACGGGAAGCGTCAAATCCGACCGAGGCCTGGGCAAGCGCAGTAAGATTCCTTAACTCCTCTGGCGAGCGCGGCTGCCACTTTGCCGCGGTTGCCTTACTTTGGGCTTGCACCAGGCGGTCATTCACCACAATCGCCGCTGTAAGCCGATGCACTTTCCCCGAATTCTCGACGAGGTGCCGTACAGTCTTTGAAACGCCATAGGTTCCTGATTCGGTCTTGGAACTCTGAGGCTGGGTAGTTTGTTTCGGATAGACCGGAAGCGCCTGGCTGTTGGGGACATTCGACGCGGTTCCGGGAACGCCGGCTGCAATAGGCTGAGCGCCGGTTGTTTGTTCGCTGCGTTCCATCGACAGCGTGGCTGACTGGGTGGGATCGTAACTCTCCTTCGTCTCTTCGAGAGCATCCGGATCGTAATCGAGCGTTACGGAAGCGCGTACATTGCCAATCCCGGTAACGGGTTCGAGCGTGGATAACAGCTTTTCTTCAAGCGCTTGTTCAGCCCCGAGTTGCAATGCAGCGGGTGTCCTTGGACCGAGCGCGAGATGTCCAGACGCATCCACAAGAACAACGTGATCGGCGGCAAGTCCATCCACCGCGGATGCGACCAAATTGCGAATCGCATCCGCCTCGCCATCCGCCAGCGCTCCGCGTCGCAACTTCAGCACGACGGAACCTTTGGCTGGACGGTCCTGATCACGAAAGAGCGAATCGTGTGCCAGCACCAGGTGCACTCGCGCTGACTCAACATCCGTCAGCGAACCGACCGTATGTTCAAGTTCCCCCTCGAGAGCACGCTGATAATTTACTTGCTCGTCAAACTCCGAGCCGACCCAATTCGGTTTGTCGAATAGCTCGAATCCCAGGCGACCACTCTTGACTCCCTTCGCGGCGGTGGCCAACCGCGCCTTGTCCAGTTGCGCAGCTGGTACCCGGAGCGTTGTCCCGTTATCACCCACGTCGTAGGGAATCTGTGTCTGCGTCAGGGTCAGGCCAACCTGTCTAGCATCGTCCGGATCTAGTCCCGCATACAAAGTTCGCCAGTCGGTGCGCAATCCGTACCATAACAGCCCGCCGAGCAGCGCGGACAGCATGACTGCGGTGCCGAGTGTCCAGCGGCGCCGTTGCGGGGCCATGGCCGCCCAGCCGAGCCGGGCCCGCATCCACATGGCTGCAGCTCCGGCCGGCAACAACTGTCCGCCATCACCAGTTGCTGCTCGTTTCTCCAACTGCATCCCCGGAGCGGCCATCTACTTTATCCCGCCGTTTCCCTCAGCAATCCCGCGTTAAGGTCTAATCCGCGAACTGCCGCGGCTGCATAACTCTGCGCGAGACTCAGAACTGCATACTCATGATGCTTTGATAACTCTGAACGGCCTTATTTCGCACCGCCAGCGCCATCTCAAATGCCATGCTTGCTTTCTCACTCGCGATCATCGCCTGATGCACATCTACACCGGCACCAGTCATGAGTCCGTTTACGGCGCTGCGTGCCTGATCTTCAAGCTGACTCACCTTGCCTATTGCATCGGTCAGCAAATCGCTGAAAGGGGAGCCTGTCGCCTGCGACGATGCCGACGCGGCGTCAGGAGGTGGCGCGCCTGATATCTCCGAAAGACCTGCGCCTGCAATATTCGTCATGTGGATTCCAGTGATCATCGCCTCCCTGTTCCTTCCTGGTCTTAAGACCGGGCAATGTCCAGTGCAGACGTGATCATGCCCTTTTCTGCCTGTACCGCCGAGCTATTCAAACCATATGCACGCGTCGCTCCCATCAGGTCCACCATCTCTGTGAGCGGATTAATATCGGGGTAGGCTACATAGCCGTCCGGCCCGGCATCCGGATGCCCGGGATCGTAACGTTTCAGCGCCGGTGCGCTGTCTTCGATTACCTGTGCGATGTGAACTCCGCCATCGGGTTCTGTATCTCCTGTGGACAGCGATGCGGGTTCCGACGCGCTGTTTAGCAAATGAAGGAATCCCTCCGGGGCCTGGTTCGCCGCGAACACTACATGCTGGCGTTTGTACGGCCCTCCGGACTCGGTGCGCGTCGTCTCGGCATTTGCCATATTCGTCGCGACAACCTCGGCGCGCATGCGCTCTGCCTGCATGGCCGATCCAGAGGTTTCCATCAGCCCGAAAAGGTTCATTGCGTTGCCTCACATGTCGCCCCTGTTTTACTTGTCCGCATGAATCGCATCCATCACCCGCTGGTTTTCAAGCCGCATCAGCGCGACTCCAGTTCTGAATTTCAGTTGTGCCTCGGCCATGCGCAGTCCCTCTCGGTCCAGGGACACGTTGTTGCCGTCAGCCCGTGCGATAAGACCGTCTACATCCTGCACATGAACCGTCTGCAATTCTTGCCCGTCCAACGTCCCGAGTGCCTTGTGCATCTCCGCTTCAAAATCAAACCCCTGTGTTGTGTATCCAGGAGTATCGATGTTGGCCATGTTGGCGGCCGTCAGTTTTGTCTCACTGACTGCCAGGTCAAGATATCGTGCCAGGGCGTCGCTCAATCGCGTTTCGATTTGCATCGACGACTTCCTTCGTGGCGGCGATCCAGTCAAACCGCAAGTTGCTCTTTTTCTGCGGGGCTCATTGAGATCCCGAAATCAATGTCATTGACGGTGAGGACCGGTTCATCCCCGGCAAGAATCGCAGCGCGTTCCAGCACATGCTCCAGCTCTCGCACGTTGCCTGGCCACAGATGCGTAGTGAGCTGCAACATGGCAGCGTCATCGATGCTTTTAACGGGCATCGAGCGGCCCAACTCAGCCAGAAAGTGGTCCACCAGAACAGGTAGATCATCCGGGTGCTCCACCAGAGCAGGCGTGCGCACGAGGAAAACGGCCAGCCGATAGTAAAGATCCGCGCGAAAGCTTCCGGCCCGGGCATGCTGCGCGAGAGGTTGGTGCGTGGCAGCGATGATGCGTACATCCACTTTGACGGTCTCGTTATCACCGACGCGCTGCAATTCCCCGCTCTCAACGAAGCGCAGCAGCTTCGATTGCAGGTTCAATGGCATCTCGCCGATCTCATCGAGGAACAAAGTTCCGCCATCTGCCGCTTCGATGCGCCCTACGCGTTTCTGCACCGCTCCGGTAAATGCTCCCCGGGTATGACCGAAAAGTTCGGCCTCAAGGAGCGCCTCCGGAATGGCCGCGCAATTAATGGCGACAAACGGCTTGCGATTGCGCGTAGAGAGCTTGTGCAATGCTTCGGCGACTAATTCCTTGCCCGATCCAGTCGGCCCTTCAATCAAAACCGGAGTGGAGCGCGGCGCCACCAGACGAATGCGCCTGCTGATCTCGAGCATGCAGGGTGAGTTTCCAATCAGCTCCGGGATCCTGTCATTCCCTGTCACCAGTCTCGGTTTCGGCTGGCCTTGTTCGCTCATATCAAGCGCACTGGCGCTCTTTCCGTTTCCTGGGTCTCCTGTTGATGGAGTGCCTTGTGCAGGGATACGCCTGAAAACCGCCGGGAGAATCGCAACGCCTCGGTCAGGCGATTGCTCTTTGAGAGAAGGTGCAGTATTCCATGCTGCCGTGTCCGTTTCCTGGATGCAACGGAGAGCGTAAAGAATTTCTTGACGATGCGGTCCGGGTTTGCTCTCCAGGGACACTGCGCTGCCGGTCGTAACCACGTCCACATCCGGAAATGCTGCACGAAACTCACGAAGGAATTCTGTCAGATCCAGATCCGGCAACCAGGAGTCGACGATGATCGTTTGAGGCAGAGCGTCCATGGCCTCTCCCCATGCCTGTGCGCCCCCTTCGGCTTCGCGAACCTGCCATCGTAATCCGGTCGGGACAGCGCTAAGCCTCTGACGGAAACTTCCGTCGGCACTCGCTACCAGTGCGGTTCGTGGTCGTATACGGGAACAAGTCGATGAAACCCAAACTGCTGTGGCTGCCATTCTCTATCTCCAAAGCTGAAACGACGATCTTGTGATTAACACTGCGCGGCAACATTCTGTGGCGCGCTGATTGCGGAACGACTCTCCGCTCCCTGAATCGCAAGCTCTATTTCGAAAGGAATCATGTAGCCCTTGCCGCGCACCGTACGGATCAAAGTACCGGGCGGCATATCGGCGAGCTTGTGACGCAGGTAGTTAACATAAACATCCACAATATTTGTGGTTTGCACAGGCACCATGTTCCAAACCGTTTCGAGAAGCTCCACGCGCGTAACACAACGTCCGCGGTTGAGCATCAGGTGTTCAAGAAGCGCGAACTCCTTGTTCGTGAGGCTCAAGCTTCTTCCGCTGCGACGCACCGCGTGATCCAGGCGGCTGAGCTCAAGATTGCCGGCCCGTAACATGAGCTGGCCTTCTCTCTTCCTGCGTAGAAGCGCTCGACAGCGCGCAAGAAGTTCGAGCAGGCTGAACGGTTTCGTCATGAAGTCGTCCGCACCGTTATCAAGGCAGCGTACCCTCGCGTCCACCTCGTTCCGGCCGGTTAGCACTAAAACTGGCAATTCTTCGTGGATTCGCCGCATTTCCCGCAGCGCAACCTCGCCGTCCTTCACTGGCATGTTCAGATCGAGAATCGTCAGGTCAGGCATTTCATTGCTGAAGGCCTCTACGGCCTGGGCCCCGTCGTAGACGCTATGAACGCGATGACCCTCGGTCTCCAGTCCCCTTCTCAGGAAGAGACTCAGGGCCTTGTCGTCTTCGGCGATCAGCAACCTCATCAAGGTTTCTCCTGGGCCCTCTCTCAGGTGCGGGCCGGCCCGACTCACGCGTGCAAGCTTGCTTAAAGAGCACTAACCTGCAGCACTTCTCTACATTCGCCCGGTGCGAGAGAGAACTCAAGATTAGGAAGAGAAAAGAAAGGGGTGGAATTTCAAAATGAGTGAGGAGGGTCGGGGATTCCCGCAAATGCATCGGTCTACGCAGACAAGTGATGGCGGATACAGAAAGATCGGCGAGTTGCGCCCTCGGCATTCGGGATGCCGGCCAAAGTCGTGACATTGCTGATGAACAGCGCTTACGCGGTCATTTGGTTTTCTGCTCTCCCCCGGTCGAAACACAATGCGGCATCAGCTCGTCCTAGAACTTCCTGAAGGTTGTCACCTTCGCAAAACTCGGCGAGACCGATCGCGGTCGAGAGTCGAATACTCACGTGGCCGGACCTTCCGGGCACCTGGTACGGTCCGCATAACCAGGATTGGAGACGAATAATTTGGGCTTTCGCTTCAACGGCCGCACAATCGAGAACCACAAGAAACTCGTCGCCCGCCCAGCGCGCCACCAAGTCAGACAACCGGCAGGATGACCGGAGTTCTCTTGCAAATTCCTTCAGAATCAGATCCCCCACCAGGTTGCCAAACTCGTGATTGACGCGTCTGAAGCCGTGGACGTCAATCATGAGAATGCAGAACGGGTTTCCGGCTTCGATGCGTTGCTGAATACGCCCTTCTGCCCAGAGGCGGCTTCCCAAGCCAGTCAACGCGTCGCAGGATGCCGTGTGCTCAGCCCGTTCAAGTTTCGCCTGGTAGGTCGAGACCTCGACGCGCAGATGGTCGATGACGGCTTTGCTTTCCGCCGTCATGCGTGCAACCGATCTCTTCAATTGGCCAGCGTTCTCCTCGACGATTGCGCGGATTCTTGTTATGTCCTCGAGTTTCGCGATGGTTTCCAATTGGCTTGTGACGGAGTCCAGCTGCTCCCTGTATCGATCGTCTTTATGTCCGAGCGACTCCGCTGTTCGAGCCATTACCAGGAGCAGATCCTTCACCTCTCCAGCTTTCTGCTCGTAGTACGAGGAGGTCTTCTCGCCCCACCCGCGCAGCAGTTCGCCCAGTGCCTCTCTGGTCCTTGTGATCGAAGCAGGCCCGGGGTGGTCTCCGAGATCTTCATCGAGCCGCGTGATGCCGCTTTTGAGTTCCGAGGCGAGATCAGGACAGGCGTTTGCACCGCATTCCGCCATCTCCGCCAAGCCCGAGCGATATGCCGACAGGAGCGCAAGACATGCCGCAGGTGGGCAGTTTCCTTCAGTTTCTTCTGCGCGAGTTGTGGCGGAATCGAGGTATCTTTTCAGCGAAATCATGGGCTTGTGCTCCATGCGCGATTGTCCCCTCGCAAATCATCGAGAGATGGGTCTCACAACCCTTATCGGCAGAGAAGGCTGGGGCATCAGACCGTTGGCTCAGACGATGGTCTCAACAGCGAACCCAAAAGAGAAAAGATCCGGATCTGCTCATGCCTGAAAAGAGTCCTGGAGAACGTAAGGCAAAAAGTATCTGTTGCGATTCGCTTTTTCTTCGCTATAATCCGCGCATGGCTGTTACTCGAAGGCAAAAAGAGATTATCGACTTCCTCGAATCGTTCGTTTCGCGCAATGGCTATTCGCCCTCTTTTGAAGAGATTGCTCGCGGAATGAGCCTCAAGAGTCTCGCCACGGTACATAAGCACATCACGAACCTGGAAAAGAAGGGCTTACTCGACAGGGTTCACAACCGGAGCCGTTCCATCGATGTTTTACCGCCGGGGGCCCGCAATCGAACCAGCGACCGGCTGCCTCTGGCAGGTCGGATTGCAGCAGGATTGCCGGTGGAGGCGTCGGAGAATCCCGAAACAATTTCCCTGCACGACGTGGTTGGCAATCGGGATGTTTTTGCTTTGGAGGTTCGTGGCGATTCAATGCGCGATGAGCACATCATCAACGGCGACTATGTGTTGGTCGAGCGCACCCGCACCGCCCGTCAAGGCGAAATTGTCGTCGCCCTTGTGCACGGCTCTGAGACGACACTCAAGCGCTTCTATGCCGAGGGACAAGTCGTCAGGCTGCAACCGGCGAATGTCGACATGGACCCGATCTACGTTCCGGCGGCCCAGGTGGCGATCCAGGGCCGGGTGCTTGGGGTTCTACGGAAATATCGATGAAGATCGATTAGATTCCTTTTTAAATACGAAAGCCCGGCACTTGGCCGGGCTTTTCTCTGTGCGCAGAAGGCAATTAAGCCAGAAGGCGCTGAACTTTCTCTTCAATCACATCTTGCGGGACGTATCCGACGACCTGATCTGCAACTTTTCCACCCTTGAAGAACAGAATTGCCGGAATTCCCCGAATGCCGTAGCGCGAAGGCGTGGCGGTATTGCGGTCCACATCCACCTTTGCCACCTTGAGTTTGCCGGCGTAGGTCTGCGCGACTCCATCCACGATAGGCGCGATTGCCCGGCATGGACCGCACCAGACTGCCCAGAAATCTACGAGCACCGGTTGCTCACTCTGCAGCACCTCCTGCTCAAATGTTGCGTCGCTTACTTCCAAAACACCCACACCTGCCATGACTCTCCTTGTCGTGCCGTTTCCAAATTTACATTACCGAAACTGTGCCCCTATAGGATGCTCTATGAGGCCGATCGGACGCAATCTGACGGTGGGGTCGGTTACCCGGACAGCTGGGTGTCAAACCTGATGGAACTAACAATATGCCGTTGGGAAGGATCGACTAGGCAATCGTTTTATTTAGGCCTAAAGTTAAAGCGCCCGGATCCTTTTCAGGACCACGGGCGCTAGAGCAGCCCTCCCCCAGAACTGCCCACGGAGCGAATTTAGGTTGTCTGCGGAGCAATATCAAGGAAACTTAGGTAATCGATTTAGTAATCCTTAATAGGTGATTTACCTCACAGTTATCCTCCTTTCGGAAGGGTAACTATTCAGTGAACAGGTGTTCGTGGCGGAAAAGCAGGGGTAGGTTATTCAATCGATTGAACCGACGCCTTCGCCCCCTTCTCTTCAAAGCAGCATGTGAGCAGCCTGGGCTCGGGGAGGCCATGCATCGCGCTCAAAATCGATTTGGAAGCTTCTTCAACCCTCCCATTGCTCTCCACGATGACAAGAACCGCCGGACCCGCCCCGCTCAAGCAGACCCCGAGAATTCCCCAGTTCCCAGCAAGGGGCAGCAACCGTGGCAAAAGCGGGCATATCTCGGCGCGATAGGGTTGGTGAATCCGGTCCTGCATCGCCGCCCGCAAAAGATCACCGCGCTGCTGGGCAAACGCAAGGCCGAGTATCGAAACGGCTTGAATGTTTGCGACCACATCCGCGCTGGTGTAGGTCGCAGGGAGCACAGCACGGGCCTCGCTGGTCGCCAGAGATTCTGCTGGAAGGACTACGATCGCGCGCCAGTTTCGGGGCGGATCGACACGCGCCACATGAACTGTCCTGCCCTCGTTAGCAGTGGCTACGAAGCCGCCTAGCCAGCAGGCAGCGGCGTTGTCAGGATGGCCTTCCAGAGCGCAGGCCTCCTCCAGAATGCGCTCCGGGCGCCAGTCGAGTTCGCCGAAATGGACGGCCATAGCGATCGCAGCCACCCGACCTGCTGCTGACGAGCCGCACCCCATTCCCAGGGGGATGTCGTTGTGCATCCGGATGGCCAGTGGCGTTGCCGTTTTTCCGTTTTCAGCGAGAATACGGCAGTAGCTATCGAGGATCAGATTGGGCTCTATTCGGGAGCACAAGCTACTGTCCTGCCCTGTGGCGGAGATCGAAAACGCCTTGGCCGCCTCCGCCTCAATCGTAAGAAAAAAGTTCAAAGCGACAGCTGCGGCATCGAATCCGGACCCCAGGTTGGCAGATGTGGCCGGCAAGCGGATGTGGAAGGATTTGGGGCCGCGACTCATCCAGCCAGATCCTTCAAAGTGGCCAGCACAGCCGATGGCGTAGCATCGACCACCACCGCGTTGCGCTGCAGCGCTGCGATCTTCGTCTGGTGCCCGGCAACCTCATCGTCGCCAAGGAGCGTTCCGCGATGAAAGTTGATGGTGTAGTCGGCATCCTTAAGCGTATGTCCCGTAAGCAGGAGCACGACGGTCTCGCTGGCCGCGACTTTGCCCTGCGCCCGAAGTTTCTTGAGGCCGGCCAGCGTAACCGCCGACGCGGGCTCACATCCCAGTCCTTCCGCGCCTAATTCCGCCTTGGCTACGGCGATCTCGGCTTCGCTTACATCGAGGCACCAACCGCCGGTCTCTTTGATCGTGCGCGCCGCCTTGCGCCATGAAGCTGGGTTGCCGATGCGAATCGCTGTTGCACGCGTGTGCGCCTCGACTGCGGACATTCGTTCGCCGTTGTTTTCGGCGAAACTGCGTGCCAGAGGATTCGCGCCTTCGGCTTGAATCACGGAGATCCGCGGCATGCGCGCCACCAGTCCAAGTTCGCGCAGTTCGCGGAAACCCTTGCCGAGAGCCGAACTGTTTGCCAGGTTTCCACCGGGAACAATCAAGTGATCGGGGACCGTCCAGTCGAAAGCTTCTGCGATTTCGAAGGCTGGCGTCTTCTGTCCTTCGAGCCGGTATGGATTCACGGAGTTCAGCAGATAGATTGGCGATTCTTTCACAATCTGCGTCAGTACGCGCACGCAGCCGTCGAAATCCGACTTGAGCTGACAAGTAATCGCACCGTAATCCATGGCCTGCGAAAGCTTGCCCCAGGCGATTTTGCCTTCAGGAATCAATACAAGGCTGCGCAAGCCCGAACGCGCCGCATAAGCCGCCATGGCTGCCGAGGTATTTCCGGTCGACGCGCACGCCACCCATTCGAAGCCTCGCTCGCGCGCTACGCTCAGAGCCGCCGTCATGCCGGTATCTTTGAACGAACCGGTGGGGTTCATTCCCTGGTGTTTTGCGAAAAGCTGATCGATCCCCAGCGCTTTGGCCGCGCGCTTCAATTTGTAGAGCGGGGTGTTGCCTTCTAGAAGGCTGACCGCATTGCCGAAGTTGTCGAGTATCGGCAGCAATTCGCGGAACCGCCAGACACCGCTCTGATCCAGTGCTTCGCTTGAGCAGCGCCGCTCGCGCCACAACCATTTGAGAGCACCGGGATTGGGCCTGTTGTGTCCTTGCCGCTGACCCCAGCCCGCATATTCGACCTCAAAAAGATCGCCGCACTGCACGCATCTGAAGTCAGGGCTTGCCTCTTGCCCTCCAATGTGCGCGCCGCATCCAAAACACCGTAACGTGTGCAGATTTTCGCTCATGCCTTGGTGTTAGCGTAACAGAGCGTTGGCCTGCTCTCACCTGTGAGACGCGCGGTTCAGCCTCGGCGTGGAGGTGGTGCGGATTCCGGAAATGAATAGTTTTCCAAACCTAAAGTCACGGGTTCCATCTGAAGCTGAATTCCGAATTGCTGTTCGACTGCGGCTCGGATCTTGTCGGCTAACGCAAGGATCTCGGCAGCGGTAGCACCGCCGCGATTGATCAACGCCAACGTGTGTTTTGTTGCGATTCCCGCACGGCCTAGAACGTAGCCTTTCGTGAATCCTGCTTTCTCTATCAGCCATGCGGCGGGCAATTTCACGCAATCCTCATGGCCTGGACCGGCAGAAAAACGCGGAGGTTCAGATCCGACCACTGAGGTCACCGCAGCCACGCGTTCCACGTCTACGATCGGGTTCTTGAAAAAACTTCCGGCGCTGTGGCAGTCCAGATCGCCTTCGACAAGAAGCATCCCTTTTGATTGGCGAATTCGCCGTACCGCTTCGGCGACATCTCGCAGCCTGAGCGCGCTATGGTCCGGGAACGCCCTTTGCAGATCTGCGTACTTCAACGTCGCGGCGCCATGCATTTTGAGTTGATAATCGACACTCGACACGACGTACCGCCCCCGATCTATCGTATTGAAGCGGCTGCGCCTATAGGCGAATGAGCATTCCGATGAGCTGAAGTCAACAAATGCATGTTTCCGCAAATCGAACGCCCGTACACGATCGATTGTGGCGGAAACGTCCTGACCGTACGCGCCTACGTTCTGCACCGGCGTTCCGCCTGCGGTGCCGGGAATTCCCGCGAGGCACTCGATGCCGGCACAGTCATCTTCAACCGTTCGCTGAACAAACTGATCCCAGTCTTCGCCTGCATTCACCTCGTATATTTGCTCATCTGAGGGCGAGTCACTTTCCCTAACGCTGATTCCCTTCAGCCCAATGTGCAGGACTAATCCATTGAATCCCCCGTCGGCGACAAGCAGATTGCTGCCGCCTCCAAGCACGAAAACAGGGATATTCTTCGCGCTTGCCCACGTTGCGGCCTCCGCAATGTCTTCTTCGCTCCGAGCATCGACGAACCACCGTGCGGGGCCGCCGATGCCCAGCGTCGTGAGGGGCGCAAGCGGCTTGTTTTCTTCAACGCGCATCGATGCAAGGCTACACCACAGACCGCTGGCAGGGGTGCAACGGCGGGTAGATGGTGTGCTGCGTCACATCTTTTCTGTAGAATGAAATGCAGGCAACCGGCTTTACGCCGCAAGACCCATTGCCGGAGGTTACATGTACCCAGAATTAATGGTTATTCCCATGCGCGAAGAGCTTACCCGCGCTGGTATTCAGGAAACCCGCACCGCCGAGGACGTTGATGCCGCCCTCGCACAACCTGGCACAACCCTTCTGGTGGTGAACTCGATCTGCGGATGCGCAGCCGGCAAGATGCGCCCTGGCGTTCGGCTGGCGCTCGCCAATACGGCGAATGCACCCGATCGCAAAATCACCGTGTTTGCGGGGCAGGATCGCGAAGCCACGGAGAAGGCCCGCGGCTACTTCGAGGGCCATCCGCCTACCTCTCCGGCCATCGCAATTTTGCGTGACGGCAAGCTCGTCTATCTGATGCAGCGGTTCGTGATTGAGCAGGCTACGGCGCAGCAGATTGCCGGGGAGTTGATCCGCGCGTTTGACGAGTTCTGTGCAAAGACAACTGTCTAGAGCGGGAAAATTGACAAAAGTAGAACGGCCTCCCGCAAGGGAGGCCGTTGCTTTTGCGACAGAGATTAAGGGTTAATCTCCCTGCACTGTCTCTGCGGCAGGCAGTTGCTGAACGCGGCTGTGTTTCAGTGAATAACCGAAGTAAATCACCAGCCCGATAATCAGCCAGCCGATCATCACTTCCCACGTGAAAAGCATCAGGCGCGTCATCAGGTAAACCGCGGATAGAATTCCCAGGATCGGCACCAGCGGCACGAAAGGCGTCTTGAATGGCCGTTCCATGTGTGGATGGCGCACCCGCAACACCCACACGCCGGCCGAGACAATGGTGAAGGCGAGGAGAGTGCCGATGTTGACGAGTTCGGAGAGCACATCGATGTTGAAGAACGCAGGCATGATCGCGGCAAACGAGCCAAACACGATTGTCGTAATCCAGGGTGTGCGGAACTTTGGATGCACCGCTGAAGCCCACTTCGGCAGCAAGCCGTCTTTTGACATCGAGTAGAAGACACGCGTCTGACCGAGCAACATCACCAACATTACCGTGGCAAGCCCAAACACGGCTCCAATCTTTACCAGCACCGATCCCCATCCTACTCCGGTCGCATCGATCGCCAGTGCTACCGGCGCCGAAACATTCAGCGTCTTGTAGCTCACCAGTCCGGTCAGGACCAGCGACACCAGGATGTAAAGGATAGTGCAGACCACAAGGGACCCGAGAATGCCGATCGGCATATCGCGCTTCGGGTTCTTCGCTTCCTGCGCTGCGGTTGAAACTGCATCGAATCCGATGTATGCGAAAAAGATGGACGCAGCTGCCTTTGGAATTCCACCCCAGCCGAAGTTTCCCTTCGCGTCGGGCGGAGGCACAAAAGGATGCCAGTTCATTTTCGCGATTTCAGGATGCTTAAAGAGAAACCAGCCGCCAACTACCAGAAAGATGCAAACAATCGTGACCTTGATAATCACGACGGCGGAGTTGAAGTTGGCCGACTCCTTGATGCCGATCACCAGGATTGCAGTGATGACCATGACAATGGCCACGGCAATCAGATTGACCACGCCCGTTGCATGCGGCAAGCCGGCATCGCTCACGCCTGGGGGCAGCGACATCAACTGGAGCCACTGCTCGTGATAGAAGACCAATGGTGTGCCTGTGGTCGCTGTAATCTGCGGTGGGAGATAAATGTGAAACTGCTGGAGGAGGCTATTAAAGTAGCCCGCCCAGCCCGAGGCCACCGTAGATGCGCCGAAGGCGTACTCGAGACAGAGGTCCCAGCCAATAATCCACGCCACCAGTTCGCCGAGCGTCGCGTATCCGTAAGTGTAGGCCGAACCGGCAATGGGGATGATCGAGGCGAATTCTGCGTAACACAGACCCGCAAAGGCGCAGGTCAGTCCCGCCACCACAAAGCTCAGCGCTACAGCTGGACCCGCGCGCAGAGCCGCTGCCTGTCCGGTGAGCGTAAAGATGCCCGCACCGATAACTGCTCCAATGCCGAGCGTGACAAGGTTGAGCGCGCCCAAAGAGCGCTTGAGTGTATGTTCGCCCTGCTCCGCGGCCTCTTGCGTCAGCATCGACATCGGTTTGATTCGTAGCAACTTGGACATGGGTGAGGAACATCCTCCACAAAGGCTTTAGGTACGGTTCGTCAGTCTTGCGATCGTGGTGCAGACCGCCGCGACCAGAAAAGATAAACCGGGATTCCCAGCAAAACCAGAACCAGGCCCGGCCACGTGTATTGGGGCTTGTATCGCAATAATACGATACAAATCCATGAAGCCATGACGATATAGAGCGCCGGGAGCACCGGGTAGCCAAGCGCCTTGTAAGGACGGCTCGCGTCAGGCTGTTTAATGCGGAGGACGAACAGCCCCAGGATCGTCAGGATGTAGAAGACAAGCACGGCGAAGATAATGTAATCGAGCAATTGGCTGTAGGAGCCGGACACGCAGAGAAGGGCCGTCCAGCATGCCTGCACGAAGAGACCCGCCGAAGGGGTTTTGTACTTTTCACTCAACTTGCCAACGGACTTGAAGAACAGGCCGTCCTGGCTCATGGCGTAGTAGACGCGCGCTCCGGCTAGAGACAGTCCATTGGCGCAGCCGAAAGTCGAAATCAAGACTGCCGCCGCCATCAGGTAAGCGCCGCCAGAGTGGAAAACCACTTCGAGTGCAGCAGTCCCCACGCGATCCTCAGATGCGTATTGCAACCCGCGTGCCAGCGCCGTGGCTCCATGAGGGTCACCATGCATCGGGAGCACCATCAGGTATCCGAGCGTGGCGAGAAAGTAGACCGTAACCACGAATCCGGTTCCCATGATGAGCGAGAGCGGAATATTCCGTCGCGGGTTCTTCACTTCCCCGGCCGTGAATGTGATGTTGTTCCACGCATCGGCGGAAAATAGCGAACCGACTTGCACCACGGCGAGAATCACCAGCAGGTTCACGAAGACGATGGGGCCACCGATACCCACTTGCACCGGATGAAGCGCGCTCCAGCCGGCATTCTTCCAGAACTCGCTGCCGCCGGGACCGAAGTTCGCAGCTATCGCGATTGCATTGCGCCCCACGGTGAGCGTTAGCAGAACCAGCGCCGCCAGCGAAAGAGCCTTCGCCGACGTAAAGACGTTCTGGATCATCGCGCCCAACTTCACGCCGAACATGTTCACGAAAGCCAGAAAGAAAACAATCACGATCCCGGTCAGATTGGCGGTGTTAACGCCGATCTCCATGTTGCCTAGCACCATGGGGCCAACCTTGATGGGCGGAACGTGGGCGATATGCCAAAGCCAGTGGGTGGTTGAGATGGAAGGAAAGAAAACACCGAGGAATTTGCCGAAGGCCACGCAAACCGCGGCGATAGTGCCGGTCTGGATGACGAGAAAGAGCGTCCAGCCATAGAGAAATCCCCATAGCGGACCCAGAGACTCGCGCAGATAGACGTATTGGCCGCCAGCCTTGGGCATCATGGCCGCAAGTTCGCCGTAGCTCAGAGCGCCAATTACCGTCAGAATACCGGTGACAACCCATGCGCCGAGCACCAACGCCGGCGAGTTGGCAGTGCGCGCGATATCCGCATCCACAAGAAAAATGCCGGACCCGATCATGGAGCCGGCAACCAGCGCGGTGGAACTGAACAGCCCAAGCGTCTGCACCATTGTAGGTGCTGCTTGGAGTTTGGCGGGGCTTTCGACGGAGGTGAGATCTGGAGTCGGCACTGGGCTTGTTTTATCTGAATTTAAAAGAATTGTCTCTCCAATTTTTGACGGCTATCTCTAGGTCAAGGAGAAGCCGTCTTCAATCGAGGTGCTTTGCCCATCGCGTAAATTCGGCGGCCGCATCGGCAGCTCGAAAGACAGCCTCGGCAACTGCGACCATGCTTGCGCCGGCTTCGAGAACAGCATTGGTAGATGCAAAGGTAATGCCTGCAGCCGCGCTCAGGATCGCATCGGGGCCTGCCTGCTCGCGAAGGCGCCGAACGCCGTCAATGCCGATCGGTTTTTTGTTGGTCTGCTTGGTCCGCGTCTCAAACACTGGACCGATGGCGAGATAGTCCACCGGAGCTTCTAGAATGCCAGGCAGCAGAGCCTCGCTTCCGCCGAATGTGCCAACGATGCCGTCCGGCCCGACGAACTGACGAGCCTCTACCGGTGTTACGTCGCCCGCATCGACGTGGACGCCATCAAACGCCGCCTGTTCAACCAGATTGGCCCTGTCATCAAGAATCAACTTTGTATTTTCGCTAGGCATGGCGGCGCGAAGAACTGCAGCGTCGGCCAGGATTTCGGATGCGGAACCGGTCTTGTTGCGGTACTCGAGCAGGGTGACGCCCGCATTTGCCAGAGATGCTCCTAGCCGGTGGAGAAAAACCGTCCGGTTACCGGAAGGAATGATCGAAGAATCGAGAATGGGATAGACCCGAGGAAACACAAACTTCATGAAATAAGCATAATGCGCTCGTGCGAGACTCTCTTCAAACTGCGGGAGGCCAGGCAATCGCCCACAAGCAAAAGCGACTTCCCGGCCTCCTCATTTCACTTCCTGCTTGCCGTTCCTTCTTCTTTCACATCTCGTCGGCTGACGGTCCGTAGATTCCAGGAAGCTTCTTGTCCATCAGGCGCAGGTAGACGCCGAGCTGGGCGCGGTGATGAATGAGATGATTCAACACCCAGGTGCGCCAGACGTTGTATTTTGTGTCATCGATCCAGGTCTGATCACCGGCTACAAACTTCCAATTCGAATCCCACTTGGCGGGTGTCATCTTCGCCAGCTCAGGTTTGGCCTCGGCAACTTGCTTATCAAAGCGCGCCATCAGATCCTTCTTGTTCGTCGGATCCTTCGGATTCATCTCCGGAGTCCAATCGAGCCGATCCTTGGTCAGGGTGTGCATTGCCCAGTCGCCATTGGTGTCACTCACGTGGGAGGCCAGGCGGCCCAAAGCCATCGATTTCGTGTGGGGTTTCCAGGCAAAGTCGGCGTCATCGGGAATGGCCTCGAGGATTTTGCGGGTACTGGCAGTTTCGCGGTCGAATTCCGCGATAAGTTCCTTCTGAAAGTCCATGATGCAACCTCCATGTTGCGAAGGCCAGCATACACTGGTTCTCTGTGAATAGGCGAAGAAAAAGCGATAATTCTTTGAAGTGGTTTTTAAGCGTTCTGGACCGGCTTCTTACGAGGACACGCCGCTTTCCGACACGACCGGCAAACCTGCCGCTTCCCATGCTGCCAGGCCACCCGCAATCTCGATAAGGTTGGTGATGCCGTGCTGATGAAGAATGCTGACGGCGATCGACGAGCGATAGCCTCCAGCGCAATGAACGGCTATACGGCGATCGGCTGGAACTTCGGCAACCCGCTCCTGAAGGCGATTGAGCGGCACGCTAACGCTCCCGGCGATATGCTTCGTTGACCACTCCCCCGGAGTTCGCACGTCGAGCAGTAGTGGAGGCTGAGCGGATTCCAATTCTTCGGCGGCGACGAGAACACCTGCGCGCTCGGTTGGCCAGACCAGGTCAGGGCGCTCAGCAAGAGCCTCCATTCCGTTGCGCAAATATCCCATGATGTGATCGAAGCCGATGCGACCGAGGCGCAGAGCAGCCTCCTGTTCGCGACCTGGCTCGGCAATGATGACGATGGGCTTCGCTCGATCAAGAACTGTGCCGGCCCATGTGGCGTATTGGCCACCGAGGCCTATGTTGATGCTGCCGGCAAGATGACCTTTAGCGTATTCCGCAGCATCACGTACATCGAGGATCTGTGCGCCCTTGTCGCCGAGGCGGAGAACCTCGTCGAGTTCGACGGGCTTGAGACCTTCTTCGAGGGATTTGTCGAGCGTCGCGCGCTCGCGGGTGTTGAGGATTGCGTCGTAAGTGAAGTAAGGCGGCGCATCGGGCTGGTCGGCGGTTACGAGGCGTACGAATTCTTCTTTGCTCATGGGCTTGAGCGCGTAGTTGTAGCGGCGCTGGTCACCAAGCGTTGAAACGGTGTCAGACGAAAGCTTCTTGCCGCAGAGTGACCCGGCGCCATGTGCGGGATAGACAAGTACGTCGTCGTGAAGTGGAAGAAGCTTGGTGTGCAGCGAGTCGTAGAGATGGCCGCCGAGTTCATTCGCTGTCCAGCCGAGGGAGGCGCGCAGGTCAGGCCGGCCCACGTCGCCGATGAAGAGCGTGTCGCCGGTGAGGACTGCGCATGGCTTTGTTTTGTCTTTCGCGAGATCGAAAACGAGGATCGAAATGGATTCGATAGTATGGCCGGGCGTGTGGAGCACCTGTAGACGCATGCCGGGAAACTCAAGCGTGTCGCCGTCATTCATCGGACGAAATGCGTACTCGGCCTGGGCGTGGGACCCGAGATGAATCGATGCGCCGCACGAATCGCGCAACTCAAGGTGTCCCGCGATGAAGTCCGCGTGGAAGTGACTGAGAAAGACATGGCGGATCTGAAGTCCGGAATTCTTTGCGTCGGTGACGTATTGATGAATATCGCGCTGCGGATCCACGATCACTGCTGTGCCGCTCTGCTCATCCCCGAGCAGGTAGGAAGCATGCGCCAGACAGCCGAGGTAATACTGTTTCAAGATCATAAGAATTCTGCGAGTCTAACATCCACTTGTCGCGCGGGTCAGCATGAAATTCACCGCTTGCTGCCGGTTCCGATGGGCAGCGCGAAAGCTACGTACATGCCGCCCTGGGGATCGTTCGGCGAGCGCGCGTTGCTCGCGGCGATCACAACGTACTGGCGGCCGTCGACCATGTAGGTGGATGGCGTAGCAACGCCAGAGAATGGCAGTTCGGCTTCCCATAGCAGCTTGCCCGTGCTGGTATCGAAAGCGCGCAGCTTGTGATCGTAAACTGTAGCGCCAATAAACAGAACGCCGCTCGCCGTGACTACGGGTCCACCGTAGTTCTCAGTTCCGGTGTTCTTCATTCCCTGTTTTGCAAGCGTCGGGTATTCGCCGAGTGGGACCTTCCAGAGATACTTGCCGGTCTTGAGATCGATCGCATTCAGCGTTCCCCATGGTGTCGAAATTGCGGGGTAGCCATCGGGATCGAGGAATTTTCTGTATCCCGTGAAGATGTATTTGTTCGACCACTCCTGGGGGTTGGATTCCCGGGCCTGCAAGGTTGTGGGGACTTCGAGGAAGCGGAGCAGGGCTTCGAGGTCGGGTCCATTTACATCCATGCCGGGCATCTGATTTTTGCCTTTCTGGATGATGTCAGTGGTCTGCGCGGCGTTCATGCGGGCTCCGAGACCGACGAGGGGCGGTGAGGGGGGGATGCCTTCCAATTTGTCACCATGGCATGCGGCGCACTGCTCGGCGTAGACCCTGGCACCGGCGGGATCGGCTGCGGGTTTGGGCGTGTGCTCGGCGGCAGGTGCGGCCTGCAACTCCCTGGGCGGAGCTGAGGCGCCTGCTGTGCGCAGATATGACACAAGGGCGTTGAGGTGTTCGCCTTCGATATTGGGAAACGATGGCATACGGCCACCGCCCTGATGAATCGTAGCGATCACTTTTGCGTCCGGCATACGCTTTTCAATGCCGATGAGGGAAGGAAAAGCAGGCGGCGAGCCCGCGCGGTCGACGCCGTGACACATGGCGCACTGGCTCTGATATACGGCTTCGCCTGGACTGCCTGCGCTGCTGGGGACCAGGCCGCCGGTCCAGGCCATTTCTGTCTCGTTGATGTAGATGATGTCGTGGATGGGATCGAGAGCTGGGCCGCCCCACTCTGCTCCACCGTCGAAGCCGGGAAAGACGATGGTTTGCTGGCTGATTGCCATGGGATAAAACTGGCCACCGTTGCGGAAGCTGCGGAAAGTCTTGAGAGCGTATTCGTGCGCTTCAGGCGTGCGCGTGGTGAGCGTGTCCTCGGTTAGTTGCTGGCGCGCGTAAGGCTCGGGCGCGTCAGGCCTGGGCTGGGTGGGCGATGTGATTTCGCCGGGAACGGTGCTTGCTGGATAGGGATGTTCGTGGATCGGGAAGAGAGGCTCGCCGGTGATGCGATTGAAGACGTAGAGATAACCCTGCTTGGTGGTCTGCGCGATGGCATCGATGTGCTTCCCGTTTTTCTCAACGGTGAAGAGCGCGGGCGGTGATGGGAAATCGCGATCCCATATGTCGTGATGTACGCCCTGGAAGTGCCACAGGCGTTTGCCGGTATTGGCGTCAAGGGCCAGCAGCGTGTTGGCGTAGAGATCGTTGCCGAGACGATCTCCGCCGTAGAAATCCATCACTGCGGAGCCAGTGGGCGCATACAGAATGCCGTGCTCGGCGTCGAGCGCCATGCCTGCCCAGTTGTTGGCGGCTCCCGCGGTTTTATATGCATCCTTCGGCCATGTTTCATAGCCGGTTTCGCCCGGCAGCGGAATCGTGTGAAAGACCCAGCGGAGTTGCCCCGTGCGGAGGTCGAAGGCCTGGATGTAGCCGGGCGGCGCGGGGTGCGCTTCGGGCTCGCGGCCGCCGACGATGATCATGTCTTTGTAAATGACGCCGGGAGTCGTGAGCGCGATGGAGAGGGCGCTGAAGTCGGTGCTCAAGCCATCGATGACGAGGCCTTTGCGAAGATCGATGTGGCCGTTTTCTCCAAAACTCGTGATCAGGTTCCCGGTTTCGGCGTCGAGGCAGTAGAGAAAGTTCATCACGGCGGCGTAAATGCGACCGTGTGCGCCGTCATTCCAATACGTCAGGCCGCGGGCCGGTTGGCCAGCGACGATTCCGGAGTCGAATCTCCACTTGAGCTTGCCGGTGGCTGCATCGAGTGACACAACCTTGGTGCCCGGCGTGTAGGCGTAGAGGGTGCGGCCGATGATGAGCGGGTTGGTCTGGATGCCGCCTTTTTCGCCGGTGTCGTAGGTCCATGCCTGCTGAAGCTGGTTGATGTTATCGCGATTGATCTGCGTGAGCTTGGAGAAGTGATCGCCATCGATGCCGCCGTTGTAAACGGGCCAACCGGTTTGCGTCTGCGCGATGCACACCGGTATGGCAGCGAGTGCGGCGACGAAGAGATGAATTGAGGATCGAAGAAGTGTCTTAGGAAGCATTGAGTCGCGTGCCCAGAGCTTGGCTGGTCAAGAATACATGGTGAGGCCGAAGGGTCATGCTTCTTTCCTCGGTCGGCGACTAAGGCGTGACAATCTGCGATGAGGAAACAACCAAGATCTTTCGACGCGCTGCCCTCGCTCAACTCCCGGCTGAACTCTGGAGCAGGGTCAGCTCTCTCGTTTCTCCAGGAAGCGCTCCATGAATTTGGTGTCGAAGTTTCCGGCGCGGAAGTCTTCGTCGGCGAATATTTCCTGGTGGAGCGGGATGGAGGTGTCGATTCCCTGCACGACAAATTGCTTCAGCGAGCGCTCCATCTTGGCGATGGCCTCTTCGCGATCGACGCCGTGGACGATTAGCTTGGCAATGAGCGAGTCGTAATATGGCGGCACTACACCTTCGGAATACTGAGCGGTATCGACGCGGACACCGTTGCCTCCGGGAACGTTGAATGCTGTGATCTTGCCCGCCGACGGAGTGAACTTGACTGGGTGTTCAGCGTTGATGCGGCACTCAATGGAGTGGCCCTTGATCTCGATCTTCGGCGGCAGGATCGCGCTGAGTCGCTCTCCGGAAGCGATGCGCAGTTGAGCTTTCACGAGATCTACCCCGGTGATGGCTTCGGTGACCGGGTGCTCGACCTGGATGCGGGTGTTCATCTCGATGAAGTAGAGCTTTCGGTCTTCGTCCATCAGGAACTCGACCGTACCGGCGTTCTGGTAGCCGATCTCGGTGAGGCAGCGGCAGAGAGTCTTGCCGATCTCGTCGCGCATCTTCGGCGTGACTTGCAGCGATGGCGCTTCTTCGATGAGCTTCTGGTGGCGGCGCTGGATGGAACATTCTCGCTCAAAGAGCGTGGTGACGTGCCCGTGCTCATCGGCGAGAATCTGGAACTCGATGTGGCGAGGCTGCTCGATGAACTTTTCCATGTAGAGTTCACCGTTGCCAAAGGCGTTCGCGGCCTCGGTGGACGCAGCGTGGAAGAGATTTGGCAATTCATCGGAGGTGCGGACGATGCGCATCCCGCGACCGCCGCCACCGGCTTTGGCTTTGAGGATGACGGGGTACCCGATCTGGGCTGCCACGTCCTGGGCTTCTTCAGTTGTCGCGATCACGCCGTCTGACCCGGGAAGGATGGGGACCTTGGCCTCTTTCATGGCCTGGCGGGCCTTTTCTTTTTCACCCATCAGGCGCGTGACTTCGGGCGGGGGTCCAATGAACTTGATGTTGGAAGCGCGACAGACCTCGGCGAAGTTGGCGTTTTCGCTGAGCAGCCCGTAGCCAGGATGGATCGCGTCAACGTTGGCGATTTCTGCTGCGGAGATGACGGCGGGGACATTCAGATAGCTGTCGGCGGGGCGCGGAGGGCCGATGCAGATGGCTTCGTCCGCGAACCGCACATGGAGCGAGTTGCGATCGGCTTCACTGTAGACAGCGACGGTACGAATTCCGAGTTCACGGCACGCGTTAAGCACGCGCAAAGCAATTTCACCGCGATTGGCAACCAAGACCTTACGAAACATTGAGGACCTTAAAAGCGGAGTTAATGGGGTTAGCGGAGTTAGGAACGGCTGGTTCGATCACACGCTCGTTGTTTGAAGCCGCTTTGAGCGGGCTAACACCGCTAACTCCGCTCGCGATGCTGACTCCGCTTCTTCGTTTCATCCTTCGCGAATAGAAAAGAGGGGCTGGCCGAATTCGATGGGTTGGCCATTGGATATGAAACACTTCACGATTTCGCCGGAAGCGTCGGACTCGATCTCATTCATCAACTTCATGGCCTCGACGATGCAGATCACCTGTCCTTTTTCGACGCGCTCGCCGGGCGAAACAAAGGGCGGTGCTCCGGGCGATGGAGAGCCGTAGTAAGTTCCGACAATGGGAGATTTGACAATGTGCAAGCCGGCGTCGGGATCGGCGGCGGGTGCTCCTGCAGTTCGCTCCGCGACGGGAAGGCCCACCGACGCCGAGGCGGTTGCCGGCGCTGCAGCAAGCCTGGCTAGATCGGCAACCGCTGTTGCAGGTGCCGCTGGTGGCGTAAATTTCAGTCGGATCTTTATGTCTCCGCGATCCAGATCGAATTCAGCGACCTGGTATTGCTTGAGGAACTCGATCAGTTCCCGCAGATCCTTCATGTCCTGTGGTTTCATTCGTTCCTTTTGCCTGCGCCACTGCGCGTCATCAAAGTTCAATCAGTGCTTTGGGTGCTGGCGTCAGCACTTGAGCTCCGGTTTTCGTCACGGCCACCATATCTTCGATGCGAATGCCGAATTTGCCCGGCCAATAGACCCCGGGTTCAATGGTAACAACCATTCCCTGCTGCAATCTTGTTTTCTGTCCCGCACTGATCCGCGGCGACTCGTGAATCTCCAGCCCTACTCCATGCCCCGTGGAATGCGAAAACGCATCGGCCATTCCAGCTCGGCGAAGGACGCTGCGTGCAGCCTCGTCCACTTCTCCGCAACTGACCCCTGCGGCTACTGCCAAAACAGCGGATTGCTGTGCCTCCAACACCGCCTCGTAAGCGTTTCGTTCTTCTGGTTTTGGTTTGCCTAGGCAGACCGTACGCGTCATATCGGAGCAGTAGCCCTCCCGGATTATACCGAAGTCGAGGGTTACAAACCCTCTGCGGGGCAGAAGGGTGGTGGTCGCTTTTCCGTGGGGCAAGGCGGAGCGCTCTCCAGAAGCAACGATGGTTTCAAAGCTCATACCTTCGGCGCTATGCAGGCGTGCTTGATGTTCGAGTTCGGCGGCGACTTCGATTTCCTGGATGCCGGGGCGTATGACGTTGAGGATGTGCTCGAAGAGCCGGCAGCCGATCAGAGCGGCTTCTGACATGAGCTTTAGCTCGTCCTCGTCTTTTAAAAGGCGAAGGGGCTCAATAAGCGGCGCGGCAAGTTCGGTGAGAAAGGTGCGACGCAGCTTTGAAGGCAGTTCTGCGCGAAAGCGCGAGAGCTCAGCGACGGTGGTATGAGCCTGGTCGAAGCCGGCGAATTCCATGCCGGGTTGTGCTGCGAGCCACTGCACGGCAGCGACGGCTGGAGAACCGGTGACGATCTCGACCTTGGCGCCTTTGACTTCTTCACCAGCCTGCGCGCGGTAGCGGCCATCGGTGAACAGTCGAGCCGAACGACGCGTAACTCCAAGAGCAGCACTGGATCCGGTGAAGCCCGAGAGATAACGAACATCTGGGAGGTGAGTAATGAGAAGGCCGGAAAGGCCCGCTTTGGTTACGCGGCGGCGAAGCATCCCGATTCTATGTACATGGTCCATCGGGAGAAGCATAAATCAGGCGACAGGGTTCATTGGTCAGCGATCAGTATCGAGCGATCAGGAGTTGCGGCAAATGAACCGTGGCGTTCGTCGCACATATGCGCCCATAACGTCGCCTGGAGGTTCAGATAGAGGAGTGATCACTGATCACTGCCTTTCACATCGCCGGCTTGACGGGCTTCTTTTGTTCGGGGCTGAATTCGGCGGCCTGGATTTCAGACTGGCGGTCCATCCACTCGTCAAGCCGGGAGCGCTTGAAACGCCAGCGATTGCCCAGCTTGAATGCCGGTACGAAGCCTTCGGAGGCGTACTTGTAGAGGGTGTCGGGCGAGATGCCGAGGTAATCCGACGCCTGGCGGATATCCATCACTTCGCGAACTTCAGGGACGAGGAGGTTGGAACGGGCAGCTGAACGCATAACTGGCACCCCAGGCAGGATTCCGGTTAGATACCGGTGCACCTGTTTATATCGCGGTTTTGCCCGACAATTCAAGGAATTTCCGGTAATTCTACCCCTAAAACGGGGTACAGCTGGCTCTAAACCCAAGGAAGACCGATTGTTAGGGCTCCGAAACGCATCCTGTAGAACCCAGTTCCGATCTGAACCCCATCCGTTGGGCCGTTGAAGCGGATGGTGCGCGTTGCGCGAAAGTGCTTCCGATCGCGTTCCGTGGGTATGAACGGCCGACAACATGACAGAAATACAAAACGCCGCCAGAGATAGGCGGCGTTTTGTCCCAGTATGGAGTGCTGCTCAGGTTAATTATTCTGATCTTCGCGACGATGAAGTGTCGGACGGTCGTCGCCGCTGTCGTCGGTGGCCTGGGGGTTATTCGGGTCAGTGCTTGTGCTCGCGCGACGCAGCGAGGGCTTGTTCTTATCCTTGGTGTCGACCAGGCGGCGCTTGTTTTCGATGCGCGCCAGCCTCGCTTTCACGTCGTCGAATTCGGAGGTGGTAACGGTGTACTCATCGCGCGCGGGAAGAATCTTGGCAATTTCCTCCTGCGAGTGAAGGATGCGATCCGGTGTCTGCGGATGATCGGAGAAAGCCTTTGCCACCAAACCTGGTTTACGCTTTTCGAGAGCCTGCACCTTTTCGAAGAAGCTGATAAACGCCTGGGGGTCATAACCGGCACGATACATGTATTCGATGCCGAGAAAATCGGCTTGCGCCTCGAAGTCGCGCGAGAACTTCAGAAAGGTAATCGGAACCGCGAACTGCATCGCTTCATAGATTCCGTAGCCAGCCCAGCCCGAACTCATCATGATCAACGGGATTGTGCCAATCTGGACGTAATTCATGCGGGTCTGCTCGCGGACGGCGTGGTGGGCGCATACGTGCGCCGTTTCGTGCGCCATAACGCCTGCAAGTTCGGCTTCCTCGTCTGCATTGAGGATGAGCCCGGAATTGACATAGAAGAAACCACCCGGCAACGCCATGGCATTGATTTCGTCGGAGTCGATGACCTTAATGGTGAAGGGGACCTTGCAGTCGGAATTCTTTACGATGTTCTGTCCGATCCGGTTGACATATTCGGTCACCACCGGATCGGTGATGAAGTGGGTGCTCTTTTCGATCTCGGTGGCGTACATCTTGCCCATCTTGATCTCGGAATCGGTGGAGTACCAGTTCCCCATCCCGCGTCCGCCGATGTCGCGGTTGCCCACGGCGTTCACGTCATCGATGCTGCCAGGCTTGACGTTGATCTTCTCGCTGCCGACTTCGACCACTTTCTGCGGATCAACATTGGCGGCTGCTACATCCCCCTGCACGGGTTGCTCTCCCGCGGGGCAGGGGTTGTTGGTGTCCTTGTTCTTGTTCTTCTTGTCCTTTTTGCTGGTATCGGAGGGGACGCAATCCGGTGTATCAGGGCTGCTCTTGGCAGTGGCGTTAGGGTCCTTCGAATCGCTTTTGGGCTGAGCGAGCGTATCGCCTGCGACCGGTGTGGTTCCCGGTGCTGGCTTTGCCGAAGGCGTACTATCGGACGCAGTGGTAGCCCCCGGAGGAGTGGTTGCAGCCGGCGGGTTGGCCTGGGGTGTGGTTTGAGCCGGTGCAGCGGATGGATCGCTGGCTGGAGTGGACTGAGCGCCGAGCGATGTCGCCATCGCGAACGCGATTGCTGCTACCCAAGCCGCTTTTGAACTGCTGAACGCTGCCGCCATGACCTCACCTCTGGACTTGCCCTTTTGATCAGCCTGAAGCTCTTTGCCCACCCGTTCTGCAATGTAACTGTCCACGCGTGACGGACCACTTCCACCATTAGACGCCAGTATGGGCCGATAAGGGAGCGGAATCCACAACATTTTCGATGAGATGAATGATTGTGAAACCTGCCTTCACCTCAGATTCCCTGGGTACGATCCCGCCCCATGGAAGAATCCAACGGTGAAACCGAGATTCGTTGGGCGAGCGGGGCCTGCTGAATTAAATTGAAGAGCACGAAGGAATTCAGGAGGAAACGTGCGCCGGGGAACGCTGTGGACCATTGCCTTATTCGTTTTGGCTACGGTGCAAGGTCTGGCTCTGCAAGCACGCCCCCACCCCCAGTTTCCGGGCTTCAGGTACCCTCCCAAAGCTGAGCCTTCTCCCCAAGCAGCGCAGGAACCGGCGATCGTGGACGCCACCCACCTGGGCGCACCCCTGGTTCTGGACAAGGCCTGGCGGGTGGGGATTACGTCGGATCCTGCTGCCGCCAGCCCGGGATTTGACGACTCCCACTGGGCGGTACGGGACGCAAAAGGCACCATTGCCGATGTCAAGGAGCCGGACGATGATGCCGAGCACAACATCGATCACCCTGAGCACGAGAGCAAATTTGCCTGGTTCCGGCTGCATCTGAAGCTCGCGCCCGACCATGGCCCGCTTGCATTGCTGGTCGAACTCCCGGTGACGCAGAGTTCGCCGTTGAATATCAGCAATACCGGCCCGGGCACCGATGTGTACGCGAATGGCAAGCTGGTTCTTCCCGATGGGCCGCACCCTGACGACACGGGAAACTACCAGCAGATATCGAGACTTTATGAGCTGAACATTCCTTCTTCTGAAACCTCGATTACGCTGGCGGTCCGAACGCTTTATATCCCTTTCGGACTTGCCGGCTATACCAACTTTTTCTTCCACCGGACATTCGAGCTGGGTACGCCGGATGAACTGAAAGCGTCGTTGGATTTGTGGTCGGTGCGCACGCTCTTTGAGCGTCTTCCACGCCTCGTGATTGCCATCCTGCTGTTAGTACTGTCGGTATTTCTTCTCACTCTGTACTTCACGCAGAAGGGACACCCGGAGTACCTCTGGCTTGCGCTGCACGAACTGGTGCAAGCGCCGATCAGCATCATTGACCAGGCCAGCGGATCCGCACGACTCGACAACATCTGGTCCGGCGGTCTTTATCTTCAGCTCATCTTCATTTCGGCTTATCTTTACTTTGAGTTTCTTGTTGCGTTCCTCGCGCTGAAACGCCGCTGGTACATCAAGACTTTGCGCTACACGGCACCGATCCTGGCGCTTATTGCTCCGACGATTCTGCTTGTCGGCCACAATAGGGCGGTCACCATTGCCCTGGTGGTTGTGGGGTTGAGCGCGGGTTTCTGGGTGATCGGCTGGGCTATTTTTGTATTCCTGACGCTGATCATTGCCACGATCAAGCGGAATTTCGAAGCGGGGCTGCTCCTGATCCCGCTGGTGCTGACAATGGTGGGCATTATCGAGCCGTTTCTGACCAGCGGCATGGGAGAACTGGGCGGCGGCACCTACAAATCTCCCCTAACCATCCAGGCCGGGCCGATTCCGATCCACTTTGCGGCGATCGCGGACTTCGCCGGACTGCTGGCTATTATCGTCATCATCTTTGTGCGCTTCCTGCGCATTCACCACGAGCAGGAACGGGCGAGTGGCGAACTGGCTGCGGCTCGCAGCGTGCAGGAACTGATGATCCCCCGCGAGAAGGTGGAAACGCCCGGATACGAAGTCGACTCGGTTTATAACCCCGCCACCGAAGTGGGCGGTGACTTCTTCCATGTGGAACCATCCTCGGATGGCGGGCTTTTGGTGATTCTCGGCGATGTGGCAGGCAAAGGTCTGCAGGCTGCGATGAACGTATCGATGCTGATGGGCGCGCTGCGCCGCACATCCGAGCGAAGCCCGGCGCGGATTCTTGAATCGCTGAACCGGGTGTTGATTGGCAGCGACAGCTTTACCACGTGCCAGGTAGCGTGGTTCGGACCCGACGGAGAGGTTGTGGTCGCGAATGCGGGTCATTTGCCGCCTTACTTGAACACGCAGGAAGTCCGCCTGCCAGGGGGATTGCCACTGGGGGTCGTCAATGATGTCACATACGAAGAGGTCCGCCTTTACCTTCACCCCGGCGACCGATTGCTGATGATGTCGGATGGCGTGGTTGAAGCGCGACAAGGGTCGGGCGAGCTTTTTGGCTTTGATCGTGTGCACAATTTAAGCAATCAGTCCGCGTTTTATATTGCGGATGCGGCAAAGGCATTCGGCCAGGAAGATGACATTACCGTACTGACGATTCGGCGGCTCGCGAAGGCCATGGCGGCATAGGCCCGCAGTTTTCGCTGGGATCGCAAACAACGGCGCTTATCTCTCGTGCATCGAAGCGCATAATGAGCCGAACGTTGCTGCCAGGTAAGCCCTATCCGTTAGGATCTACGGCACACAGAAAAGGTACAAACTTTGCTCTCTTCTCAGAGGGAGCATCTCGCGTGGACGTCTGCCTCTACGATGAGGATGGAAACGAAACCGATTGCGTCAGGCTGCAGGAGCGAACCGCTTTTGTGTGGCACGGATTCATCAGGGACATTAAGCCGGGACAGCTTTACAACTACCGCGTATATGGACCGTGGGACCCAAAGCAGGGGATGCTGTTCAATCCTGCGAAATCGCTGGTCGATCCGTATGCCAAGGCGATTTCAGGAGAGGTCGACTGGAAAGCTCCCATTTTTCCATACCAGGTCGCATCGGGTGATCTGCTGAAGTTGGACGAACAGGACAGTGCGCGAGGCGTGCCGAAGTCTGTGGTGATTCATGATCCGTTTGACTGGTCGGATGACTGCAAACCCGAGACTCCGCTGCCGGATTCGGTAATTTATGAGGCGCACGTAAAGGGATTCAGCTATCGCAATCCCGATATTCCAGAGAATCTGCGCGGGACGTACGCTGGGCTTGCCCATCCTTCAAGCATCGAGTACTTCAAAAATCTCGGCATCACCGCGGTGGAATTGCTGCCGATTCACCACTTCATCGACGAAGGACACCTTGTCGAGAAGGGGCTCCGCGACTACTGGGGCTATAACACGCTGGGATATTTTGCGCCGGCCGCGCGCTACTGTTCCTGCGGCGACCATGGCGGACAGGTGCGTGAGTTCAAGGAGATGGTGAAGGCGCTGCATGCGGCAGGCATCGAAGTAATCCTCGACGTGGTGTACAACCACACGTGCGAGGGCAACCACATGGGTCCGATGCTGAGTTGGAAGGGCGTGGACAACGCGACCTATTACCGCCTGATGCAGGACGAGCCGCAGTTTTACATGGACTACACCGGAACCGGGAATTCGCTGAACGTGCGCAATCCACAAGTTCTCAAGATGATCATGGACTCGCTGCGCTACTGGGTAACGCATATGCATGTCGACGGCTTCCGCTTCGACCTGGCGGCGACACTGGCGCGTGAACTGCATGATGTAAGCAAGCTGTCGTCGTTTTTCGACACGATTCACCAGGATCCGACGCTGGCCGAAGTGAAGCTGATTGCCGAACCGTGGGATGTAGGCGAGGGCGGATACCAGGTGGGCCAGTTCCCTGTTTTGTGGGCGGAGTGGAACGGGAAATATCGCGACACAGTTCGCAGGTTCTGGAAGGGCGACGGAGGGCAGTTGTCCGATTTCGCCTATCGACTCACAGGCTCCAGCGATCTCTATCAGTTCGATGGGAGAAAACCTTACGCGAGTATCAACTTCGTGACTGCGCACGATGGGTTCACTCTCTGCGATCTGGTGAGCTACAACGAGAAGCACAACGAGGCGAATGGCGAGGGCAACAAGGACGGTTCCGATAATAACGATTCATGGAATATGGGCGCCGAGGGCCCGACGGAGGATCCGGAGATCAATGCTCTGCGCGAGCGCCAGATGCGGAATTTTCTAGCCACGCTGCTGCTGTCGCAGGGCGTGCCGATGCTGGCAGGTGGCGATGAGGTGGCGCGTTCGCAGATGGGCAACAACAACTGCTACTGCCAGGACAACGAACTGACGTGGATGGACTGGGACCTGGATGAACGCCGGCGAAGACTGCGCGAGTTTACCTGCAGGATTATTCAGCTTCGCCTGGCGCATCCAAACCTGCACCGAAGAAAATTCTTTCAGGATCGCGAAGTTCGCCGGCGGTCGGATGGAAGCCTTGTGCTGGTCGAAAAAGACGCGGTGTGGTTCAATCCCGACGGCAAAGAGGTATCTGACGAAGCGTGGAACGCGGAGTGGAGCCGGGCGATCGCACTGCTCTTGAATGGTTGCACTCTGCAAGTGTCGGACGAGGATGGGAACCCCGTTATCGATGACAGCTTTCTGCTATTGGTGAACGCGGCTGATCAAGGAGTGGAGTTCACCATCCCGCAATCCCCGCGAGGCAAACCATGGCGGCAGATCGTAGACACCGAAGACATCGAGGATCCCTTTGCTGCTTCCCCGATGGGCGATTCCGTGATTGTAGGTGGGCGTACGCTGAAGCTTCTAAGCGACGGACTAATTCCCTGATTCAACTCGCATGCCTGGGATGACAGGACGCTTGGGGGATTCGACCAAGGGCAACGGTTGTGTACTTCAGACGGCCCCGCACCTTATTGCGTTACGCCGTTGACGATGGTCGTGGCAGTTGCCACAAGAACGCGATTGACGCTGGTGGCGATGGCGGCTTCGGCGGCGACGCACCCGAATGCAATAAGGCCAACGGCCATCGCGTACTCGGTCATATTTTGGCCGTCGGTGCGATCAAGAAAGGACTTTGCAGTCAAATACAGTTTCAGGCTGAGGTCTTTCATCATCGATCCCCCGTCCTGGATGCGCGTACACCGCGGGTGATCCCGCAAGATGAGCGGCCAGGCCCTGTCGATTCTCACTACAGCGCATCGGGGAGATTGAGGATAGATATCAGGGGTTCATGGACCTTAGTTCCCGGCGCGTAAAGTCCAAAATCTTCAACGCGCAAATAAAAAAGCCCCACCCTTGAAGTGAGGCTTTTACTGTTGGCCGAGCAGGAAAACAGTTGGCCATGCCGCAGGTGGTTAGTCGTAATACTCAAGGCCCAGATGGGTGATCAAGTCGGCACCCATGATGTGGCGGAGCGTGTTCTTGAGCTTCATCGACTGGATGAAGAGATCGTGCTCGGGATAGAGACCCTCGCGCGTCTGCGGAGACTTGAGGTAAAAGCTCAGCCACTCCTGGATGCCGATGGATTGAAGCGACGGAGTGCGCTTTGCAAGGTCAAGAAACAGGACCAGATCGAGCGCAATGGGAGCGGCGAGGATGGAGTCGCGGCATAGGAAGTCGACCTTGATTTGCATGGGATAGCCCAGCCATCCGAAGATGTCGATGTTGTCCCAGCCTTCCTTGTTGTCGCCCCTCGGCGGGTAGTAGTTGATGCGGACCTTGTGGAAGATGTCTTTGTAGAGGTCGGGATAGAGTTCGGGCTGGAAGATGTATTCGAGCGAACCGAGCTTGGACTCTTCTTTCGTCTTGAAGGATTCGGGATCATCCAGCACTTCGCCATCACGGTTGCCGAGAATGTTGGTGGAGTACCAACCGGAAACTCCAAGAAGACGCGCCTTGAATGCTGGCGCAAGGACCGTCTTCATGAAGGTCTGGCCAGTCTTGAAATCCTTGCCGCAGATGGGCGCGGCATTCTTCTTCGAGAGCTCGATCATCGCCGGAATATCGACAGTGAGGTTCGGCGCGCCATTCGCAAAGGGAACACCTTCGGTGAGTGCGGCATAGGCATAGATCTGCGAGGGAGCAATGCCCGGGTCGTTGGCCTCAAGACCTTTCTCGAAGGCCTCGATGGTCTGATGAACGGCAGATGGCTCGAGGAAGATTTCAGTCGAGCCGCACCAGATCATGACGACGCGATCGACGGTCTTTCTGAATGCCTGGATATCGGCCCGTACCTGTTCGGCGAGATCGCGCTTGTTCTTGCCTTTTTTGACGTGCGTGCCATGGAGGCGCTTAACGTAGAACTGATCGAAGACCGCGGGCAGCGGCTTGATGGTTTCGAGGTAGGGCTTCAGCTGCTGCAGTGTTTCCTTGTCAAGCACCTTGGCATGCGCGGCGCTTTCGTAGACGTTGTCTTCGAAGATGTCCCATCCGGTGAAGACGATGTCGTCTAACCCGGCCAGGGGTACGAAATCTTTAACCAGCGGCGACTTGTTGTCAGTGCGCTTGCCCAGGCGGACGGTGCCCATTTGTGTGAGGGAGCCGATAGGTTTTGCCAGGCCTCGCCGCACTGCTTCAACGCCGGCGATCATCGTGGTCGCCACGGCGCCCAAACCAACAACCATAATTCCGAGCTTGCCCTTGGCGGGCTCGGGCTTCGCGGTCTTCTGGCCGCTTTGTTCTGTAGAGTTCATTTCGCTTTTCCTAACCTTCCTTTGATTGCTTTACGAATCAGAAAAATCTCAAAACACAGACGCAACAGTGTACTCCCGCAGGCCGTATGCGTTCCCGGCTCAGCGGCTCATGCTTCGCTGGATTGCCGGAAGCGGTTGATGTGCGTCCAAACGAACCAGATGATCGCGGCGAGCAGGCTTAACTCGACGGCGAGATGAAAACGGTGAAACGCCTGTTCAAAACGTGGATCGGTGTGCCACTCTTGCCCGAGCTTCATCCCGGCGTAGGCAAGCGCAAAGCACCAGGGCCATGACCCGATGAACGTGTAGATGTGAAAGCGCAGTTGTGGCATTTTCGCCACGCCTGCTGGAAACGCGATAAATGTCCTTACCACCGGCAGCAAACGGCCGAGCAGGACGGTAATGGTGCCATATTTCTCGAAGAATTGCGTCATGCGATCGAGGTCGTGATGGCTCATGAGCACCCAGCGACCGTAGCGCTCCACCAATGGACGCCCGCCCGCGGCGCCGACCCAATACGCGATCACAGAGCCAAGATTGCAGCCGATGGCACCCGCGGTCGCGGCCCAGAACAGGCTGAAGCGGCCACTGTAGACCAGGAAGCCGGCAAAAGGCATGATGATTTCGCTGGGAAGCGGAATGCAGGCGGATTCGATGCCCATCAGAGCGGCAATGCCGGAATATCCCAATGAGCCGATGACCTGGGTGACGAAGTGGATCAAATAGGGCAGAATTCGTTCGGTCATGGGCTTCTCCAGTATAAAGCTTGAAATTGCCTTACCGGACCGCCAGGTGCGAATTGAAAAAGTTCTAATTCTAATAGTCCGTTTCGCGGATGGAGGGAGCATGGGCCTTCAGGCCCATGAATAGGTGTGACGCGCAACGCGGGGCCTTCAGGCCAGGGCTGTATAGGCTGGTCGGGTGAGACTCTCTTCAAGAAATTCGCACGTACTTCGTCACTGCTGTGACCGTCAACCGGCGCCGCCTATTCCAGGTGACAGAGGTGGCGGAGCTGATGCTTGATGTGCTTAAAAGCTATCGAGCGCAAGATCGCTCTTTGCTCCATGCCTTCGTCATCATGCCCGATCATCTCCACCTTTTGCTCACGCCGGCTCCAGATGTATCGCTCGAGAAGACACTCCAGTTCATCAAGGGTGGTTTCTCATTTCGACTGACGAGCAAAAGAGATGTTTGGGAGCGCGGATTGAGAAGTTCGAGGCGTGCAGGCGGTACGTCGAGGAGAATCCGGTTCGCGGGCGATTGGTTACAACAGTTAGAGAGCATCCGTTTTCTTCTGCGCGCTTGACGCAAATGATTGATCCCATCCCGGACCATTTCAATCTATGCGGAAGAGAGACCCGGGGCTGAAGCCCGAGCTTCCTCCGGGCGGATTTCAGTGGCCTGAAGGCCACTGCTCCCTCCTTAAGACATGGACCAACCCTGCTACGATTGAGTAGATTCAACGCACGAACGAGGTGTTTCCGTTGGCTGATTTTCCTCCTGTCCCGCTTACGCTTGAAGGGTCTGCACTGCTGCATCAATTCTTTCGTTTTGACTGGAAGGCGTGGCGGGGTTGCGCCGATGGCGAACGTTCCAAGATGATTGCGGAGTTTACTGCGGTTCTTAAGAAGCTGGAAGGTTCGGGCGCCGGCGCGCAGACGGGACTCTATTCGCAACTTGGCCACAAGGGCGATCTGATTCTCGTACACTTTCGCGACTCATTCGAAGCTCTGAACCAGGTAGAGCTGGACCTGGCGAAGACAGCGCTGTACGACTTCCTGACGCCGACGCACTCGTATGTTTCGGTGGTGGAGTTGGGTTTGTATGAGTCGACCCGCAAGACGTATGAAGCGGCGTCGGCGAAGGGTTTTGAGAATCACACGCCGGAGTGGACCGCAGAGGTTGAGAGCTCGCTGAAGCGCGGAGCCGAAGCGATGAAGCCACGGCTCTTCCCTGTTATTCCCGATGCGAACTACATGTGCTTTTACCCCATGGACCGCAAGCGCGGCGAGCAGGTGAACTGGTACACCGTTCCGTTTGCTGAGCGGCAGCGCATGATGCACGAACACGGCATGATCGGGCGGCGCTATGGCGACGTGGTGAAGCAGATTATCTCGGGATCGATTGGAATGGACGACTGGGAGTGGGGCGTCGATCTGTTTGCGGACGATCCTGTGGTCTTCAAGAAGCTGATCTACGAGATGCGGTTTGACGAAGTGAGTGCGGTGTATGCGCTGTTTGGGCAGTTCTATCTTGGGGTGCGGCTGCCGGTGGAAAAGCTGGATGGATGGCTGAACGGACAGCTTTGAGAATGATTCGCGCGAACCGAATTTGAACTTCAATCGAACGTCGGCTTGGTTGCACTTTCGATGACCACGACATCTACAGAACCCTTTCCGGGTTGGAGCTTCAGACCAAGTTGTTCCTGCAGCGCGGTAAACAGCCCTGGCAACGACGAATCGGCAGTGGTACCGTCGCCATTGTCCTGCGCCCAGTTGAGTTTGAAGTCGTATTCGCCGCTGAGCCCGGTGCGATTGAGGACCATTCTGCCACCAGTTTCGGGTCGGTAGTCCAGATCGTCCGCAAATACATCCATTGAGATTGCGCTTGCGGTCATATGTCCATTCCTGGTGGTGACATTGTTGCCCTTCGCCGCCGTGGCCGGGGATGTGGGCGTGAGCTTTGCACCGGACTTGGCGACGACCAACTCATAGACCGGCATTGTCCGGTAGTCGAGATGCGCCTTAAGAGCAAACCTTTCGCCCAGCAAGGACTGAAGCATCGCATTTCGCTCCCGTTGTTTCGCCGGCCCATCCATCGCCTTCATCTTCGTGATTTCAGCGTCATCGATCTTTGCGCTGATATCGAATGCCTGCTTATCAAGCCAGTCCGGGCCGCCCAGAACCTGAGCATCGGTCTTGAGACCGTATGCCGATCTGATTAGTCGTCGAAGCGTGTAATTCCCGATGAGAATCCGGTCCGCCGAGCCGTGCCAGTTTTGCCCCTGACTATCCGGCTTACTCGGCTTGATCGCCGCTACTTCGAACTGGGGAGTCTCATCAGCGGCAGCGACAGGAGGCTTTGTCTGAGCGCCCGCACTGAACACGTTGACAATCGCGAATGGCAGTAGAAGGAGGATTGGGAACAACAAACAGCGAGCGCGCAGTGCAGGACGTGCTTCCAAAACGAGATCGGCTTTGCAGGTCTCTAGTACCATGGTTCAGCAGGAATCTTCGCGATTATGGCCACAAAAAAGACGGTGAAGAAGGTGGTTTCAAAAAAAGTGATCGCTTCGCGCCCATCAGCGCGGAAAGCATCTCGCTCCATTTCGATAAAGACGTTAACACAACGCGAGGCGCTCGTCCCGGGACGGATTGCGGCGATATTGAAAGCGCTGGATGAAGCGTATCCGGATGCGGTGTGTGCGCTGACGCATCGGACTCCCTGGGAACTGCTGGTGGCTACGATTCTTTCGGCGCAGTGTACGGATGTGCGGGTGAACATGGTAACGCCGGAACTGTTCAAGCGCTTCCCTACTCCAGGGGCCATGGCGAAGGCGGAGATTCCGGAGCTGATCGAAATTATTCGCACCACGGGCTTCTTCAATAACAAGGCAAAGTCGATCAAGGGTGCGGCACAGGCAATCGTGGAACGATTTGGCGGCAAGGTTCCTGAGACGCTGGCGGAGTTGATCACGGTTCCCGGCGCGGCGCGCAAGACGGCCAACGTGGTGCTGGGCGTGAGCTTCGGCAAGGCAGAGGGAGTGGTCGTCGATACGCATGTGTTTCGGATTGCGCATCGGCTTGACCTTACGAAGAGCGATACCGCGGAAAAAGTCGAGCAAGACTTGATGCGGATTATCCCCAAGGATCGTTGGATCAGCTTTTCGCACCAGGTGATTCATCATGGCCGGCAAGTTTGCATCGCACGGAATCCCAAGTGCGACAAGTGCAATCTCGAACAGTTATGCCATTCGAGCGACAAGACGTGGTGGAGTTGAAAGAAGCTGCCAGGTCCTTGCTTTCATCCGTCAGCTTTCAGCGCTTGGATGGATGTAGTAGATGATTCCCAGGTAGTCGTCGGACAGCAGGAAGCTGTCTTTGCCGACACGCAGAATCCCGCAGGGTCGTCCGTGCACAACTGGCTTTCCATTCTCGTGAGTCAGAAATCCGGTAATAAAGTCGCGCGGCTTGCGGTCGACTGGTGTGAACTGCACGACGCGATAGCCTGAGCCGATTTCAGGATGGCTGGCGCCGTGAAGTGAAACCAGAAAGCTGCCTCGCAGAATTTCATCACCCGATGAGAAGTATGCGAATCCGAGCGGCGAGCTGTGTGCGGCAAATGTAGTGTAGGCAGCTGGAACCTGCTCGCACGATTTGAGCGGCTCGGGTGCTTTTCCCAACTCAGGGTTCGGATCTCCACCCCGCGCATGTCCTCCTCCCGCACTCAGATTCGTTCCAGCGACCGCAACACCGTTCTGCTTGCCATAAACGGATTGACCTGAGGTTTGAGAGGCAGGCACTTTGGCCGTGCGAGCGTTGGCACGAGCGTCGTTCAGAGTTGGAAGCGGGGTTCGATCGAGCACGGGCTTTCCCGACGCAAAATAGCATGTGGGCCACCCGTAATTGGGCGGAGGCGTGGCTGCAGTCTTGAGTTCAAAGAACGTATCTTCCGGCAGCGTGTCCCCCAGGTGATCGTCCCCCATGTTGGTGGCGAACAGAGCGCCGCCATCGAGTTCAGATACAGCGTGAATGTCGACAGCATTGCGAATGCCCTGCGCAATGATCGACAGATGTTTGCCGTCAGGGTCCATGCTCACCACCGAGGCGCGCAGGACCTCATCCTCCTGACAGTAGTTACACGAAGAGCCGACAGAGACGAAAACTCGGGTAGCGTTGCCGACTTTTGAAATGGCCACGGTTCGCGTGAGATGCCAGCCGCCGTATTTGTAGCTGAGGCCATAGCCAGGGAATTTGATGAGCGTCTCGGGCGGCGACGAAGGCGCGTTATCGCCGGCGCCATATCGGTAGCGGAGGAGCCGGTCAGTGAGCGGGATATAGATCCAGCTCTGTTGAGTTGCTGGATCGGTCCAGAAAGCAATGTTGTTGGGATTGCGAAGGTGATCGAGGTAACGAGTGATCTTTGTAAAGGTGTGGGTCTTCTCGTTCCAGCCATCGAGGATGAAGACGGATCCTCGCGTGTTGTCGGCAAGATTGTACATCCCGGTGACAAAGATGCGTCGATCAGGAGATTGCGCGAAGAAGCGGACGCGTTTGAGACCGGTTGCAGCAACTACGATGTCCAGACTTGGCGGCAAAGAAAGCGTGATCGACTTGCCGGGCGCGTATGTAAGAGTGTGCGACGTTTGACCAGTGGAGGAAGGAGTTGCCGCTACAGCGAGAATCAACGATAAAAATCCCAGGGACCGGGCACAACTCATGAGGGAAGTCTAAATCCTGCGGCAATTCGATTGTGTGGGGCAAGCACTCTAGCTGAGCGCCTGAACGACCGCTGCGATGAGGCCGGGGATGTCGTGGGGGTGAGCTTCGGCGTCAGGTTCCCATTGGAGCTCGCGGAGGGTGGCGCTGGTGACAGGACCGATCGAGATTGCCTTGACGCCTGGTAGTGGGAAAGCGATTCCGGCGGAGCGAGCGACTTCAGCGAGGTGAGTGGCGCTGGAAGAACTGGTGAAGGAGACAGCGGCTATTTGTGAAGCGAGTGCGGCGCGCAACCGTTCCGGGGCGGCAGCGGGCACCACGTTTTGGTAGGCATCGACAGCGTTGACGGTTGCGCCGGATTTGCGCAGCGCATCGGGAATGATGTCGCGAGCAATGGCGGCACGGGCCAACAGGATGTGTTTGCCGTGGATGCGTGTGGCTAGCGCGGAGGCGAGGCTCTCGGCGATGTAGTTCTCCGGTGTGAGGGTAACGTGCAGTCCGGCGTGGCGCGCAGCCTCGGCAGTAGCCTGGCCGATAGCGGCGATGTAAGGTCCCGGGTCGCGGAGAGAGAGCTTGAGGGCCGTGGCTCGTTCGGTGACGGCGCGGACTGTGTTGGCGCTGGTGAGGATGAGCCAGTCGTAGCCGTAGAGATGGCGGAGCGCCTGATCGAGAGGATCATAGCTCGCGGGCGGGCGGATTTCGAGGATGGGCACTTCTACGGGATCGGCGCCGGCGGCGCGCAAGCCTTCGCTGAGTCTGCCGGCCTGGTGAGCGGCGCGAGTGACGAGAACGCGTTTGTTAGCGAGAGGTAAAGTCATCATCCGACTCTCTTCGATGCCTTCGGAGGCTAAAGCCTATCTTCTCTTCTCAGCGGTTGAGTTTCGGACTCAATCCCGTACCCTGCAGCTGAAGGCATCCGGCTGGTGTCCGAACTTTTCGTTTGGTCATTTCAGACCGAAGAAGGCATCCGCTGAGGAAGCCTGACTTTAGCCGCGTAAATCCGCGTGTGTGCTGGGGATAATATTACGCGGAAGCACCGGCGGGGGGATGTGCGGTGGCTTCGAGCAGAGGGGCAGCGCCGGCTTCGAGGAGCAATTCGGCAGCTAGCTGGCCGAGCTCAACAGGTGCGATTTCGTCGCGGCGCGAATCGTGATGGATGCGAACGGCTTTCCCGGTGGCGGGATCGGCGACAACTGCGAAAATCTCCTGCCACTCGCCGGCTTCGTCCTGGGGGGCGATGCGGCAGTGGATGCCGATGGGAACCTGGCAGCCGCCGCCAAGAGCGGCCAGTGCGGCACGTTCAGCAGTGACGGCGTAGCGGGTTGCGGGGTCGTCAAGAAAGGCGATGGCGGCGATGGTCTTCGCGTCTCCGTTGCGTACCTCAATGCCGAGAGAGCCCTGGCCGGCGGCAGGACAGAAGTCCTTCGGCGCGAGGCGCTCGCGGACCCATTCGGTCTTTTCGAGACGGTCGAGGCCGGCTGCGGCGAGCAGAATGGCATCAACCTGGCCTTCAGCGAGTTTGCGCAGACGCGTGTCAACATTGCCGCGAAATTCAACTGCCTGGATGTCGGGACGGAGGGCGAGAAGCTGGGCGCGGCGGCGCTGGCTGCTGGTCCCCACGACCGCTCCATTGGGGAGGGCGTGAATGCTGTGATACTTCACCGAGACGAGAACATCGCGCGGGTCAACGCGGGGCGGTGTTGCCCCGAGCACGAAGGGCGCGGGAAGTTCGGTGGGCAGATCCTTGAGTGAATGTACGGCGAGATCTACACGGCCCTCGGCGAGCGCGTCTTCGATTTCCTTGGTGAACATGCCCTTGGAACCAACCTGGGCGAAGGTAACTTCCTGCAGGCGGTCGCCGGTGGTCTTGATGATTTCGATGTCGACGATGTGGCCCTTTGCACGCAGGAGCGCGGCGATGTGGTTGGCCTGCCAGAGCGCGAGTTGCGAGCCGCGACTGCCGATACGCAGATTCATTTGCCTCCTACGGCGCTGGTTTCGCTGCGTTCCGCGCTTTTACTCTCTTGAGCACGGAAAGCAGAAGGAGAAGGCTCTGATTGAACTTCAATCGGTTCTCCCCCCTCTGGTTCGGCTACTGACGGCAACGACCATGTTTCGCAAAGAGCTTCAACACGGGTGGAATCATTCTCTCGCGCCGCCTGCTTGAGGGCCTGCATGGGCGGATGAAGGAACTTGTTGACGAGGCCGCGGGTCAGGGCTTCGACGGCGGCGAGCTGTTCTTCGCTGAGCACACCGAGCTTCGCGTGCATGCGCTTCAATTCGTTCTGGCGAATTTCTTCGGCCTGGTGCTGGAGCGAGACGATGGCGGGCGCGATGTTGACGGCGCGGCGACGCTGATGGAAGCGCTCGACCTCGGCGTTGATGAGAGCCTCGGCGTCGCCGGCCTGCGTTTGCCGTTCTGCGATGTGGGATGCGGCGACTTGCTGCAGGTCGTCGATGTCGTAGACAAAGATGCCTTCCACCTTGTTCATGGCAGGATCGACGTCGCGGGGAACGGCAATATCGATGAAAAACATGGGGCGGTTGCGCCGGCGATGCATGAATTGCTGCCCGTGTTCCTTGCGGAAGATAGGGTGCGGTGCGCCGGTGGAGCTGATGACGATGTCGGCTTCGGTGGCTGTCTCGTAAAGTTTTTCGAACGGGATCACGCGGCCATCGAAAGGCTCAGCAAGCTGGCGGGCACGTTCAAGCGTGCGGTTGGTGACGAGAATGGCTCCTGCGCCCTGCTGCACGAGATGGCGGGCGGCGAGCTCGCTCATTTTGCCGGCGCCCACGAGGAAAACCGTGCGGCCTTGCAACGATCCGAAGATTTTGCGGGCGAGTTCGACGGCGACCGAAGCGATGGAGACGGAGTTCGATCCAATTTGTGTTTCGGTGCGGACGCGCTTGGCGGCTGCGAAGGCGGATTGCAGAAGATGCTCGAGCTGGCCAGAGACTGTACCAGCGGCGCGGGCGGCGGCGAAAGCTTCCTTGACCTGGCCGAGGATCTGCGGCTCGCCAACGACCATGGAGTCCAGACTTGAGGCGACGCGAAAGAGGTGACGGACGGCCTGCTGATCGCGATGCTCGTAGATATGTGGTGCGAGAAGAGCTTGGTCGAGGCCGAAATGGTTGTGCAGAAACTGGGTGAGGTCGGTTTCGGACGACTCGACGGCGGCGAGCATCTCCACGCGGTTGCAGGTGGAGACGATCATACATTCGCTGACGCCGGGCTGAGCAGCCAGGGCGCGGGTGGCATCCGGCAACTCATCGCGGGAGATGGCGATGCGTTCGCGCAACTCGATGGGCGCGGTCTTATGGTTAACCCCGATGAGAACGAATTGGCTCATGGGGCACCGAACCTGTGGACGTGACTCACGGTGTTGGCGGCCCAGACGCAGAGCATGACGATCAGGACCGCTCCAGAGAGGTAGGCTGCTTTGCGTCCCCGGAGGCCGGCGGACTGGCGCAGGAACAGAAGGAGAACATAGAGCCCCCACATGGCATAGGAGGCGATGACTTTGGGATCGACGAAGTAGGCTGCGCCTAGCGAGGTTTCCTGCACCAGTACGGTGCCGAGGATAAGGCCGACCGTCATACACGGAAAGCCGAAGAGCAGCATGGCGTGGGCGATCCGCTCAAGGGTGTCGAGCGGGGGCAGCCAGTCGAGAGGTATCCACCAGGAGTCGTCCCCGGACTTGGGCTTCGCTTTCAGGCGGCGTTCCTGGACAAGATAGAGGAGCGATGCCAGCAGGCTGAATCCTAAGGCAGCATACGCTGCCAGAAGCGCGGTGATGTGAGCGATGAGCCAGCTCGTGCGGACGCCTTCAGAGGGGAAACTATAGCCCTTGAGGCCGAGCGCGGGGACGAATACCAGAAAGAAGGTGACGGGCAGAGCAAAGACCCCGAGGGAGATGGCGTCGTAGAGCCACCAGGCGAGGAAGAATAGCCCGGCGACGGCAAAGCCAAGCAGCGATTCGGCTTCGCGGGCCCCAACTGGGACCCAGCGATGGGCCTGAACGAGCATCTCTACGACAGAAACGAAATGAAAGAAGAAGGCCATGCCGCCCAGATGCACGCACCACCTGCGCGCACGCTCTGAGGAATAGAGCACGGCGGGGAAAATTGCGTAGCTTGCCGCGAAGTAAAGGACGGTCGCGACTCGGAGCCAGAGGAGATGCATGCCGTACTCAAATCTAAAGCCTGACTAATCAGTATACTGTGATCCAAATCACCGAATCAGATCGAATGAACCGAAAGGCAGTGATCTCTATCCCTATAGGACGGAAGACTATGCGAACGGGAGCGCATATGGGGCGCGCAGGTGCGGCGATTTGCCTGTTTGCGTTTGGGGTTGCGGAGGTTTCAGGTCAGGTGGCTGGCATCCCCAATCAGGTAGCTGGCTTCCCCAAAAGGACCGGTGTGCAAACGCCGGGGGTACAGCAATCGATGAACGAACTGCCGAAGGCGGCCACGATTGTGGTGAGAGGCGAGCCAGACTGGCTGACGGCGACGTTGGACGCAGTCTGGGTGACGAGCGAGAAGACCGACAGCGTGGTTCGGCTGGATGCGGCGACGAGTCGGGCGGGGACGGTGGTGACGGTGCACAAACCTTGTTCGGGGCTGGCCGTGGGGTTTGGAAGCTTGTGGGTTCCGAGCTGCGGCGACAAGAGCGTGGTGAGGGTGGATGCATCGACCGGCGCAGTGCAGGCGACGATTCCGGCGGGGCCGGCGGATTCAGAGGGGGGAATTACGACGGGCGCCGGGAGCGTGTGGCTGGTGACGTCAGAGAAGAGCGAGTTAACGCGGATTGACGCGGCGACAAATAAGGTTGCAGCGACGATCAAGATTCCTGCGGGGTCGTTCAATCCCCTGTTTGCGGACGGGTTTGTGTGGGTGAGTTCGAACGCAGGCAATCTGCTGGTGCGGGTTGATCCTGCGACGAATAAGGTGGTGAGTTCGACAACGGTTGGTCCGATGCCGCGGTTTCTGGCGTATGGGGCCGGGTCGATCTGGGTGCTGAACCAGGGGGATGGAACGGTTTCGCGGGTAAGCTCGAAAACGGGAAAGCTGGAGGCGACGATTGCTGCGGGGATTCCGGGGCATGGCGGCGAGATCACGTTTGGCGCGGGGTCAGCGTGGGCCACGGAGATGGAGTTTCCGCTGACGCGGATCGATGCGAAGACGAACAAGGTTGTGGCGCA
Source organism: uncultured Acidobacteriaceae bacterium (assembly GCA_963742455.1). GTDB lineage: Bacteria > Acidobacteriota > Terriglobia > Terriglobales > Acidobacteriaceae > Telmatobacter. The sequence continues at coordinate 461,374 of CAVULU010000003.1, read as the reverse complement.
GTGGCACGGCACGGGCGGAGACAGCGTGCGGTATGCGTTTGGGACAGTGTGGCTGACGGATTTGAAGGGCGGGAAGGTGTGGCGAATCAAAGCCCCATGATCAGAGAATTCTGAAGCCCACAACGATCGCCCAAGCAACGCCGACAATCAGGACAGTCTTTTTGGCGCGACGGAAGTCGGGATCGTCGGACTGGATACGCAGAAACCGGAAGCACCAGAGTGCAATCCAGACAGGCACGGCAACTTCGAGGAAGATGATTCCGATTTCGCCCATCAGTGTCATAAACGGAATGAACAGGATCAGCAGAAAAGCTGGGGCACAGAGAGCTGCGATTTTGAGGTAGCTCGCGTCGCTGCAGGCGCGGTTGATGCGGGCCATTTTGGCGGCAGCTGCTTCGGCGACCGTGGGGTCTATGGACGCGAAGCAAAAGCGGCACTCGCTGGACGCGGTGTCGATGGTCTGCTTGCAGCTGGGACATTCAAAGATCTTTGGTTTATCGAGATCGGACGTGATGCTAAGGCCGTTTGCCATGGCTCGATTCACTCTCGCGATGCAGATGATGTTTATGTTGGTTGGTGGAGAGAATACTACAAGCTGAACACAAGGCTGAAATCGGAACGTTTTGGCCCAATCGGGAAGCTGAAGGATTCGCCCCTTGTTCTGCACAGGGCGAAGAGAGTCGCGCTCCGGTAATCTGTAGGCAATCGTGCAACCCGCAGACCTCCAATCCGCGGCGGCGCCGCCGTCTCCCCCTGCCCCTGAAGAATCGCTTGTTGAAGTGACAGCGGACGCGTTCGTGGCCGCGAAATCCAGCGGGAAGTCGCTGGAGCCTACGCCGTTTATGCGGCAGTGGTCAGCGGCTAAGCGCGAGAATCCCGATGCCCTGCTCTTCTTTCGCATGGGGGATTTCTACGAACTGTTCTATGACGACGCGGTGACGGCAAGCCGCGAATTGCAACTGACATTGACGGCGCGGGACCGGGAGCGACAGCTACCGATGTGCGGGGTTCCGTATCACTCGGTTGAAGGCTACCTGACGCGGCTCCTTCGTAAGGGATATCGGATCGCGATCTGCGATCAGATGGAGGATCCGAAGCTCACCAAGAAGATTGTGAAGCGGGAGGTGACACGGGTTCTGTCACCGGGCACGGCGCTGGATGCGGCGTTAGGGCAGGAACGAAATAACTTTCTCGGGGCCTATTTCGAGACCGGGCCGGAAAAGCAAACGGTGTGCGCCGTGGCGCTGCTGGATGTTTCTACGGGGGAGTTTCGAACCGCGGAATTTCAGGGTCCGAAAGCACGGCAGCAGGCACTGGAGGAGTTGTTGCTGGCGGCTCCGAGCGAGGTGCTCTTGACGACAAGCGCGGAAGTTCCGGGCGTTCTCGAGAGAATTGCGGCGAAGACACGCGTAGAGGACTGGATATGGACACGCGACTTTGCCGTTCCGCTGGTGGAGCGACAGTTGCAGGTTCGGTCGCTTGAGGGATTCGGCCTGGTCGGGCATGAGGCTGCCGCGATTGCCGCGGGCGTGGTTCTGCACTATGTACGGACGACCCAAAAGAACGAAGCGCTGCACATTGATTCGTTGAAGTTTCAGGAGCATTCGACAGCGCTGGAACTCGACCAGGTGACGGTGCGGAATCTTGAGCTTATTGAGCCGCTGTTTGCGGGGCAGGATGATCGGGCGACGCTTTTCCATACGCTCGATGCGTGTCAGACGCCGATGGGTAAGCGGATGTTGCGGGGAACGATTCTGCGGCCGCTGATTGACGCCGATGCCTTGAACGCACGGTACGAAGCGGTGGCTGAGGCGCACGCGGATCTCGTGAAGCGTGAAGAGGTGCGTCGCGCATTTGACGGCATCCTCGATCTGGAGCGGTTGCTGGCGCGGCTGAGTCTGGATTCTGCCGGACCACGCGATGTCCGGGGACTGGCGGCGAGTCTGGCACGGCTGCCCGGGTTGAAGACGGCGATGGAGGCGATGCAGGCGCCGTTGTGGCGAGAGCTGATTGGTCGGCTGGACACGCTCGAGGATGTGACGGCGCGTATAACAACGACGCTGGTCGCCGAGCCTCCGCTGACTATGGCAGATGGCGGGGCGATTGCCACGGGTGTTGATGCGGACTTGGATGAGCTTCGTGCGATTTCGTCGACAGGCCGTCAATCGATCGCTGCAATCGAAGAGCGCGAGCGTGCGCGCACAGGCATCGGGTCGCTAAAAGTCCGCTATAACTCGGTCTTCGGCTACTACATCGAGATCACCAAGTCGAACCTCGCCATGGCCCCTGCGAACTATGAACGCAAACAGACGCTAGTGAATGCGGAGCGATTTACGACTCCAGAGTTGAAGGAGTACGAGGTCAAGATTCTGACCGCGCACGACCGCTGCATCGAGATCGAGAAGCGGATTGTTACGGAGCTTCGCGCAAACGTGCTGCAGGCGGCAAGCAGGATCCGGCGCAGCTCTGCCGCAGTGGCCGAAGCGGACCTGCTGGCGAACTTCGCGCATCTTGCTGCCCTGCGACGATACGTGCGCCCCGTGCTCGTCGACGAAGAAGTGCTTGAGGCTGTTGCTGCGCGGCATCCGGTGATTGAGCAGTGGATGGAAGCTACGCGCGAAGGACGATTCATCGCCAACGATCTGTATCTGAGTGCGAGCGAGCTCGGGCCAAGCCTGCTGCTGATTACCGGACCGAACATGGGCGGCAAGAGCACCTATCTGCGGCAGGCCGCAATGCTGGTGCTGATGGCGCAAATGGGGAGCTTTGTTCCGGCGCAAAGTCTGCGGCTCGGCCTGGTGGATCGCATCTACACGCGCATCGGCGCCAGCGATAACGTTGCGCGCGGCCGTTCCACTTTCATGGTGGAAATGACAGAGACGGCGACGATCCTGAATACGGCGACGAAACGTTCTCTAATTCTGCTGGACGAGATGGGCCGCGGTACCGCGACATTTGACGGGCTCTCGCTGGCATGGGCTACGGTTGAATATCTGCACGCGGAAACAGGCGCGCGCACATTGTTTGCCACGCACTATCACGAGTTGACGATGCTCGCGGAGAAGTTGCCGCGTGTGCGCAATCTGCGCGTTGGCGTGAAAGAAGGTGCGGGCGGGATCGTCTTTCTGCATACGATTGAACCTGGCGCGGCGAGCAAGAGCTACGGCATTGAAGTAGCGAAGCTGGCGGGATTGCCTGCCCAGGTTATCGATCGCGCCAAGCATGTGTTGCGGCAGCACGAGAAGCAGGAACGACAAAGCGTACAGGTGGAGACGACGCCGGAGCCGATGCAGTTGACGATCTTTACGCCACTGTCGCAACGGATTGTGGATCGGATTGAGGCGGTGGACGTGAATGCGCTGACACCGCTGCAGGCGTTGAATCTGCTGGAAGAGTTGCAACAGGAGCTGAAAGAAAAGGGATGATGGCAACGACCAAAGAACCTGGATCAAAAACAAAGAGAATTGAAGAAATGTCATCGGATACCCCATACGACGTCTTTAGAGGCGCAGAGATCTGGAACGTTGTCGACAAAGCTATTAGTGATCTCGTAAAAAACAACGACCTCATCGAAAATACCCGGAGGGATTACATCGTCGGATACATTTGCCAGAAACTCCAGGAGCTCAAGGAGAAATCATGAGCGCGACGATTCGGCAAGCGGCGGGAAGCTTGGTTGTAGTGGGACTGAACGGAACGGAGCTAACTGCGCTGGAGCGGGCGTGGCTCAGGCTGGTGCGCCCGGGCGGTGTCATTTTGTTCAAGCGCAATGTCACAGGTGCGCAGCAGACGCGAGACCTGCTAGAAGAGGCCACTGGATTTTGTTGCTCCAAAGCATTGCGCTGCGTGGACGTAGAAGGCGGCACGGTGAACCGGCTGCGCGATGCGCTGGCTCCAATTGCGTCGGCACAGGCGGTGGCTGCAGCGGTGCGCGTCGCGAAGAAGCCCGCGTTGGCGCGGCAGCATGGAGAGCTGATTGCGCGTGCGGTGAAGGCTTTCGGATTCAACACGACGCTGGCGCCGGTGGTAGACCTGGCTTTGCCCGAAGCGGCTGAAGTGCTGGGGTCGCGCACCGCAGGGGCGAGTGCAGCGGACGTGATTACGTATGCGCACGAGTTTCTCGCCGGCATTGCGGCGCAGGGAGTGGTCGGATGTGGGAAGCATTTTCCGGGCCTTGGTGGAGCGGCGGGGGACACGCATTTCGTGACGCCCGAAATTCAGCGCACGTGGCCGCAGATTTGGCATGAGGACGTAGCTCCCTATCGCGATCTGCACCGGGAGATGCCGATGATCATGATGAATCACGCGGCCTACCCGCACACGCCGGGAAAGAACGAGCCCGCGAGCGCTTCGCGGTTCTGGATCGCGGATACCCTGCGCAAGCGGATTGGGTACAAGGGGATCATTCTCTCTGACGATTTGGAGATGGGCGGGATTCTGAAGTTTTTGCCGGTAGAAGATGCGGCGATTGCTGCGATCCGTGCTGGCTCTGATCTACTTGAGATCTGCCACAGTCCGGAGCTGATTCTGCGGACCTATGAGGCGCTGGTTTCAGAGGGTGAGCGGTCGGCAGCGTTTCGGAAGGTGCTGCTGGCGACGGCTCGCGATACTGCTCGGAAACGGGCACGTTTATATGCGCGCGGCGTTGCGCCAACCCTGAGTGCAATGAAATTGGAAGCATTGCGCAAGAGCATTCTGGATTTCAATGAGACGGTGGCGGCAATTGTGGACGCTTCGCCCGTCGCTGCACCGAGAGCGGCGTCACCTGCGGAGGCTTCGTGAATCTCAAGCCGCTGACTGTGGCAGGAGTCATGAGCGGAACGTCCGCCGATGGAATCGATGTTGCTATTGTGCGGATTGCGCCTGTGAAGGGCCAGCCGAGGATCACGCTCCTGGCGCATGAAAGCTTTCGCTACCCGACACCGCTTCGCGCGGCCGTGCTTGCGGCTATGAATGCCAAATCAACTTCGACAGCGGAACTGGCGCGGCTGAATTGGAGACTTGGGATCGCATATGCCGAGGCGGTGAAGGCGACGGTCGCGCGGCATAAGATTCAGATCGATCTGGTCGGGTGCCACGGACAGACGTTGTACCACCAGGCCGTGCCCGCGCAGTATGCAGGCATCAAATTTGCCTGTACCTGGCAGGCCGGCGAGGCTGCTTTGATTGCTGCGGAGACAGGCGTGCCGGTGGTTTCGAATTTTCGGCCCGCGGATATGGCGGCGGGGGGACAAGGCGCACCGTTGGTACCGCTTCTGGATCATGTTCTGTTTGCCGATCGCAAGCGCGGACGGGTGCTTCAGAATATTGGCGGCATTGCGAACCTGACGGCGATGCCTGCGGGCAGTTCGGCCGAAGCATTGATTGCGTTTGATACTGGCCCGGGCAACATGGTGATGGATGTACTGGCGCAAAAGCTCTTTCACAAGTCTTATGACCGCAACGGAGCGATTGCAGCCAAAGGACGCGTGCTTGACTCCGTGGTTGAGCGGAGCATGCGCGATCGATATTTTGCTCTAAAGCCGCCGAAGTCCGCGGGGCGCGAAGAGTTTGGGCGCGAGTATGCAGGGGCTTTTCTGGCAGCCTGTCGTCGCGAGAGCAGCACGCCAGAAGACGTTCTGGCAACGGCTACGGCACTGACGGCAGAGAGCATCGTACGGAGCTTTGAGCGGTTTGTGCTGTCGGGGATGCAGGGAAAGCCTATCGATTACATCGTCTCTGGCGGAGGCGCGCGCAATCATAAACTGATGTTGATGTTGGCGAATCGGCTTGAACCGCTGGGATGCACGGTGACGACGATTGAGGAATTCGGACTTCCGGCGGCGGCGAAGGAGGCGGCAGCCTTCGCGCTGATGGCGTGGATGACCTGGCATCAGTTGCCCGGGAATGTTCCGGCGGCGACTGGGGCAACGCGCCCTGCGATTCTGGGGCAGATTACGTATGCGTAGGAATGGCGCGGCGGGTCGATTGAAGAACCTGGGGTTAAAGCCTGTCTGTTCTGCGTGCATTATCCGTGGAGTTGAGGCTCCACGGTCCCTCGTAAAGACCGATGGCCGGGAAGCAGCGCGTGTTGAAGGTCGTGCTTCGACGGCAAAGCCTGGAGTGATTCTTCTTTGTCTTCTCGCATTGTTGCTCGGGTGTCATGCGTCGAAGCGCGATCCAAATACGGTTGTGTTTCTGATTGAATCCAGTCCCACCAATCTCGATCCGCGGATTGGGACGGATGGGCAATCGGAGCATATCGACGAGCTGATCTTCGATGGACTTGTGGCGAAGGATGCGAATTTTCATTTCACGCCAGCGCTGGCCCACAGCTGGGAATTGCGCGATCCGGTGACGCTGGTTTTCCATCTGCGGCAGGGCGTCCGGTTTCATAATGGGCAGCCGATGACGGCGCGTGACGTGGTGTGGAGCATCAACTCCATTCGAGACGGCACCGTGATTACGGCGAAGTCAACTACGTACGCTTCGATCAATACGGTGGAGGCGCCGGATCAGAAAACGGTCGTCTTGCACCTGAAGCATCCGGATAACTTTCTGCTGATCAACCTGGCTACAGGGGCCTTCGGTGTGATGCCGGAGGGCAGCGGGCGCGATTTCTGGCAGCATCCGGTGGGGACGGGACCGTTTCGGTTCGTCAGCCAGCAGATCGATCAGGATGTGGTGATCGAGCGCAATCCGCTGAGCTGGAGTGTTCAGCCAAAGCTGGAGCGCGTGCGGTTCGCGGTGGTACCTGATCCGATTACGGAGTCGCTGGAGTTGGAGAAGGGTTCAGGCGACGTGGCAATTAATTCCCTGCCGATGGATTCGCTGCCGATTCTTGGCGCGAGACCTGATCTGGAAGTTAATGACGCGCCGGGAACGCAGATTCAATACCTGGCGTTCAACATGCGCGATCCACTGCTGAAGGATGTGCGGGTGCGGCAGGCCATTTCGTGCGCGATCGATCGCGATCTGATTATTCGAACGCTTCTGCGCGGACATGCGCGGCCTGCCGTAAGCCTGCTGCCGCCGACACACTGGGCTTGGACCGGCGATGTAGCACACTTTGATTACGATCCGGCGCGCGCGAAGCGACTGCTCGATGATGCCGGATATCCTCCTCGCGGAAATGGCGTGCGGTTTCACGTGACCATGAAGACGAGCACGGTGGAGGATGTGCGCTCGCTCGCGGCGGTCTTGCAGCAGCAACTTGCGCAAGTAGGCATTGCGCTGGACATTCGGACATTTGAGTTCGCCACATTCTATGCCGATGTGACGCGCGGGGCGTTTCAGTTGTATTCGCTGCGGTGGATCGGCGGAAACGAACAGCCTGACATCTTCAGCTACGCATTTTCGACGGCGCGGTTTTCGCCAAAGGGTGCGAATCGCGCTCACTATTCGAATGCGAAGCTCGATGCGCTGCTCGACGATGGCGCGACCAGTACAGACCAGGCGAAACGGCGCGCGGACTACGTGGAAGCCCAGCAGATTCTCGCCGAGGAACTGCCGGCGATCAACCTCTGGTACAAGGACACCGTGGCCGTGCACAACCGGAGGCTGACAAACGTGAGGCCGAGTGCTTCAGGCAGTTTCGCATTTCTTGAGACTGCGGAACTCAAGCAATAGCGGAAGCAATTAAGGCTGTTGTCTTGATTGCGCCCTGGTTCCAAGGGCCGCGTCCGACGTATCGGAGCTTAAAATTCCCTTAAGAAATGAACCCTACTAAGTGACATGTATCCCGTTAGATAGGAGTTGTCATACTCTTCACACAAATGGGTTCATAGTTTGACACTCTTTCTCAACCTTTTGCGTGGCTGGCTCGTCTACCGAAACAGATGACGATTACGGCGCAGCAGCTCGAATGCCAATGCGCGGAGAGATTGATGAAGAGCAAGAACTGGAATCGATTCACGGTTACCATCGCATGTTTATTTCTCCTGATCGCTGTGATTGCGATGTGTACCTCGCTAAATGCCCAGGCTCCCGATCGATTTGTGGGCACAGTCACGGTGATCAACGGAAATACGATTACGGTGAAGACCGATTCCGGCGATTCAAAACAGGTGGAGATTCCCGCGAGCGCGGTGATGAAGAGACTGGCTCCGGGACAGAGGGACCTGAGCGCGGCAGAGACGATTCAGCTCACCGATCTTGCTACGGGCGACCGGGTGCTGGTGAAGCTCGACCCGAATGCAACAGGCGCCATCCCGCAAGCGCTACAACTGGTCGCGATGAAGAAAACCGATATCGCCCAGAAGCAGCAGCAAGAGCGCGACGAGTGGCAGCGAAGCGGTACAGGCGGGCTGGTGAAGAGCGTTGACCCCACAGCCGGCGTCGTTATGGTGACTACAGGCGCTGGACCAACCGCCAAAGTAGTGACGGTTCATATCACCAAGACCACTGTACTCAGGCGGTACGCGCCCAATTCGGTGAGGTTTGCAGACGCGCAGCCCGGGCCGCTCGATGCGGTACATGTTGGCGATCAGTTCCAGGTGCTTGGCCAGAAGAGCGCAGACGGATCGGAAATCACAGCCGCCCAGGTGGTCTCAGGAAGCTTCAGGAATATCTCCGGCGTTGTTGTTTCGGTTGACACGAGTGCATCGACCTTAACGGTGAAAGATCTGGTGACGAAGAAGAATGTGACGGTACACATTACGCCGGATGCAGAGATGCGGCGGCTGCCGGACATGATGGCGAAGATGATTGCAGCCCGTTTAAAGGGCGGAGCTTCAGCGGCCGGGGGGGCGACAACGGACGCACGGCCGCAAGGCGCTGGAACTGGAACGTCTGCGCCATCCGGATACGGAGCGGGCGCTGGCCAGGGAGCTGGAGCGTGGTCGGGACAGGCACGTCGTAGCGGGGGCGGCAATCTCGCGCAGGTGCTTGACCGCGCGCCGACGGTAAAACTCAGTGACCTGCAAAAGGGCGAAGCGGTCATGCTGGTATCCACCGAGGGCGCGACGGATGTTACTGCAATCAAGCTGCTGGCTGGCGTCGAGCCGCTATTGGAAAGCCCCGAAGCCTCCCGCGACCTGCTCTCCAACTGGAGTATGGGCTCGGGCGGAGCAGAATCGGCGGCCCAGTAATTCAGACTTGTTTCACAATCAGCACTCATAAGAAATTGAGCGAGGAATCAGTGCATCTACGATTTCATTTTCATTGCGTCATTCATTTCCTGATTGCGTTTGCGCTTGGTATGGCTAGCCTGACGGCGCATCCACAAGCAGCCCCGGCTACTGCGACGATTCATGGCCACATTACGGACCAGACGGGAGCCTTGATTCCTGGCGCAAAAATCACGATTGCGACAGCGGCTGGAACTGCGACCGGCAAAGCGACCGCCGATGCCAGCGGCGCCTACACCGTGAGCGGATTGGCGGCGGGCAACTACATCGTCAGCGCCGAGTATCCTGGCTTTGCCTCGTTTCAATCGCAGACCATTCCGGTCGCGGCGGGACAGATTAAGCGCGTCGACATCGCCATGGCGATCCAAGTGGAACAGCAGAGCATCGTGGTGAGTGATGAAACACCCACCGTCAGCGTGGAAGCGGGCGCAAACGCGAGCTCGCTGGTGCTGAAAGACAAGGATCTGGATGCCCTGTCGGACGATCCTGACGAACTATCGAACGAGCTTACCGCTCTGGCGGGTCCCTCGGCAGGCCCCAATGGCGGGCAGATTTATATCGATGGTTTTACCGGCGGACAGCTTCCCCCGAAGTCGGCCATCCGCGAGATTCGTATCAATCAAAATCCATTTTCCGCTGAGTTCGACAAGCTGGGCTATGGCCGTATCGAGATTCTTACCAAGCCCGGTACCGACAAGCTGCATGGCCAAGCTTTCATCATGGGAAATGACAGCGCATTCAATACGGGCAGTCCATTTCTTCCCGACGTTCCCTCTTACTATCGGATTCAATACAACGGCACGGTCAGCGGCGCGTTGACCAAGACGTCTTCGTTCTTCATCAGCATGGAGCAGCGCGATAACCACGACCAGGCCGTCTATACCTACTACCCAGCGGTACTGGATGCAAGCACAGGACTGTATTCGATCTCACCGACGCGCGAATCCGGTGCGCTCGCAAATCCGCATAATCACATCAATGTTTCTCCACGGCTCGATCTACAGCTTGGGCAAAAGAACACCCTGACGCTGCGCTACCAGTGGTACTACGATTCGGAGACTGGCGACATCGGCCCGACCTCGCTTCCTTCCCAATCCGAGACTACATCCACAACTGAAAACACATTCCAGTTGAGCGACTCGCAGATCATCAACGATCACATGGTGAACGAAACTCGTTTTGAGTACCGGCGGCAGCTGTCCAACGTTTCTCCGGTCAGCACAGCGCCCACCCTGATTGCCAGCGGTGACTTTACCAGCGGTGGTGCGACCGGTCAGTTCTCAAACGATCACCAGGACCATCTGGAGTTGCAAAACTACACCACGATGAGCGTGAAAACGCAGTCGATCAAGTTTGGTGCGTGGCTCCGTGACAACCGCGACGCCAATGCTTCCTATGCGAATCGAAATGGCACGCTGGTGTTTTCTCAACAGGGTTATGCAGACGCACTCAATGCGCTGGCCCAGGGGCAGAGCTTGACCAGCTTACCCCCGGGCGCATTTCTGAACCTGAGCATCACGGCTGGCCGAGTTGCATACACTCCCAACACCTTTGATGGATCACTTTTCGTTCAGGATGACTGGAAGGTGAATCCGCGGCTCACGCTGTCGGGCGGCTTGCGTTGGGAGACGCAGAACCATATTGCGGATCACAGCGACTGGGCTCCGCGCGTGGCGTTTGCGTACGCGCTGGATGCCAAAGGAAAAAAGCCGGCAAAGACGGTGCTTCGCGCGGGCTTCGGTATCTTCTATGATCGGTTGCCGATGTCAGACCTGCTGGCCGCAACGCGGCAGGGCCTGAACGCTGGTTCGGCTCAAACCTCTGTTTCTTCGCCCGCCTGCCTGAGTGGCACTGACCTGAACAACATGGACTTCACGGCTTGCACGCCTCCCGCGCCATATCTGTCGACACCGCAGACCACCATCGTTCAGATCTCTCCCACCTATCGCTCGCCGTCCACGCAGCAGTTGGGTGCGAGCATCGAGCGCCAGTTGACCAAAACCACCACTCTGACTGGGACCTATCTTCACTCATTTGGCGTCCACCAGATGGTGACGCGCAATGCCAACCCGTATGCGCCGGTGCCCGGCACGACCTATTACAACAGCACCACCGGCCCGCGGCTGGACCAGAGTATCGGCATTATCAACGAATACTATCCGGAAGCGGTTTTCAAAGAGAATCAAATGATTCTCAATGTGAACGCCAGGCTTTCTCCGAAATTTGGCGTCTTCGGGTTTTACAACCTGTCGTTTGCCGATTCGGACAGCGCCGGCGGTAACGCTTCGAACTCTTACAACCTGAGTCAGGATTACGGACGCGCGAGTTTTGTTTCGCGGAACATGCTCTTTCTGATGGGCAATTACACGGGTCCATGGGCGCTGCGTTTCAATCCGTTTCTGATTGTCCGCTCGGGACACCCCTACAACGTTGTGTCCAGTTACGACTTGACCGGCGACCAATACTTCAACAATCGACCTTCGTATGCGGATGCATCTTCGTGTACCGCCGGCAGCAATCAATACTACGAGACGCAGTTCGGCTGTTTGAATTCAGCGCCCGGAGAGGGAGATTCGCTAGTACCTGTCAATCTCGGCAGCGGACCAACCAGCATCGCCTTCAACCTGCGTCTCAGCAAGACAATCGGCGTTGGGCCCAAGATCGAATCATCTGGAACGGCCAATGGCGGCGGCCCGGGTGGCGGCCCACCTCCCGGCGGTGGTCGTGGCGGCGGCGGTCGCGGAGGCCCTGGCGGCGGACTTGGCCCCGGCGGACTCGGCGGCGGTGGTGGTCCGGGAGGAATGATGGGCCCGACAAGCACTGGGCGCAGATTCAACCTGACGTTCAGCGCGCAGGCACTGAACCTGTTCAACAATGTGAATTACTCGACACCGGTCGGCACCTTGGGATCGAGCAACTTCAGCCATTCCACGAGCCTTGCAAACGGTCCGTTCTCAGGGCCGGGGGGGTCCACCTCGAGACGCATTTTCTTCCAGGCTGTCTTCGCGTTCTAAGCGCTTGAGTGCGATTGCGCAAAAGGCCGGACCACGCGTCCGGCCATTTGCTTTTGCTCAATGTGCTGCAGTAACAGTAGCCGGCTGACTGGGAGCACTAAACGCGTCGGTGAGCGAGATGATTTTGAGTTGTGCCTTCAACTCGGCCAATGTGGCATTGCTAGTTACGGTGACTGCGACGGAATCTCCGGGCAGGATGTCGAAGTAGTTGTCCGACAGCTTTGCATCGATTGCGCCCAGGGAGAGATAGACGTCGCGGGCGAGGACGGGCGACGTGATGTGGATCTTGTAATTGCCATTTTTCCCGGTGATCTCAGTATTGAGTTGTGCCGGTATCAGGTGAATCTCTTTTGTAGGGGAGAGGTAGACGAGGTTGCGCGAGTAGGGATTCTCTTCATGGTCCATGAGTTCCGCTACGACAAATACTGAAGAAGTATCCGCCCCACCGGCGTCTGCCAGCTTTTTCAAATTCCAATCGAGATAGACCTTACTCATAAGGGGAGATATCTCCACCGCGTGTCTATCTTCCAGTAGTACTTTGCCCTTAAAGTCCATCAGCCGTACTCGCAGCCAGGCTCGGATCGGATCTACCTTGTCGGAAACAACATACACCTTTACTGATCCGTTTTCGACGTGCGGCGAGACAAGCACAGGCGCATAGAAACGGCGCGCGTAGTATTGCAGTGCCTTCCAGCGCCCGTAGTAATCGATGCTGGACCACGAGGCGACAGGCCAGCAGTCGTTCAACTGCCAGAAGATGGACCCCATGGTTTCCGGACGGCTACGGCGAAAATGCTCTGCGCCGATTTTGATTCCTTCCGCCTGCAACACCTGGCTCACGTAGAGGAAGCTGGCGAAATCCTTCGGCTCGGGATAATCCTTGAGCAGGTAGTCGTGGATGATGGAGTTGCCCTCGTTGTTCTTCTGATGTGCAAGCATGACGGGCGTAAAGATGCCGGTGCGATCGGCAGGCTCGGTGAAGGCCTCGATGGTCTTCATTTCCGGGAATGACTGGAAGCCATACTCCGTGACGAAGCGCGCATGATGTGTTTCGTAGGTTGAGAATGGAACGCGGCCATGCCAGACGTCCCAGATGTGTGCGTCGCCGCTCTGGTAGTGATCACTCAAGGCCTCGTAGTCGGCGCTTGGAGAACTGGGCCAGTATGGAATCTCAGGCTCGAGGCGGGCAACTACGCGTGGAAGGATACCGCTGAACTCCGTGAGGTAGTCCTGCCACATCTGGTAGCGAACATCGGCGGCCAACGCAGGACGCGGTGCCCAGTCCATTGCGCCTTCTGTTTCGTTGTTGCCGCACCACAGCACGATGCTGGGATGATTGCGCAGGCGGCGGACCTGGTCTTCGGCTTCAGCTTCGATGTTGAGCTTGAAGTTGTAGGTGGCCGGCTGCCAGTCGTTGCCGAACATGAAATCCTGCCACACCATGATGCCGAGTTCGTCGCAGATCTGGTAGAACTCGTCGGTCTCGTAATAGCCGCCCCCCCAGTGGCGGATCATGTTCATGTTGGCATCGCGGGCGGACTCGAGAATGCGGCGGTACTCGGCTGTAGTTACGCGATTGGGAAAGCTGTCGAAGGGAATCACGTCTGCGCCCTTGGCAAAGACGGGGATCCCGTTGACGACAAATTGAAAGGAGCGGCCCCATTGGTCGGGGTGACGATCGAGAACGATGGAACGAAGACCGGTCTTGACTTCGCGCTGATCGAGGGTTGCTTGCGAGTTCGGACCTCCGGCGGAGATCGTCGAAGTAAACGTGTAGAGCGGCTGATCGCCATAGCCGGCGGGGTACCAGAGTCTCGGCAGCCGAATCTCGATTGGCAAAGTCACCGTGTTCAATCCGGCGTGAAGGTCAACGGATAGTGTCGAGGATGCGGGCTGCTTCGCTCCTTCGGCGTAGCGCACTGTCACAGTCCCCAGTCCGTTGTGCGAGGCCTCGATTTGGACCTCGGCATCGATGTGCGCGACTTCCCTGCTCACGTCGTGCTGGCGAATGGCGAAGTCGGCGATGCGGGCTTTGTCCCACGCCTCGAGGCGCACCGGGCGCCAGATGCCGCTGGTCACGAAGGTCGGACCCCAGTCCCAGCCATACTGGTAGGCAGGTTTGCGCAAGTAGGTTTTGGGTGCCGTCTGAGTCTTAGGCTGCCATGGATCGGTAGCGGCGAGCGCAGCGGCCGCTTTGACGGGCGATGCAAACACGACGCGCAGTTCATTTTTGCCGGCGTGCAGATGGCTTTTCACCGGGATGCGCCAGACGCGAAAACTGTTTGTTCCGGTTAGAACGAGGTTGCCATTCACATAGACCTGCGAAGGACCGTCGAGTCCGTCGAAGACAAGGTCCAGGTTTGAACGCGAGAGGAGCGAGGGGGCCGCGTCGAAGGTGTCGCGGTACTCCCAGTTCTCGTCCTGGATACTTTGCAGCTTCGATTCGTTGTCGCGGTAGAACGGATCGGCGATCTTCTTGTTGGCGAGAAGATCGAGGTGAACATCGCCGGGCACTGTGGCGGGCATCCAGCCGGTTTCAGGATCGGGCGATGTGGTCCCTTGGCGGAACTGCCAGCCGTGGTCGAGAACGATGGTTGCCTTTTGTTTCGAAACTGTCTGTGCCGCCGCATTTGTATTCATGATTGAAAATGCGGTTCCCACCATCGCAACCAGCGCGTTTCGCACATGATGAACGAGCATCGATTCCCCTTTAATTTTGCGCCGGTATCCACTAAACGGCGCCCGAAAATCCGCTGATAAGCCTATCACGGGCTGTTTTGAACGCTCGTTATCGGCGATCACGCAGCAGGCGGGAGTAGAGCGCATCCCACTCCTCGGCTTTTGCGTTCATGTCGAAATGCTGCCGAATTCGTTCACGCGCGGCTTTACCCAGTGCATCTCGCAGATCCCGGGTCATCCGCACAACGCGGAGCATTGCGTCGGCCAGCGCGTCGGAGTCTTTCGGGGGAACGATAAAACCGGCATCATCGACGAGTTCGCAGACCCCGCCAACATCGGTGGCAACCACCGGCTTCTCCATGGCCATCGCTTCGCCGAGAGCGAGCGGCATACCCTCCCATGCGGAGCTAACGGCGAAGCCGTCTGCGGCATCGAGAAGCGAGGGCATGTCATCGCGCAGGCCGAGCCAGTGAACAGAGTCCGATATCCCGATGCACCTTGCGAGTTCTCGAATGCGTCGCTCTTCCGCAACGGTCGCTTCGCCTGCAATCCAGAGTTGCGTTTGAGGATATGCGGAGCGCGCACAGGCAAAGGCGCGCAGAAGATTGGGGTAGTCTTTGGCGGGAACGATGCGACCTGCCGCCAGCCATAGGAAGTTGTCGCCTGCATTCAACTGGCTGCGAATGGCTCTTCGTCGACTTGGAAGCGATGTGAATTCGGCCAGGTCAATTCCGTTCGTAACGACGGAACACTTGCTTTTCGGTATCGCGCCAATCTGAATGAATCGGTTCGCGACAGTCTGACTGACTGCCGTGGTATGGATCGCGAGGCCATCTGTAATGCCGTAGAGCGCGGATCGCCGCCATCCGCCCTCATAGACGTTGTGGATCGTGGACAGCACGGCCGGGGCGGAGCCAAGGAGGTGGAGCATTCTCGCCGCCATATTCGCCGGAAAGGTGTGGCTGTGTACGACGTCGGGATGAAAGCTGCGCAAAAAACGATGCCCGTTCGCAAGTCCCAATGAGAAGCTAGCGGGAGATTTGCGCACGCCAAGCCTGATCACTTCGAGCGAGGTGGGCCACTCATGCGTCTCGCGCGGCTTGAGCACGATGAGGACAACCTGATGCCCGCGAGTGACCATCCGTTCAGCCAGTGCAATCACCTGGCGTTCAGCGCCTCCTCTGCCGAGCGAGGTGAGCATATAGGCGATGCGCATGGTCCCTTGAGTCCGCTGAAATGGTAGTCAAGAAATGATAGCGCAGGAAGATCAAACCACTTTGTGCGCGCGCTCACTCTCTGTGGCGAACACCCGGCGCAATAGCGTATCGACAGAGAATCTTCCGGGACCGAGGATGAGGATCAGGAGCGCGGCGAACCAATAGGTGTAGGGACCTGCTCCATAGAAGTCATCGGGTTTCGAAAAGATGTGGGAGAAGTTCACGCGGTCGTCGGGGACGCTGAGGTAGGCCATCGTCATGTTGACGAAGAGAACCAGCGAGGTGAGCCGCGATGCGATGCCGAACGTGAAGAGGAATCCACCGCAGAGTTCAATCATCGCGACCATGAACGCCGTCATGTGGGGAGCGGGCAAATTGAGACTGGTGAAAAACTCCGTTACCTTGGCGAGATGTGTCAGCTTGCCCCAGCCGTCCTGCATGAATTGCCAACCCCAATAGAGACGAATGGCGAGGAGGAGTGGACTTTGCAGGCGGGCCATGAGGGATGCGAATCCTTCGTACGCGTTACGCACGGGGTTGAGAATGCTGCTCATACTTCCCTTTCTAATTTGGCGGGGCTGAAGCCTGCCGATCCAATGGCCCGCTCGGAACCCTCACGCTTCCTCCGAAAGATCGAGAGCGCGGTCTTCTTGCGGACAATGACATACCGTATCTCAGACTGTGTTCGCGGGGATTGAGTTACAGAGAATTTCGTGCGGCATCTGCGCTCACGGTTCGAGTGATTCCAACTCGGGTGCGCATATCCAGCCGAGCTCTGACCAGTTGGTGAACCACTGTTTGACCAGTTGGGGTCGTCTTCCGCTGGGCACACGCGAACTTGTGATTCCGATTTCAATCGCCTGTGCGAGGCGCTGGCCCTGGCGAATCGCGAAGAGGGTCTCGAATTCCTCACGTTTCAAACGAAGGTAGTAGACGGACAGGTCGACGCGATGCGCTGCAAGCCAGGTTGGTTTGCGCCGCAGTGCCGGAAGCTTTGCAGGCGGTTGTTCCTCTTCTTCATGCTGAACGCCCGCTTCGCTGGTCTGCCGTTTTTCGTGCTTATGCAGGTTCAGCACGAGTGCGTCGATGGGGAAATCGAGGGCGATCAGTCGCAGATGTGGCTGCAGCGAGAGACGAGAGTCTCCGTCGAGAGTGGATATCTGCTCAAGGGTAAGTGGGTCGCGCTCGGCTGAGTCAAATGCTTCGACAAACGCCCATTCCATGCGGGCAACGTCCACTGCAAGCCTGGCCCGTCGCCCAGCGAAGTGCGGATTTCTCGCGAGCCATTGTGCAAGATGCGAGCCGAGATTGCGCAGGGAAAATGAGCGGCTGGGATGCGCGGTGAGATACGCGACAGACATGGCCTCAAAGGCGCGGGCTCCAACTACGGAACGCAATGCCGGGAAATCTTCCGCCAGGGCGCCGAGTATGCGGAACCAGTATTGCCGGTTGTAAATCTCGAGACGCTCAAACGGCGAGAGCTTGCTGTTGGGTGCAACGAACGAGGCAGCGACCTTCTCCATGGACTGCCCATCGGGTGATTCGCGACGCATATCCTCATCGGAGGTCAACGGCATCATGACGGCGCGGGCCATTTCGCGCTGGATCTGAGCGAGGGTCATGGATTCAGAATTCATTTTGCCGGCTCCAACAGCTTCCCTTCCCAGCTCTCAGAAGCGAGACCCGGGACACCCGCAGGCTCTGGCGTATTTGTGTATTTGTGAAGATAGCGGTTGGCCTTTAAAGCTTCGGCATGAACTTCCTCGAAGCTGGGAATGTGGTCGTCCCATTCAAGCAGCGTTGGCGTGGGGCCGCAGCGTTCGATGGCGCGCGCGTAAAGATCCCACACAGGATCGATCACGGGATGGTCGTGGGTGTCGAGAATGTACTTCTCATAACGCGAGTGGCCGGCGATATGAATCTGCGCAACGCGCTCGGCTCTGACTGCGTTCACGTACTCCATCGGATTGAACTCGTGGTTAACCGAGGAAACATAGATGTTGTTCACGTCCAGGAGAATGCCGCAGTCGGCTCGCTCGACAACTTCATTGAGGAACTCCCACTCAGTCATCTCCGAATCGGTGAACGCGGCGTAGGAGCTGACGTTTTCGACGGCGACCGGGATTTCGAGGTAGTCCTGCACGGTGCGGACCCGCTCAGCGGTGCGGGCAACGGCCTCCCACGTGTAGGGAAGAGGAAGCAGGTCGTGGGTATAGGTGCCGTCGACTGAGCCCCAGCAAAGGTGATCGCTAAGCCAGGGAGTACCGGTGCGACGGACTAATGTCTTAAGGCGCTTGAGATGCTCCGGGTCCGGTTCGGTCACGGATCCGAAATACATCGACACGCCGTGCTGGACGACGCGATAGCGCTCCAGTATCTGATCGAGCATGGCGAGCGGCCGGCCGCCATCGATCATGAAATTCTCTGAAATGATTTCAAACCAGTCGACTACAGGCTTGCGCGAAAAGATGTGCTGGTAGTGCGGAATCCGCAAACCAATTCCGACGCCGTGGTTTTGGAACGCATTGAATCGGTTGCCGGGCATGGAAGACAATTCTCAGTTCGCATCTGGCTGTTCTCAGCCTCTGCTTGTGATTCGCGGAAAGAAGGGACCGGCGAAATTACCCGGGGGACGAATCCCGCCGATCCCGGTTTTAAGTTAGGCGAAATGCGGCTTGGATCCGTCGGTTGCGCAGCCGCCCTTGCCCTTGCAGCTGTTTTTAGCTTTGCAGCCGTTATCGCTCGACTTGCAGCCACCCTGACCCTTGCAGTCATTCTTGCCCTTACAGGAGTGTTTCGCGGGCTTGTCCTGTCCGGTATAGCGCAGGCCGGCCTTGGCCGCCTTGACCGTGGGGCTCTTTGCATTCGTGTCCGTGGTGGCCGCGTGAGCCGCGACGGTTCCGCCCATTAGACCGGTGAGAGCAGCGGTGAGCAGCATTGCACTGAATTGATTCTTCATGGGAGATAGACCTCGCTGGGGGGTTGAGGCGGGAAGCCGCCGTTTGTGATGCACGACATTCGCCCCGAAAGCGCGGATGTCGCAGAAAACTATTGCACGCACACTAGGAGTGCGCGCATGCGCGAAAGGTTACAAGGAAAGGGGGCAAGCTGAAAATGAATTTTTTTGCACCGGTTCCCATGTCCAATGAACGGGTCTCGGGGCTCTTTGGATTGGCCTTAATCGCCCGCTGCTGTATTTTGATGCTGTTGCATGTTGAATAGGCGACGGATATCGTTCAAGACGAGAGGCATTCATTGCAAATCCAGGATGAAACCCGGCAACAGCCGACGGAGCTCTCAGGCTGGTGGATTGGCTTCAGGCAACTGCGGGCGATCGGCTGGACGAGCGTGATATTTGCGCTGTTGCAGAGCCTGTGCACGGCGGTGCTGACGATCAGCGGAATTCGCGTGGCGATTGGAGTCTCAGCTCTCGCAGCTGCCAGCGGGATCTACGCGCCAGCAAAGGGCTGGCATCAGGATGCGATCCGCATTCCGATGCTGATTGTGGCCACGCTCGGTGCGGTTGTGAATCTTGCTGTCCTGGCTTGGATCCGCCACCTGCGGAATCGCGATTCGGCACAGTGGCGCCGGCGCGAACCGAGCCCGAAAGAGAAGCGTTCTGAGCGCCTGCAGATCGCGCTGGCCATCCTCACGCTAATTCTCGTTGGGTTAGAGACCTGGACACACCCGATGGTCCACCGCCAAGGCCCGCCACCGCCTTGCAGGATCAGCGGTAGTTGCATCTGAGAAACGGTCTCAACCGCTGGTTTCTCCCAATTCCCTGTCAATCCGCGCATGCAACCGGTCGCTGAATCCGGCAGGCAATTCAAAAACCCTCTCATCGGCAACGAGGATGACAACGTTGCGCGTCGAATCGAGCACCGCAGAACAGATCTCGCATGTCTCGAGATGGCGATCGATATCCGCACGCAGAGATGCATTCACCTCGCCGTCGATGTAGGCGGAGATGTGCTCCCACACGTGTTTGCAGTCGATCCTCATGTGCGCCCCCAGAACCAGCTTTTGCGTTTGGGAGCAAATCCCTTCAATTGCGGAGCCAGATCGCGCTGCAACAGGGCGCGCGCCCGATGCAAACGAACCTTTACCGCGGCTTCGCTGATTCCCAATGCAGCCGCGGTCTGGCGGATATCCATTTCTTCGATGTCTCTGAGCAGCACGATGTTACGGTATATCTCGGGCAAGCCCTCGATGGCTTTGCGAAGTATCGCTCCCAACTCCTTCTGTTCCAGTGCTTCGCTGGGTATTTCGCGCCAACTGGTCAGGATAGCCGGGGTGTAATCGCCGGTTTGCTCGTCGGTTTCGGCATCGAGTGAGTCTTCACGACGGCGGCCAATCTTGCGCAGGCGTCCCAGGCCTTCATTCCGAGCGATCGACAACACCCATGTGCGGAACTGAGAATCCCCGCGAAACTTGTCGAGATTCTGGTAAACCTTGATGACGGTTTCCTGGGCGACATCTTCCACGTCGGTTTCATTTTTGAGCAGGGAAAGAAGCAAAAAGTAGATCGATCGCTCGCAGGGACGGATTAGGTCATGAAACAGGTGCTTTTCGCCAGCCAGGATGCGGCGGATACAGTCGGCTTCGAATTCCGGGTCTGGCAAGGTCATCCGTCGTGGCGTTCGGTTACAAGCCCCGCTTGTAAGGGCTGATGGAGCAACTATAGCGTGCCGGAGCAGAGGGAACGAACCCCTTAAATCGATTGAATATGCCAAGTTAGTTTTCTGTCGTTTAAGAAGATTCTTATATAAAAATTACCAAGTCGTATGTACAATCGCGACGAGGACATACTCAGAGGACACACATGGCCGGAGATATTCAACTTACGTGCAGCGATTGTGGACAAGATTTTACGTTCACCGCTGCGGATCAGGCGTTCTTTCAGGAACGCGGTTATTCGACCCCCAAGCGCTGCAAGCCTTGCCGTCAGGCAAAGAAGAGCGAACAAGGTGGGGGAGGCTCCGGTTATCGTCCGGCTCCATCCCATGGAACACCTGTGATCTGCTCCGGCTGTGGCCAGCCAACGACTGTTCCATTTGAACCACGCGGCGATCGTCCGGTTTTTTGCCGTGACTGCTACCAGGCACGTAAGGGCAGCAGCAGCGGCGCACGTTCGGGGCGCTATTAGGGTGCATCGGCGCGGATGCCTTCAAAGGGCATCCGCGTTTGTACTTCCCCCAGACGCAAGACAAGGCAAGCTGAGACACACTGAAAATGCCGATTCGGCTCCCGCCGTCTCCGCTATTTCGTGAAAGCGGTATCCTCGCCTTCCAGTTGCTGTGTCCGTCCAATTTCCTGCCATGAAAATTCCCCGTTCCCATTCATCTTGATAATGCGGGAACCTGCGTCCATGCGGTGCTGAGAGCAGATTCAATTTCGCCACAGAGCCTGCGGAAACAAAAATTCACATCGTCTACAAATAGGCTGCAATCTGATCAGGGTTTATCGCCTGCGTCGAATTTCGTCCACGGACCGGCCTTCATGTCTTTGAGGATCGGCTTCAGGAACTCGAACTGCGGATGCGCGGCAAAGAATGGAGCGGCGACGAAATCCTCGCCGCAGGGATGGCCTGCACGTGCGATAAGGGAAAGATTGGCAGCGAGATCGGAGTCGGTGACCTTTCCGGTTACAGCGCCATCGGGATAGAAAGGCGCGTCGCCCCACTCGGGGACCCCATGCGAATCGGCATCGATGTGGCCGCAGAGTGTGCGCGCATCCGGAGTCACCTTCCCGGTGAAGCTGTCATCGTGGTTGGCAAGGAATTGCTCGGCAAGATTGACGTCGATCCGGCCTTTGCTGGCAGCGATCTTGCGTTCCCAGGTGATGTGGCGCGCGTTCATCGATGTGGAGTTGTCTGCCGAGTTGAATCCGTCGGTTTCGTTCTTGATTAACGCGGGATCCCGTGGAAAATTTGAACTGATGAAGTAGCCGTCTTTTGTTCGCCATAACGGCGTATTCTTCAAGCCCAACTCGAGGTATGCGATCTCGCCCGTTTTGCGGTCTCCCACAAGCCAGTCGTTGGCATAGCCGCCGTTGTTGCCTTCCTTGATGATGGAGACGTACTCATCGATGGAGTTCGCATATTGCATCGCCTTGCGCGAGCGCACAAACTCCGGCTTCCCGTCCGAGTCCCAGCCGATAAATTGCGTGATGGTGGTTTCGGTGATGATGAGGCCGGCGTCCGTTACTCCAAAGTCGTCCTGACTGGTGATCACCCCGGGTTCCCCGTCCATCACCATGCGGTGCCCGTGCTCCGGCTGGATGTCGAACATGACCGTCCACCGTTCACCTTCGGCGTAGGTCGACCAGTTGTTGTGGGCGATCACAATTTTGCCGCCCTTGGTATAGCTGCCGGTTGCAATGAACGCGGAACAGTGGCCTTCCGGGCGAATTACCGGCGCGTTCAATGCATGTTCACTCTTGTTGAGCCAGGGCAAGTAATACGAAGGCAACTCGATGCTGCCGTTGAGCGCGACGATGTCCCATACATCGACCTTGATTCCTTTGGACTGCGCGCCTTTCGCAATGGCGGTGAGTTCCTGTTGATACTCAGCATCGATGTGCGGCCAGAGTATCTTGCGGCTTGCTTCGCGATAGAAATTCCAATCACGCTTTGTGTCGTGCTGCGTCTCGAGTTTGATGACCGCAATCATGTCTGCAATTTCGGCTGCGAGCAACTGTCCATGCTGAAAGCCGATCTGCTCGGGTGTGCCTTCAAGATGAACGTACTTCCAGCCGCCGCGGTCGAAACGATAGCCTGAGCCGCTGGTTTCAGTGGCAGGAGGAGCTGGCGCGATGCGCTTGGCGAAGGCCGGTGATAGCGGAGCGAGGAAGGCACAGCACAGACAAAGAAAAGCGGCGCGGGAAAGCAGACGGACCATTCGGGTTCTCCGGATGTCTGGATTGTGAATCGAGAATAGCAGCTTAATTGTGCGGGCAAGCGTTTCGCGTGCCCGCACATTCCTGTTTAACGCTTCTTGCCGGCTTTGGATGCGGGCTTTTTGGCAACCGGCTTTGAAGGCTTCGCTGCATGCGGCTTGGCCTTGACGACTGGAGCGGGCTTCTTTGCCGGGACTGCCTTGTGCGCGGGCTTAACGTGTGCCTTGACGTGAGCTGCCTTGACCGCCGGCTTCGCGGGAGCCTTGGCAACGGGCTTTGCGGCTGGGGCCGGTTTTGCCGGATGCCCGGTCTTGGCGGGCGGCGTGGGCGCGGGCTTTTTCGATGCACCACCATGCTGGGCAGCCGCTGGCTTCTCAGCCTTTGGCGGCTCGGGTTTGCCCTTCGCAGGAGGCGGCACTTTTCCAGCAGGAGCTGGCTTTGCCGGTGCCGCGGATTTCTGAGCGGACGCTTTCGCAGCGTGCGCATCAGCTTTCGCAGCCGCCGCTTTACCGGGCTTTGGAACCGGGGGCTGCTTGCCGCGTCCTTTGCGCACCGGCTCTTCGTCTTCGTCCTCATCGGCCGCTTCGTCTTCGTCGGAATCCGCTTCTTCCGCGCCTCCGAGTTCTTCGTCGAGGTCGTCGCCCTTCGGCAGATTCAAGCCGAGATCAATTTCTTCGTCGTCACCGCCGACGCTGATGTCATCGAGATCCTCTTCATCGGCGCCGTCTTCCGCCTCTTCATCATCGTCGAAGGATTTCTCCTTGACCTTCTCCACGTTGCGCTTGGCACGCGTGCGCTTGATGGTGATTTGCGGCGGCGGAGCGGGCGGCGAATGCGGCTCCAGGAAAGCCTTAATCTCTTCGGGCGTATTCAGGCCGCCATCGATCAACTGCAGGAAGACCTGGTGAATGATGTCCTTGTATGTAGCCAGATCAGGAGTGATGCGCATCTCCTGCATCTGCGCATATGGAATGCGCTGCTTCGCCTCGGGCCAGGTCTTCAGGAAGGCTTCGAATTTCGCCTTTACCGCGTTGTCCTTGCTGGTGAAGCCGAGCCAGAGCACTGCTTCCGGATCGTAGGTCGTAAAGAGCTTGTAGGCCACCGATGGGGTGGAGTTGGCCTTGTTCAGCAGTACTTTGGCGAATCCGCTCGCAAGCGAATCGAGGCTGTTCCACTCTTCCACAAAACCTGGCCGCAACAGCTGCTTCTTCAGCGCAGAAAGATCCTTCGGCGCCATTTTTGCGGTAAGCAGTTGCATCTGTCCGGCAGACATGTCGGGATGCACGCCTTGCATCTGCAACTGGACGCGCAGATCATGCAGAGCCGTAAGCTTTTCCTCGTCAGCCTTCGCAGCCGTCCACGCCGGAGATAGCACTTTCATCCAGCCCTCTGCTTCGAGAGCGCGAAGAACCTTCAGCCCGTCGTCCTCATGTCCGATCTGCTCGAGTTCCTGGCTGTGGTCGTGCTCGGAGAGAGACTCGATCACATTTTCTGTCTTGGCGTTTTCATACCGCTGCTGGGTGCGCGGATCAAGATCCCAGCCGAGGCGTGCGATGTATCGAGTGGCGCGAATCAGGAAAACAGGCTCTTCGAGAAAGCCGTAGTTCGAAACCAGGCGGAGAGTGCGCGCCTCAATGTCGGCAGCGCCGTTCAAAGGGTCCATCAGGAGGCCGAACGAACCCTCGTTGAGAGAGATCGCCATGGCGTTGACGGTGAAGTCACGCCGACGCAGGTCATCCTGGATAGAGGCGAAGTGAATGGCGGGCTTGCCGGGCTTTGGGTATTCGCGGCGATGGGTGCTGACCAGGTCGACCCGAACCGTGCCGGGAAAGCAGAGGTAAAGAGAGCGGGATGCTTCATCTTCCCCCCAGGTTTTCGCGCCGAGTTTCTCGACAGGCTTTTTCAGCTTGAGGGCATTGCCCTGAATGGCAACCTCGATGTCTCGGACAGCGTGGCCGCTGGTCAGATCCCGGACTGCATCTCCGATAAGGAAGAGGAGGGTGCCGGCCTCCCGGGCAACTTCGCGCAACTGCCGCAGTGCATTTCGCTGATCGGCTGAGAACCGGTTCTCAAGAAGGTAAATGTAGTCGGGCATTCCGTTCCTACTTCCGCAAGCAAAACCCAAGGCAAGTCTCTGATGCTGTTGCGCTTACGGCGCGAGACCAACTAGGTAGCAAATGAGTACCTTATCACAATCTAAACCCTTTGACCAGAGCGTTTGGCACCGTTTTTGCGACTTTTCGAGGCGCGGACGAGTCGATGCATGCGACAATCCAAGCCATGGGCTCCGCTCGTAAGCCGGTGATTGTGCGCAAGTTCTCCCGCGAGTGGTATGCCGGCTACGCAGGCGCCAGCTTCGGTCAGGACTCGCCCGCCCTGGAGGTTCTGGACCTCACCGGTAAGGTCCTCACTATCGGCTGGGATGCCGTGAAGTGGGTCTGCTATGTGCGGGACTTCTCCTCCAGCTCAGACATCGCTAACCCAGAACGATTGCTGCAGAAAAAGTTCACTGTCCGCCCTCGTGCCGCCGGCCTTTGGCTCCGCATGACCCTCAATGACGGAGACGAGTTGGAGGGGATCGCTGCCAACGACCGTTCCCTGGTCTCCGGTGCCGGTCTGCTCCTGACGCCCCCCGATACGCGCTCGAACACCCAGCGCATCTACGTCCCCCGCCAGGCAATCCAGACCCTCGAAGTCGTTGGCCTCATCGGCGCAACCGGACGCAAGCGCCGCCCCGAAGCAGCAGGCGCAGAAGGCCAGCCCGAGCTCTTCCCTGCCGAGCCTGACGGGGAGTAGCCCCGAGCCGGCCCTGGGCTGCCGATAGCCACCCACCCCCTTCCCTTCGTTACTGAAGAATCGTCCACCGTTCCGGGAATTTTCGCTAATAGGAACAAGTTAGCTAATAGGAACAACCTTCGCTCACCGCTCACCGAAGGGACTGTACTAAAGAAGCTGTACTAAAGGAGCTGTAAAGGAACTGTCATCCTGACGCACAGCGGAAGGATCGGCGGTTGCCTCTAGGAGCTCCAAAGTGGCGAAACTTCCGAATTGCCCAGCACACACCAGCGATGGAATGCAGCAGACCGTCACCTCGATCGATTGGTGCTACCCTTATCTCGACCTCGTTCGAATCGTTCCAACATCCGAGGGGGGTGCGATGAAATTTCTGGTTGCGGCTTTCCTTTTATCCTCAACGATTCCTTCTTTTTGCCAGACTTCCCCGCAACATTCCATCGATCCAGATCAGATTTTCCAAATGCCCACGCAATTCCAGCAGCGTGACTTGAACAAGCCGCCGTCCTTCAAGGTTCCGTTGCAGGTTATGCCTTTGCCACGCGTCGTCATTCCGAGTCAGGCACCCAAAGTTGGCGACCCCCATCTCGACGCGGAAATCATTCACCGACCGCTCCTGAAAAGCTTCGCACAGCAACAACCGCGCACTCCGCTGGCCAGCGCTCTTTATCCCAATCTGCAGTTGCTGCCGGTCGAAACGGCGCGCCTGGATGCCACCCCAGAGTCTCCAAACAAATAATGGCGAAAGCTGAAGGCGCGAGTCTCGCATTCCGACTGAGTCACCGTCAACCCGCCAATAACGAAGACTACGCCCGCCTGAGACAGTGATCCAGCCCCCAGACCGCATCCCCGCACCCGACCCGCGGATTGCTTGAACAACCCTTCCGCAATCCAATCAGTTCCCTGCCAGCCCGCTCCGTTACAATCTCCACGATGAAACTTGGCGAATTGGCAAGTCAGCTGGGAGCGGAGTTGCGCGGCAACGCGAATCGGGAAATCACTGGAGTCAAAGGGATTGAAGACGCCGGACCCACAGAGATCACCTTCGTGGCTAATCCCAAATACGCTGGACTGGCGCGCAAAACATCCGCCGCAGCGGTGCTGGTAGAGCCGGAGTTTCCGGAGATTGAAGCGGCGACACTCAGAATCAAGAATCCCTACCATGCCTTTTCGCGGGCTTTGGGGCTCTTCTACCAGCCTCCGGCCTACCCGCCCGGAGTCCATGACACCGCGGTGATTGACCCGACCGCACAGATCGGTGAGGGGGCGCATATCGGGGCGTACGTCGTCATCGGCCCCAACGTAAAGTTAGGCCCGAACGCAACGCTGCTGCCCCACGTGGTGCTCTATCCGGGGGTGAAAACAGGAAGCCGATTCTTTGCCCATGCGCATGCCGTAGTCCGCGAGAATTGCGAACTCGGCGATGGCGTCACGCTGGAAAATGGTGCGATTGTCGGCGCAGACGGCTTCGGATTTTCGAAGAATGAGCTTGGACAGTGGGAGAAAATTCCGCAATCGGGTCCGGTGCGGATCGGCGACCGCGTCGATATCCAGGCCAATGCCTGCGTGGATCGCGCAACTGTGGGCGCCACAGAGATCGGCGACGGCAGCAAGATCGACAATCTCGTGCAAATCGGCCACGGATCGCGCGTTGGCAACGACACGCTGGTTTGTGCCCAGACGGGACTGGCAGGTTCCTCGGTCATCGGCAACAACGTGATTCTCGCTGGACAGGTAGGGATCGCGGGGCATTGCACCGTTGGCGATGGCGTCATTCTTACTGCGCAGTCGGCCGTCAGCCACGATGTGCCGCCGGGCAAGATGATCTCGGGATCACCGGGATTTGAGAATCGCGCATGGCTGCGCGCCGTAACGGTCTTTCACCGGCTGCCGGAATTGCTGAAGCGGCTTGACCGGCTGGAAAAGCGGGTAACGGCGATTGCTCCGTCGGATGGCACTGCGAATGATAGCGGGGACAAAGAATGAGGAAGAATTTTTGGCCGTCGGTTGCCGCTGCCGCGGTTGCTCTCGTCTGCATGAACGGATGTCACTCGTATCACATCGAAGCGACGATCGAAAATCACACCGGGGGCGCCATTACCCTGCTCGAGGTTGACTACCCCAGCGCGAGCTTTGGGGCCGATACCCTGGCAGCAGATGGTGTTTTTCGTCATAGCATTCAAACGCGTGGCAGCGGTCCGATCAGCGTGCAATACACGTCGGCAGACGGGCATTCTGCTCAGATCAAAGGACCGACACTGTATGAAGGGCAGGATGGCAAGATCGAAATCGATCTGCAACCCGGCGGCAAGGCCGAGTTTCATCCTGCTTTGACTCCGCAGCACTGAGCGATTCAGTTCAGTAGATAAAGTGAAAATCGCGGACAAAGAGAAACGAGAGCCGAAGCTCCCGTTTCGATGACTGCGCTTCCGACTCGAACATTGAAGATCAGTGCACCATACTCTGGAACAGCGAAGATTTGAGCAGGCTGTCGAAGTCGTTGTCAGTGGTGGCGAAGTGAACGCTGAGCTGCCCCGAATTTGAGCTGATATCTGTCGCGGCGAGCGCGGCTTTCTCGGTCGCGTCGCCACTCATCTTCTTGTAGACGACCGCGGCGGAAAGCAGGGACGATACCGTGGCTGCGGCGAACGAGTCACCGGTAGCAATGGTCAGGTCGAACTTGACGCCATGCTGGAAGTCCATACCGTACCAGGATGAATCAAGGCGCTTGCGCACGGATTCATAGTCCGCAACAGACCCGGCTTCTCCGAGGACCTGTTTCATCATGGTCTGCGTTCCGGTCTTGTCGAGCACGCTCCACAGAGGCGAGGTGTCGATGGACTGCATTGCTTCCATGATCGGGCCATTGGTGAGCATTCCTGGTGCGAACCCGTCGCGCACATCGAGGGCGGCCCTTACTGCTTCGATGCTGCCGAAAACCATTGTCGAAGGATCGACAAAGCACAGCACCATGCCGGTGTGGGCCAGCGGATACACGCGATTGGTACGGACCAGCTTCGGCTGCACTTTTTGCTTGCGGAAGTTGGCCATGATGCCCTGTATATCGAACTGGCCCTGCGCAATGCCCACGGTCTCCAAGTCGTCGCCCGACGACCCCGTGCGGAAGAGTGCAAATGCGAGCTCATCCACGTCGTGGTTGTCGTTGAGGCCCGATTTTTGGATAGCCTGGTCGAATTGCTTCAGGTCGGGAGGCATTACGCGATCGCGCAGTTCCATGGCCGTACTTGAATTCTGCATGGCGCGGTAATCGATCACGACCAACTGCTGCACTTCATGGGGAATCGCGGCACGGGCGTCGCCGGAAAGCTGTGCGCCATGTGCTGAGACTGCCATCGTTAGAACAAATGCGGGAACGGAAATTCTGGCAAAAAACTTGAACACTCTAAATCCTCCGGGAAGCCCTACGGCCAACCGTTTCATGCGTTATGGGAGCAGGAAAACAATCATCATCCTGCATCACTATTTTACCTCTGTACAGTTTTTAGACGTTGCCCAGAGTCGTATTGGTACTGTTACCTTCGCCCGGCCAAGCCAGGGGCGCGCCAAGTCGATGTTCCAGGACCTTCGTCTCATCATCGAATTCACTTAACTGACGCATCCACTCGCTTTCCCGCTCACAGGCTGCTTCGGGAATAAGTCCGACGACTTCACCCTCCACTGGCGCTGTCTTGTGCTTCAGGGCAAGCCGGGAAACCGTGCTGTACACCTGGGACACGGGTGTCGTCGTGAAATCTGTAATGTTCATGGAGAGTTGCGCCCGGCCATGTGCCAGCACTCCAAAGGCTTTCACGCCGTGCAGGCCGGCGAAGACGGCACGCACTTCGCGCGCGATCGCCCTGACCACGGCAACATCTGAGGAATCGAAATAGACGTTGTAGGCCACCAGAAACTTGCGCGCTCCCACCGCGCAGGCACCGGCCGTGGGGTGTAACCCCGGACCGCCGAGATCGGGACGGCGCGCTGCCTCCTTGCGCACCGCGTCGCGCAAGCCTTCAAATTGCCCGCGGCGTACGTCGTCGAGATTGGCCCGGTCGGGTCGAGACGCGGCAGATTCATAGAAGTAGACGGGGACTCCGAAGCGGCGCCAGATTTCGAGTCCAGCCTGCCGGGCCAGCATGACGCACTGTTCCAGCTTGATGCCGGAAACGGGAACGAATGGAACCACGTCCGCTGCTCCGATGCGCGGATGCAAACCTTCCTGGCTGGTCAAATCGATGAGCTCGACCGCTTTGCCGACGCCGCGAACGGCAGACTCCAGCACTGCGGCAGGTTCGCCGGCGATAGTGACCACGGAGCGGTTGTGATCCGCGTCCTTTGACCAGTCCAACAGGCGCACGCCCTCAACGCGCATGGCGGCCACAATTGTTTCGACACGCCGGGCGTCCCTGCCTTCGGAAAAGTTCGGAACGCACTCGACAACCGCGTCTTTCATGTTTCTCTTTCTATGAGGCAGACAAATCCACAGTGAATGCGGACCGTTGCCCTACCGCCAGAACGTGTACCCGACTTGAATCTGAATACTGGCATTGACACCGGGATTGCGGTCGCCCAGGGATGCCGATGAGATGTGAACCGCATTCACGCCGAGATCAATCGACCGCCTGGCTCGCGTGAAGTAGTGAACCCCGATGCCGCCCTGGGGAGAAAAGTTCCACACGCTTGTTCCGCCGTCGATCCCGTCGAAGCTGAGCACGTTTGGCGGAAACTTGTGCGTGGTATAGATAAGGCCGCCCGCACCCTGGAACCAGGGCTGAATCTTTCGCGATCGAGTGAGGAAATTCCAGCGAAATATGACCGGCGTCAAGCTGACGCCGCGGAAGGTGCCGCCGCCAACCGGAAGAAGGCAGTTTACCGGTTGCCCGCTCGGAGTATCGCAGACATACTCCTCTTCGTGAGGGGCTGGGGTATAGGCCTGCCAGAGCGGCATGATGTTGCCGCCTAATTCAAACTGGCCCGACAGAATACCTGCATGAATAACCCGGGAAAGAGGCTTGCCCAACTGGAAGCCGGCCCATAAGAACTTGTAATCAGAGCGATCTCCAACACCTGTACCCCAATTAATGAAGGGGCCGTATTCCCAGCTCTTGTCGTTACGAACCTGGGCGACTGGAGAATTCTCATCAGTTTTGGGGGCCTGGGCCGATGCGGTTACAGATGCTGCCACGGCCAGCAATGTGAACACTAGAAACTTCGCAGTAGAGGTCAACGTTCTTCTCTTTTTCTCACTTTTTGAAATTATGCGATCCATGAAAAAGGCCGCCATCTTCAGGCGGCCTTCGGAATGCCAGCCTGCTTGTTATTATCCAGCTACCTGCTCCATCTGTTCGGCGTCCATGTCGAAGTTCGAGTACACGTTCTGGGTGTCGTCGAAGTCTTCAAGCGCCTCAAGCAGACGAATCATCTGGCTGGCTGCGGGTCCTTCGAGCTTCGTGTACGTCGAAGCCACCATCGTCACTTCAGCAGACACGGTGGGAATCTTCGCAGCCTTCACCGCATTCAAAACTGCCTCAAACGCTGCTGGCTCGGTGAGAATCTCCCAAACATCGCCTTCGTCGCTCAAGTCCTCGCCGCCATGCTCGAGCACGATATCCATCAGCTGATCTTCCTTTGCGGCTGACTTCTCGATACCGATCACGCCCTTCTTTGAGAACATGTGAAGAACCGAGCCTGTCGAGCCAAGATTGCCGCCGTTCTTTGAAAACGCATGCCGGATTTCGCTGACCGTGCGGTTGCGGTTGTCCGTGAGCGTGTCCACGATGATGGCAACTCCGCCGGGCCCGTAACCCTCGAAGGTTATCTCTTCGTAGCTCACGCCTTCCAACTCGCCTGTACCGCGCTGGATGGCCCGCTTGATGTTGTCCTGCGGCATGTTTTCGGCCTTGGCCGCGGCAACGGCCGTGCGAAGCCGGGCGTTAGTGTCGGGGTTACCGCCGCCCTTGGCAGCCACGGCGATTTCCTTTAGCAGACGAGTGAATATCTTGCCGCGCTTGGCATCGAGCGCGCCCTTTTTGTGCTTGATTGTCGCCCATTTGGAATGGCCGGACATGGAAACCTCAGTAGACGTCAGAATGCCGGCGCCGATCCTCACCCGGGACATTCAACCCCACGACAAAACCCTGCCGATGGGGACCCTGGAGACCGCGCCGCCCCTGTGAGTATACCACCCTGACGATTGAGGATTTAAGGGCCTTCTTCCGGCTTCGGCGCGACCGCCGTCCTGGTGGTAGCCCTCCGTGAAATCCGTCGATGGAGGGTGCAAAACCCGGGGTTTGAGCCACTGGTAGTTCTTCCAGTTG
Organism: uncultured Acidobacteriaceae bacterium; assembly: GCA_963742455.1. Taxonomy (GTDB): domain Bacteria; phylum Acidobacteriota; class Terriglobia; order Terriglobales; family Acidobacteriaceae; genus Telmatobacter. The sequence goes on along the minus strand of CAVULU010000003.1, from coordinate 429,350 downwards.
CGCCCGCTTCGAAGACTCGCTACTTTGTCCTTGCAATCAACTTTGGGCCCGCACCACCGAGATGGTCGCTAAGCAGGGCGTTCATTTCGAATGGCAAGTCGGGTGATGATAGCGCTGCTCCTTACTGCGGTGAGGTTCAAAGTTGTTTAAGAAAAAGTGGGGGAGAATGATGATTCGCAGCAAGATGTTAAGAGTTGCTTCGAGATTGACCTTCGTGCTCGTGCTGGTCGGGCTGTCGGGCACGGTTGTTTCCGCGCAAACCAAGATGCAGGGAATTATCAAGGGCCGTAGCGGCTCTCAGATCTTCCTGCAGACCACGGATTCACCCAAGGTAGTCGTACTTCTGACGGATTACACCGATGTAGGCCAGGTGCAGGGCGTCCTCAAGGCCCGCAGTAAGAGCATGTCCATGGCCGCCCTCATTCCTGGGCTTCCCATCCAGGTGGAGGGCTCTCTGAATGCCGACGGCCAACTAGTGGCGACCAAAATCAGATTCAAGGGCGACGACCTGCAACAAGCACAGGCGATTCAGGCTGGATTGAGCGAAACCAGCCAGCAGGCTCAACAGAATACTGCCGAGTTGGAAAAGCAGAATGCCGCGCTTGCAGCACAAAATGCGGAGTTGACGGAGCAGCAGAAAAAGGTGGCAGCGAATAAGGCCGCAATTGCCGCCGCGAACGCGAGATTCGGGCAACTCAACGACTACAACATTCTCGACGAAGTTACGATTTATTTCGCGAATGGAAAAGTGACGGTCGACCCGAAGTACGACTCTCAATTGGCGACGTTGGCTGAAAAGGCGAAGACCATCAACGGTTACATGATCCAGGTGAAGGGGTACGCCTCGGCGACCGGAAGCGCCGCCCTGAACCAGAAACTGAGCGAGGATCGCGCCAATAACGTCGCCAACCTGCTTCTGCAGCAAGGTCATATACCGCTCACCAATATGCTGGCCCCCGGTGCAATGGGCGAGAGCCGGCAGATTGATGGAGGTGACAAAACCGCGGACACCGAAGCTCAAAACCGTCGCGTGGTGGTACGCGTCCTGCAGAATAAGGCCATCGCTGGAACTTAAAGCTTCGTTCGCACGTCAACTTTGCGCTGGACGAATATCCGCCCAGCGCAAGGCTGACTGTGGCCTTTCTCGCATCGGGGCTGAGACGTTATTGGACGTCGCCTCCGCTGTCGAATCCCCCGCCGTCGTCGAAACTGCCGGAATCATCGTCCAAGCTCTGGTTATCCAAGCCGGATTGATCGTCGAGATTTGAATTGTCAGCAAACGCGCTGGTGTCCTGATCATTTGTTGAATCGGCGTTCTGGTCGAATCCACTCAGATTGTCGTTGGAGTCGTTTTCGCGCGGGCTGTATCCGGCGCCGGGATCGCTCATCTGCATGCCTGGATCCTGCAGGTGGTGTTCGCCATGTTCGGCGCCGCGTCCAGTTTCGTCATAGTAGTTGTTGATGACGGTTTCTTCGCCCGGTCGTGAGCCCATGCCATATCCTGGACCACCCATCCCGTAGCCACCGTGGCCAAATCCATTCAGGATCGACTCGACTCCTTCAAACGCGAGAGCGCCGGCGGCGACTCCAGCGGCCGTCTGCATGGCTCCGCGTAGAAAGCTTGGCTGGCCGCCGACCGGGACATACTGCGCCTGCTGGTATTGCGGCTGACCATATTGCTGGTAGGGTTGCGCCGGTGGAGCGTATTGCGGGACCGGCTGATATGGCGGCGCGGGAGCCTGCTGTTGCTGTGACGGCGCGGAATCGTGTTCGCCGAGCAGGCGGCCCAGGAAACTCGTCGTGTGTGCGGGCTGTGGTCGCTGCTGTTGAAACTGTTGCAACTGCTGCTGGAGTTGCGAGATTTGCGCCTTGCCCTGGTCCAGGGCGATATTCTGCACCAGCACCGTCTGCGCCAGCATGTAGAGCGCATCAGGATTCGAAGCGAGCTTTTGATTCAGCAACGCTGCGGCGTCGGGATCTTTCTCCTGAAGCTCGGTTTGGTTGATCCGCTCGATGAGCGAGTTAACAAGCTGTTCTTCCTGGGGAGTCAACGGAATAACCTCCGGCGGCTGGCAAGTGCCTGAGTCAGTCCGCTTCTCGCTATTGAGACGCGATCCCGCCGGCAAAGTTGCTCCGCCGGTTGTGACTACGCACAATCCATTGGTTTGGTTCCAGGCGGCGATCTACAGGCGATAGCGGCATTTGCGAAGTTTGCCGCCGTATTTGCGAATGCCGCAGTCCTCAGGCACGTCTACGATCTCAATGAATTCTGCGCCGGCAAACTCCAGGCTGCGCCGGGAGGCAATATTGTCGGGATCGCAGGTTATCCAAAGGGGATCGATGCCGAGACTCCGCGCTACGGGTAGCAGCAGGGCAACGGAACGCGCCGCATAGTGATGACCGCGGTGTGCGGGATTGACGCCATAGCCGATGTGCCCGGCGTAGAGCTCAATGTGGGGCGTGGCGCCGATGCGAAGATTGATGGTGCCCATTTCTTCAACGCGATCGATGCTCATCATGCGGAAAAAACAGGTCGGCACGCGATGGAAAGCGTGCAGGGAGTACTCGGCCAGACGTAGTTCGAGGTCGCCGTGCCGCAACTTCAGCGACCGTACGACCTCGATTGCTTCGTTCATACTTGACCAGATTGATTTCTAGCTTTGCCCCACCAGTTCGAAGGCCCGAATATCTTCCTTTCGGACGGTCAGTTGCTCGACGAGGTCGGCACGTACCTCATAGCCACGACCTGGCGCATCGGAAACGAGAATTTCGCCTTCCGAAGTGACAGTAACCTCGGGCTCAATAATGTCCTCGTGCCAGTAGCGGGCTGAGGCCGAAACGTCTCCGGGCAGTCGGAAGTTCTCCAGCGTCGACAGAGCTATGTTGTGCGCGCGGCCTACGCCAGATTCAAGCATCCCGCCGCACCAAACTGGAATGCCGCGCTCCTGCGCCGCATTGTGCACGGCAATGGCCTCAGAAAAGCCGCCCACGCGGCCGAGCTTGATGTTAATGATCTTGCACGATTCCATTTCGATGGCGGCAAGAGCATCGCGCCGGTTGCGAATCGATTCATCGAGGCAAATGGGCGTATTCATGCGCTTCTGCAACATGGAGTGGTAATAGAAATCGTCATACCAGAGGGGCTGCTCGACCATCAGCAAGTCAAAGGCGTCGAAGGTTACCAGGTGGTCAGCATCGCGCAGCTTGTAGGCAGAGTTGGCGTCGCAGCTCAGCATGATGTCGGGCCACTGAGTGCGCACCTTCTCGAAAACCTCAACGTCCCAGCCGAGCTTGCATTTCAGCTTGATGCGCTGGTAGCCGGAGGCCAGTTCCCTTTCAATAATGTCCATCAATTCGGGAATGCTCTTTTGAATTCCCAGAGACACGCCGCACGGAATACGATCGCGCACACCGCCGATCAGTTGCGACAGCGACACACCCTCGCGCTGTGCTTCGAGATCCCAGATTGCGTTTTCGAGTGCAGCCTTGGCCATGGGATTGCCACGCACCACGCTGAAGATCTTCGGGCAGTCGCCACCGTGCTCCACTGTCACACGGGCCAACATCGGCCCCAGGTCATTGGTGATCACTTGCCACGCCGTGTCAGTCGACTCACCGGAGAAATGTGGCCTCTCGCCGGCGGTGCACTCGCCCCAGCCTGTCAGTCCCTCTGACCGAACTTCGGCAAGCAGAATCCTGCGGTTGCGGGTTACACCAAAACTGGTTTCAAAGGGGCGCACCAGAGGCATGTGCAGCTCGCGGAGGATAATTCCGTCGATTCTCATAAAGTGTTACTTCCTTCGAATGGCAGCTTATGAAGAGGTTGGTAATTCAATGTGCCGGCTCTGAAAACCCTTTCAGACTTAGACCGGTCAGGCCCAACGGCCCAGTTCGAAGACTCCGTTACCTTCCGCGTCCCTTGTAAAGGAGACGACGGCTAATCCTTTGGAAAATGCTTCCTGAAACCTGTAGCGATTCTGCAACTGGATAGCAAGAGCTTGCTCTCGGCCACCGGGGGTAGCCTTCCACTCGTAGATGGCGGCTGGGACCAGAATACGTTCTTCAATCTCATAGGCGACCGACGGACGGCCTTCCAAAACATCATTGACTCGATCAGAGTCGAGATACCACTCTGCAACGAGACGGTCTGTTGGAAGTCCACCTTGGAGTCGAGAAGAGGATACACCATAGAAATTCACATAATAGCTGCGAACGATCGCTCCGAGCTTTTGTATGTTTAGATGCGCATTCTTGATCTCCAGCGGATCGAACGTCCATTCCATGAGGCGAATGCCGCGCGCAAGTGCTTCACGGCGTTGCTCCAGCTTGAGTTGCGCCCCCACTCCCCGATTGCGATAGTGGTCGCGCACGGCCAGCATATGCGAATGCAGATAGGCCTGTGGATTTCCGTCTGTGGAATTCTTTCCAGTTTTTACTCCCGGCAAAGACATGGCGAAACCCACCATCGACTCCGGCGTCCCGTTCGGACCCGCACCCGGCAAGTCAGTGTCGAATGCTCCCAGTACCTGGCCGCCTATTTTCTGCCCTACAAGAAAGGCTTTGCGGGGAATGATGTCGGTATCGTCGTAGCCCCACGTTTCAATCTGGAGTTGGACGCAAGCTTCGAGCTCATCGTGGCCCGAACAGGCACGGATCAGTATCATCGGCCTGCCTCCGGTACAGGCGGTGTTTTCGCCAGCTTGCGTTTCGCTTCTGACCACAGAGCTTCGAGTTCTTCAGGCTTCAATTCTTCAAGCGGTTTCAATGAATCCATTTCCATCTGCTTGAATCGCTGGCGGAAGCGCAGATTGCATCCGCGTAGAGCCATCTCAGCGTCGACGCCAAGGTGGCGTCCGAGATTGACAACAGTGAAGAGCAGGTCGCCGAGTTCCGCTTCGACTGCGGTCTTGAAAGCGGGGTCGTCGGATTCTTCGGCTGCCGACGCTTCGGCTTCAAGCTCTGCCGTTTCTTCGGTCAGCTTGGGCAGCAAGTCGCGCCAATGGGGCCAGTCAAAACCGGATTTGGCTGCCTTCGATCCGATCTTGGCTGCCTCTGCAAGGGCAGGCATGGCGCGCTGCAGAGAGTCGAGGCGCGAGGTCGGCGGATTCCCTTCTCTCGGCGCGCCAGGCTTCGGTGCTTTCTCTGCAGCTTTGATTTCTTCCCAGTTGCGAAGAACTTTTGCCGCCGAACCTTCAACTGCTGAGTCGACGATGGCCTCGTTGCCGGCGGCGCGCGATGCTTCTTCGCCAAAGACGTGGGGATGGCGACGAATCAGTTTGCGATTCAGATGATCGAGGACCTCGCCGATGGTGAAGTGGCCTTCGTTGGCCGCCATCTCGGCGTAAAACAGAACCTGCAGCATAAGGTCGCCAAGTTCCTCGGCCAGGTGCGGAAAGTCCCGGCGCTCGATAGCGTCAAATACTTCATAGGCTTCTTCAAGAGTGTATTTGCGAATCGTGTCAAAGGATTGTTCGCGGTCCCACGGGCATCCATCGGGAGCTCGCAGTCGCGCCATGATGGCAACCGACTGCTGAAACAGCGCCGCCGCCCGCTCCGGATCGGTGAGAACTGCGGCCCCCGGAACAGACGTTATTGACTGAGGACTCTGTGCGTCTCTCGCGCCGTCCATCGAAATCAGTGTAACCCTACGATTCAGGCCACGGTCCGTATGATGCGATGCGAGTCTGCTTCAGACCGGGTTCAGGCCACAGTCCGGGGTTCTGAAGGCCTGCTTCTCCCGTTGGCGAACCTCGTATACTCAACCTTCGATGATTCGCATCCTGTGCACGATATTAGCGGGGCTGCTGGGCTTGGCCTTCGGCAGCTTCCTGAACGTGTGCCTCAGTCGCTGGCCTGAGGGCGAAAGCGTGGTGAAGCCGCGTTCGCATTGCCGCGGCTGTGGACGAACGCTTGCATGGTGGGAGAACTTGCCCCTGGCAAGCTGGATCGCGCTTCGGGGCCGCTGCCGGACGTGCCAGGAAAAAATCAGTTGGCGCTATCCGCTGGTGGAGTTGGCAGTGGGAGGCATCTGGGCGCTATCCGCTTGGAATTCGATTCCCGAGTACCCGGTGCTGGCCGTCGCTGAGAAAGAGGCCATCGCTGGTGCCGGAGCGATGATGATCTTTAGCTGGCTGTTGATCGCCCTGGCAATTCTGGATGCTGAAAATCTATGGTTGCCGAACTTCTTGACCTATCCGGGAATCATTGTCGGACTTGTGCTCACCACGATCTTCTGGGCGGTCGGAACTGATTTCCTTCGACCCGCTCATCCGATTGATTTCTTCTGGAAACGCGTCGGGAGCGCAGCGGCAGCGGCCGCTTTAATCTTCCTCATTCGCTGGACGTACTGGCTGATTCGCAAGCGCGAGGGCATCGGGCTGGGTGACGCAAAGCTGATGGCGCTGCTGGGCGCATGGCTCGGACTTTCCGGCGCGATGCTCTCATTCGCGATTGGAATCCTTCTGGGATCCGTGTTCGCGCTTGCGATACTCGCCGTGCCCGCGGCGCAGAGGGACTCGGACAAGTGGCTTTTGTCGAAGCTTCCCCTCGGTACGTTTCTTTGCGTCGGTGGAATCATAAGCGCGCTATGGGGGCAGCCAATCATCGCCGCCTACATGCGCTTGGTAGGGCTGTAATTTCAAATCGAGTTGAGAATGCCTCACATCCTCCTCACAGCCTGTCATCCTGAGTCGAGCACGTCTGGGGCCCCGTCGCGCGATACGCGCGAGGGGTAAGCGAAACGAAGGATCTGTTTCTGCTGTTTACGCTGACGTGTCAGAACAGGAGCTGCAATCGCCCTATTGCTGTTGCACTGTTGCGGCTGGGTGATTCGCTGACACCGCAGGTGCGTTCGCCAGCTCCGGCTGCTTCAGTAGCTTTTTCGCTTCTTTCCCGTGCTTGCTATCGGGATCGTATTCCATCAGCTTCTGGTAGTTCGCCTTGGCGTTCGCATAGTCACCGAGCTGCCTCTGCGCCTCCGCCATCCCCCAATACACTTCCGGGTTTTCCGGATCCGTCACCACCGCCGACTGGTATCGCGATAGTGCAGCCTTCCAGTGCCTCAGACTTAATTCATAGGCGCCTACGTCTTCGTCTTCCTTCGCGGTTTCCTGATGGACTGCCGGCTCATCGGTCTTCTTGTGCTTGCCCGGCCTCGGCTCGTCCGGGATGTTGACGTCATTCGCCCCAGTCAGGCTGGAACTAAAACCGCTGTCGGAATCGGACGCACCGGGCGGCGGATCGTCGGGACTGTGAGCCGGGTCGGTGTCCTCTTTCAGCAGGCTGGTCGTTCCCGCGCTTTCGTCGTTGGTCGCAGGGGACGGCAAGGTCGCCGCGGGCTCACCGCTGGTCGGCACGACCGGCACATCTTTGGTGTCTTCGGGAAACGGGTTCGACTCGGCGGGCGGCTTCTGCGCAGGTTGCTGCTGCGTGTTGGCAGGCAGCTGCGTGCTCGCAGGCGGCTTTTGCTGCGGCGGAGTCGACTGTGCGAGTAGACCAGCCGTTGCGATCAAACCGCATCCAACCGTGAGTGCAATGTGCGAATTCAACTTCATTCGTAATTCTTTTCGTCGACACGCCGTTCGTTGGCGTCACTTCAATGTTACGATGCCTTGCATAGCGTACTTCATCTCAACTTAGGAAAAAGCCGCAGAACTCATGGCGCTCATCATCCGCTCATCCGCCATTCATGCCGCAGGCTGCTATAGCACTACCGCAGTTCGCCGGGGCACGCGCGTGGCCGAGTACACCGGGCCGCGCCTCAGTAAAGACGAAGCCGATGCCTCCAACGAGGAGTCGCCAATCACATATCTATTTGGACTCGGTGATGGGACAGTCGTCATCGATGGGCATTGCATGGCCATGTTCATCAACCACAGTTGCGACCCGAATTGTGAGACGGAAGAGATCAAGGGCCGGGTCTGGATCAGGGCCATCCGGAAGATCGAGCCAGGCGAAGAGATTACCTACGATTACTGCCTTTACGATGGCGGCGACGATGAGGCTACGTGCAACTGCGGAGCCAAATCATGTCGTGGCACCATGTATTCGCCGGAAGAGATCCGCCGGCGCAAGGCCGCAGCCCGGAGGGCCGAAAAGAAAAAGGCGACAAAGCGCCGCACCCGTACCAAGGCGATTCCCATTCCGCGGAAGCCCGAGGTTGTGGAAGAGGAAGACGCTGCGTGAAAGCTTCCTTTGCGGAAGCCATTACGCTGAGACGCTATTGCGGGATAGCATAAGGCTGGATGACAGAAGAGCCAGACCACCCGCCCCTGACCAATGAGCAGCTCGATGTACTTCGCCGTTTTGCGCTCTTCGAAGTCGGCCGCGACGAAATGCTCCGCTCGCTTGCCGGAGCATTCGATGTCAACTTCGACCCCAAGGAATCAAGTGATAAAGGCGTCACCCAGCGCCGCTCGGCCAATAACCGCTTCCCCATCCCCGAGCCGGGAATCGTTATCACCCGCGAACACATTTCAAACGCACTCGAGCACAAACGCTTCGAGCTCATCTCGGAGCGCGATCTGGTTTACTGGGCGACAATTCTGCTGCTCAACGACGCCTATGTCTTCGATCCCGGAGATGAGGATCTGATCGCCGAATGGCTCAACGACATCAGCTTCAACCTGGATGCCAACTGACCAATCGAATTGGAGGTGCCGCTCCGGTTCCGCGCTGTTTCATCCTTAAGCAGTCGCAGTTCTGTGTTTGATCATCCGGTAAATCCACAGAATCAACATCGCGCCGAGAATGGACATGATGAAACCGGCTGATTGGCCCTGCTTATACCAGCCGATTAACTGCCCGAGAAAAGTGGCTCCAATCGATCCTGCGATACCGATGATGATAGTCACAAAAATTCCGCCAGGGTCTTTACCCGGCATGAACAGCTTGGCTAGAGCTCCAACTACTAGCCCGATGAGTATCTCCCATAGCAGCGCAAACATAGGCTCCCCTCTCTTGCAACAAGAGTGTGTGAACGACGTTTACCAGTGCCATTTGCGGCGTGATTAGGCTCTTTGGCGCTCAGCTACTTTGGCCAGCGCGATAGAGAGAGCCGCCCCGCCGAGGGTCTTTACCAGTGTTGAGTGTTGAGCGTAGAAGGCGCTAGCATTATCCACGATCGAAGGATCTGTCTTCTCCGCGTGAGCGGCGAGCTGCTGCACCACCTCTGGTGAAACGCTTTGCGCCTGTTGCGGAGTAATCTGACTTGCGCCTCCTCCCAGCAAACTCGCCAGCACGCCGCCGCCAGCCATCTGCGCCACCGTGCTTGGGCCGACCGACGCAATCAGTTGATTGAGCATCCCGGCTTTCTGCTCGCCATTGGAACCGTTAAACAGGTTGCCGACCATGCTGCCGAAAGCCGGCGTCTGGTTAGACTTGAACATCGCGGAAAGTCCTTCTGCAATGGCGTTGGGTGGCGCGGTTTGCGCGACCTGATCGAAATGTTCTGTGGCATTCGCAGCGTTGGGAGTCGAGCCACTTGAGTACTGCTTCAAAACGTTCGAAACTGAATCGAGTAAGGTCGTAAGCGATCTCCTTGGGGGGCAGGTCCGGTGCCGGCCGGTTGACTTGCTGAGAAGTTCCGGTACGGTGTTGCGCTTCTTTGTCCGTACAATTCGGTGCGACGCTTGAGGCATGGGGCGGCGGACGCAACCACCGCCCGATTTACATCTTTATGCGGCGGGAATCACCAGTTCTTGTCCCACCTTGATCTTGTCAGGATCGGTCAGATTATTTGCCTGGGCTATCACGGGATACTTGTTTGCGTCTCCGTAGTAGCGCTTGCTGATCTTGGACAGGTTATCGCCAGGCTGCACCGTATAGGTCTGGCTGCCCTGGCGGAACTCGATGTCATGCTTAAGATCCTGATAACTGGCATCGACAGCCTTGATCGAATCCCAGATGCGGTTCTTGCTGGCTTCGGAGACAGCCATGGCCTTCAAATAAAGCTGATTGCCGCTGAGACTGAGACCTTGGACTTCTGCACCCTCGCGCTGAATCGTGTCCAGCACAGCTTGATATTTCTGTTTGAGTTGGTCGAATAAATCAGGCATGTGTTCTCCTCGAATGTTGAATGAAGTCAGTTGAACTCCAGAGAGGATTGGGTGATTTGCCGCGGCTATTTTTCCCGTCTGGAAAGCCAGTAGAGCTACTGAACGGAGGTTTGGAGCGCGTGTTTTGCTGCACTCTGGTTGTCTTGCGGGAAGAAGTTCGACTTTCGGGCTACTGATCGCTCTCGATGCGCTTGCGGTGCTGAGAGCCCAACTTACGCGCTCAATTTCGAAGCGCGGGGCCACGACCGCTTGATGGTGAGATTGTGTTCCTCGCCTATGCAGGCGTCAAGCCAAAATTGCGTCATTTCGAGCACTAAAAAAGACGGCGCCCATGTACAGGCGCGCCGAAGCAAAAACCTTTAGACCTTGAATATGCTCCAAATCATTTCTTATGAATGCCCTGGCTGGTGACGGTACAATCCCACCTAGGCCACCGTTAAGAGGTCGAGCCAAAGGAGACGGTGCCGCATATGGGTTATCAGGTTCTGGCTAGAAAATATCGGCCGCAGCGATTTGCCGACGTAGCCGGACAGGATCACGTTACACGCACTCTGCTGAACGCGCTGACCCAGAACCGCATCGCGCACGGCTACATTTTTTCGGGTCATCGCGGTATCGGCAAGACCACCATCGCCCGCATTTTGGCCCAGGCCTTGAACTGCCGCACCGAGATCGGCTCGGCGGAGAGGCCGACGCCGGAGCCTTGTGGAGTTTGCGACTCTTGCGTTGAGATTCGTCAGGGTAATGCTGTTGACGTGATCGAAATCGACGCGGCCACGAACCGAGGCATCGACGAGATTCGCGAACTGCGCGATGCTGCTCGCTACTCGCCTGCCCGCGATCGCTACAAGATCTACATCCTCGACGAGGCACACCAGATCACCGAGGCCGCCTTCAATGCGCTGTTGAAGACACTCGAAGAGCCGCCGTCGCACATCATCTTCATGATGGCCACCACCGAGCCGGAAAACATCCCGCAGACGATTCGCTCGCGATGTCAGCACTTCAGTTTTCATGCCGTCAAGTTCGATGACATTCTTGCGCAGCTCAAGATGATTGCGAAACACGAAGAAGTCGAAGCCGAAGAGGGCGCTCTTGCGCTGCTGGCTGAGGCCGGCGATGGATCGATGCGCGACGCACTCTCGATCATGGACCAGGCCATTGCGTCGGCTCCTTGCGATGCGAAGAACCGCCCCGTCCTCGCCACCGCGCAAATTCGCGAACTGATGGGCTCAGTTCCCAATACGGTCTTTGAGCATTTACTAGAGGCTGTCGCCGCCGGCGAGAGCGCTCCTCTGATGACGCAACTCAATGACTTACTCAACGCTGGGCACAGCCCGCAGTCGCTTGCGCGTCAGATGGTTCGCTACCTGCGGAACGCGTTGATGGCCAAGCTGGGCGGCGAACAGACTGAACTGCTGCAGATCTCCGCCGATGAGCGCGCGCGTGCAGCACGAACCGCATTGCTTTTCGGCGAAGAGGAAATCACGCGCAACCTGCAGATCATGCTGCGGACCTTCGACGATCTGAACTACCGCCAGGAGCAGCGCTTCCATCTTGAGCTGGGAATGATGAAGCTGGTGCATGCCCAGCGACTGCTGCCACTGGAAGAACTGCTCAGCGGAGTGGCAAGCGGTGCGCCGGTTCGCAGCGGCGGATCGTCGGCTCCACGATCTGTATCGCCGCCTGTGCGGACCGCTCCCTCAGCCGCTCCAACCTCGGCGATTCCGTCTGCCACGCCTGCACCGCGCTCACCGTTTGGATTTTCGTCTGGTTCACGGCCAATGACTCAGCCAGCCGCGCCGAAGGTTGAGAGCGTGGCCGTGATCAACGCGCCACCTGAAGCCGTTCCCGTCATCGAGATGCCGTATGTGGCGCCGGTGACGACGCAGATCGCAAGTCCCCCACTTGGGTTTGCAGAACCATGGATGACTGACGCTTCAGGGGAAGTTACTCCCGAGGGGAACGCTCCCGAGAACGGGACCGGTAAACACGCAGTTGGCCCATCTGTGGACTCCGTGCAGCAGGCCATCATCGCCGCGTTGGCTGAAGCCGGACATGCATCTGCTTCGACGCTTCTTTCTACTGCCCGATTTACGCTGGAGGCAACCAGTCTGCGGGTTGAGGTCCCCGGCATGGGTAAAAAGATGCTGGCGCTCACCGTGAACCCAGCTGCTGAAAAGATCATCAAGCAGGAGATGCAGCGACTCGGGGGGCCGGGACGTTTCATGGTCATTCCCGGAGAAGGCGTGGCATCGACCTCTTCGATCACTGCACCGGCAACAGGCAGCATTCAACAGGCTGCGCTTGAGCACCCGATGGTACAGCGGGCGAAGGAGATTTTTCACGCCGAAGTGCGCAGCGTCGTGGATCTGCGCACCAAATAGGGCTCAGGAGACTGAAATGATCAACCCCCTCAAGATGGCCGAAATGCTCTCCCAGGCCAACAAGATGCAAGAGGACATGCAGCGCAGACTCGCACAAACGGTGGTCGAGGGATCGAGCGGCGGGGGTGCCGTGACAGCCACCATGAATGGCAAGAAAGAACTGATCAAGATCAAGATCGACCCTTCGGCCGTCACCAGCCTCGGCGGTTCGAATCCTGACGTGGAGATGCTTGAAGCGCTCATTGTGGGGGCCGTGAACGATGCCGGCCATAAGGCAGACGAGGCAATTCAATCCAGCGTTAAAGGGGCACTGGGCGGCCTGAATCTCAATATCCCCGGGCTGGGCTGATCGGCCTTGGCTTCACCGAGCTGCTCGTCGCTAAGGTAGAGTTTCATTTGAGTTGTTGCTCAGTAGCTCAGGGGGTCACGATGACATTGGGGATTAACCGCAGAAGTTTCCTGCGTCTCGGGATGGCCGCCGGCGCAGCGTCATTTGCGCCTCGCTGGACTTTCCCCCAGGCCACACAGCCGGCACCGCCGACGGACAGGCTTGCGCAAATGCGCGCTGCCGGCGCGACCACGCCGATCAAGACCACAAAACTTTACAACAACATCTGGCTGCTGCAGGGCGCTGGCGGTAACATGGTCGTCCAATCTGGCAAGGACGGCATTCTGCTGATTGATTCCAGCTTCGCGACAGCAGTTCCCCACATCCGCGAGGCGATTGCGGCGGTAAGCAGCGATGCACCCCACGCGCTGATCAACACCCATTGGCATGTCAACCACGTAGACGGGAATGAGGGCATGCACGCAGCCGGCTTCCAGGTAGTCGCGCATGAAAAGACGAAAACTCGCCTTTCACGGCCCTCCGAAATCAAGCTGTTTCACATGAGCATTCCGGCTTATCCGGCCGGAGCGATCCCGACCCTTACCTTCGCCACCAGCTTGAGCCACAAACACAATGGAGACATGGTCGAGCTGGTTCACTACGATCCGGCCCACACCGATACAGACATCTACATCCACTTTCAGAATGCGGATGTGCTGCACTGTGGCGATATTTTCTTCAACGGATTCTACCCTTTCATCGATGAAGGGACCGGCGGTTCGATAGGCGGCACGATTGCGGCAGCAAAGAAATCGCTCGCGCTGGCCGGGGATAAGACCAAGGTCATTCCCGGACATGGCCCACTGGGAGACAAGACGGCTTTGAAGAAATACACCGACATGCTTTCGTCGGTACGCGACAAGGTTGCTGCGCTCAAGCAAACGGGCGCCACTGAGCAGGAAGTCTTAGCAAGAAAACCAACCGCCGATCTTGATGCGGACTGGGCGAATGGCGGCTCTCCCGATATGTTTGTTGGAATCGTCTATCGTACTGTTTAGGAGGAGTCGCTGTGGCACGCTATGCCGAGCCCATGGCCCGGCTGATTGACGAATTAAAGAAGCTTCCCGGGGTGGGAACCAAGACTGCCCAGCGCTTCGCCTTTCATATTCTGCGCTCCGGCGACGATGACGCATCGGCGCTTGCAGAAGCCGTTCGCGGACTCAAGGCCAGCCTGCGGCTCTGCTCGGTGTGCAACAACATTACGGACATCGATCCCTGTGCCTATTGCTCAAGTTCCACACGCAATCAGCGTCTGGTCTGCGTTGTGGAGGAGCCTACGAACATTGAGGCGGTAGAGCGGAGCCGTTACGGCGGCGTCTATCACGTGCTGCATGGCACGCTGTCGCCTTTGCACGGTGTGGGCCCCGAGCAGTTACGCGCCCGCTCGCTGATGCAGCGCGTCGAGCGCGGCGAGGTGGACGAAGTAATTCTCGCCACCAGCCCTACGCTCGAGGGAGAAGCCACCGCGAGTTGGCTGGCCGGTGCATTGCGAGAATTCAAGGTCCGCATTACGCGGATTGCCACCGGTGTTCCCGCGGGAAGCGACATTGAATACGCAGACGAGGTCACGATGGCACACGCCATGGAAGGCCGTCATGAGATGAAGCCCTGATCGATTAATCCTGGTAAAAAGCTAGCTGCGCAGCCGGTTCAGCAGATCCTGCGGGTGCACAGGCTTGGCGAGAATCTCAAATTCGTATCCCTGAGCCCGCGCCTTTTCGAGAAGGTCGGCTGTGGCGGCCTGCCCTGAGAAAAGTAGAATCTTGATCTTCGGCAGCAGCGCGCGAATCTGAATGGCCGCATCAATGCCGTTGAGATCGGCCATGATGACGTCGGCAATCAGCATGTCGGGACTATAGCTCGAAGCCGTATCCAGCGCAGCTTCACCGGAATATACGGCCCGTGCCTGAAAACCGCTCTGATTCAAAATCATCGCCAACGTATCGGCAATGACGCGTTCGTCGTCTACTACAAGAACTTTGGGCTTAACGTGAATATCGGGCATACACTCCTGAACGCCATAGGGATTGGCGCAAAAAGCCTTTCAGTCGAACGCGCCGCGTAGCGAAGCCGAATAGCACCGCCTGCGGTACCATCAGATCGGTAAACACACGCCTAGGATAACATCCTGACACTGGCCCAACTAGAACCATTACTGGCCCGGTTTCTTAGTCTACGGGCGCCTCCGGCATTGCGCAAGACTGGCGCTTGTTTTTTGCAATCGCTCTCCTCTTCGACGCGAATTGAGATCGCCGGAAGCTTCTGGTTTGTTTCGCGCAGAGCATTTCCTCCCGGGAAACCGCAACCTTCCGTCAACTGCTGTACTCTAAACGCGCGGGTTGTTCCCATCGCAGAGCCGATTCATCCGGGAGCAACGCAACCCTCATAAGATTCTGAAATACCAGTTCCCTGCCGGATCTTTCGGCGGATCCCTCAGGCGGAGAGGCGTGCATGCAGCCAGCAGGCATCCAGAACGTTGTGCAGAACCCTGCCCCGGCGGCAGCCGATCGCCCAAATGGCGAAGCGATTATTCGCGCCGAGAAGATCGAGAAGTACTACTCCCAGCCCAGCCAAAACCGCATCCAGGTCATTTCGCCAACCGACCTGAGCATCGTTCCTGGGGAAATTGTCGCCTTGCTCGGTCCATCTGGTTCCGGCAAATCGACCATGCTGCGCATGCTTTCCGGCCTTTCCCGGCCATCCGCCGGCCAGGTCTACTGGCATGAGAAGCCAATCGCTGAGGCCGAGATCAATGTCTCCATCGTCTTCCAGAGCTTTGCCCTGTTTCCATGGCTCACGGTGCTTGAAAACGTGGAGGCTCCGCTTCAGGCCCGTGGTGTTGATCCCGAAGAGCGCCGCACTCGCAGCATGCGCATGCTCGATACCGTCGGTCTGGATGGTTTTGAGTCCGCCTATCCCAAAGAGCTCTCCGGCGGCATGAAGCAGCGTGTCGGGTTTGCACGGGCCCTCGTCGTCGAGCCCGAGGTCCTCTTCATGGACGAGCCATTTTCCGCACTCGACGTCCTGACGGCCGAGAACCTGCGCAGCGAACTCCTCGAACTCTGGGCCAAGAAGACGATGCCCACCCGCTGCGTCTTTATCGTGACCCACAACATCGAGGAAGCCGTTCTCCTCGCCGATCGCATCATTGTGCTGGGGCGAAACCCGGGACATATCCGCACCGACTTTCGAGTTCAAATTCCACAGCCGCGCGACCGCAAATCCGAACCCTTCACGCAGCTGGTCGACTATATCTACAAGGTTCTGACGCGGCCGGATGTCACTCCTACCGAGGCGCCCGATCATCAGCATCCGGGCCCGCGAATTCGCGACCAGCGCCAAATGAAGTACCAGATGCTGCCTCACGCGCGACCGGGCGGAATGGCCGGATTGCTGGAACTGCTTCTGGACAAGGGCGGCCGCGACGACATCTACCGCCTCGCCGACGATCTTGCGTTCGAGATTGATGACCTGCTGCCGATTGTGGATGCCTCTGAGTTGCTGGGCTTCCTCAAGGTGGAGGAAGGCGATGTCTCCATCACCGAGACTGGCTCCGAGTTTGCCAACTCTGAAATTTTGCGCCAGAAAGAACTTTTCCGCGATGCGGCATTGGCGAACATTTTGCTCCTCCGGCAGATTCGGCGGGCACTCGAAGCCAAGAGCGATCACACCGTACCTGAAGACTTCTTCCTCGACATGCTCGACGAACAGTTCAGCGACGAAGAGTCGCGTCGTCAGATTGAGACGGCAGTCAACTGGGGCCGCTATGCAGAGCTGTTCGACTTCGACGCCGCGCGACGCCGCTTTGTAATGCCCGACGCACTGGAAGAAACCGCCGATGCGGGAGGCGATGATTGACCCTTCAGCGCACCCTTGCACGTTCGCTTGTCACGGTTCGCACCTGGCCCTTCTTCATCGACATGGGAGTGGGTGCCTGCGGCCTTGCCATCTTCTTTGCCGTCGTAGGCACCGGCAGATACTGGCTCGGCAAACCCGCACCCATCGCTGAAATCTCCCACTCCATCAGCGCTCTGCCGCTCTACGCGTTCTACTCCATCACCCGCATCGGCATTGCGTACCTGCTCAGCCTGGTCTTCGCCATCGGCTACGGCTACATCGCGGCCTACAATCCGCGCCTTGATCCCTGGATGGTCGCTGTCCTCGACATTCTTCAGTCCATCCCGGTCCTCAGCTTCCTGCCCCCGGTGGTCCTTTTCATGGTCGCTTTGATTCCACGCCACCAGTTGGGAATCGAGATGGCCGTCATCCTCCTTATCTTCACCGGGCAGGTGTGGAACCTCGCCTTCAGTTTCTATTCCTCGCTAAAATCCATCCCTCGCGAAATGGTGGAGGCCTCGCGCATTTATCGCTACTCCGCCTGGCAGCGTTTTTGGCAGCTTGAAATGCCCTACGCCACCATTGGCTTGGTCTGGAACTCCATCGTCTCCGTCGCCGGCGGATGGTTCGCCCTCATCGCGTGCGAAATCTCGCCATTCGCCAATTACACCTACCAGCTCCCTGGAATCGGAAGTTATCTTCAGGTCGCCACCAACACTGGCGACTATCGGGCGCTAGCCTTTGGCATCGCCGCCGTCATCCTTATCGTGGTAGCCACCGATCAGCTTCTTTGGCGCCCACTCATCGCCTGGAGCGACAAGTTCAAATTCGAGCAGGTCGAGTCTGCCGATCGCGTCCGCTCGCCGATCCTTGCGCTTCTGCGTCGTTCCAACCTTCTCAGTTCCCTCCCTACTCGTGTATGGGCGAGCATCGAAGAGCCCATCTATCGCCGCCTATCCCGAACGAAAGAGTGTCGCGTCGTCCAACCCGTCGACGAAGAGAAATCCACCCGGAACCCCGTCTGGTTTTATCTCCTGACGGCTGCGGCCACTGCCGTCGTCGGCTGGGGAGCATTGCAGGCTGTCATCATGCTCAGAACCGTCAGCTGGCCCGACCTGAAACTGCTCTTCCAGGGCGCTGCCGCAACCTTTGGCCGCGTCAATGCCGCTCTTCTCATCTCGGTCGCTTGGACTGTCCCGGTTGGCGTCGCCATCGGCCTCAATCCGCGTCTCTCCCGCATCGTCCAGCCCACCGCGCAGGTACTGGCCTCTATCCCGGCCACGGCCTTTTTCCCCATCATTCTCATCGGTCTTGTTAAAATCGGCGGCGGCCTTGGCATCGGATCCATCGCACTCATGCTCCTTGGCACCCAGTGGTACATCCTCTTCAACGTCATTGCCGGCGCCATGTCAATCCCCTCTGACCTGCGCGAAGTCTCTTCGCTCTATCACTTCACCCGCTGGCAACGCTGGACCAAGCTCATCCTTCCCGGAATATTCCCTTATCTCATCACCGGCATGGTCACGGCCTCCGGCGGCGCATGGAACGCCTCTGTCTACGCGGAATACTCCCACCTCAAAGACAGCACCCTCCAGACCATCGGGCTCGGAGCCGAGATCAGCTCCGCAACAGACAGCGGACGCTTCCCCATCATCCTGCTCGCGACCATCATGATTTCGCTGATGGTCGTTACTATGAATCGGCTTGTCTGGCGACGGCTCTACCGCCTTGCCGAAACCCGGTATAAACTTGAGGGCTAAATACACCAAAAACGGGCAGTCGCGATCGGGGGACGTATGATTCGCGTTGGACTGGTGGGTTTCGGCATGGCGGGCCGCGTGTTTCACGCACCGCTGATCTCTTCGGTTGAAGGTCTCGAACTCGCGGCGGTAGTGGAGCGCAACTCAAGCAACGCCGCCGAGCGCTATCCCGGGATCACAACGTATCGCTCCGTCGAAGAACTTCTGGCGGACGCCTCGATCAAATTGGTGGTCGTCGCGACACCCAACAGCACCCATTTTCCCATCGCCATGCAGGCACTGGAAGCAGCGAAAAGTGTCGTTGTCGACAAGCCCGTTGCTTTGAGCGCCAATGAAATTTCCCAACTCACTGAACTCGCCGGCGGCATCGGGCTCCATCTCTTTCCATTTCACAATCGACGATTTGACAATGATTTCGCCACGATTCGAAAGCTGATCGAGGAACGCTCAATCGGCCGCCTGGTTCATTTCGGGTCACACTTCGATCGCTGGCGCCCTGGCCTTTCCAGCCGAGCATGGAAAGAAGAGACGGACGAGGGCGGGATTCTGCTTGATCTGGGCACGCACCTTGTCGACCAGGCGCTCATGCTGTTCGGCCAACCGGCTGCCGTGGGAGCCGAGGTCCTCCGCGAGCGAGATGGCGAAGGCTCGAACGACGCTTTTACCATTCGCCTGCACTATTACTCTGGATTCTCTGTCACCCTTGGAGCCAATTGCCTTTCGACGCTTGCTCGGCCGCGTTTCCACCTGCGTGGCAGTCGCGGCAACTTCTGGAAGTGGGGACTGGACCCGCAGGAAGACGCGCTGGGCAAGGTTACGAAGATCGCCGACAGCAATTGGGGTCAGGAATCAAGCGATCACCGGGGCACGCTCAGCGTCGATGTCGATGGCGGAGTAGTTACGCAACCTGTTCCGTCGGCTACAGGCGATTACAGGCTGTTCTATGCCGGAGTCCGCGATGTCCTGCTGGGCACTTCGACCGCTCCGCCAGTCACTCCCACGGAGGCCTGGCGTGTGGCGCGCGTGCTTGAGTGGGCCAGGGAAAGCTCGGAGAAGAAGCGCGATATCGAATGCGACTGGAGCGGCGAGCCCGCCTGATCATCTAAAGCGTCTCGCCCGTTTGTTTCTCAACCAGCGGCACCCAGAAACGAAACGTGCTCCCGTGCTCCGGATTGCTCTCCACTGAAATTCCGCCTCCATGTGCCAGCAGGATGGCGCGGGCAATCGCCAGCCCCATACCGGTTCCCTTTCCGAGCTTCGCACCCTTCTTGCCGCGATAGAACTTTTCAAAGATGTGCGGCAAATCAGCCTTGTCGATCCCCGGACCATTATCCTCCACTTCAAATTCCAGGCGCCCTTCAATGCGCCGGCTGCGCAGGACGATGCGGCTTTCCGGTGGCGAGTAAAGCGCGGCATTCTCGATCAAGTGGCGAAAGACACGGCTTAGCAGCGTTGCATCGAACCAGGCGGGCCTGTCTGGCTCCTGCACCATCAATGTGATCTGGCGGCGCCCCAGCAAGTTGCGCGACTCATCTGCGGCATGTTCAAGCAGTGTCCGGGTATGGCGCGGCGCGGCCTGCACCTTCAGCACCTTTGCGTCGAGCTCCGCCATCTGCACAGCTTCGCCAATCAAAGCATCGAGGTGAGCCGACTCCTCGTCGACCACCGTCGCCAATTCCCTTCGCAACGCGTCATCCAATCCTTGATCCTGTGTCAGCGTAGTAGCCGCGGCGCGAATGGAGGTCAGCGGAGTCCGCAATTCGTGCGTGAGCGAATCGATAAGCGCCGCACGCAGGCGGTCGCTCTCTCGCGAAGCCTCCATCCGTGCGCTTGCTTCGATAGCCATGGCCCTCGTCAACGCAATTCCAACTTGCCCGGATACCGCTGTAGCAACTTCGCGCGAGAGGTTCGCTGGCCGCCATGCCATTGCACCCACAGCACGCATCCCAACGGTCAGTGCATGTGCGTCAAAACCGTCCTGCTGTGCGATCGTCGCATGCGCCCCGCTGGTTACTTCGCGCAGATTCGCTTTGAAAAGCTCTGCCAACTCCTCCGCCGTCGACACATACTGATCCCGATCCTGCACGTACAAAACGACGCTTTCGAGCGAGAATATCCTGGCTACCAGCGCTGGCAACGCACGAATCAGACGGGCCGAATCTTCGTGCAGCATCATCTCCTGGCTCAGCACGTAAAGCCGTTCGACGTCTTCGCGGCGCTGTTCGGCCTGGTGCTTCTGCTTGCGAGCTCGTTCGGCCACGCGCCCCGCGACGAGCGAACACACCGCAAACGTCAACATCGACAACCACTCCTGCGGGCCGGCCAGGGTGAAGGTGTGAATTGGAGGCAAAAAGAAATAATCGAAAGACACGGCGCAGAGGAGCGCGCTATACAGCGAAATGACCAACCCAGCCTGCGTCGCCGTTACCACCACCACCATCAGAAACACCATGCCCGCGGTGGTTGCTCGCGCGCTGGTCATGGCCAGGCCGATTGTCGTCAAAACCGCAGCCAGCGTGGCGCCCAGCCACTGCAGGTAGTGATACGGCTTTGGCATCAAATTCATGATTGTCTCAACCGGAATGATACTCGGCCTCCCCGATGATGTAAGCTTCCGGTGGAAGAAGAACGCAGATGCCCGGCAGAATTTTAGTAATCGACGACGAACCGCAAATCACACGCGTGCTGCGCGCCGCGCTCTCGACGCAGGCATTTGACGTGCGCACTGCCAATGACCCCGAAGAGGGCCTGCGCATCTTTGCGGAGTGGCCGCCCGACCTTGTCATTACGGATCTGATGATGCCGGGCCTAAGCGGCGTTGAAGTGGCCCGTGAGATCCGCAAAACGTCCTCGACTCCGATTCTTGTGCTCTCGGTGCGCGATCACGAGCGCTCCAAGATTGAGGCGCTCGATTCGGGTGCCGACGACTATGTCACGAAGCCCTTCAAGATCCAGGAGCTTCTCGCACGGGTCCGGGCACATATGCGCCGCGCACCGGAACGCACAGAATCGGCCATCGTTACCGGCGAATTCGTGATCGATGCCGCTGCACACAGCATCGCGGTCTCAGGGAAGGCTATCCACCTGACGCCGAAGGAATTTGAACTACTGCTGCACCTCGCACGACATGCCGGCAGAGTAATTACTCATCGTGCACTGCTGACCGCCGTCTGGGGAGCGCAATCGGCTCACCAGCCTGAGTATCTGCGCGTCTTCGTCGGCCAGCTTCGCAAAAAGCTTGAGGCGGAAACCGGCAAACAATTCATCCAGACCGAACCATGGGTCGGCTATCGTTTCGTCCCCGAGGGTTTCAACGGCAAAGAAGAGTAGAGCCGTTTCTGCCCGATTCTGCGGGACCTCCAGGTATAAGTCGGCATATCCTTATATTTCCTTTAGATTTCCCTTCCGCGAAAGCAACGCCCCAACCCGCAAAATCGATTTTGGAATCGCATGCGCCCATGTGGCCGCATGATGTTCCGAATCGAGGGTGCTCGCATGCAAGATCTCACGATGCTCTTCTTCACCGCCATTTTCTTTGCCGGAGCCTTTCTGTACGTAAAGGCCTGTCAGAAGTTGAGGTAAGCCATGGACCTCGTCACTGTAGTCGCTCTTTTGCTTTCGGTCCTGTTGCTGATTTACCTCGGCGCCACGCTGCTCTATCCGGAGAAATTCTGACATGTCTGCCAATGGCTGGTTGCAATTTGCTGCATTTTCCATTGTCCTGCTCCTGACTGTGCGCCCGGTGGGGACCTATTTAGCGCGTGTGCTGGAGGGACAGCGTACCTGGCTCGATCCGATTTTCCGGCCCATCGAGCGCCTCATCTATAAATTCTGCGGAGTCGAAGCCGACCACGAAATGAATTGGCGGGAATATGCCTTCGCGATGCTGGGGTTCTCCGCCGTCACCATGCTGCTCACATACATCATCGAGCGTGCACAAGCCCTGCTGCCGTGGAACCCGCAGCACCTCGCGGGCGTAGGCGCCGATCTTGCGTGGAATACAGCAGCCAGCTTCACCACCAACACCAACTGGCAGTTCTACACGCCGGAATCGACCATGAGTTATCTCACGGAGATGGCCGGCCTGGCGACGCATAACTTCTTCTCAGCGGCCGTCGGCATTGTCGTCGCTATCGCGCTGGTACGCGCCATCAAGCGCACTTCCTGTGCGACAATCGGAAACTTCTGGGTCGATACAACGCGCACGCTGCTCTATATCCTGCTCCCCGGTTCGCTGATCTACGCGCTGCTGCTGGTAGCGCAAGGCGTCCCGCAAAACCTGCACGTCTACACCGTCGCACACACCCTTGAAGGCCAGACACAGATCATCGCGCAAGGACCTGTTGCTTCGCAGGAAGCCATCAAAATGCTGGGCACGAATGGCGGTGGATTCTTCAACGCCAACAGCGCACATCCGTTCGAGAATCCGACACCGTTCTCAAACTTTCTGCAGATCCTTTCGATCTTCATCATTCCCGCCGGTCTCACCTATACGCTCGGCCGCATGACAGGTTCTCCGGGCCATGGATGGGCCGTGTTTGCGGCCATGTATGTTCTTTTTGCCGCCGGATTCGTCACCCTCTACTGGGCTGAAGCGCATCCCCATCCGCTGATTCACGGCGCGGCACAAACTGCAACCGCAACCGCTCCCGGCGGCAACATGGAGGGCAAGGAAGTCCGTAACGGCATTGCCGAAACCGCTCTGTTTGCCACCATCACTACCGATGCCAGCTGCGGCGCAGTGAATGGCATGCACGACAGCTTCACGCCGCTCGGAGGTCTCGTTCCGCTGACCAACATCATGCTCGGTGAGGTCATCTTCGGAGGTGTTGGTGCGGGACTCTACGGAATGCTCATCTTCGTGGTCCAGGCCGTTTTCATTGCCGGCCTGATGGTGGGGCGCACTCCTGAGTATCTCGGCAAAAAGATCGAGTCCTACGACGTTAAGATGGCCATGCTTTACGTGCTTATCTTTCCGCTCGTCATTCTTTCGCTTACTGCCATTTTTGTCCTGATGCCGAACGTGGGACTTGGCACCACGAACAATCCTGGCCCACACGGCCTTAGTGAAGTTCTCTACGCCTTTACCTCCGGCGCCGGCAACAACGGATCGGCCTTCGCCGGCCTCGGTCCGAACTGGTGGTACAACGTCACGATGGGCTGGGACATGCTCATCGGCCGCTTCCTGATGATGCTGCCGGTCCTTGCCCTCGCTGGAAATCTTGCGCAGAAGAAAAGCGTTCCGCCTTCTCCCGGAACCTTTCCCGTAAACACTCCGCTATTCACCGTGCTGCTTGTCGGCGTTGTGCTGATTCTTGGAGCACTCACCTTTTTCCCGGCACTGAGCCTGGGACCGATTCTTGAACACCTGCAGCTGAAATCCGGACAGCTCTTCTGAGGAGACCTGACATGAATTCTTACGGCAAATTCAATTCTCCCGCTCAAGCTGAAGCTCATTCGGATTCGGCGCTTTCTTTCGCTGAGCTTACGACCTCGTCGGCCCTTCCGCCGGAGCACCACGAACATCGCAGAAAGAAATCCACTGCGGGCGTTGTGGAACAAAAGAGCCTTTGGAATACCGAGATTATCGGACAGGCTCTGATTGACGCGTTCCGCAAGCTCGATCCGCGCTGGATGGTCAAGAACCCCGTGATGTTTGTTGTTGAAGTCGGCAGTGTGCTCACCACGGCACTCCTGATCGACAACACTCTGCATCATCGCGTTGGCTTCGGATTCAATCTCCAGATCACGCTCTGGCTCTGGTTTACCGTGCTGTTTGCCAACTTTGCTGAGGCGATGGCCGAGGGACGCGGCAAGGCCCAGGCCGACACATTGCGCAAGGCCAAAGGCGAAACCATCGCACAGCGATATACCGATTCCGGCGCTCTCGAACAGGTTGCCAGCGGCCTGCTTCGTGCCGGCGACATTATCTACGTCCCTGCCGGACATTACATTGCCGGCGACGGCGAAGTAATCGAAGGCGTCGCATCCGTCGATGAGTCCGCTATTACCGGCGAGTCTGCACCCGTGATCCGCGAAGCGGGCGGCGACCGCTCCGCTGTCACCGGCGGAACAAAAGTGTTGTCAGACTGGGTGAAAATTCGCATCACCTCGAATCCAGGCGAAACGTTTCTTGATCGCATGATCGCCCTGGTGGAAGGCGCAACCAGGCAGAAGACACCGAATGAAATTGCGCTTTCGATCTTGCTTTCGGGCCTTACCATCGTCTTTCTACTGGCGGTGGTTACTCTACAGCCTTTTGCGATCTATTCGAAGGCCCCGCAGACGGTGTTTGTGCTGGTATCGCTGCTCGTTTGCCTGATTCCGACAACGATCGGTGGATTGCTCTCCGCAATCGGAATCGCCGGCATGGATCGTCTTGTACAGTACAACGTGCTCGCCATGAGCGGACGCGCGGTTGAGGCGGCGGGCGATGTCAACACCCTTTTGCTCGACAAGACCGGAACCATTACGCTGGGCAATCGACAGGCAACTGAATTCATCCCCGCACCCGATGTAACGGCCGAACGGCTGGCCGATGCCGCACAACTCGCATCCTTGTCAGACGAGACTCCGGAGGGCCGGTCGATTGTCGTGCTGGCGAAGGAGAAGTACAACCTGCGCGGTCGAGATCTGGGCGGGATACATGCAGAGTTTGTTCCCTTCTCGGCTCAGTCGCGCATGAGCGGTGTGAATCTGCCCGGCATGCGCATCCGCAAGGGCTCAGCCGATGCGATTGCGCGCTTCCTGGAAGACCAGGGATCGTCGCTTCCGAAGAAGGTTCGCGATGCCGTGGAAGAAATCGCACGCGCCGGCGGGACTCCCTTGGTTGTGGCAGAGAATTCTTCGGCTCTGGGCGTCATTTATCTCAAAGACATTGTGAAGGGCGGACTCAAAGATCGGCTGGCGCGTCTGCGTGCCATGGGCATTCGCACCATCATGATCACGGGCGATAATCCGCTCACTGCCGCTGTGATCGCACGCGAGGCTGGCGTTGACGACTTTCTCGCCGAGGCCAAGCCCAAAGACAAGATGGACCTGATCAAACGCGAGCAAGGTAAGGGCAAGCTCGTTGCCATGACCGGCGACGGTACCAATGATGCACCCGCGTTGGCCCAGGCCGATGTAGGTGTGGCCATGAACTCAGGTACGCAGGCCGCCAAGGAAGCCGGCAACATGGTCGATCTTGATTCCAATCCCACCAAGCTTATTGAGATCGTCGAGATCGGCAAGCAACTGTTGATGACCCGCGGCGCGCTCACTACCTTTTCCATCGCCAACGATGTGGCCAAGTACTTCGCCATCATTCCCGCAATGTTTTCGGTTGCTTTCCCCGTACTGAACGCGCTGAATATCATGCACCTGCATTCTCCGGAATCGGCGATTCTGTCGGCCGTAGTCTTCAACGCCATCATCATTGTTGCGCTCATACCGCTCGCACTGCGCGGAGTGAAGTACGAACCCAAACCCGCCGAAGCACTACTGCGGCGCAACCTGCTCATTTACGGTGTCGGCGGAGTAATTATTCCGTTCATTGGCATCAAGGCCATAGACATGCTGCTCGTAGCCATGCACCTGGCATAGGGGACTGAAAATGCACGCAACAACCACATTTGCTTCCGGCGCACAGAGTCATACCGCAACAGTTGCGCACTCAGTCTGGCGCACCTCGATTCGCTTCACCCTGTTGACCACGTTGCTATTCGGCATCGGATATCCGCTTGTAATTACCGGAATCGCGGGCGCAATTTTCCCGCACAAGGCTGCAGGCAGCCTCATTTTGAAGAATGGACAGGTCGTAGGCTCCGAACTCCTTGCGCAGAGCTTTACCTCCGATCGCTACTTCCATCCGCGTCCCTCAGCCGCCGGCAATGGATACGACCCGACGTCGTCCGGGGGGTCGAATCTCGCGCAGTCGAATGCAAAGCTCGTGCAGCGTATTCAGGGGGACATTGACAAACTGGCGACCGAGAATCCCGGCCACGCCGTTCCTATCGACGCTGTTACAACTTCAGGATCTGGTCTCGATCCGGATATCACACCCGACAACGCATTCTTCCAGGTGACCCGCGTTGCAAAGGCGCGCCGTCTCAGCGAGGATCAGGTGCGCCAGTTCATTCAACAGCACACTGCTGAACGCACCTTTGGCCTGCTGGGCGAGCCGCGCGTGAACGTTCTTGAACTCAACCTTGCTCTCGATCAAGTATCAAAATAAGCTTCCCGAGCTTCCCTGGAAAATTGGGGGAGGAGCGCATCCTCCCCCGCCTTTTTCCCCGTCTTGGCATCATCTTCCAGCCGCTCCATTCGACAAGCCCCTTCCCGCGAAATATCATCTTCTTTCACACCTTGCTTGCTCGATGGGTCTCGCGGATGCGCGCATCGCTCTTCATTACCTGCTACAACGACACGCTCTTTCCCGAAACTGGACGGGCCGTGGTTCGGCTGCTTGAACGTCTTGGTGTTGAACTCGATTTCCTGCCGGCGCAAACTTGTTGCGGACAAATGCACGCCAATACCGGATTTCGCGCCGAGGCATTTTCGCAGGCCAAGCGCTTTGTCCAACTCTACCGTGACGCCGAATGTGTTGTGATCCCCTCGTCCTCTTGTGTCGCGATGATTCGCGATCAGTATCCCGGCCTGTTCGAAGAATTGGGCAATGAGGAGATCCGGAAGCAGTTTGCCGCTTTACTGCCACGCGTGTATGAGCTGAGCGAGTTTCTTACGGACAAGCTGCACGCGGAGGATGTGGGCGCATATTTTCCGCACCGCGTCACATACCACGCCAGTTGCCACGGCCTGCGCGGCCTGCATGTGGGCGACCGGCCATTTCGACTTCTAAGCAAGGTTCGCGATCTCGAGATCGTCCCACTCGCAAACCTCCAGCGCTGCTGCGGATTCGGCGGCACCTTCTCCGTGAAGAACGCTGAGGTCTCCACGGCCATGCTCGACGCGAAACTCACTGACGTGCTTGCGACGAACGCCGAGTACTGCACCGCCCTCGACAATAGTTGCCTGATGCACCTCGGAGGAGCGCTGCATCGGCAGAAGAAGAGCCTGCAGACAATCCACATCGCCGGCATTCTCGCCAGCACGTCGGAGCATCCGCACGGGGCAGCCGTATGAGCGCACCGGCTCATTCGACAACGCCCGTTCCCTCCCCGGTGATGGACCCACGCTTTGCGCCGCCTTTTCCCACTGCCGCGCTGCCGATCTTGCAGAACACGCAATTGCGCAAGAACGTCGCTCACGCCACCGACGTAATCCAGTCCAAGCGCGACAATCTCGTTGCTGAAAAGAGCGACTGGCAGGAACTT
The DNA here is from genome assembly GCA_963742455.1 of uncultured Acidobacteriaceae bacterium. Lineage (GTDB taxonomy): Bacteria > Acidobacteriota > Terriglobia > Terriglobales > Acidobacteriaceae > Telmatobacter. Next base: position 401,609 of record CAVULU010000003.1, on the reverse strand, counting down.
CGTAACTCGGCCGCTGCCATTCGTGCTCACGTTCTCGCGAACCTCGGTGGCTACCTTGAGCAGTTCGAAACAAACTGCACAGCCGCGGGAGGCACGGTCCACTGGGCCAGCGACGCCGCGGAAGCGCTCAAAATTATCCTGGATATCCTGCGCGAAGAGAACGCGACTGAGGTCATCAAGATCAAGACCATGACCTCGGCAGAAATTCAGCTCAACCCAGCACTGCAGGCGGGTGGAATCTCACCCATAGAAACTGATCTTGCCGAACTGATTCTGCAACTCGGCGATGATGAGCCGTCGCATATTGTCGTTCCCGCCCTGCATGTCAATCGCCGCCAGGTCCGCGAGATCTTCGCGCAAAAGATGGGCCTGCCCGGACTCTCTGACAATCCCGAAGCGCTGACAGCTGCGGCTCGAACCTACCTGCGCGGGAAGTTTCTCAGCGTGCCGACCGCGATCAGCGGCGCCAATTTTCTAATCGCCGAATCCGGCTCCGTGGTGATCGTCGAGTCGGAAGGCAACGGACGCATGTGCCTCACGCTACCCCGCACCCTGATTACACTCGCAGGTATCGAGAAGGTCCTGCCACAATTCTCTGATCTTGAAGTTCTCTTGCAGGTTCTTGCTCGTTCGGCTACGGGCGAGCGCATGAACCCCTACACATCGATCTGGTCGGGGACCACTCCAGGCGACGGACCCGAGCGCTTCCACGTAGTACTGATCGACAATGGCCGGTCAGACATTCTCGCGCGCAAGGTCGAACGCCAGACATTGCAATGCATCCGCTGCGGCGCCTGCATGAACACCTGCCCCGTATACCGCCAGACCGGTGGCCACGCATACGGTTCACCCTACGCGGGCCCCATCGGCGCCATTCTGACGCCGCAACTTGAGCACATGCGCCATGCGCAGTCATTGCCATATGCATCATCGCTTTGCGGTGCATGTTATGAAGTGTGCCCGGTCAAGATCAACATCCCGGAGGTTCTCATCGAGTTGCGTGCGCAGGTCGTTGACCAGGAGCGCTCGCAGTCCGCGCGCTGGTTCGATCCCATGTATCTCGGAATGAAGGCTGCCAACTTCGTCTTCGCGGGCGATGACCGTTTCCGTCTCGCTCAGCGATTGGGCAGGCTTGGCCTGCGCTTATTCACCGGCAAAGACGGATGGATTCGCCGCCTCCCGAGCCTTGGAGCCCGTTGGACCATGTCGCGAGATCTCCGCGCACTCCCTGAGCAGACCTTCCGCGATTGGTGGGCGACGCGCCCTGCGATGGCCGCACGCAATGCAGGCCATAACAAGGAGCGCCTCTAATGGCAGCATCCTCGCGCCAGGCTATCCTCGACAGCATAGGCGCCGCCACGGGCAGCGATCCGAAGACCTATACCGATTTGCCGCGTAATTATCTTCAACGTGGCGCGCTCGAGAAAGCCGGCCGTCTTCATCTGATGATCGAACGATTGCGCGAGTATGGCGCAGAAATCGTCGAATCCTCGCCTGCCGATCTCCCCGCCACCATCGCACGTCAGCTCCAATCCAGCGGTCGCCATACGTTTGCCGCGCCGCCAGAACTCCCTGCCGAGTGGCTCGAGACTCCCTTCGCGTGGAAGACCGACCATGGGTTGAGCCACCATGAGATTGAGAGCTGCGACGGTGTTGTTACAGCCGCCTTTGCAGGTGTAGCGGATTGCGGCACCATCGTGCTTCATCATTCCCCCCGGGAAGGCCGGCGCGTTCTAACCCTGCTACCAGACTTCCACCTCTGCATTTTGCGTTCCACGCAGATTGTCGAGACGCTACCCGAATACTTTGCTCGCTGCCCTCAACCGCCGAGGCTCGCCACCTATGTCTCCGGCCCCAGCGCCACCGCCGATATCGAAATGACCCGCATCAAAGGCGTCCACGGACCCCGTTTTCTCAGCGTGATCCTGGTCCACGACGATCTCTAGAGCTTGCGGGAAAACCCAGGTCTCTGTGGGGCGGAGGGTTCGTGGGGCTTCAGCCCCACGAACCACGGCCATAAAATCAGCGGGCTTTAGCCCCGGCCCTTTTCCATAACGCGCGGCCTGCCCGGTTCCGGCGCTACACTTGCAGAGCAGAGGCAGCCCGCCATGAATCCATCGGAATCCGCACAGTTCGATCAAGCCGCACAGATTCTTGACCGCTTTCAAATCGAAATCCCTTCGTGGGGATTCGCAAATACCGGCACACGTTTCGGCAAATTTGTTCAAACGGCGGCCGCATCCACACTTGAAGAGAAATTCAAAGACGCTGCCGAAGTTCACCGTCTGACCGGTGCAACTCCGACGCTCGCACTCCACGTTTTGTGGGATCTGCCCCACGGGCTTGCAGACGTCTCAGAGGTTGAGGCACTGGAGCGCGCAACAGGAATTCGGTCCGGTTCGATCAACCCTAATCTCTTTCAAGATCAGGAGTACAAGTTTGGATCATTGTGCAACCCGTATGACGACATACGCGAAAGCGCGCTCCAGCACCTGCTCGATTCCATTGAGATAGGCAAGCGTCTCCACTGCCGCGATATTTCGCTCTGGCTTGCCGACGGCTCCAACTACCCCGGCACGCAATCCATCCGGCGGCGAATAGATTGGCTGCAATCCGCGCTTCAGACTGCGCACCAGCATCTGGCGCGCGATCAGCGTCTTCTCGTCGAGTACAAGCCATTTGAGCCGGCTTTCTACCACACTGACATTGCCGACTGGGGCATGGCCGCGCACTTGTGCCGCGAGGCCGGTCCCCGGGCCTTTGTCCTGGTTGACACGGGCCATCATTACCTCTCGCAGAACATCGAACAGATTGTCGCGTGGCTCCTGCATCTCGACCTGCTTGGCGGCTTCCACTTCAATGACCGCCGCTATGCCGACGACGACCTCACACTTGGCTCGATCGACCCGTACCAGATCTTCAGAATCTTTCATGAGCTCTGCCAGCACTCGCAATCAGGACTCACCGAAGGTCCGCTCAATCCAATCGCGTTCATGATCGACCAAAGTCACAATCTGAAGGGCAAAATCGAGGCCATGATTCAGACCGTCGTTACTGCACAGGAACTGTGGCTGAAGGCCTCGCTCGTCGATTTCGAGAAGCTAACCACGCTTCAGCACTCCTGCGATCTGGTAGCCGCCGAGGAGCTTTTCCGCGGCGCATTCTGGCGCGATGTTCGCCCGCTCGCAGCCGCCTGGCGCGAATCAAAGGGCATGGCGGCCGATCCGCTCGCGGCACTTCGCGAGGGTGGATATGTCGAAAGAATCACCCGCGAGCGAGCCAGCCGCGAGGCGTCGGTCGGCAGCTACGCGTGACGGCGCGCTTTCGGCAGTAAAATCGAAGTCTGGGCTTCACACCTATTCCCCTTCTCGGTGGTGCACATTGACGCAGGCAACTCTAGCAACCGCAACTCTACGCTTCCTTGACGACCGCTGGGATCCAGTGATCGCTGCTACGATCGATGAACCGGAGCTGCTGCGCTACCGCTCCAATTTGCTTGGATCGGACCTGCGCATCACCAACTTTGCCGGCGGCAACACCAGTTCCAAGGTCGTCGAGACGGATCCGCTGTCTGGAGAATCCGTTGAGGTGATCTGGGTGAAGGGTTCCGGCGGTGACCTCGGCAGCATCAAACGTACCGGCTTTGCCACGCTCTACCAGGACAAGCTGCTCGCGCTTGAGCGCAGCTACAAAGGCGTCGATACCGAAGATGACATGGTGGCGATGTACCCCGTCTGCACCTTTCGCAATAACCCCGTCGCTGCGTCGATCGATACACCCCTCCACGGATTTCTTCCCTTCCCGCACGTGGACCATCTGCATCCCGACTGGGGCATCGCAATGGCCGCATCTGCGAACGGCAAGGCCAAGATGGAAGAGTTCAATCGCGAGTTCCATCACTCACTGATCTGGGTACCTTGGCAGCGGCCAGGGTTCGAACTTGGCCTGATGATGCGTAAAGCAGTGCGTGACAACCCCGGCTGCGACGGCATTGTCCTCGGTGGACACGGCCTGTTTACGTGGGGCCAGACCCAGCGCGAGTGCTACGTGAACACCCTCACCGTCATCGACCAGATCGGCCAGTTCATTGCCCGCCACGGCGAGCGAAAGGGTACGGTTCGTTTTGGTGGTGAGTCCGTTCCTGCCCGCTCCGATCGCCAATCGCTGGCGCTGGAGATTCTGCCTTACCTTCGCGGATGCGTCAGCACGCGGCACCGGGGTCCAGATGGACAGGTCGTCGGCTATGGGATGGAGAATCGCTGGATTGCCAGCTTCAGCGATGCGGAAGACGTTCTGCAATTCGTGAATTCAGCTGAGGCAGAAGAACTCGCTTATCTCGGCACCAGCTGCCCCGACCACTTTATTCGCACCAAGATTCGCCCCATGTTTGTTCCCTGGCCAAAGAACGGAACCGTAAAGGATCTCAAGGCACAGATTCACCGATCGCTCACCGAGTATCGCGAGCAGTACTGCGCCTATTACCATTACTTTGCCGCAGCGGACTCACCCTCTCTCCGCGATCCCAGCCCTACCGTCGTCCTCATCCCTGGACTCGGGATGTTCAGCTTTGGCAAGAACAAGACTGAGGCTCGCATTGTCGGCGAGTTCTATACGAACGCCATTCACGTGATTGAAGGCGCCACGCTCTTGTCTGAAGGCGAAGTTTCCGGCCGACTCCCTCAATGCGGAGAAGGGATGGATCCGATAAGCTTCAAGACCTTCAGCAACTACGTTGCGCTTCCGCCCATCGAAGCATTTCGCATCGAGTACTGGGCGATGGAGGAAGCCAAGCTCCGCCGCCAGCCGCCTGAGAAGGAGCTTAGCCGGCGCATCGCCCTCATCGTTGGCGGAGGAAGCGGGATTGGCCGCGAAGTTGCCCACCTGGCCGCAGCTCGCGGCGCACACGTAATGATCGCCGACTACGACGGGACTGCGGCGGCACGGGTTGCAGACGAGCTCTCGCATATCACGCAGAAAGAATTTGTCCGTTCGACGATTGTCGACATCCGCAGCCGTGACGCGGTTCGAGCAGCCATTAATGCCACGATTACTGCATTCGGCGGGTTCGATATCCTCATCAACACTGCGGCGCTGTTTCCGTCTTCGCCCGATGGACAGATCGCTGACGACGTCTGGGCCGCCACGCTGAACATCAACGTCACGGCTAACTACGTTTTGGCCGACGAAGCCGCGAAGATCTTTGCCGATCAGGACCTCGACGTCTCGATCGTCTTGACTAGTTCGGCAAACGCGGTGGTGCCCAAGCGCGGCAGCGAAGCCTACGACGTGAGCAAAGCCGCTTTGTCGCATCTGGCGCGCGAACTCGCCGTATCGCTTGCGCCGAAGGTTCGCGTCAATGCCGTGAGCCCGGCAACCGTTGTCAAAGGCAGCACAATGTTTCCACGGGATCGCGTCCGGGCCTCGCTTGCCAAGTACAACGTTCCCTTCGACGAATCCAAATCGGATGACGAACTGCGGGCGTTGCTCGCTGCGTTCTACGCCACGCGTACGCTGACGCATCAGCCCATCGATCCGACCGATTGCGCCGAAGCGATCCTGTTCCTCGCCAGTCCCAGAACCCGCTGCACCACCGGCCATATTTTTCCCGTCGATGGCGGCCTGTCCGAGGCTTTCCTGCGGTGAAGGATGGCGGAGAGCCTACCGTGCGCGATCGCCGTGCCCGCATCGCCATCGATCTGGGCGCGGAAAGCTGCCGGGTATCGTTGCTTCGCTGGACCGATGGCCGCGCGGAGATCACCGAAGTTCATCGCATCCCCAACGGCCCGCTGCAACGGGGCTCTTCGCTTCATTGGCCCATCGAGACAATTCTTGCAGGCCTCGAGGAAGGATTACGCGCAGCCGCCAGGAAAGCACCAGAAGGGATCGCCTCCATCGCCGTGGATGGCTGGGCAGTGGATTACGTTCGCCTGGACCCCGCCGGTCATCCGCTACGCGATCCGTTCTGTTACCGCGATGAACGCACCATCGAGTCCAAACTGAAGGCGGATGACTTGCTTCCTCCAGGAGAGGCGTTTCTGCGTACTGGAGCCCAGCCGCTGCGAATCAACAGCATTTACCAGCTTCTGGCAGACGATGCCTCCGTCGCTCGCGCACCCTGGCTGTGCCTGCCGGAGTTCGTTCTTCACTGGCTCGGTGCGCCGCGTGTTGCTGAATACACCAACGCCACGCATACCGGCCTTGTCGACCTTGCAACCGGCGATTGGGCCGGGGACATTTTCGCAAAGCTCGATTTGCCCTTGGAAGCCGCGCCACGAATCGTTGCGCCGGGCACGCGTCTGGGGAAACTGCGAGGCCCGCTGGCAACGCTCGATGCATATCATGACACCGAACTCATTGCTCCCGCATGCCACGATACTGCGTCAGCGATCGCCGGAATCCCCGCAAACCTCGATACGACGGCATACATCTGCTCAGGAACTTGGTCGCTGGTGGGCACTCTCATTGCTCAGCCCATTACAACTCCCGAGGCGCTCGCATCGCGCTACACCAACCAGGGCGCTGCCACCGGCGGATTTTGCTTCCACGCCAATGTCAACGGCATGTGGCTGCTGAAACAGTGCATGGAAGCCTGGACCAGCGCGGGCCGAAACATCAGCATCGATGAACTTGTCCGGCAGGCCGCAACCTGCGCGTCTTCATTTACGATCAACGTCGATGCCCCGCCGCTCCTCCTCGCCGGCAACATGCCCGCGCGCATCAACGAACAAATCATTGCAACCGGTCAGCATCCGATCATGGATGTACCCGGCAACGAGCCGCTTTTTGCGCGCATGATTTTTGAAAGCCTTGCCGCCCGCTATGCCAGCGCCTTGGCCGACCTTGAACAAATGCTCCATCGAAAACTGGACCGCATTCACATCATCGGAGGCGCCAGCCGCAATCGGCTTCTCGCCGATCTCACCGCGCAGCGTACGCGGCTTCCCGTCGAATGCGGGCACCCGGAAAGCTCTACGATTGGCAATTTCGCAATTCAGCTTGCTTCCAGCGAAGAGCCGGGAGGCCGAGTTACTGCCGAAGGAGTCCGGCGCTGGGCGGGCCTGCTATCGACGCCAGTCCATGAATCTTCGATTCACTAACTTCTGCTCTAACTGGCAGTTAGTGAGTTAGCAGGTTTTAAAACTTTAGTGCTATAGGATATTTTCGGATTCCGTACTAACTTCTTGTACACAAATCCTTTCTTGCGAATAGCGCAGCACACGCTGCCGGGTCAAATTCGGGGGAGCCCTGTTCACATCTCGAATGGGCGCATCCCGACGAGTTCAACCCAGCGGCTGGACCGTTCCCTTCCCAGTCAATTCCTCAACGCGCTCAACCCAGCATCGATCTGCAGCAACGCTCATTTGTTCCGGCTCGAGGATGACCTGGAACTCGCCCTTCTTCTCAAGGAAGATCATTACCTTTCCCGGACCCGGTGCAGCATCTGCGGCGCTTTTCAAGTTAGCCAGCAATTCCTCAGTGGCGCGGTCGAGGCTGATGCGGATGCGCACGGCCGTGGGAAGTTTGACCTGAACTGCTTCCAGGGGCTGGATCGAGATGATCGCGATCTTCGGCTGTGCGTCCTCTTCAGCCCGAATGGTCCCGCGAATGAGAACGGGAGCTTCAATCTTCAATTGATCTGCGAGTTTTTCATACGTTTGCGGAAACGCAATCAAGTCGATCTTGCCTGTCGCATCTTCGAGCGTAGCCTGCGCGTAGAGCTTGCCTTCCCGCCGCGTCTTTTGCACCCGCAGCCCAAGCATCATGCCCGCGACCAGGACATCGTCCGCGGGATCCGATTCTCTACCCCACTGCCGCTCGGCCGGTTTGCGTTCGAGAGCTTCGGCTGTCGAAATCACGCCGCTGAGATTCTTGATCTTGTCGGCATACTTATCCAGCGGGTGACCTGAAACGAAAAAGCCGAGCACCTCTTTTTCATTCGTCAAGCGCTCGCCTTCTTCCCAATCCGGCACATTGGGTAAATCGTCGCCATTTCTTCCGTGCGCAGGCTCTTCGTTGAAGAGCCCGAAGAGTCCCGCCTGGCCCTGTGCCGCATCCTTCTGCGTCTTCTGCGCCCGCTCCATGGCCTTATCGATTGCAGCGAACAGCTGCCCGCGTTTTCCCAATGAATCCAGCGCGCCTGCCTTGATCAGCGACTCGATCACGCGTTTGTTCATCACGCGCAGATCGACCTTCTCGCAGAACTCCCACAGGCTCTTGAATCGCCCGCCAACCTCGGTCCGCGCCTTTGTAATCGATTCAATCGCATTGCCGCCGACGTTCTTTACCGCCGCCAGGCCGAAGCGAATCGCCTCGCCGTGCGGCGTAAACTGCGCACCGGAAACCTGCACATCCGGCGGCTCGACCTTGATATTCATTTCTCTGCACTCGGCAATATATTTCACGACGTTTTCGGGCTTCGAAGTTTCCGAAGTCAGCAGCGCCGCCATGAACTCCACCGGGTAGTGCGTCTTCAAATATGCCGTCTGGTAAGCCACCAGCGCGTAGGCGGCGGAGTGCGATTTATTAAAGCCGTATCCCGAAAACTTCGCCATCTGTTCGAAAACTTCAAGCACGGGATTCTTGGGAAGTCCAAGTTTCGCCGCGCCCGAGGTGAAGCGATCCCGCTGCTCCGCCATCGCTTTCGGATCCTTCTTTCCCATTGCCCGCCGCAACAGATCGGCTTCGCCCAGCGAATAGCTCGCCAGCACATTCGCGATGCGCATCACCTGTTCCTGATACACGATTACGCCCAGCGAGTCCTTCAGAATCGGCTCAAGCTCCGGCAGCAGAAATTCGACCTTCCGCCTTCCCCATTTCCGCTCGACGAAGTCGTCGATCATGTCCATGGGACCAGGCCGGTACAGCGCATTCAGCGCCGTCAACTCCTCCACCGCATCGGGCTTGTAGCGCCGCAAAATGTCCCGCATTCCGCTCGACTCAAACTGGAAGATCCCCGACGTCAAAGCGGTATGAAACACTCTCTTGAACGTTTCGGGATCGTCGAGCGGAAGCAGGTCGATGTCCAGCTTTTCCCCGCGTGTCTGCTCAATCAGCTTCAGGCAATCCGTGATCACCGTCAGCGTAGCGAGGCCGAGGAAGTCCATCTTCAGCAGGCCCATCTTCTCGACCGACTTCATGTCGTAAGCAGTTACAATTTCGTCGTTCTTCGTCCTGTTCAGCGGCACCAGTTCCGTCAATGGTCGTGGCGCAATCACCACCGCCGATGCATGAACGCCCGCTCCGCGAACCAGCCCCTCAAGCTTTCGCGCCGTATCGATCAGTTCACGCACCTGCTTGTCGCTGTCGTACGCCTTGCGCAGATCCGGAGATTCCTCCAACGCTCTTTCCAGCGTCATTCCCACAGTTGCCGGAACCAGCTTGGCAATGCGATCTACATCGCCATACGGCATATCCATCGCGCGGCCGCAATCCTTGATGGATGCCTTCGCAGCCATCGTGTTAAACGTGATGATCTGCGCCACCTGTTCGCGCCCATACTTCCGCGTCACGTAATCGATGACTTCCCCGCGACGGTTCTGGCAAAAGTCCACGTCGATATCGGGCATCGTCACGCGCTCCGGATTCAGAAAGCGCTCGAACAGCAATACATTCTGCATGGGATCGATGTTCGTGATCTCCATTGCATACGCCACCAGAGATCCTGTCGCTGAACCTCTGCCCGGGCCGACAGGTATGCCGTTATCCCGCGCATATTTGATGAAGTCCCACACGATCAAAAAATAGCCGGAGTACATCATCTGCTTGATGATGCCTATCTCGTATTGAAGCCTCGCCTCATATTCATGCGGAGCGGAGCGCCGCACCCCGCGCAATTCCAGTTGCCGCACCGCGGTTTCCATCCGCTTTCGCAGCCCCTCGCGACACACCTGCTCGAAGTAGCTGTCGATGGTGTGGCCCTCGGGAACCGCGAACTCCGGAAATGGATTGTCGACTGGATGAAGTTTGAAGTTGCAGCGCTCCGCAATCTCCATCGTCCGCTCGGCAACGCCGGGCGAGTCAGGAAAGATGCGCGCCATCTCGTCTGCACTCTTCACGAAAAACTGGTCCGAGTCGAAGCGGAAGCGATCCGCATCGTGAATCTTCGAGCCCGTCTGCACGCAAAGCATCACGTCGTGCGCATGCGAGTCTTCCCCGCAGAGGTAATGCGAATCGTTGGTCAGAACAAGCGGGATGTTCAGCTCTTTCTCCAGCCGAAACAGATCCGTCTGGATCTTCTTCTCTTCTGCGAGCCCCTGGTCCTGAATTTCGAGATAGAAATTTCCTTGCCCAAAGATGTCCTGGAACTGCGCGGCAGCGCCCTTGGCCTTCTCGTAGTTCCCTGCCATCAATTCTTCACACAACTCGCCGCTCAGGCATCCTGAAAAGCCGATCAGCCCTGTGGAGTTGCAGGCAAGAAACTTCTTGCTCACCCGCGGTTTGCGATAGAAGCCATGCAGGCTCGCCTCGCTGGTCAGCCGGATCAGGTTACGATAGCCCTCTTCGTTCTCCGCCAGCACCAGCAGGTGATTGTACTGATCGTTGGGCGTCTCGGCCCGATGGTCTTCCGCCTTGCAAACATACAACTCGCATCCCAGGATCGGCTTGATGCCCTTGGCCTTTGCCGCATTGAAAAAGTGGACGGCCCCATAGATGTTTCCGTGGTCCGTCATGGCGACAGACTTCTGCCCCAGCGCTGCAACACGGTCAATCAGCTTGTGCACGTCGCAAGCGCCGTCAAGGAGCGAGTATTCCGTATGAAGATGCAGATGAGTAAATTCAGACATGGGCTACTACTATTCTACCGGCGCAGCACCTTCGCGATATTCAGTTGAAAACGGGGGTCAAAACTCAAAACTCCATTGCAACCGATCCTCACAAAGAGGTGTCATCCTGAGCTCCGCATGCTTGGGGCCCCATGCAATGGGGTAAGCGGAGCGAAGGATCCGCTTCTTGCAATGCCTAGATCCCGTAATCGGACAAGACGGGTGCCCACCCCTCTATCTTCTCAATCACCCATAAAAATGGGTGCCCCATCCATGACCCGGTTTCATCGTGCCATGGGTGGGAAAGCACGAACCTAAATCGACGTTGCCCGGGTGGCTCCCATTCGGTTTCTCGATCACTCAGGAAAATGGGTGCCCCATCCATGACACAGTTTCATCGTGCCATGGGTGGGAAAGCACGAACCTAAATCGAGATGGCCGGGTACCCCAAGTCTCGCTTTGAGACCTGGGTTTTGACGAGCGTACGCGGCCTCCGCTGCCAACTGCGGACGGGTGGCCTACCCATCTATCTTCTCAATCACTCAGGAAAATGGGTGCCCCATCCATGACACAGTTTCATCGTGCCATGGGTGGGAAAGCACGAACCTAAATCGAAATGGCCGGGTGCCGGGTGCCCCAGGTCTCGCTTTGAGACCTGGGTTTTGACGAGCGTACGCAGCCTCCGCTGCGAACTCAGCTAACCCGCCGTCTACGTCAACCCCTCGCCACCAACATTTCCGCTATCCGCCTCATTCCAACCATCAAATCCTTCCCGCCATCTTGCAGTCAATTCCCGCTCTCCGTCGCACAATGGAATCGTGATTGGATTCCATCGAACAAGCTCCGCTTACGGGCGCACCGCGCACGCTAACACCGCTAAGTCCAATCCCAGCAAATCTCTACAGCTAACCTCAATCAACAGAAATCTTTAGCGCCGCCCCCAGTCTGCAACCCGATGAAAGCAGGATACTTCCCGCCAGAGACCGGTATAGGGGGTGTGTCGAGGAGTCACGTCCATGTTCAACGAGTGTCGCTACATCCTGAGCAGTGGGTACAAGTGCAAGGCCGCCGCCCTTCGCGGACAGGCCTTCTGCTACTACCACACCACAGCCCGCCGCTACGCCAACATCAGTACTACCTCGCTCGATCCGGTCCTGTTTCCATCCATCGAAGACACCGGTGGCGTGCAGATCGCCCTCAACCAGGTTCTCCGCGGCCTCGGAGCCCACCGCATCGATGCACGCCATGCCGGTGTGTTTTTCTATGGACTTCAGATCGCCTCGAAACTCGCCCGCAAATCCGATGAGAAGCCTGGCGAAACTGTCCGCGAAATCTGCGAGGAACCCGCCGACGGATACTCGACGATGGGCGGGCCTCTCGCTCCCGAAAAGACCACCTGCGAACCTCCTGCCGACTGCGTCCACTGCCATCGCCGCGACTTCTGCGAAAAATTCGACTACTACGAAGATGACGTCGAAGAACTCGAAGCTCGCCTCCAAGCCGAACAGGAAGCCGCCGCATCAGAATCCGAAGAACAGGTAGAAGCGGATGAGCAAGAGCAATAAAACCTTGTCACTTCTGGATCCGGGCTGAGCGTCACCCAGCTCGCTGCCCCAGGTCTCGCCTTTGAGACCTGGGAAAGCACGAATTCAATTGTTGTACGTAAGGTCTACTTATAAACGTTCTTCTCCATCACTCCAAAGTGCGGCGCGGACGGCACGCAGGTATCGATCGACTTCAGAACGATGTTGTTCTCATCCCCCACGTTCTGCCCTGAAAGGATGTAAGGGGCATACTTCTCTTTGGGCGTGTGGTTATCTACATATCCCTTGATCCAGCGCGGGCAGCCCAGGAATCCGCCTTTCTGGTCTGTCCACCAGATCACATGAATCCGGAAGGCTCGTCCGCTTTCGACGTCACCGGAGATCACGGAGTAGGAGCCATCGTTGCTGTTCGCGATCGACTTGAAATCGCCCACTTTAAAAACCAGCCAGGTGCCCTTCTTGCTGTTGTCGAAAAGCTTGCAGGCCTCGGCATCGCAGGTCCGCTCCAGCCGGTACACATCAATCGTCACGGGCTGCTGCGAAACGTTCTTGTATTCGACAACCACTTTTCCATTCGTGGGCGTATAGTTCCCCCGCGCGCCCCGCGCCGCAGAAAACGATGGCGGACGAAGATCGCTCTCAAGCGTCATCTGAATGCAATCCATCGTGCAGGGCGTCGCCTGAACCGGCGTCCAGCCGATCTCCACCGGCTTGGTGCTCACAACGGTAGCCGTGTACGTCTCGCCCGGCTTCAACACCACACTCGATTTAATCGGGATCTGCTTCACGGCACCATAGGCAGTGCCGGTGCATAGGATCGTCAAACATAAAATCGAGCGGATCATGACGGCAATTATAGCTTCGGCTTCGGTGCGCCGACTGTCGCGTGCCCCAGGTCTCGCCTTTGAGACCTGGGATAGCACAGTCCTCTCCTTACCCGGTTTGTTCCCCGGGAGGACCACACCGCACAAATGATGGATATGGAGGAAACCCTTCTGTCACGTTACCTCCGAGAGAACCCCCGCGTTTCAAGCGGTGCTTTTCGCGCCGCAGTGCCCGTAGACTCTGAACAACACCATTGGATAGAGGTCCTGAAATGAGCAAGCCCAATTGGGTCGGGTTGGGGATGGTACTTGTCTACGTGGGGTCGTTCGCCCCTCCGGTTCCCGCCCAGAAGCTGGAAGCCACAGTGCTCTACCGGCAAGATAGTGATGTCAACTACTTTGCAGTGATCCCCGGGTATACCGCTACGCAACCGGAGAGCAGCCCAAATTGCGCGCTTGACCCGGACCCCGCGGAATGTTCACCCACGACCCGCACCAACCAGTTGCTCTCCTCGCAGGGTGAAGTCACCTACAACGTTGTGGGCACCACGATATCGCTGATGCTGCCCGACGGACGGATTGCTCTCCTCAACTGCGTGAGCAAGTACTCGATCAAGGGCAACTACGTGAATCGGCGCACTTGCGAGATGCCTCTCACCGAGCACGTGCAAGCGGAATTGAACGGTAAGACCGCGAAACTGAAATGGTCGGTGGGCACCGACGGCAAGACCTTATCCGAGACGTACAAAATCGTCGCCTACCTCGATAAGCAGCTCATCGCCAAGCGCTAGACCGCAAAACCAATAAGCGTGCACGCCCCCATCGCTAAAGCTGCCCCGCTACCTGGGTTGCAAGCTTTGTCAGCAGCTTTTCATCGCTCCCTGCACTCAGGAAGAAGCGCACATTCTCCTTGCGAACGTGGATGCCATGCCTGGGATCGAAATAGGCTTCGTCTCCGAGCCCCGGCACGGGCGTCGGAGGACTATAGTACATCTTCAGCTTTGCGAACAAATCCGTTGCGGCGCCTGTCGATGGATCAAAGTAAATCCTGAACAGAAGACTCCCTCCTGCTCCCGAATAGGTGCAGTCCGTCCCCTGGACCGTGTTTGCGTAAGGCCGAGGAGCTACGCTCTTCTGCGGCGCGCTATAAGTCGTGCCCGCCGCGCTGCTCACCTGGGCGGCCGATAACAAAGAGCACGGATCTGCAGGGGCCGTCGCAGCCCTTGCCGACGAGACCGCCCAGCCTACTCCGAGCAAGCCTACGATGAGTAGTGGAGAGTTTCTAAAGCCAATCATCGGAAATGACCTTGTGCGTCTCATCCGGAATTCTCCTTTCTGAGGTCGGGAAACGCTCGCGATTGTACCCCTCTGAGCATCTCTTGCGTCAAGAGAAAGCCGCTTCCTATCCTGTTAAATTGTGGTCATGCGCACAAACCGCTCCGTTCCGCCATGCACTGTAATCCCGGTCCTCATCTACCCCGATCCTTCGGCCGCAGCCGAATGGCTCTCGGCCGCATTCGGATTTACGGTGCGACTGCGCATTGCGAACCACCGCATCCAGATGCGAGCCGGCGAGGGATGCTTCACGATTGCCGAGGGCGACGTTGTGCCCAACCGTTCGCACATCGTCCAGGTGCGCGTGGACGACGCACGTGCGCACTGCGAACGTGCACGGCAGCACGGCGCCATCATTCTCACCGAGCCAACGGATCATATGTATGGCGAGCGGCAATATAACGCACAGGACTTCCACGGTCACCATTGGGACTTCACCCAGACCATTGCAGATGTCGAGCCGGAAAGCTGGGGCGGGATTTCGGTCGCCCTCTAAGGGTCAAGGATGTGCAAGATCTTCCTCAGTTACGAACTGGTGTTCCTTGCCGAGCACCCGGCAGTTCCGGCCCAGGAACGGTATCCATTTGAATGGCTCCCGGTCCTTGCTGCACTTTCGTGTTAGAAGGGGCGTCTCAGGTTGTATTTACGCTGGCACCTTGCGTCGGGTGTACTAACACCAAATAACAGGGGCGCTAAGAGCGGTTCGGACCGGCCCCTAGTTACCTACCAGGATTTGTAGGTCTTCCGGGGAGCTATACATGAAAGAACGGATTCTTTTTTACTGCGCTGCAGTAGTTGCCTTGGTTCTCATTCTTGCCGCAGTCCCGTCGCACGCTACCGAACGCCGCGATCCTCTTATCGTGCAGGACACCACGCAGGCTCAGGCTCCCAAACCGTCTGTTTCCGCGCACACCACGTCCGGCAAAAAGCAGACGACCAAGAGCGCTCAAAAGCCGAAGGGGACAAACGTATCTGTGAAAAACTCCACCGGCTCAGGCCGGAACGCGAGCAGTGCACACGACGGCTCTGGGAGCAGTTCGGCGTCAAAGTAGCCTCAACTCAAATGTCGGAAGCCCAGCCATTCTAAATATTCGGTTTGTCATCGCGGCGGACGCCCGAAAAAGCACTTCAAGAGCTGAATAGCCCAACGTTATTCGTGGCCTTGACTTATGGGCTAAAGCTCTGTGCTCCCACCTTCAGAGACAGCCTGACAAATCAGGATCACGGATTTCGCATGCTAGTAGCGCCAGCTGGTAAGGTCGGCGCCGGGCGGTGCTGTCTCCGTAATTCGCTCGAGAATCTTGGGTAGATACTGCGTGTTGTAGTGCAGACGCGAGTAAGCGTTGGGCAGCGTGGGGTCGCCGTTCCAGCAGTGCTCCGCACGCGGGCCGTAGGTCACTTCGCCGCCGTAGGCCGGATCCTTGGTCGATTTGAGAAAATCTTCCATTCGATAAACTGCATCGTTGAGGAAGTAGGTGTCGTCTGACCCGACATAAATATGAATTTTGCCGGCAAGCTTTGGGCCTAACGTGGGCCAGTTGCGCTCGAGTATCGCTTCAAGGTCGTAGTGCTGATGCCACGCTATGGTCGATGTCACCGGTCTGCTTGTCGAAAATCTGCTTTGGATAGCTGTCGTCCCCGGCGGGTCCGTAGACCGCCTGCCAGATGTCGAACTGTTCGCCACTGCGGCCGTGATCGCCGAGCGCAAGTTCGTACTGGTTATTCTCCTGCGTGGTGATCAAGGTGTGGCCGAGGTAGTCGCGCATGGCCGGCTGCGGAACGCGCTTGTGCGCACCCTCAAGAAAGAACGCATTTTTGTCATCGTAGAGATCGATCGTCATGAATGAGTGAAAGTCGATCGGGTCAGGGCAGGCGGCGAATGCGCCGTTGTAGTGATCCGGATAGAAGACCTGCACGGCAAGCGATTCCCATCCGCCGGTTGAGCCGCCGTAAACGAAACGCGCCCATCCAGCGCCAAGTCCGCGGAACTGCTTTTCGATCGCCGGAATCAGCTCATTTTCGATGGCGTCGCCGTAGGGGCCAACATTGGCCGAATTTACGGCATACGAGTCGTCGTAATACGGATTGGCGTGCTGGATTTTGACGATAAGCACGCGCGGGAATTTGGGCGACGTCCACTGCTGATAGAACTTGTAGGCCGCTTCTTGCTGAATGCGGTTGTACCCGGCGAGATGAAAGCGCTCGCTGTAGTCTGGCTTGAGATTGGGATCGGGAGGTGTGGTGCGGAAGCCATCGAAGTCGCTGACGAAATGATCGTGGAAGATGATGAGCGGGAAACGCGCATTGGGATGCTCGTCGAAGCCTTCCGGGACGAGAATGGCTGCGCCGATGAACATGGGACGTCCCCAGAACTTCGTCAGAACATCGCTTTGAATCCGGATGTGCCGTATGTATTTCGTGTCGGCCGGCGGCTTGATGGGCGGAATGACCTGCGTGAGCGCAACCGGGATCGGCGCTGTGTTCGCACCGATGACGATCTTCTGCGGATTGGAGTAAAGATTTCCAGGAGAGATGTTCCAGTGCTGGCCTTCCCCCATGTCCGGATGCAGCTTAATGGTTTTGCCATCGCTGCGATGAAAGGTCTCATATTTATTCAACACGACCTGCATTATGTATTCGCCGGGAGGCACATCTTTCAAGCTGCGAATGGGATAGCCATATGCTGTGGCGTCGACGACCGTCGGCCGTCCCGGCTGCCAGCCATCAACGGTGAGGCCGAAAACCATCTGCGTGCGTGGCGTGTCGTCGATCTGGTTGCGCGGCTCGTCGCTTGGATCAGTCGAGAGCAGGAGAAGAAGGCGCCCATCGAGAGGCTGCGCGCTGACCTCTTGCGGGAACGTGACGGAAAAAGATTGGGCGGAAGCTGAGGAGGGCGCAGCAAGACAAAGAAGGACAGTGAGACCAAGGGCAATACGAGTGTGCATGGTGGTCAATATACATGGCGACAGCGGCAATTCGACTTAATTTCCCCAGGTCTCCGAGGTGAGTTGTGGGGCACACAGTTCTGTGGCGCAAAAAGAACAAAGCAACTGCAAATCCCTCGACTTCGCTTAGCTCGCGATGACATACGGAGGACTGGGGAGAAAAGCTTGATTATTTTGCGAACGGTTGCTTGTCCGTGATCCTCGGCCTGTTCTCCGCCTGAAGTTGCTTGCTCACTTCTTCCACTTCTTTAAAGACGCGAAGTAGATTGCCACCTAGGATCTTGCGGCAATCCTCGGCAGAGTAGCCTCGCTCCATCAAAGCTGCAGTGATTTTGGGAATGTCGGCAGGCGAATCAATCCCTTCAGGAAGCTGGCCGGACACTCCGTCGAAATCTGACCCAAGGCCGACGTGGTCAATGCCGGCAACCTTGGCGATATGGTCGATGTGATCGATCAGCAGCTTGAGTGGCGGACGGGGGATGCGGTCGGCATATTGGCGCTGCAGCTTGTCAACCTCGTCGCTCGGCGCTTCCTTTCCTTCGGCCTTGTACTTATCCTTGAGCGCTTGAACAGCTTTGTTCATCTCCGGCTCCATCGCCTTCTGTGCATTGCGATAGTCCTGCGAGATAAACCCCGAGTAAAAGTTGACCTGAACAACGCCCCCCTTCGAACCGGGACCGCCGGAATTTGCAATGGCGCGGAGCATGTCGTCAGTCATGTTCCGAGGAGCATCGCACAGTGCTCGCGCCGCGGAATGCGAGGCAATAACAGGGGCACGAGTGATGATTAGAGTGCGGTAGAAGGTGCGATCGGAGACGTGGGAAACATCCACCATCATGCCGAGGCGATTCATCTCGTAGACGACGTCTTTACCGAACTCGCTCAAGCCTTCCTTGGTATGGGGAATCGACGTATTGTCGATGTCTCCTGAGGAGTCGGCCCATCCATTCGAGTTCGACCACGTAAGGGTCATGTAGCGGACACCGAGCGCGTAGAACTGGCGCAACAATGGGATTGAATCCTCGATCGAGTGACCGCCTTCAATGCCCATGAGCGCGGCGATCTTGTGCTCGCGGTGAGCAAGCTCAATTCCCTCCGGTGACGTCACGAACATCATCTTGTCCTGATGCTTCGCCACCTGCTGCTTGACAGCATCGATCAGGATCAGAGTTCGTCGGGCGTAATGACCCTGGTTCGGCCCGGGATCTACCCAGATGGAAAAGAATTCCGCGCCGAGGTTGCCCTTTTGGGCGGATTCAAGATTCCAGTTGCCGCCATTCAGCGAATCGCCGAGATCGTAATTCTCATCGGCCATTCGCTGCGGAGTGTCGGCGTGGGTGTCGATCACGATAGCGGATCGTTCGACCTGTTCGGGGCTAAGTTTCGTCGTCATCTTCGGGGTAGTCTTGGTTGGAGTTTGTGCGCACAACATGGTCGAAACTGCGACCACAAGAGAAGCTAGCAAAGCATGAGTCCGCATAGGCTTGGGATGAGTGTACTAAAGACGGGGATTAGGGAGCAGCGGAGCAGCCCGGCCTTGGAACAGGATCCGCGCAGGCTACCAGTTGGTAACGTAAGATGCGAGCCGGAACGGCCGATTTTTGTTTTTCGAGGGAATGGGGAGTGCTAGAATTCAGCCCAAATCGATGCTTATTGCGCCGAAAGGGGTTTACGGTGATGCGTTCTTTTCGCCACCTGTCCGTACTGGCTGTTTTTGCCGCTCTATTGTTTGGTTCCTCACTGCGTTTGGGAGGCCAGAGCGCGGACTTGCCCGATAGCGCTCCGATTGCCACCATTGGCGCCGGGTCGACTGTCGCCGTAAATGTCGACGTCGTTTTGCCCGCAAACCAGGGAACGATCTATTTCCAGGGCGGCGCTGTGACCACCTGGGAGCAACTCGACAAGAAGGCTCCAAGCTGCCGGCTTTCAGCCGTGGAGAGCCCCGTGGTGCGGCGCCTCGTCCCCGGCCGGAAGATCATCGTCACCGGGACGCGGCAGAATAACGCCAGCGTCAACTTCTACGGAGACGTTCTCGAGTTTGAAGAGGACGCGACAGTGGGCGAGCTGCAATGCGCGCCCGGCCACAAGGGAGCGATGACGATTGGCGAGCTGAAGCAGGTCTTCGGTGGAATGTTCTCGCTAATCCAAGCGCCTCCTATTGTTGGCTAAGGCAGTTCCAGGTTGGTAGTTCCGAGTTGACAGCGGGCTGGCGTCACGCCGGCCGCTCATGCATGGACTGATATTTTGGATACCCATTAGAATCGTGAAACCGAATTGATGCGGTCACCTCTCCGACGTAAAAGGCGAGGCTGGCAGCCCTTCTCCGTTGAACAGGTTGCACTCGGGACTGTTGGCCCATCCGTACCGCACGCGAACGGGATTGGGCACGTCAGGGCTTGAAGCAACAATTGTCGCGCCTTCAATCGTTGCCAAGGCGGGGATGTACTTACCATCTTTTGCCGCAATCTCAAAGCCTGTAACCACGGCGCCTTTGGCGGTCAGACCGTGGGCATGGTCAAGATACACGCGAATTGCCCCTCCTTCAGGTGTGGCCTGTCGGAACATGGGACCGGAATACTCGACGATCTCTCCGTAGGTAAGGGCCCGAGCGGCACGGGCAAGTCGGAGGCCTACGTCGAGCTTATCGGCAGGATGAACATCAGTGGGATCGCCGATATCTATCGTCACCGCCATAGCGGTATTGCGCATCGCCAAGGTGCGCACCTGCTGTTCGCGTAGCTCTGCCCAGTCTTCAGCGGGTTTCGAGGTGAAGTTCGAAATCTGCACATAAAGAAATGGAAAATCCCCCACGCCCCACTGGCGGCGCCAGTCTTCGATGAGCGTACGCATAACGCGGTCGTAAGAGTTAACACGGGCCAACGCGCTATTGCTCTCGCCCTGGTACCAGAGGACGCCACGAATCGGGAGCGGTGTGAGCGGCGCAATCATCCCATTCCATAGCAGGCCTGGCCCCCAGCTATCGAGCGGTGGATGCCACGGGAATTGCGGTAATGGTTTCCCGGCGGCTTTGGCTTCGTCTCGCTGGCGCTGTTCGTCTTTCTCCTCGGCAACGGCATCAGCCGCGGTATCGGTCATTTTCCCGCGAGCCACAAAGATCGGCGATAGCGATGCGTCTTCGCCAAGAGCCGTAAGGCGTACCCACGCCTCTCCAACCGTCCCGCCCCAGGTCGCATCGATGACGCCCACCGTGACGTGCTCGCGCGAAGCGATCTCTCGGGCGAAATACCAGCCAACGGCGGAGAACTCCTTCGCCGTATCCGGAGTTGAAGGCGTCCAGCCATCGGTATCGGCATCAGGCATCGCGTAATCAGAGGAGCGCTTGCGAATCATGAGAAGCCGGATCTGCGCATTCGCGGCGGTAGGCAGATCCTGTGCAGCGGTGTTCGCACGGCTCAGAGGAAATACCATATTGGACTGGCCGGATGCAACCCACACGTCGCCAACCATGATGTCTTCCAGAATGATCGGCGGCTCCGAGGCTGGGCTTGCGCCGGTTGTAGGAACGCTCTTCACGGTCAGTTGAAACGGGCCGCCGGCTGCACCCGGCCTCATATAAAGGCTCCAGTGACCTAGCGCATCGGCTTCAGTGCCTCGCGCTTCGCCGCGGAACGAAATAGCTATTGGCTCTCCCGGCTGAGCGTTACCCCACAGGTGCACCGGCAGATCGCGTTGAATGACCATATGATTGGAAAGAATCTTGGGCAAAGTCACTTGTGCTGAACTAGCTACGAACGAAAGTAAAAGCAAAGCTGAGATAAACAAAACGCGCACCGGAGCCTCACATTTGCGGGAATTGGCCGAAATTCGGGATCCATTTGTACCCGTTTTTCCGGAAAGAGAACGTTATCAGAGCAGACGAGGCTTCGCCCAGCAGCAGCCAGTTTCAGTGCAATACAGATTCGCATGCACAACGTTTTCCCTGATCTGAGGTTTCTTCCCGGGGAAGCGGCAGCTTAGCGTGTTCGAGTTTGCTCAAACCTATAGTTCTGAATAGGGTTGCATGACTATTATCCAGGGAGACAGCACTGTCATTATTAGCAGGTTTCTTTTTTGGATATCTGCCCCATACTGGAAGCTGCTTACTTTCGCGGAGACACGATGCCTTTAATGCGCACCCCACGCACATTTGCATTTTTTCTCGAGGCATCTATATTGCTGTTTTTCTCGTCCACGTGCTGCCACGCACAGGCTGCATTGTTGATGGAGGAACCCTACGGCTTCTTTGGGACGGTCAATCCAACCGGACATACTGCACTCTACTTCGCACATATTTGCGCGGAGACACCGACAAAACTTCGCCGTTGCGAACCTGGGGAGATGGGCTCCGTAATCTCGCGTTACAGCGACGTGAGCGATTACGACTGGGTGGCAATTCCTTTGATTCCCTACCTGTACTCCGTGGACGACATTGCCGACGCGCCGGCGCGGGTTAACCGGGCTACCGTGAATCGGCTCCGGGACGAATACCATGAGGCGCATCTTTTGGGCCTCGGGGAAAAAGTCCCGAAGGGAGGTTTCTGGCACGGCGGCTGGACAGAGCTGATCGGTTTGGCTTACGAGAGACGCATGTATGCGTTCCGGTTTGATACAACCGAAGCTCAGGATGACGAGTTCATTGCACGCATGAACGACAAAAAGAATAAGTCGCATTTTCAATTGCTGTTTAACAATTGTTCAGATTTCTCGCGCGGTGTGTTGAACCAATATTTTCCGCACGCATTCGGGCGCGGCATCTTTCCCGACGCAGGGATGACAACGCCGAAGCAGATCGCCTATAAGCTGGAACGCTATTCCCATAAACATCCGGAGATTCACCTGGAGATTTTTGAAATTCCGCAGGTGCCTGGAAATCGTCGCTTGAGCCACGCTAACAAGAGCATCTCAGAATCGCTGATCACTACCGCATATGCCGTGCCCATCGCGATTCTGAATCCCTATCTTGCGGGGGGCCTTTTTCTGGATTACGTGGTTCGCGGGCGCTATCACATGATTCCGAAAGGCACGCAAAAACTGATGCCGGAGGGCTTGATCGCGTTGACATATCCCGCTGAACCCGCAGAGAATCCCCTCAGCGCCAGTGTTCAGGTCCACAGCGCCGCTGAAGTGAGCGGTAAAGGGGGGATTTCCTCGGCCGCAACAGCCCATCCCGTCCTGAAGGAAGTCGTTGCCACGCATGAGTAAGCCCCAAAGCCTAAGCAATCACGGCCGTTTCGATCCGCTGTATCACTTCTTCCTCGTCGCTCTTTACCTGCTCAACCTCGTGTATGCCGGATTCCACCTCCACCGACAGCCGAGCCTATCCTCCGGCTGGTACCTGGTGCTATCGCTTTCTGCGATCGTCCTGCTCTTCAGGCTGCGCGCATATCCCTTGAAGGTGCAGGATCGCGTCATACGCCTAGAAGAACGCTTGCGGTTGCAGGCGCTCGCCCCGCAGGCGTGGCGTACAGAGATCTACCGGCTCAGCGAGGACCAGTTGATCGGGTTGCGCTTTGCTGCCGATGACGAGGTGGTCGACCTGGCCAAGCAGGCGCTCGAACACAATCTAAGTCGCAAACAGATCAAGGAGCGCATCAAGAGCTGGCGTCCCGACGACTGGCGAGTGTGAGACGCGGCGCTGCTGGCCGATCCAGAATTACATGATGAACAGCAGCACTCTGACCAATCTGGTTCGGCAGCACTACGAGCAGATGCCGCTGGATGAAATCGACATGGCGCGACTGAGCGGACGAACCGCCCACGTGGAGCGGATTTCCAGGGTCCGATTGCATCGCGCGACTGATCGCATCTCCTTCGCTCGCCACCCGTCGCCGAAACCGAAAGCCGTTAAAGGTCGAAGATTGCGAAGGGGCGCTCTTGGCCTCGCCTGCGGAGGATGGGTAGCGCGACGTTGCAAACGTGGACGCCCGATTTGGTTTCAGCCGCGAAGGTACCTTTGTGGGCATGTCCGTGCAGCGCGAGCACCGGCTTGTGTGCTTCCAGAGCGCGCTCAAGGCGCGAACTACCTAGAAATGGAAATATAGGTTCGGGTTCGCCGACGATGGTTTCCTTGATAGGCGCGTAGTGGGTGATCGCCACTTTTTTTTGCGCCTGTATCTGCGCAAGGCCGTAGTCGAGCTTGACCGCTTCGCGTTCTGCGATTTCGACGAAGGTCTTGATTCCCTGCTCTCCGAACGGCATAAGTTCATAAGGAGCGAAGCCGCCGCAGAAGCCCTTGGTGCCGGCGAACCCGATGCCGTCGATCTCATGGCAGTGGCCATCGAGCAGATGGACTCCAGCGACGCGCAGAACGCCAGCCAGCTCGTCCTGGTGGCCGCTTTCGTGATCGTGATTGCCGAGGACCGCAATAATCGGAATACGTATATGCTCAAGCACGTCCAGCACTGCACGCATCTCTTCGGGGATGCCATGATTGGTGAAATCGCCTGCGATGACAAGCACGTCGGCCAAATCGTTAACTGGAGAGAATTGACGGACGTCGCGCTCGTGGTTTTCGGCGATGAGATGAATGTCGGCTACTGCTGCCAGCCTCATTCCTTGCTCCTGGTCGTGTTGATCCCATGTAGTGGATGCAGGTAGCTGCTGCAAAATTCACGGTAGAGATCGCGTTCACCCCACTCGTTGACATCAATCGCAAACATTTTTGGATCGATGAGCGTTCCACGGAAGGGTTTATCTGCCTGTGGCGTGGCGACTGCTCTCTGAAATCGCTCGCTGAGTTCGCTCCACACCGATCCCGGGATATCAATCGCACGGGCCGTGTAGATGTATGCGAATAGAACAAGCTGCCAATAAAGCATTTGCCAGTGCGGCTCCGTAAGCTTTCGCAGTCGGACCCAATCGAGGGTGCGAGCGCGCGCGCTAAGCAAATGCGCGATGTCGGCACCGTCGAATCGCTCGCGGCGGGTAACAAAGAGTTTGGAGGCGATCATTTCTTCGGAGGAAAGGACCTTGCAGCGGATGCCAAGGACTTCGTCTTCCTGTGCGCGATCGATCCATGCCTGCTCAACCGTGAGAGTTGCGTTGCCGACTCCGGTGATGAGATCTACAAAATAATCGCCGCTGCGCGCCTTGCCCAACCAGACTGGATCCTGGATATAGGTCTCGAAACCTTCTCGCGCGAGTACCTCGAAGGCGCGAGGCACGGCGTCAGGCGGCGTAACTAGGTCGAGATCCTTGGTAGTTCGCCAGATGCCGGTATGGTGATGGAATGCAAAACCTCCGCTGACCGCAAACGGAACGTTGGCCTGCAACAGTCCCCGAACGACCCCTTGGTAGCATTCGTAAGCCTCAGGGGCCCACGTCGGTTCCTCCGATGACGTAACAGGTAACTCGGTGCCTTCTTCCGACATATAAGTGTGAGATGCAAGGGGAAGCGGGGAGCAAAGAGAAAATGTAGACCTAGCCACGGCACAGGTCCCCCATGAGCGAGGGTCTGTGAGGCGTTATCATTGCACCGTTCCGGGGATTCGGAAGGCAGCCATGTTGAAGCTCTTCAAGGTCATTGCGGTTTTGGCGGTGCTGTCTATCACGTGGGGGGGTGTGGCCGAGGATGCTGAGTTAACCCCTGATCAAAACCGGGTACTCGAAGCTGTGCGCGCTTCGGCGCTCCAGTACACCGAAAGTCTCCCGGATTTTATCTGCACCCAGATTACCCATCGCGAAGTAGCTTACGATGTCGATTTCGGCACCTCCTTCGGTGGAGCGCATTCCTCGCTGGGCGAATCGGGATTAGCGGGGACGGCGCACGGCGCGGGCGACGTAAACGACCTGATCGAGGAGCGGCTGACATTTTTCGATCAGATGGAACACTACGAAGTGGTCGCCGTGAACGGCAAGAAGGCCGTCGGGCAGAACCACATGCAATTTGGAGGCGCCATCAGCGCGGGCGAGTTCGGCAGCGCGTTGCGCAACTTGTTTGACTCGCGGTCGCACGCGACGTTTTCGTGGGATAAGATGGCCAGCGCAAATGGCCGGCGTGTCTACGTATTCAAGTTTCGCGTTCCGAGCCAGAATGGAACGATCGTGATTCACAAGGACACAGACCAGAAGATCATGGTCGCAAACAATGGACGCCTTTTCGTTGACAGCGGGACGTTGCAGGTGGTGCGGATCACGTCGGAACTTGAACTGCCGATTGACTTCCCTATCAAGATGGCGACGGTCTTAGTAGATTACAAGCCAGTGCTTATCGCCGGGAAAATGTATAGCCTGCCAAGCAACTCCGAAGTCCGCATGAAAGACAGTTCGCACCTTTACGTGAACCAGATCGAGTTTCGGAGCTACCACAAGTTCGCGGTTGAATCGACAATTCGCGACGGCGACGACACATCCCAGCCAAAGCGATGATCCGGAACTAGTTTCTTGGAGTGTTTGAGCCTTCCTGTCCCGATGCTTCGGCAGAATCAGCGTCACGCAAGGATTCCGTGTCGAGTGCGTGTTCCTCGCGATAGTGCTCGACCGGCATCTTGCCATCCCACCATGCCCAGTTCATCGGATAGACATCAGGATCAAAGAAGACTTGATAGAAGTGCCAGACCACGATCGCCAGAGTGGCTAGAATCGCTTCGTAAAAGTGCACGGCGGTGGCGACATCTACCCACCAGCGTGCGAGCAGGTTGCCGACCCACACCTTGGCCCACATCATCACGCCGGTGAGCCCCATCAGGCCGGTTCCCCAGACAAGCGCCCAGTACTCCGCTTTTTCACCGTAGGTGAAGCGGCCGAATTGCGGTTTAGTTTTGCTAAGCCCGAGGTAGTAACGCATGGCACCGAACGCATCCATGCCGTCTTTCGGGCGCGGCGCAATGTCGCGGAGAAGACGGCGGCCTTCCTGCGCAATGGAGAGATAGAAGACGTGATAGAAGCCTGCGGCGATCAGCACAACGCCGGCGATGCGATGAACGATGCTGCGCACGTGTTCGCCCATGCCGAGCAGTTCTGCAAACCAGGAATCAGGGAATTTGAGCGCGAAGCCTGTAATAACAAGAACGATAAAGCTCGTGAGCAGAACTAGATGCTGCCAACGCTGGTTGGTGGTCATGCGCTGCATCATTGGGTTCTGCATGCGACGGTGCGCCGCAGCCTTGCTGCGCCACATGATGAAGTTGTGCAGGAACATGGCGCCGATCACGCCGAGGATAAGGAGGATGTAGAGGATCCGGACCCATCGCACAATGACGGAGCCGACATCTTTGGGATGAACGCCGTCTGCCATGTGGACCGGCGTCAGCGTGAACTTCTGCGTCACGCCCTTGTGGCACTTGCCGCAGGTGGCATCAAGGTTGGCGCGATTGATAGTGGAATCTGGATCGCTGGAGGGAAGAATATTATGCACGCCGTGGCAGCTCGAGCAATTAGCGGCAACAACGGAACCACCTTCGGCCGCCAGCCCATGATAGCTATCCATGTATGTAGAGACGCGATTGCCCGGGACACCGAATTCGCTGGAGAGTCGGACACCCTCGTGACATCGCGCGCACGTATCGCGCGACAAATTCTGCTCGGATACGGGCGAATTGGGATCGGTGTGCGCTTTGATGGAATGGATTCCGTGGCAGTCAGTGCAGACCGGAGATTGGTTGTTACCGCGTGCAATAGCCTGGCCGTGAATACTCTGATTGAAGGTCTGCGTAATCTCAGCGTGGCACTTGCCGCAGGTGGCCGGGACGTTGAATTTCGAGATCGGGGATCTGGAGTCGTTCGCAGGACTAATAGCGTGCGCGCCATGGCAGTCAGTGCAAACAGCTGCCTGGGTCGAGCCTTTCTCAGTTGCACGCCCGTGCACACTCTCCTGGTATGAGAGGAAGGGTTGCGTGCTCTGGCCGTTGGATTCCATCAGGAATTTCTGGCCGTGACAGCGGCCGCAGGTATACGGAATGTTGGCGTGATTGACGGGAGAATTGGGATCTCCGCCGGCCAGCACCTCGTGTGCATTACCGTGACAGTCCTGGCAATTGGCGGCTGTCTTGCCGGCAACTGTGACCTTCGCGTGCATGCTGTGCGCATAGGCGTCTTTCGCATCAGAATGGCAGCCGGTGCAAAGAACTTTCTGGGGCGTCGTCTCGTGCGCCAGGCTCTTAACGTCCTTGTGGCAGTCTACGCAGGCCAACTTCATGGAACCGTGGATGGAATGTTTCAGCTTCTTCCCGTCGATGAAGAGCGACACCGACTTGCCGTTCGCGTCCGTGGTTAGGGTAGAGTCACCGTGGCAGGTGAGACAGTCTTCGTCTTTCACCTTGTGTTGGGCGCGAGTGGGGAGGGCCGAGCCCAGCAGAAAGAATGCGAACGTACAGAGCAGGATTCTGCTGGAAGCTTTCACGCAATGAGGAGACGCTTTTGCGAATTTGTATGCCGTGATAGGAGTCACAGGTCGCGGGAAGAGAGAACGACGATGACGTGAAAATGAATTGCGCAACGGTCAAGGAATCCGAGGCAGATCGGTGAGGCTTCAGCCATCGTCCAGGGACTTGTTTCGCATACGAGAGGTTTCTATCAGGGCACGACTCATGCCCTGATAGAAGCGGTCCTGTACCTACGCACTCAACGAAAATATGCCGTCAGTGTCAGCACCAGGAGCGTCAGACCGATGAAGATGGCGGTGAAGCCTACGACGCGAGCACCGTTGACGAACCACCTCGCCGGTGCGGTGCCCAGGCGCTGCTCGAACTTGCCTTCGCGGACCATGCGGGCGTATTCCTGCGGCCGCTTGTGCTTAAACTCTTCTTCGCTCTCGACGCCTGTAAAGATCACCATGTCCATTGGAAAGCTGTCGGGGCGAAGGTGTGTGTTGACGAAGTGAATCGAAAAGATGAAGAGAATCGCGAGCAAGCCCTCTTCGCTATGAATGACGAGAGCTGCATTAAGCGCCCAGCCCGGAAGAAATCGTGCAAAGAATGGCGCGAACCACATCGCGTAACCGGAAAAGCCGATCACGATCATTCCCCAGAACACGGCCCAATAATCGAATTTCTCCCAGTAGGCGTAGCGCTCAAACTGCGGCTTGGGGCCGAGGCCGAGCATCCAGCGCATATGGTTGAACATGTCTTTCGCATCTTTCCAGTTGGCCACCATCGAAGTAGCACCCCAGAAGATTCCCTTTTCGCGACGAACTAGACCACGGGTAAAGACTTCCTTCACGTGAAGCAGGAACGCTATGGTCAGCACCAGGGCACAGAATTTGTGAAAGAAGAGGATGGCTCCAAAGCCGCCGACAGCGCCTGCAAGGCCGCGCGCCCAGATGCTTTCGCTGAAGCGCAAAGGCAATCCTGTACCTGCGAGGCCGAGAAACGTGGAGAACAAAACAGCGTGGAGATAGCGCTGTTCGCGAGTGAATCGGTTGAAGAAGCGGCCGCTCACTTCCTTCGGCGCTTCAGTTGCGATGGGTGCTTGTTCCAGCTCAGGCATCTTTCCCTCCATTTGCCGACTTTCTCCTGACCTGGTCGAATCGGGAACGAATCAGCCACAAAATCGTATGAATCAAAAAGAACGTCAGGACGCTCGCGAGCAACAGGTTCATGAACAGGCGTACATAGTACAGAGCCGGATTCAGGTGGCGATCGTGAGCGTTGGCGTGTGGCTGGTATTGGACGAAGCTCAGGTTCGCGCCGGCATGGCATCGGCCGCAGGTTTTGACCAGGTTGGCCTTGTTGATCGGCGAGCGCGGATCGGATGCCGGGTAAATCTCGTGTGCTCCGTGGCAATCCCAGCACCGTGCCGTCTCCACATAGCCACCGAGGGAGCCGAGTTGCGAATGGAACGTATCGCGATAGGTGGAGAGTTTTTCCTTATGACAGGAGCCGCAAATCGGCGTTGACTGCATGCGGAATTCGGATTCCGTGGGCTGCAGGATCGCATGTGCCGTGTGACAATCCGTGCAAACAGGAGCCTTCAGATTTCCTGAGGCCACTGCGTGTCCATGTGCACCAGCCTGGTAGTCGTCGTTGATCTTGGCGTGGCAGGTGCCGCAGGTCTTGGGAATATTCGCCTTGTAGGTTGGGCTGGCCGGGTCCTTGTGACTCAGAATTCCGTGCGATCCATGGCAACTCTGGCAATTTGCTGCGACCAGCAGCCCCTCCTTGCTGAGCGCGAAGCCGTGGATTGAATCCATGTAGTGCGTGTAAACACTTGGCAGGCCCTTTTTCGTAGCCATGGCTCCGTCACTATGGCACTGGCCGCAGGTTTTCGGAACATTGAGCGGGTAAACTGCAGACCGTGCGTCCGTCTTGGGGAATATCTCGTGGGCATTGCCGTGACAACTTGTGCAGGGATGCTCTTTTGAAGACGAGTGCACGCTATTGGCGAGCTTTGAAGCTTCCTCGGCGTGGCAGGACTTGCAATCAACCTTGGCGACGTCGTCGGGGTGGGGGTATTCCTTGATGTCGGCGTGGCAGTTGCTACATTGCAGACTGCCGTGGATGCTGGCGTGAAACTTATCGCCATCGACCGAGATGCTATTGCCCGAGGCATCCTGCATGGACTTGTCGCCATGGCAGGCGAGGCAATCCGCTTGCGCATTGAGATAGAGGGGCGACAGGAATATCGCGAGTGCGAGAAGGCCGAATGTGACTTCTCGGTGATGTCGAGCGAGCCTCAAGAAAGTGGATAGCTTCTCAACTGGACCAGCAACAATTGCAATGAAGAACGCGGCGAAACGTGCGGCTTTGGTCATGCGGCCGTCTTTCCTCTACACGGAGTGGGCAATCAAGTTCCCGCGCACGGTCTCCCCGCAGCGGGGTTTCCGCTTGCACGAAACCTTTGGCGGGGATTGCACTTCTGAGAAGACGCCTTTTGCATCTCGGCTGGCAGTGATAGTTGTCACAATTGGGGGAACTAAGTTGCGTCAATCGTTCCTTCTGGTTGTGACGAGAGCCACTTGACTCTAAACACTAAGAGTTGTTCAAGGAAGGAATTCCCCATTCTTTCGATATCGACACCATTACTTTTGCGCACGGCGAACAAGCTCACTCTCGTCGTGATGCGAGTCACATGCCGGGGTATGTGATTTTCGGGACAATGATGCCGCTGTGTGAGGTGCCTTTTATGGCCACGTCTGCGACAACCGCGTCTCCAATCATGCTGACCCTTCCTGGCGATCCGGTTCGTCAGATTCAATGGCGGTTTGCCGATCGATATGACCTGCAGATGCTGGTGCAGTCGGCCCGCACGGTGGCGCGCGTCACCGTGGCGCACATGGTGGCGGCTGGCGAGCGAAACAGCCACGAGTGGACTCCGGCGAAACAGGCAATGATGGAGGCCTTTGATCGTGCCGGAATTACGGGCGCATTCATGGAACCGGATGAGGGCGGATTCATTGCCGGTCCAAAAAACCTTGCGCTCGCACTCGCGGCGTTCGAACTGGCGTGGGTAGATGGCGGCGCGGCTACGGCGAGCCTTGCGGGATTTCTGGCGCTGGCGCCGATTCATGAGCGCGGGACGTTGGAACAGGGCGCGCACTATATGAGCCTGTCCGCTCCACCGCAGCCGGGTGATGATCGCAAGCCATGGCGCGGTGCCTTTGTTCTGACCGAGCCGATCCCTTACGTGGGCGTGGACACCGGGATGTTGAGCGGGAAGGTGCGCGTGGCGGGATGGCGGCACAGCGAAGAGCCATGGCTACAAGTGGAGAAGCGCGGCCGTTTCATCACGAACATTGCGTTTGCGAATTTTGTGACTGCCGCAGTAGCCTCGGACGACCCTCAGATCAAGGGTAGTTGTGTGGTGATCCTGGAGGAAACCGACGAAGGCATATTCGACCCCGGCACGCCTACGAAAAAACTGGTGCACCAGTTGTCGTCGACGGGCGACCCCATCTTCAATCTCAAAGTTCCGGCCAGCCGCATCGTCGGCGGGTACACAGTGAAAAATGGAGTGATTGTTCCCAATTTCAACCACAGCGAAGTAATCGAGGCGGTCTTCCGGCGGACGCGCGTCACTGTAGGACTAATGACTGCGGCCAAGCTACTGTCGGCAGTTGAACCGGTGATCCGCTATCAACGCGGACGATTCCGCGGCGCGGAAGGCGCAAAGCCAGGAACGTTGCGCTACGAACAAGGCATCCAGTTGCGGGAAGATGCGCTGCACAGGCTCGTGGATGTGTGGGCCACCGGCGAGGCTGCTGCTTCTTTGGGCTTTGCATCGGCGCGGCTCTTTGACGAACTCGATCCAATCGAAAAGCAGAAGACGGCGATCCTTGCGGCGCGTGGGATTGCGAGCGGCAGGGCTGCGTCAAAAGCACTGATGGAAAGCGAACAGCGAGCCATCGAATTGATGAAGACTCGCACGGGTGATCTTCTGCGGGGCGACACGACGCACGCCAACAATCCGCAACAGGAAGAACTTGCGGCCGATCCTCTGGTGCAGTTTGTGTTGAAGGATGCTGAAGCGAATGTGCTGTGCCCCGCGACGAAGCTATGGAACACCGGCCACGGCGCCAACATGATGCGCGAGGCAGTAAGCCTGATGGGCGGATACGGCATCACCGAGGACTGCCCAGGATTCCTGGCCTGCAAGTGGATGGATGCGCAGCTTGAGGCGACCTACGAGGGACCCGAGGCCGTGCAAAGGCGGCACCTGACTATAACTATGACTTCCAAGGTTTTTCTGGCTGAAATGCACGCGTGGGTTGACGAAATGCGGCAAATCGCAGCAACGCATCCCGGTACAGGCGCTTGCACACTAGCTTCGGCGATGCAGATGTGGCTGTGGACGCTTGAGCACCTGCAGAAAGCCACCGACGCCGAAGGCAACAAGCTGTATCACGGACAGCGGCAGGGTGTAACGTTCCCTCTGGCCGATGCGCTCTGCTGGCTGCTGGCGTCACGGCATCAGATTCTCGATGTGATGGAACTGGAGCAACGCGGTGCCGCCGATGCGACGGATGCTGATGGGCTGGCTGGCACCTTGCGATTTCTAAGCGATCTTTGCCACGTGCAGGCAGCGCAGGCGGCGGGCGAGGTGTCGCGCATCTGCGCGGAGCTCGTATTCGGATACAACAAACATCCGATGTGGGACAAGCGAGGTTGCAGCTCATGCTTCTCGACTGCCGAACTGGATGAGCTTGAGGAGACCATGCCGGGCATTGCCGCGATGGCGATGGACGTGGTGAGCGTAGATGGGGCTCATCCGTTGAAGGCAGGCCCTTGCGCGAGTTGTGCGGGGTCCAACGAATTTCTCCGTCTGCAGAACAACCTCTGCAGTTGTTTGAGCGGTTCACGGCTGGCAAAGGATCGCGCTGCCGAAACGGTTAGCAAAGTAATGATTCCGGAAGCACTGGACTATCCCGCATGAACAGTGACGGGAAAATCAGCGAGACTAATGCGCCACCGGTCGAGCGCCAGGCGATGGAAGCCGATATCGCATGCGTTGGGTTTGGGCCGGCAATGGGTGGATTTCTGACCACATTGACCCGCGCCTGGAATCAGAATCCTGCAGATCCTGCGTTTGAGAGCAGAGTTGCGCCGGGGCTTCCGCTGCAGGTGTTGTGCTACGAACGCGCCGACGATATCGCCTCGGGTGTTAGCGGGGTAGTCACAGCAGCACGTGGCATCCGCGAAAGTTTTCCGGAGTTGAACCCTGCAGACATCCCGATGGCTGCGCCGGTGACACGGGAGCGTATTCTCTATCTGCTCGATCCGATTGGCGCAAGTCGTCGCCCGCTCCTGCTTCGAATGGGAGATCGCGTGTTGCGTGCCCTGAGTGCGACGCTCGGGGTGCGGGACGATGCTTTTCATCTGCCCTGGACGCCTCAATTCCTCCAAAAAGGAGGCGGCTTGGTAATGTCGATTGGCCAGTTCAACCAGTGGGTGGGAGCGCAACTGATGGCATCGGGCCTCGTACAGATCTGGCCGGCGATGCCGGTGAGTGAACCGCTCTTTCAAGAGAACGCAGAGCGGAACGGCGAGAAAGTTGCCGGGATCCGACTGACCGACCAGGGTGTGGACAGACAGGGCGCGCCAGGAGCGGGATTTGTAGCCGGCATGGATGTGCGAGCCAGCTTGACAGTCGTCGGAGACGGGCCGTTCGGTCAAGTGGGAAGGGCGATTGACCAACGCGTTGGAATGCCCCCCGGGCATGACAAACGCGAGTGGGCAATCGGCATGAAGTTCGTAATTGAGTTGGCCCAGGAAACAACGCTCGAAGCCGGCACTGTGTGGCACACGTTCGGATTTCCCGAGCCGGAAATATTCGGGTTTATGTATGTGCATCCGGAACGGCTGGCATCGGTTGGCATCTTTGTCCCGTCGTGGCTGGGAGATCCCGGCCGCACCGCGTATCGCTATCTGCAACACTTCATTCAGCACCCGGCGCTGTGGCGTCATTTGAAAGACGGTACGCTGCGCTCATGGGGCGCGAAGTCGCTGGATGAATCAGGCATGCACGGCGAGCCGTTCCTGGTGGGCGATGGTTACGCGCGTATCGGAGAAGGATCAGGCTCAACTAACATGCTTGCGGGCTCGGGAGTGGATGAGGCCTGGACGACCGGCGTTCAGCTGGGCGAAGCGGTAATTGAGCTGCTCCATAGCGGCCGCAGCTTTACGCGGCAGGATCTTTCCTCCACCTATGAGTTGCGGCGGCGTGTCAGTTGGATCGAGCGCAATGCGTTGGGAGCGATGAATGCGCGCAATGGATTCCATCGCGGGTTTATCTCGGGATTCCTGGGCATGGCGCTTGCCGGGCTTACGGGCGGCAGACTGTCCCTTGCAGCAGGGATTCCGCCCGCGCACAAGCAGATCAAGAAGCGGGTAGTGGGCTCGCTTAAAGAGCTGAAGCGGCGCGAAGCCGCCATTCTGGCGGTGGAAGATGGTCGCCCGCTGCATGATGCACTCATGTCGGCTCGCGGCTGGCCGGAGATCGAATTCGACGGCAAACTGCTTGTATCGCATCAGGACGCGCTCTTAATGGGAGGCAAAGTGCAGGCAATGCCCGGATTCGCCGACCACGTGGTCTTTCGCGACGCAGGCCTCTGCATCCATTGTGACGACAAGACATGCATCGCGATGTGCTCAGGACAGGCGCTAACGGGGGGAGAGGACGGCGTTCCTCTTTTCGAGCGCGAAAAGTGTGTGCACTGTGGCGCATGCCTGTGGAACTGCTCCCAAGCCGATACCAATGGGCTGACCAATATCGACTTTCGCGCAGGAGCGGGAGGATTGCATTCGGCGGAGAACTGAAGGGCCGCGATTAGAAGCCCATACCCGTCACTTTCCCGCACAATGAAGGCCGAGCGAGAAACAAAAGCCAGGAGCTAGAAACTATGCAATTACAA
This sequence comes from uncultured Acidobacteriaceae bacterium, assembly GCA_963742455.1. GTDB lineage: Bacteria > Acidobacteriota > Terriglobia > Terriglobales > Acidobacteriaceae > Telmatobacter. Next base: position 366,914 of record CAVULU010000003.1, on the reverse strand, counting down.
ATTGTCGTCTGCGCGGGTATTGTGCCGGACCCGCTGCAGACGTTGGAGCCAGTGATGGGACCGAAAGGTCCGGGGCTCAAAAACGAAATGATGCTGCCGGCAGTGCTTGATCCCTGGGCGGCGAGTGCGCTCTACGAGGCGGCGAACCTGGTGGCGAAGAATTCGGGCAGCAAGATCTGGCTCGTGTCGCTCGGACCGAAGGCGAAGCTCCAACAGGTAATGATGACGATCGCGCAGAAAGTCGGCTTCGAGCTGGTTGTGATTGACGCACCCGCGAATGGGTTTGCCGATGCGCATGCGACAGCGACTGCCCTGGCCGAGGCAATCGAAACGATTCCGAACCTCGAAAAGTCGAAGCTCCTTGTTTTTGGTGGATGGGAATCGGCGGCGCGCGGCGCGGGCGCAACACTTCAACTTGTGGGCGAGCGCCTGGGGATTATGGATCAGTTCATGGGCGTAGACCAGATTGAGTTCCGCGAAGACGGAGCGTTCGAAGTACTAGAGCGCGTGGAAGGGGGAAAGCACCAGGTGTCAGTTTGCGCGGGTGCTCCCGCGGTCTTTGGATGGGCAACTGGCAATCTGCCGGAGCCGCGCAACAATCCGCAGATCGGCATGGTGAACATGCGCACGGTGATGCCAGCTCTGCAGAAGGCGAAGCCGGCGTCGCTTGCGGAGAATAGCGTGCAGTATGTTTCCGTGAGCATCCCGAGCCAGCTACGACAGACGCGCGTGGTAAAGGATAAGGACACCTACGCTATTGCGCAGGAACTCGTCGAGTGGATGGGAGCACAGTGATGGCCGAATCGATTCTTGTCTTGACACATGCGGAGGAAACCGGACCTGTCATGACGAAGACTTCGCTCGAAGTAGTAACGGCGGGTAAAGAGCTGGCTGCGCGGCTCGGCGCTTCTCTTGCGATCGGCATTGTCGCAGGGGATGCGGAGTCGGCTGCGAGTTCGATTGCAGGCACGGGGGCCCGCGTGCTGGGCGTCTCGGGTCAGGCATTTGCACAGGCCAGTTATGCCAGCGATGCTTCCGCATGCGAGGCGCTCTGCAAAGCTATACAACCCACAATCGTTCTGGCACCGGGCAGTTCCCGGTTTGCACGCGTCGCAGCGGGCGTGGCGCATCGCCTGAGCGGATGTGTGGATACACATGTCACATCCGTCGCCGGCGAAGTTGGCATTGAGGTATCGCGCTGGTTCTATCGGCAACGCATCGAAGCAGTAATCACTCGCACGGCGCGACCGTGGTTTCTTCTGCTTGAGGCAGGAATATATACGCCATTTACGGGCGTGTCCAGCGAGGTTCTAGTAGAGCGTGTAGCAGTGGAGTTGCCTGCCTTGCGCACGACCGTGACCGGAATGCGCGTCCCTGCGCTGAATGCGCAGACGATTCGACCGGAGGCGGCAATGCTGTTCGTCGCCGGGGCGGGGTGGACTAAAAAGCAGCCTGATGGACGCACCCGCGCCGCGGATGCCGGGGACTTGATTCTTGGATTTCTGCACAAGAGCGGGGCCTCCCTGGGGAGTTCCAAATCGCTTGTCGACCAGGGCGGCGACGGGCAGCCGGTGCTTCCCTTCTTGACCCACATGAACCAGGTGGGGCAAACGGGCTCGACACCGCGGCACGCCAAGGGCCTTTCGACCTGCTGCCATGGCGAGGAACCGCACGTCGTGGGCTGGCGGTTCATTACCGAGCGCAGGGCCATTTCGCTCGATCCAAACTGTGGCTGGACGCGCGGCAAAGCGGACGTAGTTTATGTGGCGGATGCGTTCGAGGTAATGGCGCGGGTCAACGAGTTGTTGAAGCGAGATTAACAGCAGAGCCAATAGCTTTGACTCTAAGCCTGAACCACGCCTGAGCACGATCGCGATTCGTCCCTGGCTACCGACGCACGCGACATCAGCGTCCGGTGCCGGTTTACCACCATTCGACGCTGCTCAGATAGACCGCGAGAAGCAATTGTGTACTCAACCCGATTGGAATCGCTCGGACCCTTCTTTCGTCACTCTTGCCTGCGGACCAACCAGAATCTGTCACCTTCCGAACAACACTTGCGGCCAGTGGGTACATCAGAGACAAACACCTGCATTGCGCGGGAGAGCGATTAGAGGAATGATACGAGCATTACTGACCGCGACGATCTTTATAGGCGCTACGATTCTCAATTCTGAATCCCCCTGCTCGGCAAATCTTGCGGTGCAGTCTTCTCGTTCCACTTCTAATCGGCACCAGGTCATACTGCAGGCCTACATTAACAATGCCGGGCCCTACGCTTTCCTTTTAGACACTGGAAGCCAGGTCACCGTGATCGACGAATCGCTTGCTTCGGAACTGCACTTGCAGACCAGTTCAAAGGCGAGACTCGTCGGGCTGAGTCTTCAGGGGCAAGGTGGGAAGTATGCGCTTGTCGATTCGGTGCGGGTTGGTGAGAACGTCAAAGTTGACGGTCTCTACGTCCTAACATTCGATATGAAAGCAATGGATGCCGCTCGATATGCGGTTCGAGGTCTTATCGGAGAGGATTTTCTCTCGCATTTCGATGAAACGATTGATAACACGCACAACCGGGTTTGCTTCGAGCACGTGGGACAATTGAATTCGATTCAGAAGCCGCCGAAGGCTCAGTAAAGTGCTCCCACCCTTGAGTGGCATCGTCACGTCTCTTTCGAATTGGATCTATTGAGTGACGCGGTTTCAGCCTCAGATAACCGAAAACTGGGCTACGATAAAGGTATGAGCAGACAGGAAACCATCCTTTCAATGGAACCTGCGGAGGCACCAAAGCCAAATTCGCTTGAACTATCCCGCCAACGGCTCATCGTCGCGCTCGATGTTCCCGACGCTAAGTCAGCGATGCGCCTTGTGGCAGAACTCGAAGGCACCTGCACCTGGTTCAAAGTGGGTCTGGAGCTGTTTGTTGCGGAGGGCCCGGCGGTGTTGGAACCGATTATCGCCCGGGACAATAACGTCTTTCTCGATCTTAAACTACACGACATTCCCAATACTGTCGCTGGAGCGGTTCGCTCGGCTGCGGGGTTGGGAGTGCGAATGCTGACGGTGCACGCGGGGGGCGGACCAGCAATGCTGACTGCGGCAAAGGATGCGCTCGCGGGATTTGCACATCCACCGGAACTGCTTGCCGTCACCGTCCTGACCAGCATGGACGCGGCCGAACTGCATGCGGTTGGGATGGAACGGGCGCCCTCGGACCAGGTTCGGATGCTGGCGAAGATGGGGCTGGAGTCTGGAATTCGCGGGTTTGTGTGCTCATCGCAGGAGGTTGAGTTGATTCGCACCTTGACTGGGCCGGAGGGCATTCTGGTGATTCCGGGGATTCGACCCGCCGGGGCGGCAATTGGGGATCAGAAGCGAGTAGCCGGTCCGGCGGACGCGCTTCGGCGTGGCGCCAGCTTCCTGGTAGTGGGAAGGCCGATCACGCAGGCAGTTGACCCGGTGAAGGCGGCTATATCGATTCTCGGAGAAATGGCGGAAGTAGTCCAAATCTGAGCGTCACAAACCATCTGCGGAACAAAAGTAAATAGGAATGTTGCCGAGTTTTGTAGCTAATGGTGAAAAGTCCGGCTCGACGCCGGACTTTTCACTTACTGAGACTTGATTTAATACTTAAAGCTTTTCGTAGAAGTCGCATGCTGAGCAGGAGATATAAACTCCGCCAGGGACACCGCGCTCGCGGTCCTTCACGCGCTTGACGATACGCGTCGGTTTGCTGCACTTCGGGCAGTCGGTGGACTTCGTCGTGTCCATTGCTTTCTTACGATCACCTGTTTTGGCTATTTTGGCCATGGGTCGGGTGTTTCTCCTTTGAAGATTGTCTCTGCACACACGCGCGAAGATGCTGCGCGCGGCTTCAACGACGCGGTCGATTAACTCACCCCAGCTCGAAATTGTTTGCGGGAGGCAGCCGGACTCGCTGCCTTCAGTTTACATCAGGATTCAGTGAGGCTGGGTGGTATCAGACGGCGGAGTGCTACCGGGAGAAGCAGTTGGGGCCGACGAGGTGGCCGGAGGGGTAGTGGAGTCTGGACTTGCAGGTCTGGAAGTGCCTGATTGGGTTGTATCCTTCTGATCGTTGCCCTGTGCGGCCGCCTCTGCCGCCTTCTGCTGATCGGCACGCCGGGCGGCTTCCACATCGGGATAGTCATCCGGCTTCTGCGTGGGGAACTGCACCGGCTTCATGGCGCCTGGCTGGTTTTGCCCTGCGTTCTCCGGGAGCGTTTCTCCCGGGGCTGTAAGCGTAGGCGGTGGTGCCGGTGACTGCGTGTCGGGATTGCGCTCGACGTCTCCCATCTTCACAGTACGTGTGGCCTGTTCAGCGACCAGCGGGGAACCGTCTGTGCGCATCAAGCCTTCCACCTCGTCCTTGGTGAAGACCTCGATCGGCTCACCCACCTTGGCGATTTCAACCCGGATGACGCGATTGCCATTGATGCGAACGAACTGAACGGGCTTGGGTGGTGCACCGTAGATCCATTCCTCGAATGGCATTTGCCCATCAACCTCGCGCACCTTGCGCTGGGGCTGCCCCAGAGCGAAGACAACCATGTCGGTTGTCATCCCGACCATGACATCGTGATTCAAAATTGCATCTTTCAGCTTGGTCGGCAGCGTGTCGGTGAATGCCTGGATAGGCGTCTTGACGTCGAAGGAGATTAGTGGCGCGAGGAGCGCTTTCACCTGTGTACCGGTCAATTCTGGGATGCGGCCTTTGAATTCCAGGGTAAGCCGGGCGCCAGTGGCCTGTTGGCCGTCATCTTGAACGACTGGGCTAGTCGCTCCAACGCCGCCACCTAGTTGAATGTGACGGAGGAAGCGATGTTTCAGGTCAGGGCCGCCATTCAGCTCGAAGATGATTTTGTTGCGATCAAACTTAACGTCGGACAGGACCACAAGGTCGCCGGGCTTGGCGCAGATTCCGAATTCCGTGACCATGTCAAGATAGGGTTCGCCTGCAGGCGTCAACCTGCCGTTCGCCTCCAAGGTTAAGCCTCTATGACCCATTGGGAACGGGCGCATGGCAAACCCCTGCTCCGACTGCATCACCCGGATCAGCTCAAGGCGGGTTTTGGGGTCCAATTGCGATTTGTCCAGCAAAACATTTGTAGGCTGAATTTGCGCGAAGCGCCGATCAACGGTCCCCGTTCCCTTATTCGCTCCGTTATGGGTGTCGATGGTGATTGCCTGCGCGAATGCGATGCCGCTAAGACATGTCGCCAGAAGCGTGCAGGCGACTGCCATCGAGAGAGCACGGCGACGGCAAAGGTAAGCAAATAACGAGGCATGGACCGACGAAGGCGGGGATGCGAGCAAGGGCCTGATCATGGGCGTCCTCCCATGGCCGCGCGGGGCAATGAGCCAACAGTAGTTCCAATCCACCTAAAAGGTCAAATCGAAGGTTCGAACTGGGCCCGGCGGCCGATGAGCCGGAGCCGATTCAGTGAGAGTCGTCCGGCCGGTCTGCAGAATGTGATGCGGGCTGGGATGGTGGGGGTGGCGCCAAGGCTGGAAGAATCTGCACAAGGGAGGGCGTCGCAGGTTCGGCGGACGGGGCCATCGCAGCTTCGTGCTGTCGGCGCGCAGCCGCATCGAGGTCGACGGCAATTCCGCCAGGAACGATGACGGGCGCGTTATAGCGGAAATCGAGCTCGCGGGTAACGCGATAAACCACTGGAAACGCGATTAGCAGCACACAACAGGCAAACCAGCTGGCGTCGATGCCGAAGCCGCCGCCCGTGAGCCAAAACGGTCCCATCGGATTGCCCTCAATGACGGATGAATGGCTGCTGACACCTCTTACGGTTAACCCGAAGATGAGGGCTTGCGAAGCCTTCCAGGCAAAGTTGAGTCCCCAACTGACCCAAAGCGCACGCGTGCGCAGATAAGCCGTGGTGAGCAAAAAGCTGAAAACTACCGAAACGGCGATGCTTGCATTGTTAGCGCCAGGCAGAAGCGCATAGACGATCGCGTAGAACAACGCATAACCAAAGGTAGCGCTGGATGATCCCACCACAGTTGCAAAGCGCTGAAACCCGTACCCGCGAAATCCAACTTCTTCGCCGAGCGCCAGGAGAGCGAAATACGCTGCATCGGCCAGTAGCCACGCCCATGCCGACGGCTGCGCGGTGATGACCACGGCGATGCCGCCAATCATGACCATAGCGAAAACGCAAACTACAACCGCACCCCAGCCGATCGTCATGCCGGTGGCAAACTCGCGTGTCCAGCCGGGACGAAGTGGCAGCCCTTGTGCGGCAATGGATCCGACCTGCCTATCGAAGAGCGAGCCGAAAGCAGCGTAGCCCAGCACGAGGAAGACGACGACCAGGAATTGCTCCACCAGCGGCGCCCATACGTCGTGACGGATGGCGATCGCCGCGTTGCGTGCGAACGATCGCACCACGAAGAAATAGAGCACGGCGGCGATGAATTCGAGATAGGCGCGCATCCTGCCGCCGCGTGCGGGCGCACTCATCGCGAGCTCCCTTGACAAAGCGAATCCGCGTGGCGAGGAGACATCGAGGATCGGCGATGGAGGTGCGAGCTTTCGCGCTCGACGGGTATTCGAAGCGTCACGCGCACTAACCTTCTGTGTAGCACTGGGCGATATTACGAAATTTCATTTGCCGGGCTGCAACAAGGGCATCGACAGACATCGATTTCAGCTCAGCCAGGTGTTTCTGGATCGCAGATCCCACCAAGCCTGCTCCTACTGGATGATCGGTGTGCGCCCCGCCCGGCGGCTCTGAGATGATTTCGTCTACGCACCCTAGAGCAGCGACCTCCTGTGCGGATATGCGCATCGCTTCAGCCGCCTGCTGCTTATGCGAGGCATCGCGCCACATAATGGCGGCACAGGACTCCGGCGTAATGACGAAGTAGAGCGCATTTTCGAGTATCAACACACGGTCGGTAACAGCAAGCGCCAATGCGCCGCCCGATCCGCCTTCGCCGCTGATGATGGAAATGGTGGGGACACGCAGTCGCGCCATTTCTCGGATGTTGCGCGCAATAGCCTCTGCCTGACCGCGTTCTTCCGCGCCGAGGCCGGGATAAGCGCCGGGCAGATCAATGAAGCTGATGATCGGGCGGCCGAATTTCTCTGCAATCTTCATGCCGCGGAGCGCCTTGCGATAGCCCTCGGGATTGGGCATGCCGAAGTTGCGCTTTACACGCTCCTTGGTACTACCTCCCTTACGATTGGCGATGACAAACACTTCGTCGCCGCCGAGCTTTGCCATTCCGCAGGCCACGGCGGCGTCGTCGCCAAAGGCGCGATCCCCGTGAATCTCGCTGAAATCCGTGAAGATCCGCTCGATAAAGTCCATGGGGTATGGCCGCTGGGGATGGCGTGCCGTCTCAATTCTTTTCCACGCAGGCGAAACCGGCTGCGGGTCGTTGGGTGAACCTGATGCGTGTTCAGTCATCGGTAGTTGGCAGCGGCTGGGACACGAACGATCCTCCTGCCCCGCATGCTGCTCCTAGTGATTCTACGGGTCAAGGCTCTCTTGGACAAACCACTGTTGCATTTGGCCAATTCGATGAGAACCGAGGTTCCTGGACGCCTCGGCCTCGGACCCAGGGTATATTGCTTCTAGCCTCACCGTATCTCCGAAATCAAGCAGCTTCAAACGAAGAGAAATGACCAAAACACGCAGAAACTTCCTCTCGACTTGCGCCCTTGGGGCCTTGGGCGCTGCATTCCCACTTGACGTCGATGGGCAGACACCGGTCGGCTCGGCGATTCAGCAGACCCCAGGCGCGCCGCCGGCATTCGGCACTTCGGAACCCGTCGGCCCAGAGGTGACGGCAGCGACTTTTGTCCAAGCAGAAAAGTTGGTACAGATCGAGATGTCTACTGGGGACATTGCCCAAGCCACCGGCAACTGGCGCGAGGCGATGGCGCCGCTGTATGAGCGCAGAACCGGTCCGCGCAAGATTGCTCTTGAGGCGGGGCTGGCACCGGCGACGGTTTGGAATCCGATGCTGCCGGGAATGGTGCCGGGTGGGTCAGGCCGCGGAGAGAGCTACATTCGCAGTGCTAACGCGCGCATGCCGTTGCCCGTGGATGATGCCGATATTGCTTACGCCTCGGTGGCGCAGCTTTCGCGCTGGATTCAAGCTCGGCAGATCACCTCGGAACGTCTGACGCAGATTTACCTTGATCGTCTGCAGCGATTTGATCCGCAGTTGAAATGCGTCATTACCTTGACGCGAGATCACGCGCTCCAACAAGCGCGCCAGGCGGACGCAGAAATTGCGGCCGGAAGATATCGCGGTCCTCTACATGGGATTCCTTGGGGCGCAAAAGATCTTCTCGACACCGCGGGCATCCCTACGACCTACGGTGCAGAGCCATACCGCGATCGCATTCCGAAGAAAAACAGCGCTGTTGTTGAGCGCCTGAATGCAGCGGGCGCTGTGCTGGTCGCGAAGCTGAGCCTGGGTGCCCTCGCGCTTAACGACATCTGGTTCGGCGGGCAGACTATGAATCCCTGGCTGTTAGAGGAAGGCGCATCCGGTTCCAGTGCGGGTCCCGGGGCGTCGACAGCGGCGGGACTGGTTGGCTTCGCGATCGGAAGCGAAACCGGAGGCAGCATCGTCAGCCCATCGATGCGCTGCGGCGTCACCGGCCTCCGGCCTACGTATGGGCGGGTGGCCCGCACGGGCGCGATGACCCTTTGCTGGTCGCTCGACAAGCTGGGACCGATGGCGCGATATGTCGAGGACACAATTCTCGTATTGAGCGCGATCTCTGGGCCGGACCCCGGCGATGTTGCCAGTGTGCCGAGTACCCTATCTTTCGACGCGAATGCCAAGGTCGCCGGGCTGCGGGTCGGCTACTTCCCTACCTGGATGAAAGAAGAACCCGCGACGGATGTGGATCGCGCTGCTTTGGACATCGTGAAGAGACTAGGCATGGAACCCGTTGAAGTTTCGATTCCCGACTGGCCCTATGACTCGCTCAACCTGATTCTGTTTGCCGAGGGCGCAGCTGCATTTGAAGAGCTCACACTCGCACACAAAGAGGCCGAGTTGAAGGCGCAGGTTCCCGATGCGTGGCCGAATACTTTCCGGCAGTCGCGCTTTCTCTCAGCCGTAGATTTTGTGCAGGCGGACCGTATGCGACGCAAGGTGGCAGCGGAGATGGAGCGCGTGTTTTCGCAGGTCGATCTTCTGCTGGTGCCGTCTCTCCGCGATGAAATCCTCGTCATCACCAACAACACTGGCCACCCGTCGCTCACCTTGCGCGCGGGATTCGTCGAGATCTCGGAAGCGCGCAGTGACTGGGCACCCGATCCTCAGCATCCCTTACCGAAGTTTTCTCCCCCACGACGCGTTCCGCACGGAGTGACGTTGATTGGCAAGCTGTTCAACGAAGGAACCCTGTGCCAGGTCGGCGTTGTGCTGGAGCGAGCATTTGCGGTGGCCTCCGAACGTCCGCCGGGATTCTGAAAAGCAGCATTCAGCCGTCCCTTTTAGCTTTCAGCTTCGATGTGCCGCTCGCTTGCTTATCAGGTTTTTGATCTGATTTGAGAATTCCTGCCTTTTCAAGACGACCTTCACGCGCCAGGCTGTGTGCGCGCCAGAACGCCTGCGCAGTCATGGGGCCAAGGTCGGGCGCATTCGGGTGCTGCTCCTTGTGGAAGACGTGCGCGTAGAGCATGGGGCCGAGGAGCAGAGCCATAGCCGCTTCGAGATCGAGATTGCTGGCGAGCAGACCACGGGAGATGCCGCGACGCAGGACGCGCTTGAGGCACTGGCGCGGCGGCTCCATGACGCGATGCCGCCAAGCTTTGCCGAATTCTGGGTGAATTGCAGAATACGCAATCAGCAAAGGCATCATGCGATTGCGCGCGGCATCGAATTTGTCCGGCGGCTTACGCGTCAGTACCGTGGTCAAGTCGCGCTGCAGATCGCCGGAGTCAACGTCTTCCGGCTCGCGGTCGAGGCCGTTTACCATCAGCATCACTTCGAGAAGCAGCGCCTCCTTGTCGGCCCAATGGTTGTAGATGGTGGCCTTGCTTACGCCGGAGGCCTGCGCGATCGAGTCCATGCTCGTGGCCTCAATGCCGCGTCCGGCAAACAGTGCAAGCGCGGAGTCAAGGACCTTTTCGTGTGCTTCGATACTACGGGGTCGAACCATGGTTGAATTTCGATCTTTCGCTAGATTTCGATCTTTGAGAAGCGGTACGCGCCAAACACCATCAGAATGGCGCCCACGACGGCCAGCACCATGAAGTCGAGGCGCGGGTCGAAGGCAGTGTTGGACGCGCCAAGCACATTCCGCATTCCGTCGATGCCGTACGACAAAGGATCGATGCGCGTAATGTACTTCAGCACATTCTTTGCATCATTGAGTGGAAACATGGCGCCGGAGAGGAAGTAGATAGGCAGAACTAGAAAGTTCATGATGAGCTGGAAACCTTGCATGTCCTGCAGCCCAGAGCCAATAGCCATACCTAGAGCTGCAAAGTTCAGGGCGATCATCACCATGAATCCAAGAGCGAGGGGGATGGCGGCGAAATGCGCGGGACGAAAACCCGCCAGCAAACAGATCACCATAACCAGCAGGCCCTGGATGCACGCCACCGTAGCTCCACCCAGCGTGCGGCCGATCATGATCTGGAGGCGCGACACGGGGGCAACCAGCGTCTCCTTGAGAAAGCCAAACTGGCGATCCCAAAGGAGGCCAAGGCCCGAAAAAATCGACGAGAACAAGACTGACATGCCGATTACACCGGGCGCAATGAACTGAAAATAGTCACCATTGCCGGCGCGTTTAAAAACAGGCCCGAGGCCGAACCCGAGTACCAGCAGATAGAGCATCGGCTGGCCCAGCGAAGCGATGATCTGCGCGCGCGAACGCGTATAGCGCTTCAGTTCTCGCAACCAGAGAATGTAAATTGCGCTCATCGTTTGCCCCCGCTCCACATCTTCGCAAACTGCCGCAACTGGTCCGTTGAATTGGCGCTTTCGTCGCGGATGGTCGAACCAGTTAGTTTGAGGAACGCATCTTCCAGCGATTCACTTCGTGTCTGCTCTTTGATCTCTTTTGGCGTTCCCTTCGTGATCAGCTTGCCGTGATCGATCACGCCGATGCGATGCGCCACGCGATCCGCTTCGTCCATATAGTGCGTAGTGAGGAAGACCGTGACTTTCTCTGCTTCGTTGACCTTTTTCACGTGGCTCCAAAGCTGATTGCGGCTCTGCGGATCGAGGCCCAACGTGGGCTCGTCGAGAAAAAGAATTTTGGGAGTATGCAGGAATCCGCGCGCAATTTCCAAGCGTCGCTTCATGCCGCCGGAAAACTTCTTCACCTGGTCTTTGCGGCGTTCCCAGAGTTCGAACAGCTTCAGGAGTTCTTCCGTGCGCTGACGGCGGATTTTGTGCGGCACGTGATACAAAACGCCGTGAATCTCCATGTTCTCCATTGCTGTCAAATCGCCATCGAGGCTCGGATCCTGGAATACGATCCCGAAGCGTTGGCGAACCTCATTCTGATGAGTCTGGGGATCGAGGCCGTCGAGTTCGATAGCGCCGCTGGTCGGGCGCAGCAGCGTGGTGAGCATCTTGATGGTTGTAGTCTTCCCTGCTCCGTTAGGGCCAAGGAAGGCGAAGATTTCGCCCGCCGCGACGTCGAACGACACATCATCGACGGCGGTAAACGAGCCGAAAGTCTTTACTAGGTTTTGCACTCTGATCAATGTGAGCGACCTCCCCGGGGCACGAGATTAAATACTGAACGGTTTAGTTCAGCTTGTCAACGGGATCTTTCTCGTTCCCGATGGACGGCGGCGGCGGCGTTGACGACCACCCGGAGACTCGAAAGGCTACTTCTGCGTTTGGGTGGAATTCCCTTCCCTGATCTCTAAACCTTGCGTTTTCGAATCGACTACGGATTTCGCGTCATCGGCAAAGCGACTTGCCTCAGATTTGCGCCCCGGCTCCGGCTTCGAGTTTACTGCCTCAAGAGGAGACAATTTGGCGGTACTAACCTCTTCCTCCGGCGCCGGCAGGTGTTCATCCTCACCGAGCATCGCTTGCAGGCGGTACCCTGCCTTTTCGGCGTTCGCCAGTGTCTCGCGCACTTTGTTGCTCAGCGAAAGCACTTCAGCTCTGTTCGGCGACGGTTTCGCCGCAATATGCAATAGTTCTGGCATCTGCAGCCACCAAAGAAACTCTTCGTAGGGCTCACGCACGAGGTATGTTTGCTCTCCCGCTTCGTGCACACCGGTCAGCCAGCGCACATCCGGATCGGACCAAAGATCCGGTGCAATCCCGCCAACTTCAGCCTTCTGTGACGTTGCTGTAGATTTGCTTTCGGGCTCTCCAGGCTTCTTCAGTCGAATAAACTCCGAATTCTTCGCTACAGTTTTGTCCGAGTGTTCGGGCGTTGCAGTTCTCTGCTCAGGAGTTCCATTGCCGACCTTTGATTCCGCCAGTAGAACCACCTTGATGCGTGCCGCAGCTCTCCAGCCAGCCTCGCCTTCAAATCCGAGAGAGTTGAAAGATTCGGCAAGAGGCTTGCGGAGGCGCAGGCGATCAAATGCATCGAGCGCGACTTGCTCCGGTTTCACGGCATCGATGGATTCAGCCAGTGTCTCGAGCGCGCACCACGCGATAATCGGCGCCCACATTGCCGTCGCGGTCATTTGCGGGCTCGGACTGGGCAACACACGCCGCGCAGCCGCCGTCCAGGGCTCATGGAAGAGCTTTTCGACCACGGGGATGCGCATCGCAGCTGCAAGGCGTTCGCGGAAGGCCGGACCGAGCAGTCCCGGCATCGTCATCTCTTGTCTACCTGCAGTGCGTGAGCGATATGCCGGCTGCGCGATTCGCAGAAACGCTTCACAGCGCGTCCATGCCACGTTGAACAGTTCGCTGCGCTTGCGATTCAGCTTTCGGTCGAGGGCGATGCTAACTGTTCCACGTCCCGCAGTGACACGAGGATGCTCGGCCAAATCAGTCAGCAGCCGGATCGTATCCTGGTCAAGCAGTGCATGCACAGCCTGATAGACCGGCTGCAACTCCATATCAACCAACGCGTCTTCGAGGCTGGGAACGCCGCGCCCATTCAGCTGATCGCACAACCGGTCCCACGGCTTCTCTGCGGAAGCCCACTTCTCATGCCAATCCATGAACACGTGGCACTGGTAGGCGTGGAGATGAAACTTCAGGCCGCCCAAGGCAAACTCGTTGGCGCGACGAAGGTATTCCAGCCCGGTCAACGCGTCGCGATAAGCAAGAATCGCGCCAGTGTCTCCGCCAAATCCCAGGCCGTCGCCGATGGTCCGCTGGCGCAGTTGCGAAGTGGCTTTGTCGGCGTAAGCGGCCGAGTTGTGAACTGTGCCATGTGCAGTGCCGTACCGATTGTTATAGACCACGAGCGCGCGCTCATTGCCGGTGCGGTTGGAGTATGCGAATACATTCTCATCCACCGAGCCCGAGCCTTCAAAGAAGTCATAGAGCAGGAAGTTGTGGCTCTCGGCGAAAACCCACCGGCGCTTAAGAAGCGGAGCGATCTCACGTTCGTGCCGCTCCACCAGCCAATGGTCCGGCGTCTCGTCATATCTCGGACGCTGATACTCCATGCCGTACTTTTCGGTGAATCCTTCGATCTGCCCATGGCCGAACATTGGCAGCCCTGGCAACGTAGCCATCATGGCGGTGACCCCGAAGCATTTGTCGCCCTTTCCGAATTGATCAATCGCTGTTCTTTCATCGGGATTACTCATGAAGTTCACGTAACGCTTCATAATATCCGGATCGAATTCGAGGGTATTCTTGATGACCGATCGGTACTCGGCATTCTTCTCATCGCGCATCATGTTCATGAAGGCGCTGTTGTACACGCGGTGCATGCCGAGGGTGCGAACAAAATAGCCTTCCATCAGCCAGAAAGCCTCGGCCAGCAGCAGCGTTCCGGGCACCTCCTTGGCGACCCGGTCCACCACTTCGCGCCAAAACTCGTGCGGCATGTGCTGGTTGAACTCCGCCTGGCTCATGCTGTACTCGGCGCGCGACGGAATGGCACCGCTCGATCCAGGACCTGGAAACCAGAGCCTATGAAAGTGCCGCTTGGCCAGGGTCATCGCAGCGTCAAAACGGATGACCGGGAACAAACGTGCTACATAGAGGATGGTCTGTATCACCTGTTCGCGGACTGCTGGATTCAAATAATCGAGTTGCGCGGTGTCATTCCACGGAAAACTGGTACCGTCGTTGCCGTGATAGATGTAGCGTGTTTCGCCGGTCCAGTTGTCGCGGCGCTGGAAAACCACGGCCGCATCGGTTTGCTCAAAATAATGATCTTCAATTTTGATTTCGACGCGGCTGTCGTGCGAGAGATCGGGCCCATTAAAGCTGTATGCCGGATATGGCTTATCCCAGCGCGAGATGAACCACTCCGGGTGCTCGATGACCCAGGGCGAGTCGATGCCCATGTGGTTCGGCACCATATCGCTGGCCAGCCGGATGCCCTTGTGATAACAGCGGTCGCGCAGCGTAATGTAAGCCGGCTCCCCGCCCAGGTCTTGGGCAATTTTGTAGTCGAAAAGAGAGTACGCTGAAGCGACTGCATCCTGATTGCCGCAGAGTTGTTTAATGGTCTTCGAAGCGCGGCTCCGTTCCCACACCCCGATAAGCCACAGCGAATTAAGTCCGCGATGGGCGAGCGTCGCCAGCTCTTCCTCGGGAATCTGATCAAGGCGATGGATGTGCCGGCCATATTGCTTGCTCAACTGCGCCAGCCACACATAGGTGCTTTTGGCGATAAGGACCGTGTTCGGCATCCATGCCGTATCGGGACTGAACTTCTCGTATTCGTTCGCAGGATCGCCAAATGTCGGAACCTGCGACTCACTGACGATCGACGGCCATTGCTGTGTTCCGCTTTCGCGACGGCGGCGAGCGGCTTCTTCAGCAGCGGCCCGCGCACGGGCCGCATCGGGATTGAACTGCATCCAGATGGCTTGTTCTTCTTCATGCAAAACTTCGCCGCCCATCATCAAGAGGCGGTCCATGCTGTCACCCAGCAGCGGCCGCCACAGCTTGCGGATTAGCGCCAATTGCTCAGCAAGCGAGGCCGGCGCGCCGCTGACCGGGGCCCTCAGCAGGTCAAACAGGCTGATGGCCTTCGCTCCCTCCACCGGGATCAGAGGACGGGTGGCAAAATATTGCGGGAGTTCCTGAGTCACCTGCCGGTAGACGGTCTTCTCCGCTAGGGGTTTGTCTTCGAACAGTTCCTCAAACTTCTTGAATGCCTCATTGCGATTGGCCGACCAAAGCAGCAATAATTCCTCAAGAGCGGCGGCGCGGTGCGGCATGTTGCCGGTTTTGCCGTTTAGCCATTGCCGAGGAGTCTCCTCGCCCCGCATCACGCTTTGCCCGGGAAAGTGCTCCACAAAGGTCAGCAGCATGGTGTCAAGTTCGCGCGACCCCACGCGACCGGCAAACCAGTCCAGTGCCGATGTCATCACTTCGGGGTCAAACTGCTCGCGATACCGCGCCATCAGCACATGGCTTGCCTCGTCAATCAGGCCCATCGCAAACAACTGCCCGGCGTGCACGGCCAGGTCGGGATTCTTGTCGGCTTGACGCACCTGGTTCATCTGGTGGGCGAACGCGCGGCAGGCAGCGACGCTGGCGAAGATTACGTTGCCGTTATAGGAGAAAAGCGAGTCGTCGAACCGATAACGTTCGCGCGCCTTTCGCGAGATGTGGAATTCCATCATGAGTAACTCGGCTCCCTGTCGAACGCCGTATAAAAACGTGCAACCCCTCACTGCCTGGGCCATTCTTTGCACCGGAGAACGAGGAAATTGTATGTTCCGGCTTTGGAACTGACGTCATGGGCCAAGAACAGCCAAGAGGTAAAGTATCACCTTGGAGTACCAAGGCGCTGCAAGCAACGAGGATCTCACAATCGGAGATCGTGCATGCTCTTGAGGACAGCACAAACCTAGTCAATTCAAACAAGCTCTATGTGAATGAGAGCAGCCATGCTCTTCCCGGGTTGTTCCAAGTTCTATCGCTTTTCGCGTTCAGCCGTCTGCAAGGCTCTCTGAAACATGCTGAACAGGAAAGCTGTGGTCAGTCCGAACAGAAGACACCCATTCAACGCCTCCGCAGCGCCTAGCAATTGCCAACGCGGTTCCAAAAACAGACTCTCGTGGCCGTAACTAGTCATTGCATTCAGCGAGTAGAGCATCGCCGAACGGGCGTCAGGAATAGCAGCGAGAGAAAGATAGCAGGTGGCCCAGACGATGATCTCTATCACGTGCAGAAAAGTGGCGAGCATCGTGACGGCACCCAGTACCAATACAAACCTTGCGGAGGCATGGCGATGATTCCTTATCCTGAACAGTATGTTAACGGCTCTCTGGTGCATAACTCCGAGGCCTGTGATATGGATGGTCACGGTCACGAAGATCACCAGTAGACCCCATCCCCAATCGCCCCCCCAAGTCCCAATGCCGGTGATATAGGTGCCGAGAGCGCCGTCGACAATTCCCATGAGAATCTCCGTTGAGTGATTCACTCAAGCCAAGCCATCGCATTCATCACAACGCTGGTTTATTACTCCCAGAGCAACAGAAATCCCGATTCACAGCTGGTTCTCACAACTGGAGGCTGTGCCAGATCCGAGGTTCACTGCGTCTCTGCGATTGGTCTTGTGCTATGCCGCGGAGCAGAATATCGCCATCAGTCGTTCTCTGAAACTGGCAAAACTCACAGTGCCCAATACATACAGCTACTGTGAACGACAAGGCTGTCACCCACGCTGTTTGTCCAATGAGGCCCGGGAACGAAGCCGCACGACAAGTTTCACTCACGCAATCAGAGCCTGCGATCAAATGATTCGCCTGCTCTATCGGCTGATTGGAGGCATGCTTCGAGCTTTTGCCAAGGATGCGGGATTCGACGATCCAAATGACGATGCGTTATTCTCAAGGGGTGGCCAAAGTTATTCAGGCCGTAGTAGATGGCTTGAACCTTTTTCACGCGAGTGAAGTCGAAACTGGGACCCATATTGGCACTCCTGCGGGAATCCCGCAGGATAAGTAATTGAAAACAAAGCGGAGAGGTGGCAGAGCCCGGTTGAATGCACCTGACTCGAAATCAGGCATAGTCGTAAGGCTATCGGGGGTTCGAATCCCTCCCTCTCCGCCAGCAATTTGACTATCTTACTCAATCCAAACATAAATATAATGAAATAGTATAGTTACAGAGATTCTCATGCGTCGCATCTGTCGCATGAATTCCCATTTGTAGCCCAAAGTCTGGTGAAAAACTGTAGCAAGGTGAAATCGCTATAGCGAGAAATCGCTTAAAAAACGCGCGGCTCGATTTTCGATCTATGTACGGCCTCTTTAACCGAAGTCAATAAGTGGCACTTGACCAGACTGCAGAACAGTGGCTCGAAACCCTCTTGCAACCTTTTGTCACGCATTCGACCGCGTTCTGTGTGAGGTGCTGAGCCACTCCATGAATTCCTGGCGGGATCAGCCCAGGATTGCAGAAAACGCCTCCTTTGCGGAAGCCGTCTTAGCTTGCTTCTTGTGGTTGGATTTAGGTCGATTGGTTCAGTACTCGGTTCGCCCATCCTATACAGTCGTGCCCTGTCGGCTTCCTGATCACGTATTCTGGCACATCGCTCCCGACCAAACCCAAGAAAATTCTTCAGGCAGGCCCCGATCAGACGGCGGATGTCGGCGGCTGCGTGAGCCCTTGAAATGGCAGTGAGTTGGTCCCGATAGACGCTACCGCCAAGGGTCTCGAAATCAGATGCGTGATGGAGAGTGCGATGGTTTCGGGAGAGCCTCCGAAGCTTACGTCGATCGCCGCTAGGTCCCTACATGGACTTTATGCGCATTCCCGAAATGCCGCCAGGACGCTCAATTCGTAGCGTATGGGCCCGCCAGGTCCGTATTGGATATAGTCTGGCCCTTGATCGCGTTGTCGACTTTTTGAGCAATTCTGGCGATTCAGCTGATGTTGCTGCGGCACTCTGGAGACTGGACGGCATGACGATGTGGCGTCGTTTATCGATTGGGATCACTTGGCTCCGTTGATCAGATGGATTCAAAGAAGCGCAACGAAGGGTGTCGCTCAAGTAGTTCGGGAGAAGGTCATCCGCCAGCACGGCTAATTGTTAATCGACTCTAAATCCGTACTGTGAGTTGGGATGTGACGTGGAGTACGTTTCGACTTCGTGTGCCGTAACTGGGTCTGATCCGAATGGTTTGATTAGAAAAACCTGACGGGGCGACCATCGCCGCCCGATTTTCTCTTGAATGGTCCTGCACTTCCCGGCACACTGTTTGCACACCTCCCGACACACGACATAGTGAAACTTGCGATCACATGGCCTAAGTTGGCTGATGCCGGATCAGCATTCCGGAGCTCGGACCGCCGGGACCACGACTATAGAATTAAGCACTTACCTTTAGAACAAGCCCGCACGGAAGCACTCTAGTCTGGTCGCCTAACGTACTGATTTGACACATTTGGGCACGCACGGCATGGCACAGTCTACGGCACAGCTGATTTAAAGCTATGCTGGCTGCCTTTTGTGAACGATTTCACGCATGCGAGTTACATCAAGCAGAGAGCCTCGGTCTTTTGCTTTTAGTGATGATCTGCGAGCGTTCAATAATTAGCGCACGTGCAGTCTCACACTCCGCCCGGCGCAGAGGTGATCCCGATTTGGCGACCTAGGAGTGATAACGTCCTCCTCTATCACTCACTACTGGGTGAGCAAGTCCGTATCAGGTCTCTGGGGCATTTGTTCGATCAAGGCTAGCGACTTTTCTGCCAATTGACAACAAGGGGCGTATGGGGATTGATCCAACCAGTCGCCTCTGACCTCTGCCGTGACAGCACAGGTAAGCCATCAAAACAAACAGATTTCATTGGCATTGATGGCTAAGTTCAGCGCCGTTGGCATTCAAAAACACTGGGTATGGGGATTAATCCGAGAAGTTCGCTTTGTTCCCGCGTTTTAAATCGGATGTCGCTTCGATCAATTCTCCATGCAGTTGCCAAGTGAATCCAACTCGATGGCACGAGGGAAAAGGATATTGTTCTCGAGATGGATGTGTTGATGAAGGTCCTGCTCGAATTCCCTCAAACCTTCATAGAAAGCGTGAAAGGTCGGGCAAGCATCCTCTGGGGTGGTGAAATTTGCACTCAGACGGCGGATTTCTGAAGTCAGAGCGCCCGCAGCATCGTGTTCCTGCGTCATCATCGCGATCGGATTCGCAACCGTGCCAAAGCAGCTTCGGGGCCTCGGGGTTCCAACGGAAACGGACCGCTCCAGGCCAGCGATGTAGGGGAACAGGACGGCTTCTTCCTTCGCAAGATGATGGGTGAGTTCCTCATCCAATTGCATGAGCGTGTTGGCGATTGCTGGCAACTCCGGCTTCGTGGAGCCGTGACGATTCACGACCTTCTGAGCCAGTTGGGCCAGGCGGGGCAGTTCGCGTTTTACGAAGGCATGATGTTTGGCTACGATGTACGAACTCAAGCTCTCCAACGATTTCTCAGCCCAGTTCTCGACTTCAGCCCCAAGCTTCTTTTCCGCCTGTTCCAAGGCCGCAATAACCGACTCAATTTCCAGGTTCCCGGCGGCACATGCCTCTGCCAGAGGCTTCCGGCCCCCGCAACAGTAGTCGATTCCAAATTGTTCAAAGACACGGATTGCAGTGGGTTGTTCCAGCGCGATTTGGCGGACGGTTTGCGTTGTTGCGGTCATTGCGATCTCCTTGAAGCCCAACTTACAGGCATCTCAATGTTGGGCACAGCGACTTTGGTCACTGGGGAGCTCCATATGCCAACGACTGTTCGAGGCATCTGTGTGACCAAAGTCGCTGAGACCTCCGTTCTGTTCGCCTAGGCTTGCGCTTAGTAGACAGAAGGTCAACTCGACATGGGCACAGCAACCATCACGCCAACCCGCAAGCAGGAAGGAAAGAAGAAACTTGTCCGCAGGTCCAGCTCGGATGGTTCGCAAGGGATCAGGCGAATCGTTCAGTGGCTGTTCGTAGCTTTGAATGGCTGGCTGGGAATCCAATTCCTTCTCTGG
The DNA here is from genome assembly GCA_963742455.1 of uncultured Acidobacteriaceae bacterium. Taxonomy (GTDB): domain Bacteria; phylum Acidobacteriota; class Terriglobia; order Terriglobales; family Acidobacteriaceae; genus Telmatobacter. The sequence continues at coordinate 346,804 of CAVULU010000003.1, read as the reverse complement.
GTTCGCTTTTGTGAGCGCGGCGGCACAGGGCTAAGCGTGCCGCGACCCGCAGGGGCCGAAGGCTGGCTGCCCATTGCGGGCTTGATGAATACGAAATACTTCTTGCTCAAAGGACGCGTGCCCGCAATCCATCCCGCGGCCATGGTCCTGTTTATTGCCTTCATGCTGATGAGTCTGCTGCTCAAGAAAGCCTTCTGTTCCTGGCTTTGCCCCGTTGGAACGATGTCGGAGCATCTCTGGAAGCTTGGAAGACGCGTATTCGGCCGTAATCTGCATCCACCGAGATGGTTGGATATCCCATTACGAGGGCTGAAGTACCTGCTTCTTGGCTTCTTTGTGCTCCTGATCGGCGCCATGTCCGCCGAGGGGATCCACGATTTCATGTCTACACCGTACGGCCTGGCCGCCGACGTCAAGATGCTGAATTTCTTCCGTGATATCTCGCAAACAGCGGCAATCGTCATCGGCTTGCTAGTTCTGCTTTCCATGCTGATCCAAAACTTCTGGTGTCGGTATCTGTGTCCGTATGGAGCGCTGCTGGGAGTCACATCGCTGCTCAGTCCGGTAAAGATCCGCCGCGACGCCGAGGCCTGCATCGATTGCGGAAAATGCACGCGAGCCTGTCCCTCCAGCCTGGCCGTTGACCAGCTCGTACAAATTCGATCCGTTGAATGCACGGCGTGTATGGCGTGTGTTGCAGCGTGCCCGGCCGAGAATGCCCTCCAATTCTCGCTGGTGCCGAGAAAGGCGGCAACGCCGGCGGAGAGATGGCGCCGTCGAACACTCTCACCCATTGTCGTTGCAGCAGCTCTCGCTTGCATCTTCCTGGGCCTGGTCGTGGCAGCGAAGGCTACTGGGCATTGGCAGACGAATCTGCCACGCGACGTGTATATGGATCTGGTTTCCCATGCGAGAGAGGCTAGTCACCCCGGCATGTAAAGAGCCAAACGAACGGAAAGTGGAGCGTGGGAAACCTTCTGGAAGCTCGCGAAACCAGTCGGCATGACATTTATGCCGCAGGGAGCTACTTCCGTCGGAAACGAAACTCGGTTCCGATCGCTGCGATAGCGTGGCTGTCCAGCACCTGGCTGGCGCGAGCGAAAACAATCGTTTCCTCGACTTGGATATGGTCGGAATAGAGTTGCTTGAGACGCGCGGTTTTGGAATGCAAGAGTCGCACATGTTCCGGGCCTAAGCTGCCCGACTCAATCCAGACTGTGTACAGCCGCTCAACCGAACAGTGCAGATCGTTCGCCTTGTGATGATCGTCTTCAAGCCGGTCGATCTCCTCAAAGGATTTCGCGTCGGACCTGCGCAATCGCGGAAAGAGTGATTCTTCCTCATCCGCTGTGTGGCGTTGTCCGCCGGTACGGAAGTACTGGAGCGCAGCCTTGACCGCATCGCGTTCCTTATCGGTAAGACTCCTGCCTTGCGCTCGATCAGCCACAACACAAAGAATGCCGAGGAAGCTCTCTATCCGCCTGTGGCAGTCCTTGAGCATGCCGATCGGATCGTCAAAACCGCTGTCGGGCTTCGCGCCAATCTGAATTGCCATGGTGTTCCCCTTTACATCTTCCTGTTGATTGTCGCCCATTCGAAAGCGATTGCGGCTTCATGCGCCCTGAAGTACCTGGAGGGCCGTTACTGTTTTCAGCTGCGTCGGCGGCGGCGCGTAGCCCTTTGGAACGTAAGAGCAGCATTGCTCTTCTGCGTGCGGGTTTCCAGTCAGAGCATACGCGCGGGCGCGCGATCCACCGCAGATTTCCTTGAATTCGCAGGAACCGCACTTCCCCTCCAGCTTCGATGTGTCGCGCAAATTGCGGAACAGCGGGGATTCACGATAGATCGCGGACAAACCCTGCTCGCGGATGTTGCCCGCCGCGAGAGGGAGGAAACCGCTTGGGAAGACTTCTCCTTTGTGCGAGATGAACACAAATCCTTTTCCGTCGTTGAGACCGCGGGGTGCGCGCCCAATCGCGTCAACGGTTTTCTCGTGCTGGGAGGCGACGTCGATTCCCAGCTTGCGTTCAGCGACCCGTTGCTGTAAACGATAGCGCCTGTAATGCTGCGCCTCGGTCGTTTTGATGTCAAAGCTGGCGGTCTTGGATAGGCTGTAAACCTTTGCAAAGACCGCTTCGAACTCCTCCGCATTCAGCAGATCGTTCAGCTTTCCACGTCCGGTGGGAACAAGAAAGAAGACACTCCAAAGAGTGATCTTCAGTTTTTCCATCAGGGCAACGATGCTGTCAATCTCGTTGATATTCCTGCGGCTGAAGGTGGTGTTGATCTGCACCGGTAATCCGGCCTCATTCGACCAGCGCACTGCATCGAGCGTCCGCGCGAATGACCCGCTCATCCCGCGAAATGCATCGTGGCTTTCGGCGCTGGCGCCATCCATGCTCACGGCTAGCCGGGCAAGGCCAGCTTCTTTAAGTCTGACAACGACGTCTTTCGTCAGCAAGGGCGTAGCGCTCGGCGTGAGAGAGACTCTGACTCCAACCGAGCGGGCATGAGCGATCAGTTCAAAAAGATCAGGCCGTTTAATCGGGTCGCCGCCTGTCAATACAAAGACCGGAACCTTCAAGGCCGCGATCTGGTCGATCAGATGTTTGCCCTCATCCGTGCTGAGTTCCATTGGGTTGCGGTCCGGCTGGGCGGATGCGCGGCAGTGCACACAGGCGAGATCGCAAGCCTGAGTCACTTCCCAAATGGCAATGAATGGCCGTTCATTGAAGTCGGTCGTGTTGATTTGCGGGTTCATGAACCTATGAGACAGCCTGAAACGGGCAGATGCAGTGACCAAAGTCCCAGGCTGCTAGAATTCCCGAGTGACAGCTGAACGCACCGATCTCGCCACGGCACTCGGGAAAACCGCACTCTTGTCGAGTCTCACGCCGACGGAGCTGAAGATGTTGGCAGCGCGAACTGTCCGTAAGCTGTTCAGCACCGGAGAGATGCTCTTTTCAGAAGGCGAGCCGTGCAATGGGTTGCACATCATCGCACAGGGCAAAGTCCGTATTTTCAAGTCATCCATGAGCGGGCGCGAGCAGGTTCTTGCGGTAAACGTTCCGGGCGAATCAGTCGCGGAATTGCCGGTATTCGATGGCGGCCCATTTCCGGCTTCCGCGGTTGCGGTTGAGGATGCAGAAATTGCGTTCATCTCGCGGCGCGATTTTCAGGCGTACTGCATGGAGCACCCTGAAGTCGCACTCAAGGTGCTGCAAGTGGTTGGAGCCCGGTTACGGCGGCTCGTTGGGATCATCGAGGAGCTATCGTTCACGACGATCCGCCAGCGTCTCATATCGGCGCTTCTCAAAATCGCGCAAAACGAGGGCAAGCAGAGCTCTCTCGGAATCGAGTTTCAACTGCCGACCACCCATCAGGAACTCGCCAATCAGCTTGGAACGGTCCGCGAACTGATCTCCCGGAACCTCATGCGGCTCCAGGCCGAGGGATTATTGGACGTGGATGCCAGGCAGATTGTGGTCAAGGACATGAAGGGCTTAAGCGCGCTGCTCGAGTCAAATTCATAGACTGCCTTGCCACCCAGAAGCCGGCGCCCCCAATGACATGTCTTCGTCATTGGGGTGTGAGTGACATAAGTTACTGTGCCTGTCCCCGCCATTCTCTACCGTTAAAGGTGGAGAATGTCTATGCCAACTTTGACACAGTCCATCCGGGAAATTGTTTCGAACCAGTCGTCCGCAGCGGCCGTTTTGCAGCGTTTTGACATCGACCTCTGTTCGCGCGCCAACGAATCGCTCAAACAGGCTTGCGCGGAGTTGCAGCTCTCGGTCGACCAGGTGCTCGAAAAACTTTCCGACGCCGCAGCAAATGAACCTGGGGCCGGGCCTGCGGATCTCGCGAGCTATTCGATGAGCCGCCTGATTCAGCACATTGTTCGCACCCATCATCAGTACGTTCGATGCGAACTACCGCGGCTGGTTGAGATGGCGCACAAGGTCACCGGCAAATATGGAGATCGTGCGCCTGAGTTGAAGGAGGTCGAGACCTTGCTGGACGCGCTTCACGTCGAAATGTTCGCTCACCTTCAAAAAGAAGAACAGGTTTTGTTCCCTTTCATTGCGCAAATGGAAGAAGAGACCGTCGGGTTCGCTTCATCGGTAGGCTCCTGCTTCCAGACGGTCGGCCAACCGATCTCCATGATGGTCCGGGAACACGAATCGGCCGAAGGTCTCGTTTCGGGGTTCCGCAGAATTACGAACGACCTCAAGACACCCGCATGGGCATGCCCCACGCTCGTCGCGCTCTACGCAGGGCTCAATCAGTTTGAGCGCGATCTGCGGCAACATGTGCATCTCGAAGACGACATTCTTTTTCCACGCGCAGTCGAGATCGAATCCGTGTTGAATCAACGGAGGTAAACATGGCTGCCATCGGACATATCAAAATGACGCCTCGGCCGGACTCATCCGATTCGATGCAAGCCATCGTTGCTCGCGAACGACTGAAGAGCCTGATGTTGAGGGCGTGGATTCTGGCCGGCATTTTCTTCATGGCGTTGCCGGGTACACTGCTCGGCTTTTCAAACCTGATGGCGATCAGCACGCATCACGGACTCGCCAGCCTGCCGACGGCGTGGACCCAGGGTCACGGACATGCGCAGGTATTCGGCTGGATCGGCAGCTTCATTCTCGGAATCGGATTCTATTCGCAGCCATCACATAGGCGGTCGGTGGTCAGGATTCCGCTCGCATGCTACGTTCTGTGGACCTCAGGCGTCGCGATGCGATGGACAGCAAGCATTTACGGCTGGCATTGGCGCTTGGTGTTCCCGATCTCTGCTGGATTTGAATTGATCGCAGTCCTCTTGTTCATTGCTGCCGCATCACAGCACAAGCTGCCAGAGCGGACGCCAAGTGAGCGTGCAAAGCCGCGAATGGAGTTGTGGATGGTTTCCGTGTTGATGGGAACCTCTGGGCTCGCAGTTTTGGTCATCTTTAACTTCGTTGAATGCGTACACCTGGCAGCCAATGGAACACTTCTCGCCTTTCCGCACGCTCTCGACCAAAAGTACCTGGTATTGCTTGCCTGGGGATTCCTCGTGCCTGTGGTCTGGGGGTTCTCCGCACGTTGGCTGCCTACCTTCCTCGCGATCGCCCAGCCGAGCAAGCGAGTATTCTTGACCGCGTTGATCCTGGACCTGTTGGGTGTTCTTTCCGGCGTCTCCGGTTGGACCATCGCGGCGACGATTTTGCTCACTTCGGGCTCAGTCGCAATCGGGCTCGCATTGCATCTGACGCAACATCCTCACGGAGTTGCAAAGGTTCAGGGAATTCATCCCAGCTTTCCGTCGTTCATTCGGCTTGCCTACGCATGGCTGGTAATCGCCAGCCTCATGGGCATCTGGGCTGCATTTGCAGATCAGCACGGAGGCATCTCGGGCGCTTCTCGCCACGCTCTTACTGTCGGATTCGCCGCCACAATGGTCTTTGCCATAGGGCCTCGCATCCTTCCTCACTTTGCAGGCGTCTACTCGATCTTCAGCAAGCGACTCATGTTTATGAGTCTCATGCTTCTGCAGACGGGCTGCACGCTTCGTGTCTTGTCTGAGCCACTAGCTTATGAGGGGCTGCTGCCCTTCGCATGGAAGACGCTGCCGATCTCCGGGATGCTGGAGTTGAGTGGGGTGTTGGTGTTCGCGATCAACATCGCGCTCACTTTTCTCTTGGGACGTTCTGCATTTGCGGGGAATAGTTCGACGGAGCGTTCTCTGGCGTAACGAGAGCCAAGGACAAGAGTGCAATCGCCCGTTCTCGAGGGCGCGCCTTAATTCTCAGTTATTCGTCATGCTCTAGAACCCCACTTCCAGCTACGGGAGCGGTTCCAGGAGGATTGTGCCTCTGCCACAGAGGATAGGGCACACCCGCAAGCCGATTGATCGCGAGAGCTTGAGCCGTGAGCAGGATCACTGCGACTTCAATAATGACGAGTTCTTTGGGCTGGGAGATGATGCCGAGCGAAACGATGAGGGTCGTAGCCCCAGCGGGTGGGTGGCTTACCCGGAACAGCGCCATGAGCGCACCGGTAGCTGACAGCGAAAGCGCAGCGGCTAGGACTCTGGCGGCATGAACGCCGGGGTGCGTACCAAAAGGCGGGCTGGAAGCCACCGTAAGCGCGAAGGCACCATAACCGCAGATGAGTCCGATTGCGTGACCGAGGATCGTATTACGCGGGCTCGAAGCTTCCGCCAGGGGAGAAAAAAAGAAAAGATACGCAGTTGGGCCGAGCGATGGAAAGACAAAGGGGCTGCCCGTAAGAAGAGCCAACAACGCGAGCAGCCCGATGGTAATGAAGCCGTTGATGCATACATATATCGCCCACACAACACGGGTTGGAAAGTGCTGTAAGAGCCACTCCAGGCGCAGATGAGCAAGCAGCGCAGGCACATGGTCGACGCTGCCGGATCTTCCCTTCACATGGGTCTGATCATTCATGGAAATCATCAGATGTTCGGTAGCAAATCGAAGTACTCTTCGTCTTCATTCTTACCGCCTTCTCCCTTGCCGAGCTTCTTTTCCGATTCGACAAACTCGATGCGCTCGATCCACTTGACCATTTTGTAGCCGAGCTGGTTTTCAACCCGCAGCCGCAGCGGAGCGCCATAGACCTCGGGCAGCGGCTGCCCATTCATCTCGGATGCGAGCAGGCATTGCGGCTTGAGCACATTCTCAAGGCTCTGCGTGTCATAGTAGGATCCGCCGTAGAGCGCTGGGCCAAAGGAGAAGAAGGCAACGGTGCGCGCCTCAGGCAGGGGGCGAACGATTTCGATCAGAGTCTTCATGGGGATGCCGCCCCATTTAGCAATGCCGCTCCAGCCCTGGATGCAATGATGCATGGCGATGTGATCCGTTTCGCCCAGGTTGCGCAGTTCGGCGAGTGAAAGCTCGACCGGATTCTCGACCAGCCCACCGACCTTGAGCTTGAAATCGCAGAAGCCGCCCTCGGCCAGGCGCTTCCAGTCGTCGCGCACGGGCAGCTTGCCATTCGGCCACATGTAAGGCGAGATGTCCTTCTCCGAATACATCTGCTGCGGCACGAGCCGGTTAAGGGTGAGCAGTTGCATGGGATAGGTGACGACCTTAAGCGCATGCTGGAGCGCGCGCGGCTGATGCCACGAGAGATAGTGAGCAGCGATCCAGCAAACAAACACGACGCCAATGCCCACAAAGCCCAGCCAAATCCCCAGCCGGCCCTCATCGTTGGTGCCGAGCACGATATGGTTCATGTTGCGCGCGAATCCGGTCATGATCACCAGCGTGATGTGAACCACCAGAAATGCCAGAAAACTAAGCATGGTGAGGAAGTGGATGGAGCGCGCCGATTGGCGCCCGCCGAAAATGCGCGCATACCAGGTGAAGTGATTCACCACCGCGGGCGACATGGCGATGCCGGTGAGGATCGCCAGCGGACCAAAGACAAAGACCACCGTGAAATAAGCGATCTGTTGCAGTGCGTTGTAGCCGTAAAAGCCGTTCGGTTCCGCCGGGAGATGAAAGGTCGCGTAATGAACCCAGGTATTCCATGCCTGCAGAATCACGGTTGGCGAGGTGGGGATCAGGCGCTTCCATTGTTCCGTGGTGCAGAGCATGGCGACGAAGTAAACGCCGCAAAGGATGAAGCCATGCACGTTGATAAAGTGCCACACGCGCGCCAAGCCGATAGTGTGCCGGTAGCCAGGCGTGCCAACGAGCGGCGTGAGATAGCGAGCATCGTCCTTGGCCGTCCAGAGCCGATCGGTCGGAACCTTGATCGGCGTCAAGCGGATCCACTCGCTGCCCGGCGTGCAGTCGTCGTTGAAATAGAGCCGTGGATGATCGGCCAGGATGGAAAAGCCGCTGCGGATGAGCATGGTGACGAAAAGGAAGTTGAAGAAGTGACAGTAGCGGACCCAAAGCGGAAAGCCATGCGGGCCAGCAAAGTTGTTGGGGTACACCACGGGGACAGGCGGAATGTGCGGCAGGCCGCCTACGGCTATCTCAATCCACGCCGCTGCCATCAGCGCGGCAATTGCGGCACCGGTTCCGATCAGGATCGAAGGACGAATCCAGAGGCGATGGCGACGATCAGGGGGATAATGAACGGCGGCGTGCTCCGCGTCAAACATGATCATTCGGTGTCTCCTTTGACGGCTTGGGACTCTTCTCACTCCGCGCGTGCAAAAACGAATCCCTCGTTACCGTTGCCAGCATAAATTTATCTACGGGCCCCTGAAGCGACTTTTGTCACTCGCGTCTCCGTGTGATGATCGCTTGTACTAAATCTGGAAAGATATGCTTCGTTCCGACTCTCGCTCCACCGCTCGCCGTCTTCCCAAAAGCAACTCTTGCGCCCCGATCGTCCCACAGACGCGCCCCGTTTCCCGTTCCACGACCGGCATGTTCATCACGCCGGTGGTCGCCATTTCCTCCGCGACTGCGCGGCAAGTCTCATCTGAGTAGGCAAAGGTATCCGGCAATGGCTTAAGTGCATCGTTTGCATCTTCCGTTCCGCCCGATGCGGAAAGCTCTGTCATCACATCCGCAACACTGACCATTTCGAGGGGGTCAACGCCATATTCGCGCGATAAGTGGTACCCCCGGCGGCTCAGTTTCTCCGTTAAGATCGACCGCGGCATAACCAAAGAGGTCACCAGATAGGACCCAGTACACGCCAATGCAAGAGGCAGTATTGCCGGTAGAGCGTGGGTCAGCTCCAAGGAGAAGAGAATCGCCGTAAGCGGTACACCTAGCGCGCCTGAGAGCATGGCCCCCATTGCCATCAGCGCCCAAAGCGCCTGTGTTTCGCCTGGCATATGCGCCAACTGCGCCGCAGCCTCTCCTAGCGCGGCACCAATCATCAAAATGGGAGCCAACACACCGCCTGAAGTCCCGGAACTCAGGGAGAACGCCCACATCAACGATTTGGCAACAATGAGACCCAGCAGAAGGGCCACCGGAGCATTCCCGCGCAGAACCTCCGCGATGTTGTCGTAGCCAACGCCCAGTCCGCGCGGGAAGAAGAATCCGCCCACTCCGATACCGATGCCACCAATCGCCGGCCACCACATCCAGTGCACTCGCAGGCGGCCGCAAAAGTGCTCAAACCCGTCTTCGAAGCCATACATCAATCGGCTTAGCCCTGCAGAGGCAAAGCCAACGAGTATCCCTAATAGGGAGGCCACGAGGAGCGACTGCTGTAGGTTAATGGCGGAATGCAGCGGGACGGGGAAAAGCGGCCCCGATCCAAGCCAACTCACACGCAACGCGCCTGCCAGTATGCTTGCCACCGCTACGGGAACGAGCGAACGCGGACGCCACTCGAAGAGAAGCAGCTCCACGGCAAGCAGAATCGCAGCAATCGGCGCCGCAAACGTTGCTGACATCCCTGCAGCGGCACCGGCCACCAAAAGTGTTGTACGTTCGGCATCCGATAGTTTAAGCCACTGCGCCACCAGCGAGCCGAACGCTCCGCCAGTCATGATGATCGGTCCTTCCGCCCCGAAAGGTCCCCCGGAGCCGATTGCGATCGCCGCCGAAAGCGGTTTGAGAACCGCAACTTTGGGGTCGACGCGTGCGCCATTCAACAGAATTGCCTCAATGGCTTCGGGAATTCCGTGCCCACGGATCTTATCCGATCCGTAATGGGCCATGATCCCAACAATCAGCCCGCCGGCGATCGGAACCAGCAGCATAATCCAGTGCGGTTCCGTTGATCCGGCCGGACCAACCATCGCGAAGCTGATGCGGTGGTAGTAGAAGATATTCGTCGCAAATGCGATAGCCCGCAAGAGCAGGACCGCCAAACCTGCAGCACCCGCACCTATGACGAGTGCGGCCGCAATCAGAAACCAAGTCCGATGATCGACGGTGAAATCGCGCAATGCGGAGGGGCGCGATTTCATTGAGCCCCCAGGACGACATCGGAGAGATCGTGCGCCCTGACTCGCTGCAAAGCTTCAATCAGGCGCGGCGCCATTTCGTTGAGTTCGCGTGCGTGGACATCTGACAATCGAGCAAGAATCCGCTTTCCTTTTGGGGTTACGCGCAGAACAGCACGCCGTTTGTCTTGATTGTCAGCCGTGCGTGAGAGGAGGCCTTCCCGTTCCGACCGATCTACCAGTTCAACGGTGCTATTGTGCTTCAGGCCGAGACGCTCTGCGGCATACGCGATGGTGACGGCTATTGCTTCGGGAGCCCCGGCAACCTGCAGGAGCAGTTGATGCTGTTGGGGCTGCAGCCCTGCGCCGATCGCCGCGCACTCGCTGAAGTGCAGAAATATACGCAGTTGATAACGGAAATCGGCGAGTACGCCGAGGAGGGCATGATCGCCAGAAGTATTGCTACGAGTGCTCATGTTATATCGTACCACGATATAACTATGGCGCCGGTGAACAGAATTGCCGGATGAATCTCACATTTTCAGATTCGGATTCACGGCACTTCTTGGGCATCTCATCATGCTTCTTCGATCACCGGTGGCAGGCTTTGGTGAGAATGGGCGGCCGCATACGATAAGAACGGCGGGCAGAGTTAGCGAGAACCAGTACGGGTGTCTACGATGCGGCCGGCAGCTCTCAACCACGGCCGCAGTGTTCGAGTGTTGACATTGTGTAGGTGCACTCCCTAACTGGATTGGGATCGAAGTCAAGCTGATGTACGATGTTGTTGTTCCGCTCGGATCCGTTCGGCGGAACAAACGAGTTGCTTCCGTGCGGGCTGCTTGGAGGTGTTCTCGTGGAACTGTTTAGAAAGAACAAGTCGAAGTATTACTGGTATGACTTCACGGTGCGCGGCGAGCGCTACCGCGGGTCGACCAAGGAGACCAATGAAACGAGAGCGCAAAAGGTCGCCGCTCTCAAACTCGCTGCCACTATTAAGGGCAGCGACCCGCTCGACAGGAAGCCGCCCACGCTTCGCGAATACTCGAAGGATTTCCTTCAATGGGTGGAAACGGGACGGCTCGAGGCCGACAGCCGCCGCTATTACAGAAACGGCTGGCGACTATTGGAGCAGACGAAGATCGCCGGAATGCGCATGGACCAGATCACCAAAGACGAGGTCGAAAAGCTCGAGTTTCCCGGATCGGCCTCGAACGGCAACAACGCGCTTCGGACGTTGCGGAGGATGTATTCCAAAGCCAAGGAGCACAAGATGATCTTTGAGGTTCCTGACTTTGCGCTCTTCAAGGAACACGGCCGGTCGCTCCGCCTCAACGACGAAGCGGAAAGGAGGCTGTCAGCGGTGGCCGACCAGCCGCTGAAGGACATCATCGTGGTCATGCGCGACACCGGAATGCGCAACGCCCGCGAACTCTACTGCATGCGGTTAGAGAACGTGGACTTCGATGCCGGGACGATCTTCACGCCGGATAGCAAGACGGAGTCCGGCCGCCGCTTCATCCCCATGAGCAGCCGCGTGAGACAGATTCTCGAGGCGCGCTGTGAGGGACGGAGCGAGGGCTGGGTGTGGATGTCGCGTTATGAGGGAAAGCACATTAGGGAAGGGATGGTGTACCGGCAATGGGCGCGGGCGAGGCAGGCCGCGGGGCTGCCGCGCGAACTCGTCCTCTACTGTGCGCGCCACGACTTCGGCAGCTTTGTGCTGGCGAAGACCGGGAACCTGAAAGCTGTCATGAATGCAATGGGCCATGGTGACGTAAGAAGCGCCATGATCTACCAGCACCCGGAAGGGGAAATCATTCGCAACGCGTTGAACGCACGGCACATTTCGCGGCCCACCGTGCCCGACGACAACCAGGCAAGTGCTTGAACTTAGGTATAGTGGTTTCCTGATCGGCCTTTCGACGATGCTGATGCCGGATCAGTAGCCCATGTCGGCACTGCGCCAGTTTTCGGGCTGCCGATGTCACATCGCGGGAGCCTAGGGCGTTTTCGAGGACCTATCCTGTAATTGGCAAGTAACCCACGGCCACCGAGCAGTTTGGGAACTCTCCCAGCATTCCGCGGGCTCCACGCTCCAGAGTCTGGCCAGGTGAGATCCTGGCTGTTTCAAAAGGTGCTGAAAACGAGCTTCCGAAACCCAACAAAATTAATGGCCGGATCTACACGATCCGGCCGCTTTTGTGAAGTGAATAATCTTCCTCAGCAGTAACGGAAGGGTTGGCGGTCATCCGCCCGAAATCCGGTTTCGGATGGGCCCTTCTTTCGTCAGGGGGTTGAGCTATTGCAGCTTCGCATACTCAGCCCTGGCTTTGGCAAAGATGGGGATCTTGGAGTCAGCGTCCTTCCAGAGCTCGAGGAAATCTTGATATGCCGCTTTGGCTTTGGAAGTGTCGCCCTGCATGGCATAGGCTCTGCCTAGCTCCAAATGCGCAAGCGCGCCAACGGGATCGCTTCCAACGAGACCGCGATGATCGAGGATCTTCTCGAACTCCCCCGCAGCCGCAGCACCCTCGTGCGCAGCGAGATAAGCCTCTCCGCGCACATAGATCGGGTACAGCGCCCCCAAATTTCCATGAATACTGCTCCTATGCTGACCAAGTTCATAAGGAACGGCAGATTGCAGCTCTCCCACCACCTGCGAAGCCGTGCTGCCCTTCAATGCAACAAGCCCGCGAATCGTCGGCCCATAATTGAACCTCACCGAAGTATCCTCGGGAAAGCGCTTCTCCAGATCATCCTCAAGTGCCTGCGCCCGGGTCGCGTCCCCTGTCAGCGCCAGCGCAAACGCCGCGCCGTACTCCACCTCGCGGGCCTTCGAGTCCGCAAGCGCCGCCTGCGCGTCTCGTCTCGCTTCTGGCACATCTCCAAAGAAGCCCTCCCACACCGCCGCTCCGGCCTCAAACAACCCGGCGCGTTCCTGATGATTCTTCTGCCGGGCAAGATCGGTCGCAATCCGCAAAGCCTTCTTCGCATCCGCGATACGACCGCCATACGCCCGCACAAACGCTTCGCGGTTGGCGATTAAATCCTCCGCCTCCGGATTCTTGAGCGCCGACTCTACCTCACGTTCCATCCCCGCCGCATCATTTTTCAGAAACGCGATATCGTAGTGCTGCACAATGCTGCCCGAAGTCCCCACTTCGCGCGTACCCACGGCACGCAAAGCGCCTTTGGCCTCGTCCAGCCGGCCCAACGCAACATAGTTCCCGGCAAGTTGCAGATATCCGGTCTCCGAGTTCGGATCAAGCTCCACAACCTTCTTCGACTCTTCAATCGCCATATCAAACCTGCCCGTTGCCGGATAAATAAAGCCAGCCAGATACGCGTGCGGCATCATCTCACGCGGATACGTCCGCGCCCACGCCTCGCACGTTTGTTGCGCCTTCTCAAGATTCCCCGTCACGCGGCTCTCATATGACGCAGTGATAAAGAACCGTTCGCTGTCGCTCGCTCTGTCACGCAGTTCGTATGCCTTCGTCGAGTTCTCCGCCGAGAGCTCCGACTCGCCATCGATTCCGTACATTAGCCCAAGCGCCGCATACGCGCTCGCAAATTTCGGATCTAGTTCCACGGCCCGCTTGAACAATTGAATCGCGGTCACCTGGCCGTTCTCGAAATGCGCTTTCCATCCTGCGCTATACGCCTTCAGTGCCTCCAGTGAAGGCGTGGTGGCCTCTGCCAGCGGAGTGTCATGTTTCTCGACCGTGCTCAGCGACTCGCCGACCTGCGCTCTGAACTTGCTCGCGATTTCGCTCAACGCGTTCAACACGTCCTCTTTGCGCACTGCCTGCACCTGCTCTTCGGCCAACACATCGCCCGTGCGGCAGTTCCTCGCGCGCAGACCCAGCACGTACTGGCTCCCGAGCTTCGCAATCGTCCCGTCAAGCACCGCTGTGCTCGCAGTCCTCTCGCACACTTCGAGCGCAATCTTCGGCACAAGCTTCACATCCGCCGGCTGACCCATCATGTGTAGAGTTTGCTGCACCCGATCCTCCGACACAAGGCTTAGAAACGGCGATTGCGTCAGCTGAACCTCCAACCCTTGCCGCAGTGTGCCATCAAAAACCGGATCACCCGTCGTATTCGTAAAATCCGCCAGCAGCACCGAGTCCGTCTCACCCAGCGCAATCCGCTGCCGCCTGTGCCTGCTCACAATCAGAATCGAGGTTCCAGCCAGCACAGCAATCACCCCGACAACTGCCCATGCATACATCCCGATCCCTCTGCGCTGCGAGCCCCCCACCACCACTGGCCGCGCTTCGATAGCCGTACCCTTAGCCAGCGACTGGTCATGCTCAACCACCATCTGCGCAAGAGAGTTGCTCGAAATCACCACGTCCTCGCCGGCCTGCGCAACCGTGCGCACCTCCGCCATAAACCGGTAGCCTCTTCCGGGAATCGTCAAAATGTAGCGCCGGTCTTCCGCGGTGTCTCCAAGAGCCTTGCGCAGCACAAAGATGTTTTGGCTAAGGTTCGACTCCTCCACAAACGCATCCGGCCACACACTCTTCATCAGGTCGTCCTTGGTCACAACCTTGCGGTTGTGGCGCACAAGGATCAGCAGCGTTTCAAAAACCTTGGGAGTAATCGGGACGGGCTGATTGTCGCGCAGCAGTACCTGTTTGTCGGGATCGACTTGAAATGGCCCGAATTCGTAAAGAACCTTCGGCCCTGTAGCCATGGTTGTCTGAGAGTGGGAATTGGTGAATTGGCGACCTCACACAAGGCTCAGCACCGTCAACAATACCTCAATCCGTTTCCCATGTCTTGCACCAAGTCCTTTATTTCCCAGAGGGGAAACCCTCATAAAGCGTTTTGAGATCTTTTGAGCGGCTCTTTGAAGACTTTTCACTCGCCCCTCGCACATCATGCGCCCAGTTCGAAGCGCAGGAGTGAGAGCAGTGGCGACCAGAACAACAAGGATCACCGTGGAGACCGAGACTCTCGTCGTCATCCGCCGGGCCAAGGCCGTACTAGCCTGGTGTCCCGGCTGTCTCACAAACGTTGAAACCATTACGCTCGACTCCGGCGGTCTCGCCGAACCAGCCACAGCTGCTCAAATCAAGCAATGGCTCGCCACCGGTAGGCTGCACTACTGGCACAACGCCGACGGCGCACAAATCTGTGTGCGATCACTCTTGTCCTGCTTCGAGTTGCGCGACGTTTGAAGGCACGATCCATTCAGCGAGCGCCAAATCCATCAGGAGGAAAACCATGAGTCTCACTATGTCAACACCGTCATTTCCAATCGTTCGTTTCGGACTCGCGCTGGCGCTCTGTGCAGGCATGGCCCAAGCGCAAGAGGCAACCGATCAGATGCGGAGCTCAGACCACATCCGCTACAACCTCATCGATCTCGGCGCGTTGTCTGGCGGGTTCAGCCAGGCTTCCTACATTAGCAACTTCGGCGCAATCGCTGGAAACTCAAGTGTCTCAAGCGGCCCAATCCATGCCACCCTCTGGTACAGAGGATCGATCCTGGACCTCGCCGCAAACCAGCCAGCGGAACTCAACAGCGCCGCCTATGAGATCAACGACTTTGGCCTGATCTCGGGCGAAAGCGAAATCTCCACCAACGATCCAAACACCGAAAACTTCTGCTCATTCTTCACCACTTCTGAGTGCCGAGCATTCCGCTGGCAATTCGGCGTAATGACTCAACTGCCTACACTTGGCGGTAACAACGCCGCATCCGAGGGAGGCATTAACGATCGCGGGGAAATCGCCGGATTCTCCGAGAGCAGCACCAACATTGACCCCGATTGTCCAAACACAATCCTGCCCAACGGCTCCGGACCCCAGATGCTCGACTATGAAGCCGTAATCTGGGGCCCCCAGCCAAATGAGATGCGCCCGCTTCGCCCGCTCCCCGGCGACACCGTCAGCATCGCGCTCTGGCTCAATCAGCAGGGCGAGGCCGTCGGAATCTCCGGTACCTGCGCCAATACTTCACTCCCAGGCTTCGCAGCCGGCCCGCACGCCGTGCTATGGGATCGCAACGGCACGCCCCACAATCTCCCCACCTTCGGTGGCACATCCAATCTGTCGTTGTTAGGCGTCGGCAATGGCGGTTACGTCATCAACAACCGCAGCCAGGTGGCCGGCGTTTCAGCCCTTCCCGGCAGCACAACCTATCACGCGTTCCTCTGGGACAAAGACTCGGGCATACACGACCTCGGATCGCTCCCCGGCGACGTGTACAGCGCTGGTCTCGGGCTCAACGACGAAGGCACTGTTGTCGGTGGCTCGCTCGACGCAGGCAACAACCCAACCGCCTATATTTGGAACAACGGCAAAATGTCCGACCTCAACTGCCTCGTTCCGGCAAACACACCCTTCACCTTTCTCCTCGTCGCCTTCGGCGTCAACGATGTCGGACAAATCGTAGGCTTCGGTCTAACCGTCGACGGCCCTCACGCTTTCCTCGCAACGCCGACTAATCCGCGAAGCGGCACAACACTATGCCCTACCACCAGCAGCGGCACCACCGACGTAACCGAAGACATGCAGATGCACAAGCCCGTCCTGTCACCCGAGGCTCGCGCTCAACTCCGTCAACAACTCCAATCCACCCGAATCGGAGGCCTGTTCAGCGATCCGCAGTGAAGTTCAATTGGCAAAGAAATGGTTGCCTTGGGTCCCTCTCTTGGGACCCAGGGGATATTCCTTCTCGGAACGCCGGCCTCCCGTGTTGCACACAAGCAAGTTCGGCGAAATCCATCCCCACCTCGCCGAGCTAAGTGGCGCTAGCAGCAAACCAGACTTTTTCAGGCACATGGAAGCCGTTGTGTTGGCCGCTCCAGACGCGGAGACTGCTTTGGTGTGAAGACGGAATGCGCTGTGAGAAACGGCACCGTCGATCTCCAAGCTTGCGTTTCATAAATGGTGCATTCGTCGAATTGAATCACGCCCTTTTCGGAGTTCCGAGTGTGTTGTTTGAATGATAAGTCTCGAGGAGGAGCACGAGGTGTTACAAAGGCTGAACTCAGCTGGCTGCTGATTCAGAGAACGACCTCGGAGGCTCCTCAGAGACGATATGTATTACATCGGACTGGATGTTCACAAGAAGACGATCAGCTATTGCGTGAAGGATGCAGCTGGTCGTGTGTGCCAGGAAGGCAAGATCGGTTCAACCCGGTATGAGTTGGACGCGTGGATCAAGACGCTTCCTCAGCCCCGGATGATCGCCATGGAAGCGACGATCTTTACCGGATGGATTTACGATCACCTGCTTCCGCACGCCGAGCAGGTGAAGGTGGCCCATCCGCTGATGCTGCGGGCGATCGCAGCGGCCAAGCGGAAGAACGACACGATCGATGCCCGCAAGATCGCCGACTGCCTGCGCTGCGACCTGCTGCCGGAGTGCCACATGGCCTCGACCGAGATCCGGGACCGCCGTCGCACCCTGCGCTATCGGAACCTGGTGCTCCGGCAGGCAGTGCAGATGAAGAATCGGGTCTCAGGTCTCTTGATGGAGACCGGAGTGAGCTACAACAAGCTGCGGCTGCATCGGATGGGTTACTTCGCCGAGCTGATGACGACCAACGAAGAGGTCAGTGAGAGCATCCGTCCGCTTCTCAGGCTGTGCCGCGAACACATCGACCGGTCGATCCGGATGAACACAGCTCTGCTGAACTCGCTCGAACAGGATCCACTGCTGGCTGACCGGCTTCGACGCTTGAGGACTGTGCCCGGCGTTGGTCCGATCACGGCACTGACATGGGCACTGGAGGTGGGAGATACTTCCCGCTTCCACAACATCAAGCAAGCCATCAGCTACTGCGGACTGTGCAGTGTGAGAAGAGTTCGGCCGACAAGGTGATGCGCGGGCCGATCTCCAAGCAGCGCAACAAACACATCCAGCAGGTTCTTGTGGAAGCGGCCCGGCTGGCACCGCGTTACAGTGACGAACTGGCCCTGCTTTACGAACGAGAACGGCAGCGAGGCAACGGCAATCGGGCCACTCTTGCTGTGGCCAGGAAGATGGTTGCGTGGATGCTGGCCGTGGAGAAGCGCAACAAGGACTTCGTGCCTGCCGGCGAGTTCAAGCGAACCGCAGCAGCGTAAAAACGTTTCCTAATAAGGAAAAAACAAAAACAGGATCTATCGATGCGCAGGCTGCCAGGTCCCGCAGATAACCGCCTGGGCGACGGAGGCGACTCCCGAGGCTCTCTTCGAGTTGTTTCGGGACTGGCAGAGAACACAAACTCAATCTTCGGTGCGGACTCTTCGGAGTCTCAGACCGCAAATGGATGTCCGGTTCTGCTTGAAGCAGGAACCATCAGCCGAGAGGCAAACGTGCGCAGCTATCGATCCTGATCAGACCAACAACGCGCTCTCCAGAGCGCGTAAAGAAAATCCCGTGCTTTTCTGTTGACAAAGACTTACATGGACGGCGGCGATCCACCCGGAACTCAGAAGAATGTTTCCAAAGGCTCGAATCCGGTTGACTACCTATCGGCAAAAAACAATCTACGAAGCCGCAACAATGCTAGGGGGCTGCCACGTGCCTTTCCCTGCTGGCAAGATTGAAGGAGGAGTTTCCTTTGGCCAATACAATCGCATCACGAGGTAGACCGTGTCATTGGGCGCAGGTAGCCAGTTAGACTCCTTGTCTATACCCGGCGAGTCTTTCTGGATATAGATCGTCACCGAACCGTCCGGATTCGTCTTCATTCCGGGGAGCATCGGCGAGTTGATAAGGTACCGATTGAGCGGGTTCTCGATGAGAAACTGGCTCTTGCCGTCATACATCGTCACCGACCAGAACGCGTTCACCGGCGGCAAACTGCCCTTCGCGAAGGTCAATGTGTAGTTGTGCTTGCTGGCATCGAGCGTTTCTCCGGTGGCCGTTACTCGGGTATACGGGTACATCGCCTCGTCCGGATTGTTGCCGTAGAGTCCTCCCTTGGCCGCGGCAGCCCGCATGAGCCAGTTGCCGTTGTAGAAGGCGCGATCACCGAAGAACGACCCTACGTTCCAGC
Source organism: uncultured Acidobacteriaceae bacterium (assembly GCA_963742455.1). GTDB lineage: Bacteria > Acidobacteriota > Terriglobia > Terriglobales > Acidobacteriaceae > Telmatobacter. Next base: position 327,916 of record CAVULU010000003.1, on the reverse strand, counting down.
CATTGATATTTGCAAATCCAGTGGCGAGGTACTTATCGACCGCCTCGTCGCCCGCTTTCATGCCCAACAGTATGGCGGCTTTGTGCTCCACAGAGAGATCCTTCATATTGAATTGCTTGCCTGGACCGATGCCAATGGTCGCCAGCTTCGCGCGAATCGCTGCCTCTTCCGGGCCTGCCGGAGCAAATTGCAGGGCAAAGTCAAGAAAGTCGAAGAAGTTCGTCTTCGCCAGCTCCGCATTGGCTTTGGGGAAGTCAATCGACGGGGGCGCGGGTGGCGCAGGCTGCTTCAGATACGCGGAAAGCGGCTGCGCTTTGTAGCCCGCCTGAATCTTGACTACGTTTGCGATGTCAGAAGGATTGAAAAGCTGTGTGCGAAACAGCACGAGCGAAAACTGCGTGCTCGAATGGAAGACCTGCTCGATGTGCGCAGGCTTTTCGCCCTTCCAATCCGGGCCAGCGATCATGTAGTCGCCCGGCCCAGTTCCAGTCGTCCGGCTGCCAATGTACCCGTAGTTGAAGGTATTCGCATCCGTCAACTGCACCGCATAGTAGCGAGGCTTCGGAACTGCTGGCACCGAAATCACCGTTGGCTCAGCCCGCAAATCTACATACAACAACGAATACGGCGTGTCGCTGTTGGGCGTGATGACGGCGGTGTCTTTATAGGTTGAGACGCGCGCCACGTTGTCGATCACACCGATGGGTTGCTTGAAATTTGATGACGAATGGTCGATCGACAATTCGTACATCGACGTATAGTTCATCACTAGCGGCAGACCGTAGAGAAAGCCTTCCTGGGCAATCTGCTTCGTCTCCTCAATGCTCGGGACTGCGACACCGTTAATCTTGTCTGCCTTTTCGGCTTGCGTGACTGCGTCGTTCTGCTTGCAACCCGTTAGTGTCACCACAACGAGACAAAGTAGCACCCATCCACCGGCACGATGGTTCCGCATATCGAGTGTCCCCCCTTTAAGAGAACCGTATCGAGAGACCTCAAGATCAGTAACTGGCAATATTGCCAGTTGTCGGTCGCAGTAGGGACGACCATCGCTGATCGCCCCCTGCGCAGATCCGTACGGGCGCGTTTACGCATACGGCTCTTACGAAGGATGAGTGGCGCAGAAGCGAGCCTCCGGATAAGGGTGCAGGATACGGGGTGTTGGAATCCATCTGTCGAAGATCGGGCCATATTTTGCCCACTTCTTTCTCGCCTTCTGACTTCGGCGGATTAGAGCGCTTCGCCAGAGCCGGTGGACGCGATGTTTGAAGAGGTACAACTGATCGATGTTGCCGGGAATAGCATGATAGAGGTAGTAACCCGATACCACCTTCCGTAGCCATGCACCGACTTCGACCACGCGATCATGCATCCGGCGTTGAAGTTCAACCTTGATATCTGTGAGCTTCGCAGCGCCATCCGCTTTTGCGCAGTGATCCGCCAGACGGTGAAGGTTTTGGTCTTGTGCCGTTGCCCACAGTAGTGGGTGAAGCCCAAGAAGTTGAAGGTCTCCGGTTTTCCCTTGCCGCGCTGCTCTCGGTCACGGGCCGCATAGCGCCCGAACTCGATTAGTCGCGTCTTGTCAGGATGTAATTCCAAGCCGAACTTCGCCAGCCGTTCCTTAAACTCGCTAAGGAAGCGTTCGGCATCCGCTCGGTGCTGAAAGCCCATCACAAGATCGTCGGCGTAGCGAACGATGATGACATCGCCCTTCGCCACTTTCCTGCGCCAGACATCAGCCCACAGATCGAAGAGGTAATGCATGTACACGTTGGCGATGAGCGGTGAAGCTACTGACCCCTGCGGCGTACCTTTATTGCTCTCCGACCACTGACCGTCTTCCGATACTCCCGCCTTCAGCCATTTCCGGATCAGGCGAAGTATCCTCCGATCGGCCACCCGATGCGCGATGAACTTGAGGGCCCATTCGTGACTTAAGTTGTCGAAGAAGCCCATTACGTCTGCATCGAGAATCCAGTTCACTTTCTTCCGTTGGATGCCCACTGTCAGAGCGTCAAGCGCCTGATGCGGGCTGCGGCCCGGTCGAAACCCGTAAGAGAAGCCCATGAAGTCCACCTCATATATCTGATTGAGGATCGTCACAACAGCTTGTTGGAGTACTTTGTCTTCCACAGCCGCGATGCCGATTGGACGCTGCCGTCCATCCAACTTCGGTATATAGACTCGCTTTGAAAGTTGCGCCCGGTACGTTCCACGATGGACCCGGCTATGGAGATCGATGATCCGATCTTCAAGTCCGGTTTCATACTCCTGCCACGTCACGCCGTCTACGCCCGGCGAAGCCTTACGTTTAAGCGCGTAAAAGCTGTCGCGGAGTAAATCAACATTCAGATGGTGGAGCAAGGAAGTGAGCCGTTCCTGCTTTCTTTCCTTTGCTGCTTGTCGCACACCGTCCAGTCCCTGGGACATGCGTTTCCCGCTCTGTGTCAGAGGCATGTGTGACTGATCGATGTTCTCCTTCGGCTGTGCCCTTCCCTCCCCAACCTCCGCTGAAGCTCCTGCTTCTTTGTTCGGCTGGTTCACAGGTACTACGGCACAGTCCGACTTCTCCAACACGTGCGCGTCCGCATTGTGGTTTATGGCCTTCGCGGGCCGGCCTTGGTTGTCACACCAAGGCGTGCTGGAGATCTCCCGGTTCTCGTGCATGTTGTTTTGTCAGCGTGCCCGGGTTCTTCGACTACGCAGGACCGGACAGCCACTCGCGTATAACGCAGCTGCCGTTTTGCCTTCCCACTCACAACATGCAGTCGGCATCCTGATCAACCCACTTTACGAAGCTCAATAGCCGGGCCCACTGGTCCCTCTGTCTACGCTTCAACCGACGCCTCACGACGTCACCTGCAAGACTCGAGGCCAGGATGGATTCGCTAGTTCCTTTCCTGTAGGGGACTTTCACCCCCTACAACATGCCGGTTTATCCCGGCGCTCGTCGGATTGTGGGCAACTCGTCACTATGCCATCTCTTCGCCTATCCGAAACTGGCCCCGACGACTAATGTTCAGAAAAACATCCACACCCGTCATTACGTCCACCGAGCGGGGTTGCTGCACTCTCGAGCACGTCTTCAAAACGCCCAATCTCACTGTGCAAAGGCTCCATGTGCGAGACAATTACGACGTCCCAAGGACACTCTTCAACCGTCTGCGCGAACTCGACCGATGCCGTATAGCCAAGTGCGCGAAAGTGCTTTGCAAACTCTTCGGCAACGTTTTCGGTAGGAAATACAACGGTGAAATCGACGTCGCGGGAACGGGTGAGATCATCGCCAGCCTCATGCATCCGCCGAAGTGCATCTCCATTTTCGTCACTCGGAAATATCACTGTTCGTCATCCTCTCTGGCTTTGTCGGCAGAACCACAGAGTATAGCTTGAAATCCATTCCGAGAGGATCGTGGGCAACTCGTCACGATGACGTTTGTTCGCCCCGGTGCTGATCAGCCGAGTCGGGGTTGGGGACGAGTCGGCGGTTACTCGCTCGCGAATTGAGGCTTTTCTTGCTTTCGCAGATTTCGTGGGTTACTCTTCGCTTGGCCAACTTCACAAAACGGGGAGCTGTCCCCGGTGACACCGACGCCGAACGCTTCGACAACGCCGTCCGCAAGACGTGAGCACTAGCGAGGAGCATGATGAAGAACAACGTTAGCGTAGGACTTGGACTTTGCTTCGGCGCTGCGCTGGGTACGTTGATAGGGGCGGCGCTGCATCACAGCGGACCCGGCCTCGTAGTTGGGGGCGCCTTTGGTTTGTTGATCGGAGCGGTAATAAACAGCCGGAAGCAAAGTTTAAACTGACGACTTTACATATTCCCTAGCTCCAGTGTGCTGGCCAACCCGGACAAGCCCGTTTTGGGGTTATTACTGGCATGGTCCGCCGCCTAAGCCCCACGAGGGTGTAGAGGTGTACACAGGAGGCGTTCCGGGTTGGCGGTGATCCGGCCGGAATTCGGCGACGGTCGTTCGATGTGGTCGATCACATGCGAATTCGGAGTGCGGCCACGCTTTGATTGTTTCTACATGTTCGTCGTGTCTTGCGCCGGGCAATGCGGTCGCACTGGGTCAGTTACTAATTGCCGCTGACCATCCCCTGAATCCTGATGGTCTTCGCGGCCGAGGGATCATTGCGCTGCAGCCCTACTTCGACGCGTTCGCCTCGCCGTAGGTCCGACAGAAGGGCGGGATCACTGTGGAACAGGACCGAGCTGCTCGTGTTGACCAGAAGCGTGCCAAAGCTCCCATCCAAGTGCTGAATCGTAATCGACCCCTTCTGAACAGCTGTGATTACGCCGGATGTCCACGTTTTGCCGTAGTTCTCCATTCGCATCCTGAGCGGTAGGGACCCCGGCATCAGGTCAATCACCTCGGCATCCACCGTACGCGCCTGCATATCAAACAAGCCGTGGACGAAGATGGCGCTGCCCGGTTGGACCGCGCCCTCGCTTACCGACTGGCCTTCCTGTGTGAACCGTGTACCAGGCAGGATACGTACCGTGAATGTGACGTGTTCGGGAATCGCCAGGCTGATCTGCGATGGGCTCACCTTTGTTGCGATGCCCGCCTTGCCGCGAATGTTCATCACGCCGCTATGTGCGCCGGAGTCAGATTGCGCAACCTGGGCAGCGAGCATCCCTGCGGGAGCGAGGGCCAAAATTGCGGCTAGACAGGCGCAGGCTCGCATACAATTCTCCTTCCCGGTGGGCGAAGTGCCTTTGCAGCAAAATTATCATGAAACAAGAAACGAGTGAATGACGGATGAAGCCGGGAAACCAATGCTGCAAGTGGCTGGAGAACAGGGCTCCAGCGCAGTGCGGTGTCTCTTCGTTTGGCTGGACGTTTCTGAAGCTGTTGATGAATTCCGGTCGGTTGGTGGGCCACCCGGAGATTACTTTGGCGATACTAGGACGATCTAGGCGTTAACCGGCGAGTATCTATGGATCGTCGGCAACCTCCCGGAGTTCTGGATCATGCCATGCCACATAGGTGGCTGCTGCTGCTGTTCACCCACGTAACAGCTGACTACGGAGTCGCGGAACAAGGCTGCAGGTAGCCCGGATAAAACAGCTTGACCTTTCTTCCTGATCCCGATGATCTAAGGCCAAGTTCCCATTTCTCTGCCTTTTGAAAAGAGGGTACGTTCAATTGCAACTCGTATTGGTGTGCGAGCTGCGAAATCAATCCACCTGGCCGAAACGGAACAACAACATCGCGGTCATAACGCGACACTGGCGATCCTGCAACTTCTGCATTTCCGCCGGTTGCCCGTACCAAATCAAATAGACTTTGCTGTGCCTTCCACTGCTCCGATGATTTCAGATCCGGGCGGGCCAGAATCAGAGCGAGTAGTGGCACGCCAGCGGACAGCAGTTCGCCGCGAACTTGAACTTCAGACACGCTGCTCAGGTTGTCACCCCCATCCGAGATAACCACCATCACGTCACCGGGCCTCGGAGGGCTCAGCGTCCGCAAAGCTGATGGGAATATTGGCCCGCAAATCCGAGAAATGCCACCGTATCGCCCTTTGGCATCGCAGAAAGCGCGTCTTCCAAGAAGAGCTTCATCAAGTGATTCGGATCATAATGCAAGATTCGAGGCTCATCTGTATTTGTGATGCTCCCACTCCGATCCAGAACAAACACAAACCGTCGCTCTGTGGGTGGGAGAGCGACAGCGCGTATCGATATTTCTCGGCCATCTAACTTTGCACGAAAATCATTGGAGGCTATTCCGTCGATTGGCTGATTAGTATTCCGATCAAGCGCCGTAACCAAAACGGTCGAGCTGCACGATTGCTGTGCCATTCCTACGCCAGTTGCGAACAACAGAGAGACCAAGGCCGCGCACGGCAGATTCACGTTCATATGGACCGCTTCGAAACGACATTTAGCATTGAATTTGATCTCGATAACACGATGGTCGCGACTTTATCACGAGTCAGGTCCTTTTTTGCGTTGTGACGCTGGCTTCCAGAGCTGCAAAGAGGTTCCGGGTGGGTCGTGGCCGATTCGGAAATAACCCCCGTTTTTCCGTTTGGGAGTTACTTCAGCAGGCGATTATTCATTCACCTGCAAACCTAACTCATCCGCGCATTTACTTCTTGTTTGCGGAGGCGAGCCTGCTCGGATTTACTTGCTCACAACGGTTACAACTGACGGATCCGCTCCGCTCCACGCCCGTGCCCCTTCGTGTTTCAGCTGATGCGCATCGTCATCCCAAGTCAGATTCGTGAGTTTGCCGTCGCTCTTCTCGTACTCGTACGTATTGCCGTCGTCCTGAAGGAGTGTGAACTTTCCGTCCGCTCCGGGATACACCCTTACTGACACGATCGTCTGGGGCTTCTGTGCGCTCTGCACCTCCGATCCAAGGGGCACAATGCTTCCCGCCTTAACAAAAAGCGGCAGCGTATCGATCGGAGCATCCGCCACAATCGTCTGTCCCCCATGCAGGCGTGCATTGGTCCAGTAGTTGTACCAGTCACACCCCGCCGGCAGCGGCGGGTCATTTGGATGCTACGTTGGAAGGCTTCGCCGCACGCCGTCTATGATTCGTGCTACCTGACCTGGATACGGGGCGCGATCTGGCCCGCGGCGACCTGACTTCTAGTCAACCCGAGGCCGCAGTGGGTGAGACGGCACCGGACCTTCGCGCTCTCGCCCTTCGCCGCTTCGGCCTTCACTGACGAATGGGACCTGCACGCCGCCATACCCACCAGCGCAATGCTCGCAATAACATCGACCCATGAGAATCGGCTTCCTGAGATCATTACCAAATTCCTCCATCGGCCCGGATGTTGTTCGTAACTCCTCGCTTCCTTCGCAATCAGCCCTGCGATTCTGCCTGCTTCTTTGCAATCGGACCTAGAATCGGAATGCTGAATTCACGCCCACTGTACGCCTGGTACATCAGGAAGAGCCATAGGCAGAAAAGCCCAAGAGAGATCAGCAATCGAATAGGAACTGTTGCCAGTGCGAGCCAGCCGCTGATGCTCATCAGCATTCCGACCATGACCCTCCACACAATGCCGAATGCCACCGCCGCGACGAAATACAGGATCGACTGCATCGCGTGGAACCGCACGAACCGGTCACGGCGGTACGGCTCCAGCACTAGGAACAGCACACCTGTGATGATCCCCAGCGAGTAAGCAAGCGCGCCGGCCATATTCGGCGTCAGCCCCGTTCCTGTGTTAGCCACGGCCGCCGGAGGTGCCCCCGCTGCAGGAGGCGCGCCCGCAGGTGTCCAGTTCGAACCAGGCGCGCTCGCCGGCGTCGCACTCCAGCCCTGCCCAGCCGAAGATGTCGGGGGCGCCGGCGCTTGGCTCCATCCCGCACTCTGTGCCTGCTGGTTCGCAACGGGAGACCATTCGGTCCCCGATACTGCAGCTGCAGGCGGCTGCGGGGCCGAGTTAACTGGTGCCCACCCCGCGTTCGGGGTGCTCGCAGCAGCACCGACTTGCGCTGGCGAATTTATCGCAGCTCCGCAACTGCCGCAGAATCCCGTCTCCTGGGCCAATGTTGCTCCGCACTTTCCACAAAATGCCATCGTGATTGCTCCTTTTCTGGTTAGCCTTTGCCAATGTTCTCGCCGAGCCCTATTGCCGGCGGATCATCCGTTCGTGATGCCCTTTCGAAAGATCTCCTTCGAAAATGTGCCGGCTGCGCATCCGCCCCCTTATGCGCGGCAGCGATCATGGCATTCAGTTCGCCCTCGCTCACTCCCGCTGCATTCAGGCGGATCAGCTCGTTCGTTGACGTGTCGCATTCGACGGCACTGCTATTGATCGTGGCGACGATGACCGACTCCGGCATCTCCTTATTCACCATCGTCAACACATCGTCGTCTGTGAGGGGATTCCCATTCTGAGCCACCATGACGCCGGCTTGCAACAGCAAATTCAGGGCAGACTGGAGGCTCTCCGGCCAAAGATAAGCTGAACATCCCTGTCGGTGCTAACGCGACAGATCAACTAACGGAGGCGTAGGCGATCACTCGACCGAAGCCCAGAATCCAGCCCGGAGAGTTCGATGAGTGACTTGGCGAGTTGGCACACATCGAAAAGGGGCCTTTGCTTTTCTGAACATCGGGCCGGATTTGGAAAGAGGAACAGGTTCGCTGAGATTTCTCTCTTCCTTGTCTAGGCTTTGTTTTCTCTTTAGGGGCGCCCAGAGGGGATGTTTCTCTTTCCAGAGGGTTCTCTAGTGGTAATTTGGCTTGAATTGAGGTCCGATCAGGCCAACTTCCAGATTGCCGACCATTTCTCCAGAAAATCTATTAAACCGTCGGAAGCAACTTTCGGGTTTCCAACAGCCACTGGTTCTACTTTTCGTAATTTTGGGGCCATGGTTCGTATACCCGTCGTATGTTCGATTATGAGCTGACTTCGAGGGCGTCCATGGAAAGCGAAACGCAACGAATCGCGCTTGGGTTGCGCCAGGGAGATGTCGTCGTCCTTGAGGCTCTGGTCGAGCAATACCAATACCGGCTTGTTCGTTATCTCGTCTGCCTGTTGGGCAGACGAGATGGAGTTGACGATTTCGTGCAGGAGACGTGGCTCCGAGTCTTGGAGCGGGGTGGGTCGTACGACGGGCAGTCCCGCTTTGAACCCTGGCTCTTCAGGGTCGCACGCAATATTGCTCTCGATGCGATGCGTAAGCGACCGATGTTCAGTCTGGACTCAAATGAGGGGGATGGTTTTCGCTCATCGCCTGCTTCCGGTGCGCTTTCGCCATACACGCTTGCCGCGCGGACACAAGATGCCGAGCGGCTTGCCCACTCGCTGCAAACTCTGGAGCCCGTCTATCGCGAAGCCCTCGTACTGCGCTTTCAAGAAGATTTATCTCTACAGGAGATATCTGTGATCGTGGGAGCGCCGGTCTCTACCGTAGCTTCCAGAATTTATCGAGGACTTGCAACGCTGCGGCCGCTGTTTGAGGGAGACACAGCATGAATATTGAGCACCACGACACTTTCCAACGCATGATCGACGAGAGTCTGGCGGGCGTCCTCCCAGCGGAGAAGGAACAATCTCTTCGCGAGCATCTCTCCACTTGCGATCCCTGCAGGGAGTATCTCAGCTCCAGCAACCGGGTTATCGTAAGCCTCAGCGGTTTTTCCTTCGAGGTAAATCCAACCCTCAATGCCAGGGTTCTGGCAGCCCTCAGGCTGCAGGCGGAAGAGGGCCGTGGGATTCTGGCGGGTGACACCGGAACCATGCGAAAGCACAGCGTGCCCTTCAAGAACTGGGCTGCATTTGCGTTGGCACTCTCGATGTCATTTGTCGGATCGGGACTCGTGTACCGGATGGCCGAGCGCCTGGCGGTGCCAATGCATTTTGTCACTACTCAAGTCCAGGTAGGGGTGCTCGTCTTTTGGCTGCTGCCATCTTTTTGCGCGGCCTTATGTCTGCTCGCGGCGCCTGGTGGGAATAGAGGTATGGCATGACAGAGCAATCAGCGGTGCTTTTGATAGCGTTTTTGGCCGGAATTGTCGTTGCGGCTCTCTTATTGGGAACGGCAACGCGGAAGATCCTACCCCGATCTGCAATGGGCATCGCCGCACTGGCGATCCCGATTTGGGTACTCTATTTTGCTTCCGCCCAGGGCCGTTCCCTCCTTGCCACCAAAGGTTTCGTCAGTGCCATGCCGGATGCGCTTTGGTTTGGCCTAACGTTTGGCGTCTTCACCGCGGCTTTTTTCCTTGCCCTCGGATATATCTACGGGGACGCAAAAAGGCGTCAGAAGCCTGCCTGGGCCTGGGTGATTGCCGCTTCCCTCATACCCAATTTCATTGGATTCATCCTTTATTTTCTGTTCCGAGGGCCTCTCCTTGGGCCTTGCAGCTCCTGTGGCAGGCCTATTCGCGGGGGAGAAGCATTCTGCAGCCACTGCGGATACTCGCAGGGTTCTTAGTATCGAACGCACCACAGCTCACGATCACACAAAACGGAGGACGGTATGAAACGTGAACGCGCCTTACAGGTGGTGTTGGTGTTGGTGGGCTTGCTTTATTGCTTTTGGGGCTATCTCCTGTTCGACAATCTGTGGCACGCTAAGTGGCTTAGCGGGCATAGTGACGTCATGCCGATGTTCCTGAACCTTAACACGGCGCTTGGGGTCTGTCTGTTGTTGACCGTTAAGCAGCCGGCCAAGCATCGTTTGATGATCGCCTATGGGGCGTGGTCAAGCCTTGCCCATGCGTTCACGATGACAATCATGTCGGCGCAGGCCGTGGCGCGCGGGATGCACAGGCAGGATAGTCCCCAGGATATTGTGATGTTTGTCGTGATTGGAGGCACGCTGCTTGCACTCCTCCCGGCAAAACAAGCATCGCCGGCCGGCGCGCCTATCAGTGAGCCGCGCTTTGCCGAACGCTAGGCATCTCGAATTTCAACTGTCGATAGCAGGCCGACGCGCTCATTGAGCGGCACTGGAGTGCCACTCCTTCTTCGCCAGAACCCCAATTGAGTGAATAACCGTTAGCCTTGATCGGAAATGCCTCGGAGACGAGGTCGTAGTAAGCCTCTGAATTTAGTCCGAGGCATTTTCGATAAGGACGTTTGAAGGGAGCCGCAGGCGTACTTAGCGGACGCGGTGAGTGATGCAGGGATTATGGGTATTGAATGCTGTTTGAGTTGGGTGTGAGTGCTTCAGGGGGATGAATCGGAGACGACGATGATGGTCGGAGGTGTGAAGCGATGCTTGTCCTCGTGCCCGCCAAGAGCCGCGGTTCGACAACGCTCGATCGCCCGAAATGCCTTCAGCAGCCGATAGCTGCGGCTGGACTTGAAGCGTTTTAGAAACCGGTTGCGCAACGCACGAAGGATGTCTGCCACTTCGAGGGCCGGCCGGATCATCGCCGCGCATGCCTCCTCGTGACCAACAATCTACACCGGCTGAAAACCTACTCGAAAGCCAAAACCGTAGCGTCCGCGGCGCCTGCGGCTTCGTTCTAACCGGCATCTCGGACAAATGCTCCCAAAACTTCTGGGTATCCGGGCGCGACCGACCTATGTGCAAACCTGCCATGTCCTGCATCCCCGGCAGAAATCTGACCAGCATTGCGACCATATTTCCTCCCAAGACCAAAAATGTGCGCACTCGCGGCACACCTGGTCCCATGCGACGGGGGGTATTGAGTGATCAGCGAAAAAGACTGACAGGGGTTCAGCCATCATCTGCCCAGACCCTTGGGTCCATGGAAATACGTTGGCTCTGAATCGGGCACACAAGAAGCGCACAATGCCGTAGAGATTAGGTTCGACAACGGTCTAAGCCAGTGTGATTTGCCAGGAGTCTTAGCGGCTACGATCCCTGTTCTTCTCTTGTTCTCTATCTCCCGAACTGTTTGTCATAAGCAAGCTCGATCGCTCGATACCGAACCGAAGAAACGGGCATCAAGTAATAGGCCCAGCAAGCAAGCCAAAATCCGAACCAAGCCATCAGTTCTAATTCATCTGTTTTTAGTTCAGGCGGCCGGCTTCGCTGAATGAGCTCAGTGACCGCCATACCAGCAGGCATAGCGCCGGGTGGAAGCTCGCCTGTCAGCTCTCAGGCGGCCAGAAGCCGTTGAGCTTCGAGAATGATTTGCTCACCATAAGAACCCTGGCGACCCTCTCTAATTAACCAATCGCAGATTGCCCTGCATCCCTCGATTGATTCTTTCGTACGTTTCAGCTCGAGTGCCTCGCTCTCTTTAGCCTCCTGGCTGATTTTCGCAGCTTTGGCACGGCGAACGAGCTCGTTGGTGGTCAGTTTGCCTTCGCGGGCAAGCAATGATCTGCCTTTGGAGCCTCAAGCGCTTCAAGCAGGTGGCGGAGCAAGGAAGGACTGCACTTTAGTGCCTTTGCAAGTTTGTTAAGACTTGTGCCGGAGAGATGGATGGCACGCACGGCCTGCGCGCGATCGTGATCGTGGAGTGATTCCCATCTCGTTTGAAGAGCCGAAATAGCGCTGGGAGTGTCTTTCATAGATAGAATATGTCTCTGGATGGCATAATTCGCCACAGGTAATTATGAACCTGGCGACCGCAAATCCACGATTGCTGGGGCCACAATTGCCGTTCCGCAACGCTAGGAGAGGAAATTTAGGCGTTGCGCAGTCTGGTTCAACCTGATGCGCAAACGAAGTTGTTCCGACGGCGCCGTTGCGCTGGTGATATTCGTAAGGTGCGCAATGAGAATTGATGATTTGGGAGCGATGTGCACCGCGCAAATGTCCAAGTGAGTCGATTGGGCTGCTTGTAAGTACGAATTGGAATGGAAAACGGCCCTTCAATCGCCAAATCATCGCTTTTGGTGGTGAGTTACTAGCAGGGAATTGTCCCTTGCGTACCCCGGAAAGCAGTCAAAAGTGTCAATGCTCATAGGGAAAAACGGTGTTTCCCCGGTGCCTTGCTCTAAAAACGGCTACACAAATCGCCCTGTCGGTTTTTGGTGAAAACCAGCTATTTTCTGTTACTAGAAATGCATCAGTTCCGAGGGCGCTGCGGAGAGGTTTTCGTCGCCGCCGGCGGCTGAGAAAACCGGCGCAACCATATATAGAGCCAGATCCGAAGACCCCCCGCATCGAGATGATGGATCCGGGGTCTGTAGCAGTCATCAGGGAGAAGAGCACAAAAACCTTCCATATATAGAGTGGGAGGATGACGCGAGTCAGAGAGAGCCTGCGCCCCCAAAAATCGTAGTCCGCCATGAAGAAATACCCACTTGAGTTTATAGATAACGCGAGAGTACGAGAGCGCCAGCAAGAGTCGCGGCATGGATCGCCGGAGGGTTCTCGGCCTGGCGCGGGCGCGCGAGGTTTTTGTGTGCGGCAGGATGAAGAGACCTGGTATTCAGATCGCGCCGCCGCTGAACTTCCTGGGGAATATAGATTTGGTCTGAAAGGCGTTCCTCGGCACCCCGCATGTAGGGCATGAGGAAGTCGTGGATGGGTCTTTGCCAGCGCCGCATTCTGGTGCCCACCACTTCGTTGTTGAGGTACTGAGCCAGTGGGGTACGTTCCTGCCAGAACTTGGTGTGAGCTGGAGAAGGCAGGTAATGCAGGGGATTTAGAACACTGGCTTTGGTACATGTTCATGTCAGCACATACTCATCATGTGGTCCAAATCATCCGTAATCCTGCAGTTGCTTGACAGGAGTACGCATAAGGAGTACATGAGTATGATGTTCTATGGCAAGGATAGTCTCGATTCGGTGCGGCGCCTGGTCTGGGGCCGGTTGTTCGGTCAGTGCGTTGAGAAGACTCGCCAGGTGGCTGGCCGTTCCATCGCGGAAGTAGCTCAGCTAGCCGGGATGGAGGCATCGGAGTGGTCGGCTGTCGAGGCCGGTTTCGTTCCTGATCCAGCAAAACTGCGCCCCATGGCCGATGCTTTAGAGCTTCGATACGACCGGATCGCCACAATGGCCGTGCTCTGCAGGGACGCCTGGGAGCGGTGAACCTGTCCTGCCGCTGCCCCGGACCTTCCGGGGCACTGGCGGCGGGTACTCACAATCCCATATGCTCACCTCCAGAGGAAGGAGGTGAGTCAAATCAAGACGAAGGAAGAAAAAGGGTTAAAGCGCTTGAACGTAAATATCTCTGAAGAGCTTCACCGCAGCTTCAAGTCCGCGACCGCAGCCCAGGGCCTCGAGATGACCGATCTGATTCTGGAATGGATCCGGAAGTATGTCGACAAGAATGGACTTGTCGCTCCCAGGAAAAGCAGGCGCGCATGAAGCGCGCCGCGCTTTATCTGAGGGTCTCCACCGTCGATCAGCACCCGGAGACGCAACTGCACGACCTGCATCAGATGGCCTCTCAGCGCAACTATCAGATCGTCCACGAGTACACCGACCGGATCTCCGGCGTGAAGGCCAAACGACCGGGACTCGATCAGATGATGGCCGATGGCCGCCATGGCCGTTTCGATGTTGTGCTGGTCTGGGCCTGCGATCGTATCGCCAGATCCACCCGGCACTTCCTCGAAGTGCTCGATGAGTTGAACCGCCTCGAAGTAGAGTTCGTCAGCTTCCGGGAAAATATCGATACCGGCGGCCCGCTGGGCCGTGCCATCGTGATCATCATCGGCGCCATCGCTGAGTTGGAAAGATCGCTGATCGTCGAGCGGGTCCGCGCCGGCATGAGGCGCGCCCGTATCGACGGCCAACGAATCGGTCGAACTCCGCTGGTCCTGGACAGCGCCGCCATCCAACAAGATCGTCAGCGCGGCCAGAGCATCCGACAGATCGCTAAAGGACATAGCGTTTCGACGGCCACAATCCAGCGCGTCCTCAAAAAGACCGCCTGATAGGCCTCTTCGGCATGTGACAAAAGGGGTCTGAAAAACGACGCGCCAAATCCCACAAAACAAACGGCCGGATCTCACCGATCCGGCCGTGTCAAAACCTATAGCTTGAGATACACAGAAGAATGCAGAGAACGAGAGCAGTCGTATGTCTAGTTGCTGAAGGGGACACCAAGGGTGAGGAGAGCTGTGCGGGGTGGGCGAACTTAGTGCAGCACTAGAGGTTCAGTCTTGATCGCTCAAGTCTTCAATCGCTACGTCGGCTGTGGGCAACATGGCATAGAGGAGAGCCGTCGAGTAAAGCGCGCACTTACCATCCGCAAATGTAATGATTATGCCGTCTTTCAACCTCAACGCCTCGACGAGACTGGGAATGGCTTGATCGTCTTCCATTTTTCCAATTATCGACAATCAGGCTAGAAGCAATCTGCCCTCCATCCGACACAACAAAATCAAATCAGGACAATCCCAGAAGCTAGCTGGCCCATAGCCAAAAATTCAGACTCATAAGTGACATCGCCGTTCCAAACGGCGATCCAGACGGTATCAAGATTCAAACACCAACTACAAGAAAGGCCCCCAGCAGCAGCTAGAGGCCTTTCTTGTTTCGTACTGCAAACACTGGCTTGGGTGTCTGCGCTTAGCTGTCTTAGTATCCGCCGTCCATGCCGCCGTAGCCGCCGGCCGGGACCGCTGCCTTGGGCTCGGGAAGCTCGACAACCATGGCTTGAGTGGTGAGAAGAAGACCGGCGATCGAGGCTGCGTTCTCGAGTGCCGTGCGGGTCACCTTGGTGGGGTCGATGACGCCGGCCTTGACAAGATCCTCGAAGACGCCGGTAAGGGCGTTGTATCCATAGTTCTGCTCCTTGAATGCGAAGACCTTGGCTACGACGACAGCGCCTTCTTCGCCAGCGTTGGCGACGATCTGCCGCAGCGGTTCTTCAAGCGAACGGCGAACGATTTGTGCGCCGATCTTCTCGTCGCCCTCGAGCGTCTTGATGAGGGCTTCGACCGCCGGAATGGCGCGAACCAGGGCCACGCCGCCCCCAGGGACGATGCCTTCCTCGACTGCCGCGCGGGTCGCGTGCAGAGCGTCCTCGACACGAGCCTTCTTTTCCTTCAGTTCGGTCTCGGTTGCTGCACCCACCTGGATAATGGCAACGCCGCCCACCAGCTTGGCCAGCCGTTCCTGGAGCTTCTCTTTGTCGTAGTCCGATGTGGTCTTCTCAATCTGTAAACGGATCTCACTCACGCGGCCTTTGATCTTGCTGGCCTCGCCGGCGCCGTCGATGATTGTGGTGTTGTCCTTGTCGATGGTGATGCGCTTCGCCTTGCCCAGGTTTTCGAGCTTCACGCCTTCCAGCTTGATACCCAGGTCTTCGGTGATTGCTTCGCCGCCGGTCAAAATGGCGATGTCGCCAAGGATCGCCTTGCGGCGATCGCCGAAGCCGGGAGCCTTGACAGCTGCAACGTTCAAGGTGCCGCGCAGCTTGTTCACCACCAGGGTAGCCAAGGCTTCGCCCTCGACGTCCTCCGCGATGATCAACAGCGGCTTGCCGCCACGAGCAACCTGCTCGAGCAAGGGCAGCAGATCCTTCATACTGCTAATCTTCTTCTCGAAGATCAGGATGGAGGGCTCGTCCAGCACTACTTCCATACGCCCGGCGTCGGTAACAAAGTAGGGGCTCAGGTACCCGCGATCAAATTGCATACCCTCCACTGTCTCCAGAAAAGTATGGCCTGTCTTTGAATCCTCGACGGTGATAACGCCGTCCTTGCCAACCGTCTTCATCGCTCCGGCGATGATGTCTCCAATCTCCTTGTCGCCGTTGGCCGAGACAGCCCCCACCTGGGCCACGGATCCCTCGTCCACGGGCCTGGACAGCTTGCCCAGTGCACCGCCTTCGACCCACTTGCCCTCCTTGTCCCGAGTGCCGATAATCGCAGTCACGGCCTTTTCGATGCCACGCCTCAGTGCCATCGGGTTGGCGCCGGCAGCGACCGTCTTGACGCCTTCGCGGAAGATGGACTGTGCCAGAACCGTCGCCGTGGTGGTGCCGTCACCGGCCACATCACTAGTCTTGGAAGCGACTTCCTTGACAAGCTGAGCACCGACATTCTCCATCGGATCCTTCAGCTCAATTTCTTTGGCCACCGTCACACCGTCCTTGGTGATGGTGGGCGAACCAAACTTCTTTTCAATTACGACGTTGCGGCCCTTCGGTCCCAGCGTCGCCTTCACGGCGTCTGCCAGCGTGTTCACTCCGCGCAGAATCGCTTGACGGGAATCCTCACCGTGCAAAATTTGCTTTGCCATACTTGTAACTCTCCAATTCCGTCATCTGTTTCAGTGGTCGAATCTCAGCGGGAATGGCCGCTGAACCGGCAGCCTTTTGGATTGCTGCTAACCCAGCTAACACGCGCTCAGCGCGGCTGCTTCGCTATTTCTTGACGATGCCGAGGACTTCTTCCTCACGCATGATGAGAAACTCCTCGCCGTCGAGCTTGATCTCGGTGCCGGAATATTTCCCGAAAAGCACGCGGTCGCCCGCCTTGACGTCGAGAGGGAAGACTTTGCCCTCGTCATTCGACTTTCCCTTGCCGATGGAGATAACTTCGCCTTCCTGGGGCTTTTCCTTGGCGCTATCCGGGATGATGATGCCACCACGGACTGTTTCTCCCTCTTCGACGCGGCGGAGGAGGATGCGGTCATGGAGCGGGGTGAAGGTGGTGGTTACAGATGTTGTTGCCATTTTTCCTTCTCCTTCGAGCGCGGGCAGGGTTGAGCCCAGACCGCGGGACTTCGGTGGTTTTGGAAAGGGAGGCTTCCTGATATTGCGGACTGAGGCTCAAAAAGATTGGAGCAGCGGACCCGGTCAAGCAGTTCCACCAGTAGAGCATTAGCACTCTAGCCTTCTGACTGCTAACGATAGAGAGGGCACTCGTCGCTGTCAAGAGGTTTCTCGCTAGTTTATGAGTGCAAGTTATTCAGGTTTTATGCGCCTTATTGATTCAATCAAAGAGATCCCTGCTCGCCGGAGACGAAGAGACGGATGGGAGTTGCCATCGCGTCGCGCATCGGGCCTGATCCGGGAACGCAGTCGAAAGTGCGCCGAGTCCTCGATACTAAGATCGAGCAGCAAATTGGCGACATCATTAGTATCAGCGGAGCCCATCGACCGGCGATGACTTGGCACGAATATCACGAAGCAACGAAGCATAGCGTTGAATCGCTTCGGCGAGCACGGCAAATTCTTGATTGGGCGAACATGCCTGATCCGTTTCGTCATTACGAGGGAGTGGCGCTTCTCGATCTGCCGGCTGATCCGCCCGCCCCTGAAATTCCCGCACTGGACGTGCTTCAGGGCAGGTTCGGCATTAAGTCCGTGGGTGACGGCCCAGCTTTCCTCTCGGAACTACTCTTCTATTGTGCCGCGATTAGCGCGACCAAGCGTGTTCCGTCTAGCGGTTACGAATACGCGCTAAGAGTGAATCCATCTTCCGGGAATCTGCACCCTACGGAATTCCACTTTGTCACGCGGGGTCTGAAGGCGTGGCCAGATGGGCTGTATCACTACGATCCATCCAGGCACATGGCGGAGCAGCGCGGCCGCGGTACTTTTGAAATGAGGCTGGCTAGTAGCCCTGCGCCAATTGTCTTCGTATTGACGAGTATTGTGTGGCGCGAAGCTTGGAAGTACGGTGAGCGGGCCTATCGGTATTGCTTGCACGACATCGGGCACGCCTGGCAGGCGCTTGCACTTTCCGCTCGGGCTATCGGATGCAATACCTTCGCAGTCGGAAGTTTCGTGGACGATGAAGTCGCCCAGTTGTGTCGCCCAAACGCGGATGAATGGCCAATGCTGATAGTCAGCCTGCACGGCGAGTCTATTCCAGTGCGCGAAGCAGACACCGGCAAGACCGTGTGGTTCGGCGGGCAGGCGAACCTGCTTTCGAAGGAGACGATTGCTCAGCCACTGATTGACAGCATCCACATCGCCACAAAGCAGAGCAGCAGCAGGAGCGGTGGCTCCTCCTTCGCAGAGCCGGTCTCAACTGGCTCCGATGGTATTGAGCTGCCTCCTCCGGCTTCATCGACTCGCAGCTTTGGCGAAGTTGCCCGGATGCGCCGCTCGGCGCTCAACTTTATGGGAGGAGAGCAATCCATCTCATTGGCGCGACTCACTGCCATCCTCGCCCCGACAGCCCAACCTTTGTTGGCTGATTTTGCAATCACCCGTTTCATTCAGCTTTATTTGTATGTTCACCGCGTCGATGGGTTACAACCCGGTGTCTACAAGTTTTGGGCGGAGTGTGGCGAGTTGGAGCAGGTGAAAAGTGGCGACCAGCGCGTAGAGGCCGCTGCTCTGAGCCTCGGGCAGGACCTGGCCGGTAACGCCTGCGTGACCTTTTCTATGATTGGTGATCTCGATCGCGCTGTGGGCACATATGGAGACCGTGGTTATCGCTATGTGCATTTTGAAGCCGGCGCTGTTGGCCATCGTCTGTATCTCGCCGCTGAGGCACTTGGGTTGGGTGCGACCGGCATCGGTGCCTTCTACGATGATGAAGTGCTCCGTCATCTCAACGTGACGCCCAAACAAGGACAGGTCGTATACCATTTCGCGATTGGTTATCCGGTCCCCGATACGCGCATCTCGGCATCAAACGATACGCAGGACGCCTCTTGCTGATAGAGGTTGAATTTCAACGCTCCTTGGAGGATGTGGGGAGGCGCAGTGTTGATGGCGCCAGCATCTTGCCTTTGAAATCGAGCTTTGTGGCTGCCCTGATTGGAAAGGCTCGAAGTGGTTTTGCGTTATCTCGACATTGCATATGAGTTCGGTTTGCCACAGATTGGCTGAAGGACCCTTTCCCAACCTATAGCTCCAGAAAACACCTCAGATGCTTTAAGACTTCGATGAGTGAGTTAGCGATTTGCACTAAGCCGCTAGCGCGGCAGGGTATGCTTCTGTGGCATTTGGATAGAGTGTTGGACACCGAAGGAGGTGTCCATGACCCATCTACGCCAACGCATGCAGGAAGATCTCCGGCTGCGCAACTTCTCCGAACGCACGGTTCGTCACTACACCCACACCGTTGCTGAGTTCGCAAAATACTTCCACAAGTCACCCGATCAGCTCGGTCCCGAGCATATTCGCACCTTCCTGCTGTATCTGCTCAACGAGCGTAAGCTCGCGTGGGGAACGATACAGGGCGCCCGCTCGGCGCTGAAGTTTCTTTACACGCGAACCCTGAAGCAGACATGGTTCGATCAGGAAGTCATCAAGCCCAAGGTGCGACGCAAGCTACCCACAGTCTGGAGTCGCGAAGAAGTCTGCGCCCTGCTAGATGCGGAGATGAACACTAAACATCGTGCTCTGCTAGCCCTGTATTACAGCGCAGGTCTTCGCTGTCAGGAAGCGCTGGATCTGAAGGTCACCGATATTGATAGCAAGCGGATGATCATTCACGTCCGCGAAGGCAAGGGCAAGTTCCCGCGCCAAGTCATGCTGTCGCCGAAGCTGCTTGATATCCTGCGCGCGTATTGGCGCTGGCGCAAGCCCAAGGAGTGGCTCTTTCAGGGGAAACGATCGGGGGAACCTCTGAAGGCGAACGCGGTTCGTGTCGTCTGCCAGAAGCTGCGTAAGCAGCTGGGTATCACGAAGCCCCTCAGTCCACACGTGCTGCGTCACTCATTCGCTTCACATCTTCTCGATGCCGGCACCGATCTGCGCAGCATCCAGCTCCTGCTTGGTCACCGCGATTTGGAGACCACATCACGCTACCTCCACATCTCCGAAGCCAGGCTGCACGCGACGGCGAGTCCGCTCGATGACTTACCCATTCGCGATAGCCGCACTTCCCAAGGAGGGAACCGAACCGCGTGAGCGGGCATCGGCTTGAAGTGGCCGATGTCTTCCATGCCCATCAGCATGAGTTCCTTCAACGCTGGGGTCCTGCACTTTCGGACCAGCAACGGAAGGTGCTGCGCGATATCGGCCTGTGCCGCACGGCCGCACTCGGCACCCATCTCGAACGATGCGATCGCTGCAACTATGAGACTGTCGCTTGCGACTCGTGCCGCAACCGGCACTGTCCCAAGTGTCAGTCTTCAGCACGCGATCGCTGGCTACTCAAGCAGGCTGCCAGCCTGCTGCCGGTGCCCTACGCCCATGTCGTCTTCACCGTACCGGAGCAACTGGCGCCGCTTGCACTCAGGAACCAACGTCTGTTTTATAGCCTGCTGTTTCGGGCAGCTTCGGAGACGTTGCTGGAGATAGCCGCCGATCCCCGCCATCTCGGCGCCCGTATCGGTGTGCTCGCCGTTCTGCACACCTGGTCGCAGAACCTGAGACATCATCCGCACCTGCACTGCCTCGTTCCCGCCGGCGGACTGGCTCTCGATAAATCCCGCTGGATCACAACCAGAAGACACGGTTTCTTCCTCCCGGTGCGTGTGCTCAGCCGCATGTTCCGCGGCAAGCTACTAGCTTTCCTCAAGCAGAGCTACCGACGCGGCGAACTATGCTTCGCCGGCAGGTTGGCTGAACTATCAACACCGCGCGCATTTCACTCTCTGCTGGGTACCTTGCGCCGAAAAGAGTGGGTAGTCTACTCCAAGCCCCCGTTCGGCGGACCGGAACATGTGCTCAAGTACCTGGCCCGCTACACGCATCGGGTTGCTATCTCCAACGGAAGGCTCCTCAGCCTCGAGAACGGCCAGGTGAGCTTTCGCTGGCGCGATTCCCGACACAACAACCGCAGCGGCGTCATGAACCTCGACGCGGTCGAGTTCATCCGCCGCTTTCTGCTTCACGTCCTGCCTGCCGGCTTCGTCAAGATCCGCCACTTTGGACTTCTCGCCAACCGCAATCGCCGTCAGGCGCTCGCCCTCTGTAGACTTCATCTCCGCACTATCGCGCCGGATCCGGGCTCGTTGCTGACAGAGCAACAGAAGTCCGCGCTCAGCCGGTCATGCCCTCAG
This sequence comes from uncultured Acidobacteriaceae bacterium, assembly GCA_963742455.1. Taxonomy (GTDB): domain Bacteria; phylum Acidobacteriota; class Terriglobia; order Terriglobales; family Acidobacteriaceae; genus Telmatobacter. The sequence continues at coordinate 306,631 of CAVULU010000003.1, read as the reverse complement.
TGCAAATGCGGCACTCTGCATGTCGTCCCGCATTCCTCCGTTGCCGAAATGCCCAGCCTCACCTTAGCGACTCACTGCGTAGCCTTCGACTCTTCCTGAGGAAACCATGCGGACTTGTCTTCCAACCCGACACTTCGCTTCGACGGCTTCTTACTCCGCCCTCGCTCCCCTATGCTTTGAATCGGCTACGCACAGTTCGCGACTACCATCCAATCTCCCCGTCAGCTTTACAGCGGCAGAGCCAACCGACCCAGCTAGGGGCTCACTGGGCATCCCCGCGTGCCCGGTCGGCCGACTCGACTCTCCGCAGGCGACATCCAATCCCCATACGTCCACCGCGCTAACGGCTTAGCGCAAATCGCCGTATCCACACTGCTCCGCGCCAGCAGCATCGGCAACCGAAGATTCTTGCACGCGGAGCACTGTCGATACGGCACTAGAGATTTGGCATTCGTCCAAAACGGGAAGCGCGTTCTTCCGGAGACTCAATCGTGCCGCGTGGAGGGCTGCGCCGGCATCGTGCGTTGGCGCGATAGACAAAACCACGCCTTTGCGTTGCTGCCGTTGAACTCGGCTGATCGCAATGTGACGATCTCTAGCGCAGGCTCGATGGCGAGGGTGACTTCGGCTGCTGAGCGGCGCGGCGGACCGACTTCGCGTGGCGAACCTTCTGTGCTTCCGATCAGGCTCAGCCACAGGCCGCCCGGGGTCAGTGCGCCTGCGACTCGTTCAGCGAACCGCTGCCTTTCGTCTGGTTCATCGAACACATGAAAGCAACCGCGGTCGAACACGAACTGGAACGGGCCGCCGGGCAGAGTCGTGACGAGAACGTCCAATGCAGCAAAGCGGCAGCGCAGAGCGCGTCCCTCAACCTTGGCGCGCGCTCTTTCAACGGCTAGCGGCGAGACATCAACTCCAAGTACATCGAAACCGCGTTCCGCCATCCAAATGGCATTCGTACCGGTGCCCGCGCCGATCTCAAGCGTCGGACCTGGCTGCAAGCTGCTTGAGGCCAGGAATTCGACGAGCAGAGGTTCTGGTTGCCCAGTGTCCCAGGGCAGCTGGTTCGAGGCGTAGCTCTCGTCCCATGACGGGTGCGGCATCACGATATGAGTCTAGCTCAACTGCAACGGCGGCAATCGAGCGAATTCCTATTGGCAAACACCAATAACCAGATGAGCTCACCAAGGACATTCGTGATGATGCGCTCACAGCGAGTTGAAGCCGCATCCGCATTCTGCTTCCCGGCGAAAAGCGCGTTAGACGACACCTGCCATTCGCCTGCTAAGCGGCGCTGAGCGAAGCGTAGGGACCGGTAAACGTGCTTGCTTGCGTCAGCTGCAAGTTAGGCGCGCAATGAAAAAGGGGCAGCGCCGATTCGATGCATGACATGATGAACGAACGCTGACGGATCTGCGATGGGGGGGCCGGACTGCGAACGGCTGAAGTACATCTACCTGCTGGGAATGGCAGTTCATTCACTCAAGTTGAAATCAATGTTGTACGCTTGTCTGTCCAATTCCATATTGTATTGCTGCTTTAAGCACCTCGATCTTTATATCTCCTAGTGTTTTGAATTTAATGCAATACCCTGTGACGCTTGCTTTGCCGAGTTCCTGGCCAAATGTCTGGGTTAGGTGCTTCTTGTCATCTATTCCCATAATGTAGACGGAAATGCCTGCTGTATTCGCACTTATACCGATTTGATAGAACTCCTTGGTTTTTCCATTGGCATATTTAATAGTTTGGGAACCAAATCCAATGTTTGGGTTGGAAACGGTTTTTCCTTTCTCGTTTTTTCCGTCTAAGAACCACAATTTGCGTGTTGGCATCAACGCCAAAATAATGTCATGTAACTCTCGCATTTCGCTGCGTTTTGGTTCCGGTTGAGCGGCAATATACTCCGTGATTTGTTTCTGAATGTTCATGTAAACTTCCTTGACTTAGTGGTAATCCAGTGCTCCGGGAACCAACGGATCGGAGTCGGCTCACTAGACAGCGCAAATCGATGAAAATGATATCGGATTATGTTTACTCGATGCTACCGCTCTGAAATCTCGGCTGACGACTTCAGACCTTACCGCTCATCGGGCCGTTGGACAGACCAGCAGCGGATCAAGGGTCGGCAACGGATTAATTGACCGCAATCTCGTGTCTGAGATGCCGGATTCTCGACAACTTGCCGGGGGTGGCTTCCCCTCAGCATGCAGTGAGAATTGGCGGTTTGGCATGCTGTTGAAAATGTAAACGATGCCAAGATGCGGCTACTTCAGGAGTTCATCCAATCGTGAGCGGTAGGTTCGGCTGAGCCGCAGCGTCTTCCCATTCCGCAGGGTGATCAGTGCGTCTCGATTCACTGAAGGTTCAACCCGGACAATCCGCTCCAGCTGAACAATAGTGGAACGATGGATCCTCACAAATTGTTTCCTATCGAGTCGGGTTTCGAGCGAAGTGAGCGCCTCCCGGATCAAGTGGGTTTTGCCGCCAACATGCAATCCGGCATAGTCGCCCATCCCCTCGATCCAATCCACATCTGAGGCCAGAACAAATTTGAACTCGTTTCCCCGGCGTACCGGAAAACGCCGGACTAAACCATCATTCTCTGGCTTCTCCCTCGCCTCCAAAAGGCCGTAAAGCCACTCAAATTTAGCTTCTTGACGATGAAGAGAGATGACGCGCCGCGCACGCTCGATACAAGCGGCAAAGCGGGCGTCGTCAACCGGCTTGAGGAGATAATCTAGCGCTTCCACATTAAAGGCCTCTAGAGCATATTCTTCATGGGCAGTAAGAAAGACAACGCATCGCACCGTCTCTTTGGGAAGGCGTCGTAAGAGATCGATTCCAGACATTCCTGGCATTTCAACGTCGATGAAGAGTAGATCAGGGGCGGCCAATGGAATCGAGGTGAGCGCCTCCTCGCCGGTACCGCACTCCCCAACCATCAGCATGTCGGAGTAGGCGCCCAGGCGCGTGGTAACCCCAAGCCGAGCTAACGGCTCATCGTCGATCACTAATACCCGAATGTTCATCGCTCAACCGTTTCCGAATCGACCGTGATAAAAGGAAACTTTATCGAGACCAAAAAACGATTGTCTCGAAGGGTAGAGAAGCTCATGCTTCCTTGCGCTCCGTATAGCGTTGCCAGCCTCGTTCTTGTGTTTGCCAGACCAACCCCTTCGCCGCGTTCGCCTGATTGCTGGTCATGGATAGGCCGGTCGTTTTCTATTTCGATCCGGAGCTGATCTTCGATGGCCGAAGCTCTGATCACCACCTCACCGCCATTTGGACAACGCGCAATTCCGTGCCGGATGGCATTCTCGACAATCGGCTGCAACAAGAACCGGGGAACCTGCGCCTCGTACGCTTTCGGACTCATATCGAGAGAAAGAGTAAGTCGAGATCCAAAACGAACCTGTTCAATGGAAAGATACTCCTCGGTAACAGCGAACTCTTCCCGCAAAGTTACGACATGCGTTTCAGGAAAGCTCAAGGTGTTACGCAGCAGACCCCCAAGCCTTGCAATCATCTCGGAGGCCTGTTCGGGTTGCTTGCTGACGACGAGAGTGGAGATGGCATTGAGGGTGTTGAACAGGAAATGTGGTTGCAGCTGGTAACGGAGCGCCTGTAGCTGCGCCTCGCGCGCTGTCGCTTCGAACGCCAGCAGACGGCCACTTTGCTCCTCGACGGTGCCGTAATACTTGATCCCGAAATAAAGTGCGCCCCAGGCGATCAGCACAATCGTCGCTTCGAACGCTTGCGCAGCCACCAAGGTCCAACTCGGAGTTACGCCGGGGCTTTCAAAGTGGAGCGACACGAAAGCCGATACGACCGTACAGAGAACTCCCAAAATGTAAGAGAGGACGACTGAGAAACCCAGGGCGGTTGCCAACCGGAAGGATTTGCGCCATAGGAATCGGCACGATGAATGAACAATGAAGGAGGCCAAAAACATGGTGAAGAGAAGAGACGCCTGATAGATCACCTGTCCGCGCATATGGCGAAAAGGGATGTAGGAGATCGCGGTTGCCAATCCATAGAGCGTCCACGCTCCGATTTGGAGCGGCCAGAAAGAAAGTACGCGGCGCTGGGGACCGAGCTGGGGCACAGCGTTATTCTATCGAGCAGGCTTCGCGGAGAGACACCGTTTGAACGCACGGCATGCACGGCTTATCGCAATGATGTAACCCGTTGTCGATTTCACTCTACCGCCCAAGGCCGCACCGCGACTAGGTTGAGGCAATGAGCAATCAACTCAAGCAAAGGCGTTTAAGCAATCCAGCTTTGGCAATCGCAGCTGGTGGCGTGGTCGCAGGAGCGCTGGACCTGACACAGGCCATGATTTTATTCGGCAAGACAATTCCGTTGGCGATCGCCGCCGGGTTGCTGGGGCCGCGTGCGTTTCAGGGAGGGGCGGGGATCTATGTGCTGGGAGTGTTGCTGCACTTCTTCATCGCCTGCTCCGCTGCGGCCATCTACTTCGCGGTCAGCCGGAAGCTGAGATTCCTAACCCAATATCCTGTCTCCTGTGGTTTGTTCTTTGGTGGTGCGGTCCAGGTGGTGATGACCCTGGTCGTGCTGCCGCTTTCCGCTCTGCACGCAATGGGGCCCTACACCTACCACGACCTCGTTTCAGGGTTTTTGGTCCACATGGTCGTTGTGGGGCTGCCGATCTCATTCAGTATGTGGCTGTTCGCGAGGCAACCGGAATGATTGCGACCCGATACGATTGCCATGAAGTCACATGATTCAAAATCCGAAAGATCAATCTTGTTGGACACGCGTGTCGATTTCGATTGGAGTCGGACTCTTCCTTTTGGCTTTGGCGCTTTCGGCAATCATTGTTCCACAACTCCTCTATTTGCACTTGCTTCAGGCGCTGATTTATCTAGCCGTCCTCGTGCTCACTCAACGAAACAACGCGTGGGGGTATGGCATCGGCGTCTTCGTACCGACGGCCTGGAACTGCCTTCACTTATTTGTGACTCATCTGTTTCAGAAAGGGGCAGTACAGTTCTGGTCTCTAATCCATTCAGGCCAGTTTTGGTTTCTTCTGCGCACCGGCCAGGTGAGCCGGCCTGACACGTTGATGGTGATGGTTGGGGGTGCTGCCCATGTTCTGATCATTGTCCCTTGCGTGGCCGGGTTTCTTCATCTGCGGCCACGCGGGATGCAATGGGGTCAGTTCTTTGGAGGTGGCGTTCTTGCTTTGGCCTACTTCGCTCTGATTATCGCCATTGCAGCTCCGCGGTAGCGCCTCTGATGTCGGTCCGGTCCTGCAAGCCACAAAGAATCCCAGGTTTATGCAATGCCAGTCTGGCAATGAGCTAAGTCAAATTGAACTGATCGGTCAAGGGCCAATTTGGATCAATGACGCCCACCTCAGGGCTGGCCGAGAAGTCGGCCTTCCGACGTGAGCTCCCGTTCAACTTTTGATAACAGGGCAATGCACATATTGAAAGCGATGGTGTCGATTAAGGGATAGCTCCCCGGAAACGCCCTAGGGTCGAGGAATCTGTCCAGCAGGTATTGGCTGCCGGTTTTCTCTGCCCGGTCCTGTATCTCAAGCTATAGGTTTTGACACGGCCGGATCGGTGAGATCCGGCCGTTTGTTTTGTGGGATTTGGCGCGTCGTTTTTCAGACCCCTTTTGTCACATGCCGAAGAGGCCTATCAGGCGGTCTTTTTGAGGACGCGCTGGATTGTGGCCGTCGAAACGCTATGTCCTTTAGCGATCTGTCGGATGCTCTGGCCGCGCTGACGATCTTGTTGGATGGCGGCGCTGTCCAGGACCAGCGGAGTTCGACCGATTCGTTGGCCGTCGATACGGGCGCGCCTCATGCCGGCGCGGACCCGCTCGACGATCAGCGATCTTTCCAACTCAGCGATGGCGCCGATGATGATCACGATGGCACGGCCCAGCGGGCCGCCGGTATCGATATTTTCCCGGAAGCTGACGAACTCTACTTCGAGGCGGTTCAACTCATCGAGCACTTCGAGGAAGTGCCGGGTGGATCTGGCGATACGATCGCAGGCCCAGACCAGCACAACATCGAAACGGCCATGGCGGCCATCGGCCATCATCTGATCGAGTCCCGGTCGTTTGGCCTTCACGCCGGAGATCCGGTCGGTGTACTCGTGGACGATCTGATAGTTGCGCTGAGAGGCCATCTGATGCAGGTCGTGCAGTTGCGTCTCCGGGTGCTGATCGACGGTGGAGACCCTCAGATAAAGCGCGGCGCGCTTCATGCGCGCCTGCTTTTCCTGGGAGCGACAAGTCCATTCTTGTCGACATACTTCCGGATCCATTCCAGAATCAGATCGGTCATCTCGAGGCCCTGGGCTGCGGTCGCGGACTTGAAGCTGCGGTGAAGCTCTTCAGAGATATTTACGTTCAAGCGCTTTAACCCTTTTTCTTCCTTCGTCTTGATTTGACTCACCTCCTTCCTCTGGAGGTGAGCATATGGGATTGTGAGTACCCGCCGCCAGTGCCCCGGAAGGTCCGGGGCAGCGGCAGGACAGGTTCACCGCTCCCAGGCGTCCCTGCAGAGCACGGCCATTGTGGCGATCCGGTCGTATCGAAGCTCTAAAGCATCGGCCATGGGGCGCAGTTTTGCTGGATCAGGAACGAAACCGGCCTCGACAGCCGACCACTCCGATGCCTCCATCCCGGCTAGCTGAGCTACTTCCGCGATGGAACGGCCAGCCACCTGGCGAGTCTTCTCAACGCACTGACCGAACAACCGGCCCCAGACCAGGCGCCGCACCGAATCGAGACTATCCTTGCCATAGAACATCATACTCATGTACTCCTTATGCGTACTCCTGTCAAGCAACTGCAGGATTACGGATGATTTGGACCACATGATGAGTATGTGCTGACATGAACATGTACCAAAGCCAGTGTTCTAAATCCCCTGCATTACCTGCCTTCTCCAGCTCACACCAAGTTCTGGCAGGAACGTACCCCACTGGCTCAGTACCTCAACAACGAAGTGGTGGGCACCAGAATGCGGCGCTGGCAAAGACCCATCCACGACTTCCTCATGCCCTACATGCGGGGTGCCGAGGAACGCCTTTCAGACCAAATCTATATTCCCCAGGAAGTTCAGCGGCGGCGCGATCTGAATACCAGGTCTCTTCATCCTGCCGCACACAAAAACCTCGCGCGCCCGCGCCAGGCCGAGAACCCTCCGGCGATCCATGCCGCGACTCTTGCTGGCGCTCTCGTACTCTCGCGTTATCTATAAACTCAAGTGGGTATTTCTTCATGGCGGACTACGATTTTTGGGGGCGCAGGCTCTCTCTGACTCGCGTCATCCTCCCACTCTATATATGGAAGGTTTTTGTGCTCTTCTCCCTGATGACTGCTACAGACCCCGGATCCATCATCTCGATGCGGGGGGTCTTCGGATCTGGCTCTATATATGGTTGCGCCGGTTTTCTCAGCCGCCGGCGGCGACGAAAACCTCTCCGCAGCGCCCTCGGAACTGATGCATTTCTAGTAACAGAAAATAGCTGGTTTTCACCAAAAACCGACAGGGCGATTTGTGTAGCCGTTTTTAGAGCAAGGCACCGGGGAAACACCGTTTTTCCCTATGAGCATTGACACTTTTGACTGTAACAAATTCGATTTGCACCATATTCAGTGCGAATTTACCCCCGTAGTATAGCTCCGCACACCCAAATGCGATGGTTTCGTAGTTACTCTTCAGTACATCAACGTTTAAACAAGTAAATTTATCTACGCCCTCTGACGCGGCGATATCATCCCGGAGAAATTTCGATCCCAATTGGAAGACCTACGCGCTGCTGATGAAACGTTTGCCTGATAGAACGGCGTCGATAGCCAGCAGCAGATGGCTTTCGGCATGTGGTTTAAAGATGTAACCCCATGCACCCAGCCTGATCGCTTCCGGAACAATCTCCGTAGAGGATTCCTAGCTCGAGAAGATGATCTTCGATCCCGGCGAATATTCAAGAATCCGCCTCGCGGCCTCAAGCCCGTTTAGTGTGGGCAGGCCGATGTCGAGCAGAATCAGGTCCGGCTTCAGCTCTTGAGCCTTCCGAACTGCTTCCAGTCCATCGGACGCCTCGCTGACGACCTGCAATTCGGGTCTTGGTGCCATTTTTGAGCAGAGAAATTGCCGGAAGGGCTGGAAATCCTCCGCGACCATTACGCGAATCGATGACGCTGCCACCGCTGATCTCGCACTCCTGATTCAGAAAACCTAATTTGGTCGTAAATCAGATTTCTAGAACCTATAGCTTCTTCTGATCTAGCTCTTCATTGAGATGGGTTGCATCTATGCCTTCTCCATGGGGCGCTTTGCGCGTCGACTGCAGGTGGTCTGGCTCGCGTCCTTGGGCGGCGGCCGCTCTGCACGATTGCTCGAAGTCAAGACGCTCAATGGTGCGGATGAGCGCAAGCTTGAGTTCAAATAGAGAGGTCTCGCTTGTTTCGAGGTGCCCGTAGTAATCAACAAGCGATAGAGTGCGGCGGAGCAGTTGGGCCAAAACGCACGGGGGCTCTAGCTGGCTCTTGTCGTTGGATTCCATATATAAGCAACTCCAGGCGAGGAGGAAGGGGAAATTCCTGACCAGAAATCTACATGTTTCTGGATTGGAGTGCAATCGAAAACGTACGGCTAACATGAGGCTATCGCGGTTTCCCGTGCTCAAATCGTATTAAGACGCATTTATTGGAATCAACGACTTATGTCTGGTATCGGACACAGGAGCGGCTTAGCTATTGTCAAAGTGGGTAAGGCCGCCCTCTGATTCGCGCGACCCCACTTTTTCGGATGCGAATCACGTCAACCCAGGATTTCGAGCGGATTGTGGTCCACTCGTAAATTGCTTGTTGGTAAACAGACTGGGCGCTGTATATATCTTCGCCTTATCTTCTCCTTATACTAGTTGCGTGGGGCAGCTTCCCGAGTCACGCCTGTGTGATTTCATCGTCTGCTGCAAAGGATGCGGCGAGAACATACCTGCGCCGGTCCAAACGATGCCTGGATCTTGGATCATTGCCCATTGCCCGTTGTGTGGTGAACGTCGATACTACCTACCGCCCGAAATCTTCAGAGGACGATTGTCGCACCGACTGCTGGCACGCAAGCCGGTGAAATCAGAGCGGGGGATTTGCTGACATGGGCCAGATGAATCGAGCAATTGCACGCGAAGGGGACGACCGACGGAAGCAGGATCGGTTCGCGTCCACCCTGGTCATCTCTGCTTCGATCATTGCAGCTGTCAGATTGGCGCGGGATGATATCAGCCGTCCGTCTCCGCGTTTGACTTCAGTCATTGCTGACAGTGTGCAACTGGCTAAATCGATCTTGGACAGAATTGTGCGGTAGTAAGATGACTGTGAATTTCGCACAGGAAAGCCGGTGTCAAGAACGAGGAAGAGCCGCAATCAAAGCAGACCAGAATTCTCGGAAACACAAAGACGCCGGGTTTGGCTGCATTCCTGAGACCGGGAAAATGGATGTTAACCTCCGCCGGAAATTCCTTTATGTTGCTAGATGAGCAACGAATGCATGGCATGACAATCCCGCCCTCCAAGCGTACATTTGTGTCAAATATCACTCGGTTTGCAAGTCAGGAGAAGCGTTTGAGTGACACTCGCTCCTTGTATCCGTTCAAATTAGGCAAATGTTCATGTTTTGTGTTTCAGACCGTTACCAATAACACTCGACAAGGCTGCTGCGTCGCTGAACCCCAGACGACGACCATGTCGGTATCGATACACGCACAATCTCCTTCTTCAAGGAAGTCTTTTTCTCTGTCAATTTTTAGAGCCAACCTGCCTTCAACCACGTAAACAATGCACGATAATGCTTGCCCAGGTTCTGAGGCCGAAACAAGAACCTTGGGAGGAAATTCAAGCAAGCTGGCACCAGATCGGGTCGATCCGATGTGATCGTAATGGAGCGGGACTTGCCGCACCGTTTCTTGCGATCCACGGATTGCTGCGAGATGGCCTTTGCGTGTAATCGACAGATTATGCCTTTTAGGATCAGAGAAAAAATGATTCAGGGAAACCCCGTACACGCGGCAGATCGTCGACAGCGTGCGCAAGGTTGGAATCATGTGGTCGGACTCAAGCTTTGAAAGTAGAGCGGTTGACAGTCCCGTTTCGCCTGCAAGGCGCGAAAGCGTTAGTTGTTTTCCGATTCGCAGTCGACGAAGCTTCATGGCAATTTGATATTGGTCAAGAGCGGCGACGTGAGAGTCAGGCATCATGTTCGGATAGTCGCACTGTCTTGCTAGTGGAGATGTGATTTAGATCACATCTTCTTAATTTGCTCTGCCCCGTAATGGACCTATGTCGATTCCTTCGTTGGAAACCGTTACCGAGGTCTAAATGGCAATTGACGTTAAGGACCAGAATTCCAGCATGCCGCCGCATGCCCCAGAACTGCGAATGAGCTATGACGAGAATAGTAATCCTGTCTCAGCGAAGTGTTCTCTCTGTGGCGAACAGATGCCACCAGGCACGCCGCGCATCACGAACTCAATCGACAAGATTGAATGGTTCGCAGCTCAATTTCGTGTTCACGTAGCGCGAAGCCATTTGCAGTCTTGGACAGGAGAATCCCGCGTCCAGTAGGCAAATCATCGGAGCCGGTTACACTGTTACAAAGCTGCACACTACAATCTCAAATACAAGACGGGTGCTCTGCTGAACCGGATCACTGCACACGATGTCTGCGGGATTCGTCCAAAGGATGTCGAATGGATTTGGATCGTCGAACAAAATCGGTACGCAACACCGGAAGAGATTCGGCAGCTTTGCAAGCGTACGCCAAAGCGTTAGGCCAGTGCACCGATGACATTCTGAATACCGTCGGAAATCTTAAACCTGTTATTTAGATTAAGGACGACAGTTCAGAATCTTCGGAATCGACACCGGTCAAGTATGTCTGTCTCTATCGAAGCCTCGTGTTTGAGGCTCCTCCTGACGAACGAAAGTCTTCCAGCCGGATCACCCTCTAACGTTGCCAAACCAAGTTGAACGGCTTCCGTATAGGCGTCGCCTACTTCTCTGTATCTTTTCCGCCATTTATAAAACGAATCAACGGCTTTAACTTCCATCTCGAAGCCGCCCTCAAATGGTTTGATTGTGGGAACGACTCTCATCTGGGGCATAGCACAAGCTAACATTTTCTTGTCTATGCGGGGCAAAATCAAGGACCGACGATTTGACCGATTGACCCCGATGGGGTGACAATCTTGGCAACCAGCCCTCCCCCAACAATTGGACAGGCCATGGATTTCGTTGATCGGGCGTTGAGATGCGTTCAGTGCGGCTCAACATTTGTCTTCTCCGCTGCAGAACAACAGTTCTTCAAAGAGAAGGGGTTCGCGAACGACCCGAAACGGTGCAAGCTTTGCAAGGCTAAAGCCGACGGACACCCAAAAATCGAAGTGCGTGTTACCTGCTTCGCGTGCGGCATGGCTACGACTGTCCCATTTAAGCCACGGGGGACCAGGCCGGTGTTTTGCGCTGTTTGCTTCTCGAAGCAATCCAAACAGCCCCAGACGGGAATCTCGCTGCTGAAACCTGCCGACCGAACCGAGTGACCAAGATCACATCTTCTGAACCTGTTCTGCCCCGTAATGGAAAAGCGTCGATTCCCTTGTTGGGAAACCATCATTGACCGTTTTGAAGGTAGGACCAAATGGCAAACGTGACACCCCCCTTCTTCTGCCCAAAATGCGGCAAGGAGGTTGACTATACCTTCGATGCCAGGACGGGACTCTATACGCCCAATGAATGCAGAAGGCCAAACTGCTCTAAATTGGATTCATCTATCGTTAACTGAATATCTCTGCATCACCCCTCGAATAGAACGGATGTGCGGTTTGTAAGAAGGGTCGTGAAAACGGTGCATTTCAACGTGAGGTTCAAGTCCGGTGGTCTGCTCGACCGACTCACAGCGCGAGAAGTCTACGGGCTGACTCCGCGCGAAATCGAGTGGATTTGGATCGTCGAGGAGAAGCGCAATGCAACTCCAGAGGAGATCAAGGAGCTTTGCAGGCCTACTCCGAAGCTGTAAAGCATGCGACCATTCGGTAATTCTTCGGTAGTTTTCGGTGCCGGTGGGGGCAGAAAATGGCCGTTTTTTGACCCCACAATCTCCCCACAGTACAGATTACCCATCGTTTCTTTTCAATACTTTAGGCTGCCAGCCGCTCCGCGTAAGTCGTTGATATTGCGTTGTTAATAGTTCTGTTAACCGACGGGTTGTGATTCTGCTTAAAAAGCGTTGCCTGGATGCAGTTCGGACTCGTCGTGAGAAAGTTCAGTTCTCGCAATTACATGGGCTCTGTGGTCCGTAACGGATGTTGCGGCCGCTAATGCCAAAAATCGTCAGGGAAGGCGGAATCTAGGAAAATGAGTAGCGCAGTTGGTAATCGGTAAGAGTGCAGTGGCTCTGTCTTCGATGACAGGCGCGACAGCGGTCGCGCGACTCGAATGATTGGAGTGCGCGAGGTATTTGCTCATGATCGGCTTGCATGGCTGATTTAGAAAGAATATTGGCTGAATTCAGCGACGGCAACCGTTTGAGCGAATAGTCGCCTTCTGGAAAGCCTAAGTGTTTCCCCTATTGGACCGATCAAAGATGAGGCTGATGCTGGTCACAGTGCCGGGTCGGAGAAGATGTTTACAATACCAGCGTTCGCGCGCAAGCAGGGGCAGACCAGACAGAACAACCATTCCCTGCGCCATGGCTAACCAGAGAAGCGCGCTCAAGGGCGCAGCGATCCGCTTTGCTAACTGTCTCCCTTCCGCAGCCGTATGTTTGGAGAAGAAACGCTCTAAAACCCTTTTTAACAATGGGATAAGGGCGTAAGCGGCCAAGGCCGCGAGAAGAAATCCCAATGCCAATGCCAGGTATTTCCATAGCGGCACAAAAAGCCACATTGGCCGGGAGAAAAATGGCGGTAAATGCCGATCAAACGAGGCATCGCTCATGAATTCGTACGCAGAAGGAGTTTCTTGCAGGGTCTCGGACGAGAAGAGCCATATCCAGTCCTGCCCGCGTTGAAGCCGGCTCAGCTCAATGTTGACCGACCCCGTCGCCCCTGACACTGCGCCAATTCTTTCGGTTCTCCTGGGCAAACCGGGTTGGTCAGTCCCTTCGGGACGATTGCTTAGGTAATTGAGGCGGAGGTGCGAGTTGTTGAGCACATATGCCAATTGACCGGCCAACTCACGGACTTCATCGACATTCTGCGACGTATTGAGGAATTGCCCGGCACGATCGAAGTCGCGGGCTTCTACTGCCGAGAGAAATCCGGCAACAGTGCCGCGTGGCGTGTCTCGTCCTAATGGATCGGACTGAGTTTGATTGGAGTCGACCGGAGCAGCGGCCGCTGGGATCGAGGCCTGGGACGACGCTGGGAGCCACGCCGCGGTTTGCGAAAAGGCGAAAGGCGCAAAGAGAGCTAGTAACAGCCCTAAAAGATGGCTAAACGAAAGGTAAGTAGTAACCCCTCGCAAAGAATTGAACCTCGAAACCTCATGCGTTTTAGCACGTTTTAGAGGCGTTTCCTCATAACTGGCCGGCCGGAGGCGCTTGCCCTTGAGGGATTGCCGGAACAAGGTCACGCGCGTCACGTGAGGTTTCAGGTCACAATGTTCCAGTCCGCGGGGTTTCACGTCATTCGTTCTATGGGAGTGCATCGCTTGTGCTTTCACTGGCATCGACTATAACGACATTCTCCGCCCCTTTTATCCAGAACCATCGCCAGCCAGTAAAAAACTCGTGCCCATTCCGCATCCGAAGCGCTGAACAATGCACTTGTCGGGGTCCGGAAGGGATGGGTATGCTGTGCGACCTGTTTGGTTCGAACTTGAGAGCCGAAATCGGAGCAAAAACATTATCGAGCGACCGATGTGTTTCCGCATCAGGACAGACTTCCGGGCTATCAGGCTAGCAAATCAGGGCTGCGATAACCGTGGCGATCGGTGTGTCAGCGCACAAATTATCCGACAAGGCCGACTCGCGACCACGACCACTTCAACGCCCAAAAAAAACACGCACTCGGCCAACAAGCGCCGGAGTTCAGCACTCCGGCGCCAAGCGGTCCCCCTGTCTACTGCCTGAGCACTATTTCCCTTTGGCGAGGTTCTTCGGCGACGTTCTCCGTAGCTGCGAAAGCAGACTGGCGGCCGAAGGGGGTGCCTTTACGTCGCCCGCGAAGATTTCCTGTGCCGAGACTTTCTTCCCGTAAAGCTTCTCGTTGTCGTCGTCAGAGGGGCCTAAAGTTGTCCCAGAGAGGGAAACGCCGGCGAAGACACCTTGCGCGCGGGAGTAGGAAAGCATTTGCGCTTGCATGGTGCCGGTCGTTGAGGCTTCCGCATTCCGACCCACAGGTCCGGCTGCGATGCTGGTTTCAGCACCTAACTTGGCCCTTCCCTTCATCACTGAGCGCGCACCATCGTCATTCATCACAAGAATCACGAAGTCCGTTGCCTGTCCGCCAGCCTGCAACCCAAAGCTTCCGCCGCTGGACTGCATCATGATGGGTGCGCCCCAAGGACCATTAAACAGCGAACCGCTGCGGCAGACCATAACGCCCTTGCCATATTGAGCTCCGACGATGAACGAGGCCTTCTTGACGGACGGCAGAATAATAACGCAGTCTGCTTTGTTCAAAACGTTGATGGGAAGGCCACTGGTGGCATTTGAGAGATCCCTGAATACCTGACCGGCCGCGATTACTCTATCGCTTGGTTCTTCCGCTCGTGCGAGCAGAGGTATTAAGCAAAGCGCGGCTACCAAAGTGCAGAACATCGAGTTCGTGAGCGGATTTCGAGTCTTCATCACGTCAAGCTCCTTGTAAATGGGTTAAGGGGAAATGGCAAACTCGGTTTGTTTCTCCGTGCGCGATATCGTCAGCAACAACGTAGAAGACTGCCAAGATAACACCAACGGAATACATTCGGGAAGTCCCGGTTCAATGAATTCGTGTGCCGGGGTGTGGCATCGGGGAGGACAGGTTAACTGCAGAGCTGCTTCTAGAGGAATTTCGAGATGCTACGGTCTTAGAAGCGCCAAAGTTTGGATGCAGAATGAAGCGGTGCGGGTTGCTGAGGAATCCCAGACCTCAGAATACCTTCCCATTGCATTCGACCAAGTATAACCAAGACGGCCGTCTGCTACGACCCCGGGGCGACGTGCATGCCCCGTCGTTTATTTTGCAACGACCCGAAAAATTCAAATTCTTTACCCATTCAGCTAGCTAAGCGGCTTCAACTCTCCGAGTACAGTCGGTATCAGTTCGGCTACAGTTGGATGAATATGCACCGAGTGCGTAAGGAGCGATGCAGGCTGGCGTGCGTACATCGCGGTCAAGATGCAGTGGATCGCTTCGTCCCCTCCGACCCCGAATACTGTCGCCCCAAGAATCTGCTTAGTTTCGGCATCAACCAGCACCTTCATGAAGCCATCGGTCTCGCCCTTCTCAATTGCCCGGCTTACACGCGTCATCGGGCGCACTCCTATCAGCGCGGGCTTTCCACTCTTGCGGACATCGGCTTCTGACATACCGGCTCGCGCCACGGGCGGATCAATATAGATCGAGTATGTCGAAATTCGATCACTTACTTTGCGAGCGGCTCCGTTCAGTAGGTTGTCTGCGACGATTTCGGAATCGTTGTAGGAGGTATGCGTGAAGGCGCCGTGTCCATTACAGTCTCCGAGCGCGAACACACCTGGCGTGGTGGTTTGAAGTTCGTCATTCACTCGAATGAACCCATGATCGTCGGCATCCACTCCCCCGGCGGCAAGATTCAAATCAGCGGTATTCGGCATGCTCCCCACAGCCAGCAGCACATGCGACCCTTCAACATGTGGATCGCCCTCATTGCACTCCACTCCCACTGACACGCCGTCACCTCGCTGCTCCAGATGAATGCAATTGGCATTGACCCGAATGTGGATTCTCTCTGCGGCGAATATTTTGTGAATGGCATCCGACGCATCCTCATCTTCGTGGTTCGCCAATCTCACCTGTCTTTCGACGATCGTCACCTCGCTGCCAAAGCGCCGAAAGATCTGAGCGAACTCCAATCCGACATATCCTCCGCCGACCACAACCAGGTGTCGCGGCAGTTGATCAAGCGCGAGAATGCTTGTGCTCGTCAGGAAAGGAACATTGTCAACACCCGACATCGCCGGAATGGATGGCCGTGCACCAACGTTGAGAAAAATCTGGTCCGCCTCGAGACTCTCATCGCCCACTTGCATCGCGTGCGGCCCGATAAATTGCGCGTGCCCACGAATAATGGTGCAGTTCGGTGTGCCTTGCAGCCATTTTTCCAGGCCGGTTCGCGATTTTGTAACAATCGCATCCATGCGCGCCTTGACTGCACACATATCCACCGTCACCGGCCCCGATTTGACCCCGAAATCCGGCCCGCGCCTGGCAATATGGGCAGCATATGCACTGGCCACCAACGCCTTGGTAGGGGTACATCCCGTGTTCACACATGTGCCGCCCAGCAGATGCCGCTCCACCAGCGCCACCTTTCGTCCTGCATTCGCGAGACGAACGGCAAGGGTAGGCCCCGCCTGACCTGCGCCAACAATCAATGCATCGAATCGTTGTGTCATCTTAATGAACCCCCGCGAAATCCATAGTATGAACCCTTCAGGTCAGGTCTTTTATCGTAGCGTCATTCGGATGGGAGATTTTTGAAAACCGCTGTTTCTACTTATGAACCCATCGGCACTCCGCCATCATCTGAGTTTCAGAAGGAGAATTTCGATGCCATCCAGAACTGAACTTGTGGAGCGCCAGGAGGCCCCCCTGGCCAACCCATCCGACATTGAACCGAAATCCGTGAAAGAAATCTCCGGCGCCCTTAACGCTCTGCTCGCAGATGTATTCAGCCTCTATCTCAAGACCAAGAACTTCCATTGGCATATTAGCGGTCCGCACTTCCGCGATTATCATTTGCTGCTGGATGATCACGGAGATCAGCTGTTTGCCATGACTGACGATATCGCAGAGCGCGTTCGCAAGATCGGCGGCACCACCATTCGTTCGATCGGGCACATTGCCAGGCTGCAACGAATCGCCGACAATGACGCGGATTTTGTCACACCCGAAGATATGCTTGCCGAACTGCATGAAGACGAGAAAGCTCTGGTCCTCAGTATGCGCGCCGCGCACACGCTCTGCGACGATGCAGAAGATGTAGCTACCGCAAGCCTGCTGGAGAACTGGATTGACGAGGCCCAGCGCCGCAGTTGGTTCTTGTTTGAAGCGACCCGGAATTCCCTCTAAGCAAGATTCTAATTAGGAATGCCGTCTTAGGGACCGTCGCATTTCGTTTACAGGCCTGGGCATGGCCTTCACCAGAAACGGGCTGGACTCAAGAGAACTGGGTCCGGCCCTGGCACCGCTCACGCAACCGTCGCGCAGATCATCGATGCTTCAAAATGATGTTGTGTCGCAATCGCTCCACGCGATTCGACTAGTCCGCCCTCAGCGCTTCGACGGCGTTGACGTTGGCCGCGCGCGCCGCTGGCACGGCCGCGGCAATCACTGCCGCGGCCAATATCGTAAAGGCCGAAGCCACAAACGCCAGCGCGCCCGGCTGATGAAGTTCCGTGACATACTTTCCGGCAAGCAGCGCGAGGCCGAATCCGAGCACAACGCCGGCACTCACTCCGATCACAGCCATCACAAGTCCTTCCACAAGGACATTGGTAAGAATGTTGTGTCGTTGCGCGCCCAGCGCCATCCGAATACCGAATTCGCGCGTACGGCTGCTTACAGAAAACGCCAGCACGCCTGCCACGCCCACCACCGAAATCAGCAGCGCCACCGCCGCAAATCCGCCAAAGACGATTGCATTCAACTTGTCCGGCGTCAGCACTTCTGCCCGAACATCGCCCAGCGTACTGGCCTTCTCCACCGGCTGGTCCGATGACATTTCATGAATGGTGCGGCTGATGGCCGGAACCAGTGTGTATGGATCTGCATGTGCGCGAACAAAGAGGCGCCCATTCCATCCTTCCTGCTGAATAGGCTGATATATAGTCATGGCTGCTGACGGGATAATGTTCTCATCGTCAAAGTCGGGCACCACGGCGATGATGCGACGTGGCTCCATGCTGATGCCAATGAACTTCATCACTCCGTCGGTCCACCACAGCCTGCGATTCAGTGGATCCTGCCCGGGATAGAGCAGATTGGCCAGGCTCTGGCTGATGATCACCACTCGCTCTGAGCCATCCTTGTCGCCATCGTTGAAGTCGCGGCCTGCAGCAATCGGCACGCCAAACGTATCAAAGAATCCCGGCGACACCGACCGGAACTTCGCGCGGAAATCCTGCCCGTCAGTGCGTCTCGCACCTTGCGTAGCAAACGTGAAAGCGATATTCAATCCCCGGTCGTCCCGCCACGGTGCGCTGAAGCCCGACGACGCATGCTCGACGCCCGGCAAGGCACCAACTCGACGCAGCACCTCGCGATAAAACTCACTCACCTGCTGCGGCGTCTTGCCGTACGATAGCACCGGCAGGTTTATCGCCAGCACATTGGCGGAGTCAAACGGCGGCCGAATCTCCTCCAGCACGAACGATGTTTTCATCAGCACGCATGCTCCGGCCAGCAGCAGAAACGAGGCGGTGATCTGTGTAACCGCAAAGATACGCAGCCGCCGACTGCTTCCGCCGGTAGCGCGCACACCCCGCGCCGACAGTCCACCCTGCGCGCCATTGGGCGACGGCAGCCGGGGAATGAGTGCCAGAAAAATCGCCGCCGCCAACGCCAGCGCAACCCCGAACCAGACCAGGCTGAAGTCGAGCGTCAGGTCATTCGCACGCACTGAGAATCGCGCTGCATACCGGCCAAGCACGTTCACCATAGGAATCGCGAGCAGGACTGCCGCAATGGCGCCGCTGCCGCATAACACCAGCCCTTCGGCTAGAAGCGCCCTGCGGATCGCACGCGTGCTCGCGCCCAATGCCAGGCGAACCGCCAGTTCCGATTCGCGCCGAACTGTCCGCGCCAGCACAAGATTTGCCACATTCGAACTTGCGATCACAAACAGCAGGCCTGAGGCGGCAAACAAAATCCACAAGATCCCATTCGCCCGGGCATTGATCTGCTCGTGCATCCGCGTTACGTCGATGCGGTAGTGATCCTCCGGCCTATAGACTTCGGGATGCGCGGCCACCATAGCGCCATACACGGTTCGAAGTTCTGCCCTGGCGTCGTCAACCGTTGCGCCTGGTGCGAGCCGTGCGAAAACCTCAGTCATGCGATGCTCACGACCTGTCACCATCGTTGCGGAAAGGTGATGCGGGCTCGTAACCACATTGGCAATAATCTCTGTCGCCACCGGATAAGGGACCGATGGCTGCAGCACTCCAACCACGGTCGCCGAGCGCGCGCCCATACCGCTTTCCAGCCTTACTTGCTTGCCCAGCACACTCGGATCGGACTTTAGCGAAGTTCTCCAGAAGTGATACGTAAGCACAATCGCGCCCGCTGCATTCGGTCCATCGTCACTGGGACCAAGCAAACGCCCAAGGATCGGCTTGAGGCCCATGACTTCGAAATAATGTCCGTCAACTACACCGGCAGGAATCTCCCGTGGTGTGCCAAGGCCTTCCACGGTAAAGTCCATTTCGGAGAAGGTGCCGAGCTCCTCGATGGTCTTCAGCTTGCTGCCGATGTCCTGGATCTCCGGCACGGAGAACGTCGCATTCGTCTCTCCGAGACCGGGCGCGCTCTGGCGCAGATACAACAGGCGATCTTCGTCGCGATTTGCCAGCGGACGCAACAGTACCGCCCGCACCACGCTGAAGATGGCTGCATTTGCACCGATGCCCAATGCGAGCGTAAGCGCCACGGTGAGCCAAAGCGCGCGAACGCACCACAATGAGCGGACGGCAATTCTGAGAGCATGCAGGAAAGACACCGTGAAGACCTCCGAGGGGAATCGGCTGGGTCGAACCAGACCAGAGTGGGTCCAATGCTTGACAAATATGTTGATATCAACGATTCTCGTCTTGTGTCAAGTGCAAAAACGCTGCCCTATGAGACAACGCTCTTGGTGAAAGACCGGTGTCTCTGTCTCCACGTGCAACGTGCGGCACGCGCCCTGGCTCGGCGCTTTGATGAGGAACTGCGACCTTTCGAACTCACCAACGGTCAATTCTCTCTCCTCATGTCGCTCAATCGACCGGAACCTCCACCAATGGGGCCCGTCGCTTCCCTGCTTGCCATGGATAGAACCACTCTGACTGCAGCGCTGAAGCCGCTGGAACGCCGTGGCCTCGTCAAAGTTCAAAAGGATCCTGGCGATCGCCGCAGCCGCATCCTCTTTCTCACCGACAAAGGACGTACACTTCTCTCGCGCGCTCTCCCTGTCTGGCAACGTACGCACGAAGAAATTGAAAATGTGCCCGGTTCCGTGAATTGGGATTCCCTCCGGCGAGACCTCCTGGCCATCTCCTGACCTGATACGGCGAGCGCGTTTCCATTTAATTCGGAATGGCCGGCAGTCGCCACCACTAGACTCTCGGGAGGACACCTGCTCCACAATCACAATGATTCGGTCCGGCCCCCGGATCCTAGAAATACGTCTGCACCACATCCACTACGTTGTAGTGCTCATCGAGAATGGGCAAAGTCCGCCATTTGTCGAACGTGAGACAGGGATGCGAAATATTGAACCCGACCATGTCACCCACGCGCACATCGTCCCCCGGTGCAATCTTCAGGTAGGCGTGCTGGTCCATCAACTTCATGGTTTCCCAGTGCGCCGGAGAAGGCCTGGGCTCACCGCCGCCGGGCCGAAAGCGAAACGCCGGTGTCGGTAGTCCGGAATCAAATGCCGCATCGCGCCTGCCCATGGTTACAACCGCCAGTTCGGCTTCTGGAATTGACTGTATATATGCCCAAATATGCAGCGCCGGCACGAGTCCCAAGCGCATCTCGCGCGCAATTGGATTCGATGCCAGAATTCGCTTTTGCTGCGTCTCGTAATTGCCTACGTCATGTGTCAAGTAACAACCTGGCCGCAGCACAATCTCCACGGCATCGCCGAACGCTGCCGAGGCAAACTCCTCTGCCACTACGTCGTACCACGCTGATCCCGCGCCGGAAAGCAGTGCTGGCACACGCGCAAATGCCTTCCGTTTCAATAGGGTCCGCATAACATCGCAAGCCCGTTGCATAAACGCTCGAATCTCCGCTTCCTCCTTCAGCACACCTTCGTAGAGTTCCACTCCGCACAAATGAACTGTCTTGCTCCATCGAACTAGCGCCGCCAGCACCGCCAGCAACTGAGTTTCATCGCGAACTCCGCATCGACCGCCCATCACGCCCAATTCCACCAGCACGTTCAAACCCAGTCCACGCGTCGAAAAGAATTCGCCCAGCAGATCAACACCCTCGGCCGAATCCACCAGGCAATAGAATTCAAACTTCGGATCGCCGAGCAGTCCAGCGATAATCTCCATATTCTGTTTGCCCACAAGCTGGTTGGCCATCAACACTCGCGGCACACCGTGCGCATGGCCCACCATCGTCTGGTGCGCACTGGCCATCGTGATGCCCCACGCGCCGATCTTCATTTGCATCTCGAAGAGTCGCGGCGCCATCGTCGTCTTCCCGTGCGGCGCCAGCCGGACCTTGTACGCATCCATGAATCGCTGCATCCACGCCAGGTTGTGCTCGAGCCGATCGATATACAGCACCGCCGACGGCAAGCTCAGGTCCTCGCGAAGAAGGTTCCACCCGAGACGCACAATTCCCTCAGCGGAGGCTAGTTCGTCCATCCTGCCCAACCCCTTATTCAGCCAACTGATCTGCCACTCTGTCCGCGCACCAATGCTTTTCTCGCGAATAATTCTCACCTCGCAGCGAACGTAGTCTCAACTCCACGCCCGCGACCATAGTCTATATTCTGAATCAGCCAAGATGCTGAATTGCGACACCCACATACGCAATGCAACGGTGCTCGACGGCAGCGGAAGCGATGCGCAACTGCTTGACGTCGCCCTGCACAACGGCCGCATAGCCGCGGTCGGCGCGTCTCTACAATGCAAGGCCACTCACGAAATCGAAGCGGAGGGCCTTTGTCTTTCGCCCGGCTTCATCGACGTGCACACCCACGACGACACCAGCGTGATTGAAACACCGGCGATGCTGCCCAAGATATCCCAGGGGGTCACCACCGTCATCGTCGGCAACTGCGGCATCAGTGCTTCGCCCGTACGCCTGAAGGCTGATCCGCCTGACCCCATGAATCTACTCGGAAAGCGTGCATACTTTCGCTATCCGACTTTTGCCCACTATCTCTCTGCACTGGACGCCGCTAGACCAGCCGTTAATGTCGCCGCCCTCATCGGGCACACTTCCCTCCGCAACAACCACATGGACCATCTTGATCGCACCGCGACTGATGTGGAGGTTCAGGCTATGCGCGTCGAACTCACTGACGCGCTTGGCGCCGGCGCACTCGGCCTCAGTTCCGGCCTGGCATACTCTTCGGCAAACGCCGCGAGCACCGAGGAAGTGGTCGCGCTAGCCAAGGCTCTCATCGGCACAAACTGCATCTACGTCACCCATATGCGCACTGAGACCGAAGCTATCCTCGATGCCATGGACGAAGCCTTCCGCATCGGCCAGTCCAGCGAATCCCCCGTTGTCATCTCGCATCTCAAGTGCGCCGGCATTGCAAACTGGGGCCGCAGCAGCGAAGTTCTGCACGAGCTCGAAACAGCGCGCACCACGCAGCGCATCGGCTGTGATTGCTATCCTTACGCCGCCGGATCCAGCACGCTCGACCTCAAGCAAGTGGATCCTCAGGTCAAAATCGAGATCACCTGGAGCGCCCCTTACCCGGATGCAGCCGGACTCGCTCTCGCCGACATCGCCGCCGAATGGAGCCTCAGCCAACTCGACGCCGCTATGCGCCTTCAACCCGCAGGCGCCATCTATCACAGCATCGATGAGCACGACATGCGCCGCATCCTCGCGCATCCCGCCACCATGATTGGCTCAGACGGTTTGCCCTGGGACCAACATCCCCACCCCCGACTGTGGGGAGCATTCCCGCGCGTCCTGGGCCACTACTGCCGCGACGAAAACTTGTTCTCGCTTCCGCAGGCCATTCACAAAATGACCAACATGCCCGCGCGGCGGTTCGGTCTCGCCGAGCGCGGAGCCATTGCCGAGAACTACTGGGCGGATCTCGTCCTCTTTGATCCCGACACCATCCGCGACACGGCCACCTTCGCCAAACCGGTCAGTCCCGCTCAAGGCATTGAATGCGTCTGGGTCAACGGCACGCTGTCGTACACTGCTCAAGGACTCACCGGAAACCGCGCAGGCCGATTCCTTCCTCGGAGCGCTACGGTATGGATCCAATGAAACGCGCAGTGATCTCCCGAGAACCGGCTACGCGATGATCGATCCTCACAGCATCTTTTTACTGCTCGCTGCACTTGGCGCCGTCATCGGAATCATCCTGCTCGTCACTGTCCTCAAGCTCAACCCATTCCTGAGCCTGCTGCTGGCATCTCTCTCACTCGCCATCGTCGCCGGAATGCCACTGGCAGGCGTCATCCACTCATTCGAAGCCGGCGTCGGCGGAACCCTTGGCCACATTGCCGTCGTGGTTGCCCTCGGCACGATGCTCGGCAAAATGATGGCCGAATCAGGCGGCGCTGACGCGATTGCGCTCACCCTGATCCGGGTCTTCGGCGAAAAGCACCTTCCCTGGGCCATGATGTGCATCGGCCTCATCGTCGGCCTGCCCGCATTCTTCGAGGTCGGATTCGTGCTGCTGATTCCGATCGCCTTCACAGTCGCGCGCCGCACCGGGACCCCGTTGATTCGTGTTGCTCTGCCGCTCATCGCCGCTCTATCCGTCGATCACGGCCTGGTGCCACCGCATCCCGCCGCGCTGCTCGCGGTCAATACATATCATGCTGATGTCGGGCGCACAATTCTCTACGCTCTTCTCATAGCGATTCCCACCGCCGCGCTTGCCGGTCCGGTGTTTGCGAAAGTTATCTCCCCCTGGATCAAGGTACCCACCGAAAATCCTATGGCCGACGACTTCGCGGATCACGACCCCGACCGCAAACTGCCCAGCTTCTGGCTCACGATGGGCAGTATCCTTCTTCCCGTCGTATTGATGCTCATCGGCAGTTGGGCCGACCTTTTCGCGCCGAAAAACAGCGTCGCCAACCAGGCACTCCATTTCATCGGCAACGACGACATCGCGCTTCTTATCGGCGTCCTCATCAGCTTCATCACGCTCGGCGTCATGCGCGGCGTTACAAGAGAGACCATCCTATGCTTCAGCAACGAGTGCCTTGCTCCCACCGCCACCATCACCCTCCTGGTTGGCGCAGGCGGCGGCTTCGGTCGTGTGCTACAGGATAGCGGCGTCTCTCATGCAATGATTCAGATCGCGATGCAGCGGCACCTCCCTTTGCTGTTCCTCGCCTGGACCCTCGCCGCGCTCATGCGCCTCGCCACTGGATCGGCGACTGTTGCGATGACCACCGCCGCCGGCATCGTGGCTCCAATCGCACTGCAAACGCCCGGTGTTTCGCCCGAATTGCTTGCCATTGCTACCGGCGCCGGTTCACTCATCTTTTCGCACGTCAACGATGGCGGCTTCTGGCTGGTCAAGGAGTATTTGAACCTCAGCGTTACCGAGACGATGAAGTCCTGGTCTATTTGTGAAACCATCATCTCCGTTGCCGGGCTGGGATTTGCCTTGCTAGCGTCTCTGGCCACCTGATGCTCCTGTCTTCGTCTTGTTTTTCTTTCCTCCCTCAGTGTCGTCTCCCCGGCGATTTGAATACATCCGCACAATTTATTTGGGTACAGCTCCGCGAATCTGAGTGACTGTCACTCAGATTTAACCTCGAACCACTTGACAAACTCATGCTACGGCTCCTATCTTTAGCAATTGGAAGAGGCGATTGCTAGCACATGCGTCCTTCAAGTGCTTAAGTCGCTGCATGGCCTGCTTTTGAGGTCGATTTTCCAGAACTTTTACCCAAATCAACCAAGCCCGCGGCCGGCTTTCCGCCAGTCCGCGTGTGAAGGAGAAGCAAAGCAATGGCAGCAACATCTGTTACCACCACCTTCACCCCGCTCCACGACCGTATCCTCGTCCGCCGTTTGGAAGAGGGCGAAACAGTTCGTGGCGGCATCATCATCCCCGACAGCGCAAAAGAGAAGCCACAGGAGGGCGAAGTTGTCTCGGTCGGCAAGGGCAAGTCGAACGACGAGGGCAAGGTATTCCCTCTCGACGTCAAGGCTGGCGACAAGATTCTTTTTGGCAAGTACTCCGGCACCGAAATCAAGATCGACGGTGAGGAGTTCCTGATCATGCGTGAGGAAGAAGTCCTCGGCATCATCAAGAAGTAGTCCTTGCCGGACGGGCGGACCGCGCTTGCGCGCCGAAGAGTTATCGGGGTCTCTTGTCGTTATTGATCTTTGACCTCTGATCTCTGAACCCAACAAAGACTTTCAACAGATTGAGGAGAGATATACCAATGGCAAAGCAGATTCTGCACGGTGAAGATTCCCGTCAGGCGATTTTGCGCGGCGTGAACACGCTGGCAGACGCCGTGAAGGCGACGCTCGGTCCCAAGGGCCGCAACGTCGTAATCGAAAAGAAGTTTGGTTCGCCCACCATCACCAAGGACGGCGTAACCGTAGCCAAGGAAATCGATCTCAAGGATCCTCTCGAGAACGTGGGCGCGCAACTCGTTCGCGAAGTTGCCTCCAAGACCTCGGACGTTGCCGGTGACGGCACCACCACCGCAACCGTTCTGGCACAGTCCATCTTCCGCGAAGGCGTGAAGACAGTAGCTGCGGGCGCCAACCCGACCGCTCTGAAGCGCGGCATCGACAAGGCCGTCACGGCCATCATCGGCACCCGCGACAAGGACGGCAAGTGGACAGAGGGCGGTGCTCTCGGCAAGTTGTCGAAGCCCGTCGATGAAGGCTCCGTTGCCCAGGTCGGTGCAATCTCAGCCAATGGCGACCAGGAAATCGGCGATATCATCGCCCATGCCGTAAAGGTTGTCGGCAAAGACGGCGTAATCACCATCGAAGAGTCCAAGACCATGCACACCGGGCTCGAGACTGTCGACGGCATGCAGTTTGACCGCGGCTATCTCAGCCCATACTTCGTCACCGACGCCGAGCGTCTCGAAGTGGCATTGGACGATCCCTACATCTTGATCTACGAAAAAAAGATCAGCGCGATGAAGGATCTGCTTCCCTTGCTCGAGCAGGTTGCTCGTGGCGGCAAGCCGCTGTTGATCATCGCTGAGGATGTTGAGGGCGAAGCTCTCGCCACCCTCGTCGTCAACAAGCTGCGCGGCACATTGAACGTCGCGGCCGTCAAGGCCCCCGGCTTCGGCGATCGCCGCAAGGCCATCCTTGGCGACATCGCGATTCTCACCGGCGGCAAGGCCATCACTGAGGATCTCGGCATCAAGCTCGAAGGCGTCAAGCTCGAGGATCTCGGCAAGGCAAAGCGCGTCACCATCGATAAGGACAACACCACCATCGTCGACGGCGCCGGCAAGACTTCCGACATCGAAGGCCGTGTGAAGGAAATCCGTTCGCAGATCGAAAAGACCACCTCAGACTACGACAAGGAAAAGCTCCAGGAGCGGTTGGCCAAGCTTGTTGGTGGCGTTGCCATCATCAAGGTCGGAGCAGCAACGGAGACCGAATTGAAGGAGAAGAAGGCTCGCGTTGAAGACGCTCTGCACGCAACCCGCGCAGCTGTCGAGGAAGGTATCGTACCGGGCGGCGGTGTGGCTTTGGTTCGCGCCATTCCTGCGGTCGACGCATTGATCAAAACGCTCGAAGGCGACGAAAAGATCGGTGCGCAGATCGTGCGCCGTTCGCTGGAAGAGCCCTTGCGCCAGATCGTCGACAATGCCGGCGAAGAAGGTGCTGTCGTGGTTGCCAAGGTGCTCGATTCCAAGGACCAGCACTTTGGCTACAACGCTGCTACCGGTAAGTATGAGGACCTGGTGAAGGCCGGCGTCATCGACCCGACCAAGGTTACTCGCACTGCCCTGCAGAACGCGGCATCGATCGCTGGTCTATTGCTCACCACCGAAGCTCTCGTCGTCGAAATTCCAGAGCCAAAAGCGGCCCCGGCAGGCGGCGGACACGGCGGCGGCATGGACGGCATGTACTAGAAAGCAGTAAAAATGGCCATGGAACCGTAGACAGTTTCTGGCCGTGAAGTTAGAAAAGCCCTCGGCTCAAGCCGAGGGCTTTTCTGTGCCTGTTAAAGAAATTGTCGCTTTAATCGGATAATCGAATGCCCGTAATTCTGAGAAATCAGCCCCAAATACAAAGGCCTCCAGCTTTGCCTGGGGCCTCTTCGTTTCTGTAATTTTGTCCAATGAAATTCCTTGGCAGCCGGGGCCGCCATCAAGCGCTCCTACTTATCAGGCGATCTGACGGCGAACTTCGTTAATCGGCGTTGGAACGCTCACCGGAGCGGCCTTGGGCCGCGAAGCCTGAAGCCATCCGGCCGAAAGCCATTTCTCGGGGACCAGAAACTCCGAAAAGCCGCAATCCAGGCAGATCCGAACATCCGGCTGTGGGGACATGGGCGGGTGGCTCATCGTACGGGGAGCGTTGCGATACAGCCGAATTTCCGCGGGGACCGTGGACAAAGCTCCTGACTTGCACTTAGGACAGACCATTTGACTCTCCAGGATTAAGTTGACCTGTGGAAAAACCAACTGTAATCCGGGTTTGAGCCAAAGAGCAACAAAAAATGTGCAGCCGATAAAACTTTTGGTCAGTTCTTAGTTTACGTTCGGCTGAAAGCTGTTCTCCGTTCGTGGCGGGTCCTTTTCCACGACGGGCTCTGCATCGGCCGTTACAAAAGCAAATCGGGAGCCCGGAAGCTCCCGATTCGCGCTCTTGCGGGCGTCCGTTAGAACATGATGTGGAAACCCATGGTGAAGGCACGCGAACCGCCGATGGTTCCCGTCACCGAGCCCCAGTTAGCTGCGTTGTTGGGGCAGGAGTTGGTTCCGGAAATCGTAAGTGCACTAAGAGTGCAAGTACCCTGTGGTGGGTTGAGCGACAGTGTCAGTGGAAGCTGCGTGGTTTTGCCCGTACCGGTCGAGAATGGCACCTGATCCAAGTTGGCCAATGCCGACTGTTGATCCGCCGGATTGTTCGAGGTCACGACCTGGCCGTAACCCAGATAGCTGCGGTATTCGTTGCAATTGTTCTCACCGCCGTAAGCGCCTATCGCAGTCGCCGAGCAGCCATTGTTCTGTCGAATTTGCGCCTGGTTTTGTGGAACGTCGAGGCTGGTTGTATTGGTCAAGTTGAAGACGTTGAGCTCATACTGTGCCTTGATCTTTTCCGTAATCTTGAAACCCTTGCGATAGGACAAATCAAGGCGTCTCTGACCTGCCTGGCGGAAGATATTGCGTTGACCGACGTTGAAAGCCGTCTGGTAGATATCCGACGGATCATTGCCTGTTGAAACCGGGATCCCGTTGGTGCCGGGCGCGAGGTACGTGATGGCGATCTGCGAAGGGTCAAGCGCTGGCAAGTAGTTTGCCTCCGCTCCACCGGTGCGGAAGGAGCCTTTGTTACCCGTCAGGGCGGTTTTAGGATGCTTCGGATCCTTGATGCCCAGAACGGGGTTCATCAGCGTCGGGTAGTTTCCGAAGTTGATGCTGCCAACCGCACCGTAGAACTCGTACAGCGAGTACGGCTCACCACTCTGTAAGGTCCCGATTCCGGTAAAGTGCCAGTCATTAAAAATGTAAGAGGCAAAGTTGCTGCTCTTCACCATGTTTGGCACATCGACCTGGAAGTTGGCGACAAAGACCTGTGTACGGTCGAAGTCCGAAGAAGCCCATGAGTCGCGCAGGCGGTTTGGATTGTCGCCCGTAAAGAACAGGCCAATATCGCTCTGTTCGTCGAGGGAGTGGCCGTATGTATAGCTCGCTCCGATCTGGAAATGATGAGCAAGTCGCTTCTCGACGTGCGCTTCCAGTGCGTCGTAAGCCGAATTACCCACGGTCTTGAAGTCTGCGGCATTAGGGCTGAACCCTACATAGGGCGCTCTGAAATCCGTGTTGCCAGCGTCAAACGTGTTCCAGGGTTCGACCGAAATTGGGCAGTAATCGTAGTCGCAGTCCTCCGAATTTTGGTTCAGGACGTCCATGCCATAGGACGCCGTTTCGCCCCAGATCGGATTGCTGGGAGTCGCAATACCGGGCTCATTGATCGGAATCGGGATTACCGCATGGCGACCACGGTTGCCCGTGTAGCCGATCGAGACTGCCACCGTGTTCGTCGGCTGCCATTGCACATTCAAGGTGTAGTTGATCGTGTAGGGCAGAACGTTGTTCTTGTCGTAAATGCCAAAGTTCAGCGGTGTGGTGCAGAGAAAGTAGCCTTCCTGACTTTGCCAGCCGCTGCAGTTCTTACCAAATTGAGCGTAATATCCTGTGGGCGAGCCGGTCATCTGGTTCAACTGGGCCTGCAGAGCCTGGCCAACCACACCCGGGTCCGAACTCGGCGGAGTATAAAATCCGCCCTGCGCCGGAGTGGCGAAGGCCAGGTCTCCCAAAGGGTTTCCCAGCGTCAGACTACCGGTTGACGAATTCGACTGGGCAAGACTAACCAGTGGGGAAGATTCCGTTACACCAAAGGGGCCGCCGATAGAACTGCCCGCAGGCTGCGACAGATAGGTGAACAGTTCGCCGCGGTCATAGTACAACCCGCCGCCACCGCTGATCACCAGCTTGCTGTTCATGGCCTTGGGAGACCAGGCAAAACCCAGGCGAGGCGAGAAGCCCCACTGGCGTCCGTCCAGCGTTGACGCTGAAACGCCCTTGGTTGGATTCTGCTTGTTGTTTCCGGCGATGACGAATCCAGAATTGACAACGTTAAATCCCGTTTCCGACGTCCCCGTCACGTCGTATAACGCGGGATTGAAGTTGAACATGTTTCCATACTGTTCAGTCATACCGCCGTGGTAGTCATAACGGACACCGGCAGTAATGCTGAGGTTGGTCAGAAGCTGCCACTTGTCCTGAACATAGCCGTTGAACTCATTGGTGCGATAGTACCGATTAGCATTGTTGCGGTTCGTGGTTGTATCGATACTTTGAAGCACGCTCGCGCTCTTCACGATCCCCTGAAGGAAATTGTCAAAGCCGCTGACCGTAAGCTGCGCATGACCTGTGCGGTTATTAGTGATATTCAGCTGCGTGTAACTATAGCCGCCACCAGCGATAATCGTGTGCTTGCCCGTCGTGAAAATGACGTTCGTTGAAGGGTTCACACGGTTTTGATAGTAGCCCATATTCACAAAAGCTCCCGGCACGCCGGCGGGACCTACGTAGAAGCTCGGCGAAGATTGGTCAAAGTAGCCGAAGTTATTGATCTGCAAACCGGGCAGAACATTTGGGGTCAGACCAGTTGTCTGCTCACCTGAGACGCCCATGTTCCCACCTGGAACCGTCTGCTGGTAATTGCTGAACGAACCCATGCGGACAAATCCGAGGCGCTGCTCCCAGTTCAACCGCGGACTGATTGACGTAGTATTGTCGAGCGAAAAGACCTGCGATCCGTTGTGCTGCGTAACCGGGAAACCGGGCGCTTGCGAAAAGCCGAAGGGGCGAGTAACCGGCGCATTCTGATAGAAGTACTTCGCCGAAATCCGATCATTCTTGGTGGCGTCATAGTCGAGCGCAACGGTAGCCTGATCAGAGTTCAAGCGGGCGGTTCCAATCAAGAACACATTTGGCACGTCATATGTATAAGGTGCGCTGGACTGGGCCGAGGGGATCATGTAGTCCCCATTCGACAGTTTTGCGTTCAGCAGTGCGGATGCAACCGGATCGATGGTGACGTTCCCCTTCCCTCCCCATGAGAGATCGGCAGCTTCGAGGCCTGCAGCGCTACGGTCGTCGGTCAGACCGTTGGGAACCGTCATCGTCGACAATCCCGTTGCGTTATCTTCATTCACGCGGAGCTGGTAAGCAGCGAAAAGGAACAGTTTGTTCTTGATAATAGGACCACCCGCCGTGATACCCGTGCTCCAGCGACGAAGCCAGGGGTTGACCATAGACTGCGGGAAGACCCCAATTCCCTGTTGAGTCAGTTGATATGCCTGGTTAAAGAAGAAGGGCGAAGCATTCATCATGTTGTTCGCATAGGTACCGTAAAGCTGGCCATGCCAGTCATTGGTGCCGGTGCTGGTATTGACGTCAATCTGTGCACCGCTCGTCGCGCCTTGCTGCGCATCGTACAGCGAGACATTCACGCGCAACTCTTGCGTGAACTCCGGCGGCGGAGAAGGCAGGCTATTGCCGTTTGAGCCATACACGGATGTGCCAACAGAAAACGATCCGCCAACCGTAGGAGCGCTGCCGATATTGAAGTTGTAACGCTGCGAGTTTGCGCCTGAAGAACTCTTGCCGTTGAACAGGTTGGTAGAGTCTACGCCGTTCACCTGAAACGTATTCGACGTGTCGCGCTGACCGTTCGCCCAAATAGGTTGGTTACCCAATCCCGAGTTGGAATCCAAATTCGACAGCAGTTCTGCGTTCACGCCCGGCGATAGCACCGCAACCTGCGTAAAGCTTCCCGTCGCCAGCGGTGTCATATCGATCTGCGCACTATCGAGCGTGTACCCGTTGGTCGCATCGGTAGCATTCAGCAACGGAGTTGCCGTTACCTCAATCGACTCGGAGACCTGACCGACTTTCAGCGTCGCATTGACGGTAGTCGCGCGAGCTTCCTGAACGGCAATTCCCTTGTACTGCGTTGTTTCGAATCCTCCGTGGCCGACTTTCACTGAATAAGCGCCAATAGGTAGGTTGAACACCTGGTAGAAGCCCGTCGCCGACGTGGTTGTCGTTGTCGAATAGTTGATGGCTGAATCAGTGACAGTGACGGTTGCTCCCGGCACTGCGGCTCCTGACGTGTCAACAACCGTTCCGTTCAAGGACCCCAAGGTCTGTTGGCTAACTCCATGCAGTGAACAGACAAGCACGGTCAGACACAACAAACCATACTGTGCGGCACTCCTCCAAAAAGGTCGATTCATATGCTCCTCGTGGCAGTCTTTTGTGATTCGTTCATCAAAATTGAGGGGAAAGCGGCTCTGACGGTGCCGCTTTCGCGCCCATGCTCGAGAATTGATTCGTAATGACGCAGCGATTGAATTCAGGAATTAATCGGATTAGGAACAGTTTGTGTCATTTGGCCGGGTTTTCCAAAGAGAAATTCCTGTGACAAGCGAAAATTAGGAACTCTTCCTGTGGAAAAACAGGCCGACAGTGG
The DNA here is from genome assembly GCA_963742455.1 of uncultured Acidobacteriaceae bacterium. Classification (GTDB taxonomy): domain Bacteria; phylum Acidobacteriota; class Terriglobia; order Terriglobales; family Acidobacteriaceae; genus Telmatobacter. The sequence goes on along the minus strand of CAVULU010000003.1, from coordinate 274,262 downwards.
ACAGCGAGAACCAGGAAAGAAGCGCTTTTCCCCTCGCCAAGATCAGATTAAGCGAAAATAGTCGATGGATCGAGTAGCACTTATCGCTGCTATCGCTGCGCTGAAGGCGTCACGTTCGCCTTTTCCCTACCCCACTGCAGCTTCAGCCCAAGCCGGATACTGGTAGGCAGGCTCACGTAGCCAATCGGAGCGATGTGTTGGTTGTCGGTCAGGTTCTCCGCCTGCGCGTACACTCCAAGCCAGTCCCGTAGCCTGAAACTGCCCCCCAGGTCGATCTTTGCGTATCCATGATCGAGGTTGCGATTGGGCAGCAGCAGGCTGTTCCCACCATTGATGTCTAACCCGCCCAGAAAATCCGAGTCGTCCGAGCGGCTGACAAAAGCCGAATTCAAGAGCAGCGTCACCCTGTTATGCGAATAACTTGCAGAGAAGAATCCCGTGTGCGGAGGCCGCCGGAACGGCCGCGCTCCCACCAGCGGAGAATCCGGACCCACCGGAATGCCGTCGTACGTCGGCACCGGCCCCAGCAGTTCCACGTCGTCGTTGGTGTACGAATGCTGAATCACCGCATCGAGATATGTGTACCCGCCCCGCAAAAAGACGTAGCGGCCGATACCACTCTCCATGGTGGCTTCGATCCCCATTGCGCGATAGGCCTCGGTGTTCAGGGTCAGTTCATATGCGCCGCCTGCCTCCAGTTGCTGCGCCAGCTGTTCTTGTTGGGCCGGCGTCAGGTTGGGCAACAACTCAGGAATCAGATTCACCCCTACGTACTCGATCTGGTTTCCAAATTCGTTATGAAAAAAGCTAGTCCTGAAAATCAGCCGCTCGCTGAAAAACGCCTGCTCCAGCCCGCCCTCATACGTGCGCGCGGTCGGCGCGCTGATGGGCGAGATATGCAACGCTTGAATCGTGGCTGGGCCATCGGGCGGGTTCTGTTCAAGAAAACTGTAGAGCGAGTAAAGCTGATCTGGGCCTGAAGGCTCACGCACCGCATCCCCAAAATTGAACATCAGACGCGTTCCGCTCAGCACCCCTTTGCGCGGCCGAAAAGCATAAAACGACAAGCCTGCGCGCGGCGTAGTCTGCGTGCCAAAAAGCGAGTAGTGCTCCAGGTCTCCCCCCAGCGTGTAGAACAGACGATTCTTGATGTCTCCATGCACCGCCGCGCGGTAATCGTAATTCGTGCGGTTGATCTCGCCGGTGTAGCGCTCATTTTCATATCCGAAGCCGATTTGCGCCGTGAAGTGCGGCGTGACCGTGTAATCGCCCTGGTACACCAGCGCATCGCGGTTTGAAAAAAGCTGGTATCCCTGCGGATACGTGCCCGCAAAATCCATCAGCGCGCGACCGGTCACCGAGTAGCCGTTCGCCCCGGTAATCGTCACCAGGTCGCCAAAGCTGTTGCCATAATCATCGAAGACTCCCGAGCCCGTCTGTTCCCAAAGGTCGTACTGCTCGCGCTTGCGCGTTGCACCGTACCGCACCATGTTGTGAAAGTCTGGCGTGGTCTGGTTGTCGATCGACGCGCCGATGTAAAGATCCTGATCCTTCTCTGTCGCGCTATTTACCAGGTGATAGAACTCCCAAGTACCCGGCACCCCAACGCCGTCCACGCCGTAATACACCGTGCCGCGAATTTGCGTTGACCCTGTTGGCGCGAATCCCAAATTCCCCACCGCCGTACCCACGTGGTACTCGTCATTCGGCAAATCGTTCGCCGTCTGCTGCCAGCTGTACGCGCCGAGGTAATCAAGCTTGCCAAAGGTGCCGGCAGCCTCTAGTTCCTCCCGCGAACTATCGAAGTTTCCCCAGTCCCCATGGAAGATCAACGAAGGGAAGCTGGTGGTTCCATGCGCTGTCGTCGCACTCACCACACCACTTTCAGCGTCGGCTCCGTAGAGGTTAGAGTTCGGCCCACGATACACCTCGCTGCGCTCCATGCCTGTCGTCGAAAGCGTTCCGAAATCGAATCGTCCGCCCAGGTCACCCGCATTCACGCCATTCATCAGCACCAGGTTGTCATCAGAGTCGCCTCCGCGTACAAACAGCGAACTCTGCGCGCCGCGCTGTCCTGACTGCGTCACGAACGTTCCGGGCATCAGCCGGAGCAGGCTCACCATGTCCTGCGCCAACTCCAGCTCAATGGGGCCAATCACGCTGGTCGCCGCGCCAGTCTGCGCCTGCGGCGTCGGCGTTCCTGTCGCCGTCACCACAATCGACTCGTGCACCCACTCGGGCTCCAGGACGATGTTTTGCTCGATGCTGTCCAGTTGTCCGGCATAGAATCCAGGGGTCTCCAATTGACGAAACTTGGAAGCCGAAACTACCAGAAAGAATCGCCCGCGCACCCCCGTCAGGATCTGGAAGCTTCCGTCGGCCCCAGAAACCGCCGTCCCCACCACAGCTCCATTGGAGAGCAGATTCACCGTAGCGCCGCTTACCCGCGCGCCGGATGCATCCGTAACTACGCCACGAATCGACGCAGCGTGTCCGGCAGCTACTAAAAGGCAAAGCAGGATTGTTGTCCGCAAAGCGCGGGCTAAAAACCGACCAAAAAATAAGCAGTGAACCGTACGAGATGGCATGATTGCTCCTCCGTTCCCCTCGGAACGCAAGCTGGTTGAGCGCACAGGACCGGTCTCCTGACTTGCGCCTCGCCGGTCCCCAATGACAATTCTTCGTCGTTGGGGTGGCATTCAGCCACCTTCCCGGAGCCACGCTCCAGTGGTGTTTGAGAGTCCTCGCCAATCGGCGAATTAACTCTTGCTGGTCTCCTCGTTCGACGAAAGCCGAACCAGGGGCGCTCACAGTTGCGGGGCAGTGGCGGAATTTCACCGCCTTCCCGAGCATCCTGACGATTGCGGTTGTAACCTCCCACGACCGAGATTGGCGGAGAAGCTGTCATGAAATGAGTTTCAATGACATGAACATTTATAACGGCCGTCCCGCACGAAGTCAAAAATCGGCTGTTTAAAACTCTAAAGGCTGGGCGCGTTCCTCAGTTGTTGCGAAGAGCTGTCATCGGGCTTATCCGTGAGGCCCGACGTGCCGGGATATATCCGGAGATCAGCGCAACCGTCATTAGCGCGGCCACCATCGTCAGAAATGTACGCAGATCCCATGGCGACGTTGAAAACAGAAGGGACGCAATCAGACGAGCCACAACCAGCGAAGCAATCGTGCCCAGGGCGATTCCCACAAGAGTGACGCGCAAAGTGTCGGCCAACACATCACGCAGCACCCGGGTAGCGCTCGCGCCGAGGGCTATACGCACGCCGATTTCCTGCGTCTTCTGAGTCACCGAATAGGAGATGACGCCGTAAATTCCCAGCGCCGCCAAGATCACTCCAAGACACGCGAAGATGGTGACAAGAAGGACAAAGAACCGGCGCGGCGAGACAGCATGGTCAACCAGCGACTGCAGCGGCCTGAACTCAGCCGCCGGTTGGCCGGGATTAAGGGATCGCAGCGCCCCGAGGACACTCGGGGCCAGGGACTTCGGCGCCACTCGCGTCCGAACGACCAGCGTTGCTCCCTCTGCGTCGGCGTTTTGCGTCATGGGAACGTAAATCTCAGGGCTCGAGACCGCCTCAAGACTGCTCTCGCGAACGTCGGCGATCACCCCGACAACGCGCACCGGGTTTTTCTCGATCCCTTCGGCCAATTTGCCGACTGGGTCTTGACCCGGCCATTCGCGGCGCGCGGCTGCCTCATTGATGATGACGACGAGCTGGGTCTGCTGTGTGTCTGTCCAGTTGAAGTCGCGGCCGGCGCGGATGCGCATGCCCAGCGTCGGAATGTATCCGGGTGTGACAACGTAAACAAAGGCTTGGGTATCCCTGTCCTTGGAATCAGTGCCAAGAGCGGCAAGCCCCCACGTCCGATTCCGATCAAGCGGAAGCATGTCCGAAATTCCAGCGGAATCGACTCCCGGTAAAGCAGTCACGCGTCTCAGCATCTCCTGCAGAATCGGCCCTCGATTTTCGAGCTTACCTCCATCGTCGTAATCCACCTGCATTGATGCCGCGTGGCTGGGCTCAAATCCAAGATCTACATCGAGAACACGAAGGAAGCTGCGCAGTAGAAGCCCTGCCCCCACCATCAGAATGCAGGCCATTGCAATTTCCGAGATGACCAGCGTGGCGCGGAAGCGTTCGTGACTCCGGCCCGATGCCATGCCGCTGCCATTGTCCTTAAGCGCCGTCTGCAAATCGAAGCCAGAAAGTTTGAACGCGGGAGCCAGTCCGAACAGGGTCCCGGCAATCAATGCAATCAGGAGTGTCCAGCCGAGTACCGCGCCGTCCAGCCGAATCGTTGTTAGCAAGGGCAGTGTGATGGATGCCTGGTGCGAAAGATAGAAGACAATTGCACCGGCGAAACAAAGGCCCAAGCAGGCCCCGGCAACAGATAGAACCATACTCTCGGTGAGCAACTGGCGAATGATGCGGCTGCGGCTTGCACCCAGAGCGCGGCGCATAGCGAGCTCTTTACTGCGTGTTACAGCACGGCTCAATTGCAGGTTCGAAAGATTCACGCAGACGATTAGAAGTATCATTGCCACCGCAAACCACAAGACCACTAGCGAGCGGTGAAGCTTTCCGCTGACGTGATCTTTCAGCGTGGTCAGATCGGATGCGTAGTCTTCATACCAGTCTGGATGGATTAGCTTGAGGTGCGGAAAAATGCGGTCTGCTTCGTCCTGCGCCTGCGCAACGCTCACGCCAGGTTTAAGCCTGCCGAGGATCGCTAGAGTGTTCCCCCATGTTCGCCAAAAATCCATCACCGCCGGAACAAAAACATCCACCTTCCTTCCGGGTGCAAAGACTGTGCCGAAGTCAAAGCTTGATGGAAGTACGCCTACCACCGTCACTGCTTTTCCATTCACGCTTAAATCTTTGCCAACAATCGATGGGTCAGCACCAAACTGGTTCTTCCAGAAGTAGTAGCTGAGCATGGCGGCCGGACGTCCGCCCTTCTGGCACTCCTCTCTGGTGAAATCTCGTCCCAATGCAGGCTGAACGCCGAGTGTGGAGAAGAAGTTCTCTGCAACCTCAACTGCCACCAGTTGCTGCGGCTCTCCCCGCCCCGTCAGTTTGTATTGAATGGAGCTATAGAAAGTCTGATAGCTCGTCATTTTCTGAAATGACTGGGTGTTGCGCTTGAATTCTTCGTACGCATCCACAGTATAAGTCTGAGCTGAAAGTCCGGCACTCGCACGAATCTTCTGGGCCAGCGATTTCCCTCCGGAAAACCAGACAAGTTTCTGCGAATCGGGAAAAGGCAACGGGCGCAACAACAGCGTATTGACCACGCTGAAAACGGCGGCGTTCACGCCGATACCCAACGCCAGCACGACGATTGCGACTACCGCGAACCCCGGGTTATTGCGGAGGCTGCGCAAAGTATAGCGGACGTCGCGACCAAACTCATCGCGATAATCGCTGAAGCGTTTCCGGCGTTCCATCTTTTCAGCCAGCCTTTCTCCGATCTGTTGCAAACCCCGAATATCCCCAAATTGCCGTTCAGCTTCGCGCCGGGCTTTATCACGCGGCAATCCCTGGCGGATCAGGTCCTCCGTCTTGGCCTCCAGATGGAAGCGCAGCTCGTCTTTCACGTCGGCTGCGGAATCGGGTCCGAGCAGACGCTCGTAGCGTCGCCAAAGAGGAATGTTCTTCATGCAAGGTCCCCCGGTGAGTCCAGGCGCGTTGCACCAAGCACCTTGCCGACCGCTACTGCGTAAGCATCCCAATTCCGCGCTTCATGTTGCAGCTGGCGCCGGCCCGCGGACGTGAGGCGGTAGTACTTAGCTTTGCGATTGTTCTCTGAAAGTCCCCACTCTGCGTCGATAAGTTTCCTGCTCTCCAACCGCCAAAGCGCTGGGTACAGTGATCCCTCTTCCACCAGCAGCACTTCATCGCTAAGCCGTCGAATAAAATCGGCAATCGCATAACCGTGTAGAGGGCGCCAGATCAGCGACTTGAGGATCAGGACGTCCAATGTTCCGCGAAACAAATCGAGCTTGGGTTTGTCCATGAGCTCCCCTTTGGTTTTATAGGGAGGTTATCTCGCCTTCCCTAGAAATGCAAGGGGAAGCGCGCTCAATGGTACTGAATTCGTCGCAGGATGGACTGGAAATTAAGACGATGGTGACCCCGGGCCGATTCGAACGGCCGACCTACAGTTTAGGAAACTGCTGCTCTATCCATCTGAGCTACGGGGCCATATCTAAGAGAGCGGCCTCTAAACAGGTTAGCATTTAGAAGGTGCATCGGGCGAAGGTCCGCCGAGCCCCGCGCCGGTCCGCCGTGCCTTTTTATTGTGTCATCAATGTAGTAACGAAATTAAGTACGCGATGAATTGATAGATACGGTCGCTCAATGTTCTCAAAGGATGGAAGCGACGCCCGGGGACAGATTCGCCGGCGGCGTCGGGCTTGGAGTCGATGCATGATCTCTGCGGATTTAGAGTTGGCTTCTCCCCCGTATATCCTCCGGCGTGCGGTCAGTTTCGCGATGGATTGCTAATAAGATGCCTGCAACCATCAAAAAAGTTTCATCGAGGCTACAATCCAGATATGCCATTGGTACCGGAACTGCAAATGAGGTGCGATGAGAACAGCATCCCCGTCTCGGCAAAGTGTTCTCTTTGTGGCGAACAGATGGCGCAGGGCACACCGCGCATCACGAACCCGATCGAGAACGTTGCGTGGTTCTCATCGCAGTTTGGGCTCCACGTAGCGCAAAATCACCCGGAAATAGCGGCCCGTAAATCGGCTGGCTCAGGCGGCCAAACTCATCTCCCCAGGCCCCCGAGAGAATCCAAGACAGATAATCTCTAAAAACTGTGGCCGCCGGTCGGTACGTGGCTGAACCTTGCAAGACTGGGAGCAGCATGATCCGGGCCAACTGTGCAAAGGAAGTTCCAAAGTAACTTCGAACAAAAACGAAAGCCCGCCGATTAGCGGGCTGTCGAAAGCAAATCATCTTACAGAGCACTTCATAACTTCCAGGTGACGCCCGGGGGCGCCACTCAAGACTAAGGCAACACTTGCTCTATCTATAGCCTAGGTCCGATTCCGCGAAAAGAAATACATCCTTGGACCTATGCCGATTGCACCGATAGGGGAGTTGGAGTGTGCGGGAGATCATCCGGCGTGCGATAAAGCCCCCCGAAGGGATCGCGGAACGGAAAGCTCTATCTCTGATGGAGTTACGACATATCCTTCTACCGCCCCAAGGACCTCAGAAGCACCAATAACCTTTCTTAGGCATAGGCAGGTACCGTTTCGTCTGAGTCACCTGCTACGATGTGATTCGAGGATACGAAACTCCCGCGCCGGAACTGAATTCCGCGGAATCCAGCCGGCGATGTTTTTGCGCCGGATTCGTCCTACATCACAGAATTTGCACGGCATCCCAGGCAGAACGTGGCAATCTCCGTTTTCCCCAGAGGGGCCGCCCGCGGCCTCATACTCCTCGCCCTGATTCCCGCGCTCCCTCTCACGCGTGCGAAATGCGCGGTGCAAGAAATTCCCACGGATCAGCAGGCGCCTGTCCAATTCGATGATCTCGCCGCTCGGGCTGCAGCAGCCCGTGACCGGCAGAACCTGCCCCTGGCCATCAACCTCTACACCCAGGCCGAACGGCTCAAGCCCGATTGGCAGGAGGGTTGGTGGTATCTGGGCATCCTTCAGTACAGCAACAATCAGTTTCCCGGCGCCATTGAGGCCTTCACCCATCTCCTACAACTGGTCCCCACTGCCGTACCCGCGATGGCGCTTCGCGGCCTTTGCGAATTTGAGACTGGAGCTTACGACGACTCACTCCGCGACCTTGAGCAAGCCGTTGCTCACGGTGCCCTTAATCAACCTCATAACGAGCAGATCATTCGCTACCACCTTGCACAACTGCTGGCTCACGCAGGCCGATTTCAAGAAGCCCTCGATCAATATCATTTCTTTGCTGAACACAAATCCGATGCCCCTGACCTGAAGATCGGCATCGGCCTTGCCGGCATGCGCGTCGCTTCGTTTTCAAAAGACATTCCCGCTCAGGACCGTGAACTCTACGAGGCCGCCGGCTATGCGGGCTACATCTTTCTCGCTGGCGATAACGAACAGGCTGATAATCTGTTCGCGCAGCTATTTGTTCGTTATCCTTCCGCCCCTAATCTTCACTATTTCTACGGTTTTCTCCTCTTCCCACACGATCCTGGACTTGCGATCGATCAGTTCCGCAACGAACTCGCTCTAAATCCTACCAACGAAACCGCCAATGCCCTGCTTGCAATGACGCTTGTAATCGCCGGACGATTCCCTGAGGCTCTCGGACCCGCGCAGCGTGCCTATGCGAATGCTCCTGATATGGAAATGGCTCAGCTCGCGCTCGGACGATCGCTGGCGGAAACCGGCGACATGAAACGTGGTGAGGAACTACTGAATCAGGTCCTGGCTCGCGACCCCAATAGTCTCGAGGCACATTTGGGACTCGTCTCTATCTACTCCCGCACTGGAAACCGCGAAAACGCCGAGCGCGAACGAAAGGTCTGTCGTGACCTGGCGAAGTAGTGCGGGACCGAAGTCCGCTTTTGCCTGCGTGGCTTTCGCAGTTGCGCTCTTTTGTGCGTTGCTTGTTTCACGACCGGCCATCGCTCAACATGCGAAGGCATCGAACAGTGCTGTCACCTGCGCAACCTGCCACAGCGGTGTCGCCACTTCTTATGCGTCCGCCCCGATGCGTCACGCCATGGAGCCGCAAGGAGCAAATCCGGCATTGGACGCGCACACCGATTTAAATCTGCAGCTCGGTGCATTCACTTACCGGGTGCAGACCAAAGATGGTCAGAGCACCTATTCAGTTTCCGATGGAACCGAGACCCTCACCCTTCCAATCCACTGGATCTTCGGACAGCACGCACAAACATGGGTGCTTGAAAAGGACGGCCACTATTACGAAAGCCTGGTAAGCTACTTCCCCCGCGCCAACGGGCTGGCCATCACTCCCGGCGATCAGAAGATCACTCCTCACAACCTGACCGAAGCGATGGGCCGCTTACTTCCCATCTGGGAAACCCGTACCTGCTTTAACTGCCACGGCACTGGAGTCATCGATGGCGAAAAGCTCGTTCCGGCGACAGTAACTCCTGGTCTCGACTGCCAACACTGCCATGCCGGTGCGCAGCAGCACATGATCGATGCTGCCCATGACGATTTCAAGACTTTACCCAAATCACTCAAGCGTCTTGATGCCGAACAGGTTTCAGACTTCTGCGGCCGGTGCCATCGCACATGGGATACTGTGATGCGCAACAAATGGCACGGCCCTGCCTTCGTGCGGTTTCAACCTTATAGGCTCGAAAACAGCAAGTGCTTTATCGGCAATGACCCGCGTATCAGCTGTATCGCGTGCCACAACCCGCATGAGCCGGTAAATCACAATGTGGCCTCGTATGACGCCAAGTGCCTGGTGTGCCATGGCGACGCCAAACCTGCGTCGAGTATTTCCGTTGTGAAAACCTGCCCTGTCGCAAAATCAAGCTGCACAAGTTGCCACATGCCAAAGGTGGAATTGCCGGGCGGACACGCGCAGTTCACTGATCACTACATTCGTGTGGTCCACGCTGGAGAACCATATCCTGAATAATATCCCTGGATCGCTTACTGGTTCGGTCCGAACAATCGGGCGTAGCCAATTGAAGTGGAGCGAACGTCAGTTTTGCATTTTGTAATTTGAATTCGGCAACTTGGCCGACATCTGTTTTGGACTCGGGAGTTGGCTGAGATCCCATCCTCCGCCGAGTGCCTGCACCAGTTGCACCGCCGAGAGCATTTCTTCAACCTGCAGCGAGTTCAGCGTGACCTGGTTCCCCAACACGGTGGTCTGCGCTGTTATCACATCCACATAAGGATCAACACCGGTGTTGTACCGCTGCATCTCCATGTCGAGAAACTGTTGCGAGGACTTCACTGCTTCTTCTTGCCGGAGGATTTGCTGCGAATACACGCGTGTTCCGGCCAGCGCATCCTCCACCTGCTGAAATGCGGTCAACACTGTCTGCCGATAGGTTGCGAGATCCCCGTTGTAGATGGCCTCATATTGATGCAACTGCGCGCGGTAAAGACCGCCATTGAACAGGGTCTGCGCCGCCGTCGGCCCTATCGACCAAAAACGGCTCGGCCAAGCAAAGAGATCCTTCAAAGTTGAGCTATCAAAGCCGCCCGATGCTGAGATAGTTACCTGGGGAAAGAACGCACCGTATCCAATCCCAATCGTGGCATTCGCTGCTGCCAGCGTCCGCTCCGCAGCAGCCACATCTGGCCGGCGCTCAGCAAGCTGCGACGGAACTCCCGTTGGAATCGCAGGCGGAGTGTAGATCATCGGCTTTACCGGAATCGAGAAATCCGTCGCCACCTTTCCAACCAGCACCGCAATTGCGTGTTCGAATTGCGCTCGCGACAATGTGACATTGACGGCTGAAGCCTGCGCGGACTGTAGCGTCGCTCGCGCCCCCACCACGGAAATATAGTCGCCCGTTCCGGCGTCAAATGCACCTTGCGCAGCATCCAGCGCCTTCTGATCCGCCGCGACTGTCTCATTTAGAATCTGCTGCAGCATGTCTTGGCCCCGTATCTCAAAGTAATACTGTGCCAGGCTCGCCTGCTCCGTCAGCTTTTCAAGCTCAAGGTCAGCCTCGCTTGCCTGTGCGCCGTATTGTTCTGCTCTCACCTCGTTTCGAATCTTTCCCCACAGGTCTGGTGTCCACGAAACTTCCAGCGGAGCAGTCCATAAAGTCGAAGTCGATCCGGTATTCGCCTGCGACGAGTTCTGCAGATTAGCAGAGCTATGTGAACGGCTCCATCCCGGATTGACCGAAACTGTGGGCCAATACTGCGCGCGCGCCTCGGCAACCAGCGCTCTTGCTTCCATCAAGTTTTGAAACGACACCTGGATATTCTGATTGTTCCCATTGAGTTGCTCTTCCAGGGCATTCAACTCCGGCTCATGGAATACCTCCCACCATTTGCCCCGCATCATCGCGTCCTGTGGATCAGCTACCTTCCAGCCATCCTGGTCCTTAAAATTAACCGTCGACTCCTTGTAGTTCGGCGTGCTTACAGCCGGAGGCATCGGCGCATGGTAAGCGGGCCCGATGCGGCATCCGCTAAGCATTGCTACAAGGGCCAGAAAACCAAGCATGTCGTAGCTGAATCCGTCTCTTCTACCTTTCATACTCATCTCCTGCTTGCTGACTCAGTCCGCGCCTGCGGGTTCGGGTGTAGCCATACTGTGCCGCCGGCCCGACGCCCAAAGGCGCATGCGGTCCATCTCCAGGTACACAACCGGCGTGGTGTACAACGTCAGCAACTGACTCATCAAAAGGCCACCCACGATTGTGATGCCCAGAGGCTGCCTTAGCTCCGATCCGGTTCCCGTCCCAAACGCCAGCGGCAGGGCGCCAAAGATCGCCGCCATCGTCGTCATCAGAATTGGCCTGAAGCGCAGCATGCAGGCCTCAAAAATGGCATCCCGCGTGTTCTTCCCCTCCTGCCGCTCCGCCATCAGCGCGAAATCGATCATCATGATCGCGTTCTTCTTCACGATGCCGATCAGCAGAATGATGCCGATAATGGAGATGACGTTGAGATCGATGTGGAACAGCATCAATGCCAGCATTGCCCCCACGCTGGCAGACGGCAACGTGGAAATGATGGTCAGTGGATGGATGAGGCTCTCATACAAAATTCCCAACACAATGAATACCGCGAGCAGAGCCGTCACCACCAAGTACTTCTCAGTGCCCAGCGAGTCCTGGTACGCTTGCGCGGTTCCCGCGAAGAATCCATGCACCGTGGAGGGCATGCCCAATTGGCTTTCCATGCGCGCCACTTCCGTGGTTGCGTCGCTAAGCGACATTCCGGGCGTCAGGTTGAACGACACGGTTACCGAAGGAAACAGACCCGTATGATTCACTTGGAGCGGCGTGGTCGCGGTATGAGCTTTCAAAACGCTCGTCAAAGGAGATACGGAGTTGATTCCGGCTTGCGAGGATCCTGATGAGGACGACGGAGCAAAATAGATTTGATTCAGCCCTTCCGGACTTTGCCAGAACCGTGGGGCCACCTCCATGACAACGTAGTATTGGTTCAGCTGTGTGTATATGACGGAAACTTCCGACTGGCCGAATGCGCTGTAGAGAGACTGGTCCAGCGACTGCGCCGTCAGACCAAGTCGCGCCGCGGTGACGCGGTCGTATGTCAACATCTCCTGCAATCCACCGTTTTGCTGGTCTGTATTCACATCCAGCAATCCGGGAAGTTTCTTCATATTCGCCAAAAGAATTGGCCCCCAATGAAAGAGGTCGTTAATGTTGTCGGCCTGGATGGTGTATTGATACAAGGCCGCGCTCGATCGACCTCCAATGCGAAGATCCTGCACCGGCTGTAGAAATGCAGATGCAATGGGCAAGCTGTTCATCTTGGGTCGCAGCCGGTTAATGACCTGCATCGCCGAAACCTTCCGCTCCGCTCCAAGAGGCTTCAGCGCGATGTAAATAAACCCGCCATTGCTCGCTCCATTGCCGCCCGTATAGGCGTTTACGTGCGCGACCGCAGGGTCTGCCTTGATCACGTCCACCAGTCGCTGCACCGAAAAGTTCATGAACGGAAACGAGGCATCCTGCGGGCCTTGCACCATTCCCACCGCCGACCCGGTATCCTGCGTCGGGAAGAATCCCTTGGGGATCCGCACGATCACCACCACATTCAGGGCAATCGTAAGTACCAAAACGATGATTGTTAATAAGGGATTGTCCAGCACCCATGTCAGGGAGGATCGGTAAATCGATACTATTCCGCTGAAGACGCGCTCGCTCGTTCGGTAAAACCAGTTGTGCTTCTCATTGGGCAAACTTGGTTTCAGCAGGTGAGCGCACATCATCGGCGTCGTCGTCAGCGAAATCACCATCGACACCACGATCGCCGTTGACAGAGTCACGGCAAACTCACGGAACAACCGCCCGACAATTCCGCCCATCATCAGGATTGGAATGAACACCGCGATCAGCGACATGCTGATGGAAAACACGGTGAATCCAATCTCTTTCGCGCCCAGCAATGCCGCGCCGAACGCATCCATTCCGGCTTCGAGATGTCGGGTAATGTTTTCCATCACCACAATCGCATCGTCCACCACGAAACCCGTAGCAATCGTCAGCGCCATCAGCGAAAGATTGTCGAGACTATAGTCCAGCATGTACATCACCGCGAATGTGCCAATCAGCGAGACCGGCACGGCTACGGTGGGAATCAACGTGGCGCGAACGCTGCGCAGGAAAACAAAAACTACCAACACCACCAGTACGACCGATCCAACAAGTGTCCTCTCAACATCCCTGACGGATGCACGAATGGTAGTCGTCCTGTCCAGCACGATCGTGGTATTGATTCCCTGGGGCAACACGGCCTGCAAAAAAGGAAGCTGGCTGCGAATGCGATCAACGGTCTGAATGATGTTTGCGCCAGGCTGCCGAAAGATGATGATGAACACTGCTCGCGTGCCGTCCATGTAGCCGGCAGTGCGAATGTTCTGCGTCGAATTCACCACGTCCGCTATGTCTGACAGCCTGACCGCTGCTCCGTTGTGATATCCGATGATCAACGGCTTATATTGATCCGCCAGTGAGATCTGATCGTTGGTGATGATGTCCTCGCTCATTTCACCATCGTTGATCTGCCCCCGGGGCTCGTGCGAATTCTGCAGGCTTAGCACGGACTGAACGGTCCCCAATGTCATGCCAAAGCTTTCGAGCTTCTTTGGATCGACCTCTACGCGCACCGAGGGCGTGGCACCGCCACCGACAAACACCTGCCCCACACCCTGGATCTGCGATAGCTTTTGTTCGAGAATCGTCGAAGCCAGATCATAAACCTTCGTCACGTCGTACTTCGATGACGTCAGTCCGAGAATCATGATGGGCGCATCCGCGGGATTCACCTTGCGATACGACGGATTAGCCGGCAAATTGATCGGCAGATAGGTGCGCGCCGAATTGATCGCCGCCTCGACATCGCGCGCAGCTCCGTCAATATTGCGGCTCAAATCAAATTGCAGAGTCACGTTCGTGCTGCCCAGTGAACTCGATGACGTCATCTCCGTAATGCCCGCGATGTGACTGAATTGGCGCTCCAGGGGTGTCGCCACTGAGGCGGCCATGATCTGTGCACTCGCTCCGGGCAGGCTAGCTGACACACTGATAGTAGGGAAATCCACCTGCGGCAGAGGGGATACCGGCAGCACCATAAATGCAATGGCACCCGCAATCGCTACTGCAATCGTCAGCAGCGTGGTGGCAATCGGCCGCCAGATGAATGGAGATGACAGACTCATGCGGGTCCCGGCTCCGGCTGTGGTTCATCGCCTGTCGGGCGCTGCGAAGGCTTGCGCTGTGCAATCCGCTGCGCAATCCTGTCGAAGAAGATGTATATAACAGGAGTCGTGTAGAGCGTCAGGATCTGACTCAGCAAAAGTCCGCCCACCATCGCGATGCCCAACGGTCGTCGCAGCTCCGATCCAAGCCCGGTGCCAAGCGCCAGCGGCAAGCCGCCCAGCAGCGCTGCCATCGTCGTCATCATGATGGGCCGGAACCGAAGAAGGCTGGCTTCGTAGATTGCGTCTGTCGACGATTTGCCATGCTCACGCTCTGCCTCGAGCGCGAAATCGACAATCATGATGCCGTTCTTCTTCACAATCCCGATGAGCAGAATGATTCCGATGATCGCCACCACCGAAAGGTCCTGTCGGCAGATAATCAGGGCTAACAGCGCTCCAACCCCTGCCGATGGAAGCGTCGAAAGAATCGTGATCGGGTGGATAAAGCTTTCATAGAGAACACCTAATACGATGTACACCGTCACCAGCGCCGCAAGAATCAGTAACGCCTCGTTCGATAGCGAATTCCGGAAGGAAGCTGCGGTCCCTTGATAATCCGCCTGCAAGCTAGCCGGGAAATTCAATTTCTTAGCGGCTTTATCGATGTCGCTTATCGCTGTCCCTAATGACGCATTCGGTGCCAGGTTGAACGAAACCGTGACTGCCGGAAACTGGCCCTGGTGATTGATTGAGAGCGCTTCTGTGGTGGGTAATGCCTTCGTGAAGGCCGCTAGCGGGACGGCGTTCGTTCCACTCGAAGTCGTTGTTGTGTTCGGAGTCGTTCCGGCGGTCGTTCCCGAAGTCGGCGATGAATCGCCGCCTGTGGTGGTTCTCGTCAAGGCGCTCACGGGGGCCGTCATCACCGTAGAAGAAGGCGTATATTTCACCGAGGTCGTCAGTGCATTTGAGCCGGCGGCAGCGGAAGCCGACGACGAAAAGCTCGTCGCCGCGCCTGCGCCGCTTGCACCCGAGGACGCATTCGATTGAATGTACAGATCACCGAGTTTAGATGGATTCTGCTGCCACTCCGGGGCCGTCTCGAGCACCACATGGTATTGATTGGTCTGTGTGTACAGCGTATTGATTTCCCGCTGTCCATAGGCATCGTAGAGCGTGTTGTCGATCGTGGTCGGCGCAATCCCAAGACGCGAGGCCGTTACGCGGTCGATCACCAGAGAAATCGCCCTGGCACCCATCTGCTGGTCGGTCGCAACATCCTCCAGATCCGGCAACTTATTCAATTCCGCGACAAACCTCCCCGTCCACGCGTTGAGTTCGTTCGTATCCGGATCTTCGAGGGTGTACTGATACTGTGTCCGGCTCACGCGATCGTCCACCGTAATGTCCTGCACCGGCTGCATGTATAGATGTATTCCCGACACCTGCTGAAGCTTCCCCTGCAACCTGCGAATCACATCCGATGCGTTCATGTGCCGCTCAGCGAGGGGCTTGAGGTTGATTGAGAGACGCCCGCTGTTCATCGTCGTATTGACGCCATCAGCGCCGATGAACGACGACAGGCTCTCCACTGCGGGGTCGGCCAGGATAATCCGGGCAAGTTGCTGCTGCCGCGCTGCCATATCGGTGTATGAAATAGACTGCGAGGCCTGCGAGATCCCCTGGATCACGCCGGTGTCCTGTACAGGAAAGAATCCCTTGGGAATGAAGATATAGAGAATGATCGTCAGGACCAGCGTCCCCAAAGCAACAAGCAGTGTGATCGTCTGGTATTCAAGCACAACCCTCAACGTGCGTCCGTAGAAAGCAATCATGCGCTGGAACATTTTTTCCGATGAGTGGTAGAACTTCGATTGCTGCTCCTCCGGCGTGTGCCGCAGAATACGCGAACTCATCATCGGTGTAAGGGTCAGGGAAACAACAGCGGATATCACGATCGTCACGGCAAGAGTCACGGCAAACTCGCGGAACAACCGTCCCACCACGTCTCCCATAAAAAGCAGCGGAATAAGCACTGCGATCAACGAAACCGTTAGCGAAACGATGGTGAAGCCAATCTGCCCGGCACCCTTGAGCGCTGCCTCCATTGGGGGTAGGCCCTCCTCGAGATAGCGGGAAATGTTCTCGATCATCACGATCGCGTCGTCGACCACGAACCCGGTCGAGATGGTCAACGCCATGAGCGAAAGATTGTCCAGGCTGTATCCCAGCAAGTACATCGCGCCAAATGTGCCCACGAGCGAAAGTGGAACGGCCACACTGGGAATGATCGTGGCGCGCAAGCTGCGCAGGAACAGGAAAATCACCAGCACTACCAGCCCGATCGTCAGCATCAGTTCAAATTCGACATCGCTTACCGAGGCCTTGATGCTGGTGGTCATATCGGTCATAGTTGTGACGTGTATCGCCGCGGGCAGATTGGCCTCCAACTGAGGCAAAATCTGTTCAATCCGCTTGACCACAGTGATCGTGTTTGCACCCGGCTGCCGCTGGATATTGAGAATCACTGCCGGCGTCGTGTTCATCCACGCTGCTTGCCGCTGGTTCTCTACACCATTCACAACCTTCGCTACATCTTTGACAAAGACCGGAGCACCGTTTCGATACGCAACGACGACATTCCTGTAACCTGCGGCGTCGGTGATTTGGTCGTTCGCATCAATCTGGTAGTCCTGGCGTGGACCATCAAAGTTGCCCTTCGCGGAATTCACGCTCGCCTGCGTCAGCGCCGTACGAACGTCCTCCAGATTCAGCCCGTACGATCCCAGTTGCACCGGATTCACCTGAATTCGCACGGCCGGCTTCTGACCACCGCTGATACTCACCAATCCGACGCCGCTCAGTTGCGAAATCCGTGGCGCGAGTCGGGTGTCAACAAGGTCCTCGACGTCAGACAACGGCATCGACGGCGACGTGATTGCGAGCGTCAAAACCGGCGCATCGGCAGGATTGGTCTTGTTATAGACCGGAGGCGTCGGCAAATCCGATGGTAGAAAGCTCTGCGAGGCGTTAATTGCCGATTGCACTTCCTCCTCGGCTACATCGAGGCTGAGCGCCAGGCTAAACTGCAAGACGATTACCGAGACACCGCCCGCGCTGGTCGAAGTCATCTGGCTGAGACCTTGCATTTCGCCAAACTGGCGCTCCAGCGGCGCTGTCACTGTCGTAGCCATCACATCTGGACTTGCACCCGGATAAAACGTCAATACCTGGATAGTCGGATAGTCGACCTCAGGCAACGCGGAAACCGGCAACTGAAAATACGCCACCACTCCGACGAGCAGAATCGCCGCCATCAGCAGCGCTGTGGCTACCGGCCGAAGAATGAAGATCCGGGATGGATTCATGGAACGTTATTCTCGGGAGCATCTGACGCGGATGGCAATTTCACATTGGAGATCGTGACCTGAGAACCGTTTTGTAATTTCTCGAAGCTGCTGTTCGCCACCACGTCTCCCGGATTGATGCCCTGCACCGCCGTATCGCCGTGATCTGCTTGTCCCGTCTTGACGGTTCGCATTTGAGCCTTGCCGTCCGAAATGAAATAAACAAAATCTGTGTTCCCGTTATGTTGGATCGCTGATGACGGGATCAGTGTCTGGTTCGCCAGAGTGTCCACCAGAAGTCGTGTATTCACAAATTGATTTGCAAACAGAGCTCCCTTTCTGTTGTCGAATTGCGCGCGTAGTTTTACCGTTCCCGACGTCGTGTCGATCTGGTTGTCTATCGTGTTCAGCTTCCCGGTCGCCAACAGATTCTGCTGTGTCCTGTCTAATGCTTCCACCTTGAGTTGCTTCCCGCCGCGCATATTCTGAAGAACCTGAGGCAAGTCGTCTTCGCCGACCGTAAAGATGACCGTGATCGGTTGAACTTGTGCCACAACTACCAACGTCGTTGCCGAATTCGCACTCACGAGATTTCCGGGATCAACCAAGCGCAGCCCCACGCGACCATTGATTGGCGATGTAATGTGACAATACGAGAGTTGCACCTGGTCGTACTGCAAGGTACCTTCGTCGTTCTTCACCGTACCCTGATCCTGGAAGACAACCTTCTCCTGGTCCTCGAGCGTCTGCCGCGGAATCGCGTTCTTTGTCCATGCTTCCTTGTAGCGATCCAGATCCATCTGCGCTTCAGCCAGCAAATTCTTATCGCGATCCAGCAACCCCTGCGCCTGCACCACCTGCGCAGCGTACTGCCGCGGATCGATATCAATGAGAGGATCGCCCTTTCTGACGTACTGGCCTTCCCGATAACGCACCGCTGTGATCACCCCTGTTACCTGTGCTGTTATCGAAGCCGTATAAACCGGAGTTACAGTACCGATCGCGTTGAGATACACACCAATCGAACCGCTCTTTGCCGTCGCCGTCGTTACGGGTACCGGCCCGGTTGCGGCGTGTCTTCCCCCCGTCGTCGCCGCCTGCGCCTTGCCGTGCTGATGAATCACCCAATAAAACAACAGTCCGAAAAGCAGAAGAATGACAACCCAAATCCAGAGATGTCTCCGGTGCGAAGCTTTCGCGCTTGGATCCTGGCCGGGATGCATTGTCGGGGAGGCATGCGATACAGGTGGTACTTGATCCATAGTCTCTCTCGTAAAGTTGCCGTAAAGCTTCTAGTATTTGGATCGCAGCTTGAGGCCGCGAGTTCACGCCAGTTCGTGAGATTGAACTGCGGCAATTTGTTCCGATCCGTATCTCTACCGGCGGGCCTTGTGCCCTGCTAGCTGCGTCTATTAAGAATCGTTAGGGAAGGAGCATGTGCTGATCTTCAATCTCTTAAGTTAAGACGACAAATCTGCCAACTTGGTCGCATGTCTCCGCGCATGGAACGACTTTTCCGTGCCTTATGAGACGGTTTGATTTCTTTCGAAGTTCGCAGAAAACTACCTGGTCTGGAAATGCATCAGAATAGGGTTGGTGTCTTAGACATAGAACCTATCCCGGTCCAACTCCACAGAGCGCCGAATCTATGGCTGGATGGCTGGACACCACCGGCATATCTGCCAACGGATAATTGCCAAATTTTGAATTGGGGTCGTAATTGAGTAACTGCCGCCCAGTGCGACCGCGTGGTTTCCGCCAACTCAACGTTATCGTGCTGGCGAGTCTGCATCGCGCAGCTTAGTCCATCAATCGTGAAGATCGGTTGCTCCAAGGCTAACTTCGTCGGAGCGAAGAATCGTTTTGTGTTACGGATGATTGCCACAGAGCTAGTCCTGGACAGGCCAGCCCCAATTGATCTATGGCCGTTAATCCTGAAGGCCGCAGCGCAATGAAATTGCGATTCAACTTGCTCCCACTGTTAGCTTCATCTTGTCTTTTATGTCGTGCGCCAGTTTTTCGATCTCGTCCGCCTTGCGGATGACTCCGACGGACAGCGTGTCCTGATTTGTCTTGTCCACTTCGGCCTTCAGGTCTGTGGCCAGTTTCAGCAGCTTTACCGTCTCCTCACTGATTTGCTTTTTGCGCGCAGCATTGACGGCTTCGAAACTCTTATTTTTAGTCTGCTGACCATTGATGTCGTTCGCTTGGTTGCTATCGGGAACCCGATTCAGCTCTGGGGGTATGTGGGGATAGGTATTCTGGATCATCCCTCCGGCACCCGTTGACATAACGGCCACTATTGTCAAGGCTAGGAATGCGCCAAGCCATTTGCCTGTCTTTCGCGGCAAACGCGTGCTTAAAGTCGTTTGGTTTTGCTGATATTTCATAAATAACCTCTTGTGTTACCTGAGCGACTGCGGGAACGGCTGAAATCAGAGGCGCCAATGCGATGGGGGCCGCACTCCCTGGAGTTTATTCCAGGGATCTGGTATTTGGACGGCACTCCCGGGCTAGCTTCCACCAAATGGTGCAATTCCCCGCCTCCTGTCTCTCTTCGGCTTTAGACAAATAGCAAGGATCGGATCAGAATATTGGGCCAAAAAGTTGGGCGCGGCAGGGTATGCCTGCCGCGCCCGGGCTAACCGTTCGGCTAGAAAATGAACTTGCCGCCGAACTGGAATTCTCTCGGGTCCGCCGCACCGGTCACGAAACCAAAGTTACTGTTGCTGACCGTGTTGTTGAATGCGTTGAACGCCGTGTGGTTGAAGGTGTTGAAGCTGTCCACGCGGAACTGGAACTGAGCCCGCTCCGTAATGGCAAAGGATTTGTACAGCGAGGTGGTGAAGTTGGTGCGGCCGGGGCCGACAACAGCATCTCTACCCTCGTTGCCGAAGCCCAGGTTCGGGGCCCCGTTCCAAGCTGCCGCTGGCTGCGAGAAACCAGTCTGGCTTACCCACTGGTATCCGCTGTTCGTGCCGACTGTGGCTTTTGCCTTTACGTAATGGGGCTTGCCGGCAAGGTTCGGACGGTTGGTATAGCCGCCGCCGAGTCCGACTGTATCCGAATAACCGCTGCCTGGGGTGTTGTTGCCAGCCCAGGGTAGACCCGACTGAGAGATGACTACACCGGAAAGTTCCCAGCCGCCGAGCACAGCGTGGGTCAAGCCGTTGCCATGCGCGAAGGCCGGTATTTTCCATACGTAGTTAATGTTGAGCGCGTTGCGGCGATCCAAGGAACCGGAACCCTTGTCGTACTTCAGGTTCCAGGGATTGCTAGTCGTGTTGAGATCAGAACTGCCAACCTGATCATCGATTTCGTGCGCATATGTGTAGTCAACTTCAAAGCTGAGTCCGTGCCGATTCTGCTGGCGCAGCCCAATTTGGAAGCTGTTGTAACTGCCGGTGAGAATGTTAGCGATCTGGTTCATACCGCCGAAGCCTACATAAGTCCTCGACTCCAACCCAGCGACCGTCGAGAGCGAACCGTTTGCGGATGCCTGACGGGTAGCCATTGGGGTGCTGAGTGGGTAGTTGTTGATCGGCAGGAACGTGTTCTGATGCCAGGCGATGTTGCCGACGTATTGCGTAACCAGGATGAGCGCGGGTGCGACTTCATGCTGCACGCCCAGGCTGTATTGCTCAACGCCGGGAGCTGGGTAATAGGTATTTTCGCTGTTTGGTCCTTGTGTGAAGAGCGGAGTAGCAGCGGGTGCGCCAGCTTGCCAGTTGTAGCTGGGGGTGGTGAGTTCAACGTTTGAGGCTGACGGTGTGTTTACGAAAGGAGCTCCGCCAGCGATGTCGTAGATGTCGTTGCCCTGCATGCGTTCAAAGAATGTGCCAAAACCGCCGCGAAGGATGGTCTTGCCAGTTCCAAACAGGTCATAGGAGAAACCGATGCGGGGCTGGTAAGTCTTATACCAGTTGTTGACGATTCCGCGAGGCGTTCCACCCTGGCCGGCAATTGCGATTCCATTCAAATAGAAGTTGGTGCCGTTGACGTTCTGTAGACCAGGGCTGTTCGGAGCGAATGCGCCCGACGACTGGAATGTCGGGGCGAGTCCAGCCTGGTACTGCGAGGGGACAAAGTTTGAAATGGCATTGTTGCGTTCCCAAACGTGCGGGAGGGCATCGTAACGGATGCCAATCTGCAAGCTCAAGCGCGGCGATACATGCCAGTTGTCCATCGCATAGGCTGAGATGGTGTTGTTGACATAGTGGAAGATCGGATCGCTGTTTGCCTGGCTGTAGCTGGTGCCCAGACCCAACAGGAAGTCAAGGTACGAGTCGCCGGTGAGCAAACCCGACGGCGTGTTGGATGCCTTGTTCCAGCCGTCGCCAAAGGTGTAACTTCCCTCGGTGCTCGATCCATTGATCTGGTTCTTGGTGTAGCGGTTGTAGCCGCCGCCGAACTTCAACTGATGCTTTCCTTCTGTGATAGCCAGACTAACGATCTCGTTATAGTCCTCGGCGCCATTGGTCCACGGATCGCTCCCCGGTCCCCACGTCGTGTTGAAGGTACTGAACGTGAAATTAGGAAGTCGGTTCAACTTATTCTGACCCGTAAAGTAGGTTCCCGCCGACCAACCAGAAGGTATCGTGAACGTGCCTCCGCCTGCGGCTACCGGCAGAATGGATATTTTGTTGCCGTCATAGTTAAACGCGGCTTCCAGCAGTACGTTTGGCTTGAGTGCGCCTGTCAGCTTGATGACCGAGCTATAGGATGGGTTCTCGAAGTTCGAACCCACGGTCGGGTAGCTATCGCTGTTCCAGAGAACTGTTGCGTAGTTCTGGCTAACCTCGTCATGGATGTAGTGGCCAAAGATGCTCCACTTATCGTTGATAGTGTGATCGATGCGGAACAGATCTTCGCGCACGTTAGTCGGAATTTTGCCCGCCGGCGGAGTCAACTGATCCGTTTGTGCGTTGGTCGCGGCGGGAACATTCTTCAGCGTGTTGAAGAGAAGAGCGTTGGAATCGAGCAGCGAACCCGGAATGGTGTTATTCGGGAACGGTTGGCCTGCCGTTAGTCCAGCCGCCGCCAACTTGGCATTGAAGGCAGGATCGGAAGTGGTAGGAACAAAGATCTGATTACCAACACCGGCCGCGATCTGTGCACCGGGGTTGAATGCAGGAACCTTGAAATCGAAGGTGGCCGCCGAGGTAACGAGATCCGCCGCCGGAATAGTGTTGATCGGCGATGGCGAGTTACCGTTGATTTCCTTGCGCCATTCTTCGTTCCAGAAGAAGAACGTCCTGTTCTTCGACTCGTTGTAGACGTGAGGAATGAAGACCGGGCCGCCGACGTTGCCGCCGAACACGTTGTAACGGAGTTCAGCTTTCGGCGTCATCTGTCCGGCATTGTTATCGAAGTAGTTGTGAGCATCAAATGCGTCATTGCGTGCGAATTCCCACAGTTCCCCGTGGAACGCCTTGGTGCCGCTCTTGATGGACATGGTGATCGTGCCGCCGGAGGAGATACCGTAATCCGGAGGATAGTTGCTGGCCATCACCTGGAACTCGCCGAGCGCGTCCTGGGAAGGCATGATCGACATCTTACCACCGGAACCGCGGTCATAGGCTTCGCCGCCGTCCACGATCCAGATGTTGTGGGCCTGGTTGAGCCCGTTGAAGCTGATGGCGAAACTGGAACCAACCGAAGTAGGTGCATTCTGATCGGGCAGGTTGCCGCTCACGCCGAGGCCCAATGTAGCCAGGGATACGACGTTACGGCCATTCGTTGCGAGTTCAGTAATCTGCTGCTCGTTGATCAGCGTGCTAACCACGTTCGAGTCGCTTTGCACGGTCAACGCATCTGCACTGACGGTTACGGTTGTCGATTCCGAGCCAATTGTCAGCTTGGGGTCAACACGGAAGGTTGCTGAGATGTCCACGACGATTCCATTTTGCGCAAATGTCTGGAATCCCTTTGCCGTGACAGTCAGGTTATATTTTGAAGCGTTCAAACCGGCAATTTCATACAGACCGGTCTGGCTCGTTACGGTTGATTTGGTTGCGCCTGTGGCCGGATCGGTGAGAACAACCTTCGCTCCCGCGACGACTGCTCCCGTCTGGTCCGAAACGATGCCGGTGATGTTTGAATTGGCCTGCGCGTATAAACCTACGCATGCCAACGCAAAAAACAACGGCAACAAAAGGAACCTGTAGCTCGCACGTTTTGCATTCACTACCATCTGACTCTCCTATTCGAAAGTGATACCGCTTTGTTGCTGCAGTCTGGGATCGTGCTATCTTGCTTCCCCTATGGGAGAGTCCGGCAGGTTGCCGATTTCTCTTACGGATTAGCTCACTTGCACTTTCTTCCAGGCCACATGGCCGCCCTGCATTTTGGCTTCAACTCAATCCACTGAGCCCATGCCTCTGTTCGGCTACTCGCACTTCCACGCGAAGTTCATCGGCACTCGCAAGGAAGTCACCCACGACGCGCTTTCTTCGTCGCAGGATTCCCTGCTATATAGTGCGGATAGCTCCGCCTAAATCGTTTCAGTAAACCGCCAAGAACCTTACTCCAGCCGGTCTAGAATCGTCAATCTTTCTTTAAACAATGGCTCCCTGATGTCATCTTTTCGGGGTATCGGATCCTATTGACGGCCGCCAAAAGCGGTTCGGGATAACGTCTTCGCAAGTTATGTCCTGGCGCCTCGCAACCGATGCAGGTCGGCGCGCCTTCCGATATCCTCTTCGTGTCGCTAACCTTCCTGTCACTCTGCTTTGCATTCCTCGAAAATCCGGTTACCCCCTGTCGCGTCTGGTGCAGCGGAAATAGTTCATCTACCGCAAAAGCCAAAAGCCCGTTTCCAAGTTAGCCATAACAAAGGAGTTTTGCCGCTCGCCCACCTCATCCTGTCAAAGCAACACCCATCATTTCCCGGTAAAACGACGGGCCTTCGGGATCATCCAGACCCGAAAGTCAGTCAACGCTGTTTCGGCTACAGACAATCGTTTGTCTATGAACTGAATGACTCTAACTTTGAAGTCAGCGCACTGCGGGGCTCCTCGATATCCGCCTTTTGCGCGGCCAATCGGATAGCGTTTACCTGTCTCCAAACGGTCCTTGAGCTTTGACCCGCATTTTGAATCGCAAACCGGATAAATACGGTCCGGATTTCCGCATCCGCGGTCTTTCGACGGGCCCATCCCGCCAATTAGCTGCGTTGGGAATGAACACGGCGATTCCCGAGAAAACGTCGATCGTTGCGATCCTCAGAGGCTCAGCAATCGTTGCAGGCCTAACGTCGGATCCGCGAAATGACATAAATCAGGATTGAAAGCACAACGCTGATCAGAATCGATGTCCCAACGGGAAAGAAGACAGAAAAGTTCTTGCCTCGATAAGCGAGATCACCGGGCAGTCGTCCCAGTGGCCATCCGAATCTCTCGGCAATCATCAAGGCTGCTCCCAACATCATCAGCAGAAGCCCTAGACCGAGAAGCGCTTTTCCAAGTTCAATCATGGGCTTGGCGATGCCTGACTCAGCTAGGATACGGTAATTGGGCGCTGCATGATCAGCCTTCAAGGCGTGCGCCGCCGAAGGAGTTCAATGCGAGTCGTTACGATGCTGCTGGGAATCCTCTGCTTATTGGTAGTGCTGCTCGATGCGTTCCAGACCATTATCCTGCCGCGCCGGGCCGCGGGCCGTCTGCGCCTCACGCGCATCTTCTATATCCTCACGTGGATTCCGTGGAGATTCGTTGCTGTCAGGATCCGCCACCCGCGCAAACGGGAAACTGCTCTCAGTTTTTACGGACCACTATCGCTCATTTTTCTTCTAGTAGTTTGGGCCTGCGGCATGGTCTTTGGTTTTTCTCTTGTCTATTACGCCCTCGGTAGCCCCTTTAGCGACTCATCGCGGCAGGTCGGATATCTATCCGACCTCTATGTCAGCGGTACAAACTTCTTCACGCTCGGCCTCGGCGACGTTACGCCTCATGCGCAGATTGCGCGCGCCCTCTCCACATGTGAAGCCGGTACAGGCTTCGGCTTTCTCGCCATCGTCATGGGCTACTTCCCGGTGCTCTACGGAGCGTTTTCGCGCCGCGAGGTCAGCATCTCGCTCCTGGACGCGCGCGCAGGCTCGCCGCCGACAGCAGCGGAGCTCATGCGCCGCCATTCCTTTGATGGAGCAGATGACGTCCTCGCCGGCCTGTTCTCAGAGTGGGAGCGCTGGTCTGCCGAACTGCTCGAAAGCCACATCTCTTACACACTTCTCTGCTATTTCCGTTCGCAGCACACCAATCAGAGCTGGCTTAGCGCGCTCACCGCCATGCTTGATACTTCGTCTCTGCTCATCGCAGGCGTTCGCGGACACCAAGCCCGGCAGGCGCAATTAACCTTTGCGATGGCACGGCACGCCATAGTCGATCTGGCGCAAGTCTTCTCCATCAAGCCCAGGCAGGACCTGCCGGATCGATTGCCGCGAGAACGCTACGAACAACTCTACCGATTGCTCTGTCAGAGCGGCGTCAGTGTATGCCGCGACGGTCAATCTTACGAACGGCTCCGCGATCTGCGCGCCTTATATGAGGGCTACGCCGCTGCGCTCAGCGACCATCTCTGCATGCCGCTTCCGCCCTGGATAGCCGAGCAACCGCATAAGGACAACTGGCTCGCCGTGGCAAAAGTTCGCAATCAGGCCGAAGCCGCCAATCCCGAACCCAACGAGCCGCGCAACCTCACTGAAGTCATTGACCAGCATCACGAATTCTAGAACGTCACATTTGATTGCAGGTACTCTGCGATAAACTGCTGCATCCAAGGAAATTCTTCCACTTCCACGGCCACCGCAATTTCTGTAGCCTTTAGTTGATACGCAGTGCAGGAGAACCGTAGAAAATGAAGCAGTCCGTTCTCAACCACGAGCCGTCCGCAGTCCAAACTCCGCCAACAACCAACAAACACCTGATTCGATGGGTCGAAAAGATGGCCGAGCTTTGCCGGCCCGACGCGATCCACTGGGTCGACGGCTCCCAGGCGGAGTACGAATTCCTTTGCGACCGCCTCATGGCAGCCGGTACCTTCACGCGCTTGGATCAGAAGAATTGGCCCGGATGCTTTTATGCCCGGTCTGCCCCGAACGATGTAGCCCGCGTCGAAGATCGGACATTCATTTGTTCTCTTTCACGCGATGCAGCGGGACCAACCAACAACTGGGAGGATCCCTACGTGATGCGCCGCCGCCTCAAGCAGCTCTTCAAAGGCTGCATGCAGGGCCGGACCATGTATGTTCTTCCTTTTAGCATGGGCCCTGTCGGTTCACCCATGTCCGGAATCGGCGTGCAGCTCACTGACTCGGCCTACGTAGTCGTCAACATGCGCATTATGGCCCGCATCGGCGCACCCGTTTTCGCCGAAATAGACAAGGACGAAAAACGCGTTGTTCCCTGCATGCATACGGTAGGTGCGCCGCTGAAGCCCGGTCAGCAGGATGTTCCGTGGCCCTGCAATGACACAAAGTACATCGTGCACTTTCCTGAGACGCGCGAGATCTGGTCTTACGGCTCCGGTTACGGCGGCAACGCCCTGCTCAGCAAGAAGTGCTTCGCCCTCCGCATCGCTTCGAACATCGCACGCGACGAAGGATGGATGGCGGAACATATGCTCATCCTCGGAGTGGAGAATCCGAAAGGCGAAAAGACCTACGTCGCCGCTGCGTTCCCCTCCGCCTGCGGCAAAACCAATTTCGCCATGCTTATCCCACCCAAATCAATGCATGGCTGGAAAGTGTGGACTGTCGGCGACGACATCGCATGGATCAAGCCCGATTCCAGCGGCCGTCTGCGTGCGATCAATCCCGAGGCTGGCTTCTTCGGCGTTGCACCCGGCACCAGCGCCAAAACCAATCCTGCTGCCATCGCAACCCTCTCGCGCAATTCAATCTTCACCAACGTAGCCCTTACCCCTGACAACGGCGTGTGGTGGGAAGGCATGACCGAAAAGCCCCTTGCCGAGTGCCTCGACTGGCGCGGTCAGCAGTGGACCCCCTCCATAGGCAAAAAGAACGGCACCACCGCTGCTCACCCCAATGGACGCTTCACCGCCCCCGCGTCGCAGTGCCCCACAATGGACCCCGACTGGGAATCTCCGGAAGGCGTACCAATTAGCGCAATCATCTTCGGTGGCCGCCGCTCTCACACTCTGCCACTTGTATACCAGGCATTCAATTGGTCGAGCGGCGTATATGTAGGCGCGACCATGGGTTCTGAAACTACCGCAGCTGCAGCCGGCACAGTAGGAAAAGTGCGTCGTGATCCGATGGCCATGCTGCCCTTCTGCGGCTACCACATGGGCGACTACTTCCGCCATTGGATCAAGATGCAGCGGGGTCTCGATGTCACTCCGCGCATCTTCAATGTGAATTGGTTTCGAAAGGATAACGACGGGAAATTCCTCTGGCCCGGATTTAGCGAAAACATGCGCGTGCTCCGCTGGATCATCGAGCGCGTGCAAGGACATGGCCGCGGACGCGAAACTGCGATCGGATGGGTTCCGCGCTATGAAGACATCGACTGGACCGGCCTCGATTTCCCGCGTGAATCTTTTGAGGCCCTCATGGCCGTGGATCGCGCAGCATGGCGTAAAGAAGTGATCGGGCACGAAGAGTTGTTCATTGAGCTCCATGATCATCTTCCACCGGAAATGATCTATGAGCGCGAACTGCTCATTTGCAAACTCTGACCATTTGAATCACCTCTCACCACTGATTTCAGGTGCAGGATTCTCACGGAACCAAAGAACTTCGGCGTGCGTAATGATAAATTGCGGGCATAACGGAGCATTCGAGGGTGACAGATGCACAATCCTTGGTGGATGCATGCTTTTCTGGCAGTTCACATCACTGCCGGAAGCGCAGCATTTGTCCTTGCTCCACTGGCTCTGGTTACCGCAAAGGGCAGCAGAGCGCATCGCCTCTGGGGCAGAATCTATTTCTGGTGCATGACAGTCGTAGCCTTTACGGCGCTGGTCATGGCCGTCTACCTGCCGATTTTATTTCTTGCGCTGGTGGCAATCTTCAGTTTCTATGCCGCCCTCGCAGCCTACCGCGTACTCGGTCAGAAGGCTGCCTGGAAAGGCGCTCGTGTTGTGCGCGGGCTGGACTGGGTTGCGGCCATTCTCTGCTTCGCAGCTAGCCTGGGGCTCGCTGTGACCGGGGCCATCCGGCCGGAACTCGTGCAGAACCTGCGCATCCGCGCGATCGTCTTCGGAGCCGTTGGGATGCGCATTTCGGGCAGATCCATGTGGCGATTCGTGCATCCGCCGGCGGAGAAAATGTTCTGGTGGTACGCGCATCTGCAGGGAATGATCGGGAGCTACATCGCGGCCTGGACTGCTTTCTCGCTCGTCACTATCGGCCCCCTGCTGCATGGGGCTTGGTGGCTATGGATCGTGCCCATTTCGGTCGGGATTCCAGCCATCATAGCAACGACGGCCTACTATCAGCGGAAATTCACTCCCGGGCCAAATGCCGCCGCTACATAAGAAGCCATCTTAGCGAAGGTGATGCCCCGCCAAGACAGATGGCGCGCAACATCGGTTTTCTTGTTTCCAGCGCCCAGTTCTGAGTTCCTTCTACTCATCAGTTTGACGATTTTGGGGCACCTTCATCCGTCGCCCTTGACCGCAATGCCCTTTCCAATGCGATGTAAACCCTTTTCATTCCGTAATTCGGGAATCCCGAATCCAAATTCAGATATAGTAGAGAGTTCAGCACTATCCCCGTGTGCCAGGGCCTGCCACGACAGGCCCGATCAGAACTACCGGGCGAATTCCCTTTGGAAAACGCCGCGCTGATTGTGTCTTTGCCGTTCCTGACAACTGAAAATCGCAGACCGATCTTATTCATAAGAAGGCAGCCATGCAGATATCGGATCAACGTCATCATCTCCCTGACCCCCAGGGTCTTTACCATCCACGCAACGAACACGATGCGTGCGGCATGGGCCTGGTAGCGAGCATCAAGGGCGAAAAGAGTCACGACATCATCCGCAAAGGTCTCGAAGTGCTCATCAACCTCACCCATCGCGGAGCGGCAGGCTGCGATCCCGAGACGGGTGATGGCGCCGGCATCCTGATCCAGATACCTCATGTCTTTTTCGCGCGCGAATGCGGCGAACTCGGCATTCAACTCCCCGCGCCCGGCGCCTACGGAGTGGCCATGGTCTTTCTTCCCGTGGACAGGCACAGCCGTCTGCAATGCGAGGGTGTCTTCGAGCGCATCGCCGCTGCGGAAGGCCTCAGGGTTCTCGGCTGGCGCGACACGCCGGTCAATGGCGACGCCATTGGCCGCGAAGCCCGCGCCTCGCAGCCCTACATTGAGCAATTCTTCGTTGCCTGTCCCGACGGGATGAACGAAGACGCTTTCGAGCGCGCTCTCTATCTTGTCCGCCGACGCACCGAAAACGAGATGGCTGCCTCCGAGATCGAAGGCAAGGACGACTTCTACATCCCGTCATTCTCCTGTCGCACCATAATCTACAAGGGCCTCATGCTTGCTCCGCAGATTGAGAAGTTCTACTTCGAACTGGCCAATCCCCTCGTCACCAGCGCGCTCTGCCTTGTCCACCAGCGCTTCTCCACCAACACCTTTCCGAGTTGGAAGCTCGCGCACCCCTATCGCTACGTCGCCCACAACGGAGAGATCAACACGATCCGTGGCAATATCAGTTGGATGAACGCGCGCCAGTCTGTTCTCGATAGCCCCCTTCACGGCGCAAAGATCAACGAACTGTTCCCGGTAGTCACACCCGATGGCAGCGATTCAGGATCGCTCGACAATGCTGTCGAATTCCTCTATCAGTCAGGTCGTTCCCTTCCCCACGTTATGGCCATGCTCATTCCCGAGGCCTGGGCCGGCAACCCTGACATGGACGAAGACAAACGCGCCTTCTACGAGTACCATGCATCGCTCATGGAGCCCTGGGATGGACCCGCTGCAATCGCATTTACTGACGGACGCGTCGTGGGGGCCACACTGGACCGCAACGGCCTCCGCCCCGGCCGCTATATCGTCACCAAGGATGACTTGGTTGTGCTCGCTTCCGAAGCCGGAGTTCTCGACCTTCCTGCTGAAGATATTCGCAAGAAGGGCCGACTACAACCGGGCCGCATGTTCCTCGTTGACACGGTACAGAAGCGCATCATTTCGGACCGCGAAATCAAGAAGAGCCTCGCAGCCCGCCAGCCATATGGCGACTGGCTCAAAGAGCAGCAGGTCTTGCTCGATTCCCTTCCCGAGCCGTCCCGCGTCATCGCGTCGAATCCTGAAACTCTCCTGCGCCGCCAACGTGCCTACGGCTACAGCGAAGAAGACCTCCGCCTTTTGCTCGGACCCATGGGCGCACGCGGCGAAGAGCCCGTCGGCTCCATGGGCACCGACACTCCGTTGGCCTGTCTCTCTGATCGTCCGCAACCGCTCTTCAATTATTTCAAGCAGCTCTTCGCTCAGGTCACCAATCCGCCGATCGACCCCATCCGCGAGGAACTCGTCATGTCGCTCATCAGCTACATCGGCACCGAGCGCAACATCCTCGACGAGACACCTGAGAACTGCCACACCCTCAAGCTGCCGCACCCTATACTCTCGAATAGGGATTTGGAGAAACTGCGCCGGGTCTCCTCCGGAGATCTGCTCGCCACCACACTTCCGGCGCTATTCCGCGCCGGAGATGGCGAAGTCGGACTCCGTCACTCGCTGGATGATCTGAGCGCGCGCGCCGCACATGCCGTCGCCTCCGGCTATACCCTGCTCATCATCTCTGATCGTGGCGTCGACCCCACGTATGCTCCAATTCCAAGCCTCCTCGCCATGGCCGCCGTCCACAATCGTCTCGTCAAGGAGAAGACACGCACTCAGGTCGCGCTCATCATTGAGAGCGGTGAGCCGCGCGAAGTCATGCATTTCGCGTTGCTCATCGGATACGGCGCCAGCGCCATCAATCCCTACCTGGCAATTGAAACGCTGCACGACCTCAAGCGCCGTGGTCTTCTGCCCCAAAGTGTCTCTGCCAATCACGCTGAAAAGAACTTCATCAAAGCCATCAACAAAGGCCTGCTAAAAACCTTCTCCAAAATGGGAATCAGCACTCTGCAAAGTTATCGCGGGGCCCAGGTCTTCGAAGCCATTGGCCTGAACGACAACCTGATTCAGACATACTTCCCGCGTACCGCGTCGCGTATCGAAGGCGTCGGTCTTGAAGTCCTCGCGCGCGAAGCGCAGATGAAGCACTTCTATGCATTCCAGCCGCTCACCGATTCCGAAACCGAACTTGTCGTCGGCGGCCACTATCAATACCGAGAAGGCGGCGAGTACCACCTGCTCAATCCGGCCACCATCAGCAAACTCCAGCACGCCGTGCGCGCCAACAGCGCCATCACGTTCCAGGAATACACCGACCTTCTCGATCAGCAGAATCGCACCCTTTGCACCCTGCGCGGTCTGCTCAAGCTCAAGTACGCCGAAACACCAATCCCGATCGAAGAAGTCGAACCTGCCAAGGAAATCGTCAAGCGCTTCACCACCGGCGCCATGAGCTTCGGCTCCATCAGCGCGGAAGCCCACGAAACCCTCGCCATCGCCATGAATCGCCTGGGAGGTATGTCTAATACAGGCGAAGGCGGAGAAGATGAAGCCCGCTTCACTCCTGACGCCAACGGGGATTCACGCCGCAGCGCCGTGAAGCAAGTTGCCAGTGGCCGCTTCGGCGTCACCACCAACTATCTCGTCAACGCCGACGAGTTGCAGATCAAGATGGCCCAGGGTGCAAAGCCCGGCGAAGGCGGCCAGCTTCCTGGCCACAAAGTCGACGAAGTCATCGCCAGGACCCGCCACTCCATCCCCGGCGTAGGCCTGATCTCACCGCCACCGCATCACGACATCTACTCCATTGAAGATCTCGCGCAATTGATCTATGACCTCAAGAATGTCAATCCAAAGGCGCGCATTGCCGTAAAGCTGGTCTCTGAAGTCGGCGTCGGCACAGTCGCTGCCGGCGTGTCAAAAGCGCACGCCGATGTAGTGCTTATCTCCGGTGACAACGGCGGAACCGGAGCCTCCCCACTCAGTTCTATCAAGCACGCGGGCCTGCCCTGGGAACTCGGCCTCGCCGAAACCCAGCAAGTCCTCCTGCTCAACGATCTACGCAGCCGCATCAAGGTGCAGACAGATGGCAAGCTGCAAACAGGCCGCGACGTCGTAATCGCCGCGCTGCTCGGGGCCGAAGAATTCGGCTTCGCCACCACGCCGCTCATTACCATGGGCTGCATCATGATGCGCAAGTGCCACCTCAATACTTGCTCAGTCGGCATCGCCACGCAAGATCCGGTCCTCCGCGCTCGCTTTACCGGCCAACCCGAGCACGTTATCAATTTCTTCTTTTTTATCGCTGAGCAAATTCGCCAGCACATGGCAAAACTCGGTTTCCGCACGATGGACGAGATGATTGGCCGCGTCGACAAGATCGAAGCTTCACTCGCCGACGCCCACTGGAAGGCCAAGGGCATCGATCTCTCCTCGATCCTGTACGCCCCAACGGTGCCCTCACGCGTGGCCCGCCGAAAAATGCAGGCCCAGGATCACGGCCTCGATCAGGCCCTCGATCATGCACTTATCACCAAAGCCATTCCGGCTCTCGAATCCAAAACACCGGTGACGGGCAGCTTCGCCATCCGCAACGTGCACCGAACCGTCGGCGGAATGCTGGGCGGAGAAATCGCCCGTCGTTACGGATCAGCGGGTTTGCCTGACAACACCATCCACTTCAAATTTGAAGGCTCCGCCGGACAGAGCTTCGGTGCATTCGTTCCCTCCGGCGTCACCCTTGAACTCGAAGGCGACAGCAACGACTATCTAGGCAAGGGTCTCTCAGGCGGTCGCATCATCGCCTACCCACCCAAGACATCCTTCTTCCTACCCGAAGAAAGCATCCTCGTCGGCAACGTCGTTCTTTACGGCGCCACTAGCGGCGAGGTTTTCCTAAACGGAATTGCCGGCGAGCGTTTTGCAGTCCGTAACTCCGGCGCAGTCTCCGTTGTAGAAGGCGTAGGCGATCACGGCTGCGAGTACATGACCAACGGCACCGTCGTCGTGCTCGGAACCACCGGCCGTAACTTCGCAGCCGGCATGAGCGGCGGTCGAGCCTTTGTTTTCGACGATCAGGGCGACTTCTCCACGCGCCGCTGCAACCGCGCCAGCGTCGATCTCGAGCCGCTTGCCACTGAAGAGGATATCGCCGAAGTGCGAGCACTTCTGGAACGCCATCGCGATTACACAGGGAGCCCGCGGGCCGCGTGGATCCTCGAGCACTGGGCTGACGCGCAGCCGAAGTTCATCAAGGTCTTTCCGCATGAGTATAAGCGGGTGCTCGGCGTCGAGCGCGTCGACACCATTTACTGTCCCCCAACTACCGCAGCGCCTCAGGTTGAGGACGCAGCCGCCGAGGTGCAGCATGGGTAAGGTCACAGGATTTCTCGAAATTGAGCGCGAACAACCTACACGCCGCAAGGTCGAAGAGCGCCTGCAGGACTGGTTCGAAATCTATCAGCCGTTCCCGGAAGAGAAGCAGCGTGACCAAAGCGCCCGCTGCATGGATTGCGGCGTTCCCTTCTGTCACACCGGCTGCCCGGTCAACAACCTGATCCCCGACTGGAACGACCTCGCTTATAACGGCCGCTGGCAGAATGCGATCCGCCGCCTCCACGCCACCAACAACTTCCCTGAGTTCACTGGCCGCATTTGCCCGGCACCCTGCGAAGCCGCCTGCGTGCTTGGCATCAATGCGCCCGCAGTCTCCATCAAGCTCATTGAGCGCAGCATCGTCGAGCGAGCGTGGGATGAGGGTTGGATTCAGCCCGAACCGCCCGAGCACAATACCGGGAAGCGCGTTGCCGTCGTCGGCAGCGGGCCCGCCGGACTCGCCGCCGCACAGCAACTCCGTCGTGCCGGCCATTCCGTCACGGTCTACGAGAAAAACGACCGCGTCGGCGGCCTGCTTCGCTATGGAATTCCGAACTTCAAACTCGAAAAGAACGTCCTTGATCGCCGACTCAAGCAGATGCGGGCCGAGGGCGTCACATTCCTCACTAACGCTCATGTTGGGGGCAACGTTCCCGTTGAAGCGCTGACTGGCCACTACGATGCAATTCTCCTCGCCGGCGGCGCAGAGCACCCGCGCGATCTCAACATCCCGGGCCGTGAACTCAACGGCGTCCACTACGCAATGGAGTTCCTCCCGCAACAAAACCGCCGTTGTGAAGGTGACGCAGTCGATCCAAAACTCGCAATTCACGCGGAAGGCAAGCGCGTCCTCATCATCGGCGGCGGCGACACGGGCGCTGATTGCCTTGGCACAAGCCATCGCCAGGGTGCCCGGAGCGTTCATCAATTCGAAATCATGCCCAAACCGCCGGATAGCCGAGCGGCATCAACGCCGTGGCCGCTGTGGCCGCTTCAGTTGCGCACCGAAAGCGCGCACGAAGAAGGCGGCGTCCGCGATTGGAGCATCAACAGCATCAAGTTCACTGGCGACGAGCATGGCAATGTAAAGCAGCTTCACGCCCTTCGCGTAGGCCCTCCGCCGAAGTTCGAGCCCATCGCAGGCTCCGAATTCACGCTCGACGTAGATCTGGTGCTTCTCGCCATGGGCTTCCTGGGACCGGTCAAGGGAGGCATGATCGAGCAACTTGGCGTTGAGGTTGACCAGCGCGGAAACGTCGCCGCCAATGCCGAATATATGACGTCGGTCGGCGGAATTTTCGCCGCCGGTGATATGCGGCGTGGTCAATCGCTCGTCGTTTGGGCAATTGCGGAAGGTCGCAAGGCCGCAGCCGCAGTCGACGCTTACCTTGCTACAAAGCAGCCCACAGCGCCCACGCTCAGGCACGTGCGAGTATAGTCAACGCCCGAAGTTTCGGAATGCCGGCCACAAACCGGCATTCCCTCCTGGCGACGGCTGCTATCTCTTGCGCATTGATCGACGATACTTCCACACTCCATACAGCGCGCCCAACACCAGCAGCGAAACGTAGACGACGAGAATCGGCATGTTCCACCCCTTCAGATCGTTCTGCCAGAAATCGATTACCGCTGGCCCGTACTTGTAACCTACCCAGGCAACCAGGCCATAGCGCACCGCGCGTGCTGTGCAATAGGAAATCAAGAAACGTACGCGCGAAAGTCCCAGCGCGCCGGCCGCCAGCAGAAATGGCATCAACGGAACCGGCGGTGGTAGCAGCGAGGCTAAAGCTACCGAGAGCAGACCGTTGCGCTTTACCCAGCCTTCTACGCGACGCACAAATCGCCCCTTCCCGAGTCGTTCGAGCGCAGCCTCCCCACCCTTTTTTCCCGCAGCCCACGTGGTGTAACCACCAATTACCGAACCCACAAATGCGCACGAAGCAAACAGAATCGGCGAGCCAACCGATTGCGACCGAAACGAAGTCATCAGCAGCAGCACCAAGTCCGTGCTTCCCGGCAGCGGGATGGGAATCACCGACGAATCAATCACCGCCAGCGCGAAGATCCCCACGGCGCCCAGATGCATCAACCAGCGAACCGCGTGAGAATGGTTTCCGGTCGTCGCAGCACGATTCTGTTCTGCGTCAACCACGGACGCCGCAAATGCCAGGCATCTGTTCGGAAATTGGCCCAGTCTAACTTTCAACTCTGTTCCTGCCTTCGGGCACGCTCCCGTACTCCCACGCCATCCTCGAGATCGAACGCAGCATTCACCAGAGCGATATGTGAAAACGCCTGCGGAAAGTTTCCTACCAAACGTTTCCGGTGGGGGTCATACTCCTCTGAAAGCAACCCAAGGTCATTGGTCAACGACAGAAGATGCTCAAATAGCTTCACCGCCTCTTCGTCGCGTCCTACGGCCTTCAAACTGCTTACCATCCAGAAGCTGCATGCCAGAAACACACCCTCGCCCGGCGGCAATCCATCGTGCGTTTGCGATGTGTCGTAGCGCAAAACCAATCCATCCCGCATGAGTTCGCGTCGAATTGCTTCTACCGTGCTCTGTACTCGCGAATCCTCTCCAGGCAGAAAACCAACCAGCGGCATCAGCAGCAACGATGCATCGAGTTCGTCAGACCCATATGCCTGCACAAAGCTGTTTTTATTAGCGCTGAATGCTCTGTCGCAAATCTGCTGATGAAGTGTATTCTTGATCTTCTTCCACTTCTCCAACGGCGCCTTATAGTTCATCTGCTCAGCCAGCAGAACTGCACGATCAAATGCCACCCACGCCATCATTTTTGAATATGTAAACTGCTGCGGGCCGCCGCGCGTCTCCCAGATTCCTTCGTCCGGCTCTCGCCATATCGTTTCCAGATGCTTCAACAACAGTACCAGTACTCTAAAGTCTTCCTCCGTATGACGCCCCATTTTGTGCTGCGCATGGAAGAACGAGTCGAGCATCTCTCCATAGATATCCAGCTGCACTTGCACGGCAGCAGCATTGCCAATTCGCACTGGCTTTGATCCTTCGTATCCCGGCAGCCAACCTACCTGCCACTCCTGCAATTGGCGCTCGCCTCGCAATCCATACATAATCTGCACCTGGTCGGGACTTCCCGCGAGTGCCCGAAGAAGCCAATCCTGCCATGCCACTGCTTCGTCGTAGTAGCCTGCGTTCGACAATGCCAGCAGCGTAAACGTGGTGTCCCTCAACCAGCAGTAACGATAGTCCCAATTCCGCACACCACCGATGCGTTCGGGAAGAGAAGTAGTCACGGCGGCCACGATGCCCCCAGAGGGCATATACGTCATCGCCTTCAGAGTAATCAGCGACCTTTCCACAATCGCCCTGTACTTTCCTTGATAGTTGAGCCTCGCTGTCCACTCTTGCCAGAACGCCTCAGTGTCCTTGAATGCCTGCTCATGATCGATCGGCTTGGGGTCTTTCTCGTGCGATTGTCCATAGGTCAGCACGAACCACTCGCGCGCTCCTGCCACGACGTCGAACTCCGCCATAGTCTTCAAATTTTCGCCATGCGTCCCCACTGAAGTGCGCAAGATCGCGAGATTCGGGCCTGCAATTGCGCGGATGCCATCGCGCATACGCGTAACCCACGGTACGGTACGCCCATAATCGAATCGCAGACAAAGCTGCATCCGCATCCGCACCGTCCCGCGAATCCCCTCCACAATGCGAATTACATCGGAGTTCTTCCCCCTCACCGGCATAAAGTCTGTGAGACGAACTGACCCCTCTGCACGTTCAAACAACGTCTCTACAATCAGCGTGTGCTCACGATATTTCCTCGTCGTCTCCCATTCGCCCTCGCACGGTGCAATCTTCCAAAAGCCGTTTTCATCGGTGCCCAGCAGCCTGGCAAAGCACGCTTCAGAAGAAAACGCAGGCCAGCAAAGCCAATCAATCGAACCGCCCTTGTCCACCAACGCGGCAGTCTGACAGTCACCAATCAACGCATAATCTTCTATCTTTGCAGCCATAATGTTGGGACTACTGTTCGCGGTAGTTGCGCATGAGTCCACCATCGATAACGAACGTCGAACCCGTTACATAAGCTGCATCATCGGATGCAAGAAAGGCCACTAGTCCCGCCACATCTTCGGGCGTTCCCAATCGCCCCAGTGGAATATTCTTCAGCAGCGCATCCAGCTTCGGCTTGTCCTCCAACAACGACTTGTTGATCGGCGTAGCAATCGCCCCTGGCGCAACGTTGTTGATCGTGACTCCAAGCGGTCCAAGTTCCACCGCCAAATCGCGCATTAGCATTCGCAGTCCGCCCTTACTTACGCAATAGGAAGCAAAGCCCGGAAACGCCATGTCCTCGTGCACCGAGCTGATGTTGATGATCCGGCCCGGCTTCTTCCCATCCCGCAGGCGCCGTACAAATGCCTGAGTCAGAAAGAAGGGGCCGCGCAGATTCACACCCATCACCTGGTCGTATTCCGATTCCGGCGTATCCCAGAACTCAGACTTCTTTTCCATCCCCGCGTTGTTCACCAAAATATCAGCCGAACCGAACTGGCTCCACGCGGTATCCACCAAGCACTCGACGTCATTCATACGCGTGACATCCGCCTGCACAATCTTTCCCTCGCCGCCGGCCTTTTCAATCGCCTCTTCCGTCTCTTTCGCACCGTCTGGGCTGCCGACGTAATCCACAATTACCTTGGCCCCCTCGCATCCAAGCCGCTTTGCAATACCCTGGCCGATGCCGGTTCCGGCACCGGTAACGATAGCCACTTTCCCTTGAAATCGACGCATGGCTTCTACCCCCGTAAGCAATGGCAATAATCCGGTCGCTCATTTCCTTTGATGCGCGATAAGCTCCAGATTGCTGTTTAAATTGAAGTTTAGTGAAACAAGTGTCGGAGTCAGAGGCGCTCACTTGCAATGAGCCATCGACCTGGCCTCCGTCGTCGTTGCTCACTGGGACCGGAAAAATCCAAACAGCAACACGGCCAGCACCAGGGCGCTCACAGCGATGTAGAGTTTGTCCCGCTCGATCCCGAACGCGATGAGCGCAAACACCACCCGCGCCACCGGCGTCGCAATCAGCAACAGCACGGCCAGTTCAATAATGGCCGCTGGATCACCGGTCACTACCCCACTCATCACTCCACCAACATGCCGCAGCGCCCGCGGTTCGCTCTTGAAAACCCGGTAATCCGGTTTGCCATCGTGATGAGCCTTCACGTAAAGCGCTCCGCCCACCAGCATGACGAATGAAGCCAGCAACACTCCAACCTGGAGCAATCGCCCCATGATCGTTTCCATCTTGCGATCATCGAAATGATCTACGCGCTCCGGCTCTGCCGGCTTCGTCTTCAGAGCCATTTCGTCACCCCATTGACGATCATTTCCACTCCAAGCGCTAGGATGACAATCGTAAACACGGCACGCAGCACCGAAACATGCGCTCGCACCAAGTACCGTGCTCCGATCAGTGAGCCGCTCAGAACACCCAACATCACCGGAAACGCCAGTCCCGGCGCAATCAATCCGCGATGCAGAAAAATGCCCGCACTAGCCGCTGCCGTAACGCCAATCATGAAGTTGCTCGTCGTCGTTGACACCTTGAACGGAACCTTCATGATGCGATCCATTGCCAGCACCTTCACCGCTCCCGAGCCGATGCCGAGCAATCCCGAGAGCGTTCCAGCTACAAACATCATGCTGAATCCGCCGGGAATATTCTCCACCTCATATTTGCTTCGTGTTCCATCCGGCCCAGGGTAATCGCCCGACAATCTCAACCTGCCTGACCACGGACTTCCCCTCTTCAACTCCGGAACCGGATTTCGCGTTTGCTGCCACGAGAGGTAGGCAGAGTAGATCAGAACCACACCAAAGATGATTGCCAATGCCTGCGTGTGAATCACGGTCGCAAGGTATGCTCCCAGAATTGCGCCGATCGTTGTTGCCACTTCAAGAAACATGCCAATGCGAACGCTGGAAAACCCTTCGCGCACATAAGCTGCGGCAGCGCCCGACGACGTCGCGATCACCGAGATCAGCGATACCCCAATCGCATAGCGAATATCGACGTGAAATCCGAGTGTCAGAAGTGGCACCAGCACCACGCCGCCGCCGAGTCCTGTGAGCGCACCCAGCAGACCGGCCAGCAACGACCCGAGAAAAAGAAGCGCGGTAAAAGTCAACAAGCTCATAATGAAGAATCGATCAACAACACCACATCAGTCGCTTAGGTTCTACTGGTCACGGTATGATCCGTCTCGGAATACTTCGTGCATTACGGCATGATCTCAGTCATACCGCAAGTACCGCAAAACCAAGTGGGCTTCAGCCCCTGCGTTTCCACTAGAGAGGCTTACCCCGAAACAGGTAAAACAACTCAATCAACAAAATCAGCACCACCGTGAACTCCAGAAAAAATGCCCTGCTCTGGTTGAATTGATCCACCATGTAGTTGTACAGATCCTCAGCAGTCTTCACCTTGCGCGATACCAGCTCCTTGTAATCTGGCACACCGACCTTGGCTGCCGCGAGCCTGTACAGGCGAGCCGCAAACATGTCACTCAGGAACTTAATCGCATTATCGGCGCGTTCCGTCAGCTCCGCGATGTCAAGTAGTGTTGTATACAGAATCCGGGCTGATCTCGCGAGGCGCCATCGCGCAAAGTATCCTGTTTTTTGTTCCAGCAGAGCATAGGCCCGATCGAGAATCTCGCTCAGTAACTCGTCATAGTGCCGAAATTCGAGCAACTGCGAATTCGCATACTCCAGCAACTGGATCGCTGTTTCTGCTCCAATTGTGCTGTCGTAGAGAAATGCAGCATTCCATCCAATCACGGTAACGTCATTGGCATAATACGAAATCTGCGAATGCAGAACCTCGCTGCACTCGCCGGGCGACAACTGCAACCGGTCGCCGCGAACAACTTGCGCAATTTCAAACCCATGATCGCGAACCAGGTCGGTCGCCAGCGGCGCACCGGGCGCCTCGATAACATGAAAGATGAAGTAGTCTTCGCTCAACCAACGCGTATACGGCCGTATCATGGCGTCCGAACACTGATCCAGTTTAGCTTTCACGAGCGGTTCAATTCGCGATGCGAAATCAATGTCCCAAACCCAACGGCTCGCCAGGTGCACCAGGTTGTCCCAATCGCCCTTGAAGGGAAGATGCAGCAAGACGCTGACCACTCCATAGTCGTAATACTTGATCTCGCCCTCAAGGCGTTCCCCGCTGTCGAGTTGCAGAGCCTCAAACGGCTCGACCACCGGTGGCCGTTCATAACGGACATAAGCCGGTGTCGCTGGTTTCATCCGTGGTTGCTTTTGAACGGCGCCTTCCCTTGTGTTCCGCAAGCGATCCAGGAGCAGTTCCTCGCAAACATCAAACTGGATCAGAACCAGCACAGTGCCGGTCAACGCAGTCGTAGCGACAGATGGAGAGGTATTCGTCACGTACAAGCGCATGGTAAAGCATCGCGCCTGCGTCACGCTTCACCACCGCGGTTCATCCGAGAAGTGCGCGAATCAGTCCCCGCACAGTTTCGGTCGCAGTCCCATAGACCATATGCGCCGCAAACGGCGTCGCCAGCGACGAGAGCGACTCCTCCCCCGACGACTGCGACAAATTAAGCGCCGGCACCGCAATCAGGTCTGCTCCCGCAAAGAGTGCTGCGCCGACTGCTGTTCCAAATCCTGCCGTGGCGATCGGCAATTCCTCGGCAATCGCCCCATAAACCGCGCCCATCATCGCACCAAACGCGTAATGCACAATCGGACCGCCCTTTTCCTTCTGTTCATGCGACAAATGGCGGCCGCCTGTGATGATCGAAACCACGACATCTGCCGTTTTCATCGTTGCATCATCCGGCTTCTCGCCATCTGGCTGCCCCTGGCAGCTTGTGGATTCGCCCTGGACAGCCTTCTGTAACCGCGGGCCAAGGTTTGACATGAACTCATTCATCACCCACGAAGCAACCAGCCCACCTGCGATGCCTGCGACAATGCCCCGTGCAAGATGCGTCTCGCTGCGCTCGCTCATTTCAACAGACCTCCACATCCACTTCGATCATCCCTAAGAGCGTTATGCCGATTTCGTTTTCGCCCTCTCCCGTGCAGCCTTTACGCGCTTTGAAAGAAGCTCCTTCGCCTTTTCCAACTCCGCCTTGCGCGACTTACTCAACCCGTTGCCCGCTCGATTGATGAAGTAAGTCAGCATTCGCATCCCCGATCCCGGCCCTTTCGGCGACACCTTCTTCGAGGCAAGTTGGCGCGCGATCGTGGCTGCGTCCCTGGTGAACAACCCCTCCGGCGGATACGTTGAAACCGTTTTGACTTTGCTGACCCACTTTCTCGCCGCCTTCGGCATATCTTCACCTCGGTCCGATGAGTTTCCATCCCTGCTCGCAACGTCATACGGGCAATTCTCCGCTCGTTGGAAATTCATGCTGTTCCCGCCCGATGTCCCCGTCGTACTTCATCGTGCTCTTGAATAACTCGTAGCGGCCATCCCTGAATTGCTGACCATGCCTGCGCAACTCATCCATCTCTTTCTCGTTCAGCGGCTGAAACCCGCTCAGGATACGCAGATTCTGATCGAGTACTGCCATCGAATCCATCCCGGAAATCGTGGACGACACCCCCGGCACGCTCATCGCATACGAAAGGGCCTCGGTCGGCGTCAGCGCTCCATGCACAATCGATTCGCCTGACCCGCTCATGCTCTTCATCGAGAACACGGCCATTCCCTTCTGCACCGCTACCGGCAGCACTTCCCTTTCGAATGACCGATAGCTTGGGTCGAAGGGATTGATCGGAAACTGAATTGTGTCGAATGCAAATCCCCGTTTCAGCATGTCCAGGTGTATCGATGGATTCTTATGCCCTGTGAATCCCACAAAGCGCACCTTGCCCTGCTGCTTCGCTGTCACCAGTGCTTCCAGCACACCGTCCGGCTCGTATGCCTTTTCCGGATCGTTGTAGTAGATGACCTCATGCACCTGCCAGACATCCAGATGATCTGTCTGCAGCCGCGTCAGCGATTCCTCCAGCATGCGCATCGCTACGTCCTTCTTCCGTCCATGCGTGCAGACCTTCGTCATCACAATAGCCTTATCGCGCTTGCCCTTTAGGGCGGCGCCCACCAACTCTTCACTCACGCCCTTGTGGTACTCCCAGGCGTTGTCGAAGAAGTTAATTCCATGGTCGAGCGCCTTCGCGACCATGTCCGTCACTTCGCTCTGGTCGTCAATGGTACCCAGGTGATAACCGCCCATTCCCAGGATCGACACCTGCAGCCCGGTCTTCCCCATCGGCCGCTTCGGCACCTGGAAGTCGGGGACATCGTCCTTTCCATAGCGCCCCTTGAAATTCGCCACGATGGGATTCACAGTCTTCGCCTGGCCCGAGCCGCCCTCGGCAGAAGATCCCATCGTCCGCTGTGATTGCGCGGGCATCGCCATCGCCGTCGACGAATAGGATGCCATCGACGACGCCCCGACAATTGCCGCACTTTGCAGAAAGCGCCTTCTCGTCGGCTCGCTCTGCCGGACGCTTTCCTTGGAACCGCTTTCGTGCACCAACGGTTCGGCCCCGCCGTCTATTGATTCTTGATCCGAATTCGACATCTCATCCCACCCTCTGTTCGAGTCGATCCACCTACAGCCAGAAGTGCAGGCTTCTAGCTTGAAACCGACGGATACGGCCGCCCGGTGTTGTCTGCGGCTTTCACCATCTGCTTCACTTCAATCTGCTCCATATCCAGCGGAAAATCATGCGCCAACCGCGCTTCGGGGTTATCGAATTTGATCGACGTCTTGTATAACTCAAAGCGTCCGTCGCCGGAATAGGTCTTCGCGCGTTCTCGCAACGCCTTCATCTCGCTCTCACTCAGCGGCGTGAAACCTTGTGCAATTTTCAGATTCTGCTCAAGAATGCCGATCGTCGAGACACCCGAAATAGTCGTCGCTACCGGCAGCGACATCGCATAGCGCAGCAGCTCCTGAGCTGAGAACACGCCCTTCTGTACCGGCTCGCCATGTCCGCCGATCGGCTTCATGCCGAGCGGCGCAATTCCCTTCTGATTCAGCACCGGCAGTACTTTTCGCTCAAAGCTGTGAAAGTTCGCGTCAAATGGATTCAGGGGCATCTGCACCGCGTCAAAAGCGAATCCGGTATCCAGCATTGCCAGATGAATGTCTGGATCCTTGTGCCCCGTAAACCCCACGAACCGCACCTTTCCATCTTTCTTCGCGCGCTCCAGCGCCTCAGCCGCTCCATTCGGCCGAAGAAACAAATCAGGATCGTTCGGAAACGTAACGCCGTGGATCTGCCAAAGATCGAGGTGATCGGTTTGGAGCCGACGCAGGCTCTGCTCCAGCATCTGCATCGCCAGGCTCGCATCTCGCCCATGCGTACACACCTTAGTCATCAAAAAGACCTTGTCGCGCAGGCCCTTCAGCCCCTTGCCCAACCAGTCTTCAGATTTGCCGCGGTTGTACTCCCAGCAACAGTCAAAAAACGTAATACCGCCATCGACCGAACGATGAATGATTTCGACGGCTGTACTTTCATCCTTGGCCTCGCCAAGATGATGCCCACCCATACCGAGTGCCGAAATTTTCACACCGCTTCTGCCAAAATCTCTAAGAGGAATCGCCCCTTGGTCCGCCATGTTGCGCTAGGATGCCGGGCACACGACACCGGTTGCTGCTT
Source organism: uncultured Acidobacteriaceae bacterium (assembly GCA_963742455.1). Classification (GTDB taxonomy): domain Bacteria; phylum Acidobacteriota; class Terriglobia; order Terriglobales; family Acidobacteriaceae; genus Telmatobacter. Next base: position 229,373 of record CAVULU010000003.1, on the reverse strand, counting down.
TCGTTCGCCGGCGAACAGCAGATGTCAGTGCTTCTTGAAGTACTGAACCTCGCGCTCGTGCTGCTTGGCCTTCTCCAGGGTGGCGAACGTGCCAAGGTTGCGGCGCTTGCCGGTTGAGGTGTCCTTTTTGCGAGAATACAAACGAAATTCGCCGGATTTGAGTTTACGAATCATGAAATCTGAGATGCGTCTGCCGGGCATGAGGTGTACTGCTCTCGGCTCCTTTCCAGCGCACATAGGCCTGGACAACTTGCGTCACTGCAGTCACATCGAAGGAGCTAAGGCGCGCGAAGATCGAGCGATTTCCTGGCGGTTTCATTGTTGCGCACCTCGGAGGCGGGTATATGGCTGGCCGTCCATTCTGGTCCGGACAACTGCGAATTTCACTGGTCTCTTTTGGGATTCAGCTCGTTCCTGCGGTTAATTCCATGGCAGACATCTCTTTCCATCAGATCGATCGCAAGACCCGCAAGCGTGTGCGCCATTTAAACGTCATCAACGACGACCAGCCTGTCGACAACTCCGAAATCGTGAAGGGGTACGAATACAGCAAGGGCAAGTATGTAATCGTCGAGCCGGAGGAGGTAAAGAAACTTCGCCTGGAAACACAAAACGCAATCGATATCGCGCAGTTCGTCGATTCCAGCGAGCTGCCCCCCTATCTTTTCGATAGGCCTTATTTCGTTGTTCCTGATCCCAGGGGACCCATCGAAGCCTACTCCGTAGTGTGCGCAGCCATGCGGCAGGCGAACAAGGTAGCCATTGGAGAGGTCGCCTTCGGCGGTCGCGAACACCTGGTCGCCATCGCACCCGCCTCCGGCAAGAATGCCCGTGGCCTCATGGCCTACACTCTCCGCTACGCCGAAGAGTTGCGCGATGCCAAGACCTACCTCGGCAATATCCATGACCATTCCATCGACAAAAAAGAGCTGGCGCTCGCTAACGAGTTGATCCGCACCCATTCTGCGCCCTTCCGCCTCGAAGATTTTAAGGATGACTATGAAGCCGCATTGCGGGAACTCATCGAGGCCAAGCGCAAGGACAAACCGTTGCCCGTTGCGGATGAAAGGCCACGCGCCAAGGTCATCAATCTCATGGACGCGTTGAAGCGGAGCGTAAGCGAATCGAACCAAAAAGCAACTCGTCCCCGAACAGGTTCTTCGCCGCGATCCACAACGAAAGGGCCTAGACTGGTGAAATCCGGTAAGCGCTCGCATAAGGCCGCATAAACCATGGCAAAGTCCGTCACCCGTCCGAAAGATCCAGCAAAGACTCTGGAAGACCAGTTGGCACGTTATCGCGAGATGCGGGACTTCAAAGTCACCGCCGAGCCTCGCGGAAGCAAAGGCTCCATCCAGGCGGTTTCGCAAAAGCAGGGTGCCCTGCCATTCGTCGTCCAGAAACACGCTGCTACGCGCCTGCATTATGATTTCCGCCTCGCATGGAATGGCGTTCTGAAAAGCTGGGCTGTCGCCAAAGGACCGAGCGACCTTCCCGCGGACAAGCGTCTCGCCGTTCAGGTCGAAGATCACCCCATCGAGTATGGCAACTTTGAAGGCACCATTCCCAGGGGCCAGTACGGCGGCGGGTCCGTAATGTTGTGGGACTTCGGCGAATGGGAGCCGGTCGAAGATTATCAGGACGTCGATCGCGCACTCGCCGAAGGCCATCTCAAATTCAACTTAAAAGGCCAGAAAATGAAAGGACGCTGGGCGCTGGTTCGCATGAAGAATCGCGACGAACGCCCCGGTAAGCCGAACTGGCTCCTCATCAAAGACCGCGACGAATATGCCCGCACTGAAGGTCAGCCGTCCATTACCGAGTGCTTCCCCGACAGTGCCGTCACCAAGCGCACCATCGAGCAGATCGGCCAAGACAGCGACCGCGTCTGGCATAGCAACCGCGCACCTGACCAACAACCCGGAGCGACCAAGCCTGCCTCGCCCCGAAAAAAAAACAAGTCCAAGCCTTCATTCGAAACCGCGCTCAAATCCGTTCCGATGGAGAAATTTCCGGGGTTCGTCTCTCCACAACTCGCTAGGGCATCCACGGCTCCCCCTTCAGGAGATGGTTGGGTGCATGAACTCAAGCTCGACGGCTATCGAATCCAGCTCCAGATTCGCCCGGGCAGCGGTTCCAGCCGCAAGCGCATCTCACTCCTTACCCGCAAGGGCCTCGATTGGACGCTCCGCATGCCGGACCTTGCGCGCGCAGCCGAGCAATTCCCCTGCGATAGCGCCGTGCTCGACGGAGAGACTGTTGTGCTCGATGGAAAAGGAGCCACCAGCTTCGCGGATTTGCAGGCCGCATTCCAGGAAGGCGCAAAGGTCTCCCTCGACTACTTCGCCTTCGATTTGCTTCATCTTGATGGGCACAACCTTCGCGGCCTTCCTTTATCGCAACGCAAGGATCTCCTCGAAAGGCTCCTCGCACCGCTCGACGACGAATCGCCTATTCGCTACAGCGAACACTTCGAAGCCGACGGGAAAAAGGTCTTTGACGAAGCCTGCAACCTTGGTGCCGAAGGCATCGTCTCCAAGCTCGCCTCGGCACCCTATGCCTCCACTCGCGACAGTTCATGGATCAAATCGAAGTGTTTTCAGGAGCAGGAATTCGTCATTGGCGGATTCACCGACCCGTCAAACGGCAGTACCGGCATTGGCGCCCTGCTCGTCGGCTACTACGATAAAGGAAAGCTTCGCTATGCCGGCCGATCCGGCACCGGATTCACGCAGAAGACGCAAAAGACTCTTCATGCGCAACTCGGCAAGCTGGTACAACCCAAAGCACCCTTCACCGAGATGCCAAAAGGAGTCTCTCGCGGAGTGCACTGGGTTAAGCCAGAGTTAGTCGCGCAAATCTCGTTTTCGAACTGGACCCGCGATGATCTCGTGCGCCAGGCCGCATTCAAAGGCCTCCGTGAGGATAAGCCCGCCAAAGAAGTCCTCCGCGAAAAGGCCGAGCCGCCCGAGTCCCCGAAATCGTCCAACGCGCATTCGACACCGTCTGCAACGGAATCAAAAGCAGGCCGCGGCATGTATATCGCGAACCAACCTATGAGCGCATCAAACATCGACCTGCCCATCACTCATCCTGAAAAGATCCTCGACCCGGAATCTGGCATGACCAAGCTCATGCTGGCGAATTACAATCTCGCCGTCGCCGACCACATCCTGCCACACATCGCCGACCGCCCTCTCAGCATCGTCCGCTGCCCCGAAGGCATCGGCAAACCCTGCTTCTTCCAGAAACACATCGGCATAGGTCTTCCGCACGGCATTAGCAGCGTACCCGTTCCCGACAAAAAGGGTGGACCCACCGAGCAATATGTGACTCTCAACTCGCCGGAAGGCCTTGTCGGCCTTGCCCAGATGGGCGTCCTCGAAATCCATCCATGGGGCTCCAAGAACGAATCGCTCGAAAAGCCCGATCGCATCATCTTCGACCTCGACCCCGATGAGTCCATTGACTGGAAGACGCTGGCCGCCACAGCTATGGAATTCCGTTCCCGCCTCGAAAATCTCGATCTAAAATCGTTTCTCAAAAGTACCGGCGGCAAGGGCCTTCACGTGGTGGTTCCAATCCGCCCGGAAAACGAGTGGCCCGTAGTCAAGGAGTTCGCTCACAATTTCGTGCTCGGTATTGAACGAGAGAGTCCAAGCCTCTACGTCACTAAGATGACCAAGGCCCTGAGGAACAATCGTATTTACCTTGACTACCTGCGCAACGATCGCGGATCAACCGCAGTCGCCCCCTTCTCAACCCGCGCGCGATCCGGCGCACCAGTCGCCTTGCCTCTAGATTGGAAAGATCTCAGCATAAAAAGGCGCCCTGTCTTCCACGTGTCGGATTTCGACTCATGGAAAAACCGCCTCAAAACCGATCCCTGGGTTGAGATGAATGAGGTGAAGCAGCGGCTGACCGCAAAAGCGCTTCGCGACGCGAAGCGCTGAGGACCACAATGATTGAGGCGGTCGGGACCAATACACAAGGGAGCACACTAACATTTGCCCTCTCCAAAGTCGTCGCCCAGGCTGATTCCAGAGTCTAGTTCTGAGATTCGCGGTGACCTGGCTGCACTTCGGGATTCACGGGGCTCATCTGGATATTGTGGGACTTCGCAATTTGCTCGATCAGCTTTAGATGTTCACTAATCACCTGCCGTCCCTGGCTGGCCGCATCCTCGATGCTGGTGTCATTGCCGGAGTTCGCTTCTCTTTTGAACTCCGATAGATCGTGCTGGTGATCCTTAATCATAGCCTTGATGTAAGCGTTGTCGAACGAGTCCCCCGAGAGGGAGCTCAACGTCGTCTCAAGTTGCTTGTCTTTTGCTGGAGCCCCGGTGGGAATGGAGATTCCTTCCTTTTGTGCAACTTCCTTCATTTGGTCGCCCAGCTTTGTATGGTCATCTATCATCTTTTGCCCGAACTGCTTCACATCCTGGGTATTGCTCTTCTGGACAGCCAACTGTCCCAGTTGTACCTCGGCAGTTCCACCTTGCAGTGCTGCCTGCACGATCTTCTTGTCGGATGCGCTTGGACTCGTTGTGTCTTGGGCAACAGAAACTGAACGAGCGCAGAAAAGCGCAATCCCGTCGGGCTGCACACTGCCAGGAAAACTCGATTCGACTTTGGGAACATATTCATTGTGCACAGTCCTCATTGGAAATAATCCCGTCTCGCGCGTGCACCTGTTGATGCTGTTGCGAGAAAACCAAGTTGCTTCGCATCCTTCAACTTGTAATTCCGCGTACAACCTCCTCCGGTTAACAGCTCATCCCATTCGGCAACTGGTTTCGTTTTTTCACAGGAGCGAAGAGATGCTTTGGACAATCTTTGTAATTCTTCTGGTGTTGTGGCTTCTCGGATGGGTCGGCTTCCACGCACTGGGAGCCTACATCCACATTGTGCTTGTGCTCGCGCTGATCGTGCTTGCCATTCAGCTCTTTTCGGGCCGACGGCCTGTTGTTTAGGCCGCGCGTCTTTTTAGACGCGCATCCGCCGCGCCGTGAGGTACTCACGACGGTGCGAAGGGACCGCGCACTGTCGCGAAAAACGGCGAAACTGCCGGGTTGCAGCAAGATATCCGGCAGCGCTTGGAGAGGCCCGCGAAGAATCAACTATAGTTTGAGTATTTTGAATTCAGATCAGTCGTACTCGGGCTCATCCGTCGTGGAGAGCAGTTCAGAAGCGCGATCCAGCATTACGTCTGGATATACCGGCTTAGCCAAAACTTCGAACTTGTGCCCCTTTTTGCCCGCCTCTTCCAACAGCATTGACGTGTTTGCATGTCCGGAGAAAAGCATTACGTGGCATGCTGCATAATTTGCCTTGATTGCGATGGCTAGATCGATCCCATTCATCCCCGGCAACATCACATCCAATATGGACAGCTCAGGACGCCACTTCGCAATCTCTTCAATAGCGCTTTCAGCTGAGTACGCCACGCGTACCTCATAGTGGCGCATCTTGAAAATGAGGGCGAGCGTGTCTGCGATATTTGCTTCGTCATCGACGATCAGAATCCGGCGACCGCCCTTCAGAGTAGCTCGGCCTTGCGACCCGTGCTCCAAGGCCGATTTCGCGGGCTCCGAGTTGGATGGGATCGATCCGACTGAGTCAGAATGGGGCATCGAAGTTTCGCCCTTATGCTCTGAGTCTCCCGGGCTCCCGATGTCGCCGCTGTCCGTATCCGCGACCTTCTCAGTCACTTTCATCGAAACACGCGCTTGTAGAAGCCTGCTCCCCATCCTGACTTACGATGCATTCGAAACCCTGCTAGTATACCTCGGACGAGATAAATCCTTCATTTCATTAGAGCAATTACACTGGTGAAATTCGGTTACCGATAGTGTTGGAACCATCGAAAATGGTCGAATTCAAGCAGACAACTCGAGAATGGTCCGATCGTATTCGGCGACTGTTGAAAGACTTGAAACTAAGCCAGGCAGGCCTTGCGGAACGCCTCGGCGTTTCCCCGGCAACCGTTTCACGCTGGCTTGCAGAGAAAAACGAACCCACTGCCGAAACCTACGTTGCCCTTGGCAATCTGGCGGGAAGACCCGACGGTGCATATTTCTGGGAGCGCGCCGGCATCGACACCTCCAAGTTGCCCGATCACAGCCTTCGTCAGGCCCTCTCGTCGATTCAGGCGACACTAGACGATTTCAATCTCATTACCAGCAAAAAGGTCTCACAGCATCTTGCAGGCAGAGGCAATGCGGTAGCGATTCCACTCATGAACGTGACCGCCTTCGGCGACCGCGTTCCACCGCATGAAAACGTTCGCCTCTCGCAGGCCAAAGTTGAAGACGTGCTCCTCGCCCCGCTTTCCTGGTGCCCCCACCCTGAAAACATGATCAGCATGCATGTTGCAGGCGATTCCATGTACCCCACGATACCGGCGGGTTCCATTCTCTTTGTCGATACCGCCATTACCGACCGCAGCTATCTCAATGAAAAGCTTGTCGTCGTCGCCCATCGCGACCTTGGCTTCAAGGTAGCTCGTCTGCAGCGCCTCGCCGGATCCGACTTGCTGGTCTCTGCCAATCCCAAATATCTCCCGCTCGACGTCAGCAACGCGACCAAGTGGAAGATCTTCGGCGAAGTTCTCTGGTGGGTATCCAAAGACCTGAAGCGGAATTCCTGAAACCGCAAACCCCAACTTATTATAGTGTTCCTCTTTAGGATCATCGATCATGATGATCAGTATCGTTCCTGCCCGTTCCTCGATTCCCGCTGTGATGAGCCACTCCGAAAAAGATGACAATCTAAGAAATCAAATGACGTCTTCTGTTACCGCCAACTCTTCCACCTTCGTCTCGCGCCACGACCTCGACCGTCACATCGCCGCCGCGGAACAGCAGGTCAAGAAACCACTCGAAGGTATCTTCGGCCCTGACTCCATTTCCTGGCTCATCAATCGCGAGTCGGCTCTCTTTCTTGGCGCGGGCCGCGCTGCGCTGCTTCAATTGGCGCATCCCTGGGTCGCCGCCGCACTCGATCAGCATTCCACCCTGCTCGCCAAGCCAATCGCGCGCTTTCACAACACCTTCTGCTTCGTCTTCACCATGATCTTCGGGGCCGCTCCGCAGGCCATGCGAACAGCGCGGTCGCTTTATCAAATGCACACCCGCATCGCCGGAGACCTCCCCGGCGATGTCGCCGGCTACGCGAAAGGATCGCGCTACGAAGCATTGCAGATTCCCGCCCTGCTCTGGGTCTATGCCACACTGATCGAAAGCGCGGTCATCGCGTATGAATCCGTCCTGCCCCCTCTTACTCCAGCTGAGCGCGAAGCCTATTACGCAGAATCGAAGATCCTCGCCACTCTCTTCGGACTTCCGCCCGATGCCCTTCCCACAAACTGGAGTTCCTTCAAGGAGTATGTTGCGGAGATGTTCGCATCGCAGGCTCTCGGCGTAAGCGATCGGTCACGCTTCATGGCGCAGCATATAATGACCGGAGCCGGTTCGTGGATTTACATTCCCCGCTGGTACAGGTCGCTCACAACCGAATGGCTGCCGCCGCGCTTCCGCGAAGAATTTGCCCTCGCCTTCGGCCCCGCGGAGGAGATGCGCTCCCAACGGGCACACCTTTTTCTTCCCCGCGTATACGCAAAACTCCCGCCTTCTGTCCGCTACGTCGGACCCTACCAGGAAGCGCGTGCGCGCATCTTGAATCGCAAACCCGGCTTCCAGGTACGTCTCAGCAATCAATTCTGGATTGGCCAGCCCAACATGCCCTTCGACAAATAAAGTCATCCCCCCAATTCACGCGGCGATCATCGTGCAGGAGCTTACCTCTCGTCAGGCAACTGCCACACCAATCCATGCTTCTTCTCTGGATAGAGGTTCAAAAAACAATCAGCAATGACTTTCTCTCATGGCGGACTGATTCGACTCATCGCAGTTTTCAAGCTATTGAAGGCTGCTTCCCTGCTCGTGGTGGGTTTCGGCATCCTGAAATTGATACACAAAGATGTTGCGACACAGTTGGAACAGTGGGTGTCACTCGTCGGCTTCGATCCAGGGAGCCGAATCATAAGCCACGCAATCCAGAAGGCCACAAATCTCTCTCCAGCCAGGTTCAAGGAGTTCGGAGTCGCAAGTTTCGTCTATGCGGGCTTGTTCCTGACCGAAGGCATCGGTTTGTGGCTTCTGAAACGATGGGCCGAGTGGTTCACCGTTGTGATCACATCCTCACTCCTGCCCTTCGAGATTTATGAGATGTTCCACCGTCCAACGTCCATCAAGGTCATCGTGCTCATCATCAATATCGCCGTCGTGGTGTATCTCCTGTATCGAGTAGCAAGCGAACGTCATACCTCCCCGAATAAAAAGATTGCGCGAGCGACCCAACCCCTCCGTAGCAGATAATCAAGCCGTTTCTAAGTGGAGCTGAATCTAATCATTCCCGCGGAGATTCGGACAAAACTGCTTCTACTTCTCCATCAATCCCGTCACCAGCGCCTCCCACTCATCCTCAAGTTCAGGCCGATGAAATTCTCGCCCCGCCCGCTCATACCAGTAATCAGCGTTAGAAAGCGAGCCCTCCTTGCGGTGCAAATAGGCGTGAACCGCCATGCCATCCCTGGTCTCGAGCTCGTCCACCAGACCATGCGCCTGCGCCCATTCGCCTTTCGCATCCCACCACAGAGCAGCCAAGGGTGCCGTCAAACCCTCCGGCGGAATCTGCTGATTTACCGATGCGCGGAACTCCCTCGCCTTCATATCATTCCCCTCCTGAGACGCCCCTGGACCCGCTCCGATTTCGCGCCTATCAAGTGACCTAAATCACATCTTCGAGCGGCTTCCACGGATAAGAATAGCTACAAATCCAGCAGGGAATGAAGTGGGATCTGAAGGGGTCGATAGGGCAACCGGGAGTTGGCGCCCCACAATCACCCTTAAAAGGCGCTCAGGAGCTGTAGGGGGTCGGAGAATGATGTTCCATCCGGGAGACCTAATCCCGACTAGCATTTGCGATCCCGACCAAAATGGTCGTATACTGAACTCAGACCATTCTGGTCGTAGTTTTGGGGTGCTGCCACCCGGCTACCCACAGGAGTTCCGCAAGTGAGTGTGCTGACGGATTTGCGCATAGGAGAAACGGGGACACTAATCGCCCTTGATCTTCCTGACTCTGTGCAAAATTACCTGATGCACATGGGCTTCGTGCCTGATGCCCTCGTCACTGTTTTGCGGCGCGCACCAGCTGGCGATCCCACGGTGTATGGCATCGACGGAATGCAGATTGCTCTTCGCCGCGAAACGGCCGACGCCATCCGCGTCCGCGCCGCAAGCGACACGCCTCAGCACGAGATTGATGCGGAGCTTGAGAAGATCGCCGCCAAGTCTCAGCCCAATAGCCACTCTGAAATTCACGAATTTGTCGGGGCCATCAGATGAATGCCTGCTGCGAGACCCCGGCGTTTGCAGCGCCTCCAGGTCCTGCCACTGGGGGTCTCAGCACAGTTGTGCTTATCGGCCCCCCAAACTCTGGAAAATCCACTCTCTTTAATCGCCTTACCGGCTTGCGCCAGAAAGTCGCCAACTATCCTGGCGTAACCGTTGAGCAGCGTTCCGGGCTGATGGCCGGCGTTGGCCGCGACGATCTCACCTTGATCGATCTCCCCGGCGTTTATTCGCTCACTCCCTACTCCGAAGATGCCCGCGTCGCCGTCGATGTGCTCAAGGGCAAGATGCCCGGTACACCCAAGCCCGATGCCGTGCTCCTGGTTCTCGATTCCCTTCACCTGACACGCCAGTTGATGCTCGCCGCTCCGGTGCTCGCCCTGGGGCTTCCGACGCTCGTTCTGCTCAACATGAGTGACCTCATGGAATCGCGCGGCGGTCTCATCGATCCGCTCCGGCTCGCTAAGGAACTTGGCGCGCCCGTTGCCCTCATCAGCGCGGTGCATGGTAGTGGACTAGATGCTGTTCCGCTCTTCCTTAATCAGCACGCTTCCCCCCAAGCCGCACAGCAGCCGCTCTCGCTTCCTGTGCTCGGCAACGCGGCAAGTACACACACCTGGGCTGCGCAGGTGAGCCGCAATACCGGATATCAAGCGCCTCTATCTGCAGAAAACAGCCGTAAACTCGACAGCGTCCTGCTCCATCGGATCTGGGGCCCGCTGCTCTTTCTGGTCGTTGTCATTGGCGTCTTTGAAGTCGTCTTCTCCATCGGCCAGCCCCTCAGCGATGGCTTCGGCGACATTCTCGCAAAGATGGGATCGCTTGCCCGTCCCCTGCTGCCTGCCGGCTGGCTGCAATCGCTCCTTCTCGATGGCGCGTGGAAGGGCATCTCGTCCGTCCTTGTCTTCCTGCCGCAGATTCTGCTCCTCTTTCTTTTCATTGGCGTTCTCGAGGACTCCGGCTATCTCGCGCGAGCCGCACTCATCGCCGATCGCGTCATGCGCACCATCGGCCTCAACGGAAAGGCATTTATCCCTCTGCTCTCGGCCTATGCCTGCGCGGTGCCAGCCATCATGGCCACCCGCACTATCGAAAACAAGCGCGACCGTCTCGCCACCATTCTTGTCACACCATTCATGACGTGTTCTGCGCGCCTGCCCGTCTACATGCTGTTGATTGCGGCGTTCATTCCCAACATCATGTTCCTTCACGGATTCCTGGGCCTTCGCACAATCGTCATGCTCGGCCTCTATCTCGCCGGCTTCGTCGCAGCGATGACCACTGCGCGCCTGCTCAAGAGCTCGATCCTCAAGTCCAGCGAAGCGCCTTTCATTCTCGAATTACCGCAGTACCGCATGCCCACCCTTCGCTCATTGGCCATGCGCCTTGTCGACCGCGCACGCGTCTTCCTCCGCCAGGCAGGTACGGTTATTCTCTGCGTAACACTAGCTCTGTGGCTGCTCGCGCACATTCCCCCCGTGCCAATGGCCAACGGCCACTACACCGCGCCTGAACTCGCCGACAGCGTCGTCGGCAAACTAGGACACTTCATCGAGCCCTTCATCGCTCCGCTCGGCTTCAACTGGAAAGTCGGCATCGGACTGATCTCAAGCGTGCTGGCCCGCGAAGTCATGGTCTCCACGATGGGCACGCTTTACGGTGCCGATCCTGAAACCCAGAGTATGCACCTTCAGGCAGCACTGCACACCGATATGAAGCTCGGCGGAGCGGTGGCCCTGATGATCTTCTTCGCCTTCGCCATGCAGTGCACCTCGACCATGGCTGTGGTTCGCCGCGAAACCAACAGCTGGAAGTGGCCAGCCATCCAATTCGCCTATATGCTGGTGCTGGCCTACGGCGCCGCCTTCGCAGTGAACCACGTCATCAACGCTCTCTTCGGATAAACACAGCTCTCATCGGCGCAAACCGCACACAGCCATAAGTGATCAGTGGTTGAGGCACGCATCTATCCGTCTCAATCGAACTGTTATAACGAACGCAGTGGTGAGTCGAGGATTCTGCAACTGGTTCTTCTGGACTCAACCCAAACAAGCTGGTCATTCCAGGCCGGTCGTATTTTACGGTCTCTTGATGCGCATGCCACTCGGCATTTGCGATAGGGATGGAAGGCTTCTTGAGCACGGGCCTTCCAGGAACCAGGAAAAATCACGGTCATCACGGAATCGTGGACCCGACACGCTGCGTGGGCTCATTCTGACCCAGATCGTTCTGCTCTCCGCCTGACCGTTCGTCATAAGAGACACTCGGATTGGAAGCTGCTTTGTCTCTCCGTCCCAGTATGGGTTGGCGTTATACCAGCGCAGGACGACCTTTGGTTCTACTGTCGCGACAAAAGTTTTGGGAGATTCTTTCACACACAGGGAGTTCCCTATTCCTTTGTCCAGCTGGTTGGCAATCTCGATTCGAAGCAATGTGACGGCGGGGTCGGAGAGAGTGAATCGCAGATTCAGAGGATCGGTCATTCTGTTCTGGGCAGCCACAACTATCGACAACCCTCTGGCTAAAATCGAAATCGCTCGTTGCTCTGGATTCGTTGGACCGCTTCGGACTTGAGGGGAAGATTTGAGCACTAACATTGCACCGACCACAGACGCAATTGCACCTATCGTGCCAATGAGGATTTCTTCCACCACCACTGGATCGACTCTGAATTGTAGAAGCGCCATCAGCCTCTCCGTCCGCGCCCGGTGCGTGGTTCTATCATAGTGGCGATTATGCCTCGAGGGGATGTTTTGCATGCAATCTGCCGACGGGCAAGGAGCCTCCTCCGGCCTGGTTTGAAAAATCGGGATTGATCGCTTTTTCGACTTTTCGGTGGCGGCATAATTGGATTCAAGCACTTGGAGACTTTCAAGCCATCGCAGATTGCACATGCTATGGTGCAATGTACTGGAGATCTTCGATTCGCCTGCATTTGGACTCCCTTAAATGCAAGCTACCCGTCAAAACCCGCAAACGTCCGAGTATCGTATGCCCATGAGGGTTGAACGAATTATGCTGCGCGTTCCATTGCTTCCAGGCGTATGCGTGTGCCTCCTCTTATTGACGGCACTCGTTTCAGCCGTCGCCCAGAATCCAACGCTCAAGACCCGCTCGAAGGAAGAGCGCGACCGCGAATACATGGCGTCACGGCGCATCACGCTCAATGTGCAGGTCACCGACGAGGCCGGCAAACCTGTAACCGATCTCGGCGCCAGGGATTTTGCACTCTTCGATAATCACCAACCCCGCAAACTCGCAGCGTTTCACGCCATCGATGGCGAGGCATTGAACGACGCCACCGAAGTCGTCTTTGTTCTCGACGCCGTCAACAGCACTACATCTGAACTCGAAGCGGAGAAAGACGGTATCTTCAAGTATCTTGCCCGGAGCCATGGACCGCTTCCCTATCCGACCTCGTTTGTCCTCTGGTTCAACGGCCATTTGAAGGCGACTGGACCAACGACGGACCGCAACACGATAGGCCGTGCCTTCGTAAGCATCACCAAGAACGTCCATTCCAATGCGTGCGCACCCGCCGACACCGAAGTGGTAAAAGTCGCTAAAGGCGGCGATACCCGTGCAGCTGGCGATGGCAGCGTTGAATCAGACGGCGCAAACGCAGCCAACTGCCAACAGATCCACTTCAAAGACTCGATTGCTGCACTTGACGGCATTGCAGAGCAGCAGGTCAGCCTTGGCGGACGCACGATTCTCATCTGGTTCGGGCCAGGATGGCCGCTTGCAACGGTCGCGGAGTTTCAAGAGATGACGCAGAAGGCGCGGAAGAACTATTTCGATGAGATCGTAACCGTGCTGCATGATCTGCGCGCCTCCCAGGTCACGCTCGACGTTATCGCGCCGCGCGACCCTACGCACGAAGACGAAAAGGCAAGCATGGTTCCACCTCCGCCAACGGCAGGCGCCGCATCGCCTGAGAGTGCCCGCCCCGACAGCCTTGCACTGCCAGTTCTGGCGCGGCAGACCGGTGGCCAAGTCATCGCCTCAAGCAGCGACGTCGTTGCCGATCTGGGCAAATTCCTCGATGACGCCGACTGGTATTATGCCCTCTCCTTCAACTCCGCACCCGCTCAAAACGGCGTCGAATTACGATCGCTGGAGGTGAAGGTGAACAGGCCGGCCCTCAACGTCCGTACGACGATCTACTACTACACCGAGCCATAGGAGAAACCTTTGTGAACAGCGAATCAGCGCAGTGACGCTAGGAGTGCGGGATCTCGCGGCTTCGAAGAAGTTCTATCGCGAAGGAATGGGCTGGGAACCCGTCTTCGAAAACAGTGACATTGCTTTCTTCCAAATTGGCGGCATTGTCTTCGCGTTGTATCGCCGCGATGAGTTCGCGGCCGACTTTAAGTTAGACCAAAGAAGCGTTGGAAGCGCTGCGATGGCCCTGAGTCACAATGTGCGACTAAAAAAGCGAAGTGGATCCGCTGCTAGAGTGCGCCGCATCTGCTGGAGCGAAAATCCTGAAACCTGCGAAAGACGCCCCGTGAGGCGGGTATTCCGGATGCTTCACCGACCCCGATGGATTCGCTTGGGAGATTGCTTGGAATCCTTTTTGGCTTCTGGAAGCAAATGGGACTGCGAAGTTCCGCAGCGGCGACTGATTCTCCGATGAGCACTTCCAAGTCACTCGGCACGATCTATTCAGTACGTCCGGATCAGGCAACCGACGCAATTGAATCACCCGGCCCCTGTGTGAAGTAAGCTCGGATCGCCTGGTCCAGTGCCGGACGATCGATATACGGCTCTTTGCCGTCGAAACGAGCCGCCCAGCATACCTGATCAACGATGTCGGTCGGATAACAGGCTCTGAGTTCTTGCTTCAACTTTTGCTGAATGTAGTCGACGAGGCGTTGCGGAATACTTGGATCAAAGGGCACGCCCTTCTTGTCCGCGATCTGGCAGAAAATATCGAAGAACTGCTCTTCCGATACCGCACCTATCTTGATCTTTGTTTTGATCCTCCGGATGAAAGCCGGATCGACCAACTCGGCAGGATCAAAATTCGAAGCAAAGATGACCAGCATTTCGAAAGGCACCTCGAGCTTTTTGCCGCCGGACATCGATAAAAAGTCCATCTTTCGATCAAGAGGCACGATCCAGCGATTCAGAATCTCCTCAGGCCTCATCTTCTGCCGGCCGAAATCGTCGATGATCAAAACTCCATTGTTCGCCTTTAACTGCACCGGCCCCACATAGAATTTTGATATCGGATTGAACTGCAAGTCGAGCATTTCCGGGCCAAGTTCGCCGCCAACGAGAACAGCCGGACGATGGCAGTGCACCCAGCGTGCATCGCAGTTGCGGGCTTCGGAGTTGGTCACCCTCTTGTGCACCGTCTGGTCGAAGATCGTGATGATCTGCCCGTCAACCTCCACGGCCTGTGGAATCCACACATCATCCTCCGCGAGTACCGCGGAAACAACCTCGGCAATTGTGGTTTTGCCCGTTCCGGGAGGTCCGTAAAGGAAGAGAGAACTGCCGGAGTTGATTGCTGTTCCGAGTTGGCGTAGCGTCTCCTTCTCCAGAACCATGTGGGAAAAAGCCGCCTGCACCTCGGCCAGGTGTACGTCCTTCTTGGTGGCGCTTTGCAGCCGAACCTGCCGCGAATAGCTCTCAAATGAAACCGGAGCAGCTCCAACGTAATGACACTGTGAAAAGAGATCGACTGCCCTTGCTTTGCCTTCGGATGTGATGGCGATCTGAGGGACCGTGCCGACCATACCCATCACTTGGCAGCAACGGCTGGAACGGAGAGCCAAAAACAGCTCATTTCCAACTCCATAACTGACGCAAAGCTTATCCGACAGACTTAAGACCGAGAGAGACCCGGAGGCGTATAGGGTCTTGAGCGCAAGATCCTCAAGAATGCCTGCGCGCACGTCAATCTCTGAGAGTGAATTGGGGCGATTTGCCGGGCCTGCATCCGGCATCGGCTTTTGGTGCTGCTCACTGGCAAAATCATCAATCGCAAAGACTGCTGACATGGTTTCCGTGACCTTCCCGTATGTTCGCACTCCGACGGAACAGCGTGACCTCCCCTTTTGGGGATGATATCGTAACTCCAAGGTTGTACATCAGTAACCGCATGCTTAGCGAAAACAGGACCAATTTCTTAATCTCAAATATGGCTTATTGTATACAACGCCCTGAATATAAATATGTTTCATTTTTGCTGTCCTAATACTCCAAAGTAATCCAGAAAGATTGTTGCCCAGCAGCGGACCGTCTAGGAGAACGCGAATGG
Organism: uncultured Acidobacteriaceae bacterium; assembly: GCA_963742455.1. Taxonomy (GTDB): domain Bacteria; phylum Acidobacteriota; class Terriglobia; order Terriglobales; family Acidobacteriaceae; genus Telmatobacter. The sequence continues at coordinate 213,687 of CAVULU010000003.1, read as the reverse complement.
GTAATTACATGACTTGCCACAAAAACGAAATCCCAGTCGCGAGCGACTGGGATAATTGAGTGCCCTAAACCACGAGGGTTGCTACTCGAGGATTTCCGGGTGTAGGGCGATGTTCTTTTCGCCGGCGGATTTGCGTTCGTTATATGCCTTGAGCCAATCTTCCCAGTGCTTGCCCGCCGCACGGTCTTTGCCACTGAACTCCAGGCGCGCTACATCGCGATAGGCAAGCTTCAGCTTTTCCGGCGACTTCGGCGAAAAATACTGCACGTACGAATCTGCCAGGGTGGCCCCGGTCGAGCGATTGAAGATGTAGGCTTCAATGCGCTCTCCGCCCTTCGTTGTGATGGTTACGTCGCCGCGGTAGTCGAAGGCCTTTTCGAGCGCATTGCGCAGATCGCCTTCACTGGCAAGCTGCGGAATCCAGCCCTCAAGATTCTCGTGCACTACTCCCGGAGCAATCTCGAGCGTCTCAATCTCTTCGCGTGTATATTTCAGCACTTCAGCGCTCATGCGTTTGTCTCCTCGAGGGTGGGTACAGATTTCTCGATCTGCACAAGGGGTGCGTGCGCATGCGTATCCCACTCGTTGAGCTGCTTGAGAGCGTGCTTGCTTTTATAGCTGCTGAATGTTCCTTTAACCATGCCCCAGAATCCGCTGAGCGTCAGGAAACCGTCGAGCACCGCTGTCGGCTCGTATCCACAGCTCACCATGCAGTTCGCGCATTTGGGATTGCCGCTGCCGACACCGTACTCTTCCCACTTGGTAGTCTCCATCAGTTCCTTGAAGCTGTCGGCGTATCCATCCTGCAGCAGATAGCAAGGCTTCTGCCAGCCAAAGATGTTGTAAGCAGGCGAGCCCCATGGTGTGCAATCGTAGTTGCGGTCGCCCATCAGGAACTCAAGAAACAGTGGCGACATATTGAACTTCCACGACTTCTTGCGGTTCGACAGGATGGCGCGGAAGAGTTTGCGCACCCGCGCACGCCCAAGGAAGTGAGTCTGGTCAGGCGCCTTGTCGTAGCTGTATCCAGGCGAAAGCACGATGCCTTCAACTCCAATCGCCATCATTTCGTCAAAATGGGCGCGGACACTGTTGGGGTCCGTTCCATCGAAGAACGTGGAATTGGGAGTGACGCGGAAGCCGCGCTTGACTGCTTCCTTGATTCCCTCCACGGCGATGTCATATCCGCCCTCACGGCATACAGACATGTCGTGATGATCGCGCTGGCCATCGAGGTGAACTGAAAATGTCAGGTACTTCGAGGGCGTGAATTCGTGAAGCCGTTTCTTGAGTTCAAGGGCATTCGTGCACATATAAACATACTTCTTGCGCGCAACAAGGCCATTGACGATATCGACGATCTGCGGATGAAGCAGCGGCTCCCCCCCTGGAATCGCCACCATCGGCACGCCGCACTCCTCTACGGCGGCGAAACACTCCTCAGGCGTAAGCTGCTTCTTCAAGATGTGAGGCGGATATTGCACCTTGCCGCACCCGGCGCAGGCCAGGTTGCAGCGGAACAGCGGCTCGAGCATGAGCACGAGCGGGTAACGATCAGTACCGCTGAATCGCTTCTTCAGTACGTAGGTGGCAACCGTCCACATTTGTGAAATCGGAACAGCCATTGATATTTATCCCTCAGGGGCGGTAGCCCCGTTCAATCTCTTCTTTTGTCTCTATGCAGCCAGCAGCACAACTGAAATGACTCCAGAAACAAACTCTCGGCGTTATGAAGCCCTTTCAATCGCTCGCACATAGCTGGTAAGCGCCATGAGCGGGAAGTACTGCCGGTACATCGTGTATGCGAGATAAAAAACCTTCGGAAAGCCCGTTCCCGTGATGATGCCCTCACGCTGTTTTCCATCCCCCATCGACTCATCCCAACTGCCGTCACGAAGTTGGCGTTGCAACAACCAGCGCACCCCTTTAGCGATGGAATCGGATCGATCGTCGCCCGCTGCAAGCAAGGCGAGGAGCGCCCACGCGGTCTGGGATGGTGTGCTGGGTCCCTCGCCGCGCAGGTTGGGATTGTCGTAGCTGCCGCAGGTTTCGCCCCACCCGCCGTCCGCGTTCTGCACCATGCGGATCCATTCCGCTGCCTGCTGTACTTGAGGCTCGTTGTGCTCGAACCCAATGGCATCCAGTCCGCGCAGTACTAGGAACGTACCGTAGATGTAGTTAACGCCCCAGCGTCCGAACCAACTTCCATCCGGCTCCTGCTCGCTGAGGATGAACTTGATAGCTTTTTCCACGCGTCTGTCTTTGCGCGTGTAGCCATAGCAAGCCAGCATCTCGAGCATGCGCCCCGTAATATCCACAGTCGGGGGATCTAGCATCGCGTTGTGATCGGCAAACGGGATGTACTGGAAGATCATCTTGGTATTGTCTTTGTCGAAGCTGCCCCATCCGCCGTTGCGGCACTGCATGGCAAATTCCCATTCAATCGCGCGCTGTTCAACCTGGTGCTGATAGCGCTCACGTGGATTGTCAACCTTGCTAAGCCCGAGTAGCACTTGCGCCGTGTCGTCGGTGTCGGGGTAGAACTCGTTATTGAACTCGAAGTACCAGCCGCCCGGCTCAGTTTTCGGAACCTTCACGGCCCAGTCGCCCTTCTGTCGAACTTCCTTCGAAAGAAGCCAGTCTGCAGCCTTGAGCATCCGCGGATCGGTGCGCGACACGCCCGCCTCACCCAGCGCGTAAAGTGCCTGCGCCGTGTCCCACACCGGCGAAACGCAGGGTTGCATACGGAACGTCGGCTCCGCCATCACATCGTTCGCAGGCTCTTCGATGCCAAGCTTTTCAAACTCGTCGCGCGCACGAATCACCTGCGGATCATCTTCGGAGTAGCCCAGACACCGCAGAGCAAGAATCGCATTCAGCATAGCTGGATAGATGGCGCCAAGGCCGTCCGACATTTCCAGTCGCTCCAGCATCCACTTCTCAGCTTTCTTCAGCGCCAGTTTGCGCAGAGGACGTATGTGTACAGCCTCGAACCAATGCGTAACACGATCGATCACGATAAAAAAGTTGCGCCATGAAATCAACTTCTTCGAATCCCAATGCAGGCGCAGGTTCGAATTTACCCGGCCCCCTACGAACAGCTCATCGATGCTGTGCTCCGGTGGAATCTTCTTGTATGGCTTCTTGGCATAGATAATAGCCAGCGGGACAAGAATCGAGCGCGACCACGCAGAAATTTCGTAAATATTGAAGTAGAACCAGTTTGGGAAAAGAACAATCTCCGGCGGAATCGCAGGGACGGCGTCGTAATCGTATTGCCCAAGAGCACAAAGGTACATCTTGGTGAATGTGTTGCACTCCGTCACGCCACCATGCGCAAGAATCCACTCGCGACACTTCGCCAGGCGCGGATCGGTAGCCGGAATGTCCATCAGCTTGGCTGAGAAATAGCACTTCACCGAGAGCGACACGTTGCCAGGACCACCCGGATAGAGACTCCAACTGCCGTCCTCTTTTTGGTAGCGCATCATCTCCGCGCAGGCGCGCTTGAGGCGCTCGGGATCACCCGATTCAAGAAGCGTATGTAGAAAAATGTAGTCGGCTTCGAGCATCGAATCGGCTTCAAGTTCGCCACTCCAGTAACCCTCCGGATGCTGCAGTGAAAGCAGGTAGGCACTGGAACGATGGATGGCCGATTCAACATCCGCAAGAGCCGCATCCATGCGGCCAAACCTTGGCGCTGCGGATTTTGTCTGAGCTTTCTGGATACTCATTGCGATATACGGCCCTCGATGATCTCAAAATACCCGGATTTCCGAGCCATGGGCAGCGCCATTATTTGCCCTGCAGAGGCCCGTCCACAAACCAGCCCATGATCGCCACCCTCAAGGACGCTTTGAATCCTCGGCGAACCACATCTCGACTCAGCGAACCGGAACCGACTGCGTGCCCCCGGGCCCCCCAATGGCCTGAACAATCTCCGGAGGTAGCCCAAACCGCACATTCTCCGGCATTACCTCAATCTCTTCGACGCTCGAGTAGCCGTTTTGACGCAAATAATTGACGACATCCTCGACCAGTACCTCCGGAGCCGACGCTCCGGCTGTCACAGCCACAGTCGACACGCCCTGAAGCCATTTTGGGTCGATAGCCTGGGAGTTATCAATCAGATACCCGATAGTCCCAAGATTGCGCGAAACCTCGACAAGTCGGTTGGAGTTGGAACTGTTGGTGGAACCCACCACTAGCACCAGGTCCGCATTGTGAGCCACGTTGCGCACGGCCACCTGACGGTTTTCTGTGGCGTAGCAAATGTCCTGCGAGTGTGGACCGGCAATATTTGGAAACTTCTCTTTCAATGCGTGGATAATGTCTCTCGCCTCGTCAAGAGAAAGCGTAGTCTGCGTCAGATATGCCACGCGATCTGGATCGGGAACCTCAAGTGCAGCAACTTCCGCCACATTCGAAACGACTTGCGTTACGTCGGGAGCCTCTCCCAGCGTGCCCTCAATTTCGTCATGGTCGCGATGCCCGATCAGCACCAGCGAATACCCTTGCCTGGCGAACTTCACTGCCTCGATGTGAACCTTTGTGACGAGCGGGCAGGTCGCGTCGATGACCTTGAGGCCTCGCCCTTTGCTGCGCTCGCGCACAGCAGGCGAAACGCCGTGTGCCGAATAAATTACCCGATGCCCATCGGGCACGTCATCGATTTCATGGACGAAAATCGCACCCTTCTCCGCCAACTCGTTCACAACATACCGGTTGTGGACGATCTCGCGACGAACATAAATCGGCGCGCCAAACGTTTCCAGAGCAATCTTTACGATGTCTATAGCGCGGACGACCCCCGCGCAAAAGCCGCGCGGCTTAAGCAGAAGAACCCGCTTCTGATCGGAAGAACTCTCGCTGTGAGCGCGATTGGGGACGGAATCAAGCGCAGTTGTAGTCACACTAGCATTATATCAATTTGTCAGGAATTTACGCGGGTTCGAGATACCCCGGACCCGCGTAGTTGATTATGCGTTTTGATGAGCTTTCACGTTCACCTTTTGCGCAATCGAGGTGAGTTTCTGATCCGCAGCTCTTTCTTCTTCCAAGGTTTCGTCAAGGAGCTTTGCCGCCTGCGGCTGGCCTAGCAGTTCCGCATAAGTGCGCACAGTGCCGTAGGCGGCCATCTCATAGTGCTCAACGCGCTGAGCAGCTGAGATAAGGGCCGCGTCTCGAACATCCCCTTCTCCTATTTCGTGCAGCATGGAAGAGCCCTCGCTGAGCACACCTTTCATCCCCTCGCACGACTTCCCCTTAGGATTGGTTCCAAGAATTTTGCAGATTTGCTCCAGTCGCGCGATCTGGCCTTCGGTCTCCCGCAGATGGCTCTCGAATGCCTTCTTCAGGTCATTTGAGCTTGCGGCTTTCGCCATCTTTGGCAACGCCTTGGTGATCTGGTTTTCGGCAGAGTAAAGGTCCTTCAATTCCTCTATGAATAGCTTCTCGATAGTGTCGACGCTCATCGCGAATCTCCCTTGTTTGGGTTGGGTCTTGCTCTGCGTGGGATGCCACAGGTACTGCTCTTGTTGCCCTTCAGCGGTCCATCCCGATCTTGGCGCTCTTGGAGCCGGAGATCAACGGGAGCGGTCGCGCCGAAACAGACTTAGTTGAAAAAAATGACCTCGACTGATCATGACGTCAACATCAGATTGCCTGCACCGACTGAGTAACTGTGGCAGGCATTACTACAAAAGTCAGACTCAATTACCAAATGGTCTGTCAACTTCTTGCTTCGTGCCCTACTTTCAAGGTCTGCATTGTTCGAAGCAGCGGGAGTAAAAGTGATGATTGAGTCAAAGGCGCCAATTCCCCAGATTGCAAATAACGATACAAGTCACGTCGCAATGAAAGAACGAAGCATTTATCCGAATCTGAAGCTCCGGGTGTACACGACCGGCATGCGTCAAAATCGACTGGCAAGGCTTGTGGGCATTGATGAGGCTTATCTTAGCCGCATTATCAATGGTGTCCGTGTACCGGGGAAGCAGATGCAAGAGCAGATCGCCCAGGTGCTTGGCTGCGACACAGAGTGGCTCTTCCAGCAAACTACAATCCAAGTTCCGGTTCATCAGAACGGGGGCAGCCAGAAGGTCGCATCTTCCGAGTCTCAAGCGTGACAATGCAATCAATCGAAGTCGCTTGATGGATGAAGCGACTCGCCCCTTGCTTCCATTTTTCTTCCCGACAAGGACTGTGTGCCCCTCGGCGCCGGTAGACCCGCCTTTGCTGAGTCTCGACGGACCTATTCCCAGAGGAATTCAATTCAGACTGAACCCCAGCATACCTGGATCGGGCAATCCTTCGTCTGGAATCATCCGGGAGTATTGATTCTGCCTCGTCAGGTGCGGCATCCCGCCGGAGAGCCTGAAATCTCCACTGCCAACTCGGCTGATTGAGCCGGTAATCAACTTGCACATTACTAGTCACCGTAGACCTATCGAAACAGCGGCATTTTCGCGTTTCTTTGTCTAACACATTAGAGTTAGTCCCCCGATTCAAACACAAATGGTGCAACAGGTTGCATATGTAGTACAAAGGTAACTACTCTATACCACATTCGTGACTATCGTCACCTGTACCTACCCCTTCCCAGAAGCGATCCTGCTGACAGTCAAACCAAGGCGGCAGCAGGTAAAGCAATCCTCGTTCCACGACGAACGGGCTGTCCGCATTGGCTGACTTGAACGCCAGACTCCCCTGGCAAAGGTGATGCCGATGTTTAGATTCCGTTCTATTTTGTCTTTTACAGTTGACGAGAAGATCGCGGCGGTTCTGCCGAAAATTTCACATAAGATGCAGAGTTCCAACGGGCGAACGGCGGCCCGCGTCAGCGCACTCGGAATGGCCGCGTTGGCATCTACATTAATGCTCTCAGGCTGTGGCGGGAACTCCGCGTTGTCACCGGCAAGCGCGCCCGGCCTGGTGGTTAATCCATCAGTGATCGATTTCGGAGACGTGAACGTGGGCACATCTCTGTACCAGACTGTGTCGGTTACAAACCCGGGAACCTCTCCGGTACAGGTTGCTCAGTTAAGCACCTCAACCAGCGCATTCACGGCAAAAGCGGGGGTGCTACCGGCCACGCTCGCCGCCGGCTCAAGTATGACGATACAGGTTGGCTTCGATCCAGGGTCGGCCACAGACACGACGGGGCAACTCAGCGTCAGCGCGGTCAGCTCGAAAGGAAATATGGCCGGCACGGTCATGCTGCATGGAAATGGCCATGCCACCTCTTCGGGAATTTCTCTGGCGGGATTGAGCTGCGCGAGTTCATCGATGACTGTGGCAGGATCAGATACCTGCAATGTAACCTTGACTACGCCGGCTCCGAGCGGTGGTTTGGCTGTGGCCGTTACGAGCAGCAGCGCTGCGGTGACCGTGCCGGTTTCGGTATCGGTGCCCGCAGGCGCGGCAAGCACTAGCTTTTCGGCTAACGTATCGAGTGTCACCACCGCGCAGACCGTAACGCTCACAGCGACTCATGGAACTATCTCGAAGACAACGTCCATCAACCTAGGCGGACCGGCGTCGCCGTTGGCAGCTTCTATCAGCGCGCTTTCATGCGGCAACAGCGCTTTCACAGGTGCGGGTACCACGGCGTGCACGGTGTCGCTGAGTTCCGCAGCTCCGTCAAGCGGCTTGGTCATATCTGTGACCAGCAGCGACAGTGCGGTAACAGTGCCCGCCAGCTTAACAGTGGGTTCCGGGGCCTCCACAACGTCTTTCACGGCGAATGTGGCCTCCGTGAGCACCGCGCAAAAAGCAACTATCGTGGCCAGCGCGAACTCTTCATCGCAGAGCTTCGCGATGCAATTGAACGCCGCCACGCCGGCATTGAGCCTCAGCACCACGTCGCTGTCGTTTGGCAACGTAGCAGTGGGTGCTGCGGTTACGAAGCCCGTGACCGTGACCTCAACTGGCACCGCAGCCGCAACCATCAACTCAGTTGGGATTACTGGAACCGGCTTCTCAGTTTCGAAAGGGACTCTACCTGTCACTCTGAATCCCGGACAGTCCAGTGTGCTGACGGTCCAGTTCGATCCGACCACAGCGAATTCAATGACCGGACAGCTAACGATCTCGAGCAATGTGTCATCACAGACGCTAAGTCTTAGCGGTACGGGTGCGACGGGAACGCCAACCGTGAGCTCAGTCTCCTGCGTCACCACTTCGATCACTGGGTCGATGGCTGATTCATGTACGGTCAGCCTGTCGGGGCCCGCGCCTGCAGGTGGATTGAGCGTAGGGCTTGGGGCCAGTAACTCCGCAGTTTCGATGCCGAGTTCGGTGACAGTTTTGTCGGGTGCAACGAGTGCCGCCTTCACAGCAAATGTGACTCCAGTGAGCAGCACGCAGTCGGTGACTTTGACTGCGACGACGGGTAGCAGCTCAAAGGCAATTTCACTGCAACTGAATGCCGCGTCGGCAACCCTGAGCCTGACCGCCACTTCACTTTCTTTTGGCAATGTTTCAGTAGGTACTGCGGTGTCGAAGTCGGTGACAGTGACGTCGAGCGGCACCGTTGCAGTCACAATCAACTCAGACTCAATTACCGGGACAGGGTTCTCGGTCTCGGGAGGAGGCTTTCCTGCCACACTGAACCCGGGACAGGCGACGGTGTTGACGGTTCAGTTCGATCCAACAGCCGCGAGTTCGGCGACCGGGCAGCTAACGATATCAAGTAATGCGCCAACGGCTGCCGTGAGCCTGAGCGGCACGGGAACAACCGTGATGCCGACCGTGAGCGCGGTGAACTGCGGTAGTACTTCAATTACAGGATCGCTTGCGGATACGTGCACGGTGAGCCTGTCGGGTTCTGCTCCAACCGTCGGCGTGACCGTGTCCCTTAGCAGCAGCAGCAGCGCGGTGACGGTTCCGAGTTCTGTTACGGTACCAGCGACCGCGGCGAGCGCAACGTTCACGGCGAATGCAGCTTCAGTTACCAGTGCACAGTCGGCAACGCTGACCGCAACTACCGGAACCACGTCGAAGGCAGTTTCGCTGCAACTGAACGCTGCAGCATCAGGGCTGACCCTGAATGCGACAAGTATTTCGTTTGGCGGAGCGGCGGTAAACACTCCGACCACGCAGACGGTTACACTGACTTCCAGCGGCACAGCAGCTGTAACAGTAACGTCCATCACCGCGACGGGTAGCGGTTTCTCAGCTTCTTCGCCGAGCCTGCCCGAAACCTTGAACCCCGGCCAGACGATGACAGTGACACTGACATTCGATCCCTCCGCCGTTGGAGCCGCGACCGGGCAATTGACTATCAGCAGCAACTCGTCGACGAATCCTAATCTCACGGTGCCCCTGAGCGGTACGGGAAATCCACACCAGGTGGATTTGAACTGGAATGCACCGAGCGGATCCAGCGTTCCAATTGCGGGATACAACGTGTATCGCGCACCGGTCGGCAGCACTTCATTTGCGGTATTGGGCTCCATGGACACGCAAACGGCATACACAGACACAAGTGTGCAGGCTGGCCAGAGCTACACCTATTATGTGACGAGTGTGGACTCCTCGGGAGTAGAGAGCTCACCGTCCAACACAACCACCGTTGCCATTCCATAGAAAATGCGCGCCGCTCGATCCGGGCGGCGCGTCTATCTGTGACCAATCAGATCGAATATTCGGGTTGCCGCTTCGGCGACATCGCAGCGTTGCCCTGCGTAGCAGGCTGCGTTGGCGGCAATACGCACGAAGAAGTCAACCATATCGGGAGTCTGTGTCATTTCGTGAGGCGTGTTACGTAGAAGTAGCATGACAGCCTCGCCCTGGGACATCTCGCGTACGTCCCATGAAGATTCGCCCTGGACGTAACCGAGGGCGAGGATCCAGCCTATAGGCGCCGGACGCGTCGCGAAACTCGCGTTAAGCTCCTCAGGAAGGACAAGCGACTGCAGGGGACGACCATTGCGGAGCAGAAGTGGACGTGGGTAGGAATGGATGCAGCCCTCGTTGTCAATGAGAGCGTATTCATCCGAGAAGCAGGATGCGCCTCGACGGAGCAGTTCCGCAACAAGCGAAGACTTCCCAGCATGTGAGGAGCCGGGAAGGACTAAAGCCCTTTCACCGATAAGCACCGCCCCCGCGTGCACCGCGCGAAACACTTTCATTCGATGGACCACTGCGTCGTCCAGCGTCTTCACGGCAGCAAGGACTGCATCGTGAAGGGTGAGGGCCAATGCCACAGTCTCGTGATTAAGCAGGACACGAAAACCTTGGGCAACTTTGTCGACGCGAAGGTGTATGTCTGGGGAGGACGGGGTGGGTTTCCTGCGAGGCACCGGCGGGAATAGATACCGCTCAAGCGCGTCACGGATTTCTGAGTTGGCACATTCAACATGAATGCAGGAATCGAATGCGTCGATGCCGAACTCAAAGTTGGCGCAGGAGGTCATGGTTAGAAGAGTAACCGACGCAGACGCGAAAATGGCGGCCATGCTTGGCCGCCATTTTCTTTGCTATTACTTACTTACTCAAACGCCCCGCAACCCAGGTACGGAAAGACGTTCGGCGGATCTGGGAGAAGTTGCAGAGAGCCAATCGATGGCTCAATTTTCAATCAGGATGAGACGCGGCCTAGAAATCAGACTGCCTTACTAATCAAACTTCTTGCGATCCTTGGGAACACTGGCGCGCGGTGAACGGCCCCAACTCGGATCAGTCGACTTGGCTTGCAGAGCGTGTGCTTTCTGCTCTCCGACCGTGAGGGAAACAACTAGTGGAAGCGCAACGGCGCCTAACCCGGCAAGAACCGCACGACGAGTGTGCTTCTGAGTTGATCCCGAAATACTGACCAATTTCTTCTCCTGAAACTCAAGAATGCAAGCTTCTGCCAGTTCGTCTGTAACGTTGGGATCAAAGGAACGCCGCATCTCTTCGGCGACACCAGTGATCGTGGTGGCAGAGGAGCAGGCATCCCAGGCGGCACCGGCAGTCGCGTTCAGAGCGAATACCGTTTCATTTTTCGAATTACGGATTACGCGGGAACCATCAGGCATGGGGTTGACAACCAAATCGTTTGTACTTACGCGCTCAATCTGCATGAAGACCTCTCCTCTTTTTCTGGGTACTTCCACGTTCTGCGACTACAGATGCAGAATACGCGACCTCCGCAAAGAACCAATACAACTAACTTCAGTGTTGTGATCTTCTTAAGTAATGCCGCCCGTGTAATAGGTAACCCGCTGCCTAGTACTTTCCGGGGACATACAAAAACTTTGGAATTGACGAAAGTGAGAAGAGCTTAAACGGATCACGCCGATTGCGGAACAATGGACTGGGGAAATCAGCTAGCTGGATGGACGGCGAAACGTGGGCACGAACGCTCTGGATCGCAATACGACTAACCTGCTGCGGGCGGTTGTGTGGCCGCCTGCGGAGCGCCGCGGTCCTGCGGTCGCTGAACTGGCTACAAAGATCAGCGATTGGAAGGAAACCATCGATGCTGCGCTACAGCACGGCATTTTGCCGATCCTGTATCTGGAGCTTGTAGCGAACCGAACTGCTATTCCGGCAGAGGCATTGGAAATCGCTCGAATTGAATTCGAGAGCAATGCATTCCATTGCCTGGCGAATGCGGCTGAACTGCTGGAGGTTCTGAAGGCCTTTAAGAAGGCTGGAATCGCTGCAATGCCCTTCAAAGGCGTGGTGCTCGCAGCTTCTGCTTACGGCGACATAATTGCGCGTCCCGCCGGCGACCTAGACGTGTTGATCAGATTTAGCGATTTGCTGCAGGCGACACAAATCCTGAAAGAGCGCGGATACGAGCTTAAAACGAAAGTGCTTGAGGACGGATATCCCGAAGCAGCCAACTATTTCGAGTATCACTTTGACCGTCCCGAGGACGGCATGGTGGTGGAATTGCGCTGGAGACTCGAACTGACCCAGCCGCGCTACAGACACAATCTCGGGATCGATTGGGTATGGCCGAGGCGGAGAATGGTTAAGTTGGCCGGAGCCGATGTGCCTAATTTTGATGCTGTCACAGGGCTGCTGATGCTTTGCATGCACGGCAGTAAACACGCGTGGTCGAGACTAGTTTGGATTTGTGACGTGGCAAAGCTGATTGAGCGCGAGCCGGAACTGGATTGGGATTCTGTGCGGCGTGAGGCAAAGCGTGTGGGATTGTGGCAATGCCTCGCATTGGGTGTCTTGCTGGCAGGGAGAGTTGCGAGCGCGAGAGTTCCTCCAGAGGTGCGGCGAGATTTTGAAGCCGACCGGAGGATGAGAAATCTCACGGAATTTCTTGAGGAGCATCTGGTAGAAGAACCGGGAAAGATGCCGGGAGGTTGGATGCCATACAACCTTCAGATCCTTGGGTTCCGCGATCGGTCCCGAGTGATCTTGTCGCCTTCGTTTTTGCGACCCGGTGAGCACGATCGAGCGATCGTGAAACTACCCAAGATCCTGGAGCCTCTGTACTACGTCATACGGCCCTTGCGCATTCTTCTGGATCGAACAGCGCGTTGAGCACTGACGTTTCAATTTCCCACTTTACCTTGTAGATAATACCCAGCTATGAAACATTTACACACCTTGACCTGCCGTCGGCACTTCCTTCCTTGTGAAAAACTTGGCTCGTAATGGCGGAAGTTTAACGATTTATTGGCTAACACTTAAGTAACCCTCCGGCACGGACTTTGGTCAGCTTCTTGCAATAGATTGAGCAGAGATTACCAATAAACGGGCCAAAAAAACTGAGCGAACGGTCTCGCAGCCGTGTGCTCTGGAATTGCCTCACCTGACTTGGGCCACGAAGGACTGTTTCGCGCACCGGTCGCCGGCAGGAGTTTTCCTGCGATCTGCAAGAACAAGACTTCATCAGCAGAAGGATGTTTCCGTGTGTCGACCAGCTAAGCGACGACACGCGCGGGGGAGAACTATACCTTGAGCGCGTGACGGAAGAGTCGGAACGCGGCAAAGAAGGAGTAGTGAGAAATACTGAGCGTCTGAAGTTCATTTTTACTTCAGGTAATCCATTTACCAAGTTTCCGTTCACGGTTCTTTGCTGGGCAGGCTTGATTATTCTTTTTTATCTGCCAGCAGACACATTGCAAGTGATTGGAGCTTTAGAAAAGGTGCATCAAGCGCCTGCCGAGGAGAAGTAGATGTCCGAGTTTGAATTTCGGCCGGGATTCGGCCGTGAATCTGCCGCACAGCCGCTAAAGCAACACAAAGCCAGTCAAATTAAAAACAATTCCTTCGAATCTGCAGGCTCCTTCCTGCTTCAATTTACTTCTAAAAAAAGAAGCGTTGGACAGTTCACCCTGGCTTTGCTGACGGGCTGCATTGTCACGATTCTCGCTGGATGCGGCGGAGCAAGCCATAGCTTAGGCACAAACGCTTTAGCGTTGAGCACGATTTCCTGTGGGACACAGTCGATGACGGGCGCTCAGTCGATGACGTGCGTAGTCAATCTGACCGCGGCGCCGATGAATGCCACAACTGTGACCCTCGCCAGCAGTAATGCGGCGCTGAATGTGCCGGCTGCGGTGATGGTTGCAGCAGGAGCAAAGACCGCAGGATTCACCGCGGTTTCTGAAGCTGTGAGCCAAACAGTAAGCGTGACGATTACAGGGGAAGCGGGCAGCGTCACCAAAACGGACAAGATTACTCTTTACCCGGTAGCGTCCTCTGCCCCTCAGCCTGCGGCCACGTTGAGCAAGGTTTCCTGTGGGGCGCAAACGTTGACGGGGCCAGCCACGGACTCATGCACGGTGTATCTAAGCGCGGCCGCCACCAACCCAACGGAAATCGCTCTATCGAGCAGCAGTACCGCTCTGCAAGCACCGGCCTCAGTAACGGTGGCCGCCGGTTCAACCAGCGCGACCTTCAGCGCAACCGCATCCGCGGTGACAGCCGCGGCAAAGGCTACATTGACAGCCACGGCCGATGGTATGTCACAGACCGACGTGATTCAACTCGATGCCGCCGCCGCGCAGCCTTCCACGCAGCATGAAGTTCAGTTGAACTGGGATGCGCCTCCGCCAACATCGGATCCTGTTGTTGGGTATCACGTGTATCGCTCCCCGGCAGGCGCGTCCAATTATGCGCTGGTGTTTTCGTCACCGGACACGCAGACGAACTACGGCGATAGCACGGTCACTGGCGGAGTTACTTATAACTACATCGTAAAGAGCGTAGACAACGAGGGAGTTGAAAGCATTCCTTCAAATTCGATCTCGGTCGCAGTGCCATAAGAAGCAGGAAAGACTCGAGATTCGGTGATGAGGAATAGGCACTCGGCGCGTCAAGCGGATTTAGCTCTCACGCGCTGAGTGCTTCCCTTATGTGATCGATTATTGCGTCTGCGATAGTCAGGCTGGCCGTCGCGGCTGGGCTTGGCGCGTTGAGCACGTGAAGAGCTTTCGCCTGCCGAACGAAGTAGAAATCCTGCAGGAGCTCACCAGAAGGCGAAAGGGCCTGGGCGCGGACGCCGGCGCCACCTTCCATCAAATCATCGAGCTGAAGTTCCGGTACCAGCCTCTGCAGAGACCGGCAAAAGAGTGCCTTGCTGAAGGAGCGGTGAAACTCGTGCCAGCACATCGAAGGATACCGACGAAGGAAGCGCCAGAAGCCTGGATAGGTAAGGGTCTCGAGCATGTCGTGCAGACGGAAGTCGGTGTGGCGGTAGCCCTCGCGTGCGAAAGCTAGTACGGCGTTGGGACCGGCCTCGATGCCGCCGTGGATCAGACGCGTGAAGTGGACTCCGAGGAAGGGAAACTTCGGATCGGGCACCGGGTAGATGAGGTTCTGAACGAGGTGCTGCGCCGAAGGCTTGAGCTTGTAGTATTCACCCCTAAACGGCACGATACGCGTGGCATCATGATTTCCCGCCATGTTGCTGACGCGATCGCACTGAAGTCCAGCACAATTAATGAGGAAATCCGCTTCGAAGTCTCCTCCGGTTGTGGAGATGTGCCATGATCCGGTGTTCTGGAGCCTGAAGACCTCGGAGGAGTAACGGACTTCGCCGCCGTGCAAGAGCACTTGGTCGGCCATCGCCTGCGTGGCGGCCTTGAAGTCGACAATGCCCTCCTCTGGTACACGGATCGCGGCAACGCCTGCGGCATGGGGTTCATAATCCCGAATCTGATCGCGATCCAGAAGTTGCAGCCCCTGGAGTCCGTTCGCAGTTCCGCGTTCGAGGAGCGCGTTGAGACGTGGGATTTCCTCGGGTTCCGTGGCAACCACGAGCTTGCCGCAGATCTCGTGGGGTACGGCGTGGGATTCGCAGAACTCGACCATTCGGCGGATTCCCTGCACAGCCAGCTTTGCTTTTTGTGACCCGGGCTTGTAGTAGAGGCCGCAATGCAGTACGCCGCTGTTATTGCCTGTCTGGTGGCGTGCTGGCCCAGCCTCCTTCTCGAGAAGCAGTAGCCGGGTGGATGGGAATCGGAATAAGAGTTGGTAGGCAGTGGCCAGCCCAACAATTCCTCCGCCGACGATGGCGACTTTCATATCTCTTCCAGAGAGTACATCTCAACGGCATTGCATCCCGAGTTCAATACCATGCTCATTTCTTTCTTGTAGCCTTGCTGGCAATCGATACAACGAATTGGGTGTCGATGCCTATCGTAGCAAACGCCCGCAAGTGGGAATGGCACCGGCAAGTCATTCGGCTCAAAAGGGGCAGCCTACCCGCGCGAAAGGGCATGCTGGCCGACGCAATGCTGTGCTCGTTCGAGGAGCGCGCCCTCTGCTTCCAGATGTTCGATCAAGATGCTAACGACTTTCGGGGGTGGCCGAGTCCCACAGAAGTCATCAACCCTGTGGTGACCTATGTCACGCTGTCTCATCCCACGATGTCCGTGTAGTATGCAGCCAATAGGGCAGTCTAGAGTTGTCCTTAATAAAGCGTTGGAGGGTTCGGACATGAGCGTCTTGAATCAGATCGTCCCGATCAAGGTAAAGACTACTGTTAAAAGCCTGCCCGTTATCAAGCCGTGGTATGAGCGAAAGAAACTGCTGGAGCGGTACGATCAGATTGTGAGCGAGGTATACGATCCCCAACTCTTTCAAAAGGTCGAGGATGTAAACATCGCGGAGATCGAGATCAATCGCAATTGCAACATAAATTGCGTCATGTGCAACACATCCCTGTCCCAGCGACCCCAATTCAACATGGAGTTGGAACTCTTTGAGCATGCGGTGAAGTACACAAGGGGCCAGTGGGGTGGGCATACGGCTCTTCATACCATTGGCGAGCCCCTCATGAACAACAAGCTTCCCCAATACTTCGAACTTCTCCGCAAGCACGGCGTGAAAATCCATCTATCGACGAATGCGCTGATCCTCCACAAGCACCTGGACCTGATCATCGACTACGCCGATATCGTTTGGGAGTTCCGATTCTCGATCGACGGAGCGTCGAAAGAAACCTACGAGAAGATTCGTCTCGGTGGAAGTTGGGATCGCCTGATCACAAACATGGAGATGTTCCGCGAGAGAACCGAGAAGACAAAGCCGTTTAGCCGGGTGAAGATCGGATCCATCGTCAGTCAGGATGTCCAACATGAGATGGGGCACCACTTGAAGTTCTGGAGCCGCTACGTACCCATGGATATGATCGATCTGAACCTTGTAAGTGGGCTTTCCCCGGATAACAGATACTTTTTGACGCGAAGCATTCTCAAGAAGCATATTCAGCCCTGGCCGCCATGCTACATGCTGTTTTCCTCGACGCTCCACATACTCAACGATGGTCGCGCTACCCCTTGCTGTCGCGACTACCAGGGCGATCTCACCTATGGGAACATCCGCGATAGCACTCCGCAGGAACTGATCAACTGCGAAAATGTTTTGGAACTCCGGCGGCAACATCTTGAAAACCGCATTCCGGAGAATTCACCTTGTGCGACTTGCTTCTGCGTCAACCCCAAGGTGTCCGCGCTCTTCAAACTATTCGTCGCGGAGCTCGTGCGGCGCTTCTCGAGCAATTGGGACGAACCCAAGATGCAGGCCCGCTTCGAAGAGTTCTTCGCAATGTTTATGGAAGGCTTGCCGGATCGTGAGTTGTTCTCCACCCTCATTCGCAAATAGGCCAGATTCGGAGTGTCTAAGGGGAGTTGCGAAATCCACGAAAGATTGAGGTGCAGGAAACCTTCAATTCCCCGTCCGAGTCTCGTGATCGAGGCTGCTTTCCTGGCCGCCTGTAATCCATTCCAGCTTGAACCGAACAAAAGAAATCGTGCGGAAACTACCGCTCTCATAAACCATTCCGATGGAGCCGTCTGGGAGAACGGTCATGCTCGAGTATCCTCCGGGCCCCTCCTTGATCCGCTTGGCTACCGGCCAGGTTCTGCCTTCGTCGTAGCTAATTCTCACGGTCATGTTCAAGCGGTGATTCGGATCTGACGGGTTGGAAAACAGCAGAAAGTTCTTCGACTTGCCACCCTCTTTTCGGGAATAGCGAATCAGACTGGCCTGGCATCCCCGATAGTCAGTGGGATCACTCAATGCCATATCGTTCTCCGGCTTACTCCATGTCTGGCCGCCGTCCCTGCTGATCCCAATTGCGCGATGCCCACCCTGCCGGACATTGAGCAGCAGTGATCCATCGACCAGTTCCACCACCTGCGATTCACTGTAAACGTCGGGGATCTTTCCTCCTGACTTCCAGGTCTTTCCATGATCATCACTGAAAATCACTCCGTCGTACACTGGCGCGACCAGCCTGCCGTTTCTCATCTGAATGCCGATGCCTGGGCCGAGTTCTTTCAGCCCTGTGCCCATTGTTATATCGGTAGGTGACGACCAAGTAGCACCTTCATCTCTGCTCTTCATGAGCCAGATATGAACGGGAACGTCCTTGTATGGCTGAGTATAAGGATTCACGAGCAAGAAAATGGTGCCGTCGCGCTCGTCAACAATCGGCACTGGGTTCATATACGCCTCGCCAGCACGGGTGGTGAGAAGAATCTGGATCGGCTGCCACTTCATTTTGCTCGGGCCGTGATTGCTAAGACTCCGCTTGAGTACAATGTCCGTCGGCGATCCGTCTTCTTGGCGGTCTCGACGTCCTTCGCAGAAGACCAGAACAGTTCCGTTTCGCGTGGAAATGATGGATGGAATTCTGTAAGTGTTGATCGCATCATGACCAGAGATAAGTAATTCTGTCTCCTCGACCTTTCGTGGTGTACACCAAAGTTCGAGCGGGGCCACCACAAGCAACACCAGCCAAAGCCATAATCTCGTAGCCCCCATTTCACGCATGATTCTCCTTCCTCTTTATTACTCGAGATTGTGCATCGGGACCAGGCTACGCATATCGGGACAGAACGGAGAGAAGGCTGGCGGATTCCAATTTTGCATCCCGATTGGACAATAGCCCTTGCTCGCATGGGCGCTCTCTACGGCTGCCCTATTGACTGTGAGGGCCTTCGCCGGTTCATGCTCACTCTTTCAATCAGCATCCGAGACGTCTGTTTAATTTCCCCTATGGTCATCCAGACCTGACAGTAGTTGTAAAAACGTTTTCGAACGTCCAATGTGAATACCCATCGCACTGTTCGCATTGGGAGAAACCGCATTACCAGGTTTGCGAGACTGAAGAATGGATACGGAATTCCGAAAATGGGCGAACGAGCAGTGCGCTCCAGGATTCGAGTACGTCCAAATCCTAACCACCAGGCACGAAACCACTTCTTGCTGAGCCGTTCTTCCGGCACCGGGTGTTCGACAACAGCTAAAGGTTCGTACCAAAGGCAATCACCGGCCAGCATAAGGCGGTTGCCAAATTCTGTATCTTCGCCCATCAACAAGCTGTTTCCGCATCGCCCCAGGTCGGTCCGAAACATGCCATATTTGTCGAACATCTCTTTCCGGAAAGCCATATTTGTGCCATATGGAGGCCTTTTCATTTCACCCGCCTGCTCTCCGAGATCGAAAAGAGGCAGAAGAGCCCCGAGCAGATCCATCTCCCCGCCCACGGTAAGCCAGTCTGGCGGAGTGAAATCTCGAGGTGGCACTATGCGTCCTCCGGCACCCGCCCATTTTCCATCGTGCAAGTGTGTGACAAGGTTCTTGAGCCAGCCTGGGTCCGCGATCACGTCGTCATCAAGAAAGGCGATTATCTCTCCGCGCGCAGCGCGAATTCCTGCATTACGGGCTCGAGAGAGGCCCTGCTTGGGTTCAAACACATAGAGGAACCTACCCGGATACTTGCGACAGTAACCCTCCGTGACCTTGGAGGTTTGATCGGTAGAGTTATTGTCAACAACAATAACCTCCCAACTGACGGATCCAGGAAGAATCTGCGCTGCAACACTATCGAGCGCCGTTGCAAGGCTCGAGCACCGATTGCATGTGCATAAGACGACCGTTACATTCATCTAGTCACATTTCATAGTGGGCGCCGAAAGCGGTTGGTCAAAGCGTGAGAGCGTCTCATCGACCTGGCGTCGTGTCCGATGATCCAGGAAAAGTGTCCTTGCGCTATGCTGTCAAATGACCGGCACGGATCTCACTGTGCCGAATAGGGAGTCAATTCATGCGATTGACAAGAATGGGGTCTCCTGCCACGATAACAGCCCTCTTTGCAGTAGCCCTGTTCGGTATTCTGGCCTGGAGACCAATTGTTGGTGACTGCTTGAGCTCCGGAGATGCGAGCACGCGGTATATTTACACCTTATTCTTGATGGGGCATTTACAGTCTGTGCTCCATATCAATCCCTGGCTATCAATCTGGCCTCCACTTCCCTTCCTCTGTTCTGCTGTTTCGCTGCTGATTCTACGTTTTCTTCATCTGGGCGCCCATTTTCCTCTGGTACTGCAGTATCAATTAGTTTCCTGCTCGGCAACCTGTCTGAGCATCGTCATTCTCTCGAGGGTCGGGCCGAGAGAATTCAATCTTCCGAAGTTCTGTCTTCGGCTGCTTCTACTGTTGTCTATCCGCCCACTCATCGAACAATCCGACCAGGGGATGTCGGAGATCTTCACAGTCATGTTTCTCGCGTTAGCCTACCTTGCTCTCGATGCCGCGACGCGATCCAAGCAGCGTTTCGCGCTTCTGGCGGCCACTGGAATATTGCTTTTTCTGGCGTGCTTTTGCCGCACCGAGGCGATTGCTCTTCTTCCGTCCTTTGCGCTGCTTTGTTGGATCGATATCAGCCCGGCGGGCTGTATTCCACTTTCCATTCCTCCGCTTCTCGGGGTGATCTTCAAATATTCTATCGCTGCCCTGCGCCGTGATCCGAGTCAACAGTTCTTCCACGTGAACGACCAATATGGCCACCGGTTCGAGGCCGTTGCACAGGCGATTTCGTACGTGAAACTGCTAGGCGCCTCAAAGCTGTTTTTTGCTGCGATCGGCGTGTCTTCCCTGCTGGTACTGTTGGCCACATTTTTGGATGAAGAAGATATTCATTCGTGTGGTGTCCTTCGCACATCGGCTCTTGATACAGCAAAGAAGTATTCGACACTTTTGTTTTGGGCAGTTGCCTTCCTTTCGACCTCTTCTGCGTATATTCTTGCGATCTTGAAAGCCGGAGCGAACTGCCAGCCGCGCTATGCGATCCTACCTCTGGTCTGCTTGGCAATCCTGGCGAGCGACGTTGTTTCCAAGAGTGTTGCCCGCATTTATCGCCGCCCAGCGCAGAGCCGAACTCATTTGGGGCTGCGCTTCGGCATCGGATTGACCGCAGCATCCGTCCTACTCCTTGGCGGCTCCCACGCAGTTCGCGCTTTGAGGGAAATAGACAAGATTGACGAGAATATTCAAGCGACGATTGATACGCTCTCGGCGGCTCGCGAGAAATCCCAGGTAGTGCTGTTCGATTACATGGGCTGGAAAGAGGAACAGATCGCTGCATATATCGCGTTAGACGCGGATTATCTGAGCGCCAACAAAGAGGGAGTCGGTCCCGGTAGATCTCCGTTTATCTTCACCGAAGTGATGGCTCCAGCCCAGCTGGCAGACGAGCTAAAGCAGCTATCAACGGGTAACCATCCATTCTTTCTTGTTCAATACTCAGGCACTGGCTACATGCCGGCCGACAAGGGTGGCATCAGCTCCCTGACATGCTTCACCTGCATCGAGAATGCATCGACGCTTTCACTTCTACGACTCAACGCCGTGGAACTGAAGATGCCGGCTGGTTTTCCGAGCGGCCCGGGCAACGGTCTTTCCTTGTTGAAAATTATTCCTGAATGACAGTAGAGACAGGCCCTTAGTTGACGTGTCACCAAAGATCAGGCACTCATCCCAACAGAGAAAACTTGATGAGTGTATCCAACACCGAATCAAACTAGGTGCCGTTTTGCATAGCCAAACAGGATTGGCCTGCTGAATGAAGCGGACCATGAGCTGGCAGTATCTCCAAAAAGTTGCATTCCACAATCAAGATTCAGATCCTTGCTTTTCGGTTAGAAGTTATAATGCAACGACTCAATGAGAACTACAGGCAATCCGGAGCAGTCAGGTCGACAGCGATCGAATTGGACTCGTATCTCCTTTGACTCAATCGCCAGTCGTTCTGCCAAGTATCGTCCTGATGTCGACGGCCTTCGGGCCGTTGCTGTGCTGGGGGTACTCTTCTTTCACACCGGATTGCCCCCGTTCCGCGGCGGATTTGTTGGCGTTGACATCTTCTATGTCATCTCCGGATATCTCATCACCTCAATCTTGGCCAAGGACCTTCTCGAAGGCAAGCTTTCGCTCGTCGCGTTCTATGAACGAAGAATGCGTCGCATATTCCCGGCTCTCTTCACAGTCCTGTTCTTCTGTATCGTGGCTGGCGCAGTCCTACTCGACCCGAGAGAGATGATTGCTTTCGGCAAAGCGCTGGTCGCTACAACTTTCTTTGTGAGTAACTTCTATTTCTGGCATAGCGCACAGCCGCTCGGGTATTTTGACAATGCCGTCAGTTCGCAAGTATTACTCCACACCTGGTCCCTTTCGGTCGAGGAACAGTTCTACCTGTTTTTCCCGGCGACATTGTTCTTGCTCTATCGATGGACGAAAGGAAGAGTGAATGCATGGCTGCTCGTTCTGGCCGCGGGATCTTTCGCTCTGAATATCTGGGCGACTCAACAGAAGCCTGTGGCGGCCTTCTACTGGATTATGCCCCGAGCGTGGGAACTGTTGGCGGGAGCGCTGTTGGCGATGAAGGCGTTGCCTCTGATTCGTAACCGGATCGTGAGGGAGTCTGCCGGGCTTGTCGGGCTGGGGATGATCGTCAGCGCCTTGTGTCTTCCAATAAAGGCTGCGTCATTTCCGGGTTACATCGTGTTACTGCCCTGTGTGGGAGCCTGTCTCGTCATACATGCAGGGGAGGGAGGACGATGCTTCGCACGAACCTTATTGAGTTTTCGACCGCTCGTATTTATTGGAGTAATCTCTTATTCACTCTATTTGTGGCATTGGCCCATTATCGTGTTCAGCAGGCACCTGCCAATCCATATACCGGGTAACGCGGAAACCCTCTTTGTGCTAATGTCGTCCGTCGTGTTGGCATTTCTTTCGTTCGAATACATTGAGCGACCGTTTCGTGGTGGAAGCTCCCCATTCAGCAGAAGGCAAATTTTTGCTTTTGGCTTCGCCGCCAGCATGGCTACCGTTGTTTTTGGATTCACTGCCTATCATTCGCGCGGGTTATGGCAGCGTTACGATCCGCCAACCAGGCAGATCATAGCAAGCAATCTTGAACGAATCGACGACGGGGATGGATCCTGTACAAATTGGAAGACGGAGATACATAGCCTCTCCGATGTTAAGTTCTGCGGTTTGGGCGACGAATTACCGCACAAGATCATGTTTTGGGGAGACTCACATGTTGGGCAATTGTATCCAGCGATCAAACTGCTATATAACAACGGGAGCTTGCGGAACCATGGAGCGATGCTGACGATAGGTGGTGGATGTTTGCCGGACGAAAATCTGAATCCGGTGGGCGACGGGTATCATTGCGATGCGTTCTCAAAATTCGCCATGCTGCGGGCGCAGAAAAACGACATCGATACAGTTTTTATCGGATTTAGCACTTGGGGGCCCTTTGGGAATCATGCGAACTGTCTGACATCGGATGGACGATGTGTGGCGCTGCTTTCAGGGGATCAAGTCCGCCGTCGTTTTCTCGCGGATCTGTCCGATGAAATTCGTACACTCCATGGTCTTGGAAAGAACGTGATTGTATCGCTTCCCTTCCCCGTCTTCAATAAGCGGATTCCTGAGCTTGAGATCAGCAACGCCGTGTTCGCGCGGTTCGGTCTTTCGGAAACCGCCGAGGAAGTTACATCCACATGGCTTCGTGAGGAGATCAAGGCCGCGGCTGTCGGAGCGGGCGCGGACATATTCGATCCCAGATTGACGTTGTGCCAAGGTCGAGAGTGTCTTATCCAGGAAGGCGGCATCTCAATTTATAGAGATCAGAGCCATATCGCGGGAAGTCAAGGCGGGATTCTGATGAGCAATCTGCGGGAGGTTCTTCAGCGAGAAGTCATTGAAGGAGCGGTTCACGCGTCCCATCCGATGGAGCTGGGCAGAGCTACACAGAATCCTGTCCTTGCGGGACCTTAGGTCCGTCCGGTCCGATCTCAGTGAGGCTTGTTTACACCACTTTGAGCCGAAGTTTCATCCAAACTTTGGCTCAACCTGTAACACAATCGGTTCCAAGATCAATTCAAGCACCCTCTACGGGCAGGCCCTTAATCATTCTGAAGAGTGTTACACGGTCTAGTAGCGATCCTGAGGATCTCATCTCGCGAGGAGAAAGCTGCCTTCGGGGAGAACAGGTTTTCGTAGGCGACACGGCTGGCGCTCGCAGCTGCTCTCTCGTTCGAGAGGACTTCCACGATAGCATCGGCGAAAGCCGCCGGGGTGTCTCGCGGTTGGAGCCCAAATTTGGCGATCTGATCCATGGGCATTCCTCGATAGGCCATCGATGTTCCGACAAATGGTTTGCCCAGCGCGAGCGCCTCGATCGTCTTGATGGATATCCCCGTCCCCGAAACCATCGGGGCAATCACGCAGCGGGCGGCACGATAAGCCGGTGCAAGGTCGGCAATCGGCCCTACAAATAGAGACTTGAATGCCTCGTAGATTTCGGGGAGGCTCTGTCGTACCAGCATGCTGACCTGACCGACAATTTTAACGCTGTATCCACGGTCCGCGATAATGGGCCAGACCTCTTCGAAGAACCACTTCATCGCAGCGCAGTTGGGATTTGTACTTTGACCAACGAAGAGCAAATCAATCGGATCCGTGGCGGGCGCAGCTGCACGCACCTTCGAAACAAAAGTCTCGTCGATGCTAGGTAGTGCCAAGATATGTGACATCCTCGGCAAGCGAGATTTGAAGAAATTGAAGTCATCAACCGAGCAATGAACGAGAACCTTCGCTTTTTTGAGAAGAGATAGCTCAGAATCGAGCAACCGATTCGAGTCGTCTGCACGATGTGTCCAGGGGTTGATCTCGTGCCGCTCCTCCAAAAGATGAGACTGAACGTCATGGGTTTCGAGGATTATTGGAATTTGATTGCCGTAACGGATCACTTTCCGAAGCAATTGCCGCGCAAACTCAAGTGTAAAGACGTGGTTGACATCGAGAAAAGCTACTTGCAGGTCGCCGATGAACCGAAGTGCATCCTCGGACAGCCGCGCAGACGTTGCGGTCGTGACGATCCAGTCCAAGGTAGTTCCAGCGAACCGGTGTCTAACCCAGCCTGTGTACTTTCCAACCACGAACCGTCGGTTGTCGATAGGCGCAAAGAAGATATGATCGGCGCCCAGTTCGCGCATCCCAGCCTTGATATCATCCCAATCTGAAAAGCTATCCGTGTACCAGCAATCGACTGGAACGCAGATGAAGACGGTCAGAAATCCTCGGTCCCGATAGTATTCGATCTGATTTTGGATAACGCGGGCAGTGCCACTTCGCGGCCAGGGTGGGCCGACTATGATCACGGCTTTTGTCTTTTTTGCCAGTGAAACAGTCGACGCCTTTGCTGTGATTGCGGTAGTCGGCATTTTCGTCACGAACTCAAATCAACTTGTGGATTCTTTTCACAGCTGAATGAACGATGGCAGATCTCAGTAATCTCGCCCGCCGTCGTCCACGCGCAACACTTGTTGAAGAATCTCTTTTGGGGGTCGGATTCTCGAAGCCACCACCACACCCTCTTCGGCAACATCTTCAATGTCCGGTCTAAAAAGCTGACGAGCGATCGCGGCACGATACCGATAGGACGGCGGTTCCCTTTCTCCCGAATCAGCGCACGACCGTAGTCGAAGTGATAAGCAAGGAAGTACTCCTTCTTGAGTCGACGCTCCTCGACTGCATGACGAACGACTGCGGAAGGCACGTACAGAATCTTTTCCCCACCCTTCATGACTCTAGTCCCAAATTCGGTGTCTTCGAATCGAATTTCGCTTCCTGGAACAGGGCCCAAGTCTGTGCGGAATCCGCCGTACTTGTTAAACACTTCCTTTCGGAATGCCATATTGTTGCCAATGGGCGGCTTCAAAAGAGGGCACGGTTCAGAACCCTGGTCGAAAAGCGCGAGAATGCTGAGCAGGGATTCGTTGCCCTCGGCTGCCATCCATGGCGGAGGAGAAAAATCCTCCGGAAGATATACCCTTCCCCCCGTTCCCGCCCATTGGGAATCTGATAATGGTGTCGTCAATTCCGAGAGCCAGTTTGGCTCGACCGTGATGTCGTCATCAATGAACGCGAGGACGTCACCGGAGGCTTCGCGTATGCCGTGATTCAGCGCAAAAGACTTCCCTTGCCGCTCCTCAAAAACATAGCGAAAGTTCATAGGCTGACGACGACAAAAGGAAGCTGCTACATCTCGTGTATCATCTTTCGAATTGTTGTCGACGATAAGAACCTGCCAATCTCCTGCACTCCGCATCTGAGAGGCAGCGACGCTCTCCAATGCGCGATTCAGGCTCTGGCTACGGTTATAAGTGCATAAGATGACAGATATCTTCATGAATTCAGAATGCCAGGCGCGCCTTGCGGTTAACGCGCAGGTTAAATTCAAAACACTTCGACCACGAAATTCCTTCGAGCAACCTCCGGGGGTACCAAGAGCTCTCGCCCTCGTGTCTACCGCCGAGACATTTCGACCAACTCCCCTGCGGCTACCCAGACACGGCATTTCCAATAGAAGCGCGCCTTCGCATTCAGCGGAGAAGTGGTCAGCCAGCGAATCATGCGTGAAATGATGCTGAAATACACTCTGGGTATACCCCAGAAGGGGGGACGCAAGCCGGTTTGCCGAAACATTGCGCGACCGTAGGCAAACCACCATGCGAGAAAGTACTTCTTATTTAGACGTTCCTTAGTAACGGGATGATACACGACCGCATTGGGCTCGTAGCGTAGGGATTCACCACCAGCCAATAATCTGCTGCCAAATTCCGTGTCTCCATTGCCGATTAGGTTGTCTCCACAGCGGTCAAGATCGGGACGAAAGCCACCGTATTTTTGGAACATACTTTTGCGAAAAGCCATGTTGACGCCGAAAGGGGGCCTTTCCAGCTTGCCCGAGTTCGTCCCCGCATCGAAAAGGGCAAGCACTCCACTGTTATCCATCACCCCGCCGTCCAAGGCGAGCCAATTCGGTTTCGAAAAATCCTCAGGAGGACAAACGCGCCCTCCGGCACCTGCCCAGCAGCCATCGTGCAAGGAAGCGGTAAGATTCTGCAGCCAGGTAGGTTCAACCGTTATGTCATCATCCGTGAAAGCAATAATTTCTCCGTGAGCTTCGCGAATCCCTGCGTTACGCGCGTTCGACAGTCCCTGTTGCGCTTCGAAGAGGTATCTAACCCGGCCTGGATGACGCAGACAAAGCTCGCTCATGACCTCGCGCGTGCAGTCTTTCGAATTGTTGTCAACGACCAGGACCTCCCAATCGAGGGAGTTCGGCATTTGAGAAGCTGCGACGCTTTCCAGAGCCCGCGTCAAACTTTGGCACCTGTTATAGGTACACAAAATCACTGATACTTTCATGAGTTCGACCTTTCACGCATTTCAAGTGTTCAGTATCTGAATTGGCCTCATCCAACAATTCAAAGTCATCGCTCGATTACGGAGGATCCCAAAACGGTCCCCATCGCCCTCGACCTCACATCTGCGTGAATTGCGCGGCTGCACAAGTCTTCAGCCGCTCACAAAACAATTTGGCTGGATCCCTCGGGATGAGGCTCTCCGCCCTGCCTCGCGCTGCTTTGCCAAGTTTCTCCCACTCGTTGCGTCGGTTCCAAGCTCTCTCCAGGGTATTAGAGAAGGCCTGCACTGTAGGCCCCTCGGCGACAAATCCTGTTTCTCCATCCACGCACAATTCTGCGTTCCCCCCGACGTCCGTCACCACTGCCGCTCTGCCGCTCCACATTGCCTCAATCAAAGAAAGAGGACGCCCCTCGTAGCGAGATGGGAGAATCAGCAAATGGTTCTGCTCCCAGATTCTTCCCACGTCAAGCACGTGACCACGAAAACGCGCATTTGTGATTTGGAGCGTTTCGGCATACTGGCGCAATACTTTCTCATCAGGACCCGATCCAAAAAAATTCACTTCAATTGGGCGGTCCCGCCATTCCGTGCCAGCAAGTATCCGAAGCAGCAAATCCTGTCCCTTTGCCGCAGGCTCGAGTCGAGCGACACAAGCCAATCGCCAACATTGATCTTCATCAGGCCAGGTCGATTTCCATTCAGGAGAGATGTTGTATGGGCTCCATGTCACTTCCGCGTTTGACAGCGGTACACCTACCTGAATACAAAGCAGGTCGAGGTTCTTCTGGGAGACACAGAAGACTCTGCGCGCACCAACGTAACTGGCAGCAGCCTCGCCGAAGTTTTCCCCAAACCACCAATGCTCGCTATTGCAATGAACGATAATCACGTAAGGAATTGACGCTTCACGACAGACTCTCGCCCATTCGAATCCTCCAGAGTTACCTCCTTGAGAAATAACTACAAGGTCGGGATTGAATTTCCTTAGTCCTTCATACGCCTTTGAGCCGCCATAGAAGAGGCCTTCCCATATACGACTCACCCTACCGAGTTGATTCGGGGGATGTGTTTCAACTTGGATTCCCTGATTCGAAAGTTCTGTGATTCGATCGAACTGACGGTGCCAGATCACTACAGATGTGAAGACATCGTGGCCATCTGCCTTAAGGAGACGTGCAGCCTGACTCCATAGCTCTTCGCTGCCCCCCCATGTTCCTCCATGCATAGCACTGATGAAGGCGAATCTCATTTCACCTCATTCTGGTTCATGTCCAGCCTCTATTTGCAGAAGGCGCTCAAAAAACTTAGCATCGAGATTCGCATTTGTGCCACCAGCATAATATTCACACCCATTTCGGAGCGCTACCTCTCGCGCCTCCGCATATGCCTGTCGGTGAGTCATGATTCTTGAAATCTCAGAGAATGCCGCGTCCGGAAGCAAGGTTTGACGCGGAGAAAAGCATGCCAGATCGCCCGTCGTGTAACCTTGCTCGGTTTGCAAAAAGTAAGTCGGCAGGCCACAGGCAGAGGCGACGGTCAAGACGCCGCTGAATATGCCGGCGACTGCGGAGGAACGGCGCAGATCGTCTTCCAGAGACCAAGCCGGGTGTGAGAGTTCGCATCGGTTCGGATATCTCCGAGCAACGCGCTGGCAGGCTTCAAAATCCATCCCCGTCCAAAAAGGATGGGGCCGGATCACGACACGGATTGACGGCAGATCAGAACTCAATAATCTGTCGGCGAGTTGAATCAGCGCCTGGCTCTGGCTTTCAACTCCATAGAAGTCATCCTGCGGACCGGGCACGTCGACGATGAGCAGCGTCTGCGAGTCGAACTGGTTCGGCAAATCGATGATTGTGTCAAAAAGGCTTCCGCCTTTGACGTAATCAACCTTAGGCGCGGTCATCTCGCAAGCCCGAAAGAATCTATCGTTTGCTTGCGCGAGGAAGTTGGCGGATGAGTCCCCAAACGCGACAAACTTGGACGCCGTCAGCGGAACGTCCAATGTATGGCCGATAACACCCTGCTGGAACGTGATAATTGGCTTTCCCCTTTGCCGGGCCGTACGACATACAGGACTGCAAAGCGCATGCCAATGACAGCGAGCTACTAACACGTCAAATTCGACCGAAGGCTCCAGGTGCTCCCATGCCTCGACAAAGTGCGCAATGTGCTCGAAACCGCCTTCAACTTCACGGCTGGGACTCAGTCCATGCGGCTCCAGAATCGAGACCACTTTTTCAAAATCCGATCGCCCGCGCATCTGGGAAAGATGCATCCACATTCGCAATTCAATTAAATTCGAAGCTTCGGCAGGATCAATGAATTCAACTTGACCCTTGCGGCCTGAAGCATCCAGCAAAGTGATTAGCTCGGCCTTAGATGGCGCACTTCCCGGCAGCAGACAGAGGATCTTGGCATCTGTCTGCGCGAGCCCAAGCAGAGTGCGGGCGAGAAGCTGATTCTCGGTTTTCCGTTCAAAATAGGGTATCGGACAAAACAGCACGTCCGTCTTAATTCTTCGGCGCTGATTAAGCCGGCTCACCCGGTCAGCGGAGCGGATAGCCCGATTGACAAGCTGTCTGGATCGGCGTCTGTCATCGGTGCTACAGGGAGGACCAAGAAACGGGTCCATCTGAAGCCGCATAAAGTAGTCCTGCAGACTGGCGTCCTGGCGGTAAAGGTGCACTTGCGCCCGCGCAAACGCCGCAATCCTATCTTCTGGAGAATGAAACAGACCATCAATATCCATTCGAGTCAATTTGCCCGACCGAGGAACATTTCCCATGAATATGGCTCACAATGGTCTCGATGACCCTTTCCTGGCTCGAAGGTAGTAAACCGACCGAGCAGGGCAGGCTGACTGCCTGTCTATGAACGACATCCGAAATTGGGCACGGTGGACTCCCAAAAGAATTGTGGGCCGGCGATTGGTGCATTGGCTGCCAAAGAGGCCTGCATTGAATCTTCTGGCTCGCCAAGGCACGTATAAGTTCTCTCGAGTCGGTGCCGCTCTGCTGTTCATCGATAAGCAACGTGTACATCCAGTAAGTGCTGAATGCCCACTCTGCTTCTTCGGGACATCTCACCCCCGGGAGGTTTCCGAGGGCGTCCAAATACCGTCCCGCTATTCTCCGTTTGGCGTCGATGAAGAAATCGAGTTGCTCCATTTGCGCGCAACCCATCGCTCCGAGCAAGTTCGTAAGGCGATAGTTATACCCTATTTCGTTGTGCACATACTCGATCGGATCGTCTTTCGCTTGCGTGGTCAAATACCGGGCACGTGCCGCCCATTCCGGATCATTGGTCACAAGCATGCCCCCGCCGCCGGTGGTAATGATCTTATTTCCGTTAAAGCTGAAACATCCTGCATGGCCAAAGCTTCCCAGGCTCTTTCCCCGGTAGTTTGCCCCCAGCCCTTCGGTAGCGTCTTCTATCACCGAAAGCGAGAATTTCGACGCGACCTCCGTGATCGGGTCCATATCGACCGCGTGGCCCAGGATGTGTACGGGAAGAATCGCCTTAACTCGACGTCCAGTGCGCCGGTTACGCAGATCCTGCCCTTGCCAGTGACATTCGTTTTCAAGGAAATCGACCACCGCGGCGGGATCAATCTGAAGATATCTCGGCTCTGCATCGATGAATATCGGCCAAGCTCCAATATAGCGAATTGCATTTGCAGGAGCGATGAAGGTGAGCGTAGAGACAAGCACTTCATCGTCGGCCTGCACACCAGCCAGCAGCAAAGCAATATGCAGCGCCGCCGTGCCGTTCACTGTTGCAATCGCGAACTTTGTTCCGGCCCGCTCCGCAACCATCCTTTCGAATTGCTCAACGTAGCTGCCGACTGAAGAGACCCAGTTCGTATCCAGGCATTCCTTGACATATTTCCACTCGTTCCCGCGAATCTCGGGAACAATCAAGGGAATGACGTCAGCGGAAGGCGGCGCGCCCGGTGCCAGTTTTTCTGTCAGATTCAATTGCGGAATCTCTTCTCGGTGAAGTCTGAAATGAGTTTGCTGTTCACAAGTGCGGCCACTTCCTGTATCCCCTCAGCTACGGTCCGCGTAATCGTGAAATCAAGCTGGTCCGCGATCCGTGCAAACGAAACGCGGTAATCTCGAGGATCTTCGGTTTTGCGTACGAACTCAATTACCGCATCTGGTGCGTGAGGAAGGATCATATCGACCAGCTGCTGCTTCTGAAAATTCTGCTCTGTCGAGCCAACATTGAATACCTTTCCAGCGACCTTGGTGGGAGGCGCCTCAAGCACCAGCTTGATGCCTCGCGCAGCATCGCGCACGTGAATATAAGGGCGCCAGAATTGCTCACCAAACACCACGAGGTGTTTCTTCGTGAGCATCTCCATTGTGAATTCGTTGACAGTCAAGTCAAAGCGCATTCTCGTCGACACTCCGAATACGGTCGCAAATCGAAGCGGCGTCGGACACCATTTCTCGCCACGATCGCTGCTTTGCAAAAGCGCCTTCTCCACCGCCACCTTTGTCTCGGCATAGAGAGAAACCGGACTCAATTCAGAGTCCTCGTCGACGTACTTGGTCGGGTCACTCATCTTTCCGTAGTTACTGCATGTCGAGGCAAAAACAAATCGACCAACACCGGCTTTTCGACTCTCCTCGATCAATTGCAGAGATGCCTCAAGATTGACCGCCCGCGAGAGTCCCGGATCACGGGCGCATGCAGGATCGCCCACAATAGCCGCGAGATGAACAACCGCGTCACATCCGGAAATGGCGTGCTGAATCATAGAGCGATCTCGAACATCGCCACGCGTAAATTGAAACGCAGGATGTGCCCAAACTCCGAGTAGCGACTCGCCACCATGCAGCAACGAATCCACTACGTGCACGGAGTGACCGCCCGCCAACAACATCGGCACGAGAGTTGACCCGACATATCCGGCTCCGCCGGTCACAAGTATCTTCATTCTGTTCGTTTTAACCCAATTGTTTACCAGATAGCAACTGCACTTTTGTGTCAGGACTCAGCCGCCAGATCCGATCCCGCTATCAACTCCTATCGACAAACCTGCCGGCGAAAACGCTCAAAGTAGCTGTATCAATCCCTTGGAATCCCATTGCCGCAGGTAATCTAAAGCCTCATTCTCCGGCAGCCCAACATGATCCGCAACAGCCTTTACGCTTACCGGACGCTCGAGTGCTGGTATGAAATCCATGAGACGCCGCATGGACACGGAATGTTCGCTGATTTTATCTCCCAGTGCAACCTGACCGTAGTCAGCGTAGAGGTCGTACATTGGATTCGACAGGCAGACATTTCCCGCGAATTTCTTTAAAATGATGGGCGAAGACTCAAGGCGCTCGATCGTGCCAATTAACACTTCCACAGCTTCTTCGAGACGGTCGCTTCTGATGATCTCGACGCTGTCTTTACTCGAATGGTATTCAGGATATGGGAATCTCGACAGCGACAACATAGGAATTCCATAATTCTCCCAAATGTATTCGTCATTCACAAGGATGCTCTCGAAAGGCCCTGTCCGATAGGATAAGCCAAGATCATCCAGGCTTCCCTTCAAAGCATATGAAATGCTGACCATGCTGCGGCGCGATTCCTGAACGGCAAGTTTGGTATCTGAGCCGAGCATTTCAAGGAAGATTCCTTCCAGAATTCGGTCGCGCTCAATCTTGTTCAGCCCAGCGAGATACAACTCCGAGCCGATGATTCCGGGTGACAGAACTAGTGAATAACAAAACTTAGTCTTTTGTCCCTTGAGCCGCCGCATCACTTCCAATCCGACAACGCAACCGGCAAGCCCGTCGTTCGCCACGCCTGCATGATCCAGGTTTCCAGCGAGAGCGATGCAGAAGTCAAGCGAACCTGGATGGGTGTATTCAAGAATCTTCATTTCGCCTTGCGACTGGGTCGTGCGAATCACGACTCTGTAGTCACCCGGACTGAGTTGATCGTAAAGCCGCTTAGGAAGGCAGAATCCCCAGTCCCGGTTCCAGCTTCTAAACTGCTGGCGATAATGGAACGGAATGGAATCGGGATCACGATGATCGTAATGCAAGTGCTTCTTCAATTCGTCGAGGGTCACTACTCCTTCAAAACTATCCGAAAGTGCGATAACCGACAGCGGATGGACTACGCCATCGTAGATCACATGGCCGTCTTTCTCAATTCTTGCCTCCTCCACATCCCACGACGGGGGAACGACCCATCCATTATGCTGCCTCGATTGCGGTACCACGATCTCTCGAAACGGCAGAACTTCCATGAGATACTCCGCCGCTTGGTCGTAGCCGCGCGAGCACACTGCTCGATTGAGCGGTGTGAGGTCGTGGAGCATTTCCATCATAGATATCTCGGAGTTCATTCAGCTGGGAAGGTCGTTGGTATCGATTCGTGGTAAGGTGAGCCGCCCGTCGACATTCAAATCAGCCATACGGGCTTCCACTGTAAATCCAAAAGTACAACCCCGATCTTGAAGAAGCTCAAGAAGAGACTCGTTAAAGCCACCATAAGGGTAGCAAATCGTCCACCGGTCCATGTCTGCTCCCAGTTCCCGCAAGAACTTCACAGAACGATCGATCTCTTCCGCCTGGCCTTGCGGCGAAAGATGGTCGAGCCACGCGTGACTATACCCGTGGCTCCCAATGTGCATTCCCTGACGACGAATGCAACTTATCTGTTCAACCGACATATACAGTTCCTCTGCAAAAGCCTTCTCGTCTGAAGTCACATGCTTCACAAACAACCGTCGCACCAGCTCCGCTCGCACCTTCTCAGGCAGTTCACGCTGCAAAAGTCTCTTGAGGATCGTAACCTCTGGCGGATCGTACCGATGCTTTTCTGTGATTGCCACAAGATAATCTTCGCGGCTTTTCAGAGAATGCTCTTCCCGGAACTCGCCCATCGCATCAAATACTTCGGTGAGCAGCATCGACGGGTTTGAAACAGACGCAAGCACAAACTGGATTTTGTTCACGTCCAGCACCCGGTGCTCAAGTACCGCCTGAGCCGGGGGAAAAAAGCAGCCCTTGATGCCCCTCTCCTCGAGAAGCGGAAAAACATTTAGGAAATGATCGCTATATCCATCGTCAAATGTAAGCAGAATCGGATTCGGAGGCAAATGCTTATCCGGCGAAGAGATTGCCTTGAACAGATCCTCAATTGCAATTGGGCTGTAGTTGGTCAGAATGTAATCGAGTTGTCTTACGAATCGCTCGATGGTGAGACCCTTGATCGCAGGGAAACGCGAACTCGCGAGATCTCGCACATAGTGATACATCACGATTGTGACTTTTCGGTTCATGAGTGATTCAGAGGTGTCCAGGATTCGTTAACGATCAGCCGTCCGTTGTGAAGATGAGGCAGATAGCGAGAATTGCATGCACTCATTGAGAGTGCCCCATAACTCCGCGGAAGCGGTTTGTTACCAGGCGCTCAGTCCTCCATCGACGACGAGACAGTGTCCTGTGACGTAACTAGAAGCATCGGAAGCAAGATAAACCAGCGCGCCGACCATTTCCTCCGGCTGAGCCATCCTGCCAAGCGGAACACGAGCAGAATAGCGGCCCTTAAAAGTGTCATTCTGTCCGCTCTCAACTCCTGCCGGAACTAAAGCATTCACCCGGATTCCGGTGTCGCCCCAATTAGCGGCGAGATAACGAGTCAAACCGACAACTGCCGCCTTCGAAGTGGAGTAGACTGCCGGATTACTGATCTGACGGCCAAGGTAGAACGACCCCTCGTAGATGCGCTTGTCAGACGAAACAATGCCATATATCGAGGCGGTTTGGATAATGCTTCCGCCTGTTCCCTGCTTCTGCATCTGCTTGCCCACGGCCTGAGCGACAAGAAACATCCCGTCCACATTGACAGACATGATCTTTCGCCATTCGGAAAGAGAGTACTCTTCGGTGCTTGCAAAAAATGCATCGAGGTCCGAGGACTTAGATGCCGCGTTGTTATGAAGCACGTGGATGGCGCCGAAACGGGCAACGACAAGCTCAACCATCTTGGCTACCGAGCCCGGATCTGCTATATCGCACGCCACACCAAGCGTAGATACACCGTAATCCTCCTCCAGCGTCGTCGCGAAAGCGGTACAGCGGGGCTGATCGAGATCCACGACTGCAACCTGCGCGCCGAATTCCGCGAGTCCTCGACAAAAGCCCTGACCGAGAATCCCGACCGCTCCGGTGACAATTGCGGTCTTTCCCTTCAATTCAAACAGATTCTTATATTGAGATTTCATCGAGGTACACTTCCCTGCTTTCTTTCTTGGATGTTCGACCGGCTATCAGCGTGCGCATGATGTCAAGAGTCCTCTTCGGAGAAATCGCCGGCTTCCCCGATCGAATCGATGTAGTGAACTCCCACAGCATTCGACGGAACATCGAGAAGTTATCGGCGATATCGAACGCGCCTGTTCGTTTCGTGCCAAAGATCTCAACGTGAAACGTGCTTGCGGATTCACCTAGCGCATCGATCTGAAGAAGCACTCCATCCTCAAGCCGAACTACAGCGGAGGCATGCTCAGTCGACAGCATTTGCACGGACACGGGACCTGCGGGAGTCAAACCCAGGATTGCATCCAGCAGATGCACTCCATACTTCTCCCACGACAGCACTATCGCTCCCCGGATCAGTTTGATATCTCCATATGACTCGAGATTCGCGCGAGGCTCGTCCAATTCGCGGGCGTAGCGCATCCCGGAACACGACATTAACTGTCCGCTTTCAAGATAGCGTCTGAATTCCCGCAGCTCAGAGACATCAAGACTCAGAGGCTTGTCAATAAATACAGGGATACCAGCTTCGAGAAACGGACGCGCCATCTCCATGTGAATCTCGAAATCGTCCCGGGCTATGATCACTGCCTTCACGTTCCCGAGAAACTCCCGGTAATCACCTACGGCGTTCGGGATGTGACAGGCCGCGCAGAGTCTTCTCGTCGAATCCGGGTCCTGCGTCCATGCGTGTGTAACCGCCCAGCCGTTCAGGCCGAATTCGGACGCATGCCTTCTTCGAACATAGTTGTAGATGCCCGGCCATCCCGCGTCCGCAAGGCCTTCCGGAGAGTATCCGTTGATGATCGAACTGTATGAGAACGGGTGTCCATTGCCTTCACTCAATCCAATAATCCCGATGCCATCTACCATATGGCCCATCCGCCGTCGACGCACAGATTCTGACCGGTGATGTAACTGCCTGCGTCGGAACAAAGCAGCGCAACCGCTCCTTTAAGTTCGTCGGGCTGTCCGATACGATTCATCGGATTCTTCGAACCCAGTTTCTCCATGAACCCTACGTGCTCTTGGGTAGGCGGATGTGGGAAGGCTCCGGGACTCAGTGCGTTGACACGAATGCCGTGCGGCGACAGAAAGCTCGCAAGATACCTTGTGAACTGGATGACTCCCGCTTTTGCCGCGCCGTAACTCGGCGGATTAGCAAATTCCTTGCCATCATAAATCCGATAGTCGGGCCCAATATGACCGTACATGGAAGCGATGTTCAGAATCACGCCTCGGGAGGACTTCAGATCCTCGAATGCCGCCTTGGTCAAGCGAAAGACCGAATTGAGGCTCATATCGATGTCATAATTCCAATCCTCGTCCGAGATCGATTCCCATGAGTTTTTATTACCCGACCACGCATTGTTGACAAGAATGTCGATCGCGCCGAAGTGCTCATGAACTCTGTTGATAAAATCCGCCGCAGCCCCCTTTCTGAGTAAATCGAGTTCCAAACCCACGGCGCGAATTGCGCCGTCTTTCTGGCTTTCTAATTCCGCGGCCTTCTTCTCACATTTCGACTTGTCTCTGCTGGCGAGTACCAGGTTTGCTCCTAGTTCCGCAAGCGTTTCGCTAATGGCAGTTCCCAGGTAACCTGCGCCCCCGGTAACTACTGCCGTCTTGCCTTTCAATGAAAGTAATTGCTGCAATGACTTGCTCATGAATTGGGTCCCTTCAATATAGCTTCAACAATCATAAAATCGAGTTGATCATCGATGTCCTGTGATCGCTCCCTCGGCATCACGACTGCTCCCAACCTCCCTACGAGCAGAGACTTCGCTTCATCCGCTAGCAGGCTGGCGCGAAATACATACACCGCGCCGTTCAGTTGATAAGCCTTCGGCAATTTCTGGCGTGGTAGCCAAGGTACCGCACCTGGTATGAACACCTCCGGAACCCCATCCGTCAGTCTCCATGCCCGATGCGGATTCAAATCTGCGTCTTTAAATGTCGCCACCGAATCATAGGCTCCTTGAGCAACGAGCGTGAGGCAGTCGCGAACATCTTCAGCCGTTCGAAGAGGACAGGTGGGCTCCAATAGCACCACCCACTCAGGTTTCTCGCCTTCCCGCTCCAGGCGACGAAGAAGATCCTTCAATGCGTCAATTACAAGTGCTTCATCCGTGGCCAGGTGTTCAGGTCTCGTATACACCTCAGCGCCGAAGGCTTCCCCTACCAATGCGATCTGAGAATCATCGGTCGAGACAATAATTCGATCTATCTCGCTTACCTGGCGCGAAACATCGATCGACCAAGCCAGCAGCGGCTTGCCCATCAGCGGCTTTATATTCTTTCCGGGAACGGATTTGCTGCCGCCCCTGGCAGGCACGACTGCAATAACTCGGTGTCCGTTTAGCATCAATTTACTTCATTTCCCGCTTACTCAAGAGTTGATCGCGTTGCGAGCCTGCCCAGATTATCAAGCGCCTTACGATATTCGGCCCACTCCCCTGTATCGATCCATGCATTCTCGGCAATGGGAAAGACGCCAACGCTTCCGCCGGCCTTCTTCAAGCTTTCGATGAAATCGGTCATATCGCAATGCTCATTCTCGGGGATCAGATTGAGACGATCCCGCCTCACGACATACATGCCTGTATTCACGAGAAAGCTGTACTGCGGCTTCTCCCTGATTCGCGCAAGACTCCCACCCTTCTCCAACTCACAAACTCCATAGGGTATTTTGTAGTCTTTCAACGACGCAACGAGCGTGAGATCGTAATTGTTTTCGGTATGAAACGTAACTAATTCCGCGAGATCGGCCTGGATCACGATATCGCAATTTGTCACAATCACGTGTTCCTGCCCCGACGAGTAAAGAGCACGTAAGGCCCCTGCGGTTCCTAGGGGCTCTCTTTCCTCGATGTACGAGATCGAGTAACCGGGAT
Organism: uncultured Acidobacteriaceae bacterium; assembly: GCA_963742455.1. GTDB lineage: Bacteria > Acidobacteriota > Terriglobia > Terriglobales > Acidobacteriaceae > Telmatobacter. The sequence goes on along the minus strand of CAVULU010000003.1, from coordinate 175,537 downwards.
CCAGTTCTTCGAAGAAGGACTTGAGTATCTTAGATTTGTAGTTCACCGATAAGTGAAACCGATTGAGACCATAGGGCAAAAACTGATCGATAATGATCTCAATCACCGTGCGCTCGCCCATCGGAATCAATGGTTTGGGAAGAACATTTGTGAAAGGGGCAAGCCGGGTTCCTTTTCCCCCAGCCATGATTACGACGGGCAGATTAAGTCTGGGCTTTGGCTTGTAGGCGGTATCATCCTGAAAAAGATCTTTCCAGAAAAGGAGTTCTACAATTTCCTTGGAGGAATTGACGACGGGGACGCAGTTTAGATTGCCTGTGATCATCTCGGCTCGAAGCTTATCGGCCTCAAACCCCTCGTCCGCAAGATGAGGATTACAGTTACAGACCCGGATCACCTCCGCCTTCAGATCGCCATCCGAGAGAATCCAACGACGGATGTCTCCATCTGTCAGGGAGCCAATCAGTCGCGAATTCTCATCCACGACAAAGAGGATCTTCTCTTCAGTCTGTTCCAACTGCTCCATCGCCTGACGAATCGTCTGAGTCTGTGCGACGAGGAACGGGCGTACGTTTTCAGTCATACTGAAGGTCTCAAATGATCTTTGCAGAATTGCGTGATCCGCGCGATCGCCACTTAACGATTTCCCGCTTCAATGTCGTTAAAGTGCTTTTTGAGTAACGCGGCAGAAATCTCCGTGTCGCGCAGAACGTCCTTGATTCGCTCGCTAGTCTTTCCGTCGCCATGCCGCGCGTACGGGTTTCGCATCCTACGTAGTGAAATCCGGAATGTGGATGACAAAGCCTTAGCGATTCCCCTCTCGATGGCTTTCCGCGTGCAAGGTACGTCGATTATATTTTGGGCGCGCACACGCCCCTCCTGGCGATCTCCTACATTGACTACAGGTAATCGAAATGACGGAGCCTCCGTAAGTCCACTTGAGGAGTTGCCAACCATTACCGAGATGTACTTCAAGCAGCTGAGATATCTACGATGGCCAAGGTGTGGCGCCCATTTGAAACGCCCGCAACTCGCTTCGCATTCGACCCTTAGGCGCCTATTGATCGTTGCTCCTTGCGCGTCGGCATTTGCCATCGTAAAAATCGCTCGAATCCCGCTTTCCCTGATCCCACCCAGCAAACTATTAACCTGTGCAGCGACGTTTCCCCCGCCGCGGGTTACCGGATGATAAGTCACCATCGCCACGGGAGCTTCCAGAGAGAACCCAAGTTCCGACTCGAGTTCCGACTTTGTCAGGAGATTCGCACCGTGAAGTTGGTCAAGCCCCGGTGCGCCGAAGTTGCGCACACGCGAAGGCTCCTCTCCCATCTGAATTATGCGGCGGCGGTAGATCTCAGTCGCTGGAAAATGTAGCGAAGCCATCTTCGTCAGCGCGTGCCGCACCGCATCGTCGATCGCTCCTTCTGTCAACTCTCCTCCATGGATATGCGCGATAGGAATCTGGAGCATCAGTGCCGCAATCGCCGGAGCAAGCAACTCAAACCGATCCCCGAGCAAAACCAGGATGTCTGGCTTCAACTCGGACATGGCCTCACCAAAACCCTTCAATCCAAGACCCAGTGAATTCACGTTGGCCAGATTTGAACTTCCGGTCAAGCGCATCCGTACTTTTCGATCAATCTTGATACCTTGGCCCTCAATCTCGCGCCAGGTCTGGCCAAATCCAACCTCAAGGTGCATCCCGGAAGCGATGACTTGCAGCTGCAAAGCCGGGTCCGCCTTGATTGCCTTCATGAGCCCGCAAAGCAGCCCGAACTCAGCCCGGCTTGTCGTTACGACACAGATCTTGCGGCGCTTCACGCCAGGCTGTCCCACTGAATAGTTTCGTCTTTGTCGACGCTCTTGCAGAGGGTGCGACCAATCAATGTCGTCAAGAGCTTCGGTGCAATTCCATTGCCCGGTCTCTTGATTGCTAGATCACTCAGTACCAGAGAATGTCCCGCTGTCATCGTACGAGTTGCAACAACGCTTTTACGGGCAACTGCAATATTAGGTTTCTCCGACTTCGTCGGCATTTTGATGCCGTCGCCGAGCGCCTGCTCGATGTGTCGAATCGCCCAGACCATCTCTCGCAATTCGTCTGGCTCCAGCGAGGCAGCATGGTCCGGCCCCGGCAGCGAGCGATCTAGAGTGAAGTGTTTCTCGATCACTTCGGCGCCAAGCGCGACAGCCGCAATTGCAACCTCAATTCCCGGAGTATGATCCGAGTATCCTACTGGCAGTCTGAACGCGGTCTTAAGCGTCTGCATGGCGCGGAGGTTTACTTCCTCATAGGGCGCCGGATATTCAGTTACGCAATGCAGAAGAGTCAACTGACCCGCCCCTGCCCCGCGCAAGATCCCGATTGCCTCTTCCACTTCGCCAAGAGTCGACATGCCTGTGGATAAAATGATCGGCTTGCCCTTGCGCGCGATGTGTTCAAGAAACGCCAGGTTTGTTATCTCGCCCGACGGCACTTTGAAGACAGGCAAGTCCATCTCTGCAAGCAAGTCGGCGCTTTCCTCATCAAAGGGGCTGGAAAGGAACTCAATCCCAATATCCTTGCAATGATCAATCAACCTTCGGTGATCTGCGGCGTCCATTTCGAGACGCTGGAGCATCTCAAACTGGGATTCTGCAACTGCGGTCGTACGCTCCTGATATGCCGCCTTATGTGCGGAGCGAGTGGCAAGTGATTCGGCCCGAAAAGTCTGGAATTTTACCGCATCGGCGCCGCTCGCTTTCGCCGCGTCGACGAGCTGAAGTGCGAGTTCCAGCGACCCGTTGTGGTTCACTCCTGCTTCGGCGATGATAAATACATGCGACATAAAGATTCTATTCTATACGCGGTATCAGGGAGTCAAAGCTCAGACGGGCGGCAAACGACACGCTCTTACTTCGTACATTCGACGTGCACCGAATACCACGCCCGTGTGTCAAACTTCGGACCTCTCGCTTCGGGAAACTCGCTGCTCTGAGCTTCGCAACGGCGCACGCACTTGAAGCCAGCCGCCTCCAACATGCGCTTCAATTTATCGAAGTTAAACCAGTTGATATGCTCCCCGGTCCGTTCCAGGTCGTACTCCAACCCTTCTTTGCACCAATCGAGAAACGCTTCCTTCGGCATGGTTGAACATCTTCGGTAAAACTCCGCTTCGTCGAACGGTATCCTTGCTTGCCCAACAAGCGTACGAAACGATTCTGCGAGGCTCGTTTGGTCCCGATCCATCCAGCTTTTAAAGAATGCTTTGTCCTGACTTACCAGGCTGTCATAGATTAGGTCGGCATCAGGCACGACAATTCGAAATCCACCGCCGTTCTTAAGGGAGCGATATGCTTCCCGAAATATCCGTGCACACCACTCGTCCTTCAGGTGTTCGAAAACGTGCTCAGAATAGAACAAGCTAACCGAAGCATCTCGGAAAGGAAACGGAGCATTACTGGTCAGGTCGTGATGAAAGTCCACAAATGAGTTGGTAAAGCGATACCACTTCCCCGTATATTCAAGCACCTTCCAGTTGCGAACATACCAGGTCCCGGCCCCAATGTTGACGAGCAGCTTGTCGGGTTTGTCTACCCAGCGTTTCTTCAGCGCCCATGCATATAATGAAAACCGCCTGCGAAGTTTCCATCGGTACGTGTAATACCTTGACTTTCTTTCATACAAAACGGCTTCAAGAAAGTCGCATATCTTCGGATGCTTTTCCCGAACGACCTCCAAGTGGTCGCCCAAATCTTTCACCAGATACACTACGTTCCCGTCTAGAAGTTTCCATTTCCCAATATCTCTGGTTCGAAACCTGAGATCCTGACCCAGTGGGCGACCGTTTTGCGCGAATGTCTGCCGCAAGCTGTCGTCGGCAAAGGAATACCGGAATGTCTCTCTGGCAGATGCCTTCAAGGGAAACAAGTCCTGATGAATAATTCCTTTCAATCTAGCCCTGACAGACACGGATTCCACTTCCTCCAAAATGCACAACGCGAGCGAGAGATCGATATTGGACTTCCGCAATGTGACCTGAAAAAGACAACGAGAAGATCATTTTATTCGGCGCGCAGGGCACCCAACGTAGACGCCTGCTTCGGTAAGACTATGCACGACGGTTGTTCCTGCTCCGACGATGCAACCAGCTACAATTTCTATCCCTTCAATCACCGTGGCTCCGGCGCCGATCATTGAGAATTGCCCGATCGTGACATTTCCGCAAATCGTAGCACCTGGAGCAACGTGCACCCAGTCAGCCACAACCGAATCGTGCTCGATTGTAGAATTCGTATTCACGATAGAACCCGCTCCGACACGCGCGCCCGCGCTGACGACCGCTCCATCCATCACCACTGCGCCTTCCTCGCAAAACGCCTCTTTGCTGACGATTGCGTCTGGTGAAACAATAGGAGGAAAACGCAGATCGAGCGTGCTCAGCCGCGCAAACAGATCACTCCGCAACTTACCCGAACCAACCTGCCCTACGGCTAGCACCGCTGCGAGTTTCGCTGGCCTGACGGCGAACAAGCCGAGTTCGTGGTCGCTTCCGAGAAATGGAATTCCAAGCACAGGGCCATTATCTTTCCGGTCTGTATAACCCAGGATGCGGTAGTGCGGAAGCTTCTGTACGATGCTGATGATAACCTTGGAATGTCCGCCGCCGCCTACAATGACTATCTCTTCCATGCTATCCTCGGGCCCATAACATCGTCTTCGGAACTTCTATACGCCTGCCCCAATACGTGCTCTTTAAGGATGAGCGGAAGGCTCGTAGCTTCATCGCAACGCGCCTTCGCAACCGCTCTTATCCTGGCCCGTAGAGACTCACCTTCAAGGAGATATCTTTTCGCTACGGTTACAATTTTCTCAATCTCGGCATCACTCGGAAAGGCGTCGAATTGGTGCTGAAATTCGTATTCCAGCACCCGCGTCAGGCTGCCCATCTTGTGCGCGTGAGAGCCCATAAAAATGCACGGCGTACCCCCGAGAGACGCGAAGATCGATGGGTGATATCGTCCTGAGATGAAGAGTCGGGCGTGGGCCAATACTGCTCCACACGAAACGATCGGTGCATTCACCGGAACAATCCCGACGTTCACGTCCTTGGCAACTCGGTGCAAAAATGAATCTGGAAAGTCGTTTTCTGTCAGATAAACCCGATAACCAAGCGTCTTGATTGCTTCAACCAGGTGTGAATAACACCGCACCGACCTGTCAGGATTCGAGGCGGCAAGAGCTCCTCCACCGATGCATATGTAGGGCACCGAAAAATCCAGTAACCCTAAATATTCCTGTTTTTCTGGAAACGGTATCAGCAAATCGCCATTCGAAGGTGGACGCGAACCGTCGCTCGCATAGACCTGTTGCCACGAAAAAAGAGAATCAGGAATCAGTACGGGTTTAGTCTCGGTCATCTCCTTCTGTGCATATTCAAGTGATTCCGGATCGCGCAGCAACACCGCTTTACATTGTCCAAACAACTTCCTCGCTGCGGCGAGTGTAGTCTCGTTTCTTCCGCTGATTGGGCAATCTGAGATCATCGAATTCACTAGAAAGACTGGCTTCTTTAGACGGACACCCAGTTCAATCATGGCAAGAAGGAAGAGCGTCTGTCGGCGAGGAGGAGTCGAGAAGATAATATCTCCGTCTCCATCCACGACAATTATGTCCGCATCCAAAGCCTCTTGATATATCCGCTCGAGTTGATAGTAACGATGCTTGTAAGCGAGCAAATTGTCAATGCTCGCTGAGGGATCTTCCTCAATGAAATCGTGAGCACCGAACAACTCTTCCACTTTCATGTACCAGGAAAACAGTCGCCTCCTGCGCTTGAGCAACAGATGTCTAAACACTCGATAATATCGGGCCGGCATCAGTGTCCCAACATACCCAACCTCCGCTACGGATAGATCGAATAGCTCCCCTGCAACCGACCCGGTTATCTCAAAGGTGCCAGATAATAACTGGCGCAGCGCGATACTCGCGGCGCGGCCCCAATTGAGGTTGGTTCCATTGTCGCCAACAAAGAATGCCTTGATTGAAGCACCGGTGGAGGGGGTCGGCCGCACCTCGGCAATTAGATTATTTACTTTGCGCATCGACAGTCGACCGAGAGAGAGTGAATCGTGGTGCGAGGTAGTAAATAGAGACCGCGAACGTAGCTTCTCTGTAGACAACAGAGAAAGTGACCTTCCGCGTGCCAGAGTAAAATCCAATTGAGGGTCAAGAACGTCCCGCTCCGAGACGAACAGATTCTTCGTATAGATTCGGTTTGCTCAACGACACTTCCGCTGTCCTGACGTTACCGAATTCCCATTCATACGGCACAACGACGGCCGTATTGGCCAACGGCGCGTATACGGCGTGCTCCCCCTGAAAACCATACTCGCCAAGATCTCCGTCAACCTTGAAATAGGCGACTTCCTTATAAGGGACAATCATGTTCGTTATAGATGCAGCACGAACGCTCATCTTGACGATGTAACTTTGAGGAAGTAGAGGAATTGATTTGAAGATGCACCTTATTCTTCCCTCACCTTCGAGATAGTCGGGGGTGTTTCCATCCAGCAACATGTTGGATGCGAAGCAGGGCCCATTTGTCCCCATTACGCCAATCGCGATAAAAGGTTTGTCAATGCGTTTTTGCGCATCATACTCGATGTCAACGATCAGATTGTCGCCAGGTCGAAACACATTGCTCGTCTCTTCTTCCTCATTTTTCAGCTCAACCTTCCTGATAATCAGTCCGTATTCATGATTAGTGCACGAAAGCGTAGACTCGGCCGCGATACTGTTGAGATAGCTCTCGAAAACTTCATCTACCGGTCCGTCTTGTTGCAATTGCCCGTCTTTTATCCACACTACACGCTGACATAGCGTCCGCATGGAGTCCAGATTGTGGCTTACATAAAGAACCGTTCTTCCGCTATCAGCAAAGCTTCTTATTTTTGCCAGGCATTTCTTTTGGAAAGAAGTGTCGCCGACCGCTAGCACCTCATCGACAATGAGAATCTCTGGATCCAGATGTGCGGCCACAGAGAATGCCAGGCGGACATACATGCCAGAAGAGTATCGTTTGACAGGCGTGTCCAAGAATTCCTCTATTTCTGAGAACGCAACGATCTCATCGAACTTGCGAATGATTTCAGCGCGCGTCATACCCAGAATCGCGCCATTGAGGAACACATTTTCGCGTCCGGTCAATTCCGGGTGAAATCCAGTGCCGACCTCGAGCAGGCTAGCAATGCGCCCGTGGATACGAATCGTCCCCTCTGTGGGTATCGTTATCCGGCTCAATAACTTAAGCAGGGTGCTCTTCCCCGCGCCGTTACGTCCAATGATGCCGACGACTTCCCCTGGTTTGATTTGAACGGAAAAGTTTTTGAGTGCCCAGAAATCAACTTCCTTGCTTTTCTTTTGCCAGCGGGATCGGAGCCATGCGAATGGAGTTCTCATCGCCCTCTCAATTGCATGGCGGATGCCGTCGCCATTAGCCCCCTGGCGGCCAATGGCGTACCGTTTGCCAAGGTTCTCGATTGAGATCGCAAAATCGGAATTAGGATTTGTTTTGGATGGCGGCATAATTATTGGTCAAATGACATCAGCAAAAGTTCGTTCTGTCTTTCTGAAATACCAAATCCCCGTGCCCAGCAGAACAATCACTTCAACGACCGCGATCGCAAGTCCGGGCCAATAAATATCGGACGACCTGCCCAATAAACTCCAGCGAAAACCGTCGATGATTCCAACCATCGGGTTGAGCGCGTAAAGCAGGCGAAATCGGATTGGAACGATGCTGCTTTGAAAGCCTACGGGGGAGACATAGAGGCCGAATTGCGCGACGAACGGCACGATGAAACGAAAATCGCGATACTCCACCATGAGGGCGGAAAACCACAATCCTGACCCAAGGGCGGCACCGAACACTAGTAAGACAAAAGCCGGCAAAAGAAGCACGTTCAAAGGAGGCACAAAGTGGTACCACATCATCAGGCCAACGAGAAAGATGGCGGAGATGGCAAAATCGACCATGGTCGTCATCACGCTGCTAACTGTAATGACAAGTCGAGGAAAGTAGATCTTGGAAATCATGTTGGAGTTCGATACAAGACTGTTCGCGCTCTCCGACATCGCCGCTGAAAAGAATTGCCAGGGTAGCATGCCGCAAAACACCAATAACGGGTAAGGCATACCGCCGGAAGGCATTTTGCCCAGTTTGCCAAACACAACGGTAAGCACAACCATGGTGAGAAGCGGTCTTACAAGTGACCAGCTTACGCCCACAATGGTTTGCTTATAGCGCACCAGCAGATCGCGCCACGCAAAGAAGAAGAACAATTCGCGATAGCGCCAAAGATCCCGCCAGTACTGCCGTTCGATGCGATCAGATTCGATTAGTAACTCGGTCATATGTTGTTTCTTGTTGTGTTTCGAGTGATTCTGCTGCTGGTCTTCGCGAAGATCCGCAAAGAATTCTAAATCCCAATCTCAATGACTGCGGCGAGAGCCGCCTTTCAGGAATCGCTGCTTCGGCCTATCGCGCTAGTTGCTTCTCAATTGCGAAGGAATCGCATCGACAGCACTATTAGTCTTGATCGATGCCATAGCATCCTCAAACACACAGGTAGTCAGCACTCTCTTCCGGCCGGAGATTTCTCGCAGCCAGTCGAGCAATTGACCAAGATAGCTCCTCGAAGACCAAGGATGAAGAAGTTCCTGAACCAATTCCGGTTCTCCTTCCGGCACATCATAAAAAACGCCGTCGGCCATTCTGGAGTCCGTAATCGTCCCGTCGCCTTCCGAGCATTGCGGGAAATAGGCAATGATACTTTTGTTAGTTACACACGGCCTATCCTGCATTGGCTTGCCCGTCAATTGCGTATACAACGCTGCTACTAGATCGCGGCCCCATCCCAGCGGAAGAGGGCACGGTGGAGTGCATCGCGGATTCATCTCGATGAGATAGATTAAGCCTGTGCCGTTCTCAATGACGAAATCCAGTCCGAAAAAGCCGGAAAGGTTGAGACGCTTGGCGATTCGTTTCGCCGCCCGCGCCATTTCAGTACCTTCCACCACTTGCACTACCGTCGCTGGTTCTTTCGGCCCTTGCGATTGGATCACCTCAACACAAATCCAAGCAAGTAATTCTCCCTTCCAGCACACGGCGGCGCAGTTTGCCGGTCGCCCGTTAATGAACGACTGTGCGATGATGCCCCGTTGCGCCTGTTTCCCCTCAGAGAGAATCCATCCTCTATCCCGATTCAGCAGCAGGCGCTTTGTCAATTCAATCAGTCCCGGATGCTGGGCCAACTCCAGAAAGTACTGTTCTGACTCCTCGCTAGTGTTCGCTACGCGGATTCCGCGACCGCCCGAAGTTCCATCTGCTTTGATGACCCAGGGCGACGCAGTCTCTCCGTTCAAGGAACTCAGGTTGCCATCGCTCTCAATCGCCATCATTCCGGGCACCAGGACCCCTTCAGAATGCGCCACTTTGAGAAGTTCGTGACGACTTGAAACTGTTCGAAAACTCTCCGGTGAACCAATAGACCGTTCAATCAACTGCCTCATTTTGCTATCCGAAGCCCCTGGAGAATCGGCGAGAGCATACAAGTCGTGTAGATGCTGCACCCCGCGATCGCACAGTGGAATAATAATGTCCGGATCGAACGACTCCACTGCCGATTTCAATGCCTTCAACGGATTGAGTCCACTGTGACGGAAAATTCGACTCGCAGCAGTGGTTTTCTCGATCGGGTGCCCCGGCGAAGGACACAAAATCGCAACTTCGCATTCCATGCTCGAGAACGCGATTGCTAATCGAGGTCCGACCGGCCAACGATTCGTGTCTGTGATCAGAATCTTTGGTCGGATCGTCCCACGTATATGAGGCTTTCCATTGTTAGGCTTCATGGCCATTTTGCGTGACTGCATTCCTAGTTTTCAGGCGCGTTCCGCAGCCCGTATGTTTTCAGTCCCAGCCTGGACTTTGGACGTAGATCTAATCGGCTTGAGGAGATACTTCGATATTCGCCTCGCCGTGTAGTTTGCTCCAAAAGCAAACCGCATCAACGGCCCAAAAGTGTTCGCGGAGGATACACCAACGAAATACAAGCGGGGCACCGATGACTCAAATGATGCCGACAATGCCGGAGCTTTTCCGGTGGTTCTGATACTCTTCCTGATCGTTTGGCTCAGGAACTGTAGCTTTTCGATATCCACATGATAGCCTGTCGCCGCAATCACATGGTCGGCTTCCACGGTTGTCTGCTTGCCGGCTGCATCCCTTAATGTCAACCTGGGACGGTCATTCTTAACCTCGGCAGCAGCAATCTCCACGCCGAGATGAAACGGGACCTTCCCGTCGACTTGTTCTTTCGTGAACCACGGAGGAGCCGGACCAAGAGTTTTCCGGACTCGATCGAGCCTCAGGCCTTCAGGCAGATGTCGGAACCAATGAGGCGCATTGACGCAAAAATATAACTCTATGCCGGAACCGATGCCAGTTCTGAAACTGAGCAACCGTTGCTTCAACGAACGCTTTCCGCCCGGCGGATCCTGAAAACGAACTGTCGAGCTGCGGGCAATCAACTGAACGGAAGCACCTGCCTCGTACAGCAAGGCAGCTAGATCGAGTGCCGACGCGCCGGCTCCTATGACCGCTACGCTGCGGCCCTTGAATCCGGAAAGATCGCTATGCGCTGAGCTGTGGCTAAATGCATCCGTGGGAAGTCCTGCCAAAGCCGGAGGCAGATAGGCGTAGTGGCTGATCCCAACCGCAACTACAACGCGGCGCGCAGAAATCCTTTCGCCATCCTCAAGCTCTAGTTCGTAACCAACAGGAGATTCCTGCACAGAAACAACAAGCTTTTCCTCCAGATTCGGCACAAACTTTTTTTGAAATGCTAGTCCGTACGCAACAAAGGTCTCCAATCGAACCGGGTCGCCTATATCGGCATACTCGATACCTTCTTGAGCGCAGTAGTGACGCAGGAGGAATTCCGAGCCTGGGTCGGAGAGAGACGATGCGAATCCCTCTGACTTCAAGCGCATTCCCTTCGGCATCTTAGTCTGCCAAACGCTCATTGGATGGCCAAAGATGCGAAACCGGACCCCGGAAGAGGCCAAATGCGCTGCGATGGATAGGCCGTAAGGTCCGGCTCCAACAATTACGACGTCAGCGATGTTTTCTGATTGACTCTTCATTTGTGCCATGGGTGACTTAAACACTCTCCCCTCAGTTCCTCTCTTGGACTTCAATGCTGAACGGACTTCTATCTGGCTTCCGTGGCAAGAGGAATCTTGTTTCAGCGTACTCAGCGATTACTCAGCATCTCTTTGCGGTGGTCCTAACAAGTTCACAGCCACTAGCTAATGGATCGATTGCCAACAGCAACGTTGGAACGGACGCTCGGTGATCTAAAACTACTATGACATTCCGAAATGATTCCAAGGCTGGTCCATGCTCTTAGTTTGCACTCAAAGCGACGCCGCGGATTCAGGGTGATAGACCACTGAACCGTCCATCGCGCGAGTCTCCGGAACATGATGAGCGGAATTCCACGGATAAGCCATCCCTCGTCTTGGGGAACTCCGCTCTCGCGGATCTGCGAACGGCCCTTATCAAACCACCAAGTCAAAAAGTACTTCTTAGTTAGACGATCCTCGGTTACGGGGTGGTACACCACAGCTGAAGGCACGTAATATAATCGTTCTCCTGCCCGCAGGAGACGTCGCGCGAATTCGCTGTCTTCATTTCGGATCTCGTTGTAAGGGCAAGGTCCCAGATCGACTCGAAATCCTCCATATTGCTCGAAGGCTCTCCGCAGATAAGCCATGTTCGTGCCAAATGGGCTTTCTTCGAGGGGATGACCTTCGTCGCCGCGATCAAACGAGACCAGAGGGCCCGTGGCCGACCATCCTTCATTTGGGAGCCAGTTCGGAAGCTCAGTTGTTGCCCAACGAGGCTTGATACGGCCGCCAGTCCCCGCAAACCCTCCCTCGGTAAGCGGCGCAACCAGGCTCCACAGCCACTCGGGGACCACTGTCACGTCGTCATCCATGAATGCAAGTGCGTCGCCCGTGGCTGACGCGATACCCGCGTTGAGCGCGTACGATTTCCCCGGGTGGGGTTCAAAAAGATAACGGAATCGTCCAGGATGACGGCGCGAAAAAGCCTCCACGACTTCCCGAGTTTCGTCTGTCGAGTTATTGTCCACGACGAGAACTTCCCATTTGATCCCAGGAGGCACGCTCGAGGCCGCGACACTCTCCAGCGCCGCTGGCAGAAGACAACAACGATTAAACGTGCACAAAATGACGGATATATTCATACTGGATTGCCGTTCTTCGCCCGGCTTTGTGCGGGAACCGGTCTGCAGGGGGCCTCGTTTGACTTGAACCATCCACTTACCGGGAGGCATACTCCCGGAGAACCCTCCTGGACACTCAGGTTTTCGACGCATCGATGACCCATTGCTTTCCTTACGTCAGGTGAGGTTGCGCGATGTCGGTTAAATGTCAAACGTCGGAGAATCACTCCGGCACTATCCTTCTACGCGTTCTGAGGTCAATTCATCGGTTCCCTGCTGGGGGTCCGAAAGGACCGGATTCGATCTCGATCTGGCATCCCTGGTAGTTGAAGTATTGTGCAATATTCTGCCCCTCTTCTGAAAGACCCGTTCGTAAGCAGCAATCAGGTTACTAACGGAGTGCTCCCAGGCAAGTTCCTGTTTCACTCGATTGCGACCGAATTCTCCCATCCGCGCCCGGTCCTCGGAATGATCCAGGAGCCACAGGATCTTATCTGCGAAGTCCATCACCAAGTTATTGCCATTGCTGTAAAGCGAAGCGTCTCCAGCTGTGAACCGGCCTTCTTTCAGATCGAATTGGACGATTGGCTTGCCCAAGGCCATATATTCTGCAATCTTGATCATTGTGGAGATATCGTTCATCTCGCACGGCTTGTCTGGATTAACGCATACGTCTGACGCAGATAGGATTTCAAGCAATCCGCTGTCCGATACGCGACCAGTAAAATTGAACATGTCCTCCAGGTTCTTATCGGCCACCATGCGTCGCAGCGCAGGTAGACCCGGACCTCCTCCAACACAGGTAAAGTGAACATCGGATCGCCCGCGGCTCTTGATGTTCGCCGCAACATCTATCAGGATGTCTAAGCCCTCCTGAATACTCATGGTCCCGACATAACCTATCAAATAGGTTTTGCCGTATTTCAATTCAGATTTGCACGGTACAGGGACGAATGTAGTAAGGTCCGGACCATTTCGAACCACAAAGACGTCCTTCTCGTCTAGACCTCCACGGCTGATGGCCAGCGCTTTATAGCTCTCATTGGTTGCCATAACAACGCTGGAGCACGCATAAGTAAGACGTTCCAGCCACAATTGGATCCTGAAGAAAAGATCGTGCCTGCCGTACTTCGACAGATATAACTCCGGATTTGCGTCATGATGATCGAAGATATAGCGAACTCCGAACAGTCTGAACGGAAATGCAACAAGAAAAATGTCGTCTGGTGGATTACACCCCTGAATAACGTCGAATCCGCGAACGAAGAAAATCCACCATGTAAATAGAAACTCCCAAAACAACGCGCAAGCGTATTCCAATACATACCCGGACGGGCTATTTCCTTCCGGCGGCATAGGGTGCCGATAGATGTGAACACCCTCGAGGACTTCATGGATGCTTCTGAATCCTTTGCCGCGCGGGCAGAGTACGGTTACGTCATATCCATGCTCGCGGAGAGCACGCGCTTCCTTCCAGACACGAGTGTCGAAAGGAACAGGAAGATTTTCAACGATAATAAAGGCTCTTCTTGTCATGAGTGGTCTTAAATGCGAACTGGCAATTAGCAAAAGGCAAAAGTCATCATTAAGGCATCAGCGAAGCAAACTTCGCCTCAGAGTTTTGGTAGCAGCCAGAAGCGCAGGGCTCTTGCTGATGTAGTTATCCCTGATCTCAGAAAGCCTCCTCCGAACAAACGCGCGTGTACTGTAACCTAAGCTCATTCGTACTGGAGCTGCTTTCCGTCGCTGATGGTGAATCGAGAAAATCTCCGATAATCCAGGCTCGAGCACGGTGCAAACACGGACTCGCGAATCGCTCACTTCGACGTCAGCACATGGAACACCATTTCGACGTACAGCTTCAAAAGAGTGCGTAAGTCCGGGAGCAGTCCATTCAAGGTCGATACTCTCGCGGTGCGCCGACGCGTTCTCAATCTGAATCGCTCGAGCGAACGCCCGCAGTTGCAACTTCCCCCCAGATGCTCGACGGTAGAGTACTGAGCGTCTGACTGCCTCTCCCGCGCTCGACCAATGAATTCTAGGGCCAGCTTTATTGATGCGATTCACCGCGTCGATTAGACTTTGGGGTGCCTTGAAAACATCGTGGTGCTCAACGATCAGAATCGGAATGCCGAAAAAGAGCCTGAACGCTATCTCAGTGGCCTGTGTTTTGAGGCTGTTTTTGCGAAGAAATAGCGGAAATCCAGAGTAGCGGAAAACAGCAGGCTGCGCCATCTCACGCAAAGTAAGCCGGACCTCTTGCTGCTGCCGTGGATGTGGCACTGTATTCACTGCGGCATCGAAGTTGTAAAAGTTCAGGGCATCCATCGCTTCTACCGAGAAGCTTCCCTGAGGAAAAACCATGACCCGGTCGCAATCAAGCCCACTCGATTCGCTGTGCAGTTGCATGCGCTTTTCTGCAATCTGGAGCATGGTGTCGATCAGCTCCGAATCAGTGGACGCGAATTCGCCGCCAGTGTGATCGTTTCCGTGAAAACACAATGAAAAGCGCCCGGGGTTCTCCCTGAATAATCTGGCCATCTTCGCGGTAGTGCGACGAAAGTTGTGAGGTATGAAAGCGATCGTGGTGTGGAAGTTATGCAGTTCCATTAGTTCAAGCAGATGCTTGAAATTGAGAAATCCATAGTTTGCCTGCAGCAGCGGGTCATCGACAATCACACAGGCACAAGGCTGGACCGGCTGCCAGCACTGCTCGCCAAAAATGTGCCGCAGCGCCATGGCGTGTGGCATGAACCGGGAGAAGGAGTTCGTTACCCACCCGTCGCCTGGTTCCGTATCCAGATCGGAAACATCCTGACTTCCCACGAAGAGGATCTCTGCGCTCTCTCGCTTGACAGAAACTAAAAATGCTTCCTCCCCGATTGTGATGAGCTTTCTCAGGTGTCCGGTATCGCCGCACGAAAAAATACGATCGTTAACCGGATTCGCTGATCCAAAAGTGAGCCCAGCAAAGGACTCACAAATGTCTTGGGAGTCCGCTACAACATTAAAGGCCGCGCCGGAATCCTTAACATTCTTTATCGCCTGCAAGTGACCACCAGAAAGAGCAGCAACCAGGCGCGAATCAAATGTGTCTGCGCAAACGGCATGAACCAGTACATGGCTGAACCTTGACAGCAACAAGGAGACAAGCTCCCCTGAAGGAAGTTCTCCAGCCATCCACTCTTTTATAACCCTGGGATGGATGACCAAACACGCAGCTCGATCCATTAAATCGGGATCGGTCCGGCTCACCCACTGCAGCGCCGGCGAAGCCAAAAGAAGTGGCTGGCACTCAATACCAAGGAATTCAGCCAATCGGATAAGTCGGGCATCCGCAGGTGCGAGTTCGCCGAGATGCGGAACTACGAGTTTCATGTTTTCTCCGTCGTTCCCATCTTGCTTGTCTCGCGTGTTACCCGAGGCATGGCCGACTTCGCGGTAGAACTCGAAATGGGTCTGAGGTGCCGGGAAAACTCTTTCAGTGTTGTTGTGGGCCCGAGAGGAATTCCGCATTTGGCCACAGGATGAGCAGGATTGCCCTGAACCATGGTGAATGAAGGAACCGATTTCGTTACGACGCTCCCAGCAGAGACCACAGCGCCTTCCCCGATAACGACCCCGGGGAGGATCAGGGCTCCTGCGCCCACAAAAGCGCCCCGTCCGACAGTAACGCCGGCCTGCTCCCGGAAATGAGCCAGTACGGTGACACGCAGGCTGAGCACGCAGTCGTCTTCCAGGGTGATCGCAAACGGACGCGAAGTGTCAAGTACAACGTCATAACCGATCCAGACATTCTTGCCGATCTTTACGCCGCGTCCTCGATGCAGCGCAACCCGTATCGTTTGGGCGCCCGGAAGCGCTCGCGCCAGTTGCTGAAAAACTCGATTAATAAGTCCGCGCAGAGGAAACTCTTTCATGCTTCCTTTCCATCGAGCGCGACGACTGCCCCCTGCAGATAAGCCCTGAACGCCTGGAAGGAATCAAGATTTGGAAGAACCTCCGGATCGATTTCAAGGTTGAATTCTTCCTGAATGACGGCAGCGAGCGTAACAGAAGACAGCGAGTCCCATACACCGATGGACTCCGCGCTCGCGCTCCGAATCTCTTCCTCGGTCAGCGCCGGAAATACCGAGGCAAAACAAATGGTGAGACGATTTTCCAGTTCAGACACGAGAATTAACCTCGACACGGTGAAACAACGGTGGAATTCCTGCAAAGAATCTCTCTTTTGTCAGGATCACGGGAGCCGAGAGTTGGCGGTCAACCAACCCCGTCAAATAATCCTGCAGCGGACCGTTGCGGATTGTCGGCTGAAAGTCGAACGTGATCTGATTCGCTCCGCAATCTTCAAAGAGATAGCGGAGACATTGATGCTCAATACCTCGGGAGAATGCTCTGCAACTCATCACCCACGTACGAAGATCAATGCAACCCTCCTTCGCCGTTCCCGTAAGGACCGCGATCTTCCCGAGGGCACCGAATTTGTCCTCGTATGTCGCGGTTAGAAGAAATCCAGCGGGATCATCGAAGAATTGTCGCCACTCCGTTTCGGAATACCGTTTTCCGTTCAGATTGAACTGGTTGGTTTTGTTCACCAGTTCCAACGCGCGATTGTCTGCAGCCGATCGGCCGTAATCAAAGACAATGCATGAGTCAGCTGACCGGAGGAAATCGTCGGAAACAGTTTCACGCCCACTATCATGGTTGCCCAGAGCCGCCGAAGTGCGAATACTTCGCATTCGCAGTGTGTCCTCTTTCGAAATAACAGGCTTTCCGAACAGATCGCGCAACTCGTTCAGCAGCTTCCATGCCTTGCGAGGATCGTCTTTAGGAAATTGACGGCAGAGCATATCCGGAAATGCCGCCTGCACCTCGGCAAGCTCCGCGGGGCTATCATCCACAAACACAACTGAGTCCGCCCCAATGTTCCACGTTCGCAGGATGCGCTCCACCGATTCTGACTTGGGCAACCAGTGAATCTCGAGCGGAAAAATGTCGTCTGACGAGAGCAACAGGTCACGTCGCTGAAACGCCTGTTTAACGACCTCCTCTTGGTTCTTGCTTGCGACGCCGATCAAAACCCCAGCCGATGCTAACGATGACAGTAATTGCTGGTAAAGACCGTGCACCTGGGAGTGGCCGTCGAGATTCCAGGAGATGGCATCGACACCATCATCGCCCACAATTCCGGCCCAAAGCGTATCGTCGAGGTCGGTAATTATTCCCTTCATGGGAGTGCGAATGTCAATGAGACCGCCGAATAGTTCTCCAAGAATCGAAGCATGCTCCAGCGTGTATGGGAAGCCAGTTTGCAGATCTGATTTGACGTCGTACCGATTCGCCAGCGGAGAATCGAGTGCCAGTTTTTGCTGATTGATGATCCGAACTTGCGGGAACTGTAAGATCGACTCGACAAGCGAAGCCACGATGCGATGAAGCCGCGCTTCGTGTGAACTCAATTGCAACGGGCGCGTGGTGAACGCTGGCGGTAGCGGCAGTGTCGGCAAACAGACAATCGTCGCCAGGTCGCCAGAGATCGCTGCTATCGCCCGCTGCAAGCGTGCCGCAGTAACTTCCGCAGATGCCGCGATGTCGTCCACATCCGCCTGGCGCCAACCCCCAAGACTACGAATTCCGAGGCGTGGATCGAGGTCGGCCCACTCCAGCATCACCGCTAGAACATCGATGCTCGACAGATCTACACGCTCGATATTTCCAACCAGGTCACCGAAAAGACCTGTTCTGATTTCCGCTCGGACGTCAGGCCTTTGTGCATGAAGATGCGCCGTCAAAAAAGTCTGCAGATGCAATGCCGTAAAACCGCACCCCAGGAAAACTCGGAGGCGTGCCGCTCCATAGGCTGGCGGGCATTGAGCTAACTTCAGGGCATCGATGAGCTTCATAGAGTAAAAAGAAACTTTCTGAATGCTATTCAGACTCGCGGAGCGCCTTGTACAAACCGGTCAGGGCGCAAAACATGGTCGCCTGGCCCCAGTGCAGCGTGGGAGTCTTGTTCACAATCCAACGCGAATACCTGCGGTAGTAGAAATACCCCGTCGGGGCCTGCATATGGTCGATCGTCCATCGTGCTACTTTCACCGCCAGCGACAAACTCTCCGGATCCCGGTTTCGAAAGAAAGCTAGCGTATCGATTGCCTGCGAGGAGCACTGGATATCGAGAGGCAGGGTCTTGTGGTTGTAATAGCGGGGAGTACCGTCGGGGAGAAAGAAAGTCGTTTTCCAGAAATTGTAACCATCCATCATCTGCCGATCGAAGCGATCGTCGCCGGTTGCCTCGCCATAGTATTTAAAGCAATCAAGCACATAGGCCGTGTGAAAGTTATCGACCCAGTGAAGATTCGACTCCTCTCCGTAATACCAGGAAAAGTCCTCCCTTTGGTGCTTCGCCGTATACAGAATGGCTTTCTCGGCCAGTTCGCGCCATGAATAATTGTGCGTGTACGACGCAACCCGGGCAAGCAGGCTGGCGCCAAGTGTATTGGCGTTGTGCACCTGATGCGTAGAGGTCGGAAAGTAATGGATGCAAAGCGCGTCATCCTCGCTATAAGTGCCCAGGTCTTTCACGATATGCTCGCAAGCGCTAATCGCGGTCTGAAGGTATCGTTCATTTTCAAACTGCTCAAAAGCATCCAGAAAGACGTGCCCGATCAGGGACGTCCAAACGACCGAAGGCGACAACTTGGTGACGAAGACGCTGCGCGACTGATAGTCAAAATGATTGCCCCAGCACGCCCCGCTATAACCCGGGGATTGGTTCTCAATCAGCCAAAGAAGCATCGATTCCGCCCGATTCCGCCAGACTTCCTCGCCCGTAGTCTGGTATAGACGGATAAATCCACGCGCAAGAAAACCCATGCCCTTGGTTGAGCGCTCCGGCGAGATACCCAGAAGCGGGCGTAGGTTCAGAGGAAACCGGCGAACGCCCTGTTGTAGCACAATGCGAAGCAATGGATTGTTGAACGTTAACGGGCGGACAAACTTCGCATTCAAGCCGTCGAATGTGTCGAAGGCGCGATAGTCACGTTCTTCGAGCCAGTTGACAAGCCGTTCAATTGATTTATAGATGTCTGTCTTTGCAATAGCCGCTGAAGACAGTGTTGACGGCGATTTAGGCAAAAGCGAACTGGCGCTTGGCATTTGGGCTCCCTGGTCGAGTGATCCTGACAAAATCCACGAGGCGCTGATCCTCGCGAAGTTTGGAGTGGATTTGACTGAATTCGGGATCGTGGTTCCCAATCACGACCGTCTGCGCGTGCGCCAGCACATCGTCCACGCTGGAAACCATCAACTTGGATATGTGCGGTATGCGGTTGAGGATAAAATCCCTGTTGGCACCTACCAACGCGGCAATATTCACGTTGCGATCGTAAATGCGAAGATCGTAGCCCTTCCCGATCAGACGTTCGATTACTTCGATAACAGGACTCTCACGAAGATCGTCCGTTCCCGCCTTGAAGCTGAATCCGAGCACACCGACGCGGGAGCTTCCGTTTTCGATCACAAGCTTCACTCCGCGCGAAATCTGCATCTCGTTGCTGGGGAGAACGGAATCGAGAATTGGGAGCTGTAGATCGTTCATCCTCGCCTGGTACGAAAGTGCTCGCAGATCTTTGGGAAGGCACGAGCCTCCAAAAGCAAAGCCGGGTTTCAGATAGGCGGGTGAAATATTCAGTTTTTTATCCTGGCAGAAGATATTCATGACCTCTTCTGCATCAATATTGAACGAGTCACACAAGTTCCCAATCTCATTGGCAAATCCGATCTTGAGCGCATGCCAACCGTTGTCGACATATTTGATCATCTCGGCAGTATTGAGATCAGTCCGGATGAGGGGAGCCTCGAGCCGCTCGTACAGCGCCGCGAGCAAATCGCCGCTCGCTTGATCCAGCTCACCAATAACCGTCTTAGGCGGGAATCTGAAATCCTTTACCGCTGAGCCTTCTCTCAGGAATTCGGGGTTGTTGCATATGCCGAAATCTTCTCCAGCCCTCTTTCCTGAAAACTCTTCCAATGTAGGGATGACCACTTTTTTCATGGTCCCAGGCAGGATCGTGCTTCGGATTACCACCGTGTGCCGGACAACTTTTGTGCGGAGCGCTTGGCCGATCTGTTCGCAGATACGGCGGATATAGCGCAGATCGAGATTGCCATTCGACTGGCTCGGTGTCCCGACGCAGATGAAAGAGATATCCGTCTCGTGGATTGCCGCGGTTGGATCTTGGGTGGCGCGCAAACGACCAGTTCGCACGGTCTCTTCGACAATTTCGCCAATCTCCGCTTCTACGATGGGGGAATGTCCGCTGTTGATCAATTCAATCTTCTCAGCAACCGGATCGATCCCAAGCACTTGATGTCCATCGGCTGCGAGGCACCCCGCAGACACGGTTCCGACATAACCCAGACCGAAGATACTGATTCTCAAAATGCGCTCCTTGTTGAGGTCTTGTCTCCAAAACCTGGAGACTGCCGCTGCGCTTGAGACCTGCCCGCAAAATAACCCAAGAGGGCTGCATGCAAGCTGTGTCCCGATATGATCACTCACTGATTACTGCAATGGCGATCTTCCCTGTCTGGTCGTCGGCGGACGACGGAAGAGTGACCATATCTATTCAATTTGCCTCTCTTGCCGACGATTTCCAGAATACTTCGATGGAGCTTTCTGTGCACTTCGCAAGCACCTGCAGAAACTCATCTGTCCCAAACCACCGCTCCAGAACTAGCCCTTGCTCGCAATCGACCGCATAGTTAAACCCGCCCGCAGTTGCGAGACGTCCGAGAATCTCGACGCACTCTAAACCCTCTGATCTAAACTCGGGCAGATTCACCTCGAACGACAGATAAGGCACCGGTCGCTTGAGGCCTCGAATCACATTCAACTCATATCCCTCTACATCGATCTTGATAAATATCGGGACCCCGTATGCGGACATCAGTTCTTCGAGAGTCGTTGTTTCGACGGTCTTGCTTTGCGCAAAGTTCAAACCAAAATGCGCATATGTTTGCCGCCCCTTGTTTTCCTTCAGCGATTTCGCCCATTTCTGACTTAGCGTATTTACCGCTGATCCAGCTCCGTCAATCCACATGGTTTCCTGCGTGCTTTTGTCGCTTACCGCTTTGCCCACGATCACGAGCGGTTTTTGAACAATCCTGAGATGCGCAAATCTTTCCCGCAGAATTGATTGATTCATCTCATCTGGCTCCATCGCGATTACCTTTGCTCCCAACCTCAGAAACAAATCCGTCTTGAAGCCTTCGTTTGCGCCAATGTCGAAGACCAGGTCTCCCGGACGCAACTCGATGAGAAGGCGTCGATAAAAATCGAGCTGCCTCTCTCTCGCCAAGAGCCACTGTCTGCCGATTACCTTCCAATACATCTCGTGGATAACCGATGCTCTTAGCCTATGGTATAAGCCAGCGCGCTGTAACATTCCCTTAATCTGCACTTTAGGCGATTTCACCATGACTCCTTCACCCACCAGTTAGCCTCTGCGTCGTCGAGACATTGGCCACCCCGTCTTCGCTGAATCACGGCAGTCAACCTTGTTGCTGCGGTCGAAAAACCAGGACCGTTGGCGATCCCGACGTGTCATATTGGCGCGCTTCCACAATTTCAAATTTCCGCTTGATCAAATCGATCTTTCTCTTTACGCGAATCTTCGTTTCGCCAGTCCCATGATCGCCGAGATAAAGTCTGACGATAAAGACACCAGTACTCTTGAGGTGCTTGGAGTATTTGCCCAACACTTCCAAAACTTGGCCGTAAGGTACGTGATACAAGGATTCCCTGAAGAGGATTACATCAAAGTCCAGCGTGGGCATATAGCCCAGAAAATCCGAGCATACGAAACTGTTTTTCTTTGCTCGGCCAGTCTTTTCCGTTCGCGCTTGTCCTTTGGCCAGAGCTGACTCCGAAATATCGACCCCAATGTAATTCCGGTATGCATCAACCGACAATTCGTTTGCTGTATTGCCCGGACCGCATCCGAGATCGAGAATGTCCCCGCCGCGAGCATATTTTTCTAGATGCGGGTAGATACAGTCGCTCGATGTGTCATCGATGAAGTTCCACTTGCCGCTGGAGAACTCCTTGTTCCAAAAAACTTTCTTAACGTTCGCTGGGCCGTAGCTTAAGAGAAAGCCGCGGACAAAAGTCAATGTGCGTCGCACGATGTACATTTTCTGAGCTCCATAAAGGTTTGCCCTCGCTTCGGGGCTTCGACAGTTAGAACACGCGCTGGTCTGGAACTTGAAGAGAGTTCATGAAATCCAGCGAAACAAAGACGGCTGATGATTCATTAGGCAGGATCGCCATTTCGTGAAAAGAACCCTTGGCGATGCAATTTGCCGGGACCGATGAATGAAAATTCATGCGCACGTTAATCTACGGTTTTGGGTCTTCGAGGGATTGTGATATTCTCGAGTTAATAAAAGCGATTGACAGCGAGAGACCGATTAAGCACGACGATGGATGTTACTGTGGTCATCTTCGCATACTCAACTTGATGGGAAATACTATTACTTTTTCGATTGATTGAATAATTATTTAGAGAGTGCCTTGGCAGCCAATCCTGGAGCTAAACCGTTGATTCACTTGATTTTGTGGCTATCAGTTACCATTATCTGGGTCCTTTCCATCGGTAACTGTAGTAACCGCTTCAAGGTCACGCCGAGCACCGCGTTTGTTCCTTCCGTACTAGACTCGAAACAAAGATTACCCAGACCCTTGATCTTCCTTTGCGGATTTGCAATCCCCCAAAGGTGGATAGCCATAGAAGCATTTTAATGCTGTACAGGAGTTGTGCTGATCATGAAATCCTTTCTCAATATCTCATCCCTGTTTTTGCTGCTCTTTCCGCTTTCGCTTGCAGCGCAGGGAACGTATACCGCTTCGTCCTGCAATACCTCAGACGTGAATGCGGTCATCAATGGCCCGACACACACAGCCGTTAATGGCGACACAATCATTATCCCGGCTGGTTCCTGTTCGTGGAGTTCCGGAATTACGATCTCCGGAGTTGGCATTTCCATCATAGGATCAGGAACGCCGAACACAGGCCCTTCCACCACGGGAGCGGGCACTAGCTCCACCAGCATCGCATCTACTATTCCCAATGGCGCCTCTGCACTTTTTAGTGTTTCAGGATTAACGCACGGGCAGCTCGTGCGCATCTCCTTGATCAACTTTCCAAGTCAAACAAACACGAATCCTGCCACCGGTGTAGGCGCGTTGGTTTTCTCGGGCAGTTGTACATCAAGCGGTTGCGCAAATCTCCGTCTCGATAACTTGACCTTTGGTTCAACATGGAACGGAGCAACTCTTCCTGCCGGATCGATTGTCTTTTCCTACAATATGTTCGGCGTAGTTGATCACAACTCGATTAACGGCCCTGACGGCCAGGCGCCCTACTTCATCAATGCCAGTCTTGGATCCTATTTAGGTGTGGGCCAGTTTGGCGATAATTCATGGGCCAGCCCAGACACTCTTGGAACCGCACAGGCCATGTACATCGAGAACAACGTATTCAACTCCGGTACAGCGAGCGAAGGTGATTTTGGATACGATTCCGCAGGCGGTGGAAGATTCGTCTGCCGTTTTAATACGTTCAGCGATGTTGCCACTGAAGCTACATCTTGCGGCGGTCATGGAACGTCCTCCGGTGGAAGGCCGCGCGGTATGCGGCACATGGAGGCTTACGGAAATACATTCACCTGTTCGAGCAGCGCCGGATGCTACGGGCCTCTCGGGTTCAACAGTGGGACGGGGTACGTATTCAACAACACCTGGAACACCAGCGGAGGCGGCTTCTTTAATGGGTACATCTCCGCGAATGCTCAGCGCTTAGGAGCAGGAACTTGGGCTCCGTGGGGCCAATGTAACGGGTCGGGCGCGTGGGACCTGAACTCCGGTGGAACTCCGGTTGCTTGTTTAGATCAACCGGGACGAGGTGCGGGGTCGTACATCTCAGGGACCGCACCATCCCCCTCCGGATGGACCAACGAGGTTCTGGAACCAATATACGAATGGGGAGACACACAGACCGGAGGCTTTACAAGTCCGGTTGTGAGCGGAAGCAGCACCCTATCCGCCAATCATGACTACTACAACGAGAATACGAATCAGGCAGCGCAAACATCTTCCAGTTCGCCGTTCAATGGTAGTAGCGGAACCGGTCATGGAACCCTGGCCAATCGCCCCACCTCCTGCACCACCGGTGTGGCATATTGGGCGACGGATCAAGGAAGCTGGAATCAGAGCGGAAGTGGTGGACAGGGTGAGCTGTTCAAATGCACTAGCACAAATGCATGGACTCTCTCTTACACGCCCTACACCTACCCGCATCCGCTGACTTCTGGCAGCACTTCTGCGAGCGGCGCAACCCCGCCTCCTCCAGAGAACTTGGTCTACACGGTTCAGTAAATGGTCAGTGTCCTGTCCTTCAAGGACAGGACACTGCCAGCCTCCCAAAAACCCGTTGGCTTTCGGCCCGCAAGGCACGAGATATCAAGCTGGCTTGGCGGTAACAACAGGATCTCAACGTGTCACCGCCGGCTTCCGTGAGAATTGATCCCGCTCCGATTGTGCCGCAATCGCGCTTCTTCTGAAAACGCGCAGGTCGTCCAATGTCTGCGTCACAAGACCGAGGTTTCTGTTTCCAAATATTCCGTTTCCGGTCGGAACCAGCTCCTGCCCCGTTTCAAACCAACTTCCTCCCAGAATCCTTTTGGCATCTGCAGCCGACGTTGGCCGCACGATAAGAACAGTTATCGAGTCCTTCTGCTCTTGCGACATCAGGGGAAATATATTGCCATCATATGGGCCTGGTACCGAGATAGGGTAGTAGACATCCCGCGCCCGCTGTCTCGCGGCCACATAGACCTGATCCTCTACATAGGCAATATCATCCGCACGCACCGATTGGTCAACAAGGTTTTCAATGCGCGAATAATCGTGATCCCGGCGGTCGTGGACATAGGCCACCGTGTCAAGTCCAGCCCCGGCTAAAACACTCAGAACACACAGTAGAAGCGCTGCCGTTCTGGCCTTGCCTGCCTCGCACATCGACAGCCCCGCGCAGACTGAAACTGCGAGCGGAACAACAACCATGTAACTATAGTAGGTTGGAAATTTTGCGACCACGAGCAGAAGGCCGGTGAGAAGGATGGTAAATAGAATTCCATAGGAGAGTGCTGAACGCCAAACGGCTCGCTTTTGGCGACGCAGAGAAATGTACAAGACAAGTGCGCCGGCAAAGAGAAATGGGACGCTCCAGTCTTTCGGAATGTAATTGTGGTGAATGAATTGTCCACGCTCCAACAGCGCGCTGAAGAATTCCGTGCTCCGTTTCTGTAGACCTACAAAGTTTAAATAGCGTCCCAATCTTCCTGTGGCAGACAAAACTGCCAGAAAGATCACTCCGCCGATCAGGCTTCCTACAAATGCCGAGCAAACCTCCATTGCATAACGCCAGCGAAACAAAATAAAAAGCACCAGTCCGGCCGTAAATAGAACGGGCATAAACTGCGGCCCTGCCCAAGGAATAAGCAGGCAGAAAAGAAAGAGAGAGACCACTCGCACTGTTTTGTTTTGGACCGACATAAGCCAAGCAGCGACAGACATGAGCAGAACTCCAAACCCGTCATACCTGCCGCTTCTATAGGAAAAGATAACCCCGAAGTCGGTCGCAATCAAAGCCAGCAGCAGCAACCGCCATGGAGCGCGCGTTACAACGCCCAGGCGTTTCGTAGCGGACCAGAGCACAAATAAAGCGGCTGTCATTGAAACGATGTCCGCACTTCGAATCGAGCGGAGCGATGCTCCGAAAAGTTGAACCCAGGGAACAAGGAGCAAAGAGTATGTACAAACGTTCTCGAAAAAGTGAGCGCTTAAGCCTTGACCATGAAAAAAGTTGATCGCAGGCTCCGCTGCCATGCACTCATCGACGCTTGGAAGCGGATATGATGTTGCGGTCAATATGTTGAACGAAAGAAATGCCAGGAGAAAGAAAAACACCCACCGAAGTTCAGCACGACTCGTTATTGATCCAGTTGCCGTCATGGCGGGGCTTCCCTTCTGCCGAAACGTCGCGGGGAAACCATCCTGCGTCTTTTCTGGGCTATAGGCAGGCATCACCGCTGCAATATGCTTACCGTTGATCATGGTTTCCTCCTTAGTCCTTCCGCGGCGTTCGAGAGAAGCAGTCAGTTATCAGCGAGTCATGCAGCAACGTGCCCGTCTCATTCACGCCGGCAAACAGGGATAGACTAGGCTGGCGCCGAATAACAACTAGAAAGCAAGAGCTTGCTGTCATCACTTCGGGCTCGAAAAGGATCGACGTTTGGTTTATTGGCTCGTAACAGTTTTTAAAGGAACTTCTTAGAGACTTTCTCCGAATTTGCGACTCTCAATCTGGAACAGAATCCTGTCCCAGGATCGTCCAAGCGCCCATTTAATGCGCCCCAGAAAAACTTGGACCCGCCTGGCTCGTTGCCGCCCGACGAGCGCCCCTATCCACACGGCCTTCCAGGAGAGCGTCGGGAGCTGCAGTTTAGCGCCCAGGCTAGTGGCCATCTCCTCCACTTGCTTTACGAGATCTACTCGATCTGGATAGAAGAAATACACCCAGTTTTGAAGATAGGTTATGCAGGCTTCTCGCACGCTTTGGCTGTCTTCGAGCGAACGAATGTATTGAATGTGCAGCTTCATCGAGCATAATTGTGCAACCATCTTCCTATCGGAGTCACCAATGTAGCTCAAGCTATTAGGGCCAGAAGTGCGATAGTAGACTTTTGCCTCCGGTACAAACTGCACCCTGTCGCAGGCGAGCAGAACGCGACAGAAATATTCGCCATCATCATCTCCCAATAATCTTGTGTCCCAGGGTCCCGCTTTCTCCGCCAGCTCACGACTTACCAGCCAGGTGGCCGTTTGCATATAAAGATTCAACTGCATCTTCCGTTTCAGCCATTCAGTCGGAGGCAGGTCGCACCACAATGCACTTGGGATGAACTGCGTACGATAGTATCGATAAAGGAATCTTCCCCAGGAACCTGACAGAAGGGTACGCGTACTTTGACATGGGCCCAATGCCTCCATCTGTCTGGCAATCTTGTCAGGCGCCATGAGATCATCCGCATCGAAGTATTGAATGAAATCTCCCTTGCTCAAGGCATAGGCTGTGTTTCTGCTAGCGGCCGCTCCTTGATTCTTCTGCGTCACAACCCGAAGCTGGCTGGATTCAAACCCCCGGGCTATCGCCAGTGTCCGATCAGTCGAACCATCATCGACAACGATGATTTCCTTGGGCTCCCAAGTTTGTGCGATCGCGGAACGAAGACTGTCAGCTATCCATCGTTCCGCGTTGTACGCGGGAATGAGAATGGATACTAAGGGTCTTGTCATCTATCCCTCCTCAGCATCATCGCATATGCGTTACGAGTCAATTCGGCGACTGCATTTGACGAATGGTTTGCATTAGCGTACTCCTTTAGTTCCTGTCGGCGGACTCTTAAATTGTTGAAAAGATCACTTTCGAAGTATGTCTCGATGGCTTTGGCCAAATCTGCCGGTTCTCCCGACGTGGCTAAAAACCCCGTGCTGCCCTCGATAATGTCCTCCCGAAAGGACCCCACATCAGTCGCGACCACCGGCAAGCCAAATCTATAAGCCAAAAAGAGCACACCGCTCTGGAATATCTCTTTATAAGGAAGGACCAGAACGTCGGCTCCCTTGAAATACATCTCTATTTCCTCGTCAGGAATGAATTGAATCCTCACGATCACTTGAGACTGATCGAATTCTCTCTCGATCGTCTGTTGAATTTCATCGAGATAGTTTTCGGACCCCTTCTTCGGTTCTCCGGCAACGATCAACCGGTAATTCCCTTGCAGGTTCGGAGAGAGCAGCTTAACTGCCGAAAGCAGGTACTCGATACCTTTGTAGGGCCTGATTCTTCCGAAGTACAGAATCGCTTTTTCGTCATCCTTAAGGCCTAGCCGCCGCTTTGCCTCAGCCGGCGACAGTTCCGTATCGGGGAACGCATCATTCATCGGATACGGGATCACAGTGATAGTCTTTTGAGCCACGCCAAAGTCCTGGCAAAGCTCGTCCTTCATCTTTTGTGTATGAACAAAAATTCGATCACAAAGCTTGTACTGAATCTTGAGTGTCATCCGATTGACTAACGAGTCTTGCGAGTCTCGTCTAGCTTGATTGACATTGTGCGCCGTGAAAGCAACTTTCTTACCTCGGGCCTTGTAATACAGCATCAGAATTGTGCGATCGAAATGCTCGAACTTGTTGTTCCATAAAATATGCAATATTTTGGGTTTGGAACGTGCGGCGTAACGAATCAACTTCATATAGTAATCAATCCAGATCAACAACTTCTCAGCGAGACTCGCATTGCCTCTCTGCCGGTCGCGAAATTTAAGAAAATGCAGATTCTGCGTCGCGTGCATCTCGGGGCTGTCTATCTCCTCACTGCCGATGACATCCAGATCAACGCCCTTTGAAACCAGCCCCATCGCCAACCCAAATGCATAATGCCTATCCTGGCATCCAGTCAACAATCCAATCTCTATCCGAGGCAATGAAACGGGTGCTGCCTGCCTGAAAACTGCATCCTCTCTGGCAGAAGACTTTTCGGCAACGCTGTTCATTTGCATGATCATTTACACCCGACTTCCATTCTGGGCCAGATTCTCTGGAATGCAACCTGCGAAGCAAACTTCGCTACTCAACGCAGTTGTGGTCAGATTGGGAAGATTTCGGCCGCCAACTGGCTGAAACGGTTCATGACTGATGACGCCCGGCAAACGCCGCGCCTGGAAGATGCTTACGCGATCCCCAACCCGCAGACTAACCGCGAGGGCACTTTTTCAAACTTTGCAATGCTTCTCGAAAAGAAGCTCTCATGCGCGGGGAACATCCCGCCTCATGGAAAATCTGGTTCTTTGCCCGCTGCGGAACCAGTCAAAGGATGCGTATAGAAGGTGCTGCTAACGACCCACGGCTAATGCCTTTGGCGGCGGAAGATCAGGCTTTGGACCTCGCTGGAGAACCCAATCCAAGACTCGAGTAGTGCTTTGCGCCTTCGTTTCCCAGGTCAAAGACTGCCGCGCATACGACATCCCTTGCTCTCGCAACCGGTCAAGAAGCTCCCGATTGTGTGCAAGCTCGCTCAAAACCCTCTCCATCTCCGCTACAACATCGTTTTCATTGGTAAGAGGCACCTTAAATCCGACGTCCGGTTGAACGATGTCACCAGGTCCTCCGAAGTCCGCGACTACCGGAACGGTACCTGTCGTGAGAGCTTCAAATATAACGCCGGCGCCGAAGTCACGAACGGATGGAAACACCAGGACATCGGAGGATCGCAACCGGCTGATCACTTCATCATGGGTCACCCAGCCAAAGAAAGAAACAGCCTTCTC
Source organism: uncultured Acidobacteriaceae bacterium (assembly GCA_963742455.1). Classification (GTDB taxonomy): domain Bacteria; phylum Acidobacteriota; class Terriglobia; order Terriglobales; family Acidobacteriaceae; genus Telmatobacter. Next base: position 145,786 of record CAVULU010000003.1, on the reverse strand, counting down.
GATCCCAAGGGATTCCGCAAGTTGCTCAAGGCGGTTCCGTTCCGGGCCGTCTCCGAGCACAGTGAAGCGCGCCAGGTCATTTCGCAACAGAGGAGCCGCGGCGCGCAATGCAAGGTCACACGCCTTGCATGGGATCAGCCCGCCGACAAAAATCAATTCAAGTTTCCCGTTGGGTTCCGAATTATGAGTGGACCCCAGGCACTTAGAGTAGCTGACGCCGTTCTCCGGAATGAAGAATAGCTTTTCGCGATACGCGGCAAACTCTCCATAGGTGTGAGACGAAGCAACGATGATCGCTGCAGCGTTACGAAAGGTAGACCGAGCAAAAGGCATGATCCGATATAGATTCCTTAAGCTGGAAATCCATTCCCTTTGACTCTTTGCCTGGGTGAAGCCATTCACGAAAGGCAGGCCTCCATTAATCGGCCCGATCACAAAGGGTATTGGTCCCTTCCGAAGAAAAAAGGCGAAGGGGCTCGGTAACACCGCCGACATCGGCAAGACTCGCATAACGACATCGAACTCGCCCGCGTATATCCGGCGTTTCAACTGACGCCAGGCATAGCATTCAAACGCAACAAAGAACGGATAGCCGAAAGCCGTTAGTGCTTGGCTGGCGAAATTATATTTAAAGATCCGACGCAAGCTCCAGGCATAGAGGCGCTCGAGCGACGGCATCCGCACAACCTCAATGCTACGGAACGGGCCCTCTGCGCGGCGAACCTTCTCCTCAACGGGTGCTCCGACGACTAAAGAGACATCATGGAGACCTGCAAGCGCTGCCGCAAGACAATATGCGACATACGGCATGCTAACCCCTTCCGGATCGCAAAACGGCGCTACGAGCAAAATCCGCAACCGACTCATGTGTGTTCCCCTCTTGATACTTCTTTGCCAAGGCCAAATCGAAACGTGAATTGACTTGCGGTGCCTTCTGCAAATGATTTCGGTTTTTTCATGGCTACATGAATCGCTTACGGCGCAACATTTGTTCAATCTATTTCGGGAGTACACGTCTGGAAGTGCGATCAGGCGTGACTCATTCCGGCATCAAAGCTACGAGGGATAGTGCGTCTCCATGCCATCAAAAGGTCGCTTGTTAGAGCTTTGAATCCGCACCCGCGGGCAACGAGCACCTCATTATACCTTGCGGTAAAAGATCACGAAGCAGACCAAGTGTATCTTTGACGGGCCGAAGTCCATTATGGAGTACGATCACCGCCACTAGATAGAGAATGGAAAATAGCAATGAGACCGAAATCATCCTCTCCAGCGCGATCGCGGCTCGATCCGTCGTCGCGAAAGGCGATAGGGTCCGCACAATCATGGAAGTCGCAAATCCAGCGCCAGCCGATGCCAAAAGGAACCTCCAGATGACAGTGAAGACCGACCCTATCCCGAGTCCGATTGGCTTGCCGGCATACCATAGGCCAGGAAACATCAGAAGGAAATACGAAGCGGTCCACGCTAAAGCAATTCCAGAGGGTCCCCATCGCAGAGCAAAGAGAAATAGGCTGGCAGTACACGAAAACTCGATGAAACTCCAGTAAAGCCACCTTTCGGGACGGCCGATCGAAAGATGAATCCACCCGTGCGTTTCGTACAGTAACATCGCTCCGATTCCCGGACCGAATAACGAGAAGATTCGACCAGCTTCTCCCCATCCCGGCCCAAGAAGAATACGAATAATATCCGGTCCCACTAACGCGAAATCTGCTCCGACTCCCATACCCAGGAGGGCAAGAACGGAGATCGTACGCAGAAAGTAGCGTTTGAACTGTTCCCTGTCTTTGTTTAAGCGGCTAAGTGTCCCGACAACAACTGCCGCCATAGGCGACGATAACTGAACTTGTGGAATAACGAATAGGTCATACGCCTTCTTATAGAATCCAAGCTCCCGAGCGCCATACCGCCAGCCGACCAGGAAGTTGTCTGTGTTGCGAGTCAAGTAGCTAAAGGCAAAATGCGAATAAACGTTCATCGCAAACTTGAACCCTGATCCCGTACCCTTCGCTCGACCCGGCAAACTGGGAGTCCATCGGCACGCTAACCATGCACCAGTTGCCGTGACGACCGTTTGCGTCACACTGCCCCACACAAGAGCCCAGTAGTGAAAGCCAGCCATAGCCAGAACAATAGAGACAATCACTAAGAGGAATTGCCCCACAAAACTGATAACTGCAACAATCCTGAAATCCATGGCGCGTTGTAGCAACGCAGTGTGAATATACCCAAGCGAGCCGATCACGATGGTTAGCGACATGCCCATTGCTACTGGAGCAACCGCCGAGTTGTGATAAAAAAGCGCCAGCAGCGGCCCCGAGCTGGCGAATGCCAGAGTGAGTAGGGTCGCGATGCCTAGATTAATCCAGAAGAGATTGCTTGCCAGCGGATGAGTAAGTTCATCACACTGGATAATCAATTCCGTAAATCCATTCAAACCGAAACTCCGGAATAGGAGGCTGAACGTCGTGACCATGGTCACGATTCCGAAATCAGCCGGCGTGAGCAGCCGTGCCAAAATCATCACTGAACCAAGCCCCACCGCCAAGTTGCCCGTTTGACCAACAATCGATACTGCGGCACCTCGAATGGCACTTCGGCGAAGCCCGTGACCGGTGTCGATTGGCTGGAAAACCCCATTACCCTGGAAAGGTTTCAATTATCCCTCTTTGGCCGATACTACCTGCATAGTTGGTCGAAATAATTGAATACCATGTCCGTCCGATTCCGGTCTGACCAAAGTACCTCGTTCATTGCCTTCGGCACTGCACTCAACGATACTTTGGCCCGGTGGAAAACTCGACAACTTTGCGATTTTGAGATTAGAACCTGCTTCACGCACCGCTTATGTAGATCGAACTCCCTTCCAAACTGGATGTTTTCTGGAGGCGCCAACGCAGTAACACTGCAATAACACTTCTTAGATGATCCATATCGCGACATTTCAGCGCTTGTTTGTGCGATAGGTCTCAAAACGATGGTATCCCGCGCCGGACAGCGTACCCGGTCTCATCCGTCGTGGGCAGTTCTTCGCTATCAGAAGTCTCTCTCCTTGTGCCGCGGCTCGAAGGAAGGGCTTTCGATGCTTCTATGCCGAAAAACCCTGCGCTAACTCCAGTCGCACTAACGATAGCTAGAAGAAGAAAGACCCACATCAGGTCGAGCATTCTGAATCCGGCTTCAGTGAAGCTGTAAATTGCGGCGGCGATGATATAAGCCAGCATCAGCCCACCTAAGTATTGGTTCCGTCGAAATGCTTTGATGGCGCGGGAATAACCTGTAATCAGAATAGTCGAGATCAGGACCACTCCCACCCAACCGAGATTCAAATAGACTTCTATGTATCCATTGTGCGCTTCGTTGAGACTTTCAGGGTGCCACCAACCTACTAAGGCGCGCTGGAACTTCACTACGTTAGGGCTGATCCAGAAACTTTCAAATCCAGCACCGACAATCGAGTTGGGCACTGCAGGAATCACGGCAGCCCAAATTTCCGTCCGTCCCGAAAGATTCGACTCCCTGCCCAAGGCGTGCGCAATTGCATCTCCGCCACCAAGAAGCTGAGCAAGTGCTCCTGTCAGAATGATTACCAAACAAAGCGCATGCACTCGGGCTGGCCGGTTCCTGAATGCACGCAGACTCGTCGCCAGGATTAGCCCCGCGCCAACGATGAAGCAGGCGATAGCAGTTGCCGAGTGAGCCATCTTCAAAAGTGCGAACCCGAATGTCAGTAATATGCCCTGTGCTAATAGATGCCGTCTGCGGTCGGGCCTGCTCTTGGTTCGCAGGAGAGCCATTACATGCCACAGTGTGTAAAGTGAGATAACAAGCAGCATAACTCCGAGCGTGTTTTTGTTGTTTGTAACTCCGGTATTCATTTGCCCGCCGTCGGGTGAATAGCCGTGTCCCAGGTCCCCATAATACTTAATAAAAAGAACCGAAGCGGGCAACAAGACGAAACCAACACGAGAGATCAGGCGTCCAAGTGCTGCTAGCGGCCGTCCATCCGTAACAATAACGAGGCACATCGCAACGTCGCCGATCGCCTTGATCCAGCGCTTGAACGAAACATCCGGATGAGATGACCAGGCAACGCTGATGAGACAGTAGAAAAAGTAAATTAAAATCGGCCAGTTTGCTGCCAGCAGAATGCGTGTCCGTCTGTCGCGCCGAATCAGGACCCCAACGGCAACAGCCAATAGAATTCCCTGGACGACAGCGTCAACTGGACTCCCTTCAAGTTGCACATTGGTCCCAGAGTATTGAATGCCGAGCCAATCCGAAACCGGTCTTGATCCTGCAAGCCCTATCCAGATAATCGGTAGCCAGAGAGCTTTGGAAGTTCTGACCGTTTTCTCCCGGTCGAGATAGAAGAGTCCCGCGATGCCGCAGGCACAGATTAGAGTTGCTAGTAAAGGATTCATTCTGGATGGTCGGTGAGTCGTGTCTACCGCGGTATGAAAGCTTGTTAAGCGTCCAGGAAAAGCCGGTGCATCAGTTCCAGTGAGAGGAGCCGGTGAATCTCGGTTGTAAAGTTGCGAGTTCCCTTCAGATGGCAGTTCACAATCGCCTCAACGCCGGCTCGTTCCAAATACGGACGTGCAAGCGCCCGAGGATCCAGAAGTATCTCCCTGACATAGTTTGCAAGAATCGTCCGGTACCACCAGCGAAAATGGAAGATCTTATGACGCCCCATCCAAAGACGCTCCAGATGAAGGGGCGCGAAAGCGTGATCAACCTCTGCAACCCATTGCGGCATCCCATAATCGTAGGCATACTCCGCCTTAAATGTGAATTCCAAATAGGCTCTATTTATCGCAGCACCGACGCGGCTTGAACCGCCAAGCCCGCGGTCCGTGCGTAATCTCGCCAGTTGCCGACTTCCATCACGAATGAGCCGCAACCGTACGTCCTCCCCCTCGTCAATCCGGGGCCCCCTGAAGACGGAACGTACGACTTCATTGTCTAAATAAGGTGTTCGAACTGTGAGTTGCGACTGCTCCAGACTCTGAATACCAAAATGGTGCGCCGCTGTCTGACGGAACGCGACTGCGCTCGTCCTGTTTCCGCTCATTTGACTTCGGTAGGTCTCACCCGCTTTTGCTATTTGTAGAAGAGCATCCTTGCAATAGATTCCCTGCGACGGCGCCACTGCCTTGAACATGATCGCCGCTCGGATAATCTCACTGCCGAATGTTCCAACCATCCGAACAGGAGCGATCTGGCGAGCAATTTCGTTGCAATAGAGGTCCGGCGACCGGCTCACATCGACGCAGCCATCTGTCAGATAGATTGTGCGCTCGGCGTATTGCGGAAACTTCGATAGAAATGCACCGTCGGCAGTAATTATTTGATGAGATTGGCCGCATATCTGTGCCACGCGTCGCGCGAGATAAACGTCTTGGTTTTCGCGATACATGCTGCCGAATGTATAGCAAGGCAGCGAATCTGCGGGGGCCTTGCGCCAGGCCATAATAATGCGCGTATCAAGCCCCCCAGTCAGAGAAACGCCAACCGGTTCTTGTCCGTCGAAATAACGAGGCAGTCGGGTCGTGAAAGCCTCACGCAGTTGGCCGTAGTAACGTTCCGCATCGAGAGGCTCTTGTTCCTCCCACTCACGGGGCTCAAAGTATGTTGCCTTCTCCTTGATTGCACCGTCGCGAAATCTCCACGCAGACCCAGGCGGCAGACGGTGAAGGCCTCGAAACAGGGTGCGATTTTCTAGAACGCAGCCGCAAGCTATGTACTCACCAAGGCCCTGCGGATCAATGCTGCGAAGCTCACGTCGAACCGCAAGAATGGACTTAGCTTCAGCGGAGAAGTAAAAGGCATCCGAGGCCTCGTGGCAATAAATCCTCTGTATACCGAAACGATCGTTGAACAGCGTTGCCGTGCCGCGTGCGCGATCAACAACCAATCCTTGAAAACGGCCATTGAGATTCTTGAAAAAGTGAGGGTCGTCTTCATAAAGATGAATTAAGTAAGACGGGCCTGCCTCATCACACTGATGCCCCTTCTCTTTAACCCGACGGGGAGTATCCGGCTCGGGATAATCCTCACCTGAGAAAACGAGCACGATATCATTCCGCTCGTTGTGAATCGGCATTTTTTCGGCGAAGGAATTCTTCCGCGCTACCCAGCCCACGTATATCCCCAGAGAATCGTCACACCAGCTTCCCTTGACGTAGAAGGGTTCGTGGAGCATTGGGGCGATCATACGGCCAAGTTCCTGTTCGGCCCACTCGCGCGACCTCTTCGTGATCAATCCGACGATTCCCGGCATACCCTAACTCTCCGTACTTGTTGAAACCTGGAACCGGCGTTGGTACCAAAGCCTTCGCAACTCGCGAAACTTCCCGGCAATCGACTCCGGAATTCGCTCTGACAATCGGTGATGTAGTCCGAACTGGAGCGCAACGCGCCCGACCTGTGTCAAAGGAACGTAATATCGTGGTGTGTCGACGCGCTGAAATCCGTTCACTTCCTTGAAGTGAGAAAGACTATCTCCCAGCTTGTTGCCATAGGTAAAGTGCTCGTAGACGAGATAGGAAATATTGCGCTCGGCGCATGCCTTCACGGCTTCGGCGATCAGCGCGTTGGTGGGCGCTTTATCCTTGTGCTGCGACATGGATAGAATATGCACAAGATCGGCCTGCGTACGACTCTCGTCCATGGTCAGTTTGATAAAGCCTATCATTTCCTCGCCGATAAACGCGCCCAGGTAAACGCTGCGATCCAGAAAGGTCCCTGCGTATTCTCGCGCTCTTTCGAATGTCATCCCAAACAAAGGGAAACGCTTGCCCTGGCGCACAGGAGTCTCGTTGTAGATTCCACAAATACCTCGAATCAATTCTTCGCCGAATGGAACCTCGCGAAACGTTACGCCTCGTTTCTCGGCTTGCCGCGCCCTGTTGCGCGGGTAAGAACGAATCTGATTCTTCCACCAATTCTCAAAAGTTGAGACCGGCAGGACTGCCAAATTGTCCATCTCAACCGGATATGGATATTGAACTGATGTTTCCGGCAATTTCTGGAGAAATGTGAAAAGATCTATCCGCGATCCACATTGCTGTAGATTAGCCACAAATTTCTCAGGGTCTTCCGGAAAAGTATACTTTTCCCCGTCTAGACGAGCGATCCGGACCAATCGCCCGCGAATTGTTATAGCTCTATCGCACACCTTCATCGACATCGATCCTCATAAGCTTTGCCCCAAATTTCGTACTTTGCGCCGGTTTGATCGCACTTGGAAAGTGAACGCCGCCACTAGATTGTGGCCAGGGCTGAGACATCGCCGGAAAATCCGGCGGCGTTGCGGTATGGGTCACTCAAAATGACTTGAGACGACTTGATGCGGCTACGGATACGTGGCGCCGTTTCACCGTCGTGGCTCACGTCCAGAGGTTAAGCGCTGCCAGCTCCTTCAATGACTTTCCGAGCGAGGTGCTGAAACCGCCGGGCTCAAGGCTGTGGGCGATTTCTTACCGAAGAATCTCTTCAGTCTATCCATCTGTTCTCTTCGCACAAAGGCAACAAGATCTGATGAAAGCGGTACTTCCGCCCGCCGCACGAGTGACCAGGCGTATCCTGACCCCATCGCGAGGCCTCCGATCACGAATGGACGGTTCTTCATCTGGTAGATCGTCCGAATCAGTTCCCAGAGAGGATGATTGCCAACTGTGTAATCCTTCACCCCGACCTTGAACCTGGCTTTCAGAGCACCGTGCATTGCGGTGCCCATCTGACGGTGATGCAGGCAAACCTTTTCTGTGAAAGTTCTGGTCTGCCAGCCGTGCAGACGCGCGGAAACAACGGCAACGTGATCGATGCATCCGCCCTTCAATGGAAGGTACCCGCCAATCGCTTCGTAACACTCTCGCCGAAAGAGTTGACAGCCCCCCCACACATTCTCAATATTCGTAAAGCGGTAGTCGTACTGGAACGTTCCCTCGCGGAAAGGCGCGCCTGCAACTCCAAGTCGCGCATTCTCCCCCATCTTCCCGATCAGAAACTCGAAATGCTCGGGCTCGAATGAAACGTCTCCATCGAGGTTGCCAATGACTTCAAAATCAAGATGCCTGACCTTCTCGAATCCGGCATTAAAGGCGTAGACCTTTCCCGCGAAGTGCCGTTCCCGACGCTCGGGCATGCGCAGCAACTCAATCCATGGATACTTAGATGCGTAACCTCCCACAATCTCGTCTGTGCCGTCGGTCGAGCCATCGCTTACGATGACCCATTTGAGGGGAGGGCGCGTCTGTGCCACCATCGACCGAAGAGTCAATTCGATGTGTTGCGCCTCATTGCGCGCTGGCGTGATGAGAACGTAATTTAGAGCATCTTTCATCATTAAATGAATCGCTCGGTTGCGTTGGTGTGCAGAGCTAGTGAATAAATCATTGCCTTGCCGAACTCTTCGCTAAAGCTATCATTGGGTTTCGCTTCGGTTGTCGTAAGACAACGTTCCCGGGTCATGCGGTTTTCACTGCCGACTCAAGCCAGCCCGCCGCACTTTCCATACGCTTGCCGGCTGCTTTTGAAGTAAATGCTAGAATTTCCTCGGCAATCCTGGCTTGTTGCTCTTCTGAAAGATGGGGAAACATCGGAATCGACATAATTTCCGCCGCCGCACTTTCAGCGACCGGAAAATCACCCACGCTGTAGTTGAGCGAGGTATATGCCTTTTGCAGATGCAGAGGAATCGGATAGTGGATCGCTGTGCCAATTCCCGCGTCTTTCAGATGGCTCATCATCCCCTCGCGATCATTCGTGCGGATGACGTAAAGATGATAGACAGCATGCGACCAGGATGGCTCGGAGGGCAGGCCGACCGCTTCATCCCTTCCTAAAAGCCGCTTGTATTCTGAGGCGCGGTCCCGCCTCTGCGCATTCCATCTGGCCATATGCGGCAACTTCGTGTGCAAAATACCTGCTTGAATCGCATCCAATCGGCCGTTATATCCTTCTACGTCGTGGTAATACTTCTTAACCTGGCCGTGATCACGAAACATCTTGATCTTGTTCGCTAGATCCTCGTCGTTTGTCGTCACTGCGCCGGCCTCGCCGCACGCCCCGAGATTTTTTCCGGGATAGAAACTGAAAGCCGCGGCACATCCCATCGAACCAGCCTTCATCCAGCGATTATGTTTCCTAGAGAAGTACTCCGCTCCGTGCGCCTGACAAGCGTCCTCGATCACCAAAAGTCCGTACTGCTCGGCAAGATCGATAATTGCATCCATGTCCGCCATCTGTCCGTATAGATGCACTGGAACCACCGCCGTAACAGGACGCCCGCTGCGCAGACTGATAAGTCGACCAGATTTGTCGCGGACGCATTTCTTTTGTAGATAGCGCTGTAGCATCACCAGCGACATGTTATACGTATGCTCATCCACATCCACAAATTCCGGAATTGCGCGTGCCTGCGAAATGGCCTCCGTTGTGGCGATGAACGTATTCGGTACCGTCAGCACCACATCGCCAGGTTGGACTCCACTCCCAATGATGGCGAATCTCAGTGCATCTGTGCCGCTATTCACTGCGATCGCATGACGCGTCTCGCAGAACTCCGCAAACGCCGCCTCGAAGTTCTCCACCATCGGACCACCGATGAATGAGGCTGTGCGTAGTACACCGCGAAACAAGGCCGTGAGTTCCTCTTCAAGTTCTGCATGAGGGGTAACCAGATCGAGAAAAGGGATCGATATATCTGTGCTCATCGTGTCTCCTGACTTATGCTTGCGAGTTGTCGCAGAACTGCGAGCATCGGAACCAAAAGTACTTTTCTGAATAGGCTGTGTTGGACCGGAATCGGTGGGAAGGTCGCAAATCGCGCTTAGGTATTCACGTAACGAAGCACCCTGGCTGGGTTGCCGACGGTGATCGCGTTTGCAGGGACATCCCTGGTGACTACGCTTCCGGCACCGACGACGGCATTCTCGCCTATTGAAGTGTTGGGAAGAATCGTAGCGCCAGTGCCAATTGACGCTCCCCGTTTAACCACTGTCTTCTCCACCTTCCAATCGGCTTCCGTCTGCAGACTTCCATCAATGCTTGTGGCGCGGGGATAAGTATCGTTGGTGAACATCACACCATGGCCGATAAAGACGTTATCCTCGATCGTGACGCCCTCGCAGATGAATGTGTGGCTCGATATCTTGCAGCGGCGGCCGATCTTTGCATTCTTCTGTATTTCGACAAATGCACCGATCTTAGTGTCGTCCCCTATTTCGCACCCGTAAAGATTGATGAACTTGGATAGACGAACGTTCTCACCCAGTTTCACATCGTCTGCAACACAATTGAAGGTGTTCATATATAAACTAGGGCCCCCTTCTTGTTCAGTGACTCACTCGCCGTTTCGAGCATGCGCACTACACGCAGACCAGCGCGGCCATCGTTGAATGGCTCCTGCCCGCTTGAAACGCAATCGACAAAGTAAGACAACTCATTGCGAAGAGCTTCACCCTGCTCCAACTGTGGCGCCCACATATCTCCAGAACGATAACTGACCAGCAGTTCGTACACACCTTCTTTGCTGCCGATCTTGACGCCCTTGTCGTAGACCTTTAGCTTTTCATCTGCTTCGAGATCGTTCCACACCAGCATGCGCTTTTCACCGCCGATGAGCGTCGTTCTTACTTTCACCGGCGACAGCCAGTTCACGTTAATATGCGCGATTACCTTTTCCGGGAAATAGAGAGTCATGAAAGCGACATCCTCATGACCATTCAAATGGCCTTGCCCGGTTGCAACAATAGCCTCCGGATCTCCCTTCAAGAGATAATCCATAATCGAGAGATCATGCGGCGCCAAATCCCAAAGAACGTTGCAGTCGTGCTGAAATAGCCCGAGGTTCACGCGCGTGGAATCGTAGTAATACAGTTTCCCGAGCGCTCCATCATCAACAAGTTGCTTGATCTTCTTCACCGCACCCGTGAACAGGAAGGTGTGGTCGACCATGATCGTGAGGTTCTTCTGAGCGGCGAGGTTGATCAGTTCTTCGCCTTGAGCTGACGTGCTGGTGAAGGGCTTTTCGACGAAGGCGTGCTTGCCGTTTTGCAAGGCTGCCTTGGTCAGCTCGTAGTGAGTCCAAACCGGAGAAACAATCGCAATGGCGTCGATCTCAGGCGAAGATATGACTTCGGCCGCGCTTGCAATGACCTTTACTTCGGGGTGGGCCTTCTGCGCGCGCGCGCGGGCCTGAGGGCCAATTTCCGCGATAGCCAAGACCTGAGAACCTTCGAGACTCATAAGGTTTCTCACAATGTTTGGTCCCCAGTAGCCGTAACCAATGACACCGAACTTCATGATTCGCCGTCCTTCTGCAGAATCGCTAATTGGTTGGGGGATGACATACGTAGGAATCCACACCTGGATCAGAACCGATCTCTGCCAGTTGAATGGAATTGAAATGTTGTGGAATCGCCCCTCAGTAGGCGCCGGAGCCTCGGATCACGGCAAGGGGCGTACGGAGCAGGATTTTGATATCAAGCCATGGGCTCCATGCGATAGCGTATTTCAGGTCGAGGCGCACCATGGCATCGAAGTCGACGGTGCTTCTGCCGGTAACTTGCCACAATCCGGTAACGCCGGGCTTCACTTCAAGCAGTCTGCGACGATGCCAGGTCTGGTAAGCGGCAAGCTCATATGGAATTGGAGGCCGCGGCCCGACAAGCGACATGTCGCCGCGAAGAACATTGAGAAACTGGGGCAATTCATCAAGACTCGTTCTGCGCAGGAACCGGCCGATCGGAGTGATTCGCTTATCGCCCTTGATCTTGTAGACCGTGCCCGATTTGCACGTTGATCCAGCCGGCGTTTCGTTATTGATCAGCTTTGTGACGTATTCGCGATGAACGCTGTGGTCATTATTTGCATACATGGAGCGAAATTTCAGAAAGACGAACTGCTTTCCATGCTGCCCCACGCGCATCTGGCGAAACAGAATTGGACCCTTCGAAGTTGCTTTGATCGCGATGGCTATCAACAGACAGAACGGCAGGCAAATGAGCGAGAGTATTAGGCCACCAATAACGTCGATGGCGCGCTTCAGAATCAGCGACGGCTTCTTCCCGTTCGCCTGCTTTGAAAGGTCTGGATATAGCGCTGGATTGCTTGGACGTCCAGGCCCATCCTGATCCCAATCGTCGGGGTAGTAGTGCAGAGAAATGTTGATGAGATTGAACTGCTCGAAGCTCAGTTCGTTGCGAAGTGAGTTGCTGACCCGGCTCAGAATCGTCGTAAGGACAGTACCTTTGTCGTCCGCGATCAGACCGGTGAAAAGTGCGCCGATCGTGGCCTTCTCTTTGTACCAGCCCACAATATCCGTATCGCGGCTCGCCGCCAGCAAAACCGACATCGAGGATTCGAGCGCTTGTATTGCCCTCTCTGAATTCTGGTTTGCAACCTCGAGGAGCATCAGAACGAACGGCGCTTTGGATCGTTCCGTCCGCTTGCGTTCAACGGCGATTACCCGTCTGAAACTTTCCTCATCCAGGTCCCTGCGTTCTACCGCTGGTTCGCTTAGAGGATCAATAGCAATTATTTGCCGATTTTGCCTTCCCGTATTCACAGCTTCCTCCCAAGGCACCTGATCCCTTGCTCAACGCCTGAAACTTCTGGATTTTCCCTGATCCAGCTTCGCTCGAACTGTCTGAGCGTCGGAGTGCAAGTTAATGTTCTACCAAGAAAACAATCTCAACTCTTGCATGAGAGAATAAGCAACTTTTGACAGATTACCGAAAGAATCAACCTTCCGCATCCTCGTTTGGTAACCGGTTAGTTGGGCGATAGTAATAGTCGCTGTGCGCCGCGTTCGTCGCACTGTTCAAAAGCGCCCCAATCAATTTCTGCGGCCCAAGCGCTTCCAACCCACGCTGCAGCTGGCGTTTTTGGGTAGTGCCCTGCCGTGTGACCAGCAAAATACCGTCAGCCATATTTGTCCACACGCTGGTGTCCGCAAGAGGAAGAATAGGCGGCGAGTCGATCACTACCCAGTCGAACCAGTTCGTCAGCTGCTCCATCATGGGAGTCACCCGACCAGATTGCAGTAATTCCAGCGAATTCCCCGTGGAGACCCCCGCCGGAAGAATCCAGATTCCCGGCTGAGCAAGTCGATACAGACAATTGATGAGCGGCTTCTCACCGTCAAGCCATGCACAAATGCCCGGCTTGTTCCCAATTCCAAAGATTTTGGACTGCGTCGGCCGTCGAATATCGCCTTCGAGCAGCAAGACTTTCTGTTGGGTGCGCAAAGCCAGAGTGCAGGCGAGATTTGCAGCCACCATACTCTTGCCTTCCTGCGGAATGGTGCTCGTGATGAGAACCTTTTTCAGCGGCCGTTGCCGCCGCATGTGTCGTAGCCGAACCCCAAGCAGGTGAAACGCCTCATTCGCCGGGCTCTCGCTATCCGGTAGAGACATAAGATGGCTATCAGCCGATAACGCAATGTTCAGGACCTCGCATTGCATCGGTCCTTCCTGTTCCGGCCGCGCAACCGTGGGAGTCAGGAGTTCTGTCGCTGTCCTCGACGCGACCTCCCGCGCCGGCTCGGCGACAGCAATCGCAGGTTCTGCAATGAAGGGCGCGTTCCAAGAGGCCGGCACCTCGTCGGTCACCCGGCTCGCGGCAGCGTTTTCCTCAGCACGTTGCAATAGCTCGGTCGCCCGTGGATCCGCCCCCTGGCCTCTTCCGTTACGTTCTGCTTCTGAACGTTGCAAAGCGTCAAATATCTGACTCATTTTCCCCCGCTTCAACCGTAATAGGTGAGTCCAACTCCGAATCGGATCCGTTGGGTCTTTGCATCGATGAGTAAAGATCAAGAAAGAAGTTCTTGGCCCGTTCCAAATCGAGGTCCGCGCCCTGCGCTTCCTTGCCCAGCTTCGAGCCGTTGGTGGTTAGATGGAAGTCTTTCGCAATTCCCGCGATGACATCGGCGGAAATCGTGGGCATCTGTTGCGCATATCCCGTGATGAGAGCGTTCTCGCAGATGGTGTTGATCAGTCGCGGAAATCCCCGGGCGTATTTATGAATTGCCTTCACAGCTTCGGGCGAAAACAACTGCTCGCTCCGAGAAGCTCCGCCGGCAATCATCAGGCGCTCCAGGATGTACTTATCGGTATCCTGCTCATCGAGCGGCGAAAGATGGGCCCGTAATGCGATCCTCTGCTTCAACGGTCGCAGCTCAAACGAGTCGAGTTTCAAATCGAGTTCGGGTTGCCCCACGAGCACAATCTGCAGAAGCTTATCGTTGTTTGTCTCAAGGTTCGAGAGCAAACGAATTTCCTCCAGAAGCTCTGTCGAGAGGTTGTGCGCCTCATCCACGATCAGTACTGTTGTGAGTCCTTGAAGACCGCGCGACGTGACGTACTTACTCAGCTCAATCAGGAGCGTGCTCTTGCTCTGATGTTCATCTGCCTTCAGGCCGAAGTCCGAAGCGACATAGTGCAGAAACTCCAATGCTGACAAGCGGCAGTTGAACAGGTACGCGTATGATATCTCGCTGCTCGACTTGAACAGTTGCAGAAGACAACGAAGCATGAGGGTCTTGCCGGTTCCCACTTCTCCGGTCACAACTACTACGCCCTTATGCCGAACAATCCCATAGTAGAGCGCGGCCAGCGCTTCGTTGTGCCGCTCCGTCGCAACAAAACAAGTGGGGTCCGGCGATAGGTCGAACGGGTTTCGGGTTAGGTTATAAAAATTCTTATACATGGATACCTTTGAACTATCCTCGTAAAAAGCTGAACGTAGACCCAGCTACTATGACTGCGCCAATGATCGCTGCCATTGCCCAGCCCAGTGCCACCCGCCTCTTCTGCTTAACTTCGTCCACAGGGCTTTGAATTTCGGGAATCTCCGCCATAACGGTAATCGGGAGCAGCGCCTTGAGTTCCTTCTCGCCGTATATGCGATCGTCGAAGAACTCCAACAGGAAGACGACTAAGCATCCTAGTGCCAAACCCGCCGCAATCCCCATTCCGCAGAACTTCAGGCGATTCGGAAAATCTGGCTTGATCGGAAGACTCGCCGGGTCAAGAACGGTGAATCGTTCGCCCTGCTGCATCTGCTCCATGCTGGTGGCCATCACCGAATTATTCTTCTTCTTCAGAAGGTCGTCGTAGTTTGCCTTCGATTGCTCATATCCACGGGTGATGTCATCGAGTTGCTGCTCTGTGGCTGGCTCCGTGTTCAGTCTTCCCTGGTACTCGTTGATGCGCGCCTCAAGCCCGGCGATTGCTCGCTCACGGCTTGTAATCTCGAGCTGATTTGACTGGAGTTGGCCCTGCAACTGAAGGAGCGGGGTAGACTCTGTTTCATTTGCCAGCTTTGAACCGGTTTTGGGAGCTGCCAGAAGTTCCTGCTTCTGCTTCTCCACCTTCGCTATCTGAGCCTTAACCTTCTGCACGTCGGGGTAGGAATCCGTATAGTGCGAACTTAGATCCGTCAGTTGGGCTTGGAGGCTGTTCAGTTGCTGGTCGAGAGCGGTGACCCCAGTCGGCGTCCCGTCTATAGACCGCCCGGCTGCGTGAAGGCTCTTGTACTGCTCGACCAACGACTGGAAATAGACTCGCTGCTGCTTCGCGGTGTTCAACGAGTCCTGTTGATTCTGCAACTGCTCCTGGAGGCCGGCAAGAATCTGAAGATTGCTGGCCTGCTGAGATGGCAATGCACCCTCGTGCGCTGCGTCGAATTGCTTGACCTTTGCTTCTTGGGCAGCAAGCGTTACTCGCGCTTCTTCAAGTTGCTGCTCGATGAAATGCGTTGTGCCTTCAGACTGCTCTTGGCGAACCTTGAGGTTCTCTCCGATAAACAGCTGGGTCAGCTCATTCGTGACCTTCTGAGCCAAAACGGGATCGTGGGCTGAGAAACTTACTCTGAATGCCGTGATCTCTTGGTTTCGAGTGTCTTTTACCAGATCCACGCTGATGTCTTTGCGCAAAGCCTCCACTTTGTCGTCTGGAGTTTTGAGGGATTTGGCGTCGGCGTAGAGGTTGAGCTTGTCAACGATCATCATCAATCGAGTTTGGCTGAGAATCTGTTGCGTGATACTTTGCAGGCGCTCCTGCAGATTCTCGTTCACGTTCGGAGCCACATAGCTCTCCGGCATCGTTGGTTGTTCAACTAGAATCAACGTGCTCGACTTGTAAGTCGTCGGAAGTATCCAGCTGCTTCCCCACACAACTAGCCAACCTAGAAACAGCGGCACAAGGAAGTAGATGTGCCGGCGACGCGCCAGGTCGAGATATCTCTCAAAGTCAAACTGTGTTGATTCTTGTTCTTCAGTTAGTTCGGGCATCGTTATCGTCCTAATGGGCGGTTGAATTGATACGTGATTGAAATGCTTACTCGATTCGAATCGGGATAAGTGGCAGCAGAGGGGATTTCTGCATAGTCTTGATGAAAATGACCATAGCCAGCTTGCGCGTTTATCCTTTCCGTGATCCGGCGATCAAAATGCACTCCACCGAAGATGCCATTGCCCCCGGTTCCATACGGACCAACCAAGTCGGGACTGACATTATTGAAGAGCGTGTAGGCCACATTGGCGCCTGCGCTCCACATCCGCGAAAATGCGAAGCTGGCACTGAGTCCGGCCGTATCTGAGTGATAGGTGCCGACCAAGCCACCCGCACCTGTCACCATGTGGGCGTAATTCGCAGCCACGTTCGCACGAAGCGTCTGCCACCCGAAACTGCCGACCACCGCAGGAGTCCAGGCTCCTTGACTTGGAGTGTTGGTGCCCCAGTATGTGTAGTGTTCTGGACCACCCAAAATGGAGAAGGAGAAGCTCCGCGAGAAGTAGTAAGAGTAAAATCCGAACAAAGTGTTAGTCAGCGTGTAAGTATCGAAGGGGTGAGTAACAAACTTCGAAAACTGATATGTGACTCCAACATAATGCGCGCCCGCGATCCTGCGGCTGAAGAACCCGCTCGCTCCCGCCGTCCCCTCATTGTTCAGTCCAGTAACAGTTGAGGCTTGGGAATACTGCTGGAATGAGTATGAGCCGCCTGCACCAACCATCGCATTCTTTCCGTACTGATAATGAATACCCGCGTTGGACGAATTGGTGAGCTGGTTTTCGAAAGGTGAAATCACAACTCCATTATTCGATTGTCCCGGCATCCCTGGAATTCCGTCGCCGGTGAACGGGTTCGACTGGTTATAAAGGTTGTTATTCTGCTGAAACGAATCTCCCAGAACGATGACCGTATACGGGCTGATGCGAAACCGGTAACTGACCGTCGCATTTTGCGCGACGGCATTGTACTGACTCGTGTGCTGATAGAGCGTGAATCCCGAACTATACCTCAGCGACTCGCTCTGCCGGGCCGTTTGGCGGTCGAAACCGATGGTCGGAAGAAATGAGTAGGTTTCATCGGAGATGGGACTTCCGCCATCTCCTACCATCAGGTTATCTATATAAGCGCCGGTGAATACCAGCCCGGCGGATAGATAATTGGATCGCTCTTCAGAACCGACGACCCCTGGATAGGAGCCTCCACCTACCGACGGAGGCGTCATCATCCGGCTATCGCCGAGACCGCCGCCGCCACCGGACCCGCTGGGCTCTACCTGAGACCACAGCGGTGCCGCTGCCGCGATGGCAAGGCAAAGAAAGCCAATCTTAACCATGGCGGTCACTCCTACGGAACGATAATCGTGTCGTTCGGCTCAATCATGATGTTCTGGCCGGGATTCTTTCCCTTGATGAATTCCTTGTAGTTGAAATTTATGCGGATCTCGCGGCCGTCGGGTCCCTTGCGCAGTATGTAAATACCGGATTTCTTGGCGAAATCCTTGAACCCACCACCCATCGCGATCGCGTCCATGATCGTGGTCGAGGCTGTGAGAGGAAACTCGCCGGCCTTATTGATTTCTCCCAGCATGTTGAATTTCCTGCTATTGACCTTCTCAACGATGACCGTCACTTCAGGCGTGGTGATGAAGTTCTTTAGCTTTTCGGTAATATCTTGCTCCAGCTGGAGCGGCGTGCGGCCGGTGGCCTGTATTTCACCCACAAGTGGCAGAGAGATCTTGCCGTCGGAGCGCACAGGAACCGACTTGGTGAGTTCGCTCTCCTTCCAGACGCTGATTGCGAGAACGTCGTCATTGCCAATGATGAAGTTCTCATCATTGGGCTTGGTGCCTGAGGCCGGGTCTGATTGCACACTCGAATTTGCCGCCGGTCGATCGCCTCCCGCAGGGGGTCCTGCTTGACCTGATAGGTGACCCACAAAAACCAAAATCAATCCAAGAACAACGCCTTTCAGAGTACTGCATCTCATAGCAACTCCTGTCGATCAACTTCTGGCGTGCGAAGCCTGGTCCAACTCGCTTCGTCACTTTCTTTATCATCACGTTCGAACTGAAATCCGAGGCCCGATTTCACCCTTGGAGATGCGCTTGCTAGGCTGCTGAAGACTGCTCCTTCAATCACCGGCAGCCAAACTGCGCAGGGAAGAATCCGTTTGCTGTTGCCCGGTTGGGTATACGGCAATTACATTTCGCGGGAGCGCGGGCTCAACATCCAAAGCGTCGACTTCAACGGAAACGGATTGCGCCAACATATCAACCGAGAGAACCAATCTGTACAGATTCTTCTTGCGAGTCAGAACACCCTCGACACCCTCGAGAGATCCGCGGATCACCCGGACTCGTTCGCCGCAGCGAAGAAAGGGATGGGGCTCAACGCTTAGTTGACCATCGACAATCCTGCGAATCGCCTCGATCTCTTCCTCTGGTACCGTCGCGACCCGTTCCCCGCGGCTGATGATCATGTGCACGCCAGGGGTGGTCAGAACCGGAAGCCGCCGCTCGTGTGCTCCGCGCACAAAAACGTAGCACGGGAATAGGGGCATCGAGAGGACCTTCCTCCTGTCTTTCCACCTGCGTGTTGACTCGTACAGTGGTAGAAAAACTTCAAATCCTTTTGCTTCGAGCATTTCGCTAATCGATCGCTCGTGTTGATGGCGCGTGTAAACCGCACACCAGGGAGCTCCCTTTTCCTGTCGCGCTTCCATGCTTCGCCGCATCGTCACTTGTGTGTGGCCCTCATCTGGCAGTGCACTTGCGAACTCGTTCTGGACATAGCTTCGCCCTGTGAGCTACATGAACAGCGTTTCTGAATTACCCGGACGTCCGAATCTCTAACAGTTCCGCATCGCATTAGGAAGCAGGGAAGAAATTCCTCTCCATAGTCGGCGACCCGGGCGCGTTCTACAATGCCCTATTAGGGTCTGCGAAGTACCTCTGCGGTAACCTTGCGGTACCCCCGCAGTAACTACATTCTGTCTGCCCACCGTTGAATCCTAAAGCCTTGATTACAAAATCAATTGCCCTGTTCCATGTTCTTTTTTTGAGCTCAAGAGCCAGAAACCGTCAAATTGTTACTTTCTGGTGAGTTACGAGGTCCAAACCCGCGATACTGCCGGTCGACACACTACTCCGCTGGTAACCCTCATCTGTGCCTGCGAAGACGTCTCTTTCGGCCAATATTCATGTGGGCTGCGCGATGGTACCGTAGCGCGGGCTCCAATCCGGTCGCCAATTGGCGGCTAAACTCGAGACCAATCACCTCTTCGGCGCCAAAAATCACGATCCTTGCTATCCAGTTTTCCAGCTCGCGGACGTTTCCCGGCCACTTCCACTTCTGAAAAGCCTCTAATGTGCCCGAACTGAGATGCGGAACTGGGCGGTCAAATTCGTGGGCGAACTTTTCAAGTAGGTACTCGCAAAGTCGAGGAATGTCCTCTTTACGATCGCGAAGCGGCACAAGACGCACGCGATGATGAGCGAAGCAATCCAGCAATTCCTGGACAAAAGTGCGGCTCCGCAGTTCTCCATCCAAGTCGATACTCGTGGCGCATACCAGGCGGGGTTTCACGGCCGAGTCATCCCTGCCCGCGACAGGCCCGTATTGCGCCGACTTCAGGGTCCTCGCAAGCTTCCGCTGGAGGGACATGTCCATGTCGTCGATCTCGTCGAGAAAAAGCGTTCCGCCAGAAGCCAATCCAACAGAACCACCCTTAGCCTTCGCCACGCTGACGGCTGCGCCCGTCCCAGACCCGAACATCTCCGCCTCCAGAAGGCTCGCCGGCATCGCGGCGCAGTTAAACTTCAAAAAAGGCCCGTCTCTGCGATCCGAATTCTCATGGAGAAACTGGCCAATTATTTGTTTACCCGTTCCGCTTTCGCCTTCGACAAGGACAGGCAGACCATCCTCTATCGCTCGCTCGATCTCCTCTCTGATCTCGCGCATTGCAGGCGTGCTTCCGAAGATGGATTCCGTGCTCGGTAGTTGGATGCGCGGAGGGGTCTGGGCGGTTTCTGCAGGCACAATGGTCGCTTTCCACTCCCGATCCAAGCAAGTTCATAACCAATAGTGTCGGATACTCCGAGAACATTTCACCGATTTTTGGCCCTTTTTCGTCGGAAATTAACCGGACTTTGGCCCGACCGGGTCAATACAAACCCAGAAAGTGTGCAATAGTTTGCACACTTCTTCGTATGGTTATGCAAATAACTGCGATTCTCAACTCCCGCTCAAAAGCCAGAGGCCGGTCGGGTCAAGGAAGCGGCTCTCGGTGTCAGCCGATGCTGCTGGATCTTATAGAGCAATCCACGGTAGCTTATGTTGAGATACTTGGCAGCGTGCCGCCGGTTCCAGCCCGAGACTTCCAGCGCATCCTGGATCATCTGTGCCTCGGCGCGATCCTTCATGTCGCGCA
Organism: uncultured Acidobacteriaceae bacterium; assembly: GCA_963742455.1. Classification (GTDB taxonomy): domain Bacteria; phylum Acidobacteriota; class Terriglobia; order Terriglobales; family Acidobacteriaceae; genus Telmatobacter. The sequence goes on along the minus strand of CAVULU010000003.1, from coordinate 125,051 downwards.
TAATGGATCGCATACCCGCGCTTTCGATAAGCGGAGGCGACTCCTCCTGGGCGACCCGAGACCCCGCACCGATCTTTGTCTCCAATTCCCGTATTGCAGTATCGAAATCGTGCATAGTTATCGTGCGGGTGACGAAATTCCGCAGTTCTCGCACGTTACCGCGCCAATCGTAGAGAAGAACGGCGTCCATTAGCCGCGATGGAAAGGGAAAATCATGCCCACTCCGCATTGTTTCCGGCAACCTGAGGATAGTCTCCTCAATCAGGTAAGGAATCTCTTCGCGCCTCTCGCGCAGCGGCGGAACATTGATGGTGAAGACGTTGAGCCGGTAATAAAGATCTTCGCGAAACGCTTTGCCCACCAATGCAGTCTCAATCTGGACATTCGTGGCAGCAAGCACGCGCACATCGACCTTGCTGCTTTCGCGTGCGCCAAGACGATTGAACTGGCCATCTTGGAGTACGTGCAAAAGCTTTGCCTGCATCTGCGCGCTCATTTCGCCAATCTCGTCGAGCAGCATTGTGCCGTGATTGGCCAACTCGAACTTGCCCGGCTTGTCTTTGAAGGCCCCGGTGAACGCGCCTTGATGGTACCCGAACAGTTCGCTTTCCAGCAGGTCAGCCGGCAGTGCGGCACAGTTTACATTGACGAATCGATGCTGCGAGCGACGGGAATGCTTATGGATGAGATGCGCGATCACTTCCTTCCCAGTGCCGCTCTCGCCGAGAATCAACACGGGAGCGTCCACATTTGCCAGAAGCTGGACCTGTCGGTAGATCTTCAACATCGAGTTGGAAACGGCGAGAAAGTACCTGCCGTCCTCAAGTTCCTCCAACACCCGCGCACAAGGCAGAGAAGTGGGACGGATCAGCTCTGGCGCAGCGACATGCTCCAGCTCATGCTCTGACGCGCTTGAACCCTCATGGCACAGACCTTCGAGCATCTTGAAGACATCTCTGGCAACGTGGGGCCGTTCAAGGAAAAGCGTGATTCCAAGCCTCTCGGCTTGCTTTTTGACCTGCTCCTCGCTCGAACCGTTAACCAGACAAACGACTGAACTGGAGGCGGTTTGGAAGATATTGCGAAGATCGGAAAGTCCCAGGGAAGCGGATGATTCGACAATTACCAGGTCGGGGTCGAGTCCGTTGCTAAGAAGGATCCGGCCTTGTTCCGAACTGTATGCGCTCACCAACTTATGTCCTGCGCTCTTCAAAACGTCGTCCAACGAGCGCGCTTGGGCAGATCGGAGAATGCTGAGGATCAGAAGGGGTGGTTTCACAAAGGCACCTGGGGAAATCTTTCAAAGGCAAACCGGTTTTACGTCGTTGACCCGGTCAAAACCGGACGGTGACGCCACAAGTCGTTTTGCAAATGTCCGCAAGAATGTCAGTTTGGGTCTGCCTCGAAGGAGAAAGAGGTCGACCGCAACAATGAGGAAAAGGCAAATACAGCCGAGAACCTCAAAGAGCCTGATGTCGTTGATTGTAACCCACATGATTCCAACGAACACGAAACAATGCGAACCGATAATGGGCCGCCTGAATTGGGACGGTCCCACGCGCATTGAGAGTCGTTACTCTAAGATAGGTTAATTTTCGAGTCAATGGCACCTTAGTAACGCCCGAAGGTAAGTTACCAGACGCAACCCCCATATTTAAAGAGGCTTATTCCTGGCGGCTGACGAACCTGATTACCCGTTACTCATCGTTATCATGAATATTGATCGGCCAGCTTCTCACGGTCGACACTAATCGCTCGCAACTTCAATTGTGATTGTCATCGCGTGGCTCTGCCCCGCATCAAGATTAATCGCCGACGTCAATATGTTTCCGCCTTCCGCGCAAAGCATCCCGCGCCATTCAAGATCACCCAGATCTGACATTGAAGAGGCTCCATCGCTCCAGGGATTCCATACGATGGTTGAAGCAGAACCTTGCTTCTCCGTTTTCAAAATCCTTCCCCGCAACGGATCAATAATCTCAACTGAACCGGTCGCATCCTCGTAGGCGTTATCGGTTTGCTTCAAAAGATTTAGATCGCCGGCTTGAATCTTCTCGCGGTTCCCGTCTCGATTATCCAGATAAGCGGCACCGTTCAGACCGCTCAATCTCACCCGCTCCACGTCGCTCACTTTGAAGTACGCGTGTAGGGCTTCTTCGAATCGCAATGTCGATTGGCCAGTATTTGTTACCACCAGTTCGAGCCGCAAGCTCGTTCCGACAGTGATGCGATACTCAAGACGAAAATCAAAAGGCCACCAGCGCCGCGTAGATTCGTCGCTTACCGTTGAAAGACTAACGCAGACAGAATCGCCCGGCTCCGCCGAAATCGAGTTGACCTGCCACTCCCTCGTCCGAACAAAGCCATGAGAAGGCGCATCGGGATTATCGGCTTTCATGCGGAACCACGGGAAGCACAACGGAATGCCACCGCGGATCGCACGCCCGGTCTCCCAGTACGACATATCGCTTAGAAATAAGACTTCGTCCGCGCCTGCCGGCTTCCACGAGGTCACCTGCGCTCCGTAAAGATAAATCTCCGCAGTCGCAGTCGCCGTGCTCGTTGCAATAAGAATTCGGGGAAATCCGCCATTCCCTTCGACAATCTGCGCAACACCCGGAATGGCAAACAGTTCATTCAAGTCTGCAAGGCTTGCTTTGTTTATCATTCGCTCCGGCATCCTGTTCTATCGAATAACCGTCTCAGCTGCCGGTGATGCCAGCTCGTCGGCAAATACTGTTCAACCGTCGTCCCACGATTTCCTGTCGTGCTTTTTACGGCTTGAAATCCTTTGCTCCAGTCACATCCACAGTAGCCTGAACGGGCAGTTTGTCGCTCGACCCGCCCGCGAGCACGCGCACTTTCTCCTTCTCCACTCGCCACACATGTCCCGAAGTATTCCAGTACGCCAGATCTCGCGCCTTCAACTCCATCGTCACATCCTTTTCGGCCCCCGCCTCAATCCGAACGCGTCTGAATCCTTTCAGTTCCAGTTGCGGCCGAGTCACCGCCGATCCCATGTGCTGCACATACATCTCCACCACTTCATCGCTCGCGCGTTCGCCGGTGTTCTTCACCTTGACGTGAACTTGCACGCTGCCATCCGGATCCATGTGCGACGTACTCGTGTTGACTCCCTTGTAGTCAAACGTCGTATAGCTCAGCCCAAATCCAAACGGATAGAGCGGCTTCTCTTTGCTGTACAAATATGTCCTGCCGTCCAGCAGGTTGTAGTCGAGAATTGGCAGCAACTGCGCATCGCCCGTTGGCCATGTCTGCGTCAGACGGCCCGCGGGAGAGTAGTCGCCAAACAGAACGTCCGCCAGCCCGTGCCCCTCTTCCTGACTGTTGTGCGTCATGTGCACAATCGCTGGCACATTCTGCTGGCTCCAGACAATTGCATATGGAAAGCTCGAACGCAGCACCTCGACCGTCTTCGGATTCGCAGCAAAGACTTTCTTCACCAGTTCTTCCTGCTCCAGCACGATCGTCTTGCGATCAACATCTTCTTTTCCGTTCGAGGGCGTCGGACACTGATCCCATCCGGCATTGCACTCCGGATGATTGCCGACCACTACGATCGCCACGTCGGCTTTCTTCGCCAGCGAAGCCGCCTCTTCCGGATTCGATCCATCGGCAATCAGGACTTTCACATTCGCGCCCGCTGCCTCACGTACGCCATCGAGAATCGTCACCGAATATGGCCACGTTCCGCTGTACCAATCCTGCAGTACCTGGTCCGCCCACGGGCCGATAATCGCAATCGTCTTCAACTTCGTCTTGTCGAGTGGCAGTGTGTTGCCCTCGTTCTTCAGCAACACGATCGACTCATCTGTCGCCTGACGTGCAAGTGCCTTGCTCGATGGGCGCTCCCATGGCGGAACTTCCCCGCCCGTCTCGACGCCAATCTTTGCGTACGGATCGACGCCTTGCGGGTCCATTTCTCCCAACTTCAAGTACACGTTCAATAGATTCTTCAGCGCAGCATCCATATCCGCTTCGGTCAACAGACCGTCCTTGAGCGCCTTGGTCAAGTCCGGTTTGTAGGTGTCGAGGAAATGATTGATCCCCGCCTTCACCGCCGCCGCCGCTCCCTGCTCCTTATCCGGGAATCTTTTATGGGACGTAATCAGCAAGCCCAAAGCGCCGCCATCCGTGCAGATCAGGCCATCATTTCCCCACTCCTTGATCATCACGTCCTTTAGCACGGGGTGGATCATCATCGGAATTCCGTTCCACGCGTTGTACGAAGCCATTACCGCTCGCGAGCCACCCTCTTCAAATCCCATGCGGAAGGGCACGGAGTAATACTCGCGAAAAAGCCGATCGTCAAAGTCCGAAGACGTATGCGTGCGTCCATCCTCGTTTTCATTCGCCAGGAAATGCTTCATCAACGAAGAAGCCTGCCAGTGCCTCGGATCCGGTCCCTGCAATCCCTGCACAAACGCCACTGTCAGCGTGCCAACCAGATAAGGATCCTCGCCAAGAGACTCTTCCGTCCGTCCCCATCGCGGATCGCGGCTCAGATCAGCATTTGGCGCCCGGACCACCACACCGCCGCGATCAAATACCGGATTCTGATAGTAGTAGCGCGCCTCGTATCCTTCCAGCGATGCAATCTTCTTCAGCAGGTCCGGATCCCAAGTGGCTCCCAGTCCCTTTTCCTGCGGAAACGTAGTCGTTGGCACAGGCTGGCGTCCCCGTCCACCCCATCCACCGGGGCCGCCCAGCGCCAATCCATGAAGCCCTTCCACCTGCCCTGAAAAAACAATTCCCAGCCGCGGAATCTTGGGGTGATCGCTCATGAGCGACACCTTCTCGTCCAGCGTCAACCGGCCCAGCAGATCCTGAATTCGCGCACTGTCAGAGAGCGAAATGTTGCGGAAGGGATAGTCACTCTGTGCCTGCGCCCCCGCCGTCAGACCCGCCATCAACACCAGCCCCAAGACCCAGGACACACCCCTGCCAGCCGCTAGACGCATCAACATTTCCTCCTCGGTTCGAACACCGAAGATTATCACGCGGGGATGCGAACATTTCCGCAGTAAATCGATTGATGCTGTTCTTGTCGGGAAGCTCGGCCGTTAGGAACCGAGATGAAAAGTAAAAGAGCGAGGTGCGTCATGCGCCTCGCCCCTCTTTCTGACCACTGACAACTGATCACTGTCTCAGTACAGCCTGAAGTTGACCTCGATGCTCATCATCACCGGCACTGGCGTTCCGCCCTTCATCGCCGGCTTGAACTTGTACTTCCGTACCGCTTCGAGCGCCTTCTCGTCTAGTCCCATGCCCAGCGGACGAACCACGCGCGGGTTTTGCGGATTGCCCTGCGCATCCACAATCAGTGAAATCAGGCAGACGCCCTGATACTTCGCACGCCGTGCCTCATCGGAAAACTCAGCTTCCGGTGTGAAGATTGGAATCGGAGCCGAAACTCCACCACCAATGTGATAAACGCCGCCACCAGTATTTCCGCCGCTGCCGGGGCCATATCCATTGCCGTTTCCTGAGCCAAGGCCGCCGCCGTAGCCGCTGCCCATGCCGCCGCCGCCGCCGGAGCCATTCGACGCCAGTTGCACGTTGGCGGAGTTCTTGACCCCAAAGTTCATCAACTGCGGATTATCCGGCAGGGTAATGTCTTTCTGCACATTGATGGCAGGCGTAAACGCCAGTTTCGGCTTTTCCAGGATCGGCACCATCGGTGGCGTAATCGGATCCTTCATCCTCGGAGGCAGCTTGCCCTTTAATGGATCCACAATGTCGTGCGATCCACCGCCGCCACCGCCACCGGCTGCAGTGGCCAGCTTGGGCGCCTTCAGAATGTCGCTCACGTCTACGCTGGTCAGGTTCACCGCCGGCTTCGTCACGGGGTGAATGAAGGTGAGTCCGAGCCAGATCACCAGCGCCAGGATCCCAAGATTGATGAAACTCGACGTCCCGACCGCCCAGGGGTTCGCCTTGACGGCCATCCGGTCGGGAACCGGAATCGGCGTCGAAGTCAGAACCAGCGGAGGAAGCTTCGGGGGAAAAAAGACGTCGTGGATGTTCTCGTAGAGATCCTTCCAGATCGGCTTTTCGTCGAACGCTTTCCCAAGGAATGAGTCAAGCTCGTGACCGTCCGCTGAGGGTGTGTCGTCCTTCGCCTGGGAATTTGGCTGGATTAAAAGGTCGTTTGCCATATTTGCCGATACTGGCCCTCTGGGCAGCAACTGCTCTGGTTCGCCGTCGCCCGCTGCCCGGTCCATCTCTCCATTATGCTCGACATTGCCTGTACTTGTCTTTAGATGAACCGACGTAGCGTTTTGGGTTGTCGGACCCTCCAGAGACTCGTATTTCTCCGAGGTGAAAGCTCCCATAAACGATAGACGCCCTTAGAGAGCAGTTGTTACCTTAAAATTCTTTCCCGCTCCTTTACACTAAACATTCACGATCTTCTTACCGTTTCAGGGAGTTCCAATGTCTCCAGCGCCGGAGTTGAAGGCGACTTTAACCTTGCCTCACACTGCCTTCCCCATGAAGGCTAATCTACCTCAGAATGAGCCCCTTCGGCTCAAAAAGTGGGCCTCGCTTCGACTCTACGAAAAGCTGCGCGAAAACTGTGCCGGCCGCCCTCCCTACCTTCTGCATGACGGACCTCCCTACGCCAATGGCCCGATTCACCTCGGGCACGCCCTGAACAAGGGACTGAAGGACTTCGTCGTCAAGTCAAAAACCATGGCCGGCTTCGACTCCCCCTACGTCCCCGGCTACGATTGCCACGGCCTGCCCATTGAGATCAAGGTCGACGAGCAACTCGGCCGAAAAAAGCTGGAGATGCCGGTTCCCGCCGTTCTTGCCGCTTGCCGTGCCTACGCGCAAAAGTACGTTGACCTGCAAACCTCCCAGTTTGAACGCATCGGGTGCTTCGGCCGCTGGGAAAAGCCCTACATGACGATGGCCCGCGACTACGAAGCCCGGACGCTCGAGGCGTTCTACGGTTTCCTCGAAAAAGGTTTCGTCTATCGCGGACTCAAGCCCGTCTACTGGTGCATCCACGACCGTACCGCCCTCGCCGAAGCCGAAGTCGAGTACGAGCAGCACACCAGCCCATCCATATATGTGCGCTACAAGCTGACCTCGCCTCCTGAAAAGCTCGATTCCGCGCTCGCCGGCCGCGATGTCTATACCATCATCTGGACCACCACGCCATGGACCATCCCCGCTTCCATGGCCGTCGCCTTCCACCCCGACTTCGAATACGTCGCGCTTGCCACTGTGGATTCCGCTTCACAACCCATAAAGTCGGGTGCCCCATCCTCGCGGCAGTTCGGCGAAGCCGAGACTGGCGAAAGGGTGGGAAAGCAGGACTTCAGAGGGCCGGTCTACATAGTCGCCGCCGAACTCGCCCCTGCCGTTATCTCCGCCTGCAAACTCGGCGCGACCTCAGAACTTGCCCGCTTCAAAGGCAGCGCACTCGAGCACACCACCTTCAAGCATCCCTTCCTCGATCGCAGCATCCTCGGAGTCCTCGCCACCTATGTCACCGCCGACCAGGGCACTGGAGCCGTCCATACCGCACCGTCCCATGGAGCAGACGATTTCTACACCGGCCAGCGCTACGATCTTGACCAGACCTGCCGTGTTGATGCCGCCGGTCATCTTCACGTTGATTCTTCTGCATGGCCTCACAGCTCTCTTCCTCCATTCGAAGGGAAAAAGGTGTGGGCCTCCAATCCCATCATTGTTGCCATGCTCGAGGAGTATCGTGCCCTGCTGGCGGTCTCCGATCTTGAGCACTCCTACCCGCACTGCTGGCGTTGCCACAACCCCGTAATCTTCCGCGCCACTGAACAGTGGTTCATTTCGCTCGAGACACCGATGAAGCGCGCCGACGGGTCGGAAACAACCTACCGCCAATTGTCAATCGAAGAAATCGATAAGGTTGTCTGGGATCCCTCCTGGGGCAAGGAACGCATCACCAACATGATCTCCACACGCCCCGACTGGTGCATCAGCCGCCAGCGCATCTGGGGTGTGCCCATCGCCGTGTTTATGTGCGAAGGCTGCAGCAAGCCGATCATCGATCCAATTCTTGATCGCAAAATCATCGAACTCTTCGAACGCGAAGGCGCAGAGGCCTGGCACACCACGCCCATCGCCGACCTGCTTCCTGCCGACACGAAATGCTCTCACTGCGGAGGTGCCACATTCCGCAAAGAAACCGACATCCTCGACGTCTGGTTCGACTCAGGCACAAGCTGGTTCGCCGTCTGCGAATCCGATCCTGATTTGCGCACCATCTATAAGGCCTTCCAAAGGGAGGAGGGGCGAGAAGCCCCGGAGACCCTCTATCTTGAGGGCGGCGATCAGCACCGTGGCTGGTTCCACTCCTCCCTGCTAACTTCGGTTGCTCTTCGCGGCCGCGCACCCTATTCGCACGTCGCCACAGCTGGCTGGACCCTCGATGAACAAGGCCGCGCCATGTCCAAGTCTCTCGGCAACGGCGTTGACCCCGTCGACATCGCCGAGCGCATGGGCGGCGAAATCGTTCGCCTCTGGGTAGCCTCCATTGACTTCCGCGAAGACATGGCGGCGAGCGAAAACCTGATGCAGCGTTGCGCCGAGCTTTACCGCAAACTGCGCAACACGTTCCGCTTTCTCCTCGGCAATCTCAATGGCTTTGATCCCGCTCGCGACCGTGTCCCCGAGTCCGAGCTTTTGCCCCTCGATCAGTACATGCTCGCCCGCACGCGAGAGCTGACGGAAAAAATCCTTGCGTGGTACGAGGCGTTCGAGTTCCATCGCGTCTATCAGGCCCTGAACGATTTCGCAATCGTCGACTTGAGCTCCTTCTATCTCGACATCCTGAAAGACCGCATGTACACCTTCGCGCCAACCAGCCTGGCCCGCCGTTCCGCGCAGACGGTCCTCTGGCAAATCACTGAGACCCTGGTTCGCCTTGTCGCGCCCATCATGAGCTTCACCGCCGACGAGGTCTGGGAGTATCTCCCCGCGCATGCCAGCCGAGAAGCCAGCGTCCACCTGGCACTCTTCCCGAAACCCGAAGAGATTTACTCGCAAGACCCCACAAAGTTGCTCGAGGAGTGGAAGCAGATCTTCAACCTTCGCGATAGAGTCATGCTCGTTCTCGAAGAGGCCCGCAAGGAAAAACACATCGGAAAAGGGCTTGAGGCCGATGTGGAAATTCGCTTCTCCGGTGAATTGCTGAACGAACTGACCGTATGGAGAAAATACTCCGCGAGCCTGAAAGAGATTCTTAATGTATCTGACGTTGCGCTTATCGACGACCCCTCGAACAAGATCGTCGTCCTTCCAGCCAGCGGCCATAAATGCGCCCGGTGCTGGAATTTCATGCCCGAAGTTTCCGCCTATGGCATCTGGCAAAACGTCTGCACCCGCTGCCACAACGCGCTCCACGAAATGGGAATTCCCGAACTGCAGCCGGAGGCCGCCCAGTGATCTTTCCTGCTCCGCAAACGCCGGGTGCCCCATGTCCGGGGTCCCCACGAACAGGTCTTCGTTCGTGGGGTGGATGTCTCGATTCTGAGACGTGGGATACCTCGACTCTCAACCGCCTCTGCCAAAGTGCGGAGGCCGCCCAGTGAGCTTTCCCGCTCCGCGCAAACTGCCTTGGCTCCTGCTCATTTCAGTGGCAATCATCGCCGCCGACCGGATTACCAAAATGGTTGTCGCTGCACGCGTCCCCCTGGGCGAAGGCATCCCCGTGATTCCGGGATTTCTCCGCATCACTCACTGGCTCAACGAGGGCGCGGCCTTCTCTCTCTTCGCCGATTCCGCATCGCCAAACGCAGTTCGCTGGGGTCTGATCGCCTTCTCCGCCATTGCAGCCATCGCCGTTCTCATCGCACTTATCCGCCTGGGCAGCCGATTCACCCTCGCCACTGTGGCCCTTGCACTTGTCCTCGGCGGCGCTCTCGGCAACCTGCACGATCGGGTGGTCTACGGCTCCGTGGTCGATTTTATTGAGGTCCATATCTTCGGCTATCATTGGCCGGACTTTAATGTGGCCGACAGTTCCATCGTCGTCGGCGCCTGCCTTCTGCTCCTCGATTCCCTGCTCCCCCCGAAGTCTTCCGAACCGGCCTCCACACTTGAAAGCCAATAGCCAACTTGACGCCGTTCGCATTGGAACTGCGATCGGTCATATTACGTAAATTACTTTCGTGTGCCCTAGTACCCTAAAATGACAGAGGCTTCATCTCGGCTCAGGATGGACCCAACCGGCTGCAAGACTCGTCCTTTCGACAAGATCGCCGCTTCACTGATCGAGCCGTTTGGTTTTAGCGATCAATCAATTTCAGAGGATTAAATGAGAATCACCCCATTCGTTTCACCGCGCACTGCGCGAATCTTGTTCGTCGTTTGCACATTTGCCGCTTTCACAATCGCTCTGCCATGTTCGCTCCAGGCACAACGCCTCCCGACCACGGTTCGTCCGCAGCACTACTCCCTCACGCTGACTCCCGATCTCAAAGCCGCCACTTTCACCGGCTCAGAAACTATCGACGTCATCCTGGACCAGCAGACGAATTCCATCACTCTGAATGCCCATGACCTTACATTCAAATCAGTCAAGATCGAAGCAGCAGGCAAAAAGCAAGTAGCAGCAGTTTCCATCGATAAAGAGAAGCAGCAAGCCACCTTCACGGTGCCCAACAGCTTGCCTGCGGGCAAAGCCACGCTCACGATCGAATACACAGGCATTCTGAATGGGGAGCTCCGCGGCTTCTATCTCTCCAAAACCGCCCGCCGCAACTACGCGGTCACGCAGTTTGAGTCGACTGATGCGCGCCGCGCCTTTCCCTCCTTTGACGAGCCTGCCTTCAAGGCCACATACGACATCTCCCTCATCGTCGATAAAGACGACACAGGCATCTCCAATGGTCCAATCGTCAGCGACACGCCTGGCCCCGGCGAAGACAAACACACTCTCAAGTTCCTCACCACCCCAAAAATGTCCACGTACCTCGTGGCTTTCCTGGTAGGTGATTTCCAATGCTCTTCCGGCGAGCAAGACGGTGTTGCCATCCGAACCTGCTCCACGCCCGACAAAGTCGCGCTCACCGCGTACGGCCTCGACGTCGCCAAATACGTGCTGCACTACTACAACACCTACTTCGGAATTCCCTATCCTCTCAAGAAGCTCGACCTCATCGGCCTGCCCGACTTTGAAGCGGGCGCCATGGAAAACTTCGGCGCCATCACCTATCGCGAAACCGCGCTGCTGATCGATCCCAAGACTGCGTCCATTAATGCAAAGATGGAAGTCGCCTCAGTCATCGCGCACGAGATGGCGCATCAGTGGTTCGGCGATCTGGTCACGATGCAGTGGTGGGACAACATCTGGCTTAACGAAGGCTTCGCAACCTGGATGGAGAACAAGCCCGTCGAAGCAATGCACCCTGAATGGAATGTCGATCAGGCAGTTGCTGCCGGAATGGACGGCACCCTGAACCTGGATGCGCAACCCACCACCCGCGCCATTCGCGCCCGCGCCGACACCCCGGCTGAAATCGAGCAAATGTTCGATGGAATCTCTTATGGCAAGGCCAGCGTTGTTTTGCTAAGCGTGGAAAACTACGTGGGACCGGAGATCTTCCGCCAGGGCGTGCACAATTATCTCGCTGCGCATCTCTACGGCAATGCCACAGCCGAGGATTTTTGGAATGCACAGACGGCAACCAGTCACAAACCCGTCGACAAAATCATGGAGAGCCTGGTCGCACAGGCAGGCGTGCCGCTGCTTACCTTCGGTCAGCCTGCCGACGGGAAAGTATCCGTCTCCCAGGATCGCTTCTACCTCAGCCCGAGCGTTCAACCCGGCGCCGCTCAAACGTGGACGCTCCCAGTTTGCTTCAAAACAACCGGTGACCAACAGGATTGCCAGCTTCTTTCCCCCGGCACAACCTCGCTAACTGTCCCAACGAGCACGCTCTTCTTTGCCAATGCAGGTGGCAAGGGATACTACCGAAGTTCCTACACACCAGCCGATTACGCAGCTCTTTCCTCGCACATCGAAACCAGCCTTTCTCCCACCGAGCGCATCAACCTCATCGGCGACGAGTGGGCCCAGGTTCGTGCCAACAAGGCCACAGTCGGCGACTACCTCAACCTCGTCACCGCTTTGAAATCCGACCCCAATTTCAATGTCATGTCTTCCGCACTCGATGGCCTTGGTGCCATCAATTCACGCATTGCCTCAACTTCGGAGGAAAAAGGCGCGCTCGATGCATGGTTCCGGCAGACGTTCGAGCCCGAGTACGAAAAGCTCGGACCTCCTTCCGACAGTGACTCGCCCGACAAGAAACAGTTGAGAGCCCTGCTCTTTGCGGCGCTCGGGGAGGCAAAGGATCCGCAGATTCTCGCACAGGCGCGTGAGGTCAGCGCGAAGTATCTGGCCGACGCGAACTCCGTTGATCCCAACCTCGCCGAGACTGCCCTCCAAATCTCAGCCCGAAACGGTGACGCTGCGCTCTTCGACAAGCTACAGAAGATCGCCGAAACCTCAACGAATCCCGAGATCCAGATTGGCGCTCTCCGTCTGCTCGCCATGTTCGAAAACCCCGAACTCGCCCAGCGCGCCCTGGAATACGCGGTCTCCGACAAAGTCCGGAACCAGGACGCAGCAATCCAGCTCGCCATCTCCCTCGACACCGACAAGAATCGCGATCTCGCATGGAAGTTCATCCAGGACCACTGGGACGAAGTGAAGAAGGAGTTCACCCCGGAGATGGGCTCCATCCTCGTCGGTGCCACCAGCTCCTTCTGCTCTGAATCTGCACGCGACGAAGTCTCGCAGTTCTTCGCCTCGCATAAGGTTCCCGACGCCGATCAGGAGCTCAAGCACGCCATCGAACACATCAACGGATGCATCGAGCTTCGCAACCTCCAGGAACCGCAGTTGAAGACATGGCTCGCATCACAACCCAAATCTTCTTCCAGCGAAACCGCGCACTGATTCTCAACGTCTCTCCGCGCCGATCCGACGCCAGGTTGGATCGGCGTTTCTGTTTGCGCTTTCCACTTTCTCCTTCTCCGCCTGAGGCGCGAATGTTACCTTGATCCGAAGATGACGCGCACATATTCTCATTTCCTCGCAGCTCTCGTCTTCCTTTGCGCCTGCACCGCGCTCGCTCAGCCGCCCCAGACGCCGGCGGTCACTCAGGCCGTGCTCGCCGGCAAACTCATCGACGTCCGCACCGGGGCCGTCCGTCCCCACGCTTATATCCTCATCGCTGACGACCGCGTCCAATCCATCGCCGATTCAGCACCCTCCGGCGTTCCCGTCACCGATCTCTCCGCGTACACCGTGCTCCCCGGCCTTATCGATGCACACGCGCATACGCTTTCCAATCCCACAACACAGAACATCGCTGCGCATCTGCGCACATCCATTCCCCAGGCCACGCTTTGGGGCGCATACAATCTGCGCCTTTGGCTCGATCACGGATTCACCTCGCTTCGCGATGCCTGCGAAGGCCCGCCCGACTATCCCCAATTCGCCCTGCGTGACTCGGTCAAGCGCGGCATTATCCTCGGCCCGCGCATCACCGCCGCCGGCAGCTGCATCTCGCTCACCGGTGGTCACGGCGACGGCGCTCCTTTCTCCCCCGACATGCAACTTCCACGCGGACAGAATGTCGCCGACACCGTTGACGACATCGCCCACGTCGTTCGCCGGGACATCAAATACGGCGCCGACTGGATCAAGCTCATGGCCACCGGCGGTGTCATGGACCCCATCTCTGACTTCCATGTTCAAGAACTCAGCGAAGAACAGATGGCCGCCGCCGTCGAGATCGCCCACCGCGCCGGCAAAAAAGTAATGGCCCATGCTGAAGGCGCCGCCGGTATCAAAGCCGCCGTCCGCGCAGGTGTCGATTCCATCGAACACGGCACCATGCTCGACGAAGAAGGTGCAGAGCTGATGGAGCAGCATCACACCTGGCTAGTCCCCACCCTCTACTGCTTCCAGCACGACATGGAAACAGGCCTCAGCAAGGGCCGCGATCCTGACTCTTACGCCAAGGGCGTTGAGATCATGGCCGCACAGGGTCCAGCGTTCAAGCTTGCGCTCGCCCACCATATCCGCATCGTCTACGGAGTGGATGACGCAGACGTCGATGAATCCGTCTCGAAAGAATTCGGCGCTCTCGTTCGCGGTGGCCTCTCACCCCTCGGCGCACTGCAAGCCGCCACCATCAACGCTGCAACTATGCTCGAGAAAGACAAGGACGTTGGCACCCTTGAGCCCGGCCGCTACGCAGACATCGTCGCCGTCCAAGGCGACCCGCTCGCCGACATAACCGTGATGGAGCACGTTGCATTCGTCATGCAAGGCGGCCACATCATCAAAGACCCCGCCCACCCCGACCGCAACCCCGTCCTCCGCGTAAAGTAATTCCACCAGCTTCAAAGCCGATTTCTACTTCTCAACAAAAGTATCATCCTGAACATAGCGGCTTGGGGCCCCATGGACACCAACGTGTCCATGGGGTAAGCGGAGCGAAGGACCTGCTTTTGCATTTCGATCGCACCACTACCAATCTGGGTGCCCCATCCATGACGCAGCTTCATTGCGGCATGGGTGGGAAAGCTATAACCCCAGCTTCAATGCCGTCAGATGACCTGGGTGCGATGATTCGATCGCCCATGCATAATGGACCTGATGAAAAATCCCTCTACTGCGCTCCTTCTCACTTTTCTCTTCTTCACAATCTGTACCTCCGCACCCGCCCAGCAAATCGCCTTCACCTGGGACGACCTCCCCGCGCACAGCGCCCTGCCCCAGGGCGAAACCCGCATCGAGATCGGCCACAAACTCATCACTGCGATGAAAGATGCAAAGATGCCCCCGGTCTACGGTTTCGTAAACGGCATCGCCATCGAACGCGAGCCGGCTTCCGCCCCCATGCTGAAAGACTGGCGCGATGCCGGATTCTTCCTCGGCAACCACACCTGGTCCCACATGAACCTCAACACCAGTTCCCCCGCCGACTGGGAAGCCGATCTGCTCAAGAACGAACCCGTCCTGCAGAAATACGCCGCCAACACCGATTGGCATTGGCTCCGCTATCCGTTCCTGGCCGAAGGCAACACACCCGAAAAGCGCGCCGACACCCGCAAATTCCTCGCCACGCACGGCTATCGCATCGCCGCCGTCACCATGAGCTTCGGCGACTACATGTGGAATGAGCCCTATGCCCGCTGCGTCGCCAAAAACGACACCACTTCCATCGCACAACTCGAATCCAGTTACCTCGAAGCCGCTTCCACCGATGCCGACTTCCGCCGCGCCATGTCAAAGGCTCTTTACGGTCACGACATCCCCTACGTCCTGCTCATGCATGTCGGCGCCTTCGATGCCCGCATGCTCCCCCTCCTGCTAAAGCTCTACCGCGACAAAGGCTTCACCTTCGTCACTCTTCAGGACGCCGAGAACGACCCGTTCTATGCCAGCGCAATCGACCCCTCGCTTCCCGACCAACCCGACAACCTCGAAAGCGCAATACAGGCCCGCGGTCTTCCCTTGCCCCCGCGTCCGAAGCCAAGCCTCGATGTAAACGCTCTCTGCCGTTGAACCTGAAAGCCAAGTCAATCCGCTCTTTCTCTTAATCCCTCCCTGCGAAAACGCACCTCATCCCGAACCAAATGGTGCGTAAATCTTGAAGTGTCATCCTGCGTGGAGCGGTTTGGGGCCCCGTAGACATGCAATGTCCATGGGGTCAGCGACGCAAAGGATCTGCTTTTCCGGCCTCTTCATCTCAGCCCCCACTATCTACGAAGAATTTCGTTGACAATTACGAAACTCTTCGTATAACGTCTACTCATCATGGAACACGGCACCACAACTCCTCGCCCCACTGAAGCCGAACTCGAACTCCTTCAGATCCTCTGGGACAAACAGCCGGCCACCGTTCGCGAGATTCACGATGCTCTCAATGAAGATCGCCCCTCCGGCTACACCACCGTCCTCAAGATGCTCCAGATCATGACCGCAAAGGGCTTGGTGGTTCGCGACGAAGCAAACCGCGCCCACGTATATAGGGCCGCGCTTAGCCAGGACTTAATGCAGAGCAAAATTTTGAAGGATCTCAGCAAGCGCCTCTTCGCCGGGTCCGCCGCCCAACTCGCCCTGCACGCGCTCTCCATGGAGCCCGCCAGCGAAAACGAGCTCGCCGAAATCCGTGCCCTCATCGAACGCAAACGTGTCCTCGCAAACTCCGATCATCGCCCCGCAAAACAATCCAACATCAGAAAGGACCGGCCATGACCCAAATTCCCCAAGCCATCGCCTGGACCCTGATTCACTTCTGCTGGCAGGCAGTCTTCATCGCTGCCGTCTATCGCGTATTCAGCGTTGCCATCGCGCGCCGCTCCAGCCAGACTCGCTATCTTGTCGCGCTCTCCGCTCTCCTGCTTATGCTTGGCTCCGCGATCGCCACCTTTGCATGGGAGTTGCGTCCCGATGCACCAGTCGCTTCGATCGCCAACTCCGCCTCCACTCTCGGCGCAGCCATCGCAGCTGATTTTCCGCACTCCACTGCGCCAGGCTTTGCCGCCGTCATTCACCAGGCCCCTGAGCACTTGACGCTCGCGGCCCTTCTCCCCTGGATCGACGGCCTCTGGTTCATCGGCGTCTTCGCGCTCTCCATGCGTAGCCTCGGCGGCTGGTGGTATCTCCGCCGTCTTCGTCTGGCATCCACCGTTGAGGCTCCCGCTGTAGTTTGCGCCGCATTTCAGCGCATCGCCTCCACGCTCGGCCTCAGCCGTCCGATTGCGCTCCGTCTCTCCACCGCCATCGACAGTCCCATGACCATGGGAACTCTCCGCGCCATCGTGCTGCTTCCTCTCAGCGCGATCAGTTTGCTAAGCACTGACGAACTCGAAGTCGTTCTCGCCCACGAGCTCGCTCACGTGCGCCGGGCCGATTTCTTCTGGAACACCCTCCAGACCGTCGCCGAGACACTCTTCTTCTTCCATCCGGCCGTCTGGTGGATAAGCGCCCGCATTCGCCACGAGCGCGAACTCTGCTGCGACGATCTTGCTCTGCAGATTTGCCCCAATCCCATCGTGTACGCGCACGCTCTCGTACATCTCGAAGAGCACCGCTCGCGTCACCTCCGCTTAGCCATGGCGCTCGATGGTCATCAATCTCACGCAACCCTCGTTACGCGTATTGCACGCATTCTTGGTGAACCTATGACTCGCATTCCCGGCCGTCGTCTTCGTTCTTTCTCTCTTGCCGCAGCGTGCGCCGGACTCCTCTTCATTTTTCTTCCCGTTCCGCACCTGCTCGCCAGCCTTAACCCCAAACCCCAATCCGAGCCCGCTGCTGTGATCGCAGCTACGGTAGCGGCACCCATTGCTGCATCAGTTGCAGCTCCCGCCATTGCCGCTGAAACCGCCATTCACGTTGCCCAGCCATCTCCGGTCGTTGCCCCACAATCCGTAACGCCCGACCCTGCACCGGTGGCCGAAATTCAGTCCGACGACAAGGCACCCTCTGCGCATATCCGCAGCGACTACATCGACCAGATGAAAGCCGCCGGCTACGACGTCGACCTTGACAAGCTCATTGCCATGAAAATTCAGAATGTGACCCCTGAATACGCCCGGGCGATGTCTCAGGCCGGCTTCGGAAAACTTTCCGCCGACGATCTCGTCGCCTGCAAGATTCAGGGCGTAACGCCCGAAGCCATCGCCGAGATGAAGAAACAGGGGCTCCGGATCAACAATATCCACGATGCCATCTCCTTCCGCATCTTCGAGGTAACGCCCGAGTTCGTCTCCGATATGAAAGCCGCGGGCTTTGCAAACCTCGATTCCGGACAATTGCTAGCCATGCGTGTCCAGGGAGTTACGCCGGAATACGCCAGGCAACTCAAGCAGAAATTCCCCCAGGTCACAGCGGACGATCTCGTCAAAGCCCGTATCTTCCGCATCGATGACGCGTTCATCGCACAAGCCGCCAAACACGGCTTCACCAATCTGCCATTCGACAAGCTAGTCCAGTTGCGCATCTCCGGTTTGCTCGACGACGAATCAGTGAAGAACTAACCCGGCAAACCCAAATTCCCAGTATCGAATTCCCCCCTTAGCCACGGGATGGGAAAGCCTCGTCCCGAAATCCTCCATGGAGTCGTTATGCATCTTCGCAATCAAGTCGCCTTCGCCTTGACTCTTGCCCTCTCTACCATGGCATTGCACGCGCAGGCTTTGGCTCCAATCCACGCCAAGTGCGCCATCGGCCTGAGCGAACGTGGCGATCAATTCAGCCTCCATATCAACGACACCGACTGCCCCACCGATCGCCACTGCGGTTCCAACTTCAGCAACGAGTCCATGAGCCGCTTTACTGGCATCACGATCGCCGATCTCGCTAGCGATGGCGCCCACCTCACCGCTACCCTCAGCGCCGAAGCCGGCACGTTCACCTGCACAGGCACAGTCCATGATCACGAACTTCGAGGCGATGCCCTTTTCACCCCCGACTCAGCCTTCGTCGATCGCATGGCCAAACTCGGCTTCACCGGCTTCGCCTCCCAGAAACTTCAGGCCTACACCTTCCTCAATGTCACATCCGACTACGCCCGGTCGCTGCAGCAGGCTCACATCCAGGGCATCACCATCGATAACCTCATCGCCCTTCGCATTTTCAATATCGATCCCGCCTACGCCCAGAGCTTCCCCGCCATGGGATATGAACTCCCCGACGCCGACAAACTCATCGCGCTAAAAGTTCAGGGAGTCAATGCGGACGAAGTGAAACAGATTCGCGCTATGGGCTATCAGCCCAATCTCGATGAGCTTATCCAGATTCGGATCTTCAAGATCACGCCGGACTTCATTCACCGCATGCAAGATCGCGGTTTCAAAAACCTCACCATCGCAAAACTCGTGCAGATCCGCATATTCAAGCTCGCCGATTAGGCCATTTTGTTCGATTGTTGATCGCTCGCACCCAGCTCTCCCGTAAGATTTCGTTAACCGAAGGAGAGATTGTGCGTCGAACGGATATCGGTGTCATCGCCTTTCTATTCCTCTCAGGATGGTTCACAATGCCGACTCTTGTATCAGCCCAGATCCCAAACTCCCAGACCACCGCGAAGAATGGCCCAGTTTCTATGCATGCTGAAGGAACTTTCGATGTGAAGAATGCGCCGCTGTCCGCGGACGAAGCACTCGCCGGCACCGCCATCGGACGCTACGGCCTCGACAAACAGTTCCACGGCGATCTTGATGCCACCAGTAAAGGCGAAATGCTTGGCGCCGGCAATCCCGCTACCGGCACTGCCGGTTATGTCGCCATCGAGCAGGTCACCGGAACCCTTCACGGACGCGCCGGTTCATTCGCCCTTCAGCACTTCGGAACCATGGAGGACAACAAGTTTGAACTCACTGTCAAAGTCGTGCCAGGCTCAGGTACAGGCGATCTCACTGGTATCTGTGGAACCATGGCCATCGCCATCGTGAGTGGAAAGCACTCTTACAAGTTCGACTACACACTCCCGGCAGCCGCGAAATAGTCGCCGCGAATTCTGTACGATAATCCCATGCCTCAATTTCCACCCGGCCAGACTCTGCTCATTGACGCCGACGATACTCTCTGGGAAAACAATGTTTACTTCGAGCGCGCCATCGCCGCCTTTATCAGCTATCTGAACCATCACGAGTACTCACCTGCCGAAGTCCGCCAGACCCTCAACGCCGTCGAGCGAGAAACCATCCTCGCCCACGGATACGGCCTGCCCAGCTTCACGCGCTCTCTTGTCACCTGTTTCGAGCGCCTCAGTGCTGAGCCCATCAGCGAAGACAAGCGCCAGCGCGTCATCGGTTTCGCCCGCTCCATCGCCGAGCAGGAGATTGAGCTTCTGCCACAGGTTGAGGAGACACTCCGCGACCTCGCAACCCGTCACCGGCTCATTCTCATGACCAAGGGCGATCACGCCGAGCAGGCCGACAAAGTCCGCCGCTTAGGCCTCGCAATCTATTTCTCCGCCGTTGAGATCGTTGCGGAAAAGGATCCTTCTTCATACCGTGAAGTTCTCGCGCTCCACCAGGGCGCTCCGGAAGTCAGCTGGATGATCGGAAACAGCCCAAAAAGCGATATAAATCCCGCCCTCGCTGCTGGCCTCCACGCCGTGTTCCTCTTCCACAAAGACACGTGGATTCTTGAACATGCGACCCTTGCGGCCCCTCCCGACGGACAGCAACTCATCGAGCTCGATGCCTTCGCCAAGCTCTCTACTATCTTCTAGGGATTGCCCCCTCGCGCTAGAATACGGTATGCTTCCGTCCCCCGACCGGTCTGCTGCGAACCACGGCTCAGCCTTTCCGTTTCCTCCGAGGGTCCACTGGGCTGTCCTTCTTTTGTCCATCTTTGCGGCTGAAGCCCTTACGTTCTGGTTCGTTCCCGAGCCTTATCGCAATTTCACCATCTACGCCCTTGCTGCAGCGTGGCCAACCTACCTCTGCATCTGGATTCGCAAAATCGATCCCCGTTCCAGCTCTCTTTACTGGGCG
Source organism: uncultured Acidobacteriaceae bacterium (assembly GCA_963742455.1). Taxonomy (GTDB): domain Bacteria; phylum Acidobacteriota; class Terriglobia; order Terriglobales; family Acidobacteriaceae; genus Telmatobacter. The sequence goes on along the minus strand of CAVULU010000003.1, from coordinate 104,504 downwards.
GTTGCCTCTTTGGTCATTGGCATTGGATTCCTCTTCTCATGGCTGCTCTGGATCGTCGTCATTTTTGAATTGCGCGAAGAGCTGATCGAACACTACAACCGGCGGGAGCGCATGCATCTTCGCCTCAACTGGTTCCTCACCCTGTTCTTCTCCTTCGTCTACTTCCAGTTCGCGCTCAACCGTATCACGAAGCAGAAAGAAGCAACGCGCGAGTCTTTCGCGGTCGAGCCGGAAAGTTCCGTAACTGCTTGACGCGCCCCATTCGCCTCTGCTCTACTTCAGTCAACGTCATGCACAACTTCAGCCTCAACGCGATCGCTTGTCGGGCAGTCATCTGCCCCGCGCTGCAGGATGTTGTGTCTATTCCCGCTATTCGAATTAGCAGCCACAACATGCGTGCGGGAAAAGCCTGACGAACCGATTCCAGTAGTTCAATCAACACCCAGGCCACCACCCGCAAATGCGATTGGTGGTTTTCGCATTTTCAGTCACTTTTTCTGAACGAGGAGTTTGTCTTGGAACCCGTATCCCTTGTCGGTATTCAGTCCGCCCGCGCGCGCATCGAGAACTCTATCCATGTCTCTCCCTGCCAGTTCTCGCATCACCTTTCCGAACTTACCGGATTACCGCTGCACCTTAAACTCGAAAACCTTCAGCGTACCGGTTCGTTCAAAGAGCGCGGAGCACTCAACAAATTGCTCACCCTGAGCGAGACCGAGCGCAAGCGGGGAGTCATCGCCGCAAGCGCCGGCAATCATGCCCAGGGCGTCGCCTTTCACGCAGCTGCTCGCGGCATCCGCGCTCAGATCGTCATGCCTCTGGCCACTCCGCAAATCAAAGTCGCCGCCACGCGCGCCTACGGTGCAGAGGTGATTCTCCACGGCGCCAGCTATGACGAGGCATGCGACGAAGCGCTGCGACGCCGCGTCGAGGAAGGCCGTACCTTCATCCATCCTTTCGATGACCCTGAGGTCATCTGCGGCCAGGGCACAATCGGTCTAGAACTGCTCGAGCAGGTCCCTGACATTGAAGCCGTCGTCGTTCCCATTGGTGGCGGCGGACTCATCAGCGGCATCGCCTGCGCTTTAAAGGAAACCAACCCCAGGATCCGCGTCGTTGGAGTCGAGCCCGAACGCCTGCCTTCCATGCTTCGCGCACGGGAAGCTGGAGCGCCAGTTACGATCGCCGCGGAAGCCACAATCGCCGACGGCATCGCCGTCCGCCGCGCCGGTGATATCACGCTTCCTCTTGTCTCCCGCTATGTCGACGAGATCGTAACCGTCGACGACGAAGAAATCGCCAGCGCCATCCTCATGCTCCTTGAGCAGGAAAAGACCCTCGCGGAAGGCGCCGGTGCCGCCGCCCTGGCAGCGGTGGTTCAGTCCAAAACCAATCTCCGCCATCGCCGCACCGTCGTCCTCGTCTGCGGGGGCAACATCGACGTTTCGCTCCTCGCCAAGATCATCGAGCGCGGCCTCGTCAAAGACGGCCGCCTCCTCCGCGTACGCGTCTACTTGCAGGACCGTCCCGGAGCTCTCCTGCATCTCACGCAAATTCTCGCCCGTGAACGTGCCAACATCGTCGAAACCATCCATAACCGCGCCTACTACGGTGTAAGCCTCGGCGAAACCGTCATAGACGTCACCCTGGAAACTCGCGGCGCTACCCATATCACCGCTATCAGCCACGCATTGCGCGAAGCCGCTTTCCGCTTCGAAAGGATTCAATAACGAGCCATTTCTTTCGATGTGTCATCCTGCGCGAAGTCGAAGGATCTGCCCTGAAAACTCCGCGATCAGGGGACCTAAGGACCACAAAGTTCCCGGAGGGAACGCAGGAAAATAGCCCGGGCTGGAGCGCAGCGCAATCCTGGGAATCGCCGGACAACATGAGCCCAGTCCCGGAGGGACGTCCGAATCTAGCCAGTTTTCATGGTCAGCGTGTCGCCGCGCGACATGTACGCGGTTGCATTTTGTTTGCATAATCACGAAATTGGTGCCCCATGTCCGGGGCCCTCACAGACAGGTCTTCGTCTGTCGGGTAAATGTCTCGAATTTGAGACGCGGGAGATCACAACTCTCAACCAGGCGGAGCGGGACTCGTCTCCTCGCACAAAAGTCCCTATCTCCATTGAAGTGTCATCCTGAGCGGAGCAGCTTGGGGCCCCACGAATGATTCATCATTCGTGGGGCAAGCGGAGCGAAGGACCTGCTTCTTTCTCTTATCCGGAGTCCGAGTCAGCCAGACCGGTTCGCTTCGCCCCAAACCATATCAACCCGATCGCCCCAGCCAAAAAAATCCCATTCCCCGCACGCACGCTCGCATCCAGCTTACCCACTGCCGGATGCTGCAAAAATGCATGCCATCCGTACGCCAGCGCCGCACCTGCCCCGAGCGCAAGCTGATACTTGAGCGCCCAACCTCCGCGGCGCGACCACGCAACCACCAGCATTAACATCGCCGCATCCAACGCAAGCAGCGCTACCACAGCTCCCCATCCCCAACCCATCGGAACGAACTGCGCCACCGACCCAAACAATAGCGACACCGAGCCAACAATCCACACCGACGGCACAGCAGATCCCGTGACCTTGACCGTTTGCGCCACCGGAATCACAAATGCCGCCACTATTAGAAGTACAATCACCACCGCCGCCCCAATAAACTGCGCCATCGAAGCCAAATAATGATCCTGCTTGTAGCCGATAGCCGTGTTTGCGCAAGCCCCAAACAAAAACGCGATCGCCACAATCCCCAGTCCCACTCGTCCCAGCCACGGAGTCCGCGCACGATCTGGCACGCATGCCTCCACCAGCGCAATCGGCGTTGAGATGCTCCAGATCCCATGCACCATCAGCATCCACAATGTCCACCATGCCCCGATTCCCAGCGAAGCAATATACGCTGGTGCGAGCAAACCAAGATTCAGCTTCAGATAATTTGGATTGAACAGCGACTGCGTCGTGAACGCTTCTTCAAAAATCGCGTACGCCATCCCCAGCAGCAGAATGCTCGGCCATCCGCGCCCCGTTCTCCGCACCGATTCGCGAATCAGCAGCGCCCCGCCGCCATACATCGGCGCAAGCACAATCAGCGCAGGTAACAGCTTGATCGGTAAATTTCCCAGCAGAAACTCCGCCACCAATGGCGCCACGAACACCAGTCCCAGTGCGGGCCAAATCCCGCGTTTCTTCACCGGAAGAATCTGAACATCGTGAACGCTCAGCGTTTTCGATCCCATCCTTGCCTCCGCCCTCGAGATCAGTAGACGATTCGAAGACTAGCACTCGCCCCGGCCCAGACCGTCGCAAATTGTTGCCAACAGGCTTTGCGCTCTGCTCGCCGGACCATTAACGTTGAAGTACGTCTTCCCCCCTTTCGCGGTTCACAAGGAGTTCGATGTATACACCCCGATTCAATCAGGTCTCCGATCGCTCCATCCTCATCGAAGCAATGAAGGCTTATGCATTCGCCATCCTCTTTGGTCCGCTTAACTCGACAGACAACGCCGCCGCCCCGCATCACGCCACGCATCTACCCCTTATCGTTAAAGATGAAGGCCCGCACGGCCTCCTCGAAGGTCATTTCGCCAAAGCCAATACCCATTGGCAATCTCTCGCCAATCGCGAAACCCTCGTCGTCTTTCCCGGCCCACACAGCTACGTCAGCCCATCCCTCTACGCCGAAGAACTGTCTGTCCCCACCTGGAACTACGTCACTATCCACGCCTATGGAACACTAGAGCTCATTGAAGACGATGCGGGCAAAGACGCACTCCTCTCCGGCCTCATCCAGGCCAACGAGCCCGCTTACGCTGAACAGTGGCGCAGTCTTCCCGATGGATTCCGGCGCTCCATGCTTGGCGGCATTGTTGGCTTTCGCATTCCCATTGCCCGCATCGAGGGCAAATTCAAGATCAGTCAGAATCGCCCCGAATCCGATCGTCGGGCTGTCTACGCAGCACACGCCGCTGGATCTCCAGACCAGCAGCAGCTAGCTGCCTGGATGAAACGCCTCATAGAATGGTGACGTCCCGGATCAATGCAGCAAATCGCAAGACAATGCTCGCCTGTTGATCGCAGGCAACGCGGAGTCAAAACGATCATGTTTGAAAGGGATGTCGATTGCTGCAGTGCTCGGCACACGGTCAATGGACTGGTAGTCCGGTTGTCTTCGCCCGCAGATCTCTCTGTTCCGATGCCAGCGTGTACGCCACGTAGTACTTGTAAATATTGGAGACGTAGGTAACAGTTTCCTGCCCTGTGTCTCTGGCTGCAACCAACTCAACATTCCCAAACCAGACATTGGGGTCAAGACCCATCTCTGGAGCTTTCTTGCGGAACTGCACGATACGATTTGGTCCCGCATCGTAGCTGGCAAAGACAAACAGTGTCTTGTTCAGACGATCAATCCCTGGGTCATTGAAATAAGTGTCCTCGATATTGCGCAACATCTTCACGCCCGCATGAATATTTTGATCGGCGGTTCCCACGCTGGCTATGTTGATGGGCGAGGCCGCTGCGTCTTTGGGAATCACCTGCATAATGCCGACTGCGCCGCTCGGATTGCGCTTGCTCTGATCCAGCAGAGATTCCTGGTATGCCTGTGCCCCGATCATCAGGACATCAAAGTCGTATTCCCCGGCGTACTTTTTGAAAAGTGCAACGTCGGCCTGGAACTTCTTCATTTCTTCCGGGGAAGTGCTGTCCTTCACCCATTTTGTGTTCTGGAGATAGCGTCGTAGCAACGTGTTTCCAAAGGATGTTCCGACGGCGTGCGTCGCGAGAAACTCATCGACCAGTTGCTTTAGCTGCGGGTTGTTCTTGCGCATGGCCCAGGCAAGGTTCTGGCCGCTCGCGATGACCATATCCGGATGCGACTTAATATTTGGCAATACCTGGGACCAAAGATCGGCGCGTTGCTGAATCGTAACGGTCGCCGGTATCAGTCCTGCATTCACCATCTGTATCAGATCATCGTCCGTCAGATTCTTGTCGGCAGCTTTGATTATGATTGGCGTCTTTCCTGCCTTCTTCAGGGTCTCGTTCGCTGTTTGAAGGTTCTGGTAATACGTGGTGATCGGGTTGACATATACTTCCTTTCCGCCGAGGTCCCCAAAAGTTGAGACTGAACCGAGCGCTGATCCTGTAACGATGACTTGCTTCACGTCGGTGATAAAGGGGGTCGAGAACGCGACCAGTTTTTCGCGTTCGGGCGTAACCACCACACCGTACGCGACAACGTCCCCGATCCCCTCCGTCAGTGCGCTCTGAACCTGGTCGCTGCGCATCGGCAAAAATGTAATTGTCACCGGGAGTTTGCGCGTCTTCAGTTTCTGGTTAACGAACTTCTGAAATTCAGTCAGCGTCTCATACATTGCACCCTTCGGCTGACCCTTGTCGTAGAAAAATCCAATTGGATTGAGGATCACCAGGGCACGTATCTGGCGTCGCTTCGCCATTTCGTCCAGATCGCCCGTGTCTCGCCGGAATCCCATCGGCAACGAAACAACATGGGAAGGCGCCGCAGGTAGGCCGTCAGACGAAATCGAAGGCGGAGGGGCAGCCTGCTGCTTTGCCTGCTCGGTGGTCGATGGAGTTCCAGCTTGCTTGGCGCAGGCCGTCAACAGAACAGCCAACAGGGAAAACAGAAAGAGGGAATGTGGACGGGACGAAATGGAACGTAAGCACATTCGAATTCTCCTCTTATCCTGTGCGTTCCCTGAATGACAAATGATTCGACGCGGTTAGCCGTTGTTCAAGAGGGGGAAGACTAGATGATCTGTCCGTGTCGAGAAAGGATTCAGCGCCGAGCCATTGGCGTTGTGTACGCCTCAACCTGTCGGGCTTCCACTGGCAAAACTGCCAGTCGTCTTTTGGGAGGTGCCGCCATTTCTTCCGATGTTAAATCCGGGATTTGAACGGCCACCCGCTATCATCTGTGTTGCGCGGGAGTTGAGGCAAACAGCAGCACCATATCGTCGCATTGAACGGCAACAAACCAGAGTATTCACCGGAGCCCACCCCGAGAGAATTGGCACCAGTTTTTGAACAGCGCATCAGCCCCTAACGGAAAGGTAGCCTTCTGCATGCATAAACGCTGGCCCGTTCTCGTCCTCGCTGCAATCATGTTCACCGCATCAGCACTTGCAGCCCAATCCGACTGGAAAGCACGCGTGGCCGAATCGATTCCCCTCCTTGGCCACCGCAACTGGATACTCATCGTGGACTCCGCCTATCCGCTCCAGTCTTCTCCCGGCGTTGAAACCATTGAAACCAACGCGTCACACCTTGACGTTCTCCGCTACGTCCTCGGCGCCATCAACAATTCCATTCACGTCCGTCCACTCCTCTATATGGACTCGGAGTTACCCTTTGTCCCCGACGACGATGCACCCGGCGCTTCCGCCTATCGCACGCAAATCGCCCGCATCCTCGCCGCGTATCAAATCGAATCCATCCCCCATGAAAAGGTCATCTCCCAAATCAACGAAACAAGTAAGGCATTTCACGTCCTCGTTCTTAAAACCACAATGACCATCCCCTATTCCTCCGTCTTCATCCGCCTCGACTGCAAATACTGGAGCGCAGACGCCGAAAGACGCCTGCGCTCAAGAATGCACTGACTCAAATTCACCGAAAACCAAAGCCTGTGACTCCCCCACCAGTCCGCGCGTTTGTTCCCTGTTGATGCAGGTTTCGCCCAGGCGCCGCTCCCCTCAACGCACCCCTGCTTTTGATATACTTAACGGGTTCACCCCATGCGGAGGTGGCGAAATTGGCAGACGCACTAGCTTGAGGTGCTAGCGCCCACAAGGCATAGGGGTTCAAGTCCCCTCCTCCGCACCAATCAAATTCAAATCGAAGGATTCACTACAGGACCGATAGATAGGTGTGTGTCCCTGATTTACCTGTTGTGACCATAAAGCTCCGCAGCAACATGTTCCCTGCTCCTTAGCACGCGCCCGGACTACACCACCTAGCCAAGGCCGCCAAATGGAATCGGCGCATGCGATGCCCGAAAAGATTGGCGAATCGCGACATGCAGTTCCCGAGAAATCAGGTGAAACTATGCCGGAGACGCTTTCTGTATCTCCTGCGTATATCGAAGAGATCCTTGAAGGCCTTGAAGCCGTCCATCAACTTCACCTTCGAACCATCCACGTCTGTCCATTGCAGCAGTGGTTCCTCGTAGAGAGCGGCGACAGCCTGGCCGAAGTCTCCCGGGTAAGACCGAAGAAAGCGCGCGATAAGCTCCACATCAAAAACCCACCGGGACTGGAATGGTGTAGCAAGCGCTTCTTTCACCGCAGGCGTCAGGCGAAGTAATTTGGCCCCACACTGAGTGTCATAAACAGGTATGTCCAGGACCGAAGAGGTAAAAGTCGCAAAAATACGTCCGAAGTAGTGACGCGTGGAGCGCCGTTGGATCCTGCGTCCCAACATGTTTACTCTGGAACCTAGAAGCATTTCCACGGCTGGCTTGCTTAGCAAAATATCGAAAAGGCGAGGCAGTTCGCTAAGCGGTGTCGCAAGATCGGCATCCCAATATCCTGCGAATCCGGCTCCATTCACTGAAATCGCGCGAAGTAGACCGCAACGCACAGCCTCGGCTTTGCCCTGGTTTCTTTCCTGGTTCAAGACGTCCACGCACGATGGGCAGCGGATTTGCAGCTTCTGCAGAACACCAAGCGTATCGTCGCTGCTCCCGTCGTTCACAAACAGGAAACGGAACTCCGGATACTCTGCAAAGAATGTCTCAAAGGAGCCCACAGGAAGGCGGCTAGCCTCGTTATAACAAGGCACCACCACGACAACGCGAGTCGAACCGCCCATAGGCGTCAGATGACTCTCCCTTTAACCCTGGTAAAACTGTTGAGCGACGGCGCTTTTTGGCATAAGTGGAAGTCGACCATAAATCGCAACCCTCATCAATCTTTGCAGGTTAGGGCCGGCACGTTTTCTGATTTCGGTAAGTATATAGGGGCAGTAGTCTCATGCCCAACCCATTCTTCCACCGATCTTAGAGTTGCTATACAATTTCTCACGAACGTTCTTCGATTGCACTTCTCCAGCTGGTGGCCCCCTGCATCGGCTCTCAAGGCCTCAAACCTCACTAGGAATTGGAGACAAGCTCATCCAGACGAAAGTCACCAGCCACAAGACGGATGCAATCGAGCAACGGTATAATAAGATTGTCGGAAATGAGGATTGTCAGGGGCGAAACGTGAGGTTGCCCAGAAGGGCTAACCCATGTAGCTTGAGCGGCAGGCGACTGCAAAGCGTCAAAGTTCAAGTTCCATCCTCCACACCAGAGACTCTCCTGCCCGGACCAACCGGGTATGGCTTTTGAAAGCAGCTTTCGCAATGCAGATTCTTTTCTACTTCGTCATCGTGATCCACGTAGTGGTAAGCCTGTTCCTCATCGGAGTCGTACTCCTGCAGCAGGGCCGTTCAGCCGACCTCGCCGGCGCATTCGGCGGCCAGGGTTCGCAGACTGCCTTCGGACCCCGAGCAGCCGCCAACGTCCTCACCCGGCTCACAACCTGGTCCGCGATCATCTTCATGATCACGTCGCTTTCGCTGACTGTTTTGTTCGTCCGCTCCGGCAAATCGCACTCTGTGCTTGACGACATCAAGCCGGCATCCTCTTCTGCCCCGGCTAAGTCCGGCAAATAAGTCTCGCCAACACGGCGCCGCAACTTCCGAGGCAAACCTTCATGGTTTGCCTCTTGCCCTTTTGCGGCCAGCCATCAGCGTCTCCGCTCTACAATGAACCAATGATCCTCGAGACCTTCCCTGTCGGCCCGCTGCAATGTAACTGCACCATCATGGGCGACGAAGCCACTCGCGAGGCCATCGTGGTTGATCCCGGCGACGAGATCACCCGCATCTACCGCCGCCTGACTACCCTTGGCCTCACTCTCAAGCAGATCCTCATCACTCACGCTCACATTGACCACATCGGCGGTGCACTCAAGCTCAAATCCCTCACCGGTGCCCCGATCTTTCTCAACGAGAATGATCTTCCCCAACTAAAGATCATGGCCGAACAGGCTGCGTGGCTGGGCGTCGAGACGCCCGAGACCGCCCCTCCCGACGAAGGCCTCAGCGACGGCCGCCGCGTCGGGCTCGACAACTACCCCGCTCTTGCCCTTCACACGCCCGGACACACCCAGGGCTCGATCTGCCTCTACTTCGAACCACTGAAAATGGTTCTCTCAGGCGATACCCTTTTCGCCGGGAGCATCGGACGAACCGACCTGCCCGGTGGCAATTACGATCAGATTCTCGACTCTATCCAGACGCGATTGCTAACCCTACCCGACATCACGCATGTCATTCCAGGGCACGGCCGACCTACTTCGGTTGGGTCTGAGCGCAAAGCTAATCCATTTCTTCAATAATCGAATTTGAGCATTTTAGTATTATGTTTATTTTCAGCGCCTTAAAAGCAACAATAGAAGCTACACTTGATGATCCACTAGACAATTGTTATCACCTTGATGCGTTCTGAAATAGTTAACAATCCTGTGTGTCCCCGTTTGAAACTCCTTAACAGGACCCAGCAAACTCATAACCAGCCACCCTGCTTCTTCCATTCCGAAAAAGTATCCAGGATGCAGCCAGACTCCTTTTTCCAGCAGCTCCAGCACTGTCTTTTCGTCCGGTTGCAGAGCGGGAATCCGGAGCACCGCATACCATCCGCCTTCCACCTCGAGCCGCCGCACCACATCCACGGCCTTCAGCTGCCGATCCAGCTCCGCGAGATTCCCCGTCACCCGCGCTGTGATTTGACGTTGAATTTCGTCTCGTCCCTCGATCCACCCCGGTATTGACGCCTGCACCGGTGCATTCATCGACAGAAATGTATCCCCAATTACCTCCAGCCGCTCCATCGCAGCTGCTGCGTGCGGTCCCGTCGCCACAATCCAAGCCGACTTCATTTGGGGCAGCCCTGCAATCTTGCTTAGCCCGCTCACAACATAGACATCCACGCCATCGAGTCCCGCTGCAAAGCTAACAGCCTCTGGTTGAGCAAATCCGTAATCAAGAAAAACCTCGTCCACGATCAGCGCAATTCCCCGCTCACGGCAAATTGCCGCCAACTCCAGCGCCTCCCACCCCTTGGTAAAGTGCCCCGTCGGATTGTTCGGATGCACCAGAACGATTGCCCGCGTTCCCGGAGTTAGAGCTCGCCGAAACCCTTCCGGTTCGATCTGCCATCCGTGGTCGTACACCAGCGAAGCGCCTTTAACCTTCACGTCGTCCAACACCGCCAGAAAATCAAACAGCGGATATCCCGGTTGTGGCACCACAATCTCCGATCCCGGGTCGCATAGCAGCTTGAATAGAAAGCTGTATGCCTCACTAGTACTGGTCGTCAGAACTACCCTCTCCGGCGAGATCTTCACTCCCTGATCTGCGTAGTAACCACAGACCGCTTCTCGCGCGCACAACAGCCCCAACGGCTGCGGATCATAGTCCATCACATTCGTATCCGTTAGCCCGCTTAACAAATCTGCGCCGTACTTGAAACCACATCGCGTGGGATTCGAAACGGTCAGATCCGCAACTGGCAATCCCGCCAGCAGGCGCAAGCGATGCGCACGCGATAGCGCACTCTCCTCCGTATTCCATTCAGTTCGCTTCGAGAAATTCATCGCATATCTAGTCCGTGTTTTTCTATTCCCTGCTTGTCTGCATCAGCGCCTGGCTCAAATGCATCCCTCACAATAGAAGAAGCGCCATCTTCACCATACACGGCGCATTTTCAGGAGGCACATTGGCTCTGCGCGCGGTCATCTTCGATTATGGAATGGTTTTAACCGGACAACCGAGCGCTGAAGCGCACGACGCCATGCTCCGCATCACCGGGCTGCCTCATGATCAATTTGAAGCCGTCTACTGGGCCGACCGTCATGCCTATGACGAAGGCAAACTTACCGGCCTTCAATTCTGGCAGAACATAGTCCGCGACGCTAGGCTCAACCTCGACGCCGCAACCATCGACGAGCTCAACCTCTGGGACGCGCGAATGTGGACCACGCAGAACCCTGCCATGCTTGCCTGGCAGCTACAGCTCAAGCAGCACGGCATCCGCACCGCAATCCTTTCGAACATGGGCGATACAGTGCTCGCCAACATGGAGCGCGAATTCGACTGGCTCCCGCGCTTCGACGTACTCGTTTGGAGTTTCCAGCACAAGATGGCCAAGCCCGACCCTGCCATTTATCGGCTGGCACTCGAACGCCTCGGTACCCGACCCGAAGAAACACTCTTCATCGATGACCGGCAGGTCAACATCGATGCCGCCCGCGCCCTTGGGCTGATCAGCATTCAGTTCAGCTCCGTCGAATTTCTTCGCGAGCAGCTCATCGAACTGGGCTTTGGCGCCACGCTGCCTCTCCCGGCTTAAAAAGCCGCGGAGTCTCCCAGTCCTCAATTCAAGCTTTGAACCCCTCGCCTCGACGTAGTGTCGCGCTCACGCCCCCAGCGAGGACACAGCAGCGGGATTCTCTTGCTCGCTCTCCGCATTCCCAATCAACTGTTTGCGAATCACCGCTGCCACAGCCAGAAACAGAGCGGCATAAGCCGGAACCGACAACTGCACATGCACGACCTTCAGCAGCGGGCCAAACAGCGGCAGAAAGTACGCCGAATACATGAGCAGCCTCGTCGCATCTCGCTCCGTCGATTCGGGAGATAGCAGGATTAAGTCTCCGATGAACAGCAGCGCCGGCACCAGAATCACGAGATCATAGTCAGTAAGATGCGGGTCCACGAGCACACTGCCCAGCAGGAAAACCGCATAGCGTAGCTGTAGCGGCGCTTTGCTTTTCCAACACCACACCGTAACAACGACCACAACCAGCGCTGTTGCTCCATACAGCAAAAATGCGACCCCGGGCCAAGGCAGTAGCAGCCGCCAGAACGCCCGCAAGCTGTGCATCCTGTCAATGTGCGGCTCGAGAGCAGCAGCGTTCTGATTAATTTGCGTCAGTCCTCTGAGATAGTTTTCAAGCACCGCTTTCCCGTAGTACAAAGCTCCCGTCGCCAGCTGTCCCACGCCCGTTATCAGCGCACCCGCTATCACTTTCCATTCCAGCGTCAAAACAAACACGGCTGCCGCCATTAACCCGAACTGTGGTTTATACGCCAGCAACCCAAGTGCCATTCCGGCCAGCAACGGCCGCTCCGCACGAAAGCAGAAAAATGCTGCTGTAAAAGCAATCAAAGCCAATGCCGAGTTCTGCCCGCTCGCCACCATGTAGAAGAAACCTGGGAAGGCTGCCGCGAGGATGAGAACCGTTGTACGATCGCGCCGCAAATGTGAGCACACCCGCCACACCAGCCAGCAACAGATGCCGTACACAAGCACACTGGTCAGCATCCAGGCTGCCGCGGCCCATACATAAGGAAGCCCTGCGAAGGGGACAAACAGCAGGGAAAACTGCGGCCCGTACACTGGCAGAAACGCCTCGCCGGGCTCCTGGCCAATCAACTGCTGTGCTAGCGCCGCTTGCCGCGGCGCATCATAAAGCATGCTGCCGTCATGCATCCGCGCGATGTTGCCCAACACATAGAAGTGCAGGAAGTCAGCGCCCTTCAATTGCCCCTCTCGGTCACGCAGACCTGGAGTTGCGATGTTGATCGCATACATCCCCCAGACAACCAGCCCCAGCAAAACTGCATGTCCGCGAACCCGTTTGCGCGTCAGATCCACCGCAAGGCTCTGAAGGTTACGTTTCAGTGCTGTTTCCATCGTTAGCATCAGTGTAGACGGCTCCGTAAATCAAGACCACACACGATTCTCTGCGAATCTCCGTTCCTCTTCGCGAAAGGGTTCACACCCCAAAGGCTCTTACCTTCTGCGTCAACTCTTGCGCACAGCAGGTCGTTACCCCCGTGCGTTACACTTGCTTGCCGTAAGCAAAGACGCCAAATCAATCGATTATTTGGCTGCTCCACGAGCGCCTGCCACATCGGCCACGCAATTCAAAAAACCAAGGGGGCGAAAGTGCATTCAACACAATCATTCCACCCATCCGGATTCATCCGGTGCGCAATTCGGATTCTCATCGCAACTTTAGCGTTTCCAGTCCTCACAGCACCTTTGCTGGCACAATCCGTCCCCGTCGTCACCGGCGATGCCCGCGTCGATAAGTTGCTAAGTCAAATGACACTCGAAGAAAAGCTCACCCTGATTCACGGCACAAAAGAAGACCCCTCCGTTTACCAGGGCCAAGCCGGATACCTCGCTGGCATTCCGCGGCTCCACATTCCCGGCCTCCGCTTTGCCGATGGACCTCCCGGCGTCCTCACGCGCCATCCCTCCCAGGGTGAAACTGCCACGATGGGAGTCGCCGCCACATTCAGCATCAAGGACGCAGAAGATAACGGCCTCGTCATCGGCCGAGAAGCACGCGCCCTTGGCATCGACGTCGCCTTGCAGCCCTTCGTTAACATCGATCGCGACCTCGAGTTCGGACGCGGCTACAACACCTTCGGAGAAGATCCTTTTCTCACCAGTGAAATGGCCGTCGGCGAAGTCAAGGGCATCCAGTCGCAGCATGTCATGGCACAAATCAAGCACTACGTTGGATACGACTCGCCCAATGAGAATACCTACATCGACGACCAGACTCTTCACGAAGTCTACGTAGCGCCCTTCGATGCCGCCATCCGCCGTGCCGACGTCTCTTCCATCATGTGCTCCTACAACCGCCTCAACGGCACCTTCGCCTGCGGCAACAAGGACACCCTCACCACCATCCTCCGCGACCAGATCGGCTTTAAAGGCTTCGTCACTTCCGATTGGGGAGCAGTCCATGCAGTAACCTTCATCAACGCCGGCCTCGACATGGAAATGCCCGGGGGCCAACCAGGCCCCATGGGCTCTTTTATCCCGTCGTTCTTCGACTCGCTGCCTCCGCCGCCTCCGCTGCATCTTGATCCCAAGGCAGCCGCGGATATGAATGAGGGCATGTTCGGCGGCCACATTCCTGAAGAGCCGGCACCAAAGCGCGATGGAATGGGCGACTTCGGCGTCAAGCTCAGTCCCGAGAAAATGCCGGAAGCCTTAAAAGACGGCACGGTCACCGAGGCCACCGTCACCCGCGCAGCCGGACGCGTGCTCTACGAGATCGTTCACTTCGGCTATCTCGATGGCCAATCCAAGCACGACTTCACCACCCAGTCCATCGAAGCTAACGCAAAGATCATCGAAAAGACGGGCGAAGATGCAGCTGTCCTGCTCAAAAACGAGGGCGGCATCCTTCCTCTCAAGCATGAGGAACTCGACTCCGTAGTCCTCATCGGCCCAACCGGCGCGCAGGTTGATTCAATTGGCATCAACGGCGAACGGTCAGTTGGATTACCGGAACGCCAGGTCGGCCCACTCGCTGCGATGAAGAGAATCTCCGGCAACTCCAACATCGGCTTCGCAGTCAACGATGACATGACCGGCACTGCAATTCCTGCCGGCGCATTAAGCCACGATGGCAAACCGGGCCTCCAGCGTTCCATCGTCTCCGCGCCTGACAGCAAGTCCGTCAGCGCCGCACTGCAGACTGCGCAACTCGACTTCACCGTGAAAGGCGGCAATCCTCTTCCCCCCAACTCCGTCATCACGTGGAAAGGCACGCTCACGCCGCCACATGCGGGTACCTACTGGCTCTACCTTCAGGCCATGGGAACCAACGCGCGCATCTCGCTCGATGGCAAGCGCCTCGCCTCCACCGGCGCATTCCAAGGCGGCGTCCATGGCGACATCCTGCAGGCAAACCAGGACAATGCCATCCCCACCACCGACCATCTCGACAATGTTCGCCGCGCTGTTGAACTCACTGCCGGCCCTCACGCGATCGAAATTAGCACCAGCCCCGACAGTTCCAAGTCGCCTGTGCAGGTTCGCCTCAACTGGTACACGCCCGAGCAGCGCCAGGCCGATCACGAACAGGCAATCGCCGCAGCCAGGAAGGCCAAGGTTGCAGTGGTCTTTCTCTGGACGCGCCTCGAGCCCGTCTTCGACCTTCCCGGCGATCAGGACAAACTCGTCGACGAAATCGCCGCTGTCAATCCCAACACCATCGTCGTCCTGAACACCAGCCAGCCCGTCGCGCTTCCTTGGGTCAACAAAGTCAAGGCCGTTCTTGAGATGTGGTGGCCCGGCGATGAAGGTGGTTGGTCAACTGCCAACATTCTCCTCGGCAAGACAAGTCCGGCTGGTCGCCTCCCTGTCACCTGGGGCAAAAGCCTGACAGACTATCCAGCCACCGATCCCAAGTACCCCGAGCGCTCAAAGAAGGGCGTAGATCACAAAACAACTTACAGCGAGGGAGTCAACGTCGGCTATCGCTGGTTCGATAAGGAAAACATCGAGCCGCTATTCGCGTTCGGCCACGGCCTGAGCTACACCACATTCGACTACTCCGCCCTCAAGGTAGACAAATCCAGCGATGGCGGCCTCGACGTCAAAGTCAACATCAAAAACACTGGCTCCGTAGCCTCCGACGAAGTTCCGCAAGTCTACCTCGGGGCGCCTGCCCAAATCCCCGATGGCGTGCAGTTCCCAGTTCGCGCCCTGATAGCCTTCGATCGCATCCACCTCAAGTCAGGCGAATCCAAAGACGTCTCGCTGCACGTAGCCCCACGCCAACTCCAATACTGGTCTACCAAAGATCAGAAATGGCAGACAGCGACCGGCAAACGGACTGTCAGCGTAGGTGGCTCCTCCCGCGATCTCCGCCTCCACCAGGACATCGACTAGCGCATGATCATCTAAGACAACAATGCCGGAGCCGCAAAGCTCCGGCATTGTTCTGAGCACTGCCAACTGCTTCTACGACGCCAGTCCCAGTCCCACCAGATTCGCGGCCGCGATAATCACCACAATGCCTTCCCATAGCAATCGAATCGAGCGGCTCGATACCCCAGCCCACTCGCCCAGTGCCAGTCCTACAATCCCGCCAAATAACACATAGCCGCTCATGTGCAGCATCCAGTTCACGTAGCTCAGCCGATCCGGAATATTGGCCTGCCCCCAGGCATAGAAGAAGAACTGCAAATACCACATGATTCCGCCCGCAGCCGCCAACGCCCCGTTTCTCGCGATCGTGCCTCCAGGCTGACGCAAATCATCTCGCAGCGATATTTTCTTCACCATCGCCAGTCGCCCAAAACAGTAAGCAAAATTCACCAGCGCTCCACCACCCATGATGAACACGTAAGCCGGCAACGCAGAATAAAGATGTTTGACGCCGACATTCTCCGCTGCCTGCTTGAGAGGTTGCGCCGCGTCCATCGCAAAGGACATGCCCGAGGAAAAGATGCCGCACATCACGGCGAGCGCCAGCCCCAGCATCACATTGAATTCCGTAGGTCCGCCGCTCTTAAGCTGCATCTCCTTCATGTGCCCCGCATATGACACAATCGCCACGCCCACCAGCGCGACCACCACGCCTGCCATGTTGAACAACCCGCCGCGTGTCTGGAACAGCAAGGCCGCCTGTCCATGCCAAAGCGGCGGCGCCAGCGTTCCCACCACCAGGGTCACCCCAATCGCAACACCGATTCCCAGCGACATTCCCAGGTGCCGCATCGTAAGCCCGTAACTCACATTCCCGACGCCCCACATGGCCCCAAACAGCGCCATCTTCAACAACACGCCTGACGGAATCGAACCATAAAATGTAGCAAAATGAGGCAACAAAAGATAGCTCACCCCGACCGGCAACAACACCCACGAGAAAACGCCGGCGATAGCCCACGTCGTTTCCCAAGACCAGCGCTTTACCTTCTCAATCGGCGCATAGAAACAAGCGGCCGAAGCCGCCCCCACCATGTGCCACCCAATACCCGCTAGAATCGCCGGCATATCCCGCCTTCAATTTGTCGTCTGACTTCACCAGCCATCCTACGTGGATCATCCGACCCGAGCGAGCCTGTTTTCTCAAGCAGGTATGAGCGCCGGCTGCCAACATCTGGCAATATCTAGCGCACTAACTGGGAATGTCATCCTGAGCGGAGCGGCTTGGGGCCCCGTGGACATGCAATGTTCATGGGGTAAGCGGAGCCGAAGGATCTGCTCTTCCCTTCGACCGCGCCGACCACAAATCCGGATGGGAAAGCACGATCTCGCCGACAACTCGCCGAGCAAACCAGGAGGTAAACACTGCCATGCCTGAGCGGTACATGGCGTGCATTACACTTTGATGGATGCCCCTTCACCTCTACGTCGCCACCACCAGCAAGGGCAAACTGCGCGACTTCCGCACCGCCGCCGAAACGCATGCCGTCTCTATCGACCCCCTTCCCGATCTCGCCGCCATCGAGCCTCCCGAGGAAGATGGTGACACCTTTGCAAAAAACGCTACCCTCAAAGCCGTCTACTATTCCCGATTCGCTCCTGGCGCCATCGTTCTCGCCGACGATTCCGGCCTCGAAGTCGACGCCCTCTCCGGGGCTCCCGGCGTGCGCTCCGCCCGCTTTGCCGCGGATGCCGGCTTGGTAGACTCACCCGATGCCAACGACAATTCCGACGTCTGGAATAACATCGTCCTACTCCAGCGTCTTGATGGCGTTCCGCCGCCCCAGCGCACCGCCCGCTACCATTGCGTGCTCGTGGCCGCGCGCAACGGCGAGTCTACCCACTTGACCGATGGCAGCGTCGAAGGCATGATCCTCAACGCGCCGCGCGGCACCGGCGGGTTCGGCTACGACCCCCTCTTTTATCTGCCAAAGCTCGACCGTACCATGGCTGAAATCGACCTTCAAACCAAGCTCTCCTTAAGCCATCGCGGCCGTGCCCTGGCCGCCCTTCTTGCCAAACTTCGCATCTAAGCACACAGGCCAAGCTTCACCAGGATGGCTTCCGTGCTCACGATGTCGCCCTTATCGTTAACGTCGACTCCATATGCCGCGTCAAGCCAAAGATGAGAATGAAAGCTCCCAGGATTTTCATTATCATCGTGGTCTCCACTGCCGCCCTGGCCTTTGGTCAGGCAAACGAAGGTGCCTTGCGTCTCCGCGTAACAGATGCCGCCGGCCGCAACGTCGAAACCGCAGTTCACCTAACCAGCCAAAGCGGTCAATTTAACAAGACCCTCCCTACCAATTCCGACGGAACCCTCACTCTCTCTCGCCTTCCCTACGGCTTCTATCGCATTAGCATTCATCCCCCGGGCTTTGCTGACATCTCAGAATCCGTCGAAGTCCGTTCGTCGGCACCCACCTCTCTCTCCATTCAACTCAAGCTCGCTCCACTCACCGAATCGGTAACCGTCCACACGCCCGAAACACTGCTCGCCATCGATCAGTCCGGCTCAGTCAACATGCTCGGAACTCAGCAAATTCAAACCCGGCTCGGCTCTGTCCCGGGGCGTTCACTGCAAGACCTCGTCAATTCCCAACCCGGCTGGCTCTACGAAGGCAGCGCCGTGTTGCACCCACGCGGCTCGGAATATCAAACCCAGTTCGTCGTCGATGGAATACCCCTTACCGACAACCGGTCCCCCGGTTTTGGCCCCGAAATCGAAGCCGACCAGGTCCAGTCGCTCAGTATCTACACCGCGGGTATTCCCGCTGAATATGGCCGCAAAATGGGCGGCATCATCGAAGTCAACACCACGCAGGACGCACAGCCCGGTTTGCACGGTCAGCTTGTCTTCAACGGGGGAAGTTTCGCATCCGCAGCTGCCGCGGCACAGGTTCAGTACACGCGCAACAAAGACTCTCTCAGTGCAACCGGCGCCGGCAGCCGCACCGATCGTTACCTCAATCCAGTCGTTCCCCAGAACTACACCAATACCGGCACCCTCGGAGACTTCGCCCTTCGTTACCAGCGTACGCAAAGCCCGAACGATGACTTCAACTTCAGTCTTCGTCGCGAATTCTCCCGCTACGATATTCCCAACGAAAACAATCAGCAATCAGCCGGCCAGTTACAAAATGCCGGCAATGCGGAAACAATGGGCATCGCCGCCTGGCAGCACATCTTCTCCGACCGCACCTTCGCCGACGCGCGCGCCATGTTTCGCGACAAAACGAACGACTTCAACTCCAACGCTGCATCTACGCCGATCGAGATCTTTCAGCACAACAACTTCCGCGAAGCTTATTTCAATGTCAGCGCCACCTTCGATCGCGCTCAACACGAGTGGAAGGCCGGTGTCGAGTCCGACAACATTTTTCTCCGTGAAACTCTCAATTACTTCATCACAGACCCATCGCAATTCGACCCCGGCACAGCCACATCCTTCGCATTCGCCGACACCCGGCCCGACCTTGAGCAATCTGCGTTTCTTCAGGACACTCTCCACCTGCGTAAGACCAACATTGCTGCTGGGCTCCGCTGGGATCACTACCAACTCCTCGTCAATTGTCAGGCTCTTGAGCCCCGTCTCGCGCTCTCCCGCTATATTCCAAGCGCGCACCTCGTGCTACACGCCTCCTACGACCGCATCTTTCAAACTCCTTCAAGCGACAACATTCTTCTTTCCAGCTCTCCGCAGGTCGACTCCATCGATCCCGGCATATTTCTTCGTCTTCCCGTCAATCCGTCTACGGGCGACTACTACGAACTCGGTGCCAGCAAAGACTTCGCCCACCAGTTCCGCTTCGACGCCAACTACTTCCGCCGTTTCCTCTCGAACTTTGCAGACGACAACCAGCTTCAGAACACCACCATCGCGTTTCCCATAGCGTTCCGCAAAGCCATCATCTACGGATTGGAAGGCAAGCTCGAGATTCCCCTATGGCACGGCTTCAATGGCTTCGCCAGCTATTCGTACGAGGTTGGCAACGTCTGGTCCCCGGTCACCGGTGGGCTTTTCCTCGGCTCTGACGCCTCTGCCGCCGCGGCGCTCTCCGGACACTTCCCCAACTCGCAGGATCAACGCAACACCTTTCGCGGCCGCTTGCGCTACCAGATACGGCCCCGCTTCTGGGTCGCGAGCGGCGTCGAGTTCGACTCCGGCCTTCCATTCGACTTCGATGGCGACCCCGCTACGGTTCTGGCTGAATACGGCCCGCAGGTCCTCGCACGCCTCAACTTCGATCGCGGCCGCATCCTTCCTGCGCTGCTCCTCAACGCATCCGCCGGCGCGATCTTCCACCGCTCCGAACGATTCACTACCACCTTCCAGGTCGACGGTGAAAACCTCAACAACACTCTCGACGTCCTCGATTTCGGCGGCCTTTTCTCCGGAAACGCCATCGGCCCCCCGCGCAGCTTCTTCCTGCGTCTCACCACATCCTTCTAGTTTCCTCAATTACCTCCGTCAACTTTCGGCGTCTTCGGCATGAGCCGCTTTCAGATATCGAGCACTTGGCGGCTGCCGCGCTTGACGATCGTTATCTGCGTTACGAATAATGCATTTGTAACTGCGCCATATACGCCGTCCCTCAATCTGATACCTCACCGCTCCGGAATCAGGACCCGAAGCACTTAGGAGCCACACTCAATGGCAACAGTCCAAAATCCTGCTACGCCAAAGCTCCGCGCTGGCGTGCAGCCGCTTCGCGCCGATCAGGGATCCTCGTTTTTGTGGCGCAAGCTTCATTCGCTCCTCGGCATTATCCCCATCGGCGCCTTTTTCCTTGAGCACCTGCTGTCGAACTTTGAAGCGCTTAAGGGCCCCATCGCCTACGGACAGCAAGTCAAGTTCCTCAATTCCCTGCCGCTGGTCCGCGTTCTTGAATGGGTCTTCATCTTCCTGCCCATCCTCTACCACGGCCTCTACGGCCTCTACATCTGGTTCCGCGGCAAATCGAATGTCGTTTACTACCCATGGGCCGGCAACTGGATGTACGTCGCGCAGCGTTGGACCGGACTTATCGCGATTCTTTACATTGGTCAGCACGTTCTGCGCCAGCGCTTCATGGGCATCAGTCTCCCTGAAAATCCCGGCGCAGCCTTCGCCAAGGTGCAGCACGAACTCGCTAACCCCTTCATGCTTGCTGTTTACGTCATCGCAATGATCGCCATCTGTTGGCACTTCGCCTATGGCATCTGGCTGTTTGCCGCCAAGTGGGGCATCACTCCCGGCGAGATTGCCCGCAAGCGTTTCGGCTACGCATGCGCTGCCTTTGGCTTCATCCTTCTCGTCATGGGCCTTGCCAGCATCTGGGCCTTCGTCAGCCCCAAATATCAAAACGCGCCTGAGATAGCTCCAGTAGCAGTGCTTCAGACGCTCCCACACATCGTGTCGTCCTGAGCGGAGTCGAAGCACCTGCAATTTGTCTATCGGCAGTCGCACCACAAAAAAGTGTCATCCTGAGCGAAGCAGCTTGGGGTAAGCGGAGCGAAGGATCTGCTTCTAGTCTTCGAGAGAAGTGCAATCGAGAAGTCGGGACCGAACGGCAGAGAGAATACGAAATGCCAGGCACCTCCACCAACCCGCGCATCGACTACAAGACCTACCAGGACACCGTCCCTGAAATGGGAACTGGCATGACCGCCGTCAGCCATGCCCTCCGTAAGTCCGGTCTCGAGCCAGATCTCCTCGAAATGGTTAAAATCCGCATATCGCAACTCAACGGTTGCGCTTTCTGTGTCCAATATCATCTCAACGAAGCCCGTAAGCTCAACGTGCCCGCAGCTAGGCTTGACCTGCTCTCTGCCTGGCGTGAAGCCGGTATCTACTCGGCGCGTGAAATGGCAGCCCTCGACTGGGCCGAACGTGTAACTCTTCTCGCAAATCAACACATTGACAATGAAACATACGCGCGTGTCTCGGCAACTTTTTCTGAGCACGAAATTGCATTCCTGACCACGGCCATTGGCCAAATCAATTTTTGGAACCGGGTAGCGGCTCCTCTTCGTTTCACTCCGCCACTCCAGACTGGTTCTTAGCTTTCGGTTTAGGCCTTTGCTGAAAGCGGGTAGCTGACAGCTGATAACTGGCCCCTTTGAAAGGATTCGACAAAAAATGGCAGCACCCAGGATCATCGTGGTTGGCGGAGGTTTGGCCGGGCTCGCAGCAGTCATCAAAATCGCAGAGGCAGGTGGCAATGTCGACCTGTTCTCCATCGTTCCCGTCAAGCGCTCCCACTCAGTCTGCGCACAGGGCGGCATCAACGCTGCCAAGAATCTGAAGGGCGAAGGCGACACCACTGACAAGCACTTCGACGATACCATTTACGGGGGCGACTTCCTCGCGAACCAAACTCCGGTCAAAGCCATGTGCGAAGCCGCACCGGCTATCATCGACCTGCTCGATCGCATGGGTGTCCCTTTCAATCGCACCCCGGAAGGCTTGCTCGATTTCCGCCGCTTTGGTGGCACGCTTTATCACCGCACAGCGTTTGCCGGCGCCACCACCGGTCAACAGCTCCTCTACGCACTCGACGAGCAGGTCCGCCGCTACGAGTCCGACGGCAAAGTCAAGAAATACGAAGGCTGGGAGTTCCTTTCCTCCATCCTTGACTCCAAAGGCATTTGTCGCGGCATCACCGCGATGAATCTGCGCACAATGGAACTGCGAGCCTTCCCCGCGGACGCAGTCATTCTAGCTACCGGCGGCGTAGGCGCTCTCTTCGGCAAGAGCACCAACTCCGTCGTCTGCACCGGCTCCGCGCAATCTGCCGTCTTCCAGCAGGGCGCCTTCTACGCTAACGGTGAATTCATCCAGGTCCACCCCACCTCGATCCCTGGCGAAGATAAGCTCCGCCTCATGTCTGAATCGGCGCGTGGCGAAGGTGGGCGCGTTTGGGTTCCGCGCACCCCGGGCGACAAGCGCCCCATCAAGCAGATCCCCGAGTCAGACCGCTTCTACTTCCTCGAAGAGTGGTATCCGAAATACGGCAATCTCGTCCCCCGCGACGTCGCCACCCGTGCCATTCACAAGATCGTCTACGAGCACGGCCTCGGCATCGACGGCCAGCCCATGGTCTATCTCGACCTCACCCACATCGACAAAGAAACCCTCAATCGCAAGCTCGAAGGCATCCTCGAAATCTACGAGAAGTTTGTCGGCGACGATCCGCGCGAAGTGCCGATGAAGATTTTCCCCGGCATGCACTACACCATGGGCGGTCTCTGGGTCGACTTCAACCAGATGACCAACATCCCGGGCCTTTTCGCCGCCGGTGAGTGCGAATACCAGTACCACGGAGCCAACCGACTCGGCGCAAACTCGCTCGTCAGTTGCATCTTCGGCGGATTCATCTCCGGCCCCAACGCCATGAACTACGCCAGGAACCTGGCAGCAATCGAAGGCGACGGCGGAGCAGCAGCCGAGCTCGCCCGTCAGGCCGAGATGAACAAGCAGCTCATCTCCAATGCCGGCACTGAGAACCCCTTCAAGCTTTGGCGCGAACTCGGCGTCACCATGACCGAGCACGCCACCGTCATCCGTTACAACCAGGGACTGAAGCAGGCCGACGAAAAGATCGTCGAACTGCTCGATCGCTTCCAGAACGTCAACCTGAGCGACAAGAGCCAGTGGGCAAACACCAGCTTCGCCTTCGCCCGCCAGCTCTACAACATGCTTGAGCTTTCACGCTGCGTAGTGCAGGGAGCGATGGTCCGCGACGAGTCCCGCGGCGCGCACTACAAGCCCGACTTTCCAGACCGCAATGACGAGAAGTTTCTGAAGACAACCAAAGCCAGCTTTACCGGCAGACCTGAAGGCCCGCGCCTCGAATTTGAAGACGTGGACATTCAATACATCAAACCGCGTCCGCGCCGTTATGACGCCGCGAAATGACATCGGCAAGAAATTTGCCGGTGTCATCCTGAGCGAAGTCGAAGGATCTGCAGTTGCTTTCTGGGGTGTTGTATCAGCACGAAATCGGGTGCCCCATGTCTCGATTTTGAGACATGGGAAAACATGAACCTCTGCATCACGCACGACATTCGTAACACCAGCAGTCGTACCACAAAGAAGTGTCATCCTGAGCGGAGCAGCTTGGGGCCCCACGAAGTGGGGTAAGCGGAGCGAAGGATCTGCAGTTGCTTTCTGGGGTCTTGTATCAGCACGAAATCGGGTGCCCCATGTCTCGATTGTGAGACATGGGAAAGCGCGAACCTCTACCGTTTTGCATCAGGGCACGACATTCGTGCCACCAGCAGTCGTACCACAAAGAAGTGTCATCCTGAGCGGAGCAGCTTGGGGCCCCACGAAGTGGGGTAAGCGGAGCGAAGGATCTGCTTCTGTTTTTGTTTCAAACACGCAGTCGCTAAAAGCTGAAAGCTGTTTTTGAGGAACCATGGCAACCAAAACCGTTAAATTCGAAATCAAGCGCCAGGCGAGCCCCGACGCACCTTCTACGTGGGAAAACTTCGAACTCGAGTGGCGTCCCGGCATGAACGTCATATCCGCCATGATGGAGATCGCCGCCAACCCCGTCACCGCCGAGGGCCGCGACACCACCCCCATCACTTATGACTCGAATTGCCTCGAGGAAATCTGCGGCTCCTGCGCCATGCTCATTAACGGCAAAGCCCGGATGGCCTGTTCCGCCCTCGTTGAAAATTTTGAGCAGCCGATCAAGATTGAGCCCCTCTCCAAGTTCCCTCTCGTCCGCGATCTCCAGGTCGACCGTTCCGTGCTCTTTGAAAACCTCATGCGCGTCAAGGCCTGGGTTCCCGTCGACGGCACCTATGACCTCGGCTCCGGCCCGCGCGTATTCCCCCAGCAGCAGGAAGCCAATTACCCGCTCTCCAACTGCATCTCCTGCACCTGTTGCATGGAGGTCTGCCCGCAATTCAACGAAGATACAGGCTTCGTCGGCGCCGCAACCATCGCCCAGGTCAAGCTCTTCAACAATCACCCCACCGGCAAGGTCTTCGCGGAAGAACGTCTCCGCGCCCTGTCCGGCGACGGTGGCATTCAGGAGTGCGGTTTCGCGCAAAATTGCGTCGAGGCCTGCCCCAAGCAGATCCCGCTCACCAACGCCATCTCCGACATCAGCCGCGACGTCCTGCTCCAGAAAGCCAAAGACTTCCTCCGCGGCTAAGGCACATCTCCTGCGACTCTGGGTGCCCCGGGTCTCGAATTTGAGACCTGGGAAAGCACGACTTTCAACCGTTTTGAAAGCACCGGATACCGATCCTTGCGAAGCAAAGAGTGGCAAAGTACGACCTGACTCCCGACCGGTCCGTTGCGGGTCAATCTCGCCGAGGATGTGGTTCTAAATGTTGTCAATGGCATCCCACAGACGACTCAACTAACTTACTCATTCCAAACAAAAACTTCCTGTTCGAGCTTTGCGTCCTATTTCCCTCAAAACCCACATAATAGATCTATGCTGAGAGTGGCAGGTACACACACGCCACCGGGGTCTGGATAATCCCGAGGCTCCCATCTTAAGTCTTTTATTTTGAAATCTCTACAGCTAAATCCTTTAAGCAGAGATCTTTGCATCGACCCCCCGTCGCTACGCCCTTGAATCAAGGAAACTTGGCTTATGAGACCGGGGGATAGGGGGAGGAAGAGAAGACTAATAGAAACTCGCCATCCAGTTTTGCAACAGGCCAGGCATACACCCCAGCGCCACGACTGCCAGCGCAATCACTACCAGCACTCCCATCGTCACCGCATTCGCCTTCATCGGAGTTTCATCCACGGCCGGCATTACAAACACGCGTTTCAGCACCTGTAGATAGTAATAGAGCGACACCGCGCTCATCGCTATCGCCAACACCACGAGCGCCAGCCCCGCTCCGTCCGGATGCACCCGCAACACTGTGGCAAACAAATTGAACTTCGCCCAGAACCCGACCAGCGGTGGAATCCCTGCCAGCGAGAGAAACAGCACCATCATCACTGCGGCCAGCAACCGATTGCGCTTTGATAATCCCAGGAATGCGTCCATCCGGTCGCTGCCACCCGCGCGCTCCACAACTGCAACGGCGCCGAACGCTCCAATCGTCGTCAGCCCATACGTGAGGATGTAATACAGAATCGCCTGTGCGCTCTGCGTTGAATATGAGAAGAACGCGAGCCCCAGCAAGATGTACCCCGCATGCGCAATCGCGGAATATGCCAATAAACGCCTTACACTCGACTGCGCCAATGCCGCCAGGTTACCGAAAAGCATGGAGGCGACAGCCATGAGTGCGACGATGAACGACCAGGGCCCAGAGAATCCGATCCACCTGGGCGCCGGCCCGGTGTAGACGAGGACAATGCCTGCGTTGTGCACATTCTCGAAGACATGCGTCGCTGCCGTTCCAATCCCAATCAGCAGCGCAAAACTGGCCACCTTCGACACTGACGCAATGAATGCAGCAGCAGGCGCAGGCGCACCCTCATAGGTATCCGGAGCCCATAGGTGGAACGGTACTGCCGCAACTTTGAACCCGAGCCCAGCCGCGATCAGCACAAGCGCGACATATACCAGCGGAGACGAGTTAATGACGTTCATTGAAAAGAACGAGCGCATGATCTCGTGCAGGTTGGTCGATCCCGACAGTCCGTACAAATAGCTGAATCCGAACAGCAAAAACGCCGCCGACATTCCGCCGAATAGGTAATACTTCATCGCCGCCTCGGCGCTCTTGCCCGATCTCTTCGCAAATGCAGTCAGAATGTATAGTCCAAGGCTCAGCAGTTCGAGTCCGACAAAAATAATCAGCAAGTCCTGCGCCGCCGAAATCAGCAATCCGCCCGTCGCCGCCATCAGCACGATCGCAACATACTCGCCCACGTGCAGCGTGAAATCCGACCCGATCAGCAGAAACAGCGTCAGCACGGTAAGCACCAGGATGCCTACCTGCGCGATCGCGGAATACCCGCCCACGCTCAACATCAAGTCTGTGCTTCCTGGATAAGTAATTCCGCCGGAAGCCTGGAATGGCAGCACAATCAATGCCGCGCAGCAACCAATCACGCCTAGCATCACCGCCGACATAGCGCGCGTCTGCGTCGCCGCCTTGCGCAGGAAACCAAGATCCACTACAAGCACCAACAGCGCCGCAATCTCCAGCGCGGTCTCCGGCAACGTCACTCGAAAGAGGTCTGCGTAGTTCATTGCATTCCTCCTGCGAGCAGTGCCTTCACTGCCGGCTCAATCGTGTCCAGAAGAATCTTGGGATAGACGCCAACAATCAGAGTCGCCGCGACTAACAACGACGTACCTGCAATCTCGGGCCATGTAATTGCTTCAAACTTCTCCCACCCGGTCGCCGGATGCTCCTCAGCCGTCGGCAACCTGTCAGGGAAGAATGCCTTTTGCATCGCGCGCCACGTATACGCCACGCCGATAATGATTCCAACGCCCGCTGCCACCGTCCACCATGGCTTCGCCATCCACGAACCAACCAGCACCTGCAACTCCGCCACAAACCCAGAGAATCCCGGTAGACCCATCGAGGCCATGCCCGCGATCACAAAAGCCCCTGCCGCAAACGGCATCCGCTTTCCAAGGTGCATCGCCTCCAACTCCGCCAGTTGCCGCGTGTGCGTGCGCTCATACACGATCCGCCCCACTATGGCGAACAGCAGGCCCGCGATCACACCGTGCGAAAACATCTGCAGCACCGCGCCCGTGACTCCAATTTGCTTCAGCGTCACAAGGCCCAGCAGTACAAACCCCATGTGGCTGACGCTCGAATAGCCGATCACAAATTTGAAATCAGTTTGCGCCAGCGCCACCAGCGCACCATAGACAATCCCGATCACGGCCAGTACCGCGAAGACATCGCGCCACGAGCCGATCCCGGCGAACGAAAATCCCCACGGATCCATCCCGTGCGGAAACAATCCAATCGCCACGCGCAGGCATCCATACGCGCCCAGCTTCATCACTACGCCTGCCAACAGCATTGAAGCAGCAGTCGGCGCAGCCACGTGGCCCGTGGGTGCCCAGGTGTGGAATGGCCACAGACCCGCCAGGATTCCAAATCCGACAAATACCAGTGGAAACACCCACATCTGAAAACTAACCGGCAAATTCGCATTCGCCAGCGCCACCAACCCCGTCGAGTGGCTTCCAGATGTCGCATACGCTGCAAGCAATCCGATCAGCACCATGGCCGACCCGACAAACGAATACAACGCCAATTTCATAGCCGCATATTGGCGCCGCGTCGATCCCCATATCGCGATCAGAAAGTACTTCGGGACGATGGCAATCTCATAAAACACAAACAGCAGAAACAGATCAAAGCTGAGAAACACGCCATACACGCCGCCAATCAGCGCCAGAAAGAATGCGAAAAACTCATTCGTCCGCAGATCGATATTCCAGCTGAAGAGCACACCAGCCACAGCCGCCAATCCGGTCAACAGCACCAGCACCCGACTGATCCCGTCCGCCGCCAGCGTAAAGCGGATACCCATGGACGCCACCCACGGCACATCAACAAGCGTGATGCGTCCCTGCCCTGCGCCCTGAAGAAACCCGGCAACCGCAATCGCAAATCCCGTCACTGAAACCGCGAGCGCAAACCACCTGGCGAAAGCTGAACTCCCTTTAGGCAGCAGCGCCAGCACCAGTGCACCGGCAAACGAGATGTAAATCGTCCAAGCCAACATTCGGTCTCAAAATCTCCAATGCGCCAGCAGGTACTCAACCGTGGGATTAACATGTCCCACGATCAACTGCGGCACCACACCGAGTAGGAACATCAATCCAATCACAGGCGCCATTCCCGCCCGCTCACCGCCGTGCAGGTCCGGAAACTCCGCCCAGCGCTCCGGCACCGGGCCCGTGAACACCTTCTGAATCACAGTCAGAATCACCGCTGCAGTCACCAGCAACCCAAGAACTGAAAACGTTGCTGCCACCCACGACAGCGGAAACACGCCACGGAAAATCAGAAACTCACCTACAAATCCATTTAGCCCTGGTAGTCCCAGCGACGAGAACAATGCAATTCCCATCAACCCCGCAAACACCGGAGCCGGCTTGCGCAATCCACCAAAGTCGTCTACGCCGCGAAGTCCGCCGCTCCTGAACTGGATCATGGAGATAAACCAGAACAGCGCCGCAGCCGTAAGCCCGTGATTGAACATCTGCAAAATCACGCCATTCAACGCCATAGCCTGGCTCGTGCCCACCGCAACATTCGCACCCCCGGGCAACGCGATCGCAAAAATTCCCAGCAAACAATATCCGAGGTGATTCACTGATGAATACGCGAGGATGCGTTTTAAATCCTTCTGTGCCGCTGCCGCCCACGCACCCATCACCACCGTAATCACGGCCAGCACCAGCAGCGGTGTCCTGATCTGTGCGATTTGCGCACCAAACAAGGGCAGCGCAATCCGCAACAAACCATACACGCCCATCTTTGACATCGCGCCCGTCAGTAGCATCGTCACCGGGGAAGGCGCTTCGGCGTATGCCGCAGGAAGCCAGGTATGGAAAGGTGCCATCGGCACCTTCACCGCAAATCCCGCCAACACCCCCAGAGCGAGCCACATCATCACGTGGCCCCCGGCAATTCCCCAACCCAGATGTGCCCTAACCTGCTGCGCCAACGTTCCGCTTGCCGCCATCGCCGCTAGGTCTCCGAACTCCATCGATTTCGTCGAGACGAAGATCGCCAGGAACGCCAGCAGCAGCGCAACACTGCCTGCCATCGTGTACACAAAAAACTGGGTGGCCGCAGGTCCGCGTTTCGGGCCACCCCACAACTTGATCAGGAAGAAGGCCGGGATCAGGCTCAGTTCCCAGAACAAAAACCAGTGAAAGAAATTCAGCGCAGTGAACGAACCGAACAGCCCCGCCTCCAGCAATAGCACGAGGGCGAAAAACAACCCCGGCTCATGATGAACCCGGAGCGCTGCATCCACACTCATCAGCGTCACAAGTGCCGAAAGCACCACCATCAACGCGCCCAGCCCGTCTACGCCCAGGTGATATTGAATTCCCAGTGAAGGTACCCAGGTTTTCAATTCGACCAGGCCGATGGACCCATCCCCTGGCAAATGCAACCAGATCCCAAGAGAAAGCACGAAAGCGATGATGCCCGTTACCTGCGCCACGCCTCGCGCGTGCTTACCAGAGAACAAGGCAATAACCGCGCCAACAACTGGCAGCACAGTAATGATCGTGAGCCACGGGATTCCGTTCGCCATTGCGTTCATGGGCGGCCTCTCCACATCAGGATCGAAGCCAGTACCACGACCGCTAGCGCCAGCAGCCTCAGATACGTCTGCCCGCGTCCATTCTGTACGCGCGCCAGCAATCCACCGCCTGTCGCGATCTCCTCGCAGCCTTTGTCGAAGGCTCCATCGACCATCTTTGCATCAAGGAAGCGATTGAGTTCCGCCCATCCTTTGAAGAGCCAGGTGATGGTCGCCACCATATCTCCCCAGATATCTCGATCGATCCAGTCGGCCACCTTCGCCCACCAGTAGTAGAACGCGACGACAGTCGCGCCGTAGAGTTCGTCAATATAGAATTTGTCGCGCAGCACCGCCCATACTGGTGGCATTGCCTTTTCCAGCTCATCCGGCTCTTCGGCATTCGGCGACTTGTTTCCATAAAGCCACCAACCTAATCCGAGCCCCGCAAACACCACCACAGCCGACGTCGCCAGAAGCGCAAAGAATCCAGCCTCCCCAAATGCACCCAGTTCCACCGGCACCGCACGGCTCTCCAGAAATCCTCTGAACCACGGCCACGCAGGCGTTCCAATCACTCCCAGCGTCACCGCAAAAAATGCCAGAATCGCCAGCGGCATCGTCATCACCCGCGGACTCTCATGCGGATGCCCATGCCCGCGATACTGCCCAAAGAACACGTAGCTCACCTGCCGTGTCATATAAAACGCTGTTAGCAGCGCGCCAAACACCAGCATGTAAAACGGAGCCTTCGCCACGCTCCAGTGCTCCGCCGCCTCCAGAATTCCATCCTTGCTCCAGAACCCCGAGAAGAAAAGCGGAAACCCGCAAAGCGCCAGCATGCCAACTGCATACGTCGCAAAAGTGAGCGGCATGTATTTGCGCAATCCGCCCATATTGCGGATGTCCTGCTCCTCATGCGCCCCGTGAATCACCGATCCCGCGCCCATGAACAGCAGGGCCTTGAAGAATGCATGCGTAATCAGGTGGAACATCCCCACCGCTACGCCGCCGACACCAAGACCCGCCATCATGTACCCAAGCTGCGACACCGTCGAGTACGCCAGAATCCGTTTGATATCGTTCTGCGCCACCGCGATTAGCGCTGCAAACACCGCCGTCGAAGCGCCAACCCACGTCACCACGTTTAAGGACGTTGTCGTCCCGCCGGCGGGCATGCCCGCCGCCATCAACGGATACACTCGAGCGATCAGATACACACCTGCCGCCACCATCGTCGCTGCATGAATCAACGCCGACACCGGTGTCGGTCCTTCCATCGCATCCGGAAGCCACACATGGAGCGGAAATTGCCCACTCTTGCCCACCGCTCCAGCAAAGATCAGCAGCCCGATCGCGCCGGCTG
This sequence comes from uncultured Acidobacteriaceae bacterium, assembly GCA_963742455.1. Taxonomy (GTDB): domain Bacteria; phylum Acidobacteriota; class Terriglobia; order Terriglobales; family Acidobacteriaceae; genus Telmatobacter. The sequence continues at coordinate 73,119 of CAVULU010000003.1, read as the reverse complement.
CAGTCAGTCCCCAGGCAGCATGGTGCACCAGCAATCCACCTAGCGCCAATTGCTCTATCGATCCCGCGCCGTAGTCATAAAACAAGAGTGTCCCTGTCTGCGCAAACAACCAGACGATCCCGAGAAGAAAGAACACGTCGCCCACGCGCGTCGTCAGGAATGCCTTCTTGGCTGCTGCAGCCGCCGAGGGCTTCTGATACCAGAACCCGATCAGAAAATACGACGTGAGGCCTACCAGTTCCCAGCACATGAACAGCAGCAGAATGCTGTTGGCAATCACTACCCCCAGCATCGCGCCCGCAAACAAACTCAAGAAGCAGAAGAACCGCGTGTAGTTCTCATCGTGCTCCATGTAGCCCGCCGAGTAAATGAAGATCAGCAGCCCGACAAACGTGACCATCACCAGCATCACCGCAGCCAACGGATCGAGCACCCACCCCAATTCCACTGGTGTCGTGCCCGCTTGGATCCAACTGAAGTTCACCACTTCGCGCAAGGCGTATCCGTGCGACCACCCGGCAAGCACATGCCCGAATGCCGCCAGCGCCATCAGAAGCGAAAATCCGAGCGAACCAATCGCTAGCCCCGAGGATAACTTCCGCATCGGCTGCTTCAGAAGCGCAATCACCCCTGCCGCAACCATTGGCACTGCCGGCACCAGCCACAGCCACTGCGCGATACTGCTGGCGGCCAGTTGAGGAGTGAACGCCAATCCCTCTTGCATCACCGGCTTACCCCTTCATCCTGTTCATTTGGTCTAGGTCCGTAGTCTTCGCGTGGCGATAAATCGAAATCACCAGGCCCAATCCCACCGCAGCCTCCGCGGCCGCAACTGCAATCGAAAAAATCGCAAACATCATCCCCGTCAGCGGCTCGGGATGCGAACCATAACGCCAGAACGCAATCAAATTGAGATTCGCTGCGTTCAGCATCAGCTCTATCCCAATCAACACGAGGATTGCGTTGCGCCGCATAAGCGCACCCGCCAACCCGATCGCGAAGATCAGCGCGGCTACAAGCAAATATCCGGTCAACGGCGTCGCCATCACTTCGTCCTCACCTTCTCGTGCATGGCCACAATCACCGCGCCCAGCAGCGCCGCTGTCAGCAGTGCCGCCACAATCTCCAACGGCAACACGTACCGCCCCATCAGAGCCTGCCCAATTTCGTTCACCGTTACCTGCGGCACAGCGGCTTCATTCGGCAGCCACGGCCCGGCCTGCAGGACCGCCCACGCCAGCATTGCAAATACGCCTGCCGCAATCGCCAGCCCCACAAGCCACGTCTTCGAGAACACGCCAACCTTCGGCAACTCCGCCGCGCGCGTCAGCAAAATCGCAAACACCACAAGAATCGCCACCGCGCCCACGTACACAAGAATCTGTGCGAACCCCGCAAACTGCGCGTCGAGCTGCAGAAAAAGGAAAGCAATTCCAAGAAACGAGACCGTCAGCGCCAGTGCGCAATGCACCAGGTTCTTCAAATTCACCGCTGCCAGCGCGCCCCCCACGGCCAGGGCCGATATCAGATAGAAGACCACTCCCACAGCCAGCCGCTCCTTTCCTGCAAACCCGCGCGATACTCACTTAGCATGCCAACACCTATGGGTGACCCATTTCTCGATTCTGAGACATGGGAAGAGGTTGGTGCCTCATCCATTCGCACGCGTCACCGCGCATGGATGAGAAACTACCCCCACTCTCACTCCGCATACCGATAACTCCTCGGACCGAAATGTTTTCTCTTCATCTCCGCATTTCCCATTACCACGTAAGCCAGTATCAAGATTGCCGAACAAACCACCCACCGCAGCAAGCCCTCGCCCATAAACCGCCACAGCGCCGCGACAAATATATTCAGCAGGCACAGCGGCAGCAAAAACTTCCACGCAAAATTCATCAGCTGATCTTGCCGTAGCCGCGGAAGTGTTCCCCGAAGCCAGATAAACACGCAGATCCAGATCTCGACCTTCCCAAAGAACCATATCCATGACGGCACCCAGGCCAGGAATGAAAACGGCGCCGACCATCCACCTAAGAAAAGTGTGGTGCCCAGTCCTGCCACCGCAAACATCTCTACGTATTCACCCAGGAAAAACAGCGCAAACTTGAAGCCCGAGTATTCCGTAAAATACCCGGCCACCAGTTCCGACTCGCCTTCCGGCAAATCGAATGGCGAGCGATTGGTCTCCGCAGTCGACGCAATCGCAAAAATTACAAACCCCGCCAAACCCCAGGGTGTAAAGACAAACCAGTGAGGGAAGATGCCGGTGAAATGGTCTTGCGCCTCCACCATCTGCACCAGGGAGAGTGAACCCGTCATCATCACGATCACGACGCCCGACAGCAACAGTGGAACCTCGTAGCTGATCATCTGCGCCACGGCGCGCATCGCGCCCAGCAGCGAATACTTATTGCGGCTCGACCATCCCGCCATGAATACCGATAGCTCGGTCGTTGCACCCATCGCGAAGAAAAACAGCAAGCTCGCGTCCAGGTTCACGAGTACCATGTTGCGGCCCATGGGCATCACCGCGAACATCATGAAGACGGCGACCACCAGCACCACGGGCGCCAGAAAATGAACCAGCGCGTCGGCATTCAGCGGCACAATATCTTCCTTAGTCAGCGACTTGATGCCGTCCGCTACCGGCTGCAGAATTCCAAACGGCCCCACGCGGTTCGGGCCGTATCGGTTCTGCATGCGTCCCAGCCCTTTGCGCTCCATCAATACCGCCAGCGCAAATAATCCCGGGTATAGGCAGACAATACAGGCAGAGCTCAAAAGCACGCCGAACGGCGCCTGCCATCCGCCCGGCAGGTATCCGAGGATCCAGTGCAACAGCAAAACAAAGATCTGGTCGAGCCTGTCGATCATTCTTTCGGCTCTCCTTCAGTAGGCTTCGGCGGTGGTGCAACAGCAGGTTTCGCACGTACACCAGGCTCGGTGCTCGATGTCCCTGCCGATGCCGCGGCGGCCTTCGCTTTAGCCGCTTCCGCCGCAGCCTTCGCCTTGGCCTCAGACTTCGCCTTCTCCTCGGCAAGCCGCGCATCCACCTCCGCAGCTTCCGTTGGATGAATCTGGTGGTAATACTCGTTCGACTTCGCCAGTTGATGCCTATCGAGCAACAGGCCGCCAAACCGATCGTCCGTCGCAAGCTCAAACTCGTTGTTCATCTTGATCGCTTCAAACGGGCAAACTTCAACGCAGATCTGGCAGCTCATGCACACCGAAATATCGATATCGAACTTGGCCGGATAGATCTGCGGCTTTCCCGCGTAGTCCGGTTTCTTGTCCTTACTCTTTTCGATATAGATACACTTCGGCGGACATTCTTTCTCGCAGATCTGGCAGGCCACGCATCGCAGCCCCGCCTCCCAGTCCGGACCGTCATATACAAGAAAAGGAAACACACGTGCGGCCTCGAACACAGGAGCCCGTTCCTCGGGATACTGCACCGTCGTCAGCCGATCTTTTGAGACGTAGCTACCGGCAAAATTCTTCGCCGTCTCCGCCAGCCCCTTCAGAATCCCTTCACCAAGCAAAGCCAAACTCCTTCGGAGTTTTCAGTTCTCGGTTTTGAGCAAAGCCGGAAACCGATCACTGACCACTCTTATCTGTCCACTTCCCCCAAAACGATATCCACACTGCCGAAAATCAGCACCACATCTGCGACGTTTTGTCCCAGGCACATGTCTTCCAACACAGTCAAGTTGATCAAGCTCGGCGGCCGCACACGGTAGCGATACGGATTCGGGCTCCCATCGCTGATCAGATAAAATCCCAACTCGCCCTTCGGCCCTTCAATCCGCCCATACGCTTCGCCCGCCTTCGGCCTGAATCCGCGAATTTTCGCCTTGGGATCCATTACCGGACCGCCCGGAATCTCCTTCAGCGCTTGTTCCAGAATCCCCAGCGATTCGCGGATCTCAAGCATGCGAATCATGTAGCGGTCATAAATATCCCCGTGATCGCCTAGCGGAACGCGAAACTTGAACCGGTCGTAGATGCCGTAGTGATCCACCCTGCGTATGTCGTAGTTCACTCCGGAAGCCCGCAACATAGGCCCCGTCACGCCCGCATTCACAGCTAGCTCCGGGCGCAGAATACCGGTTCCCTGAGTGCGCGCCATCAGAATCTCATTGGTCTGCAGAAACGCTTCAAATTCATCCACAAATGCGGGCAGCCCCGCCACCACTTTGCGCGTCGCGTCCAGCCACACGTCAGTCGCGTCCACGCGGCACCCGCCAAAGCGCATGTAGTTGCACATCATCCGTGAGCCGGTCAGCGATTCAAACAGGTCCAGAATCTTCTCGCGTTCGCGAAACGCATACATCAACGGAGTGCCGCTGGCCCCCATCTCCTGCAAAAGGAATCCGATCGCAGAGGCATGGTTTTGAACCCGCGTCAGTTCCGCAAGAATCACCCGCAGATACTCCGCACGCTCCGGTACCGCTTGCCCCACCAACTTCTCTACCGCCAGCGCATACGCCCAGTTATTTGTGAGCGGACAGATATAATCCAGCCGGTCAGTGTATGGCATCGATGCCAGGTAGCTCTGTCCCTCGCCCAGTTTTTCGTGATTGCGGTGCAAATAGCCAAAAACCGGCTTCAACTTAACCACTCGTTCGCCATCGAGCACCAGGTCCATCCTGAAGACGCCGTGCGTCGAAGGATGGTGCGGCCCCATGGCAAGCTCAAGCAACTCGCCCTCGCCATCCGTCGCAATCACCGGCGGCCGGTTCCATCCCTCTGGTTTCGATCCTTCTGACCCGGCCGCTTTTGTGTCTACCAAACTCATGCAACGCCTGTTTCCTGATCCCTGTTCTTATGCGCTTTCGCTCTCTTCAACACCTCATCGTGCGCCGTCGGCTCGTATTCGAAATCGTCCGGATCCACATAATCCCGCCGCATCGGATGATCCTTGAACTCATCCCACATCAGAAGCCGCCGCAAATCTGGGTGCCCCTTGAACACCACGCCGAACAGATCGAAAACTTCGCGTTCCTGAAATTCCGCCGATCGCCACACCGGTGTAAACGACGGCAACTCCACCCTGTCCGTACGGTTTTCCGTGCGCATCTTCAAGATGACCGGCCCATGCTTCTTCGCCATCGAGAACAGGTGATATACCACTTCCAGATAACCCGGTTGAAGGTGCTTGCGCGTCTCTTCGACGGTCTCTTCCACCATCCGGACCTGCCCCGGCTCTCCACCCTCTACCGGCTTTGAAACCTGCCGCGTTACTTTAACTTTCTCGGCGATCTCCTTGTCCAGCCAGTCCACACCCGTCACATTCGAGAGAAAATCAAGGGCCAGCGCCGCATCATCCCGCAGAAACGTCGCCACCGCGATCGCGCTATCCGGCTTCAATAGCAGCGAGTGCTGCGCGCTCGGTCCGAGATTCAGCAAAATCTCCACCCCGGCTCCCGGAACCGCCGCCAAAATCGCCGCCTTGATCTCCTCAACAACGGTCTTCACTGTCCCCGTCCACCGTTCCCTGTTTCACTTATTCACTTGTTCACTAATTCACTGAATAATCGTCGGCACCGTCCACACATTCTTGTTCGCCGACGGTTCCAGATCGTGCGCACCCTGCTCCGGAACCGGAAACTCCCCCGGCGCATTCGCATCCAGGTGCCGCGGACGTCCCTCGCCCGTCAAAGGCTGCCCATCGATCTTCTTCTGTAACGTGATGAACGCCTGCAATAGTGCCTCCGGTCGTGGTGGACATCCCGGAATGTGCACATCCACAGGAATGTACCGGTCAATCCCCTTCAGCACGTTGTAACCCTGTTTGAAGGGTCCGCCAGAAATCGCGCACGCTCCCATCGCGATCACATACCGTGGCTCAGCCATCTGGTTGTAAAGCCGCACCACCTGCGGAGCCATTTTTTTGGTGACTGTGCCCGAGATAATCATCATGTCAGCCTGTCGCGGCGATGGCCGGAATACCTCGGCCCCGAATCGCGCCAGATCGTAACGCGCCATCGTCGTCGCAATCATCTCGATCGCGCAGCAAGCAAGCCCAAATTGCATCGGCCAGATCGAACTCCTCCGTCCCCAGTTGTAGAGATCCTCGATGGTAGTAACGAAGACGCCTTGCTTCCCCAGTTCGATCTTCAGATTCTGATCAACCGCCATTGTCGTTTCGCTCCACAAAACTCAATCGCGAGTTTTCTTTCAAAGTGTGTACCTCAGGTCTCGCGTTCGATACCTGAGAAACTGAAAACTGATCACAGACAACTCATGACGTGAGCTTGGATCGCGGGCAACGATCTAAGCCCACGTCAAAACACCTTTAGCCCAAGCCCAGGCCAACCCCTCTATCAAAAGCAATACAAATACCGCCATCGACAAACAAGCCGCCACGCCCAACCCCGTAAACGCCACCGCAAACGGCAGCAAAAAGACGGCTTCCACATCGAAAATCAAAAAAATAATCGCATACAGATAATAGGCCGATCGAAACTGCACCCACGCATCGCCCTTCGACTCCAACCCGCACTCGTAAATTGCATTCTTTATCGCATTCGGCTTTGCTGGCGAAAACACCCTCTGCCACAGCCACGCAAGCCCCAACGGAGCCAGCCCGAACCCGAGCGCGGCTACGAACAAAACTGCGAGAGAGAAATAAGGACTGGAGGCCATCTAGGAGTATGTGATCTTACTCATCAACCGTACCAGTTTCAGCCCCAATTTGGCTAAGTGGATGTGCGCTCCATCACCCCGTCCAAGCCTGATTTAAGCCCATTCATCCCACCCTGTGAACCGCTCGCTGCAGACATCCAAAGCCTGGCGCCCCTTCAGATGCGCGATGGTCGCCTTTGGAACTTCTTGTGATCGCCGGCCAAAAAACGACCCTCATAACCGAGACGCATTGGGCGGCATGAACAAAACTGGCCTGCATTAGGCGAAGAAGAGCGGCTTCTGCCGCGCGGCTGACGGGCGTAGACCTTTTAAACCCACGCTACATGGCACGAAATGATGAGCGGCCTATACGCCGTGGGAATTCAGCCAGGGAACCAGACTCTCGCCAACCAAGCCCTGAAACATCAGCAATTTCATTGATGTGACGATTCCGGCGCGATCATTTCTGCCCAATGCTTTCCTCCACCTTTCGGTGGTAGACAGCTCAACCCCCGCCCCTGCTAGGGTTCAACTATTCCCGCTGCTTCCTGTGCAACCTGCGGGCTATCTCAATCGTTGATCTGGGAGTTTGTTTCGAGATGGTCAAGTCTTCGCCGCGTCTTCGGGTATTCTGCATGTTGCTGCTCACTATACCCCTAACTTGCAGCGTCAGCGCCCTCTCCGCTAACGATCCTGTATCCCCCGGCCCAGCTCCCACCGCTTCGCCCAGTACACCTAAATTACCCCCTGCTGCTTATACCGCTGACATTGTCGTGGCAGGTCCCACTTCCCAGTTTCACGACTCCGTCGCCCTTCGCTACAACTATGCTTTCGGCAAGGAATCCCCTTTCCTCCCGTCGAACGCCATGACCGTCAACGGCCAGTTCCTCAACCCGCGCAGCTTCTATACCGCTGAATACTGCGGCCATTGCCATCAGGAGGCCTACCGTCAATGGCGCCAGTCCGCCCATTCCAACAGTTTCCGCGCCCCTTGGTACCTGAAAAACGTCAACATGCTGATTGATGAAAAGGGCGTGCAGTACTCCCGCCACTGCGAGGGCTGCCACAACCCCATCGCTCTCTTCTCCGGCGATCTCTCCCAGGGCATGCCTAAGAAGCGTCCCTTTGAGGATGAGGGCGTTACCTGCTCCACGTGCCACTCCATTCAGTCGACAGACACCACCGGCACTGGTAGCTACGTCCTCGGCATTCCCGCAGTGTTAGTCGATGAGAAGGGTGCGCCCATCACCCATGCCGTCTCCGACTCGGAGATTCTCGCCCATCTTGACCGTCACTCACAGGCCGTCATGCGCCCGCTCTATAAAACTGCTGAATTCTGCGCCGCATGCCACAAGGCCACCATCACGCGCTCGCTTGACGACTACAAATTCCAGCGCGCCTTCACTGTGTATGACGAGTGGCAGGGCGCGAGCTTCACCAGGCAGTCGCCGCTCCCCTTCTACCGCAAAGACACCGTCTCAACGTGCCAGACTTGTCATATGATGCGCGAGCCTCTCGCACCAAACGCGCAGGACGCCGGCGCCAAGGACGGTTCGCTTGTCTCGCACCGCTGGCTCGGCGGAAACTCCCTGCTTCCCGCCTATTACAAATTCGATGAGCAGGCACAGAAGCTCGCCGACTTCTTGAAGAACGGTCCCGACGGTAAAGGCGTCTTCAACGTCGACATCTTCGCCCTCGAAAAAGAGACTGCTTCGTCAAACGACGACGCTCCGAGTTCCTCGCAAATTGCCCCCCTCGGCCTCGTCCCGTTCACTGTCTCACCGAACGACACCCTCATCGCCGACGTAGTCATCCAGAACAAGGGCATCGGCCACTCCTACGTTCCCGAGCAGCGAGACTTCTATGAGTCCTGGGTCGACTTCACTGTCAAGGACAACACTGGCAAAGTCCTCACTGAGTCCGGCTTCATCCAACCTGACGGCAACCTAGACCCCTCCGCACACTCGTTTACCAATCGCCTGGTCAACGTCAAAGGAGAGCTGAACGACCTCCACCAGATCTGGCATAATCGGGTGCAGGCCTACAACAACACCATTCAATCCGGCCGCTCGCAGCTAGTTCGCTATCGCTTCCGCCTTCCTAGGGAAATCTCCGGCGCCGTCACGATCACCGCAACAGTGAAATACCGCCGCTTCGATCAGCACTTTATCGACTTCGCGATGGACCAGCCCGCGGGCAAGCACTTCCCTCAACCAGTCCTCGAGGTCGCGTCCGCCTCGCGCATGCTGAGAATTGGCGAGAACACCCCCGACCCGCAAGGGTCCCAAGGGCGTTCGCCGTCCGCACAAGTCAATCCAGAATGGATGCGGTGGAATAACTACGGCATCGCGCTCCTCGATGCCCTGCAATACGAAGCCGCAGTCCATGCGTTCGAGCAAGTCGCCGCCCTTCGTCCTGACTACGCCGACGCCTATACCAACATGGCCATCGTTGAAATCTCATGGGAGCGCTACGACGACGCCAAGCCGCACCTCGCTAAGGCTCTCTCACTTCTTCCTGGCGATCCCCGCGCGCTCTATTATCGCGCCCTGGTCGAGCGCAACGCTGGCCAGGTCCAGGAAGCCATCACCGATCTTCAGGCCATGCTCGCCAAATATCCAAAAGCTAAGGACGGCCTCCGCGAACTCGGCTTCTCCTATTACCAGTCGCATGATTACCCAAAAGCACGGGAAGAATACGAAAAACTCCAGGCCATCGATCCTGACGACCTCGCCGCCCACTACCAGCTCGCCATTCTCTACCGCCGCCTCGGCGAAAAACAAAAAGCCGCCATAGAATCAGCCAAATTCGCTGACCAGAAAGACGACCCTACGGCCAGCATCTACGCCCTCGAATTCCTGCGCAAACACCCTGAAGTTGCTAGCGAATCCGTGGTGTGGCACACCCACGATCTCACCGGTGATCCCATAAAGCAGCCCGCAAAAATCGAGTACCACTATATCCCCGGCGCCGGCCTCTAACGAGGTTCTCCGTTCATGCGAAGTACCTTAGCGCATGAACGGAGAACCTCGGACAAACCACAACCATTCGGTTGCTTATACTCCGCTCTTTACTCTCCCCGGGTTATCCTTCACCACCACACCATCTCCATGCCCGCCCAGATCCACGATCAACTCCCGCAACGCCCCTTCAAATAGCGTGTTATTGGCAATCACGCAATCCTTCAATCCCCCATAGACAATTCCATTCATAGGACTCCGCGTTCCCGCATTTCCGTCATCCCGTCCCGCTTGCGAGACGTTCCCGGTGAACGTAATTCCGGTGCGAAGTTCCCTGTGATTGCCACCTGTACGCACGATCGAGTGTTCTTTCGCAGCGCAATTCCTACGGTTCCCGCCCGATCGAAGAAGTTCCCTGTGATCTGGTACCCATCCCCGCCCGCAATCACGAAATTCTCCTCGCGATTCCATTCCACCCGGTTCGCCGTAAACGTCACCGACGCATTCTCCTCCCGCGCCGCAAATCCAGCGCGCCCGCTCCCGGAAAACCAGTTGTCCAGCAAAAATCCATCCCACCCGTGGAGCGTCATCCCGTCTCCATGATTCGCCAACAGTTCGCAGTGCCGCACGCTGAACGCCCATACCTTATTTAGGTTCATGCCGCTGCCGCTGAACCTCGCCATCTGGCAGGTATCGATCCGAAACCCATCCTCATGCTTTCCGTATCCCGTGCGCTTGGTGGCGATGCCGTGGATGTTTATGCCCAGCCCGCCGCCATCCAGGGATAAGCCTTGAATCGAAGCGCCGCGAGCCTCCGTCAGGTCCAGTAAACATGACGAGTCTGTTCCAAGCAACCGTAAGACGGAACCCCCTCCAAACGAATAGTTCCACGCTGCAACGCCTGTCAGCGTCACACCATTCGTTACGTGCAATTCCCTCGTCATGTAAACGCCTGGAGGTACCAGCACGGCACCTGTCTTCTGCCCGGCCGTATCAATTGCCCGCTGCAGCGCAGCCGTGTCGTCTGTCTTTCCATCTCCGGCCGCACCGAGTTTTCGTGCATCGACGATCTCGCGTGGACCGACGCCCTGCCCAGCCGGCGAGTCTGCGGCTAGAAATGCAGAAGCCGCACCCATGAAAGCGGTGCGGCCAAATCTCCGTCGATCGATTGAACAATGGAGGTCACTAAACATGCCCCCATCCTAATGCGTGCAATGTGGCTGCGTCTCTACATCTGCCGCATGAACAAGGCCGTCATCGCTCCGTTCTCAGTCGTCCCCACTACACGCACGTGATCGCCTTTCGATGGCTGGAATTTGTATCCGTCTACAACGCCCATATATCCCTCCGCCACTGAATTCTGTGGAATCTTGAACGTCTGCTCTGTCCCTGACTTATCCTGCACGGTGATCATGTGCTGTTTGCCCTCGAACTTCGTCACGGTTCCTTCTGTCGAAGTGAATGGTCCAGACCCGAGGTTCTTCAACGCCACCGCTGTTCGGCCATCGTTGTCGCCGTAATAGAAAACGATGACGTATGCACCCTTTTTCTTGTTGGCCTCAGCGGCCGTCGTGTCTAGCGCGATCTTCTTGTCGATCACAACGCGCGTCTTGGCGGTTGTCATGTCTTTGAACTCGCCTTCGGAACCATTGTCCTGAAATACGACCATCGTCTTCGAAAGGTCATCAATCGAACTCACCGTGCCTGTCAACGCGTGCACCACCTCCTGCGCTGACGCCGAAACCGTCAAGAGCCCCAGGCATCCGGTAAACACACAACCGAACCACAGTGCTTTCAACATGCAATCCCTCCATCTATTCAATTGCAGACCGGCAACTTTTCCGACGATCGCCCCACGGGTGCCGTCAGTATAGTTTGCAATTGCCCCACTCGCAATAAGTGTAGCGTAAGCACTTCTACATCAATCGCAATTCCCATTCTGACCATTGCTCTTTGGTCACATCGCCTCCGTTCGTCCCGCCCGGCCGTCCACCGATTCGTTCCCACCGAATCGACGGGTAGCCACCTTTGAGCTGAGACTTGGCCTAGGACATTCGAAACGTAAAATCGTAAGTGTGTAAGGCAGTTGACCCAATGGGATCTAACCTCATCTCCGCCACCGCACCCCTTCGCCTGAGCCAGCTCCGATCGGAACTCGCCTTTCGCAACCGCCTCTATGCACACAACCATCCCCACGTCGAGAGCTACGGCAGCAACCCAGTCGTCGTCTACGCGCCAGAACACGGATGTCATGGCAACTTCTATCCGCCTGCTTATGCAGCCATCACCGCGCACCCCGCGTGGATTCGCCGCTTCGACAAGATTCACGCCCAGGGCCGGATGCTCCCTACGCCGCAGATCGAACCTGCGCGCAAATGGCGCGAACTCGATTCCTGCATGAGCTCCGACGCACTACTCATGAATATCTTCTGCGCTCAGGAGGTCATCGCATCGCCAGCAATTCGGCAAATGATGAGCATTGACGCGGACTCCCAGCCCCAATTCGGCTGGAAAGCTCGCGTGCCTCTCAAAAGCAAACGCGTCGATCGCACGGAAGTCGATATGCGTTGGGGCGATCTGCTTATGGAAGCTAAGCTCACGGAGTCAGACTTCCAGTGCCACGAAGCGCATGTAGTTGAAGCGTATCGCGACCTCGACGCCGTTTTCGACCGTGATCTGCTACCACGGGTCCAGATCCGCATCCGTCGCCGGCGCCAAGCGGTCGAGTTCGCCGAAGAATTCACCCAGGAGTGGGAGCCGCCCTGCGATGGCGCGGAAGATGTTGCCCGCGAATTCCACGATGAGATTGAAGCCCGCGCCGATGTCGAACAGCCTTGGCAGCCGGGCTACGCGAGCTATCAGCTCATCCGCAATGTTCTGGCCGCCTACGCTGTGGGAGCAAACTTCTGCGTAATCCACGACGAACGCCGACCCGACCTGCGCGAATCCTGGTTTCAGCTGATGACAGCCGTCAAAAGCGCCGAGATGCGTGTCCGCTGCAAGGCGCTAACCTGGCAGGAACTCGTTCCTTACCTGCCGGGGCAATTAGGTGATTTTCTCGAAGTGAAATACGGAATCGTCGCACCCGGATGCATCCCGCTTCCCGTCGGGGGTCTCGAAGCGCTCATCAATGACGAGGGCGAAACTGGCATGAGAAAATAGCGATGTGATTTGTCGGAAGAAGCCCTCCCGTTTTCTCCTCCTCCTCCTTGCTCTCGTCGCTGCCCTCCCAAGTCCCGTCGCCCATTCCGCCGTAAAAAGGCGTGATGAAGAAAAGGCAGGTGCCATCCTGTTTCGCGACAAAGGCTGCCCCTACTGCCATGGTGACGGAGGCGTCGGCACCAAAAAGGCGCCCTCGCTTGCCAGCCTTCCCAAAGACAAAACCTGGACCCCTGAAAAGATCACCAGCCAGATCCTCAATGGCGGCCAGAAAATGCCCCCTTTCCGTGATTCCGTAACGGATGAGGACGTCGCCGATTTGATCGCGTACCTGCGCGCAAAGAACAAGCCGGTTCCACATCCCACAGCTACGCAGGATTCGGCACCTGCTTTACAACCGCAATAAGTCCTCAGCCCCGGCTTCTACTGACTCGGCCATTCCACGCGCGTGAGTTCAGTGGCTACATCCCACAGCTTGCGTCCCATCGCAGGATCGAGCACCCGCATATCCAGCGCCTCGGGAACTGCTGGGCCAATAAGGTGCGCCAGGCCCCTTGCAGCAGTCTGCTCCTCCCGATTCTCCTCAACCTGAAGGCCACTGCCCTGCAACTGCCCAGGCACAAATCCCAGTGCGCGACGATACCAGCCCATCGAGCCGGTCACCTCGGTCGCATTGGCAAGCAACGCTGCACGTGCTCCAATCGGCTGCGCCGAATTTCCAACCAGCCCCCATTGCTGCGCATCGCTCTGCCGCTGCAATTCGATGGCAAAGATCAGTATGGCAAGCTTTGATTGGCTGTACGCTCTTAGTGGCGTATATCCCTTCTCAAGCTGCAGGTCATCCAGTGAAATCTCCCCATGATGGCGACCCGTGCTGGTCAATTGCACTACACGCGGCTGCTTGCTGGCACGCAAAAGCGGTAACAACCGCGACGTCAATGCAAAGTGGCTTAGAAAGTTCGTCGCCAGATGGAGTTCGAAGCCATCTACCGTCACCGCGCGCTGCAGCAGCGCCAACGTGGACGCGTTATTGATCAGCAAGTCGATCGGTCTTCCGGCGTTTCCCATCCGAACAGCAAAGTCAGCCACGGACGCCTGGCTTTCCAGGTCCAGTTTTTCGAAGCGTACTAAGGCTTGCGGAGCTTCCGGTCGGATTTTGGCTAGCGCCTCATGTCCGTCTGCAGAATGTCTGCCGCTGATAATCACATCCGCCCCCGCCCGAGCGAGAGCTAGCGCGATCTCAAAACCGATTCCACTTGTTGACGATGTGATAACTGCCAGTTTTCCCAATTCGGGGGGAAAGTTGGCCGCAACCCGACGCTGCGAACCGCTCAATTCTTGCACGGCTTTCTAATTCTCCTAATTACCTTACATCGGAGAGTAATGAATGACTACTCACTCAACTTAAAATGAAATTAGATCAGGCTCCAGTAAGACCTCTCCACATGAGCTTGAAGCCGAGTTCACGGCTCTCCAATTCCAGATCCCTATGTGCCCCGATAAACTCGACCGTGGCTTCCGCTTGGGCGCGGAATAACAGTACAAGAAACTCAGCTGACGCGTGGTGAAAGCCACCCGCCTCGGCGGCCTCTTTGGTTGTGTGCAAAAGCTCCATGATCGCCATATTGGGAGCTTCCGCATCCTTGAGCAGCCTTCCTGAAGCGCGCAATTGTTGTAACACCTTCAGGCGCTTTGGAAAGCGCATCGCCAAGCTAAGGTAGCAATCCCAGACGTAACGGAGCCTGGTGTTGGCATCTGCAGTGAAGGGGTAATCCACCAGCTCCCTGTCCATCTCCTTGCGCAGCTCGCGATAGAGCTCGTTCAAAAGATCGTCTTTGGTCTTGAAGTAGGTGAACAGCGTTCCTTCTGCTACGCCGGCGGCTGCAGAGATTGCCGAAGTCGGAGCATGTCCAATGCCTCGATCCGCAAACAAGTCCATTGACGCTTCGAGGATTGCTTTCCGCTTGTTCTCGCTCTTCGGTCGCGCCAAAGACACCCCCGGAATAAGCGCGTGCTTACTCATTTAATTTAGACCATAGGCGTGCTGGAAGGCGAGCACAAATTTTTGGGAAACAACCGTCGCGGCGGCCAATTAGGCCCTGCAATTGAGGTAAATGCAGCCAAAAGACCGCTCTGAACGCCCAAGGGTCAATTAACTTCGATATCTAACACCCGTCCTTCGGAGAACAGGGGCGCATCAAATCGCCGCGCCGCCTTGATGCGGATCGGCCGGCGCATTCGGCTTGGCGTCCGACGCCGGAGGAGGCACAGCCGCCGCTGGACGCGTTGCTTTGTAAGTCCCGTTGTACTCGGTGAAAGCCCAGTCGCCGGCGAGAGCCGCAGTCTCGTTTAGTTTGCCATCAATCTTCATTGCGGCGGTTGCTCCGACCTCTTCTGAGGTGAACTGGAAATCAAGCGCGAGTTTTCCGTCTTTATAGGTACCGGCAACGTCAGAATTGCCCCACTTTCCCGTAACATTGCCATCGGCATCTACTGTGAAATCTGCATCTACTTCACGGTCGCCGCCTGGAGTCTCAAGCACGAAGTGCCATTTTCCACTAATTCCGGCGTCTTGGGCCTGTGCCATGGGACGACCAATTACGAGAAAAACCATCGCTGCTGCAATTATCAGAAATCTCTTCAAAGCCCCGCTCCTTAGCTGAGATCGTTTCATCCTACCGTCTTTCGCCGCAAAATTGCCCCTAGAATGCTCAAACACTGACAGGTACATTCTCGACCCCGGCAGTTCCGAAGATGCGCCGGTAGCGCGCGATCTCGGAAGCCGGGCCCATCGCCTTTCGATAATTGTCAGAAAGCTTGACCGCCGGTCGCCCGTCAACCTCGCTGAGCTTGCAAACAATGCTTACGGGATTGAAACCATCGTCTCCGTGAGGATTGCAGTTCCGAAAATCGTTGGTCAGATACGTTCCCCAACCTGCGCTCAAACGTATTCGATCTTCCGGCAGCCACTTGTTTGTGTCAAGAAAATCGCCCGCACTCCGAAAGTCCGTAGGTGCCGAGTCGTCGAGAATCGTGCCTCCGAAGTATGCATGCAAGGCAAGGATCAGATCGACGTCAAGTCCGTCGGACGCAATCAGTCGCTTGTTGCGCGGATCGCGGCCACTTTGGCGCAACCAGGCAATGTACTCATCTCCAGCAAGAAACGGATCCTTGCTGTCCGTGCGCTGACCCGTCCAGTTCGCAACCCACTCCGGAGCGTTCTCTAGGAATTGGGTGGTGCCGAAGGTGTCCGGCAGCATGATCAGCAACTCCCCCTGGTAGGTCTGTTGCCAAAGTTCCAGCACGCGATATTGTGCGTTCTTCACTTCGTCCTCGTTATTGGCAAGCGCAGCCATCGCCATCGGCAACTCATGCGCATTCGTGCCGATCGCCTCGAGATCATGTGTATAGGCCATGTATGTGTTCGAACTACCGATAAAGTTCTTGCCCAGTACATCACTCATCGCCTTGACCACGTACTCCTGCCACAGAAAGCTGTGGCGCCGGCGCGTTCCAAAGTCGCTGACTGTCAGGCCAGGAACTCCTCGGAGACGCGCCATCTTCTCCCACAAGCGAGTCTTCGCCCGCGCATACAAGATGTCGAGTTCCAACTCCGAGAGCTTTTTCAGGCTGGCACGCGTTTTCAGCTCGTCTATGGCAGAGAGCGCATATATCTCCCACATCGTCGTCCCTGTCCAAGGTCCGTCGAAACGTAGCGAGATCTGGCCTTCGTGGATGGAAAGGTCAAAATCCGAGAGGCGAAAGTCCCGTTCAAGCCACTGCAGAAATGCGGGTTCAAAAATGCCGCGGCGTCCGTAGAACGTATTGCCGGCAAGCCAAATCAGCTCCGATTTGTGGAAGCGGAGTTTGCGTGTCGCTTCGAGTTGTTCGCGCAACTCGCGTATGTCCACGATGTCGCCGATCCGCACCTCCTGCGAGCGGTTGATCACGCTGAAAGTGGCGCGCGTGTCAGGAAAGTGTTTCCAAATGAACTGCAGCATCAGCAGTTTATAGAAATCCGTATCGAGCAGAGAACGGGTTATGGGATCGAGTTCCCAGTTATGGTCATGCGCGCGCCTGGCCAGGTTGATAATCACGATGGACTTAATTGTATTGAATTCTGGAGAAAACCGGCGGAAAGCCGCGCGGTCCGATCGATAATTCCAAGTTTGCTAGGCGAAACGAGCGCGAAAACGAGAGTTTTCTACCCCAACAATTCGACAGTGAACTGGAAATCTAGCCGCTCACTCTTGATCGTCAGGAGACTTCGATTGTTTTGGCGTCTGAGCGCGTTCGATTGGGTCCAAAAGCTGAGCCGCAGGAGCGCCGAACCACCAGGCGCACGGGGATAAGCACATCTCGGATCGGCAGCTCGGGATGTTCGAGGCGTTCAAGCATGGTCGCCATCGCTACTGCGCCGATTCCTCCACAGTCCTGATGAATCGTCGTAAGAGGCACAGGCAGCAGGCTCGCATAGCGCACGTCGTCCATCCCGATAATACGAACATCTTCGGGAATGCGAACGCCCAATCCCAGCAGCACCTGCATCAGCCGCGCGGCGGTTAAATCGTTCGCGCAAACAATCCCTTCGGGCCGAGCCCCATCCAACATCCCGTGCACGAAGACTTCATCCTGCGGACTTCCGCGCCAAACGGTTTCCCAGTCTGGCTTGATGCAGTGATTGCGAAGCGCTTCGTAGAATCCAGTGAGGCGCGCATCCACGGTATTGGCTGCGAATTCTTCGCGGAAAAACGCCAGGCGACGGGCGCCCAAACCCACGAGGTGGGTGGTTGCGATATAGCCGGCGCGGCGATTGTCCACGCCCACAAGGTCATGGGCAGATCGCTCCGGGTAAGGCATGTAGCAGCGATCCAGCAGCACAAACGGAATCTGAGCGCGATCAAGCGTTCGCGCGATGCGGCGATTGGCGGTGTCTTTGTCACTCGTAAGTTCGAGCGGCGCGAAGAAGACACCCGCCACTCTTTGAGAGATAAATGACTGCACAATCTGCTCTGCTGCTTCGGCGCTCTCCTGCACAGAGATGGAGGAGTTGCCCCAGAGAAGCGCGTCTGGGCGAGCAAAATGCGTTCGCATCATGCCGTTGCAGATTGGTTCAAAGATTTCTGTCAAACCGAGTTCAGGAATCAGCAGTCCAAAGGTCCGTCCGCTTGGTTTGTCCTCAGCCAATACATGCGTGCCTGCTCCCGGTCGTCGCGAAACGAGGCCCATGCGCTGCAGATCGTGGACGGCCTTGGCCACGGTAATGCGCGACGCACCAAACAGCTTGCTCAATTCCGCCTCACTGGGAAGCCGGTCGCCAGATTTCAACTCACCCGATTGAATACTAGTAAGAAGATGTTCGAAGACGCGGCGATGCTTGGACTGTTGAACCGCCGGATCAACCTGCGGAGGTGGGCCAAGTTTGCTGGCTAATCTTCGGGGTTTATTCATGAGCATTCCCTTGAGCCGAAACTATCGCCTGTAACTAAGAACACTAGAAGATCGGCCCCCAGTTGTCGACAGAATGTAGATACATTGCCTGAGCCGAGACGCTAGACACTTCATATTTGGATATACAAAATCGCTATACGGACTGCTCGATGGCGGTAGCAATTTCGGCGCGGATCGCATCGGTAAGCGGAGGAACGGCGCCGGACTGCGACGCAACCCAGCTACCCCATCGATTCCCGGCCTCGTTCAGCATCGGCAATTCCGCTCCACGCAGAAGATAGTGCGTCATGGCAGCTGTAAACGCGTCTCCCGCGCCGATGGTATCGGCAACTCTTATAGGGAATCCTGGATGCTGGTGCCACTCTTCGCGCGTGACCAGCAGGCTGCCGTTACCCCCGCAGGTAACTGCGACCAACTGAAGGGTTGGAAATTCAAACAGCAGCCGTTCGGCTCCCTCGCGCAGGCTGCCGACGGTTGCATCCCTTACGGCTGGCATTCCCAACAGCGCTAAAACCAGCGGAACCTCTTCGTCATTCATCTTCATCACAGTTGTCAACTCAATCGATTCTTGAATGACTTCGCTTGAGTAGAACGGTGGTCGCAGATTCACGTCGAAGATCCGTATACATCGAGAGGATGTTTGCGCCGCGAGCGTCTGGATGGTTTGGCGCGATTCGAGGCTGCGTTGCGCCAGCGAACCAAAGCAGATGGCATCTGCACGCTCTGCAAGGCGGACCCACTCATCCGAAAGTTCCATCTTATCCCATGCAGCCGGTTGGTGGATCGTATACTCCGGTTGGCCTTTATTAAAGGAGACCGTGACCCGGCCGGTTTCATGCATTGGGTCAATCTGCAAGAAACTGGTGTCGGCCGGCAGAGGGTCCAGCTGATGAACGGCTTCCCGACCCAGGTCGTCACGGCCAATGCGGCTCAGAATTGCGGAGTGGTTTCCCAGGCGCCCAACCATGACGCTGAAATTTGCCGGTGCGCCGCCCAGGCGCGCGCCCTCGGGCAACACATCCCAAAGCAACTCCCCAATTCCAAGGATAAGATGCGGCTCTTTCAAAGTCGTACTCCTTCGAGCTTGGGCCCAAATGCGCAGTCCCGGATAGCTCCGTTACTGCTGCCAACCCTGTGGCCGCTCACCGAACAAGTTCCACCCTGAGGGGCTGATTCGTCAACACTTTCTGCTCTTTACGGTTTGCCGGTCCAGCGCCACATGGAGCAATCCTCATAATTGGCCGACGCGTATTCGCCATCAGGCTGGTTGGCCATAATGCGATGGTCGGCAATTGCATCGGCCCGCGAGCGTCGTTCCTTGCCAAGGAAGATTCGGGTGAAACCGGGCTGACCCCCAATTACACCATCCTGCTCGTTGTTGACGTAGAGAAGATCGAGTTCGGCCGGGCGTTCCGCACAGGCAACAGACAGACGCTTCACAAACCTGCGCATCACCGATGCTCCAAACGGGTTAAAGAGAAATATCAGGCAAGGTCCGTCGGGAAGCTCCACACCCACAGCATCGCCACATAGGATCTGCATCGGCGACCGCGCGCGACCACCTTCTTTCCAAATTGCAAGATTGCGCTTTGCTATCTTTGCCAGAATCGGGTTTAATTCGATCCCGATGACCTGTCGAAAGCCATATTCCGAGGCTAGCAACATCGCCCGTCCCATACCCGCGCCGACATCGCCAAATGTGAATCGCTCAATTGGCGTCTCTGGCCTGGTCCGTAGCCAGCGTTTTACAAGCGCTCGAAAGACTGATGGAGCCACACCAAAGTATGCTGTGGAATGCCGATCGTGGGTATGTCCCGTCTTCAGGTAGCGGCCAGGAATCAACCCGCTGGTTTGAACTCCGTTCTCACGATCGAACGGGTGCAGCGTAAAACCTTCCGCCTTCGTCAATCGCGGCAACCCTCTGCGTGGCATCGCCTTGCATGCCAGCGGGGCCTCTGCCGAATGCGACAGTTTTTTGCGTTTCTGTGCGGTCACGCCTGAACCTTAGCACAACAGCCGGGATGGCTACTGCGACTGGCCGCTTACGCAAAGCTCGCCCCAATGGCGGATTATCGAATAAGGAAACGGAGTACTGCTCCGCCACCTCGCAGTGACAGGCAGCGCCAAATCGCGATAGGCTTGAGATAATCGCGCATTGACGTGACCAAGGAGCACGCGCATCCCCATGCCTATTCAGAAGACTTCAAAGATCTGGCACAACGGCAACCTGATTCCCTGGGAGGACGCCACCCTCCACGTGATGAGCCATGTGGTCCACTACGGTTCCAGCGTATTTGAGGGAATCCGCTGCTACGCGCAGCCGCAGGGCTCCGCCGTTTTCAGACTTCCGGAGCACATGCAGCGCCTGCTTGATTCGGCCAAGATCTACCGGATGGAGCTTCCTTATTCGCTAGACGAGCTTTGTGCGGCTGCAGTGGATCTAATCGAAGCTAACGGAATTGCCCCGTGCTATATCCGGCCGATCGCACTACGCGGTTACGGAGAGATCGGCGTCAGTCCTAAGGGTTCGCCGATTGAGGTCTACATGGCTAACTTCCCGTGGGGCAAATATGTGGCGGGGACAGGCGGCGCAGACGTTTGCATCTCAAGCTGGAATCGCCTGGCGCCGAACACAATGCCTGCCTTGGCCAAGGCAGGTGCGAACTACATGAATTCGCAGTTGATCCGGATGGAAGCTGACATCAACGGATACGTCGAGGGAATCGCGCTCGACACCAATGGATTGGTGAGCGAAGGCTCCGGAGAAAACGTGTTTGTGGTACGCAACGGGGTGTTGTATACACCTCAACTGGCGAACTCTGCCCTGTCTGGCATTACGCGCGATAGCGTCCTTACGATCGCACGGCATCTTGGACTTGCCGTAACAGAGCAGCCAATTCCGCGCGAGATGCTCTATATCGCGGACGAGGTATTCTTCACCGGTACAGCCGCGGAGGTGTCGCCAATTCGTTCCATCGATCGCATTCTTGTCGGCGATGGTAAGACGGGCGAGATCACCAAGAAGATTGCCGACGAGTTCTTTGCCATTGCGAATGGACTTAAGCCAGATCGCTTCGGATGGCTGACGCCCGTTAAGGTGAATGCAACAGAACCGGTTACGGCATAAGACGATCAACAGATCCCTCAAAAGAAAGGCGGCCTTGAAAGGGCCGCCCCTTAATTGGTTCATTCGGCACACCGATCAAGACGTTTGATACGGTTCAAGGCTTTGGGTCGGTAAGCGGCATATACTCGTCGCGCAGCCTTGTCTGCCGGCTCACCATTGGGACTACGTTGCCCTCAATGAATACCTGCTTCACCGAAGTTCGCACGTCCAGCGGGTCGCCATTTGCCACCACAACATTTGCGGTTTTGCCAACGTCCAGCGATCCGAGCGTGTCTCCGAGTCCAAACATTTCTGCCGGATTCAGGGTGATAGCCTTCAAAGCTTCATCGTAGGGCAGACCATATGCCACTGCGTATCCGGCCGCATAGGGCAGATTGCGGCTTCCTCCCATATCGCGCCCCGCAGTCGAAAGTGCGATCTTCACTCCGCGCTTCTGCAATTCCGCAGGAAGGGAGTAGACCGCATCGTAACGTTCATCAGGGTGGGGAGAGTCGTAGATGGGGCCCACAATTATTGGTACATGATACGCAGCTATCTCATCGAGCACGTCCTGCGCATGTGTTACGTGATTGAGAATGACCTTGAGGTGAAATTCCTTCGCGAGGCCCATGGCGACTTCCACCTCGTAGCCTTCTTCCGCAGCGAGCACTACAGGTTTTTCGCCGTGAAGGTAAGGCAATAGCGCCTCCAGTTTCAGATCGCGCTTCGGAGGGGCGCCTTTGTGATCGGGTTTTGCTGAGGCCGCCCTCTCCGCTTCATAAGCTTGCGCATCCAGAAATGCCTGACGGATCTGGGTGGCGAGTCCCATTCGGGTGGTGGGAAATTTTGATGGGCGGGCCGTTGTAGTTCGCTTTCCTTCGAACGCTGCCTTCAAAATTCATCGCCAGGGCAATATCACCCTGCAAAAGCATTGCATCACGGTCGCGTCCGTACAGTTGGATCGCAGCGTCCAGTCCTGGGATAGAATCCTCCGAGGCAGGGGCAACGATCGCGTTGGTAATTCCGTTCAGGCGTTCCACCGGAATACGAACCGTCTCTGCATGGAATGCGTCACCAACGTGCATCTGCGGTTCGACTTCTTCCGCGGTTTCCGCCAGGTCATTGCTGTTCTGGTCCGCTTCAACTTCGGTGAGGCCGAGGTGAGTTTCCGCGTCGAACAGTCCAGGATAGATGGTCATTCCCTTCGCGTCGAATACCTCTGCGCCCGCGGGCACTCTGGTCGTCTTTGCCGCACCCACTGCGACAATCTTTCCGCCCGACATCACCACCGTGCCAACTTCAATCGTTCCGTGCGTGATCGTCAGAACTTTTCCGCCGACTATTGCAATCGTCTTCGCCGGAGCTGGAGCGGTAGTGTTGGGGCCGGGCTGAGATGTTTGTGCAAAACCATTCGTCAACGTCAACGAAGCACATGCCAAAATTACCATGAGGATTGCCGGCTTCATTGTCCGTCTCCTTCGTCATCATTGCCTTGAAAACCGGCTTCATGCATTACGCCGCTGAAGTGAGTCGTGCCAAATCCCGGCAACGAGCTATCGAAGAACATGTCGCCATCAATGAACACCTTTTCAACGCGTGCATACGTTGAGAGCGGATCCATATTCCAGATCACAACATCCCCGTCCTTGCCCTCGTCGAGAGATCCAACGCGATCGTCGACTCCAATAATCCAGGCAGCATTCAACGTAATCATGCGCAGAGCTTCTTCTTCGGTAGCTCCGCCGTAGTTCACCATTTTGCCAGCTTCCTGGTTAAGTCGCCGCACGTAATCATTCGAATCGCTCTTGAGAGCCACGCGCACGCCTTCGCGCATACTCATTACCGCGTTCCAGGGAATCGCATCCCACGCCTCGTCCTTGAACCCCCACCAGTCTGCGAATGTTGCAATACCGGTGCCCGTCGGCGCAATCTTGTCGCCAACCTTGTACATTTCCAACGCATGATGGAAGGCGCGAATCTTATATCCGTACTCCTTCGCGATCGCCTCTTCCGTCAGGAACTCGTCAGCCCGGTAGCAGTGGATCTGCACGTAGAGTTTGCCGCGCAGCACATCGGCCAGCGCTTCGAGCTTCAAATCCTTCTTCGGCGCAACCGCATCCTTGTCGCCCCTCGCCACCTTCGCGTTGTATGCATCCCATGACGCCATGTACGCCTTTGCATCTTCAAACGCCTGGCGCATCACCTCAAAGTTGCCCATGCGCGTGGAAGGGACTTCGCCGCGCCGACCGTAAACGCGCTTCGGATTTTCGCCGCTTGCAAACTTGATAGAGCGCGGCGCATTGGGAAAGAGCATCTCATCGCGCGACAGACCAAACTTGTTTTTTATCACAACCGCTTGGCCGCCGATCATGTTGGCCGAGCCATGCAGCAGCAACTCGGTCGTCACGCCTCCAGCAAGCGCCTGGTAAAGTGCCTTGTCGCGGTTGTCAAAAGCATCGATCATCATCGAGGGCGTGACCGGGCTGGTGGCTTCGTTGATATCGTCGCCCAGCGCAGAGTGCGAATGCGGGTCGATGATTCCGGCGTAACGTACTTGCCTGCTGCATCAATCGTCCTGGCACCTGCTGGCGCGATGACTTGCGCACCGACTCCTGCAATCTTTCCGTTATGGATCCAAACGCTGCCGTGCGAAATCGCGCCGTGCGTAACGGTCATCACCGTCGCATTCTGGATCACGATATCGGTGGGAGCGTTTTGGGAAGCTGCCTGTGCAGCGAGGTTGATCGGAGCGGCAAAAATCGCCACAAGAAACGCGGGCATACACCTGTGTCGAAGCACAGAGAGAAAACCAGCCATGGATTAGTCCCCCGAGGGAAGATCGGATCGGAACAGATGTGGATGATGGTAGCACGCCGTGTAGACTAGCGACTCACGTCCCGTTTGCTGTACCGAACGCTAGAATCGGTCTTCTTCCGTTCTCTTTCGTTCGGATGGCGCCGCCTGTTGCGTGACGTTCATGATCGAATGCTTAAAATGGAGGCCATGCGCCTGCCATTGCGTTGTTTGTCCCACTTGCTCCTTGTGTCTATCACTGCCGTACTGATGACGCAGAGCTCGGTTGAGGCGGCGGGGTCGCAGGCTTATATCGGCCAGCCTAAACTGATCATCATTATCGTGATCGACCAATTCCGCGGCGACTATCTCAATCGCGACCGCGCTGAGTTCAAGGGCCGCGGCTTCAAGCTCTTCATGAATGAGGGCGCATGGTTTACGGATTGCTATTATGACTACGCCAACACCAAGACCGCGCCAGGGCACGCGACCATTGGGACCGGTGCCTACTCCGACGGGCATGGTATTGAATCGAATGAGTGGTGGGATGCTTCACGCTCCGATGTTGTGAAAGTAAGCTCTGTCGAAGACGAACGCTACCAGCTCGTGGACATTCCACCATCATCGATTCCGGCAAATGTTCCGGGTGCGCCGTCGACGGCAGCTAAATTCCTGACCGGCGCTTCTCCACTGAACCTGCGGGCTTCGACGCTGGGCGACGAATTGCGGCTGGCTACCCAAGGCAACGCAAAGGTATTTGGTGTTTCTTTGAAAGATCGCGCCGCTATTCTGCCGGTGGGCCAGTCGGCTAATGGCGCATTCTGGATCGACAATTCCAGCGGGCAATTCACCACCTCGACCTACTATATGGAACGTCTGCCGGAATGGGCGCGCGCCTTCAACAACAGCGGGCGCATCGCGCAGGCCGAAAAAGAAGCCAACGCAGAAGGAACGACACAATTCTACGATCTGGTTGGGCGAACTCCGGCAGCCAACAGCTACGAATTCGACTTCGCCAAGGCAATGATTAGCGGCGAAAAGCTAGGCCAGCGCGGCGTGACCGACCTGGTGACGATTTCAATCTCGGCGAACGACATCCAGGGACATCAGATGGGCCCCGATTCCGACTCACAAGAGCAGATGATCCTTGCGCTCGATAAGCAATTTGACCAGTTTTTTACCTGGCTCGATCAAACCGTGGGCCTCAACAATGTCTGGCTTGCACTCACAGCCGATCATGGTGTTGCTCCCATACCGAGCGAGGCAGCGAAGCTGGGCATGGATTCGGCGATGGTGAATCTGGACAAACTCTACGAACGACTGGAAGAGGAACTGAATGAGCGTCACTCTCCCGGGGCGCACATTGAGTACCTGATGCCCTTGCCGGAGCTCCCCTACATCGTGCTGAACAAACGTGCGTTTGAAAAGGTACACCTGAGCGAGCAGGCTGCGGAGGAAGAACTGGCTGCGCTGCTGCCGGATGCCGTAGGGGCGCAGAATCCAGCGCCGTTGCCGCAACTGAAGCTGAGCGAGCCAACACCCGAGCCTTCACAGAATCGCTTGCCGCCTGCACCCCAGATAGCCGGCGTTTATACCAGGCTTCAATTGGAAAATGGTCCGATGCCGCCGACGGAATGGGGACGCGAGTTAGCCCACAGCTACGCCTACCACGGAAACTGGTTTGTGATGCTTGCGCTCGGCTCCTACCAGATGGAGGACATTCGCAGTTGGGGCGGAACGACGCACTTCAGCCCGTGGTCCTACGATCGGCACGTGCCGCTTGCCTTCTACGGAGCTCCTTTTATTCCTGGCGAGTATCATGAACGTGTGGCTCCTGTAGATCTGCCAACCACGTTTGCGTCGCTTGCAGGCGTCGATTTTCCATCTGCCGCGACGGGGCGCGTGCTCAAAGAAGCGTTAAAGCCGGCCCACTCAATTTCGCAATAGTCGCTTCAATTTCGAGGGAAGAATCCGCGCGTGAAACCAGACATGAAAGTGCAGTTCGCCGGCATCGAACTGACCAACCCGGTCATCGCCGCGAGCGGCACATTCGGCTACGGCATCGAATTTGAAGAGATTGTTTCGCTGGAGCGGATCGGCGCTTTCGTCACCAAAGGAATATCGCTGGAACCAATGCAAGGACATCCAGCCCCGCGCATAATCCAAACCGCCGCGGGCATGCTGAATGCGATCGGGCTGCAGAACATCGGCGTCGCAGAATTCGTCGAGAAAAAGCTACCGCCCCTCCGTCGCTACCCTTCCTGCAAGGTCATCGTCAACGTCTTCGGCTACACGGTGGGTGATTACAAGCAAGTCGTGGAGCGCCTCAACGATGCCGATGGCATCGCCGCATATGAGTTGAACGTCTCCTGCCCCAATGTGCACGCAGGCGGCATGGCCTTCGGTTCTGATTCCGGATCGCTCGAATACCTGGTGCACGAGGTCAAGAACGTATCAAAGCGTCCGTTGATCATCAAGCTATCCCCTAACGTCACCTCGATAGCAGGGATGGCCCGGGTATGCGCCGCGTCCGGAGCGGATGCCATCAGCCTTGTCAACACGTTCCTGGCCATGTCGATCGATGTAGAGACCCGCAAGCCGCGGCTCACCAACGTGACCGGCGGGCTCTCCGGGCCAGCCATCAAGCCCATCGCACTACGCATGGTTTATGAAGCCGCGCGTTCGGTAAGCATCCCCATCATCGGCCTGGGCGGAATCATGACTCCGGAGGACGCCATTGAATTCATGCTCGCCGGGGCCACAGCCGTACAGGTTGGAACGGCCAGTTATGCTGATCCTCGCGCGACTGAGCGGCTCGCCAAAGGGCTCCTATCCTGGTGCCGCAGTCATCACGTGGAACGCGTCACTACCCTCACAGGCGCTCTCGACGCTCCCCAAAAATAGGCTCGAAGCCTGTTGACGTCCTCCTCTTTCGGTTCGATTGATATGATTCCGTTGGAGTCCCTCTTCTCTTCCAAGGAGCACACCTGTGAGAATTTGCCGCGTGCCGTCTCTTGCGATTTTCGTTTCGGCCTGGATCATCTTCGCTTCCATGTGTCTGAGCGCCCAGAACATTTCGCTCACCGTGGACGCGACCAAAACGCAGAACAAGATTCTGCATGCGCACCTTGTCATGCCGGTAAAGCCCGGACCGCTGACTGTCTACTATCCGAAGTGGATTCCCGGCGAACATGGTCCCGACGGCCCTATCGCCAACCTGACTGGCCTGAAGTTCTCGGCTGACGGCAAGGCGATTCCATGGCAGCGCGACCTGCTCGACGTATTTACGTTTCACCTCGATGTGCCGGCGGGTGTGAGCCAGCTTGAAGCGAACTATGACTACCTCGAGCCGGACGGCGGGTCGGCAACCGACAAATTGCTGATCCTCGAGTGGAACGAGGTTGCCCTTTATCCCGAAGGAACTCCGGCCGAGAAGCTGATGTACGACGCGAAGCTGATCATGCCGGAAGGCTGGAAGTTCGGCAGTTCGCTTCCCGTCGCCGGACAGAGCGGAAACGAAGTGTCATTCAAGCCCATTTCGCTCGACCTGCTGGTCGACTCACCAGTCGCAACCGGCATCTACTACCGCAACATTGATATCACACCTCCGGGTGAGCCGATCCATCACGAGATCGACATGGTCGCGGACAGCGAAGACGCCTTGAACATGAGCCCGAAGGACCAGAAGGCCATGACCAACCTGGTTGCAGAATCGGGCAAGCTGTTTGGTGCGCGTCATTATCGCGACTACCACTTCATCCTCGGGTTGAGCGATCACGTCGCCCACTTCGGACTCGAACATCATGAATCGAACGACAGCCGGTTGCCGGAAAATGCATTGCTCGGACCAGGTTCCGGCATGGCGCTCGGCGGTCTGCTGGCGCACGAATTTGTGCACTCCTGGAACGGAAAATATCGCCGTCCCGCCGATCTTGCAGTTCCCTATTACGAGCAGCCGATGAAGACTGA
The DNA here is from genome assembly GCA_963742455.1 of uncultured Acidobacteriaceae bacterium. Classification (GTDB taxonomy): domain Bacteria; phylum Acidobacteriota; class Terriglobia; order Terriglobales; family Acidobacteriaceae; genus Telmatobacter. The sequence continues at coordinate 45,051 of CAVULU010000003.1, read as the reverse complement.
CCTGCTGTGGGGATACGAGGGGCTGACTGACTACCTCGGTCCCATGCTCGCGGCGCGCAGCGGCTTGTTCACCCCGGAGCAGTATCACGAGTGGCTCGCCAGCGTTGCAGCTTCGCTAGGACCGGGACGCCCGGGACGCACATGGCGGCCTTTGCGTGACACGGCGGACGCCGAGTTTGGCATGGGCTTTGGCGCGCGCGGCTGGCTGAACTGGCGCCGCGGGACTGATTACTACGATGAGGGCGATCTGCTGTGGCTCGAGGTGGCGACGATCATCCACCGCGAGTCGCACGGGACAAAGTCGATTGACGATTTCTGCCATGCCTTCCACGGGGGGGCCAACAACGGGCCTGAAGTGAAGCCCTACACCTTCGACCAGCTGGTCAGCGATCTCAATGCGACTGCCCCGTTCGACTGGGCAACGTTCCTCCACACTCGTCTCGATTCAACGTCGCCCGAAGCGCCCGTCGGCGGAATCGAAAACGCCGGCTGGAAGGTGACCTATACCGATCAGCCCGCAAAACTTGAGGGCCGTCGCGGCAATCCCGGATCGGTCTACTCCATCGGCCTGCAGGTGAGCGCGGATGGAACTGTTGGCGATTCAATTGTCGGCAGTCCCGCATTTGAAGCCGGCATCTCCTCGGGGATGAAGGTCGTGGGCGTTAATGGGCGCGTCTATAGTCCGGATCTGCTCGGCGGAGCGATCAAGGACGCTAAGGACAACGCAAAGCCGATCACACTGCTGGTGGTTGTCGATGACTTCTACCGAACCTGCACCATCAACTATCACGATGGTCCGCGCTTTCCGCACCTGGTGCGCGAAGAGGGCAAACCGGATTACCTGGATGAGCTGATCAAGGCGCGGGCGGGACAGTAGGGAGCAGCGGGCAGCTTAATTGGGGGGACCCGGGGTACCCCCGCCCATACCCTGTAAAGAAGTGCTTTGTTTCCATGATGTTACAGAGCGTATTCCGTTCTAAAGTATTCATGGGGTTGGATTTGGCCGCAGAGTCGTCTCAGGAAAGGGTTTATGCGGCAGTTTTCTCGAATGAGAATCGACGCCGGCTTCTTGCTCCCCTGATCATGATTTCGACTACTCGACTATTGTGCTCCGAGGGTTGGAAATTGCCTGCAAAAGATCACGACAATTATTCGATTCGAATCAGCAATCTTAAACTTCCAAGGCTCTGCGATCGGAGATGATCAAAGTCGTTCCGCGGGATTCCAGTAATTCCCTGCATTTGGAGTCGCTGAAAAGGCGTGTGACTGTTTCGCGGGAGACGCCGATGCACTCGCCAATCTCTTCGTGCGTGAGGAGCAGGATAAACGAACTCTGGGCTCTATCCCCTGGGGTACCGCACACTGGTCCAACAGAAATCGGACGAACTTAGCCGACGCCGTTAACGTCAGCCCGAGTCTTCGTACCTTCCGGCATGCCCGGGCATACTCCAGACAGAGTTCACATGGCATAAGGGTGGCGTCTGAGAATCCACAAAAAGCCATTACGCGCAACCGACGCGATCATGCATGGAGATAGTCTCTGCAGTGACCTCGTATCGGCGTTTCACCAGGATAGGCGATGCCGGGATCACGCATTTCGGCTGATGCAGTGACTGTAGGACGACAGCTTCGTTGTGGACTTTATCTTTCGCTCCATAGAGCATGCTTACCGTTGTTAGCCTTCTAGCTGGACGCTCGCGTTCGTGGTTATCTCCTTCTCGGACGTGATGCTTTCTTGATCGGATCCGAGGAAGAAGCTGAGAATCACTGCTCCAAATGCCACAGCCGCAAGATAGACGACAAACCGCGGCAGATAAGCGCCGGCACGGTCATACATGTGCCCGATCCAGAGCGGACCGGTGGCACCGCCGATGGCATAAGCCGTCCAAGTAAGGCCGTACAATACGGAGAAATGCCTGCGGCCGAAGTAGCGCGCGAGCAGGTAGGGTCCCACATCGGCCTCGCTTCCCAGCCCCACGCCAAGGACTGCCGCACCCAACAGAGTCATCCATCCGCTACCGGCGAAAGCAAGGATCAGCATGCCCGCAGCCGACAAGGCAAGAACGAGAGACTGAATCCGTTCTGGAGAGAAGCGATCGATTGCGAATCCGATGCCGAGGCGGCCAATAATGCCTGCTCCACCGCGGACCGACAAAGCAAGAGCCGCAGTGGCAGCAAGCACACCGTGCTGAGTCAGTATGGGAACAAGGTTGGTCACCAGGCCGTTTTCGCTGAACGCTGAGAGGATGGTGATAAAGGCCAGTATCCAGAAGGCCGCGGTTCGCAGCGCAGCCGCAACTGTCATGCCCGTGGCGGCGCGATGATCTGAACGAACGATCGACGCTTCTGGGCGATTGCGCACCAGCATAGCGGTGAGTGGAAAGCCCAGAAGCGCGATGCCACCCAAAAGCAGAAATGCGCTGCGCCATCCGTGATGCTCGATCATCCACTCAGTGAGCGGCGGAATCAGGATGGAGCCAATGCCGCTTCCGCTAAGCAGCAGGGCCAGGGCAAAGCCTCGGTGGGTTGTGAACCACGTAAGGACCGTGCGCGTATACGCAAATTGTGCTGTGGCGTTTGCAACTAGCCCGATCACAAAAAATGTGACGTAGAACTGAACGATATGCGGGGTCAACCGGCTGAGGGCGGCCAGCCCGAAGGCGAAAACCAGAATGCCGGGAAGGATGATGCGGCGCGGGGGAAATCGATCCAGCAAAAGGCCAATGAGAGGCGAGACGAGTGCAACCGTAATGGCAGCCAGTGCGAATGCACCGCCCATCGCCTCACGCTTCCAGCCAAAGGCTGCATGCAACGGATCGAGGAACAAGCTAAACGTGTATGGAACGATCGGTGCAAAGCTTACCATCACGCCAGTGAATGCGGCCGCAAGTACGCCCCAGCCAGGGTATTGAATTGTGATCTCTTCATCTAAACGATGGGGATTCGCTCTCATATCCGGCCTGGCAAGCCACCCTGATACGGCGAAGGCAGTCCGAAGCCGTTGGCAATGCGGTTGAAGGAGGCGAAAAGAGCTGCGATATGAACTGTTTCCTCCACTTGCGCCTCCATCCAGCCCGCGTGCATCATGGTTTCCACATCCGCGCGGATGACGGTAGAGGAATTTGCGTTTACTTTGCCAGCGAACTTCAGCAGCGCCAGTTCCGCGTTTGAGAACAGTGGAGCATTGAGATCACCTTGCTGCAGAGCGCAAATCACTTCCGGTGATCCGCCCTGCGCTCCGAGCAAAGCGGCGTGACTATCGGCGCAGTATGGACACGCGTTCTGTTGCGACAGAAAGGTGGCGATCATTTCCTTGTGTCGCCGGCTCAGTAGGCTATCCCCGAACAGCAGTCCTTCAGCGATCTGCATCATGCCTTTGAGAAGCGCAGGGTGGGTGGCAAAGCACAGCAGGATACCGGGAAGCTCGCTTCGGGCAAAGCGCTCACGATACTGCGCGAACAATGCCCGAACCTCCTCATTTGCTGTGCGTTCATCCACCAGAGACAGATTGGTGGACGATGGCGCCACTCGGCGCTGTACGAGCGCCTCCGGTTGCGGAACATCGGATGACAATTCTGAACTCATAGCTGGAGTCTCCACTCGTGTGCGCACCGAATCATCAGCTAAAACATGAACTTCAACGCAAACTGCACCTGGCGCGGAGCGCCCGCCTCAAGGATATGGTTGAATGTCGGCGAACTGATGTCGCAGTCGGGCAAAAAGAAGTTCGTGCGGTTCAGGATGTTAAACAGCTCTGCGCGGAACTGGAGATGCGTAGATTCGGTAATTCTGAAGTTCTTAAGGGTGGCGAAGTCCCAGTTGGCAAAAGCCGGACCGATATTCACGTTGCGGCCTTCGGTGCCAAACTGTCCAGCGTTGGCGACGGGATCGAGTCGTTGGTAGGCGCTGGTATTCAGCCACGCGCCAACCGCACGGGGCCCGTTGTTCGGGTTGCCAATAAGATTGGGTCTCTGAGCGGAGAAGCCGGTGATCTCCGGCGCGCTGCCTTGCGCCGCAACGTCATTCGAGTCGAAGACGGTGAACGGCGTGCCACTCATCAACGTGGCAATGCCATCCAACTGCCAACCGCCCAACGCTGACTGGTACCAGGTCTGAGGATGGTTCCAGAACGGGAGCATCCATACATAGCTCGCAACGAATCGATTGCGCGCGTCGAAGAGCGATGGCCCACGCTCTGCCGCGAGATCGAAGGGATTCTGGGCGAGGTCGTTTTCGCCCGCAACCGGCTTTGCCTCCGATCCGGTTATGTTGAATGACGACACATCGTCGATATCCTTCGACCATGTGTATGACAAGAGGAAGGACATCCCATGGCTGAACCGCTTGCGCAGCGACGTTTCCAACGCGTTGTACGACGAATTGGCGATGCCCGCGATCTCGCCGGTGGATGAATACTGGCAACTGCTCGGCGAATCGGCCAGCGTGCAGCCGGAATAGAGCCGCCGCTGATCGGCATTGCTGGAATTCGAAATTGGCTGGCCGTCCACGTACCCAGGAACGAATACGGCTGGGTTCGCTTCGATAAAGCGCGGGAGGCGTGTGCCCTTGGTGCCCACGTATCCGACCTCGAACAGCCAATCATTCGCGAACGACTGCTGCAGGTTCAAGTCCCAATCCTGCGTGTAAGGAAGTGACAACCTCGGCGCCAGGGTCAGATTCGTAAGTGGTTTGGAAAATGTCCCTGGGGCTGGAGGATTGCCGTTAAACGGATCCGCGAAGCTCGGCAGGCTCACCTGTGGCGTCCCCAGAAACGGAGGCGCACTGATCGGCGCCTGCAGAGGGCCGCCCTGTCCGGTGTAGTAAGGCTCATAAAAGATGCCATAGTTCGCGGTGACCAGCGTTTTGCCATCACCACGCGGATCAAAGGCGATACCAAAGCGCGGCGCAAACGCCTTGTAGTCGGTGGGGATCAGGCCCGCAGAGACCCCGGAATCGCCCGGATACAGCAGCCCCGCCGGAGCATTCGGCATGACCGTGGACTGCTTTCCCGGCTCAAACAGCGATACCATGTTGTGAGTTTCGGTGTATGGCACGGGCAACTCGTAGCGCAGTCCTGCATTGATTGTGAATCGCGGGGCCACCTTGTATGTATCCTGCACGTACGCGTTTGCATTGTTGCCACGAATGTGGCGCGAAAAATCGCCGATACCTTGCAGGAAGACGACCGGCTGCCCGGTGAGGAAGCTGGCGAATGCGTCCGTCACCGGGAATGGCGCGAATACGAAAAACCCGTTGGTTGCGATCCCTTGCAGCACGTTGATTTGTTGATATTGGTATCCGCCGCCAAATTTCAGCGTGTGCTTGCCACGCACCCAGGTCAGCGATCCGGAGTAATCGAAGACGTTTTCGTAGGTGTTGCGCGGGCCGGTGATCGGATCACCAACCAGGGTGTAGCCACTCACCTGGATGAATGGCGGTCCAGTGGCGACATCGAGACTCGGCTCGTATTGGAATCCAAGGCTTGACGGCGGCTCATGATTCTCATGCTGGCCGAAGAGCAGCTTGTTGCGCAGAAACGAGAATCGTCCCACAGCGATGACGGTCGGCGAAAAAGTGTGGGTATCTTCTGCGACAAAATTCTGCGCGCGCTGATCTTCGCCCACTGGAAAGCCCGGCACGCTGGCGCCGCCCGGCGATAACGGATCGACCTGGGAGAGCTGGTTAAACATGTAACGGAAGCTCAGCGTGTCGTGTGGAGCGAGGTATTGGTCGACCTTGATGCCGAACTGATCGGTATCATTGGTTAAGATTTGCGTTGTGGAGAACAGATTCGTTCCGGCGTTGGGAAGCGGGAAGAAGGGCAGCAGGTTGAGTGAAATCTGGTTGAACTGCTGCGACGGCACCTGGTTATTCGGGTACGGTGCGTTGGCAAAGACGTTAAAGAGCTGGTTCGCCGGGTTGTTGCAGAACCCCTCCGTGAAGCCTTCCGGGCACAGTTCGGAGAAGTCGCCGATGCGCTGCTTCACCGATGGCACTGTGGTGAGCGCTGAAACGCCCTGGTGATTGCGAAAGCCTTCATAGAAGCCAAAAATGAACGTTTTGTCCCTTCTGATCGGTCCACCGGCGGCTGCGCCAAACTGGTTTTGCTTCAGCGGCTCCTGTTCCGGCGCGAAATAGTTGTTCGCATCGAATACGTCGTTGCGCAGGAACTCCCATAATGTCCCGTGAAGCCGGTTTGTGCCCGATCGCGTGATGATGTTCGTCGTCGATCCCAGGGAGCCTCCGAACTCGGCATTCGCGCTGTGCGTGATGATGCGAAACTCGCTGATCGCGTCCACCGGCGGCTTAAGGACGAATCCACCGTCAACGCCGTTGAAGTTGTTCGCGCCGTCTATGAGAAAGTTGTTCGATTCGGGTCGCTGGCCATTGACCGAATAAGCCTGTCCGTCGCGCAGCCCCCCACCCGCTTCGGCTATCCCAGGCGTCAGGGGAACTACTCCAGGCTGTAACAGGCCAAGTTGCGAGAAGTTGCGTCCATTCAGGGGCAGATCCTCCAGCTCCTGCTGTTGTACTACTTTGCCCATGCTGGTTACGGTTGGCTCAATCAGTGCGGCATCGGCGCTCACTACCACCTGCTGCTTTTCCGATCCAACCGCGAGATGCGCCGAGACCGAAGCTGTCTCGTTCACGTTGAGCGTGATGCCATCCTGCACATGCTCCTGAAATCCATTCGCCGAGACTTGCAGGCGGTAGTGTCCGACCGGGAGTTCAAGAAGGATGTAATTACCGTTGCGATCGGTGGTTGTCACGCGCGACAGACCAGTCTCCGCCTGCCGGGCAGTAACCGCGGCGCCCCGAATGACAGCGCCGCTTGGATCAGTAACTGTTCCGCTAATGTTTCCGGTGATCTGTTGCGCAGATAGACTAATGCAAGAAAGTGCCATGAATGCCAGCACATTGCGAATCATGTTCATGTGGTTTTCGGCCTCTCCCAAAAGACTTAGCACTACAACAGAGTGACGTCGTGGTTCGCTTGGAACCTGTCGACATTGATGGCTCTGACGTATGCAGCACAAAACATTCCGCATCGTCAGAGTCCATGAGTTAGAAAATGCTGGCGGGGATCACCAGGAGCAGTGCTCTACTCAAGTTCAGGGGAAGAAATCGCGTGGAGGGCTGCACGGATGAACGGTAGTGGCTAAGTCGATATCCTGTCTTCCATCGGTCGATCGGTAGCTAACTCAATCCTTAGGCGGAGTCTCACCGTAATCAGCAAATGCTTTATGCGCAGAGTCTGGCCGAACTCGATCTGAGATCGGCGGCGGATTTGCCTCCAGCTCGTGACGATAGTGATGCGCACGACCTTTCCGACGATTTCAGATTACCGATACTCAGCCAGGTTCTAGCCGTCTCCGCCCAGTCGCCCAAAACGCGACATCGGTCCAAGTAATAGGCATGGTCTGTCGGACCCTGTCTACAGATGTGTTCGTTCCACCTATCCGAAAACCGAGAGAAGGGCCTTACTAAGCTGGAGCTCGCGTTGGAAGCCATGTCGACGAGTACCGGACTATTCGTCCATGTGAAATGCGTCATCGTCAACGAGCGCGTTGGACATGATGCGTTCGTTTGCGCGGACAGGAAGAAACGAGCAAAAGGCGACGCCAAGACTCGTAGTTGCGAGATTCAATGGTAGTCTGCACGACCAGTCAATGCGAGGTTGGCGCTGCGCAGACTACTTCCGCCGAAATCGAAACTCAGTGCCGATTGCCGCAATGGCGTGGCTGTCCAACACCTCGATGGCCCGAGCGAAAACGACCGTTTCCTCGACTTGGATGTGGTCGGCATAGAGTTTCCTGAGTCGCCCAGTCTCGGCGTGCAACCGTCGGGTGTCCTCCGCTCCCAGTGCGCCGGATTCAATCCAAGTTGAGTACAGCCGCTCGACCGATCCATGCAGATCATTTGACTCATGATGATCATTTTCGAGCCGGTCTATCTCCTTGAAGGATTTCGCGTCGGACTTTCGCAGTCGGGGAAAGAGTGATTCTTCCTCATCCGCCGTGTGGCGTTGTCCGCCAGTGCGGAAGTACTGAAGCGCAGTATTGACCGCCTCGCGTTCCTCGTCGGTAAGTTTTCTGCCTTGTGCTCGATCAATCACGACACAAAGAATGCCCAAGAAACTCTCGATCCTTCTGTGGCAATCCTTCAACATGCCGATCGGATCATCGAAACCGCTATCGTGCTTTCCGCCAATCTGAATTGCCATAACGGACTCCACTAATTCGGTACTTCAATCATTGTCCTTCACTCGGCGTTTGCAAATCTCAAGCGCCCTGAAGAACATGAAGTGTCGTTGCTGTCTTTAATTGCGGCGACGGGCCGTAGCCTTTGAAATGTGCGAGCAGCAGGGCTCCTCTTCAGCGGGCGGGTTTCCAGTCAGAGCATACGCGCGGGTACGCGATCCTCCGCAGATTTCTTTGAACTCGCAGGAGCCGCACTTTCCTTTGAGCTTCTACGTGTCGCGCAGATCGCGGAGCAATGGCGACGCACGATAGTGGTTGCCAATTCCTGCTCCCGGATACTACCTGCCGCCAAGGGAAAGAAATCCGCTTGGGAAGACTTCGCCTTTGTGCGAGATGAAGACGAATCCCTTCCGTCGTTGAGTCCTCGCGGTGTGCGCCCAATCGCATCGGCGGCTCGCTCGTGCGGTGAAGTGGCTTCGATTCCACATTTTCGTTCAGCGACTCGTTGCTGTAAGAGAAAGCGCCGGTAATGCTGGGCTTCCGTCGTTTTGATATCGAAGCTCGCTGTTTTGGATAGACTGTAGACCTTTGCAAATGCCGATTCAAATTCGTCCGCACTGAGGAGATCATCCAGCTTCCCACGGCCCCTCGGAACAACAAAGAACACAATTCAAAGTGTGATCTTCAGCTTCTCCATCAACGCGACAATGGCGTCAATCTCGTTGATATTCCTGCGGCTCAACGTTGTGTTGATTTGAACCGGCAGGCCAACCTCATTAGCCCAGCGCACAGCATCAAAGGTTCGTGCGAAGGATCCGCTCATTCACGAGCCGCGTATGAGCCTCCAGATGGGACGACCGGGGCATTCCGGGCAACAAAATGTTAGCTTGGGTTATGACCCGGATGAGAGTGGTTCCCAAAATCAGACCGTGTGAAGTTGGGTTTGAGATGGAGGTTCGTGCGGTCGATTCCTTTTATAAATGGCGAAAAAAATACCGGGAAGTAAACTACGCTTACGCGGAAGCCGTTGAGCTCGGTTTGGCAACCCTGGAGGGCGATGCGTCGGGAAGACTGTCAGTAGTCAAAAGAACCCTCAAACTCGAGGCTTGGATAGATACTGAGCACATCGAGCGGTTTCGATTCCGAAGATTCTGAATTGTCGTGGCAGACGCGGCATTTTGAGAAGTGCGTTTTCTATCACTAAGGGACGTTGGATGGCTCAACATCAGAAGCTGGACGCTGCACTCGGCAAAGAAAATGCTCAAATGCCTCTCGGTCGAACTTTTGATTCTCCACCACTTCGCCGCTATTCAGGTCTACGAATCCCGACTCGACAAATGCGCATCCCACGCCATCTAAACCCCAGCGAATGACCTCTGATTCCACCTGGTGAATGTCTTCTGACGTTGCGTCGCTCCTGTCTCCCTTCTGTAAAGTCATCACAATGCGCGTTCCCGGCAGCCAACGCTCCTCCGTGAGCATATATAAGCCGCTTTGACTAACGTTGCCAATCTGGTAAGCCTGCGGCGCACCTCCTGTCCAGTAGTAGGCGATTAGATCCGGTGCAGGCATTCGTTCGCCCCGGCGGCGATCACCAGGAGCAGGAAACAGCCAGCGCAGAAACCGGATTTTTAGAGAGGGCTTTTCTTCACCTTCGACGCGTAGAGCTCTTTCCGCCTCTCCTTCCTGCGCAAGTCTCTTCGTCTGCGGTCTAAGAAGCTGGTACCGTGTCCGGCATTTTAGTGCTCCCCCGTCGTCAACGTGAAGTGACTCGTCATCAAAACCAGCGAGAGCTTCGCTTCCTCCGCAGATCCGAAACTGATCCCCTTGTTGAATGCGAGACAAAGCGAGGGAATGTGCAGGAAGAACGAGCGCACTGGCGGCATCCTTGCCAATTGGTGCAAACTCAACTTCCGCATAGTTTTCTATGTACTGCAGGACTCGGCACTTCTCGTCAAGATAGACCACATCAAATCGAGAGAGACCCCGGCCTCTGGGGATCCCTCGGAATGGATTCAACCAAAGTCCATCGTGCGTGATCTCGGAGATATCTTTAACAATCGTTGCGAGGGGCTGCTGAACGGTATCGACTAGATTAATATTTGTGCTCATCAGACTGTTACTTGTCCGATCGCAGGCGCAAAGCTTCTGGGAGCCCATTTTTCTCTTTTCCAGGGAGGCTGCCGACCGCAGTGCAATACCGTACACGTTTAGATTAGCAGAATTGTGGACTAGATAATCAGCACACGATAGTTCCCAAAAGATACTCATTGGTAATGAGCAAATGGAACTTCCGTCGCCATCAGAACGGTATCCGAGGCGAGTGGAATTTGACTGGACGCCGGGCCTGCAGATTGTCTGTGGTAGCATTCGCGCGAGGAGTCGACTCCGTCGAATGAAACATCTCGCTCCGCTGGTGATATGCCTTGCGTGTTTGTGCGCCGCCCCGCGGTTGCCCGCACAGTCTGTCTCGACTGGAACCCAGCCAACAAAGGAAAACTATCTCAGGCTGGCCACGGAAGTGGATAAAACGCTGCACACGGACGTGCTCCAGGTTTGGTTTCCCCGCTCAGTCGATTACAAGCACGGCGGCTTTCATTCGCACTTTGCACGCAACTGGAAGGAGCTGCCGAGTGACGGCAAATTCTCCGTATTCCAGGGGCGCATGACGTGGGTCGCTGCACAAGTCGTTCTGCGCGAGCCTGCACTCAAAGATCAATTCATCCCGATTGTCCGTCACGGCGTCGATTTTCTCGCAGACGTGATGTGGGACAAACAATACGGCGGCTTCTTCTGGGGGTTGGACGACGAGGGCAAAATCACTTCTGTCTTTGGCGACGAAAAGGAACTCTACGGCATCGGCTTCTGCATCTACGGAGCTGCTGCAGCCTATCAGGCAACCGGTGATCCAAAGGCGCTAGAGTTTGCCAAAAGCGGCTTTCTTTGGGCCGATCTGCACGCTCATGATCGGGTAAATGGCGGGTATTTTGAGTGGCTCTCGCGCGACGGAACGCCAATCGTGCCGAAAGTCCCTGACGGCACTGTGGCGACCAACTCTATCGGCCCCATTAACTACAAATCGATGAACACTCATATTCATCTGCTTGAAGCGTTCACCCAACTCTACGAAGTCTGGCCAGATCCAGTTTTGCGTTCGCGTCTCGAGGAGTTGCTTGCCATCGTCCGTGACAGGATCTGCGTTGAACCTGGCGCGATGAACCTCTATTTCACAAATGCCTGGCAGCCCATCCCCGACCACGATTCCTATGGGCATGACGTTGAAACCGCTTACCTGATGCTTGAGACTGACGAAGTTCTTCACCGGAAGGCCAGCGAAAAGACCGAACGAATGGCCCGGATGCTTGTCGATCACGCTCTCGCCTACGGGTGGGATCAGAAGAATGGCGGCTTTTTTCGTGAAGGCACCACCTTCGGCAAACCCGAAGACACCATGAAGGAATGGTGGGTACAGGCGGAAGGCCTGAACGCTCTGCTGATGATGCACGAGCGCTACGGTAAACAGGACGGTGTGTACTTCCAGCGATTCCTCGATCAATGGGCTTTCATTCGGAATCACACCATCGACGAACAGTATCACGGCGACTACAACCTGACCAACGCCGATGGCACGCCCGTCACGGAGGACAAAGGATCAATTTGGAAAGCCGCTTACCACGATGGACGCGCATTCTGGAATGTGAGCGCTCGTCTCCGCAACCTCGCCGCAGGCGAGTAAACAATCGATCGTACACTGCACCTCCGTTGGTCCGCGTCATTCAGAGGTGGTCAACGAGAAACGACGCGCGGATCGGCATATAAGGCAGTAATCGCCTGCGCGCTTTGATCGGTCGAACCTGCCCCAATTCCCTTCCCCGCGGCTTGAGAACCAAGCACAAACCACGCCCATCCCGTTTCGTTTGCAAAGAAGGTGGCGTCAGGAGTCTTACCGTCGATAAACAATCCGATTGGCTTTCCGACGCCTACCGAGTGCAGGAAGACATCAGTGCGGAATCGAGACTCCGGGTTTGCAACGTCGAGCGCCAACGCATCCACATAAAGTAATCCGGGAAAGAATTGGCTGTATGCACCCGCCGCAGCATTCGGCCCAAAGCCCGCCAGAGCAGCTTCCCAAACCCACACGAGATTCGTCAGATGGTGATGATGCACGAGCCGGTCGAAGAGCATGCGATAGAGTGCAGCGCTTCCATGCATGCCGGGCCGATTGCTCCACCAGTATTTTTTCCCATTCGGCTCGGGATACGGCGCCCACAAAACAGCAACTCGTTTCGCCGCGAGAGGCTTCAGCGCTTCCGCAAGTGCGTCTACTTGCTCGCACCAGCGCTGGTTGAGATGGGAGCTGGGCGTCAGCAGTTCCTTCCACTCGTAGTCAGTCAGCAGGCGATTGCGTGTGTCCTGTCCTGCGGTGTCGACGTCCACAGGGCTCGGCGCAAACCAGCGCAGGCTCACAATTGTATTCTGCGCATCCCGCTTGATCGCGTCATCAACAACCACTTTCGCGGACGGAGCGACAACGGATCGCGTGTCGAGATCCTCATTCAGGATTGCCGGATGCTTACCAATTGCGCGAAACACCGCGTCAATGCCCAATGCGGAACTTGCTGCATCAACCTGCTGCCCGCTGAGCACGTGTACAGGTGCGGTTATCCTCAAAGTCTGCAAAAGCGACTTCAATTCCACTGAGGCATCCGGCGTGGCCGGCTCTGCACCTCCCGCAGCTAGTGCCGCCTTCGCAAGGAACGGTGCATCGCCTCGATTGAGAATTTTTGGCGAATGGAACATCGCCTGCAGCTGCTCCGGCGAATTAACTGTTTCGCCCATACCGCTCCACATCATGAAGTACGCCCAGCGCGGTTGTTGCGCAAGTACATCGAGCGATGGCATTGCTCCCACCTCGGCCAGCGCAATCGGCTTGTCATCGGCCAGCGCAAGCATGCTGGCGTAGTAGCTCTGCTCAAACTTGCCGTAGATATCCATGGTGACGATGTCCGCGTACTTCGCACCCGGATAATATGCTTCGATCGGCCCCGCATTGCCTCCGGGACTGTTCACGTTCCACACCCAGACAAGATTGTTCAAGTGATGCACGTTCACGAATCGGTCATAGAGCTGCCTGTAGAGCGCTGCCGATCCATGCTCGCCCGGTCTTCCTCCCCACCAGAACCAATTACCATTCATCTCGTGGTAAGGCCTGAATAGCACCGGAACACCGGCTGCCTGCAATTGTTCCAGGTAGCCAGCAATCACATCCACCTGCTCAATCCACCGGTTGTAGATGTCAGTGCCCGGCGTGAGCAGTTCGCCCCATTCGAAATCGGTCAGATGCCCCTGTACACTGTCTCTAAAAGTTACAGGTTCGTCGTCGGTTGGCCTCACCGCGTGCCATGTGAGCGCGATGATCGCGCCGTTGCGATACTGACGGATCGCCTCCTCCACCATCGATGGCCGACCTTCAACGGAGTCTTTGTCCTCTCCACCGGAAAATCCAAAATCCTGCCCGAAAATTGCGGGGAATTTGCCTGTTAGATCGTAGACACGATCGGACCACCTTGAGACATGGTTGGGGAAGTTATGCTGACCGGTCAACGTGGCATGTCCTGAAATCTGATCGATCTCCCGCACAAGTTCCCGCGCTTCTGGTGTTGCATTGGGATTGACCGGCATGGCTGTTGGTTGCGCTTTGCCATTGGGGGCGGTTTGCGCACTTCCGATATCGGCGGCAATAACAACCATCAGTAACAGAAGAACCACAATTCTATGCAACTTCATTAGGGCCCTTTCCCCTTCGGCGAATAGACTAGTCACTTGCAAGCGCGGAAGCATTTTTGGCATTGCACTTGCGCAACCACCTATACTACCGAACGACTGGGGCGTGACATGCCGGTAAGAACCATCATCGAGCCATTTCGCATCAAGAGCGTCGAGCCTATCCGCTGGACTACCCGTGCCCAGCGCGAAGAACTTCTCAAAGCCGCGCATTACAACCTGTTTCTGTTACCTGCGGACGACGTACTCATCGATCTGCTCACAGACTCCGGGACAGGCGCCATGTCCACGCATCAATGGGCCGCCATCATGGAGGGCGATGAGAGCTATGCCGGAAGCCGAAGCTACGATCGCTTTCGCAACTCGATCCACGAAATCGTTGGGTATACGCACATCATTCCCACACATCAGGGTCGTGCGGCTGAACGCATTCTGTTTGGAGTTACATGCAAGAAAGGCGACGTCGTTCCTAATAACACGCACTTTGATACTACTCGTGCCAATGTGGAGTTCGTGGGGGCCGAAGCTGTGGATCTTCTCATCCCCGAGGGTCGCCTGCCGTCGTTGCAATATCCCTTTAAAGGCAACATGGATGTAGCTGCGCTTGAATCTTTGATCGCGCGTGTTGGCCGCGAGCGCATTCCCCTCGTGATGCTCACCGTAACCAACAATTCAGGTGGCGGCCAGCCTGTGTCGATGGAAAACGTGCGCCAAGTCAGCGCCGTCTGCAAACGTCATGAAATCCCACTTTATTTTGACGCATGCCGCTTCGCCGAGAATGCATGGTTTATCAAGCTGCGGGAACCGGGCTATGCCGATAAAACTCCGAAAGAGATCGCGCAGGAGATGTTCCGTTATGGAGACGGCTGCACCATGTCGGCCAAGAAGGACGGCATGGCTAATATTGGCGGATTCCTGTGCACAAATAATGATCTGCTCGCACAGCGAGAAAAAGATCTATTGATATTGACCGAGGGCTATCCAACATACGGAGGCCTCGCCGGGCGCGATCTCGAAGCAATCGCCGTCGGAATCCAGGAAGCGTTGCAGGAGGATTATCTGCGCTACCGGATTGCATCGACAGGATACCTCGGCAATCACATCGCCGAAGCGGGCGTTCCCATCGTCCAGCCGCCGGGTGGGCACGCAATTTATATCGATGCTCGGGCCTTCCTGCCTCACGTCCCGATTGATCAGTTTCCGGGTGTCGCGTTGGCCGCTGAGCTGTACCTGGAAGGAGGCATTCGTTCCGTTGAGATCGGTACTTTGATGTTTGCCGCGGCTGCGCAAATGGACCTCGTGCGTCTCGCGATGCCGCGTCGCGTTTATACCCAAAGTCACGTTGATTATCTTGTCGAGGTGATTATCGAGGTCTACCGGAATCGTGATCGGATCAGGGGCATGCGGCTGACGTACGGGGCTCCATTCCTTCGCCACTTTACAGCCCATTTGGAGCCTATAAATAGCCAAGAATTGAGTTTATAAATCCGCCATATGCCCGTGCAAACACATTAGTTGTTGAATAGCTTAATGCGATCAAGGTCTACTCTTTTTTTGCCGATTCCCACAGATATATGGTTGACATCAACATCATATTTACGTGATTCTATAGGCGAATAAAAGGCGAATATAACCTCCCTGCCATGCCTTCCTCTGCCGCACTACGCCAACAGATCGAGAGCGATTTCCAGCATCGTTACCCCTCTGTACTTACGCCTGCTGCGCGATCAGTATGCGAAGTGGCGGCCACCGGCATCGGCCCAATCGACGAACTGCTCGACGGCGGTTTACCGATAGGTGCGATCAGTGAGATCACCGGACCCGCATGCTCAGGACGTACCACCATCACCCTGGCATTTCTCGCTCGTCGCACGCAGGAGGGTAGTGCCTGTTCATTGATCGACGCTAACGATACATTCGATCCGGAATCCGCAGCGGCAAATGGCGTGAGTCTAAAGCATCTGCTCTGGGTCCGGTGCAGAAATGCGCTCTTCGACAAGCCTTCCCCTGCAGTTCAATTTACTGCATCGGGCAATAAGCAGTTTAAAGAGAAACCTTGGACCCGACTTGACCATGCGGTACGCGCCACAGATCTGCTCTTGCAGGCTGGCGGCTTCGCAGCAATCGTTCTCGACCTGGCAGATGAAGCCATCGAACATGGCCGTCGCATTCCACTGGCAACATGGTTCCGTTTTCGGCAAGCAGCAGAGCGGACCCGCTGCAGCCTGATCGTCCTGGGCAAAGCAGCTTACGCGCAGTCCAGCGCCGCCGTCGTTCTCGAGTGCCAGCCCGATCACATCGATGTTGCTGCCGGTGCCGTGATTCGTAACTTTAACTACAGTACTTGGCGTAGTCGCATGCGTTTCTCGCCACTCGCAAACATCACTCGCAAACAACCGGCTTCCACCTGGACTACGCCAGCAACCGGGAACTCCGATAAGCGCGCATGATGCATCAATCCAACTCGCTTTATGCCGCAATTCATGCAGCGGAGTTTCCTGCCCAGGCGATCCTGCGCCTGAGACCAGATCTACGCGCAAAGCCTGTTGCCCTGCTCGATGGTGTTGTACCACAGGAGCGAGTCTGCTCACATAATCTGCAGGCCAGAAAGCGTGGAATAGCACCTGGCATGTCACGCCTCGAAGTCGAAGAACTTAGCGACGTATATGTGCTGTCGCGCTCCATCGAAACTGAGTGTGCTGCCAGAGCAGTCCTTTTTGAATGCGTATCCCACTTTTCCCCTCGCATCGAAGAAACTCCTGCTGAAAACTCCTGTGGATTCGTACTCGACATAACTGGTACAGAACGCTTGTTCGGGCCGCCAGCAACATTGGCTCAACACCTGCGTACAGCAATTGTCTCTGCGGGATTTCGCGCATCGGTTGCCGTGAGCAATAATTTCGATACCGCACGCATCAAGGCTGAATTCACACGAGGCATAACCGTCATTCCTGAAGGCGAGGAAGCGGCATCGCTTGCCACGATTCCAATTGAGGCATTACGACTCGACGACGCGCACTACGAAACATTTGTGCTTTGGGGAATCAACACATTCCGCGAGCTGGCCGAAATGCCGGAAATAAAACTCATTACGCGTGTCGGCCAACAGGCGAAGTTTTGGCTTCTACTCGCGCGCGGCATAGCTGAACATACATTCCAGCCCATCGAAGCCGGGTTCGAACTAAAAGAGTACGTCCAATTCGAAACCAGCGTAGATCAACTCGATTCCTTGCTCTTCATCGCCGCAAACATGATCAATAATCTTGTATCGCGCGCAGGCTCAAGAGCATTGTCATTGGCAATGATCACCGTTCAGATATGCCTTGAAAAACAGCTAACCTACAAACGTTTGATTCGGCCTGCTATCCCATCCAGCGACCGCAAGTTCCTGCTGAAACTGCTTCAGCTTGAGATAGCAGCACACCCACCGCAGGCTGCCATAACTTCTCTTGAATTGACCGCGGAAGCTGGACAACAAAGCAAAGTGCAGTTGGGCCTATTTGCGCCACAGACGCCTGAGCCTTCCCGTCTCGACGTCACTCTCGCACGACTAAAAGCGTTGGTTGGAGATGACCATGTTGGGTCTGCTGTCCTGAACGACACGCATCGCAATGGAAGCTTCGAAATGAAGACCTTCTCCCTACAAAGCCAGTCATCTCTTCGCCGTGACCCTTCAGTTCGCATTTCGCTACGGCGCATGCGTCCGCCTCGACCTCTTCGCATGCAGATCCATCATCACAAGCTGGCTTCATTCCGAGACGGAGCAGATCGATACGATGTGCAGTTTGCCTATGGCCCATGGCATACCAGTGGTTGCTGGTGGTCCGTCGACAAATGGGATATGGAAGAGTGGGACGTAATTGCTGCGAACAGTATTGGTGAGACCATTGGCTGCCTCATCGTCCATGACAACTTGAAAGATACGTGGCTACTGGATGCAATGTATGACTAACGGCAATGGCATAACCATTTGCAATACGACTGCATCCACCGACTCCGAAGCATATATAGAACTCCATGCTTCGAGCGCATTCAGTTTCCTCGCCGGCTCATCCGAACCAGAATCCTTCATTGAACGCGCGGTCGAACTGGACATGCCTGCAATAGCGATGGCCGACAGAAATGGCCTCTACGGTGCTGCGCGTTTCCATACCTCGGCAAAGCACAACAATGTAAAGGCGCACATAGGCGCAGAGATTTCCGTCTCATCGTTTGGCAACAAGGTGGTTCCTCCCGAGTGGCTTCCGCACCAGCATCCGGATGAACCGCCTCGCATCGTTCTGCTTTGCTCATCCCAAGTCGGATATCAGAACCTCTGCCAGTTGATTACACGTTTCAAGATGCGCCAGTCTACCAAGGCGGAGGGCGCAGCAACCTTCGAGGATCTCGAAGAATTTTCACCAGGCCTGATCTGTCTGACGGGTGGTGAAGAAGGCCCACTCGCCGCAGCTCTCAATCGCGGGGGGGACGCTGGTGCGCAAAAAGCGCTCGATCGACTTACCTCCATTTTCGGGCGCAGCAATGTATATGTCGAACTCCAGCGCCACCGCGAACGCGAAGAAGAATACCGTAACGCCACACTACTCAACATTGCTTCTCGCCTAGGTCTACCGATCATTGCAACCAATGGCGTGCGCTGCGCCAAACAAGTCGATCGCGAACTCCTCGATATATTTACTGCCATACGACACCACACCACTGTCCACAATGCCGGACGGCTTCTAAGCAAAAACTCCTTGTGTCACCTGCGCTCTGCTCGTGAAATGTCCGACCTTTTTCGCGATATTCCAGAAGCAATCACCAATACACACATGGTGAGTGAACGCCTCGAATTCACACTGAACAATCTGGGCTACGAGTTTCCGCAATATCCAGTGCCAGACGGTGACACAATGGATAGTTTTCTATCCCGGCGTGTCGAAGAAGGCATACGCAAACGCTATGCTTCGCAACTCAAGCAAAATCTCATCGTGAGAGCGCGTAAGCAAGCGCAACATGAACTTGATTTGATTGCCAAGCTCGGATTTGCGGGCTACTTCCTCATCGTCTGGGACATCATCCGTTTTTGCCAGCGCAATGGCTTTTTGGTGCAGGGACGAGGATCTGCCGCAAATTCGGTCGTATGCTATTCCCTCGAAATCACTGCCGTCGACCCAATCGGAATGGAGTTATTGTTTGAGCGTTTTCTCAGCGAGAGCAGAGGCGAATGGCCCGACATCGATCTTGATCTTCCATCTGGGGATCATCGCGAACGTGTCATCCAGTACATCTACGAGCATTATGGTTCGTTAGGTGCGGCGATGACTGCGAACGTGATCACGTACCGCGGCCGATCCTCAGCCCGCGAGGTTGGGAAAGCGCTTGGATTCGATGATCTGCAACTTTCCAAACTCTCCGGCCTCGTCGGCCATTGGGAGTGGCGTGGAGCCAACGACACGATGGCGAAACACTTTGATCAGGCTGGCTTCGATGTACGCCACCACAGCATCGCGAAATACCTTGAACTCTGCACGCGCATGTACAACCTGCCGCGTCATCTGGGACAGCATTCTGGCGGAATGGTAATTTGTGCGGGAATGCTGAATCGCATCGTCCCCATCGAACGCGCGTCGATGCCGGGTCGTACCGTTGTGCCGTGGGACAAGGAAGACTGCGCTGATCTCGGACTCATCAAGGTCGATTTACTCGGACTCGGCATGATGGCTACACTCAAAGATTCGCTCGAACTGATTCCGCGTCACTATGGCACCGACGTTGACCTTGCTTCCTTACCCGAGGACCCGCTCGTCTACGACACGCTCTGCAAAGCCGATACAGTTGGCATGTTTCAGGTGGAAAGCCGCGCGCAGATGGCTTCCCTTCCTCATAACGCGCCCAGATGCTTCTACGATGTCGTCGTGCAAGTCGCCATAATTCGCCCCGGTCCCATTGTCGGCAAAATGATGCACCCCTACATGCGCCGGCGCCAGGGCCAGGAAGACGTCTCATATCCGCATCCGTTGCTCGAGCCGGTTCTGAAGCGAACACTGGGTGTACCGCTCTTTCAGGAGCAGTTGTTGCGCATGGCGATGGTTGTTGCAAGTTTTACCGGCTCTGAAGCTGAAGAACTGCGCCGTGCTGTGGGCATGCGGCGCTCCATGCAGAGGATGCGCGATCTTGAAGGCCGCCTCCGCTCCGGTATGACACGGAATGGAATCGGTCCGCAAGAGCAGGACAGCATCGTTCAGGGCATTTCGTCGTTCGCCATGTATGGATTCCCCGAGTCTCATGCTGCCAGTTTCGCGCTTATCGCCTACGCGTCCGCTTATCTCAAGGTTCATTATCTTGCAGCATTTACCTGCGGACTTCTCAACAACCAACCCATGGGCTTCTACTCGCCTGCCGTGCTTGTCAAAGATGCGCAGCGGCATGGATTGCGAGTTCATCCCGTCTGTGTGCAGCGATCCGATTGGCCATGTTCTATCGAACGCGAGCCCAACAATGGCCTGTCCATTCGCATAGGGCTTAACTACGCAAAAGGATTCAAACAATCATCTGCCGAAGCATTACTGGCTGCACGTAATTCCGACGGACCCTTCAGCACTGTAGATGATCTAACGCGGCGAGTCCCTGCATTGAATAGAAAAGAACTTGTATTACTGGCGCAAATCGGCGCACTGAATTCCATTGGCCAGGTCAGTCATCGTCGCGACGCGCTGTGGCAGGTGGAGCAGGCTGGCAGGCCGGTTGGCCCACTGTTGCGAGATTCAACCGCAAATCAAGCTGACAATTTTTCTACGCCATTGAGAAAAATGACCACGGATGAGCGTCTTGCCGCAGATTACTCCGGTAGTGGACTCACCTGCGGCCCACATCCAATGACATACCATCGCGCCGAGTTGAGGCGTATGGGCTTTCTTTCTGCAGAAGATCTTGCACTCTGCACCAACAACCGATTCGTCCAGATTGCAGGCTGCGTCATCGCGCGTCAGCGTCCTGGTACGGCAAAGGGATTTGTCTTCCTTTCTCTGGAAGATGAATCCGGAATTGCAAATGTCATCATTACGCCTGATCTATTCGAACGAGAACGCGTTGTCGTTACACGCAACCGATTCCTCTCGATAGAAGGCTCCTTGCAGATCCAGAACGGCGTAATCCATGTCAAAGCCCGCGGGATAAAGCCCATCGACATTACAACGGCTGACATACGATCCCACGATTTCCACTAGCTTTTGCACATAATCGCATCTGCGAATTGATCACCAAAATCGAATCTATCGTCCTATCTCTATGTAATTAAGAAGTTTGCGAGATTGGATAGCATCACATTCTACACCGTAGCCAAGAAAATTGCTTCTACGCATTTCGGCGGAATTGGGAGGTACATCGAACCCGATGAGTCGCGAAGTTGCTTCGAAATGGGTCAATTCGCATTGTTACGCACCATGATCCACGAATTAGATCCTCAGGCAAAAACGAGTTGCGTCTAAAACCCGCGCAAAAATCGATTTAAAGCAACCCATAATCCCCTACAACGCATCTATTACCTCGCTGCAATCCAGCATCTGTGCGTCTCGGAGGGTTCGATTGAGGGGTGGCGCACGTAAATCTCAAAAGATGCGGATTGACAGATCCCACCCAGGAGCACCAAGCATGTCGACGACCATTGAACCGCCCCTTAGCGGGCATGATGGAGATAATCGCTATCCAGTCAGCGTGTTGGAACCACCGATGTCGGAATGCCTGACCACGATCCTGCAAAGCCTCAAAACCATGAAGGAAGGCGACTTCAGTGTGCGCCTCCCCGTGTCATGGACCGGACTCCCCGGAAAAATCGCCGATAATTTCAACGAAATTGTCACCGCAAACGAACAGATGGCTTTTGAACTCAAAAGAGTTGGCCAAGCGGTCGGTAAAGAGGGCAAGACCCGCGAGCGCATTCGCGTGGAACATCGCCGCGGCGCCTGGGATGATATGGAAGTCTCCGTCAACACGCTTGTCGAGGACCTCCTGAGGCCTACCACCGAAGTAACGCGCGCTATCGCCGCTGTGGCGCAAGGCAACCTTACCCAGACTGTACGTCTTGACGTCGATGGCCGCCCGCTTGAAGGCGAGTTCCTCCGCTCCGCCAACATCGTCAACACCATGATTCAGCAATTGGGTGTGTTCACGGCAGAAGTTACCCGCGTGGCGCGCGAAGTCGGCACCGACGGCAAGCTCGGCGGACAGGCTGTCGTACCCGGCGTAGCCGGAACCTGGAAAGACCTCACGGACTCTGTCAACTCGATGGCCTCAAACCTCACCGGCCAAGTCCGCAACATCGCTGAAGTTGCAACGGCTGTCGCCAGCGGCGACCTCTCCCGCAAGATCACCGTCGATGTGCGCGGTGAAATTCTCCAGCTCAAAGAAGCCATTAACACGATGGTCGATCAGCTCCGCTCCTTCGCATCGGAAGTAACGCGAGTGGCTCGCGAAGTGGGTACAGACGGCAAACTCGGCGGACAAGCTGTGGTGCCTGGCGTGGCAGGAACGTGGAAGGATCTCACCGACTCGGTCAATGCCATGGCCGGTAACCTGACGGCGCAGGTAAGAAACATTGCGGAAGTAACAACCGCCGTGGCCCGCGGTGACCTCTCGCGCAAAATCACCGTCGACGTGAAGGGCGAGATTCTTGAATTAAAAGACACGATCAACACCATGGTCGATCAGCTAAACGCCTTCGCCGGCGAAGTAACGCGAGTGGCCCGCGAAGTGGGCACAGAGGGTAAGCTCGGCGGACAGGCCAGCGTTCCTGGTGTGGCAGGAACGTGGAAGGATCTTACCGACAACGTGAACTTCATGGCCGGCAACCTCACCGGCCAAGTGCGTAACATCGCCGAGGTGGCAACGGCCATCGCGAACGGCGACTTGAGCCGCAAAATCACCGTTGACGTTCGCGGGGAAATACTTCAGCTGAAAGAAACGCTGAACACCATGGTGGACCAGCTGAACCGGTTCGCCGGCGAAGTCACGCGCGTCGCACGCGAAGTCGGCACCGAAGGACGACTCGGCGGGCAGGCTAACGTCCCCGGTGTCGCCGGTACCTGGAAAGATTTGACAGACTCAGTCAACTCGATGGCCGGCAACCTTACCGCGCAGGTTAGAAACATCGCCGAAGTAACAACGGCCGTGGCCCGTGGTGATCTGAGCCGCAAAATCACGGTCGACGTGAAGGGCGAAATTCTCGAGCTCAAAAACACCATCAACACCATGGTGGACCAGCTCAATGCGTTCGCCGGCGAAGTGACCCGCGTCGCGCGCGAAGTCGGCACCGATGGAAAGCTGGGCGGTCAGGCGCAGGTCTCCGGTGTCGCCGGCACCTGGAAGGACCTTACTGACAACGTCAACTTCATGGCGTCGAACCTCACGGGGCAGGTGAGAAACATCGCTGAAGTGGCAACGGCTGTGGCTCGCGGCGACCTCTCACGCAAAATCACGGTCGACGTGAAGGGCGAAATTCTCGAGCTCAAAGACACGTTGAATACGATGGTGGATCAGCTCAACGCGTTCGCCGGCGAAGTGACCCGCGTAGCCCGCGAGGTCGGCACCGACGGCAAACTCGGCGGGCAGGCGCAGGTGCCCGGCGTTGCCGGCACATGGAAAGATCTGACCGACTCCGTAAACTCGATGGCCTCGAACCTGACCGGCCAGGTGAGAAACATTGCTGAAGTTTCGACCGCCATCGCGACAGGCGATCTCTCAAAGAAGATCACCGTCAACGTCAGCGGCGAGATCCTGCTCTTGAAGGAGACCATCAACACGATGGTGGACCAGCTGAACAGGTTCGCCGGCGAAGTAACTCGCGTGGCGCGCGAAGTCGGCACTGAAGGGCGACTCGGCGGGCAGGCCAACGTGCCCGGTGTCGCCGGTACCTGGAAAGACTTGACGGACTCGGTAAACTCCATGGCCGGCAACCTCACGGCGCAGGTCAGAAACATCGCCGAGGTAACAACGGCCGTGGCCCGGGGCGACTTGAGCCGCAAAATCACCGTCGATGTGAAGGGCGAGATTCTCGAACTTCGAAACACCATCAACACCATGGTCGATCAGCTCAACGCATTCGCGGGTGAAGTAACCCGCGTCGCCCGCGAAGTGGGAACTGACGGCAAACTCGGCGGGCAGGCGATGGTGCCAGGTGTTGCCGGCACCTGGAAGGACTTGACAGACTCAGTGAACTTCATGGCCGGCAACCTCACGGCGCAGGTCAGAAATATTGCCGAGGTGGCAACGGCTATTGCGAACGGTGACTTGAGCCGCAAGATCACGGTGGACGTCCGCGGCGAGATCCTTCAGTTGAAGGAAACGCTGAACACGATGGTCGAGCAACTTCGCTCCTTCGCCGCCGAAGTAACGCGCGTCGCTCGCGAAGTCGGTTCAGAAGGGCGGCTCGGCGGCCAGGCCAACGTGCCCGGTGTGGCCGGGACCTGGAAGGACCTTACTGACTCCGTCAACTCGATGGCCGGTAACCTGACAGCGCAAGTGAGAAATATCGCCGAAGTGACGACGGCCGTAGCGCGCGGCGATTTGAGCCGCAAGATCACTGTCGACGTGAAAGGCGAGATTCTCGAGTTGAAAGACACCATCAACACGATGGTCGATCAGCTGAACGCGTTCGCTGCCGAAGTGACGCGCGTGGCGCGCGAAGTCGGCACCGACGGCAAACTTGGCGGCCAGGCAATGGTGCCTGGAGTTGCCGGTACGTGGAAGGATCTGACAGATAACGTGAACGTGATGGCGGCCAACCTTACCGAACAGGTGCGCGGCATCGTGAAGGTCGTGACTGCCGTGGCCAACGGTGCATTGAACCAGAAGCTTACCGTGAACGCGAAGGGCGAAGTCGCGGCACTAGCCGAAACCATCAACAACATGACTGATACGCTCGCGACCTTTGCAGATCAGGTTACGACGGTGGCGCGCGAAGTCGGCGTGGAAGGACGACTCGGTGGACAGGCCAACGTGCCCGGCGCGGCTGGTACGTGGAAGGATTTAACAGGCAACGTAAACCTGCTGGCCGATAACCTTACCAACCAGGTGCGTGCCATCGCTGAAGTGGCAACAGCCGTAACCAAGGGCGACTTGACGCGATCTATCCAAGTGGAGGCCCGCGGCGAAGTGGCGGAGCTGAAGGACAACATCAATACGATGATTGATAACCTTCGTTTGACCACCGATCGGAACACAGAACAAGATTGGTTGAAGACAAACCTTGCGCGCTTCACGGGCATGTTGCAGGGACAGCGCGATCTGGCAACCGTGGGACGAATGTTGCTGTCCGAACTCGCGCCACTAATAAACGCGCAGCAAGGCGTCATCTATCAGATGGGTGGAGACTCAGCGAACTCCGAGGGCCTCGTTCTGCTCTCGACATTTGCCGATAGCCACGAGGGCTATTTGAAAGAAGTACGCGTGGGCGAAGGGTTGATCGGACAATGCGCCGCCGAGAAGCACCGCATGCTGATCGCAGAGCTGCCTAAAACGGCCGCGCCGATCCGGTCCGGGCTGTTCGAAGCGGTTCCAAAGAACGTCATCGTATTGCCGGTCCTGTTTGAAGATCGAGTCAAGGCAGTCATTGAGTTGGCCAGCCTCAGCTCGTTCACCGCTTCGCACCTTTCCTTCCTCGAACAACTTACTTCGTCGATCGGAATCGTGCTCAACTCGATTGAAGCCACAATGCAGACCGAAGGCTTGCTCAAGCAGTCGCAGCAGTTGGCGACCGAGTTGCAAACGCAACAAAAGGAACTGCAGCAGACCAATGAGCAGCTTGCGCAGAAGGCGCAGCAACTGGCCGAGCAGAACTACGAGGTAGAGCGCAAGAACCAGGAAATCGAGCAAGCTCGGCGCGCACTAGAAGAAAAAGCTCGCGAGCTGGCACTGACTTCGAAATACAAGTCAGAATTCCTTGCCAACATGTCACACGAGTTGCGCACGCCGCTTAACTCCATCCTGGTACTCGGCCAACAACTTGCTGAGAATCCGGACGGCAGCTTGAATGCCAAGCAGGTTGAATTTGCGCGTACCATTCACGGTGCCGGCACTGACCTGCTGAACCTGATCAGCGATATTCTCGATTTGTCCAAGATTGAATCGGGGACAGTGTCGGTGGAGGCAGAGGAGGTCTTCTTTGGCGCGCTCCTCGACACGGTCGCACGACCGTTCCGTCATGAGGCCGAGAACCGGAAGCTCACGTTCGAAGTTTCAAACGATCCGCGTTTAGGCCGCAGCCTGGTCACAGACTCGAAGCGTCTGCAGCAGGTTTTGAAGAATCTGCTTTCAAATGCTTTCAAATTCACTGAACAGGGTACGGTGAGGCTATCGGTTTCCTCTGCAGCGAATGGCTGGACACCGGATCATCCGATCCTCAGTGGCGCCGGATCTGTCATCGCTTTCGAAGTGTCAGACACCGGCATCGGTATTCCGCCGGAGAAACAGCGCATTATTTTCGAGGCGTTCCAGCAGGCAGATGCAGGCACGAGCCGCAAATATGGAGGAACGGGATTGGGCCTCGCGATCAGCCGCGAACTCGCGAACCTGCTCGGTGGCGAAATACAGCTGAGGAGCCAGCCCGGAAGAGGGAGCACCTTTACGCTTTATCTGCCGCAAACCTATGTGGGCGCAGCTGTCTCATCGGTAGTGAAGACTGAAAAGAGAGACGGCGGGACGGTTACGATTCCCGTGTTCCTGTCGAATGCAGTTGCAGTAGAACAGGAAGCTCGGATCGAAGACGACCGCAACTCTCTGGAAGGTAGTGATGCGGTGTTGCTGATCGTAGAAGACGATCCGCACTACGCACGAGTGCTCTGCGACCTTTCTCGCGATAAAGGATTCAAGGTTCTAGTGGCAATGACCGGCAACGAAGCGCTTGCCCTGGCGCGTGAATATCATCCGACTGCAATCTCTCTCGATGTGATGCTGCCCGACATGCTCGGCTGGACGGTACTGAATCATCTCAAGCAGGATCCAAAAACGCGGCATATTCCCGTTCAAATGCTGACGCTCGACGAAGATCGCCATCACGGTCTCTCGCGCGGAGCCTTTGCATTCGTGACGAAACCCACATCGACTGATGAACTGAACGCCGCCCTGGCGCGCATTCGTGAGTATTCACAGCCTCGGCGCAAGAGGCTCCTCGTTGTCGAAGACAACCCCGCGGAGCAGTTGAGTACGCGCGAACTCCTTTGGCATGAGGACATCGATATCGATGTCATTGAATCTGGTTCACAGGCGCTCGAGGCTCTCGAACGCGACACCTACGACTGCATCGTTCTCGATCTTCGTCTCCCTGATATGTCCGGCTTCGACGTGCTCGAGCAGCTGAAAGGGAATGCCAGACTGCGGGATCTTCCCGTCGTAGTGTTTACAGGAAGAGAGCTATCGGCTGAGGAGGATGCGCAGCTGCACACCCTGGCCCGGAGCGTTGTGGTCAAGGACGTTGAATCGCCGGAGCGGCTGCTCGACGAGACTGCTTTATTTCTTCATCGCGTGGTCTCGGAGTTACCGGAAAGAAAGCAGCAGATGATTGATCGACTGCATCGATCCGACGAAGCTCTGGCCGGACGCAAAGTGCTGGTCGTCGATGATGACGTGCGCAATATCTTCGCTTTGAGCAGCGTTCTTGAGCGACGTGGTATGACCGTCCTCTCGGCCGGCACGGGGCGAGAAGCGATCGAAACCATCGAAACAACGCCGGACCTGGCCATTGTTCTGATGGACATCATGATGCCGGAGATGGATGGTTACGAAACCATGCAAGTAATTCGACAAAATTCTGCCTTGCGCCGTCTCCCCATTATTGCGCTTACCGCGAAGGCCATGAAGGGCGATCGCGAGAGATGTCTTGAGGCTGGCGCCTCGGAATATCTCGCCAAACCAGTCAATACGGAACAGCTGCTTTCCGCTCTGCGCATGTGGCTGCATCGCTAGCTGCGCGCGGCAGAGGGGCCGGGAGAGAACTAGATGAACGCAGACACGAAGGTCAACATTTTGATGGTCGATGACCAGCCGGCCAAACTCCTCAGCTATGAGGTCATCCTTTCAGACCTCGGGGAGAACCTCATCAAGGCAACTTCCGCCAGCGAAGCACTCAACATCCTTCTGAAGAACGACATCGCCGTGGTCCTCATGGATGTAAGCATGCCCGAGCTCGACGGTTTCGAACTGGCCGATGTAATCCGCCAGCACCCGCGCTTTCAGAAAACTGCGATCATCTTCATCTCCGGCGTTCATCTCACCGACTCCGACAAGATTCAGGGCTACCGCAGTGGCGCGGTCGACTATATATCCGTCCCGGTCGTGCCGGAGGTTTTGCGAGCAAAGATCAGCATCTTTGTCGAGCTGCATCGCAAGACGCGCATGCTCGAAACGCTGAATAATCAATTGGAACAGCGCGTCGCAGAGCGAACAGATGAGTTGCGACACAGAGAGGAGCAATTCCGCACGCGCGCTGCGTTGCTCGATCTTGCGACGGAAGCCATCATGGAACGCGGCGTCTCCGGTGAAGTCTTGTTCTGGAACGCCGGAGCCGAGAATCTCTATGGCTGGCGACGAGACGAGATCCTAGGCAAAGACGTTCACTCAGTATTGCGCACTGTATTCCCGGTTCCTCGCCGGGAAATTGAAACCGCGCTGCGCGAAAGGATAGTTTGGCACGGAAACCTGCTCCAGAAGAAGAAGGATGGTTCCGATGTTGTCGTTGCCTGTCGCAAGATCATGAACAGCGAGGGCGATGCGATCCTCGAAGTGAATCGAGATATCACCGCACAACTCCAGGCCGAGGAAGCGCTCCGTGAAACGGAAAAGTTGGCGGCGATGGGTCGCGTCGCAGGAATCATCGCGCACGAGATCAATAATCCGCTCGCCGCCATCACGAATATCTTCTTCCTGATTCGCAATCACCCGTCGCTCGATGACGAGGCTCGCCACTGTGCCGCGATGGCCGAACAGGAATTGCAGCGCGTCGCGCACATCACCCGTCAAACTCTAAGTTTTTATCGAGAATCGAAGACGCCAATTGCTGTGATGCTTACCGAATTGCTCGACGATGTTGTCGGGCTACAGGAGCGCCAACTGCATTCGAGCCATATTCGCTTGTCAAAGAGGTATTTCACACCTGGCATGGTGCATGGATTTCCAGTGGAACTTCGCCAGGTCTTTTTAAATCTTGTCGGTAATGCGGTCCAGGCCATGCCAAACGGCGGAGACTTGCGGCTCTCAGTGCGAGAGACCTGCGATTGGCAGTTGATGCGCCGCGGCATAAGCGTCTCTATCGTGGACACCGGTGCCGGAATCAATCCTCAGGATTCAGGAAAGCTCTTTGAGCCCTTCTTCAGCACAAAGTCCACAAAAGGCACCGGTCTGGGGCTATGGATCAGCAAAGGAATCATTCAGAAATACGAAGGCCGCATCACATTTCGAAGTTTCCGCTCCGAAAAGGGATGCAGTACCTGCTTCAGGGTATTCCTGCCTAGCAGCGCAACTTTGAACCTTATGGGAAGCTCCGTGACTGAGTTGGCCTCTGCCGGTGTCGACGCAAGCGGCAATGGATACGGCACTCCGATGCAGCATGTGTAAGGGCGGAATCCTCATGCTTCTGACATGCAATGAGAAACTGCCAAGGGGAAGTATCTGGCCAGTGATTTCGTTTCACTGTGAATGCGTTTTGAGAGGCTTGCAGAGCCGAGTTCTAAACAGGATTAGGCATCGGAGCATCGCGCCCTATCATTCCTCTGTGATTAGATCCTCTGTCGATTTCTGATACGGCGCCTCTCGTTTGGCCGCTTGAAGCTGCAATGTCCGGATGGCCAGCCAGCTTACCGGAAACATAGAGTGGCTAAAATCATCCGCGTGACTTATGCCGATTTCCCGTTCAACTCAGGTACTGTTCATTTTGACAGTATTCACAAATTCGCGGCAAAGAGTATTCTCCAATCAAATTTGACCATTGATCCTTAGTAGTGCCCAAATGGGAGGTATATTCATGTCTTATCTTCGCACCAGTACCATTTACGCTGCCCTATTAGTGGGAGGACTCGTCGGAAGCGCGCAGACGACGGTAATCCGTATTGCGCCGCCTCCGCCTGTACGAGTGGGGGTAGTAGGCGTCGCACCTGGGCCCGGGTACGTTTGGGTAGGTGGATACCAGAGCTGGAACGGCCGCGGGTACGTGTGGGTGGCGGGCAGATGGGTTCGTCCGCCTCGTGTCGGCGTCGTTTGGGTACAGCCCCGTTATGTTCACACCGGAAGCACATGGGTGTTCTACAAAGGATACTGGCGTTAGAAGTGAGCTCAACCGATGACACTTATCGGCACTAACGCTTGAGGCAGCAGAGAGCCAGTTCCTCCCTGCTGGAGGAGCTACCAGTTGCCCTTTTTAAGTTCTTCAGCGTATGTTCGACACATTATTCAGCGAGCCATCTAAGTACTCTGTGACCGGCCGCCTATCTTTGCGCGCTGGCACGGAACGAAACGTTAACGAATCAACATCCTCTCAGTTGCACGAATGAAGAGGGAAAGAGCCATGCCTGCGAGACAACCGAACATCCTGATTATCCTTACCGATCAGTTGCGCCAACCGACCGTGTACGAGACCGATGAGTTACGTCGCTTCCGTCGCGAGTCACTTACCGCCGAAACGGGTCTGCGGGACTCGGGAGTTTCTTTAGATCGTCACTACACAATGTCGGCGGCCTGCGCACCGAGCCGCGCATCCCTGTTTACTGGACACTACCCTTCCTTGCACGGCGTCACACAGACCGATGGCATGGCGAAGAGCGCTGATGGGCCCGAGATGTTCTGGCTCGCGCCGGACACCGTTCCAACTCTGGGGGACTGGTTTCGCGCCGGCGGATACAGGACGTTTTACAAAGGCAAATGGCATGTTTCGCATGCGCACCTGCCCGCACCCAACGGCGAGGGCTATCTCCAGACGTTGGGCGCGGACGGCACCGTGTACACGGAAAACGTCGCTGCCTATCTCAAGGCGGACTTGCTCGACGACTACGGTTTCTCGGAGTGGGTGGGGCCGGAGGCACACGGGACGGGCCACCAGAATATGGGGACGGCGAGAGATCCGTTCACGGCGGACGAAGTCATCGCGCTGCTGAAACGGCTGGATCAGGATGAAAACACGACGCCGTGGCTTACTGTGTGCTCGTTCCTGAACCCTCACGACATTGCGGCGTTCGGCGCCATCGCGCTGACGCAGGGTCTCCACTACAACTTCGATTCAGTGCCGCACATTCCCGAGCCTCCGACGCAGGGCGAGGACCTCTCCACCAAGCCCGCATGCCAGCAGAGCTACGTCGATACGTGGGGCAAGATACTCGCGCCGCAGCCGCACATCGAGGCGCAGCGGCGCTTCTACTATCAGTTGCAACACACGGTCGACGACCAGATCGAGCGGGTGGTTGAGGCTCTTAAGTCGACCAGCGCGTACGAAAACACAATCGTGGTCTTTGCGTCCGATCACGGGGAGATGCTTGGCGCACATGGTGGAATGCACCAGAAATGGCATAACGCCTACGAAGAAACCACTCATGTACCGTTCGTGGTCTCTAGCCCCCTGTTTCCGGGCGGTCATCGCGAGGGCGAAATCCCCTCGAGCCATGCCGATCTTTTGCCCACGCTGCTCGGGCTCGCCGAAATCGACAAGCAAGCCGCGCTGAGGCGCGTCGCCGCCAGTCACACCGAGGCACACCCGCTTGTGGGCCGCGACCTCTCGGGTCTCATCCGTGGAAATGGTGAGCGCCCGTCCGCCGATCCAGTCCTGTTTATGACCGACGACGAGATCAGCGAGGGTAGCGCGAATCCCGTCCTCCCAACCCAGCGCTGGGCACGCAAGTTGGGAACATACGAGGAGGTCATCCAACCGAACCACATTGAGACCGTTGTCGCCAGGGTTGATGTTGACGGCCAAGAGCACCTCGTCAAACTTTCCCGCTACCACGACAATCCGCAGTTCTGGACAGTACCGGGTGTGCGCGACGAACGCCTTCACAAATGGAAGAAGACCGTCACCGTGACGGAGCCTGAACCGGACGAGTATGAGATGTACGACCTCACTCTCGATCCGATGGAGATGCACAACCTGGCGCACCCGAGCAACGCAACTGACCGGTCGCGTAAGTTGCAGGAGCAGATGCACCAAATCCTTGTGGAACAGCTTGCGGCGAAGCGCCTGGTGCCCGCCAAAGGAGAACGGCCGGGTTACCGCCCGCCTGCATAGCCTGCATTGCCGTAGAGTCGACGATCAATGAAAACCCTGCTGAGCGTCAAGTCTTTCGTTGAAGTAGTGGCCGGTCTGGCGCTGCTACTCGTTCCCTCGACGGTCGTGTTTTTGGCGCTCGGAGTTCCTCTTGAACGGCCCGGAGGACTTATTCTGGCCCGCCTCGGCGGAGTCATATTGCTCGCGCTTGGAGTTGCGTGTTGGCAAGCGCGAAATCACAGCGAGAGCCGCCGGGCCATGAAGCTGATCGTCGCGCTTCTCGTCTACGACGTGTCTGTCGTAGTTCTTCTTCTCGTGGCTCGGCTTGCCGCTCAGATGTCAGGAATCATTCTCTGGCCTGCCGTCGTCCTCCACTCGGCGCTTGGGGTGTGGTCGTTACTCTGCCTAAGACGGGCGCCATGACGACCGGATAACGAAGCCCCACTGAGCTGTTAAGACAGAATGCCTATGACGGCGGCAACCAACACGAAGCAGCGCCGGATTAATTCGGTACTTGAGCGAGACAAGAAGCGTACCAATGGCGATAGCTGCAGTATCGTTATTGGTAACGGCGCCGCGGGCAAACGCAAAACAACCTGCTAACAATAAGCCGATCGAAACGGGAGCAAGGCCTGCTTGAATCTAATTATCCAGGGCCAACGCACGAGACGGTTCCGCAGCCTCCAACCAACGATGTCAGGACTGACGTAGGGCCGAAGAAAGCGACAACCACGGCGGCAGAGCTTAGTAACCCCCGAACTCTTTGGTGCTGTCGACGCCGAAAGCCTGTTGAGAGAATGAAAATTAAGCGCACAAGCGTTCTTCTGGTATGAGAGAGCGTAATCAGATTTGATGAAGAGGTGATCCCCCATCTGTAGCCCTTTTCTGGCGAGTGCTCCCCCTGGCAAGAGAGCATCTGCCAATTCGCTCAGTGGGGGAAAAGGCTGGCGTCAAGCCTGCGTCCTCGATTCGATGCGGATGCGATAATCCGTGGCAAACCATTGATCATCGGCAATTTACATTTGGTCAAGGTGCTTCGATGCGGTGCGGGAAATTCCAAAGAAATGCTTTATTGGCTGCCCCCCAGGGATTCGAACCCCGATAGGCTGCTCCAGAGGCAGCTGTCCTACCATTGAACGAGGGGGCAACAAGCGCGAAACAGGCGATCTTGCAGCCAAGTTGGCTTGGCCAAACGAGGCTGCTTGACGCCGAAAGCCAACCGTTTCATCATACGGGCAAAGTTTTGGCCGGTCAAACCGGCGGCCGAGTGGGGATCTGGAGTGCCGCGGCCGCAAGATTAGCGACCGGGCAGGTTGCGCGCGGAGTTCATTCCACTGTTCCAATGTCCGACGCTCGACCCGACGCAGATCAAGCGTCTTATTCTTCCCGCAAGACCTCGAGCGGACGAAGCCCTAGAATGCGGAAGCTTGCGATCCAGCCCGTCCCTGTGGCGAGGATCGCCGTTCCGACCAGCGCTATAGCCGTCGCATACCAATCGATTTGGAAGCTTACCTCAAGCTTGCGCAGTAGCACTCGCGTAAGAATATTGGCAAATACCACGCCAACCGACCCGGCTAACAGCCCGAGTACGCTGAACTCGACACTGAACGTGCGCACGATGCGCATACGCGTCGCTCCCAGCGTTTTCAGAACGACGGCTTCGCGCATCCGGCGAAAGCGTGCGCTGGCGATGCTCGAAGCAAGAATCATCAGACCCGCGAGAATCGAGAAGCCGGCAAGAAAGCGAACCACAAAAGTGATCTGGTCGACGACGCTTTCAATCCGGTCGAGAACATCTGCGATATTGATAACCGTCACCGTGGGATAGGCTGCAAAAAGCGCCCGCTCCATTGCGGCGACTTGCTTCGGATCTACGTGCGCGCCGCCATACCAAGTTGACTGTTCGTCTTTCAGTTGGCCCGACGGAAGCATGAATGAGATACGCGCAGCCAGGTGCTGTCCGTCAGATTTGTACAGAGCTGCGACCTTTAGTGCGTGAACGCGTCCGCCGATCGCGATCTCCACTGAGGAGCCAACGCCAAGATGCAGTCGCTGTGCTGTACCCTCACCGATCGCAATCTCAGCTACATTGGCGTCGGTCCACCATTTACCCTGCGTTACCTTGTCGCCCGCCGGTGGAGCATCGGCCCAACTCAATTCAGCACTCTCCAGCATCCTCCTCGGAAAATGCTGCTCTTTCAACTCGTCGAGCGTTTTGCC
This sequence comes from uncultured Acidobacteriaceae bacterium, assembly GCA_963742455.1. Taxonomy (GTDB): domain Bacteria; phylum Acidobacteriota; class Terriglobia; order Terriglobales; family Acidobacteriaceae; genus Telmatobacter. The sequence continues at coordinate 10,629 of CAVULU010000003.1, read as the reverse complement.
ATTGAGAGACACAAAGCGCCCTTGCACGCCCGCGAGAAGGTCAAGCGGCTGTGAGACGCCAGGTTGATGCTGGAAAAAAGCTCTCACTCCATCAATTTCGTCAGGCGTGATGTCGATGAGAAAGACGTTGGGCAATTTCGGGGATGCAGTTTCGCGGATGTCGCGGAGCAAGGTGCTCTGCATCAGGTAAACCGCGAGAATCAACATCACCCCAGTGCCCAGTGAAGCAAGCACCGCTGCCGATTGATTACCAGGACGATAAAGATTTGCGAGGCCGTGGCGTAAAAAGGATGGCAGGTGCAACCTGACGCGATTGAGCATGAAGCGCAAAACGCGGAGCGCAACCGCTGCCAGGATAAGAAGCACCAGTAGCGCAATGGTAAACAGGAGTGCGAACCACCCGCCGACCTTCACCGAATCGGACAGCGCCCAGGCAATCGCACCTAACGCAACAACAACCAGCGCAGCGATGCCCAGTTGCAACCGGCGCGACCACCATTGTGCAAACCAGTCGCGGACCGTGCTGGGGCCTTGTTCAACCAGCCGGCGCAGAACCAGGATCGGTCTCACTGTGCGCACATCGAGCAATGGGGGGAGGCAGAACAGCAAGGTTGTGAGCAAGCCCGTGCCCAGGCCTGCTGCCACCGCACGCCAGGGAAAATGCATGACGGTATGCACCGGTAACAGCTTTCCGAAGACGACAGGCAGCACCTCCATAACGGCGGCTCCGCCCATGACGCCAATCAGTGCTCCAAGAAATCCGAGCGCCAGTGTTTGCAAAAGGAAAATCCGTAACAGGTCGGATGAGCGGGCCCCCACGGCTTTGAGAATGGCGAGCATGTCCATGCGCTGCTCAAGGTGCGCATGCATGGCCATGGCAACGCCGATTGCTCCCAGCACCATGGCAACAAGACAGATGAGACTGAGAATCGCTGTGGCGTTGTCGAGGCCCTGGCTGAGCGCTGGATTCCCTTCCTTGAAGTCCATCACCTGCGCATCCGGCAAAATTGCTTCCACCTGTTTGCGCACCGCAGTATCGTCCGCTGTTGCCGGCAGCTTCAGCAGCATGCGTTGCGCAGCGCGACTCCCCGGCGCCAGCAGCCCGGTGTTCTCCAGGGATGCGCGCGACACCATCACGCGGGGTCCCATTCCCGCACCTGCCGAGATTCGGTCGGGCTCCTGCGTAAGGACAGCCGTAATTTTGAAATTCTTGCCGCCCAGTCGCAAGGTCTCACCGACGTGCGCATTCAGGCGAATCAGGAATTCCTCCGCAACCACCGCGGAGTCGCCGACAAGCGCCTGCCGCAAGGGCATCGCGGGCTCCAGGTGTGCGGCTCCGTAGAACGGGTATCGTTCGGGATCGACGGCCTTCAATGTGACCAGGATCGGCACCGGATCGGGTGGAACCGATGCCATCGAGACGGTCTCTGTAACCCACGTCAAATCGCTGCCGGGAATTCTCTTCTCCAAGCTCGCAAGCCTTTGCGACTCATCCGCGTTGGGCTGGCGAAAGACGCGCGCGCTGAGATCCCCCGCCATTAGCGAGCGTGCCTCTGTCATGAGTGTGCTGCGAAAACTCTCACTGAATCCGCGCACGCCAACGAGAGCCGCGACACCCACAGCCACGGAGAGCACCACGAAAGCGAACTTTCCGGGAGCGGATTTAAGGTCGCGCCAGCCGATAGCCGAGGCTCGACGCCAACTCAATGAACGTTCAGCCATTCTTCTGCTCGCCTTGCATCAGGGCTTCAACCGGTTGAGAGGGCAGTGTGTCTTCAATAATCATGCCGTCCTTCAGAACGATCTTGCGGTCGGCGCGAGCGGCAATTTCCGGATCGTGCGTTACAAGCACAAGCGTCGCGCCGGCACGGCTGTTGTGCTCGAGAAGCAAATCAAGCACAAGGCGTCCGTTGGTGGAGTCTAGGTTTCCGGTCGGCTCGTCGGCCATTACAATGGGCGGATTGACGACAAAGGCACGAGCCAGCGCGACACGCTGCTGTTCGCCGCCGGAAAGCTGCACTGGATAGTGATCCATGCGCTCGGCGAGGCCGACAGCCTCAAGCAGCGACCGCGACCGCTTCAAGCCGCTGCCTTCGACATTCAGTTCGAACGGGAGCAAGACGTTTTCGAGCGCCGTTAAAGTTGAAACCAGCTGATACGACTGGAAGACAAAGCCGATTTTGCGGCCGCGCACACCAGCCAGATCGACTTCAGCCAGGTTGTGAATAGGCGTGCCGTCCAGCCAGATTTCCCCTTCGCTCGGGGTATCGAGCCCAGCCAGCAGCCCCAGCAGCGTGCTTTTCCCGCTACCGCTTGCACCCACGATGGCGACAAATTGGCCAGCGGGGATGCTGAGTGAGATTCCTTTCAGAATTTCCACGCGCCGTGAGCCGTTCTGAATCCAGCGCTTTACGTTTCGAACTTCAATCACCCGGGGTTGCCCTCCTGCATATATACGAGTGCCAGCACGCGACCGTTCCCTTCTGCGACATTACACTGTTGATGTGGACGTTTGGCGCAGGATTCTCGTTTCGTTATGTCTGCTGATTGGTGTTTCTGCGCTCGCGGCCGCCGATCGGCCTCAGATTATCTGTTATGGCGACAGCATCACGGCAGGCTATGGTTTAAACGCAGGGCAGGCTTATCCCGACGCGTTGCAACGGGGCCTCGACCAGCGCGGCTATTCCTACAGGGTATCGAATATGGGCACCAGCGGTGCGACGACGAAGGATGCGGTCGCCAATGTCGGAGCGGTCATCAAGGCCAATCCTGCGGTTGTTATAGTCGAGTTTGGTGGGAACGACGGGCTGCGCGGCCTTCCACTCGATCAGACACGGAAGAACCTGGATGCCCTGCTGACCGCGCTAGAAGGTGCTCATATCAAGGTGCTGCTCGCTGGAATCACGCTGCCTCCCAACTATGGCTCGGACTACATCAGTGCGTTTGACAAGGTCTTTCGCGACATGGCAGCAAAGCACCACACTGCGTTTGTACCGATGATCTACAAGGACCTGGTGAACGTGCCGGGAGCGATCCAGGAAGACGGGATTCATCCGACAGCCAAGGGGTCGCTGATTATCGCCGAGACGCTTTTGCCTGTGCTGAAACCGCTTTTGCGGAAGTAGTTGTAGAAATATCGCCGCACATCGGAAGTAACGCATCTGTACGGCGTCAGCCCATAACTACAACGGGTTGAAATAGCGTTCCTGCAACACGACGGGCAATGCCGACAAGTTCGCGCTGACCAGCAAAGACCTTCACCAGCAAGGCATGAGAAAACTCAGGCAGATTTGCCTGGGCACCGTTCCTGAGGCGCCCGAGCGACATATCATCGCCGGTAACAGAAGGCATCTCGATTAACAAGCTACGTGGGTGAATGCAATGCCCCTCAATAGCAGCGAGATTGCCGGCCAATGGCTCCAGTTCTTCAAGGGTGTGAGCATCGGCCAGGGTGAAAACTCCGGCCTGTGTTCGGCGCAGGCTGCTGAGATGCGCGCCGCACGCTAAGTCGTGGCCGAGTTCGTGCGCTACAGAACGAACATATCCGCCGGCGCTGATGCTCATCGCAAACGATGCTTCTTCGCCGTCGAGGGCGGCGATCGCAAAAGACCTGATCGAAATCTTCGCCGTTTTGAGCTCAACTGCCTTCCCTGCGCGCGCGAGCTTGTAGGCTGGAGTGCCGGCAATCTTTTTGGCGGAAAACTGCGGCGGCATTTGTTCCATCTCGCCATGGAAACGCGAGGCTACGGCGCGAATCTGTTCGAGCGTAAGCGACGGATGAGTCTTTTCGCCGGTTGGATCACCTTCCGCATCATAGGTGTCGGTCGCAAATCCGAAGTGAATTGTGCCGGTGTAACTCTTTTCCGCGGATGAGAAATATTGCGCCAGACGCGTGAATTTTCCCATCAGCAAAGGCAGTACGCCGGTTGCCATGGGATCGAGCGTGCCGAGGTGGCCAATGGACCTCTCACCGGTGATTCTGCGCAGGCGGCTCACCACGTCGTGGCTGGTGACACCGCCCGGCTTATCAATAACTAGGAGACCGTTCACTCAACTACTTTAGACGACCCAACACGTAGTCACAGTGATGCACTGCGTTACCCGGGGGGACTACTTTACAGTGAGGCGCTTCCGCTTTGGCGAACCAGCGATAGAAACTCGGTGCGCGTTTCCTTCTGTCGGAAGCAGCCCACCATCGCCGAGGTCACGGTAGATGAATTCTGCTTCTCGATGCCGCGCATCATCATGCAAAGATGGCGGGCCTCGATGACGACTCCAACGCCCTGCGGATTAATGGCTTCCTGAATGGTGTCGGCAATCTGGCGAGTGAGGCGCTCCTGCACTTGCAAGCGACGCGCGAAGACCTCAACGATACGGGGGATCTTACTCAGACCGATCACCTTCCCCTTGGGGATATAGGCCACATGCACCTTCCCGAAAAACGGCAGCATATGGTGCTCGCAGAGCGAGAACATCTCGATGTCCTTCACAATCACCATCTCGTCGTAGTCGACATCGAACATTGCGCCGCGCAGGATCTTTGCGGGATCTTCGTTGTATCCCTTGGTGAGGAAGGCCACGGATTTTTCGACGCGGGCGGGGGTCTGCACCAAGCCATCCCGATCGGGGTCTTCGCCGAGTCGCTCCAGGATCTCGCGATACATCTCCTGCGTGCTGATGTTGGTCAGCCCTGCGTCATTTTCGACTGCCCTGCGAATTGATTTGCTCACCGCGATCGGATGCGCCATTGCCTTCTGTCCTTGCGCCCAGGGAGTCGGGCGTCATTCATCTACTCCCAGATTCAGCCACCGTAAAACTGAAAGAAGTTATTCTCAGTCTCCTCTACACGCACATACTCCAACCTGCCGGCCGGCAGTGCGCCCGTCAGCACTTTATATACCGTCCTACAAAGATTCTCTGTTGTCGGCACTTGATTCAGAAACAGCGGATCGAAGTTCAAGTTTGTATGGTCAAACCGCTCCAGGACCGATTTTTGCACCACTTCATCAAGGGTCGACATATTGATCACCATCCCCGTGTCGAGGTCGACGAGTCCGCCGACAAGCACCTCAATCACATAGTTGTGGCCGTGACCGTGGGGGTTGTTGCACTTGCCATAGGTTACTCGATTTGCTTCGTCGGAAAGGCTGTCAGAATGTAAGCGGTGGCTGGCGCTGAGCATGTAGCGGCGACCGAAATAAGCGGAATCCATCAGTTTATTCCTCTATATTCCGCGAAGATTTCAGGCGTTTCGTAGACGCGCACTCGGCTTAACTGAGCTCCGCCAGCTTCATTGACGGTCGCTTCTAGCCGTTTCCAAGCAGCTATTGCGATGTTTTCGGTGGTCGGAATTAGCTTGGAATCCGCGAATTCTGGCACTTCCTTGTTGAAATGCCGGTGATCCCAAGCGGCCAATACTTCGTCTTCAATCACGTCCTTCAGCCACTTCAGATCCACAACGAAGCCAGTGACGGGGTCAGGATTGCCGGAAACGGTGACTTCGAGAGTGTAGTTGTGCCCGTGGCCGTTGCGACGGGCGCATAGGCCAAAGACCTCCTCGTTCTTCTCCTGCGACCAGGAGTCGTTCCAGTAATAGTGCGAAGCGGAAAAGGTGGCCCGACGGGTTAGTTCGATCATTTCGGCCCTCATTGAATAGATGCCAAAAGGCGGGGAACGTTACAAAAAAGGCTTTAAGTAGTGGGCCTATGCGGTTCATCAGAATGGATTTGTGGCCTGCGGTGTCATCCGGGATAGGTCCGTCCTTTCCAGCTTACTTGCTTCAACACCCGATGTTTGAACCAGCTTTGATAGAGAAGTGCGGCGAAAAGAGGCAATCCAAGGGGAGAAATCGCGCAATCGACGAAGGGAAAGTTGGATTTTGCAACCCGAGCGTAGAAGCGGAACAGGGTTCGGATCCAAAGCAGGAGCAGCACCCAGCCAGCTCCGAGCCATTCCAGGGAATGGGGGCTGAAACGGGCATTCCAGAGGCGAAAGGTGAGCCACGGTAGTCCGACAAGAAGCACCACATCAAGAACTTTCCACAGAGCGGTGGCCAAGGCGTTGTTAAATAAGAGCGCGAGGTTTTTGGTCCAACCCTCCGTCATTGCCGAGGTTGTGCGGTACATGCGGGTGCTGAGAGCATCGGGGGCATAGCGAAATCGCAGCCCGATTTTGCGGCGCTTGGCAAGGAAGGCCAACTCGACGTCCTCGAGCACTCGATCCGCGACGGAGGGGTGTCCACCGAGTCGGCGATAGGCTTCACGCTCGATCAGAAGGAATTGGCCATTGGCGGCAGCCACGCGCTGGTTGGGATCTGACACCTTTGCGGGCGGATAAGCCAGCGCGAGTTCAGAGAAGACGAGCGGCATTAACGTGCGCTGCGCCAAGCCGGTCACAAGCTGGCGCGGTGAATAGCTCAGGACTCCAACTTTGTGGCGGGTCGCCTCGTGCATCGCGCGGTACAGATCGCCGGGTTCGTGGAGGGTGTCTGCATCGGTGAAGAGAAGCCAGCGGCCGCGGGCTTTGCGGGCGGCAGTCCAGATGGCATTGTTTTTTCCCGTCCAGCCTTTTTCGAGCTTCGCGGCCGGAAGGACGGTAACGCCGGAAAAGGTGCCGGCGATTTCAGCGGTGCGGTCAGTTGAATTGTCGTCAACTACGATCAGTTCCCATTCGCGGCCAAGTTGGAAGATGTCTTCCGATTGGGCGACGAGCGATTGCAGGCAGGCTGCCAGGTTCTGCTCTTCATTGCGGGCCGGGATGATGACGGTGAGTTCGATGAGTTGTTCCGGCTCCGGCTGGTCGTACACAGTCCCGGTGCGGGCCGGAATGGCCAACGGCTCGCCGGGCTCATCGGAGAGACCGAGGACGGACTTGAATGTGGGCCCTCGTGGTCCGTCTGATTCCGGTCTGTCCGTCATTGTCCCTCGACCTTTCTTTCAGTACCCGTCGCTCAGTATTATAAGGATGTGCGGTTTCATGGTTTCATTGCCTTTGGTTCCCTGGTTGCGCTGACGCTTGCGTGCGGCTGCGATCGCGGTGCGCGTCCTGCGAATGCAGACAAGGTCGCTCCGGACTTTACGGTCAGCGATGGCGAGAACACGATTCACCTGGCAAACTACCGGGGCAAGGTGGTGCTGCTGAATTTCTGGTGGAGCCAGTGCCCGCCATGTATTCAGGAGACACCAGCACTGGAACAACTGCATCATGACAGGCCCGATCTGGCGATTCTGGCGGTGAGCATTGATGCGGACCCCGCATCGTACCGCAGGTTCCTCAACCGCTATCACGTGGACGTGGCCACGGTGCGCGACCCGGACCAGACAGTAGCGAAAATGTATGGGACTGAAGCTTGGCCGGAGACCTACATCATTGATCGCCAAGGCATAATTCGCCGGAAGATTGTTGGCGACCCGGACTGGTCGAATCCCGAGATCCGGAACTACCTGAATAGCCTGTAAGCGCCCATTGGCGGTTTGCGGTTCACAGTTTGTGAACCGGCAGGCTATTCGGAACCTGGTACATGTCGGAAAGTAACCCGCCAAGTCTGCTCGCGAGAATAATTTGAATCTTGTCCCGCCCTTGTCCTGATTGGCATGGACGCCAAAGTCAAGAACTACTGGGAAGGTGAAGATTCAAAGCCCGGGATGCACAATTCAATCGCCCAGACCCACAATGGCTTCTCGACACGAAAGACATTCCGACTGTGAGAATTCACAAAGAATGGATCGGAGATGAGGCTCCATTGGCACTCATGAGAGTGGGGCGAGCGGGGCGCTAACCCGGATTGCAAGCGGCTGTGCGGCGAGTACGAAATAATGGCTCTATGGGGACCGCGGAAGATCGACACTTAGCCGTTGGATTTGATTTTGGAACGACGAACAGCTCGGTGGCAATCGTCGATGGGGACGCACGGGTACGGTTCGCCTCGTTTCCTTCGGCTGGCGGGGAAACACAGTCATTCCGCTCTGTCTTGTATTTCGAGCAGTACAGGAACCGCGAGGGCGCCAAGCGCACGCACGCTCTGGCCGGACCAGCCGCCATCGAACATTATTTGCAGACCGATGAAAAGGGCCGGCTTGTCCAATCGCTTAAATCTCACCTTTCAAGCCGCACACTTACGGGGACAGAGGTCTTTGGGCGTCGCTACAAACTCGAGGAGTTGATTTCTCGAATGCTCAACGAACTTCGGAAGCACACGTCGTTGCAGTTTGGGAGGTCCATCCGCCATGCCATGGTGGGCCGACCGGTTCGCTTTGTTGGAGCGGATACTGAGGACGACCAGGAATTCGCTGTTTCCCGATTGCGCGCTGCTTTTTCTCTAGCTGGATTTGAGCGTGTGGATTTTGAGATGGAACCGGTGGCTGCTGCGTACACGTACGAGGCGACGCTTGATCACGAAGAACTGATTCTGATTGGTGACTTCGGTGGCGGCACAAGCGACTTTTCCCTGCTGCGGGTTGGACCGGAGGTGCGACGCCGCGGACGAACTCCAGCGGATTTGCTGGGAAACAGTGGAGTTGGATTGGCTGGCGATTCTTTCGACGCACGGATCATTCGCAAGCTGGTTTCACCGGCGCTCGGGTCGGATTCGGAAGCACGGTCTCTCAACAAACTTCTGCCTGCGGTCCCGGCGTGGATTTATGCGAATCTGGAACGCTGGCACTACCTGTCGTTCCTGCGCACTAACAATGTTCGCGAGATTTTGCGGAGCGCTCGGATCCGAGCGCTGGAGCCCGAAAAAATTGAAGCTCTGATCGCGGTTGTGGATGAGGACCTCGGATACCAATTGCACAGGTCGGTGCAGGAGCTGAAGTTTGAACTGTCGCGTGCGCAAGAGGCAGAATTCCGATTTCGAGAAGCGGGTATGGATTTGCGCATTACCGTGACCAGAGCGAAGTTTGAATCATGGATAAAGGAGGAGCTCGAGGCGATCGAAGGCGCAGTCGATACGCTGCTTCAAAGCTCCGGAGTCGATCCGCATGTGGTTGACCGGGTATTCCTTACTGGTGGATCCTCGTTTGTACCGGCGGTGCGACGGATTTTTGAGAACCGATTTGGAGTGGCTCGAATTCGCGGGGGAAATGAGTTTACGTCAGTCGCGCACGGGTTGGCGCTGCGAGCCGCGGAGCTGAAATAGAAGGATTTCAAACACGACTTACCAGCCATGCACAAGCGCAGGTTTTTGGCTTCGCTTCACGACCCCACGAAAAAGCCCATTCCTGGGGTCTCCGCAGCTTGGGGCGCTCAAAATGACAAACACTTTCGCCATTATTGGTGATATACCGTCCTAACTGGACGCAATCGATTCCCAGGATCTCGAAGCAAGACATGGGGCACCAGATTCGCAATTCCAGGGCATCCCAGCTGCACAGCACCGATTTTGCTTGACGAGGTAAGTTGGATTGGTGTACTAGCTCTCTAATACATTGGATGGCGAAATGAGCAAGGCTTCCAAATCGTTGTTTCACTTCCACCTCGACTTGCACAGCGGCGTGCCAGTGTATCGACAGATCGTCGACCAGGTTCGCGGAGCCATCGCGGCCGGGGCGATGGAGGCCGGCGATCAGTTGCCGACAGTGCGCCAGCTCGCCGTCGATCTTGAGGTCAATCCGAACACCGTGGTGCGAGCATACCGCGAACTGGAATACGGCGGCTTGCTCGAAACGCACCAAGGGACGGGTACGTTCATCAGCAATCAGAAGATTCCGCGTGCGGGAGACGAGCGACAGAGGCAGTTGGCGCAAATCGTCTCCGATGCAACTGCGCGCGCGGGAGCAGCGGGATTCACAGTTCAGGATTTGTTGGACCAGTTGCGGATTGCGGCCTTGGAGCCGAACCGCAGGAGATGAGCCATGACCAGGACAGGAAATCTGCAATATAACCGCGTTGCAGTAACCGCGTTTGTGATTAGCATTCTGGCAGGATTTCTTTTGAGCGCGATCACCAAAGGACTGGTGCCTTTTTATATCGGTCTTCTAGTAGGTTTGTATCTACTGCACGCTATCAAGGTGGTCAAGCGATGGGAGAAAACTGCATTGTTCCGCGTGGGGAACTACGTGGGATTACTCGTCCCGGGATCTCCTTCATCGTGCCGGTCTTGGAAACACTGTGCCCATTCTCGACCAACGCGTTCGTGTTGCCAGTGTCACAGCCGAGTCCACGCTCACGCGTGACACAGTGCCTGTGGATGTCGACGCCATTGTTTTCTGGCTCGTATGGAACGCCGAGAAGTCGATTCTCGAGGTTGAGAATTATCTTGAGGCCATCACGTTGAGTGCACAGACCGCTCTGCGAGAGTCTATCGGCCGTCACGAGCTGGCGCAGATGATTACAGAGCGAGAAACGCTGGGCCGACTGCCACACATTTAGACGACAAGACGAATCCATGGGGGATTAAGGTGCAGTCGGTGGAGGTGCGGGAGGTTCGGATACCTTAGGGGTTGCAGGACGCGATGTCCGGCAATCGCAGGCGGACGCGAAAGGCAGGACCGCGTGATTCTTGACTCTGCAGAGGTGCAGGTCTCCGATCAATTTACCGAGGCTCGCGTGTTTCAACGACAATGCGGGTGCATTGCATCTGCGGGGAATGAACATGCTCTATGAGGCCATACGGGAAAAGGGTTCAATGGT
>CAVULU010000002.1:0-1060994 GCA_963742455.1 uncultured Acidobacteriaceae bacterium | reverse complement strand
CGAGGCGCTCTCCCAGCTGAGCTACAGCCCCACGACTTAATTAGTTTACCAGCGCGCGGGCAATCGGCAAAGGCGGCGCTCCGCGCTTTTGTTCTTTGGATGAATTTGATGGCCGGGCAGAATGGCGCGAGCCTATCTAGTAGTAATACCGGGTTTTCAAAGCCCAGGGCGATTTTGGATAGTTGCGGTGGAGCAGCTCAAAGGCCGATTTGCTGATTGGCGTGTACGCCGACTTGGAATCTCCTGAGGGATTCGGGCTCCAGGTTTCGCATGCATAATGCCCCGCACGCACAGTGAGGGCCAGGGCTTCGGGCACCAGCGGGTCATCGGGGTGATCCTTGGCGTAGTCAACGACTCGCTGGCCAATGACGACAACGGAGTCGGGAAGTTTCTGGAGACGTTGATACTCGGCATCGGCGCGCACTAATTCATCCGAGGGCATAAATGCTGGGATCGGGAGCGGATTTGGCTTGGCCTGGTCTGAGTCTTGCCGGTCTCGCCATGGCTTGCACCACCAGTTGTTACGAAACTCATCGAAGTAGCTGAAGCTTGCGACCCGCGGGACGCCGGATTCGAGATAAGGACGAGTGCCGGGGTTGCGGAGGATGGCGAGATCAGCGGGGAATCCGATGCTGGAACCGGCGGTGTCGCGGATCGATTTGGGCAGAGACGGCGAAAGCCTCTCAGCGTTTGCTGCATCCTGCAAGAGGACGGTCCGCGTCCAGGTGGAGATTGCGATTTCCTGCCGCAGATTAGCAGGCATGCTGGGGGAATTGGCCGATTCGATGAGCAGGCTGATGGGCGTTTGGCTGTTCAGAACAGTAACGGCATCGTCGTCGAATTGCGGCTGCCTGAGCTCCGGACAATCCGCCTGTGCATTCACTGCATGCGCGTCCACATTGCACTGGCCTTGCAGATCCTCAGCGCCTTGAGATCCGGTTCTGAGCATGGAGCGCGGTGCGTAGGTGAGGAATTCGCTGAAGTTGCGCGCTACGGCCATGCGCTCGGCGAGGAGTCCATTCAGGTTGGAGTTGGGCTTCTGGGTTCGTAACGCGGGAAGTGCGGCGTCGAGCAGGGTGCGTGCCTCGTCTGTGTGCTTGAGGGCGGTGAGCAGGCGAACCCGGTGGTAAAAGACGGTGTCGTATGCGGGTGTGCCTGGCTCGATCTTTTCGGCCTCGTTGATAAGTTCGGGTGCAAACGCGTCGGACGCATCGGCCTTGGCAATCGCCATCACGAGCCATGGCAGGGCGTGGCTTTGTTGCCATGTGGCGTAGGCCGAGGCTCCAGTGGCGCCGGCGCGCCAGGCGACGATCCATGCGAATAGAGGCGGCGCGGTTGTGATTTTGACCCGTTTTGAAAGAAGCCAGCTGAGATCCCGGATGTCATTCGCAAAGTTCGCATCGGGGGCGGGTCCGGCGAGTGCCGCACTGATCTCCGCTGCGCGCTGTTCAGGTTCGGTGCGAATGCGGATGAAGTTGAGTTCGTCCTGGATGATGGCACGTGATGGCTTGGGATCAGGCTGGTGCAGCAGTGATACCAGCATTTGCTGCGCGCGCTTCATCGTGTCGTCGTCGTAGCTGGCGAGGTCGCCGCTATACGGGTCCGTCGCCTTGCCCATTGCGAAGGCTTTGCGCACGGTGGCGCGGGCTGCTAGGTAGGCGCCCCATGCGGCCCACGGCGAATTGTCGTTTGCCGCGATGGCTGCGAACTGGCGCGCGGCTTCATCGAACTGTTTTGCGTAGAAGGTGGCGGAGGCGATCTGGTAGGCGCGATCGGCTTTGAGCAGAGCGGGGCTATCAGAGGGGGCAGGCGTAGGTGTCGTAACGGTCTTGCCCGCGCAATTCGAAAAGACGGCGTCCTGCGCATGAATCCAACCGAGCAGCCATGGACTCTGCCTGCCCCACGCGTCCGCTCTCTTGTTGAGGGTGAGTATCGCATTCACAAATGCGGGATCCGGGCAATTCAGGTAGCTATCGTCGAAGACAATGTTGCCGGCGTAGTCAGTGGGGAACGAGGGTTTTTGCGCTGCAGTTGCACCCGCCGGAGCGTATTTTGCACGCTCAATGAGCCAACGACCCGCGGGCTGAGCATTTTCTCGTGACTGCTTCTCTGCTTCCTGGGCAGCGGCGATCTGTGCAGGAGTTAAGTTTCTCCAGTCCCCAACGATTTGAGGCGTGGCGGTGGGCGGCGCGTAAACACTGCGTTCGGCGTCGGAGAGTTTGCCGCCATTCAGATAACGATAGGCGACGGCGTAATCGCTGGAGTCGAAGCCAGCTTGCAGGATGCCGAGCTGGCCCTTGGCGAATGCAGCGGGATCGTCGGTGCTGGTAGTACTGACGAATACATCAGGCTCGAAAAAGGGGCCGCAGGCTTCGACGTTGCCAATGGGCGACAGCAAGACAACGGCTACGAGTAGGGCAATGGCGAGCAGTCTTGTTCTCATGGAAGTCTCCGCTGCAATTCAGTGGGTGGTTCGCGGTTCCAGCCCTTGTCGGGAAACACATAGATGCGTTTGCCCTCAAGATCGGAGGGCCAGGGCTCGTCGGTGGAAACGCCGGTCGAGGTGCGGCAGAGCGGTTCGCGGATCTGGAATTCGTCGACGGACGGGGGAGCGCGGCGATGATCGGGCTCCATGCGAAACATCATCGGCACGGCCTCATCCACGGGGAGGTTGTGGATCCAGTCATCCCAACTGCACCACGAGGCGAGGGCGGTAATGGAGAGTGGAAGGTTGGCAGGCATTTGGCGGCCGAGGTCGATGAGGAGATCGCGATAGAAAGGACGCTGAGAGCGAGTGGCGTCAAAGTCGATCTGCAGGGCGGCGATGCCGGACTCGCGCGCCGAGGCAAGGATCGACCGGATGGCATCATTGCGATTGTCCTCGTTGAGGATCGCCGTTGATGGCGCTTCGATGCGGACCACGGCGATGCGCGTGGCAGATGAGGGAAGGATGAGAGCGTTACGGCGCGGCTGAGGCTGGACGGTGAGTCCGATGGTCAGTGTCTGGTCGAGGTAAGCGATGGCGAATCGCCGCGTGTCGATGGCGTGCAGGTCTTCGCGGCGTTCCCAGGCCCACAGCGTGACGCGCGGCAATCCGGCTAGACGTGCCTGTGGATGAGGGAGGGCGTCGGAGTGAATGCCTAGCGCGAAGAGAAGCGCGATGAGCGCGCCGGAGACGCCATTCCGGAGCTTGGCGGGTTTGGGCATGGTCGTTGCAGTTCCACAATGCACCAGTGGCGCAGGGAAATCAAGAAAGCATTGCGAACCGAGAGAGATGAAGTGAATATAAAAGATGTTTGATAATAGTTGACAAGGAAACAGTTGAGATATATCTTACCTTCATGAGGAAAGCAAGAGATTCTGTCGCGGCGGTAAGTGATCTGAGGATGCACGTCGGATTCTGGCTGCGTTTCGTCTCCAATCACGTCTCGCATGCATTTGCACGCAAGCTGCTCTTGAGCGGGGTCACGGTGGCGGAGTGGGTGGTGATGCGAGAGATGTTCGACGAGGAAGAGACTTCGCCCGGCGTTCTGGCGGAGCAGATCGGGATGACGCGCGGAGGCGTGTCAAAGCTGGTTGACCGGCTAGTAGGCAAGGGGCTGGTTACGCGGCGGGAGCGCATGGATGACCGGCGCTTCCAGTCCGTTGCCCTTACTGCGGCGGGGAGGCGTCTGCTGCCGCAACTCGCAGCCATGGCGGACGAAAACGATGAGGAGTTCTTTCACCCGCTGTCCGCGAAGGAGCGCGCGGCCCTGATGGCCACGATGAAAAAGCTGGTGCAGGCGCACAATCTGCAAACACTACCAACGGAATAGAGGAGAAGAGGATGAGCAAGCAGGCGATTCATGAAGCAGCGATTGCAACACAGCTGGGAAAAATGACCTTTCCGCGGGTAGTGCAGACATTACTGGCTGCAGGCGTGGAGTCGTACCTGGTAGATCTCTCGGCAGCGCGAAAGACGCACTATCTCGCGGACGGAACCACGGTGACGGTGCCGATGATTCTGGAGCCGGGCCCGATTGCGGGGGATTTTGACGGCGGTGCTCTGGTGGCGGCGATTCGCGGAGCACAGGCTGACACGGTGCGTTACCCCGAGTTTGTGAAGCGATCGGCGGCAGCGGGTGTGATCGGATACTGGGCGTTCCTGACCGGCAGGAGAGTGATCTATTTTGGCCGGAAGGGCGAACAGCATATTGAAGAGTTCCCCAAACCGAAGACGTAGAAGCGCGGATTTGGGAGATCGCAGGCTCAGCGATCTCTGTGCCGATTGGCAAAGTACGAGGAGGGCTGAAGACTTGCTCTCCTCATGAGGAAGGCCGAGGCGAGGCCCCGACCTTTGTGCCAGCTTCTGGAAACCAGACCACCTAGACCCCAGAGCTGGATATTGTTTAGCTGCTGACTCGTCTACAACTGGTTCATGTTGGCGAGGAACTCGGCGTTGTTGCGGACCTTTTCGAGGCGGCTGATCAACAGTTCCATCGCTTCGACGGGCGACAACGGGTTGAGGACCTTGCGGAGGATCCAGATGCGCTGCAGATCTTCCTTGGGAATCAGCAACTCTTCCTTACGCGTACCGGAACGCTGGATATCGATCGCTGGGAAGACACGTTTGTCGACGAGCTTGCGGTCAAGGATGATTTCCATGTTGCCGGTGCCCTTGAACTCTTCGAAGATCACTTCGTCCATGCGGGAACCGGTGTCAACGAGGGCGGTGGCGATGATGGTAAGCGAACCGCCTTCTTCAATATTGCGTGCGGCGCCAAAGAAGCGTTTGGGGCGTTGCAGAGCGTTGGAATCGACTCCGCCCGAGAGCACCTTGCCCGAAGGAGGCACGATGGTATTGTAGGCGCGCGCGAGACGCGTGATGGAGTCGAGCAGGATGACGACGTCGCGTTTGTGCTCGACAAGGCGCTTGGCTTTTTCGATCACCATCTCGGCGACCTGCACGTGGCGGGCTGCCGGCTCGTCAAATGTCGAACTGATTACCTCGCCCTTGACCGAGCGCTGCATGTCGGTTACTTCTTCCGGACGCTCGTCGATGAGCAGCACGATGAGAACGACTTCAGGCTGGTTGGCAGTGATCGAGTTTGCGAGCGACTGCAAGAGCATCGTCTTGCCGGTACGGGGCGGAGCGACGATCAACCCGCGCTGGCCCTTGCCGACTGGGGTGAGCAGGTCCATGACACGGCCGCTGACGGCTTCGCGGGTGGTCTCGAGCTTGATGCGTTCCTGCGGATAGAGCGGAGTCAGGTTATCGAAGAGGATTTTGTTGCGTGTCTCTTCTGGTGACTCGAAATTGATGGCCTCGATCTTGACGAGGGCGAAGTATTTCTCACCTTCATGAGGCGGACGGACGTTGCCGCTGATGGAGTCGCCGGTTTTGAGATCGAACTTGCGAATCTGCGAGGGGGAGACATAGATGTCGTCGGGGCCGGGCAGATAGTTGTAGTCAGGCGAGCGAAGGAATCCGTAACCATCAGGCAGGATCTCGAGCACACCTTCAGCAAAGATGTGGCCTTCTTTTTCGCTCTGGGCCTGAAGAATTTTGAAGATCAGGTCCTGCTTACGGAGGCCGCTGGTACCCGGGATTTCCAGGGTGCGCGCAATACGGCTCAGTTCAGTGATGTTTTTTTCTTTGAGTTCAGCGATCGTCATGTTCACCTGCGGAAGGGGGTAAGTGGGGACCCGAGAGGGGGAAGTACTCCAGGAGCGATAGGCGGGGTTTAAGAGTTGCGGTCAAATTACAGCATTGCACCGAGGCAAAAACCAAATTAAAAGGGGCTTTAGCGCAGGATGGGAAGCGGCCAATCTGGTCTTTTGAAAAGGCCGCCCCGAGAAATGTTGCTTAACTGAACCGATTATACAAGAAGATGCTGTTAAGCCGCGCGTCGAGTTTCAATTGGCCGAGCCGCCGGGGCAGTGACCTGCGCCAGAGAGCCGGGGTTGGTGGAGTGGAAGCGGATAAGGACTTCGTTTGTAGTGTCCTGCAACCGAGTGGTCGGCTTGTGCAGCTTCCGGGTAGCCTTGCTCGCCAATTGGCAGAGCTGGTAGCGGTTGGACACGTGAGAGAGTGCCCCAAAAACTAGATCAGAACGCATAAAGTGAATCTCCTTCCAGACTTGTCCGCCTGAAACCGACGGTACAGTTTTTGGCTAGATATAAGATCGAACTGCTGCCCCAAACAGCCTGTCCTCCCCTTTAGACGCACGAATTGGGCATCAAGTTTAAAAAACTTTTTGCCGCAAAGCAGTGTTCAGTAGGAACAGGCAGCTTGCCCTGTGACGGATAGAAGTGATTGTTGCCGCGAGCTTTGCGCTTGGCAGTTTCAGCCTCGGCGGAACCCAGAACACACCCTGCCACCTGTGGGTGTGAACAGGCCCGGATTTGGAGGCGGAAAAAGCGGAAAAACGCGCGATCGCGCTTAGCAATCTTCCCCTATGGATGGCACTCATGAATGTACAACGAGGCTGTTTTAGGGTCAACATTTTTTTGTGAAATTAGCAGTGACAAATCCGAATGCTTCTGAGCGTCGCTGATCATTTCAACTCATTGATTGTATGGTGCTTGCGAGGACGATCCGGCTGTCCGGCAAGATTTTGGACGAGCAGGGCTCAGTTTGTCAACTAAACCAGCCATTAGAGTTACGGACGATATGTGACGCGCATCACTTATGATGCGGTTTGCGCGCGTCAAGCCCAATAACTACGGTCGAGGGTTCGGTACTGTATTGCCTCGGCGAGATGCGAGACGGCAAGCTGATCGGCGCCTTCAAGGTCGGCGATGGTGCGCGCCACTTTGAGGATGCGATCGTGAGCGCGGGCGGTGAGGCCCTGCTGTTGCATAGCGCGTTCCAGCAGCCGTTCGGCGTCGGGGCCGAGCTCGCAATGAGCCCGGATCTGGCGGGTGGACATCTGGGCGTTCGAAAAGACCTTGTCACCGGCCTTTTTGAATCGAGTTCGCTGCCGGTCGCGGGCCGCCATGACCCTGGAACGGATCTCGGCGGAGCCTTCGGCGGCTGCTCCACCACGAAGCTCCTTATATTGAACGGCCGGGACCTCTATATGTATATCGATGCGATCGAGGAGCGGACCGGAGATCTTGGCGACATAGCGCTGAATCATGAGAGGGGTGCAAATGCACTCGCGCGATTTGTCATTGAAGTAGCCGCAGGGGCAGGGATTCATAGCGGCCGCAAGCATGAAGCGAGCCGGAAAGCTGAGGGACATGGAAGCTCGGGCGATGGTGACGGTATGGTCTTCGAGTGGCTGGCGCAGGACCTCAAGCACATTGCGCGGGAACTCGGGTAGTTCGTCGAGGAAGAGCAGGCCGTTATGGGCGAGGGAAACTTCGCCGGGCCGAGGGATGATGCCGCCGCCTATAAGGCCGGCATCGGAGATGGTGTGATGGGGAGAGCGAAAAGGGCGCTGGGTAACGAGCCCGGCCGAGGCGTCGAGGACTCCGGCGACGGAATGGATCTTGGTCGTCTCAAGCGCTTCTTCAAAGGTGAGCGGCGCGAAGATCGATGGCAGGCGCTTGGCAAGCATGGTCTTGCCCGAGCCGGGAGGGCCGATCATCAGGATGTTGTGACTGCCGGCAGCAGCGACTTCGAGCGCCCGCTTGGCGGTCTGCTGGCCGCGGACATCCTTGAAGTCGACAGAGAAGTGTTGCAGTTCGCCGAGGAGCTCTTCCGTCTTTACCTTGAAGGGCTCGCGCTGAACCTGTCCTACGACCGTGGAGTTGAGCAGATCGATGACATCAAGAAGAGATGCAACCGGATAGACGTTCACGCCTTCTACAACTGCGGCTTCAGCGGCATTCGCGGCAGGCAGGATGAGATTGGGAATGTTTTTCTCACGCGCGAGGATGGCAACGGGCAACATGCCGGGGATCGCGCGCACGCTGCCGTCAAGCCCCAACTCGCCGACGAGGAGAAAGCGATCGACGTTGTCGACGCGCAATGCGCCATAGGCGCCAAGGATTCCGACGGCGATAGGAAGATCGAACCCCGAGCCCTCCTTCTTCAAGTCGGCGGGCGCAAGATTGATGGTGATGAAGGTGGGCGGAATGGTGTAGCCGGAGTTTTTGATGGCGGCGCGTACGCGGTCGCGACTTTCCCGTACGGCCGCGTCGGGCAGACCCACGGTGTGAAAGACGTCTTTCTCCGCGACAACGCCGCTGTAATCAACTTCTACGTCAATCAGGTTAGCGTCTATTCCGTATACAGCTGCACTCAGGGCTTTAAATAGCATGGCAGTAATTTTGCTCGGAGTGTAGCAGACGCCATGCGAAAGGGGCTGGGCTGCCCGTCACAAGAGATTGGCAGCCCAGGGTGCGCTATCCAGGGTTCAAAAATCGCTATCTAAGGATGGCCGAGCTTGCCGCATCACCGGGACGAGATTGGCTCGTCGGCCATCGTGGCCTGGCGCCCAGTTTGTGCGGCGTCTCTGTTGTCGGGCACTGATTTGCTGTCGACGGTCTTGACCTTTGTTGCGGTCGTTGCTTTCTGTCCGGCGTCCTGCTTGCCGCGGGCTTCGTATCCTGCGACTCCATCCACTGAACCAACCGAGAGACCTTTGCCGCCGTTCATCTGGGATTCGACCGGTTGCAGGCCAAAGGATGTCTGCCACGGTCCTCTCATGTCGGAATCGCCCTCATCGCCGTCTCCGGTTGAAGCGTTGAAGTATTCGTCCACGAGTTCTGGAGTTACGGCGAGCCGGCCGATGGAGAAGGGAGGTTTCTCCAGACTCTCAAGCGCTGCCGAGAATGCTTTCATATGGGTGATCTCGCGCGTCATGAGAAATTGGAGAGCATCGACGGTGCCGGGATCATCGGTGTGATTGATGAGGCGCTCGTACACGATTTTGGCGCGGGCTTCGGCGGCGATATTGCTGCGCAGGTCGACATCGAGCTCGCCGCTGATCTTGAGATAGTCGCCGGTCCAGGCGTTGCCCATGGAGTTGGTGAGAGCAAGGCCACCGCCTCCAGCAATACACACGAGCGGATCTGCTTCAGCGGCCTCGCGTTTTTCCTTCATCGGTTTCAAGTGCATGCGAATGAGTGCGCCTACGATTTCAAGATGGCTGAGTTCCTCGGTGCCAATATCAAGCAAAAGATCGCGGCGGGCCAGATCGTCCACGCAGTTCCAACCCTGGATGGTGTATTGCATTGCGGCTGCCAATTCGCCATTGGCTCCGCCAAACTGCTCGAGAAGCATATTTCCAAAAGCGACGTCGGGAGTTCCGACATTGACGGTATACATGAGCTTCTTTATGTGGTGATACACAATTTCCTCCGATTCGAGATCCCTCTCGAAGGCGGTTTAGATGCAGGCAAGCGCCAGGGAAGTTCGTCAGGGACGCCCTCTATTTGAACGTTGTTGCAGAGGCAATCTGACTGCCATTCGTCGCAGAGAATACAATCTTCTGCGTGACCACGAGTCTTTTCGATCTTTACAAGCTTGGCGTTGGACCATCGAGTTCGCACACTATGGGTCCGATGCGCGCAGCGTGCCGCTTTGCACGCGAGCTCGACGCGAAAGGCGAACTTGCGAAGGTAAGCCGCGTGCAAGCGAACCTTTACGGCTCCCTTGCCCTGACCGGGATGGGACACGGTACAGATCGTGCAGTGCTGCTGGGGTTGTCGGGGAATGAACCGGCAACGATCGACCCTGCGGTTATCGAAGCTACGGTGGCGGAGATCCGCGCCAAGAAGATGCTGAATCTAGCGGGGATGCGCCGTATCGGATTTGACGAGCCGCGAGACTTGCATTTCGAACGCGAGACCATGTTTCCGCCGGGAGCGCGCACGCAGCATCCGAACGGACTGAGGCTGATCGCGTTTGACGGGTCTGGGAATCGAATCGAAGAGCGCACATATTTTTCGATCGGCGGCGGCTTCATTGTTGAGGATGGCGCGGAGACGGCATTCGCGGGTGAGAAGGAAACGCGGCTGCCATATCCCTTCCATAGTGCCGCGGAGCTTCTGGAGGTTGCGCAGACACATCGCTTGTCGATCGACGAGGTGATGATGGCGAACGAATGCGCCCGGTTACGCGTCCATGATGCGAGCGCGAATGATGAAGAGCTCACGGTTCGGGTACGAAGCGGAATCGATGCAATCTGGCAGACGATGAAGGGCTGCATCGACCGCGGCATCGCGACGGAAGGAATCTTGCCCGGCGGGTTGAATGTGCGTCGCAGGGCACACCGGCTGGCCGAACGCCTGAAGGAAAAGGAAGCGACAGGGCAACCGACCGATCCGCTGGCACCGCTGGACTGGGTGACGGTGTATGCGATGGCGGTGAACGAGGAGAATGCGGCGGGTGGGCGCGTGGTGACAGCGCCGACGAATGGAGCCGCGGGAGTGGTGCCGGCGGTTGCGCGCTATTACGAGCGCTTCGTGACCGGCGCCGATCACGAGGGGATCATTCGATTCTTCTTGACCTCGGCCGCGATCGGGATTCTCTACAAGGAGAACGCATCGATCAGTGGAGCGGAGGTTGGATGCCAGGGTGAGGTGGGTGTGGCGTGCTCGATGGCGGCCGGTGGACTGATTGCAGCGATGGGCGGCACCAACGGACAGGTTGAACACGCCGCCGAGATCGCGATGGAGCACAACCTGGGCATGACCTGCGATCCCATCGGAGGGCTGGTGCAGATTCCATGCATCGAGCGGAACGCGATGGGCGCAGTGAAGGCGGTACATGCGTCGCGGATCGCACAAAGCGATTCGGAGGAGCACAAAGTCTCGCTCGACCAGGTGATCCGGACGATGTACCTGACGGGGCTCGATATGCAATCGCGTTACAAGGAGACGAGCCTTGCCGGGCTTGCGCTGAACGTGATCGAGTGCTGAGCCAGCGGCAGTCTTCGTTGTTGAGATGCGACTCTCTCGACTAACATCCTTCTCAATGGAACCCATCGACGAACCGTACGGTCAAACGGGCGCTGAAGCGCAAGGCCTTGCTCCACCCATCGCCGAACCTGCTTCTCCCAAACCAACATCGATTGCTCCCGTGTGGCACACGGTGCTGCTGATCCTTGGGATCCTCGCGGTGTCGCTGCTGGGTGTGTACCGGCATCCGGGCGGGCCTGGCGTGGTTGTGGTGAATCGGCTTCACACCTACGGCGTGACTGCAGGACTTGAGGTCGTCTTGATGGGATGGGTCGCCTTTGGGTTGCGGCTTCGGGGGATGCCGTTCCGATCTCTCTTGGGGAAAGTGTCCGGCGATTTTCGCTCGATTGCAGTGGATGTGGGGATCGCGATCCTGTTCTGGATGGGTTCGTTGATGGCGCTGGCGACGCTTGCGATGATGTGGATGAGCATCGAAGCAGCGATAACGCATCGTCCCATTCCGATCCCAACAGGACAAAGTGGAAGGACGACGTTGCCGAATTCGACGGAGGACAAGGCAGCGCGCGCAGTGGTGCAGCTGGCACCCGAAAACGGCCAGGAGATTGCATGCTGGCTGCTGCTGTGCATGTTGGTGGGAGTTGCGGAAGAGCTTGTGTTTCGCGGGTATTTGCAACAACAGTTCACTGCGTGGACGCGCGGTGCGACTGCGGGAGGAGTGGTATTTTCAGCAGTGATGTTTGGTGCGGCGCATGGCTATGAAGGAGCGCGAGCGATGTTTTTGCTCGCGGTGTTCGGCGCGCTCTTCAGTCTGCTTGCATTGTTTCGACGCAACCTGCGCGCAGGAATTTTTGCTCACACTTGGCACGATGCACTTGCGGGATTGACGGTCGCGTTTCTCCATTCGCGTCACGTTTTGTGATCGAAGAGGATAAGAGGTCGATTGCGTCCGGGAAAATTGTTGCTACTTTTTCCACCTCATCGTCGTTTTTTTCTTGACACTTGGCACGCATGAATCTATACATTCCTCAACTGCAACAAATGTTGCAGAACTCGATGCAAACCATCGAAAAGGGAGAATAGGCAAATGGCAACTAAGAAAGCAGCCAAGAAAGCACCCGCGAAGAAGGCCGCGAAGAAAACCGCGAAAAAGAAGTAACGGGTCATCCAACCAAAAAGGCAACACTTCGGGGGACGCAACAGCGTCCCCCGAAGTGTTTTTACGCATAAGTGGAAAGGTGCATGAATACAGGCGATGACGCGACGCAGATGGATTGCCGAAAATTGGGATGAATCCACGGCGACGCTGGCGGGAGCGCAAGCAGAGCACATGATTCGAGTGCTGCGCGCGCAATTGGGAGAGGAAGCGGACGTGGTGGCGGGAGGCAAGGTGTTTCACTCTGTGGTCGCCTCGATGACGGACGGTGGCCAGGGTGGAACGTCGGAAGTGAGGTTCAATCTGATCGCCGAGGTCGAATCCGAGCCCGGAATGCCAGTTACGCTGGTAATGTCGATTTTCAAGTTCGATCACATGGAGTGGGCGATCGAAAAGGCGACAGAATTGGGAGTTGCTTCCATTGCGCCGGTCATCGCGCGACGGACTGAGAAACATCTCGCGCAGGCTGCGATGAAGCGGTCGGAACGATGGAGGCGCATCGCACATGAGGCTGCGCAGCAGTCGCGCAGGTCAGACGTGCCGGTGATACATGTCCCTGTGAAGCTGTCAGATCGGGTGAAGGCTGCATCCACTTCGAAACGATTTGTGCTGGCAGAGCAGGAGCGATCCGCGACGCTGCGCGGTGCGCTCGTGGAAGCCATTGCCCCAGCTGAAGCGGAGATGCCGGCTCTGGAAATCGCGATTGGGCCGGAGGGCGGATGGGCGCCTGACGAAGAAGCACTCTTCGATACGAGTGGATGGCAGGCTGTATCGCTGGGGCCGCGCATTCTACGGGCGGAGACGGCGGCGATCGCGGCGTTGGCGGTAGTGGCTTCGATGCTGGAGTAGAGAGCAACTTGCGGAGTTCATGCTTTCCCACCCACGACTTCGTCATGGATGGGGCACCGTGCGTCGATGCTGGAGTAGCGTTCTGCATCAGGGATCCCTTGACGATCAAAAAGCAGATCCTTCGCTCCGCTTACCCCACGGGCCGAGAACGTCTGCGGGGCCCCAAGCTGCTCCGCTCAGGATGACAGCTCTATTACTGCTGTCTTCTCAACGAAGATTAGAGCGACACGCCGCGCTTCCAGGGGATGAAGTCGTTCTGGCCGAACTCCTCAGCCTTGGTGAAGCGCTTACCGCTGGCCACATCAAGACACAAGTCGAGAAGCTGATCTGCGCATTGGGGGATCGTTGATTCTCCGGTGATGATGTCGCCGGCGTCGAAGTCGATGATGTCAGCCATGCGTTCGGCAAGCTGCGAGTTGGTAGAGATTTTGACGACGGGTGCAACCGGGTTGCCGGTGGGAGTGCCGAGGCCGGTGGTAAAGAGGACGAGATTTGCACCGGCCCCGGCTTGAGCTGTGACACATTCAACGTCGTTGCCCGGCGTGCAGAGCAGGGTGAGGCCGGGCGTGGTGGCATATTGCGGAAAATCGAGCACGTCGCGTACAGGAGCGACACCACCCTTGCGCGCTGCTCCCGCGGACTTGATGGCGTCGGTGATGAGGCCGTCTTCGATGTTGCCGGGCGATGGATTCATCTCGAAGCCCGAGTGCACTGCTTTGGCTCGCGCCGAGTAGGCTTGCATGAGATCAAAGAATCGCTGCGCGATCTCGTCGGTGGCGCAGCGGTTGATCAGCTCCTGCTCAACGCCGTGCAGCTCAGGGAATTCGCTGAGGATGGATTTTCCACCGAGTTCGCCGAGTATGTCGGATATGTACCCGAGGGTGGGGTTGGCGGAGATGCCGCTGAATCCGTCGGAGCCGCCGCACTTGAGCCCTACGGTAAGCGCGGAAAGTGGTGAGGGCGCGCGCGTGATGCGATTGGCCTCGACGATGCCCTCAAATGTTTGCTCGAGCGCTCCGGTCATGAGCACAGTCTCGCGGCCGGATCGCTGCTGATCGAAGAAGAGGACCGGCTTGGTCAGTCTGGGATCGCGAGCGCGAAGCGCGTCCATCAACATGCTCGACTGAGCATTCTGACAGCCGAGGCTGAGCACAGTAGCGCCGGCGACGTTGGGATGGTGGATGTAGCCCGCAAGCAAGCCGCAGAGGGCCTGAGCGTCCTGGCGCGTGCCACCGCAGCCTCCCTGGTGGGTAAGGAAGCGGATGCCATCGATGTTGGGGAAGATGCGGTCAGCGTGCGTTGACGCTTCATGAGCGATACGGTCGCCATTCACCATCTGTTTTGAGACAAGTTGCCGGACCAGCGGACGATAGCTGTTATGCGAGCTGCCGTAACCGAGTTCTTCCTCGAGAGCTTCGCGCATCCGGTCGACGTTGCGGTTCTCGCAGAACACGAGCGGCAGGACGAGCCAGTAGTTGCGTGTGCCAACCTGGCCGTCGGCGCGGTGGTAGCCCATGAAGGTGCGGCCCGACCACGATGCTGCATCGGGCAGCGCGAACGAGACTGGGTAACGCTGCGCCGTGTACTCTCCAGCGCGATGACGGACGTTGCGCGTCGAGAGCAGACCGCCGCGTGCGATGGGTTGCGTCGCCTCACCCACGACCATGCCGTACATGGTGACCAGGTCGCCCGGCTTCAAGTCGACGAGAGCGAGTTTGTGTTTCGCAGGAATGTTTTCGATGACGGGATAGGAGTTTGGTCCGAGGTTGATGGCAGTTCCGGCAGCGAGGGGAGCCAGGGCAACGAGGACGTTGTCGCGAGGATCGATTTGAAGAGCGGTTTCGGGCATTGGGTAATTCCTCGATGGCGGTCTGCTGACAAATCCGTCTTTCAAAAGGATATCGCTTAGGGTCGGATCGATGGTTACCACTGGGCTATCATCGAGGGTTCGCAGGAAATGCGGCGAGAGGATGCGGGAATGAAGGCGATTGTGCTGGAAGCGCCGGGGCGCGCAGTGGTGACAGACGTTGAGGAGCCGCGCCGTGATCAAGACGAAGTTCTATTGCAGGTGCGCAGGATTGGATTGTGCGGGAGCGATTTGAATTCGTATCGCGGCAGAAATCCGCTGGTGAGCTATCCGCGCATTCCGGGGCACGAAATCTCTGCGACGGTGGTCGATTCCGGGACGCACACGGAGTGGCAGGCGGGGACGGCGGTTACGGTGTCGCCCTATGCCGCTTGTGGACACTGCGCTGCCTGCTTGCGTGGTCGTCCGAATGCCTGCCGCGAAAACCAGACGCTGGGAGTACAGCGGGACGGCGCGCTGACGGAGTTGATTGCTGTCCCTGCGGGGAAACTGTATCGGGCGAACCTCTCACTCAAGGAGTTGTGCCTGGTTGAGCCGCTTACGGTGGGCTTTCATGCGGTTGGGCGTGGACGCGTGGCCGCGGAGGACACAGTGGCGGTGTTTGGTTGTGGCGGCGTGGGGCTGGGCGTGGTGGCAGGCGCAGCATTTCGAGGGGCGCGCGTGATTGGAGTCGATGTGGACGACCACAAGCTGGAGACGGCGCGGAAAGCAGGCGCGGCCGAGGGTATTAACTCGAAGACGAGCGATGTGCATGCGCGACTAATGGAATTGACGAATGGGCGTGGCCCGGACGTGGTGATTGAGGCGATCGGCTTGCCTGCGACTTATCGCGCGGCCGTGGAAGAAGTGGCGTACGCAGGGCGTGTGGTGTACATCGGGTGGGCGAAGGAAGAGGTTGCCTATGAGACGCGGCCGTTTGTGCATAAGGAACTCGATATCCTGGGCTCTCGCAATGCCGTGCCTGAAGATTTTCGAGACGTGATCAAGATGTTGGAGGCGAAACGATTTCCAGTGGACGCAGCGGTGACGCATATGGTGCCGTTCGATGAAGTGCCGAAGATCCTCGATGCATGGAACCGCGAGCCAGAGCGATTTACAAAGATCATGGTTGAGGTGAATTAAGCACGGCCAGCCGAAATCTTTCGTGTTGTTCTGACGCTCAGAGTTTAGCGAAGTGCAACAGCACGCCCGCGAGTGCGCCGCCGGTCAGCGGGCCAAACACAGGGATCGCTGCGTAGGTCCAGTTGGAACCGCCTTTGCCGGGAATGGGCAGCAACGCATGCGCGAGCCGCGGGCCAAGGTCGCGGGCGGGATTGATGGCATAGCCGGTTGTGCCACCAAGCGACAGGCCGATGCCCCACACCAGGCTTCCGACGAGCCACTGACCCATGCCAGCGGCAGGACCATCGTTCGACACGCCGTGAGAGAAGATGGCGCCCGCGACGATGACCAGCACCATGGTGCCGATAACTTCGCCGGCGAAGTTGGACACGGGATGCCGGATGGCGCCGTTCGTGCAGAAGACCCCGAGTTTGGCTGCCGGGTCGGGCGTGATTGACCAGTGCGGCGCATAGTGCAATGCCATCAGGGCAGCGCCGCATATGGCGCCCAGCGTCTGCGCAGACCAAAGGGACAGCAGTTGCGAATAGTTGTCGTTGGAGATTGCGGAGGCGAGCGTGATCGCAGGATTGAGATTTGCGCCATGGCTGCCGAACGCCTGGGCAACCAGCACTCCGCAGAGCACCGCGATGGCCCAGCCGGTGGTGACGACCATCCATCCGGCATCTGCCGCGTAGGACTTACGGAGTGTGACGCCTGCGTTGACTCCGTTGCCGAGGAGAATGAGAACCAGGGTACCGATGAATTCGCCGAACCAGACCGAGTGCATAGTGCCTTTCATGGGAAGCGGAATGAGTGTCGCAGATAAGGTCTGGAGCAAGCAAGACAGCTGTCGAATCAGAACCAGGTCTTTTGTTTATAGGCAACATAGGCCGGTCCAAATTTCTCTTCGAGGACCTTCGACTCTTTTCGGCTGCGCAGGATTTGCATGGGAATGAGAATGACGAAGATGAGTAAGAGCCAGGGCCGGCTGGTCCAGATGATGATGCCCGCCAAGAAGAGGGCTCCAAAGACATAGATCGGATTTCGGATGCGCGCGTAGAGTCCCGTGGTAACGAGCGTGGAGGCTTTTGCCTGCAGGCTGAAGGCGCCGCCCAATTGAAGTCGGGCAACGATGAGCAATAGAAGGGCGGGTGCTGCGATGGCCATGCCGATGATATGTGCGGGGGTCCATGGGAGCCCGGCGGCGTGTGAGATGAAGAGCACCGCAAAGATGAGAAGGATGGCAAGAGTGGCGAGGTTGAGTTTCACGATCGGCCTCTCCTTTCAGGCCAGCTGGATTCGCGGGTGGGCGCTTGTCTGCGCGGAGATTCTTGCAGACGAGCATACGGCGCGCGCGAGCCGGATTTGAGGGACGCAAGCATTCTGCACTTTTAGGCGGCCTCGCGCCAAGAGGGCGATCCGAATGTAGTCATTGGGGGCGGCGGATCAGGTTTCGGCCGCAACTCAAATCCGGTCAGGGATTTGATCCCCCAGGAGTCTCTGAATTGGCGACTGTATGATCGTACGCTGACCAATGTGTCAGCAGCTCGCTCACAACTGCGTGTCCTATCCTGTAAGCGGATTCGAGCGAAGGCAGGAAGGCACTGTAGGTCCCGACGCGCTGACGGGCAAGGCTCTCGGCTGCGGTCATACCTCGCGGTGGCTGGTCGAAGTTGCTGACTGTACGCAGGACCACAATGCGTTGCCAATCAACGCGGCCCGCCTGCGCAAGATATTTCAGCGATTGCAGGCTGCCGGTGTCTTCCATCGCAGTGGTGACGAATTGGCCCTTACCGCAGGTGAAGTAGCTGACCCACTCGCTTGCCCATGCATCGGAAAGTTTGCCGTGCCAATAGGTCGACGAGGAGATTTCATCGCCCATGGTGACGCTGGGCGGCCGCTGGGAGGCAGCGCCATCGAAGTGAGTGCGAATCTCCTTGAGTGCATCGGGATCGTCGAGCGGGGTGTTGCGGGTGAGGTCGTACGCCCATTGCGCGAGTCCAGCGTTTAGTTCGTAGACCTGGCCGTCGAGCGGGGCCGCGGGAGGTTCAAAGGGACGCGTCTTACGCAGGGGCACGTAGCCGGTGGACCAGTCCTGGGGCATTTCGCGTGGATCGATTTCGTAACCGAGGTCGCCATCGACGACCCAGCGCGCCCATGCGGCTGAGCCTAGCGAGATGCGGTCGGGGCTGCCACCGGCGATGCCTGCGATCAGCCAGTAGGCGTGGCTAAAGTCGAAGCGCGGGTCGAGGCCGAGGGCCATGATGGTGGCTGCTGCGTGCGCAGTGCCCTGGCCGGTGAGGATGGCCATCTCGCCGCTCTTGTTCATGCGGGCAGCGTGATAGGCCGCCGGAAGCGGATAGATCTTGTCGAGATGATCGCGCTCGACCCAATACTGCAGCTCTCCGGGTTGGTCACCCGTATCCTTGCCGATTTCAAACATCGCGATAATGACAACCTTCACCTGGATAGGGTGGGGCTTGGCGATAGCTGCTGCGGCAAAAGTGAAGGCGACGACTCCGATGAGGCTAGATAGACGTCGTGTGCGGAGAATCATTGATTGCGATGATAATTTACACGCCTGCGATCAAGACCTGTCGGTGGGAATCCCGAAACGAATACGAGAATTGGGAACAGGGAATGCGACCCGGCGGACGCGCTAGTTATACCATGATCGATAAGTTTGATTCGCGTGGGATGGTTCATTTCCAGGAGAGGTCATCCAGATGAAAATGGTGCTTGGCGTGTGTGTATTGATGGGAATGGTTGCGGGAAGTTCGTCGGGAGCGTTTGCGCAGCAGCAGCCGGCGCATCCCTGGGCGATCGTGGTGCATGGGGGCGCGGGCGTCATTGAGAAGTCGCAATTAGGACCGGATGGCGAAAAGGCATATCGAGCGGGACTCGATCGGGCGATTCATGCCGGAGCGGCGGTGCTGGACCAGGGTGGCTCTGCGCTGGATGCTGTGGAAGCTACGCTTCACGTCTTCGAAGAGGATCCGCACTTCAATGCGGGCAAAGGTGCGGTCTTCACTCGTGAAGGAAAAAACGAGATGGACGCCTCGATCATGGAGGGAGCGACCCTGAGAGCAGGCGCCGTTGCCGGTGTACAGCGGGTGCATAGCCCGATCAGTGCCGCGCGCGCAGTGATGGAGAAGTCGCCGCACGTGATGATTGCCGGACGCGGAGCGGATGATTTTGCCGCCAGCGTCGGGCTGAAGATGGAGGAGCCGAGCTACTTTTTTACTGAGAGCCGTTGGCAGGGATTGGTGAAGCAGCTCAAAAAGCAGGGGCTGTCTATTCCGCCGCGTCCAGCTGGTGTCCCACCGGAAGGAGAGCAGATTCCGGTCGCTGTGCTTGACGAGTCAGAAGGTTCGGGTGTGCACGGCACTACCGGCGTGGTCGTTCTCGACAGGAACGGGAACATAGCGGCGGGCACTTCGACGGGTGGAATGCAGGGCAAGATGCCGGGGCGCATCGGTGACTCGCCGATTATCGGAGCGGGAACATATGCGTCGAACCAGTCATGTGCCGTGTCGGGAACAGGTACGGGCGAATACTTCATTCGCCTGGGTGTGGCTCGCGAGGTGTGCAACCTTGTGTACTTCCGACACATGAAGCTACAGGATGCGGTCGATGAGGTGATCCATAAGGAACTGGAGGCGCTTCACGGCGATGGCGGCGTAATTGCGATTACGCCCGATGGACAACTGGCGTGGAGTTTCAACACGCCGGGAATGTTTCGCGCGCGGCTGGTAGAAGGCGGCCAGGTGCAAATGGGGATTTACCGCGATGAGCCATAGGATAGCAGTTTGCGGATCCGGCCGCGCCTGTACCGAAGGAGTTGGCAAATGGCAGTGAAGTTTACGACTTCCTATATCGAAGATGCACTGGCGGTTTTTCGCCAATACAAACTGCTTGGGGAGCGGGCCATGCAGCAGGTTTCGGACGAGGATCTCTTTGCTTCTCTCGATGCTGAATCGAATTCCATTGCAATCATCGTGAAGCACATTACCGGCAACATGCGATCGCGGTGGACGGACTTTTTGACTACGGACGGGGAGAAGCCGAACCGGAATCGCGATAGCGAGTTTGTGGACCCGCCGGCGACGCGCGAGGGGCTGATGCGCGATTGGGAAGACGGCTGGGCATGCGTATTTGGCGCGATCGAACCGCTGACGAATGCGGATATGGGTCGCACAGTGACCATTCGGGGCGAAGCCCACTCTGTGATGCAGGCAATCAACCGGCAATTGGCGCACTATCCGATGCACGTGGGACAAATGGTATTGCTGGCTAAGCATTACGCGGGCGAACGCTGGAAGACGCTCAGCGAGGCGCGCAACAGGTCGGTAGAGTTCAATCGGAAGGTGGCGGCGGGTGAAGCAAGCCAGCGATAGCGCAGACTCTTCCGAGACTAGAAACGCCTAGACGACTGTGGAAGCGCTCTATCGAATCACCTCGAATTTGTCATAGGAGAGATTGCACACGGGACAGCGAGCCTGTTCCTCGCGCGTCCGCGTTGTATATCCACAAGTGGCGCACACATAAAATGCACACGGCAAACCGACCCAGGATTCCTTGATACGCAGCTCTACGATACCGATTGCTTCCTCGAAAAGCTCGGCGTGCGTCTTTTCGGCTTCCATGGCCCAGGTGAAGGTGCGCTTTGCGGAGGCGACTTCTCTTCCAGATGCCTCAGCAATGAAACCGGGATACATCGTATTGACCTCGTATTGCTCGCCGGCTAAGGCTGCCTTCAGGTTTTCGAGCGTTGACTTAACCTCGACTGCATGAATCTCGCAATGGGCTTCGCCTCCAAGCTGCTTGATGACGCGCGCATGATTGGCGGCGTGTAGCTGTTCCGCTCGCCCTGCGGCGCGAAAGAGACTTGCCGCACCGAGCCAGCCTTCAGCATCTGCTTTGGCGGCGAAGAAATCGTATTTAGCGTGAGCGTTCGATTCGCCTTCGTATGCAGCGAGCAGGTTTGCGATGGTGGCAGACTTTTCTGCGATTGCTTGAGACATTCTGGCGCCTCCGTGCGAACACTCAAGGGTAAGAGCGTAGCGCGGGAGGCGCTGTGACGACTGGTACAAGCGAGGTGTGACCGCGGGCACAAACAAGAAGACCATCCCGAGGGATGGTCTTCTTGTTTGTCTCGTTTGACGTTATTACGGGGTAGCGCCGCTGCGGGCTTCGGCTTTCTGGGCAAGCACCTTATGGGCGGTATCTTCGAGGGCCTGGGCTTCAGGCAGGAAGGTCAGCGCCTTTTGGATCATTGGATCCCAGTCGGCCATGACACGCAGAGCTTGGAGCTGACCGAACTGGGTTTTCGTGATCTCTTCCTTGATGTTGATCTTCAGCCAGTCCATGTTATCGGTGAGGTCTTTTTCGGTGAACGGAATGTCCTGACTGGTGAGGTACTGCTTGAAGTCGTTGATGACCGCATCGTCAACCTGAAAATTCTTATCGACCGTGCGGTTGGCCAGATAATGCGCGGCGAAATGGAAGAAAGCGTTCTTGTCATACGGGCCGAGCTCTTCCTGGAATCGATTGCTCTTGGGGCTCTCGATTTTCTCGTCGGGCGTGATGCCGCCGCCGCCGTAGACGGTGCGTCCCGAATCGGTCATCTTGACTTCGCGATTGCTGGAGTTCGGTGCGCTCGCTCCCGCATGGTTGTAGTAATAGTCATAAAGCGAAACGCCAGTGTAGTTGCGCTGAATCAGCCGGCCCGACGGCGTGTAGTAGTGATAGGTGGTGAGGGCGAGACCGGTATTCTCGCTCAGGTTGTACACCGTTTGCACGAGGCCTTTGCCGAAGGTGGTTTCGCCAACGATCAGTGCTCGGTCGTGATCCTGCAACGCGCCGGAGACAATCTCGGCTGCCGAAGCGGTATTGCGATTCACCAGCACGACGATGGGGAACGTCTTGCCATCGTTTCCGTGCGTGGCGGTGTAGTTCTGGTCGGGATAAGCGCGTCCGCGTTGCGAGACGATGGTTTGGCCCTTTGCCAGCAAATGGTCGCAGACCTCAACAGCCTGGCTGAGCAGGCCGCCCGGATTGCCGCGGAGATCAAACACCAGCCCCTTCAGATTTGGGAAGCTGTCGATGGCGTCGTTCACTTCCTGGGCGGTGGTTTCCTGGAACTGCGTCAGGTGAATGTAGCCGATGCCAGGACGGATCTCATATTTCAGATCGACAGAAGGGTGCGGAATTTCATCGCGGATAAGGTCGAAAGTGAGCGGCTTTGCCTGTCCTTCGCGGATCACGGAAACCTGCACGTGCGTTCCCTTGGGCCCCTTCAGATTCTTGGCGACGATGTCGGACGTCATGCCTTCCGTGGACTTGCCGTCGATGGCCGAGATGATGTCGCCCGGCCGCAGGCCTGCCCGGAAGGAAGGCGTTCCCTCGTACGGGGTAATGACGTAGACCTTATTGTTCTGCTGCTGGATCACCATGCCAACGCCGTAGTAGTGGCCGCGCTGGTCTTCGCGCATCTTGGCGTACGCCTTGGGATCGTAGAAGTTTGAGTGCGGGTCAAGGACGCGCAGCATGCCGGGAATCGCCCCGTCATAGATTGCCGAATCGGCCTTATCGCCCTGGATGGGCTCGGCGTAGTTTTGCTCCACGATGGCGTAAACGTCGGTGAAAGACTTCAGGTTATCGCGAATCTGGCTCTCATCCTGCGACGACTGGGCTCCCACCCTGCGCTGCAAAAACGTGCCGCCGACCGCGCACACGGCAAAAAAAACGATGAGGCTGAAAATTGCCCTGCGAGCGGGGGGAGTCATAGGTGGAAGGAACCTCCGGAGTGCTACTGCACAAGGCGCCTGCGAGGAATCTCGGAGGCCAAACCTGGGCTAAAGTATAGCACTGGGTTATTTGACGATGTTCCGCTCACTCGGGTAGCCCCATTACTGTTGTTAAGGTCTGGGGCTGATCTGACCAGCCATTGAGAATGTCGCTCTTTTTTTCGGAATTGCAAGGATCGGTCATCTTGCGGCGGATTTGCTGCCCAGCCATTTACAATGACGTCTATGCCTATGGTGGAGTCCGCTGACCATCATTTGTGTGCGAAATTATGAATCCAAGAATCCTTCGTATCCCCGGAGCGGTTTCGCTCTCCGCAGTCATGCTTACCGGCTTTGCGTTAGCGCAGGCGCGACCCTCAACTCCCGCAAGTCCTTAC
Organism: uncultured Acidobacteriaceae bacterium; assembly: GCA_963742455.1. GTDB lineage: Bacteria > Acidobacteriota > Terriglobia > Terriglobales > Acidobacteriaceae > Telmatobacter. Next base: position 1,037,984 of record CAVULU010000002.1, on the reverse strand, counting down.
GGTGGCACGACGGTAGAGGAAATCATCGCGCGGGTTGATGACCAGATCATCACCAAGTCGGACTACGATCGTGCGCAGGCCGAGTCGGACCAGGAAATGCGCCAGCGGGGCGCCACAATGCAGGACATTTCCGAGTCGCACAAGGAGTTGCTGCGCAACCTGATCGATCAGCAGCTATGGCTGGCCAAGGGCAAGGAACTGGGCATTACGGGCGAGACCGAATTGGTGAATCGGCTCAATGACATCCGTAAGCAGTACAACCTTGCAACCATGGAAGATCTGGAAAAGGCGGCTAAGGAGCAAGGGGTTTCGTTCGAGGACTTCAAGGCGAATATCCGCAACCAGATCATTACCCAGGAAGTGATGCGCGACCAGGTAGGACGCAAGATTGCGCCGACTCCGGGCGAACTTCAGCGGTATTTCGATGCCCACAAGCAGGATTATGCGCAGCCCGAGAGCGTGAAACTGGGCGAAATCCTGATCTCCACCGGCTCGCAACCCGATGACCCACAGAAGCTTGCCGCGGCCAAGGCGAAGGCCGACGATATTGAAGCGCGGCTGCATGCGGGAGGCGATTTCAGCCAATTGGCCCGTAGTTTCAGCGAAGGCACAACTGCCGCAGAAGGCGGAGATCTGGGCCAGTACAAGAAGGGCCAGCTGGATCCGTTATTCGAGCAGAAGACCTTTGCGCTCAAAACCGGAGACGTTACCGAACCGATTCGGACCAAGCAGGGGTTTGTCATTCTGAAGGTTATTCAGCATGTCCCAGGCGGCGTCCCGCAACTGAAGGACGTCGAAAACGACGTCGAGCAGAACTACTTTGAAGCGAAGGCCGCCCCCGCCATGCGTCTATATCTAGGCGAGCTACGCGACGAGTCCGCTATTTATATCAAGCCAGGATACGAGGACAGCGCCGCGACGGCAGCAGAAAAGCACCCAAGCATCACTTTCAGCGCCTACACGCCGCCGGCCCCCAAGAAGAAGCGGAAAGTGGAGCGGACACGGTTCCGCGAGACCACACACAGCTTCCGGCAGAAGTCCGCCCAAGCGGGCGCCGCAGGACAATCAACTGCCACGGCGACAGCGCCGGCAAGTTCCGCAACGGCGAGCACCACGAGCAAAAACACGGCTCAGGCTTCGATGAAGGCCGGCAAAAAGGAGAAGATCCGCTATGGCAAAGCTCCGCAGGAGACTTTACCGCAGGCTCCTTCGAACCAGACCGAGGATGCCGGCGCCGGAGAACAGGTAGCCGCGAACGCCAACGCGGAGCCGGACAACCCTCTCGAGAACAATGCGAAGTCCGAGAAGAAGACGCGATTCAGCGATCGTGCCAAGCTGGCCAAGCAGCCAAAGCCGAAAGGACCGCAACTGGATCCCGAAGCACCTCCGCCGGCGGATGCAGCCGAAGTGGCGGATCGTCAGGCGCAGTCTGGACCGTTGGGCCTGGGCGGAAATCCGACGCCCAGCAAAAAGAAGAAGAAAGCCACTACGACCGGCGATAAGACACGCTTGAGCGACCAGAAGAAGCCGACTGGAACTGAGGATACAGGCGACAAGCCATTGGGGAATGGGACACCGCAGCAGGCTCCCAACGGAACCGCACCTTCACCTCCGCAGTCGGGCGTGCCTACGACTCCGCCGCAGTAGACGACGGCTACAGAGAGCAGCGACCGGGCCTGAGAAGAAATCTCAGGCCCGAGTCGTTTTGAGGCTTTCGCAGAGTTTTTTTGAAATCGAATGGAAATGGGCCGGTTATGAGGGTCGTTTCTTCTCGAAGATCTGCGAGATCTTGGTCGGAAGATAGCCATTGCGCAAATAGAAGCGATGCGCATCGATGCGCGTATTCCGCGACGTCACTCGAACCTTGGAAATGTTGTTTTCCCAACTCCAGGCTTCGGCTCGTTCGCAGAGCCTGAGACCAATCTGTTGCCGTCGAAATCCTTCTTTCACTACCAGTCCCCCAATCAGAGAGCATGGGGAGGATTGCAGCCGACGCTCGATTGAGATCTCGATCCAACCAATTACTTCTCCGGCGATGCACGCCACAAATGCGGCTTGCTGTTCGGCACAATTTGCCAGTGATTCGATCCAGGCTTTCACCTCGTCTTGCGGGCGGTCATAGCCAAGCTGGTGAATGAGAACGCAGACTTCTGCGGCATCGCGCGGCTCCATCGTGCGGATCAGGACATCGGAATTCGCGGCATCTTCGACATGAGTCACGCTCTCAATATTCTCACGCGTTGTTGTGGACTTTTGATGCACTTTGCTGATTGCTGTATGCTTCCCGCAGCATGAAGGACATCTACGTTTCCGATCTTTCGACGTTTGAAGAGAGCAAGATCTTCGACGCGTTTCTACTGGTGCTGCACAAGCAGCAGCGAACCACCAAGACGAACAAGCCGTATCTGAACCTGATTCTCGGTGACAAGACGGGGCAGGTCGAGGGGCGCATATGGGACCCTGGTGACTCGCGCATTGCCAAGGAATTTGAACGTGGGGAAATCGTGAAGATCCGCGGCTGCGTCTCGCGGTTCGATGATCGACTGCAAATGAAGATCGAGCATTTGCGCAAGGCAGCGGCGGGCGAAGTTGAAAAGAGCGACATGCTGCCCTGCACAAACTGCGATGTGAACGAACTTTGGCAGAAATTGCTGGGCTTCGTGGAGAGCTTTACCGATCCGCATCTCAAGCTTCTACTCGGCACACTTCTTTCCGATTCTGGCTTAGCCCAGGCATATCGCGAAGCGCCGGCAGCGAAGCAACTCCATCACGCGTGGCTTGGTGGTTTGCTTGAACACGTTGTCAGCCTGCTCACGCTGGCAGATCGGGTTGCGCCGCACTATCCGATTCTGCATCGTGACCTGTTGCTGACCGGCGTTGTACTGCACGATATTGGGAAGGTTCGCGAGCTTGCGTGGGAGATTGGGTTTGAATACACGGTGGAAGGGACGCTGCTGGGGCACATTCAGATCGGAATTGAGCTAGTGGAGAAGGCGATCGACAGATTGCCCGATTTTCCGCCGCGGCTGAAGACGCTGGTGCTGCACTTGATTCTTTCGCATCACGGGAAGCTGGAGTTTGGGTCGCCCAAGCTGCCTATGATTCCCGAGGCCCTGGTGCTGAATTTCATCGATGATCTGGATGCCAAGATGCAGGCGGTCGCCAGCGAATTCGAAAAGTCCGCACGCGAAGGCAAGGGCGCCGACGAACTGACGGGCAGGATATGGGCGCTGGATCAGCGGCAGATGCTGAATACGCGAGAGTGGCTAAAGGGTGATGCCAAGCCGGAAACAGGCACGCTATTTTAGGAACCAGTCCCACTGCTTTTCGGTAAGCGGCACGACGGAAAGCCTCCCAATTTTGACGAGCGGGGAATCGGCGAAGAGCGGGTCAGCTTTGATCTCGTCCAACGTCTTGGGATGCTTCAGCCGTTGGCCAACCTTCACGCGGACAACGGGGACCTTGGGGTCCTTGGCATCAACACTGACAACCGTGCCGGTTCCGACTGCGGTGCGCTCATCGCCGGTGTGGTAAAAGATCCACTTTGTTCCCGGCTTCATTTCGCGGAGATGCTTGACGGCTGTCGGGTTGGTCACGCCATCCCAGTTTGTCTCTTTGTCGTGAAGGAAGTCGTCAAAGGAGTAGACGCCGGGCTCGGTTTTGAAGAGGAAGTAATCCATGCGCTTCATCGTAAGCGAGGAAGCGGGAATCTGGGAACGGGGAATTGCATACTGCAGGTATGCTAGCCTCTCGGCATGGTTTCTGGTTCCCCGGAATTGCTGCTTGAAAGAGCCCGCATTGCGAAGAGAGAATGTCGGCTGGACGAAGCGACGGAGCTGTTCCGGAAGGCCTTGATGGAGTGCGAAGCGAGCGAGGACCAAGCACTCGCGCGACGCTGTTCGAGGAGTTGGCATATGTCGAACGCAACCTGCGTGACTGGACGCGGCGCAGGAGCATTACCGCGCGTCGGCCGAGATTTATCGGAGACTCCACAACCCTTTGAAGACGGCCCATACGTTGCGGCATGCGGCGGATATTTATCGCGAGCGGAGCACGCGAGATGAGTCTGAGCGTTTGTATGTTGAGGCGCTGGAAATATATCGAGATCACCCCGGGACGCCGCCTCTCGACCTCGGCAATGCGATACGGGGGTACGCCTTGTTGAAGGAGGATACGGGCGACCGCGCGCAGGCTCTCGCATTGTGGCGAGAGGTCAACGATCTGTACGAATTGGCGGGCATCGCGGAGAGCAGGAGGCGGATCGGTTTGCTGAGTGGAGAATGACCTGTGGGGATGCCCGCGAGAGAAATGGTTGCAATCGCTTCCATTACAATCAAAAGGACATGATCCGATTTTCAACAGCGGGCGAGTCGCATGGAGAAGCCCTCATCGCGCTGGTATCCGGGCTGCCTGCCGGGTTGCCGGTCGACCTCGAATTCATTAATCGCGAGCTTTGGCGGCGACAGCAGGGTTATGGCCGCGGCGGGCGCATGAAGATCGAGACGGATAAGGCGCATATCCTGTCGGGCGTGCGCCATGGGAAGACGATCGGCTCGCCGATCGCCATCGAAATCGTAAACCGCGATTGGAAGAACTGGGAAGAGAAGCTGCCGGTGGAAACGGGTGATCCGACCAAGCACCAGGCGGTGGCATCGCCGCGTCCCGGGCATGCGGATCTTGCCGGCGCATTGAAGTATGACTTTCCAGATGCGCGTTACGTGCTGGAGCGTGCATCGGCCCGTGAATCGACTGCCCGTGTGGCGGGGGGGGCATTGGCCAAGCTGTTGCTGCGGTACCTTGGCATCGAAGTAAGTAGCCACGTGATTCGTGTGGGCCGCGTAGAGTTGGAACGCCCGGCAACGTGGGATGAGATTGCGGCTGTTGCCGAAAGGCAGGAGATCGTGCTGAGCTGCGTGGACGCAGCGACCGAAGCTCGGATGAAGGAAGAGGTTGAGCACGCATCGCGTACTGGCGATACCGTGGGCGGCGTATTTGAAGTGGTGGTGCATGGCGCGCCGGCGGGGCTCGGGACTTACGCCAATTGGGATGAGCGGCTCGATGGGCTGCTGGCCTGGTCTGTAATGAGCTTGCAGGCCGTGAAGGCCGTCGAGATCGGACGCGGGGTCACGGCGGCTGAGTCATTCGGGTCAACGGTTCACGATGCCATTCATTACGCTAAAGAAGACACCGGCAAGCCAACGCGCTTCACGCGAGAGCGGAACAATGCAGGGGGCGTGGAGGGTGGGGTCTCAAACGGCGAAGACATCGTGGTACGCGGATATCTGAAGCCGATTTCGACTTTGCGACGGCCGCTTGAATCTGTCCGCTTTGACACGCGCGAGGCTACAAGCGCAAGTTATGAGCGCAGTGATATTTGCGTGGTGCCCGCGGCTGGAGTGGCCGCGGAGGCCATGGTGGCGCTTACTGTTGCCGGGCTGGCGCAGCAAAAGTTCGGGGGCGACTCGGCCGCCGAGATGAAACGAAATTTCCAAGGATACATCGAACAGATACGGAGATATTAGTCGCAGAGATGATTTTGAAGATTGTGAAGTATCCGGAGCCGGTGCTCTCGCAGCCGGGTGAACCGGTAACGGAATTCGATTCGGAACTGAAGAAGCTGGTCGACGACATGTTCGAGACCATGTATGCCTCGCAGGGTATCGGCCTGGCGGCGCCGCAGGTGGCCGTAGGGAAGCGCGTAACAGTGGTCGACCTCAGCCAGGGAAAAGATCCGGCGCAGAAACTGGTGCTCGTCAACCCCGAGGTTATTTTTCGCGAAGGAAAACAGTACGAAGAGGAAGGCTGCCTGAGCTTTCCCGAGATTCGGGAGAAGGTACAGCGCGCTTCCAAGGTTCGTATCCGTGCTCAGGATCTGAAGGGCAAGTGGTTCGAGATGGATGGGGAGGAGCTGCTGTCCCGGGCATTTCAGCACGAGATCGACCACCTTGACGGCATGCTGTTCATCTTTCGCATGAGCTCCCTCAAGCGTGACCTCGTGCTGCGCAAGATCCGTAAGATGCAGCGCGAAGGCACGTGGTAACGCCGTGAAACTGGTATTTTGCGGGACTCCGCGCTTTGCCGTACCCACGCTGGAAGCGCTGATCGCGGCGGGTCACGATATTGCGCTGGTTGTTTCGCAGCCCGATCGACCGGTGGGCCGCGCGCAGCAACTGACGGCGCCGCCGGTAAAAGAAACGGCGCTGGCCGCCGGGCTCAAAGTCACGCAGCCCGAGAAGATCAAAAACAACGCAGAGTTTCGCGAGCGGTTGGAAGCCATTGCGCCGGACGCGATTGTCGTAGTGGCTTACGGGCGCATCATTCCCGCGTGGATGCTCGCATTGCCGCGCCTAGGTTGCATCAATCTGCATGCGTCTCTGCTGCCGAAGTACCGCGGAGCGGCGCCGATCCAGTGGGCGGTGGCGATGGGCGAGGCCGTGACAGGCAACACGACGATGCTGCTTGAAGAGGGTCTCGACACCGGGCCGATTCTGCTGCAGCGCGAGATTCAAATCAGTCCAGAACAGACGGCGGCGGATTTGTTCGAGGTGCTGGCGCGAGATGGCGCGCCGCTTGTGGTCGAAACGCTGGTAGGCCTTGACGCAGGTACGATTAAGCCGAAGGTGCAGGATCACTCGCGCGCGACCCTTGCTCCGATTCTCGATCGAGAAGATGGACGCATGGACTTCGCGGCGCGCACGGCGGCGGAACTTTGGAATCGCTGGCGAGGATTTCAGCCGTGGCCGGGAGCATATACCACACTGGAAGGCAAGAAGTTGATTGCGCACCAACTGCGAGTGGCTGCGAAGAAGGCTGAGGGGGATCCGGGCATGGTTGATCTCACAGATCAACACTTGCAAGTTGCCTGTGCGCAGAACACGTGGATCGAGATCGTCGAGTTGCAGCTGGAAGGCAAGAAGCGCATGGCTGCCTCCGAATTTCTGCGCGGCGCGGGACTGCATTTCGGAATTCGGCTCGGGTGAGGCCATGAGTGCTGTCTCTCCAGCGCGCCGAGTTGCCTTTTCGATCCTGAAAGCCATCGAGAAGGGCAAAGGGCACTCTGACGATCTGCTGCGCGGCAAGAGCGTGGCTGCACTCTCAGAAGCCGACCGTCACCTGACGACCGCTCTTGTGCTGGGAGTTCTGCGCTGGCAAATCGACCTCGACGGGCGCATTCGAGCCTGGCTTAAACATCCAAACGCGAAGCTTGATGCAGAGGTCCTTATTGCGTTGCGGCTGGGCGCATTTCAGTTGCTGCATATGGATCGGATTCCGACGCACGCGGCGATCGACGAGAGCGTCGAAATCACGAAGCAGGCGGGCCATCGTTTTGCTTCGGGCATGGTGAACGCGGTCCTGCGCAAGCTGGCTGCTTCCGATTCGGAGCAGGCTGGAACATCGCCGGATGAGGAAGACTGGCGGCGAGGATTTCCCGCCTGGATGGTCGAGCGCTGGAGTGCTATCTACGGGAAAGATGCTGCATGTGGAATCTGTCGCCATGGGCAGAGCCAGTCGCGCATCACGATCCGCGCGGTCGATGGCGATGTTGAAGCGGAACTCGCTGCCCAGGGCATGACGTTGTCGCCTGGACGACTGCTGACGGCGACGCGCCAGGTCGTCTCCGGCGATGTGACCGGAACTCAGGCTTTTCGCGCCGGACGTATTCGTCTTCAGGACGAGGGATCGCAACTGGTGGCGGAACTTGCTCCGCGTGCCGGCACGATTCTGGATTGCTGCGCCGCTCCCGGCGGAAAGACGCTGATTCTTGCGGAACGGAATCCGGAAGCGCGCATCGTGGCCTGCGAGTCGAGCCCACAGCGACTGGCGCAATTGCGGGAACGTTTGTTGATGCTGGGCAGTCGTGTTGAATGCCGCCTCGCGGACGCGGCGGCGCTGGAGGACGATGCGGCCTATGACGTGGTGCTGGCGGATGTGCCTTGCAGCGGTACCGGTACCTTGGGTCGCAATCCTGAGATTCGTCACCGGCTGCGGCCAGAGGACCTGTCGCGGCAGGCAGAACGGCAGCGCGCGATTCTTCGTGGCGCGTTGCGGGCTGTTCGGCCGGGCGGCCATGTTGTTTACTCCACCTGCTCCCTTGAGCCGGAGGAGAACGAGCAGGTGGTTGCAGCAGTACTTTCGGAGGGCAAAGACGCGCGACTCATCTCCTTCAATTCAAGGATTGAGGAGCTTCGTCGGGCGGGAATTCTTACTGCTGCCGGCGCGGAAGACCTGCTTTGCGGCATCACTGCGGAAGGCAGTTTGCGGCTCTTGCCGGGCATGTTCGAAAGCGACGGGTTCTTTGTCGCAATGATTGAGAAGAATGTGTGAAGCGAGAAATTCAATTATCGCTTCTTTATTCTGGTGGTAGGCGAAGCTCAAAGTAGGATCGCTTGAGTAAGGCACACAGCGCTTCGATGACCAGTTCGTGATCCTCGCGCATCGGAAGGCCGGACACTGTTACGCTGCCGACGACTCCGGCGCCAGACACGGTAAGAGGAAACGATCCGCCATGCGTGGCGTAGTCGGAGATTGAGAGTCCCTGGCTCTCATAGATTGTCTGTCCCTTCTGCTTTTCGCGCAGACCGACAGCATAAGAGCTGCGATGAAAGCGAGAGACGACGTTGCTCTTGCGACGCACCCACTCCACATTGTCGGGAGTGGTGCCTTCCATGGCGGCGTAAAAGAGAGGCTGCCCGAACCGGCGCACGTCAATCACCACTGCAAGGTTGCGCTTGGCCGCCATCGTGCGCAGGTATGAGCCCAATTGCCACGCCATCTCGGCGTCCAGTTGCGGCAACACAAGTTCCTTCTCTTGAAGTGCGATCCGTTCCAGATCTTCGACTAATCCCATGATTTGCGTCCTCTCGCCAGCCATCATAAAGTGTGCGGTTAGTTTTCGGCGGCCTCTTCGACAGGATTACGTTGCTGCACGATGCCGAGACGTTCGTAAATTGGCCGCATATCTTTGCGAATGGCGGGTAGCCGCGAAGTGAACCAGATAGATCCAAGAATGCAGGCAGCTCCGCTGACGATTACGGTGCGAGGTGCGCCGATGGCATGGGCCATTGCGCCGGCCAGCAGGCTGCCGAATGGAGCCATACCTACGAAGGCCATGGTGTAGTAGCTCATCACCCGTCCGCGCATCTTTTCGTCAACGAGCGTTTGGATGATCGTGTTGCTTCCGGTCAAACCCTGCATCATGCCGAATCCGGTTACGAACATCATCAGCATCGAGAGCCACAGAACATGCGAAAGCCCGAAACAGATCAGGCCTATACCGAAGACAAGCGCGGCGATCGGAATCATCTTGGTGAGCCCGCGTACCGAGCGGCGCATCACCATCGAGAGCGCCGAAACCAGTGAGCCAACCCCGATCGCGCCCATCAGAAAACCCAGAGTATGCGCGCCGCCGTGGAGAACTTCGCGGGCAAACACAGGCATCAGCACCATGAATGGCCAACCCATAAGACTTAGCAAGGCAAATAGTCCCAGGATCGAGCGGATAGGCAGGAATCCTGAAACATACGTCCAACCCTCCTTGAGCTGAACGATCATCGAAGTCGTAGCGCGCTGCATTTCATCCCGCGTGATGCGCATCATCAGTAGCGAGGCGATGACAGCGATGTAGCTGACACCGTCTACAAGGAAGCACCAGCCTTCGTTAGTAGCCGCGATCAGCAGTCCGGCCATCGATGGCCCGATCAATCGCGCCGTATTCACCATCGACGAGTTGATAGCGATGGCATTGGATAGATCGGCGCGATCCTCCACCATTTTGACCATGAAGGATTGCCGGGCGGGCATATCGAATGCATTAATGATGCCCTGCATGGCGCTCAGCGCCAGAAGTTCGCGGATATTGATGCGGTGCGACAGCGTCAGCCATGCCAATGCCAGCGACTGCACCATGGCTAGTGTCTGCGTCCAGACCAAGACTTTGCGGCGGTCAATGCGATCGACCAGGACGCCCGCAAACGGGGCTAGTAGAAACGTAGGGATCTGGCCCGCAAAACCGACAGTGCCCAATAAAAGCGCCGAATTGGTGAGCCGGTAGACGAGCCACGACGTCGCAATGCGCGTCATCCAGGTTCCAATGAGCGAAATGCTCTGGCCGCCAAAGAAGAGTCGGAAGTTACGATGCCGCAAGGCCCGCCAGGCGTGCGAGTAGTCTGCGGGAGCTGAGGGCTGTTCCTCCTGGCGGCTGCTCTGATCCTGTGTCATGCGTCTCTTTTTAGATGTCGCTGCGGGGCTTTGACCCGATCTATTTCGCCGCGGTAAGCCGGATTATGGTCGTCTGGTCAACGCGAGCACCCGCCATTGGCTGTTGTGCAATCACGACACCCGGAGCAATGGGAGATTGAGGCGGTGCTGGTCCCGTGCCCACCGGCGGCACAGAGACGTCGGCATAACTGGGCACATCCGCCTTCAGGCCAATTTTGTTCAGCAGGATCTGTGCAGTGATCACGGGGATGCCGGTCAAATCGGGCATAACATATCCGTCAGGCGCGGCGTTGTCGGGCGCGGCGACAAGGATGTTTACACTCGGCTGTGCAATTCCCTGGGAATGTGCCGGCGGATCCTGAGCGAGAACGGTGCCGTCTTCAGCACCGGCATAAGGCAATCTTGCAGTGACGCCGACTTCAAGTCCTGCGCGGCGCAGGCGCAACGCGGCCACTCGCGCCTCAGTGCCAACGGTGTCGGGTACATCGACTTTCTGCGGCCCCAGGCTTTCGGCGACGCGCACATGCCATTCGCGACGCACCACCGAGCCCGGCGGAGGCGACTGCGAGAGAATGTGCCCCGCGGCAATATCCGCGGAGTAATAGCGGTTGTCGACATCGAGGTTGAGGCCCAGGCCCGCTGCCTGGCTTCGCGCTTCGGCAACGGTCATCCCCTTCAGTGCGGGGATTTTGACTTCGGCACCGTGGATTGCAAAGTGCATTGTGGTGATGGCAGAAAGAAGCGCAGCGGTAATGAGCAGCATGACAACTGAGGCCATGCGGAAAAAGCGAACAAGGAAGCCTCTGCTCATGGCTCCGGTTCTCCGTCTGGGTAGACGATTTCGTATTCGATGGTCGCGGCTTTCTCCAGCATCTTCGAGACAGAGCAATATTTGTTTTTCGAAAGCGAAACTGCATCTTCGACGGCCTTGCGGCTCAGCTTTCCACCGACTGCATAGGTGAGCTTGATGTGGGTGAAGACGCGAGGTGGCGCAGGAGCCTGCGTGGCATTTGCTGACACTCGAAGTCCAGTGATCGCCTGGCGTTTTTTTTGCAGGATGCTGACTACGTCGACCGAGGTGCAACTGCACAACGCCATCAGTATGGCTTCCATCGGACTTGGGCCGTACTGGTGAACCGAATTCGCATCGAACATGATGGTATTGCCGTTCTCGGCGATACCCTGAAACACCTCGCCTTGTTTCCACTCGCTATGTGCGATCAAGAATTCGGTCCTCCATCGAACCTGATTTCATTATCCGGCATTCGAGCGAGGAAGCTACTTAGAAGCTGGGCCTAACGGAAGGCAATCTGAGCGCAACGTGTAATCAGCAAATACGTTGTCAGCAACAGGAGCGCGAGTCCGGTGCTGATACTGCTTGCAACGGCCGGGCTTATGCGGCCAGCCCTGGTTTGCTTTCGAATAAGCAACAAGAAAAGGATCGCACCGACTGCCGGAATCCAGACGAGAAACGGCAGATCAAATCCGCGAAGTCGATGGAAGGCCGGAGCCGCACGAAACCATAAGCCCCGAATCATGAATGCCTCAGCGAGAAGCATGCACAAGAGTGAAGCAACGAACAGGATCATAGACAGATCGAATGTCGGTCTGCTTCTGACCGGGCTAAAACTGGGCATACACCAACCCTCCGGCGATGTCTTTATAGACGGAGAAGCACGATAGCCGGTTGCGCTTCGATTGCACTCAGAGTTGTTCAGCGGGTGTTGTCGGTGACCGGCTCGGGATGGATCGTCACGCGGTGAACCTCGGGGCAATCGAGCTTGAAACGGTCCTCCAGCGCGGTGATTACTTCGTGCACTTGGCGCATCGATAAGTCATCAGGGAGTGTGCAGTGGCAGGAAAGGGTGATGTGTTCTCCAGTGCGTCCCACCAGGATCTGGTGCACGTCGGCAATCTCTTCATAGTGAGCGGCAGCGTCTCGAAGAGCCTTCTCAATCCTGCGATTCTCTTCTACCATTTCCTCGGGCTGCTCAATGGTGGCGGGTTCGCTTTCGATATGGGTGAGGACAGAATCAATTTCCGGGGTTTCACGCAGGATTTCGGCTTCGAGGCCGCTTACGAAGTTGTGCGCCTCAATCAACGGCAGGTTTTCGTCCAGTTCGACGTGGAGCTCGACATGCAGCTTGCCATGATGCGACTGCACACTGAGATCGTGCACTGCAACATTATTTCTTGCTGCGACTGCTCGCACCCGGTCGAAGATGCTCTCGGCCCGTGCCTGGCGGGGAACCGTATGAATCACGACGTCTGCCGTGGGAATTGCGCGATGCACGGCCTCGGTGGCGGCACGGACCAGTTCGCCCGTATGCTCAAACGTGTAGCTGCGAGGCAGGGCAAGCGTGAGATCTGCAAAGTAGTTTGGACCGGAGCGGCGCACCCGCGCTTGTTCGACGGCCAGCACGCCGGGCACCTGTTCGGCTTCGCGAATCACGCGCATCCGGGTCTCGGCCGGAATCTGATCCATCAAGACACCAACTGCCTCCCGCGTCAGCTGCGTGGTGATGCGAATAATCATGAGGGACACAAAAATGGCGGCGATGGGGTCGGCATAACGCAGCCAGTCAATGTGAAGAGCAGTTCCCGCCCACGTGGCGAGCAGGCCCGCAAGCACCGCCAGGGAAGCCCAGATGTCTGACGCGAAATGGAACGCGTCGGTGGCGAGCGCCGGCGAGCCTGTTTGCTCGGCCACGCTGCGCAATTCGCGCGAACGCCAGAAGTCAACCGCGATCGAACTCAGCAGCACCAGCACGGGCCATGCAGAGTAACGAAGTTCGAAGCTGTTATGCCTGATTCTTTGAATCGCCTCCCAGATGATCCACGCGCAAGAGATGGCCATGAGTCCGGCTTCGAAAAAGGCGGAGAGGTTTTCTACTTTTCCGTGGCCATAGGTGTGGTCCTCGTCGGCTGGTTTGTCAGAAACACGTACTGAGAAAAAGGTGATTCCCGAACCCACGAGGTCCAGTCCTGAGTGAGCCGCGTCTGACAAGACTCCCAACGACCCGGATATCAGGCCGGCGGCAAGCTTCAGGGTAGTCATGCAACAGGCCGCAAGCATTGACTGAAGCGCCACGCGCCTCTTCAAGGCCGAGTTTTGCGACTGATCAGAAACTGCCGGGCTTGAGGCCGCGAGGTTCATTGCGACTCCAAGACTACAGGCGAGCGTACCGCCGTGTACAACCCGGCGATCCCAAAAGTGTAGGGTTGCCAGTTGCAGTCGGAGTAGCCCGTCCTCTGCATCATGGCGAGCAATTCGGGAGGAGAAGGAAATGCACCGACCGAGGCCGGCAGATAACTATAGGGACCGTCTTTGCCGCAAATCATGCGCCCGATTGCCGGCAAGACACGTCGAAAATAGAGAGCGTAGACTTTGCCGATCAGGCCGCCGGGTTCACTGAACTCGAGAACACCAAGCTGACCACCGGGCTTCAGCACGCGGTGGAACTCGCGCAGACCGGCTCCGTAGTTCGCAAGATTGCGGAACCCAAACGAGGTGACAACCAGATCGAGTGACCCGGAACGAACGGGGAGATGCAAGGCATCGGCTTCGATAGCAATGGCTGCTGAACGGTTCGGTTTGCCCGCGCCGAATTTCTGCGCACCTCGACGCAACATGCCATGCGCAAAATCCGCTGCGAGAATGGGCCGCGCCACCTCAGGGCGATGCTTTAACAGAGCCATCGTCAGATCGCCAGTGCCGCAACAGATGTCCAGCACTGCGGCGTTGGGATTTGCCAGTACTGAATGGAAGCTAGATGCTGTGCGTCGCCACCACAGACGGTCGATATTCGCAGAGAGCACGTGGTTAAGCAGGTCATAGCGCGGAGCGATGGCGTTGAACATCTGCTGCACTGCTTCCGCAGCGTGGGACTCGTCCTGCACACCCATCGGCTTGGCGCCGCTTGTCGGCATGGCGTCTATCTACCCATCCCGAGCTTGAGTTCAGACTTGTCAAGCTCTTGAAGTTGATCGCGATAAAACTGCTTGAGATTTACTCCGCACCACGGGCAGAAGTTCACCAGCAACTCAGAAACCGCAGATATGGGAGACTCGGTGAATGGAGGAAGCGCATCAGGATCCAAAGCGCGATGTTGAAGAACAAATACGAATCCGTCGGGGTATCGCGCTGCGAAAACCGAGAATTCGCGCAATCCGGAGTTCTGGTGAAGTTCCTCGATGCCGCGGCAGCAGAATTTCATGTGCATCCTCCTGGCATCACGCGCGCGGCTCTTTGGCTTGCGAAAGCATGTAGGTGATTGCGGCTTGCAGTTCCGCGGTCTCGAGGTCTTCGATTACGCCGGCATCGCCAATGCCAATTGGGAGCACGAATCGCCGCACGCCGCCTACATTCTTCTTGTCGCCGCCGGTCGCCGCAATCAGTTTTGGCGCGCGCAGCTTGAGCGCTGGCAGAGGGCCGTACAAATGGATCAGCTTCTCAAGACGTGCTGCCTGGGTACCGGTGATACTGCGGCGCCGATGCGCGACATAAAGGGCTGCAATCATGCCCCAGCCAACCGCTTCGCCGTGCAACAAGGCTTTGTAGCGTGTTGCCTGCTCGATAGCGTGGCCGACGGTGTGGCCGAGATTCAGAATCATGCGCAAGCCGTTCTCGCGCTCATCCCGATTTACTACTCCAGCTTTCATACGGATCGAGGCGGCGATTACCTTTTCCAGCGCCTTCGGATCGCGGCCAAGCACTTCCTCTGCGTGCTCCTCCATGAAACGCACCAGGGATCGATCACGGATGATGCCTGCCTTCACGCTTTCCATAAGGCCCGCGCTCAATTCGCGGTCGGGCAGTGTCCCGAGCACATCGATGTCAGCGAAAACCGCAACGGGATGATGAAAGCTGCCGACAAGGTTCTTGCCTTCGGGAAGATTTACGCCGGTTTTGCCGCCCACTGAAGAATCGACCTGCGCGAGGAATGTTGTGGGTACCTGCACGTAACGAATTCCGCGCATGAAGATCGCAGCAAGGAATCCTCCAACATCACCCACAATTCCGCCGCCGAAAGCAATCAGCAGCGATCCACGATCGCCGCCCGCCGCGACCATCTGGCGCAGAAGGCGATCGACGCTTCGCATGGTCTTGTGCTTTTCGCCGGCGGGCAAGAAGAGCGTGACAGGAGGTTCGGAAAATGACTTGAGAAAGAGATCGCCCCAGAGTGCCCAGATCTCGGGCGAGGTCAGCACAAAGACACGCCGCGGCAATTGTCCTGCTGCGCGCTGAATGCGCGGTGCGAGCGAGCCGATCAGCCCGCTGCCTGTCACCACGTCGTATTTTGCCGAAGGTGTATCGACTCGTATGGTTTGCACGCTCCCTCCATCCTAACGGAATCAAGTGCATGCATTGGCGGTTTCAAGTCGAGAACGCCTGTTGTTAAACTTGTAAACATGCGTATTGGTGTTGATTTTGGAACGACCCGCGTCGTTGTCGCGGCTGTGGATCGCGGTAATTTTCCCCTCGTTTATTTTGAAACTCCCGACGGGCAGATGCGCGACTGGTTCCCACCCGTCGTTGCGGCGAACGGAACTCAACGCGCTTATGGCTGGAAAGCCGTTGCTGTGCAGGATGAGAATGACTGGACTCTGGTTCGTTCTCCCAAACGCTTGCTACGAACTGCCGGGCCCAGGACAAAGGTCAAGGTTGGTGACCACACGATCCCGGTGCTGCAGTTAATGGTGGAGATGATGGCCTCGTTGCGGACGCAACTCCTTGAGCACTCGAATCTCGGCGCGGAAGCGAACGAGAATCTCGAAGCAATGCTCGGAGTTCCGGCCAACGCCAACAGCAATCAGCGCTTTCTGACAGAAGAAGCGGCTCATGCCGGTGGCTTTACGGTGCTTGGAATGATGAATGAGCCATCTGCCGCCGCTATCGAATATTCCTACCGTAACAACGCCGAGCGGAAAAACCGTGCCGGGGGGAGCCTTCTCGTCTATGACCTTGGGGGCGGTACATTCGACGTTTCGCTTTTGACGCTGGGTGCGACGGAGGACACCGTCGAAGCTTCCGACGGATTACCCCAGGTTGGTGGCGATGATTTCGATGAGATTCTCGCGGACCTCGCCCTGGAAGTTGCGAAATTGCCTTCGCTCATCACGACTGCAGAGCGCCGCGTTCTGCTGGATGAGTGCCGCGAGAAAAAAGAGTCCCTGAGTCCGAACACGCGGAAGATCAGCATCGATTTGGAGAGGGTGCGTCCGGAGTTAGAGCAGGTGACCTTTCCGGTAGATATGTATTACGAGCGCTGCCGCCCCATTATTGAGGCAACCCGGGAGATTGCTGAAAAACTTCTTGCGGCTCACCCGGACGCTCAACTCGATACCTTGTATGTGACGGGGGGCGGATCGGAGCTTCCGCCGGTGGCTCGTGTTCTGAAGGAGACTTTCGGGCGGAAGGTGCGCCGCTCTGCATACATGCGCTCCGCCAGCGCTGTGGGCCTGGCGATTCGTGCGGAATCGGGTTCCGAGAGGTTGCATGAGCAGTTCAATCAGAATTTTGGTATCTGGCGCGAGGCGGAGTCGGGCCGGGCAATTGTCTTCGACCTTATCTTTCCCCGCGGCATCCATTTGCCTGAGCAGGGGCAGCCCGCTTTGCGGCTTGAGCGGACTTATCGGCCCGCCCACAACGTCGGTCATTTCCGTTATCTCGAGTGTTCCCGGCTCGATGAAAGTGGCCAGCCCATTGGCGAAATCACGAATTGGGAGCAGATTCAATTTCCTTTCGATCCTCGCCTGTCAGATTGCGCGGATCTCTCCACGATTCCCGTGGAGCCGTTGACCACCGAGAACGGATTACTGGCCCGCGAGGAGTACACTTGCGACTCGAGCGGCAACCTGCGCGTAAAAATCTCTGCACTCCCGTCGGGAAACGAGCGTGCCTACGTGATTGGACAGTTGGCCTCGCAATGAATCTTGGATGTGCGGGTCGGTAAGCGCTCATTTCTTCGTTGTCAGTGCGCGATAAGCCGCACATGTGTGAAACATGTGCATTTTCAAATTCGCACTGAATGATAGGCTCGAAATTGATGGTTTTGGCATCGTCTGTGGACTACCTGGTGATGGGTGCTGGCGTGGCAGGGCTGCGCGCGGCCGTGCAATTGGCCGATCACGGGGATGTTCTTGTTATCACGAAAGAGTCGCTCGGCGAATCGAACACGCATTACGCGCAGGGCGGTATTGCTGTTGCCGCGGCCGAAGATAACGAAGACATCAAACTGCATTTTGAAGACACTCTTTCTGCTGGAGACGGACTCGCGTTTCGGCCAGCCGCGCAGGTGCTGGTAGCCGAAGGGCCGGAGCGCGTTTCCGAACTGATCGAATGGGGCGCCCGATTTGATAGCGCATCCGGCCGGCTGTTGCGAACGCGCGAAGGAGCGCATTCGCGGCCGCGCATTCTTCACGCCAACGGCGATGCAACCGGCGCAGAGATCAGTCGATCGCTCGTGGCCTTTGCGAAGGAACATTCTCGCATCAAGTTTGCCGAATGGACGATGGTTACGAGGTTGCTGCGTGAAGACGGCCGCGTGATCGGTGCGGAATTGGCTTCGGCTGCCGGCAATGAGAGCGAAGATCGGAAGCGGATCAGCGCTCGCGCAGTTCTTATCGCGGCGGGCGGTGCGGGCCAAGTGTATAGCGATACAACCAATCCTGAAGTCGCGACGGGCGACGGTCTCGCGCTGGCTCTCGAATCTGGTGCCGAACTCGCTGACATGGAGTTTTACCAATTCCATCCCACCGCATTTTCGTTGGCAGGCGCGCCGCGCTTTCTGATATCCGAAGCACTTCGCGGCGAAGGGGCCTACTTACGCAACGACCGCAGCGAACGCTTCATGCAGCGCTACCATCCTTTGCTCGAATTAGCCCCACGCGATGTGGTCGCCCGTGCCATCACGCGCGAGGGTCTCGGCGAATCGGGAGAAGCGGGCACCATCTATCTCGATATGCGCCATGTGAAGGGCATCGATCTGCGGCAGAGATTTCCCGGAATCAGCCGGTTCCTGGCGAACTACTCGCTTGAGCTCGCGCGAGACCTGATTCCTGTGCGGCCGGCTGCGCACTATCTAATGGGCGGTATTCGCACCGACCTGATGGGGCGGACGAACGTGCGCGGGCTATACGCTGCTGGAGAAGTAGCGTGCACGGGTGTGCACGGCGCCAATCGATTGGCCTCCAATTCCTTGCTCGAAGGATTGGTCTTCGGCGCAAGAGCAGCGCAAGCAATGATTGAAGATAACTTGTCGGTTGTATCTTGTGAATCTCATCTTCCCGCGAGTCTGGCGTTGGATTCAGACGATACCGCGCTTGTTGCGGATCATGTCCACGGGTTGCAGCGGGCGATGTGGACAGATGGTGGATTGCTCCGTTCCGCATCTACTCTCCAAGGCGGACTGAGCGCGCTGGCGAAGTGCGAAGACGGGTTGGCGCGCTTCGAGGAGCAAGCGAAGCGAGGCCGTCAACTCTTCGAAGCGCAGTCTCTGACGCGCGTAGCTCGGGCGATCTTATGCTCGGCGACTGCTCGCGAAGAGAGTCGCGGCGCTCACTTTCGCAGCGACTTTCCACAACGCGATGACAAACACTTTCAGAAGCACTCGATTTACACGAGCGACGGAAGGGTTGCGTTTGAATCCTGGTGAAACGGGATCAGGACGAGCCGACTGTTGAGCGTTTTGGTTTGGGGCCTGCGATCCACGAAACCACCGCACATACTCCAAGAATGGCACCCATCACCGCCAGCGAGATCGTAATGGGTACTTCCAACCAACGCGAGGCGAGCATCTTGAAGGCGACAAACATCAACATGGCACCGAGGCCGTAGTGCAAGTAGCGGAGCCGGTCGAGCAATGCGGCGAGCGCGAAGTAGAGCGAGCGCAGTCCGAGAATGGCGGCGATGTTCGAGGTGTAAACCACAAAAGGATCGCGGGAGACGGCGAGCACGGCGGGAATGGAATCGACGGCAAACAAAACGTCTGTGACTTCGACGGCAAGGATAACCGGGAGCAGAGAACCCTTTGCCGGCTGCAGGCGGCGAATCCACGCGGGTATAACTGCGCGAGCGGAGCCGCCACGAAAAAGCCTGAATGCCGCGTAGAGAAGGAACAGGCCGAATATCCAGCTGATCCAGTCGAAACGCTGGATGAGCGAGACGCCCATGGCGATGAATAGTGCGCGCAAAATGATTGCGCCACCAACTCCCCAAAGCAGGGCCGTGTGCTGGCGTCTCTGGCTAATGCGAAACCCCTCGAAAAGAACGAGGAAAACGAAGAGATTATCGATGCTCAGCGAGGTCTCAATGGCATAGCCCGCTATGAATTCGAGTGCGTGTTGACGACCCTGCCCGACAGCAATCCAAATCGCAAACACTGCCGTAGATAAAACAAGAATCCCGGTCCATATCCATGCTGTCGCTTGCGTGCGCGGCTGTTCGCGCCGGTTTGCAGGCAGGAACGCATCCACCAGAAGCAGCGTGAGGACTGCACCGTGAAACCCAAGCCACCATCCCCAGGACGCGCCAGCGATCATTACTTTGAATGCTACAGGACCATGATCGGTGATTAGTGCAGTGGCCAGGGTATGACTTCGGATCATCACGAACGCCGTATCCGGGTTCTTCGGAGGCCACCCCCCTATACCCGGTCTCTGCAGGCAAAGACTCTGAAATCATTGGGTTATAGAGAGAGGTTGCCGGTAAGTATTTCTCTGTATTGGACTTGGCTGCAGAGATCTCTGCGGATTGGACTTAGCCAGTGGTTAGATTTCAGAGATCAGTGGTCAGTTAACGAACAGGAGCGGCAGGGATTCAAGGCGCTCTCTGGAAATATCGCGATTCAGGTTTATTGTGCGCCACGGGGCTGGAAATTGCCTGCAAAACTGCGGGAAGTTTTTGGCGAATGGGATCGGGGGGTAGCGGGAATTTTCGCGGGGTTGGGAGGGCACGAAGGCTACCGGTCGTACTCGTCACCGTCCTACTTCCCGTCGGGGATCAGCGGGGGCAGCCGGAGCGGTGGCGGCGGGTCTGGCAGCAACGCAAGGCCGCGCTCGCGAAGCGGCCTGAGGACTGGAGAAGGGCCGATGACCGTCGTCGCGGCCAAGCTCGCCGAGCTGGTCGCCACCCAGTAACGCTAAGTCGACGAGTGTTAAGCGATTTCTCCGGCTATCTGTCGCCGGTGAAAACTTGGCACGATGGCCGTTTTCGAGGACTGATCCTGAGAGTCGCAGCTCAAAGCTGCGGTCAACGAGCGCTTTGGCCTTTTCGCGCTATTCAAGGTCGGCGACTTGGGGTGGACTTCGCATAAAGTTCCTTGTGCAACAGCAGCATGTGAAGGCATCGGAAATCATAAGTTGACCCTTTTCGAATTACCATTGGGATCGTTCCGTGCCGCCGACTTGTTCCGGTTGGAGTGAATATGAATCAGAAAACACATCGCGATGACGGGCATATTTGTCACCGACGACGTCAGAAGACTGCGATAACCCTTGTACGGCTTTTCGCGTTCCTGCTGGCCTCGGGTTGTGCAGTAGCTCAGACGGGGAAACTTTCAGACGAGAATCGATCGAAGATTGAAAGCGCCGTCTCCAAGTTCATGGAAGCAAGTAAGGTGCCAGGCATCTCTGCCGCTGTTGTACAGAATGGAGAATTCGAATGGTCAGGGGGATTCGGCATGGCCGATCTCGAAAGCTCCGTCCCTGCAACATCACAAACGCTGTACCGCATCGGGTCGATCTCGAAACCGATCACGGCGACTGCCGCCATGGTCCTTTGGGAACACGGAAAGCTGGATCTGGACTCCCCGGTGCAGAAGTACTGCCCGCGATTCCCGCAGAAGCAGTGGCCCATCACTACTCGCGAGCTTTTGGGGCATCTTGGCGGAATCCGCTACTACAACGTGCCTGAAACACCCTACTACGAATCTGAGAGCGACCCCGAAGTCGGCAACGTACATCATTTCGATAATGGAATCGAAGGCGGCTTGAAGTTTTTTGCGAACGATCCGCAGCTCGCACAGCCCGGGACACACTTTAACTATTCCACCCAAGGCTACACACTCGCCGGATGCGCAATTGAAGGAGCATCCGGAAAGAACTACGCCGACGCAGTTCAAGAGAATGTTCTGGTCCCGGCGGGCATGCTGCAAACTCGTCCGGACGATCGCTTCGCCATCATCCCGCTTCGTACCCGGTTTTATTCAAGAGACAAATCCGGCTCCGTGGTCAACGCGGAATTATTGGATTCCAGCTACAAACTCCCGGGCGGGGGCTGGCTCTCTTCCGCACCCGACATGGCGCGGTTTGAGGTTGCGATTCTCAACAATCAGTTGGTCAGGAGCACCACGCGAGACACGATGTGGACGGCGCAAATTCCGACGGACGGGCTTGGACGGATGGCCTATGGGTTGGGTTGGCAATTGGGAGCTACGGACGGCGTAAGAGACGTCGGTCACGGCGGGTCGCAGCAAGGAGCTAGCGCGATGATGCTGATTGCTCCGGAAGCGCGGGCGGGCGTGGTGGTGCTGATCAATTCGGATGCTGCTGGCGCGTCCGCGCTGGCGACCCAGCTCTTGGAGATAGTGCTGGGCCTTCCTCCCCGGGTCCACACAGAGATCACCGTCGACCCGAAGTTATATGACAATTACGTAGGAAGGTACGAGGCGACTTCGGTCGTTATGACCATCTCCCGGGCAGACGATCGTTTGTTCGTGCAGTTCCCAGGCCGGCAGAAAATTCAGATATTTCCGGAGAATGTTCGCGATTATTTCTTCGAGACCTTTGACACTCAAATCACTTTCGTGACGGACAGCAGCGGCCGGGCGACCGAACTGATCATGCATGAAGGAGGCACTGATCTGTACGCGAAAAGGATCAAATAATCTCACATCCTAATAACTAATCCGCTTCGAGGAAGTTGACACGCCGGTCCCAAATGAGCGCGCGGCGTTTACGTTCATGTGAGGATGTGTCCCCAAAATTCCCTTTGTCGACACTCATTGAGTGCGCTGTCGCCAAATCACTTGCCGACGGCAGATTCGTCCTGACTAGTCGGCTTGTGTTTACTGCTCGGTAGTGCGGCTAGACGTGACCTGCCGCCAACGGGCTGGGGCACTCGGCAAGTTAGCTGCGCTTCGCGCGATAGCGAGTCAGCGGGTTAGCGGGTGATCTGCTGACTCGATTCCCTGTTAGAGTCCGCTGATCATTGACAGCCGCTTTTAACGCTGGTTGGGGCACCCGGCGGTGATGCTGAAAGACGAAAGCAGATCCTTCGCTCCGCTTACCCCACTGCGTGGGGGCCCCAAGCTGCTCCGCTCAGGATGACACGGGCTTGGGTGGCTTGGCTTTCCGCATGTCTCAAAAGCTGCTCCGCTCAGGATGACAGGGGGTTGGGTGGTTTGTGGTTTCGTCTGGCCGATTGCGACGGCTGCTTTTAACGCTGGTTGATGAGCCGGATCGTTTCCATGAAGACGTCGCCGTCGATGGCGAGGCTATGGGCGCTGATCTTGTCCATGGTGTCTTGCGCGGTGTGGTGGTAGCTGTTGTTCGGCCCGTAGTCGAGGTCGATGACGTCAATGGAGGGAACGCCGCGCTGCACAAATGGCAGGTGATCGTCGTCAACCGGTTCTTCGGTTTGGAAGAAATAGCGCTCGTCGCCGAATTTCTTTGCGGCCTGGCGTACCAGGTCCACAAGCCACCCCGTAGAACGCGTTTCGCGCTGAATGTCGAGGTCCTTGTCGCCGATCATGTCGGCCAGCAGGAAGGCCTTGATCCGGCTGAGCGTCCCGTCACCGCCCCATTTTGCGGCGAGATGGCGGCTGCCATAGGTCGAGTCGGATGCGGACCACTTTTGAAAAGCTTCTTCGCCGTCAAAGAAGACCAGCCAGACCGAGTAGCCGTCGAGTTTTTTGCCGCGCAGCTGGTCGGCAATTGCCATCAGCAGGCCTGTCGTAGCGGCACCGTCGTTGGCACCCACGAAATTGATGTTTCGCAGGGGGTAGTTTGTCTCGTAATGCGTGCCGAGGACGATTACGCCGTCCTTCTTGCCCGGAAAACGCACGATGAAGTTGTGCAGGGTAACCGGGCCGATCGGGGTATTGGCGGTGAAGGTGTCTTCTTCAAGCTGATCGTGCTTGAACTGGTTGCGGATGAGTTCCTCCGCCTTCACATGGCCCGGACCGGTGGGCCAACGCGGACCAATCGCGGCAAATTCGCGCGCGTATTCGTAGGCCTTGCCGCCATTGAAGTGCTGTTGTGCGGGGAGAGCGGCGGGGATGATAAGGAGGAGGAGAGCTGCAATTGTTGGCCAGATTCGTGCTGTCCCATGTCTCGGCACCCGGCGGTGATGTTGAAAGAGGAAAGCAGATCCTTCGCTCCGCTTACCCCACTGCGTGGGAGCCCAAGCTGCTCCGCTCAGGATGACACGGGCTTGAGTGGTTTTCGCTTTCCCATGTCTCAACCAACCCAGGGACAAAGACCCGTCGCAGGGGACCCCAGTCAAAAGCGAGACATGGGGCACCGGACCGTGATGCTGAAAGAGGAAAGCGGATCCTTCGCTTCGCTTACCGCACTGCGTGGGGGCCCAAGCTGCTCCGCTCAGGATGACACGGGCTCGGCACGACCAACGGATCATACTGCGGCCTCTTTGGCCTTTTTGCGGGAGGGATGAACCCACCATGCTACCGCGATTCCAACCAGGTAAAGCGCAAGCATAGGCACGGCGTAAATGCACATCGTCCATGGATCGGGGCTGGGGCAGATGATTGCAGCGACGATGAAGACGGCGAGAATGGCGTAGCGGATGTTCTTCCAGAGGAACTTTGGACTCACGATTCCGAACATGGCGAGAAAGAAGATGAGGATTGGCAGTTCGAAGCTGATGCCGAGGCCGAGGATGATGGACAGAAAGAAGCTGCTGTAATCCTCGATCGTGATCATGGGCGTGAAGTTATGTCCCATCTTGATGATGAGGATCTCCATGGCGCCGGGGAGGACGTAGAAGTAGCCGAAACTGGCGCCAGCCAGGAACAGTCCCACCGTGGCCAACATGAAGGGCCAGACGAAGCGTTTCTCCTTCTGGTAAAGGCCGGGTGCGATGAAGAGCCAAACCTGGAAGAGGATGAACGGACTCGCCAGGATGGCTCCTGCCAGCAATGCGACCTGCAGATAGAGATTGAGTGCATCCATGGGGTGGGTAAACACCAGGGATTTGCCGATCTTCAGGAGCGGCCTCTGGAGAAAGTTGAGCAGCGCATCCTTGAAGAGCCAGGCCACTATGAATCCGGCGACGAGGAAAAGTGCGGAGTGGACAATCCGCTTGCGCAGTTCATCCAGATGCTCCATCAGGCTCATGCCTGGGAGTTCCGCGCGTTCTGATACCGCTGCTCGCGCCTTGCCGATTGCATCGACGGCATCAACCATGCTGGTTCAGTGCCTCCGCGGGGTCAGGCGAGTGGCTCGCGCTGTTGCCGGAGTCAACGGCATTACCATCCGGCTGCGGTGGCGTCGTTTCAGCAGGCTCTGTCGAGGTCTCCGAAAGTGGCTCTGAGGTGCGCCCCGGCCGCGACGCCGCTACCGTCTCGCCTGTTGAAGGCGGCAGGATGCGGGGAACCGTCTCCTCGGCTGCCGCCGCGGGTGTCTCCGCCGGATACTGAGAGGGATAGGTGCTTTCGCCGGGATACGGCGACGCGATGGCGGCTACCGGGGCGGGAGGATCAGCGGAAACTGAAGCTTGTTCCGAGGCTGCCAGGGCCGCCAGAGATCGTTGCCTCTCTTCTTCCTTTTTGCGGCGGTCAGCATCCTCAGAGAGACGCAACTCCTCCTCCATCTGGAACTTGAAGTCGTTGGAGGCTTTGCGGAATTCGTACATGAGCTTGCCGAGCTGGCGCCCGATCTGGGGCAGGCGCCGGGGCCCGAACACGACGAGCGCCATCACCATCAGGATGATGGAGTCGACCATCGACACTGTGCCCAACAGGATTGGGGGGTATGCGCCCATGAAGGCTAATGATAACTGCCCGTGCACCGCACTCACAAACGTTGGTGTCATGAAGCCTCATCCGGTTAACGCATTGCGGTGCGGCGTGGATGCAACCGCTTTGGTAAAATCGGTCTGGTGGATGCGATTTGCGGACCCAATTGTTGAGTCCGCTGGAAGCTGTTCGCATCCATTTTGTAGAAGGTTGCAACATCCCCGTGGGTGGGGTCGCATTCTGAAAAGCCCGGCATAGGTTGTTGGGAAATCCAGAGGCGTCAGCGCATCCACTGCAGCCGTTGAGTGCTTTCAACATCCCCGTTCGCCGGTTTTCCTTGAGAACCGGGCGGACTGAAGGCGGACAAGGTGAATTTGATTATTGACGAAGAGACGGCGGTCTCGCTGGAGACCGGCAGTGCATGCAGCCTCGAAAACTACCTGGCTCTTCCCGATCACAGCATGGACGAACGGATCGCGAGAGCTCGTGAACGTCTGGGTGCGACAACCATCCTGCTCGGTCACCATTACCAGCGCGACGAGGTGATTCGGTTCGCTGATTTCACCGGGGACAGCTACAAGCTTTCCAAGATTGCAGCTGAAACCGATGCGAAATACGTCGTCTTCTGCGGTGTGCACTTCATGGCAGAGAGCGCCGATGTGCTGGGGCGCCATGAACAACAGGTCATTCTGCCGGATCTGAACGCCGGATGCTCCATGGCCGACATGGCGGAGATTTCGCAGGTGGAAGCTTGCTGGGAGGCGCTGGAACGCCTCGGGTTGACGACGGACCTGATTCCGCTGACCTACATGAACTCGACTGCGGCCATCAAAGCCTTCTGTGGCGAGCGCGGCGGGCTGGTTTGCACTTCCTCGAATAGCCGCGCAGCCTTTGAGTGGGCCTTCGCGCGCGGTAAGCGCATCCTGTTCCTGCCTGACCAGCATCTTGGCCGTAATACCGGCTATGCGATGGGAATTCCGCTTGAGCAGATGGTGGTTTGGGATCCGTGGGCTCTGCAAGGGGGTCAGGTCGCGTCGGATTTGGCGCGAAGCCGGATCCTTCTGTGGAAGGGGCATTGCTCCGTTCATCAGCGATTTCTGCCGAGCCAAGTGGATGAGATCCGAGCAAAGCATCCGGGCATCCAGGTGATCGTGCATCCGGAGTGCCGTTGGGAGGTCTGTCAAAAAGCTGATGCGCTGGGCTCAACCGAGCGACTGATCAAGATTGTTGAAGATGCTCCGACGGATACCACCTTTGCAATCGGCACGGAGATTCACCTGGTGAATCGCCTCGCACATCGTTTCGCGGCCCAGGGCAAGCGTATCTTGAGCCTCGATGATCACGGGTGCCTCTGCACCACGATGTATCGCATCAGTCCGCAGCACCTGGCCTGGGCTCTGGAAAACCTCGTGGATGAGCGCGTCGTCAACCGCATCAAGGTGCGTTCCAGCGTGAAGCTGTGGGCGCGCATGGCGCTCGAGCGCATGCTTGAAATCGGCTGACCGCCATACAGAGCGCAATTGGCGGGAAGCGCTACCTTTGACTATCGAATGTTGCGGATCCCGACGCGAAGCGTGGAGGTGTGGCCATGATCGCCCCCGATCATAGATCGAAGAGTATCGGCCACGAAACTTGCTGGTGTAGCTTTTTTGATGAAGCGCCAAGCTCTGTTACCCCGGTCACGCAGGCTGCTGGTGGAGTGGCCGCATCCGTCGTATCCTAATCCTAGGAACCCAATGAAGACGTTTTCGATTGACGAGGCGCAATCGCTGCTTCCGTTGCTGGAGTCGCTGCTGAAGCGAGCCATCGATGGTAAGAATGCAGCGAAGGAAATAGAGTCACAGCTTGTCGAACTGGGCAGGCGCATCTACCTGGCCGGAGGCATGCGCGTGAATGTCGCGGATGTGGGGCGGCAGCGCACCGAGATGGATGCGCACCTGCAGCGAGTTCGCGAGAGTGTTGCCGAGATCGATGCGATTGGCGTGCAGGTGAAAGATGTCGATACAGGCCTTCTCGACTTTCCCTGCCGCGTGGATGACCAGGTTGTCTTGCTCTGCTGGCGGATGGGTGAAACCGCGATCGAGCACTGGCATACCATCGAGGACGGGTTCAATGGCCGCCAGCCTGTAGATGAGCGGTTCCGGCGCCGGTCGAATTCCAGCAATCGGCCCAACTAAACTCGACCCTGAGCTGTACACTGGCAACCTCTATGTACGTCTCAGAGCAAGAGGTTCGCGCGGTTCTCACCTATGAGACCCTGATCCCTGCAATTCGCCAGGCGCTGATTGACTATTCCGCCGGCCGCGTGCAGCAACCACCACGCATGATCCTTCGCGCCGGCAACGCGGACGATCACCGCAACGGCTGGTTCGGCGTCATGCCCGTTGTTTCCGGAGACGTGATGGGGGTGAAGACCGTGACATTTTACCCCGCTAACGATGAGCTCGGCCTTCACACGCACATGGCAATCATTGCACTCATCAGGCGTGCGACGGGAGAGCCGCTTGCGGTAATGGATGGACGATTGATCACCGAGATGCGCACCGCAGCAGTTTCCGCCGTGGCCTTCTCGGGAATCGCGCCGCTTCATTTCGATACTGCGCCCACAAGCTTTGGCATCCTAGGCTCAGGCGTACAAGCTCGTGCGCATATTGAAGCGCTGAAACATGTGTGGCCAGAGATGCGGGATATTCGTGTTTCAAGTCGCAATGCCTCAAACGCCGCTCGTCTTGCCGAAGAGACGAATGCGCGTGCAGTCGCCGCTGAAGAAGC
Source organism: uncultured Acidobacteriaceae bacterium (assembly GCA_963742455.1). GTDB lineage: Bacteria > Acidobacteriota > Terriglobia > Terriglobales > Acidobacteriaceae > Telmatobacter. Next base: position 1,010,016 of record CAVULU010000002.1, on the reverse strand, counting down.
CGGTGCGGCCGACGTGGTACTCACGGCGACCACCTCGCCGGTTCCGGTATTGAAAGGAAGCTGGCTCAAGCCCAATGCCCTGGTCATCGCTGTCGGCGCAAGCGGGGCGAGTCTGCGCGAACTGGATGATGACGCCATGTTATCCAGCTACGTTGTCGCGGAAGGAAGAGCCTGTGTCGAGCGGGAGTCAGGGGACGTGTTGCTTTCGGGAGCGAAGGTGCAGGCGGAAATCGGAGAGATTCTGGCCGATCCATCGATTGCAAGAATTCCTCGCGATCAGCGCGTCGTTTTCAAGTCTGTCGGGATGGCAATCGAAGACATCACGGCTGCGCGCCTGGTGTGGATGTCGATAGCGTCCCGCACAGCAGAACAGTAAACTCCTGCGCAGATCGATTTCATGATGTCAATCTGATTTCAGATCTGCTTCGTTTCAGCTTCCCGGCAAGCTTCTCATCGTCGGGAAGTAAAACCTCATTTGCAAAATCTTAAGAATTATTGTTTTTCATGGGATAAAGCAACCCCGGCATTTCCTCGTCTGATACGTAACCTGCATCGGCGTATTTCATCTAAATCCATGTAATTGCCTCACGTTTTTGTGGGACGCTAGCAAATCAAAGTGTTGGAGTATCCAAGATGAGAAATAAAATCGTGACTTCCTTTCCCGTTGCGGCGTTGTCGATCGCGCTTCTTGTGCCCGCGATCTCTTATGGTCAATCTGCTACGAATTCCCGATCCTCCCAGGATTCGGAGAACCAGTCTGCGGCACAACAGGAAGCAGCCCAGATGGTACCGGCGCGTTCGTATCTTCGAAATACGCTGGACGCCAAGAATTCCAAGCCTGGCACTGAATTCACAACAACCCTGAGTCAGGACGTGCATCTCAAAAACGGTTTTAATTTGCCGCGTGGAACGAAATTGATCGGCACGGTTGCCACGGATGACATGCAAATGCAGGGTACTTCGAAATTGGCATTGCGCATAACTTCGGCTCAGCTGAAAGACGGTAAGACCATCCCGGTTAAGGCAACGATCGTGGGTGTGTACGGTCCTGAAACCGAAGACATGCAGGGTTATAACGTGGCGCCGGGCGACGAGCAAGCGAATGACTGGACCAACAGTATGCTCAATGTCGATCAGCTCAATGCCATGTCGGGTGTTGATTTACACAGCAGAATCGCTGGTCAGAATTCAGGCGTATTCGTCGCAAAGAAGAAAGACAACGTGAAAATCTCCGCCGGAAGCGAGTTTGCATTAGCCATTGCGGAACAGGGGCAGCAGACGACTGGAGCCAACGGAGGAAGCTAGCCCGCTGCTGGCTTGTGCCCGCATCCAGAGATAGAAAGAGCTTGGCCGGAGGATTATGCTCCGGCCAATGCCGTTTACGGTCGCAGTTATCGAATATTAATTTCGTGGCGGTCTTTCCTTGCAGTTGATCCGGTGTCGGAACGGATTGCTGAGTCTCCCCTACTTGAACGATTGAACGAAGGCGGGGTGAGCGGATCATTGCTCTGATGCGTCCTTCCTGCGAGATGGCAAAATAAGAAAGCCCTGTCCAAGACGAAACGGGACAGATACGCTGGGAAGCGTTACCCTTAGCGACATAGGCAGCGCTAGAGTTTCGGGGGAGGAACGGCCATGAAGACTCGTTATTGGGCGTGCTTGGCGATTTCGGCGCTGTGCCTGACGGGCTGCACGGGGTTTTGGGATCCGCCAAATTCGGGCGGCGGCGGAACCGGCACTACGACTCTGAGCAGTGGCGACTTCTATGTCCTGAACAATGCGACCAGCGAGATGGTGGGTCTCTATGTCAACGCCGGTACGCTTACCGCGCTGCCGGGAAGCCCTTACACGATGTCGGCTGCGCCTATCGCGATCACTGTCGCGCCCAACAATGCTTTCTTGTACGTCAGCACGGTCGGGGGCATTTTCCTGTATACGGTAAACACCTCGAGTGGGCAGCTCACTTTAGGAAATTCCGGCCAGCCCATTTCCTCCGACCCCGCCACGAACATGCAGGTGGATCCGACGAATACCTGGCTTGTGGAAGGTGTTTCAGCGACCTCGAACCTTTATGCCATTCACATCAACTCCTCCACAGGTTTGCTCGCCTCCAACACTGAGGAAACCGTGGTGTTGCCGTCGACGACTTTCCAGCAAGTCGCAATTTCTCCCGACGATACTCTCGTCCTGGCAGCTATGGGAGCTCAGGGTACGGCTGTCATTCCTTTCAATCCCAACAACGCCAATCCTTTCGGCACCGTGTCAAACATTGCTGTGAAGAACGCATCCGGTGCTGCGCTTTCCGTGGCTTTCGATCCAATTCCGACAGGCTCCACGGCTCCCCGCCTGTTCTATATCGGCGAAACTGTTGCCACCACCGGGTCGAATACAGGCGGTTTGCGCGCCTTCACCTACAGCACAAAGCAGGAAATCTCAGGCTCTCCGTTCGCGGTCAGCGGTCTGGCGCCGTACTCGATTCTGCCGTTCTCAACTGGAGATTACGTGTATGTGGTGAACCGGCAGACCAGCAGCGGCTCAACCGGAGTCATTGCCGGCTTCTCGGTTACCTCGTCGAGTAGTGCGCTCGTTCTGACCGCGCTGGGAAGTACCTTCGCTACTGGCATCAATCCTCAAGCGATCGTCGAAGACAACACGCACGCGTTTGTTTTTGCTGTGAACTTCGGCAGCAGCCCCGACCTGAGCGGTTACGTGATCGACGCAACCAAGGCAGGCTATCTTGACCGGGTAATTTCCAGCGCTACCGGCACGGATCCTGTGCAAGCCGGGGCTTTGGCTGCACTGCATTGATTCAGAACCGGGTCGCTGGGCTGCGTCTTGCTGCTATCCTCAAGTAGATATCCTTGGCTGTGCCCACACGATTGCCAAATCATTCGGTCTCATCTATCCGTCGCAATGTGGCTGGATTCATAGCCCTGTTTGCAGCCGGCATTTTCCTTGTCGGTACTGGATGCAGCCGGTTACACCGCGAACAGCATGAGACGGTCTACGTTTCAGCGCGGCAAATGTACCTTCATGATCGCGTTGCCGCCGTATCCAACCGGGTGGCCGAAGTTGTGAACGGGCAACCGCTCGAAGTGCTGGAGCACGGACGCCGTTTCCTCAGGGTTAAGACAGAAAAAAACGAGATTGGATGGATCGAAGAGCGCGCCGTCATCGACTCCAAGACTTACGACGGCTTTGCTCACCTAGGGACAGAGCATAAACAGGATCCGGTTGTCTCGACGGGGACACTGCGCGACGACATTTATCTGCACATCAGTCCGGGGCGCAACTCCGATCGCTTCTACCTGCTTCCCGAGAATGACAAAGTCCAGCTGCTGGTGCGCGCCTCCGTACCGAAAGCGGCCCCGGGAGCGACTGCGGGACCAGTCAAACATCCCAAGCCCGCCACCGCGGCTAGTGTCAAATCCGCTCCCCAGACAGCCAAAACAACAGGAAGCAATTCCGCCGAGCGGACGCCCGCAGTTTCGTCCGATGCAGAATCTTCCGATGGACCCGAAGAGCCCGAAGTGCCAATGGAAGACTGGTGGCTGGTGCGCGACAGCCAGGGTCGCACAGGATGGTTGCTGGGGGGGCGGATCGATGTTGATGTGCCTGACGAGGTTGGGCAATACGCTGAAGGACAGCGCATTGTGGGCGCCTATGTGCTCACCCACGTCACCGATTCGGAAGCCGACGTTCCGAATCACCAAGTCCCGGAATACGTCACCGCACTGAGCCCGCCGAAGTCAGGGCTTCCCTTTGATTTCGACCAGATTCGAGTCTTCACGTGGAGCCTGAAACGGCACCGATACGAGACGGCGTTTCGCATTCATCCAATCCAGGGATTTCTGCCCGTTCGCGTCTGGACCCAGCCGGGACAGAACGGCACGGAACCAGTATTCAGCTTTCAGATCTCGAGTTCGCCTGACGTTTCGATCGATCCCGCGACCGGAATCACGAAGCCAGTGAATCCGCGCACGATCGTGTACGCGATGCGCGACACACAGGTACGTCGCCTTGGCCCCGACATGGCTCCGATCCCCACATCGCATTTGCCGGGAGAAAAACCAAAGAATGGAAAAGCAGAGAAGAAGAAGCGGAAATAAGCCGCTTCAGAATCAGGCATTGTCATCAATATGCTTTTTCCGTCCGACGCACAGCCGCGCCGGCGTCCACTCCTCAATCACTACGTCTTCCTTACGCAATCCCGCCGCGGTGCACATGCGCCGCCAATCCTCCGCAACAAAGGCGCGCGCAATGGAGACAGGCCCGTCATGCTGCACGAATGGATGCAGTCCCGCCAGCTTTGAAAAGGCCTTTAAGAGGTGATAGGGGATCGGCGCTCGCGAAAGATCGTTGATGAACCATCCCACGCGCGTATTCTTCTCCATCCACTTTAGAAAACGAATGATGTCTGTTTCGACAAGATGATGCGTAAAGAGGGAACTGATCGTGATGTCGATCGGCTGGCGGCTTGTATAGCGGAAAATATCTTGTCCGACCCACTCGATTCGGCTCGTCTTTGGACTTGCTTGCGCTGCAATTGCCACGGAATCCGGATTCAGATCGCATCCAGTGAGCTGTGCTCGAATCCCACGGACGTGCGACCACTTCTCGATCCGCCGCAAAGTATCGCCATAGCCACTGCCTGCGTCAACGATGTGCACGGGCGCTTCCAGGTTCTGCAGTTCAAGAGAATCAAGCCACCGCAGGATCGGCCTGTAACCAAGAAACCAGCGATTTAACTTGCCCAGATCCTGCAGGCAGGCTCGCATTTCCTCGCGGCTGCACGGCTCGTCCATCAATTCCGTCAACTCGGCGCGGCGGCTGAAGTCGAGCGTACTAGGCGGCATGGAAGAGCATAGTCTCCGCCGTTACTCCCGGCCCGAACGACATCGCACAACCCTGCTGTCCAGGACGCGCAGCGCGCATGATGCTTTGCAACACAAACATCACTGTGGCCGAAGACATATTGCCGAATTGCGCCAGGATCTCACGAGATGGCCGCAAGCTATCTGCACGCAGCCCCAATCCTTTTTCAACGGCATCCAGCACGGTTTTCCCTCCCGGATGCACCGCCCAGAGATCAATTTCCAATGGGTTTCTATCCAGCGTTATCCTGCTTCCGACCTCTCGCATAGCCTTCGAAATCTCTGTGGGTACCTGCCCGGAGAGATGCATGTCGAATCCCATTTCGCGAATTTTCCAGGTGATGAGGTGACTCGTCTGCGGAATGCGCAGCGCGAGAAAACTGTCGATCCCCAGACCCTCAGGATTGGCGCTCACGAGGCAGGCAGCACAGCCATCGGCAAACAGGAGGAATGACAGCATCTGCTCCAGTTCCTGCGTCTCCTGCAAGTGCAGAGTGCAAAGCTCCAGGTTCAGGATCAGCACAACAGACCCCGGTTCCGACCGCACGATGTGATGGGCAGACTTCAGCGCATTGATCGCCGCGTAGCATCCCATGAACCCGATCATGGTTCGTTCCACAGAAGGATTCAATCCGAGATGATTGACAATGTCGTAGTCCAGTCCCGGAGCGTATAGACCTGTACAGGAGGTTACGATCACGTGCGTAACCCGATCGCGCTCCTCAGTGCTCATGCCAAGCTTGTTCAAGGCGCAAACAGCCAGCTTCGGCGCGAATTTCTCAAAGGTCTGCATGCGCCGGGCTGTGCCAGGGAAATCTCCAGTGGCATACAGATCTTCGGCATCCCTCCAGATTCCGTTCTCGTTCGATATCGGCTGCAGGAAGGAGTAGCGATGTTCAATCGCCGACATGCGCACCATGCGGCGGAACAGCGACCGCGTGGTGCCTTCCGGCAACATGCCCTCGGCAAAAGCGATGAACGAACGGTGCACATCGTGCGGCGGAACCGATGTTGCAATGCGATTTATGTAGGCAGTTGTCACGATGTACCTCGGTGCGCAAAGTAGGTGCTTTAATCTCTCTTAGATTCATCTGGGCCTGAAGTGTCATCCAAATGTAATGCCAATTTCAGCAAATCATCCCGGAGTCACGAACCTGTTCAGCCCGTGAACATCATCTGAATCAACTCACCACTGTACGCCGGGATAGAGGCTCGGCCACCGATAAGCGTGGAACTGGTAGGCATTTGGAGTAGTGCCCTGCCAGATTACCTGAGTCGCCTGCGGATTCAGTTCCTGCACGATCGCACCGGTCACCGCTGCGCTGAAGTTCGCATGAATATCGCCATTCGGCAGGAGATCTGCATTGCCCCCGAAGAAAGAGAAATAGTTTGGAGGCGGCACATAGTGAGTTACAAGCGTGGCTGTCATGTTCTCTTCGTTCAACTCAAGCACGGGAATCGTTGAATAGCATGTGGAAGTAGGCGGCGAGAGCGGCTGGCACAGCACCGGACCACTCGGAAACATCCGGTCGTTGCCGTTGTCCAGCAAGGCCAGCCGGAACACACCGGTGGTGTTCGGTGAAAAGAAACTCAAGCCGTGCTGCGCATAGAACCAGTCTGTGGGGTCAGTGCCACCGATCAGCTTGAAATCGCCACCCTCACCCAATCTCCACATCACATTTCCTGAGCCCGTGCCATCGAGGAAATTGATCTTGATGATCCAGTTCTGGTGCCGAATCGAGAGTAGCAGGTTGTGGTCGTCGCTCGAATACACCATGTCATTCGAGTGCGTCCAGTCTGGAAAGTTCATCGGATGACGGTTGATATCGAGATGATCGAAGGTGTTCCAAACCCAGTCAGGATTGCCGTTCGCGTCCACATCGATAATGGCGTCGCCGATTACCGACGTCGCCCCCGGATAGCCTGGCAGATTGGTATAGCTCTTATTGTAAGCGGCCAGCATTACCCAATGGCCGTTGGGTAGCGCAATCACGCCGTGATGAAAGCTCTTGAACGCGTATACATTCCCGTTTGCATCGCGCAGGCCTGATGCCGCCAGTTTCTGATTCAGCGTGTCCATACTGATCTCACGGACCATGTTTCCAGCCAGATCCACTTCGCGAACGTCGTTCACCAACCCCAGGGTTCCGTTGACCGTCGTCGAGGAAAGGTACGAAATCAGCATCAGCATGTCTCCGTTGGGCAGCAGCTGAATTCCCTGGATCAAATCCACGGTCGAACCGTGGTAGAGATACGACCAGATGATGTTGCCCTGCAAATCTGTGGCATAAGCCTGAATCACGTTTGACGGAATAACGGTGTTCCATATTTCAATTCCCGGTTGAGGCGTTCCTCCGCCGGGAGTGGAAACCTGCACCGCAGGCGTTGGCGGCGGAGTTCCGGTAGTGCAGGTGTGGTCAGCATCGGTGTAGGTGGCGCCATTGTCGAGCGCAACTCTCGCGCGCATGTGGTAAAGCGTGTTGCCCATCATGCCGGCTACCAGCACCTTTACCGGGCCGCCGTTTGTTCCGCTTGGAACCTCCCACGTGTTCAAGCCGTAATCCGTGGTTTTTCCAAATTCGATCGACATCCTGCCAGAGGAAGGGAGATTGAGCGTATAGGCGGCCACGAGCGGGCTTCCAGTGGCATCGGGACACGCGACCTGTGCGCCGGGAACGATGGCTGCTACGGCTGTCGCATAGTTCTGCTGCGGCGAAGAGCTAAGCGCGGCCGTGACGGAAATGTTCTCGGTTTGCGAGACGACCGCCGGAGCCGTGTAGTTGCCGGCAATATCCACCTGGCCGGTCGCCGGTTTCCCGCCGACCACATCGTTAACCAGCCACTCAATCTGGCCTGCTTCGGACGACTTTGCCGTGAACTGGAACTTCTGTCCGGGCGAAAGGGCGACATACGTCGGCGAAATGGTTACCGACCCGCTCTGAGAGGGAGTGCCAGGTCCGCTGGGCACAACTGCATTCGGATTGACGAAGTAACCGCAGCCTGAGAAGAAAACAGCGAAGAAAAGCAGGAAGAGTTTCTCGACAGCAATCTCAACGCAGAGCACGCCTTCGTGCGACGGGACTGTCCGATTGCAAAGGCCGCCACGTCCGACTTCAGGGAAAGTCTTCATGAGTCACTTTCAACCTAGACAGGCGGGGATTCGTGGCAAACACGACCGGAAAACCAGCACTGAAGCTCATTTTGATGCCTGTGTGCAACAAAGACACAGCGGACCACATCAGACAATATAGGTGTTTATGCGCCGCGAGCTCAAATCGCGGCAAATATTCCTTAGAAGGAAGAGGACGAATCTTATGTCAACCGGCTTATTGGAAAAACAGGCTTCAGTGGAAGATGTTCTTCGCGAAGTTTCACGGCTCAAATCCGTCGTTACAGAAGCGGTGGAAGACGGTGTTCAATCGGCCGTAAAGGCGTTGAAGCAGGGGCGTAGTGCCGCCGAAGACGCGATCTACGACGCGAGGCATACGGTCAAACAGAAACCTCTACAGTCAATTGGCGTTGTCTTCGCCGCCGGAGTTCTGGCCGGGAGCCTTCTGGGCTGGCTCAGTACCCGTAGGAGCTAAGGCGGACCCGGATTGCGGTTTTTCCCGAAACCTCGGAGAACGCTCTCTGGGTTATTGTCATCAAGGTCTGAACACAAATGCAAAGAGCGCCGGGTCCTCACGGTTCCGGCGCTCTAAAAACTTGCCCCCAAAAACTAAGCGCGACTCATATAAGCGCCTTCGCTTGTATCGACGCGAATTTTTTCGCCCTCGTTGATAAAGGGAGGCACCTGCACCACGAGGCCTGTCTCGGTCTTGGCCGGCTTGGTCACGGACGATGCCGTTGCTGATTTCAGCCCAGGTTCCGTCTCAACCACGGTGAGTTCCACAAACGACGGCAACTCGATACCAACGGCTTGCCCATCGTGGTAGCTGACCTTGATCTGCAGGTTCGGCGTAAGGTATTCGACGGCGTCACCCAGGGTCGAGCCCTTCAAGACGGTCTGCTCATAATCCACGGGATTCATGAAGTAATAGTCGTCGCCATCCGCATACAGGAATTCCATGGAAATCTCGTCGACCACAACCTTCTCAATGGCGTCGCCAGAGCGAAAGCGGTGCTCAAACATGGCGCCGGACTTGAGATTGCGAAGTTTTGCCTGGATAAAGGCACGCAGGTTGCCCGGGGTGCGATGCTCCACCTTGAATACGAGGTGGAGAATATCGTTATGCTTGATGATCATGCCCGGGCGCATTTGAGTGGCGGGAATCGCCATAAACGTGAAACTCCTTGCTGTACTTGGAAAAAATCGGCCTTGGCCCAATCACCATTGTAACTTAGCGGCACATCTGCATCCCTTTTCAGCGCAATCCCGACATACGCGCGTCACTGTGCTCTGATCGAAGACAGAAAGGACCGCACCTGCCCGGACTGAAGACAAAGACGCCGCCGTTATTGGCATTGCTGCTCCTTTGCCTGCTCTGGGCCGCTGCTGCTCTGCGCCCCGATCTTCTCCCGGGCTCGTTCCGGGTTGCGCGTTCTTCGCCTCTTGCGAGTGAGGCGGTGTCGCTGGCTCTGTTCGCGGTTATCGCCGCCATCGCAGCATTTGTTTACAAAGCATCCTGGCCGCGCGGCAGGGTCCTTGGTGCGACGGTGCTTGCGGGACTGGGTCTTTTCGCTGTGCCTTCCGTGTTGATTGAAGTAGCAAGAGGAGATGTCGACGACGCGACGCGCGTGGCGCTCTTCTCGCTTGCACCGGTCTTCGCCTTCGTCTTTGAACCTCACCTCGGCTTGGAGTCGACACCGCAACAGCGCGGCGGACTTGCGGCCTCGTTAATTGCCGTCTGCGGCACCTTGCTCGCCTTTCCGCTGGATTTGCCCCGATCCGCCTCCACAGCTTTTGCCAGCTGCGGAGTTGTGGCCGCCGTCGCTTCCGTCGCCGCGGCCAACTGCCTTTCTGTGCGCATCGTGTGCGAACAAGCCGCTCGATCAACGCTAAGCTTTGCAGCAATTGCAGTGGGGTCCGCCGCAGTCGCACTCGGCGTCTGGAGCGCCGTGTTTGAGCAGGGCGCCTGGTCTGCTCTGCGATTCGATCCATGGACTGCGCTCGATCTGTTGCCAATCGTGTTGCTCTTTTGGCTTATGGGCCGCATGACTGCTGTGCGCATGACAACCCGTTTCCTGATCGCGCCACTGCTGGCGAACCTGATTGGGTTGGCGTACCTTCGTCCCGCAGTTCAACTTCATGGCTGGTTGGGCCTGGCTCTGATCGCGGCGGGATCGGGCTGGCTGCTGCTCGGGCCTGAAGAAGAACCCCTGGAAACCGTATTACCCATGAGCATCCATCAACGCTGACCAAATCCCTCGGAGGCAAACATCACATTTGTTTGCAGGCACCTCTATCCGCTAGGATGGGCTGCGATTCGATGGCGCCGTGTCGGCCGCCCTGGAGATTCCAATGAATTGCCGTCTCCCCCGTTCTCGCTTTGCTGCCTTCCTGTCGTCATCCGTCTTGCTCGCATCCCTATACGCACAGACAGCGCCTTCGCTCGCCCAGAATGCACCCTCTACAACTCCGACGGCTGCGTACAAGAACACAGCACTCCCGGTGGAGCAGCGGGTTGCGGATCTGCTGAAACGCATGACACTCGAAGAAAAGGCAACCATGCTTTCGGGATCGGGGTGGATGGAATCCGCGCCAATCGAGCGTCTCGGCATACCAGCGATCAAGATGGCGGATGGCCCGATGGGTGTTCGTTCCTGGGCTGGCAGCTCGGCCATTACGAATTCCTCGGCGAATCCAGTCAAGGTAGAAACGACATCTTTCCCGTCAGGCGTGGCGATGGCAGCAACGTGGGACACTGCGCTAGTCCAGCGCGAAGGTCGAGCCATTGCACAGGAAGTCAAAGCGCTGGGCCGCGACATGATCCTCGGACCCACGGTCAACATCAATCGCGTTCCTTTGTGGGGGCGCAACTTTGAGGGGTACGGAGAAGATCCATACCTGGCCGGTCAACTCGCTGTCGCCTACGTTCGTGGAGTGCAAGGCGAAGGCGTGATCCCCTCGGTGAAACACTTTGACGCGAACAACGAAGAGTTCGAGCGTCATCGCATCGATGCGATGATCGACGAGCGGACACTGCATGAGATTTATCTGCCCGCGTTCAAAGCTGCGGTACAGCAGGGCGACGCGTGGGCGGTGATGTCTTGCTACAACAAGGTGAACGGCACGCATTGCGCGGAGAGTGATTACCTTCTGACTGACATTTTGAAGAAGGAATTCGGCTTCAAGGGATTCGTGGTGTCGGACTGGGGCAGCACATACTCAACAGCGCCGACGGTGAACGCCGGGATGGATTTGGAAATGCCGGGTGGGCCTCCGATGAAGGCTTTTCTGGCTCTTCCGCGGGCAACGGAGCAGGGAAGCAGCGGTGGCTGGCTCACGGCCGATAAGGTGCTCGATGAGGTGAAGGCCGGTCATATCAGCGAAGCGAAGCTGAACGATAACGTTGGCCGCATTCTGCGCGTGATTCTACTCAGCGGCATCATGGATTCCCCTCGTACCGCGCTCGGCGATGTGGATACGCCGGAACAGCAGAAGGTGGCGCGTGACGGCGCAACCGAGGGCATCGTACTTTTGAAGAACCAAGGGTCATTGCTCCCGCTGGACCCATCGAAGATCCATTCCATCGCGGTGATCGGACCAAACGCGCTCGTTGCGCGCACCGGTGGCGGCGGCAGTTCGCTCGTTCGCCCGAAATATGCGATCTCGCCTCTCGATGGAATCAAAAAGCGTGCCGGCACATCAATTCAAATCACGTCGGCTCTCGGTGTCGGTATGGAAGGGGAAGACCCCGCCCACGATACACCTGAAGTGCGCGCCGCCGACCTCAAAGCAGCTACGGATGCAGCCGCAAAAGCCGACGTCGCTATTGTTGTGGTCGGCCGCTACAACAAACTCGAGTCCGAAGGATTCGACGTTAAGACCATGGACTTGCCAGCGGGCCAGGACGATTTGATTGCCGCGGTTGAAAAAGCGAATCCGCATACCATCGTCGTTCTCAATACTGGTGACCCGGTAACGATGACGAAGTGGCTCGAAACCACGCCCGCGCTGCTCGACATGTGGTACGGCGGACAGGAAGGCGGCAACGCCCTCGCATCCATCCTCTTCGGCGATGCCAATCCCTCCGGCAAGCTGACGGTTTCTATGCCAAAGAAGTTCGAAGAATCCCCGGCAGCCAAAAATTATCCCGGCAAGAATCTCGAAGTGAACTACGCTGAAGGCATCTATGTCGGCTATCGCTACTACGACACCAAAAACGTAGAGCCGCAATTCCCCTTCGGCTTCGGTCTCAGCTACACGACATTCGAATACAGCGACCTAAAACTGGGTACGATAGAACGCACAGGGATCGGCGGACGATGGGAGCTTAGCCTCAAGGTGCGCAACACCGGTTCTCGTGCGGGTGCTGAAGTCGTTCAGCTTTACGTCCACGATGGCCACGCGAAAATCGACCGTCCAGCGCACGAGCTCAAAGCCTTCAGCCGCGTGGAACTGAAGCCCGGCGAGAGCCAGACCGTACAGTTCAAGCTCGACAATTCGGCATTCGAGTACTGGAGCCCGCAGACGAAGGAATGGACCATGGGCAGCGGCCCTTTTGAGGTGCAAGTCGGGGCTTCGTCTCGGGACATCAGGCTGCAGGTCGAAGTTGCTCCCTGATAAACTCGGCAAAGATGCCAAGGCAGATTCACTACAACGCGGCGGAAAACATCTCGCCGGAGACGGCGAACGATCCGTATCTCAGGCCCGCCTTCTCAACGGGTAACAGAATTGCCCGGCTCGTGTGGAACATCTGCTGGGCGATCTTCTACCGTCTCTCACCGCGCCCACTGCACGCCTGGCGTTCCATGCTGCTGCGTCTCTTCGGCGCGAAAATGGGCGCACATTGTCACTTCTATCCAAGCTCGCGCGTATGGGCGCCATGGAACCTCATCTGCGCTGACCAGGTCACCGCCGGCGACGGTGCCGAAATCTACAATCCAGCTCCCACTCGTCTGGGCTCCCACGCAATCCTGTCGCAGAACTCCTATCTCTGCGGTGCCACTCATGACTTTGACGATCCCGCCTTCCCCCTTCTTGCCTATGCAATGGAGGTAGGAGCGTATGCGTGGGTCTGCGCCCGAGCCTGTGTGGCGCCGGGAGTGAATGTTGGCGAAGGCGCTGTCCTTGGTCTTGCTTCCGTAGCGACACGCGACCTGGAGCCATGGGGTGTATATGCCGGTTCCCCAGCTACCAAAGTGAAACAGCGCAAACGAGCGATTCTTTAGCATCCGCGCAAAACAACGAAACCCGCCGAGACAACCGCGCGCCGGGCAAAAAGCTGAATTTCTCTGCGAAATTACTGAGGCGGCGCGTAAGGTTCAACGCGCAACATATTCGACAGGATTCCCCGCTCTTCCGGACTGAACTGGCCCTGGTAGCGGCTTGAGTTCAGCACAATTGAGCGCTGATCTGGCGGAACAGATTTCAGATCGCGAAAAGCATTGCGCATCATCACCTGCCGGTCTTGTGGCAAGGTGGTCCAACGCCGTGCCGACGCGGCGACCTGGGCTCGATCTTCGGGTGAGAGCCGCTCAAGGTTCTCAGCACGCGCCAGGGTTCGCTCTCGCTGAGCGTCGGGCATCTGATTCACCCGGTTCAACTGATTCATCAAGCGCTGCTGCTCACCCGGCGGCAGCCGACGGAAGCTGGGATCACTACGCAGCATCTGCTGCTGTTGCGGCACCGGAACATTACGATGCGTGTTAAGCCACGCGCCAAGATGACCCGGCGGCGCATAGAGTTGCTGCGCTGTGCCTGGATACGGTTGCCGGCCATAAGCCGGCGTGTTGTAACTCGAATTTGGGTAAACGCCGCGCACGCCTGCTTGCGGCGCGACCGGATTTCGATACGGCTGGTACTGCTGCGGAGTTCGATTCTGGTTCTGGGGCGTCCCGGTGCCCTGGCGCGACTGGGGCCGCGCGTACTGCGGACGGCTCTGCGAACGCGGATTAGAGTAACGAGGGGCCGGACGCGGAGCGTTCTGGTGCTGGGCAAGGAGGCTAACCGCGGGCAGACAAAGAGCGATCGCTGCCGCGGCGGTCACAACCCGCCGGCGCGTCTCCCATACAACGCCTTTGCTTCGTGCCCCATTCATTTCGCTTGGCCCCCGCCAATTCCCAATTCCTTCACTGCTTTTATTCGCTATTGCTGCTGAGTATTTCCGCTATCGGAGATAGATTCCAATTGATCGAGCACCTGTGCATTGCTGTCCAGTGTCTGCAGATCGTGCACTACAGCGGCATCCGTACTTGCTTGTGGCTGTGGCTCCTCCACGTTTGTCACACCCAAGTACGCACCGCCGCCAATCAGCAGCATCACGGTAAGTGCCATCGCTGCCAGCGGACGAGCGTGCATCGGAGGACCGTAGGTAAACCGGGCGCGTACACGCTGCAACCAGGATTGCGGCGGAGCTTCGCGTTCCTCGCGCATCCGCGCACCCAGCCGGGTCATGAAGTAGGGACTGGACTCAGGCACTGTCCATGCATCCATGGCCGCCATGGTCGCGCGCATTTCCTGAAGCTCCTTGCGGCAGCTTTCACACGCAGCAACATGAGTCTTCACCTTGGCAGGCGCCGCTTCTGGATCGAGCAGCATCTCTGCCAGCTTCTCTTCCATCGCGGTGCATTTGTTCATCGTTTCCATCGCTACCACCCCACTCCCACCGGTGTCGCCCGGCGTTCAATCCCTAAACGAAATCTTTCAACTTGTCCCGCAGCGTCTGGTATGCCCTGAAGAGCAGCGACTTGGTCGCGGACTCGCTCAGCTTCAGTACATCCCCGATCTGCCGATAATCCATGCCTTGATACTTATGCATCAACACTGCCATGCGCTGGCGTTCCGGCAAGGCCATCACATGTGCCCGGATTGCCGCCATGCGCTCATCTCGCAAAATATTCTGCTCCGCCGAAGGAGCATCGTCGGCCACATCCGGCGTCGTACCCGACTCTTCGTCCGGTGCATCCAGGTAAATGGTGGAGGCAGAACGTTCATGCCGGGTGTCGCGCGCGTGATTCACCGCAAGGTTGGTTGCAATGCGATAAAGCCACGTGGTGAACTTCGCTTCTGCGCGATAACTCTCACGCGAACGATACACCCGCAAAAAAACCTCCTGCGCTAATTCTTCGGCAACCGCCTGGTTGTGCACCATGCGAAACAGGAAACTGATCATCGCGCGGTGGTACTTGCCGACGAGATAATTGAAGCCCGCCTCATCGCCTGCCGCCACCCGCAGCATGACCGCCGCATCGCTCGACTCGTCCATCGCATAGTTGATGGGCTTTTGAGGATCGGCCGGGTTCAGCGGTGCGCCCTGTCCCAGCGCCGGGCTGTCCAGTACCAGGGTTGCCATATCTTCTGGAACCCCGTCGTCGTCTGAAGGTTGCGTAAATTTGTCACTTTCCGGCTCTGATTTTGCAGAGTTTACCGGTTTTTTACCCTTGAGAGGCTGTGCCGGCCGCCCTGATCCGGTTCCGATGCCCGGGGAGGGGGTGCTATCGTCTGATTCGCTCGACATGGCTGCCAGAGGTGTCCCAGTTATTCCCGAAGCGTAAGCTGCGGAGAGTTCCAGTCCATGCAAACCCATTTTGCCGGCGAAAGCGAGGGGGATTGCCGGCGGCTTGTCCCCGGAAGCGGACTCGCGTGCCTCTCGGATTAAACGAACTGGCCAGCGCATTCAGTGACTTGGAGCGACCCCAGCGGCTCGCGGACGGTTACCGGACGCGGTTGGCCGTGTAGTGTCGCTGGTGATACTCTACCTTACAGGAAGCCCCTCTGGCGCTCCTGGCGCCGATCCGGGGCGCCCTCTGGGCCGGGCGCTTAACTCAGCGGTAGAGTGCCACCTTCACACGGTGGAAGTCGCAGGTTCGAATCCTGCAGCGCCCACCATAATCCCAACCAACCCTTTGGCCCCGCGGTCCTTCCCTTCGCTCAGGATTTCGCCTGCCGGCTCAGACGCCGGCAATACGGCTCAAGTTCGAATCCTGCAGCGCCCACCATAAGTCCTCCCCCAAATCCTTTTGGCCCCGCGGTCCTTCCCTTCGCTCAGGATTTCGCCTGCCGGCTCAGACGCCGGCAATACGGCTCAAGTTCGAATCCTGCAGCGCCACCATAAGTCCCCGATAGCCATCCACTTCTCCTCAGCCGCCGCGAGTATCATTTTTCCATGGAAAAGAAGCTGCGCTGGGGTGTCCTTAGCACTGCAAACATCGGAATCAAAAAGGTTTTGCCGGCTATGCAACATGGCCGCTACACAACCGTGGATGCCATTGCATCCCGCGATCTGGCCAAAGCAAAAGAAGCCGCCGCGAAGCTCGGCATTCCCAGGGCCTACGGGTCCTACGAAGAGCTGCTGGCCGACCCAAAAATCGATGCGATCTACAATCCTTTGCCTAACCAGATGCATGTGCCCTGGACCGCGAAGGCAGCCGAAGCGGGCAAGCATGTGCTGTGCGAAAAACCCATCAGCCTCACGGTCGCCGAAGCCAAAAGCCTGCTCGCCGTCCGTGCCCGCAGCGGCGTCAAAATCGGCGAAGCCTTTATGATTCGCAGCTACAGCCAATGGCTGCGCGTGGGCGAACTGCTGCGCGCAGGCCGCATCGGCCAACTGCGATCCGTGGCGGGATTCTTCAGCTATTTCAACGACGATCCGGGTAACATCCGCAACCACGTGGAGAGCGGCGGTGGCGCACTGCTCGATATCGGCTGCTACTGCATTCAGGCTGCGCGATACGGCTTTGGCCAGGAGCCGAAACGCGTGGTGGGATTGATAGACCGCGATCCGAAGATGAAGATCGACCGCCTGACCTCGGCAATGCTCGATTTCGACGGCGGGCAGGCCATCTTCACCTGCAGCACGCAGCTGGTCCCCTACCAGAAAGTCCAGTTCTTCGGAACCAGGGGGCGGATCGAAATCGAGATCCCTTTCAACGCGCCCAAAGACCGTCCCACCCGCATCCTCATCGATGAGACCGGCGAACTCTTCGGCAGCGGCATCATTATCGAGGAATTCTCCACCGCGGACCAATACACGATGCAGGGGGATGCCTTTTCGCGCGCCATCCTCGAAGGCGGCGAGGTGCCGGTGCCGCTGGAAGAAGCCATCGCCAACATGGCTGTGATCGAAGCCATCTTCCGTTCCGGTGAATCCGGCCGATGGGAGAAGCCGCAAGTGTAGGAGCACGCACGTTTGTGGGACTTGGATCGGCACCGGATCTTGCTATTGGTGTGCTGGATCACACTTTGGGCGTCGAGACGCGGGTTACACTGCCGCTTTGGAGTTGTGAGCCTGTACTATGCCTGTTGATGAAGACCTTACGACCCTGAGTTACACGCGCGGTGCGGACCGTCCTCTCCTCGAACTGACTATCGGCGCACTCCTCGAGCGAACCGCAAGCCGCTTCCCTGATCGACTCGCAGTCGCATCGCGTCACCAGTCGAAGCGCATGACCTGGGCCGAGCTGAGCAACGCTGCCGACCAGGTCGCGCGCGGTCTTTGGTCGCTCGGCGTCCGGCGCGGTGATCGAGTGGGCTTGTGGTCAACCAACTGCATCGAGTGGGTCATGCTGCATATGGGCTGCGCACGTGCAGGCGCGGCGCTGGTTAACGTTAACCCCGCCTATCGCTCCCATGAATTGCAGTACACGCTTTCACGCTCTCGCATGAAAGCGCTTTTTCTCTGGCATAAGGACAAGCGCGGAGATTATCAGGAGGTCCTGGAGCGCGCCTGCCACGGTCTCACACTGGATCTGCAGCACACTATTTATTTCGATTCGCCGGAGTGGTCCGCATTCCTCGCTACCCCCGGACAGCTGCCAGACCATGTTGCCATGAGCGACATCGCCAACATCCAGTACACCAGCGGTACCACTGGCCTACCCAAAGGCGTGATGCTGACACATCACAACGTGGTCAACAACGGGCAGTTCCTGGCCCAGGGATTTCACTACACCGAGCAGGACCTGATTGTTGTTCCGGTTCCGCTCTTCCACTGCTATGGGTGCGTCATCGGGATCATGAGCGCGCTGAACTCCGGTGCAGCTCTCATTCTTCCCAATTGGACCTTCGACGCTCGAGCCACCCTGCAGGCCATTCACGACGAAAGAGCGACCTCTGTCTACGGCGTTCCCGCCATGTATGTCGCCGAATTCGGATTGCCAGAGTTCGCGAGCTTCGACTTCACCAGCCTGCGCACCGGCATGATGAGCGGCGCGCCCTGTCCGGTAGAGCTGATGAAGCGCGTTTTGAACGAAATGCACATCGGGGAGCTTGTGATTGCGTACGGGCAAACTGAAACCTCCCCCGTGGTGACGATGAGCGATGCGGGAGACTCGCTTGAGATTCGCGTGAACACGGTCGGCCGCGCGATGCCGCAGACTGAGATCCAAGTAGTCTCAACCACCGATAAAGCTCGTCAGCCCATCGGCATGCAAGGCGAAATCTGCGTTCGCGGCTATGCCGTGATGAAGGGCTATGACGGTGACCCGGTAGGCACCGCAGACGTGGTCAAGCCCGACGGCTGGCTGCACACCGGAGATCTCGGTGTCATGCGCGAAGATGGGTGCCTGCATATTACAGGCCGTTCGCGCGATGTGATCATTCGCGGTGGAGAAAACATCTATCCGCGCGAGGTGGAGGAGTTCCTTTACACGCATCCCAAAGTCGGAGAGGTGCAAGTGGTCGGCATTCCAAACGAACGCCTCGGCGAAATCGTGGTGGCATGGATCCGTTTGCGCCCCGGCATAGAAGCTAACGAAGCTGAGATCCGGGACTG
The DNA here is from genome assembly GCA_963742455.1 of uncultured Acidobacteriaceae bacterium. GTDB lineage: Bacteria > Acidobacteriota > Terriglobia > Terriglobales > Acidobacteriaceae > Telmatobacter. The sequence continues at coordinate 991,265 of CAVULU010000002.1, read as the reverse complement.
GTGTAAAGCACAGATTGCGTACTACAAAATCCCGGAGCACGTCCGCTTCGTCGATGAATTTCCAGCGACGTTATCAGGGAAAATCCAGAAGTACAAGATTCGCGAATTTGAAATCGACGCGCGTGATCTGCAATCTCTTGCGAAAACTACAACTGCCTGACCCCAGGTGGAGGAATGCAGCAAGCGGTGCCATAGAATTGCGCTCCCGGACACTCCAAGCGCAACGCAACTTGAGAAATCCGCAATTCTTTTTTACGCCTTCTGTCAGCGCGGAAAACCATCTTTACCCCGGCACCCATCCTAGACTCAGCAAGACGTAAGCCACGAGATTTCCGAGCAGCCGGACGGCGCTCATCCGCAGCGTTGTTTCCGAATCCCCACGTCCTTGTTTCCCAACCCCAAGAGGTGTTTTATGACTCAGACGGATTTTTCTACCGACACAGTTGCCGCCTATTTTGAAGACAGCAGCGATGCGCGAAAGGCAGTGGATGCCCTGCGGAAGGCAGGTTTCACATCCGCCCACCTCGGCATTGCGCACCGCGGCTGCTATACCGGGACATCCTCAACGTTCGGCAACACCACCGTCTACGAAACCGAAGATAAAGAGCCTTCGACGTGGGACAAGATCAAGGCATGGTTTACGGGCAACGAGGCTGAAGTTCGCGCGGAGGAGCACACGCCGGGCGATGCTGCCCAACGCGAAATTGATCCGAACGTCGCCAAGCAATCCGAGGAAGGATTCGGCGATCCCTCGCATTTGCAGGGTTCGTTCATTGCAATGAATATTCCCGATGCCCGTGCGCGCTACTTCGCGCATCGTTTCAGGCGCGGGAACGACGCCGCGGTAGTGACAGTGCAGGCCGACGAACGCGCGGCGGAGGCAGAATCGATCCTGGCGAAATATAACGCTGATTTTGGCGAAAATGCAGCGACGTATGAATACGAGGAAGAGGATCAAGAGAATATCGACGACGATCTTGACGAAGGGGGCCGCGACGACGCACCCCGTAACGTGCAGTTACTCGGTGTGTTGCGCATACAAACAGTGCGGGTAATTCCCGACGACCAGGCTCTCGGCAGGAAAGATCCGGCCCGTGACTTGTCAGGCAATCGCGAAAACGTTGCGGCAGAAGGCGAGAACAAGGGCGAGCGGTCCGCCTAGATTGCGGGCAAAAACGTTGGTGCAGACCAAGCATGCACTCAGGCGGCTTCTCTTTTAAAGGAGAAGCCGCCGAAAGCGCCTAGGAATGCAATAAATGTTGTTCCGAAACTAAGCAGCGTTGGCGACGGCAGCGGTTCTGGTAACGGTAACGACAGTGATGTCGTCCTCTTGCCCGAATCGTTTGGCGGCTTCGACAATTTCAGCCGCGGACTTCATCGAAACTTCCCGCGCTCGTTCAAAGCCGAACAGCTCGCCATCGGGCCGTTGCGCTTCGATCACGCCGTCGGAATAGAACGTGAGACGACTACCGGGGTCTAGGTGGAACTCGGTCGTCTCATAGAGGGTGGAGCTTGCAACCCCGAGCGGCAGGGCCCCGGGAAGCTCCACTTCCTTCCCGTCGAGATACGGCGACAAGTGGCCTGCATTCGCCACCGTTACCTGACCGCCCGTGCTGATTCTGGCAATGAGAGCAGTTGAAAACCCGCTGCCGCCGCGTCCTACCAGGCGCTCATTGAGATTCGAAAGCAGCTCAGCCGGATCCTTCGTAAACTCGGCAACTCCTCGAATCGCGCCAACCAGTACGGAAACCAGCATCGCGGCGGGCAGCCCTTTCCCCGCAACATCGCCCACCACAATCAGTACGCCGCCCTCTCCATCCGGAAGCACCTGGAAGAAATCGCCGCCGACCTGCTGCGCCGGTTCATAGGCTGATTCGACCTTGAATCCCGGAACATCACCCGTATGCTCTGGTACCAGAACACGCTGTACTTCCTGTGCTGCTTCCAGTTCACCCTCGAGCTGCGCCTGCCTCCTGCTCATGGTCGCAGAGCGCTGCAGGATGATGATGGCCAGTGTCAGTGTCGACAGCATCCCGGTAAGGCTATGCAACGACACCGAGAAAGGTCCTGCCGGCAATCGATCGATCAGGTTCAATCCGCGCAGCGCCGTCCGGCTCCACGCCGGAAACTGAAACATCGTGTCGAACACCACTACGGCATAAATGTAGAAGCTGAACAAAATCACTGGAATCAGAAGCAGACCGGCTTCACGATTTCCCCGTCGCCAATGGATGATGAGCACGATCGGAATTACCACCGAAAGAAGGAGGATGAATGGCAGATTGGTGAAAAGCTGAAATTGCGCAGGCAGCGATATAAACCATTCCTGGAGTCCCGCGGTGAAATCGGCGATTCCGGTGAGGACGAGGATGACTCGCCACACCCAGCCGATCCGCTGATTGACGAACGCAAAGTAAAGCCCCACCCAGATGAACGGCGCAGCAAGACGCGGAATCGCACCGATAAGTTCCCAGATTGCAGGAACGTTGCGGAACGTCGTAATGAAGGGCAGAGGTGTTTCTATTAGGACCAGTGCTCCAACAGCGAAGATCCAGAGGTAAACCGTCTGGCGTCGTTGCGAGGCGTAAAGCACAAGCGCGACGAACCCTAGGCCTATCACCAGGAAGCGATCAATCCAATCCGTGGCATTTGCACCGATCACGGCGAGCCAGTTGTCGCGATAGAAAGTTTGGTCCTGTCCGATGGACAGGTTCGAAGCGGAGTACCCCGGCTGCTGGCCGTGCCATTCCACCGGAGAAATATGAACCCGTAGAGCAATGACCAGATTTCCCGTCGCCACAAGCCGGTCGGGGATGCGTACTCGCACTCTTTCGCCCGAAGTGTACGCGACCCAGGGTGAGATCTGACCTAGTTGCATCAGCCGTTCCCCGTTTACATAAATCTCGAATGCCTGCGAGATGTAGATTTCATTCAACGCCAAACCAGTCGTAGACGGATCAACTTTGACGTGAAGCCGGTACCAGATCACCGGGGGGCGCTGAGGGAAGATGGCGTCAATGGAGTTGTGCGGATCGTGCAGCGGCCAGTGCGAATCGTCAAAAGAGGGAGCAGCATAGGCAGGATTGTCGTTCGCGTTGACCAGCCACTTCACGTCGCCAAGACTCGCCGGCTGTCGAAGGTGGGTGGCATCGAAGCTTTGCGCTCCGGCTGAATTCGCTATCAGAGCAAACAGAAATGTCACGAGCAATGATGCCGAATGCCGGACTGGACGCAATGCAAAACGCCAGAGCATGACTTGATCGCCCCCATAGGATCCTGTCAAACCTAACATCCTGATGCGGAACAGCGGAACCGCTTATCGGGGTGCGATCGTCGTGCGCTCAGTTCTCCCTCACCGGGTAGCTCGATCACACGAAATCCCCGCTTGATCGCAATAAACAAAGTTTCCGGGAAAGACACTCAGCGCTGGGGGGCTCGAACCAGAGCAGCGTCTGGGGCGTCCGCCGCCGGGGCTTTGAAAAAGCCGGAGCATGGGAGAACGGCGATTGAGTCATCGTGCGGCAAAACCATGCCAAAACATCGGCAAAATCCGGGTTACAGCGGCTGGGGATGCGATTGGGGGCGGATTTTCGGGAGTCGGAAGCCAGGGTGAGGTCAGCGCCCCCGCGAGGCAGCAAACTGCCGGCCAGCCTCATCCCGAGGTGGCAAGATTCGGCATCGGTGAACGCGAGAATTTCGCCTTGCATGCTGAAGGGTTCGGGACCGAAACTCCAGGGTTTGCCATCACTTCCGGGTTTTCCGGCCCGCAACCCCTGAATCGCCAGCGAAAGGCCGGTAAGTCCGTGGAAGCCTCATTGGCAAAGAATCGCGCGGCTGCCAACTGGAGAGTTCAGATAGCGGCGGTTACGGGTTCGTCGGAATCGAGGCTCGCTCGTTGAAGGTCGGAATGGCAATCCTGCACTCGGGATATTCCACCGGCGTTCTGTCCTTGCCGATGAATCAGTGAGAAGCAAGGACTCGGCTGTCGTTGGGGGCCTGCTCTGCATTTGCGGTTTGTCCGGCAAAGAAACGGGCCCCAATTCGTTCTCGAGCGGGGCCTATTCCACAGAAGAATCGGTTTTTTCTTAACTCCATGTGGTGAATGCGTTTATCCTGTGGTACGGAGGCCAGAGGACATGACTAAGGCAGATCTGGTGGAAAAGGTCACTCGCCTGGGCGACCTGACGCGCCGCGATGGCGAAGTCATCGTGGAGACGGTTTTTGACTCGGTAATTTCCGCATTGCAGAGCGGTGACAAGATCGAAATTCGCGGCTTTGGTTCCTTCCGCATTCGCCAGCGCAATCCCCGCATCGGCCGCAATCCCAAGACAGGAGAGCGCGTGGAGGTCCCCGCCAAGCGAGTTCCATACTTTAAACCATCGAAAGAACTTCGCGACCTGGTCAATCCAGGCGAGGCAGCTTCGGCGACTTCATAAGCGAGACCGTTCCGCAGGCGCTCAAGATACGAGCCTGTTGCGCAGCGGTGACTTCCAATGTAAGAAGCAGCAGAGTCTGCCTTGTCGCAAGAACCTTCGCCATCAATAACTTCAAACGAAAGCTGCGGCCTTCGGGGCGCAGCTTTCATCTTTTGCGGTATTGGATTCTGCTGATCAGTACTCGATTGCCGCGAATATCTCGTGAACGCAAAACTCGGGCGATGAACTTCCGCTCACGAAGTCAGTGGCGCCGCAGATCAGACTTACATCGTTCGGACAAACAGTGCTGTCGGGGTGCCATTCACCACGGTTGCAACCACCCTTACCTGGTCGTCCTTTTCGGGTTGAAACTTCAGCCCGTTCACCGCACCGGTGTCCGTTTCTGCCACAGTGTCTGAAGCAATCTTGAACGACTTGACGATCCCCGATTTGTCCTTGATGGAGAGCTGATGGTCTCGTCCATCGAGTTTCACGACGGTGCCGACGTTGTTCGTGAATGGTCCAGAACCGAGGCTTCGCAATGCTACGGCCGTCCGCACTTCGCCGTCGCCGAAATAGAAAATGACGACGTACGCCCCTTCGCCTTTGAAGGCGTCAACGGTGCTTACGTCGGTGCGGAGTTTCTTATCTAAATCTACTTTCATCTTGGGGTTCGTCAGATCTTTGAATAAGCCTTCGGAACCATTATCTGTGAAGATCGTGATCGTCTTGTGTGAAGGGTCAATGGAACGGACCGTGCCGGTAAGCGCATGGACGACCTCTTGTGCCATCGACACAAAGGGGACTGACAAGATGCATCCGGCAAGGATAAGAGTCTTCAGGAAATTTTTCACGGTTAGTTTCCTCCGATGTCTTTCAAGTGCGGGCAAGCGCAACCTGAAGGTGAATTTCCAGTATTAACGGGCGCCTCTGTTGCAACCCACAAATATTGGATGGGCTGCAACAGAGTTGCGACATGACTCACGACACGAATAAGCGTTCAAAAAACGTCCGATAAGTAATCAAGTCCTAGCGATCAAGTGCGAAACCAGCGCGGCGATTCTGTTGCCAGCAGGCCTCTGTTGAGTCGCTGCAGAAAGGTTTCTCCTTTCCGTAGCTGATAACTCGGATGCGATCCGCAGCTATCCCTGCACTCACAAGCGCTTTTTTCGCTGAGTCGGCCCGGTTCTGACCGAGTGCAAGGTTGTATTCGTTGGAGCCGCGTTCATCGCAATAGCCACCAATAAGGATCTTCACGCTGGGATGGCTTGCAAAATAGGAAGCGTCGTGCGAAATCGTAGCCTGTGCATCGCTGCGCAAATCATATTTGTCGTAATCGAAGAAGGTGTCCTGGACGTTGGCTTTAAACTCATCTTCGGCGCTCATTGTATTTGCGGGTGCGGCCGCCGGCGGAGGGGTGCTCACCGTTACGCGTACGGAGGCGTCGGCCGATCCCCCTGCCCCTTTTGCGACCAGGTGATAGGTGGTCGAAGCCGTTGGGGTCACAGTTTTCGTGCCCGAGGTGGTCACGTCGCCCAAGCCATCGATTGATGCCGTGCTCGCATCGGTGGTCCGCCAGGTCAATACCACTCGATCGCCGGCATTCGACTCTGTTGGTGAGGCACTAATCTGCGCAGTCGGCGCAGGCGCGGCCACAGGAGGAGCTGTTGCGGCCTGTGGTGGAGGCGTTTTTTTCTTGCAACCCGCAATTGCAACCAAGACGACTAGCAGTACAACAGGAATCAGAACCCGAATACGTCGATCCAATGGATTTCTCCTCAGTGAATGTAGGAACATCTTTGTGACCATGCCATTTTTCGCGGCAACCTGAGTTGGATACCTACGATGCAGGCAAAGCCGCGCCGGCCGGAACTATCCGGCCTCGATCTCTTCAGAAATGCTGTGGTTGATATAGGTCGAGACTTTCTTTTCATACGAGTGCACGGGCCTGTCGGCGCGTCAGTGTGCATCAAGCCGGACTACAAGAGACGCGGGGCAGTGTAATTATTTTGGAATAGCAGCCTCATCTGAAGGTGTTCCTTTTGGGACAGGACAGCGCGCTCAAGCATTTATGTCTTGATCATCGACTTCAGGTTTGTTTCATATAATGGACAAACTCGCTTATTTATAGGTTCCTATCGGACGAAACATCCCTGAGGTCGGACACCGTCAATGGCAGGAGATCGTGAGACCCGGTTTGACGTGGGCGAATTTCTAGCGAATGTGGGGCCTGGGCGAAAGATCGTCCAGTTAAAGCGGGCCGAGGCCTTCTTCTCGCAGGGAGACCCGGCTGACTGTGTCTTCTATCTTCAAAAAGGTCGAGTCAAGATCTCCGTCGCATCCTCAGCCGGCAAGGAAGCGACCATCCGACTTGTTTCGGGGGGAGATTTCTTCGGCGAAAAGGCGATGGCGGCCGACCCGGGGCTACGGCTGACGACCGCAACTGCGATGACAGCGTGCACTGCGCTAAGGATTTCCAGGCCAGAGTTTCTTCGCGTCATGCGGGAAGAGCGGTCTTTTTCTTATCTGTTTTCCTCTTTCCTTCTGGCATGCAACTTGAGAACTCAAGCAGACCTGGTCGATCAACTCTTCAACCCAGCCGAAAAGAGATTGGCTCGAGTGCTGTTGCTGTTGGCGGAGTATAGCCAGCCCGGTGAGGCAGATACGCTGATTCAGCCCATCTCGCAGGAGGCACTGGCAAACATGATCGGGAGTACGCGCCCGCGGGTGAACGCCTTCATGAGTCGCTTTCGGAAGCTCGGATTCATTGAATACAACACGCGCATTCGCGTTCATAAATCATTGCTAAATGTGTTCCTGCGCGATTGAAAGATCATCCAGTGGCTCGAATGCCGATCACGCTCATCGTGCGCCCCGCATGGCCTTGCGACGCGCGATGAGAGAAGAACAGATCCGTCTGGCAACTGGTGCAACCGCCGGTAAGGCTGATGGCTGCGGGCCTCAGGCCGGCATCGAGCAGTTGGCGGCGATTGGCCTCAATCAAATTGAGATGCAGCGCGGGACCTATCGGCGAGTGACCGGGCGCCCGCTGTGTAAGAAACAGCATCGGATACTTTTTGCGTACCGGGTCAGAATCGAAAACTTCGCGGAATAGCTCACGCGCATAGCTGAACTGCGATTCGAATTCCGAGAGCACTTCTTCTCCGATTGCGTAGCAGCACTGGCCCACTCCGGGTCCAATCGCCGCGATCAAGTCTTCTGGTCGTGATCCAAACTCGAGCCGCATTCGCCCCACGCCCAATTCGACGATTCGTTTTGCCGTCCCTCGCCAGCCTGCGTGAAACCCTGCAACCACACGGCGTTTGCGGTCTGCGACCAGAACCGGGATGCAGTCAGCCGTTTGAATCGCAATCAGGAGCCCGGGTTCAGCCGTGATCACTCCGTCGGCCTTCCGCGGACGCTCGCGGCCAGCATCACTGGCGCCGGCGATCACCACAAGGTTCGAATGAAACTGACGCAGCGTGACAAGCGGGGTGGATTTATCGCCGCTGACTGCTTCCGCCAGCAGCCGGCGATTCGCGATGACAGCTTCGCGATTGTCAGCCGCGGTGAAGCCCAGATTCAATTCGCCGGAAGCGTCCTCAGCACAATAGACCCGGCTCGTGCCGCCCAAGCGCGTGCTGAACCCATGCCAGAGCCACTTGCTCGTCGTCTTCTTTTCCCGCCACGCCGGTATCTGAATCAACCCGATTCCGTTTTTGGTTAAGGGCGGCCGGGCGACAGGCAACGCCAGTTCCTCCCTCGTCGCCGCATCCTGACGCATTTTGCGCAGGGGGCTCATGATGTCTGGAGAGGTTTTGCGGCGGCTCCGCACCAGGCCCGCGACCTTGAAAAGTTCATCAAGGCGCTCAAGGTTCTGACCAGATTTGACCTGCGGGGAAGATAGGGGCCGCTTCACAAATTGATTGTAGCGGGAAGGCTAATCGCTTTAGTGCAGAGCGAATGGACCCACCTTCCGGTGGGTCCGCTCGAGAGGCATTTTATTGGGAGGGAGGTCCTGAAGGGGTCGAGAGAAGGGGGTCTAGATCAGACCCTCAAAAGGAGTAGTTACCTTTCTTGGAAGGGTCAAATTCGAGGAAGCCTCTGCTAATTACATAGTCAGATGCGAAAAGGACCAAAACGTTGCTCTCCCTTAAGAGATTTATCGAGAAGTCCTCATTTATCTGTGGAAATCTCGGACCCAAACTCGGTTCTTGTCGAGTCGACTCTCTCATTCTGAATCAAAACCGGTGCAATTGAGTGGCTTGTCTCCATCTAAATCATTGATTTAGTGATTCTTATTATTTCGGCGGCTTGGGTGCTTCTTCTTGCTTCACCTGAGGTCCTTCGTCGGCGAACGGCCAATTCTTCTCCAGAAGGAGCTCTTTTTCCCGCTGCTCTTTGGGAACCTTGTTGACCTGGAGATTCTCGAGGAAGTGCACACCGGTTTTTCCGGCCACGACGATATCGATGTCGCCGTCCTTATCGATGTCTTCGGTCACAAATTGCGTTCCGGCCCCGGCGGTCCCATTAACGCTGATGGGAAAACGAGTGAAAGATCCCGTCTTGCGATCAATCTTGTAGTAGTAGATGACCAGCGGATCGTACGATCCGGGATCGTTCCCATTGTGCCCGCGGTAGCGCTTCCCGGCCAGCAGTTCCGGTTCTCCATCGCCATCAATGTCCACCAGTTTGAGCGCATGCACCTGCGAGAAGGATTCATCAATCGCGCGTCGCACCCAATGGCGATTGTCCCCTTCGCCGATCTGCTCCAGCCAATAGAGCCCATAGCTGTGGCCCTGGCCGTAAATAACGTCCATCTTGCCATCGTTGTTCACGTCGTAGCCGATGATGGGAAATCCGGCATCGCCCATCTGCCAGTCGGGATGCCACTCCCAGTCATTTTTGTTGGCGTCGATCTGCTTGAGCCATCCGTTCGGTGTGAGGATGTCAGCGAGGCCGTCGGCGTCGATATCCGCAACGCCCACGCCGTGACCATCCTGTTCCGGGCCGCCGGCGTGATGAACCTTAGGCTCTGGCCCGGAGAAATCTATCCAGATAATTCCCGAGTGGTTGTAATGCGCGAATACCAGGTCCGGAACTCCGTCCCCGTTTACGTCCGCCATTACACCGCCCTCAGTGTCGTAGCTGTCGGTAATGAAATGCTTCTTCCACATTGCGCCGGGCTGCTTTGGATTTTCGTACCACCAGATGCCGTTGGTCTGCCATCCAGCTGTCACCACATCGGGAGCTCCGTCATGGTTCACGTCGATGGTCCACTCGCCACAATCGGCGACGAACTCGCCGAGCGTTCCGGCCTCGCGATATTGATGCCGCTTCCATTCACCGCCGTTCGGGCCGGGATTCTCGTACCAGTACGCGCCACTGAGAATATCGGGATAGCCGTCCCCATTCATGTCCAGCGTGGTGACGCCTTCCGCATGATCCGTTCCAAGCCGATGCGCAAGAAACGTAACCTGCGGCAAACCGCCAGGACCGGCGCCGGCTGTGGTCTTGCGTTCGGATTGCGACAGAGCCGAAACGGCAAAGGACACAAGGAGAACAGCGAAAAACGCGGAGCGCACTGTGAGCGTCATGGCGAGGACCTTTCGATTGCATGAACCGACTTCGGCTGCCCTGGTTGAATGGAAGTTATCTCGCTCGCCATTCTCAATCGGGAAGGGTCCTGAGTGCAAGCCGGGAGCGCGCCGGGCGAGCGTGCGGCTTAAGGCTCATCCGGGATTTTGGGACGGACTGATCATTGCATGCAACGCGTCGCGGCGTCAGAAAAGACGTCCTATTACGATCTTTCCTGGGACGATCTGCACGCGGACGACAGTTTTAGTCGTTCAGCCCGTAGCGGTTCTTTACGCTTTCCAGCATCTCGTGGGTCGTGAGACGTGCACGGATCTCGGCTTTGCGGCGTTTGTCCATCAGAATCACTTCCGGATTTTTGGTGGTGGCCGCGCTACGCCTTTTGGCCGCATTCAACGCACCCTGACGGGCATTCTGATTTTTCTCGATGCGCAATTTCCATGCGCAGCGAAGTGCTCCGGTAAGAACATCCTCGTTGGCGACGGCAAGACGCACATGGGTAGCGCCGTTGCGTCCCCACGTGCCGGCGACCGGAAGAAAGACCTCTGGCTGCTCGGCGATAAAGGCGGCCTGCTGTTCCGGGTTCAGCATCAGATTGCCGTACCCGTGCCTTTCCGCAGCGAGCGTCGCAAAGATCCGTCCACCTACACGGAAATCGGCTGCCCCCATGTGCGAACCCTCTTCCGCACCTTCAAGGCTGAGAGCAATGCGACGAAAATCAGATAAGGTCACAACGGTACTCCTCTACGCTTCTTTAGTCTTTGAATTGCGGGGGCCTTTTCAAGATGCTTTTCGCAGAATCCCTAGATCGCATCCAGTTAGATCCAGCCAATGGCAACCGGCACAGAATTGCGCTGCTTTACCGGCCTCATTACACGAGGACGGAGATCCCTTGCGGCACACACTCGTCAAGTCTGCTTCCTTCATTTGTTAAGCCGTTTTCCGGCATGTTAAGTTAGATGCTGGAAATTGGCCGTCAGAAGCCCAGCGAAATTCGAATTCAAACGCGTTGGTAAGAGGTTTGAGGATACGGCCGGCACAATATGCGCGCGCAGCACAGCTCGCCCAGTCATGCCGCTATCGCGAAGATGCGTCTATGTTCACGTTGCGATGTAGTTTTCCTAAGTCGCCGTTTCTGAACTTCTATAAGTCCTGACCCCTATACCCGATTTTCCACTCCCTGCACTTCGAACTCCTCGTTGAGCCACTTCGAGAACGCAGCGAATTCCTCGTCCCGGCCCAGAAAATCGCGCACCATCTGTCGACCGGGCTTCGATCCGCCCTGCTCAAGCACCAGCTTGCGGTAACGTGCCCCGGCATCGCAGCCCAGCGGATCAGCCGGGTCAAACTGCCCAAAGAAATCCAGCGCAATCACTTTGTCGAACGCGTACGTGTAGTAATTCGAGGAATAGCCGGTAAGGTGCCCGAAGCTCGCGTACATGCGGTTACCTTCGAGCCAAGTCCACGGCACCAGCGAGGTGTAGAGCCGTTTCGTAATCTCGTCCAAATCAATTTGCGCCGGATCCTGGTCGTGCAAGTCGAGCGACAGGGTGGTGTAATAAAGCTGCGTGCGGGTCCAGTCTGCGCGGCCAAACGCACCTGCCGTTTTCATCTTGCGAATGATCTCCGCAGGCAGCACCTCGCCCGTCTCGTAGTGCTTCGCGAAATTTTGCAGCAGCTTTTCATCGCGGAAGAATTCTTCCAGCATCTGCGACGGAACTTCGATAAAATCACCTTCCGTCGCGAAACCTGAAATGCCCGCCCACTCCGTCTGTCCCCCGAGAATGGCATGCATCAGGTGCCCGAACTCGTGGAAATATGTGACAACATCGCTGTACTGCAGAAGGCCTGGGTCGTCGCCGTCTCCAGCAGGGAAGTTGCAGATCAACGCGGCCTCCGGCATGTAGCGTCCGCGAACACCTGCTACGATCGGCGCTGCGGAAAACCACTTGTCCTTGCCTTCGCGCGGATGCATGTCGAGATAGAAGCGACCTACCTGGATGCCCTCTTCAAGCACATCGAACACACTCACCGCAGGATCCCATGCTGACGCTGTGGACTTGCGGAACTCAATCTTGAAGAGCTTCGCAGCGGTCTCCAGAACACCTGCTTCCACCTGCTTGTAAGGAAAGTAGGGCCGCACGGACTGCGAATCGAAATCAAATGCCGCCCGCCGGAACTGTTCGTACCAGTAGCCGCGGCTGGTGATATCAATTGCCTTCAAGTCCGGCTGTCTGCTACGCACAAATTCCATCACTTGCTCATGCTCGCGAACCGCGCCTTCGCGACTGGCTTCTTCAAGCCTTGCCAGAAACGTCCGCACGTTCGCCGCGGAGCCCATCATCTGATCTGCGGTCGCCAGATCAGCCCAACTGCGAAATCCCAGCACCGTTGCAATCTCCTGCCGCGTCGACAACAGGTCAAGCAGTATCTGCTTGTTTGCGGGATACGCTCGCGTGTTATATGCCAGAAACATCCGTTCGCGGAGATCGCCATTCGATGCAAACGTCATCACCGGCTGCATGTCTGGTTGATCCGTCGACAGCGTAATCTGCCCGCTCGCATCCGGCTGATGCCGTCCCAGGTAATCGGGCGGAAGCCCATCGAGTTCTTCTTGCGTCGCGATGATGGTCTTCGCACCTTCCTGAATGTTGCGGCTGAATTCAAGCGACGCCATCGTGGCCTTCTCGTGCAAGGCCTGAATCTTGTCGCGGGTTTCTTTATCCTTGTCGACGCCGGAAAGCCGATAGCCCAGCAGCGTGCGCTCCACAAAGTGCCGTGTCGCCTCGCTCGATCCGGTCAGGTCCATTTCGACAAGCGCGTCGAACACTCCGCGATTCAGGCTCAAGGCGCTGCCCGTCATTGCTACGCGCTGTGCTTCCATCTGCGCCTGGTCTCTAACGGCCTTGTCGGCGGCAACAGAGTTCAGCACCCCTGCCTGCGCTCCAGCAAGCGCCAGATGCTCGATTGCTGCATCGTAAAGCCGCAGCGTGTTATCCACGGTGCGTGGGCCTTCAACAGCAAGCAGAGAGGCGAGCGCGGCCTCATGCGCCGCGAGCCGCGCACTTACCCAGGCCGCAAGCGCTTCCGGAGACGTGGCCCCACCTGACTCCCAGGCATGAATATCTTCGGTGACTCGGGCCGCAGCGACAGTTTCAACAGGCATGATCAGACAACCCTCCAGAGTCTAGGTTGCCACATCGGGGTGGGTTGAAATCTCCTCCACCGATTCGGCGATCACCAGAACGATCCGTATCTTGATGTCACAGCTGCGCTGCCGGGCCAACTACCTCATGGACGCAACGCCGTTTACGCAACAGCTTCTTCCATTACTGAGGCAGTCCGAGTCACTGAGATGACACTGATGTCGTCTGCCTGGCCAAAATGCTGTGCCGCGGCGGCAACTTCAGAGGCGCTGCCGGCCGTGCGCAGCAACTCCTCGACACGCTCGAAGCCAAAGAGGTGGCCATCCGCGTTCGTTGCCTCCACAACCCCGTCTGAGAGCAAAACCAGCCGATCCCGTTCCTTCAAATTGAACCGCATCACGGAAATCTCCGCGCCATCCTTCATCCCCAGCGGCAAAGCGCCTTCCACAGCCACCAGTTGCCCGTTCAGGTAGGGCGGCATGTGCCCCGCATTCGCCAGTGTCGCGCGTCCATCCGCATCAATGCGCAGGGCGAGACAGGTCGCCTGCGCGTCTCCGCGTCCCATCAGACGGCGATTCAAAGCACGCAGAACAAATTCCGGCTGCGCGTTCAACTCAGCGGTGCTGCGGATCGCCCCCACTAGCAACGCCACCAGCATTCCAGCCTTGAGTCCTTTGCCCGTAACGTCTCCAGCCACAATCAGCAGACTGCCATCTGTTGGGTGCGGAATGATCTGGAAGAAGTCGCCGCCCACTTCCCGCGCCGGGTGGTACTCGCTCTCGATCACGAGGCCAGGAACCGTTGTGCGGCCCTCCGGCAGAATTACCTGCTGCACTTCCTGCGCCTGTCTCACATCGAGCGCCATCTGCCGCTGCGTCTTCATGCTCACCAGCAGTCTCCGCAACAGCAGCACCGAGACCGAAACCACCAGCAGCAGGTTAGCCAGGAAATACAGAGAGACACTCGTGCCCAGAACCAGCCAGCTTATTTGAATGTGCAGATAAGCGAACTCGGTACGGAATCCGCCGAGGGCAGCAAAAAACGTCGCTGGAAGAACGATCCAGCCTTCGAAGCCCTGCTCCCGAATTCCCAGAACAACGTTCCCGACCATTAAGACCGCGAGTGCAATGCGAACCACGAGCGCCAGCAGGTGGAAGGCATGGCTCACCGGCTGAGAAACAATGTTGAAGAAGATGTTGTCGCCCAGCGCGTTCGAAACCATCAAGAGAAGCACAAGCGCAGCCAGCAAAGCCGGCATCCATGTCGGGCGGCGAAGACGAAACCAGACGCGCCACACCATCACCCATCCGGTATAAGTGAGCGGAATAAGGATGACGTCCTGGATGAAAGTGTTCGTCATGGCGCCTGTTAACTGGGAAAACGTGCCGATAGCGATAAGGGCATAGAACGCCGAGGATGTGAGCAGAACCAGGCCGATCCATAGATAGGCGCGGTCGGAGCGGTCAAAAAGCATCAAGCTGCATGCAACCACCCCCAGCAGGCCAAAGCCGAAAGCGAGAAAAGGAGTGAGAAGATACGACCGAATCAGTTCAAGCCAGCGCATCTGGTGGCGCGCGGTTACCGGTCCAACTTCGCCCAGCAATGGCGCAGTGTGAAAGCCCCCCACATCGTACCCTTCGAGCAATGTGTTCGGCTCCATCCACACGCGGAAGGCAATCAGCAGATCGGAACTGCCCGCGCTGTCCTCGGACCGCCCCGGCAGATTGAACATCACTGGCTGTGTGAAGTAAATAACGGGTCTCGTTCTCGAGAAATCTCCGAATGCGCCCACCAGCGTTCCGTTGTCGAAGGCCTGATAAGCATCGTCCACGTTGGACGGACCGGCAAGAGCCAGCGGCACGCCAGGCTTCGCAACCAGATGCACACGGATCCGATACCACGCATAACCCCAGTAGCCCGGGTGGCCCCTCCCGGTCCAGCCCGTTGAAAAATCGGATAGACCGGAAACAGGATCGACAGCTCCGCTCTTGGGCGTCAGGTCGACAGTCTCCCAACGCGAGTCATCAAAGCCCGACTCTGCCCAAAAGGGCTTACCGGTCGCCGGGTCAATCGGCGAGTCGCCAATCGAAAACTTCCACGGCCCATTCAGCGCCACGACGCTGTCGCCCAAGTGCACCTGCGCCCTGGGTGCCGCTGCAGGCTGTGCCTGAGACAGGATGCCGAATCCACAAACCGCAACGGATAGAACGAAGCAACGAAAGTACCGTGCCATTGCCAGACCTCTTGCGTGCAGGGGAGACCGCTGTTCGCACTATACGCAATGGATCCTATGCTTTGGAAGATTCTTTGCGCACCCATCTACTGGCTCGCCAAAACGGAGTCGGCGGGCCCGGATTTCGCCGGGACATATCCAGAATCACGATTCGTCGGCCTCAAACGGCACCTAGTCGGGAATCGCAAGGGTTTATCGCAAACTACATGACTTCACGCGTGCGGCAGCGGAAGATCTCGGCTGAGAGGAAAGACCTATGCAAATGCGAATCAAAGCTTCAGTGCTCATTACGGGATTTGCCATATGCGCAGCGACCTGCGTGCCCGGCCAATCGAAGCCCGCACAGCCGTGGAATCTGCCCCAGGGAACGACCGTAAAAGACAGCGGCCCGCGAACCTACAGATTTGTTGTGGACTACAACACCGCCAACACCAAGGGCGAATTGGTGTACCGTCAACGCGTCACCGGCGAATACACGCGCGGACTCCCTGGAGGAGAAGTGATGTGGAAGAACGTATCGCTGGCTAACGCGGTTGGAGCCACCGCGCCGTTTGATGCGCCACAGAAGAGCGGCTTCATGGAGGGATTTCGCTACCGCAATGACATGGCGAGCACCATGACGCCGGACTTCTTTAAAGGATTTCCGCCCACTGCGGTGATGCAGCGTAATCTGGTTTGGGACACGAGCATGATCGAGATGTTTGGCCAGAACCACTTCGATCAGTTGAAGCTCAACGAGCCCTATCAGCTAATTTCCAACCAGGACGTGAACATACCGGACGTGGGCACGTTCCGCAATCACAATGTGGTGCTGGAGTGGATTGGTCGTTCGCAAAGAAATGGCCAGGAGTGCGCCCTGATCACCTACCAGGCATTCTTCAATCCTGTGCAGATTGCTACTGGCGGAATGACCTTGATCGGACGCAGCGATTATTGGGGAGAGATCTGGGTATCGGTTGCGACTAAACAGATTGAATACTCCACACTCAATGAGAGCGTAGTCGGAGAGATGAAGCTCCCGGGCCAGGACACCGCGCAGGTTCTCAACATCTTCCGCACCGGCACATTCGAACCCGTTGACGCAAAGTAGAGTGGCGACACCAAACGAGGCATCCCGATGAGCACGACGAAGGGCAATTGGCTGTTCTCTCTCATTTGGATCAACGTTGCGGTTACGATTGTGGTCTTCGTCCGCATCATTGGAAACCAGATCACCAGTGGGCGGGATCTGCTGTATGAGTTTGGATATTCACTTCTTTTCGCAAATCTGACGGGCGTTCTCGGCTTTCTGGGAATCAGTGCCATTGCCGCGAGGGTGCAAGCTCGCAAGCTTCCGCTCATGCCCACCTTGTTTCTCTGCATTCTGGTCTTCGTACCAGCAGGCTGCTTGCTGGCGCAGACGATATTGATGGCGTTCGGTGTGATTGCTCCGCACCAGTTTTGGTCTGTTTACCTCAACACTTTGCGCGTCAGCCTTCCGTTGTCGGCAGTGTTTGGCTTAGGCGCCCTGGTTCACGCGTTGTTGCGGGAACGCGTGCGGCTCGCGGAGGAGAAGCTGCACGAGAAAGAAGTAAGCGAAGAGCGGGCACAGAAGCTGGCAGCAGAAGCGCGGCTCAGCTCGCTTGAATCTCGCATCCATCCGCATTTTCTCTTCAACACGTTGAACTCAATTAGTTCGGCGATCGCCGTTAACCCCGCAAAGGCGGAACAGATTGTAGGAAAGCTGGCGCTGCTTTTGCGGGCTTCACTCGACAACAGCAATCAAACCTTGATTCCCTTGCGGGAAGAGCTTGCAATGGTCGAGAGTTATCTGGACATCGAAAAATCCCGCTTCGGAGACAAACTGCGCGGTTCGACCGAGGTGTCCGACGATCTGCGCAGCGCCAGGGTGCCTCCCATGTCGGTGCAGGCGCTGGTTGAGAATGCCGTGAAACACGGAATCACCCCACAGCGCGGCGGTGGAGAAATTCTGGTGGCAGCGTCCGAACAAAACGGGAATCTCAGAATCGAAGTTCGCGATACCGGCCCTGGATTCGACATGACAGCAATACCCGCAGGTCATGGGCTCGATAATCTTGTGGAGCGGCTCGATGCGCTGTTCGGGGACAAGGCACACCTGAATGTTTTCCGTAGAGATGGCCAATCTGTAGTGGAGATGGTGTTACCGCACGTATGAAACTGCGCGCCTACCTGGTGGACGATGAACCGCCGGCCCTCGAGCGGCTGCGCCGGCTGCTGGAGCAGACTGATCGCGTGAATGTGATCGGCAGCGCCACCGAACCCGAAGAAGCTGTAACGGCTCTGTCGGCCGATCCTCCCGATGTCTGTTTCCTCGACATCGAGATGCCGCGGCTGAACGGATTCGAGGTCCTGGCGCGCCTGCCCCTCCAGCCCATCGTCATCTTCACCACCGCCTACAATCAGTACGCGCTGCAGGCCTTCGCCGTGAACTCAGTGGACTACCTGCTAAAACCCGTCGAGCCGGAATCCCTCGAACGCGCACTCAACAAGGTGGAACGCCTGCGAAGTTCGCCGGTTGCGCAGCCTGATTTCCAGAAGCTGTTCCAGCAACTTGCGAATTCCTTGCGCGAAATAAAGCCGGAATACCCTGACCGCATCGCATCTCGTCTCGGAGATCGGCTGTGGTTCCTCGACCTCGTCGGTGTGACCCATTTCTACGCGGAAGACAAATTAACCTTTGCCGTTTCAGAAGGCAGGGCCTACTGCGTGGATCACACGATTACGGAGCTGGAAGACAAACTGAATCCCAGGCAATTTGCGCGTATTCATCGGGGAACGATCGTAAATCTCGGCTGGGTCAAAGAGGTTGCCTTGCTCACCGGAGGCGCGCTGAATGTCCGCCTCAGGGACGGCAAAGAAACAGAGCTGACCGTCGCACGCGACCGGGCACGAGAGTTCAAGGCGAGGGTTGGGTATTAATCCAACTGAATGTTTGCGCCGCCTTCAGTCATATGGGAGAATCACTGGTCAGCGGAGATGAAACTCATGCATGGAGCTACCCCGTCCTCTGAAATCGCGTCCCCGGCCTCTGCGCCTGCCGCGCAGATCGCTGGCACTCCAGCGGGCACAGTGATGACAACGGAATACGTCGCAACTGTCGCGCGATTCGCTTACGTGTGGGGATGGCCGCTGGTGAACAACCTCAATCGCTCCATTGCCGTCAAGGATTTGCCCGGCCCAGGGCGCGTGGGAGGTGTAATTCCCGCTGCACCTCCGGGCCGCGTGTCGATGCTAACGGATTACATCAGCGCCGAAGAGCACTATGTTACCTGCCCCAACCAGGACACCGTGTATGGAGCAAGCTATCAGCGCACCAACACTATCCCTGTCATTATCCAGGTACCTGACTTCGGCCATCGTTTCTACACCTATCAAATCGCAGACGCCCGCACGAACTCGTTTGGCCAGATTGGTAAACAGTACGGGACCAAGCCGGGTTTCTACGCATTGGTGGGACCAAACTGGAAGGGTTCTCTCCCTGCCGGCATCACTGGCGTTTTGCATTCGCCGACAGATCTTGTGGCCATCTTCCCGCGAGTCTTCCAGGACGACAATCTCGAAGACAGAGCGGCGATTCAGCCCCTCCTGAATCAAATCGTGGTCTACCCGCTTTCGGAGTTCGACGGCAAGATGAAAACGATGGACTGGAAGAGCACACCCGACTTTCCAGCCCCTCCTTCCACCGGCGGCGAAACGAAATGGGTGATCCCTGAAAAGTTCTTCGATGAGCTTCCCATCATTCTCAACCAGGTTCCTCCAATGCCGGGAGAAGAGGCCCTTTACGCCACATTCCAGTCATTGCTCGATGGAGTGGCGAGAGACCCAAAGCTGAAAGAAGCCTTGACGCAGACTGCGTTGACGACGGAGAAGGAGGTCGTTGCGCCCCTGTTTGATTTCCGCAATAACGGAAAGCCGGTGGGCAACGGATGGACATCGCCTTCGAACGGAGCCAACTGGGGATATGACTATCTTTCGCGCCTGGCGACGGCAAAGTCGAATATGTACGACAACGCTCCACAGGAGACCCGCTATATCTACGCGGACTTCGATTCGACGAATCAGCGCTTGAACGGAGCCCACGTCTATACAGTGACATTTGCGCCGGGGCAGACGCCGCCGGTAGACGGGTTCTGGTCGCTCACGCTCTACAACAAAGAGCATCTCTTCGCACCGAATTCTCTTGGACGCTACTCTCTCGGCACGAAGAGCAAGTCGATGAAGAAGAACGCAGACGGGTCGCTGACGATCTACGTGCAGAACATTTCGCCGGCAACTGACAAGCAGACAAATTGGATTCCGGCCCCCAAGGAAGACTTCTCGCTCTACATCCGCGCTTACTGGCCAAAGGCGGAGATTACCGAAGGCAAGTGGGTGCCTCCGCACATTGAGCGAGCAAAACTACTTTGATTTCTCCACATCGCTCGGAACCCAGGCCCGGTCGAAGAACCGTTGCGTAGGTCCATACAACCGCAGGATCACAAAGAATCCCCTGCCCTGAACCGTACGAATCCAATTCTTGGTTCCATTTGCGGGAGCTTCGGGGCCAAAGTAAATGTCGGTCGAACCATCGGCGTTCATTGCCGGTTTGTCCATCGTGTTGATGGATGGGAATGCCTGACCATTATCGAGGCCCGAGGCCGTCAGCGAATCGTATGCGGTCACCGACCAGAAAAGCGCCGCAGGAACATCCTTCGGTAAATGCAATTGGTAGCGATTGTCTCCCATCAGGAATTCGCCGTTGGCATCTTTGTAGGTCGTGGGATACTTCGCCCCGACATTCACCATGCTGGCAGCCATACCGGGACTCGTGGAGTAGGCATAGCTGAAGAAGCCTGTTCGAGGATCAATGTAGTTGAACGTGTCGCCGGAAAACGTGGCATTGCCCGGGAAAACATTGATCCATTGGCGGCCTTCGTACCAGTATCCGTTCGTGAGAGTAGGCGAAGGGTCGTAGCTTGTGCCGTGTCCTATGTGCGTGGCAGTTCGCGCCGCAAGCTCGAGCAGGTTTCTCATATGGGCATCAGGCTCAAACTTCTGGCCCTTGACGATCCCGAGCGTGGCGAGCATCCCGCGCATTTCCCTATCGGCCGGATCAGCATATTCGTGCTCAATGAACCGAGCGAGAACGTCGAAAGCCGTTCCATCGGTCGCATAAAGCAGATTCGCCGGCGTGGCTGACGCGTTCGGAAATTGCATGGGCTTGGCGGAGCTTTCTTTCCCCAGCGGATAGATCTTCGTTTGCTCCATCACCCCGACCGGCTCCTGGAGTTGTTTAGGATCCTTGAAGAAGCCGCGCCAGAACACGAAGACTCCATACGTGCGTGATCGAAACGTCAGGAAGTCTTCGGGTATCGGTCCTTGATAGTCGGGAGGCAGCAGCAGGTATTTTGCCCCGTTGCCGTGATCCGGCCCGGGCAGACCCACATCTCCGCACCATGTTCTGCCCTCAATCGGTCGTTCAGAACAGATTGGCCGCTGAAAAAAGTCGTCAAGAATACCCTGGAGTCCGGGTGGAACTTCGATTACCAGCGGCCCGTCGTCTTTTAGATCGACGTATCCCATGGCATAGATGACATCCGAATTTGGCGTCGTCACCAGGGTTTTGGCGTTGAGGCGATCTTTGAAGATCGGCAGCACGTTGTAGCCTGAGCCGAAGGCCTTTTCGGAGCCCTCTTTCATTCCATACATATTCAGCACTGGCAGCGCCCACAGGTAGCTCTGAACTGCTCTCTGAAAAACCAACTCATCCTTTAGCTGCTGGATGGACGGCTTGCTAGGATATCCGCCGGGGAATGGTATATTTGCGAGCTGATCGTAATGAGACATGATGATCCTCCTGAGTCACCTCGAGTCGTTCACCGCCGTCGTTTGAAGCGCACTCATCTTAGGCAAGACACTCCGATCCAGATACTGTAAGAATCGACAGTCAGAGAGCGACGGCGGCCTATTCGCAACCCGAACGCATCGGAATGCGCTTTCAAGGGGACCGAGCACGAGAGTTCAACGCGCGGGTGGGGTATTAGTCTACGTACTGGTCGATGCCGAGGAGGTTTTTCTGGCAAGCTTGGGAGCAGACAGGCGAATACGTTGCCAGCAGCGTTAATTCAATTGGGAGTGCTTGGAGTGGGATGTTGGTCTGTTGGCTATGCAGGTCTTTGAAAAGTCGGTGGCTACCCGTGCCCATATTCCTGGTGTTGGCGGTGGGCGCATTCTTTATCAGGTTGCGTGTGTTGCACTGCTCGGATGACCACGCCAACCAACGCAGGGATTCCCTGATCGCGACTCTGATGAAGGCGGAGTAGTCTGTTCCGTCGCGGCAGCGTCAGCGATCTCTCATCGGAGGCAAATCAATGCAATCTCCCAGTCAGAATCTTCGCTTCGCCGGACGGCAACTAATCCGGAATCGGGCATTCACCTTCACGGTCGTCCTTACGCTGGCGCTGTCAATCGGCGCCAATACTGCCATCTTCTCCATCGTGAATGCGCTGATGCTGAAGAGCCTGCCCTATCCGCAGCCTGACCGGATCGGAACCCTCTTTCAGCGCGAACAAGGCCCAGAGAGCTCTGACGAAATGCGCTGGATCGACGGCACTCAGTGGGAACAGTTGCGCGACAACGTCCCCTCGCTCACCTCCGCTGTCTATGCCGCCCTCGCGGGCGGTGCAAATCTGCAAGCCGGCTCGCAAATCGCCTACGTCCATGCGGGCCGTGTTTCAGCACGCTACTTCGATGTGCTCGGCATCCGCCCCGCCGTCGGGCGCGTCTTCTCCGCCGCCGAGGATGCTCCGAAGGGACCGAAGGCCGTCCTACTCAGCTACAACCTCTGGCACACCAACTTCGGTTCAGACCGCAACCTGATCGGCCAGACGATTCACCTCAAAGGAGAGCCCTATACCGTCATCGGCATACTTCCTCAGGGCGCAACTACCCCCCTCAATGCCGATCTCTACACCGCGCTCCAACCCAGCCCAGACGGCGAGGGGCAGGGCACCAACTTCGGCGTGATCTTCCGCCTCAACGACTCGGCGACCTGGCAGCAGGCCGATGCCGAGATCAACCGTGCCTGGGCCGCACGTATCTCGCAGGTCGAAAGTAGAAACCCCGGCAGCAAAATCCACTTCTACACCGTGCCCTTGCAAAAGGGCGTGACTTCCGAACTGCGTCCCCGCGCCATCGCCCTCATGCTTGCCGCCGGGTTTATCCTGCTCATCGCCTGCGCGAACCTCGCCGGACTGACACTGGTCCGGATGACGCGGCGCCTTCCCGAAATCGCAACGCGCATGGCGCTCGGCGCGAGCCGCTGGCAGATTCAAAAGCAGCTCTGGATCGAGAACCTGTTGCTATCCTGCCTCGGAGGCATCGCAGGTGTCGGCATTGGCTTTGCGGCTCTACGCGCCCTGCTCTCTCTGCTGCCCGAGAACTTCCTGCCCGTCGACAGCGTGCCGCTCGATCTTCGTGTCCTTGTCTTTACCGCAGGCATCACGTTGTTCACCAGCGTTCTGTTCGGGATGCTGCCGGCGTTTGCCACCAGAAGCATTGACCTCCGCTCCTCTCTCGCCAATCGCATCTCCTCCTCCGCGCAGTCTCTCCGCATTCGTCAGATTCTGAGTGCCGGCGAGGTCGCGCTCACCGTTGTTCTTCTCGCTGGATCCGGCCTGCTCATTCGCTCCCTTATTCACCTCGAGACCCTTCCGCCGGGCTTCAACCCCAACGGCGTCATGACCGCCAAGGCCTCCCTCGACGATGCCCGCTACCACGACCCGGCCACATTTCGCCGCCTCATGAGCGACAGCATCGACGAGATGCAACACATTCCGGGAGTCCAATCGGCCGCAGTTGGATTAACCCTGCCCTACGAACGTACGCTGAACGATGGAGTCATCCTCCACGATGGTCCGCAGACCGGCAAGTCCGCCGGAACCGACGTTGTCTATGTCACGCCCCGCTTTTTCGACGTGCTCCAGATGCCGCTGACTCGTGGTCGCGCCTTCACCAGCGCCGATGGACCCAACTCGCGTCCGGTCGCGATCATCAACTCCGCTTTCGCGCGCAAGTATTACCCGGGCCTCAATCCGGTGGGCCTCGTACTCGACAAGAATCTCCTGATCGTCGGAGTGGTCTCCGATATCCAGTTGACCTCTGGCCTCAACCCTACCGCCCCCATCCAGAGTGAGGAAACCATCTACATTCCCGCCGCTCAGGTTGCCGCCCCCATGCTCTTCGTCCACGTCTGGTTCCAGCCAAGCTGGATCGTTCGGACCAGTGGTCCGGTTAATGGCCTGACCGAGCAGATGCAGCGCGCTCTCTCCTCCGCAGCTCCCGGCCTGCCATTCTCCGGTTTCTACCGCATGAGCGATCTTCAAGCGAAGGCGCTTGCGATGCAACGCATTGAAGTTGCCCTGCTGACCACCATGGCCGGATTGGCCCTGCTGCTCAGCGCGGTCGGCATCTTTGCCCTGGTTGCGAACCTGGTGACGCAACGGACACGGGAGATCGGCATCCGGATCGCCCTGGGTGCAAGCATCCGGCAAGCCATGGCTCACGTTTCCGGCTCGGGAGTGCGAGCGTCAGCCGCCGGGCTGATTCTTGGCCTGGTACTTTGCCTCGGGGCCTTGCGTGCAATGCGCAGCCTTCTTTATGGAGTCGGCGCTTTTGATTTTCCCAGCCTGCTTGCCGTTCTAGGAACAATCGCGGCGATTACGCTGCTGGCCGCGACGATTCCAGCCCTGAGAATCGCCAGAATAGACCCCGCAGTCGCCCTTCGTGAGGAGTAAAAGTCGCAAAATCTAATAGAAATTGTGCAGTTCCGAGGCCGGATTCTGACGAGGAAAGTTACGAAAGGGCTTATCTTGCTGTTGCATACGAAACCTAAGCCATCTAAGATGCGTCAATCGAACGAAAGTGCCTCACACTCTTGCCATATCGTCCCCCCCCACCCCAGCTGCCGCACCGCCGCGGCTGCGACCGGGGAAGATGTGCGTCGCCATCCAGGGGAGTTCGCCCCCGGAATTGTTTGACCGAGCCGAATCTGCAACCAGGAACTTTAAATTCATTGAGTTAAGGCTGGATTCCCTGTCGAAGCCAGCCAATGCGCTGTCTTATCTGAAGCAGTTTCTCGGCGAGCACCGGGACATAACTGTAATTGCCACCTGCCGCCGCAAATCGCACGGAGGAGGATTCGACGGGCCGCTTGCGACAGAACTGGAAATCCTGACCAAGGCCGCGCAGGCCGGTTGCCAGATTATTGATTTGGAACTGGAATCTGCGGAAGAAGCCAAGGCGGCCCAGGTCAGCAAATTGCGGACGAATGGCGCTGCCCTGCTCATAAGTTTTCACGACTTTAGCCGCACGAAGGGTCTCGAACAGGCGGCTGATCGCATTGAAGTTTTCAAACCGGATTTCGTTAAAGTTGTCTCGACTGCGCGGACTCTCGCGGACAATCTAGCTGTAATCCGGCTGATTGAGGATCGCTCGCTGGCAGCGCACGTCGTGGGCATCGCAATGGGGGAAGAGGGCCTTGTGAGCCGCGTCCTCGGGCCCAGAGCCGGAGCAGCATTTACCTTCGCTTCGTACAGCGATGGCGCGGAAACAGCGCCCGGACAAGTGAAAGCCGAGACGCTCCGCGATGTATATCGTTTTGAGCACCTTGACCAGGCAACACGCATCTTCGGTGTCGCCGGAAATCCGATATCCCACTCCCTTTCGCCGCTCATGCAAAATGCGGCCTTCCGCCGGGAGATCGTGAATGCCGTCCTGCTTCCGCTGAAGACGAAGTCCGTCCAAGACCTTCTGACTCTCGCGCTGGAGCTTCCCCTAGCCGGCTGCGCGGTCACGATGCCGCTTAAGACCGAGATCCTTCCGCATCTCGCCAACATGGATCCGCTCACGGCGCGCATCGGTGCCTGCAACACGCTCCGCATGGGAGCCGACGGAAAGCTATATGGCTTTAACACGGATGTAGCTGGAGTTGTTCGGCCCTTGCAGCGTCGGCTGAAGCTGAAAGGCGCACGCGTGGTTGTGCTCGGAGCCGGAGGCGCTGCACGGGCGGCAGTCTTTGGACTGGTGGAGCAGGGCGCGGAAGTGTTGGTGGTCAATCGGACGCACGAACATGCTGTAACTCTGGCCCGCCAGGCCAAAGCCAAGTCTCTGAAGCATGAGTTGCTGGCCAAGCAGCGATTTGACGTTATGATCAACGCCACTCCTTGTGGCATGGATGGGACAAAGCAGGCACTCCCCATCGCGGAAAATGAGCTGAATGCGAGCCTGGTCTTCGACATGGTCTATAGCCCACTTGAAACACCGCTTCTCAAGCTGGCGAAGTCGCGCGGGATACCAGTGATCAGTGGACTGGAGATGTTCGTGCAGCAGGGAGCACGCCAGTTCGAAATCTGGACCGGCAAGCCGGCTCCGGAATCGGAGATGATGCGCGTTGTCGAACACGAATTACGCAAGCGCGGGTGAGTTAATCCCTACATCAATGACAATACTGTCCGGCTGCCCCAAAATAGATTGATTCTTCTTAGCGCCTGTTTTCCTGCGCTATCCCAGTGCGATTAAGAGAACTGAATGCATATTTCCGTTCTGATTTCGATGTGTCGGCCCGGGCATCTCTGATGTGACTGTAGCGACCTCGAACGGCTGAGAAAAATCTCTTGCGCGCTCGCCAATCTTATGTGTTACAGTCTGTAACATTATGGCGAGTAACACTCACGATCCGGCTGAACTTGGGGAATTGGAGCGGGATCTGCTCTCAATTGTGTGGCGGCTCGGCACGGTGACGGCTGAGCGGGCGCGCGAGGAGCTGAACCGGCCTCTGAAGGACTCGACTGTGCGCACCGTGCTGCGGCGCCTCGAAGAAAAGGGCTACCTCGCACACACCCTGGAAGATCGCACGTTCATCTACCGGCCCGCGGAGTCGCGGCAGCGCGTGGCGGGGCGTGCGGCCAAGCGCATCGTGGACTGGTTCTGCGAAGGATCGGTGGAAGCGCTGCTGGTGGGAATGGTGGATTCCAAGGTTCTGGATCAGGCTGAACTGCAGAGACTGGCCACGCGTATCTCCGAAGCACAGAAACAGGCAGGCAATCGAAACATCTCGGGCGAAAACAAAAGGGAGGCCAAGGGATGATCTCCTCACTTCTGGTTGAAGCAGCCATTCGTTCCGTCTTTCTGGCTCTGGCCGTCTGGATTGTTCTACGAGCATTCAGCGTTCGCAATGTGCTGGCGCAGAAAGCTGCATGGGGACTGGTACTGGCCGGGGCACTGGTGATGCCGCTGGTGCTGCCCATGGCGTCGCACTGGAACGTCTTGCCGGCCAATGTGCGGGTCGCGCTGCCAGCTGATCCGGAAACGCTTCTCGAAGAATTGCAGGCGAGGATTCAAGCCAGGACTCCTCCCGAGCAGAAGCAGCCTGCGGATGCGGCCCCGGCCGTTGAGGGAGCGCCTCTCATTGAGCCGGAGGCGAGGCCTTCGAGGAACGAAACACGGGGAAATCGTGCTGTCGCGCCGGCAGAACAAAAATTTTCCTATTTGAATTCAGCCGAAGATGTATTCCCACATTCGACGGTGCAGACCGAATCGGCCAAGCCACGCGCAGTGGCCCCACCGCGCGCAGCGTTATCTCTTTCGAAGATGCTTCTTTTGCCTTATCTGGCTGTCGCGGGCATATTTCTTGTTCGTCTCGGGTGCGGATTGATCAGTGCGCTTCGTCTTTGGCAGAGAGCGAAGCCGATCTCCGGCGAATTGCCAGCGGTTCCCGGTTCGTCTCTGGACATTCGTTGCAGCGCCGAAGTTTCGTCGCCGGTCACGATCTGTTCCGCGATCGTGCTTCCGGAGGATTATGGCACCTGGGACACCGAGAAGTTGCGCGTAGTGCTGGCGCATGAAGGTTCGCATATCCGGCAGAAGGACTTCTATCTGCAGTTGCTGGCGGGGATTTACGCCGCAGTGGTGTGGTTCAGCCCGCTCGGCTGGTGGCTCAAAGGCAAACTTTCTGATCTGGCTGAGGCGATCAGTGATCGCGCGGGCCTTGAAGAGGCCGCCGATCGCACTTCGTATGCGCAGATCCTGCTTGAATTCGCGGCGGTGCCGCGCCCAACCCTGATAGGAGTCGCCATGGCCCGCAGTGGATCTGTCTCACGCCGGATCGAACGGTTGTTAAATGATCTTTCATTCCGTCAGGCGTTCGCCGGAACACGGCGTGCTTTGATAGCTGTGCTAGTGGTGCCAGTGGCGCTGTTTGCAGCTACTGCGATGGTGCGTGTGCAGGCAGCCGGGCAACAAGCGCCGGAGCCGC
Source organism: uncultured Acidobacteriaceae bacterium (assembly GCA_963742455.1). Lineage (GTDB taxonomy): Bacteria > Acidobacteriota > Terriglobia > Terriglobales > Acidobacteriaceae > Telmatobacter. The sequence continues at coordinate 963,563 of CAVULU010000002.1, read as the reverse complement.
CGTCTGCGCCTGCAGGGGGAGTTATCTCCCCAACGGCTCCGGTTGCACCCGCACCGCCGCAGAGGGGTGTGTCGGAGCCCGAGGAAATCTCTGGTGAACCGGCTCCGGTTTCACCTGCACGGTTGCCCGCACCGCCAGCACATGTAGGAGGTCCGTCAGCCGTTAAGGCGCCAGCAGCTCCCGCGAGCCCATCCGTGCACACGATTACACCCCTTGCGCCAGTGGCTCCTCCGTCTGTTCTCACGGTCGTGCCAATAAGCCCCGCGCAGGCAGGGATGATGATCGCGCTAAAGAATCTCACACTTGCGAAAAATTCCCTGTACATGGTCGCTCCGGTGGCTCCGACCATGGCGATCATTGCGCCGCACGCAGGTTACGGAGAAGGGCGCGGTTATGGAGTCGGACAAAGCGCCACGGAAAGCGGAAGCTCGTCGTATGGCAGCAACGGCAAGAACTCCGGATATCACTACTCTTATTCTTCGAACGGCGAGTCGTACGCAGTGATCCGAGGGAGCGACACGGAGCACATGACGTTCTCGGGGAACTGGATCGAAGGGCGGCGGGAAGAGATCGACAAGGCTCGCAAGGAGGCGCATGGCGATTTTCTCTGGTTTACGCGTGACGGCAAAGATTACTTCGTCGATGACCCCAGCGCGGTGGCGCAGATTGAATCGATGTACAAGCCGATGGAAGCTCTCGGCGCGCAGCAGGAAGAGCTCGGCAAGCAGCAGGAAGCGCTGGGTAAACAGCAGGAAGAGTTAGGTCGGCAGCAAGAGGCTGTCAGCGTGCCGACTCCAGACGTAAGCAAGCAGATCGCGCAGATCGACGAGGCAATGGCCAAGCTGAAAGCGAACCAGGGCAAGGCGATGAACGAGGAGCAATTCGCGGAACTTCAATCGAAGCTAGGCGACCTGCAAGGGAAGCTCGGTGCGATCCAGGGTGAGATCGGGGAGAAACAAGGCCAGTTTGGCGAGCAGATGGGCAAACTCGGCGCTCTGCAGGGTGAACTCGGCGCGAAGCAAGGCAGGCTTGGGGCAGAAGAGGGACGTTTGGCTCAGGAAGCCGACCAGAAGGTGAAGTCGATCATCGATCAGAGCCTGAAGAACGGCAAGGCACACCCAGTGCAGTAAGCATGAAAATCATTGCTCAGGGATGGCGATCGAGGGCAGAAACCACCCACCAATATCTTCGCGGCGAGGCGGGCGTGTAACCTGATGAAGCAATCAGGAGCATATCCAAATGTCCCTCTCACCACGTCTCGCTATCGCTTCACAAAGTTTCAATCTGAACGCCAGTTTCCTCAAACAGGGCCTCGCTGGAATTGATGATGCGGATTGGCTGGTGCGGCCAAACGATCATTCCAATCACATCCAGTGGATTGTGGGGCACCTCGCGTGTTCGCGGTCAGGGCTTCTGGCGCGGCTCGGTGACAAATGGTCGATGCCGTGGATGCGGCTTTATGCGCGAGGAACGAAATGCGTGGAATCGCCAGATGCTCCGACTCCCAGGGAGATGATGGAAGCGTGGGAAGAATCGTGCACGCGGCTTAATGCGGCGCTCGAAAGTGCCTCGGATGATTTGCTGGATACTCCGGCCCCCAAGCCGGGTCCGCCGAGCGCGGACGGGTTGCTCTGCGGCACCATCAACTTCATGGCTCTACATGAGACGTATCACGTGGGGCAGGCGTCCTATGTGCGCTCATGGCTGGGGAAGCCCGGCGTGATGGGATGAACAGAAGCCGGACGAAGAGATCCTTCGCCGAAAAGCAGATCCTTCGCTCCGCTTACCCCACTTACGTTAGCGTAAGTGGGGCCCCAGACTGCTCCGCTCAGGATGACACTAGATTCAACATGAACACAACCAATTGGTTGCGCGTTTATCTAGAGCTGGACTAGCTTGGTTTCGAGTAACGCCTCGATGGTCATGAGGGCGTCGAGGACCGCGCCGGAGACCGGGGCATCGACCTGAACCACGGCGAGAGCCTTGACCGGCTTGGCGCCGCTGCGTTCGCGGCCCAGGGCAAAATTGGCAATGTTAACGCCTTGTTCGCCGAGGATGGTCCCGATTTTCCCGATAACGCCCGGAACGTCGAGGTTGCGGCATACCAGCAGATTTCCCTCGAGCGGCGCTTCGATGTCGATGCCGTCGAATTCGAGGAGGCGAGGCTGTTCGCCATGAATCACAGTTGCCGTTGCGTGGCTGCGACCAGCGGACGTGTGCAGATTGATTGTGAGCACGGTGGCAGCACCGCCGCGATGGCTCTCTTCTTTTTCTTCGTGGATGCGGATGCCGCGTTCCTGCGCGACGGCGGCGGCGTTGATGCGGTTCACGTTCTCAGAGCCCTGCAGCAGGCCTTCGATGGCGGCATTGCGGACAAGATCGGTTTTGGCGTCGGCGAGGGCGCCGCCGTAGGTGAGATCGATGGCTTCAATGCCGCTCTTTCCCGCCTGAGCGAGAAATGACCCGAGGCGTCCGGCAAGGTCGATGTAGGGGGCGAGCTGAAGATACTCTTCGTGACTGAGCGAGGGCAGGTTGACTGCATTCTGTACGACGCCGAGTTTGAGATACTCGCGCACCTGCATGGCGATCTGGATACCGACCGCTTCCTGCGCCTCTGCCGTTGAGCCCGCGATGTGCGGGGTAAGGATAACGTTGTCAAATTCGGCGTAGGGCGAGTCCTTGGGGGGTTCAACCGTGAAGACGTCGAGAGCTGCGCCGGCGACGTGGCCGGACTTGAGAGCGGCCACAAGCGCGGCCTCATCCACCAACTCGCCGCGTGCGCAGTTGATGATGCGAACGCCCTTCTTCATCAGGGCTAGGGATTTCGCATTGATAACGCCGGCGGTTTGCGGGGTGAGGCCGACGTGGAGGGTGATGTAGTCGGAGCCGGAGATGACTTCGTCGAGGGCAACGAGGCGGATTCCATTTTCGCGGGCGACGGCAGCGGAGACGAAGGGATCGCTACCGATGATTTCGAGACCGAAGCCGCGGGCGCGGCGCGCGACTTCAAGCCCGATGCGGCCGAGGCCGAGGATGCCGAGGGTTTTGCCGCGGAGTTCGGCGCCCTGCAGGTTTTTCTTTTCCCACTTGCCGGCGTGCATCGTATTGTTTGCGGTGGGCAGCTTGCGGGCAAGCGCGAGCATGAGGCCGATGGTTAGCTCGGCTACAGCGACGGCATTGGCGCCGGGAGTGTTCATAACCACAACACCGCGACGGGTGGCGGCTTCGGCTTCGATGTTGTCTACGCCCACTCCGGCACGGCCAATGACGCGCAGCTTTGGCGCGTGTTCCATCAAGGCATCATCGACCTGAACGGCGCTGCGGACGATGAGAGCGTCGGCGTCGGCGAGAGCGGCCGGCAGGCCATTGGGCAATTGGTCATGCGTCAGGACCTCCCAGCCGGGTTCGGCCGCGAAAACGGCGAGGGTTGCGGGGGATACTTTTTCCGCGAGAACGATCTTCATCTTGTCTCCCTTGGCCGCATTGGCGGACCCGGTTTCAAATTCGTCGAAACGGATGTTGTGCTTTTCGCAGAGCAGGTCAAACATGCGAACGATGGCCGCGTGCGGCTTGCCCTCGCCGCGCTCGTACTTGGTGATGGAATTTGGATGCACGCCAAGCAGTTCGGCCATCTGGTAGGAGTAGAGGTCGAGCTGCTTGCGCGCGATGAGAAGTTTTTCGGAGAAGCTCAGTTCCGTCATTTCGATTCCTTGTGGAGAGCGGAGTTAGTGAGGTTAGCCGCGCTTGGCGCGCGTTCGCGGAGTTAGCAAAGGCAATTTTGCTCCAGGCTTGACTTCGCTAACGCCGGAACGGCGCTAACCCCGCTGACACGGCTATCCTTTCGCCGCTTCTGCGTAGATCTTCTGTGCTGCCGCAACGGCGTGGCCGTACTCGACCTTGAGGCCCAGGGTGTCTTTCGCAATGTGCTCCATGGCGCCTAAGAAGGCTACGGTGTCGAGGTAGTCGAAGAAGCCGAGATGTGCGACGCGGAAGATTTTTCCCTGCATCTCCCCTTGACCGTTCGCGGTGACGAGCGCGAATTTCGACTTGAGTGCCTTCACCACCGCGCCGGAATCCATGCCTTCGGGGACGGCGACGGCGGTAGCCGCTGCGGCAGGGGCTGTCGGCGCAAAGAGCGTGAAGCCGAGAGCGACCAATCCCGCGCGCGTTGCAGCGGCATTGACCTGCGCGTTATCGACAAGGGCAATGCGGCCTTTCTCGAGATCGCCTCCGGCCTGGCCTGCGATGTAATCGAGTGCGGCGCCAAGGCCTGCAACGAGAGCGACGGCGGGAGTGTAGGCGCTTTCGCCTTTGACCGCGTTCTTGCGCTCCTTGCGGAGATCGAAATAGTAGCGCGGGTTTTTTGACTTTTCCATCGCGGCCCACGCTTTTTCGCTGACGCTGAGGTACGCGAGGCCGGGAGGAATCATGACGGCCTTTTGCGAGCCGCCGATGAGGATGTCGATTCCCCAGCCGTCCACGTCAAAGTGAGTGGTGCCAAGGCCTGTGATGCCATCAACGATCAAGACGGCTTCCGGAGCGACTTCGTGGATGAGCTTCGCGATTGCCTCAACATCGTGGCGGACGGCGGTGGAAGTCTCGGTGGCCTGCACGTACACGGCGCGGTGGTCTGGTTTGAGGGCTGCGCGGATCTGGGCGAGGTCGAATGTCTGGCCGTAAGGGGCGGTAACGACGTCGGGTTCGCAGCCGAAGGCCTTGGTCAGCCCCGTCCAGCGTTCACCGAATTTGCCGGCGGTGAGGACCAGAACGCGGTCGCCAGGCGAGGTGAGATTGGAGACAGATGCTTCCATCGCGCCGGTGCCCGAGCTGGAGAGCAGCAGAACATCGTTCTTGGTGCCCACGAAGACTTTGAGTTGGGCGAGCACCTTCTGGAACAGGGCACGGAACTCGGGAGTGCGGTGATGCATGTCTGCGGCAGCCATCGCAAACTGGGCGGCTGGAAGCAGCGGAGTTGGACCTGGTGTGAAAAGACGAGTCTTGTGAATCATGGACTTAGCCTCCGAAAACAGTGTTCTGCAGCCGTTTGTGCCGGCCGAATTTCTCGCAGCTCGCGAAATCACATAATACACATATATGTGATATTTGTGAAATTGTTAATGTGCAAAATAAGCCCATGTCTCGGGATTTAGGAGTGCTGACCCTGGGTCAAGAATGGAAGGGACAAATGGATGCGAGGTCTAAAGATGGCCGCCGTGGGCTTTGAGTATCGCTATGGCTTTTTCGTTGGAGCTGGTTTCGCCGTAATAGGATTGGTAGGCGTTTTGGGCATAGTACATGGGTGTGTGGCCGGCTCCATCCTCCTTATTTGGATCTGCGCCGGAGTCTAGAAGAAGTTCCAGAATTTGGGTTTTCCCATGCAGGATTGTCCAGATAACGGCGCTCACGTCCGGATCGGCTCCATTGGCCAGCAAGAGTTCCACATCGTAGGGAAGGTTGCGCTCAATGGCGAGCTGCAGTGGAACGCCGTGCGGGTCCGATACGTTCGGGTTCGCGCCGTGGGTCAGGAGCAGCTCCAGCATTTCCCTGTGATTGTAAGAGAGCAACGCCAGTGTCAGAGGCGTGTCGCCGTGGGCGTTTTTACTGATCCTCGTGATCCCGATACATCGACGCCTGGCGGATCGTTTTGCGCATTGACGTCCGCGCCGTTTGCGATGAGCAGAGCAGCAATTGCCGGCTGGTCGTGAAGAGCGGCGATGTGGAGCGGTGTGTTGCCGAGTTTGTCTCTGCTTGAAACGAGATCGGGATTCTGATTTAGCAGGGCAACGACCTTCGCTTCGTCGCCTTTGCGGACTGCGTGATGAATGGGGCCGCATAGCGCAGTGGCGGTCCAGGCAAAACAGAGTGCCAGAGTCGCCGCAACTCGGACGGCGTGCATTATGTTGACCTTGGCGATAGAGCGTTCATTCTTCGGTTTCTCGTGAGCCTGGTGAGCATCAAAGATGGCCGCCGTGGGCGCGGAGGATAGCGATGGCTTTTTCGTTGGCGCCAGTCTCGCCATAACCATTCTCGGCATAGTACATGGGGGTCCGGCTGCCCCCGTCTTTCGCGTTGGGATTTGCACCGTTGTTCAGCAATATTTCCAGAGTCTTGATTTGATTGTGCATGACGGTCCAGTGCACCGCGGTACTTCCACCCAAATTGATCGCATCCGGATCGGCTCCGTTGGCCAACAGAAGCTCAACGTCGTACGGAAGGTCGCGCTCAATGGCGCGCTGCAACGGAGTGATTCCGATATGCACATATGCGTTTGGATCCGCGCCATGGGTCAGCAGCAACTCGATCATTTCTTTGTGGTGGTAAGAGAGCAAGGCCAGGGCGAGCGGCGTCTCGCCGTAAGCTTTTTGATTGAAATCGGCGTCAGTTTTCTTGCTCAGGTAACTGCTGGCAATCACTTCCTGCCCGAGCGGAGTGTTGTGTGCGTTCACATCGGCGCCGTTTGCAATGAGCAAAGCCGCAATTGCAGGCTGGTCGTGAAGAGCGGCGATGTGGAGCGGGGTGTTGCCGAGTTTATCCCGGCTTGAGACGAGATCGGGATTCTCTTTGAGCAAGGCGACGACTTTTGCTTCGTCGCCTTTGCGGACTGCGTCATGAATGGGGCCGCATAGCGCTGTAGTGGTCCAGGCAAAACAGAGTGCGAGAGTCGCCGCGCTGCGAGCGACTTGCGCCGGGATGTTCAAACTTGCCGCCCGGCCGATCACTCTTTCGGCTCCTGAGGAGTTTCCGGCACGTCGGTGATGATCTTGTGTGTTGATCCGAGGCGGTGATAGTCGCTGAACGTCGTCCGATTCAGGATCAGGGGTCGAACGAGAGTTCGATTGTGAACGAGAGCCTGATCCTTGAGGTCGCGGAAGCAAACGCTGACTTCTTCTACGCTGAAAGCGAGGGCGTGGAGGGGACAGATGTAGGTTCGCCCTCCGATGTCCACGGGGCCGTACTCGATGACCGAGGCGACATGGGTAATCGGGTCATCCGCCTTTGAATCCGCCTGCAGCGTGAGCCGGAGAATGGCCCCCGAAACAGGATCAATAGAAAGCGAACCGTGATACGCAGGCTGCGCGTGAAAGGCATTGCTCCCGTTGCAGGTGTAATTTACTTCATATTTCGAATCCTGTTCGGGAACCGAATATCGATAGACGGCAGCAAGTCCCGTTGAAGCCTGCTCCCAGTGATGGAAAGCGATTGTACCTGTGGAGACACCCACCAAAACGATAGCCGGTTCGGGTCCGAATTCGCCCCAGCTCTCCAACCCCATTTGGGGCATGGACTGCACCGGGCGCTGCCCTTTCATCGGATCGATAACCTCCCTGCCATTGCGAAAGGTGATCTCGCGGGTGGATGCGCCTCGAGGATACAGGCCAATGTGCACCGGCATCCCTGTCTGGTTCACTTCAGGAGAGATTCCAGAGAATCGCTCAGCGGTGCGCGTGGCGAAGAAATTGGGCAGATGAGTCAACGTCTGGAAGACGTAGGCGCGTGCCGCATCGAGCATGCGTTGCTGCTGGCTAAGGTCGGGTGCGGGCTGATCGGGCAACTCACTGGCTGGCGGATCGAGCAGCGCAGAACGATCGGCCAGCAACTGCAATTCTCGCTGCGTCCGCAGTCCGAAGGAGTGCTCCTTCAAAATCCTTTCGAGTGTTGCGCGAGTCAGCCGCTCAGAGAGCTGTATATTGTCGATTTGAACGGCCAGAGTGGCATCCTGAAGTACAGCGAGAGGTACTTCGCTGTGGTCAGATGCCGCGGACGCGGGCGCGGCCAGTCTCTGCTCGAGTTGTTGAACGGTAATGCGCTCGGCAGCGTATGCCGATTGGAATGCCAGGGCAACAGTAACCAGAACTAACGTTCGCAACATGAAGTCACCACTGGACCAGAGGGCCGCGAAACTGCGCCCAAACCTTATCACATTCAGGCTTTCTCTTTCAGTGTCGGGATCCCGAAAGCAAAGCCCGTCTTTTCGCCCGGATATCAACTGCAAAATGGGATCCGGCGAAAAGACGGGCTCCGTTCAAATGAACTTCGTCAGAACGGCAGGGTTAACGCCGGCCGCCACCGCCCATTCCACCACCATGGAATCCGCCACCGCCTCCGCCCGCGAAGCCGCCGCCGTTGTGGAATCCACCGAAATTTCCCCCACTTCTGTGAGCGATTACGTGCCCATAGTGTCCGCCGTTATACCGATAGTGGTTCCCATAGTAGCCGCCGTAGAATCCGCCATAGATGGGGTAGCCGCCCCAGCCGAACGGATAGAAGCCCCACCCAAAGGGACTGGCGAAGGGGCCGAATCCCATGTAGGCGAAGTTATAGGCCCACGGATCCCAGTACCAGCCCGGACCGGCATAGGGGCCGTCGTATTCAGCAGCCATCTGGTTGTTGGCTTCCGCCATGTACTCCGAGCGTAGGCTGCTCCAGTTGTAGAGTTCATCCTTCGCATCGTTCTCATTGAAGTCAACCGGCTTTTCCTTGGCGAGCGCCGCTTCATCAGTCAGTGCCAACTCGTGATGGCCTTTGATCTCGCGCCATTTGTTGTCGCCTACCTCCACGTGTGCTTCGCCGTTGAAGACCAAAGCCTCGGGCTGGTTGGCGTCGAATTCGTAGTAGCCGCGCTTGTTGAGGCGCGTGGTTACGTTGGCGTCGATCACCTGCAGATCGTTCTGGTCATGGATTTCGTCGACCTCGACTCCAGCGCGGCCTTTGTCAAGTTCAACCTGCGTCAGCGCGAGGTCAGGCGAAACCATTTTCGCGGTGCTGTTGTCGTCGAGGCGAAGAAAGACGCCCGGCGTGAGCAGGATTTCAGCTTTACCTTTGCCGGTAGAAACTTCCTGGCCCGGTTCCAACGTTGCGTTTCCAACGTCTTTTGCGTTCAGTTGCGACCCGTTTAGATAAACCGCGCCTTCTACGTAATTCACTGTGCCAGGCATTGCCCGTCTGGCTTGATTCCCTTGGTCCGCGGCATCCGCGGCAAATAATGGTGACCCCATGAGTCCCAAACCGAGCAGAGCCAGTAGCGTCATTGATCGGTTTTTCATATCTTTAATACCTCACTTGATTAGAGTCCGATTCGGGCAAAAAGTCGCGGATTAGTATCGCGGGGGCGTTGCCGGACATGCACAATAAAACGGTTTTGCAGCGCGTTTTGACCACATGAAAGCTCAGGCATCGGATCGAGCAACGTTCCTGGGAGGATGAAAGCGAAAAAGAGCAGATAGGCTGTTTTGGCAAGCGATAAACTAGATGAGTTGCATAGTTTTGCCAAGATTGATTGCGAGGAAAGCATGACAGACGCGGGCGCATTGGAAGCACAGATCAGCCAGCAGGTTATAACCGCATTGAAACTGCACGACGCTGAACGCGTTGGAACACTGCGGCTGATCAAGAACGCGCTGAAGAATAAAGCGATCGAAAAGCGTGCACCGCTGACACCAGCCGAAGAGCAGCAGGCGCTGGCTACGATGATCAAGCAGCGCCGCGACTCGATTGAGCATTTCACAAAAGGCAACCGGCCGGAACTGGCGGCCAAGGAAGCTGCGGAGATCGTTGTGATTGAGGAGTTCCTGCCAAAGGCGCTAGATGAGGCGGGGCTGCGATCGCTGGTGGCCGAAATGATTGCCGAACACGCGAACTCGACCGGCCACGCGCCCACGCCGAAAGAAATGGGGCCGGTGATCAAGGCCGTGCAGGCGAGATTGGCGCAGGCGGGCGTACGTGCAGAAGGTCGCATCGTGAGCGACATGGTGAAGCAGGGGCTTGCCGGATAGTTGGGCGATACGAGGTCTATTGTGCGCGGAAGTCCTCGAGTTTGAACTTCTTCTTGCTGTCTGCAGGCTCGACGATCTTAGGCCGGAATGCGAGCCACACCAAAAGACCGAGCGGGAAGAACACGATCACTAACAGCGTGACAAGCCAGGGCGACTTGCCGCGCCGTATAGCGTCTTTCGCACATATGCGGATGGTGGCGATCAGCGCCGCGAGGATGCAAAGAACAAGGACGGGATCGACAAGACTCGAGAAGTCTTTGGCACTCATGATGACCACCTGCAAGTGAGATTACTGGCAGCCGGTTCCTGGGTCCACCGCGGAGCACTCTCGAAATCTTGAGCAGAGGACAGGAATTCCGCCGGAATGGCGAGTTGTATTCGCCGATCGGCGGTGCTCAGACAATTCCTAACCGTGTTTATCGGTGAGCTTGCGCGGATGCTCTTCGTGCAATTCGTGGTGCAGTTCGTCCACTTTTGGTCTGGCTTTTTCGAGCGCTCGTTTTCCGGCGGGTGTAATCCTATAGAGCCGTCGTTGGCGGCCCTCAACTCGATCCAGGGCAGAGCGCAAAAGGCCCGATCGCTCCAGTCCGTGCAGAAGAGGATAGAGCGTGCCGGGACCGATGCGGTAGCCATGGTGCGCGAGTTCCTTCATCATGGCGAGTCCGAAGATGGGTTCGTGCACGGCGTGCACCAGCACGTGGATGCGGATGAGCCCGTCGAAGAGTTCGCGCTTCTGATCTGCCACAAAAACAAATATACCTGTGCGAACGTATCCCGGCTTTGACTGTTATCGAAATTCGATATAATGTCGGCTGAGAATGGCTTGTTTACTGGTTCAATCTCCCTGTGCCCGAAAGCGTTGGTTGATGCGAATCCTGCCGCAGGTATCGACGGTGGCGATGTTCGTCGTCTTGTGCCTGGGCGGAACGATGCTCTGGGCGCAGGGTCCGCCGTTTCAGGTCGACGATCCGGTACCGGTCGATTTCAAACATTATGAGTTCTACATTTTTGGTTCCGCGGACGGGACGCCCGCGGAAATGGACTACTCCGGTCCGGCGTTCGAATTCAACTGGGGCGCTGTGCCCCGCGTACAGCTACACGCGATTCTGCCATGGGGCGGAATCTATCCGTCAAACAACCCAATCTATTTGCCGGGAGGAACCGGGCCGAGCGCCCACGGCCTGATCGATATGGAACTCGGAGTGAAGCTCGCGATCATCAAGGAGACGAAGGTGATTCCGCAAATCGGCACGTTCACCATGTTCGAGATGCCGACGGGCAACTATGACAAGGGACTGGGCGTGGGGAAGGTCTGGTACCGCCTGCCCCTCTGGCTTCAGAAGAACGAGGGCAAGTGGCTGTTCGACGGCGGTGCGGGCGAGACGGTGGTGCCGCAGACGGGGTATCACAACTTTCCGTATGGCGGATTTCTGCTGAAGCGCGAGATGAACAAGAAGTTGGAGCTAGCGGCGGAGGTCTTCTCGCATGGCGGTGAAGGTTATGCAACGCCGCAGACACAGGCTTCGACGATGATCGACGCCGGCGGGTACTGGCATCTGAAAGGCGAAGAAACCATGCAGCTTCTCTTCGCCTATGGACATTCTGTAGCGGGCCAGACCGAGAACTACGCCTACCTTGGCCTCTATTGGACGTGGGGCAAAGACGACAAGAAGGATGACAAAGATAAGGATTCCCCGGACAAGAAGGCGATGCTGCAAAACGCAATGTATTCAGGACACGCGCTGAAGAACGGCTTCTGATTCGCTGCGTGGGTTAAGACAAATTACCTGAATTACGGGAGCAGTTGCCATGGAGATGACGACGCGCGGCATTTGGACGATGGTGCATGGCATGGGATTCGGCGCCCTTTATCTCCTGGCTTGTTCGTTCGCAATTGTAGAGTTGTGTCGTCGCTACAAGCCCCACTCTTTACAGCCGATTCCCACCGAGGACGAAGCATTTCTCGGACGATGGCTCATTGTGATGGCGGTAGTCGCGTGGATCACGGTGCTGACGGGCGCGTATGTGATCTATCCGTGGTATCGGGCGACGCCGCCGGCGGGTACGTCCGTGCTCAATGCGTTTCCACAGGCATTGCTCAAATCCAATCCGAGCACTATCGGCTGGCATGCAATCGGCATGGAGTGGAAGGAGCACGTTGCCTGGATGGCGCCGATTTCGATCACCATGGCAGCGGCAGTTTTCTTTCGCTACCGTCGCTGTCTCACTAACTACCCGCAACTGCGCAGGGGGGTGTTGATATTTGTTTTCACATCGTTCGCAAGCGCAGGGATTGCGGGATTCTTTGGCGCGGAGTTGAACAAGCATGCTCCGGTTGAGGGTGGCGGGACGATCAAGCTGATGCAGGGAGGCGAGCGGTGATGGCGAGTGAACCGGCAAACCATGTTTCCGTGATGATTCCGAATGGTCCTGGAGCAGCGGCAATTCTTGCAGCGGGAATCGGTTGCTTCGCAATGGGAGCCGTTTCTGTTGCCGCGGATAAGCTACCGGCACTCGCGCGACTGCTCAACCTCTATAGACCCACCGGTCCTCTCTCGGGAGTTTCGACGGTCACCATTGTTGGGTGGGTTGCGGCCTGGGCGGTGCTCCATTACTACTGGCAAAGGCGCAATGTGCAACTGGGGCGCACCAACGGAATCGCTTTTATCTTGCTTGCATGCGGTCTGCTGCTCACGTTTCCCCCGATCGGCGATCTCTTCTAGCTTGCAAGAGAAAACGCCGGAACCCGCGCCGCGATTGCGACACCGGGTCCAGCGTTGAGGCAAAGCAAGTCCCAACTCAGTTCAAATCGTCAACGTAGTGGCCCACGAGCACGATGTTTCCGTTTACCGGATTCTTCAGCATGAGTCCTACGACCCGCACGTTGGTAGCTGACGAGACATCAGAGAGTTGTGTGAGTCCGTCGCGGAACGCGCAGTTGTCCGCAATGTAGACGGTGATGGTTTGCGGAACCAAAAGGCCGGCAAATCCGTTGACCTGCATCTGGAATGTGTCGTTGCTGGTGTTCACGCTGCCGGGCACGACAGTTCCATTGAAGCCCCAGTGACGCAGGACAACGCGCTTCACTGTTACTCCGCTGGCGTTGGTTGCGCCGCTAGCCGGGCCGCCGACCGCAACGTGCTGGCCGGGAAGCAGTGCGCTCTGATTGAAGAGGAATTGCGCGAAGGGCCCGTGCATCCAGTAGATGGAGTATTTTTCAGACCCGCTAAGATCGACCGTTGCGAGTTGGCCAAGCGCGAGCCCTGTGGTTGTGGGCAGCAGGCCGCGTACGTAGAGATCGAAGCTGGTAGCTGGACCCGAAGGCGGATTGACATAGGTAACCTGGCCGCTCGCGTAGAAGCCGCTGTCGGAGAGAACCGCGATCTCGTCAGCATCAATGGTGGCGTCTGCGCGATCGAGGTAGCCGGAGACTTGCACGATGGAGCTGGAAGTGAGATCAGCGAAGGTGTCACCTCCGTCCCACTCGGTTTGCCCGGTTACGTTGACCGTGAACTGGCGGCCGTGCGGACCCTGGATAGTGATGGTCTGCTTACCGGAGTCGGTGTTGACGACAGCTGCGTCGAATTCGTCAATATAGGCGCCCTTGTCGTTGTTGTTCACCCCGTTCACCGTAAAGGTGGGGGTGACGTTGCCGTTGATCTGGCCACCGCTCAACCCAATTGACTTGCGCAGATCGAAGTCCATATGCAGACCGACCGGTGCGCCGGACTGAGCCACGATCATTGGATTTGCGAGGGTGTAGCTGACCATGGCCGGCGAAAGATTCGCAGTCATCGTCTGGACGGTGGGCTCAGCCGTGCTGGTGTCGAGGTAGCCGATGGTGCCATTGCTGAGCGTGATTGACACGTTGCTGTAGGTGCCAACTGGAACATCATTCATATCGATCAACGTCTGGAGGCCGTTGAAGCGCGCGAAGTCAACCATCGGGGAACCGCTGGTTAACTGCACGGAATTGCCGTTTTCGTCGGTCGCGGAGACGCTCACATTTACGGTGAACGAGATGACGCTGGCCATCGGCGCATCGGTGCCGACGACAAACGAAGAACCGGTAACAGTCTGTGCGTTGTTATTGGTGGAGGGGGTTACGCTGCCGCAGCCTGCTGCCATAAGAGTGGCAACCGTCAATGCAACAAGAGACGGAAAGGTGTGCCATCCTGATTTTGAAATGAACATTCCAGATTTACCGTGCTTTCTGCGACTATCCGTGGCCTCACGGAATCTTTCGCGTGTCGGACGCTCAGCCTGAATGAGAAATTGATTGTTGGCTGTGTCCCCTATAGGGCGGAACACGGGCTTACGGAGGAAAGTTGCGAGTTTCTTAAGCTATTTTTAAGGCGAATTACGCCGGTAACTTTTGGATATGCAAAGACATTACCCTTTTGAAGAAATAACGCAGCGCAAGCCTCAACCTGTTGTTCGTTTAGTCGTCTGTCAGCTTCCGTCGCTGCTCCAGGAAGCGGCGCACGGAGGGGTCGCGTTCCATGCCGATCGCTATCGAATAAGCGTGGCGGGCCTCCTGGCGTGCGTTGGTGCGGGCAAGCAAATCCGCCCGCGCGGCCCAATAAGGTTGGTACTCGACGAGACGCGAGTCACCTGCAATCTGGTCCAATTCTTCAAGGGCTTGACGCGGTCCCAGGTGTTCGGCGATTGCGAGAGCACGATTGACAGCAGCGACAGGTGATCCGCTCAGCACGAGAAGTGCGTCGTAGAGTTGAACGATTGCAGACCAATCTGATCGACCGGTGCGTGCTCGACCTGCGTGCGCCGATTGAATGGCAGCCTCAAGTTGATAGCGTCCGACCATATTCATTGCGCCGGCGCGATGAAGAAGCGACTCTGCTTCGACGATCATATCCGCGTCCCAGCGGGAAGGATCCTGCTGCGCGAGCGGAACGTAGTCGCCATCGCTGTTTCGGCGCGCGCGACGGCGCGCTTCAGCATGCAGCATCAGCGCCAGAAGGCCGAGACATTCGGGTTCATTCGGAAGCAACTCGCTCACCAGCCGTCCAAGGTAGATGGCCTCCTCGGCAAGGTCGCGGCGGGCGACATCCGTGCCGGCAGCGTCGATCCAGCCCTCGGCGAATGCCGCGTAGATGGCCTCGAGCACTGCGTCGAGGCGGTCACGAAGTTCGCTGCGCCCAGGTATGTCGAACGGGATGCCGGCGTGGCGGATCTTGTTCTTGGCGCGTACTAGCCGCTGGCTCATGGTGGCGGGCGAGATGAGAAACGCCGATGCAATACGCGCGGCATCGAGTCCGAGAATCGTCTGCAGCATGAGGGGAGCGCGGATGGCGCGATCGATGGCGGGGTGCGCGCAGGCAAACATAAGACCAAGGCGGCGATCGGGAATCTCTGCGGCATCGGCACTCGCTTCGATAGCTGCGGTTGTCTCCGTTGTTTCATCCGCCGGGATTTCGCGGGCATGATTGCGTACCGAGTCGAGAAACTTGCGGCGCGCTACAGTCATGAGCCATGCTTCAGGATTTTCCGGGCAGCCGTTGGTGGGCCAGTTGGCGAGCGCCGCTGCGAATGCTTCGGAAAGAGCATCTTCGGCCGCCGCCACATCGCGCGTGCCGGCGGCGAGAAAGGCGACGAGTTTGCCATAACTGCGGCGCGCAACCTGTTCGGCCAGGTTGCGCGCTACGATGCCTTCGCATTCGCTCATGGTTTACATCGTCCAGATCGGACGCACTTCAATGATGCCGTGTTGCGCGCCGGGGCAACGCGCAGCCCACGACAATGCCGCATCAAGGTCGGGAGCCTCGATGAGGAAGTAGCCGCCGAGCTGCTCCTTGGTGTCGGCGTATGGGCCATCGAGCACCTGTGTTTTGCCGTCAACCGTGCGCACAGTGGTGGCTGTGGCAATGGGCTGCAGGCGGTTTGATCCTTTGTAAAGGCCTGCCTGCTGGAGCGCCTCCGTGTATGCCATGTACGCGGCCATACCCTGTTGCTGTTGCTCCTTGGTCATGCGCTGAAAACCGGCTTCTTCTGCGTAGAGTGTTAGCAAATACTGCATGGATCATCCTCCGTTGGGATTTTAGGCGGCGGCTCAAAGCGCCGTCATCACGATGACGCGCGCAGGGTCGACATTTCGACACCGAGGATAGTTTTTTCTGCGGAAGGATTCCAGCCGCGAATTAAAACATCCGCATGTCGCCGGCGGCCATTGGGGCTAACTTAAGCAATCCCAGCTCTCCGGCGAGGCGCTCAAGCTTGGCGCGCGTGGCAGGCATCGGTGGCACCAGCGGCAACCGAACGGTGTCGGATGCGCGGCCCATCAAATTGAGGACGGTTTTCACCGGACCGGGGTTCGACTCCCAGAAGTTTGCTTCGAAGAGCCGTCCGTAACGGCGCTCAATGTCGCGGGCCTCGGACCATTCATCGTGCAGTGCGGCGCCGATCATCCGCGCCATCTCTCCGGGGATTTCGTTCGAGGCAACGCTGATCAGTCCCTGCGCGCCCACTCCGATCGCGGCAAGTGCGAGGTTGTCGTCGCCTGAAAAGACTTTGAAATTCGATGGCAGTAAATGCACCAGCTCGGTGATCTGGGGCAGCTTGCCGCTGGCTTCCTTGATGGCTTCGATGTTGGGAGCGGCCTCAGCAAGGCGAACGACGGTCTGCGGGTCGAGATTCACACCGGTGCGACCGGGCACGTTATAGAGGCACACGGGGATAGGGGCAACCATCTTGGCAAGCGCGAGGAAGTGCTGAAACTGACCCTCTTGCGTGGGCTTGTTGTAGTAGGGATTGGCGGAAAGAACTGCGCTCACACCGGGTACCTGGCGCAGCATGGTGGCCATGTGCAGCAGGGTGCGTGTGGAGTTGTGGGTGCAGCCGGCCCAGACCGGAACGCGTCCGGCCGAAGCCTCGACGACGATTCGAACGGCGCGCAGCCATTCCTGCTCATCGAGTGTGGCAGCTTCGCCGGTTGAGCCGCACGCCACAATGAAGTCAATGCCGGCATCGATTTGCCAGTTCACCAGCGCCCATAGCGCCGGTTCGTCGATCGAGCCATCCGCCCGGAAAGGCGTGACGATTGCTGTACCGCAACCCGTAGTTTCCATCACTGAGAAGTGTATATCGCAGGGCGGTGCCTCCGGGGTGGCCGAATGCAGATGTCGGAGATACAGGCGGCAGTGCCTGGGAAACCATGCCTGCTCTCGTGCGACTACCGGTACTCGGACTCCAGGATCGACATGAGGTGCAGGTCGTGCCACTGACCATCGCGATTGGCTGCGTCGCGCATGATGCCCTCGTATTGGAAGCCGAGACTCTCATAAAGATGACGGGCGCGGGCGTTGTCCTCGTAGACGTCGAGGAACAGCCGATGTGCGCCGAGTTCGCGGAAGGCGATGCGCATGAGTTCCTTGAGAATGCTGCGGCCGAGCCCGCGTTCCGGCGTTGCCACAACAATGCGCTTGAGTTCGATGGCGCATGAGGTTTCCTGAATGCCGCGCAGAATGGCATAGGCCTGCACTGCACCCGACCTTTCGCTGACATAGTAGAGGGCGTCACCCCCGGACAGTGTGGCGTGGTGACGTTCTTCGCTCCACTGGCCAACGAACTCGCGAGCCAATGGGGTTCGCTCGAGGGCAAGGATGGCGGGGATGTCGTTGGGCGTAGCGGTGCGGAGAATCATCGAGTTTGATTCATTGTAGTGAGCTAAGGAGAGTTCGATCGCTACCTATATAGGTTGGCTGCGGCACTTCCTTCTCTCGGATCAGGATCGAGTGAGGCGTTCTGCCATTATTTGCCTCAGATAGCACTCATGTCCGGTTGCCGTACGTGACGAAAGGCATGTGTCCCCTAGTACCTAGTAGTTCCAAAGGGGATAGGAAGCCGTATACCATCACCGTTACAGGACCGGAATCCAGATTGCGCAATCACCGGGGAAGCTCGGAATCAGAGGGCGCATTCAACTGTATTCAAAGGATCTTGAACCTGCGAAGTCCAGAGTCCATCGCAGGGAGCTGTCGCTTATTTCCCAGATCCGTTTGCAAAGCCGATCGTCTGACTGGGCCATTTATGCCCAGTCTCGGCGGTTTCGGTGTTGGACCATGTCGACTGCAAAGCTGTAGCCAGAGGGCATTGCAACAGCGTTAGTCGTCGATATTGACCGAGTTAAAGGATCGAGGATCATGAGCGCCAGAGCTGAGATATCGAACAACGCGCAGAGCCCCCAAGCCGAAAAGAGCGCTTCAAAGGGCATGGCTGTTGCCCTGATCGGCCCGAATGACGCGCACCGCCAGATTGTTGCCCGCGCTCTTGCATCGAGCCAGGGCCGCAAGGTTCATGAGTTTATCGACTATCCTGCCGATTTGAACGATCTTCCGGCCATGGTCGAGCAGACCTTTGATGTTGTGCTTGTCGACGTGGACACTGACGAGAGCTACGCTCTGCAAATTATTGAAAGGCTGGCGGAGATAGGCCAGCCGGTGATGGCGTATTCAGCGCGCACTGACCAGGAATTGTTGGTGAGTTGCATGCGGGCCGGCGCTCGCGATTTTCTGCCGCTGCCAACGGAACCCGCACAACCGGAACAAAACCGCCCGGAGCCGCCTTCTCCTCAACCCGCCCCCCGGCAAGCAGCAGCAGCCGTCGCTGTCCCTCAACCTGCTCCAAGACCGGTCGAGCCAAAGGCAGCTCCGTTGCCCCCGGCGCCCGTCGCGCGCGCCATTGTCACCCCGATCGTTCCCGAAAAGCATATAGAGCCGTCGGCGGAACCTTGGCCTACGCATATCAAAGAAGAGTACAAGGCCCCCGAGATCACTCAGGTGATCGAAGAAATCACAGTCAAAACCGCGTCGGATGCTTCGGCAACCGAAGAGCCCTTGTCTGAATTTGCCGCGTGGGACGCGGCGAATCTTCGTCCGGCAGCAGCGGTGGCGCCGCCTGTTCGCCGGCCGGAACCGCGTCCACGCCCTGCTCTTGTTCCCGAGCGCAGGAAGACCGAGCCCATGCCTCGCCCCATGTCCAGCCAGGAAGTAGCGCCAGCTGCGCCCATTGAACGTCCCCCGGTGGCAGTGGATCTCTTCCGTTCTCCCCAGGTTCAAAAGGAGTCTGAGCCCGACGAAGCTGCAGAAAAACGGGGCGCCAACTGGGTCAAGTGGATTCTGATTGCCGCCGGACCGCTGGTGCTCGCACTTGTACTGCTGCTGGTCTTTACCCGTCCTTCGCAGCAACACGCCGCGGCGCCTCCGGTGAAAGAGACGCCAGCTCCAGTGCAGAGCGTACCGCAGCCGAGTGTAGCGCCGGTGGTCACGACTCCCGCAAAGCCCGTCGCCGGAACTCTGGTCGCCAAGGTCGCGCCGTCGCCGTCGCCATCCGCCGCCGACGCCTCTGACGATCCCAACTCCGCGCCCGTCTCGCCGGATGCAATGGCAGCGCAGCTTGTTGCACCCACCCGGATTGCCGGCCAGATTAAGAAACCTGCACCGCCAGAGGAACCGCCTCCGGCCGCTCCGGGGCCGGTGGCGCTCGAAGACAGCAGTGTGGTTCCGGGAACGGTTTTTGGTAACGCCGGCAGGCCGAAGGTCACGCCTCATGTCGTGGCAATTTCCGCTGGTGTCGCCGATGGGATGCTTATCCATAAGACATCGCCGGTATATCCCAAGTTCGCTCAGGAAGCTCACATCACGGGCAAAATCGTCCTCAAAGCCACCATCACCAAGCAGGGAACGATTGAGGGTGTGCAAGTAGTGAGCGGGCCAAAGATCCTGGCGCCTGCGGCGGTTGACGCAGTGAAAACCTGGAAGTACAAGCCGTACACGCTCGATAACCAGCCGGTGTCGGTGGAAACCAGCATTACCGTTGTCTTCGGAGAGCCCGGCAAATAGGCGCTGCTCCGATGCGGTCAGAGCTGATCGAAGATTTCGCGGAACTCCCAGACGCCGGACTTGCCATTGAGCCACTCGGCCGCGCGAACCGCGCCGACGGCGAAGCCACGACGGGAGTGGGCGTCGTGGCGCAGCTCGATCAGGTCGTACTCGCTTTTTGCTGTCACGATGTGCTCACCGTTGGCATCCCCCACGCGATGTGACTCGATAGGAACCTCGATGCCAGGCTGCACGGCGTTAATGATCTGCTTGAGGGTGATGGCGGTGCCGGAAGGCGCGTCGAGCTTCGAAGTGTGATGCGTCTCGCTGATGGAGAACTTGTAGTCTTCAAGTTTCGCGAGTTCCGCGGTGAGGCGGAAGAGCTTTTGTACCCCCAGGGAAAAGTTGGTGGCATAGAGCAGAGCGCCGCTACGGCGTTCAGCGATGGCTTTGAGCTCTGGCAAGCGTGCGTACCAGCCGGTGGTGCCGACCACGATGCGACAGCCGAGTGCGAGCACAGCGCGGATGTTTTCGACAGCGGCATCGGGTGTGGTGAAGTCGATGACCACGTCGACGCCGGCGAGGTTGGGACCGGTGAGTGCGGAGGCCTGCTGATTTTCGTGGATGTCGAGTGCGCGCACTCCGTGGCCGCGCTCGCGTGCGACTTCGGCGACGAGCGAGCCGGTTTTTCCCTTGCCTAAAACCAAAAAGAGCATTTCCGTTCCTTAAACTCGAATTCGATTTACAGCTTACAGCGTATCGGCGGGTGGGCGCGTCGTCTTCCACATTGACATCGTCTGCCGATGCCCCGGTTTTCCCCGGCAGCCGACTGCTCGAACCCACGCGCTAAATAATCTTCGCAACTTTGCACGCTATCTTTGCGGGTGGATCCAATTCTGCAAACGCATGAATAGAGAGACTTTACTAAAAGTGTATGGGGTACACTCCCTGCTCTCTACGATGAAGCGTAAGGCGCGCCATCGGGTAGACGGCAATCCTTGTGAACGGCGAAAAGCCGGACTGGAATTGCAGGCAGACATTCCTCGAGCATCGACGACCGAAACGATCTTTTCGATGATAAGTTAGGTTTCGTGAAGACGACAGAATTGCTGCGATTCGACGGCGCTGTGGAGAGCGATCCCGCGATTGATGCGTGGATGAAACAGCATGCCGGTGAACTGGGGGCCATCGCGCATCGGTGGTTTAGGGTGATGCGCAAGTGCGGAGACGAAGTCCGGGAGCTTTTGCATGACGGCTGTCCGGTTGCGTGTCTGGGAGACGTACCGTTCGGCTATGTGAATGCGTTCACCTCACACGTCAACGTGGGATTTTTCCAGGGGGCATCGCTGCCGGATCCCGCCGGCCTGCTGCAAGGCAGCGGCAAATACATGCGCCATGTCAAGCTGAAACCGGGATTGGCCGTGAACGATGCGGCTCTTAGCAGGCTGATCGACAGGGCGTACTCGGATATCAAGGCGCGGGTGGAAAGCGGGTAGCGGGTGCGAGGGTCGTGGGAAAGGATAATTTCTAGTTAGCCCAGATGCCCAACGATCTAGAATCGTCGCTCATCTCCTGACTTCAGGACGGTGACACCCTCAGCGAAGCCGAAGGATTATCTGCGCATCATTTCAGCTGCCTGAAGGCTGCTGCTCCCTCCGAACGGACTCTAGGATGTGACGGCGGCTTTGCGGGATTCTGTGTCGAAGATGGTGGGGTCGGGCTCTTTGAAAAAGGCGGCGTGGAGCGAGCGGACGGCTTCGTCGGCGTCGTCTTCTTCGATCATGAAGCTCATGTTGATTTCGCTGGCGCCCTGGGAAATCATGCGTACATTCACGTGCTTGATGGCGCCAAAGACCTGGGCGGCCATGCCGCTCTGCCCGCGAATGTCTTCGCCGACCAGACAGACGAGGGCCTTCTTGCCTTCGTATTTCACGTCGGCAAGCTGGCTCAGGTCGGCAGCGATGAGAGGTAGCTTGTCATTGGAATCGACGGTGAGGGAGACGGAAACCTCGCTGGTTGAAACCATGTCGACTGGGCATTGATGCTTGTCGAAGATGTCGAAGATAGCCTTGAGATAGCCATGCGTCATCAGCATGCGGCTGGCCACCACATCGATAATCGAAAGCTTCTTCTTGACCGCGATGGACTTGAAAGGGCTGCTGCAATGGGGCGCGATAGAGATGATGCGGGTGCCTTCGTTGGACGGGTTCCTGCTGTTGAGAACCAGCACCGGGATGTTTTTGCGAACTGCGGGCAGGATGGTGGCCGGATGCAGGACCTTGGCGCCGAAGTAGGCGAGCTCGGCGGCTTCTTCAAAGCTGATGACCTTGACGCGCAGGGCGTCGGGGCAGACGCGCGGATCACTGGTCATAATGCCGTCTACATCGGTCCAGATCTCAATGGCGTCTGCGGCGAGCGCTCCGCCCAGAAGCGCAGCGGTGAAGTCGGAACCGCCTCGGCCAAGCGTGGTGGTGATGCCAGCTTCGTTTGAGGCGATGAATCCGCCCATCACGGGCACCCTGGCCTGGTCGAGCAAGGGACGCAGGTGTTCGGAGGCGCGTTTCTCGATGAGCACGTCGAGTGGCACGGCTTTGCTGAATTGCGAGTCCGTGATGATGACTTCGCGCGCGTCAATGTGCGAAGCGTTGATGCCGCGCTCGGCAAAGGCTCCAGCGATGATGCGGCTGGAGAGGCGCTCGCCGTAGCTCACAACCAGGTCAGAGATGCGCGGCGTGAGTTCGAGAATGGCGGCCAGTCCGCGCAGGATCTCGTCGAGCGAGTCGAACTTCTGCTCGATCAGATTACAGAGCGCAGCCGAGTCCGCGGGCGTCTTGATGAGCGCACAGGCGGTGTCGCGGTGGCGGGCACGAAGACGGGAACTGATGGCGAGTGCGCCGGTGCGATCGCCTTTGGCGGCTGCTGCTGCAGCGCGCAGCAACTGGTCGGTGACCTTGGCCATGGCGCTGACAACGACGACAGTCTGCTTGCCGGCAGCTACGCGGCCCGCGACGATGGAGGCGGTGCGGTTGATGGCGGTCGGGTCTTCCACCGAGGTGCCGCCGAATTTCATCACAACCAGGCTCATGCGTTGTTTGTTCCGACCTCAGGGGCTAAAGCCCCACTTTCTTCCCGATGCTGCCGGAACACGACCCAGCGGGCATCCCGAGTCGTGCCCTGATACAAACGTTTCGTTTCTAGGCGCGGTCGGCGGTTTCGGCCACTGGTTCCAACTTGCCTAAACTTGCGAGCAGCTCTGCGTTGAGGATGGCGGCGCCAGCGGCTCCGCGAATGGTGTTGTGCGAAAGCACAGTGAATTTCCAGTCGAGCAGGCCGCAGGGCCGCAGGCGTCCGGCCGTTACGGCCATACCACGTCCCCGATTGCGATCGAGGCGAGGCTGCGGGCGGTCCGGCTGCGGTGCGAACTCTACCGGTTGCTCGGGCGCCATGGGCAACTTTTGACCAGCGAGCGGCTTGAACTCCGACCAAGCGGCGAGGATGTCTTCATGGGTTACGGGCCGGCCGAGCTTGTTGCCCAGCTTGATGGAGACGCTTTCGGTGTGGCCGTCTTCCACTGCGACTCGGTTGCAATGCGCGCTGATCTTTGCAGGGAGCGGTGTGACGTGATTGCCATCGAGATGGCCAAGCAGTTTCAGCGTCTCGGCTTCCATTTTTTCTTCTTCGCTGCCGATGTAGGGAATGACGTTGCCGAGGATGTCCATCGACGGCACACCGGGATAGCCGGCACCCGAGACGGCCTGCATCGTAGTGACGAAGATCTGCTCGATGCCGAAACGTTCTTCGAGGGGCTTGAGGGCCATCACAAGACCGATCGTTGAGCAGTTGGGATTGGTGACCATGTAGCCGCCCGATTCGCGGCGCGAAGGTTGCTCTTCGATCAGGTGCAGGTGGTCTGCGTTGATCTCGGGAATGACAAGGGGAACATTGGGCGACATGCGGTAGGCGCTGGAGTTTGAAACGACCGCACAGCCGGCATTGGCGAATTTCGGCTCCATTTCGCGGGCGATGGCGGCGTCGAGCGCGGCGAAGATAATCTTCGGTGCGCCTTCCGGTTCGGCCGGCGAAACAGTCATGCGCGCGATGCGCTCGGGCAGCGGGGTGTCGAGGCGCCACTTGGCCGCCTCCCCATAAAGCTTGCCGCTGGAGCGGTCGCTCGCTGCCAGCCAGGTGATCTCGAACCAGGGATGATCTTCGAGAAGTTGAATGAAACGCTGGCCGACCATTCCGGTTGCGCCGAGGATGCCGATTGGATATCTGTTTTGCATGACGAGTGAACACTTCAGTGTACAGGAGAGTGGGGTCGGCTAAATAATTTGCCTTCGGGGAAATGTTGTCCAAATGACTTTCGATTGAGCTACTTCGGGTAGTTCTTCAGGAGCGGCTTCCAACTTGGCCCGGCCGGTTCTTGGGGACGGCGACTGATTGACCTCGTCGGAGTGGCCTGTGCTGTGTATGATAAACGACACAGCAGGCCACTGACGCCTCGTTCCCTGCCAGAGTGCGGTTTCTCGCATCGGCGATAGCCTCAATCTTCGCTGATCATTCCAATTGCGACGGAACTGTACACCGAAAGGCAGGGCCTACGCGCGTTCATCTGGTCAACCCCAGCGACAATTCCTTTGGCACGGCTGTCATCACACCCCGATGGCTATTTGTTCTTGCAGCGGCAACCCCGGAGACGGCCGGAACTCCCATCCTGGTAGACGAGTCACTCGAGCAGATTGTGCCGGAGAGCATTCAGCCGGGCGATATCGTCGGCATCAGTGTGCATACCGGCAATGCTCTGCGCGGCTATCAAGTCGGACGCATGGCGCGGGCGCGAGGCGCCTGGGTGGTGTATGGCGGAATTCACGCTACGCTTTTCCCTGAGGAAGCGCTGGAGCGCGGGGAGGCGCACGCCGTGGTGAAGGGCGATGGCGACATCGCCTGGGGCAGGGCAGTGGTGGATTGCATATCCGGCGCGCCCGAGCGCGTGTATGACGGTGGCCGGATTGAAGGCACGCAATTCCTCGCGGCCCGATGGGACCTGATGCAGCCGGATAAATACATGTGGGCCTCGGTGCAAACCATTCGCGGCTGCCCAAAGCACTGTTCCTTCTGCAGCGTCTGGCGCACGGATGGACAAAAGCCGCGGCAGCGGTCGTTCCAAAAAGTGATTGATGAGATCATCAGCCTTCGACGGCTTGGCTTCCGGTTTATTGCGCTGGCCGATGACAACTTTTATCCCGTTACGCTTACCGATCTGCGACTGGCGCGGGAGCAAAAGAACTTCGCCAAGGTCGAAGAGCTGACGACGATTCGCAATGAACGTTTTCAGTTGATGGAAGAGCTGGCCAAACTACCTAAAGACATGGTGTTCTTCACCCAGATCACGATGGAAGCGGGCGAAGACGGCGACTACCTCGACGCCATGCACAAAGCCAATATCAAGGGCGCACTGGTCGGAGTTGAGGCCGTAACGCCTGAAGGTCTGAAGGCCGTCTTTAAGGATTGGAACTACTCGGGCGATGCGCTGGCAAAGCAGTTGCAGACATTCAAGAAGCATGGAGTTCACGTGCTTGGCTCGTTCATCTTCGGGCTGCCGACCGATAAGCCCGCAACGTTCGACGCGACGGTGGAGATGGCGCTGAAAGCGGGAGTCACGTTTGCACAGTTTGTGATGATGACGCCGTTTCCCGGGACGGTCGATTTTGGCCGGTGGGAGAAAGAGCAGTCCACGCATCCGACCCTGGTGGGCGATGTACCCATTACGCGTTACTGGCTTATTCCAACTGAAGTGCGCCCCAAGATGTTTACCCCGCACCCGTCGATGAGTTCCGATGAGATTCGTGAGCGCACCCAGAAGGTGTGGGACAGGTTCTACAACTGGAGTGCCATCTGGCAACGCTCGGCGTGCACGCCGAATCTGCGCGCGCGGATCGCGTTTATCTTCCTCTCAAAGCTCTACCGGCAGATGTACGCAGGCACGGGCATCTCGACTGATAGCGCGCGAAGGAAGAAATCGAAGAGCTGGGCGCGATGGACCGCCCGCCAGTGCAAGAGGCTCTTCGAAGCAAAACCGATGCCGGAACTGCAATCGCCTGCGTGGCAAGCTGCAGCGGCCGCAGGTCCACACGGTGGATTCAGCATTCCGCTTGCCCTCACGCCATTCGTCGTCTTGCCGGAAGAAGAGTAGGCTGGAGCGCAATCATTCGGGTAGGGTCGCGTTGAACGGCAGGAAGAGTGCAAATACCGTGCCTGAGCGTTCCGCCGAATAGCGCGAGCGGACCGCGAGAACACCGCGATGCCGATCGACGATTCCGCGGCTGATCCAAAGTCCGATCCCATTTCCTTTTTGGCCTTTGGTTGTGAAGAACGGCTCAAAGATACGTGTCAGCGTGTGCGAGGACATGCCGCAACCGGTATCAGCGACCGTCAGGATGAATCCTCTTCTCCCGGTCTTCCAATCCGTGCCCTCTCTGCTGCGGATCAGCAGACGTCCTCCACTCCTGGGAATCATTGCATCGATTGCATTGCCAATGAGATTGCTTAAAACCTGCAGGACCTCGCCCTCAAAGCAAGTGACGGGGCGGCTTCCGCGGTCTCGTCTCTCCACGCTGACATGGGCATTTTGCAATCGGCCCTGGTAAAGCGGCACCGTCGCATCAATCAACTCCGCGCCTGTGACTTGCTTTGGATTGGTCGATTGCCGGTGGAAGCGCAGAGTCTGGTTGGCAATGGCTGAGACTCGACGGAGTTCAACCTCGGCGCTGGCCAGATAGCGCTGGGCCTCGGGCTCAACCGCGGAATGCTGCGCAAGATAGATGAGGTTTGTGACTGCTGCGAGCGGGTTGTTGATTTCGTGGGCGATGGAACTGGCTAGCCTGCCTACGGCGTTCAACTTTTCAGATTGCAGCAGCAGTTGCTCGGCGCGTCTGCTTTCGGTGACGTCGATGCCGAGCACAATGATGCCTGAGATATTCCCATCCGCATCGCGCCGTGGCTGATACACAAAATCCAGATAGCGCAAATCGAGAGCCTGCGTCTTGTTGCGTGCCAATTGAATAGGCATGCTACGCCCGACAAAGGGCTCTCCAGTTTGATACACCCGGTCAAGCAGGTCCACAAAACCTTGCTCGAGCGCTTCGGGAACCGCCTCCTGGACGGTTTTGCCTACCAGGTTGCGTCTGCCGATCAGATCTTGATATGGGCCATTCAGTAACTCGAATCGATGCTCCGGTCCGCCGAGGGCTGCAAAAAAGGCGGGAGCCTGCTGGAACAACTCTGCGAGCCGTTGGCTTTCACGCTCCAGTTGTTTCTTGGCCAGTATGCTTTCTGTGGTTTCAGTGCAGACGACAAGCGTCCCGCGAATTTTACCCGTTGTGTCGCGAACCGGGCTGTAGCCGTACGTCCAGTAAACGTCTTCCAGCCTGCCATTGCGGAAGATCGGCACGAGCTGATTCTCATGCCAGGTGGCCTCGCCGCGCGTCATCACAGCGTCGATCTGCGGCCCGATAATGTGCCAGATCTCCTGCCAGCACTCTCTCCCCGGCTGACCAAGCGCATGCGGATGCTTGTCTTCGCGAATGCTGGGCCGATAGGCGTCGTTGTAGAACTGGATGAGGTCATCGCCCCACCAGAGAAACATCGGATGCCTCGAGGTCAATATCGTATTGACCATGATGAGCAGCGTGTCTGGCCACTCATCAACGGGCCCGACAGACGTACCGCGCCAGGGAAAGGCGCGTGTTAAATCGGCCATTTCCCCGGAACCGAAAATTTCCGTCGATCTGCAGTCTTTGGTTGATGCCGAAGGTACGTCATTGTTCCGTGCCGCAGGTATGTCCATAGCAGATTTTCAATCGGTTCCGGTTAAGCGTCTCGAAGGAGTTTACCGGAATTCCGCGCCCCCAGCCAATCCAGCGACCCTAATCGATTAGCAAAGTGGAGGCGGTCAGGTCGGGCGTTTGGGATTGGCGGCGATATCGCCGACTACTGTGGTCCACTCGCGGACGTACCAGCGTTTCACGATGCCGCTGGTGACATAGGGGTCGGCCTTCGCGAACTTCTCGGCCACTTCAGGCGAGTCGCCCTTGAAGACCAGGACAGCGCCGTCCACCGGATTCGCCAACGCGCCGCCGAGGATGAGTTCGCCGCGTTCGGCAGCCTCCCAGCCCATCTTGAGGCGAACGTTGCGGAATTCGGCGCGTCGGGCGACGTAGTCGTCGGCGGCTTCGTAGAACAACAAATAATGCATCGCGAGTTTGGTCCTTTACTCAAAAGCGAGTTTGGCATCCGTTCAAGCTGCGTCGCAATGACCACCGAAACGAAACCCGCTCTCTCAGCCGCAAGGATACATCCATGGCTCTAAAGAACGTTCTTCAGGACGAGAGAAACCTTGCGTGTTTGTGTTCCACGGCGCACGCTCAGGTGCAGAGCGGTTCCGACGGGCTGTGTGAATGCGCTCTGCATTGTGTCGTCGGTCGGTGGTTTCCCTTCGATCTGCGTAATTACATCTTGCTCTTTCAAGCCCGCTTTTGCTCCCGGGCTGCCGGGAACGACGGTCATTATTTTCAGATTATCGGGATCGTAATTCAGCATGAGTCCAGCGCGGTTGAAGATGTCTGGCTTGCCATAGTTGGCGTTTTTCTCAAGGTACATCTTCCCGTGAGGACCATCGAAGATCACGGTGAATTGACGCAGAACATGAAGTCCAATGTTACCGGCAACGGTGGTGGAGGACTCCGCGCCTAATGTGTCGGTGGAAAGAACGGTGACCGGCCGGATCACCTCTTCTCGCCCCAGCAGCAGCGTGTCTGCGCGCGTAAAGAAACCTCGATCGGCGCCGCCGTATCCTTCGCCCGCGTAGCCTTGAATCTTCGCGCCATAGTGCTGCACAAGTTTATGCCGCGTCACAAATGGGGCGTAGAGCGACAGGGAGTACATGTCGCCTGTGTCGATTCCGAATAGGCCGTCGATTCCGTCGACGGTGGCGTCCGCCAGCAGAGTGCCGTCCTTCGAGTGGATGGGTACGCCTGTCCCTTTTCCAGAGTATTCAAAGCCCTGTTTGGAATAGAAGGTGATCTCCTGCCTCTCAAAATCGACCCGGATGGGCAGATTCTGTAGCAGCAGATCGCCGACGAAAATACCGTCCTGACCCTGGGTGACCGGAACGTCGACCACGGCGAACCATTGATCGGACATGGTAAGGCCGCCAATGTTGACCGCTGCGACCTTCACAAGCTTCGCAGGGACAAGGCCCCCGGCGGCATTGATGGTGGCGGAGCCCTCGAGTTTGAGTCCGAGACGCCTGGCCAGACTTGCCGTCATAAGGTTTCCCGAGCCGGTGTCGAAGATGGCGTCAAAGGGGCCTTGGCCGTTGATGGTGGCTTTGAGTTCAACGCCGTTTTTGGCGTGCACCGTGACGGCGCGGGCAGCATTGGGCGACGTCTGAGCGTCAAGCTGCGAAGATGCCAGCGCGAAGAGAAAGATAAACGTGAGTTGGCGAAGTCGAGTGTGGAGATGCATCAGGAGTATGGGTCATTTTCGGTCAGAATCATGAACCGAAAAGATTGCTCGATGATACCGTATTCAACGGTGCCGAGCTTGCCTGATTGCACGCTCAAATCTCTGCATATGAACTATCGAGTTTGATGCCCAAGATTCTTGAACAGTAAAGTTTCGACTGCCAGGGGGCTGGCCGGCCACTAAACTTAGGAGTGGTGAAGTCACAATCATCTGAAGTCCTCGACCTCGCTGTTCCCATGCGAGCGCTGCTGGCGGGTGCGCGGCGCAAGGAACTCGCGCTGCTTGCCCTTGCGCGCAAACTGGTTCTAGCGGAGTCGCCGTCCGATAGCAAAGCGGCGGTTGACGCCTGTGTGGTGATTGCAACTGAGGCCGCACGCGGGCTCGGCGGACGCATCAAGCGCCACCGGCAACGCAGCCATGGCGATGTTCTGGAAATACGATTCGGCCCGCGTAAGGGCAGCGGGCAGAAGCCGGTTCTGCTTCTTGGCCATCTCGACACGGTGTGGCCCGTCGGCACATTGCGGCACATGCCGTGCCGGGTTGCCGATGGGCGTCTCTGGGGCCCGGGCACATTGGACATGAAGGTGGGCATTGCCATGGCCCTCACTGCTGTCGAGATGCTTGGCGAAGCAGACTTGCTGAACCGCGAGATCGTCTTGCTGCTCAACAGCGATGAAGAGATCGGCAGCCCCGTCTCACGGCCCATCACGGAAAGCCTGGCGCGCGAGTGCTACGCCGTCTTTGTGCTCGAACCTGCGCAGGGCCTCGCCTACAAGACCGCGCGGAAAGGTACAGGCAACTGGCGCATCGATATTCGCGGAGTGGGCGCCCACGCAGGCGTCGATTACGAGAAAGGCGCCAGTGCACTGCGGGAACTTGGGCGCGTCATCGAAACCGTAAGCGACTGGACTGACCTCAGGCGCGGACTTACCGTGAGTGTCGGAGTAGCCGGCGGCGGCACCAAGACAAATGTAATTCCCGCTGAGGCGTTCGCTGAAGTTGACGTGCGCATCGCCAGAATGAGCGACAGCCCACGCATCGAGCGCAAGTTCGCATCGCTCAAAACGGCAGACAAGCGCTGCACTCTCGAGGTGACGGGCGGCCTCAATCGGCCTCCGATGGAGCGGACGCGCGGTACCGTCCGGCTGTTCGCAGAGGCCCGTGTTCTTGCTGCAGAACTTGGCTTCGCGCTCGATGAGGCCTCTACAGGGGGAGCGTCCGATGGCAACTTCACTTCGGCTCTTGGAATACCCACGCTCGATGGTATGGGAGCTGTAGGCGAAGGCGCACACGCCAGCCATGAGTCCATCGAGTTGGAGCACCTCGCGCCCCGTACCGCGTTGCTGGCGGGCATCATGGTGCAATGAAGTTGAGCAGTAACGATGTGTTCAATCGCGCATTACATACGTCGAGCCGGAGGTTCAATTCCAATGCATAGTTTTTCTTCTTCGATCTGGATAGGAATGATGGCGCTATGCGCGCTCGGGGGCGCTGCTCAGGATCCGCAGCAACCGCCGGCACAAGCTTCGCAGCAGCAGTCGGTGGGCCTTGATGCGCTGATGGTGTACGCCGGTACCTGGAAGGTCCACGGCGAACATTTTGCTACGGCATACAGCCAGGCGGGAAAGGAAGACAAGACGCTGCGAAATGACTGCTGGAAGAGCGGTGCCTACCTGGCTTGCAATCAGTTCGTGGACGGAGAATCGAAGGTTCTGCTGGTCTTCACCTACAACGACAAGGAGAAGATGTACACCACGTACCAGATCCCGCAAGGCGGCGAGGCTGCCGGTTCAGGCAAGCTGCAGATCGTTGGCAACATCTGGACGTTTCCCTGGCAGGTAACGCAAGGCGACACCACTATGTACTTTCACGTGGTGAATGTCTTCACCGGAACCGATCGCATTGACTACGCACAGGAGTTCTCCCCCGACAATGTGCACTGGAATACGATGGCGAAGGGCACGGAGACGAAGGCCGGAAATTGATTTGCATAGCCTGCAATTGGCTATAGTGGATTCGTGATTGGTACAGACCGAGAGTCCTCTAACGCACAGGGTGCAGGGCGTAGTTCTCCACGAAGAAGTATGCCGCGGTCATGAATCCGATAGCGGCGACCGTCCTACGCATGATGGCCTGGTTGATGAGGCGGCTGTAATGCGCGCCGATGTAGCCGCCGAGTGCCGCCAGGATCGCCATCTCCAGGCAGAAACGCCACTCCACACGTCCGGCGAGGATGAAGGACACTGCGGGAATACCAATGGAAATCGCGGCCGTCAGCACCTTAAGTGCATTCATCTCGTGGATGTCGTGAACGCCGCACAGGCCAAACAGCGCCATGACAAGGAAGCCGCCGCCAGCGCCGAAGTATCCGACATAGACGCTGACGATGACCATGCCCACGATGAGCATCTTGCTGTGCCGCTTTCCGCCGGAGAGGGTCTGCAACCAACGGCCGAGTGGGAAGCTGAGAACAAACATGACCGCGGCAAAAAGCAGCAGCCATGGCAGCAATTCGCGGAACATCCGGTTTCCGGTTCGGAGTAGAAGGAAGCCACCTATCCAGCCGCCCACACCCGAAGAAATCGCCAAGGGGAGCAGTTCCCAGCGGTACTCGCGGAGTTCCTTGCGGAAGGCGATAAGGCCGGTCAACTGGCCGGGCCATAAAGCTACTGTGTTTGTGGCCTGCACTGCCACGGCGCCCACTCCGAAGGCGGCTGAACTGGCAAAAAGAGCTGGAAGCGACAGGAACGATCCGCCGCCTGCAATCGAATTCAAAACACCGGCAAGAAAGGAGCCTGCGGGAAGCCATGAAAGATTAAGGAGTCGAAAGAATGTTTCGGCCATGCGTCACTCTAACGGCGGGGGCATAAAGCCCCCATAAGATTTCAGGATTTCAGGCCGCTGCCGGAAGGGAACGGAGGGCCTGTTACACTCCCGATGAGAACAAATCGGAGCGTCTTTTCGCAATGAAACAATTCATTTTGAGTGTTTTTCTAACGGCGACGGCTGTCGCCTGTCTGGCCCAACCCCCGGCCAAACCCGTAGCTCCCAAAACTGCTGCAAAGCCGGCTGCATCGGCGGGTGGGGTAAAGTTGCCGCCCGGTGTACCGCCAGTGCGCGGAATTATGAAGACTGCATTCAGCCTTCGCTATCAGGACATCCACATTGGCACCGGGGCTGAGGCCGAGCCTAACAAGATATACAAGGTCCACTACACGGGATGGCTCGCATCCGATGGCCACAAATTTGACGCGTCGCGCGATCACAAAACCCCGGTGATGGGAAAAGACGGCAAGCCTGAACTCGATGCCGACGGCAAGCCCAAGATGAACGACGGGGAACCAATCAGCTTTCCACAAGGATTCGGGCGGGTGATCTCCGGCTTCGACCAGGGCTTTGGGGGTATGAAAGTAGGCGGCAAGCGCCGTCTGTTCATCCCGTGGCAACTCGCGTATGGTTCGCGCGGTCGGCCGGGACCGAATGCGGCTAATCCGGGAATCCCGCCCAAGGCGGACCTGATTTTTGATATAGAACTTGTGGATGTGAGCGACATGCCGCCTCCGCAGGCGCGTCCGGGAATGGGGACCGGCCCGAATGGCCAGCCAATGAGGATAATGCCGCATCCTTTGACACAGTGAGCGCCGGGAACTCCAGGAAACCCAGCTGCGTCTAAGTCTCCGGATTCTCGTGCGAATCCGGCACCACCAACGCCCGCGGCCGCGCCTGCAAACCCTGCGGCTACGCCTCCTTCGACGAGCACACCAACGACTTCGCCGGCGCCCAAGCCACAATCAAACTGACGGATCAGGCTGCGCCAATGGGGAGTTCCGGCGTGGCCGCCAGGAGTTTGCGGGTATAAGCTTCCCGTGGTTGAGCGCACAGCTGCACAGCTTCGCCAATCTCGATTAGCTGGCCGTGCTCCATCACTGCGATTCGCGTGCTGAGATAGCGCACCAGCGGCATCGAGTGGGAAATGAAAAGGTAAGTGAGGCCGTGATCCCGTTGCAGCGAGCGCAATAAGTTGATGATCTGCGCGCCTACGCTGACGTCGAGCGCCGAGACCGGCTCATCCAGAATCAGCAGCCTGGGCCGCAACGCAAGCGCGCGCGCGATGTTGATGCGCTGTCGCTGTCCGCCGGAGAATTCGTGTGGATGACGGAGCAGCGCTGAATCATCGAGGCCGACCTCCCGAAGAAGCTCGCTGGCACGGATGCGTAAAAGCGTGCTGCGATTGTCATGCCGGCCGGCAGAGGTCCCGGTATCAATGCCGTGAATAGCCCACGGCTCAGTAATGATGTCGAACACCTTCATTCGCGGATTGAGCGCGGCATAGGGGTCCTGGAAGACAGGCTGCATCTGGCGGCGAAGGGCTTTCAATTGGTACTTGGAGGCCTTCGCGATATCAATGCCTTCGACGCGGATCGATCCGCTGCTGGGCTGAACGAGACCCAGGATCATGCGTGCCACTGTGGTTTTGCCCGAGCCGGATTCGCCGACCAGGCCGAGGGTCTCGCCAGTGACAATTTCAAATGAGATATCCTCGACCACCGTGTCCGATTCGGTGCGGAGACCTGCGCGACGGGGATAGTTCTTAGAGACCGCGTCGACTTGAACCAGCGCCATGCAGAAATGGTACATGGGCAGTGGCACCAGGAGTCGCGGTGACCAGGGATGGTGAATCCGACAAGTGATCAGACGGATGCCAGTGTATTGTCTGTTCCCTTGCGAATCAATCCAGCTTCGGACGTAGCTTGTTGAAACCCGTGGCCTGTTGGTATGCGTGGGCGAAAGCTGCGAGCCTTGCGTCCTGGTAGAGTCCGGCAAGGAAGGTAATGGAAACCGGCGTGCCAGGGCCGCCGATATCATCATTGTCGCCGTCATCAATCTTTGGCGGCCTGGGTGCATCGTCTCCGCGCAAGCCGTTGGGGACGATTAGAGCTGGGTGGCCGGTAAGATTCGTAGCCAGGAGTTGCTGGCCGCCAGAGGACGCAATAATTATGTCAACCACTTCAAAGAGGGCTGATACCTGCTGGATTGCGAGGGTACGCGCGCGATTGGCCTGGATGTATTCGACGGCTGGATAAAAGCGAGCTGTACGGAATTCATTGGGCCAATCTTCCGGACCCTGCTCGGTGAGCAGGCGGTCACGGCCGCTTAGTGTGAGGTCGTCGAAAGCCGCAGCGGCTTCTGCGCCGAGAAGACCTACCATCGCGCCATAAGGCAATTTGGGAAGTTCCACCGGAATCAGATTGATGCCCATGGCGCGAAGCTTGTCGAGGGTGGCGAGTTCGTAGCGACGATCGTAATCGCGGCGCGCGCGGGCAGATTTGCGTTCGGCTTCCTGCTTTCCGCGAGCCTTCTTCTGTTCATCAGTTTCTCCCGGAGGCGGAGTTTCCGGTTTGAATGGTGGCGGCTCGTTGAAATCGCTCTTCAAGTAGCCTATGCGGAAGGGATGGATGTCCATGTGGGGACCCCAGCGAAATGGTCCAGGGTAGGCCGACGTATCCTGTCCGTCAGGGCCGTGGATGACGTTCAGCACGAGTGCGCAGTCTTCGGCAGAGCGGGCGATGGGACCAAGTTTGTCCATCGTCCAACTGAGGGCCATGGCCCCCGTGCGCGGCACATAGCCGAAGGTTGGGCGGAGACCGGTAGTTCCACAGCGCGTACATGGGGAACTGATGGAGCCCAATGTCTCGGAGCCGATGGCGAAGGCTACACATCCGGAAGCAACGGCGCTGGCGGGTCCCGCAGAAGATCCGCTCGAGCCTTGCGCTGGATTCCACGGATTACGAGTGCGTCCGCCGAACCACTTGTCGCCCATGGCAAGCGCGCCGAGCGTGAGTTTTGCGACCAGCACCGCGCCAGCGTCGTCGAGTCGCTTCACCACGGTTGCGTCTTCATCGAAGGTCTGGTGCTCAAATCCGCCTGCACCCCAGGTTGTGGGGTAACCCTTCACCGCGAGTAGATCTTTTGCGCCCCAGGGAATTCCGTGAAGCGGTCCGCGATACTTGCCTGCGGCGATTTCGGCGTCGGCCTGTTTTGCCTGGGCAACGGCGCGCTCTTCTGTGAGCGTGATGACAAAATGCAACTTCGAGTCGTAGCGCTTGAGGCGGGCGAGGTACATCTGGGTGAGTGCGAGAGAAGAGATTTTGCGCGCGTGCAGCAGGCTGGCGAGTTCGCTTACCGTAGCGAAGGCCAAATCTTCTGGGCTCTGTGGTGTGGCAACATCGGAGTCGGGTTGCCAGGGGAGTTCTCTGTTTATCTCCTGGTTTACGCGTTGTGTTTCATCCAAGGGCGGAAGCGGATGGAACACGTACGCAGGTGCAACGGAATTGGGCAGCTTCAACTTACGGATGGCCTTAAAAGAGCCGTTCTGATCGATCAATCCATCGATCATCATTTTCTTTTGTTCGTCCGTGAAGGGTCCAATGCCGGCCATGATCGCAGCCTGGTCGATCATCTCCGGCGTGATCTTCGGAGGCTTTGACTGGTCAGTGTCCGGCGATTCCTGCGCCTGCGATACAAGCGTGTACAGGGCTCCTGGAAACAACGCAGAAGTGATGCCGGCGCGGCTGCAGGCAGCTAGAAATCTTCGACGATCAAGGGTCATTGCGAGTCCTCTGGGGCGGGGATGGTCTTTCGCACACTATATTCGAGCGAGCCGGAAAAACTGGAAACTGCTAAGTTGTCAACCTGTCGGGCGAGATGGCCTGGAGCGGCCACTGCCTGAGTTTGAGAATCTGCCCCTTTACAAACTCGACTTGCAGTTCTGTTGAATCCGGCGACACGTCGTATACGCGACTGGTGAGTGCATCACGGCTTGCAATGAACACCTCAATCACCGATCCATCGATGAAGATGCGAATCGCGTCATCGGGCTTGATTTGGGGAGGCATGGCGAAGGTGATGTTGGCGCAGGTGACAAGACTGGCAGGAGTGTCGATAACGAGTTCCCAAACAGTTTTGCCATTGGTCAGCAGACGAACGTAGATTTTGGGCTGCGCATCACCTAACGAGATGTGAAGTTCTCTGCGCAGCGTGGTCAGGATTTGCTTGAGGGGAGCGCCGACTTTCAGGATCGAAGTCTCCTCGACACCGCGCAGTTTCTCAACTTCGACTGCGGGATTCATTTCGAGCTGGCCTTCGCGGTTGACGGTAAGTACGCGAGGAAGCGCCATGGCGCCAGACCATCCGGCCGCTGCGAACTGCGCTTCTGGACGCGTCTCGCGGATCCATCCCCACAGCACCCGCCTTCCATCGGGGGCGAGAAAACTCTTCGGTGCGTAGTAGGCGCCGTGATCGAGAACGCCTGTACGCATGGGAATGTAGCGATGGTGGCGCGTATCGTATTCGCCGGTGGTCCAGAAGACCTTGTCCTCGGTTGAATAGAGCAGGGAATGGCGGCCGTTCACTGCGAAGAAGTCGGGGCACTCCCACATCTCGCCGCTGTCGCACGGATTGATGGCGACCTTTCCATTTGGTTTGCCCTGCACCAGCTTGTGCAGATACTCCCAGTGGTGCAGATCGTGCGAGCGATAAAGCAGGACACATCCTCCGATGCCTCGCTCGCCGGAACCGATGCCGAGATACCATTCGTTGCCTTCCTGCCAGGGACACGGATCGCGAAAGCCGGTGACGTACATGTCCGGAGGCGGAGTCGCGATGATCGGCGGTTCGAGCTTGTTCCAGTGGAGCAAGTCGTCGTCTTCTGCGGTGGCGAGCATCTGCGTCTCGCGCAATTTATCGTTGCCGTCGTGCAGCGTCGTTTCTGCCGGCAGCGCGTTCTGCACTCCCGTGTAGATGAACGTAGGCTTGCCCTCGAAGACTACTGCCGACCCGCTGAAACAACCTTCGCTATCTGCTCCCCCGGGAGTGGGCGCAAGCGCAATGGGCTGGTGTTTCCAGTGCACCATGTCGGGGCTGATGGCGTGTCCCCAGTGCATGTCGCCCCACACTGCCGCATGTGGATTGAGCTGATAGAAGAGGTGGTACTGGCCCTTCCACCAGATGGGGCCGTTAGGGTCGTTCATCCAGTTGTGCGGCGGCAGCAGGTGGTACTCAGGGCGAAGAGGATCGTGAGCGATGTCTGCAATCTGGCCTGAAGATGCGACACTCCACGCCAGCCGCGATTGGCCCAGCATTAGCCCGCCCGCTGCTCCGAGCGACTTCAGAAAAACTCGACGATCTCGTTTCATGTTCGGGCGCCGATCTATTTTTTGGCACCTGTCAGCTTCAGCGTGTATGCGTACTTGCAGGCGGCGTTCGAGGGCAGCGTTACGTTGAGCGCATCGGAGGTCTGGGCCCAGCTGACCTTGTCAGCCGAGCCAAGCAACTCCACGTCGTTGATTTGAATGGAAGCGCCCTCGTGAGCGCCGCCGAGTGCGTGAATCGTCGCCTTTCCATCTGCCGGGCAGGCCATGCCTATGACGTAAACTGTGTTTCCCTTCGCGGTGAAGCGGAAATCTGCAGCGGTGTACGGTTTTACGTCAGTGTCGTGAAACGCGCCGCCCTTTACTTGCGTCGGTCCTTCGCCAAAGGTCTTCCATGGTGTGGTTGCGTAGATGGCTTCGCCATTTACCTTGAGCCATGAGCCCATTTCGAGCAAGGTGGTGCGCACCTGGTCGGGAATCGTACCGTCGGATCGCGGGCCAAAGTTGAGCAGCAAATTGCCATTCTTGCTCACGATGTCGATGAGCTGGTGTACGAGGAACTCAGGCGATTTGAAAGTGTCGTGCTCGATGTATCCCCAGGAGGCATTACTGATGGATGTGTCGGTCTGCCAGTGATCGGCGATGATGTGGTCTTGCTGGCCGCGCTCGAAATCGCGCGTGCCGGACTTCCAGTTGAGCGAGTA
The DNA here is from genome assembly GCA_963742455.1 of uncultured Acidobacteriaceae bacterium. Lineage (GTDB taxonomy): Bacteria > Acidobacteriota > Terriglobia > Terriglobales > Acidobacteriaceae > Telmatobacter. The sequence goes on along the minus strand of CAVULU010000002.1, from coordinate 925,575 downwards.
ATCCTTAAAATCGATGACGCCCGTATAGCCGTTGGCGGCGGTGAAGTTGTAGTAGAAGGCGGTGAATTCCGTGACGGCGCGGCGGAAATTGGGCTGCCCGATCCACCAGTCGAAGTAGACGATTTCGGGTTTGTATTTCTCTACCAGCTCGGTGTCGCGCGCCAGCCAGTCGCGCGTCCATGCCTCGCTTACCCACGTCCAGTCATCGTCCAAGCCATGTGCGTCGCCGGGTGCGGCGAACCACTGATGCGCCGGACCGTAGAGCGAAGCGTACTTCGGATCGTTGACATCGGAGCGGGTGGTGCGGCCAAAAGAGTAGAAAAAATTGTGTTCGGCGCGGTGCGAACTCAGTCCGAAATGCAGACCCTCTGCGCGCACCGCCGACGCCAATTCCATCAGCGTGTCGCGCTTCGGCCCCATCTTGACGACCGTCCAGTCGGATAGGTGAGAGTCGTACATCGAGAATCCATCGTGATGTTCGGCCACCGGGACGACATACTGCGCGCCGGAGGCCTTGAAGAGCTGCGCCCATTCTCTGGCGTTGAATTTTTCTGCGCGGAACAACGGAATCAGATCCTTATATCCCTTTGCATCGTCGCCGTTGGCATAGTGCTCTTTGAAATTCTTGTATGCACCGTTCTTGGGATCGTACATGTTGCGGGGATACCACTCGTTCTCGGCGGCGGGAACGGAGTAGACACCCCAGTGGATGAAGATGCCGAACTTCGCGTCTTTGTACCACTGCGGCTGCTGGTACTTGATGAGCGTGGCCCAGTCCGGCCGATACGGGCCGTCGTTCGCCTGTCGATCGGCTTCCGCGAGAAGGCGCTTGCGCTCGGTGTCGTATTTGCTTACCGACTGCTGCCACTCGCGATCGATTTGCTCAGCGGATTTCACGTCCTGTGTTGGCGCAAGGGGGTCGGAATTCTGCGTTGGAGCTTGGGCAAATAGAAGAGGAGAGGCAACGAAGAGAGCTGCAGAAAGAAGATAAAAGGGCTTTTTCATACGCCGGAATCGTAATTGATTCGGAAGAACGCTGCAAACGCTTTCATTTGGAAATAAATATTTTCTCCTTGTGATGCTTGACATATTCCCATATTGGCATATATTTGATTTCATCATGGCTCGAGCGGCAACAACGTCGGATGCGTTCAATGCAGTAGCAGAGCCGCGGCGGCGCGAAATCCTGCTACTGCTGGCGGCGCGTGAGTACTCGGTGAACGAGATTGTGGCCAGCATAGGAGTCGACCAGCCCTCGGTGTCGAAGCATCTTCGTGTGCTGCGCGAGGTGGGCCTGGTACGGATGCGTTGCAACGGACGCCAGAAGTTGTATCAGACCAACGCGGATGGCATTCGTCCGCTGCACGCGTGGACTTCCGAATTCGAGCGCTATTGGAGGCACCAGCTCAATCGCGTGAAAGAACGGGCCGAAAAGCTCGCTGCAGACAAAGCGTCTGCGGCAGAAAAACCTGTAAATCCCAAGGAGGATCAATGATCGTGAATGCTGCAACAGGTATTGAGGATCTCACGCTGCTCGTGGAGCAGGAGATTCATGTGCACGCGTCGTTGGAGGACACCTTCGCCGCGCTGCTGGAACAACTTGGTCCCGGAAACGAAGTAGGCGACGACCGCACAATGCCGATGGTGCTCGAGGCATGGCCCGGAGGGCGCTGGTATCGTGATCTCGGATCCGACAACGGGCACTTTTGGGCGCACGTGCAGGCCATCAAACGGCCGACGCTGCTGGAATTCTGCGGACCTCTGATGATGTCGCACCCAGTTGCCAACAACGTGCAATACAGGCTGAGCGAAGAGCCCGGGGGAACGCTTATCAAGTTCCGTCACTCCGGCTTTGGCCTGGTGCAGGAAGATCACCGGAAGGGCGTCGTCGGCGGCTGGAGCTACATTCACGGAAAGGTTCGCGAGCGCGCGGAAGGGTCGCACGCAAAATAGGTGGAACTAAACAGAAAATCTGATTTTCTCCCCCAGGACACAAGGAGGTCCCATGTCGATTACCCAAACGCTTATCGCGGACTCAATTGCGCAGGCTATGCTTGCGGAGTTTGAAACCCAGGCACCCATTACGCGCCGGTTCCTCGAACGGCTTCCGAAAGATAAGCTCACCTGGAAGCCGCATGAGAAATCCATGACCGCGGGCCAACTGGCTATTCACATTGCCTCTACGCAGGGCGGCGTGGTCCGCTTTGTGCAAACCAATCCCGCGCAGGCGCCGGATTTTCCGAGGTTCCCGCAACCCGGGGGCTGCCAGGAGATTCTGCACGTCTTTGATGAAGGCGTTGGTGTCGTCCGGGAGATCCTGCCCACAATCGGCGATGCAGAAATGGCTGAGACCTGGCGGCTGATCGCCGGCGGCAAGGAAGTGATTGCGCAGCCACGTGCGCAGTTTCTGCGCGACGTCATGTTCAGCCACGTGTACCAGCATCGCGGACAATTGAGCGTTTATCTGCGCCTCTTGAATCTCTCGGTGCCCGCAAGCTGGGGACCGAGTGCCGATGAGCCGCCGTTGTTCATGCAAAGGGCTTGATTCTGCTCGTCCAGGAGTATCTTATGTGCCCGTTTTGTCTTGCAACTGCGGCAGTTGTAGCGGCCGGCGCCACTAGCAGCGGCGGCCTCGCAGCGCTGGTGACCGGTAAGCTGCTGCGCAAGTCAGATCGAAAACATCTCACTCAGGACACCGAAACGAAGGAGGTTCAACATGGCTACGATGACAACGGTCCCCAAGCTGGCAAAAGTGGTGTCGCACAGCGAATGGATTGAAGCCCGCAAGCAATTCCTCGCGAAAGAAAAAGAGTTTACCCATCTGCGCGATGAGCTCAGCCGGCAGCGCCGCGAACTGCCCTGCGAAAAGGTTGAGAAGAACTACGTATTTGAAGGGCCGCGCGGGAAAGAAACACTTACCGATTTGTTTGACGGGCGCAGTCAGCTCGTCATTTATCACTTCATGTTGGGTCCCGGCTGGGCGGCGGGTTGTCCCAGCTGTTCTTACCTTTCCGACCATTTCGATGGCATGACGATTCACCTTGCACATCGCGATGTGACCCTGGCTGTTGTTTCGCGCGCTCCGTATGTGGAGATTGATTCATTTAAGAAACGCATGGGATGGAAATTTCACTGGGCGTCGTCGTTCGGATCGGATTTCAATTACGACTACCATGTTTCGGCGACGGCAGCCGAGCGGGGGACGGGGATGGTCGATTACAACTACGCTGTGACGCAGTTCCCAAGCGAGGAGCGGCCTGGTGCGAGCGTCTTCTTCAAGGACAGTGACGGCGAGATCTATCACACCTATTCCACCTATGCGCGTGGGCTCGACATCCTGGTCGGTACTTATAACTTCCTCGATCTTGTGCCGAAGGGACGGGACGAAGGCGGATTGGCCTTCTCGATGGCTTGGGTCCGTCACCACGACAGGTATGATGGCGGCTACTTTGTCGATTCCGCAGCGCATTGGGAAGAGCCCAAAACAGCCAAGGAAGGGTCTTGCTGCTCTGGCGAACAACACGGATAAAGCGATAGCGTGTTTCACCGAGAGGTGCGGCCCGCCATATTGCGCAAAAGCATCGGGGACCACGGACTTTGCCAGTCGATGGTCCCGATGCTTTTGCCTCCGTTGTTATTTTTCTGTTTCGGCTACAAGCTTTTCAGCCCGGCCGAGCGCGTCGACACGTTTCTGTTTCTCAGCTTGCATGTCGATCGCTCCCATGTCACGTCGCGGCGGACGCTGGGCATACTCATCCAGACGCTTCAGGCCATCTGCAATCAGCTTGTTGACTGCGTCCTGTGCCTTCGGCAGCACCTCGTGGAAGTGTGCAATCTCTTTCGGTGCCAATTCGGGATGATAGCCCATGCGATCGCCCGTCTGCATCGCATCGATCAGGATGTCTGGCGGGGCAGCGACGGGCGGGGTCATATTTAGTGCGTTGTAGGTTTCGCGCAGACGCGCCATGGCACCGTTGAAGCCGTCGAGTTCGCCGCGGCGAGCGGTGAGGCCGGCAGCGCGGCGGACTTCGATCGTGACCTTCGACGCGGTGCTCACGGTTGCAACCGGAATGATGGTGGTGAGCGAGTTGCCTTCGAAGCTCCAACCGCCCTTGCCAGTTGGTCCTGCCTGCTTCACCGCAACTCCATCGACTGTGACGGATGCAGGCGGCCAGTCCGCGGGAAGCTTCAACGTGTAACCGCGCGTTTTGAGCATGCCCGGGAAGCTGCCTTCGACCGGTCCGATCTCAACACGCAGTGTATCGCCGCTTTGAGTGGCCTTGATGGGCATGCGAGTGAAAACGTTGTGCTGATACTGCTCAGCCACACCGGAATCTTCATACAGCGTGTAGCTGGAACTTGCGCCGGGGTTCAGTGGCCACACATTCACGATGAGCGGATCCACAGGCTTCTCACCTGTGTAGCTCATCTCCGGTTGCATCGGAACGATGGCTCCGGCTTTTAGATACACCGGCGTCTGCTCCACCGAGAAGCTGCGATCAGCCGAGGTTGGCCCTGTGAAATGCTTACCCGTCGGCCACTCGATCCACTCACCCTTGGGCAGCCAGACCTTCTCCGTTGCCAGGCCCGACACCTTGTCTCCCGGCGTTACGACCGGAGCGACCACCATCTCGTCTCCGAAGAGATATTCATCCTTGTTGTCGTAGGCTTCGTTGGCTTCGGGCCAGTCGTAGTAGAGCGGCCGCAGAAACGCGATGCCGGTGTCGTACGTACGGCGAGCCTCGGTGTAGATGTAGGGCTGCATCGCATAGCGCAACTGGAAGGTTGCACGAAGAATGGACGAGAACGGCTCGGGATAGGCCCAGATGCGGCGCTCTGATTCAGGATTCTTCGTAGTGTGGGTGCGCAGAATGGGACTGAACGCGCCGAACTCCACCCAGCGTGTAAATAGCTCAGGATCCACTGCGCCGGGCATGTGTCCTCCGATATCGTGGCTCCAGTAGGCATAACCCACATTGGCCGCCGTAGCAGTGAACCATGGCTGGAATGCCAGTGAATCCCACACCGAAACGGTGTCGCCGGAAAATCCGATCTGGTAGCGATGGTTGCCGAGGCCGCCCCAGCGATGGAAGAGAATGGGGCGCTTGCCCTCGCGCTCCTGGTCAGTGAAGTGTACGTAATTGATCCACCATGTCGGAGTTACACCAGCCATCTTCGTGTTTTGTTCCTGTTGCCAGTCGAGCCACCAGAAATCGATGCCTTGTTTTTCGAGTGGGTGAAGCACCAGATTGAAGTAGTTCTCAGCAAACTTTTTGTTCGTGATGTCGTACGGAACGTATTGTTTGGTTGCCGGATCAATGCCCATGGCCTTGGCCATCGCAGGGTACGCTTCCTCCCACGGCTGAATGCCCGAAGCCGGGTGCAGGTTCAGGCTGGTCTTCAGGTGATCGGCGTGCAGGCGATCGAGAAACAGTTGCGGGTAGGGGAACAACACATCGTTCCACGTGTAACCGCTCCATCCCAGAGAATGATTGGACTGATCCATGCCATTTTTGCCTCCTTCCCCCATGGCCTGGAGTTGCTCTCGGCTCTTGTGCCAACCCATATCGATTACGAAAACGTCCAGCGGCGTTGAGTTCTCGTGGAACCCTCGAATGATCTCTTCAATTTCCTGGTCGCTGTAATCCCAGTAGCGCGACCACCAGGTTCCGAATGCAAATCGCGGCGGAAGAGGAATGCGCCCGGCCACGCGGACGTAATCGCCCAGCGCCTTGCGGTAGTCATGTCCATAGCCAAAGAAGTACCAGTCCTGGCGCTCGCCGGCTGGCCGCTCCATGACCCATGGCCACGGACTCTTTTCGCCCTCGCTGAATGTGAAATTTGCAGAATCGAACAGCGGCCGTGTTGAGTCGTCGACCAGTGCCCACCCTGAACGGGACACGAGACCGTGCTCGATAGGCTCGCGTGTCTTCGACCCGAGCGCGCCGTCGAGTGTCCGTGTTGTGCCTTGCAGGTTTTCATCGTCTGTCAGACCGGGGTGCCAGGTCACCGGTTTGCCGTCGACGGTAAGCTCGATGGAAAGATTATCCGGTGTGAACTTGCCGTCGCCTGAGGCCGAGTAATGAAGCGTCAGGGCACTTGTCTTGATGGTCACAGCCTGCGCATTGCCGGCCCCAAGCTCTGTTGCTTCAAACTTCGGCACGGGCAAACGGCGATTAATGAAGACGAATGAAGCGTGATTCTCAAACTTTCCGTCCGCAGCCCACTCCATCCGAATCAGTTCAGGTGTGAGGACGGTAAACCGTACATTGCCAAGGACGACTTCGGCCTTGGGATCGGCAACCGGATTGTCGGCTGCTTCCGAGGGCAAATGTTGCGTTGTTGGCCCTGCTGTGGCCGGCGCCAGAGGTGGTTCCAGCGCATGCGACAGAGCCTGTTGCTGGGGCTCTTGTGCTGAAATTCCGATTGTTAACCCAACTACGATCCCGACTGCGGCAAAGTGAAGCAAAGAAGTACGCACGGATTTCTCCTCTGTTTTTAGTCCATGGGAAGGCTACCACCGAATGCTTTGAAACGGCATAGGAATACCAGGTGACCGAAAAACTGAAAGTAGGAGGTTGAAGTGCACTTTCGCTGATTCGGAAAGATTAGATCTTCTGATGACGCACAGCGGCCAATACCTCTACGATCACAGAATGCGGGATTCGAATCGGAGGTCGGCTCGGACGAACTACAAACCCAAGGCGCGCGGCCAATTTCATGTGGAGACTCAGGTTCGGTTCTTACAATTTCTTCGCGATATGGAGAACGAATGGTTGACATCTTGCAAGACGTTCGGGTTGCGCTGAGACAGCTGCGTCAAGACCGTCACATTCGACCATGCACTCACAATGGAGTGGCTGATCGATGACCAGCGCATTCAGAAATACGCCATCGAGATCTGGAGCGAGCGGGACGCGGAAGGGCAGGCCATCGGCCGCAAGAAGATTGATGAGTTTCCTGCGGTAACGGCCCGCCGCGTTCGGCTGAACATCCTGTCGAGCACGTCAGAGGCGCACATCCGGGAATTTCAACTCTACGACTGGAGCCATGGCGAAGGGCAATGACGTTATTTCTGCAGCATGTGACTAGACGGCCATGATCTTCACATCGGCTGCGGTGAAGGCGCTGCTATCTTCTTGCGAAATCCCGTTGTCGCTAATCAGCAGATCGAATCACTCGAGGGGCAAATGACCGCAGGGCTCATGTGCTCCATCTTGCTTGAGTCGGCCACAAGCGATCGCGTCCAGCGCGGACTTGAAGGCACGCACATCGTTTTCGAGTACGCGAAAGCTTTTGTGGCCGTTTTGCCGGGTTTCGAACTCCGCACATCCATCGGAAGGACTCCCTTCAACATCCTTACTCAGCGAGGTGTGGATTTCGCGTACGCCCGTCTTTAACGCAACGGCCCTGACATTGGAAGCGCGGATGCCGCCGCCGGCCATGATCCCGATGCGCTCGCCAGCTTTTTTTTGTAACTGCGCAATCCTTGCTGCGCCACGCAGAGCATCGGGCTTGCCGCCAGAGGTAAGGATGCGGTCGGCACCGCAGGCAATCACATCTTCTAGCGCTCGATCCAAATCTGTGGAGAAGTCAAAGGCGCGGTGAAATGTGACCTGGAGCGGCCGCGCGATTCCAATAAGATCGCGCACGCGAGGAACGTCAACATTTCCGGCCTCGGTCAGAATGCCTATAACCACGCCGTCTACCTTGCGCGCTTTCGCCTCCAGAATGTCCTTGTGCATAACCTCCAGCTCATAGTTGGAATACACAAAGTTGCCACCCCGGGGGCGGATGATGACGAAGACCTCGATACTTACTGCGGCGCGAACAGCGCTGACGAGTCCTGCGCTCGGCGTGATGCCGCCTTCGCTGAGTGCACTACACAGTTCTATGCGCCTCGCTCCGCCTTTAGCCGCAGCGATCGCCGATTCAACCGAATCGACACAGATTTCCAGGTTCATGACAATTGCCTATTCTCTCACGCAGAAGACAACCAGTTAAGGAAAACCCAGACTTGAGTCGGAGACTCATAAATCCGCCACCGTGGAGAATTTACATTTCAATGATTGAATTGTCCATTTCTCTTATTCATAGGAGCATTTGCAAGAAAAGAAATTGCCATTTGTGCCTGATAGGTACGTTGAATGGGGATCGAGTCCTGGAAACTTGCTCGGATGGCTGTTACAACCGCATCGTCAGGGCGAGAGCCAGAAGCTCGCTTTCGCCACCACCGACGGTCGGATGCAGCGACAACAACGAGGAGATGCAAAAGCTAGAGGCGAACTCATCGGAGTTCGCCTCTCTTGAAGTTAAAAAAGCATTGGACACTAAATGATGGTGGTGTGGCGGTGGTGGTGGTGGAGGACCACCACCGCCGCCGGTATTATCTTTAGATGTCCAGGTTTTTGACGTCGAGTGCATTGTCTTCAATGAACTTGCGACGTGCTTCAACGTCTTCGCCCATCAGCGTGGTGAAGATGGTTTCGGTCTCCGCGATATCTTCAAGCTTGACCTGAAGCAAGGTGCGTCGTTCGGGATCCATCGTGGTTTCCCAAAGCTGCGGCGCAGTCATTTCCCCCAGTCCCTTGTAGCGCTGTACATCGTATTCCTTCTTGCCCTGCTCGACGATGTAGGCAAACAACTCCCGGGCGGTTTGTTTCTCCACCGGTTCGTGCGCGATGCGCGATCCGCGTCGTGCAGCCTTGGCTTCTGCCTTCACCTTTGGTGGAGTCTGGCCTTCTTCGAACTCCGTGCCTTCCAATTCGTCGGCCGCAGAATCCTGTGTCGACTTTGCGGCGTACTCAATGAGGAAGGGTGGCTCAAGATATTGGCTGATCTGCGAATACTTCGACATCATCTGGCGGAACTCGGGGCTCGAAGCCAGCGCGTAGTCGATGCACCGTGAAGCTCCCTGCGAGTCGCTGTAGCAGACCGACCAGGTGTGGTGCTCATCGTCTTCAACCGGCTTGCTGACTTTGATTTCAAATTCATCCGCGACCTTGACGAGATCTTCATGGAGTTGGGCCAGTTTCGTGGGCACTTCATTACCGCTCTTCGAAGTGAAGTCGGCGCGATGGGTTAACTCAGCGCGCGCAATCAATTCTGTGAGCTGCTCGTTGCGAATGCGCTTGTCAACTTTCTCTACAAAGGCGAGGTACTCGTTCAAGTAGCCCATGAAGCGCGTGAGCTCGCTGCCGTCAATGTGGCTGGCATTTTCGCCGTGGCGCACGATCATGCCCTCCGAGGCGCGCTTGATTGCGACGCGGTTCAATTCGCGTTCATCTTTTACATACTGCTCAGATCGGCCCTTTTTGATCTTGAACAGCGGAGGCTGCGCGATGTAGATGTTACCCCTCTTGATCAATTCCGTCATGTGCCGGAAGAAGAACGTCAGCAGCAGTGTGCGTATGTGGGATCCGTCGACATCGGCGTCGGTCATCAGGATGATCTTTCCGTAGCGAATCTTCGCGGGATCGAAATCGTCCTTACCGATGCCGCAGCCTAGCGCCGTGATCATGGCGCGAATTTCCTCGTGGCCGAGCATTTTGTCGTAGCGAGCCTTCTCGACGTTCAGGATCTTTCCCTTAAGCGGGAGAATGGCCTGGAAGCGCCGATCGCGTCCCTGCTTGGCTGTGCCACCTGCGCTTTCTCCCTCGACGAGGTAGAGTTCGCATCGATCCGGGTTGCGTTCGGAGCAATCGGCGAGCTTTCCGGGCAGGCCGCCGCCGTCCAATGCACCCTTGCGCCGCGTGAGGTCGCGAGCCTTGCGGGCCGCTTCACGGGCGCGCGCAGCCTCGATCGCCTTGTTGATGATTTTGCGGGCTACAGGCGGATTCTGCTCGAGGTACATGCCAAGGCGCTCGTTGACGAATGCTTGTACAGTTCCTGCGATGTCTGAGTTAAGTTTGCCCTTGGTCTGGCCTTCAAACTGAGGCTGTGGCAGCTTCACGCTGACAACCGCGACGAGACCTTCGCGCACATCATCGCCGCTCAGGTTTTCCTTTACGTCCTTGAATAACCCAAGCTGCTGGCCGATCGCATTGATGGTGCGTGTGAGTGAGGTGCGGAAGCCGGACAGGTGCGTGCCGCCGTCGACTGTGTTGATGTTGTTGGCGAAGCTGAATACAGATTCAGAGTAGCTGTCGTTATATTGCACGGCGATTTCGATTTCAACGTTATCGCGCTGCGCTTCCATCACGATCGGCTTCTCGTGCAACACAGACTTGCCGCGATTAAGATGCTTGACGAACTCGGCGATGCCGCCTGCGTAACGGAATTCGGCGCGCCGAGCCTCGCCAGTCTTAGGGTCGGATGTGCGCTCGTCGGTCAGGATAATTTCGAGCCCCTTGTTGAGAAAGGCGAGCTCACGCAAACGTTGGGCAAGCGTGTCGTAGTTGTATTCGGTTGCCGTGAAAATTGTCTTGTCCGGCAGGAAGTGGACCTTGGTGCCGCGCCTTTTGGAGGTCCCTGCCATCCGCAGTTCACTTGTGGCTGCGCCGCAACTGAAATCCATCTCCCAGGTGTGGCCATCGCGCCAAATCTCGACATTCAGCTCCTGGCTCAGAGCGTTAACGCAGCTTACCCCCACACCATGCAGACCACCGGATACCTTGTAATTCGAGGAATCGAACTTTCCTCCCGCGTTGAGCTTGGTAAGTACCACCTGCACAGCGGGCATCTGCTCGCCATTGGCCAGCGTCTTCATGTCTACGGGGATGCCACGGCCGTCGTCGACGACCGTAATCGAGTTATCCACGTGGATGGTGACCTCGATCTTCTTGGCGTAACCGGCCAGAGCTTCATCGACAGAGTTGTCTACTACTTCGTAAACGAGATGGTGAAGGCCCATCTCGCCCGTGGAGCCGATGTACATTGCGGGACGAAGCCTTACGTGCTCCATTCCCTCGAGAACAGTGATGTCGTCGCCTGTGTAGTTTCCGTTGTCTTCGGGAAGGGGAGTGATGTCGCGTGGTTCAGTCGCCATATTTTTCCATTCGCAGAATCTTCGCCTTCAGCGGTCTTGCCCGAAGGCTGGCCCCGGCGTCGATCCGGGACACATTTTTGGGGATTAACCGCTTGAAACGCGAGGGTTTTGTGAGAGCTCTGCCAAGGTCTATTTTACCATGCGCAACTCTGCAAAAGCGGGTCAAAAACCCTCATTATGAGTGCGCTGCCCCGGTAACCAAATAGAGTACCTTTGAGTAGATTACCGAAGAATAATATTACTTTTGTCACTTACTTATGCGATACTTTCGATGTATCTGAAAAAGCTGGACTTAGTGGAAAATCTGCACTACCATAAAAGTGTTAGCAGTCCAATTTTTTGTTCAGACTTTCTTTGGAAGAGGTAACTAACTATGAAACTTGCTTTCCGCGTTCTAGTCCTGTCCGTTGTCGTCGCCGGCGCCGCCGCTGCTTCGGTTTCTTCGACCCCGAAACATGCCTTCTCGAGCCATCAGTCGGCTACCGCTGGCCTGCCGGTTCCTTCGTGTGGACCGGGCATGGGCTGCCCCAACACAGGTAAGTAAATCGATGTTTCGTAGCACCAAAGTGCTACATGCGGGAACCTAGTTTTCATTTGTATCCAAAGGCCGCACGGTCTATTCTGGGAGAACCCTCAGGATAGAAAGGCCCGGTATGCCTTTGGATTTTGCAATGTCGCTGATGAGCGTGATGGAATTCACGCTCTGGGCAGCCCTAGGCTTCCTGTTTTGGAAGAAGAAGTTGCACAAGCGCTTCCCCGCATTAAATGTATATCTAGCACTGCGCGTCGGCTCTATGCCCGTCCTCCTCGGACTGCTCTATATTCAGGCTCAGCCATGGGGACACCAGTACTTTCCGTTCTATTTCTACCCTTACTGGGCGGTGTACATCGCCAGCGCGATCACCCTGTTCTTCGTCACCATTGAGATCTTTCGCTCAGTGCTCTCTTCTTTTTCCGGGCTCAAGCGGTTGGGCACTATTGTATTTCGATGGGTGGCTCTCGTTTCCGCCGTCGCCAGCCTTGGAAGCGTTTCGTTCTCGCATTTGAGCGTAATGATCATCCCCGAAATTGCATTCGCACTGATGCGCTCGGTCAGCATTCTTGAACTCTGCCTGCTGGCGTTTCTATGCTTGTGCCTGAACGCGCTTCAGCTTTCATTGAAAGACATCGCCTTTGGGTTTGGGCTCGGATTCGGGCTTATGTCCGCGAACGATTTCGTGATCTCGGCGATCGGTCCCGGGAGTGGCTCTCTCACCGCGCCAGTTCAGTTTGCTTATGAAGCCGTGATTCTCGTCACACTCTGCACCTGGATTGCATATTGCGCGATGCCAGAGCGCGTCCGCAAGCCGATGGTTATGCCCGCCAACTCCACGATCTATCGCTGGAATGAGATCGCATCCGCATTGGGACACGGCACCAATGTTGCGGTTCAGCAGCCTGCAAACGGCGGCTTCTTCCTTACCGATGTCGAGCGTGTTGTTGAGAAGGTGTTGACGCGAAATCTGCAGGGCAACGAATCGAAATCGTAAGTCATAGGATTTGACCAACAAAAGGGCTGAACCTTATCCGGGTTCGGCCTTTCTGCAACCTCCAGAATTGATGGGCACAAATACAAAGGCCACGGCTAACCGTGGCCTTTCGTGTTGCTTCCTAACCTGGTTATTCGGCCGTGACTGGCTCTACCGATGCGAATCGGCCGCGGTTGCCGTGGTTGGTAAACTTCACCCGGCCTGTCACCTTGGCGAAAAGCGTGTCATCCGATCCAATGCCAACATTCGTGCCCGGCTTGATCTTGGTGCCGCGCTGGCGGATGATGATTGACCCGCCCGTGATGAGTTGCCCGGCAGAGGCCTTCACGCCCAGCCGCTGTGCATTTGAATCGCGTCCGTTTGTGGAGCTGCCTCCACCCTTTTTGTGTGCCATTGCCTTGATCCCCTTCTAAATCTTTGGTCCGCTTACTTCTTCTCGGCGGTGTAGGTCACGCCCTCGGCCTCAATGGCCTGGATACGAACCTCTGTAAAGTTTTGACGGTGGCCCTGCATCTTCTTGTATTGCTTCTTCCGCTTCAGATGGAAGACGAGGATCTTATCGCCGCGCCCTTCGCTGACAATTTCTGCCGTAACTTTGGCGCTCGATGGCTTGGCCATGCTGCCATCTTCGCTGCTGAAGGCGAGAACATCACTAAACTCGACCGTCTTGTTGTCCGAAACCACGGACTCGATCTTGACTACATCGCCTGGCGCGACCCGATACTGCTTGCCACCGGTACGAATGACCGCGTACATAAACCCTCCAGGGCAAACGCACGCGCAACTGCGGGTGCATGCTCCCAATCTTGAATTGCTCGGGCAAAACTTCCGTGGCCACGGTACGCTCGAGCGCCAAAAAAACCTTGGGCGAGCGGTTGGCTCCGTGGTGACAGGCAGGAATCGCCAAACTAGAGTAGTTTACCGGGTTTGCGGGCCTGGGTCAATGTGATCTCAGACAACTGACCGGTGCATCGCGGGGGGAACTCATTCTGTTGCCGAGAATGCAGTGTTCCAACTGCACTTTCGTGTCTCTCCGGTAAGTGACGGAAGCCTTGATTCTCAGCTAAACCACGTTGTATCAACTATGTGGACACGCGATTGTTTGGGATTCCTTTTTGACAAATCACCTTTCGATGAGAGACCAGTGCATCGGTTGCTGCGGGGAACTTGAGCCGGCAACTTCCGCCACTCCATTTGGCAGCTTTGTAAGCGAAGCGGGCTTTCCATTGACCACGGCGTGCGACAGCCTTCCGGCCGCCGGCTCAGGCAGAGTGATGCGCACCGTCCAAGTCCCCGATCGCGAGGGGGCGTACCAGCCATCAAATCGTCCCCGGGTCTTTACCACGCCTACGAGCGGCGAATCGAAGCGATAGGAATCCAAGGGTAAACCAAGGTTCAGTTTCAGACCGTCGCCGGTGAACTGCAGCCCCAATAGTTTGGTGGCTGAGTAGAGCGAGCACGCATGGGCGTGGAGATTTAACACGGGAAAATCGGTGCCGTGGAAGAAGGGCTCATTGGCCGCTTCTCCGGGGCGTTTGCTGAGCGGAGAGTTATACGAATCATTTCCGCTCCAGACTCCGTACCAAATGTCTGGATAAGCATTGGCGTGGCACGCAAGCGAATTTCTTTTCCACTCCTCCCACGCCATCGCTGGATCAACGCCCACGAGTGCCCACACCAGAGTCTGATTCAGAGAGGGCCAGATGGCTCCCAACTCCAACGTGCCAACATTCGTGCCGCCAACAGTTCTCATGTCGGGGCCGTCACTCATCTGGGCAGCGCCTAATGGCCCCGGGCGAAGCAGATCGTTGATGGTATGCGATAGATCGCGAGTCTGGGCATCCGTGGTCACGCCTGCCAGAATTGCCCATGGCTGCGGCTCGATCCACAACGTTGTATCGCCGATCCAACCCAAATTTGGGCCGAGCCACGCGCGTTTGAACCATCTGCCGTTCCATTGTCCGCGGGTGGCCTCGCGGTGGCGATCTGCGTTCGTGCGGACATCTTTCGCAAGCATTGAATTCGGGTCAGCGTAGTCGAGCAAGCGCGCGTACTGGTCAAACACCCACGCAGCCATGGCCGAATTCAACACGCTCTCGCTGGTTTCAACGCATTCCTTGAAAGCTTTCTGTGCCCACGTGTAGATGAGCCCATCGTTCCAATCGTCAACTCGCATGCGCATGACGCCGTGCTGTCCGACACCAACATCAAGGATTTGGTGCTTGTAACACCGCTCGAGCAGATTACACACACTATCAGTCCGGCCTGTGGTCGCCGAAAACCGCGCTGGAATCTTCTCGCTCAGGAAATCCACGTCGCGCGTGGCAAGAACGTATTCGCTGACTGTCCACAATAGCCAGAGGGGAAGATCGCTGGCATCGTCCGAGGCCATGGGCGCAACCACGCCGTGTCCCACAATTCCGTAGGGGAGCGATCCGTCATCGCGCACCTCTTTCAGGGTGTAGCGCAGAACGCTCCTGACGATCTCTGGATCGCTGAACAAGAACGGAAGACTGTGTTGCAGGGGATCACGGGCCGCACCCTGGAAGCCCATCGTGTACTGATAAAAACCGTTCTGGTTCAGAATGTGTTCGCCAAAAAAATCATCATAGGTCTGGCTGCTTCTGAGGTAATAGTGGTTCCATGTGGCCTCGCGCTTTACCCACGGTTCCGCAGGCACGTCGAAACGCATGCCCTTTTGCTTCCACGTTCTGCACGAGTCCCGCAAGATCGAACCCGCAGTCTTCTCATACTTCGCGATCAGGGCATCGAGCGCGAAGCCTTCAGGAAGATAGCCATAGAGAAAACGAATCGTGCGGCTTTCTTTCGGAGCTAAGCGCAGCGTGCGCTCTAAAAGAAGGCCTGTGTGCCCTCCACCGTTTTCGATTTTTCTGCCGAGAGGTTGATTCAAACCGCTGGGATTTGACGGACCAGCCGCGCCAAAAAACGCTCGTGCGTCTGCGCTGAATCCGCTCATCGGCTCATCGAGCGAAACCAGAAACGTTTGCGGCAGATCGACGCTCTCGAAATCGGTGCCAGGCCTGAGTTCCGCAACCGGAGCGGTGAAGCCATTTGGGTTCGCGCGCAACATGGCTTTTGCGTGTTGCCATGCTGCCTCCTCCTCTGCCGATCGGCCTTCAAACTGCTTTGATTCGCGCAATCCTATCATGCCGATCTGCGAAACCTTGTGGCTGAACCTGCGCCCCATGTCGCGCCTCAATTTCGTCTGCGTGCCGATTCCCGTCATCGCTTCGATGACCGCGCGATAGGAAAACTGATACGACTGGCATCCCCAGTACTCCACCCACCGCACGGTTGCAGCCACATCCCCGTGGTTGGTTATCGTGGCCTGCGAAATCAGCACAGGATCGTCGCCAAAGGGTGCGCTGACTGTCTGTTCGACAGAGTAGTAGTGGCCGCTTACCTTCTTACGGAAATAGCCCACCCCAAAAATCCGCTCGAATTGCGGATTGTTCCCGTCGTAGTAGGTGGTTAGCGACTCTTGGCCATCGGTCAGGTAACCGAGGCCGCCGCCGAATTGGCTCATCTCCGTGTCGACGTCATTCAGAACTTTCGGACTGTCCTCATCCTGCCGAACACGCACGTGCCCGTAGTTGGAGGCGAGCGCGGTAATTCGATCATTGCCTACCTGGTGAATGTGCTCGGTCGGAGCCAGAATTCCCGGCTGAACCTGGGTTAGAGCGCGGGTATCGGTCGTCTGATTGCAGGTGTATTGGAATGCAGGGAGCCCGAACTCATCCTCGATCCAGATGCCAAAATTGCTCGAGCCATACGGGGTATGGACATCGGCTGCCTGCATTGCGTGCGGCGCGGTCCAGACTTCGGCGCCTTGCAACTTGCCGGCGAGAGCCACTCCCAGCGTTCCCAGCAAAAACTCCCTGCGTGTTGCTTCCATCCGTCCCTCTTTCGCGCACACACTTTGGCCGAGACGCGATTGTAGTCGGTGTCGGCCATGGTCTGCGAGTAGCGAGGTTTGCTTTCGGGATTCGGGTGGGGATGTGCGTCGATCTGGCTAGAACGACCGCTGCGCGGAAAGCCCTTTGAAGCGGAAGCTTGCTTTCACGCGGCGCTCAAACGGGTCGCCATCAGACTCGGGCAGGGGAGCTGGAACATCGAGAAATGAGTAGTTTTCCGTAGCCTCGGAAGTAGCTTCTTCTGCTTCCACGCTCGTCTCTTCTGGATATGAGGCAGCTGTTTCCGTTGAATCATCAAACCCAGGCTGGATGTCCGAGACCACCGGTTGAAGCGCGGAGATCAGGTTCTCAACGTGTCTCTTGCGGGTGTTTAACCACTCGTGTCTCTCAGCAATGAAAGACAGATCTGCGAGGGCCTTTTCGTATGCACTGCGATAGGGATCGGGCGTCATGCTTATGTTCACTCCACGCGAAGTGTAGCATCGGTTATCTTGGTTCAATCGAAAGTCCACTGGGCAATCCCACCCAAAAGTAATGTGCGCCATGTCGCGATGGAACAAATGGTCTTAGGCTTGAGGAACCACAAAAAAAAGGATAGCGACATAGTGCGCAATGCTGCCGGCTAGAACAAATAGATGCCATGCAGCATGGAAGTAGGGGAAGCGATCCAGCGCAAAGAAGACGATCCCGAGTGTGTATGCCAAGCCACCCGCACCCAGCCACATCAGGCCTTGCGGGCTGATCGCATGCATCAGCGGGCGCGTTGCGAAAATCACCAACCAGCCCTGGAAAAGATATACAACGGCCGAGGCGACGGCAAAGCGGCCAACAGCGAAACTCTTGAAGATGACACCGGCGATGGCGAGTGTCCACACAATGCTAAATAGAGTCCACCCCACCGGCCCGCGGAGCGAGACCAGTGTGAAGGGCGTGTAGGTTCCCGCAATCAGAAGGTAGATGGCTCCGTGATCGAGCACATGAAAGACGTGGCGTGCGCGCGTCCGCACCAGCGAGTGGTACAGCGTCGAGCAGATGTATACGAGCACCAGCGTTCCCGCAAAAATCGAACAGCTCACCACAACCCAGGCCGATCCCCGCGTACTCACAACGATCAGGTAAGCCGCCCCCGCAATCGCGAGCGCAGCGCCCACTCCGTGGGTGATGGAGTTGGCCAGAATGTCGCCGAGGCGATACTGAGTGTGCACAGATTGATGATAATGGCCGATCCGATCGCAAGTCAGTGATGAAGTGCTTTCGCTTGCGGCTTTGAGCTAGAGGGATTTGGCGGCCGGTGCGTTAGGCCGGGCCGTCGCCTTCCAGTCGAGCGCGCGAGTGCCTTCAGCATCGGTGAAATGGAGCTTTTGGATTGCGAGTTCGCCTTCGATCATGTTTACGGTCACGGTGTGACCGTCGAAGGCAATCGATCCGTAGCCGGATGCAGTCGAGAAGAAGCTCACAAAAGGATGCACTTTCAGCTTCGGTCCGAAATGCAGTGTCTGGTCGACGGCGGAATAGCGGAAGCCGGAGAGTGCGCCGACCAAGGCAAAGCTCGACATGGCCCGTGCGTACCAGTTGCCGCACTCATATTCGTTCCACGGATTGCGTGTGCGCCCGTCGTAGCGACTGCGGAGCGCTTTCACGATGGTCAGGCCCTCGTCAACGAACCCTTCGCGTATGAGATGCGATGCAACCTGGTATTCGATCCCCGTCCACACCTCGTCGGAATAGACGAACGGAAGCGTTGGCTTGCTGCCGCGTGGCCAACTGCAAAGCAGCAGGCCGGGCTCGTGACCCATTGCATAGCCGGGCCGCTGGGCATTGGCGTGCTGGCTCAAATCGGTCTTGAAGTTGTTGTGGAAGATGGCTTGCAGTGTAGAGTGGATGTTCTTCTGCGCCAGCGGAATATCAATCCCGTAAATGCCAGCCATCCACGCGCCAATGACGCCATCTGACAGGCAGCCCGAACCGTATTGATACTTGGGCCCTTCGCGTTTGAGCAACTGCTGCATCTCGCTGCTCTTCTCGTCCACCTGTGCGATCGATTGCATGAATGTCTTGTCGTGGAGGTTTTGGAACTCGACCCTTTGCTGGTAGTAGTCGCCGTTGAACAGCGTTTCGTCCATGAATTTCGCCGAGCGCTGCGCGAGATCGGTGTAGCGGGTCGCGCCGGCTGAATCGCCAACCTCCGCCGCCATCTGCGCCATCGCCGATAGCGCGCCGAGGTAAATGCTGGTGCACATGCCATCGGGTCCCCAGAACTCGATGTCGTAGGTATTGTGATGGGGTTCGAACAGCGCACCGCGATGATCTGGATCCCAAGTCGCGATGCAGTAATCGATGGAGCGCCTGGCGAGCGGATACATCCGTTTCAGCCAGGCTGTGTCACCCGAGATCTGCCAATCGCGGAAGACTTTCATGATCCCGCCAAGCTGGCCGTCGGCGGCCGCGGGCCCAGTGTGATCGACTGGGCCGTCGGGGATTGCACCTCGGAAGTTCACATGTCCGCGTTCATCCATTGAGCGGATAAGCTCCAGGTCTCGAAGCGTGCGCTCAAGTTGGGGATAGAGATGCGGCAGTGCCTGCGCGTAGTTCCACACGTGTGTGCACGATCCGTGACAGCAACCGGCGTCAGGAAAGCAGCCTTCCCATCCCCACACGTTGCCGTTTGCCTCACGCAGAATTGTGGGTGCTTTTACGATCGCCAGGTTGGCAGAAATGGCGTCGAGAACGTACGGGGGAAAGGTCGAATTGAAGACGGCGTTCTTGAACTGAACCGTCCTGGTGCGCAGGCTGGTATAGTTCTGCTCCACATAGGCGGCGACTTCGCGGGCATCTTTCCATTGCGTGGAGTAGTACGGATGCCATGGCGGCGGTGCATCTGCCGGGACGGTGCGGCACCCCGCCGTGCCTTCGATGACGCTTGCATTCTGCGATGGCGCGATACCGCCCTCGCGCAAATAGCAATTAGGGAAGTGCCACGTAATAATGATGGGGTAAGTATGCGATTCACCAGGGCCGATGTGTCCTTCCAGCAAAATGGAGGCGCCGTTGCGGCCTGCGTTGTCTACCGTATTTGAACCGTCGTTCGTCGTGAACGTTCCGGACGAGACCTCGCGCCAGAGTGCCGAAAGCGAATCGAACTCCCATCCGGGGCTACGCAACCACATGGCCTTGATCTTTGGTTTGCCACCAATCACGGTCAGCGTAGCGCTGCCATAGGCCTCGGCATTCGGCGCCTCGCGATTGAAAAGAAACGCCCCCTTGTTCGGAATAAGCGCATTGGCGCTGGCCGCCTGATCGGGCCTGCAGCCGGGTGCCAGATGCGAAAGATGGTAAGAAAACTCGTAATCGACCGCTCGCGACGAGGTGTTGTGCAGCGTGTACTCAAGAATCGCGCAGGGGATGCCGGAGTTCTTGTCATCGAGTGGAATGAGGGGGTTCCAGGCCACAAGGGACACGTCGAGCGGAATTGCCTGGTCAGCGAAGCGAACCTCGGCAAACGGAAATTCGCCGCGGAAGTTGCACTTCTCAAAGCGCGGAAACCCTTCTGACCCTCCACGGCGTAAACCCTGTCCCTGCAATCCCTGGTCGAAGATTTTAAAGGGCGGAAATGGGCCCTCGACCAGCTTCGTGACCGGGGTTGCTGCCTTGATGTGAAGTATGGCAAAGGCGGCCTCAGGTGAGTTGGACGTAAAGCCCACCGGAAGGGCCGTCGTTTCCGGACGGGCGCGGATAGAGAAGTCCTGCATACCGCCGGACCCGTTCACGCAGATGCAACCGGCTCCCAGTCCGCCGACAGGCATCGACACCTGAGTAGCCTTATCTCCGTTGAAAGTTCGCTGCGGGTTCGACTGGGAGAGCTCCGCCGCGGAGAAGGGCAGCGACTCATGATCAAATGCCGTCAGCGAGGCTGCGTTTTCCGGGTTGGCCGCATCGGAGCTGGAAGCAGGCACCGTTGCGGCCAAGGCCGCGGTTGAACCCGCTACGAGGAATTCGCGGCGAGTTGGCTTTTTCAAGGACATAAGGCTTTGGAACGAAGGCTGTTGAAAGGGTAACACTGGCAACGGATATCCGCGTGCTCGCGCCGATTCCGAGACAATAGCGAACTGAATCTGCGCTAAAATCGATGGCTAACGAGAGATCACTGGACGACCGCATCCCGTGGTCGTTCGAGCAGTTTCTGCAAGTCAGCAAATCAGGCCGCGATCCGGTGAAACAGAGGGGTCATCTTTGATGCGATGGCTGGTACTTATCGGGATTCTGGTGCTGCTGGCCTTGCCGGCCTATTCCGTGGACAGCCATCCAACCGAGAAGCTGACCGTCGCTCAACTTGAGCAAATCATTGCTCAGCGTGCTGCGCAACCTCGCGAACCCGCCAAGAAACGCGCCACCGCGTCTGACGAAATCATCGATATCAGTGACGGAGACCTGCTGCAGCAGCTCGATCAGGACGACGAGCTTATTCCGCGAATTGCGGCGACTGAGTTGACCGAACGCCTGAGCACCATCACGATGTATCATCTGATCGGAAAATACAATCTGGGTGCGCATGTGCAGCAGGCGCTGGAGCAGTTGGCAGATCGATCGGCACTCCTGAAACTGCCTCCGGGCGAACAACTCAACAAGCCGCCGCCGGATGCAGAAACACAGAAAGCGATGCTCCAGCAATCACGAGCTTACGTTTTGAGTGAACTATCGCATCTTCCCAACTTCGTGGCCAACCAGACCACGACTCGGTTTGATGACTCTCCCACGACTCTGAAGTATTTCCAGACGATGACCGATCATGCGGGATTCCATCGCGTCGGCACCCTGCAACGGACGATCACGTTTCAGGATGGCAAAGAAGTCACAGCCAGCCCGCTCGCAATAAACGATCCAAAGCGAAAGGATATCGGCTTGGAAAGCCGCGGCGAGTTCGGAACCGAAGCAGCCGTCGTGCTGATGGACGTGGAGAAGGGAAGCATCGTGTTCGACCACTGGGAGCAGTCAATGGCCGGTCCGGTAGCCGATTATCGATATTCGGTGCCGCGGGAGTCTTCCCATTACGAGGTCACCGACGCCTGCCAGGACCACGTTTCGTTTCACGACCTTCCTGGTTACTCCGGCGAAATTGCCCTCGACTCCAGGTCGGGCGCAATCCTGCGTATGACGCTCGTAACGGAATCGAACCCGGGCGATCCCGTCTCGCATGTGGCGAGCGTGATTGAATATGGCCCGGTCGTCCTAGGAAATCGTCGTTCGATCTGTCCTTTGCGTAGCCTTACATTCATGGTCGAGGAAGTGAATGGCTGCGCCCATGGAAACCACAAATTGCAAAAGCCCGTCGCGATGATCAACCAGACAATCTTTTCGAATTACCATCGGTTTGGTTCGAGCGCGACGATCATTTTTGACGAAGCACAGAATGGCCATACGGCGCCTGGGGGCTCGCAAGAAAAGCCCGCATCGGGTGGGGAAAAGACCGCTCCGGCTACTCCCTTAGCCAGCCAACCAAATAGGCGGCCCTGACCAGAGCTTTTCTCGCGACGTCCGTATCAAGAAAGTGCTAGTCTTTCCGCACCCTGGAGGTCCCGCATGAAGCTCTTCAACCTGGGAATCACCGCATTGACCGCTGTTTTTGCGACGGCTCTGTTAGCTCAGAGTAATGACACAGTCGGCAATGCGCCCGAGACCACGCTGAAAGTAAACAGCCGGGCGGTACTGGTCGACGTGATTGTCACCGACAAGAATGGGAATCCAGTCAAAGGCCTGAAACAGGATGACTTCAGGGTGCTCGAACAGGGCAAGAAGCAATCGATCTCCTATTTCGAAGAACATACCGCCGATTTGCTGGCGCGGCGCGGGCAAAATCGCGCCTTTCCGGCAATGCCGCCCAATGTGTTCAGCAACTTTTCCCCATTGCCGACGCCACCAGCCGTCAATGTCCTGCTGCTGGATGCTCTGAATACCCCGATGGCCGACCAGATGTACTTGAAAAAAGCGGCGCAGCACTATCTGAAGACGCTGAAGCCAGGAACACGTCTCGCGATCTTCACCATGTCGATGAGGTTGAGTTTTATTCAGGGGTTTTCAGACGACCCGGCCGTGCTCGCCACGGCCCTGGGCTATCGGAAAAATGACAGGTCAGAGCCCGCGGTCCTTCTGCAGTCGCCAGAAGAGTCTGATGCGCAGGGCACGGTTATTGAAATGATGGTCGAGATGGAACAGGCTGGGTCGAATCAGATTGTGTTCACCGTATCTCCCGAAACGATCGCGGCGTTTCAACAGTTCATGCAGGAAACGCGATACGCGCAGGATAGCGATCGCGAATACCGGACATTGCAGAATTTGAACCAGCTCGCCGCTTTTCTCGGAGCGTTTCCGGGACGGAAAAACGTGATCTGGATGTCTGGAGCATTCCCTTTGGAGTTGTTCGGACAGACTTCGATGCGCTTCGAGGGTTCAATCGACAAAACCGTCAATTTGCTTTCAGCGGCTCGAATAGCGATTTATCCAGTAGATGTGCGGGGCACAAATGTTCCCGCTTTCTACACGGCAGAGAATAAGTTGGATCCTACGATTACGTCTGCGCCGCAATTGCTGGGGCCGCCACCGGGAGTGACGGCGGATGCTCCCAACGTCGGACAGGGGGGACTCGCCGGTGGGCTGCAGGACGAGCGCCAGAAAAAGAATGCGAGCGATTCGACGATGGACATGCTGGCCGAACAGACCGGCGGCAAAGCGTTCTACAACCAGAATGATCTTTCTGGAATCATCGCGAAGGTGACGGATCACAGCTCGAACTTCTACACCATTTCGTATGCGCCGAACGACACAAAGATGGATGGTAGCTATAGAAAGATCGAGGTGAAGGTTGGAGACGGTGAACACTACACGCTCTCGTATCGCCAGGGGTACTTTGCACGCGATGAAGATTTGCCAGGAGCCGCGCAATCAAGCCAGAATCAAGCCGCCCAGCAGGCGTCACAAGACCCTACGAAAATCGACCCCCTGGCCCCATTCATGGTCTTTGGTATGCCGACCTCGGAACAGATTCTATACAAAGCCTTAATTCAGCACATACCGCCGAAAAGTGAGCAATCCGCCGTTGCAAAACCCTCGCTGAAAGGCCCAATGGATCGTTATTCGGTCGATTTTGCGCTTGATCTGAACGATTTGAACTTAAAGTTGGACCCCGATGGCTCGCATAAAGGCGCTTTGAACCTGTCTATGATCGTGTACAACAAGTACGGGCAGACGAACAGCCGCGAGGATCACCTGGTGACCCTCAGCATCAAGCCGGACGTCTATGCAATTTTCCAGAAGACCGGAGTGCAGATGCACGGGGAGATCATGGTGCCGAAGGGACAATTCTGGCTGCGCACTGGAGTCTACGACGAAGTCTCGCGCAAAGTGGGAACGATGGAGGTTCCCCTCAGTTCAGTCAAAGACAGTGTCGCCAGCAAATAGCAGTTCCGTGATCGGCGGCCTTCCCGCCACCAGCTGTTTCGCGGGCGGCTGGTTTGGCGGGGTTGAATGTGAGTTGATATACTACTCAAGTCGTTGCAACACACTGTTCGTGGAGCCGCCCACCCTTTCCGGCCGCGCAGGAAATGCAACTGAAAGTCTGCACTGAGGCCAGGTAGCTCAGTGGTAGAGCGCGGCCCTGAAAAGGCCGGCGTCGGCGGTTCAATCCCGTCCCTGGCCACCATCTGCATAGAGATCAAGTTTCTAACAAGGTGACATGCTCTCGCATAAGGCGCGATGATTGTTTCCGCAGGTTTGCGCTGGCCCTTGTAAACCGACCCCGGTTGCTCATCAGACCCTTCCCTGCCTCTTTCGCCGCTTGATCAACCCTTTTAAAGTCAGAGAATTTGCATCGCCCTTTTTCCTTCGCGCCCGCAGACGCATCTAATTACGAGATGCGTGACTGCATTTCCAGCCTTCGATTCATAGCTTGTACCTCCCTGTGCACGATCTTGTTCGCATTGGCAGCCTTTTTACTGCCTGCTCCGTTCTTGGCCGCTCAGGTTGATGCATCACCGCAGTCATCGACAGAAGGCCCGAAGGCAATCACGCCCAGTCCAACAGATCCGCGACGCCCTGAGATCCAGCCCAACTTGTCAGTCGATCGTGATCCCGTCCCATCGCCGGACGCGGAAGTCCCGGAAACTGCCTTCGCGTCTTCCAATACCCCATCTGCACAGGGTGAACTCCAGAAGGCGCAGAACGGCGTCTACACGCTGCACCAAAACGTCGATGAAGTTCTTCTCAACTGCACTGTGGTCGACGAGAAAGGGCACCCAGTTGAGGACCTCACACGCGACAATTTTCGCGTGTGGGAAGACAACGTTCCCCAACGCACCAGTTCGTTCCGGCATCAGGATCAACCGGTTTCTCTGGGCATTCTTGTCGATAACTCCGGTTCCATGCGCGACAAGCGGACCGCCGTGAACACCGCCGCGATGAATCTCCTGCAAGATTCCAATCGCGAGGATTCCGCATTCATTGTGAACTTCAACGATCACGCCTATCTTGATCAGGGCTTTACATCCGATCTCGTTGCCCTCAATCGAGGGCTTGCACATTTTGACACGCAGGGAACCACCGCACTGTATGACGCCGTCGCCGCCTCCGCGGACGAATTGGCGAAGAACACGAAATTGCCCAAACAAGTCTTGCTCATCGTGTCCGACGGGGCAGACAATGCGTCAAGACTGAGTGAGCAGGAGGCTATCCAGCGCGTACAGAATCTCAGCGGACCGGTCGTCTACACTATCGGCCTGCTGTATGACTCCGATGCACGAGAGTACCAGCAGGCCCGGCAAGCCCTGCAGACCCTTTCGGATGAGACCGGGGGCATCGCCTATTTCCCGCGCTCGTTGGGTGAAGTCAACGAGATTGCATCGGAAGTTGCCCAGGATATTCGCAATCAATACACCGTCGGCTATCATTCCACCCGCGCCGCAAGCCTTGGCGGATATCGCGTAGTCCACGTCGAAGCCTACTCTCCCAAGCATGGCAAACTCACCGTTAGAACCCGCCGTGGCTATTACGCCAGACGCGATCAGTTCAATCAAACTGCTCAGGACTCCGTTCCTCCCCACAATTGATAGTTATTCGCAAAAGGGCGGAGGCAGTCGATAGATTCGCGCGACCAACTTGTCCTTGGGTGTTTGATACACTCCCTCAATGCGAACTTTGGCGGCATCTCTGATTATGGTCGCGGTTTCGATTGCGGCTCTTCCTACTCAGCCACCCGGCGATTCGCTCAATCCACCAGCAGGCTCGCGCGCTGTGCTGCAAGCAAAGGGAGAGGGAGTGCAGATTTATGTATGTTCGAGCGCGAATGGTGGGTTCAAATGGAAACTGGACTCGCCAGATGCGGAGTTGTTGGATCCCTCAGGCAAGATAATCGGAAGCCACTTTGCTGGGCCAACTTGGCGGCTTCTTGATGGCAGCCAAGTTGTGGGGGAGTTGATCGCCAGCAAGCCCGCACCTGAGTCGACTTCCGTCGCATGGCTGTTACTGCGATCCAAAGTTGGAACTGCCGCGGGTAGATTTGCCAGCGTCAAGTTCATTCAACGTACCGAAACCCACGGTGGTGTCGCGGCTTCGTCAGATTGCCAAAACTTGCAAGATTCCGGCAAAACCGTACGAATTCCCTACAGCGCCACTTATACGTTCTACCAATAGCTATGCCTTCAGAGGAAGTTCCGCAGCGCAGGTGAGTAGTGATTCGCGCGCTAGTGAAGGTGGAACTCCACATCCACCACAATCTGCACAGCCACAGGATGCCCCTGATACATTGCCGGTCTGAATTTGTATTGCCGGACTGCGTCAATCGCTTTCTCGTCGAGGCCCATGCCAAGATGCCGGCTGACGCGGATATTCTGGGGATTGCCGTTCGCATCGACAATCAATTGCAGACCTACCGTTCCCTGAAAGTTGGATTGGCGCGCCTGATCGGAAAACTCAGGTTGCACCGAATAAATGACCGCCGGCGCGCTGACTCCGCCGCCAACACTCATCAGGCCGCCGCCATATCCACCGCCGCTGCCTGGCCCGGATCCAATGCCGCGGCCCGCACCGAGCCCGCCGCCAAGCCCATGTCCGAAGCCAGAACCGCTGCCGCTGCCTTGCGAAACGAGTTTGATCTGAGGCGAATCCGTGGCGCCAAGGTTCAGCATCTTCGGGTCGTCCGGAATCTTAATCGGGGTCGTTGGTTCTACCGCGAGCTTGGGATGATCGAGTCTCAATAGTTGCGGTGCGTTCATCTGCACCTTGGCTACCTCGGGTGCACGACCTCTGGTTGGCTCGATGGGTCGATGAGCCCCCCCACCCCCGCCACCGCCCATCTTCGCTGCCACCGGCAGAATCTTCGGCGGCGGAGCCGGTGCGTAAAGTTTGAAGTCAACGTGTGTAAGTGTCGTAGCCGGCGCCACAACCGTCTGAATATGCATGCCAAGCCAGAGCACAAGGCCGATCAAGCCCGCGTGTATGAAGGCGGAAATGACGCGCGACTTCGGACTGCGCTGCCTTAGAGCGGTATCAAGATTCCCGAATGTCGGCACAGAACCGGACGTGCTCAAATCCGAGATCGACCGCGTATTTACAAGATAGGGCGCGTCAGCTACTTCTACATCGCTGTCGAGCAGGTCAACGGCCAGCGATGAAGAGTTATATGCATATGTCTGCCGCGCTGTGCTTCCGAAGGTAGCTGAGAACGGTCTTATTTTTGAGCTCGATTTTCGTGTTCTTGGTTCAAAGTCACTCATAATATATCCCCGAATGATGAAGCCTTCGGCCCCCCTCTCCCAGTCCATCGAACCAAAGACGGCTTTGAATTCGAAACGACCTCACTCTTCCAGCTGAATCATTCACCAAATACCTTTGTCGCTTCCCGTGATCTTCTGGCCAACAAGCGCCGCCGTCGCGAGCCAGGGCAATAAGCTCAAGCGCGCGCCGCTGTGGAGTTGCCGTCGCCGAATTATTCCTGCCAATTGCGACCCGTAGAGCATCGCCGACTGCGGCAAAATCGGGACCCGGAGAAAGTCCTTGGCGAAATAAACTTCCTTCCCGCTGAACTGCGCGGACGCCATCACCCACCTCGGAATCTCCAGCGGCACCCCTCGATAGCGACAAACGTAATCGGAAACAATCGAGAGATACGTGGCTACGCCTTCCCAGATGCCCGCCCTCGTGGCTGCGGCGTGCAGGTCATCGTAATCAATGTCTCCACTCTCGACGAGGAGCGAACTGTCGATGATGTCGCAAAGGCGGAAATAGAAATGTCGATACATGCGCTGCAGTGTCGAGATCATCAGCCGATCGGAAAATGACGGAACGCGAAACTGCAAATCGCCAATTGCGATGCATCGTGTGCGCTCGATAAGCGAAGAAGCGATAGCAGTTTGTTCACCCGTCTGACCAAGACGGCCAACGTGTATCTCGACAAGCTCCGGCAATCCTGGAATGACAAAATTCCACTTGCAGGCCAACCGGTCGCCCCAGCTGCGGGACGCAACACTCGCGCCAAACTCTTGTTTCATGAGCCAAATCACATCATTTGGCTTTGCATTCGTGAACAGGTCAAGGTCGCTCCCAAGGTCAGGCAAGTGATCCAGGGACTTGATCACTGCTATTGAAAGTTGATGACGTGCGAACGCTGCGCAGATCTTAGAGAGATATGAGAGCGCGGTGTTGATGCGGCATTTCTCGACCGAAAGGCAGTCGTCAGCCCACCGTGTCCGAATGTCATCTCCCGCCTGACGAGCGAGGTCACGGAAGACTCCGATCCCGCGCACGGAGACATGATTCGTTTGAGCCAGAGCCAGCACACAGTCAAACTCCGATCGTGTCAGTTGGATGACATCTCTCTCCAACTCTGAAAAGGACCCAGCATTCGAGGCGTTCAACTCCTTTGAAGGAATCAAGAGACGCGATAAACGATTCAGCGATTTATGAGTGATAAGCGGTTTTGGCGTATAGGTCATTTGAGAACAGACTCAATTACTGCTGGGGTGCTTGCTGTTGTTGAGTTGGAGCCGTCATGGGTTTCGGCGCTTCGTTTGGTTGGTTCGGAGAGGCTGAATCGCCACGAGGAGTTAGTTCGACTGGCCCCGGTTGCCGTCGCCTCTGCTGGCTATAGACCTCGAGTGCATTGTCGACTTTCCCGTTGCTGTCGGTTGCGATCACGCCAAGGCTTTGTCCCTCGGCGGAAAGCTGAGTCGCATATCCGACCCGAGTGCTCGCGTCATCAGCTTTCCTCGCTTTTTCGTAGTAGAACTGTGCTGTCTCCAAGTCGCCGTCTTTCTCTGCGACGTAACCCCGGTTATTGAGAGTGAATGCGCTGTTCGGATCAAGAGAATAGGCACGAAGAAAGTCCTCCCGCGCGACAGCCCAGTCATTCTGATTTACGGCGAATACACCGCGGATTGAAAACATGACTGCCTGGGCTTCTACGCGACCAGCATTGCGGACACGGAGCTCAAGACGTTTGGCACTCGCACCTGCCATTTCGCTCACAGATTTGCCGCGCCACGCCTGATCCAGCGTTATTGCCGCAGGTTCGGTGGAGTTTGATGCGGCTGCAGCGCGGTAAAAGCGAAGCGCGCTATCGAAATCGCCTGTTGCCTCGCTGGCGACTCCGAGATTATTCAGTGTGAATGGATTGCGTGGATCCAGCCTAAGGTTCTGATTGAGGAGAGCTATGGCTTCGAAACCGCGATTCTGGGCAAGCAATCGTATTGCCTGGATGTTCGTTTGGTTGACGCGCATTGGCGCGTCATTCAGGTTGATCAATGCATCACGCATGGGCTTTCCCCGTAGGTGATCCACATTGCTCAGGTCAATATTCGCGTTTGAACCTTGCTCGCGCGCCAGTGCATAGAATTTATTTGCACGATCGAGATCCCCCTCAAGCTCTGACACGTACCCGAGATTATTCAACGTGAAAGGGTCTGCTGGATCATAAAGATAGGCTTTGTAAAAGAGCGACTCAGCACTTCTATAGTTATGCTTTCTTACGGCTTCGACTCCTTGCCGGTTAAGGCGCTGCACCGGAGTCAGTTCGCTGTGTCTTGGGAACTTGATCACTTTTTCGTCGCTTGCCCCCGCGAGCGAAAGAGATGAAATCGCGAGCAACCCGGTGCAGGCAATCAGCTTTAGATGGTAACGGTGCCCCAAGATATCTCCTGGATTGTGAAATTCAAGCTGCCACCCAAAGGGCAAACCTGCACTTTTATTTAGATGCTCAATCCCCTTTGGTGTTGCCCTATCCGGGTATTGATTCGGGCTTCGAACCATCGAATTGAATAAAATAGTCATCCAACTTAGTGGCTGATACTCCGCGATAAACACAGGTGTTGGAATGAAACGCATCCTCGAATCCGCTTTTGTTGGCGTGGTTGTATTCGCATCCTGCTTGACGATCCGCGCGCAGGCGACGGAGAAGGTGTCGTCAGTTGAATCGGATCTGACTGCGACCAACGCGCCGAACAACTTGTCTGCGATACCGCCTCTGCCGTCTGGAAAGAGCACGATCGTTGGCGGCGCAATACGCGACGTCGATCCGGTGCTGGATCGGTTCACATTGAAAATTGCCGGCGAAAAGCCCTTAAGAATCGTCTTTGATGAGCGTACCCAAGTCTTTGTTGACGGCAAAAAGGTTTCGCTGCGCGAACTTCGTGCGAGCGACCATGCATCGATCCAGACGACGCTTGACGACACTGCAGTTTTCGCAATCAGTGTGCATATCTTATCGAAGGCACAACAAGGCGATTATGGCGGCGAAGTTCTCAGTTATGACCCGTCGAGAGGAGAGCTGGAAATTGTCGGTGGTCACGAAGGAGAATCAATTCGACTGAGAGTGACGAGCGCCACCAAGTTTTCGCGCGAGGGACAGGGAAGTTTTACATCGGCGCGATCCGGAGCTTTTGACCTGCAAAAAGGAGCATTGGTGTCCGTCCAATTCGACCCCGACGGAAAGGGCCATGGGTCGGCGACTGAGATTGCCGTTCTCGCAATTCCCGGATCGCGATTCATTTTCAGTGGAAAATTGACCGCGCTCGACATGCACGCCGGTACTATGGTGATCCTTGATCCGAAGGATGATCATAGCTATCAAATCGATTTCAATTCCGGCACTATTGCTTCGTTTCCAAATGTTCATACGGGGCAACTCGTGCGCGTGGCTGCGGAGTACGATGGAACGCGCTATCTGGCGCACGAAGTGTCAGCCTACTAGAATTCCTACGAAAAGTCTTGGACTTAGGCTCGCTCAGTGCGAAGCCTTGCCCGACTGTGCGGTCGCGCTGAGTGGGGCGAAGTTCGTCGGCGTACAAGGGGTGCTGGCGAACGCACTGTCAGAAACAGGGACCGGCGGAGTCGGCGGCGTAGCCCATGGGACCTTGCTGAAGTCGAAGAAATCCAACAGATTTGGCTGAGCTGCATCGTGGGCCGTTAAGTGAGCGGAACTCCCGAGAAATTGATTCTCGACAAACTTAATGACGGCCGTATGATCCATTGGCGTGTGTGAGACGTAGTGTCGGCGCGTGAAAGGCGAAATGACAATGTTTGGCAAGCGAAAACCTAATTGCGCGGCGAAACCTTGAACTGCCGGAGCATCTCCGGAGTTGGCTCCTGGATCGATTGCCGAAAGATCGCAGTGGAGGGTGGGGATCCCGCCACTTGGTAAGCATGGATTGTACTGGTCCGGGTTTACTGCAATCTGGGAAATGTCTGCAATCGACCCAAGACTTGTATCAGTGAAGTCGTTGGAGTGTCCGGGCACGGGCGGCACGTGGTCGTATGGCCCGCCTCCCTCGTCGTAGCTCAGGAAAAAGACCGAGTCATTCCATGAGGGGCTCGCCATAAATGAGTCGATGATGTTTGCCACTTGCGCCTGTCCCGCCAGAATCGATTGGCCGGAGCCGGGGTGTTCATCGTTATTGCCATAGCCCGCTTCGATGAATGCAAAGCTTGGCAACGTTCCGTTGGTGAGATCGGTAAAGTAAGTTGAGAGAGGGGCGATGTGGTTGGTGTCGATGCAGAACGAATCCGTGGAGTCGCCCACCACACTGGAAGGCTGTGTTGGAGGGGTGCAAGCAGCGCCCGTCGGATTTTCATAGACGAATTGGGTTGAATAACTGAGCGTGTCGAAATCGGTGGCGGGGAACGCGCTGCTGGCTGATGCATTACAGTCATCGTTACCTGCCAAACAAAGTCCCTGCGTAACCGTGTAATAGATTTTCCACGATACATTGGCCTGTTGCAGTTCCTGAAATATGGTCGGAATATCCAGTTGCGGAAGATGATCGTCGCCACCAGGATCCTTGACAAGTCCCTGCGTGGTGCCTCCCGTAAAAGTTGCGATGCGGTTGTCGATGCTCTTGCTCGCAACAGGGGAGAACCACCGATCTGAGACAGCAAACTGTGAAGCCATGTAGTAGTAGTAGTTAAGAAAATCCTGATCGTAATAGCCCATGGACCGCTGGCCGGTGAGATCAGTGAAGTCGCCGGAGCAAATTGCACCGGATGCAGCGCAACTCTTTGCATATCCCTCTGCGTTATGGACAAAGCCATCCATCAGAATTGAACGCGAGGTCAAGAAATCGTATCGATTGACATCGCCATAACTCGCGAGCCAATCCGAGCTTTCATCATCGATACAGGTGCTGGTGAATTTGAAAAGAGGGAATGACGTGCCCTCGTCATCCACATTGCTGATTGAGCCGAGTTTATCGTCGATCCCATCAACTTCGTAATCAACCCCGTCATCCCCGATGTTCCAGCCGTTTGCTTTGCGATACGGATTGAGCATGCCGAAGTAATTGTCGAAGGAATGATTTTCCTGCAGCATGAAGATCACATGCTTGATGGACTGAAGCGAAGCCTGTGGTTCCACTGTCACCATTACAGTCGCTGTGACACTGCCAGAAGCACCCGTCGCAGTCGCAGTGTAAGTTGTAGTCGCTGTCGGGCTGACCGACTGCGTTCCTCCGGTGACTTGCAGAGTGTAGGAACTACCGTCCGATCCGCTTAAGGTGATCTGCGTGGCGTTGGTCGCCGTGACGGTAAGCGTTGATGACGACCCACTGGTTATAGTGGAAGGGGTCGCAGTAATCTTCACCGTTGTCTGGGCTGCTGAAACGGTAACAGTCGCGGTCGCTGCAGCATTTCCTTTGCTGTTTGTGGCGGTCGCCGTATAGGTCGTAGTCGCCGCTGGCTTCACGGATTGCGTCCCGCCTGTTGTGCCGAGACTATAAGTAGATCCATCGCTGCCGGTGATTGTCACTTGGGTGGCTTGGGTTGCAACCACTGTCAGTGCGGCCGTTTCTCCAGTAGTAATTGCAGTTGGGTTGGCAGTGATGGTGATTGTCGGACTTTTGAGAATGTTGCTGCCTGCAAATAGCGCGCATGCTGAAAGCAGAAAGCAGAGAACACTGAACGAAGAAACGAGGAAAACACGACAGATCCGGATGAACAGAAGCTTGGCTGGCAAAGTACTCTCCATATTTCCCTCAAGGGGCCCTGAATCCATCCTGGTTGAAACACTGCTCATTGCGGTACTTGATCGCCAAGTAACCCATCCGCTGACACACAGCGGTCATCTTGAAGGGCGTGCGCTGTGTCGCCCTACGAATCCGAGAGTTCGTCAATCACTAGATATTCGTCAAGCTGGTTTGAAAGAAAATGAGGAGATGTTTCGTTTTCCTGTTGAGAGATGGAGTCTGAATGAAAAGCCGATCCGCCGGGCCGTTCATTCAGCGCAGGTGCAATATTCCACTCGATGCGTAAAGGAGTGAAAGATCCGTCTTTCACAATAGCTCTCTTCGCCTGGTGGATTCGAAACCAGCGAAGATAGTTTCGAATGACATTGGTCATCGTCATTTGAACTCCAGCCGAGAAGTTTTGCGCCGCCATCTTCTGCTGCAAATCGGGAGAACGCAGTATACGAATGAGTTCACCTGCTAGATGTTCGGCATTGCCGACCTCGTAAAAGCGCACGGCCATTCCTTCGTCAGTTGCCATCCCTCGCAAGTCGGAGATATTTGCGCAGACGATGGGCACTCCGTATTCACATGCCTGATGCGCTGGGCCGCTGGAACCGGTAGCCGAATCGTATGGCAAGACCAGGACCGATGCTGATTGGAAGAGCTCAGGGATTTCTTCTTCAGGAACATATCCTCGAAACTCAATTGGAAGGTCTGGTGTCTGAGCGTCGCGGATAGACTCCCAGTAACCGGCCCGTGTGTGATGATTTGCACCGGCCACTACGAGTTTTGCGTTCGGCACTTTGTTGAGGACGATCGGGAACGCAGCCATGAGCGTTTCGAGTCTCTTGTAAGTGCCCCAGTGGCCTATAGCAAGGATGCGCTGGTGGGGATTCCCTCGCTTTGTGAAGTCCGGCGGCGTTGGCGTGGAAGCGAAGGTTCCGTGAGTACCTCGTAATACATTCTGCGCGGCGTATTTTCTCACCAGTGTTTGGTGGTACCCAGGAAGCAAAACCGAGACGGAATTCGCCCGGAGCAAAGCCCGTGTGGCTGCTTGAGTGCCCATGCGGTAGAGACGCTCACGCCGCACGCCGGCGGCGGCAAAATCTACGTGTTCGATAATGTGATGTAGAGTAATGTGCGTGTAAAATCCTGCAGCTCGGACCAAAGCAGGTGCAGATAGACCGGCAAATGCGGCGAAGGGATTCTCAGGAGTCGCAAAGCTTGAGAAGACCAGGTTGAACCAGACAACATCCGGCTTCAGTTTTCGAATCGTGCTGAGAAGCCTCCACGGTGTTGACAGTGAACCAAATTTCCAGCAACGGATAACGTTAAACCCAGGCAATTCCGCTTTAGGATCGATTTTCAGCGGCTGACCGTTTTCGTTCGTCGCAAACTCATAGCTGCTTAACTCATCGCCCAGGATGATTAGCTCTACGTCAGAATTGCTCTTGAGTTCCCTCGCGATGTGGAAGGCATATTCGTTCAACTGCCGCCCGCTCGGTGGAAACGTCGCTACCAGGCAAATCTTCATCAAGTACTTCCCCTAAAAAATGCTTATCTGTATAAAGGGCCTTAGCTGCTGATTTTGTCCGCTGCTGAAATTAAAGAAAGTCTCCTCTTGCATGCCCGCCGCGAAGCGAATGGGATATTGCAATACAACTGACCCAGAGTCGTCGTGAAACCTCCGTCGAAACGGCCGGGCGTACGAGATTGAAAAGCCGTTTTGCGTTGCATCATAAACGTGGTAGTTACGTGTGCTTGACAATGCACTCGCTGCCTGAATATCCCAGTTCCGCCTCGGAGAGTAATCAACAGATACCGCCGGACGTACGTTCTGGGCGATTCCAGATGCGCCTCCGACGACGCGCCATGCCCGAAGATCTTCAACCATTCCTCGCACCAGAAGGCGCTCTGAAAATCTGTGCTCCAGTCCGATGTAGGATGACGTGTAATAGTCTTCGTAGTTCTCCGGAGTGAACAGTTGGTCGCTGGCTCCCCAGCCAGTCAGGAGAGCGGTCTTTCCCCAAGGAGTTCCAACGCGAAAATTGAGTGATCCCGTTAACGCTCGGGAATGTTCATTCGTCTCGGTAAATGGCCCGCTCTCGCGAATGATGAACCCGGTTGCAGAGATTGCGTTGAAGAAAGAACTGGTGTTCATGTAAAGGAACATGCGAAAGAGATTCTGATTCATCTGGTTTGGAACCAGTGAGTCTCTGCGAATAGTCGTTTGGATCCCGCCGCTGAAGCCTATGACGTTTGCCCCGAGATTCACGGACGGGTTTAATCCAAAATTCAACGTGTAGTCGGTCGTATCGCGATTGACGATCGAGTTTGTCGCCGGCACCGAAATCTGGCCGCGCTCGTTGCGAACCTGGAAGAATCCGCCGGGTTCGGGAAGTCTACCCATGTGGAGGTGGAAGGCATTCGTTAGCTCAGTCTGTATCGACGACCGCGGCGGTGGAAGCAGTGAAGTATCTGACGGAGGAACGGCAAATGGCGCGTCCAATTCAGCATCGAGAACATAAACCGTCGTGTCCTCAAAGATCGGATCCATAAGAAAATCCGCGAGCACGCTCACGTTCGGGGTGATGCGCAGGCCTTCGTTGGCTCCGGCCTCAAGCAGGCTGGTTGTCGCGGACTGATCTTCTCCTTCAGCATCAGACGCCTGTGCAAACGAAGTCAGAGCCTGCACATTGTGATGTTCCTGACGGTAGACGTTCGCTTGAGCCAGCAGGTACTGGTAATCGGGCGCGCTGTCTGCCTCGACTTTAATTGCCGCAAGTTCGGCGTTTGCCTTGGTCGTCTCTCCGAGGGCCAGGTAGTTGTTCGCCAGGCCAATGCGCACCTGGGTATCGGGAGCGCCTGCCGCCTTTGCGTGCAGAATATAAGTTTGTGACAAGCGATAGTCGTGTATCGAACGAAAAATATCGGCAGCTTCGACGTACTGGCCGCCACTCGGCGGCAATGAGTCGCCAGCGGTCGCTTCCATCAGTGCGAGAGCAATCTCTCGTTGGGCGTCTTCATCGTGACCTTGCTGCGCCATGGTCTGCGCGATTGCGAGTCGCACGCTCACTCGATTACTCTGCGGAATTTCCAGCGCCCTACGGAAGCGATCCATTGCGGCTTTCTGTTCGCCAAGAGTTCCCAGCGCCTCACCGGTCGAGACAAACGTTGCGCTCTGCACGGATTCACCGAATGGGTCTTGTGGAAGCGGTGCCAGCCGAGCCTCCTCTTCGGCGGACTGAACATAATGGAAGGTCTGGTTGCGGTCGCCAAGACTTGCGTAGGATCGCGCCAGCATAGCGGAAACGCTTGGGTCCGCTGGTGAATAGCGCTCCGCTGTCTCTAACTCACTGATCGCCTCATGGTAGCGTCGGGCAGAGAATAGGCTATTTGCGAGTCCTAGATGAAGTGCTGGATCATCGGGCGTGAACTTCAAGGCCGCTTTGTATTCGTCGGCCGCTTTGGCCAGCATGTCTTCCCGGCCGTATGCCGTGGCGCGAATGACATGAACGTTTTTGGAGTCGCCCATCATTTGCTCTGCCAAGTCGGCGTGTCGAATGGCTGCTGAAGGTTTGTGGAGATCGAGATCGGCATATGCGAGCCCGAGATGAGCCTCGCCATCCTTCGGGTCCCTCTTCAGTGCGGCTTCAAAGTCGGTTGCGGCCGCGTCCGGTCGATGCAGATCGTTGAGCATGTATCCGCGATTGACATAAGCTGTGACTACATTGGGGTCGCGATTCAGCGTCTCGGTAAAATCCTGCTCAGCCTCTTCCGACTGCTTTTGATGCTTGTGGACGTATCCCGCCAGAAGGGGAATATCGGGTTCTTTCGGAAGAACAGTCTCATACTGCTGGGTGAGAGCGAGTAGTTCGTCCCATTTTCCAAGCTTCAGCAAGTCGTAACCGAGATACACTACAACGTCACGGTCGCGCGGCATCGATTTCAACGCCTGCTGACCAATTCGCTCTGATTGCGGGTAATCGCCCTTGAAGCTAAGATAGCGTTCCTCTTCACGCAGTAAGAGGGGCTCGTTTGCCATGTCAGGCGTCGAGCGATCAAGCCATTTGCCTGCAAGAGGGAGATCATGCGACTCAATCGCCGCATTCATTCCGCCGGCAATAACAAGGGCGTTCTTCGGAGCCAATTCATAGGCCCTCGCGTAAGAGGCCTCCGCGGGCTTGAAAAGGCGGCGCGCGGTATATAAATCACCAAGTGCCAGGTACGGGACGTAAAGGGTGGGATCGACCTGCGCAAGACGTTGAAAATACTTTTCTGCATCCGTATCACGCCCTGCTGCACGCGATGCATAACCGAGAGATGTGAGGGCGAAACGGTTTGTGGAATCGATGGTAAGAATCTTTTTGTACGCAGCGATTGCCTCATCGGGGCGTCCGAGCTTCATTAACACATCGCCGCTGAGTTGGAGACCGCTGGGATCGTGAGCAGAGATCAAGAGCGCGTCTTTTACATCCGCAAGTGCGCCGTCGAAATCCCCGGATGCCAATTTGATCTGCGCTCGAAGACGCAGGAACGGAGCCCGTGCGGGCCCCTGCTCGTTGACCTTGCTGATCTGTATTCGTGCAATTTCAAGTTGATTCGTTGCAGCTGAGTGGTCTTGCTGAACGCGATAGAGTTCCGAGAGGTCCATGTGGAGCTGGATCCCATAAAGGGGACCTTCTGCAGGTTCACCTGGCAGATTAGCAATAGCTGCGTTGTACTCGCGGACAGCAATCGAATCCTGATCTTGCGCGCGTGCGATCTCGCCGCGGATTGCGTGCAGGCGGTAATAGTTCGAGTCGATGCCCTGAGACCGGTTCAGAAAGGGCTGAGCGTGCTCGATTGATCCCGCAGCTATTTGGGCTTGTGCGGCCGATAGCTGCAGACCCATATCTTTCGGTTCTTGGTCGGCTGCCTTGGCATACAGTAGAGCGGAATCGTCCGGCTTGCCATCGAGCTGATATGTGTATGCAAGTTCAGCTGTGACATCCGGCTTCGGATTGCGAATGGATTTCAGGGCGGCGATCGCTTCCGGATATTTACCAGCTTCCCGGAAGAATCCTGCCAACGATCTCTCTACCTCGGGATTGTCGGGCGCTCGTTTCCTGGCGGCGTCGAGATATTTGCTCGCCTTATCCGGCTCGTTGTCCCGTTCATAGCAGACGGCCATCAGAAGTTCTGACCGCGCATCGGGATGGGAACGCTCCGCTCGGCCGAGTGCGTCGATTGCGGAGCTGTAATCACCGGCTCGCATGTAAAGATCGCCGAGCAGCAGTGCATCATTCGCGCGATGGGGATCGGAGGCTAGTGCCTGCTTCAATAACCTTTCTGCATCCTCGTTTCGTCCCATTGCGCCATAGGTCTGTGCGAGCCCCGAAAGCCCATCCAGAGATGATGGGCTAAGTTTCAAGCCGTGAGAATAGGCATCTGCAGACACTTGGTATTTTGCATTGAGACGTGCTGCGTATCCGAGGAGAAACCACAATTGCGGATCGTTGGGTGCTGCTTGCGATGCGCGCTGGGCGTACTCTAGCGCCTGAACACGATCACCTTTTTGCAGAGCCTGCTGAGCTGCACGTCCTAATCGGGCGTTTTCAATATTGGATCCCCACCCCAGAC
Source organism: uncultured Acidobacteriaceae bacterium (assembly GCA_963742455.1). Lineage (GTDB taxonomy): Bacteria > Acidobacteriota > Terriglobia > Terriglobales > Acidobacteriaceae > Telmatobacter. Next base: position 887,024 of record CAVULU010000002.1, on the reverse strand, counting down.
CCGAAGGGCTATTACTTGGTTTAGCCTGGGGTGCCTGGCCCGTTTCCTGACCGACCTGATATGTCTGCGCATCTGCGGCGCAATATCCTACGATGATTGCCGCGAGGCAAAGAATACTCACACACCTAGCTATGTGCTTCAAGGGTTCACCTAGTCCGCTCGTTACTGCAAAGAGTTCACACAGCCGCGAACTCACGGTACACGGTTTGATTCAGGAACAGTCCTAGACGTTGGCTGATTCCTGTGTGCAGCACGCGGCTCTCCAGAACGGCGTGCGGCAGGCATTAAATTTTGCAGACAAATACAACCGATATTTATAGTTTGTGAATCAAAATCTCCTGAACGATCACACATGCCGAAGCTCGCACGCGCTTCCTGTGCAACCGCAGCCAGGTGTTTCCGAACGGAAAAATCTTGAGAGGGACCTGTGCAGAACTCTGACGCAATCTCACAATCCAGACGGCCAATACCGCTCACACTCATTCTGCTGGCAGTAATGATGGTCCACCTGCCACTGCTGTTGATGAAGTTGCCTCTGAAGTCGTACGACACAAACTTTCATATTTTCTTTGCTTCGCACTACGTTCATCACTGGTTTGATCCGTGGAATACAAAATGGTATGCGGGATTCTCACAGGCTACTTACCCGCCATTGGCTCAGCAGTGGGTCGCACTGGCATCCCACGTTATAGGGCTTGATTTCGCCTACATGGCGGTTCAATTCGTGGCCATATTGTTGCTCGCCGTTGGCGTCTATCGTTTCTCTTTGTTGTGGGTAACACCGCGTGCAGCTTCATTTGCGGCGCTGGCCAGCGTCTTTCTTGGCTCCGAAAGCTTCCTTGTCTATTCCGCCGGACAATTGGGAACAACCGCTGCGGCACCGATCTACCTGAACGCCCTGCCATTTCTATTCGAGTGGATACGATTTGGAAAGTGGCGGGCATTTATCAAAGCGAGCGTATTGTTTACCGCCGCTGCGGCCGCACACCATGCGACGTTGCTCTTCGGTTCTTTCTTTTTTGCTCTGCCAGTTGTTGCGCTTGCGATGATGGATCGGCATGACGGGGAGCAATCTTCCACGGGGGCACTCGTCGCTCGAACAGTTGGTATTGTCCTTGTTGTGGCAGTCCTGATAGGGGCGGTCCTGCTCCCGTTCTGGATTGCGTTGATTCACTACCCCGTAACGCAAACTCCAATCCCTCATCCGAGCCGTGCGAATTACATCCTGAGCCCGCAATGGGGACTCAATTACTTCATCGTGCCATATGGCGCGTTGATTCTCGCGCTTCCGTTCATCTTCCTGCGCGGCTCCGCGGTGACGAGGCTGCGTCCGTTGCTGCTAGGGTTCTGGGTTGCTTTTCTGGTGGGTCTAGGTGGAACAACTCCCGTTGGGCACATCCTGCTGGGACGCGCGTTCGAAGTTCTGACGATGGAGCGCTTTAGCTACTGGGCTACGCTACTTGCATTGCCCTTCGTTGGACTGCTCGCTGCTGAACTTGTCGATCGTTTCAGGACTCCGGCGATTGTAGGCCTCAGCATTCTGGCAGCATTCACTTGTGCATTAGCCGTTGGATGGGCCACATATCGTCCTGCTGACGCCGAGGACTTCAAAGTTGATTCTGTAGCGGCGTGGCTCAATCGCGACGGGCATGACCAATATCGTTATTTGACACTTGGGTTCGGTAACAAGATCGCGCGTCTCGCAATGATGACCGACGCGGGCAGCGTCGACGGCGAATGGAATTCTGGCCGTATGCTTCCAGAACTGACCAAAAACGGGGCTGGCGCACTCACGAGTTCGAAGTACTTTGGCAAGAGCGGCATTGACGCATTGCGCGCCATCCTGGAGCATGCGGATCATTATGGCTTGAAATGGGTCTTCGTTCGCGACCATTACTACGATCCATTGTTGTCGTTTGCCGGTTGGCGGCCGGTGGATAGTCTCGAAGACAATACGATCACGGTTTGGAGCAAGGACGGAGTGCCGCCCGCGCTTCCGTTGAATGCTCCGCAGATTCCTCCGCATTGGCAGGGCGTAATGTGGGGAATCCTTCCGATCGGTAGCAGCATTCTTGCGCTTCTGGTACTGCTCATTCCAGAGAGAAAGCCTTTAGAGATTCGTGTCTCCCACCCTTATCCAGCGGGGGAAGAACTCGTGTCGGGGAGGTTGGCATCGTGAGTAATGGACGGCTGCTTGCGGCTTCACTCGCCGGTGCAACGATTGTCCTGGTAGTTATTGGGACCGTGTGGCCCAGTGCTTCTGCCGCCGCATATGCCGGTGGCGAAAAATTCATAGAAGACTCATCTACGCCCGAAGCTGCGGTTCAAAACCTGGGAGACAAGATCCGCGCCCAGGCTTGGGATAAAGCCTACTCGAGCCTCGCGAATAGAGCACAGTTTACCGAACCTCAATTTAGACGTGATCTGACGAGCTATTATCCAGACCTGCGAACTTATGCAACGTTGAGCAGTTTCGAGGTGCAACCCCTGCACGCCTCCGATTCGGATGCGACTGTCCGCCTCAAGATGCGCTGGTCAACTGTCGTTGGGCCGTCTTCAACCACGCGCGATCTGCACGTCGTGAGGAACGGCAATGAGTGGCGCGTGGAGTGGCCACTTCAAAAGGAAACTATTGTTCCACCGCAGGTGATTGCGGTGAACTACTTGCGCTGGGATGTAATCAATCGCACCGCCGGCGACGATTGGGGAGCCCAGGACGTTGAGGCACCCCATGTTCGAATCGTCGATATGCACCCTGTGCAGAGGGCCGAAGGGCTCGTTCTACTGGGTGAGCTCCTGAACGAAGATGTTGTTCCAGCCTACGTCTCGGTAAGCGCAACCTTGTTGTCCAAGGATCAGAAGCCCATCGAGACAGGAGGCACATTCGACGAAATCTCCCATCAACTCCTACCCAAGCAGGTCACACCCTTCCTCATCAGATTCCCCAGTGTATCGCTGGCTGATGTTGGAAGCGTGCGGATGAATCCCTTTTCAACGTTGGTGCCGGCTTCGGCAGATCCGGTCATTGAGATCGAAAATGAAAAGATGAATCCGGCTCCGGATGCGTCCCTCACTGGCCAACTCACCAACCAGAGCGGCCAAATAGCAAATGTGGCGCACGTGCTGGGAACGTTCTACGACAAATCCGGACAAGTGGTTTGGGTCGGCGACCAGTACGTTGACCATGCTCTCCTTCCGCAAACGCCTGTTGCATTCAACATCCACATCCCCGAAGATCTCGCAAGGAAAGTTAGCAGCGAGCGGACGGTGGTTTCGACCTATACTTTCGGAGATTCCCGATGAGGATGAGACTTCCGCTTCTGTTCTTTAGCCTTACTCTAGGTGTACCGGCAGTCCTTGCGCAGAACGGCGAACTGAGGCTGCCGCACGGCATTGCGGCTGGTTCTGCGTTCTCAGTCCAATCGAGTGGGAGCGGAAATGGAACCCTTTATATTGTCGGACCTGGCCAGATCATCAAGCGTGATGTGCAACTAGGCGAATCAATCTGGTTCCCGCCGGGGTCTCTCTATAATGCGGGACACTATGTTGTAGTTGTTGCGTCAGCTTCTTCGAGCCGAAGCGCGTCGCTAGACGTCTGGCCGACAGAGCAGCCGGCCGATTTGACCTTCATCGCAAAACCCTCGCGACTTCCCGTAGCGTTGCATGATGGCATCACCGGCACCGTCTACGTCTTCGACAGCTATCAGAATCTAATCACGAAGCCAATGCCGGTACTGTTTGAACTGTCGAGTGCGTCATCTTCAGGGCAAACACGAACGGTTGAGACAAGTAACGGAGCAGCCTGGACGCAAATGGATTCGACACCCCGCGAGGCGAAGGATCAATTTGTTGCGCGTGTTGGCGATGTTTCGAGCACTCGCGTCGTCGGGCAAGTACCGGGTGATCCGTGCACCTTGAAAATGAGTGTCAAGGCAGTAGGGAATAAGGTTGAGTTACAAACTGATCCTGTTCGTGATTGCAATGGAAACGCCGTGCCGGATGGCACTATTGTAACTTTCACAGAATTATACAACGACGCAAAAGCAACGGTAGATGTGCCGCTCAAGCAAGGCGTAGCAAAGGTGGACATGCCTGCGCATCGCGGCGCGACAATCTCCGTCGCTAGTGGTGTGGTGCTCGGCAACCAGATTCGGTGGGGGCGGTGAGTATGTTGAAGTCGCTCATGCTTATTTCCGCGTTTGGGGCTGCTATATCGGCTTTTGCGGGAGACCAGCCAAGCATTAGCATCGAGCCTCCGAATCTTCACGGTCCACGACCGCTGCAGCCACAAACCGCTAAAGCTGCGATCCAGGATTATCTCGATGCATGGGGAGTTTTAAGCAATGCTCTTCAGCAAAATCGGGCTGATCTGCTCGACCGCACCTTCATCGGCGCTGCTAAAGACAAGCTTGCGAGCACAATAAAAGAGCAGAGCGCATCCGGAGTTCATACCGTATATCACGATCGGTCGCACAAGGTGCAGATTCTTTTTTACTCCCCAGAAGGGCTATCTCTCGAGTTAGCCGATACGGTTGAATACGATGTGCAGGTGTTCGATCATGATAAATCGCTAGTAACCGAGCGTGTACACACCAAGTACATCGCAGTTCTGACCCCTACGGAAACGCGTTGGAGGATCCGGATTTTCCAATCACTAGCCGACTAAATCCTCAATTGGGTGCATCTAAGCGTCTATGTGTTTAAGTGCTGTGTGTTGTTTGAATTAGAACGAGAAAGTGCAAGTGCAAGAGAAAGGAGCACCACCGAATGCGAATTCTCAGGAGCTAAATATGATCTCAATAGTTATACCGATTTATAACGAAGAGGAGCTGATTGAACGACTGAACGATGCCATCGCAACTGCGCTAAAGGGAGTCGCAGACGACTGGGAGGTCGTCTATGTCAACGATGGATCAACGGATTCCTCTCTCGAACTGTTGAAGGGTCTGCAAGCAGTAGATTCGCACGTGGTGGTGGTTGAGCTATCCCGCAATTGGGGCCACATGGGAGCCATTTCAGCTGGCCTGCAAACTGCTCGCGGACGAGCCGTCATCTTAATGGACGGTGACTTTCAAGATCCTCCACATGTTCTCCCACGCATGATCGACGCCTGGCGTAACGGTGCGGAGGTCGTTGTAGGCGTGAGGCGTAGTCGTCAAGAAAGCCGCAAGCTTCTCGCCGCGCTATTTCCGATGTTTTATCGCGTGCTTGGCACTCTTTCCGATTATCCGATCCCTCTGAATGCGGGAATTTTCAGCCTTATGGATCGTAAAGCTGTCGATTCCATTGTGGCCTTACGCGAAAAGAATCGATATCTGCCAGGGCTTCGCGCGTGGGTTGGTTATAAGAACTCAATTGTCTACTACGATCGTCAAGATCGCGGTGGCGGCGAAGGAAAGTTGTCGTTCCTGAGCCGAATCAAGTACGCAATGGACGCAATTACGAGCTTCAGCTATAAGCCGCTCAGGCTAAGTTTTGGCTTATTTGGTTTCGCGACGTTGATGGCAGTCTTTTTTGCTTTATGCATGATTCCAGCAACAACCACTGTCGCGACCGCGGCATTCGGGCTGGCGAGCGCGGTGTTCTTTATGGGGGGGCTTCTGCTGCTGTCCGTCGGAATCCTAGGTGAGTATCTGGGGCGAGTGTACGATGAGGTGCGCAATCGTCCGCTTTCCCTGATCACCCACGTTCATCGGCCCCAGGTCACCATCGAGACAGAGACAGGAACAATTGAAGTACCTGTCGGCAGCTATGGCGTTCCGAACGGAAGCCTCGCGATGCAGGCTGTTAACTATCGGGAGCAGGATGCGGCGTAAAAACAATTAATGAGTTGCCATGCCCCACTGTTTTGGAGTGGGGCCTACTTTTTTGGGAGCGAATCGACTGTGCTAAGGTTCTTGAGAATGGGCGACAGCGGATTTTGAAATGGGCACGTTTCCATTTCCGCAACTGGCGATGCCCTGTTCGATTGCCGTCCCCTCTTCGTAATCATTCCATGTTTCCAGCATGACAAATGGTGGAGGTTGATCTGGAGGGAGTTCTTTTCTCCAGTAATTGAAGGTGTCGGTAAAGGTCTCGCCACAGCGGGCCGCAATGCGCCGATTGAGGCCCCACGAAGCTTTACTGTCGTCCATTGTGGCCCACGCGCCGGCGACGATGAGCTTGTCGGGATACTTGGTCTTGATCGTATCGTAGAAATTCTTCAGATATTGTTCGCCCCAGTTGCTGCCATCGGGCGCCCAACCCTTTTCGCCAGGATTGATCCAGGCGTAGAAGCCGTCGAAGTCATTTGCATATGCTCCCGGAAGATTTTCCTGAATGAGAAGCGGGGCTGGATTCCATTTGTTAACGACCGCGCGGACTTTGTCCCAGTCGGTATGGCCACCTTTCGGGAAGATGAAAATTACAGGTCGTCCCTCAAATGATAAGTACGCTTGACGGCCTTCTGCTTTCGACGATAAGTAGGTTTCATGGAACATGGTGAAGTCTGCAATCGCTTCGTCGGTCGCATCGTCTTCCTGGCTGGTTTCGTCGTACATCATGGCCACTTGGAAGTGATTCCTCGCTGCTATCTTCTGCATTTCTGCATAGCTCTGGTCGATAAAGGGCTCCCGGTCGCCGTACCAATCCACTACGAATGCTGTGATACCCATCCCCTTGGCAGCCTTAATCTGGTGCTCTATAACCCTTGGATCCTGTGAGGAATAGCCGACCGAGATGTGTCTCGGGTGTCCAAACCATGCTTCATACAGCGCGATAACCTGTGGCGAAGTTCCGGTTGCCCGATACTTCAATGGGGTCGGCGCATCCGCCGCAGAATTCAAACAGCCGTGTGGCGCGAACGAAAAGAGAAGAAGTGAGAGAACTAAACGATTGAGCATCAATATAGAAATTAGAAGCCTCATTTCTTCTATCGGTTGTCGGAGCCCATTCGAAGCAGCCGTGACATTGTTTGCCGCATCCCAATAACAGAGGCTGTCTCAAGAACTTAACTCAACGACGCATAAGCCAAACCCTTCCCTCTAGCGCATCGGAGATCATTCACAGTGGCGACTTCGGTTGTTTCAACAAGGAAGACTTTGCAGGCACGAATTGTTTCCGGAAGCATTGTTTTGCTCTCCGGTTCAGGCCTGAACACTGGGATCAATCTCGCTTATAACATTGCGGTGGCACGTTATCTCGGGCCGAACGGGTTTGGGCATGCCACGGTCATCTACACCATCCTGGTTCTGCTTTCGGCCGTGACTTTGTCGTTCCAGATTATTGCTGCAAAATTCATCGCTCAACAGGAGTCGCTCGAAAGCAGAGCAGCCGTCTACAGGTTGTTTCACCGATTCTCATGGGGATGTGGCATTGCTGTTGCGCTGCTTCTCATCGCGTTTCAAGGGGGTATTTCGGGTTATCTGAATTTGCCGGACCCCAAACTGGTTAGCCTTATTGCAGTAGGTGCGGCCTTTTACGTTCCGCTGGGAACTCGCAGGGGATTTATACAGGGAACATGCGGTTTTCGTAACCTCGCCATCAATCTTGTGATCGAGCAGGTCGTCCGTTTGGCCGGGTCACTTGCGCTGATTGGGCTTGGCTTTGGTTTACACGGTGTGATCGCGGCAAATTCCGCAGCAATCGCTATTGCGTATTACACGGCAAGGGTCAAGCTCACCGGCCGCCTTCCGAATCCTCTGCGGCTCTCGCACGCCGCTCACGAGACGTTTCAGGCGGCAATCTTCTTTGCAGGTCAAATGGTTATTAATAACTGCGGTATCGTGCTTGTGAATCACTTCTTCCTCGCTCGAGAGGCAGGGTTCTATGCCGCGGTCGCGATGGTCGGGCGCGTCATATTTTCTTTTTCGCAGGCTGTTGTGAATTCGACCTTTCCGCTGGTTGCCGGAACAAGCGACGAAGAGAGAAGAGACTTGAGGGTTATTGCGACGTCGCTGGCATTGGTGTTGGGCGTTGGCGCCGCCATCTCGGCTGGATTGTGCATTGCCCCGGCTGAGCTTTGGACGCATCTCTTCGGAGCAGACTTCGCGATTGCAGGGAAATACAACCTGCCTTACCTTCTAGCACTTTATGCGTTTGCCACCGTTGTCTACTCTCTCGCCGGCGTCATTATCACATTTGAAATGTCTTACAAAATCGCAAACGCCAGCTGGGTGCAACTGGTATTCAGCGGAGTTCTCATCGGAGCAATCTGCGAGTTCCATTCTTCGCTGCGCGAGGTGGTGCTGGTACAGCTCGTGCTGATGGCATTGTTATTTGTGTTTGTCGCAGTGCCCTTCCTGATCAATTCGCTCACCGATCCCAAAGACGTTTTACAATCTGGCAACCAGCGTCCCCTCCGATTGATCCGGAGAGTCTCAGAAGACACAGCGATTGCCGAGTTCTTAAAGAGTGATTTCCACGGCCCTGCATTTCGCGCATATCAAAGCGCGCTTGGCGAGATCGTTAAATCGCCGAACTTCGGGAATCGCGATGAGAATGCTAAACGTCGTGCGCTTCTCTTCATCCGTCATCTCTATTTGTGGAGAGAGATTCCGCCCGATACAGAGTGGTACGAAATCGAAATAACTGCAGAAGATCTCGCGCACGTTCGCATGTTCCCCCGGGCGCAATGGCGCAAAGTAGCGAACGGCAAATTCTCGACACTCGAAATCGCCGAAGGTATGCGCAACCGGCAAGACCAACTTGATAGTGCATTCGTCGCCAAGATTCATGCGATCGGCAGTCGCTTCCGTATCGAAGACCCTGAGCTTGGGGCCGTGCTGCTGATCGGCGTAAACGAGACCGAGCCGCTCACCGTGCTGGATGGAAATCATCGCTTGATGGCAGCGGTGCTGCAGTCGCCGTCCGCCATCCACAAACTCCGCTTCATTTGTGGGCTCTCGCCTCGCATGACTGAATGTTGCTGGTACAGAACTAACCTGATGACTCTCTTTCGTTATGCAAAGAATGTTCTTACGCACTCGAGTCGCAGTCCCGCGGCAGAACTTGCCCGCTTGCTCTGAACGCATTCGTTAGTTTCCGCTGCTTAATGTTACCGAAACATTGGTTGTGGGTTTTAGCCCGTTTGAGACGAATCAACAAGCTCGATGCGAAAGGAAAGAAAGGATGAAGGGTCCCAGACAATCTATTACGATAAGAACGTTGCCGGAGCAGCTAGATAAGAGTCAACAACTGGCACTCTACCGTGAGCTTGAGGGCTGCATTAACATTGATCGGCCTTCTGTCGTGCTGGATTGTTCCCAGCTTCGTCAACTGGACAGTGGCGCAGCGCACTTTCTCTTATGCTGCCTGGAAGAAGCCATCAAGCGCAACGGAGATGTCCGACTCGCAGCCTTGCGTCCAGAGACGAAGCGACAATTCTGGTCCACCGGACTTGCTGATCTCTTTCAGATATTCGAAAGCACCGATGAAGCGGAAGAGAGTTTCCGCGGGCCACTGATGAGCCTCGCCCGACAGATTCCGTCCAATGTGAATCGGCAGCGCGCAAAGGAAAATGCAGCTTAAGCCTCAGGAGGCATCATGCCGATAAGACGCAGCAGTACTTCTCAGCAACGAAGAGCGATCGTATGCGCTTATGGCATTCGGTTCGTAGCGTGCAGTTTGATAGCGCTCAGTATGCTGCAAGTTACGATCGCGGCAAACGCTCAACAAGCGCCCACAGGGCAGCAACAGGCCCCTGGGCCATCGCAATCCCAGCAATCGGCTGCGCAACAAACCGTCAGCGTCCCTCCGCCGTTACCTGCCGAGACGCCAATAGATGTGGATCAGAAACCAGCGCCATCGGCGCCGACGCCGCAAAACACCAGTCCAGAGCAACAACCGTCCGCACAGCAGCCTGCAGCTTCTCAACAACCAGTGGGTACGGCCGCGGCTCCTTACGAGAAGCCTACTGGCGTTCCAGGTTCCAGTCCTGCAGGCGCGGTTATCGCGCCTGCGAAGCAGCGGCGCGTGCGCGCCATTGTTGTCAGGGTTAGTATCATCCTCGCGGCTGGAGCGGCTGTTGGCGCTGTTGTCGGTCTTTCAAAAGCGAGTCACAGTCAGCCCCAGTAATTCAGAGTTCCTAAAACACGGAGAGTGAGAATGCGCAATTTGCGCAACATCACCGGAGTACGGATCGTGAGTTTCTCGGGCGTCGATGGTGCCGGGAAAAGCACGCAGATCGAACGGCTGTGTGAATGTCTCAAGGAAAGAGGGCTGCGGGTTAGACATTTCCGTTTCTGGGATGACATCGCTCGTCTGAAGAGATTCCGTGAAGGAGCAGGGCACACGATTTTCAATGGCGACAAGGGCATCGGAAGCCCAGAAGCGCCAATCAACAGACGGGATAAGAACGTCGGTGGCTGGCTGATGACATGTTTCCGTTACTTCCTCTATTTGGCAGACGCAATTTCTCTACGAATTGTGTTTCAGAAGGCGCTTCGGAGCAATGTAGACGTAGTTATTTTCGATCGATACACATACGATGAGCTTGCAAATTTGAACCTGGCCCAACCCTTGACGCGCATCTATGCACACATAATTATGCATTTCATACCGAGGCCGGAGATTAGCTTTGTACTGGATGCGGATCCTGTGGCTGCCCGCGCGCGAAAACCGGAGTATCCGATCGAATTCGTCCGCATGAATCGTCGAGCTTATGTGGAGATGAATCGTTTATTCGGAGGATTCACGATAATCGCACCGATGGGCGTCGAAGCAGCACATCGAGAAGTGAAGATGAGGACGCTGAGCATTTTAATGTCTCAGCAAATGGCTACAGATGATCGTTGCGCCGGGTCCAAAGAGCCGGTAGCGTCCGAGGGTGCGAATGCAGGCCAAGCTTTTTTATGAGTCATTTACTGGGCATAACTTGATGAAGTCCCGCGAAGGTTTCAGCGGGACCCTTGTTGTGCCAAACGATACTTACCACCTGTAAACAATCATGTCATCCAGGATCACATTCGCGGAACCGCTTCCGCTCGTCGCGCCGTCAAGCTGCACGTTCACCAGAAGCGTTGGCGACCATCCGAGACTGTATGCACCCAGGACTGTCAGATTGATGTCTTGCTGGACCCCATCGAGCGTGGCTGACTTATAGGTGATCCAGCCGGTATCGTTGCGGGAGTAACTGAGCTGTACGTGGTGCCACGTGTTCGTGGACCAGTTGCGAATATTGCATGGCGCCGACAAATGTTGCCACTGAATGTTCGGTTGCGAGGTTGTCCCTTTGTTTACGGTTACGTCCCAGGTGTTCGACCATCCGTCGCATTGCATTCCATAGATTACGGTTTGACCGCCTGAAAGGACCTGGTTAAGATCTAACTCCAGGTTGACGAGGCCGCTATTCGGGCTGGGAATATAGACCCACGTATCCAAGATAAAGTTAGAGGCTGTTTCGTCATCTCCGAAGGAAGTGCTATACCGTTCGCCACCGTAATACGAGTAGCTCATCGAGAACTTGCGGGCCGCGCCGCTGCGCGATGGTGAACTGGTGGTGGCCGACCATCCGCTCGAACTTCCGGGAGTTCCCGTGTCATGAATTGCCGTCCAACCGCCGAACGTCTGAATGCTGCTTACGCTGTTTGCTCCAGCGGGCACGATTGAGGATACTCCAACAGTGATGGCAACATCCGTGTCGCATGCGGCTCCGGAAACGCCCCATGCCTTCACGTGCAGGGTGTGACCGCCGGGCGCGGCCGATACAGTGGTGGTGATGGCAGGAGCATTGAAGATCGCGGTGTAGGTGCTGCTATCGAGCGAGTAGCCTGTGGCGCTCACCTGCTGCCCAGAACACAGCGACGTAAAAGCGGAAAGACTGAATGGAGAACTAACCACACTGTTATTGGCGGGAGTGTTGACGATGACGCCCGCAAATGAGGGGATCGTCATCGGACCGAATATGAAAACGGCGAAAAGCAGTTTCTTCGAGATTCTCATCTAGTTCCTTCTGCGCAGGAAAATAATTTTTGCTTGATCGATCCCCGAGCCGAGAGTGACCCTCGCTCAGTCTTGCTGCTGGTTCGCACAAGGCTTCTCAAGACCCCCGGTAAGGGAGCCTGCCGACAAATTGTGATGGGCTGTTCTGAGACACAGGGCGGGAAAAATCGCCTGAGCGTACTACCCAGCAACCTCTTCGTTCAACCAACGGCGGCCAGCAGGGTCTCAAATCCTGTTGGCAGTCAATCGCCGCGAGAAATTCGGAATTTATGGCCCATATGGTTGAGCCTTGGCTCCAGTTACTCTCAACCCAATCACTAATCCAAATAAATTCGCCGGCGAGGCAACCAATCGTGGAGTTCTTTAGAGAAATATTTCACGTTTGGCCTCATGCGACAACCGATTTTGAAGGAAGAAATGACGGGAGAAATTCGGAAGCGGCATTTTCGTAAAATTCCTACGTGTTTGCTCAAGAATCCGGTAAGAATTACGCGGAATTGGACAGTATCCGCAGTACTTGAACGCTATTGAATTCATATTCTGAGATGAATTGCGCGCTTCAGTGCCCTCAACGACTTTCTTCTACTGCGAAGCGCGACAGAGGCCGCTGGGTCCGACTCAGGTTTCCAGATCGCGATTGTTCGACTGGACGCATCTTATGTAGTGAGAGAATCAGCGGTTTCCGGCTTTATCGCGATACAGGAAGAGGGTCAGTTAAATGCTTTTGGAGATTCGGAAGAAAGAGAGTTGTCTTCCTTTAGTGGTGCTGGCGTTTGCCTTGGTTGCTATCCCGGCTAGCCACGCGAACGCTGCGTCCTGTTTGACCCAGTCGCAGATGACTTCGCAGCAGCGCGACACTCTGGCAAACGAAGCCCGCGCGATGATCGCAATGGTGCAAGGCGGAGATATTGCAAGTTTACGCGCCAAAACGCTCCCCGCCATCGCGTCCGACTTCGACGGCATCGCCTCCTCGGTGACAAGCCTCAAGCCGATGGTGCAGAACGCGACCATAACGCTGGACGAGGTGTATTCACTCGATGCTTCCAAGGATCAACCTGGAGCGGAGCGAACCCAGTTCTTCTGCGGTTCGCCGATCGTCGTGCTCACATTCAACGGGATACCGCCTGCCATGTACGCCTTGGCAATCCTGCATGCCACGGGTGTGCCGAAGCCACAGCAGATATCGATCATTCTTGCCGGGGCAGCTGGGAATCAATGGCAGTTAGCGGGCTTTTACGCCAAACCGATGGTCGAGGCGGATCACGATGGGCTCTGGTATTGGGTCTCAGCGCGCAAGTATGCGCAGACGAAGTCGGATTGGGCTGCATGGCTTTATTACCGGGTGGCCGAGGATCTGCTGAGTCCAACGGACTTTCTGTCGAGTCCCAATCTGCAGAAATTGCAGCAGGAGGCTGATCAAGCTCGGCCCGGAGATTTGCCCGGAAAGACCCCGCTGACGCTCACTGCGCAGGGCTCGACCTTCGATCTCACTGCGATCGATACGACGACTGAGTTTGGGGGCCTTGACCTCGATATTCATTACACGCCGAGCGTAGCGGAAGTGGCGCAACTTCAAACGCCTTCAACAGCGCGCACACAGGTCACTTCGCTAATGGCAGCGCTCGTTCAACAACACCCTGAACTGAAGCAGGCATTTCACGGCATATGGGCGCATGCCGACCAGGGGAACGGAAGTCTCTTTGCTTTGGAGCTTCCGATGGATCAGATTTCGCCAGGACCGCAACCGCAGGCTGCAAACGCACCGATTCGTTAGATCTCTCAGATGTCCCGGTGAGCCGGGCGGAGGACGTCAACGCGAGACCTCGAGACCTTAATCACCCCGCCTCTTGAACAGGACTGGCAGTGTTCGGGCGAATCGAATGACTTGATCTCGCTGCAAAGCCACGTCAGGTGCATAACTGCGCGTGTGTGAGACCTTGCACAGGCTATAATTGCGCATTACTTCCATCGATCGGCAGTGCATCCCAAAGGTCATCCGTCACCGGCCTTCAAGTCGTTCGAGCACTGAGGGTTGGTTTCAGAATGAATACCGAAGAACTCATCCTGATTACTGGCGCGACCGGTTTTCTGGGAGTGCAGTTGGTGCACAACCTGCTGGATTTTCACCCGCGCGCTACGCTCGCACTCTTGATTCGGGACAGGGCTGGTCAATCTGGCCAGCAACGCGCTGACTCGATTATTCCCCTAGCTCAGCGATCTCGCGTTCAAGTCTATTCCGGGGATGTCAGTCTTCCGAATTGCGGGCTCGATGCGAAAATCTACGAGCGTCTTTCTGCCGAGACGACGCGGGTGATTCACTCAGCAGCGACCGTACGGTTCGATCATTCGCTCGATGAGGCCCGTCACATCAATGTCGAAGGCACCCGCCGGATGCTGGATTTCGCAGCGGGCGCACGTCAACTTCGCAGCCTTGCCTATGTTGGGACGGCTTACGTAGCGGGAGAGCGCACGGGGATTATTCGCGAAAGTGAACTGGCTGTGGGGCAAAGCTATCGAAACACCTACGAACAAACCAAAGCAGAAGCTGAGGCTCTGGTGCGAGCGCGACTCAGTTCGATGCCCGGCGTGATCCTGCGCCCCAGCATCATCGTGGGTGATTCCCAGACGGGCGTGACCTCAAGTTTCAAAATGATGTATTGGCCGCTTAAGATCTATGCGCGTCGTCTCTGGCGCACTGTGCCGGGTTTCCCTGATGCGGTGCTCGACGTTGTCCCCGTCGATTTTGTGGCGGCGGCGGTCGCGCGTCTTGTCTTTGATGAGGCTGCTTTGGGAAGCACTGTCCATCTGTGCGCCGGTCCTCGGGGAAGCGCGACCATCCAGCAGATCGCCAGCCGTGCTGCCGAGTTCTTTGACGCGCCAGAAGCGCGGTATGTCGATCCTCGTTTGTTCTTCGCTGCTATAAGGCCGCTGTTGTTTCTCACTTTATGGGGTCGCAAGCGCCGTGTACTGAGCGACGGACGGGCTTATCGGGACTATTTCACCATGCGCATGCAATTTGATACCAGCAATGCCGAGCGGCTGCTGGAACCGGCCGGGTTGCGTCCGCCGCCGGTGCTGGACTACCTTGACCGATTGTTCCATTATTGTGTGGAAAGCGACTGGGGCCGCAGGCAGGTTTCCATTCAATGAATGTTTTCCGCAGCATTCAACTCTCCCGAGACAAAAACGTCACGGTAGCGAATCTGGTAGACGAGTTACTTCGACGGAAAGGAAACTGCGAGGTCTCGGTCGGGAAAGATGGAAGTTTTCATCTGAAAGACCTGCATGCGAGAGTCTGCTCGATCGATGCCTTTCTCCGGGGGGCAATTTCGCTCGGCCCAGGTCAACCCGTCGCGATCTACCGGACGAATGACCGGGAATGCTTTCATTGGTTCCTTGCCATTATCCGCGCCGGAGGTATTGCGGTTCCACTGAACCCGCTGTTGTCCGTTGCCGAGGTGCGGCGGATCCTTGCGGAGAGCGGAACGGAAATTCTCGTAACAGACAAAGCTGTATTCGATCGCAATATAGTGCGCCGCGATGCGCTGAACGTGAAGACCTGGATACAGGCGGACGACGAGCCGGAGACGCTTGAGGGATTCATCCGAGCTACCAATACAGGGTCGACCTTTCCGCCCGTGTCTGTCGATCCTTCAGCGACCGTGGCAGTTTTTCATACCTCTGGCACCAGCGGCTTTCCCAAAGGCGCCGCGCTTTCCAGCAATGCGCTGCTAGGGGCGCGCGCATCCACGGTACTGGCCGGTCTGTTCCTTGGGCCGAGGGATGTCGCGCTCATCGCATTGCCCTGGTCTCACATCATGGGTGTGAGCATTGTTCTCTACGGCTTGATGGCGGGCATTCGCGGCTGCTTCCTTAATCACTTTGACGTCGATAGCGCGCTGGACCTAGTTGAGCGTTTTGGAATCACGGCCTTTGTTGGCGTGCCCGCAATGTTCGCACGTCTGGTCAATAGTGATCCGGATCCGGCGCGACTCAAGAGCGTGCGCGTTTGGCTCTCAGCGAGCGACCGCTTGCCGACCGAGGTCAGGCTGCGCCTGCGGCAGTTCGGAGCTTTGTTCCGGCTGCCCGGTGGGAAACGAATACCACCTGTGTTGCTGAATGGCTATGGCATGGTTGAACTTGGCGGTCTGGCCATGATGGGTGTCGACTTGTCGCTGTTACCCGGAAGCGGAGATCTCTACTTTCCCGTGCCCCCTTTTCGAATTCGTATCGTCGACGGAAACGGCCAGCCGGTGCGCGCTGGCGTGACAGGCGAGTGCCAGATTCGGCGTCGCGGTCTTGCTCCGCACTATTGGAAGGACGCGGAGGATAGCCAGGGCTTGATCTCCAGCGACGGTTGGCTGCGAACGGGTGACCTGGCGACAAGAAATCATCTTCGAGTGATCAGGCTGGTCGGGCGCATGAAAGATGTGATCAAGTCAGGTGGATACTCGGTGTATGTTCGCGAATTGGAGGAGGCAATGCTGGCCCATCCAGGTGTCGCGCGCGCCGTAGGGTTCGGACTGCCTCACAAGGAGAAGGGCGAAATTCCGGTTGCGGTGGTCGAATTGCAGCCAGGAGTGGAGGCCGGCGAGCCCGAGTTGCTGGATTGGTGCCGGCAGAACCTGGCAGCATACAAAGCGCCGCGCCACATCTGGATTCTCGAGTCGGGCGGCTTGCCGGAGAATCAAAACGGCAAGGTGCTCAGGAGCGCACTTCGAGAACGATTTCTACACAAGCTGGAGTAACTCTCCGGCACCAATGTCGACACTCAACCGAGGGCAACAGCTTCTTGCGACGAAGTAGCCGTAACCATTTGCTGGATTGAATCGATCAGCAATTGAGGTTCGTCGAGGTGAATCCAATGCGCGCTAGCGGAAGCGATGACTTGCTGAACGTTATCGCCAATCCGCCTGAGGCAATCTTCAGAAAGCGGCGATGATTTTCCGGGCGTTAGCAATAGCACCGGAATTCCCTGTATCGGCTTTGCGTTCTGCATCTCCCGCACGGTTTCTGGCACGGCATTCACGTGACTTCGCATTCCAGCGTAATATCCGGGTCTTGACCAGTGGGCGGCCACAATAGGCCAGACTTCCTGCGGCATTTTGCTTACCTCACCCCTGACGCGCCCTAGCACGCGCTTGCCACCTTCGCCTGCAGCACCGGCCAGATGTTCCGCGACCCGTCCCGATCGGCAGAGGAGCGATGTGACAGCGAGTCGAGCCAACCCTAACCGAGCAATGGGTATCGCATATCCAGAGAGTTTTGAGCCGCGGTCAAGCTCGGCTTGTTTTGTTGGATCCATCGGAGGCCATTCTTCGCAGCGCATCGGATCGACCAGGATGATGCTCGAGACTTCTTCAGGGTACAAGAGTGCAAACTTCCGCATCACCAGCCCGCCAAAAGAGTGGCCGACCAGGATGTAAGGTGGCTTAATACCGGCTTCATGAAGCAATTCGTGGAGTTCTCCAACTATATTGCCCGGTGTGCGCGCGGTCCGGCAGGGGCTGCTCCAGCCTAAGCCTCCTCGATCGTAAGAAGCAGTGTTAGCGAATCGCGAAACCATTTCCTGAATGTGGAACCAGTTGAGATTCGTGGCCGCAATCCCCGATTCGAACAGGACTGTCGCTTCGCCAGATCCTTTTTCGAGCAGGTAAAGACGCTGTCCGTTGCCAATCTCCAAAAACCTGCCCACACTCGCGAAGCGCTTGCGGTCATAGCGTGAACCGAGCCACTGATAAAGAAAGCCGGCTGCGACCAGCGCTCCCGCCAATCCGGTAACCAAGAGAAAGTAGTTCATACGACATCCTAGAAGTGCGTAAGTTGTGCGGAATTGAAATCCTTAAGTGCGAGATTCGCTTTCGCACTGCCGCGATCGATGATGAGAAGCGTTGAACCGGAGTGACCGCGTATCTTGGCCTCCACCTGGTTTGCATACCAGGTGCCTTGTCTCTGGTGCACCCCAAAGTAGGTGAATTCCTTCACCGTTCCCGCGCCTTTCATCGTTTTTTCCACATGCAGCGGAAAACCGCTCTCAGGATCGAGACAGCTTTTAACTTCGGCGTAGTGCGTTCTTTCCGCCTCGCCGGGTTTGCTTACAATCAACTCACAATTACGTGCCCCGAACTTCGTCTTACCCTGTGCCACCTGCGATGGCCAGAAATAAGTAGCTTCCAGAAAATCTTCGTAGCTGAATCCTGCCCCAAGCGGACCATCGGTCCACTTTTCAAAGGGCAATAAGGATGGTTTCGCATCCCCCGGATGTGCGATCTGAATCGTGCTTTCGCCTTCGGGGCGCATTTCAAGCAGTACTCGAACGTGCGCATTGGTTGGGGAGACGACCTCAAATAGAACTCTCAAGATCCCCGGGAACCAGTGCGCTTTGATGTTGATGCCGTAACTGGTGCGTGTCCCGTTTTCATCCACGCGCACCAGGTGTCCGGTCATGCGATAGTCGGCCGTCTCCACTTGCTTCTTCGCCAGTAGCAATGACGCCGGAGCGTCCGAGGCCAGGGCGGTGATGGGCAAAAGCATCGATGCGGCCAACACGAAAGCGCTCAAAGTCATGCCTCGACCTTTCCATCGCGGATGCGGATCTGGCGGGGGGCCGAGTGCGCAATATCGCTTTCGTGGGTCACGATGATGAGCGTCATTCCGCGCTGTTTTTGAATTCCTGTAAGAATCTCCATGATTCGGGCCGAATTCACGCTGTCCAGATTTCCGGTCGGTTCGTCGGCCAGCAGGATCTCAGGTTCATTGGCTAGAGCTCGCGCGATCGCTACGCGTTGTCGCTCCCCAGCCGAGAGCTGGTTGGGATAGTGCTGCGAACGGTCTTCAAGACCCATTTCCTTCAACAAATCATGAGCGCGATCGGCGCGGTTGAATCCTCGTCCATTCGCCCCCAGCATCGGCAGTTGCACATTCTCGATGCTACGCAGCGTAGGCATCAGGTGAAATGCCTGAAAGATGAATCCAACGTATTGAGACCGATACGTATCGAGGTCAATTACAGAACCAAGCTTGGCGTTCTTGAACAGAACCTCTCCGCCTGTCGGGGTATCCAGGCCACCAAGTAGTTGCAGGAGCGTTGACTTCCCACTGCCGCTGGGACCGGTAATGGCCAAATATTCGCCTGAGGCGATTGACAGGTCCACACCGCGCAGAGCCTCGATGCGTCCGTCGTCGTAGTTCATGGATAAGTTGCGCACTTCGAGAGCAGGGCTAGTCATTACGCAGCGTCTCCACCGGAGTATGACCCCGCTTCTTGCTCAGGTTCTCGGAGGATGGATCGCCCAATTTTACCTCCAGGTGTCCATCCCGAAATGGCCATCAATTCCAGCGACTGAAACTCGTGATATCCGGCTTTCCAAGCAAGAATCGGCGCGTTGATCTCAGGCAGAGCTATCCCGTTGTAAATCATGGGCGTGGCCCGCCGAACCTCAGGGGGCGTTGTGAGGTTCCGCCGGGCTGACTCATTCCGGGAGGAATTCAAGAAGGTCTGCTGAATGACGGCGATACTTGTGCAACTTCGCGGCCGGGCATGCTGGAGTGAATTCGAGAAACCAATGAGTCCAATAAAGCCCTCGATTGCAATGCCGCTGGCGCAGACGGTCAGCAGAATTCTGAGCCGCCGACGCAACAGGTTCTTATACACAAGGCCCGTAAGCGACAGTGGAGAAACCATGAATTCGATGCGAGCCCTCGCAGTTTTAAATTGAAGGAATGGCTTCGCCAGTTTATCCAGCGTTAACTGGCGTGTCCATCAAACTTTTGGGGAAAGCCGGGATTTCTTCATACCGCGATGGTTCAAAATGACAAGGAGATGACGGAATAATGACTTTATCGTTTTTCCGGTAGCGCAATAGCCAGTTCTGGGGAAGGGCGATCCGCCCTAGAAAACCGATAAAGCGAGTGGAGGGAAGGGAGTACAATCGTGTCATGATGTATCGCACGCCGGATCCAGACCTTGTGACTGAGCTCCGCTACGCCCTGGACGTAATGGAAGAATACTCGCACCTGGGTTTAGACGGCGAAGCAGCCAATAAGCTTCGCCATATCCTTCTTCGTCGCATAGAAGAGGCGGAGGCTGCTGTTTCTTGCCGCCCCGCTGCTCCCGTTCGTTTTCCGATCGAGGAAGCGAAAATTTCGGCGTAGAGCCGGAGGGTTGGATTCCGGGCGACGAACGTTGGTCTCTGCCTAGACTGCCCCAAGGTCAGCCGATGTTCAACGCGG
Source organism: uncultured Acidobacteriaceae bacterium (assembly GCA_963742455.1). GTDB lineage: Bacteria > Acidobacteriota > Terriglobia > Terriglobales > Acidobacteriaceae > Telmatobacter. Next base: position 866,873 of record CAVULU010000002.1, on the reverse strand, counting down.
TCACTCCACCTGCTGCAGAAGAATTTCGGCGCATCGCTTCTGCTCTGTAAAGTCTCATGCAGCTCGTTTGTCGCGGACTCTTTTGGCCGCACGGCGCGAGGAAGCTCCGGATATGTTGGAGTGCACTTAGCCGCATCGCTGATAGACTGCCTTCATTCTGATGAGAGAGTTCGCATGCTTCTGCGGCACAGCATCGATGGAGTCACCTATAGTTTCGAAAGCCTGAAGGACCTGCTTGCGAAGGCTACGCCGCCGCGCTCCGGAGACGAACTCGCCGGTATCGTGGCTAGCACCGCCGTCGAACGCGTTGCCGCTCAGATGACTCTCGCCGATCTACCGCTCGATGCATTTCTTGAGGAACCCGTCATTCCTTATGAAGTCGACGAAGTCACCCGTCTCATATTTGATACGCATGCCGCGTCCTCGTTCTCACCTGTATCCAGCCTCACGGTAGGCGAGTTCCGCAATGTGCTTCTCTCCGACGAAACAAGCCCGGAATTTCTTCAGTCTCTAGCTCCGGGCCTGATGCCGGAAATGGTTGCCGCAGTTTCCAAGCTGATGCGGGTGCAGGATCTGATTGCGGTTTCCCGCAAAATTCGCGTCGTGTCGCGTTTCCGCACGACGCTTGGGTTGCAAGGCCGCCTTTCCACGCGCCTCCAGCCCAATCACCCTATAGATGACCCGCTCGCAATCACCGCCGCAATCGTCGACGGTCTACTTCTCGGCTCGGGCGATGCCGTCATTGGAATCAATCCCGCGGCCGACAACGTGGCCAGCACTGCAAAGCTCCTTCGACTCATCGACACCATTCGCGAGCGCTATGCGATTCCAACCCAAAGTTGTGTTCTCGCCCACGTCACCACGCAACTTGCGGCGCTCGAGCAGGGGGCGCCCGTTGATCTTGTTTTCCAGTCCATTGCCGGTACTGAGCGGGCGAACACTTCATTTGGCATCAACCTCGTGTTGCTTGGCGAAGCGCATCAGGCAGCCCGTGAACTTCACCGCGGCACAGTCGGTCAGAACGTAATGTATTTTGAAACCGGACAGGGGAGCGCGCTGTCAGCAAATGCTCATCACGGGGTCGATCAGCAGACATGCGAAGCGCGCGCTTATGCCGTCGCCCGTCACTTCTCTCCTATGCTCGTCAACACGGTCGTCGGCTTCATTGGGCCGGAATATCTTTACAATGGCAAGCAGATCATTCGCGCCGGCCTCGAAGATCATTTCTGCGGTAAACTTCTTGGCCTGCCGATGGGTTGCGACGTCTGCTATACCAACCATGCCGAGGCCGATCAGGATGATATGGATTCGTTGTTGACCCTCCTCGGCGCGGCGGGCGTCAACTACATCATGGGTGTCCCCGGAGCCGACGACATCATGCTGCAGTACCAGAGCACATCCTTCCACGATGCACTTTACCTTCGTTCTATCCTCGATCTCCGCCCGTCACCGGAGTTCGAAGCCTGGCTGGCAAGCGACATGCCCCGCCAGATCTCTCTGCCGCTTCCTACACAACTCCTTGCTGAACAATGACGAACGCTATGTCGCAGATCATCCGCATCTCTCATCCAAACTTGGGCACCTTGACTCCCGCCCGTGTCTCACTTCCCACAACCGGCAATAGCATCGCGACGAATGAAGTGCTTAATTTTCAGCTTGCCCATGCACAGGCGCGGGATGCCGTTCATGCCGAACTTCATCTGCCCTCATTTGCGCAGCGCCTGATCGGCGAACTCCCAATTTTGAACGAGGCATCGATTCCGGTCGTCCAGTTGCGCAGCAACGCTCCCGATCGCGCAGCTTATCTGCGCAATCCGAATCTCGGGCGGACTCTGCACCCTGATTCCGTGTCGATGCTTTGCCCCAATCCTTGCGATCTGGCCATCACCATCGCCGACGGGCTCTCTGCTCTTGCCATTGAACGCAACGCGGTCCCCGTGCTCGCGTATCTGCTTCCTCAGCTTCTTGCCGATGCCTGGTCCCTCGCTCCCCTGACGCTGGTCCAACAGGGAAGAGTAGCGGTTGGCGATGCGATCGGTTCGCTTCTCGCAGCCAAGTGCAGTCTGATCTTGATCGGCGAACGGCCGGGACTTTCTTCAGCCGACAGCATGGGCGCATATATTACGTGGACGCCCCACGCCGACCGAACAGACGCCGATCGCAATTGTCTTTCCAATATCCGAAGCGCCGGGCTCGCGCCCGATCTTGCCGCGGAGCGCCTATTGCGCTATCTCAAGCTTGCGCAAGCAACTCAGCGAACTGGCACTTCGCTTAAAGAAGGTTCATCGCAACTCAATCTTGCTTCACGATCAGTAAACGGCTAATTGCGCCTGGCAAGTTGTTTGTGCCCGCATTCCAAACGATCCACTTGCGATCCTAATCCGCTCGATAAGCGAGATTGTCGAAGATCAAACCTTCCCCGTTCTGGAAGTCGAACGAGACTTTGGAGCTTCGATCAGGCCAATTTGTCCTTAGCCTCCGAAGTTCACCGGGCTTGATGGTAAATGTCACTTCGCGCATCTCCGGGCAGCGGATCGTTACGACAGCATCCTGTAAACCGCCGTTATAAACATCCAGGCCAACAAAGAAGCGCGGCGAGTAGAACCGAAATCCTGCGGTGTGCTTTTTAGGATCCGAAAGAGCCAGGTTGAATGTTCCAAATTTGCCTTCCGGGACGTGCATTACCCACAGTCCTTTGGCCCACTCGATCACGCCTGCCGGATAATCCCCCCTGATTACCGTTCCGGCCGGAAGATGTGGATCATCAAAGGTCACCATGTGTGCTGATGGCGAACCGTCAGTGCCCTGGATGTCGACGCTGCGCGCGTCGTCGTGGCGAATCCACAGCACATGCGTCGACTCATCAAACGTGAACCCGGATTCGTTCAGATCCTTACGTCGCGTCATCGGCCTTCCATCGGCAGTCACGAATTGCGGAACGAAGTCGATGCGCAAAACGTCGGAGCTCCCCGGATCGAAGGTCGAGTATGTTACAGAACCTTTTCCATAGTGAATTCTCGTGACGACTGAACTCGATCCGAGCAGGTGCGACTCATCGGCCGGAGCCCACTCAGGCACGGCCCAGAAGGCGTCCATCATGCGCCGCGGGCCATCGGCAAACTCATCGGTGAACCACCACTGACCGGCAAACGGACTGTGCGCCGCCGAAGAAAGGCCTTGAAAATATGTAACCCAGTTATACGAGCGATAAGCTTCGTCACGATAGGCCACTTCGCCGGTTTTTGCATAATAAAGCGCCTCAACCGCAGCAAGCCTCGACGTGTGGCTGTCGCAACATTGCCCCGGATCATTGCAGCAATATTCCTTGCCGTTGCCCTGCTCTGTGGTAATCGTCGCACCGTGTACCACATACTTGGGCCACTTCGGCGTTGTCTTTACCCATTCAATCAGCTTCCTCGCGTGCTCTCGCCAATCGGGATCCTTCTCGGGATGCAACAACACGTAGCGAGCGAACTCCATCGGGATTACCTGATTCATGTTTTCCATGCTCGGCACGGTGTCTTCGAAGTAGCCTACCCAGACGTTATTCGCAAGCGGATATTTCTTGAACCAATCCCACACCGCTGCCCGCACCCGTTCATAATCAGCAACGTTGCCTTGCTTGATCCGGAAGAGTTCATCGAACAGCATGATCGGCTCAATGACGTTGGCGGAGTATGGTCCCATTGGGCCGCCGGGTGCTTTGCCGTCACGCGCATAGCACCGCACCGGCCACGGAGAGTGTTCGGCGTCTCCCTGCGTCCAGTTCTTGACCAGCGCGTCGGCGCATCGAATAGCGGCGCGAAGATACCTGGTGTCCCCCGTCATTTCGTAGAGACGGAGATAGGCGTAGCCGTCTTCCCCCACTACGTGAGGCTCGATGTAGTCTTCTCCAAGGTTGCTCCAGCCGCTGTATCGCTCCGCTCCTGGATTAGCAGAGGCATACGGCACCTGCGCCCACGCATATGCCTCCGGGGTAAGGCCATGCTCCAACTCGTAATCTACGAACGACCGAAGGAAGGTGAGTGTCTGTGTGTCGCCGGTATAGGGATACAGGCGCTCAATGAAACCCTCCATCATTGCCCGCAGGTATCCGGTCGAATTGGCCCAGTGCGGGTCGGGTTGAAGCTCGAAGGTCGTGCGATCGAAATCAAAACAGCAGTAGTAATAAGGCAGGCGCTGGCGATTGTACTGATCCCACACGATTGTCCACTGGCTTAGAAAGTAAGACGAGTAGGAATAGCCGGTTTTGTCCGCCATGGGCCATGGAAGCAGCTTTCCCTTCGCGTCCAGCTGCACCGGGCGACCCGCAATCGTGGGGATGTCGAGGATGGATATGGGTAGAAACGCTTTCTCCTGACCGTTGACGGGGGGCAGGAGTAAGAACAAACTTGCACAAACCAACGGGATGCGAATCGATCCTCGCATTCTCTTCCACCTTCTCCTGACCAACCGTGCACCTTCGCTCAAAGAGTAATATCCGGGGTGGGCAAAGGCCATTGCGAAACTTCGAGTCCAACGATACTCCCTAGTTTGCCGTGAGGAGTTTAGTCGTCATCCCCTATCGGCATCCCTGGTGGGACATCCACAGGTTTCGAGGGCACGAACTTGTCGGGGTCGCGCTCGAAGCTCTCGATTCGGTCGATGAGAGCGGCGCGGTGGATTGCCTCGGCAGTGTCCTGTGGCGCGGGTGTCGAGTTCCACTCCTTGAGTAGATCGCGAATATGCGAGCGGGCTATGGCACGGGCCTGGCTTGACGCCACGGGATTGACCGCCAAACCCAGCATGGCCTCGACGGCGCGAAATTCGATCGCACGCTCCACTTCCGAAGACATGGTGTGACCTGCTTCAGGGCGTTCAGCGACTGTGGTGGAGACCGCTTCGAGAACGCTGCGCAGAGATGGTGAGGCAGGAACCCGCATGTGATATTCGATCAGGCGGCTAGCGCGGGCAGGATCGAGAAGGACGGTGAGCGTAAGGTCGGCCGCGGATTCAGCAGTGGCAATGGGATCGAAGGTGAGACCTGTATGAGAAGGAAAGGACTCGAGGGTGCGCGGGTAGCCCGGAGGAACTGGCGGAAGGACGCGAAGAATCGATTCGGGCAGAGTCAATGTTTCCGGCTTCAGCGTCTTCAGTACAACTTCGAGAGCTTTCCGCTGCTGAGACGGATCAAAAATCGATGGATCTGGAAGACCGTCTCCGCGCAGGTTGTAGCGATAATCGAGTCCTCCGATTTCCTTGATGGCAGCCTCGGTCTGATATCGGTGAAACAGGTAGAGCGGAACGAGGGTTTGTTCCATCTGCGCCATGGGAGTGCCCGGTTTGATCGCGTTCTCACCGAAATTCTTCAATGCCACCTCACGCACGGCGAGTACGCGGTCCAGTTCTGAAGCAGGATCGTTGCCGTTATCCCACAAGTGTGCGCGTGGATGGGCAGAACCGAATGGTCGCGCGTCCTCGTCTGTGATGAAAACCTGGCCTGCGCGGTCGGCATCGCTGAGAATCTTGTCGAGCGCAGCCTGTATCTCGTCGGGAGTCCTGTGCAGGGCAAACTCACGATAGCCATAGTCGATAGCCACCTTGTCCCAATCACCGATATTGACGGCGTAGGCATGCGAGACATCGATCTGACCTTTGCTATCGACAGTGATGTACGGATGGGGATAATCCATCACGCTGTCGCCCTGCGCAACGGTCGATGCGGCAAAGTTGTGTGCCAGGCCCAGTGTGTGTCCGGTTTCGTGGGCGGATAGCTGCCGAATACGCGCAAGCACCATCTGCAACATCGGATTGTCGCTCGATTTATTGCCACCGTTCGAATTTGGACTTCCGTACGGTGATAACAGCGCTTCCGCAATGAGGTAATCCTGGCGGGCGCGCAGTGAGCCTAGCGTTACGTTGCCCTTGATGATTTCACCTGTCCGGGGATCCGTAATGGCTTCGCCGTAACTCCAGCCACGGCTATAGCGGTGCACCCACTGAATGATGTTGTAGCGAACATCCATGGGGTCGGCGCCTTCGGGAAGAAGATCGACCCGAAACGTTCCTTTAGCCCAGCCCGCTGCCTGAAATGCCTGATCCCACCAGCGTGCACCTTCAACAAGTGCGGTGCGAACCGGTTCGGGCGCGCCGCGATCCACATAATATTGAATCGGAACAGCGGCTTTGCAATCGGCACTACAGTTTGGATCCTGTTTGACTAATCGATGTCGAATGATAAAGAGCTGATCCAGTGGGTCGCCCAATGGCGCAGTGTAATCGCGATAGCCGCTCGGAAAATATCCCGCACGAGGATTGAATCGGCGGGGCACAAATCCCGGCGGCGGCAACTCGATAAAAGACGTTCGTTCGCGCACCGTCATCGCGTGCGGGTCTGGTGTAACGTTTCGGACGAATTCTCCTCTTGGCGGCGCGTCTGTCGTGAATGTGAGCTCAGCCTCGACCTCGGTGTTCTTCGGGAACGCCTTCGTATCGTCGAGCGCAATTGCGGACCGCGTTGCATCCACGCGGTATGCCCCCTGCTTCAGATTTGTCAGCCGGTCCGCTACTCCGTGCCCATCGTGCAAAAAGAAATCTGTGGCATCCACCAACACGGCGCCATCAGGTGATTCGGCTGCAACTGTGAATCCCCATAGGACCGACTGCGCGAATGACTGCGTGACCGCAAGTTGCTCATCCGCATCGTTGCTCGAAGAGCGAAAGGCGAGATTCGGTTCAATCAGCAGTACCTTCGGTCCATTGCGTTCGAAACGAACAATGCGGCCCGCTGTCACTTGTCCGCGATCGAGACCGAGGTCATTCGATCCCGTGCCAAACGGCAGTGACGTTGCGTAAATGAACTCCTCACTGTGGCCATCCGCTTCAAGATGAGCGATTTCCAAATAGATCTTTCCTGACCTTGCGTCCCAGTCGAACGGGATCAGCCCATCGAAGTGCTTCATGCCAAGCGTCTTCTCGTGAATGGATGGGGGAGCAGGGGATTGACTGGATGCCGCTGTTGGTTTTGCATCTTGTGCAAGGGTCAGAAAGGGAGAGAGAACCAAGGCGAGAAAGGGAAGCTTGAGCATTCCTCCTTCTATCATGGCTCGGCAAGGGGCGGTGAGATTTGATTTCAAACCAGGATCAAACACGGCCTCGCAAGCGATCTGCAAATCTGGAATCGCTCTTGATCACGAGCCAAGCTGTATCTACGAGAACCATCGTTGGAGGGGCCTTATCGCATGTCTGCAATCCGCACGGGGTCCATGTCTGCATAATCCTGATTCTCTCCGCCCATGCCCCAGCAAAACTTGTACGCCTGGGTCCCCACGCCTGCGTGAATAGACCACCCTGGGGAAACCACGACCTCACGATCGGCTACCACGATATGCCGAGTCTCTTCTGGCGGCCCCATCAGATGGAACACCCGCGCGCTCTCCGCGACATCGAAGTAAAAATAAACCTCGGATCTCCGCATATGCGTATGCGCGGGCATCGTGTTCCACGTGCTGCCCTCATGCAGATGCGTCACACCCATCACAAGCTGACAGCTCTTAACGCCGGCTGCGTGAATGTACTTGTAAATCGTGCGCCGGTTGCTTTGCTCCGCACTTCCCACGTCTGTCGGCTGGGCGCACTCTCTCTTCACAACGGCGACCGGGTAAGGCGTGTGCGCGGGGTAGCTGAGCAGATAAAAAACGGAAGGTGTTTCCTTTGACTTCGATTCAAATCGAATTTCCGGGTTGTTGCGTCCGATGTAAATCAGGTCGAGATTCTGGAGCGGATACGAAGAGTTCCCGACATGAACGATACCCTCGCCGCCAACGTTCAGTGCCCCAAGCTCTCGACGTTCCGTGAAGAATGCCGCCCTCAACTCGGGGCTGCTTTCCAGGGCAATCGGTCGATCCGACGGAGTTGCGATCCCAATCACCGCCCTGTCCAAATCCACATAGGTGAGTTGAATTTCTCCGGGCCGCGAAGGGCCGCCGATAAGGAAGGACTCCCGAAGCTCTTGAGTTGTCATGCGCGGATAGCGGTAGGGGTCCGAGATCAAGAGTGTTTTCATTGATTTCAAGTTTCAAGCGAGGAATTTCCGTGTTTCGGGACTTGGACTGTCTATCCCGGGCTACGTTAACTTTCCACCAGAATAGTCTATGCTTCGTTCCGGCAAGAGGAATAAACAAAGGTTCAGTGGTGCCTGAATGGCAGGGACTGCAGCGCCTCGAGTGAGATTCTCAGGGGGCCAAAGATCTTGTGCTGTTCAAATAGAGCGGAGCGTGAATACGGTTATCTCAGGGCGGCAATCGAAGCGGAAAGGCACACCCACGCTTCCGATGCCGCGATTCACGTAGAGTTGTGTCGTTCCCAGATGGAACAGCCCCTCAACGTACTTGCGACCACCTGGTGGCAGACGGATGGGACCAAGGAAAGGCAGGCGAATCTGTCCGCCATGGGTGTGGCCGCTCAGAACCAGAGAAATAGCCCGGCCGGCGGGGTGTCTCTGCAAGACATCAACATAATCCGGCGCATGACACATCAAGAGAATAGGCTCACTCGTGATATTTCGAATGGAAGGCGGAATCGCCTGGTCGGGATCTGGCCGTCCACACACGGGGTCGTCGAGCCCGGCAAGCCAGATCCGGCCCCCGCCCCGTTCCAACGGAAGGCATGAGTTTCTAAGTACGGTGATGCCATTGAATTTCAGCGCGTCGCCAACGTGCTGTTCGCCTGCCCAAATGTCATGATTGCCAAAAATGGCGTACCGCTGCGTGCACTCCAGCTGCTTCAACAGGTTGCCGCATTGCCACGCTGCCTCAACCGTACGGTGCGGCGTCAACACCTGGGCGCTGACGTAGTCGCCCGTAAGCAGGACTACGTCGGGGCGAGATTGGTTAATTTCATCAATGGCTTCCCGCAGCAGAAATGGCTCGGTGAACTCGTCCAGATGGATGTCGCTGAGTTGCGCGATCCTCAGTCCATCGAAATCAGCCGAAAACCCACTGATCCCAACCTCCTTGTGAACGACTTCGAGCCAGTGCCGCTCAAACTCACCCGCGTAGAGCGCTAAACCACCAGCGCCATACAGTGTCCCCATCAGAAAAGAACGCCTTGAAACCTGCTGGTTGAAGGCGGCCGCAGATGTCTCCATGTATTGTTAACCGGCCTCATGGCATTTTGGATTGGCCCATTGAAAGGCCGGAATTTGGAGGGTAACCCCTGCACCAAGTCACACGATTACGTTCTCTTCCTTGGATGCAGACTCTCAGGACGAAGTGTGTTCGGTGGCCGGACAAGCCCTAAGATTCGCCGGATATTCATGTGCAGGATAGGGAACTGATCTATTTCGAAGAGATAAAGCTAAAAGCTGGATCTCAAGAATGGGAGTGCGGACCTCGTAACGACCCCTTACACTGGAGAGCAACCATGCGCACTCCACGAGTACTCTGTTTCAGTTTAGCTGCACCTTCGTTTGTTGCAGCAGTTCTCCTTGCCCAATTTGCAGGCCTTTCAGCCGTCCTGATGGCTGGAGAGCAGCCTGCGCCTGGGCCTGCGGCGACCGTATCCGAAGCTCGGGCCTCCCGCGCGTATCAGGCTGCAATGCAGCAAGGGCCGCTTGCGGTGCAGGCCTTTCTTGCGGACTTTCCCAAAGGGGCCGACCTGCATTTCCATCTTGGGGCAGGCGTATATGCGGAGACGCTGATCCGCGTGGCTGCTGAAGACAAGGTATGTATCGATCCTGCGAAAGCAGATTTTGCGCGCAACGATTTCGGAAAGATTGTGAAAGAGCCCTGCGCGCCGCCGCTGATTCCGGCGAGTGATTTGAACGGAAGCAGTTTGACGTCGGCGCAACAGGATCTTTACGACCGCGTCGTCGACGCCTTTTCAATGCGGGACTTTGTGCCGACACCCAGCTATAGCGGTCACGATCAGTTTTTCTCAACCTTTGATCGCTTTGGCGGTCTCGACAAGAGCCATACAGGCCAATGGATCGATGAGATCACCAGGCGGGCAGACGCTGAGAACAATCAGTACCTCGAGTTGATGGAAACTCCGACCTTCGGACATGCGGCGCGGATCGCACATGAGGTCGGATTCAATCCGGACCTTGCGCAGATGCGGCAGGCGCTGCTCGATCACGGGGTGAGAGATGAGATCGGGGCGGATCGTGAATGGGCGAAGACCGCCATCGAGTCGCGCAATCAAATCCAGCATTGCGGAACCCCTCAAGCGGCGCGCGCTTGCAGAGTGCAGGTGCGTTTCATCTACCAGGTGCTGCGTGCGGCTTCTCCTGAGCAGGTGTTTGCGCAGACATTGCTGGGATTTGAGACGGTGCAGCAGGCGATCGAGCAAGGATCAGACGATTGGGTCGGCATCAACTTCGTGCAGCCGGAAGACTACATGGTGGCGATGCGCGACTATACGCTGCACATGAAGATGGTTGAATATTTGCACGGCCTCTATCCCAAGGTGCATATCAGCCTGCATGCGGGCGAACTGGCGCCGGGAATGGTGCCGCCCGAGGGCATGAAGTTTCATATTCGCCAGGCGGTGGAGATTGGCCACGCGGAGCGCATTGGGCATGGCGTCGATGTAATGTACGAGAATGATGCCGCGGGCTTGCTGAAAGAGATGGCGAAGAAGCACGTAATGGTCGAGATCAACCTCAGTTCCAATGAGGGAATCCTGGGTATTACAGGCAACAAGCACCCATTCGAGTATTACCGCGCCGCACACGTGCCGGTGGCGCTCTCGACGGATGACCAGGGGGTGAGCCGCATCGATTTGACCAATGAGTACGTGCGGGCGGCGAATGACTATCATCTGACTTACGCCGACCTGAAGCAGCTGGCTCGCACAGGAATGGAACACGATTTTCTTCCAGGCGAGAGCTTGTGGGCTTCGACCGATGTATTCAGCACGCCGGTTGCAGCATGCAAGGGGCAGATTCTCGGTGGACCAAAGCCATCGGCTGCGTGCAAGAGCTTGCTCAATGCGAGTGAAAAGGCGTCGGAGCAGTGGGAGCTGGAGCGGCGGCTTCGGGAATTCGAAGCGAAGCTCTAGCTGCCTCTTCTATACAAGCGCTACGCTTCGGCGGCCCACCCGCTAATCTGTATCTGGAGTTCTCAAATCAATGCCCTCAATTGCTTATCTGGAGTGCTCGCGCTGTCATGCGCGCACCTCTGCCGAAATACCGCAGACCGTCTGCCCGCAATGCACAACCCAGCCTGCCGGCTCGCTCTTTGTTCATTATGATTTTTCGCATCTCAAAGGAAGTAAAGCGCGCGATGTGATTGCAAAGGATGCGGACGGACCGTGGGCGGGCATGTGGCGCTATCGCTCGGTACTCCCTGACGCGGCACCGGTCACCCTGGGTGAAGGATGGACGCCGATGGTGAAGAGCACGCGGCATCCGGGCGCTTTCGTCAAAGAAGAGGGTGCCAATCCTACAGGAACGTTCAAGGCTCGTGGGCTGGCGATGGCCGTCACGATGGCGAAGCACTATGGCTTGCGCAAGCTTGCCGTGCCTTCGGCCGGGAATGCAGCAGGTGCGCTGGCGGCTTATGCTGCTGCAGCCGGAATGGAAGCTCACATCTTCATGCCGCTGGATGTGCCGTTTGCGAACTATGTCGAGGCGATGGCTTATGGCGCGCATGTGGAGTTGGTTAGCGGATTGATCTCGGATTGCGCACGCATGGTTCAAGAACGTAAACAGCAGGAGGGCTGGTTCGACATCTCGACGCTGAAAGAGCCGTTTCGCGTCGAGGGTAAGAAGACCATGGGCTACGAGTTGGTGGAGCAACTTGGTTGGGAATATCCCGATGCGGTCTTCTATCCAACGGGCGGCGGCGTGGGACTGATTGGAATGTGGAAGGCGTTCGAGGAGATGGAGGAGCTGGGTTGGGTGCGACCGGGCAAACGGCCGAAGATGATCGCAGTGCAGTCATCGGGCTGCGCACCGGTGGTTCGTGCTTACGACGAAGGTGCGAACGTGAGCACGATGTGGCATGATGCGGCGACGTTTGCTGCGGGATTGCGCGTGCCGAAGCCCTACGGCGATGTGATCATCCTGGATATTGTGCGTGCGTCGGACGGGCTGGCGATAGCTGTAAGGGATGAGGAGATACTCTCGTCGATCCTGGACTGGGCGCGGAACGAGGGCATCTTTCTTTCGCCGGAAGGCGCGAGCGTGACCGCAGCCTACGACAAGCTTCTTGCGAACGGATATCTGAAATCGAGCGATCGCGTGGTGTTGTTCAATACGGGCGCAGGTCTGAAATACACAGACGTGACTGCGGAGGCGATGAAGCTGAAGCGTCCGACAGCAAACTAGCAGATCATGGCGACTTCTACGACAAAGCGTACGCACAGCGGGGACCGCATCGCGCGGCTGATTGCGCTGGCAGGTACGCTATGCGTTGCCGCGGGTGCTGCCCTGTCGTTAACGCACCTACCTGGCGCGGGAGAGACGCTTCGCTGGATCGGGATTGCCTGCTTTGTCGTCTTCGCAGTTCGCAAACCATCGTTGATGACGTGGACGTTTCTCGCGATGCTCGCCGGAGTCGAACTTGGGATCGACGCTCCTCATGCGGCAGCGCAGGTGCGATTGCCTGGAGACTTGTTTCTGCGGCTGATCAGAATGATCGTAGCACCGCTGTTGTTTGCGACGATCACGACCGGCATCGCGGGGCACAACGAACTGCGCTCGGTAGGCCGCGTAGCGATCAAGGCGCTAATCCTTTTTGAAGTCGTCACGACGCTTGGGCTTGTGATCGGCGTCGTCGCAATGAATCTATCTGGAGCCGGTTGGGGCATCGCGATTCCGGCAGCGTTAGAGGGGGTTGCGCCAGCAGTGGCGCAGGCTCCGCAAACCTGGCAGCAGATTGTGCTCAACTTGTTTCCCGACAACATCGCTCAGGCTGTGGCGCAGAACCAGATTCTTCAAGTCGCGATTTTCTCAATTGTTTTTGGCTCGGCGTTGGCCATGCTGCCGGATCAGAAACGCGCACCGCTAGTTACGGTATTGCAATCGCTCGCAGATGTGATGTTCCAGTTGACGCGGTTCATCATGTATCTCGCGCCGCTGGCTGCCGGAGCTGCGATCGCGTACACCGTGGGCAGCACGGGCCTGGCTACGCTGCTTCCGCTGGCGAAGCTGGTGGTGACGTACTACATTGCGCTGACGGCATTCGCGCTGCTTGTGATGATTCCTGTCCTTGCGCTGTTTCGGGTTCCGCTGCGCGGGTTCATCAGGGCAGTTGGCGAGCCTGCGGCAATTGGGTTTGCGACAACAACCTCAGAAGCCGCTCTTCCGCTGGCGATGGAGCGCATGGAAGAGTTTGGCGTGCCGCGCTGGATTGTTTCCTTTGTTATTCCGACTGGCTACAGCTTCAACATGACAGGCGGCAGTGTTTACCTTTCGATGGCCGCGGTCTTCGTTGCTCAGGCCGCGGGCATTCATCTCACGTTTGGCCGGCAGATCGCGGTGGTCCTGGTGCTGATGGCGGCAAGCAAGGGGATCGCCGGGGTTCCGCGAGCGTCACTGGTTGTACTGCTGGCAACGGCGAGTGCGGTCCATCTGCCGACTGCGCCTATTTTGCTGATTCTTGGCGTGGACACGCTGATGGATATGGGGCGCACGATGATGAACGTGGTCGGAAATTGTATGGCCGCAGCGGTCATCGGTCGAACGGAAGGCGCGCTTCCTGCCTCCTGAGAGTGCAGGCCGGTCGGCGCTTCTATTCGGCGGGTTGGGTATTGCGGCGATGGAGAACGAACCGCAGCAACGCAGATTCGTTGGCGTGAACCTTGTGCTGCCGATCTGGTGGAGCCGCATGGACGATGGCCACGAAAATCATCCCCAGAATCACGCCGAGAAGTAGAGAGTTGATGTAGGTGATAAAACGGCGCATGTTTTCCTCCAGTGCGGGCGCCCTCGTCCGCGAATGCTAAGCCGGTTTCCAATGAAGTGCGAATAGCGAAAGCCGCGGAATGGCAAGAGCAGGAAATGGCTACCTGGCCGCCTCGCGACGGCGGTAGGCTTTCCACACTAACTGGCCGATTTCCCACGCGAGCTGCAACACGACGATGGCACAAATCACACTGAAGCCAAGGTGAATGCTGTTATTGATCACGTCGAGATTATGCCCATAGTGAAGCTGATCGGTCGACGGATTCTTGAGAACCACGTAAATGTGGTCTCGGACTGAAAGCAATATAGCGATTGGGATCACGCCGACGGCTTTGAAGATGATCTGCCGAATGAGCGCAGGTTGTTGCCATTGGCCGCGAGCGAGGTCGATGATCTTCCACGCCAGTTGCAGCACATTGAGGCCGACGATCCACCAATAGAAGGTCCACCAGACAGGTGAAAGCTGGTACGGCGCGATGCGGAGAACGACCACTCCCGGCCCCATGAGCAGAAATGGATGGCTTGGTATGAGAAGGAGCCATGCCATCAGGAGAAATCCGACGACAACTTCCGCGACAGCCTGTATGAATGAACGTGGTTTGCGTCCGGAGACATCAGCCTTTTCAAGCGGCGGCAACGAACTGGGATTCCAATTGTCGGCAAAACAGGCGAGGGGCGGACACTTCTCGGGATAGCGAGCGGCGAAAAACTCGAAGGCAACGAAGATGAGCGTCACCCATGCGGCGACGTTGATGAGAACGCCGGGCGTATGCAGCAGTGAAGCGGCGATGTCGCTGTGATCAGGGGAAGTCAGAGGGATTACAACCACAATCACGAGCGAGTAGATGATCAAGGTCCACAAGGCCACCACACGGAGCACGTATAGGTACAACGGGAAGAGAGTCGGACCGATCAGGTATTGCTGTGGCTGATAGCGCGAAGCGACGATCACCGGCGAGCCCATCTTGCGAAGCAGGTCTTCCATTTCGCCCTGGGTGAGTGGACGGCCGAGTTCCGACTCTTTGTCTTCGATCTGCGACTCCATGTTGGCGCGCAATTCAGCGATGATGTCGTCCTGGCGGCGCGTGGGGAGGTACTTTTTCACGGCTTGGAGATATCGGTCGAGAAGTTCCATGGCTGTTTCCTTACTTGCTCAGAATTCAGGTGCTCAAACTTGCGGTTGCTCGAAGATGCGGTTAATGGATTTGTTGATGGCCTGCCATTCGTCCAGCAGTTTGGCAAGGATCTGCTCGCCGTCGGGTGAGAGGTGGTAGAAGCGCTTGTTGCGCTTGTCTTCTTCGCGCCACTCGCTTACCAGCAGGCCTTGCGTCTCGAGTCGGCGAAGGAGCGGGTACAACGTGCTCTCGTCGATCTCCAGACCTCGCTCGGCCAGATCCTTGCGGAGGGTATAGCCGTAATGCTCCTGGCGCAGTTGAGCCAGCACTGCCAGCGTCAGGCTGCCGCGTCGGAGTTCGAGACGAAGACTTTCAAAGAGGTTTTCAGCTACGGTCATGCTGTGCCTCATACACTGTACTTCACATACTGTATTACAACTAGTGTATGACGTCAAGTAGATTTTTAAGATTTTTTTGAAATGATTCGGGAGCTAGAATTTCCGGAATGGACAACGAGCGCATCCGCGCGATCTGCATGACACTCCCGCATGTGGTGGAGACGATGAACTGGGGCCACCACCTGGTCTATTGGGCGGGGGACCGGGATATTGGCGGCAAGATGTTTGCCATGACAGATTTGGATGGCACCGGAACGGGAGTGCTGTGGTTCCACTGCGGTGCGGAAAGATTCCACGAACTGCTGGAGATGGAAGGCATCATCGCCTCGCCCTACCTGGCCAAGGCCTACTGGGTGACGCTGGAGCGTTGGAACGCGCTTCGCCCGAAGGAGATCGAGGAGGAACTGCGGAGAGCGCATGATTTGATCTTCGAGAAGCTGCCGAAGCGGACGAAGGTGGTGCTGGCGCTGCCGGAGAAGGATCGGAAAAAGGTGATCAGCGAGCGGAAAAAGGGGTTGAAGGCCCAGGTGAAGGTGGTTTCTAAAGGATCCGGCGGTGCAAAGAAAGGCAAGTGAAGGATCTGGTTGGGGTCGTTGCTTTCCCATGTCTCAGAAGCGAGACATGGGGCACCCGGGGTTTTTAGAGTTTTTGGCGGCCAGCTTTCTGGAACTGGATTGCCTTACTATCTGGGTGGAACTGTCGTCGCATGTTGTTCGTATGTCTGGGTGACTGAGATTTAGGGAGATGTCATGGCGAAGTTTCTTTTGTGGTGCATTCTTCTGGTTATCTGCTGGCCTCTGGCATTGCTGGCGGTGATTGCGTATCCGTTTGTGTGGTTGCTGCTGCTTCCATTCCGGATCGTCGGGATCGCTGTGGGCGGCGTGCTGGAGCTGGTGAGCGCGATTATCTTTCTGCCGGTGCGGATGGTACGGGCGATCTGAAGCGGCCCCATTGGGTGCCATCCTCAGCAAGGGTGCAGAACGCGCATACTCCGCGAGATTTTTTTTGACGGATTCTGGCTGTAAAACCCTCTCATTAAATGGCTTACAGGCTATCGTTGGCTGCAAATCCCTCTTATCATTGAAGTTATTTGCAGAATCCTCTTGGGAAAGAACTTAAGGGGCGGGAAACAAAAGAGTGATCGAATGCGCAGAATCAACTCCGATTTCTATTGTGCGCCGACTGCAAAAATAGACTGCAAATTACGGAACGACTTATTTATCTCCATATCAATCGCTTAGCGTGTGATGGCGGTTCCGGTCACTTGACTAGCCGTGGGGAGAAAGAGCGGATAAGAACTTCGAATTCTCTCTTGATAGTGAATCTCCACGAGCGCTTGGTCCCCGTTGCATCCTGAAGACTCGGAAGCCTGCGGACAGCCCACCGATTTCCCGAATTGCGCGTCCAAAGGAAAAAATCGGGCTCGATCCTCGTTTGAGGTATCGGCAAGTCGCCCGTCTTATCTGATTCAAGCGAATTCATAGGAGCCATTATGCGAAGGGTATGGTTGCAGGGATTTCTGTTCTTTGCCGGGTTGACCGCGTTTGGCGGTGCTGAGGCAGCGCAGGCACAGACCGATGTGGCGCTCAGCTTGTACGGCGCATTTAGTGGAACGACCAACGGAAATGGAACCACCCAAAGCCCGGCGAACTCGGCCGGCGGAATGATTGAGCTTCGGCATATTCGAAATCCACTGATCGGATACGAGGCTACATACTCGTACAACCGGGCCAATCAAACCTACACAGCTTGTGACACGGTGAATCCCCTGTGCTCGCAAAACTCGGTGTCGGCCAACGCCCATGAGATCAGCGGCGACTGGATTGCGTCAGTCCATATCGCAAACTTGAGGCCGTTTGCACTCGCCGGGGTAGGCTTGCTCTTCAATGAGCCGACCAGCGGACAGAGCAATACAACGAGTGCGACGAAGCCTGTGTGGATATATGGGGCGGGACTCGACTGGGGCGTGTTCCCGCATATTGGCCTGCGATTCCAGTACCGTGGCAATCTTTACAAGGCACCGAACCTGACGCAGCTCTACACATCTACGGGCGCATTTACGCACACGTCAGAGCCGATGATTGGAGCGTACGTCCGCTTCTAGGCCGAAGTGCCCGCCCCGATGAAGCAACCGGTTAGCGGCTGCGGATGAGCACGGCGGTTGCATCATCGGTGTGGGTTGATCCGGTTCCGAATCTTTGCACTTCGGCGATGAGGCTGTTGACGCAGGCTTCCGGGTTGCGGAAGTGCTTGATGAGCCGAGCGGGACCGAACTCTTCATCCGTGTTATCCATCGCCTCTGTAATGCCGTCGGTGTAGAGCAGCAATTGTGTGCCGGGATCAAGCGTAAGTGTGCTCTCAGGGTAGGACGACGCACCGAGTCCGAGCGGCAGGCCGGTGTCGAGGTCGAGAAACGAGCAGTCCTGGTTGATGACCAGAGGGCGCAGGTGGCCAGCGCTTGCGACGGTTATCTGGCGAGAGGCGGCGTCGAGGATTCCGTAGACCATGGTCACGAACTTACCGGTCGGGAAGTCTTCCGTGAGAGTGCGATTGAGATGTTCGAGGGTCTGTGCCGGAGACGTGTAGAGAGGCGCGATTGAACGCAGCAGAGCCCGCGTGGCGGACATGAGGAGCGCAGCGGGCATGCCCTTTCCGGAGACATCGGCGAGGGCAATTCCGTAGCGCTGATTGCCAAGATCGACGAAATCGAACCAATCGCCTGCCACTGCTCCGGCGGGATGCCAGGCCGTTTCAAAAGCAAAACCCGGGACCAGCGGTTGTGCCTTGAGAAAGAGCGCCTGCTGCATGGCACGGGCCTCAGAAGATTCTTGCTGAAGTCGCTCGCGCTCGGCGCGTTCGTTGCGAAAGAGGCGAGCGTTCTCGACCGCAATGGCGATGTGACCGGCAAGTGCTTGAATCACACGGATCTGATCGCCGGAGAAGGCGTCGATCTCGCAGTGTTCGATGGAGAGAGCTCCGATCACTTCGCCCGCTGCTTTCAAGGGGATGCTGACGGATGACCGCGTCTCGGGCTCGCAGGGAATGTAATAGGGGTCCTTGGAGACATCGGGGGCATACCGCATTTTTCCGGTGGCTGCCACGTGTCCGACCATGCCCTGGCGACCAATCTTGAGCCGCGCGCCTTGCTTGTTTTTTGTGCAGCCTCGGACGCCACAAAGCACCAGTTCGTCGGATTTTCCATCGCGTAGCCACACATCAACCTCCACGTTTCCAATGGCTGCTGCGATGTCGTTGACGACCCGGTCGAGCAAGGCATCGAGATCGAGCGTGGAGGCGATGAGATACGAGGCCCGCTGCAACTTCATGAGCACCTGGGTGAACTCGGTGGAGGAGTGAATGCGCGGCGGAAAGGGGTGGCTGGTCTGTGCCGTAGTGGGAAGTGTGGCCATCGGGGAAGCTTCCTTGGGGTCCCAGAGAACGGGTCATAAATTGGATGGGCAGCAGCATGGTGCGATGCAGTTTTTCAAGGGACCAACGGGAAGATCGTAGTGATGTGGCAGCCGTTGAGTCCTTTGCGGCAACGCGATCTCGACTTCAACCGCCCCGATGATTCGAGACGAGGAAAGGGTCAGAGTGGAGACGGCTGGTGAGAAGTTGGTCTGGGTTTACTCGTGTGCGCCGTGCTTTTTGAGGATGCTGGCGGCAGAGTCTTCATCGAGCTGAAGAGCATAGGTTAGAGGCCGACTCAGGTTTTGATCCTTGGCGTTAACGTCGGCGCCCTTGTCGACGAGCAGGCCGACCATGCTTTGAAAGCCGAGATGGAGAGCGCAGTCGAGAATGGTGTTGCCATAGGCGTCAGGGATATTGGGATTCGCGCCGTGATCGAGGAGGAATTTTGCGTCGTCCTTCTGGTCGCGCATGACGGCCCAGAAGAGAGGGGTGGCGCCGCTGGCCGAGCGGGCGTTGACGTCGGCGCCGTGGGCCACGAGGAGCTGAATCATTTTGTTGTGGTTGGTTGCGAATTCAGCGAGGTCGAGCGGTGTGTAGCCGTCCTTTAATTCCCTGGTCGTTAAGCCCTGGGTGTTAAGTTCATTGGTCGTGTCGGCGGACTGCGAGTGAAGCAGGATGATGGGGTCTTGATGGTTGCTGGTCGCGAATTCCCGATTCAAATCGTCGGGAATGAAGGGCGGGTAATTATTCTTGGCATTCACGTTGGCGCCAGCGTCGATCAGGATTTGAGCGACAGCTAACTGGCCGTGCAATGCAGCCTGATGGAGCGGAGTGTCCCCGTTCTTGTCTTTGTCAGAGACGAGCCTTGGGTTGGAGGCGAGGAGTTCTTTCACTTTTTTGACGTCGCCTTTTCGAGCTGCGTCGTGAATGGGGTCGGCAAAGGCGGGGGTGCTCAGGGCAATCAATCCGATTAAGGCCGCCGCCATTGCGAGGCGCCAAATGCGCGCAGATATCGATACACCATCCCTGCCAGACATTTTCGTTTCCACGGGTTTCTCCGAGCGAGATGAGCTTTATGAACAATTCTATTTTGAGGTGCATTCAGTCGCGGTGCTGCAAGGCACATCTTCTGAGACGGAGAAAAGCGGTCGCAGGTCGCGCGAAATCTGGAAAAACCGGGCGGGACATCGAAAGTGTGTTCAGTGCGCTGCTCTCGACACATCCCCTGCGAATGCTTTAGTTTGGCGCTATGGCCGGTGTGTCATTAACGATGGATGGAAAGGTTGCACTTATCACCGGAGGGTCACGCGGGATTGGTGCGGAGACGGTGCGGCTGTTCGCGGCAGCAGGCGCGCGGGTGGCATTCAGTTATCGGAAGGCGAAGGAGCAGGCGCAAGCTTTGACGGACGAGTGTGGCGGACCGGCTTCCTGCCTGGCGATCGAACAGGATTTAAGGACGCCCGCAGACGGGCACGCGCTTGTGGGTGCGGCGGTGAAGGCCTTTGGGCGGCTGGATGCGCTGGTGGTGAATCACGGCATATGGCCGGCCGAAGATGTCCCGATCGAATTGATGACCGAGGAACAGTGGCGGAATACGATTGCTGTGAACCTGGACTCAGTGTTCGGGCTGGTGCAGTCCGCAGTTGGGCAGATGCAGTTGCAGGGGCCTCCGGCCATCGGCGATGACGGAACCAAAGGGTACATTGTCCTGATCAGTTCGACTGCAGGACAGCGCGGCGAGGCCATGCACGTCGACTACGCCGTGACCAAAGGTGCGTTGATCAGTCTGACAAAGAGCCTGTCGAGTGAATTGGCGCCGAGGGGGATTCGCGTGAACTGCGTGGCTCCGGGGTGGGTGGCGACGGACATGTCGGCGGAGACGCTGGCCGATCCCGAGGCGGGTCCGCGGATACGGGCGGGGATTCCGGTGGGGCGGGTGGCGACGACAAAGGAGATTGCGGGGCCGGTGTTGTTTTTATGCACGCCGCTGGCGGGATTTATTTCAGGTGAGGTGGTGAATGTGAATGGGGGAGCGGTGCTTGTGGGGTGAGTGCTGGATGCCGGCGCGGTTTGTGGCTGATTCAGGTTGTGCTTTCCCACCCATGGCGCAAAGGACGCTCCATGGATGGGGCACCCGGCACACGCGGTTTTAGCTTGTGAGGGGTAAGGCATCCATAGATCTTTCGGCGCGCTCAGGATGACAGATTCATTGGAGGAAGAATGGGGAAGGGATTCGCGGTGGGGCTGGCGCTGGCGGTGCTGGCTATGCCGCTGGGTTTACGAGCACAGACGGACGACCCCGGTGCAGTAAAAACAACGCAGGCGCCGGATGATTCCGGAGCGAAAAATGCGGCGAAGGCGCGTGCGGCGCTAGACGCGATGGTGAAGGCGCTGGGCGGCGATGCGTGGTTGAACGTGAAGAACGTGGTACGCGAGGGACACATCGCGGCTTTCTATCATGGCAATCCAGATCCAGGGACAACGCTGTTCTGGGATTTTCACGAGTGGCCGGATCACGATCGGGTGGAGTATACGAAGCATCGCGACGTGGTGCAGTTCTACGAGGCGCGCAAAGGGATTGAGGTGACGTATCGCGGCGCAAGGCCGTTGCCGCAGGACCAGGTGGATGACTTTATGCGGCGGCGTGACCACTCGATTGAGACGGCGGTGAAGGTGTGGTTGAAGGATCCGAACACGATCCTCGTGTACGAAGGTCAGCGGATGGCCGAGCGGCATATGGCGGAGCAAGTGACGATGATCTCGGCTGAAAATGAGTCGATCACCATCCAGATGGATGTGCAGACGCACCTGCCGCTGATCCGGAGCTTCCAGTGGCGCGACCCGGTTTACAAAGACAAGAACACGGATGTGGAGGAGTACGCGGACTACCACGACGTGGATGGCTTGCCGACGGCGTTCTCGATCACGCGGGTTCACAATGACGAGATGTTCCGGCAGTTGTATATCGACAAAGTGCAGTACAACCAGGATCTCCCGGCGGATTTCTGGAATATCAATGCGGTAGTGCAGAAGATCAAGAAATAGCGTGTTCGGAGCAAGTGAGGGGAAGCCTGGTGACGGGCGCCCCGATGCGCCCATCAGCCAAGGAGAAGGCAGTTTCTAACCTGAATAGCGGTGAGCGCACTGCCGAAGGTTTCTAACTCCACGCGGGAAGTTACTGCACCTGGATGGCGGTGAGAATACCGTCAAAAGCAGCCACGTTAGTTGCAGTGCCCGAGTAATTGCACTGGATGGTTATCGTAGTGGGCGCCGATGTAGCGACATAGAATGTGTTCAATGGAAGGGTGTTACGATTGCCGCCCGGTTGCAGAGTTGCATAAGACAATGCGATAGTGTTCGTTCCGTTCGCGACGATGGCGCAAGTCAAGGGTGCAAGATTGTTATTTTGGTCATTATTTTCGAATGCTTGCGAGCCGCTGAGAATATAGGTGCCAACGTTGGCCAGGACGCTGGAATTGACTGTGCTCGAGCAAGGGTTTGACGGGAGGCACAGGGTCACCGGGATGCTTCCGATGTTTGCGGCCCAGGACAATACCCCGCCAGTAGGTCCCTGCGGTCCTGCGGGTCCAGCCGGTCCCGGAGAGCCAGGATTGCCCATCAATCCTTGAGGACCGGGATCGCCGAGAGATCCCTGCGGGCCTGCTGGACCAACTGGTCCTGTTGCGCCAGCAGCCGCCATCAGGCTCCAGCTTGGATTTTTGTCGGGAGTGGGGCCCCCCGGATTGGGACCGTTGGGAACGATGGCTATGTAGGAAGAGCCGTTGTAGGTGACCACGTTGTTGAGTGCGTAGGTGGCATAGGGGTCAAAGGCGTTCAGAAAGCTGAAGCCGACTCCATTTGCGCCGTCGGGTCCAGGTGCGCCGGGGGCACCGGTAAGGCCGCGAGGGCCTGCTGGTCCTGCCGGTCCGATTGGACCGACGAGCCCCTGTGCGCCGGCGGGTCCGGCAGGGCCTGCCGGACCCTGGGGACCGATCGCTCCGTAGGTCATGTCGAATTCGACACTGTTTCCGGCGCTATTGGTCAAAGTGAGATTGAAGGTGCCGGGCGTGAGGCCGGTCGGGAGTGTGGCAATAACTTGCGTATTAGTGGCGGAGACAACCGCGAGCGCTGCTCCATTGAACAGGATGGTGGGTTTGGGTTTTCCCGGCACGAAGTTTGTTCCGGTGAGGGTGACCTGGTTGGTGACGTAGTTGATGGTTCCGCTCTGAACTGTCGGAGCGGCTGACACGGAAACGGCGAGTAACGGAGCGAACAAAAGAAAAGCTATGACGATCATCCTGCGCATGTACGGCCTCCTGGGGCTGGGCAGACGCGGATTGGGCGAAGGCGTCTCCCGTTGTTGATTCACACGATGCCGAGCAGTTTGGTGGAAACCGGAAGCGATGGCAATGGCGAGGATCAAATCTTTGGGTAAATTTTCTGGGCCTTGCAAATTAAGCAGTTGCGGGAATCTGGTGATTGCAGCTTGTGGTTTCTTCACCTTCTTTACCTCACTCCGATGGGACTGTCGCGCGGGAGCGGACAGCAAGGTGGGCTTCGTTATAATCCTCGGGGAGCGCGAGGGTTATTTCTGTGCGCTTTCTGGAGCAAGAGAATGACGTTTGACATCCAGGAGATCCTGGAATTTCTACCGCATCGCTACCCTTTCCTGTTGATCGACAGGATCACGGAATTCGAGCCGACCAAGCGGCTGGTGGCGATCAAGAATGTGACCATCAACGAGCCGTTTTTCCAGGGACACTTTCCGGGGTATCCGATCATGCCGGGAGTGCTGGTGGTGGAGGCGATGGCGCAGGCGGGCGGCATCATCATGATGCACGAGATGGAAGATCGGCACTCAAAGCTGGTGGTGTTTACCGGGATCGAGCGGGCGAAGTTTCGCCGGCCGGTGACTCCGGGCGATCAGTTGCGGATCGAAGTGGATGTGCTGTCGTTCAGGACGCGCGCCGGGAAGATTCATGGACGCGCGACAGTCGATGGGAAGCTGGCGTGCGAAGCGACGCTGACTTGCGCGGTGGTGACCCGCGAGCGCGAGCGGAAGGCGCACGGGGACAGTACGGATCCGAATGCAGTGGGGGAAAAGGCGCCCACGGCGCCGCCGGAGGCGGAGTGAGTATCCATCCGAGCGCGGTGGTGGCCGAGGGGGCGGTGGTTCCCGACTCGTGTGAAGTGGGGCCGTTTTCGACAATCGGGCCTGACGTGGTGCTGGGTGAAAACTGCCGGCTGATTTCGCACGTGGTGCTGGATGGGCGCACACTGATCGGTGCGCGGAATGTCTTTTATCCGTTCTGCGCGGTGGGTATGGCGCCGCAGGATTTGAAGTATGGCGGGGAGCCGACACAGTGCGAGATCGGTGATGACAATACAATTCGCGAGAGTGTAACGATCAGCCGTGGCACGGTGAAGGGTGGCGGCATTACGCGGGTTGGCTCGAAGAATCTGTTGATGACGGCGGTGCACATCGGGCACGACTGTTTCGTGGGAAATGGCTGCATCCTAGCCAATGCGGCTACGCTGGCGGGGCATGTGATCATCGAGGATTTCGCAACCGTGGGAGCTTTCAGCCCGGTGCATCAGTTCTGCACGGTGGGGAAGTATGCGTTTATCGGCGGCGGGACGATTGTGACGCAGGATGTGCTGCCGTTTTCAAAGACCTCGGCACGGCGCGAGAACAAGGCTTTCGGCGTAAACAGCATCGGGCTGGAGCGGCGCGGATTCAGCCCCGAGCGGATCAAGGCCTTGCAAAAGGCTTTCCGGCTGCTGCTGGTATCGAAGATGAATACGACGCAGGCTCTCGAAAAGATTCGCGAGCTCGAGGGTGAGGACGTGGCGATGCTGGTGAAGTTTATCGAGCGTAGCGAGCGGGGCGTTATCAAGTAAGGCCATTACCGATTTTGTCGATTCCTCCGGAGGGAGATGTCGAGAATCGCCCCGGGGTCCCGGAGGGCCGGTGCGAAATCAACTCCAAATGTAGCGTGGGTCGTATTCAACGCGGTGTTTTTTCAGGAACGATATGAATTCAGCCTGGAAATCATGTTTCTTGTGATGCTCCGCTTGATCGGCGATGTACCCGAGGGTGGCAGCGATCTGAGTGGTTCCGATGGAGAAGGCGCCGTAGCCTTCCTGCCATTCGAAATGCTGGAGGTTGCAGGTTTCGTGCATCCAGCGCGAAGAAGCGGATTTAATTTCGCGCATTGCCTGACCCAGCGGAAGAGTCGACGGCAGGGATAACAGGATATGAACGTGATCCTCCATACCGCCGACCACAAGGGCTTTCATACCGTGTTTTCTGGCGATCCCGCCGATGTATTCCCCGAGGCGGGGTTGGATATCGGCAGAGATCGTTTTACAACGGTTCTTCGTCGCGAAGACGCAGTGAAATAGCGAGCAGCAACAGGTGTGTGACATGGTGAAGGATAATGGTAGCGCAGGTGGTGCGGGCCTGTTTCGGTCGGCCCTCCGGGACGAGGAAGTTGTGGGCGGGGACACGTCCCAGGGTTTCGCTGCGCTTCACCCTGGGCTATTTTCGTTTCCTCCCTACGGGAGGAATTTTCGTGCGAGGCAGAATTGTCGCACGGATGATGAGGTCATCGCGGAGCGAGAGTGGGACAAATTGGGTGAAATTCAAATCGATGATCGAGAACGGCGAGCAGAAATGCGCATGAGATTCGCGCGGTGGGAACGATGAGGCTCGGCTTGATTGCGGGCAACGGGCGGTTTCCGTTTTTGCTGCTGGATGCGGCGCGGGCGCAGGGGTTTGCGGTGACCGTGGCGGCGATTCGGGAGGAGACGGACCCGGAGATCAACGATCGTGCGGCGGCGGACGAGAAGATTACGGTGCACTGGCTTTCGCTGGGGGAACTTTCGCGGCTGATTGAGGTGTTTCACAAGGAAGACGTGAAGTCCGCGGTGATGGCGGGGCAGGTGAAGCATAAACAAATCTTCTCGAGCATCCGTCCGGACTGGCGGCTGGCGAAGCTGCTCTTGAATCTACGAACGCGGAATACGGATATGCTGCTGGGGGCGGTGGCGAAGGTACTGGCGGATGAGGGCATTGAGCTGATGAGTTCGACGCAGTTTCTGGAACCGCTGCTGGCCGAAGAGGGATCGTTGACCGAGGCTGTGGGCGGGCGGGTTCCGAGCGAGGATGAGCGGAAGGATATCGAATATGGTCTGGGTGTAGCGAATGCGCTGGCGGGGTTCGATATAGGACAGACGGTGGTAGTGGCGTCGCAGGCGTGCGTGGCCGTGGAGGCCATGGAGGGGACGGACGCGACGATTGAGCGGGCGGGCGTGCTGATGAAGTCGATGGAGGAAGAATATGGCTCGCCTGCCTCAACTCTTGAACGGCGTCTGACTGTGGTAAAGGTCGCGAAGCCGAACCAGGATATGCGGTTTGATGTGCCGGTAATTGGAATCAAGACAATCGAGACCATGGTGCAGGCGGGAGCGAGTTGCTTGTCAGTTGAAGCAGGGCGGACACTGCTGTTCGATCGCGAAGCGCTGCTGAAGCGAGCCGCGGCGGTTGGAATTGCAGTGGTGGCCACGGGCAGGCAGCAGGGATCCAGGGAATAGGGAACAGGTATCAATCGCGCGTTAAAATTTGGCAGGAGTTTTAAAAGCAGATTCTTCGCTCACCACCCCCGAACCTGCCCCAAAGAGCGCCGCTCTTCGGGGACCCCTGAAACATTCGGGGCCCCGTTCACTCAGAATGATACGATCTCTTGGCTGGGTTGAATTCGATTAAGAATGCGGATCCACTCAGGCGCAAAGCACCCCACCGGCGCAGACCTGTCGGTGGGACAGCGCCAAAAGCAGATTCTTCGCTCACCACCCCCGAACCTGCCCCAAAGAGCGCCGCTCTTCGGGGACCACTGAAACATTCGGGGCCCCGTTCACTCAGAATGATACGATCTCTTGGCTGGGTTGAATTCGATTAAGAATGCGGATCCACTCAGGCGCAAAGCACCCCACCGGCGCAGACCTGTCGGTGGGACAGCGCCAAAAGCAGATTCTTCGCTCGCAAACCCCCACACCGGTTTGCGGACGGACGGTTTGATGGCAAGTCTTCCGGGGTAGGGAACTATACTGGCGAGCAGCAGCGTCCCCGAGCTGCTTCGCCGCGTCTTATGAATGCCGGCTTGTGTGCCCGGGTTCTAACGTCTATTCCCCGTTTTGATGAACAGGAGGTTACAGATGAAGAAAACGACTCTCATCGTGTTTGCCGCGGCGGTTGCGCTGTCGGTTTCTCTGGTGACGGCGAAGGCGGCCGATGAACCGATGCCCTCGGTCGGGCAGATGGCGCCTACGTTCACGCTGCCCTCGCAGGATGGGAACCAGGTTTCTCTGGATAGTTTCCGGGGGAAATGGGTTGTGCTGTATTTCTACCCGAAGGACATGACGCAGGGCTGCACGATCGAGGCGCACAACTTCCAGCGCGATCAGGCGAAGTACGAGGCTCTGAATGCCGCCATTGTTGGTGTGAGTGTGGATACGCCAGACAGCCACAAGCAGTTCTGCACCAAGGAAGGGCTGACGTTCAAGCTGCTAGCCGATCCGGCGCATAAGGTTGTGGACGAGTATGGGTCGCTCGGTCACTTCGGCGATATGACGATTGCAATGCGGAACACATTCCTGATCAATCCGAAGGGAAAGATTGTGAAGGTGTGGACGAAGGTGAATCCGCAAGTGCACTCGGAAGAAGTGCTGGCGGCACTGGCAGAAGCGCAGAAGGGCTAGCTGAAAGCTTTCAGCCTTCAGCTCAGCTCTTAGTTCAGACCGTCGAGCAGCCAAATGGAAGCGGGAGAAGATGACCGAAGTCGCGCGGCAGTTTCGCACGGGGTTGGATGATGTGCATCGGGAGTTGATGTCGGTGCCGGCGGAGCTGGCGGATGTGCCATGGCGCGAGGGCGGGTGGACGCGGAAGCAGATCGTGGGCCACCTGCTGGATTCGGCTACGAATAACCGGCAGCGGTTTGTGCGGGCGACGAGCGATGGCTGGTTCAACGGGCCGAATTATGCGCAGGATGCATGGGTCGCGGCCCATGGCTACGCCGAGCAGACATGGGATACGCTTCTGGGGTGGTGGGAGGCGGAACACGAGATCCTGATGTCGGTTGTGGATCGGATTCCCGAATCGCGATTTGAAGCGCAGTGCGTGATGGATGCGGATGCGCCGGTTACGCTTCGCTTCCTGATTGAGGATTATGTCACGCATCAGCAGTGGCATTTGAAGCAGCTGGTCGCGGGTGGCTCGTAGCTTCCCACCCCTGCTCTGCAAGGATGGGGCAGCCGTTTAATTCTTAAGCTTTCCCAGGTCTCAGAAACGAGACCTGGGGCACCCATCTTCTAACTTGCCAACCCGTTCTTCGCGCGAATGAGGCAGCGGGGGTTCGTTGCTGCGGTTCAGAAGGTGCAGACGCAAAAAAGCCCGGCGGGATGCCGGGCTTTTTTGCTTGCCTTTTGAAGATTGCGGTTGCCTGGTTACTTCTTTTTTGCAGTCTTCTTGGTTGCCTTCTTGACTGCCTTCTTAGCCGCCTTCTTTGCAGGAGCTTTCTTCGCTGCTGCTTTCTTGGCGGGAGCCTTTTTTGCTGCTTTCTTAACGGCCAATTTCTTACCTCTTTTTTTGGTTTTGCCAGCGCGTTTTACCGCCGCGGACTTTTTTGCCGCGGCCTTTCCGCCCTTAGCGCCAGCGGTTTTTTTGGCGGACTTCTTTGCGGCCTTTTTGGCCGGAACTTTTTTTGCAGCCTTCTTGGCTACTTTCTTAGCTGCCTTTTTCGCTGCTTTCCTGGCCGGGGACTTTTTCGCCGCGACCGGGACAACAGCTTTCTTGGCGGGAGCTTTCCTGGCGGCCTTCTTGGGGACCCGGTTCGGAACGGGAACCGCATCCACGATAATCACGCCCTCTTCGACGACAACGTCATCGTCGTCGGAGGAGGTGAGTACGTCTAAGGTTTCAACCTCGTCGTCCTCTTCCAGTTCATCGTGATCGGCGCTCAACTCTGCCGGCTCCATATCAGGATTACCGTCATTCATTGCGTACATCTTGATCACTTCGTCCATCCGATTGCCTCCAGCGGATTACCGCTGCCCATGTAGGGTTTGCATCTCAGCTGTGCGGAAAAAAGATCTCCGCATGCGGAGTAATTCTAACAACAACCGTGATTGAAAAGCTATTAAAAGACGTGAACAGAAATGAGTCGACGATTATTTCTGTGCGGACGAGGGCGAATTCGAATGCGAGCTCTGTTTCGCGGAAGCCGCGCTGTGCTTGCCTTTCGACGTTGGCTTGTTGGAGTGAGTCGTGTGGCTCGCATGGGATGAGGATGTCTTCGATCGGGAGCTGTGAGAACCGGAAGATGTTCCGCCAGCGGGCGCAGCAGTGCTGGCGACTTCGCGGGCGCCGTGGGTTCTGCTTTTTGCGTGGCGGCTGCTGCTGGTCCGGACGAGGGCGGGTTCGGCGACGTGGAGGCGGCGGCCGGAGTCGATCTTGATGCCGGTGGCGGGAAGTTTGTTCCAGCGGCGGAGCTGGGTGAGGGAGACGCCGAATCGGTCGGCGACGGAAACCAGGGTGTCTCCGCGGCGGGTGGTGTAGTAGACGGTGTGCGCCGATGGGGCCGCGGAAGGAGCGACGGGTACGACGAGCGACTCGACGCCATCCAGCTTGCCGGTCTGGTCCAGTTGATTTGCCTCAGCGAGTGCAGAAACCGAGACGCTGTAGGTATGGGCGACAGAAGCAAGGGTGTCTTCAGGCGTGACATTGTGATAGCGCCATGAGTTGCGCTTGCTCTCGGGGATGGCGGCAATTTTGTCCTGGAAAAGAGCGGCCGTACCGGCGGGAAGGTGCAGATCGAATGCGGTATCGGGAGGAGTGACGAGACGCAGCAAGCTGGGATTCAGCGCGATGAGCTCGTCGACCGGAGCGCCAACAATGTCGGAGACCAGACGCAAGTCGGCGGAGTAATTGATGGTGACCGTGTCGGTCAGGACGGGCGGGTCGAAGGTGATGTCGTCGAAACCGTACTGGGTGGGGTGGTTAGCAATGATGATGGCGGCGAGGATTTCAGGGACGTAGTTTTTGGTTTCGGCGGGAAGGTTGTTGCGCTTGTAGAGCTCCCAGAAATCCGCATATCCAGTCTTCTCGACGGCGCGTTGGATGTTGCCGGTGCCCCAGTCGTAGCCGGCCATGGAGAGATACCAGTCGCCCAACTCCGAGTAAATGTACTTCATGTATCGGGCGTAGGCGCGGGTTGATTTTTCGGGATCGAAACGCTCGTCGACGTAGCCGTTGCGGGTGAGGCCGTAGTTTCCGTAGGGCATGAACTGCCACATGCCGCCGGCGCGGGATCGCGCATTGATGGCGCGGGGCTGGAAACCAGACTCTGCAACCGCGAGGTAGATGAGATCCTGCGGAACGCCTTCTTCGCTCATGACGCGTTGAATCATTGCCCGGTAGCGGCCAGCGCGCTGGAACGAATGAAGCAGGGTGTTGTGGCCCTTGGTGGTATTGGCGAAGAAGTTGATGTAGGAGGCAACGTAGTCGTTGACGACAAGAGGCAGGTCAGATTTGGTAGTGGCCAGATCGGCATTCGCCTTGGCCACAATGTTGGGATCGACGACAAAGGTGATGTCGCTGGCAGCTTCGGCGGGAGTGTCTTCCGTCTTGGGGGTGAAGCCGTTGCCTAGCTTTAAGGCATCCATCTCGAGCGAGTTGATCTGGTCGACGATGCGGTCGAATTCATCCTGGAGCGCCGGGGTGGATCTGATATCGATGCCGCTGGAGAGCATGAGATCGACGGCATTGTCGAAATTTGATTTGGCTTCGGGCAGATTGCCGTGCTTGTAGGCGGCATCGCCCAGGGCATAGGCCTTCTCGACCTGTTGGATGAGCGACTCAACCCGTTGTTGCGATGCACCTGGCTGGGGAGACGAGGATGGCGCAGTAACCTGCTGGGCCGCAGGCGAGGTCACGGCGGGAGCGAGGGCGTGCGCAGCCGGAGTTGCCGAAGCAGCGGGTTTTTGGGGATCGCATCCCGACAGCAAGACGGCCAGCGCGAGAACCAGCGCGGCGCACCCCAGGCCGCTTAAGCGATTCAAAATCATGTGCAACGGTTGATCCTGTGACAACATTAGAACCGGTTTCATCAGCCCAGTGAATCGGTTCGCAAATTTCCTGCGTTCCGCCTCGTTGGCGGGACACATAGTCGGCGGAATGAGCATCGATTTGACTATGAGACCGGTTATACCCCAAGGCGCGGAAGACACTATGCCGATGATAAGCTATGACCTAGAGACATCGCTGACTTTAGTACCTGGCCTGCAGTGATTACCTACCCCGAATGGACGTAAAATACCTCCGCAATTTCGCAATTATTGCCCACATCGACCATGGGAAGTCGACGCTTAGCGACCGCTTGCTTGAATTGACGGGCTCGGTGACCGGTCGTGAGATGCAGGCGCAGATTCTTGACGCCATGGATCTGGAGCGGGAGCGGGGTATCACCATCAAGGCCCACGCGGTGCGCATGATGTACAAGGCGCGCGACGGCCAGACGTATCAACTGAATCTCATCGACACACCGGGCCACGTGGACTTCAGCTACGAGGTTTCGCGATCGCTGGCATCATGCGAGGGTGCGCTGCTGGTGGTGGATGCGACCCAGGGCGTGGAAGCGCAGACGCTGGCAAATGCATATCTGGCGATCAATCACGGGCTGGACATCATTCCGGTGATCAACAAGATCGATCTGCCCTCGGCCGATATCGTTCGGACGCAGGAGGCGATCGAGATGGCCGTGGGCCTGGATGCGACCGATGCGATTCCGGTGAGCGCGAAGACGGGACAGGGAGTGGATGAGGTGCTGGAGGCGATTGTGCACCGGCTGCCTCCGCCAACCGGCGATCCGGATGCGCCTTTGCAGGCACTGATTTTTGATTCGTGGTTCGACGCGTATCGTGGCGTGATCGTTCTGGTGCGGGTGATGCAGGGAACGATGCGCAAAGGGCAGCGGATCCGGCTGATGTCGAACGGAAAATCATTTGAAGTTGAGTCGATGGGCGTGCTGATGCCGAAGCCGGTGGAGATTGCGCAGCTTTCCGCAGGCGAGGTTGGATTTTTCGCGGCGACCATTAAGACGGTGAGCGATACGCGCATCGGCGACACGGTTACGGAAGAAGAGCGGCCAGCGACGGAGCAACTGCCGGGATTCGAAGACATCAAGCCGATGGTGTTCGCGGGGCTGTATACCGTGGACTCGCACGAGCACACGCTGTTGCGGGACGCTCTCGAGAAATTGCGATTAAATGATTCGTCATTTTTCTTCGAGCCTGAGAGCTCGGCGGCACTGGGGTTTGGTTTTCGCTGCGGGTTCCTGGGGCTGCTGCACATGGAGATCATCCAGGAACGGCTGGAGCGCGAGTACGAGCTTGACCTGATCACGACGGCTCCTGGCGTGCGCTACCACATCACCATGACGGATGGGTCGGTGATGGAGGTGGACAATCCTTCGCGCTGGCCGGAACCGACGAACATCGATGCGATCCGCGAGCCGGTGATCACGGCCAAGATCTTGACCAACGAGGAGTACGTCGGCGGGATATTCAAGCTGGTGGAAGAGAAGCGCGGCAAGCAGATGAACTTCGAGTACGTAACGCCGACGCGCGTGCTACTGACATACGAACTTCCGCTGAATGAGATCGTGCTGGACTTCTACGATCGGCTGAAATCGATCTCACGCGGGTACGCTTCGCTGGATTATTCGCTTGCAGGCGAGTGGGAATCGCCGATGGTGAAGCTGGATATCCTGGTTTCCGGCGAGCCGGTGGATGCGTTGTCGATCATCGTGCATCGGGATTTCGCTTACGAGCGCGGTAAAGCGCTGGTTTCGAAGATGCGGGAACTGATTCCCAGGCAGCAGTTCGAAGTGGCGATCCAGGCAGCCATCGGGGCCAAGGTGGTGGCGCGGGAGACGGTCAGCGCCCTTAGGAAGAACGTTCTGGCCAAGTGCTATGGCGGCGATATTTCCCGGAAACGCAAGCTTTTGGAGAAGCAGAAGGAAGGCAAAAAGCGGATGAAGCGGATCGGGAAAGTGGATATTCCGCAGGAGGCATTTCTAGCGGTCTTGCGTGTGGGCGAAGATCAGCAGAAGTAACTCTCAAATTGTGACTTGACGCACATCGCGTTTATCGATTGTTCATGGGGAATTGTGGAAAGCTCAGTGCAAGGCGAGAGTGCTTGTATGCGCGGGTGGGTCCGCTGCATGGCCGATGCAGTCTTCGCTTTTGCTAGGTAAATAAAGGACTTTCTAGGTTTATCAGAGCGAATGGGAGTTGACAAGTGGGAAAGTGGAGATTTTTGCGGGGATCGTGCGTCATAATATCCACATTTTTTTCCACAGCCGGCCGGGGAAGTTTCCAGCGGAAAAAATACTGAGAATCTCTTCGAAACTGGCATTGGAAATGCGCAGGGGAAAGGCCCCGAATCCCGGGGCCTTTCTTGTTGATGCAGCGGATCTCTGATGCAGGACTAACGGCTTGCCAACGGGCGTTCCATGAGCAAGCCGTACGGTCCGGGTTACTGCGGAGTTGTGGGCCTGGGAGCCGCCGGCCGGGGGGCGGATGGTATGGGTGTTGCTCCCGCGGCTGGTGTCGTCGGGGCAGGCACGCCCGACTTCACGTTATAGGCATCAATGATGGCCTTGGTGATGTTGGTGGAGTCCGCGGCATAGAGAACGGGATTCTGCTGCTGCGAGAAATCGAGGACCAGGGTATACCCATGCTGCTTAACGTAATCGTTAAGGACGTCGTAGACCTTGGAAGCCAGTGAGCCGTAGAGCTCCTGCATTTCGCCCTGCATATCGTTTTGGGCATCTTCGGCGGAGCGATCAAGCTGCTTCTTTTTGTCGTCGATGGTTTTGGCACGCGCAGCGCGTTCCGCGTCGCTGAGCTTGTCGCCTTGCGCCTGAAGTTGCTTGGTCAAGGACTCGATTTCATCGTTTAGAGCCTTGAGCTGCGCCTGCTTGGGCTGGTACTTGCGCTGCAGGTCGGCAAAGCTGCGCTGCCCCTCGTTGGTCTGAGCGACCGCGACCTGAAATGCGATGACTGCGATTTTGGCTGGTCCGGCAGGAGCAACGGCGGTATCAGGAGCGGACGGTGTTTGGGCGGCGGCAGTCAGGACAAGGCCTGAGGCCAGCGTGAGAACTAATGCAACAGAGCGCTTCATTGGACTTGAAAACTCCTTAGGAATTCCTGGGCTGCCGCGCATTCAAGTTTGAAAGTAAACCGGTACTTTCACTGCGCGTACCATCTGAGAAACCTCTCGACAAACTTCCTCGAGGGACTTCCATTAGACGGAAGCAAGCACGAGAAAAGAAGCGGACGGAAACATCAGCAGGAACTAGATGGATTATAGGGGGGCGGAGTGGGAGGGTCAAACAGCGGGGAATTAAGATCCCGAATGACGAGGGGAATAGCCGAGGGGCTGATATCAAGCCAGGGATTGGTGGAACGCATAAAAGGCCTCGCAGGTAAGCGAGGCCTTTTTTTAGAGAATAGCGTTCCAGGCTAGTGAGTGGTGGTTGGCTTGGGAGCGGTGGGGCTCTTGAGGGGAGCTGCTTCGCCGGCTCCGGGAGCGGCGGCTGATCTTGCCGGTGCCGGGATGCCTGACTTGACGTTATAGGCGTCTACGACGGCCTTGGAAATATCAACCGAAGGGTTGCTGTAGAGCACAACAGGCAGCTGCTGGTTGCCATTATCGAGCACGAGGCTGAACCCGTGTTCCACCGCGTAGGCATCCATTGTCTGAACAAACTTGCTGGCTACGGAGGAGAAGGTCTGTTGCATGTCGCCCTGGAAGTCGGTCTGGGCATCTTCGCCGGTGCGCTTCAGTTCCTTCTGTTTGTCATCGAGGAGCCTTGTTTTGGAGGCGCGCGATGCATCGGTCAAGGTCGCGGACTGGGCCTGGAGTTCCTTCTGCAGGCTGGCAATCTCGTCGGTCAGCGTCTTGATCTCCTGGCGCTTGGGATCATATTTTTTCTGAAGGTCTGCGAAGCGGCGCTGGAAGTCGTTGGTTTGGGCTACGGCTTCTTGGAAGCTGATTACGGCGATCTTTGGTGGTCCGGCAGGTGCGGCCGAAGCGCTTGGTGCAGCGGCGGAGACGGCGGGCGATTGTGCTGCGGCGTTTAGCGCGAGGCAAGAGGCCAGCGCGGCTACGGTGACGAGAGTGTATTTCATGTAGATCCAATACTCCTTGAAATCCCTGGAAGGCAGCCCTGCGGCCGTGGGGCGCAATGACGAGCCTGTGCCTCCTGAGCAACCTTCGGTCCTTTTCAATGGGGGCTCCGCGATAGTCGAGGCAGAGACAAAAAGACGCGGATCGGAGACGTCAGCAGGAACTAGAAACGATTATATGAGCGGCGAAGAGGGGGGTCAAACCCGGGAAGAGAGAGATCAGAGATCGGGGATCATGGATCAAAACGCGAGGGCCGCTTCGATGAGCGGCCCTCGCGTCGGATGGTTCCGAGTTTTGCTAGAAGGTGGTGGAAACGCTGAGACGGAAGGTCTTGCGTGGTTCACGGAAGAGATTCTGCGCACCGTAGGCCTGGATCGTCTGCTGGTAGGTATAGTCGCCTGCGCCGCCCGGCGGGAACATATCGCGCGTAATCAGTTCCGCGGTGCAACTTTGTACCTTGGCGCCGAGGGAGACGTCATCGCAATAAGGCCGTTCGTAGAGGCGGAGCGGGTTGTATGCATAGTAGAGGCGGAATGGCGCGTTGATGACCGGCATGATGATAGAGAACTCGCCGCCAAGCGACATGCGGGGTACCACGTTGGTTCCGAGGACAGGACGGATGTCGCGCTGGAATCCGACTTGAGACCCGGGGATGCCGCCCTGACAGGAGCCGTTGTTGTAAACCGGGCAGCCGTAGAGTGGAGCGGTAAGGGATGCGAAGCCCTCCGGACTCTGCTTGAGCTGGCCGTGGTTGGTGATCACGTCCAAGCCGAAATCATCAAAGAACGAGAACATCGCCGAGCCAACGATGGGAATGCGGTATTCGAGGTTGCTGAGGAAGTTGGTGTCGCCTCCGATGGAGACGATGCCGTAGACCGGAATCGGAACCGCGATGCACTGGTTCAACTGCGGATTGTTGGGGTCACGCGGCACGCAGGTGTTGTCGGGATTCGTCAGCTGTACGGTTTGGCGCGTGGGCACATATCCGTAGGGTGTCGCACTGCGGACGTCGAAGCCGCGCAATTCAGCGTCGCCGCCGGCGTAGAAGCGGTTGTTCGGGGGAGCGACATCGCCACCGTAGCCCTGGATATAGCCGAGCTGACTCTTGAAGGCGAGCACGTTGTGCCCGTTGGGGCTGAACTTGAGGTAGTGCATGGAGCGATAGGTCTTGAACGCAACCAGGGGCGAGAAGTAGCGCACGTTGCCCCAGATACCTGCAACCTGCATGGCCGCCGTGAATTCCTTGCCTGTGCGCGGCCGTACCGGATTATTGACGGTGTTGTAGGTGTAGGTGAAGGAGACCAGGCTGGTGACGATGCCTTGCAGGGCGTTCGAACCCTGAATACCGGACCGAAAGCTGATGGTTTGAAAGTAAGTCTGCGAAGCCGTGCTGAACGCGGTGATGTTGGAACGAGAAAGTGAGTAGGTGAAGCCGACGCGCTGAAAGGCATGGCGGCGCAACGGGTAGCTCAGCGAGAAGTTCAAGCCGGTAGAGGCCTGATTGTAGTTCTGCGTAAGCGACTGTTGCGCGGAGCTCAGATTCAGGGCCGTGCCGCTAGACGTCTGGTAGGACTTGGCCGCGTTGAAGTCAGACTTGTTGTTGTAGATCTGGAAGCCGACGTTGAGCGGACGGTTGTGGACATAGGGCTGTGTGAAGCCGAAGAGGAACTGTCGGCTCACGTTGCCGATGTTGCCCTGAACGCTGAGGGTCTCACCCAAGCCGAGGAAGTTGTTGGTCTGGTAATTAACTCCGAGGAAGGCGCCGGAGAGTCCGCTGACGCCGCCGTTCAGGCCGATGGAGTTCTTGCCCTTCTCCTTGACCTTGAGGAGCAGATCGACGGTGCCGGCTTCGGCGTTCTGATGCGCTTCGGAGTCCTGATCGACCTTGAGCGGCTCAAAGTACTCAAGCTGGTTGAGGCGCAGCAGGCTGTACTCCCAGAGCTGAGAGTTGTAGACCTGACCTTCGTCGAGGAGCAATTCGCGGCGGATGACGCGGTCGCGAGTGATGTTGTTTCCCTCGAACTCGATGCGGGAGACGTAGAACTGCTTGCCTTCGTCGATGTCGACTTGCAGTGAGACGGTCTTCTTCTGTTCGTCGTAGATGGGCTTGGGGATGGCGCCAAAGTTGATGTAGCCAAGCGCGCCGTACGCCTTCTTCAGATTCTCGAGGCCTTTGCCGACCAGGGTCGCATTGAACCAGTCGCCATCTTTGAGCGCGAAGGTGGAGCGGAGCGCCCTGACGTTGTTGATGTGGACGTTGCCGGTAAAGGTGATGGAACCGAGCCGGTAGCGTGCGCCTTCTTCGACGGGCATCAGAATGTCGATGCGTTTGCCGCGGTTAGGCCGGAAGGTAAGCAGATTCAAGCCGCCTTCGTCGCGAATCTGAGTGCGGGGCGTTTCGACTGCAGCATTTGCGTATCCCTTGTCGCGATAAGCGAAGCGAACGCGTTCGGTATCTTCATCGAGCTTGGAGGCATCGAAGGTACGAGCGAAGAGGTCTTCGAAGATCAGGGAATAAGGGATGCCGATGGGCTTCAGATTCTTCATCGAGCGGCGCAAGTATACGGCGCTCAGATGCTGGTTGCCGGTGAACTTGATCTGACCCACCTTGACGGTTGGGCCTTCCTTGATGCTGAAGTTGATCTGCACCGACGCGGGGGGGATGGTCTTGACATCCGCCTTGATGGTGGCGAACTGGTGACCGTGCTCGGCGAGCAGTTCCCCCAGCACGGATTTGGCGCGCATCACCTTGGTGGGGTCGTACTGCCCTTCGACCGAAAGGCCGACCTTCTCCTTCTTGAAGCGGTCGAGGATATCGGACGTCGAGACAGAGCTATTGCCCTTGTAATTGATTTCCCGGATGGTGGGGCGCTCCGTGACGAAGACGTTGAGGATGATGCCTTTCTCAGTGTCTTCGCGTTCAATACGCAAGTTCTCGAAGTAGCCGGTGTTCCAGAGGGAGTTGAAGTCGCGCTCGATGGAAACCGGATCGTATGTATCGCCGGGATGGGTGAACATGCGGGCGAGGATGGTTTCCTTGGGAATACGGCGGTTTCCGATGACGCGGATGGAATCGATGGTCTGCGGTTGCTGGGCGAGCGCTGTACCGGCTGAGAAGACGAGCAGGAACACCAGAACAAGCCTGGAAATAATGGCAGAAATCCGCAAATTGCGGGAGATAACGTCGTGCTTGATCTTCACCGGGCTGGAGCCCTGCGCCGAGCACAAGTTCTGGTGCGGTCCAAGGTAAGGCTTCACGGGAAGAATATGCACACCCTCACTGCTTAAGTTCTGTTACAGCCTTTAGGAAAGATTGATTTTATCATCTCGAAGACGATGTCTTCTGACCGCAACAGCCTCATCGAAACCACGGATGAAGCGCTCGGCTCGGAAACCGAAATCTTTCCTAATTTTCCTACCGCGCCTATCAGTACCCCAAGGACGAAAACCTGTCCGCGGGGGCTCCGCTTATCGCGTCATTCGGGACACCGGCACTTCACAAAACGAGTGACAGAGCGTGGATGGACGAAAACAGATCTACCATCTTTGCTGAATCCGGTCGCCAATCGCCTGCTCATTTGGGTCCTACATCAGTTTACCGGACCGAAATGGGCGCAGCAGCTAGCGATGACCACGGACTGAACCATCCGCGGGGATTGATTGCCCCAAATGACTGAAGATGAGCGAAAGCACGATCTTTAGACGCAGGTGCGGGCAACATGACATCCTCAAAGCGAAGAGGATTGAGGAGAAAATGGCGGAAACTTCGGAGACCGTCTACAGTTTTTCGGCGGAGACGCTGAACGGGCACTCGGTGAGTCTGTCGGATTTCAAGGACAAGGTGCTGCTGATTGTAAATACGGCGAGCCAATGCGGATTCACGCCCCAGTATGCCGGGCTCGAGGCGCTTTACAGGAAATATAAGGCACGCGGGTTTGAGGTGCTTGGCTTTCCGTGCAACCAGTTTGGCGCGCAGGAGCCGGGGACGGCAGCGGATATCGGCGCTTTTTGCGAGCGGAATTATGGCGTGAGCTTTCCCATGTTTGGCAAGATCGACGTGAACGGCGAGAAGGCGCATCCGCTATACCGGTTCCTGAAGAAAGAAAAGCCAGGGCTGCTGGGACCGCTGGGCGGCGGCGCGATCAAGTGGAATTTCACGAAGTTCCTGGTCGATCGCAGCGGAAGAGTGGTGGATCGGTTCGCATCGACTACCAAGCCGGAGAACCTGGCGACGGACATTGAGAAACTGCTTGAGAGCAAGTAGGCGGGGAGACCATGCGCAAGAATCTTCCGATAATTCTGATACGCGTAATTGTGGGGCTGGTGTTTCTGACGGAAGGAATCCTGAAATTGGTGTATCCCAGCGAACTGGGTTGGGGACGATTCGCGCACATCGGGCTCCCCTTGCCCCACCTGCTGGCCCCTTTTGTGGGAGTGGTGGAGATTGCGGCGGGCGGAGCGCTGATTCTGAATCTCTATGCCGGCGATGCGGCCTTGTTGCTGCTGATTGTGATTCTGACAGCGATCTTGACGACGAAAGCGCCGATTCTGCTGGGGCATTCCCTGGGAAGATTTTCGCCGCCCAAGCTGGACCACTATGGGCTGTTGAGTTTCATCCACGAGGCGCGCACGGACCTCTGCATGCTGTTCGGGCTGGTGGCCGTTCTGCTGGATAGCGGGATGAAGCTTGGGTTGAGGAAGCATTAGGCGCGCAGCGTCAGCTGTCATTCGCTTGATTGCGGAGAAATGACGTTGAAAGTCTACCTGGTTGACGGCACTTACGAATTGTTCCGGCATTATTTCGCAGTGCCCAAGGCGCGTGATGCCAGAGGGCGCGAGGTGGGAGCAGTGCGCGGCGTACTGGCGTCTCTGCTGGCCATGATGCGAGGCGGTGTCGAACACATCGGGGTGGCAACCGATCATGTCATCGAGTCGTTTCGCAATGATCTCTGGGAGGGCTACAAGACGGGCGAAGGCGTGGAGCCCGATTTGCTCTCGCAGTTTCCACTTCTCGAAGAAGTTCTCACTGCGGCCGGCATCGTGGTGTGGCCGATGGTGGAGTTTGAGGCTGACGATGCGCTGGCGTCGGCGGCTGGGCTGTCGCTCAAGGATCCTCGCGTCGGGCAGGTCGTCATCTGCACACCCGACAAGGATCTGGCGCAATGCGTTGAGGCTTCGCGCGTCGTGCAGTTGATCCGGCGCACCGGGGTCATCGTGGATGAAGCCGGTGTGATTGCAAAATTCGGAGTGTCGCCCGAATCCATTCCCGACTATCTCGCGCTGGTGGGCGACTCGGCCGACGGGTATCCGGGGCTGCCCGGTTGGGGAGCGAAGTCAACCGCCGCCGTGTTGCGAAAATTTCGCCACATCGAGCTGATCCCCGAATCAGCCAGGGACTGGCAAGTGAATGTGCTGAATGCGGGGTCGCTGGCAGAGACACTTTCGCGGGAGCGTGCGCGCGCATCGCTATTTAAGCAGCTCGCTACCCTTAGAAGAGATATACCTCTATTCGAAACTGTGGATAGTTTGCGGTGGACGGGACCGACGGCGGAATTTGACGCCATTGGGCGGTTGCTCGATGAGGCTGTGACTGAGAAAAAGCCGGGACCGAAAGGCAAGACGACTCCGAGGCGCAATGCGGTCAGCAAGAATTGAACTGGTCAACTCGAACCGCCGTCGGCTTATCCGTCGAAGCGGTAGGCGCTGATTCTTGCACCCATCGGCTCATCGCTGAAGATGCGCTTGCCTGCGGCTTCGCCTCCTGCGCCGGCAGCAACCATCAAGGGGATCAAGTGCTCTTCGCGCGGATGTGCGTATGCCGCGAAGGGTGCTTCGCGCCAGTTTGTCAGCAGAGTATTGCGTTCTGTTGCGGGCGATTCGACTGCGGCGGTAAGCCATGCGTCGAAAGCGAGTGCACGTTCCGGGGTCTCGGGGCGCATGTAGCCGCGAAGGTTATGAAAGCTCATGCCGCTGGCGATGATGAGGACGCCTTCGTCGCGTAGCGGAGCCAAAGCGCGGCCAGCTGAGAGGTGTACTGCCGAGTCGAGTGATTGGTCGAGCGACAACGTCACGACGGGAATGTCTGCCTTGGGGAACGCAACCTTGAGGGGAACAAAGACTCCATGATCGTAGCCGCGAGCGGGACCAGTAGCCGAGGGCAGGCCGGCAGTGCGGAGCATATCGACAACGCGGGCGGCGAGCGCTGGATCTCCGGGCGCGGGCCATGTGAGCTGATAGGTGTGCGCTGGGAAGCCGGAGTAGTCGAAGAGGAGTTCAGGCCTGGCGGCGGTGCCGGCGGTGAAGGCAGGCTCTTCCCAGTGACCGCTGATGACCAGCAGAGCCTTCGGCTTTGCTGGAAGAGTGCCGGTCACGGACTCAAGAAAGCGCTGAGTGGCGTGCCAGGTGTCGGCTGGGCCCCATGTCCAGTCCATGAAGAAGCAGGGACCCCCGCCGTGGGGAAGGAAGATGGTGGGCTGGCGCTGAGTGTTGTCGGGCATCGTGAATCTCCGGCGCTCCCGGCCCAATTATTGGCCGGGATCTATCTGTTGTAACAACTATCTGATGCTCGGGAGGCACGCGGAGATTCGGATGCCGTTAGAAAACCGGCTCAGCCAGAACATAGACGTAGACCAGCATCGCGGCGCCGATCAGCGCAGGAATCAAGCCGCAAACAAAGACGGGATTACCGTGAAGCAGGGCGTAGAGAAAGACAGTGACGCCGATGCCGACACCCATATTGATGATGCCGCCGATTTTCATGCCTTCGCGCCTCTTGATGCTCGCGATGCGTTCCTGCTCGCGCAGCAGTTCGACCGCGGCAGTGCCGCCTTGACCGGGCGCCTCGGCAATGCGGCGGATGGTATCGGCCTTGTAAAAGGCTTCGCGTTCCTTGCGGCGGTGTTCCATCCAGCTGGCTGTGGGGAGAAAGATGCCGAAGAGCGCCACCGCGCCAGCCGCGAGAAAGATCCACATGCCATTCGCCATCAGAACGTCCTCGGAATTGAAAAGAAACTGAAGTATCAGATGTGTCATACAATCCTCCTGCTTACCAGGGTGGCTTTCACCCCTTACGAATGGTGGGACAGGGGAGTTGGCCGGGCGGTTGCATTTTGTTTGGATAGCCGAAAGGGAACAACAAAATGCAACCGGGTGCGGCAGGGGCTTGTCATACCCAAAGGAGCGTGGCGGATTTGCGAACGACTGCCAGGGACGCGGACGATACTCGGGCCTTAGAGGCGCTGCGGGGTGCTGACGCAGACTTGGCCGACGTGGAGCGCGTGCTGGGCGGAGACGTGAATGCGTTTGAGGGGATCGTGCGCAGGTGGCAGGGGCCGCTGGTGAATATGGCATGGCGGTATTGCCGTGATCGCGGGCGTGCCGAAGAGATGGCGCAAGAGGCACTCGTCAGGGCCTGGCGGGGGCTGGCGCAGTGGCGGCGCGAGGGAAGTTTTTCGACGTGGTTGTTTGCGCTGTCGGCGAATGTGTTTCGGTCGGAGCTGAAGCGGTTTCCGACGCTCGATGTGCGGATCGAAGATGCGCCGGAGCCTGGTGGTCCCGCGGCGCAGCTGAACGAAATGGCGAAACGTCAAAGCTCGGATGCAGTCCGGAGGGCGGTGCTCGCCTTGCCGGTGCGGTATCGCGAGCCGGTGGTGCTGTTCTATTTTCACGAGATGGATGTGGGTGCGGCAGCGAAGACGATGAGGATGCCGGAAGGAACGGTGAAGGCACGGCTGGCGAGAGCGCGAGCGTTGTTGAAAAAGCGGTTTCCGCATCTCGAAGATGAGCAGGCGGCGATGGGATTGGCAGAGAGGGAGGCGTAACGATGGAGTCCACGAAAAAGACAAACAATCTTGATCGGATTCTCGGTGCCGAAGAAGAACTGGCGCCTTCGTCAGGTTTTCTGTCGGCGGTGATGGAGCGCGTGCGAGAAGAGGCGGTAGCGCCTGCGCCGATTCCGTTTCCGTGGAGGCGGGTGGTGCCCGGCGCTGTTGTTACCTTCGGCGGGGTGGCGTGGATTGGCGTAGAGGTTGCGCGGCAGGCAGTCAGGAGCCTGCCAGATCTGAGAGTAGCCGGTGCGTCGACCCTGCATTTACACGTGCAGGTGACCGGAACGTTCGAGGACGCGGGCTGGGTGGCGGCGGCGCTTGGCCTCTCACTGCTGTCGTGGCTGCTGGCACGACGCATGGTTGGGCGCGGCGGGCTGATCTAGGGCTCTATAACCAGAATTCCGTAACAGAATTGAGAGTGGTGAAAAGCAGATTCTTCGCTCACCACCCCCGAACTGGACTGCGTTCGGGGCCCCGTTCACTCAGAATGACACCATCAATATTTGTTGCGTGTTTCAGAGACAGCCACACCAAAGAGGACTACTCGATGGCGAAGACAGCGTAGACGCTGGCTTCGCGGCTTACCTGGTGGGGTTCGATCGCCAGCGGTGGGGCTGTCTCGGCTGTCCTCTGCGCCATCGCCATCATCGGCATCGGCCTCGGGTACTGCGGCGAGGAAACCTGGTTGCTGACGTAAATCAGTGAGCCGAGGCGCACGCCCATTTCCTTGGCCAGTACCTCCGCATTTGCTCTGGCGCGTGCGGCGGCTTTGTCGAGGGCCTGGGCTTCGAGGGCTTTTTCGTCCTTCACGGTCCAGTCAATCTGACCGCTGCTGGTGGCGCCGGCGTTGATGGCTACGTCGAGAATCTCGGCGGCGCGCGCGGGCGACACTTTGACGGTCCACTGCTGGTGGAG
This sequence comes from uncultured Acidobacteriaceae bacterium, assembly GCA_963742455.1. Classification (GTDB taxonomy): domain Bacteria; phylum Acidobacteriota; class Terriglobia; order Terriglobales; family Acidobacteriaceae; genus Telmatobacter. The sequence goes on along the minus strand of CAVULU010000002.1, from coordinate 823,071 downwards.
CGTGTATTTGCGCAGCTTGGTGGTCCAGTCGCGATCGAGGTACTGCGACTCGCTTCGGATCGCGGTCTCTTCGACTCCGGCCTGCTTGAGGGCGCTGATGATGGCGTTGGAGGCGCGCGCGCCATCGGCATAGGCGGACTTGGCGTCCTGGGGCTGCGTGACGAAGCCGATGTGCAGGATGGCGAGGTCGGGTTCGACGGTGACGCTGTCGGTTGCGGTGACGGTGAGCGTGCGATTGCTGGAGTCGATTTTGAGCTGCGGCTGGGTTGGCTGCTGGGCTCGTGTCACAAGAGCGGCAAAAAGAAGCGCGGAGGCGAGGGTAATTGCGACGGATTTCATGGATTGCTCCTGTTGTTTAGCCGGCGAGTTCAAGACCTGCGGCGAAGAACCCTCAGGTGCTACAGCGTCTGCGTGAGGGCCCGAAAGTCTGAGGTCGGTAGCTCCGGTTCGATCGCCCCTACGGGGCTTAGGAATCAATTATTGCGCTGCTTCCCAGGATTTCATCCTGGGCTATTTTCTCAGCATCCCTCCGGGATGCTTTCTTGCCTGCGCCGCGCCCCATGATGACGTTTCTCAGCATCCGTCCGGGATGCTTTCTTGCCTTGTGCTGCGCCCCGTATTGACAGGTTTCACGCGGTCACTCTGCCTATGGAGCGGATGGGTACTAAGTTCTTGCGTGCTTTTCTCCGAATTGGCGAAGTTTTTCGAGGGTGGCGGCGGCCTGGCCGGAGTCGATGGCTTCGGCGCCGAGGGCTACGCCTTCTTTCAAGTCGGCGGCGAGGTCTGCAGCAACCAGTGTGGCGGCGGCGTTGAGCAGGACGATATCCCGCCGCGCCCCCTTGATGCCGGTGAGCACGTCGTAGAGGAGCGCTTTGTTGGTGGCGATGTCGCCGCCGGTGAAATCGGCGAGTGTGGCGCGGGGCAGGCCGGCCATTTCAGGCGTTATGCGAGCGCCTTTGAGCGCGGGCTCCGCGCCAGGTTCGGGTTCAATGATGCGGACGACCACTGACTCACCGGTAGTGGTGAGCTCGTCGATGCCGTCGGTTCCGTGTACGACGAAGGCGCGCTTCGATCCAAGAGCCAGGAGCGCCCGGCCAACGAGAAGAACGCGGCTGGGCGCGAGGACGCCGACGACCTGGGCTCGGGCGTGGGCGGGATTGGTGAGCGGACCGCAGAGGTTGAGGATGGTGCGGAATCCGAGGGCACGGCGCAGGGGGGCGAGTGTCTTCATCGCCGGGTGATAGAGCGGCGCGTAGAGGAAGACGAAGCCGGTTTCGCGCAGGCATTCGACGGCGAGTTCAGGCGTGAGGTCGATGGGGACGCCGAGGGCTTCTAAAACATCCGCAGCCCCGCAAAGCGAGGTGACGGCGCGATTGCCGTGTTTGGCGACCTTGGCTCCGGCGGCGGCGGCAACGAGGGCTGCGCCGCAGGAGATGTTGAAGGTGAGCGGACCGCCGCCGCCGGTGCCGACGCAGTCGACCAGTTCGGCGCGCTCTTCGTCGGTGAGAGGGACGGGGACGGACTGCTCGCGCATGACGTCCACAAAGCCGGCGAGTTCTGGGGCCTGTTCGCCACGCGTTGCGAGGACGGTGAGAAGGGCCGCAGTTTCGACGTCAGTCGCCTGGCCGGAGAGGATCTGGCGCAGTACATCGCGGGCTTGCTCGCGCGTGAGTTGAGCACCGTCTTCGGCAAGCGGCTTGAGAAGGGTCTTCAGCGAATCCATATCTCTCAGTATGGTATTGCACGGCGAAGCGAGCCGGTGCCCGAAACGTGAGAGCCGCGCCGCATGTCGTGTCTGCTTAGAAAACCCGACTAAGGCAACTCACTGATTTCCCCGTGAGGCGGTGGTCTTCTCCACGAAGAGCAGAACGTCAAAGTCTGATTGTGGCGGCCCTGGCCTCCATAAGAATGGCTCCAGCGAATCGCTGAAGGCGGAGCCGATGCTGCGTGATTTATGAGGCTCGGCAAACCATTTGGCTGCGAGCGACCCATCGGGCACGCGCCGAAGGTCCACCGCGAAGAGCGGAATGTTCGTTGATGCGAGGGCACGGTCCAGTGTTCCATCCGGAGCGGGTGGAACGGTGAAGTCATGCAACGATTTTCCAATCTCCACAGCGCGGAACGAGCCTTCGTTGAACGCGAATCCGAAGTTGACCAACTGCGCGCCGTACATCTGTCGAAGATATGAGCCCATCGAGCGAATGCCCACGTAACCAGTGTTTCTGAGGTGGTCGTTGTGCGCCCACAGCGCGATCTTTGCATCCGGATTGTGCTTGGCGATCCAGTCGACGTTGTCGGCCATGCTCTCATCGCGCGTTCGCGTTCCTGCCGTCATCTCCACGAACTGAAGCACAAGCCTCGCATTCTGGATTGCCCAGTCCACATCGCTTTCCGATGAGCCAGCCTGCAGAAAGCGTCCGCGGTTTTGCTCTAGGTACGTCACGACGTCGCGACATTTCCCGAGCACAGAGGAGGCGAGCACGGGCACAACGGTTGGAGCCGATGTCGCAGGCAGGCGTCTGAGACGCAAACTTTGCGCTCCGCTCTGCGCCACACCTTTGTCCAGAGCCACTTCATAGCCATCGCCGCCAGTGTGAAAGCCTTTTGGAGTGTTCGACTCGAATCCGAAATCGATCGCCGGGTCTTGGTAGGGCTGACCATCGATTCTCACCTCCATCGCGTCAAGCCACGCCGTGCCGGAGCCTGATTGTGTAGCGCCGAAAGCAAGAGCCGTGGCGTTTGCGGGTATATCCAATGAAATCTCGTATCGTCTCCATGGAGTCGTTCCGGTGATGTTCTGGTCTCCCAGATTCTTGAACCCGAGCGAGCCCTTCGGTCCACCCACGACGTTCATCCATAGACCCGCGTAGCCGTCAGCGATGCTGTCGCTGCGCAGGTAGCCCGCGACAGAGACGTGCTTGCCCGCGATCAGATTGCCCGGCAATGTCGCCACGGCTACCGCGTAGGGCTGCGGCGTGATCTGCTGCTTGACGTCGGGAACCTGTTGGTAGAGCGCCTCCACCGTGCTGTGATAGTACGCGGCGTCTCGCGCCAGAAGAAAGTTGCGCACCGTTTCGATGGGAACGGTGGGCGTTTGCATGTCGAAGCCGGTGAACTCAATTCGTCCATTTCCGGACTTATTAAACTCACGCATCCAGAGAATCATGTCGAGGACTTCCTCGGTGTTCCACGTCCAGAAATACATGCCCTTGAGCAGTTGCTTTGGATCGCCTTGGCCCTCAAGCACAAACTTATTCAGCCGATAAGCCTCCGGCATGTTGGCCTCGATTGAAAAGATGGTGAAGCCCTTCCGGGTAGCAAGATATTCAATCATCCGGTGCTTAAGCTGAAAGAATTCGTGCGTGCCGTGCGTAGCCTCGCCTAGAGCTACGATGCGCGCATCACCAACCACCTTATCGAGCGGCGCCATATCGGCAGACCCATTGCCGGCCTCAACCGTTTTGAGTGGAATGGCATTCGCACGGACCCAGGCAACGGCAGCCTTCTCCTCCGGGCTGGTTTCCGGAATCTGTGCAGACGAATTCATGGAGACGGCGGTGCATAGAGCAGCGAACGCGCCGCCAATGAGGATTACAGACGAGATCTTCGACATAGGATTGGTTCGCCCGGATTCTAATCTAAATGAGAGCGTTGCGTGTGAATCGGGAAGAAGAAGTTTGCGATGGTATCGTGCAGCAAGATAGTATTTGTTTACCGCGGGGACGATCGCGCTGACCGGTCTTTGTCGCTGTTTCAAACAGATTCCCGAACATATCAGCGGACGTTGCGGTTCCTACCGACATGAAAATTCACGAGTATCAGGCAAAAGAGATCCTGGCGAAGTATGGCGTTGCCGTGCCCAAGGGCGAAATGGCGAATACGCCGGAAGAAGCGGCCGAAGTGGCGCGCAGACTATTCGCCGAGGGCGCCAATGGCGTGGTGGTGAAAGCGCAGATTCACGCAGGTGGCCGCGGCAAGGGCGGCGGCGTGAAGGTGGCACGGACGCGCGACGAGGCCGAGACGCATGTGAAGAACATTCTCGGCATGCAGCTCGTCACGCATCAGACCGGTCCGCAGGGGCAGAAGGTGCAACGGTTGCTGATTGAGGAGACGGCGGCCATTGATCGCGAGCTCTATCTAGGGATCGTGCTCGATCGCGCCACTGGAAAACTCGTATTTATGGCTTCGCAGGCCGGCGGCATGGAGATTGAGGAGGTCGCGGCGAAGACGCCTGAGGCAATCTTTAAAGAGACCATCGATCCGGCGGTGGGGTTTGGCGCATGGCAGGCGCGCAAGCTGGCGTTCGCGCTGGGGCTGAAGCCGACGCAGATTAATGCGGCTGTCGCGTTTCTGCAGAGCCTCTACAAGGCGTTCATGGATACGGATGCATCACTGGTGGAGATCAATCCCTTCATCACGACCAAGGACGACAAGCTGTTCGCGCTGGACGCGAAGATTACCTTCGACGACAACGCGCTCTTCCGGCATCCGGCGATCAAGGCACTGCGCGATGTGGCCGAGGAAGATCCGCTGGAGGTCGAGGCGAGCAAGTACGCGCTGAACTACATCAAGCTGGACGGCACGATTGCCTGCATGGTGAACGGCGCGGGCCTGGCGATGGCGACGATGGACATCATCCAGTATGCAGGCGGTTCGCCTGCGAACTTTCTGGATGTGGGCGGCGGGGCTACGCAGGAACAGATCGAGCATGCGTTCGGAATTTTGCTGTCGGACGCGAACGTGAAGGCGATCTTCATCAATATTTTTGGCGGCATTCTACGCGTGGATCGGCTGGCGACGGGTGTAGTGGCTGCAGCGAAGAACTTGAACGTGAAGGTGCCGATTGTGCTGCGGCTTGAGGGCACCAACGTAGAAGAGGGCCGCAAGATTCTAGCCGAGTCGGGTCTGAATTTCCAGGTAGGTGCAACGATGAAGGAGGCTGCCGAATTAGTGGTGGCCGCTGCGAAGGGCTGAAAGCTCTCAGCCTTCAGCTGTCAGCTATCAGTAGTCCCCGTCGATTGGAGGTCGAGAATGGCAGGAAGCAGAAGTGCCCCAAGATGCGCAGGATTTGAAGGTGTGGCAGCGAGCCATTGACTTGACTGTCTGCGTTTACCAATTGACGCAACGTTTTCCGAGGGAAGAAACTTATGGTCTCGTTTCGCAATTGCGCCGCGCCAGCGTTTCTATCGCAAGCAATATTGCCGAGGGACGAGGACGGCTGAATCCTGCAGAGTTCCGGCAGTTTCTCGGAATTGCATTGGGTTCTACTTTTGAGATCAAAACTCAACTGATCGTTGCCAGGAGACTGGGCATGGGGTCCGCGGAAGCAATTGACGAGGCAACAGCCTTTGGTGAAGAGGTTTCAAAGATGCTTACCTCGTTTATTCAAAAACTTGGCTCAAAGGCGAGACGTCAAAGCTGAGAGCTGAAAGCTGATAGCTAGGAGCTTCTAAATGGCTGTTTTAGTGGATAACGATACGCGGCTCATCGTGCAGGGAATTACGGGAAAAGAAGGCACATTTCATGCTCTCGGTTGCGCGGAGTATGGCACCAAGGTTGTGGGTGGCGTGACTCCGGGCAAGGGCGGAACGAAGCATGAGGGGTGGCCGGTGTTCAACACGGTGGCCGATGCGGTGAAGGAGACGGGCGCGAACGCCACGATGATTTTTGTTCCGCCGCCGTTTGCTGCCGATGCGATTCTGGAGGCCGAGGACGCGGGCATTCCGCTGATCGTGTGCATCACCGAGGGCATTCCTACGCTCGACATGGTGAAGGTGTGGGCCAAGCTGAAGAACTCGGCGTCACGGCTAATTGGGCCGAATTGCCCGGGCGTAATTTCGCCGGGCAAAGCGAAGATCGGCATTATGCCGGGGCGGATTCACAAGGAAGGGTCGGTGGGCATCGTGTCGCGGTCCGGAACTCTTACCTATGAGGCGGTGCATCAGCTCACGCAGCGCGGCATCGGGCAGTCGACGGCGATCGGTATCGGCGGCGATCCGATTATTGGTACTACACATATCGATGCGCTGCGGTTGCTGAATGACGATCCTGAGACTGAGGCCATCATTATGATTGGCGAGATTGGCGGTTCGGCTGAAGAGGCGGCTGCGGAGTTTGTGAAGCAGCACGTGAAGAAGCCGGTGGTGGGATTCATTGCCGGGCAGACGGCGCCTCCGGGACGCCGCATGGGGCACGCGGGCGCGATCATCTCGGGCGGGCAGGGAACGGCTGCGGACAAGATGAAGGCGATGACGGCAGCGGGTATTCACGTCGTGGTTTCGCCGGCGGAGATAGGCGCTACGCTGGCGAAGGTGATTGGGAAATAGGGCAGCTCTCAGCCGTCGCTATCGGCAAAAACGCTAAGGCCCACCGCGATGGTGGGCCCTTCATTTGAGCTGTGCAGTATGAACGACCTTTGGACGAAGTCAAAGACAACCGCAGATCCTTCGACTTCGCTGTGCTTCGCTCAGGATGACAAGCCTGATCATTAACTGATACTTCTCACCACACACGGCATGGTTTTGCGCTGACCATTTTGTCACTCGGTTTACAGCTGAAGCTTTTTGCGAACTCGGGCAGATCCTGCAGGACCGAGTTTGTTCGGTATTCGTCGGGAGCGTGCGGATCGGTTTGGGCCTGGCTGCGTAGTTGTTCGGGGCGCGTCTGTGTGCACCACTGTTGCGCGTAAGCAATCCAGAACCGCTGTTCGGGCGTGTAGCCGTCGGTCTTCGCAGTCATGTCGAGGTGCTCGGCCTCTGCCTTGTCCTGCCACGCGATCCATGCCAGCCACAGGCCGCCGAGGTCGGCGAGGTTTTCGCCGAGCGTAAGTTTGCCATTCAGGTGAACGCCGGGAACAGCTTCAATGGCATCGTACTGGTTGACCATGCACTGTGCTTTTTCTTTGAATTTGGTTTCGTCGTCTTTGGTCCACCAATCCTTGAGATTGCCGTCCTTGTCGAACTGGCGGCCTTCATCGTCAAAGCCGTGCGTAAGCTCGTGTCCGATGGTTGAGCCCATGTCGCCATAGTTTGCGGCGTCATCTTCTTTGTCGCTGAAGAAGGGCGGCTGAAAGTATCCAGCGGGGAAGTTGACGTTATTCTGCTGCGAATTGTAGTAGGCGTTCACAGTAGGCGGCGACATGTACCACTCGCCCTTGTCGACCGGCTTGCCGATCTTAGCGAGGTCGCGATTGAAATTGAAGACGCGCACGCGCTCCTGGTTACCCAGCGGATCGCCACGCACAATGACCAGCTTCGAATAGTCGCGCCACTTGTCGGGATACCCGATTTTGTTCATGACGGTTTTGAGCTTTTCCTTGGCTTCGACCTTGGTGGCGGGGCTCATCCAGTCGAGCGAGTCGATATCTTTGCCCATGGCCTGCTCGATGGCCAGCGTCATCTCCAGCGCTTGCTGTTTTTCAGCTGGAGGAAAATATTTGGCAACGTAGACCTCGCCGAGCGCTTCGCCCATTTCGCGATCGACGCGGCTGGTGCAGCGCTTCCAGCGTTCCTGCTGTTTTTCCGCGCCGTTGAGAATGTGGGCATAGAAGTTCCACGACTCCGTCTCGAAGGCTTCGGGCATGCTGGTGCCTGCGTACGAGTGCAGCAGGTGCCAACGCAAGTAAGTGCGGATCTGGTCGAGCGGTGTGTCAGCCACCAGCGCGTTGAACTCGGCGAAGTATTTCGGCTCCGTGTCGTTCGCCTTGCCAGTGGCGGGGGCGTGAGCTGCCTCAACGTAATCGTTCAGATTGAAATGCGTGAGCATCCTGGACATCGCGGCAACGTCGGTGGGGTGATTGAGATTCTGCGGGTCGCGCATTTCGGTGATGGTGAGGGAGGACTTGGCGAGGCGCGTCTCAATCGCCATCACGGTGTCGGCGTCCTTGGCGGCCTGAGCTTCGGGTTCCCCGGCGAGCACGAACATCTTGCGAACGTGGTCCACATACTGCTTGCGCTGCTCAACGGACTTGGCGTCGGTGCGGAAGTAGTAATCGCGTTCCGGCAGGCCGAGGCCGCCTCCGCTATAGAACGAGATGACCTGATCGGCATTGGCGAAGTCCTGGTCAGCACCGAAATCGAAAAAGGCGCCGACGCCGATCGTGTGCAGATGCGCGAGGAGAACTGGCAACTCGTCGGGACGGCTCAGTGCGGCAACGCGGTCGAGCTCAGGCTTGATGGGCGTCAGGCCGAGTTTGTCGACGTTTGCCGTGTCCATGCAACTCGCATATTCATCGCCGATCTTCTGCTCGTTGGGCGTGCGATTCGGATCGGGTTTCGAGGCGTCTTCGAGGATTTGCTTCAGGTGGAGGCGATTCAGTTCGTAGAGTTCGGTGAAGCGGCCGTACGAAGTCTGGTCCGGCGGCAGCGGATTGCGCTTGAACCAGCCATTGCAGCTGTAGCGGTAGAAGTTTTCGCAGGGATTGACGGACTTGTCGATCAGCGAAGTATCGAAGACACGCAACTCAGACGACGAAGGCGCGGGCGATGTCGTGTTCTGGCTGAAGGCGGATGTGGCGGCGAGGAGTGCAATCAAAGCAAGGCCGGAAGGAGGGATTACAGCGGCTAAGCGTGACATGGCGAAACTCTAGCAGATTGGGGTGGGGTTGGTCGTCAATTGTGACCGTTACAATGATGGTTGGGCTAAAGCCGATTTTGAGGAGCTATCGAGTGGCGCAGCGTACGTTCAGCATTATCAAGCCAGATGCGGTGAGCAAGGGCTATGCGGGGGCCATCCTGGCCGAGATTGAGAAGGCCGGGTTCAAGCTGATTTCGATTCGCAAGCAGACGATTTCAAAGGAGCAAGCCAAGGGGTTCTATCACGTACACGCGGCACGGCCGTTCTTCGATGACCTGTGCGCATTTATGTCGTCAGGTCCGATTTTCCTGATGGTGCTTGAGAAGGATAATGCGATTGCCGATCTGCGCAAGTTGATGGGAGCGACCAATCCGGCCAATGCGGAAGAAGGAACGATCCGCAAGAAGTTTGCGGGGTCGATCCAGGAGAACGCGATTCACGGGTCGGATGCGGAGGAGACAGCGGCGTTTGAGATCGGATATTGGTTCGCGGGGTATGAGCTGATCTAGCAAATCAGTTCTCTGTGGGTGTCCGGTCGAGGGAATCGATGACGACCACGTCGACCGGAACTTTCCCAGCCTTCAACTCCAGGCCCAGGGTCTCGCGGAGCGCGGTGAAGATCGTCGGCAGAGAAGAGTCCGATTCTATGTCGGGCGCGAATTCAAGGGTGATATCGTAGCTTCCCTTAACAGTGGTTTGGTTGATGACTGGTAGTCCTGCCGGACGCTGCAGCATCGCTGCAAGATAAGGCATAGACCAGTTTATTCCTTGGAGTTTTCCGGGACCCACATACAGTCGAAATCCGGGGGGATGACCTCCCTGTGTAGGTTGAAGCCTGGGTCCGCCTTTCGCAACCAGCAAGGCGTATCCCGGGACCAATCTGGTTTGATGATGAATTACCAGATGAAATCGCTGCTGCAAGAAGTCCTGCAACAGCGGCTTCAACTCTTCGCGTGATAGCGCCACTCCGTTCTCAGGCTTTGCGACAATATCGTACAGGTCGGAATCTAGCCAATTTGGCTTTCCGGCGATCTGGTCGCTGTCGACGCCGTAGGCCATCTGGATAAGAAATGCCAGCGTCACGCTGTGGGCCGTGAACTTCCCGATCCCAGGAGGGCTCCAAACAGAATCGCCTCGTTGACCGGGGGGAGTTTGCCGCACCGTGGCGGCTTCGAAGGAATGTTCTGGGGCTGTAGCGGATGGGGCCTGAGCGCCAGCGGAATAGCCAATAACTGTCGCGAACAGGAGGCTCAATGCCGGGCCGCATTGCGGCCAATCGTTTCGCCTGACTCCGCCGGTGGTGATTCTTTCCTGGCATCGGCAACTCTACGCAAACATGTCTTCGAACTTTCTTTTCAGCTCGGCTATCTCGCGTTGGAGCTCTGAGACGATTGATTCCAACTGCGCGATGCGGTCGTCCTGTTCCGGAGTGGTGACGGCAATATTCGGAGAAGGCGCTGCGCTGATGGGTATCGGGATTGATTCCACCGGACCCGATAGCAGATGGGCATAGCGTGCTTCCTTGGTGCCGGGCTGGCGCGGTAATACGGCGACCAGGGACGGATCGCGTTCCATCAGCTTTTGCAGGCCGGCGAGGACGTCGCTGATCTCCTCAAAGCGATGCATGCGCTCGGTGCGGCCGCGGAGTTCGCCCGGTGTCTGCGGGCCGCGCAACAGGAGCAGGCAGATCAACGCAGTTTCGGCGCGACTGAAGTTGAAAGCTTCGCCAAGCCAATGCTCGTACTTGGTGACGCGGCCATCGGCGGAGCGGGCGCGGCCGGCGAGTCCCTTGTTTTCGAGGCCGTGAAGTGCCTGGCGTGTGTCGTCTTCGTCGAGGTCCATTACCGGCTCGCGATTTGAACGCTGGTTGCTTGCATTGATCAAGGCATTCAGAGTGAGCGGGTAGTAGTCGGGAGTCGTGATTTCTTTTTCGACGAGAGCGCCTAGGATGCGGGCTTCGGCGGCGGAGAGCTTGACGGGCTCGGTGACCATAGGTCTATTGTGACATTGACTTCGCTCCCAGGTCTCAGAAGCGAGACCTGGGGCACCCGCATTTGTGTCTATGCTGGTTCTTCTTCGGGCTTGCGATTGCGTGTGAGCAGGAAGTAGACCACAGGCGTGACTACGAGACTGAGGACCATGGAGACCGCGAGGCCGCCAATAACGGCGATGGCGAGGGGCTGCAGCATCTGCGAACCGGCGCCGAGAGCGAACGCCAGCGGCAACATTCCGCAGACGGCGGCGATTGCGGTCATCACGATGGGGCGCAGGCGGCGCTGGGCGGCGTGCATCATGGCTTCGGCGGCAGTGATGCCTTCCGCACGGAATTTTTCGTCAGCATCGAGCAGCAGGATTCCGTTTTTGGCCACGATGCCGATGACCATGATCAAGCCCATGAAGGATGCAACATTAAATGTGGTGTGCGTGATGAGCAAAGCGAGAATGACGCCGGAGATTGATAGAACAGACGAGGTGAGAATCGCGATGGGGGCGGGGAAGTTGCGGAACTCGGCCAGCAGAACGCCGAAGACCAGCGCGAGCGCCAGCAGCAGGACTTTCAGCAGGTCGTGGAAGGACTTTTGCTGCTCTTCATAAGTTCCGCCATAGGTGACGCGCACGGATTTTGGAAGGTGCAAGCCTTCGACAGTCTGCTGGACCTTTGTCATCGCGGTACCAAGGTCAGAGCCTTCAAGGCGCCCAGTGACGACAACCATCCGCTGCAGGTTTTCGCGGCGAATTTCGTTCTGCGGCGGGAGTTCGGTGATGGCGGCGAGTGAGCCGAGCATCGCGGTGTGTCCCGCGGAACTGTTGAAAACCGTGTTCTCGATCGCGTCGAGCGATTTGCGGTGATCGTCGCTCAGACGCACGCGGATGGTATAGGGGCGTCCATTGGCAATTAGTGGATCGTTCGTCGGCAATCCATCGAGGATGGAGGTTGCGTTTTCAGAAACTTCGGTTGGGGTGAAGCCGAGCCGCGCGGCAACGGTGGGGTTGACCTGGAAATTCGTCGCTGGCCCGCTGATGGTGTTCTCGATTCCATTCTCCACGTCGACTACTCCGGGAATCTTGCCAATGGCATCGCCGATCCTCGGGCCCAGTAGCGCAAGGACCGCTTCATCGTCGGAGAAGATTTTGATCTGGATAGGTTCGGACGCGTTGGAGAGGTCGCCGATGTTATCCTGCAGGACCTGCGTGAATTCGACATCGAGTACAGGTTGAGTGGCCTTGATCTTCTGGCGAACGTCGTCCATGATTTCATCGACGGCGCGGCTACGTTTTGCTTTGAGCTTGACGGTGAAGTCGCCGGTGTTGGCTTCTGTTACGGCGGCGAAGCCCATCTGTAGACCGGTGCGGCGGGAGGTGCTTTCGACCTCAGGTTCCGACCACAGAATGCGTTCGACTTGCTGGAGAACGCGATTGGTCTCGCTCAGCGAACTACCCGCGGGCATGATGTAGTCGAGAATGAATCCGCCTTCGTCCATCTCGGGAAGAAGGTCAGATCCGAGTATGCTGTATCCGAAATAAGTAGCGACAGCGAGTACCAGGCAAGCGGCGCCCAGCCACAGCGGCTTGGCGAGCGCCCATTCCAGTATGCGGTGATGGAGCTTGAGCACGCGGCCCATGAAGCGGCCTGCGGAGTGCTCTTTGGACGCTACAGTTTCGGCGTCGTGATTGCGGAGTAGTACGAGGCTCAATCCGGGGGTCCACGTTAGCGCCAGCATCAGCGACGTGAGCAGCGACGCAGCCATGGTGATGGCCAGCGCGCGGAAGAAGGATCCCGTAACGCCAGTAACCGAAATGAGAGGCAGAAACACGACGACCGGTGTGATGGTCGAGCCAATGAGAGGCGTGGTGATTTCGCTGAGCGCTTTTCGGACAGCGCTGACGCGGGGCTCGCCATTGTCGCGATGCATGACGATGTTTTCGACGACCACGATGGCGTCGTCGATGACCAGGCCGATGGCGGCAGCCAGACCGCCGAGCGTCATCAGGTTGAAGCTTTGGCCGATGGCCCAGAGGACAAGGATGGTGACGGCCACAGTGACCGGAATGACGAGGCCGGCGATCAGCGAAGAGGTCCAATCGCGCAGGAAAATAAAAAGGATGATGCAGGCGAGGATCAGTCCGATGAAGATGGCATCGCGCACGCTGGAGATACTGTCTCGCACGAGCTGCGACTGGTCGTAGAAGGGTTCAAGTTTCACGCCCGGGGGCAGTTTCTGGCGGAGTTGTGTAATCTCAGCGGCTACCGCATCGGCGACCGCCACGGTATTGGAGGAAGGCTGGCGTGCGATGTTGAGCAGCACGGCGTTTTTGCCGTTGGCGGTAACGGTGGTGTAGACAGGCAGCGTCGATGGCTCCACGGTGGCAACGTCGGCCACGCGCACCGGGGCACCGGCGGGGGTGGTCTTGACCACCAGTTGGCGGAGCCCTTCGGCATCATGAACTTGAGCACTGACGAGTCCGAGGATCAGTTGATGATTGGCTTCGTAGAGGCCTGGGGAATCGACAATGTTCGACGCCTGGATCGAGTTGACGAGGTCAGTGATGGTAACGCCATTAGCCGCGAGCAGCGCGAGATCGGGCGTAACGCCAAACTCGGGCACCTGCCCGCCCTGCACCGTTACGGTGCTCACGCCGATGACGCGGTTCAACGGCGGCTTCAAGTCATAGGTGGCCAGTTCCCACAGCTGGGTTTGCGGAATGGTGTCGGATGTGAGGCTGTAGCCCAGGATTGGGAAGGTAGCGAAGGTAAGGCGATGAGAAGAGATGCGCGCGGTGGGCGGCAGCGTCTGTTCAACTCTACTGAGAGCAGCGTCGGTGAGCTGGAGCGCCTGGTACATATCGATGTTCCAGTCAAAGAAGAGGCTTACTTCTGCCGATCCGCGGCTGGTAGTGGAGCGGACGGTGACGAGGCCGGGGACCGAGTTGACCGCATCCTCAATCGGACGCGTGATGGTGACTTCCATTTGCTCGACGGGCATGACGCCGTTATCGATGCCGATGACCACGCGTGGGAAACTCGTCTCTGGAAAGACAGAGATAGGCACTTGCAATGCCGCATAAATGCCCGCGATGGTGAGTACAGTTGCGAAGAAGAAGATTGGCCGTGTGAAGTGAGACAGCCAGAACGATTCTTCCCGGGTTGCAGGCGTTTGAGTGGCGATCGACATCAGTCCTTGCCGCCTCCGGCGTCGGCTGCGGGCCTGGCGTCGTCATCGTCGGCTTTGCCCACCTTCACCCTGGCGCCCTCGTCGAGGCCGTAGGAACCGGAGGTGATGACCGTGTCGGCTGTCGTCAGGCCCTTCGTGATTTGGACGTCGCCGCCGTCCTGTATTCCCAGCTCAACGGATTTTTTGTGCGCCGCGCCATCCGTACCAACGACCATGACGGATTTCGTGCCGTCCTGCGCAGTGAGGATCGACGAGACGGGCACCTTCAGCGCCTGCTCCACGGTACGGCCAATGATGGATATCTTGACTGGCGTGCCCACTTTGAGCGCGGCATTCTTGTTGTCGACCTTTAGCCAGATTTCGAGCGTTGTGCTGCCGGGATCAAGCGCGGGACTGATCAGTGTGACCTTCGCGTCAACCGGATCTTTGACGCCGGGCACGAGGATGGTTGCTGCATCGCCGATCTTCATCTGCTGCGCGAGGCTCTGCGCGATGTGCGCTTTGGCCAGCAGAGACGACGTATCCATTACGGTGATCAGCGGCGCGCCGGCGGCCGGTGTCTCCCCGGCGTAGAGGGGGCGATCGGTAACGACGCCGTTAATGGGGCTGCGAATCTCAGAGAAGTTGACTTGTGCGGCTGCGCTTTTGTATTTACCTTCAGCCGAAGTGAGTTGGCCCTGTGCGGACTTGAGCGCGGCCTCGTGGCTAACGTTCTTCATGGACTCGAGATGCTTCGCAGCTGCGTCGTAAGCGGCCTGCGCCTGCACCAGCGCGGCCAGCGCAGTGTCGAGATCGCGCCCTGGAATGGCTCCCTCGGCAAAGAGCTGTTTGCGGCTGTTCACAATGCTGGTGTTGAGGTCGAGGTTAGCTTTGGCCTGGGCATAATCCAGCTCGGCCTTCTGGGAGTCTTCAGGAACCTGAGCCTTGGTTGCCGTCGTGAAAGCGGCCTGCGCGGCTTCGTAGGAACCCTTGTTGTCCTGCGCCGCGCCGACGAGGTCGGCGTTCTCAAGCACGGCGAGAAGTTCGCCTTCTTTCACCTTCGCTCCACGCTGGACATAGAATTCTTTGACCGGCGAGCTGATCTTGGGCACGATGGCGGCCTGTGCGAGTGGCGCGAGAATAGCGTCTGCGATGATGTGGTCGGAGATCGCTCCCAGCTCAGGGTGTTCGGCCTGCACGGTAATTTCCGGTGCGGGCGTTTCTTCTTTTTTGCAGCCAGCTGCAAGAAGGATCGGCAACAGAATGGCGACAGAAATTGGGGC
Source organism: uncultured Acidobacteriaceae bacterium (assembly GCA_963742455.1). Lineage (GTDB taxonomy): Bacteria > Acidobacteriota > Terriglobia > Terriglobales > Acidobacteriaceae > Telmatobacter. The sequence continues at coordinate 808,061 of CAVULU010000002.1, read as the reverse complement.
GACGCGGTGGCTGCGGCGAGTGCGTCGGTTGTCGGCGATTTGAATCGGTTCGTTCATAGGTTCACATGTTTCCAGTGAGGGTCTGCAATGCGGCGCGTGCCGCCTCATAACGTATGCGTCCGTCTTCGCGGGCATTCTGTACGGCAATGAAAGCGGATTGTGCGTCGACAACTTCAAGCACCGTGCCTTCGCCGCCGACATAACGCATTCGGGTAAGGCGCAGGCTTTCGCTGGCCGTGGCTACGCTGGCGTCGAGCGAGGCGAGTTGATCGCGTGCGGCTTGCGCTTCGGCATAGGCTTCGTCGAGTTGCGCGATGAGGCGGCGCTGGGTTGCAGTGAGCGCTACTTTGGCGGCGTCGCGCTTGATCTCGCTCTGCTTCACCCTGTGCTCAGTGGCGAGCCAGTCCCACACGGGAATATCGAGCGTGGCCATGGCGGAATAGCCAAGATTCTTGACCCCATCCGGGCCGTTCACGGCGAATTGGGGCGCGTCGATGCCGTAAGTGTAGTTGAGTCCCAGGCTGGGCAGATAAGCGGCGCGGGCAGCAGAAACATCCGCATTGCTCACTCTCAATGTGGCCAGCGCGCTCTTGAGCTCGGCATTGTTTTTAGAAGCGAGTTGATCAATCACATCACGCGAAGCGAGGGGTGCGGGAGTATCGGGCAGGCTAATGGTGTAGGGCGTGCGGGGATCAGGAAAGAGCAGTACGGCGAGTTCGAGGCGCGCCTTGCCGGCATTGATCTTCGCGTCGGAAAGTTCGCGGTCGCGCTGCTGCTGTTCGAGCTGCGCTTTGATAGTGTCAGCGTGCGCGGCTTCGCGTGCTTGTTCGCGCTGGCCGGTGAGCTTGGCGAAATCGTCAGCCTCTGCCTTGGCACGTTGAGCGACGGCAAGCCTCTGATCGGCTGCTGCGAGCGCGTAATAAAGTCCGGTGACGGTAGAGACGAGTCCGCGGCGGGCGATTTCCAACTCAGCCGAAGCAACGGCTGCGGCTGCATCAGCGCGCCGCACGCCGGAAATCTGGGCAAGTCCGATATCTTCGTTGATCACGGCCTGGCTGGCATATTCGCGTACCGCGTTGTTCGCGATAAAGATAGGCGAGGGCTGAGGGCTAGCACCCTGGCCGGCTTGGTTGTTTAGCCCGTTTGGCTGCGTATAAAGAGCCTGGTTGTGATAGACAACGCTGGGCAGCAGACCGGCCCGGGCAACGGCGCGGTCAAGACCGGCAACCTTGCTGTCAGCCAGCGCGGCGGCGAACGTGGGTTCACTGGACTGAGCGCGTTTGAGCGCCTCATCCAGCGTGATGACGACGGGCTGAGGTGCCGCCGTCGAGTCTGCCTGCGACGCCTGTACCGAGGTTTGAACGGCGGTTCGTGCGGTTGCAGATGCGGCTGCGAGTCCGAATGCGGCAAGAAGCGACACGCCGAGCAGAGTAGAGAAAGCGACGCGCTTCAAATCAAGATCAGGATTGGAGTCGATCGGCACAGGCAATCAGCATATCGGGAGAACCTTAATTTCACCTGAGTCCCAGATGAATCTACGGGAGTTGGAGGCCATTGGCATAGTTGTGCGCTTAAGATATCTCTGCATGGAAACCACGAAAATTGCGGGGATGGAAGTCTCGCGGGTTGGCCTGGGTACCTGGGCCATTGGCGGCTCAGAGTGGGGCGCGGTGGCTGAGGATGCGGCAATCGCAACCTGCCTGAGTGCGATCGAACGCGGCATCAACCTTTTTGATACCGCGCCCATATACGGTCGCGGCCGTGCCGAGGAGATTGTTGGCAAGGTGATGAGGGCTCACGGGCGGCGCGACGCCTTCTACATTGCTACCAAGGCCGGGCTGGAGTGGAACGAACGCGGGGTATTCGCGAACTCCACGGTGGCGCGGTTGCGGCGCGAACTGGAGGATAGCCTGCGTCGGCTGTGCACGGACTATATCGACCTCTACCAGATCCACTGGCCAGACACGCTGGTGCCGGTGGCGGAAGTGGCAGGGGTGCTGGCGGAGTTTCAGCGCGCGGGCAAAGTGAGAGCGCTCGGCGTCAGCAACTTCAGTGCGGCTCAGATGGAAGAATTTCGCAGTGTCGTTCCTCTGGCATCCGACCAGCCGCCTTACAACATCTTCGAGCGCGAGGCAGACCGCCAAACGCTGCCGTGGTGCGCGGCGAACGGCGTGGCTGTGTTGACCTACAGCTCGTTGTGCCGCAGTCTTCTCGGAGGCCGGGTGCACCGCGGTATGAAGTTTGAGCCGGGAGATATTCGCGCCGTCGACCCGAAATTCCAGGAGCCGCGGTTCAGTCAATATATGAGTGCGGTTGAACGCCTGGCGGCGCTGGCGCGCGAGCGCTTCGGAAAATCGGTGGCGCAACTCGCGGTGCGATGGGTGCTGGATCGGCCCGGCTGTTCTGTTGCGCTATGGGGAGCCAAGCGGCCCGACCAACTGGATGCGGTTGGCGGCGTGATGGGATGGAAGCTTGACCCCGCGACCATGGTCGAAATCGATCGGATTGTGGCAGAGGCGGTGACGGATCCGGTGGGGCCGGAATACCTGACGCCGATGGTGCGCCAGGTTTGAGGCAGGTGGCCGAGTGCCGGGGACGGATTCTGCACACGCCACCCCGACCCATTTCTGCGATACTAAACCGTTATGCCAATCGAAGACCTGCAGCAGGCTGCACAGAAAATTGCCGGATTCCTTGCTTCCCTCAACAAACTGGGTGGGATGCGCCTGAAGTATCGCATCACAGCGGGAGATGGCGCGCGCGATCCCGAAGGCCTCGAGGCGAGGCTGATCTACGTCGAGCTGGGCGGCCCTGATACGCCGCTGCTGACGCAGCACAATGGCGAATTGCTGCGGGCCCTGGAGACAATCGCGGCGCAAATGCTGCGGCTGGAGCAGCGAGAGCACGACCTGGTCAGCTTCGATGCGGGCAACTTCAAAGCGCTGCGAGCGCAGGAGCTGCGCATGTCGGCCGAGGTGGCGGCGGAGAAGGTCCGCAAGTCCGGCGTGCCGTATGCTTTTCCTCCGCAGAACAGCCGGGAGCGTCGCTTGTTGCATATGGCGCTTCGCGACCTGCCCGGCGTGGAGACGGCCAGTTCCGGCGAGGGGCAAGACCGTTTTCTCGTTGTTTTTCCTGAAGGAAAGACGAACCTGCCGGTGACGCCGCCGATGAAGCCGCGTGGATTTGGCGCTGATCGGGGATCCGGGCGCGAGCGGGGATATGGACGCGATCGGCGATAAAGTTTAACGACAGTGTTGGTTTGGCGGCCGTAAAGATCGCGCCGCAGTGTGTCAGAATACCGGACGATGAAAACTGCAATCTCTTTGTTGATGGTGTTCGCTGCGCTTGTGTGTGCGGCGCAGAAGCGCCTTGTCCTGATTGATCAGGATGGCTCCGGTCCGGGTGGATCGAACCAGATGGCGATGCTCGCCCTGCTTCAGGCACCGCAGGTTGAAGTCCTGGGCATTACCATGGTGACCGGCAATGCATGGCGCGATGAAGAGACGCTGCACACGCTGCGCATGCTCGAACTGACCGGCCACTCCAACATCCCAGTGGCGAAGGGTGCGGTGTTTCCGCTGGTGCGCACCGAGCGCGAGACGCAGCTTTCTTCTGCGATCGATGGCAAGGTGACGTGGCTGGGCGCATGGGGGCAGGGGCCGATGACACTGGTCGAGGGTAAAGAAGGCGTCACGCCTTTCACTCCTGACAAGCTGGACAAGCATGGGCCTTATGCGATTCCAGCGCTGCCCGAGGGCATGCCTACGCTGAAGCCGATCGACGAAGATGCGGCGCATTTCCTGGTTCGCGAGGTGCGCGCGCATCCGCACCAGGTAACGATCTACGCCGCCGGCCCGCTGACGAACATTGCGCTGGCGGTTTCGATCGATCCTGAATTTGCGGAGCTCACGCAGGGCATCGTGGTGATGGGCGGCAGCCTGAATCCGCAGACCGACGATCCGGAGTTTGCAAGCAGCCCGAGGCATGAATTCAATTTCTGGTTCGATCCAGAGGCCGCGCATATCGTGCTTCGGGCCGCGTGGCCCCGTATTGACGTGACTACGGTGGATGTCTCTCTCAAGGCACCATTCACAGAGAGGATGCTCGACGAGATTTCGAAGTCGCAATCGCTGACCGCGAAGTACATCGCTGCGTGGAGTCAGAATCGCTACTACCTCTGGGATGAGCTGGCGGCATGCGCGTGGCTCGATCCTATGCTCATCACCCGAGAAAAGGTCGAATACATGGACATTGACCTGAGCCACGGTCCCAGCTACGGAGACACGCTTACCTGGACCGAACAATTGAAACCGCAGACCGGTGTGCGGCTGGTTCACGCGCAACTCGATCTGGACCTGCCGCGCTTTCAAAAAATGTTCGTCGACCTGATGTCGCGATAAGCAAGAAGAGATGTCGTCTTCTCTGAATGCAAGTGATCTTCGGTACTCTTGCACGTTTGAGCGAGCCCTTATCTAATTGAAGGTGAAGCTATCTAGATTATTGTTGAAACACCTGCTTGCCTTGTGTCGCTACCCATTCGGAAAGAGGACCATGATGCTTTCTTCAGGCTTTTTTGCGCGCAATGCGCGGACGCCAATGCTGGCGCTGGCGCTGATTGTGGCGCTTGCAGGATGCGAATCAAAGCAGGACAAGGCAATTGATCAAGCCAAGAAGCAGGCAGTGGCGACGGGCCACGCGCAGCAGGTTGTCAGCGTTGATAAAACCGGAACCACGACAACGACACTGGTGCAGCCGTCCGCAAAGGGCCAGGCCACCGAGGCCATGACGACCACCACCACGCCGCCGATGTCCGGTGCGCCGCTGCCGCCGCCGCAGGATCCGAAGGTATTCCCGGTGGGCGGGGATCTGAATCAGGATCAGGCAAGCGGACCTGCCGGGCAGGATGGGAGCAGGCCTTCGCCGGCCGGACCTCCTGCACCTGTGCAAGTGACCATTCAGGCCGGCACAAGCCTCGCCATACGTATCGATCAGCGGATCAGCGTGAAGAAGAGCCACGCCGGAGACACGTTTACGGGCGAAGTTGTGGAACCGGTGGTTGATCCCAATGGAAACGCCATTGTGCCAAAGGGCACGCGCGTGGGTGGCGTTGTAACCGAGGCGCATAAGCGCGGCCACTTCAAGGGTGCGTCGGTTCTGGAATTGCGTCTGACCTCGATGACGCTGAACGGCACGCAGTATCACCTCAGGTCTGCTGATCTCACTCAACACAAGAAGGGTAAAGGCAAGCGCTCTGCTGCGACGATTGGCGGCGGCGCGGGCCTCGGCATGCTGATCGGCGGCATCGCCACCGGGGGCACAGGATTGTTGATCGGCGGACTTGCCGGGGGCGGTGCCGGCGCGGCGGGTGCTGGACTCACCGGCAACCGCGACCTCGACATCCCAGCAGAGACGGTGGTGCACTTCAAACTGGCGCAGGACCTCGTGGTGCAGGGATAAACCGCAACGACTTCATCAGAATCCTCTTGCCAGCGGCGCGACTATGCAGGAAGAATGCGGCGGAGGTGAAACATGTCAGGAGAATCCATTCTGGGTGGGAGCGAACTGGTTGCGTTCGCCCCCACGACCGATGCCGCTAAAGCGCGTGCGTTTTACGAAGGCGTACTGGGGCTGCGACTAGTGGCAGATGAGAAGCCATTCGCGCTGGTCTTCGATGCCAACGGAACCATGCTGCGCGTGACAACGGTGCACGAACTGAGTCCCGATCCATTCACAGTGCTTGGCTGGAGTGTCGCGAATATCGAAGCGACCGTGGACCGGCTTGTCGCAGCGGGCGTGGAATTCAATCGCTACAAGGGAGTGAATGACGCCGATCCACGCGGTATCTGGAACTCGCCGAGCGGTTCGCGAGTTGCTTGGTTCAAAGACCCGGACGGGAATGTGCTGGGCGTGACCGAGTTTCAAGCGAAGTGAATTTGAGGTTTCCGATGTCTCATCCGCCGCGGCGGACGAGACATGGGGCACCCGGCACCGGCGCTCCGAAAACAGAATGATCCCTTTCCGCTATTGCTCCTTCCGCATCGCTGCCTGAAGTTCGAGAATCTGAAGCTGGACTTGCTTGATTTCCTTGAGAGTGGCGATTTGGCTGTCATAAATCTCGTAGTGCACCTTGTAGATCACTCCCATGAAGAAGAAGACGGCACTGCCGACTTGAAACCCGGTAACCGGAAATCCGCCAACGCGCCAGAAGGTCAAGAGTAAAAACAAGGCAACTGCGAGAAAGAAGAACGTGTTTGCCGTGACCTTATCCCAGCGAAGCGCTTTTGCGTGCTTAGCCAGTAAGGCGGCGGTCTCTTCACGATAGGCGGCGAGGTTCTCTGGTTGTGGCAGGGTAGCGAGCAGGCGCTCCCGCAGGTTATTCGTTTGTTGTGCCATGTTTCACTCCTTCGAGAATCTGTTTCATTTGCCGTTTGGCGTAATGAATACGGGATTTGACGGTGCCCTCGGAGCAGCCGACGACGTGGGCGATTTCCAGGATGGAGAGGTCCTGAAGAAAATGCAGAACAAGAACTTCACGGTGTTTAACGCCAAGGCGGCTTAACGCATCGCGAAGGCCGGTTGCATCTTCTTCGTCGAAGGAGGGCTCTTCGATGTGGAACGTATCATCAAGCTGCGCCTGGTCTGCCTTGTCGCGTCTGTAGTCACGCCGGATACGATCGATAGCGACGCCGTGGGTGATTGCGTAAAGCCAAGGCTTTAGAGAGCCGGGGTCTTTCAAGCTTCGAATGCCGCGAACCACCTTGAGCCAGACATCCTGAAGGACGTCGAGCGCAGTATCCTGGTTCCCGGTAAGGCTCGTTGCGTAATAAAGCAGCGGCCTCTCCATGACCGCGATCAGGTCTTCGAATGCTGCTGGATCGCCCGCCTGACAGCGCAGGGCGAGCCACTCAAACTGGACACTGTCCTTGCATTCATTGACCATCTGTCTAATATGTCGAACCTGAGTGGCTACGGGTTCAAATTGTTCGGAAAGACATTTTGAACGGATGGGGGCGGGCGGTAATCTCGCGGGAAGTGCGCGAATGCGTGAGGTATGAGAACAACGCAGATCCTTCGTCGCTGCACTCCTCAGGATGACAACTTATATTGGGGGTTGTGGGCATTGCATGTAAAAAGGCCGCGCATTGCGCGGCCTTTTCTGATCACCGACCCTGTTCCATGCTTTTATCCGTTCAGCATCTCCTGAAGCTTGTTGAGGGTGCGATGCAGGTCCTTGTCGGTGCGGCGAAGCTCGTCGATCTTGCCGATGGAGTGCATCACGGTGGTGTGGTGCTTGTTGCCGAACTGGCGGCCGATTTCCGGCAGGCTCGCTTCCGTCATCTGCTTGGCGAGGTACATGGCAATCTGCCGTGGCACAACGACGTTGCGGGAGTTGTTCTTCTGCTTCAGGTCGCTCACCTTCATGCCGAATTGCTCGGCCACGGCGCGCTGGATCGACTCGATGGTGATCTTGCGAACCTGCATGTCGATGAACTGCTTGAGGCACTGCTGAGTTGTAACCAGGGTGATCTCAGTGCGGTTCAAGTTGCACCAGGCGACGAGGCGGGTCAAGGCGCCTTCGAGTTCGCGCACGTTGGTGCGGACGTTGGAGGCGATAAACAGGGCGACGTCGGTGGGGAGCTGAACCTGGTCGTTCTCGGCTTTCTTCTGCAGAATGGCGACTTTGGTTTCAAGATCGGGCGGCTGAATGTCGGCGATCAAGCCCCACTCGAAGCGCGAACGCAGACGGTCTTCAATCTCGGCAAGTTCTTTGGGCGGACGGTCCGACGCGATGACGATCTGCTTCATGCTCTCGTGCAAAGCGTTGAAGGTATGGAAGAACTCTTCCTGCGTCCGTTCTTTTTGTGCGATGAACTGGATGTCATCGATGAGCAGAACGTCGACGGTGCGGAAGCGATCGCGGAAGCTGGTCATTCGATCGTTGCGCAACGAGGTGATCATCTCGTTGGTGAATTTCTCCGCCGAAACGTAGCAGATGCTGGCTGATGGCTGCCGGCGCTTCACTTCGTGGCCGATGGCGTGCATCAGGTGGGTCTTGCCCATGCCAACGCCGCCATAGAGGAAGAGCGGATTGTAGGCCCGCGAAGGACGCTCGGCGACGGCCAACGAGGCCGCGCGGGCAAACTGATTGCCGTTTCCGATGACGAATGCGTCGAACGTATAGCGGGGATTTAACTGGGCCGCGGTGGACCAGTCAAATCGCGTCTGCTCCGGCGATCGCGATGCAGGCGCGCTGGGCGCGTGCGCGGGCAGCGGACCAAAGCCGCCGTCTTTGCGCTGCGGCGGCATCGAGGGATCTTCCTCGACGGTTACGAATTGCACGTCGTCGAATTCGAGCGACTGCAGATCAATCGCTTCCTGAATCAGGTCGCCGTACTTGTCGCCGATGTGTTGAAACTCTTTGGAGGGAACGCGGACGAAAAGAATTCGGCCACTGGCGTGACTGAAGCGCGTCGGCTTGAGCCACGTATCAAAAGACTGGCGAATGACCTTTTTTTCCAGGGCTGCGAGAATCTGCAGCCAGGGATTAAGAGCCGAAGCCGGCGAAATTGCGAATGCCATCGAGCGAATCCTTGCCGGCGCCGCCTGTGTACTGCCGTGTGAGTTCAACCGCGCGGTTAAGACAATGGCTCACGCGGTGAGTGAAGCAATTGCTCACCCACATTCGCTGACTGAGGACATGCCTGATGGCCGTTGGTTCGCCTCGGAAAAATACTGCGAGGCACGGGTTGAAATTCACTCCGTGGGACGCTCGGAAACTTTCTTGAACGGTCCCGATGGTAGCACATTTGGGGTGTGTTGCAATGCCTCTTTCACATAACTTTTGGGAACAGGCGCAAGGTTGCACCACGCACGGTGAAACACATAAACACACGTTCGAAATTCTCGCGCCTCGACCGTAAATTTCTACTCAGTTATTGCCGCCCTCGATCTCTTTCAGGTCGGAATGCAGGGCTGCGCGAACGCATTCGCATGCGATTTGGATCGAAATGCATTCTCCTGTCCGGTCGAGGTCGCTGCGGCTCGACGGTACCGCCGGATTCCAGCACTGTTTCGCTCCGCTGGCATCCAAGCCCAACCTTCGATATACTTAATACTTGCCGTCCCGAGCGGTTCTGCACTTTACTTGCCCCAGCCGAAATTGAGGCAGGTTGCTCTTTTTTGAAGAAAGAGCAACAGATGGAAATGGGCCTCGCCCTGAGTCAAGTGCAGAACTGCCGTCGGCGAAGATTTCAGATAGGAAACAGGAGCGCATTTTTATGCCCAAGCGCACATTTCAACCCAACCGGCGTCATCGCTCAAAGACGCACGGCTTTCGCTCACGTATGAAGACCAAGTCGGGAGCTGCCGTGCTGAGCCGTCGCCGTGCCGCAGGCCGCAAGCGCGTCTCAGTCAGCGCTGGCTTCCGCGACTAAGTCGTTCCCGCCGTTTTGTTTTCGGCTGGAGCAGGTTCCAGAGCCTATCATCCTCTGGCCGAAATTCTTCCAGTTTGCGATGAGCATTTCTTCCAAGCTTGAGCCGCATACCGTTGCGCCGGCTGCGCGCAGGGTTCCCGCCTCTCTGGCTGGCGCGAGGCTGCGCAAACACGCGGACTATCAACGCGTCTACGCCGAAGGACGAAAGCGTCGTTCGGCCTCGATGAGCTGGTTTTTGGCAGCGCAGAGTGAGGCTACCGGCGCACGCGTGGGACTTACGGTGGGCAAAGTACTCGGTCCGTCGCACGATCGCAATCGGATCAAGCGGCGGCTGCGCGAGGTGCTGCGGCGGCATGTCGACCAGTTGCCAGCGAACTGCGACCTGATTCTTCATCCGCACCGGACGGTGCTGACACTAGAATTCACGAAACTTGATGCCGAGATTGTGCGTATTCTCCAGCAGGCAAATGCTGAGCAGGCCCGCGCAAACCCGAGTCACGCGACGCATTCCGGCAAGGCAGAGCCAACTCGATGACACGCATCCTCCTCGCAATGCTCGAGTTCTACCGCCGCTGGATATCTCCGGCAGTGCATTCGCTCGGCGGCGGCGGATGCCGTTTTGTACCTACCTGTTCCGAATATGCTTCGATCGCGATTGCGACGCACGGCCCGTTCCGAGGCACTGGGCTCGCGGTCTGGCGCCTGTTGCGCTGCCATCCGTTGTGTCGCGGGGGTCTCGATCCGGTACCAGCCGCCACAGACAGCGACGAACGCGCTTTGGAACTAACGGGGTCGAATCCAAGGGCCTCAACTCATTTGCCTCACGAACCGTTACCATAGAAAGAGTGGCGAGCCCTCCGGCACGCCATTCCTCAACGACAGGAAGTCACACTTGCCCGAAATTCGTAATCCCAACTTAGAGTCGCAGGGTTCCGGCGGCGGCACCGGCGGCGGAGACTTCCGCAGCCTGATCCTCTTTACCTTTCTGGCCCTTGCGGCCCTGATGGTCTATCAGTATTTCCAGAAGCCTGCGGCGAATGCTCCGGCCAACCAGGCCCAGCAGGCTCTGCAACAGGCGGCACAATCAGCGCAGGCGACAACGCCGTCAGTGACATCGGGTGGCGACGCAACGAGTCCCGTGGACCGAAGCGCGCCGGCAGTCGCTGCTTCAGTCAGCGCCAGTTCCGAGACTACGACCACTATTGAGAACGAGAAGTTTCGGATCACTTTCACAAATAAGGGCGCACAGGTCCAGCACTGGATTCTTAAGCGCTACACCGACTCCAGCGGCAAGCCGCTCGACATGGTGCAGCAGGACGCCGCGAGCCGCTTCGGGCTGCCGCTCTCGCTCTACACTTACGACAACGCGCTGACGACGCAGCTCAACACGGCACTGTACGAGCCGTCGACGACGGGGCAGGTACTGGCTCCCAATTCGGTCAGCTTTCACTACGCGGTCGGCGGCCTCGATGTCGTGAAGACCTTCTCCTTCGATTCGAGTTATGTGATCGGAGCCCATGTCAGCGTGAAGCGAAACGGCGAACCCGTCCGCGCGCTTCTGGCCTGGCCGGCTGGTCTAGGCGATATGGAGGAGTTCCTCGCCGCCAATGGAAAACGCACTACATTCCTGGTTCCGACCCAGTCGCAGCTTGCTTGGTCGATTGACGGCAAGCAGGATACGATGGCGGCCAAGAAAGTGAGCGGCGACGCCACCCTCGATCAGCCCTTCGAATACGCGGGGCTCATGGATCTGTATTTTACCGCTGTACTTCTGCCCGATGCCCCTTCGCGCGCTACCGTGGTTACGTTTCACCACACCATTGAGCTGCCCGGCGATCTGAGCGATCCAAATAGCGCCAAAAAACCGGCTGATGTAATCGGTCTGGCCATGGGCGACCAGAGCGGCGATACCCAACTGCGGATCTACGCCGGCCCCAAAGAGACCGACATTCTCAATTCGATTCGTGCGATCGGCGACGATGGAAAACCGACCGGCGAGTCGTTGGCGTCGGTGATCCAGTACGGGTGGTGGGGCATCATTGCCAAGCCGCTATACCTTGCTCTGCGCGCCTTGCACAACATGATGGGTCCGGGAAAGTACAACTGGGGCTGGGCCATCATCATCATCACGGTCATCTTTAACCTTGTCCTGCTGCCCACGCGCATCTGGACGATGAAGTCGTCGCTGAAGATGATGCGCATTCAGCCCCGGCTTGACGCGCTCAAGAAGAAATACGCCAACCTGAAGATCAACGATCCCAAACGCGCCGAGATGCAAACCGAGCAGATGGCGATCATGAAGGAAGAAGGCGTGAACATGTACGGCGGTTGCCTGCCGCTGGTGCTGCAGATGCCGCTCTTCTTCGCCTACTATCGCGTGCTGCTGAATGCCGTTGAGTTGCGCCATGCGCAGTGGTTCTGGCTGCACGATCTCTCCATGCCCGATCCGCATTACATCCTGCCGATTCTTATCATCGGCACGATGTTCCTCGTGCAGTTCATCACGCCTTCGCCGGGCATGGATCCGGCGCAACGTCGCATGATGGCGATCATGATGCCGGCGATCATGGGCTTCACCCTGTTGCACTTCGCCTCAGGCCTGGCGCTCTACTGGATTACCGGCAACATCATCAACCTGATCATGCAAGTCGCCATCAACCAGTCCAAGATCGGCAAGGAGATGCACGAGATCGCCGCGCGCCGCGCCGCCAAGAAGCTTCCCAAAGGCGGCAACGCAAATTCGCGGGTGATCCAGGGCAGACGCTAGAAGTTGAGTTTCGTGCTCTCCCACCCATGCGCAAAGATCGCGCATGGATGGGGCACCGAGATTCATTGCTTTATCGATTTCTCCAAAGCCGCGCTTAGAGCCTGATCAATTTTTGGAAGTGAAAACCGGAATCCCGAAGCCAGGAGTTTCGCCGGCTGCACCCGAGCACTTGCCAGCAGCGCCTCATCGGCCATCTGTCCGAAAAGAATTCGCAGGGCGAAAGCCGGGACGGCCAAAAATGCAGGCCTGTGCAGCTGCTTTCCCAGCGCGTGCGTGAAATCCGCATTTGTGAGCGGGTGCGGCGCAGTCACATTCAACGGGCCCGACAGTTCCACTCGATCCAACGCAAATAGAATTGCCCCGATCGCATCGGCAAGACTGACCCAGCTCATCCACTGTCTTCCGCTGCCGAGGCGTGCGCCCAGACCAACGCGAAACGGCGGCAACATCTGCTGCAGCGCGCCGCGTCCCGGCCCCAGAACGACACCAAGCCGGACGTGTACGACGCGGATGGCCGCCTGAATCGCAGGCTCTGCGGCAGCCTCCCATTGCCGGCAGAGATTGGCCATAAACCCCGTGCCGGGAGGCGATGATTCGGTCAAGACTTCCTCTCCGCGATCGCCATAAATCCCAATTGCCGATGCCACCACAAACGTTTTCGGGGGTGTACGCAGCGCGGCGAGCACCTTTGCGAGTCTGTGCGTGGAGTCGACCCGGCTGGCGGCCAATTCGTGGCGGTATGCATCGGTCCAGCGATGTGCGGCTACGCTGGCACCCGAGAGGTGGACGGCGGCCGCTGCGCCTTCAAGCGGCGCGGGGTTGTCGATGGGTGGGTCCGCACTCGGATTCCATTGCAGTTGTCCTTCGGCTATCGGGGTCCGTCTCAGTAATTGAAGAGACGGAATCCTGCGCTCGGCCAAGACCCGATGCAGTGCGCTCCCGACCATTCCCGATGCGCCGCTCAGAATGATTCCGCCGGAAACGATTGTGGAATCCATATTTACAGGATGGTCGTTCCCACAATGGAGAGCGAGTTTGACAGGTTTGCTCTGAGTACTTGAGTTTAGTACGATGGGAATAGGTTTTGATCGGGGCAAAACCGCCCCGAGCATTCCCTGGAGGGCTGATGACAGACGCGGGGGCTCGCAGCGAGGAAACACAAAAGTCGCAAGTGGACACCGAGACTACGGAAAAGTTCATTGCGGAGAAACACATCGGCGAGCGCATCAAGCGGTTGCGGCTGAAGAAGTCGATGGGGCTGGTCGAGCTGGGTAAGCACACCGGTCTCTCAGCAAGCTTTTTGTCTCAGCTTGAGACCGGACGTGTGGTTCCTACGCTTCGCAATCTCGCCCGCATTGCGATGGTCTTCTCCAAAGATCTTTCTTATTTTTTTGAAGCCGAACCACAGTCGATGTTCCGCGTGCACCGCAGAAAGGAGCGCGTGCGTCTGCCGCAGACCGGCGTCGAGGAGCCGACATACTTTTTTGAAAGCCTCGGCTACATGGTTCCCGACAGGCACATGGATCCCTACTTTGCGGAATTCATACCATTGGAGCGAACCAAAGAGGCCCGAGCCCACATGCATCCGGGCTACGAGTTTCTCTACATTCTCGATGGCGAGCTGGAATTGCACCACGGGGAGCACCACTGCACGTTGACGCCCGGCGATGCGGTTTACTTTGATTCGAGCACGCCACACTCTTATGTCTGTGCGGGCAAGAAGCCTGCAGACGCTCTTATCGTGACCATGCACCAGCCTCCTGCCGCTCAACCAGTCACGCTTCTGCGATCCGGAAGTGGTGCGACCCTCGTCCAGCGAGCGGTCGCAGGGCGCGGCGTATTGGGCCAGCGCGAGCCGACCGGTAGCTAGTCGATATTCCGGTCTTCGCCACGGTTGTACTTGTCGGCCCATTCGACCGCCTTTTTCGAGTGTTGCCTGAAGGTCGATCAGCTTACTGAGGCTTCGCAGGGGGATTGGTCGACGTGGCAGCCGGTGCCGGTGCTGCGGTGCCTGCAGCAGGCTTGGCCGTGGTGGGCTTGACCGGAGTCTTCTTCTTCTTCGCCGGCGCGGGGGGAACGGAGCACTTGGGAGCGAGTGGTTGAGCCGAAGCAGCCTTGAGCGAGGCAGCCTGTGTCTGAACCGTGCTGCGGAGTTCCACCAGTTGCTTCTCCTGTACGGTTGCGGTTTGCTGCAGCTGGTTTCCAAAAGCGACGCGGGCCTTTTCCAAATCCGCCATTGCCTGCTGCAACTGGGCAACCTGATCGCCGGGAGCCGAGACGCGCGCCGCCTCCACTATATGCACCATGACGTCATAGAGCGCGTCTACGTTGCGTGAAACCGGAAGCACTTTGCTCAACGTACCTGGAGCGGCGTCCCCCTCTTTCATCAGGGCCGGGAGCGTTCCCTGCATATAGCGCTGAATCGCATCGATATTGTTTGCTGCTTCATCGCGCACTGAACCTTTCTTCCACTTATCCAGTTTCACTGCCCCGACGGTTTGTTGCACCTCGTCAAGAGGGCGCTGCAGGATCGAGGAAGGCGCGACAGGAGAGAAGCTGGTGCTTGCGGAGACCGTGCCTGAGGTCGCAACCGGTCCGCTGCCGGCAGCAGTCTGGGCGGCGCAAACAATCATCGGCGGAAAGAGTACGGTTACGACAAAGATGGCTCTAGAAATGCTCATGTGGAATATGCCTTCCCGGGGATTGGCGGCCCTGCGGTGGTGATTGAAGTGAGGTTCGAAATACCCGTGCGGTTCGCTGAAAACGAAGCCGTCCATTCAGTATGCCAATCCCTTATTCATCGAACAAGCTGGAACTGGCTCCAGCCTATCTTCTCCATTCGCTCAATCCCTGCTTGCTTCGGGGCAACGGTTGCAACCGAGATGCCATCTACTAAAAGCAAGTGGATTTGCAACTTAGACCTACCTTCGGATCTCGATGTCTGCGACACTTCGCCTTGTTGGCCTGTGCTGTGCAGCTCATTGCCGCGGCTGAGCCGGTTCCAGCGCATCATCCCGCGGGAACATTACACGGCTTCCTCGCGCTGACTACGGAGCAGGGCCAGGTCCTCGCGGTTGGCGATCTCATCCAGATTGTGCGTGGCAACCGCGTAACGGCTCATCTGAGCTTTCACTTTAAAGATGGCTCGCTCGATGACGAAACTACCGTGTATACGCAGCGCGGAGTCTTCCGTCTCGTCTCCGACCATCACATTCAACGCGGTCCTTATTTTCCGCACCCGATCGACACGATGATCGACGTCGCGAAGGGGACCGTGGTGACGCACTCGCTGGGCAAGGATGGCAAGGACGAAGTTTCAACTGACCGCGTAAAGATGCCTGCCGACCTGTACAACGGCCTCGTCCCGGCGGTAATCGAAAATGTCTCTCCTGATGCCGGTGAAACGAAGGTTTCCATGATTGTCGCTACGCCCAAACCGCGTCTGGTGACCCTGGATATCATGCCGCAGGCGCCGCAGACTTTTTATCTGGCGGGCGTCGCACGCAAGTCTTCTGTGTATGAAATAAAGCTTGAACTCGGCGGAATAGCAGGTGTGATCGCGCCTATCATCGGCAAGCAACCTCCCAACATCTTCATCGAAATTCTTGGCGGGGAGCTGCCGGCATTCCTGCGAGAGACTGGTCCGCTCTTCGAAGATGGCGCGCCTCTGAACATCACCCAAATCGGACCGACTTGGTCGGAAACCGCGCACGACCACTCAAACAAATAGCGATTCCTACGGCGATTCCGGGATGGCGGCGAAGTACTCTGCGACTTCTTGCCAGTTGTTCACGCGCACAAATCCAGTGGCCATGAGGTTGTGCGGCGCGGTGTAGAGCAATCCCTGCCCCTCAAAGCGCAGCAGGTTCTTGGGCAGGTCGTCAATAAGGTAATCGGCGCGTAGAATCCGTTTGTCTCCGCAAAACACATAGTTCGTGGGCGGAATGAAAGGGAAGTGCCGCTGCAGCCAGCGATACTTCGGACCCAGCGAGTTGGGCACGGCCATCGCCTGCGTCGCGATGAAGATCTCAAACCGCGCCGCAAGCGCCTTCAGAACCTGCTGCGATTCCGGCATGAGCGGAAGATCCTCAAAAAAGTCTTCCGCATCGAGAAATGCGCGTAAATCCTTCTGGCGATCCTGCGGCGTGATCTCCCACAGGCCTTTGCCCGCGAGGTCGTCGACGGTAACGTCGTCTTCAAAGGCCTGGTTATAGCGGCGAAGATGTTCGGCCAGGGTATCGGCCATTACTTCGTCCATGTCGACGCAGACGCGCTTCAATTTCTGCTCCGGGATCTTCTTGACTGATTTCGTCTGGCCCGCTGATCGGATTGATCGCAACGCGGAAATGCCGTCCGGGTGCGAACCGTTACGCTCCCGCTTGCCGCGGCTTGCGGATCGCGCGCCCTGTGTCGGCTGCGGCTTCGGTCTGGGGTGTCTTGGGCGCCGGCGCCATCGAGGGGTCCCAATAGAGGAGCCGTCCGCAACTGTCACAGTTCAGCAACTCGCCTTCGCGCAGCTGGTTCCACATCTGCGGGCGCACGCCCATGCGGCAGCTCATGCACTGCTGGTTCTCGGCGCGGGCAATACCGGTGCCGCGCTGCGAGGAGATCCGGTCGAAGCGAGCCAGCAACTCGGGTGCGATTTCAGCGCGCAGCGCCTCACGTTCTCGACCAAGTGCGGCCTGTTGCTCGGCCAGTTCACTCTGGCTGGCGGCCACGCGTTCCTTCGTCTTTTCCAGGGCCGCGGCCAACTCTTCCACCTGCGCCCGGGCCGTGGCGAGCGTCGCTTCCTGTGCTTCTGTTCGTTCCAGGCTGGCAAATTCCTCATTTTCCAGCCGGTCGATTTCTGCCTGGGCAAACTGCACTTCGTGTTCAATGGCCGAAGCCTGTGCCGGAGTTGTCACGCTGTCTTGCTGTGCTTTGTAGCGGTCGACTTTTTGCCGGTGTCCGGCAATTTCGCGTTCCAGCTTGGTGCGCAGCGAGTCCTCGCGGTTGAGCGCGTCAGATGCGGCAGCCGTCTTCCCCTGCATGGCAGCCAGAGCGGACTCGGCCTGGTTGATTTGGACCGGAAGCGCTTTGGCAACTTGCGCCAGCCGGCTCCGCTCCACTTCCACGTTTTGCAACTTCACCAGGTTCTCAATATTCGCTAGCATCGCTGCCAAGCAGTTTAGTTCATTGCACGTCTAATCAGAAAATGGGTGCGCACATCGACCGAAAGGCATCCAATGCAAGAGATGGAGCTTACTGAGGTTCGGACCGCGCGCAGACGTATACCCCGCTGGCCGTTTTGGGCAGGCGGAGTCGTTCTTGCGCTTCTAACTGCCATTGGCGTCTTTGTGGTCGTGGCAGCACACAGGGCTGAGCCGTTTGTGCGCCAGCAGGTTGTCCAAGCCTTGTCTGATCGCTTCCATGCCCGCGTGGAACTCGACAGCTTCCATTTCTCGCTGGGGAATACCCTGCGCGGCGAGTGGGGTGTGTGGGGCGAAGGCAGAGGCCTCCGCATCTGGCCCCCGGCTGAGGTGGAGGGCCTGCATGTTCCAGAACCCAACCCGCCCATTCAGCCTCTGATCCGGCTAGATGAGTTTCGCTTCCAGGCGCCGCTGCATTATCAGTCCGGAGAACCGATCCACATCACGCGGGTTCGACTCAACGGCCTTGACATCCGCTTTCCTCCGCGGTCGCACATGAAAAGGGCGTTTGAATCTCAACCCGCAAATGCCTCTGAGCCGTCATCGAACGGTCTGCACGTCAGCGTGGTGATCGACACCGTCGACTGTACGAACGCGCGGCTCAGCCTCGAGACGGACAAACCGAACAAATTGCCGCTCGAGTTCGTGATTCACCAATTCCGGCTCAAGGATGTCCGCCCGGGCGCCGCTATGGCCTTCGATGCGCAGCTCGAAAACCCCAAGCCGCCGGGTTCGATCCACACCACCGGCAGTTTTGGTCCGTGGGTGGTTGCGGACCCCGGCAGCAGCCCGATTCATGGCGACTATACATTCAACCATGCCGATCTGTCGGTCTTCACGGGCATCGCCGGCATACTCAATTCAACCGGTCGCTACCAGGGAACGTTGCGGGATATGGTCGTCGATGGGCAAACCGACACGCCTGACTTCCAACTCTCTCGAGCGGGCCACGCGATGCCGCTTCATACGACCTTTCACGCGCGGGTCGACGGCACCAACGGCGATACCTGGCTCGACCCTGTGGATGCCACCCTGGCGAGTTCTCACTTTACAGCGACGGGCCAGATTGTGCGCGTTCTGAAGACCGGCGACGACGGACAGTTGCACAGCATCGGCCATGACATTGATCTAAACGTGAATGTGGACCGTGCGAGAATCGAGGACTTTCTGCGCCTCGCTACCGATTCACCGAACCCCATTCTCGACGGCAGCATCGGGGTAAAGGCGCAACTTCATATTCCGCCCGGAAAGGTTCCGGTAAGCAAGCGCATTGCGATTAAAGGACATTTCGTGCTGGATGAAGCTGAATTCAGCAGCCTCCAGGTACAGAAGCGCATCCGCGAGTTAAGTCTGCGCGGACAGGGGAAACTCGACCAGTTGAAGTCAGCGCCGGACGAGACAATCAAGTCGCATGTTGAGGGCGATTTCGCGCTCGACGGCGGAGTGCTCACACTGCCTTCTGTGCTGTACGCGGTTCCTGGCGCAGATATACATCTGCACGGCACTTATCGCTCAGAAGGTGGACTGCTGGATTTCACTGGAACCGCGAAGATGCAGGCGACTGTCTCGCAAATGGTGGGAGGCTGGAAGGGCTTCCTGCTTAAACCGGCGGATCGATTCTTCAAGAAGGATGGAGTCGGCACAGAGATCCCCATCTATATTGCCGGCACTCGCGAAAAGCCGCAGTTCGGCTACAATTCTTCAAACAACTGGAGCACTCATCCTCAGCGGCCCGATACACAATAGCTGGAAAGTAGCAGATCGACGGCTAACGGAAGCCAGATCTTCAATCGGGAGGTAGTAGTTCCTCTGTATAATTCTCCGCATATTTCACAGTCAGCTTTGCGGAGGCTCCGATGGAAATAGCTAGTCTGATCCTGCTCGCCGTTCTTGCAATCATTGTTCTTTCGCTCGTTCTGGGCAGCTTTTTCACTGTCAGTACCGCTGAAGTGGCCGTCCTGACGCGCTTCGGCAAGTTTCTCCGCGTCGCCGAAGCGGGACTTAACTGGAAGGCGCCCTATCTGGATTCTGTTTCCGGCGTCGTGAGTCTTCGTGTGAACCAGATCACGCTGACCATGGAGACCAAGACCAAGGACAACGTCTTCGTCACCATCCCGATCTCCGTGCAGAACCGTGTGCGACCCGAGCGGGTTTATGATGCGTTCTACAAGCTCTCCGACCCTGTTGCGCAGATCAAGTCATATGTCGAACAAGTGATTCTCGGGCACGTTCCGGGTATGACGCTGGATGAGGTGTTCGCTTCGCAATCGAGCATCGCTGCCGCGGTCAAGCAGGAACTCGATTCCGACATGGCGGCATTCGGGTACGAGATTGTGAACGTGCTTGTGACCGATATTGTTCCGGATGCCAAGGTCAAATCGGCCATGAACGATATTAACGCCGCGCAGCGCGAGCAGGTGGCCGCCACGGCGCGCGGCGAGGCTGACAAGATTCTCGTGGTGAAGAAAGCCGAAGCGGAAGCCGAAAGCAAGGCGTTGCAGGGGCAGGGAATCGCCAATCAGCGCAAGGCTATCGTCGAAGGCCTGCAGGCGTCGATCGAGCAGTTCCAGAAAGCCGTGGAAGGAGCGACCTCGAGAGATGTCATGCAACTGGTGCTGGTCACACAATACTTCGATACGCTGAAGTCGATCGGCGAGAGCGACCGGACGAACACGCTGTTTCTCTCCCACTCTCCCGGCGCCGTAAAGGAAGTATCCGATCAGATCCTTGAATCGATGCTGCTGGCGCAGAACTCAACTGTCATGACGCGGTGACGGCCGCTGCGGAATCTGAGCGAGATTCGTCTCGGTCTTCGCAACGAGCTTTTGATTTCGCGGCAGATTAACCGGATTAACCACTGGGTATGAGAGTGAGCACAAACCTCAGTCCGGGACGTCTAGAGGCGTTCTCTGACGGCGTTATCGCCGTGATTATTACGATCATGGTGCTCGAACTGAAGGTACCGGGGCCTGACGGCGTGGCCGGTCTGCGCGCAGTGCTGCCTACCATCTTTCTGTATCTCCTTACCTTCGTGCAGATCGGGATTTACTGGGTGAATCATCACTATCTCGTCGACGAGGTGGAGACGGTGAGCCACGGTATCTTGTGGGCTAACCTGATTTTTCTCTTCTGCCTCTCGCTGTTTCCGTTCGCTACGGACTGGATCGGTGTCAAGGGGCTAACATCGTTCAACACCGCGCTCTACGCTGCGGTAAGTATTTTTCCGGGTCTGGGATATATGGCGCTGTGGAGTCAGATAAGGACGAAGAGCGCGGCGCCTCCGGATGCGAGTTGGGGCAAGCAGATCGCCTCGGTTTCGCTTTATCTCATGGCGATTCCCGCGGCCTATTACCGGCCTGCTGCCTCCCTGGTGCTGATTGGGATCGTTGCAGTGCTTTGGCTGGTGCCGCCGAAGGCCGAAGACGCCGAGTGAGACCAGCACAAGTCTCCACGACGGACGGGAACGTTTGAGCCTCCTTGCTCCCAAATGTGATAGTTTGACCTGTTCACACCGTTGCCAGATCTACGAGCAGCGGAAGCAAACCCGAGGATCTGTAATGCACTGGACCAAATCTGTTGTAGTCACAATCGGAGCATGCGCTTTTGGTGTGTCTATCGGAGCAGCAGCACCTACCGTATCAGCGCAAACGCAAAGTCCCTCCGCACAATCGCAATCCACCGGCTCTGAATGGTGGCGGCATGCTGTCATCTATCAGGTCTACCCCCGAAGCTTTCAAGACACCAATGGCGACGGAATCGGTGACCTGAACGGCGTCACCGAGCGTCTCGATTATCTTCAGAAACTTGGCGTTGACGCGATCTGGCTCTCTCCTGTGTACCCATCCCCGAATTTTGATTTCGGCTACGACGTCTCCGATTACCGCGACATCAACCCAGAGTACGGCACCATGGCCGACTTCGATCGGTTGATGGCCGAAGCAAACAAACGTCACATCCGGGTGATCATGGACATGGTGATGAATCACACCTCTGACATGAATGCCTGGTTCGTTCAGTCGCGCTCTTCGCGGACGGATCCCTATCGCGACTGGTACGTTTGGCACGACGGCAAGGGTGAAACAGCCACCGATGCGGGCGGCCCGCCAAACAATTGGGGATTTGTCGGCCACTCGTCGTGGACCTGGGACGAGACAACGCGCCAATACTACTATCATGCGTATTCCGCTCATCAACCGGATCTGAACTGGTACAACCCCGCGGTGCACGAGGAGTTCAAGGACATCCTTGGTTACTGGCTGAAGCAGGGCGTCGCAGGATTCCGTTTCGACGCGGTAGCGGCGCTTTACGAGGATCCGAATTTCACCGATGAAGCGCCGGCCATGGACAAGAATGGAAAACCGCTCCTGGACAGGAATGGCAATCCGATGCACGAACGCACCAAGACATCCGATCTTCCTGCTGTGCATACCGCAATC
Source organism: uncultured Acidobacteriaceae bacterium (assembly GCA_963742455.1). Lineage (GTDB taxonomy): Bacteria > Acidobacteriota > Terriglobia > Terriglobales > Acidobacteriaceae > Telmatobacter. Next base: position 786,235 of record CAVULU010000002.1, on the reverse strand, counting down.
CAGGAGATGCGGGCTCGTATCGATTCCTTTGATTCAAGCGCCTTTCCCGGGTCGCGCGTGATGATCGGTGAAGTCTTTCCGCACAGTAACGCAGATCTTCTGAAGTGGTATGGCAGCCGGGCCAAGCCGGAATTTCAGCTGCCCATGGATATGCAGGTGGGCTTTATCGACAAGCTTGACGTAGCATCGTTCCGACGAAAGCTCACGGAAGCGGAGACAGGCATTGATGGCAATACCCCGTTGATTGTTTTCGACAATCACGATCGTCCTCGGCTCGATGCCCGATTCGGTGATGGCATTCACGACGTGGAGATTCAGCGCGTTATCTCCACGATTCTCTTCGCCAGCGGCGGCGCGTCCCTGATGTACTACGGCGACGAAATCGGGATGAAGACGACGCCTCCGACGCGGGTGGAGGACGTGAAGGACAGAATGGCAGGAGTCGCCGGCTGGCCAAGATTCAAAGGCCGCGATGGCGAGCGCACGCCCATGCAATGGGACGCGAGCAAAAACGCAGGGTTCAGTGCAGGCACTCCGTGGCTTCCGGTGCCGCCGAGTGCGGCAACGATCAACGTTGCGGTTGAAGAGCGCGATTCCGATTCGCTGCTAGCCTGGTACCGAAGCCTGATTCGACTCAAAAAGACTGTTCCGGCGCTCGAAAGCGGCGCCAACATCATGCTCGATACCGAGAACACCAAGGTACTGAGCTGGAAACGCGAGATCGAGGGCAGAGCGCCCGTTATCGTTGCCGTGAATTTCACTGCGGACCCGCAGACCATCAATCTGGTTGGCCCTGGGATGCGCGACGGCCCGATGACGACGCTGATGAAAAGTCCTGGCGCAACGGATCCGGCTGGACTCAAGAGCGTTACCCTGGGCCCGTACGGTGTCTACATTGGTCAACTGAAGTTGACAAACAAACAATAGAAAACCATGTGCATTATCGGCTATATCGGCGGCTTGTCCGGGTCGAGAAAAGACAGTTGCCGCCCATCGATTTTTTATGCACCATGTCATGTGATAGTTTGGCGTGCTCACACCGTTGCCGAATTTACGAGCAACGGGCAAATCAAGAGGAAACGCAATGCATTGGATCATGAACATTCTCGCCACCATCGCCCTTAGTGTCTCTATCGGAGCGTCCGCCACAACTGTTGAGTGCTCCATCTATGACGACGTCATGGGTGGGAAACCACAGACCTCCGTCTCGCCGGCCCAGGCCGAAAAAGAACAGCCCGCCGGCTCCGAATGGTGGCGGCATGCTGTCATCTATGAGATCTACCCGCGCAGCTTTCAGGATTCGGACGGCGACGGCGTTGGCGACATCAAGGGCATCACATCGCGCCTGGATTACCTCCACGACCTGGGCATCGACGCCATCTGGATCACGCCGATGTATCCGTCGCCCGGCATCGACTACGGCTACGACATCTCCGACTACACCGCCATCGATCCGGAATACGGCACCATGGCCGATTTCGACAACCTCGTAGCCGAAGCAAAGAAGCGCAACATCCGCGTGATCATGGACTATGTGATCAACCACACTTCCGACCAGAACAAGTGGTTCATCGAGTCCCGTTCCTCACGCGACAATCCCAAGCGCGACTGGTATATCTGGCGCGATGGGAAGGGCGAGACCGCGACGGACAAAGGCGAACCGCCTAACAACTGGCAGTCGTGGTTTGGCCACTCAGCGTGGCAATGGGATGAGAAGACGCGCCAGTACTACTACCACTACTTCTATGTGCAGCAGCCCGACCTGAACTGGCGCAATCCTGAAGTGCACAAGGCGATGGATGGCGTGCTCGACTTCTGGATGAAGCGCGGGGTCGCGGGCTTCCGCATCGACGCAGTTTCACGTCTCTATGAAGATCCGAATCTGCACGACGATCCTTACCTGCCCGGCCATAATGCATACGGCGATCGCAACATTCAGCACAAATACACCGACGACTTGCCCGAGGTGCACGACGTGCTGAAGGAAGTTCGCAGCGTCGTAGACAAATATCCCGGCGATCCGGTGCTTGTGACTGAAGCCGACGAGCCCAACGTGCAGGCGCTGGCGAAGATGTATGGCAATGGCGACGAAGTGCAGCTGCCCATGGACTTCCAGATCGCCGACGTCAACAAGCTATCTGCGCCGTGCTTCCGCGAACTCTTCAATGAAATTGAAAACAACTCGGCGCACGGCCAGCCCGAATATTTCTTTTCGAATCACGATCAGCCACGCCAGTGGGACCGCTATGGCGACGGCGAGCACAACGACCAGATCGCCAAGCTGATGGCAGTTCTCGAACTCACGACCCGCGGCACTCCTCAGATGTACTACGGCGAAGAGCTTGGGATGCGCACAACTGATCCGGCGCGGGTTGAAGATGTTCATGATCCTATCGGTAAACTTGGTTGGCCCAAAGAAAAAGGCCGTGATGGGGAACGCACGCCTATGCAGTGGGATGAGACGGCCGAAGCCGGGTTCACCAGCGCCACCAAGCCGTGGCTGCCGATTCCGCCCAGCGCTTCAAAGTACAACGTGGAAGCCGAAAGCAAGGACCCAAATTCAATCTTCAACACCTACAAGAGCCTGCTGTCTCTACGCAAGACAGAGTCCGCTCTGCGCGACGGCACGCAGGTAAGTATCGGCAATGATCCCGATGTATTCGCATATCTTCGCAAGAATGGCGACGAAACTGTACTCGTGCTGCTGAACTTGAGCGACCGTGAGCGGACTCTGTCATTCAAGCCGGATGAACTCCCGGGGAGCAAACTCACGCCGCTCTACAGTTCAATGCCCGGCCCAGCGTCGATCGCGGCGGCGCATGTGGTTTTGTCCCCATTCGCCGCGGTCGTGGCGAAGGTGCAGTAGAACATTACGGCAGGGTGTCTCGCTCTTGGAAAATCGGAGTTTCGATCGGGAAAAAATCAAGGTGCCCATCCAAGGCGCAGGTTCGTCGCCTTGGATGGGAAAGCGACGAACCCAATGAGAATCTCAAATCCGACTGCGCATCCCTGTCCCAATTTGAACTCCCCCAACCCCAGCCGCTTGTGTTAGCTTGGCCTGTTCACACCGATGCCAATTCATGAGCATCGGAATGGGCGTGCCTGTCCTCGCTTTTGAGGCGCCTGGTCGCCCTAGGGACGAGGAGACTGCAATGCACTGGACCAAAAAAATCGCAATCATCTGCGCCGTCGCTCTTACGCTCGGTACCACGGTTCTAAAAGCAGCGGGGCCAAAAACGGCCGCGCAACCCGACTCTTCAGACGAGAAGAACTGGTGGCGCAACGCCGTCTTCTACGAGATTTATCCGCGTAGCTTCGCAGACTCCAACAACGATGGCATCGGTGATCTGAAAGGCATCACCGCCCATCTGGATTATCTGAAAGGCCTGGGCGTCGATGCCATCTGGCTCACGCCCTGCTACCCATCACCGCAGGTTGACTTCGGCTACGACATTTCCGATTACGAAGCCATCGATCCTCAATACGGCACGATGGCCGACTTCGACCATCTGATAGCCGAGGCCAACAAGCGCCACATTCGCGTGCTGATGGACATGGTGATGAACCATACCTCCGACCAGCACAAGTGGTTCCTGCAGTCGCGTTCGTCCAAAGACAATCCCTACCGCGACTGGTACATGTGGCACGACGGTAAGGACCAGACCGCTACCGATAAAGGCCAGCCGCCCAATAATTGGCAATCTGATTTCGGTCATTCTGCGTGGGAGTGGGACGAGAAAACGCGGCAGTATTACTACCACAAGTTCTATATCCAGCAGCCCGATCTCAATTGGAACAACCCCAAAGTCCACCAGGCCTTCAAGGACATCATTGCCTTCTGGCTCAAGAAGGGCGTAGCCGGTTTCCGCTTCGACGCGATTACCACGCTCTTCGAAGATCCCCAGATGCGAGACGAAGACCTTGCGCTCGACAAAGACGGCAAGAGCTTTACCGATGCCTATGGCGATGTCGCGCTGAAAGATACCCGCACCAACAATCTGCCCGGCGTTCACGCCGTCATGGCCGAGATGCGAACCGAAGCCGATAAGTTCTCAACCGACAAGTTCCCCGGCACTCGTGTCTTTATCGGCGAAACTTATCTGCCTAATGTTGCCGAACTCCTCAAGCAGTACGGAACCTTCGAGCATCCTGAGTTTCAGTTGCCTATGGACACGCAGATCGGCTTCATCAACAAACTCGACGTCGCCACCTTTCGCGCGAGACTTGAGGATGCGGAGACCGATCTCGGTAGCAACGTCCCGCTGCTGATCTTCGACAATCACGATAACCCGCGCCTCGATGCCCGCTATGGCGACGGCGTGCACGATACCGATATCGAGCGCGTCATCTCCACCATACTTTTCGCCAACCGCGGCGCATCGCTCTTCTACTACGGCGACGAGATCGGTATGACGACCACTCCTCCCACGCGGAAAGAAGACGTGAAGGACCCGGTCGGCCTTACGGGCTGGCCAAAAGAAAAAGGCCGCGACGGCGAACGCACCCCGATGCAGTGGACGCCGGGTCCAAATGCAGGGTTTGACGGGCCGAATGCAAAACCATGGCTGCCGGTCCCGCCGGATGCGGCCACGATCAACGTGGAGACGGAGAAGGACAATCCGAATTCGCTCTTAAGCTGGTATCAAACCCTGATCCGGCTCAAGAAGACCAATCGCGCCATTTCCGAGGGCGCGGACACCATGCTCGACACTCAAAATAACAAGGTCCTGAGTTGGAAACGCGAGGCTCCCGGAGCACCCGCGGTTGTGGTTGCGCTCAACTTCACCGCTGAGCCGCAAACGGTGAACCTGGTCGGACCTGGCATGTCGGACGGCCCGATTACCACGCTGTTGAAGACCCCCGGTGCGGCCGATCCAGCCTCGCTTAAGGCCATTCAGCTGGGCCCATACGGTGTCTACATCGGCCAACTCCAATTCATGATTAGTCACTGATACTGCAGGCAGTTGATCGGAAACCACGGCAAACTCGATCGGCGGTTCCAATCCCCTGGAGCCGCCGATTTTGCCTTTTTAACCCAATTCAGTTTCCAATCCTCAAACCGTCCCTCGCTGGAGTAATATGCTGGAGCGTCCCTCTCAGGGCGCGGGCTAACCCTAGCCCATCCTCTTCAGGAACTTGAGCCTCCAATGCCCGAAACCACCCCCGACCGAGCGGCAATCTTTCAGGCGGCGCTTGCCGAGCACATCGAGATTATCCAAGCCCTCAAGGACCAGCAGCGCGTTCTCGATCAGATCGCCTCCGAGATGGTCCTTGCCATCCGCATGGGCGGCAAAATCCTGTGGTGCGGCAATGGCGGGAGCGCTGCAGACGCGCAGCATCTCAATGGCCAGCTGGTAGTTCGGTTCCGGCTGGATCGAGCCGGCATTCCGTCGATCGCCCTCTCGACCGACACTTCCATCCTCACCGCGGCCAGCAACAACTATGGGTATGAGCACATCTTCCAGCGCCAGGTCGAGACGCTCGCGCGCAAAGGCGATGTCGTGGTTGCTATCTCCACCTCGGGCAACAGCCGGAACGTCTTCCTCGCGCTCGAGGCTGCCCGCAAAATCGGGGCTGTCACTGTAGCCTTCACGGGTAAAGGCGGCGGCAAAATTGCCACGGCTGCAGATTTTCTATTTGAAGTCCCATCGGCTGATACGCCGCGTATCCAGGAGGCCCATATCCTGGCGGGTCACGTCTTGTGCGAAATTCTTGAAAAGGAACTGACACCGGGACAGGGAGCTGCCACCCATAACGGAGTGGGGATCAGAAATCCCCCGTCTCGTCCTCAATAATTCTGGATTCAGAATCCGGAATTTCATTTTCTGCTTCCTGCAGCCGCGATAGCGTCTTGCGGTAGAACCAAGCTGCGGCCATGCCTCCGAGCACCGCGGAGGCAGCTGCAATGGCGCCAACTTTCAGCCAGCCAATCCGGTCGGAACCCGGCCCCTCGTCTTCCGTTGCCGGAGCCATGTCTTCGAAACTCGATGATTGTAAGGTATTTGTCATCTAAATTGCTCCCCCGCTCCGGGCGGGCATTCGCTCCTCTCCGTATAATCGACATCCCTTAGATGTGGAATTTCGTTCCAAAGTTTCATGTCCCGCATCGCGAGAAAATTTAGATTTTTGTATTTGCTTCGAAGTGAATCTATAGTATGGTGTATATATTCCAGTGATGGAGAGCGGTCTTCTGACCGTGCCGGAGCTGGAAGTAGTTTGCGTCACTGGCCTCCCGGCACGAACAGCAAAACGTTCGTGCCGCCTTTTTTTTGCTCTGAAACCCCTGGACGCATTCGAATTTTCCCCCTTCTTCCACCATTCCCATACCGGGTAGATGCCTTTCGACCGAGCCTATGGTCGTTGTCAGAAACTGGCGCGCCGGGCTTTCGCGCGATGGTGCAGATGCCGTTTCATTCAGCGTCGGTCTAAAATGAAGACAAGAGAGCACCGCACAATGAATTCTGCAAAACGTCGTTGGATCCTTGGTCTCGGAGTATTCGCCCTTACGGCTGCGAGTTACGCGCAGTGGTCAAATCCCGCCGATGATGTTCCGGCCTACCATCCCGCGGCACCTCTCAAAGTCGCCTCGCTGCCTCCGATTCTCGCAGGAGCGAAGCTCACGGGCGAGAATTTCCGATACCCTTGGCAGGTCCATGTCTACCAGGAGGCGGCCAAGATCGGCAACGTTCTCTACCAGCTCCCCTGCAACTGCCGCTGCGATCGTGCGCTCGGCCACACCAGCCTGCGGAGTTGTTACGAGGGGTATCACGGCACTGAGTGCTCCACCTGCGCGCAGGAGGCCTTTTATGCCTATGCCATGATCAAGGCTGGAAAAACCCCAGCCCAGATCCGCGCCGGCATCGCCCAGCACGCTTACGAGCAAATAGATCTCGAAAAACAGTAGTTGATTTGATCGGCTCTGTCGTACGCAGGTCTGATTGCGTCCAGCTGTTTTGCGCGCGGTCAGATTCCTTTGACTTCTTTCATCCGGATGATGAGGCAACCGAGTATCGCATCGCCGGCGAGCAGTAGCTGGTAGGGCGTTCGCGCTGCGATATGAACGACGTCTCCTGCGCGCAACTCCCGCTGTGTACGATTACTGATCACAGATGTTCGAGTCCGGCCGGCGTTGTTCTGCCCGGTCTCATCGATTCTTTCGCCGGTAGTGAGGGTCGCGCGTCCTTCCAGAACAATCACGAGTTGGGCATAATCCTCACAGATTTCGACGATTCCGCTGCGCAGGCGCACCGAAAGCGAGATCATGTGTTCTGGAAATCCCCTAAGTTCCTCGCTTGCAATTCCTTCCCCGAATCTTGCCATCTTCCGTAAGTACGCTATGCGTTCCAGCAGCACGGGTGCGGACCAGTGATCGCAGGACCGGGAATCGGAACGGGCAGGGGACTGGGTGCGCACGGGCGAATCGTTTTCAACGGAAAACAATCTCTGCAAAATTTCTGTCTGCTGCATTTTGTCCATCCGTTTCCTCCCATCATTTCCCGTCGCAGTGACCAAGAAGATCATAGCCTCTGCTGATCGTAGCCTCTGCTGGTAGAACGTGCAGCAGTCAGGAACGGCCGCAAATTGAGAGCGATCTTTCTTGTTTCTATGGCGCTTCGCACCCCAAAGTGCGGGCATCAGGACCACAAGAATGTGGTGTTTACCCTTTTAGCCTAGAATAGAAGCTGCAGCACGAGCCAGTTGGCCCGGCTCGCACCTTATCGAGCAATTGGCTCATCTAATGGGAGCCGATCAGTTCCGGTTTTGGGGGCGTCACGGTTTCGACGGGATCGATTGCGGCATGGGAGGCATGTCGGGGTGTGGGCACCCGTAATCGCCTGCAAAAACAAAGTTGCCAACGATAATCTGGCACTTGCTGCTTAATTAATTAAGCAGCCGTCCCTCGCGGCCTTGCCTATGGGCTGTGATCAGGACGTCATTCAGTAGGCTGGTGGCTGCTTCTCGGTCCGTGTTGAAGCCATAAGATCATCGGACTAGCTTCAGGCGCATCTTGTCCGTTCTGAGCGTTTGAGGCGAAAACATGCGGAACTGGACTGAGCATGGATTCTCCCGGCTGACAGCGATTTCGGACGCGGGTTCGACTCCCGCCGCCTCCACCATCCTTTAAATAGTTTAGAAGCGGTCTTGCGTCCTTCAGTGCCTGTTCTGCGCGTAACAAACAACTGATTATCGGAGAGCGAGCATTGTGGGAGAAGTTCCGTGGGGATGAGGCGTCCGGAACACGCATCTCAAGAGCGCGACCCAGCCATCAAAATCGAAGTTAAGGTTCGGAGCCGGAGATCGGTCGCGAAGCTCAAGGGTGCGATTGCGCTTTCGTGGCTGCGTCGAGGTTATTCAGCATCGTGGTGATTTCCGGATTGGACATGAAGTTTTTCCAGACCAGGCCGGTGCGATAGTTCTCGATCATGACGACAATCGGTGCTTGATTCAATCCCATATAAATCGGCGACACCCAGTTGGCGCTGGGGTTGATGGCATCGCGCAATCCGTAGACGCCCCACATGGTGTCGCCGTAGTCGCGGTAGTAATGCTTGAGCGCGGACATGGATGCTTCGGGCGTGTATGGGAACGACGCGAGCGCTCCGGTGGGCGTGATGTTGCCGATGTCGTCGGCTTCGTCGGGCGCCTGGGCTGCGTAACCATGAGGCCCATCGCTTGCAGTCAAGCCCCATGCGTCGGGTCCGTATCCGGCGTAGTGCTTGGGATTCGCGGTCGAGTATGCGCGATTGATGAGAGCGATGTTGCGGTTGTTGACGAAGTACGAAGCGGTGAAGCGATCGTGAAGGCTGTGCGGATCGAAGCCCATGAAGGAGTAGTGAGTGAAGAAGAGCGGGCCGCCGGGTCCGACGCCCACATCGAGCTTGATGCCGTAGTAAGTGTGGCCGTTTGAGTAGTGGTTGCCGTCGGTGGTGCCTGACCATCCCTGGCGATAGTGCTGCGCCATTTCTGACTGTGACGACCAGCCGGAGTAATACATGGATGCGGGGACGCCGTGCGCAGGCGAGGCGATGGAAAGCAAGTAGGTGATCATCACCTCATTGAATCCAATCAATGGGTGGTGAATCTGGAATGCCCATTGCGACGACCAATGCCAGTAGAGGAAGTCGCTGGTGGGATTCTGGTGATACCAGTCCCATTCCACGGTGTTCCAAAGCGCCGTGATGCGGTTGTAGAGTAATTGTTCGCGTGCATCCTTGCGGAAATACTGTCGCGCGGCGAGCAGACCCTCCATGAGGAACGAGGTTTCGACGAGGTCTCCGCCGTTGTCGAACATACCGAAGACGGGCATGGTCTGGCCGGTGCTTCCGTTCATGTAGTGCGACCAAACACCGTGATAGCGCTGGGCATGTTCGAGAAAATTGACGATCTTCGTCAGTCGCTCGACGCCTTCAGCTCGCGTGATGAATTTGCGATCGACGCCGACCATGAGCGACATGATGCCGAAGCCGCTGGCGCCCGTCGCGACGATACGTTCGTCGCCGGGGATGTTTTCGCGCGTCATGCCGGAGTGTGGATCGGCGCCGTCCCAGTAGTAATGGAAACAGGCGCGCTGCATCATGGTGAGCAGTTCTTCGTCGCTCAATTCGCGGGTGGATGCGGAGGCTTCGTTCGACTGCGCCGATTCGCGATAGCTCCAATCGGCGGCGGCGATTTTGTAGCGGGCGTGGACGCCACTCTTGCCGAGGAAGTCTTCGTAGCGATGAATGCCGGGGATCTGGATGCCGATGGGGGTGAATTCGCCATCGTTGATCGAGCGATAGATTACGTAGCGCGCGAGATTGTCCGGATCGGTGGCGTTCCATTCGAGTTCAACGTGGCGGTCGTAGCCGGTGGCGCGGAGATTGGTGGGAGTCGCGAGTGCGGTATTCAGCGATGGCTCGTCTGCTACACGAATCTCATCGATGATAAGTGTGTGCCGGACGTTGTCGGAGCGGGACTGATAGAAGATCAGGCTTTGAAGGTATTCGGGCCGGAAGAGATAGATGGACGCGGATTGAATGTCGGCAAGCGGGATGCGGACTTCGAGCCATCGGCCAGCGGGGACGTCGCGGGTGTATTTTCCCAGGCTGATGGCGGCGCTGAAGCTGGCAGGGAATTCGGCGACCTGCAGGCCTTCGCTTGAAGTGGAGAGCACGAGCTGGGGCATGTTGGCGGCGGAGATTGCTTTTGGAGCGTAGATCGAGAAGTAAAGATTGTGCCCGTCGAGGCCGGGGCGCCGATTGCGGAAATCGAGCATGGAGATCTGCGCATTCCAGCCGCCGTTGGGCGCGGATTGCCATTGGAGACGAATTGCATTGGGGGGCGTGCGGAAAGTCTTGGTCTCGACAGGCAGACGGCGGTCCTGCTGCTCGAGAAAGCTCTGGCCATTGGCCTGACCGTGACTGAAGTAGTAGGTGTCTTTGTTGAGGCTGTTATCGAAGATGACGTGACGGTAGTAGTCGTCGGCGTGCAACTGCGGGGAGAGCAGGAGCACGAGTGTAAACAGGCTTATTGAAGATGCAACCATCAGGTTGCGTATGAGGAAAAGGCCGGGCATTCTTTTCATAGCTTTTGCACTCACGAGGGTTGATTTAGCCGTTGAATCGTTGACGGTGAGCCTCGAATTCATTTGGGAATGTCAGAGCAAGATAACTGGCAGATGGCGTGGGCGACGTAGCCGGCGGCGGTGGCAAAGGCCCGGCCTGCCTGGTCCATTCGCGCCGTAGCGGGGTCAACGCCTTCGGTGATAATGCCCCCGTCCCAGTTGCTGGCGCGAAGGATTTTGAGAGCCTGATCGCGTCCTGCTTTCAGTTGCAAACTATCGGCGATGCTCCACGAAGTTGTGAAGGGTAAGCGATAACTTCCGGGCAAGCCGAAGGGCTGGTCGGCATAGGAGTACTGATAGTTTTTCGAGTGCAGCCATTGCCAGGTGCGAACGAAAGTCGGGTCGGATTCAGGAACGAAACCGAGGATTGGCAGCTTGAATAACGAGCCGGGTGGAATTTCGGTGAATACGTAGCTCTTGCCGTCGGTTGCTGAAGCGAAGATGGGTCCGCCGGCGTTGGGCGCTGATGGCGAGACGCAATGGGCGAGGACCGCATCGTGCAGCGCTGCTGCGCGTTTTGTCATCTCCTGGGACTCGTCGAGTTTGTTCAAACGCTTGTAGAGATCGGCGAGGTCAGTGAAGGCGCGCCAGACCAGCGCGTTGTCGTAAGTGATGAAGGGTAGCTTCTGGAACTCGTCCTGCGAATCCTGCAGAGAAGAGTAAAGGCCCGTGGTGGAATCGAAGCGTCCGAGGAGACGGTCGCGGAGCAACGCGACCGCGGACTGGTGTTCGACCAGGAATGCAGTATCGTTGGTGCGCTTGACATATGCGGCGAGAGCGAGGACCGGAGCAGTTGCTTCGTCGAGTTGGAAGCCGTCTTCAAGGACCACGCCGTCGATGAAGCGGCTATGCGTTCCAGTGTTGCGGAGCTGCGTGGTGAGGGCATATTCGAGTGCGTCACGCGCCATTGGAGGGTCGACGTCGAGCAGGGCGGGGAGGCTCCATAGCATGGCGTCGCGATCCCAATATGCGGCGGAGACGTAATAGCGGGGGCTTCGCGAAGTGACGCCGACGAGTTGTTCCGTGTCGATGGTGCGGCCCCAGGCATAAAGCTCAGTGAAAAGGAAGTTACGATTCATGAGGAGATCGAGATCGGCCTGACCCGTCGTTCGCGCGCGCTTGGATAGCCACGCAGCGGTTTGCTCGATCATTGCTTCGGCGCCGTTGCGATCGATCTGTTCGCGGAGAGCGCGGGCATTGTGCGCAGCGCTGAACTCTTCGATTCCCGCAGCGAGCACGAATATCGATTCTACGGATTCGCCAGGGGCAAGCGTCCTGGTCTGGCTTGCGTCGACGGCAGGCGTAGCGGTTGTGGGCGGCGTGGTGATGTTTGCCTTCGAACCGGGATGAAGCAGTGTCCATGCGAAGTCGGTGTCTGTGGTGATGTAGCTGAAGACTTCAGCCGGATCGACCCACGGCGCGGGACCGACGGTGCGCTCTCCGCGAAGCTCGACGGGCACATACGTAACGCGATTGATGGCGCCGAACGTCGCTTTGAGTCCGAGCGTGATTTCGACGGGTTCAGTGCGATGGTTGGTGAGGGTCATGCGCAGAAATGCTGCGCGGGAGTCCGGCGGTGCGCACCAGGTGAGCGTTGTGTCGAGGCCGGAGATGGTGAGATGGGCGGTTGGGATCCAGTAAGCGATAAGTTCCCAGGAGGGATTGCGGAAATCCAGTGGTTTTCCATTGGCCATGAAATACGGCTGCAGAACGGGACCGCCATGTTCGCCGCTGACCTGGAGCAGCCCGCGGTGACGCATCGAGAGCACGTTGAATGTGCTGAGAGCGCCGTCGCTGGCGCGAATGTCGGGCAGCGAAATCCACTGATTGCCGGTGGGAAGTACATCGTCAGGATGCAGCGAGATTGGCGTATGCCGGGTAGCTGCCGACGCGGCCGTAATTCCCAGGAAAAGAGAGAGAAAAATCGCGGATGAGATGAGCTTCGTGTTGAACCGTCCGACGGAAAACTTCGAGCTTGCCGATTTCAAGACTATTGGCTCCCTTGAGGCAAAGTGTGGGCTGCCATTCCCGCCGACCAGCATACACGTGACAACTCCCCCGGGTGGACAGAACTCAAAAACGAGTGGAAACGAGGTTGCCTGTCGTTGGGTTTCAGGGTGGGAATCCGAAGCGTCAAAATGTGCGCAAAAACGAATTAGTTGGGCATCGGAAGGGGTTGGTCAGCCCGTCAATTTGGTGATGCATATCACTCAAAAAACTTCATTATTGACAGTGACATATGGACGGTGTTACCTATTTAATCCGTTGCGCAATCGTTTGCGCAAAATGACCGATGTTTTGTTTGACTTACCCATGCAACTGATTTTCAGGAGATCGTGATGCAAGTGAACGCCGTAAATTGCTCGATGCGTAGCCGCCGGGAATCCAGCGGTTTTCTGCACATAAGGAGCGGGTGGTGGCAGCTAGTGCTGGTGCTATTTGCGCTGTATGTTCTACCCGTTCAAGCCCAATACCGAGCCAGCCTGCAAGGAACGGTTGCGGACTCCCAAGGCGCGATGGTTCCGGGAGCGCAGCTTTCCCTTACCGACCAGGAAACCAACCGCGTAATCACTGCCACGAGCGACGCGGCCGGAAATTTCACTTTCAATGCACTTGCTCCCAGCACCTACAAGCTTGAAGTGACGCGAGATGGATTCAAGACCAAGGTCCTGGATGGAGTTCACATTCTCGCCGAACAGGCGAATGCGCTGAACGTAGTGTTGGAGATCGGCGGCAAGTCAGAGACAGTGACAGTGAACGCCGGGGATGCGCCAGCAATCGATACAGAGACCGGCAGCATCAGCGGCACGATCAGCCAGCAGGATTTTGCAAAGATGCCTGACTTCGGCCGCGACCCGCTGCAACTGGCTCAATTGGCTCCGGGCATGTTTGGCGACAGTTCGCAACAGGCCGGTGGCGGCACGTTCAGTCTGCCCGGCAACCAGGGCGATGGCAGCGCGGGAGCGAGCACGGGCCCGTACATGACCGAGAACAAGCCGCAGGTCTTCGGTAACGGCGGCCGCAATGACACGAACGGCATCACGATTGACGGCGTGCAGGTCACGAGCGTGACGTGGGGCTCGGCTGCGGTCATCACGCCCAATCCCGACACCATCAAGGAAATGAAGGTTGTCACCAATCCCTATGACGCGGAGCTGGGCCGATTCAGTGGCGCACAGATCCAGATCATTTCCCAGAATGGAACGAATCAGTTCCATGGCACCGCGCTCTTCAAGTTGGATCGTCCTGGCCTCAACGCATATCAGGCTTACGATCCGAATAACAACCCGCAGCGAAACAATGCCAAATACAACGAGTATGGCGGAACGGTCGGCGGACCGATTTTGCGCAACCGCTTGTTCTTCTTCTTTGGGTACGACACCATTCGGAACACCGGAACAACGATTGGCGGTGGCTGGTACGATACGACCAGTCTTGACAGTTCAGCGCCTTCAGGTTCCATCGCCAGCAAATTCACAGGCATCAAGGGCGCGGGTGTCGTTTACAAGAGCATTCTCGAAGGCCCATCGGACCACCATCAATGTGGAGACATCGGGCTTATCCAGGGTATGAACTGCAACTGGATCCAGGGACAGGGACTTGACCTTGGCAAGCCGCTGACGCTTGGCCTTGGCGTGCACGATCCTTCCTTCGCGAACCCGGCGACCACGACTGCCGGCACGGTCTACACTCCGGGCCTGGGTGGCGATGGCACCGGCAACTTTGCCACCGATATGGACGGCAATGCCGATATGTTCTATGTGTCGACTGTCGGACCCAACAACACTATCAATGAGCAATACAACGGTCGACTCGATTATCAGATGACCGACAAGGATCTGCTGGCGTACGACATCTACTACGTGCCGGTGAACAGCACCAGCTACAACGGCGCGCAACGCGCATCGAACATTTTCTACCACAACGCTCTGAACTACTCGACGGGGCTTTTGTGGAACCACACATTTTCACCCACACTGCTCAACGAAGCGCGTGGGGATTACGCCGGCTGGAAGTGGAACGAACTGGCTGACAATCCGCAGTCGCCGTTGGGCCTGCCCACCGACAATATCTCGCTCAACAATGGCGTATCGTTCTCGAACGTCCAGTCTTCGACCTGCTGCAACAACGGACCTGAGAACTTTGGCCCCAGCATCGGCAGCATCTTCGATCAATGGACGTTGAATATCAAAGACGTACTGACCAAGGTCTACAAGAGCCACAACCTGAAGTTTGGCGGCCAGTACACGCGCCTGGCTTACCTTGACTCTGCGACCTGGGCAGCCAGCCAGAACTTTTACTTCAACAACTACTGGGACTTCCTGAACGACGCTCCGACGACGGAGGCCGTCTCAGGCGCCGATCCAACCACAGGTGTTCCCACGATGTCGCGGAAGGATGACCGGCAATACATTCCATCCGTCTTCGTACAGGACGACTGGAAGGTCAAAGCAAATCTCACCATCAACCTTGGTTTGCGCTGGGAGTATTTCGCGGGCATGACCGAGAAGAAGGGTAACAATCCTCGCCTGAATCTCGGACGGGGGCCGGCGACGTTCACCAACCTGGCCATCGTTCTGAATCAGCCCCAAGTGGATGCACAAAAGGGCAACTTCGGGCCGGAATTTGGCTTTGCATGGAGTCCGGCGCGGGATGCAGGCAAACTGGTGCTGCGCGGTGGTTTCGGCATGAGCTTTAACGGACTGGAGCAGGCGATTACCTCAAACACGCGTTTCGATCCACCATTCCTGACCAACAGCAACACATTGACGGGCGATGAGATTGTGTATGGCACCGCCTCCAACATCTATCAATACGGTGCCCTGCCGGCCAATCCTGCGCTTATCTCAACCTTCAACTCGGCGAACCTTCCTACGGGCGGCGTTGCCGTTGGAATTACGGGAATCGACAACAAGCTCAAGACAACCTATGTCTACCGCTATTCGCTCGAAGGGCAGTATGACCTCGGTCATGCATGGGTGGCAACGCTGGGTTATTCCGGCAGTTCAGGGCGCCACCTGCCGCTTCAGTACAACCTCTACAACAAGTACGCGCCACAGATTCTTGAGGGAAGCGCGGCCTTTAATCCGGCTGTGAATTCGATCGACTGGTATGAAGATACAGGTACATCCAGTTTCAACTCGATGCTGGTTGACCTGCGGCACACGTTCGCGCATACGTTTGAAGCCGATGTGCAGTATCGGTGGGCACATTCGCTCGACGGCGGGTCTGGACCGTACTCGGAGCCCGACTATCAGTTCCTGCCCGGATACAACTGGGGCTCGTCGGACTTCGATTCGCGAAACATGATCAAGCTATTTGGCGTGTGGAGTCCGGTGTTCTTCCACAGCAATAACTGGGCTGAGAAGGTAATCGGCGGTTGGACCGTGAGCCCGATCTACAACTATCACTCGGGCTTCCCGTTCAACCCGACCTACGGCGGAATTGCCTGCAACGCGTTCTATCCCAACGCCGGCAACTGCAACCTTCGTCCGGCCGCCTACGCAGGCGGAGCCGGCAGCAGCCAGTCGACGGATTCGTTCAAGACGAGCGCCGGGCACTTCCCGAACGGCGGAACGACGTACTTTACCGCTCCGGCAGTAGTCAGCAACACGCAACCTGGGTGGAGTACGACTTCCACGGTTCCAACTCCTACACAGCTTCCTGGAATTCCGGGTCTCGGCCGCAACGCGTTCGTGGGCCCGAACTACCACGATCTCGATCTGGCGCTGACCAAGGCTTTCGGGTTGCCGACAATGAAGGTGCTGGGTGAAGGGGCTCGTATCGAAATTCGGGCCAACGCATTCAACATCTTCAACACGGTGAACCTCGCCAACATTGACGCCAACATTCCAGATTCGAACTTCGGGCGCGCTAACAACGCTCTTGGCTCGCGCACAATTGAAGGCGAATTCCACTTCAAGTTCTAACTCTGGCCTCCCATTCTCTCCCCGCTCTACGGAGCGGGGAGACTTTCAAATATTGGGCCGTTGGCGATGCGCTTGGAATCTCAGACGCCTTGGCGACGGCCTCTTTTCTGGGTTGTTACGAGAATCTTCTTCCGAATGAATTTTGCCTCCGAGGGTAGATGCGGGGATCGGGTTTAGCTCGTTCAGCACGGTTGACCATTGTCGCAGTTGTAATGCTCATCGCCATGAGCACCGCAACGGAGTGCCGTCGTGCATGCGCTCAATCCCAGACTTCTCAAGGGCGAACGCCTGCGACAGGATCGAATGCATCCTTTGATGCGCTGGCCAGGAAGGCCGGGGAAGCGCGCGATGCGGGGCAACTTGACGAAGCGGTGAACGCATATCGGCGAGCACTGGCGATCAATCCGAAGTGGGCAGAAGGATGGTGGTCGCTGGGAACTTTGTATTACGACGGCGACCGCTATGCGGAGGCACAACTCGCCTTCAAAAGAGTGGTGGCCCTGGATCCAAAGCAGGGAACAGCGCGCGCGATGCTGGGTCTAAGCGAGTTCGAACTGGGGCAGCCGGAGCTTGCGCTGAAAGACATCGAAGCAAGCAAGACGCTTGGCGTGCTCGAAGACAAACAGCTTCGAGACGTAGTTACCTACCACGATGGCGTGTTGCTGCAGCGGGCTGGGCAGTTTGAGGCTGCCAAAGCGGCGCTCTCGTCATTGTGTTTGAGCGGCATGAGAAGCAGTGAATTGGCGGGAACCTTCGGCATGGTGGCGCTGCGCATGCGCGATGCCGCGCCGCCAGACCCCTCCAGTGAGGCCGGCGGGGTAGTGCAGCATGTGGGCCGCGGGGCCTGTCTGGGCGGAGCGAAGGAATACGAAGCCGCGAAGACTGAGTTCGACCGTGTGATCGCAAGTGCTCCGCATTTCCCTCTGGTGCATTACGCATATGGTTGCGAGCTGGTTGATGCGCGAGACATTTCGGGAGCAATCAGGGAGTTTGAAGCGGAGATCGCGGAGCAACCGAAGAGCGTGTTGCCGCGGCTGCATATCGCTGTCGCGGAGTACAAGGTGGATTCGGCGGCGGGGCTCAAGTTTGCCGAGGAGGCAGTGCAACTGGAACCGAATCTGCCGTTGGGACATTACCTGCTGGGGCTGCTGCTGCTGGATACGGGCGCATATGAGCGTGCCGTCCCGGAGTTGGAGATAGCACAGAAGGCTTTCCCGCAGGAGGGGAGAATCGACCTCTCGCTGGCAACAGCGTATGCGCATGTGGGTAGAACGCAAGACGCGGCACGAGCGCGTGCTGAGTTTGCGCGCAAGAAGCAGGCAGAACAGGCAACGGCCGAGGGCGCAGTGGAGATTACCGACGCGATGGACGCGAGATCGAAGCAATGAGATGCGAAAGCTAGGATTTCGGTTCTTCGATCGTAAGAATCTGATCAGCAGAGATGTTCGCGAGCCGCTGAATGGTGCGGCTGGGCCACGTGATTTGCATTTCTTTTACCAGGGTGTTCGGGCCGAGGCCGAAGTGAACACGGGGATCGCTGGAACATGCATAGCCAACCGCAGTTGTCGCTTCGTTCCATTGCGCGCGGCCGTCTGGTGTCGTGATCTTGATCTGCGCGCCGAGCCCCATGCGGTTACTGCGCGTCCCCACCAGGCGCAAGAGAAGCCAGTGCTGCCCGGCAGCGCCAATGTTGCGGAAAAGCTTGATGGGCTCGTTGAGGCTGGACACCACTGCGTCAATGCGGCCAGTGTTGAAGAGATCCCCAAAGGCGGCGCCGCGATGTGCGCCGGCGATCTGGAAGGAAGGACCGGCGCTGGGACTGACGTCTTGAAACTTGCCATTGCCGAGATTGCGGAAGACCGTGTTGGGCTCAGGGTAGGCCTCAGCAGGAATCGCCTGCTGGATGTTGTCCATCACGTTGGCGCGAGCCACGAAGAAGTCCTTCCAACCGTCGTTGTCGAAGTCGTAAATGCCGTTGCTCCAGCCAGTCATGCGATTGGTGAGCGGGCCGAGGCCGCTGGTGTTGTTGGCATCAACAAATGTGCCGCCGCCCTGGTTGATGTAGAGCGGGAAACCCTCGTGTTCGACAGCGGTGTGCCAGATGTCAGGGAGGCCATCGTTGTTGACGTCGCGAAAATCGGAACCCATGCCGGACAGAGCATCTCCGTCGGGCGAGTAGGCGACGCCGGCGGCAACTGCAATCTCTTCAAACTTCTTCCCGCCAATGTTACGGAAGAGGAAGTTCGGCATGGTGTCGTTGGTGACGAAGGCATCGAGAAAACCGTCGCCATCGAAATCGGCGAAGGTCACAGCCATACCCTTGCCCAGGAGAGCGTCGATGCCGGTTTCGTGCGAGACATCGGTGAACGTGCCGTCGCCGTTGTTGCGATAGAGCGTGTTGTGCAGCGGCAGGTAGAGATTGGGATGGCAGTAGGCGCGCAAGCCCTCTTTGAGTGCGCAGTATGGGTCTTTATTGACTGCCCAGTCGCAGTAATTGACGACGAAGAGGTCAAGCAACCCGTCGTTGTTGTAGTCGAACCAGCCCGCGCCGACGGACCACATCTTTTTGCCGTGGGCGTGCCCGCCGATGACACCGGCTTTGGCGGTTACGTCAGTGAATGTGCCGTTGCCATTGTTACGGAAGAGTTGGTTGCCAGTGACATTGGCAACGAAGATATCGGCGTTGCCATCGTTGTCGAAGTCGCCGATAGCGACACCCATTCCGTAGCCTGCGCCAGCGACACCAGCCTTCTCAGTGACATCGGTGAAGGTGCCGTCGTGGTTGTTCCGGAAGAGTCGATTCCAGTAGGCAGGCGTAGTTTTTTCAAGCGAGGGAATCTCGGCGCCATTGACGCAATAGATATCGAGAAAGCCGTCGTTGTCGAAGTCGAACAGCGCGATGCCGGCGACCATTGTTTCGGGCTGGTTCTTGTTCGGCGTGGCGCAGTTTCGCGTAACGAAATGCAGACCCGCCTGTTGGGCGATCTCCTCGAAGCGGATGCCGGGAAAGGTTTCCGGCTCAGCGGTTCGCTCCGTAAGAGGCCAGAGGCGACGAGGAGCGATCGCAGAGGCGGCGAAGGCGCCGAGCGCCTGCAGGAGGCGACGACGTCGGAGATTCGAAATTCGATTATCGGACATGCGCACGCACGCGGCTGCTCGATGACGAGAGATTTGACTTGTACGTGGCGCGCGAGTTGCCGCCGATGCGGACGAAGCAGAGGCAAGGATCGATCACAGACACCCCACTTCATTTATAGAACGACAACTCGCGGAATCCCAGACAGAAAGAAAGAGAACGGACGATGAGGATTCAAAGGCTGGTTGTTTTTGTCGGTCTCACGATTGCGGCCTGCGGATTGGCAGCGCAGGCGCCGGTGCAGGAAGTAACGATTGACGCGACGGCTGCCGCACATCCGTTCCCGCATTTCTGGGAGCAGACGTTTGGATCGGGGCGCGCGATACTTGCGCTGCGCGATAGCTATCGCAGGGATTTGGCCGAGGTGCACGATCAGATCGGCATGCGCTACGTGCGGTTCCATGCAATCCTGCACGACGAAGTGGGCGTTTACGACGAGGATGACAAAGGGAATCCGGTTTACAACCTCACATATGTCGATCAGATTTACGACGGGCTTCTTGAGCGCGGAGTAAGGCCATTTGTCGAGATCAGCTTCATGCCGCGCAAGCTGGCTGCGAAAGAAGCAATTCATCCGTTCTGGTACAAGCAGAATGTTTCGCCTCCGAAGGATTACCGCAAGTGGGACGCGCTGATGCGCGCGTTCGGGCAACACCTTGTCGATCGTTATGGGATCGATGAGGTGTCGCAGTGGTATTTCGAAGTGTGGAATGAGCCCAACATAGACTTCTGGGCGGGCGATCCCAAGCAGGCGACTTATTTCGAGCTGTACGACCATACCGCGCGAGCGCTGAAGGGTGTGAATCCGCGGCTGCGAGTAGGTGGGCCGGCGACGGCTGCAGCTCACTGGGTTCCAGAGTTTTTGAATCACGTAAGAAAGCAGCAAGTGCCTGTGGACTTTGTATCCACGCACGGGTATGCGGACGACTCAGTCGAGGATATGTTTGGCTCGCACGAAGATATTCCGATGCATGATCGGGTGTGTAGAGCGATTGCCAAGGTAGACGGCGAGATTCGGGCATCAGCTTATCCTGAGTTGCCACTTATGTGGACGGAATGGAATGTGCCTTCCTACGACAACTTGAATGCGCGCGATAACTGGTATGTGGGGCCGGCGCTGGCACGCGATATCAGCCAGTGCGACGGACACGTCGACATGATGTCGTATTGGACATTCGATGATGTTTTCGAAGAAGGTGGTGTGAAAACGACGCCATTTGATGGCGGATTCGGATTGATTGCACCGGGAAGCATCAAGAAGCCGAGCTTTTACGATTTTGCACTTCTGCATCGGCTTGGGGACGTGCGGTTGGCGAATGCCGCTGACGACGTGCTGGTGACGCGACGCAAGGATGGAACGCTCGTAGTTGCGGCCTGGAACCTGGTGGATATGGACAAGCTCGCGCAGGGAGCCCCGTTGATGCTGCATTTGAAGTTCAAAGGGGTGGGAACGCGGGCCGATGTCGCGATTGAGCGTGTGGATGAAGCACACGGCAATCCGATGCCAATGTACAAGTCGATGGGAAGTCCAACCTATCCGACGATCAAGCAGGTGGCTGCATTGAATGCCGCTTCCGCATTGCTGCCACCGGAACATCAACGAATGGAAAACGGCCAACTGGATATTTCTCTGCCAGTGAACGGACTGGCGCTGATCGAAATTACGGATAAGAGATGACGTATTTGGTTGAAGAGGAGTTTGAAAGCAACATGAAAAACCGCAGACAGATTGAAACTGCCGGACAGAAGAAGAGAGATTGCACGATTTTCGCGATGGCCTTGGCGGCATTCCTATTTTTATGCCTGGCAACAGCCCCTGTCTTGTTTGGACAGAAGCACGTCGAATCCCCGAGCCATGCTGCATCCAATGCGCAACTGGCCGCACCGGCAATTGAGAAGCGCGTGGATGCGCTATTGAAGCAGATGACGCTCGAGGAAAAGCTGGGGCAACTGGTGCAATACAGCGACAGCGGCTACGATGGCCAGGCACAAACGGCGGCAGAGGCCGCGGCTGCGCCAGGAAAGAATCCGTCAACGCATGACAAGGTCGACGCCATGGAATTGGTCTCAACGGGGAGGCTGGGCTCCATGCTGAACACCGTTGGACAGGCACGCACCAATGCGCTTCAGCATGCGGCGGTCGAAAAGAGCAGGCTGCATATCCCGTTGATGTTCGGCGCTGACATTATTCACGGGTACAAGACGGTTTACCCGATCCCCCTGGGACTGGCCGCGACATTTGATCCGGAACTAGTCACGTCGCTCGCGCATATCTCGGCAACTGAGGCCAGGACAGGTGGGGTGGATTGGTTCTACTCGCCGATGGTGGATATTTCGCGCGATCCTCGCTGGGGTAGAACTCAGGAAGGTGCGGGTGAAGATGCTTACCTGGGGGCTGCGATGGCGCGGGCGTACATCCGCGGGTATCAGGGCGACGACCTTTCGCTGCCAACCAGCGTTGCTGCATCGGTAAAGCATTTTGCGGCTTACGGCGCGTCAGAGGCGGGTAAGGAATACAACACCACCGATATGTCCGAGAGCCGGTTAGGGCAGGATTATCTTCCTCCGTACAAAGCTGCGGTGGAAGCAGGTGCGGCCACGATTATGAGCGCGTTCAATGCATTGAATGGCGTGCCGGCATCTGCGAATCGGTATTTGCTGCAGGATGTTCTGCGCGACCGCTGGGGTTTCGACGGATTCGTAGTGAGCGATTACACGGCAGTAATGGAATTGCGGAACCACGGTATCGCACTGGACGCTGCGACGGCAGCACGCAAGGCGATTACGGCTGGAGTAGACATCGACATGATGTCGCATTATTACGACGCGGAGTTGCCGGCGCTGGTGCGATCGGGTCAAGTTCCGATGAGCGTGGTGGATGAGGCAGTGCGCCGGGTGTTGCGCGTGAAGTTTGCGATGGGACTTTTCGAGCATCCGTATGCTGAGGGGGCCGAAGTGACATCTGCAGTATCGGAGCACCGGCCGCTGGTGAGGAAGGCTGCTGAAGAAGCAATCGTGCTGCTCAAAAACAAGCCGCTCGAAAATGGATCGTCACTGCTGCCTCTGGCGGAGACCGTGAAGAAGATCGCGTTGATTGGGCCGCTTGCCGATAACAGCGAGGAGATGACCGGATCGTGGGGAGGCAACCAGCGAGATCCGGATGTGGTGACGGTAAAGGATGCGCTGGAGGCACGTGCAAGGCAGATCGGCGGATCTGTGACTTACAAGAAAGGCACCGAGATTCTGAGTGAATCCGAGTCGGGATTTGCGGAGGCCGTGGACGCCGCGAAGCACGCTGACGTTGCAATACTCGCTTTGGGCGAGTCAAGCGAAATGAGCGGCGAGGCGGGATCGCGCGCGCATTTGAATTTGCCTGGAAATCAGGAGAAACTTCTGGAAGCAGTTTCGCAAACGGGTCGCCCGATCGTTCTGCTGGTCTTCTCTGGACGGCCATTGGTTCTAAACTGGGCCGCGGAGCATATCCCGGCGATCATGGAGACGTGGTTTCCGGGAACGGAAGCGGGTTCCGCGATTGCCGATCTGTTGTACGGCGATGTTGCACCAAGCGGAAAACTGCCGATGAGTTTTCCGCGAGCAGTGGGGCAGGAGCCTCTGTACTACAACCACTTTCCAACAGGCCGCCCACCCGTCGGGCTCGATCTGATGCAGCCGCCGAGCTTTGACTCGCGCTTTTTCTCGCGCTATATTGACGTTCCTAATGATGCGCTGTTTCCATTTGGATATGGGCTGAGTTACACCCAATTTGCCTACGGTGACGTGACCGTTTCACGAAGCTCGATACCCTTTGCAGAGGCAAATCGAAACGATGCGCGCAATCTGGTGACTGTGACCGCGACAGTGCGCAATACAGGAAATCGTACGGGCACAGAGGTGGCGCAGTGCTATGTTCGCAACCTTGGCGCCAGTCTGGAGCAGCCCGTGCGCAGTCTTGAGGGATTCGAGCGGGTGACGCTGAAGCCGGGGGAGTCGAAGCAAATCATCTTCAAATTAGGGTTTCCGGAGCTCTCCTTCTACGACAACACCGGGCTTGCTTTGATCGAGCAGACCGATTACACGGTGTGGGTGGGTGGAAGCTCTCTTGCTTTCGATCATGCGGAGTTTCGCATCGTCCCTTGATCGACGAGGATGAAGAATCAGTCGTAAAGAGGATTTATTCGCAAGAGGTTCAAATGGCGCTTTGAACCTCGCGGGTTCCTGCAGCGTTATATGGAAAATTCCGAGGCGAAGCCGGATCGATCCCAGAGCGAGAAAGGGAGCCACGCGCCAGGCGTGTAGGGAAATCCGGTTTCTGATCACTGCAAGCGTGGCAAACGAACCGCTGTTGTATTCTTGAGATGTTTCCACTTGTGAATGGTGAGCCCCAGAGGCGATGCGAAACTCAAGGTGGAATGAAAGATGTGGTTTGCGTGCCTAGGAGACTGCTTGAGTGAATGCAGGAATTGTGGGGGTACTGTTCTACAGGACCTTGGGCCAATTGGACGGGTTGCGCCATTCTTTCTTAAACGAGCCTTAGGCCTGGAGCTTCGATACCCGACGTCCCCGAATCCCTTAAAGCAGAGGATCCGCGAATTGGTAACCCGCGGACACTCCATCCTTTCACGGCTGGCCGGCAAATATGCTTTCGTGGAGATGCAGATTTGCTCGGATTGCTCTTTCATCCAAACGAAGATTCCCTTCCACGATGAAGACGTGATGCGCTTGTATCGGGATTACCGGTCCCCTTCCTACAACCAGGAGCGCATTCAATATGAGCCGTCGTACGCATCGATTGCTGCGGCAGTTGGCCAGGACGAACTCGAGATTCGGAATCGCCGCGCTGCGCTCACCACTTTTCTGAACGGCACCGCGGGTCCTATGAACGCGCTGACTTTGCTCGACTACGGCGGTTCAGATGGACGGTTCATCCCGGAGTTTCCAGGCGCCAAATTTGTGTATGAAGTATCCGATATCCAGCCAATTCCCGGCGTGACCCGAATCGAATCAGAGGCAGCGCTGAAACAGTACTCAATCGTTCTGCTCGCGCATGTAATTGAGCACGTTCCAAATCCCTTGAACCTCGTGCGTACAGTAGCTTCTTATGTGGAACCAGGTGGATATCTCTACCTGGAAACACCACAGGAAATTCCAGACGAGCAGCGAGAAGGCCTGCGAAGCGGAGCGGTCCAATTTGAAGTCTCAATTCATGAACATATCAATTCTTATTGCGTCCCTGCCGTGAGCCGGCTGCTCGAGTCGGCAGGATTGGAGTTCGTAAAAATAGAGAGCACACGAGTTGACGCTGGCTGGGCTCAAGCAGTTCACATACGAGCACTTGGAAAGAAGAAAAGAACAAACTAGATCGCTCCTCGAATGGAATTCAACTGTCCGCAAGATCGAATCTTGAAGATGCGCTCTTACGAGAATCAGATTAACCCGAGGATTAAGGCCATGGTCTTCGCATGACCACCGTAAACAACGAAGGGCACACACGCTTTCCTGAACTTGATGGCATCCGTGGATTGGCCATTTTGGGGGTTTTACTTTCCCACGGAGCCTCGCTCTCGGGGCTCTTTCAAGATCCAAGCGTCACGAACATGCTTTTCCGGTATTGCACGGTACCGCTTTGGGGCGGCGTGGACCTGTTCTTTGCCCTGTCCGGGTTTCTAATAACGGGCATTCTGTTGAAGACGCGCTCGAGGCAAAATTACTTCAGGTCGTTTTATGCGCGTCGAATACTTAGAATTTTCCCGATCTACTATTTCGTTCTAACCGCTACTTTGATCGGTTCTCACTACTCGTTGAAGCTGGCCCATCAACTGCCGCCGACCTGGTCCTGGAAGCTGGCTTATTTTCTCTATCTGCAGAATTGGCCCCAATTTTGGAATGGACAGAAGGTAATGGGCGGCATTTGGGGCGTTTACTGGAGTCTGGCGGTGGAGGAGCAATTCTACTTTGTATGGCCCCTGCTTGTTTATTTGCTGTCCCCCAAGGTTATCGTCCGTGTCAGTGTGATCGCGGTAGTCCTTGCGCTGCCTCTGCGAATCATGATGTCCGCGCGATATTTCGGGGGTGACTTTGGCCTTGCTCAGATCACCTCGAGCCGAATAGATGGCCTGTTGTTAGGCGCGCTTTGCGCCCTTTACATGCATCGCAATAAGAGACCAGTACCGATGAAATTCATCATTACTGCCCTATGCCTTGGCACAATGATCATGGGGTTTATCGCCGTGTTCCACCATTCGGAGCTAGTGGGCACTTCCAGTTGGATATTGACGGTGGGCATTACAGGCTTTGCCTTACTTTCAGGAGCCGTGGTAGCTGTCTCCCAACACCACATCCCGTTTATGCAACGAATACTGACGTATCCTCTTTTGAGGACCATGGGCAAATACAGCTACGGGATTTATGTCTACCATCTTCTCGTATTCATTCCATGCAGCGTTTTAATCTCACGACACGCCCGCATCCTGCTGGGGCTCAGCTTTCCCGCACGTCTTCTGTTATTCCTGCTTGAGACTGTAATAGTTTTTATAATCGCCAAAGTCAGCTTTGACTATTTCGAGAGTCCTTTCCTTCGTCTCAAAAAGTTCTTTGCGCCTGGACAGGAGATTTCCGCACCAAGCCTTTCCTCGGCGGAGGCTTAAAGGAAAGGTTCGCCGTTATTTCAAGTCCTGCAGAGAGCAACCCTCGCGTTCTATCATCGGATCATGAACAATACAAAGAGAAAGATTCTGGTAACCGGCTCGTCCGGTCTTATCGGCTCTGAAGTCTGCCTTTATTTTGCCGTCGAGGGGTGGGAGATTCATGGAGTCGATAACAATCAGCGTGCAGTCTTCTTTGGCCCCAAAGGCGACACCCGTTGGAACCAGCATCGCCTCGAGCAGACCATCCGGGGATTCGAGCACCACGAGCTCGATGTCCGCGACCGCCAGGGAGTGCTTGATCTTTTGAAGCAACTCAAGCCGGACGCCATCGTGCACACGGCTGCTCAACCGAGCCACGATCTTGCCGCGTCCATGCCCTTCGCTGATTTCGATACCAACGCTGTCGGCACCCTGAACTTGCTTGAGGCCGTGCGCCAGTATGCGCCAGAGGCGCCTTTCGCCTCGATGTCGACCAACAAGGTCTACGGCGACGCTCCCAATGAATTACCGCTCAAGGAACTTGAGACACGTTGGGAATACTCTGACGAGACAAACTGGAACGGGATTCCCGAGACATTCCGCATCGACCAGTCGAAGCACTCTATTTTTGGTGCGTCAAAGGTCGCATCCGACGTTATGGTCCAGGAGTACGGGCGGTACTTCGACATCCCCACCTGCGCGCTTCGCGGCGGCTGCCTTACCGGGCCGAGCCACTCCGGCGTAGAGCTGCACGGCTTTCTAAGCTACCTTATTAAGTGCAACGTTGACGGAACTAAGTACAACGTCTACGGCTACAAGGGCAAGCAGGTCCGCGATAACATCCATTCTCTCGATGTCGCCCGCTTTATCGCCGCATTTATCGCTAATCCTCGGCCCGGCGAAGTGTATAACATCGGCGGCGGACGGGAGAACAGTTGCTCCATTCTTGAAGCCTTCGCGAAGATAGAGGCGATCTCCGGCAAGCCAATGGTATACGAATATGTAGATAAGAACCGCTCCGGCGACCACATTTGCTATATCAGCGACCTGCGCAAGATGAAAAAGCACTATCCGGGCTGGGGTATTACGAAATCGCTTGACGACATCTTCCATGAGATTCATGGGTCATGGTCTTTGCGAGCGGAGGCATAGAGCGATCGAGCTGCTCACCGCCCTTCCCACCGAGCTTGGAAATGCATGAAGCCGATTTCTACATTCCCACCGTCTCCAGGACTGCGGCGAGACGAATTCATCTCGTCCGGACTAACTCGCTATGGGATATGCATTTTAAGGGCAAGCTCACTGTGTCGTAACTAAATCCGTACTTTCGTGTTCGATTGCCTTAGCTCAACGAGTAATGAATTCTGCCACCCTCCGGGAGTTGCCGTCATCGAAAAACGGCTCTTGTCTCCAAGAAGATCGCGCAAGCTCTTCTAATACCCGCGCCACTGTATCGCCCGATGTGTTTGGTGCAAGCGTCAGGCCCCGTTTTAATCGAAGGATTTCTGTTGCGGTGTCAGAATCTTCCGGACCGATGAAAAGGATCGGCGCCGTAGTTTGCAATGCACCATAAAGCTTGCTTGGCACAATGACTCCTTCCCAGCCGGATTTCATGCTTATCAGATGAACAGTGGCCGCCCAAAGAAGGTCCGCTGTCATATCATCGGACAGATAATCAAGCACGCGAATGTTAGGCAAGTCTTTCGCGATGACCTCCAAATCTCTTCGATTCTCGCCACGAATAAAAAAGGCAAAGACCCAGTCGTCACGCCGGCCCTCGTAAAACCACCGCGCAGCGTTTACAAATTCCTGAAATAAATGCCCCTGCCCAAGATTTCCGGAGTAGAGAGCAATTTTTCGTCCCTGCCATCCGAACTGTTTTACAACAACGTTTTCTTCAGGAGATGTGCGCCGAATGGGACGGGTATCCCAGGGAGGAATCACCACGCTAGAATCGGCTACATTGTTCCATTCCTTGTAGGTCTGAAGTCGTTGCTGCTGACGCGGACCCAGCGCAACAACTCCGTTCATCGCACCTAATCCCAAGTCATTTAGCCATCGCAAGCAAAGCCCCAATGGATTGCGTTGTGAGATCATGCCCGCCGCCACCAACGCTTCGGGATAAAGGTCCATAGTCCACCAGTAATATCGTCGCTGCCGCCCTGTAAAAAATCTGGCCAAACGGGCGGCAAAGGGAAGGAATGGCGGATCGGTCAGCAAGACGCACCTATCCCAGGATGTCGTCGGTAAAATGAATGCAACTTTGAACCAAAACCCTATCCAACCGGCCAAGCGCCCAGGGCCAATTTCAGTGAGCCATCGAATCTTGACTTGGTCTGGATTCTTCGCCAGCGGAACTTCGGATTTTACATAGCGGCTGGTTGAGGCGATAACCGTAACAGTATGACCTTGCCGACACAGATGCAGGGAAACGTCCAGAAGCATCCGTCCGGTGGGAACTGAACCACCGCCAAAATATCGGTTCACTAGAAGAAAATGCACGACGGAGTCCGTACGTCAATTGGTCTTAAGGTCTGGGAAACGAGTGAACGCGCGGGTGTCGGTTCTTGGGAGACCCTATGTGGCATGAGAATTCCATTATATAGAGCGCTCGCGTCTCGTTTCCCTGAGACTTATCGAATTAGGTCTCAAGCTTGTGCTATTGCCATCCAACTGCAGCGAATTGGAATCGAGACTCGCTGTGTGTTGAGCATCCGCTGTAGCGCGATCAGCCACCCGGCCCGCTTGTCTCGCGCACAGGCGATTCAACAAAACCTCACAGAGAGCGATTCGCTGAAATCTGTCTCCTGAAGAGCGCGGCTTGCCGATAACGCAAAATCAAATTCTTGACGAGAGCCAATCTCCAGCGAATCATCTGCGCAACCGGTGCGTGCTTCTCCGGAGAGCTGTTCCTGTCGTGCCGGCGGTAAGACATCAACGGTTCGTCTATATATCCGTTTTTGCTGACGAGCTGGTTCAATATGCCGATCCACATGTCATGCATCGGTATGTCAACCGGGAATGGCAGACAATATTCCAGTATTGGTCGACGAAAGGCCATAGAACATCCCAAATAGCTATTGCGCACAATATTGTGCAGAGCTCCAGGGTGAAACTTGCCCGACTTGAATCGTGTCGTTGCAACAACCTCGCCCATCGCATCTATGATCGCGCAATCGCTTAGCACCAATGACAAATCGGCATGTGTCTGAAACACGCGCTTGACCTTTGCTACCTTATCTCCGCGCCAAACATCGTCCTGGTCGGCAAGAAAAATGATGTCACCCGCAGCTTCCCTGAGTGTCCGTTCAAACGTCTTGAGGACTCCGCAATTGTGCGTCTGTCTCAGGACGCGAATCCGTTTATCGGAAAACCCTTCAGCTATGAAGACAGTCGCGTCCGTTGAGGCATCATCGACAAGAATAATCTCGTCGTCGCTATCCAGTTGAGTCAGAATGGATGCAAGTTGCTCGTGGATAAACCGCGCGCCATTGTATGTGGCCATACAAACGGAAATCTTCATGAGGCCGCGTCTTCTATTTGGTCGCTAACTGGATCCGGGCTCATCGCAGCTTCTTCAAGAGAACGCGTGGGATGCCTCGCAATTTTAGCAATCATCTTCACTGTCAACAAGGCCAGGTCTGGCTGCCCCTGGATCGCCAATTTTATAGACCTGGCCACAAGCCGCAGCAAATAAAACGGAATTTGAAGCTTCGACTTATGTGTCGTCATGAATGCGGATTCGCCGGCAAGAATGCTGCGATAACGGGTCAAACTGATATTCCGCCGATAGTCCTGCACCGAGAGGCTGTGTTCAAGAAAACAGTTCGAGACCACGGCCTTTTTCCCTGTTGCATAGATCTGCCGGAACAGCCAATGATCCAGGTAATCAAGCCAGTAGGCGCGGTTGAACCCTCCAATCGACCGGACAAAGTCGCACCGAATTGCGGTTCCCGAATTGATGGATGCGATCTCGGCGTCCTGTATTCCCTGCGGATTTTCCGCAAACGTATTTAGCCCCAAAAACCCAACTCTCTTTGGCGACACTACAACGCCCCCGCTCCTGACGATGGGGACCACAGCAACAATCTCCGTATTCGCCTCGTGTTCTTTCAGTTTCCCCAAAAGCGATTCGAGGAAATTCTCGGGCAGAACTGTGTCCTGATCCAGAAGCAACAGCCACGGACATCTGAGTTGTTGCGCCTTATCCAGAGCCCTGTTGTATGCCTCTGCCAGCCCCGCGTTTTGCCCGGATGCCTCGTATTGCATTCCCTCGGGCAATGGGCCGGGATCGCTTGTTCCGGGGGTGTTGTCAAAGATGAATACACGAGTTCTGTTTTGTTTTGGGGCAATATTGGAAACTGCCTGCTGAATTGATTTGCACGCGGCGGATTCGCCGAACTGCATTCTATAGAGGACGATTGTCGCGAGAATGACCGATGCGCTATCGTTGAGTCCGGCCAGTCTCTCTTCAACCATGCGCACCCTCCAACTGATGGTCTGAGGGTACGCCGACCGCAGACCTGGAGCGCTTAGGATGAGCGGCCTGAAGACACAGGAGGACATAGACGAAATAGAAGTATCTGGGTTGTATGACTAAGGAAATCGACATGATGATGCAACCGAAAAAGGCGAAATACATAATTTCCGATCTCGTCGTAAATGAGCGCCGACTGGCGAGGACGATGACCACGAATAGCGTGGCCAGATTATTGGAAACGAGAACATAGGAATTGGCGATATCCAGGCTCTCGGAAAAAGCTCCCCAACTGCTCGGGTTCACGAGCATCCCGAAGAAGTTCTCCGCGACCTTCGGAATCACGGAAACCGCAAAGAGATAGTGCATCTCCAAGCCGTCGAGCACGACAACAACCCCACCCGCACTCGCTTCCTCAAATCTGTTAGCCAGATTCTGTGAAGCCACTAGCGGCAGCATCACGCTGAGAACGAGGGTTAACACAACGAGAGTCGCAACGCGCCTTCGCCGCAATGGATTGAACGAACTTTGAGCTGCCAGGAAGAGGAGCATGACCAGGGCGAGTTCAAAGCGATTCAAGAGCGCCAGAAAAAGGGCCAGCAGAATCACGGAAGTGCGGTGCCTGCGATATCCGAATAGGAAAATCGAAACGACGAGAAGATCGATGATCTCCTTGTTCACCGAAAGCAGGCTTACGGTGGTCGTCGCGTTCAGCAGCATCAGCATGAGAAAGCCGCTCATGGAGAACGAGAAGCTCTTCTTCAGCAGAAGGATCGCGGCAATAAATGCCACATAGTTAGCCACGACCATGGCGAACGTGCTTTTGAGGACGAGTGCAATGAGAACCGGAGACCACAACGTGTTAGGGAAAGTTGAAAGCGCAGCAATGACAAGTGGGTCCGGACGCCCACTACGCAGCGACTCGGCAAAACCGATATAGGTGGCTGAGTCTGCGCCAATGTGAACCTGACTGTCGCCATTGAGAGATGGAGCGACCCACTGGAAATAGAGGCAAAACGACGCGCAGAAATATGCGAGCAGAGTAACCCCTACGATCCAGGAACTGAACCGGAAGCGCGCAGAGAGGATCTTCGTAGGATCGATCAAAACCAGGCCGCCTGATTCATTAGTAGCGTTTCATTGAGTATGGGCCCGAACCTGTTGAGTATTCTGCAATACCAATGCTGTCCAGATTGCAGAGCCAAACTAATGTTAAAGTCGGCAAACGGGTCCGTCCAACCATGTCATCGATTTCTCATAGGAATCGATCCGTCGGAACCTCAATCTGATTTATATCGCCGTCCTGGGCAGGATCGGCTAGGAGCAGTGATTCCAGCGCCGTGACGGCCTTTTCCCACGTAAACTGCTGCACGAATTCGTGCCCGTTTTCTGCGATTCGGAGACGAAGAGCAGGATCGCGGATAAGGCGGATGATGTTGTGGGCAAGATGCACACTGTCGCTCGCAGGACTTAGAAGAGCTGTTCGCTCGTGAATCGCGAATTCCTGGTGGCCGCCGATGTCGGTCGCTGCTACGGCACAGCCGGACATCATGGCTTCGGTTGCAGGCAATCCCCAGCCTTCGCTGATGCTCGGAGACACAAAGATGGCGGATTCGTTGTAAACCGCGAGTAGCACCGATTGGGGGGCACATTGTATGTATCCGAACCATTCGGGAAGGTTTGGCGGACGTGCTGGAACACCGAAGAGCGTGACTCGCAGATCGGGGACCACCTCCTTGACTCGCAGGAGCGCATCGAGGCCGTCCCTGGAACCCTTCCATGCATAATCGTGATACAGCATTGCGACTGAATGCGGATCGCGGTCCGCGATGGGCGTCGTTATCTTGAAGACCTCGAAATCCAAACCATTGGGGATATAGGCGGCTTTCTGTCCTCGACTGTCCACTGCTCTAGCCAGCCAGCGGGCGATCACGATCTTCTGAAGCGGTAGTTTCCAGGTTGCGTAGACTCGTTCTTCCGGCGCATCCCATGTTTCCAGGCCTTGGAGCAAGTAGAAGCCGCGCCCTTTTTGTGGGGAATATCGCAAGCTCCATTCTGCAGTTTGCCATGAAGTGGCGATGAAGACGTCGCCATCGGGGATGTAGCGATTGTCAAGGGAAGGCGTCCACATCAGCTGAACGGAAGGATCAACCTGAAACCATGACGTTGGTTTAAAGCGGCCAGTAAGCCTTCGAAAAGCAAAGACGCCGGTGCCTCTAAGTTTTTTGACAAAGGGGCGATCGATAGCCCTCGTGGCAGGATGGACAACGACCACTCGGTGTCCTCGTCGAGAAAGCCGATTCGCGTATTCGTAGACGATTTTGAATCCGCCAACCGGCACGATGCCAGCTCCGGGCAGCAGGAATGTCACCCTCGACGACTTCACTTCACCTGGCTCCGTAGTTTCAGATGGAATGCCACGAGATCGAGCGCGGGGCGAATTGAGTTTATCCGGCGTATGAACCGAAACCAAAGCTCCGCGAACCACAAGGGAGCCGATGTAATCGGGAACAGGAAGAACCAATACGCGCCCATTTGACCATAGACCGGCTTCAATTCACTGTGAAAGTTCTCCGAGTTGAACTGGCCGAACCTTTGCCCTCGCACCTCCAACACCAGAAAAGGAAGACAATTGGTGACAATGTCGCGATGCATGATTCGAGCGAGCGAAGACCCCGAGCCCAGCATCTGGTCGGTCACCTGTTTGAAGTTTTTTCCAAACACCCGTGAGATGCTGTAGCCTCCACGATTGGCAGCGCTGATCGAGATGAGCCGATCGAAGATGTACAAGCCGCACCTGAAGTTATTTAGCAGCGGATATGTCCAGCTCAGGTGCACCAGATTGGTCTCAAGCAGCCGACCATCGAGATCTGGCACCAATTCCATCACTCGTTGTTTATTTACGATATTGCAGGTGGTGAGAGTGAACATGTTGCCCACGAGCCGGCAGAATTCTTGCGCGCTCTGAATTCTGAAGGCGCCGCGCCCGCGAGGGTCTGGTTGAAATTCCGTCATTGGCTGCGTGCGAAACTCGAGGGGACGCAGATAGACGAGATCGAAATTCCCGGAGCCTAGCAAGTGAAGTAGTCGGTCGAGTGCGCCAGCCGGAATGATGTCGTCATCGCCGACGATCCAGACGTACTGTCCCTGCGCCAGCTTGAAGCATTGCAGGAAATTGGCATCCGCGCCGATATTTGTTTGATTTCGAACATAATTGCACGCGAGTCCCTTGGTACGGAGGCGTTCAACAAGGGCATGAGTTTCGTCCGGCGAAGCATTGTCTGAGATGAGGAGTTCGATGCCGCCTCGGTGGCTAGCTAGCTGCGGTGCCAGCACGTCAAGCAATTGAGCCAGAAACGCACTTCGGTTGTAAGTTGGTATGGCGATCGTTAGCAACGGACGCTCAGGCTGCATGCCAGAGCCTCCGGTACTTCATAAATAGATAGGTGCCAAGTGGGAGTCCCATGAAGATCCCCACCAGTACGGATCCAGTGACGACTCCGAAAGCGCCGTAGGGTTTCCCGAGGAAATAGGTTGAGGATCCCACCAGGATTGCTCCAAGAACGGATGGAAGAAGAAACTTCTCCTGCTTATGGGCTCGCAGGTAAGTAGCCTCTGCAAATACGATGACGTTGATTGGAACGGTCAAGAGCAGAATCCCGAGGGTGGTGGGGGCCAGGAGCCGGTGGGCTATGGGCAGATGCGCCCAATTCAGGTAAACGACCCCAGCCCATAGAGCCAGCCCGCCCGCAACACACACGGCGATGGCTTGCCTGCTCGCTTGAAAAAAAACACGATCCAACTGCGCATATTCCTTGCGGGCAATCATCGCGCCAAACGGTGCGGCCTTGGTATTGATCCAGGGAATTGCAATGGACTGAAGCGCATTCGCGAGGCTGAGTGACATGCCCATCTGTCCCGCGACTACCGCTCCGTGAAAAGCAAAGAGGACCGGGTTGTACAACTGAAAGATGAAGTACCCGCTGAGCCAGCTGACCGCGATGCGCCACTGAAAGGGCCATACTTCCCTGGTCCAGAGAATGCGATGTTCGCCGGCCTCGTGGCGCAGCAGCGGCAGCAATATGTGTCTCTTCCGAAACAGCCAGATGCAGGCTCCGCCCGCGTTTCCTGCAATGACCATAGCGGGAGCGAATAACCCATGATGAAGTGCAAGTACCAGCCACGCGAGCAAACTTCCCGTCATCGCCTGGGCGAAGCGGAGGCGTGCCACATTCGGGACGAATCCACACCCTTCCATAAAGGAGAGGATCGGATCGAGTTGAAATGTGAGTGTGGCAGCGATTGCCGCGGCATACCAGGCAAAATGCCAGGAAACGTTGTCGCCAGCATGCTGATGCGTGGCAAAGAAATGCGAACCCGCGGTGAGCAGAAATATAGCCAGGATTGCCGCGGCACTGGTGTACCAGCGAACGGTCTTTTGCAGGACAGATGCAAGCCTGGAATGCGCCACTGCGTCTCCCGCGATGAGACCGCCGACGGAGAACGAAAGATGAGCCCGCTCATGGCTCGCCATCTGCATGATGACCAGCGAGAAGCCAAGTTCAAAAACAATCTGCAGAGCGATCAGGCTGCCAAACGTATAGTAGTAGCCTTGTTCCGCGGGCGACAGAAAACGGCTGATCAGGGCGACGGTGATTACGCCTGCAACGCTGGCCCAACCCCGGCCCAGAATGGTGAAGCCGATTGCTTTGTCGATTCCGATCCTATCCCGAAGCCAACTCCTCGTTTTCTCCTGCTGCTGACTCAGCCAAGGGAATGAGCCTGTGGTTTCAAGGCTCTCAGGCACGAGCAATGGATCAACGGGGTTGTCAGCCTCCGGCGTCAAAGCTGTCCGTCGATCCTCATTTGAAGTTGCATGCACGTCTGATCAATCCCCAGGAGAATGATAAGTTTATGAAAGCATGAGCCGCACGAACATGAGCGCTATCGGCAGGAGGCCAGATCTTTACCAATGAGCATCTCGTAGGCAGCGATCTGATTGTGAGTCTCGGCCTGCATGTCGGCATGGGCTTTTGCAGTCCTGTACCAGTCTATGGTCCATTTCAATGCAGTATCGATATTGAGCAAGGGCCGCCATCCAAGTTCGGCGCGAGCCTTGCTGGCATCAATTCTCAAGGTTCGAGCTTCGTGCGGATTTGCGGCGCCATCTTTCGCCCACGAGGCGCCCTGTCCCCAGGTTCTCGCAAGTACATCCGCAATCTTCCCCACTGGCCAGGAATCTCCTTCCGCAGGCCCGAAGTTGAATGCCGAGGAGAACTGTGGCGCTCCCGTCAGGAGTTGCTCCGCCAACATCAGGTATCCATGCAATGGGTCAAGCACATGCTGCCATGGACGAATGGCATGCGGGTTGCGAATGAGTACCTGCTCACCAGCCTGAAATCCTCTGATCAGATCGGGAATAAGTCGATCTTCCGACCAGTCCCCCCCGCCGATAACATTGCCTGCACGTGCGGTGGCGAGGGCAACGTGATGTTCATTGATTTTGTCCGGCGGGAAGAAAGAACTGCGGTACGCTGCGCTTACGATTTCCGCGCATGCCTTGCTTGAAGCGTAGGGGTCGTAGCCCCCGAGAGGGTCGGTTTCGCGGTACGGCCAGACCCACTCTTGGTTCAGATAACACTTGTCTGTCGTGACAGACAGGACGGCTCGAACGCCGGAGCACTTGCGAACTGCCTCGAGGAGGTGAGCGGTCCCCATCACATTGCTGGCGTAGGTGCCGAGAGGATCGGCATACGAACGTCGCACCAAAGGCTGCGCCGCCATGTGGAAGACAACGTCGGGGTTAAACGCGGTGAGCGAAGCTGCCAACGATGCGTGATCGCGAATATCGCCGCGTTCATCTTCGATAACCCGATCCACGGATGCGAGCGTAAACAAGTTGGGTTCAGTAGGCGGATCGAGCGCATATCCACGAACCTGCGCTCCCTTACGAGCCAGCCATAGAGCTAGCCAACTTCCCTTGAAACCAGTATGACCCGTTAGAAAGACGCGCAGCCCCGTCCAGGGGTTTACCAGGTCTTCCACGGCGCCCTCCCGCCAGCCCAAAGCTCTTCGAGCCTCTGTTTGTCCCGAAGGGTGTCCATTGGCTGCCAGAACCCCTTATGGAAGAATGCCTCCACCTGACCCTTTGCTGTGAGACTCTGAATCGGCTCTCGTTCAAACATCCAGCGGTCATCGGTGATTTCGTTGATTACTTCCGGGGAGAGAACAAAAAAGCCGCCATTGATCCAACCACCCTCGCCCTTGGGCTTTTCCTGGAATTCGCGGATGGTCGTGCCATCAATGTCGAGGCCGCCGAATCGGGCAGGGGGTTGCACGGCAGTCACGGTCACAAGTTTTCCGTGCCGGCGATGGAAGGCGATGCTTGCTGCGATATCGACACTGCTTACACCGTCCCCGTACGTCATGCAGAACGCATCTTCTCCTTTTAGATAGTCCGATACCTTCCTCAGGCGGCCGCCTGTGCCTGCATTGTCACCTGTGTCGACAAGCGTCACATGCCAGGGTTCCGCCACACTCTGATGGACTTCCATGCGATTTTGCCGCATGTCAAAGGTGACATCGGACATATGAAGGAAGTAGTTCGCGAAGTATTCCTTTATGAGGTAACCCTTGTATCCGCAACAGATGATGAAATCGTTGATGCCATAATGGGAATAAATCTTGAGAATATGCCAGAGTATCGGTCTTCCGCCAACTTCAACCATCGGTTTCGGGCGTGTGTCAGTTTCTTCACTGAGACGGGTTCCCAAACCACCCGCCAGAATGACCGCTTTCATCTTTGCCTCATAATGTACGAACC
The DNA here is from genome assembly GCA_963742455.1 of uncultured Acidobacteriaceae bacterium. Classification (GTDB taxonomy): domain Bacteria; phylum Acidobacteriota; class Terriglobia; order Terriglobales; family Acidobacteriaceae; genus Telmatobacter. The sequence continues at coordinate 748,643 of CAVULU010000002.1, read as the reverse complement.
CACGCCTACTCCCTAAATGAGCTGAATCTGACTGTGAGCGGAACCATGTTTATTGGCCCAGTATACTATGCCTCAAAGTCCCATTTTGTGTATTCTGGTCTTACGGGACCATGACCGAGCGAGCCATACAAATTCGGCGGCAAATACTTGATTTATGCACGCAATACTCCCAGGAAACCAGATCCCTTGAGGAGTTCATCCCAGGTCAGTCTCCTGTTCCCGTTTCAGGCAAAGTAATCGACGGCGAAGACATTGGTGCGGTGGTTGACTCCGCTCTGGACGCGTGGTTTACGACGGGTCGATTCGCAGAGGATTTCGAGCGCAAACTGGCGCGCTTCGTCGGTGTCCGCAGCGCATCTCTCGTCAACTCAGGCTCATCCGCAAATCTGGTTGCAGTAAGCGCACTCACATCTCCCAAACTCGGAGACAGGCGCTTGAAACCCGGGGATGAAGTGATCACGGTTGCGGCTGGGTTCCCGACGACCTTGAATCCAATCATCCAGAATCGCCTCGTTCCCGTCTTTGTCGACGTCACGGTCCCTGGGTATGAGATCGACGTCACGCAACTTGAAGCCGCCCGCAGCGACAAGACTCGCGCGGTAGTCATCGCGCATACACTGGGGAATGTTTTCGATCTGGATGCCGTAATGGAGTTTGTGCGCAAGTACAATCTCTGGCTGATCGAGGATTGCTGCGATGCCCTTGGTTCCATGTGGAAGGGGCGTCACGTTGGCACCTTCGGGGACATCGCCACATGCAGCTTTTATCCCGCGCACCACATCACCATGGGTGAGGGAGGAGCAGTGCTTACCGACCAGCCCAGCTTGCAGGTTCTTATCGAATCGTTTCGCGACTGGGGCCGCGACTGCTGGTGCGATCCCGGTAAGGACAACACCTGCGGAAAGCGATTTGACTGGCAACTTGGCCGTCTGCCTTGCGGGTACGACCACAAGTACACCTACTCCCATATCGGTTACAACTTGAAGGCTACGGATATGCAGGCGGCCCTCGGTGCCTCGCAGATTAAAAAGCTGCCGCATTTTGTGGGGCGTCGCAAGGAGAATTTTCGTCGTTTGCATGCTGCGCTGAAGCCACTGGAAGCTCATCTGTTGCTGCCTGAAGCTACGCCGGGGTCAGATCCGTCGTGGTTTGGTTTCCCTATCGGCGTGCGGGAAGGCGCACCCTTCACGCGCGAACAGTTGATCCGCGCGCTGGAAGCCAGGAAGATTGGAACGCGTCTGTTGTTCGGTGGGAATCTTCTTCGCCAGCCTGCATACGAAGATTCGGAAACGCGCTGCGTTGGCCATCTGGCCAACACGGATTACGTCATGAACAATGTCTTCTGGGTAGGCGTGTATCCCGGCTTGACCCCTGCCATGCTCGATTTTGTGGCAAGTACCATCACAGAATTCGTTTCGGATTCCGTTTCTCGACCTCTCGGCTCTAATCCTGATTCAAGCCTCGATAGTTCAGCGTTCCCCGTTCTGCGGTGAGAGGTTTACAAAGGAGCAGCATGTCATCTCTTCCCGATCCATCCAGTGTTTACAAGCACGCGATCGCCGAGCACCTCGCAGTCATTCAGGCGCTGGATCGCCAGCGAGACCAGCTCGAAAAGATAGGTGCAGCCATGAGCCAGGCGGTTCATGCGGGGAAGAAGGTGCTTTGGTGCGGAAACGGCGGGAGCGCCGCCGATTGCCAGCACCTTGCCGCAGAGTTGATGGGGCGCTTCCGTCGCGAACGCCGCGGCCTGCCTTCGATTGCGCTGACGACGGATACGTCGATCCTGACTGCGATCGGAAACGACTACGGTTATGAAAAGGTGTTTCAGCGCCAGGTGGAAGCTATCTGCAATTCCGGCGATGTCGTCGTGGGAATCTCCACATCGGGCAACAGCAGAAATGTATGCGCTGCGCTGGTGACCGCCCGAAAGCTTGGCGCTGTCACAGTGGCACTTACGGGTGCGTCGGGCGGCGATATGGCAGTGCTAGCTGACCTGGTGCTTCGTATCGATTCAACCGATACCGCGCGCATTCAGGAGGGTCACATCCTGTGCGGACACATGCTGTGCGACTGGATCGAACTGAGCATCTGTGCTTCGGATGTGGAGACGTCACTCGCAGCATCGTGAGCATTCGCCGCTATCGTCGAGCTTTGTAGCAAATGGACGGACCACCGTGCCGGCCTTGCTGAATCAAAATATCCCCACAATGGAAGTCTAGCGATACCAGTCCGCTGTGCGACGGATTGCTTCGCGGAGGCTGACGGTTGGACGCAGTTGCAGCAGGGTCTCCGCCCTTTTGACTTCAGGAACATACTGCAGCAGCGGCGCATTGGGAGCGGCTTGCAGAGCGATTTCCACACGCAGAGACGGATTGAGTTCCTCGATCACCAAACTCGCGAGACCCGCGATACTGACTGACTCAGCCGATCCAACATTGATTACTCTCGGCTCGCGGTTCGGCTCGGAGGGAGAGAGCAGCAGCGTCCAGAGCCAGATAGCCAGGTCGGCAGTGTAAAGATACGAGCGCATTGGCGTGCCGTCGCCCCGGATGGCGAGATTCCTGCCGGCCAGTGCATCCCCGATGAAGTTTCCGATGGCGAAGTGCTGGTCAAGCGGAAGATGAGGGCCAACAAATGCAAAGCAGCGTGCAATAGCGAACTGGATATCTGAATCGCGAGCGCAGAGTGCGCACATTTGTTCGGAGACTCGCTTTCCCTCCGCATAGGCAGCGTTGGGATTGAGCCAGTCCGGACCTCCTAAATAGCTCTCTGGGATGTGGCTCAAGCGTTCTGGTTGTGGTCCATAGACAGCGCCGGAACTTACAAAGAGAAATGCTTTTGTGTGACATGCTTTTGCGAAGGCAAGAACCCGTTCCAAGCCGTTCACCATCGTGCTGATGAGGCCAAGCGAGGGAACAGCATCGGCTCCGGAACTGGGAGCGGCAGCATGAATGACGAATTCGCATTCTCCGTCAGGGAAATCGAAACTGCGCACGTCTCCGGCAACGAACTGAATGGACTTGTCGTCCATGAGATGCGGAAGCCGCCGAGCCACTGATTTCGGGTCACGACATAGCACGAGTGCGTTTATATCGAGATTCAGTTCCCGGTTGCAGTACGAGAGGCTTTCCAATAGCCAGGGCCCGAAAAAGCCCGTTGCGCCGGTGAGAAAAATGCGCTTGCCGCGGGCTCTTTCCCATAGGGTGCGGGTGTGTAAGCAGATGTTTTCGAGATCTTTTCGAGAGAGAGGTCTCACCCAGCAAGCTTAAATCTAACCGCGACAAATGGCGCCGGTTATTCCCGCGAGGGCACCTCCGCGAGTATGGTCCCCGGTCGTGCATTCCGGCCTTTCCAAAGCAGGCCAGTGGGCTGCACTCGGCCTTCGTTTTGTGTCGCTGGATAGGGGTCTGCTGCAGCCTTGAAGAGCCGTCAACAAGACTTGGAAGGGGCTTTTTCTGCTACACTCTTCACTGACTTCGAACATGCCGCGTTAACGTGCTAAGACGTTTTTTCGCGTTGACTTGGCTTGTTTCAGATGCATCCCGAGGAGTAGTTGTATGCGTGCGGTCAAGATTGGCGACAGATTGGTCGGTGAGGACCATCCGTGTTTCATTATTGCGGAGATAGGAATCAACCACAACGGCGATATTGATCTCGCCAAGCGTCTCATCAGCATCGCGGTCGGTGCCGGATGCGACGCGGTAAAGTTCCAGAAACGCACCATCGACGTGGTCTATACCGCAGAGGAACTCGCCAAGCCGAGGGAAAACCCATTTGGTCCTACGAACGGCGACTTGAAATACGGGCTGGAGTTCGAACTGGAGGAGTATCAGGAGATCGATGCATTCTGCAAGTCGGTGAAGATGACATGGTTCGCGTCACCCTGGGATGAAGGCTCAGTGGACTTCCTCGAGCAGTTTGGGCCGCCGGTCTACAAGATCGCGTCAGCGTCCCTCACTGACGATCACCTTTTGAGGCATATTCGCAAGACGGGGAAGCCAATCATTCTTTCGACCGGCATGAGCACGTACAGCGAAATTGATCATGCCGTTGAAGTGTTGGGCAAGACCGACCTCATCCTGATGCACACTACCAGCACCTATCCAGCCAATTACGATGAGCTGAACCTGCGCTCTATCCCAACCATGGCGGCGCGATATGACGTTCCTGTTGGGTATTCCGGGCACGAGACCGGAATCCCAACCAGCGTGTGTACAGCGGCTCTGGGCGCCTGCTCTATTGAACGCCACATCACGATGGACCGCGCCATGTGGGGGTCAGACCAGGCGGCGTCGCTGGAGCCCAACGGGATCACCAGGTTAGTGCGAGACGTTCGCCTGTGGGAGCAATCCAAAGGTGACGGCATCAAGCGTGTGTACGAACGCGAAGTCCCGATCATCAAGAAACTTCGCCGCGTCGGCGCCGCGGTATAAACGGGCATGGGTGAAACAAGTTCTGGAAAAGGCGATGGCCTGAACAGAATCCGAGCCATCGCCATGGATGTGGATGGGGTGCTCACGGATGGGGGAACCTGGTGGGGTCCCAACGGCGAGGAATGGAAGCGCTTCTGTTTCGCCGACATCATGGGAGTTTCGCTAGCGCGCCGTGCGGGACTGGAATTGGCTCTCATTTCCGGCGAGAATAGTCCGCTCGTTGACCGCTATGCAGAGAAGATGCACATCCGGCACGTGGCCAAAGGTTGCCGCGATAAAGCTGGTGCCCTGCGTGATTTCGCATCCGCAACAGGCATCGGATTGGCGGAGATCTGTTACGTGGGAGATGACATCAACGATCTTCCCGCCATTCAGATCGCGGGCTTTTCCGCCTCACCTGCCAATGCCGCCAGGGATGTCCTCGCCTGCGTCAATTTCACTTCAAAATTCACCGGCGGAAACGGAGCTGTTCGCGAGTTGATCGATACACTGTTTGCTGCTCGCGGCCTCGATTCCATGACTGTCTTTTCCCGGTCGTCGGATCATTGAACGATCCTTTCAGAAACACTCGACGAGTTAACCATGAAACTTTCTGATTATGTTTTGCGCTTTATCGCCGATCAGGGCGTGAAGCATGTGTTCCTGGTAACGGGTGGCGGCGCCATGCATCTCAACCAATCCCTTGCCATGGAAACCAGAATTGAACCGGTGTGCAACTCTCATGAGCAGGCGAGTGCCATTTGCGCCGAAGGATACGCGAAAGCGACCAATCATCTGGGTGTTTGCATGGTCACCACCGGTCCCGGCGGCACCAACGCAGTTACCGGGGTTGCCGGGGCCTGGCTGGATTCAACTCCGACGCTGTTTCTTTCAGGCCAGGTGAAGCGGCCAGATCGCATGTTCGATCACGACGGGCGTCCACTCGGTATGCGTCAGCTTGGAGTGCAAGAGGTGGACATCGTCTCGATCGTAAAGCCGATTACCAAGTATGCGGTGACGGTTCTCGACCCTTTTGAGATTCGCTATCACCTTGAGAAAGCTGTCTACCTGGCCATGACGGGACGTCCCGGCCCGGTCTGGATCGATATTCCTCTGGATGTGCAGGCTTCTCCGATTGAGGATGTATCGGCGTTGCGAGGCTTCGATCCATCCGAATTTGGGCTCTTGACCGCGGACGGCGATCTTGATGACGAGGTTGGACGCCTTATCGAGCACTTGAATCGTGCCGAGCGCCCTCTGCTGTTTGCGGGAAATGGGATACGACTTGCGCACGCGGAGAAGGAGTTCCAGGAACTCCGGAAGTTGCTCGGGATTCCGACGGTCGCTACATGGTGTGCCGCCGACCTGGTGCCCAGCGATGATCCAACCTATGTGGGGCGGCCTGGTTCGGTTGCAGCGCGCGGAGCCAATTTCGCGTTGCAGAATGCAGACTTTCTATTGACCATCGGCGTCCGCCTGGATTTCGCAATCACCGGCTATGCTCCGCAGAATCTCGCTCGCGGAGCCCACAAAGCGGTTGTCGATATTGATCAAGCAGAGCTGAACAAGCTCCAGCCTTATGTGCAACAGCCCATTTGTGTCGACGCCAAAGTATTTCTGGGGCGGCTTTTGGCCCATCGTCAGGCGATCCAACTCAAAAGTTTTTCCTCATGGAACAGCCGCTGCGCTGACTGGAAAACACGTTACCCCGTCGTCACTGACGAACACCGTAAGCCAGAGGGGCCGGTTTCGATATTCCACCTTGCAGAGGTAATCGGGGCTGAAGTCAAGCCGCAAGACATGCTCGTTGTCGGTAACTCCGGTTCAGCAATCGAGATCTATTTGCTGGCTTGTCCCACCTTGCATTCACAGCGCCTGTTTCATACGGCCGGTCTGGGAGCAATGGGATACGCAATTCCAATGGCCATCGCAGTTTCGGTAGCGAATCCCGGGCGCGATGTCATCGCTGTCGATGGAGACGGCGGTTTCATGTTCAACATCCAGGAATTGGAGACCATCCGCCGTCTGCGTTTGCCAATCAAGTTCTTCGTGCTGAACAACGATGGTTACGCTTCGATTCGAGCATCGCAAAAAGCCTACTTTGGTGAAGCGAAGATCGGGGCAGACAAGAACAGCGGACTCACGATTCCCGACCTTTCGACAGTTGGCGCGGCGTTTGGTCTAAATGTGGCTGTCATTCGGAATCAGGAGGACCTCCATGCCGAAGTGCGGCGCGTTCTGGATATGGAAGGCCCGGTCGTGTGTGATGTTCGTGTGCTGCCGGACGAGGTGCGCGCCCCGCGCTTGCAGTCTTATCAACGCCCCGACGGAACCTTCGTTTCAAAACCGCTTGAGGATCTATTCCCCTTTCTTCCCCGGGACGAGTTTCTGGCGAACATGATTATTGAACCTTTGCCCGAGTAGGAGAACGCATGCAACCCGTTTTTGGAGTGATGCAGGGGCGCTTAAGCCCGCCGGAAGAGGGTCGCTTCCAATCTTTTCCTCGGCTATCCTGGAGTGCGGAAATCGCCCGGGCTCGAGAAGCCGGGATCAGTTACATCGAGTGGATCTACGACGAGTATGGGGCCACCGCGAACCCCATTTCCTCTTCAGATGGCATTGCGGAGTTGAACGCGCTCAAGGCGCGGTATGAAGTTGGAACGCCGGCGATCTGCGCTGACTGGTTGATGGATTTCCCGCTCGTCCGTTGCGCTGAAAAGGACCGTCGGGAACGGGAGCGGGTTCTCCATGGCATGCTTCGTTGGGGCAAGCAGATTGGCGCGTCGCGCGTCGTCCTCCCATTCGTCGATGCATCCTCCATCAAGACACGGGAAGAAAAGGACATCGTCGTTCGCATCCTGGAACGTGCGCTCCCTATTGCCGAGGATACCGGGGTTGAAATGCATCTGGAAGCCGACTTCGGCCCCGCGGAATTCGCCGATTTTCTGAAACGCGTCCCGCATTCGATGGTCAGGGTGAACTACGATACTGGAAACAGTTCGGGGTTGGGATTTGTTGCCAAAGATGAGTTCGCTGCTTATGGCGATCGCATCGGCAGCATCCACATCAAAGATCGCTTGCGGAAACCGGACGGGAGCGTCGAAACCAAGCCTCTGGGCGAAGGCAGCGCGGACTTCGAAGATATCTTTGCATGCATCCGCGCCATTGGCTATTCCGGGGGATTCACCCTGCAGGTTGCGCGTGGAGAAGCCGGGGATGAAGTCAACTGGATAAAGCGGCAGGCTGATTTTGTCCGCCATCATTGGAGTTGATATCGTGAACCTTCAACTCACAGATCGTGTCGCATTCGTAGCTGGTTCCTCTCGAGGGATCGGAAAGGCCATCGCGACGGCACTCCTTCGGGAAGGATGCCGGGTATGCATCACCGGCCGCGATCGCACCGCACTCGAAGAGGCCAACCAGTCTTTACAGCATCAATTCGGCGATCGGGTGCGTTGCGTTTCTGGAGACTTGACGGACGTTTCGGTCATCGATGCCGCTCTCAAAAGTGTTGAGCGCCTCTGGGGTGGCGTGGACATACTCATTGCAAACCTTGGAAGCGGCCGAGGGACGCCCGGGTGGAAGCAAGACCCAGGGGAATGGGAACGTCTATTCAACCTGAACTTCTTTGGCAGCGTCCGTTTGGCACAGGCATGTATTCCCTATTTGCAGCCTCGCGGAGGCAACATTTTGTTTGTCGCATCCATTGTGGCCGTTGAAGCAAGCTCGGCTCCGCTGCCGTACAGCGCGGCCAAGGCTGCTCTTGTCAATTACAGCAAGAATCTTTCGCGAGCCGTTGCCGCCGTTGGCATCCGCGTAAACTGCATCGCGCCCGGAAATGTGCTCTTCCCTGGAGGATCTTGGGAACGCCATCTTCAGGATCGTCGCGAGGAAGTCGAAAAGTATATTTCTACGGAGGTTCCGCAAAAGCGATTCGGCACGCCGGAAGAGATCGCCGACCTGGCGGCTTACATGGTTTCGCCCGTCAGCAGTTTTGCAACGGGGCAATGCTACATCATCGACGGCGGTCAGACGCGGAGAGTTTAATGTCGGAGCAAAGGGTTGTAACGGATTCAGCTGCGAGCAGAATCCCGGCGCTTTTTGACTTGACCGGTCGAGTGGCTATCGTTACCGGCGGCGCAGGATTACTCGGCTACTATCATGGCGCAGCACTCGCGTCGGCCGGTGCGCATGTCGTGTTGCTCGATCTGATCGTCGCTGATCCGGCTATGCGCGCAAGAGAGCTTTCTGACCAGTGCGGATCAGAATGCATGGGGATTCCGAGCGACATCACGAGTGAAGCATCCCTTCAACAAACCTGCGCGAAGATCCTCGAGAAATTCGGCCGTATCGACATACTCATTAACAATGCAGCCAACAATCCCAAGGTGGAAAACGGTAATGCAACGTGGTCGCGGCTCGAGAACTTCCCTCTGGATGTCTGGGATGCCGACATCCGTGTCGGCCTTACCGGCGCATTTCTTTGCAGCCGCATCTTTGGCACGGAAATGGCGAAGCGCAAATCGGGAGTGATCGTCAATGTGGCCTCCGACCTCGCAGTCATTGCGCCTGACCAGCGGCTGTATCGCGTGGACGGACTCCCAGAAGATCAACAGCCTGTAAAGCCGGTTACCTACTCCGTTGTCAAAACCGGGCTATTGGGGCTTACGCGATATCTGGCCACCTACTGGAGCGCATCCAACATTCGCGTTAACGCCATCTCTCCGGGGGGTGTATTCAATGATCAACCCGAGGTGTTCCTGAGCCGGTTGAAACAGTTGATCCCGCTGGAACGGATGGCGCACAAAAATGAGTACCAGGGTGCCATTCTATTTCTGTGCTCCGATGCTTCTTCGTACATGACGGGGACCAATCTGGTGATCGACGGGGGGCGAAGTTGCCTTTAAACTCATCGCATTTGCGAAGCTCGGAAGTCTTTTCAGTAACTGGCAGAACAGTCGTGATTACCGGGGCGTCAGGCTTTCTGGGGCGCACGTTTGTTAGCACGCTGTTGGCGAATGGCGCGCGGGTCGTAGCGCTCGGACGCTCGGAGCGCCTGCTGCGCGAAGCGGATGCATGGGGCAAAGAGTATGGCGCCGATCGCATAGCTATTCACCGGGTCGATATGTACGACATCCCGGCATTGAGCCAGATCCTGGATCGGATCGCCGCCGAGGAAACAACCATTGACGTGTTGGTGAATAACGCTCACGAATTGGGTCCGTCCACCGGATTCAATGTCCCGGAGGGCTCCCTTGAAGATGCGAGCCTGGATACCTGGATGCGCAATCTGACTGGCGGCGTCTATTGGGCCGCGCTCACCACACAAAAACTGGGCGCCAGGATGAAGCTTCAACGATCGGGTAGCATCATCAATATCTCCACGATGTATGCGCTCGTGGCGCCAAGGCCCGAACTCTATGCAGGGACAGAATTCATCAATCCGCCCGGCTATTCCGCGTCTAAGGCCGCTCTTCTTAGCTTTACGCGCTACGTTGCATCCTTCTGGGGATCGCATGGCATTCGGGCAAACGCAATTCTTCCCGGCCCCTTCTCCAACACAGAAGATGTTGGGGGAGCCAATGCAGTGCAAGAGGACAGTCCATTTTTGAAGCGCCTCAAAGGCTTTACTTGCCTGGGGCGAATCGGCCGACCGAACGAACTTGCAGGGGCTCTGCTGTTCCTGGCTTCCGATGCATCAAGCTTTATGACAGGGCAGGCGATCACAATAGATGGTGGATGGACAGCTGTCTGAATCGTCCGTTTTACCCGATTCGCTGTTCCTCGCGGTCATCTCTTGAACGAGAGGGCGCGCCGGAAAATCTGTAGCTTCGGACCGGTATTCGAGTCTTTCTTAACCCGCTCATATCCGGCCCTGAATAATACGACGAAGACACCGACAAAAAGTCCTAATATTGTGGCTCCTATGACAATGAGAGCGCGCTTGGGGAACGATCGCCTGTCGGGTGGAATGGCTGCATCCACCACTTGAATCAATGCGCCTTGCTTGGCCTCATCCAGCTTCGCCATCTCGAATTGTCGGGCAAGAATTTCGAAGATCGTCTCCTGGTACTTAACATCCCGAAGTTTGCGGATGTATTCGAGCCCCGCCTCTGGAACTCTGCCTTTCGGCACCATCAGGGCGGTGTCCGACCCATCTTCACTGCCGCCAAGTTTCGCTAACTGCGTGCGCATCCCGTCCAACTCCCCTTGAGCTTGAATCAACTGGGAATTCTCACTTGTGGCGAATGTTCGCAACGATTGGATCTGGACTTCCTTTGCCGCGATCTGGGCACGGAGAGCAGCCGCTGACTCGATCAATGCCCGGGCTTGGCTATCCAGTTGGATCATTCCCGTCTTTTGCTCGGTCACCTTCATTGCCTCTTCAGCCTTGGCAAGATTGTCCTTTGCCTGTTCAAGCTGCTGTTCAAAAAACAGCCTCCGCTGCGAAGCCTCTGTGATCGCCAGATGTTCGGATAGCGCCCGGAACGCGTTGATATACCCGTTCGCGAGTTCCGCCGCACGATTCGGATCGCGATCCTGGATAGCAATGTGTATCAAGCCGTCTTTGCCCGAGCCATCTATGACGGTGCGGTGCTCAAATGTGTGGCGCGCATCGGACGGAAATTTCGAGCGGTACTCCTGCATCAGCCCAAATCGTTGCACCATCGCATCCTCGACGGTACGGCTCTTGAGCATGGAGACATACATATCATTGGGGTTCTTTATACCCAGGCCCCCAGTCGCAAGCGAAGCCATGCTTCCCAGGCTCCCAAGCTGCGCAGCCAATCCCGCTCCGAGGGAGGAGTTCTGCTGAGGAGGAAGCAGGGTTACGGTTGCGGTGTAGCTCTTGGGAAGCAATAAAGAGGTGACGATGGCGATGACGGCAAACGCCCCCGTAATCCACAGGATGAGGCGTTTTCGTTCAGCCAGAATGATCAGGATATCCAGCAATGACACCTCGGCGACCTCGTTTGCACTCACGGCCGGTCCCGCCACGGTGGCGGCAACCGCGGGTTCGTGCAGTTGGGAAAGCGAAGCATCTGTGGGCATGTGTTCCTGCTCGGATTGAAGTCAACCGGTTTTCTAAAACCATTCTATAGTCACCGGCCCTTGGGATGTTGATGGTCGCGTTCGAGGGATGCAGCCATTGAATCTCCCTATCACTGCGGGACAAGACCAATGCTGAGAGAGGCAAAAACACTCCGTTAAGGCCCCGTAGGCCTCATTTGCGACCGGAATTCGGGGTCTGCGGCCCCAGCAGGTCGTTGGGTTCGCCCAGGGATTCAAAACGTCTCAGTTTGGGCTCCTCCGCTCCTCTATGCGTTTCGAAAGGAATCGCCAATTCCTCATAATTTCCCCACACTTCTATCGGCTTGACGATGCATTCCCATTGGCTGGTTCTGCTCCTGAGGTGTGAGAGGCCGACTCCTCGTGGGACACTGTTATAAACAAGCTCGAAATCCAAAGTCGTGAGGCCTTGAGTTGAACGCGGATCTTGTGAGCCGAATACGATCTGATTTCCCGGTCATACTTTGGATTGTTATTCTCGCTTTCGCTCTGATGAGCGTGGTTGGCGCAAATGCGTCCGGCGTTTCATCGCCCGCTATCGTCGCTCCGGATCCGGCATCGGGCACAGATAGCAGAAATGCACCCGATTGCCTTGCAGACGATGCGGGCTCCCCTTTCATTCCTGTGGATAGCTGGGTATATCCGGCCATGCTGCGCCTGTCTTCTCTTGGTTTCCTCGATCACGTATTTCTCAATATGCGTCCTTGGACGCGCGCCAGTATCGGCCACATGCTTCAGGACGTGAATTTTCATCTAGAAAAGGTGAGTGCCGATCAACCCAGTTCTGGTTCGGAAGAAGCCGAGAGGATCTTCGATTCACTGGTCGATGAAATTCATTACGATCGCCGGAATAACTGCCTGATCGATGATGGCAACACAAGCTTCGAATCCGCTTACTCCGCCGTTCGTGCCATGAGCGGTACGCCCTTGCACGACAGCTACCATCTTGGTTCGACCATCATCAATGACTATGATCGTCCCTACGCGCACGGATTTAACAATTACACCGGGCTAAGCGCTTATGCCTCCCGAGGACGATACCTGCTTTATTTTCGTGGCGAGTTCCAGGGTGCTCCGTCAGCCACCGGATATTCTGCTGCGCTGGCTGAGGAACTCTCAAATATAGATGAAATCAACTTCATCAACCCAGTGACCGGCCTCCCTTATTACCAGGCGACCATTCCCCTTGGGCCTATCAGCGCCACTGCCCGATTGCGACTGCTTGAAGCGTACGTGGGTGCAACCGTCTTCAACCACATCGTCTCGTTCGGCAAGGTCGACGAATGGATGTCACCAGCCCAGGGGGGCTCGATGGCATATTCAAACAATGCGGAAAACATCTATGCATTTCGAATCAACCGCGTTGAGCCGCTTCGCATTCCAGGCCTCTCCAAGATCACTGGGCCGTTTCGTTACGAATTCCTGGTCGGTCCTCTCCATGGACACACGGAGATAGCTCCAACCGCGACTTCGTGGGTTAATCCCGGCGATCCCTGGATGCATGCCGAAAAAATCAGCTTTCGCCCAACTGCGAATCTTGAATTCGGGTTTGAGCGATCCGTGATCTGGGGCGGCAAAGGCCACGCACCGATAACATTGCACACCTTTTTGCGAAGCTTCTTCAGTACTTCGGCCCCGACCCCTGCCGTGAAGAACAGTCCGGCCGACCCCGGGGCCCGATTCAGCGCCTTCGACTTTACCTACCGGCTTCCATTCCTCCGCAACTGGCTCACCCTCTATACAGACTCGGAGGTCCATGACGATATTTCGGCGATCGATGCCCCGCGTCGTGCAGCCCTCCGACCTGGTTTGTATCTCTCTCACGTGCCGGGGCTGCCGAAACTCGACGTCCGTGCTGAAGCGGTCTCAACGGATCCACCCATCAAGCCGAGTCACGGCGGACGTTTCATGTATTGGGAGGTCATCCAAAGGCAGGGCTACACCAACAATGGTGCCTTGATTGGCGATTGGGTCGGCCGCGAGGACAAAGGTGGCCAGGGATGGATCACGTATCATCTCAGCGGCAATGAGTGGATGCAGATTGGAATAAGGAATCAGAAGGCAGCCAAGGACTTTATCCCCGGCGGCACGACAATCAATGACATCGATTTCCAAATCGTCAAGCGGCTGCGCAAGGATCTGGAATTAAACGGGCAATTTACCTTTGAACACTGGAAGGCGCCCATCTATCTCAGCGGCCAGCAGACTGTTACCTCGACGACCATACAGTTGACGTGGTATCCGAAGCACGAGCTCCACTTTTAAGAGATCGTCTGTCTCTGCCTAAGCACTTCAGCCGGCTCAGGACTCGATTTCCTAGTCGAATGAGGGATTTGCGGCAATGTGGCACAAGCCCCAAGCCACTCTGGCTGGCGCAAATACAGGAACCTTTTCCCTTTAATTGTTTCCAGGTGCTTTGAGAGTGCGGGTCTACTCGCGAATCAATCTGCGGAGGCCAGGGTTTCATCTCCGGTTATTCCCGCAATGCTGCTAGCAATCGTTAGAGGAACCGGCGCTTTCGCTCTAGCGGATTTGGTCTGCATCTCAGCTGATTGAACCTCGAGCAGTTTGCAAATCCCTGAACTATCCCATCTCCGTACAATCGTGTCCACAATCAGCTTGAGGTCACTCAGAAATGTAGCCTGAGCCATATACTCGCGGTCGAGGCGGAGTTTGGTGGGAAGAATGATCGAGTGGTAGTAGCCGTCCAGGCGATGGTGAGGCAAACGCGCAAGAATCTGTTCCTCGCGAGCGAATGCAATGGTAGCTGCGCCGGTGATTCCTGGCCGGCATTTGAGTTCGCCAAGCTGGTGCTCCGGCAACTTGGGCCGGGGGCCAACCAGAGTCATATCCCCGATCAACACATTCAAGAGCTGAGGTAGTTCATCGAGCTTCCATCGCCGAAGATAGGGGCCAACCGGAGTGAAACGTTGATTACCCGCGGTTGTAACCTTATTGCGTGCCCCGTTTTCGAGGTGCTCCATCGTACGGAATTTCAGAATCGTAAAGTTCCGCCGATGCATTCCCGTGCGCTCTTGCAGGAATAGAACAGGACCCTTCGACGTAAAGAGAACTGCCAGGCCGATGACAATAAAAATAGGGATCAGCAAGGGAAGCGCCAGGAGAACGCAAACCACATCGAAGACGCGCTTCAAGCCTGATTGAGACCAGACGCTTACACGTTCCTCGACAAGGCTCAGCGACGAACGCACAACAGCTTCGGATTTCCCAGGAGACGATGCCTTCAGCTGTGTCTGCGGATCTCTTTGCAGATCGAGGGCTGGAAACTTCCCCGGGGACGAGACTTCCGAACCGGTCGAGGCAATCACTACATTGGTGCTCAATTAATCCTCCGCAGCTGGAAGCGAATCATCCAATGTAAATGGGACGCGAGCATTTTGGCCGTGTCATAGAACAAAGTTCCGGCCGTTTCATTCGCCTGAAAGAGCCCTGCGACGTTCCATGATTGCCGGGTGAGTCAGGAAAAGCTGGATTCACAATTTTCTTGCCTTACATAATAGCGGCTAGCAACTTCAAAGCGAACAACCCATTGGCGCTTACGAAGAAGGATAACATTCCAGAAGCAGGGAATCGTTACCCTTTTGCGAATTCGTACCCTTAGTAACAAGAAAGCGTGATAACCATCACATTTCAAATGCCGAACCGGGTCCCTCCCTATTTACTCGAAAAGGACCTCACGGTGTGTCTTACTTCGAACCCGCTTTCCCTTGCTTCGTTGCCTCGGCTTTCGCGAAAATGGTTCGGTGGGTGGACTTTTTCCTGCCCGCCCCGCTGTTCAGAACTCTGATGCCGCCTGAGAAGAAAGCTGCCTCACAGCCCAAGGCTTCCAAATATATTGCGCGCCTTGGGGGTGGTCTGCAAGAAGCCCAACCCTCTCTAATCCGGGGTCTTCCGGTATGGGTCGAGCAGCGAACACCATGCTAGACTCGTGACTATGGTTTCTGCACATCTTAGTGAAAGGGGTATCCGGCATTTCTGCGCGAGAACTACCCCTCACCACCCCTCACTAAGCTTCAAAATGGCGATTGCTATTGCCGTTTCCTTTCTGGCTTCGTTCGTTGCAGCAGGCTTGCAAGCACAGCAACAAACGCCGGGAAGCTACCCGGATGAAACGCAAAATCCCAATTTAGGAACGCAGAGCCAGACCTCCGTCGACTGCTCAGATCCTATGGAGATTGGTGCACCAGAGTGCTCGAATCAGGCGCCAGGCTCGGGTCAACTCCAGAATTCTCAATCGCGGCTCCCGCAGTCTGGTCAATACGAGACTCAGCGGCCCAATAGAAACTACTCCGATACCGAGCAATTAAACCGCCAGCAAATGCAAAACGGTCAGAACCAGGAACGACTTTCTCCGGTTCTGGCGGAGCCCCTTACCGAATTCCAGAAGTTTGTGGCCTCCACAACCGGCCAGATTCTTCCTATTTTTGGCGCCAACCTGTTTCGACGAGTTCCCTCCACCTTTGCGCCGGTCGAAAATTCGCCGGTACCTCCCGATTTTGTCGTTGGACCAGGAGACGAGCTACGCATTCGTGTGTGGGGACAACTGAGCTTTCAGGCGAATGTCCGGGTCGATCGTTCAGGAGATGTTTACCTGCCTGAAGTTGGCCCCGTTCATGTCGCTTCTGTTCCTTTTTCTGAACTCGATGGACATCTGCGTAATGCGGTTGGGCGCGTATTCCATAACTTTGACCTGACTGTCGATCTAGGCCAGATCCGATCGATCCAGATATACCTGGCCGGCGAAGCGCGAACTCCTGGTGTCTACACAATAAGTTCGCTCAGCACTCTCGTTGACGCACTCTTCGCCGGCGGCGGGCCAAATACCCAGGGTTCGCTCCGCGATATCCAGCTTCGCCGCGGCAGCCAGACTATCGCCCACTTCGACCTTTACGACCTCTTGGTGCGTGGATACAAATCGACCGACGCAAAGCTCTTGTCCGGCGATGTGATCTTCATCCCGCCCGTTGGACCTCAAATCGCCATGACGGGCAGCGTAAAAAGCCCTGGCATTTACGAGTTGCTTCCCGGTGAGGCATTGTCCGGAGCTCTTGCGGATGCCGGCGGAGTTTCGGCGGTGGCTGCTGCGGCTCGCATTTCGGTCGAGCGTATTCAAAACCACAGCGACCGCCAAGCAATGGAAGTTGCGTACGACAAGGACGGCTTGGCGACACCGCTCGCTGATGGCGACATCGTGCGCGTGTTCTCCGTCGTTCCGCGATACGGAAAGACCGTTACCCTTCGCGGGAACATCGCCAACCCCGGACGGTTCGCTTGGCATCCCGGAATGCGTGTCAGCGAACTCATTCCCGATAAGGACTCTCTCGTTACCAGAAACTATTGGTGGAAACGCACCCAACTGGGGCTGCCCGCTCCCGAATTTGAGCCAACGCTGGGTTTCCAGAATCTCCGCCAGCCGTATGACGGCAACGTAATCACACTGAAGCCGCCCGCGTCTGATGAAATGAACCCGCAGGACGGTACCCAGAACTCGAATCAGAACTCGAATGAGTACTCGAACCAGAATCCCAATCCGTACTCGAATCAGTACCCCACGCCGAATCCGAACCAGGGCGTTGACCAAAATCAATTCGCCTCGCTCCCGAATCGAGACCTTTCTGCGCAGCAGCGGGGCGGAAACTCCTCTTTGGGAGCGCAACAAACCGCGAATTCCTCGCAAGGGCCTCGACCTGCACAGCGAACGACAATTCGCCTTCTTGCTCCCGATATTGATTGGGACTATGCGGTTGTAGAGCGAATCGACCCTGGCACACTCAAAACAACGCTGATTCCGTTTGATCTCGGAAAACTTGTCCTGTCACACGATGCCTCCCAGGATCTCGAGCTACAGAGTGGTGACATTGTCTCTATCTTGTCTGAGGCGGACATTCACGTACCTCTCGAAGAGCAAACGAAACTCGTGACTCTGGATGGTGAGTTCGTGCACTCGGGAGTCTACTCCGTCAATCCGGGAGAAACGCTCAAACATCTGGTAGAGCGCGCCGGCGGCGTTACGCCAAAAGCCTATCTTTATGGGTCAGAATTCACTCGCCAATCAGTCCGGATCACACAACAAGCCCGCATCGACGAATATGTACAGAACCTGTCGATGCGCATTCAGCGATCGAACCTCGCGGTTGCGGCTGCCTCAACTTCGGGTCAGGACCTCGCATCTAATTCGGCTGCCCAAAGCAACGAACGGGATCTTATCGCCACTCTGCGCCAGGTTCGCGCTACGGGTCGAATTGTTTTGACGCTCAAGCCGGATAGTCATGGGACAGGGAATCTCCCGGATGTCACCATGGAGAACGGTGACCGGTTCGTAATCCCGCCAGTCCCTTCTGTCATCAACGTAATTGGCGCGGTATACAACCAGAACTCCTTTTTATATGTGGATGGACGCCGCGTTGGCGCATATCTGACGCAGGCCGGCGGAGCGAACAGGGAAGCAGACGCAAAACATGAGTTCATCATCCGCGCCAACGGCGACGTCGTGAGCCGCGACACGGTGAACTCCGCATGGGGTAATGAATTCGCGAAATTGCGTCTTTATCCAGGGGATACGATCGTTATCCCTGAGAAGACCTTCAAACCGTCTGCCCTGCGCGGCGTGCTCGAGTGGTCGACGCTATTCTCACAATTAGCCTTCGGCATTGCAGCGATCAACTCTATCCAATAGGGAATACGAGAGAGCAGCTTTCGCAATCAACCCATCGTCGACGCATGTTTGAGGATTGATCGAGAAGAAAGTTTGCCGCGGGTTATTCCTTGGCAGATCCCAGCGGATGGGCAATGTCGAAGGTCGAGAAGTGACGGTTTTGCCCTGTGATCTCTGAGCGTAACTCGAGCCAGAGTTCGTTCGGAATCTTCAGGTAAACTTCGACCACAGCCGGATCGAACTGTGTGCCCGAGCAGCGGATAATCTCCTCGCGCGCGGCGTCAAAGGTGCGGGCGTGGCGATATGGCCGATCGCTGGTGATGGCATCAAGCGTGTCGGCCACCGCGAATATCCGTGCGCCGACCGGGATTGCCGCACTCTTCAGAGCGCTTGGATACCCGGTCCCATCATAGTGTTCCTGGTGCGTGAAGACGATCTCAGCTGCCTCGGCCAGGAAGGGGATCTTGCGCAGCATCTGGTAGCCGCGTGCGCAATGCTCTCGCATGATTTCCTGCTCTTCCGGTGTCAGTTTCCCCGGCTTGCGCAGAATATCGTCGGGGATGGCCATCTTGCCGATGTCATGAAGAAAAGCCCCCCGTGCAATCACTTTGATCTCTGCCGGCGAGATGCCCATCGCACGGGCCAACGCGATGGTGTAGGCCGTTACACGCTTGGAGTGCCCTTCGGTTTCGGAATCCTTCAAATCGAGGGCGTCGCCCAGCGCCTCGAGGGTCACGTCGTAGGAATGCTCCAGGTCTTCCATGGCCTGGCGCAGCATCTCTGTGCGCGCTCTTACAACCTGTTCCAGGTTCTGCTGATAGGTACGGCTTTCCTGTAAGGCCTGCCGATGTTCGAGAGCGCGCTGGACCGTGGCAACCAGATGTTCGCGTTCGAATGGCTTCAAAAGGTAGTCATAAGCGCCGCGGCGCATGGAATCGATGGCCACACTGATGTCGTGAATCGCGGTCACCATGATGACCGGAAGATTGGGGTTCTGACCGTGAATGCGCTCCAGCAGGGCCAATCCGTTGCCCTCCTGCATCACGATGTCAGTCAGAATCAGTTCGAAAGATCCCTGGTCGATCGCTTCCAGGGCCTCGCGCCCCCCTGAGGCGAGCATCACCTCATATCCTTGGCGCTCAAGCGTGGCGGCGATCATTGAGCGAACGTGGGCCTCATCGTCCACGACAAGAATTCGAGCTATATTGCGCGCTTTCAGGCTCGTACGTGTATCCGGGCTCGCCACAGAAAGCATCACTTTCGAGGGTGTGTCCCGCGCTGCCAGCGTGGACGCCGCCCCCGTTTCCTTCCCGGTTTCCCGCCAGTGCTCGGTCCACTTGCGGCGGGGCAATCCTCTCAGTTTAGGCACCAGCATTTTGCAATTTGGGAAAAGCGCTCTTCCTTTAAGGAATTAATCGTCACCAGGGCCCCTGTTAGATAGGAAATTTCCGAGGAATTCGCAGACAACCCCCCCGCGGAGGGACTCGCATCGACCTGTCCCATTGTCATCCCACCACAAGAGCCGACAAAACCTGAGAACGTATCAAGAAGTTACGCCTACCCGGAGAATGTCGCAAGCCCTTGTTGGCAAAGTACCAAAGTACTAAAGTTGTATGGATTTTGGGCGAATTTGTTTCACCTTGATACACAAAATTACGGGGCAGTCTCGCAACCGGTAAAGCCGGCCATTTCCTGTGAATTGCTATTTTTGTTGCTCCATGCGCGATCGGCGGGCCGCCGCCCAGCCTTCCTTGGTCACCTGTCGCGACCGTCCTACAGCCAGCGCGCCCGACGGAACGTCCCGGGTAATGCAGGACCCGGCGCCGATATAGGCACCGTCTCCAATCTCAATTGGTGCAACCAGTGTTGAGTCGCTGCCCACAAACGCACCCTGACCGATGCGCGTCGGATGCTTGTGTACGCCGTCGTAATTGCACGTGATCACTCCCGCCCCGATGTTCGATCCCGCTCCGACTTCGGCGTCGCCGAGGTATGTAAGGTGGTTGGCCTTTGCTCCCTTTCCCAATTTCGCCTTCTTTGTTTCCACAAAGTTACCCACATGCGCATCCTGCCCGATTTCGCTTCCCGGCCGCAGGTGCGCAAATGGTCCGATCCTGGCGCCATCGGCTACCGTGCTTTCGGCCAGCACACAACCCTGGCGCACCAGGACATCGTTTCCCAGAGTGCAATTTTCGATCACCGTGTAGGATCGAATGCGCGACTCTGCGCCAATCTTCGTTTTGCCGAGCAGTTGGACAAAAGGCTCGATGATCGTGTCCGCCTCAATCTCCACCTCGGCGTCGATTACGCACGTTTCCGGCCGAAAGATGGTAACCCCGCCAGCCATCAGTCGATCGGCAGTTGCCGCGCGAAGCCTTGCGTCGAGCGCGACCAGCTCTGCAATGGTGTTGGCGCCCAGCACTTCCACCGCATTGGGAGACTTGATTGCCGCGACCTTCTCGCCGGCCTGGTTCAGGTGCGCTGCCATGTCCGTAAGGTAAAACTCTCCATGGGCATTCTTATTAGTGAGTTTGTCCAGATGCTTTAAGAGAGGCGCAACCTTGAACGCGTAAATGCCTGAGTTGATCTCGCCAATCGATTGTTGCTCGGGCTTCAGATCTTTCTGCTCGACGATCGCCTCGACCTCCGCCCGATCGGGCGCATGGCGAATAATCCGTCCATAGCCCGTAGGATCTTCCGGCACCGCGCTCAGAATCGTCATCGATGCACCTTCCGCCAGATGCATCGTCATCAGGTGCTGTAATGTTTCCGCCTGGATCAGCGGCACATCGCCTGAGAGCACCAGGATCTGGTCATAGCCTGCAATCGCATCGCGCGCACACTGGATGGCGTGCCCGGTTCCGCGCTGCTCATTCTGTTCAATGAATTGCACACCGGTCTCTCCTACGGTCTTGCGCACGCTCTCTGCCCGGTGTCCGATGATCACGTAAATGTCCTCGGACTCTGCCAGGCGATCAGCAGCCGCGATCACATGGCTCAGAAGCGGCTTGCCACCCACCTCGTGGAGCACCTTTGGTCGGCGCGACTTCAACCGGGTGCCTTTGCCGGCGGCCATAATCACCACCGCCAGCTTCGGTTTCGACTGCTTTGACTTGCTCGATTCCTTGCTCACTGTTGTCCTTCCGCTCCGCCGCTCTTGTCGCCTGGAGCGCCGGGAATCGAGATATCGATGCTGTGCACTGGCCCCATTTTCAGTTCATCCAGTCCCGGCTTGATTTCGGGACCATTGCCGACCACCAGCACCGCGTATTTGTCGGGATGAATGTACTTTTTGGCGGCAGCGTTCAGATCGGCTAAGGTAACCTTCTCCAGCCCTGCTTTGTAGGTCTCAAGATAGTCCGGCGGATACCCGTAAAACTCGAGCCGCACCCGCTCTGCCAACACCTTGTCTTTCGTGTCATAACGAAACAGAAACGAATTCAGAATGTTATCCTTGGCGCGTTTGAGTTCATCCTCAGTGAACGGCTGCGTAGTCAATCCGTCCATTACCTTATAAGTTTGCTGAATCGCGTCCACGGTAGTCGCGCTTTGCGTCAGCACAACGGCGTCGAAAGTGGCCGGATGATCCCAGCCAAATGCCAGCCCTCCACCAACTTCGTATGCGAGTCCGAGCTGAGTGCGGACCCTCTGAAACAGCCTGCTCGCAAACCCACCCGCAAACACGTCATTCATCATCGCAACGCTGGGCACATCAGGATTGCGGCGCTCGATTCCGAGACCCACGATCACGACCTGCGACTGATTCACGTCTTCCTTGTTGATGAAATAGACGCCCGGCGTTGGCCCGTGAAACACTTCGTGCCGCACGGGGTTGGGTTTGGCCTGCGGAAGACCTTCGAATGTGGCGCGGAGCTTCGCTTCCATTGACGCGGAATCAAAGTCGCCGCTTACGCTGATGATCAGCTTGCCGCCGATGGTGCGGTCATGCCATGCCTGCAAATCCGCAACATTGACCTTCGCGATGGTCGACAGCTCTGGTTGTCGTGCGTATGGGCTATCAGCTCCGTAAACGAGTTTGGCGGCTTCCCGTCCCGCGATCCCGCTTTCCTCATCATTGCGGCGCACGATACCGGTCGCCGTCTGCTGTCGAGCAAGCCGCAGCTTCTGCTCGTCAAATTTCGGATGGAACAGAAGATCCATCGCGAGGCCGTAAACCTGGTCGGTATCCGCCTTCAGCGAATCCCATGAGAGCGCGGTCGAGTCATCGTCGCCCCCAGTTTCAATGTGCGCGGCCTTCGACTCCAGCAGGTCGTCCATGGCGTCACCATTCATTTTTTCAGTGCCGCTGGTGCGCCATGTCTGTCCGTAGATTCCTACCAATCCGCATTTCGCCGGATCCTCATCTCGCGATCCGCCGGGGATCAGAACAGAACCGGAGACAAAAGGAAGTTCATGGTCTTCCTGCAGGAACAGCACGATCCCGTTCTTCAGCGCGACCCGCTTCGGCTGCTGTGGCTTGAATGCGTGCAACGGTGGGATGGGAATCTTTTCCCATGGTTTGCTCTGCTGTGCGGGAGAAACCGCTGGAACAAGCAACGAAGAAAATGCGACGAAAGCTACCATGCCAATCAGGTTCTTGCGATCTTTCACTGTTTGCCTCCGCCGTTGTTTTGAGGTGCCGCAGGAGCTTGCGTGTCGATTTCAGCCGTCGTGCGGTTTGAGGCGACAAACACCTCACCCGCAACGCGTCGGATATCCGCCTTGGTCACCTTGTCGACGCGGTCGAGCTGATTGAAGAGCTCGCGCCAATCGCCATAGCGGGTCTGGTATTCCGCAAGCGCGTTGGCCAGACCCTGGTTATCGGCAAGGCCGCGCAGCAAATCTGCACGCGCTCGAGTTTTGTACATGGCAAGCTCCGCATCTGTAACGTCGGACGTTTTCAGCTTTTCAATTTCCTTGTGGATTGCGGTTGCCATCTGTGCCGAGGTGTGGCCGGGCAGTGGCGCTGCGAAGAAGATGAAGAGTCCGGGATACTTTTCGCCAGGGTAGGGGCTCTCACCAGCAGCGACTGCGGCAATCTGCTGATCCCGCACCAGGCTTCGATAAAGCCGGGAAACACGGCCATTCGACATGATGTCGCTGATGGCGTCATAGACCGCATCATCGGGACTGCGATAATTCGGCCGATGATAGCCTTCAACATAAATCGGCTGGCTCGGGTCTTTGATGACGACAGACTTCTCGGCAAACTGCTTCGGCTCAACCGTCGTCATGTCCAGCGGCTTCGGGCCCCCGGGAACCTTGCTGAAGTATTTCTCCAGAACCGGCATCGCGTCGGCGGCTTTCACATCGCCCACCACTGAAATCACGATGTTCGAACCCACATAGTATTTCTTGTGGAAGTTCATGGCTTCGGTGGCCGTAATCTGGCTGACTTCGCTTGGCCAGCCCACGCCGCTGCGTCCGTAGTTATGCGCGACATATGCAGTTGCCAGCAATTGCTCGAATAACCGGCCCTCGGGGTTGGAGTCGGTACGCATGCGGCGCTCTTCCAGCACCACGGAGCGCTCTTTGTAGAATTCGCGCGGAACCGTATCGGACAAACGGCCGCTCTCCAGCCATGCCCAAAGCTCCAGCCGGTTTTCCGGCATCGACCAGTAAAACATCGTTTCGTCGAGGCCCGTCTCAGCGTTCAGGCCGTGTGCGCCATTGCGCTCCGCCACGTCGGTGAACTGGTTCGGGACGACATACTTCTCCGCGTCCGCCTGTGCCTCATCGAATGCCTTCTTCAGTTCGGCCAGTTTCTTTGGGTCTCGGCCCATCGGGTTGCGATATTCGGCCTCGTAAGCGTCATTGGCTGCCTCCACCCGTGCCAGGGCAACTTTCTCTGCCGCATAGTCCGTCGTACCGATTTCCTCCGTGCCTTTGAAAGCAAGATGCTCAAACATGTGCGCAAGCCCGCTCTGGCCCGAGGGATCGTTGACGTCGCCGGCATCCACAAATGTGGAGTAGCTGAAAACCGGCGCTTCCGGCCTCTCGCAGATCAGAATGGTCAGGCCATTGGGCAGCACTTTGGTCGTGATCCGCTGCTCGAAACTCTTCAAATCCTGCGTTATTCCAGTCTGGCAGGTCAAAAACAGAGCCGTGAAAACGGCCGCCAACCCGAGCCGTACCGGCAAGTTCCTTTGCATCGTTTGCTCCTCCGAGCGGGGCGCGAACACACGTACCCCTATTTCAAAGCTAGATGGTGTGATTGGGGGCGTCAAACCGCGATACCAGTGAACCGCGGAGCGCCGGCTGCGTATTATCTCTGAACGGATGAGGTCCGCATATGCGACGGTGGCTATTTCGTCTCTTTTCTCTGGTGTTGATCTTCTTTGTTATTGCATCGGCCGCAATCTGGCTCATTGAGTTCTATCCCCGCCATGGATCGCATCCTCCGCTCAAACTGGCCAAAGGCGCGCTGGCCATCGAGCATGCCCGCATCTACGTTTCGCCCAGCGATCCTCCCATCGAAGACGGCACCGTGCTGGTCCGCGACGGAGTGATCGCAGCGGTAGGGCAACAGGTTGCGGTTCCTGCTGACGCCGTCGTCGTGCCTTGCGACCACTGCGTGGTGACCGCAGGATTCTGGAATTCGCATGTCCACTTCACCGAGCCCAAGTGGTCCCTGGCGCAGTGGAAATCCAGCGCCACGCTCAATCCGCAGCTCGCCGACATGTTCCTGAGCCGCGGATTCACAACCGTCATTGATCTAGGCTCCAATCCGGCCGACACCTTCTCCATCCGCCGCCGCATCGAAAAAGGCGAACTGACCGGGCCTTACATCTACACCGCGGGAACTCCGCTGTACCCGCCTCACGGCGTGCCGTTCTATGTGCGTGAAACCACCCCGAAATGGATGATCGCGATGATGCCGCAGCCCGACACGCCGCAGGACGCGACCAGGATCGTCCGCCGCAACCTTGCCTCCGGCGCAGATCTGACCAAGCTTTTCACCGGTTCCTGGATCGCGCGCGGACACGTGCTGCCCATGCCGGTCAACATCGCCCGAGCCGCCGTCACCGAGTCGCATCTCAACGGCAAGCTCGTCTTCGCGCATCCCTCCAACCTTGCAGGCGTGCAAGTAGCCATCGACAGCGGTGTGGACGTGCTGGCCCATGCGGCTGACGACACCCGGGGCGTGGATGCGAAGCTTTTGAGCTCCGCCATTGCCAAAAATATGGCCATGATCCCAACCCTCAAGATGTTCGCCTCAACCGTGACTACCGACCCACATTACATGGACCCCATCTGCGCTGAGGTGCAGCAGTTTCATCAACTCGGCGGCACTCTGCTGTTCGGGACCGATGTTGGCTACATGCCCGACTACAGCACCGAAGGAGAATTCGTAGAACTCGGTAAAAGCGGCCTCGACTGGAAGACGGTTCTCGGCATGTTGACGACAAATCCCGCCGCCCGCATGGGCGCCTCCGACAGCAAGGGAACGCTGAAGCCGGGAAAGCTCGCCGACCTGACGATCCTGGACGCCGACCCCGCAACGGATCTGACAAACTTCTCCCGCGTCAACGCCGTCGTACGTTCCGGAAAACTGGTCTGGCAGCGATAAATCCTGCCATCTGCGCCCCGTTCATGGCGGCTGCACCGCGATGAGCGGGTTCGGCTAGATGTCCTATACTTGAAGAGTATGGCTTCTGAGGCTTCCGGCCCGCCGGGAGTCTTGTTTTTATGAGGGTTTGGCTTTGAGTACGAACCAAAAATCCGCTGCAGCAGAGCGTCGCCGCATTCGCTCGACCACCGTCATCTGCGTGCGCCGCAATGGAGTGGTGGTGATGGCAGCCGATGGACAGGTCACCATGAGTGATCATGTTCTCAAGCACTCGGCGAAAAAGATCCGACGGCTGTATCAGGATAAAATCCTCGCCGGTTTCGCCGGATCGACTGCCGATGCCTTCAATCTGTTTACGCGTTTTGAGACCAAGCTGGAGCAGTACGCCGGCAACCTGAATCGTGCAGCCGTGGAACTCGCCAAGGACTGGCGTACCGACAAGATGCTGCGCAACCTCGAGGCGCTCCTGGTTGTCGCCGACAAGGGGCAGACATTCCTTCTCTCAGGTTCTGGTGACGTCATCGATCCCGATGAGCCGATTGCCGCGATCGGATCTGGCGGTAGCTATGCCACCGCAGCGGCACGAGCCTTGATGGAAAACACCGACATGGATGCCCACGAGATTGCCGCCAAAGCCATGAAGATCGCCTCCGACATCTGCATCTATACCAACGATCACATCACCTTCGAGGAGTTGAAGGGCTAGGCGCCCCCATCCATGGCCATCTACCTTCCCGCATCCGCCGAAGAACAGGACGTCGCGCTCGATGAACTGACGCCTCGCGAAATTGTTGCCGAACTCGACAAACATGTCGTGGGTCAGCGGCCGGCCAAGCGTGCCGTAGCCATCGCGCTTCGCAATCGCCAGCGCCGCCAGAAGCTTCCGCCCGATATCGCCGACGACATCATGCCCAAGAACATCATCATGATCGGGCCCACGGGCGTAGGCAAAACTGAAATCGCGCGTCGTCTCGCCAAACTCACCAATTCACCGTTTCTCAAAGTTGAAGCCTCCAAATTCACCGAGGTCGGCTATGTCGGCCGCGACGTTGACTCGATGATCCGCGACCTCGTCGAGATCGCCATTGACATGGTGCGGGAAGAACGCCTTGAGGAAGTCGAAGACAAGGCGGAGATGAATGCCGAAGAACGTCTCCTCGACATCCTGCTGCCTCCGCCCCCGGCGTCACCGCAATCGCATGAGGGACAGCTCACACTCCCCGGCGATGACAGCTATCATCGTTCCCGGGAAAAGCTCCGCCAGCAATTCCGCGAAGGCAAGCTCGACGATCGCACCGTGGAACTCGACGTACGCGAGCGCAATTCGCCGCAGTTCGGAATCATCTCCAACCAGAACCTTGAAGATATGGAGATGAACCTCAAAGACATGCTGCCCAACATCTTTGGCGGCGGCTCCAAGAAGCGCAAGATGAAGGTTGGCGACGCATTCGATTACCTCGTGCAGGAAGAAGAAGGCCGCCTCATCGACATGGACCAGGTCAACCGCGCCGCTGTCGAGCGCGTTGAATCCAGCGGCATCGTCTTTTTGGATGAGATCGACAAGATCGCCGGTCGCGAAGGCGGTCACGGTCCCGACGTTTCGCGTGAGGGAGTCCAGCGCGACATCCTCCCCATCGTCGAAGGCACCACCGTCAACACCCGCTACGGCATGGTGCGCACCGACCATATTCTCTTTATCGCCGCGGGAGCATTTCACGTCTCCAAGCCCAGCGACCTCATCCCCGAACTGCAAGGCCGCTTCCCGATTCGCGTCGAACTCAAATCCCTCACGGTTGAAGATTTCCTGCGCATACTCACCGAACCCAAATCGTCACTGACGAAGCAGTACTCCGCCCTGTTAGAGACCGAGGGCGTGCGCCTCGAATTCGATCCCGAGGCCCTGCGCGAAATGGCCGAGTTTGCCTTCAAGGTCAATGAGCAAACTGAGAATATTGGCGCTCGCCGCCTGCACACCATCATGGAGCGCGTGCTCGAAGATGTCAGCTACCTTGCTCCCGATGTTGCGCGCAACGCGGGCACTCCGGAGCAGGCCGCGGAACTAACCAAAGACGGAGCCAACGAAGCCATCGGCCCGCTCCCTTATCACGAGCGCGCAACCGCCTCCGGCCCCGAGAAAGTCTTTACGATCTCGTCGGAATATGTCCGCCAGATGGTAGCGTCCGTAGTCAAAGACAACGACCTGAGTCGATACATCTTGTAACTGACAGCATCCGGTTGCTCCGTTAAGTCTTATGACCGGCACGGAAATGAGACAGCGTCTTTCATTGTCGACCTTGCTTTCGAAGGCGCTCGTCGCCTTCACAATCGAATTCGATAATGAATTTGAACATCGTGTTCCCCACCGCACCACCGACCATGGCGGGGCGCGGTCAGACCCATTTCTCGTCTCCATGGTGATGTGGTACATGATCCTCCGCTTCGTCCCGGAGCAGGGAATCACCGCAGGCGAATTGAAAGTTCAGTCAGGTCTTTCCAAAAAGCAACTTCGTCAACTGTTGGAACGGATGAGCAAATGGTGGGGATACGTTTCGATCGATCCCGTCGCCAATCAATCCCAATCCGCATTGGTCATTCGGCCCACGACGGGGGGTCTCAAAGCGATCACCGTCTGGCGAGAGTTGACCGGAATAATCGAGCTGCGGTGGCAAAAGCGCTTCGGCCATGACCTTGCGCTCAATCTTCAGCAATCACTCGAGGCAGTCGCAGTCCAACTCGATCCGCACCTGCCCGACTACCTCCCGGTTCTTGGCTACGAATTGAAGAGTCAGATTCCTGAAGACTTTCAGCCACCGCGTTCACTATGCGATCAGTCAGTAGCTCTGCCGATTCTCCTGTCCAGGGTTCTGCTCGCCTTCGCCATCGAGTTTGAAGCCGAAGCCAATCTCTCGCTGGCCGTGTACGCAAATTTCCTGAGGCTCGCTGCAGAACGGGACATTCGCGTCAAGGATCTGCCTCGGCTATCCGGCGTCTCCAAAGAGGCTGCCGCCATGGCTCTCGATCGTCTCGAAAGGCAGGTCCTGGCCAAATTCAAAACTGAATCGCCCACCAGCCGTTTCAAGGTCCTAAGCGCGAATGCATTCGGCCGCGAAAAGGCCGCCGCGTGCGCAGATCTCCTGCAACAGATTGAGGCTCGCTGGCAAGAGCGCTTCGGAGCGGGCAAGATTTCGAGCCTGCGGTCATCGCTGGAAGCCTTGATCCACTCCGAATCGAGTGAGGCTACGCTCTTGATGCAAGGCATCGCGCCGTATCCAGATAACTGGCGGGCGCATGTGCCGCCGCGAGAAGCCTTGCCGGATTTCCCAATGGTGCTTCATCGCGGCGGCTTCCCTGACGGAAGCTGACGCAGCGCAGAGAAACAGGATGGGTCCAGTTTTCTTAGGGCCCTCGGTAAGGAGCAGGTGATATCTCAGGCAAAACCTGACCGCTTTGTCTCCTACTCAACAACCTTCAGCGAGAGCACGAGATCAAACGTGAATTTCGTGCCCGCGCGGAGAGTGTTCTTGGAATCAAAAGGGATTGGCGAAGTGGTCACTCGGTATGATTTGCCGTTCACAAACACCGAGTTCAGTTCCATCTCTGTGCCGTTTTGCGAGTTACTGCTTACGAAACCGGCTCCAGTCGCGCCTGCGGGTATGACGACCGTTCCATCCACCCTTACCGGCTCGCTGAACGTAACCGTAAAGCCATCGCCGCTTTTTACAGTCCTTGCGCTGACAACCTGATCCAGCTTTACCGTCAGCGGAGTTGTCGGAGGGATCGTCACCTTGCCGTTTCTGATGTGCGCTACGTTCGTGAGTGCGGGCCCTGACTCTGCCGTCACACTCAAAACTGTGCAGCCCATCAGGGCCATCGCGATGGACCACTTCTGCAAAGTTCTCATATTGATCTCCTCGGCTCGACAACCCAGCGGGAAAACCAGTATTGACTGAAGGTCAAGCTAGCTTCTGTAAACACATGGAAGCATTCCTCCAAATCCGATTGCAATGTAACTTTCGTCTGTGCTACCTTCCCCTCGTACCTCGGCAGTCCGCCACCGGCGGGCTCTACCTGCACTCTCCCGCTTCTGAGGGAGTGCGGATGGAGGCGTTCAGAAGCACACCGGGAGTGGTGTGCAAAACGCCTCCGCACTTCGCACCACTCTCCAGACAAACTGCATCCCAACGCTATCTGCCGTAGCGCGGCAGCGCAGCATAGGAGAGACGCATGAGCGAACCCGCCCAGCATCACGCCATCAATTACATCGAATTCACCACTACCGATATCGCCAAGACCAAGGCTTTCTACGAACGGGCCTTCAGCTGGAATTTCCAGGATTACGGCCCGGACTACATCGCGTTCGACAGGGACCATGCCGGCATCGACGGCGGATTCCGTAAAGGCGAACCACGGCAGGCCCAGAGTGACGCCGCGCCGCTTATCGTCCTCTACTCGCAGGATTTGAAAGCCACGCAGGATGCCATCATTGCCGCGGGCGGTTCCATCACCGTTCCTACCTTCGACTTTCCCGGCGGCAAGCGCTTCCATTTCGCCGATGGACAAGGCAATGTGCTCGCCGTCTGGTCAGAATAGCCATTCCAAAACCAAATGCCCCGGAGTTCACATTGCGTGAACCTCGGGGCATTTCAAGTCCAAGATGCTTTACTCCGTAGTCCTGGTCCAGGTTCCTGTTCCGGCGGCCTCTCAGTTGAGTTCTGGCGGAGGCAGCGCCTTGCGCTTATTAAGCTCCTCCCGCACCAGCGACAGCCCGAGAATGCACCGTTCGAACCCGTCAGAAAGGCGTGCGAACAACGGCGCCTCCTTTTCGTATTCGAACATGTTGAACTGGCTCACGATGAAGTAGCTCTCTTTGCCCGCGTGGATCAGTTCCGACAAGCTCGGATGCGGTACGCGCCGCCGGGTGCCGGGAACATTGGCCTCCGGATACATGCCGCCGACAAACAGCGCGTAATCACCAATGTACTTGCGCATTGCGCGTTCCGCATCGAATGAGGACGCTGTGCCGTTGACCGGGTCGGCCGCTATGATCATCGCTTCCAATTCCTCGATCGGATGTCCCTCGGGATCCCGCACCTGGTAGAGCTTGTCGGTCTGTGAAAATTCGCAGAGCAGGTGCGCTACGTATCCGGTCACGTCAGGATCGTGCAGTCCCAGCTTTCCCTCGTAGCTGTTACGAACTACCTGCTGAAAGAACGGTTCGAGCGGATGACTCTGGCTTTGCATACAAACCTCCCGTACGGCGCTTTCGCGCGCAAGCGGCACTGCCCATATAGTGCAGTGGCCGGGAGAGCGTATCGTGCAGGCTCAGAGTCTCAGTTACCGAACTCGATGACTGAGGTGAGAGCCGGGGTACCAGCCACCACCCGATTTACATTGTGTTGACACAAAGATTAGCCCAAATGTTGCTACAACCAAAGATGGAGGTTCAATTTTGTTGGCAGAGTGGAATGTCAATTGCAAGAGGTGAAGACGTAGATCGTTGACCCCGGGGACATCGTCTTTGCCCCCGGGGCACGAACCACCAGACCGCGTATAGTGCTGCTTTCCTCTATGAATATGGCTAATTTACCGGGGCTGGCGGATTTATCGTTCGCCATAAATCCCTTCGGGCGATGGCGAGACCAAGAATGCAATGCTCAAATGTATTTGACAGCTGCCCATACAGCGCGGCTTCTTTTTCGTACTCAAATACATTGAACTGACTCACGATGTAGTAGCTCTCTTTGCCCACGCGAATCAGCTCGGCAAGCGTCGGCTTCTGCGAACCCTTGCTGGGATCCGACTCGATCGCCTCCGGACACATGCCCGCGATAAAAAGTGCGTAGTCGCCGATGTACTTGCGAATCGAGCGCTCCGCAATGAATGAGCGCGCTGTGCCATGGATCGGATCAGAAGCGCGCACCATCTCGTCGAGCTTTTCGATCGACCGGCCTTTGGCGTCGTGCAACCGGAAAAGATTGTCTGTATCCGCGAATTCGCACAGCATATGCGAAACATAGCTGGTGATCGCAGGAGCAAGCCCAAGCCGGCCTTCATAACTGCTGCGGACTGCCTGATGGAAGAACGGTTCGAGCGGATTTGATTGCACCTGCATATGTGTCCCCAAATAACGCGAGGCAGGGAAACGATATGGCCCGGTTGCAACTTGCGCAGTCCGGAACCAGGCCCGGCCATTGCTGGATTTGTCTTGCGTTGAAAGAAACTTTAGCCGAATTGTAGCACTGGTGATGTGAGGTAAATCACTTCACTAGCCCAAGGGCATCCATTGGTAACCAAGCCTCTAACGCGCACAAATTGGAAAGTTCCGCCTGTCCGACAGCCTCAAGGAGAGTGGCTTCCCGTCTCTTCCCAGACAACCGTTGAATTCTGACCGAGAAATGAAGCAAAGGGGCCTGAAGGCCTGTTACTTTCCCCCTTAGCCACGACATTCGCCACCGTTTGGAAAACTGTGGCGAATGTCGCCTAATTAGCTAACCATTTCAACCGCCATTATCTCCGGCTTCACTGGCTCGCCTCTCACCCAAGGTTTGCGGAATGTGAGCGCGTAAAATCTGTTCTTTCCCATAGGTCTCAAAAGCTCGAGATGGGTCTCCAACATCTCCGGGGGGACCAGGTCGATAGGAGCCGTCACCGGATCTTTCCGGTTCTTGAAGAAGGTGCTAGTGATCGGTCCACGTTCGTACAGGTCCTTCACATGCTCTTCGGTCTCGTCGGCAATCAGAATTTTGCTGCCCGGTTTGGCGACGCGAATCATCTCGCGAATTGCTTTGGCGCGGTCGTTGAAGAAGTTGATGCCGCCCACATGAAAGACCACATCGAAACTCTCGTCAGCAAACGGCAAACACTCGGCATTGCCCAGAAACAGATCCGCCTTGAGTCCCCACCGGCGCAGGTTAGTCGTGCATTTGGCCAGCATCGCGAGCGAGAGATCGATTCCCGTGAGCGACACGCCCGCACGCAAATATTTGAAGTTGAGGCCTGTGCCAACCGAAGTTTCTAGAACCGAGTCTCCCACTTTGACTTCGAGCGGGCTCAGGTAACTCTTGACGTACGCGTCGCCATCCATGGCACTGCACGCACATACAACCCGCTGTATATCGTCGTAAAAGCCGCCAATGGTCTCGTAGAGGCGATTGTATTTTTGATTGTCACCGGTCATATCGCTGGGACGGCGCAGGTCGGCGATCCCGTTGCGAATCGGAAACCGCTCACCCGCGGGGGAGACTAGCGACTGACTGCCACCCTCGCGGACAAGCTTCAGCGCGTTGCCCGTTGCCGGGCTTTGCAGGATACGCAGCGTTTGAGGCCGGCATTCCCAACCTCGGTCCTTCAGCCCTATAAAGAGCGCCCAGCCGCTTAATACAATTGCAGCGGCAAAGCAGAGCCAGACGAAACTCGTTTCTGGCAGCATTGAAACTAGTTTGGCTCTGCTTATCGTTCGAAGCACCGCGAAACCAGCGGCCAGCACGCATAACGCCCCAAGGAGACTCACCACCTGCCGGATTCTCGCGGCGCGAGACTCCTGATACCACACCCACATCAGCGTTGCCGCAAACCAGTAGATCAGGAACATTGGCGCGCTGGGTTCAAACACGAAGCCAAAGTGCTGGAGTTGCAGATTTAGTTTTTCGTCTTGGCCGGTCGCGAAGCCGGAAGGGAGCCATGCGCCCGCAATCGTCGCGAAAAGGACGCCAAACATCGGCAATGGAAGAGTTGAAATCCATCCCGGCAACCGTGGACTCACCATCCGGTGAAAAGTAAAAGGAAGAGTGCTCAGCACCATGGCGGCCAGCGTCCAGCCCAGGTACGCGGGCAGCGAACCGTAGTCGCCGTGCAGCAACCCATGCACCAGGTGGGGCAAGCCGAACAATAGCGCGAACCCAATCATCAACACGAATCCACGCCACACGCGTTGCGTCCCCGCAAGCCAGGTGCTCAGCACCGGACCGGTCCATACGCCCGCGGGCGTGCACAAACCGAGAACGAAGATCGAAACGATTCCCCAAGCAACAATCTGCCTGCGGCGGAGAGTACTGGAGGTTGTATTCATTTTGAGACTTTTCTTTCTGACCTCGTGGTGCCGCGTTTACGGCGGACTTGTTTGCGGGAAGAGGTGGATGCTTTTGTGATGTGCGATACGCGAGGTTGTGGGGGCGTTACCAGCGGTTGCGGCGATCCAGCGGCAGAAGCTTCCTGGGACGTGAGCGCAGTCAGGGCACTCTCGCCCCACTCGAGAGCGGCGCAGGTCAGAGCCTTCCCCAGGCCCAGGGTCAGCATCCAGTAGGGCAAGTGGGGGTTGGCCGACTGCTGCGGAGGCACGGAGGCTTCAATCTTCGTCAGCATGTCCAGCATTCGCCGGTTGCGGTCGTTCAAGTCACGTAAGTGCGCTCTGGCCACGCCCGGCGCTGCCTCGTGGCCGAAGAAAAGTTTGAGCAGGAATTCATTGCGTGGGGGCTCGTTGTGAAAAGGCAACGTAAGCCACTGGCGGAGTGCCGTGCGTCCCGCGTTCGTGATTACGTAGGTCTGGCGGCGCTTGCGCCCATTCGTTGAGGAACTGGTCGGCACGATCAGGCCTTCGCTTGCCAGCCGCTTGAGCGCCGGATAAATCTGGCCGTAGCTTTCACCCCAAAAATACCCGATGCTGTTCTGGATGCCCTTACGCATGTCGTACCCGGACAGGTTTGGCTGAACAGAAAGGCCGCCCAGGATCGCATACGAAGTGGGATTAAGATCGGACATATCTCAAAGATACATCTTTCGGATATATTGCTCAATTTTGGCTGAGGATCTAATCCTCAGCGAATGCCAGAGACCGCGATAGCAGCGATTCCAGTAATCCAACCGCGATTAGGCGCGGATTGAGTCCGACAGGGAAGGTTGGCACTGCATCATAAACTCCAACTCTTGCCAAAAACTAATCGTGTTGCCCATAAGGTCAGTCGAAGAGCGCTGTTTTTAGGCAAAGCCCGGGCCCCGCTGCCCTGGGGCTCGCGAGAGGTTTTAGTGGCGAAAACCGCTGGAGAAGCGTAAACCTGAAAACGATCGGGCGCTGAATCTCGAATACACAGCGCTTTCCGAATTCTGATGTTCGAACGGAAGATTGTTATGAGTTTAAGCCTTGTTGAGAGAGTTGAAATGCCGCCCGCAGTGTCGGCATGGTGTTCCTATCCGACCTTGTATGAGATCGACACCTGGATATGGCTTGCCGATCTCAGCCGGAAATATGTAACGACTATTGATTTGTCTTCCGTGCCGTCGGCCGAATGGGATGCCGTCGCCGCCTATGGCTTCGATTCTGTCTGGCTTATGGGTGTCTGGGAGCGAAGTCCGGCGGGCATTGCCATCGCCAATGAGAACAGGAATCTTGTTGAAGATTTTCATCGGGCACTTCCCGACTTCAAGCCGGAAGACAACGTTGGATCTCCCTATTGCGTGCGACGCTACGTAGTTGACGAACACTTCGGAGGCCCCGAAGGTCTGGCAACCGCCCGGCGCGAGTTGGCGAAGCGAGGCATGAAACTGATTCTGGACTTCGTGCCGAACCATGTCGCGCCCGATCATCCGTGGGTCACGCAACATCCCGAGTACTTCATCCACGAGACCATTGAGGATGCCAGAAACACGCCGGGGTCCTGCATCGAGCTTCAAGGAAATAGTTTCGCTTGCGGACGCGACCCGTATTTCCCGGCATGGCCCGACGTACTCCAGCTGAACGCTTTTGAGCCGGCCCTGCGGCGAGCCGTGATTGAAACCCTGTCGGGCATTGCAGAACAGTGCGATGGCGTCCGCTGCGATATGGCGATGCTGTTCTTGAATGCGATATTCGAACGCACCTGGGGTGGCCGCGCGGAATCGCGTCCCTCAACCGAATATTGGGCCGATGTGATTTCTGCTATCAAGGCTGAAAAACCAGGATTCATTTTCATCGCCGAAGCCTATTGGGACTTGGAGTGGGAACTTCAGCAGCACGGCTTTGACTATTGTTACGACAAGAAACTCTACGATCGCCTTGAACACAGCAATGCAGAAAACATCCGTCTTCACCTGTGTGCCGATCTTGAGTACCAAAGAAAACTACTGCGGTTCATCGAGAACCACGACGAGCCTCGAGCCGCTTCTGTATTCTCACCCGCAAAAGAACGAGCAGCCGCCGTCACCTCGGCAACACTGCCGGGGATCAAGCTGTTTCATGAAGGCCAGTTCGAGGGGCGCAAGGTTAGGCCTCCTGTTTTTCTTGGCAGGCGTCCTGATGAGCCAGTCGATGAAAACCTGCGTGGTTTCTATCGGAAACTGCTTGAAGCGGTAAATCGCGAAGCCTTTCGCGAAGGACAATGGAGCCTGTGCGAACGAACTGGTTGGCCGGATAACGCAAGTTTTCAGAACGTGCTTGCCTGGAACTGGGTACACGATGACGAGCGATACCTGATCGCAGTCAATCTCAGCGACTGGCCCGCACAAGCTAAGATTCAAGCGCCGTGGGCTGATGCCAGTGGAGAGTTGCATTTGATTGATCTCTTATCCGGTGCAACTTACGAGCGAGATGGAGGCGAAATCCGGTTGCCTGGTCTCTACGTCGAACTGGCGCCATGGAACTTTCACTTCCTGCAAGTGTCTGCGAGCTGACAAACACTAGAATCGATGAATATGACGAGGCGAGTCATAGGATACCCTGCCGGAGGAGGCATGAAATGCGCATTGGACGATTGATCCCGGGGCTGATTCTTGCACTTGCCAGCGTCTATCTGCAGGCGCAGCCGGCGGAACAAGAAATTACTGCGACGGGTAAGCTCGTTCGCGCTATGGCCATCGGCGGAGAGTCGACAGGTTGGGTGCTCGAACTCGAGCCCGCGATCGCCATTGGCGGAAAGCAAGTCAATTCGATTCAAGTGAGTTACCGGAAAACCGCGAAGCTTGAAATATTTGCGGGCAAGCTTGTAACTGTCACCGGCAAACTGGGCCAACAGACTGGGGTGGAAACCGGTGAGCAGCCGGTTCTTCGCGTTTCTTCAATCAAGGAGGCTGATGCTGCACCTACCTCGAAGGCGGCCTTCAGCCTGTTGGGTAGCGCGTGGCAGCTCCAAGACCTGGGCGGTGTCGCGGCCGATCACGGGAACGCGACCCTTACATTCCCCGAACCTGGAAAAATCGCAGGCAATGGTTCGTGCAATCGCTTCTTCGGTTCAGCGGAAATCAACGGGGATAGCATCAAGTTGGGCGGGCTGGGTTCGACGCGAATGGCTTGCCCCGAGCCGGTGATGAATCAGGAATCGAAATACCTTGAGGCGCTTCAGGCAGCCGAGCGTTTCGAGTGGAAAGATCCGTATCTGCTGATTTATTGCAAGGGACTCGATAAGCCGCTGCGTTTGACGCGGATTGCTTCTGAGAAACCGGCGACGCAGTAGTGTGAAATGCCGACACCAAAACCGGCTGTTCTTATTCCCTGCAGAATCCTTCCTTATCCTGGAGTCCGTCGATGTTCGACGTTGCGAAAGATCTGTCCAAGCGGGTCCTCATGGCGGCCATCGCACTGGCTGCGTGGTTTGCCCTCTTGCTCCAGTTTCCGTTATCGATCGCGACTTCGCGCGCCAATGGAATGACGCTAAGCGCAGCGGTCATCACATATTTCAGCTTCTTCACCATTCTCACAAATCTCATCGTTGCGATTGGCCTTACTTTCTCCCTCCTGGCACCGAATTCCCGTTGGGGCAGGTTTTTCTCAAGCACCGTCGTGGCATCCGGAACCGCCCTGTACATCGCGACGGTTGGCGCGGTGTATGCTCTTCTTCTTCGGCATTCGTGGAACCCGGAAGGCCTGCAGAAGATCGCCGACATCATCCTGCACGATGTCGTCCCGCTGATGTACGTTGCCTATTGGATACTCTTCGTGGCGAAATCTGGCCTACGCTGGAAAGACACTCTATCGTGGTCGATTTATCCGCTTGTCTACCTGGCTTGGATCCTGCTGCGAGGAGCTATTTCCGGGCGTTATCCTTATCACTTCGTTGACGCTGCCCAACTCGGCTACCAACAGGTGCTGCTGAACTCGGCGATGCTTCTCGCTAGCTTCCTCGTGGTAGGCTTCGCGATGGTAGCAGTAGCCAAATGGCAGCGCCCAAATCCGCTCAACAGGGGAGGGTGAAGGCGGATCTCGTCGGGCTGGGTGCTTGCCAAAGAGAAGTGGAAGTGACAATTTTATGAACGCAACTTCATGCAAGATTGCCGGAATTGACTGGACATGCTCTGAGGTCGAATGTTAGATTCTGCCGCAATTGGCTCTCTTTTTTTTGGCGCCAATCGGAGGAAAAAATGAACAGAATGATCCGCTTGATCGCGCTCTCAGTTGGGGTTCTGGTTTCACAAGTCTGTATGGCGCAGGCTCCGTCCGGTGCACCCGCTGGTGCGACCGGACTTTGCAAAGATGGAACGTACTCTACCGCACCAAGCAAGTCGGGTGCCTGCAGCGGCCATAAAGGTGTACAGACCTGGTACTCTGCACCCAGTTCGAAGAACGTGACGGCAAAGTCCACAGCCGTTTCCACTCAGGCTACGACTCCGGCTCCTGCTCCCGCGCCGAAGGCCACACCAGCTCCAGCCGCAACCCCTGCACCCACACCCGCACCGAAGTCAACAACCAAAACAAGTACTCCTGCGCCTGGAGGCGGACCGGGGATGGTCTGGCTGAATACCGGGAGCAATGTCTACCACTGCCCCGGTACGAAATACTACGGCACGACCAAAGCAGGAGCGTACATGACCGAGGCAGAGGCAAAGGCTAAAGGTGGCCGCCCTGATGGAGGTAAGTCCTGTAGCAAATAATTCGCTGACGCAGTGTTGGCGATGTTGGAATCGGGCTGAGTCGTTTATGATTCAGCCCGTCGGGCAAGGCGACTTCCAGCTTTCGATTTTTCCCCTCAGGTAGCTGCTTCGGAAAGCACTCCTCTCCAAATCTCAGCAAGACGTCCAGCTTACTCAAAATAAGTCACTCAACGCTGGCAATCCATCGAATCTCGTGCGGTCGATGGGCACAAATTGCATGGCTCTGCACCTCAAACGAAAGACCACGGAAGGATGAGAAAAGCCATGAGCGCAATCGCAGATTTATTGCAGCAGAAGGCCGGCTTGAGCCCAGACAAGGCCCAGGAAGTGGAACAAGTTGTTGTTCAACACATCATGTCCAGAGTTCCGCCAGAATTTCAGGGCATGTTGAGCTCGGTGCTCGGTACTGGATGCAGCACTGCGGAGGGTGAGTCTGCAGCAGCCGAGTCCGGGGGATTGGGAAGCCTGCTCGGCGCAGCAACAAGTTTTCTTGGCAGCAAGGGCTAAGGCGAGTCGACGAAAAGCACGCCACAGGTTGGTTGATTCTGAACCAGCAAAAAGGGCAGCCCGAGGCTGCCCTTTTCTAATTCGATTTCAATTCACCTTAAACAGCTGCCGGCGCGCGAGATTCCAGTGCTGCGAGCCGATTCGCCAACAGCTTCTCAAGGTTCACAAGCGCTGCCGAGAACCCTTCAATGCCTTCCTTCAGCTTGTCGGTTGCCATGCGATCTTCCGCATGCATCTTCTTGAATGCGGCCTTGTCTACAACGATGCGCTCGATCTGCATTGACTTGGCGGCTACCGGGTCGAGTTTGCGTGGCAGATCGCCTTCGGTCTTCTCGAGCTCGCCCAGCAACTGCGGTGATATCGTGAGCAGATCGCAGCCTGCCAGTTGCTCGATCTCGCCGATATTGCGGAAGCTCGCTCCCATCACCTGCGTCTTGTAGCCAAATTTCTTGTAGTAGTTGTAAACCTTGGTCACGGATTGCACGCCGGGATCGTCAGCGCCCTGATAGTCCTTGCCGGTGTCCTTCTTGTACCAGTCCAGAATGCGGCCGACGAAGGGCGATACCAGCGTCGCGCCCGCTTCCGCAGCGGCAACGGCCTGGTGAATGCCGAAAAGAAGCGTCAGGTTGCAGTGGATGCCTTCTTTCTCCAGTACCTGCGCCGCCTGAATGCCTTCCCATGTCGACGCGATCTTTACCAGCACATGATCGCGGCCGATCTTCGCCTTGTCGTATTGCGCAATAATGCTCCGCGCCTGCGCGATAGTGGCCTCGGTGTCGTAGGAAAGGCGTGCATCCACTTCAGTGGACACGCGGCCGGGCACAATTGCCAGGATCTTCTTGCCGAAAGCGACGGCAAGTCCCTGAAACGCCAGGTTTGCGACATCTTTGTCGCTGGCGCGATCACCCAGTTCCTTCCTTGCGTCCAGGATGACGCTATCGACGATCGGCTGATATTGCGGCATTTGCGCCGCCGCCGTAATCAGCGAGGGGTTCGTGGTGGCATCGGTGGGCCGAAACTTCTCCATCGAATCGATATCGCCGGTGTCGGCAACAACGGTCGTGTACTTGCGCAGTTGTTCGAGCAGATTCTGTGGCATTTTTCCTCCAGGGAAGGGGCCCCAGCGCATTCGTGCGCCCGGCTCCAGTGTACCGCTCTTTAGGATGCTGATGCAGCCTCCCAAGTTTCGTCTCGAAAAGCCTACTCCATTCCGTGCAACTCCTTGATGAATCGAGAACCTTTGCAGCCCTTTTCGGGGATTTCATGTGAATTGATGGGTAAGATGGCTGCCAATGGCCTTCCTCAATGATCTTGATGCCCTTGCATGGGTCGCGACGTTTGCGGCTATCGTTGTCTTCTGTTCTGTAACGTTCCTCAACTTAAGGGATTGGCAAAATCATTGGATCGTTGACTTCGAAGGCAGAATACCAATCATCCTGTATCTCGGGATCGCGTTCATTATCGGTGCCATCCACTCTTATTCGCCGAACGCGCACGCTCCCCGCAAGAGCATTGAAGGTATTGCCCGTCTCGTCGGCGAGACCAGAGGCAAGGGCGGGTACTACAAATACATTTGTGCCACGAGTTGCGAATTTACCGGCGGATATGCGTTGGCACTCCACAACGAGGCCGCACGCATTACCCGCATTGGCTCGAACTACGTATTCACCTATCTCGAACATCCCGTCGGGAATGCCTTTTCAGGGATATCACTCCGCGTAACCACAATATCCGACCCCGACTCCGGCCGCGTGCTCTACGCCCTCGATCTGACCAATCATCCGTATCGAATCGCGCTCTATCTTCTCGACACTGCGCTGCTGGTCTGCGCCGGCGTTCTTGGCGGGCTCCTCAATCGCAGTCAGCGTCAGGGACATGGGAAAGAGAGCACTTCAAACGAAGAGAAAGAAGAGAAGGCCGGAGGATCAGGACCGATTTCACTCGGGCTGGAATCGAAAGACGCCGACTAACTCTCGATCTCATCCACACTGGAATGTGTTCGATAGCACGCCAAGCCCTGCGACTTCAACGTCTACTTGATCTCCCTGCTTCAGCGGTCCAACTCCGGCTGGCGTTCCCGTCAGCAGCAAGTCGCCCGGCTCAAGCGTAATGGCCGCAGCGATATAAGTCAGCAGTTGCGGAATCGAAAAGATGAAATCCAATGTTGATCCATGCTGCCGTAACTCTCCATTCACACGCGTTTCAACCGTAAGCCCCTTCTCCGGATCGACTTCGCTGCTCACCACCGGCCCCACCGAGCAGAACGTGTCGAAGCCTTTGGCCCTCGTCCACTGCCCATCCTTCTTCTGCAAGTCGCGCGCCGTCACGTCATTGGCAATGGTGTAGCCGCGGATGTAGCTGCGCCAGTCGGCATTGGCTGCAAGCTTGCTAGCCCGCCGTCCGATAACCAATGCCAGCTCGCCTTCAAAATCCACCCGCTCCGATTGCGGCGGCATCAGCACTGTGCCCTTGTGCGGCAATAACGAAGACGGCGGCTTGAAGAACAAAAGCGGCTCCGCAGGAACTTCGTTTCCCAGCTCCCTGGCATGATCGCGGTAATTCCGTCCTACGCAGATAATCTTCGATGGGGTTACCGGCACCAGCAGTTCTGCTTCGGCCAGCGGCATGGGCTCAAAGTCGAAGCCTGCGGGATCGGTCACCAATTCCTTCGCCGCCAATACTCTTGCATGCGCCAGGTGAAACGCCAGGTCTTCTTCTGGCGCCGCGGCCAGATCTACGATCCACGCCTCCCCCCCGCGCTGTTCCACCGACCCATACATGATCTGATTCTCAAAACGAAACCGGCAGTACTTCATCGTGATCTCCTCGTGCTATGCGCGCTACGGCTGCGGAACCGTCTCCTGCGTCTCGGCGGAACGGTTGCTCTCGTGGCCATCTTTGCCCATTGCGCTAACTGCGTATTGATAAGTATGTCCCGGCTGAACATGCGCATCATGAAATGCTGGCTCGATAGACAGCATTGCAGGCGATATCTGCTGCCACCCTCCATTGCTTTCACGACGGTAAACGATATAGCCGGCCAGGTCGGCATCCGTATCGGGTTGCCAGCTCAGATCAATCGCCGCTCCAGCGCCGTTTTCGCCCTCCGCTGCTACCGCCGCCAACCCTGCCGGCACGTCCGGTGGAAATACATCCTTCGCCTCGACATCGATAGGCTGTGAAAGTTCGCCCGCCAGCTCTAGCGCCTTCCCATTCACATCCACGCGACGTATACGTTGCGCCCGATATGCATAAATCTCGCCGAAGCGAATCGTCTTGTCCATCGCGCGGCCCTGGGTCGAACCTTCCTCCACCAGCAGTGTTTCGTTGATCGCTTCAGGCGCAGAAGCCAGCGGTCCCTGCTGGGCCTTGGTCGCCGGCGGGGTCAGCAGTTTTCGCTGGAGCCTTACGGCCGCGATCTCGCTATCCGGCGTCCAGCTAAGCACTACCCCCTGCTTGCGAACCTCCGCCTTGAATCCTTCGACCGGTCTGGGAGCCGCGCCCACCAGCACCGTTGCTCCATTCGACAATCCTGCTGAGCGGCCTTTCTTGTTTCTTAGCTCCACAAAGTAAACGACCGGCCGCGCTTCGCCACTTGCCAGAGACGCCGACAATGTATCCGTGTAACTGGCCAGCTTACCCGGCCCAATCATCGCATCGGTCCCTACTGGATCGCATGAGCTGTTTGCTTCGCGGCGGCATATCCGCGTCGCCACGTCGGCTTTCAGCGCGGTCTTGTCCGTGTTGCGCCGGGGCATGGTCCACGTAAGCGCAACCTGGTTGCCTGTTCGTATCGCCGACAAATCCTCCACCGGATCAGCCAGGTTCAGCGACGGCGGTTGAGGTGCTCCCGGCGTTCCGCATCCCGAAAGAAATGCGCACCACCCAATCGCCAGCGCAGCCCAGGCCTTCCGCTCAAATGAAATCATCGCCTTCCAGTCTAAAGGAGCGACAGAGGGACCGCCGCTCCCGCACCCGAGTGCCAGACGATTGAGTTGCCGAAAACGCCACGTTCCGGAAAGTACGACCCCCGCTAGTTGTCCGACGGCTTTTCGATGTGATCGATGACGAGAGCCCTTACTGGCCCCTTCGTTCCCTCGACCTTCAACCCAAGCTGCTCCTGCAGTGCCCGATCCATCGGCGTCGTCGGGTCCATATCATCGGCGTTTCGGTCCCGGTCCCATCGGCCCTTGTACTTCAGCACAAAATCGTACTTGCCCCTCAGCCCCGTCTTATTGATCACCGGCCGCCCAAACTGCGCCGCCAGAATCCGTACCCACTGGTCCATCGAGCAGGCATGCGCAATAAAGTTGTACCCCTCGCCATCATTCCTCTGGAAGAGCGGCGGCGCCGGATGGTCCCCAAACATCTTCAACTCGTCCGCCGACGGCGCCATCGAGCCCTCCGCGCTCAGCTTCGGGCCGCCCTTCGCCACCACCAGGTTGTAGACGTCGCCTTCCTTCGTTTCCCAGTGCGTCTTCAGTTTGAAGCGCTCCTCCAACAGCGCCTGCAACATATGCTGCTGCTCCGCCCACTGCTGTTCACCGGTCAACGCCACCAGCTTCGCATCCGCCTCGCTATCACCCTTGGCCTCGATCACAAACACCGTCGGCCACGGCCACTTCGGGGCGTCCACAATTTGATTTTGATCCACGCCATACGCGACGCTGATCAAGTTTTCGATTGGCCAGTTGATCGCCCGTAACGTTGTCGTGTGCGGCACAAACCAACCACTCATCGTGAAGCCGGCGATCCCATCAACATTCTTGTTCTCCCGCACCGACGCCACATCAAACGTCATCGTCGCCACGTACGGAGCGGTCGCAGGTAAAGACGATCCCGATGTTGTCGCTGTGCCTGCTTGCCCCAAGGAAGAAGGCGCCGCAAACGCCATCAATGCAGCCGCAACAAGCAGTGTGCTGATATCAACATTCAATTGTGGAGGGGAATAATCAGTCATCATTTAAACGAACCCGCTCCGAAACGGACACCAGAATACTCGATTGCTCACGACTTGTGCCTGCAAAGTCCGGGTTTCTGCAATGTCAATCGCGGTGTCGGCGAACCATCATGGCCCACTTCGCTGTAACACGTGTCTCGAGTCTGTTTTGCAAGCTAAGCAAGCTTACGCTCAGGCCCGGTGTTGAG
The DNA here is from genome assembly GCA_963742455.1 of uncultured Acidobacteriaceae bacterium. Taxonomy (GTDB): domain Bacteria; phylum Acidobacteriota; class Terriglobia; order Terriglobales; family Acidobacteriaceae; genus Telmatobacter. Next base: position 704,425 of record CAVULU010000002.1, on the reverse strand, counting down.
CCTTGAATCGCCGCGCCTTCATGCGATTCCCGCAGATCTTCATATCGCACCAGCGTCGCGTGTGGTTCTTGCTGGTATCCAGGAAAAGCCACCGGCACTCCGGATTGCCGCATTCGCGCAGCATCCGCATCTGGTCTGACGTCGTCAATTCAGCAACACTCAGCGCAAGCATCCACAGCGGCAGCTCGGCCGGGGCAGGGGACTGCGCTAGCTCCCATCCAAGCCTATCCCCATCCCACAACAGATGCTGCGATTCTCTCGCTTTTCTGAAATAGTGTTCGAGCAGCTTGATGGAGGATGCGGGAGGATCATCGCTTCCCAATGCAGCGTATAGAACCGGGGCCGCAGCCTCCCGCAACTCCCGCACGGCCGCGACGATCTGCGGTTTCTTACTCTCACCCATGCTGCGAAGCAGCCGCCGCGACTGGGCATTGCTCATCAAGCCGGACTTCTCAGTAAATCGTGCCAGATCATCCCAGCCATTCAGCAGTTCTTCAGGCGGCGGATCTTCGCGAAAGCGCCAGTCAAGAGTGTTTACAAGGTCGAGAGCGGGATGACCCGCTATAAGCTCGAAGGCATGGTTCACCGTTCGAAGATTCGCCCCACTCGCAGAACCGCCTGTCACAAATAACCCCTCAAACAATGTTGACAGGTTACTCTCGAAATGTAAACATGGTAACCAGTCATGAGTGATTCAGCGGTTAGCATCCGACAACCCGACAGGGCAGCCGAATCGTTCAAGATTCGCATGATCCTTGCGTTCTTTGCTATCTACGTGGTCTGGGGCACCACGTTTCTCGCCATCCGCATCGCCGTCGAAGAACTGCCTCCCCTCTTCGCCGCCGGCGCACGCTTCTTCACCGCCGGCGTCCTGCTCTACGCCTTCATGCGCTTTAAAGGCGAGGCGAAGCCGACTCTCGCGCAGTGGCGAAGCCTGATGATCATGGCGCTTCTCATGTTCGTCGCCGAATATGGCCCGCTGTTCTGGGCGGAGAAATACGTCCCTTCCGGCGTCGTCTCCGTGCTTGCGGCTATGTTGCCCATCCTCACGCTGATGATCGAAATGCTGATCCTTCGCCGGCAGCGCATGCGGCCTATGTTGGCGACAGCCACAGCTCTCGGATTCGTTGGCGTGGCTGTTCTCCTGATTCCCGGCAGCAAGGTACATCTCGCTTTCGTCCCATGTCTCGCGATCCTTGCAGGCGCCACTACGTGGGCCCTCGGTTCTGTGCTGACGCGCTCGATGAATCTGCCGCAGTCGCGTCCCATTACCGCGGGGGCAGCGATGATGCTGGGCGGCGCAATGCTTCTCGCGCTCTCCGCCGGATTCGGCGAAATGCACCCATTTCCGCACATCACGTTGCGCGCCGTCGGAGCGTTGCTCTATCTAATCGTCTTCGGATCGCTGCTTGCGTTCACGGCCTTCGTATGGCTGCTCGGGCACATGCCCGCTACGCGCGTTTCCAGTCATGCCTATGTGAATCCCATCGTCGCCGTGGCCCTCGGCTACTTCATGGCAGGCGAAGTGGTCACCCCTCGCATCCTCGGCGGCACTGCTCTTGTTCTCATCAGCGTTTTCCTTATCCTGCGGCGCGACTGAGCAATAGCTGGGTGCCCCAAGTCTCGAATGTTCTCCAAGCTCAATGAGATGAACGCCCCGAAAATCATGCTTAGATTATTGTGCTAATTCTGAGCTATGCTCGTCAGTAGCGATTTTGTTTCCGGCGAAATAATTGCCGGATGGAACACCTTTCGTTCATTTCACCGCTGGGGACGCTGAGCGGGCAGCTCGTGACAGCCAGGCTGCCCAACCAGTGCAGATTGCGAGTGCAATCGTAAGAATCCGTACAAGACCAGAAAGCTCATTGAAGCTCACGCATACCCCGAGGAGTTGATACGCGAAAAGCGCCCATCCCAATGCACCAATGGCTTGAGGAGTTGTCCTTGCCAGCGCACCCAGATGCCAAGCAAGATATGCCCCGAACAGAACACACAATGAACAAAACACCCCGAGTGCAAGAACCACTGGGCCGTAAGAGAGGCGGTGATCTTCTGGGAGCGGCACCGTGTTCATTGTTCCGGCAGCCTGCCAGAATCTCACAACGGCGTATGTATTGCCTGCGGCTGCTACAAGAAGCAAAATGCTGGCAGTTCTGTACAGTGTAGTTGCCTTCATCGGAATTCATCCTCCCGAGGATCAACTCATAGATCGTCACCCTATGTAGCATTCTTCTGTTTGGCGGTTGTCAAGAAACTTCTGGGCGAATCAACGCCAGACGTCAATCACTGCGCACCTGTTTGAGGTGCGCAGTCACTCCACCCGCAGCGCCATCATCGGCTCCACGCGCGAGGCTCGCATGGCCGGCAGCCACACCGCCAGCAAAGCCACCGTTGCCAGCACCACCGGCACAGCGATAAACGCCGTCGGATCCCACGTCTTCACGCCAAACAAGAAACTGGCAATCAGGCGCGTAAGTCCGAACGAAGCGCCGATCCCAAGCACCATTCCGATGAGCGTCAGCTTCATGCCGTCCCACACAATCATTTTGCGAATCGTTGCGCGGTCCGCGCCGAGCGCCATGCGAATCCCGATCTCCTGCGTCCGCTGCTGCACTGAGTAGGCAATCAATCCGTAAATCCCGATTGCCGCCAGAACCAGCGCGATCGCGCCGAAGATCGTAAGCAGCATCATGTTGAAACTCTGCCGCGATGTTGTCCTCGACACAATCTCCTCCATCGTGCGGATGTGGGACACTGGAAAGCCTCCGCTCGCCTGCCGCAACTGCTCTGAGATCGCCGCACTCAACTGCCGCGGGTCCCCGTGCGTGCGGACCGCCCAGCGCAGTGGAACGATCTTCGCATTCAGCGCTGTCATCGCATCCAGGACCTGCGAGTCCGGCACAATCATCAGCGGCGGCGTGTCCTGGTCCAGTCCCCTGTCATGCGTGTTTCCCACCACGCCCACAATCTGGCGCGCCGGCTCTTCGAACGGTGGACCCATGCCCTTGGCGATGAGAATCTGCTGCCCGATTGGATTCTCATTCTTGAAGTACTCCTTCTGCAGCGCCTCGTTGATGATCACAACTCCCGGCGAAGAAGCCGTATCCGCATCGGTGAACTCGCGTCCGCGAATCACTGGAATCCTGAACGTCTTGTAGTAATCCGGTGACGCTTGCATCCATCCCGCGCCCGGCTGTCCCTTCGAAGGATCCACCGGTTTGCCAACAATCGCGAACGGCAATCCGAACTGCCCCTCCACCGGCAGGCAGCATGTGAAGGCCGAGCTTTCCACCCCTGGTATGCCGTTCAGCCGCTGCCTCCCATCGCGCGAAAGCTGCGCAATCGCCGCGGTCTTGCTGAACCGGTCGCCGTTCATCGACATCTCCATCGTCAGCACATTATGCGGATCGAAGCCGGCATTCACCCCGCGCAGTGCAACAAAAGTGCGAATCAGCAGCGCGGCTCCCACGAGCAGCACCATCGCCAGCGCAACCTCTGTAACCACCAGCAGAGAGCGCGTCTTCCCCTGACGGAAGCCCGTTCCCGCGCGGTTGCTGCTCTCCTTCAGTGTCGAATTCAGATCGGTACGCGACACGCTGAACGCCGGGAACAGTCCGAACAATATTCCCGTCCCGCACGAAACCAGGACCGTAAAGCCAAGCACTCGCCAGTCCACGCCCACCGCGACCCCATCCTCGCCGAGCCGCGGCAGCCCTGCCGGACTGATCGCCAGCAGCCACCGCACACCCAGGAATCCAAGTGCCAGCCCTAGAACTCCGCCGATCACGGCAAGCAGAACGCTCTCTGTCAGCAGTTGCCGGATCACCCGTGCCCGGCTTGCACCCATTGCCGCGCGAATCGCGAATTCGCGTTTACGCCCCGTCGCTCGCACCAGCAGCAGATTGGCCACGTTGGCGCAGGCAATCAGCAGCACCAGGCCCACAGCTCCCAGCAGCACCAGCAGCGACGTCCGCGCGTCCTGCACAATCGAATCCCGCAACGGCTGAACCGCGAACCCTCCTTTCGGGTCGGCGTCAGGAAATCTTCGCCGGAATTCGGCATACGCCAGTTTCATCTTTGCGTTTGCCTGCGCCACCGTCACGCCGGGTTTCAGCATCGCGGCTCCCAGAAAGAAATGGCCCTGGTTGATGCTGTTCGGCTCAAACTGGAACGGAATCCAGATGTCCGCCTCGGGATCCGACGCGAAATCTCGCCCCAGCACGCCAATAATCGTGTACGGCTCACCGCCTAGTGAAAGAGCCTGCCCAACAACCTTGGGATTCCCGCCAAATCTCCTCTGCCACAAGCCGTAGCTCATTACCACCACGTGGCCACCGTTCGGCGAGTCTTCCTGTTGCGTGAAAGTGCGGCCAAGCATAACCGGCGCGCCGAACACGCGGAAATAGCCCTCCGATACGTGAATTCCGTGGATCAACTCCGGCCGGTCTCCTGTGATGTTGAATCCCGGCCCTGCAAAATCGTAAGCAGCCACATCCTTGAAGATTGAAGTCTGCCTCTGCCACTCCTGGAACTTCGGAATCGACGCGCCCGGCCCGCTCCCACCCGGAGAAGTCAGCAGTATTTGCACCATCCGATCCGCATCCGGATAGCCAAGCGGTTTCAGCAACACCGCATTCACCACCGTGAAGATCGCGGTGTTCGCGCCGATCCCAAGAGCCAGCGCCGAAATGGCGGCAATCGTAAATCCCGGGCTCTTAATGAACAGATGCAGTGCATGTTTCACGTCATTCCAGAGGTCGCTCATGTTGACAACTCCGTTTCGTGACTGCCAGAGATAGATTTGCCGGAGAAGCGTGGACACAATCTAGACGTGCCATTATCGTACTTGGTTAACAGCAAGCTTCTGATTTGTGACGGATGGGCGGGTCCTATGCCGTATCCTTGCCTACGGAATTGAAAGGTCACGGTTAAGTGCTCATTTTTGCCGCAATTCTGGCCATCTTTATCTATGGGATGATCGCAGCAATGCTCGGCACGATTCTGCCTGAGCTTTCTGAGCGATTTCACCTCACTCCCACGCAAAACGGCACCATTGCCTTCGTGCAGGCGCTCGGCCTCATCATCGCTTCGCTCGGTGTCGGACCGCTGCTCGATACCCAGGGCGACAAAGTCGGACTTATTCTCGGCCTTGCCTGCATCGCTGTCGCACTCGTTCTCCTGCCGCGCTCTTCAGGATTTCGCCCGATCCTGCTCCTCCTCTTCCTGCTCGGTATGGGTGGTGGCATCGTGGTTACCGGCGCCAATGCGCTCGCCAATAGCGTCAGCGGAGAACATAGTGCCATCGCGCTGAACCTGGTCAATCTCTTCTTTGGACTCGGCGGCCTCACCACGCCCTTCATTGCCGCTAACATCTTCAAGAAGAATTGGGTGCGTCTCTGTTATACCGTCGCGTCGCTCACAGTCGCCGCGCTTGTTGTGCAGGCGATCTCGAAAATGCCCGCTCCCACCGGCAATGCCCAATTTCTGCTTGCCGATGTCGGCCCCATTCTTGGCCGTCCGCTGCTTTTCATGCTGGGCCTCTTTCTTTTTCTCTACATCACCTGCGAAGTCGGCGTCTGGAACTGGCTCCCGCGCCACCTCATCGCCCAGGGAATTCCCGAATCGCGCGCTCTCAATATCCTCTCGCTTGGTTTCGCGCTAGGCCTGCTCATCGGCCGCGTCGCGGTTTCGCCGATCCTGGCGCACACTCCCGCCATCGACGTCACCCTCGGCGCATCCATCGCCATGGCCATCACAACGTTTCTGATGTTGCAAACCAACAAGCCCGGAATGGCATTCGTGCTGGTGTTCATTGCCGGTCTCTCGATGGCGCCTGTCTTTCCCACCACGCTCGCCATTACCGGCGCTGCCTTCCCGCGCATGACCGGCACCGCGCTCGGCTTCGTCATTACCTGCGGTTGGGTCGGCCTCGCGGTCAGCTCATGGATCATTGGCGCCATCGCCGGCGGCGACCCGAAGCGGCTCAAGAAAGCCTTGCTCCTCTTTCCCGCCTCTGCCGTTCTCATGGTGGTTTTGAACCTGGCCATCCGCTCGTCGATGCGGTAAAGGCTCATGAGGCAACGAACAAGGGTGCCCCATCCAGGGCGCAGTTTCATCGCGGCATGGGTGGGAAAGCACGAACTCCTGATTCCCGGGAAACGGTTGTACCCATGTTGACAACGATCGAAATACAATGAAGGCACATTCATGACAGCCGGCACTTTTGCAGATTCACTCCCCGCTTCGAACGATCGCACCCGCCAGCGGTACAACCTCTTTCTGCTCCTCGTGGCCGGCCTCGGCGGACTGCTCTACGGCATCGATGTCGGCATCATCGGCGGCGCGCTGCCCTATCTTGAATCCACCTCCAAGCTGGATCCGTCGCAGCTCTCCATCATTGTGGCCGCGGTCTTGCTCGGCAGCGTTTTCTCCACCCTCTTCGCCGGTATGCTCGCCGACTGGATGGGCCGCAAACCCCTGATGATCGTCAGCGGTCTGTCCTTCATCCTCAGCATTCCCGTCATCGCCCTCGCGCACGGATACGCGCCGCTCTTCTTTGGCCGGCTCCTCCAGGGGATGAGCGGCGGGCTCATCGGCATCGTCGTCCCCCTCTACCTCGCCGAGTGTCTTTCCGCTTCGACGCGTGGCAAGGGAACCGGCGTCTTCCAGTGGCTGCTCACCTTCGGCATCGTCGCTGCCGCACTTATCGGCATCTACTTCAGCTATCGCGTCGACGCTGTCGCCCGCCTCGGCGACCCCAGCGCGCTCTTCACGTTCAAAGACCATGCCTGGCGCAGCATCTTCTGGGTATCGCTCCCTCCCGGCGCTTTCTTCGTGATTGGCGCCTTCATGGTGACCGAATCGCCCCGCTGGCTCTACCGCCGCAACCGGCTCGACCAAGCGCGCGCCGCCCTTCTGCGCTCCCGCTCTCCTGAACAGGCAACCCTTGAGTTGCACGAGATGGAGACCGCTTCAAATCCTGCTGCAGCCACCGGCCAAAAGGTTCGGGATTCGCTTCTCCGCCGCAAATACGTCATCCCCTTCCTGCTCGCGTGCGTCATCCTCGCCTGCAACACCGCCACCGGCATCAATTCAGTCATCGGATTCAATACCAATATCCTTCTCCAGAGCGGCCTGTCCGATTTGCAAGCCCATTGGGGATACGTCCTGTTCACTGCCTTCAACTTCTGCTTCACCGCCATCGGCATGATGCTCGTCGACCGCAAGGGCCGCAAGTTTCTCTTCGTTCTCGGCACCAGCGGCATCATCCTGTCCATGCTCGCCGTCGGAACATTGTTCAAGCACACCGAACGTCAGAATGTCGACTGCCGCAACCAGATCCAGTCGCTCGTCACGCCGGACCAGCAACTCACATTCCAGTTCAACCAGGAAGAAGCCCGGCGTATGCTCGCGGCCAGTGGCGCCACGGGCAACGACATTCAGCCCGGCCGCGCATCCTTCGCCATCATCTTTTCCTATGGCGACTTTACCGGCACCACGAGCTATGTCCGTTCCGACGATCCCGCCACACCGCCGCTCAGAATCTCACGCGACGTCGCGGTCCCAGCCAACAAGGTACAGGCCCTCTTCAGCAATCCCTTCGGCGACTATGAAGCGGCGAAATCGGCGCCTCTCAAAATCGAGAAGGCAATTCTCGGTCCGGTCCCCAGCGAGAATCACGGGTGGCTTGTCGCCATCTTCATCTATCTCTTCGTCGCCTTTTACGCCACCGGTCCCGGAGTCTGCGTCTGGCTGGCTCTCTCTGAGCTCATGCCCACCCGCATTCGCTCCAACGGCATGAGCATCGCACTCGTCATCAACCAACTCGTCGCAGCGACCTTGCAGGCCATCTTCCTGCCCTTCGTCAGCAAGCACAATTACTCTTCGATGTTCTACTTGTTCGCCGGCTTCACCGTCGTCTACTTCCTCACCACCGCGTTCCTGTTCCCTGAAACCAAGGGCAAAACGCTGGAAGAGATCGAGGCCTTCTTCGACAAAGGCGCCGCACACTAAACCGCCGTCAGCGCCTGCCGTGATTTGGCTGTGATAGGTAGATGAATGCCAACAAGATAGCAACTTCCGGGTTGGCCACAATCCGCCCAAGATCTATCCGTGGACGTTTGGGCGTTTGTCGATACCTATCCTGGTTTTCTGGTGCAAAGCGAGCTCGATGAGCAATTTGCCCTGAAATCGTCATTCGAGCGTCCACACACCTCCCGCGTCTTGACAATCGATAGTCGACTATCTACCATCATGGCAAGATTGAGGGTCGATTGTCTTCCATGGCGAAACAGGTGCAGCAACGAGCGAATCTTCTTCAGGGCACGCTTGACATGCTGGTTCTTCGAACGCTTCTTTACGGTCCTGCTCACGGGCACCAGATTGGCAAGCATATCCAGAGAACGACAAATGAATTTCTGCAGATGCAGCACGGGTCGCTGTACCCTGCGCTACATCGTCTGGAGGAGAGGGGATGGGTGGTGTCGAAGTGGGAAACGGCTCCAGACCGCAACAGGGAATTCAAGTACTACCGATTGACAGATAAAGGCAGAAAACAGCTTGTAATCGAAGAATCGCAATGGAAGCAGATGGCGGAGGCGGTCGCACGCGTTATGTGGCCCGCCATCGAGGAGAGCTGAGATGCGATGGACCAGCAAACGGGATGCGGACCTGAAGCGCGAACTGCAGTCTGACCTTGAACTGGAAGCGGAAGAGCAGCGGGAACGGGGCCTGTCGCCGGTAGAGGCCAACTATGCCGCTTTACGCGCCTTCGGTAATCCCACTCTCATTCGCGAGCAAACCCACGCAGTGTGGAGTTGGAGCATGTTGCAGAATCTCTTGCGCGATCTAAAGATCAGCATCCGCACGCTGCGCCGGTCGCCCGGCTTTTCAATCATTGCCATTCTCGTGATGGCGTTGTGCATCGGCGCTACTACTTCGCTGTTCACGGTGATGCGGTCTGTCCTGCTCAGGCCGCTTCCATTCCGCGATCCGTATCGGCTCGTGATGGTCTATGAGCATTTCCGCGCCCCCATCATGAATGCGCAGCAATTCAATTACAACTCCGTTGCGCCGGCCGACTTCTACGACTGGCGGGCGCAGACTCATGGTTTTGAAGACATGGCGGCGTGGCGCTGGTGGCAATACAACCTGACCGGGGAACACGGGGAGCTGCCTGAACTCGTAAGCGCACGCGGGGGGAGCTGGAACCTGTTTCCGCTGCTGGGTGTGCAGGCCGCGATTGGCCGCACGTTTACCGAGAGCGAAGATCGTACGGACGGAACCGCGGTCATGCTTACGTGGAGTATTTTCGAGCGGCGGTTTGGCGGGGATGCGTCGATTGTTGGAAGGCAAATCCATCTTGATGGAAAGCCGTACACCGTGGTGGGCGTGCTTCCCAAATGGTTTACCTATCCTGATGCAAAGGTACAAATATGGGTTCCGTTTGCGTCGGGAATGTCACCGGAGATGCTTGGATATCACGATCATCACATCAGCTATGTAGTGGCGCGGCTCAGGCCGGAGGTGAGCCTTGCTAATGCACTCAGCCAGGTGGGGGCGGTGCAGTACCGGCTGCATATGCGGTATTTGAACAACCCGGTGGCCGAGGACGTGGTGTCGCGAACGCTCATGCAGGATCTTGCGAAAGATGTGACAAAGCCATTGATGGTGCTGCTCGGCGCTGTGGCCTGCATGCTGCTGATCGGGTGCCTGAACGTGGCCAACCTGCTGCTGGCGCGATCGGCGGCGCGGCAGAAAGAGATCTCTATCCGGAGCGCGCTGGGGGCGCAAAGAGTGACGTTGGTTCGCACGCAACTGATGGAGAGCCTGCTGATATCGATTGCCGGAGGAGCGGCCGGAGTGCTGTTGTCGTTGACGGCAACGGGGTGGCTGGTGCACACATGGAAAGATCTTCCAAGCGCGCAGAGTATCCATGTGGACGGCGTCGTGATTTTGTTTGCCTGTGGGCTGGTCTTTGCCGCGGCCTTGCTGGCAGGGCTAATGCCGGCAATCTCATCCACAGGCAAGCGGGCAATTGCGGCGCTGCAGGCTTCGGCGCGGAGTGGGGTTGGCAGCCAGGCGCGGACGGCACTGCGCAAATCGCTGCTGACAATTGAGATTGCGGCGACGGTGGTGCTGCTCATTTCAGCCGGTCTACTGCTCAAGAGTTTCTGGCGGCTGCGCACGACAGGTGTGGGCTGCGTGACCGAAAACGTGCTGACGATGAGCTATAGCCTTCCCGCAAAGAAATATGACACACCCGACAAGGCCAACGCATTCAACGAAGGGCTACTGGAACGGGTTCGCACCATGCCTGGCGTACGCGCCGCAGCGTTGGGCTTCCTCGTGCCAGGAGCGGGGCCGATGGGCGACAATGCCTTCACGATTCGCGAGCATCCGCCGATCCCGCCCGGCCACGAGCTGCCTGTCGCACTCTACGCGAGAGCAGACCCCGGCTTCTTCAGCGCACTAGAGATACCGCTCCTGAACGGGCGCTTCTTTACCAATGACGACCGCGCCGGGCATCCGGAAACAGTCATTGTGAGCCGTCAATTGGCGCTGCAGTATTTTCCAGGGGAGAACCCGCTGGGCAAACACCTCCATGTAGGTGCGGTCAGCGACGCCAATTACGAAATCGTTGGCGTTGTAGCCGACACACTCTACCAGGTAGGTAAGCGGTCGGAGGCAACGATATATTTCCCTGTTCTGGGGGGGAACCCGTTAGGTATCACACTGGTGGTGCGGACGGCGTCCGACCCGTTGGCTTTCTCAGTTCCTATACAGAAACAGATTGCGGCACTCGATCCGGAGATGCCGGTCCGCGATGTGTTTACTTTGCAGCAGATCATCGAGCGGTCACTTGGCAACGCCAGCCTTAGCGCCAGCCTGGTGCTGGCCTTTGCGGTTTTGTCACTGATGCTGGCGTCGGTGGGATTGTATGGTGTGCTCTCTTACCTGACTACGCAGCGCACTGGTGAGATTGGCGTTCGCATTGCGTTAGGTGCACAACGCGAGCAGGTGATGCGGCTGATGCTGGGCGATGGCATGCGTCCCGCTCTTTATGGGTTGGCGCTGGGCCTAGCAGCGAGCGCCGGAGCGGTTCGGCTGGTCGAGTCCATGCTCTATGAAACCCAACCACTCGATCCTGCGATCTTCACGGCCGTGGCGACAACGCTGTTGGCGGTGGCGGCGCTGGCCTGTTTGATTCCGGCGTGGAAAGCGTCGCGGATAAACCCCATGCAGGCGTTGCGCAATGAATGACGAAACTGTCTTGCCCTGACAGTTCAGTAGAGTCGAAGGATAAATGCGTTTATGCGGTACTCAAGCAATTGCGATCTGTGATTGTTCAGTCGGTTCTTGCTAACGAATGATTTCGACACGACTCCACTGAGTTTCTGAACAAGCGGAGCGCGCCGGTTGGCACCTGCAGGCCGATTTTGGTTGATCTGCTCGTCGTTGAAAATGATGTTGGACACCGAAGCCAGCATCGATCGCACGATTCCAATCATTCGCTGCAATCGCGACGACATTTGAGAGGGTCGAGGGCATCCTCGCGCAAAAGCTGAATGCTTCAACGCTGGTGAACGCATTTTCCGAGGCAGTTGCTCACGACATAGGCGTGAGTAATCTCAGGAGCGCGCCGAAGTAAGCAGACGCGCGATCGAGGGTCCATCCTGGTTTGAGCCGGCCCATGACAGTGAAGGCGAAGACTTCGCGGGGCGGATTGGGAGGGTTGCACATGGGGAAGGCGAGGTCAAATCTATCTCCCACGATCAGGCCGAAGAAGGACGGCGGCGTAACGCCCAAGACCTGCACGATTTTCCATCGAGTATCAACGAAGTATTCGGTGTAATGGGCTGGCCACCCATCTGGCTCTTCCAATAGGGATAACTAGCAACGACTTTGGAAGTCTGACAATCCCGTTCTTCGTCTTGGGGTTCGATGAGCCGTCCCTCAGACGGAGAGACGCCTAAGGCGTTGAAAAATCCCCCGCTCACCTCGAGGCCTTGAACTTCCCCACCAGCATTTCTCTGGGACGCCACGCAAAGACGCCGGAGAAAGGTTCGTGGTTGACGTGAACCTCCTGCCACATGGGTGCGGTGAATTGCGCTACGGACCGCTGTTCACGCCGAAGCCGTGATTGCCGCCCGCGATGCGCAGCTCGGCCAGCTCGCTGGGCGCGGAGATGGGCAGGCTGCGCAGCCGCACAGCATCGAGTAACTGGAAGACGGCGGTGTTTGCGCCAATGACAAAGACCGCATCCTCTGCGTCGACGCGCTCCCTGACTAGGGCGGGGTTGCCAAAGCGTAGCCGCGCCGCGCGCGCCGCCTGTTCCGAGCTCATGCCCTTCGCCAGGTTGGTGTCGATGCGCATCTGCATATGCTCACGCAGTTCATCCTCGTTTTCGTGTTCGAGACTGTGGCGATTGCCAAGGCCCAAATGCGGCGGAATAAACCCATAGATCACCTCACGTGTAACGCAGAATTGCCTGAACGCCCTTCACCATCTGCTCCCAACTCTTCTCGCGCGCAGCCGACTGCTTTCTCCCCGCTGCAGTGAGCCCATAGTACTTGGCCTTTCGGCCGGCCTCAGTCACCGCCCATTCCGCGAATCCATCCATTTTGTTCATCACTTCGGAGAACTGCATTTGTCGGGCCGAATGTACCGTGATCGCAGGGTTCTGGAGGAGACAAGGTCATGTGAAAGGACTCAATGTAAGACTTCAGTGTGATACTGTCGCCGCGTACACTGGGTCGGGGGAGAGCACGTGTACGATCTCTCCAATAACTTTGGAGCCGTTTTCACCATTGGTGAAAATAACGGCACCAACATGCTTGGAAGGGACAAAGAAGGCATGGGTGTTCACTCCCGTGTCGGAACCCGAGTGGTCTGCGATCGTGACGCCGTTGTGGACGATGATCTGCCAACCGAGACCCATCCCGGCCGAGATGTGGCAGGCAGTGCCAGGCGTCTCGTGGGTGCAGACCTGCTCACGTGCGTCCTCCGAGGTCCAGTCGCGAGTCATAACCAGGCGCTCGGCAGCAATGGCCGGGCTAAGACCGTCGTTGCGCATCACGCTGGCGACGAAGTGGGCGTAGTCGGTGACGGACGTTTCGACGAGGTCGGCAGCGTTCCAGGTGGAGGTCAGCACAGGTGGCTGGAAGCCATTGCTGGTGTAAGGCTGGGCTAGGCGGCCGGTGAACCACTCCTGTGTGGTAAAGGCGGTGTCCTTCATGCCAATGGGGCCGAGGACGTATTGCTTCGCAAGACGATCTAACGGCTCATGTGTCTTGTTCTGCACAAAGCGCCAGCATAGAAGTAACCTTCCCCTGAGTAGCTGCTTTGGGTGCCCGGCTGGAACTTGAAGGTGAGAACGTTGTTGGTCATGCGACGCCAATTAGCGAAGCCGGTCTGGTGCGAGAGGCAGAGACGCGGGGTAAGGAGCTTGTTCCAGGGATTGTCTTTGATGTCGGGGTCGACCCAGTAGGGATAGATGGACTCGTCTAGCTGAAGTTTGTTTTGGGAGGCCAAGCGCAGGATTGTTTCAGCGACGATGGGCTTGGTGAGCGAGGCGATGTTGTAAAGGGTCTTGTCTGTAGCGGGAACACCTGGGCTCTGCTCGCCCGCGACAACTGTCCAGGCAAGCCTGCCGTTCGCGATGTAAGCGACGGAAGCGCTGGGAACGTTGTATTGCTTGAGCCACCCGGGAAGATCCTGACTGATTTTTGCGCGGAGTTCGTCTGGTGTTGGCTGCTCGGGCTGCGCTAAGAGCCGTGTGGACGAACTAATGATTGCCCCAAGAGCGAGAGCAACGGGCAAGAGTTTGAAAAGGTTTTGCATGGCTTCCTTGTAAAAACTGGCGACGGCTATACGAATCGAAGACCGTTCTGCGCGAGTAATCCGGAACATTTTGAAAAAGGGGGGAAGAACGGATCGACATTCTTCCCCTTCCCAGGAGTCCAAGAATACGGAGACCGCATGAACGGGGTACTCTTCGGCCCTGTAGAACATGCTGCTTTTGACCGAAGCTAGCGAACGGGTTGAGGCAAACAGTTTCATTCCTCACGCAAAGCCGCCACGGGATGTATATTCGCCGCGCGCAGCGCCGGCACGAGGCTTGCTGCCAGACCAACCACCACGATTCCAGCGATAGCAATTGACAACGTGACTGGATCCCTCGGCTTTAGCCCATACAACATCGAAGCAGCTGCGTTTCCAGATGCGATTGTCATCGCCGTGCCGGCCGCCACGCCGACGGATATCAAGATTGCAGCGTCCCGCAAGACCATTCGCACGATGCGGTTGCGATCGGCTCCGAGCGCCATGCGCACGGCGATTTCATTTTTGCGTTGGAGGACGACATAGGAGATCACGCCGTAGATGCCGATTACGGCCAGTACCGTCGCCAGCACACCAAAGAAACCGGAAAGGGTGGCCATCAAGCGCTCGCGCATGAGACTCTCGCGAATTTGTGTCTTGAAAACGGTGTATTCAATCTCCATCGAGGGATTGATTTGATTTGCCGCCCTGTTGATAGATGGGATCAGCGAATATAGAGATTCGTCCGATCGAATCATAAGCGTCGAGCGTTGCTCAGGACCATTCGACTGCGTAAACGATACATAGACCGTGGGTGACGGGTCTTCGCGCATATCGTGGAATTTGGAATCCTTCACCATGCCCACAATCTGGTACGTTTTGCCGGGCGCGTCGGAATCGTGAAACACTTTACCAACCGGATTGGCCCCGCCGTAATACTTGCGCGCGAATGCCTGATTCACGATTGCCTTGCGCGGTGCGGCCGGCACATCTGAATGATCGAAGTCCCGCCCAGCAAGCAGCGGAGTCTCCATCGTTTGAAAATATCCAGGGCTAATGCGGTTCAAGGTCACGTCTTGCCGCTCAGCTCCACCCGGAATATCGATATTGCCATCCCATCCGCTCTGGCTCAAGGGGACCATCTGAACCTCGGCGGCAGAACTTACACCGGGAATAGCTTGCATACGCGAAAGCAAATCCTGCTTGAAAACCATCTGGCTTTCAGCCATTAGTTTCAGTGGAGCGAACTCGAAATCGGCAATCAGGATATGATCCTGCTGAAAACCTGCGTTCAAATTGACGATGTTTCGAAAGCTGCGCACGAACAAGAGAGCAGCAGCTAGCAATACAAGAGAGAGCGCGACTTGGGAGATGACGAAAGTTCGCCGCATCAGGAAGTGATTCCGGCCGGCGGTTGTTCCACGCGTGCAGGCTTTGAGCGCTGCGCCTGGCTCGGTTTGGGACGCCTGAATCGCAGGCGCGAGCCCAAACAGGATGCAGGTCAGAATCGCCAAACCGGCGGCGAATCCGAGCACACGCCAGTCGGGAGTCAGTTCCACAAAGATCGGGTTCTGTTGAGGGCTCAAGAAGGCGACCAGCGCACGGCTCAGGATTTGGGCCAAGCCGACGCCTCCCAACGTCCCCAGCGTGGCAAGCAGCAAGCTCTCTGCCAGCAACTGGCGGATCAACCTGCTCCGCGATGCCCCGAGCGTCAGCCGTAAGGCCATCTCGCGCTGTCTCGCGCTCGCGCGAGCGAGCATCAGGTTAGCCAGGTTCGCGCAGGCAATCAGCAGAACCAATCCGGTCATCGCCAACAATACCCACAGTGGAGATTCATAGTCCTTTCGCAGGCTTGAAACTCCCGTGGCTGCCGGCAGTGCGCCCAAGTGGAATGTGAGATAGTCCTTCTTCGCAATCGCGTCGTAACCTGCAGGCAATGTTGCAGCGAAGATTCCGGGCGAGATCGCATCGAGTTGCGAAGAGGCTCGCTCGAGGGTCCAACCTGGCTTCAGGCGGCCGATGGCAGCAAGCCACCAGACATCCGGACTATCCATCAAGGAGGGTCTGCTGAGATTCGTCGAAAAGACTGGCTCACTGCACAGGGGAAGGGCCGCATCGAAATTCTGCCCTACCTCCAGGCCATAGAAGCTTGCCGGAACAACGCCGATGACTTGAAATGGATGGCCGTTGAGTATGAGTTTCCTGCCCACCACGTCAGGCCGGCCTCCAAACTCGCGTTGCCAGAAAGGGTAGCTGAGCGCCACGCCCTGCACACCGCATCCACGGTAATCGTCAGCGGGAGAGATCAAACGGCCTACGACCGGTTGTATTCCCAGAACATGAAAGAATTCTCCGCTCACGAGAAGCGCATTCGCATAACGAACCTCTCCGCCCTCACCAACATTCAGGCGGGTATCGGCCCACGCCGCAATCGCGGAGAAACCCTGTTGCTCGTCATGCACGCCCTTCCATAGACCGCCCGTCAGGTCCGAGTTGGACGAGTAGAAATCCCCAGTGCAGCAATGGGGCGAGTTCACAATGGCCACCCGCGCAAGTTGCTCAGGCTTCTTTACCGGAAGGGTTCTGAGCCGCACAGCGTCCAGAAGTTGAAAAATAGTAGTATTCGCGCCAATCCCCAAGGCCAGCGAAAGAATCGCGACGGCGGCAAAGCTAGGGCTTCTGACAAGCAGACGGGCACCATACTGCAAATCATTCCAGATGCCAGCCAACAGCCGCTCCTGTTTCTCCCTGCCAATGGAGATAGGCGCCGACGTCTCGCGTACGGTAGCTTTCAATCCCGCCACCAGTTTGCCGTCGGTCAAATCGTGCTTCAGAATTCCATAGGCCTGCTCCTCGCCGACACCTGAGATCAGCAACTCTTCATAACGATCATTGAGGTGCTGACTCAGTTCCTCGACGACCTCTGCTTCGCGCGCTGCCGAAAGATTCAATGGAGCGATCGCGACCTCGATCTCCTTTGACCAGTCATGCATTCTCGGCCTCCGTGATCAGCCGGATTGCGTTCACCAGGTTGGCCCAGGTAGAACGCTGCGTCGCAAGCATCTTCTTGCCCTTCGTTGTCAGTTTGTAATAGCGGCGGCGGCGCTGGCCGGCCTTTTCGACCCATCTCCCCTCGATGAGGCCGCGCGCCTCTAGCCGGTACAACAGCGGATAGAACGAGGCAACGTTGTACTTCAGCACCCCCTCGGACCGCTCCTCGATCAGCTTGCCGATCTCGTAGCCGTGGCGAGCACGGTGCTCAATCAGGGAGAGGATCAGCAACTCAGCACTGCCCTTCTTCAATTCCCGATCGATAGCTCGTGTGGTGATATGTTTCATAGCGATATATTGCAATAAGATATTAAGAAATGTCAATGTTCATTAGACTGGGGCGCCTATAGTGTTGCCCGCTCTCGAACAGTTGTGAGCGAAAATGAACAGTGCGGCCGAGACTCCCAGCGCCCTCGCCATCTTGTTATCTGCTGACTACAAAGAGGTAGCACTCAGCGCGCCAACTGGAACCTCGCGTGCATGCGTTGCCACGTGGAGGACGTCGAATGCAAAACTTCCCGAAAAATCACTCCGGCACGATTCATGATTCAACCGAGATGCTTGCCAGACTGAATACTTCTCAGTCTCGAACAGTTGGGACTTGGCGCTCTGTTGTTGCGATGATGATCCGATCCGTTGCTCGCGTCGCTGCTCCTGTTGGCATCCTGTCTGTTTCTGTTCTTGCGCCCGTGGCCAACGCCCAAATCTCGCCCAACCTACCCAATCCGATCGCGTCGCCGAATCCGCTGACGATGACGCTATCGATTTTCCGCAGCAATATGCAGGACAAGATCATGAAGTCGGCCGATGCGATGCCGGAGACCAAGTACAGCTACCGGCCAACAAAGGATGTTCGCTCGTTTGCCGAGATCCTGGCTCATGTGGGGGATATTTCCTACATACTGTGCTCAAACGCCAAGGGTGAAGCCACCCCCGGCACGACTGCCCCGAAGGCTTCGAAGGCCGAGATCAAGGCCTACCTCAAAGGCGCGTTCGATTACTGCGATGGCGTGTACTCCGGGTTCGCCGATGCGCACCTCAATGATCCGGCGAACTTCTTTGGCGTCAAGACGAACAAGGCGTTCATTTTGACGCAAGTCGGGAATCATGACGCTTTGCATTACGGCAATCTCGTCACGTATCTGCGCATCAATGGCGTCGTGCCGTCCGGGGGCTGGTTTTGATGGCGCAGCAGCGAGTCCGCTTTCGAGATCGGGAACGCGTCCGGAGTTGTCGATGGCACGTCATGTTGCTGATTTCCAAATCTCGAAGAGGGGAATATTGTTGGCGACATTCCAAGCATTGCGAAGTCTGCAATAGAGGAAAGCCTGGGTGATCCCTTCGTTTATCGCCAGGGGTCCAGGGCTGCATAGTTTTTCGAGTAGCTGATGAAAACACGTTCAAAAGCGCTCGTTGGAAGCAGGCCATCTTCGCGCGGACCGGGACCGCTGCCAACTCCATTCATGGGCATTACGAACGAAATCTGTCTCACAGACGACGCCCCCACGAGGATGTCTTGTCCGGGTAAAACGGCAAATGCCTGGCTCACACCGTCAACCAGGCGCTTGAGCATTGGAGGCCGACTTACAGAAGACATCAGAAGGCGAAGCTGGGACGCATATAGTAGCGCCGCGTTGCTACCTGAATCAAGTCGAAGCAGCAACGGGGCAACATCGGCGGCTGTTAGTCGCACAGAGACAATGATCGGCCTCGTGAACGGCATGTCGGCTCGCGGACCGTGAGGCTGCTCGAGCGGGATATGTTCGCCCTTGACCGCCTGCGCAAGAGATCCCGACTCATCAAGACACAAAATTCGCTGGCTGTTGTCGATGAACAGATCGAAGCGCGCGAGGAAGTTCTGGCCCAGTATCCCTCGTAAGTGTGGGTCTGTCGCCTTTAACGCCGGGATGTCCTCAATGACTGTCAGGGCCCGTGGAACCGAATGCTTTCCAACTTCGATCAAGTCGAGGGAAGCAAACGGTAGTCGAGAGTGTGTTGCAACTCCACTCACTCCCGTCGTGCCGTCGATTTTCAAATGAAGACTTGCAGCAAGGGCAGGGTCAATGGTCGAGATCTGGGAGCCCGTGTCAACCAGGAAGTCATAGGGGCCGGTCTGGTTTATCCGAACTTGAACCGCGAGGAGATTTTCTCCAACCCTATGCAAGCTTGAGCCAGCGACGTTCCCCGGGCAGCGTGGTTCAGCATGAAGCGCGGAAAGGATTAGGGTGGCAAGACTCGCGGCAACGAAGTGCTTGACGACCGACATTGGAAATCACCTCAGCCAGGTTGGCTGAATGCAATGTCGTCCTATGCCACGGCGGGGTAATGACGCGGGTCTGACGATTTTCTGAAAGGCGAGTGACGGATTCGTGACGGACTATAAGTTCTCCGTTTTCAGGTTTGAAGATATCGAGGTCAGGGAGCGCGAGTTCCTCCTGGTCAAGGGTGAAAATGCCTTGCAGGTGGAACCGAAGGCGTTTCGTGTGTTCTTGCTCCTGTTGCGAAACCCCAAGAGGCTCGTCACAAAAGATGAGCTCCTGAACGCGGTCTGGGATGACTGTGCGGTGACTGACAACTCGCTCACTCGGAGCATCGCTACACTGCGCAGGCTGCTTGGAGATGACAGCCGTGAACCACGATTCATCGCAACTATTCCCACGGTAGGCTACCGATTTCTGTGTGATGTGGTCACGTCGGAAGAGGGCCTCAACGGATGCACTACGGAAGAGACTAATCTTTCGCTGGAGATCGATACCTATAGCCGTACGCGGGAAGAGGAGCACCTGAAGCCACAATCCCGTCCCGCCCCTAAGAAACCACCTGGTTTGCTCCTCGCCGGATCATGCATTTTGGCGGTCGGAATCGTCGCAGCGGGCTACTTGATACGCGAGGCCGCCGGCACACGCCACGTCCACGGACCCGTAGTTCCACATCTGGCTACCGAAGAGCGAATCACCTCAAATCCGCCAGAGGCGCCCGTTGAAAATGCCGTTCTATCGCGCGATGGCAGGTACCTCGCTTTTCACGACAATGCGGGGCTTTATCTGCGACAAATCGCGAACGGCGAAACCCGCGCTTGGAACCTGCCGAAGGACTTCGTTTGTTGGCCCGATGACTGGTTCCCCGACGGCACCCATCTGCTGGTGACACGGAGGGAAGGCCCGTCCAGAACACTCAGTCTTTGGAAGCTTTCCCTTTTGGGCGGCAATCCGGAAAAGATCATGGACGATGCGGCCGGGGGATCTGTCTCACCGGATGGATCCCGGATCGCGTATGTGCCCGGGCCTAAATTCGGAAGTGAACTCTGGATCATGGACTCCGATGGTGCAAACTCCAGAAGAGTAGCCCGAGCCAGAAAGCCGGACCAGACAAACCTGGGGGATGGCTGGATCCAACACGCCGCCTGGTCACCAAATGGCACACGTCTTGCGTATGTCGAAGCCCACCTGGCAACTCCTGATCCCCCGCTGTTTGCTAACTCGCTCCTCACTCGCGATGCGAATGGTGGCGATTTACAGGTTGTGTTGCAGGATGATTCTCGGTTGCGGCCGGCCCTCTGGTGGAATGCGGATGGACGTATTCTCTTCGCCTACCTTGACGATTCGACGAGCGAACGTGAAGACACGGGCATTGACTCGATTGCGATTAACGAGCGCACAGGGAAGGCCACCGTCCCACAGCAACAGGTGACGGAAGGGCAGGGGTGGATTGGTGGTTTGAGCGCCACGGCGGATGGGAAGCGGCTTGTGGTGTCGAGGGGGAACACAGCGCGTCAGGTGTTTATCACGGAAGCCGATCCGGGCAACCATCGATGGAAGGCGCCGCGGCGCCTAACCTTGGACACAAACGAGAGCCTAGCCACAGCGTGGACCGCTGACAGCAAAGCAGTCCTTTTCGTTTCCAATCGGAATGGCACTTGGAGACTTTTCAAACAGAATATCGACGAGACTACAGCCGAAGTCCTCGTCGAAGGGCGCAGCATGCGTTTCCCGCGTTTGAATGCGGATGGTTCACAGGTACTTTATCTTGTTGAATCAGAGCAAGGCGATCATTTGTCACCCGCTTCTTTGATGTCCAAGCCTTTGGCCGGAGGGCCTCCCCGGTTGGTTCTGCGGGAAAACGGAATCAGCAATTACCAGTGTGCGCGAGCTCCATCGCAATTATGCATTTTCAGCAAGCTCGTCGGGGACGATCACATTCTTGTCTCGTTCGATCTGGAGCACGGTCGAGGTCGCGAGATTGCGAGAATTCCGAATGGATTATCTCACTGGAGCCTTTCCCTGGATGGATCGCGGATTGCACTCGTCCTGGAACCGCATCGAATTCGATTTCTCTCACCGGACACTGGTGCCGTTCACGATGTTAGCTTGAACGACTGGCCCGTGTTTAACATCGACTGGGCAGCCGATGGCGCGAGTGTGTTCGTACGGAGCATCACGCCGGCAGGCGTCCCCGTGATTCTTGCCCTCAATGGGTCAGGGAAGGCGGAGGTTGTTGTTGAAGGGAAAGCGCATTCGAATTTCACCTTTTTCATTCAATCTCCCGACGGCCGGCATGGGATTCTAGAAATGCCAACTCCGGGCGACAATAATGCTTGGATGGTCGAGAACTTTTGAACTCACGCTTTTTCTTGACAATGGTGCGTATTAGTATCACATTGTAGTTATAACGATGCTGGGCGAATTCGAATACCTTCTGATCACGTCGGCAGTGACTTTGGGCGAAAACGCCTACGGCGTCGCTATGCGTGAATCGATTGCAAAGGCGACAGGCCGGAGTTGTTCGATAGGCGCTTTGTATACGACGCTCGACCGGCTTGAGGCCAAAGGGCTGGTGAAGACCTGGATGGGAGAGGGCACGCCTCAACGAGGAGGCCGCTCGAAGAGGATGGTCCGCGTGACGCCCGCCGGCACCGCCGCGGCAAGAAGGTTCTACGGCACCATGATCCGCATGAGCAATCGTGCGCCGTGGGCGCGGCGGACGGAAGGGACCGAATGAGAGATATCGCATGGAAGCTCATCGAAGCCATGGCCCTGCAATTAACTCCCCAAGAGCGCGAGATCGTCCTTGGCGATCTGATCGAAACGCATCAGACTGCGTGGCGAGGGATGCGAGAAGTATCGGGGCTGTTGGCGCGTCGTCAGTTGCAGTTGTGGAACGACTGGCGTGCCTGGTTGACCGCCCCCGGCCTGGCTCTCCCGTGCAGCTTTTTGCTGATGGGATTCTCATTTGCTATCAGCTCAGATCTTCGAAATCGCTTGGTACATGGATGGCAGCTGAGTTTCTTTTCGACTGAACCGGGGGAGTTCATATCGCTTCTCTGCAAGGTTCTTGTGTTGCTGATATGCGCATGGGCTGCCGGATTCATCGTCGAATCGGTTTCGCGCCGCACGTTTTTGGTCAGTGCAATCTGCTGCTTTCTACCATGTTTGTTTTGTCTGCTACGGTTTCGCCAGGAATCGCTGCCACGGTTCTGTCTCCTGCTCTTTTTGTTTCCCGCGATCGCAGGGGTTTGCTTTAGCAGGCGCGGCAGGACAATCAACCGGCGCGGGGCCTTCGCTCTGGCTCTTGGAGCAACAATCTGCATGGCTGTGCTGGCAGTTCGCGGACATCTGTGGGTGCTCAATTGGGAGTTGATTGTGCCCGCGTGGTACCTGGCCATTCTGCCGGCCCGGAAGGATCAAATGGCGGTTCTTCGAAATGAGGGCATAGTGTCATGAAGAAGCGACAGATCCTCGGTGCAACCGCTTTGCTTGCCATGGCATTTAACGCTGTTTCTACCCTAGCGCAATCGGCGAAGGGTCAGATCGTCGACCGGCAAATCACCTCCATGAACTTTGCCGATAACAGGATCGGTGTCAGCCCGGTACGCAAGATGGTGATTTATCTGCCTCCTGGTTACCTCACATCGACGCATCGATACCCGGTGATCTATTTTCTACCGAACCCTTTCGAGGAAAACTATCGCTTCGATTTTGATCACAGAGATGCTCAGGGCCTGTTTGATCGGGCCGTTGCAGAGGGTGTGATCAAGGATTTTATCCTCGTAGCGGTCGACATGAATACGCCACTTGGATCTTCGTGGTATGTGAACTCCAGGGTCACCGGCAACTGGGAAGATTTCATGATTCAGGAACTGGTACCGTACATCGATGCAAATTTCAAGACCCTTCCCAACAGCGATTCACGAGGCATCGCCGGAATCTTTATTGGAGGATATGGAGCTATCCGCTTCGGTATGCGACATCCGGATGTCTTTGGCTCTGTGTATGCAATGCACCCGGTGGGGACCGGGACCGGTGTCAGCGTCAGTGCATCACTTCCCAAATGGGATATTTTGGTGAATGCCAAATCCATGGATGATGTGAGGAAAGATTTCCGTACACAGATCTTTACCACCATGTTCCAGGCTCATTTGCCCGATCCAGACAAGCCGCCTTTGTTCATGGATCTGCTGGCGCGCCAGCAAGGGGATAAGTTGACCATCGATGCCAAACTCATGGAACGCTTCCGCAATAACTTCTATCTGGAAACGATGATTGGCAAATATGCGGACAATCTCAATTCTTTAAGAGGGCTCAAGTTTGACTGGTCGCGCAACGATGCCAATTTTGACCATGTGTACGCCAATCAAGCCTTCACGCACAAGCTGAATGAATTCGGAATTGTTCATCAAGCGGAAGAATTCAACGATACATCTGGAGAACCAGATTGGGGCGCGGATGGACGATTCATGACCGAGGTCCTGCCATTCTTCGCCCGATATCTCGTCTTTGACACAGGCGTCCAGACCAGTCGCTAGTGAACGCGGCCTAAGGGCTCGAGCCGAAGCACTCCTTGAGAAGTCGATTCGTACCGAAATGTCGGCTTTGCGGACGTTTTCCGCCGAATCGGCGCCGTTCCGGGCGAGTCACCGCCAAACCGGCAATTACCATTTAGTACGCAGGGCGAAAACGGCCAACAAAGTCCATCCGTTCCGTACCCCATGCGTGCGTCAAGCCCTTCATTCCAACATTCCGGTCTAACCCATTCAAAATAAGCGGTAAACTATTTTCGCGAAATTGCAGGTTATTTCGGCCGTTCGTCTAACCTGAATTCATGCGGGAAATCCAAACCATCGCCTCCGTGGCAACTCAATCTTTGAGCCGACACCAAAACCCGTCTGTGAAACAGTGAAACGGGGACTAAACCCTTATATGAGGAACCTCTACAGCGAAAACCAATCAAGAGAGACTTTTAGCGGCAACCTCCGCTGCAGTCCATTGAAAGCAGGACCTTTACTCTAAGAGAGGGGATAATAGGGGTACCTCTCAATCACAACGTTTGCGCACGATCTCTATCGATAAGGAATGGAACGGCCATCGCTATCCGAAACTCGAAGGGCAATTCGTAGCTCCCATGGAAAGAGAACTGACCTTCCGTATCATCCTCGAGAAGCCCCCGAGCGGGGTTGATTTCGCCCTGCAAAAAGGGAAAGGCAACAAATACGAAATTGTTCAGAAGCAAAGATCCGGAACCGGTGATTTGCGCTTCGAGTTCACTGCTCGGGCCGTACCGGGCGCGAAAGGCGCCGATCCAAACCTGCTCGGCCCCTTCGTGCAAGGTCCCTCAGACTCGCGATTTGTTTACCTCGATATCAGTGCTTTTGCAGGGCAAGCGGGCGGCTGGAGCAGGCGCCTGAAGATTCCGCTTTCAGGCATTACCGCCGAGATACTCATTCGAGTCGCGAAGAACCCGACGCTGATCCTCGAAACCCGCGTTCCCGGCACCGGAAAGGATGGCGGCCCGAACTGCGCCACTGTAGAACCTTTCCCGGGATGGAAATTGGTCCCGTCTACGCCTGCCATGTGAAAGGGCTCGACTTTCAGTCGTCGTCGTGCCGAGAACTGGGCTCACCCTACGCTTCGATCACGGCCTTCGAAAGATTCCGTGGTCGGTCTACATCCACTCCATGCTCCAGCGCCATCGCATAACTGAAGAGCTGCAGCGGAATAACCTCCTCAATCGGCAGCAGGTGCTCGCTCGCCGGCTCTACAAACACGCAATCGGTCGCCAGCGACGGAACATCATGATCGCCGGTATTCGCCACCGCAATCACCCGCGCCCCCTGCTTCTTCATATCGGTTAGCAACTGCAGCGTTTTCTCGTAGCGAAGAACCGAGTCATCCACGTCGCGATCCACCGTTGCGAGCGCGACCAGCGGTACGTGCTCTCCCACGAGAGCATTCGGTCCGTGCTTCAATTCGCCTGTCGGATAGCCTTCGGCCTGGACATACGAAGACTCCTTCATCTTCAGCGCGCCTTCTCGGGCGATAGCGTAGTGCACGCCGCGCCCCAGATAGAGGAAGCTTCCTGCATCGTTGTACTTCGCCGCAAGTGCGGTCATTTTTTCGCGCCAGCCATCAAGCTGCCGTTCGATCACACCGGGCAGAGCGCAAAGCTCGACGATCCGCGCTTTCAATTGCGCGCCGTCCAACGTGCCGAGACGGCTGCCCTCAAACAGCGCCAGCAGATAGAGCGCGGTGAGCTGGCAGGTAAAGCTCTTCGTCGCCGGGATAGCCAGTTCCTTGCCTGCCCCCAACTGCATTGCTGCTCCGGCCTCGCGCAGCATCGTGCTTCCCACCACGTTGGCGATGGCCAGGGTCTGCTGTCCGCCGTCTTTTGCGAACCGCAGCGCCGCCAGCGTGTCTGAGGTTTCGCCCGACTGCGAAATCACGAGCACCGAGGGCCGGCGCGGATTCACCGCCGGCCTGCTGCTGTATTCGCTCGAATACTCCACGTCCACAGCCAGCCCGCAAAGGTCCTCGAAGATGATCTCGGCAGCCAGCCCCGCATGACGGCTCGACCCGCTCGCAGCGATCAGCACCTCGCCCCGCGCATTGAGCCAGCCTGCATAGGGAGCAAATGCTTCAGCTTTTAAAGCCTCGCCGTCCAGGTACAAATCGAGCGTCCGCCGGATGGCTGCGGGCTGTTCAAAGATTTCGCGAAGCATGGCATGAGGGAATTCGTTCACGACGTTAGGACCTTTCCGGAAACGCGCTTCTTGCGCAATTGTCTATGGTTCGATTCTAAGTGCTTTGATCGTTATTCAATTGAACCAGCTCCGGCTCAGAGTCGGCGAAGGCGCGCGCACGCCTCATCGAGGTCGCCATCCTTCTTGGCGAAGCAGAAGCGCAGCAGATCTTCGCCTCGCCCCGGACGGAAGAACGCCGATCCTGCGACCGAAGCGACCCCGGTCTTCGCCAGCAAATGCCGAGCCTTCAGCGCCGACATTTCCCCTGGCAACCGGCTCGCCCGCGCCAGCACGTAATAAGCGCCAGCAGGCACGCTCGGCTCCATTCCTGCATCCCGCAGCGCAGCCACGATCCGTTCCCGCTTCGACTGATGGTCCGCCGCAAGCTGCGTGTAGAACGAGGGCGGCAACTGCTCCAGCCCCGCCGCCGCGCCATGTTGCAGCGCCGAAGGCGCGCACACATAGGTCAGATCATGAAAGTAGCCCATCGCGCCCATCCACTTCGCGTCGGCTGTCACGTACCCAAGTCGCCACCCGGTCACGCTGAACGTCTTGCTGAACCCTGACATCACGATCGTCCGCTCGCGCATGCCGTCCAACGTTGCAAGACAGATGTGCTTCGCGCCGTCATAGATAAAGTACTCATAAATCTCATCGGTGAAAACAAACAGATCATGTTCGCGAGCGGCATCGGCTATGGCTTCAAGCTCCGCTCGCGTAAAGACCTTGCCGCTGGGATTGGCCGGCGTATTCACGATGATTGCCCGGGTGCGCTCGGTGATGGCCGCCCGCAGTGAGTCCGTGTCCAGCACCCAATCCGGCTCCGCCAGCGGAACCAGAACAGGCTTCACGCGCATCGACTTGAGTGTGGTCACGTGATAGCCGTAGAACGGCTCGAAGACCAGCACCTCGTCTCCGGGATTCAAGAGCGCCATTGCTGCCGCATGCAGTCCTGCCGTGGCCCCGCTCGCCACCATCACTTCGGTCTCCGGATCGTACCGCAGTCCGTAATCCCGCTTCTGCTTGTCAGCGATTGCCTTGCGCAATCGGGCAATGCCATCCTGCCGCGTGTAGATATTGTGGCCGCCCACGATCGCTGCAATCGCCGCGGTTTCCACCGGCATCGGAACCGGCGTGTCGCAGATTCCCTGGGCAAGGTTGATGCCGCCAATTCGTTCGCACTCCACGCTCATGGCGCGGATCTCCGATTGCATGGCTCCGGGCGCAAGTTCGCTCAGCGCGAGACGAGACGCGGTATGCGGATGAGTAGCAAGGGTTTTGCTCACAGGGAAGGGGCTCCGACCTCTCGTGTCATTTTACAAGTTGAGTGCCGTTCGGCACACCTGCTGTGTGGTCTGCGGGATAGAATCGTCCTTTCAGGCGAGGTCGCGTGCACGAGCTTTCCATCGTTTCCAGCATCGTCGATTCAGTCACTACCACGCTTGAGGCCTATCCCGGTGCGCGGGTCAAAGAGGTTCGTCTGCGCATCGGCGCCCTCGCCTCGGTCGTCGAAGACTCCTTGCAGTTTTGCTTCGGAATCGCCACGGACGGTACACCCCTGGAAGGCTCCAAGCTGGTAGTCAGGATCCTTCCAGTCCTGATGCATTGCGACTCCTGCGGACAGGACGTGGAAATTGCGAGCCTGCAAAGCTTTCGCTGCCCCCGCTGCGACCAGCCAGTCTCGGATTTGCGACAGGGACGCGAACTGGAAATAGAATCCATCGAAATTGATGAAGTTGAGGAAAAGGTATGACCACCCGGATCGTTGAACTGCGGCAGGGAATCCTTAAGAAGAATGACGAACTTGCGCGGGACCTGCGCGGCCGCTTTCAAGCGGCAGGCGTACTGGTGCTTAACCTGGTCTCCAGCCCCGGCACCGGAAAAACAGCCTTTCTTGAACGCACGCTGCGTGAATTGCGCGAGAAAGGCGCGAAGGTTGCAGCGCTGGTAGGCGATCTCGAGACCGACAACGATGCTCGCCGTCTAGCCGCCAGTGGTGCGCCCGTCCGCCAGATTAATACCCACGGCATCTGCCACCTCGAGGCCGAAATGGTTGGCAAACATCTCGATGGCTGGGAACTTGCCGACCTCGATTATCTTTTCATCGAAAACGTCGGCAACCTCGTCTGTCCATCGAGTTACGACCTGGGTGAGAAGATTCGTGTGGCACTCCTTAGCGTTACCGAGGGCGAAGACAAGCCACTGAAGTACCCCACGCTTTTCAATTCCGCCGACGCGGCCATCCTCACCAAGATTGACATTGCCGAACCCTGCGGTTTCGACCGTGATACGGCACTCAAGAACATCAATGAGATCCGTCCCGGAATCCGCATCTTTGAGACCTCCGCAAAAACGGGCGTCGGAATGACAGAGTGGCTTGCATATTTGGCGGAAGAGAAATCCCGCCGGTCCTGACGCGCTAATCCTCACGCTCTTAATCTGAAATCGAAAACCTGCTGCCAATCCTCAGGCCGATGTGGCAGAATGACTCCTGCCTTAAAGGGTTTCCTGTCCAGCGCCGGTTAGCGCCTCGTCGATTCACCACTCTATCGTTCGGTCTTCAGGAGCAGCCATGAGAAAGACGACGAAGGATCCTAAGGAAAAGCTGGGCTCCGCAGCCAGGAATGTGGACAAGTATCTCGCGAAGGTTCCTGAACCCGCGCGAACCACCCTTGGGAAACTCCGCGCAACCATCCGCTCCGTCGTTCCTGCCGAAACGACGGAGGAACTGAGCTATGGCATCCCTTCGTTTCGCTATAAAGGAGGACTCGTCGGGTATGCAGCTTTCAAAAAGCACTGCAGCTTCTTCCCCATGCAGGCGTCCTTGATCGATGACATGAGCGATGAGCTGAAGAACTATCGAACTTCCAAAGGTACCCTGCAGTTCGCATTGGATGAGCCGCTGCCGGCAACGCTCGTCAAGAAGATGGTGAAAGCGCGAATTCAAGAGAATGAGCACAAAAAAGCACGGCGACAGTCAAAAGCCTTATAGAGGTTGGAAGGTGATTTAAATCACATGCGGGTGTATCCTCTCGACGGTATAAGAAGGTTGCCATGTGCCTAGCTATCCCCGGAAGGGTCGAACAGATCATTGAAGGTGACATTCGGATGGGGCGCGTGAACTTTGGCGGCGTCGTCAAGAATGTCTGCCTCGATTACGTGCCTGAGGTTGTCGTGGGTGACTACACCATTGTCCACGTTGGGTTTGCGCTCTCAAAAATCGACGAGCAAACCGCCCTCGAAACACTAGAGCTCTTCGAAAAGATGGGCGCCCTTGACGAGGAACTAGCCACTGAGGAGGAAGTCTTCGCCCGTGCGGCAAATGCGCCTCAGTCGCCCTGTCCAGACGGAAGTTGCGATCTGACCGGCAGGGATTTGCGAGCGGAGGATGCGAGCGGAATCGGCGGCAAGAAATGAAGTATCTTAACGAATTCCGCAACGGCGAAATTGCCCAGCGCATGGCGCGCGAGATTCACCAGACAGCCACGCGCCCCTGGAAGATCATGGAAGTCTGCGGCGGCCAGACGCACTCCATCATTCGCAATGGAATCGACCAGATGCTTCCCGCGGGAATCGAGATGATTCACGGGCCCGGTTGTCCCGTCTGCGTAACTCCTCTCGGCCTCATCGACAAGGCTCTTGCGATTGCCGCGCAGCCCGGCGTCATCTTCTGCTCGTTTGGAGACATGCTGCGCGTGCCGGGCACGGATCGCGATCTGTTTCAGGTAAAAGGCAGCGGCGGCGATGTGCGTGTGGTTTACTCACCCCTCGATGCGGTTGAATTGGCGGTCAAGAATCCGGACAGGCAAGTCGTCTTCTTCGGCGTAGGATTTGAAACCACGGCTCCAGCCAATGCCATGAGTGTTCACCTCGCCAAGCGGCGCGGCCTCCGGAATTTCTCAGTTCTCGTCTCCCATGTCCTTGTCCCACCCGCGATTGAAGCCATCATGAACTCGCCCGACAACAAGGTACAGGCCTTTCTCGCCGCCGGCCACGTATGCAGCGTCATGGGCTACTGGGAGTACCCGCCAATTGCGGACAAATTTCAGATTCCCATCGTCGTCACCGGCTTTGAGCCGCTCGATCTGCTTGATGGCATTCGGCGCGCCGTGATCCAGTTGGAAAGAGGCGAACACCGCGTCGAAAACGCTTACGAGCGCATCGTGACGTTCGCCGGAAACCAGAAGGCGCAACAGTTGCTGTCAGAGGTTTTTGAAGTGACGGATCGCGCCTGGCGCGGAATCGGCGTGATTCCGAAAAGTGGCTGGCGTCTAAGCGAGCCTTACCGTGAGTTTGATGCCGAGGAACGTTTCCAGATTACCGGCATCCACACTGAAGAGTCGCCCCTCTGCAGGGCGGGCGATGTATTGCGCGGCGCCATCAAGCCTGCCGAGTGCCCGGCGTTCGGCAAGGAATGCACACCACGCCATCCGCTTGGGGCCACCATGGTTTCAAGTGAGGGCGCCTGTGCGGCCTATTTCAACTACGGCCGATTCCTTTCCGCTGAAGACCTGGCCAATGCCGGATCGGCACTCTCTGGAGCCGTCAATGGCTGAGCAAGTTGGGACTGAGAAATTCGTTGTGGCCGAAAACTCTGGTACACCTGATTTCTCGAACTGGAGTTGTCCCCTGCCGTTGGCCGATTATCCCGCCATGGTGATGGGCCACGGCGGCGGCGGCAAGCTTGGGAACGAACTCGTCG
Source organism: uncultured Acidobacteriaceae bacterium (assembly GCA_963742455.1). Taxonomy (GTDB): domain Bacteria; phylum Acidobacteriota; class Terriglobia; order Terriglobales; family Acidobacteriaceae; genus Telmatobacter. The sequence continues at coordinate 673,838 of CAVULU010000002.1, read as the reverse complement.
AACACCTTTTCCTTCCCGCGTTTCGCAATCCCGCACTCGAGAATCTAGGCGATGCCGCGGTGCTCGAACTCGGCTCTGGTCGCATTGCCATGAGCACCGATTCCTTTGTCGTGCAGCCGCTGTTCTTTCCCGGCGGATCGATCGGCGCGCTGGCTGTGAACGGCACCGTCAATGATCTTGCAGTCTCGGGGGCAGATCCGAAGTTCCTCAGCGCCAGCTTCATACTCGAAGAAGGGTTTCCGCTGGCCCAACTCGCTGCTGTAGTCCATGCCATGGCTGATGCGGCTGCCGTCGCTGGCGTGCGTATCGTTACCGGCGACACCAAAGTTGTCGAACGCGGCCACGGTGATGGATGCTACATCAACACGGCTGGCATTGGAGTTCTGCGACCGGGCATCAACGTGGGCCCGCATCGCGCCCAGGTTGGCGACGTGGTGCTGGTCTCCGGCACTATTGGCGACCACGGTATGGCCATCATGAGTGTGCGCGAGGGGCTCGAGTTTGAAAGCCAGATTCGCTCAGATTGCGCAGCGCTCAATGGACTGATCGCCGACGTTCTCGAGGCGGTCGGAAATGATGTCCACGCCATGCGCGATCCCACGCGCGGTGGATTGGCCTCGACGCTGAATGAGATAGCAACATCCTCAAATGTCGGCATTGAGATCGACGAGCCGAGCCTGCCGGTGCGTACTGAAGTTCAATCGGCCTGCGAACTGCTGGGCCTCGACCCGGTCTACGTCGCCAACGAGGGCAAAGTAGTCTTTTTCGTGGCGCCTCGAGCAGCCGGCCGCGCCCTGGCGATTCTGCGGGCGCACCCGCTGGGCGCCGACGCAAGCAGCATTGGGCAGGTTACGGCGCAGCATCCCAAAATGCTGGTGGCGCGCACTGCCATGGGCGCGAACCGTGTCATCGCGACCCAGATAGGCGAGCAGTTGCCGCGTATCTGCTGACGCCTCAACGGGACAGCCTACATCAGCTGTCAGCGAACGCGGTGCTGCGGTTGGCAAAGAAGGGTTCTGCCCGATCAGTGCGCGAGCAGCCTTGATGCTTGTCGGTTCTCCTCGCACACGGGGCATTTTACAATGTAGATTAATTGCGGATGCACTTGCTCGAATGAATGATTCCATTGGGAGTGCGGATAAATGGATCACTCGGAGAAATCCCAATTGGTTGCAAGTCGAGATTCTTCTTCTGAATGCCGCGTGCTGCTCATCGGCCACGATCGGCAGCTCGAAGGAAATCTTGAACAGGAATTGACGAGTCTTAACTGCTCATTTGATCACGCCGCTGGAAGTGCCGATGCCCTTCGACATCTGCGTGCCACTCCTTACGCGGTCGTGCTGACCGATCCTGATACCAGCATTCATGAGGACCTCGCACTAGTGGACGAAATCTGGCGCTTGAGGCCCAGCGTGCGCGTGATTGTGCTAGCCCCCAGCGGTACACCGGAAGATCTCATCGAGGCGTTACGTCGGCGCGTCTTTCTCTGCCAGTGCGCGCCTTTTGATGTGAAAGAAATTGCAAGGTATACGTTGAGTGGCATCAAAGCGGAAAACGTCCACGCCGGCATTGAAGTGCTTTCTGCAGATCGCAGTTGGATCTCCGTTCGGATGAACTGCGATATGTTGAATGCAGGCCGCCTGACTGAATTCTTCAGGCAGTTCCAAATGACACTCCCAGAGCGCCCGCCTGAAGAGATGATGGTTGCGTTTGAGGAAATCCTGCACAACGCTATTGAGCATGGCGCCCAGAATGATCCTACAAAGCTATTGGAAGTAGCCGCAGTTCGAACCGCTCGTGCATTTGTTTATTACATCTCGGATCCGGGAAAGGGATTTCGCCCCGATGACATTCCGCATGCCGCGATCTCGTACTCGCCGGATGAACCGACTCGTCATATCGAAGTTCGCAGTAGAGCTGGAATGCGCCTCGGTGGATACGGAATTCTCGTAGCGAGCGGGATCGTGGATGAATTGATCTACAGTGAAGTCGGAAACGAAGTGCTTCTCATCAAGCACATGGGAGGCATGGAGCGCAGGCGATCCAATTCCGAGGAGTCGTGGGTTTCAAACCTCGGGAGCGACTCGTTGGAGTGTTGAGAATCCTGCCCGATCGGGAGACGCTAGTTTAGGTCGCTTCTGAGTTTCGTCACGGCGAGTGCTGCTGTCCTCGATTGTCCCTTGCTGCCCCGATACGATTCCATTCCATCTTTCGGCTGCTTCACGAGCTTTTCCGATCCGCGCACAATTCGATCCGTCCCCTAAATTGAGACCCTCCAAAACTGCGCGGACCTGTTTGTTTTGCCAGTTCCTAAACGACTAGGCAGAGCTTAACCTCCAATTCCGCCAAGGGTTTCGCTTCACAAACCCTTCGCGAGAGGAATAATTTCATGAGCACTCCAGATAACATTCAGCGGTCGGTTCTTCCCATCCCGGACCAACCACGCAAAGGTCTGGTTTTATATGACGCGAAGGATCCCGAGAACAAATACCCACCCATCACTCAACTGCGCCCGCCCGCTGGCGCCCCTAACGTCCTGATCATTCTGATTGACGATGCCGGCTTCGGCTCATCGAGCGCCTTTGGTGGCCCGTGCTACACGCCGACCGCTGAGATCCTGGCATCCGAAGGCCTGAAGTACAACCGCTTTCATACCACTGCACTTTGCTCTCCCACGCGGCAGGCTCTGCTGACGGGCCGCAACCACCATACCGTGGGCATGGGCGGCATCACCGAGATCGCCAGCGGATCGCCAGGTTATAACTCGATTCTGCCCAACACCTGTGCACCCCTCGCCAAAACACTCAAGCTAAACGGATACGCGACCGCACAATTCGGCAAGTGCCATGAGGTTCCTGTCTGGGAAACCAGCCCGGCTGGGCCGTTTAATGCATGGCCGACGGGCGGTGGAGGATTCGAGTACTTCTACGGGTTTATCGGCGGCGAAGCGCACCAATGGTATCCCGCACTGTATGAAGGCACCATTCCTGTCGAACCTGACAAGACCCCCGAAGAGGGATATCACCTGGTCGACGACATGACGAACAAGGCAATTGACTGGATCGGGCAGCAGAAGGCACTTATCCCCGACAAGCCCTTCTTCGTCTACTTCGCCCCCGGCGCTACGCATGCTCCGCATCATGTTCCCAAAGAGTGGGCCGACAAGTACAAGGGCAAGTTCGATCAAGGCTGGGACAAGCTTCGCGAAGAAACGCTCGCCCGCCAGTTGGAACTGGGCGTCATTCCGCGTGATTGCAAGCTTACGCCGCGCCACAAGGAGATCCCCGCCTGGGACGACATGCCCGAAGCGCTCAAACCCGTGCTTCGCCGCCAGATGGAAGTCTACGCCGGATTCATGGAGTACGTGGACCATCATGTCGGCCGCCTCATTGATTCGGTGAAGAAGTTGGGCCTGCTCGACGACACGCTGGTTTATTACATCATTGGCGACAACGGCGCCTCCGGTGAGGGCACGCTAAACGGTACCTTCAACGAGATGATCAACTTCAACGGAGCGTCGGCGCTGGAGACTCCCGAGTTCCTGATGGAGCGCATCGATAAGCTCGGCGGGCCTGAATCCTACAACCACTTTGCGGTCGGCTGGGCGCACGCAATGGATACGCCCTACCAATGGACCAAGCAGGTTGCCTCGCACTGGGGCGGCACGCGCAACGGCACCATTATTCACTGGCCGAAGGGAGTGAAAGGAAAGGGCGAGCTTCGCACGCAGTTCCACCATGTGATCGATGTTTCGCCGACAATTCTCGAACTTGCGGGGATTCCGCAGCCAGTATTTGTTGAAGGAGTGCAGCAGCACCCCATCGAGGGCGTAAGCATGGCCTACACATTCAACGACGCCAACGCCCCGGAGCAGCACGAGACCCAATACTTCGAGATGTTCGGAAATCGCGGCATCTTCCACAAGGGCTGGACTGCAGTGACGCGGCACAAAACTCCGTGGATATTGATAGGCGAGGTGACACCCGCATTTGACGACGATGTCTGGGAGCTTTACAACGTCGAGACGGATTGGAGCCAGGCAAATGACCTCTCCAAACAGATGCCCGAGAAACTGCATGAACTGCAGCGCCTGTGGCTCATCGAGGCAACACGCTATAACGTGCTGCCGCTCGACGACAATCTTGCAGCGCGTCTCAATTCCGATACCGCGGGGCGGCCGCAGCTCATCAAGGGCAAGTCCCAAATCCTCTTCGGCAGCATGGGTCGCTTGTCTGAGAATTCGGTGATCAACATCAAAAACAAGTCCCACTCCGTGACCGCCGAGATTGTTGTCCCTGCGACCGGCCCTGTAGAGGGCGTGATCGTTGCCCAGGGCGGGAACATCGGCGGATGGAGCATCTATGCCATGGGCGGAAAGCTGAAGTACTGTTATAACTTCCTCGGCATTTACTACTTCTATGTGGAATCAGCCAACCCGCTTCCTGCGGGTCAGCACCAGGTCCGCATGGAATTTGCCTACGCAGGCGGCGGCCTCGGCAAGGGAGGAATCGCCAACCTCTTTGTTGATGGCAAGCAGGTAGGTACCGGCCCGGTTGCCGTTACCGCAGCCATGGTCTTCTCCGCTGACGATGGCTGCGACGTGGGAAGAGACACTGGATCGGCCGTTTCGCCGGATTACAAAGCGGCAGAAAATAGCTTCACGGGCACGGTCAAGGGCGTGCAGATCGCCATCGCAGAAGACGCAGTAAGCGTGGATCACCTCGTCAAACCCGAAGACGCCGTTCACATGGCGATGGCACGCCAGTAATCCGATAGAGAAAGCCTATCCTGGACGCGGCATCTCCAATAGCCCGCGTCCCGGTGCGGCACCGACACCCAGCAGAACGTTTGGTACTGGGCAAAGCGGCTGAGATGGCCCATTCGCTGAGCCCGCGCCTCCCCCTGTCACAAATGACAGTATTGCCGCAGCGACCAGGATGGATAGAGTGCAGCTCAAAGCTGACTCGCATTCCGCAGGGAGGTCGAAACAAGATGACACCATCTCTAAGTTCGACCGCATCTGCATCCGAAGCATCTGCCGCAAATGTGTCTCCGCTTCCTTCCTGGAACGACGGTGCCACCAAGCAAAGCATCCTAGATTTCGTCCGTGGAGTCACAACGTCGGGCGGCCCACACTTCGTCAAGCCCGAAGAGCGGATTGCCGTCTTCGACAACGACGGGACACTGTGGAGCGAGAGCCCGTTTTATTTCCAACTGGCATTCGTACTCGATCGGATGAAGGTACTAGCCTTGCAGCATCCCGAGTGGAAGGATAACCTGCTCTATTCGGCGGTCCTGCGGGATGACCTGAAAGCAGTGGCAGCCTCGGGCGAGCGCGGGTTGCTCGAACTTGCGACGATTACCCACGCCGGCATGACCACAGAGGAATTTTCAAAGATCGTGGAAGATTGGATCACGCATGCCCGGCATCCAAGATTCGATCGTCTCTACACGGAAGTGATTTTCCAACCCATGTTGGAACTGCTTGCCTACTTGCGAGCCAATGGCTTCAAGACGTTTATCGTGTCCGGCGGCGGAGTGGAATTTATGCGTGTCTGGGCAGAGAAGGTTTACGGCATTCCGCCCGAGCAGGTGATTGGCAGCAGCATCGTCACCAAGTTCGAGATGCGGGAAGGCATTCCGGTGCTTACCCGGCTGCCGCAGCTGAATTTCATGGACGACAACGTCGGCAAGCCGGTGGCTATCAACATGCACATTGGACGCCGGCCCATCGCCGCATTTGGCAACTCTGACGGAGACTTGCAGATGCTGCAATGGACCGCAGGCGGGTTGGGGTCTCGATTTGCTTTGCTGGTGCACCACACCGACTCCGTCCGCGAGTATGCCTATGAGGCGACGGCGATGGGCAAGCTGGAGGTGGCGCTGACGGAGGCAGCAGCACGAGGTTGGACGGTAGTGGACATGAAGCGTGACTGGAATCGGGTGTTCTCGTTCGAATCCGCAAAATAGCAGAGATTCTTCCGATAACCGAAAGAGGAGGGTTTCACGGCAAGCGATTCATTGATTACGCCGGGCGGGACTTCTAGCGTGGTGCAAAGCGCGATTACGGCAATCGACATTGTGCTGGAGCCGGATGAAATGACGATCCGGAATGCGAAGGCTGCCAATGCGGGACTTCTCAAAAATTTCCCCAAGGGTTATGGACTCGACGAAGAACACGCGCCACGCATTTCGGTCCATTGGTTGCTATTTCCACACAGAGACCTCGACGAGCTTACTGGCCGGTGCATGCAAAGTGCTGGCCAGAAGGAAGGTGATCAGCTGGAAGCGCCGGGAGGCCATCACGCCCGGGGTCAGGCCAGCTTTTCAAAAGATCGCTGGATGCGCTCCGGCATTACGCCGGGCGCGCCGTCAAGATCGTAGCTAATTTCAAGCACAGCAGCCGGAGGCGTGGGTAACTGTTTCAGTGCCTCGACGGCCGGCGGCCATTCGATGGTTCCATCGCCGGGCCACAGATGCTCGTCTTTCAAACCGCGGTTGTCGTGGACGTGGACTTCGCCTATACGCTTGCCCAGTATCCCGATCGCTTCGGCAATCCCGGGTGCAATGTGAGCGTGACCAAGGTCCAGGCAGACGTCGATCTGATCGAGGTGCGCCATTTCTAGAATCGTCATCAGGTGCTCGGGAGTAGTGGCATCGCTGGTGAGGTTTTCGACCAGAACGCACACCCCGAGCGGCTTGGCGAACGCGCCGAGATGCTCGAGCGCCGTGGTTGCATATTCCATTGTCCGCAGCGACCACGAGTCGTACTTCTCGCCGAGATGGACCACAAGTTTCTTGAATGCGATGTGTTCGGCTGCTTCGAGCGCCCGCTTTATCTCGTCCATGGCGTCGATGCGCCGTGATTTTTCCGGATGAACAAGATTCACCGCGGGAGCCCCTGCGCGACCCATCTCGCGGTCAGCGTAGAGCGGGGCGTGCATTGAAAACGGCTCGAGTTGGTTTGAAGCAAACCATCCTGCCAGTTCCATCACGTGTTCGCGGCTGGTGTAGTCAAAATGCTGCCGCGCGGCAAAAATCTCCACCCCCTGAGCGCCTGCGCGCGCTGCCATTTCCAGCAGTCCAGGGTGTAGCCGTTGCTTCAAAAATACATGAGTAGAAAGAACAGGCAGCATGCTCTGACGGCCCCCGCGCGGCACCAACGCCAACGCCGCTCCTATTGTCTCATTGCGTAAACAACTTACCAGAATGGCGGGCATGCCAAGGCTGGGGATTCGGCGCAAGGCGCCCGATGCCGTCAGCCTTTCGGAACTGGACACCTTGCGAGATTTTGCCTATGCTACCCACACTGTCTTTCCCCAGGCCATCCACCAAGAGAGCCGCAATAAAGAGCTCCTGGAATTTCCCGCATAGGAGATCTCCGTCGGGATAATTCCTGAGATCGCAAGGCCAGAAAAGGGCCAAACGCGCCCTTGTTTCGGAGGCTGCACGCATGACATTTAGCATCCCAAGCTCCCGGAGAATGGGTAGATTACCTTGGATCGTCAGGTTCACTCTAGGTTGCTTCATGGCAATTGGGGCCGTGGGGTTGACTTCCGAGATCACCTCGTTGCGCACCTTTCCATTGCTGCTTGCGTTCCCAACAGTGATTCTAGCGGCGTGGTTCCTGGGCATGTGGGGCGCCGCCGGTTGCGCTTTGACTGAGGTTGCACTCATAGATGCCTTTCTTACCCGCGCCCAGTTCCGGTTCTCCACCGGTAACACTTCCGAAGAAATTCGGCTTGCCGCGTTTGTGCTGATCACGCTGCTCCTGGGGTGGTCAATGCGCCGGCTCGCGCAGCAGAAGGCCGAACTGGAAAGCCAGGAGTTAAAAAGACAGCTTGTCACGGCTGAATCGGAACGGCGTCTGGCCGAGGAGCGGGCCATTGCACGCGAACAACTGCGCTATCGCGATGATGTGCTGCAGGTCGCGCTAAAGGCCAGCGGCATGGGCCTGTGGGTATGGGACTTGGACAACCATGTGGTTCATCGCTCCGACCAGGTCTACCGGCTGGTGGGCTGCGAACCCGGCGCGTTTGGCTCGGAGCCGGAGGCCTGGTTGCGCTTTGTGCTCCCGGAAGATGTTCCATCTTTGGACGTAGCATTCGCCAAAGCGAGGGCGGAAGGGACGGATTACCACGAGCAATATCGCGTGCGCTGGCCAGACGGCTCAACGCACTGGCTGGAATCCCAGGGAAAGTGTCAAACGAATGCACAAGGCAAGGTAGTGCGCATCTTCGGTGTCATGGCGGATATCAGCCATCGCAAGCAAGCGGATGAAGCGCTGCTGCGTGCGGAAAAGCTGGCCGTCGCAGGACGGCTGGCAGCATCCGTAGCTCACGAGATCAACAATCCGCTGGAAGCCGTCGCCAACATGCTCTACCTGATATCGATGACGGATTCGCTGGGGGAGGCGCGCACACAAGCCGCGACCGCTCTTGAGGAACTGATGCGCATTGCGCTGGTGGCTCAGTCAACGCTCAAATTCCACCGGGAGACCGGGACGCCCAGGTCCACATTCCTCTCAGATGTCATGGATGCCGTTCTCACCATGTTCAACGGCAAACTGCAAAGCATGGGAATCGCCGTCGTGCTGAAAGCGCCGCAAGAACGTCCGATTCGATGCATGCTCAGCGAAACTCACCAGATTTTTGCCAATCTCATCGCCAATGCCATTGAATCCATGCAGCGCAATGGACGGCTGGTTATCCGGATCCGGCCTTCGCAGGACTGGCGTGATCGGACCATACCGGGTATGCGTGTGACAATCTGCGATACCGGCGGCGGCATCGACCGGGCAACTGCGAGCCGCATCTTCGAACCCTTCTTCACCACTAAGACTGAGACTGGCACGGGACTGGGTTTGTGGGTTGTAGCGCAGTTACTGGAGCGGCACAAAGGCAGCGTGCGCGTCTGGAGTTCGAATCGGCCGGGAACCAGCGGTACAGCCTTCTCGGTATTTCTGCCCTTCGGCGAAGACCCCGATAACCAGAGACCCGGCGACAAAGGACAAGCCACTGCGGCAGAATCGCCGAGCGAACCCAGCGAAATCTACGCGCCGGGACCATTTCATCAGCACCAGTACGCGTGAATTCCGCTCAATAGCCCGCCGCTTTGCCGTAGTGACTGCGATGGTCCTGCCCGCCCTCGAGTTCGCCGGTCTTTGGATCGACGGCGATGCATTCGCCGTTCGACCAGTGACCATCTCTAACGGCGAGGCTGTAACCCATTTCCTTTAAAGTCGACAGGACCCTGGGATCGAATCCCGGCTCAAGGTAGAGCTTGTCGGGAAGGTACTGGTGGTGAAAACGCGGAGCGTCCACAGCTTCCTGGATGCTCAAGCCGCCTTCCGCAGCAGAAAGAAAGATGTTCGCGACCGTCGTAATGATGCGCGCTCCGCCGGGCGAGCCAAGCACATAGCGCAGCTTGCCATCTTGCAGCACGATCGTTGGCGTCATCGAACTCAGCGGGCGCTTGCCCGGCGCGATAGCGTTCACAGGACCCTGGATCAGCCCGTACATATTCGGCACGCCCATCTTCGCCGCGAAATCATCCATCTCATCGTTAAGCAGAATGCCGAGTGATCCGGCAGTCACGTGCGAACCGAAGCTGTCATTCAGCGTTGTCGTAACTGACACCGCATCTCCCTCCGCATCGACAACTGAGTAGTGCGTTGTGTCGGGCGATTCGTGGCGCTTGCCTGCGGTAGTTGGCGCCGGCGGCAGAAATCCTGGCGGACGTTTCAAGTCCGCGCTGGGAGTTGCCTTATCGGGCAGGACGCTCTTGCGCCATGCTTCGGCGTAGGCTTTCGCGGTAAGTTGGGCAACGGGAATCTCGTTGAAATCCGGGTCGCCCAGGTAATCGGAGCGATCCATATACGCGCGCCGATAGGCCTCCGTGATCAGGTGCATTGCGGCCGCACTTCGATCGCCGAGACCTGCGAGATCGTAACTCTCTAGGATATTCAGCGCGCTCAGCAGCACTATACCGCCCGACGAAGGAGGCGGAGCGCTGATGACGGTGTAATTGTGGAATGTGCCCACAATCGGTTGGCGCTCAACCACGTTGTATTGCGCGAGATCCTCAAGGGTAATGAGCGCACCGCCTTTCTTGAGGTCGGCCACAAGTTCCTGTGCCATTTTGCCGCGGTAAAAGTCGTTTGGATCGGCGGCGATCCGTTCCAGCGTGCGCGCGAGTTCGGGCTGCTGAAAGCTTTCACCTGCACGATAATAGGTACCGTTCCGCTGAAACAGCAGGTGCGATTCCGGATACCGCGCTAGATCGTGGTCCGTTAGTTCGTGCGCTTCTTCGGGACTGAGCGCGAATCCGTCTCGCGCCAATTTGATGGCCGGCGCGATGACGCGTTTCAGCCCAAGTTTTCCGTATTTGTTTTCCGCATACACCAGTCCCGCCACAGAGCCCGGTGTCGCGATGGAGCGATAGCCAATCACACTGTCATCTGGAATTACATTGCCTTTCGCATCCTGATACATCGTCTCCGTCGCAGCCAGCGGCGCCTTTTCGCGGAAGTCGATAAACGTGGATTTGCCGTCGTGCGTGCGCAGCAGAAGGAACCCGCCGCCGCCAAGATTGCCCGCAATCGGATGCACTACGGCAAGTGCGAATCCGGTGGCTACCGCTGCGTCGACGGCGTTTCCGCCTTCGCGCAGGATCTCAACGCCTACATCGGAGGCAAAATGATGCACGCTGACCACCATGCCGTGTTGCGCGCGCACTGGTTGCTCCCCGCGATAGGAGAGCGTATTGGTCGTGCCTTCTTGCGCTATGGCTGTAGCGAGAGCGAAGGGCACAGAAGTGACAAGGGCAATGAAAGCGGGGAAGCGGCACATGGATTGCATAGCTCTCGACAGGATAACCCGACCGGCAATGACCGCATCGGACAACTGTCTGAACGATAAAATCTGTACTGCGCAGGTTCGCCATCGCGGTGGCCTGCCCATGGAGGAGAGATTCGCATGAAAGCGATTGTCTTGCACCAATACGGCGGCCCGGAACAGCTTCGCTATGAAGATACGGAACGCCCTGAGTATGGCGATAATGAAGTCCTTGTCAGGATCAGGGCGACCAGCGTCAATCCTATCGATTTCAAGCTTCGCAGTGGGGCAGCCAAGGCGCGTATGCCGCTCGAGTTTCCAGCAATCCTCGGTCGCGACCTCTCTGGGGAAGTCGTTGAAACCGGACGCAGCGTTACAGGTTTTGCCAGGGGAATGCGGGTGATGGCATTGGCAAACGGAACATATGCTGAGTACACCGTTGCCAAGGCTGACGTGCTTGCTCCCATTCCTACAGCGTTGGATTTTGAAAAAGCGGCCGCGCTTCCATTAGTCGTCACCACGGGATCGCAATTGATCGAGCGCGCCGTAAAACCACAGCGAGGGCAAACCGTGCTCGTCACCGGCGCACTTGGCAGCGTTGCACGGGCTGCGATTCACGTCGCCCGTAAACACGGCATTCGAGTGCTTGCCGGGGTTCGTGCCAGCGAGAAAGACAAGGCCGCGCAACTGCCCGTCGACGGCGTCGTTGCAATCGATAGCGACGACGAAATAGGCCGCCTGCGTGATCTTGACGCCATCGCCGACACCGTCGGCGGGGCGACCATTCAACGCCTCTTGAAGGCGATTCGTCCCGGCGGCGTGGTTGGTTCCGTGCTCGGCCCTCCCGAGGGCGCGCAGAACTATAAGATCCGGGTGGAAGCTATGATGGCTGTCCCGGACGCATCCCGCCTCTCCGAATTGGCAGAGGATTTTGCGCGTGGCGAATTCTCGATTCCCATCGCGCGCACCATGAAATTACAAGAAGCCGCCGAAGCGCAACGGCTGGCAGAGAAAGGCAACGTCGGGGGAAAGATCATCCTCGTTCCATGATCCGTCCCGGCAAGAAAATGGGGCAGATGGCTTGCCGCCGATCTGCCCCTTTTAATCGAAGACCTTGTCGTGTTCCTACAGAACCTCGATAACCTTCCGAATTGCATCATCGTGTTTGACGGGGACGAGTGCCTTGGAGGGCATGCCGCCCGTTACATTGCGCCGTGGAAGCAATCCGAGTTCGAGCAGAACTCCCAAACTGACCTCATCCCGCGAGCTCAACGCTCGGTATTCAGGATGCTGGTATTTCTCCCAGTTTACTGACAGGTTGGCAACGATCGTCTCCCTCGTGGAGTCTCCGCTGACAATCACTACCATGTTCAGCAGCGAAAGCTCCCGATCGGTCAACCGCACCGTCGCGGTCCCCTTCTTCAGCTCATGCGCATACTCGGGCAGCAGTTTTTCGAACTGTGCCTTGATCTCCATCCAGCGTGCCAGTCCAAGCCATGTCGGTGGATCGTCAGGCTGCGGAATGATCAGCTTGTGCAATTCGCCGACGAGATAAGGAATGCCCGAAGTCAAGTTGTAGATGTCCTCAATCTGTTTGTCCGAGAGCGCGATGCGGTAAATCTCGCTGAACCAGGCCTTCAGATGCTCGACGGTCAGACGGCGTACAGACGCAATTCCCTGAAAATTGCGCTCGGAGGGTTGCAGCAGTCCCCAGCGCAGCAAATCGGCGCCGCCGGTGAGAAGCGGCAGACCATCGTCTTCAGCGATAACTTGCATCACATCGCTCGGAGCGACATAGACGGCCTCTGGTGAGGCGGGATAGCCCGTGAGAGCGCGAATGCCGCATTTGGCATGCGTCATTGGATTCTGATTGCGAGGCTCAAGAAAGTGCGAAACCGCAAGCAGAGCGCGGATGGTGCGAGCGTCCTTGCGTTCAACATTCGCCTTCTCGATGCGTCGCGTGAACTGGTCAACCTGATCCCAGGGGAAGAAGGACGTTTTGTTCTTCCGGGTGGGATTGAGATTCTCGGCCGGAAGCTCGAGAATGTCCTCATCCCCGAACGACGGGACCACATCTTCGGCGTTCAGAACCGGCAGATCCGTTTCGACCTGGTCATCAGAGTTGCTCGCAGTGGTTTCGATCGTTGGCGTAGCTTCTATGGTCGGAGCCGCCTCCGCCAGGAGAGCAGACTCCACGCCTAGAGCAGACTCCACGCCTGGAGCAGACTCCACGGTGGGAGTTGCATCTGCGACGAAGGATGCCTTCGCGTTCGGAGCACCCTCCGCGTGCGGAGTGGGCTCTTCGGTTGCCGGGCCCTCGATCAAAGCAGCCGCCTCAGCCGGTTGCTCTTCGAAAAGGGTTTGTTTCAGAACCCCATTGCCATTTCCGTTCCCATTGGCGTGCGAACCATTCGACCCGTTCGCCAGCGGAGTAACGGGCTTGCGCTTTGCGACGGCATTCGGCGCGGTCTCGTCGTGCCACCAGTCGATTTCCAACTGACGCACAAAATCGTCCAGCCGCGGAAAGCCGCTCTTCAACTTCTGCAACTCTGGCTCGTTGGTATCGTCTTCAAGGGTGCATGCCCAGGGCAGCCATAGCTCTGCGGCCGGTCCCGGCAATTCGGGGGGCGCACTCTTTTCTGAGATCTCCATCAATTCGGCAACGGCTTTATCGCGAAGTGCGAGCCGTTCCTGCCGGGTGCGTTCGCGGCGATGCGAAATGGTCCCGGCGGCAAGAACCTCGGCAAGATCGAGGTACCGGCGTCTCTTCGCGGCAACATCGTCGAGACGGCTAACCAGGGCACTTAATTCGCTCCTGCTTGTCCAGGTCGCACCGCTGTCTTCGGAGAGGATCGCGTCCCTGAGGTTTTGGCATGCGTCGAGCAGCTTGCCGACTTCGGCCAGAACTTCGGCTCGATTGAAGCCCTGACCCGCCTCCAGCAAGTTGATCTTTTCGTGGCAAACTTTCGCCTGGTCAGAAAGGCTGCGCAGCGTCTCGGTGACTACGGTGGCCCCACATTTCGTATCTTCAGAAGCGTTCACGGGTTGGCTCCATATTGCTGAAGGAAAAGTATTCAGCGACATCGCCACATCGTATCGTGAACTGGGTACCAGAGTTAACCCCAAATAGGACTTTGGTAACACCCAAGTCACATTACTTTGGGTGCTCGTAGAAGACTCTTGATTCGCGCAGTCTGGCGCTCACCATGATCCGTCATCCGCAGCAACCGAGGGAACTCCCGCGCTCGGTTCCACTGAAACCATTCCACGAATGGGATGGGACCATTCTCATCCCGAATCGAGTAGTCGCTTCCAGCCCGCTCGGGTAGCGGATAATGGCCTGCGGAGGAGTTCTCGTGCGCATTGCTTATCTCTGCACTCTCAGGTCCCTCGTAAACGTTTCGGCGATTTTGCTCCTGTGCGGCGTTGCGGCTCCATCGTTTGGCCAGGGTGCACTTCCGCCTGCGCCTCATGCCAAACCAGTGCATGTAAAACATGTACTGGTCATAGGGCAGACAAAGGGCTTCGAGCACGACTCCGTTTCCGATGCCATGGTGGCCGTGTACAACATGGGCCAGGAAAGCGGCCTGTGGGATGCGACGCTCCGCACTGATACAGAACTGCTCACCAAAAAAGACTTGGGCAGGAACGCGAAGAACCTGAGCTACTTCGACCTGATTGTCTTCGCCAGCACCACGGGCGAACTCGACATGGATGCGGATCAAAAGCGCGACATGATGTCGTTCATTCACGACGATGGCAAGGGATTTGTCGGCATTCACGCAGCGCTCGATACCAACTACAACTGGCCGGAGTACGGCGAGATGATTGGCGGCTGGTTCGACCAGCATCCGTGGATGACGTTTAATGCTCCGATCATCAATGAAGCTCCCGATTTTCCGGCTGTCCGCCACTTTCCGAAGGAGTTCGTGAAGTTCGACGAGATTTATCAGCCCAAGGAGTGGTCGCGCGACAAGGTCAACGTGTTGCTTAGCCTCGATGCCAGCAGGTTGGATTACAGCAATAACCCGCGCATTCATCGCACCGATCACGACTTTGCCGTGGCCTGGAGCAAGATGTACGGCAAAGGGCGTGTCTTTTACTCAACACTGGGGCATACCGAGGAATCCTGGCAGGATCCCGACATTCGCAAGATGTATTTCGAAGCGATCAAGTGGGCCCTGGGCATGACGGACGGAAGCACTGCATCGCATTCGAAACCGCTGACAACCCCAGCGCCCTGAGACCTATCGAGTCGTGATGAGCATCATCGGGTCGGGAACGATGCGACAAACTGTGTTCCCCGAGATTTTCCAGGTCGAGCCGTCTGCATAGGCCACTTCCTGTAACTCGACCGAGCTCACCGAAGTAAATCCCGCTATCCACAGATCCGCGGAGACGGCGTCATCCTCTTGCGCAACGAAAGTTACGCTGAGCATGCTGACAACATCGCGGGGCTCGTTCGTACTGGTTGCGGTTTGCAGTATGTAGCTCTTGCCCGTCAGGCCATGAACACGAACCATCGCCGTCATTATGCGCGACGGATGCGGATCCTTTAGCGTGAGAGATATCCGTTGGCCGGACTGCTGGTCGCCGAGTCCGTTTCGAACTGCGACGGTGCGATCCCAGAGTCCCTGGCTCGCGTGCATTCCGATCGGGCAGATGCCCCCGACGGTCGAGGTTCGTCGTGCACTATTCAACGTCTGCGACCAAGACCCGTTGCTGGCGCCTCCGGTATTCTGGGCACCTAAGGTCAATGAACTCAAGAGAAGGGCAATACAGGTCGCGGCTCGTTTCACGACAGACCTCCGAGCAGACAAGTGCACGTACAGGAACAAAATACGCCTGTTGGAGCGTTGCGGCAATGCTCGGACTCATGGCTGCCGGGCCGCAATCACGGGCGCAAGCCGGTCCTTGTGTTACCGTTTGATTACGGCGTCCCTGAGCTGGTGAAACGGCAAGGATTCGGGGGCAGCGTTACGAGCCCTGGAGAATGTCAAACCAGCCGGAATTTATAACATCCCCTATGCCACCGAGCCCGGCTCCTGCCCCAGGAACCCGCATGGGCTCTGCGCCGGAATCCACCGGTAGCCAGGAACCAGCAGCCAGTCACCCCCCGCAACGCATTCCTCATTGGCTGGTGCGCACGGAACTTTATCTCCGCGTCTTGTTGAGGATGTACATCGGATTAGCCATCTGCTATGCCCCGTGGTCGCAATTGTTCTGGGATCAGAACCCTATTTTCGTGCAGTTTCCCACACTCGCAATTTATGCGGCTAACGGCGGGGTGCGCGGCGTCATCTCAGGATTAGGTTTGCTGAATATGTGGATCGCTGTGCAGGATGCCATTCGACACCGAAATGAGTAAGGTATGAGCGCGAGAGAACAGGGAACGAAGAGCAGGGAAGCAGATATTTTGAGTCAGGAACAGGCTCCGGCAGGTGCAACCGCAGCGGACACGAAAGCAGAGATTCCCTTCCCCGCCGCCACTCTGCCGCCCAACGGCGCGCCTCCACCTCTCGCCTGCGCACCGCTCGCTTATGAAAATCCAGCATTTCTCAATAGTCCCGACGGGCGCCTTATTCGCATCGTTGCCGAGTATATGGAGCCACTGGCGCGCATCCGCCACGAGCATATCCAGGACACGGTCGTGTTCTTCGGCTCCGCCCGTTTTCGCGGGCGTGAGGAAGCCGACCACGCCCTCGAGCTCCTCGATAACACCGGTTCACGTCATCCCGCGCCCAGCGAGGAGCAGCCTGCAAGCGTTCCCGACATTGCCGCCGGCAAAGCGACGGACCTCCAGCGCAAGCGCGCCGTAGCCGCGGTTGCCATGGCCCGCTATTACGAAGATGCACGGCGGTTAGCTCAGATGCTTACCCGTTGGGCCGCCAAAATTCCCTCGCGACGCCATCGCTTCGTCGTCACATCCGGCGGAGGCCCTGGCATTATGGAAGCCGCCAATCGCGGCGCATACGAGGCCGGCGGCAAAACCATCGGTATGAATATCCGCCTCCCATTCGAGCAAGCGCCCAATCCATACATCACGCCCTCATTGAATTTCGAGTTCCACTACTTCTTCATGCGCAAGCTGTGGTTTGCGTATCTCGCTAAAGCGCTTGTCGTATTTCCGGGTGGCTTCGGCACCCTCGATGAGATGTTTGAGATTCTCACCCTGGCCCAGACGCACAAACTCGCCAAGAAGATGACGGTGGTGGTCTACGGGTCTGATTATTGGAAGAAAGTCTTCAACATGGATGCGCTGGTCGATACCGGAGCGATTTCGCCAAAGGATATCGAGCTCTTCCAATATGCCGATACACCTGAAGACGCATTCGAGCTGCTGCGTAACGGGTTGACTGAAAACTACCTGATCCCCGAAGCGGCTGCCGCGGCCGAGCAATCGCCGCATGATCTCGTGGCCGCCCCGCCATTCGAGGACTTTCTTGGCCCCGAAATGGCGAAGATGAGCAAGTAAGTCCTCGATCCAACTGGCAACCATCCGGTTGCCATACCCGCAACTAACTGGTTGCCTTTCAGAATGATAGATGCCTGACAACGGCGGAGTTTACTGCGCTGGTTCGTGCACCAATTGAAGTGCAATTGTTCCCACGTTAACCTGCCATTGACCCAGAACATCCAATAATAGATTGTAAGAATCCTGCGTAAGTTCGCGAATGAGGAGGAGAAATGGCCAATCTGACCGTTTCGTACCTGTGGCGCGACCAGAAGGCACATCAAGGGTTCCGCACCGGCGTCTCTCTCCACAGTCATACCAACCAATCGAAGGAGACGCTGGATTTCCTGGCGAATCTAGGTAGCAGATATGCCATGATCCGTCCCTTGCTTGCGCGTCTGGAAAACAGAGCTCAAGCGAAGTACGGCGTGCGTGTGGATTATGCAAAGAGCTACTGGACTCCTCCGATGACTCCCAAACTCGCATTTGATCTCGAGAGGGGGCAGATTGAAAAGCTTGACCTGAATTCCATGGTTTCCATCACCGATCATGACAACATCGAAGCGCCCATGCTGCTTCGGACGGTTCCCAGCGCTCGCGGCATTCCGGTTTCTGTCGAGTGGAGCGTGCCCTACGGCGGAGCGCAGGATTTTCATCTCGGCGTTCACAACCTTCCCTCAATCCATGCCAAACAATGGATGCGCACGCTTGCTGAATTTACCGCAAAGCCGAGCGAGCCGCGACTCAAAGAGATTCTTGTTGCTCTGCACGATGAGCCCAACGTTTTGGTGGTTTTCAACCATCCCTTGTGGGATCTCTTCATGGTCGGCGAAGAGAAACATGGATTTTTGGTCAACGAGTTCCTGCAAAAATACGGCTCATGGCTCCACGCCCTCGAATTGAACGGCCTGCGCAACTGGGAAGAGAATCGCGCCGTGCGCCGCCTTGCACAGCAATGGAACATGTTGCTGATTAGTGGTGGCGATCGTCATGGCGTAGAACCGAACGCCAACATCAATTTGACTCGTGCCGCCAGCTTTACCGAATTCGTGCATGAAATTCGCAATGAACGCCGCAGCAATGTGCTTTTCATGCCGCAGTATGCGCAGCCGTGGAAGCATCGCCTGCTGCAATCGACGATGGATGCGATTCGGGATTACCCTGACTTTCCCCAGGGATCGCGCACCTGGGATGAGCGCGCATATCATCCCGACAGCAACGGCGTGATTCGCCCGCTCAGTGAGATCTGGCCGAGGGGCCGGGCGCCATTTTCAATCCAGTGGGCCATCAAAGCTGTGCAAATGCTGGGTAAGGGACCGGTATCCGGGGGCCTGCGGATTGCATGGAGCGATGACAGCCAGCGGCGTCTCGCCCTCGGCGAGCAGGAGGGCTGAGCAAGAATCCGCATCTATGAACGCACGACATCCATGAACGAACGACCGCCTCGGGTTGCTTACTTCCCCGACTCATTTCATGAGATCAACGGGGTAGCCCACACCAGCCGTCATTTCGAAACTTTCGCGCGGGAACATGATCTGCCGTTTCTCTGCGTGCGCGCCGGCCAGCGGCCACAGTCATTCGAACAAGACGGCAATGTCAGTACCCTGGAACTCCCGCGCGGAGCGTTCTCAATTCCGCTCGAAAAAGACCTGAGCTTCGATCTGACGTATTTGCGTCATCTACCCGTGATCGAAGAAGCCCTGGAATGCTTCAATCCCGATCTCATCCACATCACCGGGCCCAGCGAAATCGGAATGCTCGGCGTTGTCATTGCACGCCGTTACCATCTACCCCTGGCGGCAAGCTGGCACACCAATGTGCACGAGTACCTGGCGCGCCGATCCGGACGATTGCTGGGGTTATTGCCCAAGACCAGTTCCGCAACCGCAGGTCAGAGCATCGAAGATCTTACCTTGGCCGTCGCGACCAGCTTCTACTCCAATGCGGACCTGCTTTTCGCGCCGAATCCGGATCTTTGTCAAATCCTGGGGCACGCAACCGGAAGCCCTTGCCACCTGATGCCCCGCGGAGTCGATTCCACCCTGTTCCATCCGCGAAAGCGGACCCGGCGCGACAACGATCGTGAATTCGTTCTGGGCTACGTGGGACGGCTCTCGGTCGAGAAGAACGTGGCGCAACTGGCGCAGGTGCAGCGCGAGTTGGAGAAAGTCGGCTGTCCCGATTTCCGTTTTCTCATCATCGGCCATGGGGGCAAAGAACCCTGGCTGCGCGAACAGCTTTCCGGGGCGGAGTTTACGGGCGTGTTGAAAGGGGAAGCCCTCGCTACGGCATACGCCAACATGGACGTCTTCGTTTTTCCATCCCACACCGATACCTTTGGAAATGTGGTTCTCGAGGCACTTGCCAGCGGCGTTCCCGCCGTCGTCACTCCCGATGGCGGTCCCTGCAGCATCATTCGCGACAAAGTCACTGGCCGCATTGCCATGGATGCGGAGTTTTCCTCAGCAATTGCCGGCATTCTGAACAACCCAAAATCGCACAACGAAATGCGTCATGCGGCCCGAGAATATGCCCTCACAGCGAGCTGGGATTCGGTGTTCGAGGGCGTGTATTCCGCATACGATTCGATCTGCGCGAGATCGCGGATTTCTTAGTTTTGGATCAGACGGAGGATAGCAATCCGGTGTGGCTTTCTCTTGCAGCATTTTTCGCTCTTTGCAGGAAATTAGAACCAACCGCTGGTGTCGCAATCGGCTCTCAATCAGGGGGTGGACTCGGAGAGATTGCCCCGGAAAAGGAGAGCAGATTGAGATCACTCGTCGTCCTGATGATCGAGGAAGAACAGCCTGAGGGGCTTTCGGCCCGAAAGCTTGTGGTAGAGACAGTGAAACACAACGTTTTAACCGCCTACAACGCCAAAGATGGAATTGATTTGTTGCAGCGCTTTCCAAACGTCGATGTCGTTCTGGTGCATTCAAGCCTGCTCAGGAAGACGCCAAATCTTCTCAGCGATGTGAAGGAACGCTGCCCGGGCAGACCGATTGTTCTTGCCAGTCCGTTTGCAGACGAGTGCAGACCGGAAGCTGCGTTCGTCATTGACAGCCATAAGCCGCAGGAATTGCTCAAGGTTCTGGGCGAGGATTTGCAGAATTAGGCTTCATTCCTACTTCGTAACGAGAACTCCATTCCTCAAATCCACCGCAAACGGGGTCTCTTTGTCAGTAATCATATGCCAGCCCCGGCCGCGCAGCACCGCACCCTCGATATCTGTGACAGTTACGCCTTCGTCTGAGAGCTTCACCGTCTCCCACGCTTCGCCGTTCGCGCCCCAGGCGAAAATCGAACGATGTCCGACAAAGAGAAGTAGACCTTGAGTCACGATCGGATGGACCTGAAGCACCGGCCGGTAGGTAAGCATTTTGAAGCGCTCCGGGGCGGTGGTATCGATGATGTAGGCATATCCCCCGGAAACTGCGCACATCTCGCGCGGATTCGGGGTGGACCAGATTCCCGTTGGCACCACCGGGTCGCGAAACCCCAATGCGCATGTCGCGAGAAAGGGCGTAGCGCCTGGCTCATCGGGTCGCACCAGTACCTCAAGAGCGCCGCGCTCGATCTCGTCCACTGCGCGTGGATAGACGAAGTGCCGGGCAGGCAAAATTGCCGGACGGGCGGGAAGGATCTCCACATGCCAGGTGTGGGGAAATGTGAGTCCGAAGGTCGGAGCGCTCATTCCGCCGCTCCGAAATCAGTAACCAGCCAATCGCCAACCCAGGAACGCATAACAATAGCCAGGCCCGTATCTCCAATTCAAAAGCAGGTATTTACGACAGCTTAAACTCCGATAAATGCGTCGAGTCGCTGCTGCACACTGGGAACTCCGAGATTCAACCCTGCTCCCTGCTCGATGAGCGGGATCAGCTTGTCGAATTCCGGACCGGAGTAGGCGCCAGTCAGCGCGATGCGTACAGGATGATAGAGATCGTCACCGTGCACCCCTGTGGCCGTCTCCACTTCGTTCATCCAGCTGGAGAAGTCCGAGGCCGAAACCGGGCCAACGTGGGAACGAACATGGTTCGCGAGTTCGTTCAACACGGTTTGCGACGACTTGGCTTCGAGGATGGCAGCGTTCTCAGGAACGGCCCGCGCGAGATTCGGATCCATGTGAAAGATGAAGGCTGCCTTCGCCGGGATTTCGTCGAGATGACTAATCGATGGCACAAACAGTGCGATTACGTGAAAGAACCAAACAAGCACATCGTTCGGGGCCTCATCCTTTTCCGGTAGCAAACCTCCGAAGTAGTCCCAGCAGAGGGCGGCGAGACGCGCCGGCGGCGCCTGTTTCATATAGTGACGGTTCAGTACGTTCAACTTTTCGTAGTCGAAGGTGGCAGGCTCCGGTGTGATCCGTTCCAATGAGAATTCCTTCACGAGCTGGTCGGCAGTGAAGATCTCGGTCTTGCCGTCTTCCGAGCCCCATCCCAGCAGTGCCAGGTAATTCACCAACGCCTCAGGCAGGATGCCCAATTCGCGAAAGCCCGACATCGTAGTGGGGCCGTGCCGCTTGGAGAGTCGCTCACGGTCCGCGCCGAGAATCGTAGGAAGATGCGCAAACTCCGGCACCTTCCAACCGAAGGCCTCATAAACGGCCACCTGCTTGGGTGTGTTCGAAATGTGGTCGTCGCCGCGAATCACATGAGTGATCCCCATCAGCGCGTCGTCGATCGATACCACGTAGTTGTAAACGGGGACGCCGGGGCTCATTCCCGCGGTGCCCCCCTGCGCCGAGCGGACCAGGATGGGATCTCCCACTGTATCTGCAGCAAACTCGAGGTCGCCGCGCACAATATCGTGGAATCGTATGGGGTGGTCGGGTAGCTTCAGCCGCACCGCGTAGCCCTTGCCCCTCAGCAGACTCTCTCTCGTCTCCTGCTTGTTGAGATTGCGGCATTTCCCGCTGTAGACCTGTGTTCGATTTGCCGCGATGGCCTGCTTGCGCTCCTCCTCCAGATCTTCTGGAGTGCAAAAGCAACGGTATGCCTTGCCCTCTGCCAGCAACTGCGCTGTGTGGGTGGAATAGATATCGAAACGCTTTGATTGGCGATATGGGCCAAACTCGCCTTTCTCGCCCATGTCTTTCTCGTTGGGGCCTTCATCCCAGGTAAGGCCGAGCCACACCAGCTCTTCGAAAAGCTGCTTCTCGTAGCTTGATCTCGAACGCTCGAGGTCAGTGTCCTCGATGCGGACGATCAGTTTGCCCCCGGTCCGCTTGGCGAACAGCCAGTTGAACAAGGCCGTCCGCGCGTTACCGATCGCCAAAAGGCCGGTCGGGGAAGGCGCAAAGCGCACGCGTATGTTTCCGCTCTCCATATCCCTCGATCATAATCTGCGATCTCACGGAAAGTTAGTGATTATAAAGACTCGTGTCCACGTATCGTTATGAAAAATGCTCCCACCCGCCGCGACGCAACGAGTGACGGCCCGAACCATCCGTCAAAATGATTCGAGGTTGTCCCGTGCGTCTTTTGACGATTTTCCCAATCCTGGACACGGAAACCCCAGCAATCGAGCGAGGAATCGTGGTGTTCGGCCGACTAGTAAAGAGCAATTCGTAGTCTTCGCCGCCGTGTAGTGCCTGCTCCAGCGTTGCGCCGGCATAAACCGGCACAGCTTTGGCGTCGATCTCCGCGGACACACCAGACTCCGCGCAAAGGTGATCGAGGTCTGTCGAAAGGCCATCGCTCAGATCGATTGCTGCACTGGCTGCCTGCCGACGGCGCAACCAAAGCCCTTGTGCAATCCGCGGCTGCGGCCAAAGTTGGGGCATCAGAAGGCTCTGCGCGTTTTTGCTGTGCCGCGCAGGCGAGACCGCCCCGCCTGACGATTTTCGGATGAAATCCAATCCTGCCGCCGCTCCGCCAAGAGCACCCGTCACACAAACAAGATCTCCCGGCCGAGCGCCCGATCGCAAGATAGCCTTCCCGCGTGGCACGGCTCCAAGCAGCACAATGTCCGCCACGGCCAGCGGAGACTCAGCCAGATCTCCCCCGGCCAGCGGCGTCTTATATTGCGCGGCAAGTGCCAGGAATCCATCCAGAAAGCCGTCAACCCAGGCACGGCGTCGTCCTTCCGCGACCGCCAGCTCCTTCGGTAAGCCCAGGGAAAGAAAGGCCGCGAGGGGGCGAGCTCCCATAGCGGCTATATCGCTCAGTCCGCGGGCCAGGGTGCGATGACCGACGGATTCGGGGGGGTGCCAGTCCAGGCGGAAATGCCTCCCCGCGATTGAAAAATCTGTGGTTACAGCCAGTTCTTCGTTCGGTTTCAACCGCAGAATTGCGCAGTCGTCTCCAATTCCCAGGCGCAAACCAACACTCGCTGAACCGGATGCCCGCTGACGAATGCGCTCCAGCAAGGCGAGTTCGCCCTGGCCGCCGTCTGGGATCAACTTGCTTCGCTTTCGACGCATCTTACTGAGAATAGGGCAAGCCGTAGAAATGTGCGGATTACAGGATTACCTAAGGCCAGTGAGGAGCGAGACCTAAATCGAATTTCAAGCGGTTTTTTCCGCTTCAATTTATTGACCCTGCTGGGGATCGGCTGCTAGCCTTTAATGACGTTCAACGGTGGGATCTCCCGTAGTGCATTCGAGATAATAATGCAGGGCTATTCAGAACCTGCATCAAGTGGGCTTACTGGCTTGCGGCAAGTAGCACCTTGCAAATTTGTTGATGTGAAAGCAGGACTATGCTGCGAAAACGGTATTACATTCTTTTTGTTGCCAGAGATGAAGACGGTCGCGTAAGGAAGGTCCCCCTTCCCCTGCGTTATGTGTACGGATTTGTCGCTGCCGCATTAGTGGGCGCATTCACGATCGTCGGTTTGGCCGGCTCCTACACCCGCATGTTGCTTAAGACCGAGCGCTTCAACCAGGTCAGACAAGACAACCAGAATCTGCGCAAAGACTACAAGCAACTGGCCCAGGTGGCACACGATCGCGATGTTCAGGTAGCCTCGCTGGGAGCGTTGGCCAGCGAAGTGACCGCGCTCTATGGCTTGCGTCAGCACAAAGTAATTCCCGCCAAAGCATCGGCTGCCGTAGCTGCAGCGTCTCCCACTCCAACAACTCTTGCAAGCAAAGACGATGTCACTGCGCAAGATGTGAAGATGACTTTCGAGCAGTTCAACGCACTTCGCGACCAGGCGATGTCGGGGCGGATGACGCGCGCTCTTGAAGGTGGTCTTGCACCGGGATTCGCAGGCGACTGGACGCAGTTTGCCGATGCTCCCTCGATCTGGCCTGTCGAAGGCCGCGTGGGATCGAGCTTTGGCCAGCGCGAAGACCCCATCAATGGGGAAGGTGCATTTCATCCCGGCATCGATATCGAAGCGCCGTATGGAACACCGGTGCGCGCTGCCGGCGACGGCGAAGTGGAAGATGCGAACATGGGCGCCGGATATGGCCGCCAGGTTGTGCTCGATCATGGCCACGATCTGATTACCCTCTACGGACATCTTTCAGCGGTTGCGGTAGTGCCCGGCCAGCATGTCACGCGCGGGCAAGTCATTGGCTACGTGGGCCAGTCTGGCCGCGCCACCGGGCCCCACTTGCACTACGAGGTGCGCATCCACAAGGTCCCCGTCAATCCGCACAAATACCTGCGCACCACTTACGAGCAGGCTGCTGCCAACGACATCTCCCCGAACGTAGCCAGCAAATAGACGAATACCAGCAATCTGACACGAGGGCGGTTCCCGACGGGAGCCGCTCTTCACGTTTGCGGGTTGCATCCTTCAGCGCAATCACGCCGTCTGCCTCCTGCAGTCGATAATCCATCCTGAGATCGAAGGCGCCGGACATAGTATCGTTACCTGTTGGATTTCAAAACACTCGCCCAGGGGAGATGAACCGTGTCTTTGCGCTCTCGTTTGTTGTTTGCTTTGCTCATCGTCGCATTGCCTGCCTTTGCTCAAGACCGCGCTGCGGAGGTGAAGACCGCTTTTACCCGCGCGCAACATTTGCGTCACGGCATCAATGCTTCGGAGTGGTTCGCGCAATCCGGTAACTACTCTGCTCAGCAAACCGACAGCTATACCGATGACGCCGACATCGCCCTCATGGCGCAGCTCGGTTTCGACAACGTTCGCCTCAGCATTGATGCGGCTCCGCTCACGCGAAGCTTCTTCGGCAGGGATGATTCGAATTTCATGGGCCGCCTGGACCACGCAGTTGACCAGATGCTCGCAAAGGGCATGGCAGTGCAGATCGACATTCACCCGGAGAGCGATTACAAGAGGAGCGTGAGCACCACCGGCGAAGGAGTCGATCGCTTCGTGATGCTATGGCGCAAGCTGGCGGCGCATTATGCAGATCGCAATGCCGATCTCGTTTTTTACGAGATCATGAACGAGCCCGAGGAGCACGATCCCTATCGCTGGGCTGGAGTCCAGGCGCGCGCGGCGGCGGCGATTCGCGAGGTTGCGCCAAAGAACACGATCATCGCTACCGGGCCGAACTGGTCATCCATTGCAGATCTTTTGACACAGCATCCGCTGCCTGATGGCAACGTGATCTACAACTTCCATTTCTATGAGCCGCACGAGTTCACCCATCAGGGCGCAGGCTGGGGCGGCACCTGGTGGATCTATACCCACAACATTCCTTATCCCGCCGGCGAAGACAGCATGGCGAAGTCCCTCGCCGAGGTCCCCGACGCTGCAAATCGCTACGCGCTCGAACACTACTGGCTCGACCACTGGGATGCGCACCGAATTCGCCTGCAGATCGATGCGGCCGCCGCATGGGGCAAGGAAAACAATGTTCCGCTGATTTGCAATGAATTCGGCGCCTACCGGCGCGTCACCGAACCCACGTCGCGCATGAACTGGATTCGCGATGTGCGAACCGCTCTGGAAGCTGACGGCATCGGCTGGACGATGTGGGACTATCGCGGTGGATTCGGCGTGGTATGGAAAGAGAACGGCCAGCCGGCGAAGGTTGATTCCGCCGTGGTCGAAGCGCTGGGGTTGAAGAAGTAGCGCACAGCGATAACGTCACGAGCAAGTAGCGCATTGCTCGCACGGACATTTTCCGGTGACGAATTCCGAATCGGCTGGTCTATGGGGATATCGGAGTTTCAACAAACGTCAAACGCTCGTCGCGGCTGAGAATCATGCTGCGCGGAAGGAGACGTATGACGCAGCGGGATTCGACCAGCAAGCAGGGGCGCGAGCCCAGCGCATTCCTGACAACTACGTTTGACGAGCGGCCTATCTGGGCGGAACTCATCGAGAGCTTCCGCGACCGATTCTTCCCGCCGAAGCTTCCGCCGTTGGAATTGACCTCGAGGCCGATTCCGGTGCCGGACCGAATGGCTGCGAACACCAACCCGTGGGCTGTGGGCACCGCGATGCTGGTGAATGGCGGAATCCTGGCGCTCCTTCTGCTGATGAGCGTGCGAGCGGTTATCCAACCTGCACCGGCGGGCGGGCCCAACTCGAAGTTTCACCTCGACGACTTTCCGCTCTTCGCGCCCTCGAAAGCAGACTCCGCGCACGGCGGCGGAGGCGGTGGGACCGACGACGACATCGAGGCAAACAAGGGTCGGCTGCCAAAACTCGATATGGATTCGCTTGTGAAACTGCAGGTGCCGCTGCTCGATCATCCAAAGCTGGCCGTGGAAAACAGCATCGCCGTGCCGCCGGAAATCAAGCTCCCCGATAATCCCGCGATGCCGATGATCGGTATAGACAGCTCAGCCAACGTTACCGTGATTTCCGGCGGCCCGGGCAGCCATAACGGCATCGGGATCGGAATGAATGGCGGGGATGGTCCGGGCGACGGGCCGGGCTGGGGTCCAGGAAGCAGAGGTGGTGCGGGGAATGGCATTTATACGCCGGGCATTGGCGGCGTCTCTCAGCCCGTTCCCATCTTTACGCCTGAGGCCGAATTCTCCGATGAAGCGCGGCGCCAGAAATATCAGGGCGTATGCATCATCTCGGTGACCATCGATGCCCAGGGCAATCCGCAAAATCCACGCGTGGTTCAACGGCTGGGCATGGGGTTGGATGAGAAGGCGCTCGAAGCGGTGCTGAGATACCGATTCAAGCCGGCGCGCAAGGATGGGAAGCCGGTGCCGGTACGGATGTCGGTGATGGTGAATTTCCGGCTGTTCTAGACGTGTCAGATAGGCAATGAGCAACCGGTCGGTTGCGCGTTCACGATCCTCGTGATTGAAGGCAGGGAGTGCCTTCCCATCCATGCGACGAAAACCACCTGTTGCATGAATGGGGCACTTGGATTATGGACACCGATGACGAGGAGTTACTTACCGGTATAGACGACGTGCCAGATAGACCTTGAGCCGTCGTCGGAGATAAAGAGCGAGCCATCCTTGGCTTCGGCTATGCCTACCGGACGTCCCCAGACTTGCCCGTCGCCAATTGTGAAGCCGGTGAGGAAGTCTTCATATTCTCCGGTAGCATGGCCATTCTTCATAGGCAGTCGAATCACTTCGTAGCCGGAGCGCTGCGCGCGATTCCATGAGCCGTGCTCGCAGGCGAATCCGTCACCGTTAAATTCAGCAGGGAACTGCGATCCGCCATAAAACATCATCTCGAGCGAGGCGAAGTGCGGGTTAAGGATGATGTCGGGCGTGGTGACTTTGGACTCCAATTCGGGATGTTTGCCAACGTGTCGCGGGTCTTGGTGTCCGCCCATGTACCACCACGGCCAGCCGTAGAAGCCGCCTTCCTGCACGTGAGTTACATAGTCTGGAACGAGGTTGTTGCCGAGGCCATCTCTCTCATTGGTCGAGCACCACAAGTCACCCGTGATGGGGTTAATGGCTTCGCCTACGCAGTTGCGGATTCCCCAGGCATAGACCTTAACGAATTTGCCTTCGGGCGTGAATTCAAGGACGTCGGCCCGGTGATACTCCTCGGGATGAGTGTCGCTGTCGTCGACATTGGAATGTGAACCGACTGAGGCGAACAGCTTGCTGCCGTCTTTCGAAAAGATGAGGTCGCGGGTCCAATGGCCTCCGCCGCGCAGGCGCCCGCCGCCGGGCAATTCTGCCAAATCTTCTACGGCTCCGCGCGCCTTCACATCGCCATTTTCGTAAGGGAAGCGGACGATGCCGTCGGTGTCACCGATGTAGATGTATTTGGGATTGGGGCCCAGGGGATAGAACGCGATGCCGAATGGCTGATGCAGGCCCTCGGCGAAAACGGAGGTCTGTTGCGGCTTGCCATCCGGGGTAACGCCGCGAAAGACCTTGATCTTGCCCGTTTCGCTTTCGGCCAGAAACAGATCGCCGTTGGGCGCGACGCGCAAAAGGCGGGGATTGTCGAGGCCGGTCGCGTAAAGCTCCACCTTGAATCCCTTTGGCGCGATGGGCCAGGCGTTGGCCGGGCGCGGGACCACGCTCGGTCCGTTGTCCACGGACTGATCGGGTGCGGGCGCGGGCAGGTCGCCCACGGTGATATGGCGGCGGATACCAGGTGACTCGTGGGCAGCGTCAGTAAAGGCAGCCTGGCCGGTGAGAACGCTTCCCGAAGAGGCCTGTGGGGGCGGGGTTGCCTTTTTGGCGAAAGCTACAGCCATCGAGAGGAGGCAGAAGATGGTGCAAATCAGAGCTTGCGTTCTGAGGAAGCGAATCATGGTACCTCGCTGGAGTGTTGAGTGGAGGCGCAAACGAATGCCTGTTAACAAGATGCGCGAACAGCGGTGCAGGAGTCTCAAAAAATTGACTGGGCAAAGGAAGAAGGCCGCCGATGTCAGCTCCACCTCCAACCCAGAAGAGGGAACTCATCGGCGGCCTTTGATAGTGGAAACTTTCTTACGCGACGCGGCATGAAAAGGCACGTCATTCAATGAGATGCTTGCTGCGCAGGAGGGGTTGCCGGGGTAGTGAGTGAATTCTCGCTTTTTGTAATTTGGCTGAAAAACGCAGGCGACAGATTGGCGGTCGCGATGACCCGATTGCGTTTTTGGGTCACTTCTGTCGTCTTCAATAATTCCCGAAGGGCGTTGTTGGCGGAATCGTCGGAGAGTTGGGCGGTGACGCCTCGGGCAACAGTCACGATGGTGGCCAGCGAGGCCGCCTGGCTGGCGGCTTTGTCATCGTCGGGGGCGATCTCTTCTACCCGAAGATGTACGGAATTTCCCAGGGGAAGGCCGGGGGTGATGCTGGCAATGATGATGGAGTCGTCCTGAAGCGGCAGAGAGAGGCCAAACACCTTGATCGCACCGCCTTCAGAGAAGGAGAGGCCGATCTGGCCAACGCCCCAGGCGACGGCAAGGAGCGGCACATCGTGGAAATGCTGCGAAAGCAGGGTCGAACCGGCGAAGGGAAGCGCAGCAGTACGGTGTCTATCGATGATGGAGTGGATCTTTTCCGTCGTAGGGTAGTTTGAGGCCGCGATCATGTCATACCCGATCTGGACGACGCGTACGGTGCGATTTTCAGAGGGAACGCTGTAAATGGTGTGCCCCGCGTAGACTTCGCGGCTACTGGAATTGGCCTCAAGCCACGTGTTCAGACGCTTCCCGGTCAGTTTTCCGCTAAGCACCATGGAATAGGCGACCGGCCCGTTGGGCCCATTGGGGTCGGGCATGCGATGCAGGGCAATGGCGGCAGAATCGAGGTCGCGTTCCCAGTCAATGCCGGTGGCGTCGACAAACTGCTGGTATTCAGGGACGCGTTGAGGCGGCTTCAAGTCTTTGTGGATGAATGCCCTGACAGGCTTGAGGTTGAAGTAGAGGATGCCGTCGGACTCGGGCAGCAGGCGGGCGGCTTCGGGCGGCGCCTTGGATCGCAGAAAAACCGCGACCGCCAGCAATAAAACCACTCCGGCGACGACCAACAGCGTTCTGCGCGTGCGTTTGTGCATGGACCCAGGGAGTTCGAAACCCGATCTCCTATTACAGGATATCGGACCGGGGCGCGAGCCGCCTCAGACCGTCATTGGGCCATGGGTCTGAGAGACCAGGCACTAGTAAGTGACGGAGAAGCTGTAGATCTTGCTGGCGGTTGGAATGCTGCTGCCCATCGCTGCATCGGAGGGAGGCAAAAAGCCATATTCTCCCTTGTCCATGTCTTCGCCGAAGTCGATGAGATACATCCGCGGTGCGATTTTCCTCGATGTGAAGTCCACCACATCCCGCAAGGCCCCGCCTGCATCGTGCACGACTCCGCCGTTTGCGGCGCGAAACTCACGGCTGTCCGCGTTTTCGTGCAAACGCAGAAGTTGGTACTCGCCCGGTGCACGGCCATCGGGCACATACAGAATGAAGGAAGCCGGCACCTTGAGAGATAGCGAACTGCGGTTGCCGCCGACGATCCCCGTCATGTCACCCTTCAAGACACCAGCGCTGGCGTAATGCTTAAGTGCTCCGCCAGCCTTGAAGTTGACGACCTCGGCGGGAACTTCCTTCCACGTGTTGCCGCTTTTATCGAGATAGTAGATGCCGATACTGTCCACGCCCACCGGCGGTGCGGTGGATACCACGACGCTGGATGCGCTGCCGGCCGGGGCCTGATTCACAGGTTCCGGCGCTGCTGCCGGAGTGGCTGGCGCAACGCCCGAAGCCTTCAGAACTACGGCAGCGACTTCCTTGTCAGTGGCTCCCGCTCTTTTCAGTGCGATCAACCCGTTCGCCGATGTGTCGTATTTTCCAGGGGAAGAGTTGATAGTGGTGACGATGAGATCTTCAGAGAGGCCGGCTTTTACAAGCTTGATGATCGACAGGTTGGTCAGTGGCTCCTGGGCAAAGAGAACCGGGCACAGCAGCAGAAGTACAAAAGTGAAAATTCCGTTACGCATAAAACCACACCTCGTCGTGAACCGACGCAGATTCGTCTATGGGGACTACCGAATGATCCCGCGTCGGGGCGGCAGCAAGCAAGGGAGATTCATGCCGGTAACGTGACGAGCGGTGTACGCGTAGAAGCAACGGCGCAGCCGAAGCTTCACCGTGAACAGGCCGGATTTGCAAAAGAGCTATTGAGCGGGCGCTTGATCAAGCTCTGCACTGAGGTTTACGGATCCGCCAGTCACATTTAGTGTCTTGGTCCAATCGCTGAATCCCTTTTTCTTTACAACAATGTGATGAGAGCCGGGTGTGAGCATGACAGTGGAAGGCGTATTGCCGACAAAAGCGCCGTCGATCTCGATATCCGCGCCGGAAGGAGTGGAACTGACCGACAGGGAAGTCTGAGCGGGAGCGGTCGCCGCGTTGGGCTGTTCTGGCGCGGTGTTGGGATTTGAAAGTGGCTGTCCCTTCAGTTTGGTCAACGACTCCTCGACGCGCTTCTTGAAGTCGCCGGCATCGTTATTTCCCAATCCGCTATATGCGGTCTGAACCTGCAATTCGCAACTAGCCCCATTATCCTTGCTGTTCAGCATTGCAGAGTTGGTGCGCTTTGCCATGAGATTGCCTCCCATGTTGTAGGAAGCAGTCATTTCGGAGTTGTCAATTGCGATAATGCCATACTTCCCTGAGTTTTTGAGCGTATCTTTGACCGCGCGCCACAGCTCATTACATGAGACATTGATGACATCTTTATGCGTCGAGGCGAATGTCGGGATGGCAAAAGACAGTAGCAGAACCAAGAGCACGATTCGTTTCACGAAAAAATTCTCCTCTTTGGGTTTGCGCCAAATCTTAGCAAACTCTGGTGTTGCGCGGAGCCTTCCTGACGGTTCGGCGAAACATTCCGAAACTACACGGCGTGGAACTCCGTGTAGAACCTGGATCTGTGCGCTACGAAGTGATTTCAGGTGGTATATAAGCCCTCCTGCCCCTGGGCGCAAAGGCAGGCTGGCCGAAACAGGACGGCGGCGATCTGCGGGCTGTCTCAGTTCACGGGCTTTATGACCAAGTGTTTTGGGTGCCTCGTCGCATCAGTTTTTGACGGTCATTGCATCTGAATCAACCGCCTTCTTTCCTGTAACTCCCTCGAGTCCGGCCAACAAACCTCGGTAGTCGCTTTTGTCGGCCTGGAAAGCAAATCCGCCCTTCTTACCGCCGTCATCCCACGTGAGGCCGATAAAGTGCTTTTTTGACTTGGTTAAGGCGAGGAGGGCTCCGATTCCGAAAGAGACCACGGCAACGCCAATCGCCGCGCCAACTCTACGATGAACATCCTGTCCATAACTGATCTCAGTCACAGCCGAAACGGGAACAACCGCGATCTCGGTCTTGTCTTTCATGATTCGTATATTCGAGCCGTCGATGTACAGCTTCATGTCGGTTCCAGCTTTGGCGTTCTGGATGGATCCGCCGTCATAGGCAATCTTGTAACCGTTATCGCCGGCAAAGGCACTCATCGGAAAAATCAGACACATAAGTATCGCAATAAATTTCTTCATCATTTTCTCCCGGCGGGAACTATAGCACTGAGAAGAAAATCTGCCAGTGACGTGTAGAGCAATTGGATTGCAACTTTGGTGGATGCCCTAAATTTGCTCAGGAAGAGACTGTCGAGCAGATTTGCGAAGTCCACCGACGATCACAAGGCGAGCACTCATCGCCCCGGGGGGCGTGAAAAGTCCTTGAAAGATCGCGATCCGGTTTTTAACAGAAACAAAACGCCCCTCGCACCACTGATTGCGAGGGGCATTCTCACCTAGCCCGACTTTGCTCTATTGTTTCGAATTACTGCGTAACCGTCTTCACTTTGTCGCCGATCTTGAAATCCGACCCGGATACGGGTGCGCAGATTGCGGAGAGATCATCGACATCGGTGGCTTTCAACACGCCTACAGAGGTTGATAGCCGCCGAATGACTGCTCCGGTGGTTGGATCCTTAATCTCCTTGGTCACGCGCACCACGTCGAACTGGTCGCCTACCTTGATGCCGGCTTTGCCGCCCACATTCAGGATGATCTGGCTGCCTTCTACGGCCGCCACTGTGCCTTCGACGGTGATGGTGCGAACTCCGACCTTCGACGAGTCAGCATCCAGGTTGACGGCCAGTTGATCAACTGCCTGCTTGGTGGCTTCGCCAATGATGGTCTGCTGGAAATCGCTGGAACCGAAATCGGCATGTCCACCTCCAAATCCGCTCCAGTTGCCGCCGCCGCCCAGCATCGAGGTGCTGGAGCGAGATGACTGGCCCTTCCCGTCCGCAACGCCGAGGATCTCGCCCGTGTCCACATCGACGATGCGGGCTGTGATGGCCACATTGGCTTTTGAGTTGGAGTGGCCAACCCCACCCAGTCCAATTCCGTGCCAGTTGCCGCCGCCGCCGCCGAGGTTGGTCTTTTTGGTCTCGTTGCCAAACTCGGTGATGCTGCCCACGATGATTGCGTCGACGCCCAGCAACTTGCCGAGCCTGGCGGCGCTGGTCGGATCGGCGCGGTTGGAGTTGGAGAAGTTCTGTTCGGCCATGATCTTGTCCAGCGCCTGGCGTTCAATCACCGAAAATGAGCCGTCCTTGACTAGGCCGGTCACCAGCAGATCGACGATGCCCTTGCCAACATCTACGTTGGTGCCGAACATCGCTGAAGAGGCAGTCTGCACGGTGCCGTAATCAAAATCCATGACCGCGATCCGAGGCCTGCGCTTGGGCGCGGTCTGCGCATGCGCCGGAAGGATCGCTGCTCCGACAAGGAGGGCCGCTGCGGCGACTAACGCCGTGAAAATCCGGTGGGCTTTCATTTGGTTTCCTTAAGTTGATTGGGGACCCGCTAGCAGGTTCCCGCTGGCTGATTGTGTTGTCAAGTCAATTCGCGTTTCATTTCCGGCTGCTTACTGCACTTCTGACAATGTTTTGCGTCGCCGAGAAGAGATTCTCCGTGGCGGTTCTGGGCGCCTGGAACAGCGCGATAAACTGGGGCCGACGCGGGTTTGCTCAGCAGTTTGGGGTGTGCTAACCTTAAACACTGTGCCGTGTTATGCGCGGAGCCGGAGTGTGCCCGCGGATTATTCGGTATTCCCGGCAGTGTTTGTGGGTGGTCGGGCTGGCGTAGCTCAGCTGGTAGAGCATCTGATTTGTAATCAGAGGGTCGGGGGTTCAAATCCCTTCGCCAGCTCCACTTAGAAACAATCCGGGGGTACGGGCGGCAGCAAGTTTCAGGACCGGCGAGATGGATTGAAGTGCCGGGTCTGTCCTCTGCGGTGATCCCACTGAGGTGCATGCTCCGACAAGCCGGAGGCTCTCCGGTAAGGTCGTGATGTGCGGAAGTGGATGTTGAAGAAGGCAGGATGCAGTGATTGGGGTTTCCCGGGACGAGGGTTTGTCGTTCGGGTGTAGGGATGCACAGGTGGCCGAGCGGTTAATGGCAGCAGACTGTAAATCTGCCACTCATTCGAGTTACGGAGGTTCGAATCCTCCCCTGTGCACCATCGATTTGAGGTAGGGAAATGCGCGAAGAACCGGGTGCGGTGGTCGACGCGGGTTCAGGGCGCGAAGATTGGAAACGGTCGGGCGAGGAGCTTGACCGGAAGTTCAGGATAGCGATGGTTCTCTACGCGATTCTGGCAGCAGTGAGTTGGTTTACCCTTGATGGAAAGCTTCCAATTGGGGGAAGGCTAGTGGAGTTGAGGCTGATTCCACTGGTTATCATCGGTGGCTTTGCGTTACGCACCGTGATGGCGATGAAGGCGGAGAAGATCCGTCGCGAAAAGAAGTAACGCTCTTAGGTTTGCAGGGCTGATGTAGCTCAGTTGGTAGAGCACTCCCTTGGTAAGGGAGAGGTCACCAGTTCAATCCTGGTCATCAGCTCCAGAAGTTCAGTTGTCAGTGAAGAGTGGTCAGGTGTCAGTCGATGCTGCGGCGGGGTAATCGCATCAGCTCCCATTTGCACGAACTCGCTGATCACTGAAAACTGATCACTGTTTTCAGGCGGGAGTAACTCAGTGGTAGAGTCACAGCCTTCCAAGCTGTTGGTCGCCGGTTCGAGTCCGGTCTCCCGCTCCAGTTAAGGAATAGAGGCAGAAGTAAAGAATGTTTGAACAGGCAGCGATTGCGGTACAGGACGAGAAGAAATACGCGGAGCTTCACACGTTGATGGACGCGGCGTTCGAGGCGAGCGACGTTGAAGTATTTCTAAATCGTGTAATTCGCTACAAACTGCGGATTCGGGATTTCGAAAGCGTTCTCAATCGCGGATTGCTGGGCAAGGAAGCGATCGCGCTATACAAGGGGCTTCCGGTGTCAGACCAGGGATTGACTCGCGAGCGTTACCTGCGGTTGGTTGAAGCGGTATCTGCGGATCTGCGGCAAAGGTATTTGAAGGCGTACGCGTATTACTGAAAACGAGCCATCAGCTTTCAGCTGGTGGTCGTAAGGACTAGGGATCTTGGCTTAAGCATGAACGGCTGAGATCTGGTTTTTAAAAGGCTGCGAAGGGAAGAGAAAAATGGCGAAGGAAAAATTTGATCGTTCGAAGCCGCATGTGAACGTAGGCACGATTGGTCACATCGATCACGGCAAGACGACGTTGACGGCGGCGATCACCAAGGTATTGCAGAAGCACAACCCGAAGAACACGTTCCGTTCGTTTGACTCGATCGACAACGCCCCGGAAGAGCGGGAGCGCGGCATCACGATCGCGACGGCGCACGTGGAGTACGAGACCCCGAACCGGCACTATGCGCACGTGGACTGCCCCGGTCACGCCGATTACATCAAGAACATGATCACCGGCGCGGCGCAGATGGACGGCGCCATTCTCGTGGTCGCGGCCACCGACGGCCCGATGCCCCAGACCAAGGAGCACGTTCTGCTGGCCCGCCAGGTAGGCGTTCCCTGCATCGTGGTCTTCCTCAACAAGTGCGATGCGGTGGAAGACGAAGAGCTGACGGACCTGGTCGAGATGGAAGTTCGCGAACTGCTTTCGAAGTACCAGTTCCCCGGTGACGATGTTCCGGTGATTCGTGGTTCGGCTCTCGGAGCCCTGAACGGCGAGCCCAAGTGGGAAGCGCAGATCGACGCGTTGATGGATGCGGTGGACAAGTACGTTCCGCAGCCGGAGCGCGCGGTGAACCTGCCCTTCCTGATGCCGATCGAAGACATCTTTTCTATCTCTGGACGTGGGACCGTCGTCACTGGACGCATTGAGCGCGGCAAGGTGAAGGTGGGCGAGGATGTCGAGATTGTCGGCTTCCGCGAGAC
The DNA here is from genome assembly GCA_963742455.1 of uncultured Acidobacteriaceae bacterium. Taxonomy (GTDB): domain Bacteria; phylum Acidobacteriota; class Terriglobia; order Terriglobales; family Acidobacteriaceae; genus Telmatobacter. The sequence continues at coordinate 637,467 of CAVULU010000002.1, read as the reverse complement.
CCGCAAGTCGGTTTGCACGGGCGTTGAAATGTTCAAGAAGCAGCTGGACGAAGGCCTGGCGGGCGACAACGCCGGCATCCTCCTGCGCGGTATTGCCAAGGAAGACGTGGAGCGCGGCATGGTTCTGGCCAAGCCGGGATCGATCACGCCGCATACCAAGTTCAAGGGCAGCATCTACGTGTTGAGCAAGGAAGAAGGCGGCCGTCATACGCCGTTCTTCAAGGGCTACCGGCCGCAGTTCTACTTCCGTACGACGGATGTGACGGGCGTAGCCGAGCTTCCTGAAGGCACGGAGATGGTGATGCCGGGCGACAACGTGGAACTGGTGATTGAACTGATTACACCGGTCGCCATGGAAAAGGGATTGCGGTTTGCCATCCGCGAAGGCGGACGCACGGTAGGCGCAGGCGCGATCAGCGAAATTATCAAGTAGACGCTAGCCGCGTCGGGCGGACCGCCCTTCGGGCGCAACAAACGACGCGGCAAGCGAAATCTGATCACTGTTCACTGAACACTGATCACTGGAGTTTGGAAAATGCGGGAAATTGTGACATTGCAGTGCACTGAGTGCAAGGAGCGGAACTACTCAACGACAAAGAACAAAAAGACGACCACAGGCCGTCTCGAGTTCAAGAAGTTCTGTAACCGCTGCCGCAAGCACCAGCCGCACAAGGAAACGAAGTAAGAGCAGCCATCGGCTATCAGCCCTCAGCTCACAGTTAGCTTTTGCTGGAACAAGCCTCAACGGCTTTAATTGGCAAAACTAGGCTGAAGGCTGAAAGCTGAGAGCTAAAAGCTTGCTTTTAGGGGCGTAAGCTCAACGGCTAAACTGTCGGTCTCCAAAACCGAACTTGGGGGTTCGAATCCCTCCGCCCCTGCCAGATTCGTACGGTGTTCCCGGCATGATGCCGGGAGCGAATGCAAAACCAGAGGCGCTCTGCCAAAGCGGCTCATTTAAGGTTGACGCAACCAATAGGTAGCGGCAATCTTGGAGAAGAGCCAGCGAGGCACCCTTTCTCTGGTTGAGCTAGAAGGATTGGAAGTATGGCAACAGAATCAGCAATCAAAAAGGGCGACGACCATTCCGCGAAACGGCAGGAGCCGAACGCTCTGTCGAACTTCTCTGGCGGCGCGATGAGCACATGGAGCAACTTCACCAACTTCCTGAGCGACGTGCGCGCAGAGATGAAGAAGGTGGTCACGCCCACGCGGAAAGAAGTCGAGTCCACTACGACCGTCGTGATCATCACGGTGTTCATCTTCGGATTCTTCTTCTGGGTCACGGATAGCATTTTCAGCAGTGCCCTTCAGGCGGTATTACACAAGCTGGGCGCACAATAATGGCGCAGCCGGGAATCGAGACAAAGATGGCAGAAGAACTGGAAAAACCCGCCGAATCGACACCGGCGCCCGAACGCAACCCGCTGTTCAAGTGGTATATCCTTCACGCTTACTCGGGGTTTGAGCGCAAGGTGCGCGAGTCGATCGAGAGCCGCGTGCAGGCTTTCGGGTTGCGCGACAAGGTTGGCCGCGTCATGATTCCCACCGAACCAGTGACCGAGATTATCAACGGTAAAAAGCGCACCGTGGAGAGGGTCTTCCTTCCCGGATATGTGCTGGTCGAGATGGATCTCGACAATAATCTGTGGCATGTATTGAAAGACACGCCCAAGGTAACGGGCTTTCTGGGCACGGGCGACAAGCCGGTGGCACTCAGCGAGGAAGAAGTGAGTTCAATTCTCTTCCGCTCTGAAACGGCCAAAGAAAAGCCGCGGCTCAAGATCAAGTTTGAGAAGAACGAGTCCGTCCGCATCACCGACGGCCCCTTTGCCAATTTCAATGGCGTGGTGGACGAGATCAACGAAGATCGCGAAACCATGAAGATTATGGTGACCATCTTCGGACGCTCGACTCCCGTTGAACTGGAGTTCAGCAAAGTCGAAAAGATTGAGTAGTTGCAGCTCTCAGCTATCAGCTTTCAGCTTCTAGCCGGTTGGAGGACTAGCCGCCACCGGTTGCGAGCAAACGCTTGAGCGCAACACCAAAATTCGCAACGACCAAAACCAGCTGAAAGCTGATGGCTAGAAGCTGAAAGCTGGTTTCCGAAGGAAACATCAATGGCACCTCCGAAGAAAATCACAGGACAGGTCAAGCTGCAGATCGAAGCAGGCAAGGCCACCCCGGCGCCCCCGGTCGGTCCCGCATTGGGCCAGGCGCAGGTCAACATCATGGAATTCTGCAAGCAGTTCAACGCGCGCACGCAGAACAAGGAGATGGCCGGCCTTATCATTCCGGTTGTCATCACGGTTTACGCCGATCGCTCATTCAGCTTCATCACCAAGACGCCGCCTGCGGCTGTTTTGCTGAAAAAGGCAGCTGGCGTCGCCAAAGGCGCAGGCACGCCCAACAAAGACAAGGTGGGTAAGGTGACCGAAAAGCAGGTGCGCGAGATCGCTACGCAGAAGATGCCTGACTTGAACGCATCCTCGGTCGATGCAGCGATCAAGAGCATCAAGGGCACCGCTCGCTCCATGGGTATTGAAGTCGTAGGGTAAGTCCGGACTGGCTTACTTTGCTGTAAATGGAAGGGCCCTCCCGGACGGGAGGGCCTTTCTGCGTGCAAATATAGCTCTCGAGATAGGCGAATCTTCCAGGAGACGCCGGCGATAAGGCTCCATTCATCTGAAACATCGTAAAACGCAAGACCATTCGGTGTTTCGCAGGCAATTCACACCGTGGCTGGACTCAGCGGAGCGAGCCCTGATCGCGTGAGAGTGAGCACCGTGATGTCATCGTCCTGGCCGAAGGCTATTGCTTCTTCGGAAGCCTGCAACGCGGTTGGGAAGGTGCCGAAAAGAATATTCAGGCGTTCGAAGCCGTAGAGCTCGCCGGTCGCATTGCGGGCTTCCAGCAGCCCGTCAGTATATAGGGCAAAATGATCGCCCTCACGAAGACGAAGGGTGGTTTCTTCGTAGCTGGCGTCCGGTGTGAGTCCAAGTGGCAGAGCGCCCGGAAGTTCGATTTCACGTTGATTCAGGAAGGGCGCAGGATGACCGGCTGTAGCCAGGATGCAACCGCCGTCTGGATCGAGACGCAAGGCGATGCACGTGGCAAAGCCACCTTGCAAGCGGCCGTAGAGCCTGCGATTGAGTGCAACCAGAAGTTCACCGGGGCTGCTCGAAGACTCGACTGCCATGCGGATCGCGCCCACCAGAAGCGAAACGGTCATGGCTGCCTTGAGTCCCTTCCCGCTTACGTCACCCAGAACAATCAGGGTCGAGGATCCAGCAAGAGAAATGATCTGGAAGAAATCTCCGCCAACCTCGGCTGCAGGTTTGTAAGCACTGGTAAGAGCGAAGCCAGCGATGTCGGGCAGGGTCTCAGGAACCAGGATCTGCTGCAGTTCGCGGGCGCTTTTGAATTCCTGCTCTAAAGTGGATTGGCGAAGGCTGGCGTCGCGCGAGTAGCGATACACACCATAAACGATGGCCACCAATAGAAGCACGCGCATCAAGTTCTGAGTCGTGATGTTATTTCCGAGAACGTTGAACAGAGGCGCATCGATTTTGTCGGCAAGCTTCCAATGCGTGAAGCGCGATCCCCGCTGAACACCGATGCGGACCACGGAAAACATTCCCGCGAGAGAGGCGAAAATGGCAACCAGCCAGCGCGGCGCGTCGAGGCGCTGACGAAGCCCGAAGGCTACAAGCACCAGTGGGAACGGCTCGATCGCGGTAGTGATCACCGTGAGAATTGCGTCCGCCACCTGAGCCAACGGCACGTATACGGGGGAAGTGACCGCGACCAGGATGCCATCAAGTGATCCGCCAACGATTGCGACGATGGCAAGAATGCGCGTCGCACGAGCAATGCCGGGATATTGATCGAGCTTGAGGATGTAAAGCAGAACATACCAGAGGCCCACGTCCTGGAGAACAAAGATTGGCTGGAACCAGCCGAGAGCAAAATCGTTCGAGAAGGGAATCCGAAGGGTCAGCAGAAAGATTCCAGCTACTAAGGCGAAGCAGTAGACGGCCATCGACAGCAGCAAACGCTGCGACCGGTTGCGTAGCCAGAAAAGCAGGCTAAGCACCATGACAAGCGCGTAGAGAAATGTGAGCGCAAAGACAAACTGTTCGCTGCGCATCCATGTGTAATCCAGCTCCGCCTTGCGAGCGCCGATGGCCGCGGGACTGCCGATGACCGGCGGAAAATAGAACCCCCCAAGCTGGTCAGAGTCGAATGAATTGAGCGGCGCTTTCCAGACGCGGAAGGCGATAACGCCGTCTGTGATTGGCCCAAGGCCAAGAGTTTGCGCCGGAGGATGGTAGTAATGGACGGGATCTGGCGGCAGCTTGCCGAAGCCGCCGATGAGCCTGCCATTCCAATAGACCTCGTAAGCATCGTCAACGCGCTGGATCAGCATGGCCATGTCTGGCGATTCTCCAGCGGCGGGTTTCACGTGAATATGGCGGCGGTACCAGGCATAACCAACGTAGGCTGAGTGGCTCTGCGCACCCCAGGTCTTATCCGTAGTACGCCGCTCCCATCCGTTGTGACCTTCGGCGTCGTCGAGGGTTGGCGAACCGTATGAAAGATCGTCGCCGAGATGGAACTGCCATGCGCCGTCTACCGGAGCGAGACCCTTGCCAAGGTTTTCAAGCGCCAGCACATCGGTGCCTGAGCCGCTTGCCGACGAAGTAGGCTTCGGGGCTTGCGCCGGAGTATGGGTGGATGCGCCTGCGACGGCACAGCGGAGCGCAATGAGGAAGATTGCCGTTCGAAAAAACCGCTGAGACATGGCTCAGCATACCGCGAGCATTTCGCTTTTGACGAACGATTCCGACGCAGCTGCAAGCAGTCTGTCACGAGGCAATGTAACGGACTTGGTGCCAAGGATCTTCGCTCAGGGAGCGCCCAAACGGGGAAATGCCCTCCGTATGAGGGAGGGCATTCCATCTTCAGGCGGGATATCACGAGGCGCGGGCCACGGATCACCTGCCAACGAGTTCTCAGTGACTACTTCGGCGGAGCAGGGGTGAAAATCTCGCGCCGGGCTGGTTCGGGCTTCGGTTTGGGCTTCGGCGCCTTCTTGGTTTCTTTTCTACCTTTGTCTTTGCTTCCCATGGCTGAAAGTGTGACACAAAACGCCGTTCCGCGAAAAGCCAAAACTGACGGCTCGGCCTCTCTTGTGCCACCCCGGAGAGAGCCTCCGACGCGCCCGGATCCGGATAGCGAGAGGCCGCTCGAGTCTACTTCATTGCCCCTTCTTCTCTTCTGGCGCGGCAGCCTGCCGTTCCAGATGGTCGTGGTTAAGAATTGCGTTAAAAACCAGCGCATAGTTGCCGATGGTTTCACCGCGGTAGATGGGATTGTTGGCGAAGAGCAGCACGCTGCCCTGGCCGAGGTGGGCATTCACCACCAGGGCATGCTCTGCGATAGAGTTGCTCTTGTCGAGGAGCCCGTCAAGCAGCAGGTCCTTGTTGCCAGAGAAGCGCAGAATGACCTCGGGCCGCATCGCTTCCGGAATGACGGAGAAGTTATTCCGCACCTGTTCTTCGTTCAGCTTTTTTGCTTCCCAGGGTTGGGTCTTCTCTAAGGTCTCGGCTTCGACGGCTTTTCGGCCGAGCGGCTCGTCATTGTCTTCCAGGCTGCCGCGGCCGGTCGGGCGCTCAGCGTAGGGATCCATCAGCATGCGGCCACCGGCGCGACCCAGCGTGTTGCTTACATTGAAGGCCATACCGTTTGCGCTGATCACGGGCAGATTTGATCCGTAGCCTGAAGCGATGGGATTGTCTTTCGCTACAAAGACAGTATTCAGCACCGTGCCCACCACGCGCGCATCGCTCCGCGGCACCACGCTCACGCCAGGCGCAAGCCCGGTGTCGATGGCAAACTGCGCAGTGTCTTCGCAGGTAATCAGCAGGCCGCCCTGCTCGACAAATTTTCGCAGATGTTCAAGGCCGTCGTAGCCAAGACCGGGGCGGATGTCGTCTGTCGAGTCAATGCGGCCGAGGTTTGGCGTGATATCAGACTTCTTCCACGGCATTGCGTTGTTCCACATGGGCAGGCCATTGATGATGTCGAGCGAGGAAGAGCGGCCCACCGGCGCGAACAGGATGACATCGTACTTCGAGCGCAGATCATCCTGCTTGGCAATGGCTTGCGTGCTCATGTAGTCGTAGGGCACGCCCGCGTTGTCGAAAGCATACCGCCACCAGCCTTCGGTTTGGGTGGCGAGCCACGTATGCATAAAGGCGATGCGCGGCGCTGCAACATCGTGCATCGCGACGGACGGCGCGGCGCTGAGTCTGGTGCCGTCGAGCGCGAGATCGTGCAAAATGCCGGTAGTCTTATCATCGGCGCCGCTGATGACGAGCGAGCCTGCGGCGAAGTGTTTGCCGTCAACGTCGAAGGATTTTTCGGCGGCCTGAATTTTCGTGCCCTTCAATTTGTAGATAAGCGAGAGCAGCGAGACCTGGCCGCTGTTATTGACGGCGATCACTGAGCCTGTGCCATCGATCTTGCCGGCCAGAGAAGCAGGGTCATCGACTGGTTTCATGCCTGCTTTCAGGATCGAGGCATCCGTCAAGCGCACTACCTTCACATTGAAGAGGTGGGGGAATGACCAGCCGGTGTCGTCATAGGGATGCTTTTGCGGATCGTCAGGCGCCCAGAACTGGCGATCCAGCAGGGCGTCGGCGATGCGCGAATAGGGCTGATCCATGCGGATGACGATGCTGCCCGCGGGCAGGCTTTCCTGCTTCGGCTTGTCGCCGCGCTTTTCCCCTGCCACATCCACAGTGGTTGCATCAGAGAGTTGCTGGATTTCGACATGCTGGAGTTTGAGAACCTTCAGCAACTCCACTTCGCGATTCGTAGCCGCGGCATCGGACGGAATTACATAAGCCGCCGGACCTTCCAGTGTCGGCTTCTGAATCGAGCGCTTGCTCTTGGTGTAGTAGTTCTCGAGGAAGTGATGCGAATGTTGCGCGAAATACGAAATCGTCGAAAGCAGCGCGCTTTGCTCGTAGTTGTTGTTATCCCGCTGCGACCAGGTGACAACAGGAAGCGGGGGATTTTGCCGATACCAGGTCCGCGAATATTCTTCGGGATCGAGAATGCGCTTCTCGGTGTCGGCGCCGCCGTTTCCAAATGTTTCATAGAGGCGGCTGATGCCGTTGTGCATTGCGGCGAGGAACATCAGGTAGCCGGGGCTCCAGGTATCGAAGTCGCCGTGCGTAAACACGCCGGGCATGCCGAAGTTCTGCATTTGCGCCACGTTGTTCCAGCCGAGTTCAGCCCATTCATCAGCCAGCAGCGGATCGACCCAGGCGTTGTAAGGACCGTCTCCCACGGTGTTGTCGTAGAGGAAGGGAACGGACTCGTGCAGATCGTGCAGAACTTGTGCGTGCCAGTCAAGGTAGGTGTCGAGAACGTTGCGCGTAAGGTCGAGCGTCATGCCCATGGCGTCGCGATTGTTGTCGTGCGCGACGTAGTGGCCCCAATAAAGAAGGTGCGGCCACTGCTCATTGGGGTGGGCCTTGTGCCAGCGGTAGATGTCGACCATGCGATCGCGTCCATCCACTTCAACCACCGGGGTAATGAGCACGATCATGTGGGAGCGGATGTATTTGATGTACGGAGAGTCGTCGACGGCGAGGCGATACGCCAGCTCCATCAGCGCCGTGGGCGCGCCTGTCTCGGTCGAGTGGATCGTACCCGTGATGTAGTAGACGGGGTACGACTGGTCAATCAGCGCGCGCGCTTTGGCGTCGTCGAAGTTGATGGTGCGCGGATCGCCGAGCTGCGCCAGGCGCTGTTTGTTGGCGTCAGCATTCTTCAGCAGGTCGGCATCAGCGATGGCCACGGCGATCATCTCGCGGCCCTCTTCGCTATGGCCGATGGTGACAACCTTCACACGCGGGCTGGCGGCGGCCAGCAGGCGGAAATACTTGTAGACATCCTCGGCATAGGGCAGCATGTCCGGCGCGCCCGAGACATCCCCCAGCACTTTGGCCGGCGTGGGCACAGTTTTCGAGGCTGGCAAATAATCAACCAGCGGCGAGACGAACGATGGATCCGTCGTGTACTTGTGAATGTGATCGGTGTAGTCCTGATCGACGGCTTGCTGTGGGTCACGGGCAAAGTTCGTGTTCAGGCTCTGCGGGTGAAGTGAAGCGGCTGTCAAAAAAATCCAAACGGATGAAAGAACCAAGGGCAACCGGACTTGTCTCATAGACCTCTTCTCACAAAGGGTTCTTCTGCACCTTACAGACGCAAATATGCGAGTCGACAAAACCCTCATCTTCGATTCCGCGAGTGGCAGAGGAGCGGCAGTGGGATTCGGCGGGCTTTGGGAGGGTGAAGCTTACTGGAGCCCGTCCGGACATTGCCGGCTTCAAGAAACTATACGGTATCGGGTTCGATTTCAGAAAACGAAGGGTTGTCTTGGCTATTGTTGAGACTTTCGGTCAGGCGAACAGCGAGCGCGCAGGATTTTGATCTGGGGGAACCTGCCCGATTTGCAGGCCGCTCTTTCGGGATTCGACGGCATCCCAATCTAAGCGATCCGAAGTATCGCCAAGGAGAACTGATCATGACGGATTATCGTGTCAATCCCGGTGAAGTCGAAGAGGATCAATTCACCGCCGCAATCGAAAAGACAACGTCGAGAATTCCAACCAGCGCATATCTCGCTCTTGCCCTCGGAGCAATGGCCGTATCTGCCACCCTGCAGGCCTGGAACAAGAAACATGAATCCATGTTCGTCGGACAGTGGGCTGCTCCCTTCCTGCTTTTAGGAATCTACAACAAACTGGTGAAGCAGCATGGATCTGATGGGCGACGCGGGAGAGACGCGGGTTACATCGGCTCCGCGGAGCCTAGACATCGTTCGAACGAAGGCACCTTCACGCATTCAGCGGGAATCTAGTCGCCGGCAGAAGGTTCCGCTTTTTTTGCTTTACGTATTAAAAACGGGCAGGTGATGTTGAATCACCTGCCGAAGCTTTGCGCGAATTTCTCGCGGTTTACTACTCGCCACGCGCGCTGGCTGCGCCTGTGACCAATACCCTCTGCGGAGCGTCGACCTTTGCGGAAGGAACCTTCAAGTCGACCTTCATCGAGGCGACTTCAGGCTTTCCGTTCGATGGTGCTGAGAAAGTGAGTTCATATTGATGGTTCAGCCGGCGCCGCAGGTCTTGCAGAAACGGTTGCAGCGAGACTGGATTACCCATGCCTTCCCAGTAACTGTTGCCGCCCGTCGCCTGCGTGACCATCAGGAGCAGATTCTGGCCGGCGTTGTTGGCGTACCAAGTGTTATTCGCGCGGCCCATATCTTTCCAGTAGATCGAGTAGACAATCAGCCCGGCACGCACGGAATCGTTGATTGCTGCATCGACGTAGGGATCTTCAGGGTCGTAATGACGGTCGTAGTTGTCGACGCCATCGGTGACCATCAAGACTTCGCGGCGGGCAGTCCGGTCATGCGAGGGCCAGTTCTTTGCCAGGTCGGAGAGGCAAAAGTAGGGGCTTGCATTCGAGCCAGGGAAGCCGTTGCTCACGTGCAAGCCTTTGAGCACATCGGCCCCATCGGAAGAAAGCGGGCCGCCCAGAATGGCCCGGCCATTTTCCATGTAGGCGATGGCCATCCGGGTGTTGGGCGGCATTTCCTTTACAAATGTCTCGAGTTCGCCGAACTGGGTGCCCAGGCTGGTGCGCGCTCCACCGTCGATCAGTAGAACAAGTTCCACGGGGCTGTTCGAATCCCGCAAAGGCGTAAAGTTCAGGACTGACGATTCCTTGCCATTGACTTTGAGCTTGAATCCTTGGGGAACTTGGCCCACCGTACCGTTCGCCTGAGTGGGCAGGATGGTCACAACTGCGCGCCCCTGCCCCTGAGAATCGGTCTTCTGCGCAAACAGCGGGGAAGCCGCTAGAACAGTTCCAGCGGTTAATGTGACAGCTAATGCTATTTTGTTCATATACTTATCCTCATTCAAGCGCCCGTGAGCGACAATTCAAAAAGGGCGCATTCCTTCGCTTCTTTCCTATACTTAGATGCGATCCCGATTGATTTGTTTCGGTGCGGCAACTAAGCATGGGGGCATCCCCGCAATTTACCTCTGTCGAAGGCTTGCCCGTTTGCATTTCGGATACCAATCCGCTAATATCCATAGATGTGCCTGGAGGAAATCTCCGGGCTGTCAATAACACCACGGCTTTTGGACCTGTTCGAAGGCGGCATCGCCGAGTTTTAGGGCGCGGAGCCTCCAGGTTCCCCGAAAATGGGGCTGGCAAATGCGGTGGGAGACGAGGATCTGATGGCTAAAACCAGCAAGAATATTGCTAAGGCGCGTGCGGCTGTGACCAAGCCCGCCTATCCGCTGAATGAAGCGGTCACTCTGCTTAAGGAAGTCAAGTACGCCAAGTTCGACGAGACCGTTGACCTGACCATGCGTCTGGGCGTTGATACCCGGCATGCCGATCAGATGGTGCGCGGAACCGTGGTCCTGCCCCATGGGCTCGGCAAAACCAAGACCGTTGCCGTGATCGCTTCCGGCGACCGCCAGAAAGAAGCGCAGGAAGCCGGCGCCGATTTCGTGGGCGGTGAAGAGATGGTCGAGAAGATCCAGAAAGAGAATTGGACCGACTTCGATGCTCTGATCGCGACGCCCGACATGATGAAAGTCGTGGGCCGTCTGGGTAAGGTTCTCGGCCCGAAAGGCCTGATGCCGAACCCGAAGACAGGAACGGTGACCCAGGATGTGGCCGCGGCAGTGAAAGAGATTAAGGCCGGTAAGGTGGAGTTTCGCGCAGACAAGACCAGCCTGGTGCACGTGCCGGTAGGCAAGCTGAGCTTTGAGCCCCAGAAACTGGTGGAGAACGCGACAACCGTCATCACGTCGATCGTGCGTGCCAAGCCTTCCGCGGCAAAGGGCAAGTACATCAAGAGCGTCACTCTGAGCTCAACGATGGGCCCCGGAGTTCCGCTGGATTCAGCAGTTGCGGACGCCGCTGGCAAGCACTGACGAGCAGTGTTCAGTGATCAGTGGATAGTGGTCAGTAAGCGCTGGTGACCCGATGCTGATGGACTGGGCAAAGAAGCAGGATGGAATTTGAGGCGCCGATTGAGGGCGCGGAGCAGGGATAGAGAAGGCTGAACAGAGGGTTACAGGAAACTGACCACTGATCACTGATCACTGTCCACTGTCTGAGCGGAGCGAAGACATGGCTATTTCGAAAGCAAAGAAGACGGAGAAGGTCAAGCAGCTGGCGAAGGAGCTTGAGACCTCGACAACGGCAATTATCGGCACGTTCAGCAAGCTGACCGTCGCCAAGGACTATGAACTGCGCAAGGTTATTCGCGAGGCGGGTGGCAAGTATCGTGTGGTCAAAAACAAACTGGCCGCCGTTTCAAGCGAAGGTACCTCGATAGCTCCCGCACTGAAGGGTTTGAAGGGTGTGAATTCGGTTGCGTTCACGTCGGGCGATCCGGTTGCGCTGGCCAAAGTCTTCTCAAAGTGGGCCGGTGAGAATGCCGAATTCCAGTTCAAGCTGGGGATCGTCGACGGAAAATTGTTGGGCGTTGAAGAGATCAAGGCGTTGGCCACCTTGCCGGGCAAGGAAGAGATTTTTGCCAAGCTTCTGTATCTCATCAATGCTCCCGCGCAGCGCCTGGTTACCGTGATGAACGCTACCGGACGCGACCTGGCAGTCGTGATCAACCAGGGCGTGGAAAAAGAAAAGTTTGCCGGCGCAGCTTAAGCGGCGCCGAGCCATTAGTTTCCAGCCGTCAGCTCGCAGTTGGTGGTTGCTTCGAGGAGAGGCTGACAGCTAACAGCTGGTTTCAAGGGTTTTGGCAGTAAAGCAGGCGGAAAGTGCGCGGGTCTGGCGCATCGGAAACTTACCGTTTGGGTTTGCGGCCGGGAATATCAATTTCAAACGGATGTGAATGGAGAAAAGACATGGCGGATCTCGCGCAGTTGGAAGAACAGATTGTAAGCCTGAGCCTGCTTGAAGCGGCGACACTGGTGAAGAATCTTGAAGAGCGCCTTGGCGTCTCGGCAGCAGCGGCAGCCCCGGTTGCAGTTGCCGGCGGCGGTGGCGCAGCAGCGGCCCCGGCAGCTGAGGAAAAGACCGAGTTCCAGGTCATCCTCAAGGATGCCGGTGCGAACAAGATCAACACCATTAAGGCTGTCCGCGAGGTTACCTCGCTCGGCCTGAAGGAAGCCAAGGACCTGGTCGATGGCGCCCCCAAGGCGTTGAAAGAAAGCGCGACCAAGGACGAAGCTGAGGCGATCAAGAAGAAGTTTGAAGGCGTCGCAACCGTCGAAATCAAGTAGTTCGGTACGCGACTTGCAAGACGAGCCGGGACGCGCTACGATAGACGTTGCGCGTCTTTTCGGCCCATGCTGGATTTTCCGCGGTTTGGGCGAAAACCATACACAGCGCGTCTTGATCAAGAGTCAAAGGGCACAAAATGTTCACACCCTCGGCTGGGCCAAGCAGCCTCGGGGCGGGCATTAATGCGAAGTTAAGTGCTCTAGTGTCAACAGGATATGCGAGTTTCCTGGTTGACGGATGTCGTTTGGCAGGCGACGGGCAGCAGAAGCGAGCTTTGGGATCGGCGACAGCGTTGCACACAAATTCGGAATGGGGCACTGGCAATGAAGCCGCGCTCGTGAGGAATTGCGTCCTCGCGGGCATTCGTGTCTCTATCGCGGCAGATTAGGCTTTCGAGCGAAATCTACCAAGAGTTTGCGGACATCCGGTGGAATTTTCCGGCATGTCTATTACCGATTGTGCGCAGTCTTCGGAAGTTCCAGAGTTGGTTATGCGCTGGATTGATTTTAGAGATTGCCGCTCTCGGATGGTGGCGTCGATTTGACGATGTTGACATCGAGGAGCAGCGCCTCTGGGATTGCTTATAGCGCAACACCCTGATGTGCGACAACGCCTGTGGCGCAATTTTCATCGCGCCTCAATCAAGTAAATACGCTTGGCGCGGGTTTCCGGGAGTTTGGCGAGATGGTCGCCGCACCCCCAGGACGGGATTGGCAGCGGGCAGGGTGCCAATCTGAATGATCGGATTTTCTTACGTAAACTGCTGGCGCCTCGAGACTCGGGTGCCGGCCCGGCGCGAACCTGGATGGCGGGATTTGCGCTGGTGTGATGAGACTCAGGAGTGATGCATGCCTAACGAGAAGCGCGCGATTCGGAGCCGGCTCGATTTTTCCAAGATTCCTACCGCAACCCAGATTCCTAACCTGATTGAAGTGCAGCGCCGCTCATACGAGCGTTTTCTGCAGATGGACAAGCTGCCGAACGAGCGTGACGACTCGGGACTGCAGTCGGTGTTTGTTTCTGTTTTCCCCATTACCGACTTCCGTGGCATCTCGCAGCTTGATTTCGTCGACTATTCCATCGGCAACTGGGAATGCAAGTGCGGCCACCTCAAAGGTCTTCACCACCTGCGCACCGCCTGTACGCATTGCGGAGCCATGGTGATTACCGATCCGTTCCTTCCTGGCGATGTCCTCTGCCACAAGTGCGGAACCTATAACAAGAACGTTCCTGACTTCTGCAACAAGTGCGGCGACCCTGTAGGCCTGCAGTTGAAGTATGACCAGCAGGAGTGCGAAGAGCGCGGCATGACTTTCTCTGCCCCGCTAAAGGTGACGGTCCGCCTCACCATCTACGACAAGGACGCGGAGACCGGCAACAAGACCATTCGCGATATCAAGGAGCAGGAAGTCTTTTTCGGCGACATTCCGCTGATGACGCCGAACGGCACCTTCATCGTCAATGGCACCGAGCGCGTTATTGTTTCGCAGTTGCATCGTTCGCCCGGCGTCTTCTTTGAGACGGCGAACAACCGCACCTACTTCCTGGGCAAGATCATTCCCTATCGCGGATCGTGGGTGGAGTTTGAGTACGACCAGAAGAACACGCTCTACGTCCGCATCGACCGCAAGCGCAAGTTTCTGGGGACGATCTTCCTCCGTGCCCTTGGCCTGCGCTCGGACGAAGAGATTCTCAAGACCTTCTATACCATCGATCGCATTCACATAGTCGATGGCAAGCTGCAGTGGGCTGTTCCTGCCGATCCCAAGGCGTCCACGCACCTGCAGGGCGCGAAGCCCGCACATGCCGTCCTGCACAAGGGCGAAGAGATTGCGCACTCCGGCCGTAAGATCACGGCGAACACGATGAAAGCAATACGTGCCGCCAATATCGAAAAGATCGAAATTGAATCCGCCGAGCTCGACGGAGCAATCACGGCCGCCGACATCGTCGATCTGAACACGGGCGAAGTGATCGTCGAAGCCAACGTGGAACTGACCGCCGATCGCCTGCACAAGGTGATGGCGAGCGGTGCAACGAGCTTCGAGCTCTTCTTCCCCGAGCGCGACGACGTGGGCAACATCATTACCAACACGCTCAAGCGCGACTCCGTGCACAAGCCGGAAGAGGCGCTGATCGAAATCTACCGCAAGCTGCGCCCGGGCGATCCGCCGACGCTGGATACCGCAACTGCGCTCTTCGAAGGCATGTTCTTCGATCCGCGCAAGTACGACTTCTCGCGCGTGGGCCGTTTGAAGTTCAACATCAAGCTCTACGAGAACCAGGACGCCACCCAGCTCGACCATCGCACGCTGACGCCGGAAGATTTCTACGGGACCATCCGCTACCTGCTGAAGCTGCGTAAGAACATCGGGATGGTCGATGACATCGATCACCTTGGCAACCGCCGCGTTCGCGCAGTAGGCGAATTGATGGAGAACCAGTTCCGCATCGGCCTCGTCCGCATGGAACGCGCCATCAAGGAAAAGATGAGCGTCTATCAGGAGCTGTCGACGGCTATGCCGCACGACCTGATCAACGCCAAGCCGGTCATGGCCGCGATCCGCGAGTTCTTCGGTTCGTCGCAGCTGTCGCAGTTCATGGACCAGACCAACCCCCTTTCCGAGATCACGCACAAGCGGCGTCTCTCGGCTCTTGGGCCGGGCGGACTCTCTCGCGAAAGAGCAGGATTCGAAGTCCGCGACGTGCACCCGACGCACTACGGCCGTATCTGCCCGATTGAAACGCCGGAAGGTCCGAACATCGGCCTCATCAGCTCGCTCAGCTGCTTTGCACGCATTAACGAGTACGGATTCATCGAGTCGCCTTACCGCAAGGTGAAGGACTCGCGAATCCTCGACTACGTTGAGATCGTTAACGCGGGCGAAAGTGGACTGCGCGTGGGCGACCACATCGAAAAGGAAGAGGCGATCAAGCTCAACGCTTCGCTGAAGAAGGCGAGCAAGCGGCAGATTGACTACATTCCGTTCAGCTTCTACCTGTCAGCATGGGAAGAGGACAAGCACACAATCGCGCAGGCCAACATCGAGTTCAACGCCGAGGGGCAGATCACTGAAGACCTGGTGAATGCGCGTCGTCAGGGGAACTTTGTGCTGGTGAATCGCACCGACGTTGATTACATCGACGTTTCGCCGAAGCAACTCGTCTCAGTGGCCGCATCCCTTGTTCCGTTTTTGGAGCACGACGATGCGAACCGCGCGCTGATGGGCGCA
This sequence comes from uncultured Acidobacteriaceae bacterium, assembly GCA_963742455.1. GTDB lineage: Bacteria > Acidobacteriota > Terriglobia > Terriglobales > Acidobacteriaceae > Telmatobacter. The sequence continues at coordinate 621,886 of CAVULU010000002.1, read as the reverse complement.
AACATGCAACGCCAGTCGGTGCCTCTGCTTGTTGCCGAAGCTCCGCTGGTGGGTACCGGCATGGAAGGTGTTACGGCCCGCGACTCAGGCGCTGTAATTCTGGCCAAGCGCAACGGCATCGTGGATTCGGTCGACTCCGAGCGCATCATCGTGCGCGTCGAAGGCGAACATCATCCCACGCAGCTGTCGCGTGAAGTTGGTTCGGATATCTACACGCTGATCAAGTTCAAGCGCTCGAACCAGAACACCTGCATCAACCAGAAGCCGGTTGTGCGGGAAGGTGAGCGCGTCATCAAGGGACAGGTCATCGCCGATGGTCCTTGCACCGAGCAGGGCGAGTTGGCACTGGGACGGAACGTTCTGGTGGCCTTCATGCCGTGGCGCGGTTACAACTTTGAGGACGCGATCCTGATCAGCGAAAAGCTGGTGCGTGAGGATTACTACACCTCGGTTCACATCGAGGAGTTCGAGATTGAAGCTCGCGACACCAAGCTTGGTCCCGAAGAAATTACGCGCGACATTCCCAACGTCAGCGAGCACGCGCTGCGCGACCTGGACGAGAGCGGAGTTATCCGCATCGGCGCCCAGATCGGCCACGGCGACATCCTCGTCGGCAAGGTAACGCCCAAGGGCGAAACGCAACTCACTCCTGAGGAAAAGCTGCTGCGCGCCATCTTCGGCGAAAAGGCTGGCGATGTTCGCGATGCTTCGCTCACCTGCCCTCCGGGTATCGAAGGCACGGTGGTCGACGTTCGCATCTTCTCCCGCAAGGGTCAGGAAAAGGACGAGCGCGCCAAGCTGATCGAAGCTGATTATGTTGCCAAGCTCGAGAAGAACCTCGGCGACGAAATCCGCATTTTGACTGACGAGCGCCTGAAGCGCCTGGAAGGAATCCTGGGCGGCAAGGAAGTGCTGGCCGATCTGCACGACGAGCGGACCAACAAGCGCCTGATCACCAAGGGCGCGCTGCTCGACCGCGAGACGATCGAGCGCATCTCGACGAAGAATCTCAAGCGCATCCGCTATAACGACAAGGACCCCCGCGTCAACGAGCAGATCGATGAGATCGAAGAGATGACCTCGCGCCAGATCGAAGTGCTGCGCAAGATCACCAACGAAAAGATCTCCAAGCTGCAAAAGGGCGACGAACTGCCTCCGGGCGTCATCAAGCTGGTCAAGGTCTACGTTGCCATGAAGCGCAAGCTTTCAGTCGGCGACAAGATGGCCGGCCGCCACGGCAACAAGGGCGTGATCGCGCGCATATTGCCCGAAGAGGATATGCCGTATCTGCCCGATGGCACACCGGTGGAGATCGTTCTCAATCCGCTCGGCGTTCCTTCGCGTATGAACGTCGGTCAGATTCTCGAAACGCACCTCGGCTGGGCCGCACATGCGCTGGGCGCCAAGATTGCTGCACTGATCAAGGCGAACAGCGACGTTGAGGCAACCCGTGAGCTCATGAAGAAAGAGTTTGCCGGAACCGCAACGCTGCGCCAGTTGCTTGAGCTCGATGACGAAATGCTGCTCCGCGTGGGAGCAGGCATGAAGCGCGGTATCTGGTTCGGTACCGCGGTGTTCGACGGCGCCAAGGAAGACGAGATCAAGGCTCTGCTGGCTTCGGCTGGCCTGCCTTCCTCGGGCAAGACGGCGCTCTTCGACGGCATGACCGGCGAACAGTTCGAACAGCCAGTCACCGTGGGATACATCTACATGCTCAAGCTGTCGCACCTGGTCGACGACAAGATTCACGCTCGTTCGATCGGACCGTACTCGCTCATCACGCAGCAGCCGCTGGGTGGCAAGGCGCAGTTCGGCGGACAGCGCTTCGGCGAAATGGAAGTGTGGGCCCTGGAAGCATACGGTGCCGCATACATCCTGCAGGAGCTGCTCACCGCCAAGTCCGATGACGTGTATGGCCGTACCAAGATTTACGAGGCCATCGTCAAGGGCGAAGCGGCAATCGAGCCGGGTGTACCGGAGTCGTTCAACGTGCTCATTCGCGAATTGCAGTCGCTGTGCCTCGACGTAGAACTCATCAAACGCGCAGACCTTCTAAAGAAGGCCCCTGTGCCGGAAGTTGCAGCAGTCGCCGACTAGCCATGGAATTGGGTGCCCCGGGTCTCGATTTTGAGACCTGGGATTACTCAGAGTTAGCCGGAAGCAAAGAGTTTTTCGGTGTCCTTCTTGAAAGCGGTAACCGCCGCTTCCCGGGAAGGAAGGACCCGCTAAAGAATCCCGGGAGATACCGCGGCGAGTGCTGAAAGGCCCGCCAAGGAGGGTCGCCTTGTTCCGTTCAAACCCGTTTGAACTCACCAGCCCGATTACTGATTTCGACGCTATCCGCATCATGCTTGCTTCGCCGGAGAAAATCCGCAGCTGGTCGCATGGTGAGGTCACCAAGCCTGAAACCATCAACTACCGTACGTTCAAGCCGGAGCGCGATGGCTTGTTCTGCGCTCGCATCTTTGGACCCGTAACGGACTGGGAGTGCCTCTGCGGCAAGTACAAGCGCATGAAGCACCGCGGCGTTATCTGCGACAAGTGCGGCGTTGAAGTGACGGTGAGCAAAGTGCGCCGCGAGCGCATGGGCCACATCGAGCTCGCGTCTCCGTGCTCGCACGTCTGGTTCTTCAAGGGCCTCCCGTCGCGCATCGGCCACCTGCTCGATATTTCTCTGCGCGACCTCGAAAGCATTCTTTACTTCGAGTCCTACGTCGTTGTCGATGTGGGCGACGCGCCGGTAAAAGAGCGCGAGATCATCAAGGACGAAGCCCGCTATCGCGAGCTCGACCAGCAGTATCGTCCCTCCGGCTTCAAGGCCATGATGGGCGCCGAAGCCATCAAGGAATTGCTGAAGCGCGTCCAGATTGAAGAGCTCGGCATCGAACTGCGCGAGCGCATGAAGACCGAAACCTCGGCGCAGAAGAAGATCAAGTACGCAAAGCGTCTCAAGGTTGTCGAGGCATTCCGCAAGTCGAGCAACAAGCCGCAGTGGATGATTCTCGATGTGCTGCCGGTCATTCCTCCAGAGCTGCGCCCCCTGGTGCCGCTGGATGGCGGCCGTTTCGCAACTTCGGATTTGAACGATCTCTATCGCCGCGTCATCAACCGCAACAACCGGTTGAAGAAGCTGATGGATCTGCACGCTCCTGAAGTGATCGTGCGCAACGAAAAGCGCATGCTGCAGGAAGCTGTGGACGCGCTGTTTGATAACGGCCGTCGCGGTCGTGTGCTGCGTGGCGCCAACAACCGCCCGCTCAAGTCGCTCTCCGACACGCTCAAGGGCAAGCAGGGCCGTTTCCGTCAGAACCTCCTCGGCAAGCGCGTTGACTACTCTGGCCGTTCCGTCATCGTAGTCGGTCCAGAACTCAAGCTGCACCAGTGCGGTTTGCCGAAGAAGATGGCGCTCGAACTGTTCAAGCCCTTCATCTATCACCGCCTCGAGCAGACGGGTCACTGCACCACCATCAAGCAAGCCAAGGAAATGGTGGAGATGCAGGAGCCGGTGGTGTGGGACATCCTTGAAGAAGTCATCAAAGATCATCCGGTACTGCTGAACCGCGCCCCAACCCTTCACCGCCTCGGCATTCAGGCATTTGAGCCGGTGCTGGTCGAGGGCAAGGCCATCAAGATTCACCCGCTGGTCTGCACCGCCTTCAACGCCGACTTTGACGGCGATCAGATGGCCGTACACATTCCTCTGTCGCCTGAGGCGCAGATCGAAGCCAGCGTGCTGATGCTCGCTTCGCACAACATCCTTTCGCCGGCGTCAGGCCAGCCCATCACCGTTCCTACCCAGGACATGGTGCTCGGACTGTACTACCTGACCAAGGCGAAGAAGGGTGGCATTGGCGAAGGCCGCGTCTTCTCGAATACCGAAGAGATCCTGATGGCTCTCGAAGCGCGCCAGGTGGAAACCCTGACCCCGATTCGTCTGCGTTACACAGGCAAGGTGCTCGACATGACCACCGCCTATGATGATCAGGATCTGACCCACACCGAGCCGGTGGACTTCAACAACGAGTACATCAACACCACCGTTGGCCGCGTGATTCTGAACGACGCGCTTCCGTCGGGCATGCCGTACATCAATGGCCTGCTCAAGAAGAAGGGTATCGGCCAACTCGTGAACTACTGCAACCAGAACCTCGGACTCGAAGTCACGGTCGGCATGCTTGACCGCATCAAGGCGTTGGGCTTCAGTTATGCAACGCGCTCGGGCCTGTCCGTTGGTCTCGACGACATGGTTATTCCTGCCAGCAAGTACACCACGGTGGACGAAGCCGACAAGAAGGTCATCGAAGTCCAGAAGCAGTATATGGACGGCGCCATCACCAACGGCGAGCGTTCCAACAAGGTCATCCAGATGTGGTCGGCTGTTACGGATCAGGTTGCGGACGAGATGTTCGGCAACATGAAGAAGGCGGACGACGAAGGAGCCATGAACCCGATTTACATCATGGCCGACTCCGGCGCCCGTGGTTCGAAGCAGCAGATTCGCCAGCTCTCGGGTATGCGCGGACTGATGGCCAAGCCTTCCGGCGAAGTCATTGAGACGCCCATCACGGCGAACTTCCGCGAAGGACTGACAGTGTTGGAGTACTTCATCTCGACCCACGGCGCACGTAAGGGCCTGGCCGATACGGCACTCAAGACCGCCGACTCGGGCTACCTCACCCGCCGCCTGGTCGACGTGGCGCAGGACGTCATCGTTACCGAATACGACTGCGGAACCTCGGAAGGCATTTACGTGGGTTCGATCGTTGAGTCCGGCGAGATCATCGAGCCCATGCGCGACCGCATCATCGGTCGAGTGTCTCTCGAGAGAATCAAGGACTACGACGGCAACGTTGTGATCGACGTGAACCAGGAGATCGACGAAGACATTGCATCCGCCATTCAGGGTGCAGGCGTCGAGAAGGTGAAGATCCGCTCCGTGCTCACATGCGAATCCCGTCGCGGCGTCTGCGGACTTTGCTACGGTCGCAACCTCGGCTCCGGTCGCATGGTTGAGCTGGGTGAAACCTGCGGCGTTATCGCGGCGCAGTCCATCGGCGAGCCTGGAACGCAGCTCACCATGCGTACCTTCCACGTCGGCGGAACCGCCAGTCGTGTACAGGACAAGTCGCGCCTCGATGCCAAGAACAATGGCTTCGTGCGCTTCATCAACCTCAATTACGTCGAGAGCAAGGACGGCACGCTGGTGGCGATGAACCGCTCAGGCTCGCTCGCCATTCAAGACGAGCGCGGCCGTGAGAAGGAGCGCTACCAGGTCGTGTACGGCGCGCGTCTCCGCGTCAAGGACGGCGAGGCGGTCAAGCTCGGCCAGTTGCTGGCAGAGTGGGACCCCTACACCTACGCCATCCTCACGGAAATCGGCGGTGCAGTGCAATTCAAGGACCTGCAGGAAGGCATTACGCTCAACGAGGAAGTCGACGAAGTCACCGGCCTCTCGCGCTGGGTGGTTGCCGACGCTCCCGACGAGAAGCGTCAGCCAGCATTCCTTATCAAGAATGCGAAGACCAACAAGCGTTACCTGCTACCTCGCGGTGCGCACCTTATGGTGCAGGACGGCGATGAAGTAGGTCCGGGCGATGTGCTCGCGAAGATTCCCAAAGAGTCAACGCGTACCAAGGACATCACCGGCGGTCTGCCGCGCGTTGTCGAACTCTTCGAAGCTCGCAAGCCGCGCGAGACGGCCATCATCAGCGAAATCGATGGTGTGGTCCGCTTCGGCGAAGTTGCCAAGGGTCAGCGCAAGATCTACATCACGGCTGACAATGGCGACGAGAAGGAATACTCGGTACCTCGCGGTATCCACGTCAACGTGCAGGAAGGCGAACGCCTTCGTGCCGGCGACCCGCTGATGGACGGTCCCTTGAACCCGCACGATATTCTTGCCGTGCTGGGCGAAAAGGAACTGCAGGCTTACCTGGTGAACGAAATCCAGGAAGTCTACCGTCTGCAGGGCGTGGCTATCTCTGACAAGCACATCGAAGTGATTGTCCGCCAGATGCTGCGCTGGGTGCGGATCGACGAAGTGGGCGATACCAATTTCCTTCTCGAACAGCAGGTCGATCGCTTCCGCTTCCGCGAAGAGAACGAGCGTGTTGTCCGCGAGGGTGGCCGTCCGGCTCTCGGTCGTCCGCTCCTGCTCGGCATCACCAAGGCCTCGCTCTCGACCGACAGCTTCATCTCGGCAGCCAGTTTCCAGGAGACGACCCGCGTACTCACCGAAGCCAGCATCAACGGAGCGATCGACAATCTCCGTGGCCTCAAAGAGAACGTCATCGTCGGCCGGCTCATCCCGGCAGGCACGGGCCTCGAGTACTACCGCAACGTTCAGCTCTCCCCGGAGCTCGAAGAAGCGGCAGCCCGCGTTCAGCAGGAGGTTTCGGCAGAGATCGAAGCCGCCGAACGCGAACTGGAACTCATGCGCCAGGAAGGCGAAGCCGAAGAGATGGCGGCCGAATAACCCGCCCCTCATCCGCTTCCATCAACCAGAAGGACCTCGCCAATGCGAGGTCCTTTCTTTTTTGTGACTCTTCCGCTGGGTGCCCCACATTTCGCTTTTGAGATGTGGCAAAGCTTCTGCTCAGGAACCGCGCGGATTCGGGTCTTCAGGTAAAGGACTCATTGCTGCTCCCCTTTTGAGCGCAGTGCATGATACTGTGAAAACCACCTCGCGTACTCGCGCTTCCTTAAAGGAAATCATTGCATGGATCGACCGGAGACAAATGCGGAAGAACTCTTCAGGGAGGCGCTCGATCTGCCGCGAGAGCAGCGGGCAGCGTTTGTTGATGGAGCATGCCGCGGTGTCCCCGAGGTGCGGCAGATAGTGGAAGAACTGTTGGCCGAGAATGACCGCCTGAACGATACGCTCGTTGAGCCGGCGTTGGGCATCGCAAATGGTCTTGGAGCGAAGTCAGCCGAAAAGGGGAGCGCTGCGCCGTTCTCGGGGCCTCAGCAGAGGATGCCCGCAGGAACGAGGCTGGGGCGGTATTCCCTGATTGAACCGCTTGGATCAGGCGGCATGGGGGTGGTTTATCGTGCGCGCGACGAGAAACTGGAGCGTACGGTAGCGATCAAAATGCTCGCCGCGGGAGTGCTGAACGGCGAGGATATGCGACGGCATTTTCGCCGTGAGGCTCTGGCACTGGCGAAGCTGAATCATCCCAACATCGCCGCCGTCTACGACGTGGGCGAACAAGATGGCCTCGATTACATCGTGATGGAATTGGTGCAGGGGGAGTCGTTGGCCGCGAAGCTTCAGGCAGGCAGACTTGGAGTTCGGGAGTCCACGGTAGTTGTCCTCGAAGTGGCGGAGGCACTCGAAGAGGCGCACGAGCACGGTGTGATCCACCGGGATCTGAAGCCGGCCAACGTGATGATTACCCCGAAGGGTCATGCCAAGGTGCTCGACTTTGGATTGGCGAAGCTGCTGGTGGCGGCGGACGCGACGCTCTCGTTCGTTGAGACGCGAGGAGTGATGGGCACTCCGCTATACATGTCGCCGGAGCAGGCGATGGGCAAGAGTATGGACCGGCGCACGGATCTCTGGAGCTTGGGCGCGCTCTATTACGAAAGCCTGACCGGGCGTGCTCCGTTTGTGGCAAACACCGGGCTGGCAGTAATGCGCGCGATCACGGAGGAGCCTCTGAAGCCGGTGCGGCAGCTGCGGCCGGATGTGCCGGAGCAGGCGGAGCACCTGGTGACGCGGGCTCTGGAGAAGGATTTGACGCGGCGCTATCAGACGGCGGCGGAGATCGTAAAAGACGCTTCCACCGTGCTGATGCAGATGAGCGGTGCTTCGCCTGCGCCTCGGGAACGCAGACGGGCGCCTTCACTCGCGTGGTGGGTGACCCTGGCAATGGTGCTCGTGGTGGGCGCAATTGCCGGCCTCTGGCTCTATCGGCGTGCAACGGAACGCCGGTGGGCGAGGGAAGAAGCACTCCCGCAGATCAAGCAGCTGGTGGATGAACGCAAGCCGCTGGCGGCATTTTCAATTCTGAAAAAGGCGCAAGGGTATTTGCCTGGAGATGAGCAACTGCAGCAATTCGAGATAGAGAACTCGACTACAGTGACAATCACTTCGGATCCGCCTGGGGCGCAGGTGGAACTGCAGGATTACCTGACTCCAAACGGAGAGTGGCTGACCCTCGGAACCACGCCGTTGACCAATCTCCACATTCCAACCGGATACTTTCGCTGGAGAGTTTCAAAGCCGGGGGTCGGCTTGATGATCGTGGCTCCGGAGCTGGATTCGAAGATGAATTTCCAGCTGGCGGCGGCGCAGAAGGCTCCGGAGCAAATGGTCCTTGACCCGGGAGGGAATTGGAGCACATACAACGCCTTCCTCGGGTGGCTTGGGCCGTACAATCTACCGCCGTTTTATGTTGATCGGTACGAGGTTACAAATCGGGAATATCAAAAATTTGTTGACAGCGGCGGGTATACAAATCAGAGATATTGGCCGGCGACATTCAAGCAGAATGGCCGCGCGATTCCCTGGAACGAAGGGATGCCTCAGTTTCGCGATACGACGGGCCGGCCTGGCCCCTCGACCTGGGCGGGTGGTCATTACCAGGAGGGCCAGGGCGATCTGCCCGTGTCAGGCGTGAGTTGGTTTGAGGCTACGGCCTACGCGGCTTATGCAGGCAAAACACTCCCCGCGCTTGGTCAGTGGTACCAGGTGGCTGCGCCGGATAATGCCGAATATACCGTTCCATTGAGCAACTTGACGGGCACAGCACTGGCCGCCGTGGGAACGTTCAAGGGCGTGGGACCGTTCGGCACGTATGACATGGCCGGCAATGTTCGTGAGTGGATTGCGAATACGGTGGACGACGATCTCCGCTTCATTTTGGGCGGATCGTGGAAGTCGCAGTCCTATCTCTATCAGGACCCGGAAGCAGTATCGCCTTTCGATCGCTCCGATGGAAACGGATTTCGCTGCGTGAGGAATCTCGGCGCGCTACCAGCCAAAATGGCTGAGCCGTTTCATCGCATGGCACGGGATTTTGCGGCGTATAAGCCAATCAGTGACGCAGTCTTTCACGCTTATGAGTTGATGTACGACTACACCAAAACCCCACTGAACGCCAAGGAAGAGGGGGTGGTGAAAGAGACCGCGGACTGGCGCGAAGAGAAGGTCTCCTTTGACACCGCTTACAACGGCGAACGCATGGCAGCGTATTTGTTTTTGCCAAAGAGAGTCCGGCCTCCCTATCAGACTGTGCTCTTTTTTCCGAGCGCTCGGGTAATGTTTCTCACCGGCGACAGCAGCGACCTTGGTGACGAGAAGTTCTTCGATTACATTGTGCAGAGCGGGCGCGCAGTAATGTACCCGGTGTATCAGGATACGTACGAGCGACGCTTGAAATACAACCTGCCCGGCGGCTCACAGGCCATTACATTGACGACCGAATGGTACAAGGATGCGGCCCGATCGCTGGATTATTTGAACACGCGTACTGATATCGACAGCGGTCGTCTGGCATACCTTGGTGTAAGCATGGGATCGGCAGATGGGGTTATTGTTTCTAGCCTGCTTCAGGATCGGCTGAGGACGGCGATCTATTTGGATGGCGGATATTTCCTTCAACCTCCTCCGCCGGGAGGTGACCAGGCGGACTTCGCAACGCGCATGAAAAAGCCCGTCTTAATGGTGAATGGACGATACGATTACACGTTCCCGGTGGAGAAGGCCCAGAACCCAATGTTCCAGATGCTCGGAACACCTGTGGCTGATAAGAGCCACGTAATTCTTGATACACCGCACGATGTGACGGAACAGCGATCGCAGCTCGTCAAGGTGGTGCTCAATTGGCTCGACCGGTATCTCGGCCGTGTGAACGAATAGTTGCCGCCTTAACTTGTATTGGATTTAAACGCTTTCCAAAAGAGCGATTTGTCACCGCTTCAAGACCGGGAAGGTCGGTGGCCCACGCCTGAGCATCCCCGAATGATTGGGTGCCCCGGGTCTCGCTTCTGAGACCTGGGATGTAGGATGTTGGCGCGCCGAAGGGCCACTAATCCATTTGCAATCCGGCCCTCCAATCTGCACATTCCAAGCGTGGGAAAAGGTGTGTGTTTGCGCGCACGCGGACGTTCCACTTACGAAAGTTTGCAGCTGCGAATCTCCCTCGGAGTTGCAAGTCTTTGCTGAGAGAGAGCTTCGACGCGGCGAGTTTCAGACGAGCAAAAACCCATTGGGCTGTGCCTCAAATCACAACCTTCTTTATTTCGGCTTGATGAACATCGTGCTAATATCGAAGCCAATCAAGACAATTCAACATTGAGCGGTACACAGAATTGCCTAACCAATCTGTAGCTGCATCTGTATCCGAATTTCCAGTGCTCCGACCCAGCGCGGCCAAGCCGCCGATGCTGATCGAGCGGACCCAGCCGGTACTTGACAAGCTTTCCCGCACGCTCGGCGAGCCCATCATCACCTACTGGAATTCCAACAAGGGTTCTATCTGCCAGAACGACGTTGCCAGCCTCTACGCACTGCTGCGCAAACTGGGTAGCATCGAACGCCTCACGCTATTCGTCAAGTCCGACGGGGGCTCGGGCCAGGCGTCGCTGCGCATGGTCAACCTGCTGCGCCGCTACGTGAAGCATTTGACCGTACTTGCGCCGCTCGAGTGCCAGTCCGCCGCGACCATGCTGGCACTTGGCGCCGATCGCATCCTTATGGGGCCGCTCGCGCATCTCTCTGCCGTCGACACTTCTCTTACCCACGATCTTTCGCCCATCGATCGCGACAATGACCGTGTAAGCGTCAGCAACGACGAGTTGTTGCGCGTCATTCGCCTCTGGACCGAACAGGCCAAGGACTCGACGACCAACCCGTATGAGGCGCTGTTTCCCTATGTGCATCCGCTGGTCATCGGCGCAGTCGACCGTTCCAGCGCTCTCTCAACGCGCATCTGCGAAGAGATTCTTTCGTATCACATGGACGACAAGGAAAGGGCACGTGAGATCAGCAACAATCTCAACGCCGGCTACCCATCGCATAACTATCCAATTACGCTACGCGAGGCCAGGCGCATAGGCCTCAACGTCGAAGCCCTGGACGACGGTGTCAATGCGCTTCTCTTCGAGTTGAACGAGATCTACTCCGAGATGGGCGAGAGCGCGACCACCGACTTCGATGAGAAGAACTCGCACGACAACAGCATCATCAAGGTGATGGAAGCGACCGGAACGCTGATCTACTACCAGCTCGACAAGGATTGGCACTACCGCAGCGAAGAGCGCCGCTGGGTGGCTCTCAATGAGAAGAGCCAGTGGCGAAAAGCCGATCTGGTTAGAGGCAAAGTGACCATCTCGCAGCTGCACGTACGCTGACAACCATCAGCAGGTTTAAGGGGGGAAAGCGCGCCGGTTCTTCGGGACCGGCGTTGCTTTTATCTGCCCTGCTCTTCAGGCTTGAAGAGTGCTTTTTGCAAGCGGTCCGGCATTTCAGCGCCATGACGCTTCGTGTGCTTGGCAACATACATCCCCGCGTCGGCAGCGCTCAGCAGGCTGTCGGACGACGTGCCGTCTTCCGGATAGAGTGCCACACCGACGCTTGCGCCTCCGCGGAGCACGTAACCCTCCACAGCAAAGGGCGCATCGAAGCAGCGTTCAAGGCGCTGTGCAATCTCTTCGATGGCGGAGCGGCTGCGGGCCACTGGTACCAGGGCAGCAAATTCGTCGCCGCCCAGTCGCGCCAGCATATCGCCGGAGCGCAGTTGGCGTTTCATCCGCATCGAGACTTCCTGAAGATATAGATCGCCAATATGGTGCCCGTAGAAGTCATTGACCTGTTTGAACTCATCCAGGTCGATGTACACCAGGCCGAAGATCGAGTCTTCAACCTTTGCCTTTTCGATCAATTGCTCAAGGTAGCGGTCAAGAGAGAAGCGGTTATGGATATCGGTAAGCAAGTCGAACTCCGAGCGATAGACAAGGTCTTTATAGAGTTTGCGTGTTTCAATGGCGAGCGTTGCCAGGCGTATTCCCGCTTCCAGCGCCGCTGCTTCCTCCTGCGGACGAGACTCGCCGGCTTCAGTCGCCGCAAACAGCGTCCCCAGGGATCCGCCGGCGCGGGCAGGGATGTCCAGGCGAATGCTCCGGAGCCCCTGCGAATCGGAAGGAGCTTTTCCAATTCGGCAGCCATCCGGCATTTCACACCAGCAGAATGGGAAACCCAGACTGAACGCCACCATCTCCGTGATGGCATCGATCAACTCGGGCATCGGGCGCGAGCTGTTAATGTCCTCGAGAATCCTGCTTCGCTTCATTGCCAATTGCGCATTGTGCCGTTCGATGCGGGTTTTGGTTTCGGCGTGTGTCGTAATGGTTACCGTTTGGTGCTGCACCTTCATGCGCAGGATCCAGCCCCAGATGCTGACGACCAGCACCAGCGCCAGCAGCACGGCCACGATCCGAACCAGGTTGCCAACACTCACAAAGGGCGGAGCGCCGATGGCAACGATATCGTCCGTGGTGCGCATCAGGATGTGAAAGGGAACCTGGGTGTCAAAGGGATTCGAAGAGCCCATGATGCAGATTCCGGTGACGCGTACCTTCGAGCCGAGGGCCAGGTGTTTCAACGGCGGGAGGGCAGCTGTCTGCAGGCTTCGAGGTGGCGGCAATCGATAGATCGCAGAGAACAGGTTGCCCCCGGAATCAAGCACGTATTCGTCCTGCGCAGCACTTCGATTTTCGGCCAGCACCTGGGCTTCTGTTGAAACCAGATCGAAGAGGTGATGGCTCGTCGCCAGTTCAGTCCACGTTACAGAGAGGGGCGTAATCGGCGTCGATATCTGTCGATCAAGTACTTCGCCCCCCGTCAATGCCAGAAACCCATCATGCACGTCGGGAAACCCGGTTACATCAGCGTCGTCTCCAACCCGCAAAGGAGCGATGGATGAGGTCATAATCCACAGGCTTTTGGAGCCATCTTGCAGTACTAACGCGGCGCCGGGTTGATAGTAGGTGATGGTTCCATGCACCCGCACCCGCTGGGTCAGGTCGCGGATATGATACCCCATCAGAATTTCGTCCATCGGCGTGAGCGGCAAATCCCACGCATCTCGCGCCGCCGGCTTCATCACCTTGATGGCTGAGAGCGAACTCCCGTGCAGCAGCACGCCGGTTGCCTGCATCTTGCCGTCAAATCGCCCGGAAACAACGCCGGTGAACTCTACTTCGGCATCCAGAATATTCTTGAGCCCATCAACGTTGGTGCTATCGATGACGGCGGCAATCGGTTCGCCGTCGCTGCGCAGTTCGATCGAGATGCTGGGCTTGTCAGAGCTCTGAACAAGGTCGAAGCTCCGAACGGTCCCCCGCACCGTTACCAGACGGCAGTCAAATTGGGAGCGGATCAATCCATCAAAAGTCGCCGCCACCGGTACGGGCAGGCTGCCGTGACCCAGCACCGTGATGCTGGTGGCCGATATCAAGGGGCGAAAGCTTTCGTGGGTCGTTCCCTTGATCAGGACCCGATCGCCAGCCGAAAGCTGAATCTGCGCGCTCGGTTGAACGTAGATCGCGGCGTCGCCATCCTGAACGAACAGGGTGCGCTCGTAAGGTCGATAGTAGGTAACCGTGGCTTCAAATGAGACGGGAAGCTGGTGGCTGGCCTGCGCGTTGGTGAGATTGCGAATCGCGCGCAGCGAGGTGAGTGGATGCTCGCCTTTATCTTGAGCCGTTGCGCCGCTCAAGTGCGGGATGAACGCGGAAATCGCCAGACACGCCGCCGCGTGCGCTAAAATTCGCCCGGGTTTACCGCTGAACCTCATCCACTGGTGTCCTTGAACCTGCCTGCTAGTTCCTCGAATCGTGGAACTTAGCGAGTTCTGCCCGCACTGAAAGTCATCGGCACGACTGAGAAAAGTCTACGCTCTGCAGTGGTTACTCTAGTTACATCTTTCGGGGAATCGGTACTACACAGGTCATAACACCTTCTACCGGGAACATACCTCTGAAGCATGCCGCGGGTATCGCACGGTATCATGGCAGCGGCTCAGGCTCGGGAGAGCGCTCTCAATGTCTACCAATCCTGAAATTCCCATTCTTGTGACGTCGTTCCCCCCCAGCGGAACTCAGTCATTACCCACCCGGCGCATCCGCGTTCTCGGAGTGCCGCTCGACATGGGCGCAAGCCGGCGCGGCGTAGATATGGGACCATCCGCAATGAGAGTTGCCGGGCTTGAAGCACGGCTTGAGTCTCTCGGCCACCATGTCAGCGACGGCGGCAACGTGGCCGTGGATATCGCCGAAACCCAGAACTTCGGGAGCCCTAACGCGCGCTATCTCAAGCAGATCGCCGACACCTGTGCGCGTACCGCGGCCGCTGTTTCGAAGACGCTCGAAGAGGGAATGACGCCGCTAGTCCTCGGCGGAGACCACTCCATTGCAGTCGGGTCCGTCTCGGGCGTCTCGGAGTTTTATCGACGTCAGAATCAGAAGATCGGCGTGATCTGGATCGATGCCCACTCCGACATCAACACCCCTGACACTTCCCCCAGCGGCAACGTCCACGGCATGCCGCTGGCGGCGCTCCTCGGCCTGGGCCCCGAGCTGCTGACCAACATTGGCGGATTCTCGCCCAAGATCGCCCCCGAAAACACCGTGCTGGTTGGCGTTCGCGATATCGACTCGGCCGAGCGTGCCAACATTCGCCGCGCCGGCATCGGTGAGGTATATACCATGCGCGACATCGACGAGCGAGGCATGCGCGCCGTGATGGAAGAAGCTCTGCGTGCGGCTGGCCGGGGAACTGCCGGCTACCATATTTCGCTCGACATGGACTGGATTGACCCCGAGGACGCGCCGGGAGTGGGCACACCCGTTCGCGGAGGCGCGACCTATCGCGAAGCACATCTGGCCATGGAGATTCTAGCCGACCACGGACGCATGCTCAGCTTCGAAATCGTCGAGGTAAATCCCGTCATCGACGAGCACAACCGCACTGCGGACCTCGCTGTCGAGCTGGCCTGCTCTGCATTCGGCAAAAAGATTCTCTGATCAACTACGAATTTGTGATCCGCAAGGAATCTGGGTGCCCCATTCATTACGCGGTTTCTTCGCAGCACGAGTGGGAAAGCACGAACCTCGCCGGTCACCCTGCTGTGCGTTCTTCTGAGCGACAATAAGAGCGATGGCAAAAAAACTGCGTGTGGGTGTTCTTTTTGGTGGGCGCAGCGGCGAGCATGAAGTTTCGCTGCTCTCAGCAGCATCAATTCTCAAGGCAATTGATCGCAAAAAATTCGACGTTGTGCCTATCGGCATTACGAAGGAAGGTCGCTGGCTTGCCGCAGCAGACGCGACCAACCTGCTGGAAGGCGACAAGAGCTCCGTGGTGCGCCACCTGCGTGCCGGCGATCCCGAGGCGACGCCGGGGGCAAAACTGCTGCACGAAGGGATTCCAACGCTGCTCGCACCCGTCCCTGGCCCCCAGGGTCCTGAGGGGAAGGCAATCGATATAGTGTTTCCTGTTCTGCATGGGACATTCGGCGAAGACGGTACGATCCAGGGGCTGTTTGAACTTGCAGGTATCGCCTATGTAGGCTCGGGTGTTCTGGGTTCGTCAGCGGGCATGGACAAAGACGTGATGAAGAGCCTTTTCGCACATGCCGGTCTGCCCATCGTGAAACATGTCACGATCCTGCGTTCGGAATGGGAGAACTCCCCGCGCAAAGCCATTTCCCAAATTGAATCTGCGCTCAAATACCCGCTGTTTGTGAAGCCCGCGAATCTCGGTTCGTCGGTTGGCATCAGCAAGGCACATGACCGCAAGGAACTAAGCCCGGCTCTCGATGAGGCTGCCAAATACGATCGGAAGCTCGTAATCGAGCAGGGAGTGGGTGGCAGCAAATCGCGCGCCCGCGAACTTGAAGTCGGCGTTCTCGGCAACGATGATCCCAAAGCCAGCGTGGTCGGCGAGATCATCCCCGGCAAGGAATTCTACGACTACGAGGCAAAGTACTTGTCGGAAGGCTCTGTGCCTGTCATCCCTGCAAAAATCACGCGCGCTGAGGCGAAACAGATTCGTGAGATGGCAGTGGATGCGTTTCGTGCCTGCGATCTCGCCGGCCTTGCGCGCGTCGATTTCCTGATGGAGCCCGATGGGAAACGACGCATCTATCTCAATGAGGTGAACACGCTGCCCGGCTTCACGCAGATCAGCATGTACCCCAAGCTGTGGGAGGCGACCGGCATACCTTACAGCGACCTGATCACGCGCCTCATTGAGCTCGCTCTCCAGCGCCATGAGGAAAAGAACCGGAACACTTACAGCAGGGATTAGAGGAACAGGGAATAAGGTATATCAAGCCGGGAACTACGCTTGTCTCTCTGGTGTCTAAGACAGAAGAGGATTTAGATTGTGCTCACAAGATCAGAGCCGCACCATGGTCTCGCAACTCGGCACTGACGTTAGTTATTCCCTGCTCCCTATTCTCTGCTCCCTGCCATACCGTATTCTTGACTGCGAGGAAAGTCTGCAATGACCCTGCTTGATGCTCCCAAGTACGACGAAGCCCGCGAAAACCGCAACCGCCTCATGCTTTATGGTGGCGGCGGCCTGTTGTTCCTTGTGATAGTGGTCTTCTGGATGCTCTCCGGCCATCCCGCCGACTGGCCCTGGAACTGGTGGACGCATCTGCGGGGCCGGCACACGGTCAACCACTTCATGGAGTCGGTTGAAAAGAACGACCTGAAGCAGGCATATGGCATCTGGATGCACGATCCCAACTGGCAACAGCACCCGGACAAGTATGTTTCCTATACCTTCGATCGTTTTCAGGCCGATTGGGGCCCGAATAGCAGCGACAACGAGTATGGGGTTATCCAGAGCCACCAGATCGTGGCGGCACGTGTGTTTCGGAATGTACTGCTGGTGGGGCTGCTGATCAACGGGCGCAAGAGCAAGGCGCTGTTCCTCACCTACTATCCCAAGGACCATACACTGGACTTCGCGCCGCCGGACGAGGAACTGTATCTTGGGCCATAGCGCAGCGCACTACGACCGCGCAGACAATAGGATCTTTCTATTGAATGACACTCAGGCGGAGACCAACTCCGCCTGAGCTTTTTCGAGGCTTGCGGAGTCTTCGACGTTCAGCGACTTCAGCGCGGGGTCAATCTGCTTCAGCAGTCCGCAAAGCACCTTGCCCGGGCCGACTTCAATAAACAACTCCGCCTCTGCCCCGGCCAGGGTCCTCATACAATCCACCCAGCGTACAGCCCCGGTCACTTGCTCGATGAGCGCATCGCGTGCCCCATCCGCTGTGGTCACCATGGTTCCACTCGCATTGGCGGCAACAGGAAATCGCGGATCGGAAAGCTTCAATCCCGCCAGCACCCGTGCCACTTCTTCCTGCGCCGGCTGCATCAGCGCGCAATGAAAGGGAGCGCTTACCGGAAGCATCACGGTACGACGCGCGCCCATCGCCTTGCACAGGGCTGCGGCCTTCTCCACCGCCGCTGTCGCACCAGAGATCACCGTCTGTCCCGGCGAGTTCAGATTCGCAGCGGCCACCGTCAGCCCTGTCTCCCTCGCGGCCTCTTCGCACGCCTCTATCACCCGTGTTGGATCAAGCGACAAGATCGCCGCCATCGCACCCTGACCGGCCGGGACTGCCTGCTGCATCGCTCGCCCGCGAGCCTTTACTGCGCGCACGGCGTCGGCAAAAGCCAGCGTCCCCGCCGCAACGTGTGCCGACCACTCACCCAGCGAGTGCCCCGCGGCCAGTGCCGGCTGCACCCCATGCTCGGCCAGAACACGCAGCGCAGCCACACTCACGGTCAGAATCGCCGGCTGGGTGTTCTCAGTCATCTTCAGTTCTTCTTCGGGGCCCTCGAAGCATAGCTTCGACAGTGCAAATCCGCAGGCTTCATCGGCTTCGACAAAGGTTTGCCTGGCAACAGGGAATCGCTCGGCAAGATCACGGCCCATGCCCACCGTCTGCGAACCCTGCCCCGGAAATAGAAATGCAATCTTCTTATTCATTTCATTGAGGATTGTATCGCGAAGAGCTAGCGACCCTCTCCGGCGCGCTTACCACGGGACCAGCGCAAACCATGCCAGAATTTACGGCGATTGCTATCTGGAGCCATGCGTTGCCGTCAAACGAACGGCAAGGTCTCCGGGCGCATCACAAACAGTTGAAGGCGGTCGGCGAATTAACGCTGGGCCACATCTGAGAGGGCGGAAAAAATGCCGAATCAACCGGAAAGAGAGCAAGTCGATCTGAATGAAAGCTCTGTTTATGGAGAGGAAAACTCCACTCCGACCTTCAGAAAGTCGGAAGACGTTGCGACGGATGCGGCTCTCGACCGCCTGGAGGTAATTACGGGCGGCGCAGACGAGCCGGCAATCTTTGAGGGTGCTCTCGGGCAGAAATTCGACGAACTCGACGCCAGCACGGGAGAAGAGCTGGATGCCCTGGAAGTAAATCTTATGCAGGAAGACGAGCGTCCCAACGCTCGCGACGGCTCCGGCCTCATTGTGGACGACTCCGCAGAAGAGCAGCTTGCCCGTTTCACTGAGGCTGATCCGATGCAGGCCTACCTCGGAGCCATCAGCGTTGCGCCGGGCCGCGATGACACCAGCGCCGTTCTGCACAGGCACCATCCAAATTCGTCTATTGCTCGCTCTGACGCGGTAGTAGAAGGCAATCTCGACGAGCCCATGGACGAGACTGAAAACAAAGTGGACGAGGGAACCGCCGGATAAACTTCAGTTCCAGCGCTTCTTGTCATCGTGATCTTCGTCGATCTGCTTTCCGCTGCCGTCGAACTTGACCGTGCGTCCCTGGGAGCGCATGTAGACCTCGAACTTCTTCGCAGCCCGCCGGCGTTTCCATCGGTAGTAGCCGTTGCGCATTCCATACCATTTCTCGCTGAATACGAACGAAATTCCGCGCCGTGGCGCCATGCGGATGAAGGCGAACCCGGCCAGCGCGCCGCCTAGCTGCGCAAAAGCATACATGCGCATGCTGCCAAACATCATGGCGATCGCAACCAGCGCGTAGATGATCGCCATATAGCGCGCCTTGATGCCGATGACGAAGAACATCTGGAACTGCACATCCCCATAAAGCAATCCGATGGCCGCCAGCAGTCCGAAGATGCCGCCGAAGCACCCATAAAGCGGAAATACGACAAGCGACGAACTGAGCGCCACGCTGGCGCCGTAGATGGCGAGCGCCGCCAACGCCGTGCCCACTACCGATGCAGCATAAAGGCCCATCACCCATGTGTCGTTATGGAACGCTTCAAGAAATCCCGCCAGGAACCAGATAGAGAGCAATTCAAACAATGTGGAGAGAATCAGGCCGGTGGGATGCACAAAGCTGTAAGTGAAGGGCTGCCAGATCCAACCGTGCAAAAACGTCGTAGGGTAGAAGAGCAGGTATCCGAGCGCCGATCGCGCTGCCTCCGGCGCCGCCAATCCAGCAATGGCAAGCACAAAATAGGCGCCCAGGTTCACCAGCACCAGTCGGCGGGTGGCGCCGTGAAATTCGGGAAATGCGAAAGGTGTGGCGCCGATTCTTGCCATGGTATTCAACAGGTTAAATGGAAGGGCACGCGCGTGTCATGGGGACATCGGGGGCCGGATAGCAATCGTTCAGGCGGCTCGCTCACTCAAGGAACGACAACCAACCCCCGATGGCCCTTTGCGTCGACAGCGCGCACCCCGAAGATCACGTTGTCCTTGGAAATCGGGAGCGACAGCGTTACGGGGCCGTCCGTCGTCGGTGCCACAAGCTGTTTTACGTACTGCCAGTTATTCGATGTGGTTTCCCGCCACAGTACCTCATAGTGAGCCACCCCGCCTCCCGTCGGAGGCTCCCAAGTCAATGTCGAGCCATTCTCTGCCATTTTGTTGACGAGGGTGACGTTTTGCGGCTCACCGGGAGCGAATGCCAAGGTTGCCAGGGTTGCTGCGTTCAGCCGGGCCACCTGTGCAACATAGTTAAAATCCACAAATTCGATCAGGTCGCCCAGCACTGGAGTATCGGAGCCCGGAGCTGGTTGAACTACGTCCTGGTGCTGGTGGTTATAGTCCTCGCGCCATTCCGTAAACCGGACGGCTGCAAAACCCTCGTGGTTGAAAGAGCTATGATCGCCTCCGCGCAGGTAGCGATCGGGCCGAGCGACCAGAAATGCAGAAAAAGGTTTGGCTGCCCCCGGCTTCGAAAAGTAGGTCCGGGCCGTCTCTGCGATGGCGCGCGCCAATTCCCGGCTAGACGAGTCATCTTCCTTGCCCAGTGCCCGAATGCGCCGCGCCTCCTCAGGCGTTGCCGCTTGGGGAACGCCCTCGGAAAACACGCGCACCCGGTCCTTCAACTGCACCGTGTCACCCGGGGTCGTGTTCCCGCCGACAATGTCGTTGTTCAGCACCGCTTCCAAATCCCAGCCTTCCTCTTTCGCAAGTTTGGCCAGATGCCCTGACCCGACCAGCCCCTGCTCCTCGCCCGCCACGGCGGCAAACACGATTGTTCCAGGAAACTTCATCTTGCTGAGAGCGCGCGCACATTCGAGCGAAACGGCCACCCCTGAAGCATCGTCGTTGGCACCGGGCGCCGTTCCGTGATCGTCGAGAATGTTCAAATTACGCGAGTCGTAATGTCCCGTCACAAGAACCATGCGCTTGGCCTGCGCTGGATCCGTTCCCCGCAAAATGGCATAGACATTCGTAAGCTTCGTCGGCTTTGGAATTCTCCCCGCCCAGGGACTACCGCTTGCGCTGGCCGGGTCGGCGGTAAACGTGTCGCGTTTCACTTCGAGGCAGCCACCGCATTCGTGCGAGATCGCCTCGTACTGGCCTGCTATCCAGTCCGCTGCCGCATTAATCCCCTGGCCGGGCGGCAGATCGGTTGCCATGCTGGATAACGTACTGCGGGTACCGAAACCAACCAGCGTTTTTATCGTCTCTTCTATTGAATCGGGCTTGATCGAAGCGAGAGCGCGGGCAATCGCCGGATCGACGGGCGCGGGACCCACGGGGGTGGCTTGAAGTGCGTAGTCAGGCTGCGCAATCGCGACACCGCATGCCAGCGTCATCCCGCAAAGCAGGACTACTTGAGGAATATTCATTGTTCATTCTCCGGTGGGTGCACTTCGGTTTCAAGAGGGAGAAGCAGCCCCTTGACCTTTGCAGCAGTTTGCCTAAAACTAACCCAAGTCCGTACCCTAGAGGTACCGTCATCCTACATCACGAAATTCCTTGAGAGAGGAGGCTGCCATGACAAGCTGCCCGGAATGCGAAAACGATCTTGATATCGATGTTGAAGAAGCGGAAGAAGGCGACGTGGTCGCCTGTGGTGAATGTGGAACTGAGTATGAAATAGTTGGCGTGGAACCACTCGAGCTTTCGAAAGTAGAAGACGGCCTCGACGAAGACGACGACGATTTTCTGGATGAGGACGAGGAGGAAGAGTGATAGGGTACCGCGCAAGAAGGGCGGCAAGGGTGGTTTTGGCCACCTTCTTTGTGGTAATTTTTCCAGCGGTACAACCGGCCGGTGTGGCCCATGCGCAAAACCTGGGTCAGCGCAACGTCGCCGGCCTAGTCCTTGACGCCAACTCCTCACCAGCGCAAGGGGCCACCGTCTTTCTAAAGAATCAGAAAACCAAATCCATCCGCAGCTACACCTCTTCCAGTAACGGCAGCTTTCGTTTCGCCCAGGTCAGCATGACAGACGACTACGATCTGTGGGCTGAAAAGGACGGGAAGAAAAGCCCGACCAAAACCGTCAGTTCCTGGGATGCGCGCAAGGATTTCGAAACCGAATTGAAGTTGAAGTAGGCCGCGTCTCTCACGGCGGCTTGATCTCCCCTGAGAGTTTCGAGTGCGGGGAAGGCTATTTGGGCTTGCCCCGGCTCGACAACACGAGCTGATTTCCATCCGCATCCTTGAACACGGCTGCCGAGCCCCACTCCTCGGTCGTCGGCTCCTTTGTGAAAACGACGCCTTTCTCTTTCATTGCATCCGCTGTGGCGAACACGTCGTCGCACCAGAACGAAATGGACTGAAAGTCTCCGATACGTTTCTCATGGCCCTCAGGCGTGAAGAGCGCGATACCGGTGTCGGCGCCCGGAATCATCAACTCAATCCATCGCTGCTTCGGCATGAAGGGCTGATCCGTCAACACCCTCATTCCCATCACTTCGGTGTAGAACTTCAACGCGACATCCTGATCGCGCACCGGAATTCCCACGAATTTGATCCCTCTGATCATGTATCCCTCGCATTGGATCGAGAATAACGCGGGTCATTTTTGCGATCAATCAGTCATCCATTGCTGTAGTATCTATCGGTATAACTATGCTCGTCCTCGACAACTACGTCACTGACACCCTGATGCGCGATCTGGTCGGCCATGATCGCAAGCCGGCCAGCTTTCTTGTGTATCTCTGGCTGGCCGCGGAACAGGCGAAGACCCATCGCGAAGTGCGCGTGAGCTATCAGCTTGTCGCCGAGTCGGTGGGGATTTCAAAAAGCTCCGCGCAGTCCGCCACCGGGTGGCTGCTCAAGCGAAAACTGCTGAGCGTGAAGAAAGATAGCGTAACCGCAACGCCGTCCTACACGGTACGAAGTCCATGGCGCGAGACTGCCCGATCGGCTAAAGATCGCGGATGAAGACGGCTATTCCTGGTTCAGGATCACATCTCCATTAACGGTTTCGATCGTCACCCGATTCATTCCGTTGCCAACGATCCCTCCCGCGCGGATGTATTTGCGCGGTGTGCCCTGAGAATTGTCCCACTCGCTTGATTCGTGGATGTCGAGTCCGGCATGTTGGATGACATGGTACTGGCGGTCGGTCCTGGTGTAGGCGAGCGTGATCTTCACGTCCATGGGAAACTCTTTAGGAACCGTCAACTCGATCGTTCCACCCTTTGAGTCCAGATGGATATCCCGCTGCTGGCTCGATGTTCCCACCTCGCGCACGGTTATCCCGCCCCCCATGGATGTCGCTTTCACCGGTCCTTCGACAGCGCTGATCGTGATGCCTCCACCCATCGTTGTGGCATCTACTGGTCCCGTCGCGTGGTCAACATCCACTCCTCCGCCCATTGTCTTGATTCTGGCGAACGAGGCCACGTTGCCCACGTGAATGCCTCCGCCCATGGTGCTGAGTGTCGCCCCATGCGGTGCATTCGCGACGTCAATTCCGCCGCCCATCTTGTTGATGACGACTTCACCAGACGCGCCTGTCGCACTGTTCGACATCCCATCGTCGATAAAGCGCGAACCGTATCCTCTGCATCCGGCCAGCAGCGCCGGCAGCACACTCACAAGCAGCAGCGCACATCCCTTGCGCAGTTTCATAGGCGAATCTCCTTGAACCATCGCAAACGCACGTTTCCCAAGGAGGCATACGCTTGCGCAGTGGCCCGGGTTCCCTTGCACGAAAAAATCGAGGTGTGGTCGCCTCTTATCCGTCGAGCTTCTTCGTCACCAGTTCATTCAGCAACGCAGGGTTGGCTTGGCCCTTCGACGCCTTCATCACCTGGCCTACAAAGAACCCCGCCATCGTCTTCTTGCCGGCGCGATACTGCTCCACCTGCTTGGGATTCGCCACAATTATCTGGTCGATCATCGCTTCGATTGCAGACGCATCCGTAAGCTGCTGCGGCTTTTCCCGTTCGTAGACGGCCGGGAAATCCTCGCCTTTTTCAAAGCAGATATCAAACAGCCCTTTCATTTGTTTCGAGCTGATCTTGTCCTCGTCGAGCAGATCAGCAGCCATCACCACGCCTGCCATAGAGACGGGCGACTGATCGAGTTCCAGGCCCTGTGCCTTCAGCCGGCCGCCGAGCTCGCTGAGCAGGATATTGGCCACGCGCCGCGGATTCTTAGCCGTCTTCGCCGCGGCTTCAAACTGGTCGGCAAACTCGCGCGAAGCCGTCAGCGTATGCGCGTCTTTCGGGTTCAGCTCGTATTCGGCGATCATCCGCTTGCGCCGCGCTTCCGGCAGTTCCGGCAGCTGTCCGTTCTTTTGTGTCAAGAAGTCTCGAGTCAGGATAAGTGGCGGCAAGTCCGGTTCTGGGAAATAACGGTAGTCATGCGCCTGTTCCTTCGAACGCATCGGATAGGTGCGGCCCTCATGCGCATTCCACAGCCGCGTCTCCTGAACTACGCGCCCGCCTTCTTCGATGACTTCAATCTGGCGCTCGATTTCGAACTCCAGCGCCGCGCGGATAAAGCGGAAGCTATTCACATTCTTCACTTCAGCCTTCGTACCGAACTTTGGCGCGCCCTTGAGGCGGACGCTTACATTCGCATCACAACGAAGCGAACCTTCCTCCATATTGCAGTCCGAGACGGCGGTGTAAAGCAGGATCTCCTTGAGCCGTGTCAGGTATTCAAAAGCCTCGTCGGGCGTACGAATGTCCGGCTCGCTCACAATCTCGGCCAGCGGTGTGCCGCAGCGGTTCAAATCGAGATAGGTCCTCGTTGCGGAGTCGGCAAAACTGTCGTGCAGACTTTTGCCTGCATCTTCTTCCATGTGCAGCCGCGTGATCCCGATTCGTTTGATGCTTCCGTCCGCAGTAGGAACTTCGATCCATCCATGCTCGGCCAGTGGCTTGTCATATTGCGAAATCTGGTAGCCCTTGGGCAGATCGGGATAGAAATAATTCTTGCGCGCGAAGATTGACTGCTCGCGTACTTCGCAATTCAACGCCAGGGATGCCAGCACGGCAAATTCCACCGCCTTGGCATTCAGCACCGGCAGCGCGCCCGGCAGTCCAAGGCACACGGGGCAAATATTCGTATTGGGCCCCGAGCCGAACTTGTTCGCGCAGCCGCAGAATATCTTGCTCGCGGTGAGCAGTTGCACGTGCACTTCGAGACCGATGACCGGCTCGTATTTGGCAAGAACATCAGCAGACAGCGCAGTTGCGGCCATATCTAAATTCTAGCGCGAAGGGAAAGGACGACATTCGCCTGCGAGAACCTTGGGTGCCCCATCCTTGGCGTGTTCTTGCGCCAAGGGTGGGAGAGCGACAAAATTCAAATTGCCATTCACTCAACCGGATCCTGCGCCGTGAACGCCGAGCAACACGGCTTTTCGGTCGCATGGAAATTCATCAGCTCTGCGCGGATTCCGTCCGGGTCGTACATGTTGAACTGCCCCTTGCCGTCCTTGCCGATCTTTGGCGCCGCGTCGTGCCTGCCTTCCAGCCGGTTGCCCGCCTGCAGCACTTTGAATTCATCGTCCACTGATTTTTCGCCAATTGCAAAGTGATCAAGCACACCCAGAGACTGCTGCGAGATATTCGCGGGAATCCCTGATCCCGACGGACCGCTCGTCAGCATGTACTCCACCCAGTCATGCCCATCGGGAACCTGCTGGCTGACCCAATCGATCTTGTCGTCCTTCATGCCGCCATACCAATACGGTCTGAAGCCGAGCAGATCGCGATAGAACTTGTCCTCCGCCTCGCGGCTGTGCACCAGGAAACCAACGTGAATGATGTGATGACCGATCACGTTCGGATCATCGGGAGCCTTGGCACCTGCCGCGGGCTGCACAAATTCGATCTTGTTGCCCTCCGGGTCGAGCACTGCAAACCAGCGGCTACCATCCGAGCCCTTCGTCACCTCTGCGGGCGTCTTCCAGCCCTTGGCAGCAAGATACTTCCGCATTCCTTCCGCATTCGTCGTGTTGAACCCTGCATGATCCATGCGGTTTACGCCCGCATTCGGTGGTAGCGGCAGTACCTCAATGTATTGCGTCGCGCTGAAGGCATACTTCACGCCTTGCGGATTCTCGGGGTCCGCTTCCTTGGCCGCGCCAATAATCACGCGATAGTAGTGATCGGCAGCGCTAGGGTCCGATGTATACACCGCCAGGTGCGAAATCCCGGTGATCTTCGGCCGCTCCTGCGCACTCAGCGGTAAGGTTGCAACGCTCAGGACAGTCATTCCAGCCGCCGCGAAAAACTTCGAATACATAATGCACCTCAAAATGTCAGCGGCATCACGATAAATCGATTTGGCACATCCTGTAAACTCGCAGACCCGAATGCAATCAATCGCAGGTCTCCCAAAGCGCTGCCTTACAATGCCTCCATGCCCCGTCAGACACTCCCCGCCATCCTTGCGGTTCTCGCGTTTGCTGCATCCGTGGTGCCGCAAACTGCTGCCCACGCAGGCTCGCTGCCCGCCACGTCTCCCGCCGACCGCGCCCAAGCCCGCGAGATATTCAAGCAACTCATCGAAATCAACACCACTGACACGCCCAGGGGCAGCGTTACAGCTGCGACGAAAGCTATGCAGAAGCGCTTTCTCGATGCCGGCTTCGCGCCCGACGACGTTCGCCTGCTTGGCCCCGAGGCGAATAAGCAAAACCTGGTCGTCCGCATCCGCGCTGCCGCGCCCGCAACGGAAAAGCCTGTCCTCTTTCTCTGTCACATCGACGTCGTTGAGGCTCTACCCGCCGACTGGCACACCGATCCATTTCAATTCGTGGAAAAAGACGGCTACTTCTACGGGCGCGGCACGCAGGACATGAAAAACTCCGACGCGGCGCTCGTCTTCACCTTCCTGCGCCTCCACCGCGAAGGCTACAAGCCGAAGCGCGATCTCATCCTCGCCCTCACCGCCGATGAAGAGGGCGGCAAATTCAACGGAGCCGCCTGGCTGGTGAAGAATCACCGTGATCTGGTCGACGCGGCCTTCGTCATCAACCCCGATGCCGGTGGAGTTGAACTCGATAACGGCCGTGCCATCGTCGCGGACGTCGAAGCAACTGAAAAAGTCTACGCGGACTACCAAATCACGGCCAGCAATCGCGGCGGCCACAGTTCGCTTCCCCGGCCCGACAACGCAATCTACGAACTCACCACGGCTCTCAACAAGCTGGCCGCTTACAGCTTTCCGTTTGAGATGAACGAAGTCACTCGGGTGTATTTCGGAAACCTCGCCAAACAGGAAACCGGCGAGATGGCAGCCAACATCCGCGCCATCCTTGCCAATCCTCCCGATCCGGCTGCTGCCGCCCGCCTCAGCGCCGAACCAAGCTTCAACTCCAACTTCCGCACCACCTGCGTAGCAACACGCCTCGCCGCCGGCCACGCCAACAACGCGCTGCCGCAGACTGCGCAGGCCAACGTCAACTGCCGCATCTTCCCAGGCCACTCGCCGGAAGAGATTCGCCAGCAACTCATCGCCCTCTTCGGAGATCCCAAGCTCAGCGTGAAATACGTCTCTGACGCAGGCCAGGTTTCCGACACCGCGCCAGAACGGAAAGCCATCGTTCCGCCCGCGCCTCTGAAGGAAGTCTTCGAACCGCTCACGCGCATAACCAACGAAATTTGGCCCGGAATCCCGGTGACTCCCGAGATGGAAGATGGCGCCAGCGATTCCATCTACTTCGCGCAGGCCGGATACGCCTGCTATGGCTACTCCGCCATTGCGCTTGAACGCAACGATGTCCGCGCCCACGGTCAGGATGAACGCCTTCCCATCGATTCCTTCTGGAAGTCGCTGGACTTCTTCTACGCCTTCTCGAAAGCCTTGGGTGACGAATGATTGCTCGTGGCAGCAGCAACACCGGCAATCGTTACGCGGCAGAATTATGATGGAAATCCGTAAGCCACATTCGTCCACGGGAGTCGCCAGGATGGCGGGCAAGATCGAACTGATGCTGGGCCCCATGCGCAGCAACAAAACCGCGGAACTGCTACGCCGCGCCGACATGCGCCGCCAGTATGCCAAGCAATATGTCCTTCTCCTCAAGCCCAGCGACGACACCAAGGGTGGCCCCGGTCTGGTCGAAAGCCGCAATCCCAACGGCCATGCCAAAATGAATGCGCTGGAATTTCCATCGACTGATCCATGGTCCGTCCTCAAGGCTATCGACGATCTCGAACAGGAGATTGGCAAGAGCGTCGAATGCATCGCAATCGACGAAGGCCAGTTCGTCACCGACCTCTTTCTCTTTACCAGGAATCTGCTCGATGCCAATCATGACGTACTCGTCGCCGGCCTCGACCTCGATTTCCGAGCCATGCCGTTTGGAGAAATGCTTAACCTTACCTGGCTCGTGAACGCCTATGGCGGCAGCATCACCGAATGCATGGCCTACTGCACCTGCGGAGCCCGTGCCCTCTACTCGCAGCGTCTCATCGACGGAACGCCCGCCCCCTACGACAGCCCCATCAAAATGCCCGGCGACGCCTACGAGCCGCGCTGCGCCGAGCACTTCGTGCTCCCCGGCCGACCTCACTAGAGTCGTTTCTCGCTTCCGGAGCGGCCCCTGAAGTTCTTCACGATAAAAGCTAGGGTGTAATTCTGATAAAAGTTAAGGTGTCATTCTGAGCGAACGGGGCCCCGAACGTACCAGGGGCCCCGCAGAGCGATAGCTCTGTGGGGCAGGTTCGGGGGTGGTGAGCGAAGAATCTGCTTTTGCACTTCGAAGTATGCCAGTAGACATGAAATCTAACTAGCCTGGAATCCTGTAAGCTTGTTCCGCACTGACAGGAGCCCGCGGAGAGTGAGCCCAGCACCCATGAGTCCGCTCTACCGCAAGATCGCATGGCGGCTCGTTCCGTTCCTGATGCTCCTCTACATGGTCGCGTTCCTTGACCGCGTCAACATCAGCTTTGCCGCGCTCACCATGAACCGCGACCTCGGCATCAGCGAAAGCGTCTACGGATTCGCGGCCGGCGTCTTCTTCCTTAGTTATTGTCTCTTCGAGGTCCCCGCCAATCTTGTCCTCACACGACTGGGCGCGCGCCGTTGGTTATCTATCCTCATGGTCATCTGGGGATTCGTCTCGATGGGCACCGCATTCGTTCACACCGAGGCGGCCTACATCGCGGTGCGTTTTCTTTTGGGCATCGCCGAGTCTGGTTTCTATCCCGGTGTCATTTACTACTTCACCTTCTGGTTGCCGCGTACGATGCGAACGCGCATTCTGGCTTTGTTTCTTCTGGCCGTGCCCCTATGCAATTCAATCGGCTCGCCGATATCCGCGCATATCCTCCTCCTCAACAATGTTGCCGGAATGCGCGGATGGCAGTGGCTTTTTCTGCTGGAAGGCATGCCTGCAGTCATCCTCGGAATTGCAGCATGGTTCCTGCTCGCCGATGGGCCTTGGTCTGCCGGGTGGATTTCGTCCGCTGAGAGAGAGCAGATCATCGGCGATCTGCATCAGGATGAGATTCAGCAGCCGGATTCCGGTAAACAGAGCCTTCACGTCGCGCGCGACTGCATCATCTACTTCCTCTGGAGCAGCGGAAACTACGGTCTCACTTTCTGGCTTCCCAGAATCCTCACCGCCGTCGGAGCGTCCAACCTCGCGACCGGCTGGTGGGCAACGGTCACATTCGGCTGCGGCGCTCTTGCCATGCTGTGGGCCAGTCGTCGGCGGGGATTCCGTGCGCTTCCGTATCTCTTTCTCGCGTCGTCCGCCGGATTCATCGCCGTCGGTCTGGCGCACTCTACGGCCACTGCCGTCGCAGGCTTCAGTCTTGCTGCCATGGGAATCCTGGCGTCGTTGCCCATGTTCTGGAGCCTCGCCACAAGTCGCCTTTCCGGCAAAGCTGCCGGAGCCGCGATTGCCCTTGTCAACTCCGTCGGCGCCGTTGGAGCCTTTGCAGGACCCTCCGCTATGGGCTGGCTCCACGACCTCACGCACCATTACTCCGCCGGCCTCTGGGCTATTGCCGCCGCCATGGCGATTGGCGGATTGCTTGTCTATGGCGAATCCGCCAAACCTGCAACCACCGCGGCGCAAATCGCAGACTAGGCCAATACATTCTCATGTAATTCACAATGGTGCGAAGCGCGATTCGCTGGACGCGCAGTCCGCATTGTCGGGTAAACTGGAAACTGCATGATCCTCCCGTTTGTCCGCGAAATATTTGCGGAACTGGAGCAGTCCTCCTCCTTTGATCGCGTTCGCAGGCACCTCTCCCTTGGTGTCGGTCGAAGACGTGTGTCCGGACTCACCAACACCGCCCGCTCCCTCTACATTCCTCTTCTTGCTCGCGCCGCAAAGCAACCCGTCATCATCGTCGTCGCCGACAACAAGGCTGCCGAAGCTCTTGAGATAGCCCTTCGCGCCGGTTGCGATCTCACCGGAGCCATCGATTCCAGCCGCGTAGTGCGCCTGCCTGCCCACGATGTGCTCCCATTCGAGAACCTCTCCCCTCATCCCGACGTGCAGGAGCAGCGCGCTGCCGCTCTCTACAAGCTCGCCACCGGAGGCGTGTCCATTCTCATCGCGCCCGCAGAGGCTGCCGCGCTCCGTCTTTTCAATCGCGACTACTACGCCAGCCTGGCCGTCACCGTGCGGCGAGGCGAAGAACTCGACGTTGAAGTCCTTACTGGCCATCTCGCCAGCGTCGGCTATACACAGATGGACCTGGTGGAAATGCCCGGCCAGTTCACACGCCGCGGCGGCATCCTCGATGTGTACTCGCCCGAATCCGACCGGCCTGTGCGCATCGAGTTTTTTGGCGACGAGATCGACACCATCCGTAAGTTCGACCCTGAAACGCAGCGTTCCCAATCCGGTCTCGATGAAACCCAATTGCTGCCGCTGACCGAAACTCCCGTCACTGAGCACTTGCTCGCGGCTGTCCACGCGCGCCTCAGCAAGCAACGCGTTCAAGTCGCCGAAGACACAAGCCCCGAAGAAGAAGAGATGGAGATCGAAGCGGCAGCCGCGGGCGGCGTAAGTGTCTTTCCCGGGTGGGAATTCTTCTCCTCCGTTGCCGGCGCCGAGCATCACCTTCTGAATTTGCTTCAGCGCAGCGTGCTCTTCGTCGAAGAACCAGCCATGGTGCGCAACCAGATCGACCGCTGGTGGAAAAAGGTCGAGCAGCGTCATGAGCGCAGCGGCATCGGCTCGCTGATCCGGCCCGAGGATATCTATCTCCGGCCTGAAGTTCTGCAAAGTCTTCTCGAATCACATCATGGCCTCGATCTCGATCAGCTAGGTGTGGTCGACGTGCTTGAAGAAGACTCGACGCTCGGCGAAATCGCCGTCAACTCGCGTCCCACCCTCCGCTTTCACGGTTCCATTCCCGCCCTTGTTGATCAGCTAAAGAGCCTCATGGCCGCGGAACAGCACATCGTGATTGCCGCTCCCACGCAGGGCGATGTCGAGCGCATGGCCACAATGCTGCGCGAGTACCAGGTGCCCTATCGCCTTGGCAGCCGTGTCGTGCAACACGGAGCGGAACTCGAAGAAGCCAGCTACCTGGCTGGCGACATGCGCGTGCCCGTTCTTGTCCGCACGCAGATCGCCTCCGGTGTCAGCTTTCCCGATGCAAACCTGATCCTCTTCGGCGCAAACGATATGTCGGACGACGCCGACGTCACCGCGCGTCCCGAGCCGAAAAAATCCAAAACAGCCGCATTTCTATCTGACTTCCGCGATCTGGCCATCGGCGACTACGTCGTCCACGTCGAGCACGGCATCGCGCAATACCAGGGCCTGAAAGAGATTGTGCAGGACGGCCTGGCCGTCGAGTTCATGATCCTGGAATTCGCCGAGCAGGCCAAGCTTTACGTCCCGCTCACGCGCCTTGACCTGATCCAGAAATACCGCTCTACCGACACTGGACCAGCGCCAGTCTTAAACAGGCTCGGCTCGCAGCAGTGGGTCAAAACCAAGGCTCGCGTCAAAAAGGCCATGCAGGACATGGCCGCCGAGTTGCTCAAGCTTTACGCGCAGCGGCACACCGCGCAGGGCACAGCCTTCTCGCCTGACAACGACTTCCAGCGCGAGTTTGAAGACTCATTCGACTACCGTGAAACCGACGACCAACTCACCGCCATCTCCGCCGTCAAGCAGGACATGGAATCCACCATGCCGATGGACCGCCTGCTCTGCGGCGACGTGGGCTACGGCAAAACAGAAGTAGCCATGCGCGCCGCCTTCAAAGCCGTGCAGGATGGCAAGCAGGTCGCGGTGCTCACACCCACCACGGTGCTCGCCTTCCAGCATTTCGAGACGTTCAAGAAACGCTTCTCGCAGTTTCCCATCACCGTCGAGATGATCTCGCGCTTTCGCACGCCGAAAGAGCAGAAGGTCATCCTTGAAAAAGTCGAAACCGGCAAAGTCGACATCCTCATTGGCACCCACCGCATTCTGTCCAAGGACATCAAGTTCCAGGACCTTGGACTACTCGTCGTCGATGAAGAGCAACGCTTCGGCGTGCGCCACAAGGAGCGTTTGAAGCAAATGCGCAAGGAGATCGACGTGCTCGCCATGTCTGCCACGCCTATCCCTCGCACTCTCCACATGTCGCTCGTCGGCCTGCGCGATATGTCGGTGATCGAGACGCCGCCCAAAGACCGCATGGCGATTCAAACGCTTGTAGCGAAATTTGACGAGAAGATCGTTCGCTCTGCCATTGAAGTGGAGTTGGAGCGCGGCGGCCAGGTCTACTTCGTCCACAACCGCGTCGAAACCATCTACGAAATTGCATCGCGCATCCAGGAACTTGTGTCTGGTGCACGCGTCGTGGTGGGTCACGGCCAGATGGGCGAAAAGGATCTCGAAGGCGTGATGCTCGCCTTCATGCATCACGAATTCGACGTTCTCGTTGCCACCACCATCATCGAAAACGGCCTCGACATTCCGCTCGCCAACACCATCATCATCAACCGCGCCGATCGCCATGGCCTCAGCGAGCTCTATCAGCTTCGTGGGCGCGTCGGCCGCTCCAATCGCCGCGCCTACGCGTATCTGCTCATTCCGCCCGAGCGCGAATTGACCGACATTGCTCGCCGCCGTCTCGCCGCGCTTAAGGAATTCAGCGACCTCGGTGCTGGATTCAAGATTGCTGCACTCGATCTCGAACTGCGCGGGGCTGGAAACATGCTCGGCGGCGAGCAAAGCGGCCACATTGAAGCCGTCGGCTTCGAACTCTACACGTCCATGCTCGAGGCAGCCGTAAAGGAACTCAAAGGCGAAGGCAGCGAAGAGCGCCCGAGCACGCAGCTCAATCTCGGCATCGCACTTCGCATCGACGAGAGCTACGTGGCCGAAGAAAACCAGCGTCTGCGACTCTATAAGAAAATTGCCGGAGCCGAAAATGAAAAGGCCATCGCCGACCTTCGCGCCGAAATGGAAGACCGATACGGAGCATTGCCCGACGCTACCGTCTACCTGCTCGAGGCTGCCACATTACGCCTGGAGTGCGAGCGTCTGGGCATCGCACAGATCGATCGCAAGCGAACTGAAATTCAGATCCGCTTCACAGAGAAAGCTGCGATCGATCCCCAACATCTCATGCGCCTGGTTGCGCGCAACGCCAAGCGAGGCGCACAATTCACTCCGCAGGGTTTGCTCAAATTTCCGCTAGCCGCCACGCGCCCCGATGATGTTCTGCTCGAGATTCGCGACCTGCTCGCCAAGCTGGCTCCAGACGCCGTTACCGCATAATTCACAATCTGTATAAGAGGAACCGTGAGAAAACCCGCTGCACTTCTAGCCATCGGAGCTTGCATGTCTTTCGCACTAGCCGCCCATCCCGATTCCCCAAAAGAGCAATTCCAGGAACTATCCGATCAATACTTCGATCAGGTCTATTTCCCTTATCAGCCAACCGCGGGAACAGTAGCCGGCTACCATCAGTACGACTCAATGCTGGAAGACTTTTCTCAGGCAAAGATCAAGGCTGAAGTCGCCGACTTGAACCACTTTGCCGATCGAGTGTCGTCGATCCCCGCCGTCTCGCTTGACCAGACCACGCGCGGCGATCGCCAGATGGTTCTGGGAGAGATTCACTCGCGCCTGTTAACCCTTCAGACCATCCGCCCCTGGGCCAAGGATGCTGACAACTATTCAAGCACTTGCGCCAACGCAGCTTTTACTCTCATGGAGCGCAAATTCGCGCCTGCCAATGAGCGCCTCCGTTCGCTCATCGCGCGGGAGAAGCAGATGCCGGGTCTTCTCGCAGAGGCGCGCACGAACCTGCAGAATCCTCCACGCATCTTCACCGAGATCGCCATCGAACAGCTTCCAGACATCGTCAGCTTCTTCCAGCACGATGTTCCCGCAGCATTCAAAGACGCTAACGATCCCGCGCTCAATACAGAATTCGCACGAACCAATGCCGCCGTCATCTCTGCGTTGAATGACTATCTCGCATGGCTGAAGACTGACTTGCTTCCACGCTCCAACGGAGACTTCCGCATTGGCGCCGACACTTTTTCAAAGAAGCTGCAATACGACGAGATGGTTGATCTGCCGCTGCCGAGGCTGCTCGAAATAGGCTATGCCGACATGCGCCATAACCAGCAGCACTTCGCCGAAGTCGCCAAAGAGCTTGAACCCAACAAGACTCCCCGCGAAGTTCTGGAAGAACTCGGCAGCCAGCACCCTGCGCCCGATCAGCTCATCCCGGCCTTCACCGCGACTTTCACCAGCCTTCTCGACTTCATTCGTACCCATCACATCGTCACGATCCCGTCGGATGTGCGGCCGGTAGTCGAAGAGACGCCGCCGTTCATGCGCGCTACAACCCAGGCCAGCATGGACTCGCCTGGCCCCTTCGAAACCCATGCGACCACGTCGTTCTTTAACGTAACCCTGCCTGATCCTTCAATGACGCCCGCGCAGGTTGAGGGCTACATGCATTCCTTCAACATCGGCACGGTCATCTCCACTTCAGTCCACGAGGCCTATCCCGGCCATTACGTGCAGTATCTCTACTCGCTCAAGGCGCCCAGCCGCGTGCGCAAGATCCTCAGCGCCACTACCAACGTCGAGGGCTGGGCTCACTACACCGAGCAGATGATGCTCGACAATGGCTATGGCCAGCCGGGAACCGGAGCAAAAGACGAGCGCGAAGCCAAGTTCTTTCGCCTCGGCCAGCTCCAGGACGCCCTGCTGCGCAACGCTCGCTTCATCGTCGGCATCCAAATGCACACAGGGGATATGAGTTACGAACAGGCCGTCGAATTCTTCCAGAAGGAAGGCTACCAGCCCAGAGAGACCGCAGTAGTAGAAGCCAAGCGCGGCGCGGGCGACCCCACTTATCTTTACTACACCCTGGGAAAACTTGAGATCATGAAGCTGCGCGCTGACCTGATTAAAAAACAGGGCGCAGCATTTTCACTGCAGAAATTTCACGATGATTTTCTCAGCCAGGGCCTGCCGCCGATCAAGATCGTGCGCGAGGCGCTGCTGGGCGACGACTCTCCCGCGCTCTAAGATGAACAACGATTCATGATAGATTGCCTTTTACTCGCATAGCTTTTAGTTGAGGAACAGTTGATGACAGAGCAAGTCCGAAAAGTAGTCTTTCCCGCCGGCGGCCTTGGCACACGTTTCTTGCCCGCCACCAAAGTCATCCCCAAGGAGATGCTGGCCCTCGTCGACAAGCCGATTATTCAGTACGGCGTCGAAGAAGCTGTTGCCTCCGGTATCGAACACATCATCATCATTACCGGCCGGGGCAAGGGGGCCATGGAAGACCACTTCGACCATAGCTTCGAACTCGACGCAACCCTCGAGCGCCGCGGGAAGAAAGAGCTGCTCGCGGTCTCGCGCGGTGTCTCGGCGCTTGCCCGGGTCAGTTACGTTCGCCAGCGCGAGCCGCTGGGTTTGGGCCATGCGGTGCTTTGCGCCAAGGAACTCGTGGGCAACGAACCCTTCGCCGTCATCCTTCCAGACGACGTCATCGATGCCGAAACTCCATGCCTCAAGCAGATGATCGATGTCTTCAACGAACGCGGCGGCTCTGTACTGGCCACGCAAACCATCGAAGGACCTGGCATCTCCGCTTACGGGGTACTTGCCGGACATCAGGACGCCGACGACCCGCGCATTTATGAATGCACCGGCATGATCGAAAAGCCCAAATTCGAAGATGCACCGTCGAAGCAAGCCATCATTGGCCGTTATGTCCTGACCCCACGCATCTTTGAACTGCTGGAGCAGACCACTCCCGGCGCCGGCGGCGAAATACAACTCACTGACGGCATCAAGGCTCTGTTAAAGGAAGAGAAAGTCTTCGGCTACACCTTTGAAGGCAAGCGCTTCGATGCCGGAGACAAGTTCGGCATGTTGCAGGCAACGGTCGAGTTTGCGCTGAAACGCCCCGAGTTCGGCGAAAAGTTTCGCGAGTATCTCAAGAGCCTGCCGCTCTAAGCAGAGTTAGCGCACAGTAGCGGGGTTAGCCGTTCGCTTCGCGAACGTGTTAGAGGAGTTATTTGGAAGCTCGTGAAGCCACATCAAGCATTGCTAACTCCGCGAGCCCCGCTAACGAGCCGCGAAGCGGCCGCTAACACCGCTAACGCCCCTAGCTCTTCCACTTGATATTGCAGCCAACCGAAGCTCTCTGATCCACACTCAGCTTCTCCCCCCGCAGCTCCGAATCCAGTGCCGCGCGCAGATCCTTGCCTGTCACAGGTACACCGTTCCCGGGCCGGCTCCCATCAAACTGCCCGCGATACACGAGCTTCATCGCGTCATCGAACAGATAAAGATCCGGCGTGCACGCCGCCTTGTACGCCCGTGCTACGTGTTGCGTTTCATCGTAAAGATAAGGGAACTCGAATCCCATCGTCTGCGCCTGCCGCTTCAGCCCCGCCGGGCCGTCGTCGGGATAGCTGTCGGCATCGTTGCTGCTGATGGCCACGATCCCCAGCTTGCCGATATAGTCTGCGCCCAACTCAGCTAAAGCCTTCTCGATGTGCTTCACGTAAGGGCAGTGCGCGCAGATGAACATAATAAGCAGTCCCTTCTGCCCGCGAAAATCGTCCCGTCGCACCAAATTCCCACTCACAACGTCCAGCAGCGCAAAATCCGGAGCAGTCGTTCCCAACTCCAGCATGGTCGATTCAGTCAATGCCATTGAATAACTCCGAAAACTCCATGGGGCCAGAGCCCACTAACTTGCTAACTCGCTAAGTCGCAAAGCGACAATGACTTGCTAAACCGCGTTCTAACTCAGCTAACCTGCCGCTGACTCCGCTAACTCCGCCGGCTCAGAACAGCCCCGGTTGCCGTCGCGGCATATCCACTCCAAAATGCTCATACGCCAGGCGCGTCGCCACTCTGCCGCGCGGTGTACGATCCAGAAACCCAATCTGAATCAGGAATGGCTCGTATACTTCCTCGAGCGCATCCTCTTCCTCGGCCAGCGTTGCAGCTAACGTGCCCAATCCCACCGGGCCGCCATCATACTTCTGCATGATCGTCAGCATCAGCCGGCGGTCAATCTCGTCGAACCCGTGCGCATCCACTTCCAGCAGCGTCAACGCCGCCTTTGCCGTAGGAAGATCGATTGACCCCGTCCCGCGCACCTGGGCAAAATCCCGCACGCGCCGCAACAGCCGGTTCGCAATACGCGGAGTTCCTCGCGACCTGAGCGCAATCTCTGCTGCGCCATCCGTATCGATAGGCACGCCCAGTACCTCAGCCGAGCGCTCCACAATCACCCGCAACTCATCTTCGGTATAAAACTCCAGGCGCAGCAAAATCCCGAATCGCGATCGTAGTGGCGAACTCAACAGTCCCGGACGTGTCGTCGCTCCGATGAATGTGAACGGCCTGATCTCCATCACGTGTGTGCGCGCCGCCGGCCCTTGCCCGATGATGATGTCGAGCTTGTAATCCTCGAGGGCCGTGTAGAGTTTTTCTTCCAGCACCGGCTGCATGCGATGAATTTCATCCAGAAACAGCACCTGCCGCTCGCGCAGATTAGTCAGGATCGCCGTGAGGTCACCTTGAATCTGCAGCGCCGGCCCCGACGTCTGCTGAAAACCTACATCCAGCTCGTTGGCAATGATCGTAGCCAGCGTCGTCTTGCCCAATCCCGGTGGACCGAACAGCAGCACGTGATCCAGAGCTTCGCCGCGCGACTTCGCAGCTTCAAGCGCAATTGCAAGCTGCTCCTTGGCTTTGGACTGCCCGATGAATTCCTTCAGCCATCGGGGCCGCAACTTCAGCTCAAATCCCTGCTCCTCTTCTGCGCGTGAGGCGCTGACCAGTCGATCCGTTGAAGTCCCTACGAACCCGTCTTTATTCCTGGGATGGTCAGGAGAGCTGTCGCGAGCAATGGCCATGATGCCAGCAGTGTAGCCGTTGCAGCCACTCCAGGCAAAACGAGTAGGCCAGCCAGAAATTCAACATCGCAGCATGTGTTTCCCATTTATGCAACCTTGCCGCTGCTCTAAGTCCAGGTCAGCCTCCAACCCCGCACGATTTAGCAAGTTACGCGCGTAACAAATCAGGCTCTCTTACCCAAGATTGCTATTGATTCGCCGGTTCGAAGTACCGTATCCTTGGGCCACCTCACAAGAGGAAACATGTGTTTGCCGGTTCGAAGAGCTGCGAAATGCGCACTCCGGTCGGTCAATCGCTCTGATTTACCACCTCATGCTGCAGGCGACACATGCACATGTGATTAGTGTGCATTCAATCTTGCGTCGGACGGTAGAAAAGCAGTTAGCTACTGTTACCGACTGAATTTGGTTCTGCTGAGCCGGGTTTGAGTGGCTCAGCCGGGCGGAAACGCCAGGAGACGTATTATGCGTGATCGTTCGTTGTTGGGTGCATGTCTGGTGATGGGAGCATTGTTGCCGGTCGTCAGTTGCAGCACCTCGCCTTCGCTGACCTCCATTACTATCAGCCCGAGTTCCTACACGACGACAGTGGTCCTGACCGCGTCTGGAGCTCCGGCACCGACCAATCAGCAAGGCACGACTTTGTTTACAGCTACCGGTTATTACACTCATCCAGGCCATCCGGCGATCACCAAGGACTTGACCACCCAGGTCAACTGGCTTTCCTACACACCGGAACTTGTAACTGTTGCTAACACAGGTGTCGCGACCGTGACCGGAGGAGCAATCGGGTCAACCCAGGTCACAGCCAGCATGCCGGGATTTAACGGCGACGTCATCAGCACACCTTCCACATTTACGGTTACGCTGCCCACAACAGCCACGAAAACTCCGGATGTCACAACCTTGACCATCACTCCCACGAATCCTGTAATTCTTGTCGGCCAGGCCGTCGGCTTTACGGCGATCGGAACAACTGGAAATGGCAGTTCGGAAAATCTGACCGATCTCTCGGTATGGACGTCAAGCAGCCCCACGGTTTGCGCGATTAACGCTGCAACCGGCAACTGCGCAACTACAGGAGCTGGAACTTCGGCAATCACGGCCACCTATACCAATCCAGATGGAATTCAAGTGACCGGCTTCACCACACTGTCTGTTCAGGTGCTCGGACAACAGCCAGCCGTCAAGCACTAATCAATCAACTCCAGCGTCAAAAAGCCGCTCTTTTGAGCGGCTTTTTTGGCGTCAGGCAGCATTATTCTGTCCGCGCGCGTGTTGCCTGTCTTCTGTTCTTTCCATACAGCTCCCTATTCCAAAGGAACTCTCTTTCGATCTGTTCGGACAAACCGGCGAGAATCAACATTTAAACTGGATGAGTCTGTTCGCTCCTCAATGACCCACCGATTCTTCCGTCTTCGTCGATTCCACTTCAACTTCCCGCAACGTGTCGCGGCGGGTCTCCTCGCCCTTTTCATCATTCAAGGACTTTGGATTACGAGCCATCAGACCCTGACGGACCGCGACTACCAATACGCACGCTGCGGCCGCGAGACCTGGGAGAAGCCCTCGCCTCTGGCTGGCTATTACACGAGCTGCGGCAATATCCATGACGGAATCCTCGCTTACCGCGTGGCTGGGCTACCGCTCACCCTCAATCTGCTCCTCCAGCAGGGCATCGATTACTTCCGCAAGCCGGAAGATCGCGTTGTCCAGGCATCTCAGGGAAGTGCCGGGTTGAGTGTCTGGGAACTCCGCCACCAGATGACCCACGTGCTGCTGCTGCTGCGTCTGCCATTTCTCATGTGTGGTTGCATTCTCGGGGCGGGCCTCTGGTGGGTGACACGGCGGCTCTATGGCAATCTGGGTGGTTATATTGCGCTGGCGCTCTACTGCTTCTCTCCGTCGGTTCTGAAAGCCTGTGTCTCGCCGAACCCTGATATCTTCGCGGCTCTCGGGGTTTACGGCGGCATCTACACCTGCATCGGTGTCGCGCACGCCATGCAGGGACCGCGCAGCAAATGGCGCCCGCGCATCATTCTGCTCACCGCCCTTTTTGCCATCGCCGCTGCATCCCACACCGTCGCGCTCCCCGTCACCGCGCTCCTGGGCTTTATCCTCATGATCTGGATCGCCGAGGGGCGCCGCAGCCAACTGCTTCCGGTGGTTCTTCTCGCATCTGCCGGTGCACTTGCGCTCTTGTTTGTCTGCTACGGCTTTTCGCCGGATGCCTTCAGCTACATTTTCCGTTCCGCGGCGGGTTTCGTTTCCGTTTCTCTCGATCCCGCGCGCCGTTTCTTTTCCACTCTGTCCAACGCTGGCATTCTCGTGGCGGCGTGGGCTGGCGTCGTGCTCTATCTTGGCGTACGGCGCTCGCGCTATTTCGGCAACACTGCTCCGCTCCTCTGCTTCCTCGTTCTCGCCGTGCTTGTCACAACCGGAGTGCAAGCCTCTCCCTTGTTCTGGTCGCTGCCGTTCCTTCTCACCTTCATTGGCGGGGTCTTCGCAGACGCATTTGAATCGCAGCGCGGAAAAGTCTTCCTGGTCGCCGCAGCCTCCCTTGTTGCCCTGCAGATTGTCGCCTGCATCGCCTCGCTGCGCAGCCTGATCTAGCCGTTCCAACCCTGAGTCTGCCGCTCCAGAGGCGCCATCGTCTCGGCTGGATGCGTATTGCCTCTTGTTGCGGTCTCGATCTTTCTGAAGACCGTTTGCCTGCCAGATCCTTCCTCATTTTTGCAGTTGACTCTGGCTGCTCTCATTGTTCATCGCCCCGCACCCTATATTTACTGTAAGTGCCAGTAAATTAATCACTTAAATAGTATTGGAAGGCTTGCTGAAAACGTCCACGAAAGCGTAAAATGAACTTGTAGCCCGCGAGAATTCCGGCCCCGCTTTTCGGGTGCCTTTTGCCGCCTCTCCGACGGGCCAAAAAACCTATGCCCGACGATCAGAACCCCCAGCTCCCCCTCGATGGCGGTACGCCACCACGCGACGGCAGTCTCATTTCGATCAATATCGAAGAAGAGATGCGCCGCTCGTATCTTGACTACTCGATGTCGGTCATCATCGGGCGCGCACTCCCCGACGCTCGCGACGGCCTCAAGCCCGTGCATCGCCGTGTGCTCTACGCCATGAGCGAGATGGGCCTCGAGTACAACAAGAAGTACACAAAGTGCGCGAAGGTCGTCGGACAGGCCATGGGTGTCTACCATCCTCACGGCGACTCCGCCATCTATGACACGCTGGTGCGCATGGCGCAGCCATTCTCGCTGCGTTATCCCCTGGTCGATGGCCAGGGCAACTTCGGCTCCGTCGATGGCGATCCGCCCGCCGCCATGCGTTACACCGAGTGCCGCATGGCGCGTATCGCCGGCGAACTGCTCGCCGACATCGACATGGAGACTGTTGACTTCGTCCCCAATTACGACGAGTCCACGCTCGAGCCTACGGTTCTGCCCACTCGCATTCCTAATCTGATTGTGAACGGATCGAGCGGCATCGCCGTCGGCATGGCCACCAACATTCCGCCGCACAACCTCACCGAAGTCGTGAATGCCACCATCGAGCTGGTCAAGAACCCCAAGGCCGGCCTGCTCGAAATCCTGCAGCACGTTCAGGGCCCTGATTTTCCCACCGGCGGATTCCTTTACGGCAAGAGCGGCATCCTCAACGCCTACAAGACCGGCCGCGGCCGCTTCATGATGCGCGCCAAGGTGGCCACTGAAAATATCACCAAGGAAAAACTGGCGATCATCGTCACCGAGATCCCATACCAGGTCAACAAGTCCAAGCTCATCGAGCGAATCGCCGAACTGGTCACCGAAAAAATCATCGATGAAATCAGCGACGTTCGCGACGAGAGCGATCGCGACGGAATGCGCATCGTGATCGAGCTCAAGCGTGGCGCACAGCCCGAGATCGTGCTCAACCAGCTCTACAAGCACACGCAGATGCAGGAGAGCTTCTCCATGATTTTCCTGGCCGTGCTCAACGGCCAGCCCAGGGAGTTCCCGCTTGATGGCGCCATCCGCGCCTTCATCGATCACCGCATCGACGTAGTGCAGCGCCGCACCGCCTACCTTTTGCGCAAAGCCCGAGAACGCGAACACATTCTCGAGGGCTACAAGATCGCTCTGGACAATCTCGATACGGTCATCAGGATCATTCGAGGTTCGAACTCGCGCACCGAGGCTCGCGAAAACCTTTTCGCGTGGGGCAAGGGAACCGACATCATCGTCAATCTCGAACGCGAGCGCCTGGCCACTGAAGAACGCGGCCTCTCGCTCAGGCAAGTCGATGCCATCCTCGAATTGCAGCTCTATCGCCTCACCCAGCTCTCGGTCGATGAAATCCTGAAGGAATTGCAGCAGAAACGCGAAG
This sequence comes from uncultured Acidobacteriaceae bacterium, assembly GCA_963742455.1. Taxonomy (GTDB): domain Bacteria; phylum Acidobacteriota; class Terriglobia; order Terriglobales; family Acidobacteriaceae; genus Telmatobacter. The sequence continues at coordinate 579,451 of CAVULU010000002.1, read as the reverse complement.
AGATTGCCGAGTACCTATCGATCCTCGCCAGCGACAAGAAACTGCGCAACGTCATCATCAAGGAACTCGAGAAGGTTCGCGACCAGTATGGTGATGCGCGCCGCACGCAAATCGTCGATGAGTCCGCAGAGCTTCAACTTGAAGACCTCATCGCCGACGAGCAGGTTGCCGTCACCGTAAGCCACCAGGGTTACCTCAAGCGGACGCCAATTTCGATCTACCGTCAGCAGCGCCGCGGCGGCACCGGACGCACCGGTATGAAGACGCGCGAAGAAGATTTCGTCTCGCAGCTCATCATCGACTCCACGCACGCCTACCTGCTCTGCTTTACCAACACTGGCCGCGTCTACTGGATCAAGGTTTATGAAGTCCCTGACGTGGGTGCAGCAGGCAAAGGCAAGAGCATGCAAAGCCTTCTCAACCTGCAGCCAGGCGAAAATGTTCGCGCCATCCTTCCGGTGCGCGATCTTGAAGAGGAAGGGAAGTTCATCTTCTTCGCAACCCGTAATGGCGTGGTGAAAAAGACGCCGCTCAAAGACTTCTCCAACGTTATGTCCCGCGGCATCATCGCCATCGCCATCGAAAAAGATGACGATCTGATTTCTGCCGGTCTCACCAACGGCAAGCAGACAATCTTCCTCGGCACGCGCGATGGAATGGCCATCCGATTTGACGAGGAGTACGATCCCGAACGCAATGGCATCGGTCTACGGCCTATGGGTCGCAATGCCGCAGGCAATCGGGGCATCTCCCTCAAGAAGGGCGACTACGTGATCGGTGCGGCCATTACTGATTCCGATGCAACGAGGGATCAAGAACGCGACGCGTGCGCGAGCAAGCTGAACCTTACAAAGAAGCTCACCGAGTTGCGAAACGCTCTTGAACAAGCCAAAGAAAAACTTCAGAAAGCCAGAGAAGAACTGCGCACAGCGCCAAAAGAAACTGAGTCCCTGACCGCAGCGGTCAAGACCGCGGAAAAACGTCGCGATGATGCCGAGAAAGATCTGAAGGAATTTGACGTAAAGCTGTGCGTAAGCAAATCGCTCATCTTGACCGTTACTGAAAACGGATTCGGCAAGCGCACCGACGTGGATGAATATCGTCTCACCGCCCGGGGCGCCCAGGGCGTGAACAACCTGAAAGCCACTCCCAAGGTTGGAAAGTCTGCCTCGATTTTGTTGGTCAACGAGACCTCGGAGTTGGTCGTCATCAGCCAGTGGGGCAAGATCATCCGCATCGACACCAAGACGGTCCGAGCCGCCGGTCGCGCCACTCAGGGCGTCCGCCTGCTCAACCTGGAAGAAGACGATAAGGTAGCCGCCGCCGTAATCATCCCGCCCGACGAAGTGAACGGGAAAGAGGACGAACAGGGCACGCTGATCCAATAAAACGCTTCACCGAAACCTGTGACGGCGAGAAGGGGTGCGAGATATGCACCCCTTTTCAGCAGTCGCTGCCGATTCAAATCGCGGAGACGCCGATCGCGCACCCCCCGTCGGAGTCAGATTTTGCTAAAGCCAGTGCAATCAATCGCTCTCCTCAATAGAGCCCCTCAATCGTTTCAATATCCTCAGAGGTTAATCTCCTGACACCAACGAACCCTGGGGCAGCCGCATCTGAATTACCATGTGATCGCCATTGGGCAAAGGGTCAACCATCCGCGTGCACATCGTATGCCATCTGCGCCGCCAGGCTCATCTGCACCAAACCCCGGTCATTTCTCGCCTCGGAACCAACCGGTCGCTTTATCCGCGCATTCTGAACCTCCAATCGGTTCCACCTACATCCACGGTCGGCATACCGAATTGTGCGACTTATCAGACAGATCTGAACCACCCTCGGCACTCCAAATTCGCTCTCCTGCGTCTTACACTAAGGATGCTCTGGTTTCTCCGCGCACCCCTGATGGTGCGCACCGCTTTCATAGCTTTTTTGCTGACTGCGTTTGTCGCAACATCTGCCGTCGCCGCGCGCATCGATGCCTTGCGAACGCCCGCGCATGCCTCCATCAGCAAGTCGACGGTGCATCGCGCACATCCGCGCCCGACCTCGCATTCTTTGACCGCAAAGCATGCTGCTCGTGGTGCAACACCGGTGCGCGGTTCGCGAATCACACCTCGCCGCGACCCTCGTTACGGATATTCGTCCGGACACCGTGCCACATCCTCAACGAGCCATTCGGCGACGCTTCGGCGTACCCGCTACAATCGCTATCACTCCAAGGGACACTTCGTTCCTCTGGCCACCGTTCCCGTCTCTGCCTCGAGGCCGGAATCTGGTGAAATGAACATCGCATCCAGATCCGGAGTCGATTCCGCGCCGTCGACCGCCCGGCCGCTTCCCGCTGATGATCTGACATCCGAATCGCATCCCGCGGAATCGTCGGCAGCAGACAGCGACGTACCATCTGAAACTGACATCCTGCCGGCTACCGGCACCGATCGCGCTGCCATGGTCGCGTCCGGCAATCCGCTCGCCGCACCACGCGAAGGCTCGCAGCCGGTTGCGCCCTCCTCCGGCCAAATCGCCGAGTTGTACCGTCCACCCATTATTACCGGCCGCGTCTCCAGTTACACTCTTCGCGGCACCCACGATTCCCTCGTCCGTCAGAACGCGCGTTCTGAAGATGAGGCCTTGGAGCGGATTGAAGACGATGCCGACCTGCAGGACCGCATTGCTCGCGGACTGCTCGTGCGCGTTCCCGAGTCCAGTGCCCTCACTGTGAATTCGGCGCTGCCTGAGGACCGCCGCTATTGCCGCCCCTGGACCGCAGAATTTCTCGCCAACCTCGCACATGCTCACCAGGCCCAGTTCCACACGCCCATCGTGGTCAGCTCTGCCGTGCGCACAGTCGAGTATCAGAAGCAACTGATGCGCACCAATCACAACGCCGCCGACGCAGAAGGCGACATCGTGAGTCCACACCTCACCGGCGCTACCATCGACATTGCCAAGGCCGGGCTCTCTCGCCGCGAAATGGAATGGATGCGCAATCAACTTCTCGGCTATCAGAACGCCGGCGTCATCGACGTCGAAGAAGAGTTCCACCAGCGCTGCTTCCACATCACGGTTTATAAGAACTACGGATCAAGCTCTCAATTGCACAAGTCTCCCAGGGTCGCCCCGGCCCCTGCGGCGCCCCAATCGGATTCGCTGGGAGTCACGGCTGCCTCCGACGTAATTCCAAACGAATAGTAAATCGGCCGCCAGATTCCGTTTCATCCGCCCCTTCCCGCAAATTGATTTCATCTCTGCACCAGACGCGCTACAATCGCGGCGAGCGCAATCCTCCAGTGCGTTTGTTATGGATGTCGTGGTTGTCCATGGAGTAGACCAAACTCCTCAGCCGACGCGGCCAACATACCAGGAATTTCAACCGAATTCTTCGAGAGGTAAATCATGAACGATCAGGCAGTGCAACCTGCGGCTGAAGCCACTCCAGGCCTGACTCAGTGGCAGCGCGTTGTTGATACCTTCACCGCACCTTCCAAGACCTTCACCGACATCAAGCTTGGCCATAGAAGCTGGTGGCTGCCGTTTGTCATCTACGCGCTGCTCGGGTTTGCTTTCTACGGCGCAGCCAATTCCAAAGTCGGCATGCGTCAGATGGTCGACAACCAGGTTCGCCTCAACCCCAAGAGCGAGGAGCGGATGGCGCAGCTCACTCCCGAGCAGCGCGAAACGCAGATGAAGATTTCGACCACGATTACCCAGGGCATTTTTCTTGCTGGTCCGGTCTTTCTGCTGGGAATGGGAGCCGTCATCGCGCTCGTGCTTTGGGGAACCATCAACTTTGCCTTCGGCGGAAAAGCCCAGTTCGGCAGCATATTCACAGTCTGGATGTATGCCATGTTGCCCTCGGTCATCAAGACATTGCTGGGAATCGCCGTGCTCTATGCAGGAGTGGCGCCGGAGTCATTCAACATTAAGAACTTCGCCCCCACCAATCTGGGAGCCTTTCTCAATCCGGCGGATACCAACGCGGCTCTCTACAGTCTCGCAACCTCGATCGATTTCATCACCATCTGGAGCCTCGTTCTGGTTGGTATCGGAGTCGCCATCGTCGCAGGCGTGAAACGCTCTTCGGGCTATATCGCTGCATTCGGCTGGTGGGTGCTCGTTGTTTTGATTGGCGTCGGCGTAGCCGCCATTACGGGATAAATGCTCAACGACTCGCGACAATTGCCGCAGCCGCAAAATCAAACGGCGCGCATCGCAAGATGCGCGCCGTCGTTTTTCTAACCCCTAATCCCTGTCTTATTCCGTCCACCGCCGCATAATCAGCGTCGCATTGATCCCGCCGAATCCAAACGAATTCGAGAGCGCAACATCGAAGTCATGCTTGATCGCCTTATTCGGCACGTAGTCCAGCTTGCACTCAGGATCGACGTTGTCGAGATTGATCGTAGGCGGAAGTTCCTGGTTGATCAGAGCCAGCACCGTGATGCCTGCTTCTAGTCCTCCCGCGCCGCCCAGCAGATGCCCGGTCATCGACTTCGTTCCGCTGATTTTAAGCTTGCGGCTCATTGCGTGCTCGCCGAATACGACCTCGATGGCGCGCGATTCATTTCCATCGCCGGCAGGGGTCGAAGTCGCATGCGCATTTACATAGCCCACGTCTTCCGGCTTGATCCCTGCATCCTTCAGCGCCGCACGCATGCTGCGTTGTGCACCCGCGCCTTCCGGAGCGATACCCGTCATGTGATACGCATCCGCGCTCATTCCATAGCCAATCACTTCGCCCAGGATCTTCGCACCGCGCTTCTTCGCGAACTCCAATTCCTCAAGAATCAGAATCCCCGCGCCTTCGCCAATGACGAATCCGTCGCGATCCTTGTCGAACGGCCGACTCGCTTTCGTAGGCTCATCGTTCCGCGTTGAGAGCGCCCGCATCGAAGCAAATCCGCCCACCGACAGCGGAGTTACAGAGGCTTCTGCGCCGCCTGCAATCATTACGTCTGCATCGCCGTGCAGAATCATACGCACCGAATCGCCAATCGAATTGGCACTCGTTGCGCACGCCGTGGCGGTGGCAGAAATCGGCCCCTGCGCCCCATAGCGAATGCTGATCTGCCCGGCCGCCATGTTCACAATCACTGCGGGAATAAAGAATGGCGATATCTTGCGTGGACCGCCATTCAGCAGGTTGGTGTGCTCGCGCTCGATGATTTCGAATCCACCGATCCCCGAGCCGATAAATACACCCACACGTTCCGCGATCTCCGGCGTGATCTTCAGGCCAGACTGCTCCATCGCTTCTTGCGTTGCCGCAAAAGCAAAATGGATGAAGCGCCCCATCTTGCGCGCTTCCTTCTTTTCAACGAAATTCAGCGGGTCAAAGTTCTTGACCTCGGCGGCAAATGTGACAGGAAACCCGGTTGTGTCGAACTCGGTGATCGGTGCCATACCACTGGCGCCGGCCACCAGTTTCTCCCACACCTCGGGAGCGGTGTTGCCCACACCGCACACCAGCCCAAGGCCGGTGATCACGACTCGTCGGTTCACCGGCTACTTGCCTTTCGCGGTCTTTTCGTTCTTCTCGATGTAGTCAATCGCGTCCTTGACGGTCTTGATCTTCTCAGCGTCTTCGTCGGGAATTTCCAGGTCAAACGCCTCTTCGAATTGCATCACAAGTTCCACCACATCCAGCGAATCCGCACCCAGGTCCTCCTGGAAACTCGCGCCGGGGGTCACTTCGGCCTCGTCAACCTGCAACTGCTCGACGATGATCTGCTTTACCTTTTCTTCTACCGCCATGCCTGATTCTCCTCAATTCTTTTTTGCCAAACCAAACTCAATACGGGAATTATTCCGATTGCATTCCGCCTGCCTACAATAAAGGCATACGGCACACCAACACAACCGCGGCGACAAGAAAACATTGCCCGGCCCCGAAACTCCAAGTCTACCGGGCGGCTCCCACTGTGTAAAGCAACCCAGAGTGGAAATAAATCAATAACCTGCGCACAAATTCCGCCCCGGTGACTCTTCCGCAACCATCTTCAAAAAACCCGCGATTTGGGACCGGAAATGCACACCTCAAAGGCGTACATTAGGCGAAGAGATCTCCGGAGGCTCCGATGCAAGCTCTAATCGCCGTTGTCGCTGTTATCGCAGGGATTGCCCTGGGCTTCTGGATCCGCTCCCACTCCGCAAAGCGCGAATCTGTGCTTCTCGAGCAGCGCAACCGCGAATCAATGGATGCACTTGGCGCCCTGCAAAGACAGCTGGCGCAAGCGCAAAATGAGTCCGCCGCGCGCGCCGGCTTCGAATCGGTTGCCGCGGAGCGAGAGAAGACCATCCTTCAGCTCTCCGAAGAACGCGATGGCCTTCGAGCGGAGCTTCAGTCCAGCAGCGAAGTGATTCGCACGCAGGTCTCTCGGCTCAGTCAACTCGAAGCCGATTTGAACAATGAGCGCCAGAACCTCGCGGAAAAATTGGCCCTCCTTGATGCCGCTAAAAAGTCTCTCGCGGACCAGTTCGAAGCCTTGGCCAGCGGCATCCTCGAAAAGAAGTCGAAAACATTTTCTGAGAACAGTCAGACGGAACTCGGAAATCTCCTGACTCCGCTTCGTGAGCAAATCAAGGACTTTCGAGAGAAGGTCGAAAAGGTTCAGGTCGAGTCTGCATCTGGCGTTACCGAGCTAAAGACGCTGATCGGCACCCTCGGCACCCTCAACGAGGCACTCACCGACGAAGCTCGCAATCTGACCACGGCCCTGCGAGGTTCATCCAAAGCCCAGGGCGACTGGGGCGAATTCATCCTGCGCGACCTGCTCGACAAGGCTGGACTCCGCGAGGGCGAGCAATACGTATTCCAGCAGTCCTTCGCGGTTGAAGGCGAAGGCGACGAAAGGGCCCGCACGGTTCGCACCGACGTCGTCGTTTCCTTGCCGGGCGGTCGCAGCCTCGTGATCGACTCGAAGGTTTCCCTCACTGCCTACACCGACTGTGTCAACGCCACGGAGGATGACGCGCGCAAGGCCGCGCTCAAACTGCATATGGCCAGCATGCGTGGCCATATCTCAAGTCTGGCCAAGGCCGGATATCACAGCCTTCCCGGTATCGATGCGCCGGATTTCGTCGTGATGTTCGTGCCTATTGAGCCGGCATTCCTCATGGCCCTCCAATTCGACGGCGAACTCTGGGCCGACGCTTATAAGCAGGGAATTCTGCTCGTCGGTCCCACCACGCTGCTCTACGTGATCCGCATTATCAACGTCCTCTGGCAGCAGCAACGCCAAGCGCGCAACGTGCAAGACGTCATGAAACGCGGGACAGAGCTGTACGAAAAATTTGCCGGATTCGTAACAGACATGGAGCTGATCGGCGATAGCCTTCGCAAGACCGATAAGCACTATGGCGAGGCGATGAAGAAACTGGCCGACGGCCGCGGCAATCTGATCCGCCAGGTTGAGATGCTCAAGGAACTGGGACTCCGGACCAATAAGTCGATTCCCAAAAACCTCCTTGACCGTGCCGATGTGGATCAAGCAGAACTGGCCCTGTCTGCCGAAGCAGAAGAGAGCAAGAGCGGATTGCTCTCCGGGAACGAAGCATGAGGGCGACTCTAGAGGTCTTGCCGACCGCGTGAGAACTTACCTCGAAAGCTGAGAATTTCCGGGCGATTAGACAGAATGAAGATCCTCACCAGTTCTCAATCAGCGATAATTTCTAAGATCTCGGTCAGGCAGACTCAAAATAAGGATATTCAACTTCCAGACGATTCCCCTGAGTGTCCATTTCTCCGTTACTTTAGTCCCGGAGATTAGTGGCTACCTCACGTGGAATCAGCACTTGGCACGCTTAGATTAGGAATAGGGGAATGGGGAGACATGGGAGCTTCGGCGATGGTCATCGGTGCAGTCGCGCTGGCAAGTGGCCTTATCTGTCTCTTTTTGGGATACATGTGGGGCCGAACCAACGTGAAATCCCAGGTCGAAAGCGCGCTGGACCAGGCTCGCGTCTCTGCCGACGCCCGCGAATTTGCTATGCGGGAACAACTCGAAGAGATGATGGTAGAACTCTCCAAATTTCGCGCGCGTGCCGAAGAAACCGCGGGTCGTTTGCAGGCGCCACCTGCGCAATCGAAATCGCAGCGGGTGCAAGGCCCCTCCAGCGGCGGCGCCTCCGCTGAGGATCCGGGCAATACCGTGCGGGCACCGCAAAAACTTCCTTGGCAAAAGCACGAACCGACCCGAGCCATCGAATCGACCGATAAGACCATTCAGAATCTTCTGAAGTCGATGGAAGAGAAGCTTAAACAACCTGAAAGCGCGCCTCCCGCCGTCGCTACTCAGAGCACCCCGCCAGCATCAAGGCCAGCGGCGCCGAAGCCGCCAGTCGAAGCACCCCGGGTAGTCCCGCAGAAGATCGCGCCGCCGACATCGGCCACAATGCCGCCCGCCGAACAGCCTCGTCCGGTCACTCAGAAGGTCACACCGCCGCTCGCTCCGACCCCAAAGCTACCGGTTGAAGAGCTCCGCGCAGCTACGCCCAAGAGCGCTCCGCCACCGCCTCCGAAGATAAACATACCCACCGAGAAGCCCAGCGCTCCTACTCGTCCGGCTCCCAAGCCGCCGGCGAAACCGCCAACGTCTGGCCCATCGACAGCCACCAAAGACGAATGGCAGGAGTTCGCGGCATCTCTTGAAGCCCTCACCCGTACCAAGAAGTAGCGATCGTCCTCGCCATCAAAAGTGCGTTTTGAGATGCGCAACCGTTAAGTTGCACATCTATGCATCACAGCTCCGCTAACGCTAACTTCGCGAACAGCGAGTGCCCCATCCTTGCGTATCAAGGCAGGAAAAGCACGAAGATCGTCTCTAACTCAAACTCACTCGCAGACTCGCGAACGGGCGCGCAGCGCCGCTAACTCCGCTGCTTCTCCAACTGCGCAAACGTCTCCCGAAGCCGCTTCCACGTTGTTCCAAGATCCTCCGGCAGAACTCGTGTCTCCGCCACCGTCGTCATGAAGTTCGTATCGCCCATCCATCGTGGCATCGCATGCATATGTAGATGTCCCGCTACCCCGGCGCCTGCGGCCTGCCCCAGATTCAATCCAAAATTGAATCCGTGCGGCCGATATAACTGCTCGAGTGCACGCTCTGTCAACTGTGCAAGGTCCATCAACTCGTGCGCGGTATCGGCGTCCAGCTTTGCAATCCGGTCCAGGTGCGCGTAGGGCATCACCATTACATGTCCAGAGGTATACGGATAGGCATTCAGGCAGATGAAGCAATGTTTGCTGCGTTTGACCAGACCGCCAGCCTCTTCCGCCTCATCGGCGCCCATGCCATGCTCAATCGCATAGTCGATGCTGGCTATCAGGTTGCAGAAGACGCAGTTCAGATTGCCAGGCCAAGCATCCAGTCGCGCCGGCACCCCTGGCCGCGGAGCGCCATCCGCCGTCGTCACATACGCAAATCGCCATGGACTCCAGAGCTGGTCCATCTCCACCTTTCTGCTTCTTCGTTTCCGTCGCACCAGTATAGAAGGCCGCTTGGGGGTGCGCCTGCGCCTCCCGGCGATATTGCGCGCAAGCTCCCTCATCAATTCTGCGTGAAATATCCCACATCCTGTAATGCCCATCACACACTATCGCTAACTTCAATCAATCCTCCACCAACTTGCACTACTTCTGCAGCACAACCTTTCCTCTTGTTCTCCACTGCCAAAGTGTTGGATTGACGGGGAAAACGCACCATTGCTACACTTAGAAGCGTAGCTTCCTGCGCGGATTCCAGCAGTTAGCTGCGGCCGCCCTCCAGCCAGCCATTGCCTGCCTGGTGTTTCCCAAGGAGACGAGTCGCTTCATCGCCAGCTTTCTGGCTCGAAGCTCCGTCTTTGTGAAACTCCTCGGACCAATGGTTCCCGGTTGCGGGGTTCCGGTCAAGGGCACTGCCGCCACCGCGGCGCGCACGTGCTAACCGTCGACTGCAACATCGTCGCCGGGCTAATGAATCGGAGCTGCTGTCATGCCAAACGTCCTCAATCCCGAACCCGAGAGCATAACCCTGAACACCGAACTCGAAACTCCCACCCTCGACCCTGCGACGGAGCTCGATGCTCCTTCGTCCGAATCCACGTCCAACCCAGAGACCGCCGAAATAGACACTGCTGTCGAACCACAAGCGCTGGACGCCGATGCCTCAACCGAGCCTGTTGCCCAGGCCGCTCCCGCACAACCAGAGCACACACAGCTTGCAGAACCCGGGGCTCACGTCGCGTCCACGCCGGCTGAACACAGTGCCGAATCTGCTGACGATTTCTCAGCTGCCCTCGAAGCTTTTGAGCGCGAGCAAGCCGCTGAAGCTGCTGCCGTCGAAGCCTATGGCGATAAAGTCGTCTCCGGCACCGTCCTCAAGCAGACTGAAAAACATTTGGTTGTCGACGTAGGTCTCAAGTCCGAGGGCCTTGTGCCCATCGAACAGGTCCTCGACCACACTGGTGCTGTGAAGTTCCAGGCCGGTGATGTAATTGACGTGGTTATTGAACGCGAAGAGCCCGAGGGCGGCTATCTCGTCAGCTACGAGAAGGCTCAACGCCTCCGCGTGTGGGACACCATCGAGAAGCATGCCAACGACAAAACCCCGATGATGGGCACGGTTGTCAGCCGCGTCAAGGGTGGTCTCACCGTTGATATCGGCCTGAAGGCGTTTCTGCCCGGCTCGCAGCTTGAGATTCGTCCCGTCCGCAATCTCGACGGCTATCTCGGCCAGCAGATCGAAGTCCGCGTCATCAAGCTCAACAAGAAGCGCGGCAACGTCGTCGTCTCCCGCAAAGAGATCCTGGAAGAAGAGCAGAACGCCAAGCGTTCGACTACCCTCGAGCATCTCGGCGAGGGCGCTATTCTCACCGGCACCGTCAAGAACCTCACCGACTACGGCGCGTTCGTCGACCTCGGCGGCATCGATGGCCTGCTCCACATCACCGACATGAGCTGGGGACGCCTCACCCACCCCCGCGATCTGGTCAACGTCGGTGACGAGATCCAGGTCAAGGTGCTCAAGTTCGATAAAGACAAGCAGCGCGTCTCGCTCGGATTCAAACAGCTCACGCCAGATCCGTGGCTCGATGCCTCGGAGCGCTATCCCGTTGGAGCACATGTCCACGGCCGCGTTCTGTCGGTTACCGACTACGGTGCGTTCGTTGAGCTTGAGCAGGGAATCGAAGGCCTCGTTCACCTCTCCGAGATGACCTGGTCCAAGCGCCTCAAGCACCCCTCCAAGCTGGTCAAGCCCGGCGACGAGGTCGACACCGTTGTCCTCAGCGTCAATCCCGCCGACCGCCGCATTTCGCTCGGCATGAAGCAGCTGATGGAGAATCCGTGGGAGAACCTCACGGAGCGTTATCCTGCCGGAACCGTTGTCGAGGGTCGCGTTCGCAACCTCACCGACTTCGGCGCCTTCATCGAAATCGAGGATGGCATCGACGGCCTCGTCCACGTCTCCAACCTGAGCTGGACAAAGCGCGTTAAGCATCCCTCTGAAATCGTAAAGAAGGGCGAGAAGGTCAAGGCAGTTGTTCTCGGCGTCGAGCCGCAGAACCGCCGCCTGTCGCTCGGCATCAAGCAGCTTCAGCCTGACGTTTGGGAGAGCTTCTTCGCCACGCACCGCGTCGGCGATGTGGTCCACGGCAAGGTGCTCCGCACTGCGCAGTTCGGCTCTTTCGTTGAAATCGCCGAGGGCGTCGAGGGCCTCTGTCACATCTCTGAAGCCAGCGAGCAGCCCGGCGAAGCCAGCAAGCTCGAAGCCGGTCAGGAGCACGACTTCAAGATCATCAAGATCAACGTCGAAGAGAAAAAGGTGGGCCTTAGCCTGCGCGCGGTGTCCGGCCACGAAGCCAGCCGCTCCGAAGTTCAGGACTACAAGTCGGAAGCTCGCGGCGGCAGCCACAAACAGCCCGTCTCCAGCGGCACCACCACCCTCGGCGATCTCATCAACTGGCGCAAGAACGAGTCTAAATAGCTCGTTAGCCACCTCACTCAACGGCCACCCGCAAGGGTGGCCGTTTTGCTTCGCCGAAGTTACGGTCCACCCAGCAAAGTAGCAGGAACAGATCCCGTGATTTCTTCGTAGTGTCATGAGACTCTGCACCGCCGGGGCGCATGGAAGATCTGCTCGGCTTCATCCTCGAATTCGTTCTCGAAGTACTCATCCAGATCGTCTTCGACGCCGGCTGCCCCAAGTCTCGCTTCTGAGACACATGCGGAATTCCAACTCTGTTAGAAAAACGCTTTTCGCTATACTGGGGGTAGCACGCGTCGCCCCCAATCCTCCTTAAATCATGCAAATTGAAGCTGCTAACGACGTAACCGCCTCGCCCTCCGTGTCCTCCAACGGCGGAGCTTGGCAAATCATCAGCTTCACGTCCCTCAGTTTCGTTGTCTATCTCGCCATCGGCCTCCCGCTTGCCATCCTGCCCGAATATGTCCACATGCGGATGGGCTATCACGCCTCGCTTGCCGGCCTTGTCATCAGCATCCAGTACATCGCCACTTTCCTCAGCCGACCCTGGGCTGGCCGCATCTCCGACCGCAAAGGCGCTAAGATATCTGTTCTCTGGGGCATGGGCGCGTGCACGTTGAGCGGACTCCTTCTTCTCGGAGCGGCTGCCCTGCATCGCAATCCCGCATGGCTCAGTCTCACCAGCCTCATCGCCAGCCGCCTTGTCCTGGGAGTAGGTGAGAGCCTCGGTTCCACCGGTGCAACCCTCTGGGGAATCTCCAGCGCCGGTCCGGAATACACGGCTAAGGTCATCTCCTACAACGGCGTCAGCACCTACGGCGCGCTTGCTCTCGGCGCCCCGCTCGGCGTCGTGATGGAAATGCACTGGGGCCTCTCCTCTGTCGCGATCCTTACCATCGTTGTCTGCGCCATCGCATACTTCTGGGCCGCTATCAAGCCTCCCGTTCCAGTCGTTGCCGGCGAACATCTTCCCTTCCGCAACGTGCTTGGCCGCGTCACCCCGCACGGCATGGGACTCGCGCTCGGCGGAGTTGGTTACAGCGCTCTCGCTACCTTCGTCACCCTCTTCTACGTGAGCCGTCAGTGGAATGGCGCGGCGCTCTGCCTCACCGCATTCGGAACGGCATTCATCGTTGCCCGCCTTGTCTTCATTCGCACCATCGGCACCTTCGGCGGATTCCCCGTCGCCAAGGTTTGTCTCGTAGTCGAATCCGTCGGCGTGTTCCTGCTCTGGCGATCCGTCACTCCCTGGATGGCCTTGTTCGGCGCGGCCCTCACCGGCTTCGGCTATTCGCTGGTTTTCCCAGCACTCGGGGTGGAGGCGGTCGAGCGCGTGCCGGTGGAGAATCGCGGCACTGCCCTGGGCGTCTACACCGTCTTCGCCGACGTGTCATTCTTTATGGTCGGACCCGTCGCCGGAGCCGTAATCGGCGCATTTGGCTACGCCAGCGTATTTCTCTTCGCGCTCATGTCCGTGCTTGCAGCCCTAGCCATCGTCCTCGTTCTCGCTAGAAAAAAATCGCACCCCATCCTCACTCCCGCCGACTAACTTCGGCGCTCCATCCTCGGCGTCTCGATTGGCGGTGCCGTCTGCCACCTTGCAACGTACCTGCTTCCATTGCAAGGGCGGGAAACCGCGAACCTGAACCAGTCTCAGTTCCGCTAACTTGCTAACTCGCTATCAGCGCGTCAGCGCCGCCAACAGCCGTGAAACGGCCGCTGACTCCGCTAAACTAGATCCGTGCCGCCCACCTTCCACATCGAAAATTTCGGCTGCCGCGCCGCCCGTGCCGACGGCGAAGCCATCGCCGCGCTGTTGCGTGCCGCGGACGCCGCCGAGATTCAGCCATCTGAAGCCGACGTGGTCATCGTCAACACCTGCAGCGTCACTGCCGAAGCCGACCGCGAAGCCCGTGCTTACATCCGCCGTGCCCATCGTCTCAACCCCTCGGCGCGAATCATCGCCACTGGCTGCTATGCCCAACGCGCCCCGGAAGAACTCGCTGCCATTCCCGGCGTCGTCGCCGTCATCGGCAACAGTCACAAAGCCCATGTCCCCGAAATCGCTCTTCAATTCGCAACTGCATCAGCTCACGATAAGCAGCCTGGCCAAAGTAAGACCTTCCGAGCAGATTCAAGCCGGAGGGTGGGTACGGGCTTCAGTCCGTACGGTCAACCGTCTTTTGGGAACGCGGCTTTGGCTCCCGAGAATGCTCCGCAAGTCGTCACCATCTCCGCGCTGCTCAATCATCCCCTCATCCTCGCCGACGATTCCTTTGCTCACTCCTTTCTCGAAGAAGCCTCCATCACTCCCGGCGCCCAGACCCGCCCCAACCTCAAAATCCAGGAGGGCTGTTCCAACCGCTGCTCCTTCTGCGTGATTCCCCAGACTCGAGGTTCCTCCAGAAGTCTGCCCGGCGCCGCCGTCCTGTCGCACGTGCACAACTTCGTCGCCGCTGGCGGCAACGAACTCGTTCTCTCCGGAATCAACCTCGGCCGCTGGGGCCGCGACCTCGGCACTCACAACGACCTCTTGCCCTCGAAGGCTACGGGCTTTAGCCCGTACAACAACGATGCTGTAATCAGAGGGGCTTCGGCCCCTGAGGGAGGGGTGCTTCGCTCCTTCGCCGCTCTGGTTCGTTGCATTCTTGAGCAAACCAGCCTGCCAAGACTGCGCCTCAGTTCCATTGAGCCAATGGACTGGACGCCCGACCTGATTTCTCTCATGGCCGAATACGGTGGTACCAGACTCGCTCGCCACGCCCACCTTCCCCTTCAGTCCGGCTCCGACTCTGTCCTCCGCCGCATGCACCGCCGCTATCGCCCCTGGCACTACACCGAAAAAGTGTCCGCTCTTTTCGACGTACTCGGCCCTGCGCTCACCCTCGGCGCCGACGTCATGGTCGGCTTCCCCGGGGAATCCGACCGCGAATTCCAGGAGACTTACGACTTCATCCGCTCGCTCCCCTTCGGCTACCTGCACCTCTTCCCGTTTTCTCCCCGTCCCGGCACACGCGCCTGGACACTCCACGCCGAATCACCTGTCCCGGCATCCGCAGTTAACGAGCGTATGGCTGCTCTTCGCACTCTCGCGATCGAAATGACCCGCACACATCGCATGCGATTCCTTGGCGCAGAGCTCGACGCCATCACCCTCAACACCCCGTCACATCTCGTCTCTGCAGAGCGCACCAATGCACTCACTGAAAATTTCTTTCCAGTCGAACTCTCGGCTGCCCTCCCTGCCAACCAACTCATCCGAGTCCGAGTCACTGCGATCGCCGCCGACAACACTCTCCTCGCATTGCCCGCTCTCTCCATCTCTTCCACGGCCGATTCCCGATTAAGCGCGCCTCGCATACCCGACCAGCCCGTCCTTGAAACCGCTTTCTAATCCGCGCGCGGCGGGCGGCTTATGCATCGATCCAGTGCTATACTCAGGGTGCGTTCGCGCGTCCAGTAAGAATGCCGGAAGCTCCGGATTCAGGCGCACGACAACTTTGGAGGATGTACCATCGCACTCGATAAACGCTCGGCTAAGTCTTTTATCCGCATCAACGATCGCATTCGCGCCCGCGAAATCCGCGTGATCGACGAAAATGGTGAACAACTCGGCATCCTGGCCCCTTTTGAAGCGCTCAAGATTGCCCGTGAGCGCGGCCTCGACCTCGTCGAAGTCTCACCCAATGCCGTCCCGCCCGTCTGCCGCATTCAGGACTACGGCCGCTTTCTCTACGAAAAGGAAAAATCGGAACGCGCCGCCAAGAAGAAGCAGAAGATCATCGTCGTCAAGGAAGTCAAGTTCTCCGTCACCGTCGACGAGCATGACTACCAGACCAAGAAGAATCAGGCCGTCAAGTTCCTGGCTGGAGGCGATAAAGTCAAGGCCAGTCTTCGTTTTCGCGGCCGCCAGATGGCGCATCGCGATCTCGGATACAACATCATCAATCGCCTCATCCAGGACATCGGCGAGACGGGTGTGGTCGAATTCATGCCGCGCATGGAAGGCACCATTCTTCACGCGATCATTGCACCGAACAAGCGGACTGAGGTTCAAAAGCCAAAGCCGGTCGCCCCGCCGCAGCAGCCCCAGCAAGCCCGCCCCCCAGCACCACCACAGGCGCAATAAGTACAGGTTGATCAGGCCCTAAGGCCGCCCCACAAGGCGGCCTTTTTAATTTCGAGCAAGCTCTTAGAATCACCCCGATTTCTGCAAAGTTCGTTCCGAACAGGTCCTGGGTGCCTCATCCTTGCGACGTCTTTGTCTTTTGCCGAAAGGGTTGGAAAGCACGAATGCATGAACTTCGGTATGAGCGCCTAACACTGCTAACCTCGCGAATCTCGCGAAGCTGACACCGCTCTGCCGTTGTATGCTGACCCCATGCTTCGCTTCAAGCTGACCCTTTTCCTGGTCCCCTTGGCCCTTGGTGCATCGCTTCTCACAGCGCAATCCGCCACTCCTGGTGCAACTGCGCTCGCTCCGCATTTTCCCACCAACGAAGATCTACGCCACTTGAAAGCGCTCTCCTCTCCGATCCTCTCGCCCGACGGTAAGCAGGTGCTCTTCACACTAACGCACGCCACTGCGGATGGTGCGGCAAGCCATCTCTGGATCATTGCGGCCACGGCCACCAGTTCCGACAAACCACGCGAACTCACTTTTTCGCCTCCCGCCGATAAGCGCGGCGAGCACAATGCGCAGTGGGCGCCCGACAGCTCCGCCATCTTCTTCCTTGCCAGGCGCGGCGATCACACCCAGCTCTTCCGTCTCGATCTGCGCGGCGGCGAAGCTTCCCCTTACGACTTCAAGATCCTTCCCCCGGTCGACGTCTCCAAAGACAAAGACGCCATCAATCCTCCACCAGCTCCCGAATCCAGCGAAAAGAAAGACGATAAAAAGGCCGCCGACGCGAAGCCCGAGCCCCAGCCCATCGACGTCGCCGGCTTCTCGATTAGCGATGATGGCAAGTACCTCGCGCTCTGGGCCCATGATCCCGAAACACCCGGCGAGAAGAAACAGAAAGATGCCAAGATCGACGCCTCATGGGTCAACCACGAAAAGCATCTCACTCGCCTCTACCTCGCAGCACTCAAGCCCGATGGTGCGATCGATGGCACGCTCAACGTCGTCGATCTCCCGCCGGATGTGCACGGAGCAGTATGGTCTCCGGTTGCCAACAGACTTCTTGCTGTGACCGAGCCGCCTAACGATGCTTCTGACCTTGGCCCAGCCGGCGCCGCGTGGATCGTCGATGCCGCTGCTCCTGCCAAGCCCACCAGACTCGGCTTCGTTCCCGCAACTGTTGGCAGTGGTACGTGGAATGCCGATGGCACATCCATTGTTTTCGCCGCCGCCACTCCTGAAGATGCGCCTCCCGGTTACGACGAACTCTACCTTCTCTCTCCTGCAACGTCCGATGCAAAGCCGCTCAACCTGACCCGTGGATTCACCGGGCAGCTTCGTGCGCAATCAATCTACTTCACACCAGACGGCTCATTCATCGCGCCCGCTGCGGTCGGCACCCGCAATACGGTTGTCCGCATTGCCCTCGACGCCAAAACGCAGCCCGTGCCCATCGACCTCGGCACCGCCGTCGTCTCCGGCCTCAACACCAATCGCAAACAGACCGGCTGGGTATGGCTTGCCGACTCCGGGGGGCATCCTATGCAGCTCTGCTACGCTGCCAAACTTGGCGATCCCTGTGCCGTGCTGCCCACGCCCGAACTCGGCCCCGCCAATCTCCGCACCGTCGCGCCCCAGCTCGTCCATTGGAAATCCGGCAGCTTCACCGTTGAAGGCCTGCTCTATCTGCCGCCGGATTCCGGCTCCGCAAAAGTTCCTCTCGTCGTCGATGTCCACGGCGGCCCCTTTGGTGCCTGGGAAGACCGCAACGATCCCTTCGCCGACTTTCTGATCGGCCACGGCTGGGCCGTTCTGCGTCCCAACCCCCGCGGCTCCTCCAATTACGGAGTCAAATTTGCCGCAGCCAACAAGAACGATCTCGGCGGTGGCGACTACCAGGATGTGATCGCTGGAGTCGACTACGTCCTCGCCCACTATCCCATTGACTCGACGAAACTCGCGCTCATGGGCTACAGCTATGGCGGCGAAATGGCGGGCTTCGTCGAAGGCAAGACTGACCGCTTTAAAGCCGTCATCAGCGGCGCACCCGTCATCGATCAGTTCAGCGAGTACGGCACCGAAGGCGGCTCGTGGTACGACCGCTGGTACTTTGGCAAGCCGTGGGAGCACATGAACGATGCGTGGCGCCAGAGCCCCCTCGCCGGTGCCGCTCATGCCAAAACGCCATTCATGCTCCTGCAGGGCCAAAGCGACACGACCGATCCGCTCGGCCAGGCGGAAGAGATGTATCGCGCGCTTCGCCAGGAAGGCGTTCCCGTCGAACTCGTTACTTATCCCCGCGAGAACCACGGCCCGCTCGCCATCGGAATGCTCGGCCATCCCTCGCCCGAGCCGTGGCACGGCTTCGACGCCCGCCAGCGCATCGTTAATTTCATCAACCAGGCGTTCTCGTCATTACCACTGCCAGCAACCGCGCCGTCCAAACCGTGAAGACGCGAATCGAGACACTTAATAGGTTGATTCTTAAAATGATAGATGACATTGCCCTTTCTCGCATCATCGTGGTTTGGTTTGAGACATCTCTATCTCAATTTCCAGGTGACTTCTCGGACACCTCAAGCATCTCCTGCTGAGAGGGATGGCCGATAGGTCCCCAAGTGCATTTGGGTTATACTGTTGACAGCCTCTCAGGGGCAGGGAAGTCCCTGTTCTTCGAGGCCATGGTCTGGGTTACCAAACCCGTCCCAACAAACGAGAAGAAAATGCCCAAGTTGAAAACCCATACGGGCGCGAAAAAGCGCTTCAGCAAGACTGGTACCGGCAAAATCAAGCGGCACCAGACTAAGACGCGCCATATCCTTTCGTCTAAATCGCCAAAAGTGAAACGTAAGCTCGGCAAGACCGTGCTCGTTTCGGATGGCGACTACGCAAAGGTAGCGCGCATGATCCCATACGCCTGAGCAGTTGATCCAAAGGGGCGCCGCACGCAGTGCCCCCCGCCGGAAAGAAATGCGTCCTGACCGGCGAGAGATTCAGGCTTGAACGAGCGAGTGAAGAGGTTTAACGCCAGACCCCAAAAAGTCTTGGCCTCCTGCCTCCAGCCGCGATGACCAGCGAACGCAAAAATGGAGAACACCAATGCCCCGCGTAAAACGTAGTACCAAGCGGAGTGACCGCCGCAAGAAAATCCTGAAAAGGGCCAGCGGATACTTCCTTACCAAATCCAAGCTCTACCAGGCAGCCCAGGAAGCCGTCGAGCGCGGCCTCAAGTTTGCCTACACCGGCCGCAAGCAAAAGAAGCGTCAGTTCCGCTCCCTGTGGATCGTGCGCATCTCCGCCGCCGCCAAGCTCAACGGCACCAGCTATTCGCAGTTCATCAATGGACTGAAGAAAGCAGGCGTCGAGCTCGACCGCAAAGTCCTTTCTGACATCGCCGTGCATGATGCTGCTGGCTTTACCAAGCTGGTGGAGCAGGCCAAGGCCGCTCTCGCCAGCACCAAAGCCGCCTAAAGCACCGGCGCTGCACTTGAGCATCATCAACGGCCCGGAGCTCAGCTTCGGGCCGTTTTGCTGTTTGCTTCTCATTCAATCCCACGCTCCTCAATGAGATATTCTTGGTTTTCGCAATGACAAACGAAGATATTCCGAATCTGCCGGAGTACAACGACTCCGCTCTCGATCAAGCCTTTGCCGCACTCGCCAGACAGGCCGCCGACGAAGCCGCAGCCATCAACGGCTCTGACGATCTAGAAGCCTTCCGCCTTCGCTGGGTCGGCCGCAAGCAGGGCCGCCTCAACGATGTCTCCGCCCGCTGGCTCAAGGCAGCTCCACCTGCAGCAAAGAAAGCCGTCGGAGAGCGCTTCAAGACGCTGAAGGAACTCGTTGAAGGCCTGATCGACAAAGCTTCCGGCTCCGGTCCAAACGATGCCGCTCTCGCCGCCGAAGCCATCGACATCACTCTGCCCGGTACGCGCCGCTTAACGGGTGCCGAACATCCCATCACCCGCACGCTCAACGAAATCGTCTCCGTCTTCGCGGCTCTCGGATACTCCGTCGGCGTCGGTCCTGAAGTCGAGACCGACTTCTACAACTTCGAGTCGATGAACTTTCCGCCCGGTCATCCGGCGCGCGATACGCAAGACACGCTTGTCATCGCGAATCAGGAACGTCGCCCCCAACGCGACCGCTTGCTTCTGCGCACCCACACGTCGCCCGTGCAGATGCGCACCATGGAGCAGCAGCCGCCGCCCATCCGTATCGTCATCCCCGGCAAGGTCCATCGCAACGAAGCGCAGGACGCCACGCACTCTTCTATCTTTCATCAGGTAGAAGGCCTCTGCGTCGACACCAACATCACCTTCAGCGATCTCAAAGGCACGCTCGACCACGCCATGAAAGCGCTCTTCGGATCGTCGGTGAAAACGCGCTTCTTCCCATCGTTCTTCCCCTTCACTGAACCGAGCGCAGATGTCCAGATCAGCTGCATCTTCTGCGGTGGCAAAGGCTGCCGCAAATGCAAACACTCCGGCTGGATCGAATTGCTCGGCTGCGGCATGGTAGATCCCGCTGTCTTCGCCTTCGCCGCAGAGAAGCAACCCGCCTACGATCCAAAAAAGATCAGCGGCTTCGCCTTCGGCATGGGAGTCGAGCGCATCGCCATGATGAAGTACGGCATCAGCGAAATCGGCCAGTTCTACGCAGGGGATATGCGGTTCCTGAGCCAATTTGCATAGCAAGTCAGCGCGCTTCGCGCAAGCAGGTTAGCGAGTTACGGATGAGCAGAACACGACATTATCGAGATTTGATCGCGTGGCAGAAAGCGATGGAGTTAGCGCGCGAGATCTATGCGCACACCGAGGAATTCCCCAATTCAGAGACCTTTGGATTACGCATGCAATTGCGTCGATCCGCTATCAACGCAGCCAGCCGCATCGCAGAAGGCCATGGTCGACTAACCGACTCAGAAAATCGCAAGTCTCTCAGCGTGGCTCGCGGCTCTCTTAACGAACTGCAAACGCAGCTTGAATTGGCGGCAAGCCTCAGGTTCCTTAACGAGGAGACAGCCAACAAACTGATCGAACTATCGACCGAAGTGGCGAAGCTGATCAATGGACTCATTGGCGTGCTTGAGAAAGAGCCGCGCTAACTTGCTAACTCGCCATCGCGCGCAGCGCGGCTAACTCGCTAGGAGATGAAGACCAGGCAATGAAAATCCTGACAACGTGGCTGAGAGCCTACCTTCCCGAACTTCCCATCGGTGACACACAACTCGCCGAGGATCTAACCCTCCGGGGCATCGCCGTCGAAGGCATCTTCGATCTCGGCGCCAGCAACGGCTCGCTCTTTGAAATGGACATCACCACCAACCGCGTCGACGCCATGAACCACTACGGCATCGCCCGCGAAGCGGCGACCATTTACGGCGTTTCGCTCAAGCCCCTCGACACAACCCTCCCCGCCGCGAACCCTGCCGCAAAGCCCTTCTCCGTAAGGATCGAAGCCGAAGACGCCTGCGGCCGCTTCACTGCCCGCGTTCTGCGCAACATCACTATCGGCAATTCGCGCGACTGGTTCCCCGGCGCCGAAGTCTCCACTTACTTCGGTCTGCTGGAACAGAAGCAAATCTCCAACGCCGTCGACGCAACAAATTTCGCATGGCTTGCCATGGGCCAGCCCACCCACGCCTTCGACCTCGACAAGATTGAAGGTGGCATCATCGTCCGCCGCGCCCGCAAAGGAGAGAAACTAAAAACCCTCGACGGCATCGAACGCATCCTCGATCCCGAAGACCTCGTCGTTGCCGATCATGCCAAGCCCCTCGGCCTCGCCGGCGTCATGGGCGGCTGGGACACGATGATCACGCCCGACACCAAAAATGTCCTCGTCGAAGCCGCGTGGTTCGAGCCAATGGCAGTCCGCCGCACCGCGCGCCGCCACGGCCTGCACACTGACGCCAGCCACCGTTTCGAACGCGGCGCTGACTTCAATGCAGGACCCATCGCGTCTGCCATCGTCTGCCGCATCCTGCTCGCCAACGGTGGCTCCATCGAGGGGGATCTCGTCGACGTGCGCGTCCCCGCATGGGAATTTCGCACCGCCAACCGCCAACCCGTCGCCCTCGCTCTCAGTGAGGTGCATCGCATTCTCGGCAAAACAGAAGACAAGCAAGGCATCACCGCGCCCTTCGTCGAGTCCACCCTCACCGGCCTTGGCTGCACCTTAACCTCGCCACAGAGTTCCTCCGAAGAGCGAAAGGCGTGGAACACCACGTTGCCCAGCTGGCGTCTCGACCTCGAACGCGAAATCGACCTCATTGAGGAAGTAGCCCGCGTCTACGGCTACAACCGCTTCGCCAACACGCTTCCCACGTTCGGCGGAGGCGTAAAAGCCCTGCCCTGGGCCGAAGCAGAATCCGCCGTCCGCGGTACACTTCTCGCCGACGGATTCCACGAAGCCATCGCCAGCACCTTCTGCTCTGCCGCCGAAGCCGCACTCACTGCGCCGATCCCCGGCCAGATTGTTCCCATCGGCAATCCACTCAGCGAAGAAGCCGGCGTGCTCCGTCCTTCGCTCGTGCCGGGCACGCTCAACGCTGTCGCTGGCAATCTTCATCGCGACGTAAGCGATGTGCGCATATTCGAACTCGGCACCGTCTTCAGCGGAACCACAGAGAAAGTCGAAGAGCGCCCCGCATTGGCATTTGCCGCAGTCGGATCGCTCCCGGACCAAAGCGCCCTCCATCCCGGTCGAGCTATCGACTTCCACGACCTCAAAGGCGTGATAGAACAGGTGCTCTCGCGCTTCCAGATGCGCACCGTTTACTTCGACCGCTTCCCTGCGGGGTCCGGTCTTGCGCCCGCGTGGCTTCACCCCTATCGCTCCGCGCGCGTTGTCGCCGATGGACTCACTGTCGGCTGGTTTGGTCAGTTGCATCCAAATGAGTCCGCCGCCCGCAAAATTAAAGATGCGCCGCTCGTCGGCGAGATTTATCTCGATCGCCTTTACAAACTTCCGTTGCGCAAGGCCGCCGCGCGCGACATCTCCCGCTTCCAACCGGTGCGCCGCGACTTCTCCCTTGTGCTGGATCAAAGCATCCCCTGGGAACGCATCGACCAGGCACTTGCTTCGCTGCAAATTCCCGAACTCGTCGAGTGGCGCCCCCGCGAAGTTTTTCGCGATGCCCGCCTCGGTCCGCACGACTATGCGATCCTCGTCAGTGCCACTTTCCAGGCCTCCGACCGCACCCTCCGTGAAGAGGAACTTCAATCATTCCAATCGCGCGTAGTCGAAGCCATAACCAACGCCGGCGCACGTCTGCGAACCTGACCCGTACCGCGCTAGTTTCTTCGCAGTTTCCCTCAGCTTCCGTCGCTCGCCTGTGGAGCTATACTTCCCGAATACAGCGCACTTGCGCGGAGGTTATCATTCATGTCGCCATCATCCCTGGAATCCCAGATCGCGGAACATCCCGGCACTGAGCAGTCTGAAATGCACAACCACGAAGCGTCCGGCAACCTCGCTCTCAGCAGCAGCGATTTTTCCGCTCTCGAAGAGCGCGTTGCCCGCACCGTCCAACTAGTTAAAAGCGAACGCCAGGCCAGGGTCGCCGCCGAGCAGCGCGCCGACAGTCTCCACACCGAGCTAAATGAACAACTTGTTCTCGTAAAGTCAATGCAGGAAGAAGTGCGCTCCCTGAACGCCGAGCGCGATCAGGTGCGCCAGCGCGTCGAGCGCCTCTTGTCCCAGCTCGACGCACTTGAAGTGTGAGGTCTTTAGTGGCCAACGAAATTCCGCCCAATACTCCCGGTTACACCACTGTCAGCATTTACGACCAGACCTATCATCTGCGCGGCCAGGATCCTAACCACATCCGTCAGCTCGCCGACCTGGTCGACAGCAAGATGCGAGCCGTGGCCGCGCAGGGCCGCACCGTCGATTCCCTGCGCGTCGCCGTCCTCGCTGCCCTCAATCTCGCCGACGAGGTTTCCCAGATATCCGGCGTCGACGCAAATGAAGGTCGAGCTCGTGCCGAGCATTTGCGTCACATGCTCGACGAGGTCCTCGAAGACGAACGCAAAACCGGCTAGCCTCAATCCGCTCAAACCCCTCTGACCTGCTAACTCGCTACTTCGGCGCAGCGGAATCGAACCCGCTGCCTTTCCTCTTTGAATCTCAACTCCTCTCGCACCTTCCCGCCCTTCCGCGACATAAATTCGCCACGCCATTCACCCTGAAATCTGCGTTACACTTGCTCCCATCTGCCGTTCAACATTCGCTCAAGGGGAGCATCCATGTTCGGCGTCCCGACTCGTCTGCAAATCCTCACCAATCTGATTGCCTTTACATTGCTCGGTTCAGCGCTACCCATCACCGCTCTCGACGCCCCGAAAGTCGACGCTTCCAAACCCGGCATGCCCACCGACCCGAAAGCGCTCAAAACCTACCAGAATGCCATCGACTGGCTTAAAACTGGAAATCGCGCGGAAGCAATCGATTCGTTCCGTAAGGCCGCCAGGCAGGATAGCCATTGCACCGAGTGCCTGCGCCAGGCCTATTCACTGGCTACCAGCACAGGTCAATACAAAGAGGCTGAAGAGATCGCTCGCGAATGGCTGGCCATCGCAGCCACTGACTTTGATCGTGCCGCCGCTCACTACCGAATTGCCATAGCCCTTCAGCAGCAGGGAATCAACGATAAAAAAGAGAAGTGCTTCGGTGAAAGCTGCGACGAATTCAAGAGCGCGCTGCAACTCGAGCCCAGGCTCACCGCCATCCACTACGCCATGGGTGTCTCCCTCGCTCACATGCACCAGGACGATGCGGCACGCGCGGAGTTCGCCAGCTTTCTTGCTACCGACACCGTAACGCCCAACGTGCACGAGCGGGCTCAGCGCTACATCGACCGCGTCGATCTCGCCCGTGCCCGCATGGCCCCCCCATTTTCGGTAACAACGCTCGACGGGCAACATGTCTCGCTCGACAGCCTCGCCGGCAAAGTTGTTCTGATCGACTTCTGGGCAACATGGTGTGGCCCATGCCGTGAGGCGTTGCCCCACATCCGCGATATCGCTCACCGATTCCAGGAGGAGCCACTCGTCGTCATCAGCATCAGCCTCGACAAGGATGAGGACAAGTGGAGAGAATTCATCGCCAAAAACCAGATGACCTGGCCGCAATATCGTGATGGCTCATTCAACGGCGCGATTGCGCGGAGCTTCGGTGTCACCGCAATCCCAGCTACCTTCACCATCGATGCCGACGGCGTTCTCGAAGACCAACACGTCGGCGACGCAAATATCGAAGGGAAGCTGAAGAAACTGGTTGCAAGCGCCAGCGAACTTGCTAAGCGCAAGACCCCCGCTCTCGAGCAACGTCCATCGGACGCGCCAATTGTCGCAAAAGCGCCCGGCAGCTCGAACTGAGCTTGCTCGCGTCTGTTCTTTTAGTCAAAGTATGGATCTGAAGGCTGGCTTTCGCCTGCTTCCTTCGGGTTTGCCTCGATCGCCGTTGAACGACTCACGACGCATATCAATACAACACAGAAGCCGTACGCCCGCATCCAAAGGACTCACACCGGCCGCGTCCTTTGAGGTCGTTGCTCGTCAACAGGACCAACAAAAACAACCGCACACACTTGCGCCCTCGAGGCGCTCCCGACACGTCCATGAAATTCCATTGGCGTGCGGTGTGGAGGTCCGCTTGAAAAACCCTATTCGCAGGATATTGCCTACTCTCGTTAGCCACTTGCGCCACAATCCACGCACAGCAACTCGAACGAAACCAGGACATTCCGTTGCCTCAGGTTCGGGTCGGCGGACACACGGTCTTCCCGCGCTCCGGCGTCGAAGCCACTGAGGACATTGGCGTTCGCTCGCACACAAACTTCAAGATTTTTGTTCCTGCCGGGCGCGATGAGAATGGTTTTGCCGATAGCGAAGTACATGCAAACGGCACAGCCGCAAGCACTGCATCTCCGGTATCCGGCTACTACGCAGAAACTCCGGCTTCGCTCGCCTGTCTTTACGGACTCGCAAGTGCCGTTGCATATTGCAATCCGGCCACGTTATCAAAATCGGACGATGCAAGCGGCGGATCGAAGGCCATCGCCATCGTCGATGCTTACGATTACCCGACTGCATGGAGCGATCTCAAAGCTTATTCCAGCAAGTTCGGATTGCCCGATCCAACCTCGTCTACCTTCGCGGTCACCTGGGCCGGCACCAAGCCGTCTCCCGATCCCGACTGCGTCAACGTTAGCGGCTGGCAATGCTGGGCGACGGAATCGGCAACCGACATCGAAATGGCCCATGCTGCGGCGCCCCACGCGCACATCTATCTTGTCGAAGCAGCCTCAAACAGCTACACCGATCTGTTCGCAGCAGTCGCTAAGGCTGTCACACTCGTCAAGGCAGCAGGCGGCGGAGAAGTTTCCATGAGCTGGGGCGGCAGTGAGTGGAGCACCGAATCCAGCGAAGACTGGCGCTTCAATCAGAGCAAGGTCGTCATGTTCGCTGCTACCGGCGACGTGGAAGGAACCGGGTATCCTGCCGTCTCTCCAAACGTGGTCGCTGTAGGAGGCACCACCGTCACGCGCAGCCCCTACACGCTCGACTTTGAACAGGAGATCACGTGGGAAGATGGCGGCGGTGGCGTCAGCCTCTACGAATCTCGGCCTTCCTACCAGAAGAATCTCGCCGGCGAACTCTCGGGCCGAGGCATCCCAGACGTAGCAGCCGACAGCAATCCGCGCACCGGCGCGTGGATCTACGACAGTTATGAGAACAACTACGCCGGCATGTCGCAGCCGTGGAACATCATCGGCGGGACTAGCGTTGCGACACCACTTTGGGCAGGCATCGTGAATCATAGCGGATCGTTCTCGACATCCAGCGCCGCGGAACTCTCTCTCATCTACAGCACTCCGGCCTCGAGTTCGTACGCCCGTGACTACCGTGACATTACGTACGGCACCTGCGGCTACTACGACGGCTGGTATGCGCAAAAGGGTTGGGACCCGTGCACCGGCAACGGGTCATCCATCGGAAAAGCAGGGAAATGATCGCAGACCCTACGGAACTCAGCGTCTCGCAGGGCAGCCCTTCACCCAATTCCAATCCGTGTGAAGGGCTCACAATCCCGCCGCCAATCTGTTTTGAGTCTCTTTCCCAAATGAGAGTCAAGTTACTAACACAAAAGAGCTGACCCGCACAAGACTTGCAATTCCTCGTCAACATCCATACAGTCAGCAATAGAAACCGGCCTGCTAAGCAGGTGGGTAGTCAACGCTGGTTGAACCAACATTCATTGAACAGGGGCTCTACTCGTACAAACTGGTTCTGTGTGCCGTGTCCGCCAGTCCGGAATGCCTAATGAACCACGGGGAGCTCCGCCGTCTTAGGACGGGTTCACCAGCGCATTACTCACGGCCCCGTGGGCCGGATTTCTACTCTTGCGACACACCCGCAGCGTAACCCGCCGCTGCCGCAGGACTGGAATTTGCGGCATGACCGTTTCCACGCCCGGCTTCCGCGCTACTCTCTCCGCGCTCTGAACCGTTATCCTTGGTCAAGTGCATCCTGTCCTCTTCCACATCGGTCGGCTCGTCATCCCTTCCTACGGCGCAACTGCGGCAGTGGGAGTTCTGGTTGCACTCATGCTTGCGCTGCACACCGCGCGCAAACTTGGGATCGATCCAAACAGGATCTGGAATCTTTGCATTCTCATGCTCTTCACCGCGCTCGTTGGTTCTCGAGTTCTGCTTGTCATTGTGAACTGGACCGTGCTCCGCCATCATCCGCTGTGGATGCTTGGCCTCGCGATGATTCACCACCCGCTGCTTGCCGCTATCGGATCTCTCATTGCAGTTGCGGTTGCGGTGCTCTACGCTCGCCTGAACCATCTGCCTTTTCTGGTCACCGCCGATGCTCTCGTTGCGCCCGCAGCTCTCGGCCTCGCCTTCGAACAATTCGGCGCGTTGCTCGCCGGCTCGGGCTACGGCACGGGAGCGGTTGTTCCGTGGGCCATCACCTATACCGATCCTCTTGCCGAGCGATGGAGCGGAGCCCCGCTATACATTCCGGTACATCCCGTGCAGGCATACGTCGCGATCTGCTTCCTTGCGATCGCCACCGGCCTCGTTTTTTGGCTTCCACATCGTCGCCAGCACGGAGACCTGGCCGGCATCTTCCTGATGTCGACCGGAACCGTTTTGTTCATCACCGAATTCTGGCGCGATCCCATCGGCCGCGGTGCGCTATTCCATGGCATATTGAAGGGCCCGCAGGCAGTCGGCATTGCATTCGTGATTGCAGGCGGATGGCTAATGCTCGAGCGCGCGTCACAGCGCCTTGCGGTAGCAGCCGCTCGCGAGGTTCCCATCGTGACTTCGCAATCCGCTCCATCTGAAATTGAAAGGCCCTCGCATGGCTGAGCCTTGCACCATCGCCGTTCCGCCCGATGCCGCGGGCCAACGCCTCGACCACTTCATTGCCACGCAACTTGAAGGCGTCAGCCGTTCGCGCGTTCAGCTACTGCTCGAGCAGGGCGATGTGTCTGTCAATGGCGCGCAGGCCAAGCCGTCCTTCAAACTGCGCGGCGGCGAGCAGATTCTTATCACCGGCGAGCCCCATCCCGCGCCGCTCAAAGCCACGGCCCAGGACATTCCTCTTGAGGTCATTTTTGAGGACAAGCATTTCGCTGTCGTAAACAAACCTGCCGGCATGATGGTGCATGCGGGAGCAGGCGAAACTGAAGACGCGCGCAACAGCAATACGCTTGTCAATGCACTCCTCTTCCGTTTCAAAGCGCTTTCAGCAACAGGAGGCGACCTTCGCCCGGGCATCGTACATCGCCTCGACAAGGACACCAGCGGCCTCATCATCGTCGCTAAAAACGACGCGGCCCACGCCGCGCTCGCCAACCTTTTTTCCTCGCGTCAAATCAGCAAGACTTATACGGCGCTTGTGCAGGGATCCGTGGAGCGTCAGAAGGGAACCATCACCGCTGCCCTCAGCCGCGACCCCGTGCGACGCACCCGTATGACGACGCGCCCTGCTGACAACGCTCGCTCCGCCGTTTCTCATTACGAAGTCGTTCGCCGCCTCAACACGCGCTTCGGAAAATTCACCCTTGTCCGGGTCCGTATTGAGACAGGCCGCACTCATCAGATTCGCGTGCACATGGCTTCCATCGGCCACCCGGTTGTCGGTGACACGGTCTACGGGGCATCCTCTCAACTCACTGACCAGGTCGCCGCCCAGGCCGCCCCCTCCCGTTCTGCGCGTCGTAACTCCCAACCCGAGCGCCTCAAGCTGAATCGCAACTTCCTCCATGCGGCGCAACTGGCATTCACCCACCCCGTAACCGGCAAACCCCTTGAATTAGAGGCTCCTCTTCCCAAAGAGCTTGAGGCATTTCTTGCCCGCCTTGAACAAAGTTGAACAGATTCCGTCAATACCTTCGGTAATGGGAATAGCGCCGCATTGCGGTGTGGCATTGATAAGATAGGAAGTGATATGACCCCAAAAGTTTCCGGCTTGGTCCTTGTTGCGGCAGTGTGCGTCTCCACCCTTCAGGCCCAGCAACCCGCACAAACCCCGGCAGCACAAGCGCCTGCTGGTCAGCAGTTGCCGGCAGATCAAGATCTGGGACAGCCTCTGGTCATCGGCGTCAACGAAGTTAACCTCATCTTCACCGTGACCGACAAGAAGGGCCATTACATCCCGAATCTCAAGCAAAGCGATTTCGCGCTGCTCGACGATCAGAAAGCCCCCGCAAAAATTACCTCCTTCCGCCAGCAAATCAACCTGCCTCTTCGCGTAGGCATCGTCATCGATGCCAGCACCTCCATCCGCTCGCGGTTTCAGTTTGAACAGCAGTCCGCAACCGAATTTCTGCTCCAGATCCTGAAAGCAAAAAGTGACCGCGCCTTTGTCATGGGATTCGATGTAACGCCGACCGTAACCGCTGATTGGACCAACAATGTCGATGCTCTCGAAACCGGCATCAGTCGTTTGCGGCCCGGCGGCGGAACGGCCATGTTCGACGCCGTCTACACTGCCTGCCGCGACAAACTCCTCGATGTATCCCGCGGCCAGGAGCCCGTCCGCAAGGCCATGGTGCTCATCTCTGACGGCGACGACAACCAGAGCCGCGTCCATCTCGACGAAGCCATCAAAATGTGCCAGCGCGCCGAGACCATTGTCTACGCCATCAGCACGAACTGGACCCCCAGCCGCGGCCGGGGCGACCAGGTGCTGACGCAGCTCGCAAGCGACACCGGCGGACAGGTCTTCTTCCCGCCGTCCGTTGAAGAAATGTCCAACAGCTTTAAAAGCATTGAGGAGGAGTTGCGCAGCCAGTACGCACTCACCTACACTCCGGCCGATTTCAAGGCTAACGGAGCCTTCCGGCCCATCTATCTCTATTGCAACGACCGGCGATACATCGCGCGATCCAGAAAAGGCTACTTCGCGCCGAAAGAATAACTGCGCATCCTCCTGAATGTGGTCCCAGCAACTGTCGCCCGTGTCATCCTGAGTTCCGCGCGTTTGGGGCCCCGCAGATGACTCATCATCTGTGGGGTAAGCGGAGCGAAGGATCTGCTTTTTCTGTTCCCGTTCTAGAACTCAACCTGAATCTCTTCCGCATTCGACTCTTCCACACTTTCTTTCCTCTTCGCTTCGCATGGGCTTCATCCATTCTGCGATGAAATGAAGAGGGGAGAGATTCGGTGATTCGCCAGGCAATCTCATGCGACATCTGCGGAACGGAAATGCTCAACTCGAATCACTGGTTCGTCGCTAACGATCGCGGATTGGAGCTTCGCATCAGTTCGTGGAGCGCCCGCAACCGCGTCAAAGCAGGAGTTCGCCACCTGTGCGGGCACAAATGTCTGCACAAGCTCGTGGACGATTTCATGGAGAGGACGCTCAAAACGCGGGATCTGGCATCGGCTGAAACAAACGCTTCGATCAAGACCATTGTTGATCGTCCCGCCGGGCCGAAGGAGACAAGTCTTCCATGGGTTGCTGCGCACAAGGTGCAGGCACTTCCCAGTATCGGCTCGCATGTTGACGAATTCGAATCCACGGCCCAACTCACCAGGCAAGCTGAACAGATAACTCCACGCGGAGCGTCCGCACCCACTTCCCACCGCGCCGAAGCATGGAAGCGCGAGCGAGAACGTCAACGCCTCGCTGAACAAGCTGTCCCACCCCGCCGCTCGATAGCCTAGCAGGCAGCTTCAAATCCTAAATCCCTAATCCCCGTCTTTGCCCAGCAGCTTCAGCAGCCCCGCCTCATCCAGCACAGGCACCTTCAACTCATGGGCCTTGTCCAGCTTCGATCCAGCTTCTTCTCCAGCGATCACATACGTGGTCTTCTTGCTCACCGAGCCGGAGACCTTGCCGCCCGCAGCTTCAATTCTCGCCTTCGCCTCATCGCGGGAGAGGTTCGGCAACGTTCCAGTTAATACCAGCGTCATGCCTGCCAATTGCGTGGTCCGTCGCTTCTTTTCTGCTGTCATATTGACGCCCGCGCGCTTCAAATGTTCGATCAGGTCCCGATTCGCTGGTCGTGCGAAGAAATCCATAATCGCACGCGAGATGCGCGGTCCAACCTCCTCGGCACGCTCCAGTTCCTCAGCACTTGCGTTCATGATCGCGTCCATCGATCCAAATTCCTGCGCCAGCACGTCGGCCGTTCGCTCACCAACGAAGCGAATGCTCATCCCCATCAAGACTCGCGCCAGTCCAGCGCGCTTTGAATTCTCAATCCCCTTCAGAAGGTTCTTTATCTCGACCGGACCGAAGACACGTTGCTGTTTCTTCACGCCATTGCGTTCAACTTCCTCGGTAAGAGCAGCCAGCTTTTCTTCGTTCAGCGCGTAGAGGTCCGCGACGCTTTTCACCACCTTCTGAGTCGTCAACGCGTACACGGATGCTTCGCCCAGTCCCTCGATATTCATCACCCCGCGGCTGCCCCAGTTCTCCACCGCTCCCTGCAAGAGCGCCGGGCAGTCAACATTCACGCACCGATAGTCCGCCTCGCCCTCTTCGCGCACTGCGGCACTTCCGCAAACAGGGCAGTGTGTCGGATAAACGAAGGTCTTCTTTCCGCGCGGATGCTCGGCATCTTCAAGGATCCCCGCGACCTTGGGAATCACATCTCCACCGCGCTCCACCTTCACGAAATCGCCGATCTTCAGGCCCATCCGCTCGATCCAGTCCGCGTTGTGCAGCGTGGCGCGGCTGATCGTCGCTCCTCCAACAAACACCGGATTCAGCATCGCTGTCGGCGTCAGCTTTCCGGTGCGGCCGGTGGTGATCATGATGTCGTACATCTGCGTGATAGCCTGTTCGGCCGAGAATTTGTAGGCCAGCGCCCATCGCGGCGCGCGTCCCGTGTATCCCAGCCGTTGCCGCGTCGCCTGTGCATTCACCTTGAAAACCACGCCGTCGATGTCGTAGCCCAGCGTTGCCCTGCGCTTCCCGGCCGACTCGATGAACTGCATCATTTCTTCGACACCGTGCATTTTGCCCCGATGCGGATTTACGCGAAATCCCAGCGCTGTCAGTGCGTCAAGCGTTGCCTCCTGCCCCATCGCCACGTACTCGCCCTGCGTCAACAGAAAGTAGGCGTAAACATCCAATCGCCGCTGTGCTACGATGCTGGGCTCCATCGTTCGCAGGGTGCCCGCCGCCGCATTCCGCGGATTTACCGCCGGTGCCAACCCCTCCGCCTCGCGGTCCCTGTTCATTTTTTCGAATGCTTTCTGCGGCATCACTGTCTCGCCACGCACTTCGAATTCCGGCGGTACGCCCGCTTCTTTCAGTCGCTCCGCGGAAACACTCAGCGGCACGCTGCGAATCGTGCGCACGCTCGTGGTTACGTCTTCGCCGATCTGGCCATCTCCCCGTGTCAGTCCGCGTACCAGACGAGCTCCACCGCCCGCCGCAGCCTCGTAATGCAGCGCGAGACTAAGCCCGTCGAGTTTAAGTTCCGCCGCATATTCCACCGGCAGATTGCCCGCAAGTTCTCGCACGCGCCGATCCCAGTCGCGCAGTTCCTCCTCGCTATAAGCGTTATCGAGGCTCAGCATTGGCCGCGAATGCCGCACCTTCTGGAATCCCTCTGCCGGCTTTCCGCCCACACGCTGAGAGGGCGAATCCGAAGTCAGCAGTTCTGGATGCTGGGCCTCCAGCCCTTTCAACTCATTCATCAGCGCGTCATATTCCGCATCGCTGATCACCGGCGCATCCATCACGTAGTAGAGGTGCTCGTGTCGCCTCAGTTCCGCGCGCAACTCCTCAATGCGCTTTTCCGCCTTCGCTTTGTTCATCTCAGCCATGGGCTGGATTATAGGATGCCGCGGCCCCGTCGCCTTCCTGCGGACAACGCTGGGTGCCAATCCTTGGCGCGTATTTGTTCTTGCGCCAGGGCGGACAGCACCACGCCAAACAAGCTAACTTGCTAACTGGCTATTTCCCGCGTAGCTGGAAGCTAACCCGCTAAAAGATAAAATCGGAATCCCCCGCGCCAGAAAGCTCTGCCAAGTCTGCAACACAGCCAACTCTGCGAACAGCGCGAAGCGCCGCTAACTCCGCCAAGCCACCCTTCTCCGCTACCATTACTCCAGCACGCCATGGAACCCATCACCCACTTCCTGACCGGTGCCTGCATCGGACGCGCTGGACTCAATCGCAAAACCGCTTACGCCACACTGGCCGCCGTTCTCGCTGCCGAAGCCGCCGACCTCGATGTGGTGTGGGGATTCGCCGGCCCGGTCGAGGGTCTCAAGCATCACCGTGGAATCACGCATACCTTCATCGCGGTGCCATTCATTGCCGCCGTTGCCGTCGGAGCAACCTGGCTCTATCACCGCTGGGTCGAACGGCGCCGCGCAGCGCGAATGAAAACCGCCCCGCCTCCCGAACCCGGAGCTCCAACGCGTTCCAAACCGCAGCCGGTTCGCTGGCAATGGGCCTATCTGGCGGCATTCATCGCGTCCCTCAGTCACATCCTGCTTGACTGGACCAACAACTACGGCATCCGCCCGTTCTTCCCTTTTAATCCGCGCTGGTATGCGGGTAGCTTCGTCTTCATAGCGGAGCCCGCGCTATGGCTGCTGCTCTCTTCCGCGCTTATCGTTCCCGGGCTTTTGGGCCTCGCGGATCGCGAGATCAGTTCGAGGCAAACGCAGTTTCGGGGTCGCGGCTGGGCAATCTTCGCTCTCACCGGAATGGTTCTGGTGTGGTGTCTGCGCTATGCCGAGCACGCCCAGGCCGAAGGCCTCGTCCGCAACAACCCCATCACCACCGTGCCTGTGGACCGCATCGCCGCCGAACCTTATCCATGGAATCCGTTTCACTGGCATGTCATTGTGGAGACGCAGGACTTCTATCAATTCGCCGAGGTCAACACTCGCAGCGGAGACATCGACAGCGATCCTCAGACCGACCAGCTCTTCAAACCGTCCGACATGCCCGCCGTCGAGGCCGCCAAGCAGACCGAATTGGGCAAGGTATACCTCGATTGGGGCCGCTGGGCCGTCGTGCAAGATGTCGGCCAGGTGCAAGTGAAGGGCATCGATCCACCGCAACTTCCTCCCGGCCGCACCTGGACCACCGTTGAGTTCAACGATCTGCGCTTCGGCTACGATTTTCGCGGGACCGGCAACTCCCGTTCGCCCTCCGGCTTGGGCGGCGCCGTTTACATCATCGACAATCACGAAGAAGCCGGCCAGGAAATGGGTGGCCGCGAGCAAAAATAGCGGCCATTGCCCGCGAGCTGTATTCAGAAAATCCTCTGCGCCCTTTGATCAAGTTGACCCAGCATCCATGAGATCGGATGGGACAGCCTTTGGATATTGATACGATGGTTGCCCCTGGGGAATTTACGCCCGCTTCCGGCTCTTGGCTCGCGCTGATGTGTGTCCGGCTTTCGTATGTCCGCGATGCGTCGTCGTTGCCGCAACTTCGCGCGTTGCCACCGCATGCCGTCCCCTTCGATGGGCCACTGCCGGTCGCAGGGTAGCGCCAACGCGCCGCTCCGCCCCCGAAGGATCATCCATATACGTCGGATCGAGCATTGCAATCACCGAGATCGCCCTCGTCCGGTAGAGTCGCGCCCATTGTGTCGTCATGAGCGACTTTTGCACGCCGGTCCAGTACTCCGGCGTCTGATCCAGTGCCATCGGTGCATCCGGCGCCGTTTCAGTTAGCCCAACCGCCTCAGCCCGTGGTCCCTCACCCGGATTCACGAGCGCCAGAAATGAGCTGAAGTGCTCCAGGTTCACGCCCATTTGGTAAACCAGCTGCGCCATCGCCATCTGCTGTGGCCCGGTCATTTGGTCGAAGTTCCGACAGTAAGCACGGGCGTTGTAGATCGCCTGGATCGCGCCGACACGAACAAGCTGTATCGCCTCGTCGTCCGAGATCTGCTCGGGCAGGCTCATCATCTGCCTGCGCCATGTCCGCTTGCTCCACTCCCGCCTGCGTTCGTAAAAGACTCTTAGAATTCCATCCAACCGGGCCGGGTCAAATCCTGCCGCCTGCCACAGGTCGGCCGACGAGGGCTCGAGAAATGGATGCGGATTCAATGGATCGGGCTGCGGATGCTCCCGGGCCGGCAAGTCCAGGCTGAACCCGGCACCGATCAGCGGCTGCCCGGTCTTCGGATCGGGATAGGCTGCCAGCACCCATCCTTCATGCCTCCGGTCTCGCAGAATGTCCGCCAGTTCGTTCACGTCGAATTTGACGTCTGCGGGCTTGAAGTCCTCCAGTATCCGTACCGCCGGACTGGGCGCAAGCGCCGGTGCATCTCCCGCAATCAATGGAGCCGGCACAACCTCCGAAGCCGCCTGCGCAGACGAATCCGCTGCAACCGGCGAGCTCTGCCCAGACACGGTCATTCCCAGACCGAGGGCCAGCGCGGCGACCGTAAATGGCTGCTGAAGTCTCACTGAAAAGCTCTCTGCAATAACAATGCGTTAAATCTGCCCGCTCTGCAACGCCTCAAGCGCGCATTCTCGCAAAAAGTAATTAGCTTGTTCAACACCGACGTCACCGCCGAGTTGTTCCTCCCAGTTGGCTTCGTCCACATTCTCCAGCATGAAAACTTTTATTCATCCCGCGCTCCTGCGTGGTTGACCGTACGGCTTCGACGCACGAGAATGGATATGTTGCTTCTCATCCGGTGCAGTCGATCCGGCATCCCGTTTCCAGAGGTGTACATGCCTGCTTATCTGCTGCTGGTTCTTGCCATTCTCACGCGCGTCATGCCCCATCACGGCTGGTTGAACTTCACCGCGGTCGGCGGCGCACTGCTCTATTTCGGCGCGCGGCGCCCATGGCGCGAGATGCTCGCCCCCCTGGCCGCCCTTATGGCTACCGACTATTGCCTCACCGTATTTGCCTATCACTACAGCTTCGCCTGGACAGCCTATGTCACCACCTGGGCCTGGTATCTGGCGGTCATGGCGCTGGGTTTCATCCTGCTCAAGACGAAGACTTCCTGGCTGCGCGTAGGTGCCGCAGTCGTTCTCGGACCTTCGTCCTTCTTCCTCATCTCGAACTACGGTGTCTGGGCAGGCGGCACCATGTATCCGCGCACGCTGGCTGGTCTGGCTACCTGCTATGCCGCGGCAATTCCGTTCTATCGCAACGACCTTCTTTCAACGGCGATCGTTGCTGGCCTCGCCTTCGGCGTCCCTGTGCTCGTTCGCAAAGTGCGCATGGAGCGCCAGGCCGGCATCGTCGCAGCCAGCTAATCACTGATCGCGCTGAGTCGGCGTTCCAAAGTTTCACTTGTTGCATTTAGCCGTAAGCCATGGCGTCCTGATCTGCGAAACCTGCGATTTGGCTGTCGTCTGTGCGAGTGCTTATGCCCGAGTCAAATGCCGGAAATGACGTCTACGGATACATCCTCGAGAAGATCGATACCGTCCCCCACCTCGAGGCGGTCATTCTGCTCTGGAACAGCCGCCCCGTTGGCTGGGCACCCGAAGAGCTGGCATCCCGCCTTTATCTCCCCGCTGACCAGGTGATCGAAATCCTCAACGACCTCCTTCGCCAGCAGCTCGTGCAGCAGATCCCAGCGGCAACGCCAAAATACTCCTACCTGCCTCGCAATGAGGCGCAGGACGAGTGGATGTACAAGGTGGACAATACCTATCGCCGCGAACTGGTTCGTATTTCCACCATGCTTCATTCGAAGGCCTCGCCATCCGTCCGCGAATTCGCGCGCGCATTCCGCTTTAAGAAGGATCGGGAATGATGACGTTGACACTCGACATTCTCACGCTGCTCACAACCACCCTCTGCGCCATTCTGCTATTGCGCGCCTACCAGAACGTCCGCCGCAGGCTGTTGCTGTGGAGCGGGCTCTGCTTCGTTGGCATGTCGGTTGCCACACTGCTCCGCATCGCTGATCTGAGGATTTTCCTTGCGACGGATCTGTATACGTACCGGCTCGGAGTGACTGCGATCTCAATTTCGCTGCTGCTCTATGGACTGATTTGGGAGACTCAATGAGCCCGATCATCCATCCCATCGTCGATTTCTTTCTCCTGGGATTCATTGCGGCGTGTTCGTTGGTGGCGGGGCTTTTCTTCTTCAGGTTCTGGCGATCGACGCGTGACCCACTATTTCTAGCCTTCCTCATCTTCTTTGTAGTTGAGGGATGCACTAACGCAGCCATCTTGAGTCTCGCGCACCCCAACGAGGGAAACGCAATTGTATTTGCCTTCAGGCTGCTTTCCGTGGTCGTGGTGCTGGCGGCCATCCTCTGGAAGAATATGGTGAAGAGCTGAGGGGATGGCTTCTCATCAAGCCGATTCAGCCATGGATCCGTTCAATCTACGCGTCTTGCCGTAGCTCTCCTGACCGCCGCTTCCGAATCCACCAGATTCCGAATCCGATGACGGCCAGTCCGAACACCACCAGCAGCCCCGTCAGCGCATGATGCTGCACAATCCCTACCGCCTCCGGCCCCAGCTTGATCACGAGCAGCGAAAGCACCAGCCAGCGCACCATCCTGCCCGTGAACACCGCGAGCATAAACGGGACAACCCGCATCTCAAAAACGCCTGCCGCAAACACAAAAGCTTTCCAAGGCGTTGGAGGCGGCATGGCGGACGGGATTGCCATGGCCAGAAACTCCTGCTTTTCAAACCGCAGCTTCATGCGCTCATAGTGTTCCCGGTTCACCCGCTTCAGGATGAACAACTCGCCGCCGGCCCGGCCCAGTGCATAAGGCAATAAGCCGCCGATTGCAGAGCCCACCGCTGCCAGCAGGCAATAAGCCCAGAAATGCCGCTGATCCTGCCACACCCAGACCGCAATCAGGGCATCCATGGGGACGGGAATCGTCGAGGAGTCCAGCAGCGCCACTGCGCCCGCTCCTAGAATTCCCCATTTGATCAGTACTGGAAGAATAACCAGCTTCCATTTAAGCCAGAATGCCTGAATAATATGCTTCAAAAACGTCCCTTTCTCCTCACAAAACGTCCAAATCTTCGGGATCCCCGGCGAATTCGTCGATGTGGTGTCAAAAGTCCAATTGTACGGTTCGGGCTTCTATGAGTGTGGCATTGGCCGGAACAGCGCAACCCTGATCCCGATGACACAGTCTGGTTTTAATGAAACGCAGGGAATGAGAGAATAGATCAGAAGGATTTGAAGCAGAGCTGGCCGGGCTTTCGTACCCGAGGCAGCCGCAGCCCGCACGCATGCCGACCAGTGAAGCAAAATCCACCGCGCAAGAGCCCCAGGAGCCCGCGGAAACCAAGCCGAAGAGGGCCAGCACTGGTCCCCTGAACTTGACCTTCCCGGAAGATGACAGACCTTTCAGCGAAGAGGTTTCTACTCCTGCGGAGGATGACCTTCAGGCGGATGAGGGCGGCCAGAAGGCCCGGATCGGTCGCGGTGCGGCAACCTCCCGCTGGGTAGATTACGACACCCACGAATTGCTGCAAATGATCAGCGAGCTCGAAGATGAGCGGCGCTGGGCACGGCTTCGCGAGGGCATATGGCTCGCGCTCCTGATCCACATTCTCCTCATTTCAGCTATCACCTGGGTTCCGCGCTATATCTTCCATGTCCCCCCGGTCATTGACCCGTTTGAGGCCATGAAGCAGCGCAAAGATCTGACATATCTTGACTTGCCTCCCGACGTGATCAAGAAATTTCAGCCTAAGGTCGAGGTCAAGCCCGCGCCTGAGAGGCAGCCGCGGGTCGACAAGAAGACCCTGGAGGCGCTGAACAAGCCAGCCCCCCCACCCCCTCCGCCCGAGCCCCAGCCCACCCCCGTCCCGCAGCCGGCGCTTACTTCGCCAGTTCCCAAGGTTGAACCCGCCCCGAGCGAAGCACCGCGACCGCAGGCGGTCCCAGCGCGACCCAGTTTTGCCATGGGCTCTGCGAATCCCTCCGACCAACTGCGCGATGCCATGCGAGGAGCGCGAAGCGGACCAGGCGCAACCCAGATGCCTCTCGGCGGTGGTCAGATGCAGATGCATCCGGGTGCCGGGGGAGGCGTACAAGTTCTCAGTGATACGCAGGGTGTCGACTTTAGTTCGTGGCTGTTGCGCTGGCACCAGGAGACCGAGCGTACATGGGACCCATTGATACCCGACGAAGTGAATCCGCCCATCCTCAAGAAAGGCGTCGTCATCATTCGCTTTAAAGTGCTTCCAAACGGGCGACTCGTGGAACCCAACGGGGTTTTCCTCGAGGGCCGTTCTGGCGACACGGGCCTCGACCGAGCCGCATGGGGCGCCCTCATCGGCTCAAACTATCCGCCGCTCCCCAAAGAGTTCCATGGACCCTACTTGGAATTGCGGGCCATCTTCATGTACAACACGGAGCCCGGCCGCTAGGCTGAAGCCGGCCAGCAGGTTGCGGAAGAGAGATGTCGCCTGTTTACACGGGAATCGGCGGATAAATCGATAAATTTGTACTTGGTCGGCCCACCTCTTGCACGGAATTGCATCAAATTTAAGAAGGTGCTCCTATCGTAATGACCCCGCGCTCCTCCAAAGAAACGTTGGAATCCCTTCGTGTCACTCTACAGAAACTGGAGCAGACCACCGATTCGTCGCCGGAAGCGCAAGATATCGCTGAACTTAAGCAGATACTTCTCAATCGCATGGCTGAGCTCGAAGCGTTGAGCGCTATGGCGCCGGCAGAAGCCGAATCCTCGCCGTCTTCTCCTTCCGATCTGCCCCCGCTCGCCGTTACCACCGACGAAGAGGGGGATAAAAGCGCCATGGATGCTACTCCCCTGGAAAAACTCGACTGAACTGCGCAGGTCTCGAACGCGAGTCTAGCTTGCTTCACAATTAGGCGAGCCGAGCCCATTCATTTTGACATCCATTCAGGCTGCATTTACCGTTTGTCCAGTGCTGTAGGGCGCAACGGACCTTCGGGCCGGCCAGGCGATGCCCGCCTGCATACTTCAATCGACTACGCGCTCTATGCCCAATCTTCAGAACCTTAAGAAGCAAGCTAAGCTCTATCTGCGTTGGCATCGGGATCGTTATTACCCGGTTGCGGCGCAAATTCGAGCCGTGCTGCCTCGCTTCCGCCATTTGACCGATGAGGCGGTGCTCGCGCACAACTTCAAGCTGTGCGACGCTCAAGAGTTAATTGCGAGAAGGGCTGGATTCGAGAATTGGGAGGCGCTCCTTAAAGAAACGAGTCCACACGATGACTGATATTCGCAATGAAACTCTGTCCAAACCCGGCCTTCTTGCCGCCGAACCGCAGCTCTTTGTCCGACATTGGCGCCTCCTGTGAGTTCTACACAAAAAAGCTGGGGTTCACGGTAGCTTTCACATACGGTGAACCACCCTTCTATGGGCAAGTGTTCCGGGATGGAGCGAGGTTGAATTTCCGGCAACTGGATGAACCGGCATTCCGTCCAGAAATTCGAGGGGACGTGCTCTCAGCATCCATTACCCTTGAAGACGCAAAGCCGCTCTTCCTCGAATTTCAGGCGGCAGGCGTTGTATTTCATCAAGCCCTCAAGACGGAACCGTGGGGCGCTCGCACGTTCGTCGTGAGTGATCCCGACGGGAATCTAATCCTTTTTGCAGGGCGGGGGCGCTAGCTGCGTGTTGCCGTTAGAGATCTCTGTAATTCGCTCGCGTTTCCATCCTCACGCGGTCGCATCCAGAGTCGGCTCGTTCGCCTCGATCTCCGCAGCTCGCGGCGGATCCAGCGGCCGCGAATTATGAGGCAATTCGATTCCATCTTGCAGCAACAACGCCTCGTAAACGGGGATGGGCCGCCAGTGGCGCGCGAGGACGAAGGCCGACATGTTTGCGATCATCATTGGCAACACCAATCCGTAGCCTCCCGTCATCTCAAAGACGATGAGGATCGACGTCATCGGCGCGCGCACGATGCCCGCAAATACAGCCCCCATGCCTACCACCGCGAAAGCGCCAATTGCGTCCATCGGATGGTGGAACACGTAAACGTCGATGTAACCCACAGCGCCGCCCAGCATGGAGCCCATGAAAAGAGACGGAGCGAAAATGCCGCCTGAGCCGCCGCTCGAATAGGAACTGACGGTCGCCGCGAGCTTGAGCACACAGAAGACGACCATGAATAGAAGTGGCATTGTGCCGGTCAGCGCAAGCTCGAGAGTTCTGTATGGATCTCCGGCGATGCCATTCAAATGGAACCAGCCAAGCGCGATAGCCGCCATGGCGCCGGTGGCCAAACCGCCGATTGCCGGATGGATCCACTTGGGGACAGCAGTCCAACGCTTGAAAAGTGCGCGAAGTTTCAGCAGTCCGTCCGTAAAGGTAATTGAAACGACCGCCGCTAGGATTCCCAGAAATGCATACCAGATGAGCGAAGACGCTGCCCCGAGGGTGTAAGCGTGCGGCATGTGAAAAACGGGGTTGGAGCCGAGGATCGAGTGTTCCACGACGGCCGCAAGTGCAGCGGCAACAATGACGCCGGAGAGCATGGTCTGATCCAGATCGCCAATCAGCTCTTCCAGCGTAAAGGTAATTGCGGCAATCGGTGCGTTGAACGCTGCGGCGATGCCGGCGGCCATCCCAACGGACGCCATGCGGCGGCAGTTCTGCGGGCTCAACCGTGCGCCCCGTGCCATCAAGCTGCTGACACCCGCACATATCTGGACGGTTGGCCCCTCAAGGCCCAGCGAGGCGCCGGAGCCGATCTGAAAGGCGCAGATGACGAACTTCCCGATAGTTTCGCGCAAGGATACGAGACCGGAACGGAAGGTGAAGGCGACCTTTACCTGTGGGATTCCGGAACCGGCAGCCGCGGGGGCCCAGTAGGTGAGGCCAAGACCGGCGATCAGGCCACCGATGCCTGGCGTCAGGATCGTCCAGAATATCCACGTGTGGCCGTGGGCATGATTAGCGCGATTGATGAGGAGATTTTCGAGCCATCCGATGGAAAGGTGAAACGCCACCGCAGCGAGTCCGCAGGCGCCTCCGGCAAGGATGGTCAGCGCCAGTAGCCGTTGCCGTTCATTGGGCACGCGGCGTGCGAGCCAAGCCAGAAAGCGCGAATAAAGCCCTGCCAATCCAATCCAGTAACTCAATTCTTGGGGGACCTCAGCAGAAAGACCGCATTTTAAGTATAGAGGATGCCGCAACGATCGGACTTGGCAGGGTTTGTCGCCGTTAATGCGATCGAAGGGTATTTGGGCACACCTGCTGCTATGGTCTGGGCTCGGTCTGCTGCATGAACTCCGCAAGGTAGGTTTTCCAGACCGCGGCGGCCGTGTGGGTACCGTGTCCGCGGGTTTGATCGCTGATCGGGATGAGGATGAAGCGCGCATGCGGCATGCGCTTCACCATCTTCTTGGCAATGCCAAGCTCAGGCGGATTGATGTAGTCGTCGGCGGAGTTGATCCAGAGAACCGAGTCCGTAATGCTCTCAAGGCGCGGGCTGGGATCGTAATTCCGGCTGGCATTGAGGTAATAGATCATGTCGTTCGCGTCGGGAGCGGGACGCGCCCAGTAACGATCGACATACTGCTCGGCAGCCTCCCGCGTAGGGGCCAGTTTCTGCATCTGCAGCGGGCTCGAGCCCATGACGAGGATGAGCGTGTCGGCGAGACGAAGCCCTTGCACCGGTTCGGTACTGTAGTCGCCGTTCTTCCATGCCGGATCGAGCTTGATTCCCTCGATACTCATGTAGCGCATCATCCGATTGCGGCCCGCGATCTGCACCGGCAGGCATGCGAACGGCGCAAGCGCGTCGGCGAAGCCCGGATACGTCTCGCCCCACACGAACGCCTGCATGCAGCCCATCGACGTGCCAAGGATCAGCCGCAGATGATCGACCTTCATCTGGTCGAGCATCATGCGCTGGCTGCGCACCATGTCGTCGTAGTCGTAAGCGGGGAAGTGCATGCGCATCCCGTCCGACGGCTTCGAACTCTGGCCGTGGCCGATATCGTCCGGCAGGATGATGAAGTACTTCTGGATGTCGAGAATGCCACCCGGCACAAACAGCACATCCGAGAAGACAGGATTCAGCAGCGAATGCGCATTCCCGCCCGTCCCATGCAACAGCAGCACAGCATTATCCACATGCCCTGCCGAGTTGCGATGCGGTGTGCCCAGCGTCAGGTAGTGCAGCTTGAGCTCAGGCAAAGTCTCGCCTGTGCCGAAGCGAAAGTTGGACAAGCTGACATTGCCATCCTGCGTCGGCCAGTGGGAGGCGGGGGGCGTTGTCGCGGAATTGGTTTGGCTAAAGGCGTTGATACTGGTGAGAAGCAGAACGAAGAACGCGATGCGGGCGGCGTGTGTGCGCATGGATGCCCTTCCTGGTTACGGATTGAGCGTAGTGGCTGAGCCGGGACTGTGCAAGCGTTGGGGAGATTTGGGTTAGGTGACAAGGTATCTTTGTGTTCCCAGGGATGTGGTCAGCGCGATAAAATCTGTGCGACCAGTATGTTTAATCGCGCAGCAGCCCGGATTTCTTCGACTCCTCTGCTCAAGCGCTTCCGGCGCGGGCGCCCCGATCGTGGACGCAACTCTTCCAGCTGAGTAATCTTATTGCCATTGATTTTTCTGCCCCTGAGCCGCGCGTAATCGCAGCTCGGAGGAGTTCTCGCGGCGCAACTTCCGCCAATGAGATTGTCTGATGATCCGCCCGTGAGCGGATAGAAAGGTCCCCTGATGAACACCTTCAATAGCCGTGGCACTCTGAAATCGGGCAGCAAGACCTACACCATCTTCCGCCTGCCTGCGTTGAGCGCGCGCGGATTCGACCTGGGCCGCTTGCCATTCAGCCTGAAGATCCTGCTTGAAAACCTGCTGCGCCGCGAAGACGGCGTAAACGTGACCGCCGCCGACATCGAGTTCCTCGCCAAGTGGGATGCCAAGGCCGAGCCCAGCCGCGAAATCGCCTACATGCCGGCGCGCGTGCTGATGCAGGACTTCACCGGTGTCCCTGCGATCGTTGACCTCGGTGCGATGCGCGACGCCATCAAGACCCTGGGCGGCGACCCCGAACGCGTCAATCCGCTTGTACCCGCAGAGCTGGTAATCGATCATTCCGTCCAGGTCGATGAATTCGGCACTCCCCAGGCCTACGAAGCAAATTCGCTGCTGGAATTTCAGCGCAATCGCGAGCGCTATGCGTTTTTGAAATGGGGC
Source organism: uncultured Acidobacteriaceae bacterium (assembly GCA_963742455.1). Taxonomy (GTDB): domain Bacteria; phylum Acidobacteriota; class Terriglobia; order Terriglobales; family Acidobacteriaceae; genus Telmatobacter. The sequence continues at coordinate 534,747 of CAVULU010000002.1, read as the reverse complement.
CAGACAGCTTTCCGCAATTTCAGCGCAGTGCCGCCAGGCATGGGCATCTGTCACCAGGTAAATCTCGAATACCTTGCCCGCGTGGTATTCACGACAGAAGTCAACGGCGAGTTGCAAGCGTATCCAGACACACTGGTCGGCACCGACTCGCACACCACCATGATCAATGGCCTGGGCGTGCTCGGCTGGGGCGTCGGTGGCATCGAGGCCGAAGCCGCCATGCTCGGCCAGGCCGTCAGCATGCTTGTTCCGCAAGTCGTCGGCTACAAGCTGACCGGCAAACTGCGCGAGGGCGCCACTGCAACCGATCTGGTACTGACCGTGACCCAGGCGCTGCGCAAGCTCGGTGTTGTCGGCAAGTTCGTTGAGTTCTATGGGCCGGGAATCGCCGCTCTGCCCCTGGCCGATCGAGCAACGATCAGCAATATGGCTCCCGAGTACGGCGCGACCTGCGGAATTTTCCCGGTAGATGCGGAGACGCTTCGCTATCTCAAACTCACAGGCCGCAGCGACGAGCAGATCGCGCTGGTGGAGGCCTATTACAAAGAGCAGAATCTGTTTCACACGGAAAAGTCTCCCGAAGCCGAGTACACGCAGACCTTGGAGCTGGATCTTGCCGCTGTCGAGCCAAGCGTTGCTGGCCCGAAGCGTCCGCAGGATCGCGTGCTGCTGAAGGATGCGGCGGATAGCTTTGCCATGCAGTTGCCCTCGTTGCTGGCTCCGACGGCGAAGCCGCTGGGCACGCGCACCGTGGCAACCTGGGATCGCAGCGTTGTGATGGACACCGCCCTGGCTGACAAAACCCCAATGCACGTGACGACCACCGTAAAAGAACGCTACAACGTCGATCCCGACAGGTATCTCGATCACGGCTCGGTTGTAATCGCCGCAATTACGAGCTGCACCAATACCTCGAATCCATCCGTAATGATGGCGGCGGGAATCCTGGCGAAGAAGGCGGTCGAGAAAGGACTCACGGTTCCTCCGTGGGTGAAGACTTCGCTGGCGCCGGGCTCACGCGTGGTCACGGACTACTACCAGAAATCAGGCCTGCTGCCATACCTCGAAAAACTACGCTTCAACGTCGTTGGATACGGATGCACCACGTGTATCGGCAACTCCGGTCCGCTGCCTGCCGATGTTTCCAAATCGATTGACGAGCACGGCCTGGTCGCAGTCAGCGTGCTCAGCGGCAACCGCAACTTTGAAGGCCGCGTGAATGTTGATGTTCGCGCGAACTACCTGATGAGTCCGCCGCTGGTGGTCGCATACGCGCTGGCTGGCCGCATCGGTCACAACTTCGATATTGAACCGCTGGGAAGGGATCAGCAGGGCAAGCCCGTCTATCTCAAGGACATTTGGCCGACCCAACAGGAAGTTGCGGCAGCCATCGACAAAGGTCTTAGCAGCGAAAGTTTCCGCAAAGAATATGCGACCGTCAGCGACGGCGATGCGAGCTGGCAAGGACTGAGCTTCCCCACCGGCGACGTCTACAAGTGGGAGCCAGATTCAACTTACATCCGCCAGGCGCCGTACTTCGATGGCATGAAGAGGCAACCGGCTCCGGTCACCGACATTCTGGGCGCGCGTGTGCTGGCGGTGCTCGGTGACTCGGTGACGACGGATCACATTTCGCCTGCAGGTTCGATCAAGGCCAACGGTCCGGCTGGAAAGTATCTTGCCGAGCATGGCGTAAAGCCAGCGGACTTCAACTCCTATGGATCGCGACGCGGCAATCACGAAGTCATGGTGCGCGGAACATTTGCCAATGTGCGCCTGCGCAACAAACTTGCCCCCGGAACCGAGGGCGGCGTCACACGTCTGCTGCCTGAAGGCGAACAGATGTCCATCTTCGACGCCAGCGTGAAGTACGCCGAACGAAAAGTGCCGCTGGTCATTCTCGCGGGAAAAGAATATGGCTCCGGCTCGTCACGCGACTGGGCAGCGAAGGGTCCGAATCTGCTCGGCGTGCGTGCGGTAATCGCTGAAAGCTTCGAGCGCATTCATCGCTCGAATCTTGTAGGGATGGGCATTCTGCCTTTGCAGTTTGAAGAAGGGCAGAATGTGGAGTCTTTGGGATTGACGGGCGAAGAAGTGTACGACTTCGCCGGTTTGACCGACCTGCTGAAATCGAAGTTCGCGAACGGACGCACGCTCAAGGTCAAGACGAAGTCTGCCGACGGAAGCGCGAAGGATTTCAACGCCAAGGTGCGCATCGACACGCCACAGGAGATCGAATACTACGAACACGGCGGGATCTTGCTCTACGTTCTCCGCCAATTAGCGCAAAAGTAAACAGACCTCCACTCACCTCCTGACTCGGTGCCCCATCCTTGCGAAGCAAGGGTGGGAAGCACGGACATAGGTGTACCAGAGCCTGCCCTGAGTTTGTCGAAGGGTCCCGTTTCCGGAACCTGGCGTTTCACGACGGGCTCAAACCAAAATCCGCAATAAAGAATGCCACCCCGAACGAGGTGGCATTCTTCATTGAAACGGAATCCAGCTTACCGGCGCTTTCCTGTACCTTTGGCGGCCTTTGCGACGCGCTTAGGCTTTGCCGCAGGTGTTGCAGGCGCTAATTCAGGCCCTGGCACAACTTCCTCTTCGTGTGGAGCAAAGAAGCGCACGCCCTCCTGGTTATGTTCGCCCAGCACATGCAAGCGCAGGAAGTTTGTTGATCCGGATTTGGTACGCGTTCCGGCGACGATCGCAATGACTTCGCGATTTCGCACATAGCCATGCTGTTCCAGCAAGCTTTCAGCAACATCGACCAGTGCCTCGGTCGAATTGACCTTGGGACAGCGAATCGGTGTTGTGCCCCACAGCAGGTTCAGGCGATTGATGGTGAGATCAACCGGGCTGAGCGCGAAGATCGGCGCCGTGGGATGGTACTTGGACAGTTGCCGAGCCGTGGCTCCTGATTCAGTGAAGAGCGCGATGCCGCGCAGATCCAGATCATCGGCGGCATGTGCGGTCGCTTCGCAGATCGTTTCGGCAATCGAAAGCCTTGTCTGCGAAATGCGCGGCTCATTGAGGTGATCTTCTTTGATGTGACGTTCGGCTTCGCTGACGATGCGGCCCATCATGGCGACGGCTTCGATCGGATACTTGCCAACGGCTGATTCACCGGAAAGCATCACGGCGTCGGTTCCGTCGTAAACAGCGTTGGCTACATCGGACACCTCGGCGCGCGTAGGCCTCGGATTCTCAATCATCGACTCGAGCATCTGCGTCGCCGTGATCACCGGCTTGAAGTACTCCGACGCGCGGCGGATGATGTGCTTCTGAATTGCAGGAACCTTTTCCGGTGGAACTTCCACGCCCAGATCGCCGCGCGCAACCATGATGCCGTCAGCGGCCTGCAGTATGCTGTCGAGGTGCTCGATTGCCTGCGGCTTTTCGAGCTTGGCGATGATCCAGGTTTCGCTGCCATATGCCGAAACGCGATTGCGCACCAGGCGAACGTCCTCCGCAGTGCGGACAAAGGAGACCGCGATGGCATCGACACCGTTCTTTAGCGCGAACTCGAGGTCCTGCGAATCTTTTTCGGTCAGCGATGGAACGCGGACGGGAATACCCGGCAGGTTGATGCCCTTGTTCTCGCCCAGCATGCCGCCGTTGATGATCTCGCACACAACGTCTGCACCGATAACTTCATGCACCCGCAATTCGATCAGTCCGTCGGAAAGCAGAATACGCGAGCCTTGTTCGACATTTTCAGCAAGAGTCTTGAATGTGGTGCCTACCAGCGATGCGGTGCCGGGGACTTCGCGCGGAGTGATGGTAAGCCGCTGACCGGCCTTGAGAAGAACTGACTGGTGGTCCTTTAGCTTCGAGGTCCGGATTTTGGGGCCTTGCAGATCGCCGAGAATGCAGAGCGGTTTATGTTCCTCGCGGCTTACTTTGCGAATCATTTGGATGAGCGCAAGTTTTTCTTCATGGGTGCCGTGAGAGAAATTCAGGCGCACGACATCGATACCAGCGCGTACAAGGTCGCGAAAAACGGGCTCGGTGTTCGATGCGGGACCGAGAGTGGCAACAATTTTTGCGCGGCGCTGGATAGGATTTGCGTTCAGGTTCGTATCAACGAACGGCATGTATGACTCCAGAGAGGTTCGGTATAGAGAACGGGGATGTATGTGAGCGGTCGCCTTCATTATACAAAGTCGGCTGAGCGCGCAGGGTCTCCCGAACCATGATGCTGCCGCGAAGGCAATTCAGTCGGTGCGGCTCATCACTGACGAAGATTGGCGCAAATAGAGGCGTTTAATAGAAGCGCTGATTGCGCTCGCGGAAGAAAACTCCGTTGAGTTCGGCCCCCAGCAGCGCGCTGAACGACGTGAGGTAGAGCCACACCAGCGTAGCGATCCCCGCACCGAAAGATCCGTAGAAGATGGTGTAGTCGGCGATGCGGGTAACGTACCAGCCGAAAGCCAGCGTAGCTGGAAACCATACGGCGCTGGCAGCCACTGCGCCCGGCAGCACGTGCAGCCAGTGTTCTCTGCGCTTCGTTCCGAAATGATAGAGCGCGCCGAGTACAGTGAGGCTCGTGATTAACGCGAGCGTCCAGCGCGCCATCCGCCACAGCACGAGCACGAGGTGACGGAGCTCGTGGCCAGCTTTCAAGACCATCCAAAGCTCGATTGCGCGCCCGAACACAAGCAGCAGAGTTGCGAGCGCGAGTGGAACAAGAACGATCACGACAAGAAACAGCGCTCGAAGCCGCCGTTCCCAGAATCTCCACTCGTTGCGCGGAAGACGATAGGCGCGGCGAAACCCCTCCATCAGAGTGAGCATCAGGCCCAGTCCAGCGAAGACGCTGAGGGAGAGGCCCGAGACAATGAGGCGCGCCGGATGCGGGTTGCGCGCCTGCATGGTAGAGAGCATCAGACGCACGGTGTCCGCAGGAAGGATCTGTCCCGAGACCCAACGGATCTCACCGACGACTGTAGGGCCTTCAGGCACCTTCGCAATGAGGGCGGTGAGCACGATAAAAGCGGGGAAAAACATTAGCATGCCAGAGTATGCGGCAGCCTTGGCTGTGTTGAGCACATCGTGCTCGAGAGCCAGAAACACAGCTTTCCGGAAATGGCTAAAAAATCGCGACATTCGATCCAACTCAAAGAGTAGAGCATTTTGGAGCTTGTCGTTAAGACCGGTACAGCCCCGTGCATCGCGAGACAACAGCCACAGTCGACGGTTGCGCATCGTTTTCTGACTAGTGCGGCTCAAACGGTTTATCATTTCCGGTCATGCCGAAGTTGAGAAAATACGCAATTCTCTACGCCCTCCTTCCGCTGCTGCTTGACGTTTTTGGTGCAGTTCCCGCCTCCGGTCAGGCTCCTTCGACGCCGAACCCTCAGTTGGCTTCGAAGGAGATCAATGCCCGGGTTGAGGCGCTGCTGAAGAAGATGACACTCGAGGAAAAGATCGGGCAGACCGTGCAATACTCCGCCGGATTTGCAACCGGACCTTCGGCTTCAAACCTGACGTATGACGAACTGGTCGCCAAAGGCCAGGTGGGGTCGATGCTCAACGTAGTGGGAGCCGAACGGACCAATCGTTATCAGCACATCGCGATGGAGAAATCGCGGTTGCACATTCCCATTCTCTTCGGACTTGACGTGATTCACGGACATCACACTACGTTTCCCGTGCCGCTGGCCGTGGCGGCTAGCTGGGATCCGGATGCGGCAGAGACGGTCGCGCGAGTTGCCGCAGAAGAGGCGCGCGCCGACGGTATCGCGTGGGTATTCTCCCCGATGGTGGACATTGCGCGCGATCCGCGATGGGGGCGCATCATCGAGTCGAATGGCGAAGACCCCTATTTGAGCTCAGCGCTGGCGCGTGCGTGGGTCAAGGGATATCAGCAAGGCGACTTATCGAAGCCGGATTCAGTCGCTGCTTGCGTGAAGCATTTCGCTGCGTATGGCGCGGTGATCGCGGGTCGTGATTACAACGCTGTAGACATGAGCGAACTGACACTGCGGCAGGTTTATTTGAAGCCCTATCGCGCAGCAGTCGATGCCGGCGTGGCGACGGTGATGACGTCGTTCAACTCCATCAACGGAGTTCCCGCCACCGCCAATCCATTGACGCTTACGCAGATTCTGCGGAAAGAGTGGCATTTCGATGGCTTTGTGGTGTCGGACTGGGGCGCGGTTTCCGAATTAAAGAACCACTCGATCGGCGATGCGGCGACAGTGGCGCGCAAAGCGCTCGAGGCTGGCACCGACATGGATATGGAGGGCGACCTTTACGGAACGGAGATTGCTGCGCAGGTCCGCTCCGGCAAAATCCCGGAAAGCGTCGTCGATGAAGCAGTGCGGCGGATACTGCGCGTGAAGTTTGCGCTCGGTCTCTTCGATCATCCGTATGCGAACGTCGGGCCTGCTTACACTCCGACGCCGGAGCGTCGCGAAGCTGCGCGCAAAGTGGCGGACGAGACGATGGTACTGCTCAAAAACGATCCAGTCGAAGGCATCGGAGCACTGCTGCCTCTAACCGCGAAGGCGAAGAAGGTGGCGTTGATTGGACCGATGGCAGACGACGCCCTGGATCTGCTTGGAGCCTGGACCGTCGCTGGCAATCCCAAAGACGTAATCACACTCAAGTCGGCGCTCAGTGACCGGCTGGGAGACAAGATGCTGTATGCGCCGGGATGCGGATTGCTCTCGGGCGATGAAGAGAAAACTCTCAAGAGCGTGACCTTTACCGGGGCCGCCAAGACCGTAGATGAGACCCTTCCGGATGATGAGAAGACAATTGGCGAGGCGGTAGAGACGGCGCGCAAGTCGGATATTGCTATCCTCGCCCTTGGCGAGTCAACCAACTGGATGGAGGGGGAAGCCGCCAGCCGCGTTCATCTTGGATTCACGGGAAACCAGGAAAAGCTGTTGGAGGCCGTGGTGGCCACGGGAAAGCCGGTGATCCTGGTGGTTCTGGCAGGAAGGCCGCTGCAACTCAAGTGGGCATCCGAACACGTGCCCGCAATTTTGGAAGGCTGGAGCCCCGGTATCGAGGCAGGTCCGGCTGTCGCGGATGTGTTGTTCGGCGACGTGAATCCGTCTGGTAAGTTGCCGTCGAGCTTTCCCCGCGCGGTCGGTCAGGAACCTCTCTACTACGCTCAGACGCCTACGGGGCGGCCCGCCCGGGGCGATTTGAGCCACATGCCTCGCGACGCGGCTGAGAAGTTTGTCTCGCGGTATATGGATGAGCAGAACTCGGCCCTGTTTCCCTTCGGCTGGGGACTGAGTTACACGCGCTTCAGCTACACCAAACCGACAGTGGATCGCAGCGAGGTTCCAGTGCGTGAGGTTGTGGACAATCACAATCCTGCCGTCACGGTCAGCGTCGATGTGCGCAACACTGGGAGCGTGGCTGGCAGCGAGGTGGTGCAGCTCTATCTTCGCAACACTGAAGCCAGCGTAGAGCAGCCCCTCCGCGAACTGAAGGGGTTCAAACGCGTAACGCTGGCGCCCGGCGAAACCAGGCGCGTGACCTTCCCACTGGGATTCGATGAATTGAACTTCTACGGCGCGGATCTCAAGAAGACCGTAGAAGCCACGACCTACGACATCTGGCTCGGGGGCAGTTCGCTGGCCGCCGCCGAGACGAGCTTCAAGACGGTCGAGTAGCGAAAAATATCGCGCCAGCACGAGGAAAAAGCGTGCTAGGACCGTTCCGATTCCACCTCAACGTGGAACAGATCAGCGTCGCATCGCGTACATGACCGGGTACACTGTCCTCGACAGGAGGTTTGCATGCAGACCCGGATTCAAGGCACCACCATGCCAGTACTCGATGTGCAACTGGACCCTAACGAGACCGTCTTCTCTGAAAGCGGCGAGCTCTCATGGATGACCGGCTCCATCCAGATGACCACGCATACGCAGATGGGCGGCGGCGGTGGGCTGTTTGGTGTTCTGAAGCGTGTAGCCGGCGGCGGAAGCCTCTTCATGACCGAATATCGCGCGGTGCAGTATCCCGGCGAGGTCTCGTTTGCGACCAAGGTGCCGGGACATATCGTGCCCGTTCAGGTGAGCCCTGGACAAGAGTATATGGTGCATCGCCACGGCTTTTTGTGCGCGACACCGCAGGTAACGATCAGCGTCGGATTTCAGCAATCGCTCGGCGCGGGCATCTTCGGCGGCAGCGGCTTTATGCTTCAGCGAATCGGCGGTGTCGGCACCGCCTGGCTCGAGCTTTCTGGCGAACTGGTCATGAAGAATCTTGCCCCCGGCGAGGTGCTGCTGGTGCATCCCGGCCATGTGGGCGCGTTTCACGCCACCATGGGTTTCCAGATCACGATGGTTCCAGGTATCAAGAACATGATCTTCGGAGGTGACGGCATCTTCCTGGCGGTCCTCACCGGTCCGGGATCGGTTTGGCTGCAGACGCTGCCCATCTCGCGTTTGGCGCATCAGATCAGCGAGTACCTGCCGCAGATGGATAGCCGCCAGGTCGGCAATACTGCGACTGGAGCGGTTCTGGGCGGAGTGCTCGGTTCGATCCTGGGCGGAGACAAATGAACCAGAATTGGAAATTGGCCAACGCCGCGAATTGAGAACTGTTCGCGGGGATACCCACATGTGAACAGGGAGTAACAAGCAGGTTGAGGACGGATCAGCGGAAAGGGCTTCCTATCAGGCAAGGGACGAACGCGGAAAGGAATCGAGGCGAGGGCAACGGTCGCGATCTACGCGGCGATATTGTATTTGCCTTCGGACTGGCCGTGGTCTGCTACCTGGTGTGGCAGTTGCGTGCCGTGCTGCTTCTGCTCTATGTGAGCGCCCTGGCCGCAGTGGTGCTCGCACCGGTCGTGCGCGCGACTTCCCGCTTTCGAGTGGGGCGATGGCAGCCTTTCAAGGGCCGCGCCATCCTAATCCTGATGCTCGCGGTTGCAGGCGCCCTGACGGCATTCGGTTTTCTCGCCTTTCCGCCGGTGATTCGCGATTTGCAGAAGTTCAGCCAGGACATGCCGTCGCGATTGCCCGTCTTCCTTGACAAGCTCAAGCACATTCCTTTCGCTGACCGGGTGAACACCGCTGAAATCAGCGCCAAGATCCAGGACTTCATCAGCAATGCGGCCACGTATCTGCTGCTGTCGATCAAAAACTGGGCAAGCGCCGTCTTCAGCATTGCCATGGGTCTTATCCTGACGGTTTATTTCATTCTTGAAGGAGACGTGGCTTATAGATGGGGCCTGTCGTTTTTCCCCAAGGACAAGCGGCCGCGGCTGGATGCGGCTTTGCAACGCGCGGAAGTGCGAATGGGCCAATGGCTTCTGGGGCAGGGAAGCCTCATGTTGATCCTTGGGCTGACCAGCACCATCGTCTATGTAATGCTCGACGTGCGATACGCCTATGCGCTCGGAGTGTTAACCGGCGTGCTAAACATCATCCCCGTGATCGGCGCCGCCGCCAGCATCGGACTGGCCCTGTTGGTCGCGGCCATTGACTCGTGGACACGCGTGTTGGGCATCGCGATCTTCTACTTAATCTGGGTCCAGGTTGAGAACTCGTTCCTGGTTCCACGGATCATGGGCACACGCGTCGGTCTTCCGGGTTTGTCGATTCTCGTAGCATTGCTGATTGGCTCGGCACTCGGCGGTGTTCTCGGAGCCATCGTCTCCGTTCCCACCGCGGTGCTGGTTTCGGTTCTGCTCGACGAATACGTGGTCTACAAAGATGCCGAAGAAACTGCAGCCCAGGCGAGCAAAGACAGCTCGCCGTAGTCGAGTTCCCGCTGAACCTTACTGGCTTATCGAAGTGTCTGTCGCAACAGAAGCGGTGAGCATCATACCTGGCTGGATCTTTGCTTCATTGCCGGGGGGCATCGGGCCCGCTACGTGCACCAAATTTGTGTCCGCGATGTGATTCAGTTCCAGCCCCACATCTGGCGCAACCAGCGTATACGTTCCACTCAACGGAATCGTGACTCCGTGAGCGATGAGTGCAGTTACGGTGAAGACGATGACACCTGACTTACCGTTCTGCCCCGCGTGGCGAACGGAGGTGACTTTGGCTTCCACAGACATGCCGCGCCGAGCTACGGTTTTCCCGTTGACCAGGAGATTCTGATCGAGCAGGAGGTAAAACTGATCGCCGACATTCGCAGTTTCAGATGTCACGCGGTTGCCGGTCTGCAAGCGAATCTGCGTGCCCTTGGTCACGATTAAACCTGAGACAGAGGCGTCCACCGGAAGCGGGAGTGCGGGACCGTTAACCGTGTAGTTCGCCGCTACGATGGGGCTCGGCGCTTTCCCGGGTTCCTGTGCAAAAGCCTGGATCTGCATGTTCCCCGTGATCACGACGGGATCGTGGTACTGCATTGACGACTCCGTGGGGGTCCAGCCATCCGTCGTGTAGTAGATAACGGCCGTAGGACTCGAGCTGGAAAGGACGACCTGCGTGCCTGGAGGCACTTCTCGTGGGCTCGGCAAGAACAGCGGAGGCTGTGCGCAATGGCAATCGGGAAGGCCACGATACGTGTCATTCAACACGTGTACGCCACTCTGCTGCGGGAGACCGGAGCGCGAATTATTCAGCGGGGCGGCAGGCACGGAAGCGGCTGCGCCGGTGTTTCGAACTGCGGGCTGGCTCAGCTGGATCGATTCTCCATAAGCCTGTCCTAATGCGGGACGCGTCAAGGCAACCGCACAGAACACCAAAACAGGAAGGGCCTTCATAATCATTCTCCGATGCGGGGACTCTGAGACAGAACAGCAGAGTTCCCGATCGAATTCAAGCCCAAACTGCTCTCACCTCCGACCGAAAGGAACCAGAGCGTCGGGATGAGCGGCCTGAAGTACAGCGTCGACTGCGGCTTTGGTAACCCCGCAACTCGATAGCAATCGCACCACCGGCGCTGTTAAGGATTCGTCTGGAACAAAACCGGCAGGCTGAAAGCGTGCGCCGGAGGGCCTGCCAGCAGACGCAGACTGCAGCGGACCACTGCCCTGCGCACCAAGTATGAGCGTGGCAAGACTGTGGGCCAGGGGCATGTCGAAGCTCTCTGAGACGAACACCAATTTGCCGCGCCGGGTAATTAGCACCGGCCCTTCGCTGGTGCTGTAGGCTTGCTCCACGGTCCCGTCGGAATTATCAGAAATCTGGGCAGCAGTCTTCTCCGGTTTTAGACCCGAGTATTTACGCCCCAACTCGTCCGCATACAAATGCGCGAACGCCTGGGCCGAGGCTGCGTTCTTCCATACGGAAAGGTAGAAGAGCGAAATGGATTTCGTGCTGGCCTGTTCGGCGGGGGTGGCGTTCAAACGCTGGCCAGCCCAATAGATGCCTCCATCCCAGGCCGGCGTCAAGTCGCGCGCCGCGCTATCGCCCCCGAAAAGTCCGGCAAGGATATGCAGATCGAGCTGGCCTACCTGCCCGATATCGTACGGGCGGTAAGTCTTGTCGACAAGAGGATGGATATCCGGTAGATAGGGAACCGCAGGGACGTGTCCCTGCTCGTATTCCCTGGGGTTCATAATCTCCCAGGAGGAGGAGGGAGGGCGGTCAAGAGCTCCCGTAAACGCGGCTGTCTGACCGCGGTCCATCCACACGTCCTGCTCGAAACTAAGGCCCTCCCGATAAGGGAAAAGCAGCGACTCTGAGAGCAGCAGCGGGGCCCGGGCGAGCATAGGGGAGTTATCTGAACCGGCCATTTGACCCTTGATGAAGTCCACTATCTCCGGATCTCCGATCAGACTCTTACCCATGGGTTTGAGGATGTTGTCCATCATCACAGCCGTAGCTTGTCCCTCGGTGACGGCCTCGCGCGCGGTGTCGAACTCATCCTTGGCGAGATGATCGCTGTCCTCTGAAGAATTAAGCGAGACGTCGGGAGGCGTCTGGTCGCTCCACTTATCGAGATCGAGGTGCTGGTCTTGAAGAGCGTGCGTGAGTTCGTGAGCCAGAACCGGCTTTTGCTCGTCCACCGAGATCCAGTCGAGCATGTTCACCGTCTTCGTCTTGGGATCGTAGTAGGCCTCGATTTGCTCCTTCAGCAGGGCCAGTAGAAAAGGTTTCAGGTTGAAGTCTCGATCGAGCAGGCCAAACTTCTTCAGGACGATCTCGCTGCGCTGCATGCGCTTGGCGTCTTCATCTTCATCGAATTTCTCGGTTAAATAACGTTCCACATCTGCACGAGTAGTGAGCCGGCGCTTGACGTCGCTCTTGATAGGAAGTCCGGATTCCTGTGAGGAGAATTTAAGCAGTTGGTCAACCAGACTGAAAAGCTGCTTGGCCTCGTCGGGGGTGATGTGGGTTTCCGTGCCTTTTGCCGGCCCCTCTTTCGGCTTTTGCGCGGCCTGAGCATCGGATTTGTCTTGCGGAGTCGTCTGCGCCGATGGAGATTGAGGAGCGGGCTGGGCCTGGGGAGCTGCTGCCTCGGCCACGACTGTGCCGACAGTCAGACAGACCATCGCCGTCAAACTGCAGACATCCCGTGTTAACTCGCTGATTTGGTGCCGCTTGCTCATTCTCTCTCCTTAGGCTTCTGGGACTGCCGCATGGGCAACGCTCGCATCTAATCTCAAGGCTATAATCAGGAAGCGCAGCGGCGCGAAGTTTCCTCGGGAAATGTGCGCTGCGCTCGCGAACTGCTCACCTATGACCGAGAACCTAGCCGTAACCGTTCTTCCTACCCCGCTCGCCGCACAATCGCTTGCCACACCATTTGCCTCGGGCCACAATGCGATCCGATTGGTTGAGTTCCATGGCGCGATGACCCCCCATGGATTTGACGCGCCAGCCAACGAAATAGCGGCCCTTGCAACGGCGGCCGCAGCGCACGATCTTGGTTGGATGCGGCGAGTCACCGTCCGCGGCGAAGATCGCTTCCGATGGTTAAGCGGGATGGTAACAAACACCGTCAACGATCTGCCCGAGAACGGCGGTGCCTGGAACCTGGTACTGAATGCGCAGGGGCGTATCCAGGGAGACCTGACAATCTGGCGTGAGGGCGATGGCCTCGACCTGGTGATCGCGGCTGACCAGTACGAGAAACTCACCTCGCACCTTGACCATTTCATCATCATGGATGACGTGGAATTAGTGGCGCATGATCCCGCAGCGGAATCGACCATCGGGTTGACGGGACCCCAGGCCCGCGACGTGCTTGCAAGAATGGGCTTGCCGGCGCCCACCGAGCCGATGACCTGGCAGCGTGTTGAGTGGAACGGGCATGATTTGCGGATTTACCACGATTTCGGCACCTTAGCCGATCATTTTAAAATAGGTACGCCGATAGCCGGGTTGACGCTGCTGTGGCGTGCCTTGTCAACCGCAGGCGCGACTCCGGTAGGCGCGGCGGCATTAGAAGCGTTTCGTGTGGCAGAGGGAATTCCGTCTTATGGCATCGATATAGCCGAACGCGACCTTCCGCAGGAAACTTCGCAGACTCGCGCGCTCCATTTCAACAAGGGTTGCTATCTGGGCCAGGAGATTGTGGAGCGGATTCGCTCCCGCGGCAACGTGCACCGGCATTTGCGGCAACTGGAACTGGATGGGCCCCTCGCCAAGGCGGGAACTGAACTCTTTCTGGATGGCGCGCCGATCGGGTCGATCACAAGCGTCACGGAGTTGCCGCTCAATGGAGCTACCCGCCGGTTTGCGCTTGCGATGGTGCGCAGCGAAGCCGAAGTGAAGAACCAGCCGTTGACCTATGTGGCCGGATCGGTTGCAGGAACCGCAAAGATCCTGGACAAGCCACCGGCTTTATGATCGAAATTGACTGGAAAGTTGGATTATGAGCGACACGCCGAAATTCGAAGTCATTGATCGCCGCAAGATCAAAAAGGAAGAGGAGCAAGACAGCGCCCCTTCCCAAGCCGCGGAACCAGCCTCTGAGCCCGTGAAGTCTGCCGGTCCCCAGTTGGTGGAAACGGAAAGTGCTGGGACATCTGAAGCGGAATCGGAAGTAGACGCCTCCGAGGATGATCTGGCTGGCGAAATGCCACCTCCTCCCACCGCGGAAGAAAAAAGCGAGCAGGCGACGGCCTATGAAGCTTCCGCGCAACGCGTTGAAGATTTGTTGCGCGCGCAGAATCCCAGCATGGGAGCGCAGCCACCGATAAAATTCGACCACCTGGTGCAGCAGTTATATCTTTCTGCCCTGATGCAGATGGGCGCGGCGACACCCGAGGGCCAGCGGCCGCGTGTCGACATCATCGGCGCCAGGCAGAGCATCGACATGTTGGGTGTTCTCGAAGAAAAGACCAAGGGCAACCTCACCGCCACCGAACTACGGATGCTGGATACCGTCCTGTTCGAACTGCGCATGACCTTTCTTGAGTTGACCAAGATGATCTCGCTGCAAGGCGTGCAGGCTCCTCCTCCCAAACCGGAAAAACACTAGAGTTAATGGAAGGCCGGCTGACATTTCTCGGAACCGGAACTTCCATGGGAGTTCCAACGCTGGGGTGCGACTGTGCCGTATGCACGTCCGCGGATCCCCGCGACCGCCGCCTGCGGCCTTCGGTGTTGCTGCAATGGCATGATGGCACCCAATACCGCGTCGTGCTGATCGACACCGGGCCGGATTTTCGCGAACAAGCCCTGCGCAACAAGCTCACTCGCGTAGATGCTGTTTTCTATACCCATGACCATGCCGATCACATCTTCGGCCTCGATGATCTGCGGCCGCTGAGCTATACAGTCTTTCGGGAGGGCGGAAACATTCCCCTCTTCGCAGCGCCGCAGACCGAGGAAACCCTGCGCCGCATCTACGATTACACGTTCTCGCCAGATGCAACCTACCCCAACCGGCCTCGCGTGCACATCGAGCCGCTCAACGAACGCGTATCTGTGTTCGGCGTGGACTTTCAACGCGTACCGGTGCTGCATGGCGAGTTGGAGATCAGCGGCTTTCGCTTCGGGCGTAATGCCTATCTCACCGACGTGAGCTCTATCCCAGATGAAAGCTTTGCATTGCTTGATGGTCTTGATCACGTGGTGCTTTCAGCGCTGCGTCACAGGCCGCATCCGAACCATGCCACAGTGGAGCAGGCGGTGGAGTGGGCGCGCCGCATTGGTGCAAAACATACATGGCTGACCCACATTGCTCACGAACTGGGCCATGAGGAGACGAACGCAAAGCTGCCTGACAACATCCGGATGGCATACGACGGCCTGAGCTTTCCCATCGATTTGGAGGGGACGAGCGCATGAGCCTCTATCGCAACGTGGTAAGTGTCTACCGTTCACTCAATGAGGTGCCGCGAGATTTTGGCCCCTCCATTGCCGTCATCGGAAACTTCGACGGTGTGCATCGCGGCCACCAGCAGATACTGGGCGCTGCCGCGGCGGAGGCACGCGCGCGCGGTATGCGGTCGATCGCCATCACGTTTCAACCTCACCCGGCACAATTCCTTTATCCCAAGGAAGCTCCCAGGCTCTTGACCTTCTTGCCCGAGCGTTTGCGGCTGCTGGCCACCACCGGCGTCGACGCGATTCTCGTATTGCACTTCGATGAAGCCCTCTCCCGCGTAATGGCAGAAGACTTCGTTCGCGACTTCCTCGTCGGCACGCTTCGGGTCCGTGGAATTCATGAAGGCAGCAATTTTCGTTTCGGACACGGTGCAAAGGCCGGCGTGAACGAACTGCGCGCATTCGGTGAGGAGTTCGGATTCACTGTGCAAGTGCATCCGGCTATCCGTGTGCATGGTATGGACGTTTCCAGTTCGGCCGTGCGCAGCCTGATCGCCGCCGGCGACGTGCGCCGCGCACGCTGGATGCTGGGCCGTGCCTTCGGTGTGCACTCCCATCCCGCAAAGGGCCGCGGCGTGGGAACAAAGCTGCTGGTTCCAACCGTGAATCTGGCCCCGTACAAAGGCCTTCTCCCAGGGTTCGGCGTTTACGTGACACGGCTGACCATCGGGGACAGGTGCTTCAATGCCGTAACGAATGTTGGCAATCGACCGACATTTGAAGGCGCGGGTTTTGGTGTCGAGACACATATCCTTGACTTCGAGCCGGTCGATCTCAGCGACGAAACCCCGCTCTATCTCGAGTTTCTCCTCCGTTTGCGCGGTGAAATGCAATGGCCCTCAACCGAAGCGTTGAAGGCGCAAATCTTCAAGGATGTGGCGCGTGCGAATCGGTATTTTCGAATCGAGGCCCTTCGTCAAGGGGATTCGTCACTTCGCTAGCAATCCACGCTGGCTTACAATTTAGACATGCCCTTTCCTGAAATGCGCCTGCGCCGCTTGCGTCGTACCGAGTCGCTCCGTGCGCTGGTTCGCGAAACCGCGCTCAATCCGGGCGACCTGATTTATCCGCTTTTTATTCGCCCCGGCGAGGGCGTTCGCAGTCCTGTTAGTTCCATGCCCGGCGTGTTCAATCTCTCCGTCGATCAGGCCGTTCGCGAAGCCGAAGAGGCCGCGGTCCTGGGCATCGGCGGACTGCTGCTCTTCGGCCTGCCCGACAGTAAAGACGAAAAAGCAAGCGGTGCGTGGGATGACAACGGCATCGTTCAGCAGGGCCTTCGCGCGATCAAGAAAAGTTCCGCCGCGAAAAAACTGGTCCTGATTGCCGACGTCTGCCTTTGTGAGTACACCAGCCACGGCCACTGCGGCGTCGTTATCCAGACCAAAGACGGCGGCTATGACGTCGACAATGATCCCTCGCTCGAATTGCTCGCGCGCACCGGCGCAAGTCTCGCCCGTGCCGGCGCCGATATTGTGGCCCCCAGCGACATGATGGATGGCCGCGTCGCTTCCATTCGCGCAGCTCTCGACGCCGACGGCAACGCCAACACCCCGATCCTTAGCTACGCGTCGAAATTCGCGTCTGCCTTTTACGGTCCTTTCCGTGAGGCGGCCGATTCCGCGCCGCAATTCGGTGATCGCCGCAGCTATCAGATGGACGGCGCTAACCTGCGCGAAGCCATGCGCGAGATCGACCTCGACCTCGAAGAAGGCGCCGACATGATCCTGATGAAACCGGCAATGCCTTACCTCGATGTAGTGCACGCCGCACGCGAGAATTTCGACGTCCCCATCGGCGCCTACCAGGTATCCGGCGAATACTCCATGTTGCACGCCGCGTTTGAAAAAGGCTGGCTTGAACGCGATCGCACCATGCTTGAATCGCTCATCGGCATCCGCCGCGCCGGCGCCGATTTCATCGTCACCTACTTCGCCAAGGACGCCGCAAAGCTGCTTTAGCGGAGCCGCAAGGCTCCGTTTGCCAGGCCAGGAATGGCATTCGGCGTACCTTCGCTCCGCACACAGTTTCTCAACGTTCTGCTCGCCATTTCTGTACGATGAATAGACCCGGCTTGCACATCCACGCGCCACAAAGAGCAATGCACGCATGAGCACTCTGGCAATCCTGAGCTTGCTGTTCGCCACGGCGGCCATCTTCGGCCTCGTGAGCGCTCGCTGGTTGCGGCTCCCGATCACCGTCGGGACCATGCTGCTCATGGTGCTTGTGTCATCCGCCCTTATCTTGGCTGCCACCCGTGATCCCGGGATTCACCGATGGGCAGCGGCTCTGATGCAGCAGATCGACTTCGAGAAGCTTATTCTGCACGGCATGCTGCCCTTGCTGTTGTTCGCAGGTGCGTCTCTCCTCGATCTCGATCAATTAGCCAACGAGGGCTTCATTGTTTCGCTTCTGTCGATTGCGGGCACCACATTCAGTTTCCTTCTTGTGTCGCTTCTCATGCACCTGCTCAGTGGTGGCCGGTTGCCATGGATGCAATGCTTCATCTTTGGCGCGCTGATCTCCCCGACGGATCCGATTGCTGTCCTTGAGATGCTCCGTCGAACCGGGATCCCTCGGCGCATCCAGGCACAATTAGCCGGCGAGTCGCTCTTCAATGACGGCATAGGCGCCGTGCTCTTCATCACGATGCTTGCGATCGCTCGGGGCAATGCCCCGACACCCTGGTACATTGGCGGCTTGCTGATTGCGCAGGCCGGTGGGGCAGTTCTGTTGGGAATTGGAGCGGCATTTGTCACCTCGTTGCTCATGCGCTTGCTCGACTCCTACAAGATCGACATTCTTTTTACCATCGCATTAGCCTTTGGCGGCTATGTTCTGGCAGGCTTGCTCCACCTCTCTGCACCGCTTGAGGCAGTTGTGGCCGGCATTGCGCTACGCGCCTTCAATCGCCGGCTGCCCGAAACGTGTATCGCGCACGAACAAATCGACCGCTTCTGGGAAGTCATCGATGAGATACAGAATTCCGTGCTTTTCGTCCTCCTCGGACTTGAAGCGATGGCCGTCGCTCTTGATTCCGTGGCCATTCGTTCGGGCATCAGTGCCATCATCTCAGTGAATATCGTGCGCCTGGGCGTGGTCGCACTTTTGCTTGCCATTGCCCGCATCTACCGGCCGGAGCGCCGCAGCTCGCTCTTCGTGCTTACCTGGGGTGGGCTGCGCGGCGGTTTGTCGATCGCCCTTGCTCTCTCAGTGCCGGAGGCATTCGGTCGTTCCTGGATCGTCGGCGCGACCTATCTCGTTGTCGTCTTCTCCATTGTGATCCAGGGCGGATCGATGGATTGGATCCTGCGCACACGCAAATCCCGCAAGCTTGCAGCATGAGTTTCCTTAGATCATCTTTATTGCTTTCTGTATAAATCTCTTTGTGATGCGGCAGGCATGTGGTCTTCTAGGGATACCTGCCGATGCTCAAATCTTTAGAACTCTATTTTGAATTCAAGCTTCTTGGCACCAACTGGCGCACTGAGGTCCTGGCTGGAATAACGACATTTCTTACGATGGCCTACATCGTGCTCGTCAATCCAGCTATCCTTGCCGCAGCAGGCGTGCCTCTTCCGGCGGTAACGGCGGCTACCTGCCTCTCTGCTGCCTTCGGCTCGATCATGATGGGCGTCGTCGCGCGCTATCCCATTGCGCTCGCTCCCGGCATGGGCCTCAACGCCTATTTCACCTACACGGTCTGCCTCAAGATGCACATCCCGTGGCAGACTGCACTCGGCGCAGTGTTCCTCTCCGGCATCATCTTTCTCGCGCTCACCGCCGCCGGCATCCGCCAGATGATCCTCCGCTCGATTCCGCACGAACTTTACGCCGCCGTCGCCAGCGGCATTGGCCTCTTCATCGCGTTCATCGGATTCCGAAACGCCGGCCTTGTGGTCAGTGATCCCGCTACCTTCGTCGGACTCGGCAATATCCGCAATCCCACCACCGCGCTCTCACTGTTTGGACTCGCCTTGATGGTGGCTCTCGAAATCAAAAAAGTCCGCGGCTCCATCCTGATCGGCGTGCTGGTCACGACAGGCATCGCGTGGGCTCTCGGCCTGGTGCATTGGACAAACCAGGGCGGCGGCATCCAGGCGCTCGGCGCAACTTTTTTAAAGCTCGACATTCGCGGCGCGCTCAGCAAGGGGCTTCTCGAAATCATCTTCGTTTTCTTTTTCGTCGATCTCTTCGACAATCTGGGCACCCTTGTTGCCGTTACCAAACGAGCGGGCCTTATTGCCGCGGATCACTCGATTCCTCGCCTCAATCGCATTCTGTTCGCCGACGCCACGGCAACTGTCTTCGGATCGATGACTGGTACCTCCACCGTCACCAGCTACGTCGAGTCCACCGCGGGAGTCGCAGCCGGAGGACGTTCAGGCGTTACTGCCATCGTGACCGGTTTGCTGTTCCTCGTTGCTGTTTCGGCAGCTCCATTCGTCGGCGTTGTCCCTGCCGCGGCAACCGCCCCTGCATTGATTCTCGTTGGCTCCATGATGCTCGCCACCATCACCGAGATTCGCTGGCATGAGCCGCTCGTCGCGGTGCCCGCATTTCTTACGCTGATACTGATCCCGCTGACCTACTCCATCGCTAACGGTCTCGGCTTCGGCATCATCGCCTGGGCAGTGCTGCATCTCGTCACCGGCAACTGGCGCAGGCAAGACTGGCTGCTCTACACGCTGGCCGTGCTCTTCGCGCTTCGCTTCATCTACCTCGGTGCCAGCTAGCGTCTTTCCTTGACTTGCGCCCTAACCAGGATTCATCAATACGTGAGCGGCAAATGCGATTGTCATCCGGAGCGAAGTCGAGGGACCTACGCTTGCTGTTCAATTTGCTTCCGATCTCGCAACCCCATAGCCGTTCCCACTCGGTAAAATCGATTTCGATGCGCGTCTACGCCTTTCTCCGCCTCAACGCCCTTGCGTTGATCTGCCTACCGCTCGCGTTTGCTCAAGCCGCCGACACCTACCACATCGTCCGCGCCTACCCGCACGACCAGCAGGCTTTCACGCAAGGCCTCATCTACCTTGATGGGCATCTCTACGAAAGCACCGGCATCAAGGGCCGCTCCTCGGTGCGCGAAGAAGATTTGGAAACCGGCCGCATCCTGCAACTCCGCGAGGTATCCGGCCAGTACTTCGCCGAGGGCCTCACGGATTGGAAAAGCACCCTGATCCAGCTCACTTGGCAGGCGCACATCGCCTTTGTCTACGATCGCGCCACCTTCAAACTGTTGCGCACATTTCATTACGATGGCGAGGGCTGGGGTCTCACGCAAGACGGCAAGAACCTCATCCTCAGCGACGGTACGCCAACACTGCGCTTCTTCGATCCCGACACATTCCACGAGGTCCGACGCATCACCGTGAAGGATAACGGCAAGCCTGTCACCGAACTCAATGAACTCGAATACATCCACGGCGAAATCTACGCCAACATCTGGCACGCCGACCGCATCGCGCGCATTTCGCCGGCGACTGGCCGCGTTCTCGGCTGGGTCGACCTCAAAGGCCTGATGCCGCGCAGCCAACTTACGGACGATGAAGCCGTGCTCAATGGCATCGCCTGGGACGCCACAAACAACCGCCTCTTCGTCACCGGCAAGCTCTGGCCCAAGATCTTTGAGATCACCCTCGTTCCTGAAAAAGCAAAACTCGTACCGGTCCATCACACAAAATGACGCGGAAGAGTGCCCCATAGCAGCCCTGCTTGAGATCACATTCTTCCGAAATTAGCCCGAGTATACTGCGGGGCCATGGATCTCATGTCGGTTCCGACCGTCTTCTCAAACGCAGCGGTTCTCACCATCTCCATCGCGTTTGCCGGGTACCTGATTACGATTCTCGGCGCGCGCATGCTGGCCCGCCGCCGCGACAAGCTGAAGCTCGTCAACAAACGTTTGAACGAGTTCTACGGACCTCTATATGTCGCCTCCGAAGCCGGCAACATCGCCTACCGTTCGCTTCTCGACCGCCAGGGTAAGGAGAAAAGCGAGCCCATCCTCGACTCGGAGATGAAGGAATGGATGCTTTGGATGAACACCATCTTCATGCCCCTGAACGATATTCGAGAGAAGGTGATTATTGAGAAGGCGCACCTTATCATCGAAGAGCGGATGCCCCAATGCCTGCTCGACTTCGTTACCCACGTAGTCGGCTACAAGGCTGTGCTGGCCAAGTGGGGCAACGGAGACTACACAGAGCGCCGCTCCACCATAGGCTGGCCGCCTCAGTTTGACGTTTACGTCAGGCGCTCTTACGCTGCATTGAAAGCCGAACAGACGCAGTTGATGCACAGCGCAACCTGGCGGCTTTACCACAGTGTCTTCGACAGCAAACACTAGAGTTCACTGGCCGATAAGTGGTCACGCAGTTCTCCCCGTCGCGTCCAGAAGTAAACCGCAGTCGCTCCGACCGAAAGCACCAGCCCGCATCCGAATTCGGTGGTGTAGTAAAGGGCTCGCCCGGTCTGAGCGGTCATCTCATCGAAGATTGCCTGGATAAACAGATTGTGGCTGGCATGTAACAGTGCGCATGGCCAAAGGCTACCCGACTTCAACCGCAGCCAACCCAGAATAAACGAATCGCCAATCACCATCAGCGTGAAGCAAGTGAGCGCATAGGCCGGATTGGTGCCTGCGTTATAGTCAGACCACAGCAACCCCGGATAATGCCAGATCGCCCAGATCAGTCCGCTTACGATGCACCCAAACGTAAATCCAAATTGGCCAACGAGTCGTGGAAGCAAGAATCCACGCCACCCGATTTCCTCGCCAAGCGCATTAGCCATGCTTCCGATCACGCCCAGCGTCGCCAGCATGGGGATCATCAGACCGAAGGACGCAAGATGCGGGGAGGACGTCAGGCTGAGTGATGCGGCGGCCTTCTGCTCGAAGTCTTTCAGCGCCATGGAACCGGGTACGGCGATCCACGTCAGCAAATATACGGGGATCACATAGAGCAGTGGCAATAGGTAACCCATGGCCTCATAGCGCACCGGCCGCCAGCTCCACCCAAGCGTGCGTGTGTCGACCCGGAATAACGCGCAGGTGGCAAACGCCGCAGCCGTCGGGCACCACATGATCATGCGCACAACCAACCCGTTCCCCGTCTCAACGTGATGCGAGTAGATCATCAGGAAATAGGGAAGGGAACTGAACAGGAAAACAAAAACCAGGAAGGTGACGATCTCGCGTCCGCGCGGCTTCATCCCGCAATCCTACGACATGTCAGCGCACGCGCAATCGTTCACGCCGGCACTGTCAGGGCGAGGCTGTTCCACAGGCGAAGCGTTGGCTCGGCATGGTTGATGGTATAGAAGTGCAATCCGGGCGCACCGTTGCGAAGCAAGGTCTCGCATAAACGCGTTACCACACTCAAGCCAAATTCCAGCAATGCGGTCCTGTCGTTTTGCAAGTGCTCCAGGCGAAGCCGGACCCACCGTGGAAGATCGGCGCCGCATGAAGTACAGAAGCGCAGCGTCTTCTCAAAACTCGTGATGGGCATGATTCCCGGCACGATGGGAATATCGATGCCCGCCTTTTCACAACGCTCCATGAAATCAAAGTAAGCGTCGGCGTTATAGAAAAGCTGGGTCAAAGCCCCATCTGCGCCGGCTTCCACCTTACGGCGAAAGTTGTCAAAGTCCACGTCGGGGCAGCCAGCTTCCGGGTGTGTCTCGGGGTAAGCCGCCACTTCGATCTTGAAGGTGTCTCCGCAAGTTTGGCGAATGAAAGTGACCAGGTCACTGGCGTAGCGAAACTCTCCGGGCGCAAACGGCGTTCGCGCGTTGTCCGGCAGGTCGCCACGCAAAGCGACGATCCGCTTCACACCCGCTTCCTGATACCGCTGGAGCGTTCTGGCGACGTTGGCACGCGTCGAGCCGACACAAGTCAGGTGTGGCGCGACATCGACGCCCGTGTGCTCTACAACCGTGAGCAGTGTGTCATATGTGCCGTCCTGGTCGGAACCACAGGCACCGTGAGTGACGGAAAAATAATTCGGGCCCACCGATGCAAGTTGACTGATTGCGGCGGGGAGCTTCGCCACTCCCTCGGGCGTGCGCGGCGGGAACAACTCGAAGGAAAAGCTTGGCTGCAAATCCATAGGTCGTCGGCCTGTTTCGAGCATTGAGGGGCCGTGTGAGCGGCCCCTCGGTAGTGATTCGGTTAGTACCTGTAGAACTCCGGCTTGTACGGACCTTCCACCGGCACACCGATATAGTCTGCCTGCTTCTTCGAGAGCGTCGTAAGCTTCACGCCGATCTTCTCCAGGTGCAGCCGGGCAACTTCCTCGTCCAGCTTCTTCGGCAGCGTATAGACGTTGATCTTGTAGCTGTCCTTGTTCTTCCACAGGTCAAGTTGCGCCAAAGTCTGATTGGCAAAGCTGTTCGACATCACGAAGCTCGGATGGCCGGTAGCGCAGCCGAGATTCACCAGGCGTCCCTCGGCCAGCATGAAAATCTCATGTCCATCGGGGAAGTGGTACTTGTCCACTTGCGGCTTGATGTTCAGCTTTTCCACGCCCTTTTCCGCGTTGAGCAAGTCGACCTGGATCTCGTTGTCGAAGTGGCCGATGTTGCAGACAATCGCCTGGTCCTTCATCTTCTTCATGTGATCGAGCGTGATGATGTCAACGTTGCCGGTGCAGGTGACATAGATGTCGCCGCGGCCAAGCGTGTCTTCAATCGTCGTGACTTCGAAGCCTTCCATCGCTGCCTGCAGCGCGTTGATCGGATCAACCTCCGTTACAATCACGCGTGCACCCATGCCGCGCAGCGAGTGCGAGCAGCCCTTGCCCACATCGCCGTATCCGCAAACCACAGCAACCTTGCCCGCCACCATCACGTCTGTGGCGCGCTTGATGCCGTCAGCTAGCGATTCGCGGCAGCCATAGAGGTTGTCAAACTTCGACTTGGTCACGGAGTCATTCACGTTGATGGCCGGCACCAGCAGCGTGCCCTTTTCCAGCATTTGATAGAGCCGATGTACGCCCGTGGTCGTCTCTTCTGAAACGCCGCGCCAATCCTTCACAACCTTGTGCCAGTGCTGCTTGTCCTCTGCATACACCTTCTTCAGCAGGTCCTTGATCACCTGCTCTTCGTGATTGCCCGACGGCGTATCGACCCACTTGTCGCCATTCTCAAGTTCGTAGCCTTTGTGAATCAGCAGCGTCACGTCGCCGCCATCGTCAACCACCATCTCGGGACCTTTGCCGCCCCTGAAACTCAGTGCCTTGTAGGTGCAATCCCAATAATCTTCGAGGCTCTCGCCTTTCCACGCGAATACGGGGACGCCGCTTACCGCGATCGCTGCTGCCGCGTGATCCTGCGTCGAGAAGATGTTGCAGCTCGCCCAGCGCACTTCCGCGCCCAGGCTCACGAGGGTTTCAATCAACACCGCGGTCTGAATGGTCATGTGCAGCGAACCAGTGATGCGCACACCCTTCAGCGGCTTTTCGGCCGAGTACTTGTTGCGGATCGCCATCAGACCCGGCATCTCGTGTTCGGCAATCGCAATCTCTTTGCGGCCCCAATCGGCCAGCGAAAGATCTGCAACTTTGTATTCGGTCAGTTCGAGGGTTGACGAAGCCATTCAAATCTCCTTATATCGACGCATCGTGATATATTGATGTGTACCAGAAACCCATGGCCACGTCAATTGTGAAAATTCTTCGCGTTGTAGCCGATCCCAACCGGCTGCGTATCCTGCTGCTCCTCAAGGCGGAAGAGCTTTCCGTGGCCGAGCTACAGGAAATCCTGGTCATGGGCCAGAGCACCATCTCTACGCACCTGTCCCAGCTCAAACAGGCAGGCCTCGTCGAAGATCGCCGCATCGGCAAGAACAGCCTCTATCGCCTCGCCGCATCACCCATGCACGCCTCCGGCTCCTTGAAAGGCCATTCCTCGGCCGTTTTGAAGGGGCACGACATCAGGGGTGCCGCAGAGGGCGCAAAAGAACCCGGGGTTTTAGCTCTTGAGCGACGTTCTTCCACCGTTCCTGATCACAGCTTCATCGACGAACTTCTCGCTCAGGCCTCCACCGAGATTCCCGAGGCCGCCCACGATCACACAACCGCCCGCCGCGTCGTAAAAAAGCGCCAGGATAAGACGCGCGCCTTCTTCGACAGCGTCGCCGGCCGCCTCGGCAAGGACTATGTTCCAGGCAAATCGTGGAAGAGCATCGCCGAAGCCCTGCTTCGCCTTATGCCTCCGATGGTCATCGCCGACCTCGGTGCCGGAGACGGCAGCTTTTCGCTTTTACTGGCTCAGAACGCGACGAAGGTGATCGCCGTGGACTCCTCCGCGAAGATGATCGAATTCGCCCGCGGGCAGGCGCACCGCCATCAGGTCAAGAATGTGGAATGCCGCCTCGGCGATATGGAAGAGGTGCCCATCGACAATGCCTCCGTCGACCTTGTTTTCTTCTCGCAGTCTCTCCACCACGCGCTCCATCCGCAGCACGCCATCGCAGAGGCGGCGCGCATTCTGCGACACGGCGGCCGCATTGCAATTCTCGATTTAGCCAAACATCGCTTCGAAGAAGCCCGCGAAATGTACGCCGACGAGTGGCTTGGCTTCAGCGAAGCGGAACTGGAATCCATGCTGCAGCGCGCGGGGTTCAGCAAAATTCAAACCTCCGTATTGCAGAAAGAATCTGAACCGCCCCACTTCCAGACCCTGCTTGCCGTAGCTCACATAGCCACCCAGTGAAGCGCTGCGCTACCATTGCATCCAACTGTAAGAGCGCATCCGCATGCCGTCATCGCAATCGCCATCGTTGGCCAATTCCGCAAAACTCCCGCGCCTCACCCGCGCCCAGCGCACCGCTCTTCTCAAAGCGCTCGCAGATCCCAAGCGCTTCGAACTACTCGAGCGCATCTCCCGCGCCTCCTGTCCGCTCGGCTGTACCGACGCTCGCGAAGCACTCGCCATCTCGCCCGCCACACTTTCGCATCACATCAAGGAACTGCAAACCAGTGGGCTCATTGACGTTCGTCGCGAAGGCAAATTTCACTTCCTCTCCATAAAGGCCGGGGTTCTCGAGGCTCTTGCCGCAAGCCTTCAGGCCCTGAGCCCCACTCCCTGCCCAACCCGCGAGTAGACTCCTGCAATTTTTTCCAGAATCATCCTGAATCCTTCCGCCCGCTCCCTAATCAATTCGATAGTTGTCGAAACGTCGAAATGATGACGCCACGGCAGGGAGCAGAGATTATGAGCAAACTTCAGGGCAAAGTCGCATTGGTAACCGGAGCATCGAAGGGAATTGGCGCGGCCATCGCGCTTGAGCTTGCGGCGCAGGGCGCAGCCGTAGCCGTCAACTACTCCGGCAGCAAAGCTGGCGCAGAAAAAGTCGTCAATGAAATCAAACAGGCAGGCGGAAAAGCGATCGCTGTGCAGGCCAACGTGGCCGACCCCGATACCATCGGTCCCCTCGTCAACACCGTCGTCAAGCAGCTCGGCCCAATCGACATCCTGGTCAACAATGCCGGCATCTATGAGTTCGGCCCGCTTGAGACCGTTACGCCCGAGCACTTCCACAAACAGTTCAACGTCAATGTTCTCGGACTGCTTCTCACAACGCAGGCGGCGCTCAAGAGCTTCAATCCAAAAGGCGGCAGCGTTATCAACATCGGTTCAGTAGCTGCGGCTGGAATTCCATCGGCATCCGTCTACAGCGCAACCAAAGGTGCGCTTGATTCCATCACGGTAGCCCTGGCGGGCGAACTCGGGCCCAAAAAAATCCGCGTCAATTCGCTCAACCCGGGAATGATCGAGACGGAGGGCACGCACACGGCGGGCTTCATCGGTAGCGACTTCCACAAGAAGACTGAAGCTGAAACCCCACTCGGTCGCATCGGCCAACCGAAAGACATTGCCGATGTCGCCGTTTTTCTGGCCTCAGACGACTCCTACTGGGTAACCGGCCAGACCATCAAAGCCTCCGGTGGCGCGCGCGTCTAACGTCCTCCTTCGGAAATGGGTGCCCCAGGTCTCGCATCTGAGACCTGGGAACGCAGTTTCGGTCAGTGCGCAGTTGGGTGTGCCCTGTTCATGACGCAGTTTTATAGCGGCAAGGTGGAAAGCACGAAAATCACCCGAGCTCAGCCTGGAGCAACTTCCGCTTCCGCTCCACTCCCCATCGATATCCGGTAAGTGAACCGCTCACTCCCACCACTCGATGGCAAGGGACGACAAGGGCAACCCGATTCATCGCGCAGGCACGAGCCACGGCCCGCGTTGCATTGGGTTCGCCCATATCGCGCGCGACTTCGCTGTAGCTGCGCGTCTCTCCTCGCGGGATCTGCCGCAGCGCCTGCCACACCCGCAATTGAAAAACGGTACCACGCAGGTCAAGCGCTCCGGGCAGGTCTCGCCTCTCAGAAAGATCCGATCCATCGCGCACGCTTGCCAGCGCCGCATTCACCAGCCGGGATAGCGAAGGATCACGCCGCAATTCGGCGGCAGGGAACTCGGCGCGCAGACCCGTCTCCGCCTCTTCCGCTGTCTCCGCAAGCGAGAGCCAGCAAAGCCCCCGCTCTGTCGCGCCGACAATCACCCATCCAAAAGGCGAACGCGCTGCGCACCAGCCGATTCGCTCGCCTTTGCCGCCTTTGGCAAACCGTGCCGGTGTCATTCCGAGTTGTGCTCCTGCGTACGCCCTGCTTGATGATCCAAATCCGGCCTCATAGATCGCATCGGTCACGCGACCATTCTGCTTGAGCGCGCCGCGCAGCCGGCCTGCCCGCAGCGACCGCTGGTACTGCAGCGGGCTCACGCCCATCTTCTTCTTGAACAACCTCTGCACCGTGAACGGGCTCATCCCTCCGACGCGCCCCAGTTCCGCCAGCGACACGGGGCGGTCGAGGTTCGCCTCTATTCGAGCACGAATCTGCTCCAAAGGATCACGGCGCGGAGCGGTCGGACGGCATCGCTTGCAGGGGCGGAAACCCGCAGCCTGCGCCTCAGCCGCCTTCTCAAAGAACCGTACATTTTCGCGCAGCGGCCTGCGGCTCTTGCACTCCGGCCTGCAAAATACACCCGTAGTTGCCACCGCGTAGAAAAATAGACTGCTGCCATCGCGCTCACAAAGCTGCTGCCACGCGCGATTCTCGTCGAACGTTTTAACCGCCGTATTCAGCGTTGCGAATTGAACATTGCTCTTCATGGATTGATCGTCGCCGAAATTCGATTCGCGTACACTCCGGTTCTTGCGCGTAATTCAAAAACCAGCCAGTAGCCGATAACCAGATATCTGAGTGAAAAATCAAATAGCTGCCAGGCTGGTTGTTACGAATTCTCGGATCTTTCTAACAGCAGCGCCTCCGCTCTTTGCAGATCATCTTCTGTATCCACACCAATCGTGTCCGCAGGCGCTGCTGCCACATAAATATCCACTCCCGCCTCCAGCAGCCGCAATTGCTCCAGCTTCTCAATGGATTCCAGCCACCCCGGCGGGAGCTCGGCAAACCTCTCCAGCGCAGCTTTCCGGTACGCGTAAATACCGAGGTGCTTCCGATACCCGGCAAACCCCGCCTGGTCCCGATCGTATGGAATAGTCGCTCGTGAGAAGTAAAGCGCCTTGCCATCCAGCGCCGTCACCACCTTCACCGCATTTGGATTATGAATTTCGTCTGCCGGGCAGCGCACCGCAAGCGTCGCGACCTGCACCTCGGGCCGATCAAATATTTCAAGCAGCGGCGCAAAGAAATCTGGCGTCAGCGTGGGCTCATCGCCCTGAATATTGACGTAGATGTCCGCCTCAATCTGTCGCGCCACCTCGCGTACGCGGTCCGACCCGCTGGCACACGTGGGTGAGGTCATTGCTACCGGCACTCCGCGTTCGCGGCAAACGTCGGCGACCTCGTCGGAATCGGTCGCCACCACCACGGAGTTCATTTGCCCGCTTCCGGCTGCCGCCCGCCAAACCCACTCCACCATCGGCCTTCCAGCCAACTCGCGTAAAACCTTGCGCGGCAGCCGGGTGGAGTTGAGCCGCGCCGGAATCACTCCCGCAATCCGTAACTTGCTCATGCACGCGAGTCTACAGGAGCAACCGCGCTCAATCCACCCGCCGATCCACACCGGTTCGAAGCAAACCGAACCCTTTTGCGACCGAAATCTCCGCTCGCCGATGACAGGGATGCTGGAGGCAATGGTTTGACCTTAAATTCAACCGCCCGTATCATCTAGAGTGGTGCAGTTGTTCCGCTGCATACCCCTTCCGGCGGGGTAGCTCAGATGGTTAGAGCGACGGATTCATAACCCGTAGGTCGGCGGTTCGATCCCGCCTCCCGCCACCAGACCTTCAAACCAGAAACCATGCTCCACGACCTCCAGCAAATGGTTCTGGTCAAGGACCTACGCCGTCGTTTTCGCAGAAAAGGGAAACACTAGATGCCAACCCCCGACATCGATCACCAACTTCATCTCACTGACCGGTTTTCCCGCGCCATTGACTACGCTCGCCATCTGCATATAGAACGGCGCAAAGCTACTCGCATTCCGTATATGGCTCACTTGCTCGGTGTCGCGTCGCTGGTGATGGGCGAAGCCGGCCAGGTGCCGTTCCGGGTAACCGAAGACATGGTTGTCGCAGCCCTGCTTCACGACGCCGTCGAAGATCATGGCGGCCATACGCGCCTCGAAGACATCCACTGCAACTTCGGCGCGGAAGTCGCTTGGATGGTGGAAGGTCTCTCCGACAGCCTTGTCGAAGACTCCGAATCCAAAGCGGACTGGCCCGAGCGCAAGAAGGCCTATCTGGAACGCCTTCCTGGGGAATCGGCTGAGACTCAGCTCATCTCTGCAGCCGACAAGCTCTACAACGCCCGCACCATCCTCGATGAGTATCGAGCTATCGGTCCCAGAGTATGGCAGCGTTTCCGGCGCAGCCGTGACCACCAGCTCTGGTACTTCCACGAGCTGCTAAAGGTTTTCAAATCAGCAGGAACCAACCGCATCGTGGAGGAACTCGATCGCGTCGTTGCCGAACTGGAAAGCATTTCAGCAGGCGAAACCACTGTCGGATAGTTGATCATCAGGAAGGCGTTCGGCCGTTCTTGCATCCAGCCCACGGACCCGCCGATACAACTGGATACCTTTGCCGGGTTTTCCCTTCACCCTTGCGGTATCATTGCGTCTAAAGATTAGCGGCCCGCTTCTCCTCGGGGGTCCTACTGGTGGTGTGTGTGTCCCGATTCTTTCAGAGACTGACCTTTGTCTTAGCTGCAACCATCTTCGCCGCCCTTGGTCTGGGCTTCGCGCTGGGCGAGTTTGGCATGTTCGGCGTTCATGCCGGAGGCGAGCAGGATGGCGCTTACCGCCAGATGCATGTCTACGCTGAGGTCCTCAAGAGAATCCAGAGCGACTACGTCACCGATCCCAACATCAATACGGTCACCACCGGCGCACTGCACGGACTGCTCGAATCCCTGGATGCCGACTCGAGCTTTCTCACCGCAACCGAGTACAAGATCTACAAGGATCGCCCTGTTACCGGAGTTGCCCAGATCGGCGTCACGGTTTCCAAACGCTACGGCTATGCGACCATTGTCACCGTGGTTCCCGGCTCACCCGCCGATCACGAGCATCTGGCCGACGGCGACGTAATTGAATCCATCGGCGACAGCTCCACCCGCGAACTTTCGCTGGCCGTTATTCGCCTCCTCCTCGAGGGTAAGGCCGGCAGCACGGTCACCATCTCCGTCGTTCGTCCGCGCAAACCGGATCCGGACAAGCTCACACTTACGCGGACGATCATCCCCGCGCCCCCGTTCGGCGAGCAGCAATACGAAAACGCCAGCATCCTCTACCTGAGACCCGGCACCCTCACCGCGGCACGTGTGGACGAGATCGCTGCCAAAATCAAGGCGGCCGGAAAGACGCGCAAGATTCTTCTCGACCTGCGTGATGATTCCGCTGGCGATGCCGAGCAGGGAATTCGCCTCGCGAACTTCTTCGTCGGCCAGGGCACGCTTGCGGTTCTCGAAGGTCAAAAGTTCCCTCGTCAGACCTTTACTGCTGACCCCGCGAAGGTTCTCACTAGTGCGCCGGTTGCAGTGCTCGTCAATCGCGGAACTTATGGCGCGGCTGAACTCACCGCCGATGCTATCGAGGGTGCAAAGCGTGGCGATGTTGTAGGCGAGCGGACCTTCGGCGAAGGATCGGTTCAGAAAACCATCGAGCTACCCGACGGTTCGGCCCTCCTGCTCACAGTGGCCAAGTTCCAGGGTCCTGACGGCAAGAAGATTCAGGATGAAGCGGTTGCGCCGACGATCATTGTGGGTCAAAACGCCGAAGATGAAGTGGACGCCGATGAAAACCCGCAGCCGAGCAAGGGCGACGAGCCTCTAAACAAAGCGCTTGAGCTTCTCAAGGCCAAAAACAGCTAAAGCGGGAAAGTAATTTTCACTCTTGCACGGCATGGTTCTTGAATATCCCTACACGCCGACAGCTAATCTGCAGGCGTGCTAGCCTTGGAGTAAGGCATCCCCATTCGGTTGCGTGCGCAGCGGCGCGGCTGAATCAGGAGGAATGCCGCCGAGGCTCCTGTTGGCTGCCCCTTCTGCACATTCGGCTGATTCCGGCGGCCTTGGCCGCACCCATCGGCTGCGGCCCGAACCCGTTCCGCCTCCGCTTTTTCGACGCCGCAAGGTTGCCGGCAAGGTTGCACTCTTCGTTCTCCTCCTTCTGGCCGTCGTAACCGGCTCGTTAGCCGGTCTCATGCTGGTCTTCTCAGTCAATCTTCCGCAGATCAACGACCTCGAGCGCTACAGGCCTTCGACCATGACGGATCTCTACGATTGCAAAGGCCGCATCATAGGATCCTTTGCACTTGAGAAGCGCATCATCGTCAACTACGACGACTTCGCGCCCGTTCTCCGGCAGGCGGTCATCTCCATCGAAGACAAGAACTTCGATTCGCACTGGGGCATCAACGTCTTCCGCATCGCCGGTGCTCTATGGCACGATCTGCGTTCACACGGACGCGCCCAGGGAGCCTCCACACTCACTATGCAGCTGGCGCGAAATCTCTTCCTCTCTGCCGATCGCACCGCTGCTCGCAAGGCGCAGGAGGCCTATCTCGCCATCCAGATCGAACGAGCCTTTACCAAGGAGCAGATCTTCACGCTCTACGGCAACCAGATTTACCTGGGAAGTGGTATGTACGGCTTTGAGGCTGCGTCGCAGTTTTACTTCAGCAAACATGCGAAAGACCTCAATCTCACCGAGGCCGCGCTGCTTGCCGGTTTGCCCAAGGGACCCTTCGCCTACTCGCCGCTGCTCAACCCTGAGAAAGCGCTGCGCCGCCGCAATCTCGTCCTTAGTGAGATGGAGTCCGATGGCATCATCACCCACATTCAAGCCGAGCAGGCTCGCCGCTCGCCGCTTGGACTTCACATCACGCAGCCGGAGATGTCTGTCGCCCCCTGGTTCCAGGAAGAAGTTCGCCGCGAACTGGAGAAGAAATTTGGCGCCGAGCAGGTGCACGAAGCCGGCCTGCGCGTCGACACCACGCTCGATCTCGATCTGCAGAAAACTGCCAACAAAGCACTCAACGATGGGCTCGCCGCCTACGAACGCCGCCACGGATGGAAGGGCAAGCTCGAGAATGTGCTCGCCAATGGAAACACGCTTGAAGACTACAAGCATCCAGACTGGGCGCTTGCAACACATCCCGGCGATTACGTGCACGCACTGGTTACCCGGTCGCTTCCTCTTGAAATTCGAGCGCGCGTCGGGACCAGCGAAGTCACTCTGCTTCCAGCAGACTGGGCTTGGACCGGGCAGCGCAACGGCGACGCTCTTGTGAAACCCGGTGACGTCATCTATGTCCATCTCACCGATGCGACTGATAACGGCGCGGAACACGCAACCCTTGAGCAGGATTCCGGGACTCAGGGCGCGGTCTTCGCCATGGACAACACCACCGGCGATGTCCTCGCCATGGTCGGAGGCCGCGATTACGCGCTCTCCGAATTCAACCGCGCGACGCAGGCCGAGCGTCAGACTGGCTCGAGCTTCAAGCCCTACGTCTACACCACCGCCATAGAAGAGGGCGCCAAGCCCGATGACATCATCGTCGACGCCCCCGTCACCTTTGGCAGCTACTCGCCGCACGATTACGAGAACGACTTCAAAGGCGCAATGACGCTGACCAACGCCTTTGCCGAATCGCGCAACGTTCCCGCTGTAAAGCTTGCGGCCCGCGTCGGCATCCACAAGGTCATCGACATGGCGCATCGCTTCGGCGTCACGTCCGACATCCCGGCCTACCTGCCCATTGCCTTAGGAGCTGCGGAGATTACGCTTGAGGAACAAGTCACTTCCTACTCCGTCTTTCCCAACGACGGCATTCGCGTAAAGCCGCGGCTGATCAAAAAGGTGACCAACGCCGACGGCATCACGCTTTGGGAAGATGCGCCCGCGGTCGACGAGATCATCAGCCAGCAGACCGCGCGCACCATGATGACGCTCTTCCGCGCAGTGACAGCGCATGGCACCGGCGCCGCCGTTGCGCAGATGAATCATCCCTTCGGCGGCAAAACCGGAACTACGAGCGACTTTACCGATGCATGGTTCATGGGTTTTTCACCCTCGGTCACATGCGGCGTGTGGGTCGGTTACGACAGCCGCCAGTCCCTCGGCGAAAAAGAAACCGGCGCCCGCGCCGCGTTGCCCATCTGGATGGAGATTATGAAGACCGCCATCGCCGGCAAAGATGACGAGCAGTTTCCCGGCGACACGGAACAGGCGCCGTTGGAGCAGGCCAAAGCCGCACAGCCGGCAAAATCGACCACGCCTCCGCCTCCATTGCCGCATCCGCCAACTCCGGCACCGCAACCCTACCTCGTTACAAAGCCTGCGCCCAAGCTGGCGCAGCCGGGATTGGCCAACACACCTTCTCTCCGCTGAACCGACGCTGGTAAACCACCACGCTCATCCTGAACGTAGCGAAGCGAAGGGAAGGATCTGCGGTTGAAACTTCCGCTTCGGCGGTCATAGTCCCGTAGCGGGCACATGAGAGGATGGCAGACATGAAAAACAAGGGGATATGTCCGCGCCCTGGTCTCGCGGTTGCGGTGATCTACATGTTGAGCATTTCGCATTCATTGGCACAACAGCCCAAAACCGGACAGATAACCGGTCATGTCGTCGATGCAGCGGGTGCAGTCATCGAAAGGGCAAGCGTCTTCGTTCGCAGAAGTATCCCTCCCGAAGAAAATGTAAGACTGCTCTCTCACACCGACATCCGCGGCGACTTCAAGCTGGTGCTTCCTGAGGGTGGATATGATGTCCTCGTTACGTCAGCGGGCTTTGCTTCAGGATTCGAGACTATTCCGGTCTTCGTTGGAAAAGACAAGATAATTCAGTGGAAGCTGAAACCATTGGACTGCAATTTCCCTGGTATCAATTGCGATACCTTTCAGTGATCCACATGAATTGGGGCCTTTTTGTCTGTGGGGGATGTGTCGTGGGCAACTCGGCCGATTCCGGATCTCAGCTCACGA
This sequence comes from uncultured Acidobacteriaceae bacterium, assembly GCA_963742455.1. Taxonomy (GTDB): domain Bacteria; phylum Acidobacteriota; class Terriglobia; order Terriglobales; family Acidobacteriaceae; genus Telmatobacter. The sequence goes on along the minus strand of CAVULU010000002.1, from coordinate 500,021 downwards.
AACTTCCATAGGCAAGAACCGGCCACTCACCTTGACCCTTTCCTCTTGCCCTTCGGGTTGACATCCGACCCAAAGGCATCGCATACTTAGGTCGTATGCCGACCCAAGAGAACAATGACGACCGAATCGCTCTTCTTCAGGGCACGCTCGACCTTTTGATCCTGAAAACACTGATACTTGGCCCCTGCCACGGCCAGGGCGTGGCGCGCTCCATTCAGCGCCAGTCTGAGGAAGTCTTGTTCGTCGACCACGGCTCGCTCTATCTCGCTCTTCAGCGCCTTGAAGACAAAAAGCTGATCCAAGCGAAATGGGGCCTCAGCGAAAACAATCGCAAAGCCCGCTTCTATTCCCTCACCGCCAAGGGCCGTGCCGAACTTCACGAAAAGGCTTCGCAGTGGAAGCGGCTGACGCGCGCAATGGAATTGATTCTTGATCCGGGTGCCGAACCCCAGGGCGAGGAGGCGTAATCCATGTTCAAGTCCAAAAGAACCGAAGAAGATTTTGCCGAGGAAATTAAGGCCCACCTCGAACTTGAAGCCGACGACCTGCGCGGCGAAGGCATGAGCGAAGAAGAATCCCAACGCCGCGCACGCGTTGAGTTCGGCAATGTTCCCCTCGCCGAGGAGAAGTTTCGCCTCCGTGGCCGCTGGCAGGCTTTCGACAAGTTTGCACGCGATCTCCGCTTTGGCATACGTTCACTCCTCAAGAGTCCCGGCTTTGCGCTCACCGCAATTCTCACCGTAGCGCTCGGCGTAGGCGCCAACACTGCCGTCTTCAGCGTCATGAATGCGGTCCTGCTCAAGTCGCTGCCAGTCGCCGATCCAGATCGCCTCGTTTACCTCAGGACCTCTGACGCACCGCGCGGAACCGGCACCGTCGACACCAACGAGACAATGTCCTATCCCGTCTACGACGCGCTGCGCAAGCAAACCAAAGCGCTCTCGCCTCTCATTGCATTTGTGCCGCTATCCAACAGCAAAGTAGCCGTGCGCTACGGCACGCAGCCTGAAGAAGCTGAAGGGGACATGGTCAGCGGCACATTCTTTTCCGGCCTCGGTGTCAACCTGCCCCTCGGCCGGGGCTTCACCGAACAGGATGAAGCCAGTCATGCATCCCTCGCAGTCATCAGTTACAACTACTGGACCCGTCGCTTTGCACGAAACCCCGCTGTTCTCGGCCAGACGCTCTATGTGAATAGCGTTCCGATGACCATCATTGGAGTTTCCACCCAGGGATTTGAAGGTCTTGAAGGCGGCGGATCGACCGACTTCTGGATTCCTCTGCAGAATCGTCGCGAACTAAATGCCTGGGGCAATCCTCCTGAAGACGGCAAAATCTATATTTCAAATCCGACCTGGTGGTGCCTGCGCCTCATCGGACGCCTCGCACCCGGCGTAAGCAGGACCCAGGCCATCGCCCAGCTTCAGCCCGTCTTCCGGTCCGCGTCCCGCACTGGTCTGGGCTCGCCGATGGAAGGCGAAAAACCGCTCGTGCTGAGCTTTATGGATGCCAGGAGCTTCCCTGGCTATGACCAGCAATACGGCAATCCGCTACGCATACTCATGGCAATGGTGGGTCTCATATTGCTCATCGCGTTCGCGAATGTCGCCATGCTGCTCGCCGCGCGGAATGCGGCCAGACAGCGTGAGTTTTCCTTGCGCCAGGCACTGGGGGCAGGACGCGGCGAACTGTTTCGCCAATTGCTGACAGAAAGTCTGATTCTGGTCACCGCCGGCGGTGCGCTTGCCTGGGCATTTGCCCTGATGGCCGCACGCCTGCTCGCCAATTGGGCGCAGATCGAATCAAGCCTCGCGCCCGACAGAACCGTGTTGCTCTTCACCATGGGCGTTCTTGTAGTCGCCGCCGTGCTCTTCGGCCTCGCGCCCATGCGTGTAGCTCTTGCCGGCCGCGCAGAACTTGCGGTGAAGACTTCTGCAGCAACCTCGAACTCCGATGCCGGCAAATCGCGCGCCGGTAGAATCATCGTCGCGCTGCAGATGGCCATGTGCGTGGTCCTGCTGGTGGGTGCCGGTTTGCTGATCCGCACGCTGCGCAATCTCGAAAACACTCCACTGGGAATGCGCATCGACGGACTCGTTGTCTTCGGAGTCAATCCCGATATCCCGTCAGTTCCCGCAGGCATCGCCTTCTATCAGAACCTGATGAGCAAGCTGCGCGTTTTACCCGCCGTCGAGTCGGTTACTGTCATGGAGGAACGCATCGGATCGTGGTGGTCCGACAATAGCGCCATGATGGTAGATGGCCGCCTGCCCAAGGTTGCCAATGGCGGCTCGGACACGGTGCGCAGCAATGTAGTCGGGCCGGCCTTCTTCAGCACCCTCGGTGTCCCCATCCTCGCCGGTCGCGACTTCACCGACGCCGATACTGCAAGCTCACCCCACGTCGGCATCATCAACGAGGAATTTGCCAGGCGCTTCCTCCCCAACCAGAATCCCCTGGGCCACAATATCGGTACCGACGATGGACGTTACACCATGATGGTTGTCGGTGTCGTCAAAGACCACAAATATCGCAGCATCGACGAAGATCCGATTCCCATGGCCTGGTATATGTACGCGCAGATTCCCGTCATCGGCGAGATGCACGTGGAAATGCGCGTCAATGGTGCTCCCCTTGCCGTTCTGCCGTCCGCGCAGAAAGTGGTGCAGCAGCTTGACCCCAATCTGCCGCTGATAAAACCCATGACCCAGCGCGCGCAATACGACACAACCATTTCGAGTCAGATCATGTTCGCGCGACTCGCGGAGTTCTTCGGACTTTTGGCCGTGGTACTTGTCGCTACCGGCCTCTATGGAACGCTATCGTATCGCGTCAATCGCCGCACCGCGGAAATCGGCGTCCGCATGGCGATGGGCGCTGGTCGCGGACAGGTGGTGTGGATGATCCTTCGCGATAGCCTGCGACTTACAGCAATTGGCGTTGTGGCCGGCATTCCCCTGGCAATGGTTATTGGTCGCGCCTTGTCGACATCACTCTATGGAGTGCAGCCGCTCGATGCGCTTACCTATGCGCTCGCGGTGGCCGGCGTCGTGATCGTGGCTATTGCCGCGAGTGCCGCCCCGGCAAGCCGCGCCGCCAGCGTCGATCCGCTCAAGGCGCTGCGCACAGAGTAAGGCTCATCGCAATGGCTCCCGTGTGCGATCTTGTTTCGCTCGCCCGGGGTCCGCGACAAATTCCTAGCGCTCGTTAATGCTGATGGGCGCGGGTTGCGACAAGAGCAGACTCTCAATCGAGGCTCGCTGAACCGGACAAACATCCCGCTTCGATTCTCCGCCAAAATCTCTACAACTGATCGTAGAGCGAAGTGTTCCGGTATCCGAGCAGTGTCACCAGCGTCCAGATGGCAAGCGCGGTACCAAACGGGATCTTGAGAATGCTCAGGAATGCAGCGACAATCGCGACCACGCGTCCCCACGGCGCGCGTTCCATCAGGCCCCATCCTGCCACAAAGGCAAGCCCGGAGCGCAGAATCACCATGACCCACGCGAAATGAATAATCGCCGGCCCAAAGCCGGGTCCAAGTGGGAAGTTGCCATGAGCCCACGGACCATGCATCCAGAAGCCGCCGCCATTCAGAAATGAATTAGCGAACGCCAGTCCCACCACTCCAAGAGCCAGTGAAAGGCCGCCATAGATGAACCACACAGTGCTCAGCGCCCGCACGCGATTGGAATAATTAGCCACTTCAAACGCAAGGTTAGGCACTGCCGGTGGAGGAGGCGCTGCTACCGGGCGCCCGCATTGGGCACACACCGGTTGTCCTGGAGCAAGAGCCTGACCACATCCACTGCAAAACATGTTGTACCTCCTTGGCACTTGACGCGATTCTAGACCCCGGAACCGATGCAATCTACGCCGGAACCGCTCAATCCTGCGAATGGGTACGCAGGGGTGCCCGGATTCGTTCCCATCGCTCCTCGTGTCGGTCGTCGCGCAACAAAAGACCCGTGACCCGGCCCTGCGAATCCCGCTCCACGTCGATTCGGGTCAGGCTGCTTCCGTTCGGGTAGAAAAGGACCGAAGTGGATTCCGCCGCCAACTCCGCAATTTCGCCGTAATGATTCTTCTGGTAGAGCAGATCCCCCTGGCGAAAGAGGGTCACAACAACCAGTCCCCGCTTGTCCACGTATTCCCCTGCAAAGCTGTCAAGCTGCGTCGGGGTGAGCTTCAGGGCCGGCGGGTGCAGCGGAATGGAAATGCGCTCGGCAAACGGCTGCGGTTCCTGCGTCTCCCGCGGATGCAGCAGCAGCCATCGAGGCAACTCCGGCTCGTCAAAGGCGCGCGTCCAGCAGTCGTGCTTCAGTCCCTGGTATACCCAAAGTCGCACGTGTCCGCCCGCCGTCTTCAAAGCCGTATACAGCAGTTCGTCTTGCCGCGGAGCCACTATTTTGTCTTCAGCACCATGGAACAGCCAGATGGGGGTCCGTCCCACAGCTTGCGCATATTCGCCGGGCAGCGTGGATGCCTGCAGCCACCGCTCCGGCGCATAGCTCCAGAAGATGCCTCCAGCTGCGATCGCAATTGCCGCCCACCGCGTGGGATGTTGACGCGCCAGTTCCCAGGATCCGTACCCGCCCATGGAGAGACCCATGAGATAGGTGCGCGCCGGATCGCCATGAAACTCAGCTGTTTCTTCGTCGAGCTCGGCCATGGCCATGGCGAGCATGTCCTTGTCGGTCCAGTATCGGTCGATCGAGCACTGCGGCATCACGACAATAAAAGGCCAGCGCTCCGGGTGATCGCGAATAGCCTCAGGCAAGCCGATCTGCGTTTGCCACATGCCCTCCGCGCCGCGCTCGCCGCGTCCGTGAAGAAAAAGTATGACTGGCCAGGGCTTCTGTTCGTCGCGGTGCCAATCTTCTGGAACATAAACCTGGTAGCGGTACCAGGTCGTCCCGATCTGAATCCTGCGATTGAGGAACCCGGTTTCCTGCGGCGGATGTTTGCGAGACTCTTTTGCCTTGGGCGCCGCACACAGCAGCAACGGCGCCATACCCCAGGTAAAACAGAGGCAGGCCGCGAGCAATCTCAGGATGCGGTGCATAGGCTCCAATCATCATAGAGCCTGCAACAAGGTTTTTCCCTCTGGTGCATAACCAGAATTCCTTACGAATTTCTTGTGTATCGGCATGAAACAATCAGGGAGATTGAACCCGAACACCTGCGGATGACCACCTACGAACCCGGAGACACGCTCGACCACTACCGCATCGAAACTGCCGTTGCCCACAGCGGGATGTCCGTGCTCTACAGGGCGACCGATCTCAATTCCGGCAGGCAGGTAGCCATCAAGGTGCCGCTCCCTGAGATGGAGGCGGACCCGGTCCTGATCGAGCGCTTCAAGCGCGAGCAGGAGATTGGGCAGGAGCTGGACCATCCCGGTGTTGTGAAGTCCTTCAACAGCGAAGAACGCAGCCGCCTTTACATGGTCATCGAGTGGGTCGACGGACGCCTCTTGCGCACCATCCTGAACGAAGAGAAAAAGCTGCCCGCTGAACGTGCGGTGACCATCACGCTGGGTATCTGTGATGCGCTCGATTATATGCACAAGCGCGGAATCGTCCATCGGGACTTGAAGCCCGAGAACGTCATGGTTGGCGACAACGATCAAATCAAGCTCATCGACTTCGGAATTGCCATGAAGGAAGAGGCGCGCCGCCTGACCTTTGTCAATGTCTCATCCCTGCTGGGTACGCCGGACTACATTTCGCCGGAACAGGTAAAAGGTGCGCGCGGCGACCAGCGCAGCGACATCTACGCCGTCGGCATTATGCTCTACGAGATGCTTACCGGCCGCGTACCGTTTGTAGGGCCGAATCCGCTTGCCGTAATGAACGAGCGCGTTCTGAACGACGTGACGCCGCCGCGCGAACTCAACCCTGAAATCTCGCCGCAGCTTGAAGAGATTCTCTATCGGGCCCTCGAGCGCGAACCACGCCACCGCTACGCCACGGCCAGTGAGATGATGTGGGACCTCGAACACCAGGAGCAGGTTGGCATAGAGCCACGCGGTGAAAAGCCCGTCAAGCTCGCCGGCCGCAAGGTGAGCAAGAAAGTGCTGCTCTACGCCGCCATGGCGCTGGTGCCCCTTGTCTTATTCGCTCTGATGCTCCTGATGGCCAGAAGATAGTTCGAGAGTAGTTCACAGTTCACAGTTGCGCTGCGCAAGCAATCCCGCTTTCTGTCCCCTAGTCCCTAGTATCCTGTCCCTGAAGTTCACAATAAAAGTTTGTGGTGTCATTCTGAGCGAACGGGGCCCCCAAAACGCACCAGGGGCCCAAAGAGAGATTTAGCTCTTTGGGGTAGGTTTGGAGGTGGTGAGTGAAGAATCTGCTTTGGGCACTTCCAGACTTATGCCAATAATTTCGGGGACACCACACTAGATTCTCTATGCCCCGTTTTTCAACCGCTTCAAGATTCTCCGCGCTCGTCGTGACCATGGCCGCTCGCGCCGTCGCAAATACCTCGGCATTGTCGGCTCTTTATCGAGAACTTTCTGCGCCCACTCGCGCGCCTCGGCGGAGCGGCCCTCCGAAGCCAGAAAGTCGGCAAAATTCAAATAGGTTTCAGACGAAGTCGAGACGAGGGTCACGCGTCGGAATAGCGCCTCCGCCCTTTCCTTTTCTCCCGTCAGCGCATAAGCGTGTGCCAGCAAAGCGGGCGCGCGGTTGAAGTCGTAGTTTGGCTCTTTGGCAACGACCTTTTCCAGGTCTGGCAGAGCAGCCACGGCATTACCCAGCAGAATGGCGCATACCCCGCGCCGATAAAAGCAATCCAGCGTATCCAGCCGCGCGGCAATCGCCTTGTCGAATGCCTCACGAGCTCGCTGCAACTGCCCGTCATCCATGCAAAGCTCGCCGAGTTCTTCGTAATTTCCAGCGGATGGGTTATCGCGGATCGTGAGTTCCAGTGCTGCGATGCGCTTGCGCCGCGAGATGCCCTTGAATGACTGGTTCAGCATTCCAGCATCCGGAAATACTTCGGCGAACAGGTAGACAATCGCCCCGATGGGTCCGAGGAAAAGAATGATGTAGAGCCAATACGTGTCGGGCCGGCGGCGAATGAAATGAATAATCGCCCCAGCCTGGAGCAGCAAGCCCCAGGGGAAAAAGAGATGCGTCAGCAATCCCATGCAGTGAATGTTCCTGAGGTCAAATTATACGGACCATGAGGCAATCAAAAGTCCACTTTGATGGGAAGTCCTGGTGTCGATCACCGAATCTCATCGGTACGATTCGTCGCGGTGCACCACGAATTCCGGATAAGCATTGCCGCCAAGCTCGTGCAGGTCCATACCAAGGCGTTCGCCATCAGGATCCACGCGGAACGGAAGCACGCGATTCACAAGCCAGAAGACAAAATAAACCAGCGGCAGCATCAGCCCCAGCAACGTCGAAACTCCTATGAGCTGCGCGACGAACTGGCCCTGTTGTGGCGCGAACATCCCCGCAGCCGCAAGTCCCCACAACCCCGCTGCGCCGTGAACGCTGACCGCGCCCGATGGGTCGTCGATCGACAAAGCCAGCTCGAACAACTCCACCAGAAGCGGCGTAATGATGCCGGCCACAAGACCTGTAAAGAGCGCGGCGGTCGGAGACACCAGCCCCGCGCATGCACTCGAAGTCACCAGTCCCGACAGCCATCCGTTTGCGCACAAGCTGGCATCGGGTTTACCAAATCGAATGCGCGTCACTGAGAACGTAGCCACAAGCGCTGCAGCCGCTGAGAGCAGCGTATTGACTGCGGTGACAGCCAGCGCGGATGGCGCTGCATTCAGCCAGAGCAGGGAACCAGCCATGTTCCAAGCCAGCCATCCCACCAATGCGATCAAGCAGCCCAGCAGCACGTACACCACGTTGTGCCCCGGCATTGCCGTCGACAGGCCCTCGCGCGGAAATTTGCCTTTGCGCGGACCCGCAATCCACACGACAGCGAGTGCAGATAGGCCTCCAAGCGCATGAATCGCCGCCGCTCCGCTTCCGTCAAGAAAGCCGGCTCCCGACGAAAAGTTCGCGCCCAGTTGCGCCAGCCACCCGCCGCCCCACGTCCAATGCGCAGCCAGCGGGAACACCACAGCGCCCATAACCGCTGCAATTGCCGCACCAGCCGGCAGACGCAGTCGATCCGCACCCGATCCCCACGGGATGAGCACCACCAGGGCAACCGACAATAGTTCGAAAAGAACCGCGAGCTGCGTCCGCGCGGGCGACGCGCTGAGACCACTTAGAAACAACGATCCCGCGCCCGCCCAGTTCCACGCTTTGCCGGCAAGATGAAAAACATGATCGCCATTTGTGCCCGCAGCAATTGCCGAACCAACAAGTGCAAATGCAATCACCGCCGTTGAAATCACGACCAGGCTGCCGAGCAGCGACTGCATCGCCGAACGTGATCGGCCCAGCCCCGTGTTCACCAGCGCAATTCCGGCAATGGCCAGCGGCGCCAGCAATAGAAGGCCCAGCGTGAGCGCGAACGAAGTTTCCGGAAAAGGCATCGGCGACATCGGGCTCATCGGTTTTCGCTCCGCAACTGCATTTGGCCACGCACCGCCACCACTAGACCCATCCCTTCAACCGCAATTCCGCAGAGAATGAAAGCAGTCCGCTGCGCTGAACCAGGAAAAAGAAGGATTGACGCGATGGAAAGAAAGAATCCGGCTGGCATCACCAGCAATCCGGCGTATTTCATGGCCTCGTCCTTTCAAGGCAATTCACCGGTTGATAGAGGTCGGCCCCCGGACCCATGTCCGTTAAAAACGATAAATGTATGGCAGAGAGCAACCGGTCAAAGTGCTTTTACGAATTCTAAATGTTCTGGATGCTCTCACTCGACAGTGGCCCCGACTTCTTTCGTCAATTCAACTTCACGCGAATGCAGAAACCCGCGACCGTGGCTCGTTCACCACCTCGTTCCTTCAACTTTGCTGCTTTTATGGTTTCTTTCTGACTGACCTGACAATAATGTCGTATGTATATTCGTCTTGATCGCGCGCACCGGGCCGTTCCTGTCGTCCTCGGCATCGTTTCGCTCTTCGGCGTGGGCATATTGCTGGCTTGGGATGCCATTCCAACGCTGTTTCCCCCCAAAGCGCACAACGTTCTCGGCGCATTTCCACTCGCCATGATCGCGATCGCATACCTCGCCTATCAGGCCGCACACAGGCCCGCAGCGTTGGAGGTAGTCAAGGCAGTCCTGCTCGCTGTCGCCTTCCTCTTCTGGGCTGCGAATCAGCTCTGGCCAGACATTCCCCGCTCCGTGCTCTTCAACGACATTGCCATTGCGCTCTTCGTCCTGGATGTATTTCTGGTCATGATCGGCTGGCCCGGCTCCTCGCCCGACGAATCTTTTGGCGAAACCTACACCGCTGCTTCCGAGCACAGAGAATCCTGACGCCGATTCCGTCGTCCCGGCGAAGCTACTTCGGAGCGGAGGGATAAATTCCCTCGAGCGGCTTGTCCTGCTGGTGATCGAACGGGGGATTCGGCAACGGAAGCCGTGGCATCATCGCGTACCGTTGCGCCGAGTTGTAAACAAATATCGCCATGATCGTCGCTGCCTGCTTCAGATCCGGCTCCGATAACCGCTCATACGTGTCCTGGTTGGTGTGGTGCGTGGTGCTTTCGTAATCGCGCGGATCCTGGATGAACTGAAATCCCGGCAACCCCACCTGGTCGAATGGCACATGATCCGTCGATCCCGTATTGCGCATGGAGACGGTCGTGAACCCGAGGTCCTTGATTGGTACGGCCCACTGCTCGAAGATATGCGCCGCCTGAGAATTTCCTTCGGAAAAGATGCCAAGGAATTTCCCCGTGCCGTTATCCGCATTGAAGTAGACATCGAATCGCGCATGATCGGGCGTCACGGTTACCGGTCCCGTCTGCTCTCGAAGGAATTCCGGAACCACCTGCTCCTCCGGCTTGGTCGAATAACTCAGTGAGCCGTAGTGGTTCCGTATGTAGCCTGACGAACCGAAGATGCCCTGCTCCTCGCCACCCCACAATCCGATGCGAATCGTCCGCCGCGGCTGAATGTTCAGCGTCTTCAGAATCCGCATGGCCTCCAGCGCGATGATTGTGCCCGCTCCGTTATCCGTGGCACCGGTTCCCGCAATCCAGCTATCCAGGTGACCGCCCATCATCACCACCTGGTCTTTCAGCGCCGGATCCGTTCCAGGAATTTCGGCGATCACATCATGGCCATCGACATGATCTCCGCTGAAGCGCGTGTTGATGTTGAGCTTCAACGACACAGGCACATTGTGCGAGACCAACCGGTGCATTCTTAGAAACGCTTCGTTGCCAATCACTGCCGAAGGGATGGCTTGCTTGTGATCGGGCAGATATACGAACCATCCCATCGACTCGCCGGTATCATCGTGAATCGCTCCGCCGGAACCACCCGGCACAAGGATGGCGACCGCGTGCTCATCGGCGAAGAACTTCGCAACCTTTTCCTTGAAGGCCATGTGCTTAAAGATCTTTTCCCAGAACAGCGGATCATTGGGCAGCACGAAGCCGTCTTCCTGGTCGCCGTTCAGTGGATAGCTGGCAAAATGCTCGAGCTTGGCCGCATCGTAGTGCTCCAGCGGATTCGCCGGGTCCGGATTGATCTTCGGCGCATTGCCGTAGAGGATGATCTTTCCAGCGAGCTTGCCCTTCCAACTGTCGAATCCCTTCTCGTCTTCGATCTCCCGCACAGCAATCACGTCGCCCGTAATCTCTCCCGCTGTCGCCGGCGACCACGGAGTAGCCTGCGCCAACAAGGTCGCCGTCGAAGGCGCCGTCAGCAGCACGCTGGTGCCCACCTGCGTCCAGCCCATGCCAAAGTCGCCCCACGACTCCTCGTGAGGATTGCTCGCACCCATGCGTCGAAGCTGCTCGATTGACCATTGCGCCGCGCGTTCAAACTCCGGCGACCCGGTCAGCCGCGGTCCAATTCCATCGAAAAGGCCGCTCCCGTACTCCATGATGTGCGAGTGCATCAAGCCTTCGTCGCGAATCCGCGCAATCGTCTCAAGGTCAAGGGACTCGGTCGCAGGTTGAGCGACCGATTGACTGGCAGCGGCTTTCACGGCCTGACCGGAGGCTGCGACTGGAACAAAAACGCAAGTCGAGACGGCAAGCAGAACGGAAGTGACGATTCTCATGCAGCACAGAATACTATGGCGATAAAACAAGTCCGTAAACTGAAACGCAGAAGACGAGCCGTGCCGCTGTAGACTTACGGCATCTCCATCGGATCGAAACCCAGGATGACAAAAACTCCCCTCGCATCTTTTCTCCTCGCCGGTGCCGCATGCATCTGTCTCGGCCAGCGCATTGAAGTCACGGTGCCCTCGACCAAGCCCCTGAATGGCCACCTGATTCTTGTTTTCGCCAAGACCGATAAGCCCGAGCCGCGCATGCAACTCGCTGAGACCTACGATTCAGCCGAAGGATTCGGCCTGGATGCCGAAAACCTCGCGCCCGGCACCCCGCTCGTCGTCGATGCCACGACCTTCGGCTATCCGCGTCGTTCGCTCGCCAATCTCGATGCCGGCGACTACTACGTGCAGGCCGTCTTCAACGTCTACGAGCAATTTCATCTCGCCTCGGGCAAAACCGTCTGGCTGCCGCCCGACAAAGGCGAAGGCCAGCACTGGAACCAGAAGCCCGGAAACCCCTATAACAAGCCGACAAAGATTCACTTCGATCCGAAGACGCAAACACCAATCAAGCTCGCCCTTGATCAGGTCATTCCTCCCATTGAAGGCACACCCGAAGACCCACAGGTGATCGCCCAGCAGCAGCCCACCGCAAAATGGCTCAAATTCGAGCGATTCCGGAGTCCGAAACTCAGCGCCTTCTGGGGACGCGACATGTACCTCGGTGCGTGGATCCTCCTTCCCGACGGATTCGATGAACATCCCGAGGCAAAATACCCTGTCGTCGTCTACCAGGATCACTACCATCCCGGCATCGGTCCCGCGCAGTTCACCGCCACGCCGCCAGATCCCAAGTCGCCGCAATTTCGCCGCCTTGAGAACGGCTATCGTCTCTTTCAGGACTGGACCAACGGCCGCCTGCCGCGCGTGATCCTCATCTACGTGCAGAATGCCAATCCGTATTACGACGATTCCTACGACGTCGATTCCGCCAGCGTCGGCCCCTATGGCTCTGCAATCAACGACGAACTGATTCCGTCGATCGAGAAGAAGTATCGCGGCATCGGCCAGGGCTGGGCGCGTGCTACCTACGGCGGGTCAACCGGCGGATGGGAGGCACTCGCCACCCAGGTCTTCTATCCCGACTTCTACAACGGCGCCTACGTCGCCTGTCCCGATCCCGTCGATTTCCACGCCTACCAGAACATCAACCTCTACGACGACTCCAATGCCTTCGTTCGCAAGGGCGACTTCGGCCAGGTGCCGATTGCGGCCGATCGCAAACCCGACGGCAGCATCATCGCCGAAGCCGGGGCCGAGTTCGCCTACGAATACGTGCTAGGCACGCACGGACGCTCAACCGAGCAGTGGGACATTTGGCAGGCGGTGTTTTCGCCCGCCGGCGACGACGGGTATCCCGCGCAGATCATCGATCCGCTCACCGGCGCCATCGACAAAAAGGTGCTCGCCTTTTGGCACGATCACTACGACCTCACGGCGATTCTCAAACGCGACTGGCCTACCCTTGGCCCAAAGCTCGAAGGCAAACTGCACATCGCTGTCGGAGATGGCGACACCTATTTCCTCAACAACGCGGTTCACATTCTCGACAAGCAACTTCAGGAAACGCGCAATCCGCATTCTGACGCGACATTCCAGTACGGTCCCGGCATGCCGCATTGCTACACCGGTGGTCCATCGGAGTACACCATGCAGCAGAACAATGCGGATTGGACCCAGCGAGTTCTACCGAAGATGGTCGAGCACATGCTCGCGACCGCACCGTCCGGGGCCGACACCAAGTCCTGGCGATACTGAAGAAGCTAAACTTCAACGAGAAAAACATCCCATTCTCTGGGACATGCCGGGTCGGCGAATGAGCGCACTTTTGCACATTTTCTTCTGTTGGAACGTAATTTGGTTTCAAGAGATTACAAAAAGTTCGGCAGTATAAACATTTTTTGTTCTCTCAACTGTTGAAGCCGTTACAGATAGACCTCTGGCTGCTATATTGAATTTTCGGGGTCGGCCGCCTTCAGCTGGGTTTTGTCCGAAAAAGAATTCTGACCACAACCTATGTGACCGCCAGCACAAGCGTGCACAAACTACTGGACAACGAACAACAAGCAGGAAAGCATTCATGGCGCAGATATTTGACCGCAGCTCCAATGCTTTGGCTCGAGCGAGCCTGGTGCTGACTGGTCTGATTGTGATTGCACTCGGAGTAACGCTGGATCAGTTGCAGCGCTCACCATGGGTTACTCGCCAGGGCCAGAGACCGGAACAGCCGGTGCCCTTCAGCCATAAACATCACGTGATGGGACTCGGCCTCCAGTGCCAGTACTGCCACACCTCGGTGGAGAAATCGAGCTACGCAGGCATTCCCCCCACCAAGACCTGCATGAATTGCCATGCACAGATCTGGACCAACGCTGCTCTCCTTCAGCCGGTTCGCGATAGCTGGGCCAGCGGGCAGTCTCTGCCCTGGATCAAGGTGCATGATCTTCCCGACTACGTCTACTTCAGCCATGAGATCCACGTGAACAAGGGCCTGGGCTGCGCGAGCTGTCACGGCCGCGTCGATCAGATGCCCCTGATGTATGCGCAGAACACGCTGCAGATGGAGTGGTGCCTTAACTGCCATCGCAACCCGGCCAAGAACCTCCGCCCCACAAGCCAGATCTACAACATGGCATGGGAAGCTCCTGCCTCGGATCGCCCCGTGTGGTGCGCCGTGACGGAAGTAAAGGAAGGCACTCCGACCGCGCAGAGCGCCAACTGCACTACAAAAGATCCCACCGGCGAGGGGCCGCAGATGGCGGCTTTGCAGATGCCGAGTTCGCCTGTAACCGGTCAGGCAAGCGATGCCCCGGCCACCGAGGTCCCGGCAGCTTTGCATTACGAAAAGTTCACCAGCCAGGATCAACTAGGTCACTTTCTTCTGAAGCAGTACCACATTCGCACCCCCAACGAACTTAGCAGCTGCGAGGTTTGCCACCGATGAGTCGCAAACCGATAAATGCAGGAACAAACCAGGCGGGGAACACCGTGGAGATTGAAAAGAGCAAGCCCAGTCTTGCTGAAAATAACGCGCCCATGACTTTGGAACAGGTGCGCAACAAGCTTAGCGCCACTTCCGGCAAGCAATACTGGCGTTCAATCGATGAGCTCCAGAACACGCCGGATTTTCAGGCTGCAGTGGAAAAAGAATTTCCCAGCGCGGCTCAGGAATGGGTCGATCCGGTTTCGCGTCGCGGCTTCCTCAAAATCATGGGTGCATCCATGGCGCTGGCCGGTCTGGCCGGATGCACCAAGCAGCCCGACGAGCCCATTTATCCCTACGTCAAGGCGCCTGAAGATCTGTTGCTCGGCAAGCCGAATTACTTCGCCAGCGTGAATCCGCTTCCGACCGGCGGCGTGCCGTTGCTCGTCAAGAGCGATCAATATCGTCCCATCAAAGTCGATGGCAATCCCGACCATGCCTACAATCATGGCTCGTCCGATGTCTTCTCGCAGGGTTCGCTGCTCGACCTTTACGATCCCGATCGCTCGCAGCATGTCACCTTCGAAGGCGAGAATCGCGAGTGGGCCGACTTTGCCCAGGCGCTCCACGACAAAGTCGCAGGCAGTAAAGACGGTACCGGCATCTACTTTCTTTCCGCGACCATCACCTCGCCCACGCTCGCCCGCCAATGGAAGGCTGTGCAGGCTGCATACCCCAAGGCGACCCTGGTGCAGTACGACCCCGCAATTGCCGGCACTTTTCTCGCCAGGGGTTACAACGTTCAGTACGATCTCAGTAGCGCCGACGTAATCGTCTCGCTCGATGCAGACTTCCTCTCCGGCGCGTCCTATCCCGGCTTCCACAAGCTCGTCGCCGACTACGCCAAGCGCCGCAAAGATCCCGCCAACGGCATGAACCGGCTCTACACCATTGAGAGCACGCCGACCACAACCGGCATGAAAGCCGAGCATCGCCTTGGCCTCCGCGCCAGCGAAGTTCCCGCCTTTGCCGCGGCTCTTGCCTCAGCTGTGGGAGCGGGCGGCGCATCTGCCCCGCAATATTCGTGGACCGGCCAACAGCAGGCGTTCCTCGCGGCTCTCGCCAAGGATCTGAAGGCCAGCGGCGGAAAGAGCGCAGTCATCCCCGGCCTTTATCAGGATGAATCGGTCGCCGCTTTAGCGCTCGCCATCAATCAGGCACTCGGCAATGTTGGCAAAACCGTCACCGTCTCGTCTGAGCCCGCCGTATCACTGCCCAGCGACCAGAATGGCGATTTCAAGAATCTGATCGCCGATCTCAATGCAGGCAAAGTGGACTGGCTCGTCATTCTCGATGCAAACCCGGTTTACTCGGCTCCTGCGGACCTCGCTTTCTCCGACGCTTTCACCAAGGCGAAAGTCGTTGCGCATCTCGGCTCGCACTACGACGAAACCGGCCATCTTGCCCACTGGCATATTCCTTCCTCGCACTATCTGGAATCATGGTCCGATGCGCGCGCCTATGACGGAACGGTCTCCGTTGTGCAACCGCTCATCGACCCGCTCTACGGAGGGAAGAGTGCGCACAATGTCTTCCAGGCGTTGCTCGACGATCCGCTGCTCAGCGCTTATGACGCCGTCCGCCTCACGCAGAAAGACAATATCAAGGGCGATTTCGAGACCGGCTGGCGCAAGGCTCTGCACGCTGGATGGATCGACGGCACCACATACAGTGGCGGCACCGCAAAGGCGGCTCCCTCCACTGTGCCTGCGCCGAATCCGAAAGATCAATTCGAAGTCATCTTCCGCCCCGATCCAAATATTTACGACGGGCGCTATTCCAATGTGGGTTGGCTTCAGGAGCTCCCCAAGCCGGTTACAAATCTGAGCTGGGATAACGCAGCCATCATGTCCGGCGCAACCCTCGAAAGCCTGAAGCTCGAAGAAGACGACATCGTCGAAATCAGCGCTGGCGGTGGGACTGTCAAAGCCCCCGTCATGGTAGCTCCCGGTCACCCTGACAATTCCGTCACCCTTTATATGGGTTACGGACGCGAATTTGCTGGGCGCGTCGGTTCCGGCGCCGGCTTCAATGCCTACCTGGTACGCACCACCGCCGCACCCTTCTACTCCACGGGCACCATCAAGAAGGTCGACGGCAAGTGGGGAATCGCGATCACCAAAAGTCATTACCAGGATCACCGTGGTAAGAACCTCACGGAACACGGCAATCAGAACAACTCCCTCGAAGCCGTCGAAGCTCTCGGCCCGCGCGGCATTATCCGCTATGCCACGCTCGAGGATTTCAAGTCCAATCCGAACTTTGCCCATGAAGGCGAAGGTCACGACACGCCCGAATACGACACCACACTCTTCCCCAACTGGCAGTACAACGGCAACAAGTGGGGCATGTCGATCGACATGAACAGCTGCGTCGGATGCAATGCGTGCATCGTCGCCTGTTATGCCGAAAACAACATCCCCGTAGTCGGCAAGCAGCAGGTGCGCATCGGCCGCAACATGCAGTGGCTCCGAATCGACGCCTACTTTGAAGGCGATTTGGCCGCGCCCCGGGCCCACTTCCAGCCCATGACCTGCCAGCACTGCGAAAATGCTCCCTGCGAACAGGTCTGCCCCGTCGGAGCTACGGTGCACACGCCTGAAGGCCTCAACACCATGGTCTACAACCGCTGCGTGGGCACCCGCTACTGTTCCAACAACTGCCCCTATAAGGTGCGGCGCTTCAACTTCCTGCTCTACTCCGACTACGAGACCGAGAGTCTCAAGCTCATGCGTAATCCTGACGTCTCAGTCCGTTCCCGCGGCGTGATGGAGAAGTGCAGCTACTGCGTGCAGCGCATCAACGAAGCCAAGATCACTGCCGACAAGGAGAATCGTCCCGTCCGCGATGGCGAAATCGTTACCGCCTGCCAGCAGGCATGCCCAGCGTCGGTCATCACCTTCGGCAACCTGAACGACAAAAACAGCAAAGTCGCAAAGCTGAACGAAGACAAGCGCATGTACCAGGTCATTGCCGACCAGAACACGCGCCCTCGGACTCGCTACGTCGCCGAGGTTTTGAATTTTAATCCTGAACTCGAACAGAAACCGGTGGAACACGCGCCGGAAAAGGGTTGAAGGCACGATGGCGACCAGTGAAATCAAAAGAGGCGACCCTGGCATCGATCCCAAGACCGGTGAATTCCGCGTCGTCGGTGTTAGTGAGACCTTTAAGTCGGTAACCGAAAAGATCTCAGGCATCGTGCTCACGCCGCACACTCCGCTGGGCTGGCTTGCTTTCTTCGGCATCGCCGGCAGCGGAGCCACAATGCTGCTGGTTGCGGTCACCTGGCTCTTCCTCAAGGGCGTCGGCATCTGGGCGATCACGCAACCCGTTGCTTGGGGCTTTGCGATTATCAACTTCGTCTGGTGGATCGGTATCGGTCACGCCGGCACTCTGATCTCCGCGATCCTCCTGCTTTTCAAGCAAACCTGGCGAAACTCCATCAGCCGCTTCGCCGAAGCCATGACCATCTTCGCCGTGGTCTGCGCCGGCATGTTCCCGCTGATCCATGTTGGACGTCCCTGGCTCGGATACTGGCTTTTTCCCATCCCGCTCACCATGAACGTGTGGCCGCAGTTCAGGTCGCCGCTCTTGTGGGACGTCTTCGCGGTATCGACTTATGCCACCATCTCCGTAGTCTTCTGGTATCTCGGCATGATCCCCGACTTCGGGACCTTCCGCGATCGCGCCCAATCCAAGCCCGCGCAGTATTTCTACGGTCTGCTCTCGTGGGGCTGGCGGGGATCGATCCGTCACTGGATGCGCTATGAGACCGCCTCCCTGCTGCTCGCTGGCCTCGCAACGCCGCTGGTGCTCTCCGTACACACCGTCATCAGTTTCGACTTCGCCGTGGCAGTTCTGCCCGGATGGCACACCACCATCTTCCCGCCCTATTTCGTGGCCGGCGCCATCTACTCCGGATTTGCCATGGTGCTCACCCTGGCTATTCCGCTGCGCAAGTTCTATCACTTGGAACAACTCGTTACCGAGCGCCATATCGACAACATGGGCAAGGTCATGCTCGCAACCGGCTTCATCGTCGCCTATGGGTACGGCATGGAAGCCTTCATGGCCTGGTATTCGGCCTCCCACTGGGAAGCCTTCATGTTCTGGAATCGCGCCTTTGGCCCCATGGGCTGGGCCTATTGGGTTCTGATTGCTTCCAACCTGGTTATCCCGCTCACTACGCTCTGGTCGCGCAAACTGCGCACCTCGCTTGCTTACATGTTCTTCATCTCCATCGTGGTGAACACGGGCATGTGGTTCGAGCGCTTTGTAATCGTTGTAACCAGTCTCTATCGCGATTTCCTCCCCTCGTCCTGGGGCACCTATCGCGCAACCAAGTGGGACTATATGACTTTCGTTGGAACACTGGGCCTGTTTACCACGCTGTTCCTGTTGTTTGTCCGTTTCTTACCCATGATTCCCATGAACGAGATTCGAATGATTCTGCCCGCGGCCAAAATCAAGCCCAAGGCTACTGCAGGGGCTGGTGACTGATGCGGCCGTCCAATTGCTGTGTCCCGAAGTCGAAGTTTTCAAGTGTCGTTTTTCTTGCCGGGGTCCCCGCGGACGGTCTTCGTCCGTGGGGTGGAAGAAAACGACACCTTCAATATCGCCCGAAAAGGCGAGTAAATTGGAGGACCGCGTTTAAAGATGCCCTCACCTGAAGGAACTTACGGCCTGCTGGCCGAATTCGATACACCGAGCGACCTGGTCCGCGCTGCGCAGCAAGCGCGCCTCGATGGCTGGCGCCGCATGGATTGCTACACGCCCTATCCGGTTGAAGAGGCGGCGGAGGCCATTGGCTTCCATCGCAATCGCGTCCCCCTCATCACCCTGATCGGCGGTTTGATTGGGCTCGCTGCCATGTTCTCAATGGAGACCTGGATCTCGGTCATTGCCTACCCTTTGAATATTGCAGGCCGCCCGCTCTACTCCTGGCCCGCCTTTATCGTGCCCGCCTACGAATGGACGATTCTCTGGGCCGGCCTCTCAGCCGCATTCGGCATGCTCGCACTCAATGGACTGCCGCAGCTTTATCATCCGCTCTTCAATGCGCCCAACTTCCGCAATGGCGCGACCACCGACAAGTTCTTCCTGTGCCTCGAAGCTCTGGACCCGAAATTCGACTTGTTGGAATCGAAGGACTATCTAAAGAAGTTCGAGCCTGTCTCGATCGTGGAGGTGGAGTACTGATGCAAATCCTCCGCAGTAGCCACGGAACCTGGGTGCCCCGGGTCTCGATTTTGAGACCTGGGAAACCACAAAATAGTACTGGGTTCCCCATCCATGCGGCGGCTTTTCGTCGTATGGGTGGGAAAGCACTGACGATCGCAGCCCTCTCCGCACTCTTTCTCATCGCCGGCTGCCGCCAGGACATGCAAAACCAGCCTAAAATGATCCCGCAGCGGGGATCCGACTTCTACGCAGATCATCGCGGTGCGCGTCCGCAAGTCGTCAACACTGTGGCCCGTGGCCAGCTTCAGGAAGACAGCTACTTCTACACCGGTGTTATCCAGGGCGCCAACGGCTATCGCGAAGAACAGAACACGATGCCGTTCCCCGTCACCATGGAAGTGCTCGAGCGGGGCCATGAGCGCTTCAATATTTACTGCACGCCCTGCCACTCGCGCGTGGGCAACGGCCTCGGTGAGATTGTTCAGCGCGGATACAAGCCCGCCGCCAACCTGCACGATCAGGTGCGCCGCGCTCAGCCCATCTCGCACTACTTCTATGTAATGACGCATGGCTACGGCGCCATGCCCGACTACCGCGCCCAGCTTGAGCCCGAAGACCGCTGGGCAGTGGCGGCCTACATCCGCGCACTGCAGTTAAGTCAAGCGGCAACCACGCAGGATGTTCCTTCGGGCGAGCACGTGCAGAACCTGAAAGATCTCGCCACTCAGGAAGGGCATCCGGATTACGCGCAGCCGTGGTCGTTGCCCGCTTCAGCGGTCCAGGCATATCCGGCCACCAAAGAAGGAACGCCCGCAATGGCTCCCGGAAATCCGGCTGACCCACTGATTAAGATTCCAGCAAGCAAACCGGCTCCCGCGGCCGCGAAGTAAGGATTGAGTTCAATGGCTCACGATACACACGGAGCATCACACGCTAAAGCGCTTCCCGCCGATCTGAGCGCACCTTCGTTCGTCGACGGCTGGCGGGCACGGGGCCTTGTGGTCGGGGCGGTGGCTGCCGTGGCCGCTGTGATCCTCGCATTCCTCGGTCAGGCGCAGGATCAGCTCGGCTGGGATCACGTTATGCGGGCTTGGGTTCTCGGACTGCTTCTTACCTTCGGCTGGACCGTCGGCGGTCTCGCCCTTCTCATGGTCCAATACTGCTCCGGCGGCAAGTGGGGCCTGCTTCTGCGCCGTCCTCTCGAAGCCGCAACTCGCACCCTGCCGCTTATCTTCGCCTACTGGGTCGTCTCGGTATTCTTCATGAAACGACTCTACCTCTGGGCGCAGTTCACCAACCCAAGCGACACCGACGCGGCATTGAAGTCCGGTCTGATCAGTGAAATTCAGGCACATTGCCTCGACTTCAAGCGTCCCATGCTGAATCCAACTACCTATGTGATCGTCATGCTGGCGTGTTTCGCCATCTGGGGACTTTACACCTGGCGACTCAACAAACTCGGGCTCAAACGCGATACCGAATCCATTGATACCACCCCCTTCTGGATCAAGAAACTCGAGAACATCAGTGGTCCCGGCATCGTGGTCTATTCGCTCACCATGACCGCCGCCGTCATCTACTGGGTCATGTCGATGGACGTCACCTGGTTCTCCTCAATTTATGGATTGCTCTTCCTCGTTGGCCAGGGTTACTCCGTCCTCGCCTTGGCAATCCTGACTTCGATCAGCCTCTCGAAGGCCGAGCCATTTAAAACAATCCTGCGCGCTACGGAACAGCACGATCTCGGCAAATTCACTTTCGCCTTCGTAATGTTGAACATCTACCTTGCCTTCAGCCAGTTTCTTATCATCTGGTCAGGCAACCTGCCGGAAGAGATTAATTGGTACCTCGATCGCATCCGGGGCCACTGGGGCATCATCATCACCCTCGACTTCATCTTCCACTGGCTCATCCCATTCTCGATTCTGCTTTCGCGCGATATCAAACGCAACAAGAAGCGCCTGATGCTCGTCTGCCAGTGGATGATCTTCGCCAAGGCCTTCGATCTGTTCTGGCTGATCGAGCCGAACTTCAAGGATGCCGCCCGCAATCTGCATTTCAGCTGGGGAATCCTCGAGTACATCGCCGTGCCCGTCGCCATGGTTTCCGTCTGGGTTGCGTATTACAGTCACAATTTGAAAACGCGGGCGCTGGTGCAGACCAACGATCCCCACGTTGCAGAGATTCTGGAGCCCGAACATGTCCACGCTTGATCACAACGAACCCGACGACAAGATGCTGGGCTCCCATGGGTCTAAGGAGATCGACGCCTCCACGGGCTACGAGCAGACGGATATCCGCGTCACCGGCATCGTTGTCTTCCTCACTTCGCTAGCCATCTTTGTCGCGGTTTGCGGCGTCGTCACCTATGGCATGGGCAAGCTGATCAACGCGCACATGAACAAGGAAGACGGGCCCAACGGCAAGTGGACCAAAACCGCGGAAATCCGCGAACTCGGCAACCTCCCTTCGAATCCGGAAATGCAAAACAAGGTAGCCGAGATCACCAGGAGCTTCCCGACACCCCGCGTACAAACCGACGATGGCAATCAGGACGTTGCCGATCTGCACGCCCGCGAAGACCTGCTCCTCGATAACTACACGTGGGTCGACCAGTCGCAGGGCAAGGTAAGAATTCCCATCGAGCGCGCCATGCAGATCATCGCGCAACAAGGTCTGCCCGTTGCGCCGGCCGTTCAGCAGGCCCCGCTGCTCGCAGGCGATCAGAAACCCGCAATCACCGTCCCGCTCACCAGCGGTTTCGCACGCACCGGCTACGAACAGGATTTGGCAGCGGCAGAGAAAGCCCAAGAACAACAGCGTCAGCAGTAACCAAGAAGTTGAGGAGCAGTATGAAAAGCAGTAACGGTGCGAGAAGGATCGGGCAACGTGGTTGTTTGGCGGCTGCCGCGCTCTTGTGTCTTACCGCGCTGACGCCATCCCTCGTGGCGCAGGTATCAAGCTATGGCGATAAGGAGACCGGTCCGTCCAACGACAAGCCGCCCGCCATCCTTAACGGCGTAGGCGTCACACAACGCTTGAATGAGCAGCTTCCGCTCGACCTTACGTTCACTGACGACATGGGCAGACCCGTCCAGCTCGCCAGCTACTTCGGCAAAAAGCCTGCCATCCTCGCGCTCGTCTACTACCAGTGCCCCATGCTCTGCTCTGAAGAACTCAATGGACTCACCGGTGCGCTGCAGATGGTCGACGAAGTCCCCGGCCGCGACTTCAACATCATCGTCGTCAGCATCGATCCCAGCGAAGGCACCAACCTCGCCGCGGAGAAGAAGCGCAACTACCTCCGCCGCTACGGGCACCCTGAAACTGCCGACGGCTGGCATTTCATGACCGGCACCCAAGCCAATATCGACGCACTCACCAAGGCCGTCGGCTTCGGCTATGTGAAGATTCCGGGTCCCGATGGAAAGCTCACGCAATTTGCCCACGCCAGCTCCATTCAGCTCGTCACGCCGCAAGGCAAACTGGCCCAGTACTACATGGGAGTCGAGTATTCGCCGAAAGACATTCGTCTGGGCCTTGTCGAAGCCTCGAATAATCACATCGGCTCCCCCGTCGACAACATTCTTACCTACTGCTATCACTACGACCCACAAACCAATAAGCACTCGCTCATCGTTGCACGCGTAGTGCAGCTGGGCGGCGCCATGACCGTGGTTCTGCTGGGCGGTTTTATGTGGATCATGTTCCGCCGCGACTACCGGCAGGCCCATGACCAACTTGCTTCAGGAACAAAGGTGAACGGATAACGGAATGCACATCAGTCCAGTCCTCTGGCAATTTCTCGTCAAGTGGTTGACGAACTTCCAGCTCTATCCGCCGGAGGCGTCGAAGATCGCGCCTCAGATGGATGCACTGTACTTCTTCATGGTCCTGGTGAGCGTGATCGGAATGACCATCGTCATTCTGCTCGTCACCAGCTTCTCGATCATGTACAGCAAGAAGCGCCACCCGGTAGCAGTGCAGATCGAAGGCTCCACAATGCTTGAGGCTACGTGGACCATCATTCCGCTCGGCCTGTTCCTCATCATGTTCGTCTGGGGCGCGCTCATCTACTTCCGCGTCTACACCCCACCCGCCAACGCCATGAACATCTACGTTGTCGGCAAGCAGTGGATGTGGAAAGCTGAGCACCCAGGCGGCCAGCACGAGATCAACTCCCTGCACATTCCTACCGGCCGTGCCGTCCAGCTCACGCTCATTTCACAGGACGTCTTTCACAGCTTTTCCATTCCCGCCTTCCGCGTGAAACGCGAAGCTATCCCGGGACGCTACACAACTGTCTGGTTTGAAGCCACAACCCCCGGTACCTATCACCTCTTCTGCACCCAGTACTGCGGCACCGACCACTCGCACATGATCGGCGACGTGGTCGTCATGACTCCCGACGACTTCAAGAAATGGCTCGCCGGCTCTACCAGCGGCGCCTCGCTTGCCCAGAATGGCGAACGCCTCTTTGCCAGTCTCAGCTGCGCAGCTTGCCACAATACTCGTCCCGATGCTCGCGGCCCGAGTCTCGCTAACGTCTATGGCGCCAAACTCACCCTCGCCAACGGTCAATCGACCATCGCTGACGAAGCTTATCTGCGCGATGCGATCCTGAATCCCTCCCAGCACATCACCCAGGGCTATGCGCCCATCATGCCGACCTATCAAGGGCAAATCAGCGAAGACGGCGTGATTGCGCTGGTCGAATTCATCAAAAACCTCAACTCCGATTACCGCGTTCAGCAGACAACCGCCACTACAACGCTGTTGCCGGAAAGTGAAGGCACGACAACGCCCGCCGGACAAAAGCCCGCTGGGCAGGGGATGGTGAAGAAATGAGTAGTAGCACAATCGTCAGTCTTCCCGATCAGTCAATTGCCCGAATTCCGAAGATGAATTTCATCTCCAAGGAAAAAGGTCTGCTGAGCTGGCTTCTGACCGGCGACCACAAGCGGATTGCGATCCTGTACCTCGTCTCGATCACGTTCTTCTTCTTCATAGGAGGAGCACTGGCCGGACTCATCCGTCTTGAGCTGCTTACGCCGCAGTCCGACCTCATGGCCACCGACACCTACAACAAGGTGTTCACCATGCACGGCATCATCATGATCTTCTTGTTCCTTGTGCCGTCTGTGCCGGCCACCCTCGGAAATTTCTTTATTCCAATGATGATCGGTGCCAAGGACCTGGCCCTGCCAAAAATCAACCTGCTCAGCTGGTATCTCTATCTGACTGCGGGCTGCATCATCCTGTACGCCATGATCACCGGCGGCGTCGATACCGGCTGGACATTTACTACTCCTCTTTCGACTCACTATCTCAATACCAATGTCCTCACCACCGGCATCGGCATCTTCATTGCTGGATTCAGCTCCATCTTTACCGGCCTCAACTTCATCGTCACCATCCACAAGATGCGCTGCCCCGGCATGACCTGGTTCCGTATGCCGCTGTTCGTCTGGTCGCACTACGCCGCCAGCATCCTCATGGTGCTCGGCACGCCCGTCCTGGCCATCGCGCTGGTGCTCGTAGCTCTGGAACGCGTTTTTGGAATCGGCGTCTTCGACCCCACCAAAGGCGGAGATCCGCTGCTTTTCCAGCATCTGTTCTGGTTCTACTCGCACCCCGCCGTCTACATCATGATTCTTCCCGGCATGGGCGTAATCTCCGAGACCATATCCACCTTCAGCCGCAAGCGCGTCTTCGGCTACACCGCGGTCGCGTTCTCGTCGGTAGCCATCGCGGTCTTCGGATTCTTCGTCTGGGCGCACCACATGTTCATCATGGGCATCTCCAACTACTCGATGCTGGTGTTCTCGTTGCTCACCATGCTGGTCGCGGTGCCCTCCGCCATCAAGATCTTCAATTGGGCCTTCACGCTCTATAAGGGTTCCATCACCTTTGAAACGCCGATGCTCTATACCTTCGGCTTCATGGGCCTGTTCACCATCGGCGGACTCACCGGCGTCTTCCTCGGCACCTCCGGCACAGATATCCACCTCACCGAGACCTACTTCATCGTCGCCCACTTCCACTTCGTCATGGTTGGCGGCATGCTGATGGCTTTCCTCGCCGGCATCCACTTCTGGTGGCCCAAGATGACCGGCCGCATGTATCCGGAAAAAATCTCGCAGCTCGCCGCCATCGTCACCTTCATTGGATTCAATTTCACGTTCTTCCCGCAATTCATCCTCGGCACCCTCGGCATGCCGCGGCGCTACGCTTCCTATCCACCGGAGTTCCAGGTACTGAACGTGTTCTCCACCGCCGGCGCCACCATTCTCGGCGTAGGCTACCTGCTGCCGTTGCTCTACCTCACCTGGTCGCTCCGCTACGGCGAAATCGCTGGAGACAATCCCTGGCAGGCCACTGGACTCGAATGGCAGGTGCAGTCTCCGCCCCTCACCGAGAATTTCCCCTCGATTCCGATCATGGATCACGAAGCATACGACTACGAGTGGCTCGATACTCAGAGAGAGAAAGAGGTGGCGAGTGTCGGATAGCCAGGTAGTCGTGCACGGCGCGACAGAAGGGGCTCATCACGAGCATCTCCCTTACCAGCGCCACCATTTCGAAACCTATGCTCAGCAGAGTGACGCCACTAACTTCGCCATGTGGCTCTTCCTGCTCACAGAAATCATGTTCTTCGGCGGACTCTTTACCGCCTATCTGATCATGCGCAATTGGTATTATCCCGCCTTCGTTGAGGCGTCTCACCAATTGCAGATTGGCTGGGGCACGGCCAACACGGCCGTTCTTATCACTTCGAGCTTCACCATGGCCATGGGCGTATGGTCTGCCGAGATGCGCAAGAAGGGAACGCTCGTCCTCTGCCTGGTCGTCACCTTCATCCTGGGACTCGTCTTCCTCGGCATCAAGACCATCGAGTACAAGGAAAAGTTCGACAAACATCACATCCCCGGCTTCCACTACAGCCTCAGAACATTCCTTGACCCGCAATCCGATCCGGAAGTCTACAAGGAGTATCACGACAAGCCGCTGTCCCTCGATATGGCGCGGCACACTGAACTCTACTTCTTCCTCTATTTCGCCATGACTGGGATGCACGCCTTGCACATGATCATCGGGATTGCAATTCTCGGATTCATGATCTTCCGGGCTCAAGCCGGTGCATACACCACCGGCCACGTCACATATGTTGAGAACTTCGGCCTCTACTGGCACTTCGTCGACATCATCTGGATCTATCTCTTCCCGCTGCTTTACCTGATCAGCCGGTACTAGGAACCAGGTTCGTATGATGCATAAGCTCGCTAATCAAATTGAACGGTCATCCTGAGCGGAACAAGTTTGGGGCCCCGCTGACGTAAGTCTGTGGGGTAAGTGAAGCGAAGGATCTGCTTTTGGAATGACTCGGCGTAGGTCGCGCCGAACTAAAAAATGAGAATGGGGATTGTCCGCCCCTGAGGAACCGCATGAAGGAACACGAAGAAGAATCCATCGAAGTCCACGAGAGTCACCACCACATCGTTTCCCCAGTGGTGTATCTCACGATCGTTCTGTGTCTACTTGTGGCCACTGGGCTTACCGTGTGGGCGTCGTACATCGACTTGGGAGAGTGGCACATTGCGCCGGGGCTCACCCTGTTCTGGAATCCGGTCGTCGCCCTGGCCATCGCCGCCACCAAGATGATCCTCGTCGTGCTCTTCTTCATGCATGTCAAGTACTCCAGCAAGCTCACCAAACTCACTATCGGCGCCGGCCTATTCACCTTCTTTGTCCTCGTTGGCATGACCTTGTCCGACTATTTCAGCCGCGCCTGGGGCCGCTGGTAAACAAAACCTCGATCGCAAGTCTTTCGCCAACAGTAAAGGCCGCCCAAAGGCGGCCTTTATGCTTCTCGTGAGAATGCCCATTTATCCCTGTTTCGCCGGCTTGCAATTCGCATGCGGATTCTTGAAATCAACTTCGATCGGCAGCCAGTCTGACAACCGCTTCTCGTCCACTTCCGCATCGCCGGCCTGGCTTGAGAGTGACGACCTGGCAAGCGCCACGGTTAGTTTTACCTTTCCCTTCATGCAGTACGCGCCGAGAAACCTCGACAAATCCTTATTGGCGATATCCATATAGTCCGCGGGAAGAGTGCCCTCCGCTCCATGGATGTCAACGGGAGCCATAATCATCTTGTTTGCGACCGGCTTATCTTTCTCGACGCCCGAAGTATCGAATCGAATCACCAGGCTGGCCCTTGTCTCAAGCGAATCATCCGGATTCGCCGTGTACATGACCGCTGGAACGGTTACGCCCGCCGGATTCGGCTTCGTCGGCTTCGTGTCAAAAGCAATGTGGTAGCGAGCACCCTTCCACTTTGGCGTCGCAGGAGCAGTCGCGGCTTTGTTCCCCGTGTCACATCCTGCCAGCAGTGCCAACGCTCCTATCGCCAGTACGATAATTTCCTTTCTCAAGTCATCCTCCTCCACGTATGAAACGACGCGGAAGAATACCACTCCTGTGCATTCGCGCAATGTGATTTTCGACAGGCTGCCGGAGCGATCGTAAGGAATGCGCCGCCGACAAAGCGGAAGGATCTGAGGTTGCCCCTCGGGGTTCCAAAGCGGCTAGACTTCCGCATTGGCCACCCTCCGGGAATTTCGCTAATCAAGACACTTTCTCTTGCCAAAAGAACTGTCATCCTGAGCGCAGCGAAGGATCTGCGGTTGCCGTTCAGGTTATTTCCGGATCGGCCTAACCGGGAAGTTGCGCTGTCAACTCTCGTCTGGTTGATTCCAATCCCTTGGCGGAAGCGTGCGGACGTCAAGTCTGCCGCACTGAAAATTCCTGCAACCCACTCATTCTAAGAAGAAGAGGTTCGAATCGGTTTGCAGATAGTGAAGTGGGAATTCGGCACAATGGAGACATCGAAACGCAGATGGTAAGAACGTCTGAGCAAAATGCGACTTCGAGCTGTGATGGAGTGAAGTCGCGAACCGAATTGCACTTCCAGATGTGCAAGTCCCTCGGAAATCGCTGCAAGTCTTGATCCAGGAAATCTCTACGGCTAAACCTAATCATAAGAAATCTTTACAGACGGGGTGTCGCCCTAACCACCTGAAAATAGAATCTTTGTGCCCAGAGATACCCATCAGGGGGTGGGAAGTCCGGGGGCGACATCACCATTCCGGATTCGACCTCCTTTGACGTCATCGAATTTTCGACGACCTATTTATCGTCCGAACCAATCTTCCAATCGCCGAGCATTCGCGCCGTGGACAATCTAGAGGGAAGCGGCCATCATGCCTG
Organism: uncultured Acidobacteriaceae bacterium; assembly: GCA_963742455.1. Lineage (GTDB taxonomy): Bacteria > Acidobacteriota > Terriglobia > Terriglobales > Acidobacteriaceae > Telmatobacter. The sequence continues at coordinate 471,357 of CAVULU010000002.1, read as the reverse complement.
AACAACCTGATTCCTCCGAAGCTCTCGCAAAACTCGCCGACAACCCCCGCATATGCGTTCGTCGCAGCGGGCAGCCTCCCAAGAACGCAAAATGCATCGTCTACTGGATGCAGCGCGCCATGCGCATCCACGAGAATCCCGCGCTCGACATCGCCATTGATGCAGCGAATTTGCTGGGTCTGCCCGTTGTGGTCTTCTTCTCCGTCATCCCTAACTATCCCAATGCCAATCTCCGCCACTACCACTTCCTGCAGCAGGGCCTCAGCGACGTAGAAGAAGACGCAAACGAACGTGGAGTCGGTTTCGTTCTCCGCCGCCATCCAGACAACTCGCTCGAAAGGTTTCTTGAAGAAGTCGACGCCGCAATGCTGATCGGCGACGAAAATCCCTGCCGCGAACCCGAGCGCTGGCGCAAGGTTCTCGCTCGCCGACTCAAGTTACCTTACTGGACCGTCGATGCAGACGTCGTAGTCCCCTCAACCGTCTTCGGCCGCGACTACTTCCTGCTCCAGCACATGCGCCCGCACCTCAGAGAAGCGTTGCCCAGATTCCTTGTCGCTGCGCACAGCCCCAAACCGCAGTATTCCTGGCACCCACCGAAATCGCTCCTGACCTCATCCCTTACCCACGACATCACCACCGGATTCAAAGACCTTGATCGCACCATCCAGCCCGTCGACACCTTCACCGGCGGAACCCATGCCGCTCTGAAACACCTCAAAAACTTCGTCCACTTCGGCCTGCGAGACTACGTCGACAAGCGCAATCATCCCGAAGTGAAAGGCACCAGCCGCCTTTCGCCGTATCTGCACTTCGGCAACATTGGCCCCATCACCGTTGCTCTGGCCGTCGAAATTGCGCTCGCCAAAGGCCGGATTACGCAGGCTGCGCGCGACCGCTTCCTCGATCAGGTGATTGCCTGGCGCGAGCTATCCGTGCTCTTCGTCAAGTACAACGACAACTACGACAGCTGGGAGTGCGCCGAGCCATGGGCGCACAAAACCCTCGTAGAACACGCCGGGGACAAGCGCTCTTACCGCTACACCTTCGAGCAATTGGAACGCGCCGAGACCCACGACGACCTGTGGAACGCCGCGCAACGTGAGATGACTGAGAACGGCTGGATGCACAACTATATGCGCATGTACTGGGCCAAGATGATTCTCGAGTGGTCGCCCGATCCCGCGCGCGCCTACGAGTGGGCCGTTATTCTCAACGACCGCTACGAGCTCGACGGACGCGACCCCAACGGTTACGCCGGCATCGCCTGGGCCATCGTCGGCAAGCACGACCGCCCCTGGTTCAATCGCCCCATCTTCGGCCTCGTGCGGCCCATGTCCAGCACATCAACCTCGAAGAAATTCGATGCGCGAGCCTACATTGAGCAACACAACGCCAGCGCAAAGCTGCCTTTCTAAAAACGCCGCAATCCTTTCGTCGAGAGATGTAGCGGCGGTCACATCTCTTTACTACACGCGCCGTCCTAGAATGGGACACAATTTCAATGCCGGGAAACTGGATGTTCCGCGCTAGGTAATTCATTGGTTTTTGCTTAGCTTCCCTCGGACTATCAGTGTGGGGGGCGGGAATCGGATCCTGTGCGCGCGTGACGATTTCAGCGATTAAGAGAACCTGCAGCCAATCAATCCGGCAGCTTGCAGCCATCGTCTGCATCTTCGCGGCATTTGCAATGATCTCGGAGTTTCGCTCCGCCGCTCAGGGGCAGGACACGCACGCATCCTCGCAAGCCAATGCCACTACAAATGTCCCTCCCCGTGTAGCACAGGCCCGTCGATTCCTCGCACAGCGCGGCTGGTCGCGGAACCAAACTGCAATTCACGGTCGTCCCCGAAACGCTCAAGCCGCTGCTCTAACCTCAACGTCCTCCAGCGCTGCGACGGCAGTCTGGCAACCTCTCGGTCCGTCAGCGGTCATCTCTCCTGACTTCGGCCTGGTTACCGGCCGCATCTCCTCCATCGCCATCGATCCTTCTGATCCCACCGGCAACCGCGTTTTCCTGGGAACGACAGGCGGCGGTGTCTGGCTCTCCCAGAATGCAGGCACATCCGGCTCCGTCGTCTTCATACCGCTCACCGATGCTCCTGATGCTTTTAACGCTGTTCGCTACGCATCCATCAGTATCGGCGCGATCACCGTCCAGCCCGGCGGAACTGGCGTGGTTCTCGCTGGTACCGGCGATCCCAACGATGCGCTCGATTCCTACTATGGAGCCGGCATTTTGCGCTCGCCAGACGGCGGCAACAGCTGGACCGTCATGTCGCATACCGCCGACGAGATGTACTCGTTCCAGGGCGAAGGATTCGCAGGATTCGCGTGGAGCACCGTGAATCCGCAACTGGTCGTGGCTGCTGTCTCCCAGGCTTACGAAGGCACCCTCGTCGATGCGCAACTTTACGGCGTCAGCTACGCAGGTCTCTACTACTCCTCCGATGCAGGCTCCACATGGTCCCTCGCAACCATCACCGACTCTCCGGGACAGAATGTTCAGGCACCGCTTGATATGTTCGCGGGTCCAAATGGAAATTCGGTCACATCCGTTATCTGGAATCCTGTACGCCGGCTTTTCATCGCCGCCGTCCGCTTCCACGGCTACTACCAGTCCAGTGACGGCATTACATGGACCCGTATGGCCGCACAGCCCGGCAGTAGCATCACGGCGCAGATGTGCCCCACAAACCGCGGCTCCATTGGCTCCATCGCCTGCCCCATCTTCCGCGGAACCCTCGCCGTCAACCCTCTCACCGGTGACACCTTCGCGTGGACCGTTGACCTCAACAACCAGGACCAGGGCCTCTGGCAGGACGCGTGCTCGATCGCCAGCGGCGCCTGCAGCAACCAGACGGTTGCATTTGCGCAGCGCTGGAATACTGCACTTCTCGAATCGAACACCAGCCTCGGAGCTGTCACGATTGCCAATGGCGACTACAATCTCGCCCTTGCAGCCGTCCCGGCCCAGCAGGACACGCTACTGCTCGCCGGTGCAAACGATCTGTGGCGTTGCAGCCTCGCCATGGGTTGCAGCTGGCGCAACACCACCAACGCAACCACTTGCATGAGTGCGCAGCTTGCACCCTATCAGCACGCGCTCGCATGGAATCCCTCAAACCCGCAGGAAGTGTTTATCGGTAACGACAGCGGTCTCTGGCGCTCGACCGACGCAATCAGCGAGACGGGATCTGTGTGCTCGCCAACTGATTCTTCTCATTTCCAGAATCTCAACGCCGGCCTCGGTTCGCTCGCAGAAGTCGAGAGCATGTCCCAGGTAGGTATCTCGCCCTACACAATGATGGCCGGTCTCGGCGCGAATGGCACCGCAGGCGTGAAGAGCGCCTCCGGAACGACCGATGACTGGCCGCAGATACTCGGCGGCGAAGGTGGGCCGGTCGCGATCGACCCTGTCAATCCATCGAATTGGTATATAAACGGCAGCGCCGGGGTTTCGATCTATCGCTGTTCGCAGACGGGGAACTGCGCCCCGAGCGACTTCGGCTTGACTCCTGTCGTAAGCGATGCCGACGTGAACGGCGATGGTTATACCATGACGTCTCCCGCGCATTTCCTTGTCGACCCGCTCGATAGTACACAGTTACTAGTAGGGACATGCCGCCTCTGGCGCGGACCAGACGACGGCTCCAATTGGACAGTTGCAAATGCCATCAGCCCAATACTGGATGGAATCTCAGGTCTGACCTACTGCAGCGGCGATGCGCTTATTCGCACCATCGCTGCAATGCCGCTCCCCGGCGGAAGTGAAGTGATCTTCGTCGGAATGTATGGCGCAGAGGATGGTGGAGCGATCCTTGCCGGTCATGTGCTCAAGACCACCTATAATCCCGCCGTATCTTCCATGCCTGCATGGCAGGACGTTACGCTGAATCCGGTGGTCAACGATCAGGTGAGATTGAATTACTATGGGCTCGATATCTCTGGCATCTTCATCGATCCCCACGACCTGACCGGCAGCACCGTCTACATCACCGTTGAAGGCGCGGAAGATTCACTCCACTCCATCCGCACCATTTACGGCACAACCGATGGCGGCGCGCATTGGTCCGAGCTCACATCGAACCTGCCGCATTCCCCCGCAAATGCAGTCGTTATCGATCCTCAGGACTCCAACACGGCTTACATTGCGACCGACGAGGGTGTCTACTCAACCCGCCAGATCGCAAGCTGCTCCAACGGTCCCTCGAATTGCTGGTCGGTTTTCGGCACCGGCCTTCCATTCTCTCCCGTGACGCAGTTGAGTGCGGCGCCTGCAACAACTACACCGAACGTGCTGGCGGCAGGGACATATGGCCGCGGCATATGGCAGATTCCCTTGTGGACGGCGGGAACGCAACTCACAACAGCATCGACACTGCCGAGTTTGTTGAGTTTTGGCTCGCAGCCCGTTGGAACCACAAGCAGCAGCCAGATCATCATGCTGACAAACACCGGCGGAATTACGCTTGCTGTCACTTCCATATCTGCAAGCGCCAGTTTCAGCGAGACGGACAATTGCCAAATTGCCGCGGTGAACGCCGGCGGTAGTTGCGGAATTCAGGTGAGCTTCACGCCTGGGCAGACCGGAGAAATTACCGGGCAACTCATCATCAACGCCAATATCTCCGGCGGCCAGATCTCAATTCCTCTTTCCGGAACAGGTTCAAGTTCAGGACTTGTGACGGCGCTGCCCGGTACGTTGAGCTTTGGGCAGGTGCCTATGGGAACGGTGTCACCGGCGTTGCCTGTAACCGTCGAAAACGCAGGCAGCACTGCCGTCTCGGTAACCAGCGTGACAGTAACTCCACCATTCCTGCTGGTCGCCAATGGCTGCAGTCCTTCTCTTGCGGCAAACACTGACTGTGCGCTTTCTCTCACCTTTGCACCTACGCAGACTGGAGCCGCGACTGGCACACTCTCCGTTGTCGATGTCGTTGGCACTCAGACCGTCTCGCTCAGTGGCACGGGAGCAACCGCAGCCACCGACGCACTCTCGCCCAACGCTGTCAGTTTTCCAGATACTGCCTCCGGGCAACAATCGACCGCGCAAAATGTCACTCTGACCAACAACGGCGACCTGCCGCTCACTTCTATCGCCATCACAGTTGGCGCTGGTTTTCAGGAGTCGAGTACATGTGGAACTCAACTGACGGGTCATGCCAGCTGCGTAATCAGCGTGGTGTTCGCGCCGACAGTGATCGGCGGCATCAGTGGAAACCTCAGCATTTCCGATGCCATCAAGACACAAACCATCGCACTTTCCGGCAAAGGGCTTCAACCGCCCGCAATTGGCGTAGCTCCGACGCAACTTTCTTTCTCTGTCCAGCCCGTCGGGCAAGCCGCCCAGCCGATCACACTCAGTATCAGCAACACCGGCGGAGCGCCGATGAGTAGCATCGGGTTTCAGATCGCGGGCCAAGCCGCATCGAGTTTTTCCTGGAGCACGAGCACCTGTGGGGCGTCGTTGAACAGCGCAAGCAGTTGTAAGGTTCAAGTCGGCTTCGATCCCGCAACTGCGGGTCAACTCGTGGCCACATTGATCGTAACTTCCTCCACATTTGGTGTCGCACCCATCCAGGTGCCACTCACTGGCATCGGTCAGGCTCCTTCCGGAATTACCATCGTCCCGGCGCAAATGACATTCACGCAAGCAATGCTCGGCCAAGCCAGCGCTGCGCAAACGGCGACCATCACGAATACAAGCAGCATAGCGGCGAGCGGCATCGCGCTTTCAGTTCCACCCTCCTTTAGCCTTGTTCAGAACACATGCAGTGCAAGCCTTGCGGTGGGCGGAAGCTGCTCGGCAGGAGTTGTTTTCACACCCGCGGCGACCGGAGTAATTACAGGCGCGCTCACTGTAAGCTCTTCAGGCTTCGGCACCGCGGCTACTGTCTCTCTGACCGGAATCGGCGGCGCAGCAGGTTCCGTGCAAGTCCTGCCGGCATCTCTCGCTTTTCCAACAACTGGTATCGGCGGGACCAGCTCAACACAAAATGCGACCCTCACAAACACTGGAGCCTTAACGCTGGGTGGCCTTACGCTTTCACCCTCCGGCCAATTCCAGCTCGCATCCACAACCTGCACGTCATCCCTCGCGGTCGGAGCCAGTTGCATTGCGCAGATCGCCTTCTCCCCTTTAAGCTCAGGGCCGCAGACCGGCAGTCTCATAGTCTCGAGTTCGACTCTAGCGACACCGGCGCAAGTGGCTTTCTCTGGCATGGGATTCGATTTCTCCGTTTCGCCAGCGGGCCAATCGAGCCAGACGGTCTCAAGCGGCCAGACAGCCAGCTTCAAAGTAAACCTGACGACGATGAGCGGATCGAGCGGAACCTTCAGCTTTGCCTGCAGTTCGCTTCCATCCAACTCAGCCTGCGCCTTCAATCCAGCCAGTGAGGTTGTATCCGCGGGCGCCACAGGAAGCGTCACAGTACAGATCGCGACGGGTCTCTCTTCGACTTCCGAGCAGAATGCCGATCGCGCCCACCCATCATCTTCACCTCGCCTGCCTTTCATCGCCGTAGGTCTCATTTTGCTTCCTCTTGGATTCGCGCGCAGACGCCGCAGCCTCCTCTTTGGCGCGATCATCGTCCTGAGTTTGTTCGGCATTACAAGCTGCGCTGGCGCAGGTGGTGGCGGAGTCGGTGCGCCCCCTCCGAATTCAACAAACAAGACCACTCCGCCAGGAACTTACTCCGTTGTCGTTGCCGCGACAGCCAACGGGCTTACTCATAAAATCACCCTGACCCTGACCGTGGATTAGCCATATGCGTCGGCGAGCAAGTTGCATACGGAGCACTGAACGGAGCCAAAGAAAGGAGCGGCTATACTTTAATTTCAAACAGGATGCGTGACGACCGGCAGATCCTCCGAGTCAGAGCGCATCCGAGCGCCACCAAAAGGATGCTTCAAATATGAGCGCCAATGTGACCCTTCAAGATGTGAAGCGTGTGGCTGAACTGGCCCGCCTTGAACTGACTCCGGAAGAAACCCGGAGCATGCTTCACGATCTGAATGCGATTCTCGATCACGTCGCGCAGTTGAATGAACTGGACACGAGTTCCGTGGCCCCGCTGGCTCAGATTAGTGAGTTAGAAGGTGCGGGTGGCGAAGGCTCGCTTCGCAAGGATGCAGTGCGCCCGTCGCTTGATCGCGTCGTGGTGATGGCCGAAGCGCCGGAGACCGACCAGGTCTTCTTCAAGGTGCCGAAGGTGATTGAAAGATAGGTATCAGAAGGGAACATAGCGTTGCCCAGCGAAACCATGACGACTGAAAGCTACGTGGAAAAGCCGAAGACCCTTTTTGAATTGCGCGGGGGAATTGCATCCGGGCGCATGAAGGCAACCGATCTCGCAACCAGCTATTACGCGCGGATCGAGCAGGTGAATCCCACTCTTAACGTCTTCCTCAGCCTTACAAGGGACCGCGCTCTCGCGCAAGCCGCCAAGGTCGATGCCGCCGCTGCCAAAGGCGATCCCCTCGGCCCTCTTGCTGGCATTCCCGTCGGCATCAAGGATGTGATCGTAATGCGTGGCGCGCCTGCGACAGCGGGTTCGAAGATTCTCAAGGGATATCATCCTCCGTACGACGCTACGGTGGTCGAGAAGCTTGATGCGGCCGGTGCAGTGCTTCTCGGCAAGCTCAACTGCGATGAGTTTGCCATGGGCTCTTCGAACGAAAACTCGGCTTACGGCCCGGTGCGCAATCCAGTCGACATTGACCGCGTCCCCGGCGGCTCCAGCGGTGGGTCAGCCTCGGCGGTTGCCGCTAACATGGCCGTTGCAACCCTCGGAACCGATACCGGTGGATCCATCCGCCAGCCTGCTAGTTTCTGCGGAGTGGTCGGAGTCCTGCCCACCTACGGTCGCGTCTCCCGCTACGGACTCGTCGCCTTTGCTTCATCTCTGGACCGCGTCGGCCCCTTCGCTGCCAATGTTCGCGACGCTGCCACTTTGCTCAGTGTCATCGCAGGCCATGATCACTGCGACGCAACCAGCTCTCCCGCTCCTGTACCCGACTACGCCGCAGAAAGCGACAAGGGAGCAGAAGGTCTGCGCATCGGAGTACCCGCTGAGTATTTTGGCGAAGGGCTCGACCCGGAGGTCCGCGAACGCATTGAGACCGGCATAGAGTCTTTGAAAAAAGCTGGCTGCACCGTCAAGCCGGTTTCGCTCCCGCACACTCGTTATGCCATTCCGACTTACTATCTCGTCGCCACTGCCGAAGCCAGCGCCAACCTCGCGCGCTTCGATGGTGTCCGCTATGGATATCGCTCGCCGTCTTCGGCCACGCTATCTGATATGTACTGCCACTCGCGCGACGAAGGGTTTGGCGCCGAAGTCAAGCGCCGCATCATGCTCGGCACCTATGCGCTCTCCGCCGGCTACTACGATGCTTACTACCTCAAGGCGCAGAAAGTCAGGCGTCTTCTCGCCGACGAATTCCTCCGGACCTTTGCGGAAGTGGACGCCATCGTCACTCCCACCGCGCCAACGCCCGCATTCAAGCTTGGAGAAAAAACCGGCGATCCCCTCGCCATGTACCTCGCCGATATTTATACAGTCACGGCTAGTCTTGCAGGCATCTGCGGCGTGACAGTCCCGTGCGGAACGACCAAGGCCGGCCTGCCCGTTGGCATGCAGGTTCTGGGCGCACATCTTAACGAAGCAACAGCATTTCGTGTTGCGCGTGCGGTAGAGGCAGCACAGATTTAGGAAGCAGGGTTCGTCATGCAAGTGGGTAAGAAGTTTGGTGCATTGTTTGCAGTTCTTGCGTTCTTGGTTGTTCTTCCGGCAACACTTATTGCATCGCCTCGCAAAGTTCATGTCGTCGGTCTGGGCGCAGTCCGGCGCGTTCCATATTCGAAAACCGGCGACCCGGCTGGGGCCCAGCCCGGCGAGAACATCCTTAAAATCAGACCTCTCGTCGTGGATGACAACGTCAAGGAATGGACCACCGGCGAATCGCACGACGTGACTGACCGCAGCTTCGTGGTGCGCCGCGTCCTCCGCATCAATGACGAACTCCCCGGCGAGAAGCCCACTAGCTCCAGCGCGCATTGGGTATGGCAGCGTGGTCCATGGCTGCTGGTTGACCGGGTCACGGGCCACATCGCCGCCCTCAAGTTGCCGGATTATGATCCCAGCGTCAGCCAGGTGATCTGGTTCCGAGATTACGCAGCCTACTGCGGTGTCACCGCCAGCGGAAAGAGCCTCTACGCGGTTGTCGCTCAGCTGGCTGTCCGCAAGCCGGTGCTGGCGAAAAAGCTCGACGGACTTGACCTCGCCAGCCGAACCGAGCCCGCATGTGGCACGCCAGAATGGCAACGCGAACCACTGAGCGCCACTTTCCACCCGGCTGGCAGGGATGCCATCAGCTTCGACATTATCCCCGGTTCCGCGGTCCTTGTAGAAGATTCAGAAGACACAACCGAAGCCGCCCCTCCGGCCAAGACAAATTAGCTGTATCAAAGCCAACCTTGCTACTCCGGGCTTGCGCGCCAGCGGCGGTTGCGCCAATCTGAAAGACGATGTACGAATCCTTCGAGACTCTTCTGCAAAAAGCGGAGGTCGCGCACGGACACATGTGCCCCGGCCAGATACTCGGCGTGCGCATGTCTCTCCTCGGACTTCACGCCCTGAGCATCGAAGATCCTCTGGGTGCCGACCGCAAGCGGCTTGCAGCCTACGTTGAGATTGACCGTTGCGCCACCGATGCCATTGGGATGGTCACCGGCTGCCGGCTGGGCAAACGCACGCTCAAATTTCGAGACTGGGGGAAGATGGCCGCTACCTTCGTCGATCTCTCCGCTGACGCCGGAGTTCGCATCGTCGCCCTCGAGAATTCGCGTGATCTTGCTCGCCAGCTGCATCCTGAGATCGAAAACAAGAGCCATCAGCAGATGCTGGCGTACCGCGAACTTAGCGACGATCAGTTGTTCCGCTTGGAACGCGTTCGAGTTTCCGTCCAGCCCTCCGAGTTGCCGGGATATAAGTCCGACCGCGTTGCGTGTGCCCGTTGCGGAGAGGGAATTAACTTCGGACGATTCGAAGAGGTCGCCGGTCAGCGGCTCTGCCTTACCTGCGCGCACCCTGAATTGTGCTACTGGACACCCGTCTGACACCCATCCCCGGGATAGGTGCGGTTGGAAGCTGGGAATATTCCCGCGACGCGCTATAACCGGGCCTCGTCGCGGAACCCGATCGGGCAGTCTTCCTCGGCTCCGCGTCCAGCGAGTATCGGTCTCCCACCCGGATGGAGATCATTGGCTGCCTGTCAGTCGATTCGTTCCGGTGGGCGAGCTGCTCAGTTAAACTCCACAAAACCCAGAGCATAAATGCCAAGGCAAGTCCAACCGGAATAAGAAATAGATAATGCAGGCCTGTAAGATGCATCGTCGTCTTTTCTGAGGGCGCGTCCGGCACTTGGCGATCGATTCGTTTCGCTGCGGAAATCGCCCCAAATACAGAAGGCGCCCAAAGACGTAAGGACGGAGAAGTAAAACGATAAGGTGTTTATAAAGGCTGCCCGCCAAAGTCGGCATTTGGGATTCGCCGCACCCTGCCATTCACCTCCTGGGTCCTGTCCTTGACACGCCTGCGGTTGCGCATTTCTTATCTCTAGTAGGCCTTCTTTATGAAGTCGGGTTGGAGTGTGCGCCGAACCCTATGGCGTCCTCTCGTTGGCTTTTGAAGGAAGTCCTTGTCGAACAGGAAGCTGAAGGTGAGCTGGGTCACTGGTTTGGCCCTGGCAGAGGCAGTAGAGTACGCTTGCCGGGTCAAACGAAGGATCTCAAGTTCTACAGCCTGTGCCGGAAAGATCCGGAGGCCAGGACGATTCCCGGAGACAAATCTGTTTTGCAGGCTTCTGCCTTGCGGAAGTGCCTGCGCCCTTGGTGTCGGAACCAATGACGGCTGAGAGCGAGTGAAGGATGAGTGTGACGACGAGTTTTGCATTGTTGGCGGCAGTGCCCGCCGGGGGTGGAAGCGGGATCACGATGCTTCCGCTTTTGTTGTTGATCCCTCTCATGTACTTCGTCATGATCCGGCCGCAGCAGAAGCGCCAGAAGCAATGGCAGCAGATGCTTGGCAGCATTAAGACCGGGGACAAGGTGACCACCGCGGGTGGCATTCGCGGGATTATCCTGTCCATCAAGGATGACACGATCATCATTCGCGTGGCGCCCGACAACCTCAAGATAGAAGTGGCCAAGAGCGCAATTGCGTCCGTGACCACGCAGGAAGAATCGGGCTCTTGAACGTTTCGCGGGTTTGCGGAATGTGCGCAACACCTTCCGTCCGCCGATACAGGTTAACGAAAAGTCGTAAAATCGACAGCGGTTCGAACTAGAGAATTGGAACAATGAAGAAAAATCTCAAACAGAAGATTGCCATCATCATCGGAGTGCTGGTCGTATTTCTCTACGGCGCTTTCTTCGGATTCGACGCACCCAGGATTGGCGGAGGAGAGCCACTGCTCTCCCAGCTTACCCAGCACATCCATCTTGGACTGGACCTTCAGGGTGGTGTTCACCTTATTCTGCAGGTCCAGGTCAAGGAAGCGGTCAATACTGAGACAGACAATACAGTCGCTCGGATTGAACAGGATCTCAAGACCGCGAAGTTGACCTTTTCGCAGGTCACAAAGCCAGATCCAGCCCATCCTGAGACGATTCACATCGAAGGAATCAATCCCAGTCAATCCAGCGCTGTACAGTCTCTCATCGACAGCAAATACTCAAGCGAGTATGACGTCACTAGCGGGAGCGATAACATCGTTTCCGTTACGATGAAGCCGAACATCGAGAAAGCTCTCGACGACAAGACTGTTCAGAATACGATTGAAGTGATTCGCGACCGCGTCGATACCCTCGGTGTCAGCGAGCCTGTCATTCAGCAGTATGGTCTCGGCGACAATCAAATTCTTGTCGAACTGCCCGGCATCTCCGACCTCGACCGTGTCAAGACCCTCATTCAATCTACGGCGCGCCTTGAGATTCATGCCGTGGTCGGCGGCCCCTATCCGGATGAGCAGGCAGCGCTGGCCAGTGTCGGCGGCACGCTTCCTCCCGATCAGGAAATAGTCCACGGTTCCGGCTCTATGGCCACCGGTTCCGATGCGGACAGCGTATACGTCCTGCAGCGGGTTGCGATCGTCGCCGGTACTGACTTCCGGTCCGCCGACCCCGGCACTGATTCCAATACCGGACAAAGAACGGTTCACTTTACGCTTACAAACGAAGCAGGCGACAAGTTCTGGGACTACACCAGTGCCAATGTCGGTCACAGCATGGCTGTCGTTCTCGGCGGCCGGGTAAAGGAAGTTGCCAACATCGAGAGTGCAATTCGCGACTCCGGCGAGATCCGTGGCAGCTTCTCGCAGGACGAGGTTGCCGTCCTTTCCAAGATGCTCCGCACCGGCGCTCTACCGGCCACGCTGAACTACCTTGAAGACCGAACCGTCGGTGCTTCACTCGGCTCCGACTCAATCAAGCAGGGGGTCACCGCCGCAGTGGTAGGCGTCCTGCTCGTCATGGTTTTCATGCTCATTTATTACAGGGGATCGGGCATCAATGCGGACCTCGCATTGTTCCTGAACCTGGTCATTTTGCTCGGATTTATGGGCTTCTCAGGCGCTACGCTGACCCTGCCGGGCATTGCCGGAGTCATCCTGACCATCGGTATGGGCGTCGACTCGAACGTGCTGATTTTTGAGCGCATTCGTGAAGAAGTGCGTGCCGGCAAGGCGCCTTCTGCGGCTGTCGATCAGGGCTTTGCTCACGCATGGAGAACCATCGTCGATACGCACGTCACGACCATCGTCTCGGCCCTGATCCTGATCATTGTCGGCAATGGGCCTGTAAGAGGATTCGCAGTTACCCTGACCTTTGGATTGCTGGCCAACTTGTTTACGGCTGTTTATGTATCGAGGGTCATCTTCGATACCCACGTAAACAATCTCAAGCCGGGCGAACTGGTCTCCATTTAAATCTGGCGACCTGGAACGAAGGACAGAAAGTAACTATCGCACACCGGGGCCGTGTGGCTCCGCATTGAGGAAGGCAGAGAACCAGTGGAATTCTTTCATGGCGTTAATGTCGATTGGTTGGGGAAGAAGTGGTACTTCCTGGCCTTTTCACTCATATTCAGCGTCTCCGGAATTATCTCGATGGCGGCGCACTGGGCGCATCCCGTTGGTGGTGTTCGGAGTCCCGTCCCGCTCGGCGTCGACTTCCGCGGCGGCACCGAAGTGCAGGTGAAATTCGCGCAGCCTCCGGATATCTCCAGGATTCGTGCCGCTATCGAGGCCGAGGGAGTCCGGGACGCCAAGATCCAGAATTACAACGGTTCATCGTCTAATGAGGTACTTATCAGCCTGCCCGAGCAGAGCAATGAGAGTTCGCTTGATACGGGAAGGCAAATAGTTGTCAATGCTCTTCGCGAACACTATCCGAATCCATTTGCGGACTCCGATGTGAAGGTGGATGTGGTCGGACCCACGGTTGGCCGACAGTTAGAAGTGAAAGCCATTGAAGCTACACTCCTCTCGTTGGCGGGAATGCTGGTGTATCTCTGGTTTCGCTTTCAACTCATCTATGGAATCGCCGCAGTGGTCGCATGCTTCCACGACACTTTGATTACGGTGGGCGCTTTTTCTTTGCTTGATTCATTTGGTTTCAAAGGAATGGAAATCAGCCTCACCGTCATTGCTGCTATTTTGACGTTGATTGGCTACTCCATGAATGACACCATCGTCGTTTTCGACCGCATCCGCGAGAACCTTCGCTTGAGCCGGCGCGAGTCTCTGCCTGACGTGGTAAATCGGAGCATTAACCAGACCTTGAGCCGGACCGTACTTACCTCGGGCCTGACATTTTTGACAGTGCTTTCGCTCCTCGTCTACGGCGGACCGGTCTTGCGGGGATTTTCCTTCGCCTTGGTGGTCGGAATTCTAATTGGAACCTATTCGTCCATCGCGATTGCGGCGCCTATGCTGGTCGCCTGGCAACAATGGAGGGCGGGAAGCGGCAAGGCAGTCGTCCTTCCAGCAGCCAAGCGCTCCAGGGTTTAAGACAGCAAAACGCACGAGATTCGCAGCAACCTTTGCATGTAGTGGGCAGTTCTGATATAGGTGAAGCACGCTTTTTATAAGCGTTTTAGAGCGCGGGAACATTTCAGGTTCCCGCGGTGTCTAAGTAGAGGTAACCGACACCCCGATTCGAGGCTGGCCATGTTTGAAGATTCCACATTTGAATCAGGCGGAAAGATCAAAAGCAAGAGTGGACGTTGGATGATTGTCACGGGCATCGTCAACGCAGCAGTCTTGATTACCATGATTCTTATCCCCCTGATCTACCCAGAAGCGTTGCCTAAGGCGATGATGCAGACCCTGCTGGTGGCTCCACCGCCACCGCCGCCCCCCCCCCCACCGCCCCCACCGGCCGAGATTATCAAGGTGGTCCATGTGCAGTCCGAGATGATGAACAACCAGCTCATCGCTCCAACCAAGATTCCTAAAGACATCAAGCAGGTCGCCGAAAAAGAAGCGCCGCCGAGCTCATTTGGTGTGGCTGGCGCAGAAGGTCTGGGTGGCAGCGCAGGTGGTGTGATGGGCAGCGTGTTCGGCTCGGGCTCTGCACCCAAGGTGCAGGCTGCTCCGCCCAAGAAGGTCAATATCTCTGCCGGAGTCGCGCAGGGTATGTTGATCCAGAAGACCACGCCATCGTACCCACCGATCGCTAAAGCAGCGCGTGTCTCGGGTACTGTCGTGATTCAAGCGATGATTTCGAAACAGGGTACCATCGAGAATCTGCATGTGGTCAGCGGCCCCGCTATGTTGCAGCAAGCCGCCCTGGATGCGGTGAAGCAATGGCGTTATCGGCCTTACCTGCTCAATAACGAGCCCGTCGAGGTGGAGACTACGGTCAACGTGATCTTCACTTTAGGCGGATAAGTTCTATCTTCGGCTCTTTCTCGAGTGGGAAAGAGCCTTGTTTTTGACCCGAATGCGAATTCCGCAAAGAGCCGCATTCCAAATCACCAAACCGGGGATGTTGGATCCCAAGGCAACAACACTCCTTCCGGCGCGCGCTGAGCTCGACCTCATGGGACTTAACCATGTGATCTGGCGGTGAGCGGCGGGTAAGATTGAAGCTCGTCTGGAGTCAGTTTCCCCGGCGTTTAGTTCATCCGCGAAAACGGATAGTCAAAGTACACAAACTCCTTAGGAGGAACGATTCAAGTGATTCTCGCTCAGCTCGCACATTTCGCTTCGCAGACGGTCAACAGTCTGGCTTTTTTTCAGGAAGAGCAGACAGTAAGCTTTAGCCCCCTCGGGCTGTGGCAACACATGGGATGGCCGGCGCGTACCATCGCAATCATCCTGTTCATCGAGTCGATCTGGTCGCTGGCCGTTATGATCGACCGCTACCTCTACTTTTCAGCCGCCCGCAAGCAGTCGCGCGAGTTCGCTCCCAAGGTCGCCGGCGCGTTGAAAGACAGCAAGCTTGAAGAAGCTATCAAGATTGCCGATCGCAACAAGAAATCCCACCTGGCGGAAGTCGTCACCGCGGGCCTGCAGGAATTCCGCGCTTCCGGCGGAGCCGCAACCGAGAGCACAATCGAGAGCTCTGGACGCGCATTGGAGCGCGCCGAGGCTATCGTCCACGCCAAGCTGAAGAGAGGCCTCGCTGTGTTGGCCACGATCGGCTCGACGGCCCCGTTCGTCGGACTGCTTGGAACGGTTATCGGTATTCTGAACGCCTTCCAGCAGATCGCCACCCAGAAGACCTCCGGTATCGGCGCAGTCGCCGGCGGTATCTCAGAGGCACTCGTGACCACCGCGTTCGGACTGCTTGTGGCCATCCCCGCCGTTATGGCGTTCAACTACTTCACCGGCCGTGTCGAAGCCTTCGACGTCGAGATGGACAACTCCTCGAGCGAACTCATCGACTACTTCATCAAGCAGAGCAGACGCTAAACAACCCGGGTGCAGCCCTGAGCGAGAGACTCTCATGTGGGCAGGAAAGCGAAAAGCTGTCCTGCCCGCGGTTTCAAAGCGAAGCGCGGCAGCCTCTTCGAATGGGAGCCGGATAGCCTCCGGCATATGAATTCAATAGGCACGGAGCCCAAACATGGGAATTTCAGTTCGTAACGAAGGCACAAAGGTCAACTCCAACATCAACGTGACCCCCATGGTCGACGTGATGCTGGTTTTGCTGATTATCTTCATGGTTATTACCCCCATGCTGCAGAATAAGGTCGCAGTCGACATGGCCAAGGTGGAGAATCCCACCCCGATGCCTGATGCCGACAAGGAAGATGCCATCGTGGTGGCCATCACCCGCGACGGCGGCGTGTTCCTTGGCCAAAATAAGGTTGCTACTTCTGAGCTGGGCGGTTTGGTCCGAGACAAGCTGGCCGATACACCGGGCAAAGAAATCTTTATCCGCGCCGACGCGCGCGCGCAGT
Organism: uncultured Acidobacteriaceae bacterium; assembly: GCA_963742455.1. GTDB lineage: Bacteria > Acidobacteriota > Terriglobia > Terriglobales > Acidobacteriaceae > Telmatobacter. Next base: position 454,885 of record CAVULU010000002.1, on the reverse strand, counting down.
TCCGCGCCGTTGAGGATGCGATTGATGCCGTGCGTACTGCGGGCGTCGATGAAGTGGGCCTGCTCACAAACAAACGTGAAGGCCCCGGCGGTTTGGGTGGCGGCCAGTAATCATTGACTTGGGATGTTTTACATTAACCAATTGTTCTACACGAGGAGTTTGAAGCCATGGCAATGACAACTGGAGGCGGCGGTGGTGGCGCAATAGGCGACATCAATGTCACCCCGATGATCGACATTCTGCTTGTGCTGCTCATCATCTTCATGGTCATCGTGCCGGTTACGCCGAAGGGCTTGGATGCCCTGGTGCCGCAGCCGCCGAAGACCCCCCAGCAACAGCAGCCCCAGAATGACCGTACCATCGTTGTGCAGGTGGTCTACCGCCCCGGGGCGGCGCCATCCTACAAGATCAATGAGACCGACGTTGCGAAGTCTGACCTGCTGGCCAAACTGACCGAGATCTATGCGAATCGCGCCGAACGTGTCATGTTCGTGAAGGGCGACGATGACCTGAACTTCGCCTATATTGCCGAAGTGATTGACATCGCCCATGCGGCGAACGTGGATCACATCGGTCTCATGACGCCGAAAATCATGGCCGGACAATAACAGCACACTTTTGACTCGATCTCTCCCTGTCCGGGAAGGAAGGGGACTCCCGCGATGACCGCGACGAACGGCGACACCAGGGGAGTAGCTTTCGACATAAATGTCGCGCCAATGATCGATGTACTGCTTGTGCTGCTGATTATCTTCATGGTTATTGTTCCCGCGGTTCCCAGGGGAGACATCGCGTTGCTTACGCATCCCATGCCGAAAGGCTCACCCGGCAATGACGCCGTGGTCCTTGAAGTGATCGAAAGCGCTGACAACGCAATCGAGTTCCGTATCAACCAGCAGCAAGTCGCGCAGGGGGAGTTACAGTCGCGTCTTGCCGCTATTTATGCCAACCGTGCACAACGCGTCTTGTTCATCAAGGGCGATGACCGGTTGAGCTTCACACGGATTGCTGAAGTTATCGATATCGGTCATGTTGCCGGAGTTGATCAGATCGGGTTGATAACGCCCAAGGTTTTAGCTGGGCAATAGAATATTCGATGATCGAAGAACACTGATTGCTCAGGGGGAACAGGAGTACAATTTGGCCTACTTGGTTTCGGAATCTCCCGCCCGGATCCAGGTGCATGTTTACAAGGTGCGCGATCGCTACGCACTACCTGAAGGAGAAGAATAAGAACATGAATGGACCCGCACGAATTACGGCGCTCACGGTTGCTCTGGCCGGCATGGTGCTTTCCATGGGCGGGTGCAACCGCCTGCAAGCCCGTGATCAATTGAACAAGGGAGTGGAGGCGTATAAGTCCGCCCGCTACGAAGAGGCGATCGGACACTTCCAGAAAGCCACTGAATTGGACCCCAGTCTGCCGATGGCAAAAAGCTACCTGGCCACCGCACTTGCCCAAAACGTTGTTCCCGGCCTCTCGACCCCTGACAATCTGAAGAATGCCCAGCAGGCAATCAGTATCTTCCAGGAAGTTTTGGCCAAGGAGCCGAACGACGTCAACAGCCTCAAGCAAATTGCCGCCATCTATTTCAGTATTAAGAAATTCGACGAGGCGAAAGACTATCAGAAGAAAGTTCTGGCGGTCGATCCTAAGGATCCCGAAGCTGCCTACACCATCGGCGTGATTGACTGGACGTTAGCCCACGAAAACACGTTGAAAGCGCTCGCAAGCGTCAATATGAATGACGACGGCGAAGGGAATGTCAAAGCGCCGAAGAAAGTACTGCAAGAGATCAAGGACGAGAACACTCCTCTGGTTACGGAGGGCTTGCAGTATTTGAATCAAGCGATCGCGAATCGTGCCAATTATGACGATGCTATGTCGTATCTAAACCTCACCTACCGCCGCAAGGCTGATGTAGATTACGCCGATCCCGCCGCGGTAAAGGCAGATGTCGCCGCTGCCAAGGAATGGAGTTCCAAGGCAATGGGCACCCGCAAGGCAAATGAAGAGAAGAAGGATAAGGGACCTGGCGGTATCACGATGGACTCAAGCGGTAACCTCAAATAGCCGAAATCACAATCCAAAATCAAGAGGCCTTCGCTCCATGCGAAGGCCTCTGATTTTATCGTGCCTTGAAATTCTGTCCAAAGTCTGCGGCCCCGTGTAAACCGCCAAATCGACTGCCTGACCACCCCTGAGCCGGCAGACGCTTACAAATACACTCGCTAGAGAAATCTTGACGCTGTCGACCGTGATAACGCGACTAGAGCCAATAAAATGCGTGATTAGAGCGCTATTCCAAGCCCTATCACAATCCAGAACATGCGCCTGCGGTCCTGACTAGAGTCGGTCCTGACGACAGTTGAAATGAGAAATCCAACCGCAACAGCTTTGCACGCGGATATTCATGGATTTGATCTTCAATCGGCCGGGGAGGTGACCTGCTCCCCTAAATCCGCACACAACCGAGTACGATTTTCGTATTCAGGAGTGAGGGGCGGAGATGTCGAAGAGCAAGCATACGGAGGCGCAGATGATTGCTGCGCTGAAGCAAGTGGAGGCAGGCCGGAAGGTCGAAGACGTGGCGCGGGAAGTAGGAGTGTCGAAGCACACTCTCTATGCCTGGAAGGCGAAGTATGGCGGGATGGATGTAAGCGAAGCTCAGGAAGCCAGGCAGTTGCGCGATGAGAACACGCGGCTTCGCAAGCTGGTGGCGGATCTAAGTCTGGACAAGGAAGCGCTGCAGTCGGTAATTCGAAAAAACGGATGGAGCTCGTAGCCATGAAGGCAGCTGTCGAGCATGTGCAACAGGAGTACGCCTTCAGCCAGCGCCGAGCTTGCGGCCTGTTGATGGTCGCCGTGTCGAGCGTCCGGTATCAGGAAAGAAGCTCAGATGAAGACCTGCGGGCGCGTCTGGTGGAGTTGGCCAGAGAAAAACCTCGCTTCGGATATCGGCGATTGCAAGTACTGCTGCGCCGTTCCGGAGAGCTGGTGAACCACAAGCGCGTCCATCGAGTGTATCGTGAAGCCGGCTTGGCCCTGCGGCGGAAGAAGCGTAAACACTGCGTCAGGCAGAGTGCTCCGTTGCGTCAGTACACGGCAGCCAACCAGGAATGGGCACTGGATTTTGTGCACGATGCGATCGCGGCAGGTCGAGCGATCCGGGTGTTGAGCGTGGTCGATGCTTTTACCCGCGAGTGCCTCGCCCTGGAGGTTGATACCAGCTTCGCCAGCCGGCGCGTGACACGCGTGCTGGATGAAATCATCCAACAACGGGGCGAACCGAGATCGATTCGCTGCGACAACGGACCCGAATTGACCAGCCGCCATTTTCTGGCCTGGTGTATCGAAAAGAAGATTGAGCTGATTCATATTCAACCAGGCAAGCCCACTCAGAACGCTCACGTCGAGAGCTTCCATGGACGGCTGCGCGAAGAATGCTTGCGGATCAGCTGGTTCCAAAACCTATTCGACGCCAAGAGGAAGATCGCCTTCTGGCGCCGCGACTACAACGAACAACGGCCACATAGCAGTTTGAACTATCGGACACCAGCAGAATTCGCACGCCAAGCAAGCTATGGAAAAGACGTGGGCTCCGCCCACTTTGAAAACGCCGATGGCGTTTCCAACTTTCCCACAGCTACTGCGGCTGCTGGTTAGGTTGTAAGATCACCGTGCGGAATATGGGGGCAGGTCAGAGGCATGCAGAGGTTAGCTGTTATGCCTCGCCATCGCGTCGAAACAAAGGTATATCAGACACTGTTCTTCAGTTTGTAGCACAAGCAATACCCAGCACGGATGTGGCCCTATTTCGCGCCCTGCTTCAGAATTTGCTCGGCAAAATAGTTCCGTACCTTTGCATCGTCGCGCAGCATTTCATAGTAAGCGAGCTTCAGTAACTGCGCGCGGCTTTCCCTCAGACCTTGTCGAATGTTCTGTTGCACGCTTGGATTGTTCAGTTCGCGTTGTCCGGCTGGTTCGCGCCCGATTAGTTTATAAATGGCATAGCCACTGGCACGTTGAGTCGGTCCCGCTCCGCTGTATATCGGCAGCACATCCGTAATCTGACCCACCTTCAGTTTGTTGATTGCTGCGAACGTGGCGGGATCACGCTGCTGCAATGCTGATTCCGGAATAAAGCCCATATCCCCGGCGCTCGAATTTGTATTGGGGTCCTCAGAGTAGTTCATTGCCAGCGCGCCGAAATCCTCACCGGTTGTCAAACGGCTCCGGACAGTCAGGATTTTTTTGCGCGCATCGGCGTCGCTCGTGGCCTTGTTGTTCTGCAGATTGCCGGCTGGTTGCGCGGGACCAGCGGTCACCACGATCCAAGCCAGGTGATATTGCGGCTCAATTACGTTGAACTCGGATTTATGCGACGCATAGTAGCTGTTGATGTCGGCATCTGTAATGTTGATCTTGGATTCGATTTCCTTGTTAATCAGCTTGTCGGAAGTCAGCTTCCGTCGAATTTGCAGCTTCAGGTCGTCCAGCGTCATATTCTGCTGCTTTAGTTTCTTGTCGAACTCTTCGGCTGTATAGGGTGCTTTCAACTCGATCAGTTGCGCATTTACATCCTCGTCAGAGGCTGAAAGGTTCAGCTTCGCGGCTCGCTGATCGAGAATCTCATTGTCAATCAACTGGCGCAATAGATTAAGCCTGACGATATCGGCCTGTTCTGGGTTCGGGTCCTGCGGTGCATCTCCTTGCGTTGCCTTGTAATTGCTGTAGGCCTTGTCCACATCCGAACGAAGAATATCCTTGCCGTTGACTGTCGCCATTACGTCGGGCGAGGGAGCATGCTTGCATGCTGTCAGTGCAAACAGTAGAAGCGTGCTTGAAAGGACCAGGATAAAGTGCTTACGATGCTTGAAAAAAAATGCTTGGACTTGCAACCTGTATCTCCTCGGGAGTCGGCCCTCCACCCCATTGGCTGAGACCTGTCGATGGGGACCCGGACCGTGGCCCCGGTACTACAGGATATATCCCAAGCCCGAGCGACCGGAACGAAAGACTCAATAAGGGATTCTCGAGTCGCTTGCCACTCCGGCACGTGGACGACTTACGGCGACCCATCTCCCCCGATTTTTTACTGCCCTTTGCCGGCTGGCTGTTCGGCCGTTGCGGGTGGTGGAGGTTCGATTCCGTCAGCGCGCAGAGCGCGGTCGATCACGAGCCACACTTGTTCCGCAGGTAACGCGCCATTGATGCGCTCGCCATCGATGAAAAGTGCCGGAGTTCCATCCACACCCAGTGCTTCTGCTTCCTTAGCCGATGCACGCACCTGCGTCTCGTCCTGTTTCGCGAGACAGGCGTCGAGTTTCGGGGCATTCAGTTTTGCCAGTGCGGCTTCGTCGCGGGCAATGCGATCCAGCGCTGCGAAGCTCTTCGTCAGGTCACGATCTTCGCCGTTAATCTCCTGACCGTGTGCGTGCACATAATCCACAAAATTCCAGTAAACTTGACCACTCTGCGCGGCTAGACAGTTTGCGTCCACCGCCGCATGCATCGCCCATGGATGCAGATCGGTGAGCGGGTCATCCTTGTAGACAAACCGCACCTTGTCCTTATATCGATCCATCGTAGATGGGAAAAGAGACGAATGCATACGTGCGCAGTATGGGCATTCCAGATCGTCAAAGTTCACTACCGTCACCTTGGCGTCAGGATTGCCGCGAATCGGCCGTCCCGCGATGTCGATGTTGAATACGGGGTCCTTGGCGAGATCGAATGTTTCAAATCGCCCCAATTTTGTGTTGTCGGTGGAGATCAGAAAGTCGATCACCTTCTTGGTCGAGCCATGCGACAGGGTGATTGGCAAAGTGTTGTAACCCGATATCTGGCTCGGTGTTCGGGCGCCCAACGCAATGGATACTTCGGGCGGAATGCTGAATTGAGACCGTACCATTACTTCGATGCGCCGGTTCAGCGCGGCATCTTGAGTCCCTGAGGGGGCAGACTGGGCTTTGCAACCGACGGCCAGACCCAACGCGAGCAGACCAGCCCAAAAATATATACGCAACAATTCGTTTTCCTCTCATGCAAGGATATCCCAGTCAGGCCCCTTGCCAGCCGCAGCAATGCACCACCGTCATCTTGATGAAGAATGGACGTTAAGACTGGGGAAAGGCAATCAGCCTGCCATTCGCAACCACGTCGTCCCGGCCCTCGACCGCCGCAGACTTCAGAAGGGGGGTGGCAAGGTTGGATCGTGGAAGACCGAATTTGACCGGCGAATATCGCCGGCAGATCCAAAGTTCGCAAGCGTAAAGCTGTACAGGTATTGAGTTTCGTCGCGTACAGACCCAAGGGCAAAACGACGATACCCCACCGTCAATCCACAGCAATTCCAGTTGTAAACCGCCTGAATGCCGGCATATTGCAGCGCACCGTTGACGAAATCGTATCCCCCATTCGCCGCAAGATTAAATCCTTCGCCATTGGGCTTTCCGATTTCGATGAATGGCTGCACTTGTTGGCTTTGCAGGAGAGATGCGGTACTTCCACTCTCGTCGACTGCGTTGAGAAGCGAATGGCCAACTCCCACGGTTGTCGATCCCCAGCTGTAGCCGGCAAAGACGTTATCGGCGTCGAGTCGCCCCGCCTTCGGGTCGTAGTCCATGTCCCATTCGATGCGCAGGTTTTTGATAGCTTCAAAGCGTAGTCGCGACACGAGAGGGGAGAGATTTTGCGGGCCGGTCAGAAAGGCGATACCGGTCAAATCAAGTGTTGTATCGAAAACATTTCTACGGTCCGGAATCACGGCGCCGCCGAAGGTGGGATTCAAAAAGTATTTCTGGGTGATTACCCAACTTGCCCATTCACGCGGCTGCGATGAACATGCCGTTGTGGTATCAGTGTCCGCCACCATACAAGGTGTTGCATTCTGCGATTTCGCGTAAAAACGCTGCGTCAACGTGTAGCCCACCTCGTTGGTATCAGTGGCAATGTCTGTGGGATCAAACAGCGGGACGTTGCGCGCTTTGACACCGATTCCTCCCACGAAGTTATAGAAGACTTCTGGCTCGATCACGTGGCGAACTTGGTGGTTGCCTATTGTGAAATCTCGCTCCAGGGCGGGCGGTCTCAAATCGACTGACGCTTCGACGTCGCTGCGGTTCAGGGCGTCATGGCTCACAGTCGGTGTCCCGCCATTTGTGCCCGTGAGATCCGGATTCTGGCTTCCTGTATAGAATGTTTCGCGTAGCGCAACTTCGGGAACCACGCTCCACCCGCCGCCCACCAAGGGTAATGACAGGTGAGGATAAAGATCGAATCTGCCCAGATTGCGGATGTGAAAGGCGTACTCAGAGCGCCCCAGATAGCTGAGCGACGAACCCATTCTCCAGTAAAAGGGGGATGTGTGGAGCGGTTCGTCAAGAACGTCGAAGCGCAAACTGGGCAGGTGCAGAATGCGCACCTCATCCCCCTCGGTGGAACTGGCGAAGTTCTGCAGCCGTTCCAGGTACGCCGAAGGTACGAGCCCGTCGTGTGTGTGTGTGAGCGACATGGTGCTGTGAACCTCGGAATTCACCGCCTGAAGGTAGTTGTCGTTGAACACGAGTTTGTAGACGTAACTTGAAAGATATTCGACGTTCATAGCCGCGCGAGTCTGTGGGGTCAGATCGTAACGGCCTTCTGCAACGATGTCGGTGCCGCCCTGATTTACCAGAATGGTTTCACCTGCCTGGGGTCCCGATGTCTGCAACTGTTCCACGCCGCGATCGATCAGCGCATTCCACCTGACCGTGAAGTGATCGAGGCCTGGCCCCTTGTAGCGAAAGTCGCCATTCGGCGCCCAGCCGCGCTTGCTGTAGTATTCGGTGCCCACCACCATGTCCATGCTGCGGTTAAGCACGATGTAAACTTGATCTCCCACGGTTAATCCGCGGATCGAGGAATTGCTGATAACCGGGATCAACAGGCCGCTCTCACGCCCCGATTCCTCCACCGGATGTCGCAGGTAAGGAAGATAGAACACCGGAATCCCGAGGACTTTGAACAGTGTGTTCTTGGTTGTCGCCTGATTGTTTGCCACGTTGATCGCGTGCGCAATCAGCTCCCAGTCTGGCTTGGGAAGACGACAGTTCGTCATGGTGCCGTCGACAATCTTGTAGCTTCCTTCCCCGGTTTGCAGCAGAACCCGGCCCGAGAACAGGAACGGATTCGCAGTGGAGTAAACTACCGTGCGACCCGCGCGCCTGACCCCCAGTGAACCGCTCACGTCGAAAAACCGCGCGGTGTGCATGTCGAGCCGCATGTCGCCGTGCGAGGCGTTGATGAATGCGTCGCTTGGGCCACCCGCTACCTGCAGATGCCCCTCTGCTTCCAGTTCGTAGGTGTCGCGGTGATAGACCACCTTATCGGCTCGGATGATGTAGTCGCGATAGTGAACCACAACTCCGCCCGTGCCGGTCCATGTATTGTTCACCCAAGTCTGGCGATCGGCTTGCAGTTGGACGGGCACACCAGTAGCCGGAACGGGCTCGGGTTTTGCGATGGGAATGGCTTCCTGCCCCGGGTCATCGGGAAGGTTGTGCGCGGCTGATTGTTGACCGCCGTCTGCAGCCGTAGGCTGACTTTGCGCAGGGGGTAACGCATTGGTCAACAACTGTGCGGCAAGTTGCAGGTGACAGACGGTCATCACCGTGATAAACAGAAAATTACGAGGATGCATCCGAGGTCCAAGGCCAGCATAGCAAATGCCAACACTGGCCATCTGCTTTCGGCGGCTTCTCTTACTTTGACGTTATAGAAACAGTAACCGAGCGGTTCCGTTCACGGTCCGCGAAGAACGGAACAAACTAACAGGGCCTGTGCGCCGGTCCAGCGAAGATATCGAAGGGAATTTAGAGTTTTGAGCACACTCGCCAGCTCGCCTACCCCACTCCCCTCATGGAAGCAGGAAGTGAATCGTCGCCTTGCGGAGCACAAGAATCGCAAGGGAATTTCCTTTGTCGAGCAAGGCACACTCGACGATGGACAGGCATCAGCGAATAGCAGGGCCGCTGCTGCCGCAGCCCGCGTAGCGGCTCGTTATGCCAAGACACCAAGCTTTAGCGAGATGCAGGCCATAGAAGCACGCACCGCGCTCCGTGCAGCGGAAGCAACCACGCGCGCTGCACTCGAAGCCCAGGCCGCTGCGCAGGCTGTCTTCGATCACATTCAGCACAATGGCAACCAGGTTGCGGATCCAGAATTTTCAGCGCATCAAGTCGAAACGGAAGTACAAAACTGGGCGCCACAGAACGCTGTGATCGCGCCCCAGAGCAATACGGTAGCAGCCGGTGCTCTGGAGATTCGTTGGGAGCCGGATATGCCGGTGCGCCCGGCACATCAGGAAACTCGCTCAACAAGCAGCGACGCATGGGACGAGGACACCCTGTCCAACGACAGGCCGGTTTACGAGGCCGTCGAGGCTGCGCAGCCGATTCCCGCAAACCTCATCGAATTTCCGCGCGAAATTGTCGCCACGCGTCGAATGCGGCCCCGTATCACCGAAGCGCTTCCAGACTCGTCTGAACCGCAACAGCTCAGCATATTCGAAGTAGATCCGCATGCCGTTTCGATTGAGCCGATGGCCTCCACAACTGCTTCGGCGACAGAGCCGACGTGGATTGGATCGAGCTGGCAGGAGATTGAGCTTGACGAGCAGCCGCAGACACAGCCCGACTACTATGCGATACATCCCGACGCTCCCAAGCTCTATCAGGCGCCGTTTAGCCGGCGGATGATGGCGACGATGGTGGATGCGGCGCTGATTCTAAGCTTGGTCTGGGGTGCGGCCTATCTTGTCGCTTCGCACTTCGATCACTTGCCTGGAATTCGAGTCTCGGAAATCTGCGGCGTCATTGTGACCCTGGGATTTGCAGCGCTTTACGAGTGGTTTTTTCTCACCTTCGCCAAGGTGACGCCCGGGATGCGATATGCGCAACTTTCAATCTGCACATTCGACGAGCAGGTTCCCACAGCCGTGCAGATGAAGGGTAGGATGAACGCAATGCTGATTTCAGTGCTTCCCGTGGGGCTGGGCATGGTCTGGTCGATCTTTGACGAGGACCAGATGAGCTGGCACGACCGGCTCTCGAAGACTTACCTGCGGCTGAGTTAGCTGGAGACGGTGACCTTGGGCCAGATAGCTGCTGGAGTGACCTCCCGTGGGATCGATCGAGTTGAGATCCTTCGGTGCCTCTGTCAAAGCTGCCGGTTCTTCGCCTATATAATTAGAGACGAATTCAGCGAATAGATTCTGTCAATCGTGCTTCGAGAACAAGACGCTTTGTTTGCTCGTTGTGTCGCACTTCTTGTCGATTTCAGGCGCGAGACAGATGATTTCCAAAGCTTGGGCCGGTGAAATCTTTTTTGTTCTCGATGTTCTCGTTCACCTCATGTTTTGCGCTCGCCGCATTCTCCAGTTCCAACTTCTGTTGTGCACAAACCACGGTCAGCAGAGCACCTGTCTTCCGAAACACCGATCCATCCGTCAGGTATGTGGGGTCAAAGACCTGCGTTGTTCCCGGCTGTCACGAAGACATAGGTCGCAGTTATTTCCCTACATCTCACGGACAGTCAATGGCTCCTGCCAACTCGCCTGAAGAACTGGGGCGCGTCCCCAAACTAGTCACGGTATACAACCCAAAAAGCAATCGTTATTACGATGTCTACCAGGACGGTGCGAATCTGTTTCAGGCCGTTTATGAACTGGATAAAAGGAGCCGTAAAACCTACTACATCGCGCACAAGCTGGACTACGTTTCGGGAGGCGAAAACACCGGTTACAGCTATATCTTCCGAGTCGGAGAAGGCTTGTACCAGGCGCCGCTCTCCTATTACGTGAATCCCGGGCGATGGGAACTATCGCCGGGTTATTCGGCCGATGACCCAGGGTTCACGCGGGTGCTCACGACTTCGTGTTTTGTTTGCCACAATGGCCAGCCCGATCCGAAGCCGAAACTCGAAGGTGTCTATAAAGATCCGCCGTTTCGATTTGGCGAGTTGGGCATCAGTTGTGAGGCATGTCACGGGCCGGGTGCTCTACACGTAAAGGAAACGCAGGCAAATCCGGCACGCGTTCTCAAAGCTGGAGATGTAGATACATCAATCGTGAATCCTGCCAAGTTGTCGCCTCGTCTGGAAAACGATATATGCCAGGACTGCCACCAGGCAGGAGACGCGGTCATCCTCAATCGCGGCAAGGACTTTGTCGACTACCGTCCGGGCTTACCGTTAAGCGATACGGAGAACATCGTCAAGCGTCCACTGACAGAAACCGAGCGCGCCGAAGCCAATCGCCTGGAAACACAGCCTCCCGTGCGCGGCAGCCTGGAAGAACCGCTTTGGTGGAAGAACTCCACGATGGAGTTGAGCAAGTGCTACCAGGCGAGTCATGGCAGATTGGGGTGTGGCACCTGTCACTCCATCCATCACACCAGCAAACCTGAAGAGAAAACCGCTGCTTATCGGGCCGCTTGTCTCAGTTGCCATACCAGTAACAGCTGCAAGCTGAAGGCGAATGATGAAGCACGCGTGCGCGTGGGAGATTCTTGCGTCGAGTGCCACATGGAGAAGCGGCCGATCGCTGGAATCGCGCATAACCACAACACCAAGCATCGGATCGTGCGATATCCCGGCCAGCCCTTGCCCGAGATTGCGTTTGAAGCTCCCAGGCCCGACTTACCCGGCTTGCTATGGCTCAATCGGCCGTCGTCAGACGCAGAGTTCCCCAGCGAATCTCAGATCGAAGCCTATTTTACGGTCGCACGCAAAGACGCCAGCCTTTGGCCTTATTGGCAGAAAAAACTGAGTGAGCTGAATAAGACCACCTCCGACGATCCAATCGTGCTGAACTATCTCGGAGCGGTCGCGCTTATAGAGAAGAAAAATAATACGAAGGCTGCCGACTACTTCTCTCGCGCACTCAAGCTTGGCTCAGAAGATCCTGCCACCTTCCTCAATCTGGCTACGGCTTTGCATAACATGGGGCGGAACCAGGAAGCCGAGTCGGTACTTGAGCGAGGAATCGCCAGTTATCCCAACTCTGGTCAGTTGGTAGCTCGGCTGGCGATCGATTATTCCATCGACGGGCAGGGATGGCGTGCACATTCCATCATCAAGCAATATCGCAAGCTCTTTCCTGAGGACGCCTCTGTGCGCGACGCACTCAAGCAAATCGATGGAGCGGAGAACAACACGGAGACGCCCGGCTTGAGGCGCGACACATCCGTTGCTGTGCCCAGGTAAATCATGAGAGCGATTGTTTAGAACTCCGGCGGAAGGGAGCCGAGGCCGTCGACAGCTTGCGCATTCAAGGTCCGGCGCGGGTCTGCTGCTTAATTACTTGGGCGTCCAGAAATCTCTGAGGATTCCCATGTCTGCGGCCGTGCTGAATATCTACGATGCCAATGCGCGGATGGCGCTCACTCCGGCGCCGAGCAGCGCGGTGGCATCGTCGTTGGGCAGGATTTCAAGCGAGTAGCTGAGAAGCGGGCTCATCTTGACCATGGTCTCAAGGTGGCGGCGCAACATCGGGATATCAAGGAAGCCAACGTTGTGACCGGTGAAATAGAAGCGGCCGGGACCGGCGAGATGAATGAACGACGCGGTTGCAGCGGCAAGCGCGCTGTGCCAGAGATCGACAAATTCGCGGCAGCGGGCATCGCCTTTCTTGGCCTGCGCGAAAACTTCCTCCGGCTCGAGATCGAGGAAGCGCATACGCATGGCGCGATAACCCATGATGCCCTCCAGATGACCGACACCTCCGCATCCACAGAAGCGCTCCTTGGGATCTAAGGTAACGGTAATGTGTCCGCCTTCCCAGACTCCTTCAACATAGGGCCAACGGCCATAGCCGATGCCGTTGCCTATAGTCCACACCCGGGTAAGCTTGTTGAGTTGGCCGCGCGTGGCGGCAACGCCGGCAGCGATGGCATCGGCATCGTTCGCGATGTGTACGGGCGCATTGATACCCTTTCCAACCAGTACGCGGGTGAGTTCTTCGGCAAGGTGCATGCCTTTGATCTGGGTAAGATTTGGTGAGTCCTCAACGACGCCATGGCGAGTGATGCCAGGGACGGCTACGCCGATGGCGTCAACGTCGCCTTTGCCGATCACAGAGACAATTTCGCCGGCCAGGATTTCGACAAACTCGCCAACCGGAAGTCCATTGAGCGCGTCGACTTCGTCGATATTCTGCGGATAGCGCACGGTCTCTCCTGCGAGGCGCATATCTTCGAGCCTGCCGGCAACAATGTGTTCAGTTACAACAACACCGATTGCAGTAGTCATTTTGCCCTCCAACGGGGAAAAGATTGCGGGGATTGGAAAGCTCCGGTGGAGAGATTTGATGGCAAGCCGGAGTTATCGAAGTTGATCATCGTTATTCCACCTGGTAGCGGTGCAGGCGGCCCAGTCCATTGAACGCCGCAGCCTTGTAGCACTCGGCGAGAGTGGGATAGTTGAAGACGGTATCGACGAAGTATTCGACCGTGCCACCGAAAATCATCACAGCCTGGCCAATGTGCACCAGTTCGCTGGCGCCTTCGCCGATGATGTGGACGCCCAGAACTTTACGCGTGTCGCGGTGGAAGATGAGCTTGAGACGGCCGGTAGTGTCTCCGCGAATCTGGCCGCGCGCCGTTTCACGGTAGAACGCCATGCCGACTTCGTACGGCACGTCTTCGTCGGTCAGTTGCTCCTCGGTTTTGCCGATGAAGCTGATTTCAGGAATGGTGTAAATGCCGTAAGGATAGAAGCTGGGATTGGACGAGGTCGCATTGTCGTTGAATGCGCGGGCTGCAGCGATGCGTCCCTGTTCCATCGAGACAGACGCGAGAGAAGGGAATCCGACGACATCGCCGACAGCGTAAATGTGCTCTACTTTCGTCTGATAGTGCTCGTCGACGGGAATACGACCGCGATTATCTGCTTCGATCCCTGCCGCCGCCAGATTAAGATCGTCAATCGCTCCCTGGCGTCCAACCGCGTAAAGGAGTGCGTCGCCGGAGACTTTTTTCTTACTTTGCAGATTGGCTACGACGGTTCCATCGGCTAGTTCCTCGACGCTCTCCACTTCTTCGCCCAGACGCATGGTGACGCGGCTGTCGCGGAGGTGATAGCTGAGCGACTCGACAATCTCCTGATCTGCAAATTCGAGAAGCTTGGCGCGTTTTTCAATCAGGGTGACCCGCACGCCCAGCGTAGAAAACATGCAGGTGTATTCGACGCCGATGACGCCGCCTCCCACAACGATGAGCGACTTAGGGAGCGAAGGAAGATCAAGCACTTGGTCGCTGTTGATGATGGTGCGGCCGTTGATAGGAACTTTAGGCGAGCCGGCAGGCTTGGTCCCGACGGCGATAATGATGCGGTCGGCCTCTACCGTGGTATCTCCGTTCAGGCCCTCGACACGGACCTGGTGTGGATCTACAAAATGCGCGATGCCGTGGATGATATCGATTCCATTCCGCGAAAGCTGGGCCTCGGTTACATCCACTTCGGTCTTGATGACGGCTTGTACACGGAAAGCCAGGTCAGCCATGCTGATTTTTTCTTTGACCCGGTAATTCATACCGTAGACCGATCGATAGTTATATCCCGAAAGGTGCAGGACGGCCTCGCGCATCGTTTTGGACGGAATGGTGCCGGTGTTGACGCATACGCCGCCTACCACCGAACGCGCCTCCACCACCGCGACGCGTTTCTTCATCTTTGAAGCGGCCACGGCGGCACGTTGCCCGGAAGGCCCGGAACCGATGATGACGAGGTCGTATTTGGCGGCACTCATGTGCGTGTCTCCAGGATGCAAACAAAAGATTGGAAAGTAGCGCTCAATACAACCACTGCAAAGGCTCGAGCCACTCCAGCCACAGGATACGCCTTTGGTTAACCTACCCAGAGTGAATGACGTCGAAACGGGGAACTCCACTCCGAAGGTCATTGTCTCAACCAGCAGGCGGTTTCAACAATCCAGACAAGGTACTGCCTGAGGAAATTGTTTGTCCCGTAAGAACTCAAATCTCGGATTGCGCCCGCCGAAGCCGGTCGAACTTCTTGCGTGGGAGACCAGCGGTGACTATCCTTGGGCCGGCCCTGTACGGGCGTTTCGCAAGGGAGTTGAGGGTGCCGAAGCTACTCTTAAGATTCGTTCTCCGCTGGCTTTCAGGGGCGCTCTCACTGGCGTTCATTCTTCTGAGATTGACGGCACAGAGTTCGTCGCAGAGTTCGACCACCTCTCCGCAGACAGCCCCTCCGGCTCCCGTTCATCTGACCGCGGAGCAGGATCGGCTGCGTCTGCTTGGACTGCTCGGATTAAAAGAATCAGATCTGCGTCCGGCGCCGGTTCCGGATGCGCGCTCGCCGAGGGCTACCAATTACGACGAAGCAAAGGCTGATGTTTATCCCGATTTGCCGAGTCCGCTGGTGCTCAGAAACGGACAAGCAGTCGAGAACCCTGCTGACTGGCTCAAGCGGAGACAGGAAATCTGGGAGGATTTCGATCGCGAGGTCCTCGGGCGGTCGCCAGTCTCGATGCCGGGTGTGGAGTGGCATGTGATCAGCACCGTACACGAGAAATACGGCGGGGTTGACGTGATTACAAAACGGCTGGCTGGGCAGGTCGGTCCATGGATGAATACGCCGGTTAAAGTCGATATCGATCTGCTGCTCACGGTTCCTGCGCACGCGGCAGGTCGGGTGCCCGTGATCATGGAGCTGGCGTTTGCGAAGGATTTTGAGCTTGCGACGAGCGGGCCGCTGGACAGCTACGTTCCGACGCCGTGGGGCGTGGACGGCAGGCTGGTGGTGCAGCGCGGGTGGGGATTCGCGATTCTGAATCCGGTGAGTTATCAGAAAGACGATGGCTCCGGGCTGACCGAAGGAATCATTGGATTGATCAACCGAGGGCAGCCGCGGAAGCTCGATGACTGGGGTGTGCTGAAAGCGTGGGCGTGGGGCGCGGATCAGGCACAGCGCTATTTCGAAATGGACAAGGCTGTGGACGCAAAGCAGGTAGGGCTGGTCGGGCATTCCCGGTTCGGCAAGGCCGTGCTGGTTACGATGGCTTACGCCCCCCGGAAATTCGCCGTTGGGTACATCAGCTCATCGGGCGAGGGCGGCGCGAAGCTGTACCGGCACATCTACGGCGAGCAGATCCCGAACCTTGCCAGCGCTTCGCTCTATCACTGGTTTGACGGGAACTTTCTGCGCTATGCCGGGCCGCTGAATGCGGGCGATCTGCCCGTAGACAATCACGAGCTGATAGCGCTCTGTGCTCCAACGCCTTTGTTTATAGGTGCTGGAGCGGATACAGGCGATGGCTACGCCAATCCCAACGGCGATGCATGGGCCGATCCGCGTGGGATGTTTCTGGCCGAAGTGGCCGCCGGACCAACATATCGATTCATGGGCGCAAAGGACCTCGGTACTTCGCTGTTTCCCCCTGTAGGCACGGCGGTAGTGGGCGGGGATCTGGCGTTTCGGCAGCACGATGGTGGACATACGCCTCAGCCAAACTGGCCGTACTTCCTGGAATTCGCCAGCAGATATTTGCATGCGGCGGGAGCACCGTTACGTTAGGCTGGAGCGGTTTCGACATCGGGCGAGTTTGACGCGGATGGCGCTCGGCAACCAGAATAGCTGTTTCGATGTAAGGGCTTGATCGAGATGGAGCAGGCAGAAAAACTCGAAATATTGCACGAACTGCGAACTGGAAGCGATGCGTTGCGTGAGGCAGTCGCGGGTGTAGATGAGGAGATTGCCAAACGCAAGCCTTCGCACGAAGCCTGGTCGATTCTGGATTGCGTGGATCACATGGTTGAGTCGGAGCGTTACCTGCTCACACGCCTGCATGCTGCTGAACATGCTGATCAGCCATTCGAGAAGTCGCGGCGCGAAGCCAAGATTGCGAAGCTCGCCGCGGATCGCACCCGGCGAATAGAGGCGCCCGAGCAGGCACATCCTCGTGGACGCTACGGGAGTCTGGGTGAGGCACTGGAGGCGTTCAATGCGACCCGCGCGGAGGTCGTGCGCTGGGTGGAAAACTGCACCGGCGATCCCCGCCGCATGTTGACGGACCACCCGTTGATCGTCGGGCCTGTAACCTGCTCGGAGACGCTGGTTATGATTGCCGCGCACCCGGCAAGACATGCCAAGCAGATTGAAGAGATTCGATCCCACCTGACGGCTTCGCCCCAGCACTAAGCGGCGATCGGTGCGGCTCACGAGCACCGCATTGACTCACTGGCAACGCAGCCGTAGGCTAAATCCTATGGAATTCAAAGTTAGTGAACTGGAGCGAGAGCCGATCGAATTTGATCTGGCACTTCCTCCGGGCCAGGTTGATCTGGGTGACGAAGCAAAGCAGATGGGCAATCTGGCCACCTCGGGGCTGGCTGAGGTCATCCACGAACACCGCGGTCCAAAAGACATCGTTGCCGATATTCGACTGCGGGGAAAGTTTGCCGGCAAGTTCGAAGTTCCCTGCGCCCGATGTGTTGAGCCTGTGGAAATCCCGCTGGAATCAGACTTTGACCTGATCTTTCGGCCGGTTGTGGCGGACTCCGAGCCTACGGAGCGGTCGATAACTGCGCCCGAGACGGAAATCGGTTATTATCAGAGAGACAGTCTATTGCTTGAAGATGTGCTGCGCGAGCAGGTGCTTTTGTCCCTGCCGGTCAGGACGCTGTGCAAGCCTGACTGCAAAGGACTTTGCCCGCGCTGCGGTCAGAACCGCAATAGCCAGGATTGCTCCTGCGATGAGGGTCCATCCGACCCCCGCTGGGAGGCGCTTTCCGGGCTACGCAGCCAGATAAAGTCCTCAAAATAAATGTTTAAGGTGTTCGGCCCGCGCCGCAAGGCAGTCCGGAATCCGTGCGGTCTTGACGGGGCGCGAACACGAAAGGAATTGCATCATGCCGAATCCGAAAAGGCGCCACTCAACGCGCCGTACTGCCAATCGCCGCGCCCACGACTTCCTCACCTCGACTGGTCTCTCGGAGTGCCCGAACTGCCACGAGAAGAAGCTTCCCCATCGCGCCTGTGCCAAATGCGGAGAGTACAAAGGCCGCGCGGTGCTGGAAACCAAGGAAGCCGCGAAGTAACCAGGCGTTCGCAACAGAACTTGCCTGAATATGCAATCATGCAAATGGTTACGGGGTCGTCCCACTGGAACGGCCCCGTCCGCATTTCCGGCGTTCAATCATCATCAGCCGAGTTCACGGTGACGCAGCATGCTCGTCGACATCGTTCTTGACGCAGTCGGTTCCGACAAAGCCCCAGAGCCCGAGATCAAGGGCGCTATCATGGCCTGCCGCGAGCTTCCGGTTCGTGTGCACTTGGTAGGCCCATCTTCCGAGCTTCGTGACCTTCTGGATGAGCACCTCGAAAACGAGGAACTCCCCATTGTGATCCACCATGCCTCGGAGCGGATCGGCATGGAGGAGAAGGCGGCGAGCGCGGTTCGCAGCAAGCGCGACAGCTCGATGCGCGTAGGCCTGAAGCTGGTGCGCGAGGGCAAAGCCAAGGGCTTTGTGACGGCCGGCAATACTGGTGCGGCGATGGCCACAGCCAAGATGGTGCTGGGCGCCCTGCCAGGCGTGGATCGGCCTGCGCTGGCCACTCCAATGCCAAGTTCCACCGGCAATCCGTGCGTGCTGCTTGACGTGGGCGCCAATGTGGATTGCAAAGCGCACAACTTGGAACAATTTGCGGTCATGGGCGAGATGTACGCACGCAGCGTGCTCAAAATCGCGCATCCACGCGTCGGGCTGCTCTCGATCGGTGAAGAAGAGAGCAAAGGCAACGACCTTACCCGCGAGGCGTTTCCGCTGCTGAAGGCGCTGCCCATCAAGTTCATCGGCAACGTGGAAGGGCGCGACATTTTCAGCGGCCAGGCGGATGTGATTGTCTGCGACGGATTCGTCGGAAACGTGGCGCTGAAGACGAGCGAGGGCGTCGGGCGCTTTGTGCGCGATGTTCTGCGCGAATCGCTGACCCGGACGGTTACGGCAAAGGTGGGGGCACTGTTGTCGCGCCAGGCATTCAACGACTTCCGCCGCCGCCTGGATTATCGCGAATACGGGGGGGCGCAGTTACTCGGCGTGCGAGGAGTTTGCGTGATCGGGCATGGGTCATCGAACGATCGCGCCATTTTCAATGGCATTCGCGTGGCGTACGAATTTGCGCATGCCGGGACGAATGAGCGTATCGAACAGGAGTTCATGCGCAGGCCGAACCGCCGGCCGGGCCAGCCGGATGAAGATATTACCGACGCAACAATTCACTAGCCCGTGTCGATGACCGACGAATCCAGAGATGCGAATCCCGACGACCTGAAGCAGTGGGCGGAAGATGTAGTCTGCCCGGCGTGCCAAGCGCCTTTGCGTTTTGAAGATGCGACGGTTACCTGTTCCGGATGCGCCCGCACCTATCCGATTGTGGACGACATACCGGTGCTGATTCCGCAGCGTGCGACACCGCCCAGGACCTAAAAGAATCACAATTGGCAATTCCAGGATGGCGCCTTCCACCGATACCGGGATGAACTGGTCATGGTGGGACAACCCGTGTGCAGCGGAGCCGATGGGCAACCGATTGGTTGCGGGTGGATATCAGATCTCTCACGTTCGTGGAAATCACATTCCAATTCGAACTGAGCAGGATCAGGGTTCCCAGATGTCGCCGGGACGAAGCGCTTGGGCGGTCAAGTCGATCGTTTTCTGGTCGCGCATGGCGCTCTCCAAAAGCTGAGCGGGTTCCTCCCACGGCTCATCGGTGAGCTGGAAGGTGGCCCAGTGGACCCCGAGAAGATGCTGTGCGCCGCAATCAATGGCGATCTGGATGGCCTGCGCGGGATCGGTGTGCTGCGACTTCATGAACCAGCGCGGCTCGTAGGCTCCGATGGGGAGAATAGCGACAAGCGGGTCGCCGCAGCGCTTACGAATCTCCGGGAAGATCCTTCCGTCCTGATAGCCGGTGTCGCCGGCGCAGTAGATGACTCCATCGGGTGTTTCGAGAATAAATCCACCCCATAGCGCGAACCGTCGATCGCCGAGGTTCCGCGCCGACCAGTGATATGCAGGAACGATAGTGGCGCGAACGTGATCGGAGAGGTTGAAGGTCTGCCACCAGTCACCGGTTTGTACCTCGACGTCCGGCGCATCCTTGCAGATCACTGTGTCGTTGCCGAGGGGCGAAATGACCATTGGCTTATGCACCCGCCAGAGCGCGGCGATGGTCGTCGTATCCATGTGGTCGTAGTGGTTGTGCGTGACCAGCACGGCGTGGATGGGCGGTAGATCCGCAAGAGAGACTGCTGGAGGGTTGTGGCGTATGGGGCCGGCCCATGTGAATGGGCTAGTGCGGTCTGACCAGACGGGATCGACGAGGATGTTAAGGCCGGCAGCCTGGATCAGGAGTGAGGAGTGGCCAATGGCAATGATGCGAAGGCCTTCTACGTGTGCGTCAGGCTTGAGGTCGGATTGAGCAGCAATGGCCTCCGGCCACCGGGCGGGTTTGCTGAATACCTTCCAGCGGAGAAGTTCCAGCAGGCTCTTGTCGGTCGATGGGAGACCAGCGTGGTAAAACTGTTTGCCATCGAAGTGATCGGTAACCGGGCCGGTGTAGTAGCGATTTCCCAAACTAGCTCCGCGAATCCAGGGAAGAGTTGAAGAACAGAAAACGCAAAGCCCAACCAGCGGGTTCATGTAGTCAGGGCTTCGGTTTGTTTGCTCATTTGTGCCGTGCGCTCAAGTTTGTCCCAATTAAAAGGTTTGCCATCGATGGCTCGCTTCAGCGTTTTGGCGAGAACGATGGAAAAGACTTGGCGGTAGGCGAAGCGCTGCAACCAGATGTGGAAGAGCAGCCACCCGTCGCCCTTGTTCGCGGGATGACGACGCTCGAGGCTGAAGGCGATGGTTGAGGTAACAAAGTCGATGAGGAGAAATGCACCAAAATAGGCTAACAGTTTCTCGAGGCTGGCGGCTGAAGCCGCTTCGGGGTGGTAGTGGCGATCGACAAGGTAGTGAACAAGGCCCGCCAGGAACATCAGATCGATAAAGGGAGACACCAGGGGGAGAAGCATCTGGAAAATGAGAATGTTTGGAAGAGCGAAGAGCCCCATCGCTTTGTTTCGGACAAATGCCATGCGATGCTTCCAGACGGCCTGCAGAATTCCGAAAGACCAGCGAAAGCGCTGGCGCATGAGGCCGCTTGCATCGATGGGGGCCTCAGTGAATGCAAGGGCGCGATCTTCGTAGACGACCTTGTATTTCTGCTCGAGCAGGTTCATGGTCAGGTCGGCATCCTCGGCCACGGTGTTGATAGGGTAGCCGCCGGCCGCCTTTGCTCCAGCGGTGCGCCATGCGCCGATAGCGCCTGGAACCACCATGACCACGTTGAAGAGATCGAGTGCACGCCGTTCGAAGTTCTGGCTTGTGATGTATTCGAGCGCTTGCCACCGTGTCCACAGATTCACGCGGTTCCCGACCTTTGCGTTTCCAGCAACCGCGCCGACGCGCTCATCTTCGAAGTGGGGAATCAGTTTTGAGACCGCGTCCATGGCGATGACCGTGTCGGCATCAATGCCGACGTAAAATTCTTCGTCGATGCGTTCCAGAGCATAGTTCAGGGCAGCAGCTTTTCCGCCATTGGGCTTGGTCAGCACTTGAACGCGACCGGAGGCGATATCTTGAGCGTAGGCCTCGCGCGCAACTTCAAAGGTGCGGTCCTTCGATCCGTCATCGATGACGATGACGTGCAGATTTGCGTAGTCGGAGTTGAGGACCGAGCGCACGGTGCGGACGATGACCTTCTCCTCGTTATAGGCGGGGATCAGCACCGCGACGCGCGGATTGAACCCCGGTGAAGCCTGCCGGTGCGGTCGACGGAGACGATCAATGATGGCAAAGACTCCCACGATGATCAGGCGCGCGCTCATGAGAACGTCGCCCAAAAAGAAGACGAGGACGATGAAACGGCCGATCATGGAAAGCGCGGAAAAGGCGATCGAATCTGGAATCGCGCGGATATATT
Source organism: uncultured Acidobacteriaceae bacterium (assembly GCA_963742455.1). Taxonomy (GTDB): domain Bacteria; phylum Acidobacteriota; class Terriglobia; order Terriglobales; family Acidobacteriaceae; genus Telmatobacter. Next base: position 432,852 of record CAVULU010000002.1, on the reverse strand, counting down.
GTCTGAACGTGAGGGGGGGCATTACCTGCGCGGTGGTCATGCCCATCAGAGACGAGACGGGGACGATGGCGTAGCCTTTGGCGCGCAGAGTGTCGATGAGGATAGGAAGAGTTGCAACCGTGACCGAGCGATCGCCGCCCCCATCGTGCATCAAGATGATGGAGCCGCGAAACTGCGGTTTGGTTTTCATGGTATTTAACTGGTCGAGAACAGATTGAGTGATTTCAGTGGGAGTTTTCCGATTGCGCTCATCCCAATCGTTGGTGTCGATCTTGTTGCCAACGATGGTGAAACCGAGTTCCTGCACGCGCACAATAGGCGCGGCCTGGTCATCGGTCTCGGGTTCTTCATCGATATCGTAGGGCGGACGGAAGTAGAGCGGCTGCACGCCCAGTTTGCTGGCAAACAAACGTTCGGTCAGCTTAATTTCAAGATCAAGTTGCTTGGTGGAGATTTCGCTGATGTCGGGATGGAAAAAAGTATGGTTACCGATCTCGTGACCTTCGCGCTGAACGCGCTGCATGAGGCCGATGTTCTCCTGGGCCTCTGCGCCGATCATCATGAAGGTTCCCTTGACGTTTTTCTGTTTCAGGATGTCGAGGATCTTGGGAGTCCATTTGGGATCGGGCCCGTCATCAAACGAGATCGCAACTTGATTGGGATGGTAGCCGTAGAACTCGACCGTATAGGTGTGGGGAAAGACATCCATATGCTCGTCGATGATCAGCTTCTTGCGCGGGTCGGGCTCATCGGTATCCACGGTCACCGTGCGCTTCCCTGCCTGGGGTAATCCGGTGACACGCAGGATGTCGCCAGAACCCTGGGTGTCGACGTTGTGACCGGGCTCGAGTGACCCGAGAGCGTCGAGCGAAGCGGGGTTGCTGGGTTTGTCCCACACATTCCACATGGCGCGATCTTCAGAGCCGAGGCGCCACAGGGCGAATGTCTGGAGGCCAAGGCCGCGCGCGGCGCGCATTTCGTTCAGCAGCGTGACGCCATCGAGAAACCACACCACATGGCGCGTGTGTGTATCTTCGTCGATGTACTCGTAGTGAGGGTTGAGCGAGTTGTAATCGAGGTCGAGATCAGCGTCTGCGTCGCTGGCGCGCTCCCACACATCCGATACGTGGTCCACCACTTCGGTATCGACGACGCGGGGCTTGCGCTGTCTAGGATCGCGAGCCTTGGGATCGGGAATCGACATCTCCCAGTCGTACCCGTAGTTGCCGACGGCGCAAATGAGCTTTTCGATCGGCACGGACTTGGACTTGAGGACGCGGGTTAAGTTTCCGATAAACCAGTCCTGACTGGCGATGGGACCGGGCTGCGATTCGACTTCGTGCTCGTCATAGTTCATCAGCACCACGCCGTCGGAGTTATCGGAGATGGCTTTCAAATCTTCAGAAGAGGTTGAGGCCGCCGCGTTGACGTAGAGATGGAGGTGCCGCGCGTGTAGATCGGAGTAGATCTCCTTGATCAGGTTCAGATAAGCCGGGCGTGCATCGTCATTCAGATTTTCAATGTCGAACGAGAGGCCGTGATAACCCGGGAAAGCAATGAAAAGTCGCAGGATCTCCTGCCGGATCTGGCTGCGCTTGGCCGGATCCTTGATCACGTCGCCCATGGCTGGGTCGAAGCTCTGCGTGCGCGCGTTGAAGTTGTTCAGGTGAGGGAAAATTTCAGTGTCTTCCCGGGCCTGCTGGATGACTCGCTTCACCTTGTTGTTCTCGTCCGGGTCGTGAATCACGCCGCCCTGAAAAATTGGAAATTCATGACCGTCCGAGGTGGTTCCTTCAAGGTCAATCGACGGGGCATCAAAGTGCAGCCACTGCGGGAAGAGCATGTCTATCTGGTGGATGTGCTCCTTGAGGGACGAGTAGCTGGCTGCATCTTCCGGAATGTAGTATGCGGCGCGCAATCCTTCGCCCGTATTGAATGGAATTTCGGAGGGTTTGCGGTCGGTTTTCCGGCGTGAAGGATGCGCTGGTTTTTGCCCGTGCCCTACCGGGACGCGGTTCTGCAGCGCCCTGTAGGTGTGCTTCTGCGTCGGGAAAAGCAATTCAGGTAAGTGCTGGCCACGGAGTACATTGAAAATAAAGCCGGCTAGCACCAGCGTGGAGACGACGGCCGTGATGTCGAGAATGCGGCGGAGGCGCTTCCATCGTGTTCGCTGGGGGTCAAAAAATATCTGTTTATCGGGCATCGCCGTTTTCGGGGTATACAGTACGAATCGTATGGAAGCTGAACCTCAGAGTCAATCGATGCAGACGGTTAGGTTAGCGGGTCGCGTGCGCAAGGCTCTGTGGGCTGTTCCGGCACTTCTGGCTGGAGCGCTTCTACGCATTTGGATGCTGAAGCACTTCTATGAGGTCACTGGGGATGCGCTCATATATGGGGGCATCGCCAAGAATATTCTGCTTTCCGGGCGGTATGCGCTGACGGTCGGAACCGGCGAAACCTATCCGACTCTGATCCGGCTGCCCGGCTACCCGTTGTTTCTCGCAGTGTGCTTCAAGTTGTTTGGGATGGAGAACTACGCTTCGGCGGCCTGGACGCAGATTGTCTTGGAGTTGGGGGGCTGTCTGCTCCTGGCGGATGTTGCGCGGCGTGTGGCACCGGCGCGGTTTAGGCAAGGCGCGGCTTACTGCACATTGTGGTTGGCAGCGCTCTGCCCGTTTACGGCGGTTTATGGTGCCAATCCGCTGACGGAGGGGCCGACACTGTTTGTAATAGCGCTGGCGATGTGGTGTGCCGCAAAATTCCAGGAGCGGCCGGGATGGTCTCCGGCACTGGGATTCACCTTTGCGGTGACCTATGCAGCGTTGTTGCGTCCAGACGGGGCGCTGGTGGCGCTGGCATTTGCGCCTGCATTGCTCGTGACCCTGGTGCGGCTGAAGGATCGCGTCCACGTTCGAGGCGGCTTCGTTCGAATGGTCGTGGTCTGCCTGCTGCTGGCGCTGACGCCGTTTGCCCTCTGGACATGGCGCAATTGGAATACCTTCCATGTGTTTGAACCGCTGGCGCCGCGTTATGCCACCGATCCGGGCGAGTCAACCCAGGCGGGCTGGGTGAGTTGGGTGAAGACGTGGTGCCTGGATTTTATTTCCACCTACCAGGTGTACTGGAATGTCCCGGGCGATACGCTCTATGTCTCAAACCTCCCGGCGCGTGCATTTGATTCGCCCGAGCAGTACGCAGAGACTGCAGCTCTGGCACTTGAGTACAACAATACTGGCGAAAGCTTGACGCCGGAGATCGATGCGCGCTTTGCAAAACTCGCCGCCGAGAGGTATGCAGCCCATCCCTTCAGGTCGCATGTCTTGCTGCCGGTGGGACGCGTAGTGGATATGTGGCTGCGGCCGCGAGTGGAAAATCTGCCCATCGATCTGGACTGGTGGGTGTATAGCCATCACCACGCGGAAACGCGCTTTAGCTGGCTTTATGCGGGGCTGAATGCGTTTTATCTTCTGCTGGGCATCGCGGGGCTGTTTGTGCGGCCCAGAATGTGGCAGTGGATGCTGGCGTATGTGCTCCTGCGCAGCGCGCTTCTGCTGACCGTGGAGGCGCCCGAGGCGCGATACACGCTGGAGTGCTTTCCAATGTTGTTCGTTCTCGGTGGGATTGCGCTCTACCGGTTCACGAACTGGGTCTTGCTATCGGTTTTAAAGGTGAATACATCGGACGGCAGGGGTTGATTGAATTTGAAGTTGAAGTAGACGCAGACGCGGGACTGTCCCTCGCCTTGGTCGAATACCTGCTTCAAACTCACGCCGCGCGCCGTATCCATCCATACGGTCACCTTTGGAAGATTCTTTCGAACCGCTGGATCTTTGGGCACCAATTCAAGCTTTTCCGTCTTCACACCGTCGATGGTCTCTTCTCCGGCGTAGGTGATGTCCCATTTTTCAGCGAGTTCCTGACCGCTGGCGCCGAAACCAAGCAGCAAATAACCGCCGAGCTTGTCGTTCTTATAAGTGGTCACTTGGTCGGGGAGTTTCTCGTACAATCTGAAAACGCCTTTTGAGAAGGTATAGATCTTTGGGACGGGTTTATCGTTTTCCTGATCGATGTGCGCGGCCATCTCGAAATCTGAACCGTGCCGCGCGTAATACACGGTGCCCTTCTGCACTTCTTTGTCGGGGACGGGATCGGTCTGATAGGAATCGAACTCAAAATTGGCAGAGGTCGAATGGAAGTTCGGTGCGGCGGCGTCAAGTTTAGCCAGAACAGTCTTGAGGTCCTGCGCCGCGAGATGCGCGGTTATCGGTGCCAAGAAGATCGCAAGCGACACGGTAATTAGGGTTTTGTTTCCCAAAAGCATAAACTTCCTTTTCCTGCTGGACGGATAGATGCGTCGACAACCGCAACCGTCTAGCGCCGGGCCCAGATCTTCCACACCCGGTTGCCCTGCGGGTCGAGTGCCGTTTCCCAGCGGGTTACGGAGACGGCGTCGCCGGTGACCGGCTCAATCGCCTTGCGCAGTTGCTTGCGGACTTCCCTGTCCGTTTCGTTCATCGATACAGAAAAGTCATCTGCACTGAGGGTGACAATGATTCCTCGTCCCCCGTCGCTCACTACCTGGATCGGGTGCTGAGGACCGGGCGCGCGCGAAGGCTTGTCGCCGAAATCCCACAGGTGCGGCGTGACGAAGATAAAGAGCAGGATCAGCGTGACCATCACGTCGTAGTGGACGTGGCCGCGGGGGTAGGTCCAGTAGAAGTAGCTCTTCAGTGTTTTGTTCATGACTTCCCCTGCCGGGTGATGCATTCGAGACCGCCCATGTAGGGGCGGAGCGCTTCAGGCACGACAACGGAGCCGTCAGCCTGCTGATAGTTCTCAAGAATCGCGAGCCACGTGCGGCCCACCGCGAGACCGCTGCCGTTGAGCGTGTGCACGAATTCGTTTTTGCCCTTGGCGGTTGGCTTGAAGCGGATGTTGGCGCGTCGCGCCTGGAAAGCTTCGAAGTTGGAGCAGGAAGAGATTTCGCGGTAAAGCTGCTGGCCCGGAAGCCAGACTTCGAGATCGAAGGTCTTCGCGGAACTGAAGCCGGTGTCGGCGGTGCAGAGCAGGACGCGGCGATAGGGAAGTTTGAGGGCTTCGAGGATCTCTTCGGCGTCGCGCGTCAGGCGCTCGTGCTCGCTGTCGGATTGATCGGGGCGAGTGAATTTGACCAGTTCAACTTTCTGGAACTGATGCTGGCGGATGATGCCGCGCGTGTCCTTGCCCGCGGCTCCGGCTTCTGCCCGGAAACAAGGCGTGTACGCGGTGAGGCAGATCGGCAGGCGGGCTTCGTCGAGAATTTCGTCGCGATAGAGATTCGTTACCGGCACTTCGGCTGTGGGAATGAGCCAGTGGTCGTTGTCCTTGAACTCCCCGCGAGCCACGGCTTCTGCATCGGCGTCGGAGCAGCGGAAGAGGTCTTCGGCAAACTTGGGAAGCTGGCCGGTGCCGAACAGGCTTTTGGAGTTGACCATGAAGGGCGGCAGCACCTCCGTGTAGCCGTGCTTCCGGGTGTGGGTGTCGAGCATGAAGCTGATAAGGGCGCGCTCAAGAAGGGCGCCCGCGCCCACATATACGGCGAAACGCGCGCCGCTTAGCTTTGCGGCCCTTTCGAGGTCGAGGATGCCAAGCTGTTCGCCGAGTTCCCAATGGGACTTCGGAGCGAATTCGAATTTTGGCTTTTCACCCCACGTTTTTACGGTGACATTGTCCTCTTCTGACTTGCCGACCGGGACTTCATCGCGCGTCAGGTTGGGAATGCCGGCGAGGGAGAGCCGCATCTCCTCGTCGAGGGAAGTTGCGGATTTATCGAGTTCGTCGAGCTTCTCTTTGAGGGCCCGCGTTTCGTCCATCACGGCGGTGGCGTCTTTGCCCTCCCGCTTGAGCGTGGCCACCTGCTGGCTGAGATCGTTGCGATGGGCCTTGAGCTGCTCTGAAGCCGTGATGGCCTCACGCCGGGTCTGATCCAAATACCGGAAATTGCCCAGGAGCACGGCGGGATCGGCGCCGCGGGCGCGCAGTTTTTCTTCGATTACTTCCAGGTTGCCCCGGACAAATCCCAGATCGAGCATGACTCTTATCAGTTTACTTTATGGCAGCTCTCTTGGCTTCTAGCCACTAGCGTTTAGCTCCCACCCGCATACTGACTCTTTTCTTCCCGAGGGAAGTTTCCATGCTCTGATATGTGGGCTGTCCGACCATGAAAATCGTCGGAGTCGCGCGACAGCGCTGGTCGCTAGTTGCTAGAAGCTGGCGGCTGCTTTTATCGCACTTCGGCGGCGCGAACTTCTTCTTGTTGCGAGGGGCCGGCGTTCAGCTGATCTTGCCAACCGGGGAGATTCTGGTCGCCGGTGATAAGTCTTGCGCTGCGAGTGAACATGAAGTAATTCCAGACCCATTGGGAGAAGACAGCAATCCGGTTGCGGAATCCGATGAGGAAAAAGATGTGCACGACCATCCATGTCAGCCAGGCGGGGAGTCCGCTGAGATGCGCCTTGAAAGGCCACTCTACTTTGGCCACGGCAGCCATGCGGCCGATGGTGGCCATGTCGCCCTTGTCGAAGTAGCGGAAAGCGGGACGGCGCTGCTGGGCGAGATCGGCTGCGATGACCTTTCCGACGTAGTCGCCCATCTGCATCGCGGGTTGCGCGACGCCAGGGACCTGTTTGCCATCCTGCTCGAAGTGAGCGAGGTCGCCGAGGACGAACACTTCCGGTAATCCAGGCGGGTTGAGATTATCGTCGACGATGACGCATCCGCGCTTATCGGTTGGCGCACCCAGCATCTTGCCCAGGGACGAAGCCTGCACGCCGGCTGCCCACAGAATGACGGCAGCCTCAATCCGTCGACCGTTGACTTCGACCCACCCGGGACCAACGTTCGTTACGTGGCTCTTCGTGTGAACCTCAACGCCCAGGTGAAAGAGTTCGCGTTCAGCTTTGGCCGACAAGTCCTCTGGGTAGGCGGCGAGGACGCGAGGGCCGTTGTCCAGCAGCAGCACGCGCGCCTTGGATGGATCGATATGGCGGAAATCGTGGCGCATATAGAGCTTGGTGATATCGCTGACAGCGCCGGCGAGTTCGACGCCGGTTGGGCCGCCGCCGATGACGACGAAATTCAACGGTGGATGCCATCCGTGCTCCTGCATCTGGCGCTCCGCCAGCTCAAACGCGAGCAGCACGCGGCGTCGGATCTCAATGGCGTCTTCGATCCCCTTCAGGCCGGGAGCAAACCGCGCCCATTCATCTTTGCCGAAGTAGGAATGGGTGGAACCGGTGGCGATGACTAGATAGTCATAAGCCAGTTGCGCACCTGACGCCATTCCCACGCGCCGCGCCTGCACGTCGATCGCGTTCACTTCATCCATCAGGACTTCGGTGTTGGCCTGGTGGCGCAGAATGGTGCGGATAGGCTGGGCGATGTCGGCCGGAGACAGAACGGCGAGCGCCACCTGGTACAGCAGCGGCTGAAAAGTGTGGTGATTCCGGCGATCTACCACTGTCGCATCTACCGGCAAGTGGCGCAGCGCCCGGGCCGCGTGAATGCCTCCAAAGCCTGCACCCACGATTACAACGCGCGGACGTCTGCCGCGCTCGCCAGTCCCGAGAGGTTTTGTCAGTTCGCTCATCGCACCTCACTCTACCCTATGTGATGCCCGGGATCGCGTGCGGGTCACAGATGTTTCTGCATCTGGCTGAGGAGTTTGCTGGTTACGGATGCTGCTCGACAGAGATGGTCAGGGCGCTGGAGTTGCCGGTGACTGCAAGCGCAACGAGGTTGGTAGGCACGCCAGGGATGGATGCAGGCGCGAAAAAGACGGTACCGTCCAGCGCGGAAGTAGCTGTCGCAACCTGGGTGGCGATCAGAGGGGCTTGTGCGCATCGGCCGTGGGTCAGGCATGGGGGCGTCCACGCATACAAAGATTGATAAAGGTTCACCGTGCCGGCTGCCATAGGGTTGCCGTTCATGTCGCGGACACGCAGAGTGATCATGCCGGGGGTGTCGGAGGTGGAGAGGGATTGAGCGCTTCCGGAGACGGCTTCAAGCCATGCAAATTCTGGACGTGCGCCCAGGACGACGAAACTCACGCATTGGCTGGTGCCATTGATGCAGGCGGTCGAGGTGGTTTGCTGGCCTTCAGCAAGAGGGCCGACGGCAAGCGTTTTGGAGGCGATACCGTTCGCGCCGGTTATAGATGAGGAGGTACCGGTTACGGCAATGTTGCTACTGGCTTGCCAGGCCACCGTTTGACCGGCGGTGGGAACCCCGTTGCTGAGCGCCAGTGTCTGGGTGGTCCAGGAGATTTTGGCGCCCGCGGCGACCGAGAGAGGCGGGGTGAGGGAGGCGAGGGTCGGTGGTGTACCGCCCGTGAAATGAGCCTGAAGAGTGGCGCCGTTTGCCAGAGATGCACTCACAACTGAGGCTACAGAATCGGGAGCCGTGATGTTCATGCTCGCCATGCCGTCGCCGGTTGCAGCGATGGAGCACACCGACGCACCGCAGGCCAGTGTGGCATTTCCACTGATGACGGAGAACGTAACGGTGACTCCGCCCGCAGGCACCAGGTCCGGCCCCAGTGCGGTGACGGTGAATGGGATCGGTACCCCGATCGGGATATTGTTGGCGGGGGCCGTGTCGATGGTGAGCGAATCCCCGGTGGCGGCGTCGTAGCTGATGCCGCCAGAGAGAATCGTAATTGCATAGAACATGGGCAGATCGTCGACCTCAACGTCTACGGAACCGGTGGTGCCTGGCCTGGCAGCGGGGGCAATCGCGGTAATCTCGTTCGGGGAAATGCTGGTGACAACGGCTCTCTGCCCCCCAACCATCACGAAGTCGGAAGGCCGAAAGCCCATGCCATGAATCACGATGGGGCCGCCAGAAAGCGGCAGGCGAGGCGGTTGTACCGTGTCGGCGTAGAGCACCCAGCCGTTATAGGCGTAGTCGGGTCGGCCGTCGCCGCGCATGTCGGCGATGCCGAGACGAACGATATCGTCGGCGGAGGCGGTCACCTGGAGCCAGGTTTCGCCGGTGGCGTAGCCATTCAGTGCGGGCGCCCAGTCGAGGGAAATCGCGGAGAGCGGCTTAAAAGCATCCCAGACTCCGATCGCGGGTAGGGCTTTGCTTTCCGTGGGAAGGCCCGCCTCGTTCAGGGCCTGCGTGACGATCGTAAAGGTGTGGCCGCCGCGCACCGGGAATGAGAACCAGTCAGTCTGACCAACCTGACTGAGGCGTCCGCACCACAAACCACTGGGCGCAAGCGTGCGGGGCAAGTCGGCCGAGCTGATCGCGTCCACCGCGTTGCCGGCTGCAGAGTCGGGAATTAGCACGGTGAGGGTTTGCGCACTGCCGACGGACATCTGAGGAACGGAAATCACCGGCATCGTGCCCGATGGGGTCGGCGAACCTTCAACGTATGGTCCAACTGACTCCGCGAGCATGTAAAGCGGACTGATCGTTTCGATGGTGACTTGGTAATCCGCGGTGCTCATGCCGGGTGGCAATGGAATCCCGCTGAGATCGAAGAAGCCTTGAAGGGTTGGATCGTTCGAGCCCCATTGCGCGAACGCGATTCCATTCGCATCGGTCCACCCGGTGATGGGGTTGCCGTGATTGCCGCTGAAGTAGGCTCCGGAGACAAATGTCACAGTGTACTCATAGAGAGGATTGCCATTGCCGTCAAGCGGCCGCGCCACCACGTTGACGCCTTGCATGCCCGCGCCGGAACGGAAGGCAAGAGTTCCCTGGATCGAGACTGTATTGGCGGCGGTGATCTGTTTCCCAGGGAAGCCGGCGATGTTGGATACAGTGATGGGGTAGATCCGGTTCAGGGCGGCGATATCGTCATATCGAAGATGGCCGGGGTCAGGGAGGCAAGTGCCTCCCGCAGCGCCGCAGAATCCGCTCATCGGCTGCATTATGGGCCAACCCAGTGTGCCGTTGGGCTCGCCATCGCTCAGGGCTCGAGGGTTGACCTGCGCATAGTCGAGACCCAGGATGCGGCCAAAGGCTCGTGCCAGTTCATACTGCATCATGGCGATAAGGTTGGCGTTCGTTGCACACAGGCCGTTGAGGAGGATGGCGGCGTGGGCAATAGTGGCATCCGGCTGGATGTTATCGATCCATGGGAAGACGCCGTTGTTCTGGCAACTGGTCGGGTCGCTGGCGCCAGCGCCAAAGAGGCTGTTGATAACGGAGCCGTCCACGTCGTAGATGACAGCCAGAGGATAGCTTGTCGCTGAGGGCGTAACGTCGGATGGCGCGGCAAATACCCTGTTACCCGCCATAACACTCGATCCGCTAACGTCCTCATTGAGTGAACCGGAGTTCATCAGTCGCACGCCGGCAGTGGGCACGCTGCTCCACAACGCGGCGGCCATGTCCACCATGGTCGTAGCCTGCTGATTGTCGATTTGGCCGTTAAGCGGACCTTGGTCGACGTAATAATTGACCACGCCCCCGGACCAGTGCACCGACTGTCCCCAGACAGCAGGGTTGAAGTAGGCAGTCCCGGCCACATATTTGGGTCCCCCGGCGGGTGCTGCCGGGGTCGCAATAGCGGCGGCGAGGATGACGATGGCAAATCGCGATGTGAACACGGCGGCTCCCGTGCAAGCGCTTGCTTCCGGCGATCCACTTTCATTCATAAAAATGAGGAAATTCTAATAACCCCGTTAGGCCATTCCCGGTCCATCCCCTTCGCCATCATGAGATTCAGACACTCACGTAACCATAAAGACCCTACTTAGAGTTACTTAAGTTCATTGCAAAGTTACTTTCTTGGCTACAATGAATTTGCAACTGCAGAGCTGAATTACGGAACTCACAGGGGGTCGCCATCAGCAGCACGCGCTTAAGATTGGGAGATTTGCTCGTCCGGGCTAAGCTCGTGACCGAGATGGACATTGCGAAGGCGCTGGAACGCCTCTCAATGTGCGGCGGACGTCTTGGCGACAATCTCGTTGCCATGGGAGCGATCTCGAAGGAGACCCTGGAGAGGTTCGTACACCGCACGCCGCGGGAGCCCGAAAATATCGCGGCCACTGGGCTGGATGAAAGCGACTTGCTGAGCTTAATGCTCAAGCTCATTTATGTTGGGCGCCTTCAAACGGTGCGGCAATTTGGCGACGCGATCAAACTCCCCTACAACATCGTCCTTGAATTGGTTCGGATGGCGGTTGACCGGTCGCTCCTGCAGAATCTGGGCGTTCGCAACTCGGATAGCGACAGTCTGATCGATCTCGCCTATACCTTTACCGAACAGGGCCGGCGTTTCGTCATTGACGCCATGACCCGGCAGCACTATACGGGGCCGGCACCGGTGACGCTCGAGGACTTCACGGAGCAGGTAAACCTGCAGAAGCTGACAAATGAGTTGGTGACGCCGGAGAAGATCACCGCGGCGACGGCGGGGCTGCAGTTCGACGACCGGATTATGGAACAAGCCGGCCCAGCATTAAATTCAGGCCGCGCCATGTTGTTGTATGGACCGCCCGGGAATGGGAAAACCACGGTGGCGCAGCGCTTTGCCTCCGTCTTCAGTGATGTTATCTACGTTCCTTATGCAGTGGTCGTGGAGGGCCAGATCATCCGGGTATACGACCCGAGCATCCACCTGCACCTGGAAACGGCGGACATTGAGGACGAAAACACATTCACGGTAGTAAAGGCGCAGAGCTACGACGCCCGCTGGGTTCCCTGTCCGCGGCCATTTGTGATCACGGGCGGCGAACTGACGCTCGAGATGCTTGATTTGCGTTACGACACGACGGGCCATTACTACGAGGCTCCGCTGCATGTTAAGGCGCTGGGTGGATGTTTCCTCATCGACGACTTTGGACGACAGATCGTTAGTCCCACGACCCTTCTGAATCGCTGGATTGTGCCGCTCGAAGGCAAGGTTGACTATCTCAAGCTGCACACGGGCAAGACCTTCTCGATTCCTTTTGAGGAATTGGTAATCTTCTCAACCAACCTCGAGCCCGAAGACCTGATGGATCCTGCATTCTTGCGGCGCTTGCCTTACAAGATCGAGGTGGGTGCACCTTCGCGTGAAAACTACAAGAAAATCTTTGAAGGGGAATGCAAGAAGCAGTCGGTCGAATTTTCGGATGAGATATTCGACACAATTGTGCAGAAGGTGACCGTGGAGAAAGGACTGGAGCTTGCGGCCTATCACCCGAAGTTTATTGTGGACCAGGTGATCGCAACATGTCGCTTCATGCGCGAACATCCCCATTTTGAGCCGCGGTTCATCGATTACGCGGTTGACAATCTGCGCGTCAGGCAAAGCACTTCGAAGAAGGTTACGCAGGCGCGAATGTGAGGGCAGGGCCGGGCCCGTCTTCGCGAAGCCGGCGCTGTCCGGTCAAATCTCCGGGTAGAAATCAAAGAAAGCGTCGAGGCTTTGCTTGAGTTGCGCCTCGATTTGTGCGCGCGAACCTTCCAGCACGTGCATGGTGACGTGTGCCTCGTGGCCATTGACCAGCTTGAGCGTGGCGTCGTGAATCTCCTTCACTTCGCCCTCCGGTAACAGCCGCATTCCATAGACGAGAGTCAAATTTGCCATGCGTTTCATCTTATCTACTGCTGATTGATTTGTATTGATGGCGATGGGCAATCGGCCTGTGAGACAGACGGTACCGGGATTGTGTGCGGATTTCCGAAGCCGAGACCTTAGGCCGCGCCGTCTACAATTTACTGGGAAACCCCGATGACAGAGACTCGAGATACCGTAATCCTTGGTTCCGGCTGCGCCGGACTGACAGCTGCCATTTACAGCGCTCGCGCCAACCTGAAACCACTGGTGCTGGAAGGGCATGAGCCGGGCGGCCAGCTCTCCATTACCTCGCTGGTCGAGAATTTCCCGGGGTGGCCCGAGGGAATTCAAGGACCGGAACTGATCGACAACATGAAGAAGCAGGCGGCCCGATTTGGCGCCGACTTCCAATTAGCGCATCTTAGTCGCGTGGAATTGGGAGTTCATCCGTTCCGTCTGCACACTTCTGCCGGCGAAATCATGACTCGGACCTTGATTATTGCTTCGGGCGCGAGCGCGCGGTGGCTTGGGATTCCGAGCGAACAGGCGCTGATCGGGCATGGGGTTTCGAGTTGCGCGACCTGTGATGGATTCTTCTTCCGCGACAAGCCGATTGCGGTGGTTGGTGGTGGCGACTCGGCGATGGAAGAGGCCTTGTTTCTGACGCGTTTCGCATCGAAGGTCACACTTCTGCATCGGCGCCCGGCATTCCGCGCATCAAAGATCATGCTGGAGCGTGCGATGGCGCACCCGAATATCGAGTTCCGGACCAACACCGTGGTCGATGAAGTTCTGGGAGTGGAAGAGAAAGAAGTTAAGGGTCTTCGCTTGCGTGACGTGGTGACCGGCGCATCGAGCACTCTGCACGTGGATGGAATGTTCCTCGGAATCGGGCATGAGCCGAATGCAAAGATGTTTGCGGGGCAGATCGATCTCGACGACGAGGGCTACGTGCTGACGCAGGCCAATGTGATTACGACACGCAAGGGAATTCCGGTGCCGGGCGTTTACGCGTGCGGCGATGTGCAGGACCGGCGCTATCGCCAGGCGATTACAGCCGCGGGTACCGGATGCATGGCTGCGCTTGAGGCGGAAAGATATCTCGAGGAGCACGGGCGGTGAGCGAAGGGTTGCGCGCGTGGGAGGGAGCGTCATGGCCAGGGTTTTTCCAGGACCATACACCGCAACCAGCGACAGGCCTTTCGTGGTTTTTCTTATCGGCATGCGCGTCAATCGGGTGCTTGCACTTCGAAGTTGGATACCAGTAACGAAAGCGATGCCGCCAATGATTGAGGAACTCAAGCGCAATCCCGATCTCGGTCTGTTGCACGCGGAGTTCTTCATATACTGGCGTGGTGTCGGTGTGGTGCAGTATTGGCGCAGCTTTGAGCAGTTGCACGCTTATGCGCATGCGCGCGACGCGAAGCATTTGCCGGCGTGGGCGGATTTCAATCGGCGGATCGGCGCGAACGGCTCTGTGGGGATCTGGCATGAGACGTACACCGTGGCGCCGGGTCAGTTCGAAAGCGTTTACGCGAACATGCCGCGCTTTGGTCTGGGAGCCGCGATAGAGCACGCCAGCGTGACCGGTCGCCTCAACGGTGCGCGAGACAGAATGAGCCGCGGCGATTCAGAAACGGTGGCTGCGGGTCGGGATTCGTGACAAAGCTCGAAGAGAACCTTGAGAAGCTTGAGCGTTCGGTTGCGGACGCATGCCGCAAGGCAGGTCGTCCTCGCGAAGACGTCGAGCTGATGGCCGTGTCGAAGACGTATCCTGCGAAGACGATTATTGAGGGTGCGTCCCTGGGGCTGACGCTGTTTGGCGAAAATCGAGTGCAGGAGTTTGCAAATAAAGCCCCGGAGTTGGAAACGCTCCGGACGGGCACTGTAAAGCCTGTTCGCATTCATCTCATCGGACATTTGCAGTCAAACAAGGCAGCGCGGGCTGCGGAGTTGTTTGACGCGGTTGACGCCGTCGATTCGCTGCGGCTGGCGCAAAGGCTGAATGATGCGGCCGCGAAGCTGGGCAAACGGTTGCCGGTATTGCTGGAAGTAAAGCTGAGTCCGGAAGAAACAAAGGAAGGGCTTGAGCCGGAGTCGATGGAAGCTGCTCAATTGCTGGAAGCTCTGCCAGATCTGAACCATCTGGAGACGCGTGGGTTGATGACCATTGCTCCGTGGGGTGCGCCGGAGGATGTTACGCGGGCATGCTTTCGCAGCTTGCGCGACTGGCGCGATCGATGGGCGGCAGCCCATGCGCGATTGAATCTTGATGTTTTGTCGATGGGGATGAGCGGGGATTTTCCGCTGGCGATCGCCGAAGGCGCGACGCGGATTCGCGTTGGAACGGCACTATTTGGCAAGCGCGCGCCCTACACGGGACCGCCCGAATGAGTAGGGAAATGTTGCGCGAAGTGAGTGGCGGAGTGACGCTGGCGGTGCGCGCGCAGCCGGGCGCGAAAAAGACGGCAATTGTTGGCGTATACGGCGAGGGCGATTCGGCGCAGTTGAAGATCGCCGTCCACGCTCCGCCTGTCGAAGGCCGCGCGAACGAGGCGCTGGTTGCGTTTCTCGCCGAGTTATTCGGCGTGCCGAAGCGGTCTGTTGAGATCGTGAGCGGCGAGCTTTCACGAAGCAAGGTATTTTTCGTGGGCTCCCTCACAGTGCAGCAAATGCGATCGATGCTTTCGAAGGTGATCTAAACCGAGTTGCCATGCCCGAAATCGTGTGGGGAACATCTTTCACGAGTCATCAGCAGTCCCAGGGTCCCTGAATCTAGATCTGACGCATTCCACCATTCATCACCTGATCTTGATCAAGATATGTATAACATCCATAATGTTAGTAGTTTTCAGGTCGGCGACTTTCCGCCCCAGCATTCTAAATGGATCATGGAACCAGCATTTCCTCGATTGGTAGAACCTTGTGCCAAAATCGGTCATCAAATTTCGCAAGGGGAATTCGATTACCATTAACTAGTTGCCCTTGCGGAGTTTGTCGATTGAACTTGAAAATTACTCCCCCTTCTGGGAATCAGCAAGGGCAATATTGCATCCTGATTTACAGGGCTCCCGGATCAGGATTCGTGCCCTCGGGTGGCGAGACGCCGATCCTTCTTGCCCTCCTGAGCCCTGATGGCGAATTATCGTTTTTCGTCAAGCCGAGATGGTTTGATATCGTCGCGCACGAAGATCAACATTATTTTCGTTCTTTGATGGAAGATATCGCTGCGCGCTCGAAATTCGAACCGCGAGAGTTATTTCAGCAAGTCGCTTCGCTTGAAGTTGGTCCACTTATTGCGCGAGATGTCGGTCCATGGAAGACGCGTGAGGACGCCGTGAAGGCTCTTCAGGCTGAATTTGAATGGCTAACCTAAAGACTCGACGCCGTTTCTCACAATTGAGTAGCGGGCATCCGAACCTGAAGCCCGGCAAATGCCGGTGCAAAAATCGAACGAGATTCAATCGCTTCCGGGTTAGAAACGTGACTGTAGGCTTGCAGAATCTCATCAAGAACGCCTTCACATAATCCAGGTTCGGATAGTCGTTCAACGTACCGTTCAAAACTCGCGATTGCCGATGTTGTTTTCCATTGGGCCGGAACATCTTGAACGAGACTCCGAAGAATTTCGGGAAAAACTTCGTGTATGGTCTTTGCATATTTGGACAACTGCGGAACTGGCGCATTGCCGTAAACCCGTGGATCAAGGTAGCGAGAACGCGCTGCCTTGGGACGGTGCGTGCCATCAGCGCCGCCAAATAAGAAGCCATGAT
This sequence comes from uncultured Acidobacteriaceae bacterium, assembly GCA_963742455.1. Classification (GTDB taxonomy): domain Bacteria; phylum Acidobacteriota; class Terriglobia; order Terriglobales; family Acidobacteriaceae; genus Telmatobacter. The sequence continues at coordinate 416,541 of CAVULU010000002.1, read as the reverse complement.
CGATGAAGCAAGGCTTGAGCGAGCCAACCTTCCATTCCTGAAAGACCACTTGCCGGTTATCGGCGTGGCCAAGGCAGGCATCGATCAACCACGCCCTCCAAAAATTGTGGGGATTTTGCACGCGTTGAAACCACGATCCGGGAAGGATCTCCCACAGGCGAACTCCGGCGCCCCCAATGAATCTCGAACCAAAGGCTAACCCCGACACGGGCTGAACAGGCTTTTGATTGTTAAATATCCAGCACCCGGGGTTTTCCTCGATGAATTGATCGGAGACGGTCAATGCCTTCCAATCGGAGCAGGGCAGCCCGCAAACTCTATAGAGCTGGTTACCGACACATTCGTTCAACAGAACATTTGGGCCCTGGAGGTTGTTTGGGAACTTCACAACGTAGACCAGACCATCGCTTGCTTCCGCCAGAATCGCCTGCGATCCCCCGCGCATCTTGCGAAAAAACCGCGTGATCGTAGCAGGTGCCACTTCCATGGCCACACACTTTCTCTGCAATGAGGCATTATTAGACTTTGGTACCTCTATTTAGTGTCCCAAAGTAACTGGATTGATGTTACGACATTTCCCGTGAAGAAACTAAAGAGAAGTTTGCAACGAAAGATGCAGGTTTAGATCACAGACGAACGGCCCAGAAGTATGAGTGGAATCAGCAGGATCAAGAGCACACCCGATTAACCGCTGGAAAGATCGAAGGCTCTCGCAACGGCTTCTTCAGGCTCAGGGCGGACCCGGAAGTCGGCGTGGGCTTCCGCAAAGATCACCGTTCCCTCTTTTGAAATCACGTAAGTCGCGGGAAGCGGCAAACGCCAGCTTTTGTCGCCGTTGACGAACGGGATGTTGACGAGGATGGAGAGGAAGTGTTCGCGGTGGTACTCGGGGATGGTGTAGACGAGGCCGAATTTTTCAGCAACGAGGTTGCCGGGATCGAATAGCACTGGGAATGGCAGACCGTGTTGGTTGGCCATGAAGTCGCTCTGGCGCTCGATCTGCGGGCCGATGGCGACCATGAGGGCGCCGCGTTCCCGTAGATGGCCGTATAGGTCGCGCCAGGTTTCCAGTTCAGTCACACAATAAGGACACCAGCGGCCACGAAAGAATTTGATAACCAGAGGACCGAGGGCGAGAAGGTCGCGAGAGCGAACGAGCTTGCCGCAGGAGTCCTTGAGCGTGAAGTCGGGTGCCTGCGCACCTACAGGGAGGATCCTTTCCTCGATTCCGGTCGCGAACAGATCCTCGACGGCGCGTTCGCCAACAGCGAGACGCTCAGGCTGCACGAGGTGCCGCGTGTTGGCGGTGATCTCGTCGAGTTGGTCTTGCAGCAGGGTCATGGTCTACATGAACTTTCTTTTTTTGAATGCGCAGAAATCTTCTCTGGAAAGATCGAACCATTCGCCGCTTTGTTTGTTGATGCCGCTGAGGCGTTTCGTCGAAAATCGGCCATGCCAGTATTTTTCGATCCCTTCTGGGTCGTCAGTTGAGATCAGATGAAGGAGCTCCGCACCCGTGGCCGACTGATTTGCTATTTCTGCTGCGCGCCTATAGGGTGCGCGAGTGCAACCAATCTTGTATGCGCCTTGAGCGCGAATCAAATAAACGTAGCCGCTCTCACTCGGCGAGAGCGCGTCCGATTCGGAATCTTCCAACTTGATCGGATTGCGAGGAATTGAACTCAGAATCAGGGCAACGTCCTGATATTGGGGGTTCGTCGCACAGAACTTGACTAGTCTTTCGATCAGTGCGTTGCGATTCCAACGCCGCCCAATCACTCTGTTGTTGGGAAAATCAGGGTTATTGTTTCGCTCCAACTGCATTTCTGGGGTTGTCGGGAATTTACCCAATTTTCCCACCAGCTTCGCAATACGCTCGAGTATGTACTCATCGTCGAACTTCGGGTTAAAGCTGAGCGGTTCGAACCCAGCCTCGGTTTGGGCGTCGCTCCATTTCGCCCAATATCGGCCAAGCCAGTCGTGCTCCCTAATGCCTGTCTGCGTACAGAATTGGTCGCGACCTAGAGGTCTTCCATCAACCGCTGTGCGTCGAATCTCATCAAGAATGTGTTCTTTTTCCATCTGGTCGCACTTGCTTATCGCCCGAATTTTTGTTTTCCCATCATGCCGGACATTCCGCCACGCATCATTTGCTTGGCGAGGCCGCCTTTGCCCATCTGCTTGAACATCTTGCTCATCTGCGCGTATTGGCGCAGGAGCTGGTTTACATCCTGCACACTGGTGCCGCTGCCTGCGGCAATGCGCTTGCGGCGGGAGCCGGAGATGATTTCGTGGTTGCGGCGCTCAAAGGGCGTCATGGAACTGATCATGGCTTCGAGGCGCACGAATTGCTTTTCATCGACCTGCCCAGCGGCTTGCTGCAGGCCGGCGAAGGGCCCGACCGAGGGCAGCATCTTCAAAATACTCTCCATCGACCCGAGCTTCTTGATCTGCTTCAACTGATCGCGGAAATCTTCCAGCGTGAAGCCGTCGCCGAGAAGCGCCTTCTTAGCAAACTCTTCTGACTTTTTGCGGTCGAGCGAAGACTCAGCTCTCTCGATCAGTGACAGCATGTCGCCCATGCCGAGGATGCGGCCGACGATTCGGTCCGGATGAAAAGGCTCAAAGGCGTCCGCTTTTTCGCCGGTACCGATGAACTTGATAGGCTGACCCGTAACGTGGCGAATAGAGATCGCCGCGCCGCCGCGGGAGTCGCCGTCCATCTTGGTGAGGATGACGCCGGTCAGGCCGAGACGCTTGTGGAAGTCCTGCGCCGAGTTGACGGCATCTTGCCCCGTCATGGCGTCGGCGACGAATAAGATTTCGGACGGGTTGAGGAGCTTTTTGAGCTGCTCCATCTCCGTCATCAACTCTTCGTCGACGTGCAGCCGCCCGGCGGTATCGACGATGAGGGTGTCACACGCAAGAATGCGGGCCTCGCGGCGAGCTTCGCTGGCCAGGCGCTCGACCAGTTTGGAGCCCGGAGTCTCGTCGTTGATTTTGCCCTCGTACAGGCGGGCCTCAATGGCCTTGGCGACGATCTTGAGCTGTTCGCGCGCGGCAGGCCGATAGACGTCGACGGAGACCAGCATGGGCCGGTGGCCGCCCTTTTTGAGCCAGGCCGCCAGCTTGCCGCTGGTCGTAGTTTTGCCGGATCCCTGCAGCCCTGCCATGAGAATGACGGTCGGAGGCTGCGAGGCGAATTTAAACCGAGCCGTGTCGCGCCCGAGCAGATCGACCAGTTCATCCCGGACAATCTTGATGACCTGTTCGGACGGCGAAAGCGCCGTAAGTACCTCGCTGCCAATGGCTTTGACGCGGATGTGGTCGATGAGCTCGTTGACTACGCTAAGGTTGACGTCGGCGTCCAGCATGGCGACGCGGATCTCGCGTAATGCTTCCTGGATGTTTTCTTCGGTGAGCGTGCCCTGCCCGCGAAGGTTTTTGAAGGCTCGTTGCAGCTTCTCTGTAAGGTTCTCAAACATAGGTCATCTACAAGTGTAACTTGGGTCGCACTGACCGGAAATTACAGGCGGGAAATGACAAGGTTCCAGTAGGAAAGGCGAGGCTTGTAGAACGGCTCGTTGTGGGTGAGGTTGGGAACCACGATCAACTCCGCGTTCTTGCCGCAGGCGGACGCCAGATCAGCGGCCATCCGAACAGGAAACAGGGGATCCTTTTCTCCGTGCACGATGACGACCGGGATCGGGCAGTCTTTGAGCGACTCTTCCGAGTTCCAGATGGGCGGAACAATCGCAGAGAGGAACCGTGGAAGGAAGACCGAGCATGCGGCCTCGCGATACGAGGTGAAGGAGCCGCAGAGAAACAAACGTTGCGGTGTCACTTTCCCGATGATCGCGGCCGCAATGCCGCTGCCCATCGACAGGCCTAGCATCGATATGGGTGTGGAGGGCGCGATGCTCTTCAGGTATTCGAATGCGTGAATGGCGTCGAGTTCGCACTGGCTCCAATCGATCGACCCGCTGCTGCGTCCGTATCCCGAGTAATCGAAGACCAGCGATGCCACGCCGTTGGCTGCCAGAAGCTGCTGCACCGGGAACCAGTACTCCACGATTTCGCCTATGCCGTGACAGATGAGGAGAGCAGCTTTCGGTGGCGTTGCCGCAGGTGCAACATAGGCTGCATGAAGGCGATTGCTTCCACTGGAGATCCAATGCTGCGAAACGGTTACATCGCCGGATACACCGCCTAGGGAGAGGCGGGCGACTCTGCGCAGTGCGCGGTCCCGATAGAGAATCGCGCGACTGGCAATGGTCGTAGCAACGGTGAAAGAGAGTCTGTGCATTCGCATCGTTGGGCTGTGTCGATGAACCGGCTTTTACATCCTCCGATGGCTCTCGACTCTAATGTTCGCCCCTACTCCGCCGGCGCGATCAGGTACTGTTCGAGTTTGCCGTCGGGGTAGGTATACGTGGTGAGTCTGAGCCGCGTGCCGGGATAAGTGATGGTGAACCCGCGAAAGGTCATGCCGCCGCGCAGGGATTCGCCCGTCTGGTGGAAGGTAAGCGGCTCGCCCAGCGGCGCCAGGCTGGATTGGTAATCGGCGATAGCCTCAGGCGTAAAGTAGTCGCTGAGATTTGGAGCAAGAAGTGACCGATCGATGCGACCTTGTTGAAGCCCCCGGTAGATCTCAAGCGCTTGTTTCTCGGCATCGCTTAGTGGAAATCCAGCGATAACGGGGACGGCGAGACGCGCGATGGTTGAGGCGGCACCGACGGCATCCTGATTTGTCAGTACGGTAACGGACGCGCCATCGTCGATGAGCACCTGGTTGTCTGAGACGAAGCCGGAGACCTCGCCGCTGTGCTCAATGTCGCGATGGCCATTCACGTTGAGCACCTCGACACCGAGCCCATAGTGGGTATCCTTGCCGTCTTTGAGCTTCACTGAGGTGAACATCGCCTTGTAGCTTTCGGGCTTGAGGACGGTTTGCGCCATCAGGCTTTGATTCCACAGCGCCAGGTCGTGTGCGGTCATGGCCAGTTCACCGGCGGCAAACATCCAGCCGCGACCTTCTTTGGGCGCAACACGAAGCGGACCGAGCGCGTGACGGTAATAGGCCGTTGCATCGGCCTGGGTGAGCTTCGTCTCGTCGGAGTTCCATACGGACTTCATGCCTAGAGGGTGGAAGATATGCTCACCGAGAAAGTCCATTAGCTTCTGGCCGCTAACCTTCTCTACGATCGCGCCGGCGATGACGTAGTTCGTATTCGAGTATTGCCATTGCGTTCCGGGATCAAAGTCGAGCGGCTTCTTGGCCCACGTGTCCATGATCTGCTGCGCGGTTTCGGGTCGCAGCATCGGTGTCATCACGTAGTCCTCGGGCCAGTAGTCCTGGTAGCCCGAGGTGTGCGAAAGAATCTCGCGAATGGTCACTTCGTCGCCGCGGGTGAGGCCGGGAACGTACTTGCCCACGGTATCGTCGATCGAAAGCTTTCCTTGTTCTTGCAACAGCAGGATAGCCGCGGCAGTGAATTGCTTGGAGATAGATCCGATGGAGTAGCGCATCTCAGGAGTAGCCGGCACAGGCGGATTGAGATGTGCATTGCCATAGGCCTGCGTGTAGGCGAGTTTGCCGCTTTTGACAATAGCGACGGACGCGGAAGGGACGCCGGTCTGCTTCAGCACGTCGGTTGCGATGCTGTCGATCCGGGCTTTCAGAGCGGGATCGAGATTGTCGACGGTCTGCGCATGTATAGGAAGCGCGAAAAGACAGAACGAGGCGACAAAAATGGAGACGAGGCGGCGGAAAGTCATGATCGGCTGCGTGGAACTCCTTCCGTTCGAATAGTAACAATCGCAGCCGGGTTTTAGGTTCGGGCTTCGGCTTCTTCCACGGTGGTTGTTAGATTGAGAACTTGTTCCAGCCGCGTGATGTGAAACATGCTGAGCACGCGGGGAGTGACGCCGGCGAGAGTGAGCCTCACCTGTTTGTCCCGGCAATAGACCTCGTGATTGATGATCTCGCTCATGCCGGCGGAATCCATGAACGGAACACCGCCGAGATCCAGGATGGTGTGCTGCGGCGGTTCGGTGCCGCGGAACAGAGCGCGCAATGGAGGAACGCTGTTCAGAGTCACGGGGCCGGTCAGGCGCAAGATGACCGTTCCAGGTTTGCTGCCGGGAATCGGCTCGATCTTCAGGGGGACGTCGGGGGACATGGTTGGATCAGTGTATGGAACGGAGACTGATTTGTCGTTAGAAAACTGCTCAAATCGAATGCCGGGTCGGAATGGAGGATAGGGGGCGGAAATAGTGCGCGTGGGCTCTCTTCGTGCATCGTTTGAATTCGCTTCAATAAACGATCAACAAGAAATCTCTGCCGGCCGCGGCCATTGCGCCGGTTTTATTCCAGGAAGGGCAGACAGGGCACGATGCGCTACGCTGAAGTCGAGGGCTCCCGCACCCGCACCAATTTATTACGAGGACAAGAATGCAGCGATTGCTTGAAGGCCACAAGAAATTTCTATCTGAGGTCTTTCCGCGGCGACGAGACCAGTTTCATTTGCTGGCGGAGTCGCAGGCGCCGGAATGGTTGTTCATCACGTGTTCAGACTCGCGTGTGCTGCCCGATCTGATTCTCGGCACCGGTCCCGGCGACTTGTTTATCACCCGCAATGCCGGGAACGTGGTGCCGGTAGCGGCAAACGATGTGGATGGCTGCACGGCTACGATTGAGTACGCAGTCGAGGTCCTGAAGGTGAAGCACGCTATCTTGTGCGGACATTCCGATTGCGGGGCAATGAAAGCGGCACTTGACCGGAAGGGGCTGGAGAAGCTCCCCAAGGCAAGCCGATGGCTCCAGCATGTGGAGGCGGCCTTCTCGCACCGGCAGCCACTGAATCCAGGCGACGGGCCTCATGCGGAGCTTGCATCGTTGATTCGCGGCAACGTAGTAGCGCAGTTACTGAATCTGAAGGCGCAGCCATCGGTGGCCCGGGCTGTAATGGAAGGACGGCTAGAAGTCCATGGATGGTATTACGAAATTCTCTCGGGACGCATCGAGCGATTCGACGAGGATGCGAGGCGGTTTGTGCCGCTGATCGCGTGATCTTCGTTTCGGCATCGCTTTACCGGATCCAGGTGTTCGCGCACAAGAAACGTGTCCTTCCGATGGAAGCACACCGAGTGGAGAGCAACTTGGCAGCTACTTTTTGGTGTCTCGCGCAGCCTTGATGAATTCGTGGGATTTGTCAATGTGCGCGGCCTGCGTGGTCAGCACCTGGCGAACGGGGAGAGGCAGATAGGTTTCTGTCGCTCTGGCGTAGGCTTCCACGGCTTCATCTTCGCCCTCTTCGGCAGTCGAGAGCAGGCTACTGTCGCCAGCGCCGAGGGCCGATTTGAAATCATTCCAGGCGCGGCGCACGGTGCCGACAGCAGTGCCGCTCTCTTTGATGTCGTGCACACCTTCCTGGTGCAGGATGGATTCGAGAACGCCTCTGAACTGTGCGCGGGTGAGGGACTCGGCGAGGAAATACTCTTTGAGCGCTTCGTCCTTGATTTGCTCACCGATCTTCTTAAAGCCTTCCTGGCCGTCGATGAGCGACTGGATGACGGAGCGGAGTGCCGATTCAGTTTCTTTCAGGTCTTTCGAGGGAGACGACATAGGGAATTCTCCAAAAATCCAAAATGTTGAAGTGGTGGCGGCTGCCATCGGGGTCCCCGGCGACAGGTCTTCGTCGCTGGGGTGATCGTTGCGATTCTCCTTCGCCGCCAGTGAGGAGGGGGAAATCGCGAAAACCCCAGCACCCCTGCCCGGTAATAGATCGAACCCGTACCTGCAGAGGTCAGGTTGATCCAAATACTAAGATGCGAGATTTTCGCCGTGCGGCAGAATACTGATCGAGAAATCAGTGCGCTCCGGGAGGAGGCACTGCGTGTTTGGGTGGCTTGCCGAATAGCCAAACGGCCGCTGCGCAGAAGAAAGCGAGAAGGGCCGTCCAGCGAAAGACGTCGATATAGGCCAGCAACGCCGATTGTTGCTGCAAAAGTCCGTACATCAAGCCCAGCGATCCCGGACGCGCCGAAGGTGGGCCGATCTGGTGACCGAGATACATGGTGATCATCCGCGATTTCTGCTGAAAGATGGCGCTTGACGGGGAGAGGTTTGCGCCAATCTCGGTCTGATGCAGTGCCGCGCGGCGAATGATGGCGGTAGTGGCCATGGCAATTCCTATGGACCCGCCGATGTTGCGCAGCATATTGAACAGCCCGGTGGCATTGCCCATCTCCTCGCGCGAGAGCGTGGCAGTGGTCATGGTCGCGAGAGGCACGAATACGAAGCTCAGCGCAAACCCTGTGACCAGAATTGGAACCAGAAGCGTGTAGGGGCCGATGTCGAGGTTCACAGTGCCGAAGATGAGAGAGCAAACACCGAAGCCGATGAAACCCGCGCTGAGCAATTTGCGGTTGTCGATACGGGAGCCTAGCAATCCAATAACAGGGGAGCCGATGAATGATCCGATGCCGCGCGGCCCCACGACGAGGCCGGCCGTGAATGCTGTATAGCCCAGGATCTCCTGGTAGTAAAGAGGCAGAATGGCGATGGTGATGTAGATGCACATGCCCAGCAGAGCAATCAGAAAACAGCCGGTGCGGAAGTTGCGGTTCTTCAAGACGTGCAGGTCGACCAGGCCGCGCGGGTTGGACCATGAACGCCAGATCCAACCAATGAAACCGAAGATGAGTGCGGCCACTGCCCAGCGCACCCAGAGCGCTCCGAACCAATCGTCTTCCTGGCCCTTATCCAGCACAACCTGCAGGCAGCCAGTCCAGACAATGAGGAGTCCAAAACCGATGTTATCGAACGGCCCCACTTTGGCGTTCTTGATGTAGGGCGGATCGTGGACGAAGCGGGCGATCATGAAGACCGCGAGGATCCCGACCGGGATGTTGATGTAGAAGGCGTACCGCCAGCTGAAGGTGTCGGTGAGCCAGCCGCCCAGAGTGGGTCCCAACACCGGGGCGACAACGATTCCGAGGCCATAAGCGGCCATGGACATGGACCGTTTTGCTGGCGGAAAGCTTTCAAGCAGGATGGCCTGCGACAAAGGCTGCAGTGCACCGCCGCCTGCACCCTGGAGAATGCGCGCGAGAAGGATGACGCCCAAAGACGGTGCCGCTCCGCAAAAGAACGAAGCGATGGTGAAGATAATGACGCAAGTGAGCAAGAAGCGCTTGCGGCCCCAGCGGCGAGCAAACCAGTTGGAGGCGGGCAGGATGACAGCATTGGCCACAAGATAGCTGGTTAGCACCCAGGTCGCTTCGGAGTTGGTGGCCGAGAGGCTTCCGGCGATGTAGGGCAGCGCTACTGACGCGATGGCGGTGTCGAGCACCTCCATAAACGTCGGCAGCATCACCGAGGCGGTGACGAGCCACGGGTTGACGCCTTGCGTGAGCGGATAACGGGCTTGGGCTTCTGCAGTGGTCATCGCAACCGGGAACAGTCGAGACTAAATGACCGGGCCTACTCCGGGTTGTGATGCCGGTCAGCGCGATTGCTCAGGGGAATCCTCGGCTGCAATGCACTGTTGGCGCGGAATGCATCCAGAGCCGGTTACACGCTCCGCAGCGTGAAGATCGTGATCTCCGGCCGGCAATCGAGGCGGAACGGCACGCCCACGGTGCCGATCCCGCGATTGACATACAGTTGCATCGAGCCCACCGTGAACAGGCCCTCCACGTACCTGCGCCCCCAACTCGGGAGAAGAAGCGGCCCCACGAACGGCAGCCGGACCTGCCCCCCATGCGTATGCCCGCTCAGCACCAGCGATATCGCTTGACCTGTCGGATGCGCGTGCAGCCGGTCAATATAGTCGGGCGCATGGCACAGGAGAATCACAGGCTCGTTAGGAATGTGCCGGATTGACTCCGGGATCGCAGCGCCCTGATCCGGCATTCCGCAAACCGGATCATCGATACCCGCAAGCCAAATCCTTCCGCCATTCCGTTCCAGTGGCACATGCGTATTTCGCAGGATCACAATGTTGTGCGCGCTTAATGCGTTGCCGACTTCCAACTCCCCGGCGCGAGCATCGTGATTGCCGAAAATCGCGTACCGCTCCTTGCACTGCAGGCCGCTCAGCAGCTCGCCACACCGGTGCGCTGCCTCAATCGACAGACGCTTCGGAAGCACGTCCGCGGTGACATAATCTCCCGTTAGAAAGACATAGTCTGGTCGTTCACGGTTGATCCGGTCGATCGACTCACGCAGCAGAAATGGCTCGGTAAACTCATCCAGATGGATATCGCTCAGCTGGGCAATCTTCACGCCGTCGAAGGCGGGCGAAAGCCCTTTTATGGAGATATCCTGGGGAACAACTTCCAGCCGGTGGCGCTCAAACTCGCCCGCGTAAAGCGCCAGTCCACCCGTGCCGAGCAAGGATGCGCCCAAAAACCAACGCCTGGAAAGCCGTTTCGAATTCGCTGCAGACGGGTACTCCGTGTTATCGATAACAGGCTCCTCTCCAACTGTTTCTCGCTTGAAGGTCCAAACCGAAACCCAGCCCTATGCTTATCATTTTGATGCAACGTGGCTTCCGGAGCGAGGTTGCAAACTGTCGAGTTCCCAAATAGGGTTTTGGGGTCGCCAAGGCGGTTTCAGAGAGTCAGAGCTTATCAAATTAATATCAATAAAAGTTGACACTAATTCACTCATAGTGCATCTTAACTAATGACATTGGAATTCCCTTTAATCTGAGGCAGGAAAACTCACTATGGCAAAAATCATCGGAATCGACCTCGGCACAACCAACTCTTGCGTCGCCGTTCTCGAGGGCGGCGAGCCCAAAGTCATTGCAAATGAAGAGGGTTCACGCACAACACCCTCCGTCGTCGGCTTTTCGAAGAGCGGCGAACGGTTGGTTGGTCAGGTGGCAAAACGCCAGGCCATCACCAACCCTGAAAACACTATTTTCTCCATCAAGCGCTTTATGGGCCGTCGCTACGACGAAGTGACGGACGAGATGAAGATGGTGCCTTACAAGGTCGTTAAGCAGGGCGACCACATCGCCGTCGTGGCACAGGGCAAGGAATATACCCCCCCCGAAATCTCGGCGATGATCCTGCAAAAGCTGAAAAAGAGCGCCGAAGCCTACCTGGGCGAGACGGTTACGCAGGCGGTGATCACGGTTCCAGCCTACTTTAATGACGCACAGCGCCAGGCCACGAAAGACGCAGGCAAGATTGCCGGTCTTGACGTCAAGCGCATTGTTAACGAGCCGACCGCAGCCGCGCTGGCCTACGGGCTCGACAAGAAGAAAGACGAGACCATTGCCGTGTATGACTTCGGCGGCGGCACCTTCGACATCTCCATTCTGGAAGTGGGCGAAGGCGTCATTGAGGTGAAGTCGACCAACGGCGACACCCACCTGGGCGGCGACAACCTCGACCAGCGAATCGTGGAATGGCTCATTGCCGAGTTCAAGCAGGAAGAAGGACTCGACCTGAGTTCGAAGGGCAACGAGATGGCCCTGCAGCGCCTCAAGGACGCGGCGGAAAAGGCCAAGATCGAGCTTTCGACTACGGTGGAGACCGAGATCAACCTGCCGTTTATTACCGCGGATGCAACCGGGCCGAAGCACCTGGTGCGGAAACTGACCCGCGCCAAACTGGAGCAAATGGTTTCTGACCTGCTGGAGCGCTCGCTCGAGCCCTGCAAGAAGGCAATGGCTGATGCGAACGTTACCGCCAAGGACATTGATGAAGTAGTGCTCGTCGGCGGCCAGACGCGCATGCCGAAGATCCAGGAGATGGTGAAGGAGCTTTTTGGCAGGGAGCCGCATCGCGGCGTGAATCCCGACGAAGTGGTTGCCGTTGGCGCTGCTGTGCAAGCCGGCGTGCTGGCAGGCGAAGTCAAGGATCTGCTTCTGCTCGACGTGACACCGCTGACTCTGGCGATTGAAACGCTGGGCGGCGTGGCCACACCGATGATTCCGCGCAACACGACGATTCCGACGAAAAAGACGGAAACCTTCTCGACGGCCGCGGATTCGCAGACCGAGGTTGAGGTGCACGTGCTACAAGGCGAGCGCCCCATGGCTGGGCAGAACCGCACGCTGGGCAAGTTCAAGCTGGCGGGCATTCCTCCGGCGCCGCGCGGCGTGCCGCAGATCGAGGTCACATTTGACATCGATGCCAACGGTATTCTGAACGTGAACGCTAAGGACGTCGCAACCGGCAAGGACACGCGCATCACCATCACCTCGAGTTCAGGCTTGAGCAAGGATGAAGTTGAGCGGATGGCGAAGGATGCCGAAGCGCACGCAGCCGAGGACAAGGAGAAGCGCGACGAGATCGAGGCCCGCAATGCTCTCGACGGAATGGTCTACAACATCGAGAAGATGCTGAAGGATTCCGGCGAGAAGGTGCAGGCCGCCGATAAGTCTGAAGTGGAGTCGGCGCTGGCTGAGGCCAAAAAGACACTGGAAGGCTCGCCGAGTGTTGCGGAAATGCGCGCAGCAAACGACAAGCTGACCCAGGCCAGCCACAAGCTCGCCGAGGTGCTCTACAAGGCCAATGCAGCGGCCGGCCAGGGTTCTCCGACGGCGCAGGCCGACGGAACGCCGGGAACCGAGCAGAAGAAAGACGAAGGCGTGATCGACGCCGAGTACGTCGACGTCGAGGATAAGAAATAAGCGGAGTTCGCGGAGTTAGCCGCGCTCAAGCGAGTGTTGGCGGAGTTAGCTCGCGGGGTGGGCGTTGTTGCCCACCCCGAGTTTTATGTTCAGCAGAAAAGAAGACAATATTGCGCGAGGATCTGCCGATTTGCAGTCTGGTGACCTCGCAGGTTGCACGTTTTAGAGTCGTTGAACGTAACGTGTACGCTAGGTGGGACAAGTAAACTCAAATGGCCACGACCCAGAACAAAGATTATTACGCGACGCTAGGCGTCAAGAAGACGGCGACACCGGAGGAGATTCGAAAAGCCTTCCGCAAAGCTGCGCGCAAATATCATCCCGACGTGAATCCCAATGATAAAAAGGCGGAGGAGAAGTTCAAGGAAATCTCTGAAGCCAACGATGTGCTGAGCGACGAGAAGAAGCGCAAGGTCTATGACCAGCTCGGCTTCTACTCTGACCAGATCGACCCGGCCCAGGCAGAGGCCTATGCGCGCCAGCAGCGCGATGGCGGCGTCCCAGTGGATTTCGGCGGCTTCGATTTCTCTGGATTTCAGGGTGGCGGCCATGCCGCGCCGCAAGCGGGAGCGGGCTCATCCAGTTGGGGCAGTTTTAAAGACATTTTCTCCGGCATCTTCACGGGAGCGCAGCAGCAGCAACAGCGCCCGCGCGGGCCGCAGCCGGGCACCGACCTCGAGTACCAGGCGACGATCGATTTCTGGTCAGCGATTCGGGGTGGGCAGGCGCGCATCCAGGTGAATCGGCAGGAAGTTTGTCCGACCTGTCACGGAATGGCGCAGACCGGCGGCCCAATGGCGTGTCCCGAGTGTAACGGCACCGGCCAGGTAACGCAGATGGGCGGCCGGATGAAGTTCAATATCCCCTGCCCCAGTTGCGGCGGCTCGGGTCGCGTTACAAACAATTGCCCGACCTGCCATGGCGAAGGCACGGTGAGCAAAACCGAGACAGTCGAGTTCCGCATCAAGCCCGGCACGCGCGACGGGCAGCGTATTCGCCTTCCAGGGAAGGGAAATGCCGGATTGAACGGCGGTGCGCCCGGCGATCTTTATGTGATCGTGCGGACCGGAACGAATCCGGTATTCACGCGTGTTGGCGACGACATTCAGTTGACGGTTCCGGTGACGATCGCTGAGGCGTCTTTGGGCGCGAAGGTTGAAGTGCCCACAATTGATGGACGTGCGCAGTTGAAGATTCCGCCCGGCACACAGAACGGGCAGAAGCTGCGCATGCGCGAACGCGGCGTGGAAAGCGCATCGCATCCGGGGCAACGCGGCGACCAGATCGTGACCATCGAGGTGGTTGTGCCGACGCTCAACGATGAACGCAGCCGCGAAATCATGCGGGAGTTGGCGAAGTTGAACAACCAGGATCCACGCACTGCGCTGTTCGAGAAGCTGTAGACGACAGGGAACATGGATTCGGGGTTGAAAGAAAAGTCACGGTAATCTGATTCGAGAGATCCGATGGTAGCAAAGCGAAAATCCAAAGGCGCGTACATGATCTCGGCGGTTGCCGAGATGTATGAGATTCACCCGCAGACGCTGCGGCTCTACGAGCGCGAAGGCTTGCTGAAGCCCTCGCGCACCGAGGGAAACACGCGCCTCTATACGGATGAAGACCTGGAGCGGCTGGAATTCATCCTGAACCTGGCGCGCGATCTTGGCGTCAATATCGCCGGCATCGCGATCATCCTCCAGATGCGCGAGCGCATGGAAGAGATGAATCGGCAAATGCAGAGCTTTGTGGAGTATGTTCGCTCCGAAATGCTGACGCGGTTCCAGCAGGGTGCGCCCGGCTCGGGAGCCATCGTGCCGCTTCGCAAGCCGACGGTGGTAATCAAGTCCGTGCAGACTCGCAAACCTTGATTGCAGCACTGTGCCCATGAGCGAAATTTGATTGACTCTGAACATTCACCGAAATTATCGTTCCGTGTTCCCGGCGCGTATTCTTAGACCTGCATGTGGTACGTTCTGCTAGCGCTCGCCGTCTTCGGCCTTATTACATCTACCGTCTTTGCCGGCATGGTTCTGGCGGCAGTGCCGCGGTATCTTCGCGAGCGGAAGATGGCAGATGCTGAGCTTCGCAAGCGGCCCGGCTTTACTCCCCCGATGACATTGCTGAAGCCACTGGCGGGCGCTGAGCCGGATCTTGAGGAGCATCTCGCGAGTTTCTTCGAGCAGGATTATCCCGACTTTGAAATTCTGTTTTGCGCACGCGAGCTGAGTGATTCCGGGCTGGAGATTGCCCGAAAAGTGGCTGCACGATATCCGCGCGTTCCAGCGAAATTCTTTTCAACCGGCGAACCGGCTTACATCAATGCCAAAGTGGCCTCGCTGGAGTTGATGGAAAAGTCCGCGGCACACGATATCCTCGTCATCAGCGATAGTGATGTGCGTGTTACGCCGGATTACTTGCGCGCCGTAGCGCTGCCCTTTGCGGATGAAAATGTCGGCGGAATGTGCTGCCCTTATCGCGGCATCGCGGCAGGGGGCGGCCTGTGGGCGCGGCTCGAAGCCGTGGGCATGAGTGTAGAGATGACATCCGGCGTGCTGGTGGCGCGAATGGTGGAGGGGATGCAGTTTGTTCTGGGGCCAACGATGGCATTTCGGCGCGAAGTGATCCGGCAAATTGGAGGTTTCAAAATCACGGCTGACTATTGCGCGGACGATTTCCTTCTGGGCAACGAAACATACAAGCTGGGGCGCGCCGTCGTGCTGAGCCACCACCCTATCGATCACATCGTAATCAACCTGAGCCCGATGGCCTCGCTGAAGCACCAGGTGCGCTGGATGAAGTCGACCCGCTTTTCGCGGCCGAAAGGGCATTTTGGCGCTGTGCTCACCTTCGGGGTGCCGTTTGCCCTTCTGGGGCTTGTCTCTGGAATTCCGCTCGGTCACATTGGCTGGGGCGTAGCACTGCTGTCGTGGGCGATTGCAACGCGTTTGGCGATGTCGATCGGAGTGGGGCGCATGGTTGTGCGCGATCCGAGCTGGCTGAACCTGCTGGTGCTTTATCCGGTGCGCGACCTTACCGGGTCTTTAGTCTGGGCAGCGAGTTATATGGGAAGCCGGATTCTGTGGCGGGGGCGGAAGCTTCAACTGCTGCCAGGCGGAAAGATGCGGGCGGCAGAGTAGCGCAGGAAATTGCCCGGTCTCTCGTTACCCAGGCACTGGACTGCAATTCGAGAAGCGCTTCAGAAGTTGAAAAACTCTTTTCGCAGCGCATCCTCATAATCTTTTTTGGCCGCTTTCGCCTTCGTCCTCGCATCTTCTTCGAGGTCGCTGGCGTTTTCCCACTGATCGACTTGCGCTACCGAGTGGTTCACCGATGCAAGCGCTTCCTCCTGGCGGATGGCCGATACCCAGGCTTCCACCGCTGATTTGTATCTGCTCTGCATCTGATCGAGTTCCGAGACATCAATGGCCATATTGGTCGCTGGCCTCCTTATCCACAAAGTAGGCGCGCGACGTGAATATTTGATTTATTCGTGAAAGAGTTCTGAAGCAGTCTTGGGAAGCAACCAGTTATTGCAGCGGCCGGTCGGTCCAGAGAGCTTTGTCGGCGATGGACTGGACTGGGAAGAGACGTCCTGAAAGCAACTGTTCGGCTTTAGGCTGATTGGTGTCTTGCGCAAAGAGCCATTTGCGTTCGCCGGTACCCCATTCCTTCGAAAGTTGCTCGTCGCTCAAAAAGATGTTCGGCGCATCGGGATAGCACGATCCCCATAGCAGGGACGAGCCGTCGCCGTGCGGCGAGCATCGCTCCATCACGATGTAGGCAGGTTTGTGCAGGAAATTATGCGTATAGAAGACGACGGACGAGGCATCGGATTGATCGCCGTAGATGATGAACGAATCCGACGGCGAACCTTTGCTGACGATGGTGTTGGCCAATTGTTTTGAGCTCAGCATTGGCTCAAAGCGCGCGAAGGCAATATGCGCGGCGATCAGAAACACCGCCGAAGTGAGAGCAACGCTCAAGGTTGCGGCCAGGTGCTTGCCGCGCGTGCGAAACGCCCATCCCAGCGCCGGTCCAACGAGCAGCGCGACGGCTGCGAGAGCGGCCGGAAGGCGTAAAGCCGCAAACGACGGACCGGTAAGGTCGAAGAAGTGCGACATCGAGAGCGTATATCCAGCCACATCGCGATGGGCTAGCAGGGTGCCGATGTCAGAGACGAAAGGCAAATTGCGCGATTGCCACAAGCCCCAGCCAAGGGCAGCGGCAATCAGGACTCCCGCGATGGAGAAAACCGCTTGCGCACCACTGAGCCATTTTTGCGAGAGCAGAGGCTTCTCGCCTTCAGGGCCGCGGCGCTCTTCCATGTTGGCCAGCACCCCGGCAATCAGCATCAGCAAGGGCGTCCAGGCAGGGAATGTGTAGTACTCCTGATTTGTCGAGATAGCAAAAAACAGCAGGGTGAATCCCGCAAAAAGAGCGAGGAGCCAGGTGGACCGTACGCGAAACTTGAGGCGCGCAACGTAGCTGGCCACATCTTCGCGTGCTGCGTGATCAAGATAGAAGTCCACGGTCTGGCCGGAATCGCGACGAAGATGCTGCATCCATGCATGACGCGTTCGCCATGCTACGACGAAGAGAGCGGGCAAGAACAAGCTCCACGGGAAAAGCCAGACGAGGTGCGCCAGCCAATACCAGGCGAAGGGCAGCTTGTTGTAGTCGTGCGGAAAACGGTCGCCGAGAAAACGCAGGAAGTGCTCGTTGACGAAGTAGAAATACCAGAAGCCATGCACGTTCCCCACCGTTGGGTGGTTGCCCACTGGATGCCCCTGGTCGGGATTTGCGAGGCCGCATAAGATGTGCCACGGCGCAGCGATCAGCAGGAACAACAGCACGCCACTGAAGGGCCTCAATTCGCGCCAGCGACGCCATTGTCCACTGAGCAGCAGTAGAGGGATCGCCGCGGCCGCAAAGAACACCGGGGCAATCAAGCCTTTGGTCAGAGTCGCAAGCGCCAGGGCAGCCCACATGCCATAAAAGCGGATTGGACGGCGGCTCTCCAGTCCCGTGATGAAACTCCAGAGCGCGTAGAGCAACAGAAAACTGAGCAGCGCCTCAGGGATGGCGAAGCGTGTGAACAGAAATGGCCCAATCGAGGTGAGTACGCCCAAGGCAGCATACAAACCTGCGCGACGGCCCCACCCGCGCAACACCCACATCCAGGCCAGCCATGCGAGGCCCAGGATAGCCAGTGCGTTCGGCAAGTGAGTGGCAAAGGTATTCTGGCCGAACATCCAATAAAAGCTCGCATCGAGCCAATAGGGCAGCGGTGGCTTTTCGAGGTAGCGGATGCCGTCGAGCTTCATCGTGATCCAATCGCCGCTCTCATCCATGTGCTGCGCTATCTGCGCATGCGAGGCATCGACGTCATCGAGCAGCGGTGGAGTGAACAGCGAGGCAAACTGCACGGCCAGGAAGATCGCCCCCAGAAGTGCCCAAACGGCCAGCTTTGAGGGCCCCTCCACGGATTCGATTCTCGGATTTTGTCGATTTGCCATGCGTAAAGTTCTGAAAATCAAGGATAACAGTGGGAGGGCTCTCCAATCTCATGGTCCGAAATCACCAATGACTCGTCAGGCAGTGGCCGGCCACGCATCATAGAATGGACGCAGGTTACAGTTGGATGAACGTCAGGAAGCGAGCAGGCGTGGTAGCAGCGACAACAATGCGCGACCGCCTTGCCGCCTGGCGAGAGTTGCTCGATCTTTGCCGACGCAAAGCGACGCGCAAGCGGGTGCATGCACTGCGGGTGATTACGCTTCGACTGCAGGCCGAATTGGATCGCGACCTTAACGATCTTCCCCGAGCCAGCCACCAGGCCCAGGCGATTCTTCGCTTCAGCAAGCAGGCGGAGACGCTTCGCCGCGCACTTGGTCCCGTCCGCGAATTCGACGTGTGGATCGGCAAACTGCGCGGACTGCGCATATCGCTGAGCGAAACAACCGATTACGTCCCCCACTCTACGCATGACTGCATAAGTGGTATTGATCGGCTTGAAAACCGGCTCACCAGGAAGCGGCGTACCGCAGAAAAGAAGTTGGTTACGCAGATCGAAAAATCAGGCCGTCATCTCGTCAAGGCTGGCGAACACGTGGAGAGAGAGCTTTCTGATTTCGTGCTCGGCGAGGAGGCGGGGATTGCTGAGGAACTTGCTCGGCGTTTCCTTGCCATTCAAGCGGAATTTTCCACGTTCGACGAAACAAACCTCCATGAGTTTCGCAAGCGCATCAAGTCCGTGCGATATCTAGCCGAGATCCACGCTGGCACCGATCGTGCTTGCGCCCAGATTGCTTCGCAAGTGAAAAAAGTACAGTCGGCAATTGGCGAGTGGCACGACTGGCAGGAACTTGGACGCGAAGCTCATCACGGAAACCACGCGAAGACGAAGCCTCTCGCGGAACTGCTCGACACCGTTTCAGCCGAGTCATTCGAGACTGCTCTCTCGAGGGTGCAAAGCGTTTCAACCTACTTGCAAGAGCGAATACAGAAGTCCGAAGACTTGCAAGTTGAAAACCGAAAGATTCCAGCACGCGGCGAACTTAGTCCTCTGGCGGACTCGAATAAAAAGCTCGCGTGAGTGAGCCGCAGGAACCGGCCACGAGTCGTGTCCAGCCCTGAAAGCAAGAGGTTTTTCTTCCGGCGTCCAGGGCGGTAACCGCAGCCTGATAATGCAGGCTCACCTCATTTGCCCACGGGCTTTATCGTTGATGTTCCCTTGCGCGTCTTTTAAACTCTGGGCACCCTCGAGTTCCTCAATGGCTAAGCGCATCGACCTGTTCGAATAGGCAACAGTAAGTCGGGTTAGCGCCATCCGTTTGCGAGATCGATTGCTTCAAATGACGCTGGCCACGAAAGCGAAAAGCGTGTCAATGTGAATTCCTCGTTCCTCCGCTTAGGTCATTGGAAAGGCAAGAAATCACTTGACTAACCCAACCGTTTCCCGTATTCTTTGAATATCGAGGGCAAGGATATGGGGAACTTCCCAACAACTCTTTTGGAAGCAACGCGTTACTTCGCAGATGAACAGCGCTGCATTGACGTGGTTGCCTTTCTCCGCTGGCCGGAAGGCAAGCCAGTCTGCCCTAAGTGTAATGCGCAAGAAACTGACCGCAAACACTACTGGCTGGCGACCCAAAAGCGGTGGAAGTGCTATGCCTGCCGGAAGCAGTTTTCGGTCAAGGTGAATTCGATTTTCGAGGATAGCGCCATCAGCCTAGACAAGTGGCTCATCGCGCTCTGGCTGCTCTGCAACTGCAAGAATGGCATCTCTAGTTACGAGATCGCTCGCGATTTGAAGCTAACTCAGAGATCGGCATGGTTTGTTTTGCAACGGCTCCGCGCCATCCTGCCTACCGAGTCGCTGCACATGTTCGGCTTCGGGGGTCCGGTTGAGGGTGACGAGACATACATCGGGCCGAATCCGCTCAAGATGCACAAGGATCGCAAAGCCAAAGTACAGGCGCGTGACGGCGGCGGCAAGGGCGGATTCGTCGGCAAGACAGCCGTCCAAGGAATCCTTGACCGTGAATTGCGACAGGTTCGCGCGAAGGTGTTGCCCAATCTCAAACGCGAGACTTTGCAGAACATGATTCTTGAGAATGTAACTCCGTTCGCAAGGGTGTACACAGATGAGCATCTCGGCTACGACGGCCTCGAAAAGAACTTCGTTCACGAGGTCGTGAACCACTCTCAGGAATACGTCAATGGACAGGTTCACACTCAAGGAATCGAGAACTTCTGGTCGCTGCTCAAGAGAACTCTTCGCGGGACGTATGTCGCAGTCGAACCGTTCCACTTGGACCGCTATCTGGCAGAGCAGGTTTTCAGATTTAACAATCGCACCACCAAAGACAATCCGCTAAACGACGGGGATCGTTTTATGCTGGCAGTATCGCAGATTTCAGGGAAGAGACTGACTTATGCAGCGCTGACTGGCAAGGTGCCGCCCAGTTAAGGCAGGGGCTTTGCGGGGGCGTACTTGTATCGCTTATAACGAGAAACCTTCTCGGACTTCATTCGGTCAACGCGTCGCTTTACCTCGGTCTTCGAAACGGAAAGAGCCAAAGACAAAGCCTCCGTAAACGTCCGGCATTCCGGCGACGGAGGCTTTTCGATTTTCTTGTTCGGATTCCTCATTTTGCCCTGCAAGGATTATGGCACTAAAGACGCCCCCTAAAGAACTGCACGATGAAATATAGGCCGAAAACAGCATATATTGAGAGCACTACATTGGCCTGAATATTCCTGACCCGTATGGACGATTCGATTTTCGATTGCATCTTTGCCAACCTGGACACAATCCGCGCCTCATTGGATTTGTATTCGGCTGTATACACAGGCCTAGTCATCGTGGGCGTTTTTTGTGAGATTGTTTTTCTTGGGATAGACCATCTCGACGACCTCAAAGATTGGAAGTTCGCGGCAACACATTTCAAGATAAAGTTCCCAGAACGACCAAGCCGCATAAAGTTTTTTCTCGAATTCGCCAGCGTTGGATTAGTGGTCTGGGGTTTATGGGGAGAGCTCCACACCGCTAGTCGGATCGAGAATCTAGACATTCTTATTCGCGGCGTCAATGAATATCGCGCATTACTGCTGGAGCAGGAAGCGGGAAGCGCGGCGTCATCTGCAGAAAAAGCACAAGGATCAGCGGACGCCGCTAACATATCTGCCGGGGACGCCAACAAGAAAGCCGAGGCTGTAGGTAAGAAGGCTGAAGCTATCAACCAAGGGTTATCTGCGGCGCAGCAATATCTGAATTGGATCGGAAAAAGCGTCAACGGTCGCCTTCTCGACAATAAGCGCCTTGTCAATCTATTGAAGGGCCAGCCAAAAATTTCGGTCGAAATTTGGTATGAATCCGGCAACGACGAAGAGCCACACTTTTTCGCTTTGCAATTGAGGGACGCGCTCGGACCTAAGGGTGCCGGGTGGAGCGTGGAAATGAGGCCTTTTGGCTCGAAGCACGAAAGTGACCCAGAATTTGGACCCGCTCCCGTGTCTGAATTAGTTAGGAGAACAGCCGACCTTGAAGGCATGGCCTTTGGCGGAAGCAATAACGATGTAGGGGCAAATCCTCCCTCGCCACTATCGACACTTTCAGGGGCAATTGGCATGTGTACAGGCCCAATATTTTCCGCGCAATTTTTCGGTGATCCATCTATACCCGACGGACACGTAATCATAGCCATCGGCCCCAACAGGCCCAATGTTCCGGAATTTCCCCACCCTAAAAAATAGCAAATAGCCAAAAAACAACAGCGCCAACCTAGGTGCTGCCCTGTCACGGCAATCCCATTCTCCCGGGTTGGAGATGGGTTAGTCAAATGCTTTGTTGCCATTGGAAACGCTTAATAAAAAACTTCGCGCAGTTTGCAGATTATTTCGTTGCCCGACGCAAAATGGCATCAGGCAGGAACTCCTCAAGTGGTTCAGTGTCCCCGGACAACTGTTCACGGCCAGACAATACGCCGGGTACCCCCACCCCTCCCCCTTTTAATTCCCTATCCTTTCGCCTAAATTAAAATTAATCTAATAAAATCAATTATTTAGATAAGAATAGTCCGCGGATCCTGCACTAATTCAAGTGCAAGCACCCTAAATTGTGCGGCAAACGAATTCTGCTGTCTCTGCAGACTCCGAGAGCGATGGGAACGGAATGGCATTGCGGCGCGGTCGTGTATCTTGGCCGAAGAAACTGATTTCTATCTCGTGGAGTTAGTTCGCGCCTTATGCCCACGTTTGCCGCTATTGATATCGGATCCAATTCCTGCCGGCTGAAAATTGCCAGGGTCGTCGCGCATCAGCTCCGCACGCTGCACGAGGACCGCGAGGTAACAAGGCTCGGTGCGAGCGTCTTCGCTTCGGGGCTCGTCTCGCCGGAAGCGATGGCGGCAACCCTGCGCGCGCTCAAACGCTTCCAGCGCGCGGTGCAATCTCATGGGGCTGACCAGGTTCGCGTGGTGGCCACCTCAGCGATGCGCGATGCGCGCAACTCGGCAGCGTTTCACGCGTGGGTGAAGGCTGAAACCGGCTGGAATATGGAGACGATTTCGGGCCTTGAAGAAGGCCGCCTCATACATCGCGGCATCGTCAGCGGCGAACCGGGCACAAGTGGGAAGGTTCTGCTGATTGATCTCGGCGGCGGCAGTTGCGAGATCACGCTTTCGGAACACAAGCGCATCAAGGAAACGGCCAGCGTCCCATTGGGCGCGGTCCGGCTGACGGAG
The DNA here is from genome assembly GCA_963742455.1 of uncultured Acidobacteriaceae bacterium. Classification (GTDB taxonomy): domain Bacteria; phylum Acidobacteriota; class Terriglobia; order Terriglobales; family Acidobacteriaceae; genus Telmatobacter. Next base: position 393,638 of record CAVULU010000002.1, on the reverse strand, counting down.
GAGTTTCTTTCCGTCGATCCGGCGCCGCCGGAAGACCTCGCCCGGATGCGCAGGTTGATTGCCCGGGAATTACGCCGTGCACATCGCCGCATTCAGCCGGGAAAGGTTCAACTGGTCATCGCCACCTCTGGAACGGCTGCGGCGCTATCCGAGGCTTGCGCGGCGGCGTTGGCCAAAGGGGGCAAGTCAGCGAAATCAGGAAAACGGTCCGGACGCAGCAGCGCCTCGGGAGCGATTGCCCCAACGACAATGGCGCGCAAACTGGCAGCGAAGCTCGCCCGGATGAGCCTGCCGGAGCGCGAGGCTGTAGCGGGCATCGGTCCAAGGCGGGCAGAGATCATCATTGCCGGCGCGCAGGTGTTTGCAGAGTTGCTCGAGAGTTTTAACCTGCCGGGTTTTCGCTACTCGCCTCTGGGATTGCGCGACGGCATTCTGGCGCAGATGCTGGCAGCGCAGGACGATCGCGCGGCCGCCCACCGTCAGTTCGAGATTGAGCGCTGGGAATCAGTAGTTGCGACGGCGCAACGCTATGGAGTGGATATGCGCCAGGCTGAGCCCGTGCGCGCTCATGCCGTGCAGCTTTTTCGCGAGCTACAAGCCCTGCATCGCCTTCCCGCTGAGTATGAGGATTGGCTGGCCGCGGCCGCCGTCCTGCGCGATACCGGCAAATTTATCAACCACCAGGGACATCACCGGCACACGCAGTACATCGTGTCGATGTCTGAGTTGTATGGATACACGCAGGTGCAGCGGACAATTGTTTCGGCGATTGCGCGTTACCTGGGCAAGAGTCGGCCGCAACCTGACGATCGCGCTTTACGCAACATTCCGGCGGAACAGCATAAGCTCGTGGAACGCGCGGTGGTCCTGTTGCGATTGGCGGTGGCCTTGAACCAGGACCGGGCAAGCGATGTGCTGGACGTGGTTGCACGGGTCTATCCGAAACGCGTGTACCTGGAGCTGGAACCGGGCCGAACCGGTGCGGAACTGGAGCTATGGTCGCTGCGAAAGGAAGCGGACTATTTTCGCGAGGTCTTTGAGCGCGAACTCTTCGCAACACTCGCATAAATCAAGCGAGCCATGCGGGGATCGATAAGCCACTGCAACAGCGGCGGGTGCTTCTCCATATCGATGCGGGCAACTGAAGCTTTGCGCATGCGCACCCCCGCACCACCGTTGCCGGTGATCAGGCGGCCAAGAAACTGGAAGAGATTCGGGTTGTGTCCGACCACCAATACGTCTTGGCGATCTGCGTACTTACCGAGCAGCTTCTGGAAATCGGCGTAGGTGGCGTTGAAGTCCAGCGCGGAACTAACTTCAACCTTGCCTTCATAGCCCAGCTCGTTGCCGACAAATTGCGCGGTTTGGAGCGCGCGCTTCAGCGGACTGGAGACGATGACGTCAGGCTGGACTTTAAGGGAGCCGAGCATACGGCCCATGACCATGCACTGCTCCTTCCCTTCGGCGACCAACCCACGCTTGGCATCTAGCTTAGCGCTCTCGCGAGGTACTCCAGCATTGGCATGTCGCATGAGATAGAGATTCATGGTGGGTGGGCGTGTCCGGCAGGGTTAAGCCGTTTCCTTTGAGGCTTGATTTTAACACGGCTGTAACATGGCTACCTGGCGGCTGCGTCGCGGATTTCCTTTACAGCACCGAATTTGGAGCGGTCATTCTGTTCTCGGGTCGACCTTTGCGAGGAGAAATCTTACGCTGTGCATATATTCGCCTTATATTCGCCTTATACTCATGGGCATGGGGGAACGCTCCTCGACGACTCGCATGCGCCTGGCTGGCAAAATCTGTGCTCGCTGCAGAAACCTGATTCCCGATGAACCTGCCACACCGGGTGAGAGGCTGTGTGCCAAGTGCCGTTCGCCCGAGATACATCGGATCTACATGTATTACATGTACCGGACGAGCTGGATGTGCCAGTTTCTCGAAGAGGATTTGAAGACGTCTCTGCCCCGGCGCTTCGTCTTCCGGAGCCCGGAGAAGATTCGGGCGATTGTGGAAAAAGTTGGTAACTTCGCTGATCTTCAGGAACGGCAGGCTCTCGATTACGGCCTGGAGATCGGACGCGGAGGTGTCTGGCTTCAACTTACCGAAGAACAGTACAAGCGGCTCAAGATTCCGCGCTGATGGCGGCTAAATGGGAGTGCAGAACTTGGAGTCTGGCGACGCCAGTTTAACGAGCGCCGCCAGAGGGGAAAGAATAACGTGGGCACAGCTTGCAAAATCAGAACGACGGAGGTCCGCCGGAAATGGGCAGCGAAACAGTGGCCTGGTTTAGCAGTGTTGCTTCAAAGGAATAACCGGGTCCGGTGCTCGACGTCAGGAAGGGTGTCAACGCGGCGACTGCAGATTTGGATCCGTTGTAAACCGCATTCAGCCCGTCTGTGCCTTCATAGTTGATATTGTTTGCCGGATTTGAATTGCTGATAACGCGGCCAAGAACACGATGCTCGGATTCCACGCCCATGATCGTTGCGGAGACCTTGGCGAAGTAGTCAAGTTGTTCGGCCGAGTAACCGGAATCTCCAGGTTCGCGCCAGCGTCCGTCGCGTGATTTCATAGCTGCAGACTTGGAGGCAAATTCCTGGATTGCATTCAGATAAGCGCCGATGAATGCATTCTCAAGCGCGTCCAGCAATCCCGTGAACGCGGACAGCGTGTCGAAGGTTCCCGCGGGGAAGTAAAAGGTCTGGACCGGATCCTGGCTGGCTTCCGCTATGCCCAGCAGGGAACGGAAGAGCGCAGCGTGGTGCAATTCCTGGGTCAGTGCAGCCTGGATATAGTTCACGTTGCCGGCATTTCCGCTGCTGCTTACGTTGTTTGCGGAGCCGCCGGGTCCTGCCAGGTTCGGGTCCTGAATAACGGCGCCGATCAACCCGTTGTAGTAGAAGGTCGAAGCGAGATCTTCCGCAATGAGCGCCGCTGTGAAGATCTCCTTTACAGTGTCTTTGGCTTGCGCTGCTTCTTCGGCTGCCTCGGCCGATGACTCCTTTTCGTCTGCGCGGGCAACGCGCGTTCCGCCCAGCGTAAGCGATGCTGCTGCACCCAGCCCGAGCATTCCGGCCTGGGTCAGAAATTTGCGTCGCGCAAGCCGCTCTTGTGCGATCGATTCAACCGATGAACTAAGCTCCTGCATTTTCATGTGACCTCTCAAGACGTCATTTTTGCGATCTTCGAACCATGGGAGAAAGTCCGCTCAGTGCGAAGTTGCGACGGAGCGGATGATAACTCTGCAAATTGAACGAATCGATGCAGGTGTTTGGATTGGCTCGTTGAGTTTTTTATTTAGTCTTTGAATACTTTCGGAATTGAGCGCGAGTTCGCGATCGGGCTGCTCTCCCAGAGTTCGCTGACCAGGAGGCCCCACATGCGCTTCTGCTGTTTCGTCAGAACGAATCCAGCCGTTTGAAGCGCCTCGCGGTGCCTTGGCAGTTCTCGGATGCTAAGGCCGGTCAAGAATCCGAATGCGATATAGAGCCCGGTCACGAGCGGCCTGGCGATAAGGTGCCCGTACCAGTTGTCGGGTATTGCGAACTCTGAGACTATCCAGATGGCGTCGAATGTCATGGCGTCCTTGAGCCGCCTGGCAAGGGACTCCACTTCGACGGTAGTCAGGCAATCGAGCAAGAAATGTGTTGCGATGAGGTCAAATTTGCATGGGGCGAGATTGACCTGGCGGACATCGGCCAAGTGGACGTGCACACGGCTGGCGTTGTGGCCTGCTTGCTGCTTCAGCTGGCGCAGCATCGCGTTGCTTGCGTCCACTGCATCAACTGCGATGCGTTGATTCCGTTTGAGCAATTCCGCGGTAAATCGTCCGTCGCCATCACCGATGACGAGGGCGGCTTTCCGACTTTTCATTTCGTCGAGATAAACGCACCGGCATTGCCAAAGGATTGGGCCGAAGGTGAACCACTCCAGCCAACGATATACGCGCGCGAGTCGGTCGAAGTTGGCCGGTTTGGGAGACGCGAATCTGTCAGCCTGGTTCAACTCCAGCGTTGCGCTTCTCACGATTGGTGCGCTCCGATGATGACGGGGATCAGCGGCGTGAGCAGGACCAGGTCGGCAAGTGTGCGCAGCGTCACGGGAGAGATTCTGCTTCGGGTGCGATCGAGCAGACACAGAAGGAATGCGCTTGCTACAACGCAACAGGCAAGAGCCGACGCGCGTATGTCTGTTGAGGCGAAAGCGCCAGATGCGGCCAGGGCGCAGGCCCCCAGAACGGATGTCCGCCAGAAGATTGCGCTTTGACTTTTTGACGATTCCCAACTTTCGATTGCTGCGCAGTTCAGCCATGCAAGCGCCACGAAAAGTGCGAGACAAGTAAGGAACGGCCATTGTGCAAAATGGAGGCGCGAGAGCGTGGGGGCAGCGCAACCTGCCGTGAACAACAGCCCAACCAACCACTCCTTCGAAACGAATTTTCGCACCCATTCGGGAAGCTCTGCCGTCATGTGTACACCCGAGAAGTACATAAGCGCGGCAGCGGCAAGAACAGAGTCGCGACTACGGACGGCAACCGGCATGCGGCGCGTTACGAGTCCTATTGCGACCGCGGCGGCTGCGCACGCGATGGGAATTAGCGAACGCCGATGCCGCCAATGGAAATAGTGACGCTCGCGCAGAGCATCAAGATTGTCCGAGCGGATTGCACGCTGCGCATCGAGCAAACGATCGCCAATATATACAGTCCACGTTCCACAGGCGAGTAGCAGCGCAACCCAGAGGTCCAGGTACACCCCGGCCGCGTTTGCAAATGCGAGTGCCCATACCACGGCGACCGTGGGCGCATCGAGGCTGGCGAGATGCCATAGATGCAGAGCCCGCGGTGCTTGCCACGCGCGGATGCGCTCACTGCTTTTTTCGCACTGTCTCAGCGGATTGGCCAGGGGAAGAGCCACTGCTGTGATTGTAGAGGGAGCAAAAGGCGGGCAGGCTGTTGGCGAAATGTGGAAGATTGCTCGCTGGCTCGCCTGTAAGCCTGCGTGGATCTGAAGCAACTTTGCCGAAAATCAGGCCATGAGGGTTTCACTTACAAGTTCACGGAGCTTGGCATTGAAGTCTTCTGCCGCAACGAAGAAGGGTGTCTTCAGGCACGTGAAAACCAGTTCCTGTTTCTCTTCGGAGTAGTTCCACTCGACCTCCACACCCATTCTGCTTGCGCGCCCGTTGTTGCCGTTCATCGCCACGCCTGCCGCTCTCGCTCTTTCCGTCAACTTTGCGAATTGCGGCGGGGTGATCCCGGAAAATACCTGCGGTGTGCCTGCTGCCACTTGGTTCTCCTTGTTGCCTGGTGTCGGGAGTGCCCATCTCGGACAAGGCCCGCACACCTTTATCTATTTTCAGACTGTAGCAATATCATCCAGAATTGCCAGCAAGCAATTGACGGGAAAATGCCCCTTGAATTGAGCAGCTTAGAGGAAAAGTGTAATCTCAGACTCTTGACGGGAATCGAAGAAGACCTGGGATTCGATCAACCTCCCCGGAGTTTTCAGAGTAAGCGGCTCTATTCTTCGTAGAAGCCGTCACCCTCAAACCACCCGCGGCTCTCGAGCATGGCGATGCGCTTGCGAAGAGCCTGCTTCAATTCGGAGAGGCCGTTCTCCTCTCGGTCCGGATCGTTTGCCATGTCGACGCGCCGGATGTTGGCACGCTGCGTCTCAGCAACAAAGATTGTGGTGAATACCTGCATAGATGTTCTCTACGATGGTCCCACAACTTTGGTTCAACGCCTCTCTTTAGTTGGTGATATTCGTCACTCGGCTTGCAATCTCAAAAAGTACACACATTCTGATTAGCGCTCCCGATGGATTGGAAGCGCGTCGGCACTGAGGCTGAGATTATCGTATGTCGCTTGTCGAAGTTGCCTTTGTCTAGTCACCTGATGGAGCGCCATTTTCCGCTGCCAGGGTCTGGATGGCTCCGCTGATGCATTTCTTCAGATCGTTGACTGTTTTGCCATCCTTGCCGGGATAAATGGTGTGGTCTAAGAGATATAAGGTGCTTTTGAGAATCTCTATAACGTTCAATGGGATTTCATAGGGCATGATCTATACACCGCTTTCTATGTGTCTAATTTTCCAGGGCCCTCAAAACTATACAAACTAAGATGCACCTCCGAGGGCGATGGTTTACAACTGGGCAGTTTCCAAGCAAGTTGGGTCGATCGTTGCGAACTCCATCAGGCGCCGTTGACGGAGGCGTAATTGAATGGTTGCCTCGCGATGGCAACGCAGGCACATCGTACGAATATTCTCGAGATCGAACTCCCCTCCGCCTTCGACGACGGCAACAATATGATCCGCATCCCACAGGCTTTTGCGTACCTTGCGACGAAGTCCCCAATGCTCAAGAAGAGAAATACGATTTGCGCCGCGTGCGCAACGCAGTTTGCGAATTGCGGAAATCGTGTCGATCCCGCAGCAGGAGCAGATGCCACGATCGCGTTTGAGAACCTGTTCCCGCAGATATGCAGGCTGCGTGCGCACCTTCCACTCGTGTACGCAGAACTCCGAGCAGAAGGTGTAGCGGCCGCGCGGCACCTCAAGCGAACACCAGCGACAGAGTCCACGATTATTGGGACCGCGCGGAATCGCCTTGCGATCAACCCAGCCTCCTCTCATGGCTCGCGTCTTACTCACATTCCAGTTTTAAACTGCCCTGTCCCAATTGGCTCGAGTGTTCAGCAGGAGGCGTACAAAGAAAAGCACGTCGGCCAATACCGTTCTCCGGTTCGAATGGTGGCTGCTCGAGTGTCGGCTATTCTGTCTCTCGGCGTTGACGGGTCTCGCCCGTGCGTTGGGTGGCGTCGGCTTCTCTGGTGGTGTTCGACTCCTTCTTCCCCTCATCCGCAGGCGACTTGTCGGGGTCGCGGGCCGGTGGGATTCTCATGTCGTAGTTGCGGGGATCAGGGGGTTGTTCGGGCATGGAATGCTCCTTCATTTGGTTCGATGCTTGCAGGTATGGGGATGGACGGTTGAGAACCAATGGAGTTTCTGGCCATCCGCGCATGGAACGTCGGCAACTCCCCGACTCTGAAATCGAGATCCCGGGGACTAAGTGTGGCTAGTCGGCGGCGTTGGCGGCTTCGGGAACCACCTTTTTTGAGCGCCGAGCGGGCGGAGTTGGAGGTTTGACTTGCGGGATGGCGCTGAGGTCGGCTTTGCCTTCGGCCAGATTCATGAGGAAATCCTGCGCCGAGAACGGCTGGCTGTCTTTGGAGACCGTGCCCCGCCGATAGGTGCCGTCAGGTTGCTGGATGCGAGCTTTGACGGTGTCGGCGAGATAGGCAGGGAGGATCTCGTCGTGAATACGAGCCTTTACCGCGGGGTCGCGGACGGGGAAGGCGACTTCACAACGCTCGAAGAGGTTGCGCGGCATCCAGTCGGCTGATCCAAGGTAGATTTCGTCGTCACCCCCGTTGGCAAAGTGAAAGATGCGGGAGTGCTCAAGGAAGCGGCCGACAACGGAGCGAACCCGAATATGGCTCGACAGCCCTTCGACGCCGGGTCGGAGGATGCATAGGCCGCGGATGATGAGATCGATCTCCACGCCGGCGTTGGAAGCGTCGTAGAGCGCTTCGATTACGCTGGGTTCGAGCAGCGCGTTCATCTTGGCGACGATGTGTGCGGATCGGCCGGCGCGTGCGTGTTCAGTCTCGCGACGAATGAGGCCAAGAAAGCTCTCGGCCATGGTGAGTGGAGCAACTAAAAGCGGGCGGTAGTCGTCGATTTCGGCATGCGCAGTGAGATAGTTGAAGACCATGTGCACGCGCTCGGTAATTTGCGGGTCGCAGGTAAGGAGGCTGAGGTCGGTGTAGAAGCGCGCGGTGATGGGGTTGTAGTTTCCGGTGCCGAGGTGGCAGTAGCGGCGCGTGACGCCATCTTCATCGCGGCGAACAAGCAGCGCCAGCTTGCAATGGGTCTTGAGCCCCACAACGCCGTGGAAAACCTGCACGCCGGCATCTTCCATGCTGCGCGCCCAGCGGATGTTGGAGGCTTCATCAAAGCGAGCCATCAGCTCGACGACGAGGGTGGCTTCCTTGGTGGCAGCTGCTTCGATAAGCGCGGAGAAGACCGGCGAATCCTGGCTGGTGCGATAGAGCGTCTGCTTCATGCTTACGACGGCCGGGTCTTCAGCTCCCTGCTGGATGAAGTTGACGACGGCATCGTAGGAGTCGTAGGGATGGTGGAGAATGACGTCGTGCTGACGGAGCTCGTCAAAGATGTTGGTCGATTTGCGGCTGAGATGAAGCGGCTTGGGTGTGAAGGGCTGGAACTTGAGGTCGGGGCGCTGGATGTCGCTGTAGAAAAACATGGTGCGCGATAGGTTAACGGGGCCATCGCCGCGGAAGACCTGGTCTTCATCCAGTTCGAAGTTAATGCGAAGCCGTTCGACAATTTCGGCGTCTGCGCCGGCTTCGATTTCAAGGCGTACGGCATCGCCTTTGCGACGGTTGTGCAGCTCGACACGAATGGTTTCCAGTAACGAGCGCGCTTCTTCCTCTTCGAAGTAGAGGTTCGAGTTTCGTGTCACGCGGAAGGCGACGCGCGATTGAACCTCGTAGCCGCGATACATGCCGCCGAGGTTTTGCGCAATCAGATCCTGAAGTAGAAGATAGTCGAATTTGCCTTCCACGGCCGGAAGGCGGACAAAGCGCGGCAGAGCACGCGGAACGGTGACCACGCCAAGGACCTGCGGTCCAGAGCTTTTGCGTTTACGGCGAAGAAGCAGGGCGAGGCAGAGCGCTTTATTCAACACGCGCGGGAACGGGTGCGCAGGATCGATGGCGATAGGGGTTAGCAGTGGATCGACTTCACGTTGGAAGTATGCCTGGGCATAGGCGCGGGCATCTTCGTCGAGCTCTTCCCATTCCATCAGGCGGATGCCCTGCTTGCGCAACTCGGGCAAGAGCTGGTCGTTCCAGCAGCGGTACTGGGCTTGGACAAACGTGTGAATTTCGGCTGTGAGTGAGGCGAGAGACTCGTCGGGACGCAGTCCGTCATACCCCTGTTCGCGGTAGCCGTCTTCAATGCGCTGCATGAGGCCGGCTTGGCGGATTTCCACATACTCGTCGAGATTGGAACCGGTGATGGCAAGAAACTTGACCCGCTCAAGAAGCGGATTGGAGGGGTCTTCCGCTTCTTCGAGGACGCGGCGATTGAACTGCATCCAGGAGTGATCGCGTCCGGTAAAGAGCCTTTGTTTCTGTTTCGTTCTAGCCATGTGCGTAATTTACAAACTGTGTTGGCAAGTCTACAGCGTTCTGCAGGGAAACTGGAACATGGGCGAGCATGTTCCATAAGCCATAGTTACAAGCGCGGGTGGACCGCAGTGTTAAAGGGGTGCAAAAAGGAGGGAAGAACTAATGCGCCGCGCTCAAAAGGATAAGCGTTTTTTCTCGATCGCTAGCGTGTGGTGGCGCGGTTATCAGTATCGAAGAATTGACCCGGGATGGGTGGCGGGTGGAGGATAGAGGCTTGGCGGATCCCCGCATTCTTCCCTTCAAAAGAGGAGCTCTCGATGAATTCGAAAGACAGCCTGATTCCCCAGGAGCCGATCCCGGCTGGTGCCGAAGGTTTTTCGAAGAAGGTCCAGGGACTTCTCGACGGCCAGCCGAAGGATGAAGCCACGGTGAGCAACGTTCTGGAAGGCATGGATGACATGCTCGACCGGATAGCCGCAGGTCTTTACAGCATGGCTTCGATGCTAGTGGGCGAGGGTGAAGCCAGTATGGGGCTGGTGGAGACCGCGGTGGCACGAACAGACATTTCGGCCTGCGGCGATGCGGCTGAGGCTCGCCGGAGCGCTCGGAGGGCGCTGTGTACAGCTGCAATTCAATTGATTGCGGTACGGACGCCGGGCAGCCTGGTAGCGCCGGAGCGGCTGGTTCATGCCGCGACATGCATCGAGGACGACGATCTGGAATCGGCGGGAATTTCTCGCGCAGAACTGGAAGGCATGTTGGCCGGTCCAAACCGGGAAAATGTGAAGCACTGGATTGAAGGCCTGCCCACGGAGACGCGCGTGATTTTTGTGCTGCGGGCGGTCGCGGGATTCACAGCCAACGAAACCGCGGAGATGCTGGCAGAGCACGGAGGCAAGGGCGCTGAGGGATGGAATCCGGAGGCGGTACGGGAGATCTTCCGACAGGGCCTATGTTCCCTGGCTTCCCAACTGATCCATGCGACGACGGTGAGATAAAGACGGGAAGATAGGGCAGCGGATACTGTGTCGGGAGTAACAGCCGAATCCGCGGGCAATTTGGAGAATGGGCCGGAATTTTGGGGTGTGTCGAGGGATACACTGCCGTTCATTTTTTGTTCGGTACACTAGATAAAGAACCTGCCTGCCCGTATCGGGCATCTATTGGAGTGCAAACAACTTTCCGGCAGCGCTTCGTTGCCATGGTTTCAAAATACGATCGATGTCCTCAGACGACTGTAGGAAGTGCCCAAAACATTTTTGTGCCTATGCGGCGTTGGCCCTGTTGGTGGGGGCCACAACGGCGCTGAGTGCGATTGCACAGCAGATTCCGGCTCAAATTCCGGGGCAGAGTGCAGGACCGACCGCCAGCAGCTTTCAGGGAAGTGTCACGGCAGGCCACGCGACCGGTCAGACGCTGGATTTGTCGCTGGACGATGCAATCCAGCGGGGCCTTAAGAATAACTTGGGAACGGTTTTGAGCGGAACCCAGACGGCCTCGGCCCGGGCGCAGCGATTGAGCCAGTTGCAGCCGTTGTTGCCCGATGTCGAGTTCAACGCGCACGAAGCCGTTTCGCAGGTGGACCTGGCTGCGGAAGGCTTGCGGATTCCCGGGTTCCCTACAATTATTGGGCCGTTCGGGTACACGGATCTGCGAGCATCGTTGAGTTGGTCGCTGGTCGACGTAAAGTCTCTGCGGACATACCTGGCAGCAAAGCACCAGTTCACCGCAGCCGAGCTCTCTGAGCAAGATGCCCGCGATATGGTGGTACTAACGGTCGGCAATGGCTACATGCGCGTGTTGGCCGATCAAGGGCTCATAGATAGTTTTGTGGCGCAAGTCGCGACCGCCAAGGTCTCGTTGGATCAGGCAAATGCAAATCACGATGCCGGTACGTCGCCGAAGCTGGATGTTTTGCGGGCCCAGGTGGATTACCAATCTCTGCAGCAGCAGTTGATCGTGGCGCAAAACTCTTTCGACAAAGACAAGCTTGCGCTCGCACGGGCCATCGGATTGCCGTTGGAACAGAATTTCAACCTGTCAGACAAAGCTCCGTACGCGGTCTTCGATAAGCTCGATGTAGACGCTCTAATCAAGCAGGCCCACGCCAATCGCAAAGACCTGGCTTCGATGTTCGAGCAGACCAAGGCGGCGGAGGAGCAGCGAAAAGGAGCCACGGCGGATCGGTATCCGACGGTGGTATTCAACGGCGACTACGGCGTCATCGGAGTCAATCTCGGAACCTCGCACGGTACCGGCGATGCGCAGGGCACATTGAGTGTGCCGGTGTTCAAGGAGTACGGACTGCGCGGCGAGGCACAGATTGCGCAATCGCAATTGGACACACAGAATGCGCAGTTGAGTGATCTGAATGCACAGGTGGACGCCGATGTGCGGGATGCACTGCTGGATATCGAAGCGGCGCAAAAGCAAGTGGAAGTTGCGCGATCGAGCGTGGATCTGGCGAAGGAAGCATTGAGCGAGTCGCAACAGCGCTATGCCAGTGGCGTTGACGACAACCTCGCGGTAAGCCAGGCCCAGAAGTCGGTGGCGCAGGCAAATGATCAATATGTTTCGAGCCTCTATCGTAGCAACGTTGCCAAATTGAGTTTGGCAAGAGCGTTGGGAGCGGGGCAGGACTACAAGAAATATCTCGGAGGGAAGTAAACGTGGCGGAAACAACCACAACAACAGTGCAGGCGCCGCGGGATGAGAGCACCGAGGTCACGCAGCCTCCTTCTCGCCGCAGGGGCATCATTATCGCGGTGGTCGTGGTGCTGGCCCTTGCAGGGCTAGGCTTCTGGTGGCACTCGACCTATTACGAAGACACAGACGACGCGCAGATCAATGGGCACTTGATCCAGATCAGTTCAAGGATCGCGGGGCAAGTCGCTAAGGTCGAGGTCGATGAGAATCAGCAGGTGCAGGCGGGGCAGATCATAGCGGAACTCGATCCGCGGGACTACCAGGTCGCGGTGGAAAACGCAAAAGCCGCACTGGCGAGTGCGGAGGCAGCAGCTGCGGCAGCGAACGTGAATGTGCCGATCACGACAGCCAACACAGGCAGCAATCTCAGTTCGGCAGGGTCGGATGTGAGCGCGGCCACGGCATCGATTTCGCAGGCTCAGTCGCAGTTGGCAGCGGCACACGCGCAGGTAATCCAGGCAGAGGCGAATAGTTTGAAAGCGCAGCAGGATCTGGAGCGTTACAAGCCGCTGGTCGAGAAGGATGTCATTAGCAAGCAGCAGTACGACGCGGCCGTGGCCACGGCGGATGCGGCGAAGGCAGCGGTTGACAACGCGCATGCGAACGAGCGGGCTGCTGGAGATGCTGTCCGGGTTGCGAATGACAAGGCAGCGCAGGCTCAGGCGCAATACAAGTACGCTGAAACCGGGCCGCAGCAGGTAGCGGCGCAATCGGCGCGTGCCAAGCAGGCGCAGGCGCAAGTGGCACAGGCGCAGGCACAGCTTGACCAGGCGAATCTGAACTTGAGCTACACGAAGATCGTGGCGCCAGTGGCCGGTATCGTCACGCGCAAGAGCGTGGAAATCAACCAGAACGTGTCGACAGGGCAAAACTTGCTGACTCTGGTTTCACTGGAAGACTTGTGGGTTACGGCAAACTTCAAGGAGACACAGCTGAAACACATGTCCGCTGGCCAGCATGTGGAGATCAGCGTGGATGCGACGGGCAAAAGCTATGACGGCCACATTACTCAGATCGGCGGCGCGACAGGTTCGGTGCTGTCGCTGTTTCCGCCGGAAAATGCAACAGGCAATTACGTCAAGGTTGTGCAACGGCTGCCCGTGCGAATTGATTTCGACAACCTGAACAAGGAAGATCCGAACCATGCGCTGCGGCCGGGATTGTCGGTCGAGCCTAAGGTCAGGGTGAAGTGAGGAAGACAGCTGCTAGATTTTAGCCATCAGCTATCAGCCGTCAGATTTCAGCTTTGTTGGTGATTGAGCCGGCTCTTCGATTCGATCGGAGAGCTGGTTTTTGATTGGCCACAGAATTCCGGATGGTTCGAACGGGACGTCCGTATTGCGAAACTTCAGCATTGGCGGTGATACACCAGGAACCATTCAAACGGCCTGGATTGCTGAGTCACCAATCCGGTGTGTCTAGCTTGCGATCTGGTTCACGAATATCGAATAATTTGTTGGTACCGAGCCATTCGATTGCCGCGCGCTGCTTTTGAAGGACATCAATATCCCTACAGTGGTCCGGTGATTCGCAGAACTTAAGCGACACTCCGCCTCCGGGTAAGGTCTTCGATATTGCGAGTTCCTTCGGAAACCCACTTAAGCCAAGCCATCCAGCTAATTCATCACTGAACCAATTGATCCAATAAAGTCCTGGGATACCAGTACCTAGGTCAAATCCCCTGTAACTCTGGGACGGCGGACCTTGGTTCTTTGCCTTCCTATCAACCTCTGTCGTCAGCAGAGCAAAGTCGGATTCCGTCGCTCGAAACATTTCCGACACAAAATCTTCAACCTTTTCGATCCCAACTCGGATCGCCCATTTGCCGTCGAATCGGCCCGTCCAGTAGTTGCTGAACAGCGGCGATGAAAAGCGGGAAGTTGGTGGGAGGGTCCGGTTCCACATTTCACCGGCCACATGCGCTGGGCGCCCCTTTCGGTAAAGGAAACGACCTTGTGCTTCGGCCAGCCAGCGAGTTGGTTCGCTGATATCGGCTGGATCAAACGCAGTCCGTATCGGCTCAAACTCACCGCACCTATCGGGGCGCATCAAACCGCCGCCAAAGTCAATGAGGGCTGTTATCTGGTCCCTGGCCACCAGCTCCGTCAGGATTCGCCGTGAAGATATTGCCATTTCCAGTTCGTTCTTCATCTTTTTAACGGCTTCCATATCTCGTTATTCGCCTTTAGATTCGAGAAGGGTACCGAGCAATCATAGGCGAGAGAGTCGGGTTCCGGGTGTGTGGTGGCCAATCCGGAACTTTCACCTTCTCTGCCATGATCGCGGCACTGGGCAATATTCCGCACTGTTCCAATTCAGACGAACCTAGCTAAAAGCTGAAGGCTGATAGCTGAAAGCTGCTCCGGCGGCGTTTAATGGGAAGAGACAGCAATGAAAGACGCGATTCAGGTTTCGAAAGAGAATTATTTGAAGGCCATCCTGGAGGCTGAGGCTGAGGGGCACCAGGTGATCCCGGCGACGCTGGCGCATTGGCTGGAGGTGTCGGCGCCTGCGGTGACGATGGCATTGAAGCGGTTGCGGCGGGATGGGTATGTCGAGATCAAAGACGACGGCATTGTGCGTCTGACTGAGACTGGACGGGAGACAGCTTACAGGACGGCGCTGAGGCATCACCTGATCGAGCGGATGCTGACCGAAGTTTTCGGCATGGAGTGGTACGAGATCCACGATGAAGCGGAGCGCCTGGAACATGCCGTTTCGCCGGCGTTCGAAGCGAAGTTGAGAGAAAAGCTGGGGGAAGGCGGGTCGTGTCCGCACGGGAACTCGGTGCTGCCGGTTCGGCCTGCGGACCGAAAAAAGCGCGGCGAGGTGCCACTCTCAGAGGCCCGCGCAGGGGAACGATATAGAGTGACGAGCCTGCAGGAACGGGATTCTCAATTGCTGCTGTTTTTGCATCGAATGGGAATAGGACCGAACCAGAGTCTGTCTGTCCTGAGCCAGAACTATGATCAAACCGTTTCCATTGAACTACCTACGGGGAATTCGATTCTCGGAAGACCGGCCGCGGATGCAGTCTGGTTGAAGGTGGATGAGTCTAAGTAATCAGAAATAATAAATTCATATTAACTATAGTTAATATGTGACATACTCAAGACAGTACATCGGCGAGTCGTCCCCCTTTAGCTTATATGGCAACTGAAATCCCCAATTCTTTTGGGCTCCCGGAGCCCTCGTTACCCGAGGTGCATGCGAGCGTGCGCATCTCGCGGTCGCCGGTATATTGGAGGCGATTGCTTGGGTTTCTTGGTCCCGGCTTTCTGATTTCTGTCGGATACATGGATCCCGGAAACTGGGCCACCGACATTGCCGGCGGATCGAGGTTCGGGTACACGCTGCTATTCGTGATCATGCTGTCGAACCTGATGGCAATTCTGCTGCAGAGTCTGGCGCTGAAACTTGGGGTGGCGACAGAGCGGGACCTGGCCCAGCTTTGCCATGAGAACTACGGACGCAAGGCGAGTTTTGCGTTGTGGGTCGGAGCGGAGATTGCGATTGCTGCATGCGACCTGGCGGAAGTGATCGGATCGGCCATCGCACTGCAACTGCTGTTTCATATTCCGCTGATCTTTGGCGTGCTGATTACTGGACTGGATGTATTGCTGATCCTGCTACTGCAGAAGTGGGGATTCCGATACATTGAGGCGCTGGTGATCGCTCTGATCGGGACGATTCTAGGCATGTTTGGCGTGCAGATGTTCCTGTCTCGGCCGGATTATTGGCCGGCACTCCATAGCCTCTTCGTACCTTCAATGTCGATTGTGACGAATCCCGAGATGCTGTACATTGCCATCGGCATTCTTGGGGCGACCGTGATGCCGCACAATCTCTATCTGCATTCGTCAATTGTGCAGAGCCGGCGTTATAAGCGAACGCCAGAAGGCAAACGCGAGGCGATCCACATGGCAAATGTGGATTCGGCGCTGGCGCTGACACTTGCTCTGTTTGTAAATGCCGCGATCCTGATCATGGCGGCTTCTGTATTTCACCGCAGCGGACACTTCGAGGTGGCGGCAATTGAGGATGCGTACAAACTCTTGAGCCCGCTGGTGGGCGCTGGATTTGCCAGCACGTTGTTTGCGGTGGCACTGCTGGCGTCGGGGCAGAACTCTTCGATCACGGGAACGCTCGCAGGGCAAATCGTGATGGAAGGCTTCATTCATTTGAGGGTTTCGCCCTGGCTCCGAAGACTGATTACGCGCGGGCTGGCGATTATCCCAACCATCATTGTGGTGGCGCTGAATGGCGAACGCGGGACGGAAAAACTGTTGATTTTGAGCCAGGTGATTTTGTCGATGCAGTTGAGCTTCGCAGTGGTGCCGCTGGTCATTTTCACTGGCGATCGCGCGAAGATGGGCGAGTTTGTGAACGCCACATGGCTGAAAGCGCTGGGGTGGAGCACAGCGGTGGTGATTGCAGGGCTGAATGCCTGGCTGCTAGTCCTGATGGCGCAGGGAAAGTCGTAGGGAGCAGCGATCAGCCGCGCGGGAACCGGTGGCCGGTGAGGGTTCCACTGTATCGTTGTCGCTAAATCGGGCTACGAGGCATGGCATGCGCAAGACTTTGGAAATCCTGGCACTGACAATACTCGCGATCCTTTACTGGATCACCTATGCGGCTCTAAATGGGGCGGAGCGGCTACCGGATCGGATTCCTACGCACTTTGATATTTCGGGTCAGCCCAATGCCTGGGGGCCTCCCGGTTTTCTGTGGTTTTTGCCGGCTGTCGCTGCCGGGCTTTACATGCTTCTTACGGTTCTGGGAAGTATTCGATACCGCCGGTACAATCTGCCGATTGCGGTGACTGAGGCTAATCTGCCATCTATCCAGGAGCAGACCATTCGAATGGTGGCTTGGATCAAGTGCGAGATGCTTTGCCTCTTTGCCTACCTGCAGTCGTCGATCATTCAGTCTGCGCGGGACGGCACATTCCGACTTTCGCCCCTCCTGATTCCCGTGTTTCTGGTGGTGATTTTTTCGACCGTGGGCTGGCGGCTGACGGCGATCATTCGCGGCGCAAAGGCACGCGCGTAGTTAATTATTCCGCGGGGCAGATGGAAAACTTTCGCTCAGAAGCAGCGGTCGAATGGTGGAATAAGGCAGAGGCGGTCGACTAAAAGATCCACACGCTGGCCAGCATCGTTACCATCGCGGCGATAGTGACAACCTGATAGACCAGGTCTTCTTTGCGGCGAGGCCGGATTGAAACTGCTGAAGGAGAGAAACGCATGTGTGATGCCTTTCCACAAGCCGCGTCGTAATCAAACGTCGCGGATCCCGGCGAACATTCTCACTTGTATAGATTCAACTCGATTGGATTGTGAATCAACCAAAAGTGCTACAACTTCGGTTACGCGAGTCACTTTTTGGGATTTGGACGATCATGCGACCGTTCTGGGAAACGAGAATTTCGCGGTATGCCCACGCGTCGCCAATCTAAAAAGTCATTTGGGAATGTAGACGTGGCGAAAGCTCCCGACGACAAAGCTCCGACTGGCAGCCCCAGATCAGGGGCTGATTCAGCGGACTCTAAGCTTCGGCGGTTGTGGGATCGATGACGGATTTCACTTCTGCGATGGAGTTGGCGGGGAAACCACCCTGGGTGGCGTGTTCGCGAATGAGCTGCTCGTTGGGCGCGATGTAGATGCAGTAGATTTTGTCGCCAGTTACATAGCTGTGGACCCACTGAATTTCCGGCCCGAGATTGCGCAGAACTCCGCAGGAGGTCTGGGAGATGGCTTGCAATTGATCGCTGGATAGTTTTCCGGCGCCTGGAATCTCGCGCTCAATGACGTATTTGGGCATGGAACCTCCGAAGGAGAGCACCTGGGTCGGGCCAGTGTACCCGTTCAAGGCGCAGGAGTGGAATCTCTTATTGAAGAGATGAAGAGCGGAGAGGCTAAGGTGTAGAATCCGCTCGTGAGTACCGGACCTCAGCTTGTTCCTCCCGTGGAGCCGCGCGAGCGGAATTGGATGCCGCTGGCGATTGCCGCGGCTGCGGTCTTGATTGTTGCGGCGATTGCCGTCTTCATAATGCAGCGAGGCAAAGAAGCGGTGACCGTGACGCCGATTTCGGCTGCTCCGGACCCATACGCGACAAGCCTTCCGATTACCAGCGTAGTGATGAGTGAGTCGAGCAATCTGGCTGGCGGCAAAGTGACTTATATAGACGGTCACATCACTAACACCGGAAACAAAACGGTTTCTGGAGTGTCGGCGCAGGTGCTGTTTCGGAACGTCGCGAAAGAAGTGGCGCAGAATGAGACCCAGCAGCTGAAGTGGATCAGGACGCGCGATCCGTATGTAGATCTGGAGCCGGCGTCGGCTGCGCCCCTGAAGCCGGGGGATAGCCGGAATTTCCGAATGATTTTCGATTCGGTGACGCCGGATTGGAACGGCGTTTACCCGGAGATCCGCATTGTCCACATCGATGCAAAGTAGGGCTATAGGTCGATTTACAGGGTAAGAGTTACCGCTCGTGGTAAAAATTACTTTCCTTCGACAGCGGGAGTTGCGGCAGCGAGCTGGTTCGCCGCGCTTCTGGTGTCCATTAAGTCGCTGATATTAAACGGTTTCTCTCGTTTGCAAGTGGAGCGCGAGCCTTTGGCATGCCCCATGCAATAAGGAAGTGTGAGCGGCGCCATGCGCTCACCCGCAGAACGATGCGGCAATCGCATATCAGGGGTTAGACAAAAATGAAAAATCAAATTAAAGCTACACTTCTGTTTCCCAGCCAGGTAGCTATTCTGGCCTTGGCTTCGGCGATCGCGATCCCCGCGATGGCTCAACAGACGCAGCAGCCCGACAATTCCCAGAGTGCTCCGGCAGCCGCGCAGCAGACACCATCCTCAACGCCTCCAGCAACGGTTACACAGCCGATTCCGGATGCGAAAGAGGGTTTCTGGGGACGCGTTAATCCGTTCGCGCGCAAGACGTGGGTAAAGAAACGGCTCGATCCGATTAATGACCGCCTCACTGAGCTCGACCAGGTGAACGCGAAGAATGCCTCCGACATCAAGGACGTAGACGCGCGTGCCCAGGCCGGTATCAAGAAGGCCCAGGATTCCGCCGATGCAGCAAACCAGGTAGCGACAGCAGCAGGTGACCAGGCCAAGAAAGCCAACGACTCTGCAATGGCGGCGTCCGGACACGTCGACAATTTGAATACTACGGTGAACGGACTGGATACTTATAAGCCGATCACAGACGTAGAAGTTCCGTTCCGCGCCGGTAGCCCAGTCTTGTCGAAAGACGCAAAGGCCCAGCTTGATGACATGGCGAAGAGCTTGGCAGGTCATCAGGGTTACATCATCGAAATCGAAGCTCGTTCGCCTGCTGCAGGGGCAGCCGGTATCGAGAGTTCGCAACGCGAGGCAGAAGCTGTGAAGCGCTATCTCGTAACAGAACATGAGATTCCCGTCTACCGTATGCACGCCGTGGCTCTCGGCAATGCCCCGATCACGGAACCGACCACCGAAGTCGCGAGCAACAATGCTCCGGCAGATCAGAATGGTGCGAAGCCGGTGGCAGCCCACCATCGTGAGCGCGTGCCGAGCACAGTGCATATCAAGTTGATGGAAAACAGTTTGGCGGCCCAGGGCACCACATCCCCCCATGGTATGGCGTCCTCGACCGGTGCGGTGCAGCAGTAATGCTGAGTAGCCACCCCCCTGAGGCTCCCTTCCGCGCCGACGGCTACCCCGCCGTTGGCCGCCAATAGACCTCTCGCAACACGAGAGAACCAAGGCAACTTGGCCCCCGTTAATGACGGGGGCCGTTTTTTTTTGTAGTCGACGATTTGCATTTCGCACCATACGGGATGGGACGAGAAAGAAGGCGAATGGCCATACTTCCCAATTGGCCACCGTTGGCCCCCGACTCAGAAAATCGGTGGGGGTGCCCGACGGCCGCTTTAACGGCCGCTCAGCAGCAGGCCGCTGAGGGCGACAATCATTCCGAGCGGAATGCAAACCAAGGCCAGCATTAGCGGCAGCTTCGGAGCTCCGGCATCTTTCACGAGGCGCTGGTACCAGCTCTCTGTGAATCGGATGTGAAAGCCGTGCTTTGGAAATGCCTGTTCAATTTTCGTATTCATGTATGCCCGGGAAATGCCGCCGACACAGAATATGGCAACGCCACTCACGAGCATGAGAATTGAAAATCGCGACATAGTCGTGAGTCCATGCACCGCAGTTCAAGATAGATCTGTCTGTCAATATTACCGCCACACCTCTCGCTGTTGCAGTGGGGTGCGATCCAGACAGACGTGGGAGTTTTCACCGGTTGTATCACCGCGGATGCGGAAGTAACGAATGGCAACCGCAGATCCTTCAGCTGCGCGTCAGGATGACATCGCCACAGGAAATTCGAAGAGGTTGGATCGTTGCCCAACGGAAAGTAAGCGCCCTTCTGCAGGAAAGCGTGGGAAAGGGACTTTGATGAGCCCTGGGGCGTTAGGATAGTTGCGATGAAAGTTCTTAGCGCGGAGGAGATGCAGGCGTGCGACCGGGTGACGACGGAGCGCTATGGCGTGCCGTCGATTGAGCTGATGCGCGCCGCTGCGTCGGCGGTCGACGTGTTTGCGCGAGAGCACTTTCCCCGGGCGCGACGCGTGACGGTGCTGTGTGGCAGGGGCAACAACGGCGGCGATGGGATGATGGCCGCGCGACTGCTGGCGAAGGCGGGCCTCGAAGTAACGACACTCCTGCTGGGGTCGCAGTACGAGCTTAAGAACGACGCGGCGACCGCCTGGCGCGAGCTGGGTATGTCTCCGAATCGATTTTTGTATGAAGTAAGTTCAGCAGTTGAACTGAGGGCGCACAACGCAGCGCTGGACACGGATCTAATCATTGATGCGGTGCTGGGCACTCGCTTCAAGCCACCGATGAAGGGAATGGCGTTGGCGGCGATGGAATGGGCAAGCGCGAGTGCGGCCCCATTTCTTTCTGTGGATTTGCCCTCAGGCTGGCCGGCGAATGCGACCAGCAGCAAGATTGAGGAGAAGGTATTTCCTTCGGATGCGGTGATCACATTTACGGTTCCCAAGGCCGCACACGTTTTCGGCGAGATGACGCGGCGATGGAACCAACCGATTGTGGTGGCGCCTATCGGTTCGCCGGAGGATGCAATTGTTTCAGCACAGCTGCTGAGCTGGGCGGGGACTTCGCATGCGCTTGTCGAGCAGCCGCGAGCCACGGATTCAAACAAAGGAAAGTTCGGCCACGTGCTGGTGATTGGCGGGTCAGTTGGGAAATCGGGGGCGCCGGCAATGACGTCGATGTCCGCGCTGCGAGCAGGGGCGGGGCTGGTCACAGCTGCTGTGCCGAGTCCGATTGTGGCGCAGGTATCGAGCATCGCGCCAGAGTTGATGACGCGGCCGATGATGGCGAGTCCCACAGGGGAACTTGCAAGCAAAGGAATCACGGCACAGCAATTTGAAAAATTGATTGATCGCAAAACGGTGATTGCGGCGGGACCCGGGCTGGGCGAAGGGCCTGGAACGGAGATATTGCTTGAAGCGGTTTTGTCCGACACGAAGCTACCGGTTGTGATTGACGCGGATGGACTGAATACTCTGGCGGCGAATCCGTTTCTCATGGAGAAGATGACAGAAGTTGCAAAAGCAGGGCGGACCGTTGTGTTGACGCCGCACCCCGGTGAGATGGCGCGCCTGACAGGCAAGAGCGTGGAGGAGATTCAAGCGAACCGGCTGGAAGCAGCGCGGAAATTCGTCGGCGAAACCGGAGTGACGCTTGTGCTGAAAGGATCGCGCACGCTGATCGCACATCCTGACGGACGAGTTGCCGTGAATACTTCGGGTAATCCAGGAATGGCGAAGGGCGGCAGTGGCGATATGCTGACGGGTGTGATTGCGGCGATGCTGGCGCAGTTCAAGGAAGACGTGGCGCGCGCTGTGGAGGCCGCGGTTTATCTTCATGGGTTGGCTGCGGATCTCGCCGTACGCGATGCAGATGAGCACACGCTCCTGGCGACGGACAGTCTAAATTATTTTCCCCGTGCGTTTCGGTATAGGCCTTTCCGCTTTTCGAAAGGCCACCCAAGAGGGTATGTTTGGTTGCAGGGGCTGTCGGCCGCTGGTAGGCTTGGCGTGCGCTCCTCAGAGGCAGAATGAGCAAGGAACAAGCCCCAGTCGCCGAAGGACGGATTCACGAATTCGTAACAAAGAGTGGCGCCGACACGGTGGAGGTTGGGCGCAAGCTGGCAACTCTGCTTGCACCGCCTCAGTTGCTGATCCTTCGCGGAGACCTGGGCACAGGCAAGACCACACTTGTGAAGGGAATTGCGCAGGCGCTTGACGCCGCCGAGCCCGATGAAGTGACGAGTCCGACCTTTACGCTGCTGCATGAATATGACGGCACACGCGAAGGCAAGCCGGTGAAGCTGTTCCATCTGGATGTGTACAGGCTTGAGGGCGAACGGCAGTTGGAGACGCTGGGGCTGGACGAACTACTGACTCCGGATGCGCTGGTGCTGGTGGAGTGGGGCGAGAAATTCAAGAGCATCCGCAAAAAAGCGACGGGAGAGATTGCGATCGCCTCGGCGGGGGGCGACGCGCGAAAGATTTCGGTGACGCTGAAGGAATAGCTGCTGGGATCGACGCGATCAGCGATGAAAGCGTCTCCCAAAGAAACGGGGCAGTCGACAAGGAGATCGAATCATGCGGCTGACTTTCGTGAGATGCATTCTCCCACTGGCATTTGTTTCGACGATGTCGATCGGACAAGAGGCAAAGCCTCCATCCACACAGCAGTCCACGCCGCAAACCGCGGTAAAAGGTTCTGTAACACCGAGCGCACAAACGAAAGTTGCTCAGACCCCAAAGACACATCATCGGGTGACGCGAAAACGGTATTCGAAGTCAGCCAGTGGAGCCAAGCGGCCGGAGTACCGGCCCGAGTACACCCAGAACTCAGTTGAAGTGATTAACGGAGCTTCGACGAAGAAAGTCGTCTTCGATTCCCACAATGATGTGCCGGCGAGCGCATCCACTAAGAAAGCACAAGCACCGATGAAAGTTGAGGTCATGAATGGGACTTCAACCGACACGCAGTATTTCTACGCAGGCAATGAGCAGGCACATGTACCCCATAGCCCGACGCAGAAGCGCCCGGTAGTTATCGGAGTTCAATCGGCCGATACGCGCGTTGCAGGCGGCAACAAGCATCCTGTGGTTACGGGCATTACCACGGCGGAGTCAGGAGACGCGAAGAGCGCGAGCAGCGGCGGACCTAAGTTGACTACTGGACTCGCTCCTCAGCCGAAACGGCCGGACTATCAGCCGGATGCACATTGATTTCTGAGTTTATCCCTCCATGCTGGGCTGTAAGATGTTGGCTATCCCGCAGTAACCTTCCGGAGGGTCCTGATGCGTGTGTTGCGCCTGCCTTTGTTCGCTTGCCTTGTTGTTTTCCTCACTGCAATCGGAATAGTTGTTGAGCCGGCCGGATCACGCGCGGCCACGAAACCGCACATCTTTCAGCATCCTGCATTGAGCAAAGATCTGATTGCGTTTGGCTATGCGGGTGATTTGTGGACCGTGCCGCGCGCGGGTGGAGTGGCAACGAGGCTGACAGTCGGCGTTGGCATCGAGACAGAGCCGATCTTTTCGCCGGACGGGAACACGATTGCGTTCACCGGAGACTACGACGGCAACACCGATGTCTTCACGATTCCGGCGACTGGCGGCGTGCCGTTTCGCGTGACATATCATCCAGCGGCGGACTTTGCGGTGGCGTGGACACCGGACGGGAGAAACATTGTGTTCCGGTCGACGCGGATTTCGCAGAGCCGTTACACACAGCTATACAGTGTGCCGGCGAAGGGCGGGATTGCGAAGCCGCTGCCGTTGCCGATGGCGTACCAGGGGCAGTTTTCGCCGGACGGAAATGAAATTGCGTATTCACCCCTGCCTCCTGCGTACGGCTTCGATTACATGTCGTACGTGGCGTGGGGCAATTATCACGGCGGGCGTGCAAGCACGATCTGGATCACGACTCTGCCGGGGCTTGAGTCAATCGAGATTCCCCATGAGGTGTCGTCGGATTTTTCGCCGGTGTATGCGGGGGGGAAGGTCTACTTTCTTTCCAGCCGGAAGGGGAAAGCGACGATTTACAGATACGATCCTGGGACGAAGTCGGTAACACAGGCGCTCGCCAACGATGGGCCGGATATCCGCTCTTTGCATGGAGAAGGCGACACGCTGGTGTACGACCGGCTGGGCGAGATCTATCTCTACGACACGAAAGCGGGGACGAGCAGGCTGGTGCCGATCGAGATTGATGCTGATCTGCCGGAGGTGCGGTCTCGCATCGACAGCGTTGGAGACGAACTTGAGAATGCATCGATTTCGCCGACTGGCGTGCGCGCGGTGATTGAGGCCCATGGGGATATTTTCACTGTGGCGGCGAAGCATGGGCCGACCCGTGACATTACAAATTCACCCGGCGTGATGGAGCGCGAACCGGCATGGTCACCGGACGGGCAGTCCATTGCATACTTCTCGGATGAGTCAGGACTGTACGCGTTGCACGTGGCGCCGCAAACAGGGAGCGCGGTGGCGGGAGCGGCGGCGGTGAAGAAGTTTGCGTTGGCGCCGGAGCCGGCCTATTACTTTGGCACGAAGTGGTCGCCGGATTCGAAGAAAATTGCGTTCTACGACAATAGGCTGCACACCTACATGGTCGACACGACAACGGGCAAGCTGACGGTGGTGAACGACCAGAATGTTTATGGAGGATTTTCGAGCAGCACGTTCGAATTTGCGTGGTCACCAGACTCGAAGTGGATTGCGTATCCGCGATCGATGGCGAATCATCTGCACGCGATCTATTTGTACTCAGTGGATTCGGGACAGTCGACGCAGGTGACGAGCGTGATGGGCGATTCGCGTGAACCGGCGTTTGATCGCGACGGGAAGTATCTTTACTTCATCACGAGCACAAATGAAGGCGCGACCTCGGACGGTCTCGACATGACCAGCGATCTTTACCAGGTGACGTCGAACATTTACGCATTGACGCTGGCGGCGGACACGGCATCGCCGGTTGCGCCGGAGCTGGAGGATGAGAAGGCTCCGGCGGAGGAAAAGGCGGAGAGCAAGAAGAGCGATGACAAGAGTGGAGATGCGAAGGAAGCCAGCGGAGACGAGAAGAGTCATCCCAAACCTGCGCCGAAGCCGGTGAAGGTGGACCTGGACGGCATTGAGAGGCGCATTGTGGCGATGCCGCTGCCCTCAGGTGTGTACAACGATGTGGAGGCTGGACTGAAGGGCAGTATTTATTTCATGCAGTTGGCGCCTGAGTTTTCTCCGTCAGGCAGATTCACATATCAGAGCGCCACGCTGAGCCGCTGGACACCAGAAGAACGCAAGACGGAGAAGCTAGCGGAGCATGTGGAGTCTTTCGAGCTTTCGGCTAATGGCGAAAAGATGCTGTTGGCTCTCGGACATCCCGGGCCCGAGGGTGGATCGGGTCCGGGCGGTGCCGACAAGCCGACTTGGGTGATTGTGCCGGCAAATGCTCCGGTGAAGGCGGGCGAGGGTGCGCTGTCGTTTGGCGATGTAAAGATGCGCGTTGATCCGCATGCGGAGTGGGCGCAGATGTATCACGAGGTGTGGCGGATCGAGCGAGCGTTTTTCTACGACTCAAATTTTCACGGAACGAACACGGTTGCGGACGAGAAGAAGTATGAGCCGTACGTGGAGTCGATCGCTTCGCGAGCAGATTTGAACTACATCTTCCAGGAGATGCTGAGCGCATTTTCCGTGGGCCATTTGCGCGGAAATGGCGGACAGATTCCAGATGCGAAGAAGGTGCCTGGCGGGCTGCTGGGCGCAGACTACGAGATCAAGAACAATCGCTACTGCATTGCGAAGATTTACACCGGCGGGGATTTCAATCCGCGCGAGAAGGCTCCGCTCGCGCAGCCGGGATTGAATGTGAAGGTGGGCGATTGCATTCTCGATATCAATGGGCAGGAAATTACGGCGGATGTCGATATCCAGCAACCGCTGGAGGGGACCGCGGGCAAGGTAGTCAGCTTGCGGATCGCCGATGCGGAGGGGAAGACGCCGAGAGATATTTCGGTCACGCCAATTCCGAGCGAGGCGGCTCTGCGCAATGTTGACTGGATCGAAGGCAACCAGAAGAAGGTGGATCAGCTTTCGAGCGGCAAGCTGGCATATGTGTATCTGCCCGATACGGGCGAGGGTGGGTTTACGAATTTCAATCGCTACTATTTCGCGCAAACTGACAAACAGGGCGCGGTGATTGACGAGCGCTTCAATGGGGGCGGCCAGGTGGCTGATTACTTCATTGAAGTTCTGGGGCGGCGTATCGAATCCTACTGGGCTCCGCGATACGGCAAGATCGAGCACACGCCGAACGCTGGTGTCTACGGGCCGAAGGTGATGATCGCGAATGAATTCTCCGGCTCCGGTGGCGATGCGTTGCCGTGGTTGTTCAAGCAGGCGAAACTGGGGCCGCTCGTCGGCAAGCGGACCTGGGGCGGGCTGGTGGGCATCGGGCCTATTCCGGTGCTGATGGATGGCGGGCACGTGACGTCTCCGAGCGTGGCGTTCTTCTCGCCGAAGGGTGAGTGGGACGTAGAGAATCATGGCGTCGATCCGGATTACGTGGTGGAGCAGGACCCGAAGGCGGTGAGCGAGGGGCACGATCCGCAGTTGGAGAAGGCGGTTTCGCTTGCGCTGGAGGAATTGGGCAAGTCGCCGCAGCCGGAGGTTCGGAGGCCGGCTTATCCGAATTATCACAAGTAGGCGTGAGATTCGTGCTTTCCCATCCATGGGATAAAACATCCCATGGATGGGGCACGCAATTTCTGCCATTATCAAGTCTTGTCGGTAGCCACAATCAATCTCATGCCGAGGATTCCATTCGACGATGTTCAGAGCCGGCTTGCCAAGGTTTTGCGCGAGCTGGGATTTCGCGACGTGTGCGCGGAGTTGTGTGCGCGGCTGTTTGCGGAAACAACGTGCGATGGGGTTTATTCGCATGGAGTGAACCGGTTCGCGCGGTTTGTGGCGATGGTGCGGAATGGGAGCGTCGATCCGGCTGCGGAGCCGCGGGTGGTGGTGCGGTTCGGGGCGATGGAACGCTGGGACGGGCAGCAGGGGGCCGGGAATCTGAATGCATATGCGGCGATGGAGCGGACGATCGGGCTGAGCCGGGTGCACGGGATCGGCTGCGTGGCGATGGCCAATACAAATCACTGGATGCGCGGCGGGACGTATGGATGGCAGGCGGCAGATGCCGGCGTGATTGGCATGTGCTGGTCGAACACAATGCCGAATGTGCCGCCGTGGGGCGGGGTCGAGCCGGCGATTGGGAACAATCCGCTGGTGATAGCGGTGCCACGCGCGAAGGGTCACGTGGTGCTGGATATGGCCATGTCACAATTTTCGTATGGTGCGCTGGAGAGCTATCGCAAGCGCGGGGAACTGCTGCCGGTCGAGGGTGGCTTTGATGCGGAAGGCAAGTTGACACGGGATCCGGGAGCGATTGAGAAGTCGCAGCGGTTGTTGCCGATGGGATTCTGGAAAGGATCGGGCCTGGCAGTTGTTTTGGATATGGTTGCCGCGATGATGTCGCTTGGAAATGCGACGCATGCGATCGCGAACGATCCGTTGCGTGAGACGGGGCTATCGCAGATGTTTTTTGCGATGCACCCGGAAGCGCTCGGCGATGACGCGCGGATGGAAAAGATTGCCGATGAAGTGGTGGCGTCGTTGCATCGTTCGCCGGCGGCGGAGGAAAGGAGGCCGATGCGCTATCCGGGGGAGAACACGCTGCGGTTGAGGGATGAAAATCGCAGAATCGGCTTGCCGGTGGAGCAGGCTGTGTGGGACGAGATTTGCCGTGTGTGAATCATCTTTCTTTTAATGAGCTAAAGAAAGGGGAAAAGCAGGTCTTTAGCTCGCATGCCCACAGCTGATTTCGTCCGCCGCGGGCCGCCACAGCCGCCACGCTCAGGATGACACGCAATCGTTCCGCGACTAGTCGGCCGCTTTATCGGTCATAAGATACTTTGGAGTTTGTGTGGTGCCGCGGTAATCTTCAAAAGCAAATGAAACGCCGTCTGGAGGGCGATCTATGAGAAGAGTCCTTGTTGTATCCCTCGTATTCTGCTGCACGTTTATTTCGGTTGCGATTGCGCAGCAGCCACCGATCATCGACCGAGCCTTGTTTTTTGGCGAGATCCAGATCGCGGGTGCGCAGATTTCTCCGGATGGGCAATATCTCTCATTTTTGAAGCCGTACAAAGGGACCCGGAACATCTGGGTGAAGAAGGCGAGCGAGCCATTCAGCGCGGCAAGGCCGATGAGCAAGGAAACGACGCGGCCGGTGCGGCAGTATTTCTGGAGCCGTGATTCGAAGTACATCCTGTATGCGCAGGACGCCGGTGGCGATGAGAACTTCAACGTCTATGCCATCGATCCAAGCCAGCCGGCTGATGCATCGACGGGTACGCCGCCCACGCGCGCGCTGACGAATTACAAGGGCGTCCGCACCCTGATCTATGCGACGCCGAAGGCGAAGCCCGACACGCTGTACATCGGGCTGAACGATCGCGATCCGAAGTGGCATGACTTATACGAGCTCTCTATTTCGACTGGGGAGAAGAAACTGCTGCGCAAAAACACCGAGCAGATCTCGGGGTGGGATTTCGATCACGACGGAAATCTGAAGCTTGCGGAGCGCACGAACCAGGCGGGCGACACGGAAATCCTGCGGGTGGATGCGGACGGTTTCAAGCAGATCTACAGTTGCTCGGTGCTGGAGTCGTGCGGGGTGGCGGACTTCGACGCAACCAACAAGCAGGTGTACCTGATCACGAACAAGGGCGATGTGGATTTGACGGAAATCGAAATGCTCGATCCGTCGACGGGAAGCACGAAGAAGTACGAAAGCGATCCTGAGAACCGGGTCGATGTGGAGGGTTTGCAGCTTTCCGATGTCGATTACCACGTTTACTTCACGCGTTACGAGGACGATCGCTCGCGGCTCTACTTCAAAGACAAGGAATTCGAGAAAGAGTATCACTGGCTGGAGTCGAAGCTTCCGGGCAAGGAGATCAATTTCGGCGCACGCTCGAAGGACGAGAACGTCTGGATTGTGATTGCGGGTAGCGACGTGGAACCTGGCGAAACCTACCTCTGGAATCGCAAGGCCAACACGCTGGATTTGCAATTTCGGATTCGGGAAGAACTGCCCCGCACATCGCTGTCTGACCGGAAGCCCTACAAGTTCAAGTCGTCGGACGGGCTGGAAATTCGTGCGTATCTGACGTTGCCAAAGGGGCTGCCAGGAAAGAATCTGCCGCTGGTCGTGTTTCCGCACGGCGGTCCATGGGCGCGGGATTACTGGGGCTATGACACATTTGCGCAGTTCCTCTCCAATCGCGGGTACGCGGTGCTGCAGCCGAATTTCCGCGGGTCTACCGGATACGGGAAGAAGTTTCTGAATGCCGGGAACGGCCAATGGGGACGCAAGATGCAGGACGACCTGACGTGGGGCGTGAAGGCGCTGATCGCGGACGGGACGGTCGATCCAAAGCGAGTCGGCATTTTTGGCGGATCGTACGGCGGCTATGCGACTCTGGCCGGTGTAGCGTTTACGCCAGATGTGTACGCCGCGGCGGTGGCATATGTTGCGCCGTCGAATCTCATCACACTGCTGGATGCAATTCCGCCGTACTGGGAAGCAGCGCGCAAGCAGATGTACGCGCGGATGGCGGATCCTACGACGCCGGATGGGAAAGCGCTTCTCATCGCCGAGTCGCCGCTGACGAAGGCTAAGGATATTGTGACGCCGCTGATGGTGGTGCAGGGGAAGAACGATCCGCGCGTGAATATTCGCGAGAGCAATCAGATTGTTGCGGCTGTTCGCGACAATGGGAAGCCGGTGGAGTACCTGGTTGCGCCCGACGAAGGGCACGGATTTGCGCGTCCCATCAATAACCTGGCAATGGTCACGGCGATGGAGGAATTCCTGCCGAAGTATCTGGGCGGTCGCGACCAGAAAGATGTGCCCCCGGATGTGGAGGCGAAGCTGAAGGAAATTACCGTCGATCCCAAAACGGTGAACGGCGACGTGACGCTGAAAGGGGCGCTGGCGCCGGGGGCGAAGTAGGTGGATGGCTGGCCATGGGCGGAGCCGCGAGCGCGGCTTCGCCGTTGCTTGAGTTAGTTGCGAGTTGTCCACTAACCGGGACCCCCCCTTTTTTGCTGCCAGCACGGACACTTCTGCTCACGCGCTGCGTGGAATCATGAGCTGCGTTCGTCGCAGTCGAGTGATCCAATGGCCAAGGAGCAGAGCGCCAGCAACCGGGGGAAGGCAGAAGAGCAGTCCAGCGAATACATCAAACCAACTAAACCGAAACTCCGAGTAGACGGTGTTGATTGGTTGCAGTCGAGGCTCGATGCCGAGTTTCAAAGCTTTTCGCCGTAGAGCATCGTAGTCCTGGAACTGTGTCTGTTTTCCAACTTGAGTATCTAGAATGAAGTATCCGTCGATCTGATGTATTTCTTTCCCCAAGTGGTCGAAAGCCTTGCTGTCAGTGGCTCCGAGAATATATCGACCCGCGACCTGTACGTCTCGCACTCCGGGCACCGCATCTTCTTTGCCAATTACGCGAGTGCCTGTTTGCGTTTTTGGGTTGTACACCACTGGGCATGGATTTCGGACGAGTCTAGCCTTTGGGATTTCCATATCGACGAAACCAACGAGCGGATGTGGGCGAAGATTTTAGAGGTCTACGGTGTCGATGTTTCGGATATTGAATCGGCAAGATTGTCGGAGATTTTCAACCGGATAGCGGCCACCGGTTGGTCGGCGAGTGGGGTTTCGAGCGGTTGACCGCCGACTCGTCCCCAACCCCAACGCGGCTGATCAGCACCGGGGCGAACAAACGTCATAGTGACGAGTTGCCCACAATCCACCCGGATCCTTTACGTCTCGTCCTCTGCATTGTCATCCTGAGGAGCGCAGCGACGAAGGATCTGCGGTTGCCGTTCGGTTACTTCCGGATCGGCCCCAATCCGGACCCAAACCTCAAACCCGCTGTCATGTTGACGGGAGCGCAGCGAAAGATCCGCGGTTGCCGGGCCAAACTGACCCCAAAGATTGCTGAGCCGCTCATAGTCCCAGCCCTGTCAAGTGCGCGATCGCCGCGCGACCCTCCAACCGCCGCATTCTAAACGTCGAAAAAGGATGTGCGGTTTGCATGAAATTCCCTCTGTCCGCTGCACAATCAGATTCAGAGGGGTTCTCATGTCCACCCGCAATGCTTCGCCCACATATCGGAAGGCACATTAGATGGCTCACTGCAATGTGTCTCTCTCCGCAGTCGTTGCCACACTCCTCGAAGGATTGCCCAACAATCCGAATGCGGCACGTGCCTCGGACCGTATCCACAGCAACGGGCAAATTTGTACCCCCCTCCCCCCTCCCCCCTGTGAAACTGTGAAGCCCGCTTGCGCCGGCTCGTAAACCGAGCAGCATCATTCGATCATTCGCTGAGATCCCACAGCTTCACAGATTCTGTGTGAAACTGTGACAGGTGTCGGAGTCGCTGGTGTGAAAAAGATCACCGGAGAATGATTCAGAAGCCCATGATGTTGTAGCCGCAGTCGACGTAGGTGATTTCGCCGGTGATGGCGCTGGAGAGGTCGCTGGCGAGGAAGAGAGCGAGTCCGCCGACTTCGAGTTGATCGACATTGCGGTGTAGCGGGGCGCGCTCAGCGTGCGATCGCATCATTTCGCTAAGGTCGCCTACGCCGCGGGCTGCAAGCGTCTTGATGGGGCCGGCAGAGATTCCGTTTACGCGGATATTCTTTGATCCCAGATTCCAGGCAAGATAACGGACCGTCGACTCGAGGCCGGCTTTGGCCACGGCCATTACGTTGTAGTTGGGAACAACCTTTTCCGCGGCGAAATACGTGAGGGTCATGACACTGCCGCCGTCTGTCATAAGCGGTGCGGCCCCTCGCGTGACCGCGATAAGAGAATAGACGCTGACGTCCATGGCCGTGCGGAATCCCTCGCGGCTGGTGTTGATAAATTCGCCGCGCAGGTCGGCGGCGGGGGCGAAAGCTACGGCGTGGACGAGAGTGTCGAGCTTGCCGTATTTGTCCTTGAGCGATGCAAAGAGGGCGTCGATTTCGCTGTCGCTTGAGACGTCGCACTGGAAGCCGGAGGCGCCGGGGAGCTCCTTGATGAGGTCCTCAGCTTCGAGCTTCATACGCTCGTTCTGATAGCAGATGGCCAGGGTGGCTCCGGCTTCGTGGAGTTTTTGGGCGATGCCCCAGGCGATGGAGCGCTTGTTGGCCAGCCCGAAGACCACGGCCGTCTTGCCTTTCAGATCGATCATGCTTGTGTCGTTCCTCCGGTGACTCTTTCGCAGTTCTGGCGATGCGCAATTCCCGAAAAACAGATCGTTCGCCTTGCTTACCCGTCGCATGCTGCGACGGAGCCCCGAACGTGCTTCGCTCAGCATGACACGCGCCGGGGATCGAGAACTGAATCTAGAGCCCGATTCAGGATATCAAGCCGGTACGGCTGTCTCTGCACCCGATGAGACTGGTTATCCGCCGAGGTCTACGAGCTGGACGTTGCTTACGGGGCGGCCGAGGAAGCGGGAGCCAAGGCGTTCAAACTTTTCGACGGAGTCGGTGGCGAAGAATCGGAGGACTGGATCGGCCGGGGTCGGTTCGGGCGGCGCTCCAAGATCGCGGCAGAGGTACATCACGAGTTTGTCGGCAGTGGATTCGGCGGAGTCGATAATCTTCATCCCGGAAGGAATCACGCGCTCGATGAGCGGCTTGAGAAGTGGATAGTGGGTACATCCGAGCACGAGGGTGTCTGGCGTAAGTCCCTTGGCCGCAGCCTCGGTGCTCAATTCTTCGAAATAGATGCGAAAGACCTCAGCTGTAACGGCCACCTGTGCGACCAGCGGTGGGGCAGACGCGGCGTGCGCCGCACCAGCCTCATTGCGAATGGAAAGGGTAAGCCATCCTTCTTCAACCAGGGGGACAAGGAGGGGGCAGGCTTTTTCGAGTGCGTGAAGGCCCCGGGTCCGGCAGGCTTCCGCGTATGCGTGGCTCTGCACGGTGGCGTCAGTGGCGATGACAAGGACATCGCCCGTTGTGGATGCTCTGCGAGCGGCTTCGGCGCCGGGTTCAATTACCCCGATCACGGAGATCGAAGAAGGGACGGCTTCCTTGATGTCCTCGAGGGCGAGGGCGCTGGCGGTGTTGCAAGCGATGACGAGGTAGTCGGCACCCTGTTCCTCGACCAGAAAACGCGCACTCTGAGCGGCGTAACGGGCGATGGTGCGGCGAGACTTGGAGCCGTAGGGGAGGCGGGCGGTGTCGCCGATGAAGGCATAGTGTGCCTGAGGTGCGCGGGCAATGAGGGCTCGCAGGACGGTAAGACCGCCGAAGCCGGAATCGAAGACACCTATGGTGGGACCGGAGAAGCGGGTTTCGGTCACGGTCTGCTTCCTTCTGTGGGCGTGGCGTCGGCGGTTAGATAGGTGCGGGTCAAGTCAGCGTGCCCGGCGAGACTGGGCCGCTGCTGGCCATCGACCAGAAAGCGGACCTCGGTGACATTGGGCAGGTTGGCGCGGATAGTGGCGCAGATCGAGAGGACCGTGAGGGATTCGGTTTCGAGGCCGGAGGGGTGGCTGGCGGCAAAAGTCCCGGTGAGATTCACAACAGCCAGCTGATTCTCAGATGCTTGCGTTGCTTTGGTGTCGGGGACGGGCATGAGGAAGACCTGGGCGACGGACGCGGCACCGCCGGGGACCGGATGGGTGGAATCGGGGGCAGCGTAGAGGTCAAGCAGTTTGCCCAGCACAGCCCGAGCGCGAGCTCCCGGGTCTGCAGGGAGCGGGAGGGAGTGCATCTGGGGGACAAGGGAGTTGTCGAGGTCGTTGGCGGCGATGAGGGTGGCCTGCTCGGCGGGAGCAACTTCGGGGGCTTCGGTGGGGGTTGTGGTCTCGCCGGCGAGCAGGTTTTTGTGGGCGCGATCACGCAGTTGCCATAACTTGATGCCCATGCCGAGAGAAGCGACGAGAAGCAGTCCAAGAATGATCTTCTGATAGCGGGGAATCACGGTTGCTGCGCCTCCGTGCGGCTGGGGTCGGATCGCCATTCAAGCATAGCGGCTGCGAGGGAGGCGGCGATGCGAGCCTGGTAGTCGGGATTGTCTGGCTCGGCGGTGATGGTGTTGTCGGAATCGCGCTGTGGGCCGATTTCGATGGCGAGAGCGGGGCACGACATGCTCTCGACGCCGGG
This sequence comes from uncultured Acidobacteriaceae bacterium, assembly GCA_963742455.1. Classification (GTDB taxonomy): domain Bacteria; phylum Acidobacteriota; class Terriglobia; order Terriglobales; family Acidobacteriaceae; genus Telmatobacter. Next base: position 359,358 of record CAVULU010000002.1, on the reverse strand, counting down.
AAGAGGAATGCGACCGAGGGTGACGTTGAAGCCGGCGTGCTGGAGCGCGGAGTTCACTGCTCCGGCGAGAGCCAGACTTCGGGTGATCCACGGCGACTGTGCGGTTTTCCACGCCAGGAAACGTGTGGGCTGGCTGGGCGCGAGCGAGGAGGCAAAGAGATGAATTCCGGAGCCGCTTTCGCTGGCGTGGAGGCTGAGACACACTGCTGCCCTGGCGTGATTGGCCAGTTCTGCGCGCCTGTCGAGGTCGATGGATGTGTCCGACTCCCTCGTGGTGATGACCTGGATTCCGCGAGCGTTGAGAAGGGAACGGAGGCGAATATTGAGCGAGAGGTTGGCCGATTTTTCGAGTTGGCCGCTGTCGAGATGGGCACCCGTATCTTCGCCGCCGTGGGCTGCGTCGAGGACGACAACGAAGCGGGAGATGGGGAGCGGTGCCGGTTGGGGCGGCGGAGGAGCGACGGGGGATACCTGGCCGCCGTCGAGAAGGGGAAACGCAAGGACGGCGAGGAACGTCATCGCGATTTGTAGAGTGCGCCCAGGCCTGAAAATCCAGACCTTGGGCACCCGGATTCTCGGCAATCGGGGCACCCAGCGCGTGAGCAGCTTACTCCAAGGCATAGATCGTTAGACCGCTAAGTAGTTTCGGGAAGAAGTCGGTGGATTTTTGGGGCATCACGGAGCCTGCAAAGGCAACTTCGCGGAGTTGTTCCATGGTCACCGGGTTGGTGAGGAAAGTGATGTCCGCTTCACCGCGCTGCGCCTGGTCAACGGCTTCGACGGCATCGCGGAGGTAGCGCAGGTTGGTCTGCTCGCGTACTTTTTCGGCGTCTAGGCCAAGCAGTTTGTCGAGGATGATGGTGTGAAGGTGGCTGAGATCGAGCCGGCGCTGATTCTCTGGAAGCGACGCAAGTACGGCTTCGGCGGCCTCAGGCTTCGAGCGCAGCAGCAGAGCGCCGTTGCGAGTAACGGCTACGAAGACAGTTCCAGCCTGCTGGCGCAGGGTGTCGATATAGCTGGCCGCAGGGGCTTCAGAGAGCTTCTCGACCGCGAAGAATTGCTCGGCAGCGCGGGCGAAGACTGCGGGTTCGAAGCTCGGGAGGCTATGAACGACGCGATGCGTGGGCAGAATGACCAGGCCATCGGAGTCCATATTGACAAAGGACATCATGACGGCTGCTTCGGGATAAGCCGGCTGGGGAAGATCGTTGGCGTTGTGCTCGGTTCGGGCCAATGCCGGGGGGGCATGCTCTTTGGAGTAGTTGAGCGCCGTTTCGTAGCGGTGGTGGCCGTCGGCAATGATGAGCTTTTTGTCGGCCATGGTGCTCGTGAGTAGACGGATTGCGGCCGGATCGCTGACACGCCATATGCGGTGCAGGACGTCGTACTCGTCGGTGGCTTCAGCGTCAGCGGGGCCCGCGTTTTCGTAGAGGATCTTCTCCACACTGCCGGCAGGGTCGGAGTAGAGCATAAAAATCTGACCGAAGTGGGCGTGGGTGGCCTTCAGGAGGTTGAGGCGATCGCTTTTCGGTTTTGAAAGAGTTTGCTCGTGGCGAAAAACGACCTGATCAGCGTATTCGTGAAGCTTGCCGAGGGCGATGAAGCCACGACGTTCCTTGATCTCATCGGTTCCAGGGACGCGGAATCGCTGGGCGTACGCGAAAATGCTTGGATCCTTCTCCTGGACGAGGATTGACTGCTCCCGCCACGCCTTGAAGTCGCGGCAGGCGCGGGTGTAGACATTCTCGCCGTGCTCGGCATCAAACAGTTCCGGGAGCCCGAGAATAATGCGGACCAGATTGTAGGGGCTGCGCTGATAATAAGCCTCTTGCATGGCCGGTGAGATCTTGTCATAGGGCTGGGTGACCACGTCTTGCAGCCGAACAGCCGACGGATTGTAGCGCCATGCGCGGAATGGATAGATACTCGCCATGCGGAAGGTCTTGCTCCCTTTTGATAAGGACGATTTGATGGCAGCTCCACGCGGGCAAAGTCCCGCTGGAACTGTCGATTAGAGTCGATTGTATCCCAGCGACGATCACGGATTTAGGTCACACGCCGTCAAACAAAGTGACGGCGTGTCCCGAGGGACGCGGGGCGCGAGCCAAGCGTGCTAAACTCGCCATCATTCCCTAGTACGAGCCCAGGTATGAGCCTAGATACGGTCGCATGAAACCACTTCTCAATCGGGTCGAAGCGCCTCGCGGAAGGTCTCGCAGACCATGGTTGGCTTGTTTGTGTGTTCTTGGGCTGGCCCTCTTCAGTGTCAGGTTATGTCTGGCGCAGGACAACCCTCTAGACAAGGTGCATGTTCCGCCGCCTGCCGCGGGCGCTCCGGCCACGGGTGCGCCGGCGGGTGTTGACGCGCCAGCAGCCACAGGAGCCGGGAAAGCAAAACCTGGTTCCCTGATCCGGATGAACGTGGACATGGTGCTCGTACCGATCACCGTGACGGATCCGATGAACCGACTGGTGACGGGACTGGAACAGGAGGACTTCCAGGTTTACGAAAACAATGGGGAGCAGAAAATTCGAAGCTTCGCAGCCGAAGATGCACCGGTGTCGATCGGCATCATTTTCGACCTGTCGGGTTCAATGACCTCGAAGCTGATGAGGGCGCGCGAATCGATCTTGGAATTCATCAAAACCGCCAATCCCGAGGACGAATTCTTCGTGATTGGGTTCAATGACCGGCCGGAACTGATTGAGGATTTCACCAGTTCGGTGGAAGACATCCAGGCACGTCTGGCAACTGTGAAGAGCGGCCACCGGACGGCGCTGCTGGATGCGATTTATTACGGCATGACCAAGATGAAAGAAGCCAAGCACGAGCGGAAGGCACTTCTGGTGGTGTCGGACGGCGGAGATAATCGGTCACGCTACACAGAGGGGGAAGTTCGGGCGCAGGTCCGCGAGTCGGATGTGGAGATTTACTCGATCGGGATCTTCGATCCGTACGCTGCAACGCCGGAGGAACGCACCGGGCCTATTCTGCTGAATGAACTGTGCGAGGAGACGGGCGGAAGGCTTTTCCGGGTCGACGATATCTCGGAGATGAGCGATATTGCGGAGAAAATCTCAACGGAACTACGTAATCAATATGTGATCGGATACACGCCCAAGAATCTGTCTCGTGACGGCAAGTGGCGTAAAGTGAAGGTGAAGCTAAATCCGCCATCGGGTTTGCCTCCACTCACGGTCCATGCTCGAACCGGATACTATGCGCCTTTGCAATAACGCAATCCTTGCGGGACTTCTATCGTTAACGACTTTCATGCTGGGCGCACAACAAGCGCCGAAGCCAACAACGCCCTCCGCGTCGAATCAGGCACCGCTGACAGTAGATCGCGACCCGGTGCGCTCGCCGGACGCAGAACAGCCGTCGACCGTTACCGGGGAACCTCTGCGCAAGGAGGGCGAGGGCTACGTTCTGCACACCAATGTGGAAGAGGTGGTGCTGAATGCCACGGTTCTGGAAGGCACACAGCTAGTACAGACGCTGAAGAGAGACAACTTTCAGGTTTTTGAAGACGGGGTTAAGCAGGGCATCATCAGCTTTCAGCATACCGACCTTCCTGTCTCGATAGGGCTGGTCGTGGACAACTCGGGATCGATGTCCAAAAAGCGTCCCGCAGTGAACAAGTCAGCGCTGGACCTAGTGGAAGCTTCGAATCCGGAAGATGAGGCGTTTGTCGTGAATTTTTCCGACGAAGCCTATATCGACCAGGACTTTACCTCGAATGTAAATAAACTGCGCGACGGGCTGAGCCACATCGAGTCGCGCGGGGGCACGGCGCTGTATGACGCGGTGGTTGCTTCGGCGGACAAGCTGGTGGCGGATGCGAAACGTCCGAAGCAGGTACTGGTTCTGATTACAGATGGAGAAGACAATGCCTCGACGCTGAACCTGGACCAGACGATCCGGCGCGTGCAGGAGCTTTCAGGACCGGTGATTTATTCAATTGGCCTGCTGTTTGGCGATGAGATGAGCCACGGCGAGGTGCGGCATGCGCGGCGCGCGCTCGAGTTATTGTCGAACGAGACGGGCGGCATTGCATTTTTTCCGAAGTCGATCGAACAGGTAGATGAGATCTCGGCGGAGATCGCGCGGGATATCCGGAGCCAGTACACGATCGGCTATCACTCGACGAAGCCATCGACAGAGCCGGGATTCCGCCGCGTGCTGGTGACCGCTGAGGCGCCGGGCATGAGCAAGCTGACGGTTCGCACAAAGTCGGGCTACTTCCCAACAACGCGAGTGGCGAAGAAGCCGGGACAGAAGAGATAGCTGGGCGCAGCGGGGCCAGAGCGATTCCCCAGATTTTCATTCAGGTTTGTTTTTGGCCGCCGACTCGTGGATGCTCCGACCCAACAAAAGAGACCTTGTCGTTGCAGATCCCCAAAAGTCGCGTCGACTCGAACCGGTCTCTTCGAGATACAGCAACTCGAGATTCCCTGTAAACTGAATTGCCATGGCAGTCGAAAGCCCTTCCTCCTCGCCCCTACGCGTCGCAGCAGATATCACCCAACTTGTCGGCAATACGCCAATGCTTCAACTAGGCAGAGTTGTGGCGGTTTCTGCGGCTGCGGTGTTTGCCAAGCTTGAATTCCTGAATCCCGGAGGCAGCATCAAGGACCGTGCGGCGCTGGGAATGATTCTGGATGCCGAGGCGAAGGGCCTGCTGCGGAACGGGTCGACGATTGTTGAGGCTACGGCAGGAAATACTGGTGTGGGGCTGGCGCTGATCGGCGTGAATCGCGGATACAAAGTGAAGCTGCTTGTGCCGGAGGGATTCGCGGAAGAAAAGTGCATCCTGATGCGCGGATTTGGCGCGGAGGTGGTGCGCACGCCCGAGGCTGATGGAATGGCGGGCGCAATTCGCAAAGCCGTCGAGGCGGCAAATGCGATTCCGGGTGCGTTTATGGCCGGGCAATTTGCGAATCAGTCGAATCCGCAGTTTCACCATGACACGACGGCGGCCGAAATCTGGGAGCAGATGGAAGGTCGCGTGGATGGATTTGTGGCGGGCGTCGGAACGGGCGGAACGTTTTCAGGGATTGCACAGTTTCTGAAAGAAAAGAATCCGGCTGTTGTCACGATAGCGGTGGAGACCGAGGGGTCGATACTTCAGGGCGGCGCGCCGGGAAAACATCGCGTGGAAGGAATCGGCGTTCACTTTGTTCCGGAGACGTTTCATCGCGATGTTTGCGATCGCGTGATGATGGTAAGCGACGACGATGCGTTTGCGATGGTGAAGCGGCTGGCGGCGGAAGAGGGCCTTGTGGGCGGATCGAGCGCTGGTGCCGCGGTGTATGCCGCGGCGGAACTGGCGCGGGAACTGGGCTCAGGCAAGCGCGTGGCAACAATCATTCCCGATTCGGCAGAGCGGTATCTTTCGAAGAAGATATTTGAGGGCGGGATATAGGCAGCGAACAAACGCACTCGTTCCTCATGCCGCGCAAGTCTTAAGACGAGCGCAGAGCACTGATCGGCGTTATGCACGTTGTGTGACTACCAGTGACTATTTGAGTCCTGTGGCCGAACTTGAGTGCGTGCAGCCGTCGTGGCCGCAAGTGCACATGATTTCCGTTTTGTTGGCGATGCCTTCGCAGTGGGCGCTGCAATATTTTTCCTTCTCGGGTGGGATGCAGTTGCACGCAGGATTTGCGCATTTCTTGGTGCCGGCCATGTTTTGCTCCTTGGCTCGACCGATCCAGACTGACTCGACCGACCCGGGCTGGACACCCGGGAATAGACGACTTCGATGCCTGGTCGGAAGAAAGAGATGCCGGGACCATTCAAGCTCGCGGGGTAGGTCGCGATAAGCTAGAGGTCAGGAGCAAGTTGCTAACACCAAATCATGCCTGATCAAAAATACGCCACTCTCGCCGTGCATGCGGGGCAGCATCCTGACCCGCTCACGGGCGCCGTCAACGTCCCCATTTATCTCTCTTCCACCTTTGAACTTACAGGGATTGGGACCGATAAAGGCTACGACTATTCGCGGGCCGGAAACCCGACGCGCGACCGTTTGGAAATGGCCCTGGCTGCGCTCGAAGGCGGCACTTCGGGTCACGCGTTTGCCAGCGGAATGGCTGCGATCTATGCCTTGGTGGCGACGTTGCGCGCGGGCGATCATTTGATCTGTTCTCACAATGTTTATGGCGGAACGACGCGGCTGTTCAACCTGATTGTTCAGCATTACGGGATTGAGATCCAGTATGTGGACACGGCGAATCTCGAGGCAGTCAAAGCGGCGATCGAGAAGAACACAAAACTGATTCATGTTGAAACGCCGACGAATCCACTGATGGTGCTGACGGACATTGCGGCGGTCGCGGAGATTGCGCACGCGCATGGTGTTGAGGTGAGCGTGGATAACACGTTCATGTCGCCGGCGCTGCAGAGTCCGCTGGCGCTGGGCGCGGATGTAGTGATGCATTCCACGACGAAGTTTTTGAATGGGCACTCCGACGGATTGGGGGGCGCGCTGGTCGGCTCGAAGCCGGAGCACAAGGATCGGTTCCTTTTGGTGCAGAAGGCGGCGGGTGGCATCCTGTCGCCGTTTGAGTGCTTCCTGGTGCTGCGCGGTATCAAGACGCTGCCGCTGCGCATGAAGCAGCACGAGGAAAATGGGCGCGCTGTAGCGGAGTTTCTCTCGACGCAGTCAAAGCTCACGCGACTGGCCTATCCGGGTTTGAAGAGCCATCCCCAACATGAACTGGCGAAGAAGCAGCAGCGCGGGTTTGGGTCGATGTTGAGCTTTGATCTGGGATCGCGGGATGCGGCGGGAAGATTCCTGGGCGCGCTGAAGCTGTTTTTGAATGCGGAGTCGCTGGGTGGAGTGGAGTCGCTGGCTTCGCACTCGGCGACGACGACGCATTTCGCGCTTACGGATGAGGAGCGCAAGAAGGTGGGGATCACCGAAGGGCTCGTGCGGCTGTCGGTCGGGATTGAGGACAAGGATGATTTGATCGCGGATCTGGAGCAGGCGCTGCGGGAGGTGTGAGGGAACAGCTTTTAGCCGTCAGCTATCAGCTCTCAGTGGGCTGTGGCCAACCTGGGTTCGTGGTTTCCCGCTCATGCGCAAAAAACGCAACCATTCGGTTGCGGCATATACCCTATACCCCCGGTCTCTGTAGAGAAGTATCCTGTTTTCATTGGGTTGCAGCGGCAAGAATATACTTGCGACACCCACAAAACCTGTAGAATCAAGTGCTTTAGTTTGTTCGTCTTGCAGATTCAGCGACATGCAAGCATCACAAACTGTGTACTAAGTAGTAAAGGTGTTTACTAGAAAACCAACACCCCCATGATATGCTCTGCGGAACGTGGCGTATTGTGTCCAAATTCCGGCGGGAATCCATAACGAAACTGAGAGTTACATTTCCCGGCTTGCTAGGATTGTGTTTCCACGCACAGCGAGGGAACGCAATATGGCAATGTATAGCGCCTACTTTGACGAGAGCACTGGGAACGGTTCGCCTGTGCTGGTGGTTGCGGGGTTCCTTTCAAATGATGCCCATTGGGGATTATTTGAAAGTGAATGGAAGGCGGCTCTTGCGGAGTTCGGAATCAAGGTCTTTAAGGCTTCGCACTGCGCGACCCGTAAGGGCGAGTTCCGTGGGATGGACGATCCGACACGTCGAGCACTGATGTCGAAACTGCTGGAGACTATCGGGCGTCGAGTTCAATTCGGTTTTGCTTCGGTTGTGCACGTCAAGGACTTCAGCCAGTTATTTCAGGGGCATGAGCGGCGCGAGATTGGTTCGCCGTACAACCTGTGCTGCCTAACCTGCGCGGTCCAGATTGGAGAATGGGCGAAAGCTAATCATCAGGTCGAGCCGGTTGGCTACTTCTTTGATTCCGGGCACAGAAATGCACGCGAAGCATTGGACACTCTTCTTGAACAAAAGAATGATTCAAGTCTGATTGAGTATCGAATTGGCCTCATAACATTTGAAAGTGATGACATGCTGATTCCGATCCAGGCGGCGGATTTAGCTGCATATGAAGTCTGGAAATGGCTGGACGAGCACTTCGCAGGGAAGCAGCGTCATGGTCGTTTCCCGTTGCAGGAGATCATTAAAGTTCCGTGGACAATTCGGGAATTTGACGGCGAGATACTAGAAGAATTGCGCGACATGCGGCGCGGCTTGCCGGTGAACCCAAGGACTATCAGGCACACGATTCAGGCATTGAGGCCGGGACAGACAGACCCGCCTGCCTAGTTCTGAGTCGGATGATCCTTTAGCGTCTTCTTATCAATCACGAGTTTGTATTGTTTTCCTTGCTCGTCCTGGATGTAGAAGTCGGATTTTTCGAGGGCGAATTTGATTGGCGCTTTGATCGTTACTGCTGGGCGTTTTTCGCGGTCATTGTGCAGAACGAGATTGACTTGGTAAACGTAGGCGCCAGCGTCGATGGTGTACTGAACGATTGGGTATTCATGGCTATTCATCGCGCCGTGTACGCCGTATTGGTTGCCGGTCATAGCGCCGCCGCCTCTGGTATGCCACGATTCGGACGAATCGGTAAGAGTGCCGGTCTGCCATGCATCGGCGGGAATGGTTTTAGCAACGGCAAGGCTCGACAGCAACAGGAACAACGCCAGAGTTTTCCGCATGGTGCGAAGGATACCGCGCTGGCGAGGATGCAGCAATAGAAAAGCCCCGCTAGCCGCAGGGCTTCCGTCTTTCTTGGGGTTGGCTCAATTCCAAGGATAGGCAGGTTATGCCCAAAATGCAAGATACGGAGCGAGCGGAGTGGACGCGTTTTTTTAGTTTGGTTTGTCGGGCGTTGGAGTCTGGGACAGATGTTCTTCAGCGAACGCGGCTAGAGCGGCTTGCTCGATTGTCTCCCACATCTGAGCGTATTGTTTGTGCGTCTCATCTCGTATGCTCCGGTCCTGCTGAGCATGCGTCACGCGTTCTCGCAGCTGGTCATGCGGAAGAGGACACCGCTCCAAAATCAAGTCAAAATAAACCCGGTTCTCAATAGTTAAGTTCTCAACTTCAAAAAGAAAACGGCGAAGGGTGTCGAGAAGTGCAGCGCGTTGCGGTGCTATGTTTGTCATTAAAAATTCCTCGGCGGCTGTGGGAGTATCATATCGCCATGAAGAAACCCCCCGATGACCCAGAATTTCAGCGATTTACGGAAGGTCTGAAACAGGTTCTAAAGGTATCGAAGACGGAACTGGACGCGCGGATCGCGGCGCACAAGAAGAGCGGGAAGCGGCTGTCTAAACCTTCCGCTTCCCGCGTCCCTGTCTCGCCATCGAAGCCGGTAATCTAGAACGGGACTGACGTCGTATCGTCGGTTTTGCCGGTCAGTTCCTTGTAGGTCAGCCGCTTCCCTGAAATCTGTGTCAGCGCCATCAGGAACCTATCTCGGTCGTCGAGCGGGTTGTCTTTGGTGGCCCGGTTATTGAACCGGAAAACCTGTTCGTCTACATAGCGGTCAAGGTGGAACGGCTCGACGGCGATGTAGGTGCCCTTCAACTGCCGTTTGAGCAAGCTCCAGAAGTTCTCCATGCCGTTGGTGTGGACTTGGCCTCGCACGTACTCCTGCGTATGGTTGACGACCTTGTGCACGAAGCTCTTGCCTAACCCCTCGTAGCCTGTAGCCTCGTCGGTGAACACCTTGGCGAACGGTGTCACATTGTCGAGGATCGCGGCCTGTAGGGTCTCGCGCTTGATGTTCGGAATAACCTGAGCGCGTACCTGGCGTAATTCCCGGTCCAACAATCCCTGCACGGCGGTCTTGCCGACGAACCCGCCTCTCAGCCCGTCGCGGGCCTGAATCTTGGCTTTGCGGCTCTTGTGCATCTTCTGCGGATTCGGCCCCACAAAGGTCTCATCGGCCTCTACCGGCCCACCAAACCCCATCTTGGTTCCTCCACCCCAGTCACCTGTTCTCATCGCAAGGCGGATACGGTGCAGCATGAACCACGCAGTCTTCTGCGTTACGCCAACGGATCTATGTATCTCCCACGAGCTAATCCCGTTCTTGCAGTTCACTATCAGCCACAGCGCGGTAAGCCACTTATCCAAACCGATAGGCGAGTCTTCAAAGATTGTCCCCGTCTTCACACTGAACTGCTTCCGGCACTTGATGCACTTCCAGATGCGTCTGGTAGTCAGAAATGACACACGATCAGCACCACAATGAACGCACCGCACCCCATCCTGCCAACGGAGACCCGCAACAAGTTCAATGCAAGCGTCCTTATCCTCGAAGTACCGCGCTGCTGCCAGCAATGTCTTTGGAACTTGCTTCTCACTCATAGCAAACTAACCCTAAACAAACATCGCAGGTGTGTCAACGGAAATTATGTGCAACAGGTATATTGCTGCCGTTGCAGCGGGGGTATGCGGCCAAAGATTTCAAGGCAAAGCACTTAGCTGTAGAGATTTGCGGCTAAAGGACTTAGGGCCGACCGGCATTTCCGGATCTTGCTGGAGAGTTGCTGTACCCGATTCGTATCTTCAACCGTAGCAATCTGACCGCAAATTACCTGCAAAGGCGGAGCAGGAATTCTCGATGATGAATCAGGAACTTAAGGGATTTGATGAGAGTCGAGGGCTTGACGTGTGCGCACCAGCGTTCAGCGGAAAGACAACCGATGTGTCGGAATCGGACCCTTCGGCTCAAAGCATTCTCCCCGGTTCGTGCTTTCCCAGGTCTGAGAATCCAGGTCCGGGGCACCCACATTATGCTTGGCGAATAGAGAACAACAGCAGATCCTTCGCTCCGCTTACCCTATCTTGCGATTCTCGCAGGATGGGGCCCCAAGCTCAGGATGACACGTTAGTTGAGGTACCTTCAGGTCTTGGTAAAAGCTCGTGGTTTTCAGTGGCCGATGGGGGCGGCGGGGAGTTTTTGGGGGCGGTTCATCACGAATGGCAGCGGGATCAGGACTGCGGTTACGGCGACCATTACCCAGATGACATCTACGTAGGCGAGAAGGCGACCCTGGACGAGCGCCATGCCGTAGATCTGTGCTCCGGCGTGGTAGACGGCGTCAGGCATGGCTGACCCGCGCTGCATCCATGCGCCGGCCAGGCCGTCGCGCATCTGGTCATAGGCGGGATTTCCAGCTGTGGCCTTCGGCACCAGCATGGCGAGATGCTTCTGACTGAGGCGAGAAAGAAGAGTAGTAACAAAGCTGATGCCGACGCTACCGCCGAGATTGCGCATGAGCGCGGTTAGTCCGCTGACTTCGTTGTATTTTTCCTGCGGAATGCCGGCATAGCACAGCGTGTTGATGGGAATGAACAGGAACGGCAGTCCAAGCGCGATCACGGCGCGCCAACTGACAGCCATTTCAAAGCTGATGTTGAGATTGATCGACGTCATGCGCCAGAGACCGAAGGTTGTGACGACGAAACCGATGGCAACCAGTTTGCGCGGGTCGAACCTGGGGGCAAGCGCGCCGGCGACGGGAAAGAGGAACATCAGTACTAGTCCGCCGGAAGAGACAGCCATGCCCGCCTGCCGTGCAGAATAGCCCATGATTTCCTGCAGAAACTGGGGTATCAACACGGTTGAGGAGTAGAGCGACAATCCGACCATGAACATGACGAGCTGGGTGGTTGCGACATTGCGCCGTTTGAAAAGGCGCAGATCGAGGATGGGATGTTCGATGGAGAGTTCGCGCCAGAAGAAAAGCGTGAGCCCGATCGTTGACGTGATGGCAAGGGTGATGATGAAGCGGGAACTGAACCAGTCGTCTTCCTGGCCCTTGTCGAGCATGACCTGGAGAGCGCCGATGGCAACGATGAGAAGCCCGAGGCCCCAGTAATCCACACCTTCGCGACGCTTGCGAATCTCGGCAAGGTATGGCGGGTCTTCCACCACGCGATTGGTGAGATAGAGCGAGAGAATGCCGACGGGGATATTGAGAAAGAAGATCCAGCGCCAGCTGTAGTTGTCTACGATCCATCCGCCGACCGTTGGACCAAGAACCGGGGCCATGACCACGGCGACGCCGTACATCGCGAAGGCCATGCTGCGCTTCTGGGGGGGAAAGGTGTCAGCGAGGATGGACTGCTCGCTGGGTTGCAGTCCACCGCCCGCGGCGCCTTGCAAGACGCGGCAGAAGACGAGTATCCCCAGGGTGGGCGCTATGCCGCATAGAAACGAGGCCAGCGTGAACAGGAAAACGCAGCTCATGTAGAAGCGCTTGCGGCCGATGCGGTTGGCGATCCAGCCGCTGATGGGGAGGACCATGGCGTTGGCCACCAGGTAGCTGGTGAGGACCCACGTGGCTTCGTCGGGGCTGGCGGATAGCGAGCCCCCGATGTGCACCATGGCGACATTGGCGATGGAGGTGTCGAGCGCCTCCATAAAGGTGGCCATGGTGACCGTAATGGCGATGACCCAGGGGTTGGCGCGGGGTCGCCATGTGTCGTGGAATGTGGGTGTCGCCGCGGCGGCCAACGCCTGGTCCTTTCGGGGTTGAGGACTCCTCGTTTAGCCGCCTGGGGCAGCAGATGAAACATGGGAGGGCTGACAACAGATTACCGGAATAGCGCCGTCTGGAGGGGGATGGCGGTGTGTAATCCTGAGAGGTGATGCCAGCAAGTCAATCCGTTGCGGAGGTTCGGCCTAAGGCGGGTTTGCTGGTGCTCGGGGTGGATTCCTGCGGGCCGTCGGGGTCGGTTGCATTGGCGACGATTGAGGGGGGCATGGCCAGGATTTTGCGCCAGATAGAACTGGCGGGGCGCAGCTATTCGGCGACGCTGGTGGCGGCGGTGGGAGAGTTGCTGGCTGGACAGGCTGTAAGGCTTGGAGAAATCGCGGCAGTGGTGGTGGTGAGCGGCCCGGGAAGCTTTACGGGAGTGCGAGTGGGGCTCAGCGCGGTAAAGGGACTGGCGGAGCCCGGGCAGATTCCAGTGGTCGCAGTGTCGCGGCTGGCGGTGCTCGCGGCGAAGGCCCAGGTGATCTCGGCGGCGCTGGATGCCCATCGGCATGAGGTATTTTTGCGCCTGGAGGAGCCGGACGCGAGTGTACGGGAGATGCTGGCAGGGACTGAAGAGCTTGCGACTGTGGCTCTGCGGCCAAAGAAGGTTGCGGTCTGCGATAACGAAGCAGCAGCGCTTCTTGAATTGGCGTGGGTTGGGACAGAACTGGTTCGATGTGAAGCGCCGACGGCTCAGGATGCAGTTCAGCTTTGCGTTCCGGAGATTCTGGCGCGGAAGTTTGCCGACCTGGCGTCGTTGGACGGGCATTATCTGAGGCGTTCCGATGCGGAGATTTTCGGCGATCCAACGACGGCCAGGGTGCGACAGGGATGAGTGTCGAATCAAATGTCCGCATTCGCCCGATTGCGGCGACGGACCCGGTTCGGCTTGTGGAGATCGCCGCTGCATTGGATCAGGCGCCGCATTGGCCACGGCGGGTTTTTGACGCCCTCCTCCATCCATTTTCTCCAAAGCGCCTCGCGGTGATTGCTGAAGACTCGGCGACGGGAGCGGTGGTGGGATTTGCCGTTGCCGGCCTTATGGCGCCGGAAGCTGAACTGGAGTCGATTGCGGTCTCGATCGAATATCAGCGGCGAGGCGTAGCACGCCGATTGTATGAGGTTATGGCAGACGAACTTCGTCGGTCTCAAGTGCGAGAGGTGCTGCTGGAAGTCCGGGAATCAAACCAGGCGGCGCGAGCTTTTTACACGTCACTGGGTTTTGTTGAGGAAGGACGGCGGCCTAGCTACTATGCTGACCCCGTTGAGGATGCCGTTCTGATGCGGATGCAACTCCGGTGAGTTGTGAATGCAGCGTTGATCTGGTTTGCCGGGAGTGATTTGTGATTTTGATCACACGACTCAGGTGAAGGTTAAGAAATCCACAGCTCCTTGTCATTTTCTTGAGTCTTCCCGCTTGCCGATTGTGTTTGGGAGGATTATAGATATTGGGTTAAGAACCCACGGAGGTGCTTGATGGATGAGATAAATGACTCGACGCTGAGCGAAGAAATTGGTCGTCTCCAGGCCGAACATCGTCGCTACGCTCAGCGGTTGGAAGAATTGCTTCAGAAGCCTTATCTCTCTACCGATGAGGAATTGGAAGAAGTGCGCCTGAAGAAACTGAAACTGCATGCCAAGGACCTGATTTACGCTCTCGAGCATCGGGCCCCGGCAATCGCATAGGGTTTCCTGGCGGTTGGGCCAGTGACGATGATTTGAGCGGCTTGGTAGCGCGCCCGCGCAACTTCAAGCCGTGCGGAGGACTTGAGTCAGCCGCTGATACCTTGGTGTCCAATTCAACCGTATAATCGTTAGGGACAATGGTTCGTGACGGTTACATCTACGGTTTGAGTCTGCTGGCGGTAGCTGTAGTGCTGGCTTGGGCTACAGGTACATGGGTATGGAGTATCGTGCCCGTTCTGCTGGCTGCTTTCTTTCTCTGGTTTTTTCGCGATCCCCAGCGTGCGATTCCGAAAGGTGAAGGACTAGTGGTGTCGCCAGCCGATGGGCTTGTGACTGAGACCGTACGCATCGAAACACCGCAGGGCCCCCGCCAGAGAGTAAGCATCTTTCTAAATGTCTTTGATGTGCATGTGAACCGCTCGCCGATTGCGGGTGAGGTGACTTCTGTTCGCTATCACAAAGGAAAATTCCTGAATGCGATGAACCAGGAATCCGCCGACCGCAACGAACAGAACATTGTGACGGTGCAGGGCGACGGGATGGAGATCGTTTTCAAGCAGATTGCAGGGCTGATCGCACGGCGAATCGTCTTCAACCATGCCGAAGGCGACCGGGTGGAGCGCGGACAACGTGTGGGGCTGATCAAATTCGGCTCTCGAACGGATATCATTTTGCCCGCCGAAGCTGAGATTCGCGTCAAGACAGGGCAGCGGGTGAAGGGCGGCTCCTCAATTATTGCCGAGATGCCGGAGTCTCAGCTTGCCGTAGGAGTGCCAGCCCAATGGAAAACCGCCAGCGCGAGCGTACAGCCGGAGATTGAAGAAGGAGAGGAAGCTTGAACTCCTCCGACGCGACGCTAGCCAAGGCACGGAACCGAGCACGTTTGCGGCGCGGAATGTTTATCCTGCCGTCGTTCTTCACGGCGCTGAATATCGGAGCTGGTTATTTTGCAATCACGCAGACCATCGCAGCCATCAGCGGCAACGCAATGGCTAATCGGTCGCTGACGCATCTGGACCTTGCAGCGATCGCCATTCTGGTAGCCATTCCCTTTGATTCGCTCGATGGACGGATCGCGCGGATGACAAATACGGCGAGCGATTTCGGCAGAGAGCTCGATTCGCTGGCGGACGTGATTACGTTTGGCGTTGCTCCCAGCCTGCTTGCGTATGTGTGGGGCTTTTATTTTCTCCCGTACACGATCAATCCGCAGTTGCGTCAGCACCTGGTGCAAGCCGGCCCATTCATCTGTTTCCTGTTCCTGATCGGCGGTGCGTCGCGACTGGCGCGATTCAATATCAGCCACGATCCAAAGCCGAGAAATCCGGGCAGGCCCGACCGCAAGTATTTTGTGGGAATGCCAATTCCGGGAGCTGCGGGGTTGCTGGCGGCAACAGTGCACTTTTTCTATGGAATTCCGATACAAGCCTGGTGGGTCGCAATACCGTGGCTGATCCTGGTTGGGCTTGCCGGGTTCCTGATGGTGAGCACGTGGAGGTTCTGGTCGGGCAAAGAGATCGATCTTAGCCGCAGTCATCCATTTCAGCTGCTTTTCATTATGGCGATCGTGCTTTACATCGTCCTAAGATTTTCGCAGGTTGTGCTGTTCGCGATCGCGCTCATTTACATGTTTTCGGGCATCTGGGCACGGGCGGCTTACGGGTGGTCTCGGCGCCGCCGCAAGGGACTGCGAAACGACCCCGAACGTTTGCCGGAGGGCTCGAATCCAGATCCGGACCCGGTGCGTCACTCCTGAGTTCAAAACACGAAAAGGAAGCCTGTGTACAAAATTGCGATTGTTGGAGCCTCGACATTGCTGGGCAAGGAGCTGAAAGACGCTCTCACCGAGTCATCGCTTGCCGCGTCGGATGTTGCGTTGTTCGATGAAGAAGAGGGGCTTGGCCAGCTCGATCAAGTTGGCGATGAGATCACGTTTGTTCAGCCAATTACCGCGGACGCCTTTGAGCACGTTGACTTCACGTTCTTCTGTGGAACCGAGAGCCTGACGCGCAAATTCTGGCGCGAAGCGCTGCGGGCTGGATCGACGGTGCTGGATCTGTCGGGTGCGCTGGATCAAGAAACGGGAGTGCTCGTACGTTCGCCGTGGGTCGGAGAGCAGGATGTCGCGGCAGATCTGTTTACTCCAGCGGTTGTTCCGGCGCATTCTGCGGCGCTCGCGCTTGCGCTCCTAATGGAGCGGCTGCTGCAGGCTGCACCCGTGCGGGAGGCTGCGGCGACCATCCTGCTGCCGGCCAGCGAGTTTGGCCGCGCGGCGATGGACGAACTGCACCAGCAGACGGTGAACCTGCTGAGCTTCCAATCGATTCCGCGGGCTACTTTTGATGCGCAGTTGGCCTATAACCTGCTGAGCGGTTTCGGAGAGAACGCCAAGACAAGCATGGCGACGGTCGACGCGAGGATTCGCCGGCAGTACAGCGCATTGGCGGGGAGAAGGCTGCCGGCATTGGCAATGCAGACGATCACTGCACCCGTCTTCCACGGTCACGGTTTTTCTATATTCGCTGAACTGGAGCGTGCGGTGGATCTGTCGACGCTGGAAGATGCGTTAAGTGGCGATCATGTGGATCTGGTGCTCGAGGACACGGATTCCCCTTCGAATCTCGCGGCGACGGGGCAGAATGATGTACTGGTGCGGTTGCGGCTGGAGCCGGGTCCTCGCAATGCGAATGAATCGTCGCGCCTGTGGCTATGGGCCGCTTCAGACAATCTGCGCATGTGTGCACAGAACGCCGTGGAGTGCGCGCTGGACTTGAGACGGCTGAGGCCGCAGGGGACGGTGCAGTAGCGTTCCCACAGCCCACAACGGCGAGCGTTGGTGAAATCTTTGCCCAGCGATCAGTCGATCTTGGCGCGTGATGCACCGTAATCATTCAAGTCGAAAAGCATCCAGTCCTCTGCGCCAGGTGGCTTTACCCACAATTCGAGAGCTACCGAATCGACTGCGCCTTGATAATACGGCACATGGATCGTATGGAGACCTGGATCAAGCTGGATGCGGGCGGAAGCTGCGTTGACGGAATGTAGCCCATCGAGGTCGATGACTTTCCTGTCGTCGATCTGGAGAATCGCTCCATCGTCGGAAGCCATCAGAAACTGATACTCGCCGGGCACCCTCACCCAGAAGGAACCGTGATAGTCGATCCCGAAGAGGTTAGTGCGAGGTGTGACTCCTGGTATTCCGCGGGTATTCGAGAAGGTCTGGTTCGGTACATCCAGCGAGGATGTGTAAAGCGAGCCGATGGGATCGAGTTCGCGGAAATCGGGCAATAAGCGGGAGGCGTTTGGCAATTCGTAAACGTCGCCGCAGAAGGAATTCGGGGCTGGCACAATGGATCCAAAGGAACCTATGGGTCCTGGGGGCGCAGGTATCCAAACGAATGGTTGCTTGTGACCGTCCCATGTCCGACCGCGATGTAACTGATCTTGATAAGTCTCAAGATCCGCGGCGGTCCGCGCGGCAGCAGGCGATCCTTGCGAAGCTGGACTACGGTCTGGCTGCAGAAGCGCCACATCGGCAGCGCCCAGATTGCCCGTTGCGCGGTCGCGCACAACCACTCGCGTCAGCGCGATGTGTTCAGAGGCGGCAAACTCCAGAGTGTGAGGAAATCCGCGATCCAGTGCTCGGGCGTAATCGGCCGACGCGAGCACCTGCTCAAGCGGCGCGTGGAAATAGCTAATGGGTTGTCCGCTTTCGTCGAAGTTGCAGACTCCATAATCGAGTTCGACTCGGCGATCGAGCCCTGCAAGATCTCTCCCTGTTGAGTCGCTATCGAGCGTCAAAAACGAGAGCGAACCAGCGTCTACGGAAACGAGATAACGGAGCACTTCAGTTTGCCCTGTGTCGATGACGCTGGCTCGGAGCATGATCGAGAGCGGGGTCACGGGGTAATAGCAGGCGGACTGGCGGAGGAGTTGATCTACCTTTTTTGCATCTAGAATGGGCTGGTCTGGGACGGGCGTCGCAAGTCCAACGTAGTATTCATGGCGATAGAAGAGTTTGGTCCCTGCACGATTCGTTGCAACTGCGATTCGATGATGGCCGCTCGTCCATCCATCCGGCCCGGGATGGAATGCTAGCAGGTAGTGGATCGTAGAGCGCTCAAGACAGCTTGCCATTATCCGAAATCCGGTTCGCGCCTGGTCTGCTGAAGGGGACGCCCGGTTCGGGTCAACGATGGAAAGGCTGGTGATTGGTTCGAGTGCTGCCGATGTGGACGCACGATGCACCCATCTTTTGCCCTTCTTTTTTCCTTCCGATTCGGCTGATTCAGACACTTGTAGCTGGTCAGGTTTGAGATCCAGGACCGGTTGGTTGAGGTGATCAAGTGCGATCAGATCAACCAGAACTTCGCGGGTAGTGATGCGCAAGGTGGGGACGCCAACTTCATTTTGAGGATCGCGGTTCTGGAAACTTTCGTTCGGTGAGGCCCGCAGGCTCTGCGAATCTGTGACGAGAAAGAACGGAGCCAGGGCGAAGGCAAAGCCGGACAGAACCAGAAGACATTTGCGCATAGTAGCTGAGAATCTCAGTATGGATACCTCAGTTTCACATCTTTTATAGCGATTTGAGAACACATCTGATGTGATTGACTGCTGCTACTGCGGGCACTGGCGCAGCCAGAGTTGCTCTATGTAGCTGTCAGTCATGCCGGCGATGTAGTCGGCAACGGTGCGGGCGAGGCCTTCGGTTGGAATCTGGACCTGGTGATCAGCCGGCAGCAACCCAGGGTCGGCCATCAGGGCGGAGAATAATTCCTGAACGACGCGTGCGGCACGCTCGTGTTCTTCTTCCATTCCGGGGGAGTTGTAGAAGTTGGTATAGAGGTAGCTTTTAGCGATGGCGCGTTCGGCTTCGATTGCGGGACTGAGAGCCGCGATCCTTGCGGGCGCCCGTCGAATGTCATCAAGGGTGGAAGCGCCCAACGCTTTCACCCGACTTCGCACTTCTTCGATCAGATCGGTAACGAGGGCGTTGAGCATGCGGTTGAGGGTTTCGTAGACTGCCGGCTTTGATGGTGCAGCGGGATATTGCGCCATGACGTCATTGTGGAAGCGGCGGAAGAGCGGAACATGGCTGCAGACATCTGCAACCTTCAAAATGCCGGAGTCGAGACCATCATCGAAATCCGCTGTGAGGTAGGCAATTTCGTCGGCGAGATCGATGAGCTGTGCCTCAAGTGGTGGCCGAAGATCGAGGAAGTATTCGGCGAGTTCGGGATGCGTAGCGCTCGAGTAATCGCGGGAATGCTTGATGATGCCTTCGCGAAGGCCGAGAGTGAGGTTGAGTCCGCGCCAGGCGGGGTAACGCTCTTCAAACCAGGTGACGATGCGAAGGGCGTGCAGGTTGTGGTCGAAACCGAGGCCGTGCTGACGCAATGCAGTATCGAGGGCTTTTTCACCGGCGTGGCCGAAGGGCGGATGACCGATGTCGTGGGCCAGGGCTAAGGCCTCTGCGAGTTCCCGGTTGAGACCGAGGGCGGCGGCGAGCGTGCGGGAGATCTGGGCTACTTCGAGGGTGTGAGTCAGGCGGCTGCGGAAATGGTCGCCCGGGAAATCGCGAGCCAACCGAGAGAAAACCTGCGTCTTTCCGGCCAGACGGCGAAAGGCACGCGCGTGAAGAATGCGGGCGCTGTCGCGTGCAAAGGGAGAGCGGTAGGGATGGTGCGGCTCGGCATGCACCCGGGCAGAAAAGGGGCCTTCGCCATCGACAGCGATGCTTCCAGGCAGCGGATCATTCAATTTTGCTGATAAAGTCATCCGTGTTGGTCTTGGTCTGGTTATACCGCAGTTGAGCTGACGCGTGTATGGCGCCTGGGATCGGTATTTTCAGAGGCCAAGCTATAAGGGACGTGTCGCGAGTCACCACAGGGAACCACGCGCAGTGCTATAAAATCTTCCCTGCGATGGCATTGGACAATTATCGGGGTGCGGGAGTACCATCCTGCCGATTTTACAAAGTGCGCGGGCTGGCGTCGTAATTTCGCGCATTCCGATATCCTTCACATTCGGACAGGAGGCAAGAATGAAAGCAATGAGATTTGTTGGATTGGCCCTGGTGGCCTTTGGAGTTGCATTCACGACAGGCTGCGACAGGCACTCGAACAAAGAAGTCTTCTACATGGTTTCGTCGAATATGGCATTGCCTTACTGGCAAACGGCAGCGAAGGGTTTCAACAAGGCAGCAGCGGAGTACAGGGTCACCGCGAAAGTGGTGGGTCCTGAAAACTACGATCCGCAGGCAGAATTGGCTGAGTTGCAGAAAGCGGTTGCAGCAAAGCCTGCCGGCATTCTGATATCGGTTGCGGATGTTTCGGTGCTTGGCCCGGCAATTGATTCCGCGATTGGCGCCGGAGTTCCGGTGATCACGATTGACTCGGATGCAGTGGGGAGCAAGAGACTGTTCTTCATCGGCACGAACAACCTGGAGGCCGGGAGAATGGGTGGCCATCGCGTGGTGGAGCAACTGGGTGGCTCAGGCAATGTGGTTTTCTTCACTATCTCGGGCCAGCCGAACATGGAAGAACGGTTGAAGGGATTCAAGGATGTGCTGGATACCCGACCGAATATTCACATTGTTGACGTAATCGATATCAAAAGCGATGCGCGGACGGCCTTTGACAAGACCCAGGAATTGATGACGCTGGCGGGCCCCAAGAAGATCAATGCGTTTGTCTGCCTGGAGTCTGCATCAGGCAAGATGGTCTCAGATGCGGTCAAGCGGACGAATGCGACGGACCGGGTCGTGGTGGCCTGGGACGTGAATCAGGACACGCTGGATGGAATCAAGGGCGGCACGATCAACGCGACTGTTGCGCAGAAACCGTTCACGATGGGATACATTGGCTTGAGGTCGCTGGATGAGATTTTTCATGCTCCGCCGCCTTCACTGACGACCGATTACAGCCAGGATGCATTTTCACCGTTCCCGGTTTTTATCGACACAGGGACATCGCTGGTAGACAAGCGCAATGTGGATGCATACATTGCTTCGGCCGCGGCACATCAATAGTCCGCGCTCGACAAATTCGGACGCATCATAGAATTTAGATCGTATGAAACTTCGAATGCGGCAGCTTTCATTTACTGGAGGCTGCCGTATTTTGTTGAGCAGGTCAAACAATGATAGGGATGGCTGTGCGATGTAAATGTCGTGCTAAATCGATTCAAAAATCATTTCCTCAGAGTCGTCAATTGGTCCCTTGACGTTCAGAAGAATTGGGTCCAACATAAGCATCAAACGGGCTGTTATGCGTGATCCCGGCTGGGATTGTGAAGTGAACGCAGCGACAGATGTGATGATTAACCGGGCTCGGCGTGCGGAGTTTCTGCGCGCAAGGATGCGGAACGAGCGATGGTGGTCAAGACACAATCGAACGGATGCGAAGTCATCGGCCTGCACGTTGGCGTCAGGAATGTGCGCCGGTATTTTCCCAAAGCTATTCGCGTGATTGAGTTGCAATTGGATCACTTGCAGATTCAATGCGGGCTGTCTCCGGAATTCTGGAACGGAGAACCGCTAATTCACGACCCTCGGCTCTGTGAATGGCTGGACTTCAAGGTAGGTCATCGGACGGGTGATCGCAAGGGAGTCAGGTTAGCAATGACTCCGGCTGGGAGAAACATCTTCAAGCTGAAATCTTCCACGGTAAAGGCAGAAGGAATGACCAGCCGAGGGTCGCTTACAGCCTGAGGTTCACGGTTTGAGCAGGACTCGAACCTGCCTGGGCATGAGGTTTTCGCGGTTTCTACCGCTTTCAAGTTGCCGAATTTCGACGAAGAGCGAGCAATAGCGGCGACTTATCTGCTGCGAAAGTGTGGATTTGATGAAAAGGCACCTGGAGAACGAGGCTGTCGAGGCACTTCGACAGACATTGGGACAAATTTCGGTAGTCAAAATGAAGGAAATCAAGATCGAATCGCACCGCCACCGCAATGACAAGACGATCATTGCTCAGGTTGAGATCTATGGGCACCCGCATAGGCTTGTCTGCAAGGTAGTGCACAGCTGCAACCCGGCTGAATTGCAGCAAACGTTCCTCGAGTTGAGAAGACTGCATGCGCAATTTCCCAGCGGAACGACACCGGTTCTGATTGCTCTCGAGCTTTCTGAGGAGGCACAAACGCTTTGCAGGGAGAGCAATACGGGGTTTCTGGATCTCGAGGGGAATGCGCGGCTCTACCTGGATGAAGTCTTCATCGTTAAGCGCTCTTTGACACATCACAAACAGCTTCCGCCCCCGGCTGAAACATTGCCCACCAGCGAAACGGCCCGCTTTGCCGAAATCGCATAGCGCGTGCCGGGCTTCCTCAGCCAACGGCGGCAAACATTAAGGGCGGCCCGAATGGGCCGCCCTTAATGCTATCCAGTTTCAGATTCGAAGTAACTATTCCGGCTTGTTCTGTCCGGTCGAATTCTCCTGCTTGGCGAGCCGGACACGAGCAGTTTCCAGTTTCTTTTGAACCTTGGCGACGTCCGCTGGTTCCACATCGGGAGGCGCAGATTTGGAGTACTCGGAGAGGGATAGCTCCCACTGTGCGGCTGCGAGCCTGATCCGGCCTGTCTTGTCGTAGAGATCTCCGAGGTGATCATGCACTGTGGGATCAGTCTGGTCGCGCTCAACCGCCTGGCGAAGGTTCTCTTCGGCCAACTCATATTGACCTAATTTGAAATAGGCCCAGCCGAGCGAATCGAGGTAGGCGCCGTTCATGGGTTCGAGTTCGACCGCTTTGCGGATCATCTTTAAAGCTTCAGGAAGCCGATTGCCTTTATCGGCCAACATGTAGCCAAGATAGTTCAGGACTGCTGCGTTATTAGGATCGAGTTCGAGCGCCTGGTGGAAGTATTGTTCGGCCTGATCATAGTGCTTCTGCCGCTCAGCGAGACCGCCCTTCAGGAAGAGTAGATATACGTTATCTTCCTTTTTGGTGGTAAGAGGGGTTGCCTTGTTCAGAGCCTCTTCGGCTTCCTTCCACTTGTGGATGCGGGTATAAATCTGAGCCAGCGCAATCCATACTTCTCGGTCGTCCGGAGTGCCCTTGAGCATGGCTTTGGCCATGCCAATTCCTTCTTCTTCTTTGCCTTGATCGACCAGTTCGCCGGCGAGCATCAACTTGAGATCGCGATCTTTTGGATTTGCTTCAACGGCTTTGCGCGAAACTTCGATTGCCTTGTCGTACATCTTCGCATCGCGGTAGACATCGACCTCACTCTGGTATCCGCGCAGCGCATTTTCACCGCCGAGATCAATCATTTTCTGATAGGCGGCAATGGCTTCATCGACCTTGTTTTGCTCGTGGTAGACGGAGCCGAGCCGTTCGAGGAAGATGGCGCGATTGTTCTTCTCATCCGCGGTGTATGCGCCATTGGCGTGGGATGTCAGGTCGACCATGTGTTCGTAGACTTGCGCAGATTCGTCGTAGCGGCCGAGCACGTCAAGCAGTAGTCCTTCGTTGTAACCGGCTTCGAGCGAGTCGGGATCTTTCTTGACAGCTTTCTTCACGGTGGCGAGCGCATCTTCGTACTTGCCCTGGCGGCGGAGGATTTCACTGATGTGTACGAGGGTGCTTGCATCCTCAGGATCGGCTTCAGCCATTTGCCGATAAATCTTGAGGGCTTCGTCGAGTTGATTGTCGTTGAGGAGCGCTTGGGCAAGCGCCCCCATATTGTGCACGTCTTCGGGGTCGAGATCGGCAGCGCGCTTGTAGGCTTCAATTGCGTCTTTGGGTCGCTTCAGCTGATCGTAAACCGCTCCCAGCGCGAACTCCATCTTGGGCGAGCGTTCGGAGACCGGCACGACTTCAATAACTTTCGCAGCATGCGCGAGGTCGCCGTTTTCGGCATAGAGGCGCGAGAGATTGAGAACGACTTCTTCTGAATCGGGATCCAGATCCTGTGCGGCCTTGAACTGTTCTTCCGCTTTTTCGTTCTGATGCTTGACGGTGTAGAGCTGACCCAGCACCATGCGATCTTCCACGCTCCTGGGATCGAGCGCGACGATTTTCTGGAACTCGCTAATAGCTTGATCGAGAGTGTTGCCGGTGGGGGACGACGAGGAAACGGAATTCTGCGCTTCACTTAGCTGGCGCAGGTAGAGGCGGCCAAGCAGACGATGCGCTTCGATATCGTTGGGTGAAGATTTGAGCAAGCCGCGAGCGGTGGCTTCAGCCTCACGCACCTGGCCGGTTCGGAAGTACAGGTCGGCCAGTTCGTCATTCAATTCCGGTGAGTTGGGATCGGCACTGAGGGCGGTCTTGTATTCCTCGACAGCGTGTCTCATATACTCCGGCCGGCCTGAGGAGATGGCCTCTTCCTCGTAA
Organism: uncultured Acidobacteriaceae bacterium; assembly: GCA_963742455.1. GTDB lineage: Bacteria > Acidobacteriota > Terriglobia > Terriglobales > Acidobacteriaceae > Telmatobacter. Next base: position 334,870 of record CAVULU010000002.1, on the reverse strand, counting down.
ATGTGGGCAAGGGCGGAGTGGTAGTAAGACTGGGCGCGGTCGGGTTGCGCGGCTAACGTTGAAGCGGCACTTGGTTTTTGATCAGTATTGGCACTGGAAGGACTCGCCGGAGCCGACTGAGCCGGCTTGGCGGGGGTGCTCTGAGTTTGGGCCGAGAGCGAGGTCGCCGCAACGAGAGAAGCGGCGAGCGGCAGCCACAAAGTGGTGTTTAATGTCTTTATTTTCATGATCCTCTGGGATCTCGCGTATCTCACCCAGGGAGGACATTTATCGCACCCCGGTTGGCCGTTCAAGGTTTTGATGCCGACGGTGTGCCGACGCAGGCCGCCATAGTATTAAAGACGATTTTACCCGCGAATAGTCGCAGCAAGCCATCGGATTCCGGGGATTTTGCCTACGGAGTAACCCACCAGTCAGCGATTTGAACCTGGTAGCCAGCTGCTCTCGCGGAGCGACTTGAGCTGGCGTCGCAAAATCTCGGTTTGTCGTTCCATTCGCTCAAGTTGCCGCTCGCCCGGGTGATTGTTTGAAGAGGCCGTGGGCTTGAGGGAGTCGTTGTCCAGCACAGGCCAGGGCGGCGTTTCGGCGGATTTACGGGTTTCGAGTTGATCTTCAAGCCATAGAAGACGTTCTTTGAGCAGATTGAGCCGGCTTTGTACGAGACCCGAAGTCTTCCACTCGGATTCACCCCGCAATGTGGTGAGCGTGGTGACGCTTTGCGCGAACCGGCGCACATAGGTGACGAATGCGGTTGCGAATTGGGCAAAGGGCAGGCGGCGCGGCCAGGCTTCGGCAAGGAGACGTTCCAGGGACTCTTCCGTATCGTTGTGCGCGAGCCCGGCACGACGTCGCGCGCTCGCAAGTTGCCGGTCTGACTGGGAGTCACTTTTCCATGCGTCTGCCAGTTGTTCGAGGTAGCGGCGGTCGGCGTTGAGACTCGCGAGCAGGAAGACGGGTGCCCGATCGCGTTCATAGATTGGAAACAGGAACATCATTGCAAGGATGGCGATAACGGCTCCCGCGAAAGTGTTGACGACGCGGGTAAGGGCGAGTTGCCAATCTCCCGAATAGGGAAGCCATGCCAATACGAAGGCGGGCGTAAGAAAGAATGCGAAGGCCGCGTAGCTGACGGGCAGGATAGCAATTGAAAGCAGGGAGAGGGGAAAAAGCACAGCGGCGATGACCAGTTGTGAATGAAGCACGACTGCAAGTAGCGCTGCCAGGATGCCTCCGCCGATAGTCCCGCCGACACGTTCGAGCCCCCGGCGAAGAGTACCCGAGACATGAGGCTGCAGCACGATGAGAGACGTGAGTAAAAGCCAATAGCCATGATCGATGTGCAGCAGGAGAATCAAGGCCACATCCAACGCGCATACGACTGTAACGCGCAGAGCATGACGCAACGTCAGCGAACTGAATGTAAAGTTGGCGGCGAGGAGATCGAGGTTTGGGCGCAACCTTGCCTGTTTGAGTCGACTGTGGACGTGTTCAGGATGTGGCGTCGTGAGCGCAGGACTTCCGGTCGGCTCGGGAGATTGGCCAAGTCGCAGCAGAGATGCGCTTTCGATCGAGGACTCCAGAATAAAGGCAGATTCTGTGACTTGCGCAAGGAGGAAGCGGTCACTGGGATCTGAGGCGTCGAGGCATCGGGCGAGATAGTGCGGGAGTCGACCCATTTCGCTCCACTTGGCTCGCGCGTGCGCGACAGTCAGGCTGCGGCGGCGCGCGAGCAAGGCAGCGATCCACAATTCGGCGGAGCGGAGGTCGGAGAGGCCGGAGATGCCGTGCTGAAAGCAGGAGGAGTCGCTCGATGTGTGCGCTTCCAGGTGTTCTGCCAGCGCAACGGTCCGTGCGATCAGCAGATCGGCGTGTTCGAGCAGAACGACGAGCTGACGAGCCCGTGACGACTCGGCCTGGTGCTCGGCCTGCACGTTGGCGATGGCCCGCCAGCCATGCTCAACGGCGCGTCGAATGCGGTACTGGTGGTGTTGCGCAAGACGATGCCACAGCGAGGGCGTCGTGCGGCGATTCGTTTGTTCGCGGGTGGCAAGGTCATATACCGAACCCAGAAACGAAGCGAGTTCGTTGTAGCAATCTGCAACTGCGAGGCGGGCAGGACGATACGCATCGAGCGGCCAGAGGAGCAGCGAAAGCACGGCGGCCCAGACACCACCAACGAACAGACTAATGGCCCAGCCGAGAGCTGTAGGCCAATTTACCGGAGCTGCACCAACACCGCAGATGTAGATGACCTGGACGAGCAGGCCTGCCGAAGTGAATGGCTGGCCGAGAACGGCGAGAAAGCTCCAGAAGAAACAGAAAGCGATTGTGACCGGGAGCGCCCAGACGAGGCTGCGACCGGTGATGCAGCCGAGAAAGAGTCCTGTAGCGCCGCCGAAGGATAGCGTCGCAAGACTGGCGAGACGCGAACGGTAGGGGCCGCCGGTATCGGCGAGAATTGCTTCGAATCCACCGAGCGCGGCCCAGCCGAGGATTGGTAATCCGGCAAGATCGCCGATGACGAGGGGCGTACAGAGGGCTACTGCGGCGCGCAGGCCGCGGAACCAGTCCATTTGGCGGATGAGTGAGAGAAGATATGCGCGCCGGCTGGTTGAGGACTGGGCGAAGGCCGTCATGGTTTGAACTTTCGGTGCTGGATCAATGGCGGAAATGACGGATTCCGGTGAAGACCATGGCGAGTCCGAGGCGGTCGGCGGCGGCGATCACGTCATCGTCCTTCACTGAACCGCCGGGCTGGATGACTGCGGTTGCGCCAGCAGCGGCAACGGCCTCAAGGCCATCGGGGAACGGGAAGAATGCGTCGGATGCCGCGACGGTGCCTTTCAGTGGGAGCACGGCTTTCTGTGCGCCGAAACGGGCGGCGTCAACACGGCTCATCTGGCCTGCGCCCATGCCGACGGTCTGGCCGTCGCGTGCATAGACGATGGCGTTTGATTTGACGTGCTTGCAGACACGCCAGGCGAAGATGAGGCTGCGAAGTTCTTCGGCGGTGGGCGGACGCCAGGTGACTACCTTGAGTTCATCTTCGGTGACTCGGCCCGTATCGGCATCCTGAAGGAGTAGTCCGCCGGAGATGTTTTTAACGACCGGGCGCGGTGGTGCGTTGCGGACCTCGACGAGGCGGAGATTCTTTTTGGCGGCGAAGCGTTCGCGTGCTTCGGGAGTGAAGGAGGGCGCGGCGATGGCTTCAACGAAGAGCTTGGCGATTTCGGCCGCGGCCTCGGCATCGACGGGACGATTGATGCCAATCACTCCGCCGAATGCGGAGACGGGATCGCAGGCGAGGGCTTTCTGGTACGCCTCGAGGATGGTGCGGCCGGTGGCGGCGCCGCATGGGTTAGTGTGCTTGACGATGATGACGGCAGGTTCGTCAAATTCCTGCGCGAGCTCCCAGCAGGCGTCGAGGTCAACGAGGTTGTTGAAGCTGAGTTCTTTGCCCTGAAGCTGCGTTGCACCGGCGATACCGAGGCGTGATCTGTCACTGTAGAGTACGGCGCGTTGATGGGGATTCTCGCCATAGCGAAGCGACTGGAGGGCCGGCATGTTGATGCGGAGGTTGGGCGGGAGAGCCCAGGTAGCCAGCTCGACGGCCTGGTCGGGCGCAGGCGGTTCCGCATCCGAATCCAGCGATGAAGAGCTATTTTTGGTCCCGACAATCTGGTCGAGCGTGTTGGCAATTGCAGTGTCGTAGGCAGCCGTCGTGGAGAAGGCCCGTTTCGCGAGGCGCCAGCGCGTTCCGCGGCTCAGTGCACCATTGTTATGTTTCAACTCGGCGATGAGAGCCTGGTACTGTCCGACGCTTGTCACAACAGCAACATCTTCGAAGTTCTTGGCAGCGGAGCGGACCATGGAGGGGCCGCCGATGTCGATGTTTTCAATGAGGTGGCCAAAGGCGACGCCGGGCTGGACGGCGGTTTTCTCGAAAGCGTAGAGGTTGACGACGACCATGTCGATGGGTTGAATCTCGTGGGCAGCGACGGCGGCCTCATGTTCAGCATTGCCGCGAACGTAGAGCAGTCCTCCGTGGACGCGCGGATGCAGCGTCTTCACACGTCCGTCGAGCATCTCTGGGAAGCCAGTGAGATCGCTGATGTCCTTGACGTTCAATCCTGCTTCCCGCAGAGAACGCGCAGTGCCCCCGGTGGAGATCAGCTCAACGCCGAAGTCTGCGAGAACTCTGGCCAGATCAACCAGGCCGGTTTTGTCGGTCACGCTGAGCAATGCCCGGCGGATCGTTTTTGTTGCGCTTTTCGATGTACCCACAGTTCAGCTCCCTGGCCATCTTCGTCGAAAGGATTCGCGCGCCAAACGGGGCGCAGGACGCGAAGACCAAAGAACAGACTACATCGAAAGCCCGGCGAATCTTGTGCCGCGATTTGCACCGATCGAGACCGCGTTTGTTGTGCGTAACGCGAGGAAGGAGATGCAGTAGAGTTGTGATATGAGTAGCGTTCCCCCTCCATCCCCGGGAAGCGGGTCCTTTCGGATAGGACCTAACGCGGAACCGGAGATTCTTCGTCCGGCCGCGGGCTACATTCCGACGCCGCAGCCGATGGTGAGAAGGCGACGAACTTTCTGGGCCACGGCACCGGCGACCTATGTGCTTGTGGGGATTAATTGTGCTGTTTTTCTTGCGATGCTGCTGCACGGGGTGAGCGCTGCAAGTCCGACTCCAGATCAGCTGATGTTCTGGGGAGCGAACAATGCGGGCGCGGTACTGAACGGCGGCCAATGGTGGCGCATTGTCACGGCGATGTTTGTGCATGGAGGCATCCTTCACCTAGCGACCAACATGTGGTGCTTATGGAATCTCGGCCTTCTCGCGGAGCCGCTCATCGGGTGGATTGGAGTACTGAGCGCATACATTCTGACGGGAGCTGCGGGCAACCTGCTTTCCACGTTTTATAGCTGGTACAGCTATCCGGATGCGCGATTCACTCCGGGGGGAATTGGATTTCCGCCTGGGGTTGGCGCTTCGGGCGCGGTGTTCGGGATCGCCGGTGCATTGATCATCCTGCTCAAGTCGAAGCAACTGCCGGTGCCTCCTTTTGAACTGAAGCGACTGCGCAGATCCGTCATCTACTTTGCTGCGATTAACCTGGTGATCGGGTTTTCAGTCAACGTCGGAACGCGCTACATGGGCTCCGGCCTGCGCATCGACAACATGGCGCATCTGGGTGGATTCACTTGCGGCTTGATGTTTGCGGTGCCGCTTGTGCCGCGTCTTGGATCGACGAAGAGCCTCTTTGAAACCCGTCTCCGGATTGCAATCGGGCTCATCGTCGGATTGCTTGTGCTCTTCAGCTTTTATCTGGCGCAACTGCCCGGTTGATGAGGCACGACGGCTCGGTCCGTGCGAGAATTTGATTGAACGCTGCACGTCTAATCCCAGTCACGGAGGCAGACTATGAGGCGTCGCGAGTTCCTGAAACAAGCTGCGGTTACGGCTGCAACTGTCGCTGCTTCGAGCCAGCTTAAAGCTAAAACTCCCGCAAATCCAATTGCCCGGCGCACTCTGGGGCGAACGGGGGAACAACTCTCCATCATCGCATTTGGCGGCATCGTGGTGATGAATGAGAGCACCGGCGAGTCCTCAAACATCGTGGCCGAGGCCGTGGATCGCGGGATCAACTACTTCGATGTCGCTCCAAGTTACGGCAATGCGCAGGAGCGGCTTGGGCCAGCGCTGGCGCCGTATCGCAAGAACTGCTTCCTGGCTTGCAAGACGGAAGGCCGGACGAAGGACGATTCGCGCAAGCAACTGGAAGAGTCGCTGCGGCTGCTGAAGACGGATCATGTTGATCTTTATCAATTCCACGCATTGACGAAGATGGCGGAACTCGACAAGGTGCTTGGGCCGGGCGGCGCGATGGAGACCATGGAAGCTGCGAAGAAGGAAGGAAAGATCCGCTACATCGGCTTCAGCGTGCATTCGGCGGAGACGGCCGTAGCGGCGATGGATCGGTATAACTTCGACACGATTCTGTTTCCGCTGAACTTTGTGCTGTTTACGCAGGCTGGATTCGGACCGCAGATTCTGAAAAAAGCGCAAGAAAAGAAGATGGGGATCCTGGCGTTGAAGAGCATGGCCAAGACAGTGTGGCCGGACGACGAGAGGAAGGACCATCCAGAGCCGAAATGCTGGTACCAGCCGGCTGGGTTTCCCGATGAGGCGTCCATGGGGTTGCGCTGGACGCTGGGGCATCCGATCACTGCGGCGATTCCGCCGGGGGACGAGCGCTATTTCAGGCTGGCGATGGATGTGGCACAGAACTATAAGCCGCTGGCAGCGCACGAAGAACAAACCCTGCTCGCCGGCGCACAGGGAGCCGAGCCGATCTTCCATTTGGGGAACGACGTGTAATAAAGGGGCTTTGTGCGTCACTGGCCATGAAGCCCGAAGCCCCGCATGGCCTTCGAATCCGAAATTACCGCACAGCCGTCGAAGCGAACTTCTTGACCATAGCGAGCAGCAGTTTGCGGTCACTGTCATTCAGGTTTGTTGAGTAGCGGCGAATTTGCGTCAGGAAACGCAACTCCTCGTCGCTTAGGTGTTGTGTGTTCACGGAGCCGCCCAGCGAATCATCCGCGAAGAACTGAGCGATGGGCAGGTCGAGCGCGAGCGCGATTTTAGAGAGTGTGTCGAGCGAAGGAACGGTGTGCCCGTTCTCTACCCGCGAGAGATAGCAGCGCAACAGGCCCGTTTTCTTTTCGATGTCGCCCTGGGAGAGCCCCTTTTGCAGCCGGTGCGCGCGGATGGTGGTACCGATCTTCATCACGCCAATGCCTTTCCCGCTTCCCGTGCTGAAGAGATCCCACGGTAGCTACCACTGAGTTATTGGCGTAAGAGTAAACATGGCATCTCGAGGTATGCAAGCGGAAATCGAAGCAAAAAACACCAGTGGTAACCTGCATGTAAACCAAGTAGTAAACAGCAGATTGGCCTCGAGAAAGCTAATTTTGAGATTGCGCCGCTAAAAAGCAGTGTATCCAGTCTTATCAATCTGGTGGGTAACCCTGACGTCAACCTTCATGGGCTGTTGTTCGTCTGTCTGAATACGGGTTCCGGTGCGGGAGCATAGATGGAGCGAAGAGCAATACGAAGGGCTATGGCCGCAGCGGTGTGCATGGTCGCATGTTTCGGCGCATGGGCTCAGTCCTCTGCTCCTCCGCAAGCTCCTGCCACAGTCACGCCCGCTGCGGCCGTGCCGAATGCGCCTGACGCTCAACCTGCGGTTACCGGCGGCAAACTTCACGGACATGTAAAGAGCGGCACGATTCCGCTTCCCGGTGTCACGGTCACAGCCCAGAACACCCTCACCGGCAAACGCTATTCGACCACGACTGACTTGACTGGCGGCTGGTCGCTGGCGATTCCGCAGAACGGGCGGTACGTAATCCGTACGCAATTCGCGGCGTTTGCGCAGGGTGCGCAGGAAGCGGTGCTGAATGCTTCGAGCCATGACCAGGCAGTGGAGTTTCAACTGATGCTTGCTTCGCGCGCTGCCCAGCAACAGCAACGGGAGGATGCGCAGGCAGGACAAGCTTCTCAGGCGATTCGGCAGTTGGCGAGCAATGGATCGCAAGCTTTGAACCTAGTGAGCGCGCTTACAGGAGATACCGAGACACAGGGCGGTTTAGCGGGCGCCAGCGGAGCTGCTTTGCCTTCGATTGCGGGGAACTCCGACTTCAGCGATCAATCGGTTGCCATCAGCGGACAGTCCGGTTCAGTGAGTCCGATGGCGGGTGTTGACATGGATCGGCTGCGCGATGCGATTGAGACGATGCGCGCGCAGGGCGGGAACGTCGACGGCGCGCCTGGCGGAGGATTATTTGGCGGCGGGGGATTTGGCGCGGGAGGGTTTGGCGGAGGAGGATTTGGCGGTGGCCGGGGAGGCGGCGGGGGGCGTGGCAATTTCCGTGGTTTTAATCCCGGTCAACCTCACGGCGCAATCTTCTGGATGGGCAGCAACTCGGCGCTGAACGCCGAGCCTTTCAGCCTGTACGGCCAGCCGCAGGAACAGCCGGCCTCAGGCACGAATCGATTCGGGCTCACATTCATGAGTGCTCCGTATATTCCGGGGCTAACGAAACCAAGCGGCAAGGATACGGTGTTCCTCACGCTGTCGGGTTCGCGGAGTTCGAATCCAGTGGACGACTATGCGACGGTGCCGACGGATGCCGAACGTGCGGGAGACTTTTCAGCCGCAGGGCTTCCGGCAATCTTTGATCCCACTACGCAACAGCAGTTCTCGTCGGGAGGTGTTTTGAATGTGATTCCTTCGGCGCGAATTTCTCAGCAGGCCAAGGCGCTGCTTACGTGTCCAAATCCCGTCTCAAGCGGGACAAATTGTCAGCCATTTTACCCTGAGCCGAATATTCCAAATGCAGTACAGAACTATCATCTGCTTACGACGGCGCAGTCTAACACTACACAAGCCGGGATCCGCTATATGCGTGGAATCGGTGCGAATGCGACGCCGTTTGGCATGGGCGGGCGCGGTGGTGGGCGACGCGCCCAGCAAAGCCAGGGTTTGCGGCAAAGTGTGAATGCCAACTTCAACTGGAGCCACTCGGCCTCAGACAACGTAAATATTTTCCCGCAACTTGGCGGCAAAACGTCGTCCACGTCCTACTCGTTACAGGCGGGTTACACGGTGGGATACCGCAAATTCACGAATGTATTCAATGCGAATTGGAATCGATCTGATAGCAACGTGAGCAACTTTTTTACCAATGGGACCGATATCGAGACCCAGCTTGGAATTCTTGGGCCGAACAATGCCCCGCTGAATTCGACGCCGCTGAATTTTGGTTTGCCGAGTGTTGTGTTGAGCAATGTTACGGGCCTCAACGAACAGCAGCCAAGGGTTTCGATCGCACAGACCATTTCCTTTTCCGAGGTTTTCAGCTGGATTCGCGGAAAACATAACATGCGTTTTGGCGGAGACTATCGAAGGGTACACAACGACTTTCTTTCGAGTTCAAACGCGACCGGAAGCTTTACGTTTACCGGCTTGTTTACGCAGGACCCGGCAAGCGACCCAAGCACGGGCTTCTCACTCGCGGATTTTCTGCTTGGACTTCCGCAGCAGACCGGGCTCAACTCGGCTGTGAACAAGACCTACCTGCGCGACAACGTGCTCGACGGCTTTGCACAGGACGATTGGCGCCTTAAGCCAAGCATTACGCTGAATTACGGTTTGCGTTACGAATTTTTCGCGCCATACACGGAAAAATACGGGCGGCTGGCTGAGGTTCTGACAAATCCGGCACAACAATTTACTGTGCAGAGCCAAGTGCAGTCTGGACAAGTCGGACTGCCGGATTCGCTGGTGTATCCGTTCCGCAAAGCATTTGCGCCGCGCGTTGGCATCGCATGGAGAGTACCGAAGCTAAAGCAGACTGTGGTTCGCGCTGGGTTTGGGATGAACTACACGGTCGGCTCCTACGCTACGTTTGCAACAACAATGGCTCATCAACCGCCGTTCTCAAATCAACAGACGAACCAGGAGATTACCCCGACGGGCGCGCCGACTTCAACGTGCGTGCAAACCGAAACATGCCTGACCCTCGCGCAGGGCTTTCCGGCTCCGGCAACGGTGGGAAATTATTCAGTAGATGCGCACTTCCATTTGCCCTACGTGCAGACGTGGAATCTCGATATCCAGAAGACGCTGCCATGGGGCATTGTGATGAATGTCGGCTACAACGGTTCGAAGGGAAACCATCTGGATATCGTTACCGCTCCGCGCGCGCTCGAGACCAGCCCTGATACCGATCCATCGAATCTGCTGTTTCGCTATGAACAGGGAGCGGCGTTTTATAAGTTCAACGCCGGCACGTTGCGGGTGAACAAACGGCTTTCGAACGGGATTGCACTGGGCGCGAATTATCAGTATTCGCATGCGATCGACAATGCGGGCATCGTAGGCGGCGTGGGCGGAGTAGGCGCACAGGATTGGACGGATCTGCAGGATGAGGAAGGGAACTCAAGCGTCGACGTAAGGCATAAGGTCAGCGGGAATTATCTGTATGAATTGCCTTTCGGCCAGGACAAGCGCTGGATAACGACTGGCACCGGCTCTCACATTTTGGAGGGGTTCTCAGTTTCAGGCACCTTCACGTTTGCGACTGGCACACCGCTGACGCCGATTTTTCAAGCGGGAACAACCAGCGTGGCGTGCGGCACGTCAGGGACATACCGGCCGAATCTCACAGGAACACCGCTGAATTTGAGTTCGGGCCGGCAGTGGTTCAGCCCTTCAGCTTTTGTCGAGCCCTCCAATCCGCCCGGCAATCCATATCCGTGCGGCGTGTTTGGAAATGCGCCGCGTAATTTCATCGAGGGGCCAGGGACGGTGCAGAACAATATGGCTCTCTCAAAGACAATGCAACTCGGCGAGACGCGTAGCCTGGAGATTCGCGCCACCATCAACAATGTCTTCAATACCGTGCAGTACGCGGGGGTCGACAACAATGTCGCGTCGCCAACATTCGGGCAGGTAACATCTGCAGGTTCCATGCGGTCTTTCCAATTCACTGCGAGGTTCAGGTTCTGATGGCGAATTGGATAAAAAAGACGGTTGCTGTAGCGGCGATTTGCGCGCTTGCGCTACCTGCCGCACAGATCGCGCCAGCTCAGGAAGGCAGCACCGGTCAGCAAAACAGCTATGTATTCAAGGCCAACGCCGAGCTGGTATTGACCAACGTAGTCGTGCGAGATGCCAAGACAGGTGAGTTTGTGCACGGGCTGAAGCAGAGCGACTTCACCGTCTATGAGAATGGGAAAGCGCAGCAGATTTCATCGTTTGATTTTCAAACCGTGGATATGGCAAAGCCGTTGAACGAAGCCACCATCAGCGGGCTGGCCGCGGGTATGAATGGGCCGGGGACAAAGGCGGCAGTTGTCGCAAAACCGGAGGATCTGCGCAACCATCGGTTGATTGTGATGTTTTTCGATCTGACGTCGATGCAGCCGGAGGATCTGGATCGCTGCGTGAAGGCTGCGCGGGATTTCCTGACAAACAAGATGCAACCGGCTGATCTTGTCGCGCTGGTCTCTCTCGACGAGACGCTCAAGGTAGACCAGGATTTTACGTCGGACAAAGCGGCATTGGCGAACGAAGTTGGAGTCTACAACGGGACCGAGGGACAGGGTTTCACGCCGGGTGCCACCGCTAACACCAACCAGGTGGAGGATACGACGGGATACACGCCCGACGAGAGCGAATACAACGACCTGAATACCGATCGCGAATTGTACGCGCTGCGCGCAATCTCAAAGTCGCTGGAGAAGATTACCGAGAAGAAATCACTGCTGTACTTCTCAGGCGGTATTTCTCGTGACGGAATCGAAAACCAGGCGTCTCTGCGCGCAGCCATCAATTCAGCTGTCCGCGCGAACCTTTCGATCTATAGCGTAGATACGCGCGGTTTGCAGGCCATTTCACCGCTGGGAGATGCGTCGACGGGAAGCATTCGCGGGTCCGGCGCATTCAACGGCGCGGCGCTGACCAATAATATGCAGGCCAACTTCTCCTCGCAGGAGGTAATGGGAACGCTGAGTTCCGATACCGGCGGCAAGGCGTTCTTTGATTCGAATGATTTTGCCCCGGCATTTGCGCAGGTACAACGCGATACGTCGGCTTACTATGCGATCGGGTTTCACTCGACGAATCCGGCGCGGGATGGCAAGTATCGGAAGCTTACCATTAAGATCAATCGGCCTGGTATGAAGCTGGAGTATCGTCCCGGCTACTACGCGCCTGCCGACTTCAAGCATTCGGGCCGCGAAGATCGTGAGCGCGAGCTGGAGGAAGAGCTTGCGAGTGATCTGCCGGCGACGGACGTTGCCGTGTATCTGGATGCGATGTATTTCCGGCTGGATGAGAATCGATTCTTTGTGCCGGTTTCGCTGATTGTGCCCGGCTCGCAAATTCCTTTTGTGAAGGGCGGCGACAAGGACAAGGCAACGCTCGACATTATTGGCGAAGTGATTGACGAAGTGAAGCGGCCGATCGGCAGTGCGCGCGAGACTGTGAAGCTCAATCTCGACTCATCTCTGCAGGCGCGCCAGAAGAATATCGAGTACACGACGAGCTTCAATCTGCCTCCGGGTAAATATCACTTGAAGTTCGTGGTTCGAGAGAACCAGACTGGGCGCATGGGCTCGTTCGAGGCGGACATCACGCTGCCAGATATGAAGAAGCAGCCGCTGAAAATGAGTTCCATTGTGCTGGCTTCGCTGCGGCAGCCTAGCAAAAAGGCTTCGCCTTTGATAAGGGGCGGCGAGGAGTACGTTCCGAACATCAGCCATGTATTCCGCCAAGACCAGCACCTTTACCTGCTGTATGAGGTGTATGGACCGGCGCGAGAGAAGGCGGCGGAGGGTCAGCCTAAGGGAACGAAGGCGGGGATCAATCTTCTCAGCAGCCTTGAACTGATCCAAGGCGCCACGAAGGTGTACGAGACCCCGCTGGTGCAGGCGAAAACTCTGAATGTGGAAGGACGGGATGCGGTTGCCGTCGAACTGGATGTGCCACTGGCAGGGCTGAAGCCCGGCTCCTATGTGTGCCAGCTCAATGTGATTGATGACGCCGGAGGCAGCTTCGCCTTTCCGCGCTTTGCCGTGCTGGTGCGCGAACCTACGGCTCCTGCGGCTCCCACGGTGCCGGCGACAACTGCTACCGGGAATGTCTCTGGCGGGCAGCAATAGACTCAAAACCTGCAACAGCGCTGCTTGGCCAATCCGCGTATTCTGATGCGGAGAGGTGAAATGGCGAGCAGCGAAAGAGGACGCGTTGCGGTGATCACAGGGGCCACGGGTGGCGTGGGTGCTGCGGTTGCGCGGGCGCTTTCCCGGGCAGGCTACTCGCTCGTGATGACGGCGCCTTCCATGGAGAAACTGAGCTCCCTGGCCTCGCAACTCAAAGGTCCATGCACGGTAATTGAAGGCAACCTCAGCGATGAATCCCTGCCTGAGACTTTGCTCTATGCCGCACTCGATCGTTTTGGGCGGTGCGATATTTGCTTGAATAATGGTGCGCTCTTCGAAGCGGGAATCATTGAGACGGTTGATATTGAGCGCCTGAGCAGCATGGTGCGGGTCAATGTGGAGGGATCTTTTCGTTTCGCATACGTATTTGTAAAGCACTTTGTTTCCGAAGGGACCGGGCACCTTGTGAATGTATCGAGCGCCCTTGGCAGCAGTTCGCGCCCTACAGCGTATGCTGCGACACAGCGGGCGATTGAAGTGCTTTCGGATGCCCTGGCAGTAGAGTTGGGTGACGGCGAGGTTCTTGTGTCGTGCATTCAACCGGGACTGGTTAAGAGCGGTCTTCATCATCGCTGGGAGATCGCGCCAGAAGGTTCGCCGGGATCAACGTATCCGTTGGAGCCGGAGGATTTTGCACGCATGGTGCTGTTCATCCTGGAGCAGCCGGGGAATGGGCAGAAGGCAGACCACACGGCCGAGGCTGAAACCCCGGGTGGAGCGGAGCAATCAGCGGGAGAGCCCGCGAGCGACGCGGAACAAGAAGCAGTCGATCACGGTGCGCCACACGGAGAACACGACGCCGATGATTCCGCCGAGGACGGCTTTGTCCAGGATGAAATCTGAGAGACAGAATCAGGCAGCTGGATTCCGATCGCGATCCGTGCCGCGATAGGGGCAGTGGCGGCAACCCGATCCGCAGCATGTGCCGCGCTTCAACAGGTACGCGGCAGTGAAGACCATGTAGGGCCCATCGAAGTAATAGTCCTCTGGATCGAGATGTGACGCGGGTAGCACCGGGGCCGCGGGATCGTTCTCTTCCATTTGTGCATTGTCTCAAATTACATCCGGGCACGGACGGCCCGGGTCCGCCACCACTCCCAGAAGTACACATTTAGAATCGAACCATGACATTGACCGCGCAAGACCGCGCCCGCCGCATCAAGATTATTCTCTTCGACGTGGACGGTGTGCTGACCGATGGCACCATCTGGCTTGTTCCCGCTCCTAACCCTGCGTCGAGCAGCGCAGACACGCAATCGCATCTTTCAAAGCACGAAGGGCAAGTTGGCTTTGGGGTTCACTCCGCGACCATGATGGAAGCGAAAGGCTACAGCGCGCACGATGGTACTGCAATTTCGCTCGCTCGGCTAGGCGGCATGAAGTGCGGCGTCATCACGAAGCGCGTAAGCGAAACCGTGGCCACGCGGGCTCGGGATCTGAAGCTGGAATTTGTCTACATGGGGCAGGCGTTCAAAATGCAGGCGGTGCGCGAGATTATTGCGAAAGAAGGCGTGACGCTCGAACAAATCGCTTATGTGGGTGATGACGTGATCGATCTTCCGGTGATGCGCGAGTGCGGATTTGCGGTTGCTGTGGCCAATGCACGGCAGCAGGTGAAAGACGAGGCGCACTACGTGACACCGAATGCGGGCGGATATGGCGCGGGTCGGGATGCGGTTGAGTTCATTCTTGAGGCTAAGGGTCTTCTGCAAAAGACGATCGAAGAATACATCGACGAGCGCAACCCGATATCGCCGGCGATGGACATTGGCAAAGGCTCTGACTAGATCTGTCGCGCCGTTCAATTTGCGGACGGAAATACTTGTTCGATGAGAATGGTCCGTAGCGTCTGGCGCAGGTCGGTTTTGGCGTCTGGCTCGGTGTTCGATTGTGGGTGCAGCTCCGGTGTAGGCGATGGTCCAGCGGTATCGGTTGTGTTGACCGCGAGAATGCTGGCGCAATGATTCGCCGGGTCGATCAGCAACTCTGACGAGAATCCACCCTGGTCGCCATCGTGATAGATGTAGCGATGGCCGCCTGTTTCAACAATGAAGAATCCGAGTCCCATTTTCGGCTGGGCGCCATGCGGGCCAGCGGTGTATGCGGTTGCGGGCTGACCTGGCTCGCTTGCCGGCAGCACGCCGGTCCATGCCTCTTCGAGCGAACTGCGTTTCAACACAATTTCGTAGAGCGGGTTTCCAGGATCACCGATGAGGAAGCGCAGATATTTTGCCATGTCGGTGATCGGCGCTTTGAGTCCGCTGTTGGATGTAGTGATGCCCGTGTCGTAGTTGAAGGGTTGCGGAGTGAGCCTGGCGCCAGCGCGGAGATAGCTTGCGGCAACATGCGGCTCGAGAAAATATGGCGCAACATCGAAATAGCTGTTCGTCATGTCAAGGGGCTTGAGGATGTTCTTGTCGATATAGACTTCGAAGTCGTCGCCGCTGATACGTTCGATGATTTGGCCAAGGAAGACGTAGCCGAGATTTGAATAGCTCCAGCGTGTGCCGGGCGCGAAGGCCACGTGCGTGTAGGGCAGCATTGCGCCGACCTGCGACCACTGGGTTGGCTCGAACGGCTGCCAGTCGCAATTGGAGGGATCGTCACAATCCCACGGCCAGGTGGGATTTCGGAATCCGGCACTGTGAGTCAGTAGATGTCGGATGGTGATAGCATCGACGTCGCCGAACGCGTCGTGTACTTCACGCAGCTCCGGAACGTAGCGAACGGCCGGATCGTCGAGCGAGAGTTTGCCGCGATCGCGCAGCTGCAGGATTGCGATGGCTGTCATAGTTTTGGTGATCGAGGCCCAGTTGTATGCAGTTGCGTCGTCGACTCTTTGATGTGTGTTCCGTCGAGCTTCTCCAAACGTAAGTGTCTGCGCCGGTCCCTGGCTACGCACCAGCGCAAATCCTGCGCCCACAACCCCGTGCTGCTTAAGCACCGCTTCAAACCGCGGACGGAATTCTTCGATTGAAGAATGAGACATCGACGCCTGGGCATGGCCGCCAGTTGCGGCAAGGAGAAGGCAGGCGACCGCCCCGATAAGCAGGGGAGCAGGTCTATGTAGGATCAGCATGGGGCAATCATAATATGCGCTGCAATCGGATCCGGCTACATATGGGATCAGATGGATTGGCTGCAGCCACAGGCGATATCCCCTAGGCAGCGGGACGCGGGACATTGCATTCGCTGGCCGCTCTGAGAGTCTGCAATACTTCAGCATTGCAAAAGGCGGCGGTGCCGCCGCCCCTGGAAGTCGACATGGCACCGGAAAGATTACCGAAGGCTAAAGCGCGGCTCAGGTCCCAGCCGCGAATCCATCCGTGCAGAAAACCAGCATTGAAGCTGTCGCCTGCGCCCACGGCATCGACTATTGCGACGGGCTCTGCGGGTGCATTCCACTCGTGGTTATGGGTGTAGGCGGACGCGCCCTTTGCTCCGCGCTTGATCACCAGCAGCGGCACGATTTCACGTAGAGTCTCGATCGCGTGTGCGAGAACCGGCTCGCCGGCAATCAGGCAGGCTTCTCGCTCGTTTGGCATCAACACATCAACAAACTTCAGTGATTCGAGGATGTTTCGATCCCACGTGTGTGCGGGGTCATCATTCGGATCGAGCGAGATGGTGAGTCCGGCATGCTTGATTTTCGTGAAGAGCTCTGGAATTCGAGGCGTGAGCGCCCGCTGCAGATAATACGACGACATATGGAAATGACGCGCATCGGAAAGATATGCCAGGTTCAGGTGGTCGAAGTTGAGCTGGAATGTCGCGCCAGCATAGGTGAACATGTGGCGCAGTTCCTTGTGCTGCAAATGCACCGTGACGCCTGTTCGCGCTGCCTGGAGGGGCACGCAGTAGGACAAGTCCACACCGGCGCGTCGTAACTCCACCTGACATAGCCGGCCAAATTCGTCGGCCGAGACCGGTGTGATGAATCCCACCCGGCTTCCAAGAGCTGCAAGATTGTGCGCTGTGATTGCGCCGGATCCGCCGACGCGGATGGCCATTTCATTGGCCAGGAGTTCGTCTTCACAGGGTAATTCTTCGGGAATGCCATACATCAGCAGATCGAGATTTGTGTCGCCAACGAGAGTGATGTCGAAGCGGCGTGATTCGCGGTCATTCTGGAGTGAATCGCGCTGTTTCATGCGGCCTCTCCGGGGAGAACCGTGTAACGGCGGCGAGCTATCCAGAGGAGGATGCCAGCAACCGCCCAGCAGGTGCCGACAACTTTTGCTTTCGGGCTGAGATTCCACCACAGGATTGCACAAGTGATCATACCGGCCAGGGACATAAGCATCGGTATGGCCTGCGACCAGCGGCCATGACGCCAGCCGCGCAGAAGCGAAGACAGATTGACACCGATGAAGGCCAGTAGGGCGCCGTAATTGAGGAGCTCCGCGCCAAGGTCGAAGTTCAAGATGAGAGCTCCTGCGAGGCAGACGGCTCCGATCAGTAGAACGTTGTTCCTCGGAATACGGTTCTTGATGCTGACCGCGCCGAAAAACCGCCGCGGGATTGCGCCATCCTGACCCATCGCATAGAGCAGACGAGCTGCGCCCAGTTGCGAAGCCATGCCGGAACCCATGTTGGCAAGCAGGAGAGCAGCGTTGACGATAGCAAGCAGAATTGGTCCGCCCATGCGGCCTGACACGTGGACGTATGCAGTGGTCACGTCCGGAAAAGCTGCTCCGCGCGGCCAGACGAGTTGCGCGAAATAAACTTCGATACTGGCGAGGATGCCAGTGATGAGGCAGGTGAGGACGATGGCGCGAGGTACATTGCGAGCCGGATCTTTCGCTTCGTCGGTCAGCGTGGAAATGCCATCGAAACCTATGTAGGTGAGCACGGCGATGGATGTGCCGTGCAACAGTGCGCTTGAGTTGAAGCTGGCACGATTGTAGAGGGGATCGAGAAAGACGGCGGCAGTGGGATGGGACATGTGAAGAATCCACCGCACCGAAGCGATGAGCACCAGAACGATGACGACGCCGAGGGCCGCAGCCATGCCGGCGTTGATGCGCGCCGAAGTCTCGACGCCATTGCAGTTCAGAACGGTGAACAAGAGCGCGAAGAAGATCGCCCACGCAATATAAGGAATCTCCGGCGCGAAGTTCATGGCTGCGCGACTGCACCAGATTATGCAGATGAGTGGGTTGATGACGTAATCGAGTACGAGGCACCAGCCGGTGATGTATCCGAGGCTGGGGTGAATCTCTTTTCCAACGTATAGAAATGCTGAACCGCCATGCGGATAAACGCGCGCCATGCGGCCATAGCTGACGGAGGTGAACAGCATGGCGATCATGGCCAGCAGGATTACCGCCACTACGTGTCCGTGGGATTCTGTGTAGAGAACGCCAAAGACCGGCATAGGCGCCGTGGGCTGGATCAGAATGATTCCGTAGAGAATCAGGTCTCTAAAGCGCAGCGTGCGCCTAAGTCCAACGGTTTCGGATTGCGACTCGGAGGTGGCCGTCATTCAAATCCCTAACGCGCTGCGACCGCGGTTGTGGGCGTGAGGGAGACGGGCGCGACGTTCCAGCCGTCGAGCTGTACGGTGGGAATAGCGTTCTCTCCTTCGGGAAGTTGAGCTGTAAGCGTGGTGGACTCCCCCGGCTTGAGTTCGATCCAGTTGTCCGACCAGAATATAGGTGCTATCAGTCCACCGGATGGCGTTCGTACCGCCGCACGAAGCTGAAATGCCAAGGCGTTGGAGCGATTTGTGAGATGCACCTGAATCTCACGGCCATGTCTTGTATTTTGGATTTCGGCTTGTGCATCAACTTGTGCTGTCGGCAGGTGAGCGAGCGCGGTCAGGTCTTCGTGACGCGCTGCAGGGGTGTGGGTGTAGTCGGTGCTATCCCAATCGAATGTGGTAAGCGTCGCCGGTACCCAGTAGAAGTTATGGCTTACAACGTGGCCGCTGGAATCAGCCAACGAGAGGTCGATGAAGAAGATTCTTTCCGCGCCTGTAAAGAGGTTCGCGGGAACGACGAATGCGCGTTGGGCGCTGTCTGCGTTTGAATCTACGTTCACGTGCGCGCTGTAAAGTTCGTTCCAGGACAGACCATATACATGTACGGTGGCACGAAGATTCGCAGCACCGGCATAGGTGCTGTTCACCACGTCGATGGAGTGATCATCGTAAGCGTACTGAATATGCAGCGGCTCACAGGCCTTCTTTGTTCCGAAGTAACCGCCACCGGTGTCGAGGTAATAGTCGTAAAGATGCCAGATCATCGAAGGCCAGGCGTTGTTCAGCATCCACTGAACGACGCCGGTGGAGGTGTACTTGTTTCTGCTGTATGCCTCAAACATGGCACGTTCCGAGTCGTACTCCATGGTCTGGGCGACGCGCTCATAGTCGGCGGCAGAATTGGGTTTGGCATAGACAGCTTCCATCGACGAATCGAAGACTTTTAAGTTTACGAATTCGCCGCCGCCGAAATGAAGACTCCATGTTGGTGATGGAGGCCACGCTTCCGGATCGGGCAAGAACAGCTTACGGCTTGCAAGAGAAGGAATAGCAGGGCCGGGGCTCGTTTCAGTGTTGTAGCCGATAGCGCCGCCAAACTTCAGGGCCGTGTACCAGTAGCTTGGTGCGACGTAATCGTATGGGCCCGTCATTTTCACACCGCTTTCGCCGGTCACAGTTGTCGGCGTACCCGTGGCGGAAGAAAGGATCGGGTTCGGCCAGTGCGTTTCAGATTCAACCTGCAAGTATGCCTTCTCAACATCGGCGGGTGGCGGATTGTCGCTGCCATTCAGCCAGACCAATAGGCTGGCGTGGTGGCGCAAGCGGAGCATCTGCGATCGCAGAGAAGCGGTGGCAATCGGCAGGTCCTCGGGCTTCCAATCTTTCCAGTGTTCCCAATGATCGCAGCAGCACCATCCGAGCATGACGAGAATGCCGCGCTCGTCGGCGAGACGGAAAAACTCGTCAGTTTCGAGCTTGCCCTCAAGACGGATGGTGTTCAGGTTCATGTCATGCACAAGGTCGAACTGATCGCGAAGGCGTCTGTCGTCGGAGCGCAGCAACATGTCCTGTGACCAGCCCGCACCGCGAATGAGAATGGGTTTGTCATTCACGCGAAAGAGGCGGCTGCCGTTGGATGTCAGCTCCGACGTGATTTCGCGGATACCGAAGCTCGCGCTCTGCTCGTCGGTGGTGCGCCCTTCGGTGGTGAAACTGACTGTCACTTGTTCGAGGTGCGGTTCACCCATCTGGCGAGGCCACCAGGGCTTAGGATTCTGCAGGCGAAGAGCGGGAAACTGCTCGGGGCTAAAGACTGCAGTTTGATCCTCGTTCGCGGCCAATTCGACGGGCTTCTCGAAGCGAGCGCCGGCAGCTGTTCCGGTGAGGATGCCCTTTACCGGATGAGAAGAAGCATTGTGCAGTTCCGCATAGACGGTCAGATCCGCTCTGCTCAAGGAGCCATCGGAGAAGTGCGTAACAACAAGAGGTGATCGCACGGTAACGGAGCCGGTTTCGACCAGGCTTACTGGTCCCCACAGACCCATGTCTTTGTCAGGGGGGCATGGATTCCAGTCGACCCAATTGATGCCAAGATCTTTTTCTGTAGGTGCACTGGTCTTGACGGCAATCACATTGGCTTTGTCACGGACGACAAACTCGGTTATGTCGAAATCGTAAGTGCGGTAGGCGCCCGCAACCAATGCCGAGTCGGCGATCTTGTGCCCGTTGACCCAGACCTCACCTCGATAATTGATGCCGCCAAAATGCAGCCAGAGGCGATCGTCCTTCGCGGAGAGGGCCGGCGCGTTGAATTCCTTGCGGTACCACCAACTGCACGCGTAGGGGCTGTCGGTGGGCATGGGCAGGTTGGAGAAGTTGTGTCCGACGGGATAGCTGGTTCCGGGGATCTTGCGCAGGTTGTCGCCGAAATACGGATCGGGAAAGACGCCCGCCTTCACCTGCGCGGCGAGCACTGTGTTCGGGACCGTCGTTTTCAGCCAGCTCTCGGCCGAGAACTGCGTGGTCGATATCGCATCCCCAGCTGCCGTCGCCTTGCATGCCGACTGCAGTTGCCAGTCATCGCGGAGTTGAGTCGTTCTTTCCGCAATCAGAGGTGTGGAAAGGAGGAAGGCGATGAAAAGGACAAGCGATTTGGGCTTCATTGTGTACCTTGCAGTTCTGGAAGGTGCATGATCCTGGTGTGGGGTTCGTTGTAGATCAGATTGATTCAATCGTTTGAATAAGGGAATATCTCTCCGCATTGACTAGATTGTCAAGCGCGATTTTGCGGGACTGCCTCGGCGAGGGGCCGTTATTCGGCGTGAGGTGGACATGCGCACGACAAGTTCCGGCGGAGCTTTGTACAGTCTCACCGGCTTCTGCGCGCCTTGATCGCGGGAATTGATTGCCTGCAAGGTCCACTCCGAGGCAAGCAGGCCCATCTCCTTCAATGGCTGGCGGATGGTCGTTATGCCAGGGGTTGATACGGCCGCGGGCAGAACATCATCGAAACCGACCACGGAACAATCTTCGGGCACCTTTAGACCAGCTTCGGTCAGGCCTCGCACAACTCCGAGGGCAGTGAGATCGTCGAAGGCAAGCACCGCGGTGAACGGACGTTTTGATGCGAGCATTTCTTTGGATGAGCGCTGCCCTCCTTCAAAGCCTGAGGTTGAATCCATCAAGTTCGGCAGTTGATATATGAGCTTGCCGTCGATCTGGACTCCGGCTTCGATTGCGGCGCGCTGCACTCCGGCCCAGCGCGGTTCAGTATCGAAGAGCTCTTCCGGGCCGCGGACGATGGCGATCTTGCGATGTCCAAGTTCAATAAGGTGCCGCATGGCAAGCGCGCCGCCCGCTTCGTTGTCCACCAGCAGGGAACTGACCCTGCGATCGGTGAGATCGCGGCCAACAATGACGATAGGGACCTGGTTTTTTTCGATGTCTTCGAGCAGGTTTGTTTCCTGGAAAATCCAGCTGGCGATGACGATTACACCCTCAGCGCGGCGCTCAAGGATCATCTTCAGATAGCTGTCGAAAAGTTTGCGTTGCGTCTGGGCGTCGACAAGTAGAGGAAGGTAGTCGGCCGATTGCAGGCCTGCATGAATACCGTGGACGATTGGGATGCAGAATGGATCGGAGAGGTCGTAGGCAAGGACGGCTATTGTCTGGCTACGCCTGCGCCTCAGCGAACGGGCATAAGCGTCGGGGTGATAGCCGAGCTGAAGCGCCATCTTCCGGATCCTGTCGCGCGTGGATGCAGCAACGTTTTGCGAGAGCGGCGCCTCGCTTAGCACGATGGAGACGGTGGAAACGGAGTATCCGCAGGCCCGTGCAATATCCAGGAGCGTCACATGGCCAGACTTGCGTTGAACCATCTTGCCTCCCATCGTACGATTCCCGTTGAGCTATTCAGCGTCATTTTGCCACAGCGGCCGCTCAATTCGAATTCTGCGAATTGGATTCCGAGTGGCCGACTACCGACCAAGCACTTTCTGCTTGACATGCAGGAGAAACGAATCTACATTCTGCTGTCAAGAGATTTCAAACGTTTGAATAGGGCGTTTGACCCCGGGGGTAGACATGGATGTCAAGTGTGCGCGGGCCGTCTGTATGCGGTCCATTCTTCCCATTTGCTTGCTGATCGGGTTTGCCACGGCGGCCTTCGCCCAAGCCGGCAGAGGGTCCATCAGCGGACTCGTCACCGATCCTACCGGGGCGATTGTGCCAGGGGCCAGGGTTGTGGCGCAAAGTCAAGCAACGGGTCTAAAGCTCTCCACGGTGTCGACCGCGGCGGGCTTGTACTCTTTCGTATCGCTTGCTCCCGGTAACTACGAGGTTACGGCCAGCGCCAAGGGATTCGAAACGCTCGTGGATAAAAATATCGCGGTCACCGTCGACCAGGTCTCGACAGTAAACCTCACGCTGAAGATCGGCAGCGTTAGCGAGGTCGTGACTGTCAACGGGGCTACCGCGCTGATAGAGGCGGGCAACTCCACGGTCGGCCAACTACTCACGGCTGACACCATCGATCGTGTTCCCCTGCTGACGCGCAACGTTTTTGATCTTATTCAGCTGAGCACAGGCGTGACGCCCGCGAATGGCGCGCCGAATTCTTCAAGCTCCTATGCGATTGAGAACATTTCGAGCGGCAGGCCCGGCGTCGATGTATCGTCCTACACAATCAACGGCGCGATTGTCGGTTCCGTCTATTACATGGTGGATGGCAGCCCGCTGGGAATTGCAGAGAATAACGTTGCAGCGATCATCCCGGCGCTCGATATTCCCGAGGATGGCGTTGAGGAGACGCGCGTCGAAACGCAGAATACTCCGGCGTCGTACCAGAGTGGCGGAGCCGGTGTGATCAGCCTTGTAACGAAGTCCGGATCGAACCAGTTTCATGGCGATTTCTTTGGAGTTTTCCGGCCAGACGTGTTGGCGGCGAACGAGTATTTCAATAAGCAGGGACAGGTTTCGAGTGGAAGCGCCAATACGCCTCCGTCGTTCCACCGCTACCAGGAAGGCGCCTCGTTTGGTGGGCCGATTCTGCACAACAAGCTCTTCATTTTTGGCGATTACGAGGCGACACAGCAAGAGCAATTTGATGGGTCGAATTTCTTTGTTGTGCCGACAACGGCGGAACGTACCGGCGATTTTTCGGCGGATGCTTTCACAATTTACGACCCGACCCAGCCGGATAATGCGGATGGGACGCGACAGGCATTCGCGAATAACACGATCGCCAATCCCAATCCGACCGCTCTACAGTTCCTGGCGCATTTTCCTAAGTGCAATTACCCCAATCCGACCACATGTGACGCGAGCTCTGACGATATTTCATATAACTACTTTGCGCCGGGCCTCGACCCAACCACCGCGCAAAGATTCGATATCCGCATGGACTGGGTGCAGAGCGAAAAGCAGCGCATATTCGGACGTTTCTCCTTCGATCGTCTGTTTACCTCGACCTACAACGCCTTCCATAACATGTGGGATCTGAACTATGCGCAGAACGTTACTAATGGTCGAAATGTTCTGGTGGCGGATGATCTGACGCTCAGTCCGACAACGTTTCTGCAGTTGCGCTATTCCTTCACACGTCACTACGAGGACCAGGGTGGCGACCCAGCCCAGAACGGCTTCGATATCACAACGCTGGGCTTCCCGTCTTCGCTGGCCGATGAAGAGGTATACAAACTTCTGCCGTTTGTGATCTTCACCGACAATGGCAGCGGAATTGGCGGAACAGCGAATTACAACACTTTCCAGTACGCGAGCGAGAATAGCGATGCGAGCGTCTCGGTTACAAAGATTCTCAACAAGCACGAATTATCGTTTGGCTTTGAGTACATGAAGCGGTTTCTGAACGTGGGTCAGCCACCGGCACCATCGGGCTCTTACGCGTTTGACATTACAGCTACCGATCAGCAGACGAATCCCGAAAGCGGTATTCCATTCGGAGGCAGCGACTTCGCATCGTTCCTTACCGGAACGGGTACGGCGCCGGGCACCGAATCAAATAACTATCCAAACTTCACCAAGGACCTCTTCGCTGCGGAAGCGAGTCCCTATTACGCCACCTTTGTTGAGGACACCTTCCGCCCAATTACCAAGCTCACGATCACCGCCGGCTTGCGCTGGGATATCTTTGGCGGAAAGACGGAGCGCTATAACCGGCTCGAATATTTCAATCAGACGGTGCCGAATACTGCAGAGGGCGTGAATTACACCGGTGCGGAAATCTATGTCACCAATTGGAATCGTTCTCCATTCAGCACAAACTTGACGGATTTTGGTCCGCGCCTCGGCATCGCATGGCAGCCAATCAAGGCTATGGTGGTGCGCGCAGGCGGCGGCTTTTACTACGGCCCGAGTCCGCACATGGTGGGGGGGACGGGTTTGAATAGCGATGGGTTTTCATCGTCGACAACCTGGAATGCGACGTGTTTGAACGCCGATGGCAATACCGTGTTGAATGGCTCTTCAGCCTGCAATGGGGCAGCTGAGGGAAGTCCGGCGCCGAGTTTCACCGGCGACTATTCGCTGAGTAATCCGTTCCCCAATGGTGTTGTTCCATTGATCGCAAACCCCACGGGTCTTGCGAACAATCTGGGCAACTCGCTCAATACAATGCTTCACTCCCAACGCACGCCGACCACGTACAACTACAACTTCGGCTTGGAATATGAGTTGCCGCACCAGGTGGTTCTGAGCGCAGGCTATGTTGGCAGCCGTGGGTTGTTTCTGCCGCTGGGAACATTGGATCTGAACGAGCTCGATCTCGCCACGATTCAGAAGTACAACTACTCGCTCTGCGTCGATACCTCGAATCCCAACTGCTCCATGGTCACCAACACGTGGGCACCCATTCAACCGGCCACGAACGGGAACTATGGCGCGGTGACAGTGCCGCTGTGGGTATCGCTACAGCAGTTTCCGCAGTTTGGAAACGGCAGCTACGGTGCGGGCAACGGGGTGCTCGTGCACGGTTATCCCGGAGGAGATTCAGACTACAATTCGTTACAGACGAAGGTGCAAAAGCGGCTCACCAGTCACTTCACGACGCTGGCATCGTTCACATGGGCCAAGCTGATGACAGATGACGGCAATCCTCCGCTGGGATTTGTTGGAACGCACCTGGGCGCGCCTCAGGACGCGCGCGATCTCTCTCTTGAGCATTCCATCAGCCCGCAGGATGTGAAATATCAATTTACCGGAGCAGTATCTTACGACCTTCCGGTCGGCAAGGGACGTGCGATGGACCTGAACGGAGTTGGCGACGCGGTTCTCGGTGGGTGGACGGGAAATCTGATTGCCTATTTCAGCACGGGTGTTCCCATTGCATCCCCAACTGTCGGGGCGGGAATCGCTTACTTCAACCAAAGGCCAGACGTCACATGCAATCCGGCAAGCGGCGCGCCACACAACTCCACCACGTGGTTCAACTACAACTGCTTCGCGATACCATCGAGTCCTTTTGTGGCCGGCAGCGCACCTGCATATCTCGACCACGTGCGTACGATGGGAGCGCAGGATTTCGACATTTCGCTTTACAAGCACTTTACTTTCGGCAAGGAAAAGGATATTCGGATTGAGATTGCCGGCTACAACATTGGCAATCGAGCACAACTCGGGATGCCGAATGTGCCGAGCTTGACGAATGTCTATCAGCAGTTGGCGGCCAATCCAACTCCGGCGCCTGTGCCTCCGACGAATTTTGGATTAATCACGGCAACGGTAAACACACCGCGTCAGTTCCAGTTCGGGGGGCGGTTCACATTCTGAAGTAGCTGCCTTTCGATCAAGTAAGCAGAGAAGGCCAGCCGCAGCAATGCGTCTGGCCTTCTTGCTATCGGGGCCTCAGCCCAACACGATGGTGGGCTTCTCGCCGCGCGTGTCGACTTCGTTTACCTCGGTGATAATGGTGCGCATCTCGCCCGGCATCAACGCAACGTAGTTATCAGAGTAGATTGCCGGCAGAATGCGATCACCCGTCTTTTCTCGCACTGCTTTCACGCGCACCATCAACGCAGGCGATGCCCCGGCGTTCAGCAGCTTTGTTGACAGCTCCCAGAAATCTCCTTTTTGCACCGCGGTGGTTGTTGCATCCAGCTTTGGTGCAGGCAACTGCCGGATGGCGCGAAAATCGTTCTGCTGCAAGCCACGCATGTAAAAGTTCGAAGAGAGCGTCTTTGAATCCCGGCTGAGCGCAAGACGCAGGAAGTGAACCGACGACAACCCGGCTGGGTACTTCATATTGATGCAGGCTGTAGTAGAGTCTTCGACGCTGTCCAGTGTTGCAGTCTTCAGGTCGACTCGCTTTCCGTCCATGTTCAGGATCTCAACCGAGGCCGTGAGGCCGCTGACCTTGCCGGCATTGTAGTTGACGACCTCGATGGTTTCATTGGCGCAGTTCCACTGAATGTGGAGCGGTTCCGAGCCCTTCTTGCATCCATAGTAGGCGGCCGTCGGCTCAAAGAAATAGTCGTAGGTCTGCCAGACGAACGATGGCCAGCAGGAGTGGCTCATCCAGAGCAACACGCCCATGCGGTACTTGCTTTGCGCTTCAAACATGGCGCGATACGTATCGTAGTTCACGAACTGGGCCAGCCTGATCCATTCCTCTGCATTCGTCGCACCGCCGAAGCTGTTTTCAATGATGGTGCGGAAACCGGCTCCGCCCATCGCACCTTGCAAGCAGAAGTCGTGCAGGCCCCAGTCGAGCGCCTGTGGCCACAGCGCTTTTTCGGACATCATCAAGCGAACGCTGTCCAGCGAAGGAATGTTGGGCGCGCCAATTTCACTGTGCAGCTGTTTGTCGGCTACCGCGAAATAGAAGCTTGCAGGATTCGCCCAGTAAGGTCCGTGGCCGCTGACTACCTTATCTGCGGAACTCGGTATGTAGTGCAGGCCCGGATGCAGGTCACCCAGAGTCTTTCGAATCCCCGCCTCAAGCGGCGGCGGAGGGAAGCCTTCATTGCGTCCGCAGTAGAGACCAACGGACGGATGATTCCGGATGCGCAGAACGAGGTCCTGGACGTTTCTCAGGAAGAGTTCATCGTCATTCGGTTCAGGGCCGTCCCACGGATTGGCTAGCCAGAAATCCTGCCACACCACAATTCCGTGACGGTCGCAGGCT
The DNA here is from genome assembly GCA_963742455.1 of uncultured Acidobacteriaceae bacterium. Classification (GTDB taxonomy): domain Bacteria; phylum Acidobacteriota; class Terriglobia; order Terriglobales; family Acidobacteriaceae; genus Telmatobacter. The sequence goes on along the minus strand of CAVULU010000002.1, from coordinate 307,450 downwards.
TCGTAAAATGCTTCATCGCCGATCTGGCCGACCCAATTGCGAATCATAGTGAAATTCATTTCGCGGTGGTAGCGTACCGCGGCATCATATTCGCGCGCACGGTAACGAAGCATGGATTCGCCGAAACCCCAGTTACCTCCACGCGCAATGAATCTGCGTCCGTTGATCCATATGCGCAGGTCGCCACCATCTTCGCTGTAGGCCATCTGGCGAATTCCGGTCTTGAAGGCCTTCTTGTCGATGATCTTCACGCCGGCTTCGACGGAGATCCGCGCATCGTAGAGGTACGGATCGCCATAGCCAACAGGCCACCACAGTTTGGGGTCTCTCAGATGAAGCGCAGGGGACGCGGACGGATCCATCGTGACTGTCTTCCGTTCTCCGGGAGCGAGCTGTATGCGCTGCTGAACTTGAACATCGCCCAACTGGAAATGCAGAGTTCCGTTGAACGGATGGGTCTGGTGATTGATTAGATCCGCCTGGACGGTGAGGTCGGCGGATGATGTATCCGGAAGCGGCAGCTTGGCAGAGACGAATTGGTTTTCGATCGTGACGGCTTCGGTGACTGCGAGAGACATGTCCCCCCAGATGCCGATGTCGCGCCCACGCATGGTTGGAATCCAATCCCATCCGATGGAGGCGTGATACGTAGGATTGTCGGCTCCGAGGCCGCCGCCGTTCTTGGCGCAAATCTCAAATGTTTTCTGCTTGGCGCTGCCGGGGGTCGCGTTTTTCTCAATTCGAACGGCCAGAGCATTCAGACGGCCGGGAAGGATCTTCTGCGATACATCAAATTGACCGCGCATGAAGCCGCCTTCGATTCGACCCAGCTTCTCGCCGTTCAGAAATACGTCCGCTTTCCAGTTGATGCCGTCGAAGTTAAGCCAAGCAAATTGCTGCGGAGACTTCGGGGGAGCGGTGAACTCTGTGCGGTACCAGAAGTCGGAGTAGAAAAAGGAATCGGAGATGTGCAGTTGATTCTGGCCAAAGTTTGGATCGGGAATCGCACCCACGTTCGCATACGAACTCAAAACCGTTCCCGGCACTGTGGCGACCAGCCAGTCGGCGTCGTGGAATGCGGGCTTTGACAGGGCTTCACCCGAATCCTGAACTAGGTTTGCTCTTTGAATGCGCCATGACCCGCCTGCCAGCAGCAGTTTTCGGTCTGGGCCTAATTGGGGCGCTTCTTTGGGTTTGGCCGTAAACCCGCCTCGGCCGAGGACCTCGATCTCGCTGAGAATGTAGCCGTACGGGGAGCCCGGTCGCGTCATCAGGACGCGCACGTAGCGTCCGGTTGCGGGTTGCGTGAGTTTGAAATCATCAATTGGGCCGGACGATCCGGAGAGCGACTGAAGATCGCGCCAGTTTTCTGCATCGTCCGAAACCTGAACGGAGCCTTCGGTGGCGCGGGCAATCCAGTAGAGCTTCACGTGGTCAAATTCGCACCGGGAGCCGAGGTCAACGTAGACCCATTCCTCGCCGGATCCGGCGCTCATCCATGCGCTGGTGAAGCTATAGGGGCCGCCGACTTCAACGCGCTGATCGCCTTTGAAGAAAGCCACCTGGCCGAGCTTCCACATAGTGGTGAAAACCGACATCGGATTGTTTCCGGAACCCATTGCGCACTCGATCCGATAAAAGCGACTTCGGCTAGTGGAATTCAGCGAAATAACAGGCGTGAAGAAGTGATTCGGGGCGCAGAAATCCGGCGGATACCCGGCTGTGGAGGCCGGTTTTGGGGCCGCAGTAGTTCCTGCCACCTCCCACGTGCGGCCGTCGTCAGAAACAGATACCGTGAAAGTGAGCGCGGTGGACGACGCCTGGGATGGGGATACGACAAAGAGCTGGATGCGGTCAATTTCCGGCGCCGCATTGCCGCCTGCGAGTTGGATGTCGACCTGTGCGCGTGCTCCGTGCAGCTCCATTGTGTTCATGGGCGCGTGATCGACGATTACTTCGCGATTCTCTTTGGAAATCGGGCCCTGAGATGGGTCTGAGACGGCGATCCATTCGGGCAAGCTGTCGGCCTTTATTCCGTCCGTTATGAGCTGGGCGGTGAGGTTGTAGTCGTAGCTGCTGGAGTGATAAGCCGGGCGCAAAAGAGCGAGATTGCGGTAATTTGCAGAGTCGGGTATGAGGATTGGGCTGAAATCGGCGCTTGGTTCTCCGGGATACACACCGACGCCCCGCGTGTATTCCGGTGTATTTGTTGTCGCCTGAGTTCGTGCCTGCAGGCCGGATGTTCCCATATTCATATTTCCGATCGGTTCTGCGAAGGCGGAAACGCCGTCCACTGCTACGCCTGCCCCTACGATTGCCGTGGTTTTCAGGAAGTTCCTTCTTGATGTCGTCATCTATTCTCCGTGAACCGAGCCTGCGGCACATTCGACCCAATCGAAGCTGGTGATCGTGAACTTATCGGCGGTTTTTCAAGCCGTTCGAACGATCCCGTCGACTTTTCACAATGCAGCGAAAGCGATTTTTCAGCGCCCTTGGATTGGCAGGTTTTGGCTCGACAATCATGTTAGCCGCCCGGACCGGTCGGCATCACGTTCAAGGACTAATTGCTGCGAAAAACGCAAATAGCAAGCCGGTAACCGGGGGTGCTCGACTGGCAAAAGTGTCAGTAGCCCTCTCTGGTTAAGGCTGGTATTTCTTCCAGTGGTTTGCCGAGGTTTGATTCCGAGTTTTGGTTCACTCGGCTTCCATGCATCGATCGAACTCACAGCCGGTATAAGTTCCCTCTCCGTCTGCGGTCAGGAGACCTGTTTTGAACGTTTGGAAGCACAAAGGGAAGATTGCATTTGTTCTTTCGATACTGGTCATCTATTCGGCAACCCTGATGCACAATGTAAACGAGAGTGAGCGGAGATCTTTGCTGCTGAAGGACGAGAGCACGGCGAAGAACTATGTTGACGTCTCCTTCCGGGTCATCTCCATCGATCTCACAAGATCGGAGATGACCACGCGTGTGAGCCTTCGTCTGAGCGGAGATCTGGGGAAGGATCCCGTCACACCGTCAGACGACTTGAAGTTCTTCGTCAACGGAATCCTTGGGCCTCAGGAGATCCAGTTTCCGCATGGAAAACGCATCAATCCCTTTGTTGTAGTCTTTGCTGTCGATGGCAATATGAATCACTATCCGTTTGATCGTTACGGCTCGGTGATCAGGAGCATGGTCACGAAGAGAATTGTTGCCCACCAGGCCAACCAGTCCGAAGGAGTGTCAACCCCCGGGGAGGCAGTTCCTGACAAACAATCTGATGACTTTGTGACTGACGCTCAAGAGAGTGAGTCTCTCCCCATCAATTCCTCGATCGTCGCATCCATTCCGGGTTTCAAGTTTCATGGAGAGAGGGTGGAACGCCCTGAAAAGGGAGTACAAGGATTCGATCTTGCTATTCGGCGAGCCGACAACGTAATCGTGTTTTCTGTTTTGCTGATGACGCTGATGATGAGTCTGGCTTTAAGCGTACTGCTGATGTGCCTTAGTGCGCTCGCGTCGAGCGAAAAATTAGAACTTTTACCCCTGTCGCTCTGCGTTACTTTGCTGTTCGGCCTGCCCGCGCTTCGGAATGCTCAACCTGCCGTTCCGCCGCTGGGAGTTTTCGGGGACTATGTCTCCTTTATCTGGGCGGAAACGATTGTAGCGACTTCAGCGGTGATGATGATTTGGAATTGGATGATTCGACGACACTCAGTGGAATCCAAACACATGGATTCTCCTTCCGCCTAGATGGACATTGTAAAGAGAGTTTCCATTTGGAAGCATTTGCTAGATTTACGACGATTTCGATTATCTGCAATCCCCGCTGGTATTTCTTCCAGTTGCCCCCGGATGGTGTTTTCTTTAAGCTATTGGATTCTGTCACGAGAGGATGTCAATGTGTGAGCGACTGTTGAGATTTCCATCGAGCGGGTGCATAGAAGCCGGAAGGGTGAAATGTTGAGAATGAAAGTTCGTGCCAGGTTATGAATTCCCTGCCTTCGTCGCTCGTGCGCTCTCTTCAGGTTGCAGCCTGTGTCGTGATCATTTTATGGGGAATCAGAACCACATCCTCGGTTCTGGGGCCACTGCTTCTGGGGCTCATGCTCGCTTACGCCGTCGTCCCATTCCCCACCTGGCTGATGCATCGGTTTAAGCTATCGAAACGCCGAGCGACAACTCTGACAGCCATTGCACTTACTGCCTCAGGGCTGGTGGCACTGTTTACCTTGCAGGTGGGTATTTCACGTCTGGCGGCTAGAGTGCCGCTCTTCGAGCAACACTGGGCTGGTCTCTACGATCAAATAACGCTTCTGATCAGTCATTTTCGGGGCGTTGACGTTGATAAAGTGTCGATCCAGAATGTACTGACGTCGCAACAACTCGGCGCAATGATTCTGTCTATTGTCCCTCAGGCGAGTGCGATTGCTTCCGAGATACTCCTGATCTGCCTGCTGGCCGCTCTCCTGGTTATCGAGATGTTGCCGGATGCAGAAAGCAAGCCGGGGCCAATTGCCAGTGCTTTGGAGCACCCGGGGATCTACGCGAGAAGCTACGTGGTTGTGACCGCAAAATCCGCGGGCCTTAATGCCCTTATCAATCTGGTATTCCTGATCGCTGTGGGTGTCGAAGCCCCATTCCTGTGGTGCATTCTTTATTTCTTTCTGGCCTTCATTCCATTTCTGGGGCCGATCATTGCATTGGCTCCGCCAATCCTGCTGGCGTTGCTGATGCTCGGTTGGAAAACGGCGTTGCTTGTGGCCTGCGTTCTTATCCTTGTTCAGGTAATCGTCGGAAATGTAGTGATGCCAATCCTGGCGAAGAAGGCGATGAGTATCTCCTTCCTCGAATTCACGTTGTCGTTGATTGGCTGGACGTTCCTTCTCGGACTTCCGGGAGCGATTACCGCGATCCCCTTGACTCTCGTCATGAAGGGTGCCATCGCGAAAGACCTCGAACGAAGAGAACTCCCGGAACAAACGTTGGCTTAGGACTTCGGTAACCCGCTTCGAGCCGCGCAAGAAGCGCTCAACTCAAGCTCTCGCGCACTCCACTGCCTGCGGGAGTGCGTGATCGCCAGGCGGAAAAAGCTTGCTGCTGCAGGCTATTTTGGCGCCACTGGGGCTGCCATATCAGACACACTCTCGACGCGCATCATTGTGCACTTTACTTCTTTGCCTGATGCGTTCTTCACCTTGCCCTTGTCTTTATCAACTTCGTAGGTAATGTCGCTGCCTACGGGGAAATCCGTTGCCTTCAATTTTGTGCCCTCGGGAGAGCGGCAGGTATATTGGGTTCCTGCGGCTATGAACGTGAAGTCAAATTGTTGATGCTTGTGTTTCTTGCCTGTGGTTCCCGCCGGTTGGAAGTCCTTGAGCGAGGTCGTGCCTGTCTGCTTACTACCGGCCGTGGCAGGCAGGGCACACGTGAGTACCAGAAGCAAGGCTGCACTCAACTTACGTATCATCTTTCCTCCTTCGAACCATCACGCTATGGGCGCGATATTTCAAGAATACTGCACGTCCCAGAGCGCCTCGGGAATCGGTTCTGGTTCACCTAACTTCCGTCGTCTGTTTGAATATCGGCTTTGGTTTCGCCTCGCTTGATCGATGCGAGCAGACTGGAGTGGTCCTCCTCCATCTGGTCGCCGTAATGCTCCGCCCATTGGGCCAGAGCATCATCGAGCGCTTCTGACTTGCCGCAGTAGCCTGCAATGTGCGCCGGGTCACCGGTCCGTGAGTGCGCCCGGGCGAGGATCGCGCCACAAAGCCACGCGTAAAAGTTAAACGATGCACCCGTTAGAAACTCGACGGGAACGGAAGCCTTGAGATTTTTCATTTGCCGTACAAGGTATGGCCGCCCGTCGATCTCGGTGTACCCCAGCATCGGATCAGAAGAAGCCTGCAGCGCCCGTTGTCCGATCACCACTCTGAGCCCATCGTTGCGAAAGTCTTTTTGGAGTTGCGGCAGATAAGGAGCGTGAGCGGCCGGAACGCATTCCTTCACCTGCAGGAACAAGGGATCGTCGTCCCCGATTCCGAACAGCAGGGCCAGGTATGCCCGGGTACCCACGGAACCGATCCCGACCACTCGGTGTCCGATGTCAGCGATGTGATAACGCCCGAGCATCAGGCGTCGCTCCAGGCCGATGCTCATGGAATAGTGGTTCAAAGCCTCGGTTACTTTCGCTTTTGTTTGTTTGCTTATGGTGGTGAGGACAGGAGGGTCGTTTCGGAAAGTCCATTCTCCGTTGCTTCTCCGATCTGCGACCTTCGGCAACAGGGCGTGATTGTCTGTGGAAAGCGCCTTGGCCATCGTTTTTGAAAAGACTGCTTTCGATTTAGGATCGACCTTCACAAGAGGATTGTCGCGTCCGGGATAGGCATGCAAGTACCAGACGTCCAAAACACCCATCTTCTGCAGGCGATTGACGTTGAATCGGTAGCCTTCGACTCCTCGCTTTACCGCAGCCGCCCGCTCTCGCCGATTCAGCCCATTTTGGCGGCCCGCAAGATTGACGCTGGCAACCATTCTCTTCAGATCCCACTCCCAGGGACCCACGGTCGCTTCATCGAAATCGTTCAGGTCGAAAACCACTTCGCGCTGCGGGGTACCATACATACCAAAATTGTTAATGTGAGCATCGCCGTCCAGAATGACAGGGATACCGCTGATGGGTGACCTCGAGAGGTCTGAGGCCATCACACATGCCGATCCCCGCAGGAAGGCAAAAGACGAGGATGCCATACGCCCCATGCGCAGAGGGATGAGATGGGGTTGACGGCCAATATTGCTTTTGGCCAGCAACTTCAGCGGGTCCGGCCGGTTCTTTCCGGGGGTGTAGGTTGCATGCGACTCGAGCGTAGCGAGCTTGCGAAGCGCCTTACCTTCTGCGCGCCGAACTTCCCACGATTCCATGGTCTGCCCCAAGTCAAATTTCTGACGGGGTAGGAGCTTTGCTATTGCCATATATCCTCCTCGCGGAGGACTGAATTGATCGGTCTCCACGTGCTCACGAATGCCATCCTGCCCCGTTTGGAACCTTGGATCGGCTTGAGTTGCCGTCCCACACAAGAAGCTCGGACCCACAAGCCGCGCATTGCGCAGCTCTCCAAATCAGCCAACTCGCCAAGAAAATCCGGCTGCCGCACCTGTCCTGAAATGTGGAGTCTAGAAGGATGTATTGGCCTGGGACACTGGCAAAACTGACAGAGGGTGTAAAAACGATCCGCGGGAGCCTGCGGCCAGCAAGGTTGACGGTTCTCGCCCTGAACATCGCGACATATCGTTTTTCGCAGCAGAGCGTGTCCCGACTGCGCCGCTCAGGCAATCGCAGTGCAAAACCATGTGGTGAGACACGGCAGCCGGCGTTGGATCAGTAGCGCGCTCATCATCACCCATTTAAGTTCAGCGTTTTCGTTGCACTTTCCCCGTGTAGGCGACTGCCCCCACCACGAGAAGCCAAATAGGAAATATGGAGAAACCAGGGACAGCTTCCATGATTAGGCCGGGGAGCAAGATCCATTGCCGACCAAGGATTGCAAAAAGCAGGAGCGCTGTTACCAGGTCGGCGGTCCACTGAAAGGGTGGCGTCAGTGCCAAAAAGAACGATACCGCGTCAGAGACGACGGCGATCGCAAACGCAAGGATGAGCGTCTTCGGCGAAAAACGCTGGCCCGATGTTGTGCTCGACTCGCTGGATTGGACATGGGTTTCCGGTGGCATGACCTCGGGATGCATCTTTGTCTCCATGGTGAATCTCCTTCCCCAGGTCTCAACGCTCAATAGATGCGCACTCCCAGGTCATTGACCGCTGTCCGTTATTGCTTCGATAGCTATACCAGTTTCACTTCCCCCGTACGGAGGTCGTACACAGCACCAACCACTTTGAGCCTGCCGTCTCTCACTTTCGGGGCCAGGATCGGTTCAAGGTTCTTCAGCACCCCGACGCCGATCTCCACATTCTTGCGAATCGCGTTTTCCAGTGGATCGCCCGGATCTCCCTTGCTTTGTGTTACGGCGGGCTTGACCAGTTCCACCAAGCCGTCGATTGCGCCTGGTAACGAATCCTTGGCATCAATATGTTGCTTGGCAGCCTTTACGGCTCCGCAGCCGCTGTGTCCGAGGACCATGATGAGAGGAGCATTCAATTCAGCAACTGCATACTCAATGCTGCCTTTGACGGTAACTCCCGCGCCGCTGACCACATTTCCGGCTACGCGTATGACAAAGATGTCGCCCAGACCGACATCGAACAGAATCTCGGGAGCCACTCGGGAATCCGCACAACTTACGATTATCGCCTCAGGATACTGAGCTGCCGCGAGCCCGCGAAAATCCGCCGGACTTCGCCGCGGACCCGTCGTTTGCCCGTTCTTGAAGCGTTGGTTGCCCTGAAGGAGTTCATGCAACGCCTGGTCAGGGTCGAACTGCTTACCAGACGGCTTCTGTGCCTCGGCGCCGATTTCACCGGAATTCGCGAGAATCAATCCCGAAGCAGCAGCCTGGATTAAGAACTCACGCCTTGAAACTGCATAAGGATTCTTCACAATCAACCCTCCTGGACGATTGTCACCCCCCACTCCATCGAGATGGCGCAAAAGGGAAGGGCAACATCAACTTCATACATCGTCCCTTGCTTTCATACAAGTTCTTTTGAAGTGTAAATCTGGCGGCCTCCGTACCATGCCCGATTGGCTTGTATCTGAGAGTTGCTGCAAAATTGGTGCAATGGAAGATTCCTTGATTCGGATTTTTGATCGCAAATGCTGTATCGGCCTTTAGAAATTCGCGTCAAAACCTATAGCCAGGAGTATCGGGTCAGTAAGCATCGCCTGTCAGGCAGAGCAGGGTTTTTTTAGGGGTGCTTTACCATAGAAACTGGTCTCAAGGTCCACTCGGCCTTGCAAATAAACTGCCAGGGCGGGCCGCTCTTTAAGATCGGTGGATGGATGTACTTTGGTTCTTGCCTCTTCCGCGCAACGCTCGCGGCGGGACTGATGTTGTTTGCGTTGCCGGCCCAATTTTCTGGACAGGCAGCGGTCGATCTACAGGGCCCAATCAAGCCTTCTGAAGCCACCATCTCAGAATTTCCCGAAGTTCCCCAACCGCAGTCGGACGTCACTTTGTCTGGCCCTCTCGCTCAGCTATTCCCCACGAGCCGTACTGATGCACAAGACAACACCGGTTCCCAGTCTTCGTCCCAGCAGTCCGCCGCTGACAAGAGCCAGCACGACCAGGCAGAGGAGCAGCTCAAGCAGCAGGAGCACCAGCGGGTGATGGGCGTCATGGCGACTTTCAACACCACCAGAAACCAGAACGCTGTTCCTCTCTCTCCGGGACAGAAATTCCAGCTTTTCTTCAAGAGTTCGACGGACCCGTGGCCGTTCTTGCTGGCGGGCGCCGTCGCCGGGATTGGACAGGCAGACGACAGCTATCCAGAGTGGGGACAAGGTGCCGAAGGCTATGCGAAGCGCTACGGGGCCGCATACACAGACGCCTTCATCGGCAATTTTTTCGGCAATGCGGTTTTGCCGGTTTTGTTGAAGGAAGATCCGCGCTACTTCCAGAAGGGCACCGGCAGTTTTACAAAGCGCGCTCTTTGGGCAGCGTCGAGTACCTTCTGGTGTAAGCGCGACAACGGAAAATGGGGGCCGAACTACGCCAACGTCGGAGGTAATCTCATAGGATCAGCCATATCCCGCTCCTATTATCCCGCCTCCTACCGGACTGTCAGCGACACCATCACTGACGGACTGACTGTATCCCTGGAAGGGATTGTGGGCGCGGAGCTCATCGAGTTCTGGCCGGATATTGTGCGCCACCATAAGCGCAAGCAGGCGGAGAAGGCTGCCGGGCTTGCCGTGCAAAGCAATGCGCAAAAAGACCCTCAACCTTCTTCCGAGTCGGCTCCGCGCTAGCTTTCGCTACATAATCTTCGGGTGGTAAAGCCCGCCAGATTCCGGCGAGGCGCCGTGGGATTTGCACCAAACGCACCCTCCAAGAGACCTATCAGGAAAGGAGCCTTTTCCAACTGAAATAACGATGAGGCTTCAGGGACTATCAACGTTGTTGATCCATCGGAAACCTGACAGGCGAGTCGAAGGCTATCCTTCATCGAACCGATGAAGGGCCGATCAATGAGAGTCGGCTTGTGTGTTTCAGGGTCAGAGAAACCATCTCTGAAGATAGATATCCAGCTGATGGTGACTACAGATATGCAACCGACCAGTCCTGTAAAGAACAGGATTTCGACCAAGCGTATCGCCAGAACCATCAGTGAGTGAGCCATCGTGTAAGCGCAGATCCTTTCCGATTCCATCAAAAAGCCTTTCGTTCAATTTCGAAGTAGCAGAAGTATAGGAAACGTCGGCGAGGGGCACTAGTTATACCAAGGTATAGTTGTGCTGACGGTTCTCATCGCGCTACATTTCAGTCACGCACCGGTCTATCCGCCAAGCAAACGAGCAGGTTCCCTTCTCGTTTGAATCTGTAAGCCAAGTTGCAACCGAATCCACCGCACAAGACCTCATCGGGCCAGCGGTGAAGTGTAGCTTGCAGCATCTCGCGCAGTTTGGAAGTTACAAGAATCACCAAATCGAATGGAGGAGCTACGATGAAACCCAAAGCGCGGCGAGGGAAAGCCTTGTCTTTTTCGCAGAAGCTATCGCGGCTTGGAGAACGTCTCCGGCAGCCGATGTGGCAGCGGTATGGCGCCACAGTTCTGGTGGGCAAACTCGCAGGCGTAGGTTTGACCCTGCTGATCATGGCCGGAGTCGCCAGCGTCTTTTTTGCGAAAGTATATGCGGCCGACAGTCCAATGAAAGCCGCTGACATCGTCAACCCCGTGAACACCGCATGGACATTGATTGCGGCCTTCCTTGTCTTTGGCATGCAGGTTGGTTTCACCATGCTGGAAGCCGGATTCTGCCGCTCGCGCGAAACCGTAAACGTGTTGATGGAGTGCATCGTCGATACGTGCCTGTGCGGCATTCTCTTCTATGCCATCGGCTTTGCATTCATGTTCAGTCATGGCAACGGCTTCATCGGCTATCACTGGTTCTTCCTGCAGGGAGCGCCGGAAACGTATGAGTCCACCGGCGTGGCGTTTCTCGCCGTCTGGATTTTCCAGTTTGCATTCGCTGATACCTGCTCCACCATCACCTCCGGCGCAATGATTGGCCGAACCGGTTTTGTCGGCGACCTGCTTTATTCCGTCGGCGTTTCCGGTTTCATCTATCCCATCATTGGCCATTGGGCGTGGGGTCCGGATGGCTTCCTCGCGACTATGGGTGCGACCGGGTATTTCCTGCCCAATCTTGGACAAAGCTTTCATGATTTCGCCGGCTCTACGGTCGTGCACACGATCGGAGGATTCATTGCGTTGGCTGGATCTATTGTTCTCGGTCCGCGGCTAGGTCGCAAATTCAAGCGCGACGGTGGAGCTCCCATGCTTCCACACGACCTGACCATCGCCGCTTCTGGCGGACTGATCCTGTGGTTCGGCTGGTATGGGTTCAATCCCGGCTCAACACTTTCCGCAATGGACTTTGTCGGCATTGGCCGCGTCTCGGCAAACACCACGCTTGCGGCTTGTGCTGCCGGGCTCACAGCCATGATGTACGCATACTTCCTGAGTAAGAAATGGGATGTCGGATTCACGGTCAACGGATTTCTAGCCGGTCTCGTCGCCATTACGTGTCCCTGTTACTGGGTAACTCCCACGGGCGCCATCGTCCTCGGTGGAGTCGCGGGCGTCGTGGTGTGCATGGGCGTTGAATTGCTGGAGTGGCTGCGCATCGACGATCCTATCGGCGCGGTTCCGGTGCACGGCATCTGTGGTATTTGGGGCACCTTATCGCTCGGTCTGTTTGCATGCGGGAAATACGGCGCCTCCGGTCCCGCGGGTCCCGATAATTCAGTTCCTCTCGCCGGTCTTTTCTATCACGGCGGATTCACCTTGCTCAAAGCGCAATTCATTGGCAGCGCCATTGTCACAACCGCTACCTTTGGCGTTGCAATGGTGCTGATGTACCTGGTGAACCTGACGGGAACGCTTCGCGTTTCAGAGGAGGGTGAACTCTATGGGCTAGATCTCCACGAGCATGGAATCTCGGCCTATCCGGAGTATGTCATCTCATCTTTGGCAGCGCCGGCTGGCATGCCGAAGGATGTTACCGGCCACGCGCCTGCGCACGAGATGACTTCGCTACGACGCGTTTCCACAACAGGCGATTGATCGAGAAAGCGAGGGTTTATGACGAAGATCGAAGCAATCGTTCGGCCCAACAAATTCGAGGCAGTGAAAGCCGCCTTGATTGAGATGGGGGTGGAGGGCATGACCGTGTCGGAGGTTCGCGGCCGCGGGCGGCAGAAGGGTCACACGGAGGTCTTCCGTGGAAGAGAGTACGACGTCGATCTCCTTCCCAAAATCAAGGTGGAACTGGTTCTGGTGGACGAAACGGTCGAGCGTGCCGTCGAAGCCATTTCCAACGCTGCCTATACCGGAAAGATCGGGGACGGCAAGATCTTTCTGTACGCCGTTGGCGGAGCTATTCGCATTCGTAGCAAGGAGCGAGATCAAGCGGCCATCTAACGAATTCCGCATTAGAGCCGTTTCACGAAGCTAATACGAAGTCGATTCATCTCTTTGGCACATCGGAATGCAGTGTGCCAGAGAGATGAAGAGAGATGCGAACAAGTCTTGTGGAAGTCATGACGGGCGGAGATTCTCTTATGTCATTCAGTTCTCTCATTGCCCACTCCGATCCGGATGGGCGAGACTGGTGGTCCAAGGGTAGGTGGGGGCTGACACAGCAAATTGGTGGTGTTGGCCAGTTTCTTCGTCAATTTCGCATCCAGTTGCGCTTCGGCGCGCTTTCGCGAGCACCGCTTCGCCTGCTCCAGTTTCGGATAAACGAAGATGCGGCGGAGTGTGACTTGATCGCACGCGATCCCGACTCATGGGATGCGGACCTCTCGCGCGAAATTGGACGGCGTCACGCCTCGCTCCAAGCGCTTAAGGATGCCATCGATATTCGTTCGTTGCTCTTTGTCTCGATTCCCAATCTCGCGACGGCGCGCCTGCGAGTCTTTCGTGACAACTCTGCTCGTCCCCGTGAACTGATCATCATCGGAAAAGTCCGGCGACAGGACAGCGAATTCCGCGGCACACATTCCCTTGCCATGAGGGCCAAGCTTGTCGGGCTGCGCTTCTGTCTGGAGAACGATCTGCTCTGCCGGCTTTCGCGCGAAGAGACATTCGGTTTCGGCGATTAGATGGGAGCAGTCCAGGAGGGGAATTTGGCGCGTTCACACATCTTCACTAGCTCGGCCAGGGAACCAGCCTGCATGCCCTCCATCACGCGCCTGCGATGGACCTTTACGGTGATTTCGCTTAGGTTCAGCTCCGCGGCGATTTGTTTATTCAAAAAGCCCGCAGTCACCATGGCCATTACTTCGCGCTCGCGATCGGTGAGCGAGTTGATTCGCGTCTTGATCAGGCCGACAATGGAGTCTTCTTGACGGCGTGCCCGGTCCTGCTCGAACGCTTGCTCCACAGCATGTAGCAGCTCCTGCTTTTGGAACGGTTTCGTCAAAAACTCAATCGCTCCTGCCTTCATCACCTTGCGCACCATCGGTACGTCTCCGTGCGCAGTCATGAAGATGATCGGCAATCCAACCCCCAGCCTTCGCAGTCGCTCCTGAAACTCGACGCCGCTAGCCCCGGGCAGTCGCGCGTCCAGCAGCATACAACCTGCGCGTGACTCGTTCCAGTTCTCCCAAAACGATTCGGCGCAGGAATACTGTTCTGTCAATATGCCGACCGAATCGAGCAGGTTCGACAGCCCCTCGCATATCGAAGCGTCGTCATCCACAATGAACACGGTCTCCGTCATCATGCCTTCGTTCCGAGAGTGAATTTGAACCGCGCGCCCACGGGATTCAGGTTCTCAGCCCAGATGCGACCATCGTGGGCCTCAATGATGCTGCGGCATATCGCGAGCCCCATACCCGTCCCTTGCTCTTTGGTACTGAAAAAGGGTTCAAAGATTCTGTTCACAATCTCTGCTGAGACGCCGGGGCCATTGTCGTCGATGGTGATGGCAATCTCATCTGCTCCGAGCCTCTCCGACCGGATCGTAAGCTCGCGTGCTCCCGCAACCGTCATCATGGCGTCCATCGCATTGGTTGCTAGGTTAAGCAGGACCTGCTGCACTTGCACCGGATCCGCTTCGATCTCTGGCAAATTAAGATCCAGGAGCATGCGAATGGTGATTTCCCGCCGGATCAATTCGTCGCGAAGCAGTCGAGCAAGTTCCCGAGCCAATTGGTTTAAATTAATCGACTGCCTCTCAGTCCCTTCTTTTCTGAATAGCGCCCGCACGCGCTTTACGACTGCGCTTGCGCGAGTGCTTTCGTGTACGATTTTCTCCGCGGTGGATGCGGCTCTCTCAAGATTTGCCGGATTGCTGCTGAGCCACTCTCTGCACGCATAGGCATGCGTGACCACAGCAGTTAGCGGCTGATTAAGCTCGTGCGCGATCGAAGCCGCCATCTCGGCCAGACTGAGTGTCCGCGACAGACGTGCCAGATCGTCCTGGGCAAGAACCAGACTCTGTTGCGCTCGATGCTGTTCTTCAATATCGATATGGATACCGTACCAACGCGCGATATTACCATCTTCTGACCGCTGCGGAATACTTCGGACGAGGTACCAGCGGAACGATCCCTCCGCGCCTCGCACTCTCACCTTTACTTCGAAGCGGCCGCCTCCCACCAATGCAGATTCCCAACCTTGCCTGAAAAGCGCCGCATCTTCAGGGTGAAGGATGTTGAAAAAGAAGTCTCCAGTGATCGATTCATCTTTGGCACCCACATACTCGCGCAGATGCTGATTGCAATATTCGATGCGACCAGTCGAATCTGCTCGCCAGATCTGCTGCGGAATCGCTTCGGTCAGACTGCGAAGTTGGCGCTCGCTTTCCTGAATTTCGAGATTCGAGCGTTCCAATTCGGCCGTTCGCTCACTCACCTTGGCTTCAAGTTCATCTTTCGCTGTTCGAACGGCGTTTTCCGCGCGTTTACGCGCAGAGCTGACTATCGAAATTGCGAACGCACACAGAATGAAAGCGGCGAGAAAGCTTTGGGACTCCTTAGCGACGGTGATCGAGTACAAGGGAGGAATAAAGAAATAAGTGATGAGAAGCGAGGATTCAATGACAGCAATGAAGCCGGCCATGGCTCCCCCAAACCAGGCACTGCCCATTACGGCACCGAAGAACAGAAACACGAACGGGTAAGCGATCACGTGCTGCAGTGGAAAGGTCCACAGCAGAGCCACCAGCACGAAGCACGTGGCGATGGAGATAGGCTTTACTCCGTACTCCCCCGCCAAGCGCGGAATCTGATCGATCCTGGCCGCAATCATGCCTCCATCATAGTGGCACTCCAAATCGTCGCATCGGTAGATTGGAGTTGTCGCGCAAAATGCCGAGGTTGTATTGCCCTCTCAAGTGCCAAATGACGACGACGAGCCCAGTTATTCAGGCAACGGTATGTCCTTCAGGCCTCCGCTCGCTCGGAATCCCGGGGTAGTGGATCAGTTTGTGAAGGTAGAAGAACTGGTCGCAATGCCAGATGCACGAAACCAATGGCGGCAGGACTGTATCCACCGAGAAAGTGCAAAACATCGCGCCGCTGCGAAAGCCTTGAAACAGCTTGAGCAGCGGCGCTAAAGGAATAGAAGTTCCGGATCCAGAGACTTTCTGCAGACGGCCCGCGCTTCCGCGGCTCATCTGACTGAATCGTCAGACGAGCCGCTCTGCAAAGGCTTATTAGAAGAGGCCCAGGGCCTTCGGGCTATAGCTCACAAGCAGGTTCTTGGTCTGTTGATAGTGATCGAGAATCATCTTGTGCGTTTCGCGGCCGAAACCGGACTCCTTGTAGCCGCCGAACGCGGCGCCGGCGGGATACAGGTGGTAGCAGTTGGTCCAGCAGCGGCCAGCTTTGATCTCTCGTCCCACGCGATACTGGTTGTTCGAGTTGCGCGACCATACGCCGGCACCCAAGCCGTAGATCGTATCGTTGCCGATCCTGATAGCATCCTCGAGGTTCTTGAATTTCGTGACCGAAAGAACCGGCCCGAAGATCTCCTCCTGAAAAATGCGCATGCTGTTATTGCCGGAGAAGACGGTCGGCTGCAGGAAGTTGCCGTTCTCCAGGTCGCCGCCAAGATGAGCCCGATCGCCGCCCGTCAGGCATTTTGCGCCCTCCTCCTTTCCGATCTTGATGTAGTTGAGGATCGAGTTCATTTGATCCTTCGACACCTGCGGCCCCATCTGAGTCGAAGGCAACAGCGAATTTCCCACCTTGATCTTGGCAACGCGAGCAACGGCGCGCTCCATGAACTTGTCGTAGATCGACTCCTGAACTAGCGCGCGAGACGGACAGGTGCAAACCTCGCCCTTGTTGAAGGCGAACAGCGCAAAACCCTCGAGCGCCTTGTCAAGGAAGTCGTCATCAGCGTCCATCACGTCGGCGAAGAAGATATTAGGTGACTTGCCGCCCAACTCCAGGGTCTGAGGGATGATCGGTTCGGATGCGTACTGCATGATCAGGCGGCCGGTGGTGGTTTCGCCGGTAAATGCGATCTTGTTGATGCGCTTGTTGGAAGCCAGGGACTTACCCATCTCTCCACCGGGTCCGCTGATAACGTTCAGCACGCCCGGAGGCAGCAGTCCGCCCACCAGTTGCGCAAAAATCATGATGCTCAATGGGGTGTTCGATGCCGGCTTGATGACTACGCAGTTGCCGGCGCCGATGGCGGGAGCTAGTTTCCAGGCTGCCATCAGCAGCGGAAAGTTCCAGGGAATGATCTGGCCGACGACTCCCAGAGGTTCCTTGAAGTGATAGGCGATGGTGTCTTTGTCGATGTCTGTCAAGCGCCCTTCTTCGGCGCGAATGCAGGCGGCAAAGTAGCGGAAGTGGTCGATGACCAGGGGAATGTCGGCGTTCCGCGTCTCGCGAATGGGCTTGCCGTTGTCGAGGGTTTCCGCAAGCGCGAGGGTCTCCAGATTCTCTTCGAGCACGCTCGCGATCTTCAGAAGAGCCGTGGCGCGATCGACGGGGGAAGTCTGTGCCCACTGTTCCTTGATGGCATGCGCGGCATCCAAAGCCAATTCCACATCGGCTGCCCCGGAGCGTGCAAACTCGCAAATCGGTTCCTGGTTGATCGGACTGTGGCTTACAAAGTAACGGCCCGTAGTGGGCGGTACAAATTTGCCTCCAATGAAGTTGTCGTATCTTGACTTGACGCCAGACTTGTGAAGAACCTCAAGCGCGTCGTGAATCGATGACTGACCTGCTGCTGTTTCCATGTTCTTTCTCTCCTTTGCTCGGAGGCATTTCATTAGTTCCAAGAAAAGACGCCGAATGCAAAATTGTTGAGGCGCCTGCAAATCATGCGCCGTAAAACTGGTCTACTACCGGCAGAAATCCGAGCAGTCGCAGCCTGGGCGGACGCTGCCGGCCACGTCAATCTCCTGCCGAAAGCACTTCGAGAGGTTCCGTTGCCCACGCTTCCGAAGCCGCTAATGGCTCTATTGCGGCCTGGGCCATGTTGGCCGCTGCTGCCCAATACTCCGCGATGGCGCTCAGCATTGCGCTGTTATCGGAGTGCTTGAAACTAACCAGGTTCCGTGCCTTCGCTTCGCGCTCTTCAACCTGTGCGAGGGCGAGGAGATCGTTCTTGTTTACTGGATAGAGGCCCTTGCTTTTGAGCAAAGCTTCTACCTTGAAGGCATCAAGCGAGTCCTTCTCGGGCTCGGTCCTCAGGTATTCAATGACCTTACCAGCGGCATTTTCGCCATCGTGCCGCGCGATGCCGACCAAACCCGTGCTGGCGCGCCTGGCCCAGCCCGCAACATAAATCGCATCGAGCGACTTGGCCGTCTGAGGATCCCACATCTCGTATACCGGCTCCGACGGGGACTCGATATTTGGCTTGGTCGCATACCCATCCGGCCCCATCGGCAATCCCAATCCCGGATCGTGTTTGTCTCCGATTGCGAAGATCAAGGTATCCACGTCGAGAACTGCAGTCTTATCGGTAGCCTTTGCTCCGGTACTGCCGTCGCCGCGCATCACCAGATCGTTTTCCGTCACTACCAATTGCCTGATTCTGCCATCCGGCCCCACGATGATCTCTTTGGGCGAGCAGAGAAAACGGAAGGTCAGCTTCGGCGAGTTCTTTACGTGATCGTCTTTCCGCAAGCCAGGAAACGTCGCCTCGCCGATTTTCTCCATCGACACATCCTGATCGCAGGCAACGCAACGCGTTTTTACGCGTTCCAGTTCCTGTATGAATTCGCCGCGATCCATGTGAGTCTCAACGTGGCCAAGTTCCTTTTGGCTGAATTTGGCTTCATACGGTCCGCGGCGTGCCACCACGATAACTTCTTCGGTTCGCCGTGTCGGGCTATCCTGCAGCAGCCATCGCATGATATCGGCCGCCACGTTTCCCATTCCCACCACCGCGATGCGTTTTCCGGTGGAGAAGTCATCCGAAGCGTAAGGAGGCAGTTGGTTGTAGTGGTAGACGAAGTCTTTAGCGGAGTAAACGCCCCTGGCGTTCTCGCCGGAAAGATTGAGCTTGTTATAGCCTTGCGCTCCACACGCAACTACCAATGCAGAAGGCGCCAGTGCTTTCAGATCGTCCAGCGTGACGTCGTATTCCGAGCCGATCTTGACGTTGCCGAAGTAGTGAAGATTGGGAAGCGAAAGCACCTTGGAAAACTGCTTGCGCAAGCCGACCTTCATAGTCGTCTTCACTGGGTAAATGCCATACTCGGCAAGTCCACCCGGTTTGATATCGCGATTGAAAAGGAAAACTTCATGCCCCGCCAAGGCCATCTTCTGTGCGGCGAACAGACCGGCCGGCCCAGCCCCTATTACGAATACACTCTTCAAATCTTCCTCCTGGTGCGCACGCTAAGGCCCAACTCTCTCCGGTTCCACGACACTCCTAATGGCATCTTGGTTCGAAGAGTGCTGGATGTTTGGCTATGCAACGGCCCGTATGTTCTGCGCACCGACAGCGTGCGTCCCCATTGCCGACATATAAATGCGAATCACTTCCTGCAGAGTTGCGGTGCGCGGATTGGTGAGCTGGCAGGCGTCTTTCTTTGCGTTGGTCGCCATAATCTCGAGATCGTCTTCGCGGACACCAAGCTCCGTGAGGCCGGAAGGA
Source organism: uncultured Acidobacteriaceae bacterium (assembly GCA_963742455.1). Classification (GTDB taxonomy): domain Bacteria; phylum Acidobacteriota; class Terriglobia; order Terriglobales; family Acidobacteriaceae; genus Telmatobacter. Next base: position 288,215 of record CAVULU010000002.1, on the reverse strand, counting down.
ATGCCGAGAAGAGCCGAAAGCTGGCGAATGGCCTGGATGCCCTTGGCACCGGCATCAAGATCCGAGAGGCCGGTGACATCCTGCCCGAGTGCGACGGCGATGTTCTTGTAGCGCTTGGGGCATGCGATGAGGTTGAAGTCGCAGACCGAGGGAAGCAGGATGGCGTTGCAGACACCGTGAGGCAGATTGTAGAAACCGCCGAGCTGATGCGCCATGGCATGCACGTAGCCGAGGCTGGCGTTATTGAAGGCCATGCCGGCAAGGTATTCGGCATACGCCATGCGGTCGCGGGCTTCCATGTTCCGGCCGTTGGCGACGGCGGAGGGCAGGTAGTCGCGGATGAGTTCGATGGCCTTGATCGCGCATGCGTCCGTGATCGGAGTGGCGATGGTGGACACGTACGCTTCGATGGCGTGGGTAAGAGCGTCCATGCCAGTGGCCGCAGTAAGCGCCGGGGGCATACCTGCCATCAGGACAGGGTCATTGATTGCGACATTCGGAGTTACGCGCCAGTCGACGATGGCCATTTTGACGTGTGTGTCGGTGTTGGTGATGATGCAGAAGCGCGTCATCTCGCTGGCGGTGCCGGCGGTGGTGTTGATGGCCAGGAACGGGGGCATGGAGCGCGAAGACTTGTTGACGCCTTCGTAGTCGCGAATGTGGCCGCCGCCGGAGACGACGAGGCCAATGCCCTTACCGCAGTCATGCGAACTGCCTCCGCCCAACGAGACGATGCCGTCGCATTGATTCTCCAGATAGGCCTTGACGCCGTTATGGACATTGATGTCAGTTGGGTTAGGCTCCGCACCGTCGTAAATCGCGGCGCGAAGACCGGCACTCTCTATCATTTCCTTGATCTGGTTGGCTACGCCAAGCTTATTCATGCCAGCATCCGTAACGATCAACATGTTCGTTGCGCCCAAAGCCTTTGCCTGTACTCCAGCCTCTTTCGCACAGCCCACTCCCATAAGTGAGACTGTCGGAATATAAAACCCAAAAACTTCCTCTGCCAGTGCCATCGTGCTTCCCCTCGTCATTCGTGGATTCGCGCGGATCAATCCTTCGCGTTTTAGAACTGGTTCCGCGGTTGCCCAAAAACGCTGATGCAGAGCAAGGTGGAACAAAAAGGAAGTTAGGCATTTGCAATGACGGTTGACTGTGATGGTAATCACGTATTTGCTAAGGCGTTTGGATGTGGATTGTTGAGGCTCATATGATGTGCATCACATACCAAAACGAAACATTTTTCCAAGGAGCTAGCAGCAATGCAACTGGCCAATGAAGTGGGCAGGGAAATACCTGGAGATCGGATCGGATGAGAACAATCCCAACGCCCCAAATCGGCAGCCAAATACCCACTGAGGTGATTTGCATCACCGCATATCAATTAATGCGTCGCCGAATGTCTCACGGGATGGAAAGGGGAAGAGCCGGCTGGCATGCCCGTCCAGAGCATTTTTCAAACGATCGACGAAGAGACGGGACCCCGGGAGGTTGTGGAGGATACGCATGAGTTGCCTGGACTGTGAGGTCAATCGCGACCTCGGATGCCTCATGGTCGGCATCGAGTCAGTAGATCTGCGGCCTCAGCTCAGGAGTTGCGAGCAATCGAAGAAAGAGTGCATCCAGCTGACCAAAGGTGACCGCGAACCCTGACACTGGAAACGAATCATCCGGCACACTCCGGACAACGAATCCGGTGGAATCTTCCATTACAGGTTCGGGTCGCGACGTCCAGTGATCCGCTAGATGCTTTCGACTTTCTTGTTTTTGAGGGATTGACTGATGTGAATTGGAGGGTAATCGCATTCTGCAAAAACCCACTCACGGTCTTTTCCATCAATAAGAGTCGAGTCAAACAGAATTGCTGTCTTGCAGTGTCCGCAACGCAGACCAAGGTGTCCTCTGTCCCAGTTTGTCTTTTTGAACCAGCCAAGGTCGGTTTGCGCGATTTTCAGTGTGCTCTTGCAACTTCCGCAAACAACCTTTTGCGACCATTCCGGTCCGACTGAAACGATCTCCATGAGTAGCTCCTCTTGCAATTTATTGGTCTGCCGCTCTGTTAGGCTTCTGCGCCGGACAGGCATTCGAAAACTCGTCATACACGGTTGGGGAAATACTCGAATTCGTTTCTGTCCGGGTGTTAGGGATTGTAATCGACAGCAGGACATCTTCGACAAGTAGATTTCGCAACCTTTCGATAGCAAAGTTGAAAGGCGCGTTTTTCCGGAAGAGCCTGTTCGCCTCGCTGTGACGACCCGGTCACGGCTTGATTTTTACTGAATTTATCGATTCGCAAAGGCACGCATCGAAGATCGCCTCTGCGGAGGAGGGACTGATCCGCGAATTCAATCGGAGTATATTTCCCTTTTCCGAACTAAGACTGGTATTGTTCGTCGCTCACTTTCTCCATCCAATCGACGGTTTTGCCATCGAGCCTCTCTTGAATCGCGATGTGAGTCATCGCCGTTGTTGGCGCCGCACCATGCCAATGTTTCTCTCCGGGTGCAAACCAGATGACATCTCCGGGTCGAATTTCTTCGATCGGGCCGCCCCAGTGCTGCACTCTGCCGCAACCCGACGTGACGATGAGCGTTTGGCCTAGCGGGTGGGTATGCCATGCAGTTCGTGCAGCGGGCTCGAATGTGACATGCGCACCAACGACGCGCGCCGGATCGGGTGCCGTGAAAAGTGGGTCGACGCGCACGGTGCCCGTGAACCAGTCTGCCGGCCCCTTTCCTGATGGTTGGGAGCCGCTACGTTTGATTTCCATTCTTGATATCTCCCATGTTCTCTTTGAGGCGATGAAGTTCGGTTGTTCCTCGGATGGAAACAATTCAGGCTTCTACGCTAGCATTTGTGCGGCCTGCTGATTGTCCGGACCAGTTTGGATCTTGGAATTGCTCTTTATCACTACTCCGACTTGAGCGAAGCCATGTCGATCGAAAAACGGTACTTCACGTCCGACTTGAGCAGTCTCTCATAGGCTTCGTTGACCTTCTGGATGGAGATAACCTCAACGTCTGAAGTTATGTTGTGCTTGCCGCAAAAGTCGAGCATCTCCTGGGTTTCTGGCAGACCGCCAATAAGGGAACCAGAGAGGCTTCGACGTCCGAAGATGAGCCCGAAAACGGCGACGGGCAGAGGCTTATTGGGGGCGCCTACCATGGTGATGTTTCCATCACGGCGCAGCAACTGAATGTAAGCGTTGATGTCATGATCAGCGGCGACAGCGTCGAGGATAAAGTCGAAGCTGCCGGCGTGTTTCGCCATTTCACCCGCATTTTTCGAGACGACCACCTCATCGGCGCCAAGGCGCAACGCATCATCCTTCTTGTCGGGCGAAGTGGTGAACACTACGGTGTGGGCTCCGAAGGCGTGCGCGAACTTGACGCCCATGTGGCCCAGTCCGCCGAGACCGACCACTCCGACTTTCTTGCCCTTAGTTACTCCCCAGTGCCGCATGGGCGAGTAGGTTGTGATGCCGGCGCAAAGCAGTGGCGCGGCTCCAGCTAGATCGAGGTTCGATGGGACGCGGAGCACAAAGCGCTCAGTCACAACAATGCTGTCGGAGTAGCCGCCGTACGTTACGCCTCCCGTGTGCTTGTCGGGAAAATTGTAGGTAAGAGTCATATTCGGACAGAACTGCTCAAAGCCCGCCTTGCACTCGGGGCAGGTGCCGTCCGTGTCCACCAGGCAGCCGACCGCGGCAAGATCTCCCGGCTTGAACTTGGTTACCGCTGAGCCGACCTTAGTGACGCGGCCGACAATCTCATGGCCTGGAACGCATGGATAGACCGTGGGCATCACTTCTTTCCACTCGTTGCGCGCCTGGTGCAGATCGGAGTGGCAGATGCCACAAAACAGGATCTCGATCTGAACGTCATGCTCGGCGGGTTCCCGTCGCGTAATCGTGTTAGAAGCGAACTGCGATGTTGCACTGGCGACAGAGTAAGCTTTTGCCTTGTACATGGGTTAGTCCTCAACTTCTTCGATTTTGGGGAGCATCGTGCTCGGAATCAGACTACGGAATGGGGGTGTCGGAGCGGTATCCCGATCCTGCCAATATATTGCCTAATTCTGCCGATGCGTGGATTTTTGTGCACAGGTAAGTGAATTTCGCGTTAACTTGGATTTGGAGGGCTCAACCGTTGTGAAAGGCATGAAACACAGGGCTGCAACCGAAAGTCGAAGCCTGATTGATGCGCGCAAAGAGCTGGCCGGAAAAATTGCCGATCGAACCATTGTAGAAGGAGATGCTCTCACTCAAGTTCCCGGTCTGCGCCTCTATCGCCGCTCCGTCACCACTGCATGCGCTTCGGCCGCCTATGAGCCAAGCCTGGTTGTTTTTCTGCAGGGACAGAAACGCATCAACGTTGGCAAGACGACGTATGTATGTGACAGTTCGAACTTCCTCTTGACCTCTGTCGATCTTCCGGTTGTGAGCCAGGTGATTTCGGCGACAGAAAAAGAGCCGCTCCTTGGCTTGATTCTCAAACTGGAAATGCCGGCAGTTCGAGAAATTCTCTCTCAGCAAGAATTTCATCTGCGGGAGGAATCGGCCGACGCCCGCGCCATGGCGGTGGGCGTCACTTCGCTAGATCTTTTGGACGCGTGTTCGAGGCTTGTCGGTCTCATAGATGCGCCCCAGGACATTCCTATTCTCAGCAGCTTGATCCAGCGCGAAATCATCTATCGGTTGCTGCGCAGCCCGCAGGGAAAGCATCTCCGCGCCATCGCTACGCTGGGCGAGCAGAGTCACCGGACGGCCAAGGCGGTTGAATGGCTGAGGATGAATTATGCCAAACCGCTGCGCGTTGAGGAACTCGCGGCCATGGCACGGATGGGCGTATCTACTTTGCACCATCAATTCCGTTCACTCACCGCTATGAGCCCACTGCAATATCAGAAGCAGCTGCGTTTGCATGTAGCCCGCGAGCGCATGCTCAGCGAAGGCCTCGATGCAGCAAGTGCTGCTTTTGAAGTTGGATATGAGAGCGCAAGTCAGTTCAATCGTGAGTACAGCCGCTTCTTTGGCGAACCCCCGATGCGCGATATCAAAGCCCTTCGTCTCGCCATTGGCACAGCAGGTCGGGGGTAACCGCGCCGCACGCGAATGGCGCGCGATGCCTTGCAAGGGTGTCGTGCTAAGCGGCAAAAAGATTGATACGCTCCGACGTATCTTCTCACTATCTAATCAACTAACTGTAAGAAGACTTAGGGTTGTCCTAAGCAGCCCAGTCCTCTTTACGACACGATCGCGAAGGAAGAACGATGCATTACTCCCCTGGAACATGCCCATCCTCGATTTCGCAGCGCGATTGGTGGAACGTCGCAATCCGCGCCTGCGTTCGTTCGGGCGGTTTGCTTCTGCTTCTTCTCTTGCTTTGGCTATAGAGGAACGCAGGAATGGAAACAGGTTAGAGTCCGGTGTAGATCTGCAGTGGAGCCCAGAAGAACGGCTTGCGAGACTCACCCTTTGCATGAAGCAGATCGAGCTTGGCCTGGCGCAGCGCCGCTGCAGGGGGCATTCCGTCTTCGAGTCCCTGATAGAGCGAACTCATCAGCCGCGGAGTAGATTCGTCGCTCACTTCCCACAATGCGCCGATGACACTGTGCGCGCCAGCGCGCAAAAACGCCCACGCCAGGCCGACCAGGCCTTCTCCTGCATAAGACCGCGTACCGCTTCCATAGCATGCAGAAATCGTCACGAGACGCGCATGGATTGGTTCCCGCATGATTTCCCGCGCGTGGAGCTTGAATGAGTCCTCTTCCGCAGTGGAACGCGAGAGGATAATAGCCGAGTCAAGGGGATCGGTGCGGCTTGCTACGCCATGAGCGACAAAGTGGATGTAAGTAAACTGTTGGGGCGCGCTGGCGAGATACGATCCGGCAGTCGCTCTTGCGCGCGCAAAGACGGTCTTATCTTGGGCAGGGAAGTGTAGTTCGATCTGATTCATCTCGGATGCGGCTTTTGGCAGTTCGGGGTAATCGGGATTAGGAGAGACGGCGTCTCCGACAAGGAGCAGCTTATTCCCCCTCCTCTCAGCTGGCTTCGCCGATGCGAGCATATGCAGTGATGGCGCAGAGATGAGAGTCGCGTCTTCAATGAAGTAGTGCGGAGCGGGCCCCGAAGCAATCAGTGTTTCAAAGTTCAGTTGACTGAGCGCACCGTCGTCAAGGATCACGACTGTCGATCCGGTCCTGATGAGTTCACGAGCTGGTGCGACCAGTGTTTGATAGAGAGCAAGACCGTCGCCATTGGAGGTCTCTAATGGGTCGCTCAACCCGAGCAACGCCTTGCGATATCTCTCGAGCATCGGCTCGATCTTGCTACGTGCGGAAAGGGTGAACATACTGGTCTTCGTCGGCGTGATTGCCCAAAGATACGACTCGCGCTCGCCGAGCCAGTAAAACAGCAGGGTCGCGTTTGTTTTGCGGGCGATTTCACCGGAGTGAAGGGTAATACTCTCAGTCGAACGAGCATCGGAGGCAATTCCAAGCCCCTGCTCCAGCGTTCGAGCCCGACTGCGGTCAGCAAGCGCGAGCGCCTCGTCGGTCTTGTGCTGCGTGACGAGAAAGTGAATATAGTCGTCGTATATGCCTGTGGCATTTGCGAGGAAAGGGAGCTTCGATTCCTCGTTTTTGAGTTCAGCCCTTGCCGCTTCAAACGTCCCGAGCGAGGTTCGATACATCCGATCAGCGTCGGCGCCTCTGTTTTCCGATTCATAGAGACGGGCGAGCTCATGCTCTGCTCCCAGCCTCATGGAGGTCTGGCTCGCCGGGTCATTCTCAACAAGACGGAAGAGCGCTTCGGCGTCCTTGTCGTTATGGATCGCCGCTGCGATTCGGGCTCGTGCAAACGTCACATCGAGCACATCGAGGCGATTGCTGTTGGCGTTCAACATTGGATCGAGCTGCTGCAGGTAGTCGTTAGCTTCTCCCACTTTGCCGGCGTCGATCGAGGCATGAGTCAGATCTTCAAGGGCGTTAACGATATCTATCTTGCTCTTGATCTGCTTGGCACGCGTCAAGGCACGACTGTAGGACTGGCCCGCTCTAGCGAAATCTCCCGTGCTCCAATACACATCCCCTGAAGTTGTAAGCCACTTGATTTCATTTCGGATGTTGCCTAGCTTCGCTGCACGCTGTTCCGCTTCGACAAATAACTCCAACGCTCTCTCTGCATCGCCTAGCCCAAAGTAGGCCCAGCCCAGATTGCCGGATATATTCTCCGTGAGATCTTCCGCACCGAGTTCAACCGCAATCTGATATGCATTTCGGGACCAATCGACCGATTCGTCGAAATGCTCGTCCTGCAGCGCCAACCATCCCAGGTCCAAGGTCACCGTAGTTTCAAGGTATCGATCGTGAAGTGTTCGGGCGATGCCGAGTGCTTCGAGGTATGCGACACGCGCATCAGGCAGCTTACCCATCGCAGCTGCCAAGTCCCCGCGCGACCGCATCATTTCGCCGCAGGCCACATTGATCAGACCGTTGCAGAGATCCTCAGCTTCAGAAAGTTTCTGAACTGCCGAGGATAGCTGTTGCTGGCGGGTAAGAGCCACGCCCTCAAGCACCAACTTTCGAATCTCGTCCTGTTGATTGTCAGTAGGCGAATGAAATTCGCGCAGAATGATTAACGCGTCGTCGGGCAGGCCTCGACGTTCCAGTACCTGTGCCTCAAGAAGCTGAAACTTCGCAGCCCATTCAGGAGCGCCTGTTCGATACTGAATGTATCCGTGCTCTGCTTGCTTCTGGCACTTCTCAAGTTGCCCCCTCACGAAGAGGAGTTGCGCATTATTGAACTGAGTTTCGGCAGTCGCGCCATTCGAATCCCGAAGCGGAATGAGCAGCACGAGTCCTGCCACACTCAGCAACACCAAATACCATCTCGCTTCAAACTGGGCCATGACCTCGCTCGCAGACAATCAGAATCTCATTGTCTACGAGCGACCTTTGTTGCCGTCGCGTGACCGGCACGGCGGCCAGCGGGAGATAATCAATAATTCGATCCGTTTGTCTTGCCGCTGCCACCCGACACTGTTCCCCCACCCACGCACCCCATCACCATTTCGATCATCTTCAGGGTGATGGTTGTTTTTCTGGGAGCCCCTGTAGGCGTCTCGAAATCCGACTCTTCGACTTTCAGGGTTGCGAGGTAAATCTTGCCGAAGTTCGGAACGTCGATGGCATGGCCAAAGCTTCGACCTGGATACCCACCTTCGACTTGGTTGACCAACGAACAATTGATCGATCCCGGCTTGCCACCGCTCGATTGGGCTTGACCATATTGCTCGGCGATTTCCGCCGGGAGATTCTTCAAGCCCTTCACACGTTCCCGTTGAGCCGTGACGCGTTTCTGAAAATCTCGATTGCTTAGATATCCAGCATCTTTTCCGGGCTTGGGACCCAGCATGTCCAGATCCATATTCAACTTCAATTCATGCCCGGCGATGCGGAGATTCTCAAACCGCGTGCCGAGGAACGTCACAGTGGGAACATATCCGATGAGGGGATGATCCGTGGATATCTGACAAACGATGCGGTCGGCCGTTACGATGTCCAGCACATTCAGGCCTTCAATGACCGATGTCGTCAAGGTATTCCAGCCGTGGTCGGACTTTGTGTCTGGGTTGCCGCCCACCTGGGTATAGGCAGAGCGAAATGAGACCACACCTCCGAGCCGGTAGTTCTCAGCATGCTGAGAGACGTATCCGCCTCGCTCATTCAGTTGCACATATGTCGGAGGCTTGACTTCCTGAGTGAGCGGGAGGGTCAGGTTCCCGGACAGGGCCTCAGCTTCTGCGTTGTATACGTGATATCTCTTCGGTGGATCGGGCATTGGGGCCTCTCTTTTCCAAAGCATGGTAGAAGCTCTCATTCTTCAAAATGTAGATCGAGTATGCGCCGGTCAATCTCGGTTCGCGCTCCCTTGGCATCCATACCGGAAATTGCAAGCGTATACGATCCTTGCGACAGCCCCGCGCGGGGAATCACAAGGGAAACAGTTCCGTCTCCAGTCGACCCGGCTTGTGCTGCAGTTACACTTCGTGTCCAAAGCTGCTTTCCCTGAGAATCGTACAAATCGAAGGCATAAGAAGCATAGCCAGAATCCTGCGGAAGCTCAATCGAAAGTGCCGCTCCTTGTGTGCGATCCGCTTCCACAGGGGTGTGCGCGCTCCCCCTGGTACCGGCATGAAAAGTGGCCGTTGGCAGAATGCTCGGTTCGCTGGCGGCCTTACGCAGGGATGGGATCGTAGAGAGATTCTGATAGGAAACAAGCGCCAGCAATGCGGCGAACGCGGGAATGGCGAACACCGGCTGCAGCCACGATTGCCAGTCGAATGCTTTCTTGACCGGTCGCGCCGGTTCAGCCTGGGAAGGCGCGGGGGAAGCCGCGACAATCTCAGGCAACTCGCCTTTGGCGATGTTGACAAAAGCGGATCCGGCCCGGAGATCGAGTGCACACTCGGGGCAACCAAACGCGTGTTCCTCGAAAGCATCGCGCAATTCCGGAGTCAGCTCATTCAGGAGGTATCGTTCTGCCGCCATTTCCTTCGTTGCTTCGTTGTGATCCATCGAACCAGTACCTCTAAAGAGCCCGTGTTACAAGATGGTGAAGTCAGTCATTAAATCGTTTCAGCCGGTCTCGGATTCATCCCAAGGTTCATTCGCTTGCGGTACTCGACCTTGAAAACCTGCTTTGCTCGATGCAAAAGGACCCGAAGATACTCCCGGTCGACACCGAACTCGCGGCATACATCCTCCCGATCGCGCTCTTCGAGAAACACGGCGTTCAACAGGGAGCGATCGCGCGGTGGCAATTCGAGTAAAATCTCCCGGACTTTTGCCTTCAATTGGGTTGCTGCGATTACGCTCACGACATCCGCCCCAGTCGCCTGCGGTTCAGGGCTGCCCTCTTCCTCCAGCGACTGGCTTCGACTGGAAGACCGATAGTGTTCCAGGAGGACGTTATTGCATACCGTGTTCACGAATGCGCCGAAAGATTCCGGCTGCCGCAGCGCGTTCTGTTTGCGCAACGTTGACAGTACCCTGGCAAAGGTTTCCTGGCGCACATCCTCGATCGCCTGCGGGGATTGAAGGCGCGAGCGAAGTTTCAGATGGAGCAGCTCGGTGAAGTAGCCGACGAAATGCTCCTGAGTAGCCCGGTCGCCCGCACACAGATTCTCGATGTAACTTGCATCGAATGCATGAAATTCCAAAACAGTCTCCGCCAACCCGAGAGGACGTAAGTATAGCATTGGCGTCACTTGCGTAACTTGACGTCCGGGTTTGCGCGAGCAAAAGCGATTACGCTTTTGCGCCGGTAAAGCGCTGCGCGAAGACGGTTCTGAAAGGGGAACTGGTCTCATCTCAACCTGTTTGCTGCAGGAAGACCGGCTGTCTAAACGGAGCCGTCATCCCACTTGCTTTCGACTTGGTTTCTGGTAGGCATTGAGTGCCCAGTCAGTAGGTGACGGATTTCGAAGACCCGAGTTCGCTTCGAGGGGTACATCGTCCACCTGGCAGGCCATTTCGAAATGGCCTGCCAACAGGAAATCAAGCCAACCCAGCCGGTGGAGAGCCAGATCGACAAAGGCGGAGAGAACCAAAGGCTGAATTCAGCGAAATGAACCATCATTCTGGCAAGTTCACAGCTTTGCGGCTTGAGTCCCAATGACAGATCCGACCCTGCATGCCCCGCGGCAGAGTGATATTCGCTTGCCAACTTGCAGACGCGAATTCAGCGACGTTCAAAGTTTTATCTCTTTCAATCATCGGGTCGCGACTCCATTGTTTGGGGCTGCAGACGGAGACCCCAACCCTGGAAAACTCCGTCTGCATGGGGGAGGAAATACAAATTTGCTCGATCCTTAGAATGTTCGTAACGCCGTTGAAACCGTCAGCTGCGCTGCACAGGCAAGTTGAGGCATGCCAATTGTTTCCGTTCGCGATGCCATCACATACGAAGAAGTCTTCGGAAACTCCGTCTCGGCAATCGAATCCATCGTGCCGGGAAGGTTGACTTGGGAGTCTTCGATCTGGATATCGGACTCGACTACATTGCCCCATACAGGAGTCCAGTTTGGCGCGCCGGCGGGCGGAGGCGAATTCCATGAGAGGATAGCTCGCACCTTGGGCTGGAAGCTCTCTGAACAGAGTTCCTCTGCGGGAATAAGTTGCAACCTTACCTCATCCATCGGTCTTGGCAATTGACCGTCCCTGGCATTCACGGAACGCATTCCCTGGTCGAGCCACGTCGAACCGCCATCATAAGAAAGATAGAAGCGCACAAACTCCTCTGAACCATGGACGAGGGCATCGCTGGAGTAACCCGAGGCCTGCTTGATGTCGATTACGGCGTAGAGCTGCTCGCATCGACGGTCATAGCCAACCCGCGAGATGCATTCGTAAGTCGTATCCTCCTGGATCTTCAGGACCGCGATGAAAGAGGAGGACGGGACTTTTCCGAAATGGTTCGGATTTGCCAGCAAAAGTGTCCTAAGCCTTTGTCGTGCCTGTTCGGACGAAAGCTGAGCCAGGGCAATCAACTCCAAAGCTGGCCGAGTCGATGGAGCGAAGGGAATAACCGGGGGGGAATTCATATCTCTTCCTCTCAAACAGCACATCTTTGCGTCGCACGCTCAGGAGTGTGCAAACCAACGCCAGTCCGGCCCCGACGGCGCGCTAATAAACAGACGTGCGCACGGGAGGCGATTTGGACTTACGAGGGATAGTGCCGTCTCGCCCTAGTCCGTTTCACAGATCTTAAAAAATTCGGGAATGACGCATTTGACTATCCGCTGGCTTTCTGCGCTGGTTCGAACCATCGCCTCGGACTTCTCGATTTCGAGAGCAGTCTGACCGAGACAAGTTCTAAAGCGAAGGCGCCGGCTGGAGTCTGAGCCATCAGGGCATTACGCGCAAGCCTGTGAGCCAGATGCGGGTCGAATTGCGCCCGCCAAAATGAAGGCAAGTGTCCTTAAAGGCTGGACTTGTGCGGTCAACGCGTATCCCAAACGTAACTACGTTACCTCGGAAGAGTGAGGTACTCCGCCGTAAACCTGTGCTAGCCTAACCACACTTTTCGACCAAACTCCGAAAGTCTCCGTCCTTGCGCCGCGGCGTGAATTCTGGCAGGACGATGAAATGATTGAGGAACCGGGATGCAGAGGCAGACCGTTCACCGCAGGAAGGTATTGGGCAACATTCCCGCGCCTGCGTTGCGCCTGGGGTTTTTGGCGCTGCTCCTCATTTGCATGGCAATCCCCGCGATCTCAGAATCTATTCTGCCGGCCGAGCTAACCACGGTTCGTCAGATTCGCCATCTCAAAGAATCCTCACCGGCCGGTATCGGCGTTCATCTACACGGCGTCGTGACTTATTACGACACGGTCGCGCCCAATCTCTTCATGCAGGATGCAACCGGTGGAATCTGGGTGGATTTGCGAAATTCCGCGGCCAAGCCTCCACGACCGGGCCAGATGATCGACCTACTCGGCGTGGTCAATTTCGGATTCAGCCAATACATCGCGAATCCACATTGGATAGTCGTGGGGAATTCGGAACTCCCAAAACCACAACCCATCACCTGGGACGACGCAGAGACTGGTTCATTCGATGGCCAATGGGTGCAGATGGACGGCGTGGTGCGCTCCTTCGTCCAGCAAGCTGAAGGCAGTGTGCTGGTGATCGACGTTGTAACGCCGACCGGCTCGTTCAAGGTCAGGGTTCCCGATTTCCATGGTCCATTTCCGATGGAATTGGTCGATGCCAAGGTTCGCTTCCGCGGCGCCTGTGGAGCCGCCTTCAATAGTCGCAATCAGCTCGTCTCGTTTCATATCTTCATGCCGTCGCTGAAGAACATGGCAGTGCTTGAAGCTCCGCCTAAGGACTCCTTCGCACTGCCGGTGATTCCCGTTGCAGACGTCCGGCGTTATTCGGCTGATCTTTCGGGTGACCACCGGGTAAAGGTTGTTGGGACGGTTACAGCTCGATTTCGCCAGATGGGAATCTTTGTGACCGACGGCTCCGGCGGTCTCTACGCTGAGAGCCAGGACGGAACCCCAATTGAGGAAGGCGACCAGGTGGAAGTCGTTGGGTTTCCTGCGCCTGGCAGTTTTAGTCCCGTCCTGAAATCTGCAAGCATTCGGCCCACAGGGCAACACGTTCTCCCAACCATCGCGTCAGTCGACGGGCACGCGGCTCTCAAGGGCACCTATGATGCTCAACTCATCAATATCACTGGAACGCTCCGATCTTACCGTCAGCGCTTGAATCGGCAGGAACTCGTGATTGAGTCTGACGACCACGTTACTTTCGAAGCCAGCTTTGCGCATTCGGGCGGACCCGATTTGACCATCAAAGAGGGCAGCCGAATCGCTCTGACCGGAATCTGTGCGGTCAAAGCGGACGAGAATGGCAATCCATCTGAGTTTGAGGTCGTGCTCCGTTCGCCCGATGATATTCGCGTGATCTCTACTCCTCCGTGGTTTGACGCCCAAGTTGCCGCCAATATCGTTTCCGGGTTGATCTTCTCGACCTTGGCGGTGATTGTCTGGGGGCTGATTCTGCGCAGGCGCGTGAGCAAACAAACAGTGATCATCACGGAGAAGTTGAAGAATGAGATGGCGCTCGAAGAACGATATCGCAACATCTTCGAACGCAATCTGACTGGACTTTACGTTGCGGCTTCAGATGGCAGAATTCTGGACTGTAACGATGCATGCGCCCGCAATCTCGGATATACCGGGCGGCGTGAGTTGCTCGGCAACAGTACCCGGGCAGAGCAAATTATCCGAGAATTTCATGAAAGTCTGTCCGACGCCAGTTTCACCGTGGGAACCGAACGATCGTTCCAGCGCCTCGATGGAACGCAGGGCTGGGTGCTCTGCAGTCTTAGAGCCGTCGGAGGAAAAGACGACGGCATTCAACTATTCGAGGGTTCGCTTGTCGATATAACCGAACGCAAACTTGCCGAACAGAAAATCCAGTTTCTGGCTTACTTTGATTCGCTGACCGATCTTCCCAATCGAACGCTGGTTCAGGACAGGTTATCCAAGAGCATCGCCGGGGCGAAACGCAAGCGTGAAAAGCTCGGAGTCCTTCATCTCGACATCGATAGTTTCAAGATTATTAATGATTGTCTCGGACACTCGCGTGGCGATGAACTTCTGCAGGCTATCGCTCAAAGGCTGCAGGCATGTGCTCGTGAAGAAGACACAGTAGCGCGATTGGGCGGCGATGAATTCTTGATTGCTCTGGGGCCGATCGGTTCGCACGATGACGCGGCGATCGTAGCCGAACGAGTGGCACAACAACTCCTTCCGCCTTTTAATCTCAACGGCAACTCGCTCAGCGTCACATGCAGCATCGGAATCAGCATCTTTCCCGAACATGGTGGCGATGCGGAGACGCTCATCAAGCACGCGGACGCGGCGATGTATGCCTCAAAAAGCCGGGGACGCAATACTTTCAGTTTCTTTTCTGAAGAAATGACCGCGCTGGCCATTGAGCGTCTTCAACTCGGAAACAGCATGCGCGGCGCCCTCGACCGGGACGAGTTCCACCTCGTGTTTCAGCCCGAATTCAATCTGCGAACCGGAGCCGTGTCTTGCTGGGAAGCGCTGATCCGATGGAAACATCCTGAACTGGGAGTGGTTGCTCCCGACAAATTCATTCCGATTGCCGAAGCCAACGGCATGATCGTGCCCATAGGCGAGTGGGTGCTGAGGACAGCGTGTCTTCATGCACGTGGGTGGCACCGCACCGGCAACAAAATCCCAGTAGCCGTCAACGTCTCGGCCGTTCAATTTCGCCAGATAGGCTTTTGCGATCTGGTCAGAAGAGTCTTGAAAGAGACGGAGCTCGATCCGGAATATCTAGAGCTTGAGATAACTGAAAGCCTGCTGCTCGCTACCGAAGATATGCGATTCGAAGTTCTCAGGCAATTGAAGACATTGGGTGTCAAACTCGCAATCGACGATTTTGGGACTGGATATTCCAGCCTTAGTTACCTTAAGCAACTACCCGTCAGCAAGCTCAAGATCGATCGCAGCTTCATCCATGACCTGCATCGGAACGGCAATGACGTTGCGATCGTCGCCGCGATTATCCAGATGGCTAAATGCCTGAATCTCAGGGTCACGGCAGAGGGTGTGGAGAATGAACAGCAGTTGCAGTACCTGCGCGGGCAAGCGTGCGACGATGTGCAGGGATTCCTTTTCAGCAAACCACTGAGAGCCGATCAAATGGATTTTCAGAGCCGCAAGGCGTCCGCCCTGTTCGAGATCCTTTCCATGGGCGCTGCGAGTTGAGGGTCGCGTTGACTCTCTTCAATTAGAACTATTCGGCAGCGAAGGTCACAGCGCACGTCCGGCATTCAGCGTGCACAAATGCGCGAGCCGGAGATCCACGATCTCCGGCTCGCTTAGTCAAGATTTCCTGCCGCCTCAAATGATGTTGTTGGGGATCAGTCGAGCTGTGCTGAACTGGGATGCCAGACTAGAGAAGATTCCATCCAAGGCATCCGGGGTGTCCGGGGGTGTCGGGCAGGCCCCTCCGCCGGTTGCTGTGGAATCCGAGTAGAAATCTGTAGAGGCACTCGCCATCTGCTGCATTGTCTGGCAAGGTGTAATATTCGTGCCTGCCGGGTTCGTCTTGCTCTTAACGTCTGATGCACAACCCGAACCCGGAGACCCATAAGCAACTGTGTAGACAGTGGTGCCCTGGCTCGTAGCATAGTTTGCTGCGGCGACGGCCTGGGCGCACTGGTCTTGAAGAGACGGATAGGTTGCGCCGTTGTTGGTTGCAGCCCCTCCCGTCGAGTTGAGCATGCATAGCTTCCCCGGCAGATTGTTGCAAGTGTTAGTTCCGCTGCCGGAATCGGCGTCGCCGTCGCTGAGGATGATCATGACGTTCTTGGTGTTCGGATTGGCCGTCGACTGGGCGATGAGCGAGGCCTGGGCCGCATAGATGACGCCCGCGTAATACGTACCCGCGCCACCGGGAGTGTTCATGCCGCACTTGCCGGTATTCGATGTGGCCGCGACTATAGTTGAGCTGGTTGTGCTGGGCAACGCGCCACCTTTGCCATTCGTCGCGCTATAGTTCGTCGCGTAATTGGTGATCTGATAGGTGGTGGTCGCAGTTGACAGAGTAGACCAAGAGGTGCCGGCCGCGGGGGTAGGGTACGACTCGATTTGGGGATTGGATCCGCTGCAGTTGGTGTCATCCGTCACCTGGCTTGCTTCAATGGACGGAAAGGTGAACAAACTCACCCGGTCATACGGGGTGCAGGTCGAACCCGTGAACCCAGCAGCACACGGTGTGAGGCCTTGAAGCAAGGTCTGAACCCCCTCCAGGGCGCAGTAGATCCTCGTTTTGCCGCAGTTTGGATCGGTGTCGTTGCTGGCCATGGACGCTGTCGTGTCGACGACCATTGCCACATTCACCTGCTCCGGTGGACCGCTCTGCATGGCTGCGGTTGCAACCGCGTTAAGTCTTAGTGTGCTAGGAGGTTTCTGGCTCCAGAACATCAGCGCTCGAATGAAATAGGTCGGTACATCGGCTTGCTGGCGAACCTGGATTACGTTATTCCCAAATGCCGTGCAGCTCGAATCCACCACGGCAACGCCGGTTACGCAACCGAATTTGACCTCGACCGCAGCGTTAGGCAGATTTCCAGTGGCGTTGGCTCCGGCGGTTGGAGTTTGAATGGAGCTGAAGGCGTTCACTTCGGTTGTGACGGTATCCGCGCTAGCGCCGGAAAGTGTCATCGCATAGGCGCCAGCCAGTGCAGCCGAATCGGTCGAGGCCTGCAGTTGACGGTAACAAACATAGGCATGGCCGAGGTCAACGCATAGCCCGGCTGCACCCATGAACAAGGTGATCAGGAGGACCATCCAGGGAAGAACCTGGCCGCTTTCATTGCGAAGGATAGTAATAAGGTTCTTCTTCATTGGATCGCCTCGGCAATCTGTGAGCTGATAGCGCACGATAATCCTCTGATGTTGTAAATAGACAACGAACAGGGATAGGTAGCCTGAATCGTGGCGATTGCGCCAGCGGGCATGTTTGGATTGTTTGCCCCTCCGGCTCCGGTTGTTGCCCCTCCGCTGCCAACGACTCCTGGGCAAGACACAGTTGACGTGTTTGAACCGTAAGGAATGCTATCGATGGTGATAGTCAGGCCGATGTTCTGCGTAGCCAATCCAGGGGCTGCACTGTGAATTGCCGCGACGGTGTCTGCGCATGGGTCAGTTAATCCGCGCTCTGCCGCCAGAACACGTCCGCCGCTGCTCAATGCCTCGGCAAGTTGCAGCTTTTGATACAAGGCTGTTGAGACTGAGAAGATGCCTGTCATCAGGCACAGCAAAATTGGCATCACCAAGGCCATCTCAACTAAAGCGCCGCCGGTGTCTCCCAAACGGAAGTAGCGAAGCAGACGCGCACAAGTGGTTTGGTCTCTATCAGATGTTTTCGCAAAAGCGGTTGGCACGTTCATAAGGATGATCCTCCACGCACTACGGAAACCTATCGGCTACCCGCCGTTTTGAACTGGGCCGGGGATGAAACTGGCGGTCCGGTTCGCACTCATTAACTCCTCTGAGTCTGCTAAAGCCTAGCAGTGGGTGATTTACCTCACAATGGCATGTTGGGGCTATCTCACTGATTCAGTAGTACCTGCGAACCCGGTTACGTAACGCACAAACGGTGACCGACAGCATATCCGCTCGTTACGAGTAGCGCAGCGAGTAACCTATGCTGAGCTTCAGTGACCAAAACTACCGGGCCTTCGAATTCTGAAGAGTCTTCCGTGAGTCCTTTGATACGGGAGCACAGAGAAGGGCCTGACTTTGATCTTGTGTTTGCTTGTGCGCGAAGATATTCACTGATTGCAACTCGCTGGACCCTCCCCACCAGTACCCGTGCGGATGTATGATTCCTCCTCCGCGTGCCCCTGCTGATTTCGCGCGGCCTATCCCCGGAGGAATTTCGATGGCGACAATGACAGAACCGATTCCGGGCAAGCTCAGCGACAAAGTGAGCTTCCGCCCTCGCTATGGCAACTACATTGGCGGCAAGTGGGTTGAGCCCGCTTCCGGCCAGTATTTTGAGAACGTAACGCCCATTACCGGAAGGACGTTCTGCGAGATCCCGCGTTCCAACGCGCAGGACATCGAACGAGCGCTCGACGCAGCGCATGCCGCCCGCGAAAGCTGGGGACACACCAGCCCTACCCATCGCGCCATCTTGATGAACAGAATTGCGCAGCGCATGGAAGACAACCTCGACATCCTGGCGCTGGCCGAAACGTGGGACAACGGCAAGCCCATTCGCGAAACCACGGCCGCCGATCTTCCTTTGGCCATCGATCACTGGCGCTACTTCGCCGGCTGCATTCGCGCGCAGGAAGGCACCATCTCTGAAATTGACCACGATACCGTTGCCTACCATTTTCACGAACCGCTTGGCGTCGTCGCCCAGATCATTCCGTGGAACTTCCCGATCCTGATGGCGACGTGGAAACTGGCTCCGGCCATCGCTGCCGGCAATTGCGTAGTGCTGAAGCCCGCGGAGCAGACCCCCGCCAGCATCCTCGTCTGGGCTGAGCTCGTAGGCGATATCCTGCCTCCCGGCGTGCTCAACATCGTCAACGGCTTTGGCCTCGAAGCGGGCAAGCCGCTGGCCTCAAGTTCGCGCGTCGCGAAGGTAGCATTCACTGGCGAAACCACTACCGGCCGGCTGATCATGCAGTACGCCAGCCAAAACCTGATTCCTGTCACGCTGGAACTCGGCGGCAAGTCGCCGAACATCTTCTTCGCCGACGTCCTGAACGAAGACGATGACTTCTTCGATAAGGCTGTCGAAGGCTTCGTAATGTTCGCGCTTAACCAAGGCGAGGTATGCACCTGTCCGAGCAGGGCGCTCATCCAGGAGAGCATCTACGACAAGTTTATGGAGCGCGCTCTCAAGCGGGTTGCGGCTATCAAGCAGGCCAACCCACTGGAAGGCGACACCATGATCGGTGCGCAGGTTTCAAGCGAGCAGATGGAGAAGATTCTCAGCTACATCGACATTGGCAAGAAGGAGGGTGCAGAGGTTCTGGCCGGGGGAAAGCGCGCGCAACTCGGTGGTGAACTGGACAACGGCTTCTTTGTGGAGCCGACGGTCTTCAAAGGCCACAACAAGATGCGCATCTTCCAGGAAGAGATCTTTGGGCCCGTCGTTTCCGTCACCACTTTCAAGACCGAAGCCGACGCACTTGAAATCGCCAACGACACGCTGTACGGACTCGGCGCAGGCCTGTGGACGCGCGACGTGAACCGTTGCCATCGACTGGGCCGTGGCATCCAGGCCGGACGTGTGTGGATTAATTGCTACCATGCCTATCCTGCTCACGCCGCATTTGGAGGCTATAAGCAGTCCGGCATCGGTCGCGAAACCCACAGCATGATGCTCGATCACTATCAGCAGACAAAGAACCTGCTGGTCAGCTACAGCCCCAAGAAGCTCGGCTTCTTCTAGACAAAAGAGAAGTGTCCTTAACTGATACCCACCGGTGCCCCATCCATGACGCAGGTTCATCGCGGCATGGGTGGGACAGCACGAGTCTTCACAGTTCTTCTAGATGTGATCCAACAACATCGCATCTTCATTTCTCAGAAGCCGAGGCGCCGTAGTTATGGCAGAACCGCCCAAACAGGTCGAAGCGACAGATCTCGCCATCCACCTAATTAGAGTCCTGCGCGAGAAGTACGGGCCACTCATGTTTCACCAGTCGGGTGGCTGTTGCGACGGCAGTTCTCCCATGTGCTACCCCCGCGGCGAATTCATGGTTGGCGACTCCGACATCCAACTCGGCGAAGTTGACGGGGAGCCGTTCTACATGAGCCGCAGCCAGTTTGAATACTGGAAGCACACGCACCTCACTCTCGATGTGGTTCCCGGCCGCGGCGGCATGTTCTCGCTCGACGGTCCCGAAGGCCTGCGCTTTCTGATCCGCTCCCGCGTCTTCGATGACAACGAGATTCGCGAACTTCGCGAGGCTGGGCGCATCTAAATGTTGGCGTCGTAATATTGATGCCGCAATCTAATGAGTCGGGAGCCATCCATGTCAGAGGTCGTGATCGTTTCGGCCGTTCGAACGCCTATCGGGAAATTTCAAGGTTCGCTGCAGTCGTACACTTCTCCACAATTGGGTGCATTGGTTGTCAGAGAAGCAGTGCGCAGGGCAGCGGTTGAACCCGCGAAGATTGATGACTGCATCATGGGCTGCGTGCTGCAGGCGGGAGTAGGACAAGCGCCGGCTCGTCAGGCCGCCATCTTTGCCGGCATCCCACCCGAAGCGGGCGCGCTTACCGTGAACCAGGTCTGCGGATCGGGCCTTCGCGCAGTATCACTCGCTGCGCAGGCCATTCAGACCGGGGATGCCAACATCGTCGTTGCCGGCGGAATGGAGTCGATGTCCAACGCTCCTTATCTGCTGCCCCAGGCTCGCACCGGCTATCGTATGGGCAATGGCATCCTGGTGGACGCCATGATCAACGACGGACTCTGGGACGTCTACAACCAGTTCCACATGGGCGCAGCGGCTGAAATGGTGGCTGAGAAATATCACATCACTCGCGAAGACCAGGACACCTTCGCTGCGGAGTCGCACCGCCGCGCAGCATCTGCCACCCAAGAAGGCCGCTTCCGGGCGCAGATTCTGCCCGTCGAGGTGCCGCCTGCAAAAAGGGGCGATACACCGCGCGCATTTGATGCCGACGAAGCGATTCGCCCTGACACAACTGTCGAGATACTTGCCAAATTAAAGGCCGCCTTCAAAGAGGGTGGAACCGTAACTGCCGGAAACGCACCGGGCGTCAGCGACGGCGCTGCAGCTGTGGTTGTAATTAGCGCCGGGCGGGCGAGGGAACTGGACTTGAAACCGATGGTCGTCGTGCGCGCACAAGCTCACGCCGGCCGTGCGCCCGAGTGGTTTTCGCTCGCACCTATCGATGCCGTGCGCAAAGTTGCCGCGAAGGCCGGCTGGGTCCTCGATTCCGTTGATCTGTTTGAGTTGAACGAAGCTTTCAGCGTGCAGGCGCTCGCCGTTATCCGCGAACTGGGTCTCGATCAGGCGCGCGTCAACGTTAACGGTGGTGCGGTGGCGCTGGGGCACCCCATCGGCGCCAGCGGTGCAGCCGTGCTGGTCAAGCTCATCTACGCCATGGCCGACCGGCGAGCGAAGAGGGGAATTGCATCCCTCTGCCTCGGCGGCGGCAGTGCCGTTGCTCTTGCCGTCGAGAGCATGTAACAGCGGACGCGATCGGCGAGTCGAGAGAATGCTGTAAGAGTTTTCGATGCAATCGAATTCGCCAGCGAAAAACTGTTTCATCCGAACAACGACGTTTTCGTACGTGCGTTCTAAGTAGTTCGTGCTACTTCAGACGCACGTCGGCTAGTCGGTAGCCCACGGTTGGCTTCCTTTTCCCGCACTCCCCATCTCATTCGAAATCCGAAAAGCGGGCCGACACATTTATCGGGAGAAAAACCAATGACGCATTCAGTCAGGGGGCTCGGCCTCGCGGCCACCCTTGTGCTTATTTCTTGTGTTGTCGCTGTACAAGAGGCGCCAGCGCAATCGTCTTCCACCTCAGCTTATGTATATGTGCAGGTCGGGGGCTCGGCAGGCGCAGTGTATGGCTACAGCGCATCCTCCGCCGGCCAACTCACTGCGATCTCCGGTTCGCCCTTCAAACCGGGCACGCAAATTATCGGCGGCACCGGTTCGCGGTTCTTCACCCTGGGAAAGACCTTGATTCACTCGTACGCGGTGGGGGCCAATGGTGCGATTCAATCCCAGGAGGCCCAGATACCTTTCCTTGACTACTCCGGAAGCGCGTGCGGAGGCGGGACAGGCGGCCTCGCCAGCGGGGTGCTGGACCATTCGGGGCAGTATATCTATGTGCTGCTCGAAAACGGCGGCGACGGGAGCTGCGCGGCATATCAGACCTACAAAATCAACAGCGACGGCTCTTTTACGTTCGATGGAGATACCGAAGAGAATTTTGGACAGCAAAGCGGCCCTAACTTTCTTTCGGTTGACCTGCCTTCGATCCTTGGAAGCGAGACTTTTGCGTATGCCGACGAAAGCTCGGGACATTATTCCACTCCGATCGGCTTTCGGCGAGAGAGCTCGGGCACGCTGGAATCGATGCAGTTTGGTGAGACGGACCCGACGCTTTCAAATGGCAATTACAACGTTGAATATCCCGACGCTTCTCCAACGGGCAACTTCGTTGTCTTTCAGCTTTATCCTTACGACTCGAATCCGCCCCAACTGGGCAGCTACACGGTGGATGCGAGCGGAAACCTCTCCACCACGAATACTTCAAGCAACATGCCAACGTCCTCTCTGGACGGCCCGTACTCCACGTTCTCTCCCGATGGGAAGATGTTTGCGCTCTATGCAAATGCCGGCGACGGGGCGGGGAATCCGGGGAATGGAATCGAGATTTACAACTTCAACGGAGCCGCGCCGCTCACGCTTTACCAAAAGCTGTTGACTGGCACGCCCATCGATCAGGTGGCGTGGGACACCAACAACCATCTCTATGCCATCTCAAGGTCAGAGAACAAGCTGTACGTCTTTACAGTGACTTCAACCTCGGTTACGCAGGATGCTTCCTATACGGTTACATCGCCGCTTTCCATGGTGGTCGTCAGCCAGACAGCGAGCACCGGTGGCGGCGGCGGAGGCTGCACGACCCCGTCTGCCCCGGGGGTAAACGTCTGTACACCCGATGAGAACGCCACTGTCACTTCGCCGGTGCAGATCGACGCGACCGCGAACGTCAGCGGTGGAGTGTACCGGTTCGAGCTATGGAATGGCAGCACCAAGCTGTTGAGCGAAGACAACGGGATTATGGATCAGACCGTCACACTGGCGCCGGGGACCTACCATCTGACCTTTGACGCGCGCAACAGTTCCGGGGACCATCAGTACGCTTATCGCGACATCACGGTGACGGGCGGTAGCGGAGGTGCGTGCTCGGCTCCGAGCGGCCAGGGAGTCAATGTTTGCTCTCCCGATGAGAATGCAACGGTCACTTCACCGGTGGAAGTCAACGCAGCCGCCAATGTGACGGGGGGTGTGTACCGATTTGAGCTTTGGAATGGCAGCACGAAGCTTTTGAGCGTGGACAACGGCGGCATCATGGACCAAGGGGTTTCGTTAGCGCCGGGGAGCTACCGACTGACGTTTGATGCGTACAGCAGTTCCGGAATTCACGAATACACCACACGCGACATCACGGTGAAATAGCTTGCGTTACCGCGAACTCCGCGCCGCACTGTCCGATACCGGACAGTGCGGCCGTACACCGGTCACTTCAACTCTCATACCTTCAAAGTCTTACCCTTCATAAGCCTTTTGTTTGGAGCAGCTAACCACTCCATCCCCTTTGGCATGGCAAGTGCTCCCATCTTGGAGTGATGGATATCGCACGGCCAGACTTGAAGAAGCAAAAACGGCGCCGCCTTTATATTTGGGCTGGCATTGGGGTGGTTGTTCTTACGGTTGCAGTGGTTCTGGTTTCCCGGCTCAAGCCGGCAGCTCCCACGGTCGATGCGTCGACTGTTTGGCCAGACACCGTCAAGCGAGGGGACATGATTCGCCAAGTTCGTGGTTCGACCGGCACATTGGTTCCTCGCGAAGACTCGATTGAGCTGATTCCGGCGCTAACCGACGCAACTGTCGTTCGCATCCGTGTGCTGCCCGGCACCATCGTTAAGGCCGACACTGTATTGATGGATCTGGCCGCGCCTGAGGTCGAGCAGAAGCTCCTTGACGCCAAGCTCGCCGTTAAGGCTGCCGAGGCGGACAACAGGAGCCTCCAGGCGACTCTGCAAAGCACCTTGATGGACAAGAAGATCGCCGCAGCCCAGGTCAACACTGAGAACACCCAGGACCAGTTGCAGGCCAAGACCGATGAGCAGCTCTACAAGCTTGGCGTTATCGCGGGCATCGCATACGACAAATCAAAGGGTACCGCAGATCAGTTAGCTGCCCAGCACAAGCTGAGTCTCGAGCAGCTTGAATTGAACGAAAAAAATATTGAGGTTCAGCTCGCCTCCTCGCAAGCCAAGATTGAGCAAGCCAGGGCGCTTCTCGCACTTTACGAAAAGCAATCGGCCGCTCTCGAAGTGCGTGCCGGCATAGCTGGAGAAGTCGACCCGCTGCCGGTGCCCATGCAGGTTGGCACTCACGTTACTGCAGGCACATCGCTGGCTGAAGTGGTGCAGCTTGGCAAATTGAAGGCTGCCTTGCAAATCGCTGAAACCCAGGCGCGCGACATTTCCATCGGATTGCCTGCGTCCATCGATACACATAATGGCGTCGTCGAGGGCCACGTCACCCGCATCGACCCAGCCGTATTGAACGGAACGCGCACCGTTGACGTACAACTGGATGGGCCTCTTCCTGCGGGCGCTGTGAAGGGATTGAGCGTGGATGGATCCATCGACCTGGAGCACTTGCATGATGTGCTGTATGTCGGCCGTCCCGCGCTGGGCAACGAGAACTCGACGCTGAGTCTGTTCAAAGAGTCACCCGACCACAAAACGGCTGAACGCGTTCAAGTGAAGGTTGGCAAATCAAGTGTCAACAGTATCCAGGTGCTCGAAGGTTTGAAAGAGGGCGATACCGTAATTCTTTCCGACATGTCGCGGTATGACAACGTAGATCGCATTCGATTGGAATAGGAACAGGAACGACGGGTCAGGAAGCAGAGGACCAGGTGGGTAACTGGCCACCGATTTCGGACCACTGACCACTGGTCTCTGAACACTGACAACAGAAAACTGAATTCACGAGGGGGATTGGATGGCAAACGACAAGCTGATTGACATTGAAGACCTGACCAAAGTCTTCTACACCGACGAAGTGGAGACGCACGCGCTCTCCGGCATTCACCTCACCATCTCGCGCGGAGAGTACGTGGCTATGTCCGGCCCTTCAGGCTGCGGCAAGTCCACGCTGCTATCCATCCTGGGTCTGCTCGACACGCCCACGGGCGGCAAATACCTGCTCAACAACAAGCCGGTCGAGAACCTGAGCTTTGGAGAGCGCTCGCGCATTCGCAACCAGGAGATCGGCTTCATCTTCCAGAGTTTTAACCTGATCGGCGACCTCACCGTGGAAGAGAACGTTGAGCTTCCGCTCACCTATCGCGCCGGCATGCCTTCGGCGGAGCGCAAGAAGCGCGTGAAAGAAGCCCTGGAGCGCGTGAACATGGCACACCGCATGCGGCACTATCCCGCACAACTCTCCGGAGGTCAACAGCAGCGCGTCGCCGTGGCCCGTGCACTTGCCGGATCACCTTCGATCCTGCTGGCCGATGAGCCCACCGGAAACCTCGACTCCAAGAACGGCGAAGCCGTCATGCATCTGCTCGCCGACCTGCATCGCGAAGGCTCGACGATCTGCATGGTGACGCACGATCCACGTTTTGCCAAACACGCCGAGCGCGAAGTGCACCTTTTCGACGGAAAGGTTGTCTCGGAAGACGAGCTGAAGAAGCTCACTGAAGAAGTGGAGGCCTAAAGTGTTCGGCCAGGACTTGCGTTACGCGGTACGCCAGCTCCGCATGTCGCCCGGCTTTACACTCACGGCGGTGTTGACGCTCGCACTGGGCATCGGCGCACTCACGACGGTAGCCACGTGGACCAATGCGGTTCTGTTTAATCCCTGGCCGCAGGTGAGGGATGCGCGATCGTTGCGCTTCGTCTCCGCCACGGTGCTTGGCGGCGATGGCTACTCTGTCAACTACAGTCAACTCCTGTACCTGCGTCAGCAGGGTCGCTCCTTCAGCGATGCGGCTGCTTTTGATCTGGCCACCCTCAATCTCGCATTACCCAACACGCAACCCCAGGCGATTCCTGCCGGGACCGTCTCGTCCAATTACTTTCAATTGCTGGGAGTAAGGCCGGAAGTTGGCACGTTCTTCCAGCCCGATGCCGATGATCACGCTTTTGGTTCGATGGACGCCATCGTCTTATCTGATGGCTTATGGCGCGACCGATTCAACGCCGACCCCTCCGTTGTCGGTCGCACCGTTAACATCAACCGGCATGTCTTCACCGTAATCGGCGTGGCACCTCGCGAGTTCGCCGGCATCTTCGGCGGCGTTGCGGAGGCTGCATGGGTTCCGCTTTCTTCGTTGCGCGATCTCTCTGCCGATGCTCCTCCTGATCCGCTCCTTCATGCGGGACTGCAGGTCGTAGTTCGCCCGCGTCCCGGCGTTGCCGACTCAACCGCCAAGGCTGAACTTCACACCCTGGCTCGCTCGTTTGCGCTCGCGCAGAAGAACGATCAACTCAACAGTTGGGATTTGAATCTGTACGACTCATCGAACATGCAGAAAGGATTCTTCGGCGTAGTCGGTGAAGTCTTGCCGGTCCTGCTGGGCGCTTCCTGCCTGCTGATGGTGCTGGTCTGCATAAACATTGCATCTCTGCTCGGCCAGCACGCCGCACGGCGCCGCCGCGAAATCGCCATCCGTACCGCTCTCGGCGCCAGGCCTTCGCGCATTGCGTCTCAGGTCTTTATCGAGACGGGGCTGCTTGCACTTGCCGGTGCCCTCGCCGGTTGGGCTGCCAGCGTCGGGATTTCTCGTGCTATTTACGTCCTGATGCCCGATTTCGGTTTTCCACTCGCCTTTAATCTGCATAGTGACTGGCGCATCACAGTTTTCGTCGCTGCCATCGCCATCATGGTTACGCTGATTTGCGGCATGTACCCCATTCGTCAATCTCTACGTGTATCCCAGCGTGAAGCTCTGCATGAGGGCAGTACAGCTCTTGCAGGATCGACTCGCAAGAGACTCGGACAGCGCATCCTCCTTGGCGTTCAGCTCGGCATTTGCTTCATCGTTCTGGCGTGCTGCGGTCTGCTTACGCGCACCTCGCTCAACATCTTCAATCGCCCCGTAGGATTCGATCGCGCCAACACCCTCACCGCGGTTATTGACCTTTCCAGAGCCGGCTACAGCGACGATCGCGCCCGCATCTTCCTCACCGATGCGCTCGATCGCCTGCGCAGCGCGCCTGGTGTCGCCTCGGCAACAGCGACCACGCACCTGCCTATGGGCGACTGGGGCTCCGGCAACACACGCGATTTCAGCATCCCCGGTTACATCCCCGCAAAAGGCGAAGACAAATCCGTAGTAACGGACTTCGATGGACCTGATTTCTTTCACACCGTGGGCATTCAGCTTCAGCAGGGTCGCGATTTCGCTTCATCCGATAATGACAACTCCGCCAAGGTCGCAGTGATCAATGAGGATATGGCGCGTCGCTACTGGCCGAAGGGAAATGCCCTTGGTGGCACCATTGTCGTCGATAAGGTCCAGCGCCAAATCGTCGGGGTCGTCCACGACTTCGCCTACCATAGCCCCGATAACACCGACCCCAATCCCGTTGTCTTTCTGCCCTTGCTGCAAGGCAAGTCGGGATATGGCTACGCGATCATTGCCGTCCATTCCCGCACTGGCGCAGATGCCGTAGTGACACAGTTGCGCAAAACGATTGCCGCCCTCGATTCTTCTTTGCCGCTGGAGAACGTTCGCACTCTCGAAGATGTGACAGGCCAGCAATATCAAATGTCACGAATCCCCGCGGAACTGCTCGGCGTTTACGCCATTTGCAGTGTCCTGGTCGCCATGATGGGACTCTATGCGGTGATGGCCTTCTCCGTGATCGAACGCAATCGAGAGTTTGCTCTTCGCATGGCGCTAGGTTCATCGCGCAGTGGTATTTTCCGTCTCGTGCTGCAGGGAAGCGCCAGCGTTATTCTCGTCGGCCTTGTTGCCGGCGGTTTGGGCTCCATTGCCGCCGTGCGATTGCTGCGCTCCATGCTGTTCAACGTCGCTCCCTTCGATCCCATCAGTTTCTTCGGCGCGGCCATCGCGTTGGTGATCACGGTTCTTGTTGCCGGCATTACACCTGCCCGCCGTGCCGCCGGCATTGAACCCATGCAGGCGCTCAGGAACGAGTAGACAAGGTACGATCCAGACCCCAAACTCCTTCGGAGCTGAATTGCGATGAATCAAGCGCTGCATAACACGCTGCAAGACCTTCGCTACGCATTGCGCCAGTTGCGCAAATCGCCCGGGTTTACTTTGACGGCGATCATCACGCTGGCTCTGGGCATTGGCGCCAATACCGCGATCTTCACGCTGGTGCAGGGGATCCTGCTACGCCGTCTCCCAGTCAACGATCCCAAGCAGCTCTATCGCATCGGCGACAACGACGATTGTTGCGTGGAGGGCGGCTTCCCGGGCGACGCCAGCGAAACCGGCGATTTCACGATCTTCTCCACGGATCTCTATCAATATCTTCGAAACGGAACCCCGGAGTTTGAGCAGCTGGCTGCGATGCAGGCTGGAACTGCGATGTGGAGTGTGCGCCACGGCAACGCGCTAGCCAAGCCCTTGCGCGGCGAATTCGTCTCGGGCAATTATTTTTCCACGCTGGGCTTGAGCGCATATACGGGCCGCACATTCTCGGATCAGGACGACCAGCCCTCTGCTGCGCCTGCAACGGTTATCAGCTACCAAACATGGCAGGGGGAGTACGCCGCCGATCCCAGCATCGTAGGGTCTACCATCTCCGTTCAGGCGAAGCCTTTCACCGTAGTCGGCGTGGCGCCTCCGGGCTTCTTCGGCGACCGCGTAACCGATAGTCCTCCCGACTTCTGGATGCCGCTTCAAACCGAGCCTTATGTCCGTGGCGACAGCGCCATTCTTCATCATTCGGAATCCAACTGGCTCTACCTGCTCGGACGCGTGCGCCCCGGAACTTCAATCGGCGCATTGCAATCGAAGATCACGGTGACGCTGCGTCAATGGCTATATTCACGACCGACACTGACGGCCAATGGAGGCGCTTCGGTCATTCCCAAGCTGCATGTTGTCCTCACACCAGGCGGTGGCGGGATCCAGAATCTTCAGCAGCAGGCCGGCAAGGGTCTGAATTTCCTGATGATCCTATCCTCAGTGGTCTTGCTGATCGCCTGCGCTAACATCGCCAACCTGATGCTTGCCCGCAGCACAACCCGCCGAGCCGATATCGCGCTTCGGATGGCGCTGGGAGCCAACCGTCGCCGCATCATGCGGCAGATTCTGACTGAGAGCATTCTGCTGAGTTGCATCGGCGGACTCGCTGGTTTGGTCGTCGCCTACCTCGGTTCTCATAGCATCCTCGCGCTTGCTTTTCCCGATGCACGCAACATGCCGGTCGATGCGAGCCCATCCCCCGTAGTCCTGGGTTTCGCATTTCTGATTTCACTCATCACCGGCGTGCTGTTTGGTACCGCGCCTGCATGGCTTTCATCGCACGCGCAGCCGGCCGAGGCGCTGCGTGGCATCAACCGTTCCAGTCGCGACCGATCTTCGCTGCCGCAACGGTCGTTGGTGGTTTTTCAGGCAGCCTTGTCACTTGTGCTGCTGGCAGGCGCGATTCTGATGACCAAAACACTCGTCAATCTTGAGCACCAGAACTTCGGAATCGCCACCAGCAATCGCTACGTGCTTCACTTCGATCCGGCGGGCGCTGGCTATACGATCGACAGGCTTCCCGGCCTATATCGCCAAATTGAGGATCGATTCGCAGCATTGCCCGGCGTGACCAATGTCGGCATGGCCCTCTACAGTCCGCTCGAAGGAGACAACTGGGGCGAATGCGTCATCCAGCAGGGGCATCCTGCTCCGAGGCCGGGCGACAAGTGCGGCTCGACATGGGATCGCGTTAGTGCTCACTTCCTCGATTCCATCGGCGTTTCCATCATCCGAGGGCGCGGGATCACCGACCGGGACACTGCCAATTCGCCGCAGGTGGCTGTCGTAAATCAGACTTTCGCGAAGCGTTTTTTCCCCAACCAGGATCCTGTCGGACAGCATTTTGGCATCGACTTCCCGCAATTCTCCGGAAGCTTCCAGATCGTAGGCGTATTCGCCGACTTCAAGCTCAACAATCCGCGTGATGATGTGAGGCCTGTCTTTCTGCGGCCGATTACACAGCCGTTTGCCTATCACATGGAATCGATGGATTCCGGCGAAACGCAATCGATGTTCATCAATTCGATGATCCTGAGTTTTAACACACCCCAACAAGACGCTGAACAACTGATCCGCCGCACCCTGGCCGAAATCGACCCGAACCTGACTGTGATGGACCTTCGCTCGCTCGACGCACAAGTTGCGGGCAACTTCAATGGCGACAGGCTTTCCGCGGAACTCTCCAGCCTCTTCGGATTGCTTTCGCTCATCCTGGCTTCCGTCGGACTCTACGGTGTCATGTCCTATATTGTGGCGCGCCGCACCAGCGAGATCGGCGTTCGTATGGCACTGGGAGCAACGCGCTACAGCGTACTGAGCATGGTGATGCGCGGCGTGCTGTGGCAGGTGCTCATTGGACTGTGCCTGGGAATTCCAGCCTCGCTTTACGCCGGCCATCTAATGAAGAGCTTGCTCTACGGCGTTGGTAGCTACGATCCCTGGGCTCTCGCCGGTGCGCCCTTCGCGCTGATTCTTTGCGCTGCCGCAGCGGGATTTATCCCCGCGCGCCGCGCCGCTTCCCTCGATCCCATGCAGGCTCTGCGCACTGAATAAGGAGAGGTCAAAATGAATTCGCTCATGAAGGATCTTCGTTACGCACTGCGGCAGTTGCGCAAATCGCCCGGTTTCAGCATCACGATCATCGTGACTCTCGCGCTGGGCATTGGTGCCAACGCAGCCGTGTTCACCCTGTTCGATCAGGTCCTTCTGCGGATGCTTCCCGTCGAGCGGCCCAAGGAGTTGGTTCGCTTTGAGTGGAATGGAGCATTCAACGGCTCCATGAGCAGTTTCGGTGGGGACAGCAAAGATCACCATAATTACTTTTCGTATCCGATGTACAAGGACTTGCGCGATCAGAACCAGGTATTCAGCGGCATCCTCGCAGCAGACAAGGCACAGGTAGGTCTCTCGTGGCATAACCAGGCAGAAAACAGCGACGCTGAAGTTATCTCTGGCAATTATTTCCAGCTCCTCGGATTGAAGCCGGCGGCTGGACGCCTGTTCACGCCCCAGGACGACACCGCCAAGGACTCAAATTTCGTCACGGTACTCAGCTACAACTACTGGCGCACCCACCTCGGAGCGGCGCCGAATGTCGTTAGCCAGACGATCCTCATCAACGGCCATTCTTTCACCATCATCGGAGTTGCGCCGCCAAACTTCGACTCCGCGATCGGTGGGTATCGTCCCAGTGTTTTCGTGCCCACCAGCATGGTCGATATTGCAATTCCGTGGCGCGCGCCCGTTGACGATCTCAGAAATCATCAGTCCGTCTGGCTCACGCTGGTTGCGCGCCTCAAGCCAGGAGTTACACGCCAGCAAGCCGACGCAAGTATGCGGACCCTGTGGCATACCTTGCGTACCAACGAACTTCCGCTCTTCAAACAAACCAGCGAGAGGTTCCGCAAGAACTTTGTCGAGCTCTCCACATTCCAGGTGCTCGACGACTCCAAGGGCTTCAACCCCGATCGAAACGATCTTCAAAAGCCGCTCGTCATTTTGATGAGTATGGCCGGCCTGCTCGTCGTCCTCTGCGCCATCAACGTTGCGACCCTGCTGCTGCTGCGCGCTGCCAATCGCGGGCGCGAAATGTCGATGCGCTACGCACTCGGTGCGCGCCGCAGCCGCATCTTTTCGCAACTCATGATCGAGGGGACGGTTCTTGGACTGACCGGCGCACTTGCCGGAATTCTGCTGGCTCCGGTGGTTGCGACTTCATTAGTGCGCATTCTAACCAACTCCGATCCGGGATCTGAGCCCTACTCAGCTTCAGTCGACACGCGCATTCTGCTCTTCACGCTGGGCCTTTCTGTATTGGCTACCCTGTTCTTCAGCATTGCGCCAGTCTTCCATTTTCTGCGTCCTCAACTCGCCGGCGCTCTGCGGCAAAATACGGGAACGCTCTCCAAAGATTCGCAACGCTTCCGCAAGTTCGCTGTCGGCGCGCAGATCGCGCTCAGCGTTTTGCTGCTTGGCGGAGCGGGTCTTTTTCTCCGCACCTTCGATAATCTGCGTCACCAGCCGCTCGGATTCGAAACGGCAAACCTGGTCTCCTTTTCGCTGAATCCCACAAATTCAGGGTACGGTGAGGATCGCACCGGCCAAATCGTGACCGACTCCATCCAGGCGTTGGGTCGAATTCCCGGCGTGGTCTCGGTCGCTGCCAACAACGATCCGGAGTTGTCTGGCGACACTGAGACTTCGAATTACTCTGTCCAGGGATACAAGCCTGCGGAAGACGAGAGCATGAACTTTGAGGAGCCGCGTATCACGCCCGGCTACTTCGCCACCATTCGTCAGCCGATTTTGGCCGGCCGGGAATTCACCTCCGCCGATACCAAGGGACAGCCCGAGGTTGCGATCATCAACCTCGCCTTTGCCAAACGCTTCTTCGGTACACCGCAGAATGCCATTGGCCGCCAATTGATGGAAGGTGCGAGTAATAAGGAGAATTACAACATCACCATCGTGGGCGTAGTTGGCGACATTCGGCATACCGATCTGCGCACGCCGCTCGGTCCCGCGGTCTATCAGCCTTACTTGCAGCAGAAGCATCCGGGAGACGTCGTGATCTACGTACATACGTCGCCTTCTCCCAGCACCCTCGAGGGCGCGATTCGCCAGACCATTCATCAGCTCGATCCGACGCTGGTCGTTGACGGTTTGCGCACAATGGATGCGCAAGTCGAGCGCAGTGCATCCGATGAGCGCGCGCTCGCTTTTCTTGCCATTGGCTTCGCCGGTCTCGCATTAATTCTTGCCGCGGTGGGGTTATATGGCGTGCTGGCCTACTCAACAGAGCAGCGCACGCGCGAGATCGGCGTGCGGCTCGCATTGGGTTCGCCGCGCTCTGTCGTCGTTCTCCTCATCGTCCGCGAGATGGCGCTCATCGCTGCGGTGGCTACGGCTCTCGCTCTTCCTTCTCTCGTCGCGCTGAGCCGTTTGTTCCGCAGCCAGCTGTTCGGGGTCTCTACCTTCGATCCGCTAACGCTCTGCGGAGCTGTGGTCGTAACCATGCTCATGCTTTTGCTGGCCGCCGCGTTGCCCGCGCGCCGTGCAGCAGCTGTCGAACCAATGCAGGCTCTGCGCACCGAGTAGCGCAACCGGAAGGAAGGGGACCTTGATGCAATCGATTCTTCGAAACTTGCAATTCGCAATGCGCCAGTTGCGCAAGTCCCCCGTCTTTACGGCAACGGCCATCCTTACCCTTGCCCTTGGTATTGGCGCGAATACCGCCATTTTCACCGTCGTCTACGCCACGCTGTTGGCGCCTATGCCGTATCCCCAGCCTGACCAGCTTGTGATGGTGTGGTCGAAAATTCAGGGCGGCCGGAACAGCATTGCCGCACAGGACTTTCTCGACTGGAAGAGCCAGAACACCGTCTTTCAGGATGTGAATGCGTTCACGGGGGGCAGCTTCAATCTCGCCACAAAAGATCAGCCGGAGTACGTCGAAGGCCAATTCACTACGCCCGGTATGTATCGCATGATGGGCGCGCCGTTTCGTTATGGCCGCGATTTTCTCCCGGAAGAGGGTACTGCGGGAAAAGACCACGTTGTCGTTTTAATGAACAAACTGTGGAAACGTCTCGGCTCTGATCCCAACATTATCGGCAAGGCCGTTCAGATCGATGGAACTGCGTATACCGTTGTAGGCGTGATGGGTCCGGGGCAGGCGGATCGCTTGAATCAGTGGCTAGTCGTGCCCCTCGTCTTCAAGCCAGATCAGCTGAATCATGATTTCCATTGGCTTCTCGCAATGGCGCGTCTGAAACCGGGCGTCACGATGAAGCAGGCGCAGTCCAATATGGACGCGGTCACGGCCAACATTGCCAAGGCGTTTCCCAAGAGCAACAAAGGCTGGGGAGCTCTTGTCGAGCCGCTGAAGAACGACTTTCTTCCCAAGGAGCGGATCCAGACATTGTGGATGCTTCTTGGCGCAGTGGGATTCGTGCTCCTCATCGCGTGCGTCAACGTGGCGAACCTGTTGCTTGCGAAAGGCACCGCACGCCAGAAAGAGATTGCAATTCGCAGCTCCCTTGGGGCAGCGCGCAGCAGCATCTTCGCGCAGTTCCTCACAGAGAATCTGCTACTCGCATGTCTTGGCGGATTTCTTGGCGTGGGCGTCGGAGCCGCGGTTCTGCACTGGCTCGTTGCATCCATGCCGCGGGGCACACTTCCTTCTGAAGCCGATCTCAGTCTCAATCTGCCGATTCTGTTGTTCACATTTGCAGCCACTACCCTCGCTGGTCTGCTGTTTGGCTGCGCCCCGGCCTGGTATGCGACTCGCGTCGATCCGGGCGAAACCCTCAAAGAAGGCGGCAGGTCGGGAATGGGTACGGGCCGTCAGCGGATGCGCAAGGTGCTAGTAATTGGTGAATTCGCGCTAGCTCTCGCGCTGTTGACTGGCGCCGGACTTGCTATCCACAGCTTCTGGAATCTCACGCGTGTCGATCTCGGCGTCAACACCGTTCATGTGCAGACATTCAGTCTCCCCGTCCCGGATGCGCGCCCCAAAGATCCCAAATTGATCATCGCTTATTACCAGCAAATGCTTGCGAGTCTCAAGTCCGTGCCCGGAGTTCTCGACACAGCAGTTTCTGTCGGGTTACCACTCGAGGGGCCAGGATTTGGTATGCCATTCACCATTGCCGGACAGCCCGAAGTCGCTGACCCTTCTCAGCGTCCGGGCTCAGCCTTTGGCATGGTAACGCCCGATTATTTCAAGACGTACGGAATCCAAATTACACGCGGTCGTGGATTCACTGATCAGGACACCGCCAACACCGTGCACGTAGCCGTAGTGAACGAAGAATTCGCGCGGAAATACTTCAAGGACAAAGATCCTCTGCAACAGCGAATCAACGTAGAGGAGTTGATTCCTGGAGTTACCAAACTGGGGCCGTACGTTCAGTGGCAAATCGTAGGTGTCTTCCATAATGTACGCGCCGGGGGCTTTCGACAGGACTTCCCCGAAATCGAGATTCCGTTCTGGCAGATACCGTGGCCCTCGGCCGTCATAGGCGTACGTACAGCCGTCGACCCCGAAACGATGACACGAAGCATCGCCAATGCTGTGCATGCTGTTGATCCCCAGATCGCCATTGCGGAGCCGCGCACGCTGGATGAAGTCAAGAGCCTGATGCTTGCCGACGACCGATTCACGATGTCGCTCTTCGCAGCTTTCTCCGGAGTGGCATTGCTGCTCGCGTCGATCGGGATCTACGGCGTAATGGCATTCACCGTTGCCCAGCGCGAGCACGAACTCGGATTGCGCATGGCACTCGGCGCGAGTCGAGGCAGAGTCGTTCGGCTCGTTCTGAAAGAGGCAATGCTGCTGGCGTTGGCGGGTTTGGCGACGGGATTGGTAGCCGCGTATTTCGTCGGGCGAGCGATGCAAAACACGCTCTATGGAGTAGGCAAGTTAGATTTTGGTGCCGTCGCGGCGGTTGCGGTGGTTCTGTTCGCGGCATCCCTCCTTGCCAGTTGGCTGCCTGCGCGACGCGCCGCTGCAGTCGAACCGATGAAAGCATTACGCACGGAATAGCGCACAGCGCGGAGAGGACCTCATGTTGCGATCAATGATGCAGGATGTGCGATACACATTTCGCCAGTGGCGGCGCGCTCCAGGCTTTGCCCTGACCGTCGTTGCTGTGCTCGCTCTCGGCCTCGGCGCGAACATTGCTGTGTTCACGTTATTGAATGGAATCCTGCTGCGCCCACTACCGTATGCGGATCCAGATCGAATTGTCTCCATCGAACTCGGCGGCCCAATGCCGTATTACAACTTCGCTTACGCGAACATGCTCCAGCTTCGCGATGCTGTCGGATCTCGTCTAAAGATCGGTGCGATCCTCAATGGCGGATCGGCCTACGCAAGCATTGTTGGGCCTGGCGGACGCTATCAGGTCACGCATGCCGCGGTCACTGCGGGATTGTTCGATATGCTCGGCGTCCAACCAGTACTTGGTCGCGGCTTCAGCAAAGATGAAAACGATCCTGGACGAAATCGCGTGCTTCTCATTGGCGATGACGTTTGGCGCAAAGTCTTTAACGCCGATCCGAATATCATCGGCAAGAGTCTCACTGTCCGTCGCGAGCCCTACACGATCATCGGCGTCCTTCCCAAGGGATTCTTCTTCTGGTACGCAGACAAAATGGCGGTCTGGTCGCCGGCCGCGATTCCGCCTGCCGCGCGCTTCGCAATGTCAGGTAAAGACAGCACGGGCGGATCGTTGTACGCGCGACTTCCCCAAAGCATGTCGGCCGCGCAACTGGCTGCCGACCTCAGCCGCACGCAAGCTGTCATTGCAAAAGAAGTCACGGGCGATACGGTGCCCACCAGCATCAAGGTAACGGGCTATCAGAATTCGCTGATCGGGGATGCTCGCAAGCCCTTATGGCTGCTGTATGCCGTTGTCCTGGGTATCTGGATGCTCGCGTGCCTCAACGTCACAAGCCTCATGCTTGCCCGTGCGATTTCGCGGACGCGTGAACATGCGGTGCGAGCCGCGCTCGGCGCCACACGCCGCCGGCTGCTTCAGCAGACCGTTACCGAGGGCCTTCTCCTCAGCATCATGGGCGCTGTCTTTGGGATGCTACTCGGTCAATCCGCCATTAAGCTGCTTTGGCGCCAGATTGAGCAGAAGCTGCCGCTCACCCAGACAATTCACGTCGATTGGCGCGTGATGCTGTTGCTTGTAGGCCTCACCCTGCTGACAGCTCTCATCGCGGGAATGTTCCCAGCGTTCAGGGCCATGCGGCGCGATGTACGTGAAGGCCTCAACGGAATCACAACAACCTCGTCCTCCAGCGCAAACCGCACGCGAGAAATTCTCGTCGTGGGACAATTAGCGCTGACTCTCATCTTTCTCGTTGGTGCAGGGTTGTTCCTTCGCACAATCCACGCGCTTCGCCAGGTGCCGCTTGGTTTCACCCAGCAAAACGTTCTCACCGGCGGTGTCATTCTCAACGCAAGTGAAAGCGATCTTGACCAACCAGCTCCAGCTTCTGGCAACGTTGTGACAACGTCTTACCTGCCATTGCTGGATCGCCTCCGCGCGATCCCCGGAGTGCGCGTGGCTGCTCTCAGTTCCGTGCTGCCTCTGCGCTCTGAGATGCAGGTCACCATCATCATTTCGCTCGACCACAAAGATGTCCCATACGACCAGCAACCCAAAGGCGATGGCCGCATTGCTTCGCCCGGCCTCGTGGACGCACTGGGAATTCCCATGGTGCGCGGCCGATTCTTCACTGAAGACGACACCGCCGCGTCACCGCCGGTTGCAGTCGTCAACAAGGCATTCGCCGATAAATACATGCTCGGTCAGAATCCAGTTGGCCACATCCTTTCCATGGGGAAGGGACGATTCCATGACATCCGCATTGTTGGCGTGATCGCAGACACTAAACAGATGAACGTGATTGATTCGACCCGGCCCGAAATCTACTTCTGCCTTGCGCAGACCGAGCCAGGCACCCCCCTCTACGGCATTGCAACTGCCTTTATCGAGGTAGCCATCCGCGCTGGTGTGCCAGCCGATGCTCTACGAGCTCAATTCGACAAGGTTCTGCACCAGGTAGCGCCCGACGCCACAACCACCGATGTGAAAACAATCCACCAGGCCGTCGAAGACTCTTTCGGTAGCCAGACGCTCATCACACGACTGCTCGAAGCGTTCGCAGGTTTGGCGCTCATGATCGCTTCCGTGGGACTCTACGGCCTTCTATCCTTTGCAGTCGCACAGCGTACCCGCGAGATCGGCATTCGCATGGCGCTTGGTGCTCAGCAATCCAACATTCTCGGTCTGGTGCTGGGTCGCGCAGTGGTGCTGGTCGCGATCGGCCTGACGCTGGGCGGTGGACTCGCTTGGTTCGCCGCCAGATTTGCGGGCAGCTACATCTACGGTGTCCGCGAGCATGACATCCTTACCTTCACCGCTGTTACGGTGGTGCTTGCCGCATCCTCGTTTCTAGCCGCATGGCTGCCCGCGCGTCGCGCCGCCGCAGTCGACCCAATTCTTGCTTTGAGATCGGAGTAGATAACCATCATGATTGACCTGAAGAATATCGAACGCAGTTATAAAACCGGTCACGCCGAAACCTGGGTGTTGCGCCGCATCAATCTCACCATTCGCGAGGGCGAGTTCCTCACCATCATGGGCCCATCCGGGGCGGGGAAGTCGTCGCTCTTGAATGTGCTGGCGCTTCTCGATGACAGCTGGCTCGGCGAATACTGGTTCGGCACAACGCCGGTGCACTCCCTCAATCGCAAGCAGCGAGCTGACCTTGCACGCCAGCGCATCGGCATGGTGTTCCAGAGCTACCACCTGCTCGACGATCTCACCGTCGCCGAGAACATCGATCTCCCCCTCTCCTACAAGAACCTGCCTGCCAAGGATCGCGCTGGCATGGTCGCCGACATTCTCGATCGTTTCCAGATCGTCGCCAAGAAGGACCTCTTCCCGAATCAGCTCTCCGGCGGGCAGCAGCAACTGGTCGGCATCGCGCGCGCCGTGGTGCACGCCCCCGCGCTGCTGTTGGCTGATGAGCCTACCGGCAATCTGCACTCCACCCAGGCTCGCGAAATCATGGAGCTGTTTTGCGAACTGAACCGTGCGGGCACCACGATCGTGCAGGTTACCCACTCTGAAGAGAACGCCCGCTTTGGCAAACGCATCATCGAACTTCGCGATGGATGGATGACACGCGATGAGAACCTGCAGACCGCCACATCGGAGGTCGGCGAACAGTGAAGAATTCACAGGTGAACGAATTGACATTGAACTCCGGCACTTCTATCGGTACTCGTCTTGTCGCCGGCGCGGCAATCATCCTTCTTCAGGCCAACATGGCGTTCGCGTTTCAGTCGGAATCCACAACTGCTACCGCGCAGACTGTGCCCAAGCCTGCCACAACGCTGCAGTCTTCTCAGCAGGTTCCGTTCAACGAGATGCTGCATACCTCGCATAACCCGTTCGACGCCTATCGGGGAGTGACGGTTCCGGCGCCGAGTATGGCCAATTCTGCGCGGCTCAATTCGCTTATTCACGATGGGAAACTATACCTCTCACTCCGTAACGCAATTGATCTCGCACTCGAGAACAACCTTGACATCGTCATCGCGCGCTATAACCTGCCTATCGCACAGATGGACATCCTGCGTACCAAAGCAGGCGGAGTGGTGCGCGGCGTCCCTACGGGCGTCGTCTCCAACACGCCGGGAGGCGCGGCAACCGGCGCTGGAGCCGGTAGTGGCGCAGGCGGTACCAGTTCCGGTGCGGGTGGCGCGGGCGCTGGTGCCGGCGGTCTCGTGCAATCCACCTTTGGCGTCGGAACCAACGTCTCCAGCTACGATCCGCTCATTCAGGCAAAGGTCTACAACGATCACACTTCGGATCTCCTCACGAACCGTTCTATTTACGGCGTTCCTGTTTACAAACTAAACACGAACCTCGGAGACGTCAGCTATATTCAGTCGTTCCCAACCGGCACTTACTTCGAAGCCGACTGGTTCAATAACCGCACAACATCTAACAGTCCTTCCAATACCCTCAATCCCGCTTTGACAGCGAACGTGGTAGTGACCTTCAGCCAGCAGTTGCTTGCCGGCTTCGGAACCGGGCCCAATCTACGCTATCTACGGATTGCCAGGACAAACCAGAAGATTGGGGACATTGCATTCAAGGCACAGATCATCGCGACTGTTACTCAGATATGCGATATTTATTGGGATCTCGTGAATGCTTACGATACCGAGCAGGTTGGTGAGCGCTCCGTCGCATTCGCCACGGAAACCCTCGACACCAGCCGTAAGCAACTTGCCCTTCAAGCCATTCCCGAGATGGACGTGCTGAAAGCTGAGAGCGAACTTGCTACGCGCCAACAGGACCTGACGGTCGCTCGCACCAACCTCGAGCTTCAGGAACTCTACATGAAGAACGCGATCACCCGTTCTTTCGACGATCCCATCCTTCAAGAGTTGCCGGTGGTGCCTACCGATCACCTTGCCGCCCAGATTCAATCCGACACCCAACCGGTTCAGCAAAGCATTGCCGCCGCTCTCAAGAATCGCACGGAACTTCAGCAATCCGCGCTTGACCTGAGCAATCGCGAACTGACCCGTAAGACGGCCCGAAACGCGCTGCTCCCTCAACTCAATCTGTATGGGTTCTATTCCGGCACCGGTGTGGGTGGTGTTCCAAACCCTGAATTTGAAGCCGGCGGAGGAGTCGTCAGCGCTCCCCCCGGATATCCCGGAGCACTCAAGGATGCCCTGAATTATTCTTCGCCTGAGTATCAGGTCGGACTTCAGCTCAATATGCCATTGCGCAATCGCCAGGCAAAGGCCGACCAATACCGTACCGAACTCGAATATCGACAGTCTCAGGTGTTGGCTGAAGAACTGAAGAAGAACATCGTGATTGAGGTTCGGAACGCTCGCTACGCGGTAGAACAAGGTGCAAGCCGGGTTACGGCCGCTCAGCAGGCGCGGGACCTTGCCCAGCGCACACTCGATATCATGCAGAAAGAGCAAAAACTCGGCGCCGGGTCTAACCAGCAGACTTTATCTGCCGAGCACGATCTGTCGGTGGCTGAGTCGGCGCTCGTTACGGCTCAAACGGCATACGAAAAGGCGCGCATTCAGCTGAAGTTTGCGACCGGTTCGGTGCTGGAGGAATACGGAATCTCGATCGACGATGCAAGAACCGGCGTGGTCGCAGAGGCGGACAATCACTAAAATGCCAGACCCTCGTAAGAACGAAAAAATCCGGGTTTTAGTTGCCGACGATCAACCGCACATCCTCGAGGCCGTGGAACTGCTGCTCGAACCGCAGGGAATTCACGTGGAATGCGTGCGCTCTCCGCAACTGCTGCTCGAAGCTCTCGGTCAGAGCGACTACGACGTCCTGCTTATCGACCTCAACTACACGCGCGATACCACCTCCGGAAAGGAGGGTCTCGATCTGCTGGCACGTTTGCAGGAGATCGATCCGCGCATGCCCGTCATCGTCATGACTGCGTGGGGCAACATCGATCTCGCGGTTGAAAGCATCAAGCGCGGTGCTCGCGATTTCATCCAGAAACCCTGGGAAAACGAGCGCCTCATCTCACTTATCCGCGTTCACGCCGAACTGCACAAAGCGCTACGCCGGGCACGCCAGCTTGAACTGGAAAACCGTCTTCTGCGGGCGGAAGGCATGCCCGATTTCGTCGCAGCCGCTCCGTCTATGCAGCCCGTGCTGGAACTCATAAGCCAAGTGGGTCCGTCAGATGCCAACGTCCTTATCACTGGCGAACATGGCACCGGCAAGGAGATCGTCTCCAAGCTCCTTCATGCCGCTTCACCCCGGTCGCGCATGGCCCTCGTTGCAGTCAACGCCGGCGGATTGCCTGAAGGCACATTCGAAAGCGAAATCTTCGGTCACGTCAAAGGAGCATTCACCGACGCCCGTTCCGATCGTGTCGGACGTTTCGAACTGGCCAACGGCGGCACACTGTTTCTCGACGAAATTGCCAATGTCCCGCTCCGCCAGCAAGCAAAACTCCTTCGCGTTCTCGAAACCGGTGAACTCGAGCGCGTTGGTTCTTCGCAAACCCGGCGGGTCGACGTGCGGGTATTGTCGGCAACCAACGCGAACCTGCCTGAAGAAGCCAGAACTGGCAATTTTCGCGAAGATCTCCTCTTCCGTATCAATACCGTTGAGATTCACATTCCAGCACTACGGGAAAGGCGCGAAGACATTCCGCTCCTTGCCCTGCACTTTCTCAACCGAAATCGCTCGCGTTATCGCAAACAGGTCACCGGCTTTTCGACTCCGGCCATGCAGCAGATGATCCAATATCCGTGGCCCGGCAACGTGCGCGAACTCGAGCACACCGTGGAGCGTGCCGTGCTGCTGTGTCGCGGAGAGGAAATCGAACCCGCCAACCTCGCGATCGTCTCAGCCAAATCTTCAGCTCCCAACTTCGAGAACATGAGTATCGACGAGGTAGAGGCTCTGCTTATTCGCAAGGTCCTTCGCCGCTGCGACGGCAACATCTCGCAGGCGGCTGAAGCTCTCGGTCTCAGTCGCGCAGCGCTCTACCGTCGCATTGAAAAATATGGCTTATGAAAGGCATGTAAGAAAGCGCAAGCCCTCGGCACTCCGCCGGGCATGGCTCTTTTGTTTCCTACTGTCGTTGCCCACGTTCATTTTTACCGGGATTCTTCTGTGGCAAGAGCACATGACCACCGCGCCCGCTATTCTTCTTCTATTCTGTCTCTTCATTTATCTCGTGCTTATCGCGGCATCTCTCATCGAAGGCCTGATGCGCCCACTGCAAACACTCTCCAATGTCGTCTCATCTCTGCGTGAAGGAGACTACTCGTTCCGGGCCCGCGGCGCCGGCTCGGCCGATGCCCTGGGCGAACTGGCATCAGAGATCAACGCGCTTGCCGATCTGTTGCAGAAGCAGCGGGTGCGCTCATTTGAAGCCACAGCGTTGCTCGCGCGCATTCTCGAGGTCATGCACGCGCCGCTCTTCGCCTTCGATCGCGAAGATCTTCTTCAGCTTGTGAACAACGCCGGTGCACAGCTTCTTGGTCGCCCCCTGGCGCGATGTTTTGGCCACAGTTCGCGTGAGCTGGGGTTAGATAATCTGTTAGCCTCTCCCGATCAGACAATTCACTCATTCGGCAACAGGCCATCGCGCTGGCTGCTGCGCAAGGCCGTCTTTCGTCAGGACGGCGCCCCGCACACGCTTCTACTGCTTGCCGATGTTAGCCAGCCGCTGCAGGAAGAAGAGCAGATCGCGTGGAAACGCCTGATTCGCGTTCTCGGTCACGAGCTTTCCAATTCACTCGCACCCATCAAGTCAATCGCCGGAAGCCTACTCGCACGCGCCGAAAGCATTGGTGGAGATGAAGCCACGATTCGCGATTTTCGCCGTGGCCTCAGCGTCGTTGAGAGTCGCGCTGACTCCCTCCATCGCTTCGTGCAGTCCTATCGCTTGCTCGCGCAATTGCCGCCGCCGCACCTCAAAACCGTGCAGACCGGACCGCTGCTCGAACGGGTTGCGCTGCTTGAGCAACGTGTTCCAGTGCGTCTTGATCCTGGCCCTCCGGTCATGCTCAATGCCGATCCCGATCAGCTCGAACAAATGTTTATCAACCTGCTCACCAACGCCGTCGATGCATCTCTGGCGAACGGAGCCAAGCCCGTGCGCATTGGATGGCGCGTTGCCGAGTCGAATCTCGTGGTCGGCATCGAAGACAGCGGCCTCGGCATTGCGAACACCGATAATCTTTTTGTGCCCTTCTACACCACAAAGCCCAAAGGCAGCGGAGTTGGACTCGCACTCGCGCAACAGATCGCACGCGCGCATGGCGGAGAGATCAAGCTTGTTAATCGTGAGGATGGACCCGGGGCGCGAGCTATTATTCATCTGCCCATGGCGTGACTGGTTTAGCCGGCAGCGGAAATCGAAATCACGTTCTGCTTGATCTCCGTAGCCATCACGCAATTTCGTCCAGCGTTCTTGGCGCGATAGAGCGCAGCATCGGCGATTTGGATCATCTCTTCGTAGTTTGTCGGGAAGCCCGCAGCAACGCCAAAGCTTGCCGTCACTGAGAAAGTCTTATCGTTTTCGCCGAAACGCGCCACTTCGACTGTAGCGCGCAGGCTCTCCGCACGATTGCGTGCCGCCTCAAAATCGGACCCCGGTAGAATCAGCAGGAATTCCTCGCCACCGTATCGGCCCACCCAGTCATAAGTTCGCACTGCGCGCTGGAAGATGCCGCCCGTTTCCCGCAGCGTAAGGTCACCCGCTACGTGGCCCATCGCGTCATTCACGCGCTTGAAGTAATCCAAGTCGACCAGAATAATACTGAGAGGCGTTCCGTCCCGTTGCGAACGGTCAACTTCGCCGCGTAGCCGTTCCACGATAATGCGGTGATTCCACAAGCCCGTCAGGCCATCGTGCTCTGCAAAATGGCGCATCTGCTC
Organism: uncultured Acidobacteriaceae bacterium; assembly: GCA_963742455.1. Taxonomy (GTDB): domain Bacteria; phylum Acidobacteriota; class Terriglobia; order Terriglobales; family Acidobacteriaceae; genus Telmatobacter. The sequence continues at coordinate 244,120 of CAVULU010000002.1, read as the reverse complement.
TCGTGTCCGCACCAGTTCAGTCTTCTCACGCTCCAGATCCTGCGTCCTGCCCTGGACTGCTTCTTCCAGTTGTCGCTTCTGTCTCATCAGCTGACCCACCCGGCGTCGCCATGTCCATGCTGCCAGCACCAGGATCAGCCCACCCAGTTCCCACTTGATGTATTTGTCTTGCCACCACAGGGGGGCAATCGTGAACGAGAACGAGGCCATCGGAGAAACTGCGCTGCCGGCCGCATTTACCGCTTCAACCTCAAAGCGATAATTGCCAGGCTGAAGGTGGCGATAGTGCAGCGTCATTTCCCGCGTATCTTCCCAACCAGAATCCTGCTCCCCAATCAAGCGGTAACGGATTCCGATGTCCTGCGTGTCTTTGAACGACAGAAGTGCCATCGAGATCGTCAGCTGGTTCGGGTTCCACTGCACCGAGCCGCTGTCCGTGACAGGCACGGTGCCTAGGGTCACTTGCGAAATTGCGGGTGGCGGCGGCGAGCCGGCCAGTGCATCTTGCGGCGCGATCAGATGGCTCAATCCCCCTGAAGTGCCGATCCACATGCTTCCGTCGCCATCCTCGGCAAGCGCAAAGCTGTCGGTATCGTTCCAGATGAGCCCGTCATCCTGGGTAAAGCTCCGCCAGCGATGCCCGTCATAGACAGTCACTCCAGCGTCTTCGCCAACCCACAACCAGCCGCGATGGTCCACGATCAGCGATACGATTTCCTCTGACATAAGCGGAGGACGACCAATGTGATCGGCTTGCACAACTTTGTACCCGCTGATGTGCAGCCGCATCAAATCCTGCGAGGGACCAGCGGCCCAGATATCGCCGTTCCAGTCCACCGCGATCAAGTCAGGTCGCGCGCCCGAGTTGCCCGGATCTATCGCGTGCCAGCCGCTCGTATCATGCTTGAAGAGTCCCTGGTCCGAAGTGACCCACAAATTTCCGGATTGATCCAAACTCATATCGGTGAAACGCCGCGCCGACTTCGGGAACGCCGGATCGCTCACTGGAAGTGGTGCATGATCAGATCCCATGGGGTCAAGTTGGAACATCCCGCTTACGGTTGCGATCCACAGGCGGTGCGGTCCGTCTGCCACCAGCCCATATATCGCTGGCATTTGCTGTTGTCTTCCAGCCAGCGACTTGGGATCGATTCTGGTCAGGCTTCCCGCCATGCTGCCCATCCAGATCGCCCCGTCGGCTGTCACCTCCAGCGATCCGGCGCGAGCCACGTGCACACCCGGGGAATGCCAGATTTGCGGCACGTTTCCGCCCGCAGGTATCCAGTCCAATCCCGAGTCCGTGCCGATCCAGAGTCTTCCCTGGTGATCGCGATGTACGGCCCAAACAAGGTTGTCACTAAGCCCATCAGCCTGGGTATAACCTTCCCATCGGTCTTCGCCCACCCAGCGCAGCAGGCCATGGCCAACCACACCTGTCCAGATTGATCCTTCGCGATCGACAAAGAGTTCCTGGATTTCAAAGGGAGACAAGCCATTGTGCTCGGTTACGAGCCGCCAGTGATCTTTTTCCCACAACGCCAATTGAGAACCCTGGGCCGTCAGAATGCGGCCCTGCTTATCTTCGACAAGCGTCGTATACGCCTCTGACGTTGCCTCTCCAGGGAGATTTCGTAGATAGGCCTGGCTGCCATCGGGCAGCATTTCCACAACATGCAGATTGCTACGCAACCAGATATGCCCGTTGCGCGCAACCATCATCGTGGGCCACGTCTCTTCTGGGAGGCCCAGAGTGGTACGCATATGCGTTGTCTTGCCGTCGCGCAGCCGGCAAAGATCCTTGTCACAGCCGTACCATAACGAACCGTCGGGCCCGTAGAGCACGCTCCACACAAATCCACCGTTCAGGTCCAGCGGCTGTGCGGTCCAATCGTCTGTCCCACGGCGCTTCAACAGCACACCTCGGCTGCTCGATGCTGTCACCACCTCGTCCTGCTTGATCGCGGCAAACGTAGTTCCCGTTGGGTGAGTGAACTCGTTCAACGGATAAGGCAGCTGAACCTCGGAGAATCTTCCGTCTTTCCGCTCAAAATAGACGCCAGCTGCTGTTCCCACCCAGAGTGTTCCGTCCAGGCCGATAAAAACGTTGTCAATGATGCGATCGGGTATTCCTTCGTTAGCCCCGTAGCGCTGGAACTGGCTCCCGTCATAGCGGTAAAGGCCGTTCTGCGTACCCATCCAGAGGTAGCCGACGCGATCCTGCTGGATCGAAGTGATGTTCGGGTTTCCCAGGCCTTGGATGTATTCGCGAAAGCTGTATCGCTGGGCTGACAATGGCACACAAATCCAGCAGAGCAGCGCGCCCGTAAATGCCGCGCGCCACAACCATCCGCTCGATTTGGGTTTCCAATTCCTCAAGATCCTGCCTTTCTCGGCGTTAGGAATGGAGGGAAACCGTCGGAATTCCTCAATGAGAATCGTCAGCGGTGAACCCAGGGTTAGGAGCTATTCCGCGACTTCCGGCTCTTGCCCTTCAGTAACCCAAATAATAGCCCCGAGACACCTTATGGAATATGCCACTTTGGTCTAAGTTGTTGTAAGACAAAGGTGCAAAGGTAACATTTTGAATGTTACTGGTGGGCTGAAATTAACTTGAAAACGGATATCCGGGCTAACAGCGTGATTCTGCCGGTGATGTTGTTAATCGCACATAGCGACAGCCTCGGGCGAGGCTGCAAAATCGCTGTCACTGGGTACATCCGTAACCGAAGAAGCATCGGCAAAAAACAAATTCACCCGATCCAGTACGTCCTTCCCGGTCTTCGCGAGATAGATTGACTTGCGCAGGCGTCCGCCCGCCGGTACACCGTGTGTGAACCAGGTTGCAAACTGTTTCATCTTTCCCGCCGTCTCCCCCAGGCGTGCATCCCGGGGCAGGTCCCTGGTGGCTTCGGCTTCGGCCAACAGCATCTCGAAATAGGCCCGGATCATGTGATGACGATCGGCAAACGTCGCCTGGTCGTAAACTCCCGTGGCGGTGTACTGGGCAATCTGTCTGAAAATCCAAGGATTCGCCGCCGCGGCCCGGCCGATCATCACCGCATCGCAACCGGTCTGCGCCACCATGGCAGCCGCATCCTCTGGAGTGCGGATGTCGCCGTTGCCGACTACAGGGATCTTCACCGCCTGCTTTACAGCTCCGATCCACTCCCACCGCGCCTGACCGCTGTAGCCCTGCTCCCGCGTACGAGCATGCAGCGCCACGGCATTCAAGCCCTCGGCCTCTGCCATCCGCGCCAGTTCCACACACACAATCGCCGAATCGTTCCATCCCATGCGAAACTTCACGGTAAAGGGAATCGTGACCGCTTGCCGGACGGTTCGAAATATCTCCGCGATCTTCGGCAGGTCTCTGAGTAGGCCGGAACCTCCATTGCACCCAACTACTCGTTTTGCGGGGCAGCCCAAGTTCAAATCGACGGTATCAAAACCCGTATCCTGCACAATCCGGGCAGCTTCTGCAAGTGTCTCTGCGTTCGAACCGAATAACTGCGCCCCGATCGGATGCTCGTCATCATAAAACGTCAAATAGCGACGTCGCTTCGCCTCCCGCATCCGCGAAAGACCATCCGCGGAAGTAAACTCAGTCATTAACAGACCACAGCCAGACTGCAAGTTTGTCATTTCTGCTTCAATTTCGGACGAATCAGGCCCTCCATGTTTCTCTCTTTCCGCTTCAATCTCCAATAAGTTGGGTGCCGCAGGCCTCACTTCGGAAACCTGGCAGGGATTTTCAGGTCGCTTTTCCCGCTCTGATTCGGCCGAAAACAGGCTGGCATGTCGTATAAATCGGCGGAAAACGGTGTCTGTCACCCCTGCCATAGGGGCCAGCACCGTAGCCGGCGCGACCAGCACGGGACCAATACGCATCTCGGCTGGGACGCGAACGCCATCGGGCATCGCATGCTTCCTGGGGTTGTCCCAGTCCTTCTTTACGGTGAATCCCTTGCCAGCCATAAACTGTGCTCAGTTCATATTTGAAGTTCACGATTCCAAAGCTCTAAATTAGCCGCTAACTCAGAACTGCGAACTGTCCTTAAACATACGTGGGCCTCCGCCTAGGCGGAGGCCCGATCTCCCAGTCGTCGCTCCTGCCTTTACTTCGCCGGAGACGTCTCGCTGGCCTTGGCGTACTTGCGGCGGAACCGCTCCACGCGGCCTGCGGTGTCTACCAGGCGCTGTTTTCCCGTGAAGAACGGGTGACAATTGGAGCAAATTTCGACGTGAATGTCGCCCTTGTGGGTCGAACGGGTCTCAAAGTTGTTTCCGCAGGCACACATAACTCGCACCGCGGCATAATTGGGATGGATCTTTTCCTTGGGCATCGCTAAAGACAAACCTTTCCTGCAATCTTCCGTATCTATTGTATTGGGATTCATCAGCCAGAGCAAACGATCCAGCCCCACGACCTGATCCGGTACCACAAAAGCGTGGACGCATCAGTATTTCGAGTCAGCCTTGCAAAATCCTAACTGAGCTGCTCTCACATAGTGGTACGTCTGAGTTTTCCTGCTGTTCTGCCGCGCCACCACACATTTCTCACGGTAGCAATTCCGGTCTGATTCAGTGAGCTCAATGAGGACTTTTTCGGAGTCTTCCCCGCGCCAGAAAATCCCATGAAAGTCGTTCACCGAGGACAACGCGACTTGGACTCTTCCCCTCCAACAGGGGGAACGAACGGACGCAAAAATTGACTAGAGGTAATTTCTATATGGGACTCATCACGCCCAACGACTTTCCGAACCTCCGTGAACTCTATACAGCGCAATTACGCTACTTGCTTTCCGCTGAAAACCAAATCGTCGACGGACTTCCGAAGATGATTGAACATGCACAGGACACACAGCTAAAACAGGCCTTCCAGTCCCACTTGCAGGAGACAGGCAATCACGTGTCGCGTCTGAAGCGCCTGCTCGGCGATCTCACGAACGACGCCGCCGACAAGAAGGATTCCATCCTGGCCGCCATTGTCAGCTCCAGCGAGAACATCACCAAGGAGTCGGATCCCGGTGCGATCCGCGACGCAGGCCTCATCGCCAGCGCGCAAAAGGTCGAGCACTACGAGATCGCGTCATATGGCAGCGCGCGTGACTGGGCCGAGCAGCTAGGCCTGACTGATCATGCGCAGATCCTGCAGCAAACCCTCAACGAAGAAAAACACGCCGACAAACTGCTGACGGAAATCTCTCACACCGCCAACGCCACCGCTGCGGTGTAAGCAGTTTCGGCAAACTGTTCAACCACTCAAGCAAGCCAAACCAATTGGGTGCCCCAGGTCTCGCATTTGAGACCTGGGATCACACCTCCGATGTGTGCCTGCTCAGAGGTTTTTAATGCTTGTGACCGGTTAGACTATCGATCGCCGCCATCACCAGCGGAGCCATCACCTCATATCCGGCCTCAGTCGGATGCACCCCGTCATGGCTCAAATTCGGCGGCAATCCGTCCCGCGCATCCTTCATCGCCGAGTGGTAGTCGACATAGACATACTTGTGCTCCGCGGCATACTTTTGCATCCACGCGTTGATCGCATCGATCTTCGGCGCCGGCGTCAGCCCCGGCTGCCACGGATAGTCATAGGCCGGAAGAATCGAACACAGCACCACCCGAATGTGATTCTGCGTCGCCATCTCCGCCATCGCCGCCAGATTGGCTTCCGTCTCCTCCAGTGTCATCGGGCCAGTGTTGCCGGCGATGTCATTGGTCCCGGCGAGAATCACCACTACTTTGGGCTGCAAGGCAATCACGTCCTGGTGGAAACGCAGAACCATCTGCGGCGTGGTCTGTCCGCTGATGCCGCGATTGATGTAAGGCTTCGCCGAGAATACGCCGCCCGGCGCATCGAAGTGCCAGCCCTCGGTGATCGAATCCCCCATGAACACGACGCGCTCTTCACTCGCCGCCGGAGGCACCAATTTCAAATCAGCCTCTTTGAAGCGTTCCAACCACGGAAAATCCGTGAGCAACTGCACATCATGCTTGCTCAAGTGGTCCCATTCCGGATGCTTCGGAGCCACTTGCGTAGGCGCGGGAGCTTTCGTTTCGGGTACATTCCCTGGCTCCTGGCCTGCAACTCCAATCGAACAAATTGACGACAAGACGGCGAGAACAGCGACGGAAAAACGCAAAGAAATCCGATTCACAAAGTCACACCTTTCCCCACGCATCGAAACCGAACGAAGCTTCATCTTAATCCCGCCACACGGCATCGCCGGTGTCCGATTCATGACAAAGTTTTTTGCGTTTTGAGCGAGATAAAGGACAACTTGCACTTGAGATACAGGAGAAATCCTCGATCGACATATCACGACACACCTATTTTCCACCAAGCCATCCCCCTTTCCCACCGTCACACGGGGGCGCCGATTGCGCTAGGCTGGGTAGAGCCATGAGTGTGTGTGAAATCTGTAACGGCGTGGGCCTTGTGCGCGTGATGTCGGACAACGGCCTGTGGGTCTCGCGCGCCTGCGAGTGCCAGGAGACGGACCGCGAAGAGCGCCGCCTGGCCGCTGCCCGCATCCCTGAGCGCTATCGCCAGTACACGCTCGATGGCTATGAAACTGCCTTTCGCGGTGCCGATCAGTCGCTGAGCCGCGCCCATCTCACCGCGCGCAAGTTTGTCGATGCCTATCCCGTCGATACCGCCGGCAAAGGTCTGCTTTTCACCGGCTCCATCGGAGTTGGCAAGACGCATCTCGCCGTCGGCGTCCTCCGGCGCCTCATCACGGAAAAGGGCTGCAAAGGCCTGTTTTGCGACTACCGCGAGTTGCTCAAGAACATCCAGAACAGTTACAACACGCAAGTAAACACAACCGAACTGGAACTCCTCAAGCCTGTCTTTGCGGCGGAGGTGCTGGTCCTCGACGACCTCGGTGCGCAAAAACCCAACGAATGGGTCTGGGATACGGTCGCCCTCATTCTCAACACACGCTACAACGACAAGCAGACCACCATCATCACCACCAACTATCCCGACCTGGCTGCAGGCAGCGGCGCCAAGTCCGATGTAGAACGCGCCGCACGCGAGCAGACGCTTGGCGACCGCATCGGCGATCGCATGCGTTCCCGCCTAGCCGAGATGTGCGTAAAAGTCGAGATGACCGGCGAAGATTTCCGGCAGACCGTAAAGCGTGCCCGATTCGGATGATGTGATCGAAGTGCCGGAGAGCGGACGCCATCTCCTGAGAAAAACCTCATGCCTGGCAAACTGGAAATGATCGTCGGACCGATGCGGAGCAACAAGACCGCCGAACTTCTGCGCCGAATAGAGATTCGCCGCCACTACGCCAGACAGTGTGTTCTCCTTCTCAAGCCCAGCGCCGACACCAAATCCGCAGCAGGTGTAGTAGAAAGCCGCAACCCGAATGGCTGCGGAAAAATGGAAGCTGTCGAGTTTCCGAACTCCGACCCGTGGACCATCCTGCCCATTCTCGCCGCTACCGAGAAGCAGATCGGCAAGCGGGTTGAATGTATCGCCATCGATGAGGGCCAATTCGTTGCGGACCTCTTCCTTTTCACCAAGCGCCTTCTGCACTGGGGCTACGACGTACTCGTCTCCGGCCTCGAACTCGACTTTCGCGGCATGCCCTTCGGAGAGATGCTCCAGCTCTCCTGGCTCGTGCGCACCTACGCCGGCAACATTACTGAGTTAGTTGCCTACTGCAGTTGCGGAGCGAAGGCGCTTTATCCTCAGCGTCTCGTTGACGGCAAACCGGCTCCCTACGACAGCCCCATCATCATGGCCGGCGACTTCTACGAGCCCCGCTGTGACGAGCACTTCGTCCTCCCCTGCCGCCCCCACTAGCGCCGACAACCTGCCTAAAACGAGCTGTCATCTTGAACTGAACGCGGCGTAGACGAAAGACCGTTGTTGCTCATAATGGCGACAGTAAGGGGTGTAGTTTGACAACGTCACAGCGATGGCGGCGACAACCTGCTATAGTGCTGGCCAGATTCCCGAACCAGGGGGAAAAGGAGCGCTCCCATGCGTAACGCTACTTTCAGTGGCGTCGCAGCGCGTTGCCTCAGGGGAGCTTGCCACTCACTCGCAAGCCTTCTGCTCGCATTCACTGCGATGGCGTATCTCTTCGCAGGGTCCATCTCTCTCGCACAGGACTCCAAAACTCCCACCGCATTGCCCGCACCATCCGCCGGCAAAGCGATCGTCTGTATCTACCGTACCTACAGATTCACCGGCTCCGCTTCGCACGACGAACTCTTTGTCAACGACATTCATCTCGCGAAACTCCTCAACAGCGAATATGCCTTCATCGAAGTGGCGCCAGGAACGGTTGTGATAGCCGGGTTGCCCAAGATGTACTACGGAAGCGTCATTATGTCTGCCGGCGCGGCTCTGAACGATTTAAGGAAGAAAGAGAACGAACGGGCCCGGTTTGAGGCAGAGGCGGACAAAACCTACTACTTCAAATGGACCGCCGGGGCCATGGCAACCATGATCAAGGTGACGTCCGTTGACCCCTCCGTCGGAGCCAAAGAGATAAGCAAACTCCATCTCTCCAAGCCCGTTGAAGACAACCACGCTTCGAAACCAGAAACAAAAGACACCGACAAACCGCCAGGTAATTAACATCGTTCCGGCTGATTGGATGGTGCTTATTTCTTAACAAGTCTCCCAGTGGGAACGGCGTGGTCGCGTCTCGTTCGCCCGGATACCAGTGTCGCCACTCGGCGAAACCTGACTCCTCTATTCCGCGTCCTCCTTTTTCTGCTCAGGCGCCTTCTCCGGCGTAGTCAACGGCTTGAGGATGTCATCCAGATACGCTGCCGTTCCGTCCACGCGCTCCAGCGCCGGATAGCGTTCCCCATCGTGATAATCAATTTGCATCGTCGACACAAATGAATCTGCCTGCACAATCACCTTGATCGGCTTCGCAGGATCCTTTGCCTGTCGGATAGCCTCTCGAAGCGCATCGCCTGAGTAGACTTTGTCATTCACCGCGATGATTTTTTCTCCGGGGGCAAGCCCCGCTTTGTCCGCAGGTCCGTTCCACAGTACATCGGCGATGGTCCCGTCTGGTCCCAGTCGCAGACCGATCGAGTACCAGCAATCCACTCCGCCGCCGCGCCGTCCCTCTGCCGCCATCATCATCCGTTCTGACTTCGTTGGCTTATCGTGATAAACCAGCTTGTATCCGCCCTGCTCCAGCCCTGCCAAATCGACGTGCGGATTGATTTTGTCTACGCGATCGTGCAGAAACGTCGCCCAGTCATACGGCACAACCTGGTTCAAATCCTGAACCAACTCGTCGAAGTTATAGGTCACGATCAGCGGACCGGTATTCCCGCCTTTTCCCAAAAAGATCTTCACAAAGTCATTCAGTGACTTCTTGTTATCTGTCATCTTTCGAATGAGGGTGTCTGCATCCAGCCACAACACTTCACCCTCGAAGTAGTAGTCCTGTCCGCGTCGCCAGTTCGACCATGCCGGATTTCCTCCGCGCAGAATGCTCGCTCCCACGGCCGTATCTTCCGTTGGCCGCCACTCGCGACCGCGCGTGTAATCCAATTCCGCGGCGGTCATCGCCAGCACGTCCTTGTACTCTTGCGGATTCTTCAGGTCAGACCGCGCCGCCAGTACGTTACCCCAATAGTCGGTCATGCCTTCGTATACCCACAGCAAGGCGCCTTGCATCGGCGTGGCGAAGTCCGGCTGGTAAAGCCCGACAGGCCGCCGATACTTTCCGTTCCATGAGTGTGTGTATTCATGCGAAAGCAGATCCGACTCCGGCAGTTGGTGCAGGTCATCCGCAAATCCCTTCTCGCCAACACCGTTATCCGAGGACTGTCCATGCTCCAGGCCCATCCCACCCGCCACATCGGAGAGCGTCAGCAGAAAGTGGTACTCGTTGTAATGATGTGAAGCGTAAAGTGCGTCGGCCTCACGCACCAGGTTGGCCACTTCGGCCAGCACGGCAGGACGCAGGTTCGCATCTTCCGGCGCGTCTGCCGCCACGTCCAGGTAGTGCTTCGGCGATATTGTCGGCGCCAGCCGATACTCGTGGAAATACAAACCTGTCAAAATCGGTGAATCTTCCAGTTGTTCTACCGTCGTCGCTGCAAACTTCGTTGTGCTTCCCGCCGCCGGGACCGGATAAGCACCACCACTCACCGGCATCAGTGCCGTCCCGATGCCCCATCCGGCAGGAACCTTCACCGACGGCTGAATTGGAATGTCCTTTACCGGCACATGCGCCGGATAAAACATCAGCGCCTCCCACTCCAGCGCAGCCAGGCGCTGCGAAACCCGCCGCGTCACAATCGAATCCACATGCATATGAAGTGTCGTCACACCGCCAGGCACTGTCACGTGATACTCGAAGAGGTTTACATCGTCCCGCCGCCATTCCAGCGGTTTTCCATTTGCTGTAAACACTACGCCCACAATCGAAGACGCCGGCCCTGATGGCATATGGTGTCCCGGAATCCACTCCGGCGAAATCAGCGTAATCGGTCCGGCTGAAACCGGAAAATCCATCTCCGCATGAAACAACTTGCGCGGTGCATCCGAAAGATCAGCCGTGATCTGGATTGGCGCCTTTTGCGCGTTTGCCAGTGCAACAGCCAAGGCAAACATGGTGAGGGCAGGGAAGTATTTGACACAATCCTTCGACGTGAGCATCCTAACGAGGCCTCCTGAAAGAATCAGGTTATCCCACGCCCGGCCCGCGCGAACATCCGCATGCGACGAGAGCGCCCCGCCAAGGCCATCAGCCGGCTAAATTCGCCATTCTTTCCACAGAGCCGGTTCCACTGCCGGCCGATTCGGTTTCACGCACCCTTGCTGACGGAGTTACCCTATAAACACAAGCTCACAAGCAGCTTCGCGCGTCGCAATCGGATTCATTCAAGCGCCCACCCCGTCTCCCGAAAAACTCCACGCTTTTTCGCGCGCGAGTGTTCGCAGAGACCGATGAGTCACGCCAAGGGATCCGATTTCATCACGCCAGGCTGACTTTGCTCTGCCGGAAGGAGTTCCATGTCCACTGACTATCGCAACTTCCTGGCCCTCTCATACGAGGAGCTGGAAGAACTGAACCTCGAAGCCAAGAAAGAACGAGTCAGCCGTGTTCCGATCGATCAGATCCGTGAGAAGCGGCTGAAGTATCTCGCCGACGAGAAGCGAATCAAGGCCGTCACCGTGCTCTTTTCTGACCTCGAGGGTCGTCTGCATCTACTCGACTACGACAAGAAGTTCCTGCTGGGCGCCTATGAAAATCTCACATTTGACGGCTCGTCCATCCGCGGCTTCACCGCCCAGAAAGAGAGCGACCTCCGGCTGGGAATTGATTGGAGCGCTTTCTACTGGGTTCCCGCCGACGTGTTCGGCAATGGGAAGGTCCTGGTTTTTGGCATCGTCATCGACAAGGATGGCACACCCTATTCCGGCGACCTGCGCGGTGTTCTCAAGACTTACGCCGACAAGCTCTACGCCGAAAAGCAGTACACCCTGAATGCCGCCACCGAGATCGAGGGCTTTCTTTTCGCAGGCAAAGATGCTGAAAAGATTTACCACGAGACCGGCAAGTTTGAATTCGTCTCAACCGGGGGCTACTACCACTCATTGCCACTTGATCCGCTACGCCAGTTCATCGACACGGCGGCCGAAGTCCAGCGCGCTATGGGCTTCCAGAACGAGAAAGACCACCCAGAGGTCGCACCCAGCCAGTTCGAAATCAACTTCGGATACAGCGAAGTCGTCGCGGCCGCCGACCAGATCCAGCTCTATAAATTGCTCTGCCGCCAGATCGGCAACAACTACGGTTACACCGCATGCTTCCTGCCCAAGCCCCTTGCCGGTGTCAATGGCAGTGGCATGCACACCAACGTCTCTGTCTCCAAGGGCAAAACCAATCTCTTCTGGGATGAGAAGGGGGAAGAGCAGCTCTCCAGCTTTGGCTGGAAGTTTCTCGATCGCGTCCTCACCCGCGCACTCGATCTCTGTCTCGTTTTCAACTCCAGCGTCAACGCCTATCGCCGCCTGGACCCACACTTCGAAGCGCCCAACCAGATTCGCGCTTCGGCAACGGATCGCGGCGCCATGATTCGGGTCCCCATCGGCAACTCGCGCTCGATGCGCACCGAGGTCCGCGCCGTTGCCCCGGACGCCAATCCCTACCTGTCGATGTATGCCATCTTCAAGACCGGCATCGACGGCGAAATCGCCAAGGTCAAAAACCTGCGCGAAGGCGGCCGCTATTTGCCCGACAACATCTACAAGGCTATCGACGACTTCAAAGCCTCAGGCTGGATTGCCGAAATCCTCGGTTCCGATGTGCAAGGCCGTTACGCCGATCTGAAGCAATCTGCGGCTAATCGTTGCCCGCGCGAGCTCGGCACCATCGTCAAAGGCTCCGAAGTCCAGTTTCACCACGCCGTCTACAACCAGTCGCTCTGGAATCTGTTCTAGAAGCAATTGCCCTCAGAAACAACAAGAGCGGCGGTGGAGAAGGGCGCCGCTCTTGTCTCACTTGATCTTCAGCAGATCCATGATCCGGCCCACGATGGTCAGCGGACCTTTATCATGCGCCATTGTCATTCGCCCCTCCCTGGGGATCCAAACCTCTTCTCCCGACGAACTGACGTTGAACAAGCCCAGCTGGTGCTTTTCCGCAAGCCGAGCCACCGTCATGTAAGCGGGTTCCGCTTTGGACCACGCGAACGATGCGTAAATAAAATCGGTGCCGATGGCGTAATCCGAACTGAACGCTTCGTTTTCCGGCAAATTCACAATGGCGGGTTGTCTATTCATCGGCGGAAAGATCGGGATAATGTCCTCGAACCATGCGCGCAGATGAGCTGAGCTGAGTGCCGGATCGTCATAGCCGTGGTTTTCGCCCCACTTGACTTTCTGCGCGTACCACTCCACAAACTCCACGTGGCTCTGCGGAACGGCATCCGGCTCAAAGACCATGAGGTCATAGCTCATAATCTGATGCTATCCCGTCACCCGAACCCGCGTTGCCGAACTCAGGGTTTTCCTCTCCAGAGAGTGGGACATCGCCACACGGTCTTGCTTCCCTGATTGTGCCTTTATGCCCAGCGTGATAAAGCTAAGGAACAGGGTACAGGCGGACGAGCTCCTGGCTAGTGGCAATTCTTTTGCAGGCGGTCTGCGCAATCCAGCTATATTTACAGCCCTGAATTTGCATCAAGGACCTCGATCCAATCATGAGCGCTGGGCCCATGGCGGAAGTGGAAAGCCTCTACGGGGATTACCTTATCGACCACGCATTCGACGAAATGCGTGAGCCGAACGGAGATATCCGTCTTCACTATCGCGCTCTGGCAGAGACTCTGGCCCGCCTCCCCCAGGAAGAATTGCAGCGCCGCAAGCAGTCTGCCGAGCTATCGTTCCTCACCCAGGGAATCACCTTTACCGTCTACGGCCGCGACGAGGGCACCGAGAAAATCTTTCCCTACGACCTGCTTCCCCGTCTCGTCACAGCGCAGGAGTGGGATCGCATCGAACGCGGTCTTACCCAGCGCATCACAGCGCTCAATCTCTTCCTCCGCGACGTCTACTCCGAAGCCAAAATTCTCAGTGACCACGTCGTGCCGCGCGAACTTGTTTACAGCTGCAAGCACTACCGCCGTCAGATGCGTGGCCTCCAGGTTCCCCGCAATGTCTATATCTCCGTCGTAGGATCCGACCTGCTTCGGCTAAATACCGGCGAGTTCGTAGTGCTCGAAGACAACCTCCGGGTGCCCTCCGGCGTGAGCTACATGCTCACCAATCGCCGCGTCATGAAGCGCACCTTTCCTGAGCTTTTCCACAGCTATGGCGTGCGCCCCATCGAGCATTATCCGCAACTTCTTCTGGCAACGTTGCGTTCACTCGCTCCCGAGGGCCGTCCAGAGCCGAATATCGTTCTGCTCACGCCTGGCGTCTTCAACTCTGCCTATTTTGAGCACACCTACCTGGCCCGCCAAATGGGCATCGATCTTGTCGAAGGCCGTGACCTCGTTACCCACGACAACATCGTCTACATGCGCACCACCGACGGCCTCAAGCGCGTCGACGTCATCTATCGCAGAGTTGACGACGACTTCAGCGATCCACTTATCTTTCGCGGCGATTCGATTCTGGGCTGCACTGGCTTGTTCAACGCCTATCGTGCCGGCAACGTTACCGTCACCAACGCCTTCGGCACCGGCCTTGCCGACGATAAGGCTCTCTACGCCTACGTTCCCGACATCATCCACTACTACCTCGGCGAAGATCCGATCATCAATAACGTGAAGACCTACCTTATGACCGAGGATAAGGAGCGCCAACACGTCCTTGCCAATCTCGACAAAATGGTTGTCAAGGCTGTCGGCGAAAGCGGCGGTTACGGCATGCTCATCGGACCGCATTCCACAGCCCGTCAGCGCGAAGAATTCGCAGTGCGCATCAAGGCGAATCCGCGCAACTATATCGCCCAGCCTACACTCGATTTTTCTCGCGCGCCTTGCCTCATCGGCGACCGTCTTGAGCCCCGTCATGTCGATCTGCGGCCCTATGTTCTCTTCGGCGACAAGATCAACATCGTTCCGGGAGGACTCACCCGCGTGGCCCTCGAAAAAGGTTCCCTCGTGGTCAACTCTTCACAAGGCGGCGGCAGCAAGGACACATGGGTTCTGGAATAATCAGCGTCAAATGCCCATTCTTGACGAGATCAAGGATGGAGAAGCCCAACCACAACACCTCCGATTTGAAGGGTGCGACTTCGGGTGCCCGTGCTTAGCGAGATTCAAGAGCGGGGAAGCAGATGGGATCAACAGCAACGGAGTTCAGAGTTCGGGAGAGTACCAAGATGCTTTCGCGAGTTGCCGACAGCCTCTACTGGATGAGCCGCTATCTGGAGCGTGCCGAAAACACGGTGCGCCAACTCGACGTGGCGATGAGCCTCATGCTCGATTCTGGCGGCGCCAGTGCTGAAACTCATTGGCAACGCCTCATTGCCTCCCTTGGCAATCCCGAGGATCTGGAGTGGACCGGCGATCCGGGCGCGAACGCTGAGAAGCTTGTTTTTGACAAGCATCATCCCGCATCGATCACCGGCTGCATCGATTCCGCTCGTGAAAACGCCCGTCAGATCCGCGAAGAGATTTCTACCGAACAGTGGCAGCGCCTCAACCGGCTCTATCACCTGATGCATTCTTCCCACACTGAAAACCAGTTCCGGTCCAATATCAACGATGTGCTTTCCTCCCTGATTGATGCCATCCATCTCTTCAAAGGCGTGAGCGATACTACTATGATTCACGGCCAGGGATGGCACTTCATCCGCCTCGGCCGCTATCTCGAACGAGCCTACGCCATAGCCACGCTCCTTGAGGTGTATCAGCCTCTGCTCTCGCATCCGCCCGAGCGCGAACACTTCGGCTACCAGTATCTTGAGCAGGTTGGTCTTCTGCGTTGTTGCACCGCGTTCGAAGCCTACTGTCAGGTTTATACGGCAGACCTTACCCCCGACCGCATCCTCGAATTCCTTTTGCTGAACCGCGATTTTCCTCATGCCATTCGATACTCGGTCGACGGGGTTCGTCAGGCAATTCAGTCCATCCAGCACACCGGCGGCCGCCGCCCGCCAGACGAACTTACAGCAAGCATCGGCCGGCTTCACGCCATGCTCAGCTTTACCACGATCGGTGAGATACTCAATGGCGACACCGCTGCGTTTCTCCACACAATCCGTCAGCAGTGCATGGGTATTCACGAGCTGATGTATTGCTTCTACATCCAATACTCAATCCAATCTGCGCTGGCTATCTGAACCTGAGGATCCGAACCGCATGAATTGTTTTTCCATCCGGCACCTCACCCGCTTCCGCTACTCGCGGTCCGTCAGCGAGAGCATCATGGAAACGCGCATGCACCCGCGCTCCGACTCCAACCAGCACTGCCTCACCTTCTCACTTTCTGTCAGTCCGCGCTGCCGCGTCTTCACCTACCGCGATCACTTCGGCAACAACGTTCATCACTTTGATATCCCCAGCGAACACGACCAGCTCGTCATTGTTGCCGAATCCGTCGTCGAACAGCAGGCTATGCCGGACGTTCCCGCTTTTCTGTCGCCAGATGCGTGGCAGGCGCTCGATACCATGGTCGATTCGGGTGACTACTGGGAGATGCTGCTCCCCAGCGAATTCGCGGTCGAAACGCCCGCGCTGCTTAACCTCGCCGCCCGCCTGCAGGTCACTCGGCGTGACGATCCCCTGATGCTTGTCCAGGAACTTAATCATCGCCTCTTCGACTATTTTGAATATGTTCCTCGCTCCACCCGCGTCGACTCTCCGATCGACGAAGCGATCCTCAGTGCCCGCGGTGTCTGCCAGGACTTTGCCCACACCATGATCGCGTTGCTCCGCCAAGTCCGCATCCCCGCCCGGTACGTCTCCGGCTATCTCTATCGCAGCCGCGAAGACCACGACCGCTCCACCCCCGACTCTACCCACGCATGGGTTGATGTGCTTTTGCCGCATTTGGGCTGGGTAGGCTTCGATCCGACTAACAACCTCGTGGCCCACCATCGTCATATCCGCACTGCCGTGGGGCGCGACTATGCAGATGTGCCCCCCACCCATGGCATCTTCCGTGGCAAGACATCAAGTGAGCTCTACGTCGCAGTACACGTGGAAGCCAGCGACCAGCCCCCCGCTCTTGACCGCAAGCTACCGATTCCTGAAGACTGGTCGGTCCTGGTCGAACGCGCGCAGGAGCCCCCAGAGCGACCGCAGCCACTCGTCGACCTGCAGCAGATGCAGCAACAGCAATAAGTCGGTCGCGGGATTTCTGGCGAAGATTCACTCCATTCCCGGGGGGCGAATCACGCCTCGTTCTCACAATTAAATTTTCTTTATTGAATCTTCATCGGTCTACAGAATAGATTTATACAAATTCCTTAAACCCGGTGATCGATTCCGGCGTTGCAGAGACGCACCAAAGCGGCATGCTGAATCCCGCGTTCCACACTCATCCCCAGTGAGTGAAGGTTCACGAAATACTCAATTACTGCACGGACGGCGGTGAACCGTTTGTGCCAGAAGGAAAAAGGTCGCTTCCCACGACTAGCAAACACGTAGTTTTTTTGGAGGAACAGCCGTGAAAAAGTCCCTTATGGGGTGGATACTCCTTTGTATCCTTTCCACCGCTACACCCTTGTTTAGCCAGCTCGCAACCACCTCACTCCGCGGCACGATCAAGGACCCTTCCGGAGCCCTGGTTCCAGGAGCGAGGGTCACCATCACCGATAAGGCAACCGGCAAATCCATTTCCACTGTCGCCGATAGTTCGGGTGCCTACAGCTTTGCGCAGATCGTCCCTTCCAAATACACCATCGTCGTGAGCATGGCCGGGTTCGGCAACCAGACCAAGTCCGCCGAATTGCTCGTCAACCAGCCCGCGACCATTGACTTTGCCCTCTCGGTGCAAGCCAGCACGGTTACGGTCGACGTTTCTGCGGTCGCCCAGACGTTAAATACGTCTGACGCATCCCTTGGTAACTCGGCCGACAATGAGCTGATTCAGTCTCTGCCCAGCGAGACCCGCAACGTACCCGATCTGCTTTCTCTCCAGCCCGGCGTACTCTACCTGCCCAACTCCCAAGACAGCCGCAGTGGTGCGGTCAACGGAGGCCGCTCCGATCAGGGCAACGTTACCATCGATGGTATCGACGATAACGACCAGGTGAACGGATACGCCTTCACGGGCGTCCTGCGCGAAACCCAGGATTCCATCGAGGAATTTCGCGTCACGACTGCCAACGCCAATGCAGATGCGGGCCGCTCATCGGGTGCCCAGGCCAGCATGATTACAAAGTCGGGTACCAATAAGTATCACGGCGCAGCTTATGAGTATTACCGGCCGCCGCTGACCGCCTCGAACAACTGGTTCAACAAGCAGGCACAGATCAACGAGGGCGAGCCCAACATTCCTACGAAGGTCCTGCGTAACATTTTTGGTGGCGCAGCCGGCGGACCAATCCTTAAAGACAAGTTCTTCTTCTTTGCCAACTATGAAGCCCAACGCCAGGCTGAAGACGCCCAGGTCATCAACACTGTCGCCACGCAGAGCTATGCTGCCGGAAGCATCGTCTATCCGGATGCGTCTGGGAATCTGCAAACTCTTACCGCAGCCGACGTTACCGCTCTCGACGCGGGATGCCAGATATGCAACACCACCGATTACCCGGTTGGTCCGGGACCGAATCCCAATGCCTTGGCCTACTTCAACTCCATGCCAATCGCCAATGGAACGCTCACTGGAGATTCCTACAACCGGGGTTCCTACTCTTTCGCTTCGCCCAATCCCGTTAGCCTCAACACGTCGATCGCACGGCTGGACTATACGCCGAACGAGCGGCATAGAATTTTTGTCCGCGGAAATCTCCAAAAAGACACCACCCTCGAAGCCGAGCAGTTCCCCGGACAGGGCGCGGCTTCGACCGATGAGAGCAATAACAAGGGCATTATCGGCGGCGATACATGGACGATTACCCCAACCCTGATCAATGACGTTCGCTACGGCTATGTCCGTCAAGGCAACAGCACCACGGGCGTCGGCACGGGTGACTACGTCGACTTCCGCTTTATGTCGACAACGACTGCGGAAACACGCACAACCATCACCAGCGTCCCGGTAAATAACATCGTCGACAATTTGAGCTGGACCAAGGGAAAGCACGGACTTCAGTTCGGCGGAAACTGGCGCCTGATCCATCAGAACCACAACTCGGATAACACTACCTGGCAAGGCGCAAGTTCGAACCCGTACTGGCTGGGTGGAAATCCGCCGCAGCCGGCGGATGCGGTCCCCGACGGATTCGCCAACTCCTATCAGATAGCTTTCGCGAACCTCGTGGGCACCATTCCTTCGCTCACCAATTCGTACAACTATCACGTCGACAGCGCTGCTTCGGGAACATTGCTTCCAGACGGCGCGTTTCTGACCCGCCACTTCAAGTCCAATGAATTCGAATGGTATGTCCAGGACGCCTGGCGCATGCGATCGAATCTCATCCTCACGCTCGGTGTCCGCCAAACCATCCTGCAGACTCCTTACGAAACCAGTGGTCAGCAGGTCGCGCCGACAATCGATACGCATGCATGGTATCTGCAGAGAGAATCTGCTGCTCAGCAAGGCCAGGTCTATGAACAAGACTTGCAGTTTTCTCCTGCTGGTCCCTACTACAACAAGCCGGGTTTCTGGCCAAAACAGAAGGACAATTTTGCCCCTCGGCTAGCCATCGCTTACTCGCCCGATAGCAAAACCTCGATCCGTGCGGGTGCAGGCATTTACTACGACCACTACGGTGAAGCTCTGGTAAATATCTTCGACCAGGAAGGCTCATTTGGCATCAGTTCCTCGGTTACCAATCCTGCGGGCGTCTATGGGATTGAAGGAAATGCGAAGCACCCACCTTCGCCACGATTTGTTGGGCGGAACGTGCTGCCCAATATCGACAACGGAGGTTCGCCCCAAACTCAGGTCTATCCGTTCACAGCTCCGCAGTATAACTTCGCCATTACGTGGGGGCTCGACAATAAACTCAAAACCCCTTATTCAGAGAATTTTGACTTCTCGATTCAACGCGAACTTCCCGGCGGTTTCACCATTGAAGGTGCCTACGTCGGTCGCTTCGGCAAGCACCTGCTCCAGAGCCTCGATCTTGCGGAACCAGTCGATTATGTCGACCCAGCCGGAGGAGGCGACTACTATGCAGCCGGCACACAGCTTTCAAAAGACGTGGACTCGAATGGCGGCAACTACGGCGTGATCACGGATGGAAATGGGAACGCAACCGGCTCTACGGTGAGTGTGTCCACCATTCCGTACTTTGAGAATGTATTTCCATTCATGGCGAATTACGACTACACCGGTGAAAGCGCAACCCAGGCGATCTACAACAATGAATGGGCTCCTTATCGCTCGCAATACGGCGCGACTACGGCTTTGGCTGATATCGACTTTTTCTGCGTCTATCTCTCAAATGCGCAGTGCGCCACCTATCAGTCGAAGTTCTGGCAGGATCAGTTCTCGTCGCTGTACGCGCTCTCTACTATTGGCATGAGTTATTACAATGCCGGCCAGATCACTCTCCGGCATCCCTCGAGCCACGGTCTGCAGTTGGACTTCAGCTATACCCTGTCGAAGTCAATGGACTTCGGATCGGACGCCGAACGCAGCACGGAATTTACCGGAGGGGTGAATGGCGGCGGCAATGCACTTAGCAGCATCCTGAACACCTGGAAACCCCAACTCAACCGAGCCGTATCTGACTTCGATACGCACCATCTGATCACTGCGGACTGGGTCTACCTGCTGCCGTTCGGCAAGGGAAGAGCAGTTCTCGGTAATGCCAATACCCTTCTCGACGTCTTCATTGGCGGATGGCAATGGTCCGGCATCAACCGCTGGTCCAGCGGCTTGCCGTTCGGGGTATCCGAACCCGGTTGGTCCACCGACTGGCAGATCGAGAGTTTCGGAGTTAACGTCGGAAACGTGAAAACGCACAAACATCTCGATGCCAACGGCAATCCGCAGTACTTTCCCAATCCGGACGCGATCAACGCCGGCACGTCGACCGGCGGCCCCATTCGCCTGCCCTACCCCGGTGAAGCCGGCCAGCGCAACGGCTTCCGGGGCGATGGTTATTTCGACATCGACTCCGGCCTCACCAAGAGCTGGAAGCTTAGAGAGTATGGGGCTTTGAAGTTCGCCTGGGAAGTCTATAACGTCACCAACGCAGTGCGATTCGATCCTGTCTCCATCGACAGTGGTTTGACGGATGGCAGCCTTGGAATCGCAAGCGCACTACTTACCACCCCACGTCGCATGCAGTTCAGCCTACGTTACGACTTCTAAGCTTTCACCAACAACAAAACGCCGGGATAGCCCTTCGCTCTTCCGGCGTTTTCCTTTCCCATCTACAATCTGTCGATCACGCTTTACTATTTGCCCGTCGCGGCTTCCTCTGTACTCATCGCCTTGATCCGATTCTGCGCCAATTGGTAGCTTGACGTCGGAATCATCATGTCTTCCTTGGGCTTCTCAAGCTTGCGATAATCCGAAATTGCAACATCGCGCTCGCCATACTGTTCTGCAATGCGGCCAAACGCGTACCAATAATCATCGTCCGGCTCATCCAGATTCAGCTCGTCCATCGCGCGCAACAGCAGATCGTGCGCCTCTTTCGTCTTCCCTGTTTCGGCATACACGCATGCCAGCGTGTGCAGAATCGCCGGGCTGTTCTGATCCATCTGCGCCGCCCTGGTTGCCGTCGCCACATCTGCCTGGTCCACCTTGCCGGTATAGAGGGCGAACCACGCCATTGAATTCAGCAGGCTCGCGTTCTCCTTGCCCTGGTCGATCAGCTTCTGGATCCATGCCCGTGCAGCTACGTAGTTTGCCCGGCTCGCCTCGATCTGCATTTTCGCCTGGAACGCATCGGCATCGCCATCCAGCAGCTTCAGTCGCGCATCCGCCAAGGCCAAGGCCTCATCGTATCGTTGCAACCCAATCAGCGCTTCCACATTCGTCATAAATGCGCTGCGTGATTCCGGCACTTCCTTCACCAGGTCCGACGCAACCTCAAGCAGCTTGGTGAAGTCTTCGAGTTCTCCATATCCTTCGGCGAGCGCAATCTCGATGTTTATTCGTTCGCGATTCGTGGTTGCGCCCTGGCCCGCACCCTCCAGCAGTTTTATGCCCTGCGCGGCTGTAGGTTTTGTGCCAACCATCAGCGCTGCCGCTGCCAGCGTCATTTTCTGCGCGTCTGCAGCTTCGCCTTTGACCCAGAACCGAGGAAACACCAGGCCGCCCAGTGTGTCATCCCCGCCGCCCAGATGCTGATCCTCGCGTATCCAGTCCAATAGCACTTTCGCGCCGTTCAGGTTGCCTGCCCTGATCCGATCCAACACCTCCAGGGCCACTGCATTCGGCTTGTCGGCCGTGTCCAGCAGTTTGTACTGCCCGCCCTCCTTCACCACAAAGAATGTCATGCTCGCGCCGCCGGGAATCTGAACCTTTTCGCGATAGCCCGTCGTATCGTCACCATCCCCTTTGGGATCGAACGCCTGCAGCAGAATGTCGATCGTTACATCCAGTGAATTGCCCTGTCGAGCCATCTGGCTATTCAGCTTTTTGCCCGCGGTCAGTTCCTTCTTCAGTTCCTCGGAATCTTCCGCGTGCAGAACCGCGATGGCGTTTCGGCTCAGGATCGCTTCCATTTTGGACTGCGTCAGATTCGGATCCATGGTCAGCAGAAATGCCCGCTTCACCAGGTCGGTTGGTGTATTGCCGAACTGCATGTCTTCATGCGGTTTCGCCTCGCGCAACATTCCCGCCAGGCCCATCGTCTGTGCTGCGTTGTCACCACCCGCACCCGCTTGCAGAAAATCCGCGGCCAATGCGTAATGCCGCGTGTTCATCAGCATCTCGCCTGCCGTGCGAGCGGTGTCTTTGAAGGCCGAGTCGGAGTTGGAGAGCTTATTGATCTCCGCCATGCCCTCTTTACTTCCCTGCAAAACCGCGCGGCTTGCTGCAATCAATGCCACAGGTTGCGGATTCAACGCCTGCGCAGCTTTGATCGCGCTCGTTGCATCGCCGCTGTAGAACATTGCGTACGAAAGATTATTCGGAATTTCCAATTCTGCCAGCTTGTCTTGTCCCAGTTTTTCGTACTCAACCACTGCCTGCTTCAGGTTTGCCTGTCCGCTATAGCGCCGACCCGCGGCATCGTATTCCAACAACATCGCCAGGTTCGCCTGCGCCGTGTGTTCGTCCGGATCAAGCTTCGCAGCCACCCTGTAAGCCTCGGCCGCGCCCAGCCAATCTGTTCCGGGCCGTAGATCGCGGCCGACCAGGTCATGCTTCAGAATGTCGGCCAGCGTCCGCTCCGCCAGCGCCGATTTCGGATCGAGCTTCACGGCCACACGAGCCTCTGTGCGGGCCGCATCGCCCATACCCGCCTGCATAAGCACTCGTGCCACCTGCAAATGATGCACCGGGTCATTGGGATTGGCGGCGATCAGGCCGCGATAGCTCGTTAGCGCTTCTTTCATTTTGCCTTCATGCAGAAGCGCCTCACCCTCCGGTTCAAAACTTACAAAGATTGCAGGACCCGCAACTACTTCCGCCACCTTGTTGCGCACTTCCGTTGCCTCGGCCACCGTGTAGCGCCGTTTTCCGGAATCGAAGACCAGGTTCGCTTCCACCGCGCCATCCTCAGCCTTCGTGAATGTCTCTGTTAAGAGCGCAGGCCCCATCACAATCTTTTCGTCCTTCGGCAATTCCTTCGGCACAAATCCCGTCGGTGGTAAGATCCTGTATCTCCACTCTGCCGTGAAGGGCTGGTCCAACTCCCAATCCGCAGTGCGTGGCTTCTTCGGCTTGTCTTGCCCGCCCTCCTTCTTATCCGTGTCTTCCTTTCGCTTCAAGTCTTCCGGCAATTGCTGGAACAGCGTGTCTATGCGAATCGCCGCGATCGCATTGTCAAGATCGGTATACCCTCGCCGAGCCTTGTCGCACTGCAATGTAAGTTCAAATTGCTTCGACAGGTCTCCTGGGTCGGTTCGCTCCACGCTTGTCAGGCTGTCGGCGATATACTGCGCCTTTACGTAGGCTGTCAGTCCGTCCCGGGTATCTTTATCCGGCTTATCCGCATAAAAGGCTCGGTAGTGCGATTCGAATACCCCAGTCGGCAGAGTCTTTTCCACTACCGCGGCCGGCCCGTTGTTACTCAGCCGAATTTCCCGCTGTTCCAGCAGCACATTTTCTCGCGACGTCGACTCAGGCGTCAATGTCAGCGCGACGCTCTCGGGTCTTGCAATCAGTGCCCGCCTGCCCTGATCGTTGATCGGCAACTGTCCCAGGCGTGCGTATTGATCAGTCGCATCAATCCACAGGTCCGCGTCGCGAGGATGGATCGCAGGGTTTCCGGGCACATACACGATTGCGTGATCGAACAATCCCATCCCCGGGAGATCCGCCGGAACATCTAGACGAGAGCCCGCATTCAGCAGCGCCACGTACGAGTTGATTCCCGCCGCCCGCAGCATCGCCACCAGGAGCGTCGCCTTGTCTTTGCAGTCGCCATATTTCAACGCCAGTGTTTCACTGGGGCTATGCGGCACAATCGCGGCTTCGCCAAATTCGATTCCCGTGTAACGCACCTCGCGGTCCAGGTAATCGAGAATGGCGTCTTCCTTTTCGCTTGTCGTAGATTTTCCCGAAATCAACCCATCTACAATTGACTGCACCGAATCTGATTTTGTCTTGCTGTCCACGATCTTCGAATACTCTGTCGCCATCGACTGCCATGATGCGCCTGTCGAATAATCGATCTCCGGAAAGAGGTAGGCATCCGACGGCAGATTCGCGTCGCGTACTTCAACACCCTCCAGAGATCCAATTTCGTAAGTGATCGTGACCCGTCCGTTCGCGTCAACGCGCTTCGGTGTTACACCCGGCAACAGCCGCGTTTCAACGCGCAGTGGTAGAGATAGGGGCGCCTCGAAAACTGCGCTGCTGTGCGCTACCGGTACCTGCTCATGTCCGAAGAAGGCGCGGCCGACGCGTCCCGGCGCAAAAAAGGGTTCGGTCTCGCGCTCCAGGAATTCCTCCTCCACAACCACGCCTTCCGCAATCGCGGGCAATGGCGCCCGCAGCCTTTTGCCATCCCCGTATGTCTTGTAGTCACCCCCGCGCGCAGGTTCCTCGGTAACAGCGCTCGGGTCGAGATTGTGTTCCGAATAGTCGGGCTCGATTACGCGCGCGCGAATCACCGGTCGCATCTCGTGCCAGGGATCCCAGCCAACCGACAAGGCATCCCAGCCCTCTGCGCCTTTGGCCGTCAGTATCTTATAGATGTAGTGGCCGACATGAACGAGCCGACCTGCTTCATCAAAACTGAAGCTCTCGTCATCAGCGAACAGAGCGACGTTCGCTCCGTCGGCTGTCGTTCCAGCGGAAGCAGCCTCGTACAGATCCTTTGCCGGAACAGAAAAATGCTTCGCATTCCATGGTTGAGTATTTTCCTGGGCGCGGCATTCAAAGCGGGCCATGCAAGGCAACAAAATGGCGAGAAAACAAGGAACAAAACGGCACAACACGAGAGGGGGCACAGCGCTCCTCATTGAACAGGGATTGTTTTCACGGTAAACCCCCATTCAGGCAAGCGCAAGACCAGCAATGAAGGCTTGTCACCTTCGGTTACCTGCGGGAGAAATCGGCTAGGTTGTCAGGCGCGCCTCGGTCGCAACTTCGCGTAACTCCGGCAGCACACGGCCCAGGGGTATTGCGGGCGCATGTCGTTGCCCGAGCGCAAAATACACGTCCTTATAGAGCGCATAGATCCGCTCGTACACATCCACAGAGCGCCGATCCGGCTCGACAGTTCGCAACGGCAGGCACACGGCGTTCTGCGCCTCCTCAATCGTCTTGTAAATCCCGGCTGCCAGTAGCGCCATGATCCCCGATCCCAGGCTCGTGGGAACCCCCGCCGGCACAAGCACCGGCTTGTTCAGCACGTTTGCATAGACCCGGTTCAGCACTTCATTCTTCTGCGGAATTCCGCCGGCGTTGATCACGCGATCCACGCGCACCCCATGCTCCGCCATTCGTTCCAAAATAATTCGCGTGTGAAACGCCGTTCCCTCAATCGCGGCGAACAATTCGTCCTGCGCCGTATGCATCAGGTTCCAGCCGAGCGTCACTCCACCAAGTTCTGGATTCACCAGCACCGTGCGATCGCCGTTATCCCAACTCAGCCGCAACAATCCCGTCTGCCCGGCCTTGAATGTCTCCAACCCTTTCGAAAGCTCATATACCCGTGTCCCGGCTCGCTGCGCGATGGCTTCAAAGATGTCGCCCGTCGCCGAAAGCCCTGCTTCAATCCCGGTATACGACGGATGCACGCTACCAGGTACCACTCCGCAAACACCGGGCACCAGTTGCGCATCGCGCGCCATTGCAATGATGCACGTCGACGTGCCCACCACGTTTACAACGTCACCTTCGCGAATATGCGAGCCGATTGCATCCCAATGCGCATCAAAGGCGCCCACCGGGATCGGAATTCCCACGCGCAATCCAAGCTTCTCCGCCCACTCCGTGGAGAGATGACCGGCGACCTTGTCGCTCGTTAAGTATGCGCCGCCCATCTTGGCGCGCACACCGGCGAGGAGGGGATCGACCGAAACCAGAAATTCTTCCGGCGGCAGTCCGCCCCACTTCGGATTCCACATCCACTTGTGGCCCATCGCGCATGCACTGCGTTTCAGGTCTTTCACACTCTTCACGCCACTTAGTGTGGCCGCCACCATATCGCAGTGCTCCAGCGCCGTCACAAGCAAATCCCGCTTGCCGGGATTGTGTCGCAGCCAGTGCAGTAGCTTTGCAAATCCCCACTCATGCGAGTACACCCCGCCACACCATTGGATCGCTTCCAGGCCCTTGGCGTGAGCCTTGATCGTGATCTCTTCTGCCTCGGCGTGCGCGCGATGATCGCACCAGAGGTAGTACTCATCCAGAGGCTCAAGCCCCTCGCCCACCGGGATCACGCTCGATCCCGTCGTGTCCAGCGCAATGGCTTCCACACTTCCGCCGCTGACTCCAGTCGAGGCCAGCACGTCCTTTATGGCGACCGCCAGCGCGGCCATCTGGTCTGCATGAGATTGCGTCGCAAAATTCGGATCTTCACGCCGGCGATGTAGCGGATACGAAGCAGACGCTGTTCCGATCGGACCATACTGACTGTCGACCAATGTCGCGCGCACGCTCAACGTGCCGAAATCCACCCCGGCTACCATGGCCATTTGAAACTCCCGCGAAAACGCTTTCCTGTTTGTGCACCAGACTACACCACGCCGAGATGCAACGGAAATCCCGAATTCCATCCGTTATCTCATAAGCTATCTCCTCATTTCTTCAATGTCTGGGCCTTAAGCGCCACAGGCATTTCGTTCACTTCGGGCGGCCCCTTTAATGCCGCCTGTATCCCATCCTGGTTCTTTACCAGGATCGAAATCCTCCGATTGGATGGATCATACGGATTCGATTTCACGCGCAATAACTGATCGGCATATCCTCGCACCTGCGACACCTGGTTCCCCCGCACGCCGTCCTGCTGCAGAAGTCTGCGCGCCGAGTTAGCCCGGTCAGCCGACAGTTCCCAGTTGCCGTAGTTTGTATCATCGGAATACTGCGCCGCATCCGTGTGTCCTTCAATCAACAGGGAATTCGGAAGTGTCTTCAACTCCCCGGCCAGCAGACCAAGCAGTTCCTGTCCGCTGTCGCTCAGCCGCGCGCTCCCGCTTTGATAAAACGTTCCGTTCTTATCCTCCAGCAACTCGATGCGCAGTCCTTCCGGCGTAATTGTGATCTCAATCTGCTTTGAAAGTTTCTGGAGGTCCTTCTTTGCCCGGATCTCCTCTTCCAGCTTGTCCTTCAGTTTCTGCATATTGTCTGCGCTGGCCACCGCTACGGTCTCGCCTGTACCTGACAACGTTGTTCCCATCATCGTGCCAGTACCTTTGGGATCGTTGAAATACCCCGCTACCGCCTTCTTGACCTTCTCGCTTGAATTCATCAGCCACAGCACGATAAACAACGACATCATGGCTGTCACAAAATCCGCATACGCCACCTTCCATGCGCCGCCGTGATGTCCACCATGGGTGCCCTTGCGCTTGATAACGATGATCGGTTGCGTCTTTGTCGCCACGTGAACGTCTTTCTATGCAGCTTTGGCCGGTGCAGCAACAGCGCCGCCCTGGCCCTTGCAGAACTTCTCCATCTCGTCAAATGTCGGGCGCACGCGCGCAGGAATTGCGCGTCTTCCCAACTCAATCGCAATCATCGGAGCCGATCCCTTCAAAAACGCGAGCAACAGCACCCGAAGCACATGCAGATAATCGTTGTGTTCGTCGGCTGTCTTCGCCATGTTCGAACTCAGCGGCCCCGCTACCCCGTAACACAGCAGAATGCCGAGAAACGTCCCCACCAGCGCGGCCGCCACTTTCTCGCCGATCTCCTCGGGAGGGCCGCCCAGCGAGCCCATCGTGATCACGACACCGAGCACCGCCGCCACGATTCCCAACCCCGGCAGAGCGTCCGCCATTGTGGTCAACGCTGCCACTGGTTGCGTAGCTTCGTGGTGATGCACTTCCATATCCAGCTCCATCATCTGGTCCATGTCGAAGGGATCTACCCCTCCCGTGATGGCCATGCGCAGAGTGTCGCAAACAAATGCCTGAGCGTGATGATCGGCAAGAAAATCCGGAAAGCCCTTGAATACTGCGCTCTCTTTTGGCTTCTCCACATCGTTTTCAACGCTCAGCAATCCCTCTTTGCGCACCTTATTTAGAAACATGTACATCATCTTCAGCAGATTGAGATAACGTTGCTTGTCAAGCTTCGAACCGCTCAGAACCCCCTTCAGTCCCGCCAGAATCCCCTTCAAAATGTGCAACGGATTCGCCACCAGCAACGTTCCCGTCGCGGCCCCCGCAATAATCAGCAACTCGGCGGGCTGCACCAATACAGCGATATGCCCCTTCTCCATGAGGAAGCCGCCAATCACCGCGCCAAACACTAAAACGATGCCTATGATGGCAAACATGCTGGTCTCCCCTGCGCAGCCGTAATGTGATTTCCTCCTGCCCGTACGCTCACGAACATCGCGGCCTGCGCCCTGCCCAGAAACTCGGCCAGCCGTTCGCCGCGCTCAGCCTGAGCTGCTCCGATGCTTACGGTTAGCGACACGCGATCTCCCCACCAGCGGAATTCAGTGGTGCGGGCCAGCCCTGCGAGCGTTTGCGCGTGTGCTGCCAACATCGCTGTATTGCGTTCGTGCGACAGCACCAGAAATTCATCGTCGCCCCATCGGCCGATCTCTTCGGCAGGCTTCATTCCACCGGCCAGCGTCCGCTCCATTTTTTCCAGCATTGCATCACAAGCCTTTGCGCCGTGGGATTGGCGCAAGCCGCGTGCCTGGTCAACCGTCACCCACAACACCCCGAGTGAGATATCGCTGTGCAGAAAATCCTCATGCATCGACGCGAGCCGGTCTTCAAGTTCTGTCTGGCTCTCTCCGATACTCGAATCCTCACCAAGCTCCCCATGCGGCAGCGCATCTATGCTCTCGGCCGGATGGAACACCGCCCCTGAACCGATTCGCGTTCCCAACCCATCCCGTAGCACCAGCACACGCGCCATCACCGGAACTTCATGCCCGACCTTGTGATGCACGCGCACGAGTGATCCGCGTGCCAAAGCACTCTCCGCGTCTGTTTGCCTGATCCAATGCTGCGGACCGCCGACCACCAGAGAATCCAGAATGTCTCGAACGCGACGTCCAACAATTTCGCCGCTCGTGAATCCCGTGATGGTCTCTGCGGCGCGACTCCACAACGCTACCGTGCCATCCTGATTCGCGAGAGCAACCCCCTCGGTCAGACTGTCCAGCGCAGATTCCAGCAGCTCCGTGCGGTCCGCCATTCCACAGTCCTTCCTATCCCTTCATCGGCGTAAAGCTCATTCCCTTGACTCAGCCTGGGTTCCCCAGATCTTGCTTTGAGATCCTCAGTTCTGTGGGAGAAATGAAAAATAACGGTAATTACGGGGATGCGAGCTCAACCGAAGCGCGGCCGCGTAGAGTCGGAACGAATCAACTCTGAATTGGATTTAGAAAGAGAAGGGAACTACTTGGCTTTCGGGCCCGTTCCGTTTTTCGCAGCCGCGCCGCTTATAGGCAGCCGCACCACAAACTGCGTATTGCCAGGCTCTGACTTCACATCGATCTTCCCGCCAAACTTCTGTGTCACGATCCGATGCACAATCTCCAAGCCCAGCCCGGTCCCAGATCCTTGCGGCTTCGTCGTAAAAAACGCCTCGAAGATGCGCGGCAACACATCCGCTGGAATCCCCGGTCCGTGATCCGTGATGCTCACCGCCAGCCAACCCGGGTTAGCGCCGTTGTTATTTGCAGGCTCCGTCCATGTGTCGATCTCAATCTGTCCTTGCGCCGGCGAAGCGTCCGCGGCATTATCGATCAGATTCGTCCATACCTGGCTCAGCGCAGACCCCCTCGTCTGGATTATCGAAGGTGTCGCTTCAAATTTTTTCTCCACCGCGATCTGTTTAATGCGCAGCTTGTGCCCCAGGATCGTAATCGTGCTCTGCAGGCTGTCGTGCACATCCAGCTCTTTCACCGGCGAGCGATCGTCGTAGGCAAACTTCTTCACCGCCATTGCCAGGTCCGAGACCCGCGAAATGCTTTCCTCGATTGAGCAAACCAGCGAGACACTCGACACCAGCGCCTCAAGCCAGTTCAGCGCATCTGAAAAGCTTTTCGCATCGAAATACTCTCGAGCGCACTTCAGCTCTTCCCGCTCAAATCCAATTTCCACCAGCGATGGCGCAATCGTGAATGCGTTTTCAACTCCCGCATCCTGCAGCCACACTGCCAGGGCTTCTTCGGCATCCGCCTGTTCGAGTGAACTCAAGGCTGGGGCGTGGCAGCTCTTCATCGCATGCTGCAGCAGGTTGCGCATACACTGCATTTGGTCTGGCGTCTTTGGCTTGCTCGCTGACCGCAAGCTCAGGTCTTGCAACTTCATCAGATTTTCGCGCAGTTGCGATGCCGCCCGCTTTGCCGCCGAACCAGGATTGTGCAACTCATGCATCAATCCCGCCGCCAACGTTCCCAGCGACACCAGCTTCTCCCGATGCAGCGCTTCTGTCTGGTACGTAGAAAGCCGTGCAGACAGGTCTGCCAGCACCACCTTTCGCGCCTCCGGACAGCAAGAAAGCAATCCCCAGAACTGATCCGCCGTGAACCGCAACAACGCCGAATCCCGCACCGCTGTTACCAGGAACATCGAGTGCGTCTTCCCTATTAGAAGCGGCGTTTCTCCAAATCCTTCGCCGCTCTGGGCGGTTCCCACGGTGCTCAACGATCCATCGGCTTCGACGCGGTCAGCGCGACACTCGCCGTCAAGAACCAACCAGTAGTAAACGCCGGCTTGACCCGGTTCCGCAAGGACCGCTCCGGCCTTCGCCTGCACCCGATCTACGACGCTGATTGCCTGGAGCGCGTCCATCGAAACATTGGCGAATGGCCGCGTATGGCTCAGCTTTTCCGCCACTTCCTTCAAAAGGACCGGCTCAACAGTCATCAGTAATTGGGTGCCCGCGCTCATCTTGCCGTTTCAATCCCCATTTAGAACCCCGCCAGGTACTGATGCGCAAACTGCACTGCGATCGATCCCTCGCCTACCGCCGATGCCACTCGCTTCACTGACCCGTGACGTATATCTCCTGCCACAAATACGCCTGGAACACTGGTCTCCAGTAAAAACGGCTCGCGTTGTTCATGCCAGCCATTCATCATCTTCCCGTCCTGGCGCAAATCGGGTCCTGCCAGCACAAATCCCTTTTCATCCCGCAAAACGCTGTCCGGAAGCCATTCCACTCCCGGTTGCGCGCCAATAAACACGAACAATGACGAAGCTTGTACGCAATATTCGCCTTTTGGACTGCACAAACGCAAGGCCTCAAGCCTCTCTTCGCCTTCCGCGGCCATTACCTGTGTTTCCGTTTCCACCACAATATTGGATGTGCGCTCGATCTCATCGATTAAGTATTTCGACATAGTGGCCCCAAGCCCCAGTCCGCGCACCAGGACCGTCACCTTGCAGGCATATTTGGCAAAGTACAGCGCCGCTTGTCCGGCCGAGTTCGCGCCTCCCACCACGAATACCTCTTCGTCTTTACACGAAGTCGCTTCCACCAGGGCGGCGCCATAGTAGATTCCACGCCCTGTCAGGCGGTCTGAGCCTGGAATTCCCAGCTTCCGGTATTGCACTCCGGGAGCCAGCAGCACCACGTGGGAGGAAACCTCGCGCCCGTCTCCCAGCTTCACGAATCGGTATTGCCCCTCGATTCTCAGTCCCACTGCTCGCTGGGTTACAAACTCAGCTCCGAATCTCGATGCCTGCGTGTGCGCCCTTCGTCCAAGGTCCGAACCAGTGATTCCAGCCGGGAAGCCGAGATAGTTCTCGATTCTCGAGCTTGAGCCCGCCTGCCCGCCCGGCGCCTCGGGCTCAACTACAAGAGTCTTAAGCCCTTCGCTGGCTCCATATACGGCTGCCGCCAATCCCGCAGGACCTGCGCCGATCACCACCATGTCGTAGAACTCTTGCGTGGCATGCGTGCTCAACCCTACTTTCGCTGCCAACGCATCAAGATCCGCCTCCACCAGCACAGTCCCATCCGCAAACAACACCACCGGCAGTTGATCCGGTTTCAGCTGTCGCTCTTCCAGCAGTTTCTGCGCGTCGCCGTTGGTGGCTGCGTCCAGCCACCGATAGGGCACATGATTGCGTGAAAGAAAATTGCGCACCGTGTGGTCGTTCAGCGCCCACCGATTGCCGATCACCCGCAACCCCTCAAACGGCGGCGTGTATCCCGCCTTCCAGTCGTCCAGAAGGTCATTCAGAACCGGATAAAGCTTCTCCTCGGGCGGATCCCATGGCTTGTTCAGGTAATAGTGAATTCGCGCTGTATTGATGGCGCGGATCGCCGCTTCTGTGTCCGCATAAGCGGTCAGCAGCACCCTTTTGGCATGGGGAAAAAACTTCTGCGCCCGCTCCAGGAACTCCACTCCCGTCATCCCCGGCATGCGCTGGTCGCTCAGCAGCAGCGCTACCGGCTCCTGGCGTGTCTTCAGTTGGTTCAGCGTGTCCAGCGCCGCTTGCCCGCTCGCCGCGCGCATTACCCGGTACTCCGCCCCATACTGTCGACGGAGGTCCTGCACGACCGCTTCCAGAACGCTTACGTCGTCATCCACTACCAGTAAATTCGGCCTCGCCATACCCTTCCAGTCTACGGCTTATTTGCGTGACTACAACTGTTTCCATCCCAATCAAAGCCACCCACAATGGGCTCGACACAAATTGCCCGTTGCGGGTTTCATAAACGACATTACCGACCTTTTGTGCCAAGTCGGTTAACAGGATGTACCCGCAACCCTGAAGGATTCTCCGTGACGATTCGGTCATTTGCGCTGTAATCTAGGTTGCAGGGTATTACCTAGGTGCAGGTACCTCTGAGCAACTGGGGTGACGAAAGGCATGTGTATGATTTCCACTACACCAATCAGGGGAATTCCCGAGAGCTTTAAAGGCGTCTGCCGATAATCCTCAAAGGCAGAATATACGCCATCTGGTGTAGAAGCAGCACCGGCCTGTGAGTGAAAAGGAAGCCGGTTTCGGCCCAACGAAGTTGTTTCACTGGCGTAGAGGCGCAAAACATGAACAAGGTCATTCTTGCTGATTCACAGGCGATCTTCCGGGCGGGGACGGCAAAGGTTCTGGCCATGGATGAGGATCTGCGGATTATCGCCCAATGCACCGATTTGGACCGGATGATGCACGCGGTTACGACCTTCCCCGGATCCATCGTAGTCTTCGCAGCGTCGTTGCGGCCAGACATGGCTCGCTTGAAAACGCTGCTCGAAGCCTCCAACAGCCGCGGCATCGTCATCGCCGAAAACACCGAGGCAGCCAGCAGCTATCTGCAGCAGGGCTTCCGCGGCGTCGTATTCCGCAACGTCACAGGCCAGGCACTTGTCGAGTGCGTCCGCCGCGTAGCTGCCGGAGACACTTGGGCTCCGCCCCAGCTCCAAATCCCCGACTCACCCGAAGAGGACATGGTCGGAACTCGCGTGCGCGATCGGCTCACGCCCAAGGAGATGCGCATAGTCGCGCTCATCGTCCAGGGCTGCAAAAACCGCGAAATCGCCCTGCGCCTCAAGACCACCGAGCAGGTCATCAAAAACTACCTCCGCTCCATCTACGACAAGACCGGCGTCAGCGATCGTCTCGAATTGGCGCTCTTCACCATCCATCACCGCGTTCTCGCTCAGGCCGCTGCCGAAGTGGGCAGCAAACTTGAAGCCGAAATGCAACAAGCCCCGGCCCTCTCCACCGGTTCGCCAGCCCTTGCACAGTCTTAGTCAAACCAGTTCTGCCAAACACAAAGGCCGCTGATTTCAATCAGCGGCCTTCATGTTTCTTCTTGCCTCTTCTCTCACTCTTGCGCGACAGATGAGCCCAGTATCAGGGCACGAGTTCCAAAGCCTTGAAGCGTCGTCTTGGAGCGCTTTGGGGTAGGTCCAAGTGAAGGATCTGCTTTTGTCTCAATCCGGCTGCCTGGAACCAGTCCTACGTTCACGGCACCCTGATGACGACCTTGCCCACTTGCTGGTTCGATTCCAGATACTTGTAAGCCTCCACCGTGTCTTTGTACGCGAACGTCCGCGCAATCTTCGGCACAAACCGCCCATCCGCCCACCGATCGAAGACGTACTTCTTCGCCACCGCCAGCCGTTCCGGTTTCGTCGTGATTTCGCGGACACTATATGCCCGCACGCTCAGTCCCGTCCGAAACGACTGCATCAGCGGAAAGGGAGTTGGCTGCATCGAAAGCCCGCCATAAATAAACAGCGTGCTTTCCTGCCCCGCACCTGCCGCTAGCGTCTCCACGTACGGCCCCGCCACAGGATCGAAAATCAGTCGCGTGCCTTTGCCTCCGGTAATCTCCTTTACGCGAGCCGCATAATCCTCTTCGCTGCTAACGATCACATGATCGGCGCCGTATGCGATCAACTCATCCTTCTTGGCCAACGTGCGCGTCACAGCAATCGCCGTTGCCCCGGCATCGCGCACAGTGTCGATCGCCGCCAGCCCTACGCTTGAAGA
Source organism: uncultured Acidobacteriaceae bacterium (assembly GCA_963742455.1). Classification (GTDB taxonomy): domain Bacteria; phylum Acidobacteriota; class Terriglobia; order Terriglobales; family Acidobacteriaceae; genus Telmatobacter. Next base: position 209,335 of record CAVULU010000002.1, on the reverse strand, counting down.
AGCAGCCGGAATAGAAACAAAATCTCCAGGTCCAACCTTGCCGGCGAATACCAGCGCACCATAGGCAGTCAGATACTGCATCCATGCAGCTGCTGCCTGCTCCGGCGTCAGATTTGCCGGGTACTCTGTCAGCGCGAAAGCAGGCACCACCGCTTGCTCGCCGAGCGTGCCGTACTGATTCATGCCGTACGCCGGAATCGCAGCGACACCCTTTCCTATCCAGTTCGCATCCACGCCCTCTCCCACAGCCTCGACAACGGCGCCTACCTCATACCCGATCCGCGATGGCAGCTTCGGCTGTTCGAGGTATTGCCCGCGATAGTAAAGCGCCTCCGCGCGATTCAACCCTGCGGCTAGAACCCGCAACCGAACTTCTCCCTTCGCAGGCTCTTGCAGTGGCACCTCGTCGAACGTCAAAACCTCAGGCCCACCCAACTCATGAAACCGCACAATCGTAGCCATCCGGACTCCTTTCACGCGTTAGATAGAGCAGACGCGCGGAACGGTGCAGTTGATTCTCGAAGCCTTTTGATCGCCGAGCTACACTGTGCTCGACAGCGACAATCCGCTGACCAGTTCATCGTCGCCTGAAGAACCCAGCGATAAAGGATCTCCGGTTCTCCCCCCTTGCCAATCCCGAAACTTCCCGATTGGCCACCACTCGACCGGGACGAGACCGCCCGTCTCGTTTAGATTGAAGAGATGGTGCTCGAATACACCGCAAAGCCCAGGGATATCGCGGCTCTTTATTCCTATTATTCCTATCAGCGAAAACACTCCGCAAAGCCCTCTCTAATTTCTTACGGGCTGCCGATTGCAATGGCCGTTCTCTTCTTGGTAGAAATGCGTCTCAACCACTCGCTGACTTTAGCTGACTGGACCATCGCTCTGATATTGGGGGAAGTCTTCTTGTTTCTCTTCCCGCTGATCTTGAGACTGCGCACGAAAAAACCAGGCGCACTCTATCGATCCAGCCTGACAAGCTTTCAACTCAAATCGGTAATCTCAGCGGCGACATACCGTGGACAAAGGTGGATAACTTGCACGTCACCGATGAGCACATCTTCTTGATCCGCAAAAACAAGAATGGGTTTGCGATCCCGCGCCGAGCTTTGGTTGACGAAAGCCGGAGGCAAAGAGTTTATACGCTTGTGTGAGCAATACATTCAGACCGCAAAAAGTTGATTCTGGGTCAGTAACCGTCAACGCGGAAGTAATGTTTTCGTCAACATTTCGAAACGGCGGAAACGAGAGTGATGCTGATCATTCTCGGCACTATCCATGACAGGTTCTTAGTGCAAACGGCCAGCCCTCGTGCCGCACGCAACTTGGTAGAAGCAATTCAAATTCGTCAACCGCTCCGTTGCCCAACCACGGTCCAAGTCACAGATTCCAAACCCAAATTATTCTCCCAACCTTTGCACTGAATTAAACGGTAAAGGCGCACACTTTCAATTGAGGAGCTGAACGCGCCGTCGCGCTCCCATCCACCGCATCACCTGATCAAACCTTTTCAGATGAAGACTTTCGACAAAAATAACCAGGCTATGTCCAGTAAGTCCAATGCTGAGATGACTCTGCGCTTAAGATCAATGCTAAGAAGACTTTGCAGTGCAACCTCACCGGTAAACCATTGTGCCGCAGAAACGTACCCACAGAGTATGGGTGGGTACCCCAAAAATTTTAAGGTAAAAACGGCCCCGGTCCATGCCTGAGATTTCAACATCGGTGTCATCCTGAGCGGAGCGGTTTGGGGCCCCGTGAACGAGAATTCGTTCGCGGGGTAAGCGACGTGAAGGATATGCTTTTCCCTTGCGATCCGGTAGCAAATTTCGGTCGTCAAAACAAAAATCCCTCCGGCGTTTTTGCCAGAGGGACTTTTCATCACTGCAGTAAGCGTTACAGCTTCTCCGCCACACTCTTCGCCTGCGTAAACAGCAGCAAATAATCCGGCCCACCCGCCTTCGAGTCCGTGCCGCTCATATTGAATCCGCCAAACGGATGCGCACCCACCATCGCCCCGGTGCATTTGCGATTCAAATACAAATTGCCCACGTGATACTCGCGACGCGCCATCTCAAGGGCCTCACGCGACGCTGAATAAATCGCGCCTGTCAGCCCATACTCTGTGTTGTTCGCGACCTTCAGGCCTTCCTCACAGTTCGCAACCTTGATCACTGCCAGCACTGGCCCAAAGATCTCCTCCTGAGAGATGACCGCATCGGGTGCGATATCGGCAATCACAGTGGGCTCCAGAAAGAAACCACCGTTGGCGTTCTTTATAGCTTTGCCCCCCGAGACCACTCTGCCTTCCTTCCTGCCCGTCTCGATGTATCCAAGAATCGAATCCATCGCCGCCTTGTTGACGACCGGCCCCATGTTGGGATTGGTCGCGGGATCGCCCACCGTCAGCTTCGCGACCTTCTCGCGCACTCGTTCGACAAACAAGTCATACACCGGCGCCTCGACGATGGCACGCGAGCAAGCCGAACACTTCTGCCCGCTGAATCCGAAGGCTGAAGCAACAACGCCATCCACAGCTGCATCAAGATCCGAATCCGCCAACACAAGGATCGAATCCTTCCCGCCCATTTCCAGAATTGTTCGCTTGATCCAGATCTGGCCCTTCTGGTTCTTCGCTGCGCGCTCGTGAATCTCCAGGCCCACGTCGCGTGATCCGGTGAAGGCAATATAACGGGTCTTGGGATGCTCTACGATCGCATTGCCGAAACTAGCGCCCGATCCCGGACAGAAATTCACCACGCCGCCCGGCATCCCAGCCTCTTCCAGCACCTCGACAAACTTAGCCGCAATCGTCGGAGAGTCGCTCGAAGGTTTCAGGATCACGGTGTTGCCCGTGACAATGGAAGCCGCCGTCATCCCCGCCATGATCGCAAACGGAAAGTTCCACGGCGGAATCACCGCGCCCACACCCAGCGGAATGTACATCAGTTGATCGAACTCGCCCGGCAGCTGAATCGGCGTCTGCGCTTTCGCCAAACGTAACGCCTCGCGCGAGTAGAATTCGAGAAAGTCGATTGTCTCGCCTACATCCGCGTCGGCCTCGGCCCAATTCTTGCCCACTTCATACGTGAGCCATGCGCAGAACTCAAAATGCCGCTCGCGAATGATCTTCGCCGCATTCAACAGCAGGGAAGCGCGCGTCTCAGCCGACGTCCGACTCCACAGCTCGAACGCATCGAGGGCGGCACCCATCGCCTTCTCGGCATGTTCGGCTCCAGCCTTCTGGTGAACGCCCACCACCTGTGCCGGACGCGCTGGATTAAATGATTTGATCTTGCCGTCGGTTTTCAGGCGGTGACCTCCAATGATGAGGTCATATTCGTGCCCCAAATGACTTGCGATAAGGTCCAGCGCCGCCTGCATCTTGCGGGCGTTTTCTGGGGTTTTGAAGTCGGTAAATGGCTCATTGCGGAACTCGCCTTGGGGCGAGCGCGGCAGAATTTCGGTAGGAAGCGTCACAGTTGCCATAGCGATGTTGATTGTAGTCCCTGAAATAGAATTTCGTTCCACATCATTGGAGTAAACAGGAGCCCCCAAAGAGGCTTTTTGTTGTCTTCTGTCACCAAAATTGACGCCCTAATTCAATCCCGCGAACGCTGGCTTTGCCGGATGGGAACAAGAGAGTTAAGTTCGATCGCAATCCTTCGCTATACGATTCCGACCCAAGATCGAGATCATGCCTAGTCGAGCTGTGCGAGTTCAATAATTTCGTTACGCCCGCGAAACAAACCGAACCCGGTGGGGTTGGAAGTTAGTACCCCCGGGCGGGCGAATTCGCCTTTATAAACAGATTTGGGGTGCACGAGCATTCGGCGATGACAAATGCCGTCTAGCAGAGCGGCGCTTCGCAGAATTCAGCGAGGGATGATGAAACCCCAATTCGATTTGCGTAACCGGCGCGCGCTCTCTTGTAAGTTGCTCTCGGGCTTACCCGCCAACACTCGAGTCTCAGATGCCCCCGAATGGACCCGATCTCCCAATCGGCGAACAGCCTTCGCGGTGCTCGCATTCCTCGGTATTGCCTTTGCCGGACCGATGATGGTTGCCCAGCAACCATCCCCCATTCCCAATTGGCAAACCGGCGATCCCGGAACCAGCTCAGGCCAATACGCGCCGAATCAGCAGGATGGACAGTATCCCCAGCGGAGCGGGCCGTACGGACAGCAATCCCAATACGCCCAGCCGCAATACCAGCAACCGCAATATCAACAATCTAACGGCCAACAAGGCTACGCCCAGCAGGGGTATCCTCAACAGGGCGCTGGACAGCAGGCCTATAACGATCCTACGCAGGGGGTCGTCGGGCCCTATCAGGCTGCCCGAGCCCTCAGCCCCGACCACATCGAGCAGATGGTTGCCCCCATCGCGCTTTACCCCGACAATCTCGTCTCCATGGTCCTCGCCGCTTCCACGTATCCTGCACAAGTTGCCGCCGCCGACCAATGGCTGCACCTGCAGGGTGGTGCGCCGCCGGAACAGATTGCCGCTGGCGCCAACGCGCAAACCAGCTGGGATCCGAGCGTGAAGGCCCTTACTGCGTTCCCGCAGGTTCTCGACCAGATGGCGCAAAATCTTCAGTGGACCACCGATCTTGGCAACGCCTACTACAACCAGCAGCAGGACGTGATGCAGACCATTCAGGTCATGCGGTCCCGCGCCCAAGAGGCCGGTAATCTCCAGTCCACCCCGCAACAGGAAGTGATCCAGGATCAGGGCAACATCGAGATCGCTCCACCGACGCCTCAAGTTGTATATGTGCCCCAATACAATCCGTGGGCGGTATACGGCCAGCCCGTAAATCCCTATCCCGGCTTCAACGTTCTCGGGGCGATCGGCTCCTTCGTTGGCAATGCGCTTCTGCAATGGGGTCCTGGCATCGCCATGAACGCCTTTGCAGTGACCCCGTTCGGTTGGCTCGGATGGGGCCTCGACTGGCTTGCGCACGCCATCTTCTTCGGCAACAACGTTTGGTGTACTCACAGCGGTTCCGTCCGCGATTGGGGTTTCGCGCACGGTGGCGGCCGCTACTGGGGAGCCCACGGCGAACTGGCCGGCTACGGGAATCATGGTGGTTTCGGCGCTCCCGGCGGCTGGCAACACAATGCCTTTCGCTCCGGTCTCGATCGTGGCAATTTTCCTAACGCTGTTCACCCCGCTCCGCGCAACTTCAGCGGAGGCGACCGCGCTTATGGCAACCATGGCAACTTCGGCAATCGCAACGGAGGCTACGGCTACCGGTCTTCAGGAGGCACCTACGGTGCCTCCAGCCAGCGTAACGGTGGTAGCGGATACGGCGAGGCTTACGGCCAGAACGGCGGCGCCTACGGACGCAGCAACGGCCAGCCGAACAGCGCCTATGCGTACGGCAATCGCGGTCCCCAGGCAACGGGCCGCCCGCAACAACCCTATGGTGGAACTCAAACATTCGCCCAGGGCAGCCGACCGAGTACCTATGGAGGCAGTCAGCAGGCCACAGGCTCATCCGGTCTCTACAACCGCCCGCTCCAGAACTACGGCATGCGACCCGGCTTCGGCGGCAGCAGCTACGCTCAGTCCTATCGCGCGCCCAGCTACAGCGCCGGTACAGGTAATCGCTCCTATGGATACAGAGGCGGCAGCTATGGCGGATACTCCAGCGGATCCAGGGCATACGCCAGTTCCAACGCCTATGGTGGTTCCAACATCGCCCGCGCCCAATCCGGCGGTGGCTTCCATCCCTTCGGCGGCAACCACCAGTCCAGCGGCCTCAACTACGGCGGAGGCGGCTACAAAGCTCCGAGGGCCTCCAGTTTCGGCGGTGGAAACTACAAAGCCCCTAAGGCTCCTCATTTCAGCGGCGGTGGAGGCGGCCACATTGGTGGCGGTCACTCCGGTGGTGGAGGACGCTCCAGCGGCAGCCACGGCGGCGGCAAGCATCACTAAACCGGGGCGCATGCAAAAGGAATGGCCATCGGCAGGTGTCATCCTGCTTTCGTCATAATCCGCGATACTCACTCGTCATCCCCCATCTCAAGTTCATCCTCCCGATTCCGATTCAGGTCTCGTGTATTCAGGTCGATCACCGCGAGGTGTTGTTTCTTCAACTCCACATTCAGCGCCTTCACATCTGACTGTTTCACGCGGTGCCACTGCTCAATCAACCCATCCAGGGGCATCTCCGCAATACCGAAGGCCTCGCTCTGAGCTGCCGTCGGTGCTTCATCCGCCGATTGAATCGAATGCATCAGCCGCGCCAGTTGCATCCGAACTGAACCCAGCGTTGCCGGTCCCGCTGGCCCACGCCCAAATCCACGTCCACCATGCTCTGGCCCCGCAATGGCATCCAGCTTTGAATCGATGGTCGGGCCCGCCTGCCCCACCACCGGCTGCCCGCGGCGAGCCTTCAACTGTTCCCGCAGAACAGAGATCTCATGCATCGCTGCCGTCGCCTTCATCACATCGTCGTACAACCGCTTGGCCATCTTGAACTGCTGTTCCAACTCCTGCATCGGAGCCTTTACGCGCGGATCCATCACCACCTTCAGCGGTTCCCTCTGTGTCTTCCCATTCGCGATCAGCCGCACCGTGTACTCACCCGGCAGCACCCAAGGAGCTGTTGAGACCTGCGGCGTATCGTGCGGCGTCGCCAGCTCATCATCCGGTCCCGTTGACAGCCCCGGCACCTGCGGATATTGAATATCCCACAGGAACCGATGATGTCCGGGTGCAGCGGACAGCACCCGCGGCGGCCGCTCCCAGACCGGCGGATCAGGATAACGCGGGTCCGGCGCAGGCACCGGATCATTCGAATTGAATCGCGCAATCGTCTGCCCGTTGCCGTCCGCAATCTCCAGCGAGACCACGCCCGAGGTCTGCGGCCCAAGGTAATAGTCGATCACTGCTCCGTTCGGCGGATTCTTCGTCGCTGGAAAATCCGCAGGCCACGGCGTCGGCGGATTCATACCGTTGCGAATCCGAATCGCCGTTTGCGGTGCATACAAGTGCGCATTCTCTTGAGCGGTAGCCGGTGCAATCTGCCGAAGGGGCGTCACATTATCAAGAATCAAGTACCCGCGACCATGCGTAGCCGCGATCAGATCGTCGTCCTTCACTTCCAGATCGCGCACTGAACTCGCCGGCATGTTCAGCCGCAGTGACTGCCAGTGATCGCCGTCGTCGAACGACACATACACCTGTGTCTCCGACCCCGCGTACAGCAATCCCTTGCGCTTGGGATCTTCGCGAATCGCGCTCGTCGCCGCACCATCCGGAATCCCGTTATCAATTTCCGTCCACGTCTTTCCGCCATCATGCGTGCGGAAAAGATGCGGTCGCATATCGTCCAGACGCAGCGTATTCACCGCTGCATAGGCTGTTTGCGCATCGAAGTGTCCCGCGTCCATGTTGAAAACCTTCCAGAAAGGCTTCAGCGCCGGCGGTGTTACATTCGTCCAGTGCGCACCTGCATCATTCGTAGTCCATATCAGCCCGTCATCGGTGCCGGCCCATAGCCGGTTCCCATCCAGCGGCGACAACCCCAGCGCGTAGATCACGCCCCGCCGCGTCGCCTTGGCCGCGGCCGAATCCTTGTAGTCGTCGACCACCGACGGCAGTTCCCACGTCTCGCGGGACAGATCAGGGCTCACTTCCTTCCAGTTCTTTCCGCCATCCTCGGTCAGCCATAAAGTGTTCGTCGCGAAGTACAGCTTGTGCGGATCGACCGGCGAGAACTGCAGCGGCTCCGTGCGCAACGCGCGATAGCTGCGCAGCGGCTTCGGCTCCACATTCTGAATCTGCCCCGTCCTCCGGTCGTAGCGCGTTACCTTTCCGCCATACACAATATCTGGATTCAGCGGATCGGGTGCCGCATATCCGTATTCCTCGATTCCCGCCGGATGCCAGTCGTGAAACGTGATTCGCCCGTCGTTGCTCCGGCTGGGCACGCACGCAGACCCTGAATCCTGCTGCCCGCCGCACACCCGATACGGAAACGCATTGTCCGCAGTCGCGTGATACATCTGCGCCGTCGCCTGGTTGTACCACTCAGCCCAGCTCTCGCCCCCGTTCTGCGAGATCACCACGCCCTGGTCGCTCGCCAGCGCAATAATCTTCGTGTTGTTCGGATTAATCCAGACATTCTGATAATCGTCGCCGCCCGGCGATCCGCGGAGCGCTGTCCAAGTCTTGCCCGCATCCGTAGACTTCCAGCTAACGATGCTCGCCACGTACACCGTATCCGGGTCCTTCGGATCGACCAGCGGCACCGGAACATCACCGCCTCCAATCCGCTCCTCGGGCCGCGTGTCATCTTCGGGCGCGTGCACCCAATGATCGCCGCCATCATCAGACCGATACAGTCCCACCGGTCCGTGCACCGGCCCGATCTCCGCATAAATGCGCTTCGGATCGCTCGGCGAAATCGTCATCTGCAGTTGAAGAATCTGATCCGGCAGTCCGTTTCCGGTAAGCTTCTTCCACGTATCGCCGCCGTCCGTCGAACGATACAGTCCCCCCTCCCCCCCGCCAAACGACCCGTTCTCCCAGGGCGCTTCCTGCCGCTGCCACATCCCCGCAAACACAATCTGCGGATTCTTCGGATCGATCTGCACCTCCGACGCGCCTGTCTTGTCGCTCACAAACAAAACGCGCTTGAACGTCTTGCCGCCGTCAACAGTCCGATAAAGTCCGCGCTCCTCGTTAGGCCCATAAGGATGCCCCTCGACGGCTACGAACACACGATTCGCATCACGCGGATCAATCGCCAGCTGCCCAATCTGCTGCCCATCGCGCAGCCCTTCCAGATGCGTCCACGTCTTGCCCGCGTCAGTCGACTTGTAGACACCATCACCCGTCGAAAGATCCGGCCGCTGCAACCCCTCGCCGCTGCCCGCGTAGATCGTGTTGGGATCGCTCAACGCAACCGCAATCGACCCAATAGACCCGCTCGGCTGGTCGTCCCACACGCTGTGCCACGTCGACCCCGCATCCGTCGTCTTCGACACGCCGCCATTCACCGCTCCCAGGTAGAACGTAGCCGGCTCGCTCGGAACCCCCGCCAGAGCCCTTGTCCGCCCCGCCCGCATCGGCCCAATCTCGCGCCATTTCATATCCGAATAAAGCTTCTCGTCCACCTGCGCCTCAACGCAGGCTCCAATCAACGCCATCGAAACGGCAACAAACAACAAGCGGCTGCAACTATTCATGCTTCTCCTTTGAGGACATCTCGACAGCAGAGTTTGAGGGCGCCTGTCATGCACAAGGAACTGGGAAATTCGCGGCGCAGAGTTCTTGCTTTCGATGTTACAGAATCAAAAAGACTCAGCGCCCATTTTTCAGAAAGGAGGGTGGGTCGTCAGATCGCGGTGAGCTCAGAATCGGGAACTCGCCTCACCCAAACATCGCCGTCAGATCAGAGATGTACAGCGTTTCGTCAGCGAATCCGAATGTACCGTCCTCGATCACCTCGCGCGCCGCATGCAGAAACGCCGTCAGCGCCGCCCGGCTGAACCCTGACCCAACACTGATCCGCCGCACGCCCAACTCGCCTAATTGCTCAACCGTCAACCGCGGTGCGCCCTTTAGCCCCATCAGCACATTCACCGGCTTCGTCACAGCCGAGCAAACCGCCCGAATGTCCTCGGGCTTCGTCAGACCCGGTGCATACAGGACTTCGGCGCCAGCCTTCTCAAACGCCTGCAATCGCTTGATCGTGTCGTCAAGATCCGCGCGGCCATGCAGATAGTTTTCCGCCCTCGCCACCAGCATGAAAGGAAAGCTCAATGCCTTCGCAGCTTCGACTGCGGCGGCAATTCGCCCTACCGCATGTTCGAACTCATAAATCGGATTAGCTTCATCGCCCGTGGCATCTTCAATCGACCCACCCACGAGCCCCACTTCGGCAGCCAGTTGGATTGTCTTCGCCACGGCCTCTGGGGTGTGTCCATATCCGTTTTCAAGATCAGCCGCGACCGGCAGGTTCGTCGCTTCCACAATGCTCTTCGCATTCTGAAGCGCCTCAGTCCGACTCACTGCAGCCGTTCCGTCCTTCCGCCCGAGCGAGAACGCCAGCCCCGCGCTCGTGGTCGATAAGGCCTCGTACTTCAGGCTCGTCAAAATGCGCGCCGATCCCGCATCCCAGGGATTGCCGATCACAAGTGGCCGCTCGCGGTGATGCAGATCTCGAAAATTGATCGCTTTTTCATTTTGGGTCATCATCGAAGACCTCACAGAGATTGTTGAAGCGCATTGATCGGCGAAAGCTCACATACTACTGTATTTCAGCTGCTGAAGTCGTGGGCCTGTGGGGGGAAATCGCTTCGATGAGCGTCCGTCTTGGAACATAGGTGTCCGAAAACGCGCACCAACAAGTTGAGGTGCAATGCGTCTTACTGATGCGATCGGCAGCGATTGCTTGCAATTGCGTGAAGAAATCAAGATCGAATTTGGAGAGCTGATTGCTGAATCGAACAGGAGCTCGTTTCCCTCTTCAGGAGCTAATCGGATGAGACAATTTGCGTCTTTCGCGTTGGACAACTCCAACGAGTGTCTGTGGCGCGATAGCAAACAAATCAAAATTGCTCCGAAGCCGTTCGCTGTCCTGCGTTATCTCGTGGAAAACTCGGGCCGTCTCGTGACGCACGATGAATTACTGGATGCACTCTGGCCCGAGACTTATGTGCAGCCTCAAGTGTTGAGGACGTACATCCTTGAATTGCGGAAGGTTCTAGGGGACAACGCAGAGCAATCCACATTCATTCAGACCCAGCCAAAGCGCGGCTATCGTTTCGTAGCTCCGGTATTTGACGGAGAATGGCCTCGAGGACAAGGGTCAACCGTACACGCTCTGCAACCTTCAAGAGCAACCGGAATTGTGGATCGGGAAGAAGAACTTATCCGCCTCAAAGAACGGGCAACGCTTGTCGCCAAAAGGGAGCGTCAAATTGTGTTTATATGCGGTGCAGTAGGGATTGGAAAGACGGCCCTTGTAAATGAGTTCTGTCGTCAATTGGCCGTCTCAATTCCAGCGGATGTCGCCTGCGGCCACGGCGCGGAAGGACGCGGCACCAAGGAAGACTATTACCCGGTTATCGAGGCTCTGAACCAACTCTGTGCTCCGCCGGCGGGGGACAGGGCATGCAGGATTCTTGCCAGAATTGCACCGGCGTGGCTCCCCGCGCGGGCGCGTGAAGTATCCCCTTCAACGTTTACACCGTTCTCGGCCCAGCGAACACGAGGAGACCTGTGCGCCGCCCTTGAAGGAATAGCGCAGGAACTTTCGTTGTTGCTCATCTTCGAGGACCTTCACCTAGCCGATTTCTGTACGCTTGAATTGATTTCGGAACTATCGCGACGACGTACGCCGGCAAAACTGATGGTGCTGGTAACCGAAACGCTTCAGGGTGGGGCAACGGAACATCCTCTATTTGCCCTGAAGCAGGACCTATTGATTCACCGGCTATGCACTGAGATAACAATGGCTCCATTGGCTAGGGCAGCCGTAGGCGAATTGCTTCGCAGAGAACTAGGCCAGCAGTCCCCGCCTGAGCTGGACGGTTTTGTGTATCAGCATTCAGAGGGCAATCCCCTCTTTGCGCTGGCGCTATTGAATCATCTTATCGCTCAGAAATTCCTGGTGCGCGACAGTACCAACGACGGTTGCCGATGGCAGCAGTGTTCTCCCTTTCCTGATATTGAAGCCATGGTTCCCAATGAGTTGGCGCAATTGATCGTGTTACAGATTGAACGTCTGACCTTAAAGGAGCAACGCGTTTTGGAAGCTGCGAGTCTTATGAATGTTGCATTCCCTGTGTGGGCAGTGGCAGCGGCACTTGGGCAAGATCCGGCCGAGACAGAGGAAGTATGTGATTATCTCGCTCGAACTTCTGGCCTCGTTCATCGCGTTGGACACGATGACCTTCCGGATGGAACGCGCTCGGACTTCTATGTTTTTGTCCATGGTCTATATCGCGAAGTGTTGTACCAGAGGCAGCCCGCGGCGCGGCGGGCGCAAGGACATACCAGAATTGCGGAGCAACTCAACGAGATGTTTGCTGGACGAGAGGAGAACGTAGCCCGTGAAATTGCGATGCACTATGAAGCAGCCGGCAATTGGCCGCGTGCGGTGCGTGCGTTGCGATCCGCGGCCCGAGATGCTCAGCAGCGAGGTGCCTGTTTCGGAGCAGCACAAGTGCTGGAACACGCGCTGTCAGTATGTGAAAACCTGAGCGCGAAGGACAGCGGACCCGTGAAGAAAGAGATCTGCGCGGAACTTGAGATGATTCGCGAAGCTATGAATCAAACAAACCGATAGTTGCAGGCGTCGTCAGAAGCTTGACAATTTCTTGATGAGAGCTTGACGACTTTATTTTTGTGAATCGCTAGTGTGAGCAAGTAAGTCGGAGGGCTCACAAATGCGGACCATTCTCTCGAGATATATTCTGTCGTCGGCAGTGATTGCGTTAGCAGCTTTAGCCACAACTTCAGCGAAGGCGGAAACAACGCTGAATGTACCCTTCAGCTTCACCTTTGCCGGCAAGACCTGTCCTGCCGGGCACTACTCAGTTCGACACGACTTGACCAGCAACTTTGTAATTTTAAGAAATGAAGATTCGTCTCAGACCTACACCTGGATTCTCACCACTGGAGCCCCGGAATCCTCCAGATACAAAATCGCGATGCAATTTGACTCGATTGGTGAAACCCATGCGCTGCGTTCGATTCAAATGGGATCGATGATTACTCCCCAACTCGATAATGCGTCTGCCGAACGCGCTACCGCGCGTCATCCGGAGGGGCAATAGTTGAGTCTGGCAAATTGGCACAACCAAAAAATAGAGAAGGAGGGCGCAACAGCTTATGGCCCTCCTTCAGCCGTTAAGGGACGGAACACAGAAGCGTCCAGGAGAGAAATTATTTCGACGCTAGTGGAATAATCAGTGCCGATGATAAAACGGCAGCACAATGAAAAGTGCGATGCACATTGCGGCAAAGATCGCGGCGGCCAGCAGGCTGTAAGCCAGAGCTAGACTCAGACCTTTCGGTTCCTTTTCAGCGACGTGTTCGGATTTCAGCTCTGGATTCTCAGCATCATTCATACTTCAGAGCCTCAACAGGATCCATCTGCGCCGCGCGCGTAGCCGGAACGGTGCCGAATACCACGCCCACAGCCGTTGCCGCTGCCAGTGCAATCACCACCGACCAGATTGAAACGGGAAGCAGATAGTCTGAGAAGAGTCGAATAGATAGAGGCAGGGCAAGCCCCACAAAGCAGCCGACCAGTCCGCCGATGAGCGATATGATCACCGCTTCGGCCAGAAATTGCAGCTTGATCTCCCGAGAGGTTGCTCCCAGCGCCTTACGTATGCCAATTTCGCGGATGCGCGCCCGCACGTTGGCCAGCATGATGTTCATGATGCCAACGCCCCCTACCGCCAGCGTGACAGCAGCGACCAGCACCAGGACAACAATTAGCGCAATCGAGATTCGGTCTGCCGTTGCAAGAAGCTCGCGCAGGTCAAAGGTGGTATACACGGAGTTGGATTTGTGCCGTGCTTGAATCACGTCATGAATCTCGCGCGTCGCGTCAGGAACTTCATCCATGCTGCGGATGGTGAAGTAAATCTGCTTCACATCGTCGGTTCCGGTAAAGTACCGCGCGACAGAGAAGGGAATCAGGATCGTCTGGTCGGCAATCTCCGTCTCGCCAAAGGTATCGACGCTCTCTTTGAAAATGCCCACGATCGTAAAGGGAATTCCCTGGATTGAGAACTCGTTGCCGAGAGCCGCGTCGGTACTGCCGAACATATCGCGCGCAAATGGTATTGTCACGACGGCGCATTTCATATGCGCCATCTCATCCTCCTGGTCGAAGAAACGCCCTGAAGTCACAATGAGGTTGCGCACCTCTTTGTACTGTGGGCTCACCCCCAGCACGAGCGTATCCTTGACCACTCCCCCGCCAAAGCTGATGTGGTCGTGCGATAAAAGAACAGGGGATGACGCTACTACGCTGGGCACCTGCGCCAGCACTGCCTTCTCGTCCTCGCGAGTGAGGAAGTCGTTATACTGCACCTTCTCCGTCCCAACACCGCCCCCTCCGGAGTACTCGATCTCAACCTCGTTCGTTCCGATTTTCTGAATCTCGTTCAAGATGAACTGTCGTCCGGTAAGGCCGATGGTCACCACCAGGATTACGGACGCCGTGCCAATGACCATGCCCAGCGCAGTTAATGCGAAGCGCAGCTTGCTGGCGCGGAAGCTGTCGAGCGCGAGCTTCAGGATCTCGCTCATGAGCATGGTGCGGCGCGCACTCAGCAAGGTCTGCTGGAATGCGGTGCGGCGAGCCTGTTCGACGGCAGGATTCATTGTTTCCTACTAGATAGGATGCGCCACAAAGGAGGTGGCTTCAGCACAATCGTTAGACGCGCGGGGTGGCAAAGCTGATGCTCAATCATCCGCGCGATCCATATCCTTTACTTCTTATCGTACTTCTCCAGCCATTTCAGCTCCTCGCGAAGCTTGATATAGCCGTGCCAGGGATTCTTGTCGAGGCTATGTCCCTCGCCCGGAAAGACCAGAAACGTATGCTCAATCCCCAGCGACTCAAGCGCCCGTTCCATGGTCTCGCCTTCCAGGTAGGCAACGCGTACGTCCGCTGCACCCTGCACCAGATGCGTCGGTGTCTTTACCTTGTCAAGATGAAAGAGAGCCGCCTCATCCTGGTAGAGGGTCGGATTCTCCCAGGGCCGCCCGCCAAGATACCACGCGTCGTCCCACGTCTCGTCGTCGTTGCCCCAGTTCGCCGCGTGCTCCACCGCGCCTGCGCCAGTGACAGCCGATTTGAATCGCGTCGTCTGGGTAATCAGCCAGTTGGTCATGTAGCCACCGTAGCTGTAGCCACCGATGGCAAGGTGATCGGGATCAGCGAATCCGTCCTTCACCAGCGCGTCTACCCCGGTAAGGATGTCCCTCCCCGGCTTCGAGACTAGGTGGGGTTCGATCCCCAGCATGAACTCGTCTCCATAACCGGTCGATCCGCGATAGTTCGGTCGAAATACGAGCCAACCGTTATCCGCCGCAAACGTTGCCCAGTCATACCAGTCCGCGCCGAACCGGTTGCCATCGGCATCGGCTGGCCCACCATGAATCAGAGTGAACATGCGCAGATGCTTCGCACCTTTCTTTCCAGGGGGAAAGATGAGCACGCCCTCGACTGTCTGACCGTCATCAGATTTCCACGTATAAGGCTGCCACTCCGGCTGCGCCCGCTCGGCAAAAATCGGATTGAAACTCGTAAGCTTCTTCAGCTTGTCGGTCGCGAGAGGATCGGCGGCAAGATACACCTGGGGCGGATCATTGATCGTGGAAAGGCGTACCAGGATGGCATTGGACGCGTGTGCCGGCTCCAAACCTGCATAGCTGCCGGCGATCCCCGGCAACTTGGTCGCCTTCTCCCCTTCGATCAGATACATCTGCGTCTCCGTGCCCTTGAGACCCAACGCAATTTCGCGTCCGTCGGCCAGCAGTGTGTACTGATCGAGCGAGCCATCAAAGGACGCGCCGAGCCGTTCGGTCTCGCCCGAAGCCGGATCAAGCCGATACAACCTGCCCTGCACATCGCGATATTTGCCCTCCAGAGATCCGGCCGCGGCATTTACTGAGAAGTGAATCCAACGTCCATCCGGGGACCAGCGAATACTGGATTCGATAGCCTCGTTATGAGTAACCTGGCGAATGTCGCCGCCTCTCGCATCGACGACAAAGATTTCGTAATCAGCGGGGTTTTCAATGCGCTTGTGAATAGGCTCCGTTAGGAAGGCGACACGTTTGCCATCTGGCGACGGCGCAATTTCGCTGACTGCTAGATTGCTCTTTGCGATTGTTTCCGCGCCGCTCGGCAACTTCGAGGACGGTTCCGCGTCAGCTTTGGCCGCCGTGGGAGCTTCCGCTGCGGGCAGCACCTCAACCGCGCGGGCCAGCGCAGGCGTTACGGCGAGCTTCAGCAGCACGTCACCGCGATACTGCTCGCGCCACCTTACCACGTCTTTCCAGTCATCCTTCTGCTCGTCTTCTTGATCGTGACTCAGCGGCGACTTGGCTGAAAAGTAAATGGCTGAGCTATCTGGCGACCATGCAAACGCATCGACGTCGAGCTTTTCGCTGTAGAGAGGCAGAGCTTCGCCGCCGGATGCGGAGATTAGCCAAATTCGACTGAACTTGGTGCTATCGGAATCCGAATCCCCGTCCGAGGAACCGGTAGGCGCTCGATCCGAAACGAATGCGATCCACTTTCCGTCCGGGCTCCATTGCGGCTCCTGATCAGTACCTGAGCGCGTCAGCGGCTTCAGACCGCCCTGGGGGGTCCACAACCAAAGGTCGCGCCGATAATTGCTGGCCTTCCAGTCAGGCGTCTCAGTGGCAACAACTGCCGCAGAAGCATCCGGCGCGAGGCTCGTACCCACAATTTCAGTGGTGTTCAGGTACTCATCGAGTGTGATCGCGGCCTTGCGTGCTTGAGCGCTTGAAGAAGCCGAAAGGAGGCAAAAGGCGAGCACAGGAATAAACAAGAGGGAAGTCGAACGCATATCAGCACTATACCTGTATGACCGTTGGAGTTAGCATGGCCTGTAGATATGGCGTTTCGCGAAAACAGAGGATGAGAATCGACGCACATCAGCACTTCTGGGTCTATGACCCTGCACAGTATGGCTGGATCACCGACGGGATGCGCGAATTGCAGCGTGATTTTCTACCCAAAGATCTAATGCCGCTGCTGGCCAGCCAATCGTTCGATGGATCCATCGCGGTGCAAGCACGTCAACATCTAGAGGAAACTCTCTGGCTGCTGGAAATCGCCGATCAGAATGAGTTCGTGAAGGGCGTGGTGGGCTGGGTCGACCTTTGCTCACCCGATTTGGCGTCACAACTGAGGAGGTTCGCCGCGAACCGAAAGCTTGTTGGAGTGCGCCATGTGCTGCAGGACGAGCCGGACGATGAATTCATGCTGCGGCCGGAGTTTCGGCACGGCATCGCACAGCTGGGAGAATTCGGGCTGACATACGATCTATTGCTCTATCCGCGCCACCTGCGTGTCGCGGCGAAGCTGGTGCGTGAATTTCCAGGGCAAAGGTTTGTGCTGGACCACATTGCGAAACCTGGGATTGCTGACGGGCTGATGGAGCCGTGGGCCCGGGACATTCGCGACCTGGCGAAATTCGAAAACGTATGGTGCAAGGTATCCGGTATGGTTACCGAGGCGCGCTGGAGACAATGGAAGCCGGATGATTTTCGTTTTTACATGGATGTTGTACTCGAGGCATTTGGTCCGGAGCGGCTGATGATCGGTTCCGATTGGCCCGTTTGCAATCTTTCCGCCGAGTACGGCGAGACCATCGGAATGGTCGCAGAATACATAAGGAACTTGCCTCTCGAGCAGCAGGATTTCGTGTTGGGACGCAACTGTACCCGGTTCTACGACTTGGAATAAAATCCAGATGAACCTTGCCGTATAGACTGCAAGTGCAATGCTAAATTTGCAGTAGTGCGAAAGTGGCGGAATTGGCAGACGCACCAGCCTTAGGAGCTGGCGGAGCAATCCATGAGGGTTCGAGTCCCTCCTTTCGCACCAGCCGTTGAAGCGACTTACAGATACCCCGCAATGCCTCGATTGCTCCCGGAAAACAAGCCAAGCGAATTCTGAAGGAGATTCACCGTGGGGCCGCCCCTCAGGCATCGTGTCATACCCTGGACGCTGTTCTTCCTGGTTTGCATGGGTTTGGGATACCCCACCCTCAATCGCTACGACCCGCGAAGTGCTCCTGGAGTTACGGACTCCAAGGGATATTACTCAATTGTGGTCGGTGGCACGGACGCCGGCGACGAATCGCATCGCGTGCTCGTTCCATACCTGGCAAAGCCGATCTATTGGCTCACTAACAATCGTCTCCGTACCTGGAACCCGGTTTTCTTTTCGCTGCTGATCGTCAACTCTATCTTCACTGCAACCAGCGCATTCCTACTGGTAGTCGTTGGCCGTCGCATCACCGGAGACTATTCCACAGCCATGCTGGCTGGATTCGTTTATCTGGCAGACTTTGCCGTCAGCAACTTTAATCTTTCGGGGATGGTGGACTCCGCCGTCAACTGTCTGCTTATGGCCATCGTGTGGGCATTGCTCTCAGAGCGCTGGTGGCTCCTTCCGGTATTGGGCCTTCTTGGGGCGCTTGCCAAAGAGACTTTTGTTCCTCTTTCGCTGGCACTTACATTCAGCTGGTGGCTGACAGCTTTTCGACGTGGAGGCGCCCGGCTCTCGCAGCTGGTATCGATATCAGCAATTCCGCTGGTTGGATTCGTTACCTTGAAGATTCTAATGTCGATGGGACCGAGTCCATATTCGCCAATGAGCTTCGCCGTTTCGCGTTGGGCCGAATCGGGTTCTGGCTTTCTCTATTTGTCAGGCCTCTATCGATGTCTTATTGCTCGGGAATTCATTTATACATTCGGCTGGCTGGTTCCCTTAGGGATATGGCGGCTGGGACGCCTGCCCAGGACATGGGTAATCGGATCGACATGCGCGGCGATAGCTGCCCTTGGCATGGGAGCTTACGATGATGCGCTCGGGAATGCGACCCGGGCGGTCTTCAGTGCCGCCGGTCCATTCCTCAGTTTGTCTGTCGCAATTTTCCTTGTGGACACGGGCAAAGGCGAGCGCGACGTGAGGACGCGAATGCCCGCCCGGACAGAGTAATCTGAAGAAACTATGAGTCAGACCCCGCAACAGCCCCAGATGAACGTCGTCCATACTCCGGACTATCGCGAGTCCTACGCCAACAGTGTCCAGGTACGCGTCAGCGTGTGGGATTTCTCGCTGGTCTTCGGTCTCGCCGCCAGCGACAGCCCGGACCAGGTGACCATTCGCAACCACCAGGCTATTTTTCTGAGCCCGCAACAAGCGAAGGCCTTGTGGAATGTGCTCGGACAAAACCTCTCGCAGTACGAGCAGGCTTTTGGCACGTTGAATCTTGAACCGCAGAATATGAGCTTTCCCCAGGGACCGGTCAATTAATTTCGTTTGAATTTCTTTCACGATAGCCTCGGCGCGCAAGTTGGCTTGAGCTCGCCGAATCAATGTCGCCGGCCGGCAAAAAGACAAGTTCATGAGCAAGCGATTGCGTCTGCCAAAAATCCTCGAGCCGCGCCCGGATGCGCCATTTCCCTTATGGATGGTGTTTCCGGTCATTTTCGTAGCGGTCTACGTCACCCATTTTTCTTTATTGCGGCTACCGTATTACTGGGATGAAGCTGGCTACTATATTCCCGCGGCTTGGGATTTTTTCCGAACTGGTTCGTTGATTCCGTTCACCACCACATCGAATGCGCATCCGCCTCTGCCCAGTATTTACCTGGCGCTGTGGTGGAAGATGTCGGGGTTTTATCCCGAAGTGACTCGGGAAGCTGTTCTTATAGTCGCCTCGCTGGGCTTGCTCGCCGTTTGGCGACTCGCGCACCGGGTCGCCGGTTCCGGGCAGGTGGCGTTCTGGACAGTCACGCTCACGGCGCTCTATCCCATATGGTTTGCCCAGAGTACGTTGGCCCAGGCGGACATCTTCGCTGCCGCTTTCACGTTGTGGGGCCTGGTCTATGCGCTACCGGATAGCAATCGACGACCGGTAATCGCGATGTTGTGGTTCACGGCTGCCGCGTTGTCGAAAGAAACGGCTATCGTGGTCCCTATCACCCTGGCGGTGGTCGCAATTGTGGATGGGTTTCGTTCGGCTCAGCCAAAGCGGACGCGCAATTGGAGTGATGCAGCATGGTTTGCCTCTTGTGCTCTGCCGCTGATGGCCTGGTATGCATGGCACTTTTTCAAAACCGGATTTGTTTTTGGGAACCCCGAGTTTTTGAAGTACAACGCCCAGGCCAACCTTGCACCGACGCGCTTCTTTGCGGCGTTCGGACATCGCCTGCTGCATCTTACGGCGCACATGAACATGTTTGTGCCGTCGTTGTTGACGATTGCCGCGCTGATGCTGAACCCGCGGCTCGATGCGGACGGCCACGAACGGGCGCGCATCAGCAATTCGAATCTTTGGCAAATCTTTTTCATTCTTCTGGCCAACGCCATACTTTTCAGTGTGCTGGGCGGGGCGCTGCTAACGCGTTATCTGCTGCCTATGTATCCGCTGGTCCTCCTGGTCGCGGTTTCGACCTTTTCGAGGCGAGTGCCTTATTGGCAAGCACTTGCCGCGCTCTCAGCAGTAGCGTTTGTCGCGGGTCTGTTCATCAACCCGCCGTATCGGTTTGCGCCGGAGGATAACCTGGAGTACGCGCGGGTAATTCGATTGCACGTTGCCGGTATCGCACAACTCAACAAGCGCTATCCGGGATCCACAGTGCTGACTGCATGGCCAGTCACTGATGAACTTACCAAGCCAGAATTGGGTTACGTGAAGACTCCCTACCAGGTTTACCGCCTGGAGGATTTCACTTCGGAGCAGATCGATCGTGCAGCGGACGATCCCGGCGGTTACTCCACGGCGCTTGTCTTCTCGACAAAATACGATCCGCCATCGTTAATGCTGAGCCTTGGACCAAAGAGCGAGGCTATCGACCGGCAGTATTTCGGGCTGCACCATGACCTGCCCCCTGAGGCGATTGCGCTCCGTCTGCACGGCACCCTCAATTGGCAGCGTGAAGATCACGCCCAGTGGATCGCGCTGATCCGATTCGACCGGCAATTCGAGGCCAAAGTGCAGTTACCGTACGCGGTACGTCAACCCTTTGGCACCTTCGGAACGCTGCGAAGAGGGAACTGAAACACCTATAATCAAGCCTGTCGTGCTCTTCCTTTCTCGATATCGCAGATGGACGAAGCCGGTGCATGCATGGGCTGCGATTGCATTGCTGGTGATGCCGGCATTTGGTGTCCAGGCGCGCGCTCAGGCGATCGCGACGGACGCAGCAAATGCAGGCAAGAACCGGATCCTGCTGGTCCTTCCATTCGAGAACGGAACCGGTCAGCCAAATCTTGAGTGGGTCCGCGAGGCTGCGCCCGAGATCCTAGACGCACGTTTTGCTTCTGCCGGATTTGCGCCGATGAGCCGTGCTGATCGTATGTACGCGCTAGACCACCTCGGCTTGCCTCAGCAGTTTCAGCCATCGCGGGCGAGTGCTCTCAAACTAGCCCAGACTCTCGACGTTGATTCGATCATCGTAGGCAGTTACCGGATGGACGGCACCAGTATTGTGGCCGAAGCGCGCGTCCTCGACGTCCCGCGTTTGCGGATGAGCGACCCCGTAATGGCGCGGGGGGAGATGCATGACTTGATCGCCGTGTTCGATTCACTCGCATGGCGGCTCACGCGAATCATGGATCCGGGATTCAATGTGGCGCAGGATACATTTCTCGCGGCCGGAGATGGATTGCGATTGGACGCTTTTGAGCAGTACATTCGCGGCATCTCGGAGCCAGACCAACAGGAGCGCGAGCGGCATTTGAGGCAGGCCGTTGCCCTGAGTCCGAATTACAGTCCGGCATGGATGGCGCTAGGTCGCGAGGACTTCAACGGACAACAATACGAAGAAGCGGCATCCGCATTCGCCAAGGTAAGTCCGAATGATTCAAATGCGCTCGAGGCTGGTTTTTACCGCGGACTTTCGCTCTTGTATTTCGGCTCGTACGCACAGGCCCAGGAGTCGTTTGCAGGAGTGGCGCGAGAATTGCCCTTGGCCGAGGTGCTGAATAACGAAGGAGTCGCGATCAGCCGACAGGATCACGACGGAACGGGGTTGTTCGTGCAGGCGGCGGCGGCTGATCCTAACAATGCCGACTATCACTTCAATCTTGCCATCAGCCTCAAACGCCATGGCTCTCAGGCAAATGCTGTCAACGAACTGAGTCAATGTCTGAAATTACACCCAAACGATACCGAAGCTCAGCAGTTGCTTGCAGCGTGGAAGACTCCGAAATCCGCCGCTTCTGATGACGCCGCAGAACCGCTAGAGCGTATCGTGCGTACCTTCGATGCGGGAGCATTCAAGCAGGCAGCACTAATGATGGATCAGATGGAAGCAACCCGGCTCGCCGCGCTTTCGCCACATGACCGGGCCGTGAAACTCACAGCACAAGCGAAGGACTATTTCAATCGTGGCTTGCTGCTGGAGGCCGAGCGGCTGTACCAGCAGGCGGAGGCCGACGACACTTCCCTGGCCGAGGCGCATGCAGGATTGGCGGCTGTCCGCGAGCGTACGGGCGACGTAACGGCGGCACGCAAGGAGGCCAATGCAGCGCTGAATCTATCGCCGTCGCTGGATGCATATCTCGTCCTGGGAAGGCTCGATATGGCAGCAAACCACATGGACGACGCCACCAGAGATGTTAACGAAGCACTGAAACTCGACCCAGCCAGCGCCACGGCAAAGGAACTAGACCGGGAGATCGAGGCGAGGTCCGGGAAAAAGCAATAGCGATTGGAGTGAGCCATGCTTGAGCAAACGCGTGGATTCAAGTTCCGTCTGACCTTCTGTCTGGTTGCAACGATCGGGCTGACATGTCCCGGTACTGGGGCAATACTGGCCCAGCGACCCGTCGTCGAAAAGCTGGTTCTCGACGAGACGATCCAACCCGTAAGCGCCGAATTGCTTGAGCGTGCCATTACCCGGGCAAACAGTCAGGGTGCCTCTGCTCTGCTCATTGAAATGAACACGCCGGGCGGACTGGTCGACTCCATGCGTGCCATGGCGGGTGCGATTCTCAGTTCGCATGTGCCTGTCATCATCTACGTTGCTCCGGCAGGCGCGCGGGCCGGTTCCGCAGGATTCTTCCTGCTTGAGGCGGCGGATATTGCGGCCATGGCGCCTGGAACCAATGCGGGCGCAGCGCACGTGGTTTTCGAAGGCGGCAAACCCGACGACACGCTGAGTCAGAAGATCGAGAACGATGCTGAGGCATTCCTGCGCTCGTATGCAGCAAAGCGCAAGCGCAACACGGATGCAGCCATCGCCGCAGTCGCATCGTCACACTCGTATACCGCGGAAGAGGCTCTGAATCAGCACCTCATCGATGTCATAGCAGCGGATGACACGCAATTGCTCGACGTCGTCGACGGAAGTCATATCACGCGCATGGACGGCAGCAACCAAGTTTTGCACACGAAGAACGCAATTGTTGAGGTCGTGCAGCCGACAGTTCGTGAGGATCTACTGGGATGGCTCATAAACCCCAACATCGCGCTCCTGCTGCTGGTGGGCGGGGCACTGCTGGTCTATCTCGAATTCAACACGCCGGGAACGATCGTGCCCGGAGCGCTGGGAACGCTGATGGTTCTGTTGGGCATCTTCGCGTTGGACCTGTTGCCCATTCGATTCACAGCGGTACTGCTTCTGATCGCAGCATTTGCTCTCATGATGCTCGAGGCGAAATTCGGAGGGCACGGCGTCCTAGCCCTGGTCGGAATGTTGTGTCTGATTTTTGGAACGCTGACGCTGATTGCTGCGCCCATCCCCGAGTTGCGGGTCCGCCCATGGGTGGCGATCGCGGTCGCCGTGGGATTCGGCGGTATCACGGTATTTCTGGTGCGGCTTGCGTGGCGTGCACGGCGCATCAAAGCCCGACTTGGAGTGGATGCACTCGTAGGGAGCGCGGCCTCTGCCATGGAGGCGCTTGCACCCGAAGGCCACGTGCTGGTGGAAGGGGAAATTTGGAATGCGGTAGCGAGCGAACCAGTACCCGCCGGGACGCGGTTACGCGTGGTGGGGCATGAACAATATTTGCTGAGAGTCGCACCGGTCGAACAGTCTGCGCCGCCACAAACCGCCGCATAAAGCTCGCAGGAGTACAATCCGTGCTGAGCGAGGGACCTGAAATGATGACTCCAGTTCTGATTGTTGTTGCTATTTTTGCCTTGTATCTCATCAACTCGATCAAGATCTTGCGCGACTACGAACGCGCGGTCATTTTTCGTTTCGGCCGCGCCCTGACCCCACCCAAAGGGCCGGGAATTATCGCGGTGTTTCGGCCCATGGACCAAATGGTGCGCATTTCGCTGCGACAAGAAGTGTTGGAAGTTCCGGCGCAGGATGTGATCACGCGCGACAATGTGACGCTGAAGGTAAATGCGGTGGTCACTCTGTACGTGGTTGATCCGAATGCCGCGGCTATCAAGGTGGCCAACTATGTCTACCAGACTTCGCAGTTCGCACAGACGACGTTGCGTTCCGTATTAGGCGAAGTGGAATTGGACGAACTGCTGAGTCATCGCGACAAATTGAACTTGAAGATACAGACGATCATCGATCAGCGCACGGAGCCATTTGGCGTTAAGGTGATTTCGGTCGAAGTAAAGCAGGTTGATTTGCCGGAGCAGATGCTGCGCGCCATGGCAAAGCAGGCAGAGGCAGAACGCGAAAAGCGGTCAAAGATCATTCATGCCGAGGGAGAATTTAACGCGGCGCAGAAGCTCGTCGATGCTGCCGCATTGTTGGCGACGCAACCTATGACGCTTCAATTGCGCTACCTTCAAACGCTTACCGAAATCGGAGTCGAAAAGAACACAACAATTGTATTTCCATTGCCAATGGAATTACTTTCAATGTTGAATAAGCTGACAATTTCAAAACCGGACGCCGAAAAGCCTGCCGGCGACGATGCACAAAGCTAATTACTCCGTGACCGGGGCAGGAACTCTCACGAACCCGAGGGCGAAGAATGATTCGAGACTTTACCAAGGATGAGCTCGAACCTGTCGAGAGAGAAAGCGACACCGAACTCACGCTCGGCGGGGGTACCCTCATAGCCCTCGGCGGTGGGCTTTTTCTGCTCTGCGTGGTCTGCTTTGGCCTTGGGTATTTAGTTGGCCATCGCAGTTCGTCGGAGTCCGCGATAGCGATGTTGCCGCCCTCGAAGTCAAAAGCATCCGTAACACAAACCGGCTCGGGTTCTAAGCCCGGAGCGGCAGGCCAGGCGCAGACTCACGCGCAGACGCAGGAAGCGGTTGGTGTCTCCGGCAATTCAGCAGCCGACTTGACGCCATCTGCGCATCCACAATCCGCCGTTGCCGGCACAAGCACAGGCTCACCAAAGTCTCCGATTAAAACCGCGATCGATGCGCAGGTACGGCCGGCTCTTGCCGACCAAAGCGCCGGGGTGCAATCGGCTTCCCCGTTCCGTGTACAGCCGGCGATGACGCAGGTGCAGGGATGGATGGTACAGATTGCCGCCGTTTCGCATGCTGAAGATGCCGAAGTTTTGCTGGATGCTCTCCGCAAGCGGGGCTATACGGTTACGGCACGTCGCGATGCCGGAGACAGTCTTATCCATGTGCAGACCGGTCCGTTTGTGAATCGTAATGATGCAAATGCCATGCGACAAAAGCTCTTGAACGACGGCTACAACGCCATCGTGGAGTGAAGAACTCAGGTCCGCATCCATTCCGGCAAGCCGGAAGCGATTGCAATGCGAACCGCAGCCAGCAGTTCCTCACGCGTAGCATAGTCGCTCGGATTGATAGGCGCATGAAAAGTGACGTGTGCTGTGCCGGGGTGAATTCGTGGACTTCCCTTTGACATCATTTTCTCAGTGCCCCAGATAGAAACAGGGATGCATGGGGCTCCGGTTTCGAATGCCAGGTAGAACGGCCCTTTTTTGAACGGCAGCAACCTTCCGTCTTTCGAGCGCGTTCCTTCAACAAAGGTCGTGATATGGACACCGTTGGCAAGTACGCGGCGCGCAGCAGCGATGCTTTCCTGTGCACTCTCCTTACGTCCGTCGCGATCTACGGGAATAAACTCGCCTTGCTGAAAAGCCCAACCAAGTACAGGAACATGCATCAGTGACCGCTTCAGGAAAGCGGATGTGCGTCCCGGAATATTGGGAATGAGCGCCGGCGGATCAAGATTCGACACATGGTTCGCCATGAAAATGCATGCGGTGTTTGCGGGGACAAGTTCGCGGCCTGCTACTTCAACGCGGATGCGTGCGAGAAAGTACCCAGTCCGCACAATCATCTGAGTCACCTGGTAGAGCGGCAATACATTTCCCGTGATGATTGACCACGGAAGTAAAAAGATGGCAGTAGGAATGCCGAGAATGACGAAGGTGGAGAGCAACAGCAAAGTCGAGATCATGTCGAGCTTTCGCGATCAGTTCTGGCGGGCCCTGAGCCGCGCAGGAAGTTTGTCATAGATGCCGTCGAAGCCGCCATTGGAGAGGATAGCGACAACGTCGCCCGATTTCAACTTCGGCGCGATGCTCTCAACAATTTCCGTGGCATCAGGATGCAGTGCAGCTGGAGTTCCCGCCGCGTTGAGTATGTCAACGACATCTTCGGGATGGAGTCGTTCAGCGTCGGGGACGCGCTGTTGCTGGTAGACGTCCGCCAGGATTACGCGATCTGCCAGCCGCAGACTTTCAACCAAATCGTTTTCCAATATTTTGCGCCGCAGCGTATTCGAACGTGGCTCCAGCACAACCCAGAGGCGCGCATCCGGATATACAGAACGCAGCGCGCGCAGGGTCTCGCGAATCGCTGTTGGATGGTGTGCGAAATCATCGATGATGGTTATGCCGCGGATGACGTCGCGAACCTCGAGCCGGCGCTTGACGCTTTTGAAACTGGCCAGCGCGGAGACGATCGCGTCTTTGCTGATGCCTTGACCCACAGCCAGAGCCGCCGCTGCGGTTGCGTTCAAAGCATTGTGTTCGCCCGCCAAGCGCATCGTCAGTTGCGACCAAAACTCGCCGTTGCGCCAAACCTCCCATTGGGTCTGGCCATCCGCGTGACGCAAATCGCGAATCTGCCAGTTGGATTCAGGCTCGAAGCCGTAACGCTCGACGCGGCAAAATGCCTTACTGGTGCACTCGGTCACACTTTTACTGCCGTCGAAGGCAACGAGTAAGCCGCGCCGCGGCACCAGATTGACGAGGCGCTTGAACGCGACCTTGACAGCTTCAAGGTCAGCGTAGATGTCGGCGTGATCGAACTCGACGTGGGTGAGAATCAGAGCGTCGGGGAAGTAATGCAGGAACTTTGGTCCCTTATCGAAAAAGGCAGTATCGTATTCGTCGCCTTCGATGATGAACGTGCGCGTGGGGCGAAGCTGGAAGCTGGTGCCGAAGTTCTCGGCAACGCCTCCGATCAAAAATGAAGGTTCAAGCGCGGCGTCCTCGTGTGCCGCTACCTGGTAAATCCAGGCCAGCATGCTCGTGGTCGTTGTCTTGCCGTGCGTACCAGCAACGACGAGCGAATCACGGCCTTTCAGGAATTCTTCGCGGACAAGAGCGGCCATCGAAGTGAACGACATGCGCTCATCGAGCACGCGTTCCACCTCGGGATTGCCGCGTGAAAGTGCATTGCCGATAATGACCAGGTCCGGCGTTGGATCGAGATTCGATTCAGAGTATGGCTCGAGCACCGGGATGCCGAGCGAACGCAGCAAGTCGCTCATCGGTGGATAGGCAGCCTTGTCGGAGCCCGTGATGCGATGGCCACGTAATTGAAGTAGCCCAGCCAACGATGCCATAGCCGTGCCGCAGATGCCGCTGAGGTGAATGTGTTTACGTGAGGAAGTCATGCCTTCACCGCCGGCTCGAGCAACGCAAGTTGAGTTTCATCGCCAGCGCGGAGTTCTGCTTCGATCCCGAAGATCAGGGTAACGTTCCGCCGCGACACATGCCCGCTGCGAAGGCCAATAGCAATCGGAATATCAAGGCCGTCGAGAGCGGAAAGAATCGTGTCTTCCAGCAGATACGCAGGCGCACCGGGAGAGGTACAGTCGAGCATCTCGCCGAAAACAAGGCCGCGCACGCCGCTCAGTTTGCCTGCCTGACGCAATTGCCATAGCATCCGGTCAACCTGATAGGGCTTTGCACCCACATCCTCGATAAATAGCAGCTTGTTCTCTGTTGCTGGCTCCCACGAGGTGCCTATCAGTGAGACAAGGATGCTGAGGCACCCGCCGTACAATGTGCCAGAAGCTGCACCCGGCTTCAAGGTCCGCAAACCTTCTGCCGGCCCCACGGAGTATGGCCGACCGGCGAGCGCAGACTGCATGCTCTCGAGATGCACACCTTCTTCGAGATAGAAATCCGCAGCAACCATCGGGCCGTGAAATGCGGGAAGACCAAGTTGATCGAGGAGACGAAGCTGCAAACCCGTCATGTCACTGTATGCGAGCAACGGTTTCGGATGGCGCTCGATGAGCGATGGATCAATTGCATCAAGCAAGTAGTTCGACCCGTAGCCTCCGCGCACCGCTGCAACGAAAGCTGTCTCGGGATCGGCGAATGCCGTGTGCAAATCTTCCAATCTCTGCTGAGGTGAGCCAGCGAAGAACAACGGACCGCGCACCTGAGCGTTTGCGCCAAGCCGAGGCGAGTATCCAAGCTGGCGCAACTGTTCCATGCCACGGTCGATCCGATCTGGAATTGCGAAGGACGCCGGCGAAATGACACTCACGCCCGCTCTTGCTTCGATCGGAATTAGAGAAATCAATGGCTTTGATCGAGCAGTCATCCGCACCAAGCCTCACCGCGTGCAATCAAGGTGGCCGGTCCCGTCAGTTCCAACTCGCTGCCTGGCCCATCCCATTTCACCGTCTGCGCTCCGCCCGGAGCCACCACGCGTAAAGGCGACAAGCATCTATAAAACGCGATGATGGCTGTCGCAGATGCAGACGTGCCGGTTCCGGAAGACGTGGTTGGACCTACCCCGCGCTCATAGATCCGAATCTCGATCTCGTTGGGGCTGACGATGTGGACAAATTCGACGTTAGTTTGGTGCGCGAAATCAGAATGTGAACAGACTTGCGCGCCGATTTCCTGCCACGTGGTTCCGGCAACCGAGAAGTCTGAGCTATCGACAACGATCACAAAATGGGGATTCCCAGTGGAAACAGCCAGACCCTCGACAGAGTGGCCGTTGGCCAGCTTCACCGTCTTGCGCGAAGCGCTGGGAATTCCCATGCCTGTCGTTACTTCGACAGAGTAGCTGCCATTCGCCCGCACGCTGTTGATACGACAGATGCGCAGTCCGGCGTCAGTCTCGATCCGCAACTCATCGCCTGCCTTTGCGCCGATCATCGAACACATCCAGGCCGCGACGCAGCGAGTCCCATTGCCACTGATCTCCGCAATCGAACCATCCGCATTATGCAAGCGAATGCGTCCTGACTTGGAGCCGAGCCACGCAAAGAACTCAACGCCGTCCGCCCCCACGCCGGTGTTTCGAGCGCAGAGTTGCCGGCTCAGATCGGACCAATCGCGCTTGGCTGCTGCATCTTCTGTAACAATCAGAAAATCGTTGCCGCACGCGTGCGCCTTCGCAAAAGGGATCAATCTTCCTCCGGATCTCGGAAGTTGAGCAGTGAGTCGATGGCGGGTTCTGAGAGAAGTTTCCCGTGCAGACGCTCGTGCTGCTTCTTGGTTGCGGTTATGGTGAAACTCACGCGGTGCAGATCGCCGATCGCGTTGGTGGCAAAGTCTGCCAGCCGCTCGCCCGCCTTATCCATGGCGTCGAGAATGGAGCGAAGCATGGCAGTCTGATCGGCTCCGCGCGCTTCATAAATGAGCGAATAGATTTTGATGCTGGCACGGCGTTCGAGAAAGCCAACCAATTCGAGCGCAATAATCACGGTGACGGTGGCGACTGCCGCAACAGCCAGAAGTCCCGCGCCGCATGCCATGCCGATCGAGGCGACCACCCATACGCTGGCGGCGCTGGTGAGTCCGCTGATGCGGCTGCGATTGTGAACAATCAATCCGGCGCCTAGAAAGCCGATGCCCTGTACGATGTTCGACGCCACCTGGCCTTTATTTGGGCTTCCATCGCCGGCCAACACCGCCGAAAGCAGGGTAAAGAATGCCGCACCCATGCAGATCAACAGGTTGGTGCGAACTCCCGCCGAGCGGCGCTTGACCTCACGCTCGAGACCGATCAAACCACCCAGCACGGATGCGACGATCAGGCGAGGGATGGCGCCATTGAATACGACGAGTTGCTGAAGCCAGCTGAAATCGAAGGGCGCCGAAATATTGGCCAATGTCGTACACATGGCTTTCACCTTGGCTGATGCTATCACCGCTCTACAGGTTTGGAGTCCAACGGGGTATCGGAGACGTAAACCGTGCCAGCCTTCTGTCCGGGAAGCTCAAATCGCTGAACCATTTCAAGCCCCGCCGGATGAGCCTTTACCGCCCGGTCGACCTCGTCGCCATCGAAAGCGAGGACGATAGCCGCATGAGTGGCGGGTGCTGCCAAGGCGGCAGAGTAGTACTCCTTGTCGCTCTCGTTGATGGTCTGGCGAAGCGGAATCCCAGAAAATGCGACCAGGTTCGGATACACCGACGTCTCCATCAGAACAACAGCGCCGGGTCGCGTAGCCATCAGCGAACGCAATAAAGGTGGAATTTCGACTTCGAAGGGGCGCCGGGACTCGATATTCTTGGTACCCTCCACGTACGTGAGAGGATGAGCGCGAAGCACTTCCCACGCATTCATGGCTACGATTGCGTAGAGCGCCGCGGCGGCAAAACGAGTGAAACGTCGCTTGAACTCTCTTACAACGGCGAGCACGAATTGGCCCGTGAAACCAAGTCCAAGGGCAAACGCGGGCAGCATCTCCATTCCATAGCGGGTGTTGTACCAGGAATGTGGCCACCAGCCTGGGAGAAAGATCGGGACCGAACCGTATGCGATCGAATATGCATAGAATGGAACGGGCAGCCATAGCAGCAATGTCCAGAGAAAGGCACGCCGATGCGTCGTGAACCACGCCCATGCTGTGCCCAGCACGGACATGATCAACAGGAAGTTGCCCCATGCTTCCGGCGCGACGTCCAACTCTGCACACTTGATGAAGAACAAAAACGAAACCCAGGGATTGTGCCAGCCTGGGTGTGGGGGGCCTGAACCTGGCGTCGCCGTGCGCATCTCAATGGCGGCGGCCGAGTATGGACCGCGGACGAAGTCTAGCCAATCTCCAAAAACAATTGCGTTATAAGCAAACCACAACAACGGCGCTGCAACGACGGCTGCGCTGGCGATCCAGAAACTGCGTGAGCGGAGGGTGCTGCAACGAAGCTGTACGATGCCAACACCTGTCCATGCGAGAGCAGCCAGAATCCAGCCGTCATAACGTGTAAAAACAGCCCCAATGAGGACCAGTGCAATGCCGCATAGCCGTCGAGAGGCACGTGGCGAGTCGTTATTCAAGGAAGCTCGCCACTCCACAAGCCACACTGTCAGCCAGACCATTTCGCAGAGAAATAGTGGTTCCGTCATTGCCGTAGTTTGCAGATAGAGCAGGTTGGGATTCAGCGCGAAAAATGCGAGCGTCACAATCGCTGCTGAAGGGCGCAGCCAGTGCCGCGCAAGGCGATAAATGCCGCCGCACCCGGCGATATAGGCCAGCGCCGATGGAATCAATCCCGCAATGCCGTTGGCCCACCACGCAAACACCGTAACAAAGGGAAGCAGCAGCAAATGGGGTAACGGCAGCCATACCGAGCCGAGTTGCGATATCCCCGGCCGATGCGAATCGAAAATGCGCCGCGCGATGTGCAGATGCGCCACGGCATCGCCGTAGTTGAGCATTGCGCCGTTACGCCAACTCCATAGGCCTGCGAGAACAGACGCCGTTGCCGTAGATGCCACCACCACCAGCCACTCGTTGCGGCTGATGGGGCGGCGAATCGGTTCCTCAGTCAAGGTGTGTTAGCTCGCGGAACAGCTTAAACCGGTGGTCGATTTCTTCGCGAGTCAGTTGCTGCAGGCGCTCCGTGCCAAAACGCTCCACTACGAACGAACCCATCACGCTGCCGTAGAACATGGCATAGCGGAAGGACATCGGTGTGAGTTCTTTCTGTGATGCGAGATAGCCGAAAAAGCCTCCGGCAAAGCTGTCGCCGGCACCAGTGGGGTCCACCACTTCTTCCAGAGGTAACGCAGGCACATGAAACGCCCGGTGGGCAACCTCCTCCGATCCGTCGGGCTTTGTTGGTGCAAAAAATGCGGTCGCGCCATATTCGCCATGCTTCACTACGAGGATCTTTGGACCCATCGAGAAAATCTTTCCAGCTGCCAAGGCTATGCTGCGGCTGCCAGTGAGCATGCGCGTCTCGGTGTCATTAATCAGCAGTACGTCGAGGCCCTTGAGAACATCGAGAAGCGCGGGCTTGTGGTCCTTGATCCAGTAGTTCATGGTGTCGCCGCCAACGAGCTTGGCGTCCGGCATTGCGTCGCGCACCCGACGCTGCAAGACGGGATCGATGTTGGCAAGGAAGAGAAATTGCGAATCGTGATAGGTCGCAGGGATTTTCGGCTCGAATCCTGCGAAAACATTGAGTTCCGTATTGTGCGTCTTCGCTTCATTCAGGTTTTCGAGATAGGAGCCCTCCCAGAAGAAGCTCTTGCCTGGGGCGTGCTGAATGCCGGTGGTGTCGACCTTGCGCGCGTCAAAGACCGCCTGCTCTGCCGCGCCGAAGTCTTCGCCCACCACGGCGATCACTCGAACATGGGTGAAGAAGCTTGCGGACATTGAAAAGTAAGTTGCCGCGCCGGCCAGACAGCGTTCTCTGCGCCCCGCGGGTGTTTCGACGGTGTCGAATGCGACGCTGCCCACGACGGTAATTGCCATGCATGACCTCTCTAGATTCGTTCAGTGGATGTGGTTACGTGTTTACCAGCCGAGATACCTGCCGAAGAGAAGTTTCAATCGTTCTTTCGTCGCCGCTGGAATCGCATCGGGCTGGGTGAGCACAGCAAATTTCGCCGCCGATGCACACGCGCAGTTCCGTTCCGCAGGTATTGCGGCTACAGCTGCCTTCACAACCTTGCAGGCGTTCTCTGCATTCTGGTGCAGCACGGCGACAATCTCTTCAATGGTGACCGCATCGTGGCCTTCGCGCCAGCAATCATAATCGGTGACCATTGCGATGGTGGCATAGCAGATCTCCGCCTCCCGCGCGAGCTTGGCTTCCTGCAGGTTTGTCATGCCGATCACATCGGCGCCCCAGTTGCGATAGAGATTCGATTCGGCCTTGGTTGAGAACTGCGGGCCTTCCATGCAGACGTAGGTGCCGCCTAGCTTGCCCACCACGCCTACGGTCTTGCACGCCTTTTCGGCGGCACTGGCGACGGTTGAGCATACCGGATCGCCAAACGCCACGTGGCCGACAATACCGTCGCCAAAAAATGTGGAGATGCGATGAAACGTACGGTCGATGAATTGATCGGGAATCACAAAGTCCGTTGGCTTGTGCTCCTCTTTCAGCGAGCCGACGGCAGAGACTGAGAGGATGCGTTCTACTCCGAGCTTTTTGAACGCGTAGATATTGGCGCGGAAATTAAGTTCGGAGGGCAGGATGCGGTGTCCGCGACCGTGGCGTGCGAGGAAGGCTACCTTGCGCCCTTCCAGTTCGCCAAGCACGAAGGGATCTGAAGGGTCGCCAAAAGGCGTTTCAATGCGTTCTTCGTGTACATTGGTAAATCCGGGCATCGAGTAAAGCCCGCTGCCGCCGATAATTCCGATCTCTGCCTGAGGCAATGTCGCTCCGATCAACGGGCCATAGGAGGCCTGTCTGATTGATTCAACAAACACTTCAGTATAAAGGTCGGGGGTGGCCCGATTTCCGCGTGGCAGAGGAAGAACAGAACGAAGGCTACCTCCTTGCGACCGCGCTCTCAGATTCTTGAATCCGATTTTCGGTAGTTTCGCGAACTGCCCACCCTGCAATCAGCAGGCTGGGCGACTCGGTCGGGTGCACCTTCCCGAGTCCGCCAAGCGTGGTGCGCTGGACCCGCTGGCCCGGTTGCGCGGCATGAGACACGATGGCGCACGGCAAGTCGGTTGGCAAGCCTTCCTGCTGCCACTCCAGCGCAAGCATGCTCAGGTCGCGCCCTGGCATGTAGACGATGCGAGTAGCGTCTACGAGTTCTGGAACCGGTGCGTGATTATGCGATTGTGCGTGATGTCCGGTAGAGAGGATCACGTTCGATGCAGTCTTGCGATCCGTGAGCGAGCAGGGAATCGCCGCCGCAGCCGCAAAAGCAGCCGTGATCCCCGGCACCACCTCAAAAGTCACTCCGGCTTCTGCCAAGGCTGCCATTTCCTCCGCTGCGCGTCCAAAAATGAGCGGATCGCCGCTTTTCAGCCGCACTACGCACCGGCCAGCTTCGGCGTGCGCAATCATCTGTGCATGAATCTCTTCTTGCGTGATGCTCTTTGTTCCGCAGCGCTTGCCCACGCTGGCAACCTCTGCGCCTGCGGATGCCAATTCAAGAATGGCCGATGGAACCAGGTCGTCGTGAAGAATCACGTCCGCTGACTGAATTAACCGCAATGCCTTCACGGTCAGCAACTCGGGATCCCCGGGACCAGCGCCAACAAGGAACACCTTGCCCTCCACATCCTGTTGGGATCGGGTATGCATCGAATTTGAAAGAGGGTGTGTAAGATTTGAGTTCGATTCGAAGAATTGCCGCTTCGCCAGTCGATGCAGCAGAGCCTTGCGCTCCTCTCCCGGGGGATGCGTTGCCAGGATTTTGCGCCGAAACCGGCCGAGTTCTGTCAGCCAGGGCCCGATGTCCATCGATAAGTGCTTGTCAATCTCACGCCGAATCCGCTGTGCCACTGCCGGGCTTTCTCCGGCGGTCGATATAGCAATCTGCAGATCCCCTCGGCGCACAACCGAGCCGAAGTAGAAGTCGCAATGTGGCGGATCATCGACGCTGTTGGTAAGGATTCCACGGCCGATCGCCTCGCGATAGACGGTGGCATTCACTTCGGGATCATCGGTTGCAGCGATCACAACGAAGTTGCCATCGAGGTCCGCCGGATCAAACTTGCGCTCAACCCATTCGAGTCGTCCTGCTTCCGCGAGTCGCTGGATCTCGGCATCTGCCTCTGGCGCGATTACTCGCAGACGCAGTCCCGTGGTGAGCAGGCTGCTAATCTTTTCGAGCGCGACATCACCAGCGCCCACCAACAGTCCTGGTCGTCCCTCGAGTTTTAAGAAAACAGGCAATAAGCTCATGGCACCTCAATCTGCAACCGCGTGGGGCACGCGGGCAGTGGGCAGATCGCGTTCAACTGGCGCAAGGGATTCACCCGCCAGATAACCGCGCAATTCGTCGTTGCTGTGGCGCGCGAACCATGCGCGCAGATTTTCTTCGCGGTTACGAGTTGCCAGATATTTGCGGAGAAGTCGCGCAATCGCCTCCGGCACCAGGACCGACGGCGAGCGATAGCCAACCGGTCGCGCGATGCCCGCGTGTTGTCCAACCGATCCACCAAGACAGAAGTAGTAAGCATCTACCAGTTTGCCTTCGTGCTTGATCTTCTTGCCTTCGATTCCAATATCGGCAATCCAGTGCTGTCCGCAACCGTTCGGGCACCCGGTCACGTGCAGCCGCAACTGCTGGTCGAATTGCGGAATGCGCTCTTCGAGTTCGTCCACCAGCCAGCGTGTAAAGCCCTTCGTCTCCGTAATAGCAAGTTTGCAAAATTCCGTTCCCGTGCAGGCGACGGCTCCCCGCCAGAAAGCCGAACCCTCCACATGAAGTCCGATTGCGCCAAGCTCACGCACGAGTTCTGGAGCTTTGTCATTCGGCACATCAATGAACAACAGATTTTGCGAAACAGTAGCGCGCAGGGCACCGCTGCCGTACTTGTCCGCCAGATCAGCTGCGGCTTCAAGTTGCTCTCCGGTCAATCGTCCGCGCAGTACCGAGGCTCCCACGTAGCTCAATCCACCCTGTCTTTGACGGTGAATGCCAACGTGGTCCCGAAGCGTCTCGTCGGGAACTTCCTCAGCCACGCCGGGCTGGAGCGTAAAGTTGAGCCGCGACTGAAGCTCCGCCAGAAATCGTTCAGGTGTCCAGCCCTCCTTCATGAAGAGATATTTCAGGCGGGCGCGATCGCGACTTTCGCGCAGCACCTGCTGATCACGGAAGATTTCCGTGATTGCCTTGACAACCGCGACAGCCTGCTCCGGAAGAACGAACGCATCGAGGCGAACCGCCAAATGTGGCTCGTTGGAGAGTCCCCCGCCAACGCGTACTGAGAAGCCGACCTGTCCGTTATGCTTTACCGCAGTCAGCGCAATGTCATTGATCTCGGGATAGCTGCACCACGAGGGGCAGCCCAGAACGGAAATCTTGAACTTTCGCGGCAAGTTGTAAAACTCGGGATTGGCTGTCAGCAGGTGCGCAATATCAAACGCGATCGGCGAGGCGTCGATAATCTCATCGTGTGCCACTCCGGCTAACGGACAGCCCGTTACGTTGCGGACTACATCGCCGCATGCACCCTTGGGCGACAGGCCAATTGCGTCGAGCGCATCCACGATCTCCGGCAGCGACTCTATTGTGAGCCAGTGCAACTGGATGTTCTGGCGTACAGTGATATCCGCAAGGTTGCCTGCGTACTTCCGCGCGATGGCGCCGATCGAAGTCAACTGGCTGGAGGAGATGATCCCATTCGGGATACCGATGCGCATCATGAAGTAGTCGCTGACCAGACCCTCTCCACCCTTGCCGCCGGTTGCGCCCACTCCATCGCCCTGCGTGTAGATGCCCCACCATTTGAAGTACGTGCTCGCCCACTCGGGCACCACGCTGGAGCGTCCGGCGCGTGCAAAAGCGCGCACTTCGTCAAATGCTTCCCAGGGATTCTTGGCACGCTTCAGACGTTCGGCACGCTGTGCCTTCGTCTCTTTCGGTTCAACGGCTTCTGTCATATGTCCTCTTCGGGGGAGTTCGGAGTTGCCAAAAAACGGAAAGCCCGCGACAGCTAGGGCTGTCTCGCGGGCTCTTGGGAAACCTTGAAATGTATAGCTGGACTTCTAATGAACCAAGGTCACCGGTGCGCGCGAGGCGTCATACAGCGGCGACAACAGGTCCGGATGTCCATGTAGCGATATTCGCAGGATAGGGACGAAAATGCAACTGTTGCGTGACAGAAACAGCCAGGATCCCCTAAACAAGACCTTCCGGAAGGAAACCTTTTTCAAATCTCCTTTGGATTGTGCGCCGTTTCGATAATCAGGCGTAGAAAGCCCCAAGTATCGGTCGAGATAGTGGCGCAGCATCTTCAGGCCACGCAGTGTTCAGGTCGCCGCATCTAACCAATGGTCTGAGCCGGCAGGGGAGTATACCAACATGAAAATCGCGCAGGTCGCGCCTTTATACGAGAGTGTGCCACCCAAGCTTTATGGCGGCACCGAACGAGTGGTCTCCTATATTACGGAAGAACTCGTAAAGCTGGGACACGACATAACCCTTTACGCAAGTGGTGATTCGCGAACCTCAGCGCGCCTTCGTTCGGTGTGCAAACGAGCTCTTCGGCTGGATGGGGGCAAGTTGCTTTCGCCTCTTGCTCACCACTTGAATTTGATCGAAACGGTGGCGCAGGATGCTGACGAATTCGATGTTGTGCACTTTCATCTCGACTACCTCCCGTTCTCACAGATTCGAAGGCTGGAGATTCCTGCTGTAACTACCCTTCATGGTCGGCTTGATATTCCCGATTTATACCCGCTTTTTCGGGAATTCGGCGACATGCGCTTGATCTCTATATCCGATGCGCAACGTACCCCGATGCCATGGGCCAGTTGGCTCACTACCGTGCATCATGGAATTCCAGAAGATCTCCATAGGCCCAGCTACTCATCGGGGGATTACCTTGCCTTTTTGGGACGAATCTCTCCGGAAAAAAGAGTCGATAGAGCGATCGAGATCGCGCAACAGGCGGGTATGCCGCTGAGAGTCGCAGCAAAAATTGATGATGCCGACCGCAACTACTTCGAAGCGGAAATCAGCGATCTTCTGGCGAATTCTGATGTAGAATTCGTCGGAGAGATTGGCGAGCAAGATAAGACTGATTTCCTGGGTAATGCCGCGGCCCTGTTGTTTCCCATTGACTGGCCTGAGCCATTCGGCCTTGTGATGATTGAGTCCATGGCTTGTGGCACCCCCGTTATCGCTTTCCGTGGTGGATCGGTTGCAGAAATCGTTGACGAAGGTGTGACTGGGTTCGTTGTGGAAAGCGTCGAAGAAGCGACAGAGGCCGTGAAACAAATTCCATCCATTGATCGCCGGGTGTGCCATGAGCGATTCCTGGAACGTTTTACCTCGCGACGCATGTGTGAGCAATATCTGACCGCGTACGAACGTGGCATCTGGGAAAAAAGGCGTGGCACTCGCGGCAAGCGCGGACTCACACTCACTTTCTAAGCCAGGAGTCTTCTATCGATGATTTCAACAGGACAGCGTGAACAAAATCGCGACGTCATTGAGGTCGATCAGCAATTTTACATTCGAGCAACCTCCGCGCTTGCTGACGATCGAACCAGGGTTCTAATGAACGGCGATACCTTTGCGGTCTTCGACCGCAGCGGAGACATCCAGCCAGTCGGGTTCGGCCAGCAGGGAATATTCCACGACGAAACCCGGCACCTGTCGCGCCTCGAGATGTTGTTTTGCGGATTTCGGCCGCTGCTGTTAAGTTCCACGATCCGCGAAGACAATGTCCTCTTGGCGATCGACCTCACGAATCCTGACATCCAACTGGAATCGGGCGTGTCGCTGCCGCGTGGCACCGTACACATCTATCGCGCGAAGTTCCTTACGGAATCGGTATGCTATGACCGGATTACCTTGAATAACTACAGCGATAGCGCCATCGATGTAGAAGTCTCTTTCGCATTTGACGCGGATTTCGCTGACATATTCGAAGTACGTGGCGAGAAGCGAGAGCAGCGCGGCGAGAAACTTCCTCAGAAGATAGGCCGGTCATCGGTGACGCTCGCATATGAAGGCCTCGATCGCATCCGGCGCACTTCGCGCGTCGAGTGCTCGCAGCCTTCAGCTGAGTCTCACGAAGGGGGCATCACCGTTCCTGTTCAAATCGAAGCCCATGGCGAGGTTAGCTTCACGCTTAATGTCATATGCGAGCGCGAGGGAGAACGCGCAATCATTTCGAGCGGCTACAGCGAAGGACTGCAGGCGATGATCCACAGTCGGAGCACGGGACCGCTCGCAGGAATCGACATCCACACTTCTAACGAGCAGTTCAATAGCTGGATTCATCGCTCCTGCGCGGACCTTGCGATGATGGTGACGCAGACGCCGCATGGGCCCTATCCGTATGCAGGGGTGCCTTGGTTCAGCACGGTGTTTGGTCGAGACGGCATCATCACCGCGCTCGAATTGCTGTGGCTTACGCCTTCGGTGGCAAAGGGAGTGCTTTCCTACCTTGCCGCAACTCAGGCTACAAGTCACGATGCCGCACGGGACGCGGATCCGGGCAAGATTCTTCATGAAATGCGCAAGGGCGAGATGGCTCGTCTGGGCGAGGTGCCCTTCGGTCGTTACTATGGCACCGTAGACGGCACGCCTCTTTTTGTCCTGCTCGCTGCGGCCTACTACGAACGCACCGGCGATGCCGAATTCCTGCGCGAGATCTGGCCGAATATTCTTGCAGCGCTTGAATGGATCGATGTCTATGGCGATTGCGACCGTGACGGCTTCGTTGAGTATGCGCGTCAGACGGATCATGGGCTGGTGCAACAGGGGTGGAAAGATTCAGGCGATTCGGTCTTTTACAGCGATGGTCGTCTGGCTGTTGGTCCCATCGCGCTGTGCGAAGTGCAGGCCTATGTGTATGCGGCCAAGAACCGAATAGCCTCAGTCGCTGCAACCCTGGGACACAGGGAGCTTGCCGACCGACTACATCTGCAATCCGCCGATCTGCGCGCGAAATTCCAATCAGCTTTCTGGTCCGAAGAAATCGGTATGTTTGTATTGGCACTGGACGGCGAGAAAAAACAATGCAGCGTGCGAAGTTCTAATGCAGGACAATGTTTGTTCTCAGGAATCGCTACCGACGCGCAATACCATTCGATCAGCAAGGAACTGCTGTCCCCAGCTTTCTTTTCCGGCTGGGGTGTCCGTACCCTCGTCAGCGGCGAACGCAGATATAACCCGATGTCCTATCACAATGGATCAATGTGGCCGCACGACAACGCCGTCATAGCTCTCGGCGCCCTGCGTAGAAGCGAAAAAGATCTTGCTTTGAAGATTACGTCCGGAATGCTCGATCTCTCTTCCGAGGTGATGTTTCACCGTCTCCCCGAATTGATATGTGGTTTCCATCGTCGTTCTGGCAAGGGACCGACCCTCTATCCGGTCGCCTGTTCGCCGCAGGCCTGGGCTGCAGGCTCCGTCTTCCTGTTGCTGCAGGCCTGCCTCGGGCTCGAGATTCGCGCAAGTGAATCCCGGATTTGTCTACACTATCCTGCTTTGCCGGACAAGCTTCAACAAATTCGCGTTCACAATCTCAAGGTCGGAAATGGCGATGTCGACCTTTCCTTCGAGCGCTATGCGGATTCGGTGAGCGTCAACATCCTGCGACGCAGCGGTAACGTTGAAATTATGACGATGGGGTAGAGGCTGATGCGGCACCGCCTCTCGATAGTCGCAGCAGATTTTGGGCTCGCTATTGTTCGATAACTGCTGATCTGTCGGTCGACGTTTTGCAAATTGCACTATTCACTACTCATCTGTATCCTCTTCGGGCGAAGCGTCGGCACCCTTTGGCAGTCGGCGCGGATCGGGCTTGACTGTGACGGGCTGCGAAAACGTCTGCTTATCCACCGTGAAGCGAACGGTATAGTTGCCAGGCTGCAGGCCCACTGTTCCGGCGCCGGGGCGCGCGGTCGTCTTTGCAGGTTTTGCCGCCGCCGTCCCTGACGGATGGCAGGCATCCTCAGGAGGCGGCGAGATGTTTCGTCCGCCGCCGAATGCACGTGGCGCAA
The DNA here is from genome assembly GCA_963742455.1 of uncultured Acidobacteriaceae bacterium. Classification (GTDB taxonomy): domain Bacteria; phylum Acidobacteriota; class Terriglobia; order Terriglobales; family Acidobacteriaceae; genus Telmatobacter. The sequence continues at coordinate 168,525 of CAVULU010000002.1, read as the reverse complement.
CGACATTAAGGGCCACCCTATGCATGCCGGGTTCGGCTGGAGGAGGAGGCATAGGTTCTAACCAATAGGCCTGGACATTGATCGCCTCGGTGTCGACTGGTTTCACAGGTGTGTCGCTGGCTACGCAGGCCGAGACATTGCCTTTCGCATCTACGAGTTCGATCGTTAGCGGGCCTGCCGGCGGAGATTTTAACCAGTAGTAAGCGACGACACCTGCTGGCGGATTCAGCTCTTGCGGTTCCTCGCGAGGCAACGGCGTTCCATTCTGGCCGCCCTGGTGAATGGCAAATGTCTCTCCGGGTGCATATAAATATGCGCGTTCATCTTCAATTGTTTTGCCGCGCTCCGCAATCTGGCGCAATACCGCCATTTGATCGAGCACCCAGAATCCGCGACCGAATGTGGCGATAGCGAGATCGTCGTCGTGTACAACGATGTCGCGAATCGAAGTGACCGGCATGTTGAGTTGCAGCGCCTGCCAGCGGTCTCCGTCATCGAATGAGACGTAGACCCGCAGTTCCGTGGCTGCATAAAGAAGGCCCTTTTGCTTTGTGTCCTCTTTTACCGAGTTCACAAACGCTCCATCGGGAATTCCATCGACGATATTCTCCCAGCTCTTGCCGCCGTCGTGCGTGCGATAAATGTAAGGGCGATCGTCAGCCAACCGATGGCGATCGACAGAAGCATATGCGGTCTCTATATCGAAATGACCGGCCTCGATCTGCGACACCTTGCTCCACGCGCTCAATGTTGGGGGTGTCACATCCTTCCAGTTAGCGCCATCGTCGCGCGTCACGTGAATCAGCCCGTCGTCGGTGCCCACCCAAACCATCTTGGCATCAAGCGGCGATGGGCTGATGGTATAGACCACTCCAAAATGGTCAGTCATCGGCTCATCGATGTCCTTGCCTGTAACGGAGTCGAGGGTCTTCGGCACTTCGGGACGGAGCCGCGTTAGATCCGGGCTGATCTTCGTCCAGGTTTTTCCGCGATCACGCGTACGGAATACGAATTGATTCGAATAATAGAGTGCCTTGTCTGCAAGAGAAAACACCTGCGGGAGTGTCCATGTTTTGCGATTGGGATCGTTCGGATCGGCTGCGGGCAACTCGCCACCGGCTGGTGCGGGCAGGTTCAGCTCCTGGTTGCAGCGCTGATCGCCGTTGCCATACAGCAGCTTGCCATCGTCGGGATCCGGCACGACCGTGCTACTCTCGCCCGCCTCACAGATGGGCTCCCAATTGCGGAAGTTGAGTGTACCCGTACGGGACCACGTACTCACCCCAACCGCGCCCGAATCCTGTTGCGCGCCATAAAGCCAGTACGGGAAGCGATTGTCAGCGGCGATGTGGTAGATCTGTGCGGTCGGCTGGTTGTACCAGGTGCTCCACGTCTTCGCGCCATCGACAGAGACAACCGTGCCCTGGTCGCTGGAAAGCACCATGCGGCTTCCGTCTTTTGGGTTGATCCAAAGTTGATGGTAATCGTCACCGCCCGGTGCGCCCTTGACGGGGACCCACGTCTTGCCTGCATCCAGCGTCATGTAAGTCGCGGTGTTTATGTCGTAAGCGCGGTCGGGGTTTGTGGGGTCGACGCTGATCTGGCCGAAGTACCATCCGCGCCCCCACAGCCGCTTTTCGCTGTTCACCAATTTCCACGTCGCGCCGGCGTCGTTCGACACGTAGACGCCACCGGAGGGTTTAGGTGCAGGCGTCTTTTCAGCACCCGGCAAGCTCCGGAATCCCCGCGCGATTCCGGTTCCAAGATCATCGACAACGGAATATAGTCGGTTCGAATTACTGGGTGCAACAGCGATACCAATTTTGCCGACAAAGTCGTCGTCCGGAAGTCCTCCGGTGAGCTGATGCCATGTGTCGCCGCCGTCGATGGATTTGTACAGGCCCCCGCCGGGCATATTCGACGGCGCATAAACCGCCCATGGCGGCCGACGTGTTGCCCACAACGATGCATATATTGTTCGCGGATTTTGCGGATCGAGCGCCAAGTCGACCGCGCCAACATCGTCAGGATCTTTTGCGCCAGCGAGAATCTTGTTCCAGTGCACACCGCCATCGATGGAGCGATAAACGCCGCGCTCTGGATTCGCCTTGTAGACATGCCCAAGGGCCGCTACATATACCCTGTTCGGGTCGGAAGGATCAACGGCGATCTTCCCAATCTGGCGCGTTTCCGCGAGGCCTATTGAATGCCAGGTTTTTCCTGCGTTTGATGATTTGAAAAGACCGATGCCATAGGAATGCTGGCTGCGAATATCGGGCTCGCCAGTTCCGACATATACGATATTGGGATCGGATGGAGCGACCGCGATGGCGCCAATGGAGCCGATCGGAATGCCGGTAATGGGATCGTCGGCGATGGGAAACCACGTGCGCCCAGAATTCTCTGTCTTCCACAACCCGCCCCCTACCGAGCCCATGTAGAAGGTATCGGGCTGTGTTGCATTTCCCGCAACCGCGTATGTGCGGCCGCCCCGCATCGGCCCAACATCTCGCCACCGAAGACCGGAGAGCATTTCTGCCGGATACTGTTGTGCTGCTAACGGGAGCGCAAACATGAAAGAAAGCGACGCAACAACAAGACAGCGGCCAGCAAGCATAGCGTGGCTCCGATGCATTCAGGATTTTTGTTGTACGGCAGGGAAAACAATCAGATTGCGATTGATTGGGATTGTAAAGGATATTGGCTGCCCCCGCTTGCATTGGATTCAGCAACTGCTTCTGATTCCAGATGAAGGCCATGCTTTTCCGATTTCAGATCCGATCTATGCGAAAATCCAAAAGAATACCAGTAAGTATATCTCCCCTCATCGATCTATTGAGACAAATGAAAATCCTGATCATCCATCTCGTGATACTACTTGCAGCCGTCGCTGCTCTCGGTCAAAGTACCGGCGGGTCGTTACGCGGTACCGTACAGGATGCCACCTCAGCGAGAATCGTCACAGCTACCATTGCTGTTAGTTCGGCGAACGATGCAACCTACCGCAGCGTCCACTGCGACGAGCGTGGGTACTTTCGGATCGATGACCTTCCTGCCGGTAACTACAGTGCTGCCGTAGCAGCTCCTGGCTTTGCCGATGCCGTCGCCACCGTAACCATAGAGATCAGCAGCATTCGCGACGTCACGGTAACCTTGCGCCCCTTCGCGGTGCAGCAGTCTGTGGGCATTCGTGCGCAAGAATCATCCATCGCTGCGCAACCGATCGATGTTGCCAGCCAGGTTCACAATAGCGTCATTACGTCGCACGATTTGGAAGCGCTTCCTTTGGCAGGAAGAAGCTTTGCTAACATTGCTTACCTCGCGCCTGGCACCGAACCGGTCGAACCGTCCGATCCTACGAAGGCACGCATCACCGCAGTTTCCACCGGAGGCAGTTCCGGCTTGAATAACGAGTTGTCGGTCGATGGCGCCGATAACTCTGACGACTACATCGGCGGATTTCTTCAGAATTTTTCACCGGATTCGATTCAGGAATTCTCCGTCAATACTGCGCAACAGGACGCCGATACCGGCGGCACTACGGCCGGCTCAGTCGTGATCACTACGAGACGCGGCTCGGATGATTGGCACGGAGACGCCGCCTTTTTCGAACGTGCCGCTACTCTCAACGCGCGCTTCCCGATAGAGAATCCAGCACCAAATCCGAAGCAGCCTTTTTCTCGCCAGAACTACGTGGGCACGGTCGGGGGCCCACTGAAGCGGCAGAGAATTTGGTTCTTCGCCGCCTCCGAATTTGTCCACGAAGACGCCAGCATCGTCTACAGTCCGGCCAACGTTGCCGAATTCGATGCGCTTGCGTCGATCGCGTCTGATGGCCTCATACCAGGCGTCTCTTCTATTGCCGTTCCTGCAAATGTGCCCATTCCCTTTCGAGATGCCCTCGGCTCTCTGCGCTTCGACTGGTCGCAGTCTGCCAAGTTGTCATGGTTTCTTCGTAGTTCCGTCGATAACTACACAACCCACAACAATCTGGTAGCGCAGGGGACTCTACCATCAACAGGCCTCTTGACGCACAATAATTATCTTGATCTGGTTATCAGCAACGAGTTCATCTTCAGCCCCACATGGCTCGGAAGGTTCGTCCTGGGCGCGAGCGGCCTGCACCTCATACAGCAGCGCAATTCGAATTTGGGCTTTGCCTTGGCATTCCCATTCAGTTCAACTGCGCTAACCGTATCCGGCTTCGAGACGTTCGGCGACAACCTGTTCGCAACTCCAATTACGTACTTTCCGTCGGAGCGCAACCAGCAAAAATATCAACTGCGCTACGATGTCACGAACGCGAGCGCGCGCCATTCAGTCAAGTTCGGTATCAACTTCATCCATGAGCCGGTTCTAGGCGGTGCATTTCCTAGCAATGATGAAACGCTATACCAGTTTCCTCAAAATCCGACGTACTATGTAGCCAGCTCTGACAATCTCAATCAATTCGCATCGGACATGCAGGCCGGTGCTTCCACGTCTAACTTGGGCGGTAGTTTCGCGCAGAATGTGCAGCGTCTGGCTCTTTACGCTCAGGACTCATTCCGCGTGACGAGGAACCTGACCGTGAACTACGGCCTGCGCTACAGTGCTTCGTTTGGGTTGCTCGATGCGACGGGCCGCAGCCAGCAAGACAATCCCGCATTTATCACGCTTAAGGCGCTCGATATTCCTCTTGTCTCCACTGCGCCTCACGACGACCGAAGCCAATTCGGTCCCCGGCTCGGGTTGGCGTTTTCTCCCGGCATCAGCGGAAAGACAGTATTGCGAGGGGGCATCGGCCTATATGCAAACGACTTGGCGCAGACCGGGTGGGCCACCGCGTTTCAGGCGGTTAACACTCCGCCCGGTCCCTGCGTTGACCCCGTTGCAAATCCGGGCGGCTCAGAAAATAGCGGCTGCATTCCCGGCTCCGCATCAGGAGGAAGCGGCAACCTGATTGACTCAAATTACAAGACACCCTATGCAATTCACATTAGCGGCGGATTGGAGCATTCCTTCGGCGCCGGTTGGTCGCTGAGCGCTGACTATACGCACGAGCAGGGAAATCACGCGTATCGAGCGTACAGCTACGCGGGCGGAACGAATCTGCTTACGCCATTGCTTGCGCCTTCAGACCCCGACCAGGCCGTTTATGTCCCGGATATGAACGTCTTTCATTCCGATAACCGATCCAGTTACAACGCACTTATGTTCCACTTACAAGGCCATGTTTTACGTCGGCTTAGCCTCATCGCCAATTACACCTTTGCCAAGGCACAAACTTGGGGATGCGTCTTAGGGGAACTTTTCGATTACGTGAACGGCGTTTGCGATCCACTCGATCCATTCGGAGCGGGCGATTACGGCCCATCCGGCGAAGATGTCCGCCATCGATTCGTCCTCGCCGGAACATGGGAAGCTCCACTGGGAATCGAAGTCAGCACCCTAACCCAGGCCGAAAGCGCGCGCCCCTTCACCATCACCACCGCTGACAATTCGGAACGCATTCAGATCAACGGCAATCCGACCTCGCTGGATCAGTTTCGCGGCACGCCTTATATTCAGGCAGACGTGCGCGTAGGCCGCCCAATCAGATTAGGCGATCGTAACACCCTTTTCCCCTTTGCCGAGTTCTTCAATCTCTTCAATCGCAATAATCCCGGAGCGAACTACGTAACCAATATTGCTTCGCTTCCCGTGCCGTCAACGGAGGCACAGACAGGCAACATCACGGACGTATGTTCTGACGCGTCATGCTCCGCAATTCAGCCCATTACCAGCCCGAACCAATTGCGCGTTGCAGGCGGAGCCCTCGGAGACTTCTTTGGCCCGGGAACGACTGTAGGCATCCCATTCGCAATGCAGCTTGGCATCCGGTTCACGTTCTGACAGGGACCCATGGACCCCAATTCTTTGTCAAGCTGATCGAGGATTGCCGCGGCCGTTTGTGCGCTTCCAGCAGGGTTCTGTCATAACGGTTGCTGCCCGTTCTTGAAGCTGGAGTCTGTCTGAAACGCGAGGCGCTCAAGCTTCCATTGCATTCTTCAAGTCCATCGCCATCTCATGCACGAGATCATGCCTCCAGCACATGACGATCCTGCTTCTATGCATATTCGCGCTCGACTCAAGGGCTTGTCGTCAAGGCTTCGCCGTCCCAGGGACCAAACCAGAACTCATCTCGTGCCCACGCGGCAACGTGCCTCAGCGGTTCCGCACGTTCATGCGATTGATGGAGCCTCTACGGGAACGCTAACGCGTATCTCGGTACCTTTTCCGAACTTCGAATCAATCGAGATCGTTCCGTTCACCAGTTTGATTCGCTCGCGCATGCTGATGAGACCGAGCCCCCGCCCTTTGTTGGCAGATTCGACATCAAATCCAATTCCGGCGTCGCGAATTGTGAGTTGAATCTCTCCGGGTACCCCTCGGACTTCCACATCGAAGTGTGACATTCGGCTATGTTTCGCCGCGTTGTGCAACGCTTCCTGCAAAACTCGGAAGAGGCAAAGAGCGGCATCCGGTGACACGGGGCTCGGCATATTATGGCTCTGAAAATCGATCGTCAACTTCTGCTTTTCTCCGAACTCCTCACAGAATCCTCTCATTGCCACTGCGACGCCAAGATATTCCAACTTCGCAGAATGCAATTCGTGAGACAAGGCCTGAATATCGGTGCCGATCTCCAACGTGTGCTGGCGAACTCTGTCCATGCGATCGAGTGCATCGACGTTTGAGTCGGGAATGTCGTGCTTGAGCCTGTCAAGTTCAACAGCCAGTAATGCCACTCTTTGGGTGAAGTCGTCGTGAAGTTCCCGGGCAATGCGGGTGCGCTCCTGCTCCTGCGCCTCTATCAACCTGCTGCTTATGCTGTATAGCACCTCTTCTGCGAGTTTGCGCTCGGATACGTCGATGCAAGACCCAATATATCCGGCGAACGAACCGTCAGAATTGAATCGGGGCACTCCTATATCGAGAATCCAATGAAATTCTCCGTCGATTCCCCTGAGTCGATACTCCATCCTGAACGGTTCTCTCCGATCAAATGCACGGTTATAGATTTCCAGACACCGCTGCAAATCTTCTGGGTGAACTCCCTCCGCCCAGCCGTTTCCCAGTTCGGCCGATAGTGGCCTTCCCGTGAAGTCGAGCCAAGGCTTGTTGAAGTAAGTGCAAAGCTTGTCGGTACCGGACATCCAGATCAGGACTGGAGCCGTGTTCGACATTAAGCGGAAGCGCTCCTCGCTTTCGCGTAGAGCAAATTCCGCCTGTTTGCGTTCGTTGATGTCCTGAACCGTGCCATGAAGCTGCATGATGCGCCCATTTTCATCGTGTATCGCCTCACCTCGTCCAATCACCCATCGCGTGACGCCGTCAGGGCGGATCATTTCTAGATCCAGTTTGTACGGGAATCCGTTCTGCAACGATCCATTTACGGCACGATTCAGCCGTTCCCAACTCTCCGCCGTGTATAGCTTTGGATGTTCCTTGTAGCTGGGTGCGGGCTGAGCAGGATCGAGACCCGCGATCCGATAAAGTTCTTCAGACCAGACGACCGTGTCTGTTTCCGGGTTCCATCGCCAGGCTCCTACCTTGGCGAGTCTTTCAGTTTTATCAAGCTCCACTTCTTTCTGTCGGCGCGCTTCCTCAGCTTGCTTGCGATCCGTAATATCCACAGCAATCCCGAGAGCGCGTAGCGAATTGCCATTGGCTGCTGGATAGAATTCCCCTCTATCCGCGAGCCATCGCATTGTCCCGTCGGGGCGCACGACTCGAAACTCAGCCCTATACGGGGTTTGGTCCCGCATTGCGGCTCCGAGCGCTCTCGATACGCGCTCCCGATCGTCTGGGTGGAGCCGTTCAAAAAACTCCCCTTCGCCTGCGAGGTACGTGTCCGCGCTGATCCCGAACGTCGATTCCAGATCACCAAACCAGACGTTCTGTCCGTTGGCCAAGTCCCAGTCCCATCCCATTGATTTTCCGGATTCCATAGCCAGACGGAGCCTGTCGTGCGCCGCGGCCACATCGGAAGTAAACTCGCGATTGGCAAGATAATTCTCAGCAAAGGCACCGCCGGCGAGAATCAGGCCTGCGACCATTACCAGCAATAGGCGGATTTCATGGGTTCCAATCGGTTCGCCGGTTCGTAGCACCTCCCACACACCGACAGCAGGGATGGCCAGTACCGCGAGCATTGCCAAAGCAGAACTGTACTTGGGATCGGTTGCGTCCAACAATACGGCATGATCCAGTTTGGGCTTCAACTTGTCGGCTTCGATGCCTATCCAGAGAAACCAGAAGATCGAAGCAGTGAATGACAGCCCTATGAGGCCCCTTAACGCTGGAAAATCGGCACCCGTCAGATCACCAGAAGGATCCTTCAAAGCCCAGATGATGTTCGTAGCGAAGGAACCTGTTGCATAGAGAGCGGACGCGCCGAACAGGTGCAGATAGATGTGCTTCCAAGGAAATTGCGATCGAACGATTGACCTGCCAAGAATGGCAAGAAGCAAGACATTCTCGACAAAGTAGATGGCCTCAAAGCGCAAGATCATTACTGTTCCCTGATTTCCATACTCGTACGGGAACAGATAGAAGGCATACGCGAAAACCCAGACAAAAAGCAGTATGAGAAAGTTCAACGTCGATCGATACGGTCTCCGGGTGGGCAACTTTAAGTGAGGACGAGAAGCCACGGCCGCGATCATCAATACGATGTGCAGAAATAGAGGAGGATTATCGAAGAGAAATGCCGGAATCCTGCCGTGCAGGACCACACTGTTGAACCAGCTGCCAGGAACTAAGGCCCACAGCCCAAAGGCCGCTGCAAGGAACGACCAGAATAACCGGGTCGCCTGCCTGTTCCGCATCGCATTCCGGATGGCAACTCCGCTGGCGAGGAGCAGCAAAACAAAGTAACTGATCTCACAGTATGCAACTAACCCAGGGCCACTCCTTAGAACGAGTGAGACCAAAGCTTGGGCGAGCAACAGGACGGCAGCTAGGGCCGGCCAGGAAAAGAGAACGGTTCTGAGTCCTGACTGGGGAGGAGCCCGCATGTTTTCTCGCAAATCGGGGCTCACTCTTACTACGGGAAGAACCCCGCTCTTTCGAACTGAATGAGTTCTATTTCTTATCTCAAAACGAAGATGCGCTGCGATTATAGCCTGAATAATCAGCGAAAAAACAATCAATTGTGGCGTTATAACCGCTGAGATAAGAGCAGATTGCGAGCGCGCACGAACTTTTCGCCCCCAGAATGCCTGGTGGAAATCAGGTTGCAACACGTCAGAGCTGTCTCAAGAGTATCTGCCGACTCAGCTAGCTTTGGCAGTGCGAATAATACAGCGGAAACCCATGTGGCTCATGCTGGTGTCGATCATCTGCGGCTGCCGCGCCGCAGGACGATAGCGCAAACAATAATTAGGGGCACACAGATGAGAGCCTCCTTTTACAACCTTGCGCGGAATTCGAAACTGTGGCTGGGCTGCATCGTAACTTTTTGCCGGCGAGACAATGCGGGGATTGATTGCCGGCCCGCAGCACGGCGCGACTACTTCGTCCGCGTGGCGCGGTACAAACCAGTCACAAGTCCATTCCCAGACGTTCCCTGCCATATCATAGAGGCCATATCCATTCGGCGGGAAAGATGCGACCGGAGCCGTGCCTTCGTAGCCATCATCGAGAAGGTTTTGCCAGGGAAATTCCCCTTGCCAGCTGTTAGCCATTGCCTTTCCGTCTGGGAAATGTTCGTCTCCCCAGGTAAAGTTTCTCCCATCAAGGCCACCCCGGGCCGCAAATTCCCATTCCGCTTCGGTCGGTAGTTCTTTCCCCTCCCAGCTCGCGTAGGCTTCGGCGTCTTCATACGCAATGTGAACAACGGGGTGTTGGCCGAGGCCTTCGAGCGACGACCCCGGACCAAGTGGATGGGGCCAACTCGTCCCCGGAACCCAGGCCCACCAGTTGCTGTAATTGCGCAGGTCCACCGGGCCGCGGGTTTTGTGAAAGAGCAAAGAACCGGGCACGAGATTTTCCGGTGGAGCGCCAGGGAAGTCCGCGGGATTGGGCGCACGTTCCGCGACTGTCTTGTAACCTGTTGCCTCAACGAAGCGCGCGAAGCACTCATTTGTAGTCTCGTAGCGATCCATCCAGAAGCCGTCTACGCTGACCTCGTGAACCGGGCGCTCTTCCGGATAGAAGTTTTCAGAACCCATGCGAAAGGTTCCATCCGGCACCCAAACCATGTCAGGGCGTTGAGGGTTGCCCTGCGCATCGTTTCTTCGGCTGGCTTCATCCGCCATTTGGGAGTTCATTCTACCTCCACTTCTCTACGCTGGTACGCTACACAAATTCTCATTGTCACGAGTCAATCAGTTCCCGAGGTGATGTCCATGAGATCACGGAGACTGTCATTAGTGACAGTTGCTAACCTTCCCCGAGACTTCTACGCTGACATGTTCTCATCGCGAGTTTTGTTCAAGTTCCGTTGCCCTTTGTTGCAAGCTCGACTACAGGATTCGACGATTGTAATCCTCGTAGATTTTCAATTGCATCTTGCATTGCCAGTTTGATGGAGAAAATGACCACAACAAACCAACCGAACAACGGCGCAGCTGAAAAAGGCGAGCGAGGCCGCACGGTCGACGCGGTGCTGGAAAAGCTCATCGGAACTGCTCAGAAGATTACTGTAGTGGCGCTTGCAGGCCTATTGATCGTGGTAGTGCTTCTCTCCACAGTTCACCTCGGAGCGCTGATTGTCGAGGAAGTCTTGAAGCCGCCGCGCTGGCTCATCCCCGTTGAAGGGCTTCTGGATATATTCGGTTATTTCCTTCTCGTGTTGATCGGCGTTGAGTTGCTGGAGACGCTAAAAGCCTATCTCAGGAAGGATGTCATCCATGTCCGGGTAGTCCTGGAGGTCGCACTCATCGCGATGGCGAGGAAGGTCATCATCGAAGAGCCGAATACCGTGCCGGGCACGACTCTATTTGGGATTGCAGCTCTCATTCTGGCGTTGGGAATTGCGTTCTATTTTGAGAGACAGGCGAAAAGAGAACCATTGCATTCGTGAGTTGGAATCAAGGGGAGCAACAACACACAGCCGAGCGGGCTCTGCGATGAATTAGCTTTCGGCCGAGCCAGACCGGACCTTTGATTTAGTCGATAGCAGGGCCATTCTATCGGACGATCGCTGGAGTACCTCTAAGGCTGCGCTCCACACGTTCGGTCGCGTCCTGATAGATTTTGATTTGATGCGCCCGCAGTAATGCGTGCAGCGTTCCTTCGCCCGAATCCGACGTGATCTTCGCAGATTCCTCAAGCGGCATGTGGCATTCCACACACTTTGTTCGAATTGTCGGGCCCAGACCGCGGTACTCTCCACAAGCGCGCATCTCATGGCAGCCGAGACAGTGTTGAGAGAACGAGTCCACGTTCTCCTGTTTCTCATGTACGTTGTGACACGTAGAACAGGTCATCTTGCCGGAAGTGAAACACTTGCTCAGCTCCAACGCGCCAACCTGGTTGCCATGTACATCCGGCGGGGCATCGGAAGAGGCCGGTTGAATCGCTAGATAATCCCGAATATCGTCGCCCGCCACAAACGTCAGTGGCGGCCGGATCGGTTCCACGGCACCCGCATGGCAAAGCGCGCACAGATCGAGTTGACGATCGTGAGTGAGATGGGCAGGATTCACGATTGCCTCATCATGCGACCCGCTCGGGAGCGGTTTACTGGAGCGCTCATGAGCAACATGCAGGGCGCCCGGCCCGTGGCAGCGCTCGCAGTTGATGCCGAGCGTCAGGCTTTCCTTTGAGAATCGATTTAGAGGAGGGGCATGAGAAGTGAAGTAGCTCGCGTGGCACTCCAGGCACCGAGGAACGATGGCGCGGTCAAAGTGTACCTGCCCGGCGGGAAATCCTGGGCTGATTACCCATTGGTGATTCCACGTCCAGTAAGAGGCGGGCAATTCGAAGAGCTGATCGTCATTCCAGTAAAGATAGGATTGTCCGTGGCGTCCCGATCCAATCACGATGTCGAACCGTTCTGTCAGGCGATTCTGCGGGGCGGCCAAATTGACGGCGCTCTGATAAAAGCCATCGGGTTTGGCAATCATCTCTATGATGAGATTGGGATTTGAAGTATGCAGGATATTGTTCCCAGCGCTGAAGCTACCGATGATTTGTTTCGCTGAGGCAGGCGCGGAATCACGGGCGTGCGGCGTGAGAGCATAGAACTCTGACTCCTTGTGATGGCACTGTGCACAGGCTGAGTCACCGGCGTATGCGCTCGGTGCCGGCGGTTCAGTCCGATCGATCGTGGCGTCCGGTGATATCTGGGAGATCGCGAGCGGTACCAGCCCGAAGCAGGCCAGCAGAAAGAGAATCCCTCTGCCGTACGCAAGCGCCAAGTCGCTGCCCTTCCACATTAGGTTTCGCACGATATTTTGACCCGACCTACTTCGATTCAGAATCGTCTTTGAATGATAAACAAATTGATGTGTGTTGATCGACGATTCTGCCGGCCATTGCCGTTGAGATAGACGCTGCAAATGCGGGGAGCCTGATAGTCCTGAATAACGCCAAATTAATCTCGCACTTGTCGCTTATATGCACGGAAGGATTGATACGCCAATCGATCGTTTGAGTTGAACATTTTCTCTGTTGGCATTCCATTTATCTGCTACGGTTCCCGAGACTGGGGCTGTAAGGAATCCGCGCGAGGGGCTGACCTCGTACCGGGAGAGAACGAGCTCAAAAACAGAAAAGCCGGGAGTAGAACTCTTCCCGGCTTATCCCAATGTCAATTTTCGCTGAGCACGGTTCAGGCGCCTACGATGTTGGAGTGAATGAGATAGTGTTGGGGAGCAAGCGCGGGAGTGTTAAATCCCCGACAATTGCCGTGAAGATTGCGGCCAACGTGTTGGTTCCCCCGTTCACGGTGACGGTTGTAGCGCCGGCACATTTTGTGCTCGACCCGTCGACAAAGAAATTCTGGTCTGAGCTGGCGATGCTGCGCAGTGTCTGGCAAGCAGTAAGACCACCGGTGTCAACCTCGCATCCGCCGCTCGCAACGCCATAGCCGACTACGTAAATTTTCGTGCCCGCCGCTTTGGCTGCAGTCGCAACGTCGATCGCCTGCTGGCACTGGTTTTTGGCGGACGGATAGGAGCCGTTGGAGTTCAGGTTGCTGTTGCCGGCCGACATCGTGCCGCCATTCGCGTCGCCGTCGCTGAGGAGAATCAGCACATTGCTGGCATTCGTTCTGGCATTGGCAGTGAGATACTCCTGTGACACGAACAGTGCGCCGGCATAGTACGTGCTCTCGCCACCCTTTGCGTCCATGCCTGTGCAGCTTTTCCCCCCAAAATAGCTGTTTCCGCCGACCGCATCCACGATGGACGGAGAGGTGGAAGTGCCCCCGCTCGACGCAACGGTCAGCGGACTCGTCCCAGTGGTGCTGTCGGAGCTGCGGTAATTACTCGACAGGGGCACAACCTGGTACTGGTTTACGAGGGTGTTCAAATTCGCGGTCGTAAGGTCCCCTGCTGCAGTACCGATGGCCGGCATCGTGGGAGTCGAATGGGATACTGTCGCATAGGCGGTGCTATCCGGATATGGGATCTCGCTGGGCGTTTTCGCTGTGCAGCCCTCATCATTTCCTACCTGGGTACCGGCCGTTTGTGGGGGGAATGTAAAGAGCGAGACCTCGTCGACCGGATTGGTCACGTTGCCAGCTGTTGCCGTACCACAGGTGGTGCTAGGCAGGCAGGGTGAGAACTCGGAAAGCAATATCTGAGCTCCTTGCTCCGCGCATTGGATCTTCGTGCCGGAGCAGTTGCTGCCGCCGTCTGAAGATTGCATCGAGGCAGTCGTATCGAGAGCCATCGCCACGTTGTAGGGTCCACGCTGCGCACCCCTCATCTGGGCGGTCGAGGTTGCCGATAAAGTGAGCGACTTGGCAGATTGAATTCCAAAGGCTGCCAGGACCTTGATGAAATACGTTGGAATCTTTACGGACTGCGTCACCTGGACGGCATTTGCCAACAAACCAGTGTCACACTGCGGCAGGCCGTTTACGTTTACGCAACCGGGCACGACGTTTATAGCTGCGCCGGTCAGGGCGATAGGGGTATTCAAATTCGCGAAGGCGTTGTAGTTTCCGGATACGGAGCTGTATTTTGTGCCCGTCGAACTGACTGTGTTGCTTGACTTATTACTCGTCGTGATGGGCAATTGCGAAGCCGCGGCCAGAGCGGCTGCGTCAGTGGAGGCCTGGAGTTCGCGATAAGCGACGTAGGCGCGGCCGAGGTCGACTGTTAGTCCGCCCACGCCGACCAACATCGTAATCATAATAGCCGTCCATATCAGGGCCTGTCCGTCTTCGTTGTTGATCGCTCGCCAAAGTGAAAACTTGATCTTTCGGTTCATTGGACGACCTCCGTAATGGTCTGATAGATTTGGCAACCACCCGGCAAAAAGTTCTTACCAAACATGGCGAGACTGCATTTGTTTGCGTATGCCGTCACCGAGACTGAGCCGCCAGAAACCAGATACCCCGGCGCCCCGGTCGTGGTGCTCGTACTTGAGCAGCTCGCAGCGTTGTACGTATGGGCGGTGGTGCTGCCCGAGGCGGGAGTCGGGTTGAGTACGATCTGATAGGTGAGGTTGCTCGGGCTGAGCAGCGGCGCGGCATTCTGGACCGCCTGGGCCGCCGCAGCGCACGGATCCAGAGTCAGTCCCGAACTGACTGCGAGAACCCGCCCGGCGCTGTTCACGCCTTCCGTCAGGCTCATCAACTGCATTTCAAAGATGCCAAAGATCAATATGCCGGTGACCACGACGAGAAGCATGGACGCGACCAGCGCGAACTCCACCAGCGCTTGACCCTCTTCGCCAGAGGCGGACCGAGACTGAACTTGGGAGATTATCTTTCGATGAAACTTCATGTCGATCTCCGAGCTTTTTCGTTCAATGAGTCCGGTGCCGCGCGAGGGGGGAACAATGATTTGGCATCGCTGAACGCGACGCCGCACAGATTTCCGGATCGTGACCAACCATAACATGCAGTTCTTCAGATCCAAGGAAAACAGTAGTAACAGCACTACCGTAATTCGACGGAAGAACTGAAGTAATCCGATCAAGGTTGTGCCATACGTTACAGCGCAGGTTACCAGTGCCCATGCTGACGCTTAGTAGCGTATGAAACGCAGTGTCGCATCGGCATACGATCAACCGATTGATTTGCGCGCGGCGGAGGCGACTGAGGCGCCCGGTCGACTTCACGACGATTGAAGGCACGACATCGATAAAAGTTGCTATAGAGTACTCAGAAAACAATCAAACGCGGAAAGCTCACCATCCGACGCGGGATGTTCGTAGCTTCAATCTGAGAATTCACCGAATGGAATTTCGTCTGACACTTACTGACTTGCGATGCCCGTGCTTAAAGACGGACTCCATTCAAGGGGGTCACGATCATTCGCTCCATTCCAGCGATCGAGTGGTTCGCTCCGGAAATGATCTCGCACTGGAAGCAGAGAGAGGGCAAATTGCCAGCAAATTTGAAGGTCAGACATCAATTCACATGCAAAAGGTTGATATCGGACTGAATTCGTCGTATATAGTCTAAAGAGCGACCAATTTGGTCGTAGTTTTCGGAGCAGCGGGAAAAGTGAATGGACCAGGGTCCCGGCGGGTTATCTCTTGGCGGAGACCGCAAAGACCCTGGAGGCTGCCGCCCATCGGGTTGCAGGCTGTCTGCATTATAGGGTCGGCTATAGTCCGGCTCAACAGCATCGCCAATCCTGATTACCGAACTGTCTCCATCTTTGCATCGCGAGGCTTTTTTGAGCGCGAGCTGAGGTGACGCGCGCGAGCAGGTTTGATTGCGCGCTGCACCGAGTACTTGGGAGAAGGTCGATGACGAAGAGAAGCTGCAAAAAGCTCAGAGCAGAGAATAAGTCGCTAGTTATCTGCCGTGGGTGGGTTGCGATCGGAACGCTTGCGGCATACGCCGCCACGGGAGCTGCGCGCCCGGCCGTTGCGGCCGAAAAGGCCCTCCCTCGCACAGACGGAGCGGCCCCTGCGGCGTTACCCCTGAAGCGATTTGACATTCCTGCAGGTCCCCTTGAGCAAGCGATTAACTCTTTCGAAAAAGCGACGGGGCTGAAGGTCAAATTTGTCCTGCCGGAGGGGATACTGGCGGGGTTCAACTCGCAGGGCGCGATCGGGCTGTATCGAGAAGAGGAGGCGTTGCGCCTGCTCCTCAACGGAACTGGATTGAACTACCGCATTGAGGACCCGGACACGGTCGTGGTCGGAGTACAAGCGAGCGATTCTGTCTCAGTGAATGCCTCCGTTTCAGATTCCATATCGATGCAGAAATTCCCAGAGCCGCTGATCGATACTCCCCAGAGCGTAACCGTTGTCCCTCGGTTTGTGATGCAGGACCAGGGACTTTCCACGCTTCGCGACACGCTGCGCAACGTGCCCGGTATCAGCCTTGCCGCAGGAGAAGCGGGTGCGCAGGGCGACAACCTGACCATCCGCGGCTTTACTGCACGTAACGACATCTTCCTTGACGGGATCAGGGACTTTGGCAGCTACTATCGCGACTCTTTCAACTTCGAACAGGTGGAAGCTCTCGAAGGTCCGGCGGGAATCCAGTTTGGGCGAGGGTCGACGGGCGGTGTCGTCAACCAGGTGAGCAAAGTTCCAGGCGTTGAGAAGTTCGTCGACGTGCAGACTCAATTTGGCACGGACCTGACTCGCAGGCTTACTGCCGATCTGAACAGCCCTCTCGAAAACATAATTGGCGGTGCGGCATTTCGTCTGAATGTTATGGCGGAGGAAGCCGGGATTGCCGGACGCAATGCAGCTGAGGTACGACGCTTTGGCCTTGCGCCCTCGATCTCGATTGGGCTGGGAACCAAGACGCCGGCTACGTTGAGTTATGAACATCTCTCAGAAAACGACACCCCAGATTATGGGTTGCCATGGTTGTTCAACACGTTGGCTCCTGCCGATAGGCACAGCTACTTCGGCTTTGCTGATGGGAACTATATCAAGATTAATGACGACATTCTCACTCTGAATGTTGCGGATGACTTTACTTCCAGCCTCAACGTGCACATGATCGCTCGGGCTGCGAACTATCCGCGGAGCGCGCAGATCACCGAACCCCAAATCTGCTCGAATGCGCTGCTCAGTGTTCCGGTAGGAGGTGTCGTTTCGTCGCTGCCAACCCTGGCATACAATTCGGCACTTCCGTGCCCTTACACGCCTTCGACGCCTGCGGATCAAATCAGCCAAGTCAATAGAAATCAAATTCAGGTCAAGAGCGTGGAAGGCATTCTTTGGGATCAGGTCGAGATGAGCTCAAGGTTCAAGACCGCCGGCATTCATCATGATTTGGTTGCAGGCACTGAAGGCGGCCAGGAGACTTCAAATCCCATTCGGTATAGCTACACCATCAACAAAATCAATACCGTTCCCGACACTACGTTGCTGAATCCGCATGAGAATCAGCCATTTTCCGGCACTGGATATGTAACGTCGATCGTTCATACGAAGTCGAAGAGCATTGGCGTTTATTTTATCGACACCGTGAAACTCGGTCGATTGTTTGAACTGACGGGAAGCGCACGCTGGGACCGCTTCGACACCGACTACAACCTCTATCAGCCCACACCCCCGCCGGGGGGAACAATAACTGCAGCAGTGGCGCCCATCAGCAGGCTTGATCAACAGCCGAGTTACCGCGCTGCGATAGTTTATAAACCCTCGTCGCACGGCAGCCTCTACTTCGATTACGGAACGAGTTGGAATCCCGACGCGGAGTCATTGAGTTTGAGTGTCGGACTTGTGGACGGCAATGTAGCACCGGAAGAAAATCAGTCCTACGAAGTGGGCGCAAAGTGGAGTTTTCTCAACGACCGCCTGCTGACGGAGGGTTCGTTGTTCCGTACTGAAAAAAACAACGCGCACGAAACCAGCCCGACGAACTCGAACGAGATTGTCGCTGCTGGCAATCAACTGGTGAGAGGGGTGCAGTTCAGTGCTGTCGGTCGTCTGCCGGAAGGCATGGACCTCGTGGTGGGCTATGCCTATCTCGATAGCGACGTGTTCTACTCACAGTTCTTCCCGACTGCCGTAGGCTATCCACTGGCCAACGTCCCTAAACAGACCTTCAACATCTTTGTGACACATCACTTACCTTGGCTGCTCAATGGTGGTATTGGCGGGAACTACGTGGGCAGTCGTTCGGCCAGTTCGACGGTGCCTTACGTGCCAACGGGATTCGCACCCAACCCAAAGGGAACGGGCTACGTTGTAACCGCTGTTGCCATGAAGGAAGTCCCGGGTTACTGGGCCTTCAACGCTATGCTGAAGCGCCCGATAGGCGAGAAGCTGGAACTTCAGGCGAACGTTAATAACGCATTGAACCGCTTCTTTATAGATCTGCCGCATCCGAGTCACTTAATTCCAGGGGCTGGAGTCAGCGCTCTATTCGGAATCAACTTGCGGTTCAAATAAACCAATGGCCATTTCGCGTGCACCCTTGGAGATTCGCAATCATGTTGATCACGATCGCTGATGTTTTGACCGCTGAAGAAGTCGCTCATGCTCGCACGATTCTCGACGCTGCTGATTGGATTGACGGTAAAGTAACGGCTGGTTATCAGGCTCGGACAGTCAAGGAAAATCTTCAGCTGGCGGAGGGACATCCAGCCGCTGTGAAAGCAGGCGAAATGGTGCTGGCAGCGCTGGCGCGTTCATCGTTGTTCGTGGCGGCGGCTCTCCCACTCAAAGTATTTCCGCCTATGTTCAATCGGTATACCGGAGGCGGCCATTTTGGAACGCACGTCGACACAGCGATTCGCGCTTTTGCCTCGACAGGCCAGCGGATTCGCACCGATGTTTCAGCGACATTGTTTCTAACTCCCCCCGATCAATACGATGGGGGCGACCTACTCGTTGAGGACACGTACGGGCTGCACACCGTCAAATTGCCCGCAGGGCACATGGTGCTCTATCCGGCGACTAGCCTCCATCGAGTGACACCCGTTACGCGGGGTGCGCGGGTATCTTCGTTCTTTTGGATACAGAGCATGATCCGCGCCGACGGGGACCGCACTTTGCTCTACGACTTGGACACGGCGATTCAGCGATTGGCAAAGGAATTTCCCGGCAATCCAATCGGCGTGCAATTGACGGGCATCTATCACAATCTGCTTCGCCGTTGGGCAGAGATGTGAAGCCATGACGAAAGAGCCGCCAAGAGGGGTGGCGGCAGACAAATAGGTGAAATACAGGCAAGATGCCAGGTTGAGACAGCTCCGGCAAGAGGAACTCCTGGGTTTTCAATAGATATGAAAGGGCAATTCCTGTCGAATGGAAGTCGTTTCTCCGAGCGACGGGTGATAGCTTATGGAGCAATCGGCTAAGTTGGGTTTCAACCATTCTATCGAAGGTGGGCCCTGTGAAAGGCAATGCAAAGGTGCTCGAGCAGCTGAATCAAGCTCTCCGCGACGAATTGACGGCGATCAACCAATACTTTCTGCATGCAGAAATGTCGGAGAACTGGGGCTACAAAAAATACTCGAAGTACATCCAGAAGCAATCCTTCGACGAGATGAAGCATGCCGAGATGCTTATGGAACGGATCTTGTTCCTCGATGGGATACCGAAGATGGAACCGATGTCGCTGACCATAGGCAAGTCTGTGAAGGAGATGATCGTGTCTGATTTACAGCTCGAACATGATGCTGTGGCACCCTACAACGAATCCATTCGGTCTGCGTGGAAAATAGCGACAACTGCTCCCGCGATCTGTTTGTGAAACTGCCGAGGGATGAAGATGGCCACGTCGACTGGCTGGAATCACAGGTTCACCAGATCGAGGAAATCGGCTACCAGCGCTATCCCATCACCCAGACAGAAGAGGGATAGGATCCCGCTGCGTCCTTCCGCATCTGATCGGAGGCAATCGATTGGCGGTATTTCCGGGCGCTATGCGAAAGAACAGCGGTGGTTGGAGTCGGTTGCGGACCACTCTCCGTTAACAAGTGGACCTTTCTTGTTGCCCATCACCCGCAAATCAATCTGATTAATCGTCGATTGGATGGAACGGCTTGGAGTTTTCCAGCCCCTTTCCGCATGGCGAATCCGCCGCGCAGTTGTCCGCGGGCGCGGCGGGCGTCGCAGCACCAAGCTGATAGATCGACTTTCCTTCCTTGATGGTCTCGATAACCTTCATGGCGATGAGCTTTGTGGGATCAATGGTAAGCGGGTTGTCCGAAAGGATGATCAGATCGGCTATTTTGCCGACCTGGATTGAGCCCTTGGTGTTCTCTTCAAAGTGCTGGTAGGCTGGCCAGATCGTCATCGCCTTCAAGGCGTCAATAGGCTTGAGGCGCTGCTTCGGGCCAAGCACATAGCCGGAGCGCGTGGTCCGATTGACCGCACTGTCGAGTACCCGCATGGAATTTGGGAAGGTTACGGGCGCGTCAGAGTGGATAGCGAATTTCATGCCGTTGTCGAGCATCCAGCCGGTCGGATCGATGTTCTCCGCGCGCTCTGGCCCCACAACCGA
The DNA here is from genome assembly GCA_963742455.1 of uncultured Acidobacteriaceae bacterium. Classification (GTDB taxonomy): domain Bacteria; phylum Acidobacteriota; class Terriglobia; order Terriglobales; family Acidobacteriaceae; genus Telmatobacter. The sequence continues at coordinate 147,950 of CAVULU010000002.1, read as the reverse complement.
CTGACGATGGTAGTCACCCCAATAAAACGTGTGTACAGGAAATAGAGAAGGGAAGATGCCCAGCTCCTTCAACTGCGTCACCTGATCAAGGCGGGTGAACTGACCGTGGATCATTACGGTTCGGCGATCCGCAGCCGGATAAGCTGCTTGTGCTACGCGCACGGTCTTGATCAGCTGGTCGGTGGCCGCGTCGCCGTTAGTGTGCACCAGCAATTGCCAGTTGTTCTTATATGCGATCGAAACCCACTTCTGTGCTTCAGCGTCGCTAAACGCAGGGAAGCCTGCATACGTTTTTTTCTCGCCGGCAGGGGCTATGAAATAGGGCTTTGTGAACCATGCGGTTTTGCCTTGCGGCGATCCGTCGAAAGTGAGCTTCACACCGCCGATGCGGTAGTGATTGGTATAGGTTCGCGACACCAGCGGGCCATGCAGGATCGGGGCGTCCTCGCCCAGTACGGCAATATCAGCGTAAGAGACAAGATCGACGTTCAGGAGGCCCGCATTTGCCATGGCAGACAATACCTTGAGGTTGACCGGGTCTGTCTTGCCGTCCTGAACCGTGGTGAATCCGTTGGCGAGATAGATCCGTTCGCCCGCCTGGAGCTGGGAGACGGTCTCTTCCGGCGTGAATTTCGGAAGCATCTTGAAGACGACTCCGAAAAATGCATTCTCCTGCAACACGCCATTGGGGGTCTTGCCGTCGGATTCGCGGATGATCACTCCACCCGATGGATTGGTGCTCTTGGCGGTGATTCCCGCCATTTTCAGCGCTTTGCTGTTGAAGACGCCGATATGCCCCGACTGATGAACAATGATGACCGGCATATCGGTGGATACAGCATCGAGCTCCTGCCGGGTTGGGGGCCGAAGCTCGGCAAGCTGCGAATCATCGTAGTTCATGCCGATAACGATGCTGTGTGCCTTCACGATAGGCGATGTCTTCATGTAGTCGCGTAAGGTCTGCTGGAGCGCCGGGATCGAGTGAACCGGTCCGTCAGGCGGAGGCAGTAGGTTGGCTGAAATCGCCTGCAGGCCGACTGCAGAGAAATGGCTGTGCGAATCCACGAACCCAGGGATCATGGTCTTGCCACCCAAGTCGATGATCTGGGTCTTCTCGCCCTTGGCCTTCAGGACGTCTTCGTCAGAGCCAACCAGGAGAATCTTGCCATCCTTAATGGCAACGCCTCTTGCAGAAGGATGCGAGTCGTCCATCGTGATGACGTTGCCATTCGTATAGACAAGATCGGCTGTGTCGGCGGGGCTAAGGGACGACTGACAGCCCGAGATCAACGCAATGGACGACGCTAGAACGGCTGACATGATTTTCTTGTGCACGACCTATCTCCTAACCAGACTGCTTCGTTCACAAACACAATCCCATGAAACTACACTCCTCGGGAGTCGTCTATGTATTTGGGCATGGAGATGCTAGCAGAGAACGAAAGCGGAAGATACCCAAAACTACCTGTTCTAGCCGTGGCTTGTGGTATTTACCAGTATCACAAGCCCTCATTTTTAGGACATCGCGGAAGATAGCGAAAAAGATCCTTGGTAGCGTTGTCAAAGCAAAGCGAGATTGGAGTCGATTGGCGTCAACAGGCCAAGACGGCCGTACAATCGCCTTCGCTGCAAACTGAGCCCACGCCCGTTTCCGCGAAACAACTGGACGGAATGGCGAATACTCGCCATGTGCTCCAAGCGCTGTCGTCGCTGAGTGCATCGGCCGAAAGAAGCGCTCATCGAGAAAGAGCAAGAAACTCGCGAATCTCATGATGATTTATACGGCGCTCTTTGCTCGGGGAGTGCATGCCAAAACGGCTGTACACGATCCATCCACGTGTACCTTGACATCTAGGTATAGTTGCGATCTACTGTATACCTAGATGTAGAGGTATTTCTCCTGATGGCTAGAAATGACTTGCAGGGAACGCTTGACCTGCTGATTCTCAAAACGCTGGCGCAGGTCCGATCACTTCACGGTTATGGAATCGCACAATATATCGAACATGCTTCGAAGGAACTGCTGCAAGTGGAGGAGGGCTCTCTCTATCCGGCCCTCCATCGCATGGAACAGAAAGGGTGGCTGAGTTCGGAGTGGGTCGTGAACGAGAGCAAGCGGAAAGCGAAGTATTACAAACTGACTCCGCAGGGTCGAAAGCAGTTGGCGGAAGTCGAGCAGAGTTGGGAGCAGTTGATGAAGGGCGTGCAAAGCATGCTGCGCTTTGCATAAAGAGGGATGCCAATGAAGTTCCTGAGGCGGCTGGCAGGCTTGTTCAGGCGATCGCGAGTAGATCAAGAGATCTATGACGAATTGCTGTCACATCTGGAGATGAAGACGGCGGACAATGTTGCCGAAGGGATGACGAAACAAGAAGCATCGCGTGCAGCACGGTTCCGGTTTGGCAACCCGATCGTGTGGCGGGAGAAAGTGCAGTCGGTTGACTTGGCTTTGGGAGTGAGAGATTTCGTTGCTGACTTGAGATATGCAATCCGTGGATGCCTCAAGAATCCTGGCTTTACGGTTGTGGCTGCACTGGCACTTGGAATCTGTGTAAACACGACGTTTTTCGCGGCCTACAATGGTATCGCTCTCAAGCCGTTGCCGGTCAAAGGTTCGCATGATCTGTTCAGGATGCAGCGGTATCTTGCCAGTGGAACCACGGGCGATGCACAATTCTTCTTCTCATGGCCACAGTACCTCGACTACCGCGATCATAGCCATTCTCTTTCGGAAGTAATTGCTGCGAGTCGTCTCATTCCCGTGACTGCAACTCTTCCTGGAGGTCGGGACGAGACCGCGACAACGACCCTCCATGTCCAAATCGTTTCAGCAAATTACTTTCCGAATCTGGCCAGCGGACCTGCTATAGGAAGGTTCTTTGCGGCAAAAGAGGATGAGACCGGTGCACAGCCGGTAATCATTTTAAGTTATCCATTCTGGGAACGAGGGCTTCATGAAGACCGCTCCATTATCGGCAAGATCATGAAGGTGAATGGGTCGTTCGCCACGATTGTTGGCGTGGCACCTCGCGAGTTCATAGGAAGTGGAGCACCACCATTGGTGCCCGACATCTGGGCACTCATTTCGATGCAGCCAGAAGTCGCTTCTGGCGGCGCCTGGAATGAACAACCGGATAACGCGCAAGTCCAACTTCTAACCAGGCTACAGTCCGGGATTACTCAGTCTCAGGCGGAATCCGAACTTCTATTGCTCGATCAGCATTGGAGAGACGCCAGGCATCTCGAGGACAAGGCCATTGCCGTCTCGCTTTGGCCGGCCACTTTCTTCGGTGACACAAATGCGTTGTGGTTCCGAGGTGTGATTGCTCTTCTCATGGTCGTGATCGGGCTCGTTCTGCTAATTGTGTGTGCCAATCTCACAAACATGCTTATGGCTCGCGGTAATGCGCGCCGTCACGAGATCGCGGTGCGCCGAGCCATGGGCGCGAGTCGGACGCGATTATTGCGGCAAATGCTGACGGAATATGTGGTTCTGGGCCTCATCGGAGGCGGGCTTGGATTGCTGTTGTCGGTTTGGACGAGCCAGCTGTTGCAGGTGGCTCTGAAGCAAATGGTTCAATCTCTGCCCATGCTCGGCGGAGCCACATTCACGCTTCCGTTGTTACCCGATTATCGAGTCGTCGTCTATACGCTTTTACTTTCCTTGATAGCGGCGATGGTTTTTGGTCTGTACCCAGCCCTGCAGTTCTCAAAGTCTGATGCTAGTAGTGCCTTGAAGGATGGGGTGGCCACTTCAGGACAACAGGTGAGCCGCTCGCGATTGCGAAGTTTTCTGGTGGGCAGCCAATTCGCAGTATCCCTGTTTCTTCTGATCTGTGCCGGCCTTCTGATTCAGGGGCTCCAGCGTTCACTGAGCGTCGATCCCGGTTTCGAGACCAGGCGTGTTTCACGGTGGCCCTGCACGCCGGTCCCAATCCGTCGCAGGCCTTGCAGAGGCGGATCATGGACCGGCTTAGATCGTCGCCCGGCGTCGCATCTGTTGCAATTTCCTTCAAGGCACCCGGAACTGGTTCGTTCATGCGTCCTCTCCTGATAGAAGGGAGCCAAGGCGCTCAGCACTTTCTGCCTGGCGGCTCTTTAGGGACTATCGTTTCAACAGACTATTTCCGAACGATGAGTGTGCCGATCCTACGTGGTCAAGTCTTTACGGACGAGCACGTAGAAACGAATGCAGCTGTAGTTGTCTTAAGCGAAGCCAGCGCCCGTGCGTTCTGGCCGCACGAGGATCCCATCGGACGACATATCAAGGTAGACTTGAATGGTGATGGCCGCTGGCGCGAGTATCAGGTGATCGGCGTTTCGGGGGACGCGCGCAACACGAATCTCACGCGCGTTGATCCTACATTTTTCTATTTGCCGGCCCCTTCTAATGTCTTTGTAGGCGCGACGATTCTCGTTCGACTAGAGGGAGACCCGCGCCAAGCTGCTCGAGCCGTCACTAACTCGCTCAATGAAATGGATCGAACGTTGCAGCCGAATCTCGTCAGCTTGGAGGACGGCCAGATCCGGATTCAGAGATTATTAACTGAAATGTTAGGGACCTTTGTCGCTGTCTTGGCATTACTCGCATTACCGCTTGCTGCCGCGGGGATATACGGTGTGATGGCGTTTCTGGTCAGTCAACGAACCCGAGAGATCGGTATTCGCATGGCGCTTGGTGCAACGCGATCGGAGGTGCTGCGATTGATCCTTAGCCAGGGAATGCGTCCCGTCGTCTTTGGAGCATCTCTGGGGCTCCTTCTTTCATTGGCCGCAGCGACAGCCACCCACGCCTTCCTGATATTTCCCGGAGTTCCCGATATGCTTTTCGGAATTTCCTTTTTCGATCCAGCGACCTTCATCGGTTTGACGTGCTTCCTCGGCGGGATCGCGCTCCTTGCAAGCTTCGTTCCTGCGCAAAGGGCAATGCGTGTCGATCCGATGGCCGCACTGCGCTATGAATAATGCATGCAACCAGCCCTTGCTCGGTCTCCCTGCCATCATCGGAAACCAAGCTCATCGGTTACGAGTTTGAGTTGCGCCTAGCTGTCATCCCGAATCAACGTTCCGGGATAATCGGAGCCCACCGAAAGATCAAAGAAGCGATCGACTGGACCGCGTGCATCTTTCACGTTGACGACGATCTCTCGCGCGGAGCTCAGAGTTGACTAAGCGGAGACAGATGGAATCGAGGAGGCCGCGAGAGCTCTGAAGGCAACAATCCAAAGCCGCTGCATGAGGGAATCGCACATAGTGTTGTAGATATAGCTCTAACGGCGAGCACTCTCCGGTCCCTTTCACTGCCGAATGCCCGCGATTCTGCAGTGAGAATTGACAGATTGTCGGACTCTCTAAATCGCTGATTATATGGACTCTATGGCGGAGGGAGAGGGATTCGAACCCCCGGTACCCTTTCAGGTACAACGGTTTTCAAGACCGCCGGTATCAACCGCTCACCCATCCCTCCGCGAGTGGGAATCACCCGTCCAGGGTTCAGTTTAGCGTATATTCCGCTTTCAGTCTGCATGTTCAGTGCAGGCTCTCCAGTATGGTCTTGTACCCGCCTAATAGAATGCCGCAGTCCATTCCGACCGCAATCAGATCAAACCCTTCTTTCGCGTAAGTCCTCGCCTTCTCAGCCGTGGCAGCAAAAATTCCACATGGCTTACCGACCTGCTTGCATGTTGCGAGAACGGCGGCAATGCTCTCCACCACCTGGGAAGATTCGATCTTGCCCAGGGCGCCAAGCGATCCGCTCATGTCATACGGGCCGATCATCACGGCATCCACTGCCGCGTGCGCCGCAATGGCTCCCGCATTCCTGACGCCGGCCACGTTTTCAATTTGCACGACGATGGCGTAGTTCTGCGTTTGCAAACACTCCGCGAACCTGTCGCCATATCCCTGAGCACGCGCAATCCCCACACTGCGCTCTCCGCGCGGCGGATAAAGTGCAGCACGCGCAATCTCATCCACTTCGGACGCCGATGAAACCTGAGGCAGAATGATTCCATCGCAGCCTGTATCCAGAAACCGCTTGATTGCCGTCGCCGAACGATCCGGCAGCCGCACGAACGTTGGCGGCCCACCCGCAGCCACCGCGCATGCCGTGGCTGCGCTCGCTTCGTTGAAGCGCCCATGTTCGCCATCGATCCAAAGCCAGTCAAACCCAGCCAGGCACGCGATTTCCACGATGGCCGGATGATCAATTGTCACGAGCGTGCCCAGTTTCATGCCACTCGATTGCAGCCAAGCCTTTGTGTACACGGGGCCCCCCTGTATTGTTGCCATTGCCAACCATTCGAGCCGCAGCATTGGCGTCGTCCTCCACGCAGCGAGCCGGCTTCGACTTCGTTATTACTCCCTCGAACCCGAGGTCAAATACTCATAGCTAACAAAAGCCACTTTCGTACTATCGGGTGACCACGATGGCACATTATTAGTCCCCTGTCCGCCGAACAACTTCGCAAGCACTTTCACTTTCTTGTCAGCCAGCGACATCACGTTCAGTGACACATCTTTGTCTGGCGGATGCCCAGTGACTCCCTTCTCAAATGCAACAAACGTCATCCATTTTCCGTCCGGCGAAATATGCGGGAACCAGTCGTTCATCTCATCGGCGATCACCTGTTCCTGTTCGCTGCCATCCGGATGCATGCGCCAGATCTGCATGTGTCCTGTCCGCTCTGAGTTGAAATAAATCCATTGCCCGTCAGGCGAGAACTCCGGGCCGTCATCCAGTCCCGGCGCTGTAGTCAGCCTTTTCTCCTCGCCCCCACTCACCGGAATTGAGTAGATGTCGAAGTTATCGCCTCGCTGTCCCACAAACGCCAGCGTTCCGCCATCGGGAGACCACCCGTGCCAATACGATGGACCCGTCGGCGTAATGTTTTTCGGTGTTCCGCCTCCAATAGGCAGCGTGTACACCATCGATTTACCCGTCTCGGTCGAATCGCTGATCGCCAGCATTGTCCCATCCGGGGAGATCCCATGATCGTTATTACACTTCACCTGGGGATCGGTAGAAATCCGTGCTGGCTCGCCACCATTGACCGCTAGCCGATAAATTCCGCCATCCTGATTGAACAGGAAGTACGATCCATCCCGCGACCAATTTGGCGCTTCAAAGTGCGCTCGAGCCACGTAGGTCACTCGCCGGTCCGCCGACGCAATCGGAACCGTCTCGAGCGTGCTGTACAGAACCGGTTTTTCGGCATTTGCATTATCTAGCGATTCCACCTTCACATTCGAAAATACCGCAGTCTCCGACGCATCCTTATCATGCGCAGAAACTCCGATCCCGACATAGAACGGCCCGTTCAACACCAGCTTCGTCGAAGCGCCCGAAGGCTGCAGGCTTCCGTACGCCCCAGAAACAAACGCATAGAAGTAGTCGCCGCGTTTTTCCAGCCTCACTCGTTTCGGCCCCACCACATTCGACTGCACCTCGTGGTCGTCCGCAGCCGCCGAATCGCGAAACTGGAGCGACGTCAGTCCATCCCCATGCCGCGCGATATCGACAGCAGGCGAATTCCCATCCAGAGTCTGACGAATCATCAGCACCGCCTTGCGATGGTTGTTCCCCTTTGCGCCCACAAACGCGATGTCAGCCGAGATAGCCACATCTCCGCTCATCTTCTTCCAGGCAAACTGAAAATCATCTCTACCGAACCACATATTCTCGCCGCTTCCGGTCAGTGTGTAGGTCTGCCTCGCGGTATCGTAGCTGGTCGATCCGGGATGCAGCACAGTCCCTACATCCTGGTGTCCCTCAAAATTTCCCACCGGCCCAGTGCCCGATTGACCCAATGCCCATCCCGCCGCCGACGCAAAAATAAAAGTCAGGAACGAAGACAAAACTCCACGATTCATTCCAATCCTCCGCCGCAATCTCAAGCGGGATCATTCTCGCGCATTCGCCTTCGTCTCGTCTCGCCGCGGGCGCCAAGGCTGGGGCACCCCGTCACCTCGACTCGAGGCTTACCGCGAAAACACAGCGCATCCCGCCTCCACGGTGTTACAACAGGAGTGCATGACTAAGCGATCCAAACCAGGAATGGCGCCGCAGCCCGGGCAGCCCATCAGTCTGCGCACACTTGGCGAGTACCTCAACCTCTCGCCGGCTACGATTTCTCTGGTTCTGAACAACGCGCCCGGAGTTCGATCCATTCCGCAGGAGACCCGTAATCGCGTTACAGAAGCAGCCGCCAAATTCGACTACCGCCCCAGCTTTTTCGCGCGATCTCTGCGCAAGCGACAGACTTTTACGGTCGGCGTGCTCGTCCCCGAACTCAGTGACAGCTATGCTATGCAGGTTCTCAGCGGCGTCGAAGAGCACCTCATTGAAGAGGGCTACTTTTACTTAACCGCGAGTCATCGGCGCAAACCCGACCTCATCGAAGAGTACCCGCGCCTCTTCATGGATCGCTCTGTCGAAGGTTTCATCTTTATCGATACCGCTCTCGAAAAAAGCCTTGGCATTCTCCCAGCCGTCGTCGTGGCTGGTCATCGCAAAATCGAAGGCGTAACGAATGTTGTCCTGGATCAGAAGCGCGCAGCAGAACTTGCCCTGCGTCATCTCTATCAGCTCGGTCACCGTAAAATTGCCTTCATGCGGGGCGGCAGCCACAGCTCCGACGCTGACGATCGTTGGAATTGCCTTATGGGCGTCGCCCGCGATCTGAAGCTGGCTATAACGCCAGAGCTCATCGTCCAACTACAACTGCGCGTCTCCACTCCTGAACTAGGCTTCGAGCCCGCCAACGAACTCATCCAGCGCGGCACAGATTTCACCGCGCTCCTCTGTTACAACGATGTCGCCGCCATCGGAGCGATTCGCGCTCTCATGAATCATGGCCTTCAGGTGCCTACAGATGTTTCAGTCGTGGGCTTCGATGACATCCAGAGCGCCGCGTTTCACAATCCGAGCCTTACCACAATTCGCCAGCCGCTCTATCAAATGGGTACCACAGCTGCACGTATTTTGCTCCAGCGCATCCGCGCGCAGAATGGATTTCCCGACTTCGTACCCATTCTCCCCGAGCTCATTATTCGCGAATCCACCAGTCCGCCCAATCCAAAACGCAACCGCATCAAGCGCGCCTGAACCTTCGATGCCATCCGAAATCAAGACCACTTCGACCGGGACCCTTGCCATCCTTCATCCGGTCTTCGCGCTCACCGGTGTCCTCCATGCCGTAGGCGGCGCCCTGCTTCCATCCCTCGCGTCGCGCTTTCACCTGAGTGACTCTATCTCCGGACTTCTCTTTCTTCTCTATTTCGCTGGTACTTCCCTGGGCGCACTTCTCTGTCGCGGCAGCTACGCGCGCCTCATGACTATTGGCTTCGCCGCAATGGTCTGTACTTGCCTCGCGGTTGCTGCCAGCCCGCGCTCTCTGTTGGCGCCGGTTTTTCTTCTTCTGGGCGTAAGCGTCGGCGTACCCATGTCCGCCGTCACACTCTTCGCCGGCCGAAATTTTCCTGAGCGATGTGCTCCCCTTCTCACGTTCCTTAACTTCAGTTGGAGCATCGGCGCTCTCGCCGCTCCGCTTATCGCCGCGCGCATCCTTATGCACTACGACTATCGCGCGGCGTACATCCTTTTCGCCATCGCTTCTGCGGCGGCTGCTATTGCGTGCAGCCTGGTTCTTCGCGACGGTCCGGAACCTGCTCACGCCTTCGGCGATTCCGCGGTCACCGGCACTGCCGTTCGTCTCATCGTGGTCTTTTCCTTCGCAGCCTTCCTGCAAGTAGGCATCGAAAACACCGTTGCTGCGTGGCTTCCGACTTATGCATTGCGGATGGCGGGCAGCGGATTCGTCATGGCTGCCGTCTCAACCTCGTTCTATTGGGCGGGGTTTCTCGTCTCTCGCGGCTTCTCCTCCGCCCTGCTTCTTCGCGCCGATCCAATGCGCGTCTTCCGCTGCGCAGTCGTGCTCGCATTTGCGTCGGTTCTGTTACTCGAACTCGCGCCTTCCGTGTCTACCCGCAACATGGCCATGTTTCTTCTCGGAGTTTCTCTGGCGCCCACCTATCCGCTTATTCTTGCAGTGTTCTTCGCTCGCGCACGCCGCACCGCCGATTCCCGCTGGGTTCTTTTTACAGCCGGCTTCGGCGGCTCCGTCCTTCCATGGATCGCCGGTTTCGCCTCTACTCACACAGGCAGCCTTCGCGCCGGCATGCTCACGATTCCTGCGGCGCTCCTGATCATTGCCTTCATTCTCCCAACCCTCGGCGAGCCTCAGCGAAGTTCCGCGATTAGTTAGCCGAATCTGTTCGCCAAAAGGATGAGGGAAGCCATCAAGGCCTCCCTCCCTTTCGAAACAGAGCTGACCGCTTAGAAGCTAAGCGGCTAGGAACTGTTTTACTCTTTCCCCTCTAACTCATCTGCCAAGGCATCAGCGCCATAGAGCTTGCGAAGGCCTTCAATCATTCCTGCCGAGTGCACTGCCACCGCGCGATTCTTCGTTCCATCGTAAACGAAGTCTCCCGCCAGCGACTCGATGTTGCCGTCAAAGATCAGGCCCACCAGTTCGCCCTCGCGATTCACTACCGGCGAACCAGAGTTCCCGCCGATAATATCGCCAGTCGAGACGAAGTCCAGCGGCGTCGTTAAATCCAGCTTGCTCAATCCGGCCTTTTCCTTCGGCGTCAAGTCAAAGGGTGGCTTGTTGCTAAAGCTATATGCGCGATCGAACAGCCCGTAGTATGTCGTGAACGGCGGCGCGATCGTGCCGTTATACGGATACCCATCCACCGTCCCATAGCTCAACCGCAGCGTGAATGTCGCATCGGGATATGCATTTTTCCCATACACCAGGAATCGCGCTTTCCCAAGTTTCTCACCAGCCGGAGTCAGTTCGCTCTCGATGGTATCTCGCATTTTGCGCTGCGCTTCGCGCACAATGGGATCTACCCGACGCGCAGTCACAATCATCGGATCGGTCGACGCAGCAATCGCCGCCTCGCCGCCATCCATCAACGCCTGCCGTGCAGCCACATCTCCCAGCTTTGTACCGTCAATCAACGAATTCACCGTCGCATCTACGCTGCTGCCATTCAGCACAGCCTGCACATATGGATCGTCCGATCCCAGCTTTTCCTTTGCCAGGTTCAAGGCTGTCGTCATATACAGCTTCTCGGTTGCCGTTGTAATCGGCGCTGGCGAAAGCAACTGGAACTTCAGTGACTGCAGATTGGCATCGTGAAACTGCGGCAACCGCTCCCCATCGGGCTTCTTGATTTCGGCGGCATACTGCACCAGAAGCATTGCAATCGAGAACAGTCTGCTGTCGGTCCTGCGAAAAATCTGGGACTTGATCATCGGCTTCTCCCGCTCCTCGGCCTTCGCAATCGTGTCCCACGCGCTGCCGTAGTCCTTCTCCCATTCTGGATTCGCAGCAACCTTCTTACGAAAATCATCTTCATCAGCTTGTTTCTTTGCGATCAGGCTCTTGTCCGCCAATGCTTCAGTCCTGCCCACATAAACTTTCAGACTGTTCTGTAGTCCGAAGATCAGCGTGCCCACCTGCCGCGCCTGTTCAGGACCCTTCGCGGCGTAAGCCTGGGCCGCCGCAATCCGCCGCTGCAAATACTCCGTCACTGCCGGCTCGATTACGTCACGCTCGACCAGCAACTGCGCCATCGTGTCCTGCCGCGATGTCGATCCCGGATGCCCGGAGATAAAAATCAGCTCGCCTGGCGCTGCTCCCTTTGCGCTCCACTTCAGAAAGTTATCGGTGTGAAGTGGCTTCCCGTTGTCGTACACGCGAAACAGCGCCATATCCAGGTCATAACGTGGGTAGGTAAAGTTATCCGGATCGCCGCCGAAGAATGCCGCTTGTTGTTCCGGCGCAAACACCAGACGCACGTCCGTGTAGGCCTTATATTGATACAGCCAATATTCACCGCCGCTATAAAACGAAACGATGTCAGAGCGAAGTCCTGTCTTATCTTTGCTCTCCTTGGTAATCGCCGCGATCTCCGCCTCGCGCGCCTTCAGCGCCTTCGCATCATCGGTAATACCTTTCGCGGCACCCTGCACCCGCGCCGTGACATCCTGCATGCCCACCAGTACGTCGATCTCAAGATCCGGTGACTTCATCTCCTGTTCCGGCGTCGTCGCGTAGAAACCGTTGGCCAGATAATCGTGCTCAGCCGTCGAGTTTTTCTGCAACTGCCCGCGCGCTACGTGATGATTCGTCAGCAACAATCCGTCCGAACTCACAAACGAACCCGACCCTCCGTCATTCAACCGCACGCTCGACAGGCGCAGATGATCCAGCCACTCCTGCGTCGGATGGAAATTGTACTTCGCCGCCAACTGCTTCAACGGCGGGTTATCAAAGGTCCACATCCCTTCTTCGGCGCGGATCACAGGCACGGCAGCCACCGTAGCCACCACAAGAATTGCAACAGAACACTTCGCATGACCAAACATCGAGTACCTCACGACTGTTGAACAATGACTTTGTTATTAGTTCAATTTGCAGGGTTCAGAGAGTGTTAGCCTTCACTGACCCCTAGTCTTTCGGCATCACCAGCACCTCAACTCCCGAAGCTGCATCCTTCTGATGAAACACCTGCTCTGTGGCTTTCGTAAACTGCTCCGGCGGTGTGCTGGGGATGTCAGCAAAAATCTGCGGATTGCGATCCGTGAGAGGGAACCAGCTGCTCTGCACCTGCACCATGATGCGGTGCCCGCGACGAAACGTATGGAATAAGTCCGGCATCGTGAAGTTGAGCGCTGTCATCTTCTCCGGAACCAGCGGCTCAGGCTTCTCCCAGCTGTTTCTGAACTTTGCCCGGAACGGCTCTCCCCTTAGCAACTGCTGATAGCCACCCATGTGCAACGGAGGCGCATCCAGAACGCGCTTGTTCGGTGCGCTGCCTTCCATTTCGTCGGGATAGTTGTCCGGATACACATCGATCAGCTTTACGTCAAAATCGGAATCGGTGCTCGAACTCGCTACCTTCAGCTTCGGAGAGATTGGTCCTGCAATGGTCACGTCTTCTTCTAGCGGGTCGCTCACATACGTCAACACGTCCGTCCGTTCGCTCGCGAATCGCTGGTCGTCCACCATATACCGTTGGGGAACCGTATCCGTCGTGTAGCTCACAAACGGCACCGGGTGATTCGGATCGCTCTCATAATCATCCCTGCTTTGCACCTCGGTCGGCGGATCGAAGCTCAGCTTCCCTCCTGCATGGAAGTAGAGCATCTTCGCGGTTGCGGCCTTCGGTGGCCACTCGTCAAAGTGCCGCCAAACATTCGTTCCTGTCTCAAATACCACCGCTTTCGGCTGTGCTGTGCCTTTGCCCTTCAGATAGTGTTCGAAGAAAGGGAACTGAATATTCTGCCGGAAATAATCCCCTGTCCTTGACCCGAACTGAATATCGCCCAAGTGCGACCCATCTCCGCGAGCCCATCCCCCATGCACCCATGGCCCTTCCACCAGCGTTGTCGGCGTCTCCGGATTGAACTTCGACGTGGCATAGAACGTCCGGTAAGGCCCAGACAAATCTTCAGCGTCATACCACCCGCCCACCACCAGCACCGCGCATTTCACATTCTTCATGTGCCGCGACAAATCTCGCGCTTGCCAGTACTCGTCGTACGTCGTGTGCTTCGCCTGGTCCAGAAATAGCCAGTTCGAACCCTTCAGATAAAGCTTGTCCAGGTTGATGATGTTTCCGGCTTTCAAATAAAACTGGTAGCTGTCCGGCGTCCCGAAATCAAACGGAACCATCGGCTTCGGCGTTTGAGGCCCATTCTGCGGATGAAAGAACGGTCCATAAAATCCGAAATTCGCAGACAGCATGAACGCGCCGCCATGATACCCATCATCGCCCAGAAACAAGTCCGTCATTGGCGCCTGCGGGCTCGCCGCCACCAGCGCCGGATGCGAATCGATCATCGACGCCGACGTGTAAAACCCGGGATACGAAATCCCCCAGATTCCGACCTCGCCGTTGTTGTTCGGCACACGCTTCAGCAGGAACTCGATCGTGTCGTACATATCTGAAGCGTCATCCACATCTTGCGGCCCTTTCTTGTTATCGATATGCGGCCGCATTTCAATGAATTCGCCTTCGCTCATCCATCGTCCGCGCACGTCCTGGTAAACAAAAATGTATCCGCTCTTTTCGAACTCCGTGGAGGGACCCAGAGTCTTTGGATAGTGGTCTTCTCCATACGGCGCCACGCTATACGGCGTTCGGTCCATCAAAAACGGATATGGACCGCCGCTCTCATCCTTAGGTATATACACGGCCGTAAACAGCCGCTTCCCATCCCGCATCGGAATGCGAAACTCGTACTTGGTGTAATGAGACCGAACGTAATCTTCAGATGGCGCCTGGGCCGTCGGCTGTTGCGCACCTAAGCTCGCAAGGCAAAAGGTCAATAAAGCCAGGGCGGGGAAGGGAAGTCTTTGCGGTTTGAGCATTATGGGTTGGTTTCTCCTGAACGGTTTGGCAGACTGGGACAAGTCTTGTCGGAGCGCGCACTCCCAAGTCGACGCGACCACCAGCGATAGGTGACACGGAGTATTCCAAGACAGAAGACAATGAGTCCTGATCTGCCCTTAAGACTATCGCATCTGAAAAGCCTCAATCAGTGATCAGACTAAACTCTGTCCTCCCAACTAATTTGTGTTTCCTCCGAATCGATGCACCTGTCACCGCCGGGAAAACCGTCTAGTGCTATAGTTTCCATTCACGTTCGGGGAGTATTCCTATGCACAGCTCCTGCACCCGGGGCCTCGTCCTTCTCGGGATCTTCTGCGCTGCCGTCGTCCCTGCGCTTGCCCAGGCACCGGCCGATACGAATCCACCAGTAGGCGAGCCGCTGCAGATCAACGTCCGCAACGTATTGGTTGACGTCGTTGTTACGGACAAGAAAGGTACTGCCGTCCCCGGCCTTCACAAGGAAGATTTTGAAGTTCTCGAGAATGGCAAACCGCAGACAATAGAATATTTTGAGCCTCACTTTCCCTCGCCATCAGTGGCTTCGCAGCCGGCTCCGTCGCTGCCGCCCAACACGTTTACCAATGTCCCGACAGCCGAGCCCAATCAGGCCATCAACATCCTGCTCATGGATGCGCTCAACACAACTATTCAAGACCAGGCGTTCGCGCGCCAGCGAATCGTCAAATATCTCGGCACCGTCCCGCCGGGTCTTCGCATCGGGGTCTTCCTTCTCGGCGACCGCCTCCGCATCATCCAGGGATTCACTGACGATTCCACCCTCCTCCGCACCTCTGTCGAGCGTCTCGCCGGTAACCCCGTCGCGGTGGCAATGGAGGCGACCCCTAACGAACTCGCCACGCAAGCCACGTCCCTCGGCAATCTATCCACGATGACCGCAGATCCGGGTGGCCCAGGGGCCAACGGCGGTGCTCAACTTGCCCAGATGATCGGTGACATGCAGGACTTTCTCGCCACTTCGACAGCGGAGCAGAAAAACCAGCAACTCCTCATCACCCTCGATGCGCTTCAGGCTATTGCTCATTACGTTTCAGCGGTGCCCGGACGTAAAAACCTCATTTGGTTCGTAGGTTCCTTCCCGCTCTGCTTTCCTGATACGGCGAACTCAAATATCGGATGCCCCTACGAGGATCAGATAAAGAAGACCATCGACGCGCTTGCGGCGGCACGCGTCTCCGTTTACCCGATTGATACCGGTGGAGTATCTGCTCCGAACTCTGATATAAGCGGAGCCGGCAATAATACGGCCGGCAGCCTGGTCCCGGGAGCTTCCATAGCCGGACCAAATGCTGCCAGTGCATCGACTGACCCGTACTTTGCCTTAATCAATTCCGAAAACTGGGCCCAGGCCACAGGCGGTGTCGCAATGCACCACAACGACCTGAAAGGCGCGCTCGCTGAGGACATCCAGAATGGCTCCAGCTACTACACACTCGCCTACACCCCAAC
Organism: uncultured Acidobacteriaceae bacterium; assembly: GCA_963742455.1. Classification (GTDB taxonomy): domain Bacteria; phylum Acidobacteriota; class Terriglobia; order Terriglobales; family Acidobacteriaceae; genus Telmatobacter. The sequence goes on along the minus strand of CAVULU010000002.1, from coordinate 132,014 downwards.
CGATTCAAAAGAAATCGGTGGCGAGCGCAAAATCACGATTCACATGAAAGAGGACAAGTACAAGCTCTCCTACCGCCGTGAATACTTTGAACGTACCTCCGCCGAAATCAAGGCCGCGTCCACGCAGCCCGACAAGGACCCGCTTCGTCCGCTCATGGATCGCGGTATGCCGAACTTCGCGGATCTCAGCTTTCGCGTGCACGTCGAGCCCAATGACACGCAATTTGCCAGTGCGCCTGCCAATGGTGACAACCCCGCGCTCAAACCACCATTCAGGCGGTATACGGTCCGCTTCTTCCTTTCGCCAAAGAGTCTCAATTTGGTTCAGGGCCCGGACGGCGTGCGCAGGGCTCCGATTGAGGTCGCGCTCATCGCCTACAGCCAGCGCGGGCAAAGCCTCAACTGGCTCGTCCGTTCCGTCAACCTCGCCATCCGCCCAGACCAGATGGACTTCGCCGAAACCTCCGGCATTCCATTCCACTTCGATTTCGATTTGCCGCCCGGCGACGTCTATCTCCGCGCCGGAATCTACGACCCGAGCACCAACCGCGCCGGCACGCTGGAGATTCCCGAAGCCGCAATCAAGTCGATTCCGCAGGCACAGATGAGTGGACATTAATGCAATCTAGGCGGTCGAGCCGCACTGACCGCCCAACTCATCGATCTCCTTTTGCGCATCAATCTGAATGCGCCCATTACCTCAAAGAAATGGCCACGCACAGCGACGATGCAGTAGGCCTCAAACTGGGTCCAAATAAATTCGGACAAATCCTGAGCCGATCCGGTCGCTTGTAATTGATGCACAGAATTGAGATCCACCCCACTTTGTGAATCCGCCCTTCTAACTGGCTCATCAAAGCTGAACACGCATACGTGCTCTTGCGGCGCGAACGATCCCTCGCAGAGAACAATTCACGCTTCAATGGAGTCTGAGTATGACTGTGCGGCAACGACAGAGCACCACTGCAATCTCTTTAAATGCTGTAATCACAACTACATTTCTTAGCTTGCTGCTGGTTGGTATTTCCTTGCTTGCAGGGTGCGATAGGGGTGCAAGCGCAGCATCAACCGGTGCGCCGCCTGCCATGAAAGTAGCAGTCGTCAAGGCTCAACAAACCGATGTGCCTGTGACCGGGGAGTGGGTTGGTACGCTCGATGGCTACGTCAATGCCCAGATCCAGCCACAAGCGAACGGTTATCTGATTCGCCAGAATTACCGCGAAGGCTCGCAGGTCCAGCAGGAACAGGTTCTCTTTGAAATCGATCCACGCCCCTTTGAGGCCGCGCTTCAAGAGGCACAAGGGCAGCTTGGACAAGCGAAAGCGCAACTCGCCCTCGCCCAGATCAACGTGAATCGCGACACGCCTCTCGCCGAAGCTCGTGCAATTGCCAGAAGTCAACTGGACAACGAGGTCCAGCAGAAGGCACAAGCAGAGGCTGCCGTCACCACGGCAGAGGCTGCGGTGGCAACCGCCAAACTCAATCTTGGCTTCACGCAGGTCCGGTCGTTAATCACCGGCGTTGCGGGGCAGGCGACAATTCAGGTTGGGAATCTAGTTAGCACACAATCTGTATTGACCTCGGTCTCGCAACTCGATCCCATCAAGGTCTACTTTTCCATTAGCGACAGCGAATATCTTGCGTTGACAAAACGCGCCGGCGTTGCTGGTAGCGGCCTGCTTCATGGCGCCTCGAAGATTCCGTTAACCCTGACGCTATCAAACGGCGAAGTCTACCAGTATAAAGGCCGTGTTGTCTTTGTAGATCGACAGCTTAATTCGCAGACCGGAGCGATTCGCATCGCAGCCTCCTTTCCGAATCCCGGCAACATTCTTCGCCCTGGGCAGTTTGGCAGAGTGAGAGCCGAGACTCAGACGCTTCACGACGCCGTTCTAATCCCGCAGATTGCGGTGACCGAATTTCAGGGCCAGCAGCAGGTTTACACCGTTGCTGCTAACAACACGGCTCATGTGAATACGGTGAAGCTCGGACCACAATATGGTGACAGTTGGGTTGTTGAGGGCGGTGTTCCCGGCGGCGCTCTGGTCATTGTAGACAACCTCCAGAAACTCCGCGAAGGCGCGCCGATCAACCCGCAGCCTTCAGCGACGAATGCCGGCGCTTCTCAGCCTGCGCAGCCTGCGGGCAGGTAACTCATGTCAAAATTCTTCATCCGTCGACCGATCGTCGCGATTGTCATCGCCATCCTTACGGTGGTCATTGGCGCCGTGTCGATGTTCACGCTTCCGATCTCGCAATATCCCAACATCGTTCCGCCCGAGATCCTCGTTACCGCTACCTACCCCGGCGCCGACGCCAAGACCGTCAGCCAGGCTGTGTCCACGCCGATCGAGCAACAGATGAACGGCGTAGACAACATGATCTACATGAACTCCGTTAGTGCGAACAACGGTGTGGTTCAGTTGTTTGTGGACTTCGATGTCAAGACCGATCCAAACATTGACCAGGTCCTCGCGCAGCTTCGCGTGGACCAGGCCCAGTCTCAACTTCCGGCGCAAGTAACTAGCGCCGGCCTGACGGTGCAGAAAGCTCTCACGTCGCCGCTCATGCTCATCGCCATTAGTTCTCCGGGCGGCAAGTTGACCCAGGATTTTCTCACCAACTACGCCATCATCAATCTCCAGGATCAAATCGCGCGCGTGAAGGGCGTTTCCCGAGTGCAGACATTCGGTGGCCAGTACGCGCTACGCGTGTGGGTACAGCCGGACAAACTCGCGAAGCTCGGCGTCACCGCAACGGATGTGATCTCAGCCATCCAAACTCAGAACAACGTTAATCCCGCAGGCCAGATTGGCGGCGAACCGATTCCTCAGGGTCAAGAGTTCACCTACACGGTTCGCACCCAGGGCCGACTGGTCAAGCCTGAAGAGTTCGGCAACATTATCCTCCGTGCCAATCCCGATGGCTCGATTCTTCATCTGAAAGATGTCGCGCGTGTCGAACTCGGCGATCAGGCTTACGGAATCTCGGGCCGCTACAACCAGGCGCCCGCTGGCGTGATGGCGATCTATCAGTTGCCTGGATCCAACGCAGTAGAAACGGCTGCTGCTGTAAACAAACGTATCAAGGAGCTCTCAGCCACTTTCCCGCCCAGCATCACGTATAGTGTCCCTCTCGACACCACGAAAGCCGTAACGGCCGGCATTCGCGAGATCGTGTATACGCTACTTGAAGCCTTGGGACTCGTTGTCATCGTCGTGTTCATCTTCCTTCAAGGCTGGCGCGCCACGCTCATTCCGTTGTTGGCCGTTCCGGTCTCTCTCATCGGTACGTTCATCATTTTTCCCGCGCTTGGTTTTTCAATCAACACTCTTTCGCTCTTTGGACTTGTACTCGCTATTGGCCTCGTGGTTGACGACGCCATCATCGTGGTGGAGGCCGTTGAGCACCACATTGACGAGGGCATGGATCCAAAGTCCGCGACCGAGAAAGCAATGGAAGAGGTGGGCGGCCCCGTGGTCGCCATTGCCCTCATTCTTGCGGCGGTCTTTATTCCAACTGCGGCGATTCCCGGCATCACCGGTCGCATGTATCAGCAGTTCGCAGTCACGATTGCGATCTCCGTTCTGATCTCGGCATTCAACGCCCTCACGTTGTCGCCGGCGCTCGCCTCGCTTCTGCTTAAACCTCGGGAGGAAGGCCGCAAGCCAGGGCTGCTCGGCCGAGGATTTGCGCTCTTCAATAGATTCTTCCGCCGCAATACGGACGCCTTTGTCGGCACATCGCGCGTGCTGATTCACAAATCATTTTTTGCCATGTTGGCGCTCGTCGCGGTTGGTGCTTTCGCTGTGTACCTCGGCAGCAGTCTTCCCGGTGGTTTCATTCCCACGGAAGACCAGGGTTACATGTTCCTCGCCTTGCAGCTTCCTGATGGCGCTTCGGCGCAACGAACCGACGCCGCTCAGCAGAAGATCACGAGCGCATTGCTGAAGACGCCCGGCATCGAAGGCGTCATCGCTGTCACCAACTTCTCGCTCCTCACCCAGGTACAAAGCACCAACGCAGGATTCTTCTTTGTGAATCTCAAACCATGGGCCGTGCGAAAGAGCAAAGAGGAGCAGCTCGAATACATTCAAGGCAATTTGCAAAAACAACTCGCGGGCGATCCTGATGGCATCGCCTTCGCATTTCCCCCTCCATCCATTCCCGGCATCGGAACGTCCGGTGGCGTCACCATGATTCTCGAGGACCGTTCTGGATCGGATGATCCGACAACACTCACGAAAAATGTATTTACATTCCTGGGCGCGATTTCAAAACGGCCGGAGATTGCTGCCGCCATTCCGTCGTACCAGCCCGCAGTGCCTCAACTCTTCGTTGATGTGGATAAGGAAAAGGCACTTCAGCAACAGGTAGATCTGACCAACATCTACACCACCATGCAAACCTTCATGGGCGGCTACCTCGTCAATTACTTCAACCGATTTGGCCGCCAGTGGCAGACATATGTTGAAGCGGAAGGTACATCGCGAACCAACATTGCGAACATCGACCAGTTTTACGTGCGCAGCGCCAACGGAAGCCAGGTCCCGCTCAATACCCTTGTAAAAGTTAGCCGCATCACTGGACCCGAATTCATCTATCGATTTAATGAGTTCAACGCGGCACAGCTCAACATCACCGGAGCGCCCGGCTACAGTTCTGGCCAGGTAAGACGGGCACTCGAAGAAGTATTCAAAGAGACGATGCCGCCTGGCGCCGGCTTCGACTATTCAGGCATGTCATTCCAGGAACAGCAGGCCGAACAGGGAATTCCGTCGTGGGCAGTCTTCGGTCTCTCGCTGATCTTTGTCTTCCTTATTCTCGCGGCGCTTTACGAAAGCTGGACGCTTCCCTTCAGCGTTCTACTCAGCACGCCTGTCGCGATTCTGGGCGCCTATCTTGCGCTGCATGCCCGGCATTTTGAAAACGACATCTTTGCCACCATCGGTCTCGTCATGCTCATTGGGCTCTCGGCGAAGAACGCAATTCTTATCGTTGAATTCGCAAAGATGAACTACGAGCGCGGCGAGAGTATATGCGATGCAGCGTTGGATGCTGCGCGCTTGCGTTTCCGCCCCATCGTCATGACCGCGCTGGCATTCATCGTCGGCTGTCTGCCGCTGTGGACCGCGAGCGGCTCAGGCGCATCGTCCCGCCGAATTCTTGGGACCGTTGTCGTTGGGGGCATGACCCTCTCGACCATGCTGGGGCTTATCTTCATCCCCGTCACGTTTGCGGTGGTCGAATTTCTCTCGCACCGCTTCGTAAGAGGCGGAAAGGGAACCACGATGGACTCGATCTGCGGTCCCGGAGTTTCGAGCGAACCGGTTGCGCCTATCGGAGCAGATCCCGGAACCGAGGGAGGCCACGCATGATGAACTCGCTAAGGTTTACGAGACTGAGCATAATGACCGCGGCACTTGGGCTTCTCGCCGGGTGCAATGTTGGCCCGAAATATGTGCGTCCTAATGTCACAGCGCCGCCGGCCTATCGTGGCGCGGATAATAGCGCAAGTTCAAGCCAAGCGAAGGATTCATTTGGCGACGAACAATGGGCTGCTGTCTATCACGAGCCTGAACTCCAGGAGTTGATCCGCAAAGCTCTCGCGAACAACTACGATGTACGCATTGCCGCCAAACGAATCCTCGAGCAACAGGCCCATGTGAAAATTACGCGCTCGCAGGAGTTTCCGACCATCACTGTTGGCGGAACTGGTATCGGTGCGACCTTGCCATCCTCTCTCGGAACCCAATTCCCGAATCCGCTGGTGGAGGGGTCACTCAATCTTTCAGCCGCGTGGACACCGGATTTCTGGGGCCTGTATCGCAGGCAAACGGAGGCTGCCCGCGCGCAATTGCTCGCGCAGGTTTGGGCTCAGCGCGCAGTGCAGATGACGCTGGTACAGCAGGTGGCGACGGCTTATTTGCAGATTCGTGCTCTCGATGCCCAACTTCAGATCACCCGAGAGACGCTCAAAGCCCGGCAGGATTCCGTCGACCTGACCAGGACCCTTGAGAGCGGCGGTTCGGTTCCGTTATCCGACGTGCGCCAAGCCGAACAACTGCTCTACGCCGCAACCTCGGAGATCCCTCAACTCGAGCAGCAGATTCAGCAACAAGAAAATGCTATTGTTTTCCTGCTCGGCGAAAATCCCGGCCCCATCGCACACACCGATCCAAATGCGCTTGCGCCGCCGCCACAGGACCTTCCCACCGGCTTGCCTTCGCGGCTGCTTCAGCGCCGGCCCGATATCCAGCAGGCGGAAGCGACACTTATCGGAGCCAACGCGCAAATCGGGGTTGCACGCGCGCAGTTTTTTCCGAGTTTATCGATCAGTGCGTCAGGAGGCGTCGGTGGTGACGATTTCTCAAGCATTTTCGATCCCGCTGGAAAAACCATCTACGGCTTAGGTTCTTTGGCCCAACCGCTCTTCGAAGGCGGAAAGCTTCGCGGACAACTCGAGCTGTCGCAACAAACCAAAGATGAGATGGTACTCAATTATCAGAAGACAATTTCCGGCGCCTTCCGCGACGTTTCCAACGCTCTGATAGCTCTCAACAAGCAGCGAGCCTATCGTGAGCAGCAGGAAAAGCTTGTCGAGGCCGCAAAAGATTCGACGCGGCTTGCTCGTCTTCGGTATCAGGGGGGCTCAACCGGGTATCTTGAAGTTTTGACGACCGACACGAACCTGTTCGCGGCTCAACTCAATCTGGTCAGCGCGCAACAGGGCGAAGCGCTCGCCCTCGTCCAGCTCTACAGCGCACTCGGAGGCGGCTGGCAATCTTGATTTACGCCTATCCTGAGGCGCGCCGCTCAGTTTATTCCGAAACACCTTGCCCGCTCACTTTAACTATGCTCAGTAAGCAGAGGTGTTTGCTGTCATCGGGCTATCTCTCCGAAATCAGGTGCAGTTCAAAGCCAGATGAAGCTCAGCTTCAATGCTCTGCGACCAATTCCTTATAGCTCGCGTTGGCCGCGTGGCACTTTCCTTCCGCGTGACCGAATTCGTTCTCGCTCACATCCATGATGAAACCGGAGATTGGTCCGATTGTCGCGTTGGTCCCGGCGCTTGTACCCGGCTTGTATTGCCGCTCCTGATCCTCGGCTTCCCATCGCAGTCCTAGCTCAATGCAAGCCTGCCGCCGCTGTTGCGCATAGTGCGCCAAACGGTTCATCTGGCGCATTTCCACGTTACTGCGAAATGCAAAGCCACTGTCGCCAGCCAGCAAAACCGCCGCTGTGCACAGCGCCGCCACTTCCACAAACTTCCCGCTTTTTCTAAGAAAGCGCAAAAGGCACCTACCACCATAACTAGAAACTGAGATTTTCGTGTGCCATCAGTATAGCTAATTCTGTTTTCTTTGGACGGTTGAATTGCGGTCGAAGTAAGCGAGGGTAATCCCTGCTCGGCCGGTCGATTGCTTCAGGACGGCTGTTCCGGACCGTCAAATTGCACACTTGTGCGACAATCGAGTCGCCGGAACGTCCCTATCCCAGGCGAGGTCAACATGCGAAGCTCAGCCGAACGCTCCAGAGTCCTCTTCCGCGCGCTCTTCCTGTCTGTTGCAATGCACAGCGCCTTCTTCGTCTGCGTGTATCTATTTGGTACCCATGCGCAGATCAGGATCGTCGAGCCCGTGAAGACCCAGATCGTTGCCCAGTTGGCATTTTCTAGTGGTTCTCACGCCATAACGATCGAGCTTCCCGTATCGCAATTCGCCGCACATATCCACAAGCCCACACCCAATGCGGCCGCAGCCAAAAAGACTGACATCCCAACGCAGGTTCCTGCACTCAAGAAGTCAGGGGGCGGTTCAACGCGTTCGCCTCATCACGGCGACGGATCATCCACGGCCCTGACCGGTAACGGAAGTGATGCCGAAGATATTCATCCTGCTTTCCCCGTTTTTTCACCTCATCCGCCAGTCACTGACCGATCCCTTCTTCCATCCTCTGAACAGAAAATTGTGGTCGACGTCAGCGTGGACGCATTCGGCCAGGTGGTAAGCGAAAGCCTCGTCAAGGGCCTGGGAAACAAATTGGACAAGATCGTCCTCGAAACGGTCAAAACCTGGCGCTTTCAACCTGCTACTTTGAATGGCAAGCCTGTTGCAACCGAAGCAGAGTTGATTTTCCCGTTCAACCTGGATTATCCGATCACCATTTCGTAGTGGCGTTTGTCTAAACGGCGCATTCCACTCAAACATCCAATAGGCGAGCCCTCATCCCCGTCTGTCAGCGTCCTGGGAACCATGAGCGCCGAAGACATCTTCTCGGAGTAAGCGGTTGCCATTCAGCGTCTCGATATGAGACTGTCCCCCATTCCAGCCCCTTCCCAGCCGTTTCTTCTCGCGATCCGGCACAGCGCAATTGAACGTATCAAGACTTGAGGCGATTGAAGTAAGATAGCCGGAACCGGAAATCTGCTACGGTTGCTTCCTAAACGGTGTGTGGTTTCAATCCAGAGGAGTGTATGGAGAAAGGCAAGAAAGAGAAACATACTACCGATCATCTTCGCGGCGTTTTGCGGGGAGAGGCTTTCGAAAGCGACTGCACGGTGGCTCTGGTAACCAAGCTGGATCATGAGAAGCCTACCGTGGCTGTCTGGACCAGCCTACGCATCACCGAGGCGGCCCAAACTCCTCCAGATGGCATCTATCGACTTGAAGTCCATGGTCGAACATTCAACGTGAAGCGCGTTGGGGGTAAATGGCCGACGTTGCGCCTCTGAAGCGTTGAAATCTTCTCTTGAGTTGCCGGGCAAGCTTCTATCACAAATTGGTTTCATGCGGTTGCGCGGGCGTTGGATGCACGTCGGCGACTGATCATCTTATAGACAAGCTGCGCGTATTTAAGCAATATGTGCAGACAGATATTTACTGCGAAGCAAATGGCCGGGTGTGACAAATTAGAATCGCGTTATATGAATATTGTTAATACCCTCGCCAGTGACGAGACCATACTCGAAGGTACACGGTTTGTGCGGGCCTGCCTGCGCAAGCCGGTCGATCGCACTCCGGTCTGGTTTTTGCGTCAGGCAGGCCGCTACATGCAGGAGTACCGCGACGTCCGCAAGCACCACACGCTGGTAGAAATCTGCAAGCAGCCAGATCTTGCCGCCGAAGTGACAATTACCGCGGCTGAAAAGCTCGGTGTCGATGCGGCCATCATCTTTGCCGATTTGTTGCTTCCACTTGAACCCATGGGCCTGCCGTTTGAATTTCAGGCTGGCGAAGGCCCGGTCGTGCATCATCCCGTGCGCACGGCGGAAGATGTAAAAGCTTTGCGCACGGACCGAACAGCGGACCTGGCCTATGTGGCGCGCGCGATTGAAAAAGTTGCCGCGCATTTCGGCGACCGGCTGGGCGTGATTGGATTCTGCGGAGCCCCGTATACCCTCGCGAGCTATATGATCGAAGGCGGCGGTTCGCGAAACTACATTTACACCAAGCAGATGATGTACAGCGACACCATTGCATGGAGAAGCCTTCTGGATAAGCTGGTCGTTGTGCTAACCGAGTACTGCAGGTTGCAAGTGCAAGCCGGCGCAGATGTCATCCAGATATTCGACAGCTGGGTCGGCTCGCTCGGTTTGGAGGATTACCGCGATTACGCATTTGAGGCGTCGAAGCGGCTCGTACGCGCAGCGCAACAGATGGGAGTGCCGGTAATCTATTTCGGCGTCGAAACCGCGGGTCTGTTGTCCCAGATGGCAGCTACTGGTGCCGATGTGATTGGTCTCGACTGGCGTCAGCCTCTCGATGTTGGCTGGGAGGAGGTAGGCCACGCGCACGCAGTGCAGGGCAATCTCGATCCGATCACGCTGTTCGCACCGCTGGAGGTGCTCGAATTGCGGGTGAAGCAGATTCTACGCGCCGCGGCAGGACGGCCGGGCCACATCTTCAATCTTGGTCATGGAATCGTTCCCCAGACACCTGTTGAAAACGTTCAAGCCGTCGTGCGCATGGTGCGGGAGTTCCGGTTGGAGAATCAGAATGCGTAAGCAAGCCGTATTGCTCCTGGCACACGGCACGCCGGAAACCGTGGAGCAGATCCCCGAATACTTGCGCAACGTGGTCAGCGGGCGACCGCTCCCCGAACATGTCATCGAGGAGATCAAACACCGTTATGCGCTGATCGGGCGCAGTCCATTGACCGAGATCACATTGGAGCAGGGCCGCCTTGTGGAAGCCGAACTCGTGATGGAGGGCATTGACGCTCCCGTTTATGTCGGCATGCGGAACTGGAAGCCTTATATTCCCGACGTTGTCCGCAAGATGCGCGCTGATGGTGTGGAGGCGGCGGCGGTGATCTGCCTTGCTCCGCAGAATTCGCGCACCAGTGTCGGTCTATACAAACGCGCGGTGCAGGCTGAAGCCGGTTCTGTGAAGATCGATTTCACCGAGGGGTGGGCGCTGGATCCTCTCCTCGCAGATGCGTTTGCGGAACGACTGCGAGCCGCCGAGGCACGACTTCAAAATGAGACGGGCGCGCCGGTGCCTGTGTTGTTTACGGCGCATAGCGTGCCAACCCGCACAGTGCAGCCACCCGACCTTTCTGAAGAGCAGGCTGCCGGCCCGCGGTTGTGGCCTGGCGAGGGCGTCGATCCTTACGCGCAAGAGGCCAGGCGCACAGCGGAGCTTGTGGCGGAGCGCATTCCCGAGATTCCCAAATGGTGGTTCGCCTTCCAGAGTCAGGGCGCAAGCGGTGGTCCATGGATTGGGCCCACCGTTGAAGAAACGCTCACAGCAATTGCCGCCGAAGGCGTGAAAACCCTTCTTCTTCAACCGATAGGCTTTCTCTGCGATCATGTCGAGATTTTGTACGACGTAGACATCGCGTTCAGAGAATACGCATCGAAACTTGGTGTTCGCCTTGAGCGGCCGGAGTCGCTAAACGCGTCGTCCACCCTGGCGCGCGCTATTGCGGGACTTGCGAAGCGTGGCCTCAGTCGGTTACAAGGATATGAAATCTCCGATCGCCTGAACTGACACTTGCTTTGAAGTCTTGCCGGGTTTCGCCCGGCCAAATGCCTTCATGCGTCAACGGTGTGCCGTGCCATGCGACGAAAGGCTATTGATGTTGCTTAGTAAGTCTTCTCTTGGCAATTCAAGTTCCAGCCGTACGCAGTGCCCGGATTGTGGGAGACCGCGCATGCGACGCCTCCCGCGCGTCGGCTTCCTGCAACAACACGTTTGGCCGGTTTTTGGATACTACCCCTGGGAGTGTCCGATTTGCAGAAAACAGAGGCTCATCCACTGTCGGAGCACACGCTAGGCATGACCCGAGAGCTGGCGGTCTCTCAGACATAGCTGTGAGTGTTGCGCATTTCAATCTCTATAGTGTCGAAAACATATTGTTTGCTTCTCATGGAGGCCAGCGTGATCTCTTTTCCTAATCTTATTCAACGCGCAGGTTTGCTCGCGCTCACCTCACCCTTGGCTGCTCCACGCTCGCTGCTCGTGGACAAGCGACGAACAACGCCGCAGCCGCGCCCCAAGCCGTTTATGTAAAAGTCGGGCACCTGTTTGACGCTACCAGCGACAAGCTGCGCGATAACGTGGTGCTGGTGGTCGAGGGCGAACGCATAAGCAGAATCTCGCCTGCCGCCGATGTGCAGATTCCCTCGGGATCGACGGTGGTGGATCTCTCGAGGGAGTGGGTGCTGCCCGGTTTGATCGACTGCCACACGCATCTTGAGGCGCGGGCCGATCACTACGATCCCATCTGGGATGTGAAAGAGACTCCGTTTGACGGCGGCTTCAATGGTGTTGTCAATGCGAACCGGACGTTGATGGCAGGATTCACCAGTGTGCGCGATGTAGGCTCGCAGCCTTTTTTTGCGGTGGATCTGCGTAAGGCGATCGACGCCGGCGACTTTCCGGGTCCCCGGGTGGTGGCAAGCGGGCCGCCGATCTCGATCACCGGTGGTCATGGCGACATGAATGGCTTCGCACCAGGTGTCGAGAACCTGATGTACCCGGCGGAGCGCGACTACCAGCTCGCCGATGGACCCGAAGCCGTCCGGCATGTTGTGCGCGAGCAGGTGAAGTACGGTGTGGACGTGATCAAGATCCTGGCTACGGGCGGGGTGCTCTCACAGGGCGACAAGCCGGGCGCTGAACAGATGACCTATGACGAGATGAAGATGGCCTTTGATACCGCGCACGCTCCGGGCCGTAAAGTGGCCGCGCACGCGCACGGCACACAAGGTATCAAGGACGCAGTTCGCGCGGGTGTGGACTCGATTGAGCATGGCAGCCTGATTGACGCCGAGGGAATCGAGATGATGAAGGAGCACGGAACCTACCTGGTAGCCGATATCTACAACGACGATTACATTCTGGGCAAAGCGGTTGAGTTCGGATTTCCGAAGGAAAATGTTGATAAGGAGAAGATGGTCGGGCGGCTGCAGCGCGAAAACTTTGCAAAGGCCGTTGCTGCGGGTTTGAAGATCGCTTTCGGCACCGATGCGGGCGTTTATCCACATGGCGACAATGCCAAGCAATTTCATTACATGGTTAAGTTTGGGATGACGCCGGCCGGAGCGATTCGCGCCGCCACGTCGTCAGCGGCTGACCTGATCGATCGTGCCAAGGATGTTGGCACGCTTGAAGCGGGGAAATACGCTGACTTGATTGCTGTCACGGAGAATCCGCTGAATCGTGTCGAGATACTGGAGCACGTGTCGTTCGTGATGAAGGGCGGCAAAGTCTACAAGGACGAACTAGGCGCAGCGGTGCAGCGATAGTTGTCGTAACGGGATCCATCGGATTTTGGTGCAGTTCTTTGCGCGAGCTACTGCCGGAACACTTGTTTTGCGATGAAGAAGACGTTGGCAGGGCGTTCGGCTAGGCGGCGCATGAAGTAGGGGTACCACTCGCGGCCGAAGGGGATGTAGACGCGGACGTTGTATCCCTCGGCAATCAACCTGCGCTGGAGATCGCGGCGCACTCCAAAGAGCATTTGGAATTCGAATTGGCTCCGGTCGATGTTGCGCTGCGCGGCGAAGGACTTTGCGGCTTCAATCATCTTTTCATCGTGCGTCGCGAGGCCGTGGTAGATCGGACTTTGCAGGAGCATGTTAGCGAGCTTGACATAGTTGGCGTCGACGTCGGATTTTTTGGGGAACGCGACTTCGGCTGGTTCTTTATAAGCGCCTTTGCACAGCCGGACGCGGATGCCTTCGGCGATGAGCTGTTCGATGTCGGCCTGCGAACGGTAGAGGTACGACTGGATGACGATCCCGATGGAGCCGCGCAACTCGGGCCGGGCATGGATGCGGCGCACAATGTCGAGCGTGGTTTGCGTAAGTACGGAGTCTTCCATGTCGATGCGGAGAAAGTTGCCGGTGGCTTGCGCGTGCTGCGCGAGGCTCGTAGCAATCCCTTCAGCCAGCGCGGGATCCTGGGTGAGGCCCATCTGGGTAAGCTTGACGCTGATGTTGGAGTCGAGCTTACGGGCGGCGATCTGGTCGAGAAGACTGTGATAAATATCTGCGGCACGCTGGGCCTCGGCGGCGTTGGACACGCTTTCACCGAGGGAGTCGAGGGTGACGTGCATCCCTTGCTGGTTAACCTGGGCGCAGACGCGAAGTGCATCTTCAATCTCGAGACCGGCGACGAAGCGCGAGCTGAGTTTGCCTCCGAGGGTAGAGTGCTCGGCGAATTTGCGGAATGACCGGTTGCGGGAGAGTGCGATAAAGGCAGAACGAAGAACGGGCATCAGTTAACCTTGCCGGCGAAGGTTCTGGGGTGAATGTATTCGCGCGGAACTATCTAGTTTCGCATACGAGGCGGGTGTCCGGCTGCGAGCAGGACAACGAAGCGAGAGTGAGTATTCTGAAAATGCATGTCTCGCTGCTTTGCAGCCGGGTGGGGCACGCGCTATCGAAGGCGGAGTGTCATGAGAGTGTGTCGAGTTGTGGTCTGCTGGATGTTGACAGCCGGAGTGGTTATGGCCGCTCTGTATGCGCAGGCACCGGGAATGCCTGCTACCGCTGGGGAAACGCTGAGCGGGAAGAGAATTGTGCTGGCGGATGCAGTGCGAGGTCACGCGGTGATACTGGTGGCGGGGTTCAGTCACGATGGCGGAATTGCGTGCGGCGACTGGATGAAGGCGATCCGCGGCGATGCGGCGCTGGCAGGCGTGGAAGTGTATGAGATTGCCATGCTGGAAGGTGCGCCGGGACTGTTTCGAGGAGTGATCAAGAGCAGCATGCGCAAGGGCATGAGCAGCGCTGAGCAGGAACGCATGGTGGTGCTGACGCAGGACGACAAGGTATGGGAGAAGTTCTTTCAAGTTTCAAACGGGCAGGAACCGCAGGTGATGTTGCTGGACGCGAAAGGGAATGTGGTTTGGCGTGGACATGGAACGGCAAGCTTCGTTGAGCCGGAGTTGAGAGCCGCGGTGGGTTCGCATTGAGTGGTGCCCTGCAGGCTCGAGGTTTGGCGATCGGCTGCTCGGTATTGCTCAAGTAGTAATTGCCGGCTAGGCAGTAATCTGCCCAGCCGAGCAAGAACACGCATCGGTCCATCTTGCTCCCTGCGCAAACTCGCCTTCAGGCTCGACCGGTTGGATGCTTGGAACCAACCGTGTAAGGCGGCGTGGCCGCTGGCTTCCCATCCTGCAATGGACGCCCACGCTGGCCTTCACCAAACGCGCCATACGGATAGCCACCGGACTGAGGCGCACTCACTTTCTCAAGAGCGGCGGTTGCCTCGTTATCCAGCGTCAGGTCGGCTGCCGCCAGGTTGTTACGAAGATGCTCAACCGTGCGAGCACCGATGATGGGCGCGATAACGCTGGGGCGATCTGCGATCCAGCTCAATGCAACTTGGGCAGGCGTCGCACCGATATTCTCGGCGATGCGAACAACCGCATCGATCGTCGCCCAATTGCGATCGGAGTTGGCATATTCTTCTGAGATCCACTGATAAATGGGCTTCTCGGAACCTGCGCGAGTGTCGGACGGCGCGGCTGTGCCGCGCTGATATTTGCCCGTGAGAAAGCCGCCCGCCAGAGGTGACCACGGCAGCAGGCCAATCCCGTTGTAGAGTGCGGCAGGGACGATTTCCCACTCGATTTCGCGGGACAGAAGGCTATATTGCGGCTGAAGCGTCACTGGAACCTGGACGCCCATTGCCTTGGCCGCGGAGATGATGAGTTGAAGCTGCCATCCCGTGAAGTTCGACAGGCCGATGTAGTGGATTTTGCCTGCCTTTACCGCCTCATCGAGAAACGAGAGCGTTTCCTCCACTGGCGTGTGCATATCGGAAGCATGCAGTTGATACAGGTCGATCGTCTCAAGGCCAAGGCGCTTGAGGGATGCGTTCAGCGCGCGATGGAGGTGACGCCGCGACAGTCCGACCGCATTGACATCCGGGCTACCGCCGAAGCGCCCCTTGCTGGCGAGGACAACACGGTCGGTAACGTCGCGAGGCCGTGCGGCAAACCAGCGCCCGATGATCTGCTCCGAGACACCGGCCACATACACATCGGCGGTGTCGATCAGGTTGCCGCCGGCCTCTACGTATGTGTCGAGGATTGCGAAAGCGTCCTCTTCGGAGGTCTCTGAGCCGAAGTACATGGTTCCTAGCGCAATTTTGGATACAGCGATTCCAGTGTTTCCGAGCTTGCGATGCAGCATGGCTTAATCATCCTCTCCACTAGAGTCTAAGGCGCGAAGTTGATACAACACAGTCCCTGTTCCATCGCAAGGATCGTGAAAACGCTCAAGCGCCCAGTTGGCAAGTAAGCCGGTCTCCCCGCGACCAGATCTCGCCGTGGAACCCTAGCCGTCCGTCTCCATTAAGCCGGCTTCGGGCGAGTGATGGCCTACCCGGCTGTAGCATCTTCGACAAACTGCTTGGCGGACTACTGAATTGGTCGTAGTTTCAGCGTCGTGTTTTCTGCAAACTTTTTGAGGCCCCCCAAATTTTGGAGGGGGGGTGGGGGGCCTATCCCTTCCGCTTGTCAATGCGGAGATCGAGCATTGTACTGCTCCAGATGATTGTGCCTGAAACGCAGGAAATTCCCTGCAAGACTACACCGGGATTTTGATGTTTGGAATATTCGGTTTGGAGCGATGGGCGGCGATGGCTCGCTTGACTCCAGTGACGGGAACCGCAGGAGTGAGATAGTTTGAGCCTGCCGCGGCAAGATGCGTCATGGATGGGCGTCAAGAGTAATCGTAAGCATCCTGTCTGAGGATTGTCAGCCAGTACCCGTTCAACATCCTACTCGACCCGGAACAGGGCGCAGCCGTGGGCGGGCAGAACGACATGCAGGGCTTTGGCGCTGGGGATGTTCTTCTGGTTCCAGACGTCGTAAAGCGCATGTGGCTTGTTTTCGAGATGAAAGAGCATCCAGGGCAAATTGGATGAAGTTGTGGCGTCGGCCAGGTTGAAGACGGCGACATAGCGTCGGGGATGTGGGCCTCCGGTGCGAACGTACCAGTAGCGCTGCAGAAACGGCTGCTTGCCGGATTGCGATTTCGGCAGCAGGCCGGGCTTGGATTCGACGGCGTGCTGATTGAGATCGATAACTTCCTTGTTGGTGATGAGGGAGCGGGTGAAGTCGTCGAGCTTGGTCAGGTTGGCGCCGAGGATGAGAGGCGAGCGCGAGATGGCCCACAAGGTGAATTCGGTGCGCTGCTCGTCGTGGGTGTAGGCGGACTGGCGAGCCTGATCTTTTCCAGGATGCGGGCCTAAATAGCCTTCGGGGAGCATGTCGGGATCGGGCCAGTTGCCGGGTTTGACGTAGGGCGCCCACTCTGCAATGCGATCGAATTCGTCGCGGAGGCCGAAGGGATACTCGGATGGCGGCTTCTTCTGGAAGGTCCATCCGTCCCAATGGTCGTCGGTGATGCGCCACATCTGGGCGTACTTTGCAATCTCGGCGGCGTTGGCGAGTTGGGTTGGGCCGGGCGAAAGGCTGAGGACAATGGGTCGGCCGGTCTTGTGGATGGCTTCGGCGATCTGGCGGATCTCGGTGGGACGGTAAGGGTGGTCGCTGATGCAGTCGACCTTGATGTAATCGAGTCCCCATTCTGCGTAGAGCCTGAGCATGGAGTCGTAGTAGGCCTGGCCCGCGGCGTTGTCGGCGACGCCCCAATTGCCCTGGTCCCACGGGCATGGCGATTGTTGATCGGCTGCGTCGATGGCGTGAAAGCTGGAGCCGGCGATGGGCAGATTTTGCGCGACGACCTGGCGGGGAATGCCGCGCACAATGTGGATGCCGAACTTCAATCCCTGTGCATGAACCCAGTCGGCGAGTGGCTTGAAGCCGGAGTTATTCGCGGCGGATGGGAAGCGCACGGGATCGGGAATGAGGATGCCGTTTTCGTTCCAGAGGTATTTGCGGGCTTCGAGAGTGCCGCCGAATGGATCCTGCATGTACCAGCCTTCATCGATGACGGAGTACTGCCATCCGAATTGGCGGATTCCGGCAAGGACGGTAGTGTTTTCGCGGTAGTCGGCTTCGTCGATGGTGAGGCCGTAGGCGTCCCAGCTGTTCCAGCCCATTGGCGGGGTGGGGGCCGGGTTTTGGGCGAAGGCGGACGGGATTGCGGCTGTGGTGACGACAAAACTGAGCGCCAGGATCAAGCAAGGTCGAAACATGTGGAAACGTATATCACAAGCAGGAAGCGACGATGCCCGGCGCCGCACACGAGTCTCTAAAAACTGGTAACCGGGTTGCCAAAACGACGTGATGCAACTCACTTTCAAATGAGCCTATAATGCTGTCGAATAACAACTGAACAGCTGCACGTTGCCAATCCCCGACACCTGCAACTGAGGAGACAATTATGCTTAAGTCGTTCTTGCTCTTCACGGCGGTTGTCTTGCTTGTGTTTGCTTCCGCCTCTGCTCCCGCCCGTCCGCCACAAGACGCATCCCAGGCCTCACCGGCCAGGAAGATGGGTCCTGAAACGACCGCTAAAGCGAAGAAGCTATACGAGCAGGATTGTGCGCTTTGCCATGGATCGAATGGAGACGGCAAGACGGACCTGGCGAAGGATATGCAACTGACTCTTCTGGACTGGACGGATCCGAAGTCGCTTTCCTCGATGTCGGATCAGGCACTTTTCGATGCCATTCGCAAAGGCAAAGGGAAGATGCCTCCGGAGGATGACGCGCGCGCCAAGAATGATGACGTGCACAACCTCGTCATCTACATCCGCAGGTTCGGGAAGGACCAGCCCGCAACAGCCGCTCCTGCAACGGAACAGCCGACGGCGACACCAGCAGAGCCGGTAGCCCCTGCGACGCCTGCGCCTGCTACGGCTCCGAGTAACTAGGTCGGCAAGCAGCCGCCTTGTATATCCATCCTTGTGATTGCAACGAGCCGCAAGGATGGGTATTCCAACCAGATCTCTACTTGAACGGGGTGGTGATGGTGGCGCCCCACGCTTCGGGATTTACATCGCGCGCATGGCGCGAGAAAAGCCAGTGGTGACCCTCAACGTCCTCTGCTCCGTATTGCAATTCACCATATTCGGTTTCATGCAGGTCTTCCACTACGTTGGCCCCGGCCGCGCGAGCATGCGCGTAGTGAGATTCGACATCTTCGACAATCATGGTGAGACTTTGTGTTGAGCCGCCCAACTGGTTGGGACTCGATTGGCCTGGGCGCGCGCAATTGACCATAATAAAAGCGTTTTCAAGGTGCAACTGCGCGCCCTGAAGCGGATCGCCGTAGCGATAGTGCTCGACGAAGCCGAAGACCGATGCCAGCCAGCCGATAGCCGTGGGAAGATTCTGGTATGTGACGTGGGGAAGTACGGTATCAACTGGGACCGAACGGTTTCTTAGCATGGCGGTAAAAATACACCTGCCGGATGTCGGCATCAACCGCGTTCGCCCAATAGCAGCAGCGTTTCCGCGGGCACTGGCAGTTTTGCCAGTATGCTAATCCAAGGTGCATCTATAGGCTAGCCGCTTGTCCACACTACAAGTTCTGTGGGAGCGGACCCAAATCGCGGGATCGGACTATGCTGGCCATTACGCATAAAAAAATGATTCTCGGCAGGTTGAAGTGAATCTCCGGGCTCAAGGAAAGCGAGGACTCGCCCGTGCCGGAATCGCGGCCGCGATTTTGCTTTGTCCGGTGCAGACGCTTCTCGCACAAGATCTTGCGCCGCGCGCCTACCTCATCACGCCCTATCATTCCAACGCAGTCACGCTCACATGGTCGTTTTACGACGGCAGCATCGATTTCAACGGTGCGCTTCCGAGCAGCGACGCGACGGGCAGATACAACTTGTCGATTGCCAACTACTATCATTCGTTTGGTGTGTTTGGCCGGTCGGCTAATTTCGTGGCCGTGCTGCCTTATGGAGAAGGACATTTTCAGGGAACAGTGAATGGCGCCGGAGAGCATCTTTACCGCTCGGGCCTTGTGGACTCGATTTATCGCGTTGCCATCAACCTCAAAGGCGGCCCGGCAATGCAACCCCGGGAATTCGTGAAATGGCATCAGAAGATTTTGCTTGGGGTGAGTCTAAAAGTAATCGCACCAACGGGCCAATATGATCCGACCAAATTGATAAACTGGGGCACCAATCGATGGTCATTCAAACCGGAGTTCGGTTACTCGCAGCGGTGGGGCAAATGGATTCTCGACGGATACGCCGGGGTCTGGTTCTTCACCACGAATAACGATTACTGGTCGCGCAATCAATACTATCCAGGGACGCGATCTCAAACGCAAAGCCCGATGGTGGCCTTTGAAGGGCATTTGAGCTACGACTTCAAGAAGCGAGGGCTCTGGGTGTCGCTCGATGGCAACTTTTGGGAGGGTGGAACAACGACCATCGCTGGCATTGAAAACTCGCTTACAAAGCAACAGAACTCGCGAGTTGGAGCCACTGCAGCGATTCCGATCACTCATCACCAGTCTCTGAAATTCAGCTATAACGACGGTGCTCATATCCAGTTTGGCGGCAACTACCAGAATGTATCGGTTGCATGGCAATACGCCTGGCTGGGAAGGCCTAAATGAGTGTCGGCTGATCCGAAGCGACTCCAAAAGGCATTAACGATAGCGAGTAATTCTGCTCAGAACGCGAGATTTGGGCCCGCGATGTGCCTCCACTCACTCGAACTCTTCGCAAGCTTTCACGCCTGCCGGGCCATCGCGTGGTCCACGATCTCCGCGATCATCTGGGTGTAAGAGAGGCCTGATTTTCTCGCGGCCATGGCAAACTCCTGTCCACTGGACAGCCAAGGGTTCGGGTTCGCCTCGATGACATAAACCTCGCCTTTGCTGGATACGCGCATGTCGATGCGTCCGTAATCGCGAAGCTTGACGGCACGATAAGCCTTGATCGCGGTTTCGGCGAGTTTGGTTACGGTTTCCTCATCGAGGTCTTCGGCGATCGCCGATTTCGTCAGCTTATAGGCTTCAGTATCTTTCTCGAACTTCACATCCTGGCTGGCGATTTTAGGCATGCCCTTGGGAAGCTTGGAAAGATCAAGCTCCACAAGCGGAAGTGCATGTGCGCTCTCGTAACTGCCAAGGATGGAGGCATAGATCTCGCGTCCTTCGATGTACTCCTCGATCAAGGCGGGAGAATCGAATTCCGACTGTATATAGGCGACGCGCTCCATCAATTCCTTCACGCTGGTAACCACCGCAGTGGCATCGATGCCGATGGATCCATCTTCGGAGGTGGGTTTCACAATAAGTGGGAATGAGATATCGTGCGCGTGGTCGATATTGCCGCGATAAGCTGTAGCGAAGTAGGGCGATTGAATTCCGTAGAAGGCGAACATTTTCTTGGCGATTGATTTGTCCTGCGCAAGAATATGCGCGTGCGGCCCCGCGCCAGTGTAGGGGATATCGAGCAGATCGAGGAATGCCGTGACCTGCATCTCCTTGGTGTCGTCTCCAGCATAGGACTCCGTGAGATTGAAAACGAGGTCGGCGCCACACTTGGCGAGTCCGAGAAGGGATTGCGGTCGGCCGTTGAGAACGTAATACGACGGCTCATGGCCGAGCTTCCCCAAGGCTTCGAAGATTTCTTCGCGGTCGTGCTTTACCAGCTTTTTCTTGCGCTTCTTCAGCCCTTTGCGCTTGCGCGGTTCGGGAACTTCTTCTTGCACTTCTGCAGGATCTTCTTCCCACAAGTCGTACAGGACGGTGACTTTCAACTTTCCAGCCATATGGCCTCCAATCGGACGGTCGGCAGCTGCCGGCATTCCTCAGGAATGAATGAACTTCCCACGAATCAGGTAGTTCATTGAGAGTGCGGTTGTGTAGACGGTGAACTCCGTGAGGTACTCAGACTCGCGTCGGATATCCACGCGCAGACCCAGTTCCTCAACACGTTTGCAAATGGCTTCCACGAGTCCGTTGACGATCGGACGCTGCACGCCACTCCAATATGCGACTTTGTCGACAATAGCTTTGCGATGCTGACTCAACATCTCATGTGCGGGTCGCACGCCCGTACGTCGCTTAGGGGAAACATTGAAGATGTCGGCCAGGTCGGTATCGAGCGCGAGTTCCTGCACGGGAATCTCTTCCGGCAGGCTGAGACGATAGAACTCTCCGACGGTCGATTCCATTTCGTCGACCGTGATGTCGGTACGGCCGCGGCGCCGGCTGGGTTCGACATTTCCGACTTTTCGCGCCATCCGATCGACGTATTGAAGCTTGGCCAGGGCGCCCCAGCCTTCATAGCGCTTTCGCCATTGCGAGCGAGGCGTGAGCCAGACCGCAAACGTTTCGGCAAAATCTTCATCCGGATGTTTCTGCGCGTACCACCCCGCCATGTGACGAACAAACTTCCGCGAGAACGGTATGGGCCGGTAATTATCGCGATAGGCGCGGCGAAACGGACCGAATAGATCGCGCCACTCAGCCGACTTGTAAAGCTGGTATGCGTAATTGAATGCGTGTCCGGCCTCGTGACGCATGTACATCATGATTTCGCGTGCATCTTCGAGGTCGTTCATATCGCGCTCAAGCTGAGCGAGGTCAGGGTTGGCCAGGTAGAAGGGAATGCCGATGACGGGCTCGCCAGAGGGACATCCCCATTCATCGGTTAGATAGCAGAGCGGCCGAAACTTGTGGATGCCCTTGGCTTCCAGTTCGCGATAAAGCTGCTGAACGAATCGTTCAAGCGGAGAACCCTCGAGCTTGAGCCCCAGTTCGCGAATGGGCTTGGCGAGTATCTCCTGGAATTCCGTTCGGGTTTTCTCGAAATTGCGCACTGGTCTATTCTGAGTTCTATACTACGGAGCCTGATTTGGCACGCAGGGCGTATCGCTTATGCACATAGTATTGTGGGCACGCCTGATCTTCGACCTCAATATCAGGCGGCGCGCTTGCCCGGCAACGCTCACCGAACCGGAGGCATCGAATACCCCCAGGCCAGTCAAAGTTTCTTTGTATGATTCGAATCGCGATCTTTCGCCAGAGGCCGCAGGGAGCTGATTCAGATTTCCCGCGTGCCTGCGATAAGCTGATGCGGGAGATCAAGAATGCTTTTGAGGGCTTCAAAGCGCGCCGTAACCCTGTGTCTGGCGCTGGCATTGCCGCTTGTTGCGCAGCAGGCGCAACCAATAGCGGGCGGAAATCCGGCGCTGCCGCTGGTGCATGTCGAGAGTGAGCCGAATTCAGCCGCAGCGCAGAAGGCGCATTACGTTGTGCTGGTGTCGCTCGATGGTTTTCGTTGGGACTATGCAAAGCGCGATGGCGCGGTGAACCTGCTGGCGCTAGGGAAAAAAGGCACGTGGGCGCCCGAAGGAATGATGCCGAGTTATCCCTCGCTCACGTTTCCCAACCATTTCACGATCGTGACCGGCTTGTATCCCGAACACCATGGGCTTGTGGCGAACAGTTTTTACGATGAGACGAAGCACGCGCGCTATTCGATTGGCGATGCGAAGGTTGTGCAGGACGGAAGCTGGTATAGCGGCACGCCCTTGTGGAGCTTGGCCGAGAGCCAGGGCATGCGTGCGGCGTGCCTTTTCTGGCCGGGATCTGAGGCAGAGATCGCGGGGCATCGGCCGACGTGGTATGCGGTGTTCGATAACAAAACGCAGGCAACCGATGACGTTGAGAAAGCGCGCATTGATGACGCCGTTGCCCTGCTGAAAATGCCCGCAGCGGAGCGGCCGCACTTTATCACGATTTACTATTCAGAGCCCGATCATGAGGGGCACGAGTTCGGACCAGACGCGCGGGAAACGAAAACTGCCGCTCTGAAGATGGATGCGATGATCGGCAAATTAAGGAAGGCACTGAACTCGACGAAGCTGCCTATCGACCTGATAGTAGTGAGCGATCACGGCATGGCGAAGGTGGAAGGCGGCTGGATCAATCTGGATGAGTTTGCCGACTTGAGGGGCTTTGATTCTGTTGGCCCATCGCTCTATGGCAAAACCGAAGAGGACCGTGTTCGCGCATACAACAAGCTGAAGCAGGCGTCGTCGCAGTTTGTGGCTTATCGGCGCAAGGACGTCCCGGCCGGGCTGGACTACAACCAGAATCCGCGCGAAGGCGACCCGGTGATTGTTGCGACAGGGCCGTATGCCATTCGCGCTCACAAGCCCCAGGGCGACAGACCCGACAATCCGCCAGAGACCGGCATGCACGGATTTGATCCGCACAAGGTTCCGGAAATGAAGGCGAGCTTCTTCGCTGCTGGTCCGGATATTGTCGCGGGAAAAACAGTGTCGCCGTTCGAGAATGTGAATCTGTATCCGTGGATCGCGCACATGCTTGGATTGCGTGCGCCGAAGAGCGATGGAAGCCTCAACATCCTTGCAGGCACACTGCGAGACAACGGCAAAGAGGCCACAGACGAGTCGAAACAGGAGTAAGCGAAAAATGGGCGCAGTGTTGGGAATTGACGGCGGAGGGACAAGGACGCGTGCCTCCCTCGTTGATGGAGAGCAGGTGTTGGCGTTTGGCGAAAATGGTTCGATCAAGCGGCTGCGCGTTGGCCCGGAGGTGGCAGAGGCGAATCTGCGCGCGCTTTTGAAAGATGTGTTCACCCAGGCAGGGTTGGCAGGCGTGAAAGCAGCATCAGCTGGCGTGGCGAGTGCCACGATGCCCGGAGTCAAGGAATGGATCAGGGCGGTCTTTGACGATTTCAGTGTGGAGCGATCGGAAGTTGTGGGAGACGAAGTGATCGCGTTGGACGGAGCTTTCAAAGGCGGTCCGGGCATTCTTCAAATCGCGGGCACGGGTTCAAACTGCATTGGCCGAGCGCCGGATGGCGGCCGCGAGAGCGCGGGTGGATGGAGTTCGCGGCTGGGCGATGAAGGCTCGGGCTACTGGATTGGATTACATGCGGTGCGGCGGGCGCTCAACGCGCTGGATCGCGAAGAGCCGACGCGGATTCTCGAAGTGGTGGGTAGTATCTGGGGAACCAGATCGATCGAGGAACTTGTGAACCTTGGCGACAGCACACCAGGGCCGGATTTTGCAGCGCTGGCTCCAGCCATCAGCCAACTTGCCGAAGAGGGAGACGCTGTGGCGCTCGGAGTGCTGAGGCAGGCAGCGGTTGACCTGGTGGACAGCGTGCTGCTGGTGCGGGCAAAGCTGCGCCGCAAACATAACCTCGCGATGGAAGTCCCGGTTGCATGGATCGGAAGCGTAGTGGGGAAGGCTCGGCTGGTGAGGGAGCAATTCTTTGCAGGATTGCATGCATGCGCGCCGGAGATGCCCATCCGCGAGGCGGAAGTGGCCGGGATCGACGGCGCAGTGTGGCGTGCTCAGCAGTTAGCCAAAGTGTGATCCAAATTTCATTTTCAGCGCAACTCCACCGAAAATTCGTCTCATGCACTGCATTCGGACGCGTTAGAGTGTTGTGGGTCAGGAAATGTTCCGTTCGCGGGGTGCAAATGCACAAAAGATCGATGCCCAGGTTCCGATTCAGACGAGAAGTCAGAGCAATCCAGCCGATTCATGGAATATGCATCGCGGCGTTTTTCGTTGGTTTCGTGATCACGGTCGGGGCGCAGGAAACCGCCGCCCCATCGAGCGACACCGCGCAACCTGCACCCACGCTTTCTGTTACAACGCATGAGGTGTTGCTTGACATTGTGGTGACAAACGGCGGGCAGGCGGTAAGCGGGTTGAAGGCATCCGATTTTACGGTGCTCGAGGATGGAAAGCCGCAGGTGGTTGCGAGCCTGGAGGAGCACAAGCCGATGACGGTGGCGATGACCGCGCATGCGGTGGAACATCCGTCGTTGCCTCCGAACACTTTTACAAATTACATCCCGGCGGAAAACACCAATGCGTACACGGTGATTCTGATGGATGCGCTGAATACGCGGCTAGACGACCAGATGTCGGTAAGGCTCGCGCTGATCAAGTATCTGAAGCACATGCAGCCGGGAGGGCCGGTTGCCATCTTCGAACGCGACACAAAAATGCACATGGTCCAGGGATTCACATCGGATCCGCAGGTGCTTGCAGCCGCGGCTGAGAGCGAACGCAATCGACCGGCAATGCCCAACGTGGTGCGAGCCA
Source organism: uncultured Acidobacteriaceae bacterium (assembly GCA_963742455.1). Taxonomy (GTDB): domain Bacteria; phylum Acidobacteriota; class Terriglobia; order Terriglobales; family Acidobacteriaceae; genus Telmatobacter. The sequence goes on along the minus strand of CAVULU010000002.1, from coordinate 106,517 downwards.
CGCGGGAAGAATATCTCGAGTATCGGATCAACGAAGTATCAATGGGATTTGAACTGCTGGGCCGATACCTTGCGGCGTTTCCTGGGCGCAAGAACCTGATCTGGTTTACCGGCGCTTTGCCGCAGACGACGACGCTTGCGCCGATGGGCGATCCGTTCAACGACGAATTCAAGTTGCTCGAAGGAGATCCGCATGACCTGACGGCGGCTCTGACGTTGAGCCGCGTTGCCGTTTACCCCATTGACTCGCGCGGGCTTCAGGCTGCACCACAATACTCCGCGGCAACGAATGGTCCACCGGCAGCGGGTGCAAATATCCAGTTCGAAACAGGGCAGGCGTTTCAGCACCTGGCGCTGGACACGATTGCGGAAACGACAGGCGGACTGGCGTATTACAACTCGAATGGATTAGGCGCGAAGATAACGGAGATCGAAGACAACGGATCGAGCTACTACACGCTGACCTACGCGACGACCAACCAAAACTGGAATGGCGAACTCCGGCACATCAAAGCTGAGCTCAAGCAGGCGCATGGGAAGCTGCAGTACAGGCAGGGCTACTTCGCGGTGGATCGAACGAAGCAGGAGCAGAAACAACTTGATGATTTGAAGAACGGGAAGGCCGATGGCGATTCTCAGATCGATGAGACTCCCGCGGCTAAAGCCCGGGAGCCCGCCTCTACGAACAACTCGGCGGCGAAATCTGCGCAGTCCTCAACCGCGCCGGCAGACGCAAAGAAACCCGGTCCTCCCAGGGAAGGGTTTGAAGAGGCGATGATGCTTGGGGCCGTTCCACCTACGGAAATCGTATTTACTGCTCGCGTGGCCGAAGGCGACAAGCTGCAACAGCTGAGGAAGGGAGATGCGTGGCCGCAGGATAATTATCTAGCCGCGGATTGGAAGTACAAGCCGTTTCACACTTATACCGTGGAGTTCGCCGCGGATGCGAAGACACTGCAACTGACGAAGGGACCAGACGGGCTGCGCCACGGCAGCATCGCGTTTGTCAGCGTTGTCTACGATCCGATGGCACAGAACGTGAATTCGAGACTGACAACAAAGAATCTGGATATTGACGAAGCGCAGTATCAGGATATGTTGTTGCACGGGCTGACGGAGCATCATGAGATTGCTGTTCCGGCGAAAGGGAGCTACTTCCTGCGTCTTGGTCTGCACGACACGGTAAATGATCGAATCGGGTCGTTTGAGGTAGCCGTGGACCAGGTCAAACCGGAGGCGGGCGGAGCGGTGGCGCAGAACAAGTGACGAGCCGGCGCGAGTCCACCGAGAGATCAGATTGCCTGGTGGCCACCGACAATCGAGCCGACTAGTTTCCCTGTCGCATCAATCGCGACGAGATTTGCGGATTTTCCAGGGGACAAAGACCCTGCACGATGAGCAAGCCCAGTCATCTCGGCGGGGTTTGAAGACAGCAGGCGCAAGGCCTGCTCGATGCTTGCACCTGTAAATCTGATGAAGTTGGCGAGTGCGCGATCGAGCGTGAGGACGCTGCCGGCCAGAACGCCACGTGCTGTCGCGCGGCCGTCCTTGACCTGAACAGGAAATCCGCCGAGTTGATATTCACCATCGGGCATTCCGGCGGCGGCCATGGCGTCGGTGACGAGGATGGCGCGTTCGGGACCCTTGGCTTTCCACCACAGGCGGACGATTTCAGGCTCGGTATGGATGCCGTCGCAGATCAATTCGGCGAATAGATCGTCGTTTGTCAGAACGGTGCCGAGGACTCCAGGCTCACGATGATCGAGGGGGCGCATGGCGTTGAACGTGTGCGTGGCGCTCACCGCGCCAGCGGCGATGGCGGTGCGGGTTTCTGCGGCAGTGGCGTTTGAATGTCCCATGGATACACGCACTCCGCGCGAAGTGGCGTGTGCAGCGAGTTCGGCTGCGCCGGGAAGTTCGGGCGCAAGCGTCATCAGGCGTACATGGCCATGGGCAGCATCGATCAGGCGATCAAACGTGGCGATGTTGGGGGCCAGGAGATGTTCTGCTGGTTGCACGCCACGTTTCTCGTGCGAAAGAAATGGGCCTTCAAGGTGGATTCCGAGGGGGCGCGCACGGCCTGGTGGGGGTAGCTTGGCAATTTCGTTGGCGATGCCTTCGAGGGCTCGAAGTGTGGTGTCGAGCGATGCGGTGACGGTGGTGGCGAGGTAGGTGCTGGTTCCGCGGGATGCGAGAAACGTGCCGATGGTCTCGAGGGCCTGGGGAGTTGCTTCCATCACGTCGTGACCAGCGGCTCCGTGGATGTGTACATCGAAAAATGCAGGACCGAGCGTGGCGCCGGGAAAGTCGAGCACCGAGGCGCCGACAGGCAACCGGGTGGTTTCACGGCTGGCGATAGAGTCGATCTTGCCGTCTTCGATAAGGATGAGGGGATGCTGGTGGAGGCTGTTACCGTCCCAGAGTCTTTCTGCGGTCACTACCGTTTGCATGGCAATCCATTATTGCAGGTGAATGCGGGGGGTGCGTTTATTGCCGATCGCAGGTCAGGGCGTGCGGTTGTTATCGGCGTGTAGCGTGACAGCGCGCCCGGGTTTGTTATCGTTTTGGCATGCGGAATTCGGTGCTGTTTCTGATGGCTGGCGGTTTGTTGATGGTTGGAGCGCAGACGAACGTTGCGCAGAGTATTGATCTCCCATCGAGCAAACAATTGATCGAGCCAGTGCCCGGCAGTCCGCAACGCTTGAACAGCTTGCCGATGTCGATGGCGATCTCGCGGGACGGGCGCTACGTGGTTACGGTGAACGCCGGCTATGGGACCTACGAATCGAAATACCTGCAGTCGCTCGCTGTCTTCGATACGCAGACGGGAACGTTGAGCGACTTTCCCGATGACCGAACTCCGGTGCGCGCCGGGCAGACGCTGTATTCAGGCCTTGCTTTCAACAAAGATGGCAGCCAGGTATACGCCAGCATCGGTTCGGAGTCGGATCCGCTGGCGAAAGATCCACCCTTACGCGGCATCGCCGATGCGGGCAGCGGCATCCTCGTATACAGATTCACTGCGGGCAAGATTGAGCCGGAGCGTCTGATCCATCTGCCGCTTGATCAGCTTGCGCCGGGCCAGAATACAAAACTCCTTGGCGAAGTGGATGGAAATCAGGGCGTACCTTTTCCAGCGGCCATTGCGGTTGTGGAGAAGGCAGGCGCTGAGAAGCTGCTGGTGGCAGAGAACCTGACCGACGATGTTCTTCTGATTGATCCGGAAACGGGGAAGATTGAGCATCGATTCGATTTAATGGAGAGCAATGCGGTGCCGTCGACGTATCCGATTGCGCTGCAGATTTCGAAGGATGGGCGGCGAGCGTTTGTCGCGTTGTGGAATGCGTCGGAGATCGTGGAACTTGATCTTGAAAAGAATGCGGTTCGGCGCAAGCTGGCGCTATTGAAGCCGACGAGTCCGATCAAGCCGGGAACGCATCCTTGCGCATTCACGTTGAGCGAAGATGGCAAGACGCTCTACGTCGCATTGGCCAATCGCGATGCTGTCGCGGCGGTGAATGTTGCTGCTCGACAATTCAAGGTGAAGGGGTATTTCGATACGCGGCTGCCGGGGCAGAGCTACTTTGGCGCGGAGCCAGTGGCGCTGGCACTGAATGGAACTGGAAGCCGCCTGTATGTGGCAAATATGGCGAGCGATGCAGTTGCGGTGATTGACACCCGGAAGCTGACTGCGAAAACGTCGCATACCGGCATGGTTGAGCCGGAAGGATTTGTTCCTACAGAGTGGATGCCCATGTCGATGGCGTTTCAGCCGGCGGCGCCAGGCGGCCGGCTGTTTGTAGCGACTGCGAAAGGGAAGGGTACTGGCCCGAATCCGTATCCGCCTACTGACGCGCCGCGCGAACCCGGCATGCCCAAAAAGACCAACTACATTGCGACCCTGCTGTACGGGTCCCTGGCGGTGCTGAACGAGACGGACATAGAAAAGAATCTCGCCGATTTCACACAGGCAGTCCTCGAGTCAAACCGCATGAAGGCGGCGACGGAGCAGGTCCAGTTTGCCGACGGCTCTCACAATCGCATCAAGCATGTCATCTACATCATCAAGGAGAACCGCACTTACGATCAGATTCTCGGCGATCTGGAACAGAACGGAAAGCCGGTTGGGAATGGCGATAAGAGCCTGACGATGTTTGGGCAGAATATAACGCCGAACCTGCACAAACTGGCGCTGCGATTTGGCGTTCTCGACAACTTCTACGATTCCGGCGAAGTTTCAGGCGACGGCCATGTGTGGTCGAACGCTGCGATTGGAACGGACTATCTGGAAAAGAATTGGCAGCAGTCTTATCGCGGTGGAGAACGCACATATGACTTTGAGGGGGTGGTCGCCGACGGCCTGCCGTTGGAGCAGAAGATTCCAGACGTGAATGAGCCTGCGAGCGGGTATCTGTGGGGGAATCTCGCCGCGCACGACAAAACTTATTATCACTTTGGCGAATACATCGCTGAAGAGTTCTGCGACGAAGTGAAGACCGTGAATCCGCAGCAGGGCCCGATGCTGGCCGGCCGGTCATGCCAGCGCAAGGCCATCGCGCCGGGCGAGCAGTTGCCTCAAGAATGGGGCGGAGGCGTGAACAAGTGGCCGTGGCCTATTCCATTGATAGCGTCGGCAAAAGCGACGAAGCCGGAGTTGGTGGGGCACTTCGCAGCGGAGGCGCCGGACTTTAACCTTGCGATTCCAGACCAGATTCGTGTTGAAGTATTTCTGCGGCACCTGAAGCAGTGGGAGGCAGACAAAGAGCAAGGCAAGGACACGATGCCCAACTTCATCCAGTTGCGCCTGCCTGACGATCATACGAACGGAACGGTGCCGTTCAAACCGACACCCAAAGCGAGCGTCTCTGATAACGACCTCGCAGTGGGGCGCGCTGTCGATGCGATCTCGCATTCTCAATTCTGGGACGACACCGCGTTTTTCATCCTGGAAGACGACGCACAGGCGGGCGCAGATCATGTGGATGCGCACCGCAGCATCGCGATCGTCGTCAGCAAATATGCGCCACACGGAAAAGATGGCAGCCCGGTTGTCGACAGCCGGTTCTATTCGACGGTGAGTGTGATCCGCACCATGGAGACGCTGTTGGGGTTGCCGCCGATGAATAATAACGATGCTTTCAGTTCGATGATTTCAACCCTGTTTACGGGGCCTGGGGACCAGCCCGCATACTCGACGGATTATTCGAATCGCGACAATGGGCTGATTTTTGCGGCGAATCCGAAGAAGGTCGTTGGAGCAGAAGAGAGCATGAAGATGGACTTCAAGCACGCGGACCGCGCAGACACACAGAAACTGAATGTGATTCTTTGGAAAGATACGATGGGCTCGGCGCCGGTGCCCGCAATGCTGACGCAGAAGCGGAAGCTGCGGAAGGATGATGACGATTAGCGGCGCGACGAGTGTGGGGAGGCTGCATGTGTCCAGAGTGTGATGGTTTCGCCGAACGACGCACATTCGAAACGCCCGCAGACTATGTTGCGTTTGTCCGGCGATTGGTACCGAAACGAATAACGGAAAAATGGTCCACGTATGTAGTGATTGTGCGATCAAGGAGCTTAGAGACGCCCCGCCATGGCCGACCGGGGATGGGGTTCCTCATGAACTTTAATGCGCGGTATGTAGCCAGTTCTTTCAGCTTTCTGTCAATGTCTGGAATGGCCGGAACTGGTGGGAACCGCAAGGCCCGGAGCAATGGGCTGAACAGAGGAGCTACTACATCAAATAGAACTTCGGGCATCCGAAAAATCAGAACCTGGGCGACCAGCCAAGAAGCGGATCCTTCGCTCGCCTACCCCAGAAACGCGTGGCGTTTGCGGGACCCCAAGGCCGCTACGCTCAGGATGACACCGTCTCTCGTATAACAGGGGTACCGGATTCTCCGTGTATGGTTATATGCGGCGGAAATGATTGCTGAATGGGGGAGCTGTGCAGATTTGGAATCGTCGAAATTTTCTTAAGGTTGCGGGAGCGGCTTCAGCGGCGTCGCTGGCGGGCGCTGCTCATGCCGTGGCAGTATCGGGGAAGGGAATCCACACGCTGGTGGCGCAGGATGAGCCGGCGAAGCCGGTGGCGGCGAACGATCATATCCAAATCGCCCTGATTGGTGCGGGAGGGCAAGGCATGGGGGATACGCGCACCGCGGTGCAGGTGCCGGGCGTAAAGCTGGTGGCCGTGGCGGACTGCTACGACGGGCGACTGGCGCGCAGCAAGGAAGTTTGGGGCGACAATGTTTTTACGACTCGCGATTACAACGAGATCCTGGCGCGCAAAGACATCGATGCGGTAATTATCGGCACGCCGGATCATTGGCATAAGCAGGCCTCGGTAGACGCCATGAAGGCCGGCAAGGATGTCTATTGCGAGAAGCCGATGATCCATCTTTACAGCGATGGGCCGGAGATGATCGAAACGGCGCGCGCGACGAATCGCATCATCCAGATCGGCAGCCAGCGCGTGAGTTCGGTGCTGTATGCAAAGGCGAAAGACCTACTGGCATCGGGCGCGATCGGCAAGCTGAACATGGTGACGGCAAGTTGGGATCGCAATTCGTCGATGGGTGCCTGGAATTACACCATTCCCCCGGATGCCTCGACGGAGACTTGCGATTGGCCGCGTTTTCTGGGCACGGCGCCGAAGATTCCGTTCAGTGCGGAACAGTTTTTCCTGTGGCGCAAATGGAAGGCGTATGGCAGCGGTGTTGCCGGGGATTTGTTTGTGCATCTCTTCAGTGGGACGCATTTCGTAACCGGGACGAACGGACCAACGCGTGGTATGGCTACCGGAGCAATTCGTTTCTGGAAGGATGGCCGTGACGCGGACGATGTGATGTTGGGGCTGTTTGACTATCGCGAGGGTTTCAACCTGAGCCTGCGCGTCAATTTTGTCGACGGCGGCGAAGAGAGCGAGAGCCTGATTTTCACTGGCTCTGAAGGCACAATCCAGATTGGGTGGACGGGCTTGACGTTGAACCGCGTTCCACGTGAGACGGAACCGGGCCTTACCATCGATACGTTTCCCAAGGCGATGCAGGAGCAGATTGAGGCGGACTATCGGAAGAAATATCCACCGCACTCGGGCAATACGGCTCTCGGCGGCGAAGAGAAGTACATGTTGCCGAAGGGGTACAGCGACCAGTACGACCACTTCAAGAACTTCTTTGCCTCAGTATGTTCGCGCAAGCCGGTGGTGGAGGATGCGGTGTTCGGTTACCGCGCGGCCGGGGCGGCATTGCTGAGCAATCTGAGCATTGAAAGAGGCGCCATCGTGAAGTGGGATCCGGATGCGATGAAGGTGTTGTCGTAGCCGGTGAGTTCGTTGCTTTCCCACCCAAGCCGCAAAAGACGCGGCTTGGATGGGGCATCCGGCATCATGCTGAGCGGGAACCAGATCTTAGAATCGAGACTCAGGGCACCGGCGCACTTATCAGGCCTCATTTGGCAGTTAAAATCGGGGAATGAAAAAGCGAATCGGAGTTCACCTGGGGACGGCGGGTGGCGCCTCGAATGCAGTAAAGCGCGCAAAAGAGATCGGCGCGAATACGTTTCAGATTTTTTCGTCGAGTCCGCGGATGTGGCGTGCGCCCAAGGTGGATCCTGCGCAGGCCGAGCGGATGCGGGCGCTGCGGGCGAAGTATGACGTGGGTCCGTTGGTGATCCATACCAGCTACCTGGTAAATGTTTGCAGTCAGACAACGGATGTTCGGGAGAAGAGCGTCGCCGCGTTTCGCGGGGAGATTGAGCGGGCGTTGACGCTGGGAGCGGAGTTCCTGGTGCTGCATCCTGGATCGTGGAAGGGAATGACGCGGAATGAAGGTCTGAACCTGGCGGCGGAATCCATCGCAAAGGCGGTCGACGGGCTGCCCTGGCAGGGCACCGATTTCAACATCCTCATTGAAAACACCGCGGGTTCGGAATGTTCACTGGGCGGCAACTTCGAGCAGGTGGCGGAATTGGTGGAACGGCTGAAAACGCACGCGCCGGTGGGCGTCTGCCTTGACACGTGCCACACGCACGTTTCGGGCTACGACATCGTTACCGCCGAGGGCTACGCCGACACGATCACGCAGGCCGACATCACCTTTGGCGTGGATGCGGTCCGGGTGTGGCATTGCAATGATGCCAAGGCAGTGCGCGGATCGAAGCTCGATCGACACGAACATATTGGGCAGGGAAATATTGGCGTTGAGCCATTTCGCTGGCTGCTGAACGATCCCCGGTTCGCAGAGTGCGCGTTTATCGCGGAGACGCCGGTGGACGATGATGGCGACGAGGAGCGGAACGTGAAGGTTTTGAAGAGCCTGACGAAGTGACAAACTCGATGGCTGCGCTGGTGTTGTGACGACAGGATGTATCCGTTGGCGTGCGGTCGCCCGGAGGCGCAACAGCCGTTGCAGCCTTTCCATTTACACTGAAAGGTTATGGCGGAAGAAAAAGACCTACGTTACGACCCGGCGACAATTGAACCTAAATGGCAGGCGCGCTGGGCCGCAGACCCCGGAATGTATGCGGCTGAGCCTCATTCGTGCGGCAAGCCTAAGTACTACGTGCTGGAGATGTTGCCGTACCCTAGCGGGCAGCTCCACATGGGTCACGTTCGCAACTACTCCATTGGCGACGCGCTGGCGCGCCATATGTGGATGCGCGGCTACAACGTGATGCACCCCATGGGGTGGGACGCTTTCGGGCTTCCCGCGGAAAACGCTGCGCTCAAAAACAATACGCCTCCGCGCGAGTGGACACTCTCAAACATCGCAGGGATGAAGCGGCAATTCGAGCGGCTGGGCATGGGCTTTGACTGGGCCACAGAAGTGACCACCTGCCTGCCCGACTACTACAAGTGGAATCAGTGGTTTTTTCTGCGCATGTATGAGAAGGGCCTGGCCTATCGCAAGAAGAGCAAGGTGAATTGGTGTCCCGAATGCGCAACGGTCCTGGCTAACGAGCAGGTGATTGATGGCCGCTGCTGGAGGCACGAGGACACGATTGTCGAGCAGCGCGACCTGGTGCAGTGGTTCCTCCGCATCACCGCCTACGCGCAGGAACTTCTCGACGGCCTCGACAAACTCGAAGGATGGCCGGAAAAAGTGCGTACCATGCAGCGCAACTGGATCGGCCGCAGCGAAGGAACCGAGGTTGATTTCGGAGTCGAGAATCGGCAGGAGAAGATTCGCGTGTTTACCACGCGCGTCGATACGATCTTCGGTGCGACCAGCGTGCAGCTTGCGCCGGAGCATGCCCTGGTGACTTCGCTGGCTGCCGATGACGCTGGCCTGCGCGAGCAGGTGGCGAAGTTGCTGGAGGAGCAGAAGATCGCGCGGGAGACCGGGGATATCGGCGCGATTGAGAAGCACGGCATCCCGACGGGGAAGTTTGCCATCAACCCCTACAACGGCGAACTTGTGCCGATATGGGTGGCGAATTATGTATTGAGCGAGTACGGTACGGGCGCGATCATGAGCGTTCCGGGCCACGATGCGCGCGACTTCGAATTTGCCAGGAAATATGCGATTCCCGTTCGGCGTGTGATCGCTCCTGCGGATCGAAATGTGGAGGAACCGGAGCTGCCGTTTCTGTCGGAAGAAGGCGTGCTAGTGAACTCCGGCGAATTCAACGGACTGAGCTGCCACGAGGCGCAGAAGAAGTTGCAGGAGATCGCAGCCGGCAAAGGCTTCGGTGAAGCGACCATCACGTTTCGCCTGAAGGATTGGGGCGTGAGCCGCCAGCGCTATTGGGGAACGCCGATCCCGATGATTCATTGCGAGCGTGATGGCATCGTGCCGGTGCCCGATGAGCAATTGCCCGTTTTATTGCCGGAGAAGATTGAGATCACGCAGCAGGGCGGGTCGCCGCTTTCGCGCGTGGCGGATTTCGTGAATGTGACGTGTCCCAAATGCCATGGGCCGGCCAAGCGAGAGACAGACACGATGGATACGTTTGTCGACTCAAGCTGGTATTTCTACCGCTACACGGATGCGAAGAACACTCAAGCACCCTTCGATTCCGCAGTGGTAAAGTACTGGTTTCCCATCGACCAGTACATCGGCGGCGTGGAACACGCGATATTGCACCTGATCTATTCGCGCTTCTGGACGAAGGTGATGCGCGACCTTGGGTTGATCGGGAATGACGAGCCCGCAAAGCGCCTTTTTACTCAGGGCATGGTGATCAAGGACGGCGCGAAGATGTCGAAGTCGAAAGGCAACGTGGTCTCGCCCGACGAGATGGTGGGCCGTTTCGGCGCCGATGCGGCACGCATGTACGCGCTGTTCGCCGCGCCGCCTGACCGCGATCTCGATTGGCAAGAAGATGGTGTCGCCGGAGTGAGCCGCTTCCTGGGACGCGTGTGGCGCATTGTTACGAAGTACGCCTCTGTAGCTCGAACAGGCGCGCAAAGCAAGTCCGAAACGCCGACCAGCGGAACTTCGCAAAAGCTGCTTCGCAAGCTGCATCAGACGACGGCAAAAATCACGCTGGACTTTGAAGGGCGCTGGCACTTCAACACTTGTGTCGCGGCCATTATGGAGCTGGTGAATGAGCTCCAGGCAGCTGATGCACAACTCGCCGCGGGCGAGGTGCGCGCGCCGGTGATGCGTGAGTTGCTGCAGACGCTTGTGTTGTTGCTTGCGCCTTTTGCTCCGTATCTTGCGGCCGAACTGTGGGAGGAACTCGGCGGCCAGGGCGCTGTTCTCCGCCAGCCGTGGCCGAAGAGCGACCCTGCTTTGGCAAAGGAAGACGAGATCGAAATTCCGGTGCAGATTAACGGCAAGCTGGTCAACGTGGTCCGGGTGGCTGCCGGTTCCGATTCCAAGGCGATCGAGGCAGCGTCTCTGGCCGACGAAAAGGTGAAAGCTCGTATCGCGGGAAAAATGGTGGCAAAGATCATTGTTGTGCCGGGCCGAGCCGTGAACCTGGTTGTGAAGTAATGCGCGATGCCGTGGGTACAAAGGTGATCGCAGATCGCAGAGCGGCGCAGATTCGCGGCACACAGACGCTAGTGGATCAGATGGGGTGGATGTTACGGCACCCATCGATTGTTGCTATCGAAGTGGGTTGGCGGTGGCTCTTCGGCGTGCCGTTTCTGCTGGCGTGCCGGAGGCTCTTGGAACATGTGTTTGCGCAGCTTTCGCCTGAGGATGCTGGACTGAGCAACATCGATGTGCAGAATCCATGGATTGCGGCAGGACAGTTAAGCCGCGCTCTTGCGAAGTATGAACCGCTGATTGCACACGAACTGCGGTGGCTGGCGCCGATCGCTGTAGTCGCATGGGTTGTTATTTCGAGTCTCGGGCGCAACCTGGCACTGAAACAGATGGAGCCTCGGGCCCGCATGCGGCCACTGCAGATGATGGTGCTGCAGGCTGCGTGGCTGGTGCTCTTTGGCGGCGTTTGCTGGGGATGGTTTCAATCAGTGAGCTGGGTGGCAGCAACGCATTTACCCGCGGGCGCCGAGCCGGACCTGATTGGCTTCTCAATCTGGCTCATTTTTCTTTCACTCGCGTTCTTCACGGTGTGGGCGCTGCTGGGTTGGATCGTGTCAGTTGCACCCGTGCTGATGTTTTTGGAAGACCGATCCGCAGGTTCAGCTCTTGGTGTGACTACGCGTCTGGGTAAGCTGTTCAGCTCTGAGCTGGTCGAGATCGGCATGGTCATGGGAATCGTGAACCTGGCGCTGCTGGTGGTGGCAATGGTGCTGTCGGCTGCGCCGCTCCCCTTCAGCGATCAACTCGGCGGCGACGCGCTGCATGTGGTGTGGGCTTGTGCGGGTGTGTTTTACCTCGTGGCTCATGACTATTTTCAGCTGGTGCGTCTGAAGTGCTTTGTCCAGTTCTGGGAGATTTTTCGCGGCGCGAAAGAGTCGATCTAGCGCGCCGGGTCTGGCCCAACCATCAGCACCGATACGCCAATGAATTGGTCGATCTAGCCGGCTTCTTGCTAGGGTCTGTTTTGCTTCGACCCTGCCAACCAGATCACTTCGATCCGGTCGTTGACTCCTCGTTCAGGTAAGCGGCGGCCAGGGTACCCTTCGCTTTGGCGATAGGCAGCAGCGTGGGGTAGAACTGGACGAAAGTGGTGTCGACGGCCGCATGAGCGGCGTGGCACGTGTAGCACGGAGCGTCATTGGGGATCAGTGTGCCGTTTTTATCCGGTGAATCGAAGTCGAAGAAGGCCCATTTCCCGGGGAAGCTTGCCTCATCTTTCACATGGACTTCAAAACCCATGATCTCCGTGTCCTGAAAATGACCGCTGTGGTTGATCGATCCCTTCGATTTTGCTCCGCGGACTTCGAGGACCATGACGGTCTTGTCGGGCCAGGTTCCCGTAGCCACGAAACTTCGATAGGCACTGGGGTTCACGAAAACGTTGTCGAACACGGAGTGGTCCTGCATGTCCATGGCTTTTGGGGAATAGCTCATGTCGATGCCGGAAGTCAGGTAGATCCACTCGCGATAGTTTTTGGGGGGCAGGAGGTCGCCGTTTGCCGCGTACGCTGGTGCGGCATCGTTATCTGCGCGGACAACTTGTGGCGAACGCGAAATAAATGAGAGAGCACATGCTGCGGCTAAAAGGCAGACGAAACCTGCTGAGAGTCTTGCTTTGGGGAACATTCTGACCTCCGATGCAAATGAAACGCAGTAGGGTTGGCGGAAGTTCCTCAGAAACTGCTGGTTCGGCTGCAATGCAATCGATCTAGAAGACCTTCAGGCGAATTACGAAGTACTTCTTCGGGTCTTGGCGAATGGCCTGAATAAGTCGCTGGGCCTGGTCCATGGTCTGGTCGGTATGATCGTAGAGCGAACGATTCTGCATGAGCTGCCCGACGGTTCCCTTGCCTTCATCGATGCCGGTCAGGATGCTATCTAGTCGGGTGATGCTATCATCCAGTTTTTTGGCGAACTCTGGGTCTTTAGCCAGCTTGCCGATCGATCCTTTACCGGCGTTGATGTCTCCAAGAAGCTGATTCGCATTGGTAACCGTAGAGTTCAAATTCTTGTAGAGCGTGTCATCCTTGACCAGCTTGCCGGCTGTGCCCTCACCGTTCTGAATTCCGGCCGTGATCTGGTCGAGCCTCTCGATCACCGAATCGGCATGTGTGTACAGCGTGTCGTCATTAACCAGCTTGCCCAGCGTTCCCTGCCCGTTGCCGATGGCGCCCGTCAGCTTCTCGAGATTGTCCGCGATCCGATTCAGCTTCGCGTAGAATCTGGGATCGTTAATCAGTCCGCCGAGAGTGCCGCGATCGGTGTTCAGCGTGTCCACCAGCTTGTTGGAATTGCGCATGAGCTTTGTGATTTCTTCGATGGAAGTCTGGCTGGCGCTGATGACACCTTGCAGGCTGGATGCTTCGACGGAGGCGAGTTCGGCGTTGTTTCCCGGCTCGGGTCCCTTGGCGTGGGCTGACGTAATGTCGAGGAAACTATCCCCCAAGACGCCGGCTTGCGCGATCGAGGCTTTTGAATCAACGTGCAGATCCTGAATGTATTTGCCGCCCACCCGCATGGTGACTTCGACAGGCTTGGGGCTGCGCTCGGGTACAACGCGGATCTTTGTAATGTTTCCGATAGTCACGCCCTCGAGGGTGACCGGAGCACCGGCTTTCAGGCCGCCGGCATTATCGAAGTAGGTGCGAAGAACCAGCTTCTTGGTGAACAGGCCGCCCTCTGACGAGGACATGAGAAGAATCACGAGCACCAAAACCGCCATGGCCGCCAGGACCAATGCGCCAACTCTCAGCTGGGACCACTGAATCTCTTTGCGGCTCGGCACGAATTTCCCCTATATGAAGTTGACCCGACTAGCCCACCCCATCGAGTTGAGAATAGCAGAAAGGGCAGGAGTTACCGAGCATTTTAGAGCTTAGCAGCTGCCCTATCCCTCTCCGGCTTATACCCAGGCCCGCTCGGTCGTGGAGTGGAGTCACGGGAGCTTGGGAACGGCTGGGATTGATTCGCGGGAAGCAAGCAATGCCAGCAACAGGCCTCCTAAAATAAGCACTTTACGCGTCCAGGGAGGTTTAGCTTAGTTTTCCAGGACCACGCTGGCCATGGAGAGCGCGGCGGTATGGGTAATGGAGAGGGCAGCATGGGCAACTCCGAGATGCGCGGCGATCTCTGCGGCGCGGCCATGGAAGCGAATGCTGGGGCGCCCGCCTGGTTCGCGCACCACCTCGATCTCCAGCCAATTCACTCCGCGGCTGATTCCAGTGCCGAGGGCCTTGGCGGCTGCTTCCTTGGCGGCAAACCGGGCTGCCAGACTCTCGGCAGCATTGCGTTTGCGCAAGCAGTAGGCCTGCTCCGCTGGCGTGAACACGCGATTCAGAAACCGTTGGCCAAAGCGCTCGAGCGACTGCTGGATGCGCACGATTTCAACCAAGTCAATTCCGCTGCCGACAATCATGCTGTGTACCAACCTAACATCCGGCGGCGGGGTTAGTTGGACAGCAGAAACAGGGGCTGGAAGGCGGCCGGGTCTCGCCCGCCACCCGGCTTTCTGACCCACTCCCGAACAGCTTGAACGATCTCGCCAAAAAGCCGATAACACCCGCATGAGACAGGTTTCGACCTTCCGCGACGATCTCCAGCCGGGTGTGATTCCATGGGCTTTGCAGATGAGGGCTATCTCGAGGGACGAACCGAGCCGGGCCGTGAAGTCCCTTACGGGCGCGATTCTTGGCTGTGGAGGTTGGGTTCTCAGCCGAAGTTCGACCGATTCAGGTCTGATCGAGATCCTTTTTGAATTTGAGCGGCGGTCTTGTCTGGAGATTTACAGCATTCTGATTGCCGCAGGCCTTGAACTGAGTCAGAACGCGCACATGCGCTTTACGGAATTGTGCCAATGCACGCGCATGGTCCAGAAGGAATGCAGGGATGAAATTGTAAGTATCGATCTCGAAGTTCAGACGTCTCCGATCCAAGTGCAAAGAGACGATTCCTACTTACCGCCTCATTAAGCTTCCCTATCCGGCTTCGACCAGACCATATCGGCGCTGCCAGGCCTGTTTTAGCCGTGCCCATACCCTGGCCCGCTCAGCTTCGCTGCCTTCGCCGGGCTTGACCGTTGCGAACCGTTCAGCCTCAAGCTTGGCCAACTCCAGCAACGCGCGGTCACGCACCAGGTTGGCAACACGGAATTCCGGCAGTCCGGCCTGACGCGTTCCAAAAAACTCTCCTGGACCTCGCATCGACAAGTCCAATTCCGCCAGCTCAAATCCATCCTGGGTGCGAACCATCGCATTCAAGCGCTCTTCGGCTTGCTCAGATACGCTGGATCCGGTAACGAGAAAGCAGTAGCTCTTCGCCGCGCCGCGACCCACGCGTCCACGGAGCTGATGCAACTGCGCGAGGCCGAAACGCTCCGCATGCTCGACCACCATCACCGTGGCGTTGGGAACGTCTACGCCGACCTCAACCACGGTAGTTGCCACAAGCACATCGATCTCGCCGCGCTGGAACCGGCGCATGACCACTTCCTTGTCGTCCGCGTCGAGGCGGCCATGCAGAAGTCCGACGCGCAATCCGGCAAGCGGGCCAGTGCGCAGCTTTTCGTGCATCGCCACGGCGGACTTGAGCTCGGCGCTTTTGTTCTTTGGAGCTGAGACGCCCGGGAAGAGGTCAGCGGTTTTGCCCTTGCGGATGGTTTTTCCACTTATTTCACGATGAGTCTGTGAAATGGATGGGGCACCCAAAGTTGTGGAATCCGGCGGGATGCGCTCGTCGTGAGAGAAGTCCAATTCCGGCTGGTCATCGCTGCTGCCCTCAATTACGGGGTAAACAATGTAGGCCTGCCGCTTCTGGGCCACCTGCTTGCGCACGAACTCCCAGACGTCGGCGGACCGCTCCTCGGGCACGCGGTGCGTGGCGATGGGAGTGCGGCCCGGCGGCAGTTCGTCGAGAATGCTCACGTCCAGATCGCCGTAAAGAGACAGCGCGAGTGTGCGCGGAATTGGGGTGGCCGTCATCACCAGCACGTCCGGCTCCGGCTGGTTTGGCTTCTTCATCAATTTGAAACGCTGAAGCACCCCGAATCGGTGCTGTTCGTCCACTACGACTAGCCCAAGGCGATCGAACTCGACTTTTTCTTCGATCAGCGCGTGCGTGCCAATCACCACTTGTGCCTCTCCGCGATTGATCAGGCCTCGGTTGGTGCGCTTGCGGTCCTCATCGAGCGAACCGGTGAGGAGCACGATGCGATATTTGCGCGAGGAGCGGTCAAGCAGCTTGCGTGCGGCGAGAAAGTGTTGCGTGGCGAGAATCTCGGTTGGCGCCATCAGGGCGGCCTGGTAGCCGTTCTCGATGGCGACCAGCATGGCCTGCAACGCCACGATGGTTTTGCCCGATCCGACATCGCCCTGCAGTAGTCGACGCATGGGACTGGGTGCGCGCATGTCGGTGACGATCTCGCCAAGGGTGCGCTTTTGCGCGGAGGTGGGATGAAACGGCAACACCTCGCGGATGGCCTCGCGGACCTTGTCATTGGTTTCGAAGGCGACCCCGGCGCGTTCGCGCATGCGGCGGCGCTTCAGTTCCAGGCCCAGCTCGAGGAAGAACAATTCCTCGAAGATCAGGCGGCGATGCGGCGGCGTGGCCCAGGATTGCAACTGGGTAAGTGAAGTGCCTTCCGGGGGGAAGTGCACTTCGCGCAGCGCGGCTTCACGATTGGGCATGTCGAGCCGCGCGATCATCGATGCGGGCAGGCATTCATGCACTTTGCCGCGAACATCCTCGAGGAGGTTAAAGATCACCTTGCGCTGCCAGCGGGATGCCAGCCTTGCTCCGCCGAGAGATTCATATACCGGAGTAATCCGTCCGACTTCAAGGAGGCGTGTTTCCGCATCGTCACTTGAGTCGGGCAGGATCTCAAACTGCGGCTGGATCATCTTGAAGTCGCTGGACGAATGGGAGGGCTCGATTTTGCCGTAGAGCGCTACGGTCTGACCGGCATGGAATTTTCCATCGAGGTAGGCGGCGTGAAACCAGATACATTTGAGCGCGTGCCGCCCCTGCCCGACCGTCAGCTCGAACAGCGGCATTCGACGAGTGCGCAACAGAGCCGCTCCACGTACCTCCGCGATTATGCTGGCCGTCTCGCCGGGTTTCAGTTCGTCAAGGCTCCGCGGATTCTGGCGGTCTTCGTAGCGAAAAGGGAGATGGTAGAGCAGATCCTCGGCAGTCTGGATACCTTTGGCGGCGAGCATCTCGGATACGTGCGGACCTACGCCGCGCACAAATTTGACTGGACTATCGAGGCCGGGCACATTCAGGATGCTAACGCATTCCGGGCCTGCACATCCCACTCCCATGTCACACCGTGCAAGGCTCGAGGCGTGCTTTCTCCAGGTGTCTTGCGCTCTGGACATGCAAATCGGATAATCATCGCCATCCCCGTCGCAATCCACCCAAAGAGAGGAGACGCGTATGCCAACCGCTGCCGCAGTCCTGTCCGAATTGAAAAAGACCGGCAACATGGATGCAATGTACCTGGCCGGTCTGGTGGCCGACGGCTCAAGATTGACGAAAATTCAACTGAACAAATGAGCGAAAAGCGCGGTCGGCCTGCAGATGATCTCCGAATACACAGTGCCCTGGCTTGCGGTAGAGAACTCGCTGGCACAGGAACTGGCACTTGAGTGGATGCGCTCAAAGGACCCAGCCGTCGCTTGCCAGCGGCTG
Source organism: uncultured Acidobacteriaceae bacterium (assembly GCA_963742455.1). Classification (GTDB taxonomy): domain Bacteria; phylum Acidobacteriota; class Terriglobia; order Terriglobales; family Acidobacteriaceae; genus Telmatobacter. The sequence goes on along the minus strand of CAVULU010000002.1, from coordinate 88,831 downwards.
GTGCACGTACTCGGGGCTTCTGTCGCTGAAGGCCGATGAGGCGTTGGACATGAAAGAGATTGAGGTCCTGCTTGGCACGGTCACCAAAGAGATCGGAGCCGCACCCAACCGCGTCAAGCTGGCGATGAATAGCTTTGTGATCGCGGTAGGTACTTACGTGAAGCCTCTTTTAAAGGAAGCTAAAGCAGCCGCTAAACAGGTGGGTGCGGTCAAGGTGGACATGGGTGAGACTGCATGCAAGATCCCGCTGGCGACCGCATCTATCGAGAAGATCGAAGGGACGGGATGAGTGGGGAAAAAGCGCAAGACTTTGCGCTGTTGAGAGCCCGGGTTTCGAAGCTTAGAATTCGGAAATTGCGTGCCGCGCCGTACGGACTTCGGCTGCAAGGACGCGCAACACCCTGACCGCGAGCGATGGATCGGTGAGCATAAGGCTGTTGAAGTCTTCGCGGGTGACGAAGCCGAACTCCGCGCCCATCTCGGCGTTGGCTGTCATGGTGTACGGCTCGTTCCCGATCAATGCCGGGAGACCCAGCAGCGACCCTGGATGAAGAGTGAGCGACATCAGGCTCCCCCCTGTGGGGGAATCCATCGTGAGGCTGGCGCTGCCCTTACGCAGGATATACAGACCGGCTGGTTTGCCGCCCTGCACGAACAAGCGTCGCGATTCGGTGCACATCACCGTGGAGGAACGCTTCTCCAGCGCCTCTATGAGTTCCTTTTCCGCAACGAATGAGGAAGAATCGTAATTCACTGAAGCGCTCCAAAACGTACGCGTAGCCATGGCGATCACAGAAGAACCTTTGGAGACGATGATTCCATGGAATCAGGCGTTATCCTTGTGACGCTAGTCACATCCAGATGGTTGAAGCAGACGTCCCTGCTTCAATCACGAGCCGGGCTCTGCCGCAAGGAGCGTTCGTTGCAGGATTTCTATGAAACAGAAGGAGTTACGTCAAACCCGGATGGACCGGGAAAAGGGCTTCGCCTGGAAGGAACTTCCGTTTCACAGCGTCGCCACTCATCGGTTGGTGGTCGGCTCAACCTAAGAGCTCTTATTTGTTGGGCGGCTGAAGTGCGTTTTGGGTCGATGTCCCGGCAACAGATCCCGGAGCTCGGGCAAACATCACGTAAAGGTCTTGCCCCGTTTTTTCCCGCCCCACGATCGTCCAACCTGGCGTGTGCTTTAGCAGGTAGGCTACGGGCATCGTGTCTGTCACTAGGACGTGGTCGATGTGGTATTGATCGAAGACCTCAAACGGCCGGACCAGATACATGGCCTGGAGATAACCAGCCATGATCCCATGGTGCTCGAAGACGTCGAATCGCGAGTCGATGAACGCGGGCTTCGATTCGAAGGTCATCATCCCGCCCACGTAATCCGAATTGAAAGTGCGCCATGAGGGCTGGATGGCTCGAAGCGTCTGTATCGGAAAAAAAGAACCAAGCTTGTCGTTCAGTTTCTTTTCGCTGGGGAACGTCACCAGAATGGTCACCGCAGCGGCTGCAACCATAAAGGCGTTCGCAGCCGGAACCGTGTTCTTATCGGACCCCAGGTTGAAGGCCCGCCGAAAATCAACCGCGAGCATCGGCGTGGTGAGAACAGCCGCCATAAAGAGAAAACGCATGTGGTCGAACGCCGCGTACCAGGCAAAGAAGACAAAAGCCAGTTCATATACCCGCCATTTGCGTCCCTGTATTGCGTTGCAAACAACCATGAGGCACATGGCTGCGAATGCGGCCATTCCGGCGACTGAACTCAGGTCGAGAGGATGCCATTCCATGACATTGGCGATGTTCAGCTTTTGGTTAAACATCATGTCAATTGGGTTCCAAACGAGGTGCCAGCCGTAAGGGTTGATGAAAAGCGCAATGACGCACAGACCGAGAATTGCTATAAAGCGATTGCGTTCGACGGGGGTAAAAGCGTCCTGCTCTACCACGCCTTTTTTGACTCCAAATACCCCGCAGAGAATGTATAGGACCAATAACGCGAGGCCAATGAGCCAGCTGCCATGAAGGTTGACCCAGATGCAGAAAAGTGGCGGCAGGAACCAGAGGGCGCGCGTTCTTCCGCGTTCCGCTGCTTCAAGGATGAATAGCTCTGAGGACATGGCTACATAGGCCATGGCAATGGTGCGAGGTCCGGAGTTGACCGAGATGAGCAGAAATGCCAAACCGGCGGCCCACCATGCGGCGCCCGCATGTCCAGACCGGCGGTAGCCGCGCCAGTACATGAAAACGAGATTGGCGCAGATCATGAGCCAATCGACAATGTAGATTCCACGCAGTTGCAGGGCCTGGTAGCTGAACCAATAAGGCAGTTCGGCGAGCCACTCCGGGTTGACCCATGCCTGGCCACCGACCGTGAACGAATTGGTCTCAGTCCACATGAAGTGATGGGTTGAGGTAAGCTGACGGGCATCCGCCAGATGCCACCAGATATCTGGGTCACGCACGCATTCGAGATAGGGATTGAGCGTGTTGGTGAAAATCACCGGGAGCGCCATCAGGACAGCGATGTTCATGAGGTGCCGGGTAAAGATGCGATTGAAAGCACGCTTAAGCGGACCGGCAGCTTCGAAGGGCACGGCCTCGGTGTGCGCGGGGCTCTCAGTGGCGGAGATGGAGTCCATGGTTCTACGTTAATTGCCCGGCGATGATACGGGGAAGCACAAGGCGTCTTGAATGTATACACGGGGGTACTGTAGCCGTCAGGCGATTCTGAACCAATTGCCGGCTGAAACTCCAGCAGGGATGATTGCAACAGGACGAATCTTCAGATCGGAATGAAGGGAACACAAACCTTGAACTTGAAAGGAGTCAGTTGCTGAGACGATCTGACTGTAATCGCAATATGATTGCGTAGACTCTCCGGGATATCGAATCAGGCTTCGGAACGGAAATCGGACGCTGCCAGCGCAGTGTTCCAGACGCACTTCGAAGAGGATGATGGAAGATAGCAATGGCAAGATTTGGAGCATTTTGTTTTCCTGGAACCGGTCATCTTAATCCGATGATCGCCTTAGCGCGCTCCCTGCAACTGCGAGGGCATGAGGTGGTGATCTTCGGAATTGCCGACACCGAAGAACGTGTCCGTGCTGGGGGCATTGAATTTTGCAGGATTGGAATGGAGGACTACCCGCCCGGCTCTCTTCAAAAGCTGGACGAGCATCTGGCCCGGCTAAGAGGATTCGCAGCCCTTCGATTCACTTTAAGGCGAGTTAGGAATTCAGCGCGGATGGTATTGCGCGATGGGCCGGAGGCAGTTAGGACGGCCAACGTGGAAATGCTGCTGGTAGACGAGGCGGATTTCGCTGGAAACGTAGCCGACTATTTAGGGCTGCCGTGGATCTCCATTGCCTTGATTCCTCCGCTCGTACAGGATGACCGCTTTCCACCCTTCTGGTTCGGATGGGCGGCTGAACAGAATTGGATAAGCCGTTTCCGGAACCGACTTGCAATGCTTCTGCTACTGCAAATCGCTACTCCTATCTTCAAGGAAGTAAACCAGCAGCGTAGTGCATGGGGACTGAAGCCTTTCAGACGTCCTGAAGAAGCGCTGTCGCCGCTGGCGCAAATTACCCAATTGCCCGAGGTGCTTGAGTTCGAATACTTCGGCGAAAAACCAGCGGGGCTTCACTATACGGGGCCGTTTGTAGACTCTCAAAAGCGCCCCGCAGTCGAGTTCCCCTGGGAGCGCCTCGACGGACGCCCGCTCATTTACGCATCGATGGGGACTCTTCAGAACGGTTCCGAAGCTATCTTTAGAACGATCGCGGAGGCATGTGCCGGACTGGACACACAATTAGTGATTTCGCTGGGTGGTGGGCTCGATCTGGCAACGCTGGGCCAACTGGCTGGCAATCCGCTGGTCGTGAGCTATGCCCCTCAGTTAGAGATTCTGAAGCGGGCAGTGCTGGTGATCACTCACGCCGGCCTCAACACCGTTCTCGAGTCTCTGTGCCAGGGCGTGCCGCTGGTGGCCGTGCCTCTCGCCAACGATCAACCCGGAGTGGCGGCGAGGGTCAAGGCTCGCGGAGCGTGCGTGGTGGTTCCAAGGGAGGGACTGAACGCAGCCAGGCTTCGTAAGGCCGTCATGCTCGTGCTTCAGGACGCCAGATACCGCGATGCGGCCCGGGCGCTGCAGAGGACCATCCAGCGGATCGACGGACCACAACGGGCAGCAGATCTAATCGAACAGTTTCTGAAGGCCCGATCGATTTCGGGCTGTTCTCCCGTTGATGTATAGCGATCTTGAAAGGGTAGGACATTAGTCGCGCCTCGTGAACAAAGTCTAGTCAAACCGCAGCGCCGCCACTGGAGAGAGTCGCGCGGCACGCCATGCGGGCAGCGCTCCGGCTATCAGACCCGCGAGAATTGCGATACCCAGCGATTCGATTAGGAGGAGCGCAGGAACCGATGTCGAAACAATGCTTGCGGTTTGAGGCAGGGCCGCGAGCATGTGCAGGGCGCACCATCCGAAGACGATTCCCAAAAAACCGCCGCCCAGTCCAAGAATGGCCGCTTCAAGCTGGATGAGAATCAGTACCTGCCTTCGCTTCCAGCCGAGCGCTCGCAAAACGCCGATTTCCCGTGTGCGTTCGTGAACCGACATGGCCATGGTGTTGGCGATCCCAAGAATACCGATCAGGAGTGCGATTGAAGAGGTGCCCCAGGCAGAAGCGTGCGCCAGTTGAACAAACTGGTTGCCATGGGCGCGCTCGGCGGCGGGAACGGCTCGCAGTCCCGGCAGCGCAGCTTCGATCTGGGCCTGGGCACGCTTTAGATAATGCTCCTGCGATTCTCCGGCGGGCGCTGGACGTAAACGAACGTCAAAAGTCGAGACTTTTCCCTGAAGGCTGCTCAGTTCCTGCAACTGGTCGAGCGGCATGATGACTGCAGCCGCCTGCAATCCAGAGCCGCCATGGTAAATTGCGCACACCGTAAACGACGAGCTCTGAATCTCCAGCTTATCGCCCACCTTTTTCTTCAGATCTTCCGCCAGTAGATCGCCCAGCATCACTTCGGGGTGGCCGTCGCGAAAACGTTGCCCTGAGAGTATCTGCAACGAGTCAAATTCATACGAGTCGGCTTTCCAGCCGTACACCAGAGCATTCACATCGGTGGTCAAGTCCATCAAGTTGAATATGACGGGTGTAGCCCGCGCCACCAAAGGCAACGAATTGAGGGTCTTTCCGGCAGACTCGTCCAGGGAGGTGTTCAAAAAAGTCTGTTGAATCACCGCCATGTCGGTACCACTACTTGAGTAGATTCGAAGCCATGCGTTTTCAAATGCACTGGAAAAACCGACGAGACCAACGAATGCCCCAATCGCCATCCCTATTCCACAGAGAGTCAGCAGCGTCCTGAGCCGGCGACGCCATAGATTCTTCCAGACGAAACCTGTAAGCGAAAGGGGAGAGGGCTTGAATTGGGAATTAGCCATGATCCTCGGGAATTCGAAAGTGTAGAGTGCAAGTGTATCGAGCGGGAACTGCTATGTCCAAACAAGTCTCGGAGTCTCCAGCGAGCTGGCTGGCACAGGGAGGACGGAGCGCGAATTCCTTGCATTTCAGCGCTATCTGGAATGTGTCGTATGAATCGAAGCATTGTCATGACCGGCGGGTTGGCTATTTTGCGCTTCGGGGCGTCAGAGGATGAAAGGCACAAGCGCGGCGACTCGGCGCGAATACGCTCCGTAGGAATCGCCGAAGTGCTCCCGCATCCACTGCTCCTCCAGGCGGAGCTTGGCCCACAAGGCAATAAAAATCAGCGCCAGAACCACCAACCCGCGAAGCTGCGTCGTCGCAATGGCCGTGCCCAGAAACCCGGTGAGAATGCCCGTGTAGATAGGGTGGCGCACCAGGGCGTAGGGCCCGCTGACAATCAGTTCGTGGTCCTGCTTGATCGTGACGGAACGGCTCCAATTGCGGCCGAGGTGGAGGCGCGCCCAGATCGCGAACAGCAGACCTCCGACGGTGATGATGGCTCCGCCATAGAATGTCCAGACGCTGGAGGTCAGAAAAGACCAGTAAAGCCAAGGAATCGGAATGCGCGGATACGACAGCAGAATGATCGCAATAAGAAACAGCAACATGCGCGTGATACGCAATGCGGCTGGTTCAAGGCGCTGTGTCGTCTTGACGTTCCGCGCCATGACTTGCCAATACACGAGGAAGACAATCCAAACAACTGGAAAGAAGAAATCGTAGAACCACCGCACAAAAATCCCCCAAACGTCCGATCAAGCTGGTTACGAGCAATAACTGCGCAAAGTTCCCAAACCGCGGCAAATTCGTTGTTGCGCAGCATCTTGAGCGCATCTGCTCGCGTCTCACCAGGCCACGTTTTGAATCAAGATCAAGCCTGCGGCATTGCGATAGCCGCCAGAACCTCGTCGAGTGCCTGTTCCCACGGCGCCAACCTTAAGCCGAAGTGACGGTGAAGCTTTTCGTTCGAGAGCACCGAGTTTAAAGGCCGCTTTGCCGGCGTAGGATAGCTGCTTGTCGTGATCGGATTGACCTTCGGCGCCTTTCCTCCGCGCAACAGCTTCACACGGTCAAAAATCGCCCGCGCGAAACCGCACCACGAGATACTGCCAGAGCAAGTCATGTGATAAGTGCCGGTCCACACCGGAGGCGATCCAAATCTTCCTTCAACAATTCCCGTGACAACCGCATGCGTCGCGCGCGCTAGTTCCGCCGCTGTCGTTGGCGCCCCCACCTGATCGTCGACCACCTTCAGTGAATCGCGCTCGCGGCCGAGTCTCAGCATTGTGAGGACAAAATTCTTGCCCTCCGGCGCGTAGACCCAACTGGTGCGGAAGATTAGGTATCGGCCGCCCGCACTGCGAATTGCTTCCTCCCCGGCAAGCTTACTTGCGCCGTAAACGCTAAGCGGATCGGTCGCATCATCTTCCACCCACGGTTTCGATTTGGAGCCGTTGAAAACGTAATCGGTGGAGTAGTGAATCAAGAGGGCACTGGCGCGTTGCGCTTCTTCGGCAAGAATGCCCGGGGCGCGCCCGTTAATAGCGAAGGCAAGATCCCGTTCGCTCTCGGCGCGGTCGACTGCCGTATAGGCGCCTGCGTTGACGATGATGTCTGGCGCAACTTCGCGAACTTTGTCGCGAATAGCATCAGGGTTTGAGAGATCGAGCGAACCGCGGTTGCAGGCGATTACTTCGGCGGAGCCGGCGAAGGCTCCGAGCAGCGCTCGCCCCACCTGCCCATCCGACCCCGTCACCAGCACTCGTGGCCAAATACTCAAGCAAATACCTCCGCCGTCTGAAGCGTTGCCCCTTTCGCATCCTTATCGGAGACGATTGCTTCCTCCGGCACCACGGGCCAGGCAATCGCGAGGTCCGGATCATTCCACAAAATGGTGCGTTCGCCTTCGGGGTTGTAACGGTCGGTGACTTTGTATGCGAAGCCAGCCACGTCGGTTAGCACTAGGAAGGCGTGCCCAAATCCTTCGGGGATCCAGAGAATGCGGCCGTTCTCTCCACTGAGTTCTACTGCAACGTGTTCGCTGAAGCACGGCGAACTGCGGCGAAGATCGATGGCAACGTCCAGCACCGCGCCATGCGTAACGCGCACCAGTTTGCCTTGCGGATTGATGGTTTGATAGTGGATGCCGCGGACAACGTTCTTCTTCGACACGGAGAAATTGTCCTGCACCCATGTGCATGGCAATCCTGCTGCCTCGAAGGCGTCGTGATTCCATGTCTCCCAGAATGCGCCGCGGTTGTCGCCATAAATCTTCGGTGTGATCAGCTGCACACCGGGTAGAGAAGTCTCTTCAATGTTCATAACTCGCTAATCCCTGCGGAAATCTGCCGCTCATTGCGAAGTGCCAGCAGATACTGTCCATATCCGCTCTTGGCCACGGGTTTTGCAAGCTCTTCAAGCTGATCAGCAGTAATGTACCCGAAGTGATACGCAATTTCTTCAGGACACGCGATCATCAATCCCTGGCGGCGCTCGATGGTTTGGATATAGAGTCCTGCCTCAAACAGCGAATCGTGAGTGCCGGTATCCAGCCATGCCATGCCACGGCTCATTACCTGTACTTTCAACTTGCCCGCCTCAAGATACAGCCGGTTCAGATCTGTGATCTCGAGTTCGCCGCGCGGCGAGGGTTTGAGTGAGGATGCAAGCTTCACTACGTCGTTATCGTAGAAATAGAGGCCGGTGACGGCATAGCGCGACTTTGGTTGTTTCGGTTTCTCTTCAATGCTGATTGCCTTGCCAGCGGCGTCGAACTCCACCACGCCGTAGCGTTCGGGATCTTGTACCGGGTACGCGAAGACCAGTGCGCCGCTCTTGAGCGTCGCAGCATGCTGCAGGTCGCGCGAAAACGATTGGCCGTAAAAGATGTTGTCGCCAAGGATGAGCGAACAAGTATCGTTGCCGATGAACTCGCGGCCGATGGTGAAGGCCTGCGCAAGCCCGTCGGGGCTGGGCTGTACCGCATAGGTCAGGTTGATTCCCCAGCGCTTGCCGTCACCCAGCAGCTCGGCGAACCGGTGGGTATCCCCGGGAGTTGAGATGACGAGAATGTCTCGCAACCCGGCAAGCATCAATGTGCTCAGCGGGTAATAGATCATTGGCTTGTCGTAGACGGGTAAGAGCTGCTTTGAAACAACGTGCGTGACCGGGTAGAGGCGGGTTCCCGAGCCCCCGGCAAGAATGATCCCTTTCATTGCGCGATCCTCTCCTCATAGTTTTGCTTGATCCACGTAAGGTACGCTCCGCTGCGCACATTCTCGATCCAGGATGCGTGATTCAGATACCACTCCACGGTATTACGCAGGCCACGCTCAAAATCGACGGAAGGTCTCCATCCGAGTTCGCGGTCGATTTTGCGCGCATCAATCGCATAACGGCGATCGTGGCCGGGACGGTCAGCCACAAACGTGATCAGCTTGCGCCGCGGGCCTATGATTGCATCGGGACGAAGTTCGTCGACGAGGTCGCAGATCGTATTCACGACGTGGAGATTGTTGCGCTCGCTGTTGCCGCCAATGTTGTAAGTCTCGCCGGGTTTGCCGCGTTCCAGAACCGTGCGGATCGCCGAACAATGATCGTCAACAAACAGCCAGTCACGCACATTCTGCCCATCGCCGTAGACCGGCAGGGACGTTCCTTCGAGGGCGTTCAGGATCATGAGTGGAATCAGTTTTTCAGGGAACTGGAACGGACCGTAATTGTTGGAGCAGTTGGTCGTAAGCACCGGAAGCTTGAAGGTGTGGAAGTAAGCGCGCGCCAGGTGATCTGACGAAGCTTTTGAGGCTGCGTAAGGGCTGTTCGGCGCGTAAGGAGTGGTTTCGGAGAACGACGGATCGTCAGGCGCCAGCGTGCCGTACACCTCATCTGTGGAAACGTGCAGAAAGCGGAACGATTTTTTTGCCGCGTCATCCAGGGCTGACCAGTAGCGCCGCGTTTGCTCGAGCAGGGTATAGGTGCCTTGTACATTGGTGTGGATAAATGCACCTGGATCGACGATCGAACGATCCACGTGACTCTCCGCGGCAAAGTGGACGATGGCGCGAGGGCGATGCGCCTCCAGCGCGGCAGCTACGGCTGTCGCATCGCATATGTCGGCGCGCACCAGCTGGTAACGTCTATCTTCTTCGAGCGCGGCAAGGTTGGCGGGGTTGCCGGCGTAGGTCAGCAGGTCGAGATTCACGACCGGCGTTCCCATGGTCTCGATCCAGCGCAACAAAAAGTTTGAACCAATAAATCCGGCGCCACCGGTAACGAGAATCCTGTCCTTTATATCTGTCATCGAGGAACTGTTCCTTTAAAGTGGGGAGTCAGCAGACTGGCGACAGCACGTTTTCCTATTGACCCAGCCGATGCTGCAATGGGCCTACTGCAACTGCACTCCGCGTAAGTCTATCGTAATTCGCGGGATGAGGTTTTGAAGGCCCAGTGGAGATGTATCACGGAAAGACGAAAGCTGTGGTCACTCAGGCATGGGCCATGCATAAACTTTGATGCGCTTCAGGCGAGGAACATGCAATCGCCATAGCTGAAAAAACGATACCGGCTTTCCACAGCATGCCGATATGCGCCGAGCACGTGCTCCCGCCCGGCAAATGCGCTTACCAGCATCAACAGGCTCGACTGCGGAAGATGAAAATTGGTTAACAGCGCACTCACCACCTGGAAATCAAACCCGGGCGAAATGAAAATTTCTGTCTCCCCTGAGTGAGCTGCCAGCGGTGCAGATCCGGCGCGCTTCGCCGCGGACTCCAGGGTGCGCACCACCGTTGTGCCAACGGCGACAATGCGACGTCCCTCGCTGCGGGCGCGATTCACGGCTTCGGCCGTGTCCGTGGCAATGCTGTAACGTTCTCGATGGAGGCGCACGTCGGCGATATGCTCCACGCGCAAGGGCGCAAAGGTGCCAAGCCCGACGTGCAGCGTCACTCGCGCAATCTCGACTCCCCGCGCGACGATGTGGTCCAGTATTTGCGGTGTAAAGTGCAGGCCAGCTGTCGGCGCTGCGACAGATCCACGCTCTCTTGAAAACACAGTTTGATAGCGCTCGCGGTCCGAAGCCGCGTCATCGCGATGGATATACGGCGGCAGGGGCACGTGTCCGATGCGGTCCAGAACTCCGAAGAAGTCTTCAGTCGGCGCAAACTCGAGCAGCCGGTCGCCAAACTCGCCGCGCTCCAGAACCTCGGCCTTGAGCACGATCTCGCCTTCTTGCGCTGGAAAAACAAGCTGTTCGCCGATCGCGATTTTACGTCCCGGCCTCACCAGTGCGTGCCAGCGATTGTCGCCCTCGGGTTCGGTCAACATTACTTCAATGCGACCAGTGGGCTTTTCCTTCTCGCGGCGCAGCGTTCGACGGGCATAGAGACGGGCCGGAATCACGCGGCTGTCATTCAGTACCAGCAGGTCTCCAGGGCGCAGCAGGGAAGGGAATTCGGTGAACTGGCTGTCGCCCAACTCGCCTGTGGCGCGGTCCACTGCCAGCATCCGGCTCTGCCCGCGCTCCGCTGGCGGCTCTTGTGCAATCAGTTCTTCGGGAAGCAGAAAGTCAAAATCGATGACACGGAGACCGCTCATGATGGTTGTTGTCCCAGGTGCGCGAGGGCCCGCAGTCGCGCGCGTTCGATAGCGTCATTCAACTCCTTGCGCTTGGCTTCAAACCGCTCAGCCGGTAAATCAGATGGCACACGCGTCCACTGTGCCCAACTCACGACGATCCGCGTAAAGGGCTTGGGAATGAGAAACCGGTCCCACGAATTCATCGTCCAGGCGCGTTCTGGCTGCAGGTGGAAGGCACCGATTGGCGCGTCGGTAGTCTGCGCCAGTTTGATTGGCCCCATCTTGGTTTCGTAGATCGGCCCACGCGGCCCATCCGCGGTAAAGATTGCCGTGCGCCCAGTTTCAATCACACTCTTGAGCCCGAGCAGTCCTTCGCGGGCGCTTCGTGAACTCGACCCGCGCACCGCGTCGAAGCCGAACATGCGCAGGATTCGGGTGATGAGTTCGCCGTCGAAACTGCGACTGATAAGGATGACCGCGCCGGAGCGGCGAAAGTACATGGTGCAGGGCAGCACGCATTGGTGCCAGAAGCAGTAGATCTCGGGTCCCGCTTTCTGCCCGAAGACGACCGGCGTTACGCCATCTTCCGCGATCACTTCGAAACGCCAAGTCAGCCCGACCACCCACAGCAGAGCCCATACGACCCGCGGAACGACGGCCAACACAATTCGCTGGCCTACTGTGAATTTAGTTCTGTCCCGGTCGGTCATTTCCCTGATTCTACGCGTTGCCCGCTGGACAAGAACTCTCAGATCGCATGCTGGGCCAGCAATCCTTTTGAGTTGCTTATGCTTCAGCTGTAGCGTAGCCACCGCACCAGTTCGGGAAGCGTGGCGCGCTTGCCATACATCAGAATGCCGACGCGGTAGAGCTTTGCCGATATCCAAAGAACGATGAAGATGCTGACAACCAGAAGCCCGATGGAAACGGCAAATTGCCATGCCGGCGGAATCTGGGAAGACATGCGCAGGAACATGATGATTGGAGCCGTGGGCGGGAAGAAGGAAGCGGCTACCGACCAGAACGAATTTGAGTCGTTGATGACCAGCATGATAAGCGCGAAGCTTATCCACGTCGGCGCGGCGGCCAGCGGCATGTACATCTGCAGTTCCTGCTCTGTCTCGCATGAGGCGGCGAGGCCTGCAAAAAGTGAGCTGTAGAGCAGGTAGCCGAGCACGAAATAGACGGGGAACAATATCGCTTCTGTGGCGGACACGTGAACGGCATAGTCGCCCGAGAGCATAGTTGCGGCCATCGGAGTTCCAATCATGATGGCGCCAGCGACCAGCCAGATTCCGATCTGCGTCAGGCCAACGGCACCCACGCCGATCAGTTTGCCGGCAAGCATGTCTGTTGGTTTGGCGATGGCAAGCATCACTTCGAAAATGCGCGATGTCTTTTCCTGGATGATGGAGCGCGCGACGTTCATGCCGTAGATCATGGTGGTCATCGAAAGCAGGATGGCCATGATGTAGCCCTTGTAGAACGAGACAGCTGCGTTGCTCTTCACCACGCTGCCGTCCTTCTTCACCTGGAAGGTCTGAATGTGTACACCGTCGACCAATTTGTCTGCCGCGTCGTGCTGCATTCCGCCACTGGAGAGCCGTGCATCGAGAATGGCGTGATTGACCGCTTCGTGAAGGCGGCTACCGGTCATAAAGTCACCGGACGAAGGGGACATGTAGGTGGCCGTAGGCAACTGGCCTTGCTGCGTATCCACCCACAGGAAGCCGTCGATCTTCCGAGCCCGCACCTCGTTTATCAGGGCCGTGCGATCTGAAGAGGTTGCCGGCGCAATTACGTCGACCCTGGCCTTGGCTTCCTTGTCTCCGATGATCTGTCCCTTGATTTCAGCTGCGAGCAGGGGATCGCTGGAGGCAACCGCCAGGTGCTTGCCAGAGCCCAGGCCCAAGCTTGATAGGTAGCCTATTCCGAAGACAGCGGCAAAAATCGCCGGCACGCCGAAGGTCGTCATTTTAAAGGCGCGACCGCGCACTTGCTCGAGGTATTCGCGTCTTGCAACCAGCCAGATATTACGCATCGACTTTGCCTCCGACTGTCTGAATGAAGATTTCTTCGAGCGAGGGCTCAACCATTTCGAAGCGAAAAATTCGTGCGCCTGCAGAGGCTTCGCGCAACAGCTTCTGCGCGTCGCCATGTTCCTTCAGCCGAATCTCGGCGTGCCCGGAGAAGTTTTTGGCTTCGGCGATCTCGGAGCTGTTGAGGAAGTCGGCGCTGCCCTCGAATTCGACGATGACGTGGTTGCGTTCGTAGCGAGACTTGATGTCGCGCACGCGCCCGGAAAGCACGGCCTCACCTTTATTGATAAGGCAGATGGAGTCGCAGAGCTTTTCCACCTGGTCCATGCGATGTGTAGAGAAAACGATGGCCTTGCCTTCGTCTTTCAGCCCTAGAAGAGTCTGCTCTAGAAGCTGGGCATTGACGGGATCGAGACCGCTAAAGGGCTCATCCATCACGATAAGGCCGGGGTCGTGCAAAAGCGACCCGATGAACTGAATCTTCTGCTGCATGCCTTTGGAAAGCTCTTCTGTTTTCTTGGGAAGAGACTCCTCGATGTCCAGCCTTTTTGCCCACTCAGTCGCACGCTTGCGCGCCTCGGCGGCGGCAAGGCCGTGCAGCTCGCCGAAGAAGACGAGTTGCTCGAGCACTTTCATCTTTTTGTAAAGACCGCGCTCTTCCGGCAGGTAACCCACGCGCTCAAGGCTGGCGCGCTCGAATGGCTTGCCGAAAAGGCTGATTTTGCCAGAGTCGGGCAGGGTGATGCCCATCATCATGCGGATGGAACTGGTTTTGCCGGCGCCATTCGGGCCAAGGAGGCCGAACATCTGGCCAGCATCGATAGAGAGGCTCAGATCGCGAACCGCAACCTTGCTCTCGTAGGCCTTGGTTACCCCTGCGAGTTCAACGACCGGCATTCATACTCCTGGTGTTCGAGTTTCGGACGGATCGGTGGTCGGGTCCAGGTATCTCTGCTTGTCAGTACTCCCAAGCACTACGGATTACGAGATCCTTTGGTTCCGGCTGAGCAAGCGCTAATTGTGCTTGTTGTACTCCGGCGGACCTGCGATCACGAGTGCGTCTTTGTCTCCGTACACATACCAGCAGCACCAATCGGTTTCATGATTCGGCTGATCCAGCGGCGAGATCAGGTCGCGATAGATGACGCGACCGAACATGAAGAGTTTCTCTTCCCACTTTTCCACGCGCTTGAACTGCTCATCGGAAGCGCAATAGGAGCGGACATCCGCGCGGCGGAAGGGGCGGATTCCCGCAGATTCGCCGGGGAGCAGGATGATGGGTTCAAACGGCGTCGCTGATTTCCCGCTTTCAAAGTCAGGGGTAGCCGGCAATTTTGTTTCATCGGGGGCGATTTTGACACAGTCGGACTTGGCCAGGATTCGGGCCGGAGTACGCCCGCGGTTCGTAGCCATCACTTTAAAACCGTGTTCGACGGTCAAAAAAGGCTCGACAGTGACGACGATCCAGGGACGGCCGGAATCGACAATCGCCTGTGAGCTTTCGAGCGCGGCATTGGCGCACTGCAGGGCGGCTTGCGCGGCAGAGACGCCGAATTCAGTCTGCCGCTGAATGTTCTTCAAGATTCGCAGCGACAGCAGGACGCCGATGTAGCCCAGGATGACGAGAACGAGGAGAGCTCCCCAAAGCACGCGATCATGCCATGTCCAGGGAACAGGTTGGACAGGCGCGGAGGTAACCACAATCTGCGGAGGCTGAACGGGGGCAGATGGGTCGCCGAGGGGCGAGTCGGTTTGGGGGGATCGAGCGGCGTTTGTGGGTGAAGTGCCGGGAATGGAGACTGATCCCGGAGCGACCTTTTGCCCTTGCGGCATTGTCCTTGGGCTGTCGGAGGCAGGTCGAGGAGTGGATTCGGGATCGGTCTGGGCGCGACTGAGTGCAGGCGATAGTCCGAATGCCAGGATCAATATAAGAGAAGCGAGTCGCCTGAACATTAGAAGAAGGATACAACGCCCGAAGCCAAACCGGCGTATGCCCCATAAAGGCTCGAATGCAGAAAGCAAACAGGGATACGTGAGAGCTTTGTCGTGCCCACCGGGGTACAGACGCTAACGAATCCGTCTCACAAAGGGGATGTTCACCAGAAAGTGAAGTCAAATAGCACGCTTTGGGGGTTGCCGCGAACTTCTTATTTCTGGCGAGATGACGGCAGATGGTGAAAGAATGGTCACACTTGGATTTGTCATCCTGTGCAAAGCCACCGACGGGCATTACTCCGGTGTATACCCTTTATTGCACAGGGGTACTCCCTACGTGTACTTCCGTGTACACTTCTCTCGATACCCCAACGTAACGCACTGAATCCAGCGCGAGTTGACATGCGCACAAATGGGGGCAGAATGGCTTTTTACAGACAGCCATCTGGACGGGGAGCTGAGGAGGATAAGTTTGCAACATTTGCAACACCCCTATGCCTGGTGGCCGACGCTCGCTGTACTTGTCGTGGCGACCATTACCGACATTCAGAGCCGGCGGATTCCAAACTGGCTGGTTTTTCCATTTCTACTATCCGGTCTTGTCGTTTCGACGTGGGTGGCAGGGTGGCATGGACTCGGCCAGAGCCTGTGCGGAATGTTGCTTGGGGGCCTGATCTATGGATTGCTGGCGATGATGGGCGGCATGGGGATGGGAGACGTAAAGTTGTGTGCTGCCATCGGAGCGTGGATCTGGTGGAAGCAACTCGTTTTCGCATTGGTGTTCATCGGGGTGATAGGCGGAATCATGGCGCTTGGGTGGGCCATCGTCGGAGGCTTTCTGGGAGAGATGTTTACAGGAGCAGGAGATTTGCTTTTCGGCTGGAGAGAGCGCGGTTTGCATGCGCCGGAAGACCTCAAGCTCTCCAACCCGAAAGCGCGCAAGATGCCTTATGCACCAGCAATCGCTATCGGTACTCTCATTTCCTTTTTTTCTCATTGAGAACGAACTTGAAAAACGACTACAGTATGCTGACAATGCCCCGAATTCGGTTACCCCGCAACTCTGGCGAAAGAACCTGGGAGCTTTCATTCTGTGACTGACAACATGCACGATTCTGATCCGCTGGGCGGCAATATACTGTCCATCGCGCTGATCTGCCCTAGTGAGCAGCGCAGAAGGACAATTGCGAGTGCATTGAACAACTCGCATGCCGCGATTGTGCGGGAATACTCCTCTTATCCCCCGACTCTGAAAGAAATGCCCAGGATGCTGGGCGAGAAGGCGTTCGATGCCGTCATTATCGACCTCGAGTCCGACGTCGAATATGCCTTGGAGCTGGTAGAGTTCGTCGCTGCGAACAGTGCAACTACGGTGATGGTGTACACATCGCGGGTCGATCCCAATTTAATGGTTCGATCGATGCGAGCCGGGGCGCGAGAGTTTCTGTCGGATCCAATTGACTCTGGAGCGCTTTCGGATGCATTGTTACGCGCTTCCTCACGCCGCCAAGGAGGTAAATCCTCAAAGAAGACCGGTGGAAAAATCCTGGTGTTTCTTGGTGGTAAAGGCGGATCTGGCGTCACCACGGTGGCCTGCAATTTTGCGGTCGCGCTGGTGCAGGAGTGCCAGCAAAGTGCCGTCCTGATCGACCTGGATCTTCCCCTCGGCGACGCTGCCCTCAGCCTCGGCCTTACCACGCAGTTCTCCACGGCCGATGCGTTGCAGAACGCAGACCGCATGGATACGAATTTCTTTTCCAAGCTGCTGACGACCCACAGTTCCGGCCTTCCCGTGCTCGCGGCCCCGGGCAGGTTCCCTCAGATTCAGGCGAGCAATGATTCGATCGACAAAATGCTGCAGGTCGCTCGACAGGATTTCGCTTATGTTGTGATTGATGCAGGATCGCGATTCGATCTGACCGACGCGGCCTGGTTCGAGCAAGCTGACACGGCCTATCTGGTGATGCAAGCCGGCATTCCTGAGCTGCGCAATTCGCACCGGCTGATCTCAGAGTTTTTCAAATCGGGAACTCCCAAACTCGAAATCGTGCTGAATCGATATGTGAAGAGCTCCATGGGAGTGGACGAAGAGCACATCGAGAAGGCACTTACCAAGCCGATCGCGTGGAAGATTCCCAGCGATTACTACAATGTGCGTCGCATGCAGAACGAGGCGGTTCCGCTGGCGCTCGATGATTCAAGCATTGCAAGGGTACTCCAGGACATGGCACGAGCGGCTTGCGGGATGCCACCCAAGCCGGAAAAGCGAAAAGGCTTTAGCCTTTTCAAATAATCCCCGTTATTTGACGGATTTTGTAATTGAGGACGGCGCATCGTGGAATCAATGAATCTGGAAAACTTCAAAGCAGAAGTACACCGTACGCTGCTGTCGAAGCTCGATCTGGAAAAGCTCTCCCGCATCAACTCCAGTCAAGCCCGGCAGGCTGTCTCGAGCATTATCACCGAGATTATCAGTGATCGTCGGGTGCCGCTCAGCTTCGACGAACAGGAGAAGATCCAGACCGACCTGCTGGATGAGGTCTTTGGTCTGGGGCCTCTCGAGCCACTGCTGAAGGATCAGAAGATCTCGGACATCATGGTCAACGACAAGGACCATGTGTTCATTGAAAAAGGAGGCTTGCTGACTCGTGCGGATGCCTCGTTTCGCGATGACCGTCATCTGCTTCAAATCATTGACCGCATCGTCTCGCGTGTCGGACGCCGTGTGGATGAGTCGTCGCCAATGGTCGACGCGCGTTTGCCTGACGGCTCGCGCGTAAACGCAATTATTCCTCCACTGGCGCTGGATGGCCCTTCGATGTCCATCCGCCGCTTTGGCACTGGTCCTCTGGCTGCCAACCAACTTGTACAGCTGAAGAGTATTTCTGCGGAGATGATGGAGTTGCTGTCAGCGGCAGTTCGCGCACGGCTCAGCATTCTGATCTCAGGCGGTACCGGCGCCGGCAAGACGACCTTCCTCAATATTCTTTCGCAGTACATTCCTCAGAATGAACGAGTCATCACGATTGAGGATGCCGCTGAATTGCAGCTTGCGCAGGAAAACATTGTTCGCCTGGAAACGCGTCCGCCCAACGTCGAGGGTCAGGGCGCGATTCGACAAAGGCAATTGCTTATCAACTGCCTTCGTATGCGTCCCGACCGCATCATCATCGGTGAGTGCCGTGGCGAGGAAGCATTTGACATGCTTCAGGCCATGAACACAGGTCACGAAGGTTCGATGACGACCGTCCACGCCAACACAGCACGCGACGCCCTGACCCGCCTTGAATCGATGGTGGCGATGACTAACCTGAACCTTCCCGAAAAGACGGTTCGGGCACAGATCGCTTCAGCTCTGACTATCGTGGTGCAGGCTTCCCGTTTGAGTGATGGCTCCCGTAAGTGCGTGAGCATTCACGAGATTACAGGTATGGAAGAGAACGTCATCAGTATGCAGGAAATCTTTGCGTTTCAAAAGAAAGGCATTGGGCCGAACGGTAGAGTGCAGGGCGCTTTTGTGCCCAGTCGCATCCGTCCAAAGTTCCTCGAACAACTACGTACTGCCGGCATCTTCTTGCCGCCGAGCTTGTTTGAGAAAGTAACGGAAGTGAACTGAGCAAGAGCGTCTGCGGAGGGAAATATGGCAATTATTGTCATACTCGTGTTTCTGGGAGTTTTCGGGGTAGTAATTCTGATCGCCGCAGCCAGCGGGACTGGAGCGACAGAGCAAACCCGCGCGATCATGACCAGACTTGAGTCTGCGATCGCCGTGGGTAAGCCGGAGATGGCCGACCTCATCGTAGACGTTCGTAAGAACGAGCTGATGAGCTCGATTCCCTGGCTGGATCGCTACCTGTCTAAGCTTGAGCTTGCACCGCGCATTCGCCGGCTCCTCTATCAGGCAAATGTGAAGTGGACGGTGGGCGGACTTAGCCTTCTCTGCGGTGTGTGTTTCATCGTGCCGGCATACCTGGTGTATCTGCGGACTGACTCGGTATTGTTCGGAATGGTTGTTGGACTGATTGCCGGTTTGGGGCCGATAGGCTGGGTATATCAGAAGCGGAAAATGCGCATGCACAAGTTTGAGGAAGGTATCCCAGAGGCGCTCGAACTCATTGTGAGCGCGCTTCGCGTAGGACACAGCTTGAATGCTGCGATGGGCCTTGTATCTCGCGAGTGTGCCGATCCGGTGGGCGGAGAGTTCCGGGCGACTTTTGACGAAATGAATTACGGTTTGGAGCTGAAGTCGGCACTTGACAACCTTGTCACGCGGGTTCCGTTGCAGGACGTCAAAATCGTTTGCACGGCCATTTTGATCCAACGCGAAAGCGGCGGTAATCTCGCCGAAGTGCTGGAAAAAACCTCCCAGGTGATCCGTGAACGCTTCCGCCTCAAGCGACAAGTGATGACGCATACCGCCCAAGGGCGTTTGACTGGATTAATTCTGACGTTGCTTCCGGTTGTTCTGGGCTTCTTGCTGTACCTGGTGAACCCGGACCTGATGAGTATTTTGTGGAAGAAGGAACTGGGAATCAAGCTTCTATACGCCGCGGGCGCAATGATCATCGTTGGCGGACTGATTATTCGCAAGATCGTAAACATGGACGTTTAGCGAGGGGAATATGGCATTTGCAATTGTTGCGTTCTTGATCGCCTTCCTGCTTATCGGTAGCGGCGGTCTGCTGATTTTCTATCGCGACAACATTCAGGAGCGCATCTCTTCGGCCCTGTATCCGCGAGCCAACAAGAAAACCATTTCCAACACGCTCGAAGAAACACGTCATGTGATCGGCGGCGTGGTTGAGCAGTTTGAAAAAATTCTGCCAAGAAGCCAGGCAGAAACTGGGATCGTGCAGCAGCGACTGGTTCGCGCGGGGTTGCGTTCCGATACCGCCGTCAAATCTTTCTATGCGGCCAAGGTCATGACGCCAATATTTCTCTTATTGCTGGCGTGGGTTACGGGGGCGATTCATCTAAGTCCTTTCTTCGTTCTGACCCTCGCAGCCGGAATCGGGTTCCTGTTACCGGATTTCTGGCTGGGGAGAAAGATTGCAAACCGCCAGGCAGAGATTAGAAAGGGATTGCCGGACGTTCTTGATCTGCTGGTGATCTGCGTTGAGGCCGGACTGAGTTTGGACCAGGCGACGGCTCGCACCGCGCAGGAGCTGAGCAAATCGCAACCGGCGCTGAGCGATGAGCTTGGAATTGTTGCTCTAGAGCAGCGTGCCGGTCGGGCTCGTTCTGATGCGTGGAAACACTTGGCGGAACGCACCGATGTTGATGTCGTGCGAAACCTCGTATCGATGCTTGTGCAAGCCGAGCAGTTCGGAACCAGCATCGGCAAAACTCTCCGGGTGCACTCAGACACGTTGCGTACGAAGCGTGTTCAGGAAATTGAAGAGAAGGCGGCAAAGCTTTCTGTCAAGCTTTTGTTCCCTCTGGTTATCTTCATCTTTCCTTCGTTGTTTGTGGTCGTGCTCGGCCCAGCCATGCTCACCATGGTGGATTCGTTCAAAGAGTTTTTCGGACATTGAGTTCTTTAACCATTTCATGAAGGGAGAGAATCGACATGGACCAAACCACGATTATCCGGATCGTATCCGGGGTATTGTTTGTCATCGTGCTGGTTATTCTGATTCAGCGACGTCGCACACGGGTCAAGTAGCCCGGTCTGCTTCAAGGGTGCCGGCGGAGTGCGCGGTTAATTCATTCTTCGTGCTTCCGTCCGGCGCTTTTGCCTCGCAGAACACCGTTCTATGATGGTGATATCATCGGTCTCCGGCGTGGGCCGAAGGGATTCGATAGCAGACTTCAACTTGCTTTCCTCCTCGCCCGATCGAAAATGCTATTTATCGATTGAGCGGATATCATTCGGGGTGACACTTACGCAGAATTGACTGCGTTACCTGGCAACTTGGGGGGTCGGGATCGAAAGCTGCTCTAATTCGTTCCAACCTTCATCGGGGCAGCTTTCTGAAGAGGCGCAGATCATGGAAACACGCAAGTACTGTGTTTACAACCAGACCCGAGAGAGCTTTCTGAGTTTGGGCGTTACCGTTGCCGATACCGCCGCCAAGCAACTGAAAGTTCTCATGGAAAACCTTTCCATCAAGGCCGACACAGGCTTGTGGCTGACGCCGTTTCGTGGAGTT
Source organism: uncultured Acidobacteriaceae bacterium (assembly GCA_963742455.1). Lineage (GTDB taxonomy): Bacteria > Acidobacteriota > Terriglobia > Terriglobales > Acidobacteriaceae > Telmatobacter. The sequence goes on along the minus strand of CAVULU010000002.1, from coordinate 67,636 downwards.
CCTGCCACCAAAGGGCTCACGCCGGTGGATCTGATTTACCTGGACGACGACAACCGGGTCATCCAAGCGATAGAGTCCTTCCCAAACCATGCGATCGAACCGACGAGAGAACAGCCTGCAAGCGCCTTAGTACTTGCGGGGCATACGATCTTTTCGACGCAGACTCAGCCTGGCGACATACTCCTCATCTGCGTCGCAGATGAAATGGAAGAGCGTCTGGCTCGTTCATCGAACGCGACCGGCTTCAATAGTGGAGGAAGCGGGCCCGCAGAAGCAAAATCCTCTCCTGTGGCCGTGGCAGAGCGATCTTCAGAAATCGACCAAGCGGCAGAACTGCAGATTGCGCATCAGCGCCTCGCCGAAAAGGATAGCGCTGACTTAGACGCTGTCCAGAACGCCTCGTGGTTTATCCGCTTTTTGCGCTGGCTCTCAACCGACCGCCGTGGATCCAAGCGACATCCTTTACCGGGGCTGGTCGCCTACTACTGGACCGGCGGTGCGCCACAGGCTTTTCATATTGCTGATATCAGCACCAATGGATTGTATCTGCTGACCGATGAACGCTGGTTCCCGGGGACGATGATTCTAATGACGCTTCAGCGGACAAATACGGATGGCGACGATCCAGACGATTTCATCTCCGTGCTGACGAAGGTTATTCGTTGGGGCACCGACGGGGTCGGTCTTTCATTTGTGCCGTCGAATACAGTCGATTTGAACAGCGGTGAGGCGTTGCCCGAAACCGGCGTTGGCAAGAAAGCGCTGCATCGCTTTATTCAGCGCGTTCAGCAACCGTCCTAAATCGGTTTCCTCACAAGAAAGATCTTGAGCGTCGCGTTTTCTGTCAGATGACGCGAACCCGGGCGAGAAAGCAATAGCCGGTTCCAGAGCATTCTGACCTTCGGATGCCAAAACCGGCTACTGACTGACCTCTGGAATAATCAGAAGCACTTCAAGTTTGGCAACCTGACCGTCACGAGTGCCGGCCCTGAACTGCCATTGCTGGAGAGCGCCCAGGACAAGCTGTTCGCGAGCGAATCCCATATCCGTCGGAAAAACCACGGATAGTTTCTCAAAGTGGCCGGACTCATCGACAAAACCATGAACCATCACCGAATCGGAAGATGCGTCGTCGGGATTCAGGTTCGGACGAACGATATAGTACGGCCATGGCGCCTCGAGACGTGCTCTCCCTGAGTTTGCGGAGTCAGCGGCGCGCGGAAGTGAATACTGCAGGATCCAACTCTTCTCCAATCCAACATGCAGGTATACCGAGTATGCGAGGCGCCCCTTCCAGACCTCTGAGGTTTCGGGATACTGCTCATCCAGGGATGATCCCACTACAACGACTCCGAACGTGCCATTCTTTGGCACGCTGATACGTGTCATGGAGCCATTCTCGCCGTCTCCTGTGCCGTGCCCGTTTGATGATCCTGATCCCGATCCCGGATTATGTCCTGTACCTTGCCCACCAGCTGTGCCTGCTTGCGTGCCATTTCCCGCTGCGCCGTTTCCAGGGCCCTTCTGGGAGCCGCCGCTCCCGGGACCCGCGGATTGGCCGCCACTAGCATTTTGTCCTTTGCCTGAGCCCTTATCCGAACCTGTGCTGCCTGAGTCACCAGAACCATGTTGCAAAGAACTGGCTACCTTGCCGGTTCCGAGCCCGCCCTGTTCGGTGCCTTCCGCAGACTGATTTGCGCCGGGCATCGTGACCGTGCCCTGATTCAATTGAAGATCTGAAGCAGATAGGATTGCCGCCGGTGTGGCTTCAAGGCTCGAAATTGAACCCGTCTCCGGAATTCGCTGAACATCCAAGTCGCGTTTCAACACTACCGGAGAAGTGTTGCTGGGCATCGGCATGGGGAGCTTCGATTGGAATCGGGTGGCCGATATATTGAGGTCTGCGATCAGTGTTTCCTTATTCGGAAAGTTCAGCTTTGGCTTATCCAGCGTGATCGACGGTGGCGCTGGCTTTGGCGGAGTAAGGATCTGGATCTTCGGACGATGACCGGACCAAAGCAACATTGCTGGAAGCGGAGTATCCTTCGGCAGCATCTTGTTGGGATCGACGTCTGGGTCAATCAATGTCTGCGGTGCCAGTTTTCGGTGCATGAAACGGACTCGGCTCGATGCGGGAGCCGCAAGCTTTTCGTGAGCCGAAGACTCGGCGCCCGATGAGGAAGACTTGGGATACATGCTCCCGCTTCCGCCGTCTTTCTGAATAGGTGGATACGGCATATTCATTTCGACGTGCTGCATCATGTACACATCCGGTGTATTGAGCCGGAATTGTGGAGCGTACACGAATGCCGAGAGTACCAGCGCGATCGCGGAGGCGTGCAAAACAGCCGATGCCACCAGCGCCGAAGGCCCACGACGGGGCTCCGGCTGCACTGTAAATAAGCTGATTGTGCGCGATGACCTCATTCGCCGGGTGACCCCTCTCGTTCGGCATGCCTGCTCGCACTCTACATAGGGAACAGGGGTGTTACTGGTTGAGTGTTGCTCCTTGTGGGGCCCCTAACTCAAGGGCGATAGAGTTACACGGGAAAAAGGTCACAGCTTGTAAAGTCGCGTGATCCCTGTCTGCAAGGCAAACGTGTATTCAAGTATGCGCGTCGATCCATTGCACCACAAGATCAAATTAGGTAGTGAGAATAACTTTGGTCAGTCCGTGCACTGGTTGTTTTGGGAGTTAAATATAAGCGTTTTTTCATTCACATTCAAAACGCTTTGGTACCGTTGACAGGGCACGCGTGACATGAGGAGATACTGTCACTAAACCGAAGAAACAGGACGCGAGAGGTGAAGCCTTGCGCCGCCATTTCGTTAAAGTGGCTTTCTAGGTACTTCGGTTTGGAGGAGCTAAATTCGATGCACTCGAAATGCCACATAATGCTATACTCTAGCGGCATTCACCGGTGCATATCATTCACCATTTCGACCACTAACTCTGTGTGAAGAGACGGCTTCTCCGTGTGTCCTGTAGTCGGGGCCAAGGAAGCAAAAATCAGGCTCTTCACCTCGCGAAGACAGGATTCTGATGAACCGAAGACTGGTAACCATTCTCCTTGCTGCATTCGTAGTGGCAGCACTGTGCTCTGTGCTCGTCTACCGGTTAGTCGGCATGCGCATTGCTGCAGCTAAGCCGCAACCCTCCACGCGAGTGGTTGCCGCCGCTACCGACATTAAGATCGGCACGGTTTTGAGCGCTCCGGATCTGACCACCGTTCAGATTATGGGAACTCCACCGAAAAGCGCGATTCTGGACGCGAAGAATGCGATCGGCCGGGGAGTCACCTCTTCGCTGTATGCTGGGGAGCCAATCCTGGAAGATCGACTCGCTCCGGTGGGATCCGGAGGCGGTCTGGCTGCGACCATCAAGGATGGAATGCGTGCCATCGCCGTTCGCGTCGACCAGGTTGTAGGCGTGGCCGGCTTCGTGCTGCCTGGAATGCGGGTTGATGTCCTAATCTCAGGTGTGCCACCGACCACAGTCGCCACCGCAGGAGCGGCCAACAACACCCAGGTGCGGACAGTGCTCCAGAACATTGAAGTTCTGTCAGCTGGTTCCGACATCCAGAAGGATGCCGAAGGTAAGCCGCAGCAGGTGCAGGTAGTCAATCTGCTTGTCACTCCCGAACAGGCTCAGGTACTCGCCCTGGCCAGCAATGAGACCCGTATTCAGCTGGTGCTCAGGAATCCGCTCGATACCAAGGTAGCCACGGTGCAGGGAACTGCAATGACCAACCTGTTCCTGGATCAGAGCGCCCCGGCCACCAAGCCTAAAGTTAGCAGCCGCCCGGCGGCAGTCAAGAAACCACCAGAGATGTTCACGGTTACCGTGATTAACGGGAATACCAAAACCGAAGATAAATTTGCAACGCCCGGGGGGAAACAGTGAAAGCGAAAACTGCGATCGTCATCGCCAGTGTCAGTGCTTTGACACTTGTATTCTGTGCCGAAGCGGCCTTATTGGCCCAGGCACCCCCGGCAGGGACCCAGCCGACGGCAGCCACGAGTCAGGACTCAACGAATGACCTGTCGCTTGCCGTAGGTAAGTCAGTTGTGCTCGATCTTGCTCGTCCGGTGACGCGAATCGTTGTGGGTCTTGGTGACTACGCCAATGCACAAGCGGTAAGTCCGACACAGATTCTACTCAGTGGGAAGGCGCCTGGAGAAACAAGCCTCATCATCTGGGATCAGAGTGGTGGGCGACAGTTCTTCAATGTCACGGTCCGGCCGAGCACGTTCGCTTCGAACGACACACTTGAGGGCATTCGCCGAGAATTGAGGGCAGAATTGCCCGGTCAGAACGTCAGGGTCTCCCAGGACAATGGGGTGATCTTTCTTCGCGGCACTGTCAGCAATCTGAACAATTCTGATCGCGCCGTGATGATTGCTTCCACCGCAGGCAAAGTTGTAAACCTGCTCAACGTGAATGTGCCCTCTCCTGAACCGCAGATTCTTCTCAAGGTCCGTTTTGCCAGCATCGATCGTACCAAGGAGAAGCAGCTTGGGATTAACATCTTCAGTACAGGGTTTGGAAACACAATCGGTTCAATCTCGACCGGTCAGTACACGCCTACGATCCCGACGATCTCATCCGGGTCTGCGACAGTTGGTTCCGTCACTCCGTTGAATCTCTTTGCGTTCTATCCTGGCATCAATCTCGGTGCGACCATTCAAGCGCTTGAGACAAAGGGGCTAGCCGAAGTTTTGGCAGAACCGAATGTCCTTGCGAAAAACGGACACCAGGCAAGTTTTCTAGCAGGCGGCGAATATCCTTACCCGGTCGCCCAGACGGGAGTTTCCGGCGGAGGGACGGCTCCCATTACGATCCAATATAAGCAGTATGGCGTTTTGCTTGCCTTTTTACCGACGATCACGAATCGCGGAACGATCCGGCTTCAAGTTGCTCCGGAAGTCAGTTCCCTCGATTATGCAAATGCAGTGAACATTGGCGGTGCGACGGTTCCGGCCCTGACGATCCGACGCGTCAAGACGGAAGTTGAACTCGCCGATGGACAGAGCTTCGTTATTGGCGGGTTGCTCGATAATCGCGAAACCGATAATTTCGAAAAGATTCCTTTTCTTGGCGATATTCCAATTCTCGGCAAGTTCTTTCAATCGATGCAAAGGCAAAAATCTAATACGGAGTTAATTGTCATTGTGACTCCGGAACTAGTGAATCCGATCGATGCAGGTACACCGCTTCCGGAACTGAAATATCCGGAAGGGTTCCTGCCTCCGAATTCGCCGATTCCGATGCATACGCCAGACACGAAGGTTGCAGGTGCTGGACCTGCCCCACCTCCGGCAACGATTCCCGTGGAGAAGTTGATTGAAAGCCAGAAGCCGGAAACCCCGTTAGTAGTTGAAGGCTCGATGAGTGTAGGCGGCGGTGGCGGGGGCGCAACTCAAACCCAGTCGGCACCCCAGTAGTGAGTGGTGTTTCAATAACTCTAAAAGAGAATTGAATTTCAACGTGGGTCCCCAGCGCGCACTTCTCGCTGGGGACACCTTCTGTATCGTTCTTTTCCAGCTGGAAAGATGGCTGAGATCTCCAGCGATCGCTACTCTTTTCTTCGTCTTCTGCAGCATAGTTAAGACTATGTTTGCGTCACGCGTATAAAGTGATGGGGCGCTTGATGAAACTGCGCGATTGGTCGTTCTCCAAATTGGGACGACGCACCGAATCGGACACGACGTCGCTTGCAGCCGACTGCCTGCGAGTTATGAACGTGACGCGCAGTACCGAACTCGCAAGCAAGGCAGAGGTCGCCAAGAGTGGAGGCAAAAGGTCTAAAGGACTACTTGGTCGTAAAGGCCTGAGCCCAGGAGAGGGCATGTGGATTTTACCCTGCGAGGCGATTCACACTTTCTTCATGCAATTCTCGATCGATCTTATCTACCTCGACCGGAGAAATCACATCAAGAAAGTCGCGAGCAGCGTGTCGCCATGGCGAATCTCAGCTTGCCTGTCCGCGTACTCAGTAATAGAACTTCCCACCGGAACGGTCCTCAACTCTCAATCTCGTCCAGGAGACCTTGTTGAATTTACGCCGTCCCTCCAATCCACGGACGCCTCCCGGCGTTAACGGGGTTTAGATGAGTCCCGGAATCAGCCGAAGAATGCGATTAGGGCGCAAATCGGTAGTGATGCCTCTTGAGAAGGGAATTCCTCAATGAGTTTTCAGAAAATCTTGAGCTTCCTTCTCATCCTTTTCGCTGGCGGTATGCTGTTTGCCGCTGGTTTTATAGCGTCCTCTGCGTTGCGCGTACAGGACCTTGCGCAGTATTGGGCAGGCGCACACCTGATTCGCGAGAATCCCTATTCTGAAACGCTTGTTACCGATTTTGAGAGATCGTTTGGGTATTCATTGCAAGCACCCGCAATGGTGATGCGGAACCCTCCGTCAGCTCTCGCACTCATCCTGCCGTTTCGATACATGAGCTACAACATCGCTTTTGCTTTCTGGATGCTTGTGAGCGTCATCGTGGTTGCGAGCTGCGCTCGTGTTTCGTCAAGTCTCAGCGGCAACTCGGAACCGCTGGCTCCCGCATTCCTGTGCCTCTTATACGGCCCGACCGTGGCTCTCCTTATGGTTGGTCAGATTACAGTTCTAGTTCTACTTGGCGTCACGTTGTTTCTAGTTCTGTCAGAGCGGAAACGCGATTGGCTGGCCGGCGCATTCCTGTCACTGACCTTCGTAAAGCCTCACGTCATTCTGTTGTTTTTGATTGCCATTCTGCTTTGGTCTATTAAAGCGAAACGATGGGCCATACTTCTGTCGTTTGGCCTCTCACTTGCCGTGACGAGCGTCTTTGTCCTTATCTTGAATCCGCACATTTTTCTGCAATACATTGCATTCGCTCGCCAGTTCGCTGGAGAGACGACTCCGTACCCCAATGTGGGCGGTATGCTCTACGTCGTATCCGGATACCGGGGCTTGGCTTTTTTCCCGCAGGTTGCTGGACTCGTCTGGCTGGCGTTGTACTGGCGAAGGCATCGATCCAACTGGGATTGGAAAGCGCATGGAATGGTAGTTTTGCTTGTCTCAGTGGCCTGCAGTTATTACAGCTTCCCCTTTGACCAAATCGTTGTGTTGCCAGCACTGATGGCGGCATTCGCGAACGGCAATCGGCGCATTTTTCTAGGGGCATTTGTCGTGACGAATCTCGGTTATGCGCTCTACATCTCCAATATTTCTGGACGGTTCGGATTTGGATATATGTTCTTGTGGTGGACCGCGAGTGCGTGGTTGGTCACGTATCTCATTTGTCTGAATTCGCGGTGGGGCAATCAAACAAAGACTGCGACCTTTGAACAATGTTCGTGAGTAAGTCACACACCGGTCTTCTATCAATCGATGCGCTGTCTTCGCAGTTCGATCTTGGGCAATTCACCTATTGGCGAGAAAAACACGAGACTGGCTGGCCAGTGCATACCGCTTTTGATAATTGGAAAGCCATATCTTGCACAGCTATTTATTTTTGTTGGTGGGATGCTCTTCTCACTGACAGGTCTGCATGTTCGTGCGTAACTTCCACAAATGAACCGCATGTGTTTTAACGATGTAAATACAGGTTCAGCCCAGAACGTTATAGCTGCGGGCACATTATCTCCCGCGTCGACGGCCCGAAGATGTCTTCTTAAGTTCATCGTTGCGCACAAGATGGTGGGGGACTGATCTGGCATTCGACAGCCAAGGTTAGCTTGCTGTTGCAATCGCGATCAGGCTTTGACCGAAGGGAGGAGCACAAACGTGCGATTCGGTCCAATAAACCACTGGAAATATCAATCGATCAAACAGCCCAACGGTGTGAATGTCGAAGGATCTCTTTTTCAGGAGGCAGAAAGTTGCCCACCAGCCGAAATATCCGACGACGTTGAAATAGCGAAGCTTCTGGATTTTGAAACCTGCATGTTCGAGTTTCTGCCTTAGTTCTGGGCGTGTGTAGCGGCGGTAATGGCCAAAGTCTTTGTCGATTGGCGCATATATCTCTGGCCGTGCAGGCACAAACAGGCACAAGGCGCCATTGGCTGGCTTTAGGAGCCGATGGTAGGTTTCCAGCTCTCGTTCGTCTGTTTCGATATGCTCCAGGACATTGATACTCAGAATCGAGTTCCAATCCCTCTTCGTTTGCAGGTCGGAAATTGTTCCATGCACCAAATCGATGTCTGGAAATCGGCCGCGAATCTGAGCACAAAAGGCTGCGTCCGGTTCGATTGAGGTCAGCTTATGTATCTCAGGAGATCTAAGAAGTTGGTCGGTAATTTGACCGATTCCCGCGCCGACCTCAATCACATTTCCGCGCAGAGTAGCTCTGAAGTTACTTAGAATTGCAGCACGGTAGTTGTTCGCCGCGCTCAAACTCTTAAACTCGAAGTCTTCGGCGCGAATGGAATTGCGTGAGATGTTCATTTGCTCCAAAAGTTATACTTGTAGATACACCAGAGAGCTCGAATCCCGTCGCGCCATCCGATCTTCTTCCCTTCAGCATAGGTGCGGCCGCTATAGGATACACCGACCTCGTATATACGTAAGTTGGCCTTGGCGACTTTAGCCGTGATCTCCGGTTCAATGCCGAACCGGTCTTCTTGAATTTGAATTCTATTAAAAATCTCGCGGCGAAAAGTCTTGTAGCATGTTTCCATATCCGATAAGTTGAGATCGGTGGCCATGTTGGAGCACATTGTGAGAAATCTATTTCCCACCGAATGCCAATAGTACAGAACGCGGTGAGCACTTTCGCTCCCCCAGAACCGCGATCCGAAAACCACGTCTGCCTTTCCGGAGAGAATTGGGATTAGCAAGCGAAAATACTCTGTCGGATCGTATTCCTGGTCCGCATCCTGAATGATCACAATTTCGGATGTTGCCTGGGCTATTCCGGTGCGAATGGCGGCCCCCTTGCCCCTATTGGCATCATGGCGGACGAAAACAATCCTGCCGTCCGATTGGGCAAGCCGTTTCAAATGGTCAAAAGTGCCGTCAGTCGAGCAGTCGTCGATGATGATGAGTTGTTGCACGGGCCGTTGAGCGAGGACTTCTTGGACGATGTTCGATATCGTTGCGGCCTCGTTATATACCGGCATCAACACTGCTAAGCACGGCGCTATATCGTCATTGGACCGCACTTCTGGCATCGGAGGGCTCATAGCTTCTTTCGGCTTTGATGGTGTTGGCTTAATATTACCTAAACGTTAGAAATTCGGTGCAACCAGGTTTTGCCCGCTCAGTTCGATGGTAATCTTTTGCTTCGATGAGACTTGCTGGCCGTGGTGATATGAGCCGACCCTTGGCGCGTGAGTCGTCTCGCACGATTGCAGGATGATGGGTGGAGAGTTAATGACAAAGGCGCGTGCGGCGATCCTTCTCTTGCTCTCGATGAGCAGTGCTCTTTCGGTGTTCTGGGGATTCGCTTTGGAGCGTGCGGCGCAGGGCATCATCGTCGATTTCAAGGTTGTCTTCTACGGCGCGCGATGTCTCCTTGAGAAACACGATCCATACGACGAACATCAATTGATGAGTGTTTATCTGGCCGAGGGTGGGAAGCTCCCATTGAGTCAGGCAGAACTGAACAGGGTACGACAGGTCGTTGCCTTGCAGGTGTATCTTCCCACTGCATTCATCTACGTGGCGCCTTTCGCATTGCTGCCGTGGGCTGCAGCTCACTTGCTATGGTCATGTCTCACGGTAGCAGGTTTTACAGTTGCCTCATTCTTGGTATGGACCCTGGCGCAGGATCTTGCCCCTGGAGCCACGTTCTACTTGTTGTGCTTCGTGCTTGCTAATTGCGGGATCTTGTATTCCGGAGGAAATCCGGCGGGCCTTGCTATCAGTCTTTGCGTAATAGGTGTGTGGTGTTTTCTCGAGGACAAGTATGCATACATTGGCATTTTTTGCTTCGCGGTCAGCCTCGCACTTAAGCTCCATGACACGGCATTCGTCTGGTTCTATTTTCTTTTAGCTGGCGGTTTGTTGCGGAAGCGTGCACTTCAAACCCTCAGTACGACAGTTGCGATGGCCATCCCGGCCATTCTATGGATCTCCTACGTCTCACCGCACTGGATACAGGAACTATTTGGAAACATTTCCGCGACTGCAGTGCGCGGTGGAATCACGGATCCAGGGCCCAGCGGCATGAGCGCAAGGAGCGGCGGCATGATCATCGATTTGCAAACTGCGATAAGCGTCTTCCGCGACGATCCACGACTCTACAATCTTGTCGCTTATTTGGTCTTTGGATCGTTGTTGCTCGTGTGGACCGTCGTCACCCTGCGAACCCGGTCGACTCGGTCGGATCACTATTTCGCTCTCGCTGCAATTGCGGCTCTCTCTATGCTGCCGGTCTATCATCGGCCGAACGATGCAAAGCTCCTGGTGCTGACGCTCCCTGCCTGCGCAACCCTATTGAAAGAGGGAGGCGCGATCGGCAGGATTGCGCTTCTGCTCAATTCTACGGCGATCATACTCACTTCCGATCTTCCCCTTGCAATGCTTGTCCGGTTGACCACGAACTTACATTCTGTGAATAGTGGGTCGCCAAAGATTGTTACGGTTCTGCTCAGCTGTCCGATTCCTCTCATGCTCCTGGTGCTGGGGACTTTCTATTTATGGGTGTATGCGCGGCGTTCTTTCAGCGGCTTAAGCATAGTGGCACGGGAGTTTGACAAGGTCGTCGCCAGCTGATGTCAAGCAGCTTCCAATCACTGAGGAACGAGCGAGCGTTGCGGACCTGCGCAATGTTCTTAAGAGTGACGAATTCCTGGATCAGCCTATGTTTTGCTCAGGGCGCTATCCTGCGCCCTTTTGGAGTTTGGCGTGAAGCACGATAAGCAAGCGCTATTGCGGTGGCCCGAATCGATTCTTGGGCCGCGCCCAGGACTCAAGGAATTGAACGTATTCTGCTGGGGTCTTTTTGTACTCGGGCTGATCTTCCCATTGTGTTTTGTCCTCTTCATCCGATGGCGGTTGGGAGTTCGCTTTTCCAGCCTGCTTCCCATTGATTTCATCTATTTCTATGGCATCGGCCACATTTTGAATCAGCATCCAGCCGTGCAACTTTATGATTACGGTTTGCAGGCGAAGACATTCGACGAAATCTATCACCTGACAGCAAACAACCAGATTTGGGGACGAAGTCCGTATCCGCCGTTCGTCGCCAAATTCTTTAGCATCTACGCGCGGTTTTCGTTCGAACAGGCGTACTTCCTTTGGATGGGAACATCTTTTGTCCTTTACATAGCTGGGATCGCCGCGGCCGTCAAAGCAGCACTGCCCAGGGATCCGCTTAAAGGTTCCCTCATTTTCTGTTTTGCATTAGCCTCTCCTCTGTTCCTCTATTTCAACCTCACTGTTGGGCAACTCGCCACGGTAGCCGTTTTCTCAGTCGGCTTCGCGGTCTACCTGGAGAAGCGTTCCATGCTGTTCTTCAGTGGGATGGCGCTGTCGATACTTACTTACAAACCAACGCTGTTGTTACTCATTGTTCCCATGCTGCTTCTCACACGGCGATTCAGAACGTTCTTCGGATTTGCGGTGGGAACGACTGCGCTATTCCTGGCATCGACGGCATTTGCGGGCTTGCAGATCTGGCAGAGATATGCGCACTTTCTTACTTCCTTTGCTGGCACCGCGGGTATTCACGGAGAATTCAGCGTGAAACGGTGGGAATACGTCGACTTCAACTCTTTTTCATACGTGGTTGCGGGTGGACGATCGCGACTCGGGCTCACAATTCTCGCTTGTGCATCGCTAGGACTCGGAATCTGGCTTGTGAGACTTTTGCATAGATCTGCAGGCGCGGGCAATGCAGCGCAGAATCTAGCTTGGGCAATGACCCTGACTTGGACCTTAGTCATGAATGTGTATGTGCCCGTCTACGACACTCTTCTGATAGCTGTTGCTGTAACTCTTACGATTGGTGCACTCACAGAGGACCGAGGCGTAAGTACAGCAGGGTGGGCTGTTTTTCTTACCATCGCGATCTCAGCGATTTCGCTGAAGGCAGAGACGATTGCTCATTATCACGGGATTCAACCGCTTACGATCTTGATCTTGCTTCTCGGACTTGGCCAAACCGTGATCTTGCAGCGGCTGGTAAACAAAACAATGCCGAGTGTGGAAGCCGCTTTTCCGCTAACTTGAGTGTTATTAACCTTCGGCAAGTAGGGTGCGAGCGCCCTTACTTTCGTACCGATCTCGTTCCTAGATTTCGTGTTTATCGTCCGGTGTTTGGGTATCCTGACAACAGATTGTCAAAGCTATTTTGAGGGCGGATAACGTGGATATTGCAGAAGCGAATCGAAAACTCGATCCACTTGCAAATACAACTTTGGTGTTAGATAACCATGAGTCTTTGTCAATGCCCGCCCTTGTACGTTGGTGTGCACCTTTCGTGGTATCCCCTTTGTTAGAGTATTGACTTCTAATGAAAACAAGTGCTAAAAAGAATGGCACAACACCTGCTCACAGCGCACTACCACCAGTCTTTGGCTGGAACCCAACCCAGGAAATGGAGATTTCACAACAATGAATGATCTGATGATCAAGATGTATCTAACTGCAAAGTCATTGATCGAGCGTGAAGAAGGTCAGGATCTCGTCGAGTATGCGCTCGTCGTTGCCTTGATCGCTTTCGGCGCGATCACCAGCATGAAGTTCCTTTCTTCTGGTCTGAACACCGCTTTCTCAGCGGTTGCGGCCACCCTCACCTCCAACATCACATAGTTCGAACCCGGCGTTGCCGGAAGCAAGACCCAACCACTGCCTGGTGAGCGATTCTGCCACCAGGCAGTGGTGTTTTTGGATGGGTGTCCGCAAGAGACAATTACCTCCTCCACAAGTTGGCGACGAATTCGCTCTGTTGAGTCTCGTTCGATTGTGCATACACAGGTCTGAGGGAAAGAAGCCCCCGAGATGGCCGTCAGGGATTGTTAGCTCGACCCCAAGAGATCGACAGATCCGTTGTGTGTTCAATCCTTAACCAACTCTGGTAGCAGCGCACATTTTGGGGTCGTCGCCTCAGCACCTGTTTTCAAGCTGTGGCAAAGTATGTATATGTCCATGTCAGGTCCGGCGTCCCAAGAGCAAGCTGTCACTCTGACACTGCTTGAGGGCGGCCTCACCGCTATCATTCTGGGACTTTCTTTCGCTTGGCCCAGTCTGGCGGCAACTTGGTTTTCGCGTATCGAATATTTCCTCGGCAAGCTGGCTCAGAGGAAGGGAATCGCCGTACTCGTGGTTGGGCTTTCAGGCTTTGTGTCGCGCCTCGTCATCCTCCCGTGGTGTCCCATACCACTTCCATTTGTCCCGGATGATTTCAGCTTTCTGCTGGCGTCCGACACCTTTTCTCATGGGCGCTTGACCAATCCCACTCCGGCCATGTGGATCCATTTCGAATCGATCCACATCGACATGCTGCCGACGTACATGTCGATGTACTTCCCCACCCAGGGCATGGCGATGGCAGCCGGGAAGGCGCTCTTAGGCAACCCATGGCTTGGCATTCTGGTCATGAGCGCACTGATGTGCGCAGCGATTTGCTGGATGTTGCAAGCTTGGCTTCCGGCGTCCTGGGCGTTCCTGGGTGGCATGTTGGCCATCATCCACCTTGGTCTATTCAGTTACTGGATCAATACGTTTCACGCTGCGGGGTCAATCGCTGGACTCGGGGGAGCGCTGGTGCTTGGCGGATTGCCACGGTTTAAGCATCGACCGGCCTTTCGGTACGCATTACTCATGGCCGTGGGTATCGCGCTCATGTTTACGACCCGGCCATTCGAGAGCATGTTGCTTTTTATTCCGGTCGCGGTGTCCCTTGTCCGGTGGTACCGGGTCGCTCCCAACCGGCCGAGTCCCTCTGCACTTTTCCGGTGTACTGCGATTCCACTGATGCTTGTCGTTGGCGCCGCCGCGTGGATGGGCTATTACGACTACCGTGTTTTTGGCAATCCGCTAACGCTGCCCTATTCGGTGAATCGCGCAACCTACGCTATGGCGCCCTATTTTGCCTGGCAGAAGCCCCGTCCCGAGCCTGCTTACCACCACGATGAGATGCGCCGCTTCTACCACGAGGATGAGCTTGCGGACTATCAGAGGTCACATTCCCTGGGCGGTTTTATCAAGATGACCCTGATCAAAGGCGTCAGCGGAACACTTTTCTTTACTGGATTGGCGTTGCTTCCGTTCGCATTTATGGCGAGGCGAGTCTTTCTCGACCGGCACATGCGGTTCCTTGTGATTTGTCTCGGAGTGCTCACGTTGGGAATGGTCTTGGAGATATTTCTGATTCCGCACTACATGGCGCCGTTTACCGCCGCAATCTATGCCCTCGGCCTGCAGGGCATGCGCCATATGCGGGCATTCCGGCCCGGCGACCAGCCTGTCGGCAGGACGCTAACCAGGCTCACCGTAACCGTCCTGATCATAATGTGCGTCTTTCGACTCTATTCGCAGCCACTCCATCTGTCGTTTCCGGAATGGCCTTCCTCCACCTGGAATTTTAGTTGGTACGGGCCCGATGTGTTCGGCAAAGATCGGGTTAACGTGGAGCAACAGTTGGAGCAGATGCCTGGCGGCCAGATTGCAGTCGTCAGATACTCTCCTGCTCATAATCCTCAGGACGAGTGGGTCTATAACGCGGCAGATATCGACCAATCCAAGGTAATCTGGGCACGCGAAATGAGCCCCATCAACAACCAAGAGCTGTTTCAATACTATAAAGACCGCAAAGTTTGGCTTGTGCAGCCCGATGCGCAGCCGGTTGCGATTTCTCCCTACCCATTGTCCGGGCAGGTTACTTCCGGCGGACGATAGTGCGTTTACTCTCCGCATGTATGAAAATGGAAAGATACTGATGGTGAATCGATGATTAACGGAAAACGCATTGCGGTGGTCATGCCGGCATACAACGCGGAGAAGACCCTCGAAATGACCGTGCGCGAACTGTCCGACCTGGTGGATATCAAGATTCTTGTCGACGACTCCAGCAAAGACCAGACAGTTGCACTCTCCAAACAGCTCGGCGTCCACACTTTCGTCCATGACTCAAATTACGGATACGGAAGGAACCAGCAAACCTGTTATCGCGAAGCGCTTGCTGCAGGTGCTGACATCGTTGTTATGGTTCACCCCGACTACCAGTACACGCCCTCCCTCGTCCCGGCGATGGCCGGCATGATCGCCAGCGGCGTTTACGATATGGTGCTTGCCTCGCGCATTCTCGGTGGCGGAGCGCTCAGAGGTGGAATGCCGCTGTACAAATATGTATCCAACCGCTTTCTCACCGCATTTCAGAATCTCTTTCTGGGAGTTAAGCTGTCGGAATATCACACTGGATTCCGTGCGTTTTCAAGACAACTGCTCGAAACGCTTCCAATCCTAGAGAACTCCGATGATTTTGTTTTCGACAACCAGATGATCGCACAGGCGGTGATGTTCGATTTTCGAATCGGAGAGATCTCCTGCCCAACGAAATACTTTGAAGAGGCATCCTCGATCAACTTTAAACGCAGCGTGGAGTACGGACTTGGCGTTCTTGCCACGACCCTCAGCTACTCAGCGCACAAACTAGGTCTGATTCACCTGGCTCGTTTCGATGCCAACGGAAGAAAAGTCAACCAGCAGTACTACTCGCAATATGCAGATCGCGCCTGAGAGAAACAGATGATCGCAGTACCGAGTGCAAATGTCATCTGCGTTCATCGTGCAAACTCAGCGGCAAGCCTTCGGCTCTGCCAGGACATTCATCAGGTGTGCCAATTGTCTGGATATCCCGGCAAGCGCTGAGGAGGTCGCATCTTTAACTTCCCATCCATCACTGTTGACCAATCGGTAGATAGTCTTCTGGCCATTCCGGCATTCCTTCCGGCAACTCTTTGCACTGGATATGTAGCTGCGTGGTTCACCAACCTCCACGACTTCCGCCGGCGTTCGATCGTCGACCGGATCTTCTGGAGTGTTCCGCTGTCGGTAGCCGTCTCGACGATTGCTTCCGTGCTGATTGGCAAAGCATTTTCTCTTATGGCGGTGGTTGCTTTCTTCCTGATGAGCACCGGGCTTTTTCTCGGTACGGTTATCGTGGAGCATTTTCGACTGCGCAGGTCAGGCAACAAGTGGCTTACTGGCTGGAGCCCCTTGGGCGGAAAGGCAATGACTCTGGGAGTTCTCTGGGTGGCTCTTGCAGTTTTGTCTTTGATCGATTTCCAAACCGATCATCGGCTCTTCATGAGTCTCACAATCTTCGATCATGCATCGCGGGTCAACTGGACAGAGAGTATCCTCCGCACCGGAATACCTCCTTCGAACCCGCTCTATTTCTATAAACAGCCAGCAAACATGCGCTATTACTATTTCTGGAATGTGATTTGCGCTGCTGTCGCACAAATGTCGCGTCTTCCGGTCCGGGCTGTGTATGTTGCCAGTTGCATTTGGGGTGGCTTCATCCTGGCTGCCATCATCGGACTTTACCTTAAGTATTTTCTCGCGGTTGGTGTCCGTTTGCGGAAGCAATTTCTGCTCGCCCTCTGGCTAATCGGCGTTTCTGGCCTCAGTTCCATTGTCATTCTCTGGAAAGCGATTTACAGGAATGGGGGACTGCCTGGAGCGCCTCAAATCTGGGCCGTGGCCCAACTGAATAGTTGGTACGATTCTCTGCTCTTCGTCCCCCATCACATTTCGAGCATGGTGTGTTGCATGTTCGCGTTTTTACTCGCCTGGCTATACCGACACAATGGCGTCCGCGGCGCCTTAACAACCGCAACTTTTATCGCCGCTTCTCTGGCCAGTTCCTTTGGTCTTTCGATTTATGTTGCGTTCGGTTTTTTTCTGATCATGCTGGCTTGGGCTCTCTGGCAGATCGCTCTGGAGCGTGTGTTTCGGCCGGTATTGCTGCTCGCGACCGGCGGCGCAGGCGCTGTGGTCCTGCTCCTACCTTACCTAGCCGAACTCCGGCATGGCTCTTCCGGGATGCACGGCGGCAGCTTGTTCGGATTTGCCGTTCGCGAGACCTTTCCCGCCAGCGGAATTCTGGCGTCCGGTTTCATGCAGAACGTTGCTCTCAGCCATCCGTGGGTGGCGTTGAGCTTGAGCAGGTTAATTCTGCTGGTGCCTGGAATCGCCGTCGAACTGGGAGTATTTCTGATTGCCCTCGCCATTTATCTGCTCCCTGCGTTGCGCGGTCGAATCCTATTGACACCGGGTCAGAGGTCGATGGCATTCATCGCGATAGCCACCCTTTTGGTCTCTTCCTTCTTCAGGTCCAACGTCCTCGACATCAATGATTTTGGTGTCCGGTCAGCCTTATTTCTTCAGTTCACAACTCTGTTGATGGCATCGGAAACCATCGCCGGATGGAAATTCGGTCTCCGGGATGTCGGCGCCTCTCACGCAGTTCCGAGTATGGAGCACAACGGTCCAGATTGGTTGCGATTTTCCATGCGACTCGCTCTTTTCCTTGGCATCTTCACAACGATTCACCAGGCAATCATCTTTCGCTTCACGATTCCGATTGCATTTGCTGTGACGCATATGCGACCGGTAAAGGATCCGGTGGCGCCCAACCTACCCCACAACACCTATATCTCGGCGATTGGCTACGGCCGGCTGGGTAAGTCCATTCCCCTCGACGCTATCGTTCAACCCAATCCTGCCAGTCCAAACCCGTTCTGGTCGCTCGTGGACGACGTAAACATCAACCGGCAGCGGGCCATTGCCGTCGACACTCCCTGGTGCGGTGCTGAATTGGGGGGCGATCCATCCGGCTGCCCGGCAATGGCTGCTGCGATAGACCGTTTATTCGGCGGAGCCACGGCGGAACAGGCACGCACAACTTGCCAGAGTTATAAAATCAGCTACCTGGTTGCACGTATCTATGACCCAGCGTGGCAGGACAAACAGAGTTGGGTGTGGACTCTCCACCCGGTTGTATCGGACCCGGAATTTCGCGCGCTCGACTGCGGACATTAGAGTTAGAATATCGACCAATAGCCGCGGACATCGCAATTTGCACATATCCTCGATATGAAAGGCTCTGAGGATTGAGCCAGTCTCATGGTGGGCCAGAGAAATCCTCTCGCTTTCAACGGTAGTCAGGTTTACTTGCACCAGCGTTTGAGGACCAGCCAAATGATGGCGATGCTGAATTTCCTGGTAATTCTGGTTCTCAGCCTGGGGTCAGGATTCGCGTACTATTTGCGCCCCGACGACAAGCGGTGGAGATTTTTGTCACTTACATTTGTATGTGCTTTCGTCGTTACTTTTTGGGATAGTTTCTGTTTGATCAAATTCAAGGTCTGTATTCCCTTGAAATATGACCTCTACGCTTATTACCTGGATCAGAGGATGTTCTGGGGAAATTCAAATTTCTACCTCGGACAATTTCTCAATTACCATCCGGTGATAAAGACGGTAACAACTTATGTATACTTTGGGTTTCTTTTCCCTCTGTGGGCAATCATTTTCCTGTATGCGTTGAAGATCGGCGACGAAGCACCGAAAGTTGTGTTCACGGTCTTGCTGAATTTGTTATTGGCGATTCCCCTGTATGCAATCTGCCCCGTGGCGGGTCCCAAATACGTCTTCCCTGAATTTCCAGACAAGATTCCGGTTCCGATGGCGCCTCACGCACTCTTTATATCTGCCTTCCCAAACGGGGTGCCATCAGTTCATACGTCCACCGCTCTTTTAGTCCTGTTCTTTCTAAGCAGATGGAGATCAGCTAAGATATTTGGTATCATATGGTTAGGGTTTACGATCCTCGGAACATTGGGGTTTGGCGAGCATTATCTGATTGACTTGCTTCTAGCGGTTCCTTATTCCCTCGCCGTGATCTACTTGGGCGGATTTGAAATCGTTCGCCAACAAAGAAATTTGACGACCGGTGAACTGGCCGATGAAAGACGTGTCCCTAAGAAGACAGTTTTTTAGCAAAGAGAAAACAAAGATGAGAAAAGGCATCGAGGTCGACACACGCTAGATTCATGCAAGAAGCGGTTCGGTGGGTAAATTTCGACAGCGCGTCAGCAGCGTGTCATTTGGATGAGTTCAATAGACCTGGTCGAAATTTGCCGGAGCAGCTGCACGAAAAAGTTCGCGCCATCTCGTGATCATTCTGTCCATGGGCATTACGATGGTACCAACTTGATTAACTTAGAGGCCTCATCTTTGCGCTCCAGCCGGTGGATACTGGCCTTAGGACTGCAATCTTTCTCAACCGAGTCCCCATGCCGGAGCGGGACGCTGCATGATTGAAGTGTCAAGTTGTGTCATTTGCGATAGCCCAATTCACCGGCTCAAACGCGCTCTGGTTGCTCCTTTTCTGGCGAGACGGATTTGGAACAGGAAACCCTTTTGCGTGGATTTAATGAAGTGCGAATCCTGCGGCTTCCGGTTCTACAATCCACGCCTTGACGACGGCGATCTCCAGAAACTCTATAGCGGCTATCGAACCGAAGAGTATCGGCAGATGCGCCATTCCACTGAACCGTGGTATACCGCAAAGTTCAACGCGGACCTTGCATCTGAGGAGTCCTATCGAAAACGGCGCGCAAAGCTAATCCCAATTCTTAATAAGCATATTGGAGACCGAAAGATCAGTCGCATTTTGGATTACGGCGGTGACCGCGGCGATTTAGTTGTTGGCTTGCTTGAGGGTTCAGAGGCCTTTGTGTACGACATCTCCGGAATTCCGGCCGCGGAGGGAGTGATGGCGCTAGCCGATCCAGCAACCTGCAAGGCCGACCTTATTATCAACAGCAACGTTCTTGAGCACGTAGGATTCCCGCGTGCAGTGGTAACCGAGATTCTCAAGGCGACGCCCGTAAACTCGCTGATATTCCTCGAAGTGCCGTGCGAACAACCGGTTGGGCCTAAGAGAATTGCAAGACGAATGGCGCAGATTGGGTTGATGACTCTAGCGATGCCGACACTGGCCCGGCGCATGCTGCGGCCGGCTAGCCTTTACATGATGCATGAGCACATCAATTACTTCACAGAGGAGTCTCTGAGCGGCCTGGTGCGCGCGTGTGGCGGAAAGGTGCTTGCCTCAGGCAGTTATTTTTCATCCGGCAGAGCAGGCAACGCAGACATGGCTTGGTGCCTTGGGTCGAATCCCCCGATCCAAGCTGCCGATTCGGAGGGGGTGTTATGTCAACCAAGCTGATCACGATCATCACTCCCTGCTATAACGAGGCACTCAATGTACGCGAGGTGCATCGGCGGGTGATGGCGATGGCGGCGAACCTGCCCGAGTATCGCTTTGAACACCTCTTTGTCGACAATGCGTCGAAGGACGGCACTGTGGACGAGCTGCGCAAGATGGCTGCCGAAGATTCGAGCGTTAAGGTCATCGTGAATGCGCGCAACTTTGGCGCTGATCGATCGGGGATGAACGGACTTCTGCAGGCAAGGGGAGACGCCGTCGGCAGCGTGGCGGCAGATCTTCAGGATCCCCCAGAGCTGTTCGTCGACATGATCCGCGAATGGGAGGGGGGAGCTCCCATCGTTGCGGCCATCAAGAACTCCAGCGATGAGAGCGGCTTCATGTACCGTATCCGAACCGCCTATTATCGGCTTATCGCGCGCCTCACCAACGTGGAAGTGTTAGAGCATTTCACGGGTTTCGGTCTCTATGATCGTGCCGTGATCGAGCATATACGTCTAGATTTTCGCGACCCTTATCCATACTTCCGCGGCATGATCGCTGAACTAGGTCTCCCGATCGCCAAAGTGTTTTACAACCAGAAACGCCGTGAGCGAGGGATCACTTCAAACAATTTCTATTCCCTATATGACTTCGCGATGCTGGGGATCACCAATCTTTCTAAGGTACCGCTCCGTCTTGTGATCTTCTGTGGCTTTGTCTCGGCTCTCATCAGTTTCGTTCTGGGTGTGTTTTATCTTGTCTACAAGCTTGTGTTTTGGAGAAGCTTTACAGTTGGCGTTGCACCGGTTGTACTCGGGCTTTTTTTTCTTGGATCTGTGCAGCTAATTGCTCTGGGCATCATCGGTGAGTATGTTGGCTCCATACACACGCTCGTTCTCAATCGCCCCCTCGTTACTGAGAAAGAACGCATCAACTTTTAAGTAACATCATGCTTTGTGAAACCAGGATCCGACAAATCGCTGTCCAGGTTTATCCGCTACCTTCTGGTCGGCGGATTCAACACTGTTTTTGGTTATTCGCTGTTCGCTCTCCTGGCATGGTCTTTTAGGGGCCTCGGCTCGTTCAGCTATATGTATGCCGCGGTTTTGTCGAACCTGATCGCGATCACGGTGGCTTTCCTCGGCTACAAATGGTTTGTCTTTCGGACTCGCGGAAACTATCTGATCGAATGGGTACGTTGTGTTGGAGTCTATGGCAGCAGTATGGCGATCGGGCTAGTTGGACTGCCCATCCTCGTTCCGATCCTGCGCAGCCACCTGCAGCATAGCGAACGAGCCCCATATATTGCGGCTGCAATATTGACGGTCATTACCGTGATCTTCAGCTTTCTCGGCCACAAGAATATTTCGTTCCGTCAGGGATTAGCTCGACAAGACCTGTCCACTTCTCAGACCCCGGAAGCTTGACCCGCGAACTAAATGAAGAAGACAGGCCTCTGCGGGTCGATCAGCCGCACCTGATCTCTAAGAGAGTTTTTCCCTTCTGAAACGGTTATGGCTACGGGCCAGGGAAGGCGTCGAATCGCCTCATGGGGTTCCTCGGTTCGATAGACTTTGGCACCGATCGAGATTTCCTGGGTTCTACGGTCCAATAGGACCATGTTGCGTAGATTGGTCAGTGGCCCACCGTTTTCGGAGGAGCGATAGAAATTGTCACCCGCTCCCCAAACCAAAAGTCCTTCGAATGCGTCAAGCTTTTCTGCGAGCGTTCTCGCATGTTCTCTCTCCTGCGATATATATCGCTGCGTGGCGGCCAGGACGCTTGGTGAGGAGAGACTTAGCGCTGCTTTGCCCTTACTGAACAGCATTCCTAGAGCGGGGTACTGGCCGCCGCCGCGATACGGGAAAGCGTACTCAAAGTGGCTGACATAGCCGAAACCAAACGAGGAAACCAACGACGCGAGTGACTGAGGAGTGAAGTGGTTCACGTGTAGTCTATCGAAATAATAGAGAAACTCTTCGCGTTGATAGTTCTCATACTGCAGCGAGTTTGGCACTTCAACATAAAGAAGCCCGTCATCGACAAGGGAATCTTTCAATAAACACAGGAGATCAAAATCCAGCAGATGCTCGACAACATGTGAGACGATGAGGAGATCATAAGGTCCTCGTTCTCTGCATGTGTCTAAGTCGGCTATCGAAAGATTTTTGAATCCCAACGAAACTGCCTTGGATGCCCCAACCGACGCTGCCGGGCTTGGGTCGAATCCGAAGAACGTTGACGTAGGAGAGGCATCTGCGAGTTCAATCAGGAGGCTTGCTTCGCCGCATCCAAAATCTAGAACCTTTCTGCTGCGTTCGAAGAATCCGCCAAGTGCCCTCATTAAGAGGCTTCGCTGCAGGATTGAAATAGGTGATCGAAGATTTCCTTGGGAGAGCTCTGTATGAAATGAATCATTCGCCAACGAACGATAGTATTCGTCGTAATCCGGTCGAGAACCGCCGGCAACAAATAGGAAATTATCAGATCCGCAGTGCCTAATCTCGGCTTCTGTAGGTAGATTCATCTTTGCGTTGAACCGAAGGCGCAAGACGAAATCCGTTTCACACCCGCACAGCGGGCAGTTATGATCCCTCATTCTGGGCTCCGATGTTCCGTACTATTTGAACAGCAGAAGTTGACCATTTGCCTTTTCTACTACCCTAAGCATACGCAATGAGACGTTCCACCGCACTGTACTCAGTTGGGGAAAGCCACCAACGCACCTCGTTGTAATCTGTTTTCGTGTGGTCGACGCCCACGGATCATGTACCAGCCAACATCATTCGCGACGAACGCGGGATCAACAAAAGCGAGATCACGATACACAGAAAAATCGCCAGCAGGAAACCGTAGGAAGGGTTAAGGAGCATTGCCGCCGTCATCAGAATCAGGACGGTTGGCGTGCGCCGTATCCACATCGCGTTGCTTTCATACATCCAGGCCATGGGAACCAACAGGATCAATGCATCGTAAAGATGTGCGTGCCAGCTAACCAACTGCGTCACGATCACCGCGACGCAGAACATGGGAATGCGCTTTCCTTTGATCCAGGCAGCATAAGCCATAAGTGCGATCGAAAGCATGATGACAACTGCCGGGTGAGCGCCAAAGAACTCCCCAACGATACCGCGCAAATTGATCAGGATTGCAGGCGCCTCTTTTGCGTCTGTTCCCTGCGTCAAGGCCAAATAGTCGTGGATGCCTTGCCGACCGACCACGAGGGCAGAGGCGATCAAGAGCGGCAGAGAAACAGCGAGAAATCCGACAAGAACTCGCCAATATCGGAATGCAAGGATTGCGAGCAGTGGCACAATGAGCGGGAATTTGAATAACCCCAGAGCCAGAATGGCGCCAGCTTGAAGATCCTTCTCCAATGCAAAGCGGTCAAATGCTAGTGCCATCAGCAGTGCTAGAAGTCCCAGGTCCTGACCGTTCAACAAGAGTGAAAGCGTCGGTCCAAAGGCGAAAGGTGTTAGCAGGGAAAAATTCGGGAAGTGCCGACGAAGTATCAAGGCCACGCACAGCAGGCAGCCAAGGTTGAGCAGCGTCCACACTGCGAAAGCAAACGTCTGCGGCAAGTAGCTGAGCGGCACGAGGAGAATCGTCTCGTAGGGCAGATGGAAAAAATATCCCACGCCGTCGTTCGCAGGATGAAAAACATCCTGCAGATGTTGGCTGTAAAGATTGCGCACATCAAAGCGGGCCAGTTTCCCGGCCGTGTAGAACACGGGAAATCCACCAGGTTCGCCATAAGCAAAGTGCCGGAACACAAAGGTGAAGAGAGTCGCGTAGATGCATGTTAGTCCAAGAAGCAAGGGGGACCGCACCGGGTTCTCGCGCGAACCATTGGATCCCGAAGATGCTGACATGATTCTCGATATTACATGAGAGCCTTGTCGTATCGACTGATAGGTCTAATGACCCGAATCCGGTGCTCGCTTAGTTCAAGTCGAGTCGTGCCCGCAACTGTCGTACGTAACCCCGTGCCTTTGAAGGTAACTGCGTGTTCGCGGTCAGCAATTCGCCCCGTCTTTTGCCTTTCCGTGCTCGAATATAGATTCAAACGGTGGGGATAAGGATGAAGAAAGCGCGTCGCATTGGCTTGATGATGTTGCTTCTATCGAGCGGTTTCTCTGCTTTCCTCGCGATCGTTCTTCAGCGCATGCCACATGCCGGAATCGTAGATTTTCAGATCGTTTATCTGGCCTCTCGTTGCTTGGTTGAGCATCGTGATCCTTACAGCGAGACAGAGTTCCTCTATGTTTTTCAGGAGGAGGGGGGGGCCGTTCCTTCCGATCCCCTCAAGCGCCATAAATTCCAGGACGCCGCTATGGCGGTGGTCTATTTACCCACCGCTCTGATGCTCCTGGCGCCCTTTGCAGCTTTGGGATGGGGCACGGCGCAGGTGCTTTGGACGATGCTTACAATCGGCCTCTTCACGCTCGCATGTTGTCTTATGTGGATCGTCGCTTCGGATTCCTCTCCGCCCGTCGCTACCTGCTTGATCGCTTTCATCCTTGCCAATTCGGAGGTTGTGTTTGCTTTCGGCAATGCTGCAGGCGTCGCAGTCAGCCTCTGTGCGATTGCTGTCTGGTGTCTTTTTACCGGCAGATTCGCATTTGCGGGCGTAGTTTGTCTTGCTGCAAGCCTTGCCATTAAGCCGCATGACTCGGCCGCAGTGTGGCTTTACCTGTTTATCGTTGGAGGTCCGTATCGCAAGCGCGCCGTTCAAGCCCTGATCGTTGTCTGCGGATTGGGCGCCCTCGCCGTTGTCTGGACTTACGCGGTGTCACCACATTGGATTCAGGAGATCACTTCCAATCTTGCGATAGTGTCCTCGCGTGGTGGCATCGCCGATCCCGGACCCGCCGGCAGCAGCAACGGCACTGGCGGAATGATCATTTCATTACAGTCGGTGGCCAGTGTCTTTCACGACGATCCCACCTTTTACAACTCTGCCGCTTGGGTTCTGTGCGCTCCTATGTTTATCGCATGGCTGATGCGCACGCTTCGGGCCGGCACCTCGCATATAGAGATATGGCTTGCCCTCGCGGCCCTGGTGCCGCTTTCCATGCTCCCCGTTTACCACCGGCCTTACGACGCGAAACTTCTGATCCTCGCAGTACCCGCTTGCGCCGCTGTCTGGACCCAGGGGGGAGTGCGGCGCTGGGTCGGACTGTTGATTACCTCGGCTGCAATCCTGGTAACCAGCGACCTTCCGTCCACGCTTTTGACCATGCCAGGCAGGCAACTTCCAACCTATCCCATTGGCCTTTCAAATCAGATACTGGCGGTTGCGCTCGCTCGACCCGTTCCCCTCGTTTTGCTCGCCATGAGCATCTTCTTTGTATGGGTCTACGTGCGGCAGCCTTCCCAGCCAGGAACCGCAATTGGTGGCAGACCTTCCTGAGGAAGGACCACCCCGCCTGCTCGTGGGCGGTGAAAGCAGAGCTGGTAGCGCTGATAAACTCGTTACCGTGCCAGACCAGCAAAAGCCGCCCGTCTTTCTTCTTGATGCGATGTCGTTTATCTTCCGCGCCTACCACGCCATGCAGCGCAGCCGTCCCATGTCAACGCGTTCTGGGCTGCCTACCGCGGCTATCTACGTCTTCGTCAATATGATCAAGAAGCTGCGCCAGGACTTCACACCGCGCTACTTCGCCGCGGTCTTCGATCCTAGTGGAACAGTCTTCCGCGACGAGCGCGCCTTGGCGATCGGAACGCTTCGCAAGTGGAACTCGAAGTCACAGAGCTTCGAAGATGTGAGCTACGACGGCTACAAGGCCAAGCGCGAATCGATGCCGGATGACCTTCGCCGCCAGGTTCCCTATATTCGCCGTTCGCTCGAGGCGCTCCGCATTCCTATTCTCGAAGTCCAGGGCTTCGAAGCCGATGACGTCATCGGCACACTGGCTCGGGAGGCGGCCGAAGTCGGTCACGAAGTCTTTATCGTTTCTGGCGACAAGGACATGATGCAGCTTGTCACGGAGGACGTTAAGGTTCTGAATCCGCAGAAAGACAACCTGATTCTTGACGCTGCCAAGGTCACCGAGGTCCTCGGCGTTCCGCCCGAGAAGGTCATCGACGTGATGGCCCTGCGCGGCGATAACATCGACAACATCCCAGGCGCTCCGGGTATCGGTGACAAGGGAAGTGTTGACCTGATTGTCGAATTTGGCAGCGTCGAAGCTGTGCTCGATCACGCTTCCGAGGTTAAACGCAAGAGCTATCGCGAATCGCTGGAGCAGAATCGCGATGCGGTTTTGCTTTCAAAGGAACTCGTCACCATCGACTGCCACGTTCCGCTTCCGCTCGACCTGAAGGCAATGGAGACTCAGGAACCGGATCTCGAGGCCTGTCGCACCCTCTTCAGCGAGCTTGAGTTTACGTCGATGCTTCGCGAACTCGCGCCCTCTGCGTCGGCGCCTGCGCTTGAACTCATCGATCACCCTTCCGACGAGCAAGCCGCGGCTTTCTATGCGGCTGCACAAAAAGCCGGCTTTGCCTTTGCGCTTGCGGCAGTGGAACCCGCGGAAGAGGAGACGGAATCCGACGAGCCCTTGGTTCCGCAAACCATGTCGCTTCTCTATGTCGTTGAAGAAGCTGAAAAGAAGACGCAATCCAGCATTGGAGTCAGCGCCGAGGCCGGGAGAGGTTTGTGTTTACCCCTGACGTCTGAGTTAAAGGCGTTGTTCGAAGACCATTCTGTGTCCAAGCGGGTACACGATCTCAAACTCGCAATGCACGTTCTCTGCGGCCTCGATGTAGACCTGCAAGGCAGAGTCGATGACGCCATGCTGCTCTCCTACGCGCTCAACCCGACACACACTACCCAAACGCTTGCTGATGTTGCTGCACGTCACAATCAAGGCGCGCCGAGCTCTCTGCCTTCCGCCGCCGCTACAACCCAAGTTCTGGTGACCGATCTTCGTGCAGAAGCGGAACACTGCAACGTCGCAAAAGTTTATGAGGACATCGACCTGCCGCTTGCGCCGGTTCTTTACCGCATGGAGAAGAAGGGCGTCCGCATCGATACGGCTGTTCTCGATCACCTTTCAACCCGATTCGGCCAGGAAATGGAACGCGTTGGTGAACGCATCTATTCGATCGCTGGACGCCGATTCAACATCAACTCGCCGAAGCAGCTCGGCGAGGTCCTCTTCAAAGACATGGGCCTGCCTGTACCTGTGAAGTACGGCAAGGGCAAGACCATATCCACAGCTGTAGATGTGCTGGAGGGTCTTGCGGAAACGAACGAGGTTCCACGCCTGGTTCTCGAATTTCGCCATCTCTCTAAGCTCAAATCGACGTACGTGGACTCATTGCCGCTGTTAGCCGATGCCGACGCGCGAGTCCATACCACGTTTCAAGCCGCCGCTACCTCGACAGGCCGCCTTTCGTCGGTAAATCCCAATCTGCAGAACATCCCGATCCGCACCGAGCTGGGTCGCGAAATCCGGGCAGCATTTGTTGCCGCTCCCGGTTCGCAACTGCTCTCCGCGGATTATTCTCAGATCGAGTTGCGGCTTCTCGCCCATCTCAGTGGCGACCCGCTTCTTGTTGGCGCCTACCAGAACAACGAAGACATTCATACGCTCACGGCCAGCGAAGTCTTTGGCGTTCCGGCGGAAACCATGGACAAAGAGACGCGCAACCGCGCCAAGGCCGTCAACTTCGGCATCGTTTATGGCATCTCGCCATTTGGTCTCGCCGCGCAACTGGGCATTCCGCAGGCTGAGGCCCGCGCCTACATCGAACGCTATTTTGCCCGCTATCAGGGGGTAAAAGCCTTCATTGAGAAGACCCTTGAAGATACGCGTCGCGAAGGCGCCGTGCGCACGCTCTTCGGCCGTGTCCGCCCTATTCCCGACATCACGAGCCGCAATCCCAACTCTCGCGGATTCGCCGAGCGTACCGCCGTCAATACGCCTCTGCAGGGTACTGCCGCCGACCTTATCAAGCTTGCAATGATCTCGCTCGATCGCAAACTTACTGAACGTAGACTGAAGACCCGAATGGTCGTACAGGTTCATGACGAACTGGTCTTCGAGGTCCCCACAGGTGAAACCGCAGAAGTTGAAGAATTGGTACGAGCCGAAATGGAGGGCGTGATCAAGCTCAATGTGCCACTGGTTGCCGATCTCGGCTTCGGTCCCAACTGGCGCGACCTTTAGAGAGTTTCTCGTCCCTTATGTCCGCTATTTGCTGACTTTGCGATCCAAACTACGCCTTCTCAATCGCCCTCGGTTGCTGAAGCATAGAGGTTCTGGTGACGACCATTCCGCGAAGCTATACCCAGCCATCGGCCTGAAACTGTCCGTGCCATGGCGCACCGTAATGGATCGATCAGCCCAAGCGACTGATTGGTTACCTCGGCGCGGCTTTTTTCCTCGATTTCCCGGCGCCTGGCATACCATACAGAGAAGACCAGCCGATCAGCCAATTCATACTTTCGCCTCACGGAGAGAAATGCCTCCCTATTCGGTTACCACAGCACCCGATCGCCTGCAAAGCGCCAACCTTCAGGGGTTTCATCTGAAATGGTATTTCGCTTTCTTCATCATTTCAGGATTCTGCGGACTGGTTTACGAGGTGGTATGGGTCAGGCTTGCAATGGCCAGCTTCGGCGTAACCACGGCCCTGGTTTCAATCGTTCTTTCGATTTTCATGGCCGGTCTGGGTCTAGGCTCCTGGGGTGTTGGCGTTCTCACGCGCAAGAATTCCGCTCAGAACGCGCCCCGCATGATGCGCTTTTATTCTCTGGCCGAATTGCTGATTGGTTGTTCCGCGCTTCTGGTTCCTATTGAACTGAAGTTGGGACGACAGTTTATGCTCCACGCGGGTAGCCTCGGAGCATGGCAGACCTCGCGTTACTACGTTCTCGCCGGCATCCTGATCTCTATCACGCTCTTGCCCTGGTGTACTTTTCTCGGATCCACATTTCCCTTATTGATGTCTGTCATTCGACAAACTTGTGATTCCGCATCTTCTCGTTCTTTCAGTTATCTCTACCTCGCCAACGTGGTTGGAGCTTTGCTGGGGACGCTCATATCGGCATTTGTTCTAATTGAGTTATTGGGATTTCAGTCGACACTTTGGTTTGCAGCCGGCTTGAACACGATCTTGGCACTCCTCGCTCTTTGGATCAGTTTTCGCCTTGGTGCCTCATCTTCGGCTGAAAGCGAAGGCCCCCGCCCGGTCCGGAAAGCCATCCTATATGGTCTTCCCCGTTCCATCATTCTCCTGCTGCTTTTCACCACCGGGTTGATAAGTATGGGCTCGGAAGTTGTGTGGATGCGGCAATTCACTCCCTTCCTGGGCAATTTCGTCTATGCATTCGCTTTAGTGCTGGGCGCTTATCTGCTCGCGACCGTCATGGGTGCGCGAGACTACCGCTCCTGGTCAAGAGCACACCGTCCTGATGAAAGTGCGGGTACGTGGAGCGTACTTGCTGCGTCAGCGCTAATCCCTCTTCTGGGGGCAAATCCGCTTTTGAGATTTGGCGATTCCGGGATTTACGGGTTGCGCATCATTTCCATCATGTTCTTTTGTGCCCTCACCGGGTTTTTGACACCTCTGCTTGTGGACGTATGGTCCGCAGGAGAGCCCGATGAAGCCGGCTTGGCCTATGCATTCAACGTGCTCGGCTGTATCGTAGGTCCATTGATTGCATCGTTCTGGCTTGAACCTTGGCTCGGCGAGCGCAAAACAATTTTGGCGCTCTCGCTTCCATTGTTCGTTTTCGCCGCAATCCTTGCATTCCGGCCCTTTGGCGAACGGGACCATGCTGTTGGAGGAAACCGTCTTCGAACCAAATTTGTGATAGCTGTTGTAGTAGGTGTTCTGCTATTCAGCTTCAGCAAAGACTATGAAACGATATTTCCGAAGCATGAGGTACGTCGAGACTACGCTGCAACGGTGATTGCGGCAGGGACCGGTTTCCATCGCATGCTGTTTGTGAATGGCGCCGGCATGACGTTTCTAACGCCGATCACGAAGTACATCGCGCATCTTCCGTTGGCATCGATGGAACGCCGGCCGCAGAACGGACTCGTAATCTGCTTCGGCATGGGCACCACTTTTCGATCCATGCTTTCGTGGGGCATCCCGACCACCGTGGTGGATCTCATCCCGAGCGTACCCAAGCTGTTTTCGTACTATCACGATGATGCGTCTCAAGTGGCCAGCTCGCCTCTCGCCACAATCGTTGTCGATGATGGACGGCGATTCCTCGATAATTCGAACCAGATGTATGACGTGATAGTCGTCGATCCGCCACCACCCGCTTCGGCGCCGGGATCGAGCCTGCTTTATTCGCGAGAGTTTTACGATGTGATCAAGCGCCATTTGAAGAAGGACGGCATCTTCCAAAACTGGTACCCCTCAGTCGATGGAGATGGCGCAACAACGGCATCAATCACGAAGACACTGATGCAATCGTTCCCTTACGTGCGCGCTTTTCGCTGCTACGATCACAAATTTGGCATTCACTATCTTGCCAGCATGGAACCGCTGCCGAGCATGTCCGGATCCGTCTTAGCTGCAAGGATGCCTCCAAGCGCTTCATCCGATTTTATAGAGTGGGGTCCTCAATCGAGTGCCGACAAGCAGTTCGACGAGGTTCTTTCGCAAGAAATTCCGCTCCAGGAGTTGGTGCAGGAAGATCCTCAAGTGCCTGCACTCACCGATGATCAGCCGATCAATGAGTATTTTCTGCTTCGCACCTGGTTCCACACATCGAGATAATCTACCGGCTCATCCGTCTACGCATCTTCCTTAGTTGACCGTTAGGCATGGAGTTCAATCACTTCATGCTGCCGTATTCGTCTGACTTAAACGCCCAACTCCTCCCGAATCGTGCTCGCAATCGCATCTGCGTGGCGACGCATCGCTTCCTCACTTTCGGCCTCGATCATGACACGCGCAAGCGCTTCGGTTCCGGAGTATCGGATGACCACTCGACCCGAGTCCCTCAATTCCTCTTCGGCAGCGCGGATTCGATCAGCCACAGCCGGAATCGTCTCAAGCGGCTTCTTCTCCCGAACCTTCACATTTACGATCACCTGCGGATAGACCTTGAGGTCGGCCGTTAGTTCGTCGACGGTCTTGCCAGTGCGCGCAACCATATCCAGAACGACAAGCGCGGTCAGCAGACCATCTCCGGTTGTTGCCAGGTGGGGGAAGAGGAGGTGGCCGGACTGCTCTCCGCCGAGCGCCGCGCCGTGCTGCTGCATCTGTTCGAGTACGTATCGGTCGCCCACGGGTGCGCGCAGCATGCGAATGCCGGATCGCTTCAGCGCCGCCTCCAGCCCCATGTTCGACATAGTGGTTGCCACAACAAGGTTGCCAGTCAGCAATCCACGTGCCTTCAGGTCACGAGCGGCCATCAGCAAAATGGCGTCGCCATTGATGATATTTCCGTGCGCACCAGCCAGCATGCACCGGTCTGCATCGCCGTCAAACGTCAGCCCGATCGACGCTCCACGTTTTTGAACTTCGGCTGCGACCCATTGCGGGTGCAGCGCTCCGCATCCGTCGTTTATGTTGCGACCGTCCGGCGAAATATTGAGCAGCGCGAATTCGTTCGGGATTCGCGCACCTAAACGCGCAAACAACTCCGGCGCAACAGCCGCGGCGGCGCCGTTGGCGCAATCGGCAACGAGGCGCAAACCATCCAGCTTTAATCCAGGCACAGATTCTATGAGGAACTGAATGTACTGTTCGGGAAGGGCTGTGTTATCGTCGACGTTCGCCAGCGTCGATACGTCCGGGACAGCAGCTTTTTCGGCATAGCGAAGAATTTCATCCTCGATTGAGAATTCCAGCGCGTCCGGCAATTTGAAGCCATCCGCACCGAAGAGCTTGATTCCGTTGTCGCGCCATGGGTTGTGAGAAGCAGAAATTACTGCACCAGCATCGAAGCCGCGATTGCGCGCGAGAAACGCTACCGCAGGGGTTGGGACTACGCCTGCGCTCTCCACGCGCGCACCGGTTTCGCGCAGTGCAGCGGAGATGGTTGCCGCAATCCATGTGCTAGATTCGCGTGTGTCGCGGCCCAGAATGACCTTGGGATCGGCGTTGTGGCGGAGCGAGTGACCCAGTGCCAGTCCAGTTGCATAGATGGTTCTGGCATCCAGCGGCGGATCGCCTGCGATGCCCCTAATTCCGTCGGTACCGAATAGCTTGCGTGCAGTTCCTGTACTCATAGCCTCACTTCTTGCGCTTCTTCCTTGTAGGAATCTCGTCAACTGTGCTGCTGAACTCACCATCGCTCAATCGGGTTCGAATTTGATCGCCGCCTGCAACCTGGGCGGTTGAGCGGATCACCGTGCCATCGCCGCTTAGCACCAAGGCATATCCCCGCTCCAGGACGCCGAGCGGCGATAGCGCGCGCAAACGTCCATCCAGAGCGTCGATCCGTGCCGCCCATCTGCGGAGAGTCCGTTCCAATGAGCGCTCCAGCCTCGTACCTCCGACGCCGAGCCTTTCGCGCGTACGCGCCAGCATCTGTCGCGGTTCATGATGCAACACATCCGCCGCTAGTTCCGACACCTTGCGTTGTCGAGCGCGTACCTGTCCGCCGACGCTCGCTTCCATGCGAAACCCAAGATCGTCCAGCTGTTGGTTGAGCCTGTGCACCATCGCCACCGTGCGCCGTTCCGCTCGACCCAGGGGCACGCTGTCGAGTTTTTGCCGCGCGTTCAGAAGTTGAAATCTCGTCGCGCGCTCCAATCGATTCGCCTGCGCTTTCACTCGTTCGGCAACGCGATGGTGTGCTTCAGTAATTAACTCGGCAGCTGCCGAAGGAGTTGGTGCCCGCAGGTCGGCGACAAAATCCGCAATCGTAAAGTCGGTCTCGTGGCCAATCGCCGACACCACGGGCAATTCGGATGCGCTAATCGCTCGCGCTACCCGCTCGCTATTGAAGGCGCTCAAGTCTTCCAGCGATCCTCCGCCGCGAGCTACTACGATCACGTCCACCAGCTTGTTTGCATTGAGCTGACCCATGGCCCCTTCAATTTCGGCTGGGGCTTGCTCGCCCTGCACTGCGGCTGGGCATACCAGCACATTCAAGCCTGCATGTCGCCGACCCACGATGTTGAGGAAGTCGCGAATAACTGATCCAGTCGGCGACGTCACGATTCCCACCGAACGCGGAAACGCTGGAAGGGGCCGCTTGCGGGCAGAATCAAATAGCCCCTCTGCCTTCAGACGCTCTTTGAGTTGTTCGAAAGCCAGTTGCAGCGATCCCGCGCCGACGGCTTCAATTGCCTCGCCCACCAATTGCAATTGTCCGCGCTGGGCGTACACGCTTACGCGTCCGCGAACCAGGACGTGCAATCCATCTTCCGGCTTGAAGCGCAGCAGAAGCGCCTGTCGACGGAACAGAACCACGGGCAACTGGGCCTCAGCATCCTTCAACGTGAAGTACAAATGCCCTGAAGGCGCGGGGCGGCAATTTGAAATCTCGCCTTCCACCCAGATGTCGCTGTACTCCTGTTCAACCTGTTCACGGACGTGCTCCACCAAAGCGCGCACGGGCCAGATGCGTCGCGTACTCTGCGGCTCCTCAAAGGTCAGGTCGAGTTGCCGCGTCGATGTGTCCTGTCGAAGCACCTCTACGAGTGTAAATCGCTATGGCGCCCGGCTTAGGGGAGAACAGACGTAGTCCCTAATTGCGGTTCGCGATCATTGAACGCAACTCCTCTGCAATCACTCGCAGACGAGAGGCGGCAGCTGGATCGGCATCAAGCGAACTGCCGTATAAGCCCTCTGCTTCGCGCGCCAACTCCGTACCTTCTTTCAATCCAAAGGTCCCCAGAACACCCGCAAGCTTGTGCGCATCAGCGCCTGCCAGTTTCTGCTCTTTTGTGGTGAGGGTTCCATTGGCCAGGTTCTCAGCTGCATTTTGCAGGGTCTCGACCCGTTCTTCCATCTGGGGCAGGTATTTTGCCCACAGACGATTAATTGCTTCGGCTAATAGTGATACCTGAGCGTCGCCCACGGATGTGCCTCAACTCCATCCCAGGATGCCGGCGACCTGCTGTGAAAGGGTTAGCGGGTCGAACGGCTTCACGAGTACGGCTTTTACACCCAGGTCGGCGAAACGCGAGCGGTCAGTTGCCTGAACCTTGGCGGTTAGCAGCATAACCGGAATATGCGCGGTTGCCGGGTTCTTCTGTAATTCCCGAAATGTCGCCGGACCGTCCATACCAGGCATCATCACGTCCAGCAGGATGGCATCCGGCTGATAGGTCGCCGCGCGGGCAAGCCCCTGTGCGCCTGAACTGGCTACCATTACTTCCCAGCCCGCCACGGTTTCCAAACTCAATGCAGCTACTTCGCGAATATCGTCTTCGTCATCAATGATAAGAATGCGATGCATGAATTACTTCTCCGCACTGGCCTCAGGAACCTTGACCGGCGGAAACCTCAGGTACGGAATCTTCGACCTCTTGCGAGCTGCGAAGCATTGTCAGCACCAGGGCTTCCAGTTGTTCGGGTTCAACGCTGGCTTTGGCCAGGAAGTGACTCAATCCGAGCACCAGTTGCATGCGCTCGGCCTGCGTCAGACCATGTGCAGAATAGGCCACCAACGGCACCCGGTTCAAATCTTCGTGCTGGCGCAGCCAATCCACCACGTTGAATCCATCGCCATTCGGCATGCCGATGTCCAGCACAATCAAGTGCGGTTGGAAAGTCAGGCAGTCATCCAGCGCCCCCTGGCGCGTATGAGCTACCCGCACCACAATCCCTTCGCGTCTGAAGATCTCGGCCACCACCTGGCCGAGGTCGAGATCGTGTTCGATCACAAGGATCCGAGCCTGCTCGCCCGGAACGCAGAGAACCTTGACCAACTCGCCCAGAAGAGCATCATCGCTCGGGCGTGGAAATAGACGGTCCACCTTGCTGCCAGGCTCCCCTTGCTGCTGCGGATTTGCCACGCCTAACAACACTACAGGTGTATGTGCCTCGGGTTCTTCTCGGCGTAGCATCGGAAGTATCTCCCAGCTGTTGATGCCATCGATGGTTGTGTCCAACACAATCGCCGAAACTCCATCGTGGGCAACAGCCACCGCCTGGTCCGCGGTTGTGGCCTCAACGACGCGATATCCATACCGCGCGAGTTGATCTGCAATCAAGGGCCGAGTGCCGCCATTGGTGTCAGTCACAAGCACTGCGCCAAGGGAAGCGGGGCTCGATTCGCCCTCATCTGCCTTTGCGGCGACTGGCTGATACGACAGGAAAACCCTGAACGTCGAGCCGCGCACCGGATTGCGTTCCGCCCAGATGCGTCCGCTATGCTGCAAGACGATGGCACGGCAAATCGCCAATCCGAGACCGCTGCCGCCCTTCTGCCGCGAGTCAGAAGCATCGACCTGCTGGAAACGTCCGAAGATGGCTTCCAGCTTGTCTGCGGGAATCCCGCGACCCTGGTCGATAACCGACAGGGTCACGCCGCTAGCGCCGGAGCGCAGCATCACAGAGATTGCCGAGTTCGGCGGTGAGAACTTGATTGCATTCGAGAGAAGGTTCGTTACTACCTGCAGCAGGCGGTCCGGGTCCGCCATGATTTCCACTTGTGTCTTGTCGTGAATCAGCAGCACCCCGGCTTCATCTGCCATTGGTTGCACGCCATCGATCGCCTGGCGCACAATCTCACCCAACTGGATCGGCCTGAACGAAAGAGGCTCCCGACCGCTCTGGGTACGCTCCAGGTCCAGAATGTCGTTGATCAACCGCACCAGCCGCTCGGAGTTGCTGAGGGCGATGCGCAACAGATTAGCAGCTTTCTCGTTGATCACGCCCAGCATGCCGGACGAAAGCAGGCCGAGTGCTCCGCGGATCGAGGTTAGCGGTGTACGTAATTCATGGCTTACCGTCGAAACGAACTCGTCCTTCATACGGTCAAGCGCGTAGCGCTGGCTGATATCTCTAAAACTCAGCACCGATCCCGAGAATCTTCCCTGGTCGAGAATCGGATTGAGGAAGAACTCGGCTGGGAACCCCGTTCCGTTGCTGCGGAAGATAGTGCCTTCGCCTGTCACCGATTTACGCTGTCCCGATGCGCGCCGCAATGGACAATCTTCTGCGCACTTTTTGTCTGGCGGCGCCGAACCATGAACAAGTTGGTGAACCGGCTTGCCAATCAAGTTTTGTGGCCTCGCTCCAAGCAATCGGGCCGCTGCAGGATTGGCGAATCGTACCAGGCCGTTGCGATCGACCCCGCAGATGCCATCCGCCACCGAACCAAGCAGAATTTCCTGTTGCCGGCTCAACTCCTCGGCGCGCTCGCGCTCTCTTGTCCGCGCCAGCATTTGCGCCAACGATCCGGCCACCGTTTCCATCGCTGCCGTGGTCTCGCGATCTTCGCGTATCCGGGCATGGCAGTAAAACTCCAGCACCGCCAACACATGGTTGCCCACCTGCACCGGCGCAGCCCAACCTGAAACCATCTTGGTCCGAACCGCTGTCTGCACCCGTGGACTTGTTGTCAGCACCGACAAGTCAGACGCCCACACCAGGCGGCCTTCTTTCCACGCGCGTCCAGGCAGACTGCCTCCAGGAGCCAGTGTGATTCCCATGCTGTCCTGGATCAGTCCCTCTGCCTCTTTCCCCGGAACGCCCCAGGCCGTATTGAATTCGAGACGGTTCTCTTCTACGTTGACATCCCACTTCACCGCGACATCCCACCCTTGCGAGATGCAGAGCGCCTCGAGCACGCGTTTGGTCGCGACGTCGGCCGAGATATTCTCGCCTACAATCTGGCTCACCACCAACTGCAGAGCAAGCCGATGTTCGCGCTGCTTCTGCTGCGTTACATCGTGAAGCAGGCATTGCACCGCCAGCGGCTTTCCTGCGCGGCGCCGCTGATGCAGACTCATCTCCAGCTCGAGTACGCGTCCGTCCGCGGTCTCGGTTCTTAGCGGCGCACGGTCTACAGTTACACCCTCGAGCGCTTTTCTCAGCAGTCCTGCAACCTCATCACGACAAGCCGGGCCGAAGACTTCCGCAAATGAGTCCCGTTCCAGGGAAGCATTTCTATCCAGCCGGAAAGTTTGCCTCCATGCCGGATTGGCGTAAAGGAACTTCCCGGCCATGTCGAGGGTCGCGATCATTTCGCTCGAGTTCTCAAAAAGATCGCGATACCTGTCGCGAGGGATGCGCAGTCCCTCCCCGGGGGTGGAGTTGACTGACTGGTCTAACGCCACGGCGACCAACCCGGTCGGCAAACCATCGCGATTGCGCAGTGTTGAGATGTGCAGGCGGACAGGGAAGAGCGACCCATCCTTGCGCCGCAGATGCGTTTCAAAACTCGGGACTTGGCTTGGCGCAAGGGAAGTCACAACCTCGGCATACGTCACAAGGGTGCCTTCCGGTCCACCGTCCACAGGCTTGCTGATGCTGTATTGCCTCCGAACCTCGGAAACCAGCCGGTTTTCCTCGCCGGGCGCCAACAGCTTTTCTGTGCTTTCTTGATTGACGAGTTCCTCGGCGTGGTATCCGAGAAGCCGCTCAGCGGTGGGATTCATGTACGTGAGCTTGCCATCGAGGCCAATTGAAAGCACCATCGTGCCTGCGGAATCGAGGATGTCTTTGAGAGGATCGCCGGCATAGCGAGCTGCCGCCTCGCGCTCGGCTGTGATGTCGGCTAGCACGCGCATCAGGACGGCGGCAGTAAGCCCCATCGCCGTCATCAGCAAGAGCCAGTCGAATTTTGGGCCCGCTTCAAGTCGAGCGAGGATGAAACCGGCTGCCATCGCCACCGCGAGCACCGACAGCGAGGACCAAAGCGGCGGAGAGGGATTCTCTCCTTCCAGCTCCGGCTTTCTGGGTTCGCGTGGGTCCATCCGGTTTGAGCGCTCCTGCATCTTTTCCCGCGCCGCGTCTCTTCCAGGCACAATCCGCTCAGACACGGGTGTAACTTTTCCGCCGCACGAAAGAGTCAATCGCGCGCACGGTCAATGGGCTGGCCGAACAATCTGCAGCCCCCTTCGATCTCACACTGATTATGCGAGAATACATCCCCATTGCCTCGGCTGTCCCAGACGGGAGGTACCCTTCCCGAAGGATGCTGCTAAAACACAATTAGGCTTATCTTGCACCCTCCCACAAAATGGCGTGGGTTTCAATCGTATGTTACTGAACTGAAGTACCGTTGTACCCGAATCGCCACCGGGTCAGCCTTCATTCCGCACCCCGTTTTCGGTCCAGACCGAGAGCGGTAATCAACTTCGATTCCTCGTATACTTGCTTCATGCTTCCGAATAGCGCTCGTAACATTCTGCCGTTGCCCATATTCATTGTCCTTGTAAGCGTCTTTCTGGAGGCACCTTTCGCCCATGCCTGGGGTAACGAAGGTCATCGTATTATCAATCATTTGGCTGCGGCAAACCTACCCGCCGATGTCCCAGCATTCCTGCGATCCGAAGCGGCGATCAAAGAGATTGAATACCTCGGCCCTGAGCCGGACCGCTGGCGTTCCCCCGCTGAACCTGAACTGAATGCGGCACAGGCGCCCGAGCACTTCATTGATCTTGAACCTGCCGATACCCTCGGCCCGTTGCCACACCGTCGGCTCGACTTTGAGGCCATGGCTTTGGCTGCCGGACAACGTCCTGAAAAGATTGGTTTGCAGCCCTGGGAGGCTACCGAGGTGTGGGAGCGGCTCAAGGCGGCACTTCGTGAGTATCGGCAGCTCTCGGCTGCCCACCAGGACACACACGAGGTGGAGCAGGCTGCAATCTTTTATGCCGGATGGCTGGGACACTATGTCGGCGACGCGTCGCAACCGCTGCACACCACCGTCCAATACAACGGCTGGACCGGACCGAACCCTAATGGCTACACCACGGCCCACACGATTCACTGGCAATTTGAAGGGCCTTTCGTGGCCGCCAATCTCCACGCAGCCGACGTTCAGCCCCGCATGACTCCGGTGCACGCACTCGAGGGGGACGTCTTCGCCGACTACATGGCCTACCTCCGGCAATCCTCGAAATACGTGGAAAAGGTATACCAATTGGAGAAAATTGGCGGATTTCAGGGGCAGGGAACGCCCGAATCGCGCGATTTTACCGCCGATAGACTCGCCGCAGGCGCCAGCATGCTCCGCGACATGATTTATTCGGCATGGCTGCAAAGCGGTAACCCGGTTCCCGATCCATATGCTTCGGGAAAATGACGGCGCCTCACGCCTCGGCCGGGGAATTGTTCAGAGCGCCTCTTTATGCTGACGTCCGGACATTTCCGCTGGTGCCCCTATGTGCGGTCGAAAAACAGGCGCAGGCTGCGATTGATCGAGCGGATGGGGCGGTTTCATCATGTAGCGTGATCTGGATCACTGCGTAGAATTCAGACTTAATTTGTCGTATATTAATGAAGACTAATTTGGTCGGGGTTAAGCCGCGGTGCTGTGAGCAAGCTCACAGGACTTGCGCTGGATTTTTCGATCTGATCCCAGGAAAAACCGTGAAATGTTCGGTCGTTCTTATAGCTTTTCTTTCTTTTCTTTTGTCATCTGCCCCAGCAGTATCTCAGTCGTATCAATCCAGCGGCGTGGTGCACGACATGACTGGCGGAGTGATTCCCGGTGCTGCCGTGGTTCTGCGGCAATCCTCAGATGGGCCCAGATGGTCGTCTCAGGTCGACGACAAGGGCGCATTTAAAGTTGCTCTGCCAGATTTGGGAACTTATGAAGTGGAGATCAGGGCAAGTGGTTTTGCACTTTATCGGTCAGAAATCATCCTGACCGCCGGCGCACCCTCCTCCAACCTGGACATTTCCCTTGCCGTTGAAGGCAACTTCCAGACTATCGAAGTGACGGCAAATGCCCTGGCGGCCGAGACCACGAGCACGCAGTTAGGCGAGTCGCTTGACAACGGAAAGATCGAGGCAGTGCCGCTGAATGGGCGGAGCTTTACTGACCTCATGGCGGTGCAGCCGGGTATCGTCCCCCAGAACACCGCACAGCCGGGAGCCGTCATCATGACCGGTGTGGCGACAACGCCTCCTTCCGGTGACGCGAATCCCGGCAATCTTTCCATCAGCGGGCAACGCGAGTCTTCCAACGGATTCAGGGTGAACGGCAGCGACGTTGAAGAGGACGTCAACATGGGCACGTCGATTCTGCCGAACCTTGACGCGATCGACAGCTTTCGCGTGCTCACGTCAAATTTCGATGCCGAGTATGGCAACTCAAGTGGTGGACAGGTACTGGTAATTACCAAAGCGGGGGCAGCGCATCCCCACGGTTCAGCTTTTGAGTTCCTGCGCAACACAGCGCTCGACGCACGCAACTACTTCTCGCAAGATCGCGCCGCATACAGGCAAAACCAGTTTGGCGGCACGCTCGGCGGCGCACCGTTTCACTCGAAGAACTTGACACTGTTCGGCGATTACCAGGGAACTCGGCTGACCGAAGGCATCGATACCGGAAACATCGCGGTTCCATCCATGGCCGAGCGCGGCGGGGACTTCAGCGGGAACCCATTGACGGGCAGCGTCGATGGTGCCAACTGGGCTTCGCTGCTGAGCGCGCGATTGGGCCGCACAGTTACGGCGGGAGAGCCATACTCCGCAGTTTTTCCCGATGGCAAGATTTCCGATTCCGCCTGGTCGACTCCGGCGAAGAATCTGCTCGCGTTTGTGCCGCAGCCGAACGTTGGATCTACACTCTTTTCGACTTCAGCAGAAGCCGAAGCACTGACGGACAATAAAGGCGCTGTGCGCACAGACTGGACGCACGGTAAGAGCACGCTAACGGCATACTACTTCCTCGACGATTACTCGCTTGACAATCCTTATCCGACAGGAACGGGAGGGGCGAGCGTGCCGGGCTTCAACGCCACTTCGAAGGGTCGCGCGCAACTGGCGAGTATCGCCCATACAGTTACGTTCGGCTCGTCGGCACTGAATGAATCTCACTTTAGCTTCATGCGTAATGCTAACGCCGTAGGACAACCTGTGGGCGGGGTCGGCCCTTCGCTCGCTTCGCAAGGGTTCGCTGGCATCATCGCCCTC
Organism: uncultured Acidobacteriaceae bacterium; assembly: GCA_963742455.1. Lineage (GTDB taxonomy): Bacteria > Acidobacteriota > Terriglobia > Terriglobales > Acidobacteriaceae > Telmatobacter. The sequence goes on along the minus strand of CAVULU010000002.1, from coordinate 26,455 downwards.
AAGCCTTCAACCGAGGGAATCGAGAATGTAGCCTTCAACGATTTCACCATGGGCGTTGACACAACATCGCTGGTGCAGGCAGAGAACATCTACGAGATCAGTGATTCGTTTTCGCGCATCGTTGGCAAACACGGGCTGAAGTTCGGCGGTGAGATTCACGCAAACCAGATCAACACGCATCCCGATGTGGTTTTCAACGGCAGTTTCGCCTTCAACGGATCCGAGACCGGCCTGGACTTCGCTGACTTTCTGCTTGGTGTGCCGTCGAGCTATACGCAGGGGCAGGCACGCGACTTCTACAATCGAAACCTTTACATGGCGGCATTTGTTCAAGACAGTTGGAAAGCCACAAACCAGCTCACGGTGAACTATGGAGTGCGCTGGGATCGCATCCGCCCCTGGAGCGAAAAGTTCAACCAACTCCAAACGCTGGTAAGGGGCGAGCAGTCGCAGGTTTTTCCCGGTGCGCCGCAGGGGCTGGTTTTCCCAGGCGATCATGGAGTGCCCAATTCGCTGGCTCCTGCACGGAACAATCTCGCTCCTCGCATCGGCGTGGCGTGGACGCCCTCGTTTGACGCGCCTTGGCTGCATCGCCTTGCAGGACCGGTGGGTCAAACCAGTATTCGGCTTGGATATGGCATGTTTTACACCGCATATGAAGGACTTTCCGCCGGCATCATGAGTGCAAATCCGCCTTATGGGTACACCTACACGTCGGCCGCGCCGCCGCTATTCGATTCCCCTTTTACCGTTGCCGCAACAGGGTTTGACGCCGGACAACGGTTTCCACTGCAAAAAGTGGCATACGGAGCCAGTCGCGCACATCCCAATGCGAGTGTGGACTGGAGCCAGTTTGAGCCGCTCGTTGGAATTCCCGGGGTTGACCCGAATGACGTGACGCCTTACGCAGAACACTGGATGGCGAGCGTCGAACGGCAGTTCGGAACTGCATCGTTGCTAACGGTTAGCTATGTGGGGGCCTCGTCGCATCACCTGCTGGTGCTGGAGGAGGCCAATCCTGCGGATCCAGCGTTGTGTCTGAGTCTTGGGTCAGCCTGCGGGCCGTTCAACGAGCAAGGCGCCCGCACTCAATTCAGTTCCGCTTTCGGCAGCGTCGAATTGCAGCGCACAATCGCCAATGCGAGCTATAACGCACTGGAGGCGACAATCAATCATCGCTCCCATGGCTTGGAGATGCTGGCCAGCTACACGTGGTCGAAATCCATCGATCAGTCTGCTGGGCTGCCGGAGCCGGTTAATCCCGTAGACCCAGCGCTGAGCCGAGGGCTCTCGTCTTTCGATATGCGGCACAATCTGGTAGGCAGCTTTCATTACAACCTGCCCGTATTGCAATCCGATTCGCCATTCCGTGTAATCGCGTCTGGCTGGTCGATCGCTGGTATCGCGCGCTTTACATCGGGGCTGCCGGTAACGTTGTTCAACAACAACGACACATCGCTGCTTGGCACAATTCCTAATGGCATCAATAACAATGGCGTGGATACTCCGGAGTGGACGGGACGGTCATTGCGAATAGAGACGAATCCTCGCGGCGCAGCGGTGTTCGATGCTTCGCAGTTCACTCTTCCCGAACTGGGGAAAATGGGCAATGCGCGTCGCCGGTTCTTTTCGGGCCCCGGCATGGAAACTTTCGATGCAACGCTTTCGCGCACCTTCCTGGCGAGGGATGATCGCTCACTGGAATTTCGCGTCGAAGCGTTCAACGTTCTCAATCACGCTGAGTTCTTCGGCGCTTCTTCCGTGGAAGGAAACATTTCAAGCGCGAGCTTCGGACAGGCGGTTAGCGCCATGCCTCCACGCCTGATGCAAGTGGCTTTACGTTATCGCTTCTAATGAGGTTTATTAGTCGCCCGATTCGGCTGTGGCAAGCACCGGGACCCGGCGCAGCAGCGGGGTCAACACGATCGTCAGCAACAATACCATCGGGATGGCAGTGACCAGCCACGCAGCCAGAGCTTCACCTGCCAGGCTTCCGGAAGTCCAAATGAGCTTCATCGCTGACCCGTGAGCAAGGGTTCCGACGCTCATTCCCGAGTGCGCACTGGACGAAAACAGCCATCCACCAAGGCGTACAAACGGGAAGATCAGCGCAACCTGGAGAGGCATGGCAGCATAATTTGCCGCCTGGATAGCCGGAATATTTAACCGCAAACCGAGGGCAACCAGGAGGCACACAGCCGTTGGAATGCCGATTACCGGAATGCAGCCGATAGCAAACCCAAGGGCAAGCGTGAGCGCAAGACGTCGCGGCGAGATTCCCTGCCGCAACCACGCCTCCACTTTCTGTCGCATCGCTCTGAGTGACCTGCTCATTTCATTTCCTACGTTATCGGTACGAAACCTGTTCCGGTTTAGATGTTGCGTAAATGTTCAATGAACGGTACCAACTTTTGCATCCACTTACAGTTTTGTACGGATTCGAGAAGCCTGCGGTGATCTACCTCATTCAAGGATAGGCGTGCTTCGGTCACGCGCTCTCTTACACTTTCGACGCAGTTTGCCGATCCAAAGTGGCACCATCCGATGAACTTATGCGTTTTGGGGGATGTTTTATCGTGATCTCGGTGATCGCAGAAGCCCACGTTCACGCATGGCAGCAAGCACCTGCTCGACCTTCCAGTCCAGCGCTTCGGTTCCGTCGATCACCAGGTCGGCGTGCGCGGCAGAGGGCCGCACGAATGCAATGCTCGAAGGGCGAACAGTCGCTTCGTATTGCCGGCGCACTGACTCCGGCGTGCGCCCGCGTTCGATCGTATCCCGCCGCATTCGTCGATCGAAGCACACATCATCAGGCGTATCCAGATATACGCGAATTTGGTAGAGCGGAAGCAGTTCTGGGTAATACAGCGCGAACAGTCCTTCAACAAGCACAAATTCCCCTGCTGGCATGGTCTCCGTTTGATCTGGAATGCGGATATGGTGAGAAAAATCGTACAGAGGCCGTTCGATGGTTTCTCCCCGCGCAAGTGCGGCAACGTGTGCGGCCAATAGCGAACTCTCGATCAAAGCTGGATCGTCGAAGTTTTCTTTCGCGCGTTCTGCTGGAGGCAGGTGCGACAGATCCAGATAGTAGTTGTCCAGAGGGAAGTGAATGCCGTCAAGTTCGCGGGCGAGCTCCGCCGCTAGCGTAGTCTTACCGGAACCGGATGCGCCTGCAATGCCAATGACCTGAGGTGGAAACGGCAGCCGCCGCGTCTCTGCCCGAACTGTGTGTGCATCGTCGCTCACGATTCTGCGTCCACCAGTGCCGCGATCCACATCGCCAGGCGATCGAGCAACTCGGCCAGCTTCCTTTCCACCTGTTTGCCGGTTTCGAAGACCTCAGCGTGGCTGAGAGGCGTGGCGCTAAGACCGGCGGCAAGATTTGTGACGCACGAGATGCCGAGTACTTCGATTCCCATGTGCCGGGCTACGATTGTCTCCGGTACGGTCGACATGCCCACCAGCGTTGCGCCCATGGTGCGAAAAGCGCGAATTTCCGCCGGCGTCTCGAAGCTGGGTCCGCTCACGGCGAGGTAGATGCCCTCTTCAAGCGGCTGGCCCTCCAGTTCCGAAACCTGGATGGCGACCTGTCGCAGCCGCTTCGAATAGGCCTCGGACATATCGCAGAAGCGGAGACCGCTATTGGGGCGATTGAAGGCGAAACGTGGTTCATTCAGACCGGCCAGCGGATTCCATCCCATCATGTTGATGTGGTCGGCGATGAGAACAAACTGCCCGATTTTGTATCCCTCGGCGATGCCCCCCGCGGCGTTGGTGAGAATGACCGCACGCACTCCCAATGCACCCATGACACGCATGGGAAAGGTGACGTCTTTGGCCGAGTATCCCTCATAAAAGTGAACGCGACCTTGCAGCACCACCACCGGCGCTCCGCCGAGTGTGCCTGCTACCAGGCGGCCCGAGTGCCCCTCGACTGTGGACTTGGGAAAGTTTGGAATTGACTCATAGGGAACGATGACCGGATCGTGCACCGCGCTGGCAGCCGCTCCCAGGCCCGACCCCAGAACGATACCCAAAGACGGTCGAAGGCTGCCCAACTGTGCACGCAAAAACTGCGCGGCCTCTGAAACATCATCAAAGTAGCTCATAGCTTGTACCGATAAGTCCGTTCCTGCGATTCTACAACTGCGCTTCGTCCCGATTGGCTGATCCCCGGGTTGAAGAGCGGTCCCATTCTCTTGCTGGAGGCAACGAAATGTGCCGTAACATCAAAACTCTTTTCAACTTCAATCCTCCGGTAACGCAGGAGGAGGTTCGTGCAGCGTCCTTGCAATTCGTACGCAAGATCAGCGGGTTTGCGAAACCTTCAAAAGCCAACGAAGCTGCATTCTTAACCGCGGTCGACGAGGTGGCGGCCGCCTCCGCACGACTGCTGGTCTCGCTTGAAACCAGCGCGCCGGCTCGCACCCGCGAAGAGGAAGCGGCAAAGGCGCTTCTCCGCAATGCGCAAAGATTCCCTGAGAAAGTCAAATCATGAAAGAGATCGTTGCGGTTATGTTTGGCCTTGGCCTGCTCTGTAATGCATTGCTCTTTGTGCCGCAGGTTTTAGCGGTGTGGCGCAAGAAGACCGACCAGGGAATCTCTCTGATCACGTTCGGCGGATTCAGCGTGTTGCAGGTAATTGGCATCGTCCACGGGATGTATCAGAAAGATATATCCCTCATCGTGGGAATGGCGGCAAGCTTTCTGAGTTGCGGATCTGTTACGGGCCTGACTGTCTTCTATCGGCTGCGGCGGCTAAGGAGCGTCGATTGAGGGATGGTCACTGCGGGAAACTGCCCTCGGCGCGAATCTGCATCTAACCTCTTGTTTGATCTTCGGTCGACCGGAGGTCCTCCGTGACCGCGAATCGGTTTTTGACGTTTGTAACTCTTCTGGCTGCAACCCTGGGCTGCGCCGCGCAAGCTCCCCGCGACATTGTCAGGCAGGCTGTGCAGACCGAGCTCACAGCAAGCCGCGATGACCACTCCCACTGGCTTTACTTCGAAATCGATCGGCAGCCCAGCAAGACCGTCAAGCAATGGGTCGCCGAAACCCGGTCGGGGAGTCTGGATCGCGTTATCGAGCGCAACGGACAGACACTTCCAGAGACTGAGCAGCGTCAGGAGACAAATGGTTTCATCAATGATCCTCGCGCGCAGGCAAAGCAGCACAAAAGCGGCCAGCACGACGACCAGCAGGCCGCTGAACTTCTAACGATTTTGCCCGATGCATTTATCTGGACACGAGTCGGTGAAAAGGGAAACGGTATCCTACTTCACTTCAAACCCGATCCACAATTTCAGCCGCCGGATTTCGAGGCTCGCGTCTTCGCAGCGATGGAAGGGGACATGACAATCGATCGGGATCAGCATCGCATCGTTAGTCTAAAAGGGCGACTCATCCGTGACGTCAAGATTGGCTATGGTCTGCTGGGAGAACTTAAAGCCGGTGGAACCTTCGATGTCGAACGGCGCGAACTGTCTCCTCAAATCTGGGAGATCACGGAGACGCACGTACACATCCAAGGCCATGCGCTCATCTTCAAGACAATCTCGGAAGAAGAGGACGATGTGAAGACACGTTTCGTACAGCTTGCAGCTGGCACGTCGCTACAGGAGGCACAGTCCGAACTCTTTCGGCAGAGCCCGGACCCGGCCCGCGATCAGGCACTCCGCCAGACAAAATAGCATTGCGAATGTCGAACAGAAGTACCTTTATCGCGAAGCTGTCAGCGTTGTCGGGGGCGAGCCTTTGCCAGCAGCCTTGGTTGGTCGCCGCCCGCATGCGGAAGGCACATTTGCCATCTGTGCAACGAACACATGATTGCCGGGCCAACCGGGTCGCAATGTAGACCAGTAGCTGGATCTCGTCAGAAGAGGTCGGTTCTGAACAACGAGCTGGTTTTCAAGGATGTTCACACCGCACAGTAGATTGTTCTCGGGCTGCAGAATGGTCTTGCCGGGATCATGCTCGGTAAGGTGCCTGTCTGCGTTCCAATCGAAGTCACACCCGTAACGTTTCGCGTCTTCGTAGGTCAATTGGAGCAGCCCCTCGCTTCGCACCATGCGATGGCTCACTCCATCAACGACGGCCACTTGAGGGTCACTGTGACGAACGTTTGAAGTCGCTTTCAGTCCTGCTTCCGCGCCGGAGAGCGCTTGAAAGAAGTAAGCCCAGAATTGGCGCCGATCCACGTCGTTCATCGAACTGAAGCGCGGGCAGAATTGCTTTACATCGCTCGCCATTTTTGGTGCAAGCAGATCGGCAGGCAGAGCCTTTTCAATAGCCGCATCCCACTGAGGGCGCCAGGTTTCATCATCGCCGAGGGCGGCTTTCTGCTCTGCGATCGGCGTAGAAGGCGCGGGCTTCAGCATTGGAGGGGGAGCGATGATGCGCAAGGTCGCTGCAGCCGCGTTGGGCGGATTCCGTGCGTCGCGGAACGCAACCAGCCCTACCGCTAAACTGGCAGCGAAAAGGCTAATTGAAATCCGTAATGTTTTTGGCATCTGCAACGCTGAAAATCTCCAGCCTGTTCAGATGCGGATGCGACATTCTGAGGTTTGTTGCATTGAGATTATGGCGGGTAAGTGCCGTGGATTCATCTGCATCCAAGCTATTTATTATGGATGATATCTTGCACGATCCGGTAATGGCCCGGAGTTCCGATAATCGCGATCGGTACAACGGCTCCGGCGTTCTTCTTCCTGAAAAATGGCGCTAGTGGCTTGAGCAGAATCGACTTGAACCCTGTAGCCGTGTGGGAAATATCGGTATCCATTTTCAGATGGCCCGTGAAATGCGCGACCTCTCCGTGGAAACGGAAAGTGCCAGCGAGCGTGGCCTCCGCTCCAGCCACCTTGAATCTGAGTCGTGACGTGGATACGACACCATTCTCGATCTTTGCCGCTCCCTGTACCGACGACAGCACGTCCTTCGTCGTATCGATAGGCTTGTTATCTGGGTCGACTCCGGTGTTTGGCTTGCGATTCCCCTGGGCACGATCGCTGAATGCCGAGAGGCTCTTTTCGGCTTGCGCATCCGAAATCTTTTCGGCGGGGACATTAAGTGTGCCAGTCACTCGCAGCCTCTCCATGAAACCGTCGCCTGGCGGCCCGACATAGGCGTGACTCTTGAGCCATAGCGGGCCAGTGATGGGCACTTCGTCAGAAACGAACGGCTGCATCACATCCTCTGCGCGACCGCGGTCCACGCTGATGTCGAAATTTGTGAGCTTGGGCGCCCCCTTAATGCTGCCCACGGCATGAATAGTCGTCTCTCTGATATTCACTTCGATCGCCCGGATATCCATGTCTCCATTGGCGCCATAGAGCGTGCTTTGCATGGTGGCGCTTAAGGGCGTTGGCTTGCCGTCGTCAACTGCGAAATTCTTGGTATCCGCAGTCGTCTCGACATCCATCGCTCGCAGATTGCCTTTGAAAGCACCACGCGCATCGACGATGCCGCTGATGTCGCCGACATCGTGGAGATTCACTTGCGTGAATGCGAAGTCGCCGTTCACTGGAGTCGCCAATATGTCCTTGGCCACGATCGGTCCCATGCTTCCGTGCGCCAGGATGCGACCGGCAGGGATGGCGTTCTGCATGTCTACGGCATACGTCAGCACTTCACCCTTGTGTAGATTTCGAATTTCCAGTTGGTTGATCGGGAAGGAGAATCGTGCGCCGTCGGTACGCATGATATCGAGCCGGCTGTTGTGCACCACAAATCGTTCGATCTTAGTGTCGGGACCGGCGAAGTCAGTACTGCTGCCCGGCGGGAAATCTTCGTGGTTTTCCTTGCTTCCGATTGGCGGCACAACGACGTGCAGGCCCGTAATATCCACCAACTCCGCGCGTTCACGCAGCATGATGAGGTCAGACCAGGTTCCCTGCACCACCATCGTGTCTATATGGCCGAGAGGCGGAAGATTGGGTGGTGCGGACCTGCGCCGCATGGTGATGCCGGTAGCGACGAACCCAGGATTCGGAAAGTAGGTGCGGTGATAACTGGTGAAAGTGACTTGGCTAGCGAGCACGTCTTCAAGTAACGGCGCGATCTTGCGGTGGCGGTAGGGCCAGTTCGTGCTGATCAATACAACGGCTGTTGCCAGTAATGCGCTAATTGCGACTATGGCGATATGCACCCAAAGCGGAGCCTCGTGCCAGATGCTGCGGACCTCACGCCTGATCCGATGTTTGGTTGGCGGCGATGCTTTTGGATGCGCCGGCGGCACCGTCGAGGGATGAGCCATAATCTATTCCTTCCGCAGTCGAGAACCGATGCAATCCGGGTCGCCCAATTTATGAAGGATCCAATTAATAAGATGTTCAAATTCGCTAAATAAGTGGTTCAATTCGCCGCAGACTCATCGTTTTCTCGCGACTAGCGCTTTTTAACCCGTAACGCCTGCTTTTTGGATTGCAGTTCGCCTGTGCAACGTTGCCACGCGGACCAGTCGAGTTTTTGAGAGTGATTAGCCCAGGAAAATTCCCGCAATGGACGCCGAGATCAAGTTGGCCATTGTGCCTGCCAGCATTGCGCGAACGCCGAGTCGCGCCAGGTCATTGCGGCGCTCGGGAACCAGAGCGCCGATGCCGCCGATTTGCATGCCAATCGAACCCAGGTTGGCAAAACCGCAAAGCGCAAAAGTCGCGATGGTGAAGGATCTCGGCGTGATCATCGCCTTGTGCGCGCCGAGCGCGATATAGGCGATGACTTCATTGAGCGCCATGCGGGTGCCGAGCAGGTTGCCGATCAGACTGCAATCCTGCGCGGGGACCCCGATGAGCCACGCCACCGGCCAGAAGACGTACCCTAGAATCTCGCCCAGGCTGCCCGGAACCCAATGAAATCCGGCATGGATATGCGCCCAGCTCAGCAACATATCCAGTAGGGCAACGAGCGCCAGAAAGCTGATGAGCATGATGGCAACGTTCAGAGCCAGCTTGCCGCCGTCGATGGTGCCGCGTGCAATCGCGCCGATCAGGTTCTCGTCCTTGTGCTGCTCATCTTTAGGAATGACTACTTTGCCTTCGGTTGCGGGAACTTCCGTCTCAGGCACGAGCATCTTCGCCATCAGAATGGTTCCGGGCGAAGTCATAATGACGGCCGACAAAAGATGACGCGCCTCGATACCCTGCGAGATATACATGGCCATAATGCCGCCCGAAACGTGCGCCATACCGCTGGTCATGATGGTCATGAGTTCGCTTCGCGTGGCTTTGGAAAGAAATGGACGAATGGTTAGCGGCGCTTCGGTCTGTCCCATGAAGATGGATGCAGCCACGTTCATGCTTTCAGCACCTGAGATGCGCATCGTTTTCAGCATCACCCAGGCCAGTGCACGAATGATGATCTGCATGACTCCAATGTGATACAGAACCGCAAAAAATGCCGAGATAAAGATGATCGTTGGCAGCACCTGGAAGGCGAAGATCGAGCCCAGCGAAGTGTCCGGCGTGCCCAGCTTACCGAACAGGACTGACGTGCCCGCTGTCGTGGCGCTCAGCATCTGGGTCACCACGCCGCCTGCCCAGAACATCGCTCTCTGTCCAAAGTCGAAGCGAAGCACGAGGAATGCGAATAAGACCTGGAGGCTTAGTCCCCACGCCACCGTGCGCCAGCGGATATGCTTTCTATCCGTCGAGCCCAGCCAAGCCGCCAGCAGCACGGCCAATATCCCCAGCACCCCTGTAAATCGCGCCAATCGAACGCTCCTCGAACCGCACGCTTGTAGCCTCTAGTCTTTTGCTTCGAATCACAGGTCCACTCAACCGGAGCCGTAGAAGCTCGTTGACGGATGAGCTATGGGCAAAAAGCGAAGAGCAAAAGCCTAAAAGCTGTTTCCCCTACCTTATCGCATCCCGCAGATAAGCCTCTGCATCTTCACGGGCAAAGATATGGCTGACGAGAGGAACCGTTTCCGGTGGTTCGTCGGAAAACGTGATCGCTCGCTTGATGCGTTCAACCGGTTCAGCCAGCATTGTTTCATTTGTGGCGTATAGCGTCGCGAAAGGCTGGCCCCCTTCTACGCGTGCGCCGCGCTTCGCGTGGAACTCAATTCCGGCATTTGGATCGACAGGCTCTCCGGCCTTTTCCCGTCCCGCTCCAAGGCGTTGCACGGCCCAACCAAGTTCCATGGTGTCCATCGCGGCCACGTAGCCGCTCTTCCAAGCTTTCAGCTCCTGCGTTGCGCCGGGCTTATGGGAGACTTTCAGGTCATCAAAGACGGCTAGATCGCCACCTTGAGCCTTCACCATTTCAAGAAACAACTTCAGCGCCGTTCCATCTGCGAGTGCGCCGGCAGCGGCCCAGTAGCCCTGGTCGGCAGTTTTCGTTCCGCCGCCCAGATGGATCATCCAACCTGCCAGGCGCAACGAAAGTTCACGCAAGTCCGAGCTTTCCTCCGGCATTTCTCCGCGCAGCAATTCAACGCACTCCGCAACCTCGATCCAGTTTCCGGCTGTCCGGCCCAGAGGCTGCCCCATGTCGGTCAACAGCGCCACGGTGCGCGTTCCGGCAGCTTCGGCCGTTGCCACCATCAGCGCTGCCAGGTACTCTGCATTGGCGCGCTTGCGCAGGAACGCGCCCGACCCCGTCTTCACATCCAGCACCAGCGCATTCAATCCAGCAGCAAGCTTCTTGCTCAGAATTGAAGCGCAGATCAGGCCCGGGCTCTCAACGGTTCCGGTGCGATCGCGCAGGGCATACAGAACACGATCTGCGGGAACCAGCGTCGGTGTCTGACTCACGATGGCTGCGCCGCACTGTCCCAGCACAGCCTCAAATTCAGTCAGCGTCAATGCAGAGCGAAAACCAGGGATCGAATCTAGCTTGTCCAGAGTTCCGCCCGTATGACCCAAAGCTCGTCCGCTGATCATGGGTACGGCCACCCCGCAAGCTGCCGCCAGGGGGGCGACTAGAAAACTGGTCTTGTCTCCGACGCCGCCAGTCGAATGCTTGTCCACAGCCTGCTTCCCGAGCCGCGACGGATCGAACTTTTCGCCGGAGTCGCGCATAGCCACGGCCAGCGCACGCGTCTCATCGATTGTGAGTCCATTGAGCCATGCGGCCATCAGCCACGCCGACAACTGCTCCAGAGGAATGGTCCCGCTGGCAGTGCCCGTGACAATGAACCCGATCTCGTCAGCATCGAGCACACCGCCATCGCGCTTCTTGCGAATCAGATCGATCATGTGTAGCGCGGCATCCGCTTTTTTAGACATACTAAGAAAACCTCGCACCGAGAGACTCACCAAGGACTTTTGCGCCCTATTCGTTCATCCCTTTTAGTTTCATGTCGAATCCAAGAGGCAGAATCTGTTCGAAAGAGATGGTCCTCGTGCCGTCTGCTGCGGGAAAAACCACCGGCGCATCGTGTTCCGCGAACTCGGCCAGCATTTGGCGGCACGCTCCGCACGGCGGACTGGCGGCGTTGTTCAGATTGGCTACAGCTACAGCTTCGATGCGAATGCCGGGGCCAAATTCACTCACCGCCCGCACCAGCGCCGCGCGCTCAGCGCAGATAGTCAGCCCGTAGCTTACGTTTTCCACGTTCGTGCCGGTAACAATCTTTCCGTTCGCCAGGCGAAGCGCGGCGCCGACTCTGAATCCCGAGTACGGCGAATAGGAGTTTTCCGCCGCCTTTTTCGCCTCTTCCAGCAGATTGTCGAGCGCTGCCTGCGCTAAGCTCGTCTTCATCAATGCAGTCCTCACCGGATAATGAGTTTACAGCGTGGGCTATCTTTGACTGGTGATCCAAGCCGTAATGCGCTCGTCGAGGACGTCGAGCGGTAGGGAGCCGGAGTCGATGACCTGGTCGTGGAATGAACGGATGTCGAACTTGGGACCTAATTCCTTCCTGGCGCGGTCGCGCAGTTCGAGAATCTTAAGCTGTCCAACTTTGTAGGCCAAGGCTTGGCCAGGCCATGCGACATAGCGATCAACCTCAGCCTGAATGCTGGTTTCGTCGATAGCGGAGTGGTCGTGGAAGTAGTCAACCATTTGCTGCCGCGTCCAGTGCTGGGAGTGCACGCCGGTGTCGACTACGAGGCGAATGGCACGCCATATATCGGCCTGGAGCCGCCCGTAGTCGGAGTAGGGGTCCTGGTAGAAGCCAACGTCTTTGCCGAGACGCTCCGCGTAAAGTCCCCAGCCTTCGGTGAACGCCGTATATCCGCCGCCGAATTTGCGAAACTCGGGAACGCCCTGCTGTTCCTGGGCGATAGAAATCTGCAGGTGATGGCCGGGAAGGCCCTCGTGATAAGCGATGGACTCGACCTGGTAGAGGTCGCGATCGGTGGCATTGTAGGTATCGATGAAGAGGCGGCCTGGGCGGCTGCCGTCAGGTGTGCCCGCCTGGTAGTACGCAGGCGCCGAAGTCTTTTCGAGAAAGTCGGGAACCGCGACGACTTCAAACGGTGCCTTGGGCAAATGGCCAAAGAGTTGCGGCAGCTTGGCCTCCATTGGACCGAGGTAGCCACGATACGTGTCGAGCAAGCTGTCGCGCGATGTGGCCTTGAGTTTGGGATTGGTTTTGAGGCTGGCCTGGAAGCTCTTCAAATCCTGGAAGCCGAGCTTCTGCGCAATGGCGAGCATTTCGGCTTCGTCTTTCTTTACTTCATCGAGGCCGATCTGGTGAATCTGATCGGCGGTCAGATCGGTAGTCGTGATGCGACGGATCAGAAACTGGTAATACTTCGCACCGTCTGAGAGCGATGAGATGCCGGGATCATCGCGACCGGCGGGGATGTAGGCGACTTCAAGGAAGCGTGCAAAGCGCGAGTATGCAGGTAGGACTTCCTTGCCGATCGCGGCAAGCATCTCGGTCTTGATACGCGTCTGTTCGGCGGCTGAGATGGAGGCAGGGAATTTCTTCAACGGGAGCGCGAGCGGCGAGTCTCCCGGTTTTTGAGCAGCGAGTTGCTTGACCTGCTCGAGAGTTTTCTCAAGAAGATACTTCGGCGGCACGCGTTTGTCGTCAATGCCGATGGACATGTTGGCTGTGACCTGGTCGAATGCCTTTGGAATCGCGTGCAACCGTGCGATCCAGTCGTCATAGTCCTTCGCGGTGGTGAAGCTGAGAGAAGCAACAAGTTGCGGATAGGTGGCGTAGATGCCGCCCATCTGGTTTACAGGCATCTCCCATGCTTTGAAATCGGCGGCTTCCTGGTCGTCCGTGAGGCGGCGGATCAGGAGTTCGCGGCTGACCTTGTCCTGATCGGAGAGACCAGCGGGATCGATGGCCGCAAGCTTCATCAGGAATTCCTGCTCTTCGGCTAGCCAGTCGTTGATGGCCTGCACAGAGTAGTCGGAAACCTGGTCGTCATAGCGCTTATCGCCGATCGTGGAGGCGAATTCCGGCTGCCGTTTGAGATTCGCTTCCCAGTAATCGTGAAAGAGGGTGTGCAACGCCTTAGTCCGCTCCGCGGGCGTCGTCGGTGCGTTCGCCGAAGACGTGAGTTGGGCGGGCAGGAACGCTGGAGCGAGGAGAAGAACTGCGAGCAAAAGAGAGGTGAGTCGTTTCAACGGGAAGATTCCTTGGGATTGAGTTGGTAGAAAGGGCATCGGGTTGAGTTTAGAGCACCAGGGCAACGGAGCGTCCAGTACAAGCGCCGAATCGACTTTTAAGCGGTCTTAGAATTGCAAATCGAAGCCATCTGCCCAGAAGCTTTTCATCAAGAAAAAGCAACGCGTCGGCAGGTTAAACGTCTTCCTGCATCCCTGGACCGCTCTTCGAGGGCGCGCCGGCGTCGGTTTCGAGTAACCGGTAGAGCGTGGAGCGGCTGATACCGAGCTCGCGTGCGGACTTAACTTTGTTGCCGCGGTTCAAATCGAGGACAAGTCGAATGTGATTGAGGATAACGGCGTCGAGGTTGAGGATCTGGAGCGCGGGCGTATTGAAACTCGGTGCAGGAGAAAATGGGGGAAAGATCGGAAGATCCTCGGCGTGGATCGTCCCATCGGTTGAGCTGAGGACTGCGGATTCGAGGACGCTGGCGAGTTCGCGCGCGTTAGCGGGCCACTCGTGTTGCAGCAGGCGGACAGTGGCGCCCGCCGCGAGACGGATGTGAGGCAGGCGATAGCGGGCACCGATTCGTTCGAGGAAGAGGGCGGCAAGAGGTGCGATGTCTTCGCGGCGCTCGCGCAGAGGCGGAATGGCAAAGTGGATCGCGGCGAGGCGAAAAGCGAGGTCTGGCAGATATTGGCCCTCGCTTGCCATGCGACGAAGTGATTTCTCAGACGAGGCTACAAGAACAAATCTTCCGCTGGGACGGTCCTGCAACGATTTGACAACGCGCAGCAGCAGAGCCTGGCCGGGAGCGGCAAGAAGATCAACGCGATCGAGATACGTGAAGCCGATAAGAAATTGGGGATCTACTTCGCTGAGGAGCCACTCACGTGCATCGCAGCGGTCGAAACTGGAACGCGCGAGAGCGGTCCGGCTGTGCAGCAGGCGCGCAAATGTCTGCTTGCCGACGCCGGGCTCTCCTTCAATGACAGCGCATTGCAGCTGGGACGCGACGATTTCGGCTTGCTGGACGAGCTTGCGCCCTGCGCTGCTGATGCTGGCGAAGGATGGTTGCAGTGAGTTACGGCTTGACGCAGTGAGATCAGCTGCGGGGAAACGCGGCTCCGACATCAGCAGATTCTGCGTGGTCATGTATGCGCCTCGCCTTTGCGGCCCGAAATCGACTGCATGGGCTCACATTGGGTTCATCGGCGGGGCGCGCGAGATTCGTGAATCGAGAGAGCAGGGAATCGGGAATAGCATCAGCGGTCGCCCATTTTGCGTACGACGAAGCACCGTTCGCGGAACCGAGACAATCTGTCAGGAGAACGAGGTGGACTTGAAAGGCCGCCTAATTGCGAAAACGCTTGGAGGGCTCGTCGGAGTAAATCTGGCCATCTCGGATGTGGACAACGCGATGCGCGTACTCGGCAATGTCAGGCTCGTGGGTGACGAGCACAATGGTGTTGCCCTTGCCATGCAGAGTGTCGAAAAGGGCCATGATCTCGATGCCCGTTTTGGAGTCGAGGTTGCCGGTGGGCTCGTCAGCCAGGATGATGGAAGGGCTGTTCACAAGTGCGCGGGCGATGGCGACACGCTGGCGTTGACCGCCGGAGAGCTCGTTGGGCTTGTGATTCATGCGCGATTCAAGACCGACGTTGGTGAGCGACTGCTTGGCGCGTTCAATCCGCTCCGCGGCAGGTGTCCCGTTGTAGATGAGCGGTAGTTCGACGTTGTGCAGCGACGTGGCCCGGGAAAGCAGGTTGAACGTTTGAAATACGAATCCAATTTCCTTGTTGCGGATGCGCGCCAGTTCGTCGTCATCGAGTTCGCTGACGAGTTGCGAATTGAGCCAGTATTTGCCCTTGGACGGCGTGTCGAGGCAGCCGATCAGGTTCATGAGCGTCGACTTGCCGGAGCCAGACGGCCCCATGATCGCGACATACTCGTTGGCCTTGATGCGAAGGTTGACGCCGCGTAAGGCATGGACCTGCTGTTCCGAACCCATGTCGTAGGTGCGCCACAGGTCCTCGACAACGATCATGTCGCTGTTCGGCCCAGCCGATTGCTGCATTTCTACCTCGGAGATAACGCTGTTCAGAGCCATGTGAACCTTATCCTTTGCCTGCGTGTGCTCTCCGCACCCTGCGGGAAAATCCTTGCACCTTACCGATTAGATCGTTCCAGAGCGTCAAGCGTTATTCGCCGGCGTTGCCGGAGTTTGCGTATCGCGTTTCAACAGTGCGCCATTCTTCAAAGTGCGCAGGGTCTTGTAGGGACCGATGACGATCTCCTGACCATCCTGAAGGCCGCTGAGAACTTCTATGTCAGTTGCACCGGTTATACCGGTCGTGACGGGGATGAACTTGGCGCGCTGTTTACCATGAGAATCCTTCTCGACGACGTAGACGCCCTGCACTGGAGGTGCCTTCGGACCGCTTGTGGAGGCGGCTTCCACGCCTCCGCTCTTGGTTGGTGCAGGCGGTGTGTACATGGTCAGAGCCTGAATGGGAAGCGAAAGAACATTCGACTTCTCCGCAGTGGTGATCTTGGCGGTTGTAGAGAGGCCCGGCCGTAATTCATCGCTCGGCGAATCGAGAGTGACCACGACTTTGAAGTCCTTTGCCTCTTCAGTGCCGGTGGTTGACTGCGAAGTGGCAATGCCGGTTGAGCGAAGCAATGCCTGATCTCCGACCAGGGTGACGTGTCCTTTGAAGGTCTTACCGGGGATGGCATCGACGCTGACTTCGGCGGGCTGGCCAATCTTGATGTTGACGATGTCAGTCTCGTCGACCTTGACCTCAGCAGTGACGATGCTCATGTCGGCGATGGTCATGAAGGTCGAACCTTCCGTGTTCTGGATGCCTTCCACCACGGTCTCGCCTTCGCGCACCGGCTCGTTGGTCACGATGCCATCGAACGGTGCGATGGCCTGCGTGAGATCGAGAGCGTTCTTGTTGGCGCGGAGGGTGGCGACAGCGGTGTCAAGATGGCCACGCGCCGATGCCGTATTGGCCTTGGCCTGGTTGACCCCTGCGACTGCCTGCGCAACGGAGGCAACGTCGGTGTCGTAGGCCGCCTTCTTGGCGTCGAAGTCCTGCTTGGCCATGATGCCCGCCTTATAGAGACTCTGCGCACGGTCCCAGTCGAGCTTCTTCTGCTCGAGATCAGCCTGGGCATGTTCAACGTTCGCTTCGGCTGTTTTTTCCGCGGCGAGATAGGATGCAATATCCGTTTGCCCAGCGGAGATGGCGGCCTGCTGTCCCGCTACCTGTGCTTCCTGTGCCACGTTTTCAACGGTGGCGACAAGCTGGCCCTTCTTAACGTGATCACCCTCTTTGACATAAAGATGGGTGATGCGCCCCATGGCTGTCGCACCAAGATTGACGAAGGTCTTTGGCCTGATCTGGCCGGTGCCGCTCACCACCGTGGCAAGGTCCTGGCGATGAATCTTCGCGGTCAAAACTTTGGTGTAGCCCGACTGCTGCTTGACGATGAAGACGGCAACAAGAGCGATAGCCACAATAACGGCAGAAACGATCAAAAGAATCTTCTTCATGTGCGTTCTTGTACTCCCGAAAGCTTCGACTTTATTCTACGCAAAACCTTCTCACCCAGTTCCCCAATACGAATGAATTCATGAGAGTCACGAATCCTTAACCTTTACCCGGCGACGAAGGGGGCCTGAACGCAGGTCCCCTCGGCATCCGTTCAAGCCGCATGCCCGAAGTTCCTATGAGACCAACCAGGAGATTGAAAGAAGATTGCGCTACTCCTGATTGACGCTGGCGAGGTGGTATTTGTCTCAGAATTCCCGCCAATTTCATCTCGAAAGAGCGTGAACCGGGGTGACCGATTGGTTACCCAGCCGTCCAAGGGACAGCGACAGTTCTATGATGCCTTGCTACGCACGATTTTGGCCCGTAGAATAAGGGATTGTAGGGAGTTCTCCGACGCAATGATTTTCAATGGCCGTTCGATCTTATTCGTCGCACTCGGCTGCGGCCTCGCCTTTGTTCACACCCCCGGTACCCACGCCCAGCAATCAGCTGACCCATCGTTGCAGCCCCGGCCAGCGGCCGGTCAGGGGCAGGATCAGGAACCTGACCCTCTCAAGCGCCAGCGGACCGACCAGGAGCAGTTCAAGGCCCAGAAGGAAGTCCGGCAGGAATTGAAAGGCGCCTACAAGAGCTGGCTCGATCAGGATGTGACCTACATCATCACGGACGAAGAGCGGAAAGCCTTCAAAAACCTGAGTAACGACGAGGAGCGCGAAGCGTTCATCGAACAGTTCTGGCTGCGGCGCAACCCCAATCCCGACTCTCCAGACAACGAATTCCGCGAAGAGCATTATCGGCGCATTCAGTACGCCAACGACCATTACGCGGCGGGCAAACCCGGGTGGAAGACAGATCGCGGGCACATGTATATCGCTTTCGGCCCTCCGGACTCCACCGAGTCACACCCGTCGGGCGGCGCTTATGAGCGTCCCCAGGAGGAAGGCGGCGGTGAGACATCGACATTTCCATTCGAGGTATGGCATTACCGGTATCTCGAAGGAATTGGCGAAAATGTGGATATGGAGTTTGTGGATACCTGCCAGTGCGGAGACTACCACTTCACCATTGATCGCAGCGAGAAAGATGCCCTGGCGAAAGTGCCGGGGGCAGGTTTGACCCAGTGGGAAGAGATGGGCACGGCCAAGAAGGCTGATCGGTTCAAAGGCGGCTTTGAGAACCTGGGCGCAGGCCCCATGACAAGCCAGAACCAGTCCAAAGAATTTGATCGTATCGAACTGGCTGCGAAGCTCTTTGCGCCACCGCCGGTCAAGTTCACTGACCTGGAAAGTGCTATGAGTGAGCACAAACTGCTCACCGGACCGGTGTTTCCCTTCGATGTGCGGACCGACTTCGTGAAGGTTACCTCAAGCACCGTTCTGGTGCCCGTAACCGTCCAAATCAAGAATCGCGACATCACATTTGTGACCAAGGATGGCGTTGCCAAAGGCGTAGTTAACATTCTCGGCAAGGTGACCACGCTGACCCACAAGACTGTGCAAACCTTTGAGGACACCGTAGAAGTGGAACAGCCGGCAGAACTGCTCGAGAAGTCACTCGATCGCAAGTCCATCTACTGGAAGGCTGTACCGTTGCTCCCCGGGCTGTATCGCCTGGATATCGCTATCAAGGACGTGAACAACCCGGATCACCTTGGTATCTACGGAAAAAGCCTGGATGTTCCCGCTTATCATGACGAAAAGCTCGGCACATCGTCCCTTATTCTGGCTGACCAAATTTATCCGGTCAGTTCGCACGATATCGGCCAGGGCTCCTGCGTTATCGGGAACACTCATATTTGTCCGCGCGTGACCACCAATCCGGCCACGCCAGTCAGTTACAAGCGCAATCAGGACCTGAATTTCTGGATGCAGGTCTACAATTTGGGTATCAACGATCAGACCAAGAGCAACGAAGCGAAGGTAACGTACCAGATCATTGATTCGGCAACGAACGTTGTTGTCTTTGAGAAAGAGCAAGATTCCAAAGACTTTGGCGAACATAGTGACCAGTTGACGGTGGAAAAGACCCTGCCCGTAGCTGGTCTTCAACCGGGCAAATATAAGGTGACGATCAAAATAAATGACGAAATCTCGAAACAAGAGATTGCGCAATCGGCACCTTTTGTCGTGGAATAGTACGAGAGTCCCGCATATTCGGTTAACCGACACTAGATCGGGAAACTTGCGGGCTTTTAATTCCCAGGACTTTAGCCAGGACGCCGCCGGGTCACCTATACGAGTGATGATGCGCAGGCTCCATCTCGTTTCCATGATCGCGCTGTTCGTAGTGGCGTCGTCGCCACTGCTTGCCGTTTCTGGCGGATCGGTTTCCGGCGTCGTTCGCGATTCCAGCGGAGTTCCCCAGATGGGCGCGGTGGTGCAGTTGTTGCGGCCGGATATGAGTGTGATCTCCGCCGTCTACACAACCAGCAAGGGCAGCTACTCCTTCAACGACATACAGCCCGGAAAATATGCCCTCAAGGCCATGGGCACCTCGTTTCTGCCTTCGCTCCGGGAGAACGTGCGCGTCCGCGCCAATACCGTCGTCAACCTCACGCTGAACACCCTGTACGAAGTGATGCAGTGGTTGCCGGCTGAACCGCGGGCTGCGAACGCGTCACGAGATGACTGGGAGTGGACGCTGCGTTCGGCAGCGAATCGACCACTACTGCGTTGGCTTGAGGATGGACCGCTCGTAGTCGTGTCCGATCGTCCCGGTGCGCGGCCCAAGTTGAAAGCGCGGCTGATGGCAACCGGCCAGGACGGCACATTCGGCGAAAGCGGCGAGCGCTTCACGACCAGCGTGGAAGATACCCCCTCAGACAGCCGCGAACTGCTGGCGCGCGTGGACTTTGCCCCGGATTCCGATGCTGGCATGGAGTCCATGCTGGGCTTCCGCCAGGACTTGGGATTTGCAGGATCGGTCGAGTCGATGGCGGCTATTTCAATTCACCCCGTGATCGAAGGAGCGGGCGGTGAAGGGTTAGACGAAGCCGCCATGCGGAGTGCCGAGACTATCCGTCTCGGAGACGAATTCGAAATCGACGCGGGTGTTCAGCAGGTGATGGCCCGCCTCGGTCAGAACTCGCCTAACACGGTACTGGCAACTTTGCCGTTTGCGACCGTCGCGTGGCACGGCGGCAACTCGACCGTTGCCTATCGGATGGCGAGCGCGCCTTCGGGGCCGAACCAGAATGAATCGCAGGCGGGATTCTACCTGCCCCAGATTTCCATGCGCGACGGCCAACTGGCGCTACAGCACGGATTCCATCAGGAAGTCGGCTGGGAGAGGCGGACGGATGCTTCAGGTGTATCGTTCCTAATCTATTCGGATAATGTTCAGAATCCGGTGATCGAGGCGAGCGGGCGGGGCGAGTTCAGCAATGCCGTGCTGAGCGATCCGATGAGCGGCCTGATGCGCGGTGCCGGGCAGGACTACGCAAGCGCCGGGGTGATGGCAGCTGTCGAGCATCGGATGGCCGGCGGCAATCGCATTCGTTTGAGCTATGCCAACGGAGATGCGATGGTGATGCCAACACTTGTTCATCCAACCGCGCTTAGCCAACTGTTCAGCGCAGCACGGCCGCGACACGCGCAGATGTATGCCATATCTCTTTCTGGAACGCTGGAGGGGACGGGAACACGCTGGCGTGCAAGCTATCGCTGGCAGCCTGCCGATACAATCACGCCGATTGCACCTTATTCAATCGAGGCAATTGAACCGTATTTGAATCTGCATCTGCGCCAGCCCATCTCCACACACCACGAAGGGCTGAATGTCGAGGCGCTGCTGGATATGAATAACCTGCTCGCCGAAGGATACCGGCCGTATCTGGTGAATGGCGGCATGGTGGTCTTTGCCCAGGATCAGCGCAGTGTGGGCGCAGGTTTTGCGTTCACTTTTTAGGCGCACTCAGGTGATGAATCCAATCGAAAATCAAGTGCGGTATGCCATGGTGCCTTGCCGCATGGTTAACTGCGATGAAATCGAATCGCCAATGTGGAGCGATCTGCGATGAATGTCCCGCTTCAACCTTGGCATCTGATCGTATTCGCGGTCGTGATGTTTCTTGTGTTCTTCACGATGGGAAAGATGTCAAAGAGACCGTAGCCGATTACATGAAACTCCCGGCAATGCAGGAGTCCGGCACATCTTTGGAAGAGTGCCTCGCACTGTGTTATATTTTCCAAGGGTCAGTGGTGATTTTCTCGCTGCTCCGCGCCGCGCAACTTTCCCACTGCTTGGCGTTTTCATACCCTCTGGACGCGTAGCTCAACTGGCAGAGCATTCGGCTCTTAACCGACAGGTTGAAGGTTCGATTCCTTCCGCGTCCACCATTTAATCAATAATTTAGGGCGACTCGTTTCGGAGCTGTCCTGCGATACCGGGGAAAATACCAAGGACCCCGCATCAATTCCGCTCCCGCTGATGCTCTCGACGGCACCCCTCAATTCGTTCAGAGAGAAGTGACCGTACCGCTTCGCCATGAGCACCATTGTGGACGCGCTCCAGCCAACGATCTTGGCAACCTTGGCGATAGGAACCCCAGCGTTCAGCATTCGGGAGACGGCCGTGTGCCGCAGATCGTGAAACCGGCAGGCAAGGGGCGCGATCTTCTCTTCAGGTTCCGTCTCTTGCCGTCTCGCCTTTCAGAATCTTGCGCTGCCCGCAGTCTGGCCGCTTCCCATGCTTCCTTGATGCTCCCGATGGGCTTGGATGGGTCCACGTGGTACGCCTTGGGCGAATCCAAGAAGCCATCCCCAGCCCCCCCATATCGCTCCGACGGAAATACATAGTGCTCCGGCTTGCGCTCCGGGAAGTGCGTTGCCCAAAAACTGAGCGCGGCCACGGCCCTTTGACTGAGGGGAACAATGCGCCCCGTTCCCGATGCCGTTTTGTCTTTGCCCCATTTCAGGCAGCGATTCTCAAAGTCCACACTGCCCCATTGCAGCGTCCGAATCACGCCGTACCGCGCCCCGGTTTCAATCGCCAGGGTGACGAATGGAACCAGAGAACGAGAGCGGGACTGGCTGCAAGCCTGTAGCAGCGCCGCTTCCTCTTCCGTGCTGATGGCCCGCCCAATGTCATCCCGCGTGGGCAGCATCTTCACTTCCGGCTGCAACCGCGCCCACTGGCCGGAGCGCTTCAGAATCGCGCGCAGCGTTCCCACTTCCAGATTGACCGTCTTGGGCGAAGCCTCTTCATCGAGCCGCTTTTGCTGGTAACGGGCAACGTCGCGCGCGTCCAAATCGCAAATCAGCTTGCGGCCTAGCTCCGGAAGCAGATGGGCAAGATTGGCCTTTTCGATCTTCACCGAACGCGGCGCAAGCGTGGCTTTCTTCATATTCCAGCCATTCATCCGCCGCAACCGAGAGCAGGAGGGGCTGCCGTTGCTTCCTGATGCCCGCCGCGCCCTCTTCCAATGCTCGGCGACGCTTATCCTCAATCTTCAGGGCAAGCGTCTTGGAGCGCGTTCCTGTGCTCTCCCGGATGCGCTGACCGTGGAAGAGAAAATCCATCGTCCAAACCTTGCTGCCCTTGTAGCGAAACACTGACATAGCTCATTTCTCCTTTTTCGGCGGCACAAGGTCGCCTTTGGTGACTGCGCGGGTCAGAAAGCGCGGGTCTATCCCTGTCTTTTTGGCAACCCAGTGTTTCCAATCCTGCCGGGTAGCCACCGATTCCCATTTCTTCATGGCTGCCGATGCGCAGGCGAGCTTGTCTTCTACGTTCGCTCGGCGATTCGCTCACGGGTCCGCCCCACGGCTGTGGCTGCGTTCCCGCATCTGCGGGAGCAATAAACCTTTTGCGATGCTCGCTTCTTGATGTAGTAGCGGTCGCATCGCGGGCAAGGGCCTGCGAGCTTTTCGCAGTCAGGAGTGACCGTCAGCAGATGGAAGAGGCTCAGCGCCTCCGCCTCCGGCGTTAGTACCTGTTTGCCATCTCGCCCCTTCATCCAAACACGAGGCTTGCCAAACACTTCCTCTAGCGCCATGTAATCGGGGACAAAGTAGAGCCTCGCTTTTGCCTTATCCGCTGGACTCCAGATCGTGCGCATGGCCACCGGAAGCGCTGTCCTGTGTGGCTCAGGCAGGCTCTCAAACAGCTTTTTCAGATTCAGGCCCGAATCCTGCCACGCCTTAACCCATCCTCGAAGTGGAACCGCATCGCGCGGTGGGCGTCAGAATTCAATGCGCCGCAGACTTCGTTCAAGGCTGCCTTGCCTTGATCCGCCAGCGCCCATCTCTTGCCCGTGCTGAGATCGATCTTCGGGAAAAGATGTAAAAGCGGCATGCCTCTCTGAGTCACAGATTACTGATAGCACGTATTAGAATGAAGAGCAACTAAATAATATCGACAGACGCCTTTGATATTCCATAGCATTTATTTGGAAACTAGAGCAAATCTCATTTCTGGAGGAACAATGCCAGCATCGCAACAAAAATCGAGATTGAACACCCTGCCGCAAACCGCCGACCAACTCGGGGTTAGCGTGAAGTGTCTGAGATCGTGGATTTATACGCCGAGCCATTGCATACGTTAAGGTGGGACGCGCCTGTTCGCATCTCAGGACGAGACCATTCAGAATATCATCGACCGCGGCACGATGCCCGCGCTGGAGCGGCAGCTATGACCGCCGCTGTAATTGCCGGGGATCTGATCCATCCGCGGCGCACGGTTGCGGCCGCCCTGAATGAGCGTGATCTTCAGATGTTCGCCCGGATAGGCGTTCCGCCCGATCTACTGGAAGAGGCTCACATTGAATGTGTCTCAGACAGAGACGCACGGGAGCGGTTCAGGCATCCAAGGGCCGGTCTCAAAGAATATGGCCGGTATCGTCTTCCCCTACTATTCGCACGTCACCGGACAGCGCGTGACGGCACGGGTTCGCCGCGACAACCCAGAGATGGAAGACGGGAAACCCAAAAGTAAATACATGTCCGCATATGGCGACGGGAGACACCTGTATTTCCCGCCTGATGCGCTGAGCAAGCTACAGGATCCTAGCACTCCGATTGTCTTGGTGGAGGCCGAGAAATCCGTCTTGGCGCTCACTGCATGGGGGCGGCGCACCACCACTGATGTACTCAGCGTGGGTTTGGGAGGCTGCTGGGGCTGGCGAGGCCGCATAGGGAAGGCTGACGGTATCAATGGTGAGCGAGTGGATGTGGAAGGCCCGTTGCCCGATCTGGCCGTCTGCGATGGCCGGACTGTTTACGTGCTGCTGGATTCCAATGTTTCTATCAACCGCAAGGTGCAAGCCGCGCGCAATGCGCTAGTGAAAGAGTTATTCAAGCGAGGTTGTAGCGTGCGGCTGTGCAATCTGCCGCAAGTTGAAGGGGTCAACGGGCCGGACGATTTCATTGAAGCTCGCGGGGATGAGACCATGAGAGATGTCTTCACGGCGGGAGTCGCCTCCCAATCTCGAGAGCAGGACTGGTCCGAGCCGGAGCCGTTGGGCCAAGAATTGCCCCCGGTCTCGCCGTTTGATGCTGGCCTGTTGCCCGTGTCTCTTCGCCCGATGGTGGAAGATCTCAGCGACCGGATGCAAACCCCGCCGGACTTCGCCGCTGTTGTTGCGGTTACGACTCTCGCCGGGCTTTGCGGACGGCGCCCGCAGTTATGCAACCCAAAGCACACGATCGCTCATGGATAGTAACGCCGAATCTTTGGGGCGGCATAGTTGCAGGTCCAGGAATGATGAAGTCTCCCCTGGTAGGCAGTGTGACCGCGCCAGCGCGCGCGCTGGAGGCCGATTGGCGCACAGACTACGCGGAAGCCCAACGCGAGTATGAAGCGGGCCAGGAGCGGACAAGACTCGATAACGCAGTTTGGGCAGAAAGCTACAGCGAGCAGCAAAGAAACAGGAGAAACTCCCGAAAACCCGAGCTAGCGATTATCGAATCATCGCAGCGCCGTTTGATCGCTGTCGATGTGACGTTTGAGAGCCTTCATCAATTGCTGGCCGAGAATCCTGCTGGCGTCTTTGTAATCCGGGATGAACTAACCGGATGGCTGGCGAGTTTGGAACGGCAAGGCCGCGAATCGGAGCGCTCGTTTTATCTGGAGTGCTGGAATGGAGATACCAGGCTTTCCGTTGACCGGATAGGGCGCGGGTCCATTCATGTCGAGCATTGTTGTGTTTCGCTCTTCGGAGGCATCTCAACCGCCCGGCTTCGCGCCTATCTTGCCGATGCGCTTCGGGATGGTCCAAGCAATGACGGATTGATTCAGAGGTTTCAATTGCTGGTGTGGCCGGACACAAAGAAGGAGTTGGGAGTATCAGGATCGCCCGCCGGACGCTGGGGCCATGAAGGCGGCAGAGAGCGTGTATCGGCGCATTGCGGGGATGGACCGCGGACAGACCGCTCCGGCTTAAATTCGCTCCCGATGCCCAGGCGCTCTTTATTGCATGGCTCACCGATCTGGAAACTCGGCTGCGCGCGGACGATACAAGCCCACTCATGCAGGCGCATCAGGCGAAGTATCGGAAACTGATGCCCGCTCTCGCTCTCCTGTTTTCGCTTGCCGATAACTCCCTGAAGCTGTCGGATTGCATCATGCTCAACAGGCCGCCGATTGGTGCGAATATCTTGCCCACCATGCGCGCCGCGTCTACGCTTCACGAATTGGCCCGGAGCGGTCTGGCCGCAATCTCGCTGGCACGGAAACTCACAAGGGCTGGAAGCGAGAGAGCGGAAAATTCACCGTCCGAAGTGTACTCGAACGATTGGAGCGGGCTTGGGACGCCGGATGAAGTCCGCGCCGCTGTGCTGGTCCTGGAAGATGCCGGATGGGTGAGGGCCGAGAAACCGAAGTCCGAACGGGCAGGCCGTCCGAAGTCTACGCCATCAACCCCAAGATTGGAGGTGCGAATGTTGGCAATTGATCGCTGGCGCAAGTGGCGGCCCTCGGATGAAAAGTTTGAGGAATCCCCCGGATGCGAACCCTCAAAACCCTCGAAACCAACTTTTGAAGGTTTTGAAGGTTCACTCCGGCGCGAATGCAAAACTTTTCTGACCGTCCGCCGGATGCGCCGGACACCCGGCAGGAAGAATTCACCGTATGGGCGCTGGAACGCTGCGCGCTGCGCGACGACTGGGAAGATTCCGCCAGCGTTGCTTGTCTGCTTCTGGACTTCGCGGAATGGTGCATCGCGCATCAGAGAGAGTGTTCCCTGCCAGCGCGCGGTATTTGAGACGCTTTTAGAAGCGGCCGGGTTCCGCTGCGCAAATGGCATGGCTGCGGGGCTGATTCTCAAAGTGGACCTGGAGGCCGCCTTGCGCTTTTCAGGCCGCGCCAAGGACAGCGGAACGCCCAGGGTGTGGCACGCCGGGAGAGCCTGCCTATTCGGGAGCGACCCTAGCCGATTCAAGAA
>CAVULU010000001.1:0-285796 GCA_963742455.1 uncultured Acidobacteriaceae bacterium | reverse complement strand
GCAACTCGACTACGTGAAGCTGGAATCGCTAGTAATCGCGGATCAGAATGCCGCGGTGAATACGTTCCCGGGCCTTGTAAGCACCGCCCGTCACATCACGAAAGTGGGTTGCACGAGCAAGTCGGTGGCTAACTCGCAAGAGGAGCAGCCGCCCAAGGTGTAATTCATGATTTGGGTGAAGTCGTAACAAGGTAGCCGTAGGAGAACCTGCGGCTGGATCACCTCCTTTCTAAAAGAGAAGCGATGGCACTCCTATTCCTTCCGCGACAGCGGATTCGCTTCGGCGAACGAGTGGGATGTCCATTCAAATCCGTATCAACCCCTTACGGAGGAGCAGGAATCTCGATCTGAGCCTTCTTTGCCTGGCCGAAATTTTACGATGGTCATGCGCAGCGTAGCTACTCAGCATGTTCAACCTTGTCCTCGAACCCTTTAGTATTGAATGAGTTTTGGGAGAGCCGCCGGGGTCTTAATCCGGCGGATGAGCGCGCAGACCCGGGCCTGTAGCTCAGTTGGTTAGAGCGCACCCCTGATAAGGGTGAGGTCGGTAGTTCGACTCTACCCAGGCCCACCATCTTAGCCACGCTAGCTCTTAAGGGGGGGGGTGGGTGGTGGGGGGCTGTAGCTCAGCTGGGAGAGCGCGTGCTTTGCAAGCATGGGGTCACCGGTTCGATCCCGGTCAGCTCCACCAACCTCTCATTTGCTCGTCTCCTTCGTGCCTTCTTTATCGAGGGCTTCGATCTAGGAGCAGGCCGTGTTCTGCTAGTTCGGATCGGGCAGGTTTCAACAGCCTTAGGGCCGGTTCTCTCGGGGAAAGAAGAAGATCGATGTTTGACAACGAAATTGATTGGGTAACGTGATTCGGATTGCCTCATGTCCGCCGTGAGGCGTACAGGGTGGGGAAAGTTCCGATGAACGTATACATACAAGGCCGAGCACATGCAACGGGTTCTCCCAGTGAGCGCTCTAGGCAAAGTGTTCAAGTAAGAAGAGTGTCTTTAGGAGTTGTAACTTGAATACGCGTGAGCGTAGTTGAGCTACTCTCAAGGCGAATTACTGGGAATATCACACAGACAGGACCGAAGTGATTCGGCTCCCTGCGCTGGAGTTAATTCTATGGTCAAGCTACTAAGGGCGCACGGTGGATGCCTTGGCAGAGACAGGCGAAGAAGGACGTGGCAAGCTGCGATAAGCTTCGGTAAGCCGCACACAGGCGTTATAACCGGAGATTTCCGAATGGGGAAACCCTCCTAGGCAAACCCTAGGAACTACCCACTGAATACATAGGTGGGATAGAGCGAACTCAGGGAAGTGAACCATCTCAGTACCTGAAGGAAAAGAAAGAAACCTCGATTCCGATAGTAGTGGCGAGCGAACTCGGAATAGCCCAAACCCGTAGCATTTCGGTGTTTCGGGGGTTGTAGGGTCCGCAACAGTAGAGTTACCAATCTGACAGTTAGTCGAATCCTCTGGAAAGTGGATCCATAGAGCGTGACAGGCGCGTAGACGAAAATTGTTCAGACTCGAAGCGGATACCTGAGTAAGGCGGGGCACGTGAAACCCTGCTTGAATCCACGGGGACCTCCCGTAAGGCTAAATACTAGTCTCTGACCGATAGTGAACCAGTACCGTGAGGGAAAGGCGAAAAGAACCCCGTCGAGGGGAGTGCAAAGTACCTGAAACCGTGTGCCTACAAGCAGTGGGAGGACTATGCCCGCAAGGGAATGTCTGACCGCGTGCCTATTGCATAATGAGCCGGCTAGTTATTCTTGTCAGCAAGGTTAAGCGTAAGCGAGCCGAAGCGAAAGCGAGTCTGAACAGGGCGTTCAGTTGGCAGGAATAGACGCGAAGCGGGATGATCTACCCATGGCCAGGTTGAAGGTGGGGTAACACCCACTGGAGGACCGAACCGGTGTTTGTTGAAAAAAGCTCGGATGAGCTGTGGGTAGGGGTGAAAGGCTAATCAAATTCCGTGATAGCTCGTTCTCTCCGAAATAGCTTTAGGGCTAGCCTCGGATGAATTGCGTTGGTGGTAGAGAGATGGATGGACTAGGGGGCTTTCCGGCTTACTGAATCCAACCAAACTGCGAATGCCAGCGACAACATATCCGGGAGTCAGACGGTGGGGGCTAAGCCTCATCGTCAGAGGGAAACAGCCCAGACCGCCTGCTAAGGTCCCAAAGTTACAGTTAAGTGGGAAAGGAAGTCGGAACGCTCAGACAGCCAGGAGGTTGGCTTAGAAGCAGCCATCCTTTAAAGAAAGCGTAATAGCTCACTGGTCAAGCGGTCCGGTGCCGACAATACAACGGGGCTAAAACTGTACACCGAAGCAGCGGATGCACACCTTTTAGGTGTGCGTGGTAGGAGAGCATTCTCAACAGCGGTGAAGCCAGACTGAGAAGACTGGTGGAGCGTTGCGAAGAGACCCTGCCGGCATAAGTAGCGATAACGGAGGTGAGAACCCTCCGCGCCGAAAGTCTAAGGTTTCCTGAGGAAGGTTAATCCGCTCAGGGTTAGGCGGTCCCTAAGGTGAGGCCGAAAGGCGTAGCTGATGGACTGACGGTTAATATTCCGTCCCTCCCAATGTTCGTTATCACGATGGGGTGACGCAGAAGGATAAGAATGCCGCACTATGGCTATTGCGGTTGATGCACGTAAGCTGGATCCGATAGGCAAATCCGTTGGGTCATTAACAGTGAGGTGAACACAGTCCCGTAGGGGCCTACGATTCTGATTCCACGCTGCCGAGAAAAACCTCTAAGGAGAACAAAGGGAACCGTACCCCAAACCGACACAGGTAGACGAGGAGAATATCCAAAGGCGCTCGAGTGAAAGCTCGTTAAGGAACTCGGCAAATTGGCTCCGTAACTTCGGGAGAAGGAGCGCCCACGCAGTGGGCCGCAGTGAAGCGCGTACGGCGACTGTTTAACAAAAACACAGGTCTCTGCTAAGTCGAAAACGACGTATAGGGGCTGACGCCTGCCCGGTGCCGGAAGGTTAAAAGGAGAGGTTAGCGCAAGCGAAGCTTTGAATTGAAGCCCCGGTGAACGGCGGCCGTAACTATAACGGTCCTAAGGTAGCGAAATTCCTTGTCGGGTAAGTTCCGACCTGCACGAATGGCGTAACGATCGTACGACTGTCTTAACGAGTTGCTCGGCGAACTTGTAGTACCGGTGAAGATGCCGGTTACCCGCAGCTAGACGGAAAGACCCCGTGCACCTTTACTACACCTTAACTATGAGTTATGGTTCTTGCTGCGCAGGATAGGTGGGAGGCTTTGAGACCAGGTTCTCGGACTTGGTGGAGCCAATGGTGAGATACCACCCTGCGAGTGCTGTGATTCTAACCTCCTCCCGTGATCCGGGAGAGGGACATAGTTAGGCGGGTAGTTTGACTGGGGCGGTCGCCTCCTAAATTGTAACGGAGGCGCGCAAGCTACTCTCAGACTGTTTGGAAATCAGTCGTCGAGTGTAAAGGCATAAGAGTGGTTAACTGTGAGACCTACAAGTCGAGCAGGTGGAAAGCAGGCCTTAGTGATCCGGTGGTTCTGTATGGAAGGGCCATCGCTCAACGGATAAAAGGTACGCCGGGGATAACAGGCTGATCAAAGCCAAGAGTTCATATCGACGCTTTGGTTTGGCACCTCGATGTCGGCTCATCGCATCCTGGAGCTGTAGAAGGTTCCAAGGGTTAGGCTGTTCGCCTATTAAAGCGGTACGTGAGCTGGGTTCAGAACGTCGCGAGACAGTTCGGTCCCTATCTGCTGTGGGCGTAGGAGATTTGAGGAGGGCTGTCCTTAGTACGAGAGGACCGGGATGGACGAACCTCTTGTGTTCCAGTTGTCCTGCCAAGGGCACGGCTGGGTAGCGAAGTTCGGTTGTGATAACCGCTGAATGCATATAAGCGGGAAGCACGCTCCAAGATGAGATCTCCCTGAAGGGCCCAGAAAGACCATCTGGTTGATAGGCTGGAGGTAGAAGCGCAGCGATGCGTGTAGCTTACCAGTACTAATCGCCCGTTCGGCTTGTCCATAGAATTAACTCCGCGCAGTAAGTTATTCGCGGACGTTCTTCTTGCAAGCCTTGTACGACCAATCAATTTCGTGTCAATCAGATAAACTCTGAGCAAATTTTTGTGGCGCCAGATTGCAGTCCGCGTTCCTGCCTGGCCTGGAGAAACAATCCAGGACAAGCAGACGCCGCGGCAGGCTGGGGTAAACCAACCGCCAAGCGCCATCCAAGATAAAAGGTGAGCCGCAGATCCTTTGCGCGTAAGCGCTCAGGATTTCGGCTCAAGGCTCCCGGCGCTCTGCGCCTTACGCCCTGAAACGCCTCGTTTTGCCGGTGACCATACTGCGAGGGATCACCCGTTCCCATCCCGAACACGGAAGTTAAGCCTTGCTGGGCCGATGGTACTGCACGGGTGACTGTGTGGGAGATTAGGTGATCACCGCTAGATAAAAGAAAGCCATGCCTCCGGGCATGGCTTTTTTGCGTTTAAGCCTTTATCAGCTCTCACGAAACTTTTGAGTTTTTGTAGTCGATGCTCTACCACACCAGAGGGACGAGTCGATATCTGACCTTATTGCAGTATTCCAAATAGCCCGGCAGGTCCCTCACGAGTAGTTTTTCCTCGCTGAGAATCCGCCATGCGATCGCCGGCGTAAACAGGAGGATCATGAGCATCCCCCACCACGAACCAAGCGCGGGTGGGATGCCCAACATGAAGACGAGGCCACCAACGTACATTGAGTGGCGCACGAGTGCGTAGGGCCGGTCGATACGACGGTCTGTCCTGCTTCGACTTCAACCGTCTGGGCGGTAAAAGTGTTCTGCCTAAACACGACAAAGATAACAATTACGCCGAGCAGTGACCTAATGGGATGGACCCGCCTCGTAGAGGTGAGTTGATAAGCTCGCCACGAGGAGGATCGACCGTGAAGACTATAGCAACTATTGGGCTGGACATTGCCAAGCAGGTATTTCAGGTACACGGAGCCGACAAGGCTGGGGGGGCCGTGCTTCGGCGAAAGCTGAGACGATGCGAGGTTATTCGATTCTTCTCTGTGCAGCCAGCGTGCCTGATCGGCATCGAGGCCAGCGGCAGTGCGCATTATTGGGCGCGGGTTCTGAGCCGCCTAGGACACACGGTTCGACTGATGGCGCCACAGTTCGTCAAGCCATACGTGAAGTCCAACAAGAACGATGCCAACGATGCCGAAGCTATCTGCGAAGCCGTGACGCGGCCCAACATGAGATTCGTTCCCCAGAAGTCTGTCGAACAGCAAGATCTTCAGTGTCTGCATCGAGTACGCAGCCGGCTGGTGGCTTGCCGCACGCAACTGATCAACCAGATCCGCGGTTTGTTGGCCGAGTACGGAATCGTTTTGCCGCAACATCCAGGTCAGGTGCGCAGCGGCTTACCGTCCGTGCTGGAGGATGCCGAGAACCAACTGACAGGTTTCGGCAGAGGGTTATTTCAAAGGCTCTACGAAGAGCTGGCGCAACTGGACGAAAAGGTTGCCGATGCGGACCATCGAATTCAGCTCGCATTCCAGAACAACCCTGATTGCCAACGCATTGCCGCCGTCGAAGGCGTGGGGCCATTGATTGCGACAGCCGTTGTCGCAGCGATCAGCAACGGGCATGCCTTCGAAAATGGACGTCAGTTCTCTGCATGGCTTGGGCTTGTGCCCCGGCAGAACTCCAGCGGCGGTAAGAGCAAACTGCTCGGTATCAGCAAGCGCGGGGACCCATACCTGAGAACATTGCTGATTCATGGAGCGCGCTCGGTGGTCTATCGAGCAAAAGCCAAGGCTGATAAGCGAAGTCTCTGGATCAACGATAAGCAGCAACGGCTCGGAACATCCAAGGCCTGCGTGGCGGTGGCCAACAAGAACGCGCGCATCATCTGGTCGCTAATCGCTCGCGAACAGGAGTATCGGCGCGCGGCATAGGCGCAAACCAGCCAAGAACCGAAAAGCTTTTCCAACGAGATGCTCGAGCCGCCAACGATGGCGCAACCGGTGAGACCAGCTTCTTCAGAACCTGATGGGGGCAGGGCCACTAAAGGCCGATGACCTGATAAGGAGAAGAAGCGCAGATTCCATTATGGCCAGGGCGGAGATCCCCTCCGCGCACCAACAGGCCGGATATATGTACGCGTCTCATTAACGTTGCTCATCGAAGAAAGCTCTTGCATACGGGGCGGGTCCATATATGCCCCCATATTCCGCACGGTGATCTTACAACCTAACCAGCAGCCGCAGTAGCTGTGGGAAAGTTGGAAACGCCATCGGCGTTTTCAAAGTGGGCGGAGCCCACGTCTTTTCCATAGCTTGCTTGGCGTGCGAATTCTGCTGGTGTCCGATAGTTCAAACTGCTATGTGGCCGTTGTTCGTTGTAGTCGCGGCGCCAGAAGGCGATCTTCCTCTTGGCGTCGAATAGGTTTTGGAACCAGCTGATCCGCAAGCATTCTTCGCGCAGCCGTCCATGGAAGCTCTCGACGTGAGCGTTCTGAGTGGGCTTGCCTGGTTGAATATGAATCAGCTCAATCTTCTTTTCGATACACCAGGCCAGAAAATGGCGGCTGGTCAATTCGGGTCCGTTGTCGCAGCGAATCGATCTCGGTTCGCCCCGTTGTTGGATGATTTCATCCAGCACGCGTGTCACGCGCCGGCTGGCGAAGCTGGTATCAACCTCCAGGGCGAGGCACTCGCGGGTAAAAGCATCGACCACGCTCAACACCCGGATCGCTCGACCTGCCGCGATCGCATCGTGCACAAAATCCAGTGCCCATTCCTGGTTGGCTGCCGTGTACTGACGCAACGGAGCACTCTGCCTGACGCAGTGTTTACGCTTCTTCCGCCGCAGGGCCAAGCCGGCTTCACGATACACTCGATGGACGCGCTTGTGGTTCACCAGCTCTCCGGAACGGCGCAGCAGTACTTGCAATCGCCGATATCCGAAGCGAGGTTTTTCTCTGGCCAACTCCACCAGACGCGCCCGCAGGTCTTCATCTGAGCTTCTTTCCTGATACCGGACGCTCGACACGGCGACCATCAACAGGCCGCAAGCTCGGCGCTGGCTGAAGGCGTACTCCTGTTGCACATGCTCGACAGCTGCCTTCATGGCTACGAGCTCCATCCGTTTTTTCGAATTACCGACTGCAGCGCTTCCTTGTCCAGACTTAGATCCGCCACCAGCTTGCGAAGCCGCGTGTTCTCATCGCGCAACTGCCTGGCTTCCTGAGCTTCGCTTACATCCATCCCGCCATACTTCGCCTTCCAGGCATAGAGAGTGTGCTTCGACACTCCTACTTCCCGCGCCACGTCTTCGACCTTCCGGCCTGCCTCCACTTGCTTCAGCGCAGCAATCATCTGCGCCTCCGTATGCTTGCTCTTCGACATCTCCGCCCCTCACTCCTGAATACGAAAATCGTACTCGGTTGTGTGCGGATTTAGGGGAGCATATATGGACCCGCCCCGTATGCAAGAGCTTTCTTCGATGAGCAACGTTAATGAGACGCGTACATATATCCGGCCTGTTGGTGCGCGGAGGGGATCTCCGCCCTGGCCATAATGGAATCTGCGCTTCTTCTCCTTATCAGGTCATCGGCCTTTAGTGGCCCTGCCCCCATCAGGTTCTGAAGAAGCTGGTCTCACCGGTTGCGCCATCGTTGGCGGCTCGAGCATCTCGTTGGAAAAGCTTTTCGGTTCTTGGCTGGTTTGCGCCTATGCCGCGCGCCGATACTCCTGTTCGCGAGCGATTAGCGACCAGATGATGCGCGCGTTCTTGTTGGCCACCGCCACGCAGGCCTTGGATGTTCCGAGCCGTTGCTGCTTATCGTTGATCCAGAGACTTCGCTTATCAGCCTTGGCTTTTGCTCGATAGACCACCGAGCGCGCTCCATGAATCAGCAATGTTCTCAGGTATGGGTCCCCGCGCTTGCTGATACCGAGCAGTTTGCTCTTACCGCCGCTGGAGTTCTGCCGGGGCACAAGCCCAAGCCATGCAGAGAACTGACGTCCATTTTCGAAGGCATGCCCGTTGCTGATCGCTGCGACAACGGCTGTCGCAATCAATGGCCCCACGCCTTCGACGGCGGCAATGCGTTGGCAATCAGGGTTGTTCTGGAATGCGAGCTGAATTCGATGGTCCGCATCGGCAACCTTTTCGTCCAGTTGCGCCAGCTCTTCGTAGAGCCTTTGAAATAACCCTCTGCCGAAACCTGTCAGTTGGTTCTCGGCATCCTCCAGCACGGACGGTAAGCCGCTGCGCACCTGACCTGGATGTTGCGGCAAAACGATTCCGTACTCGGCCAACAAACCGCGGATCTGGTTGATCAGTTGCGTGCGGCAAGCCACCAGCCGGCTGCGTACTCGATGCAGACACTGAAGATCTTGCTGTTCGACAGACTTCTGGGGAACGAATCTCATGTTGGGCCGCGTCACGGCTTCGCAGATAGCTTCGGCATCGTTGGCATCGTTCTTGTTGGACTTCACGTATGGCTTGACGAACTGTGGCGCCATCAGTCGAACCGTGTGTCCTAGGCGGCTCAGAACCCGCGCCCAATAATGCGCACTGCCGCTGGCCTCGATGCCGATCAGGCACGCTGGCTGCACAGAGAAGAATCGAATAACCTCGCATCGTCTCAGCTTTCGCCGAAGCACGGCCCCCCCAGCCTTGTCGGCTCCGTGTACCTGAAATACCTGCTTGGCAATGTCCAGCCCAATAGTTGCTATAGTCTTCACGGTCGATCCTCCTCGTGGCGAGCTTATCAACTCACCTCTACGAGGCGGGTCCATCCCATTAGGTCAGACTTGCATCTAATTGTCATGAATGTCGTTCTAAACGACCGCAATTGTACTGGAGAAAGATGCTTGCCGAAGAATCTAGGTACAAACGGTTCCGACACGTTCAAGAACTCGACGGAATCCGTGGAATAGCCGCCCTCGCCGTTCTCTGCCACCATCTGTTTTTTACCAGTATCAACTGGCGGATATGGCCATGGCCAGCACGTTGGGCGGGCGAAGTGAGTCACTCTGGGCAGTACGGGGTCGATCTATTCTTCGTTCTTTCGGGATTCTTGATCACTTCGCTCCTTTTTCGGGAACGTGATGGTCCATACTACTTTCACAATTTTTATTGGAAGCGTGCTCTCAGAATCTTGCCTTTGTACTTTATCTTCCTTACAGCCTTAGTCATCTTCGACCACAGTGCGATCCGGTATGCGCTTTTGTGTGCCGTGTTTCTGGCAAACTTTGCTCGCTTATTTAACCTGTCGCCGGATGGACCTTACTGGACGCTGGCCATCGAGGAGCAGTTTTATCTGCTTTGGCCACGAATAATCCGCCGGCGAACGGTCGAATCTGTCTCGAAGTTAGCGGTTGGGATCATTGTCGCGGAGACGGCGATTAGACTGATCTCCGCGGCGCTTCATCATGTTAACTTCGTATTTACCTTTTATCATTGCGATGGCCTAGCCTTCGGAGCTTTGCTGGCGTGTCAGTACCGACGTTGGCAACTCGAGCCACCGCCTGTCGGCCAGAAGCACCGGGGAATATTCCGTTGGATCACAGTGGGATCTCTCGTACTTATCCTGATCTGCGTAGAGCAAATGCGTAAAGGGTCCATCTATTTCTCCTCGGCGCTTCTCCTGACCGCAATGGGCCTGCTGTTCTACGCCGTAATTGGAGGCGCAGTCAAATACTCGGGGAGGCCGCTGTTACGTCCTTTTCGTTCCGCGCCCTTGGTCTTTTTCGGAAATATCAGTTACTGCCTGTACATGGTGCACATATACGTTATCAACATTTACGATGCTCACTGGGGCCCAGTCGTGCCAGGCGATTTGTTCCACTACTCGATTCGTGCCATTGCTGTGTTTCTTGCCAGTGTCCTGATTTGCGTGCTCTCCCGTTTTGTTATTGAGCGACCCGCCCAAATGCTTCGGAGGTATGTCGTTCGTGAGCAACCCTCACAAACGGCTTCGTCGGGCACGAGTTAAAAAACCGTCGCCAGAAGTGAAATGATCGACTGAGGAATATCCTTGATTGCGATAGCCCCCGTTCACTTCCCGGTCGGCCGAACATGGCCGACGTTCTACCTGAGTCATCTGACTGGGTTCGGAGTGATAGCCCGGTGCAAAGCTGTCGAAAATCCCAGACAACTTGCCATCGGTAGCCAGCGCCTAGCAACGTGGCAAGCGGTATAGTTGGCACCGCCGCCTACAAACGTGCGGAGCCTGTCGCTCGTTTTGTTGATGCACGCCTGTCTTTCGTAATCACTTCCTGGGGCCGAAAAATGCTCGTTTGATTGAGCGAAGGGGCGCCACGATCGTGCTGCCAACTCTATATTCCCAGTATTTGGCGGATAACTGATCAAGTTGAGCAACTTGGTTTCGCAAAGCCCTCAATAACTCATTTCCAGTTTTGCCGAAGATATACTCACGCAGCTCTGGCTGGTGTAGGCTTGTTTCGGAAAGCATTGAACCTGTCCTTACCTGATAGTCAAACGCAACCTCGTTGAGATGTAAGAACTTCCAACCTCTCAGCGCGGCACGGAGCCAGAAATCCCAGTCTTCATATCCCATTCTTGGCATCTTCTCGTCGTACCCGTTGACCGATTCCCATACAGCCCTCCTATAGAGAGCACACGCATCAATATAATTCCCCCTGACAATGGACGCCCAGTCAAACTCTGCAACTCGGTCGGTTCCTCTCCGCTCACCAAAAAACTCCCGATCGCCGTAGACAATGCCAACATCCGCGTTTGCGACGAGAACTGCTGCCCCTTGATCTAGATAGGCCCTCCGAATGAGGTTATCGCTGTCAACAGGAAGAATAAACTCCCCTTTGGCCAATGCGATCCCTGCATTCCGGGCGGGCCCAAGACCGCGGTTCTCCTGGTGAATAATGACGTATTTGCTGGAGTCCAGTTCCTGAAAAACACGGCAGGTGAGCGGATCCGTCGACCCGTCATTCACAACAATCACTTCCGCCAGGGAATCAACCCGTACACGTTCGATGCTCGCCAGAGTATCGAGTAACATCTGCCCGTGGTTGAAGCACGGTACAACAATCGATATCTTACCCTGTAGCATCATCTATGCCCGGCTCCTCCGTCTGTCGGTAGTCATCCGAGTCGCCTCTGTGGCAGCCAGCTTGAATAACGACTCGTATTTGCTGCGGCAAATCAGCTCGGTTTTCAACTCATTATTTTAGCGCCACGATAACGTAATTCATCGTGTTGCTGTAAGTCCTCCGTCGATCGTCTAAAAAGGAGAACAACCTGTTGATGAGCTCGATAATAATCCGTCGATTTAGTCGAGTTCCTTGAAGAGTGTGAATCAATACTTGTCCGCAGACCGCCCATTTGCCTCCATTGCTTTCGATGGAATGAACTCTGAAGCCGGCATTCTCCAGAATGCTACTGAATCCGTACTTCGTAAATCGAAAGTAGTCATATGGCTCTTCGTGGAGCG
Organism: uncultured Acidobacteriaceae bacterium; assembly: GCA_963742455.1. Classification (GTDB taxonomy): domain Bacteria; phylum Acidobacteriota; class Terriglobia; order Terriglobales; family Acidobacteriaceae; genus Telmatobacter. The sequence continues at coordinate 274,315 of CAVULU010000001.1, read as the reverse complement.
GCCAATACATTGGCCCTGACAAAATAAGAACACCACCGCATCTCAGTAAACGATGGGCCTCTTGTAAGAGCGCGCGATGGTCGGCTACGTGCTCTATGACTTGCGTACACAAAATGGTATCGAAGCTTGCATCTTTCAAAGGGATAAGCGTCGCTGGGCATATGACGTCGGCGCGCCGCTCGCTCGATTGCACGATATCGCATCCGACATATTCACTGATCTTCCCTTCAAACATCGTCTCGTATGGCTTATTTCCACAACCGATATCCAACAAACGGCCGGTGGCGAAGCGCGAGGCCTTCTCAAGATCGGAGAAGAGGCTTCGAAAGTGTAGGTAATACGGTTCGGTTATGCTCAGGCTGTAGCCGCGGAGCCTGCCGATGCCTTCAATTCTTTGTGAGTTCATTTTGCTCCCGAGGCAGGAAAGCGAAATCTGTTGGCCACCATAAGGAAGATAGGTTCCTGGTAGGAAGGCGTCCAGTTTCCCATATGTCTTTCTCATCGACCGTGAAACGCAGTGCGTCTTCCACGTGGTGCTGTTCGTGGGGATTTCGACAAAGCCAGAACGATACTGAATAGGAACCAGCCATCAATGGCAGTATTCCTAAATCGCAGAGGATTGATCCCTCTGTCACGGGATCTGCGTATTCTGGAGAAGGCAGGAAATAGTTATTGGCGTTGACAGCATTCTCTCCGCGATCCGAACGAATCAAGTAGCCCAGGATGGGTTTCCGAATGGGCGCACGGGCTTTGAATGTGACCCGAAGGCTAATTTTGTCACCAAACTCGAATCGGATAGCTGGCGTTCCATTGCAAAGCACCGAGGCGGACTCCATCCACACGTCGCATTGGCTGGGCGGCGCGGGCAGGATAACAGTGTGCTCCTGATTGGAGGGATCACCAGCCATATCGACGTATCCAGCAATTGCAGTCTCAATCGGGGCGTTGTTGAGGATCACGCGCCCCTTATCCAGCAGAAGCCCAACGCTACACAGAGAGCGAATCAACGCCATATTGTGGCTGACAAACAAGAACGGTCCGCCCTTCCTTTGCTGACACATCCTGCATTTTGCCCAGGCATTTCTTCTGAAACTCGGCGTCGCCCACGGCCAGCACCTCGTCCACGATCAGAATTTCCGGCTCCAGATGCGCGGCCACGGCAAAGGCCAGCCGCACATACATGCCGCTGCTGTAGCGCTTCACCGGCGTGTCCAGAAACTTCTCCACCTCGGCAAAGGCCACGATCTCGTCGAATTTTCTTTGAATCTCCGCCCGGCGTCATGCCCAGGATGGCGCCGTTGAGGAAAATGTTTTCGCGTCCGGTCAGTTCGGGATGAAAGCCGGTGCCGACTTCCAGCAGGCTCGCCACGCGGCCGCGGATGTCGCACGCGGCCTTCGGTCGGTTCGGTGATGCGGCTGAGGATTTTCAGCAGCGTGCTCTTGCCCGCGCCGTTGCGGCCGATGATGCCCACCACTTCGCCGCGTTTGACCTCGAAGGAAACATTCCTCAAAGCCCAGAATTCCTCACGGGTGCGGGCGCGCTCGGAGTCGCCATGACGGCGGAAGAGGCCGGTGAACGATTTGGTCAGAGTTTCGCGCAGTGTCTTGTAGCGGGCGCGCTCGCTCCTGATGGTGGATGGCGTATCTCTTACCGAGGTTCTCGACGGAAATGATGATTTCAGACATAGAAGAGTGTTCCGCCGGAGAAATTCCCCCTGCTGGTAGGCCGCGATGATGCAGGGGAGCGCTAGATAACGTCGGCAAAGCTCCGCTCCATCTTCCGGAAATACCAGATTCCACTGAGAAATAGGAAGCTTGTCACGAGAATGGAATTGGAAAGGTTGGGCCACCAAACGATGGGCTGCCCGCGAAGCAGCGACCAGCGGAAGCCGTCAATGACGCCGACCACTGGGTTCAAGGAGAAGAGAAACCGCAATTTGGCGGGGACGACGCTGCTGCTGAATCCGACAGGGGAGACATAGAGACCGAACTGCACGACGAAAGGGATGATGTAGCGAAAGTCGCGGTATTCGACGTTGAGTGCGCAGAGCCAGAGCCCGATTCCGATGGAAGCGGCGAAGGCGAGGCAGGCAAAGAGGGGCAATTCGATAATTCGCCAGTCGGGAACAAAGCCATACCAAGCCATCATTGCGGCCATGAGAATTAGGGTGATTAGAAAGTCGACAAAGCTGGTGATGACGGAACTGGCGGGAACTATGAGACGCGGGAAATAGATTTTCGAGACAAGATTTGAATTCTGAACGAGGCTGTCCGCTGAAGCGGCGAAAGCGGCAGAGATGAATTGCCAGGGCAGCATTCCTGCCATTACGAGAAGCGCATAGGGGACAGAGGCCGGAGCCTGAAGTTTGGCAACACGACTGAAGACTATGGTGAAGATCAGCATGGTGAGGAAGGGACGGACCACTGCCCAACCGATGCCCATAACGGTCTGCTTGTAGCGTACAAGGATATCACTCCAAGCAAGGAAATAGAACAATTCCCGAAAATGCCAGAGATCATGCCAGTAGTTTTTCTCTGTGCGCCCCGCTTCGATAACAAGATCAGACATTAATAGCCCTCAATCACTGTCTTGCAAAAATCCTCAGGGTGGTTTGCTACGCGGAAACAAAGATGCTGCTGAAATTGAGTTTTGGGTAAATCTATGTTACCAACCCGGGGCTATCCCGGAGCCGAATGCCGTTCATGTTGGTATCCCATGTCGACGTCTTTTTTGCATCGGAGTGCGTGTTGCCTCGGAAACCAATATTCGCTCCGCAAAGCCGCCAAATAGACGCTTCTTTACCGATGAACGGTGTCGCGACACCGGTCAGCTTGTGAATGAGACAGGCGGCTGGATTGTTTTTCAATTAATTGGTCATGGGAGTGGCGTTGACCACCGTTGGGTTCTTCGGCATGCGGCGTCAAAGCTAGATTCTACCAGAAAAGCAGAATTCACCGCGGCGAACGGTCACACCGCAAAGGGTATGTGGGTTAACGGCCGGCAATTGTTCCTGGAGCGAAACGTGGCGTGGCCTTTGGCCGTTCCGACTCAGTTGTTCGGAAACAGGCACCGAATATACTCAAACTGAATAGACGATGGAGGGCGTTGCACCTGTGATCAGTATGAGCAGCTCAAGCAGGAAAGGTGATGGCACTCCTATCACGGTTTCGATTGCCATGGCGACTTATAACGGGGCGAAATACATCTCTTATCAGTTGGAGACTTTGGCACGGCAGAGTTTCTTACCGGCAGAGCTGGTCGTTACTGATGACGGGTCCAGTGATGAAACCTTGAATATTCTGGATACGTTTTCGACGGCGGCACCGTTTCCCGTACGAGTCTTTCGGAATGCGACGCGGCTCGGCTATGAGGAGAATTTCCTAAAGGCGGCATCTCTGTGTACTGGTGATCTGATTGCGTTTTGTGACCAGGATGATCTATGGATGGAGCAGAAGCTCAGCTTGTGCTCCAAATACTTCGCAGAACCGAGCATCGAAGGAGTGATTCACTGCGGCAAACCTTGCGAGACTGGGAGAGCGCGGCAGATTACACCCCTATTTTCCGCGAACTCGGGTGCTGCGGCCAGGTGAGCTCGATCCGTTTGCTGAATCTCCGGGATTCTCGATTATCTTTCGCCGGGACTTGCTGGATCTTGCCGGGTATGTGAGCCGCCACAAGCGATTGAAGAGTCACGACAACTGGTGCTGGCTACTGGCCTCCAGCGCGGGTCGGTTGTGACCATGGCGGATGTTCTGGTTCTTTACCGCCAGCATGATGCCAATGTCTTCGGAGTTCCTCCTGCGCAGACGCTTCTGGAAAAGATTCGGATCAGCTTCCGTGCACAGCAATTTAACGAGGAATCGGATTCCGAGTCGTTCTGCGCCGGCGTTTTGGAAGCCGCGGCAGAGCGGGATCCGAATCGCTCAGGCGCCCTCCGCAGGTCCGCGCGGAAGTTGCGATACCGGTCAAACCTTCACCGAATCCGCACCGCTATTTATGACCAAGGGGCTTCGTTTCCTGTCCGGGCTTTTCGTTTCGCTCAGCTCGTCTTACTGGGGGGGTATTTTCCTGACCGATCTAATGCCCGATTTGGCACGAGACGTGGTCTAAAGGACCTTCTCTTCGGCGTTTCAGGGATTTACAAGATGGTGGATGCGACTCGGCCAATGTGCGAAGACAAAACACGCTCAAAGATGCTTTAGTCTGGAGATGACAGTCGAGTGATTTTACACACATTTCTTCTTCCGGACGTTGACACCGCTCTTTCACGAGTTGGATTTTCCGGGTGCGATCAGTTGTTATCATATTGAAGGTGCTCTCCGGTTCAAAAGATATGCTCTCACGATTGAATGTGGCTACGGTGTTCCTTGATCGGGATGGGGTAATCAACGAGAAGATGCCGGAAGAGAAGTACGTTTGCTCTGAAGCCGACTTTCACTTGCTCCCTGGCGTTCCAACGGCAATTGCAAATCTGAACAGAGCGGGGATTCGGGTGCTATTAGTCTCGAACCAACGCGGTATCGCTCTTGAATTAATGACATCGGCAGCAGTTGAGCGAATCCACGCGCTTCTTCAACGGCAATTGAACATGAGTGGCGCACATCTTGATGGCTTCTATTATTGTCCTCACGAAAAGAACTCGTGTTCTTGTCGAAAACCGCTCCCTGGCCTGTTTGAACAGGCTGTCAGAGATTTTCCTGATATCAGGGCGGATTGCAGCGTGATGATTGGCGATTCGTTTTCAGATATCGAGTTTGGGCGGCGCCTTGGCATGCGGACGATATGGATTCGAAGCTGCTCTAGTCATTGCAAACCGGGCTGGGACATCGCAGAAGATCTTGCAAATTGGCGATGCTCCTCTCTTGCAGAGGCAGTCGACGCTCTCCTCGATGCTCGTCAGAATGGGTAAATCTAATCGGTCGAGGGACACAACGTCCCGGAGGCGATCCCAAAACCCACCACGAATGCGGAACGCTTCATCCAAGCCATGGCTCGCTTTTCAGAGGCTGAGACCTGCACAAGAGGCAACGAGAACCTACGGTGATTGAGCATGATTGCTGGAGAGATATCTTCTCGACGCGCATCAGGTGCAAGCGATCAGAATGGGCTACGTCGAATGCCTCGAGGGACAAGTCAAGACCGGTCGCCTGCGCTTCTAAGTAGTGTTAAGGAATCAAGAAGAAGTGGATCTTTTCTGCAGGGTTTAATTCGTCAGTGACTACAATTATCAAGGTATGCATTTGGAAGACTGTCTTGTGCTCGATTCACTGACCAGCCTCGCAGGCGGAGAATTATCCGACACGAGGCAGAGAGAGAGTACGTCAGAATGTGTGGTATCACCGGATTTGCAACGCTAGCCGAGGGACCGACCACGAGGCAATTAGATCTGGATGCAGTCCAACGAATGACCTATTCTATGAGCGCACGGGGGCCCGATGCGGAGGGGATCTGGGCGGCTGAGGCTATCGTACTTAGGGCACCGGCGGCTTGCCATCATCGACCTCGATAGCCGCTCCAATCAACCAATGCTCTTCAGCAGACGGACGTTATGCGCTAGTGTTTAATGGGGAAATCTATAACTATCGCCAACTCCGAACCGAGTTGGAAGACCAGCGCGAATTATTTCACACGACCTCGGACTCCGAAGTCCTGTTGGCACTTTATGCCCGTATGGGTGAGAGGATGCTGCCCCGACTGCGCGGCATGTTCGCATTTGCCATTTGGGACTACGCATTTGCGCGAGCTATTTTTAGCGCGCGATCCCTTATGGAATCAAGCCTCTTTATTATACGCAGACAAAAGGGGGTGTGCTATTTGCCTCACAGGTAAGGGCTCTGATTGCGAGCGGCCGGGTACTCAACAGAAATTGAGTCGGCAGGTATGGCGGGGTTCTACCTTTGGGGCAGTGTTCCCGGAGCCCTGGACGATTTTTCGAGGAGTGATGAGCCTTCCCGCTGGCAGTTGGATGAGAATTCAGATCCTCAAATCCATCTTCGCCCGACGAAGTGGCACGATATCTCGCGAATCGTGGAACCAAGCGCAGATCCGTTGTACCCAGGAAGAAGTTCAGGATCGCGTCCGTTCCGCCGTCACGGATTCTGTTGCAGCGCACCTGGTTGCCGATGTTCCGGTAAGTGTCTTTCTCTCAGGAGGAATCGACTCGGGAACCATGGTCGGGCTTGCTTCTCAACTGGGCGCGAAGGTTGAAGGAGTCACAATCGGCTTTAAGGAGTTCGAACGGGTCGCGCTGGACGAAATACCTGTGGCAGCCTCAATCGCTTCGCATTATCGATTCAACCACCACATCAGGCATGTAGGACGCGCGGAATTCGAAGAGGATCTTCCTCGATTTATCGACGCGATGGATCAACCGACGATCGATGGCCTGAACACTTGGTTCGCGAGCAAAGCAGTGGCCGAGCAGGGCTATAAGGTTGTACTTTCCGGCGTTGGAGGTGACGAGCTCTTCTATGGGTATTCCCTGACTCGTGATATTCCGCGTCTTCTCCGTCTCACTCGACGGATCGCAGCAATTCCCCGGCGGGCGAGGACTGACAGAGGTCTTGGTTAACGCGTTGCCAGTCGGAATGTTTCACCCAAAGTTGAAGGGTGTCCCTGATTTCATGGGAAGCGTCGAAGGTGAATACTTCCTGAAGCGCGGCCTGTTTCTGCCCTTTGAGTTGCCGCAACTGATGGGCCCTGAGGCAGCACGTGAAGGATTGGAACGCCTCGGGAGCTTCCCCACGAAGTCGAACGATGGGGAGGCCGTAAATTTGGGGGGAGCAATTTGCTCACTCGATTCAACGCTATATATGAAAAACATGTTGCTGCGCGACAGTGATTGGGCTAGCATGGCTCATTCGATCGAGCTGCGCACTCCATTGGTGGATGCCGCGCTACTCGACGCTGTAAAAGGAATACATACGAAGTTCTCGAATGGACGCGGAAAGCGCTTTTTGGCAAATGTGCCGTTAGACCCGTTGCCGTCGAGTATCGTCAATCGACCGAAAACGGGCTTTGCTGTACCAATGACGCAGTGGCTCGCGTCAGCTGTCGAAAGTGGGGATTGCGGACGACGGCGGCCCGCAGATGTTAAAGAAACCTGGACTCGGCGGTGGGCAACGGTCGTGATGGATGCGTTCCTAAAGTCATTTACACCAAATGGCTTTGAAACTCATAGAGAACAAGCTACTTGGAAGTCCTTGGCCTGAATCCATTCAATAATTGCTAGGCATCGAATCGCGTGGCCCCCATCCCACTCCGTAGGATGGGGGAAGAGCCGAACCAAAACCAACCAAAGCTGCGTTTCTGAACAATCGCAAGGTAATTCACTCACTTGGCGGGCGACGCAGGCCGCACGCGGAACATCATACTAACCTGGGATCCGATAGAATTTGGTCGCGTAGGTTGTTTCCGGGCAAGGGATTTCATTCTCCAGGTCCTGCAAGTTTTACGTCTATCGGCTTTAGTGCATCATCCGGGCTGCGCTGTTGCAAGCGTTACGAGCCAAGCGAGAAATTCCGTGGCGCTTAACCTGAGAAGAATTCTGCATTTCAGTTATTGTTCCGTGGACCTGGTTGTTGGTCTCACGACTTTGGATTGGTTTGCACGCTTTAAGTTCATTCAGCTCAGGTCGGTCCTGCCGGGGCCGGCCTCAAATCAGGAGATGGGAATATGGGTGCAAAGCTGGCGGTGGCCTTAGCTGTCCTTGTCGTCTCGATTCCGAGCCTTGCTCAGGTGCAGCCTGCGACGGGCAAGGTGCCCCGGGTGAACTGGAGCGCCGGTGCGGGAATGGATTATTTCTCTGGCGATTGGCAAAAAGGGGACATCAACAGGTGGGGGCCCGCCGCTTGGGTTACCGCAACGATCTGGCATTGCCTCGGGATCAACGCGGAGGGCCACTCCATGATCATCGGTGGAAACCAGGCAGCTTCCTATTACAAGCTCTTCATCGGTGAGGGTGGCCTTATGTGCACCATGGGTTACTGGGGCAGGTTCCAGCCTATTTATAAAGGCGAACTAGGCTTTGCCAGCCTGTCCCAACCCGGGAACGGCACTGGTCACTTTCATTCCAACTACAACACCTGGTCTCTCGGAGGCGGCGTGGAATATCACACGTGGGGACACTGGTGGACGCGAGTGGACTATACCTACGAGGGTATTCCGAACTTTCGAGGGACCACCGGCCAGAACCATACCCTGAATCCGCGAGGCATAACCTTCGGCGAGACTTACCGCTTCGGCCCGTCGGGAACCCGTTTCTGAATCCGTTGAATTGTGAAGCCGCCGAAGGCCTGTAAGAAGGCGAGCGATGTATCGTCTCATCCTCCATACGGAGAATGTCAGACCGATAGACCCTCTTTCACGTCCGTAAGCCTAATTATGAAGTGATACTTGTAGTGATACTTTGCCTCGGAATTCTGTGCAGCGGTGTGCAGTAAGGTGCGGCAGAATTACAAATCATTAAATTACCATTATGCACGTGGGTGCGGTTCTGTGCAGTGTCGTGCAAAATTCCGAATTGGGAAGAGATTATAGGAAGGGCCGGGAGTGATTCCCGGCCCTTGGTGCTTCGATCAGGGTTCAGATCAGGCCGCTTTGTCGCGTGTCCTGCTCCTCATCCTTATCTTGCCGTTGTGGTCCCTTCACGGGACCGTAATGGTTAGAACGCGCAACTCTTTTCAGGCTTGAGGCAGTGATAAGAGTGCGACGTCCGATCTTCCGGCCTTCCAACTCTCCGCGAGCCAGAAGGTAGTCGATCGTGCGTACCGACACGGACAACAATTTTGCTGCCGTCCTTCGGTCGTATAGGAGGCGTTCCGGTTCAGGCATGACTGCCGTCGTGGAATGACCCTTTTTCACTTGGTTCTCCGTCTCGTCAGGTACCTGCGAGACCGCCTCCCTTTTAAATTTATGGTCAGGAAGAGGCGGATTGCTCCTATAGACTTCGGCACCGAAGCGCGACGCCAGCAGCGACGTCGCTGCGCGCACTATATATCCAGCTGGCGCCATCCGTCGGTGACGAGCCAGTTAGAATACCCTCTTCACCGATGACATTGCGAAGCTCAATCCGCAACTCAGCGGTGACGTATCCAAGAGCTCGGCTCTGGAGGTCATCCAACCGACAACCATAAATCAGGGGATCTCCGTGTCCTGAGGCAGGTCGGAATTAGGTTGCAACTGACGTCTGAGATATTGGCGCTCTCATAACCCGTAAGTAGTTGAAAAACAATAACATACATTGCGAACCGTGACGCCAGAAAGCGCCCCTATCCTTGCATTTATGAACTCGTGTGGCATAATTGCAAGGTGCTTATCCCACGCGAGATCCAGCCGCAGGTTTCGCGCCTGCTCGAACAGTTTCCCGCCGTCGCCATACTTGGCCCCGGCAGGTGGGCAAAACGACGCTCGCGACTACTTTGGCAGATGCTTTAGGGGAACAGGCCCTTTACCTAGATCTGGAATCGCCTTCGGACCGCGCCAAACTGACGGAACCGGAACTCTACCTAACACAGCACGAAAATCGGCTCGTGATCCTCGACGAGATCCATCGCCTCCCGCGTATTTTTGAAACACTCCGCAGCCTAATTGATCGGAGGCGGCGCAAGAGTAAGCCGGCCCGTCATTTCCTTTTGCTCGGCTCGGCATCGATGGACTTGTTGCAACAGTCGGCCGAATCCCTCGCTGGACGGATTGCATATCAGGAGCTTGCTCCCTTTTCGGTTAGCGAAGTTGCTGGAGCCGAAGGGGCTTCGATGGATCGTCTTTGGAGTCGCGGCGGTTTTCCCGACAGTTTTTTTGCCGCCAAGCGATGACCTCAGTTTCACTTGGCGCACAGCTTTTATCCAGACATACCTTGAACGCGATGTCCCCGCACTAGGGCCACGCATTCCTGCCGAAACACTCCGCCGCTACTGGCAGATGCTCGCGCACAATCAAGGGCAAATGCTCAATGCGGCGCAGCTTGCGAGTGGTCTTGGCGTCAGCGGCCACACAGTAGCCAGGTATCTCGACATCATGGTGGACTTGTTACTGGTGCGTCGCCTCCAGCCATGGGCCGAGAACGCCAAAAGGCGACTCGTCCGTACACCGAAAGTCTATGTCCGCGACTCTGGCTTGCTGCATGCTTTGCTGGGAATACGAAATCAAGAGGAACTCCTAGGACACCCAGTAGTCGGCTCCAGTTGGGAAGGGTTGCTGATCGAGAACATTCTCAATGCACTGCCGCCGACAGCGCGGCCCACTTTCTACCGGACTTCCGCAGGGGCGGAGATCGACCTCGTGATTGAATTCAGCTCAAAAGAACGATGGGCGATTGAGGTTAAGCGCTCTCTTGGAAGCCCTGCGCCAAGCAAGGGATTCTATGTCGCGTGTGAGGATATCAATGCTACCAGACGTGTGGTTCTCTATCCTGGCGCAGAACGGTTTAAGCTCGACGCGAAGACGGAAGTAATGCCTCTGTCGATGTTCTTGACAGGAGGCTTTAGCCACGGTCCATAAAGAATAATTGCAACAAGTGTTCCGCACACGTCCTTCACCGCCAAACGATTCGCGCTTTAGCTTGACCTCAACCATCTCGTTAGGACCTTGTCCAAATGGCAGGCATTGAACATCAATTCCGAATAACGTAGTGAGAAAAGGAACAGGATGTCACAATTTCCAGCAGATTCAGGCATTCGAGACAATCACTCTCGAGGAACTGTAGCGTCCTTTTTGACAGAGAAGATTCAGGATGGATCGACCCTCTCGATCGTTTCGGCTTATTTCACTATTTATGCATATGACGCATTGAAGGATAGTCTAGACCGTATTCAGCACCTCGATTTTCTCTTCGGTGAACCTTCTTTCGTAAATGCTGTGCGGACGATAGGAGATTCACGTGATCTGCACTGTGACCGCTCGCACATAACGATGGTCACCGCTCTTCTTGCGGTGCGAGAACGCCAAAGACACATCCTCTGCCCCTCTCCAATTACGATTTCGACTTCGGTTCTGTGCGGATTTGAAGGTGGAGAGGATGAGCCAGAAGCAGGCTCAAGGAGTCCAGACGTGGGTTCTGTTCGTGTTGCCTGTCACCCGACCGCGATTGCAGGGTTGCCACGGTTTCATATCGTTTGCTGTCACATTGAACATCGAAGAGCCTCGCGGCACATCAGCCGTTGCGACCATAAGATTAGGCGAAGTCGGGAAGGAATGGAGGAGGAATAGTTACATCGCGGCGACGAAATCGGGCACAATGACAGCCGCGTGTTCCTGCAGCAACTGGGTCATTCTGGCTGCCATGCCGGTATACATGGATGCTGCGCGGAACGCATTTACGCGAACACTTTCACTGGCGTGGTTGAATGCATATTGTATGAGCGTCATCATCACGCAAAGTCTGATCTGCATCGCATCGCTGCGCATTGTCTCCATAAGCAGACGATCAACGCTATCGCTGTTACGGGTGGCGTAGTCAGCCATCTCCAGCATCACTTTTGCGTTCCGGTAGATAACCCAGAGCCCATGCGGACCCTGCATTCTTGTCCAAGTATCCTCGGGAGTCGCGTTTAGGCCCTCTTTCCAAAGGAACTGATCGCTCAACTGACGGGCGCTCCAGTCGGGATGAAGCCGCGCGATGAGCGATTCCCAGGAACGCGTGTTGCGACGGCAGAGGCCGGCTCTCCAGTGAGCCAGATAGATTGCCACAGCAGCCAATCCCACGATTTGGAGAACAAGAAGGATCATCTTTTCTCCTTAGCGCCTCACACGGACCGGTGAACTTGCCTCTTGCGTGCATAAGAAGTATCGGGCAATCTGGGCATCCGTTCCATGCCACTTAAGGCTCTCCGAATGATGCCTTTTGGGGAGATCAAGAGGTTCAGGAAGCACGATCGGGCCAGTTACAGGCTCACCTTCCCAAATCAGTCCTCCGACTGAGGACTGACTACAGCGTGAGGCGCGCTTCGAATCCTACCACTTGCCAACCAGATCCTTCGCGGACGACGCGGTATACGCCCTGTGCCATGCAGAGGTTTCCACAAACGTAGCCTCCCTCTACCTCGACTTCGGATTCACTCATACTTCGGAAGGCGGCAACATTGAAGATCACCGATCCCTTCATCTTCCCGTCGACAATGTCCATGGATTGCTTTTCGCTCCGCTTCTGACAGGCAGATACTCCTTTTACGTGCAGCGGGCGAAGACGTTGAAGTAAAGCCGGGTCTGGGTCGATACCATTGATCTTGATGCAGTACGTATGCGCCGCCTGTTGCCAGGATTTGATCTGAAACCGGATGACGGCTTCGTATAAATCGAGGTTGCCCGAATTCACGTTACTCGGCTTGTGAACTGACTGAGCCAGCGCTTGCGCCGCAATCATAAGCGCCATGGGGACGATTAGGCGGAGGGGGATCATCCTCATAATTAGCCTTCATGCTACAACGAAACTGGCTGAATGCATTTTCGCCAAAGTTACCTTAGACCGATTCTGCCCCCCGACTGAAGACCGGAAGCTCCAAACCGGCGAACCGGACACGACATCCGAAGATCTCTCCTTTGCGGGATTTCGGGCACGATCTAGCTCAGCGAAGGAACGGTGCGATGCTATGGTGGACAGGAAGCGAAATAAACTGGAAGGGCTGGAGCATCCAACTGAGTTTAGTGCGGTCAGTATCGTGGAATTACCTGGGGTATTTCTTCGAGTTTGGCTCCGGGCTGCTTCTACTGGCATATGTAGTCCGCCGGGTGACGGTGCAGGACTACGGCATCTTCCTGCTGGCGCAATCGCTGGCGGCGTTCTTGTTTCTTCTTGACTTCGGGATGGGCAACATATTAGTGCCGCTTTATGTCTCGACCTTCGCACGAATGGGAATCGCGGAGGTTAGCAATCTTGCAAACACACTAGTTGTGACCCTCCTGGGGTTGGGAGCAGCGGGCGCCGCCGCGCTCTCACTGGCGGCTCTCTTCATACCCGAGCTGATCCGCCTGCCATCGGCACAAACCGGTTTGGCGGAAAGGGTGCTCGTCGCCATATCGGTGGCTGTCGCGCTCGCTTTACCTCAGATACCGTTGGAACAACTGTGCCAGGCGTTTCACCGTTTTGACCGTGTGAACCAGGTGCAGATAGCGGCTGTTGTACTCCGAGTTACCTTGACCGTAGCGGTGCTGAGGGCCGGCAGGGGAATCCTGGCGCTGGCATTAGTGCAGGCTGCGGTTTCGCTGTTGCGGCTGACTGGTTTGTGGATTGTGACCTCGGCGACCATCAGCGGGTTGTCACTGCGGTTGCGCTTCGACGGCGAGCAACTGCGGGAAGCAATGCGCATGAGCCGATGGGCGTTCGGGGATGATGTCTCGCGCCGAATCGGGATGAACTCTGAACAGGTGATCCTGGCGGGGCTGGCGTCCTTCGAGCAGGTTGCGCTCTTCGGTGTTAGCAGCAGGCTGCCCGCGCACATCTACCAGTTTGCTGCACGGGGATTGTCTGTGCTTCTTCCGACTTTTTCGCAGCACCATTCTGAGGGCGACACTGCGCAGCTACGTGCCACATTCAGAAATGCGTATCGTGTCTGCTTGACCGGTTTTGTGCCGATGGTGACGTATGGTGCCATCTGTGCGCGGGCTCTGATAGATACTTGGCTGGGACCGGCTTACCTAAGGGCGGCACCAGTGCTCGCATGGTTGCTCTTTTCGACGCTATCGATGGTCGTGATGTTACCCAGTGACTTGATTTTGTATTCGCACGCCCGCATCCCACAAGCGGTCCGCTTCAGCGTGTGGGAAACCTTGGGGAAAATCGGATTGGGATTGGCACTGGCGGGCCGCTACGGCGCAGTTGGTGTTGCGGCGGGTATTGCAGTATCGCACTGGTGTGTCAATCTTTTCTGCTATCTGCCGGCAGCTTGCGGCGTGGCTGGGGTGCGTCCCTGGGAGCTGTGCCACACGGCTCTAACGGGAAACTCATCCGGCGAAAGGGATCAGGCTCAGCGGACGGCTAATCGCATACAGGGCAGTGTGTACGTGTTGAGTGCGGTTGCTCTGGCCGCGGGCATGCGGGTTCTGACGTCTCCGGAGATGTTTGTTGCCTTCGTACTGATTTCCCTCCTGTATATGGCTATCTGGGCGAATTGCACGGCTTTTCCAATGTGGAAGCGTGCGCAAATGGAGGCTTCTGCGGCATTGTGAGCACCAGAGAAGCGATGGCAAGCGAAGAGTCGATCAGTGTCATCATCCCGACCTTCAGGCGATCCGCGATTCTAGGGGCGACTTTGGATGCCCTCGCCGAAGATGCACGAACTTGGGGTGGTGGCGCAGTGCAGGTGGTCGTAGTGTGCGATGGAGATGATGAAGGCACGCGGAATCTCGCAAAAAGCTACAACCTCGCCGGATTGGACATGCAGTGGGTATTTCACGAGGAAAATCTCGGGCTACCCGCGGCACGGAACTCGGGCGCAGTACGGGCGAGCGGAGACTTCCTCCTGTTCCTAGATGATGACGCCGAGGCCGCACCGGGGCTGCTTCACGACCACGTATCTTCCCACACAACGGCTGAGAGGGAAGAACAGGGTTTCCGATATGTGGCCTGTGGGAGGATTGTTGAGTCAGCGCCTGTGAGACAGAGCAGCCGCACAGGACAACATCTTGAAAAATCCTGGAAATTGACGTTGGCCCGTTACGAGGCGGCCATGCACACAGCGGACTCCGACCGCAATCTGGCTGACGCGCTAGAAATGTGCTGGTTCGGGCTGAACTGTTCGATGCGACGCGAGCTCTTTGCGGCGACCGGTGGCTTCAATCCCATCTTGCGCTGGATGGATGAGGAGTTAGAGTACGGAGTACGGCTTTACATGCAGGGCGTGCGGTTTCTCGGGACACCAGCGACGGTGTATCACCGCAACGACAAGAATTTGGTGACCTATTTCTGCCGTTGTTGGGGACTCGGGGGCAGCTGCGACGTTTTGCGCGCAGTGGAGCTCGGACAGCCTAATGCGCAAACACGCAGCCTGCTAAAGATGGATACCGGACCAGTATTGGAACGGCTGACGAATCGCGCCTTTTGGCACGGGCACAGGCAGGGGCGAAGGGCGGCGGAGTGGTTGCGCAGTCTCACGGAACGAACGGACTCGCGGTTGACATTCCGGCTATGGCACGACGTAGAGCGGTTGTCGCGTTACTGGGCTGCAGTACAGGAGAGCGGGACACGACGGGGACAGCTGCGAGAGCTGGCGGGAGATCCGGTAAGAGTCCTGATGTTGCACAGCATTGCCGAACCGCAGAACGCGGAGGAGGCACTGTACTATCTATCACCAAAACGCTTCCATCTGCTGCTGGAGAATGTGCGTGCCGAAGGATATGAATATGCCGATCCCAAAAGGCTAGTGGAGGTGGGTGCAAGCCGAGGACTGCGCGAGCTGGTGGTGACCTTCGACGATGGCTATGACGACTTTTACAGCGACGTCTATCCGCTGATAGCACAGTATGGGTTGAAGCCACTGGTGTTTCTGGCTGCGGGGCGAATCGGAGATTGGAATCGGTGGGATTACGGAAAAAACCTACGCAAAAGAAGGTTGCTGAATGCCGAGCAGATTCGAGAGCTCCAGCGGCACGGAGTACAATTCGGGTCCCACAGCCTGACTCATCCTTCTTTGCCGGATCTGAGCGCCAGGGACTTGCGGCGGGAGGTGCAGGATTCCAAGCATAGGCTTGAGGACCTGCTAGGTGAAGCAGTGAACACTTTCGCCTATCCATTCGGAGAGGCAAATCGCAGGGTGAGAGCTGCGGTGATTGAAGCGGGCTACAAAATGGCGTTCACCACGGCGGAAGGTTTGAACACCTGGCAGGATCCCTACGCCATGATGAGGATCGATATAAACGAGCGAATGGCGCCGTGGACCTATCGGTGGAGGCTAAAGTTCGGTGTGAGTCCTCGGCAAAGGCTGAAACGGGAGCTGATGCCTCTGGTAAAGGTGATTCCGCGCGAGCTCCGCACGCCACTCGAGAAGGCATGGGAGAGGCGACGAGCACAAAAGTCCGCTTAACTGGTGAACAAGGTTCGACGCAGGCGGCGTCCGGCGCGGGCAAAGAGATGAAGAACTGGATACCGATATCGAAAGGTCTGGCGATGCCAGAGACGCCAAATCTCCTGATCGGAAACATTGTGGGAAAGAAGGTAATTCTGCGCCCAACGAAAGTAGGCACGCCGGCCGCGCGCAGCGGCGCCGGTCCTTTCTCCTGTAGCCCACATTGAATCGGTATGGATGCGATAACGGTCCCAGCAGCGATTGGAGACATAGACAGGCGCGGCGAGGTAAAGCTTGGTGAGGAATGCAATGTCCTCATAATTCGATTGCACGCGATCAAAGGATTCCTCGAATCCGCCGAGGGAGCAGAGAAGTTCGCGATCGATTAGCAAGTCGGAAGGACACGGCGCGCCGAACGGGCCAAGCGGGTAGGTGAGGGCTAGGAGATCGGGCGGTTGGTAGAGCCGGTCCCCCGGTGCGAGGGTAGGCACATAATCTTTGGCCGCATCTTGCGGATCACCACTCCAGCTGTGCCAATACTCGCTCCGGCCGTAAATAAGTCCAGCATGGGGAAACTGCCGGGCTAGGACGATCTGTTCGGTGAGCTTGGTGGGATGCCAGACATCATCGGCATCGAGGATGGCTATGTATTTGCCGCGAGAATGGGTGAGGGCGAGGTTGCGGGAGGCGCAGAGACCGCGGTTGCAGCAGCCGGGATGTTCAAGATAGTGAATGCGGTCGGGATGGGCTGCCGCGGCTTCGCGAGCTATGTTGGATGTCGCGTCGTTGGAGCCGTCATTCACGATCCAGTATTCCCAGCTGCTATCGTCCTGCGCGAGGACCGCGGCTATGGTCTCCGAAAGAAAAGCCTCACCATTGAAGACCGCCGTGAGGATTGACACAAAAGGGTCAGACATTCGGATCGCCCTGATGAGCTGGTGGCTTCACGGCGCGGACGGTGATTGTCAGAGGATAATCGAGATCGTTGAAGGCGATTTCTTCGGCTGTGAGTTCAGCAGCGACCAGACCGTGAAGAAAGGCGGTGGCGACAAGCACATTGCCGAAGCTTCGGACCGAAACATTTCTGGCACCAAACACATCTGAAAAAATACGCTGTGCAGAAGAACAAGTGAAGCGCCAGAATTCTCCGCCCTCGGCCATCATCGTTGGAGGCGCAATCTGGCTTATGCCCGCTAGAGTGACGAGAGCGACGCCGCCGGGAGCGAGGATACGATAGATTGTCTTCACTGCGGCATGTACATCGTAAATGTACATGAGGACCTGAGTGCAAATGATACAGTCGAACGAGTTGGATGCGATCCCAGAAGCGTCGACGAGGTCGGCAAGGATCGTGACCCCTTCGCGGGGAAGAACGTCAAGAACATCCGCCTTGGTAATTTGGTTCGCTCCACAGCGGTCCATGTACAGTTTCTCGCCAATCTCGACGCAGTGGCCACGGATATCATGAGCGTTGAAGGAGAGGAATTGCTCGATGTAGACACGATCGATGCAATGACCCCGGAACCATCCAAACGCGGGACGGTAGGGTTTGAGACAGCGCAATTGGGAGAAATCGGAGATGCGATCGAGGGGCAACATGGAGCGCTGGGCTTTCAGCTTCTGGGTGGATACCCAGTTTCTGACAAAGTTCGGAAGAAGCTGCTTAAGGAAGGAAATCACCGAGTGAATATCAGAATTCTGGCACAGCGCGCGCGCAAAGACAAGCAAGTCGCACAAATCGCGGACAGGGAATCGAGCCGCGCCCAGCGAGAAGTTGGATGAGGATTTCGGTCGTCATTCCCACAATGAATCGTAGGGACTCGGTGATGCGGACGGTATCTACGGTCCTGAAGCAGGACTTTCCGGCATCAGACTGCGACATCATTGTGGTGGTAGACGGTACGTACGACGATACCGCGGAAGCACTGCGAAGGTTCGAAGCAGAGTCGCGAGTTCGCGTGCTGGAGTTCGAAGAGAACCGGGGCCTTCCAGCTGCGCGCAATGCGGGATGGTCCGCGGCAAAAGGCGAATTGGTCGTTTTTCTGGACGATGACATGATCTGCACCCCGGGGTTGCTGCGCGCGCATGTGGCGGCGCACAGCGAAAACGCGAAGAGTGAGATCGTGGGGCTGGGCGCAATTTATGTATCTCCAGAACGTCCGCCGAATCTTGCCTCCGAGCTATTTCTCAGAGGGCTTGGTGCCGAGTATCAACGGCATTGCGAGCATCCCGAGGAACCATGGCCCGAAAACGTCTGGAGCTTCGGCAATACGTCAGTTGCGCGGGTCGTGCTGGAGCGGGCGGGAGGCTTTGATGAACGCTTCCGCCAGCGGGAGGATGCCGAATTGGGCGCACGGCTGCTCAAGGCCGGTGTGCGGCAGCAGTTTGTCGGCAATGCTGTGGCATACCAGTCATGCATAAAAACCGTGCAACAAATGGTGCGTGATGCCGAAGTGTTTGCTGAATGCGATCTGTTGTTCTTTCGGGTACATCCGGGGTGGTATCCCCACGAGTTTCTGAGTCGCCTTCGGCAGGAGGCGCCTTCGAAGCGTTGGATGCGAGAGATGCTGGTGAAGCACCTGGCAATGGCCGACCTGCTGTTGGCTCCGCTGTGCGCGATCGGTGAGTGGAGCGGAGCGCCGGGGTCGCTCCGCAAGATGGCGGTCCGGTCGCTAATGTTCCGTTGCGGACTGCATTGGTACCAGCGCCTTCTTGAAGCCTCTGGAACACGGCCGCAGGATTGGATTCGGGGGGATCGGTAGTCAAGCCTCATCTACTTGCCGAAACCAGTCGGAGAGAATCGCCTAAACCATCGTTGAGAGTCGTGCTCCGTATAATGCTTCTGTGCTGATTCAGCGACGACGCCAGAGCTTGCCGCCCGCAGTATATTGGTTTACGACGCTTGCGTTTGCTTTGCGTCTCGGTGCGCGGCTGTACGTGGGTTCGGCACACTTTTTTGAGGGTGGATACACGTTCTTTTTTGAGATGGCCCAGAGCATAGCGGCGGGTCATGGAATCGCTCTTGCAGACGGAGTGCTAACAGCTTTTCGTGTCCCGCTCTATCCGATTCTTCTTGCGGGCCTTACTCGCGGACATACTGCATTCTGGCCGGTTGCGATTATTCAATCCTTAATTGGAGCGGGAACTACATTCAGCGCTGGAATCCTTGCGCGTCAGATGTTTGTCGGGTCGCTTGGTACGAAGGCCGCGACTCTTTCGTGCGCGATCGCGGCGATATACCCCTACTATGTGGTTCACGATACCGCGCTACAAGAAACCAGCCTCTTCACTTTCCTGACTCTTTTGGCAGTAATCATCCTGCAACGAGTAGCAAGGGATGGGCAGCTTTTTTCCTCCGCGCTTGGCGGATTGGTGCTGGGTCTAGATGTGCTGACTCGCGCCACTATTGCGCCATTCGCCGCTCTAGCGCCGCTCTGGCTTATGGGGCGAAAACGGAGCGGCGCTGGGCTTCTTTGCGCACTGCTCCTGGTGCTCACTGTCTTTCCGTGGCTGTGGCGATCGTATGAGCTAACCGGGATTCCGGTGTTGAGCACCGAAACCGGGTTTGAACTTTGGAATGGGAATAACGGCTTCCTGTTTCGGCATTACCCGCAGGAAAGCAGCGACAGAAGCAGAGACGAAGCTGTGAACGCGCTGACAGAACAGGACCAGCGTGAGTTGAAGGAGATGGCTGGCAATGAAGCCCTTCAAGATCGCTGGTTTTTTCACCGCGGCCTAACCTACATTCGTTCACACCCGTGGATCACGATGAGAGACGACGTGCGGAAGGTCGCGGCGGCATTTGGATGGCTGCCGAGCGCTCGCAAAAACATGGTGGCCAATCTGGTTCATGTCCTTTCATACGGGCCAGTGATGCTGCTTGGGCTGTGGGGGATGTGGCGACGTCGATCCTATTGGCGCGAGGACTCGTTGCTTTACACCCTTTTCGGAGTCTTTGGCTTGGTCACGGCCGTGTTCTTTGGCGACACGAGCCATCGCTCCTTCTTGGATGTGTACTGGATCGTCTTCGGCGCTGGCGCGGTGGTGGGGCAGCCGCACCGGTCGGATTCGAAGGCTCGTCGAACAGCATTCAGTTATCGCAACCCTAACTGCGAAGCTGAATAAGGCTCCTAAGAGTACATCTAAAGCGTTCGCATCTGCTCACCGATGCTTGGGCGTACTAATAAATAGCCAGAGCCCTTTGACGGCAGCCGGAAGCAGGACGCCCCAACTGCTGGATACGATTTCGCCAGGCTTCTGAGGGTTGCGGGGCCAGTCGAGGGGCTCACCGCGGAGGCGGCGAATGAGGAAGCGGAGGAGATTCAGCCGCTGACCGGGGAACTCCACTAAAAAAAGAAGCCAGCATGCAAACGAGTATCGGGCCTCGCGCTCAATGCTGGTACGGCTGAGTGGCGGGTGATAGACGACGGCGGAGGGGAGAGTGACAATGCGGTAACCATGGAAGAGGAGCCAGGCGAAGGCATAACTTTCTTCGCTGATTTCGAAAGGGGCACCACGGCCGAGGCGCTCGTCGAAGAACCGATGGATGGGTAACGCGCGCCTGCGAAATGCCATGTTGGCACCGAGACCTAAGCCGCCGAATGTGGCGATCTCGATCCAATGCGCATCCTGGTTGCTGAGTATGCGCGGGCTGTCTTCGAGTTCGTCGGTGTTCTGTGAATCGGGTGTGATGACACGACCGGCGGTGGCCCCGGTTCGCTCGTCAGCAAACGGTACAAGCAAGAGGCCGAGCCAGTCCGGCGCGGGAATGACATCATCGTCGAGGAAAGCAACGATATCAGTGTCGCATTCCGCGATGCCATGGTTTCTGGCGCGGCTCAGGCCCCGGACAGGCTCTATGGTGTAGCGGACGCCGTGGGCCAGCGCTGCTTTACGGGTATCGTCATCTCCCTCGGAGTTGTCGACGACTAGGATCTGGTTGGCAGCGGGGTTAAGCCTGCTGACGGCTGCGAGGCATTTCTGTAGCAGGATAGAGCGGTTACGAGTACAGATTACGACTGTGACAGTTTGAGGTTGCCCCGCGGCGCACTTGAAGGTTGCATTGCCCTCAGCTGGGGTTCGGAGCGGTAGGTTCAATCCACAGACCTCTAATTCGAACTGATGCGGTCATTGAGTCTTTCACCCGGCCAAGTGAAAATCGGGAAAAGGCTTGCGCTACAACTGTCATTTCAATTCTAGCGAATCAGGCTGCCCGATCAGCTATGGGAGATTCAGGAGCCCGACTTGTTAGGGCAATCCAGGGTGTGGGAAACAATCTACAATTCGCAGAACACCTATATGGCGTAGTCCCGATCGCAAAGAGCGAAACCAAGGCTCTGGATGAGTTGCTGTTGTTATCAATCTTGGACTTTTGATTGATTTTCATACTTTGGCTTTTCAAGGATACGGCAGGGAATCAAGCGCATCGCCGAACTAACCTCTCTCTCATGATCTTTGCCGTTTCAGACTGGGTGGTGTTCGGTTCAAAACCTTGCTTTTGCGAGCACCAAAACGAGCTAAATGCTCCACCATTCGGATGCACTCTCAGTGATCGAACCCACAATCCAGCCAGAAAATGCAACGATCCAATTTGATCCCGAAATCTCATTCCTAGGCTCTGGGTCAAGATCAAATCCGCATGAGGCTTCATTTTCAGTTGATATGCTAAAGGCGTTGCTCAGGAGTTGGGCTAACCAGACCTACTCGTCGCTTCGTCCTGACGATTATTCGTTCGACTGCCGCGCCGGCAGATACGCAAGAGGTCAGGTTCGCCCGCACCCTTTTGATGCAATCAGGGCGAAAAAGGGTCAATTCGAACTATTGGGCCTTAACGAAGACTCTTTGGAGGATGCGTTGAAATGAGGGTTCTCGTAACTGGCGGAAGCGGCTACATCGGGTCGGCCACGGTCCGTGAGTTGGTAAAGAACGGGCACAGTGTCATCATCTACGATAACCTTTCGACCGGGCATCGGAAGTTATCGAAAGGGTTTGAACTTATTGAAGGCGATATAGCAGACCGCTCGAAGATCCTACCCGCACTCAAGCGGATAGATGCCGTCATCCACTTCGCAGCTTCTGCATATGTTGGAGAATCCGTATCGAACCCCAGGAAATACTTTCGCAATAACGTTCAGTCAGCTCTCGCTTTGATGGATAGTGTGCTCGAGAGCGATGTGCGGGTATTTGTGTTTTCTTCAACCTGCGCTGTCTATGGCATGCCCCGGTCTCTCCCCATTTGCGAATCCAGCCCGAAAGAGCCCATTAACCCGTACGGGGCTACCAAGCTATTCTTCGAGCGCGTGCTTTCTGCTTATTCCGTTTCACACGACCTTCGATTTGCCGCTCTGCGCTATTTCAACGCAGCGGGAACACACCCACTGGGAACGATCGGCGAGATCCACAATCCAGAGACGCATCTTATTCCACTCGCAATCCGTGCGGCCCTCGGCATGACTCCGCCACTCACTGTCTTCGGACAGGATTTTGATACTCCGGATGGAACTTGCGTACGAGACTATGTTCACGTGGCCGATCTCGCCACCGCTCATGTAAAGGCGCTGGACTATCTTGCGCGGGGAGGACAATCGGTCGAATTGAATCTGGGCACGGGAACCGGCACATCCATCAAGCAATTGATCCGTGCTATCGAAGAGATTTCCGGCCGGAACGTTCCCCATGTCTATGCGCCGCCACGACCCGGCGATCCGCCTACTCTCTTTGCGGAAGCCCAAAAAGCTAAAGAGACGCTAGGGTGGCAGCCAACATACGATTTGAAACAGATTGTGACAGGTGCAATTCGATGGGAAGAGAATCTCGCAGAGTTTTTGCGAGAACCATAGCCTGCTCACTCGCGCCCTCGCGCCAGGCATTCAGTCGGTCGATGTGAATGATTGCGAAGGCCGTAGCTGAGGTTGGATTAGCCGGCTCTTGTCGGCTATAACGATATCCGAGCTCGGGGAGCCAGCAGGTCGTCGTCGCTTGTCGGGGTCTTCTCTACTAGTGATTACGACCGCGGGTGAGAAGGAAGATAAGCAGTAAGGCGGCAGCTAAATACAGCAGGACGAAGAGTAGGAAACGAAAGAACATTGGATTATCCGCTTCGGACCGCGGGCCCAAGAGCCAAATTCAGATGAGAAGGTAGGGGCTTGTGTCTGTAGGATCATAGCAAATCCTGTATGTGTTGTTTCTGGGTCAACCCGGCTCTGCCATTTTCGGCTGTGAATGGGGGAGCCTTCGGCTTGCTTTGGCCTAGATTCGCGCAGTTGCGCAGTAAGGGCGCATTACGGAGGAGGGCAACGCCCGACCGGAGCCATTCGCCCCGGCGGGCGACTGAGCGTGGGCATCGGTTTGCACGGCAGCAAACGGTGCAGCCGACTGTATTCTTCATTCTTCAACTCGTTCAACCATCGAGAGCTTACCGGGCATGGTGAAGGTATCTGTTCAAATCCCCCGCTGGTAGAATCAGCGCAAATGGCTAGCGAAATCCACTACAACGCGGCGGAACACATCACCGTCGCAAACGCCGAAGAGCCGTACTTGCCGTTGGCGTAGAGAATCAGCGGGGGGTCGTCGGTACCGACCTGTTCGAGGAACTTCCGGCATGCTGCTCGCATCGCGCGGAGGCTGGCGGCGAGTTCGGACTTGCTGTCCAACTGTCCGAGCTCGCCGCTGAAGAAGTGGCGGATTTCGTTCAAAGACTGAACACAGTGGTCTGGCACTTCCTGCTGGCCTGGTTCGTAGAGCACGCGGCGGTCTTCAAGGAATGCAATGACGCGGCGCGCCGCTGTGATCTCCAATGCGGGCGGTTGCCACGAGACCCCAACCGACGCTATGGAAATGCCCGTCAGACGATTTGCGATCTCTTGGTATTGCACTTGTTTGCTCCGGTGTCCAAAAGATACCACCGGGATCACAGCAGGTCGAGGCGTCTAGGATGTCGACTCGTCTTCGTCGGGCCCGTTAGCTTTTCTATCTTGCTCTCTATCTAGGCACGTTGTATCTATGATCTTTCGGGGCGTGTCCTGCGCAGAGTGCGTTTTTCGGAGGTAGCGACCATGCGTGTCAGTTGGAAGCGATCATACGGAATTCACGAGCCCACTTACTTTGGAGGAGAAGGTTGACTTGTTCTACGAGCAGACCTTGGGCTGGCAGCTCCACATCGCCGATCTGATAGCAAACAGCGGAATGACTTTTGAGGCGAACGGGGGAGCCAGCTATCACGTCCCCGAAGTTGAGCACTCCGGGTTTGCCGTGCTTCTTATCTGCTTAAGCTATTTCGAACTTGTCGGGTCGATCATTCTGCCAAAATCGACGAAATCGAAACAATCCAAAGTGAGATTCGTTGCAGGAGTGCAGCAAGTCTTTCCTGCTTTATTCAAGTCACAAGCTAATGGCGAAAGACTAGCGACGCTCCTTTACAAAGGAGCGCGTTGTGGTCTCTATCATGCAGGGCGGACCCTTCACCGGGTTGGTTTGGGGAGTCCGACTGACGGGAAACAATGGCATATAACTCACAGAGCGACTCCGTCTCCGTGAGCCCAGACCGCCTTCCCCGTGAACTTGTGGCTCACTTGAAGCGTTTCAGAGATCGCTTATTGAATCCTGCTGAGTTGTCGCTTCGTGCTCAGTTTGAGGCGCGGTTTAACGAAGGGTTCGCCTGAGATTGAGATATCGCCCACGGGCCGGATCGAATCCTTTGTCGTGCAGTGGCCTCTTTGTCGTGCAACTTGGGGGTAAATGGGTCGATTGAGGCGATTTTGGCGACAATGGCGACTGAACGGAATTAGATATAAACCGCCTATTATCTGATAAATATATCTGTTTTCAATTGTATGGAGAAAGTAATGGCGGAGAGAGTGGGATTCGTTCTTTCTTCGCCTATTTGCTTTCTGCAAGTTACAGAAAACACAATGCCAAGGTTCCAATAAATGCCAACGATCCAAGGGCTCCTTGCCCGCCATTGCCCGCCAGCATGCTTGGGAGGTCCACAGGGTGCGCGCTAGGATTGTGCACCGGCCGTGTAAGCCGGGGGTTGTGGGTTCAAGCCCCGCCTCGCCCACCACCCAATCTCCACTTCCCATGTTTTCAAGGACATAACTGCATTTCGTGCCCCTTTTTCCACCTGTAACCCCCGGCCGAAAAATGTTGAAAATTCAAAAAAGCGTGTACAAGAGATTTTGATTCCGGCCGGGGGTGAATGTGGATTGATCTTGCACCCACACAGCGTAGCACGGCATTTCGGACGGTGTTGTGGATTGAGATCCACTTCGGACACTCTGGGCGGACCGATGTCACTCAGCAACGACCAGAAGGCGCTTTCGTCCGGGGCTCGCAGCATTTCGCAACGCGACTGGCCAGAGTACAAAACATGCAAGTACACCACCGAGGCCATCGTCACCGAGGGCACGCAATCCCGAATGCACAAACCACCACGCCCGCAAGCAGAAGTCCGCGACGAAATTGTGGGGTCTACTGAGGCAGGCCCCGTTCTTTTTGCCGGAGCCCGTCTTCCCGACCTGTGATGTGCTGCCGCTTCGCGCCAGACTCGTTTGGCCCACCAGACGGGCTTGAGTTTCGGACGTGATCCCAATTCCATCGGTGCGCGCTAATTTTTGTGGAAACTCGAGGGAATGCGGTTGCTGGTTTCATGGAGTTGCAGATGGAGCCGCCGGGCAGTCGAACATCCTGCGCGGAAAGACTGTAAGCGCAAAGACGAGGATCATTAAAGCTAGCGGGCTCATTTGCTGAATGCGGGTCCGTTCTGATAAGGTGTTTATACAATAGGGTTTAGTGTCATTTCTGTTGGGCTGTAGCAGGCAAGTCTGCTGCGCCCGAGCCACTGTTTGTCTGAGCGCAACGAGCTGTTTGGCCGCAGTCCTGGACCTAGTCTCACAGGAGTTTCGACGAAAAGCCATGCCGTTTATTGACCTTGTTAAATGGAACGGAAATCCGGATATTGCGGCTTGGAAGTTCCCTTCCCAGGAGCTCTCGAATCTAACTCAATTGATTGTCAATGAATCGCAAGAAGCCTTTCTCGTACGCGGGGGTGTCTATGAGGGGCCGTTCGGTGCTGGCCGGCACACGCTCTCAACGGAGAACCTGCCTCTCTTCCGCGGTCTTTTTGGCATTCCGTTCGGAGGCGAGACTCCATTCAGCGCCGAGGTATGGTTTGTAAACAAGGTAACCAATCTCTCTGTACTCTGGGGCTTTCCGGATCCAATTCAGCTACAAGACCCCAAGTGGCATGTGATGCTTCCGGTTCGCGCTTTCGGCCAATACGGCTACAAAATATCGGATTCAAAAAAGTTCCTACTGAAACTCGTCGGGACTTTGAGCGCTTTTGATTCCGAAACGCTGGCTGGTTATTTCCGTGGTGCCCTGACTACGAGAATCAAAACTGAGATTGCAAATGCCATCATCAAGGCGGAGACATCCGTACTCGAAGTAGCAACTCAGCTTGAGTCTTTGTCGTTGTCGTTGAAGTCCTCACTAGCGCCGGATCTCGATGAATATGGAGTTGCTTTAACGCAATTCAACATCCATTCGATCAATGTTCCTGAAAGCGATCCAACGGTCATAAAACTGAAAGAGACTTTGGCCAAAAAGGCCGAGATGGGGATTCTGGGATTCGATTATCAGCAAGAACGCAGTTTCGATGTCTTGCAGACTGCCGCGGGGAACGAAGGATCGGCCGGGGGATTCATGGGTGCCGGTATAGGCATCGGGGCGGGTTTAGCAGTTGGTGGCCCGCTTGGTGCTGCATTCAGTAAAGTTGGCCAGCAAATTGATCCGGCACCAAAAGCAGCAACCCCGGCTTCAGCAACATCATCCGCCGAAGATCGAATACGTATCCTCAAGGAGCTTGCGGACCTGAAGAATGCAGGCGTGATAAGCGAAGAGGAGTTCATTGCGGAAAAGCGGCGAGTCTTGGGACAGAACTCTTAGTTGAACCGAAAGGTATGGGAAGGAGAGGAGCATGAATCTTCGGTTGTTGCTTTCGGCTGCCGCTCTCGTTGCCATCATTGCTGTGATAGCAATTGGTTATGTGCTTATCCCTGGGCAGCTACAAACGCCAGTTCTATTCTCATCGTTGGTTCTCTTTGCTTGCGCCGTAGGGCTTCTGATTGTATCGCCCCTGATGCTTCATCCAGCAAAGGCGGAAAACGATGCAGGCCGTATTGCATCGATCGGCACTCGGGGAGTCATTGTCGCCTCAACCCTCGTTGGTTCCGCCATTGCGTTGGCACTTGCATTGGCAAGATATGATCGGGTTTCCTGGGCGATGATTATTGCCACCATATGTGGATTTGTAATTGCAACTTTTGCGATTGCAAATGTTCCAGAACTTGTTGATCAGGCTGCGGAAGGAACGAGCTCTGCAAGTAGTCGGACACTTTGGCGCGCGCAGATTCAAGCGCTCATTCCTGTTGCCAAAGATACAGACACTATACAAAGGCTCCGCAATCTTTATGAACAGCTTGAATTCGCGGCGAGCGGGCATGCAAACGCCCAAGTGAATTTCGACGATGAGATTGGCGAAAGCATTTCCGCTATAAAACTGCTGATTTCAGGTTCTGATCCTGACAACAGCAAAGTTGCAATGGCTATTGGCAGAGTGACCTCATTGCTTGACCAGAGAGAAGCGTATCTGCGCGCGGCGCGCAGTAAAGCGTGAGAAGAAGAGGCGATGGAGACTACGACATTCACGTGCGAAAACTGTGGGGCTGAACTCGAATATGAGCCGAGCAGGCAGGTTCTGAAGTGCCGGCACTGTGATACTGAAACGGAGTTGCTCAGTCCAGAAGCCGAACTTTTAAGAACTGCGGATGGTATTGTCCCGCTTACAGTGGATAAGAATCGTCTGCATTCCGCTGTCGAGATGTACATGGCGTCGGGAGAATATACACCTGACGACTTAGTCGAGACGGCGAAGGTAGCAAAACTCGAGATGATGTATGTACCGGCGTATCTCTTCGGTGGTACATTCGAGGCAAACTGGACAGCATCATTCGGGTATGACCACACGGAACACTATACGGAGCACGAAAGAAAGTATGATTACGATTTAAAAATGCACGTCACAAGGCCGGTCACTAAGACCAAGACTGTGACGGTTTGGCACTCGCAACATGGCACAGCTTCGGGCAGATTTCATTTCCTTGGATACGCCGGACAATCTATATCTTCGCAAAATGTCAGGAATTTGATTGAAAATTGCTCTGAATTGACGAGCGGAGTCAACTATTCTGAGGCATTCACAGCCAATATTCCCGTTGAACCGTTTACGGTTTCAGAAAATGACACGTTTTCATCACGCATCCAAGAGCGTCTAAATAGCCAGATCGCTTCCTCGGTCAGAGAGCATGCGCAAGGTGATCACCAGCGAGACTGGCATTGGGATCCCAGTATTGAGATGGATAGCGCCACCCTGTATGTTCCGCTTTGCCACGCACAATTCGAGTACCGGGACGGATCCTATGACTTCTGGTTAGATGGAACTAATGCATCTCATTACGTTGGAGATGCACTGCCCGCCGATACGGACAGAAAAGCTAGGGTTAGACGCGGTTTTACCCCAGCATGGATAACGCTAGCCGCAATGTTCATATTTCCATTATTTGCAAGCGCATCGCATATATGGGATGCCGCATTCACATCAGAACTCTTGATGTGGTGTGTGGGTTGGCTAGTCGTCATAGCATTGTTTGTGTTTGGTTTTCGACGCCGATCGGTGATCGTGCGATATTCAAAGGAAAAACGCGAAGCTGCTCTTTCGATCAGGCAAGCTGAAAGATCCTCGACAGCTAAGATGTCTGATGCTCAATTGGATTCACTTGCGCTGAGCTATCTGACACCCGAAAAGCCCTTTTTAGCTCGCAGTGAAAATGACAAGGTAGTCCTGCCTGCAGCAACCGCGCTTGGACTCATATTCGTTGTCGTATCGATGATAGTGTTTGGTGGTAAGAGTGCGCAAAATGTGCAGCCAGAGGAAACGGCACAAGGCTCGGCAGGGAGCGCACAAACGGGTTCCGCCTCAAACACAGCGCAATCAAATGCTGGCGATTTAGCGCAAGCGAATGATTTTCTGGCGAATCTTGATAGTGAGCAACAGCAGGCGAATCTTTTGATCGGGCAAGGAAAATACCAAGATGCGTTTCCTCTTTTTAAGATATGCACCTCGCCAACACCGGACTTCGCCAAATTAAGTCAGGCTTATTCTTCACTGAATAATGCTGATGCAATAGTCCGTAAAGCAGGCGCCTCCGCATGTGAGTCGGTTGGAGTAATGTATCTTGCGGGCAACGGAGTATCCCGTGATTATGAGCAAGCGGCGACGTATTTAGCGCATAGCTGCGATGCCGATGGACTTTTAGGATGCGCGCTGCTGGGGGCGCTTTATAGCGATGGGAGGGGTGTTCCACAAGACTATGATCGCGCGAAAGCACTAGATGATAAAGCCTGCCAAGGAAGCGAAATGAGAGGATGCGCGAATCTCGGGATGCTTTATAGCGAGGGGAAAGGTGTTCCACAGGATTTTGATCGAGCGAAGGCGTTAGACGAAGAAGCCTGCAAAGGGAATGAAATGAGAGGATGCGCGAACCTCGCTGAGCTTTATAGCGATGGAAGAGGTATTCCACAAAACTATGATCAGGCGAAAGTGCTAGATGAACAAGCGTGTAATGGTAATGATGGGAAGGGCTGCGATAATCTAGGCATGCTCTACGTCGAAGGATCCGGGGTTGCAAAGGATTATGCACAAGCCCGTTTGCTTTTTGCCAAGACTTGTGACGCAGGTTGGATGAAGAGTTGCTTTCATCTCGGCTCCCTCTATGAAGATGGATTTGGCGGTTCACAGGATTATGCTATGGCGCACTCACTCTACGATAAGGCCTGCAGCGGGTATGTTCAGGATGCTTGCAGTGCTCTTCAGAAGTTACAAGTGAAGCAGGAGAGCGAACCGCAGAGAGCGAGCAATATTTCATCAACACCGAGGGTCGCTGTAGGACAGACTCCCGAACAGGTTGTTTCGATTATGGGTGCACCGAGTTCTGTGACGACTGGAGCAAAGCGTGCGTACAACTACCCGCACCTGACAATTGTGTTCGTTGATGGGAAGGTTTCCGAATTTCATTCGTTCTGATCGGCGAGCACTGGGGACTGAGACTCTTGAGGACTCCAGTGGACGGCAATTCTCAACTTGGCAGGAATCCTCGGTGCGCTCGGATTTCTAATCGCAACTCATGGGCATAACGGGTCCGATTGGTCCCGTGAAGGCGGCCAGAATTCCTTGGGAAGCTGTCCGCATCGCCTGATTGCTGGGTCAGCGCGGCAGCTTCCAGCATTTTGTTCAATCTCGCACCTTGGCAAGGTACGAGAAAAGAACAGGGAGACCCCCTCGACAGGGCTGGGAACAGATGCCGCCAGTTCTCCCAGCTTCGACTCCGTGGCGCTCGATCGGCAAGCAGAACCTTGCTCCTTAAATTGATTCGATCTGGACATATTCCAATAAAGTCCTATATATTGGACCATATATGGTCATAAGGCTTTATGTATGGAGCCTTATAAGATGAGATCGAATGTGTCAGATGTCTCTGCCCCCTGCCGTCAAGCGGTCGCTGACCAAATTCGGCAGCGACCTTGCGACCGCGCGGCGGAAACGTGGACTCACAATCCTTGCCGTCGCCGAGCGCATGGGCGTCGCCAAGAATACTTACCTCCGCGCAGAGAAGGGAGACCCCAGAGTCGGCCTTGGCGTGTATGCGATGGCGCTTTTCGTCCTGGGCTTTGGCGATCCTCTTGGCGCTCTTATCGACGTGAGCCGCGACGATACCGGCCTTCTGCTCGATGAAGAACGTCTGCCCAAGCGCGTGCGCATGAAGAAAGCACGGGTACCGCAATCATGAAGCGGACCATTGACGTGATGCTGGGCGAGGGGCACGCAGGTCGGCACGCTGCGCTACGACCTGCAAGGGCGTCGCGAAAGCGCCGCTTTCGAGTATGGTGCGGGCTGGCTCGGCGACCCCGCGCGTTTCGCTCTGGGGCCGACGCTTCCGCTCCAGGCGGGACCACAGTTTCATCGCAAGTCGAAAGACGGTTCTCTCTTCCATGCCGCGATTGCCGACACAGAGCCCGATGGGTGGGCAAAGCGTGTCATCATGCGCGATCACATCAAACGAAGACAGGAATTGCGCCGTGAAGGAAAAGAGGAGAGGCGCAGCCGCTCAACGCGCTTGATTATTTGCTGGCCGTGGATGATTTCAGCCGTGTCGGCGCGCTTCGTTTTCGCGACGAAGAGGGCGTGTTCCAGCGCGCGCAGGAAGAAGGACGCCGGACCGCTCCGCCACTCATCGAGCTTGGGCATTTGCTGAGCGCGTCGCGTGCTGTCGAGGCGAACGAAGAGACGGCAGCGGACCTTGCGTATTTGCGCGGGCGCGGGCACGTCACTTGGCGGCATGCGCCCGAAATGCACGGTCATTGACGAAGACGGCGCGCTCAGCATCGGCAAGTTTCCCAGCATCGCGGACGAGCGCGCCGTCACCAAGGGAGAAGTGCTCGCTCTCACGCTTGCCAGAAAGGCCGGGATCAATGCAGCCGCGGCGCGTATCGTCGAGAGCGAAGGATTTGCCGGTTGCGCTGATCCGCCGCTTCGACCGGCAAGGCAACGGACATCGCGTGATGTATGTCTCCGCCGCGACGATGCTGGGCGTCGAGGCGACGGAACCCGAGGAACATTCCTACACCGAGATCGTGGACGCAATCCGCGTACACGGGGCCGACGCACAAGCCGATATCGAAGAGTTGTGGCGGCGTATTGCCTTCTCGATTCTGATTACGAATGTTGACGACCACCTGCGCAATCACGGCTTCCTGCATGAAGATCGGGAATTCTGGCGGTTGTCGCCCGCCTTCGACATCAACCCGTCGCCCGAGCGCGTGCGTGAATTGAAGACGTGGATATCCGAGGACGCAGGCCCTGACATGACCATCGACGCCCTTATGTCCGTGATTGCTTATTTCCGCATCACGGCCTCGCGTGCCAAGGAGATATTGAGCGAAGTTATGCAAGCCGTGGAGGACTGGCGCAAGACCGGACAAAGTATTGGCATGAGTGAAGAAGAGCTTGAGCCATTCGTAGACGCCTTCGAACATGGTGAACGCGACGCCGCGAAGAAGCTTATCTGAAGATCAATGCCGATAACTCTCGGCGAACCCCGATGGTTATGGCATCACCAGCTGTACCGGACAAGGGCAAAATGCTGCAAGAAAGTGTTTACAAGAGATTCGATTTCGGCCGGGGTGAAATTGGATCTATCTTGCACGCACACCGCCTATCACGATTGCTCGTTCTTGCTGGCGGATCGACAGCCGAGGCTTAAGCCAGTATGAATACTCTTTGGCGGGAGGGCTATGCACAGATGTCGCAACAGCGAGTCACCGACACTTGTCGACACAGCGGTGGTAAAAATTCGGCGATGACGGCGACCCATTCAGGCCGCCGCAAATACGACGGATGCAAACGATCCTCGGGCTGCTCAAGTCATTCAGCACACCTACTGCGCACCGCGCGATCTACGACTCGACAAGCCCCATAATCAGCCGGGCCAAGCTGTCTGATGTAGATCAGCAGCATGTAACAGCACCGCGCTCCCCATCTGATAGCTTGAGCTGGATAGCATTTCGCTGGAGCCTACGGCATTTTTCATCACCAACCCACTCTTGGCTCTGAATTGCTAAGACTAAACTGGGTTCGCACGGCGCTATTCCGTTTAGAATGCGATAAAGGACCGATCACAATGAGCAGGGCAATTAGCTTCTTTTCGGGTTATTCGCAAGGCGAAAACCGCACGACGAACTATTGCTTGCTCCTTCTAAAAATGCTCTACGAGGAGAACCCGAAGTTCCTTGCGGAGGTGATGACTACGCTGGTCGGCGAAGAACTCGGCGATCAAATAGGAGTGCGGTTTCGCCAGCAGGTTCGCAAAGGTTCCGCGATCCCAGATGGCCTTATCTTGCAGCCGGCTTTCACCATTTACATTGAGACAAAGAACTGGGATTGGTTCTACGATGAACAACTTGCGCAGCACTTGGCTGCTCTTAACAGCGAGGACCTGGGCCTCAAAGCCCTCATCGCGCTATCCAACTTTGAGTCTGAAGAAAGAAAGAAATTCGGGAATGTACACGATTTATGCGCCAGCAAATGTAGCCACTCCGGGATCCACGTGTTCACCTTATTGCCGACTTTGGTGGTGCGAATATGGCACTCGCCGGTATCTAGGAGGCGTTGCACGTTGAATGTGGCGACATCGGAGATACGCAGGCCAGTATAGACGGAAACCGATATGAAGTCCGCCAGATCCTGTCCGGTCCAGCGGTAACGATACTCGAACTCGCCTTTTCCGTAGCTGGATTCACAAGCGTTGAACATCCGCTCCAGCTCTTCGTCTGTGAACGGTATCCTTTCTGTTTTTTCGTCTTCATTGCGATTATGTTTCTGCCGTACCAGCCGCGCCGGATTGCGGTCGATCCATTCATTGGTCAAGCAGTATTCGAAGAATGTCTTGAGGATAGACATCTTTTTGGTCGCCGTAGTCGCCTTCACGTTCCATGACTTGCGGTACTCACGGATGTCGGCTGGGCCCCATTGCTCGAGTGCGACAAAGCCTTTTTCGGTTGAGACCTCGGCGAAGTCATCCAAAAGGTAACCGTACATTTGCACCGTTGAATCTGCCGACTCGCCAGTATGTTCCTTTATGAAGTCCTTGATAGCTTTTTCGATTGTGGTCTTTGATAACGAGGCAGGCTTCGGTGCCGGGGCTGGAACGAAAACCGGAATCTCAGCATCCCAGCTTTTCCACTTGGAAACGGCAGTTTTGGCATGATCCCAGGCGAAGAGTCCCGTCGAGCGTCGTCTAAATTTACCGCTGAGAGTCCCGGAAGCAAAGATCGAGCAAGAGCAGCGCTTCCAGCCCTTCTTCCGTTCTTCAAATTCGCCCGTTTTAGAATCGGGCGAACGATGGGCCTCGCACTCCGCGCAGTGGCGACGATAGAGATTGAGGGACATTGAGTCCATTATAGACTCGTTGCCCGCTATTGCCCGTAAGGATCGGTTTCCGTTTTATAAGTCTTTTAAAATCTATTGGCGGAGAGAGTGGGATTCGAACCCACGTTAGAGTTTCCCCTAAACACGCTTTCCAAGCGTGCGCCTTCAACCACTCGGCCATCTCTCCAGTTGTACGGTCGCTTTATCGAGTTTACCAAAGGCCCCCGGTGCGGGATGGCCGGAAACAGAAATGAAAGCGTTTACCCAAACAAACGCGGTCCTGTATAGTTTTTCTGCTGGTTGCTCACACAATCTCTTGCGCTGCAACGTCTACTGCGAAAGTCAACGTTGCTAGTAGCTTGTACTTTCTAGTTCGTGAGGTATATTTGTGCCGCCTTTTACTCGTCGTGACCTGCTTCGTTCTGCCGCATTTTCCAGCCTGGCTCTTTCCGGTTCGTCCTTAATGGCTCGCTCTGCATGGGCACGCGCTGCGTTGCTCGGCGCCACGGAGGACGCCGCGCCTCCGGCGATCCTTCCGAGAGAGAAACTGCTCTTTGACTTCGGCTGGAAGTTTATCTTCGGCAATGGAGCGGATCCCGCGAAGGACCTGGGCTTTGGCAACGGACAGGGAGACTTTGCGAAGACGGGAGACTTTGAATTCGCAAAGGCGAAATTCGACGACTCTAAATGGAGCACCGTGAATTTGCCGCACGACTGGGCGGTGGAACTGCCGTTTGTGCGCGACGAAGTGCAGAATTCGCACGGGTTCAAGCCTCTTGGGCGTCGTTATCCTGAGACGAGTGTTGGATGGTATCGGCGTTCCTTTGATATTCCGGAGAGCGACACAGGGCGGCATATCTGGGTGGAGTTTGATGGTGCCTTCCGGGAAGTCCTGATATTTGTTAACGGTTGCTTCATCGGCCGAAACGACAACGGGTATGCGCCGTTCCGATTCGATCTTACTGATTTTCTGGCTTTCGGTAAGAAGAACTATATTGTTGCGCGCGTGGATGCGAGTTTTGGCGACGGATGGTTCTATGAAGGAGCCGGCATCTATCGTCACGTCTGGCTGACGAAGACGGACGCACTGCATCTGGGCAAGTGGGAGAGCTACGTTCGGTCTGAGGTCGCGGGGAATTCTGCAACGCTGAGCCTCGGAGCGATCGTCAAGAATGAGGGCCGGCAGGCAGAATCGGCTAAGGTAAAGTGGCAAATTCTCGATCGAGCGGGAAAGACCGTTGCTACTGCCGAGGCTCCGGTGCAATCGGTTGCTATGGATGGCACGACGACGTTCAACGCGACGGCGAAGATGCCGAATCCTGCGCTCTGGTCGGTGGATGCGCCGAATCTCTATTCCGCCATCGTTACGGTCGAGTCTGGAGGCAAGCCGCGTGATGCCGAGCGAGTAAGCTTTGGCGTGCGCACCGCGAAGTTCACGGCTGACAAAGGTTTCTTCCTCAATGGCAAGTCCATAAAGATTCACGGCACCTGCAATCACCAGGACCACGCCGGCGTGGGCGCGGCTGTACCGGATGCGCTGCAGTGGTTTCGGCTTGCCGTGTTGCGTGAGATGGGTGGAAACGCCGTGCGCACTTCGCATAACATGCCGACGCCTGAATGGGTGGAAGCGTGCGATCGCATGGGCATGATGATGATGTGCGAGACACGCCAGATGAGTTCCAATCCCGAAGGAATGGCGCAATTGGAAGCAATGGTGAAGCGATATCGCAATTCGCCGTCGATCATCTTGTGGTCGATCGGCAACGAGGAGAATCAGTTGCAGGGGCCAATGGCTGAGCAGGGCGCTCGCATTGCAGCAGACATGGTGCGGCTGTGTCACGAGCTTGATCCAACGCGCGTGGTGTCTGCCGCGGTAAATGGCAACAATGAGCAAGGTGTTTCGGATGCATTCGACATCATTGGCTTCAACTACGATTTGAAACTGCCGGACAAATTTCATAAAGAACATCCAGAGCGGCCGATCTACGGGTCGGAGACTTCGAGTGCGATTGGGACGCGTGGTGTGTACAGCACCGATCCGCTGCGAAATACGGTGAACTCCTACGATGGCGTGGTGCCGTGGGGCGAGACTGCGGAGGAGTGGTGGAAGTTTTACGGGACGCGTGATTGGATAGCGGGCGGATTTGCGTGGACGGGGTTTGATTATCGCGGCGAGCCAACGCCTTATGGATGGCCTTCGATCAACTCGCAATTCGGCATTGTGGACATGTGCGGGTTTCCTAAAGACAACTTCTACTACTACAAAGCATGGTGGGGCAAAGATCCAGTGGTGCACCTATTTCCGCACTGGAACTGGACGGGCAGAGAAGGCGACGAGATTCCTGTGTGGGTGTACTCGAACTTGGACGAGGTGGAACTGTTCGTGAACGGCAAGAGCCTGGGCAGTCTGAAGGTTCCGCGTCTCGGACATGTGGAGTGGAAGGTGCGTTACGAGCCGGGTGCGATTGAAGCGCGCGGAAGTAAAGATGGCAACGTTGTGCTGACGGACAAGCGCGAGACTACCGGACCGACAGCGGCGATCAGGCTAATTGCGGATCGTACTGAGATCAATGCCGACGGCGAAGATCTGGTCGTGATCAAGGTCGAAGGGCTGGACAAGGATGGGCGTCTGGTACCGATTGCGAACAATCACATTGGGTTCAAGATCGCGGGCAATGGCGCGTTGATTGGCGTGGGGAATGGTGATCCCAACTGCCAGGAAAGCGACAAGGCGCCGAAACGCTCACTCTTCAACGGCCTCGCGCAGGTGATCGTGCAGGCGACGAAGGAGCCGGGCGAGATTCAAATTGAGGCGCACAAGGACGGTTGGGACGGTGAGAACCTGACGCCCGCAACCATTACGATCAAGACGAAACAGGTGGAGTTACGTCCAGAGGTTGGATAAAAGCAGGGAATAGGGAATGGGGAGTAGGGAGTAACGAACAGCGGGTTCGCGTATCCGATACGCAACCGATTGGTTGCGGGTTGCCCTCCCCCCACCCATACTCTGTAGGTAAAGTCGTCCCTTTAAAAAGGTTACTGGCGGCATAGGGCTGCAAAGTCACCGCAGCATTGGAGTTAGCCACAGAGTCGTCTCGCGCAAGGACTTACGGGCATTCTCCACATTTTTCTGACAGGGCCATGGTCTTTCGCCTGTTTTGCCCTATAAGTATTGTGCTCTTGATCGGCGAAATAGCCTGCAAAATGGCTGCCGGAATTTGCGTTGTGTATTCAGCGGTTTAGCGGGCCAGGTCGGCATCTCGCTGCATTGCTAGAGTCGCCATTTTTGATGCAAAGTTAAGGATGAACCATCCCCCCTTTGGAGTGAGCGCAGACCTTATTGCTTTTTGACCATCCAGGGTTGTTCCCATGTACTCCAAGGATGACACTGCTCAATTCTTCAGCGGGACGTGTTCGGATCGGGGCAGCCTCAGTCCGTGACTCGTGATGAACGAGCCTGTTGGCGGATATACTTGCGGGTTCGTTGGAATCGGGGGGCGAGAGCGCATGCGTGCAATGGATTGGTTGTGTACGGGACTCTGTGTGGCGGGGAGTTTGCTTGCGCAGGGGCAGTCGACGGTACCGGTGGGGCCGGTCCATCTGCTGGTTGACGACATGCAACGGCCGCTGGGGATTGACGATGCGACGCCGCGATTTTCGTGGCAGCTCAACGATCAAGCGCGTGGAGCACGGCAGACGGCGTATCGCGTGTTGGTGGCGACTCGCGCGGAGTTACTGACGGATGGAAGTGCGGATGTGTGGGACAGCGGCAAGATCGCGTCCCCGCAGTCGCTCAACGTCAAGTATGCCGGGCCGGCGGAGAAGCCGAGTACGCGGTATTGGTGGCGCGTAGAGATTTCAGGCGCCGGCGGAAAGGCCTATCCGGCGAGCGCTGCAGAGTGGTGGGAAACAGGGCTCCTGAATCAGAGCGCATGGCGCGGCGATTGGATCGGATGGGAGACGGCGGAGGAAGCTGCGGTGCGTAAGGCGCCGTCGGTGTGGATTGCGAATCCTGACGTCATTCCGGGGAGCGGAAAGCCAGACAGCGAACAAGTGTTTGGGTATAGGACGAGTTTCAGGCTTGAAAAGCCGGTGGAGTGCGCAGTTCTTTTTGCCACCGGCGAGGATACGGTTGGCGCGTGGGTAAATGGCGAGCAGGTGATGGCAGCCTCGGCCTATCCGCCTTATCACCATTTGCCGTGGAAGAAGTTTGTGCGCGCGGATGTGACTGCGCATGTGACGCAGGGGCTGAATTCTATCGCGATCGAGAGCGTGCACTATATCGATAAATATGGTGAGGCGAAGAGGAAGGATGCGCCGCCGATGATCGCGACGGTGGTGTTGCTGTACAAGGATGGAACGATTTCGACGCTGGGCAGCGATGGAGCGTGGAAGAGTTCTGCCTCTCTTTCGGCGGGTGCAGAGAAGAAAGATTTCGATGATTCCGGATGGAAGAACGCGGTGTTGTGGGAGCAGGCGAAAGGGCCGGAGGAGCAGCCGGTTCTGCATCCGTGGATTCCGGACAGCGTGAAGTTGCTGGGCAGTTCGTTCGTGACTCATGAGCCGTCAGGCGCCGCCCCAACGATCAAGTCGGCCCGTCTGTATGCGACGGCGCTGGGTGCATACGAGATGTTTATCAATGGCAGTCGAGTCGGCGAAGACTGGGTTCCCCCTGCGGGCAAGGATCAGATCTCCATCCCAGTAAGCAGAGAAGGCACGTCCGTGGGAACTCCGGAATTGGCTCCGGGGTGGACGGATTACCGGGAGCGAGTGCTGTACCAGACCTACGACGTGACTGCACTTGTGCGTAACGGCTGGAATGCGATGTGGGGATTGTTGGCTCCGGGATGGTATTCCACGTCGCTGGAGTGGCTGCAGCAGCCGAATAACTACGGCGATACGCCGCCTGCGCTGCGCGCGCAACTGCGCATCGAGTACAACGACGGCAGTGTGCAATGGGTGACGACCGATACGAACTGGATCGCGAATACATCCTTCATTCTTCACTCTGAAATCTATGACGGCGAGAGCCAGGATCTTTTGCATTGGCGACCGCTTTGGAATGAGGACAATTTCGATGGGAAGTCGTGGAGCAAGGTCATTCAGGTAGAACCGAAGCCGATTGCAATCGAGGCGCAGGGATTTCCGCCAATACGAGTGGAGAAGACAATGCCTGCGTTAACGATGACGGAGCCGAAGCCGAGCGTGTTCATTTATGACTTCGGGCAGAACTTCGCGGGGGTGGAGAGGATCATCACGTCGGGGCAGGCGGGCACAATTGTGCAGGTGCGCGCGGGTGAGGCTCTGAATCCGGATGGGACGCTGTATACCGAAAATCTGAGGACAGCAAAGGCGACAGATCATTTCATCTTGAGCGGGAAGAGCGCCGCGGGTGCAGGACCGGACGAACTGATTCCGCAGTTCACATTTCATGGATTTCGTTACATTGAGATTACGGGGCTGAAGAGTGCGCCGTCGCTGAGTGACGTGTCGGCACTGGTGCTTCATACCGATGTGCCTTTCACGGTAAAGCTGACCACCGGCAACGAGATGATCAACAAGCTGTGGAGCAACATTCTCTGGGGGCAGCGGTCGAATTTTGTAGGGTTGCCGACAGACTGTCCGCAGCGCGATGAGCGGCTTGGCTGGGCGGCGGATGCGCAGGTGTTCTGGCGGGCTGCGTCGTACAACGCGGCGCTGGCGCCGTTCACGCGCAAATTCGCGGCAGATCTCCGCGGAACGCAGGTAGGGACACCTTACTACGGAATATATGCTCCGGGAACAGCGAAGATTTCGCCGGGAGTGGCAGCGGCGTGGAGCGATGCGGGCGTAATCATTCCGTGGACGTCCTGGCTGCAGACGGGCGATACCAGCATCATCGACCAGAACTGGCAGGCGATGCGGAAGTACGTAAATGCGATCGATGATCGCAATCCCGACGGCATTTGGCATAACGATTCGGGGATTCCGTTTGGGGACTGGCTGTCGCTTGAGGGGCGCACGCAGGAAGACCTCGTCGCGACAGCGTATTGGGCCTACGACGTAAACATGATGCGCCAGATGGCCCATGCAACGGGACGGGCGGAGGCGGAGCAGCACTACACGAAACTCGAAGAGAAGATTCGCGACGCATTCGAGAAGAAGTTTGTCAAAGAACGTGGATATATTCCGGGAGCGGACAACAGTCCATCGCCGTTCGGCGACATCAACAATCCAAACGCGAAGGCCAAGGGCGGGGACACGCAGACCGGCTACGTGCTCGCACTGCACATGAATCTTCTCCCCGAGGAAATGCGTGCACAGGCCGCAGAACGCCTGGTGAAGAAGATCGAGGAGAATCATGGCCTGCTGGGAACGGGGTTCGTGGGTACACCTTATCTGCTTGAAGAACTGACGAAGACGGGTCACACAAGGCTGGCTTACGATTTGCTGCTGAACACGGGAATGCCCTCCTGGGGATATCTGATTGATCACGGAGCGACAACTACGTGGGAACGGTGGAACGGCAATGAGATGATGGGCGATCCGCAGATGAACTCCTACAACCACTACGCGTATGGCGCTGTGGCCGACTGGATTTATCGCTTCGCGGCGGGCGTGGATGCGTCGCCGCTGGATGCGGGGTTTCACACGGTGGTGCTACATCCTGTGTTTGACGCGCGGTTGTCGCCGCTCGAGTTTACCTATGCGTCGTCGTACGGAAGGATCAAGTCGAGTTGGACGGTCAATGGAAAGACGGTGGAGTGGAATGTGACGCTTCCCGCGAATACGACGGGGCTGCTGGAGTTGAAGGACGGTGAGACGGCGCGATACAAGGTGGATGGCGTGCGGTTGAGTGAGAGTCCGCTGGCGAAGAAGGTCGATGGCGGGTTTGAGTTGGCGGCGGGGAGTTATCGGTTTGAAATACAGGGAGCAGGAATAGGGACCAGGAAGCAGGAAATAGGGAATTAACGCGCGAGCTGGTCGAAAGAGAATAACTGCAGATCCCTGGCTCTCGGTGGTCGGTCGGGATGACACCGTCTTTGCTGTTCGGTGAGTTCCCGGTGTTTCGACGGCTCCCTATAGATTAGAAAGATGGTCCATTCCCCAACCAGGTGGAGAGCTGAGCTTGCGGCGATGATTTCGCTTGCGGTTCCCGTTGTGCTCAGCGAACTGGGTTGGGTGGCGCAGG
This sequence comes from uncultured Acidobacteriaceae bacterium, assembly GCA_963742455.1. GTDB lineage: Bacteria > Acidobacteriota > Terriglobia > Terriglobales > Acidobacteriaceae > Telmatobacter. Next base: position 233,105 of record CAVULU010000001.1, on the reverse strand, counting down.
GTGTTGTCGACAACATTATGGTGGGGCGGCTGGGGCCGGTGGCCATTGGTGCGGTCGCACTGGGCAATGCGGTTTACTACACGCCTGCGCTGTTCGGGATCGGGTTGCTGCTGGGGCTGGACACGCTGGTGTCGCAGGCATACGGGCGGCGCGATCACGAGGAGTGCCACCGATGGCTCGCGCAGGGCGTTTATCTCGCTTGTATCGTGACTCCTCCAATCATGATTCTGCTGGTTGGTATGAGCTATGGGTTCACGCGCTTCGGAGTGATTCACGAAGTTGCGATCCTGTCAGGCGGCTATCTGCGCATCTTGAGCTGGGGCACACTGCCGCTGCTGCTTTACGGCGGAACTCGGCGCTATTTGCAGGGTGTGGGGCAAGTGCGGGTGATCACGCTGACCTACGTTGTGGGGAACCTGCTGAACTGGTTTGGCAACTGGGTGCTGATCTACGGCAAGTTCGGATTTCCTGCACTGGGCGTGAACGGGTCGGCAATTTCAACTTGCGTCGCGCGAGTTGGGATGGCGTTTGCGATGCTGGGGTTTGCGTGGAATTACGAGCGCACTCGCGGGCATCCGCTGTTTGCGCACTGGGCGGGTCCGGAGATAGCTCGACTGCGCAAGCTGGTGCGGATTGGGGCGCCGGCGGCAGGGCAGATTTTGTTGGAAGTGGGTGCGTGGAATCTAAGCACATTCGCGGCCGGATATCTGACACCGGTGGCGTTAGCGACGCATACCATTGCGCTGAATTACGCGAGTATCTCGTACATGGTGCCGCTGGGCGTGGGGGCGGCTGCAGCGGTGAGCGTGGGCCATGCGATTGGGGCGGGCGATCCTGCCCGTGCGCGACGAGCGGGATGGATGGCGCTGGCGATGGGGACCGGATTCATGGTGCTGGCGGGGGTCGTGTTTCTGGTCGCGCCGGATCCGCTGATCAAGCTCTATACGCACGATCCACGCGTACTGGCGCTGGGTCCGAGTCTGTTGTGGATTGCGGCAGCCTTCCAGATTTTCGATGGAATCCAAACGGTTTCAACGGGAGCGTTGCGCGGGTTGGGCGAAACGCGAGTGCCCATGATGGCGAACCTTGTCGGCTACTGGGTGCTAGGGTTGCCACTGGGATTCATCCTGTGCTTCGTGTTGAAGTGGGGCATTTATGGCATGTGGATCGGGCTGACCCTGTCGCTGATTGTGATTGCGTCGACGCTGCTGGTGCGGTGGCATCGGGATTCAGCACGGATGGCGCTGGAACACTCAAAAATATAGGCTTATCGCGGATGCGGGTCTCGGGAATGGCAAGGGAATGGTCTAGATCACCTCGAAACCTAAGGGATTGTTCGGGGCATGAACACCCATTGCTGCCTAAGGTACTTACGGTGCAAAGGGGCGTGCCTGCAAGCGGTACGGGGCTCCTCACCGGTGACTATAATCACAAGTGAGCGAATTGTCGCTTTCCTTCGCGTTTTTTCAGGAACCCGTACTCCGATGCCAAGTCCGGCGTTATCGCGACCGCAAGGTTGCAACGATCTCGGACGGCCACTGATATGAAAGCTCGGTCCTGGACGCGTGGAAATTCACCTGAAGGGAATCCCGCCAAATGGCGACTGGAGACCTGGCTCTGGGTCAAGAACAGAGCGCGATCCACGCGCAAAAGCGCGTAGTCAACGATTTCAGCATCAACGTAGCAACGGTGAACGGGTCCGGCTCGCAATCCGCCAATAGCGTTCTGCTGAAGAGCATCTTCGGAATGGGCATTCCCGTCAGCGGGAAGAACCTGTTTCCCTCGAACATCGCCGGACTTCCCACCTGGTACACGATTCGCGCAAGCAAGGACGGGTACGTTGCCCGCACGCGCGATGCTGAGTTCCTGGTGGCTTTGAATCCCGAAACTGCGAAGAGCGACATTGAAGCACTGCCCACGGGTGGCGTGGCGATCTACGAAGAGAATGCGAACCTGAAGCAGTATCGCAGCGACGTTGTCTGCTACCCGGTCCCCTTCGACAAGATCACGGCGGCAGTCTGCACCGAAGCCAAGCTGCGCAAACTCGTCAAGAACATGGTGTATGTAGGCGTAGTGGCGCAACTGCTCTCGATTGATCTGGCGGTCGTTGAGAACAGCGTCAAGAAGCAGTTTGCGAAGAAGCAGAAGGTATTCGATCTGAACTTCGGCGCGGTGAAGGCTGGATACGACTACGCGCAGGAGAAGCTGGTCAAGCAGGATCCGTTCTTTCTGGAGCGGATGAACGCGACGGCCGGCAAGATCATCATCGACGGCAACGCGGCATGCGGTATGGGCGCGGTGTTCGCGGGCGTAACGGTGGTTGCGTGGTATCCGATCACACCCTCGACATCGTTGGTAGAAGCGACGACTGATCTCTTGAAGAAGTTCCGCGTAACGCCCGAAGGCAAAGCGACATTTGCAGTGGTTCAGGCTGAGGACGAACTGGCCGCGATCGGAATGGTGCTGGGTGCGGGCTGGGCCGGCGCGCGGTCGATGACGTCGACGTCGGGTCCGGGCATTTCGCTGATGGGCGAATTCGCCGGTTTGGGATATTACGCCGAGATTCCGGGCGTGATTTTCGACGTGCAGCGCACAGGTCCTTCCACGGGCATGCCAACGCGTACGCAGCAGTCGGATTTGCTGAGTGTGGCATTCCTTTCTCACGGCGATACAAAGCACATTGTTCTTTTGCCGGGTTCGGTGAAGGAATGCTTCGAGTTCGGTTACGCCGCGTTCGATTTGGCAGAGCGGCTGCAGACGCCGGTGTTCGTGCTGTCGGATCTCGATCTGGGCATGAATAACTGGATGTCGGAACAGTTCGCATATCCTGACAAGCCTTTGGATCGTGGCAAGGTGCTGACCAAGGAAGAACTCGACAAGCTGGGCAGTTTCGCACGTTACAGAGACGTGGATGGCGACGCGATCGGGTGGCGTACGCTGCCGGGCACGATGCATCCCAAGGCAGCCTATTTCACGCGTGGCTCAGGGCACAACGATGCTGCGGGATACACGGAAAAGCCGGACGAATATTTGGCGGTGATGGATCGGCTGTCGCGCAAGTTTGAGAATGCGCGCAAGCTGGTTCCCGCACCGGTTGCAGTGAAGAACGGTACGTCTCGCGTGGGATTTCTGGCGTTTGGCACCACGGACTTCGCGCTGCACGAGAGCCTGGATCAGATCAAGAAGGAACACGGCAAAGACGTGGACTACATGCGCATCCGCGCGTATCCGTTTGCTCATGAGATTCACGACTTCGTCGCGGCGCATGAGCGCGTGTACGTGGTGGAACAGGATCGTGACGCGCAGTTGGCCAGCCTGCTCAAGCTCGATCTGCCGGCCGACCAGGTGGTGAAGCTTCGCAGCATTCTGCATTACAACGGGCTTCCAATCGATGCCCGCACAATCACAGAAGAATTTGCAACGAAGGAGGGCCTGTAACGATGGCAACCCAAACAGCAAGTCCAACGTCAGGGCCAGGCCCCAAGGTCAATCACATCGGGCTCCCGGTACTTGAATATCGCGGCGGCAAGTCGACGCTTTGCGCCGGATGCGGCCACAACGCAATCAGCGAGCGCATTATCGACGCCATGTTTGAAATGGGCGTGGAACCAGAGCGCGTGATGAAAATGAGCGGCATCGGCTGCTCGTCGAAGAGCCCTGCGTACTTCATGAGCCGGTCGCATAGCTTTAACTCCGTGCACGGTCGTATGCCCTCGGTTTCTACCGGTGCGCACCTGGCAAATCACACCAATATGCTGCTCGGTGTTTCCGGCGACGGCGATACTGCTTCGATCGGCATGGGGCAGTTCGTTCACTTGATGCGCCGTAACCTTCCGATGATCTACATCATCGAAGACAACGGCGTGTACGGACTCACCAAGGGTCAGTTCTCGGCCACGGCGGATATCGGATCAAAGCTGAAAACGGGCGTGATCAATGATCTTCCGGCGATCGATACCTGCGCCTTGGCGATCCAGTTGGGCGCGACGTTTGTCGGCCGTTCGTTCTCAGGCGACAAGAAGCAACTGCTTTCGATGCTGAAGGCGGCGATTTCGCACAAAGGAACCGTGATGCTCGACGTGATCAGCCCGTGCGTAACGTTCAACGATCATGAGGGTTCGACGAAGAGCTACAAGTTCATGCAGGAATATGATGAGCCGATTAACGAAGTTGGCTTTGTTGCCAGTTTCGATGACATCGCTGTGGATTATGACTCGGGTCAGGTATACGAAGTAGAGATGCACGATGGCTCAAGCCTGCGCCTGCGCAAGCTGCATGAAGACTACGATCCGACCGACAAGGCCAACGCCGTGCGCACGCTGATGGAAGCCGAGGAGAAGAACGAGGTCCTCACCGGCGTGTTCTATATCAACACGGAAAAGCCAACGTTTACCGATCTGCTGAATATGGTGGATGAACCGCTGGCGACGCTGCCGGAATCAATGACGCGGCCGCCCAAGTCGGCGCTGGATGCATTGATGGCGAATCTGCAGTAAGAGAATTGGTCAGTTTTCAGTGATCAGAAGAAAGCCCCGCATTTCGCGGGGCTTTTCTTTGTTCAAGCGACGTCCAGGTCATGCGGCTTTCTTGTTGACCATACCGTTCGGGTCGAGAACAAACTTCTTTGCGGCGCCTCGATCGAAGTCCTTGTAGCCCGTCGGTGCCTCGTCGAGGCCAATTACGGTAGCGTTTACGATCTTCGCAATTGGCAATCGATCGTGAAGGATCGCTTGCATCAGTTGCCGGTTATATTGCAGTACGGGCGCTTGCCCGGTGTGGAAGTGAAGCGATTTCGACCATCCTTTTCCGAAGCGGACTTTGAGCACGCCATGCTTTGACTCTTCGTTTGGCGCGCCGGGATCTTCTACGACATAAAGACCCGGGATGCCGACTCCGCCCGCGACGAATGTCACATCCATGAGAGCATTCAGCACGGCTGCGGGCGCGGCTTCGTTGGGATGTCCATGACCGCTGGCTTCGAATCCGACGGCGTCGATCGCAGCGTCCACAACGGGCTCGCCGACAATCTGCGCGATTTGTTCGGCAAGATTATCGTGCTCGGCGACGTTGATTGTTTCGTAGCCGATTTTCTTGGCGTGCGCGAGGCGCTCAGGGTTCTTGTCACCAATGATGATCACGGCTGCGCCCAACACGTAGCTTGACGCCGCGGCGGCCAGACCTACTGGTCCGGCACCCGCGATGTACACTGTTGAGCCAACTCCAACACCGGCACACTTTGCGCCGTGGAAGCCAGTGGGCAGAATGTCAGAAAGCATGGTCAGGTCAGTAATTTTCTCCATGGCCTGCGCTTTATTGGGGAATTTGAGAAGGTTGAAGTCAGCATAAGGAACCATGACGTACTGCGCTTGCCCGCCAACCCAGCCACCCATGTCGACATAACCATACGCTCCGCCGGGTTGCTTGTCGTTTACGTTGAGGCAGACACCGGTGTTGCGTTCACGGCAAGCACGGCAGCGGCCGCAGGCAATGTTGAAGGGAACTGAAACCAGATCGCCTTTCTTGATGAAGAGCACGTCGGAACCTGTTTCCATCACTTCTCCGGTGATCTCGTGCCCAAGCACAATGCCTTTCGGGGCCGTCGTTCTGCCGCGCACCATGTGCTGATCTGACCCGCAGATATTCGTGGTGACAACCTTCAGAATGACTCCATGTTCGATTTTCTTGCCGTGGGGATCCTCAAATTTTGGAAAGGGGATGGACTCGACGTCAACCTCGCCCGGCCCTTCGTACACAACGCCGCGATTTTCGGGCATAACTGCAACTCCTTTTTTAAGGTTGAGCTTTCATTGAGGTTATAGAGGTCACTTTCGATTTATGAACTAAACGCTTTCGCCGCCGCTTCGGCTACGGCTTGATCCTGCTTGCCCATGCCCCCACTTACGCCCACTGCGCCGACGACCTGGTCTTTGTGTTTCAGCGGAACTCCTCCCGCAAAGACCATCACGCGGCCATGGTTGGAAGCATGAATGCCGAAGAACTGATCGCCGCTCTGCGAGTTCTCGCCGAGCGCCTTTGTTTCAATGTCGAACGCACGCGACGTGAATGCCTTGTTGATGGCGATATCGATGCTGCCAATCCAAGCGCCTTCCATACGTTCGAAAGCCACCAGGTTTGCACCCGCATCCACGACAGCAATGTTCATCGGTATACCGAGTTCTTTTGCTTTCTCCTGCCCGGCACGAATGACCTTACGCGCTGCATCAAGCGAAACGCCCAATACTTTCCCTGTCGTTTCCGTTGTTGCACTTGCCATATCTTTTCCTCCGGGGTCCATTTCATCAAGGCACATGCAAAATGGCCACGGCCTTTTCGATGCCGCAGGTATGCACAGGTTGCCCTTTTTATGAAGATCGCGTTGGATCGCACACTTAGGGGATGAATCAAATTTCAGAGTTGATGCAATAGAAAGAATGAGCTAGAAAAAGTAGGGTTGAAAGGCAGACTGAATACACTGGCACGGCCCACGAAAAAGCCGGCCGTTCGCGAACAGAACGGCTTTGAGTTAGAGCGAAGTCACTCTTTGATCAGTTGCTCTGTGCGGCCGCTGTGGTATTGTGAATACCCATCGCGGTGAGCTTGGCTCGCGCCTGCGAGGCTTCAGGGGTTTGCGGATGACGGGCGATGAGCTGGCGAAGCTCGTGGACGCCTGCGTCTCTCTTGCCTTGCAGGACCAGGGCAAAGCCCTTGTGGAGCTGGGCCGCCGGGGCTTTCGAGCTTCCGCTGAATCCTTCCAGCACCGCGTTGTAGCTATTGATTGCCTGGGCGTAGTCACCCTGCCGGTATGCGATTTCGCCCAGGTAGAACTGCGCGCTGCCGGCGAGATCATCCATTGGGTAGTAATGGATCACGTCTTGAAATTCGCCCGAAGCGACGGAATATTTTGCTGCGTTAAAGTCGCGCAGCCCAGCTTGAAAAGTCTCCTTGAGTGGCGGAGTCATGTTGACACCGCTATTCGCCATGGGCTGTGTGGGGCTACCCGACATACCGCCAGGACCTGCTCCAAGGCCGGAGCTGGGCGAGGTGCCTGGCTGCGCCCCAGAAGGTCCGCTCTGAATGTTCTGCAACTGGCCCTGCAGATCCTGGATCGATTTGTCGAGCTTGGCGATGCGCGTCTTCAATTCGTCAACAGAGTCATTCAGCGACTGAACCTGTCCAGAGGCGGTATCGATCTTGCCGCTCAGACCGTCGTTCTGCTGGTTGATCTTCTGTTGCAGAGCATTCACCGTCTGGCTCATCTGGTTGGCATTGTCAGCTGTCTGTTCCACCAGGTGTTGCAGGACCCCGAAGCGAGTGTCGAGGGTGGACTGCAGGCGCTGCATCATGTCGAGCAACTGCTGCACCTGGGTCTGCAGCTCGATGATTTCCTTTGATGTTGCATGCGCGCGTACCGGAGACAAGGCAAGAACCGCGGTAAGAACCACCGCCGCAACAGTACGATGACGAAATGTGAATGCTGTGCGCATCGATCACCTACGATGTGGAGTTTGCGCCTCGATCCAACGGATCGAGGCGCAACGTTGGTTAGACGAGAACCACGGACTGCCGTGCTGCCTGAGGCTCGATCTGGTCTGCACGAGCCTTCTTCGGAAATTGCTCGTTTGAGAGGGCTCGGCGGCACCATGTTGAGTTGAGGCCGCCCGTAACCCTAACCTTGTGTTAAGTTACTGGTCGAGTGAGAAGCCAGCGCGGCGGTTTTGCTGCCAGCAAGCTTCAGTTGATTCGGTGCAGAAGGGCTTTTCTTTGCCGTAACTGACCACACGAATGCGGCTGGCAGCAACGCCGGCGGTGACCAGCGCGCTTTTCGCAGCATCGGCGCGATTCTGCCCGAGAGCGATGTTGTATTCATTGGAGCCACGCTCGTCGCAATATCCGCCAATGACGATGCGCATATTCGGATTGCTATTCAGAAACGCAGCGTCTTTAGACAAAGTGGCCTGTGCATCCGCGCGAACGTCGTAGGCGTCGTAGTCAAAGAAAATGTCCTGCATGTTGGCCTTGAACGCTTCTTCGGCGGACATCGAGTTGTTGGGCTGCTGCACGGGCGGGGGAGCCGTGACCGTGACGCGCGCGGTGTCGTCGGCAGTTCCGCCTTCACCCCTTGCTACGAGATGGTAGTTGGTCGAGGTTGTCGGCGTGACCGTCTTGGTTCCTGAGGTTGGGACATCGCCAATTCCATCGATGGAGACACTGGTTGCGTCTGTGGTCTTCCAGACGAGGGTCACCTGATCGCCGGCCGAAATGGCAGTTGGCTGTGCCGCGATGTGGGCTGTGGGAGCCGGGGCTGTGATGGGAGGCGCTGTTTGTGGCGCAGGGGGCGGCGTCTTTTTCTTACAACCAGTTACGGCAACAAGAGCTACAAGCAAAGCAGGAACGAGAACGCGAGCGCGACGTTTCAATTCAGAACTCCTTCCGCAAGAGCATTTGCGTGCGTGAATCACATTTTCCATTCTAGACCGGGAATCCCTCAGGAATGCAATCGAGCGCACCAAGCCCTATTATCTGTAGATGTTCGCTTCTTTTTCGGGAAAGAAGAGATGGTTTGTGGCTTCGTGGGATGGAAAACACGGATGCATGCGGAAGGGTTCATTCAGGAATCGGACCTGACGGTTTCCCTGACTGGGGATGAAGGCCTCTAAACGATTTAAAATCAGTCGTCAGGAGGTCTAAAGCAACTGGAAAATCTTTCTCGTCTCGCAGCGCAGCGCGACCCGGTTCCGGGATACCGCATCGGGAATCAAGGGGAACCTATATGAACCTTCGTACTCATCCACTTTTTGCCGCGCTGGTTTGCGGTTCCTTTTTCGCACTTGCAACTTGGCCGATGTCCGCGCAAATGGTCGCATCGAAGATAGGCGACCCTGTTGAAGTGCGCCGGCAGGGAGAGAGTTTTCTGCTGCAAAATCACGCGCTGAAGGCGACCTGGTCGGTGACCGGGGGAAGCTTGAGCGGTTTGGTGATCCGCGACCGGACACGTGGGACGGATGTCCAGGTAGACGAGCCCTTTCGGATTCTGCTCAAGGATGGAACGATTTTGGATGGCGCGCACCTGAAGGTCGCAGGCGAGCCCATTGTTACGCATGTTGTCCCGAATCCAAATGCGCCTCGGCTGGCGGCCACGATTCCAGGCGAAGTGTTCGAGGTTGGGATGGAGACGAGCGATCGAGCAGTGCATGTGCAGTGGTCGATTGTGCTACTCGAGGGTTCGCACTACATACGGCAGATTGTGACGATTGCGGCGGCGGGAAAGGATGTGCCCATCAGCCGGGTGCAGTTGATCGACCTTCCGTTGCCGGGAGCGCACGTTGTGGGCTCGGTGGATGGTTCGCCGATTGTGGCGGGGAATCTGTTTGTGGGATTTGAAGATCCGCTGTCGCAAAGCAAGGTGAGGCAAGACCGGGCGACGGCGTGGGTCGAGCGCGAGTTGCCGCTGCGTGCCGGGCAGACTGTTACCTATTCGTCGGTGATCGGAGTGGCGCGCGAGGGCCAGATGCGGCGGGATTTTCTTGCCTACCTGGAGCGCGAACGTGCGCATCCGTATCGAACGTTTCTTCACTACAACTCGTGGTACGACCTGGGGTACTTTACGCCGTACTCCGCGACAGACGCCGTAGATCGGATCAACGCATTCGGACGCGAGCTTACTGAGAAGCGCGGCGTAAAGCTCGATTCGTTCTTGTTTGACGATGGGTGGGACAAGCATGACTCGCTTTGGAAATTCAACAGCGGGTTTCCGGATGGATTCACACCGCTGAAGACGGCCGCGGAAAAATATGGTGCCGACCCGGGCGTGTGGATGTCTCCGTGGGGCGGCTATTCCAAGCCGAAGCAGGAACGGATCGCGTTTGGACATGAGGCGGGATACGAGATTGTAGGCGGCGGCTATGCGTTGTCGGGGCCGAAATACTATGCAGCGTTTCGCGATGTGGCTCTGGAGATGACGCAGAAGTACGGGGTGAATCAATTCAAGTTTGATGGAACGGGAAATGTGGATTCAGTGTTTCCGGGCAGTCAATTCGACAGTGACTTTTCCGCGATGATTCACCTGATCGGAGAATTGCGGGCAGCGAAGCCGGACCTTTTTGTGAATCTAACCACAGGCACGTGGCCCTCGCCCTTCTGGACGATGCACGCGGACTCAATATGGCGCGGCGGCGAGGATGATTCGACAGCGGGCGTGGGGCCGTATCGCGAGCGGTGGATCACGTATCGCGATGGGCAGACATACAAGGGTGTGGTTCAGATGGGGCCGCTCTACCCGCTGAACTCGCTGATGCTGCATGGGCTGATCTACGCGCGGGACCACAAAGAACTCGACAAGGATCCAGACAACGATTTCCGCAACGAAATTCGTTCCTACTTCGGCACCGGGACACAATTGCAGGAAATGTACATCACGCCTGCGCTTCTGACGCAACAGAACTGGGATGATCTTGCGGAGGCCGCGAAGTGGTCGCGCACCAATGCTGATGTGCTGAAAGATACGCACTGGGTGGGTGGCGATCCGGCGTGGCTGGAGGTCTATGGATGGGCTTCGTGGACGCCTCGGAAGGGAATCCTGGTGCTGCGCAATCCGAGTGATCGCGAGCAGACAATCCGGCTGCGCTTGCAGGATGTGTTCGAACTGCCGACGGATGCCGCGAAGGTGTATAGTGCTCGGAGCCCTTGGAAAGAAGATGCCAAGAGTGCAGGTAATCCTGCGATTGTGCTTCCTGCGCAAGAAGCGCATGAGTTCCACCTCGCTCCGTTCCAGGTACTCACGCTCGACATCCTGCCGGCTCAGAGTGCGCGACGCTAAGGGAAGGATGGATGCCATGATTACTCCTACACTTCTTGTACTGGCGGCTGGAACGGGCAGCCGTTACGGAGGATTGAAGCAGTTTGACCCCGTCGGCCCAGAGAACGAAACCCTGATGGATTACTCGATCTTCGACGCCCGGCGCGCGGGGTTTGGGAAAGTCGTATTTGTGATTCGCAAGGAAACTGAAGAGGCTTTCAAAGCAAAGATTGGGTCGCGATATGACAAACGCGTTCCGGTGGACTACGTATTCCAAGAAACGGGCAAGCTGATTCCGGGGTCTTTGCAGCTGCAGGGCCGCACCAAACCGTGGGGAACCACGCACGCAATTCTGATGGCAGCGAACACAATTCACGAACCGTTCGGCGTGATCAATGCGGATGATTTCTACGGCGCCAGCAGCTATCGTCTGCTGGTGCAGCACCTGCAGTCCGGCACATCGGACTATGCGATGGTGGGCTTCGTTCTGCGCAACACGCTTTCGGAGTTTGGCACGGTGGCGCGGGGCGTGTGCCACGTGTCGGACGACGGATACCTGAAAGACATCACGGAACTGAAGTCGATTGAACGCGAGGGGCCGCGAATCACGAACATCGATGCGGAAGGGCAGGAGACGGTGTTGAACGGCGGCGAACTGGTCAGCATGAACATGTGGGGATTCTTGCCGCAGGTCTTTCCGCAATTGTCTGAGCACTTTCAGCGTTTTCTGAAGCGATATGAGAATGACCCGAAGGCTGAGTGCTACATTCCGAGTTCGGTGAATACGCTGATCCAGACAGGACAGGCGCGGGTGAAGGTGTTGCGCTCCGGGGATGCCTGGTTTGGCGTTACCTATCGCGAGGATCATCCGCGGGTGGTGCAGAGCATCGGCCGTCTCATCGAGCAGGGGACCTATCCCCACAGGCTGTGGCCATGATTGACTTGATCCGCCTTGTCGCGGTCGCGCGGGTGTTCGAAGTGAAAGGAGGCTTTCGAAGCGCGATTCCGCACGGCACGGGACATATTCACGACACATATTGCGTGACTTTTGATGCCGGTGATCGGGAAGAACGGATCATTTTGCAGCGGATCAACACGTTGGTCTTCAAGAATCCCGTCGCGGTGATGGAGAACATTAAGCGAGTAACTGACCATCTGCGGTCTCGCCTGAATGGCGAAGCGGATCTCGACAGGCGTGTTCTGCGACTCGTGCCAACGCAAGACGGCGCAAGCTGGCATGTGGATGCGGACGGCCAGTTTTGGCGCGCCTATCGATTCATTGAAGGAGCGCACACGTACGACTCAGTAGAGTCGCCAAGACAGGCCTTCGAGGCGGCGAAGGCGTTCGGTGACTTTCAGCGTCTGCTTGCAGATTTGCCGGAGCCGCGACTGCATGAGAGTATTCCTGAGTTTCACAATACGGGTAAGCGGTTTGCGGCGTTTGAGCGGGCAGTTGCCGAGGATGCAGCGCAACGCGGCGCAGAGGCGCAAGATGAGATTGCGTTTGCCATCTCGCGGAGGACGATTGCGACTGGACTGCTGGATGCAGAGCTGCCGGAGCGCGTGACTCACAACGATACGAAATTGAATAACGTTCTGCTGGATGATGAGACCGGCGAGGGAATCTGTGTGATCGATCTCGATACCGCAATGCCGGGACTGGCTGCGTATGACTTCGGCGACATGGTGCGGACCATGACGAGCCGGGCCGCGGAGGACGAGCGGATTCTGTCGCGAGTGGCGATGGATTTCGAGCTTTTTGAATCGGTGCTGCGTGGCTATCTGCAGGGCGCAGCGAGTTTTCTAACCGAACGGGAATTCGACACGCTGATTATTGGCGCAAAGGTGATCGTCTTCGAACAGGGGATACGGTTCTTGTCAGATCATCTTGCCGGCGATACGTATTACAAAGTCAGCAGGCCGGGACAGAATCTGGACCGCTGCCGGACGCAATTCAAACTACTGAAATCGATCGAGGAGCAGCAGGACGCGATGCTGCTGCTGCTGCGGTCATTGATCTAGCAACTGGCGGCAGACGCGGGCTCTGATGGTTCGAGGCACGTGCGGAAAGGCTGCGTCTGCTAGGCTTTTCAGGGATTGAAATGATTCGGTCAGCGCCGTAGATTTGAAGAAATCATCGGGCCGAGAGGATTCAAACGTGTTTACAAGGTCATTCCGCTTTCTTGTGGGCGTAGTATTGCTCGGCACATTCCTCTCATCCGCAGAGGCTCCTCACCAACAGCCGTACACGTGGAAGAGCGTGCAGATTGTGGGCGGCGGGTTTGTGGACGGCATCATCTTTCATCCCGTAGCCCCGGGGGTCCGGTACGCGCGGACCGACATGGGCGGAGCGTATCGGTGGGATGAGACCGCGCACCAGTGGCAGCCAATGTTGGATTGGATTCCGTACAAGGATCTGAACCTGATGGGCGTGGAGTCTATAGCAGTGGATGCGAATGATCCGAAGCGTGTTTACCTCGCCTGCGGCACTTACACGAATGAGCGCACTCCGGATGGAGCGATCCTGCGATCGTCGGATGGCGGAAAGACATTCGAGCGTACGGATGTGCCTTTCAAATTCGGCGGCAATGAAGACGGACGTGGCAACGGGGAGCGGATGGCGGTGGATCCGAAGGATGGGCGTGTGCTCTTTCTCGGGACGCGGCACGATGGGCTGTGGCAATCGAAGGATCGAGGAGTGACCTGGTCGCGCGTGACGAGCTTTCCTGATGTAGCGGAGGCAGTGCCGCCGATGCCTGCACCGGTAGCCGGAGAGACTCCCGAGCAGCGGTGGCGGCGAATGCCCGTGCGCGGAAGCGGAATTGTTTTTGTGAAGTTTGTGGGGCCGATTTCTTACGAGGGTGCAGCGAGGCCAACATCGACGATCTATGTCGGCGTCTCGCTGATGGGGCGGCCGAATCTCTTCGTGTCGCAGGATGCCGGTGCGACATGGCACGAAGTTGCAGGCGCGCCTACGCAATATCGCCCTACCCGAGCCGCGGTGTCGCTCTCCGCTCTTTACGTGACTTATGGCGATGCTCCGGGGCCTTCACCGATGACAGACGGTGCGGTGTGGAAGCTGAACCTGCAGACTGGCGTGTGGAGCGATATCACGCCGGATAAACCGGTAAAGGGAAGCAGGGAATTTGGATATGCTGCCGTATCAGTGGATGCGCATCACGAAAAGACGCTGATTGTGAGTACCTATAACCGCTACAAGGCAGGCGGCGAAGACATCTTTCGCTCGACGGATGGAGGCGCGACGTGGAAGCCAATCTTTGCGGGCGGCGGAATCTACGATTACTCGATTGCGCCGTATGTAAAGCCCACACCAATTCACTGGCTGTTTGATATTGAGATCGACCCCACGAATCCCGACCATGCGGTATTTACCACGGGCTATGGGGGGTGGGAGACGTTTGACCTGACCGATGTAGATCGCGGCAAGCCTACGCATTGGAGCATCCTGGCAAAGGGAATCGAAGAGACGGTGGCGCTTGAACTCGACAGCGCGAGCGACGGGGCGCATCTTGTTTCCGCCATTGGAGACTACGGCGGGTTTGTGCACTGGGACCTGGACAAGCCCGCACCTGAGGGGGGGTCGGCGCCTCCACGCATGGGCAACACAACCAGCGTGGAGACGGCTGCGCTCGCTCCGAACATGATTGTGCGCGTGGGTATGAGTGCAGCCCACAAGCCGGGGGAGAGCATCTCGTATTCGCTCGATGCGGGGCGAACGTGGAGGCCGTGTGCGTCCGCGCCGAGTGCGCAGAGCCGGGCTGGGTCGCTTGCGGTTTCGGCGGACGGCAAGACCTGGGTGTGGACGCCAGAACGAGAAGCGGCATTTGTTACACGGGATCAGGGGGCGAACTGGACCGCAGCGAGGGGACTGCCGGAGAGAACACGGGTGATCGCAGATCCCCAAGACGCGAATGCGTTCTATGCGGTTTCACTTCTTGATCGGATGTTCTATCGCAGCACGGATGGAGGGGCGAATTTTACAGCGCAGGCATTTTCACTGCCGGGACCGCCGATCGTGCCGGGCGCACAGCGTGGGGATGCGCGCGGTGGGCAGGATCGGATCTATGCGACGCCGGGACGGAGTGGAGATGTCTGGCTGGCGGCGTTTGATGGGCTGTATCATGCATCGCAATCAAACGATGCGATCGCATTTGCACCAATTTCGGATGTCGACGAGATTCATGCGTTCGGGTTTGGCAAGGCAGCGCCGGGGAAATCGTATCCTGCGCTTTATCTTGTGGGCACGATCAGAGGGCAGGCCGGAATCTTTCGTTCAGACGATGAGGCGAAAACCTGGGTTCGTATCAACGACGATCAACATCAGTGGGGATTAATTCTCCAGATTGCAGGCGATCCGAGAACGTATGGGCGAGTGTACGTTGGAATGCATGGGCGCGGGATTTTCTATGGTGATCCGGCGCAGTGAGATCGCCATGGGCCGTGTGGATCTATGCGAGTCGAGTCGCGGACGAAAGCAACTGCGGATCCCTCGACTGCGCTCGGAATGACATTCCGGTGTTTTAAAACCCGGGTCTCAAAATCGAGATCCTTCGACACCCAACGCTCGAGACAGCTACTGTTTCGTGTCGAGCGGGTGTTTCGCATCTTCGAAGAATTGGCTCTCGTCGTCGGCTTTGATAGCCTTGATGGCTTCGGAGATCTGGCGCGACCACTCCTTCTGGTCGAACTCGCCCAGCTCCTTGTTGGCGGCAGAGGCATCGCCAGCATAGTGATTCGGGAAACGCGCGTACCACCAGATGCCGGTGTAGACCGAGTCAGGCAGTTTTAGCCGATGCTGGTCGGCGCCTGATTGCTGGCCGGCACGGTCCTGGTGGACGAGGTCGGGGCGAGCGATGAGCATGTTGGAAGTTTCAACTTCGCCGGCGTGCATGTCATAGGGCGTCTTCAGCGCGGGACGGCCGGCGACGTTTTGGTTCGGAAGGCCGAAGACATAGACCACATAATCGCGCTGGCTGGCGAGTTGCGACTGGCCGAAGAGCGGCAGTAGTGACTCGTTGCCGCCGTGGCCGTTCACGATGACGATCTTCTTGCAGCCATTGCGGGCCATCTCGCTGACGGTCTCCTGTAACAGCGTGAGCTGCGTCGAGAGCGAGTAAGCGAGGGTGCCGGGCTGCTGGCGCGCTTCGAATATCTGGCCAAAGTAGTATTCGGGGAAGACGACCGCGAATTCCTGCTTAACCGCGTTCAGCACTGCGAAGCGCACATCGAGCAGGTCAGTTCCCAGCGGCAGATGCGGACCGTGCTTCTCGATAATGCCGAAGGGGAGCACGCAGACGCCCTGCGACTGGTGGATAGCCTGCACGAAGTCAGGACCGGTCAACTCCTCCCATTCGGGCGATAGGGTTGATTGCGAAACTGCGCGGCCCGTGACGGACAACACGAATGCCAGTACCAAAAGACAGCAACGAGAGTTCATGCCTTACCTCTATTTTCAGAAGACGCGATTTTAATTCGTGCGGCGTATGCACGTCACTTGAGCAAAATGAGACGCAGTCAAAAGCAGGGGTTTATCGGGTCTGACTTATGTATTGACGCATGACCGCCTCCATTATTCTTTTCCAACTACAACGATCTGGAAAGAATGGGGGATCATGGGCGCTCGGGGACCGCGGGCATACGCAGGAGGACCGGACGGCGAAGCAGCCGTCGCTGGATTCGTCGCGGGGCTCGGCGGCGTTGTTACCTGTGCCGCCGCAGGCACAGGGCCGAATTCTGCGGTGATCAGGTAGATGCGGCCAGTCTTTGTATCCAGCGTGTGCGTCTTTGCACGTGCGGGCGTAGGCACGGTCTGTTCCACGCTGAAGCTTGTCGGTGAGTCTTCCTTGATCACGGTTAGCGTGCCATCGCCCTGCGAACTGAACGCCTCCATTGTTGCCGGGTTGAAGGTTGCACCGTCAGATCCATTACCAATTGGCAGGTCGGTGATGATGTGACCGTCGGTTGCAGACAGTATGACCATGTTCTTGTTGTCGCGGCATGCTGCGAAGAGGATGCTGTTCTTCGCATCGAGTGCGAGACCGGCGCATCCTCCACCTTTACTGGAGACGTCGTACTTGCCGACCATCTTCATGGTGTTGGCGTCGATGACGGCGATGGCAGCCTTGTCTTCAATGTCGACGTAGATTTTGCCGTGACCATCGGTGGCAGCCTGCTCCGGAGCACCGCCAATGTCGATGGTCCCGAGAATTGCGCCATCCTTGTCATCCAGCACGGTGATGTTCGGCGCGGCGTGACTGAGGATATAGAAGTGGTGATTGTATGGGTCGTTCAGGTAGCCATCGGGACGTCCCTGCACATCGATCTTTTTAATAATCGCAAAGGTCTTTGCGTCAAACATTGTCACCGGGCTGGAGGTTGCGAATCCGTGCCCGGTCGCGGTGTCGACTGCGCCGCCGTGGGCGCTGGTTCCGGGTATGTCGCCAACCTGCGTCAGTGTATCGAGATTGAAGACGCCGATGTGACCCGCGGGTCCGGATCGGGCAACGTAGAGAATACGGCTATCAGGGTCGGCAGTCACATAGTCAAAGCCACCCTCTCCATCCACGATCTGAATCTTTTGCACTTTGTAAGGGCCGCTGTCTTGCGCGTTGGCAAGGCCCGCGATCGAAAGTGTGGCGGCAAGTGTTGCAGCAGCGAGCGTCTCCTTGATCATGATGTCTCCTGGTGCGGACTTCAACGGGCAGTCGACGCCCGCATCGTCGCGAATCGCGATTCGGAAGATTTGATTCTTGCCATCGAGAATACACGCCAAGCATGCAGATTGAATGAATCGCAGAAAACACGATTCTCCGTTGGCTGGGGCCGACCAAGCGCCGCGGTCTTTTACTTCCAGCTCCAGTTGGGCATGAAGTTCTGGCCGTTCGTCGTGAGTTGATGTTGCTGAGTGCCGTCGACGAGCATAGTCCAGATCTGGGCGCGGCCGCCAACGGAGCGCTCGAAGACGATGTGGCGATTATCGGGCGACCACGAAGGGAAGTCGTTGCTGCCTGAATCGTGCGTGAGCTGGACCCACTTCAGCGGTCGGCTGGAAATGTCCATCACGTAAATGTCCTGTCCGCCGGGGGCGCCGGGCCCGTATTTGCGATTCCACGCGAAGGTGAGCCACTGGCCGCTTGGAGACCAGGATGGTGAAACCGCATAACCGCCATCGGTCAGGCGCTCAACGTTCGCGCCGTCCTGATCCATGGTGTAGATCTGCGGCAGTCCGGTGCGTCCGCTGACCCAGGCAATCTGCGCATTGGTGCGCGGATTCCAGGTTGGCGCGACGTCGGGACCCCGGAAAGAGGTGATCTTGTGCGCGCTTCCGCCCGCGGCATCCGTAATCCAAATCTCCGGATCCCCGGAGCGTGATGAGGAGAAGGCAATTTTTGCTCCGTCGGAAGACCATGCCGGGGTGCTGTTACTGCCACCGACGGTGCCGGTGGGGAAGCTCACCATGCGTCCAAGATCCAGCGAGTACATGCGGATGGACCAGCCCTCGCGACCGAGCGATGAGAAGGCCAGGCGCGAATTGTCGGGTGAGATGCGGGGCGAGAGCGACACCGTGCCGAGGTGGGTGACTGCGTGCTGATTCTGGCCGTCGTAATCCATGACCCATACTTCTTTGGAGCCGGTGCGCGAACTGATGAAGTAAATCTTGGTTTCGGCGATGCCGTTGATGCCGCCGCCAAGGCGGAGGATGATCTCGTCAGCGAAGCGGTGCGCGATAGTGCGCGCCATGTCCTGGCTGGCAGCTTCGTTGTATTGCTTTCCAAGCACCTGCGGATTTGCAGTGTTGCGCGTGTCATCAAGCCAGCCATAGACCGTCAGGCGGCCGTTGGCGGTAGAGAGCGCGCCGAATGCGACCATCGAAGCGTTCGCGGGATCGGCGGACCACTGCGCCAGGTTAATTTCCTGCGGCGAGCCGGGTGTGCCTTGCGGGCTGAAACTCTTTGACACCATGTCGAAGATGCCGGCATTCTGCAGGTCATTGAAGAGGGTTGAGTCGAAGGTGGCCTTCAGCGCGGGCGTCTGCGGATCGGCGCCGACCGCTTTGAAGTCGGATGCGGCGAGTCGAATACGCGCATTTCCGAGACCCGAGCCGGTGTGCACCCAATCTTGCGCGAAGCAAGGAAGGGACGTGAAAGCTGCAAGAAGCAGGAAGATCGGAAAACCAAAACGCAACGTAAATTTCATGAGAACGCTAAACCCTTCCTGGGTGATTTTTTTGCACGAGCGGGGAAACTCTGCGTGTCTCGAGCTCTAATGATCCGAACCGCTTCCAGTTGTCGACATCCATTCTAATTGGATGCGTCATGCCCTAGTAGGTGCAATCGAAGTAGACCTCCAGGTAATTATCGTGATACCCGGGCGGCAGCGCACCAAAGGTATCCACACGTTGCGCGGCGCGAACGCAAACCGAGTCCCACGTGGGACTGCCACTGGAGCGATCGAGGCGCACATCGCTCTGCGAGCCGTCGCGATGAATGCGGAATTCGATGGATGCTTTCGCACCCTTAGGCGTGTTCGGATCGGCCAGGGAGCGATATCCGTTGGCGTCCATCTTACGGTTGATGTTGTCGACATACCAACCGAAGAGGCTGCCGAAATTTGCATCGGTGGTGGTAGGGCCATTGGCAACCCCGGATTGCGCCGCCCGCGGCATCACTGATCCAGCCTGCTCACCATATTGGGCGCGATTGGTTGGCACAGGCTGCTGTTGCGGCGGCGTCCTCTTTGCTTCCTGATGTTCAGGCTTTTTCGTCTTGCCCTGGATAGGAATTGCGGTTTCGTCTTCAGCCTGCTTGGCCTTGGGTTGGGGCGGCGCGGGCGCTTCGCTGGGCTTTTCGGTGGCCAGCACGTTCTGGTTGGGCGGATGGTCTGAAGGAAGCGGAATGGCGCTGGTGATGTTGACCTGGATGGCTCCGCCGGGTCCGGCGCCGCCCCACAGGTTGTGATGGAAGTATCCGCCGACGACCCCGTAAACTACGATCGCGATCACGATGCCGCAGTGGAGCAACACTGCACCGGCAGCGGGCTTCGCCATGGGTTCAGGCGCCAGCCCCTCCTGAAAATGTCCCCCGACTTGGTAGAAACTGCTCATCAATAATCTTTCGTCATCCTGAGCGAAGCGGCCTTCATCAGCCGAGCGAAGGATCTGCTTTTAGGACTGCTCCTGCGCGGATTGAAGGCCTGAATTCCGCCAACTTATTTTCCCTTGTCGTCCACGGGACGCGTCACAATCGAAATGTTCGTAATGCCTGCCTGTTTCACCGCGTCCATCACGCTGGCAAATGCGCCAAACGGAACGCGCTCGTCGGCGCGGAGATAAATCACCTGCTTGGTTGAGGTACCGCTGGCAGCGCGCAATCGCGTGCCCAGGTCATGTACGTTGACAGGCTTGTCGCCGAGGAAGACCTGTTGGTCGCGATCGATCGTCACCACCAGGCGCTGCTCGGTGATTTCCTTCACGGTCCGCGTCTTGGGAACATTCACTTCAATGCCTGACTGCAGTACCGGCGCGGTGATCATAAAGATAACCAGCAGCACCAGCACCACATCAACCAGCGGTGTGATGTTGATATCCGCGAGCGAAGTTTGCGTGCGGCCGTTGTTAGTCGTGAAAGCCACGTGCAACCTCTTGCTCTTCGCGCGGAGCGGCTGAACTGCGGACGGGTATCTCTTCAAGCGAATTCAGCAATTCGCGGCAGAAATCGTCGGTTGCCGACGCAAAAACGCGAATGCGCGCGGCGAACTGGTTGTAGGCAACCACGGCAGGAACGGCCACGAAGAGTCCGGCAGCAGTGGTAATCAGCGCCTCGGAGATTCCCGGTGCAACTGCACGCAGCGTTGCGGCGCCCGCGGTGCCCAGGCCGTGAAAGGCGTCGACCACACCCATAACAGTGCCAAAGAGTCCGATGAACGGGCTGGTCGCGGCGATAGTGGCGAGCCAGGTGAGACGGCGTTCGAGAGCGGTGATGGCCTCGCTGGCCGCTGTCTGAGCTGAGCGCTCTAGCGGGGTGAGATTTCGTGGAGGCCCGGAGCCGCCGGTCTGCCGTTTGTAGGTCTCGTAGACATCGACGTAGACCTGCGCCAACGGGCTGGACTTGTAGTTGTCGGCAAACGCGGCGACTTCCTGCAGGCGCGTGGCGCGGCGGAAGGCGTTGATGAAGTTGCGGCTTTCGCGGGTGGCCTTGCTGAAGGTGCCCATCTTGCCCAGAATGATGGTCCAGGAATAGAGGCTGGCAATCAGCAACAGGACGAGGACGCCCAGTGCGATCCCTCCCATATTGCCCATCATCTCCATCAGCGCGCCGGTGCCCTGCGCAACAGGGCTGGCAGCCGGGGCTGCGCCACCATCAGCTTGTAATGCGAGGAGCAAAGTAGCTGTAAAAATCGGTATTCACCTCAATATCAACGGTATCAGACGCATTCGAGCGCTCCAAGTTATCGTTCTGGTGCACTCGAAGCCGCGCATTTCAGGCCGTTTAGCCGTAACCCCTGCGGTTCGTGCTATGCTGCGCTCGGATTCATCACTCATGCTTGTAGAGTTACGCGCCGAAAATTACGCTGTTATCGATCACGCCATCGCCGTCTTCGGGCCGGGGTTGAACCTCTTGACCGGCGAAACGGGCGCGGGCAAGTCCATTCTTGTAGATGCGCTTGCGTTGCTGATGGGGGGCAAGTCCTCTGCGGAAATCGTGCGTCACGGAGCAGACAAGGCGGTGGTCGCCTGCGTCTTCGAGTCCACGCCCGCGGCTGAATCGGTGCTTGAGGAGAACGGCATCGACGCAGAGGGCAACGAAATCATCTTGCGGCGGGAGATCCTGTCTTCGGGCAAGGGAAGAGTGTTTGTGAACAACCAGCCGGCAACAGTTGCCGTGCTGAGATTGCTCGCGCCGGAGCTCGCGCTGGTACATGCGCAGTCTGAGACGCTGTCGAGCTTCGATCAGACGCAGCAGCGTATTCTGCTGGATCGGTTTTCATCCATCAATACGGACCAGGTCGCAGCGGCATACGAAGCGTGGCGTGCCGCGCAGACGAAGCTCGATGAATTGCTGATCAATGAACAGGACCGGCTGCGGATGGTGGATCTGTGGAGCTACCAGTCAAAGGAGATCGCCTCAGCCAATCTCACGGCAGGCGAAGACGAGGCGCTCGAAACCGAGAAGCGTGTTTTAGCGAATGCTGAGAAGCTCTACGCTGCCGCGATGAGCGCCTTCGATCAGCTCTATGAAGGCGGAGCATCCGCCGAGGCGGCGTTGCGTGCGGCGGGCAAGAATCTGGACGAGCTGGCGCGATATGACAACAAGTTCAGCGAATACTCGCAACAGATCGAATCGGCTCGCGCGATCGTAGGCGATGTCAGCGCCACGCTGCGCGATTATGCGGAACGCATCAATGCTTCTCCGGAGCGGCTTGCGGAAATCGAAGACCGGCTGGCGCTGCTCGACCGCCTGAAGCGAAAATACGGCAAGACTGTGGCCGACGTGATCGCGCTCGGCGAAGAAGTGACACTCAAGCTTGCAGAAGTTGAAGATCGCGATGAAACGTTGAAGGTGCTCCGGGCTGCGCTCGCGAAGTCCGTGGAGGCTTACAATCAAGCTGCCGCGTCATTGTCTGATCAGCGCAAGACGGCAGGCACAAAGCTGGCCAAATTAGCCGAGGCGCAGATCAACTCGCTGGCGATGAAGGTTCGCTTTGAGATTTCGGTGTCCACCAATAAAGAGGAATCCGCGTGGACCGCACATGGCTGGGATGAGGTGGAGTATCGCATCGCGACCAATCCCGGGGAGCCGTTGAAACCGTTGCACGAGATCGCTTCGGGCGGCGAGATGTCGCGCGTGATGCTGGCGCTGAAGGTCGCAGTCGAAGAATCCGCCTCTAAGACGAGGAAGAAACTGCCCACGCCGCGGACGCTTGTCTTCGATGAGATTGATATCGGCATTGGTGGCCGTGCGGCCGATGCCGTTGGCCAGAAGCTGAAAGCGCTGGGACGTGCGCAGCAGGTGCTCTGCGTAACACATCTGCCGCAGATCGCCGCTTTCGCCGATCAGCATTTTGTTGTGGAGAAGAAGGAAGATCACGGCCGCACCAAGATGCACATCCGCCTGCTCGACGACCGCGCCCGCACCCATGAAGTGGCCCGGATGCTCTCCGGAGCCAAGGTGACTGAGACGAGCCTGCAGCATGCCGCGCAGATGATCGCTACCAGCCGGTAACTTCATTCATCAGGTTTAACGTCGCTTCGTGAATACCTCCGCGGTCGGGCAACCCGGCGTTCGGAGAACCATCCAATCTGGGGTGTACCCGCGTATCGCGGCCGCCCGAAGATCACTTGGCATGCGCAGTCGCGACGGCGCGGCCTGAAGGTGAAATCGAATTAGCTCATGTCTATATAGATCCAAATTAAACGCAGGAGGACCCGAAGTATGAACATGCAGGATCTTACTCCCACCCAGATTGCCATCATCCTTGCCGTCATCGTGTTGGTTGTTGGCGCCATTGTCGCTGTGTATTTGCAGCGGCGCCGGACCGAGAAACTTCGTCATCACTTCGGGCCCGAGTATGACCGTGCCGTTGCGGAAGGTGGCGATCGCCGCGTGGCCGAAGCCCGGCTTGAAGAGCGTACTGAGCGCGTAAAGAAGCTTAATCTTCGTCCCCTTACCGCGGAAGACCGCGCGCGGTACACCGAGCAATGGAATCGCGTGCAGGCGCATTTCGTGGATGCCCCGGCCGGCGCAGTAGCCGAGGCCGATCAGTTGCTGGGCGACCTCATGGCGACCTGCGGCTATCCTGTGGGCGATTTTGAGCAGCGAGCGGCTGACATCTCCGTCGAACATCCCACTGTCACGCAGAATTACAGAGCAGCGCATGAGATCGCAGTTCGGCAGGCCAGAGGCCAGGCGAGTACCGAAGATCTCCGTCGCGCCATGATTCACTATCGTGCCCTCTTTGAAGATCTTGTGAGCCAGACGAAGAACACGACGGTGATTGAGCGGAAACCGGCGCTGGCGGATACTGATTACAACGGACGGACCGTCCGTGTGCGCCGCGGCTGATTGAGCAGGAGAAGCTCTCATGCCGATTCGAAAGCAAATAATCGCAAGGGCGATGCGAGCATTCCTGCTTTTCTTTCTCCTGAGCGTTCCAGCATTTCCGCAAAGTTATACTCTCTCCGGGAAGGTAAGTGACATGGCAGGTCATGCCGTCCCCAGTGCAACGGTCACAGCAAAAAGAGTTGCGACTGGAAAGTCGTTCACCACTGAGACGAACTCTGATGGCGTGTATTCCATCCACGATCTTGCGGGCGGCGACTACCAGGTCTCAGCTGTTGCGGGCGAGTTGCAGGCTCCTCCGATTAAGGTGACGCTAGCCGCAGCGCAAAACACCGACCTCACCGTGAGCCCTGCGCCCAAGGGAGTTGAAAAGCGTCCCAACGCGCCCCAATAGCAGCAGAGTTCCCCAAAATCCTGATGCTGCCTCGCTTTTCCCCGCTTCGCGACGCAACAGGCGCAGGGAGACCCAGAGCCGCAGGGCTCGGCGTCTGCCAAGCGGCCCGAAATGCTGCAAGTCAATATGACATGGCTAAAACGCTTGCCTCCCTTTTTAACTACTCTCGTTTTCCGACGCCGGCGGAGATGCCTCCGGACTCATCCTAACTCCAAGTTAACCAGCGTGATACGAGCTTGCGCGGGGGCGCTGAGTCAGATTCGCAAGCCACGTGAAGTCGCGATCCGAAATATC
Source organism: uncultured Acidobacteriaceae bacterium (assembly GCA_963742455.1). Lineage (GTDB taxonomy): Bacteria > Acidobacteriota > Terriglobia > Terriglobales > Acidobacteriaceae > Telmatobacter. Next base: position 208,543 of record CAVULU010000001.1, on the reverse strand, counting down.
TACATGACATAATCTTGACTTTCCTATGCGCCAACACCGGGGTATTATAAAAACCTCTATTCGAGTTACTAAGGTACCCGACAAGTTGTTCTGTGAAACGCACCGGACATTTTGTAAAACGCGCGGTACGGAATCTTAAGAAATGGACAGTGGAAGAGTCGAAGAGAATTTGCGGGAAGCTGAATTGGTTGAGGCTTCTAACGGCTCAAGTTCAGAGGAAGTACTGCGCGTTCTCGTGGAAGCCGCGCTGCGCGAAAGCGAACTGAAATATCGCACGCTGTTCGATTCGATCGACAACGCGATCACCGCGCGCGTGCATTCAGGCCTATGCCAGCGTGGCCGAAACCGGTAAATCGATCCGCTTTGAAAGTTACTCGCACGATTTCGGGCGGTGGATCAGCATTTTCGTGTCGCGCGTCGGTGGCGAGGGCAGCCGCCTGGTCAATGCTGTCTTCTACGACATCACCGAGCGGAAACAGGCAGAGGCGGATCTACGCGAAAGGGAAGAGCGGCAGGCCTACCTGCTGAAACTGAGCGATTCGCTGCGGCCGCTATCAGATCCGATCGAAGTTCAGGAGGTTGCCACGCGCTTGCTTGTCCGGCATTTGCTGTCAGACCGTGCCTTCTATTCCGAAATGGACGACGCGCGGGGGCTGCTTCTTGTTGAACGAGACTTTGTGCGAGAGGGTGTACCGAGTCTGGCCGGTTCGTATCCGCTCGAGGCCTTTGCCTGGATTGAACAGGCGACGCCGAAAGGCCAACCGGCGGTGATCGACGACGTGCGGACGTCGCCGCTAATTTCCGATGCCGGCCGTGCGGTAATTCTGGGAACCGAAGTAAGTGCATTCACTTGTGTTCCGCTGTTGAAGAACGATCGGAGAGCGGCCGCATTATGCGTGGCTCAGAGGGAGCCGCGGGTCTGGAAGCCGGCAGAGATCGAGCTCGTAAAGGAGACAGCAGAACGAACGTGGGCGGCCGTGGAGCGGTCCCGAGTTGAAACCGCGCTTCGCGCAAGCGAGGGGAAGTATCGCACGCTTTTCGATTCGATCGATCAAGGGTACACACTCCTCGAAGTGGTCTATGACGCTGACGGAGTGGCTGCTGATCTGCGTTTTCATGCCACCAACCGCGTTTTCGAAAAACAGACCGGCCTGTCGGATTATCTCGGTAAGACTGCACGCCAATTAAATCCAAATCTTGAAGAGCATTGGGTCAAGACGTATGCGCGTGTGGTCGAGAAAGGCGAACCGGTTCGCTTTGATTACTACGTAAAGGAAATCCGTCGCTGGTTCACAGTATTTGCCTCGCGGGTGGGCGGAGACGGCAGCCATTTTCTGAACGTGGTGTTTGATGACATCACTGAGCGCAAGCAGACTGAGGCGATGTTGCGCAGCAGCGAGGAGAAACAGGCATACAAGCTCAAGCTGAGCGACGCAATCCGTCCGCTATCTGACCCGATCGAGATCCAGGGCCGGGCCAGCGTCATACTTGGCGAACAGTTGAGAGCGAATCGCGTTTTTTATGGTGAGATCGACGAAGAGTCGGGTCACATGCTTGTCGAGCGAGATTTTGTGCGTGAGGGCACGCCAAGTGCGCCCGGGAAATATCCGTTGGAGATCTTCGCGTGGCTTCGGTCGTCGCCTCAGAAGTTTGAACCGACGGTGGTCAAAGATGCTCAAATCTCGGAACTGGTTCCGGACGCAGACCGCGCGACACTTGCCGCCGTGCAGGCAGGAGCTTTCATCGCTGTGCCGCTGATCAAGGATGACCAGCTGGTGGCCTGCCTTTGTGCTACGAACGACCAGCCTCGAGATTGGACCCAGGATGAGGTTGAAATTGTCTGGCATACAGGAGAGCGGACATGGGCCGCAGTGGAGCGTGCCCGTGCCGAAGCCGCGCTGCGGGAAGGCGAGGAGCGCTTTCGACTCTTCCTTGAGAACGTCCACGAGTATGCGCTTGTGCAGTTGGATACACAGCTGCGGTTTACGAGTTGGAATCCCGGAGCAGAGCGAATCTTCGGCCACTCATCGGAGGATGCGGTTGGACAGCCGTTCTCGCTGCTTCTCGCTCCTGAGGATCGTGCATCCCAGCTTCCGTGCACGGAGATTCTGAGCCTGGAAAGCATCGGTCGCAACGAAGATGCGCGCTGGCTTGTTCACAAGAATGGAACCCGGATATGGGCGCGCTGGGTAACGGAGCCGATTCGCAACAAGGAGGGACAGGTTACAGGATTGGCTAAAGTGCTGCGCGATGAGACCGATCGCCTCAAAACGGAGATGAGTCTTCGCCAGAGCGAGAAACTTGCGGTGGTTGGGCGCATGGCGAGCTCGATTGCACATGAGATCAACAATCCACTTGAAGCGGTTACCAACCTCCTGTACCTGGCCCGCAGAGGTGTGATTTCACCTGAGGTTGGCGAGATTCTGGAACAGGCGGAGCGCGAACTGGCCCGAGTCAGTCACATCACAACCGCGACGTTACGCTTTCACAGGCAGACGTCCCAGCCGAATATCGTGGACATCGAGGAGATTCTCGAATCTGTGCTTGTGCTCTACGAGGGACGGCTGAAGTCAATGGGGGTTGCGATCGAGCGGAGATATAGCATGCACCCTTCGATCAGCTGCCAGGCGGTTGAAATTCGGCAGGTCATTGCGAATCTGGTAAGCAACGCGGTCGATGCGATGCTAAAGAACACAGATGCGCCGCGCCTGGTTGTGCGATTGCGTAAGGCTTCGGACGCCATATCGGGAGAAGAAGGCATCAGGGTAATGGTTGCGGATTCGGGTGTGGGTATCCAGGAGTCTGTGCGAAATCGCGTATTTGAGCCCTTCTTCACAACAAAAGCGGCCACAGGAACCGGGCTGGGCCTCTGGCTCAGCGCCGAGACGATTACCAAGCATCGCGGAAAGATGCGGTTCCGGAGCAGGACCGAGGGCCGTTATCGGGGAACCGTGTTTTCGATTTTCTTGAAGGCGTAGGAACCGTTGCACAAGGTGCAGAGAACACATCTGCGCGCAGGGCATTGATCCCAGCAACGCTCGGGTGCTCGCCCCACGACTCGTCATGCTCCCCCTCTCGGAGCGGCTCCGATAGAAACCTGATGTATGTCGGAAAAAATGGGATTCTTTTACCCAGACCGCTGGCGGCTGGCAGCCAAGAGTCACCGGGGTGATTGGTGTCACCGCACATCGAAAATGCATCCTTTAGACTTTGGCAGCTCCGATCGAGAGGGCTGGCGGCCCTCGGCTGCTTTTGAAAGGTCTTGAGAATCAATGCTGCCACGCGAACCTGAATTCGACCAGTCCTCTGTTGAAAAAACGCCGGGTCAAAATGAAAATGTAGTTCGACATGAACATGCTCACTTCCGCATGCTCGCCGTGGCAACGTTTGAAGGTATTGTCATAAGCCAGGATGGAATCATCATCGACGCCAACGACGCATTTTCCAAAATGATTGGATACGAACTGGAAGAAATCCACGGGCAGAGAGTCTCGCATTTCTTCCACTCTTCCGACCAGGACGCGACCGAGGGGAACATCAAGGAGGGGAAAGAAGTCTGGATCGAACAACGCATGGTACACAAGGATGGCCGCGTTATCTTCGTCGAGACCCACGGCCAAACAGTGGAATTTGAAAGCCGGGTTCTTCGATTTACGGCGATTCGCGATATGACGGAGCACAAGCGAATTGAGAACGCGCTTCGCGAGAGCCAGGAGCGACTGCTCGTCACTTTTGCGAGTATCGGCGATGCCGTAATCACCACGGACAGCACCGGCCATGTGACTTTTCTTAATCCCGTAGCCGAACGTGTCACTGGATGGAAGGCCGAAGAGGCGATTGGCGAGCCGGTGCAGAGCCGATTTCAAACCATCGACGAAGATTCGGGCGCGGTGGCTCTCGATGTGGTATCGCGCGCATTGGAGCAGCGGTGTTACATCGAATTGGGAGATCACACTGCGCTCGTCACCAAAGATGGCCGCATAGTTCCCATCGAACACAGCGCCGCACCAATTCTCAATGGTGACCGGCTGCTTGGCGCGGTACTTGTTTTTCGCGATGTTACCGAGCGCCGAAAAGCCGAACGAGCAGCCTTTGACACCCAACAACGGCTCAAGGCTCTGATTCAAGCGCTACCTGTCGGCGTGCATTTTTCCAGGGATATTACCTGCCAGTTCATTGACGGTAATCCCACCGCTTTAAGGCAATTCGAAAGCATTGAGGGCGCCAATATCTCGGCTTCTGCTGAAGATGATCAAGCGCCAGGGCGGCAAGCAAAGTTCTTTATCGGCGACCGTCAAATCACAGCTTCTGAGATGCCCATTCAGCGCGCAATCGCCGAAGATCGCGTTATTGCCCCTTTCGAGATGGCCTTTGAATTGCCCAGTGGACGAAAGTGGCTTGGCGAAGCGTCTGCTGCACCAATTCACGATCAGCAGGGGAAAGTGATAAGCGGCGTGGCAGCCGTAGTCGATATCACCGAACGCAAGCGTGTCGAGGAAGCTCTGCGCCACATTGAAAGGCTAAATTCGGCACAGGAAGAGCGCAACAAGCTAAGCGGAAAACTGATAGAAGCACAAGAACAGGAACGTGCTCGTATAGCCAGGGAACTCCATGACGACATTTGTCAGCAACTCGCATTCCTGTCGATTCAGCTGGATCAATTAAGGTTAGACACTGCGGTTCCCTCAAATACTCAACCTGACTGTAGACGTTGCGAATCAGAACGGCTGGTGAAATTGACGCACGTGTTAGATATTTGCCGGCAGATAGGCAAAGACGTCCAGGCCTTGTCCCATGAGATCCACTCCTCCAAGCTCGACTACATTGGACTTGTGGCAGCAGTGAGCGGTTTCTGCAAGGAATCTTCAGAGAAGAACCGTGTCGAAGTTGAATTCAGCAGTAAAGACGTCCCGGGAACCTTGTCGAAGGAAGTTTCGCTCTGCATCTTTCGCATTGCGCAGGAAGCGTTGCGCAATGGAATCAAACATAGTGGCGCGACGCACTTCAATGTCTCGCTGAAAGGCGAGCGCGATGGGATCAGACTCAAAGTCAGCGATCACGGTGTGGGATTTGATCCGAAAGAGATTCAAACGAAGGGTGGGCTGGGCCTCGTGAGCATCCAGGAGCGGGTGAACCTGGTTGATGGCACCGCCAGTATCGAATCCAAGCGCAATCAAGGAACCACAATCAGCGCCTGGATACCTGTGAATGCGAGAGTCGAGCCCGAGAGTGAGTTGGCACTGTCGCAATCTCGGCGGCATTGAAAGCCAGCTTGTCTGATCCGGAGCCGAGGTGGGCTCATCGAACCCGGCGAATGCTCAACGTTGGCCGGCCGCATCGACTTGAATTTCGCTCCGCGCAAGAGCTTTTCATTGCTGACCGCGCGCGCCGCCCCATACAATTCCCTCAACATGCACATTCCCCGAAGACTTTTCCTCTCTCTCGCGCTCGTCTTGTGCTCGCTTGCAGCCTTGGCGCAGCAACCGCAACACCTGTTCTTTCGCGTAACAGTCGGGTCAAATTTCACGGCGCCGGTTTCAGGCAGGATGCTTGTCTTTCTTACGGCCGGAACCGGAGCGAAGCAGGTTGATGAAAATCCCTTTGCACCGACCGCAGTATACGTGGCTGCGAAAGAAGTCTCCGATCTCGCCGCAGGGAAATCTGTCGATATTGATACGGACGACATCGCTTTTCCCGCGGGATTCTCGGCGTTGAAGCCGGGCGACTACCAGGCCCAGGCCGTACTCGATGTGAATCACACTTATAACTACGGCGGACGCAGTGCGGGCGATCTTGTCAGCGATGTTGTTTCCCTTGTGTCGTTCACGCCGGGGCAGGGATCCGAGCCTGTGTTTTTGCTCAACGAAGTTGTGCCAGAACGCCCCATCCATCCTGACTCGCCGGAATTCAAAAAGAGCGTACACCTCGAAGACTTTGTAAGTCCCGCGCTCACCGCCTTTTCAGGCCGGCCCATCCACATTCGCGCGTGGGTTATTACCCCGCCCGAATACGATCAGAATCCAAAGAGCCGATACCCGACGGTCTACTGGACACATGGATTTGGCGCGCCGTTTGAATACGAGAGAATATTTGGCGGATTCATGCTCGACCTCATGGCGAAAAAGAAGTTGCCGCCCATGATCTGGGTCATGCTTGATGAGTCGTGCCCAACCGGGACGCACGAATTCGACGACTCCGTGAATAACGGACCGTGGGGGGCGGCTCTTACTGCCGAGTACATTCCCTATCTCGAGAAGAAGTACCGCATGGACGCTCGCAGCAGCGGGCGGTTTCTGCAGGGTCATTCTTCTGGCGGGTGGGCAACCCTGCAGTTGCAGATTGATTACCCGACGGTCTTTGGAGGAACGTGGTCGACATCCCCTGACCCAAGCGATTTCCACGATTTTACTGGTATTGATCTGTATGCACCAAACGCTAACGTCTACAAGCGTCCCGACGGAACTCCCTACCCGTTGATTCGAGACCATGCAAAAATAATTGGCACCTTCGAGGAATTTGCAAAAAACGAGCGCGTCCTTGGGCCCTACGGCGGTCAGATAGCCTCCTTCGAATGGGTATTCTCACCACGCGGCACGGATGGGCGTCCAGTGCCAATGTTTAATCGCGACAGTGGCGACGTTGACCCGGTGGTAGTTGCTTACTGGCACGATCACTATGATCTTGCAAATATTGTTCAGAAAACCTGGGCGCAGCGAGGGACCCGGTTGAGGGGCAAGATCCATGTGTTTGTGGGTACGGCCGACACATTCTATCTGGATGGTGCCGCTCACAAGATGGAAGCCGTGCTGAAGACTCTGAATGCCGATGCGCACTTCACCTACATTCCGGATCGGACACACTTCGACCTCTACACCACCCACAAGGAAGGCGGCGATCCCAAGGGAGATCGATTGGGATTATTCACTCAGATTGGCGCCGAGATGTATGCGGTAGCGCGACCCCGCAGCAAGTGGAAACCGGCGGAATAAATAGTTTCGCCCGGGTACCGAGAGATACCCAGGCGAACTGGCTGACGCATGTCGAAAGTTTAGTGGTGTCCCCCGTGCTCGCCGCCGCCGCCATGCTCGTGCGCTGCGCCGAGGTTTGAGTGCCCGTGACCGTCGCGCATCTCGTTACCGTTGAAATGCTGCACATGCCCTGCCTGATCGTGATGCGCGTCGAAATGCTCGCCGCGAGGCGGATACTCGCCGTGCCACCCATCATTGTGATCGTAATGGTTATCTACGTGGCCCCAGAAGTGAGAAGGGCCATGGAACCACGGTCCCGCGCCGATGAAGACGCCGCCGGAGAACCATTCCGGGCCATAGTAGCCATAAGGTGCGCAATCATACGGCGGATAGTCGAAATATCCGTAGGGACAAATGGGCGGTGGCCCGATTTGTACGGCAATTTGTGCCTGCGCCCTTTGGGGTGAAGCAGGAAACCAGAGTGCTGCAACCGCAATTAGCAATAAATATTTGAATTTACTCACTTATCCTCCTGGCATTTGGCGGGAGTAGCGACTCCGATCGCAGCTGAAACAACCAGAGGCGAATAATCGAGCCGGTTGCACGAACAGACGCGCATGCGCCCGCAGTATTAACAACAGAAGATTGGATGATTGACGTACCGGAATGGTTTTTCTCCAGCCCTGTCGTAGTCTCGATCTGGTAAGACAAACACTTGCTGCGCTACGAGGCTGCTTTTGTCACTTGCTCGAGGCTCTGAATTCTGCCCAACTGAACCCGGAGTCAGCCGATCCCTGGGGGCAATCAGGAGAGGGTGAAAAGTTTCGCGCTGCGTTTCTCTCAGAAGCCAGAATCTAGACCAGATTTGTTCTAGCGAATGCTCGATCCGGGTGAATCCGCCAGGGATCAAAATGAGCTTCGTGCAATATGAAAACTATTTCATATTGTGGTAAACACTGGTCACCGTGTGTCTCTCATCACAGCCCCTAACTGCCTCAAAGAAGAGACTCCTCGTAGCGGTTTTTCTCCGCAGGCCGCGTTGTGAGGCGAAGCGAATGAGCGAACAGAAAATGGTGATTTTAGATGGGAACGAGGCTGCGGCCTCTGTAGCCTATCGTCTCTCCGAAGTTGTCGCGATTTACCCGATTACCCCCTCGTCGCCGATGGCCGAGTGGGCCGATCAATGGCGCTCGGAAGGGAAAAAGAACATCTGGGGCGCACTGCCCATTGTGGAAGAACTGCAAAGCGAAGGCGGCGCGGCTGGTGCATTGCACGGCGCGTTGCAGGCTGGTGCGTTTAGCACCACATTTACGGCCTCGCAGGGCTTGCTGTTGATGATTCCCAACATGTACAAGATTGCCGGAGAGCTGACACCGGCCACGATGCACGTAACGGCCCGCACCCTGGCCACGCATGCTCTCTCCATCTTCGGGGACCACTCCGATGTTATGGCTTGCCGTTCCACCGGCTGGGCAATGCTTGCGTCGAATTCCGTGCAGGAAGTAGCTGACCTGGCGCTCGTTGCGCAGATCGCGACCCTTGAGTCGCGCATCCCCTTCATTCATTTCTTCGATGGCTTTCGGACCTCGCACGAAGTGGGCAAGATTCTTCCCATCAGCGACGAAACCATCCGTGCGCTCGTCGACGACAAATACATCATCCAGTTCCGTCAGAATGCACTCAGCCCCGATCGCCCTTTGCTGCGCGGTTCCGCTCAAAACCCCGACGTGTTCTTCCAGGCGCGCGAAGCCTGCAGTCCTTATCACGCCGCTGTCCCGGGAATCGTGCAATCCGTCATGAATCGATTCGCCGCGCAGACTGGCCGCGCTTATCACTTGTTTGACTATTACGGCGCAGCGGATGCAGAGCGCGTAATCATCATCATGGGATCCGGCGCCGAAGCCGCCGAAGAAGCGGTTGACCTGATGGCAAAACATGGCGAGAAAATCGGTCTGCTGAAAGTACGTCTCTATCGGCCCTTCGATGCGTTGGCTTTCATCAACGCGCTTCCTGCGACCGTCAAGTCCATCGCCGTCTTGGATCGCTGCAAGGAGCCCGGTGCAGCCGGCGAACCGCTATATCAGGATGTTGTCACGGTTCTCGCCGAGCATGCCGAAACGCTGCCCTTCGCCGCCATGCCGACAATTATCGGCAGCCGCTATGGCCTCTCCTCGAAGGAATTCACTCCGGCCATGGTCAAGGCCATCTTCGACGAGCTCAAGAAGTCCGCGCCGAAAAAACATTTCACCATCGGCATCGACGACGATGTCTCGCACACGAGTCTCGTGTATGATCCGACTTTCTCCACGGAAGATCCCAAAACCGTTCGCGCGCTCTTCTACGGACTCGGCTCCGACGGCACCGTGGGCGCCAACAAGAACTCCATCAAGATCATCGGCAGCGAGACCGACAATTACGCGCAGGGATACTTCGTTTATGACTCGAAGAAGTCCGGCTCGATGACAACTTCACACTTGCGCTTTGGGCCCAACCCTATTCGGTCCACTTATCTCATCACCCGCGCCAGTTTTGTGGCCTGCCACAATTTCAGCTTCCTCGAGAAGATGAATGTGCTGGAAGCAGCCATGCCAGGCGCGGTCTTCCTGCTCAACTCGCCTTACTCCGCTGCCGAAGTCTGGGACAAACTGCCCAAGTCGACACAGGAAGAGATGTTGCGCAAAAAGATCGAGTTCTACGTGATTGACGGTTACACGGTGGCGCGCGAAGCGGGTATGGGTACGCGCATCAACACCATCATGCAGACATGCTTCTTCGCTATTAGCGGCGTGTTGCCGCGTGAAGAGGCGATTGCTCAGATCAAGAAGGCCATCAAGAAGACCTATGGCAAGCGCGGCGAAGCGGTTGTCCAAAAGAATTACGACGCTGTAGACGCCGCACTAGCACACCTTCACAAGGTGGAATTGCCCACGGCAGCCTCCTCCAACTTCGATCTGATTCCGTCCATCTCCAGCAAGGCCCCGGAGTTTGTTCGCAACGTGCTCGGCGAAATTGCAGCCGGTCGCGGCGATCTGCTCCCGGTCAGCGCTATTCCTGCCGGCGGTGCTTTCCCGACGGCCACCGCGCAATGGGAGAAGCGCAACATCGCGCAGTTCATCCCGGTGTGGGACAAGGAACTTTGCATCCAGTGCGGCAAATGCGTCATGGTTTGTCCTCACGCCGTGATCCGCGCCAAAATCTACAGCCCCGAGCTCGGCGACAAGGCTCCTGCAACCCTTAAGTGGGCCAAGCCGAAGTGGAAGGGTATGGAAACCGATCACTACACGCTGCAGGTTGCTCCGGAAGATTGCACCGGTTGCGCCGTCTGCGTGGACGTCTGCCCCGTAAAGAGCAAGAGCGATGCCAGCAAGAAGGCCATCAACATGGCGCCGCAGGCTGCGCTGCGCGAGACAGAACGGGACAATTGGGAGTATTTCCTGGATTTGCCCGAAGTGGATCGCAACAAACTTTCACATTCGCAGGTGAAGGATCTGCAACTGCTACAGCCGCTCTTTGAGTTCTCGGGCGCGTGCGCAGGTTGTGGCGAAACTGCCTACATCAAGCTGCTCACCCAACTCTTCGGCGACCGACTCTACATCGCCAACGCGACGGGATGCTCTTCGATCTATGGCGGCAACCTACCCACTACGCCTTACAGCAAGAACGCTTCAGGTCGCGGGCCGACATGGGCCAACTCGCTCTTCGAAGACAACGCGGAGTTCGGTTTCGGCATGCGCACCGCGCTCGACCAGCAGAAGACCTTCGCAGAAGTACTGGTGACACGCCTGGCCGCTACCATCGGACCCGAGCTTGCCGCCGACATTGTCAACGCGCCCCAAAAAACCGAGTCCGAAATCAGTGCACAGCGCGAGCGGGTAAAAATTCTGTCCGCGAAGCTCGCTGCTACCGACTCCTCAGACGCACGTAACCTGCTTGCGATTGCCGACACATTGGTTCGGAAGAGCGTCTGGATCCTGGGCGGCGACGGCTGGGCTTTTGACATCGGCTTTGGCGGTCTTGATCACGTCCTCGGTTCAGGCAAAAACGTCAACGTACTGGTGCTTGACACCGAAGTCTACTCGAATACCGGTGGCCAGTCGTCAAAGGCCACGCCACGCGGCGCCGTTGCGAAGTTCGCAGCCAGCGGCAAAATGAACAGCAAAAAAGACCTCGCGATGGAAGCGGTCAGCTACGGCTACGTCTACGTCGCGCAGGTGGCCCTGGGCGGCAACGACAGCCATGTGGTCAAGGCCTTCCAGGAGGCTGAGGCCCACGATGGACCATCGATCATCATCGCCTACTCGAGCTGCATTGCCCATGGCTACGACCTGGTGCATGGACTTGAGCAGCAGAAGCTGGCTGTTCAATCCGGCTACTGGCCCTTGATGCGGTATAACCCGGCGCTGCGCGAGACCGGCAAGAATCCATTCCAACTCGATTCCAAAGCACCTTCGATTCGGCTCAAGGATTATGCCTATCGCGAAGCGCGCTACACTATGCTCGCGCGCAGCAATCCCGAACTGGCTGCCACACTGCTGAAAGAAGCACAGGACGACGTTGAACGCCAGTGGCGTGTCTACTCATCCCGCGCATCCATGCCGGGACGTGGCGAAACTCCCAATATTGCCCCTGCAGAAAAGCCTGAAGAGAAACTGGCAGCTCCGCCTGCCGGAGGATCCAAATGATTGATGTATCCACAAAATATCTGGGCCTTAAGCTGAACGGACCCATTGTCGTTTCTTCCACGCCGCTTTCGGAGTCCCTCGAAAACGTACACCGCATGGAAGAAGCCGGCGCCTCCGCAATCGTGCTCACCTCGCTGTTCGAAGAGCAACTCGCGCTTGAGTCCCGTGCACTCGACGAGGACTTGTCGCGCGGCACGGAATCGTTCGCAGAGTCGCTCGGGTACCTGCCCGATCTCAACGACTACCGGATGACGCACGAGGTCTACCTCGAGCACCTGCGGCGAGCTAAGGAAGCGGTGAAGATACCGATTCTAGCCAGCCTCAATGGAGTGACCTGCGGCGGGTGGGTGCGTTTCGCCCAGGAGTCCGAGCAGGCTGGTGTAGATGCTATCGAACTCAACACCTACGCCCTGGCCACCGATCGAAGCCAGACTTCCTATGAATTGGAGGCACAACTGCTCGAACTCGTCGAGAGCGTCTGCAAGGCGGTCAAGGTTCCGGTAGCTGTCAAGCTCTCACAGTCCTTCACGAGTATTCCGCACATGGCGGCGAAACTGGAAGACGCGGGCGCTGCCGGCATAGTTCTCTTCAACCGCTTCTATCAGCCCGATTTCGATATCGAAGCTCTGGAAGTGCGGCCGACGTTGCACTTCTCGACGCCGTCTGAATTGCTGCCTCGCCTGCACTGGGCAGCGATTCTCTATGGCCATCTCAACATCGATATCGCCATTACCGGCGGTGTGCACTCAGCCGAAGACGTGATCAAGAGCATCATGGCAGGCGGTAATGTCGCCATGATGTGCTCGGCACTGCATATTCACGGCATCGAGCACATTGGCCGCGTCCTCTCTGACCTGCAGTACTGGCTGGAGAAGCGCGAGTACTCATCGCTTTCTGAAACCCGCGGTTGCCTCAGCCGGCGATCGGTGCCTGATGTCTCTCCGTTTGACCGCGGCAACTACATCAAGACGCTCAGCTCATACAGCCTGAGGCAAACAGTGGCAGCTTTTTAACATAAATGTGAAAGCCCGCAAGGGTATTTCCTGGGGCCGACGGCGACCGCACTGAGTGCAGTCGCCGTTGGTTTTTATGGCTATATCCGTCGCGTGCTACGTGGGGGCGCCTGTATTTCGGAGGAGTGCCCGGCTTCCACCCTTTATGATTCGGATAATCCTCCCGTGAGGCCACGCATGAATCTGAATCCGTATGCCATCCTCTTTGCTGTCACAGCGCTTTCTTTCGGTTCACCTGCGCCCGTGCCGCCGACACACTACGAGCCCACGCTCGAATCGCTCGATCAGCACCCGCTGCCGCAGTGGTACGCCGGCGCAAAGCTTGGGATATTTATTCACTGGGGCTTGTACTCGGTGCCGGGGTGGGCTCCGCTGACGCATCCCGATCATGACTTTTCCTCGAACGATTACATCAAGTACGACCCCTATGCCGAGTGGTACCTGAATACGATGCGCATCCCCGGCTCGCCCACGCAGCAGTACCACAAGCAGCATTACGGCGACCAGGGCTACTACGAATTTGCCCCTGTTTTCAACCGTGAGTCGAAGAAGTGGGATCCGGCTAAGATGGCCGCGATCTTTCGCGAAGCCGGTGCACGGTACGTCGTGCTTACCAGCAAGCACCACGAAGGCTTCACGCTCTGGCCCAGCACCACGCCCAATCCCACCCCAAGCCTTAAACCAGGTCAGCTGCATGCCGAGCGCGATATTGTCGGCGAGTTGACAACGGCAGTCCAGAAGCAGGGATTGAAGATGGGCCTCTATTACTCCGGCGGGTACGACTGGACTTTCAACACCGGCCCCATCCAGGTAAACAGCGACTACGACGCAGTGAAACCGCAGACCGACGCCTACGGCAAGTACGCCTTCGCTCAGATTCACGAGTTGATCGATCGTTATCATCCCGCTTTGTTGTGGAACGATATCGACTGGCCGAAAACTGGCAACGCCCTCCAGGTTGAGGCCGACTACTATAACGCGATCCCTGACGGCGTCATCGACGACCGCTTCGGCATCAAGCACTCCGACTTCACCTCGCCTGAATACGAGAAGAAAGACCAGATCAGTGCGAAGAAGTGGGAGGAATGTCGCGGGCTTGGCCGCTCCTTTGGTTACAACCGGGCCGAAGGAGAAGCTGAAACGATAGCTCCAGGGGAGCTCATCGCGCTCCTCGTCGACATCGTGAGCAAGAACGGCAATCTCCTGCTCGACGTCGGCCCTGAAGCCGACGGCACCATCCCGCCCGTGCAGATGGAACGGCTGCAAGCGCTCGGCGCGTGGCTCAAGCAAAATGGCGAAGCGATATATGACACGACGCCGTGGACGGAGGCAGCAGGGAAGAGCGTTCAAGGGGATGATCTTCGCTTTACGCGCAAGGGTGATGATCTCTACATGATCATTCTCGGGAAACCAAAATCAAATGAACTCGCCTTCGAAATGGGTGCGCATTCATTCACCTCGATCACGATGCTCGGAGACCCGAAACCGCTCGGGTATGAGCAGATGGGCGGAAACTTAGGGATCAGGCTGCCGGAGCATTTGCCGGGAGATTACGCCTACGTCATCAAGCTCGCAGGCTACGCGCGCTAATCGAATCAACCGATGAGCTGACCCACAGTAAGCTCGAGGAGATCCTGGGCGTCCGGAAGCGCGTCGCGGACGGCAGGACTGAGGCCCTCACCGAGGTCGATGCTCCCGGCGCCGATCGTGAGCAGACAAGCTCTGCGAGGCTGTTTTTCATACAGGTCGTGCGCAACTCGGAGCAGTTCCGCTGCGCCAAGGTGATGCGTAACCAGGCCCGGCTTCAACGACGCAGAGCTTAGCTCACGCAATATGATCTGGCCCGGAGCTTGATCCAGAGCGCAGTCAACGAAGATGACCGCTTCGGCTGCGGCGATTTCTTGCGCTATATCCGGAGTCCACTGATGATCGCAGAGCACGCGCACACGCGCGTCGTCATGCCAGCGTTCTTCGGCCCATTGCGCAAGAAACGGCCCGACGCCATCATCCTCGCGCAGCGTATTTCCACACGCGAGAATGAGACACCGAATGGAGACTTTATCCATGATTGCCAAGTTTAGACTGAAAAACCCCAGGTCTCAGAATCGAGACCTGGGGCACCCAGGTTGAGGGAGAGTCTAGCGGATCACTTGATCCACAACTTCACCGTCTGCCGACATGAGCGTCATTGCCAGCGGCATTTGTCCAAAAGCGTGAGTTGAGCAGCTCAAGCACGGGTCAAAGGTACGAATGACTGCCTCGACTCGGTTCAGCGCACCTTCGGTAAACTTGCCGTCCTTCACATAGCACTTCGCCGCCTGCAAAACGCCGCGGTTCATCGCATTGTTGTTGTGACCGGTGGCGACGACAAGGTTCGCCCAGGTAATCAGGCCGTTCTCGTCCACTTTATAGTGATGGCTGAGAGTACCGCGAGGCGCCTCGATCTGTCCCGCGCCTTCAAGACGATTGACGCCTGCAGTCGCGCGCACGTGCTTGTCCAGAATCTGCGAATCGGCAAGAATGTGCTCGATTTTCTCGATGCCGTAGAGCGCTTCGACGAGCCGTGCATGGTGATAGAAGAATGAGCTTTCCACCGGTCCCGAAGCGAGCTGTTTGAACTCGGCCAGTTCGAGGTCCGCTTTCGGCGTGCCCATGGACTTGACGATGTTCAGCCGTGCCAGCGGACCGACGCGATAGCTGCCTTCGGGGTAGCCGAGCGGCTTGTAGTAGACGAACTTCGTGTAGCTGTAATTTTCCACAGCTTCGCCGATCACCTCGGTGAAGTGCTGAGCACTGATCCCGTCTTCAATGATGTCGCCCTTTGGCCCGATGAGCCGCAGCGCTCCATCAGAGAACTCAATCGATTCGTCGTCATTGAGCAAGCCCATGTAGTTGGAAGGGAAATTGGCGAAGACCGAGATTTCCTGCTGGAACTTGTCGGCGATCTGCTTGTACGCTGCCAGTGCAAGGCTCACATTGGCATAAGCTTCCGGGAGCATGGCGAGAATTTCATCGCGATGGCCGGCGCTTAACGGTTCGGTTACGCCGCCAGGTATAACCCAGCCGGTATGGATGCGCTTGGTGCCGAGCAGTTCGATGACGTGCTGGCCAAAGCGACGCAGGCCGATTCCCGCCCGACCGAGCTCAGGCCGTGCAGCCGCAACACCGAAGATGTGCCGCTGCGCAGGATCGGATTCCATGCCCAGCAGAAGATCCGGCGAGGAAAGATGGAAGAAGCTCAGCGCGTGCGATTGAATCATCTGCGCAAGATTCAGGATGCGGCGGAGCTGCGCAGCGGTATGCGGAATGCGCACCGACATGATGGCTTCGCAGGCTTTCGCCGAGGCCAGAAGATGCGATACCGGGCAGATGCCGCAGATGCGCGCCGTCAGGCTTGGCATTTCATAGAAGGGCCGGCCTTCAGAAAACTTCTCGAAGCCGCGCACCTGGGTCACATGAAAGTGCGCGTCTTCCACCTCGCCCTGCGCGTTCAGTTGGATCGTGATCTTGCCGTGGCCTTCGAGGCGGGTAACCGGGTCGATGGTGATGGTCTGCGTCATAACTCGAACTCCTTCGGGGATCAGGCTCCAAAGCGGGTGAGAGCTGGAATGTCCAGCGGCTCGCCGGTAATCAGCGCAGTGAGCGCTGTGTGGAATGTGTCGGCAGAAGGCGGGCACCCGGGCAGAAACACGTCCACCTTCACAAATTCATGGATGGGCCGGACGATCTTGAGCAGCTTAGGCACCACGACGCAGGGAATCTGCGGCTGTATCGTGGCGTTTTCAATGTAGGCGCGATCGAGAATTGCTTCCGGCCCGATCGGGTTGCGCATCGAAGGGACGTTGCCGGTGATTGCGCAATCGCCCATCGCGATCAGCGTTTTCGAGTGCGCGCGGATCTTCCTGATCTTCTTTTCGTCATCGACGGACGCTACGGCTCCCTCGACCAGCGCGATGTCCACATCGTCAGGAAACTCCTTGGTGTCCACAATGGGGCTGTAGACCACGTCGACGAGCGCAGCCAACTCGAGCAGTCTTTCATCCATATCGAGGAACGACATATGGCAGCCGGAGCATCCGTCAAGCCAGACCGTTGCCAGTCTCAGTTTGTTCATTGCGCTTCCCTCATCATGTTCAGATTGGGCAGAAAATCGGGATACTTGGGGTGATCGGAGCCAATCTTGCTCTTGTCGAACAGCGCTCCGGTGGGGCATACCTGCACGCATTTGCCGCATCGCGTGCAGCTGGACTTACCCCAGTCCTCGTGCAGATCCGTGATGACGATCGAGTCGATGCCGCGGCCCATCACATCCCACACATGCGCACCTTCAACTTCGGCACACACACGTATGCAGCGCGTGCATAGAATGCAGCGATTGTGGTCGACGGTGAAGCGCTCATGCGATGCGTCAACCGTAAGCTCGGGGTTGCGATAGGGAAGGCGCACATGCGTCAGGCCTTGTTCCTGCGCCATTGCCTGCAAATCGCAGTGTCCGTTTGATACACAGACTGAGCAGACGTGATTGCGCTCGGCAAAAAGCAATTCCAGAATAGTGCGGCGGTGTTTCCGCAGCCGCTCAGTATCTGTGCTGACCTCCATGCCTTCAAAGACGGTAGTTACACAGGCGGGAAACAGCTTGTTGTTGCCCTTGATTTCAACCACGCATAAGCGGCACGCACCAACGTCGCTGAGGCCGTCAAGATGGCAGAGCGTCGGGATATGGATGTCGTTCTCTTTCGCCACTTCAAGGATGGTCTGGCCAGAGCGTGCGCTGACTTCCTGTCCGTCGATCTGCAGTGTTTTTACGCCAACACTTTCGCTCATGCCAACACCTCCGCGGGAGCTTCGTCATGGGTGGTTGCTCCGGCGATGTTGCAGACGCCCGCCGGACAGCGCTTGTGCACGATGTGTTCGATGTACTCGTTCTTGAAGTAGCGCAGGGTGCTCAACACCGGGTTGGGTGCTGTCTGACCCAGTCCGCAGAGGCTGGTTTCCTTCACCGTGGCACAGAGCTCAACCAGCAGGTCAAGATCGGCCATGGTGCCTGTTCCTTCGCAGATGCGGGTAAGCAGGGTATGCATCTGGGCGGTGCCAGCGCGGCATGGAATGCACTTGCCGCAGGACTCGGTCATGCAGAACTCGATGAAGAAGCGGGCCACGTTGACCATGCAGGAGGTATCGTCCATCACGATCATTCCGCCGGATCCCATAATGGATCCAACCGCGACCAGAGCATCGTAACTTACGCCGATATCCAGCATCTCTTCCGGCAGGCATCCACCAGAAGGGCCGCCAGTCTGCACAGCCTTGAATTTGTGTCCGTCCGGGACGCCGCCGCCGATGACTTCGATGATCTCGCGAAGCTTGATGCCCATGGGAACTTCGACCAGGCCTGTGTTCGTGATTTTGCCGGTGAGCGCGAAGACCTTGGTGCCCTTGCTGCGGGCAGAACCCATACTGGCGAACCATTTTCCGCCCTTGCGAATGATGGGTGCGATGTTGGCGAATGTCTCCACGTTGTTAATCAGCGTGGGCCGGCCCCATAATCCGCTTACTGCTGGATACGGCGGCCGCGGCTTGGGTGTGCCGCGCTTGCCTTCAATTGATGCGATGAGCGCGGTCTCTTCGCCGCAGACAAAAGCTCCAGCACCTAAGCGAATCTCCACATCGAAGTTGAAAGCGGTGTTGCCGATGTTGTTGCCCAGCAGGCCGCGCCGGCGTGCATCGCGCAGTGCATTGGTCAGTCGCGCCACAGCCAGGGGATATTCTGCGCGAACGTAGATGTATCCCTTGCTGGCTCCGACGGCGTACGCCGCGATGGCCATGCCTTCAATCACGCGCTGAGGATCGCTCTCAAGAACGCTGCGATCCATGAAGGCGCCGGGATCGCCCTCGTCGCCGTTACAGATCACGTACTTCATGTCGCCGGATGCCTTGGCAACCGTGCCCCATTTCAATCCGGTTGGATAACCCCCGCCGCCGCGCCCGCGCAGCCCGCTCGCGGTGATCTGGTGGATGACGCCATTCGGTGTCATGTCGGTCACAGCTGTCATCAGGGCGCGGTAGCCGTCCCGCGCAATGTAGTCGTCTATCTTTTCCGGATCAATCTGGCCGGAATTCTCCAGAACCACATGTACCTGCTGGTCAAAGTGATCGCGCAGGTTGCACTGCAGCTCCGCAACCGGTTCGCCTCCAAGGCTGCCGACCACTGCCTCGGCGTGTTCAGCCTTCACGTGCTGATAGAGAGTCTCTTCGGGATCAATCAGAACCAGCGGTCCAGCGGCGCAAAGACCCATGCAACCGGTGCGGCGCACAAAGGCTCTCTTGCCGGATGATTCAACCGCGCTGGTCAGAGCATCTCTGAGCTTGTCGGAGTGCTGGCTCAGGCAACCAGTTCCCATGCAGACATTGATTTCGTGATCGAACTTCGCATTCTCAACGCGAACGGATTCAGCGATCTGATCAAGCTCTTCGAGTGTCATTCAACCGCCCACCTTTCCAGTTGTTCGAGCATGTTGTCGCCACTCATCTGACCCTGCAGTTCGCCGTCGGTCAAGACCACCGGTGCGCGCCCGCATGCGCCCACGCAACGAGCGGTCATCAGGCTTATCTTGCCGTCCTTCGCCGTCTGTCCTTGGGGGATGCCCAGGCGTTTTTCGGCTGCGGCCACCAGCTTGTCAGTGCCCTTGATGTAGCATGCCGTTCCCGTGCAGATCGTCATGGTGTGTTTGCCGGGCGGCTTGAGGCTGAAGTAATGGTAGAAAGTCACAACCCCATAAGCCTGGCTGAGCGGCACGCGCAGAGACTTTGCGACAAACGTGATCGCATCGTCATCGAGGTAGCCGAATGCGGATTGAACGGTGTGCAGGGTTTCGATCAGCGCGTGGCGGGCGAACCCATTCTTGCGCATGGTGCCGTTCACGATCTTCCAGCGTTTGTCGTCGCTCGGCAGCGGCGGTGGTGTGAATGCGGGCACAGATTCCTCCAGACATTGATGGCGAAGCACTTAAGCTAACGCTCCGCTCTCTGTCTGGCCTTTTTTTACGCCCGAACATATACGACTGACCGTGACCACGGTCACGCCGGTATGAGAGCGTTCCACAGGCCGACACGCGACCGGCAGAAGCAGTCCCGAATCAGGAATTTGAGAGGGAGCTCGTGATCAGCCTAAAGCCGGGAGGTGATCCGAAATGCCAAATAGGAAAATCAATCCGATGACGCAGCTGTATACCGCGCCCGTCCACGCGATCACGTGATAGAAGCGGGGATGGTGTCCGCCGGCTCTGAAAGCCCCCCCGAGCGAAGCTGTCATCAGGGCATTCATTGCCACGAGCCCGACCGCAAAGGCGCCAAGACCGAGCATGCCCCGCGAGGTCCCGCCAAGATTTGCCGTCAAAAAGAACAGGGCAAGCTGACTCGGCGTTTCGGCACCCACTCCGTGGAGAATACCGATTACAAAGACGGACTTGCCGTTGTACATCCACTGAAACCGCTCCGGCTTCGGCGCTGCCGGGTTCCAGATGCGCCGCACTCGCCACGCCATCCACAGCACACCGTTGATGGCGATGGCCAGCCGGCTCTCAATGCGGCCATGTCTGTGTCCGTGCGCATCTTTGCGCAGGATGCCGGCTACTACGCCTACGCCCAGCACGATCAGCGTCAGGCCGATCAGGCGCTCTGTCCAGTGATCCAGCCCTTCCGGCAATCCCAGGTGCATTTGCAGCACGGCGACGCCAAGCGCCACAACCGTGAATGCATGACCCAGCGCATAAGTCATCCCAAGCCTTAGCCCGCTGCGCCAGTTTTTCTGCACAGCCGTGATATCCGAAATCGCGGCCAGATGATCGTAGTCAAAGCCGTGCTTGAGCCCCAGCACAAGGCAGGAGCCGAGGGCGGCCATCAGTTTCCAGTCGCTCCAGATCGGTGTCACAGGTGCTCAGTATAGTGCAGCTATGTTGCAGGTGGCGCGTTCATTCGTCACCCGGTTTCAGCGTTACCGCCGGTCGCGTGGCACTGCTGCCTCGCCCACGGACTGTCCCTGTGTGAACGTGCTTACCTAGTCGGTATCAAGTCAAGCTGGTAGTTTGTGTAATCTATTTTGATTACCGTCTGACCCAGCAGGGAACTGCCAGAGATAGCCTGAGCGTGCACAGCCATCGGCAGACCGCTGACCTTGTCATACTGTCGGGTGACATTCGCCGCACTCGCAAGAAAGAAGGCGCTCTTTGAGGCGGTGCCGTTCAATTGCACGATCGCAAAGTCCTTCGCATCCACCCAGAGCTTTCCTCTGAAGAGAAATTGGCTGGTGCGCCTGGGATTGATATCCAGAACCAGGCAGTCCCGCCCGTTGATTTGTTCCCGTGCATTCTCATCCAATTTCATCTCGTAGTTGGTACTGTCGATCAGCGCTGTCTCCGTGTTGGCGGGCTGGCTCATGTGTTTTTCATTATCGAGCAACGCGGCCAGCACCTCATTGCGCCAGAAAGATGATCCGCTCTCAGACACAATCTCATAGCTCTTGCCGGTCTGTTTGCGGTAAGTGGTTTTCACCAGCATCTCCGATGTCGGGCGGGTTTGGTCTTTGCCGCGAAACAGGGCGTAGTGTTCGGTTACCGTGTAGGCGGCCAAATGGTCGATCCTGTTTTTCACCGACGCATCAACGCCGCGCACAATAGCGGTAATATCGGGCACTTGCTGCGCGACGGTCACCCTTGAGGCAAGGGTGGCTATTATCCAGACTACCCGCAGATGCCTGGCGAGTCGAAGCCGTCTCCCTTCAATCATGATTCGATTCTTTCATGGGAGATGGATCTGGCTGCTTCCCTCGCTCACCTGGGTACAGCATTCTCGGATTACTCTTCATTCGGCGGGAATACTTAGCAATCGTCTTTAAACACCGCGAGCACCCGAACGATACTCCGGGTGCTCGCAGTCCTTCGCAACACAAATTATCTAATTTAACGCGAGGCGGCCTCAGCACGAGCTCCGCGAACCGCGGCAAGAAATGCGTGGGCCTGCGGGGGAGGGGGTACAGTTCCAGTCAGAACGCTGCGGAACGTGACATCCGGTCCGTATACGGTCTTCATGGAGTCCTCGTCTGGGCGAACATCCGCGCCATTCACCGTTATGCCAGCGAATACGCCCTTGGCACGCGAGTAGGTGAGGATTTCCGCATTCATCTTCCAGTCGGTGTCAGCGGACGCATGACGTCCCACTGGTCCCGCCGCCACTGAAGCGTCGGCGCCCAGCTGGAATTTGCTGGCAAGCAAGTGCTTCATGCCTTCGTCGTTCTGGATAATCATCACGAGATCCACGCCTTCGACGCCGATCTGAAGTCCCCAGCTGCCACCGGTGACAGCGAAGAATGCGGGAGCACTCCAGCCATGATCAGTGCGGCAAGTGGCGACTCCGCGACCGCCCTGCGCCCCAAATACGAATCCGCCTTTGATCATGTGGGGTACAACGGCGACGCACTTTGCGTGGTTCATCACCTCTTCAGGGATTCCCTTGTCGGGGGCTCCCATTACCTGGTGCAATACCTCAGCGGCCTTATCCAGCCGATCCGTTGTATCTTGTTTATCCTGGTCCGATGCCCAGCTCACGGTCGCGAGGCTCGCAACAGCAAGTGCCAACATAAATTTTTTCATAGGATTCACCTTTCAAATTTACCTGCCGGGCACGCTTGAATGGCCCTTGGGAAGTTAGGGAAGCTGTTCAGTTTCTCTTTGCGCCGCGCAATGGAGCGGAAGCGGCTTTCACTCCATTCATCTCCACTGTTGAGATTTGAGCGAACGGGGAATGTTTTGGTTGCCCTTGTGTCGCAATTCCCGCGCTTGATACGGCCGAAGTTTCAATAGGGCTTTGATTTGCGCTTGGGCTATGCTTGATTTCGAGGCGCATGACTTTGTCCTTGTCCCTATCGTCACAACCGGAATCGGACTCAATGGTGGAGCGAAAATGTATTCGAGTGCGCGGGGTCGTCCAGGGAGTGGGATTTCGTCCATTCGTTTATCGCCTCGCAAGCGAAGAGAATCTAGGCGGCTTCATCGGCAACGATACGGATGGCGTCACCATCGAGCTTGAAGGTCCGGCAACCCGCATTCAGGCCTTTCTCACCCGCCTCACCTCGGAAACTCCACCGCTGGCGCGGATCGATTCCGTCGCCTCCAGCGATCTTGCGCCCACCCGTGAGACCGGATTTCGCATCGTGGCCAGCGAGGTGCTGGGCCGTGTCAGCACCGGCATCCCGGCCGACGCAGCCACATGCCCTGACTGCCTGCGCGAACTGCTCGATCCTGCCGACCGGCGCTATCGGTATCCATTTCTGAACTGCACTAACTGCGGGCCGCGCTATACCATCACGCGCCGCATCCCCTACGACCGCCCGCAAACCTCGATGGCGAGGTTTCCGATGTGCGCCGAGTGCCAGGCAGAATACGACGACCCCCTCAATCGCCGCTTTCACGCGCAACCCAACGCCTGCTGGCGCTGCGGTCCGCACGTTTGGCTGGAAACAACCGAAGCTGCGCCGATTGAAGTGGCGGACCCATTCGCTGAAACCATAGAGCGTCTGCTGCGCGGTGAGATCATGGCCATCAAAGGCATCGGAGGCTTTCATCTCAGTGTGGATGCGACCAGCGAAGAGGCCGTCACGCGCCTGAGACAGCGCAAACATCGCTATGGCAAACCACTCGCGATCATGGTGCGCGATCTTGCCACGGCACGGACTCTTTGCGATCTGACTCCGGAAGAGGAAGCTCTTCTCCAGACGCCCGCGCGCCCCATCGTTCTTGGCCACGCGCGCAAAGGCAACGGCATCGCTCCTTCAGTCGCTCCCGGCATTCCGTGGTTAGGAATCTTTCTGCCGTATGCGCCACTCCAGTACCTGCTCTTCGCCGATCCGCGTGTGAAGGCTCTAGTGATGACTTCGGCCAATCTCAGCGAAGAGCCCATCGCAATCGACAACGAGGAAGCCCGCATCCGGCTAGCCGCCATTGCCGACGCTTTTCTCATGCACGATCGCGAGATTCTTCAGCGCTGCGATGATTCCGTCGCTGCTCTTGTCGACAGCAAAGCGCAAATCATTCGTCGTGCCCGCGGCTTCGTCCCCCTTGCCGTTTCGCTGCCGTTCGATGCCCCCCCGCTGCTCGCCGTCGGGGGCCACCTGAAAAACGTCCTGTCGCTCGCCCGCGGCAGATTTGCCTATCAGAGTCAACGCATCGGCGATCTGGAAAACGCGACCAGTTTGCAGTTCTTCGAAGAGTGCTTGCATCATCTGATGAACACCTTCGAGATCGAGCCGCAGACCGTCGTGCATGATCTCCATCCCGGTTATCTGTCTACAGGGTGGGCGAAGCAATGGGCCGGCGATCGGGGCCTGCGTCTGATCGCAGTGCAGCACCATCACGCCCACATCGCCTCCTGCATGGCGGAGCACGCGCTCTCCGGCCCCGTCATCGGCCTCTCGCTCGACGGAACCGGTTATGGCACCGACGGCCGCATCTGGGGCGGAGAAGTGCTGATCTGCCGGCTCTCCGGTCCGGATCCTGCAAGCTTCGAACGCTTTGCTCACCTGGCTTATGTCCCCATGCCCGGCGGGGAAGCAGCCATTCGCGAACCCTGGCGAATGGCGTTTGGTCACCTTGTTGCTGCCGGTTTTGCCGAAGTGGACGCGAGAAAACTCGTGGGCGCTACTGAACATGAGGCCCGTGTGATGGCGCGCATGATCGAGCGACAAATCAACGCGCCCATGACATCAAGCCTTGGCCGCCTCTTTGACGCTGCTGCCGCCGTGATCCTGGGTCGTCGCAAGGTGGATTATGAGGCGCAGGCTGCCATTGAGCTGGAGGGCTGCGCCGTCGACCTTCCTGGCGAGCTGTGTGTTCCGGGCCAATACCCAATCGAGCTGCTCGGTGGCGACTGGAGCCAGCGCGAACCATTGAGAATCAGTGTCACTCCGCTCTGGCGGCCGCTTGTCGCAGATGTTGTGAACGGTGTCGCCCGACCCGAGATTGCAGCACGCTTCCACAGCGCAATTGCAGCGGCCTTTATCCGGGCCGCATTCGCAGCTCACTCTGCCACCGGCATACGGCAGGTCGCGCTCTCCGGCGGCTGCATGCATAACCGAAGACTGGTGAGCCTCCTGCGCTCGGGACTTGAGGCCCAGGGATTTGAAGTTTTCCAGCATCGAAAGGTCAGCCCCGGGGACGGCGGCCTCAGTTACGGTCAAGCGGCAGTTGCCGCCGCCATCCTGTACAGTGAATCTACCCGTTAACTTCTCCGAGGATTGAAAGTATGACGATTCGCGGAATTATCTGGGTGACGCTCCTCGCTCTAGCCGGGATTCTGAGCGCTGCCGTCTCCCTTTTTGGTATCGGCAGGTGCTTTGGCGTTGATTTGCGCCAGGACACCTTGCTGAGCTGTCTGTATTGCGGTCTCCCGATTTTATGCTTTCCTGTGTTTCTGCTGGTGAGACCGCCGCGACGCGCTGCCGTGCTGCTTTCGCTCATGGCCCTTACCTACCTCGGCGCCTATTCCGCGCTTAACTGGCGCACGTGTTCTGAGCTGGGTTATTGCGAGAGTCTTATCGAGGTAGTGTTTCGGACGATGAGCACTAACATGGTGCTGGCGTTTTTCGCCGTCGTCATTCTATGCCTGCTCGCGCAACTGGCAGACGACCAGTCATCGCTTTGGGGCGGCAGGTGATTATCCCGAAAGCTTGACGAGTTGCTCAGCTTCGATCCTTGGACCGAGGATCGAAATGCGCGGGATGCGCCCACGCACCATCGCGACTTCATCGCAGCGGTGCAGCCGTGGGCAGTTCTGGCAGTCCTTGAAGATTTTGTCCGGCAGTTCGGTCTTGTCTTCCACCGGGCGAAAACCGTACTTAAAGAAAAAGTCGGGAATTCGAGTGAAAAGACATACGGATTGAATGCCGTGCTCTTCGGCCTCTTCGATCAGAGCGCCAAGAACGCGTCCGCCGGCGCCCTGGCCTTTTGCTTCCGGCTTTACCACGATAGAGCGCACCTCACAAAGGTGCGGACCGTAAAAATGTAGCGCGCCACAGCCTTGAAATACGCCACCGTCTGATTCCGCTACTGTAAAATCGCGCACATTTTCGCAGATTTCCGCGAACGAGCGCTTCAGCAGCGTTCCGTCGCCCGAGAGCGAATTCACAAGGTCGTAGATATTCGTCGCATCCTTGAGTAGCGCCTTACGCACCAGCATGAACCACCTCCGGTGCGCCAGCTTTCTTCAATGCAGCCACTCGCTCTGCCGCTCCCTGCAGGGCAGTTCTAACCTGGTTGGTTGCTGT
Organism: uncultured Acidobacteriaceae bacterium; assembly: GCA_963742455.1. GTDB lineage: Bacteria > Acidobacteriota > Terriglobia > Terriglobales > Acidobacteriaceae > Telmatobacter. The sequence continues at coordinate 182,565 of CAVULU010000001.1, read as the reverse complement.
CCCACCAATCACGTCGTGGCAGTCAAGCGTTGATTGCAAGTCGACAGCCGCGTAGAAATCCTCATCGAACTCGCTGCCGAATTGGCGCAGTTCCTCGAGGCTCAACTCGCCCAGTTCCGCACCCTTTTCCAGCGCGAAGCGAACCGCATTGCCGATCTTCTCGTGAGCTGAACGGAAGGGAACTCCCTTGTGCACGAGATAAGTTGCACCGGCCATCGCGTTCAGATAACCGGTTTGCGCCGCGTCGCGCATGCGTTCGAAGTTGAACTGCAAGGCAGCTGTGAAGCGCGCCACCAGGGTAAGCATGGGAGCAACAAACTCGACCTGAAACGCTGGTTCTTGCGTCTCCTGCATGTCCTTGTTGTAGGCCAGGGGCAATCCTTTCAATTGCAGCGTAACAGCCTCTGCCGCGCCATGAATGCGGCCAACCTTCGCGCGAATCAACTCGGTCAAGTCTGGATTTTTCTTCTGCGGCATGGCGCTCGACCCGGTTGAGAAGGCCTCCGGCAGATTGACAAATCCAAATTCCGCCGTCGCAAACAGCGTGATCTCCTCCGCGAACCGGCTCAAGTGCAATCCGACAAAGGTAAGCGCCTGTAGATATTCGAGAATAAAATCCCGATCGCTCGTGGCATCCATTGAATTTGCACTTGGCGCCGCGAAGCCCAGTTCGCGGGCTGCAATCGTCCGATCCAGCTTGAGCGTTGCGCCAGCCACGGCCCCCGACCCCAACGGACAATAATTCAATCGCGCTGAGGAATCCTGAAGCCGCCTCGCGTCGCGGAGAACCATTTCGACGTAGGCCAGCATCCAATGGGATACCAGCACCGGCTCGGCGCGCTGCATATGTGTATAACTTGGCATCACGGCATCACCGGCTTTGCCTGCCTGCCCGAGCAATGCCTCTGCCCACTTGGCAAGCGCTTCTATAACCAGTTCGATCTGCCCTCGGACATACAACCGCAGGTCTGTAGCGATCTGCTCATTGCGTGAGCGTCCTGTATGGAGCTTGAGGCCCAGCGAGCCAATGCGCTCCACGAGCGACAACTCGACAAAGTGGTGAATGTCTTCCGCAACCGAATGGTTGCGCACGAGAGCGTTGCCCTCATCTGAGCCAAACTCCGCCGCGATGTGATCGAGCGCGGTCCGCAATCGCCCCAGTTCATCCGAGGTAATCACTTCAGCCGTCGCCAGTGCAGACGCATGCGCCTTGCTCGCGGCTATCTCTTGCTGGAGAAGCCGCCAGTCAAACACAATCGACCGCTGCCACTGCTCGAAGTCCTTGTCCAGTGGCTCGCGAAAGCGGCCAGACCACATCTTCCCGGATTGTTGTTCGTTGGACATTGCTTTAAGCGTTTTTCTCCTTACCGCTACTCAGTTGTGGCATTTCCGCACCTTTGCTCAATGTGAGAAGGCCGGTCTCGGCGTAGGTGAGAAGCTTTGCCCGCGTATCGGTAATGTCCAGATTGCGCATGGTGAGTTGGCCGATGCGGTCGCGCGGGGAGAAGGCGGAATCAGTCTTCTCCATGCTGAGGCGCTCCGGGTGGAAGGTCAGATTTGGCGACTCGGTGTTGAGGATCGAGTAGTCGTTGCCACGGCGCAGTTCAAGCGTGACCTCGCCGGTGATGGGTCTTGCAACCCAGCGCTGAGCGGATTCGCGAAGCATGATGGCCTGAGAATCAAACCACCGGCCCTGGTAAAGCAGGCGGCCAAGTTTGCGGCCATTCTCGCGGTATTGCTCGATGGTGTCTTCGTTGTGGATTCCGGTAATCAGACGCTCGTAGGCGATATACAGCAGGGCAAGGCCAGGGGCCTCGTAGATGCCACGGGATTTCGCTTCAATAATGCGGTTCTCGATCTGGTCGGACATGCCCAGTCCGTGCCGTCCGCCGATGCGGTTGGCTTCGAGCAGCAGGGCGACCGGATCATCGAATCTCCTGCCATTGAGAGCCACCGGGAAACCCTCTTCAAAGCGCACCGTAATCTCTTCGCGACGCACCTCGACATCATCCCGCCAGAAGGCCGTCCCCATGATGGGATCAACGATCCTGATAGACGAAGAAAGATGCTCCAGGTCCTTGGCTTCGTGGGTTGCTCCCAGAATGTTGGAGTCGGTGGAGTAGGCCTTCTCGGCGGACATCTTATACGCAAAACCTGCCCGCTGCATGAAGGCTGACATTTCGGCCCTACCGCCCAGTTCGTCGATAAAAGCATCGTCGAGCCAGGGCTTGTAGACCTTCAGATCAGGATTGACCAGCAAACCATAGCGATAGAAGCGCTCGATGTCGTTGCCTTTGAAGGTGGACCCGTCGCCCCAGATGTCAACGTCGTCCTCCTTCATGGCCGTGACCAGCATGGTGCCGGTGACGGCACGGCCGATGGGCGTGGTATTGAAGTAGGTGACGCCGGCGGTGCTGATGTGGAAGGCGCCAGCCTGCAGCGCGGCAATGCCCTCGCGTACAAGCGGACCTCGGCAGTCAATCAGGCGGGCTTTCTCGGCGCCGTATTCGAGAGCCGCTCGCGGAATAGCGTCGTAATCGGTTTCGTCAGGCTGGCCGAGGTTGGCTGTATAAGCATAGGGGATCGCCCCCTTTTGCTTCATCCAGTGCAGAGCGGCGGAAGTGTCGAGCCCGCCGGAGAAAGCAATTCCAACCTTCTGGCCGATGGGCAATGATTCGAGAATTACAGACATGCTTGCGAAACCTCAAAAACCGTGTTCAGTTGTCAGTGATCAGTTGTCAGTGGTAGCGAACGGAAGCTAAGAACCGAGCACTGAAAACTTAGCCACGTTCGGCAACCCGCCCAGCAACAGCAGCAGCAGCGCCTTCTGTGCGTGCATCCGATTCTCGGCCTGGTCAAACACAATCGACTGCGGCCCATCCAGCACCGCGTCTGTAACCTCGGCATTGCGACGCGCCGGCAGGCAGTGCATGAACACAGCATTCGCAGCTGTCTTGGACATCAGTGCCTCGTTCACCTGGAAAGGCCTGAAGATCGGAGCGCGTTTGGTCGACTCGTGTTCCATGCCCATGCTCACACACACATCGGTGTAGACGGCATCGGCATTCTCGACGGCTGCCTGCGGATCCTGGGTCAGCTTTATCTCACAGCCGTTCGTCTCGGCGATCTCGCGCGCCTTGGTCACGATCTCGATATCCGGCGAATAGCCGCGCGGCGTTGCGACCGTGACATTTGTTCCCAATTGCGCTCCCGTCAGCATCAGGGAGTGGCACACATTATTGCCATCGCCTACATAAGTGAAATTCAATCCGGCTGACGATCCAAAATGCTCTTCGAGCGTCATGAAATCCGCCAGAGCCTGGCATGGATGCTCGAAGTCCGACAGAGCATTGATCACGGGGACGCGTGAATTCGCAGCCATCTCGGTGATAGTGTCGTGCGCATAGGTGCGTAAAACCATGACGTCCACCCACCGCTCAACATTGCGCGCCACATCGGCAATCGCCTCGCGCTCGCCAAGCGGAGAACTGGTCTGGTCCACAAAGATGGCGTTTCCACCCATCGTGTTGATGCCTGTTTCAAAGGCCAGGCGCGTACGCAGGCTCGCCTTCTCAAACATCAGCACCATCTGCTTCGCGTCCAAGGCATGCCGATACTCGCGCGGATTCATCTTTACGTCGTGACCGAGCTTGAGGATGGCGCGCACTTCGCCGCTGGTTAGATCAGCGATCGAGCACATATCCTCTCCCGCCAGTCGCGCTGCCGCGGCCAGAATGTCTTCGTCTTTTTCTACGGGAACTGCCGGCGCCCGGCGCTCCACGGTTGCTCTGCTAGCCACGGTTGTTTCCTCCTGCGGTGGTCTGATGTGCGGCGCTCACAGCCGCTGTTTTCTCAGTGAGAATCTCGTCCAGTGCCTTGATGGCTTCATCTACGTGGTTTCGCTCTAAGATGTAGGGCGGCAGAAAGCGGAGGACGGTATCGCTGGTGCAATTGATCAGAATTCTGCGCTTCAGCATCTCGGCTACTGTCGTTTTGGCAACATCCGCCGAATCCAGTTCTGCGGCAATCATTAATCCCTTGCCGCGAACATCCTTGATGCAGTCATGCTTCTTCGCCAACCCGCGCAACTGCGCCTGGAAGTAATCACCCACCTCTGTTGCATGCTTCAGCAGATCTTCATTTTCGATAGCGTCGATCACCGCGATTGCCACGGCGCAGGCCAGCGGACCACCGCCAAAGGTCGTCCCGTGCATGCCGGCATGAATCGCACGCGCAGCTTCTTCGGTGCAGAGAATCGCGCCCAGCGGAATTCCACCTGCAATCGGCTTCGCTAGCGTGGTGATGTCGGGTTTGATGCCGTAATGCTGATAGGCACACCACTTGCCCGTACGCCCCATTCCTGCCTGGATCTCGTCCACAATCAGAAAAGCGCCAGTGGAATCGGCAAGGTTCCGTGCTTCAGCAAAGAACTCCTGCGTAAGCGGACGAATTCCACCCTCACCCTGGATAGCTTCGACAAGAATCGCACAAACATCATGGGAGAATTTCGCACAGAGATCGGCGACATCGTTGAACTTTACAAATTCCACGCCCGGAACTCCTGGCGCGAACGGCTCGCGATATTTCGCCTTGTACGTAGTCGACATGGAGCCGTAAGTACGTCCATGAAAGCTCTGCTCCAGCGCCAGAAACTTCGTCCCGATTTGCCTGCCTTCGCTCCGCAGCAACCCAGCGTGTGCGCGCGCCAGCTTCAGCGCGCCTTCCCATGCCTCGGTGCCGGTGTTCGCAAAGAACGCACGATCCATGCCGGTGCGCTCGGTCAGTCGCAGCGCCAACTCTGCCTGCCCCTCGTGATAGAAGAGGTTCGAAGTATGGATCAGCGCGCGGCTTTGATTCACAATGGCTCGTTCAATCGCCGGGTGCCCGTACCCCAGCGCATTCACCCCGATGCCGCTCAGCAGGTCGAGATACCTCGCACCACCCTCGTCAATCAGGTGCACGCCCTCTCCGCGAACAAACAGGATCGGGTTCCGTTCGTAGGTTTGGAGCAGCAGCTTGGATTCTGCTGCGCGAATTTGGTCAAGTTTCGTCAAAGTATTCACTCCTAGGCCACCATCACTTCGGTGCCGTGGGCTACGCGGCTGCTGCACAGGTCGGGAAGGGATCCGGCTGCCTCCGCGGGTAGAATTCGCACGCGCTTAACGCCGTTCAGCAATGCTTCGCGGCAAGCGCCCAGTTTTGGCAACATGCCCCCGGAGATGATTGCGCTTTTCGCCATCTCTGCAATCTGGTCAATGCTGAGCCAGCGCAATACCTGTCCATTCGCACCCTTTACCCCGGGCACGTCGGTCAGAAATACAAGGGCATCCGCATGACATGCCACTGCGCACGCTGCGGCCATTTCGTCGCCATTTACGTTGTAATACTCACCGTCAAATCCCAATGCAATGGGTGCGATCACGGGCACGCCATTCAACTGCCAGATAGCTTCCAGCCACCGCGGATCGCTGGAAACAATCTCGCCTACAAATCCAAGGTCCGGCGCGGTCCGCTTTTTCCGAGCGCGGAACAGCAGTCCATCGCCGCCGGTCATGCCCACGGCAGGTTGGCCGAGCGCGCCCAGGGATGCCACCAGGCCCTTGTTTACCTTTCCTGCAAAAACCATCAGCGCAATATTCCGCGTCTCCACATCGGTCACGCGCAGTCCGTTCACAAACTCGCTTTTGACGCCAAGTCTTTCCATCATGCGCGTCAATTGCACGCCGCCGCCATGCACCACGGCTACCTGGTTTCCATCGCGAACCAGATCGGTAATGGCGCGCACACAACCCTGCAGAAGTTCTGGAACCTCGAGGCCTGCACCGCCCAGCTTAACCACATACTTCATGCCAGCCCCTCCGCTTCGTCCCAACCGAGCATCACATTCATGTTCTGAACCGCCTGCCCAGACGCACCCTTAAGCAGGTTGTCAAGACAACTCACAATCACCGCGCGCCGCCCATCGCTTGAAATCTGAAACCCGATATCCGCGAAACTGGTGCGCACGGAATACTGAATCTGCGGCAACGCTCTTTCATAGATGCGTACCATGGGGCTGGATGCAAAGAAATCACGATAAATCTTGGCGACGCTCTCGTGCGTCTGCACTTCCTTGAAGCGCACGTAAATCGTCGACATGATCCCGCGCGGAATCGGCAGTAAATGCGGCGTGAACACAATGTCGCCTGAAGCGATCCCGATTTGCTCAAGCAATTCGCCGGTGTGGCGATGGCTGAACACTCCATATGCGGAGAGATTGTCGGCTGCGTACATATAGTGCGTCTTCGCCGTAGGAGCCTTGCCCGCGCCACTCACGCCGCTTTTTGCGTCGGCGACAATACCATGGGTCACGTCCACAATTCCTGCAGCCGTCAGTGGTCGAACCCCGAGGATCACGGATGTCGCATAGCAGCCGGGATTGGCGACCAGTTTTGCCCCGGCGATCTCAGCCCGATGCAACTCCGGCATTCCATACACTGCCTGCGCCTGCGTCGCCACTGCAACCTTCGAGCCTTCATCCTCAAAGGCGTAGATTGCGCGATTCTTGGCATCTGTAAGCCGCCATGCACCGCTCAGATCCACCACCCGCAGTCCATGCGCCAGCGCTTGCGGTACCCACTCGCGGGACTGGTGATGAGGTGTTGCCAGAAACAGAACTTCCACACCGTGATCCAGCAACCTTTCCCATGAGAATGGCTCGACTCTCAAAGACCGCCTGCCGTTGTTATCCGCAAGTTGCGGATGAATCTCTTCGAGCGGTACACCACCGGCTGCAGCATCCTTCTCATCCATGCGTCCAGAAAAAACGGGAAGCTTGCTCTTCAGGCGAGGATGATGCAACAGCAAACGCGCCAGTTCTGCTCCGGCGTAACCTGTCACACCCACGACTGCTGTCTGCACCGGCTTCGTCATTTCTCCAGCATCTTTCTCATCCGCGTCTCCACATCATGAGCGCGCTTCATATCAGGGCAGATCACGAGCACGGTATCGTCGCCCGCAATCGTCCCCACCACCTCGTTCCATCCTTCGTGATCGAGCGCCGCGGCCATTGGCTGCGCTCCACCCATGGTGGTCCGCAACACCACCTGATTGATCGCCCGTGTCACACTCAAGCCAAAGCTCTCCATCATCTCTGCGGTGGATGGCGGCCCGTCGTCCACGGCATGGGTTCCAGCGCCGTTTCCATTCCCATTTCCATTGGGAAGGGAGTAACCCCCCGGTCCTTTTGTAAGCCTCAACTCGTGAATATCGCGTGAAAGGGTCGCCTGCGTCACTTCAAAGCCGCGACGGCGAAGCTTGCGGCGCAGTTCGTCCTGGTTGGCCACCAGAGCATGCGCTACAAGCTCCCGAATCGCGTTGTGTCTATGAAGCTTCATATTTCTTCCGGACAAAGCAAAAACGCGGCTCGCAGTTGCGGCCGCGCTTGCATAAATATACAAAAACATTGTATAACTATGCAAGCCGGTTTTCTCAGTTCCCGACGGCAGAATCACCTAAGTAACATGCTTTCTTTCAAATTGCGAATTCGAACCGGATATTGTCGACGGCCAGCGCCAACCGCGGCCGGTCCGGCTTTCCTTGCTTGCCCGCTATTCCCAGCCGCTTAAGCTGCGTTCGCAACTACATCAAATCTCCAAAGGTCGTATAGTTGAACATGGGCTTCTCCTACCGGCATTCATCCCGTCGTACGTCAATCGCACCGGCAACGCTCGTTGGAGAAGGTCCGTTCGCGCCTCTGCCCCCTTATGTTGATGGGAGTTTGATCGACCCGCGGTTTGATTCCGATTCCTGCGGAGTTGGCTTTGTCGCCCAACTTTCTGCCCAACCCTCACACCAGATCCTTCAGCACGCGCTTGGAGCTCTCGCACGCCTTGAGCACCGTGGCGCGGTCGCGGCCGACGGCAAATCGAGCGACGGAGTGGGAGTCACCACCGCTATTCCCCGCGAATGGCTTCTAGCCCAGAGCGGACTTTCTCTCGATGAGAGCAGCCCACTTGGAGTGGCTGTCGCTTTTTTACCCCAGGACGACAGTGCTCAGCGCGCGGAGATCGAGGCTGCGCTGTTCGAGCAGGATATGGAGATCCTGAGTTGGCGCGCAGTTCCGATCCGGACCGAGGTTCTGGGCGAAATCGCGGCTTCTTCGCGTCCGGAGATCCGGCATATCCTCATCACTTCCGATGACACAGAATTCTTCGACCGCCGCCTCTTTCTCGCTCGCAAGCAATTTGAGCGCTCTCAACTGCCCGGCTACTTCGTCAGCATCTCGTCCTCGATCATGATCTACAAGGCGCTTTGCGCGGGCCGCTTGTTGTCGGAGTTCTATCCCGACCTCGCCGACCCCGAATTCAAAACGCCTTTTGCGCTTTTCCACCAGCGCTACGCCACCAACGTGCTGCCTTCGTGGGAGCGTGCTCAGCCCTTTCGCACGCTGGCGCACAACGGCGAAATCAACACCATCTGGGGCAACCGCGCGCGCATGGAGGCCCGTGCTGCAACGCTTCCGCTCGACGTATATCCGGTTCTGACGCAGGGCGGCTCTGACTCGACCTCGCTCGACGAGATTGTGGAACTTCTCGCCTACAACGGCCGCACTGTCGGCGAGGCAGTGCGTATGATTGTGCCTCCCGCGAATCCGGGCAACTCCTCATCTTTTCTTCAATACAGCGGCGACTGCATTGAGCCCTGGGACGGCCCCGCAGCGCTGGCATTTACTGACGGACACCAGGTTGGAGCAATCCTCGACCGCAATGGCCTGCGCCCTTGTCGATTCGCGCTCGATGACACGGGGCTTGTTGTCGCTGGATCCGAAGCTGGCCTCGTCGATATGGATCCCGATCACATCCTTCATAGTGGCCGTCTTGGCCCGGGCCAGATGATCGTTGCCGATCTCGACTTCCACCGGTTCTTCGAGAACGATGAAATCCTGCGTATCTTCGATACCAAGCGCCAGTATCAGGACCTTATCAGCGAAGACGTTCCACTAGAAGATTCCATCGAAGCGCCTCCCGCGCTCGCAACTTCCGAAGTCAATCGCCTCCAGCACCGTTTCGGCTACACACGCGAGGATGTACGCATGATCCTTCAACCCATGGCCACCGACGGCAAGGACGCAGTCTGGTCCATGGGCGACGACACTTCGATTGCGCCACTGGCCCGCGCGCCGCGCCCCCTCTATGCATTTTTTCGGCAGCGTTTTGCCCAGGTCACGAATCCGCCTATCGATCCGCTGCGCGAAACCGTGGTGTTGCAGATGCACACCCGCCTCGGCCCGTGGCCGCACATTTTTGAACTGCGTGAACCGCTTCCCGGTCTCTCGCTGCGTTCCCCTATCCTCTCACTCGGCCAAATGCACGCGTTGGTGCAGGGACAGCATGCACAGGCAGGGAAGATGCCGTACGCCGTGCTCCACTGTCTTTACACACCCGACACCACCCTTGAAATCGCGGTCGACATCCTCGCCCAGCGCGCTATTCAGCTCGTCGCGAACGGCGCCTCCCTGCTTATTCTTTCTGATCGTGGCGCAACTCCGGACGCCCTGCCCGTTCCCATGGCGATGGCCGCCGGCGCAGTGCATCTCGCACTTACCAAGGCGGGCGTTCGCGCCGAAGTCGGCATCGCCGTTGATGCTGCGGACTGCCGTGAAATCCATCACGTCGCTGTTCTTCTCGGCTTCGGTGTCGGAGCCGTCTGTCCCTGGCTTGCGCTCGAAACAGCGCGCAACCTTAATTCCGAACACGGCGAAGAAAACCTTCTCCACGCGCTTGAGCTTGGTTTGGCCAAAGTCATGTCGAAGATGGGAATCAGCGTTGTCGACAGCTATCGCGGCGCGCATCTCTTCGACGCCGTCGGCATTTCTCAGCACGTTGTTGACAAGTGTTTTGCTGGAGTCCCCGCTCCTATCGGCGGCATTGGATTTGCTGAGATTGAAAACTACGTTCGCCAGCTCTGGAGCGCCGAGCCGGTCGTTGAGAAATCGACCGATCAAGGCCCAGCGGAATTCTCTTCTGCTCCGATTCGCGAACTTCCAGACTACGGATTCGTGCGTTTCCGCAAAGCCGACGAGGCCGAATCGCACTCCTGGCAGCCCGCCACTGTTCGAGCGCTGCAAACCGCTGTCGGATCCACCAAGCAGGGTGCTGCGCTGGCGCTCACGCCATTCGCAACGTTCGTCGCGCAGACGGTTGAAGCCGAGCCCTCGCATCTGCGCGATCTGCTCGAAATGCGTCCCGCAGGCCCCGAGTTGGCTCTCGACCAAATCGCTCCTGCCGATAACATCACACGCACTTTCGTTGCCAGCGCGATGTCGTTCGGCTCGCTTTCGCCGGAGGCGCATCAGACTATTACGGAAGCCATGAACTTGATGGGCGCGCGATCCAACACCGGCGAAGGCGGGGAAGACCCCGCGGTTTATGCGCCCGTCAACGGTGCACCCTCGCTGCTCAACAACAAAATCAAGCAGGTTGCCAGCGCGCGCTTCGGCGTCACCGCCGAGTACCTTGTCCACGCGGAAGAACTCGAAATCAAAATCGCCCAGGGCGCAAAGCCCGGCGAAGGCGGGCAGCTCCCCGGGCACAAGGTAACCGAGCTTATCGCGCGCCTGCGTCACGCCCAGCCGGGCATGCAGCTCATCTCGCCGCCGCCCCACCATGACATTTATTCAATCGAAGATCTCGCACAGCTCATCTGGGACCTCAAGCGAGCCAACCCGCGTGCAGCCGTGGGCGTCAAGTTGGTTTCCGGTTGCGGCATCGGCACCATCGCTGCGGGCGTCGTCAAAGCGTATGCAGACTACATCGTCATCGCCGGCCATGCGGGCGGCACCGGCGCTTCGCCACTCTCCAGCATCAAGTACGCCGGCAACCCCTGGGAACTCGGGCTCGCTGAAGCCCAGCAGGTCCTCATTCATAATGGCCTTCGTGGCCGGGTTCGTCTGCGTACTGATGGTGGCCTGCGCACCGCGCGCGACATTGTCATCGCGGCCCTGCTTGGCGCCGACGAATTTGCTTTCGGCACCTCTGTCCTTGTCGCACTGGGTTGCGACATGGCGCGCCAGTGCCACCTGAACACTTGTCCCACGGGCATTGCGACGCAGCGGCCTGACTTGCGCGCCAAGTTTCGCGGCAAGCCCGAACATATCGTCCGCTTTTTCACGGAACTTGCAGAAGAAGTACGCCAGCTGCTTGCCAAGCTTGGTCTTCCGTCGCTCGCCGAAGCCACAGGCCGCGCGGACCTGCTGGAGCAGGTTCGATTCAACTCAGGCCTCGATCTCAAGCCCGTCCTCGCTGCGACGGCTGTTGCTGTCGCAACCGGAAACGCAGTCCGCTGGGAAGGGAAGCGCAACGACCGTCCGGAGACGCATACGCCCATTGATGACGCATGGGTCGAGCCGGCTCTCGCAGCCTACAAAGCCGGCCAGCCATATTGCCTTGAAACCCGCATCACCAACGAGGACCGAACTCTGGGCGCACGTCTTGCCGGGCAGATCGCACAATATCGCACCGAGAATCCCGGGACGAACGGCTCAAGTCTCACTTTTAATTTGAAAGGTATTGCGGGCCAGTCCTTCGGCGCATTCAACACCGATGGCATGACGCTCAAACTAGAAGGTCTCGCCAATGACTTCGTGGGCAAAGGCCTTTGCGGCGGTGAACTTGTGATTAGCGGCCGGGGCCGTGTCGCAATGCAAAGCGAGGCCCATACGCTGCTCGGCAACGTCGCTCTCTATGGCGCAACCAGCGGCTCGCTGTTTGCGGCCGGCCGCGCCGGCGAGCGTTTTGCCGTGCGCAATTCCGGAGCACGCGCCATCGTGGAAGGCGTCGGCGATCACGCCTGCGAATACATGACCGGAGGTCTGGCTGTCGTCCTGGGTCGAACCGGCATCAACTTTGGCGCCGGCATGACCGGCGGGCTCGCCTGGGTCTACGACGAAGATGGTGAATTCCTCGGCAAGGGACGCTATCACAGCGCATTTCTTCAACCGGACACCTGGGAACAGCTTGATGACGATGCCCGCGACTCCATTCGCGACCTCGTCTCTCTGCATGCGAATAAAACCGCGAGTACCCGTGCGCAGTGGCTACTGTCGAACTGGAAGACCGAAGCGCAGAAATTCGTCCGCCTCACGCCGAAACCACAAGCCTGATTAGTTGGGGAAGTTTGACAGCAACTGGCGCCTCAATTCACCAGCATTTCTTTGAGCAGGCCTTCCTGACGATTTCTCAGCTGCCCCGCGCGATCCAGCATCTCCTTCAGGCTCTCCTGCGAGTCTCCCCCGGAGGTCGTTACATGCCCCATGCTGAAGTTGAGCGGAATTGACTTGCCGCTCTTCGCGTTACGCGCCGCTGTTGCAGCTTCAAGGCGCAATGCCGCAATAGAAATGCCCGCGCGGTCGAATTGCCCTGCCACGGCAAACTCATCTGCGCCGATTCTGCCCTTGATGTCGGATTCACGAAACGTTGCTCGCAGAATCACTCCCGCCTCCGCCAGCGCTGCGGCGGATGCATCCGGTCCAAGTTGTGCATGGACCCCGGCAAGATTTTCGAGATCGATGAAGAGCACAGAAAACGGAACACCAGATCGCTGCGCCAACCGCAGTGCGTGTTCTGCCAGCATGTGGAATCCTCTGAGGTTATAGAGCCGCGTGGCCTCGTCGCGCAGAATAAGATCCTGAATCTCGTTTTCCATGCTGATCATCCGCCATGTGAAAAACAGCAGGATACCCACCGCGACCGCGACCGAGGCTGAGGCTAGCAACGCCGCTTCAAGATGTCCTGCATTACCGGCGCGATTCATCCATTCGCGAAGGCTTTCCCATGCAAAGGGAAGCACCACCAGAATCGGCGCAAAAACCCTGGCCAGATTGCTTCCGTGGCCCACCCCCAGAAAGATCGAGAGAACGCCATGCTCCGCCTGCTGAAGGGTAACCACGATCGCCAGTGCAACAAGGCACACCAGCAACGCGACCGTTCCCGGGTTGCTCGCTCTTCTTCCAAACAATGCGAAGCTGCCGAACACCTCGTCTGAAACGAACAGCAGACTCATCAGGCAAAGGCCGCACACCAGCACATCCACCAGCCGGTTGATCAACCAGTTCTTCTGATCTACCAGAATCACGGCTACGGTCAGCGTGCAAAGCCCGACCAGGAAGCTCGCGGGCGGAAAAACGACGTGCAACGGATTGGCTGCGGCTCTTCTACCGAGAATCAAGACAGAAATCAAGCCGCAAATCGCACAGAGATTCGCAATGCGTCGTGCATAGCCAACGGCGATTCCAGTCCGGTCCGGCTCCGATAAAAACAGGCTTAGACCGCACAGGAATGCGGTAAGCAGAAATGGCAAGTCCCCGTGCGCTGCGGCCACCGACGAGCCGATTACCGGCATCCCGGCCAGCGGCATCAGTCCCAGCAAAACCGCGATCGCAGCGATGCCCAGCCAGACTCGCTGCATCCACCGCGCCGCGCGGAAAAGTCTTGGATCGGGCAACACCGTTAACGAATCTGGAACTGTTTCATTCATGCAGAAAGCACCACTTCTCTTTGCCGCCCAATAATGCGCCTAATCCCGATCCACTTGAAGGCCAACTTCCTGGTTTACGTCTTCGCCACCGCACAACTCGTGCGCGTCCGCTTAAGCCCGTGCAACCTTCTTGCTCCGCTTGTCCCGGTACATGGCTTCATCCGCGCGTTGCACCAGTTCCTTCAGGCTCTCATTTGAGGGATGGTCGAGCGTCACAAAGCCGACACTCAGGCTAAGGGGATATTTCCTCGTAACCGTCGCATTGCGCTGTTCCGCCATCGACTTCAAACGCGAAGCAGCCAGTTCAATGCCCACCATGCTGAACTGGCCCGCAACCACAAACTCGTCTCCGCCGAATCTGCCCTTCACATCGGTCTCGCGAAAACACGCCATCACCAGTTCGCCCGTCTCCGCCAGATAGGAAGAGCCGGTGTTGTGGCCTTGGTCGTCGTTGATTTTCTTCAATCCATCCAGATCGATGAACAATACTGAAAACGGCAATTCCGCGCGTTGCGCCAGTCGCAGCGTCTGTTCCCCCAGCAGGTAAAAGCCGCGCATGTTGTAAAGTCCTGTCAACTCATCGCGCAGCGTCAGGTCGTGAATCTCTTTCTCCATCGAGTTGATGCGCCACACCAGCACCAGCAGCAGTACCACTGAGAGGGCGGCTGCCAGCGATGTGAGAATCGCCGCTCCGTATTGCTCCGGCACCAGGTCTTTCAGGATGATGCGCGTTCGAGCGAACTCGATGAGGAAAGGAAGAATCAGCAGCACCGGACCGAAGCCGCGCGCGATCCGGCTTCCGATGCCCGCGCCTACGAAGATCGACCACACGCCGCGTTCGGCCTGCCGCATCGCCACAACCAGCGTCAGCAGCAAAAGGCACATGAGCAGAAGCGGTGAAATCATGTTGTTGGCCGATAGCCGCAGCAGACCCACCGCTCCGAAGAGGTTTTCACTCAACAGGACCAGCGTCACCAGGCACATCGTCGGGACCAGACCATCGGCGATACGTCGCAACAACGGTCCGGTAGCGCTTACCAGGATCATCGACAGACTTAGCAGGACAAAGGCCGACGGAGAGTGTAACGGCAATCCCCCCGTGTTCCCCGGTGCGCGATCTACTTCCAGCAGCGTATCCACCGCCGGAAAAAGACGAAATGTCGACTCGAGCAGGATCAGGATCGATAACAACCCCGCCTGAGCTGCAATGTATCGGCTTGCCCGGGGCAGGGAAAGATGGTTGCCAGGCTCCGAGATCACCAGGCTGAGCGCGCACAACAGCACCACCAGCGCCATGGGGATGCTCATGCGGGTTAGAGAAACGGGTAGATAGGACGCGAGGGGCGGGAAAAGCCAACCTGCAAAAACGATGAGAGCCATCAGCGCTACCACCAGCAGGCAGGCCTGTTGCAGGACCACAAGCTTCTCAACAAGAGCCGGATCCGGCTCTCCGGGAGGCAGGGATGCAGTGCGGTTCGGCATGGCTCGGGCGGCGCTCGTGCGTTTGGCTGGAGTGATCTTATCCCAAAACTCCCTGATCTCTGCGTGACCAACAAGATACCCTTGAAACGGAAGTTTGGGCCGCAAGCTTGAACAGCATAGAGACTTAGGATCTACGGGGCGACTCCGGCCTTTTGGGACCGCTCGCCCATGGCTTGTCCCTTCGCTGTTACACTCTCCCTTGACCTAAATTCAAGCTGATAGATCGCATGAATCTCCCCTTATGACACCTGCTCCGCTTTCCACGATTAATGACCTGTTCTGCCGGATTTCGGCGACCGCCAATCCTCGCGCCATCCTCTGGCAAGACGAATTCAGCAACTGGCAACCTCTCTCCTCCGACCAGATCTACCATCGCGTGCGCACCCTTTCTGAAGCCTTCCTGAGCTGGGGTGCAAAGAAGGGCGATTGCATCGCTCTGATTGCCGAGAATCGCTGGGAGTGGGCGGTGGCCGACTTTGCCATACTCGCCATCAATGCCGTCAACGTCCCCATCTACCCGACGCTCACCGGCGAACAGATTGCCGCCCTCCTCGCCGACGCCGGATGCCGGATCGCGGTCGTCTCCACCCGCCAGCAGTTTGACAAGCTCAACGCCGTCCGCTCCAAAACACAGCTCGAACGCATCCTGATCATGGACGGTAACGCTCCGGAAGGCGCTATCGCTTTCTCCAAGATCCTGGCTGGCGCCGACGATGCC
Organism: uncultured Acidobacteriaceae bacterium; assembly: GCA_963742455.1. GTDB lineage: Bacteria > Acidobacteriota > Terriglobia > Terriglobales > Acidobacteriaceae > Telmatobacter. The sequence goes on along the minus strand of CAVULU010000001.1, from coordinate 166,850 downwards.
GGTCCCTACCGCGATCCTGTTTTCGATGCTCTGGTACGCTCCGTCGAGCCCGATGATCTTGCCACGCTGATCTACACCTCGGGTACAACAGGCGAGCCCAAGGGCGTCATGCTCACCCATGGCAACATCGCCACTAACCAGAATCTCGCTGCCGCTGAATTCTCGTTCAACGAATCCGACGCCTGCATCTCTTTCCTTCCCCTCTCGCATATCACTGCGCGTGCGCTCGACTACGTAATGTACGGCCATGGGGCGCAAGTCGCCTATTGCTCTCACTTCGACCAGCTCCCGCAGGCCATGAAAGAAATTCGACCGACCGTCTTTGTAGGCGTCCCTCGCGTCTACGAGAAGATTCGCCAGGCCGTTGAGCAGAAATCCGCTGCCTCGAGCATCAAGAAGCGCATGCTGGCATGGGCTCTCAACGCCGGCGCACACCATCGCGACACCGTCTATGACGGGCGTCAACCGGCATCCCTTTTTTGGAAAATCGCCAACAAGCTCGTATACAGCAAGGTTCGTGAGGCTTTCGGCGGACGCGTACGCATCTGGGTCTCCGGCGGAGCACCGCTCGGCATCGACACCGCAAAGTGGTTCGCTTCGGTTGGCATTGCGGTGTGGGAGGGATATGGCCTTACGGAAACTTCGCCCGTTATAGCGCTCAATAATCCCGCGGTCCACCGCATGGGTGCCGTGGGCAAGCCGCTCCCCAACATTGATCTCAGATTCTCTGAAGATGGAGAACTGCTCGTTCGCGGACCGTCGGTCTTTATCGGCTATTGGCAGAAGCCCGCAGCGAACGCCGAGTGCTTCGACGTCGACGGTTTCTTTCGCACCGGCGATATCGCGCGTTTTGATGACGACGGGTTCCTTTACATCACCGATCGCAAGAAGGAACTGCTGAAGACCTCCGGTGGCAAACTCGTAGCCCCGCAGCCCATAGAAAACAAGCTCAAAAACTCCGTGATGGTTGCGCAATGTGCGCTGGTAGGAGACAAGCACAAATTCATCTCCGCGCTTATCTCTCCCAACTTCGCAGCACTCGAAGCATGGGCCACGCACGCCGGGCTCGAACCGGGTAACCGCCAGGCGCTCGTCTCTGACAGCCGAGTGGTCGCGCTTTACAGCGAGGTTGTGCGCGAGGCCAACGCCGGACTGGCCAATTTCGAAACCGTTAAACGGTTTCGCCTCGTCGCGGACGAGTGGTCGCAGGACACCGGCGAGCTCACCCCATCGATGAAGCTTAAGCGCCGCGTTATTTCGGCAAAGTATGGGTCGGTAATCGACGAACTTTACGCGGACGAAGCAACCTCACGCGCCGAATAGGCGAATCCATCCGCCCGATCTCCTTACGGAAGCCCTTCCCCTTGCTCCACATCAACTGCAGGCCGCGGAAGAACGGCGCGCCCCACGCGCCAACGGCGAGAATGCCCCCAAAAAGGATCACCGCGTCAATGCTGATGCGTCCTTCGCGCGACCAGTAATCGTTGGGGTCCAGGTTCAGCCATAGCGAAAACTCATCCAGCGTCAGCGCCGCTCCCACGCCGTAGCTTACGCTCATCAGCCGGCTGAAGAAGATAGACAGCGGTGAATGGCTTCGGCCCAGGTCCAGCAGCCAGCCATAGCCCACCAGCAGCAGGATCATGATGCCCCAGACCAGGTGATGGATGTGGTGTCCGCGTACCACCACCCAGTTGAACGGGCCGTGATTATGCATGATCAGGCCTACCAGCAGCCTCACGCCGGCGAAAGTGATCAGGAACGAAACCGACGCAATGAACATGCGCCGCCGCGGTCGGTCCGGAATTGTCGACCTGACGACAAAGCCCAGCCGCGTGAGTTGCAGCAGCACCAGAAGCAAGACCACGACCAGGCTCGCAAATGCAAGCAGGATCAGCGCTCCGGTACCGGGAATAGGCATACCTCCCTATTGAATCACCCCGGCGAGCCCTTCCTGTCGTCGAAACCAACCTCGACCAGAGATGGACCAGAAACGCCACCCGCGTGAGCGCGGTCACGATACCCCTTTACAACTGCGTCTTATACTGGTTAAGGGGTCGAGAGCGTCGATTACCACTTCGCGCCCGACCTCCAATCCAGGTATCTCCGGCTCGGCCTGCGTAAGGCAGCCGTCCGAATTCGATCAGGAGAATTTACGATGCGAGTTGCCTTATTGACCGGCGGCGGTGACTGCCCCGGCTTGAATGCAGTGATCTATGCGGCCGTGCGCAAGGGAATCCAAACCTACGGCGACGAATTCATTGGCTTCCTCAACGGCTGGCGCGGCGTGCTCGACAACAATTTCATCCCTCTGACGCTCGAGAACACCGATGGCATTCAGCTCAAGGGTGGCACCATCCTCCACTCCTCGCGCACCAATGTGAAGAAGATCCCCGGCGGCATTGAGAAGGTCCAGGAAGTCCTCAAGATCAACAAGATCGACGCCCTCATCGCTCTGGGCGGCGACGACACGCAGTCTGTCACCCTTTTTCTCGCTGAAAACGGCATCAACGCCGTCGGCGTGCCCAAGACCATAGACAACGACATCAGCGGCACCGATCAGACATTCGGATTCGACACCGCCGTCATGATCGCCACTGAAGCCATCGATCGCATCCATACCACCGCCGACTCGCACAATCGCGTCATTGTCGTCGAAGTCATGGGTCGCGATGCCGGCTGGATCGCATACGCCTCCGGTATAGCCGGCGGCGCTCACGTCGTCCTCGTCCCGGAAAAGGAAATCGACATCGACCACGTCTGCGCCCTGCTCAAGTACAACTACGATCACGGCAAGCATTACGGCGTAGTGGTAGTAGCGGAAGGCTGCCATCTACCCGAAGTCGGACAGATCACCGGTTCCAAGGAAGTGGATTCTTTCGGCCACGCGCGTCTCTCCGGAATCGGCGAAGCCCTGGCCAGCCTTATCGAAAAGAAGACAGGCTTTGAAACCCGTTCCGTCAACCTCGGTCACACCCAGCGCGGCGGAGTACCCACCCCCTACGATCGTGTCCTTGGCCAGCGCTATGGCCTTCACGCCATCGACATGGTGCACGACAAGAAGTGGGGCCGAATTGCTGTGCTCAAAGGCCTCGACGTAACCGACATTACGATCAAGGAAGCTATCGCCCAGAACCGCCGCCTCGATCAACGGTTCTTCGATGTGATTCGGGACCTTGAAGCAAAAGTTTAAGTGTGCACGGTAACGTTAAGTATCCGCTGTAAATCACTTGCAAATTCAAGTGCCCAGGTCTCGCTTCTGAGACCTGGGATCCAACCCCGGATTGAGCCGAGATCCAGTCGAAAAATTGACTTGCACTCATGAGGGCGCCTATCCCTGACCCGTTATCATCGCGTCAGGGTAGGAGACAGCTCCCCTCCAGCTCCAGCTATCTCGCTGACTGCTAGGTCCGCTAACCGCCGCGAAGCGGCCGCTAACTCCACGAGCTCCGCCTATTCCCCATGATCTACCGCCTCTTCCAACGCCGCGACTTCGACGATCTCTACGCGATCGAAGAAATCTGCTTCCATCCCCCGCAGCGTTTCACGCGCCGCTACATGCGCCAGCTCATTGCCTCGGCTGACGCAGCCACCTGGATCGCCGAGCAGAACGACCTGATGGCCGGTTTCGCCATCGTGGAATGGGCCCAGCAAATCACCGGAATCACGGCTTACATCGCCACCATTGAGGTGCTACCGCAGCATCGCTCCCAGGGCATCGGCGCCGAACTCCTCCGCCGTCTCGAGGGTTCTGCCAACGCCGAGCGCGCCAATGAGGTTTGGCTCCATGTCGACGCAGAAAACGCGTCCGCCATCCGCCTATACGAACGAGCTGGCTACGGAAAAACAGGTCGCGCCGACCACTACTACGCTCGTAACCGAGCCGCCGCAATCTACGTCAAAAATCTCGTTTAGGTGAGATCGCAGGCGTTACCCGCGCGCATCCCTGTCCCGTAATCCGCCGAGCGCACATGCAGTTTCCACTAAAATAGAAGCAGCACTCATGTCCATCAGCAATCCCAACCTGCCCAAGCTGGTCGTGTCTCTTCGCCAGTACAGCAGGCAGATGTTTCTGCACGACCTTCTCGCCGGCATCACGGTGGGCCTGGTCGCACTTCCGCTTGCCATGGCCTTCGGCATCGCCTCTGGAGTGACCCCGCAGGCCGGCCTCTACACCGCCGTCATTGCCGGCTTTCTCATCTCCGCTCTGGGCGGCTCGCGTACTCAGATCGGCGGACCCACCGGCGCCTTCGTCGTCATCGTTGCCGGCATCGTTGCACGTTTCGGCATGAGCGGCCTCGCCATGGTCACCCTCATGGCCGGAATCATTCTGCTGGCCATGGGACTAACCGGGCTCGGTTCCGCAGTTCGTTTCATTCCCCGGCCAGTCGTCATCGGATTCACGAACGGCATCGCCATCCTTATCGCCTCCACGCAGATCAAGGACTTTTTCGGCCTCCGTGTCGGCGCCGTCCCCAGCGAATTCCTGCCCAGGATGAAGCTTCTCATCGGCCACATGCCCAGTTTCAACTGGCAGGCGCTGGCAATCGGTGCCGCAACCCTGGCGATCATGCTGATTCTGCCGCGCATCACTAAGCGCATACCCGCGTCTATTGTCGCGCTGCTGGCGTGCACCGTGGCATGTGCCTTGCTCCATCTGCAGGTTGAGACCATCGGTTCCCGCTTCGGCGGAATTCCCCGCGGGCTCCCGCCTTTCGCCATCCCCGACTTTCACGCCGAGCACATCCTGCCTCTCATTCCGTCGGCATTTACCGTTGCGCTGCTGGCGGCGCTCGAAAGCATGCTCTCCGCTGTCGTTGCCGACGGCATGACCGGCGATCGCCACAACCCCAATGTCGAATTAGTCGCGCAGGGTATCGCCAACATCACTTCGCCGCTTTTCGGCGGCATCCCGGCCACTGGAGCCATCGCCCGCACCGCAACCAATATTCGCTCTGGAGCGCGTTCCCCAGTCTCCGGCATCGTGCACGCACTCACGCTGCTTGCAATTCTGCTCGTTGCCGCGCCGCTTGCGAGCTACATTCCGTTGGCCACGCTTGCAGCCGTGCTGTTTGTTGTTTCCTACAACATGGGCGAGTGGCGCGAGATCGGCGGCATCCTTCAGCTAGGCTTTACCGCCATTTCGGTCTGGCTCGTCACTTTTGCGCTGACTGTGTTTGCTGACCTGACCGTCGCCGTCGGTGTAGGCATGGCTCTCGCGGCGCTGGTATACATCTACCGGATTGCCGAAACCACAACCGTCACTCCGGTTACCGACGACTACATTCGCGACGGCTTGCCTCACACCTTGCAGGGGCGCATCATTCCCCCCTACGTCACGTTGCTGCGCATCCACGGCCCATTCCTATTTGGCACAACCGAGAAACTGGTCGAGGCCACATCCAACGTCGAAGTCTTCGAACCGGTTGTCATCCTTCGCCTGCGCAACATGACAGCCATCGATGCCACCGGCATTCATGCCATCGAATCTTTCGCGAGGCGGCTCACCGAATCCGGCCGAACCCTCGTACTTTGCGGGGCGATGGAGCAGCCTTCGACGCTGCTTCAGAAGCCCCGTTTCCTCGATCACGTCGGCCGCGAAAACATCATGCCCAACATCCAGGCAGCCCTCAACCGCGCTAAAGAAATCTACGAAGCCAGGGCCGTTCTGGCCAGTTGAAACCGCGATCGCGGAGCATCCGCTCCCGGAAGAAGCGCATGAGGAGCGACGCTCTGACTTAAGGAACCGAAGTCGCAATACACCGTCGGGAATAAGCCACACTGCACATGATGTTCTCTTTGAGGGGAACATCACCAGCCATCAGGCTCTCTCGTAGGGAGAAACCGAAAATAGCCGAGGATGAGATCCTGGGGATGCCGCGCATCCCAAACCGTACCGCCCCGTAGGGTCGGCGCAGACGAGTCGTGCGGAAGCCTTCACGCGGGAAAACCGACCCCGGTCTAAACTGGGACCAGGAGAATCATCTTGAGCGACGGACGCGAAGAGCGTGAAGAACGCGAAAAACGCCGAGAGCAGGAAGAGCGCGAAGACGGCGAGGACCGCATCGATCGCGATCTTAGGGATCAATGGAAACCTGAGCGCACTGATTCTTGATTCCTGGGCTACTTCCCCTGAAACCGCGCCGACCGCTTCTCAAAGAATGCCTTGATCCCTTCCTGGTAATCCTCTCTGTCATACACCAGCCGCCGCATCGCCTGCACACGCTCAAACGTCTCCGGCCCCAGGTTATGCGAAAGCCGACAGCAGTCGCAGTTCTTCCTGCAGCAGGCTGTTCACCGGCGGTGAATTGTTCGCGATCTGCTCGGCGTAATGTGCGACACACGTACAAGGCATATCAGCGCCACCAATGTCAGGGGAGCGTAATTTTCAGATGTTTTCCTGGGTTTAATCGAGATAGATCCCTGCCGATATCTACCGTACCTTCTCGAACTTCTCCCACAGGTAGTTGCACGCCGGGCAGTTCTCGCCTTCCACAGTTTGCGCGGCATATCCGCACAGTGGACAGACGAACAAATCATGCGGCTCATACGCCCACCCTGACGTGTCGCTGGCGTTCACGCGCGGTATCAAATGGCAATAAAGGCGCACATGGGATTTGTCAGCTTCGAGTGCCCAATGAAAGCTGCGAACCGCCGTTGAATCAAACAGCGGAACAGCGGACGTGAGAAAAGCAGGATATAGATAATCTACTTCGAACCTTTGATCGACCAGTGCGGCATTTAGATTCTCCAGCGTGCTTTCCACCCGCGGCAACGGCACGTCGACGGCTGTCGAACCGCCCATGTGCCGAAGCACGCGCGCATGGTTGCTCGCATGTATCTGTTCAGAGCGAGCCGTGGCGCGAAAAAGGCTTGCAATCCCGTGATAGCCCTCTTCGTCTGCTCTCACTGCGTAGGCTTTGTAAGCCGCGCCGGTTTTGGATTCTTCTTCGAAAGCAGTTTCGAGATTGCGGATCACCGCAAGATCCTCGACTCCCACCACATGAGCGATCACGCGATCCGTTGCCATAGCCCTAGGCCCTCATACACTCGATTAGATGCATGAGGACGTGGTTTGGTGATGCAAATCACATGGAATTGCCTAAAACCGCGAAACGAAGGCAGCAAGACCACAGTCAGGAATGATGAATTGTCTTGGATAGTCCTGGATTAGCGGATCCGTTCAAATCTGTCCCAAACGAAGTTGCAGGCCGGACAGTTGTCGGCCTCTTGCGTCTTCGCCGTGTAGCCGCAAAGCGTGCATACAAAAAAATCGAGCTGATCCCGGGTCCATCCGGGCCCAGCTTCCATTGACGCTACCGCATCCTCGTAGAGGCGTGCATGCGTCTTTTCCGCTTCCATTGCCCACACGAACGACCGCATTGCCGAGGTGTCAAGCTGAGAAGTGGCGTGGACGAGGAACTTCGGATACAACGAATCGATTTCGTGCTGTTCACCGCCAAGCGCCGCTTTCAGGTTTTCCAGCGTCGACTTCAAGCGAAACGGAAGAATGTCGGCCCTGCTTCGCCGCCCATGTGCCGAATTACGCGTGCGTGATTGCCGGCGTGAATCTGCTCTGCCCGTGCAGCGGCGCGAAAAAGACTCGCTGCGCCGTTCATGCCCTCGGCCTCTGCCCTGGCGGCATACGCCTTGTAGCGAATATGGGCGTTCAGTTCGCCCTCATAGGCTGCCAACAAATTGCCGACTGCATTTTCATTCTCAGCAGCAACCATAGTTCTACCATTTCTTAACTGCACGATGGTGCAAGTCTAGGATGGCACTATGGTTCCGACCGTGATTGAGATCACAGTCGAGGTAATAGTCTTGCGAATTCTGGTAATCAGAAGCACGAGGTACTCGACAATCCACCGCGCTGCCCTACGGCATCATCTCCGCCAACACCGATCCGCCCCACACGGCTGCAAGCCCCAGGACAAAGCTTCCCGCTGCATACAGAGTTGCGATTCCGAATGCACCCGCCCGCAGGGTTGACAGTGTCTCCCACTCATAAGTTGAGAAAGTGCTGTACGCGCCAACGAATCCCACAGGCACCAGAAACCTCCACGCTGGATTCAGTTCCGCGCGCCTGCCCAGGTAAGTCATCGTAAATCCGATGATCACGCATGCCGTGACGTTGATGATCAGCGTACCGTAGGGAAAGCGAATTCCCATACGAGTCGCAATCGACGAACCCACCCAGTACCGCGCAATCGAACCCAGCGCGCCCCCAATGGCAATCAGGAAATACTTCTGCAATCTGTCCCCTCCCCAAAAGAGACCGCAAGTCGCCCCATTCATGAAAGCTCTTTCTGCTCTCATGAGTGGGAAACGACAAATTCCCACCGGCACAGGACAGGCTGTGCGTCTCATTCAAATTTGCAGGGATCGCGCCGGGCGTGACTCTCCGACAGGACCGCCTGTCAGGAGTCATCATCTGTCCGGCCTCGCGGAGAGGACAGCGGTTAACAGCTAAGTATGGCACCCGGCTGCGCGGCGAACTCCATCGCCGCTACCACTGTCTCTATTACACGGGCGGGTATGATTTGGTGTCAAGTAACCAGCGTGCGCGTGGACTCCTATTTGCAATCTCCATCGGCCAGGTGGCGGTGCCCCATCGAAACCGGCCCAGCGCCTATTTATGGAGGCTTATTTTGCTCTCATGGTCGGATACAGCAAGCCTTCCCCTGCGCATCTCTTCGCCGCTCCGTCAAAGTCGAAAGCGTCGGTTAATTGACCCGCAATACCGCAATGAGGAAGCAGACCATCGCGGCCGTGAGTGTCGCCACTCGCCAGCGATGCATCGCATCCCACTGCCCGTGCTCCTTCAGCGCCGGTTCCCCCGCTGCGTCTGGATCAACACGCGCCAACCGGTTATTGATCGGCACAAGAAAGAGAAGTGTCAGCACGATCACTGCAGCCCAGATCGAGCAGGCGGCAATCAGCAGCAGGTATCCGCTCCCGCCATGTCTCATGGCCGCCTCCGCAATCAGCAACAGAAAGCTTGCGCTGTACCAGAACGGCATCGCCGCTCCCAGCTTCGCCGCGAATAGACGAACTGCCCGCAACTCCTCGCGCGTTCCGAGCTTGCGCAAAATGGGATTGATGAAGACAGCGACAGCAAACTCAGTGCCAATCAGCAGGCCGATGCAAACGGTTGTAACCATATCGAGTAGAGGTCTCATGTTCAACTCCTGAGCCTCAGACTCCGCACGGCGATAAAATGATTCAGGAAGCGGTGCTGACAAATATGTCAGTTCCGCCTGCCCTGTCAGGACACGACATGCCGGTTTCAAAAAAAGAGATCAGTGAGTGTCCCATCGACGCCATGCTGTCTGTCATCGATGGCCGGTGGAAGGGAACTATTCTCTGGCGGCTCTCGGAACGATCGATGCGCACCAGCGAATTGCTGCGCAGCATTCCCGGCATCACCGAACGCATGCTGATCCGCCACCTTAAAGACCTGGTCAGCGACGGCATTCTGATCCGCCAGCGGGAGAAGGGAACTCATCCGCACGTCGTTTACTCAATCTCAGACTACGGATTGACGATGCTCCCCGTGCTCGAACACATCTGCGCCTGGGGTCGGAAGCACATCGAAGCGCGGAAACTCCTCGCCTGAATTCGCCTCGAGTCTGCTATGGTCTCCGCAGGAGAATTTCCTGCCAATGGAAGGGGCTCGACGGCTGCTGATGTACGTGGTCCTGGTTACTGCAGCCATTTATGTCTGCTTGGTCATCTGGATATTCTTTTCCCAGCGATCGTTAATCTATTTCCCGCAACCGCGAGCGAATCACGACGTTGACGTTGTCAGGCTGCCGGGCGACTTGCTGGTGTCGTCGCGTCCAGCAGACGGCCAGAATGCCGTTATCTATTTCGGCGGAAACGCTGAAGACGTCTCGCTCGATCTGCCTGGCTTTGCCGAGACTTTTCCGAATGACGCGATCTATCTGCTTCACTATCCCGGTTTTGGCGGCAGTGCAGGGCATCCGACCGAAAAAAGCATCCTTGCAGCGGCGTTTGCTCTTTTTGACACGGTCCATGCCCAGCACGCGAATGTGATCCTGATCGGTCGCAGCCTTGGCACCGGCGTCGCAATCCATATCGCAAGCCAACGCCCGGTTACGCGCCTCGTTCTGGTCACGCCCTACGATAGTCTGGTCGATGTGGCGGAAGCGCATTATCCATTCCTACCCAATCGCTTGCTGATGGTCGACAAATACGATTCCTGGAAATATGCGCCGCAGGTGACAGCCCCTGTAAAGATCATCGCGGCAGGAGATGATGAAGTCATTCCACGAACAAGCACCGAGCGTCTCCGAACCCGCTTCACCAGGACAGCCGTAACCTACGTTGTCGTACCCGGCGTGGGACATAACTCGATTTCAGACAACCCGGATTACCTGCGACTCCTCAGTGGGCAGTAGATATCAGCGCTAGTTGTGCTTGCCCTTCCACTCCGCGTAGGGACCTTGGAAATCTTCAATTCCATCTGCCTTGAAGTTCCATAGCCGCGTCGCGACCTCATCGATCAGATCATGATCGTGGGTCACCAGCAGCACGGTACCCTCATACCGCTGCAGAGCGATGTTCAGCGCATTGATTGACTCCAGATCGAGGTGGTTCGTAGGCTCGTCGAAGATCAGGATGTTCGGTTTAGTCAGGATCAATTTGCAGAACACAAGTCGTGCCTGTTCGCCGCCCGAGAGTGCCTTCGTGGGTTTCTCGCCTTCTTCCCCCGAGAAAAGCATCTGCCCAAGAATGCCGCGAATCTCCTCGACATGCGCCGCCGGATTCCAGCGATGCAGCCACTCCGCCACAGTCAGCCCGTGCTCGATTGTCGCGCCCACGTCCTGCGGAAAGTAACCGATCTGCGCCTCGTGCCCCCAGAAGACGGTTCCCGAATCCAGCGTGAAATCCTTCTCCGCAAGTCCCGGATAGTTCGCCAGCAGGCTTTTCAGCAGCGTGGTCTTGCCCGCGCCGTTGCGTCCCATAAGGCAGATCTTCTCGCCGCGCAGCACATTCGCGGTGAACCCGTCGATCACTTTGTGATCGTCGTACAGCTTCGTCACGTGCTTGAACTCCAGCACATGCTTGCCGCTTGGACGCACCTGGTCGAAGCGAATATACGGACGTTGAATGTTTGACCGGGCCAGTTCATTCGTCTGCAGCCGCTCAACTTCCTTGCGCCGGCTCGTCACCTGCGAAGAACGCGTGCCCGCCGCAAATCGCGCGATGAATTCATTCAACTGCGCAATCTTCTTTTCGCGCTGTGCATTCTGCGATTCGAGCGTCGAACGGATCTGCGTCTTCGCCATCACCATCTCATCGTAGCCGCCGCTGTAAATAATGATGGTCTGGTAGTCGATATCCGCCGTGTGCGTCGTGACGCTGTTTAGAAAATGCCGGTCATGCGAAATTGCGATCAGCGTTCCATCGTATTGGTTCAAAAAATCCTGCAGCCAGTGCACTGAATCGAGATCGAGGTAGTTCGTCGGCTCGTCCAGCAGAAGCGCCTCCGGTTTTCCGAAAAGGGCCTGCGCTAAAAGCACGCGCACCTTCTGGCCGCCCTGCAACTCGCCCATTTTGCGTTCGTGCAAGTCCTCGGTGATATCCAGGCCGTCCAGTAGGATGGCAGCGTCGGCCTCGGCCGTGTATCCGTCCTCATCGCCGATCACGCCTTCAAGTTCGCCCAAACGCATTCCGTCTGCATCGCTTAATTCGGCCTTCTCGTAGATGCGGTCCCGCTCTTCGAGCGCTGACCAAAGCGGTTTATTGCCCATGATGACGGTATCGATAACGCGATAGGCATCGAAAGCGAACTGGTCCTGGCGTAACACGCCGAACTTTCGCGGACGCACTACCGTCCCCTTCTGCGCGTCCAGCTCGCCGGTCAGCACTTTCATGAAAGTGGATTTGCCTGACCCGTTCGGCCCTGTGAGTCCATAGCGCCGTCCTTGCGTAAAGTTCACCGATACATCTTCGAACAGCACTTTAGCGCCGTAGCGCATCGACACATTGCTTACACTCAACATCGTTTGGTTTTCCTATAGACGAGCCGCAGCGGAGTCTCGGTGCCGCCGGCCCGATCAATTTTTGAATTGGCTCAGAGTTCGGGATACGTGATTACGGATTTGATCCCTCTAGAACTGCCGTACTTCCAGTTTCTCATAACTGCTCGCGCATCGCGGCAATCGCGGCCCGAGCCGATCTTGAATAGGAACATCGATTTACGAGCGGAGAAATTATCTCTCCGATTCTGGCAATAAACGTGCTTACTTTGCGCAAGTGGTTAGCCGATTTCGGAGAGATTATGAAAGCTCACTGAATCGACCTTTTCGTTCAAGTAAAAGGGTTTAGCCCCTTATCCAAACGATTGTCTTTGTCGGCAAAAAAGATGCAACCTCTTCTGCAATTACTCCATCAAAGTGCGCAAGAACGCGGTGTAGCAGAGCGTATCTAATGCTGACAACCCTTGTAGGATGCTCTCGAAAGCAGCGCTGGAATAGTCCAGGCTTTTGCGTTTCACCAGTGAATAAAGGTCCCTGAGACCGAACGCCCGGTTCACGACGTCCGCTTGGTTTCGTGGTTATTTCATCAACCCGAAATTGGCTGTCGTTCTGGCCGATGCAACTTCCCCGAAAGACTAGAAAGACTGGGTAGTAAAACGAGTCGGAGTTGGATTTCCTCTCCGCGGTCCTACGCCGCCGTGTGATGTGCGGCGCGTTTGGGCGCGTGCGATTAACAATTCGCGCGAACGCTAGGGGTTTGTCCAATTCGCTCCACTACTCCCGGCTTCGATGAGAGAAGATAAACCCCCGTCGCGAGCCGGGCTCTTTTAGGAGGACAAATGAATGTCGTCAGGCGCGCACTCGGTGTAGTGCTGTTGACGTTCCTATACGTAGCTTCTGCCTCCGCGCAGGAGAATGCGGAACTCAAGGGCACAGTCACTGATCCAACCGGTGCTGTCATTCCCAACGCAACAATCACCATCATCAATACTGCAACCGGAGAAACAAGAACCGCCACTAGCAATGGCGCGGGCCTTTACGATTTCGCCAACCTGCAACATGGTACTTACAACCTGAAAGCCGAAGCCAAAGGTTTCAACGTCGCGGCGACGAACGGCATCGTCATGAACGTTGCCGCTACCATTGCGCAGAATGTCACCCTGGCCGTCGGTACCGGCGTTGAAACTGTCACTGTCCAAGCCGACTCATTGCATCTGCAGACCGAAACGAATGAGGTCAGCAACCTCATCACCGGTCAGCAGATTACGCAGCTCGCCACCAACGGACGCAACATGGTGTCGCTTACGACGCTCGGCACAGGGGTTTCCAACAATCTTCCTTCCTTCAACGGCGTGACCGCGCAGGGCAGTGGATTTGGGCTCAGCTTCAACGGCATGCGTCCCGATCACAACGACTGGCTCATTGACGGCGGCGAAGCCTACGATCGCGGCAGCGGCGGCAAGTTTGACTTGATGCCTTCTCCCGATGCTCTGGCGGAGTTTCAGACACTTAGCAGCAATTACAGTCCCGACTACGGCATCGCGTCCGGCGGCACCATCACCATGGTGGTGAAATCGGGTACAAAGAACTTTCATGGCGCTCTATGGGAGTTCGCTCGCAACGACGCTTTCGATGCGGACAGCTACTTTGCCAAGTTAACCGACACTCCAACGCCGGAATTGAGATTGAATATTTTTGGCGGAAATATCGGGGGACCGGTCTTCATCCCCGGCATCTATCCCAAAAGTAAGAGCAGGACCTTCTTTTTCGTGAACGAGGAGTGGCGCCGCTTTGTAAACGGCGTAAATCCCAGCCCGCAGAACACGGTCCCGGCTTCAGATTTTCCCACTCCGGGAGCGAGCCTCACATATACACCGTGGAATGGCGCAACGCCGGTGGTTCCGGTTACCAGCGACCCCGCCAAGCTGGCGCTCTATGCAATCGACGGCCTCGCCCCTGGCGCCCCGTTCCCTGGCAACATCATCCCCGCCAATCTCCTCGATCCGAATGCCGTTCTGTTCATGGGCACCGGCAACATTCCCATGCCCAACACCGGCACGGCTTCCAATCCGCAGTACATCTCATCGCCCAAGCAGCCGACCGATGTTCGCGAAGACGTTGTCCGCATCGATCATGACGTCACCTCGAAGATGCACCTGATGGGCCACTGGATCCACGACCAGATGTCGCAGACCATCATCCCCACCATGTGGAGCGGTGATACTTACACCACCATCGGCGATGTTTTCGAGAACCCATCCTGGTCCAGTGTCATTCAGCTCTCCCAGACGCTGTCGCCGAACCTTCTCAACGAAACCGCGCTAGACGTGAATGGCAACACCATCAACATCACCCCAATCTCCGCCGGGGGCGCCTCTTATGTCCAGCCTGCCGGTTGGAATGCAGGAAGCTTCTTCACGGGTAACAACGCGCTCAACCGCTTGCCGCAGGTCAGCTTCGGCAGCCCGCTCGGCACCACCTGGACCGAGATCTACTGGCCCTGGCATAACTCCTTCCTCGACTATCAGATTCGCGACGACGTGACTTGGAACCATGGAAGGCACAGCTTCAAGTTCGGCTTCTCCTACATGCGCATCGACAAGAACCAGCAGTTGCAGGCAGACACGCAGGGCGATTACTCCTTCGGCAGCAGCTCCTTCTCGAAGGACTCGTATTTGAATTTCCTGCTCGGTTTCGCAGACAGCTATCAGCAGCTCCAGAATCTGAACACGGCTCACTGGCTGAACAACACCTATTCCGCCTATGGCCTCGACAACTGGCGCATTGCACCCCGCCTTACCCTGAACATCGGGCTGCGCTGGGATGTCCTGCCCCACGTGTATGAGAAGAACAACGAGGTCGCCAACTTTGTGCCCGGCGATTACAACCCCAATGCAACAGCAGTCCTCGATCCAGCCAGCGGCGCTATCTGTACGGCCGTGGGCGGAACGTGCCCGGCTGTCAGCCCTGATCTGACCACTTACAACGGCGGTACGTTCTATCTGAACGGCATGCAACTGGCCGGGCAGAACGGATTCCCCCGCGGTATCGTGCAAAACGATTACCGAACTCTCCAACCCCGCGTTGGCTTCGCGTGGGATGTGTACGGCACCGGCAAGACTGTATTAAGGGCCGGCGGCGGCATGTTCTACGAGCGCATTCAGGGCAACGATATCTATGGCGCTGCCACCAACCCGCCGTTCGCCTATCACCCACTGGCGAACAGCGTTTACTTCTCCAGCCCCACCACCAGCGCCATCACCGGAGGCACCGCAGCCACGCCAACTTTCCCGGCCGGCATGCAGAACCTCAGCTACTACTACCCCAATCCCGCAACTGCACAATACAGTCTGGGGCTTCAACAGCAGCTCGCGCCCGCGGTGGTGTTTGTGATGCAGTACGTAGGCTCAACCGGCTGGAATCAGTCTGATGAGCGCGGCATCAACACGCTGCCACTGGACGATATTGCCGATCGTGAGGGCGTGGCGACCGGAACGACAAACGCAAATCTCTACCGCCAGTTCCTCGGTTACTCGAACATCACGCAGATTGAGAGTGCGACCAACCAGGATTACAACTCACTGCAAACCAGTCTGCGCTGGCAAAACCGCCATAACCTCACCATGCAGTTCTCTTACACCTGGTCACACGAGATTGATATTCAAAGTGGCGACCTCGGTTCCACCAACATCGCTGGATCGGGCGGCACCGTTTCCAATCCATTTAACCTGAGGTACGATCGCGGATCCGGCGTGCTCGACCGCCGTCACATCTTCAACGCCAACTACGATTACAAACTGCCCTTCTGGCTCCGCGGTGGAAACTTCATCGAGCACGGTATCCTCGGGGGTTGGGAAATTTCCGGCGTAACCGTCGCGCAATCGGGATCACCCATCAACGTCACCTACTCGCCCGATACGCTGGGTCTGGGCGGTGACACCCTGAACCGGCCTAACCTTGTAGGAAACGCCCGCACTGGACCGAAGAGCGTGACGCAGTGGTTTAACACCGGCGCTTTCGCACCTCCACTCGCTCCATGGGCCGGTGGAGCAAACGAAGGCTTTGGCACCGCCGGCAAAGACGCCGTCGTAGGCCCCGGTCTTTTCAACTGGAATCTGGCCTTGTTCAAGAGCATTCCCTTTGGCAACAACGAGAATCCCCATCTGGAACTTCGTGCCGAAACCTTCAACACTTTCAATCACACTCAATTCGACGCCGTCGATACAGGCTTCACCGACGGCAACTTCGGACATGTAACCAGCACTTACGATCCGCGCGAATTCCAATTCGGCGGCAAGATCGTTTTCTAAGAAAGGCATTAGCAAGAAGGGCGCGATGGCCACGTCGGCTATCGCGCCCTTCTCATTGCTCCCAGACCACCCTTATTGCTCCTAAAACACTCCAACCTCAACATTCCGACTCAACCTGCTATGTCATCCCGAGCGAGCAACGCGAGCCGACGGATCTGCCGGGTTTCTTAGCTTGCGTGCGAATACCCGCTTCTTCTCAATGAAGGCAATCTCTTCTGTATTCGTCCTCTGTCGGAACATGACTTCAATCGTGCCGCAACGGCGTAATCAAACCAGCTCAGGGAATCCCCACAATCTTGTGCGTCTGCAAACTCAGCCTCCACTTCGGATGCTCCATGCAATACCGGACTGCCAGCTCCGTATTCAAAACTCGATCCGGCCCGTCCATCGGCTGCAAAAAGAAGTGCCGGAAATCCATCCTCTCAAACTCCGGAGGCTGCGCACCTGGCTGCGGGAACACCAGCTTCAGCTCATCGCCCGTCTTCTGCACCAGCTTGGCGCCGGCTTTCGGACTTACGCACACCCAGTCAATCCCCGCCGGAGCCTCTACCGTTCCATTTGTCTCAACCGCGATTTCAAAATCGAGTTCATGCAGTACATCGATCAGCACCCGATCCAGTTGCAGCAGCGGTTCGCCCCCAGTACAAACCACAAACCGACTGCCTTCCGCTTCCCGCAAGGGCCACGTCGCGCGAATCGCCTCCGCCAGGTCGCGCGCCGTCTCGAACCTGCCTCCGCCCTCCCCGTCAACGCCAACAAACTCCGTGTCGCAAAACCGGCAAATCGCCGACGCACGATCGCTCTCTCGTCCCGACCACAGATTGCATCCCGCAAACCGGCAGAACACTGCCGCACGCCCCGCCTGCGCTCCTTCGCCTTGCAACGTATAGAAGATCTCTTTGACCGCGTAGCTCATTGACTGTTCTTTCGATCTGGATAGGGCAGGGGATCGTGAATCCCGTTTTCGCGAAATCCCTTTCGCCTCAGGAAACACGAATCGCATTGTCCGCAGGGCATCCCATCCGGCGCAGGATCGTAGCAACTGCTCGTAAGACTGTAGTCCACGCCCAGTTCTATCCCTTTACGGATGATCTGTGCCTTCGTGAGTTGCATTAGCGGTGCATGAATCACCAGGTTCTGCCGCCCCTCCACGCCAGCCTTCGTCGCCAGGTTTGCCATTGTCTCGAAAGCCCGAATAAACTCTGGCCGGCAGTCAGGATATCCGCTGTAATCCAGCGCATTTACGCCAATAAACACATCGCTCGCGCCAAGTACTTCGGCCCATGCCAGCGCAAACGAAAGAAAGATCGTATTCCTCGCCGGCACATACGTCACCGGAATTCCATGCTCCATCTCTGCGCTGTCCCGGCCCTTCGGCACATCAATGTCGTCCGTCAACGCCGATCCGCCAAACACCCGCAAGTCGATTGTCGCAATCCGATGCTGGGCCACACCCAGCGAAGCCGCCACGCGCCGCGCCGCTTCCAGTTCATAGCTGTGTCGTTGTCCGTACGCGAATGAAAGGGCGTGCACCTCGAAGCCTTCGCTCCGTGCAACCGCCGCCACTGTCGCGGAATCCAATCCTCCACTAAGGAGGACAACAGCCGCTCTCTTCTGTTTAAAGGAACACATTGTCTTTTATGTTAATTCGATCCTCTGTCCGACTGAAATCCGCCTTCTGAGAGCCGCTCCTTTCCAATTCACTCACTATTGGTTTTCCCATTGCCACCGAAATCACGTTCGCTGCATCACAAGGCTCGGGAACACCAATCCGGAGGTCACCTCATGCGCTTGCAGAGGTTCCCCACTCTGTTGGTACTTGCGGTGGTTGCATCCGTTCTTCTCGCAGCAACGATGCTCCATGCGCAACAACTCAGATCGTCCTCCAGCGAAACTGCATCAGCCGCCCCCACGCCTGACAGTCCTCCCCCTGATGCCCGCAAACTCTCGCCGAAAACCAATGCGACTCCTTCCACCACATCTGCTGATACGGCGACAACTATCGCTCAAAGCCAGTTCGCGGTGAAAACCCTCACAGACTTTCTTGACCAATATCGGCAAGCTGGCAATCGTCAGGCCGAGGCTCACACGCTTTCGGCACTGGCAAACTGCTACCGCGAAGCACGACAATATCAGAAGGCCTTCGAGCTGTTTCAATCGGCGCTTACTATCTGGCGCGAACTCGGAAACAAGGAATTCCAGGCAACCACGCTTGGACACATTGGCGATGTCTATCGCCAGTGGGGCTTTCCTGACCGGGCAATCGCCTTTTACCGCGATTCTCTTAAGTTCTATCAGGAAGATCCCGGCAAATCAGGGGAAGCAGCACCTGTCATGAATAATCTCGGCCTTTCCTATCTCATGGTCGGGGATAGAAAGAGGAGTGTCGAGTATCTCAACATGGCGCTGAACAACTACCGAGTCAGGCAAGATCAACGCGGTGAAGCGTTCGCCCTCTCCAACCTTGCGTCCGCCTACGGATTTCTGATGAATGATCCGCACAAGGCGCTGGACCTTTTGCAGGAGTCCATCACCAAGCTGGAGGTTCTGGACGACCGCTCCTCCGAGGCCAATAGTCTCGACATCTCCGCAATCATCTGGATGAAACTCAAGAAGCCGGAGATGGCGGCTTTGGCCTTCCAGCACGCACTCGCGCTCTATGGCGCCGTGGGCGATGCCAGGGGCGAGGCAGCCGTTCGCCGACACCAAGCAATGATCGGGCAAAACAATACAATCGCTTCAATCCGCTCAGCTCCTTGACCAGCCGCCGGCAACAGGCCCCGAGCCTAACGCCTTAAAATAGGTCTTCGCACCTTGCTATGAAGATCTTCCTGACAGGCGCCACCGGATTCGTCGGGCATCACGTGGCCAGAGCCCTCGCCGATCAGGGTGCGGATCTCCGCCTCCTGGTTCGCAAATCCAGCAAACTCTCCAATCTCGAAGGCATCCCCGGCGATACCGTCGTCGGCGATCTCGCCACGCCTGATTCCTATGGGCCTGCGATCCAAGGCTGCGACGCGGTAATGCATGTCGCGGCAGACTACCGCCTTTGGATCCGGGATCCCGACGCGATGTACCGCGCCAACGTCGACGGCACGCGCGATCTGTTGAGGCTCGCCCGCCAAGCCCGCGTGCGCCGCGTTGTCTACACCTCTTCGGTTGCCACCATGGCCTTCCGCACTGACGGCATCGTCGTCAACGAAGATACGCCCGTCACCATCGACGACATGGTCGGCCACTACAAACGCTCCAAATTCCTGGCGGAGCAGCAGGCCATTGCTGCTGCCCAGGACGGCCAGCAGATCATCATCTTGAATCCCACCTCCCCCATCGGTCCCAACGACGCCAAACCCACCCCCACCGGCCGGATCATTCTGGATTTTCTCAACGGCAAGTTTCCCGCCTACATGGACACCGGCCTCAACCTCGTTGACGTCGCAGAAGTCGCGCGCACTCACGCGGCGGCCCTCGAAGTCGGTACGCCCGGTCGTCGCTATATTCTCGGAGGCGAGAACCTCACCCTCAAGCAGATCCTCGACAAGATGGCAGCCATTACCGGCCTTCCATCGCCAACGACAGAAATCCCCTTCGCCATCGCTGCCACTTACGCCTTCTTCGAAGAGTGGATCACCGGTCGCATCCGTGGCAAAGAGCCTCGCGCGACGCTGGAAGAAGTTCGCATGGGCCGCAAAAAGATGTTTGCCTCCAGTGCCCGCGCCCAGCAGGAACTAGGCTTCCGCATCGTCCCCGTCTACCCCGCCATGCGCGCCGCCATTGAATGGTTTCGCGCCAACGGCTACGCCCCATGACAAGTCACCCGCCGTTCCATTCCGCGCATGTCATCCTGAGCGAACTTCGCGAAGCGAACGAAGTCGAAGGATCTGTAGTTGCTCTTAGGGCTCCCTCGCTCGACCAAAGACAGGGGCCCCATTCTTGCGCAGCAAGGGCGGAAGAGCACGCATCCGAATCAGCAGGGCTCCCATGACCCGAGTCGCGATCATCGCCGCCATGCCCGGCGAACTCGCACCGATCGTCCGCAGCTGGCCGCATTCCACACGCGGCACCATCCACTTCTGGGCCCAGCGTACTGAAGAGGAGGAGTGGATCGCCGCATGCGCTGGAGCCGGCCTGGACGCTGCAACTCGTGCCTTCGCCGGAATCGAAGACGGTGGCCCAGTCGACCTTGTCATTTCCATTGGCTGGGCTGGCGCTCTCACTCCCGATGTAGCTGGGGGCAGTGCCCATAATTGCGCCGGTGTCATCGACGCCCGCACTGGCGAGCGCTTCCACTGTGACGCCGGTGCCGGCCCGCTCTGGCTTGCCACAAGCCCCCGCGTAGCCGACGAGCCCGAAAAACGCCGCCTCGCCACCGCTTACAAAGCCTCTCTTGTCGACATGGAAGCCGCCGCCATCGCGCGCCTCGCCGCCATGCGCAGCATCCCGTTCTACGCAATCAAGGGTGTCAGCGACCCTCTCGACGCTAAACTGCCCGATTTCAACCGCTTTATCGACGAAAATGGCCAGTTTCAGACCCCGAAGTTTGTACTTTTTGCTCTCCTCAGGCCTTGGCTATGGCCCCCACTCGTCAAAATGGGCGAAAATAGTAGAAAGGCTTCCCAAAGCATTGCCGACAGGCTCCACGAGCTTTTAAATGAATGAGGTCACACCAACACGGATGGCTACCCAGACCAGCAACGCCCAAAACCAAATCGCCACCCGGGTCCCCACGACCATGCGCGCCGTAGTCTATCGCGGCATCAATGATATGCGTGTCGAGACTGTTCCCGTGCCCTCCATCGGACCCGGTGAATTGCTTATCAAGATCGCCACATGCGGCATCTGCGGAACGGATTTGAAGAAGATCCATACCGGCTCCCACTCTGCCCCCCGCATCTTCGGCCACGAGATGTCCGGAACAGTCGTTGCAGTCGGCCATGGCGTAACCCGCTTTCAAGGCGGCGAGCGCGTGGTCGTTCACCACCACGTACCCTGCGGCGAGTGTTTCTACTGCCGGAAAGGCACCCCGGCCCAATGCCCGCTCTACAAGAAAGTCGGTGTCACCGCAGGCTTCGAGCCCTCCGGCGGCGGATTCGCGGAGTATATTCGCGTGATGGATTGGGTCGCCTCCAGTTGCGGCGTAGTGCCCATTCCAGACGACATCCCTTTCGAACAAGCCGCCTTTCTCGAGCCCGTCAACACCGTGCTGAAAGGCGTAAAGATGCTCAACCTGCACTCCGATGACACCGTGCTCGTCATCGGCCAGGGGCCCATCGGCCTGATGCATGCTGTGCTCGCCAGCCGCACCGGCGCCCGCGTGCTCACTTCGGACCTTTATCCTGAACGCCACGCCATCGCCGCGAAATATGGGCTCAAGAACCCCATCCACGCAGGCAGCGAAAACGTGGTCGAGCGCGTCTTAGCCGAGACAGATGGCCGCGGCGCCGATGCAGTCATTCTCGCCGTCGGCGGAAACGCCCTTATCAAGACTGCCATGGATGCGGCACGCTGCGGCGGTAAAGTCATGCTGTTCGCCCAGACCCAGCGCGGCGACGCAACTTTTGATCCAGGCACGGTTTGTATGGACGAGAAGACCCTGATGGGGTCCTACTCGTCTTCATTCAATCTTCTCGACGAGGTCACAGACCTTGTCTATGGCGGATACCGTAACGGATTTGACCTGACTCAACTCATATCGCATCGTTTCCCGCTCGATGAGGCCGTTGTGGCAATCGATGTCGCATCCCACCCCAAAGCCGACTCGATGAAGATTATGATCGAGCCTGTCTCCGGTTCAGGAGCAAAGTGATGGACCATTTGACCGACTTGCGCTGGCGTCCTTTCCAAGGCTCCTCCTCAGGTGTTGGATGTCTCAATCGCGCTAGCTTCCGGACTCAGCCAGCGAGTGTGCATTTCCAGAGCCACTCGTGGAGGAATCGATGCCAAAGACCGTAAAGGACACCATTCAACGCGGCCGTTCGACGGTCGAGGATGTCCTCCAGGTTGGCCGCAGCACCGTCGGAGATGTGCTCCAGATCGGTCGCAATACCGTCGAAGAAGTGCTGCACGTTGGCCGGAGCACCGTTGAAGAGGTCATTCAGGTTGGCCGTAATACCGTTGAATCCGCTCGCCAACTGCGACAGGGAACCATGCAGGCCGCGGTCCTCCACGGCCGCCAGGACATTCGGATTGAAGATGTGCCGGTTCCTCGGGCAGCGCCCGGCGAACTAATTGTCCGCGTGGGCGCTGCTCTCACCTGTGGAACAGACCTGAAAGTCTTCCGCCGCGGTTACCATGCCCGCATGATCGTCCCTCCAGCACTCTTCGGCCACGAATTGGCCGGGACAGTCGTCGAGGTAGGGGAGGGAGTTAAAGGTTTTCCCAACGAGAGCCGTGTGGTGGCGCTCAACTCTGCACCATGTGGCGAGTGCTACTTCTGCATGCACGGGCAGGAAAACCTGTGCGACGATCTACTCTTCAACAACGGAGCCTACGCCGAGTTCATCCGCGTCCCAGCGCGCATCGTGGCCAAGAACACACTGCACATCCCAGACCACGTTCCGCTCGAGCACGCTGCGCTTACTGAGCCCCTGGCATGCGCGGTCCACGGATTCGAAGATTCCCGGCCTTATCCCGGAGCGACCGTAGCCATCATCGGAGGCGGTCCGCTCGGCCTCATGATCCTTCACGTGGCCGCGCTTGCCGGCTGCGAAGTGATCGCCATCGTCAAGCACGATGGACAGGTTGAAGCCGCCCGCCAGCTTGGCGCCGCGCATGTAATCCAGACGAGCAGCATCCGCAAAGCCATCCGTGATACCCGCGCTCTTACCCCGAAAAATCGCGGCGTCGACATCGCCATCGAGGCCGTGGGCGTTCCCGAGGCCTGGGATGAAGCTGTAGAAATGGTGCGCAAAGGCGGCACGGTTAACTTCTTCGGTGGATGCGCCGTTGGCACACAGGTTACGCTGGATACCAACCGCATTCACTACAGCGACATCACCCTGCGCGCAACGTTTCACCACACGCCAGCCATGTGCCGCAAAGCTCTTGACCTTATCGCCAGCGGCCGTTTTCAAGCCAGTGCCTTCATCACGGGTCACGCCCACCTCTACGAACTCAATCGCGTCTTTGAGAAGCTGATGAATCGCAGCAGCGAAATAAAAACCGCGATTGTCCCATGAAATGCTCACCTGCTTGATGAGCGTGTCATCCTGAGCGGAGCGGCTTGGGGCCCTGCGGACGATAGTCTGTGGAGTAAGCGGAGCGAAGGATCTGCTGTTGCTTTTTCGATTTGGGCAAGGGCACCGTCCAGACACTCCGCAAAAACGCAATAAAATTAAGAGGGCTTTGGCCCCTGAGGGAACTGTGGCGCAACCACAACAAATAGCCGAAAGAGAATCGGAGCAACAATCCCTCATCGCGCTTGGCTGGGCCGCGCTTCCGGCTTCCTATCGCATTCCCGACGAGGCTCCAACGCTCGCAGAAGCCCGCGCCTGGTGCAAACACCTCGCCGAAACCCATTACGAAAATTTCCATGTCGCCACCTGGTTCTTACCTGAACGCCTGCGTCCCCACTTCCACGCAATCTACGCCTACTGCCGCGTCTCCGATGATCTCGGGGACGAAGTCGGCAACACCCAGCAGTCATTAGCCCTTCTCGATCTGTGGGGACGGGAACTGGACGCCTGCTATGAAGGCCGCTCGCGCCATCCGGTTTTCGTCGCCCTCGCCGAGACAATTCACGCCTGTTCGATTCCAAAGGAACCCTTCGCCGATCTGCTCACCGCCTTCCGCCAGGACCAGACCGTTACGCGCTATGCAACCATGCAGGATGTGCTCGGATACTGCCGCTACTCCGCCAACCCCGTAGGCCGCCTCGTCCTTTACACATGTGGATACACCGACGAAGAACGCTTCCGCCTCTCCGATGCAACTTGTTCCGCCCTGCAACTCGCCAACTTCTGGCAGGATGTTCGGGTCGACTTCGCCAAGGACCGTGTCTATATCCCGCAAGACGACATGCAGCGTTTCGGCGTCACCGACGTCACCATCCAGCAGGGAATCGCAACCCCCGAATTCCGCGCTCTCCTCAAATACGAAGTCGATTTCGCCCGCAATCTCTTCCATCAGGGCCTGCCTCTCATCCAGATGGTCAACCGCGATCTCGCCCTCGATCTCGATCTGTTCAGCCGCGGAGGCCTCGAAATCCTCAACGCTATCGAGCATCAGGATTATGATGTGCTCAGCGACCGCCCGGCCATTTCCAAAGGAACCAAGCTGCGGCTTGCATTGCGCGCCGTAAGCGGAAAGTTTCTACCGTTCCTGCGCCTCGGGGTATCAAGGGGTAAAGCCGCTTGACGCAAGAGATGCCGCAAGCCATCACACTGGACGCCGCGTACGCAACCTGCAGGGCCATCGCCAAACGGGAAGCCAAAAATTTCTACTACGCCTTCGTCGCGCTTCCTGAGCCACGCCGCAACGCCATCTGCGCCATCTACGCCTTCATGCGGAAGGCCGACGATCTCTCCGACGACGAAAGCGTTCCTCGCGAACAGCGCCTTCTGGATCTCGAGCAGTGGCAGGCTGCCTGGCGCAGCGCCTCGCAAACTGGCGCGACGCAGAACCCCGTTTTCATCGCCGTTCGCGATGCCACGCAGCGCTTTAACATCCCCCTCAACCTTCTCGACGAACTCATTGCCGGAACCACTTCCGATCTCAAAGCAAATCCCACCGAAGGCCCCAAAGAAGACGCGCCCGACACCTACGCAACCTTCGCCGACCTCTATCAGTACTGCTACCTCGTCGCATCCGTCGTCGGTCTCGTTTGCATCCGCATCTTCGGCTACACCGACCCAGCAGCGGAGAAACTTGCCGAAGAAACCGGTGTAGCCTTCCAACTCACCAACATCCTCCGCGACGTTACCGAAGACGCCGAACGCGGCCGCGTCTACCTGCCCCTCGAAGATCTTGCCGCCCACAACGTGACCCTCGATGCGATCCTGCATCGCAATAAAGCCACGCCACCCAAGCCCAACGAACGCGCTCTTCTCGCCGATATCGGCCAACGTGCAGAAGCCTACTACGCGTCCGCTGACAAGTTGCTTCCGCTCATCGATAGCGAGAGCCGCGCCGCCCTATGGGTATTGGTAAGGATCTACCGCGGCCTTTTGAAACGGATTCGCCGCGCAGACTACGATGTCTTTTCGCGTCGCATCAGCGTCCCAACCCTCCAGAAACTAGAAATCCTGGCCGTAGGAATGGCCCGCATGGCAATCGCGCGTCTTTCTCCATAACGCTCAAATCTCTCGTACTGTGTGATCCTGAGCGGAGCAGCTTGGGGCCCTGCGAATGAGAATCGTTCGTGGGGTAAGCGAAGCGAAGGATCTGCTTTTAATCCTCTCCGATTGAAACGAAGCCCTTGAGGGAACACTTGCACGCGACGCCCAAACAAAGCGCATCTCGCACCGTCACCGTCATCGGCGGCGGCGTTGCCGGCATGAGCGCCGCTTGCGCCCTCGCCGAAGCCGGCTACCGGGTGCAACTCGTCGAGCGCCGTGGCTACCTCGGCGGCCGCGCCTCCTCCTACCTGCATCCCGGCGTCAACGAAGTCATCGACAACTGCCAGCACGTCCTCTTCGGCTGCTGCACCAACATCATCGGCTTTTACAGACGCATCGGCGTAGAAAACAAAATCCATTGGACCACTGAGATGACCATGATAGAGCCCGGCGGCCGGCGCTCGAAACTTGGTCCTTCCGCACTGCCCGCTCCGCTGCATGGCCTCCCAAAGCTTCTTGCCGCCCACGCATTCACAGTTGCTGACAAGCTTGCCCTCGCCCGCGCCTTCCGCACCATGATGAAGCCAATCCAGGATGACCGAGAATCTTTATCTGCCTGGCTTGTTCGCCACAAGCAGACTCCCGGCGCCATCGAACGCTTCTGGCGTCTCGTCATCGCTAGCGCTCTCAATGCCGATCTCGACGCTATCGCCGTCTCCTATGCCGCCAAGGTAATCCGTGAACTCTTTATGAACTCCGCCGAAGCCGGCGCCATGGGCATGAGCTCCGTTCCCCTCAGCGAACTTTATGAAGGTGCTGCGCGGTTCCTCAAAGATCACGGAGCGCAGCTCCACCTCAACACCAACGTCGAATCTGCCGAGTGGGACGAAGAAGTCTCTCAATGGACCATCAACACCCGCACTGGCATGCTCGTCTCTGAATTCCTGATCATCGCGCTGCCTTTCGAAGCGATGCAGAAACTCCTGCCGCATCTGCCGCCCGCACCGCACAGCGAAGATCTCGCCCGCCAGATTGATTCGCTAACCCACTGGCCGATTTGCAGCGTCCATCTCTGGTTCGATCGCGAAATCACCGATCTCCCCCACGCCGTCCTTCTCGATCGCGAAATCCACTGGTTGTACAACAAGAGCGTCCTGCAGCCGTGGCGTAAAACCAAAGGCAGCTACCTTGAATTGGTCCAGTCCGCCTCAAGAAAATTTGCCGCCCTCGAACGGCGGCAGGCAATTGATCAAGCGCTCGCAGAACTATCTGAGTTCTTCCCATCCATCAAAGAAGCCAAGCTGGAAAAAGCCGCACTCATCAAGGAAGTCCGCGCCACCTTCGGCGTCCCCCCCGGCATCGATGCAGCGCGCCCCTATGTCGACTCGCCGTGGCCCAATCTCTATCTCGCCGGCGATTGGATCGATACCGGCTGGCCTTCGACGATGGAGAGCGCCGCCCGATCGGGTCATCTCGCAGCAGAAGTATTGAGCGATGCCACCGATGAGGCGGTGCGTCCCTTCGAAAAAGATCTGAAACCTACAGGCCTGATGAAGTTTCTGGCCCCTATTGACTAGCTTTCAGAGAGTAAGCTTCGAACTGCACACCCAAGCTAACGGCTGAAAGCTGATAACTGACGGCTGCCTTTCAATGCGCCAGAAAATAAACCCCCACGCAAACAAGCGCCGCCGCCGTCCACCGCCGTCGATCCACTTTCTCTCGCAGAAACAACTGCGCCGCCACCGTATTCAGAACGAGTGTAAGCGAAGCCGCAGCCGGACCCACCAGGCTCAGGTTCATATGGTTCAGCGCATACAGCAGCGAGAAGAACGCCATTGCCATAAAAAAGATTCCGCCCACAAACAGCGGTGACGTCACCACGGCCTTGATCGCGCCAGCTAACCCGCTCTTGGCACGAATGTCATCCAGGTCGCCCATCGACTTCATCGCTGCCGCCGTCAGCACCTCGCCTGTAGACGAAGTAATCACGATCGTCGCGATCATCCCCGCGGCCTTCCAGAACGACGCCTGTGCCAGCACCCCTGACATCGTCACCGTCCGGCCTCTTCCGCGTCCATCTCTTCCGCAGTCAGGGCTGTCGGCGCATTCGTAAGCACAGTGGTATTCGCCGGTCCGTGCGCCACAAACGCCACGCCCACCGTGATCATTACGATCCCCATCCAGCGCATCCATGAAATGTCTTCGCGTAGCCAGAAGTGCGCCAGCAGCGCCACAAACACATTCCCCAGCGCGGTAGCCGGCATCACGAACGTCAGGTCCGCCCACGACAGCGCCGTCAGGTAGCTCGCAAAATATCCGATCAGCAGCACAATCCCCAGCGCGATCCACGGAGTAAACACCGCGCCGATCAGTGTCAGCGGATGAGCCAGCGAAATCGGCGGAAGGCTCGTCATCCCGTGCGAAAGGGCAGCATCGCCCAGCGGCACGCTCACCGAGACAAAGGCCAGGATCAAGTATTGGTTAAACGAAAGCCGATGATGAACCATGCGTTCTGCCGCGGCATCCTTTCCCGCAAAAGAAAAGGAGGGCTGACGCAGCGCGCCGCCCCCCTCCGATGTGACGTTTCGTGCCCCTGAATACCAGACGCCCGTTACGCGCCCGCGTTGACCGGTGCAGCTGGCTTCGCCGGCTGACTGCGTTTCTGCTTGACCGCCTTATTGCGCTCTGCGCGAAGCTTCATGAACGCCTTTGCCTCAACGTAGAGTCGCGGCACATCACGGTTCACAATCGCCTTCCACACCACGCGGAACGCCGCCTTCGGACGGAAGTAATACTCGTCGTAGAAGCGGTGCACCATCTCCATTACGTAGTCGACTGGAAGCCCTGGATATTCGATGTGCGCCATCTGGTGGCCGCCGCCGTCTTCCATCTTCTCGTTGGTGATGAAGCCGTTGGCCTTTGCGTAGTCGTAAAACTCCGTTCCCGGATACGCATGCGCAATCGACACCTGGATCGTCTCGCAATCCAGTGTCTTCGCAAAGTTGATCGTATTGCGGATCGACTCCTTTGTCTCGCCCGGCAAGCCAAGAATGAAGTCGCCGTGAATCACCAGGCCGAGGTCATTGCAATCCTTCGCAAACGCCCGCGCCCGCTCTACCGTCGCGCCCTTCTTGATGTTCTTCAAAATCTGCGGATCGCCCGATTCAAATCCCACGATCAGCAAGCGGCATCCCGCATCCTTCATGGCCTTCAGCGTCTCGCGGTCTGTCGTAACTCTGGAGGTACAGCTCCACGTGATCCCGAGAGGTTTCAACTTCTCGCAAAGCTCAATCGTACGGCCCTTCTGAATGTTGAACGTATCGTCGTCGAAGAAGAACTCCTTCACATGCGGGAAGTTCTCATGCGCCCACTTCAACTCCGCAGCCACGTCATCCGTCGAGCGCTTGCGCCACGCGTGTCCGCTCAGCGTTTGCGGCCACAGGCAGAAGGTGCATTGCGCCGGGCAGCCTCGCGTCGAATAAAGCGCGATATACGGATGCAGCAGGAACGGCACGTTGTATTTGGTCACGTCCATATCCCGCTTGTAGATCTTCGTCGCCCAAGGCATCGCGTCCAGATCCTCAACTTGAGGACGATCCGGATTATGGATGATCTTTCCGTCCTTCTTGTAGCTGATCCCGAGAATCTCGTTCAGCGGCTTGCCCTGCGCAAACTCCACTACGGAGAAGTCGAATTCGCGCCGGCAAATGAAATCCAGCACCGCGCACTCGTTCAACGCGCGATCCGGGTCGGTGGTCACCGG
This sequence comes from uncultured Acidobacteriaceae bacterium, assembly GCA_963742455.1. Classification (GTDB taxonomy): domain Bacteria; phylum Acidobacteriota; class Terriglobia; order Terriglobales; family Acidobacteriaceae; genus Telmatobacter. The sequence goes on along the minus strand of CAVULU010000001.1, from coordinate 137,497 downwards.
TGGTCCCACGAAGGCAATCCGAATCGCGGGATTTGCCACCTTGATGGCTTCGGCCAGGCGTTGATCGCCCTCCCATCCCACCGTTGAGGTGAACAGGACAAGGAACTCATAGTCCTTGCAGATCTTGATTGTCTCGTCCGCCGATACGTGATGCGGCGGCGCATCCAGCACGCGCGATCCTTCCAGCAGACCCGCCGGATAAGTGAGCCACACAGGGTACCAGTACGATTCGATTTCGCGCGTTGCAGGCCAGCGCGAGCTTGCGCCACCGTCGAAATTCTCAAACGAAGGCGGGTTGAGGAAGAGGGTTTTAAGAGGCATAGGCATCCCTTCAATTCTATCAGTTAGCTTGTTTTTACGCGGCTTTGAGGTGTGTATTCCTATGGTTACTTGGCCTTCAGTTCGTGCAGCCAGTCATCCATATGTCCCAGGGCGCGCAGCAAGTTAAGCCGAGCCTTTGCCAGCTCAAATCCCGAATCCAACGCATCTTCGGCCTTTTGCCGTTCATCGATCCGAGCCTGCTGCTCGGCTTTCGGGCTTATGGGCGGCGTAGAACCCGGTCCAGTTCCAGATCCATTGCCTAACTCCAACTGTGTCAACACCGTCTTAAGCTGCTCGTCCGAGATCTGTTGCTTTAAGCTAGCGATCTCCGCCTGCGTATCTAGCTCGCGAATATTTCCGCTAAGGTCGGCAATTGCAAGGTCATTCTGCTTTTCAGCCTGCTCAGCCTCGATCTTTGAGCGAAGCGCATCGGCGGCAGACTCCTTGGCCCTCGCGCGCCGGCCCATGTCGAGGAGTGGAAGATTTATCGAAATCCCGGAGGCAAAGTTGTTGGCCGGCAGATCAGTTTTAAAGTACTGGTTCACACTGTTCAGAAGGGTCGTGACGCGCAGGTACTCCAGCGAGAACCGCAATTCCGGTAAGTAGTTCGTCTCCCAATCACCCTTGGCCTGCAGCGCCTTGGATGTCGCCAACAAATGCGACGCCTTCACTCCCTCGATCTCACGGGCAGTCAGGTCACCGCGCACCTGGGGAATTTCCGGAATGCTCGTATGATCGACTTTGATCGAACCCGGCGGCAGACCTGTAAGCGTCTCGAGCTGATTCTCCAGGTTTGCAGCACGCGTCTCAAGATGCAGACGTTTCAGCTTGATCTGCGCGGCCGTGAGCCTTGCCTGCAGCTGCTCGCTCAACGGGTCGACTCCCGCCTCGGTCCTCTGCACTTCGATCTCGACAAGCCGGGCAGCGAACTGCTCCTCCTGTTGCACATCTGCCAGCTCCTGATTGACAGTGTCGAGCTCGACGTAGGCCGTCGAAGCATCCAGCGCCACCTGCTGGCGCGCATCCAGTAACCGCGCCTTTGCTGCTCGAAGCCCGTATCCAGCGGCATCGAAATAGCGCTTTTGGGGAATGCTGTAGACCAGCGACTGTACCGTCACGCTCCAGATAGAGGGTGGAGAACCGGTGTAACCCACTTCCGGAAAGACCGGCAATCCGGTTTCGACGTTGACGGTGGGAATCACCGTATCCTTGGTCTCCGACAGTTGCGCGTTCGCCTTGTCCACGTCGGCCGCGGCCGCGCGCACTCCGGTGCTGTTGCGCTGCGCCAGGTCCACCACCGTCTTCAGTGACACCTGCGCATGCGCGCTCAGCGGCGTCCCCGTCATCATCGCCGCGACTCCTGTCAGAATCGCGATGCGGACCACCGCCCTCCGCAGTCCCGCGCAATTCGACGATGGCTGGGAAGGAATCAAAATGTCAGCCCCGATGCCGGCTTGTAATCATCCGCAAGTTTAAGGGCCTGCCACGCCCCATTCTTGTCGCCCAACCTGGCCTTGAGATGGTCAAGCCGCGTGCAGGCTGCAAAGGCCGGTCCTTTTTCTGTCTTTGCAAAATCTGCGAAATACTCATCAAGCATTTTTGCCGCAAGAACTCCGGTCGTCGTCGCGCTTTGTGCGTTGAGGCTCACCGCGTGTTCGCATTCGTTCACAGCATCATCCCAGCGCTCCAGTATGAAGTCGCCGTAGTTTGGGACCTTGGTCGACGCATTGGTAGCGAGAAAGGCCAGCAATTCCATCGCAAGTACGTTCTTCACCGGACTCTCTTGATCGGCATGTCCTCTTGCAGGGGTACGCCCGTCATTGTCCCCGTGGCAACCCAGTCACCGTCTTTCAGTCCAGAAAGAATGGCAACCTGTGTAAGGTTCAGTGCTCCCGTCACCACAAAGGTCTTTTTCAATTCGTCGCCATCGATCCTGAAGACATAGGTTTTGCCGTTTTCTGATCGCAACGCTTCTCTGGGAATGCTCAATGCATTTGATTCACTAGACGTAGTGACCGTCACGGTGACATTGGTATCCGGAAGGAGCTGGCTGTCGCTATCGTCAATGTGAATCAGAACCTCGCCGACATTGCGCGTTCCATACGTGATAACAGTGATGGGAATGCGTTCGATGTGACCGTGCCAGACCACTCCCGGTTTTGCATCCCACTTGATCAGGATCGGCTGGCCCACGGCAAGCATTCCAATCTCCGGTTCGTCGAAGTAGGCGCGAACCCGTTCATGACGCAGGTCCGCCATCTGCAGCAGCAATTTACCCTGCTCCGCAAACTCCGTCGCATTTACATTCAGGCTGTAGATGGTGCCCGCTGACGGAGCATGAACTGAAGTCTGCGCGAGTACTTGCTGAGCCACCTGGCGATTGGCCACTGCATCCTGCAGCGCCGACTGCGCACGCGCAACCTCGGCAGGAGAATAGCGGCTTTGCGCACTTTGTTCCGCGGCATGAAGATTGGCCTCGGCCGTCGCCAGCCTTTGCCGAGCCCCAGCCACTTCGCTCGGAGCCGCGGCCCCCGTCGAGCTCAATTTCACCAGCGCGTCGAGGTCACGCTGCGCCTGGTCCCGGTCGAGCTTGTCGCGCGCAATCTCCGCGGAGACACTTTGTCTCTGCTCCAGCGTGCCATTCTGCATAACCGCCTCAAGGCTTGCCTGGGCCGACTTCACCGCGCTGTCTGCGCTTGCCAGCTTCGCTCGGGCGTCCACATCATCCAGTCGCATCAGCAGCTTTCCTGCCGGAACGGTGTCGCCGGTCTGGACGTACACCGCTTTCACGATCGCTGGTATAGGAGCATGAATCTCAATGGGTTGAACAGGTTCAACCCTCCCATTGGTACTGGCCGTTGTCGACAATGGCTCCCTTGAGACTTGCGCCGCACGCACCAGCAAGCGATCCCCCGTAAGTGATCGAGCGACAAAATAGACAATAATAAGAACAATGACCGCACCGAACCAAAGCCATTTGCGGTCCAATTGCTTTCTTTCTGTAACCATGCAGGCGACCAAGGCCAGTATATAAGACTCACCACAAAGCCCTTAAGAAGCAGAAATTTACACGTATATGGTGTGCAAACTTACATGACAGGTTATTCATATTGACCCTCGTACAATAGGAATATGTCTCAGGAGCCCCGATACACTGACGATCACGCCAAGGCTGGACTCGACTTCGCCTTTCCCGCCATCGAAACCTGGCAGAACCAATTTCCAGGCTACGAAATCGTCATCGACGATCCCGAACTAACCTCTGTCTGTCCCAAGACCGGTCTGCCCGATTTCGGTTCTCTCTCCATCCGCTACATGCCTCGCGCCCGCTGCCTCGAACTGAAATCGCTCAAGGAATATCTGTTCAGCTATCGCAACCTCGGCATCTTTCAGGAAAACATCGTTAACCAGGTCCTCGAAGATGTGGCGAAAGCCTGCGACCCTGTCTGGGCCGTAGTCCGCGGCGAATTCCGCCCCCGCGGCGGCATAGCAACAACCGTGGAAGCCCGCTGGCCCCGTCCCAAAGAGTGAAGCTACGCGGTATCATCCTCAGCGAAGCGTAGCGCAATCGGAGGATCTACCCGAAATTTCAGATAACACCACGAAACGAGGAAGCCCCATCCAAGCTCCGCAAGGGTGGGAAAGCACGACCCTCCACAAAACTTCCATTCGTCTGGGTGGCGCGCAGCCAAAATGTATGACTGCGGTTGCAACCCGTCGATACCGGCCGATTGAGTCAGAGAAGCGTTATGTCCGAGTAGCCCACAACTCAGGAATTTCGCTGTAAACCACGACCTTCACTTGCCAGGAGAACTGTCATCCTGAGCGCAGCGAAGGATCTGCGGTTGCCCTAGGCGTTCCAAGTGGCGAAACTTCCGCGTTGCCCACTTTCCAACCGCAACGAGCGACGGTGTGTTCTATGAATGAGGTTTTAGTGCTGGGAAGCTTGCTGAATGGCTGCTTCAAGATCGGGCTTTGAAACTTCACCTTCCCAGTAGTTCTTTACCTTGCCGTCCACACCGATCAAAACAAGGGGTGGAATTCCGTGCACCTTGTACAGGTCAGAGACAGTGAAGTCCGCATCAGAAAGTGTCGGTAGAGTCCGCTGATGCTGAAGAAGCCACTTCCTGTCCCTGTCCGGCTGGTCGAATGAAACTCCCCATACCATGAGATCGGTTTTGTGAGCTTCGCCCGTTGATTCAACGAGGGGCATTTCGCGGATGCAGGGGCCGCATGAAATAGACCAGAAATCGAGCAAGACGGACTTTCCGCGCATGGAGGTTAGCGCAACGCTATTGCCGTTCAGGTCTTGGAGCTTGAAATCGGGCGCAGGCTGGTCGATCCACTCTTTCCTGCTTGTCACAGCCGGAAGATTCTTCATATCGATGAGCCATCGCGGTGCGGGACGATTGAACTGCGCTGTGTCAAAGGTGATTGTCCACGGTACCGGAGGATCGGTCCCGTGACGCCCAGTGGCGTAGAGCATGACTTTTTTGAGAACAAGGTGCCTGTCGGAGCAGATCGAATAGCTTACCGGCGCAGATTTCGGAGCGTCTGCCCGCGCCTTGTATTGGACCTGAAGAACTCGGCAGGAGGATGGGGTTCCGTTTAAGGGCAGCGATTCAGTCCCAGTCTCGGTGACTGACTCGACATTCTCCGCGATGATGCTCCATAATCCGGCTACCGCAAATGGAATTGATACCTCTGCCGGCTTCACATCCGAACCGCCAAGCACGTTCTCGAATTGCATGTGGCCCCCGACGCGACCGGCGGGATTTGCGGGAGGACGCGGGCTGTCGAAAGGCGAAGGGGCTGCGGCAATGATCACATCGAAGCTGACCTGCCACGATGATCCGGGAGGCTGCACGAAACCCTTTCCTTTGATCTCATATCCATCGGGGCTTTTGTAGGTTTCTTGCGACAACCGAAGAAGCTCCTGCGGCGTCTGCGCGCAGGCGCACGATGCAATTGCGAGAAGCAAGGCAGTTGGCTTGAACATGCATCCTCCATGACATACTCAGTTTTGGAGTTGGAAGGAATCAAAGACTAACAACAAGACGCGTTAGGAGAGGGAATTGCTCGAACCCTTCCGCTTGATACACCCGGAGTATATTGCAAGACTTTCCCCTTCAGCCTGGATCACTACCAAACCGGAACATGTGGTCCCCGACATTTTATGGGTGTTGTTCGTTCCGCCTGCAATCACACTTGGGAAATGTGGGCCACAATACTCGCATGACCTGCGAAGTTCTCCTAACCTAAGTTCTAAGAACGGAGACGCTACGGCGACATGAATACGGATACCCTTAAACAACAGACCTTTCGACGCCTCATCTGGCTTATGCCTGTCGCCTTTGCGCTTCACATCGTGGAGGAATACCGAGGCGGTTTTCCAGCATGGGTTACTTACGTGCTTGGCGGTTCATTCAACAACCTCGCCTTCGCTTACAACAACGCCATTTTTCTTGTCATCATGGTGGGTCTCACGGTTTGGGTCTCCAGGTCTAGTTCGCGGTTGGCCGTCTTCCTGCTTATCGCTTGGTCAAGCGGAAATGTTTTTTGGGATGGATTATTCCACGTGCTGACGACGGCAAAATTTGATCGCTATTCCCCCGGGTTGATTACCGCATCCGTCCTCTATTTACCGATTTCGCTCCTCATAGGGACGTCGACTCTTCAGAGTGAGGCTCTAAGCGTCAAAGCTTTTCTTGGTGCCCTTGCAGTGGGACTGAGTCTTCTCGTGTTTGTGATTTGGTATGGGTTGTTCCATTTTGCAATTTGAAGGGCGTCGCGCTCGCGCCGGGAAGCGGGATAGAATGCGTCGCTTCAGCTAGCCAATCACAGCGTTCCCGGAAACTACGTTGACTAAACCGCTGCACGTTTTGTTCTCAAATAATGGTCCAGGCGACGAGCAGCGCCCACGCTCCCAATGTCAAGCCCTGAAAGTTTTTCTGCTCGACTAAGCAGCTGATTCCACTCGCAAGATTCCTTCGCTTCCTCTGCCGGTAATTATTCTTCTCAAGCGCATAATCATCCTGGAGTCAAATTCCTATACGAGGACTGTCTGCCGATGCCGTCTAAATGCCGGAAAGTTTCGGTCACACGTTACCGGTAGTCGCTATCTCCTGTGATTTCAAATCTCTACGGCTAAGTCCAATACTGGCAAATCTTTGCAACCATACCCTTGCTGTAAGCTCATGAAAACGAGGTAATTGCTTACAGAGACCGGGGGTATAGGGTATCCGCCCAAAACCGACAGAATAATTTGTTTGCCTGCGCCCCGAAGTAATCTGACAACAAATGTCACCGAGTTTGAAAAGCTGAAGACAAGCTGGAAGCAAATAGGCGAGGAAACAACTTGGCGACCCTCAATGCATCACCCCGCACCCGCATCAGTCCCGCGCTCGCCACGCTGATTCTTCTCATTGCTCTCAACCTTCTCAACTACATCGACCGCTACATCCTGCCCGGCGAACTGTCCCTCGTCCAGGCTGAATTTCACGCCACCCGCGAGCAGATGGGCGCGCTCACCACGGCCATGTTCTTCGTCTACATGTTTGCCGCACCGCTCACAGGCTGGCTCGGCGATCGCTACCGCCGCAAACCGCTCATCATCGCAGGCGCGATTTTGTGGAGCCTCGCCACGCTCAGCACCACATGGGTGCACAGCTACTGGACGCTCTATTTCCGCCACGCTGTAGTCGGCATCGGCGAAGCTTCTTTCGGCATCTTCGCGCCTGCCGTCATTGCCGACTTCTATCCCGAACGCGATCGCAATCGCATCCTCTCCATCTTTTACACCGCAATTCCTGTCGGCGCCGCCCTCGGTTACATGGCCGGCGGACAGATAGGATCTGCGTGGGGTTGGCAAGAACCCTTCTTCATCTGCGCCATCCCCGGCCTGATTGTTGCGCTGCTCTACGGACTGTTTGGAAGCGAGCCTGTCCGCGGCGCGCAGGATCACATCAAGCCCACTGCCGATCGCTCCACCGTAGCCGGTCTGTTCCGGAACCCTGCGTTCCTCACTGCTACCTTTGGGCTCGCCATGCTCACCTTTGCCATGGGCGGCATTTCCAACTGGGTGTCCGAATTCCTGCACAACCCCATCGGCCTCTCCGTCGCCAAAGCCAGCCAGTTCGCCGGTGCCAGTACCGTGCTCGACGGCATCCTCGGCACAGCTGTCGGCGGCTGGATCGCCCAGCGCTGGCTTCGCACCAATCATCGCGCTCTTTACCTCGTCAGCTTTTGGAGCGTCGCCCTCACGCTGCCTTTCGGCGTGCTCCTCTTCTTCGGACCCGCACGCTGGGCTCTCCCTGCTCTCTTTGTCGCCGAATTCTTTCTCTTCCTCAACACCGGCCCTCTCAACACGGCAATCGTCAACTCCGTCTCCGCACCCGTCCGCGCCACCGCGGTATCGGTGAATCTGTTCTGCATTCACTTCTTCGGCGACACCTTCTCGCCCCAGATCATCGGAAAGATTGCCGATCATTCGAATTTGCGCATCGGCCTCGGCTCGACGCTCATCTTCCTCGTCCTCTCCTGCATCATCCTGCTCGTCGGCTCGCGTTTCGCACCGCAACTTCAAGACACCCCACTCTAGATTGTTGCCGTCGTGCATGATACTTGCAGAATGATTCCCATCGAAGTCCTGCGGCCTGCATTGACCATTCTGGCTTGGTTGATGGCTCTAAGCTGGCTGCATCGCTCGCTAATGGCGTTGCGTGGGATGGCATCGGTTCTGGACCTGACCGCGATGGAACAAAACCAGTTTCCGCCGTTTCCCGAAAGCGACGTGCCCGATGTGACTGTGATTGTTCCGGCTTGCAACGAGCAGGATTCAATTGAGGCGACGCTTGAGTCGCTCCTTCGTTCCAAGGGAGTTCGAGCGCAGATCGTTGCCGTTGACGACCGCTCAGAAGATCGTACTGGCGAACTCATGGATGCGGTGGCGTCAAGTCCGAACAAGGGCTCGAACACTCTCGAAGTCATCCACAATCGAGTGTTGCCTCCGGGCTGGCTGGGCAAACCCCACGCTCTCGCGCTAGGCCTGGCGAAAGCACGCGCGCCGTGGCTGCTCTTCACCGATGGAGACGTCACCTTCGCGCCTCAAGCTCTGGAACTTACTTTGCGCGCAGCCACGAGAGAAGGCGCGGATCATTTTGTTCTTGTGCCCACGTTGACGCATCAAGGCGCCTTAACAGCAGGGGTGCAAGGTGCGATCCAGGCCCTCGGTCAATGGGCGGCGCGCATGTGGAAGATCCAGGACCCCGGAGCAAAGGATTTTTTCGGAGTCGGCGGTTTCAACCTGCTGCGCGCCGATGCTCTCCAGGCTTTCGGGAGAATGGAACGTTTGCGAATGGAAGTTGTCGAAGATGTTTCTCTGGGCTGGCTTGTGAAGAAGGAATTGCGCCGAAAATCGATGATGGCACTGGGGCCCGGACTCGTAAAGATCGCATGGATTCAAGGACCGCTGGAGATCGTCCGTCTGCTTGAGAAGAACGCTTTTGCCGGTTTTCGCTATAGTGTCGGGACCACGCTGGTTGTCTGCGCTCTGCTGTGCCTGCAGGCAGTGGTGCCGCTGTTGGCGCTTGCAGCAGGTCCTTGGGGCGTGGCCGCGTGCGTCACGCTCTATTGCAGCGTCGCAATGAGCTTCCACGCAAACCGGAAAATGAATGGCATCTCGCCATTGTTGGCCATCTTGTATGCGCCAAGCGTCATGATCCTCGCATGGTCATTTCTGCGCTCGATGATCCTCACCCTGAAGCGCGGTGGCGTAGCCTGGCGTGGCACTCTCTACCCACTCGCGGAGCTCAAGCGAGCCATGATTCCCTGGCGCATTGGCTAATTTCGAGAAGTCTTGCCCGGCAAAGTTTCCTGATCGCGCGAATTCATAAATGCGCGATGGCCTCCCTGCGACCGCAGATTCGTATCCGCGATCGGCGGCTTCGACTGCTCGCCCGAGAACCCATGCAGCAGCTTCGGATTAGGCTTGAACTTCGGCGGCCCGCCATAGAACTGCCGTGCATGGCTCAACAGCATGCCATAGCGACCGTGCATCGGCTGCGCAATTCCGCGCACATGCACATCCGCGTCGCGGTATTTCAGCAACGCGCCCACATCCTCGCGATCTTCGCGCAAGCTGACGATCGTAAATTTGCACTGCTCATCCGGAGTATCAGGCGAACACACATCCAGGAATCGCGTCCCATCCGAAAGCTCCACCACGTCGTAGACGTGGACTTCGACGCATACATTCTTATTGGTCAGCGTCGAGACCGCATCCGGAGGTACACAAGCTTTTGGCTGCGCTGCAAAACTGAGTTGAGCGGTTAGATAAATCAGCAAAGACACAAAACGGCCGAAACGCACAAGAACCTTTCCGGGAAATGAAGATAGATTAAGCTTTGCCTCGAGAACGATAAAGTACCTTGATCACACAAGCGCGCCTGACCAAACCATTTTGGTTAGTAAGGACCCATATCTGAGATTTGGTGATTAAGCTGTATACACATTGCCGGTGCGAGGCCGATAATCGGTCAGCTTAGGAACGCACGCGTCCTGCTTCCCCCGCCCAATCGCGAGTGATCTCCGGGCAAGTCAAGGAGGTTTTCTGATTATGAAGAAACTCAACCCCATTCTGTTTGGATTATCCCTCGCGGTTATTGGCAGTTCGCTCGCCGCGGCGCAAGATGCAGCATCAACAAATTCAGTACCTCACATCCTGCAAATCACCCGCGAATACACCAAGCCCTACAAAGGCGGCGCGGAACACGACAAAACTGAAAGCGCGTTCGTAACCGCCAATCGTCAGGCAAAATTTCCCGTGAATTACGTCGGAATGAACTCCCTGACCGGCAAAGCGCGCTCCTTGTACATGACGCGCTACTCGTCCTTCGCGGAGTGGGAAAAGGACAATGCTTTGATGGCGAAGAACACCTCGTTTGCAGCAGAAGTGGAGCGCGCAAGCCTCGCCGATGGCGAACTGCTTGAAGAAGTCGACTCATCCGTGTACGTGCAGGACGAAGAGCTCAGTTACCACAGCCACAACGACCTGCAAAACCACCACTTCTATCAGGTCTTTGCCTTCCATGTCCGCCCCGGACACGAAAAGGAGTGGCATGAAGTTGTGAAAATGGTCAAGGACGCGCACGAAAAGGCGGGCGACAGCGCTCATTGGGGCATGTATCGGTTGTTGTACGGCGGCGCGGGTGGCACCTATGTCGCCCTCACCGGCGATCCATCCATGTCTGTCATCGACGATGGCATCATGGGACAAAAGAAATACCTTGAAGCTCTCGGTGGCGAAGAGGGAATGGCAAAGCTCGACGCACTCTTCGGCGAAGCAGTCGATACTTCCCACTCTGAGATCTTCGCGGTCAATCCAAAACAAAGCTATGTAAGCGACGACTGGATCAAAGCAGACGCCGCATTCTGGAAGCCATAGCGCGCAATAGCCTTCATCGACGCATCAGAATTCGTTGCCGAAGGCATCACCCGATTCCCACACGAATGGCTCCGCCTAGGCGGAGCCATTCGTTTTTTGGGCTCAGACATCTAGCGTCCGTCCCTGAATCTAATAACAAAAGTTGGCAGTGTCATTCTGAGCGAACGGGGAGCCTGAACGTTTCAGGGGCCCCGAAGAGCTTTGCTCTTTGGGGCAGGTTCGGGGGTGGTGAGCGAAGAATCTGCTTCTTTGCGTAGCAAGGATATGCATCAACTTTGTTGAGACTCCGGACTAGCGAGCTGATACCAATTCCTCGCTCTTCGCCCCTTGCCCATAATGGCTCTGCACGTAGTTGTCGAGAATCGTCTTGAACTCCGCCACAATCGTGTCGCCTCGCAGCGTCGTATAAAGCTTCCCATCCACATACACCGGCGCTTTAGGCTCTTCAAACGTCCCCGGCAAACTGATTCCAAGATTGGCGTGCTTCGACTCTCCGGGCCCGTTCACCACGCAGCCCATCACTGCCAGCTTCAGCTCTTCCACGCCGGGATACTTCTTCCGCCACGCCGGCATCGACGTACGCAGATAGCTCTGAATCTGCTCCGCCAATTCCTGGAAGTAAGTGCTCGTCGTCCGTCCACATCCGGGACAACTCGTCACCTGGGGCATAAAGCTGCGAATCGAAAGAGACTGCAGAATCTGCTGCGCCGCCTGCACCTCTTCCGTGCGATCTCCGCCCGGCTTCGGCGTCAGACTCACGCGGATCGTATCGCCAATCCCCGCCAGCAGCAGCGGAGCCAACCCCGCCGTCGAAGCAATCAGTCCCTTCGCGCCCATGCCTGCTTCGGTTAATCCCAGGTGCAGCGCATAATTGCATCGCGCCGCAAGATTCGTATACACGTCGATCAAATCGCGAACGCCGCTCACCTTCGCCGACAAAATAATCTGGTCCGGTCGCAAACCGAACTGCTCCGCCGCCTTGGCTGACTCCAGCGCGCTCACCACCATTGCTTCCATCATCACGTCGCGAGCGGGCAGGGGATTGGCCTTCTTATTGTTCTCGTCCATCATTCGTGTCAGCAGAGCTTGGTCCAAGGACCCCCAATTCACGCCGATCCGCACCGGCTTCTGATTCTCAACCGCGCACTCCACCATCACTTGGAAGTTGTCGTTGTCCTTCTTCCCAATCGACGCATTGCCGGGATTGATCCGGTACTTCGCCAGCGCTTTCGCCGTCTCCGGATACTTCTTCAGCAGCAGATGCCCGTTGTAGTGAAAATCGCCCGCGATCGGCACCCGGATTCCGCGCTTATCCAGCCCCTCCACAATCGCAGGAACCGCGGCAGCGGCCTCCTCGTTGTTTACCGTGACGCGCACAATCTCCGACCCGGCAATTGCCAGAGCAGCAACCTGCTCAATGGTGCCCGCGACGTCGGCGGTATCGGTATTGGTCATCGACTGCACGACAACCGGAACCTCCCACCCCACGCGAACGTTGCCGATCTTGACCGTTGGAGTCTTCCTGCGCTGAATCTCTGGCATAGCGACCTCTTCTTTTCAGTTTACATTCCGGCGGAATTCTTCTCCCGCTTCCGATGTTCTTCTCAGCCTCGAACGCTGGCGCTTGCTATACAAGTGCGCACCCTGCCCGCTCCATCCTGAAGCCGCAGAACAACATAGGAAAGACCGCCGTATCACTCTCGCATTGGATGTCCGCCAACGGATACAATGCAGGAATGCTGTATCGCGCTTCCTATCGCCTTTTTACCCTCATGTTTGCCCTGGTGGTGGTCTCCGCCATCAGCCTTTCTGCGCAGGATTCGTCGCAGCGCGGTCGAAAGTACAAGCCCCCACCGCCGACTTCGCGTATCGAGGTCACAGTAATCCGGGATGCCGACTCCAAGCCCATCGAGAATGCTTCGGTGATTTTTGAGCTCGAAGGCGATAAGGGCAACATGGAGCTCAAGACCAACGAAGACGGGAAATCGGTGATTGACGTTCTGCCCACGGGCTCGACCGTCCGCCTCCAGATCATCGCCAAGGGTTATAAGACCTTCGGTCAGGATTACAAGATCGACAAGTCTGAAATGGCCTTCGGCATTCGCCTCAAGCGGCCCGGTGAGCAGTACTCCATCTACAAAAATCACGATCAGGATGCAGACGCGCAAAAGAACGACAAAAATGGCGATTCGGGGCAAAAGGATCCTCCACCTGCCGACGCGGCAAAGGACAAGCCGGCCGCTGCCGACAGCCAATCCACTCCCCCCCCGTCCAAACCGCAGTAGTCATCTCTGCTTGAACTGCGGCGAATCAAGCGCACGAGACTCGCGATGACCAGCCAAACTCTCATCGGAAAAGCGGCTCTGGTCACCGGCGCTGCACGGCGTATCGGCCGCGAAATTGCATTGGAACTTGCTGCGGCTGGCTCCGACATCACCCTTACTTACCGGAGCTCGAAAGCCGAAGCCGAAGAAACCCTGCAACTCATCCAGCAGTTAGGCAGGCGCGCCGCCACAGTTGAGTGCGACGTGCGCTCCGAGCCATCCGTGCGCTCCGCGATCGCCGCCTCCATCGACCTCCATGGTCATCTCGATGTGCTGGTGAATAATGCCGCCATTTATGAATCTGCGTCGCTTGACCAGCTGAGCCTCGAACAGTGGGATGCCGTTTTCGAAACCAACGCACGCGGGCCGTTTCTCGTCGCCCGCGAAGCCTTGCCGCATCTGCGGGCTTCTCGCGGGCGCATCATCAACATTGGATCGCTTGGCGGCCTGCGCGCATGGCCCGGACACGCACATTACTGTGCGTCGAAAGCAGCTCTCCACATGCTTACCGAGGCCATGGCCAAGTCTTTCGCACCAGAGGTGGCGGTGAATTGTGTTGCTCCGGGCTGGATCGAATTCGACGAAGACAAGGGTCAGTCAGCCACCCTGCGATTCGCCGCCAAGACTCCGATGCAGCGCAACGGCACCGCAAAAGATGTGGCTGAAGCTGTGGTCTTCTTCGCGTCCACCAGCAATTTCATCACTGGCCAGGTGCTGGTCGTTGATGGCGGCCTGGGCCTTTAGCCTCGACCAGTCAGTTCCACAAAGCTCCAGTTGTCAGAAGAATGCTCGGTCGGGCCACCGCTTACCGCGAAAACAAACGAGACCAGAATCCCTTGCCCTCGGATTGAGCAGAGTCTTTTCGGCTCCCGTTTGCCCGATGTCCTCTGCTATCGGCTTGGGCCTCGAACTCCAGGGGCACCATATCCCAAAGCCCGACCGGCTCAGGCTGCACAGGCCACTGTGCACCCTCTACAGCCGCCTGCGGATTGCTGACATAAAGTCGGTGCGCTGTCTCTTCGCCCGCCTTCGCAACCACATAGTCATAGCCCTTCTTCAAGTGCAGCGGACGCCAATCCGGATGATGGGCATCGCTCGCCAAAAAGTGGATCCAGCTGCGCTCCAGCAGCGCATCGGCGAAAGCCTTCGCCATCTTTCCAAACCGCCCGTATAGCGAGGCCGATGTCACCTGCACAAGGCATCCCTCGCGCATCCACTCCGCCAGTAACTCGGGATCCGCCTGCAAAACCGGATTCCGCTCCGGGTGCGTCACGATCAATGTGTAGCCCGCGTTCTGCAGGCGGCTCATTGACACGGCGAATGGCTGCGGAACCAGCATGTCGGGAAACTCGATCAGAAGATAGCCCTTTCCATCGATCGAGTATCGCAATGGGTTCTCAATGGCTTCGGCAATGTTCTGCGCGTTCATGTGAAAGTCGCATCCGAGGCTGAGCTTGAGCCTGTCGCCGACCCGATCCTGCAGCTCCGCCAGGCGAATTGCGTTCACCTCTGGCTGGAATGGATAGTCCTCGCTGGCATGTGGAGTGCAGACGACATGAGTGACGCCTTCGCTGATCGCGGTGTGAGCCAGTTCGATAGACGTTTCCAGATCCGGCGATCCGTCGTCTACGCCGTAGATCAGGTGAGTGTGGATGTCGATCATCGGTTCCCGGTTTCCTTCTTCGAACGCACCCCTCAGCGCGTCGCCAGTGCCTCAATCATGGATGCGAAAATCTTCCAGCCGTCCGACGACCCGAGCAGTTTCTCGCTGGAGCGGTCCGGATGCGGCATCATTCCCAGTACATTCCGACCCTCGTTCAGAATTCCAGCGATATTGCTTAACGAACCATTCGGATTTGCATCTATGGTAATCTCGCCGGCGGTCGTCCCGTAGCGAAAGGCAATGCGATCCTCGGCTTCCAGCCGCGCCAAGTCCTCTGGAGTGCAGAAGTAATTGCCCTCCATGTGCCCAATCGGAATTTGAAGCACCTGGCCCTTCGTCAGCTGATTGCTAAACGGACTGTTGGTAGTTTCCACTCGCAGATTCACCTGCTTGCAGATGTACTTCAGCCCCGCATTGCGCATGAGAGCCCCCGGCAGCAACCCCGATTCAGCCAGGATCTGGAACCCGTTGCAAATGCCCAGCACCAGTCCGCCTCCGGCTGCAAAACTCTTTACCGCCTGCATCACCGGCGAAAAACGCGCAATCGCTCCCGTCCGCAGGTAGTCCCCGTACGCAAATCCGCCCGGAACCAGCACCGCGTCCACACCTTGCAGACTCTCCGAGTCGTGCCAAAGGAAGGTAACCGGCTGCTGCGCAACTTCCGCAATCACGTTGTAGGTATCGTGATCGCAATTGGACCCCGGAAAGACTAGAACGCCGAATTTCATGCTTCTAGGTTAACAGTCTGGAAACATCAGCACGTCGCCTGCTTTATGCAAAAGTAGCTTCCGAGGATCTCGCCCCAAGATTCGAGCCGATGCCGGTCCCTGCCCGCAATTCGGGCGGCACCGACCCCTCAATACGTCAGTTGCAACTGCAATCCCTTCGGATCATCCGCCACCAACGCTGTCACCCGATGATGCTCCGCATCGAAGTTCGTCGAGATCGGTGCCGCGCCAGGATGGTCCAATGCAGTCACGGTTGCGCCGGAATAGGGCTTGGCCACACCGTATACCTCGATCGCCAGCAGCTTCCACCACGGCTGGAAAGCACCCTTGCGCGGCGCCACCGTTACGATCACCCCCTGCGGACCCAGCCGGCACGCAAAATGCAATCGTAGATAGTCGCCCTTCTTGAAGTCGTAGCTCACGCCATCATCCAGATAAAGCGAACCTTCACAATCGGCGCCCGGTATCGTCGGCGGATACACGCGCAATGTCAGCGGTCCGACCGGCTTCTCGTCGGTACTCTGCACCAGCGGCTGCTCCGGTACTATCGACCCCGCCCGTACGAAGACAGGCAGCGTCTCCAGAGTGCGGTGGATGTGAACCTCGGGCTGCGCAATTGCTGCATTATCAATCCCTTTGCGGCCCGAAGTTGGATCGATTCTTGAACCTGTCCAGTAGTCGTACCAACTCGATGGCGGCAGCGCTACCTGGTAATCGTCAAGTTCATCGGGATAGGGGCTTTGCGCCACCAGAAGGTCCGGGCCCACCATGAAGGCATTGCCGGTACTCAGATCCAGTGGCCCGCCGTCCGCCTCGCCGTGCGGAAACTCCAGAAACAGCGGTCGCATGATCGGAAGCCCCGTCCGACTCATCTCCTCCGCTGTCGTGTACAGGTAAGGCATCAGCCGATAGCGCTCTTCGATGTACCGACGACGAAGACTCACATCCTCTGCTGTCCCGTTCTCCCATGGCTCCTGCGGCAGCGTGCCCACCGCGGAGTGATCTCGATCGATAGGATGAAACGCCGCTACCTCAAGCCAGCGCGTCAGCAACTCCGGTTGCGGAGAGCCCGCAAACCCACCCACGTCTGCCCCCGACATCGCAAACCCGCTCAGCCCCAGGTTCAGCAGTTGCGGAGTCGTCTGTCGCAGATGATCCCAGGTCGCCGAATTGTCTCCCGTCCAGGTCACCGCGTAACGATGCCCGCCTGCAAACGTCGCGCGCGTCATCACAAACGGTCGCACGTTCGGTTCCAGCTTCAGCAGGCCTTCAAACGTCCCGCGCGAATTCTGCATGCCATAGATGTTGTGTACTTCCAGGTGATTTGCGACACGCGTTGCAAATCCCGGCTCGTCGATACGATGCTGCGTGTCATCCGGCATCGTTTTCGACGGCACCAGGAAGATCGCCGGTTCATTCATGTCGTTCCAGAATCCAGCCACGCCCTGCTTCACAAAGTTCGCATACAGCGTTCCCCACCATTCGCGCGAAGCTTTGCGCGTGAAATCCGGGAACACAGCCTTGCCCGGCCAGACTACGCCCTCATAAACCGTGCCGTCCGGGTTTTTCAAAAAGTGATCCCCCGCGATTCCTTCTTCAAACGGCTTGTATTTGGCCAGGGGCTGATCGGCGATGTGCAGATCGGTGATCACTACCGTTCGCAGATGCTCAGCACGCAGGTCCTTGACCATCTGCTCGAAGGTAGGGAAGCGCTCCGGGTCCACCGTGAACGGCCAGTTCTTGTATTGATAGTCGATATCCAGCCAGATCACGTCCGCGGGAATACCTTCGCTCCGCAGCCGGTCGCCGATGCGCTTTACCTCGCTCTCGGGATAGTAGCTGTATCGCGACTGCTGATAGCCGAGCGCCCACATCGGCGGCATCGGAGTCGTGCCCGCCAGCCACGCCCAGGACTCAACTACCATCTTCGGCTCCGGACCATAAAGAATATAAAAATCCAGCGGGCCCGCCTCCGATCCGAACGAATACCCGTCGCGGTATTCCTTGTTGAAATCAAAGCTCGCACGCCACGTGTTGTCGAAATAAATCCCCGCGCAGATGCCTTTGTTGAAGGTGATGAACCACGGAATCGATTTGTAGATCGGATCTGTCGACTGCTGCCACCCAAATGCGTCCGTATTCCAGTCTGTAAACGCCTCGTTGCGCCGATCCAGCGGACCCGGTTTATCGCCTAGCCCAAAATAATGCTCGTCCGCCGGCGACTTCATATACACACGAAAGGATGTGCCGTGGTACTCGATCGGCCGGCCGGGCAGATCCTGCGCAATCACATGTCCCGCGTTGTCCGTCACACTCATTCCGAACGGATCCTTGTGCGCCGCAACATGCAGCTTCGCCGTCTTAAACCCCACAGTCGATCCATTCGATTCTGGCGTCACGCTGACGCTCGCCGTCCGCGAAGAGGGAAGCACCGCCCAGGAGGCATCCTCGGGCAACTGCCCCGCCGGACCGACGCGCACCCGAACCACGTCATCTCGCAGCGCTGTGATCTGCATAACCGCTGCCCCCGAGCGAATCTCAATCCCGTTCGGAAGCGCATGCGAGCCCGTCACGCGATCAAGCCGCACAAAGGCTGTCTTCTGTTGCGCTACTGCAGTTATGGTCAATTGCGATGTTGCGGCTAAAAACAGAATTGCAAAAACAACAAAGAAGAAGCCCCTTGTTCGTTGCACTTTTCACCTCAACTGCACAAGGCCCCTGAGGGCAAGGCCTGCCCAGTTCATCGGATTGCTAAAGTTGTGAATCCAAATGCAAAATCCCCATCCCATTTTGTATGCAATTTCCAGCTTTTGTTGCACCATGGGAACAAATGAAAAGGGATGCCATCTCGGTCAGCTCTGATCTCCTGATCTGTCGTATCAAGGTGCGGGGATTGACCCCACCCCCACCAAAATTTGCAGTTTCCACAGAACATCTGCATGTTTTTGCCGAGCTCTTTGCGACAAAAGGCTCCAGAATCGAAGAGTGTGAGTGTGAAATCACGAATATAGACAAATCCGATCCGCTAAATTGGTGATCTGCTATCGCAGCGCAGCTAACTCCGCGATCCAGCGCAACGCGCCGCTAACCCCGCTAACTCCGCTGTTTCTCCAACTGCGCCACTCGCGCCTGTGTTTCCTTCACAAACGCGTCGTCCTCCGCAAACCCGGCCTTCATCGATCCGAGGTTGATCTCCACATTCGAAAGCGCTCCCGTGATCGCCGCCGCCGCCAGCGCAATCCCCGTAGTCAAATCCGAAGCCATATTCGGATTCGTAATCGGTTTCAGCGTCTCCGCAATCCGCGACACTTCGGCTGAACGCTCCGCCACGCCTAGTGGCACGCTCGTGGCCTGCCGCAGCGCTGCATTCACGCCCGCGCCGCCATCGTCCGTTTCCCGCGCCGCGCGGTACGCCTTCATCACCACGTTGTATGACTCGGCATCCGCATCGATCGCCGCCTTCAGTTCCTCGCGCAGCGTAGCCAGCCGCGCAATCGCCTCACTCAGCTGCGTCTCATGTTGCAGGTAGGCCTTCTTGCCCCGCGACATTGCAGCCACCATGTGCGCCAGTCCGGCCGCCATCGAGCCGCTCGCCGCCGCAGCGCTGCCGCCTCCCGGAGTCGCCGTCGGCGCAGCCAGTTGTTCAATGAAGGGCTCAACTCCAGCGCGTAATCCGCCAACCGCCATCTTGCCGCCCATCACTGCAGCCAGCCGGTTTTCGAGAATCAGCGATGAATCGAAATTCTCCACCTGCAAAAACCACTCCGCAGCCTGTTCCAGCGCCGCCTTCGGAATGAGTCCCACAATCTCGCTCGACACTGGCGTCACGCCATACCGCGCCGCCTCGCGCTTCACACTCTCAAATACACGCGCAATCGGCGTCTGCTCAAAATCCGTGAGGTTCATTGAAACCTGCGCCATCCCGCGCACCAGGAATCCGGCGCCCTTCACAAACCGGAATCCGCCCGAAGAAGCCCGCACCGCCTTGGCAATTTTCTTCGCAATATCAACATCGGCTGTATTCAAAAACACGTTATAGGCGATCAGCGCTTTCCGTGCGCCCACCACCGTTGCGCCCGCCGTGGGATGCACCTTCGCCTCACCAAAGTCGGGCTTCCGCGCAGGATTCGTCTCAATCTCCGCGCGTATGCCCTCGAACTGTCCGCGCCGGATGTTTTCAAGATTCTGTCGTTCCGGTGAAGTCGCCGCAGCTTCATACAAATACACCGGAATCGCGAACCGTTTCGCAATCTCCGCGCCCACATGCTTTGCCATTGCTACGCAATCTTCCAGCGTCACGCCGTCGATGGGGATAAACGGCACCACATCTGCTGCGCCCATCCGCGGGTGCGCGCCCTGGTGCTGCGTTAGGTCGATCAGTTCCGCAGCCTTGCCCACCCCGCGAATCGCTGCCTCCTGGATCGCCTCCCGCTCGCCCACCAGCGTAATCACGCAGCGGTTGTGATCGGCGTCCATCTCGCGGTCGAGCAGGTAGACGCCCGGCATCTTCATGGCCTCGACAATGGCATCTACCTTCGCCTTGTCGCGGCCCTCAGAGAAATTAGGTACGCACTCCACTAATGTGTTCGGCACGAAGACAAGGATAAATCAGAGAGGTTCGAATGCCACTGCTTTGGAATGTGGAGTCGGGTTCACTTCTCCCGGATGGAGAATACAAAAATAGCCCAGGATGAAATCCTGGGTTTGCTGCGTGCAGAAAGTCAGCCGTCCCGTAGGGCCGGCACGAACAGCGCCTTCATCTCCTCCGGTAGTATCCTCAAGGTGTCGATTTCGCAGGAGTTCACCATGACCACCGCCGCTACATCTCCCATCATTCGCGCTCCGCGCGGCAACGCCCTTCGCTGCAAAGGCTGGCAGCAGGAAGCCGCACTCCGCTGCCTCATGAACAACCTCGATCCCGAAGTCGCCGAGCGCCCCCAGGACCTCGTCGTCTACGGCGGCATCGGCCGTGCAGCGCGCAACTGGGAGTGCTTCCACGCCATCGTCCGCGAACTCGAACGCCTCGGCCCTGAAGACACGCTCCTCGTCCAGTCCGGCAAGCCAGTCGCCGTCTTTCCCACGCATGAAATGGCTCCGCGGGTCATCATCGCCAACTCCAACCTGGTGGGTAAATGGGCTAACTGGGACCACTTCAATGAACTCGACCGCAAGGGCCTCATGATGTACGGTCAGATGACCGCCGGTTCGTGGATCTACATCGGCACGCAGGGAATATTACAAGGCACATTCCAAACATTCGCCGCACTCGCCGAGCGCCACTTTGGTGGAACCCTGAAACACAAGCTCGTCGTCACCGGTGGAATGGGCGGCATGGGCGGCGCTCAACCCCTGTCTGTCACGCTTAATGGCGGCGTGGTCCTTGCCATCGACGTGGACCGAAGCCGCATCGAGCGCCGCGTCGACACCCGCTACTGCGATACCATCAGCGAAGACCTAGACGAAGCACTCACCCTCTGCGAGTCCGCCCGCCGCGAAGGCCGCGCGCTTTCCGTCGGCCTCGTCGGCAACTGTGCCGACATCCTGCCTGAAATCGTTCGCCGCGGCGTGCAGGTCGACGTCGTCACAGACCAGACCTCCGCCCACGATCCCCTCAACGGCTACATCCCGCAAGGCCTCGGTTTCGCGGATTCTGCCCGACGCTCGCACCGCGATCCCATCGTCGCAGCCACCGAGCTGCGCCACCGCGATCCCGAAGAGTACGTCCGTCGCTCTACGGAAAGCATGGTTGTCCACGTCGATGCCATGCTCGCCCTGCAACGCGCCGGCACGGTCACTTTCGACTACGGCAACAACATTCGACGCTTCGCCTACGACGCCGGTTGTACCGACGCCTTTCTCATTCCCGGCTTCGTCCCCGAGTACATCCGCCCGCTCTTCTGCACCGGAGCCGGCCCCTTCCGCTGGGTTGCGCTCTCCGGCGATCCCAAAGACATTGACGTCACCGACGAACTCGCCCTCGAGCTGTTCCCCGACAACGAAATCCTCACTCGCTGGATGAAACTTGCCCGTGGCCGCTTCGCATTCCAGGGATTGCCCGCGCGCATCTGCTGGCTTGGCTATGGTGATCGTGCCAAGATGGGCGAAGCGATGAACGACCTCGTGAAGAAGGGAAAGATCTCCGCCCCCATCGCCATCGGTCGCGATCACCTCGACACCGGCTCCGTCGCCAGCCCCTACCGTGAAACCGAAAAGATGCTCGACGGCAGCGATGCTGTAGCCGACTGGCCCATCCTCAACGCCCTGCTCAACACCGCATCGGGCGCCACCTGGGTCAGCTTCCATCACGGCGGCGGCGTAGGTATGGGCTATTCGCTCCACGCCGGCCAGGTCACCGTAGCCGACGGAACCGAGATGGCTTCCCGCAAAATCGCTCGCGTCCTCAACAACGACCCCGGCATAGGCGTAGCCCGTCATGCCGACGCCGGCTACGAGCTGGCCCAGCAAACCGCAAAAGAAAAAGGCATCCACATCCCGATGGCAGGAAAGTAGCCCATGAGTCGAAAGGGGGAAGCAATCGAACTCGTAGGAGCGCTGGCGCTCCTGGTTGCTCTCGCTGGATATGCTATGCAAGTTATCCTCCTTAAACGGATCAAATTCTGGCCGAAAATATGGGCGACGATTCATTCAGCCGACATGGAGGTGATGGAACTCGATAGCAAGACTGACATCATGCTGCCGTGCTTCACATTTTCGTACGTCGTCGCCGACAAAGAATATTCGGGGCGATTCTCGCTCTTCACCAACGGTGAGGAGGAGGGCGAATCAGTGACCGAGAAGATGATCGAACGCAAATTCGAGCTTGGATACAATCCGAAACGACCGTCGACTTGGTACATTCCGGACAAGAAGATGACAGGCTACGAAGTCCAACAGAAGATGGGCCCGCATATGGAAAATCTCTATCCGAAAGATTGGGTGCCGCGTGCCCCATCCATTCCGCGTTTTTTTGCGGAATGGGTGGGAAACCACCATACTCAACTAACCACGAACCGCTAACTTCCGCGTCGCCAGCACCGCGAACCCCTCTATGATCGCCATCGTCAATATCGGCCAACTCGTCACGCTCTCCGGCTCCGCGAGCCGCCGAACCGGCGCAGGACTCAACGACCTCGCCATCATCGAAGATGCGGCGATGCTCATCGAAGATGGGCGCATTACGGCAACAGGAAAATACTCGGAACTCAAATCTCAGATTCCACCACACTCAACCGAAATGGACGCCGCACACAGTGCCGTAACCCCCGGTTTCGTCGATGCCCACACACATCTCGTCTTCGCTGGCAACCGCGCCGCTGAATTCGAGCAGCGCATCGCCGGCGCCACCTACCAGCAGATTGCGGCAGCCGGCGGAGGCATCCTGCGTACCGTCGCCCTCACCCGGGCCGCAACTGAAGACGAACTTCTCATCGCCGCCCGCCGCCATCGTGATTGGATGTTGCGCAACGGCACCACGACCATCGAAGCCAAATCCGGCTACGGCCTGGATCGCGACACCGAACTGAAAATGCTCCGCGTGATTCGCCGCCTCAATCAAGAGGGTCCAGCGCGCATCGTCGGTACGTTGCTCGCCGCCCACACCATTCCGCCCGAATACAAAGACTGCCGCGCCGAATACGTACGTTTCGTTACTGAAGAACTCATCCCCGAAGTCGCCAAGCTAAACCTGGCCCAATACTGCGACGCCTTCTGCGACGATCACGCCTTCACGGTCGAAGAAACCCGCACCGTTCTCACCGTCGCCAAAAACCAAGGCATAAAACTTCGCATCCACGCCGAACAATTTCGCCCCGGCACCGGGGCCTATCTCGCCGCCGAACTCCGCGCCGCCACTGCCGATCACCTCGAAACCATAACCGAAGAAACGCTCCAGCATCTCCGCGCTGCCAACGTTCAGCCCGTCCTGCTCCCCGGCTCCGTCTTCGCCCTGAGCCGAACGCAATACCCGCCCGCGCGCAAGATGATCGAAGTCGGTCTCGCCATCGTCCTCGCCACCGACTTCAACCCCGGCTCCTCGCCGGTCCCCTCCATGCCGTTCATGCTTTCGCTGGCTTGCCTGCAGATGGGCCTCTCGCCCGCAGAAGCGCTCTCGGCTGCGACTATCAACGCTGCCCACTCGCTCGGCCTCGGTGCCGAGATCGGCTCGCTCGAAGCAGGGAAGCAAGCCGACTTCGTCATCCACGAATTCGCCGACTACCGCGAAATCGCCTACTTCATTGCCGCGCCTATGCGCCCCCGCGTATTCATCGCGGGAAAGGAAGTCGCAGGCTAGTATCCACTTCTTTTTCATTTCAAAGCAGGCTTCGCGAAAAGCAGGTCCTTCGCGCCGCTTACCCCATCCCGCTTACGCGCGATGGGGCCCCAGACGTGCCGCGCTCAGGATGACGATTCCGTAAAACGCCGGGTGCCCCATCCATGCGCAGCATGGGTGGGAAACCACGAATCTAATTTCGCGAACAGGCGCAAAGCGCCACTAACATCGCTAACTCCGCTTTGCTTTCTTACGCCGCCATCGCCCGTGTCCGCGCTCGTCGTCTCTCCGCCACAAAAATCGCGACTCCCAGCCCCAACTGCACCAGCGTCGCTCCCACCACCTTCACCACCGCCATCAACTTGTCCGGCTGATCGGCTCCCGGAAACAGCGACAGCACAATTGTGGTCCCCGTCGCCACAAATCCCACCAGCCCCAGCGCAATCGCAACCGGCTTTCCACCTGGTACGCGCCGCACATTCGGCCCCGCCGGCTCCCATTGCAGCCGGATCATCGTCGCAAACAGTAATAAGTAAGGAATGAAATACGAAATCACCGCCATGCTTACCAGCACGTCGTACGCACCGCGCACCGTCGTCCCCGTCTGTCCCAGGATCGCCACCAGTACGCTCGCCAGCCCATACACGCCAATCGCCACCCATGGCGTGCGATAGCGCCGATGAATCGACCCGAACACCGGCGGCAGATAGTGATCGATACCCGCCACAAACGGCAGGCGCGAAGTCGAAGACAAATTCGCCGCGGTCGAGCCCACGCTGTTCACGCCCACCAGCAGCGCAATCGGAACCAGCATCCATCCCAGTCCCAGCTTCGCACTCAGCACTTGCACGCCGTTCACAAAACCCTGCAGTCCGCTTACCGCATCCGTCGGCAGCGCCACCAGCAGCGCCATCGTTCCGCCGATGTAGCCCAGCGTCACGATCGTGCCGCCCACCAGGATCGCCCACGGCATGGTCTTGCGTGGATTCTGGATCTCGTCGCCCATCGCGCTTGCCGCCTCGACGCCGCCGAATGCGAAAAACACACCCGACCAGAACACCGCATTGTCCAGGGACCAGTGCGGCGTCATGCTCGAAACCGTAAACGGCGTAGCTGGACCAAAGCGCATCCACGACACCGCAGCCATGATCATCAACAGCGCAAGCGGCACCAGGCTTCCGATGGAACAAATGTTATTCAGCCACTTGCCCGCGTCCACCCCGCGAATATTCAGCGCAATGATCGCGGTCAGCCAAAACGCCGCGAACCCCATGAAGTACAGCGGGCTGCTGTTCAAATGTGCAGCGCGCGGACCGAACGCAATCAGAACCGACGCCGCGCCAAAGTAGAGCACTCCCGCGAAGAACGGCAGATTGCTCATCCAGTACATCCACGCTGCAATAAAGCCGGTAAAATCGCCGAACGCCGTCCGCGTCCACACGTAGATGCCGCCCTCTTCCGGATGCCGCGACGACAATTCCATCACGCTCGCCGCCAGCGGAATAAAGAAGCATGTCAGCGCCGCAACCCAGATCACCAGGATGCTCGGCCCCGCTGCGGCAGCCGTCGAAGTCCAGCGCACATTCAGCGCCACGACGACATAGAACAACGCAAGATCGCGAAAGCGAATGCCGCGTTTCAGTGCTGGAGTGGAAGCCATGTGCGTCGGAGCATAGCAGAGCCGCATGCGCCAGAGAAACGAATAATCCCCTACTCAGGGGAAAACTCTCAACACCAAGGTTCGTGGTCAATGCGAGGTTCACAAAATCTGTGAAACTGTGCGATCGCATTGAGAGAAGGAATGATGCTGTTGGGTTTACGGGCGGCTATTCATGGGCTCCACAGTTTCACAGGGGGGAGGGGGAGGGGTATGCGAATCAGCCCATTGCTGGTGGATGCGCTCGGCGACACGTACCGCATTCGGATTGTTGGGCAGGCCCTCAAGAAGTGCGGAGACGATGGCGGAGAGAGAAACATCGTGGCGAGCAGCCCAAAGCCGGGCTTTGAGATGCGCCTCCTGAGAGATGGCGAGGGTGACGTTGCGAGTGGGCATGAGAACTCCTCATTTGATAGTGCGCTAATGGGGGAGAATTATCTGCAAATCTGCGGGGAACTGGAAGTCGAATGGTTCGAGGACGATGCGCGAGGGGCAAGGAAGAGGGGAGCTTCGTTCGTCACTGGAAATGGAGGAGCGGTTGAAATCGAAGGCCTAGTACCCACTCATCGCGATAGAGCCGCGATGAATGGGGCACATACTTCTACCTTCCAGTGAGGAGCGGTTGAAATCGAAGGCCTAGTACCCACTCATCGCGATAGAGCCGCGATGAATGGGGCACATACTTCTACCTTCCAGTGAGGAGCGGTTGAAATCGAAGGCCTAGTACCCACTCATCGCGATAGAGCCGCGATGAATGGGGCACATACTTCTACCTTCCAGTGAGGAGCGGTTGAAATCGAAGGCCTGTACCCACTCATCGCGATAGAGCCGCGATGAATGGGGCACATACTTCTACCTTCCAGTGAGGAGCGGTTGAAATCGAAGGCCTGTACCCACTCATCGCGATAGAGCCGCGATGAATGGGCACATACTTCCATCCTTCCAGTGAGGAGCGGTTGAAATCGAAGGCCTAGTACCCACTCATCGCAATAGAGCCGCGATGAATGGGGCACATACTTCTACCTTCCAGTGAGGAGCGGTTGAAATCGAAGGCCTGTACCCACTCATCGCGATAGAGCCGCGATGAATGGGCACATACTTCTACCTTCCAGTAGAGTCGAGTCTCTGTGCCGGGATTCCATAGAGCCGTAACCTATTTTCCGCCCAAATCCTTCAATACCGCCATCGCCGCGTTCCGCCCGTTGATTCCGATCACGCTGCCGCCGGGATGCGTGCACGCACCGCAAAGATACATACCCGCCATGGGAGTCCGTGGGCTCAGCCGGTTCGCCCACATATACTGCGGCAGGCACTCGCCCTGGAAGATGTGTCCGCCCGTCAGTCCCACCTTCTGTTCGATATCCGGCGGCCCCAGCACCTGAGCCTCGATCACCGCGGAGTCGAGGCCTCCGTCGCCGATATTGCTGCAGAACCGCGCCAGCGACTTCATCGCCAACGCATGCACCTCATCGCGCCGCTCATCCCAGTTCCCGCGCGCAAACTTGTAGGGAACATACTGCGCGAACACGCTCATCGTGTGCGTGCCATGGGGGACAACAGACGCATCATGCACGCTCTGGAAATAGAGCTCGCACCATAGATGCTCCGGCAACTCGCCGCGCTTCGCCGCAGCGAAGCCCGCCTTCCACTCATCCTTCGTCAGCGGAGCGTTGATCTGCCCGTAGTGATGCGCCTCGTTCGTCCCCGGCCGCGCTTTAAAATTCGGCAGCTCTTTCAAATGCACGTTCAATTTCACCGTGCATCCCTCGATCGGCACTTCCTCCACGCGTTTCTTCCAACCTGCATCCGCCGCGTTGCCCAACATGGTTAAAGTCCGTCGCGGATCCGCATTCGACACCACCACCCGCGCAGCAATCCGCTCACCGCTTTCGAGCAACACGCCTTCTCCCGGCAAAATCTGCGCCACAGGGACACCCGACACTACCGTCGCTCCCGCCTCGCGCGCCGCATCGCAGAAGTAGAACGACACCATTCCCATGCCGCCTTTTACATAGCCCCACATGCCCGGCATGCCGCCAAGTCGTCCCGATGAATGATGAAATCGAATCGAAGCCGTCCCCGGATCAAAGGGACTGGCATTCGTCCCAATCACACCCTGGCCGAGATAGGCGACCTGTAGTCGTTCATCGCGGAGATAGTGCTCCACCATCTCTGCCATTGACCACTCGAATAGCACAGCACGGGCCTCAACGTCATCGCCGAGCAGCAGTTCAATCTGTTCGCGCGTCGGCGCCTCGCCAATCCACAAATCGTCTTCGCCCTCAGGTCTCAGC
Source organism: uncultured Acidobacteriaceae bacterium (assembly GCA_963742455.1). Classification (GTDB taxonomy): domain Bacteria; phylum Acidobacteriota; class Terriglobia; order Terriglobales; family Acidobacteriaceae; genus Telmatobacter. The sequence continues at coordinate 109,797 of CAVULU010000001.1, read as the reverse complement.
GCATCGCGCAGCCGGCGGATCACGTCGCACATGGCGTTGAAACCGTTCACATCATCTGGCGCGAGCCTCCGCACGTCCGCTTCGCAGCGCGCGTCATCATCCCACAGCTGCAAGCTTGATCCATCCAGGAAGGGAACGAACAACCCATTCACTGCCGGCGTCCACCCAAACCCCCGTCTCGGCAGTTCCAATTCCTCCACCACCAGCGGATGCAGCAGTCCTGCCAGGTACGCACACGGCGACATGCGCACGCCGGGAAACGGCTCCTCAATGGTGCAAGCCCCGCCCACGCGCGTTCGACTCTCAATTACCAGCACCCGCTGTCCAGCCTTAGCCAGATATGCGGCGCAAGCCAGGCCGTTGTGCCCGGCCCCGACAATAATTACGTCCCACGTCTTAGCCGACAATTCGCTTATCGGCACCGGCAGCCCTATCTCCCCCAAAACAGCCGCTGTAGGTGAGCTCATAGGAACTTACGTTAACACTCTCTAACGAAGGAGAGGAATGCGCCTGCTAAAGGGCGGGAGCAGCGGCCTTCAGGCTGCTGAATGCATAGGCCAACATAATCGGCCGTCAGGTCCGAGCCTTTCTCAACCTGCATATGTGTGCTCCATGTCACGAAGAGAACGAATGCTCCCCTTGTTATCATTGGTGACGAAAAATGAGACTCGCTATTTGTGTCTCATCAAGGAGATTTTGAATGCCCGAAGGTACAGTCAGCGCAGTGCCAACCAGAATCCTCGTTCCCATCGACTTCAGTTCCTCATCGCACGCTGCGCTTGAAGTGGCGACCGAACTCGCCGACAAATTTCATGCGGAACTCGTTCTTTTAAACGTCGTTCCGGAGTCTCCCGTTGTCGCCCTGCCCGAGGGGGTCTCGGAGGCATCTATCGTTGAAGCCGCTAAAAAGCAGGCCGAAGGACATTTCGCGAAGTCGAAAGCCTCGCTGGAAGGCAAGGGAATCACCGTCAAGGCCAGCGTAGAAGTCGGCTTCGACGTCGCCGGAACGATCCTCGAAGCCATCGATAGCGAAAAAATCGACTATGTAGTTATTTCTACCCATGGTTGCTCCGGCTGGTACCCCACAGTCTTCGGCTCCATCGCCGAGAAAGTCATCAAGCTTGCCCCATGCCCCGTCCTCCTTCTCCGCACGCCTAAGCCAAAGAGCAGCGCGAAGGTCACCTCGAGCCGCCTGATGGAGTGGTGGTAGTTCTCAGGGGCCACATTCAGAACACACTGAATATCGTCAGAAGAAACAAAGCCCGACGCCATCCGTGCCGGGCTTTCTATTTGCGGAATCAATCTGATTTCTACAGCCAGTCAGTTCTTTCTGACCGCAGGTCCGCTCCGTTGCGAAACCGGCATGGGTAAAACATCCGGAGTTGGCACGCGTACACTGAAATCAAATCTCATGTCCAATTGCAGGTTCTTCGGGATTGCCGCTCCAGTGGCTCTGGCTATCTTTGCCGTGGCGGTTTACTCGCAGGTTCCTGCGGAGCCAAGCGCCTATACCGTCACGGTGCAATACCACGTCACCGGCACAGCGGTTCGGACCACGTACCGCCTCGGGTCGAAGGTTCTCGTGGACGAGGTTCCGTCTCCCGGAAGCCCGCCGAGCGCCGTTCCTGCTGCACCCACGCGCACTCTCTACCTCCTCGATACGGGTCAGAGTCTCTCCTGGGAGCCCGCCAGTGTCGCAGCTGCCTGCAGCCGTAGCAGCTTTCACGGCGACGCATGGCTCAATCCCTTCTCTGGCTTAGCCGACCTTGTCGCGCCCGGTGTGACGCAGGTCGGTTCCGAGGTCGTTCTCGGCATCGCGACAAAAATCCTCGTCTCCAAAGCCAAACCCGGGATCAGGCTGTGGGTTGATCCGAAGACAGGGCTCATGCTGAAGGCTGACTTTACTGAGCCCTCGTCAGACAAGACTATCCCCAACTTCGAAGTCACCGAGGTGCACCTCGAGCCGCCGCCCATCCGACTCTTCGAGATTCCGGCACAATGTACAGCTGAACCCCAGCGCTAAAGAGTGGGGTCGTATCCAATTGAAAGCTATATAGCTTGCGTTGCGAGCCTCACACGCAAATGGCACAGATGGCCGGATCGCGCCTTGGATGTCGGAGGTGAATCAGGGTTGTTTCGTGGTCATTTCCAAATTACGGCCGTTGGGATGCACAATACGGATCGTAATCCAAGGTAAGTCATTATATTGGAGTTACCTGGGTAGTGATTCGGAGTGGAGACTTTTGCTCAGAAAATGCACAAATTGGTGCCTGTTTGCTATTGATTTTTGAATAAAAAATCCTTAAAATAGAAACCATAAAGTCGCCTCAGGGCAGCCAGGATCCCCAGCCGGTCGCCCGGGGCAGTTGGAAGCAAAACTCCAATCCTTTCTAAGGAAAACAAAACCAAATGGCAAAACGTAGAGGAAATCCAAATTGGGGCAAACCGGAGCCCATCGGCCCTGTTGTCCCCACCGTGACCTCCTTCGAACAGATCGTCAAGGAGTTCAAGCTCACGCCGGATCAGTACATCCGGTCCACGCGACTTAGAGAGTGGGCCCGTCGGAATAAGAATTCCAAGTACATTCCTGAGGCGCTCCTTGAAGCCTGGGGCTTTGAGATTGAGTCTACTTTGTAGATTTCCACATCTTTGGCTGTCAATAGAAACGCCGCCTTCGGGCGGCGTTTTTCCTGTCCTTAGGTAACCTGCTTTGCCCTAATGCTCCCAATCGGCGAGAATGAAAGCTGTTCCGATGCCTGAAAGCAAACGCACTTTCGAGCCACCGTTTACCGACGTCCCCGGCGCCATCGCAGAGATTCGCGGCGGCCGCATGGTCATCGTCGTCGACGATGAAGACCGCGAAAACGAAGGCGACCTGACGCTTGCGGCGGAGCACGTCACTCCGGAAGCCATCAACTTCATGGCTCGCTATGGTCGCGGACTTGTCTGCCTCACGCTGACTGAGGAACGAGCCGACTACCTGCGCCTCTTTCCCATGACGCAGCAGAACTCCTCGCGCTTCGGTACCGCGTTTACTGAAACCATCGAAGCTCGGGAAGGCGTCACCACGGGCATCTCCGCCGCCGACCGCGCTCACACTATCCGCACCGCCATTGATCCCAAATCCACCGCGGCCGATCTCGTGCGACCTGGCCACATCTTTCCCCTTCGTGCCCGTCAGGGAGGCGTCCTGGTTCGTGCCGGCCAGACTGAGGCGTCCGTTGACCTCGCCCGCCTCGCTGGATTGCAGCCCGCTGGCGTTATCTGCGAAATCATGCGCGACGATGGCGAAATGGCCCGGATCCCTGACTTGATCCCGTTTTGCGCCGAGCACAATCTTCGCATCCTCACCGTTGCCGAACTCATCCGCTACCGCCTGCGCCACGAGCGCTACATCGTTCGCGCCGGCGAAACCCGGCTGCAGACCAAATACGGCGAGTTCCGGATGATCGCCTACGAGAGCGAGGTAAACGGCGGTGAGAGCCACATAGCCCTCGTCCGCGGTGACTTGTGCCCCAGTTGCCCCGCCTGCCACGAGGGCCCGGCCAGCATCCCCGGCGACCCGCGCACCAGCCGGCCTCCGTGCTCGCATGCCGTTCTGGTTAGAGTGCACACGCGTTGCACCGCCGGCGATGTCTTTGCTGCCGATTGCCACTGCCGCGAGGTCCTTGACCAGTCCATGCGCATGATCGCCGAGGAGGGTTGCGGCGCTATCCTCTATCTCCACAACACGTCACGCGGCTTCGAGATCGACAAGGCGCCTGCTGTTGCCTCTCCCTTTGCGCGAAGCGGCACGGCACTTTCTGAAGGCGCCTCGGCCGCAACCGCCGACACCCTGGTGCTGCATCAGCAACTCCGCAGCCGGGAGGGGTCGCAGGCCCGCACCGGGCGCATCCTGCGCGCCATCGGCCTCGGTGGCCAGATTCTCTCCGATCTCGGCATCCAGCGCATCCGCCTGCTCTCGAACACGCCCATGCACATCCCCGCCCTCGAAGGCTTCGGCCTTGAGATCGTCGAACAGGTCCCGATACCGGTGGAAGAATGTGCACGCGCGCTGTAACAGGCAGAGCCGGAGCCTAACGGCCTTGCATGAATCGATTGCCGCTTTGTTGGCCGGCATAGTCGGCATACCTCTTCCCAGTTTGTGAGCCGGTTCCGCCGGACTTGCGAACAGGATTCGTTACTCGCACCGCAGTGCAATCAGCAACGAATCCCACTCATGCTACGGCGGAATCAGCCTGATTGTTCTGTTCTTCTCTGTGCGGTTTCGGGGACCACTGCATGAAATGAAGAAGGGATCATCGTGCTCTGAATTGCGAGTCCGCGCAACACATTCCAGCTTCAAGGATGTACGATTCTCACGCTGGGAAATTGAGGTGGAGAAAACACTCGAATCTCAAGCCCCCGGTCGAACACGGGGTTAGGACATCAGGATCGAACGCGAGGACGGGAGATGAGAATGACTTCGCACTACACAGGACTTTGCCGCTTTCTTCTGCTTTCCGCAGCAATCGCATTATCTGTGACCGTCTCCGCGCAGGAAAAACCTCCCGTGAAACTCAATCCCTCCACAATGCCGATGCTCGGCACGGTGGACCCGCGCTATCTTTCCTACAACATCGAAATGGTGGAAGTGACCGGCGGTCGGTTCTGGAAGCCCTATGTCTCCGCTGCCTCAAGCGACACCGGAAAGTCCGCCACGCCCGCCAACCCGAATCAGCCGGTCGGGTTGGATTCAAACATGTTTCAGTATCGCCCTCCCATTGACCTTGCCAGTCCCCGTCTTCGCAAGCTGGCTGAGGCTCTCGGCCCGTCTTACGTCAGGGTCAGCGGGACATGGGCAAACAGCACATTCTTTCAGGACGACGACAAGCCGGCAGCCGCCGAGGCGCCGGCGGGATTCAAAACGGTACTCACGCGCGCTGAGTGGAAAGGCGTGATCGATTTTGCGCGAGCGGCCAATGCACAAATTGTCACCTCCGTCGCCATCAGCGATGGCACGAGAAATGATCACGGCGTTTGGACGCCCGATCAGGCGAAGGTGTTCTTCAATTACACAAAGCGCGCCGGTGGTAGGATCGCCGCATCGGAGTTCATGAATGAGCCCACGTTTCCCGGTCCCGGTGGCGCTCCCAAGGGATACGACGCAACCGCGTTTGGACGCGACGCAAAGATCTTCGAATCCTTTCTACGGAAAGAATCGCCAAAGACTATATTCCTCGGACCTGGCAGCGTGGGAGAAGGCATTTCCCTCGGACCTCCTGGAATGACGATGCAAATAACGTTGCTCAAATCTGAGGACCTGCTGAAAGCAACAGGTCCGATCTTCGACGCGTTTTCCTATCACTTCTACGGCACGGTTTCACGACGCTGCGGCGGCAAACTCAACATCGATCAGGCACTCTCGGCAGATTGGCTAGATCGAACCGATACCGTCGAGGCATACTACGCATCACTCCGCGATCGTTATCTTCCCGGAAAGCCAATGTGGCTCAACGAAACCGCCGAAGCGGCGTGCGGTGGGGATCCCTTCGCCGGTCAGTTCGTCGACACATTCCGATTTCTCAACCAGCTTGGCACCCTCGCGCAAAAAGGCGTCAAGGTCGTCATGCACAACACGCTCGCAGCCAGCGATTACAGCCTCCTTGCCAACGACACTTTTCAGCCAAAGCCGGACTTCTGGGCGGCCGTGCTCTGGAAGCAGACCATGGGCACCACGGTGCTTAATCCGCTCGCGCCTTCTGACCCGGATCTCAGAATCTACGCACACTGTGCGAAGGGTGCGAATGAGATTACGCTGCTGGCGCTCAACACAGACAAAAGTGAGAAACGCTCGATTGTGCTCCCCGCCGCTGCCAAACGCTATACCCTCACCGCAGGCGCGCTCGACAGCACATCAGTCTTTCTGAACGGCGCCGCTTTGAAAGTGGCGGCGGATGGGTCGCTTCCGCCAATTAGTGGTCAACCGGTCAATGCTGGAACCTCCAGCCTCGATCCGCTGAGCATATCGTTCTTCACCATCTCCCCTGCGCAGAACAAGAGCTGCCGGGGAATCGGCCGGTAGGCATACAGAACAGATTTGTAAAACGGCAAGATATCGGCCCTACCGTACTGCGTGGAGATGAAGTGATCCGCAGCCCAGCTTCCGGCGTTTATTCTGAAATGTGGCCGACAGCGCGAACACATCCCTCAGGGCTCCCCTTCGGAGGGGGTTTCTTCGATCCTTCGTTCTGTGGTTTGCCATTTGTATCGCACTTGTCTGGTCGCTCGCGGTGCTGATACTTCTATGCGCCCGCTGGATCGATCCACCCACCACCGCAGTGCATATCGAACGGCGATTGCAGGCCTGGATTCACAGCACGCCCTACCACGAACGCTACAAATTCATTCCGCTTACCCAAATATCGCCCGATCTCCAGCACGCTGTCGTCGCGGCCGAAGACGCGCGCTTTTACCAGCACCATGGATTCGATTGGCACGAGATTCAAATCGCCGCAGAAGATGATCTGGAAGGTGAACGCACCCGCGGAGCCTCCACCATTACGGAGCAGCTGGTTAAAAATCTGTTCTTTGGAACAGGCCGCTCGATCCTGCGCAAGGGCGCGGAGTTCACACTGGTTCCAGTGGCGGAGTTCGTTCTCGGCAAGCAACGAATCTTAGAACTCTACCTCAACGTGGTGGAATGGGGTCCTGGTATCTATGGGGCCGAGTCGGCTTGTCGCGTTTATGATGGAACTGCTGCTCGAAATGTGGGAAGAGAACAGTCGGCGCGGCTTGCCGCGATTCTGCCAGCTCCCCTGAAGCGACGGCCGGAGCGCATGAATCACTACAGCGCACTCATCCTTGAGCGCATGCGTCAAATGGGCTGGTAATTGCGAGCCATATTTCGACCAACACGTTTCCCGAGTGGTGCTCGCATTCGGTCCTGCGCCGATGGTGGACAAGGCTGAAACGGCGGTCTCGCGACTATTCCTGCTAGATCATCGCCAACCGGTTTAACGCCGCGCTACAATCTACTCAGTTTCGGAGGTTTTGGCAGGGCGGGCGTCCCAGTTCATATCTCTGCTACTTCATCATTGCTCACGAAGGTGAAGCCTCACGTATCTGACGCGATGTCCGCCCATCACACGCGAGTTTGCTTCAAAATCCGTACACTTCTGTAGTCGCTGAGAGTTCTGATGAGGAAAGCGCGATTCCCCGCCGCATTTCATCTGCCCTGGTGCCTTAACGCCATGGAATCACGCGCCCGATTGTGCTTTTCGCTTCTCGCCATTTTGTTATGCGTTCCTGCTGCGCGGGGGCAGCAAAATGCGAAGAACGTGCTAGTTTTGTATCCCTACTCTGCGCCGCCATCGTTCGAAATTCTTAAATCCACGATTCGAAGTAGAATTCCGGGGCAAATCAACTTTTACACCGTGTCCATGTCAAATCGGCGATTCGAGGATCAGGACTATCAGGAAAGCCTCGCCGAGACTTTCCGCCGCGGGTACGGCGGAATGAAGCTGGATTTGGTAATTGCGTCTACATATCCGGTTCTTCAGTTCACAGAGAGATACCGCGACAAGATGTTTCCCGCCGTGCCAATCGTCTTTTTTGACGTATATCCAAATGAAAGTGAGCTGAATGAGCTCTTGCCGGGGGTGACAGGCGTCGTAGTCCCATTGGGGATGCGGGAGACGATTGATCTTGCGCTCCGACTTGATCCCGGTACAGATACGGTGGCGGTGATCACGGGCGTTTCAGAGTGGGAGCGGTTTTGGCTGGAACTGGCGCACTCAGAACTCCTTCGGCATCGCAATCAGGTGAAAGAGATCGACATCATCGGCAACCCGGACAATGACATGCTTCAACAGGTTGCCAAACTACCTCCTCACACGGTGGCCCTGTTCCAGCTTGCGCCACACGATTCTAACGAAGCGACATTCGGTTACCTTGAACTTCTATCTGCGGTAGCAGAGCGTTTACCGACATATTCTGTCTACCCTGGATTGGGTTTGACTCGAGGAGCGATTGGTGGTGCATACAGAGATATTCCCAAAGATGTGAGATTGACTGGAGAAATGGCCGCACGCGTGCTTAAGGGCGAGCGCCCTGAGAGCATTTCCGTTGTGCGCGACTCTGATCTGACCGCCCAAGTAGATTGGCTGGCACTTCAGCACTGGCACATCCCGGAGTCTGCTCTGCCGCCGGGCACATTAGTCCTGCATCGGGTGCCTACGCTATGGGAACGGGACCGGAAGTACTTCATTCCAGCTCTTGCTCTGGTCGCTCTTCAAGCGCTGCTTATCATTGGTCTGCTTTGGCAGCGCTCGCGAAAACGAAAGGCGGAGGCAGTACTTCGGGAAAGCGAGAAGCGCTTTCGGGTGATGACAGATGCCGCACCCGCACTTGTCTGGATGTGCGATTTAAAAGGCAAGATCACCTACTTGAATGAGCGGCGAGTCGCATTTACAGGTCCTAACCCGGAAGCGGGATATGGCGACACCTGGATTGCCTATGTTCATCCCGATGATCTTGCTGGAGTGTTGGATACGGTATCTCATGCATTGAAGAAGCATCACCCGTTCTCAAAGGAATACCGGTTGCGTCGCAGTGACGGTGTGTATCGTTGGATGTTCGACGTGGCCTCGCCGCGAGTCAACGGAGATGGATCATTTGCCGGATTCATCGGCTCGGCGGTCGATATGACCGATCAGAAACTCGCTCAGCACGCACTGGAGAAAGTGACCGGACAGCTGATCGACGCCCAGGAGAAGGAGCGTAGTCGAATCGCGCGAGAGCTGCACGACGATATTTGCCAAAGGCTGGCGCTCCTGTCGATCGAACTGGACCGAGCTAATCGAGCCAGAAGTGGAACAGCAGGTCAAGCCCAGACCAGTTATGAAGAAGTGCGCAGGCACTGCGCTGAAATTGCCAGCGATGTGCAATCGCTGTCGCATCAGTTGCACTCATCGCGGCTGGATTACCTGGGAGTCGTTGTAGCTATCCGTGGATTTTGCTTGGAATTAGCTAAGAAGCACGCGATCAGCGTCGAATTCAAGGATAAAGAAGTGCCGGGGAATCTACCCAACGACGTCCCTTTGTGCTTTTTCCGGATTGCCCAGGAAGCGCTGCACAACGCGGTGAAGCACAGTGGCGCAAATCAATTCAAGGTTGAGTTATATCGGGTGGCGGATGAACTTCAGCTTGTAGTCACTGACAAGGGCAAAGGTTTTGACGTGCTCGAGGCCCGGCGAAAGGGCGGTCTTGGACTGGTCAGCATGCAGGAGCGTATTCATTTGGTCCACGGGCATCTCAATATCGAGTCGGCTCCGGGGCAGGGAACCAAGGTCACAGCTACAGTTTCGGGAATCGTCGATGAAAAGAGGCCAATCGAAGAAGAAGTCGACGGAAGCCTCTCGAGACTGGCGGGTGGTGGCTAGAGAAGAGAGCAGTGCTTTCCCCTCTGGGGCCAATCAAACCTCGCAAAAATGAAGTTCACTTTCGCTGGGACAGTGTCATCTAACTGCGCTATGCTGCGTGAACAGACTTGCGGAATCTCCTCGTACACGTAATCCCAGGAGCACCGACATGCAGACACCCGCTATCCCGACCAACGAGTCCAGCAGAATCGCAGCCCTCCACGCCCTCAACATTCTCGATACTCCGCCCGAAGAGCGATACGATCGGCTCACGCGACTTGCCAGACGGGTCTTCAACGTTCCGTATTCCACCATCAGCATGATCGACGACCAGCGGCAATGGTTCAAATCTATCCAGGGCCTGAGCCTTTGTCAGACCTCGCGGGACATCTCATTCTGCGCCCACGCAATCCTCTTCGACGAAATACTCTATGTCGAAAACGCGCTCAAAGACGAGCGATTCCACGACAATCCGGTGGTCGTCGGCGATCCCAAGATCCGTTTTTACGCGGGCTGCTCCTTGAACGTGAACGGTTTCAAGATGGGTACATTTTGCGTATTTGATAGAAAGCCTCGATCATTCACCGCTGAAGACCGGCAGTTGCTCAGAGATCTCGCTGCCCTGGCCGAACAGGAACTCGCGATCCCGGAACCGTCCACAACGAACTGAGTCTCCGCCCTACGCAGGTTTTGTCAGCGTCGGTTGTCTGGGGTCAGGCGCACGCCGGTGGACGGCCCTTGCACTAAACATTGGTCGCGTAGCAACGGCCTGAAACCGCGGCGACAAGTTTTCGGGGTATTCCTTCCGGTATTATTTTGCGATTTTCTTGAGCGGGTCAGGGCACTGATCGGATGAAGGGTTGATCACTGATGACTGCCCATCTTTCTCACCACCCGAGAACGTAGGCGAACATCAGCGGCGCCACAATAGAAGCATCGCTCTCAACGATGAATTTCGGTGTCTTCTCGCCCAGTTTGCCCCACGTGATCTTCTCGTTTGGCACTGCGCCCGAGTACGAGCCATAGCTCGTCGTCGAATCCGAGATCTGGCAGAAGTAAGCCCACAGAGGCACATGCTCGCGCTGCAGATCCTGATGCAGCATGGGCACGACGCAGATCGGGAAATCACCAGCAATACCACCACCGATCTGGAAGAATCCGAGCGGCGTCTTGGCTGTGGTGTTGGTGTACCATTCAGCGAGTTCCATCATGTACTCGATGCCGGTGCGGACGGTGTGCACCTTCTTCACGTCGCCCGAGATGCAGTGGCCTGCATACATGTTGCCGAGCGTCGCGTCCTCCCATCCCGGCACGAACATTGGAAGATTCTTTTCCGCTGCAGCGAGCAGCCAGCTGTTCCTGGGATCGATCTGGTACGAAGCCTTCAAGTCACCTGACAGCAAAATCTTGTACATGAACTCGTGTGGGAAGAAGCGTTCGCCTGCCTTGTCGGCGCGGACCCATTCCTTCAGCACTTCGTTCTCGATCCGCCGCATCGCTTCCATCTCGGGAATGCACGTATCCGTGACGCGATTCATATGGCGGTTCAGAAGAGCCGCCTCGTCAGCCGGGGTCAGGTCCCGATAATGCGGCACGCGCTCGTAGAAATCATGCGCGACAAGATTGAAGACATCTTCCTCGAGGTTTGCGCCTGTGCAGCAGATTCCATGAACCTTGTCCTGCCGGATCATCTCGGCCAGCGACAGCCCCAGTTCAGCAGTGCTCATCGCACCCGCGATGGTCATAAACATCTTGCCGCCTGATGCCAGATGCGCGTTGTAAGCTTCTGCCGCATCCACCAGGGCAGCGGCATTGAAGTGACGATAGTGATGCTTGATAAACGATGTAATTGCGGACATTTTGCCTTCTCTAACTCCCGTTCCCTACGCTAACACAGGAAAATCGACGGAAGATGAACGCAGCCCTGCACGCCGCCAGCCGTTCTGTTGTCAGGAAAAGGCAAATGTATTGTCTCTGGTCGGGGCGATTTGAAGGACGGTGTTCTTTGAGGCCCGAAGGGACCGCGTTCTTGCGACGGAACGATGGATAGTTCGGATCGTTGGAAGTTTTGAGCGCGAAATTCGAGAGCGAACTTCGCGCACACCATCCTCTTGTATCTGCAACATCTGGCTGCGGAGGTCTACAACAACTACAACAGTGCTGAAAGCCCTGGGCCGGACTATGTGATGTTTGAGGTGAGGGTGGCCGCCACAGACGAGAAGGCGGTGTTCAGGCCGGATGCGAGGAAGTTCATGCTCGAAATAGCACCGAACGCTATCAGGGCAACGACCAAAGCATATTCGACCAGGTCCTGGCCTTCTTCGCGTTCAACAAGGGCCCGGACATGCAGAAACAGTTTGCTGCTCAGTGATGACATTTTTCCTCCAGTTGGGAAGTCGACGTGGGGGGATTGTCCCTATTTGATAGCCAAAACGCAAGAAAATACGCCCCATTTGCGATGCAAATTGGTAACTTCCCGAAACTCCAAGGTGCTGGATCGGTCGATGATTCGTAACGCACTCAGATCGATACTTAGGTGTGGTTAATTCGCAAGAAGGGTTCATGTTAATCACGATCTAAGCGGAACCATACCCCGCAAATTGCTGATTTTTATCCTAATTTGCAGAAAATTGATTGGGATAGATACCTTTCGCGATGTCATGAGCTGCTTCGGCGATATGTTGCGGACGTCCCAAGTCGCGCCAGTAGTAACGGTCCGCACGGAACGCGACTAGAGGCTCGTTCCGCGCAGCGAGACGCAGGTACATGGGAATCACTGAGAAGGTACCTTCCTCTTGCATTAAAGAGAAAATACGGGGCGACAGGATTTGAATTCCTGAGAACGCTAAAGCCTTCAACTTTTCGGCGAGGCGAACGATCTCGGACTCGCCTGTGACGCCGGCGCGGCGCCCGCAGAGGCGGTCACTTTCATCGAAGAGAAGATAGCGCGAGGTAGGACGGTCCTGGACGGCGAGGGTGACGAGCGCATCGTGATGCACATGGAACTGTAGCATCCGGCTGAAGTCGATCGTGCTCAGAACGTCGACGTTGTGAACTAGAAATGGCTCTTCTGACCCGAGAAAAAAGTGAGCAGCGTGCTTGATGCCGCCCCCCGTGTCGAGTAGGACTTTTTCATAAGAGATCTCGATGTGCATACCGAAATTCTGGTGTACCCGAAGATAATCGGCGAGCATAACGGCGAAGTGATGTGTATTGATGATGACCTCGGAAATACCGAAGGCGCGGAGCCGAGTAAGCGCGAGTTCAAGCAAAGTGCTGCCGCCGACTTCAACCAGAGCCTTCGGACGATCTTCGGTGAGCGGCTGAAGCCGAGTGCCCAGGCCGGCCGCCAGAATCATCGCCTTCACTTGGCTATCTTCTCCGGGAAATTTTTCTCGAGTTCGATGTGCCGGACTACAGCTTCAACTCCGCTGGTTAGCCGAAGGTGGCGGGCGAGCTGCTCGGCGAGGAAGACTGACCGGTGCTGGCCCCCAGTGCAGCCAAAAGAAACCATGAGATTTCGAAAGCCACGGCGCTGATACGCTGCCACGCTGGAATCCACGAGCGATTGCGCGTGCGCAATGAATTGGTGCACGCTTTCCTGTTCATTGAGGTAGTCAATGACTGCGGCATCGACGCCGGTAAGTTGCTTGAAGCGCTCCTCTCGCCCGGGATTGGGCAGGCTGCGCGCATCGAATATGAATCCTCCGCCGTTGCCGGATTTATCCGTGGGCATTTCATGATGGAAGGAAAAACTGAAAATATGAACAACGAGAACGGTGACGCTGGGCCCGAGTTGTTTGAGCTTTTCCGACGCGAGCATGCCCCGGAAAGCTTCCATAAGGGTGGGGAGCGCAACAGGGAGCTTGACATTGTCCGCGAGCCACTGCAGGTTTTTCAGGGCATAGGGCACGCTTTGAAGGAAGTGCGGTTTGCGCTCGTAGAAACCACGGAATCCATAGGCGCCCAAGGCTTGCATGATACGGACGTAAACGTAGGCGTAATAGTATTCCATGAATGCGTCGCGATCGACAGGAGCGAACCCTGACAGGCATTCAAGGTAATGGTCGAGGAGTTCCTGGCGCAGTGCGGGCGGCAGGTCAGCTTTTCCGTCGAAGAGAAGGGAAGCGATGTCATATTGTAGAGCGCCTTTGCGCCCTCCCTGGTAATCGAGGAAAAAAGGCTGGCCATCGCGAAGCATTACATTGCGCGATTGAAAGTCGCGATAGAGAAAATAGTCGTGCGGTGCGGCAAGCAGGAGTTTGGTAAGACGAGTGAAGTCGTTTTCCAGCGCCTGCTCGCTAAAGGAGATGCCAGCGAGACGGAGAAAGTAGTACTTGAAGTAGTTCAGGTCCCATGCAATGGACTGCCGATCGAAACTGGAGCGGGGGTAGCAGACCTTGTAATTCAGATCGCGGCCAGCTTCGATCTGAAATCGCGGAAGCACCGAGACAACCTTTCGATACGCTTCGATTGCAGGTTTCGCAATCACATCTCGGTTGCGATTCGCGCCTAGAAATTCAAAGAGTGTTGTATCGCCAAGGTCTTCTTCAAGATAGGCATCTTGCGCGAGATCCTCGCCATAGATCGCAGGAACCGGGAGCCCATAGCGATGGAAGTGGCGGGAGAATTCGAGGAATGCGACATTTTCCTGGCGCACGGGATAGACAATCCCGATTGCGCTACCGCTGGGCCCTGCGACGCGAAGAATAGCGCGGCCCGATCCACCAAGCTGACCTTGAAGGGGCGTAACCTTTTCGGCGGGGGTGAGGAAGTGCTGCTCGTAGAGTTTCCTGAGTACGTCCATGTTTGTGATTCCGCTTCGCAGTTGCTTTCTAAAGATAACGCAGCGAGTCGGAGCGCTGCCTATTTGATCTGCAAGTGTTTGTTCGCGAGGTAATCGTTCCGGCAGCACCAGTCTCGTCCGATAAACTCGATGTGTAGATTTCGGGGCGCGAAGCGCATTGGAACGCACAGGGAGAGACTGGATTGACGAAAGGGAAGTGGCTGAGGGGCCTCGCGGGCGTTGCGTTGCTTCTGACCGCCGCTGCTAGCTGGGCGGACAACCAGGTTCGCACCAATCCACTGAATCTCGATCCTCAGGTGCGCGAGGCATACCACTACTTTTACCTGCTGGACTATCCGGCAGCGGTCGCTCGATTCGAACGCATTCACGAGACGCATGCTGGCGATCCTCAGGCTACGGCGATGCTGCTGAACGCGGTACTGTTTCAAGAACTTTACCGGCAAGACCTGCTGGATACGACCTTCTACGCGAACGACGGTTTTCTCAGTGGGAAACACGCCACCGATGAAGATCCAGCGAAGCGTGATCAGATTTTTGCTTTGTCAGATGAGGCGGTGCACGAAGCGGATGTTCGGATCGGAAACAACCCAAACGATGTAGATGCTTTGTTTGCTCGCGGGTGGGTGCGCAGCTTGCGGTGCACGTACGTCGCGATGGTGGAGCGCGGATTTGGTACCGCATTTCGGCTGGCGTCGAAGGCAAAGGATGACTGCGCGCGCGTGCTGCAAATCGATCCCAATTATGTGGACGCAAAGCTAGTAGTGGGCGTGTATGAGTACGTGGTTGGCGCATTGCCTCTGCCTTTCAAGTTTCTGATTGGCTTCATGGGTATTACGGGGTCGAAATCAAAAGGCATGGAAATGCTATGGGACGATGCGTGGCGGGGGCCGGCAACCAGCGTCGAAGCTCGCACCGTAATTGCGCTTTTTCTGCGCCGCGAAGGGAAGTACAAGGAAGCAATCGAGGTGGTTCGCAAACTGAAGCAGCAGTATCCGCGAGACTACCTCTTTTGCCTGGAAGAGGCGAACCTGCTTAAGGACGCCGGGGCAGGGATGGGGGCGGTCTACGCCTACCAGCAGGTCGTGGCGGACGGCAACAAGCCTGGATATTTTGCCGAAGCACGACTGGAACTAGCCTACTTCGGGCTGGGCGATGCTTTGCGTGGCCAGCGGCTTTATGCCGAAGCGGCACACGCCTACGAGCAGGCGGCGTGGGCCAAAGGCACGGGAACAGAGCTGAAAGTTCGCACCTTGCTGGCCGCAGGTGAATGTCACGACCTGCTCGGGGAGCGGCAAGTTGCGGTGAGGGATTATCAGGCCGCCATTGCAGCCGGTCCGAATACTTCACGGGCTGATACTGCCCGCAAAAGGCTCAATTCGCCGTATCGCGGTAATTAATCTGGGGTTGGCGCAGTGGTAAGGCCGGATTCGGAACCGGAGCGGTGAAGTCTGCGTAATGTTATTGTGGAATCGAAGTGCGATTCCCGGAGGTTGGTCATGCCCTTCTATTGTCAGCGCTGTGGAACCGGATTGCCGCCGAGCGCGAGGTTTTGCTCGAATTGCGGGACCGTGGTAACTGCGGCGCCTCCGCCGCCAGGCAGGCCGCTGGTGAGGCCGATCGCGGGTCGGCAAATTGCGGGAGTGTGTATCGGGGTGGCCCAGGCTAATGGATGGAATGTCACGACAGTCAGGATTCTGACGGTTGTGGGCTGCGTGTTTACCAGCGGGCTTGTAGGCGTTGCATATCTGGCGGGCTGGATCGGAATTCCAGAAGAGCCCATTGCGATGTCGGCAATATATCCGCCTTCGCAAGGCAGCTATCCGCCGGGCACGCCGGGCAATTATCCTCCCAGCGTATGAGCAAAACATATGTTTCGCACGGGGCGAACCTGAGCTATAGCGAAACAGGCTCAGGTTTGCCGGTGATCTTCCTGCACCCGACACCGCTGGATCACTTCTACTGGCTTCCGATGATTGCGGAGCTGGGTGAGGTGCGCGCCATTGTGCCGGATCTGCGTGGGCACGGCGCTTCAGAACTGGGAACGGATCTGCCGGTCGGCGGGTTCGCGCTGGTGCCGGACGCGACTGTGTTGAGCATGGGACAGCTGGCGACGGATGTGCTGGCTCTGATGGATCACCTGGCATTGCCGGAGGCGGTTTTTGCGGGATGCTCGATTGGCGGCTATGTGATGCTCGAACTGTGGCGGCGAGCGCCGCTGCGGATGAGAGGACTGGCGATTGTCTGCTCGAAGCCGCAGCCCGATGCGGAAGCCAGCCTCGTCAAGCGCGTAGAGACGATTGCTAAAGTGCGCCGTGATGGAACAGCGGGTGTGTTCGACGGGAACGCGCAGACGTTGATTGGAGCTAGCGCTCGGAAACGTCATCCGGAGATTATCGCCGAGCTGCGGGCGCGGATGACGCTGACCCCGGACGCATTGGTCGCGACGCAGGCGGGACTTGCTACGCGGCCGGATTCCGTGCCGGATATTCCGGAGATTGATGCGCCGATCCTGGCGATTTGCGGCGGCGAAGACGCCGGAATTACAGAAGCTGAGATGCGGGCGTTCGAGGCGGCGGAAGGTGGATGCGAATTTCATTTACTGGCGGATGCTGGACATTTCGCCGCTTATGAGCAGCCTTCCAAAGTGGCGGCGCTGCTGGCGCCGTGGCTACGCCAATTCGAGTTTTGATTCACCTGGCGGAGAATCGGAATTTTCCATAGGCATGAGGCGCGTTCGAATTGCGAGAGTGCGCCGGGACAGATGCGATAGGCTCAAAGCATCTCCTTGGACCATCGGAAGCCAATCTTGAATCCTGATTTGAAGAAGTCATTTCGTCCCTTTCAGCGTAACGGCGTGCGCGGCGCGTTGTATTGCGATGGCGTTTCGCTCGAGACGCTGGCCAGAAAGTATGGAACTCCGCTTTATGTTTATTCGGCAAAACAAATTACGGAACGGCTGGAGTTGTTTCAGCGAGCTTTTGCCGGGCGTGAACACCTGGTCTGCTATGCGGTGAAGGCAAACTCCTCGCTGGCGATTTTGAAGCTGCTGGCGGAACGGGGCGCGGGATTCGACATTGTTTCGCTTGGCGAATTGGCGCGGCTGGTGGTGGCTGCGCCTAATGCCATAGATCGCGTTGTTTTCTCCGGAGTTGGCAAAACCGAGAGCGAAATTGTCGCCGCACTCCTCGATGGGATTCTTCAATTCAATGTTGAGAGCGAATCGGAACTGGAGTTGCTGGCCAAATGTGCTCGGCGCCTGAAGAAGAAGGCGCGGTTTGCATTGCGGGTGAATCCCGACGTATTTGCGGAAACACATCCGTATATCTCGACTGGATTGCGCGAGCACAAATTCGGGATCGACATTCGCAAGGCTGCGGAGATCTATCGCGCGGCGGCGCGGAGCAAGTGGCTTGAGCCGCATGGGATCAGCGTCCACATCGGGTCGCAGATTCGGTCGGCAGAGCCGTTTGGCGCGGCGATGGAGCGTGTGAGCAAGCTGTTGATGCAGTTGAAGCGCGAAGGAATTGCGTTGAAGGTTGTGGATGCGGGTGGTGGCCTGGGGATCGATTATCACGGAGGCTCAGAGGGCGCTGATCCGGCAGCCAAGGTGCAGGAGTATGCGGCGGCGATCGAGAAAGCGCTGGCGGATTTTGATGGCAAGCTGTTGATTGAGCCGGGACGATTTATTGTGGCGCAAGCAGGCGCGCTGGTAACGCGTGTGTTGAATGTGAAGAAGAACGGGAAGAAGACGTTCGTGATTGCCGATGCGGCGATGAACGATCTGATTCGGCCGGCGCTTTACCAGGCTTATCACGAGATTGTGCCGGTCAAGCCACGTACGGGCCGGGCGCGGGCAGTTGACGTTGTAGGACCGGTGTGTGAGACGGGAGATTTCTTTGCGCGCGACCGGATGTTGAAGCCTGTCGAAGCGGGTGACCTGGTTGCGCTGCTTGACGCTGGCGCGTATGGCATGGCGCAGAGCTCCAATTACAACTCGCGGTTTCGGGCGGCGGAGGTGCTTGTGGAAGGGAAACAGCATCGGCTCATTCGCAGGCGCGAAAAGATGAAGGATCTGCTGGCGACCGAGATTATCTAGCGCTGTTGACCTTTTGAGTGTGTTTGAAACTCGCGCATGATGCAGCCCGTCCTGATAAGGTATCTCGCGGAGGAATTTGCAATGTTTTTTCGTACGCAGGCGTTGTGTGCCTTGACGGCAGCGGGGCTTTTGATGGGAATGTCGGCAAGTTTGACTGCAGATTCGTTGAAGGTAAAGACGGAGCAGGGAAAGGTCGTCGGAAAGACGATCAATGACGGAAAAGTACGGGCCTATTTGGGGCTGCCATATGCGGCGCCGCCGGTCGGCGATCTGCGCTGGAAGGCTCCGCAGCCTGCGGCAAAGTGGAAGGGCGATCGGGATGCGACCAAGTTCGGTGCGCATTGCGCGCAGGGACGTGTGTTTGACGACATGGTGTTTCAAGACGCAGGGCCGAGCGAAGACTGCCTCTTCCTGAATGTCTATACGCCGGCCGATGCAAAAAAGAACGCCAAACTGCCGGTGATGTTCTGGATTCATGGCGGCGGGTACTCGGGCGGCGGGAGTTCGGAGCCGCGGCATAACGGAGACTTTCTGCCCTTGAAGGGCGTAGTGCTGGTGACTATCAACTACCGGCTTGGCGTTTTCGGTTTCCTGGTGACGGATGAGCTGGCGAAGGAGAACAACGGCGTTGCGGGCAACTACGGCCTGATGGATATGGTTGCGGCGCTGCAGTGGGTGAAGCAGAACATCGGCGAGTTTGGCGGCGACAAGGATAACGTGACGATTTTTGGCGAGAGCGCGGGATCGTTTGCGGTGAGTACGCTTATGGCTTCGCCGAAGGCGCAGGGACTATTCGCAAAGGCGATCGGCGAGAGCGGCGCGGCGTTTCCCAGCGCGCTGAATCTTGGCGGGCAGACGGTTGCGGAGCGGGCGGCAATCGATGGCAAGTGGGTGGCAACGCTGGGAGTGAAAAATCTGGCCGAGCTGCGCGCGATGCCGACAGACAAGATTCTGGATGCCGCGAAAACAAAGGGCGCGACCGGGTTTGCACCGGATATTGACGGCAAGTTCCTGACGGAGCCGGTTCCCGACACGTATGCCGCGGGCAAGCAGGCGCACGTTCCGCTGTTAGCTGGATGGAATGCGGATGAAGGCAGCTTTATGGCCATGCGCGGGATGACTTCGGCACAATGGCAGGCGATGGCCAAGGGCTTGTTCAAGGATCGCGCGGCAGAGTTTTTGAAACTCTATCCGGGCGATACGGATGCACAGGCGCTGCGGTCTGCGGTTGATTTCGGCAGCGATCAGTTCATCGCATTTGGAACGTGGAAGTGGCTGGAGGCGCAGCGCAAGACTGGCGATGCTCCGGTTTACCGGTATCACTTCGAATTGGCGGCGCTGCCGAGCAAGTATCATCCGGGTACCTTTGCTTTCCACTCCGATGACATCGAATACGTGTTCGGGACTCTGGATACGCGGCCCGGTGAAACGGTGCGGCCTGAAGACCGGCAGCTGAGTGAGGCGATGATGACCTACTGGACGAACTTCGCGAAGAACGGCGACCCCAATGGAACCGGGGTGCCGAATTGGCCGAAGTACGATGTGACGGACAACTCGCTGATTCACCTGAACAGTCCCATCACATCGGGACCGGACACGACGCGGGATCGGTATCTGTTCCTGCTTCAAGGCATACCGTCGATGCATTTCTAGCTTGGGCGCCCATCCTTGCGGCTTCGAAGAGGCCTCGGGGATGGTGCGATAAGCGCTTGTTGTCCGAGTTCCGGTCGGATTGTGGGCTATCCGGACATAAACGTGCTTTTAGGATTTGGCAGCGTTTTTGGTCAACGAAGAGGCGCAAAATAGCCAGAACGAACCTCGACCTTATCAACACGGTCGGGCAGTTGCAGTTCTATTGCGCGAAATGCTCCGTTGTGAACCAGAGTTGCAGGGTTGTAAACAAGCCGATACTGATTCCTGATTTCTGCTTCGATGATCTTCAAGTCCGTCCAGATGGTGTCGGGTGCGTCGTCAGCCGGGAATACTCGTCCACCGGTTTGGCTTGCGAGGTCCCGCAAAGTTTTCGGACCAGTTGAAAGGCGGTCTGGATTTGACGGGAACAGGAAAGCGTAGATCACCGTGTTGCTACGCTGACACGCTCGTAGCGCCTCATCCAAGGACGTACGTCCGGCGTTGTCTTCTCCATCGGACAAAAGCAGAATGAAGTTACCAGTTGCGCTCGAATCGATTTTATTGAATCCGTAGGAGCAGGCTCGAAAAACAGTGTCAAGTATTGCCGTTCCTGGCAGAGGATTCATCCTGCCCAGCCTCACATTCTGAATGCTGCGGGACAGGGTAGCCTGATCGTCTGTCCATGGCTGAACGAATTCCGAGGCGTATCCGAAATCCAGAACCATCGCCTGATCTGACTTCTGCCGGAAGATGTGTTCTGCGAAGTGTTCCGCGACGAGCTTGCTAATAGCTAGACCCTGTTGCATTGACTCGCTAGTGTCGAGCAAGATTGCAGCATGAATCTGTCGATCGACGAGTGATTCAAACGAGATGATCCGGCGGGGTGGCGCCCCATCGTCGACGACTCGAACCTCACTTGCCTTCAGATCGTTGATTGGAAGATCGCGTGAGTCTGTGGCATGGAACGTAAGGACTACCTCATCAACTGACAGCCTCATTGTGTAGCTGCTCTGTGGCTGATCGGAGTCCGATTTGGTCTGTGCGAAACCTGGCCAGGCCCCCAAGAACAGGGCCGAAATGGTCATCGCCCGCGAGAATGAGCATGGAGCCATGCAATCCAGAGGGTAACAGCGGTCTCGCCGAAGGCGCCAATCCCTCTTTGACTCTGATGATGGAATCGCTGACATCAGACCCGGTCGCTCTTGAAAGAGTTCTGGGAGTGTCGTGGCCGATCCGGAGGTTATTGCTCGCGAACATTAGGAAGATTCGGCCGTGCTGGGTGTTCCCTCATCATCGTGACGAGAGCTCCATACAATTCCATTGTGCATTGGAGGGTGGAAAATTCCTGCAAAGCAGGCGCAGAAAATCTAGGCTTTGAATCGAGGCGTTTAGCGGAGAATGCGGTCGGCGGGGACTTGAGGGCTGAGGCGCGTGACATTTGCTGGGCGACGGGGAGTGCTTTCCCCGGTCTCAGAAATCGAGATCTCCCCCCTCGACGAAGACCTTTCGATGGGAACTCCAGACCTGTGGCACCGGGGGTTGCGGGGATTCAAAAGGCTGAGGTCGCATTGTTTTGGCAACTCTTTGGCACCACGGAAGTCCCCCCTGATACGAAGAGCGGGAAAAGCAAAAGCAGGTGCTTCGCGCCGCTCACCCCACTGCGCGGGGCCCCAAGCTTGCGGCGCTCAGGATGACACCGGATTTTCAATGAGAGGAAGGGAGTGCGGGTCGGCAGTGAGAATGTAGCTCTCGAGAAATCCATTCCCAGGTTTCAGAATCGAGTTCTCCACGTCATCGACGAAGAGCCGCCGATGGAGATCCCGGACCTGTGGCACCCGGGGTTTTGGTCAGGGATGAAGGAACAGACTAGCGGTTGACTCCGGCGGCGGAGGCGAAGCCGGCGGCCTGGGCGGGCGGGAGGTCAGAGGCGGACTTGGGCTCGGCGAAGGAAGAGCCGGAGGCATTGATGGCGTTGGAGTAGTCGGGACCGAGGCCCAGCTTTTTGAGGGCGCGGGAGTCGGGCATGAGTTTGGTCTGCCAGCCCTGGTCGGCCTGAAATTTCTGCATTGCGGCCATGGTGGTCGAATCCCACTGTCCGTTGGCTTCGCCGGTCATGTAGTGCTCGCGGATGAGGGCTTTCTGAATTTCCGTCGCGCGGGAGGAGTCGATGCCCTGCTGGCCGTGCTGCTTGTGGTGCGATGACTTTGAGGCTTTATGAGTCTTCGAAGATGACTTGATGGTATGAGCCGAATGCGCGTGGGAGGTTGAAGTCTTCTTGTGAGTAGTGGAAGTTGTGGCTGTAGTCGCGAACGCCGGGGCCGCAACGACCGCGGCCGATAGCAGAAACGCCAGGCTTGCTCGGGATAAAAGCATGCTGGTTACCTCAAAAGTTAAGTTCCTGGACGTTAGGAGCGAATTCTACTTGAACGTCCATCGAGTGTGCCAACAAAAAGAAACTGGCACCAGAAGAATGCGGGTGGTAACGATAACGAAAGTTCAGCAAACAAACGAAAGTCCAATACCTCAGGTGTACCTTCGGCAAGGTGCGCCGGTCTGTGACGGGCGTCTCTTGCGCGTTGAGCAAGGGAAGAACGCTGTCAGGCGCTCATCCCCTGCCGGTCGGCGTTTTACAAGGTTCCGCCGACGTAGTTAATTCCGTTCTCGGGATGATGTGGATCCATGATTTCGAAGACCACGTCATCGCCGGGTTTCAGGGTTTTGACGACGGCGTCGAACTGATCCTTCGTCCCGGTTTGATGCTTGTTAATACGGGTAATGACGAGGCCGGGCTCCAGACCCTGCAGGTCGGCGAAAGAGCCGGGGCGCACGGACTGGATGACGACACCGGATGTGTGCAGCCGGGCTGCGGTCTGGTCTGTGACCTGGCGAACAACGATGCCGAGCTTTTCCCCGGCCTCAGTGGAATTGTCTGGAGCATTGGTCGGCTGCTGACCGGCCATTTCTGCAAATACCTTGTCGCGGTCGCCGACAGTAACAGTAGCGTCGCCCGGCTTACCATCGCGCAGGTAGCCGAGTCGAATGCTGGAACCCGGATGACGGCTTGCAATGTCGTTGACGAGGTCGTCGCCGTCCTTGATGGAACGGCCGTCGATGGAGGTAATGATGTCACCGGGCTTGATGCCACCTTTATCGGCCGGGCCTCCGGGCTGAACTTGCTGAACCAGGACACCATTCTTGAAACCGTAGACGCGATTGACGGCGCCGGAAAGGCCAGACCGGAACGAGATGCCGATGGAGCCGCGCGTGACCTTGTGGCTGGGGCTGATCAAGTCGTTGTAGACAGCGACAACCGTGTTCGAAGGCATGGCGAATCCGATGCCCTGGTAGCCGGCCGACTGGGTGTAGATGGCGGTATTGACGCCGATGACTTCCCCATTCATGTTGAGCAGTGGGCCACCGGAGTTGCCGGGATTGATGGCGGCATCGGTTTGAATGAAGTGCTGGAACTGACCGGCCACTCCGGGCTCAATGGTGCGATTTTTGGCAGAGACGATGCCGGCGGTGACAGTCTGGGCGAGGGCGAAGGGGCTGCCGATGGCTTCAACCCAGTCGCCTACCTGGGCCTGATCGGAGTTGCCCATTTTCACGATAGGGAGGGGGGAGTTGGTATCGATCTTAATGACGGCGAGATCGGTGGCCTTGTCGGTGCCGATGACGCGGGCGGGACGGCCGAGGTCCTGCGAGTCAGGATCGGTGGAGAGCTTGACGTAGATTTTGTCGGCCTTTTCGATGACGTGGTTGTTGGTGATGATGTAACCCTTGGGGTCAACGATGAAGCCGGAGCCAAGGGATTCGCGAACTTGCCCGTCATCGCCACCGTCACCCTGATCGGGCGCCTGACCGCCAAAGAAGCGATTGAAGAAATCCTGGAAGTTGTTGTCTCCCTGACCTTGACCCTGTCCTTGATCCTCATCATCGTCGCCGGGGTTCTGGGGGTTGGGCTGGACGCGGCTATGCGGATTCGGTCGGCGGTTTTTATTGTCAGCGGCTTTGGGGAGTGTCTGGGTATTGATATTGACTACGGCGGGACCAACACTTTTCGCAATTTTCACGAACGCATTGGGCTCAATGGGGGAGTTGGTGACTTTGAGGGGCGTCGCGTCGGTGCTGTCGCTGGTTCGTTCCTGGCCGCGCACTCCGTGAGCTGCGAAGGAACCGCCGATGATGGCGGCTGAGACGGTGGCGAGCAAGACGAATGTCGATGCGAGACGGTGCGAGCGCAGACGTGCCAAAAGCGATTTCATCGGTTCGAAGACCTCTTTACGGGTTCAGCCAACGGGGCTGGGAAAATTCAAAGCACCAATCTTAAGTATAGCTGTCGAAAGGTTCCTGTGACGCATGTGTGACGGACCGGCAGGTTGGCGACGGACGTGTGGTCTGGGCCTGAAGCATCGGATGCGGGAAATGACTGGCAGGGAAGCTCCAGGGAGAGAATCCTAAAACACTCACTGGTATATAGACGGTTCTGAGTGCAAAGAGTGTTGCATGGGTCGTGCTAACATCCGGCATGGCTTTCCCATTAAAGTGGTGCAGATTCATGACGATTGCGGCTGCCATGGTGTGGGCCGGAGTGCAGATGTGCGCAGGGCAGACGCCGGCTGTACAGAGCGCGCAAGGACCGGATTCGGCGGCGCGGCAGCCGTCCATGCTGGACCGACTCAACCAGATGATGGCGGGCGGCAAGAGTGCGTGGAGTGAAGAACAGCTTCACACCATGGAACAGCTGCGCGACGCGGCGATGAAGAGCGACTATGCGTACAACGAGCTACAGCATTTGACAGACAACATTGGGCCGCGGCTGAGCGGATCTCTGCAGGCGCAGAAGGCGGTGGATTACGTTGCGGGCGAGATGCGGGCGCTGGGCGCCGTCGTAACGCTGGAAAAGGCTCCTGTGCCCCATTGGGTACGCGGGATTGAGACGGGTGAGCTGACAACCTGGCAGGGGCAGGCTCCGGGGACGACGCAGAAGATTGTGCTAACGGCGCTGGGCGGCAGCGTGGCGACTCCGCCGGAGGGGATTACTGCCGAAGTGATGGTGGTGGACAACTGGAGCCAGTTGCATGCATTGCCGGCAGGAGCGGTGAAGGGAAAGATTCTGCTGTTCAATCATCCATTTGATAAAGAGCTTGCGGCCACGGGCCACGGGCTGGAGGCATACGGAGACAGCGTGGTATATCGCGCTGTCGGTCCGATTGCGGGCGCCGCGGTTGGAGCGGTTGCAGTGCTGGTGCGGAGCGTCGGGGGAGCGGACTTTCGACTGCCGCATACGGGGATGACGGAGTATGCGCCGGGCACGCAAAAGATTCCGGCGGCGGCAGTGACGGCGGAGGACGCGGAGCTGCTGAAGGTATTGGCGGGCCAGGGGCCGGTGACGATGCATTTGACACTCACTCCACAGACGCTGCCGGATGCGGACAGCTATAACGTGATCGCAGACTGGAAAGGCACCGAGCATCCGGAGCAGGTGGTGGTGGTTTCAGGGCACCTGGACTCTTGGGATTTGGGGACGGGTGCGATTGACGACGGTGCGGGCGTCGTAGTGTCGATGCAGGCGATCCAGTTGATGAAGGAATTGGGAATTCATCCGCGCAGGACGGTGCGCGTGATTGCGTGGATGAGCGAAGAAGAAGGCTCCGAAGGGGCAGCGGCATACATGAAGGAGCACGCGGCAGAGATGGGGAATCATGTGGGCGCGATTGAGAGCGATCTCGGTGCCGATCATCCAACGGGAATCTATTACGCGGGCAAACCAGAGTTGGGGAGATGGTTGCGGCCGGTGTCGATGGTGCTGGATGCGAACGGGGCAGGTTCGCTGGAGAGTGCGCCAGAGACTGGCGAGGACATTGCAGGAATGACGGAAAAGGGCGTGCCGAGTTTTGCGCCGGTGCAGGACAGCCGATTCTATTTCAACTATCACCACACGGCGGCTGACACCTTTGACAAGATCGACAAGAAGCATCTGAACGAGAATGCGGCGATCATGGCGGTGCTGGCGTATGCGCTGGCGGATTCACCGGATCCGGCGGCGCGGTGAATCAACAGGGAACCGGCATTAGGGCTTAGGAAGCAGCAGACAATAGAAGACTCACTCTTCGCGCATGAGGCTGGAAGGATCGATGGCCAAGGCTCTGCGGGCCGGGATGATGGAGGCTGCAATGCCGAGCAGCGCCATCGTGAACACAGCACCAAGCAGGACAACGGGATCGCGCGGATTCGCCTGATACACGATGTGTCCAAGCAGACGACTGGCGAAGATTCCTGCGAGCAAGCCCACGCCTGATCCGACGCCGAGCAGGACGATGGGGCGGCGGATGGCGGCGCTGATTACCTGCGGTTTGCGCGCGCCCAATGCTACGCGGATGCCCAGTTCCTTCATGCGGCGGCTGACGCTGTAGGCCGCCATGCCGAAGATTCCGGTGACGGCGAGCATGGCCGCCAGCAGGCCCATGACGCCGAGTGCCACGGTCGCTGCCCGTGCCGGCAACAACTGGTCTTGCAGCGTATCGGACCAGTTCTCGATCGGGATGGAGACGTTCGGCTCGATGCTGCCGAGGGTACGTTGGAGCGCTGCGGCCATCTCGCTGGCCGTGCGCTGCGAACGCACAACGAAGATGGATTCGCCCTGGTCATTTTGCGAGCTTGAAAGATACACCACGGGCTGCGACGACTCCTGCATGTCGTGGTATTTGCCATCCTCGACTATTCCTACGACTGCGGTCAGGTTGCCCGACACAATGAAGTGCTGTCCGATGGCAGGTGCGTGGCCCCACATTTTTTGGGCGAATGTTTCGTTGACAATCGCGACGTATGGAGTCTTTGAGGTGTCGTTCCAGGAGACATCGCGCCCGGCGAGCAGGCGAGTGCCGGCAGCTTCGAGGTATCCAGGCGACATTTGAAAGATGTATGGTGCGAGCACGGAATTGTTCAGCTTGAAGTCGGTTGTTCCCGGCAGGAAGACTGGCGTTCCATGCAAGCCGCCGGTCATGGGCGTGCGGCTCACGGTACCCACGGCGGTCACACCTGGAATGCTGCGCGCTGCCTCGATGATTGATCGTTCTTCTTGGAGTACCGTGTCGCCGGACTGAGGAAACTGAGTTAGATCCATGTTGACCAGCATTGCGCCTTGAGGCTGGAATCCGAGCGGCGCGTGCAGCGTGCGCTCCATGCCGCGAACCGCTACGAGCGAGGCGGTTACAAGCAGAGTGCAGATCGCAATCTGCGCACCCAGCAAGAGATCGCGCAGGGCAAAGCGGCGGAAGTGCAGTATGTTGAGCGAGCCGCCGCCCTTGATCATCTGCTGCGGGCTGCTTTCCCAAGCCAGACGCGCCGGCACGATTCCAAACAACAGCGCGCTTAGCAGCGTCAATGCCAGGGCGGTCAGAAACACCCGGGCATCCACGCCTGCTGCCAGATGGCTATCAGCGGCAGGACGCCAGCGGCTCAACACACCAAGCAGCAGGTCCGCACCTGCCAACCCAGCGGCTCCGCCGAGCAGGGACACAACCAGGGCCTCGGTCAGCAGTTGCTTCACGAGGCGGCGCCGGCTCGATCCAAGGGCCACACGAAGCGCCAGTTCGCGACCGCGATCTGCCGCACGCGCCGCGAACAGGCTCGCCAGGTTGGCGCAGGCCGCCGTCAGAACCAGCATCGCGAGCACAAAAACGCTCCAGAGAAATCCGCGAATGACCTCGCCGTCGTCACCGATGAGTCCCGGATGAATGAGGCGATAGGAAAGCCCCTCGTCGGTTCGCGGATATTCGTTCGCTAACTGGGCAGCCACGGCATTGAGATTGTCTGTTGCCTGTCGCGCGGTCACGCCCGGCTTGAGGCGGCCAATCACGGTGACAGCTATCGATGTACGGTCGTGCAGGTAATCAAACTCCAACTGGTCCTCGTTCAACATGGGTATCCAGTAGTCAGGCCACACGAAGCGCTCAGTGCCGTGAAATTGCGCCGACGCTACTCCTACAACGGTGAACGGATGCTTGTTGAGTTCGACAACTGTTCCGACTATGCCCGGGTCGGAGTGGAACGCGTTTCGCCACAGGGTATCGCTTAACACCACAAAGGGAGTGGAGTCCGGCCCATGTTCATCGGCGGCATGGAAGAAGCGTCCTGTCTGCGGCTGCACACCGAGGAGATCGAAATAGTTTCCAGTGACTTCATCGCCCGAGGTGCTCAATGCCACGTTACGCCAGGTCAACGACGCATGCGAATACGCATAGATACCAGCCATTTCGCTGAAAGTGGTGTTGCGCCGGCGGAGATCCTCGAAGGCCGGATAGGACGTTGTGAGCAGGCGGCCGCTCATCCACTGCTTGTGGCGAAGTTGATATAGATTCTGCGGATCGCGAATGTCGAGAGTATGAAACAGGACCGCGTTCAGCACGCCGAATACGACGACATTGGCACCGATGCCCAGCATGAGAGTGAACAAGGCGACGACGGTGAATGCGGGAGACTTTCGAAGCACGCGAAGCGCATACCGAAGGTCGAGCAGAAGGTTCTCGACGAAGGGCAGTCCCTTTTCGGCGCGGTGATTCTGGTTGCGATTGAAAACTGGACGCATAGCTGCGATATCGAGAAGACTAGTCCGGTGCGCCATCCTCGTTTTGGTGGCGGGGACGGATCGGTGACGGAACGTTCTGGTAGAAGGTGTACTGGCTGATATCCTCGCCGGCGCGGCGGGCGCGGAACCTGAGGGTCTTCCCGCGAAGGTAGAGATAGGGTCTATAGAAGATCATGCCTATGATGGCGCAGATAATACCGATACTCGAGAAAAAAATAGCGCAGACTTCGAGGTAGCCGAGCAGAAGAAACGGCCTGAGAACGATGTTGCGCGCAGGCCCGAGGATGATCATCGTAGCGGCCTCGGCGCCGAGGAGGGTCGAGGCGACAAGCAGGGTCGTGGCGCAGCTTCCCAGCATTCTGGCAGGTCCGTGCAGATTGCTCCATGGTGATGGCAACGCGTTGACCTTTCCTGCAACGTTTCGAGTAGGGGGCCGAGCTTCCATTGTGCAACAAGCGAAGGGAGGGAGCCAGTGAATTTGCATTGAGGGGTCTCAGGTTGAAAACCCCGTCAGGAACTTGAGCGGAGTGGGATGAGACATCGATCGGTAGAGGAATAGAACCCGCTAAAAAAGAGGTTCCGGCGATCAGGCTTCGTGGGCAGTCGGGACGTGGGGCTGAGGGATGAGTTCAGTGAGAGCTATTCCCGAGAGGATGAGCATGGCGCCGATAGTGGAAACGAGGCCAAGACGTTCTCCGGTAATGAGGTAGGACGTGATCCACGCGAAAACGGGTTCGAGGGTGAGAAGAAGCGCGATGTGCGTGGAGGGCAGGATCGACTGGGCCCAGCTCTGAATGGAGAATGCCGCGGCGGTGGCAAGTGCGGCGGCGATGAATAAAGCGGTGATCAGGCGAGCGGTGATGTGGATGTGGGGGTGCTCGATGAAGGGAAGGCTGACGGCCATAAAGACGGCGCAGAAGCCGACTTGAAGGATGGCGAGCGGCTGGAAGGGAATGCGCGGCGAGACGTGACCGAGAGCGATGCAATGGAAGGCGAACCCAATGGAGCAGCCGAAGGTGAGAATATCGCCGATATTGATGGAGGAGAGGTCCGGGAGCAGGGCGGCGAAGTTGGAGGATCCGATGATGGCGGGGGGCGCGGTGAGAAGCAGGATGCCAATGAATGCGATTGCGGCGCCGAGGAAAGCGTTCCAGCGGGGCGGACGCGCGCCGGGCGGACGGAGAGCGGGGACGATGG
Organism: uncultured Acidobacteriaceae bacterium; assembly: GCA_963742455.1. Taxonomy (GTDB): domain Bacteria; phylum Acidobacteriota; class Terriglobia; order Terriglobales; family Acidobacteriaceae; genus Telmatobacter. The sequence goes on along the minus strand of CAVULU010000001.1, from coordinate 80,074 downwards.
AGAAGAGCGGGACGAGGACGACGACGAGTCCGGTGATGAATGCGGATTTGGAAGGCGTGGTGTGGACGAGGCCGATGGTCTGGAACTGATATCCGGCTGCGAGACAGAGGCCGACGACCGCTCCGGATAGGATGTGGCTGCGGCGGACGGTGTGCCAGTAGCGGTGGTAGGCGATGGCGAGGAGAGCGAAGGCCAGGGCCATGCGAATGAGATTGAATGCCGCCGGCGTGGCATCGGTGAGCGCGCCCTTGATGAGGACGAAGGTGGATCCCCAGACGGCAACCACGAATGTCATCAGAAGGTAGGCGCGAAGTTTCATGTTTTTCGATTATTTCAGGCGGGTGATGGATAGGATTCGTGCTTTCCCACCCATGTCGCGATAAAACTGCGTCATGGATGGGGCACCCTGAGTTCGTGTTGAATCGAAAGCGCGAGAAGGAGGCACTTCATTTCGCCTACCCCACGAACGGATCGTTCGCGGAGCGCCAAAGCGCTACGTTCAGGATGACACGGTTTCAACACAAGAAGAATGATGGTGAACCGAGGGCATGGAATGTGTGCCTATTGCTCTGGGGTTGCTAGTGCGTCGTGGCCGGCGACGAAGGTTTGCTGGACGTTGGTGGATAAGATGGCGCGGGCATCGGCCCTATAAAGATCGCGATCTACGAGGATGAAGTCGGCTTCGTATCCGGGGATTAGTTTTCCTTTGCGCTTCTCGGCGAACTCGGCGTAGGCGGAGCCTTGCGTGTAGGCGTAGAGGGCCTGCCCGCGGGTAAGTTTGTTTTCGGGATAGTAAGTCTTGGTGCCGGCTTCATTCATGCGCGTGACGGCGGCGTAGAGTCCGCGAAACGGAGTGATGGGTTCGACGGGATAGTCAGTGCCGAAGGCGAGAGGAACACCTGCATCAAGGAAGGCTTTCCATGCGTAGGAGTATGCAGCGCGTTTTGGACCGAGGCGATCGACGGCCCAGTTCATGTCGGTGAGCAGGTGGTTGGGCTGCATGCTGGCGATGACGCCGAGTTGCTTGAATCGTGGGATGTCGGCGGGGTCGACGACTTGTGCGTGCTCAATGCGATTGCGCGCGGTGGTTGAGATTCCTGGTTGCGAATAGGCGTCGAGGGCCATGGATGTCGCTTTGTCGCCAATGGCGTGGAAGCCTAGCTGGAAGCCGGCAGCGGCGCGCGCGACGGCCATCTTATTGAGCTGATCCTGCGTGTACTGCGGAAGGCCGGTGTTGCCTGGATCGTCGGCAAAAGGCGCTTTCATGGCGGCGGTGCGGGAGCCGAGGGAGCCATCCATAAAGCCTTTGAGAAAGCCAGTGTGGAGAAGCGGATCGCTGGCGTCGTGATGCGCTCTCATCTTGATGAGGTCAGGGAGCGGATCTTTGAACGGCAGCCACTCGCTGATGCGGAGGTGAAGCTTGCCTTCCTTTTCCATTTGTTCGAAGACGAGGAAGTCGTCCCAGTCGCTGAAGTCCTGCACGCTGGTTACGCCATGAGTAAGTGCGTCTTTGATAGCGAGTTCGTCGCCTTTGCGCCGTTCTTCGAGGGTGGGCGGCGGAATGACTTTGTAGACGAGGTCCTGCGCCGATTCCCTGAGGATGCCGGTGGGTTCGCCGTGGGAATCGAGGTCGATAGCTCCGCCTTGCGGGGCTCTGGTTTTGGCGGTGATGCCGGCGGCCGTGAGCGCGGAAGAGTTGGCGATGGAGATGTGGCCGTCGATGCGATCGAGGAACGTGGGGTGATCGCCGGTCACCTTGTCGAGGTCCTGGCGCGTTGGAAGCGTCTTATCGACCCAGAGGGTGTGATCCCAATTGCCGCCGGTGAGCCAGTGGCCGGCGGGTGCGACGTCGGCGGCAGACTTGATTTTGGCGAGCATTTCGGCGAGGGATTTTACGCCGGTGAGGTCGACATTGAGCTTGGTGCGACCGGCACTGCCGAGATGCGTGTGAGCATCATTGAAGCCGGGGAAGATAAAGGTTTTGGTACGGGCGGAGTCGAGATCGTGAAGGACGGTTTTGGGACCGGCCAGGCGGGTGATGTCTGCGGTCTTTCCTATGGCGAGGACTTTGCCTCCGCCAATAGCGATGGCTTCTACGATTTGTGGCTTGTCTTCAGCGAGCCCAACGCCTGTGTAGATGACCCCGTTGAAGAAGATAAGTTCGGGAGTTCCGGCAAGTTGCTTCTGCGCTGTGGATGCCGCTGGATTGGTGCGTTTAGGTACGGATTGCTGGGGAGCCGTTTGGGCTGGGCACAACATTGAAGCGGCGAGAGCCGTGGCCATGAGAGAGCAGATTGTGCGCATGGGCGCAGTTTAGCAGAGGCGAGAACAGCCAAGCAGACCCAGAGGGAGAAATGTGTCAAAGTTCCGCAGCCCATTCAGTCATGGCGATGGAGAGAAGAAGAATTCGGCGGAGACCGATTTCGCGATCTTTGTCGCTATACCATTCGGCGAGGGTGTGCGCGCTGCCGCCGTCGCCTCCCGCACCCATGGAGATGGAAGGGATGCCGAGAGCGATTGGAATATTGGCGTCCGTTGAGCCGAGACGAAGATCAGTTTGAATTCCAAGATGGCGATCAACCGCGCGAAGGGTCTCGAGAATGGGAGAGTCGCCGGGAAGTTGTGCAGCAGGGCGATCTCCAATTTTTTTGACAGTGAAGGTGAGCGGTCCTCGGTTGCGGGTGAGGAGGTGTTTTGCGATGGTGTTGGTTTGGTCGACCGCGTCTTCGATGGCGCGATGCAGGGCGACTTCGAGGCGGAGAAGCTCGTCGGGGCTGGTGGAGCGGAAGTCGATGGAGGCGGTGGCGCTCTCGGGGATGGAGTTGACGCTGGTGCCCCCGTGGATGGTGCCGAGGTTGAGGGTAGTGCTGGGTTTTTCAGGCAGCGGTGTGCGCGCGACTGTCGAGAGCGCGATGGCGAGCGCGGCGATGGGGTTTGGTGTGCCCGAGTCAGTGAAGCTGTGGCCACCGGGGCCGTTGATGGTGACCTGAAAGCGAAGGCTGCCGAGGGCCTGGGTGACGGCGGAGTCGGCGCCCGCGCCATCGAGGACGATATGGGCCGCGATGCGGCCGGCAAGGGCGGGCTGCTGATAAAAGTGACGGATTCCGCGCAGGTCTCCTTCGCCTTCTTCGCCCACGTTGGCCAGGATGACGATAGGAGCGGCGAGCTGCACTTTTGCCTGCAGGATGGCCTGTGCAAGAGCAAGCATGCCGATAACACCGGCGCCGTTGTCGCATGCGCCCGGCGATGCGAGACGGTTGGCGCCGTTGTCGCGGGTGAGGACAGGATTGAGACGCGTTGAAGCGGGGAAGACGGTGTCGAGATGCGCGGAAAGCACGACGACCGGGCCGGTGCTGTCAGCGGGGAGATGTGTGGCGGGGATGAAGCCGAAGACGTTGCAGAGGGTGTCGGTGTGAACGTTTACGAGGCCGATTTCGGCGAAACGCATGGCTATCCATTTCGAACGCGCTTCTTCTCCGAAGGGTGGCGCTGGAATGGCGACGAGTTCGGACTGGCGATCGATAAGGGTCTTCGGGTTGTTGTGCAGCCAAGTGAAGGCAGCATGAACCGCGCGCTGGGCGGCGATGGCCGTAACGCGGGTGAAGGCAGTGCTGCGTGAGAAGATCGCCATTGTTTTCAGGGTAGCAGGATAGCCAACAAAGGAATGGGGATCCGGAACTACGAAACGCACGAAATCGAATCTGCACCGTTGTATTCAACGGAGTGAAGGAAAAGACCGCAGGCTGGTGCGGTGGGGCCGGCGAGAGCGCGATCGTGGGCATCGAGGATTGCGGGAATGTCGGCGAGGGGCATATAGCCGCGGGCGACGTCGAGCATGGTGCCAACCAGGTTGCGCACCATGTGGTGAAGGAATCCACTGCCGCGCACGCGGTAGATGAGAATCTCGAGTCCGTCGGTGGTCTGCTTTTCCCAGGCCGAGGAATAAATGTTGCGGATGGCGGTACGTGCTTCAACCCCATCGACGAAGACCTGTCGCTGGGGACTCCGTGGTTGAGTTTGGATTGCGGCCTCTTCAGCGGAGTCTTTGGAGCGGGCAGCGAGATCGGGGTCGGAGGCGGCGAAGCTGCGGAAGTCATGTTCGCCGAGGAATGCCGACGCGGCTGCGTTGATACAAGCGAAATCCAAAGACCACGAGTACGGATAGACGTAGCGCGCGAGGAACGGCGGACAAATCTGATGGCATGCGGGTTCGATGGGAAGAACTCGGTACTCGTAAGTTTTGGCGACCGCGGAGTGGCGGGCATGGAATGTGTCGGGCACGATTTGCGCTTCGAGAATTCGAATAGATCCAGGGAGAGTGCGATTGAGCGCGCGGACGAGATTGGTGGCCGGAATTCGCGCCTGAAGAGTGAAGCTGGCGACCTGGGCGAGCGCGTGGACGCCGGCATCGGTGCGCCCAGAGCCCTGGGGTAGAGGCGCTTCGCCGACAACGCGGCCGATGGCCGCCTGCAACTCACCCTGGACGGTGCGCTGGCCCGGTTGGATTTGCCAGCCGTGATAATCGCTGCCGTCATAGGAAACGGTTAGTTTCCACGTGTGGCTTTGTTGCGGTCCGGTCTGGGCGAGTTCTGTCACGGGAACCAGTTTAGAAAACAGGATGAATAACAGGGTAATTGACCAAAGGGGGTGTTCCGGTTAGTCGCATCCAGTGGGATATACTCAGCTTTTCGTGCCAATCCATAAGCGTGCCGTTGTGGAACGAGGGAACGAAATGCTCGTGGCGCGCGTAAAGCTTATTGACCCAATGGTCAAGTGGAGCAAGGGAACGGAAAACGCCGCGCAGAATCACAAATTTGCGTCCCGAGAGGTCCTCCGGACGTCATGTAGAACGGCACCCCACATGCCTCAGCGACTCGTGGAGAGGAAACATGCAATTGTTCGGTATTCGTGTGTTTGAGGATGATAAATCAGTCAGGGGCCCGGTAATGCGCAATACAGCGCATCGTTTGCGGGCATTTACGGCGGTAATGCTGACATTGGCCGCGGGAGTGCCCTCGGGATTTGCACAGGAGCCATCCGGTGGCCTGCCCGGAGCGGGCGCGAAACATCCATCAAAGGAATCGTCCGAGCTGCCCGCTGCTCCAGCACCGGTGCTGACGCAACCCCTGGATTTGCGACCGACGGGCCGCGACTATTCAAAGCCGTTCGGACCAATGCTGGGAAATCCGATCAACGTTTACAGGCCAACGTCGATTCCGAAGGCGGATTTTGCGAACTCGGTGCGCCTGGACAACCTGGTGAAGGACGGAAAGATCTATCTGAGCTTATCCGATGCGATTGCGTTGGCGATTGAGAACAACTATGACATCGCGATAACGCGGTACAACCTCGACATTGCGGACACCGATATTCTGCGCACCAAGGCCGGCAATGCACCACTGGGTGCGCCATCAGGATTGGTGACAGGTACGCTGGGCGGGTCGGTTTCGATTTTGACAACCGGCGGTGGTCCGGGTGGAACCACGGTAGGATCAGGCGGTGCAGGTTCAGGCATTGCCGGACAGAGCCTTACTACATCGGGCGCTGGGGGATTGCCGGAGCTTCGCGATCCGGTTGTGACCGGCACGATCCAGTTTGAGCGCGCTACTGCGCCGCAGGCGAATACGTTGTTTTCAGGGGGCAAGAGCTCGCTGACGACCAATACCGACGAGTACAACTTCTCCTACAGCCAGGGATTCATTACCGGCGCTGAACTGACGGCGGGGATCACCAATTCACGAGTCACGAGCGACAATCCGTTCTCGTCCTACAGCCCGGAGCTGAGTTCGGTTTTCAAAGCGACAGTAACCCAGCACTTGTTGCAGGGCGCAGGGATATGGATGAACAAGCGGTTCCTGTACCAGGCGATCAACGACCGGCGTATTACGGATTCATCGTTCCGGCAGCAGATTCTGTATACAGTGAACCAGGTTGAAAGCATCTATTGGGGCCTGGTGAGCGCGTATGAGGATGTACAGGCGAAACAACGTGCGCTGGACCAGAGCACGAAACTTTCTGACGATACACACAAGCAGCTGGAGATCGGAACAATGGCTCCGCTGGATGTAGTGCAGGCCGACTCAACCGTTGCGACCGATCGACAGGCTTTGATCAGTTCGCAGAACCAGTTGAATTATCAGCAGCAGATCATCAAGCAGGCAATTGCGCGGAACCTGAACGATCCAAAGCTGGCGACAGCGCCGGTAATCCCGACCGATCGTATCAGCCTCGACCAGATTCCGGAAGAGAGCCAGCCAGTTGAGGGCCTGGTGCAGACGGCATTCAAGAATCGGCCGGAGCTGGAGCAGGCTGCGCTGACGCTGCGCAACGATGAGATCACATTGAAGGGGGCCCGCAACGCTCTGCTTCCGACGCTCGATGCATATGGCTTCTACGGATCCAGCGCATTGGGTGGAGCGCAGAACCCCAATTGGGTTAACTTCTCAACCGGGGAACCGTATCCGCCAAACACACTGCCTTCAAGCGGATATGGAACAGTACTGACGAATCTGTACAACGGTTCGGCTCCGGACAAGGGTGTAGGTCTCAATCTGTCGATTACCATTCGCAATCGCGAGGCGCAATCGGTGCAGGCCCGGTCGCTGATGGAGTATCGCCAGGCTGAGCTGCGGCTTGCCCAGCTTTACACCCAGATTCGGATGCAGGTCGTGAACGCGCAGTTTGCATTGACGAATGATCGTGCAGAAGTGCAGGCTTCATTGGCGGCGCGCGACTATGCACGGCAAAGCCTCGACGCAGAGCAGAAAAAGCTGCATCTCGGTGCATCTACCACTGCGACTGTGTTGCTGCAGGAAAGAAACCTCGCAACCGCCGAGAACAACCTGATCGCCGCGAATGCAGCATATGCAAATGCGCGATCAAGTCTTTACCAGATGCTGGCTGTGACCCTGCAGGAATATGGGATCAACCTGTCGGATGCAGCAAAGGGTACAGTGAATACGGCTCCGACGGTTCCTGGAGTACAGCCGGTGAGTACACAGCCTGCAGCAACTCCTTCCGCGATGCCAGCCCAGCCGACGACTCCGCCATCAAGCGACTAACGTGGTTAAACCGCAAAAAGGCCCGGCGAAAGCCGGGCCTTTGTTTTCGAGCTGGTTTCTGGTCAGCTTATCTTGTCTGATACTCGATCGGTCGCAAAAAAGGAAAGCAGATCCTTCGCGCCGCTTACCCCACTGTGTGGGGCCCCAAGCTTGCGGCGCTCAGGATGACACACTCACAATGACAATCGTCCGGGCGCAGCTAGCGTTCGGCGACGAGGTCCAAGAGGTCGAAGAATTCGGGGAAGCTGATCGCAGCGGATTCTGCACCCTGGATTACGGTTTCGCCATCTGCGCGGAGGGCGGCGACGCTGAACGCCATGGCAATGCGGTGATCGCCGCCAGCGTCGATGACCGCTCCGTGGAGTTGTTGACCGCCAGGTACGTCGAGGCCATCTTCAAATTCTTCAACTTCGGCACCCATGGCGCGAAGATTGCGCGCGACAAGGGCGATGCGATCGGATTCCTTGACGCGGAGTTCCCTTGCATCGCGAATGCGAATGCCGCCACTGGTGTAGGGGCCGATGGCAGCGAGGACCGGAAGCTCGTCGATGAGTTGGGCGGCGAGAGCACCGCTGACTTCGGTGGAACCCAGGCCGGATTCGTCAGCAGTGATCTGTACAGTACCTACGAGTTCGGAGTGAACTTCCTGCAGTTGCAGAACGGCGATGCGGGCGCCGAGGGTGGTGAGGACATCGAGGAGCGCAGCGCGCGTGGGGTTAAGGCCGATGCCGTCGAGGATGAGGCCGGAGTTGGGGAAGAGCGCGGCGGCGCATAGGAAGAATGCAGCGGATGAAATGTCACCCGGAACCGCAGCTTCGATGGCGTGCAGTCTCTGCGGGCCTGTGATAGTGATGGAATCGATGGAGCGGGTGAGCGTGGCGCCGAAAGCACGGAGAGCGAGTTCACTGTGGTCTCTCGTGCGGATGGATTCGCGGACGGTAGTTCCGCCTTCCGTTTGAAGGCCGGCAAGAAGAACGCAGGTCTTGACCTGGGCGCTTGGGACGGGCGTCGTGAAGTCGATGGCGTGGAGTGGAGCGCCTTCAACAGTGAGGGGAGCGTGTCCGTCGGTGAGCGTGAGACTCGCACCCATTTCAGCGAGAGGCTTGCGGATGCGCTCCATGGGACGCCGTGACAGAGACTCATCTCCGATCAGAGTGAAGGTACCTTGCTGTGGCGCGAGCAGGCCGGAAATCATGCGCATTGTGGAGCCGGAGTTACCGCAGTCCAGCGGATGATTGGCTGGCGTGACGCGTCCGCCGACGCCGTCGATTTCGATACGGCCGTCTTCGAGCTTGCGGACTTTTGCACCGACGGCCTGCATGCAGGCGAGGGTAGAAGCGCAGTCGGCTCCAGTGGAGAAGTTGGCAAAACGCGAGGTGCCTTCGGCAAATGCGCCCAGCAGGGCATAGCGATGGCTGATTGATTTGTCACCGGGCAGGCGCAGTGTGCCAAGGATGTTGCGCGCGGGGCGGATGATGCGTTCTTGCGTTGCGGTAGACAATGGGGCTCCGGAATGTGAGGTCTGTTTCAGTTTAACGGAAGTGAGGAGAGCAGAAGGGAGCGGGTAAGGTTCGGTTTCCCACCCTGGACTTCGTCCCACATTGATTGGAGGATTGAGCATCCCTCCCAGGTCTCAGAATCGAGACCTGGGGCACCCACCGAGAAGGGAATGAAAAGTAGTCGTGCGATTAAGTGTGATCACTTGACGCAGAGGACGATGATGGTTTCGTCGTCGAAGCGGTCCTGGGCGCCCTGAAACTGGGTGACATCGGAAAGAATCGCGGAGGCGATGTGCTGGGCGGGGAGATCGCGGCTGCCACAGAGAAGCGCGGCGAGACATTCTTCGCCGTACATTTCGCCCTTCTCATTTTCAGCGTCGAGGATGCCGTCTGAAACAAAAACAACGGCATCGCCGGGCTGCGTGGCGACGTTGAATTCCTCGTAGGTGGCGTTGGGAAACATGCCGAGCGGGAAGCCTTCGGCTTTTACGGTGATGGATTCGCCCGCACGGCAGAAGATGGGCTGCACGGCGCCGGAGTTGGCGACCTGCAGCGTCCGGTTCTCGTCGTTCCAGACGGCGAAGAGCATGACGACATATTGCGAATCGAGTCGGCGTTCCTGGAGAGCGTCGTTAAGTGTGGCGAGCATGGCGGCGGGCGCCAGCTTCTGTTGCGCTGCGGAACGCATGATGCCGCTGACAAGTGCCGCGAAGAGCGCCGCGGGCGCAGCCTTGCCGCTAACGTCGCCGAGGACGATGGCGGTCTGGTCGGGCGTGTATTCGAGGAAGTCATACAGGTCGCCGCCTATGGTGCGAGCGGGAAGAAAGCTGACTGCAAATTCTGCGTGCTTATGCACAGGCGGTGTGTTGGGCAGCAGGCGGAGCTGGACTTCGCGGGCCATTGCGATGTCGCGTTCAAGTTGCTGCTCCTGACGCTTGACGGCCTGATAGAGGCGTGCATTTTCAATAGCGATCGCGACCTGTGCGGCCATGGTAGTGAGGGTACGCACATGATCTTCGTTGAAAAAGGCGGTACGGGTGTGTTCGAGGTCCAGGACTCCGATGACGCGCTCCTTGTAGAAAAGAGGAACAACAAGTTCGGAGCGCGTTTCCGGATTCATGGGGAGATAGCGTTGGTCCTTGCGGACATCGGGAACGTTGATGGGACGCCATTCGCGCACGGCTGCACCGACGAGGCCGCTGGTGACAGAAATGCGTCGCATGGGAGCCTGCGCATAGCCGAATCGCCATGCGTAGCGCGTGATGAGGGTGTCGCCTTTTTCGTCAAGGAGCATGATCGAAAACATCTGGTAATCGATCAGGCGGCGGAGAAGCTGTCCGATCTTGGCCAGAAGCGGATCGACATCCAGGATGGATGTGAGTTCGGTGGAGATTTCATTGAGGACGGCGAGAGTTTCCGCCTGGCGTGAGACGCGGGTGTAAAGCCGTGCGTTCTCGATGGCCTGCGCAATGCGCGAAGCTGTAAGCGTGAGCAGGTGAAGATGCTCCGGCTTGAAGAAGTCGGGCTGCTCGCTCTCTAGATCCATCACTCCGATGAGACGGTTCTTGGTGATGAGCGGGACCGCGAGTTCGGAGCAGACGTTAGGGTTGGCTGGAATATAGCCTTCGACCTTGGTGACATCGTTGATCAGCATGGGCTGGCGGGTAGCCGCTACCCGGCCGACAATTCCCTTGCCGAGCGGGAAGCGCATACGCTGCACTTCTGGTGTGTGGCCGATCTGAAAACGCATGCGGAGTTCGCTGGTGCGGTCGTTGAGAAGAAGGATGGAAAAGATGCGGTAGGGAATGATGGAGCGAACAAGTTCCGAGGTGCGATTGAGAAGGGTTTGCAGGTCGAGCGTGGTGTTAAGGGTGTCGGCCATGTGGCCGAGGAACGCGAGATCGGTGGTCTCGATACGGGCGTTCTGCGGATCGATATGGGCGTGCGGGTTCTCGGGATCAGCGGGGCGGTAGTCGCCTTCGTACTCGGGTTCTGTGCGTGAAATGGGTGGCGTGGAGGGCATGAGAACTGAGCTTGATGATAGCGGATGAGAATGCGAGCAGGGAGCAGTAAGTGAAGGAGGGAGTAGCAAGAAGGGAATAGGGAGCAACAGGGCTTGGGCGTTAGAGCTTCCCCACCCATGGCTCATGACTGGCGCCATGGATGGGGCACCCTCGGTCTCGTGCTTGTTGAACAGGGAGTGGTGTTCCGGGCTACTCTGCCCCGAGTTCGCGGACGATGGCTACGGATGCGGAGGCGCCGATTCGGTTTGCGCCGGCTTCGAGCATGGTCTTGACGTCGGCCAGGGTGCGGATGCCGCCGGAGGCTTTGACGCCGCAGCGTCCACCGGCAACGCCGCGCATCAGCGCAACGTCGGCTGCGGTAGCGCCGCCACCCGCGAATCCGGTGGAGGTCTTGATGAAGTCGGCCCCGGCCTGAATGGCGAGTTCCGCGCCGCGCAATTTTTCTTCGACGGTGAGAAGCGCGGTTTCAAGAATGACCTTGAGGAGTGCGCCGTTATGATGTGCGACGGTGACCGCTGCATGAATAGTGTGGTGCACGGCCTGGTGGTTGCCGCTCTTGAGGTGCCCAATGGGGATAACCATATCGAGTTCTTTGGCACCGAGCCGGGCGAGTGCGGCGGCTTCCTGGCGAAGGGTAGAGACCAGCGATGCGCCGAAAGGGAATCCTATGACGACGCCAACAGGGATGCCGGTGCCGGACAGTATTTCGACGGCGGTGGGCACCCAGACGGGATTCACCATGGCGCACGCGAAACGATAGCGGATGGCTTCGTCGCACAGACTCTCAACCTGGTCGCGCGTAGCTTCGGGCTTCAGCAGGGTGTGATCAATGACTTGTGCAAGAGATTGCCAGGACGTTAAGGCCTGCTTGGTAAATCCTGCTGAATCGAAGGTTCCGTGATCGAACTCCAGATCTTCATCCCGGATCGGGGTAATTGCTGGCATTTTCTTGCTCCTTCTTTCTGCGCCGCTCTGATGATCGTCGGCTTGTTCTTCCATTCCGGCTGATGAGTATAGCCCCTGGATTATTGGCGGGCCAGTGACATCCGATATACCCGAATGACCAAAGGAACCGGAGCGTTCTTCATCGGTCATTATCGGCTTGTGGCGCCTGCGGTGCTATGTCCATTCGAGCTATAAGGCCTTCCCGAAATTGGTACGTATGGTAGACGGTGGCGTCGAGCAGGAGGTTGCCTTTCTGATCGTGGACCACCTGGTGTACCCGTACCGCCCAGGTACCGTTTTTTCCGGGCTCGATCTGGACAGGCTCGACGTGCGGATTGAGGGTAGTGAACTGGCGCGTCCAGTAAGCGCGAACTTCATCCTTTCCATGGACGTGGCCACCTTCCATACCGTTCGCCCACTCCACTTCAGGGTCCATGCGCGAGATTACCGCATCGATGTTACGGGCATTGAAATCGCGGTAGGCATTGCGAAGAATTTCGCGTTCGTCGGTCATGGAGCTTTGGCTCCCTGGACATCTGATGTGAGTACTGAAACCCAGGTCTCAAATTCGAGACCGGGGGCACCCAGTTTCAGCAGGCTATTCGGGGTGGTCGGGCGCCATGAGGCAGATGTCAGGCAAATTGCGGTAGCGCTCGGCATAATCCATTCCATATCCGATGACGAATAAGTTTGGTATGGAGAATCCAGTGTAGTCGGCGTCTATTTTTTCAATGCGTCTCGACGGCTTATCGAGTAGAGCGGCGATGCGTAACGTTTTAGGCTTGTGCTGGAGAAATATTTTGCGCAGGTAGGCGAGGGTCAGTCCTGTATCGAGGATGTCTTCGACGATGAGCACGTTCTTGCCTTCGATAGGTTCGTCGAGGTCCTTGATAAGCTTCACTGCGCCGGAGGAACGCTGTCCTTTTCCGTAACTGGAGACGGCGACGAAGTCGAACGTGGTGTCGACCTTGACAGAGCGGGCGAGGTCGGCGAGAAAAATTGCTGCGCCTTTCAGCACGCCAACCATCACAAGCTTTTCTTCGTTGAGGTCACGGGTAATTTGCGCGCCCATCTCCGCGACGCGGTCGGCTATCTGTTGACGCGTATAGAGAACCTCAAGTCCCTGGTAGGTAATGGTGGCCATGGAAACAGTATCGCGCGAGAAGACCCGGACCCGGATCACAACCTGTGAAAAATCAGGGGGAATTCGGGGGAGAGTCCACCGAAAGGTCGACAACCGTTTCGATCCGGAGGCCGTCTATACTAAGAGAGAATGATTCCGTATATCCACCTCAATCTGCATTTCTGGCACCCGGAGATTCCCACTTTCGGCCTTATGTTGTGGCTGGCTGCGGTAGTGGCCGCTTTTGTAATGGACCGGGGGTTCAAGCGTTCAGGCATTGACGCCGACGCCGTAGGAATGGTGGCGATTGCCGTACTGGCTGGAATTGTGGGCGCCAAACTCTGGCATGTCATTGATACGCCAAGTGAATTTCGCGAACTGGGATGGCGCGTGCTGTGGGATACGGCGGGATTTGCGTGGTTTGGCGGGTTGCTTTTCGGGATATCAGCGCTGGTTTTTCAAGGATGGTGGTCCAAGATCGGCGGACTGCGAACGCTGGATTTGGCGGCGCCGGCTGCGGCGATCGGATACGGCATCGGGCGCATCGGGTGCTTTCTTTCCGGCGACGGCTGTTACGGGATTGAGACTAACTTGCCGTGGGGAATGAGCTTTCCGAATGGAATTGAACCGACGCTGCCGGGTGTTCGCGTTCATCCCACTCCGCTGTATGAGCTGGGAATGGGCCTGATGATTGGCTGGTACCTGTGGTGGAGAGGCGGCAAGAAGCACGGGACCGGCGCCCTGGTGGGCGAGTACCTGGTTCTGAGTGGAATTGCCCGGTTCCTCGTGGAGTTTATCCGCCGGAATCCCAAAATCGTCGCAGGGCTGTCGAATGCGCAGTTGGCGAGCCTGGGGTCTGTCCTGGTGGGAGCAGGCCTGATATGGTGGGCCGCGCGTCAGCCATTGAGCGATCCCGATGCGGCTCGCGAGCGGTTATCGAAGGCCGCTTAGTTCGAGTTTTGCCTCACCGCGATCGACCTCCACAGACAACCGCAAAAAGGAAAACCCCTTCTAAGGCCTAGAGAGCGCGACGACTTCGCGTCGTCGTCCGGCAGCAGGATGGCTTGTCCTGATTTTTCTCTCTGGATAGTCACTTCTCAAGATGTAGTCACGCTTATAGATAGTCGTGGACGATGATCAATCTTGAATTTTCGATTTGAACCTGCGTGGGGAAGGGTGCCGCGCGAGGCTGGCGAGTCTGGAGCGCGGGCCCTATGACGATTTCACGCGATGAGAGACTAAAGCCCACAAAATACCCTGTTGAGGATGCGCCGAATGATGTGCATTTGAGGGAGCTTTTGTCGCAGGCCCCTACGGCAATCGCGTTCCTCAGCGGTCCGAAACACAAATTCTCTTACGTGAATGATCTCTGCGTAAGAGCCGTAGGCCGTTCAACGCCCGACGATCTGCTCGGGCGGACGGTTTGCGACGCCCTGCCTGAACTGAAAACCTCAGGGATTCTGGAAATTCTCGACGAGGTTTATCGCACGGGGAGTGCCTATCGCGGGAGCGACTACAAAGTAACGATCGAAAAGGGGAGTGCTGGGATCAGCGAGGATCGATATTTTGATTTCAGTTTCCAGCCAACCTGCACACGAGCCGGACAGGTTGAAGGGATCTTTGTGCTCGCCGTTGACTTAACGGACCGTGTTTTGAGCCGCCGCGCAGTTGAATTGAGCGAAGAGCGCTTTCGCCTGGCCCAGGAGGCGGCGCAGATTGGGACGTGGGAATGGGATCCGGTAGAGAACACTCGAACCCTCTCCCCGGAGATGCATCGCATGTACGGAACCGATCCCAGCGCATCGCAAGAAGAGATTTATAGGATTTGGTCTTCACGAATTTTCCCCCGGGACCGGCCGCACGTGAATCTGGAGATGGCGGAATGCCAGCGGACCGGTGTTCTGGATCTCGAGTACCGCTACGAACACCCGGAGATGGGTCTGCGCCACCATTATTCAAAAGGCCGCAGGATGCTGGGAACATCGCGATTCTTCGGCGTTGTCAGCGACATTACGAATCGGAAGCGTCGGGAAGAGTCGTTGAGCGAGAGGGAGCGGCAGTTTCGGGGTCTGGCGGATGCAATGCCGCAACTTGTGTGGATTGCCGATCCGGACGGATATGTCCGCTGGTTCAATGAGCGGTGGTACGAGTACACGGGGACGACTGCGGAGCAGAACTGTGGTTGGGCATGGCAATCCGTGCACGACTCCAAATTCTTGCCGCAGGTCGTGGAACAGTGGAAGCACTCCCTGGAGTCCGGCGAGCCGTTTGAGATGGTGTTTCCGTTGCGGGGCAAAGACGGGAAGACGAGGCCATTCCTCACGCGTGCGGTGCCGACTCGGGATGCCGGAGGGGAGATCACTCGCTGGTTTGGCACCAACACGGATATCAGTGGTGAGTTCGAAATCCGGGAGCAAATTGAGCTAGGCCAGGCAACATTGCAGACGGCGCTGCACGCCTCGCAGAGACTCGCGGCAATCGTTGAGTCATCCGACGACGCGATCATCGGTAAGGATCTCAATGGAGTGGTGACGAGCTGGAATCCTTGCGCGGAGCGTGTGTTTGGGTATAAAGCCGAAGAGATGATAGGGCAATCCATCAGCAAAATCATTCCATTCGAGGTAACGCCGGATGAAGACCGGATTATGTCGGCGGTTGCACGCGGAGAACGAACCGAGCACTTCGAGACAGTTCGCCTGACCAAGATCGGGGAGCGGATTGAAGTGTCCTTGACTCTGTCGCCGGTGTTCGACGAGCGCGGCGCAATTGTGGGCGTGGCCAGCATATCGCGGGACATCTCACAACAGAGGAAGATCGAAAAGGCGCTTCACACATCGGAGAGGCTGGCAACGGTTGGCCGATTGGCAGCGACAATCGCGCACGAAATCAACAATCCGCTGGAGGCTGTAACGAACCTGGTTTTTCTGGCGCAGGGATGCATGGCGAATGAGGAAGGTAAGATGTTCCTGGAGCAGGCGCAGCAGGAGCTCGCTCGCATGGCACTGCTGACGAAGCAGACGCTTGGCTTCTACCGCGAAAACAAAGGTGCGCGTTTGCTGACGCTTGGCGAATTGATTACGCCGCTGGTGTCGGTATTCTCAGCGAGAGCGCGAAACAAGCAAATTTCGATTGAGACCGATATTCGGGAGAACCCGACGCTCACGGGCATTCCCGGCGAGATCCGGCAACTCTTTGCCAACCTGCTGAACAATAGCATCGACGCGGTGAGCGATCGGGGGCGCATCTTGGTTCGTCTGTCTGCCGCCTACGAATACAGAAATCGCAAGAGAGCCGGCGTTCGATTAACGGTTTGCGACAATGGGCCGGGCATTGCTCCGGAGCTCAGGAAGAAACTTTTCGAGCCATTCTTCACCACCAAGCGGGATGTGGGGACGGGGTTGGGGCTTTGGGTTATTTCGAACATCCTGCGTAAGCACGACGGAAGCATCCGGCTACGCAGCAGCGTGGTGCCTGAAAAGAGCTGGACTGCATTTTCGGTGTTCTTCCCGGTAGAGCCGGATACGCCAGCAGAGGCCGCCTGAATCCTGCGGCAATCCTCTCCCCGACGTCATCGAACCAGAGAACCTACAGGGTTTCTGAAGGACGATCCCCAGAGGATGAAGACCTCCGTCCAGTTTCTAATTCATCTGTTTTAGCCGCTCAAGCAGCGCGCGCGGGTGCACCGGCTTTACAAGTAATTCGAATCGATGGCCGCTGGCCTTGGCGCGTTCGAGCAGGTCGGCGGTCACAGCCTGGCCTGAAAACAGAATGACGCGACAGGTGGGTACGAGTTCGGAGATGCTGATTGCCGCATCGATGCCGGTTGACCCATCCATAATGACATCGCTGATAAGAACGTCAGGGGAAAACTCCCGCGCACTCTTGATTGCGGCTTCGGCGGTGTATACCGCGTGAGCGTCAAAACCGCTGCGATTGAGAATCAGGGCGAGAGTATTCGCAATTAGCTGCTCGTCATCGAGGACGAGTACGCGGCGTGCTGCTTGACTGGTCATCAAAGTTCAGTCCTTCTTCCGTCTCGCAACACTTAGAGAGAGATGAACCAAGAGGGAAGCAACAGCACGAGGCCGATTTCTACAGGTGTGGTGGAGTCTAGTTCTATTCTCACAGGTCCCTGGGCAGAATGGAATCGTTTCGAGCCCATTTGTAACGAGGCGACTGGAGATCAGTTTTGGAAGACGCAAGTTACCTGCTTAGGTAGACCCTGAATCGCGAAAAGAGTCTCGTGCGGATCGTATCGGCGCGTGCATACGGAAGGGTGTCTCATGGGTAAATCAAGTGGTAAGCACTATAGGTATCAGTATGTTGCGCAAACTTTATCAAGTCTTTATGCAATAACGCGTCCTGTCGGGAACTCCTGATCCGAAAGGGGGTTGGGCAAACATGTGGCGGATGTGCCACAATTGCGTTTCCCAAAAAATGGAGGCGAAGGAGTTGGAATGAGGGCAAACCCCGTGCGGAAGTTCTACCTGATTGGTTTGATAACGCTCACCTTCTGTTTCACGGCCCGCGGGTTTTCTCAATTCCAGGCGCCTACGCAAGACGAGCTGAAGATGACGGCGGATTCGAAATATCCGGATGCCGCCGCAGTTTACTTGAACTATGAGAAGAAGACGGATAACCAGGTGGGATACGAGAGCGAATATGCCCGTATCAAGATTCTGAAGGAATCCGCGAAAGAACTGGGAACTGTTCATATCGCATACAGGAAGCAGGCAGGTCTAGCGGGAATAGCTGCAATTTCAGGACGGACAATCCACGCTGATGGAACGGTCGTGCCGATGAATGTTAAGCCCGAGGACCTGATGAAGGTGAAAGCGGGGGAGACGGAAGTTCGAGAGGTTGTCTTCAGCCTGCCAAGCGTGGAAGTGGGCAGCATCATTGAGTACTACTACCAGACCAGACTGGACGAGCACGAGGGGATAGACCAGGGCGATGTCCGCTGGATGCTTCCTCCGCAATGGGAGGTTCAGCGCCGTTTTCCGGTTCGCAAAGAGCGCTTTGTGTTCCAACCTCTGCGGGGAAACCTGGGTGATTCGCTGCTGTGGTATACGAATCTGCCCAATGGGCAGAAACTCAGGCCGAATGCCTCGGGACAATTCGAACTGGTTTTGTCGGACATGGCGCCATTGGGAGAAGAGAAGTGGGCGCCCCCGATCGCGAGCCGCAGGTTTCAGGTCATCTTCTATTTTTCTTCCGCCATGTCGTCGCAACAGTATTGGCAGGCTGCGTCGAAGGAGTGGCTGAAGGATGTGGATAGTTTTGCAGCGTCGAGTCCCGCGTTGAAGCAGGCAACAGCGGGTTTGATCGCTCCGGGAGACAGCGATCTGGATCGCGCTAGGAAGATTTACCTGGCAGTGCAAACGCTCGACAATACCGACTTCTCACGAACCAGGAGTGAAGCCGAGAGGAAGCGCGAAGGATTGAAATCGACCAGGCACGCCGAGGATGTGTGGAATCAGAAAAGCGGCAGCGGGCAGGAGATCGCCATGCTGTATCTGGCAATGCTCAGGGCCGCTGGCCTGAAGGCGTATCCGATGGTGGTGGTGAACCGCGACCGGGGGATTTTCAATCCCGATTATTTGAGCTTCTCCCAGTTGGATGATGTGGTGGTGATCTTGAACGCGGACGGAAAAGACATTGTGCTCGATCCGGCGGAAAAGATGTGTCCGTTCCAGATGGTGAGTTGGAAGCACGCGGGAGCGGGAGGTATTCGTGAAACTTCAAGCGGACCCGGCCCGTGGGCGACGCCGCTGCTGCCTTTTTCGGCAAATGTCGTTGTGCGCCGTGCGGAGCTGACGGTCAGCCCGGAAGGCTTAGTCAATGGCAAGCTGCAATTCAACATGACGGGCCAGGAGGCTCTGCGCTGGCGGCAGCTTTCCCTGCGGGTAGATGAAGAATCGTTGAAGAGAAACTTTGATGATTGGCTCAGAACGCAAGTTCCCTCCGGCGTGGAGGCGCGCGTTACGCATTTTGCCAAGATGGATGATCCGAGTGTGGATCTGGCGGCATATGCAACGGTCTCGGGTGTGCCTGGCACCGCGACTTCGAAGCGTCTGCTGCTGCCGGCATCATTCTTTGCGCATTCCGAAGACCAAGGTTTCATCGCGCAGCCGGATCGTCAGTTGCCAGTGGACATGCACTACGCGGAAATCTACAAAGATGGAGTATTGCTGCATCTCCCGGCTGGTTTCGCGATCGAGTCGTCCCCACCAATTACTGCGATTCCGTGGACCGGTTATGCGGTGTTCCAGATCAAATCGACACCGAACGGGAACGACTTGACGGTTACGCGAACGCTGGCACGCGCATTCACGTTGCTGCAGCCGGATGAATACAGCCCGATGCGCGACTTCTACCAGAAGGTGAACGCAGCGGACCAGCAGGAAATTGTATTGTCGAATTCGGCTGCGGCGCAGAAGGGGAACTGAACTGCGTCGTTGGCCTGAGTTTCAGGATCTACGTGTGAACTAATGCCGGCAAAAGGTAACTTCCGGTTGGGCCTTACCACTCACCCACAATTCGATCCACAGATGGAAATCGCGATCCGTTCTACTACTTCGACGCTGATGTTTGATTGGAGTCTCGGTTTTAGCTCTGCCCAAGGGAGCTACTCTGAAAGCAACTCCTCTTTTCCCAGGACATTCAACTGGAAAGACTCGGAGGGTAAGATTCACCTCAAAGCCGAAAACGCCAGAATCGGCTACGCCTCATGATCCATGAAGCACAAACGCGGACACAAGCGCCCAACCCTCGGTTCGGCAGGCCTCGTGGCATTCGCGGGATTACATGGCCGAGCTTAAGATATTGTTTTCGACGCCCTCCTGTTGAGGGCTTTTAAAGCAGTCATACCAGACTACGTCGGTTCGGTAGGCGAGGGCTGGAACATCCTTGGCAAATCGCTGTTTCCACAGCATCGCTGGGTCTGGGGCCGCCTGAAATTCGCCCAAGAACCTACAATGTTGCCGGAGTTGAGCATTTAAGACATTCGCGAATTGCATCTCTTCCTGACTTCCTACGCCGTTCACAAACACGACTTTGCCGCGAGGTATTGCATTTAGCGATCGGAAGTCACTCGGCTGAAAAACGTTGTATCCGTGAGCTTGGTACAAGTCCTTCCCCAAAAAAGTCCACGGCGGTGAGGAAGCAATTTCGCGCTGAAGACCGAGTTCATAGTCGAGATAGAAAAAGAACGAAGTGTTCTCACTTATGATTGTGGCGCCCCGTCGCGCATCGCCTGCCGTTAGATTCGCAACCCGCGCCCAGGGCTCGTGCAAATTGGCCGTAGCGTAATGATTCCCCCACAAGATCCCCAGCCAGCCGGTTGCCATAATTACGAAAACTGCGCCCAATGCTAATTTCGGATAGCGGGAATCGCCACTGAAGGCTGCCACTCCCATTGCCAGAAACAGCCAAGGAAGCATGAATAGAACGCGTTTTACGTCCATATGCCCGCTAAGCGCCAAAAGTATGATCGAGAGAAAGAAGTAGATCAACCACCGACGCCCAGGGCTGGTCCAAATAGACACAAACAGCACAAGGACCGACGCGAGGATTGGGATGCTTAAGGGCAAGAACCATGGAGCAACGGCGACAGAGCCAAAAATCGAAAATACGGGATATCCGACTGAGGCGATTGCATGTCTCCACTGGGGTCCCCCTGGGGACGAAGTCGCGTGCGTGGCTACGTTTTGCAAAGTAGCTTTCAGAAGAGGCAAGAAGCTCATCGTGATTGTGATTGCTACTATCGCGAGTGACTTGGCACGCTTGATCGCCAAATGCCGATGAAAGAGACTTAAATCGGCAAGGAGCAACAGTAGAACAGCTATCCCGAAGTAATTGGACCACACCAGTAACACGGCAACTATCCCAAAAGCGAACCACGGCCAATTCCTACGATTCTCGAGTAGCAGCAAGTAAGTCCAGGTCAAGAGGGACACAAGGAACAGGCAGAGACAGTACCATCCCGTGATTCGCCCGTATTGAAATGCGAACGGCCAGCTGAATCCCAGAATAAGAGTGGCCCAGTACGCTCTCCTGCCTCCAATTCTTTCCGCAGACCAAGCAGTAAATAGACTGCTGGCGATAAAGAATATGTTTGCAAATACCCTGAGTGCAAAAAATGAGAAGTTTGTTGCGACTAGCCAGAGATGTAAGAGAATGTCTGATAGCGGTGGGTGCTCGTGCTGATGACCTCCCAAGAGAAAGAGCTTGAGGGTTGGCCATACAGAGTGACCTGCCACCGCAATGATCATGCTTTCATCATCCAGAATCGTAAAGACGCGATTCGTACTTACCATGAAAGCTGCGTAGATTGAAATGATCGCTGCAGTAACCAGTCAGGTATAGCTAGTCTTCAAATTGATCGACATCAAGTTCGCCTCGTACTCGCCTTTGACGAGGCGCAAGGAGGAACTGGAAACGGTTCCACGTATGCCAAGCACTCACCCTCGTAGTTTTGTTGCGATGCTAGAACCATTCCCGTGAGTCGGCTGTGATAGTGAATACGGCCAGATGTTCATCTGGCTTCCGTGACGTGCATCATCGAGCAATCGAACCTAATCGAACTTGTCAGAGAACCAACGAATTGACTGAGCGCTCTGCTGCGTAAGAAGCGCCTGATTTCGGGCGAACGGTGCTTTGCGGATACCCGCGCATTGTTCACTCGTTCCGAGTCGTTAACCGCCTAACCGGCTGTTACTACTTCAATAACGTTCGGGCGATTCCTGACCGAGTTGCGATCCTGCATCCCTGTTTTGAGATGCGCCGTTGCTAAATGCGGGCACGAACTTTGTCAGGCGAGCTTGTATGGCGCTCGATAGGGACGCGACAAGAGCGCTGAAGCTTCGGGGTCGTTGAGAATCTTCTCCTGCTTGACATCCCAGTGAAGCTTGCGGCCGACAAGCATGGAGATGAGACCGAGATGGCCGGGAATCAGCGAGTGGTGCGCGACGTCGACTGGGGTGATGGTGGGCTTGCGTGACTTGACGCAGTCAAGGAAGTTGCGGCGATGCTCTGAGGATTCGTAGAGCTGAATCTTGCGCAGATTGTCCGGCAGGGAATCCATCTTCACCCAATCGGGGTTGGAGGCATCGAAGCCGCTGCGGTCGACCCAGACCCATCCGTCGGTGCCGATCCACTTGGTCCCCATGCTGATGGCGGGTGAGCCGCCGCCGATGGTGAGGGAAACATCGTTGGGATAGCCGGTAACTTCTTTTCGATAGGTGCACTCGACGCTGTATTTCAAAGCGACGTTCCATACGGCGTTGGCTGGCGGGAATTCGCCGAATCCCTGAACCTCGGAGGGGCCGGTGAGATCAAAACCGAGGCCCCAGTGCGCGATGTCGCCATGATGGCCGATCCAATCGAGAAGCTGGCCGCCACCGGTGTTATAGTTCCAGCGCCAGTTCTGATAGACGCGAGCATCAATGTACGGCTCCATTTTTGAGGGGCCAACCCATGTGTCGTAGTCAAGATCAGGCGGAGGCTGAGTTACAGCGAGGTCCCAGGCAGGAGTGCCGGGAAGAATCTGCCAGGGGTCCTTGATCTTGTCAGAGACTGTGGAGAGCCTTTTCAGCAGCGCGGGGACAGTGTTAGGGAAATCGTGCGGCGCACCGGGCAAGCCGACTTCAACATGCACGACGTTGCCGATAAGGCCGTTGCGTACAATCTCCGCGGCCTTGTGAAACTGCGGGAGTGAGCGCTGCCATGAGCCTGTCTGCCAGATGATGTTGTTCTGGTGCACGGCCTGAACGATAGCCTGCTGTTCGGCGATGGTGCGCGCGAGCGGCTTCTCGCCGTAGATGTCTTTTTTGAGCGCGGCGGCTTCGGTAGCGACGATGGCGTGCCAATGATCGGGAATCGCAATCATGATGGCGTCAATGTCGTTGCGCGCGAGCATCTCCCGGTAGTCGTGGAGCGCAGCGCAATCCTTGTTGCCGTAGTGGGTATTGACGGTGTCAACCGCGGCCTGGAGATGATTCTTCTCGATGTCGCAGGCGGCGACAACTTGACAATCGTCGAATGAGAGGAACGATTTTGTGTTGGCAGGGCCCATCATGCCCCATCCGATTACGCCGATCGTGATGCGATTCGAAGCGGGGACGCGGCGTGCACGCGCAAAGGGACTGGCGGAGAGTGCGGCGGCAGCAGCGGCGGACTGAATGAAGTTGCGGCGTGTAATCGGAGAGGACATTGGAACTCCGGAAAAATGGGCTGGGTAATACCGGGGAGAATGATAACGCGTTGGGGGCAGCGAGGTTTTATGAACGGAGTGTTTGAGAACGGAAATCGCTGATGGAGATCATGTTTTCCCATCCAAGCGGAGCTTGGATGGGGCACCCAGGTTTCGTGCCGGTACTCAGGATGACAGCACGCAGATGTCCTGGTGGTGTTAGAGGCGCTTGATGAAGGCGAGGGCTTGACGCAACTCGGGGAAGAGGGCTTCGTCGGCTTTGAATTCGCGGGAGTGGACGCAGCGGCGGAGACCTCGCATTTTGACCGGATGCTTGAGATGGAGCATCTCGTGGTAGAGCAGGTACTCGATGGCGTAGCGGGGGCTTGAGGGGCGATCGAAGACGCGGCTGACGACGATGGTGTTGTGGGCTGCGTCGTAATGGCCGAGCGAGCGGGTGGCCATGCCTTCGCTCCAGGTGAGCTCGGGGCGGCCGAGCAGACCTCCGAAGAAGCGAATGTTGAGAGAGTCGAAGACTTCTTCAAGGTTGTAGAAATGGCCCTGAGGTCCAGAGTACCGCTTGCTTCCGCGCGTGTGACGGATGATCTCAGTCTGACGAGTAACGGCAGCGCTGGTGGTGAATCGCTTGAAGCGCGCGTTGTGCGCCGGATTTACCGGTCTCTTAGGGAAGTAAAGTTTGGACAGTAGAATGTGGGCGATGGAGCGAATCACACTCTCTGACGCGCCTTCCAACAAGTCAGATAGGCTGACGAAGATTTTGCCTTCGCGCAGGCGGATGGTGGTGTTTAAAGATGTGAAGCGGCGAAAGCGAATCGCAAAAGGAGGCATCGGCGCTCGGGGGCGCAAGGCACGATATTCCTCCTGAAAGATAGGGATGAGATCAGCAGCCACCAAATCTGAAGTTAGCATACCAGGCGCAAGGAACAGTCAGCAGGATACAGGAAGTGAAGCACTGGATCGACCAGGATCGCGAGGCTCAACTTACAACTCTAAACTTCGAATTTGCTTATTGCGGTTTGGGTTCGGCGCGGTCCTGATCTCTTTCATCCTTGTGCAGATCGAAGTATTCGGTTTGCTCGCGCAAGAGTCGCTGGGACTGGTCGGCCAGATCTTCGCCGGCTTCAATTGCTTCTTTGCGGGAAAGGTCGAAGGGTTCTTCTCCGGCGAGCGCTTTGAGTGTAATGAGCCAGTGCTGTGAATCTTCGGCAAGAGCTCGGAGGGCAGCGCGGATGTCGGCGTGACGATCAGAGTACTGATCGAGATTTGAGCCAAGCTCATCCATCAGGGTTGCAACATCCTGCAATTCGCTATCCAGGTGCATTGCACGGGCATCGGATTTGCCGCGATTGGTCAGGCTTTTGACGGTGTTGACGTGGTCACTGAGGTATTCGATGTACAGTTTGATGCGATCGTTTGGATATATGCCAGCTTCGCGTATTTTCTCAACTTGTGCCTCGGTGAGGGGATCGTGATGATCCTTTTGCGCGAAAGCGACGGGGACTATGAAACCCGCAATTCCGAGGAGCGTTGTGAAGGCGATGGAGAAAAGAAAACGAGGACGCATGGGTGAACGCACCTTGCAACTCATTGAATCACAAGAGACGAGAATAGCCAAAACTTCCCAGAAGGAGGGGGAACAGGGACAATAGCGATGTTTGCGTGCGCGATACGGGATGCTTACTTGCGGAAGACTTCGAGCATCGTTTCGCTCTGTGCCCGATTCACTTGCGCCAGTGTTGCTTCGACGAGAGGACGATCCTCATAGCTGCTGCTATGAAGCATCTGCGTGAGACGGAAAGCAGTGTGGCGCATAAGGATTTCTGCGTTCTTAAGGCGCTTGTCGTTTTCAGCGACGCTCAGGTGCATTTTTTGGGTAAGTGCCTGGACCTGCTTGAGAAGATCTGTCGCCTTTTGGACGTCGCCTGCGGAATATTGCTTGAGACTGAACTCAGTCATCTCGTGAATGAGTTCGGCGTAAAGGAAGCATTGTTCACGGGGCTGAGCCTGGGTGATGCGGGCCTCGAGGGCTGCGATGCTGTCCTGGTCAACTGGCTTATCGTCGGGGGAAGATGCAAACGCGGGAATCGAGAGCGCTGCGATAGCGAAGAGGATGGTCGACCAAGCTTGAGACCGCATGAGGAACCTCCGCTGAAGCGGAATTAGATCAAAACCCAAGGTCCCGTGCTGTGCTAAAACGCACACTAGCCGGTATTTTCAGAGATGAACAGTTCGAAAGCTTTGTTGCTCCTTGTTTCAAAAGGTGCAAATCTTCCCAAAACAGTTAAGTGACTATAGGAGCATCTCGGAAGAAAGTGCAAGGGAAAATCAACCTGTCTTGAAGTACCATCGAAACTTTCGGGCCTAGGAAACGTGACAAGCGGTCTGCTGTTTTCCGGTTTAACTACTTCTTTTCCAGTACCTGGAGTCGCTGCCGAGCTTGCCATTCCTGGTCTGGGAATTTGCCACCGGATGAATCCAGAAAGTGGTGGTAGTAGGTGATGGCCGCCGCCTTATCGTTCAATGCGTCATAGGATGTGGCCCATAGAAAGTAGGTTGCCGGCACTTCAGGCAGATATTTGGAGCGCACCGTCAGCGCGTGCACGGTGACGGCTGGCTGGTGAAGTTTCGATGCCGCGAACGCGATTCCGCTCCAGGCGTCGGCGTCGGCGGAGTCGAGTTTTGTGGCTTTGTCGAATGCAGCCATCGCTTCGGTGAAATGCTGTTGACGAATCAGGTTCTGGCCGTGGGCGACGAGCAAATCGACGTCATCGGGAGATTTGGCCAGCAGCGTCAGGTAGAGCTTGTCCGAGGCCTCGAAATCGCCAGCCTGACCGAGGACCTGGGCGAGCATCCGGGTGATGGCTGGGTCAGAGGGGTGCGCGGCGTGGAGTTTCTGAAGAAGCGGCAGCGCGTCGGCATCGTCCTGGGCTGCAAGTACAGTAGCAAGTTGCGCGTTCAGGGCCTCGTCGTCGGGATGCTGTTGGATCGCGGTGCGAATGAACTTTTCCGCTTCAGGAAATTGCTTGCGCTCGATGAGAACGTGGGCGAGACCGGAGTTGGCTGCAACGGATTCAGGATCTTTGGCAAGTACGCGGCGATAGGCCGCTTCGGCAGCGTCATGCTGACCGGAAGCTTCGGCTAGATCGGCCGCAAGCAGTGTGTCATCGGTTGTTTCCGGCGTGAGTTTCAGGGCTTCGAGCAGTTCATTCGAAGCTTCGGTGGCATTCCCCTCGCCGTCGGGGCCGGGATTATCAAGGCGAGCGAGCGCGCGCCACGCCCGGGCTTTCATGGCCGGTCCGGCTTCGCCAGGATCGAGGGTGGTCGCGGCCAACAACTCGGTGTGAGCTTCGTCCTTCGTCCCCTGACGCGCCAGCAGGAGACCGAGGGCGAGATGCGCTTCAAAGGAATTTGGATTTGCTTCGAGGGCGCGACGATAAAAGCCTGCGGCGGCGTCGAGATGGTCCTGATGGTCAGCGACATAACCGGCATCGAAGAGAGCCCTGGGGTCGGTGGCGTGGGCAGCGAGATAGGCGTCAAGTTTGTCTGCGGCGGTCTTCCAGTCAGATTTGACGATGGCGGCCTCGGCGTCAGTGACCTCGGCGGGGAGCTGCTGGGATTGCGCGTCCGCCGGGGTGGGATTGGATGGGGGCTGGGCAGGTTCCTGTGCGCGGGACTGGATGACGATGGCAGGCGAGCAGAGAAGAGCAAAAAAGAAGCAGAAGCGACGCACGTAGTACCTCATATGCAAGTTTACCGGGGAGGCTGAGTGATTAGACGGATGAGGGGCTTCGCAATGGTAGGCATGGGTCAGGATTGGGCAACACTCATTGAAATCGGTAAGACTCGGCACCCCCCCTATACCGGTCTCTTTGGGTAAATATCTTGCAATCATCGGGTTACCGAGAGGGGGTGGCGCTAAATATTTCTGTTGATTGCGGTTAGCTGCAGAGATCTCTGCCCATTGAATTTAGCGGAGTGCAGGGTCGTTATGGAGTTCGCTCGCGCGGGGCTAAAGATCCAAACACAATTCCATTGTGCGCCGGGAAGAGGAAATTGCCTGCAAGGCGGCGGAAGGTTTTTGGCGGGTGGAATGAGGGGTTTAGCGAGAATGTTTGCCGCGGGCGCTTGACGAGTTAGTGGAGTTCGCGGCGTCACGAGTTAGCGGAGGGCTGGGGGAAGTTCGTGGTTTCCCACCCTTGCTGCGCAAGGATGGGGCACCCGAGTTTGGTGTAGGGCCGGGTGCCCCTGCGTGATTCTGGTGGTGGTGGCGAGACCGAAGATGGCGAGAAGGGTTTGGCAAAGTTCCGAGTTGGCGACCACTCAGGCAGAACTCGAGATGAAGGCTTCAGCATTTAGCATTCTGGAGATGGCAGCGAGCATAACCTTCGACGAGTTCGCCAGGTTCATTCGGGAATATTGGGCTGTCCCCGCTCGTAAGGAGATCGCGCCGGAGACGCAATTTGAGCGCGATCTGGGTCTGACAGGTGACGATGGCGATGATCTGCTTCTCGCTACCGAGAAGCAATTTGGCGTGGCTCTCTGTTCACATGAAACAGGAGTCCGCGAGACATTCAATCTCGAACAAAACGAATACCTTTTCCACTCGGAAGGTCTGGAACTGTTCCCCTTCGAGATGACATCGTTGTTCAGCAAGACTGTGCATTCCGTTCGAGAATTCACTGTCGGCGAGTTGTATGAAGCAGTTCGCAAAGCGAAAGCGGGACAATCCAAGTCGTCGGAGGCAGCTACTCCCGAATAACCGCCGATTGGGAAGTTTGAAGCCCGGGTCGGTTCCGGATGATTTGGCTCACTCGAAACTTCCCCATCGGCCGCAATCCACCCGGAACAGCGAAGCGCCGTTCGACCGGAATGTCGGCTTGTCGTCAGTGATTCGTCACTGGCGAGCCCCTCGTCACCCGTTAGGAAAAGCTTCGGCTGTATGATTTCTTGCATGGCCGCTATCGAGAAGAGCGCATGAATGTAAATCGGCGGAGTTTTCTGGCGCAGGCTGGCGCGGCGTCCTTCAGCATGGGGATTCTGGGTACACCCGCGTTGGCGGCGGATAGCGTGAGCGCGATTGACCGCGAGCGGATGCGATCGGTGGTCGCCTTCACCGCGGAGACGCTGAGCACCGATCATCCGGTCCCATTCGGCGCGGACATAGTGAGCACGGCTACCGGTGAGCGGTTGATGCGCGCAGTGAACCGCGTGGGTCCCGACCACGATCCCAGCGCGCACGCCGAAACCCTGACGATTCGACTCGCATGCGCTAAGCTGGCCACCGGCTCGCTCAAGGGCTACACGCTGTATACGACGTGCGAGCCGTGTGCAATGTGCATGGCCTGCGCTCTCTGGTCAGGCCTGGATCGGCTGGTCTTCGGCGCCACGATTGCCGACGCGGCCCGGTTCGTCTCGCAGATTACGATCGCCGCGAAGGAAGTGGCGCGGCGGACCGACATGCATTGCGTGGTGGCTGGGCCGGTCGAGCGCGAGGTTTGCGTGAAACTCTTTACCGATCCACGCATGCAAAAGGCGTTTGCAATGTGGAAGAAGTCTTGAGCGAGCTCCGGGGTCAATTGTCGTGCCCTTTCAAATCCGTACGAAGCTGGCGGATCACCGCGAGGGGGAGAAACGAAAGGCAACCGCGGATCCTTCCGCTACGCGTCAGGATGACAAACGCTAGAGGGATTTGAAGCTGTCGGATCACCGTCGATGCGGATGCGAGGAGAAGCAACTGCAGATCCCTCCACTTCGGTCGGGATGACAACGCTAGAAGGAACTCCAGTTTGGTCGGTATGACAACGCCAGGGGGAATTCGAATCGCGTGGAGGAAGCGATTGAAGTGTATGAATGCTGTTTTAGTCAAACGTTTGACTAGGGATGTTGGCGGGTGTTAACTTGGGCGGCCTGGAGGACGTCTCTATGAATCGCCGTCGATTTCTGGGAAGTTCGCTGGCTGCCGCCGGTGGGGCTGTGCTGGCTGGACGAGGACTTAGAGGGGAAGCAGCCGAGCCTGTGACAGCGGCGATGCAGGAGACGACGCACGTTCCGGGGGCCGTGGGACAGGCGCAGATCGAGAGCGCACGGTTTCCGGAGGGCTTCCTATGGGGCACGGCTACTGCGGCCTTTCAGGTTGAGGGCGCATGGAATGAGGACGGCAAGGGCGAGTCGATCTGGGACCGGTTTACGCACACGCCGGGCAAGGTAAAGGGAGCAACAACTGCCGATGTCGCCTGCGATCAATACCATCTCTATGCGCAGGACATGGCGCTGGCGAAAAGCCTGAGCCAGAAGAGCTACCGCTTTTCGATCTCCTGGCCGCGGATTCAGCCTACTGGAACCGGTGCGCCGAACATGAAGGGCATCGATCACTACAGCCGGTTCGTCGATACGATGCTGGAGCAAGGTCTACGTCCGTTTTGCACCATCTATCATTGGGACCTGCCGCAGGGATTGGAAGATAAGGGTGGCTGGCCTAACCGCGACCTGGCAGGGTATTACGCCGATTACGCCGGCATCCTGGCGAAACATTTTGGAGATCGCATTACGGTCTGGGCGCCCTTCAATATGCCCTGGACGGTCGCTTACATGGGATATGGCGTAGGCGCGCTGGCGCCCTGCCGCGCCAACTTCGACGACTTCCTCAAGGCGGCGCACACCCTGACTCTTGCGCAAGGGCAGGCGCTTCGAGCAATCAAGGCGGCGTCATCGAAAGCTACTGTTGGCAGTGCGTACGGAATGTGTCCCGCGTATCCCAAGACGGATTCGGAGGCGGACCGCGCGGCGGCGGCTCGATATCACGCGATGAACAACGTGTTCTTTCTGGAAGCGGCGATGAAAGGCCGCTATCCGAATGCGTTTGTGGGAGAGCCTCCATTTGAGCGGATGGGAGTGAAGCCGGGCGACGAGAAGATTATGCACGCGCCGCTTGACTGGGTTGGTTTCCACTACTACACACGCCGGATCGTTTCTGACGCGAGTCATACGCAGGCGTTTGGAGGCGGGGGATTCAGCGGCACCGAGATTGAAGCGGATCCTGCAACGGGACGCGATCCGTATACGCGCTTTCGGGCGGAGATGCCAACGGAGGGCCCCCTCACCGAGTCTGGACTTGAGATCTGGCCTCGCGGGATGTATGACCTGGTGACACAGATTTCGCGCGAGTATGAGCATCCCATTATCGAAATTACTGAGAGCGGATGTGGATATCTCGATGCGCCGTATGCAAAGGAGAATGGCCGGGTGCCGGACGCTCGACGTATCGAATGGTTCCGGCAGGAGCTGGCTGAACTGGCGCGAGCGATTGCTGATGGTGCCCGCGTCCGCTCGTTTCATGCCTGGAGCCTGATCGATAACTTTGAATGGGCGAACGGGCACGCGGAGCGTTATGGCCTGATTTACGTCGACTACCGAGATCAGAAGAGAACGGTAAAGGATTCGGGGATCTGGTATGGGCGCGTGGCGGCCACGAATCGTCTGGTTTAGGTGAGCGAAGGATTCGTGAAAGGTGTGCATCCGAGCGAAGAGGGGATTGCATCGAACTAGCCTGGAGAGTGAAAACCATGGCGAATGAATCGAATACAAATCTCCCTGAGCGTCCTCAGCCAACCAGCGCGGACGAGCGCATCAACGCTGTTCCCACAGAGAAAGAAAGAATGGAACGGGAAGCAAATAAGCTCGCCCACAAGGCCGCTGAACGCGAACACCAGTTCGATGATCAGGAAAAGCCGTTTACCAAGTAGAGTCCTTCGGCAATGCTGCTTCGAGGGGAATGGTTACCGGCCGGCATGTCAGTTGTAGCCAGATCACAGACGGCGGGACAATTTCTTGATTCGTAAACTGACTGGCTGGTTCGGCTTGCAGAGCTGGCTAACACCTTCGGGGCATCCGGCAACACGAAGGTCGCATGTCCCTAAGTAACTCTTGTCACTGGGGTAGTAACCCCGGAAAAACCACTTTCGTGATTCGAGAACCACTTAGGTGAAGTACATCTTTGCCCGAAACTGGGGCATCCTCTTAACAGTACATACGGGGAAGAGTTCGGAACGCCCGTAAATTCCCAGAACACCAGGTGACAATATGCTCCCCTCCGCTTCAAGAAAACCTAGCGATGCCGAGTCGTACCTGATGCTCCAACATTTTCCATTGAGCAGGGCTTATCTTTGCCAGGATTGCAACTCGATCGGCAACAGCGCAAATCAATGTCCGGCCTGTGCGTCGGAGGTTCTAATGAACCTTTCGGCGGTACTGGACCGCGACGACAACATGATTGCATCGCAATACTCCACTTTTCCGGCTCGCGCATCGATTTCAGCCCATGCGGGACCGGCTTTAGCTGCCTAGGATTCCTGCTGCTCGACCTTGCAGGTGCTTTTCTCGTGTATGCGCGCCCGACCCGGGATTGATTGAACGCCGGGGATGCTGAAGGGGTTCAGCGTGAGGCGCGCGACAACTTTTCTACTTTTAAGGCAGACGATACCGGGACAATCCAATTAGCTTGTCTCCGCGACATGCGTTCGCGATGGCGGGGAGCCCTGCGCTTTATAATGAAGAATGGCTGGTTGCGCTCTGAGCCTCTCTGAGGCCTCCGTGACGCTGCCCAAACCCAATCTTCTTCCCGGTGTCTTTTCATTGACCTCATCGAACGACGCGATCGTCATCCGCGGCGCGCGGACCCACAATCTGAAGAACATCTCCTGCGAGATTCCCCACGGCAAGCTGACGGTTGTCAGCGGGGTGTCGGGATCGGGCAAGAGTTCGCTGGCCTTTGACACCATCTATGCCGAGGGACAGCGGCGCTATGTTGAATCGTTATCAGCATATGCGCGGCAATTCCTGGAGCGGATCGAAAAGCCGGATGTGGACGAGATCGACGGATTGGCTCCGGCAATCGCTATCAAGCAGAAGAACACCACGCGGAATCCGCGGTCGACTGTAGCGACGGCTACAGAAATCTACGACTACCTGCGGCTGCTGTACGCGCGCGCCGGCGAGGTGCACTGCATTTATTGCGATGGGCTGGTGAAGCGCGACTCGATGGATGAGGTTGCGCAGGCGGTACTGGCGCTGGGCGAGGGGACGCGGCTGAACGCACTGTTTCCGGTGCGGCACGAGATGCCGAAAGCCGAGCCGGTGAAGGCGCCGAAGCGAGGCGGGAAAACTGCGGCTAAGGCGAGCGAAAAGGCTGCGGCGAGCACAGCTTTGTTGGAGCCGATGAGTGAGGGACTGAAATCGCGGCTGGTTGAGTTGCGCGGATCAGGGTTCAATCGGCTGTACCAGAATGGGCAGATCTACGAGTTTTCGACGCCGGAATCGCTGATCGATATCGACTTTACCGCCCCGCTGTTTGTGCTTTTGGACCGCATTGTCGTTAGCCAGGAGAATCGCGCGCGCATCGTTGACGCGGCGGAGATTGCGTATCGCGAAGCGGGCGAGGTGATCTTCGAAGAGGCGCAGAAGCCGCGAGAAGAGAGCCGAGCTAGCGGGAGTGCTCTCCCAGATCTCAAAAGCGAGACCTGGGGCACCCGGGGGCATCGGTTTTCCGGTGAGTACGAGTGCAAAAGCTGCCATCGGCCGGGGAAGGAACCGGAGCCGCGACTGTTCAGCTTCAATAATCCGTTTGGCGCGTGCCCGCGCTGCCAGGGATTTGGAAACACAGTGGACTACGATTTGAACCTCGTGATTCCGGACAAGGGGCTGAGCCTCAACGACGGCGCAATTGACCCGTGGAATAGGCCGAAGTATCGGTCGTGGTTTACCGAGCTGAAGAAGCAGGCGAGCGCGCTGGGCGTTCCGATGGATGTGCCATGGAGGGAGCTGAGCGAGGGGGCGCGGGAGATTGTTCTGCGCGGCAAAGGCGCCTTTGAGGGTGTTCACGGATTCTTCGCGCAGATGGAACGGAAGAAATACAAACTGCATGTGCGCGTGATGCTGAGCAAATATCGCGGGTATGCGGAGTGTCCGGAATGCCGGGGACAGCGGTTGCGTGCGGAGGCTCGCGCGGTGCGGATCAACGATCTGAACATCTGCCAGGCCGCTGCGCTGACGATTGCGAAAGCTAAGGAGTTTTTCGGCTCGCTTAAACTGACGCCGATGCAAGAAGAGATCGCCGGGCCCATCCTCGAAGAAGTGCAGCAGCGATTGAGCTTTCTGGATGCGGTGGGACTGGAATACCTGACATTGGACCGGCTGGCTTCGACTTTGTCTGGCGGCGAGGCGCAGCGGATTCAACTGGCGACCTCGCTCGGATCGCAGCTGGTTGGAACGTTGTATGTGCTCGATGAGCCCTCGATCGGGTTGCATACGCGGGACACAGCTCGGCTGATTCGCATCCTGAAAAAGCTGCGCGATCTAGGCAACACGATCGTGGTGGTAGAGCACGATGCGGACGTTCTGCGTTCGGCAGATCACCTGCTGGACCTTGGGCCAGGTGCGGGCGAGTTTGGCGGGAAACTGCTGGCAGAAGGCGTGCTCGCAGAGATTGAAGCGAATCCGAATTCTCTGACAGGGAAGTATTTGTCCGGGAAGATTTCGATTCCGGTGCCGACGCGACGACGTACGCCGGGGCGCGAGAAGCTGGTGCTGAAGGGCGCGGAGGCGAACAATCTGCATGGGCTGAACGTGGAGATTCCGCTGGGCATGCTGGTGGCGATCACTGGCGTATCGGGTTCCGGCAAATCGACGCTGGTGCATCAGGTGCTGTATCGCGCAGTGGCGCATGCGTTGGGGCAAACAGACGGCGGCGACCCCTCCGGGGTTTTTCGTTCCTTGACCGGTGTTGAAAGATTGAACGACGTGGTGTTGGTGGATCAAACGCCGATTGGACGGACTCCGCGCTCGAATCCGATCACTTACATCAAGGGATTCGACCTGGTTCGCGAATTGTTTGCTTCGCAGCCGGATGCGAAGAAGCTCTCGCTGACGCCGGGACATTTCTCGTTCAATGTGCCGGGCGGCCGATGCAATACGTGCGAAGGCGACGGTACGGTTACCGTGGAGATGCAGTTCCTGGCGGACGTGGAACTGCCATGCGAAGACTGCAACGGTACGCGCTACCAGGCCAAGGTGCTCGATGTGCAGTACAAGGGCAAGAACATCCACGAAGTGCTGCAGATGACGGTGAAAGAAGCGCTGCGGTTCTTTGTTGGACAAACGCGCCTGCTGGAAAAGCTGGCCGTGCTGGATGAGATCGGTCTCGGTTATCTGCGGCTGGGGCAGTCGGCTACAACGCTTTCGGGCGGCGAGGCGCAGCGTGTGAAGCTGGCCGCACACCTGTCGCAGGTGCGCGCAGCGAATGCGAATGCAAAGCCATCGCAAGCGAGTCGAGTGCTTTATATTCTCGACGAGCCAACGACGGGATTGCACTTTGACGATGTTTCAAAACTACTGACGGCGTTTCGGAAACTGATTGATGGCGGTGGGTCGCTGATCGTGATCGAGCACAACCTGGATGTGATCAAGAGTGCGGATTGGGTAATCGATCTGGGGCCGGAGGGTGGAGAAGGCGGCGGTCGCATTGTGGCGGAAGGAACACCGGAGGATGTTGCCGGCAATCTGCATTCGCATACGGGGGAGTGGCTGGCGAAGGTGCTGTGATGGGTGGCAGCCCTTCCCTTTCGGATTCGCTCCGAGGCGAAGATTTTTCAAAGGAAGAGTTGTCCACTACTCACCCGCGATCTCGATTTAGGCCACGATGCATACATTTACGATATGGGTGACATGTCAAAGAACCCGCTAGAAATCCCTGATTCCGGTGCAGTCGAGCAATTGAACTCCCTCAAGTATGTTGATCTGCGCGAAATCTCAGAACCGAACAAGAAGGTAGTCAATTCTTTGAGAGTCGTCGTAGAAGAAGCTATCGTCAATGAGGCCGCAGGCGTCCTCAGTCACCGACCTGAACTTGCGCATCTTTTCGCGGGTGCGCATCCGATTGAGTCCGTCGAGGGATGCAAGCTGTTCCAGCTTTCGTGGAAGCATTATCTCGCCTATCTAGTGACCGAGGAACTCGTAGGATCGAATGCTGCGAACGGCTACGCTGACGAGATCTATACGGGGCAAATTCTGCGTGTATATTCGAAGTCTCATTTCCTCGATCATGTAATGCGCGATACGGGCGGTCACATCCAAGAAATCCTGCATTACAAACTCATCTGCCTCAATCACCTTATCGATGTTGTTTCGTACCACCCGCCCTATGTAGAGATCGTTGCGCCCGGCAACGGCTTGGCTGCGCGAGACAGCTGGCTTCAATAGCCGAAGGGAATGTGTAACCGTCAATCCGGAAACTACATCCCGCCGGGGCTAAGGCCCGAAGGTTTTTTGCGGCTTTGCGGCATGACTGAAGCCGTGCCCTGACACAAGCAGCTCGACCCGGGGGAAAACCGCCTATGCGGGATTAAGCATCTTGCGTTGGAAAGGTTGCAAGAGACGACCGCAGATGTTTCGACTCCGCTTCGCTGCGCTCAACATGACAAGCGCTTTTTGGGTTCTGGATGAACGAAGACTTTGCGGAATCTGAGCCCCCCGCCCGGTCATTCAGGCTTGCCGTCGCGGAGGCGGGAGATGGCTAGCGGGTTTTCGTCCTGCAGTTCAGGCGGCAGCATGGTTTGCGGGAAGTTCTGGAAGCAGACGGGGCGCGCGAAGCGATAGATGGCGAGACTACCAACGGATGTGAAGCGAGGATCGGAGGTGGAGGGATAGGGGCCACCGTGCACCATGGCATGCGTAACTTCTACGCCGGTAGGGAAGCCGTTGAAGATGACGCGCCCAGCTTTTTGTTCGAGGATGTGGATGAGTTCGCGATTGGCTGCCAGGTCGTCTTCGTCGCCAAGGACAGTGGCGGTGAGATGTCCGGCGAGGGCACGGGCGGCCTGCAGGTAATCCTGTGTAGAACCACAGCGAACAAGGAGTGTTTCCGGTCCGAAGATTTCGTCGGCCAGATCGGGTTGGCGCAGTAGCTGATCGAGCGTAGTGGTGAAGAGTGTTGCCTGCGCATGGAAAGGCTCGGAGCCGTTTTGATCCTCAGATGACAAGTGTGGTTCGACTGTGAGGGAAACCTGGGTTGCGCGGGCGTCAGTTGCGCGATGGTATTCGCTCGCGATCCCGCTGGTAAGAAGAGTGAACGGGTGGGCCTGCTCGACAAACGATTTGAGCTCGTCTCGAAACGCCAGGCTCTGGGGTGCTTCGGCAAGAAAGACGATGCCGGGCTTGGTGCAGAACTGGCCTGCACCGAGCGTGAAAGAACCAAAGAGGCTCTGGGCTAACGCGGCGGGACCTTTGCGGAGGGCGCCGGGCAGGATGAAGACGGGGTTGCCGCTGGACATCTCTGTGAAGCAGGGGATGGGATCGGGACGAGCTGCGGTGAGATCCATGATTGCGCGTCCGCCGCGCAGCGAGCCGGTAAATGCAACGGCGCGGATAAGGGGATGCTTGACGAGTGCGGTGCCGATTGCCACCCCGGAGTCAAAAAGCATCGAAAAGACGCCGGGATGCAGGTCGTGCGCGATCACAGACTCGTTGATGATGGCGGCTGCAAGTTCAGATGTGCCTGGATGTGCGGGATGCGCTTTGACAATCACTGGGCAACCGGCAGCGAGGGCCGATGCGGTGTCTCCCCCGCCCACCGAGAATGCAAGCGGGAAATTGCTGGCGCCGAAGACCGCGACAGGGCCGAGCGCGCGCAGCATTGAGCGAATGTCGGGGCGCGGCAGGGGCGCGCGGTCAGGAAGCGCGGGATCGATGCGTGCCTGCACCCACGAGCCTTCTTCCACGACGCCGGCAAACATGCGCAGCTGGTTTGCGGTGCGAGTAACCTCGCCCGTGAGCCGGGGCATTGGGAGCGCGGTTTCGAGATGCGCGCGCTGAGCCAGCACATCGCGATGCGACTCGAAGCCATCCGCAATGTGCCGGAGGAATGCGCCGCGGGTTTTGCCGCTGGTCTGCGAATAGCTTGCAACTGCTTCAGCTGCCAGCCGCGCCGCATGATCGAGCTCCTGCGGTGTGGCTGAGCGAAAAACTGGTTGCAGGGGATCGCCGGTTTGCGGCGCAAAGGCTTGGAAGCTGGCGCCGTCACGCGAGCCGCGCTGCGTGCCGATGAAGGAGAGTCCGGTTAGTTCCATAACAAAGCCATTATCCAGGGTTCAGGGGTCGGGTGTCAGGAGAGGTTAGCGGAGTTATTATGGCGGCTCGAGGTCACTCGTCCAAACGAAAAGTTCGTATCAAGACCCTTCCACCAATTCCGCGACGACTGGATTGGTAAGTGAGCCCAGGCCCTCAATGGTGACGGTGACGGTTTCGCCGGGTTTGAGCCAGCGTTTGGGGTTGCGGCCGAGGCCGACGCCTGGCGGTGTGCCTGTAGAGACAATGTCTCCGGGCAGCAGAGGCGTGATGGACGAAAGATATTCGATGAGCTCGGGAATTTTGAAGACGAGTTCGCGGGTATTAGAGTGCTGGAGCATCTCGCCGTCGATAGAGAGACTGATGTCGAGCGCGTGCGGGTCGGAGATTTCGTCGGCGGTGACAATGGCGGGACCGAGCGGGCAGAAGGTGGGGAAGCACTTGCTCATGGACCACTGGGTGCTGGAGAACTGGACGTCGCGAGCGCTGACGTCGTTGACGATGGTGTAGCCGTAGACGTGGTCGCGCCAATCCGCGGCGGCAATGCGATATCCGCCTTTGCCGATGACAAATGCGAATTCGGCCTCATAGTCGGGCTGGGTCGAGTTCTTGGGCAGCACGATGGGTTCGCCCGGGCCGATGATCGCAGTAGGCAGCTTGAAGAAGACTACCGGCGTGGTGGGGATTTCCATGCCGGACTCTTTGGCGTGGTCGCGATAGTTGAGGCCGATGGCGAAGATGCGGGGAGGATTGGCGAGTGGAGCGTGGACGCGGACTTCATCCAGTGGGATTCTTTCAGCCTCAACCGTGGTGATGATCTCGCGGGAGATGACGCCGAGAGTGTCCTTGAACCCGCTGTGAGTAAGGTCGAGGATGGAGTTCGTATCGTCGAATAGGATTCCCGGACGGGTCTCATTGGAGTTGGTGGAAAAGGAAACTAGCTTCATGATGGCATTCTCCAGATATTACTGCGGCTAAAAAATCACCCATTCATCAGCTGCTTCAGGCATCACCGAAGTTATGTCATGTTATAAGACTCGAGTTCGCTGAGTTTCCCTCAACCTCTGAAATCGAGCCGGAATATGAATACAAACTGATTTCTATGCAGCGGTCCAGCCGCCGTCGATGTTGAAGAGCGAGCCGGTGATGAAGGCGGCTTCATCCGAGGCGAGGTAGCGAACCATGGCTGCAACCTCCTCGGGACGGCCGAGGCGGCCGATGGGCTGGCGAGCGCGGAGTTCGGTGCGTACTTCTTCCTTGTTGTCTTTGTGAAATTTTTCGAGATAGCCTTCCACGAATGGCGTCTCAACCGTCCCAGGACAGATGGCGTTGACGCGGAGGGTCTTTGGATACTCGACAGCAATCTGGCGCGTCATGGCGACTACGGCGCCCTTGGTGGTGCAGTAGGCGAAGCGCTGCTTGATGCCAACGAGGCCTGCAACTGAAGCGATGTTGACGATCGTGCCTACAGGTCCGCTGCTTTCTCCCGTGGCGAGCAGAAGCGGCAGAAACGCGCGCGTCACGAGGTAGACGGCGCGGACGTTTACGTTGAGCAGACGGTCGAAATCTTCGGGTTCGGTCTGCTGGATGGATCCCACGTGACCGATGCCGGCATTGTTGACGAGGATGTCGAGGCGGTTGATATTTGCGACTGCCGCGGCGATGGAGTCGGGGCTGGTGACGTCGAGATGGATAGCTTTCGATGCGCCAACGGATTTCGAGAGAGCTTCGGCGGCCGCGGCGTTGATATCGGCGATCCACACGAAGGCGCCGGCGCGGACCAATTCCTTTACGGTAGCTTCGCCGATGCCGCTGGCACCGCCGGTGACGAGGGCGTGTCGGCCTTCGAGGCCGAAGGCCTGCGCCGCCGGCGAACCTTTTGCAGGAGTCATTTAAACAGAATTCCTTTGTTGTCGATTTCGCGTTGCGCTGATTCAAGAATAGCTGCCGAGGACTCGTTGGTGGTGAGGGCGCGGGTAATGAGATCGTCGACGATGGCGGCGAAGGAGGCCATGCGTGGACCGGTGGGCAGCTGTCGCGCGCCGAGAGAGACGGCTTCTATTTCACGGTACACGGGAATGCGGGACTGGAGTTCAGGATTACGCCAGGTGGAGAGACGAACGCCCACCGTGCCGTGGCGCGTGATGCCGAGATCGCGCTCGGGTGAGGCAACGAATCGGAGGAATTGCCACGCGAGTTCTTTTTGTCGAGAGCCCTTGCCCATCGCCAGCGCCCAGAAGACCGAGAGCGAGACCGGTGGAGTGCCATTCGCGGAAGGTATAGGCGCGATGGCGACCTTGCCGGCAAGGGGTGAGCCTTTGCGGCTGGATCGGGCTGCGAAGCCGAACCAATTGGCCATCATGGCAACTTCTCCGGCTAAAAAGAGGTCGCCGGATTGCGTGGAATCGAGTTGTGGAGAGTGGGGATGGCAAAGTGCGGGGTTGCAGACGATATGCCGGTAGAAATCGAGGGCAGCGACAGCGTTTGGTGCAGTCAGGGACGGACGACCGGCGGAGTCGGTCAGTTCGCCGCCACGACTCCAGACTTGAAGGGCGAAATCGTAAAGTGTGTTATGTCCGTCGGGAAATGCGGCAAAGACCGTGCCGTAGCGACCGGAAGACTGATCGGTAAAGAAACGGGCAACCTGTTCAAATTCTTCCCACGTAGCGGGAGGAGCGAGATCGCGGGAAAATTGTGAGAGGAAAGCGGCTCGATTGGCTGGGTCTGCGAAGAGATCGGTGCGGTAAACGAGGCACTCCGGACCATCGTGCCACGGCAGCGATGTCAGGTGATCGTCAAAGATGAGGGGCTGTACGAGGGAGCGCGGCCAACCCGCGGGCCAGTCGTGAATTGGGATGAACTGTTGCCAGTGGTGCAGGTCCTCGACTGCACCGGCGCTGTGGGCTTCGGCGAGCCAATCGGTTACCAGCAGGGCGAGATCGAAGCGACCATCGTGAAGGCCGCCATCGGTGATGGCGGATTTGTAGAGTTCGTGAATACCGACAGAGACGAGTTCGATCTTTGTTCCTGGATGGAGTGTTTCGAAAAGGTGGGCTTCTTCAGTCAGGGCATTTTCAAAATCGGCATAATTGCGGAGAACGATGCGGAGGTCGCTCATGCGGCCTCCGGCAGAGTGCAGGGAGATTTACGGGGGTTCGTAAGCGATACGTCCATGACGAGAATCCAACGCGGCTTGCGGCAGCCGCAGTATACCGCGCAGCGCTGCGATGAAGGATACTAGGGTTGACGTAAAAGGAGGCTGCAGTGGGGCTGCTGCACGAGGACAGGTTGTTTCCGGCAGATGAGAAGACCAGGGCGATTGCACGAAGGCTCTATGACGGGATCAAGGACTTGCCGATTGTAAGTCCGCACGGTCACACGCAGGCTGGGTGGTTCGCGCGTAATGAGCCGTTTCCCGATCCGGTGACGCTGTTTGTGCAGCCGGACCACTATGTTTTTCGCATGCTGTACAGCCAGGGGATTTCATTCGAGGAACTTGAGATTGGCAACAAGCCGGTGAAGGATCCGCGCAAGGTGTGGCGAATCTTCGCGGACAACTACTACCTATTTCGCGGGACGCCGTCGCGGTTGTGGCTGGATTATTCGTTTGAGACGCTGTTCGGGTTAACGGAACGGTTGTCGGCGAAGACGGCGGATCACTATTACGACACGATTGAGGCAAAGCTGCGTGAAAAGGAGTTCCTGCCGCGCACGCTGTTCGAGCGTTTCAAAATCGAGGTGCTGGCAACGACGGATTCGGCGCTGGATTCGCTCGCAGACCATAAGGCGGTTCGTGAATCCGGTTGGAAGGGACGGATTGTGCCAACGTTCCGGCCTGATCCCGTCGTAGATCCGGCATTCCCCGGGTTCGCGCAGAACGTGGAGACGCTTGGCAAATTGACGGGCGAGAATTCTCCTTCGTGGCGCGGCTATCTGAGAGCGCTTGCGGCTCGGCGCCAATACTTCAAAACGCTGGGAGCGACTGCGACAGACCATGGGCATCCGACGGCAATGACTGCCGATCTGAGCGAGTCGAAGGCCGAGTGGTTGTTCGGGAAGGTGCTGCAGGGCGAGGCAGATGCGGAGCACCAGGAACTTTTCCGCGCGCAGATGCTGACCGAGATGGCGCGGATGAGCCTGGAAGACGGGCTGGTGATGCAGATTCATCCAGGGTCGGTGCGAAACCACAATGCAAAGCTTTTCGCGCGATATGGCCGCGACATGGGTGCGGATATTCCGGCGCCGACGAATTATGTGCATGCGTTAAAGCCGCTTCTGGATCTGTTTGGAAATGAGCCGGGGTTGTCGATCATTTTGTTCACGCTGGATGAGACCACCTTCAGCAGGGAACTGGCACCCCTTGCGGGTCATTATCCGTGTCTGCGGCTTGGGCCGCCCTGGTGGTTCTTTGATAGCCCAGAGGGGATGTTGCGGTTCCGCGAACTAGTGACCGAGACAGCGGGATTCTACAACACCGCGGGATTCAACGACGATACGCGAGCGTTTTTGTCGATTCCGGCGCGGCATGATGTGGCACGGCGATCAGATGCGGCGTTCCTTGCCCGGATGGTAGCGGAACATCAACTCGACGAGGATGAGGCAGTCGAACTCGCACAGGAGTTGACGGTGGGGCTGGTGAGGAAGGCGTACAAGCTTTAGATTGTGCGATGAGTAGTCGCGCTTTACTTTGGAAGCTGCATTTTCTCGCGGAGATCGGCGAGCACTTTGAGGTAAACGCGGGCGGTTTCGCTGATGATTTCTGGATGATCGGCGTCGATGGCGGCGAGATTGACAAGATCGCTGCCAACTCCAAGTGCGCGCGCGCCGGCCTGGATAAAGGTGGCCGCGCTTTCAAGTGTGACGCCGCCAGTGGGGATGAGCTTAAGAAATGGAAATGGCGCGAGCAAGGACTTGAGATAGCTGGCGCCCCCCATGGCCGAGCAGGGAAAAATCTTCACGTAATCTGCGCCGGCGCGCCATGCGGTGATGATCTCAGTTGGAGTGAGAGCGCCAGGTATCGAGAGCTTGCCGTTGCTCTTCGTCGCGGAGATGACTTCCGGGTGCAGACTGGGGCTGACTACAAATTCGGCGCCAGCGTTAATTGTGCCCTCGGCTTCAGATGCAGTCGTCACCGTGCCAGAGCCGAGGAGCAGCTTCGAGCCGTATTCTTCCCTCAGTTCTCTCAGGATGTCGATGGCGCCGGGAACGGTCATGGTGACTTCGACGACAGTGACGCCGCCGGCGATCATGGCTTGCACAACGGCATGAGCCTGCTTTGAGCTCCTTGCACGCAGAACCGGAATAAGGCCGACACGTTCGATGATTTCTGCAGTGGTTTCAGGCACCTTGTTTCCTTCGGAAGGCAGATTCAGCCGCGCTTTGCGCATGTTCTCGGAGTTAGCCCGATTGCTCCATCATCGCGCGATCCGAGCGCTGCCGCCTTTGATTGCGCGTTCGACTTCGGCTAGTGTGGCCATGCTGGTGTCGCCGGCGGTTGTCATGGCGAGCGCACCGTGGGCTACCCCGCAACGCACAGCCCAGTCGATCGGTTTGCCGGAAAGAATTCCATAAATGAGACCAGAGGCAAAGCTGTCGCCGCCCCCGACGCGATCGAGAATGTCGATTTCCTGCTGCGGTACGTGGACAATCTGGTCCTGGTAAAGAGCGATTGCTCCCCACGAGTTGCGAATGGCTGTGTGCGCTGTGCGCAGGGTGCTGGCGATGAGCTTCAGATTTGGATACGCGGCTGCAACCTCGCGCAGCATCTCTTCATAAGCGGCAATCGGCAGTTCTGTGAAGTCTTCGCTGACACCCTTGACTTCGACGCCGAGCATCGCGGTGAAGTCCTCTTCATTGCCGAGCAACAGATCGACTTTGCGGACGAGCGCGCGGTTCACTTCCTGGGCCTTCGCTTTACCGCCAATAGAGCGCCAAAGCGAGTCGCGATAGTTTAAATCGTAGGAGACCGGGGTTCCGTGGCCACGCGCAGCGTCTATCGCTTCTGCGGCGACGTCGGCAGTTGAAGCAGAGAGAGCGGCGAAGATTCCGCCTGTATGCAGCCACCGCGAGCCGTTTTCCCTGCTGAAGATGGATTCCCAGTCGAAGTTGCCCGGTTTGACCTGGCTGACTGCGGTGTGTCCGCGGTCGTTGCAACCGGCAGCGGCGCGCATGCCAAATCCGCGCTCGGTGAAATTGAGGCCGTTGCGGGCGGTGCGTCCGACGCCGTCGAAGGGAACCCACTTGATGAGTGAGGTGTCTACCCCGCCTTGAAGGATGCAGTCTTCCACGAGACGGCCAAGGGCGTTGTCTACCAGCGCTGTGGCAATCGCGGTGCGCATGCCGAAGCAGCGTCGAAGGCCACGGGCAACGTTGTACTCGCCCCCGCCTTCCCAAACGGAAAATTGGCGAGTGGTGTGAATGCGACTTTCACCGGGGTCGAGTCGAAGCATGACTTCGCCGAGGCTGAGGCAATCCCAGCGGCGATTAGCATCCGGAAGAAGAATGGGTTCCATATTCGATCCAATGAAACTGTAACGCATCGAGGGCCTGAGCGAGAGGTGTTGTACCGGAAAGGAACTGCGGCTTTGCTGTGACTCGGATGGCAACGGAGGTAGCGTGATAGATTTTGGGGGTCGGGAAAATGGCAGGAATTGGCGCTAGTAAAGATGAGCGCCTGCGAATCTTAGAGTTACGCGAGGAAATTAGATGGGTAGTCTTTTCGATCTAACCGGAAGAGTTGCCGTGGTGACGGGCGGGACAACGGGTATCGGTCACGCGATCGCAGTGGGATTGGCTGAGGCAGGAGCGGACGTTGTACCAAGTTCTCGCCGCAAAGAGCAGGTAAATAAGGCTGCTGCAGAGATCGAACGGCTGGGACGGCGTTCGCTCCGTGTCACGAGTGACGTGCTGGACCGGCCGTCGCTTCAAGCTCTGCATGACGCGGTGATCAGGGAATTCGGCAAAGTGGACATCCTGGTGAATGCGGCGGGAGTGACGTACAAGGCTCCTACTCTAGAGACCGCAGAGGCCGACTGGTCGCGCGTGATCGAGACAAACCTGACTGGAACGCTGCGCGCTTGCCAGATCTTTGGAAAAACTATGGTGAAGGCTGGCTACGGTCGCATCGTCAATATCGCTTCCCTGACGACGTTTGTCGGGTTCTTTCAGGTGGCAGCTTACTCGGCATCAAAAGCGGCTGTTGGGTCGCTGACGAAGGTGCTGGCAGTAGAACTGGCCAAAACCGGCGTGAACGTAAACGCGATAGCGCCGGGGATGTTTCCGACCGATCTGA
This sequence comes from uncultured Acidobacteriaceae bacterium, assembly GCA_963742455.1. Classification (GTDB taxonomy): domain Bacteria; phylum Acidobacteriota; class Terriglobia; order Terriglobales; family Acidobacteriaceae; genus Telmatobacter. The sequence goes on along the minus strand of CAVULU010000001.1, from coordinate 35,803 downwards.
ATGCCAAGCTGATCACCGGCACTCCACGCGGCGAAGAGTTGCACATGCGCGTGCCGATGGGCCGGTTTGGGAAGGCGAGCGAACTCGCGGGGGCGGCGATCTTTCTGGCGTCCGAGGCGGCCTCGTATGTAACGGGTGAAATTGTTGCGGTGGACGGCGGGTTCCTGGCTAGCGGAGTGAATCAGTGATCAAGGTTCGGTGACCAGGGGTCAGGCGGCTCGGAGAGACTGGCACAGTGAAGATTACGAATGCTTACGTCAATATCAGTTCGCCGGGACGAAACTTCGTCACGCTGAAGATTGAGACGGACGAGGGAATTTACGGGTTGGGAGACGGCACGCTGAATGGGCGTGAAATGACGGTTGCTTCGTATCTCACTGACCACGTGATTCCATGCATCCTCGGGCGCGATCCGTTTCAGACCGAAGACATCTGGCAGTATCTCTACCGCGGGGCCTACTGGCGGCGCGGGCCGGTAACAATGACGGCGATCGCTGCGGTAGACGTGGCGCTGTGGGACATCAAGGGGAAAGCGCTGAACACGCCGGTGTACAACCTGCTCGGCGGAAAAAGCCGCGATGGCGTGCTGGTATATGCCCACGCGAACGGCGAAGACGTCGATGCGGCGCTCGAAGACGTGGCGAAGCACAAGGAGATGGGTTACAAAGCGATCCGCGTACAGAGCGGGATTCCTGGTCTTTCCAGTACGTACGGGGTTGCAAAGGGACCGGGGCGCTATGAGCCGGCTGAGCGCGGTCTACCGCATGAATACGAGTGGTCGAGCGAACTTTACCTTCGCCACGTCCCGAATCTATTTGCGCGGGTGCGCGAGGAGTTTGGCGAGGAATTGCACCTGCTCCACGACTGCCATCACCGACTGAAACCAATCGAGGCCGGGCGTTTGGGTAAAGAATTGGAGCCATTTCATCTCTTTTGGTTAGAGGACCCTACTCCTGCAGAATTACAGGAAGGCTTTAAGATTATCCGGGAGCATACTACAACTCCAATCGCGGTCGGCGAGGTGTTCAATTCCATTTGGGATGCGCACGAGTTGATTCGTAATCAGTGGATTGATTATTTGCGCATGACGCTGGTTCACGGCGGTGGAATAACGCACCTGAAGAAAGCTGCGGACTTCGCGGCGATGTACCACGTTCGAACGGGATTTCATGGTGCGACGGATTTGTCTCCGGTGACGATGGCGGCGGCTCTGCATTTCGATACGGCCATTCACAATTTCGGAATCCAGGAGCACATGCCGCATGCCGACGAGACGGATGCGGTCTTCCCGCACAGCTATGCGTTCAAAGATGGGATGATGTTTCCCGGCGATCGGCCGGGGCTCGGCGTGGATTTAGATGAGAAGCTTGCGGTCAAGTATCCATACCAGCGGGCGTATCTGCCGGTTAACCGCAAACTCGACGGCACGTTGACAGACTGGTAGGCGCATGGCGAATTCAACAGGGCCGGTTGAGAATCGAGCGGAGCCGATGGAAGAGGGCGAAGAACTGCAGGCTCTTCGAGGACGCTGGACTATCTGCGCGATGCTTTTTGTCGCGACCTCGATCAATTACATGGATCGTCAGGTGCTGTCGATCCTGAAGCCGGCGCTCTCGGGGAGCGTAATCCATCTGCAGCCTCTGTTGCCGGGCTGGCCCACTGTCGAAACCTCCATCCATCTGACAGACGTGCAGTATGGAAATATCCTGGCTGCGTTCCAGATTGCCTATGCGCTTGGGGTGGTGTTCGCGGGTAGGCTGGTGGACCGTTTGGGCTGCCGCAAGGGCTATCCGATTGTGACGGGACTTTGGAGCCTGGCCGCGATGGGCCACGCGCTGGTGAATTCCGTCCTGGGCTTCGGGATTGCGCGATTTCTTTTGGGGCTGGGCGAAAGCGGCAACTTTCCTGCAGCCGTGAAGGCAACGGCGGAATGGTTTCCCCCGAAGGAGCGCGCGCTTGCCACGGGAATCTTCAATTCCGGTGCCAGCGTCGGGGCGATTCTTGCCCCTCTGACGGTTCCGTGGGTGGCCTTGCATTTCGGCTGGCGTGCGGCGTTTCTGATTACTGGGCTCTTCAGTGCGATCTGGATTGTTTGGTGGTCGATTCGCTACCGAACACCGGAACGCGCGGCAGCAATGTGCGAGGTAGTGACGGCGAAGCCTTCGACACTGGCGTGGTGGAAGCTGCTGCGCTATCGGCAGGCATGGGGATTCATGCTGGGCAAATTCCTCACTGACCCGGTGTGGTGGTTTTTCCTGTTCTGGCTACCGCAGTATTTCAATTCGCGCTTCAATCTGGACCTGTCTCATATTGGCCTGCCGCTGGTGGTGGTTTACGTGTCGTCCACCGTGGGCAGCGTAGGCGGGGGATGGCTGCCCAAGAAGTTCCTCAGCTTTGGAATGCCGTTGAGGTCTGCACGGCTGGCAGCGATGCTGACCTGTGCGTGCCTTGTGGTTCCTATCGCGGTTGCAGGTGGCCTGAAGTCCGTGTGGTTTGCCGTGGCGTTGCTGAGCCTGGCAGCGGCGGCGCATCAGGGCTGGTCAGCCAATATCTTCACTACGGCATCGGATATGTTTCCGGCAGAGCATGTCGGCACCGTGGTCAGCTTTGGCCAGGTGGCCGGCGCGCTGGGCGGAGCAATCTTTCAGCCCATTGCCGGACACATATTGCAATTCACCCACAGTTTTGTGCCACTGTTTATGTATTCGGCTTCGGCCTACCTTATCGCGTTGCTGATCCTGAGAACCCTGGCGCCAGGATTGAAGAGGGCAGAGCTGGCGAGCAGTTGAGCGTCCAAAGTCCCAGGGTATCCGCGATATTTTGAGGATTATCTGTGACCATAGTCATGGTCTAACTTCGAATTGGCCGGGATTCATCCCTCGACGAAGCGGTTGTCAGATATACAGAATAGAGGACATACAGAGTATTGACCCGCGCCCTTTGTGGGCACAGACTTTTGAGCATAACTGGATCGAACGCAAGAGGGGCAGGAATGGCCGGGCAGCGAAAACTGCGCATGGGAATGGTAGGGGGTGGACCGGGAGCGTTCATAGGGCCGGTGCACCGCATGGCCGCCGAACTGGACGGCAAGATCGAACTGGTTGCAGGGGCGTTTTCGCAATCGGCAGAGCGGTCCCGCGCGGCCGGCGACGCATACAAGATCGACCCGGATCGGGCCTATGCGGATTACAAAACGATGCTGGAGTCGGAACGAAGGCGGCCCGACGCCATCGATTTTGTCGCCATCGTTACTCCGAATCATCTGCACTTGCCCGTTGCCCTGGCCTCACTGACTGCAGGATTTCCAGTGATGAGCGACAAGCCTGCCACGGCAACTTACGAAGAGGCAGTGGAACTCGAGAAAGCGGTGGCTAAGAGCGGGCTGCCTTACGGACTGACTCACACGTACGCCGGTTACGCGCTTGTTCGCGAGGCGCGCGCGATCTGTGGCGACGGGCAGCTTGGCAGAATTCGGAAGATTGCGGTGGAGTATCTGCAAGGATGGCTGACGGAGCCGATTGAGTCGACGGGACAGAAACAGGCGGCGTGGCGATCCGATCCCGCGCAAAGCGGATTGGGCGGATGCATAGGCGACATCGGCGTGCATGCGTTTCATCTTACGGAGTATGTGACCGGACTGAAAGTCGTGGGTTTGAATGCTTCATTGCTGTCCGTGGTGGCCGGTCGCAAACTTGATGACGACTGCACCGCATTGCTGCGCATGAACAATGAGGCGCAGGGAGTGCTGATGACATCGCAAATTGCGGCGGGCGAGAGGAACGGATTGCGCCTGCGAGTCTATGGCGAAAAGGGATCGCTTGATTGGCGGCAAGAGGATCCGAACAGGCTCTACGTGAAATGGCTCGACGGGCCTGAGGAGATCCGGCATGCCGCGGGCGGATATTTGAGCCACGACGCGCGTGCGATGACAAGACTGCCGGGCGGGCATCCAGAGGGTTATCTCGAGGCATTTGCCGCGCTGTACAGTGAGTTCGCCGATGTGCTGATTGCATGGCAGAAAAGTCGAAAGAGTGAGATTCCGCCGACGCTACCGGGGATCGAAGCCGGGGTGCGCGGGATGCGATTTATCGATCGAGCTATCGAGAGCAGCAGGCGCGAAAGCTGGATCGAGTTCTAAAAGGATGAAGATTGATTTGGGGAGCGAGCGATGAAAACCATCAAGGGGCCGGGCATCTTTCTGGCGCAGTTTGTCGATAATCAGGCGCCTTTCAATTCGCTGGACGGAATGGCGCATTGGGCAGCGCAACTGGGCTTCATAGGGGTGCAGATTCCCTCCTGGGACAGGCGTCTTTTTGATTTGAAACTCGCGGCCGAGAGCCGTGACTATTGCGAAGAGGTGCTGGGAATTCTAGACGCCGCCGGCCTGAAGCTGACGGAACTCTCGACGCATCTGCAGGGACAACTGATCGCCAGCAATCCTGCTTATGATGATCTGCTCGACGGCTTCGCTCCCGCCGAGTTGAAAGGCAGGCCGAAGGAGCAACAGGCGTGGGCTGTGCAGCAATTGGAGTGGGCCGCTATGGCGAGTAGCAGGCTCGGCCTCGCTGCGCATGCAACGTTCTCAGGCGCGCTGGCATGGCCTTATTTTTATCCCTGGCCGCAACGGCCCGCGGGATTGATTGATGAAGCGTTTGAGGAACTTGGGCGCCGCTGGACTCCAATCCTGAACTTGTTCGATGAGGCGGGCGTGGATGTTTGCTACGAGTTGCATCCGGGCGAGGACTTGCATGACGGTGTAACGTTCGAGCGATTCCTGAAAGCGGTGAATGACCACAAGCGCGCGAATATTCTCTATGACCCGAGCCACATGATTTTGCAGCAGCTCGACTACCTCGAGTTCCTGGACTTCTATCACGACAGGGTGCGTGCGTTTCATGTTAAGGATGCGGAGTTCCGGCCCAATGGACGTTCGGGTGTTTATGGTGGCTATCAGGATTGGATCGATCGCGCCGGCCGCTTCCGCTCGCTGGGAGATGGGCAGATCGATTTCAAAGCGATCTTCAGCAAGCTGGCGCAGTACGACTATTCGGGTTGGGCGGTGCTGGAGTGGGAGTGCTGCATCAAACATCCGAGAGAAGGAGCCGTCGAGGGGGCGACGCTGATCAAGGAATGGATCATCCGCGTCACCGATAAGGCGTTCGACGATTTCGCCGGATCGGAAGCCGACGAAGAGAAGAATCGCAGAATTCTGGGACTGAACGACGTCGATCAGGAGAGTGGCGCCAGTTAGCTGCTTATCCCCGCCGAGCGATATATCTCAGTGATGTAACGCATGTCGCGCAAGCCTTCTTCACCCGGCGATTGCGGTTCGAGTCCATTCTGGATGCAGCGAGAAAAATGTTCGGCTTCTGCCTGGAACTGTGACGGATCCCGGGCCGGGTTGGCCTCGTCCAGTTTTTTGCCGGAATACTCGGCGCTCAAATGAAGGCCTTCATAGACGAATGCTTTGTCGACTTGAAGCCATCCCTTTGATCCGTAGACACGAAAATATCCATCCATGTTGGCGCCATACGTGGTGCTGCAACTGGTGAGGATGCCTGAGGGGAAGTGCATGGTCCAGGAAACATTCTCTTCGACCTCGTTGAAGCGGCCGTCGTGATCGATCACGGAAGCATAGGCGGATATGTGGTCGGGTTCTTCGCCGGTCAGGTAGCGGCAGGCGTTGAGAGAGTAGATGCCGACGTCGTAGAGCGGACCGCCGCCGGCCAGCTTCTTGCTGAGGCGCCATTCACCGGGGGAGATGTTGAAACCGAATGCGCTCTGGATCGTTTGCACCTGTCCGAGTGCGCCGTCGCGAATGAGTTGGATAGCGCGTAGATTTGTCGGCTCATAGTGGCACCTGTAGGCGATCATCAGCTTCACGTTGGCTGCCTTGCAGGCGGCGATCATCTTTTCGCAGTCGGCTACGCTCGTGGCCATCGGCTTTTCGCAGAGGACGTGCTTGCCGGCCTTAGCGGCGCGGATGGTGTACTCGGCGTGCATCGAATTTGGCAGTGCGACGTAGACAGCATCCACTGAGGGATTGTGCGCGATCTCGTCGAAGTTCTCGTAGTTGTAAATCGAACCTGTGGGCACATTGTATTCGGCTGCGATGCGCTCGGCTTTGTCACGATGACCGCTGACCAGCGCGGTGATCTGCGAGTTGGTGGTGCTGCGCGTTCCAGGCATGAAGTGACCCGCAATGCGGCCCAGGCCGATCACGGCATACCCTATTTTTTTCTGGTTCGCTTGTGCGTGAAGCGAGGGTGCGAGATGTGCGGCGATGCCCAAAGCGCCAAGGCGGGAGAAGTCTCTGCGAGTAAGTTGCATGTGATCCTCGTTGTTCGATGAAGTTCAGGCGCGGCGATCAACGCCAATCAAGTCTCGACTGATTTTAGAGGCTGCGCGCGAGGGACGGGGCATTGGAGTGTACTCTAGCGGCGGCGCGTGCGCTTTTTGCTGACCGAGGTGAGTTTGCCGAGGACGGCATATTTGCGGTGTTCGACTGGGGATGAGAGGACAAGGCTCGTGACCGGATTGCCGTAGGGCAACAGGGCTTCGATCAAAGCCTCGAGATCGGCGAGGTTTGTCGTCGTCACCTTGAGCAGGAAGTCATCGCCCCCGGTAAGGTGGTGGCACTCGCGAACCTCTTCGAGCGTCTGGATAAATTCGAGCAGGCGATAATAATTCTGGCCTCCACAACTCATGCGAATGAAAGCGAGGACCTCGAGGCCAAGAGCTTCGCGGTCTATCTCGAGGGTATAGCCACGCAGGATGCCAATCTCCTCCATCTGCTTGAGCCGCTCACTGGTCGCCGTGGGCGAAAGGGCGATGCGGCGTCCAAGCTCCGCAAGACTTAGGCGCGCATTTGCCTGTAGTTCGTGCAGGAGCTTTCGCCCCTGAATATCCAATAATGCCGTGGAATCCATTGCCATATCCCGTAATCATAGGCGAATCATGCAGTATTAGGGGAGTTATGGATGTGAATCTGCCTTTCTATTCGACGGATGGCGACCTACCATCGAATCCATGAACAATCTGATTCTGAACGGGCAGGCGCTTTCGCTGCATGAGATCGATGCCGTTGCCCTGGCGGGATGCCGCGTGGAAGTTGCCGGAGAAGCCTTTAGGCGAGTTAAGGAAAGTCGTGACTTGATAGAGAGCATTCTGGCCGCCGGAGAGACCGTGTATGGCGTGAACACCGGGTTCGGCAAGCTCGCGGATGTACGCATTCCAGGCGACAAGCTGGCGGAGTTGCAGATCAACCTGGTGCGCAGCCACGCAGGCGGGGTCGGGGAGCCGCTTGCAGAAGGCGAGGCGCGCGCCATGCTGCTGTTACGCGCAAATGTTCTGGCGAAGGGATTCAGCGGCGTGCGCACCGAACTGCTGGAACTGCTCGTCGGGTTATTGAATGTCGGTGTGCACCCTGTGATTCCGGAAAAGGGCTCGGTGGGCGCGAGCGGCGACCTCGCGCCATTGGCGCATCTCGCGCTGGTGGTTGTGGGCGAAGGGGAGGCGTTCTATCGCGGAGAAAGGCTGGCCGGCGGAGAGGCTCTACGCCGTGCTGGCCTGACAGCGCTCCAGCTTACTGCCAAAGAGGGGCTGGCGTTGTTGAATGGAACGCAGGCCATGACCGCGGTGGGTGCGCTGGCAACGGCACGTGCGCAGAGAGTGGTTGAGCTCTGCGATCTTTCAGGCGCTATGTCCCTTGAAGCGTTGATGGGAACTCCAGCGGCATTCGATGAACGAATCCATCTGGCAAGGCCGCATACAGGTCAGATTGCGGCTGCGGAGCACCTGATGCGATTGATGGAGGGCTCGGAGATTCGCGAATCGCATCGCGAGCACGATTCGCGTGTGCAGGATGCCTATTGCTTGCGCTGCATGCCGCAGGTGCACGGCGCGGTGCGGGGTGTTCTGGAGCACGTGGCTGGAGTGCTGCAGACCGAGGCCGGTTCGGCAACAGATAACCCGCTGGTTTTTCCGGGCAAGTCCGGGGGCGGCGCGGTGATCTCTGGCGGCAATTTTCACGGAGCTCCGCTCTCCTATGCCTTCGACTATGCTGCGTTGGCAATGACGGATCTGGCTGGCATTACGGAACGACGGGTCGACCGACTCCTGAATCCCGATATCAACGAAGGTTTGCCTGCGTTTCTCTCTTTAGATCCCGGACTCTCGTCTGGCTTCATGATTGCGCAGATTGTTGCGGCAGCGTTGATCAACGAGTGCCAGGTGCTGTCGCATCCCTCCTCCACGGGCAGCATTCCGACAGATGGAGGTAAAGAAGATCACGTGTCGATGGGGATGACTGGGGCGATCAAGCTGCGCCATATCGTCGAGCACACCGAGCGCATCCTGGCCATTGAATTGATGTGTGCTGCGCAGGCGCTGGAATTTCGTCGGCCTTTGAAATCGAGTGCGAGGATCGAAGGGGCATATGATGCCGTGCGCACGGTGATTCCGCACTTGGAGCGGGATCGGGTGCTGGCGCCGGATATCGAGGCACTTGCGGCGGCGATCCGGGCAGGGGAGCTGGATGCCTGGCGGGAGTAGCTGCCGACGGGATCGGTCAGAGAGTACGCCGTGTAGGATGAAAGCGAATGCGAGGATGATGTGAAGCTCTTTCGCACTACGGGCGGGATCTTTATCGAAGAGACTGACCAGCATTACCTGGTTGCGGATCACGGTTGGGATGAAGTGCTTTCGCGCGATGATCTGCCGGAATTTCTGACAGGGTTCGTGAAGAGAGCAACGCCGCTGGCGGGATTTCGCGAGGGTGAACTGCTGGCGCCAATCAGCGGGCAGGAAGTGTGGGCCGCAGGTGTTACCTATTACCGAAGCCGCGGAGCGCGCATGGAAGAGTCCAAAGACGCGGGCGGCGGCAATTTCTACGATCGCGTTTACTCCGCCGAGCGCCCTGAACTCTTCTTCAAGTCGACTGCAAGCCGCACCGTGGGAACAGGCGGCAAGGTGCGAATTCGCGGCGATGCTCACTGGTCGGTTCCGGAACCTGAGTTGACGCTGGTGGTGAGCCCCGGGGGACGCATTGTGGGCTACACGATTGGCAACGACATGAGTTCGCGCGACATCGAGGGCGAAAACCCGCTCTATCTGCCGCAGGCCAAGGTTTACAACGGAAGCTGTGCGTTGGGGCCGGGGATTCTTGTCAGTGCAAGTCCGCTGGCGCACTCGACGGAGATTTCGATTGAGGTTCTGCGACAGGATCGCGTGGAATTTGCGGGGGCAGTGGAGCTGACGGAATTGAAACGCGATCCCAAGACACTGGTCGAGTATCTACTGCGAGACAACAGCTTCCCGTCGGGGGTGTTTCTGATGACTGGAACCGGGATTGTGCCGCCCAGTTCATTCACACTGGCGACCGGCGACCGCATTCGCATCACAATCGAGCCGATTGGGACACTGGAGAATGAAGTCGCCTGATTGCGCTTCGTTTCCGGCCCGTGTCGCGGTGAGGTTGCGAAATAGAATGGAGTACCCAGGAATTTGAGGGAAAAGCAACTGCAGATTCCTCCACTCGCTGCGCTCGGTCGGAATGACAACGTGCTGGGTCGGGCCCTAGGTCAAATGCTGCTTGAGGAAAGCGATGGCGCGCGTGCGGGCAAGAGCTGAGGCTTCTGCGTTGTAGCTGGCGCGCATATCGCAGTTGAACCCGTGGCCTGCGTTTTCGTACCAGTGAATCTCAACCTCGGGATGAGCTTCATGGACCTTCTCCACTTGTTCGGCAGGAATGTGGGTATCGAGCTTCCCGAAGTGAAGCTGAACCGGCACGGTGGCAGTCTCGTTGGCGAAGTTGCCAATGCGTCCCGCGTAGTAGCCAACGGCTGCATCCGGGTGAAGGCGCGTTGCGCTGAGCCATGCGAGCAGGCCGCCGAGGCAGAAGCCAATGACTCCCGCCTTCTTGCCGGTTTGCGCGCGCACATAGCGGAGAGCAGCATCGACGTCTTCAAGCGCCTTCGCATTGTCGAGTTTCTGGAGGATGGCCACGCCCTTCTGCGCCTCGGGCCCATCATAAGCGAGTTCGACGCCACGTTCGACGCGATCGAATAGCGCTGGCGCCACGGCGAGGAAGCCGTCTCGCGCGTAGCTATCGGCGATGGAACGGATGTGGCGATTGACGCCGAAAATCTCCTGGATAACCACCAGGCCGGCAACAGGTGCGCCCACAGGGTGTGCGACGTAGGCGTCTAGTTCATAGCCGTCTGCGGACTTCAACTTTACTGTTTCGCTCATAGGTGTTTTTCCCACGATCTGTGAGATTGCGTTCTGCTTCTTTGACGCTTCATTGCGCGTCGCGGACGCATCGAAAGCCAATACCGCCAGAGCGATCGTACGATGGAGCCATCAGCAGAACCTTGCTGTGTTCGTCGTTGCGATAGGCCTGCGGAAAATACCAGATCGACCCCTGCGGCTGATAGTAGCTGCCGCCCCGCACGATGGCCGCTCGAGTGTGATCATCCTCGAATTCATCGGTCCATTGCCAGACATTGCCAACAAGATCCTGCACGCCGTAGGGGCTGGCTCCTTCGGGATGTGCTCCGACCTGTTCAGGCCCGTGCATCGTGCGGCCGATGTCGGGCGTTGGAACATTGACGGGATTCCAGTCGTTGCCCCAGGGATAGGCCCGGGCGTCGGTGCTCTGAGCGGCGAATTGCCACTCCCACTCGTGGGGAAGGCGCTTGCCAGCCCAGGCGGCATAGGCGCGTGCATCTTCGAGCGAGACCCAGGTTACAGGGCGGTTATCCCATCCTGCCGGATAGGTTCCGTTCTTCCAGTCGCGGAGAAAATTGCCGGGATCACGGGGTGCGTAGTGCGTGGCCTCAAGAAACTGCTTGAACTGAGCATTGGTAACAGGGAACTTGTCGATGAAGAACGGCTTGATCGTCATGGCGTGTTCGTGGAATCGGCGCGGGGAATCTTCCCATGGGTATTGCACGTCTACACCGTTCATGGAACCACCTTCAATCTCCGTGCCCCGTACGCGAAAGATAAACGGGCCTCCAGGGATTCTTATCATTCCGTCGGGAGCTGCGTTTGCGGCCTTGGTTGCAGCGATTTCGACCAGGCGCTGTTGCAGGACGGCCGGTTCGTGCGGGAAAGAACCGAGCGGTTTCGCGGTTATCTCCGCCATGCGGTTCATCAGGCCTTTAATGGCTTCGGCGGGTTCCTGCGGTGTGGCAAGAATTGCGCCGTAACCGTTGGCCTCAATGTTGAAACTGAGGACAGAAACGGGGCCATCCGGTTCCGGCTTCAGTTCGACGCCATGATAGAGATCGAAGTAATGCATTCCCGGCGTGGGTTTCATGTCCATCTGGCGACCGGCAATGTCATAGGGATTTCGGTTCACGATAGTCCATACGGTTTGGCCGCCAAGAGGCCAGCGGCTCGCGTACACGCCGAAGTTGTGCATAGGGTAAAGCGGTTCCCAGTCAGGGCTGACAAGAAACGGTGCGACGCCTCGTTCGATGAGCGCGATGCGGCGCGTGGCCTCCGCATCGCGGGGATTGATGCCGTTCCAGATGCCCCAGATGTTCTCCCAACTCTCCCATCCGACGCCGTTAAAGAAGGCGAACTGCAGATCGTGGGTGTGGTCAACGGCCCAGCGATCGCTGATGTTCACCATGTGGCGAGTCTCAAGCCACTTGAAGCGATCGACCATAGGAATGAATGGAAACGCGTACTGGCCCCACGTCATTACATTCCACGCGAGCGCTTCGTCGCTGGGGCTGCCTTCGGGCTCGAATGCAAGCGGGTGACCGGCGGCATCCGCGGCGAGGGAGAAGCCGAGCGGCACGCCATCCTGCGTGTCGCCGTTGACGCCATCAGCATCGATCTGTTTCATCAACTGGGCGATAGCCTGCGGCCACGGCTGCTTCGGCTGGTGCGTGCCTTCGTCCCACATCATCATGGGAAAGAGAACTCGAACGCCGCGGCGATGAAAGTCGGCGACCATCTGTCGAACGCCTTCCACGCCGCCCGGCAACGACTCGACCATCTCGAGCTGGTTGCGATCATCGATGCCCATGTTGGGATAGGTTGACCAGATGAGAACGGAATCGATGCCGCCGTAACGCTTTTCCAGATCGTCGAGGTAGCGATCGACGGTGTACTGCCCGGCTACTGGATCGTAGAAGTAGCGATCGTGAACCATCATCTGGGGCTGTATGAAGCTGGACTGCGTCCACTTGAGAGCCGGCAGGTCGTAGCGGGAAGGATCGTACGTGATGCGGATGCGGCGCTCGGTGCGCCAGTGATTCAGATCGGCGAGCCAGCGCTCATGCGCGAAGGGTGGACATGTTGTTTGCGGACCCTCCCAGGCGTTGCGCAGGTCCATGCAATTTGGAGCCGGGAACTGCTGGCCGCGCGGTTGATAGAGAGTGTCTTGTGCAGCGGCCCCCAGTGCAAAGGCCCCAAGCATGACTCCCAGGCATGTTATTCGGAACATTCAGATCTTCTCCAACTGGCGACCAGGCAAAGAGCTTCGTCTAGATTGTCTCGCCGTGATGGGCCATGAATGCGTTGAGGTCATCGCGCGTCGGCATGGAGGCCTGCGCACCGCGTCGCGTCACGGAAATAGCTGAGGCAGCACAGGCGAATCGCGCAGCGGCCCACGGGTCCCTGCCTTCGAGCAAGGCTACGGCACAGGAGCCGTTGAAGCAGTCGCCGGCAGCTACGGTGTCGATGGCATCAACGGCGAAAGGTTGGACCCAGGCTGCTTTTCCGCCCGCCACTGCCACATAAGCTCCTTCAGCGCCGCGCTTCAGAACCACGCCACGAAGGCCACGAGCAAGCAGTTTCCTGGCAATGGGCTCGGGGTCCGACTCATTATCGAGATAGAAAGCGGCTTCGGTTTCGTTTGGCGTAAACCAGGTGACCCGGTTCCACGCTGAATCTCTGAGCACGGCTGCCGGTGCCGGATCGAGCATGACCGGCACTCCAAACTGGGCGCAAAGAGTCAACGTGTGATCGATGGTGGCTATCGGCAGCTCAAGCTGGCATAGAACCATCCCGGCATTGCGGATAACCTCGGCGTGTGTGTCGACATATGCGGAGCTCACCTTGCCGTTCGCGCCGGGAACGACGACGATTGCGTTCTGGCCGTTTTCGGCGAGAAAAATTGGCGCGAGACCAGAAGAGCCAGGGACGGCAACCATGGCGGATGTGTCGACGCCCGCGCGCAAGAGATTCTCCATCAGTTGCGGGCCATAGATGTCGTCGCCCACCATGCCGACAAACCGAACCGGGTAGCCGAGACAGGCGGCTGCAACTGCCTGATTAGCACCCTTGCCGCCCGGCGTGGTGGAAAAGCTGGTGCCGATGACGGTCTGGCCGATGCGGGGGATTTGCGGAGTACAAGTCACCATATCCATAGTGACGCTGCCGACAACAACGATCGGTTTGCGAGTCTCAGCCATGCATACCTCAGTAAAGGGGAGCCAAGGCTAAGGCGCCCAAGCCAAGGATAAAGAAGACAAACATGAGCACAAGCAGCATGTGAGCCGCACGCGGTGCGCCAGCGAATTCACGCCAGACAAAAATCCCCCAGCATGCCGACACCATCGTTGCTCCCTGTCCAATGGAATACGACACAGCCGGGCCGACGAGGTGAGCGCCGGAGGCAACGAAGTTCGCCACTGCCCCAACACACCATATCGCGCCGCCCAGGATGCCCGCCGCGTGCCAGCCCAAAGGAGCACGCCAATAGTCGACTCCATCGACGGGGGGCTTGCCATCCAGAGGTTTAAACATCAGTAGCAGATTTGCGGGGACCGTTGAGATCAGTACGCCGATGGCGAAGTAAAAGGCGATTGCATATGGGCCCGGAGAATTGGAACCGCGCATGGCGTGTGCGACAAACGGATAAAAGCTGCCCATCAGCAAGCCCGCAACGAGGCTCAGGACGATTCCGCGAGTCGTGGTTGTTTTCGTGGTGCTCTCGCGTTTGCGGTAGGCGGCGGCGTCGACGATGATGGCAAGCGCTACAAGTGCGACTCCGCCGAAGAGAAGCACGGGATTGGCGGCGGGGCTGACAAGGTAGCTCGATACTGCGCCGATAACGAGGGCGAGGCCGATTCCAACAGGGAAAGCGACCGCTAGTCCCGCTACATCGATGGCCGCAACTAGAAGCAGATTGGCGACGTTGAAAATGACGCCACCGCAGATTGCTAAAAGCATGCGCGACGGGGCTGTTGCTACAACGGCACCGAGGAACGGCGAACCGGAGCTCCCAGAAGACCCCGCTGTAAGCCCCAGCAGCACGGCCCCGCCGAAAAGGCCGATGGCGTAATCCCAATAGAAGAGTTGGAAGCGGAATTTTGGACAGAATTTAAGGGTGTTGGCCCAGGATCCCCAGCACAGCATGCTGAGGACCATGAGAGCGAGCGTGACTTCATATGTTTCCGGGAGAAACAATGATACCTCCTCATAACAAATGGCTTAGCTGATGCCAAAGGAGTTAGATAATAGAAGAAACCGGCAGAAACGAACGAAAAGCCAATCGGTTCTGCAAATCTTCTGCAATTCTTCTGCAAACATGTAGATCGTCATAGTATGCAGCCCTCGAAGGTGAAATGGAGTGTCGGCGCAAGGATAGGGCAGGAGGGATGGGGGCGTCTAGGAATTATGCGGCGCGGCGCCAGGAAGGCAAGATCGGTTCAACCCGGCACGATCTGGACGCGTGGGTCGAGACGTTGCCGAACCCAGAATGATCGCCATGGAAGCGGACTTACATGGAGGGCGGTGATTCATCCAGAACGGCCTTCAGGGTAGTCAATTGGGCTGGATGCATCCGTCCTGACTTGTCCTCTCAACAAGTCCAGGAAGAGTTGGCCGGTGCGTTTACTGGTGTCTGGAGTCCGCACAAAAGCAGACATACGCAGCTGTAACCGGGTTTGCGAAAGGTTCTTTAAGAATCCGCGATCAGAGCCACCGACCAGAAAACTCCCAGGTGTGCTTTGTAGATGCGACCATCGACCACCAATTGGTAATCGCCCCTCGGGAGCTGCATCTCCACAGATCGGATATAACGCTCCAATACGACAGGCGCTCCTGCGGGGGCTTCCGTTGTGAGGGTTCCAACGATGCAGGAGGATTGGGGGCCATTTCCGCGCAACATGCCTGACTGAACAGTCGCACTCACTCTCGATGCTGTTGTGTTTTCGTTACTCACTACTCCCATTTTCCTCCTGAATCTGCCTGAAATCGGAACAATCTGCGAAGAATTAATGAAGACGGACTGGGGTCGTTGTTTCCATTCAGGCCGTTGCTTTGAGTCGATTTATGGATAACGGCAGATTCAGGAGCCAGGTCGGTTCGCTGACAACCCGCTTGGAACGCCGTCGGGGCAATCCTGGATCGTGCGCCAGCCTTCCTTGGAGAGGCGCATGCCGATAATCTTTCCGGCAAACGATAGTCTGTAATCGCCGTCTGGCAGAGAGCTTGAGAGCCATACGATCGAATGCTGGCAGTCTTTGAACAGCCTCGTACCTTCCAAGGACACTCGCAACGCTGACACCATGCATTTTGACGATTGCCCATGGCTGCCGCGTAGAACTCCCGACATTCTGATTGGCTCTCGCGTGTATGACATGATGTCCTTTCTAATGTGAGGCGGTCGATGTACGACACAAATGGTGAGCGGTCAATATTTGGCAGGTCGAGATAACTAAAACGAATTTTGCGCTGTGGGGGGTGTAGGTGCGCCGACGGTGGACAATGCACGAAATGCCTCTCCTTGCGAGAGGCATCGTGAACATGTGAAAGGGGCAGCCCGTGCGATGACGCTATACGCCGATCTATCCGCTGTCAACTGCCATGGCTAAAGTGCTTTTAATCTTCGGAGAGTGCCTGGCGTGCTGACCGGACTTCTCCTGCGAGTACCTGCACCAGCAACAGAGATAACGAAGGTTTGGCTCGTATCAGATCACGAAAGTCTTCCCGAGTCACGAAGCTGACGTCGGAACCGGTACGGGCCGTTGCAGTCAAGGAGTACGGTTCGTTTCCAATGATGGCAGGGAGACCGAGCAAGGAACCGGCACCCACAACGAGGCACATGGCTACTTCATTCGATTCTGTCCTCAATACCAGGCTGGCCTCTCCACTTCGGAGAATAAAGAGACCCATGGCGTTTTCCCCTTGGCGGAAGAGGACGCAATCTTCAACACAGGAGATCGGCTGGGATCGTTCTTCAAGGGCTTGAATCAGTTCCCGATTCGCAACGAAGGGAGAGAAGCCTTCCACAAGGGTGGCCTTTCAGCAACGCTGCTGAAAGGAGGCAGCGAAACGAACGACGTGGTCAATCGTTGGGAGATGGTCTCACTCACTGGAGTTCATATATGTGACGCACATCACTTCCAATCTTCCAGAGCGACAAGCTGACTGACTGTAAGGTTGGGCGATAGTTCAGAGCGACAAGGCCGCCAGTCGGGGTGTCACAACTAAAGCACGGCAGCGTGCGTTGCCATTCGCACTCCAGGTAATAAACATCTCACTATCCAAACAGACACAATCACCGGTTTCGAGCAGCTCCTGCACTTCGCCAGCATTGATGCGAAGCCTGCCTTCCAGTACGTACACAACGCTGCTGAGTGGGTGCCCAATCTCCGTCAGAGTTCTAGCTACCACTTCGTGCCTGCCGGCGAGTTCAAGCGAACCGCAGCAGCGTAAAAACGTTTCCTAATAAGGAAAAAACAAAAACAGGATCTATCGATGCGCAGGCTGCCAGGTCCCGCAGATAACCGCCTGGGCGACGGAGGCGACTCCCGAGGCTCTCTTCGAGTTGTTTCGGGACTGGCAGAGAACACAAACTCAATCTTCGGTGCGGACTCTTCGGAGTCTCAGACCGCAAATGGATGTCCGGTTCTGCTTGAAGCAGGAACCATCAGCCGAGAGGCAAACGTGCGCAGCTATCGATCCTGATCAGACCAACAACGCGCTCTCCAGAGCGCGTAAAGGAAATCCCGTGCTTTTCTGTTGACAAAGACTTACATGGACGGCGGTAATCCAGGCATAGCCCGGCGAAGAGGCGAAACTTTTATGCGCCCTCCTTGGCTTAATGCATTGGGGATTTGCACTACCGCGACTACCCAAGGATTATTCGTCCAGCGGACGCCTTTGATCGTGGAGTTTGCCCGACCCGAGGCTCATTTTGCGGGCGGTCCGGTTGTCTTTGGACGAAGCTGGTTTTGCCCCGCTGCCAGCGTGTAAGCAACGTAATACTTGTAGATATTTGAGACGTAGGTGACGGTCTCCTGTCCAATCTCTTTGGCCGCAACCAACTCCACATTTCCAAACCAGACATTCGGATCAAGGCCTAGACCCGGAGCCGCCTTGCGCAGTTTCGCGACGCGATTCGGGCCAGCGTTGTAGCTCGCAAATAGAAATAACGTTCTGTTGAGGCGATCGATCTTCGGATCGTTGAAGTAGTTGTCCTCCATATTCCGCATCATTTTCACGCCAGCGTGAATGTTCGCTTCGGCAGTGCTCACGTTCGGTATGTTAATGGGAGGTGCTGCCGCGTACTTGGGGATTACCTGCATGATGCCAACCGCGCCGCTTGGGTTCCGCTTGCTTTGATCTAGTAGAGATTCCTGGTAGGCCTGAGCCGCAATCATCAAGACATCGAAGTCATATTCTCCCGCGTACTTTTTGAAGAAATCAACGTTCTGCTGAAACTTCGCCATCTCCGCCGAAGAGGTGGAGTTTTTCACCCACTTAGTATTTTGGAGGTATCGCCGAAGCAGTGTGTTCCCAAATGACGATCCAGCGGAGTGCGTCCCCAGAAACTCGTCAACCAGTTTCTTCAACTCTGGATTATCCTTGCGCATGGCCCATGCCAGGGATTGACCGCTCGCGAGAACGAGATTGGAATGCGATCGGGTATTTGGTAGCACCTGGGACCAAAGGTCGGCGCGTTGTTGGATTGTAACGGTAGCTGGGATCAATCCAGCATTCACCATTTGCACGAGATCGTCATCCGTCAGGTTCTTGTCAGCGGCCTTGATGATGATCGGCGTCTTGCCGGACTTCTTGAGCGTTTCGTTCTCTGTCTGGAGATTCTGATAATAGGCAGTGAGCGGGTTGACGTAAACTTCTCTTCCGCCGAGGTCCGCGAGCGTTGAGGCTGCGCCGAAGTCAGCCCCTGTGACGATGATCTGCTTTACATCGGTCAAGAAAGGTATCGAGAATGCAACTTCCTTTGAGCGCTCTTGAGTAACCACGACGCCGTAGGCCACCAGGTCTCCGACACCTTCTGTCAAAGCCTTCTGAACCTGGTCCGCGCGCACTGGGAGGAATGTGACCTTTATCGGAAGTTTGCCCGTCTTCAGCTTCTGGTTGACGTACTTCTGAAACTCCTCCAGCGTCTCGTACATCGCGCCTCTTGGCATTCCTTTGTCATAGAAGAAGCCAATGGGGTTTAGGATGACCAATGCACGTATCTGACGTCGCTTCGCCATCGCGTCCAGGTCGCCTGTATCCCGCGTCAAACCCATCGGCAACGAAATGACCTTAGACGGCGCAGAGGGCAGACCGTCTACTGATATCGACGCGGAGACGGCAGCCTGTTGCTGTGGCCGCTCTGTGCTGGATGAAGTCGCGGGTTGCTTGCTGCAGGCTACGAACAGAACAAGTGCCGAAAACGGGAAAACCAACATGTATGATCGACGGGAAAAAACCGAGTCTGTGAACATTCGCATCCTCCGCAAATCCTGGCATCGACCGAACAGGAGGCAGCAATTCGGTTTCATACGCAGCAGCTTTCGTGCGTCGGCGGAAGATCGCAGGGATTGCGCGTAAAGGAGAACACGCTGGCCACCGTATCGTCTACCTCGTGACTCGCTGCTCGCAGTTGCAGAACGAAGGCTGTGGCAAGATGTCCGGCCCCGAAGGACCGGACATTGTTGGGCAGGCGGGAGCTACTTCGCCTGAAGCCTCTGATGGACCCGGTGAGCAACCGACCGAGGAATGCGCAAACTACAATAACGACGCTTGTGCATTTTCTCCGGTCTGTCGATCTTGAGCACCCCGATTTCATCGACGAATATGGCACGGATGACGTCGGGAGATAAGCTCCACAACTCTCCCAACTGGACTGGTGAGTAGTGGGGCTCGAGGGCAATCGCGGCCACAGCAGTCTGGCTGGTCGCGCGGTTCTGATGAGTATTTCTGGTTGTTCGATTTCCCATGAGTGATGCAATCCCCGAACATCGAGAATCGCCAGACGGGCTCTCCGCGCCTGCCGCGCGTTCCCCGGCAGAGTTCGCCACGCGCGGCTTCTGCTCGAAGCCCCGGTCATTATGTCATCCCTGCCCGTCTGGCAACTGTGACCAGCATCGCTCTTGGCGGCCGCGATCGCGATAAGGGGAACACCTCATGAAAGGTCCCAATGTCCGCACGTTCCTTAATCAGTCCAAATCCTCTCGCCTCGATCAAGACGGAATCCTTGACCAGATTTGCGTGGTAGTCGACACGAACCCCGCCTCATAGCGCTGTCACTGAGGCCTGGTGATGAACGCGTCATGATGGGCAACGCACTTGGTCAGACGAACTGCAGAAGTTCTTCGCAGCCTGAACGGACGATCAGCGGGTGCTTTTTCAGATCTTCTTGCTGACTGGGTTCAGGTCGGAAGAGGTCGCCACTTTATCCATGCAAGGAGATCGCTCTCCGCGCGGGTCTCAATTGCGGATAGCGCGAGGGAACCTACACTGTCAAGCGATCAGCAACAAAGAAGAACAAGGTGCCTTACTCCTGCAAAACCGCCCCAAGCTGCTCACATTGGTTCCTTCACAAATGGCGTCACACCTTCGCCGGCCACATGCAGCCGGTGTTGGGGCTCAAGAAGTTGCAGTTAGTGCTCGGACATAAGGACATCTCAACCACACAAAAATACCTGCACCTCGTCGGCGAAGATGAGGTGCGGGAGAAAGTGGAACATTCAGTTTTAGCTGCGTTCGTTTAGCGACTTCCTTCTCGAAGTACCGAGCCGCAGTTACAAGCTGCGGCTCCTTTTTTTGTAGTCAGAGCAGAACAGCTGAAGGGTCAAACATTCGGGTGCCTCCGATCATTAGGCTTAGCATCTGGTGCTCTTCAGTTCAGCTCTGCGAGAGCCCCAGCGAGAACCGTAGAGTTCCTGATTTCACGTTCACACGAAAACGTCGGTAAGACGGGCCGGGCGTGTGTGTCAAAAGGCTCTCTGAAGCTTAAGTGACGGGTCAGATAGGGTCTGAAGGCGGCAATGGCCTGCCTTGCCGCTTAATCGATCTCGCGTCTCGGTAGGGTCGCGGCGCGATCGAGTCAGCGATTCCGGCCAATTCTTGTATCTTGTCCAGATTGCTTTTATCTCTGTTCTTGTAGAGCTCAACCAGGTTAGCTTTTGGCTCCTGTTCTCCCGGTCGGCTCTCTTTGTCGCTCGATGCGTGGTTCACACCCCGGTGCACTTGAGCGCTGCTTGATGAAGATGATGCCACCCCTTTTATCTGCTGAACTGTTGTGGAGCGGACATCGTTCTTCACCGGGTACGCTTTCGTGATGGCGGCCCGCTGTCCCTTATCGGCTGGACCCACAGAAGGTTCGCAACCGGCAACTTTGCGGGCGCTCTTTGCTTTTGGCGTAAGGGGTTTCTTTGCCAAGGTACGCTCCAGCCTTCCGATCCATCCACTGTTTGTTCCAGCTGACTTCGCGATCCCAATGCGCCGGCGGATAGTCGTCGCAGGTCGTCCCAACTCATCCACGATCCCATTAACCGAACATTTGAGCGCGATCAGTTCAAGTACTTGTTCGCCTTGCTGCTCCGCGCTCATGCCGTTCCAACCCTTTCGGAGGGCGCTCAAGATCGCCTGCGTTTTGGGATTTTTCATAGCGCGCTGATTGGCAGTTTGATTCACGTGTTTCGCTACCGAATTCTTGCCAGCCTTTTCCTTCTTCGTCATGATTTAGACAACTCCTTTGAGTTTCGAATGTTCGATCACAAATTGCGCAAGATAGTACGTGCTGGCGAAACTTGCTTTGTTCGCTAACATAAATCGGACGGTCCAATGGCCTTGTCGACCACCACGGGCGTATCTTGCGTAAAGCCGAATTATGTGGCGAAGGCTAGTCTCTTCCGCTGGCTGAAAGCGTGCATTGCGTAAGCCGCGCTTCGCCATCTGCACTAGATCGTCTATGTTTTGTTGTTGTTGTTTTCTAAGGTTCTGATTAGGCTTCGCCCACGGCTTGCAATAGGCAACATACAAACGCATCCATCGTAGATGCGCCTTCCAGGCAGCTGTCCGCGCCGTGTACTGTTTCTTCCCAACTGCTGTCATCAAAGCTCGATTCGCTCTCTTCATGTGACGCTCTAGCGAATGGATGACAGGTTGCGACTTTGCCTTTAGCTCAGCGAATGACTTGTCGTCGATGTGCATCCGAGCTTTGTCTTCAAGACCACTTCGGCGGTGTTGGCGCCTCAAAAGGCGCACAAAGTCGATATAGGCGCGGATCGCGAAGACAGCGGCCCGGAGTTGAAAAGTATCCATCTGCACCGATTTTCTGGATTTAGTTTTTGTAATCAGACGTTTTCCGAGTACGAGGAAGTTGTCCATGAAGAGTTGGTTGAAGGCCCCGCGGTCAAAACCGCGGGCTGGAGGAAAGATGCGGAAGGGGTAAGAGAGGCGTGAGGTCCCGGTGCGCTGACGATCCTTATATGACCGCGTGATCAATTCAATCCCCGGCGCGAGTACAGCGATCTGCGCCGGGGAGAGGCGAACACGAACCGCGGTATTGATCTGAGCCACATTTTCACTCATGGAAAGGGAGAGGCTATCAGAGCGATGGGTCGAGGGAATGTGATCCCCGTCGCCGGAGAAAACAAAGAGGATCTGATCTTGATCAGGCAATACAGACAAGCAAGCCAGACGAACGAGAGACGTTGGCGCGGAAATGATGGGAAGAGCGCCGGATGGAAAGGCTGAATGGCGCGGTTTCAGCTATGCCGAAGTGATGTGGCGCAGTTTTGGATGCGGTGAGCGAGGCTCACAGGCGCCGGTGCGTGAATCCGCAGGTGACCATGATGCTTCAAGTGGTTCATATATATGGATATAGATGAATATTATCCGCGTTTACGGTAGTTCTTTTCGATGGTTCCAAAACAGGACAAAGGACGAAAATCCCTGGTCTGGATGCAGGATCGGATCGTGTTTCCACTTCTCTTCTTCTGATCCGTAGAGGGCAGCATCTTCGGCATGGCTCTTGTGGAGGATGCTCCAGTGCGGGCGCCATTCCTTGATTCGTGCGCCTTCGAATGGAGTTGATCCTACCTCCCACCAGCGGCCGGCGTGTACGGGCACGGGATCGACACCGGAGTAGATATCGCGGAGTTCACCGCCTTTCTTGCGTGAGCCCAGCATGCCGGGCACGAAGGGCAGCATGGCTGCCAGTCCGATGGCAGCTCCTTTACCGGGTGTACCCAGGTTCTTCCATATCCAGGGTCATAGCTTTGGTGATTGCTCATATAAGCACATACTTATCATGTTGTTCAAATCCGCGCACACCTTGACAAAGGGGTGAAATGAGGAGTACGGAGTATATGAGTATGACAATTAACAATCAAGAAGACTTCCACCGGGTCCAGCGCCTGGTCTGGGGCAAGCTGTTCGGCCTTTTTATCCAGAAGGGCCGCGAGAAGAGGGGCTGCACGGTGGAGGAAGTAGCCCACCTGGCCGGCATGGAACCGTCTGAATGGCTGGCTGTTGAAGCCGGCGGCGTTCCGGAGACTGCGGCGCAGTTACGCTTGATGGCCGCCGCCCTCCAGTTCAGCAAGGTGCAGCTGGCCACTGTCGTCCAGATCTGCCGGGTTGCCTGGGAGGCATAGCCCTACCCTGCCGCCACCCCGGACCTTCCGGGGTACTGGCGGCGGGTACTCACAATCCCATATGCTCACCTCCAGAGGGAGGAGGTGAGTCAAATCAAGACGAAGGAAGGAAAAGGGTTAAAGCGCTTGAACGTAAATATCTCTGAAGAGCTTCACCGCAGCTTCAAGTCCGCGACCGCAGCCCAGGGCCTCGAGATGACCGATCTGATTCTGGAATGGATCCGGAAGTATGTCGACAAGAATGGACTTGTCGCTCCCAGGAAAAGCAGGCGCGCATGAAGCGCGCCGCGCTTTATCTGAGGGTCTCCACCGTCGATCAAAACCCGGAGACGCAACTGCACGACCTGCATCAGATGGCCGCTCAGCGCGGCTACGAGATCGTGCAGGAATACACCGACCGGATCTCCGGCACAAAGGCCAAACGACCAGGCCTGGATCAGATGATGGCCGATGCCCGTCGCGGACGGTTCGATGTTGTCCTGGTCTGGGCGTGCGATCGCATCGCACGCTCAACACGCCACTTCCTGGCGGTGCTGGATGATCTGAACAGAACAGGCGTCGAGTTCATCTCGTTCCGAGAAAACATCGATACCGGCGGCCCACTCGGGCGGGCCATCGTCATCATCATCGCTGCCATCGCGGAGCTGGAACGCTCGCTCATCGTGGAGCGAGTCCGCGCCGGCATGAGGCGCGCCCGTATCGACGGCCAACGAATCGGTCGAACTCCGCTGGTCCTGGACAGCGCCGCCATCCAACAAGATCGTCAGCGCGGCCAGAGTATCCGACAGATCGCTAAAGGACATAGCGTTTCGACGGCCACAATCCAACGCGTCCTTAAAAAGACCGCCTGATAGGCTCTCTTCGGCATGTGACAAAAGGGGTCTGAAAAACGACTCGCCAAATCCCACAAAACAAACGGCCGGATCTCACCGATCCGGCCGTGTCAAAAACTATAGCTTCAGATACAGGACCGGGCAGAGAAAACCGGCAGCCAATACCTGCTCGACAGATTCCTCGACCCTAGGGCGTTTCCGGGGAGCTATCCCTTAATCGACACCATCGCTTTCAATATGTGCATTGGCCTGAAGTCGTCAGTCGAGAACACTTGGTCACTCTCCTCGGATCAGGAGTTGACAATGCACTCCGGTTCTCAGCTAACTTGTTCGGAGCTTTGTCCTCAAAATGAGTCATCTTCAATGGGCCATTAGGCGGCCCATTCATCGAATCGGCGCATGATCTCCATGAGCCAACATCCCAACAGGATGACGGAGCCGCACAATAGGAAGGGAACGCCGTAGAGCATGAGATGCTTGCGCGAACGGGCCAACTCAAGCACTCGTACTCTCACAATCGCGTACACGTTCGCTGCGAGATAAGCAGCAACCAAACAGCTCACTACAAGGTTGTGCGTGTTCATCTTCCTCCCTTGGATGTGGTGAAGTTGTTTTGCATCCAGAGGTGCGCCGATCAGCGCTCCTTGAGGACACCGCGCTCAAAGGATGCTGGGCTAGACAAGTCGATACCGGAGACCTTGACGACGGTCTGCCACGCGGCTTCTTGGCTGGCGCGATCGTCGAGGTGTGGGGCGGCGCTGCGCCTCAATTGGGCCTGTGAACTTCCCTTGAGCCGAGGCGAAGAATTGCCCTGAGACGTCGGCTCCGAGCGCCTAAGTTATGAAATGGTGAATTGCATCGTTGGCGTTATCTTGAAATGAAGTATTTTTCAAATCAGTAAAAAAGGTGCTCTGGTCCACCATGTCCCCTGATAACTTACCCTCTCTACTGGCATAAAAAACGCCGCTTTTATATCGCTCATCCGAAATGGCATCTACAAAGCGTTTCGCGCCCACTTCCAGCGTATGCACCATTCCGCCCATCAATGGGAATACGATAGGCATCATCACAAACTTCAACATAAACCGCATTGGCGGGGGAAGACTATCTGGCGCCTGAGTTCCTTTTGTATTCCCTGGGCTCACAACAATAAACTTGAGCTTGGGGTACCTTCTTGCCATTGATAACGTCCACATGGTTTCCGCATACTTGACATATGCGTATGCTTGCAATGCGACGAACTTCTTACCAAAATATGATCCATCAAGAACAGCAGCAAACTCATCTGTAGAAGAAGTCCTCATTGAAACCCGTTTTACTCCGAGCATCTTTACTCCTGGAACAGCTTCCGCACTGACTGATAGAACTGTTTTCCTTAACTTGTCCCGTTTAATTAATTCCTCCACTAGAATTACATTGCCTAAAATATTCGTAGCAGCTAATTGATTCATACCGGACGGCGTAGATTTCGCAGCCGTTTTCCCAACTACTCCACCTGCATTTAAAACTATTGCATCAATAGGTTCCTTTATTTCTTCCACTGCTTTTCTTACAGAATTTGCATCCGTAACATCTCCAATAACAGTTGCAAAAATCTTTTTCCCCGTTTTCTCCTCAAGGTCTTTTTTGGCTGCCTCTGCTCTCGCACGATTTCTGCAAAAGAGAATTACCTTTCTTGTTTCTTTTTTCAATGCGAACTGTCGGGCAGTCTCTTTCCCAAGCCCAGCATTTGCTCCGGTTATCAAGATACTTTCGTTCATGTTTTTCTCCTTCTTAGGTTGTTAATTGCTTGCGGAATGGAGCAACTCGACAGGCAGTTGATGATGGCCGCTCAGCGGGGCCCGAGCCGCCTCGACGCCCGCGCAGTGAGCACGAGCTTCTTACCTGGGACCATCTCGGCATTGTGCAGTAGGAAATCGATCGGCCGACCTCGCTTGACCAGCTCGGCGAGCGCGATCGAATGTTCCATGGGCGTCTCCGTGGTGAAGGGTGAAGGTCGTTCTGTTTTTCCTTCGAACCTATCCGTGTTGTCTCCTGTGTTTATCTGTCTTGAAGTATTACGAACGCCAGAGTACGATAAGCACAGAGACAATGCAAGGAATTTCGTACGCTATGGTAACTAATCATTTGAAGCGCCCCCGAGGACGTCCAAAAGGCTTTATCCCCGACGAAGCACTCGACCGTGCCGTTGAGATGTTTTGGGAGCATGGGTATGAAGGAGTCGACGTGGATCGGATCGCGCACGCCGTTAACGTCACCAAACCCGCGCTATACCGGGCCTTCGGAGACAAGTCCACCTTGCTGCTCAAGGCGGTCGAGCGCTATGCGCTGACGTATGGAACTCCCAGAATGGCAGCATTTCAAGCGGAGCCGGACATCCACAAAGCCGTGACCGCCTTTTGCGAGGCTACCGTCGACTCCTGCACTGGCGAGGCTCGCAACGGCTGCATGATGGCCGCTGCTGCGCTTGGACAGTCGGAGCGGGTAATGGAGATCCGTTCCCGGCTCAAGAAGGGCCTGACCGGATCCGCTGATATTTTCGCGAAACGTTTCGAGCGGGAGATGAAGGCGGGGCGCCTGACTCGCACACCCTCTGCCGAGGTGCGAGGCCGTTTGCTCGTTGACTTGCTGCAGGGTTTGCAGCTTCGCGCCAAGGTTGGTATCACTCGCGAGCAATTGTTGGAAGACGCCCGAAGCTATGTGCCCCTGATTCTTGGCAAGTAAATCTAACGCACTTCTCGGGGGGGAATGCGTCTGGACGGGTGCCAAATCGCCGAGTATCAAATCGAGGCGACTACGAGCCTGCTGCGGCTCCGTGAGTGACTCGCCCTGAAGGCGTGAAGTGAGGTTACATGGCTCACCAGCGCCTCCGAATGTCTCGTTTGGATTTGCCGAGGGAGAACTTTTTCTGTTGTTTTCCAAAAGGAGATGTGTCATTCTTCCTGTTGGAAAACTAAAGGTTGACTCACGATGAAGGAAAAGCCAGACGTATTGCAGGGAACACTCGCGTTGATGGTCCTCAAAACCCTCGATGTCCTGGGGCCGCAACACGGTTGGGGGATTGCCCGGCGCATCGAGCAGATCAGCGGCGACCTTCTGGCTGTCAACCAGGGCACACTTTATCCCTTGCTGCTGAAGCTGGAGAATGAAGGCTCGCTTGTCTCCGAATGGGGTGCGTCGGAAAACAACCGCCGTGCACGCTTCTATAGGCTTACCGCAGCCGGCCGCAGACAACTGCAGTCAGAGGCCCACGAATGGGAGCAAACCTCGGCGATCATTGCGCGCTTCTTCAAAGTCAGGGCGGAGGATTTAGCGTGAGATTCCTGCGACGCTTCCTGATTCGCCTTTCCAGTTTCGCAACTCGCCTAAGCGCCGATCAGCGCCTGCAAGAAGAGCTCGCCGAGCATCTCGCGTTACAGACGGAGGAGAACATGCACGCGGGTATGGCGCCGGCGGAGGCACAACGACAGGCCGCGCTCAAGCTGGGCGCGGCGGAGGCGATCCGAGAAGACCACCACGCCGAGCAGAGCATTCCGCTCATTGAGAATCTGCTCTTCGACTTACGTTATGCGTTTCGCATGCTGCTACGATCTCCGGGATTCTCTTTGATTGCGATCGCCACCATCGCGCTGGGCATCGGAGCCACGTCCGCCATCTACAGTGTGATTGACGCCACCCTGCTTCACCCCTTGCCGTATCCGCACCCCGGCGAACTGGTGCGCATCGAAGCTGACTTTTCTGGCGTGGGCGCGCACGACGTCGGCATCTCCATCCCCGAGTTGAGAGACCTTCAGAATTCGGGGGTCTTCCAATATGTATCCCTCTGCTTTCACGGCTCCGAAAATGTGACCGGCAGCGCCCAGCCCACGCATGTTGCCGGAGCAACGGTCTCAGCAAGCTACTTCGCAGTGCTGGGCGTGAATGCGACGTTAGGCCGCACCTTCGATCCGCACGACGCGACGCCCGGTGCCAACGGGGAAGTAATCCTCAGCGATGGGTTCTGGAAGCGCGCATTTGGCGCCGACCCGCAGATCGTGGGTAAGAATCTGCGTCTAGACAACGATCTCTTTCACATCGTCGGAGTCATGCCCGCGGGCTTCCGCGACCAGGGCCAAACCAGCGAGCAGGTCAATACCGAACTGTGGGCCGCGGACGGATTTTCCGACCGCCAACAGCCGATGCGCGGCAGCCGTTTGCAATATGAGACCATTGCGCGCCTTGAGCCTGGTCTATCGCCTGAGACCGCGCAGGAGCGCCTCGACGCCTTAGCTGCATCGTTGAAGAAGAAATATCCGGCGGATTATCCGCCGGAAGATGAGTGGACCGTTCACCTGATTCCTCTCGCCGAAACTCTTGTCGGCAACGTTCGCCAATCGCTCATCCTGCTCTTTGGCGCGGTCGGCCTGGTCCTGCTGATCAGCTGGGTCAACGTTGCCAACCTCCTGCTTGCCAGGGCCAGCGGCAGAACTCGTGAGATCGCGGTTCGACAGGCCCTCGGGGCGCGAAAAGGTCGCCTCTTCCGCCAACTCCTCACCGAGAGCCTGCTGCTGTTTCTACTTGGGGGGATTACTGCCTTCGTCATTCTCTTCTGCGCCCAGCGATTCCTGCTGGGCTTTATTCCGGAAAGCCTTCCGCACCTCAACGACATATCGATTCATTGGGGCGTACTGGCATTTGCCATCTTCGTCTCTGCGGCAGCCGGCACTATCTTCGGGCTCGCGCCCGCCTGGCTTATGAGTCGGGTCGACCTTACCGGTACGCTTCGGCAGGAAGGACGCGGTTCCATCGGTTCCAAGGGGCGCTCGCGAGCACGCCAGATTCTGGTGGTTAGTGAATTGGCGCTGTCGCTGGTGCTCATGGTCGCTGCCGGCCTTTTGCTGCGCAGTTTCTGGGACTTGTTCAAGGTGCCTCTGGGCTTCAGTCCGAGCCGCGTCATGGCGATTGAGACCACGTTGCCGAATCCTAACGATCCCAATACCGACGTTTACCGCACCGCCACGCTGGAAGCCGTATTGCTGCGCGAAATTCAGCGCCGAAACCAAACGCTTCCGGGGGTGGAGGAGACCGCCGTCAGCGATACGGCGGCTCTTCCTCTCGGCCATGGTCATGAAGACCTCAGACCGCGGCCATTGATCCGCGAGGGCGAGAACGCGAAAAGCAGCGAGCCTCCGCTGATCCTTACGTCGATCGTCTCGCCCAATTACTTTCACCTGCTCGGTATGACGCTCGTTCGTGGCCGCCTCTTCGTCGAGCAGGACCTTGAGGACACGCCCTCCGTCGCGGTGATCAATCAGGCCGCTGCCCGCAAGTACTGGCCCGGCAAAGATGGAAAAGGCGAGGATCCCGTAGGCAGGCGCATCCGCGTCCGGTCAAGGGCTGCCAAGTTGGACTGGACCACTATCGTCGGCGTCATCGCCGATGCACGCACGGAGTCGCTCGCGAACGCCGGCGCTCCGCAGATCTACTTCGACATCTACCAGCGCCCCGCCAAGTTTCTTGTGTTCTACCTGCGTGGACAGGTCGATCTCGCTGCCATTCCAGCTCAGGTGCGCACACAAATCCAGGCTGTCGATGCGAATCTTCCCGTTTTCCACGCGGAGACACTGGGCGACGCTCTCTCCTCGTCGCTTTCCGTGCGGCGATTCTCGATGGAAATGGTTGGGTTGTTTGCCGCTACGGCCCTGCTCCTCGCGGGCCTGGGAATTTACGGCACCATCTCATACGTTGTGAATGAACAAAGACGCGAGATCGCAATTCGTCTCGCACTGGGCGCGCAAAGGGGAACGATCCTTAAGATGGTTTTGCGCCGGGGGTTCGGTCTCGCCGCCGCCGGAGCCGGAATCGGCTTGGCTGGCGCGCTCATTGTTTCGCACCTCATGGCCGGACTGCTCTTCGGCGTTTCGGCTAACGATCTAACCACTTTCTCTAGTGTCACCTTTGTACTCACCACTGTCGCGCTCGCAGCCAGTTATATCCCGGCGCTGCGTGCCATGCACGTCGACCCAATCAAAACACTCCACGCTGAATGACTTTCTGGCACAGGTTGAGACTTGCTTCACAAGGAGGAGCCATCGCGATGACGGGATCGGATGCCATGAAGTCACGGCCCACAAGTACCATCTCAACGTGGGGCTGAACGTGGACCGAGGCCCGTCCATCTCGATCCGGTGAGTGGACGAGCTCAATCTCGTGATTACCTCGGAGATAATACCTTGCCGTGCTAAACGCGAAACGCTCAGCTGGAGGACGCATGGATTCAGTGGTGAACGCCATTGGCGGGTTCGATGGCATCAGCGTAGGAAAGCTGAAAGGCAGTGCCCGAGGAGCTCTCATTTGTGTGTGTTTTGGCTCTGGTTGGATGTATTGGGCTGTTGTATCCTCAGGCACGCAATCCCCCTTATGGTTCTCGTTTGTTACCTTGCCAGCGATCTTCCTAACGCTGTGGGCAATTCTTCGCATTCGAGCGTTTCGCCACCTCTCCCCTTCTTCCGCCGAGCTGGCACACTCGATGCGCTTCCGTAAATTGTTCTGGATCGATTTCGGCTTCGAATGGGGACTGTGCGCCATTGCGGCCTTCTTGCTCGCGCGAGTCGGCCGCTCTGACCTAATGCCGCAGGCTTTTGGTGTGATTATCGGGTTGCACTTTCTCCCCTTGGCAAAAATCTTTACTGCACACCTACTCTACTGGACGAGTGGCATCATGGTAGTTGCAGCGCTTGGGTCTCTGATCATCCCCCGCAGCGACGTCCGCATTATCGCTGGATGTATGTCGATTGGCCTCACACTGTGGGCAACTGGCGTCGTCATTCTCTGTCGGATCTCTTCGAAAGGCTAACGCGGCTTGACCATATCCTGAACCTGCTGAGTATCTCTTCTCGTGAGAATCGATACGCCCAGTATCCGCTCAAGATGCGATGCAGTCGAGCGATGGAGAGATCTGGCGAAGGTGACCGCGGGCCGAATCCTCCGCGCTGTTAGCCGGCATGGGACGCCCTGGGGCAAGGGAATCTCTGAGAACGTCATTTGGTACGTGGTGCGAAGGGTCGCTCAGCGGATGCAGCTGGACCATCTCGCGCCACACGATCTTCGTCGGACGTGCGCTAGGCTCTGCCATGTGAATGGCGGCGAATTGGAACAAATTCAGTTCCTGCTTGGTCACGTGTCGGTGCTGACCACAGAGCGGTATCTCGGCTGCAAGCAGAATCTGGAGAAGCCCGTCAACGATCGCTTCGGTTGTCTCTTCGCTCGGACATCCGTGGATTTACGGTAAGGCCTGTTGGCAACAACGGAGAATTGAAACTGCCGAAAACGAGACTTCTCAGGGACCCAGGAAGCTGCTGAGTGTGGTGCGGTACGGTTGAGCCCATGAATGCGGGACCGTTTAGTTTGGGGTCTCAGAATCTATACTTGGGGATCACGCGGCTCCGCCCAACTGATATAGTTGGCCGAGGCGCATTCTGGCCAGATGAGGCAATGATGAGGACCTCTGCTTCGGACCAGACCGGATCCCAGCGCTATCCCGGGATCGCCAGCTCAATTCAAACATGGTTGTAGTACTCGCGATAATGGGCGGGTGGACGATCTGGCAGAAGATTCGCATGGACCGATTGAGTGTGGCGGCCCATCCAAACCGCGTGCGCGGTTACCTGCTTGGCATTTGCTTTGAATGGGTTCTCTTCGCCGTGGTGCTGGCAGGGGTGCGCCGTCGCAAAGGGTCTGTCCGCATCGTTCTCGGAGACAGTTGGCACTCCGGCCGGCAGCTTTTGCGGGACATTGGCATTGCGCTAGGATTCTGGATTGTTGCGTCGGCTTTACTTTGGGTCTGCGGATGGGTGCTGCAAATCCGTGGGAACAACCCGGCAATCACGGCCATGTTGCCGCACGGACCGCTTGAAGTGGTGTTGTGGATCGTGCTCTCTGTTACCGCTGGGATTTGTGAAGAGGCGATCTTTCGGGGATATCTGCAAGCGCAGTTCATGGCCATGACGAAGAATGCCGCTGCGGGCATTCTGCTTTCGGCGGCAGTATTTGGCGCGGCGCACGCGTATCAGGGCAATAAGATGGTGATTCTGATTGCGTTCTACGGAGCGATGTTTGGGGGGCTCTCGTATTGGCGCGGAAGCGTTCGGCCTGGAATGATCGCCCACGCATGGCAGGATTCGTTGAACGGTGTGCTTGCCGCAGTGATGAGGCATTAGCGCACGCGGACATAACGAATGTCGGGGAGGCGATCAGAGTATCCGAGACACGACGACTGTCACACTCATTGGCTCTCCTCGTATCAAAATACGTAACCGTTTGCGCTCTCCGACAACTCCCGACAAAGATTGCGCGGCCTTCGTCAGGGTGTAAGGGGCATTAATCGAATCGCCAATCTGCAGAATCACGTCGCCGGGCTGAATGTTCTGCCGTGTGACCGCGGACGCTGTGGAGGACACTGCGCGAACGACAAGTTGTCCACTGGAGTTGGTGTCGAGGACAAGTCCGACCGTATCGAAGTCGTTTGCCTTTTCTCTCCCGTAACGTTCAAAGAAACAAAGTTGCTCGGGATAATCAACCTCGACTCTGAACTGGCTGAGAACGTTGCCGCCCAAGGCGCCAATAATCGCAGCTGGGGTCTCATAGGTGGTGGCACTGTAGATCTCGTTTGGCCTGGATGCGACGGCCACGTGATTCGCGGTGAAGGGTCCAAGTTGAAGGCGAGGAATTCTCAGAAGAAAATCGTCGTCCGGATCTGCCCCTTCGTTCGCAGGGCCCGCCGCTCCTATGCTTCGAGGCCAATCGAGATGCTCTTTGGCCCATTGCCTCAAAACGTCTTCGCGCATGAGGGTGATCTGGGTTCCAGTGTCGAGTAGAAACCCATACGTGATGCCGCCGATTCCCACATCGATGCGCGGATGTCCGCTGGACACAACGAAAGGACAAGGTAGTTTCTCTCCTTGATGTGGAAACGTACCGGCTTCGCCGACCGACAATCGACGCCGAGGATAGTCCAGAACAATCTGATATCGCTCCAGTGCTTTACCGGGAAGCATACCGTCTACTTTGTATCTACTGCTAATGAAGCTGCTTGCACCCACATGCGCGAAGGCCTTGCTGGTTTGTAAGTTGATTGGCATCCCACCAACAAACCCCAAAGGTAGATTGACTTCCTGATATTGCTGTCCATCATCGCATCATCGGAGAGGACGGCACCTTTCGCCTTGAGCCCGAGTTCCTTTGCCAATCCATCGCTGAGAATAATGGCTCCACCACCGGAATCGAAGAGAAAGCGAGCCGGCCTGAGGACACCCTGCGTTGTCTTAAAGGCGACTGTAATGATGGGCGCGTTGCCCTCTACAGACATGGGGATTGTTACGCGGTGTACGGCTGGTTCATCCTGGGCATGGAGACTTTGCTGACCGAAGACCACGGTGCCGGTGAAGATCAGGACAGCATAGCCAAGCCGCATGACCCAGTTTAGCCGAACGGCTTCATGTGAAGTGCCTATTGATCCGTAACAAACAGGAGGTCAGAAGCTGGTACGCTCGTCAATTGACGCATAATCTCCGAGTTGCTCACTGACAATTCCCGTACCTTGCGCTGGATTCGACGAGCGTCCTGCAGTCGATGGTCGGTGACCAATTCTCGAATATGTTACGTGGTCTTGGCAGCCGTATTATCCCCCGATTAGGACCACTTTATGAATCATGACAACATAATTGACATCGCAACATATCTCCGATTATGTGGTGCACAACATAACCTCAAGTAGTCGTGAATCGTATCTAGGCTCTGCATGGATTTCTCCAGACAGGAGTGTGAACAGACTTGCCATTCGCCGAGGATGAAGGCGAGGCGGGGATCGCGCCTGAAAGGCACAAAGTGGATTCTTCGATGACAATGGGTCACTCTGAAATGCGGGAATAGAATTGGGAATAGATCAAGCCGACGTTGTCCGTCCGTATTTTCTTGCGTTTGGTCGTTGGGGGTGTGTTGTGACGACGATTGATCTCAAGCACGTTCTTCTCTGGTGTGTTGGTCTCAACTACGCGGTTCTGTTCATCTGGTTCGGCGTCTTTGTTTTTGCCCATGACTGGATGTTCCGAATGCATGGCCGTTGGTTCAAGCTCTCAGTTGAGACCTTTGATGCGATTCATTACGCGGGTCTTGCCGTCTACAAGATCGGCATAATCTTGCTTAACCTGGTGCCGTTGGTCGCACTCTATTTGGTTTCGTGACGGCCGCGCTGGTCTCACCCAAACCGACCCATCACCGCTCTGCTGGCGATTTGACGCCTATGCGTCAGAATGGAAGAGATGAAGCTGGAAGTGGATTGCTATTCGGGGCGGGTGGCGGACGAAAGGCCTCTTCGATTTCGTCTGGACGGGCATGAGTACATGGTCGAGGAAGTACTGGACCAGTGGTACGGCCCGCAGGATACCTTTTACAAAGTCCGTGCAGATGACGGCAATCTCTACATCCTGCGCCGGGAAACATCGACCCCAGATGGGCCTTGGCATCTGGAGTCGTTCCGGCAACTGCCATGCCAGGGCTGATTTGGGAAGTTGTTCGTCGTCAGCCTCTGCAATCCGTCCACTTCGGCTGATGGACCCAGCACCTTCAATCTTCCTCCGGCAGCATGAACGTCATCACGGGTTCGCCGTCATCGCCAGGCCCAGAAACTGCCTTCAGCGTTACGAGCCGCATCCCCTCTGACCCGCTCCTGGCAGTCGCGTCGATCGTCTCGTTTGACGACAGTGCCGGATCAGCAACGATGCAGTAGAAGTCGAACAGCAGGTTGCACGGGTCGATGCGCCTGGCCGGGACTGTCCCCTTGACGGCCGCATGGAACATCCAAACCACATCCCAGAACCGGCCTTCCAAACTCTGGCCTGGCGGCAGGTTCGCCTCCTGATCTATTGGCCACACGTATCGATGAAATGCGGTAGTGGTCATCGCAAGCGGCCACTTCATGAGCTGGCGGCGCATCTCGCCCATTGGAGCTTGCTCGCAATCGACCAGAACGCCGTCTTCGATCGCTTGCCATCGGGTGTACACGCTGGTTACCTCGACAAATTCGTCGGCAGTGCATGTCGGCTGGTGGCGGTTGTTCATGCCTCCGCACGACGCACAAATGCGGTCGCCTGTATGTAAAACGCCATAAGTAGGTCCTCATAGAACTGTTCAGAATGTTGGTGTGAAGTACAGCCGGGGTGTCCGGTTTTCCGGAGCAGTCAGCGAAGACCCTTGTTCACTCGGGAATCAGGCGGTCTTCTTGACGAGTTGGATTTCGGGCCATTCGACGGCTCCATTTTGGACAGGAAAAGCGAGCCGATTGCTGCGCAGTCCCTTCCGCAGCAGCGCCAATAACACTTTCCGTTTGGCCTTGACGGCCACTCCGGCATATCCAAACGCGGGAAGAGGCTGAATACGCTTTTGCGATTGCAATTGCGAGATCATCCACGGTCCCCATTCTGGCGTGGCGGGCAGGCCGTAGTGCCGCACCAGCGAAGACCAGATGAAGGAATGGTTGTCACTTATCAGGAGCAGTTTCCCATTGGAGGTCGTGTCTGCTAATTCCTGCGAGCAACTCACAAGATG
The DNA here is from genome assembly GCA_963742455.1 of uncultured Acidobacteriaceae bacterium. Lineage (GTDB taxonomy): Bacteria > Acidobacteriota > Terriglobia > Terriglobales > Acidobacteriaceae > Telmatobacter. Next base: position 522 of record CAVULU010000001.1, on the reverse strand, counting down.
CCTCAGCGGCCGTTTCCGTCCGGGAACCACGATGGAGCCTCGGAAGCACAGCGGCTTCTCGCCCAGCGAGACGATACTCTCTTCACCGTAAGGATCGACCACAGTAAATGAGTCACCGTTGGCAAAAGCAGCAGCCAGGGCGCCGATCTCCACGTCGCCGCCAACCACTGAGACCAAGTGGGCTTTACCTCGGTCCTCCTCTACTACAAAGGCATCCAGGAAAACGCGAAGGTTGGTTGCCGTCTTTTCTGTGCGCCGCCGATAAACGAGTTTACCGAAACGTTCATGAGCGTTCTTCATTGCTGGCCTTTGTCTCCTTGGTCTCCTTCAACTCGACGATCTGGCCCCTCTCGTAGGCCAGGGTCAAACTGGTGGCTGAATCTTTCGCGCTTGCGAATGATGGTCTCCCCCTCGGCCTCACCTTCCTCGTTGAACTCATCGACATACTTGACCGACCGCCAGTGTGCGATGTGGCGTGTCTCGCCTTCCCCGAAGAAGCCGTTGAGCATGCCACTACAGGCC